>CAWDRS010000027.1:0-69845 GCA_963804795.1 uncultured Acidobacteriota bacterium | reverse complement strand
CAATGCCGGCCAGCTGATGGTTCTTCACCACCGCCACACAGTATTCGGACGAGAGATAACCGGTGTAGCCAACTTCCTGCAGCGCGTCGACGAACGTTTCGTAATTGATCTGGCCGCCAAATGACGGCGCCGGCCCCTGCAGGACGCGGCCGTCCGGCGTTTCTGTGAAATTCCAGGCCCCGTAGTGCGTGTAGACGACGTGCTCGCGGCAGCGATGGACCGCTTCGCGCACGTACGCAGGATCCTGCCGCTCATAGAACAGCGGCACGTCGAGGCAGAGCTTGACGTTGCGGCCGGTCGATCTGCCGTCACCATCGCCAGCGCATCCTCGTAGCCAGGCGTGGTGACGGGCGCGTGGTTCTGCAGCACCAGCGTGATGCCCATGTCCGCCGCCCAGCCCGGCGACTTCGCGGATGCCGTCGACGCGCGCGGTGCCACTTGCGGCAGATCGGGTGGATACGAGCCGCTTGTAGTGGTCTGCCGCGCTCGTACTGCGCATACATCGCCACGTCCTCCTCGTCGTTGACGAGGCCAGGCCACGCGGCAAACACCTTCACCATGTCGACACCGAGGTCCGACGCAAGCTCGAGGACGAAGCGCATCATCGCGAGGTTGTTCTCGCGCTCCTCCATGTAGCGGCTTGTGAAGTTCGACATGCTCTCGAGCGCGCAGAGGGCGATGCCCTGATCGGCCGCAACCGCCTTGATTCGGGCGCGGTCCGACTTGCTCACGTCAAGCGGACATGCCACGGGGCGCTTCGTCTCGATCGCCAGTCCATCGAAGCCAAGCTGCTTGGCCTTATAGACCTGCTCTTCGATGGAGAGCGGCTCAGCGGCATAAAACAAGCCGGCATACGAGACAGACAGCAGTGCGAACTTCATGGCATGCGCTCCTGGATTGGGGGCCCTGCGATCCGCGAATAGTAGCAAAACGGGAGAGACTTTGGGGGGATGGCCAAAGCGAGGAGAGTCTAGCAAATCCTTGAACGCTGGTCGGCGGAGCTCCTGGACTTCTTGCCGAAGTTCCCATCCCTTCAGGTCCGTCACGTCCAGGCTTACCACGACCTTGCCGAGCCACCCACGGACCGATCTGACGGTTTTCCGCCTCGCGTTGTCCCCCGACGGCCGCTCGATCCTCATGGCGCGCGGGACACAATCGCGCGACGCTTTTCTCCTGACGAACTCCGGATAACTTATTTTCCCCGCGCGATAAACCTTTCGCCGCCGCCTCCCGTCTTTCTACAATGTAGAATTGCCAATGCCTGCGCCTCCCGGTCGTCGTGTCGGCCCTGTTCCGCGTGCTCACCCCGATCGCCGAGCGTGACGAGCTGCTGGCGGATCTGCAGGCGGAGTATGCTTGGCGCGCCGGCAAGTTCGGGCGAGCGGCAGCGCACGGCTGGGCCTGGCGGCAGGCGATCGGATCCCTGCCCTTTCTCGTCCGTCGCGGCTGGTGCCGCGGCATGACTGGCTTCGAGCCGCACGCCAACCGCATGCGACCGGGAGGACCAATGTTCGAGAGCTGGATCATGGACGTTCGCTATGCAGGCCGCCGGCTGTGGAGCCGCCCGATCTACGCGCTGCTGGCCATCCTGACGCTCGCGCTTGGTGCCGGCGGAACTGCTGCGGTCTTCAGTATTGCCTGCACCACTGCTCGACCCGCTGCCCATCGCGCGCGAGGAACAGGTCGGCGTCTTCTGGATGCCGGTTTCGTGGACGGAGGAGGAGTCCTGGATTCCGCCGAATCCCCGGTTTCAAGCAGGTCGCCGCCTATCGTCCAACGACGTCACGCTGGAGTTCCCTGGCATTGCAATGAAACTGACGCCTGGCGTCTCGAAGTCTGCCGAATTCTTTGATGTGCTCGGCGCTTCTCCCTTGCTCAGCGGACCTTTCAAGCCGCCGAGGATACTGTTGGTCCTCCGCCCTCGGTAGTCCTCAGCCACTCGCTGTGGCAGGAATTGGATCCGATCCGAAATCGTTGGGAAGCAGTTGCGGATTGGCGGCATCGCGCGCACGGTCATCGGCGTGATGCCGCGCGGCTTCTGGTTTCCGAGTCCGCAGACCCGCACTGGGCCGCCGCGCAGCTGAGGCCAGAGAACCGATCCGGCATCTACACGCTCGTGGGCCGCCTTGCAGACGGCGCGTCGATGGACAGCATGCATGTGCCGGTTCGCGCGTTGGCGGACGCGCTCGCCGAGCGGTTTTCGTATGCCTCGGCGTGGGACAAGACGAAGCGCCGGCGACAGCCCGCACGCGAGTTCTTCGTCGGAAAGCTCCGTCCGAGTCTCGGGCCGACGTTCGCCGCGGTGATCGTCATCCTGGTCATGGCCTGCGGCAATGTTGCGGCGCTGATGCTGGGAGAGGTCACGCACGCGCAACCGAGATGGGGATACGCGCCGCGCTCGGCGCGAACCGTCAGCGCCAGTTGCAGCAGCTGATCATCGAGGCGCTGCTCGTCCGAGCGCTTGCAGGAGCCACCGGCGCGGCGCTCGCGGCGGCCGATTCGAGCTGCTGGTGACATCGCTGCCGCTCGGCGCGCTGGCTGACAACGCTCGTCTCGACTGGACCGTGTTCTGGCAGCGATGCTTGCCGCGCTCGCGGCGGCCGCCATCGTCGCGATCGTGCTGGGGATCGCGCTGTGGCGCGGCAGTAGCCTTCGGGCGACGATGGCGACGACGCGCACCGGAGGTGTGGCGGCTCGCGGCGGCCGCCTCGAAGGGGAGCCTGGCGATCGCGCAGGTTGCGCTCGCCGTCCTGCTTGACGCGGCGCCGGGCTTCTCATTCGCAGCGTGACAAACCTCCGCGCGATTGATCCCGGCGTACGTACGGATGGCGTCGCGATCGTCGACGCGGTCATGCCGCTCGGCGGACGCAGCCACAGCGAAGCGGATCGTTCTCGAGTGCTGCCGGTCCTACAGGCGCTGCCGGGCGTCAAGTTCGTCGCCGCGGCGCAGAAACTGCCTTTGCGCGGATCCGGGACAACTGGCTTATCCGTATCCAGGGCCGCGCCAATGAAGATCGAGCCACCACCGCGTTGAGGATGGTCACGCGCGATTACTTCACAACGCTTGGCTTGCCTATTCTGCGCGGTAGAAATTTCGACGTCTCCGATCGCGAAGGCAGCGGACGCGTCGTCATCGTCAACGAGGCGCTCGCGGAGAAGTTTTTTCCGAACGAAGATCCGCTCGGGCGCCTGCTGCTCACCTTCGACGAGCGCGGCGAGCGGATCATCGGTGTCGTCGCCAACGCCGCCGAGGCGGCTCTGACGGATGGATCGGTTCCCGGCGATACGTGCTATACGAGCAGATGCCGTTCGTGGACGGCGGGATTTCGTTCGTGGTCAGGGCAGACTCCGAGCAACAGATTCCGGGAGTGCTCTCCTCTGCGCGCTCGGCCATCGGTCGAGTAGGTGTGCAGCTGGCGATCCAGGAGACGACGACGATGACACGCTTGTTCGAGCGGGCGGTGGGTCCCGCGGCGCAGATCGTGAGGCTGCTTGGAATTCTGGCGGCGCTCGCGCTCGTGCTCGGGGCCGTCGGTGTCTACGGGGTGATGTCGCACTACGTGACGCGGCGGTCGCGCGACTATGGCATCTGCATCGCGCTCGGCATGCAGCCGTCGCACGTCGCCCGCCACGTCGTCGGACGCGGCGCTGCGCTCGTCGGCGCCGGCAGCGTCATCGGTATCGTCGCGGCGATGATCGCGACGAAACTCCTGGCCACATTGCTCTATGGTGTCGAGCCGACCGATCCGCTTGCGTTTGTCGCGGCTGTCGCCGTTCTTTTTGCCGTCGGTGTCCTGGCCGCGTTCGTCCCGGCGCGCCGGGCCAGCCTGACCGACCCGGCGGTGGTGTTACGAGAATGACGGTTAAACGACGCGACCCGGAACCCGTCCTGCTCGGCTCTCTCGAGGAACAGGTGATGCTCGCCGTCGTCCGCACGGAGCACGAAGCGTACGGGATGAATGTGCGGCGCGAGCTGGAGGCTGTCACGGGGCGCGAGGTGACGATCGGCTCCGTCTATGCGACGCTGGATCGCCTCGAGGCGAAGGGCTTCGTCTTCTCGTCTCGCGCGTCGACCGCCGATGCGGCGTCGCGCCGCGTCTTCGCGGTGACGCGAGCGGGCGCTCGATCGCTGGCGCTGACGCGTGAGATGCGCGAGCGGCTGTGGACGGGCGTCAGCCTTCGCGCACTGATACAGTCGTGAGCGCAGTCCGATTAGGGCCGCTGTGACGCATCACTTTTCAGGTGTCGAATACAGTCAGCCAGGATGTAATCGCCGTCCGCCGCGGCAACTGCTACGACAATGCGGTGATGGAGAGTTTCTTCTCCACCGTGAAGAGCGAGCTCGGCGAACACTTCGAGCGCCACGGCGTGGTCAAGATGGAGCTGTTCGACTATATCGAGGTGTTCTACAACCAGCGGCGCCGACACTCGGCGCTGGGGCAGATCAGTCCGGCGGCGTTCGAACGACGTGCGCTCGAAGAGGGCGTGGACGCCATGGAAAACCGCCCAGACGGCGGTTTCCCACCGCGCCCACACCCGTCCATGTTTCCAAGGACAGAAGACCGAAAGACCAACGCAACCCACGTAGTCAAACCGTCCACCGAATCGGATCAGGCCCAGACTTCGAGCCGTTGATCTCGGAGGATCTGTTCTACCGCGTCCAGTCGGTCCTTTCTGGCCGGATGCCGAGCACGACGCCGAAGCAGCGCGCGCACTGGATTTCCCGCTGCGCGGATTCGTTCGCTGCGCGTCATGCGGACGCGGTCTGACCGGCAGCTGGTCGCTCATCCAAAGTGCCGCTTCGCAAAGGCGCGACCGGAACCGGACTTCACATAGCGCTCGAAGGCGATAGCCCGTTGCTCGTCGGGGAGTTCGATGGTGACGTGGAGCTGCCAGGGACGATGCCGCGCGGTGTGTGAGCAGTGGCCGGCGTTGTGATCGGCGAGGCGGGCGAGGACATCCGACGTCAGGCCAATATAGAAATGCGGCTTGGCGTCGGCACTCTTGAGGACGTAGACGAATCTCCTGTCTTCCGGCATACGAGACGGTAGGCAACGCAGATGCCGAAGGCTGACATCTGAAATGCGTTGAAATTGCGTGTTCAGCGCTGAGGCGTCGGCAGTTTCTGCGAAAGGGAGTGGGGACGATTCTGTCAGGATTCGCTAACGGGCTCTCGTATGGCTTGCCGAGCAGAAGCTCGTTCAGAGACAGGAACCAGCCCGCCGTCGCGGCTGCGCCGCTTCGGCGCGGCATCCTTCGCCTGTCAGAGACTCGCTTGGTTTACCGAGCCGAAGCTCGCCGAAGGCGAGCGAAGGATGGTGGCCCAGATTTTCACCAGTTCGAACCCAGTGACGAGGTGGCTTCGCGAGCTGAGCGAACTGCAGCACGCAGCGTAGCAGGACCGCCTCGACTGCGAACGATGGTCAGCGCGCCGAAGGCACTGACAGCGATAGTCCTCGTAGCAACCAGACATTCGAGCGATCGTTGGCGACGGTCGTGATGAACGACTGCCGCCGGGCATCGAAGACCATTCGAAGAGAGTGAATAATCTCGTCTTCGATGCGCAGTCGGGTCGTGTATTTGGCGACTGCTCGGACACGTCCGCTGGCAACATCGAGCGCACGCAGCTCCGATCCCGTGTCGGTGAGAAACACGCCGTAAACGGTCTTGCCGTCTGGTGCCCACGCGTAGGCCGGCGGTGCGCTGAACTCCTTCAACTCACGCACCGCTCCGGTGGTTGGATCGATGAGGACCGCCGTCGATGGCGTGCCAGGCCGCCACCAGCTGGCGGCGATCCATTCGCCCGTTGGCGACCACTCGAGATGCCTGAACACAGCGGGCGCTGGCGTCGCCACTCCTCGGGCTTCGCCGCTGCCGATGCCGACGATCGACAGCCGGTCGTCCCACATCTGGATAGCCATGGATTTTCCATCCGGAGACCAGCTCGCTTGCAAGGCGTTTGCGTCCTTCGACGTCGTACGTCGCGGTGTTCCTCCATTGGCGGGGACGATCCAAATACCGGCTTGGACGGATGGATGCAGTGACATCACGGCGGCTGCCAGCCACTGACCGTCGGGCGAATAGGTCAACCCGCGGATTACTTGAGTCGTGTCTCCCGGCGCATCCGGGAAGTCACGAAGGCTAAGCAACCGCTGCTCGGACCCATCAACGATCGATCGCAACCGGATTTCGTCGCCAGCGCCGCGATTGGCGACATAGGCGAATGTCCCTGTGGTCGGCGCCCATGCGGCCGCGCCATCGTACAGCGCCGAGCTCACCAGCACGCGCGGCGCGCCACCGGCGAGCGGCAGCTCAATCACGTCGTGATCGAGGATGTCCTCAGCAAAGGCGATAGTGCCGTCATGCCCGACATCCGGCCAATGTGCCGGCGTCGCGCTGGTGGTAAGTCGCGTCAGCGCCTCCGTCTCGCTATCACCCAACCACAGACTGCCGTGCGAGGCGAACACGATATGTCGAGAATCCGCATACCACTGCGCACCCACGTTGGCGTCGAGCTTGCCGTTGAACAATTGCCGCGGGGCCGGCCCTTTCCCGTCGGCCGACGGCACCGGCAGCACGTACAGTGCATTCTCAGGGCACGTCGTCCTGAGCAAGATCTTGGAACCATCTGGAGAAAACCGCACGAACGATGGGAAGCACGCCATCGGTCCGTGCATCGGCGGGTGTACGGCCGCAGGGCCTCACGCGGACCGACCACGAATTGCACCTGACCGGTCCCGTCGATCTTGAAGGTGGCAAAGGTCCGCCCGTCTGGTGACAGGTGACCGCCATTGACATCCAGCAGCTCGTCGCGTGCGTCGCCACCAATGGTAGCCACAGAACGCAAGCGGCTCCTCGTGGTGAAGTAGAGACGATCGCCGGTGCGGGACCAAAACAGGTTGTACGGGAAGGCAACATTGCGCACCAAGACCACGGGAGCCGACGCACTGTCGCTCTTGACAACAATGTCACCGACGTTGGGTACACCTACTCCTCGAACGTAGGCGACGCTGCGTCCATCGGGAGAAATTGCCGGGTGCGACTCGGATTCGCTTTCGACCGCGAACGGCTCGAGGCGAACCGCGCTCAAATCCAACGGCGTCTCCTGAAACCAGCGTGCACCTGCGTAAGTACCGGCCGCGAGAGCAGCCAGCATCAGTGCAGTCGTGGCTGAGTAGAGTCTGATGCGACCACGCACCGACGCTGTCTCGACTTCCGAGAGTGCGCTTACGGTCGTCGTCGACGCAAACGCGCGCAACGCAAACGCGACGTCGGCTGCGGTTTGAAATCGTCGCCCCGGTTCTTTCTCCAGGCAGTGCGCGATGATCTGGCGTAGGCCCATCGGGACGGTCGCAGGAAGCTCCGGCGGGTCCTCCTTCAGAATCGCGTTGAGCGTTTCGACCGTGGTCGGGCGGGAAAATGTCCGCTGCCCAGTTGCGCTTTCGTAGAGGACTACGCCAAGGCTAAACAGATCGGACTGCGCAGTGGCCGCGCCGCCCCGCACTTGCTCGGGCGCGACGTAACCGATCGTGCCCACCAGCATGCCGGCTTCAGAGATTGCCGTTTGTGTATGTGGACCGGCGAGCGACGTCGCCAGCGGCTTGGCCAGGCCGAAATCGAGAATCTTGACGCGGCCCTCACGCGTCACCATCAGGTTGTCGGGTTTCAGATCGCGATGGACGAGGCCCGCCTGATGGGCGGCTGCCAGACCGTCAGCAATCTGTGCGCCGATCGACACCACCTCGCGAGGCGGGAGAGCGCAGTCGGCGATCCGCTCGCGCAGTGTCACCCCGTCGATCAGCTCCATCACGAGAAAGGCCGCATCGCGCTCGCAGCCGACATCGAAGACGGTCAGGATGTTCGGATGATTCAGTGCCGATGCGGCTCGGGCTTCGCGTTCAAAACGCTCGCGAAACTGCGGGTCGTTCGCCGCGTGGTCGGGAAGGACCTTGATCGCGACGGTGCGCTCGAGCGTGGTATCTGAGGCTCGATACACCTCGCCCATGCCACCGGCGCCAATTTGAGCGGTGATCTGATAGCGGCCCAGACGCGCGCCGGAAGTGAGGGGCATTCGGAACGGTCTGGATTATATCGAGCGCACAGGGGAACCTGACTGCAACACGCGACTGTTGGTACTCCAAAGCAATCAGGAATTGCTGGTACCGACGACGCAGATGTCTTCTGGCAAATCTCCGAGTGACGGTTTCGATGGTCGCGTTTCAGCAAGAGCCTCAACTCGCAAGACTGACCACGAGCGAGTGGGTCGATTGGCGGAGAGGGTTGCGGACTTCAGTTCTTTAGAATCAACAACTTGGAGGTTGGTGGACCAGAACAGCGCCATTTGGAACCAGGTTGCGGTCTTGTTGAGCCGAATTGACGCGCTTCGACTTGGCGCATGAGCGAGCGCGCGCGGGTCGTAGCCGGCCCGCGCCATGATCTGCGCGCCGAGGAGGTCCGCCTGCTTCTCGTAGTCGCGGCTGTAGCGGAGCAGCAGCGTGCCGAGACCGAACTGGGTGCCTTCCGCGATGTACCCGCCCAGCTCGCCGCCGACGACCGCGCCGCCGACCGCGCCGGCGATCTGGCCGAGCTGCAGCCACGGGTTCTGGGCCTTCGACGCGTTCGCCGTTCCATGCCGCAGCAGCACGCGTGACAGCTCGTGCGCCATCACGCCCGCGACTTCCGCTTCTTCGGCCGCCGCGTCGAACATGCCGCGTTGCACGAACATCGGTCCGCCCGGCAGCGCGAACGCGTTGATGTCTTTCAGGTTCACCGGCGTGAACGAGGTACTCGTAGACCGATTGCTTCAGTTCCGTCGGCGCCGCGGCGACGAGGCGGTTGCCAATCTGCGTGAGGTACTTCGCGATGTGCTGGTCCTCGATGATGGGGTACTGCTTGCGGACTTCCGACGCGGCTTCCTTTCCGAGCTGCACGTCCTGCTTCGGCGTGTACTTTTTCTTCGGAAGCTTGATCACCGTCTGCGCCGACAGGCTCGCTGTAAGTTTTTGCAGGACGGGGGCAGAAATCTACCAATCGCCTCACTCGCACCGGAGCGCCACATTGGGATCGACCGCCGCGGCGCGGCGGGCGGGCAGGTAGCAGGCGAAAAACGCGGCGCCGACTAACGGAATTGGCGTCACGACCAGGATCCAGGGATCGACGATGGCGACGTCGAGCTCGAGGTACGCGCGCGCGATCGCCCGGCCGACGAGGCCGATCGACAAACCGAACAGGAGCCCGTCGAGCACGGGACGATACCCGTCCAGCAGCACCATGCGCTTGATCTGGCTGGAGGTGGCGCCGAACGACATCCGCACGCCGATCTCGCGCGTGCGATTGGCGATGACGTTCGACTGGATGCCGTAGAGACCCGCCATCGCGAGAAGGAGCGTGATCGCGCCGAGGCCGATCGCCGTGAGGCCGAACCCGCGCATGACCTGGAACGGTCCGGCGAGCACCGTGCGTCCCGTCCCGATCCTGTCGATCGCGACGTCCGGATCCGCGCGCCGGATCGCCTCGCGCATCGCGCCCACGGCGGTCGGCACCGATCCGGATGCGCGCGTGACGACCGTGACGAGCGGCTGATAGGACTGCTCGAACGGCGCGTAGGCGAGCGGCCGCGGATCCGCGAAGAGGCTGCCCACGTCCGTGTTGGCCGCGATGCCGACGATGGTGGCCGTCGCGCGCGCGGCCGGCTGGCCGGCGAGCGCGACCTGCCGTCCGACGGCGTCGGCGGTTCCAAAAATCTGCCGCGCGGTGAACTCGCTGACGATGAGGACGCGCGGCGCGCCCGGCCCATCGCGATCGTCGAAGCCGCGTCCGCGAAGGATCTCGACTCCGAGCGTCCGGAAGATCGACGGCGTCGCGGCGACCGCGGTGACCATGCGCGGCGGCGTGTCCGCCGCGCCGGCCTGTTCCGCCGGCGCCATCGAGAGACGCAGCGCGCTCGACACGCCGAAGGGCAGTCCGCCCGTGAGCGACGCCGATTCGATCGACGGATGGCCGCGCAATTCGCCGAGCAGACGATCGAGCGTCCGCCGCGCGCGCGCCTCGCTCCACTCAGGCCCGTCGAGATTGAGGACCGCGACCCCGATCCGATCCAGATCGACGCCGGAGTCGTGCCGCGCTTCCGCGATCGAGTACTTCACGAACATCGTCGCGATGATGAAGAACCCGGCCGCGATCGCGACCTGCCACCGCAGCAGGGCGCGCTGGCGCCGGCGGCGCGGCGGCCCGGGGGTCGATCCGGCGGCGAGCGCGCCGCGCACGTCGATCGTGCGCGTCAGCTGGATCGCCGGCTCGAGGCCGAAGACGACCAGCGCCACGAGGAGTGACGACACGGCGACGCCCAACGCCGTCACGTTCAGCACCGGATGAAACGACAGCGTCGTCCGTCCGCCGAACGGCATCGCGAGGCTGATTTCGGTGTCTATCGCGGCGCGCAGCAGCTCGAACACGACGTAGGACGCGATCGCCCCGCCCGCCGCGAGAATCACGCTCTCGAGGCACTGCTCCCGCACCAGCCGCCACCTCGACGCGCCGAGCGCGCGGCGCACCGCGATCTCGCGCAGCCGTGTCGTCCCTCGAGCGAGCACGAGGTTGCCGAGGTTCGTGCAGGCGACCACCAGCACCAGCCCGACGAGCGCGACGAGCGTCATCCCGAACCGGCGCACGGCCGTGTCCTCGTCCGCGATCTCGGCCATCGTCTTTGCCCGCCATGGCCGATCCGTGGCGGTGGGGCTCTTCCCCGGGTACCGCGGTGGAAACGACTGGTCGAGGCGCGCGGCGATCGTCCGCACCTCCGACGACGCCGCGGCGATCGTCACTGTTGAAGCCAGGCGGCCGAAGATCGTGAGCCGCCGGCTCTCGCGCCCCCCGTCTGATTGGGTGCCGAGCGGAATCCAGAACTGCGTGCTGGCAAGCCATCCGCGCGGACCTGTGAACGTGGGCGGCGCGACGCCGATCACCTCGTATCGCTGGCTGGAGATCGTCACGACAGTGCCGACGACGCGGGGATCGGACGCGAAGGTTCGCCGCCAGAGCGCGTCGCCCAGCATCACCACGCGCGCGGCGCCGTCATCGTCGGCCGGCTGAATCGCGCGTCCGCGCGCGGCGCTCACGCCGAGCGTCGCGAAGTACGAGCCGCTGACGGCCTCGCCCATCAGCATCTGTGTCGCGGAAGGCAGAGCCACGCGCCGAATGAGCGTCGCCGACGCGGCCATGTGGGAGAACGATGTCTGCGCCGCTCGCAGATCGTGGAAGTCCGGCGCCGACACCGTGCCTGCGAGCAGCCGTCCGCTGTAGGGCGTTGCGACGATGGCGACCCGACCGGGCTCTCGGACGCCGAGGCCGCGCAGAAGGACCGAGTCGACGATGGAATACACCGCCGTCGTGATCGCGACGCCGATCGCGAGCGAGAGGATCGCGAAGACAGTGAAGAGCGGTGTGGCCCCGAGCCGCCTCAGGGCAAGCCTGATGTCGTTGACCACGCGGGGTAGCGTAGCATCACTCGTGGCGCAGGGCCATAAGTGGATCCATTCGGACGGCCCGGCGCGCGGGCACGAATGCGGCGGCGACGCCGACGACTGCCGTAACGGCCGCGATGGCCACAAGCGCCACCGGGTCGATGTTCGGGCGATACACGTCCATGCTGCCGATCCCGATGTCCGCCGATCCGGGCGTCGCGCGCAGCGCGAGCACGATCAGGACCGTGAGGACGAGACCGATGCTGGTCGCCACGCCGATCAGCCCCGCCACCCCTCGGTTGATGCTCCAGACCACCTGCTGACTCCGGGCGCCGAGCGCCATCCGAATGCCGATCTCGCGCGACCGCCTCGCGACCGCGAACGCGACGACCGCATAGAGACCGATGCTCGCCAGCACCAGAGCGAGGCCGCCGAGGACACCGAGACACGTGGCGACCACCTTCGGCGCCGCCTGCGATCGCTCCAGATCCTGCGCCATCGTCTGCGCCGTGATCACCGGCAGCGTGACGTCCACGGCGCGCAGCTCGCGTTGCATCGCCCCGAGAAGGGCGGCCGCATCACCCTACGTCCGGGCAATGACGGTCGCCGGCACGAGGCCCGCCTGCGTGTACGAGCGGTAGAACTGGGACGGCTGTCGAGCGAGGACGTCATCAGGGGAGAGACCCCGCGTGCCCGTGTCGCGGACGACGCCGATCACCTTGGCGCGCCGAGCTGCCGAACGAGGTGGGCGCGTATCAGGAACAAAAGGGCAACGGTCGCAGCTCTTGAAAGAGTTGATGGCGCTGCACGGCTGGACGTTCTTCGCGAGCTGACAAAGCGAATAACCCGGCCAGGAGCAGCTGGAAGGTGCCCGTGCTCGTGACCGTGGCAGTGCTTCTTGCCGTAGGAGGGGCACGTCACATGGTTCTTGTGGCGCTCGCGTCGCAACAGGTTACGACAATCACAATTTGACACCCAAAACCCCGGTTGTGGCCGAACGTTCCGGAACTCAGCCCGGCTGAACTGGAGGCCGGAGCCGTTTTCAGGTTCAGGGTCAACAACCGTCTTGTGTTCAACAGCTTCAGCCGGTGGCGAACGCGTCAACGCGCGACATGGAGGCACGATCCCGATTGACCGAAACTTCGTTCACATGTGCGATGCTAACGATGAAGAGGTGAGCACTGAACGCCGTTGAACGGTCATTTCGACTCGCCGGGCCGGAGGGCCTTGGCGCCCGGCCACGGCCCGAGCTAATCGGGCCCGTACTCGGCAGCCTGGAAGGGACGCTGCTGGATGCCGTGCGGATGGGGTTTCTTCATTCCAGCCGCGCGCGTGGTCGTGTACCGACTTCGTTGAGGGCGGCATCCGAAGTCCGATTTATCGGCCACAGCGGCGAGAACGGAGCGACGCTGCTTCACTTCGAAGTGCCGACCTTTGGGAGCGTCGCGTCGGAGCTCTTCGAGCAACGGCTTCTCTGGGACGACGGCCCAAAGCCGGAGGAAACTGCATTCGAGCTGTTCGGTGCAGCCTTGCACGACGTTGCAGTTCGGCGTACGGAAAGCAATCGCTTCGATCCCGGGATGCTCCGTCGAATCCGAACATACCAGCGCGTGATCGGTCGCGGAATCGATCGCATCACCATGCCCGACACCGTCCTCGACCGCCGAGGACAGATCGACGCAAGTGTCGTGACCGCCGCCTCTGAGCTGTATGCCGTTACTCCGACGCCGAGACGAGTTCGGGTGACTGGTCGACTGGATGTCATGGGTGCAAGCCAAGGAGTCCTGAAGCTCGACGTTCGCCCCAGCGAGATCGTAACGGCGCTGTGGGACGGTGAAGAGCCGGTCGAAACGCTCCGCGAATTCTTCAACAGAGACGTCGTTGTGGAGGGCGTTGGCGTCTTCCGTCCTTCGGGTTCGCTCCTGCGCGTCGATGCAGACGCGATCGTGCTCGCCTCGTCTCAAGACGAGTTCTTCCGACGCGTTCCCTCAGCTGCCGCTAAACGCGATTACCACAAGCTGGCGCGGCTCAAGGCTGGCGAGAAATCCGCTTACGCACAGCTGCGCGGTTGGTTGCCCAGCGATGAGTCCGACGAGGACTTCAACGCCGCGGTGGTTGCATTGCGCTAGGAGATGCCCGCGCCCTACCTGCTCGATACAACCGTTCTACTGCACTGGACGCGCAATTCACCCCAGGCCCAAGCGATCGACGCGAACTTTCAACTTTCATCATCGGCGATGAGGCCGCTGGTCTGCGAGGTGTCTCTTGGCGAGATGCTGGCCTTCAGCTTGAGCCGCAGCTGGGGCACGCAGAAGCTACGGCGCCTGGCAGAACTCGAGCGTCACGTTGTCGTCGTGCACATTTCCGACCCTGGAGTCAGGCAGGCGTACGCTGAGCTGTCAACCTTGGCGCAGTCGTCCGGATGGTCGCTATTTCACGGCAAGAATGATCTCTGGGTCGGTGCGGCGGCGCACGCCGCAGATGCGCATCTTCTGACGATGGACACGGACTTCTTACCACTCCGTGGTCGGGCCGGCTGGTCGATCACCGTTCTCGACGACAAGACCGGACTTCCTCGCCCGTAGGCCAGATTCTGTCGATCCTCAGGTCGTCATCACGCGAACGAACCTACTGGATCAGGGGGGAACACAGAGGGGAACAGGGCGTCGCGCGAGGTGTTCCCCCCGACATCATCGAGTCGCGCAACTCGTTTCGCACAAGACAGGCCAGTGCGCACGACGACCGCAAGCGACAAGTGCAGGTCGTTGCGCCGGTTACGAGCTGTCGGCATCGGGCGGCGCTCTGTGCCGCCCACCTGGTGGTGCCCCCGCCGTAGCGGTCACCAACAGCGGTACCGTGGCGTGAGCGACCACCCGAAATGACCGCTTGGCCTGCCAAGCCTGCGGCCAGCGACGTGGTCGCTCACGCCACCGCTGAAGGGGTGTTGGCGCCCTGTGCCTGCGCCGTCAGTCTGCTGGAAACGGCGGTGAATTCGACGCGCAACCTGCGAGAGAACTCGATGAATTTCTCGACGCTCTTTTCACGCCGGTCTCGGCCTTAGGATCGGAACGGCTGACGCCGCGAGGGGGGCCGCGACAAAAAGCGGCCGTTGGCGCAGCTCTGGAGCGCTAAGTTGTCAGTCGGAACCGATGGTCGATGAACTGGTGTCCGCGAGCGCGCCACTCGCAAGTCTCTCCACGCTGTCTACTTGCGAGCTCAGAAGCAGAACAACACGCGCGGCGTTCTGTGCCGCGCACGAACACGGTTAGGCGGCGTCACTGATGGAGCGGGGGCGTGAGCAACCCCCCGGTTATGCGGCCTGTCCTGTCTCGAGGTCGGCCCGGAGGGTTGCTCACGCCCCTGTGCCGGTATCGCAAACCGCCATCAAAACCGCGAGTGATTTGCGCGCCGATTACTGATGCGTTCTCCGTTGCGTACTTGTCGCAAATCGCTCATGGAATGTACCGCGATTTAGAGGATGGTTTCCGTCTCCGTACTCATTTGCGTCGGCCATCACATGATCAGAGTCGAGCTGTGCTCGACGTCGTAAAGGCTCTCGCTGCGCTCGACCCTGCGGGCTTCGGCCTTGACGACGCCTGTGCGCAGCTCGAAGGTAGCACTTAAGTGATGGCCGACGAAGCTCGACTTCATTTCTGCGTTGACCGGATGCGCCAGCGGTCGTATCGTGAAGATCTCGTCGATGCATCGGGCATCCCTCCGCAGTCTCGCCAGACGCGGAGCGCTGAAGCCGACGCTCTCAGAGCAACGCTGCCAGCTCCTCTCAACAACCAGTAGATCGATCGCACACGCTCACGCGATCAGCGCGTTCGACTTCAGTCACGCGCTTCGGTGTCGGCGTCACGCCACATCCACGCTCGTCGTCATGGGCGCGCCGGCTCCACGTCGGCGCGCTTTGGGCGCACTCCACCGCATCACGAACGTCGGCAGCGAGTTCAGGTGTGCCTATGGAGTACGTCGAGCATGCGGATCCGAGGCCGGAGCCGATTTCGATCACGCGTTGTCGGGAACTGCTCGGCGAAGACGCGGAATCCATGACCGATCAGGACATCGAGGACATCCGCCGCCATGCAGAGACGATGGCCTTTATCGTTGTCGAGATGTACCAGGAGCAGTGCCGGGTTTCCGAGTAGCAACAGTGCCTCGCAAACGCAGCTTGCCCGAGCCCGCGAATGGATCTACGCTGCCAACCATGGTCGGCGCGGTGATCTACGTTCGCGTCAGCACGAAGGAGCAGACCGAGAACCTGAGCCTGCCGACGCAGCTTCGCGCCTGCGAGGAGTACTGCCGCCGCCAGGGCTACGAAGTTCTCGAACGGTTCCACGAGGAAGGCGAGAGCGCCAAGTCCACGGATCGCAGCCAGCTTCAAAACCTGCTCACGTACTGCCGGTTGAACAAAGGCCGCGTGCACTTCGTGGTCGTGTTCAACCTGACGCGCTTCGCGCGAGACAAGTACGACCACTTCGCTCTACGCTCGCACCTCCAATCGCTCGGCATCTCGCTGCGGTCTGCGACAGAACCGATCGACGACACCTCCACTGGCAAGTTGATGGAAGGTGTCCTCGCAGCCTTTGCGCAATTCGACAACGACGTGCGCTCCGATCGCACGCGGGCAGGCATGAAGGCGGCGCTGGAACTCGGACGATGGGTGTTCCTCGCACCAATCGGCTATCTGAATGCGCCGCGGTCGATCGGCAAGAGCTTGGTGCACGATCCGGAGCGGGCGCCGTTCGTTCGGCGTGCGTTCGAGGACTACGCGACAGGACAGTACACGAAAGAACGATTGCTGAAACGGGCCAGGATGTGGGGCCTCACAAATCGCCGAGGAAAGCCGCTCACGTCACAAGCGATCGGAGTGCTGCTGCGCAACCAGTTGTACGCCGGCATCGTGGACGTGCCCGAGTACGGCGTTCGCGCCAAGCGCGGTGATTTCGAGCCGCTGATTTCCGAAGACCTGTTCTACCGCGCGCAGGCAGTGCTGTGCGGTCGCGTGCCGAGCACGACGCCGCAGCAGCGCGCGCACCCGGACTTCCCACTCCGCGCGTTCGTACGCTGCGAATCCTGCGGGCGCGGTCTGACCGGCAGCTGGTCGAAGGGGCGAAGCGAGTACTACGCCTACTACCACTGCCGCCCTGGTTGTCGCGCCGTCAACGTCACGAAGGCGAAGCTGGAGGGGCTGTTCGCAGACGAACTGGCGCTCCTGCAGCCGTCACCAGGCTACATGCGGCTTCTCAAGGAATCCGTGCTGCAGATCTGGAAGGCGAGAAAGGCTGCGGTCAGCGAGGAGATTGCGAGCGCCGAGCGCGCAGCCAAGGCGATACAGGACAAGCTGAACCGCCTGGACGAAGCATTCCTCTTCGACCGCTCCATCGACATCGAGACGTACGACCGTCACGCCGAGAAGCTGCGCGAGGAGCTCACGCTCGCCCGGATCGACCGGCACTCCGGCCAGGTCGATGAACTCGACGTAGAAGGCATCCTGGCGTTCGCAGAACGGATTCTGCCGCGCGCGTCCGATCTGTGGGTGCAGGCGTCGCTCAACCAGCGTCAGCGGTTCCAACAACTGTTCTTTCCGGATGGAATCGCGTTCGACGGAAATCGCTTTATTGGAACCGGCGTAACCGCACCGGCCTTCAGCTACTTGCGGGAAATCAGAACCGGAAATGAAGGTTTGGTGGACCTGACCGGGATCGAACCGGTGACCTCCTGAATGCCATTCAGGCGCGCTCCCAACTGCGCTACAGGCCCATCTGAGAAAGAACGACCCTTCATTTTACTCCGCGCCCCACCGACGGTCAAAGGCGCACGCATCCGATCGCCAGTCGACGTCTGAAGAATTGGCGTGCATATCTCCTGCTGGCGCGGGCGCGCCGGCGGGTCGCGCGTCGAGCCGCTTCGATGGCTACCGCCAGCCGTTCCAATCATGGGTCTGAAGCTGAAGCGCGCGGAGAAGCTGGGCATCTGGTATCTCCACGTCTGGATTTGGGAACCGAGCCCGTCGCGCATCTTTGCAGACTGGAACCTGCGGGTGAAGTGTTCCGGCTGATCCGGCGCTGGTCCCGAACTTGTCCCCGATCCCGTTGGGGCGCATTACACTTCGGTCATGCGTCTCGACGTGCTTCACCTCGCGCGAAACCTGCGGCGTTCTCCGGCCAGCGCGGCGGCCGCCGTCCTGACACTTGCCCTCACGCTCGGCGCCGGCGCCTCGATCTTCGCGGTCGTCGACGCCGTCCTGCTCACACCGCCGCCCTTCCCGCACCCCGAGGCACTCGTCGGTGTCGGCGAGTCGCCGATAGACGAGCCCTCGGCAGCTCCGCGCACCGTGGGATACGCCACCTTCGAGGCGTGGCGCGAACGCGCCGGATCGCTCGCGACGCTCGAGGCGTCCGACGGCACGAACTTTACGCTGACGAACCTCGGTCCGGCTGAGCGTGTGAGCGCAAGCTACATCACCACAGGGTTCCTGACGCTCCTCGGGGTCTCGCCGGCACTTGGGCGCCCGTTTGATATCGACGACGTCGGTCAGCGCGTCGCGATGGTCACCGACGGTTTCTGGCGTGGCAAGTTCGGAGCCGATCCGGGCATCCTGGGGCGGCAGATCGTCCTCGGCGGTCAGGCGCACACGATCGTCGGCGTGTTGCCGAAGACGTTCTTCTTTGGGCTCGACACGCCCATCTGGTTGCCGTTCGCGATGACGCCGGCCCAGGCGTCGCGAACCGGACAGCGAGTGGGGGTCCTTGCTCGCCTCGGCCCCGGCATCGCTCCTGCGGGCCTTGCGCAGGCCCTCGACGACGTCAGTCGCAAATCGCCTGCTCCCGGACGCGCGGTCGTCACGCCCATCGCCAGGTCGATAGTTGGCGACGCTGGGAGAACGCTGAGGTTGCTCGCGGCTGCTGCGGCGCTCGCCCTGCTCATCGCCTTCACCAACTTCGCCGGGCTGTTGATGGTGCGTTCGATCGATCGCCGCCGCGAGCTGGCTGTGCGGAGCGCGCTCGGCGCCCGCCGCTTCGAAATCGTGAAGCAGCTGGTGCTGGAGGCTCAGGCGATCGTCGCGCTCGGCACTGCGGGCGGCGCGTTGCTCGCGGTGTGGATGACACCGACCGTGGCGCGCCTGGCGCTGGCGCAGTACCGCGGCGTCGCCAGGCTCGATGTGGCCGTCAGCTGGCGCGTGATTGCGGTCATGGCTGTGGTCGCCTCCGCCTGTGCGTGGCTGGCTGGATTGCTGCCGGCCATCCTGGCGTTGCGGCGGAGCGTCGCCGATGCGCTGCGCCGGGGCGCCGCGCGCGCGCCGCGCGAGCTGGTCCTCCGCCGCGTCTTCGTGACCGGCGAGATTGCCCTCGCGTTCGTGCTCCTCGTATCGGTGATGCTCCTCGGGCGGAGCTTGATCCGCGTGCTCGCGGTGAATCCCGGGTTCGAGGCTGACGGCGTGTTGTCGCTGAGTGTCTCCGTGCCGGCGGCGAGCTATCCCAACACCGAACGCGTGGTGTCGTTCTACGAGACCTTGCAGAGCGCGCTCGAGGGGCGTCTGGGCCATGGTGCCGTGGGGATCGCCGACGAGATCCCTTTGACCGGGGACCGGGGGCGTGCCCTCGTGAGCGTTCGTCCGGTGGACGTTGGACGCGAAGCCGTGGTGCGCGAAGTGGGCACAGCCTATTTCGACGTCATGCGGATTCCGGTTCTCGCGGGCCGGCCGTTCGAGCAGCACGACAACGCCTCCGCCCCGGTGCGTGTTCTCCTGAGCGAGTCGCTGGCCCGGCGGCTCGGCCTGGAGCAGGCGGTCGGCCGCCGGGTGTGGTTGCCGGCGAGCACGCAGTTCGCGGAGGTCGTTGGCGTCGTCGGTGACGTGACGCACCGCGCGCTCGACGAAGACCCGCTGCCCACCTTGTACCTGTCGGCCTGGCAAACGCCGTCGCGTTCGCGACACGTCGTCGTTCGAAGCTCGCGGCCCTTTGCGGATGTCATGAGCGTCGTCCGCGCGGAAGTCGAGCGGCTGGACCGTGACTTGCCGGTCGGCGGCCGGCCGATGCGGGAAGTGGTCGCCGCCTCGCCGGGCGTGCCGGCGAGGCGCGTGTTGACCGCGACGTTCACGGGATTCACCTTGTTGTCGGTCGTCCTCGGAGGAATCGGTCTGTTTGGCGTCGTCGCGCACGATGTCGCGAGCCGTCGTCCCGAGATTGCGCTGCGCATTGCGTTGGGCGCGGATCCGAGGCGGATTCTCGGTGCCACGCTGGGGCAGGGCGCATGGATGGTGGGATTGGGACTGGCCGTCGGCGGACTGCTGTCGATCTGGGCCGTCCGCGCTCTCAGTGGAATCGTTGCTCCGGCGGATCGCTTCGATCTCCTCAGCCTCGGGCTGGCTGTGGGATTGCTCATCGTGTCTGGTGCCGTTGCCGTCCTTCCCGCCGCCCGGCGGGCGGCGCGAACCGATCCTCTGACCGCTCTGCGAAGCGAATAGCGCTTCCTGGTCCATCGGGACGGCCGCGGCCCCCGAAACCTGCCTGGACGGGGGTGTTGACAGCCGCGCACGCTTTGCTATGCTTTACATAGCAAAGTTCACGGTTACGCAAATACAACAATGCGAATCATTCGAGCCGCGCACCTGGGCATGTGCTTCGGCGTTCGCGACGCCATCGCCCTCGCTCTCGGGCAGGCCGAGTCCCAACCGGTCACCATTCTCGGCGACCTCGTCCACAATCCCACGGTGCTGGCGGAGCTGGAGTCCAAAGGCATAGCCATCGCGCACGATGCGGCACAAGTGAAGACGTCGATGGTGATGGTCACCGCGCACGGTGCGTCGCAGCGGGCGCTCGCGCGTACGCGCGCGATGGGACTGCAGGTGGTCGAAGCGACCTGTCCGCTCGTCCAGGTCGCGCATCGCGCCGTCAAGGCGCTCGTGGACGAGGGCTATCATCCGGTGATAATCGGTCAACGGGCCCACGTCGAGGTGCGTGGACTGACCGAAGACCTCGACGATTTCGACGTCGTGCTCGAGGATCAGGATGTGATGGAGCTCGAGGACCATCCGCGTCTCGGCATCGCGGCCCAGACCACGCAAAGAATCGATCGGGTGCGTCATCTCGTGGGGCTGATTCGGCAACGGTTCCCGCAATCCGACATCCGTTTCGTCGACACCGTGTGCAAGCCGACCAAGCAGCACCAGGACGCCGCCACCGCGCTGGCGCGCGCCTGCGAGGTCGTGATCGTCATCGGCGGTGCGAACAGCAACAACACGCGCGAGCTCGTTCGGACCTGCAGCCGGTATTGCTCTCGCGTGCATCATGTCCAGACCGCCTCGGACCTGCGCCCGGAATGGTTCCGCGCTGCCACGAGCGTCGGGATCACGGCCGGCACCTCGACGCCCGATCACGTCATCGAGCGCGTCGACGAGCGCATCCGGGAGCTTGGCGCCAGCCACGGCGCCGAGCCGTCACATGCCGAACGGAGCGACACATGAAGCAGCTGTCAGGAGCACGCCGCACGTGGCTCGTCGTCGTTCTGTTCGCGGTCGGCATGGCCTGGCTCGAATCGGCAACGGTCTACTACCTCCGCGCGATGGTGGATCGGATCGAGCCCTATCAACCGGATCCGTTGCCGATTCGTGGAGTGCTTGGGCAAGTCGAGCTCGTGAGGGAAGCGGCCACCCTCCTGATGCTCCTCACGGTCGGCACGCTCGCAGGAAGGACATGGCCCCAGCGGTGGGGCTACACCGCGATTGCCTTCGGTGTGTGGGACATCCTGTACTACGTCTTCCTGCGGATGATCACTGGCTGGCCGAAGTCGCTGCTCGACTGGGACGTGCTGTTTCTCCTGCCGCTCCCCTGGTGGGGGCCGGTGCTCGCGCCGGTCTCGATCGCCGTGCTGATGATCGTGTGGGGCACGCTGACCACCCAGGCGGGCGATCGTGCCCCGGCAGGGTCGCTGACGTGGACGATGTGGGGCTCCAGCGGGATGGGCATCGCCCTCGCGCTCTACGTGTTCATGGCCGATGCGATTCGCATGCTGCCGCAAGGACCGGAGGTGATCCGCCAGGTGCTGCCGACGTCATTCGATTGGTCGGTGTTCGTGGTCGCCCTCATGCTCATGGCCACGCCCGTGGCCCAGATCGGGTGGCGAATGCGATCGCGCCGGCACGAGCTCTCGTGCTGAGACCCGTCTCGGGGGGCGCTGAACACGGAGGGATCGTCGGCTTCTTTGAGAGCGGGCCGAATGGCGTTCCTTGCAATCACCCTCACGCCGTCGCTTGACGAACGGGTGGAATGTTGTGGTTGAGTCGAAAGAGGTTCGCGGGATCGTACCTGGCCTTGACCTTTGCGAGCCTGTTCCAGGTGGAGTCCGGGTAGGCCGCTCGAACGCTCGGCTCCGCGTCATCCATCACGAAGCCGACATATGCGCCGCTTTTCCCTTGATGTAGCGCTGCGGCCAACGACGCCGTCCATGCTTCGCGATTCGGCCGGTCGTCAGGCCCGTTGTAAAAAGCCGCGACGACCGCCAGGATCCGGACGTCCCGATGAGCGAAGGCCGTTGCGTCGCCTGGGACGCGCGTCATCGCTCCGCCCAGAACCCGCAGCTGCACGACGCGCATGCTTGCGTCGGAGCGCTGAAGATAGTCGATCATCGTCTCGGCCGCCTTGCCGTCGACCGTGTCGAGGAACATCGTCTTTCCGACCGCGGTCGGGTGGTAGGAGCTGTCTTCTGGAGGAAAGATCTCCGGATACCGCATCGGCCGGACCATGTCGACGATGGGCTCGGCGAGCGCTCGGAATGGCGCGATCGCACGAGCGCCGTCCTCGGCGTCGCCCGCGTAGCACAACAGAAACATCACCACCAGCTTGCCGTGCTGCGACTCCGGTATGAAGGGCATCGGCGGGGCGGACATCACGTTGACGATCACTGAGAGATCCTCGGATGCGGCCTCCGACGCTCGAATTGCGCCTGCGATGACCTCCGGCGTCGCGGGCAGCATCAGCATGCCGCCCACGATCTGATCGACGGGATGGAGTCGGTACTGGAAGCGCGTGACCACGCCGAAGTTCCCCCCTCCGCCACGGATGGCCCAGAAGAGCTCGGGATGCGACGCGGCATCCAGATGAAGGACATCGCCTTGGGCGGTCACGATCTCCGCGGCCAGCACACTATCGATCGTGAGTCCATGCTTGCGCGTGAGGTATCCGATGCCGCCGCCCAGCGTGATGCCCCCGATCCCGACCGATCCCGTGTCCCCAAAGCCCGTCGCCAGACCATGTGCGCCGACCGCGGCAGAGTACTCGCCCGCAGTCAGGCCGGCGCCGGCCCACGCCGTCCGGGCCTCCTGGTCGATATCGAGCGACGTGAGGTCGCGCAGGTCCAGCACGATGCCCCCATCGCTCGTGCTGTGCCCTGCACCACTATGGCCGCCGCTCCGCACGGCGAGTGGGAGTCCGGTCTCGAGCGCCAGCTTGACGACCTGGACGACGTCCGAGACGCCGGCCGGCCGGACGATCACGGCAGGACGCCGATCGAATGTGCCGCTGAAGACGGTGCGCGCCTCGTCATAACCGGCATCGTCGGGCGCGATCGCTCGTCCGTTGAGCGTCTTGCGCAGGTTTGGAATCGAAAGAGTGGGCTGAGACGATTTCACAGAAGCTCCTTCCGACAGCGCCGCAATGGCACGGCTGAACCGGCACACTGTGTGCGGTCCCTCGTTCTATATACCTGTCGATTGGGCTCGATGGAAGTCGACAGCTCAGCCGAGGATGGGGTTTTTCTCTCTTCCACCTGAAGAGCCTGTGAATTTATCTCGCGTGGCTTCCGCCTTCAGGCGGAAGAGCGGTAGAGCGTCGAAGCCACATCAGCCCCTCGCCGCCTCGGCCTACGCGCGGAAAAAATGCACCTCCGGCCTGCGGCGCATTTTTTCGAACTGATGCAGCGCGCTGGCCGCATCGCGTCGCGGGGCCGACCGCCTGCTCGACTACTTCACAGGCTCTGAAGGTGGAAGCCACGAGAACGTGGAAGCCTACTCGGCGCGCAAGGCAGAACAGCGGGACTGTGTGAGGTTCAGCGTTCAAAGTTCAAGGTTCGAAGTTCAAGGTTCAAGGTTCAAGGTTCAAGGTTCAAGGTTCAAGGTTCAAGGTTCAAGGTTCACTGAACCCCTGAACCCTGAACCCCTGAACCCCTGAACCTTGAACCTTGAACCCTCAGTACGGATACATATCCGCCCGGAACGTGATTGTCCTGCCCGGTTGCACCATTACATCGAAGGCCACGGGCTCGAGCCCTGGTGCCTCGATTTCGATGTGGTGCGTCCCCGCCTCGAGGTTGATGTGCTGGTACACCCCGTCGAAGTCGTTGACGATGCCGACGTAGTAGCCGTCGGCGAAGACCTGTGCCTCACGGGGCGCCCCCGTGATGCGGAGCCCTCCATACAGGTGCCCGGGAAGCGGGTCGTAGTACCCGCGAGGCGTGTAGCCGTACGGATACGATCCGCCGGCTCCGTAATACACGCCGAGACCGAAGCTCGGACGGTAGACGTACGGCCGGTACGGCACGACCGTGATGATCCTCGGACGGATGACTCGCGGAACGATGACCGTCCGGTTGTAACCCCTGTTCGAGTAGTAGGGATACCGGTTGTCGCGCCGGCGATCGTAATCGCGGCGTGCGTCGTACTGACGTTGTGCCTGGTACTGGCGCTGGGCCTGGAGCTGGCGTTGCGCGTCGTATTGCCGCCGCTCATTGTCGTTCGCCGCCTGCCGGCGATCGTTGTCGTTCTGCCGCGCCGAATCCCGCGACCGCGGGACGGCCCGTTCGGCCTCTCGCCGAGCTTCGCCCCGAGCTTCGCCGCGCGGCTCCTGCTCGGCAGAGCGTTCTCCGCGCCGGTCCGAACCGCCGCGTTGACGCTGGTCGTCGGCCCTGGCAAACGCCGGCGTGGCGGCGAGCGCCCCAATCAAGACCAAACCTGTGATGACCCGCGTGTGCCTCATTGGAAGTCTCCCACCGTCAGGTTCACCAACTCTCGTGCCAACCTGGAGCGTCCGGATTTCGGCCACGATCCCAGCAATCAGTCCAGGTTGTTCCACTTCGAAGGACAGCAGTTGGGACGGTCTCCAGCGGCTCATCGCGGGCCTTCGTGGCCCGGGCGCACCGATTCTCCAAGTCCGGGGTTGCGGTTCGAGCCGGTGTCGAGCCTCGACCGGCACGGTCGGGGCGGGCCCTTAGACAGTCGTCCCGCGCCTCTCTTGACAATCTACAATTGGGTCTCCTATTGTAGACCGTCAAGGTGAGTCATGGGCCGACCGATTGACCTGGTGCAGGGCACGCTCGATTTCCTCATTCTGCGGACCATCGAGCTCGAGCCGAAGCATGGATGGGCGATAGCCAAGCGGATCGAACAGATTTCCGCCGACGCGCTTCAGATCCCCCAAGGATCGCTCTATCCGGCGCTCTATCGACTCGAGCGGCATGGGTGGATTGTCGCGCGCCCGGGACGGATCGAATCGGGCCGCGAGGTCAAGTTCTACTCGCTGACGCGCGCGGGCCGCGCGCACCTGAAGAAAGAGCTCGCGAACTGGGACCGGCTGTCGAGCGCAATCAACCTGGTCATCCGGATGGCATGAGGTGAGAGGTCCAGCATGCGTCTCCTCGACGCGGTGCGAACGCGCCTGCGCGGGCTGTTCCGTCGTGGGCGGATCGAACACGATCTCGACGCCGAGCTGACGTTCCACATCGAGCAGCAGGTTGCAGAGAATCTCGCCGCCGGCATGCGGCCAGACGAGGCGCGCCGTGCCGCACTCGCGGCTGTGGGCCAGCCGGATCACATCAAGGAGACCTATCGCGAGATGCAGCGGCTGCCCGTGGTGGAGACAGTCTGGCGTGATGTCCGCTATGCGGTTCGCGGCCTCCTGAGAGCGCCCGTCTTCTCCCTCGTCGCACTCGTCACGCTGGCCCTCGGCATCGGGGCGAACACCGTCATCTACAGCGTCCTGAACGCAGCGGTCCTGCGGACGGTTCCCTACCCGGACCCGGACCGACTCATGATTCTGCAGGTCACCATCGGCTTTCCGGGGCGCGGGACGAACATGGCGCCCTGGTCGTACCCCAAGTTCGAGGACCTACGAACCAGTGCGACCGCGTTCAGCGCGATTGAGGGCTTCGTTCCACGCGACGTCAACCTCGCGGCCGTCGGCGACGCCGAGCGCATCAAAGCGGAAATCGTGACGGGCGGGTACTTTTCGATGCTCGGCGTTCCGGCCCTGATGGGCCGGACGATTGGTCCGGTTGACGACAACAAGGCGGATCCTCACGCGGTCGCCGTGATCTCGGAGCGTCTGTGGCAGCGCATGTTCGCCGCCGATCCGGCGATCGTCGGCCGCACGATCCGCGTGAATCGGGAGATCGTGACGATCGTGGGCGTCGCTCCCTCGGACTTTCGCGGGGAGTCCGGGGCCGCGGAGCTCTGGGTGCCGATAGCGGCCCTGGCCCCTCCCCTCATGAACAATCCCGCTCGATTGCGCATGCGCATGGCCCACTGGCTGAATGTCGTCGCGCGCCGCAAACCCGAGGTCACGCCGGCGGCGGCGGACGCGGATCTGAAGATGATCGTTCGTCGAATGGAGGAGACACTCCCCAGCAACGGCCCCGGTGACCACCCGGCGGGTCCGGCGTGGAGCGGCGTGGCGACACCCCTCGCCGAGGCGAAGGTCGACCCGACGATTCGACGATCCCTGTTGATCCTGCTGGGCTCCGTCGGCTTCGTCCTGCTGATTGCGTGCGCCAATCTGACCAGCCTCATGCTGAGCCGCGCCATGACTCGGCAACGCGAGATCGCCGTCCGGCTTGCGATCGGCGCCAGTCGGGCCGCGCTCATCCGTCACGTGATGACCGAAGCCATCCTGCTCGGCCTTCTCGGAGGCATGCTGGCCGTGCTCGTCGCGGCGTGGGGCGTCAAGGCGCTCGCACTCCTGCAGCCCGATGGGCAGCTCGGCCCGGCCGCGCCGTTCGTCAGACGGATGGCTGTCGAATGGATCGATCTGCGCGATCCCTCGACCCTTGTGTTCACGGTGGGACTCGCGCTGACGGCCGGGCTCCTGTTCGGGCTCGTTCCGGCTCTTCAGACGACGCGCCTGGATCTCGGTTCGGTGATGAAGGGCGATGCGACAGGGTGGTTGACAGGCGGTCGGGGCCCGCGCCGACTGACCGCCCGCCGCGCTCTGCTCGTCTTTCAGGTTGCGCTGGCGATCGTGCTGCTGGTCGGCTCCGGCCTCATGCTGCGCAGCCTCTCGCACGCTCTGAGGATTCACCTCGGGTTCAACCCCGACCACGTCCTGACCCTTCGACTCGATCCGCCTCGCTCCCAGTACCGAAGACGATGCTCGGAGCATGCTCCTCGAGGGCCTCACCGAGCGGCTTCGTGCCCTGCCAGGCGTCGACGCCGTTGCGGTCGCGAGCAACCTCCCGACTCGCGGACAGAACGAGACCACCAGCTTCCGGATCAACGGCGTGTCAACCTCGGGCGACATCGCCGTTCACATGGTGGGCCCGGACTATTTCGCCGCGCTGCACATTCCTGCGATCAAAGGACGGCTGCTGAACGATCGAGACACGGCAGGCTCCCAGCGCGTGGCGGTCATCAACGAGACCTTTGCCAGACGGCAATTCGCCGGAGAGGATCCCATCGGGCAGCGGATTTCTTTCGGACTGAACGGCTGGGGCGATCCCGGCCAGGAGGCCACCATCGTCGGGATCGTCGGCGACGTGAAGTACCAGCTCGTGGACATGCCGGTCTTCTTCGATGCGTATCTCTCGTATCGGCAACGGCCACCGATCGCGACGTCGTTCGTCGTCCGGACCGTGGGCGATCCACTTTCGATGGTGAATGCCGTGCGGGAACAGATCCGCGCGGTCGATCGCACGCTGCCTCCGTTCGACGTGACCGAGATGTCGCAGCTCGTTCGAGATGCCACCTCTCGATGGCGGTTCAGCGGCGTGCTGCTGACCGTCTTTGCCGCGCTCGCGATGATTCTGACGGCCGCCGGGATTTACGGAATGCTGGCGTGTTCCGTCGCCGCGCAGACGAGGGAGATCGGGCTGCGCGTCGCGCTCGGCGCGGAGCGTTTGACGGTCGTCCGGTTCGTCCTGATCGAGGCGTGCGCAATCTGTGCGCTCGGGCTGGCGATTGGCTTACCGAGTGCGGCGGTTCTCGCTCGCTCCATGCAGGGTCTGCTGTACGGCGTCGAACCTCTCGATCCGGCGACGCTTGCCACGGTGGCCGTTGCCGCCTTGGTCACGACCCTCGTGGCAGCGACGCTGCCTGCCTGGCGCGCGGCCAACGTCGATCCGCTCGTCGCGTTACGGCATGAATGATCCCGGGGCGATTCCAACCAGCACCACGGCGTCAAGGGGCTGAGGCGCTGATCGAGGCGGGGCCTTTCGAGCCTGTGAATTGATCTCGTGTGGCTTCCGGCTTTAGCCGGAAGAACAGCGCGCGCGTTGCCTTCCACCTGAAGGGTGCCTTCCACCTGAAGGTGGAAGCCACAAGGATCGATTTTTCACAAGTTCTTTCGGCCCCGCCTCCGAATCCGCCAGCCGCTACCGAGGCGTGCAGGGCGGGAAGCCCGTCGTACCGAGGGTGCCGGCAGACGACGCAACGCCCATCGACCCCAGCGTCCCGCCAGAACTCATCAGCGACGTTGAGGTCGGCGTGCTCACCGTCGGACGGGATGCACTCGACGCGCTCGATACACTCGCCGACGACGTGGTCGACGAGGCAAGGGGCGAGGAGCCAGAGGTCGAGCCAAGAGTGGACCCGCTCGTTCCAATCAATCCGGCCGACGACAAGCCGATGGAGCTCGAGGAGCCAGTCGTGCCAGTCGAACCCAGCGCCCCCGCGCTCGTTCCCGAGCTCAGAGTGGACGACGTGGATGTCGGAGAGGTAAGGCTCGATGCGGGTGAGCTGGAGAGCGTCGAGGTCGAGCCCGTCGTGCCGAGGCTCGAGGTACCAAGCGAGCTCGTCGATGTCGACGACACCGAACCTGAGGTAGGAATACATGGCCGGATCGGTGCGCTCTGACCGGTCGGGTTCCCAATCGATACAGGCGGATTCACCTGACCTGACGCAGAAGACGGATCGCTCGGATTCGGCGGACTACCGGTCGTGGTCGGAGGAGGATTCGACTGAATTTGCACTGCGAGCGCCGCCGAGGCGCATAGAAGGCTGACACAACCGAACAGAGGTATCTTCATCATCATCTCCTGATTCTTCGGTCTTTTCAGAGACTCGAGTCTCTGTCCTTCGTGTCTGCAACCATCCGGCCAGAGAAAACGGCAGTGCCCGGCTCGGTCTCGGCATCGTAAAGCCCGAATCCCGATCAGGTATGGGCGGGCTCTCGCCGCGCCGAGGTCCGCTGAGGGCAGCTCTACTCGTTTCGGAGCACGACGTTGGGATCGACGGCGCTGGCGCGCCGTGCGGGGAGGATGGCCGCTACCGCCGACACACCCAGCACGATGAAGGCGGCCACGAGGAGGAGGCGTCCGTTCCACGTTGGCGCCTCCGGCAGGAGACCTTGAACGGCCCGGGCGGCGGCAATCGAGGTGACGAGTCCGATCGCGGCTCCGACTGCGGCGAGCCGCAGGCCCTGGCCGAGCACGAAACGCGTGACGCGTCCCGGGTCGGCGCCGAGCGCCAGGCGGACGCCGATATCCCGGATTCGCGACGACACCGAATACGAGAGCATGCCGTAGACGCCGATGGCCGCCAGCAGCAGAGAAGCAGCCGCGAACATCACGAGCAGCGTCGTGTTGAAGCGAGGGCGGGCGATCGCCGTGCCGATCCGGTCGTCGAGCGTCATCGCATCGTAGACGGGCAAAGACGGATCCACGGACGCAACGGCTGAACGCATCGTCGGGAGGAGCGCTTCCGCGGGTCCTCGTGCCTTGACGATGACCATCGTGTCCGGGTAGGAGAACTGCAGATAGGACGTGTAGAAATCGGCTCTATCAGGCCGATCCGGCTGGTCGGCCCCCTCGTACTTGACGTCACCCACGACGCCGACGATTTCCACCGGGTGTGCGCGATCCGCAAATGGCCCGGCCGTGCCGAACCAGACGTGCTGGCCGATTGGGCTCTCGTTGGGCCAGAAGCGTCTGGCGCCTGCCTGATTCACGACCGCGACGAGCGGTGTTCCCGCGCGGTCGTCGGGCGTCAGCGCGCGTCCCGCGAGAATCGGAATGCCGAGCACACGAAAATAGTCGGCCGACACGTAGTGCCGCCCCACACCTGGCGCCGTCGTGGGATCGATGGGACGGTCGGGCAGGAACAGGATCGTGCTCGAACAACCGCTGAAGGGCGTGCAGCGATTCACGGCCGCCGACTCGACACCTGGCGCGGCTCGAACGGCGTTGAGCAGGCGATCGACGGTGGCCGGTCCGGAGGCGGCCGGATAGCGCGACCCGGGCGGGCGCACCCAGAACGTCAGGACGTTGTCGGGAACGAAGCCGGTCCGTCGGCTCTGAATCCGTGCGAAGCTCTCGATCAGCAATCCGGACGCCGCCAGCAGCAACGACGCGATCGACACCTCGACGACAACGAGCGTCGAGAGCGAACGATTCCGCATCCCGGTCCCACGTTGATCTTCCTTGAGCGCCGTTACGAGGTCCACGCGGGATGCCGTCAGCGCGGGTGCGAGCGCGAAGAGCAGTGTGGTGCCGAGCGCGACGAGGAGGGAGAACATCAGCACGACGAGGTCGATGGACGGCCGGCCGAATGTGCCGATGGCACCGTAATAGTTCCGGCCGCTCGGGATCACGGTCGGCGCCGCACGCGCGAAGAGATCGACACCCCACGACGCGACACCGATTCCCAGGGCACCACCGGCCACAGCCATGACCAGGCCTTCGGTCAGCAGCTGCCGCACGAGGCGGCCTCTCCCGGACCCGACGGCCAGCCTGACCGCAATCTCGCGGCGGCGGACGCGTCCGCGCGCGAGGAGCAGGCTGGCCACGTTGACGCAGGCGATGACCAGCACGCACACGGCCGCGGCAAGGAGCGCCAGTGCAGCCCTTCGAAGCAATGGATCCACCCGCGCATCGCGCAGCGGCACACTCGTCGCGCCCCACACCGTGTCTGGGGTGAGTTCGTTGCCCACGAAGCGCGATCCGATCGTCGACAGCTCAGCGTTGGCCTGGGCGATGGTCGTCGCCGGCTTCAACCGCGCGATGACGCTGACGAAGTTCTGCGGCGTCGTGAGGTATTCGGAATAGGTGAGACGCGCGGCCATCGGTGGCGGTATCCACAGGTCCGCCTTGCCGGTCAGCCCCGCAAAGCCTTCGGGCAGGATTCCGATGATCGTCAAAGGCACGTCGTTGACGACGATCGTCCGGCCGACGCTGCGTGGATCTCCTCCCAACTTCCGCGTCCACAGTCGAGAGCTGATCACGGTGACGGGTTGCGCGCCCGCGATGGTGTCCTCTTCCTGACGGAAGCTGCGCCCGTTGATCGGCGTCACGCGAAGCACCGGGAAATAGTCAGCCGACACGACCTCGGCGTCGATGTATTCGGGGTCGCCGTTCCCGCTCGTCGAGACGAGTGCCGCGCTGAAGGAAGCGACCGCTTCGAAGGAGGCCGTCGAGGAGCGCAGGGCGAGAATGTTCGGCATCGACCACCGCATCCTGACCAGCCCCTGACGCGGCGTGTTGCCGGTGTTGAACAGCACGACCAGCCCATCCGGAGCGGCAAACGGCGGTGTCCGGAGCACTGTTGCGTAGACAACGCTGAACATCGTCGTCGTAGCGCCGACGCCGAGTCCGAGGGTCAGGAGGGCGACGACGGCGACGCCGCGCATACGGAGGACGGCTCGGAGGGCGTAACGAAGATCGTGCAGGGCGTCGTACATCGGTGGAAAGACGCTGTTCGAGGCGCTGATGTTATCAGCCGTCGCTGTTGTCGGCACCAATCGAGCCTTGCCGCTCGACCGGGGTCAGACCGTGCGCAGGGGGTCAGGTCTTGCAACAGCGCAAAAGCTGGCAGTACAAGACCTGACCCCGGGAGGAGTTCGATCTCAGGAATCGGATCTCACGTCCTCATCCTTTCAACGCAATGGATCGCCCAAGACGTCCTGCCTCACTTGCCGGCAAGCACCCGAACAGGCTAACCGCGCGAACGAGTGAAGGTTGTCGCGACGCCGCGACGCCGTCAGTCACTGACCAGTCGCTCCAAATATCGAGGCCCGCCGCTTGCACAACGCGAGTCCCGCGGCGGCATTACAGATCTGACAAAGAGGACGCGCCGCCAGAAACCGGACGGGGCGCGTCTGAACAAACAGCGCGCGCTTGATAACGCCGCGCTGACGCGCGGACCGTACGCGCGTAGACCACCGGCGGTCGAGGGCGCTCGGCGACATCGCACGAGGAGGCAAGCGATGAGGGCGACAGGTATCGGTGTGTGCGCGATGCTGCTGTGCGCGTCTGTGGCTTCTGCTCAGGAGCCTGCACGGACGGATGGATGGGTGGTGCTGCCGGTCGAAGAGTACCGGGCGCTTCGATTGCGGGCGTTTCCGTCGGCGTCCGATCCGGCACCGCCACCTCTCGATGCGACGCTCAGTCGCCTCGACTACGACCTGCGACTGACGGGAGAGACCATCACCGGTCAGGCGCGACTGACCATCGACGTGCTGAAGGAAGGGTGGGTGAGCGTGCAGACACCGCCCGGGGTGCTGGTGCGCGACGCTCGGCTCGACGGCCGGCCCACACGCCTCGTGACCGGTGCGCCAACCGTCGTCCCCGCGCGCAGCCCTCCTCCCGGCGGAGCGACACCACGTGTCCTGATCTCGAGGGCGGGCCGCGCGTCATTGACACTCGACGTCGTCGTACCGCTCGTGGCATCTGCGGGCAGCGAGTCCATGACGTTACCGCCATCCGCATCGGGCCTGTCGGCGGTTACGCTCGTCATTCCACGAACCGCCGTCGAATTATCAGTGACGGGCGGACTCGTCGCCGAGCAGACGGAGTCGATCGGCGAGAGCCGTTGGGTCGTGTACGGGAATCCGGATCGTCCGATGGTCTTCGCATGGAAGCGCAAGACCGACGATCGGCGGACGACACAGCCGCTCCGCACGCGCGCGCGAGTCACCGAGCTCGTCGCGCTCGGCGAGGATGCCAGTCATGTGACCGCGAGCGTGCGCCTCGACGTGCTGCAGGGGCTCGCGCGACAGATGGATTTGGCGCTGCCAGACGGACTGACCGTCAACCAGGTCGCAGGCGCGACGGTGTCCGATTGGATCCAGCAGGCGAACACTCTGACGGTGACGTTCCTCGAGCCCATCGCCGCCGAGACGTCGGTGGTGGTCAATGCCGAAATACGAACGCCACGGGATGGCGCGGTCACCATCCCGCTGATCCGGTTGCCACTGGCCGAGCGAGAGGGCGGCGGCGTTGCGGTCGATGTGGTGGGCCCAGGCGAGATCGCGGGCCGGCAGCCGCGCGGGCTCGAGCCCGCAGATCCTTCCGACCTCGGAGACATCGTCGCCGGCCGCGAATCTCCGTCGATGGTGGCCTTTCAGTACAAGCCACTGCCGGGCACAGCGCCGCGTGCCCTGACGCTGGAGGTCTCCCGGTATTCGCCGCAGGCCGTACTCGTCGCGAACGTGGAGGAGGCGCGATACGACGCGCTCGTCGGCGAGGATGGCAAGATGCTGGTGCGCGCGCGCTACGCCGTGCGCAACAACCAGCGGACCTTCCTGGCGGTGTCCCTGCCCGCGCAGTCCACGTTGTGGAGCGCGTCGCTCGCGGGGCGTCCGGTGAGGCCCGGCTTGTCGAGCGGCGGCGGCCTCCTGCTGCCCCTTCAGAAGGGCCGCTCCGGCGAAGAAGCTCCGACCTTCGTCGTCGAGCTCGTGTACCTGCACCGTGCGAACGCCTGGTCCGACAAGGGTGTCGCGCGACTCGAGTTGCCCGCTGTCGATCTGCCCGTTGCCCGGACGGGCCTGACACTCCATTACTCGCCCCGGTTCCACGTCGAGCCGCGTCCGGGGATGTTCCGGGTGGAGAACGATCCCGGGCCCTGGAGCATCGCCTTACGAAACGAGAGCGCGCCGGCAGCGCTATCGGCAGCAGCGCCCGCACCGCCACCTGCGCCGCCCTTACCCCGCGACACCGAAGCCTCGAAGGATCTCAAGGTGCTTATGGACAACTTCCAGAAGGAGGCCGGCCGAACACGTCAGGGCACACTCCCGATCGAAGTCGCCTTTCCTGATTTCGGCCGGGCGGTGTTCCTGGCCGCGGAGCTGACCGCCGAGACGCATGGGCTGTCGCTGGATATCGAGTACAAGCGAGGAGGAGACCGATGACCCGCGCGCGCATCAGCCAATTTCTCACACCCGTAGCCGGCATGTTCGGTGTCTCCCTTCTCGTCCCAATACTCGCGTCCGCGCCGATGCTGGCGTCCGCGCAGGATCTCCCAAACGGCCCTCGCGGCGGCGCCGGGACCGTTACGCTGACGCGAGTCGACTACGACCGGTTGCTCGATCTCGGCGCCCGCCCGCCCACCGCCTCTGACCAACCACCACTCCCGGCTGCTCTGACCCGCGCCGACCTGCGCGTGCGCGTGGACGGCGCGATCGCCCGCGCGACCATCCAGGTCGATGGGGAGGTCTTCTGGAACGGGGCGGTGAAGGTGCCGCTCCTCAAGGGAGCCACGATGCTGCAGGCACGGATGACGGAACGGTCGCTCCCAATGACGGCGGAAGGGGACATGCACCTCGCGATTCTGCGGGGCCCCGCTCCGTTCTCGGCCACGCTCGAAACCGGAACCCCGCTCGTCATGTCGCCGGGTCGAGGGTCCTTCACGCTCGCGGTTCCTCCTGCTGGAAGTGTCACGGCGGCACTCGACATTCCCGGAGATCAGATGGATGTCCACCTTTCGCGCGGCCTCATCCTGCGGCGGTCCTCCGCAAATGGCCGGACGATCGTGGAGGCGGCGCTCGATCCCGGTTCTCCGGTTCAAGTCTCCTGGACGACGCGCGAGAGTGCTCCGACGGGAGTGCCGAGAGACGTGCGCATGCTGGCTGATCTGAAGACGCTCGTCACGATCGGCGAAGCGGACGTACGGCTCGTGACGCTGGTCGATCTCAACGTGATCCAGGGAGAGCCGACAGAGATAGTCGTTCAGGTCCCTCACGGATTCGAACTGGCGGGCGTGACCGGCACGTCTCTCGAGCGTTCGGAAGAACGCGGCCGGGAGGTCGTCCTGTTCCTCACCACGCCGTCTCAGAGACGTCATCAATTCCTGCTGACGCTCGAACAGACGACCGCCGGCGGATCGTTCAAGCTGGAGACGTCGTTCCCAAGGGTCGCGGCGGTTCAGCGGGAAACCGGCGAAGTCGCGATCGAGGGGCTCGGCACGCTGGAGATCGCCTCGAGCGAAATGCCCGGGCTGCGCCGCATCGACGTGCGCGAGGCGGCTCCTGCGATCGTGTCCATCGCACAGCAATCGTTGCTCGCGGCGTTTCGGTACCAGCGGTCGATGGAGGCCGCGCCGTTGCTGGCCCTCGACGTCAAGCGCTTCGAGGACGCATCGGTGCTCGCCGCCGTTGCCGAGCGCGCCGTGGCGACGACCCTCGTGACGAGCGAAGGCCGCGCGCTGACGGAGGTCACGTTGTGGATTCGCAATCGCGCGCAGCCGTTTCTCAGGGTCGCGCTGCCGCCGGACGCGTCGATGTTGTCGGTGGACGTCGCGGGTGGTCCGGCGAAACCGGTCGACGGCAAGGACGGCACGCGCGTACCGCTGCTGCGTACGGGCTTTCGTCCGACCGGCGCCTATGCCGTGTCGTTCGTGTATCTCCATGCTGGCGCCCCCTTCGCGAAGAAGGGAGACATGCAGATGATGCTGCCGAAGATGGACCTCCCGGTCGGAATCGTCGAGTGGGAGCTGTTCGTGCCGGATCGCTACCGCGCGGATCGGTTTGCCGGCGGCATGGTGCCTGCGGCCATCGTCGAAGAGGACCATTCGGTGCCGTTCGGTGGGCTCAAAGTGGCGGTCGGTCCAGGCGCGGCGTCTGGTATCGGCGCCGGCTCCGGAGGCGGCCTTGGCGGAGGCGCATTCTCCCAGCCTGTCCAGGACGGACAAATCGTCGGCCGCGTCGTTGACGCCCATGGCGCAAGCATCCCTGGTGCGGCGGTCACTGTCGAAGGATCGGGACGGCGTCTGTCGGTGCTGACCGACGTCAACGGTCTGTTCGTCGTGCCGGATGTGCCGTCGGGCCGCGTTCAAGTGACGACCCAGATGGCGGGGTTCAGCAGCGTGCGGCGATCGCTGGTGTTCGATCAGCGTCCGCGCCAGGTCGACTTCGCCATGCAGGTGGGTGCGCTCGCCGAGACGGTCAGCGTCGAAGCAGAGGCGCCCACGATAGGCAGGGGTGGGACGTTCACGTACTCCACCCGCGACGAAGTGATCCGTGGCCCACTGCCTCAGACCGAGGTCCGCCGCCCACTGCCGCAGAGCCAGGAAGCCGCCGCAAGCGTGCCCTCGGCGAACGTGCAGAGTCTGCAGCGCCGCGCCGCAGGCGTGCTGCCCGTCAAGATGGAGGTTCCGAGGGCCGGGACCTCGCATCGGTTCGTCAAGCCGCTCGTCATCGACGAGGAGGTGGCCGTGAGCTTCCGGTATCGCAGGCGGTAACGATCCGGTTGGATCGCTAGTCGCTGACTGGTGTCGGGGTGTCGGTGGTCATGCCTCTATCCGGCTGACGCACCCTCACGATTTATCGTATTTTTTCGACGATCGGAAGACTGCCCGGCGAAACAGGGGTATTCGCGCCCAAATATCTCTTGACAGCCGACCTGGATTGGTTTTTTCTTATCCGCGCCCTGACATGAGTGGACTGTCCACTTGGACACGCGCGACAGGTTGGGGGTCAGGTCTTGTATTGACAGAAAACGCGTCATTGCAAGACCTGACCCCCAATGGTGGGCGTCGGCCAAAACCTCGTGCCAGCGGGAGGAGAACCGTCATGACCAGGTTTGCCATCGGAGTTGCGATTCTTGTCGCTCTGGGTGCTCCGTCCCCAGTCAGCGCCCAGGACTACCGCGCCCGGCTGCAGGGCAGCGTCACGGATGAAAGCAAGTCGGCGCTCCCGGGCGCCACGATCACCCTGACCAACGACGCCACCGGCGTCGCGGTCACCCGCGTCACCGGCGCGGACGGCCGGTATCTGTTCGATTTCGTAGATCCCGGCACCTACACCATCACCGCGGAGCTGAGCGGATTCAAGAAACGGGAACAACGGAACGTCCGCGTTCAGCAGCGTGGCGACGTCACCGCCGATCTGACGATGTCGATCGGCGGGATCGAGGAGACGGTCACAGTCGAAGCGCCGCCGGTCAAGGTGCAGTTCAACACGAGCAGCTCGGACATCACGCTCGAGCGGCAGCTCATCGATCAGGTCCCGATTACCGGTCGCAATCCGTACAACCTGGCCAGCCTGGATCCCACGATCACGGCGACGCTCAGCAACGAGAACCGGCCGTATCACCACGCATACGCGAATGACTACGACGCGGGGGGCGGCACGCGACGCGCCAACGATGTGCTGCTCGATGGCGTGCCGCTCGGCGCGAGCTACAAGACGGCCTACACGCCGGCGGTGGATGCGGTCGAGGAGATCACCGTCTCCAAGAACAGCGTCGACGCAGAGAACGGCCACAGCCTCGGCGGCATCATCAGCCTGAACATGAAGTCGGGCACGAACGACTTCCACGGTTCCTCGTACTACTACGCGCGCGATCCATCCCTGAACTCGCTGAGCGATCCCACGATCAAGATCGTGCCTGGACAGGACACGCGATCGCTGCGCGGAACCGAGCTGAACATGTATGGCGCGACGCTCGGTGGACCGGTCAAGCGCAACAGGATTTTCAGCTTCACGTCTTTCGAGCAGTGGGACGACCAGCGCCCCCTGTCCATCGTCCGCACCGTGCCGACGGAGCTCGAACGCCGGGGAGACTTCAGCCAGTCGACGTTGAGTGGGCGCGTACGGACGATCTACAACCCCTTCGCCTCGACCATCGATCCCTCGACGGGCCGTGACGTCCGCCCGGCTTTCGCCGGCAACGTGATTCCCTCGTCCATGTTCGATCCGGTCGCCGTGAAGATGCTGGCCGCTTTGCCGCTTCCGAACCTCCCGGGTTACGCCGACAACTGGCAGGGGAGCCTGTCCGAGAAAGTGGACTATTGGAACTTCTCGCAGCGCGTCGACGTGAATCTCACGGACAAGTGGAAGATCTTCGTGCGCTACGGGCAGTTCAAAGCCAACCTCTATCAGCAGAATCCGACCGAAGCGGGCTTCTTCCCGCTCTCCGGCAGCAACCGATACGGTCTCAGCTTCGCCGGCGATTCGGTCTGGGTGATGTCCAACAAGACGACGCTGAACGTGCGCGGCAGCTTCTACAACATGACCGACGAGTTCTACAACCCGGGGCTGCTGCTTGGAGACCAGGGGCTGCAGTCTTTCTGGCCGAACAATCCGTGGTACAGCTCGCTCTACAACAGCGGGTACGTGTACTACCCGGCCCTCGACGTGACATCAGGGACCGGCACGAACGCGAACAACCGGCTTGGCCGCCAGGGCCGCGAATGGTTCCAGCATCCGGATGCCTGGACCATGTCGGCGAGGATGAACCGGTACGAGGGCCGCCACAACATGAAGTGGGGTGGCGAAATGCGGTCGTACTACGGCGAGGCCGCACGCTTCGAGCCGATCAATCTGGTGTTCAACTCCGCACTGACGGCCAACAGCTCCGTCTCGTCGGACGTGGTCAACACCGGCAACCAGTGGGCGACGTTCATGCTGGGTGCGCTCGACGGCAATACGTCAGCCCGGCTGGTCCCGCTGCAGAATCCTGATCTTCGGGGCTACGCCGCGTATCTTCAGGACGACTTCCACGTCAATAACAACTTGACGATCAACGCCGGCCTGCGTTGGGAGTACGAGCCGGGACCGATCGATCCAGACAATCGCCTCTCTCAACGACTCGATCTGACCGAGCCGATTCCCGAGATGCAGGCCACCCCGCCGGTCATGCCCGCGCAGGCCTCGCAGTTGATGGCATCGAAGGGTTACGGCTACACGTACAACGGCGCATGGGTCTTTACGAGTGCGGACAGCCGCCACGCCTGGCACAGCACGCCGTGGAACTTCCTGCCGCGATTCGGCCTCAACCAGAAGCTCGGCGCGAACTCGGTGCTGCGGTTCGCGTACTCCCGCTACCTGATGCCGACGAGCAACGTCCGCGATACGCTCGGCGATTTCGTCAATCAGTACGCTGGCTTTGCGCAGACGACGAACACGCTTGGTCTGGCCAACGGCGTGCCGCGCCAGGCGCTCGCGGATCCGTTCCCGTCGAGCGTCAACCCGGTCATCGAGCCGTACGGACAGGCCTACGGCCGGTACACCAATCTCGGAAGCGCCGTGAGCCTGGACCAGTACGAGCTCCGGCCGCAGATGAACGACCGCTTCAATCTGTCGTACCAGCGACAGATCTGGGCCGGCACGATTCTCGACCTCAATTACTTCTACAACTACGGCACGCGCGTGCCGTTCGACAAGAACCTCAACATGGCCGATCCGGCGTTCCGGTACGAATACAAGACGCTCCTGAACACCCAGGTGGCCAACCCCTTCCGGAACTATCTGACGGCGGACAAGTTCCCGGGGCAGCTGCGCAACACGTCCACGGTATCGCTCGGGAGCCTGCTCGTGCCGTACCCGCAATACGGCGCGATCACGCAGACCAACACCGACGGCCGCACGATGCGCACGCACACCTTCGAGATCCGCGCTCAGCGGCCGTTTGCGAAGGGCACCAGCTTCCTCGTGTCGTACGCCTACAACAACGAAAAACGACAGGAATGGTTCGACGACCTCGCGCAGTACAAGGTCTTCACGACGGGCGAGGGATGGGAGTGGCGGCCGACCGACTTGCCGCAGCATCGGGTGACGGGTGCCGTCACCTGGCAGATTCCGATCGGGCGCGAGCGCGCCTTCCTGTCGGACCTGCCGCTCCCGCTGGACCTGGCGATCGGCGGCTGGCAGTACACGGCCGCCACGCGCTACTACTCGGGCCGCCTGCTCCTCTTCGGCAACAGCTACGTCGTGGACGCCAACCCGAAGCTCTCCGACCCGACGCGCGATCGCTGGTTCGACACCAGCGTCTTCCATACGCAGGACTCCTTCACGCCGCGGAGCAACGCACGCTTCTATGATGGCTTGACGGGACCGAGCGCATTCGTGACGGACATGACCCTCACCAAGAACTTCACCCTCACGGGCAAGTACCGGATCGAGGCGCGGGTCGAAGCGTACAACGCCTTCAACAGCATCATCTGGGACAATCCGGATCTCGATCTGGCGAGCGCGAACTTCGGGAAGGTGACGCGGAAGCGCGTCGACGGCGCGGGACGTGAGATTCAGATCGGCGCGAGGTTCGTGTTCTAGTCTCATCCGAGGGGCTTCGCCCCTCGGACTCCCGACACGCGCGTCTCCGCCTCCGCGCGAAGCGCTACGGCGAGACCTCGCCGAAGCCTTGGCGTAGGCGGGCCGCTCCGCGTGGCTCGCTCGCCATGTTCGCTCGCACCGTGGAGCGAGCGTCGGGTTTGTGAGACGGCTTCTAGTCCCGGAATTCACTTGTGTTGATGTAGGGCGAGGTCTTCAGACCGCCTGGACGGGCCTGAAGCCCCGTCCCTACGTGGCAACACAAGTGAATCCCGGTTTTAGAGGCTCGGCCGGTTGCGATGGGCGCCTCTATATGGCTATGATAGCCATATCAACCCGAGAGAGGCCCCGTTGCGAAGCACGAACATTGCGGACCTGCGGAATCGCCTGACGCAGTACCTGCGGGAAGTCCGCGCGGGCGAAGAAATCGTGGTGCGCGATCGCCAACGCCCGATCGCCAAAATCGTCCCGTTCACCGTGGACGACGATGCGGCTGATGATGCGGCGCTCGTCGCTGGCGGCCTGATGCGAAAGGGGTCGGGCACGATTCCGGCCTCGTTCTGGCGGACACGACGCGCCCGACTGCCGCTGCGAACGGCCGTCGCGGCGCTGGCCGCCGATCGCGACGAGTCCTGAGGATGGCGTTCTGGGATGCCAGCGCCATCGTTCCTCTGTGCTGCTCCCAACCTGCGACGGCACCCGGCCGCGACCTGCGGCGCGAGTTGAAGCGCATGGTCGTGTGGTGGGGCACTCCACTCGAAGCGCGGAGCGCCTTCGCCCGGCTGGCGCGGCAAGGACACCTCACCGCCGCAGAACGCGGGACCGCAATCAAATTGCTCGGGCAGCTCCGCGTCGGTTGGGACGAGATTCTTCCAACCGAGAAGCTGAGGTCGCTCGCCGAAGATCTTCCGGATACGCACGGCGTTCGTGCCGCCGATGCCGCTCAACTCGCGGCGGCCCTGATATGGTGTCGTGAGCGTCCGAAGCAGCGGCCGCTCGTCTGTTTCGACGAGCGTCTCAGGACGGCGGCAACGGCTCTCGGCTTTTCGGTCCGACCCTGAGGTTGTGAACAGGAATCGAGCCCCCGGGCGGCATATGCCTCGAGCTGTGGTAGCGCGCCGCTTTACTTCAGCAGATCCGGAATCTTCCGCCTGACGGCGGAAGCCACGAGAATCCAAGCCTGAAGGCGCAGGCCACGAATCCAAGCAAGGCGACAAGGAACGACTTTATTCAGGGAGCAGAGATGTCTCAAAAAAACGGTGACAAGTCGCGCTACCAGATCAACCGCAAGCGTGCCGTACTGCGGCGCGCGAAGATTCGCGCGATGGTCGCGGCAGGGCAACTCGGTGCAAGCCGTCCCGCGCGCCAGAAGCCGCCGGCGAAGGTCTGAACCTGCGGACTTACGCGAGCAGCTCCGTCGCGGCCCGAGAGTCGGCCGCGACGGCCTTCATCACGCCCAGGGCGAACGTCAGAAGGCCGCGCGCGTCCACGAGGAAACACTGGGCGTCGCCCACCCTCCCGCCGCAGTTGTTCGTCCGCGCCAGATAGGTGTCCACGAGGCGCGCGAAGAAACGATCCGGCCAGTTCGGATGTGCGCCAGCGTCCGACGTATCGATTTCCTCCATGGCCCGCCAGACGCGCTCGCCAGACTCCTCGACCGGCACCTTGAATTTCGCCACGCGCTTGTCCGGAATCTCGACGATGTGCTCGGCGTAGTGGAGAAAGGTCACGGTGTCGTGATCGGAGCCGAGCAACAGGATCCGGCCGTCCAGCTCCACGAACCGTTCGAGCGCAGAGTCTCGGCCGAACGCATAGCTCCACGGCTGCTTCGACAGCAGATGGCTCGCGCGCTTTCCCCAGGCCACGAAGCGCGCGACATGGGCGTTGACGGAGGATCCTGGATAGGTGCGAAATAGTTCGACGAGCGCCCCGTTGTCGCGCTGAGCCCTCGCGGTGAATGGATCGAACGCGGGGAGCTTCTCGAGGAGCTCGCGCTCCTGACTCGGGCTCAAGTGCCCGCGGCCGACCTCGTCGTAGTAGGCCGGACAGCTCGCGTACATCATGAGCGTCCCGTCGGCCGTCAGCGCATCCTTGAGCGCGAGATGGATCTGATCGGGGCCTCCGGCGACTTCTCCCACCGCGCGAATCGAGGCGTGGACCATGACGGTGTCGCCGGGCACGATGCCCAGGTGCCGGAATCCGTCGGCGAGCTCGGAGCGGGAGTACACGAAGTCGTGACGCTTCCTGGGTCTGACACGTTCAGAACCCTGGCTTGGAGGACTCTAGTCTCATCCGAGGGGCTTCGCCCCTCGGACTCCCCGACACGCGCTCTCGCGCGCCGCTTCGCCGGCGCGCTTCCGCCTCCGCGCGAAGCGCTACGGCGAGACCTCGCCGAAGCCTGGGCGTAGGCGGGCCGCTCGCGTGGCTCGCTCGCCATGCTCGCTCGCACCGTGGAGCAAGCGGCGGGGTTTGTGAGACGGCTTCTACCCCTCCGCCGCCTCTTGCTGCACTGCGAACACCCGCCATTCGTGCAGACCGTCGGCGAGCTTGTGAGAGCCGCGATCCAGAAAGCTGAGACCGGATCCCGCGACGAGGTCGACCACCGTTCGAGAGACCAGGACGTCCCCGGTTCCGCCGAGCGCGGAGATCCGCGCGCCGATGTCGGCGACGAGCCCCTTCGCTGCACCGGCGACGAGATCGCACTCCCCGGTGTGGAGCCCGACACTCAGCGGAATGCTCGCTCTTCGTGCGGCGCCGCTGATCGAGCACGCGCATCGGATCGCCCGGGCCGGCCCATCGAACACGGCGAACACCTGCTCCCGGGCGTGCTGCACGGCCGTGCCGCCGAACTTCGCGGCTTCGGCCGCCACCATCCCCTGCAGCCGCTCGACCGGCAAGGCGGCCCTGTCACCCGAGCGTGAGGCGGCGCAGAGAATCGTCGCGAGCATCCGATTGGGCTCCACCGGCGCCCGCGCGCCGCTCAGGAATCGCTCGATCGTGTCGAGCATCATCGTCTGGTCGCCGACAAAGGGCAGATGATCCTGGCCCGGGAGCTCCACGAAACGGGCGCCGGGAATGAGGCTCGCCACGTACCGGCCCTCTTCGATGTTCAGGAGCTGGTCGCCCGTTCGATGCATCACCAGCGCCGGGACGCGGATTGTCGGCAGGATGTGGCGGATGTCGATCGCGGCGTTCATCCGCGTGAGCGCGACCGCGGCCGCGGGGCTGGCGCCCCTGCGCAGGTACGTCGCCCACCATTCCCGAAATGCCGGGTCCGATGCGACGCTGGGCGCCCGTTCCTGAATCCCCACGGGCCCGCCCCAGTGCTCGACGATCTCATGACAGAACGCCTCGCGCGCTTCGGGAGTCGGTGCCCACGGGTAGTCTGGCGCGCAGACGCGCCGCGCATACGTGCCGACCATCACGAGTGCTTCCGTTCTGCTCGGATAGGTGGCGGCGAACAGCGCGCACATCGGTCCACCTTCGGAGACCCCCAGCAGCGCCGCCCGCTCCGATCCCACGGCGTCCAGCACCGCACGCACGTCGTCCATGCGCTGCTCGAGCGTCGGCATTTCGGTCACGGGATCGGACAGCCCGGTCCCGCGCTTGTCGAACAGAATCAGCCGGGAGAAACTCGCGAGCCTCCGGAGGAAGCGAGCGAACGACGGCTCTCGCCAGTAGTATTCGAGGTGCGAGACCCAGCCCATCACGAACACCAGGTCGATCGGACCATTCCCGACCACCTGGTAGGCGATGTTGACATCTCCGCTTCGGGCGTATCGGATCGGCGCGACCGGATGCTCTTCGCCTACTGGCGGTGCCGGCGCAGTCATGACCGCCGTGATCGTCGTGACAACGCCGGGCACACGACGAACCGGCGCGATGAAGCGATAGCCTCGTCGATGAGCCGTTTCCACGAAGCGGGGCGCGCGGGCATCGTCATCGAGCGCACGCCGGATTTCCCGGACGCAGACCTTCAGCGCGCCGTCCGCGACATATACGCCGGGCCAGATCGCGTCGAGAAGCTCCTGCTTCGTGATCAGCCGCCCCGACCGCGCGGCCAGATACTCGAGCAGCGCGAGCGATTTCGGTGTGAGCGCGACGGGACCCGAACGACCGATCAGTCGGCCGGCGGCGGAATCGAGCTCGAAGTCTTCGAAGGTCAGCCGGTAGTCGTGCGTGGTTTCCATGAAGCCCAACGAGAGACACGGACGAGTCGCTCATACTAACTGATACTCCTTTCGCGTGCGAGAGCGCTGTGACGAGGCGATGTCAGCGAGCTCGACAGCAGCCCGATGCCCCTCGTTCGACACGGCATCCGTCACAAACCAGACGACGAGTGCTGACGTGTCGGCTGAGTCGCTTCCACACTACGAAAGGCGCACGGTACGGTCATGAGCGAACCGTAAACAGGTGGTAAGAGTTCCGTCAGAAGCGCTGACAATCACTGCACCTGACATGCGGCCGTCAACGTGAGACGTCCGGCCGCCGCCGGGGGTTCGGTCTCCGGAAAGACAATGCGATTGGGGTCTTCGAGAATGTGCCCGAGCGGATTTTTCGGAGATCTCGGACGCGCTGACCTCCACGCGTCGCTGTGCCAGCAGCCGGAACCAGTCCAGCACCGTACTGGCGTTGCCAGCCCGGCCACGACAGCTGGCCGCGAACGCCTGCGCCTGCTTTTCGTGGAAGGCGGCAGTCCGCAGCGGGTCCGTGAGATTGCCGAGGAGCTCGGGCGCTCCGGGCACGCTGGCGCCGCGCAGCGCGTCCTGAAATCGCACCAGGAAACTCGAGTCGGTCGCGTCCGGCAGCAATGTGAGAAGGCCGCACCGGGTCTGTGAGAACACCGGGTTCGTGAAGTCGATCGCCAGCACGTCGAGGGCGAACTCCCTGTCGATCACGCCGCGCTCGATCAGCGCGTCAACGGCGACGATATCGCTGTGCGCTTTCACCGGCGTCAGCCACGGATGATCCGCGTCGCGGCGACCGGGCGTCTCCGGCAGCGTCGAGAGCAGCTTCTGGAGCGCGGCCTCGTAGGCCTTCCGCTCCACGGCCACATCCGCGGCCGCGAGGCGCGAGTCGACGAAGAATGCGGAAGGCACACGGATCATCGGCGTTCGATCGTCGAACGCCGCGGCGTCGGACTCGATGTTCACCTCGACGGGGCAGAAGAGCGGCCGAAGCTGCTCCTGCAGGCTTCGTGTGGCCAGCACCTTGCGGTAGCCGGGACTGTCCGCCAGCCGTCGCGGCGAATTGGCGACCAGCGTCCTGAGCTTCTCTGCGTCGACCAGCGTATCCAGAATCTCTTTGACCGACGGATCCGGCTTCAACCCTCCCATCGGGAGGGGCCGCGCTTTGACGAACCAATCGTTGTGGGGCGGGGTGAGCTCCTTCTGCAGAAGCCCGCCGTTGACGTGGCAACCGGAACAGCGCAGTCGCGTGCCGAAGGGACGCTCCGACGCCGTCCGCTTCCGATGCAGCAGCCGGATGTCGTCCAGAATGTCCTTCGAGTCGCCGCGATAGAACCAGCCTCCGTCGAGCTCGTAGAAGTTGTAGAACTGCTTTGCCGGATCCCAGGCAATGAGCTCGATCGTCAGACCTTGCCGGTTCGACACCAGCCTGCCGTCGCCGGTCGCTGTCGTGAAATGCCCGAACACCAGATCACCCCGCTGCAGTGAGAGATCCGACAGCGGACCGGTCAACGCGCCGGACGCGATCTCGAACACGAAGAACGCGCCTGGACCGGGATTGTGAAAGCCGACGAAGTTGACCATCGTCGGTTCCAGGCCTGCGCCGGCCTGTTTGAGGATGTTGCGAAACTCGATCGCCGTTCGCGGGCACGACGCCTGTTGCGCGAGGACCCTCACCACGGGGTCGCGAGGCTGTGGAGTCGGAAGGTCTCCTGGCACACACGTCGCAAACGACCGCGCGGCAACCGTGAGCAGGATTACGACTGCGACCCCGACGATGCGGAAGCGTCGAGTGTGAATCGACATGATGCTCCTCCCAATCCAAGCGGGTCCAAAGGTTCCTTCCGGCCGTCGGCCGGTTCGCCATCAGGCGGAGGTAGCCGGAACGGGCGGACGGGAGCGTCTTCGTCTTGTAAACGGGGGATGGGTCCTAAACGAACAAGGAGAGTGACGGCTGGGGTGCAACCGAGAGGTCGGCCGTACTGCCAGGAGCCGTCGAGCTCGGCGAGACAGACCGAACGGAATTACGTCGTCGGAAGGCCGTACGGCGCCCGCTGCGGTCGTGCGAGCAGCGCGTTGGCCTCTTCGTCGTTCTTGAAGCGTTCCTTCAACGGATCCCAGAACAGCTTCCGCTTCGCCTTCATCGCCATGTGGTGGATGAGGCACGCGGAGCAAGCCCGGTGCGCGACTTCCACGGGGGCAATCGGCTGCTGGCGCGACTTGATGCACTCGAGCCAGTTGCCGTGGTGCTGCTTGCTCTCGTACAAATGAATCTCGTCGGGGCCGATCACCGACGTGATGATCTTCGGATCGCTGGCGGCGAGCGCCCGCGAGTCTTTGAGCTTGGAGACAGGATCGCTCGCGGTGACCGTCTCGTCGCCGCGAGAAACGAACACCCACCCTTCGGTCCCGATGAACTTGATCCCGTTCGGGAAGTCGCCGCTGACGATCATGTGGACGCCGTTCGCGTACAGCGCCTCGGTCCGAAACGGCCCGTGGACGTCCCACAGACCCTTCGTGGGAAACTCCGCCGAGCCCCAGATCTCGATCGGGCCGGTGAACTCCGTATCCATGCCCCAGTGTGCGCTGTCGATGTGGTGAGCGCCCCACCCGGTGATCATGCCCGCGCCGAACTGCTCGCATCGCAACCAGCCCGGACGGCCGTAGCCGCTCTGCGGGTGCACCCGCTTCTCGGTGTAGGGCACGACCGGCGTCGAACCGAGCCACATGTCGTAGTTCAGGTTCTTGGGAACGGGCATGACCGGTTCTTCGTCGCCTGACGGATCGCCTGGCAGCCCGACCTCCACGGTCTTCAGCTGACCGATCCGGCCGTTTCGCACCAGCTCCGCCGCGTAACGGAACTGCGGAGACGACCGTTGCTGGCTGCCGATCTGGAAAATGCGGCCCGAGTGGTGGACCGCGTCGCTGAGCGCCCGGCCCTCGGCGATGGTGAGCGAGGCCGGCTTCTGCAGGTACACGTCCTTGCCTGCCTCCACCGCGTGGATCGCGATGAGGGCGTGCCAGTGATCGGGCGTACTGATGACGACGGCGTCGATGTCGGGGTTTGCGAGCAGCTCGCGGTAGTCGCGGTAGGTTGTGACGCCCGTAGTACGGCTTGCCCGTCTGCTTCGTGTACTGGCCCTCGACCAGGGTCTTCGCGTCGGCGACCCGCGAGGCGTCCAGGTCGCACGCGGCGACGATCCGGGCCGTGTCGTACCTCCACAGCCCTGGCAGATCGTGTCCACGTGAGATCCGCCCCGTCCCGATGGCGCCGATGTTGATGCGGTTTCCGGGCGAATGTGGACCGAGCACCGAGGCCGGCACGATGGCCGGGAAGCCCGCGCGGGCAGACGACGCAAGGATCCCTGCGCCTGCGACAGTCAAGAACTCGCGTCGCGTTGCAGCCGTGGTGTTTCGAGGCATCAATTTGTCTTTTTCTCGGTGCACGTGGGGCCCCACCCCCACGTGCTCGCGCTGCGGCGCTCGAGGACTCGCTATCCTCGCGCGGGCCGCAGGCGCCTGGCTTACGTGAAGCTGACCCGCTGCGCCTGCACCTGTGCCTTGAGCATCAGCTCGGTGGCGAGGAAGCAATGCGCCTGCGACATCGCGGTCTCCGTGCGATTGACGACGTCGGAGACGAGCTGGTCGCCATAGGGTAGCACCACGTCCTTGCACTCGATGTAGCGCGTCTCCTTGTTGTCCACGAGAAACAGGTGGCTGCCGCCCGGACGCCCGCCGATGTCGACGTTCTTGCGGATCTCGATGAAGCCATCCGTCCCGAGGATCGTCAGCCGGCCGTCGCCCCACGTCGACAATCCGTCGGGGGTGAACCAGTCGACGCGGATGTAGCCGGTGCCGCGGTCGCCCCGCAGGACCACGTCGCCGAAGTCCTCGAACTTCGGACGATCCGGGTGGTGCACGTTGCCGACCTGCGCCGACACGACGTCCGCTTTCGTGGAGCCGGTGAAATACAGGAACTGGTCCGCCTGATGCGACGCGATGTCGCACAGGATGCCGCCGAACTGGGCCTTGTCCCAGAACCAGGCCGGCCGCGAGGCGGGAGTGATCCGATGCGGACCGAGCCCGATCGTCTGGATGACCTGTCCGATCGCGCCCGCCTTCACCAACTCGCCCGCTTTGACAGTGGCCCGATTCTCGAAGCGCTCGCTGTACATGATCGAATAGATGCGGCGGGTCTCGGCCTGGACCTTCCGCACCTCGGCGAGCTGCGCGAGCGTCGTGATGCCCGGCTTGTCGGACATGTAGTCCTTGTCGTGCTTCATCACGCGGATGCCGAGCGGCGCGCGCTCCACCGGAATTCCGGAACTGAGCACCAGCTGAATGGATCGATCGTCGAGGATCTCGTTTTCCTCTCGGGCCCGCTTCGCCTGCGGGTAGCGTTTGGTGAAGGCGTCGAGGAGATCCGGTTCCTTGGCGAACACCGATATCAGTTCGCCGCCGCCGCGAACGACGGCGTCGACCTGGCTGTTGATGTGCGAGTGGTTGATCCCGATGACCGCGAACTTCAGCCGGGACGGGCCCGTCCGTGCGGGCGCCTGCGCGCTGGAAGTGTGGGGGAGTATCGAGAGCGCCGCCGCCGAGCCTGCAATGTCTCTCAGGAATTCGCGTCGATCCACACGTGGCTTGGTCATCTGCAGCTCCCGAGTCGGCGCGCTCCGCGACGCGGCAAGGACGATGGGTCCGGAAAGAGAAGATAGAAGGTGTGCACGTTGAGCGGCAACAGCCGCGGGCTCGCGTTCTCGATTGCAGCGGCCGGACGCCTATGATATACGCTGGTCTTCAACTGGTAAAGCCAATCTGATCTTGTTGAGCGACTTGTCAACCTCGGTTGATCTCGGAGGAGGAACAATGAGGCACGCCTGCAGTTGGGCACTGCGGCTCTGTTGCTGTGCGCTGCTGATGATGGGGACTGCGGCTCCGGCCGCGATCGCTCAATCCGTCAGCGGCACGATTCTCGGAACCGTTACGGACTCGTCCGGCGCCGTAGTTGCAGGCGCCAAGGTCACGATCGTCAACGAAGGCACTGCGCTCACCCGGACCGTCACGTCGGACGCCAACGGCGAGTACACCGCACCCTCCCTCCCGACCGGCCGCTATACGGTCATGACGCGAGATGAGCGGCTTCAAGGCGCTCGCGCTTTCGAATATCGAGGTCGGCGTGGATCAGCGCGTCCGCATCGACCTGAAGCTCGAAGTCGGCGCGATGACGGAGTCGGTCAGCATCACCGCCGAGACCCCGCTCGTCCAGACCTCGTCTTCGGAGTTCGGGACGACGGTCGGCAACCAGCAGATCGAGGCGCTGCCGCTCAACGGCCGCAACTTCGTCAACCTGACCCGCTCGATTCCCGGCGTCCTCCGCGGAATTCCCGGCGCGAACATCGACGGCTCCGGCAGCCTGGCCTGGCGCGCCTCCGCTTCGTTCTCCGCCAACGGGCAGCGCCCGCGCGACAACAACTACATGCTCGATGGCGTCGACAACAACGAGACCTGGCTCCAGACCGTCGTCATCTTTCCGAGCGTCGATGCCCTGGACGAGTTCAAGCTCCAGACCTCCACCTATTCCGCAGAATTCGGTCGCTCGCTGGGTGGCGTGGTCAACCTCCAGATCAAGTCCGGAACGAACCAGCTGCGCGGCAGCGGCTTCGAGTTCCACCGCAACGATGCCTTCGACGCGAACAACTTCTTCAACAACCGCGCGAACCGTGCCAAGCCCGACTTCACGCAGAATCAGTTCGGCGGCACCCTCGGCGGCGCGGTGTTCAAGGACAAGACGTTCTTCTTCACCGATTACCAGGGCAGCCGCGAGACACAAGGAGTGACAGCCCTCTCCACGGTGCCGAGCCTGGCCATGCGGAGGGGCGACTTTTCCGAGCTGACGCGTGTCATTTACGACCCGACGACCAGACAGCCGTTCCCGGGCAACGTCATTCCCGGTGACCGCATCGACTCGGTGGCGCGCAACATCCTGACGCAGCTCTATCCGGAGCCCAACACGCCCGGCACGCGCCAGTCCAACAACGGACAGACGATCAACAACTACCTGCTCAACCCGATCAAACACCGCGAGGACAACCAGTTCGACGTCAAGGTCGATCACAACCTGACGACAGAGAATCGCTTCTTCACCAGGTACAGCTACGAGAAGACGCACCGGATCCAGCCGGCCAGTCTCCCGCACGGAGATGCCGGGGCCACGTTCGGCGCCGGTGAGGGCAACATCAAGGCGCAGAGCCTGGCATTCAACGACACGCATACCCTGCGGGCGAACCTCCTGAACGAATTCCGCTTCGGCTGGTCCTCGATCAAGTTCTTCCAGCTCCCTATCGACTACGGCACGAATCCGGCCAATGCCGTGGGACTCCCCGGCGTCAATCTCAATAATGCGACGTCGGCAATGTCGCAAATGACGTTTCAGAACATCAGGAACCTCGGCGCCAACGGCAACCAGCCGCTCATCACGAACCAGAACGACTTCCAGTTCTTCGACAACGTCACCTGGATCAAAGGGAAACACACCATTAAGAGCGGTGGAAGCATCACGCTTCGTTCGCGCGAGATCCTCAATCCCGACACAATCACAGGCGTCTTCAACTTCAACAACAACATGACGTCGAACTGCGCCGGCCAGCCTGCGGGCTGTTCGGTGAACGGTTCTACAGGCTTCGACGTTGCGAGCTTCATGCTCGGATTCGTCAACACCAAGGCCCGCAACCTGTTCGACGAGGACACCTACGTGGAGAAGCGTCCCGAGTACTCGCTGTACGTGCAGGACGACTTCCGCGCCACCGACCGGCTGACCTTCAACCTCGGGCTGCGTTGGGACGTGTACGTCCCCTGGATCGAAGTCGACGATCGCCAGTCGAACTTCGACGAGACGACTGGCAAGTTTGTCATCGCCTCGGACGACGCTGTGATTAATGGCGTCAACGTCGGCCGCTACCTGCAGACCTACTCGAAGCGCGACCTCGGGCCGCGGTTTGGCTTCGCCTACGACCTTACCGGGAACGGAAAGACACTGCTCCGCGGCGGCTTCGGAATCTTCTGGAACTACACCCCTGGCGGCACGTCGTCGTCGAAGGCGCAGAACCCGCCGTTCCTCCAGGCGACGGCGCAAAACGCGACTCCGTCGGCCTACGGCGTCAACCTGCTGCTCGGGGACCGGTCTGCCAGCGCCTCCGGGCACCAGCCCCACACGGCCGGCGGAGGGCTCGACGCGGTCGATTTTCGACATCAACTTCCGTGACGCGTACGCCCGGCAGTGGAACCTCAACGTCCAGCGGTCCCTGGCGACGAACTACCTGGTGGAGATCGCCTACGTCGGCTCGCAGGGCCGGCAGATGTTGATCAAGGGAGACCCGAACCAGGCGCCGCCCGTCGTCGGGGTGACCGACTCGAACGTGAACCGTCCGTTCATAAAGCTCTCGCCCGCCCTGCGCACGATCGGCCAGGTCCAGAGCAAGGGCACGCTCGACTACAACGGGCTGCTGCGTGAAGTTTCAGCGTCGATTCGCGAACAACTTCTCGTTCCTGAACTCCTACACCTACGGGAAGGCGATCGACCTGAACTCCGACAACGACGGGACCGTCACCCTGACCAATGTCTACGATCCCGGTTACAACCGCGGGCCCGCTGAATACGACATTACCCACACGTTCACGTCGAGCTGGATCTACGAGCTGCCGTTCGCCCGCAACAAGGTCTACGGCGGCTGGCAGTTGAGCGGCATCATGCTGGTGCGCGGCGGACTTCCGCTGACGGTCACGACGACGACGGGCGTGCAGTCCACGGGGACTGGAAATCGTCCGAACCGGATCTGCGATGGCAAACTGTCGACCATCCGACGATCGATCGGTGGTTCGATACCAGCTGCTTCGTAGCGCCGTCGGACCTCACGGGCACCTACGGAAACGCCGGCCGCAATATCATTCGCGGACCCGGGTCGTTCAACATCGACGCGTCGCTCATCAAGAACACGAAAATCGGACGTTTCGCGACCGAGATTCGCATCGAGGCGTTCAATGTGCTGAACCATCCACAATTCGCCACTCCGAACACGACGCTCGGGAATGCCGCGGTGGGAACCATCTCGGCGATGCTGTCGAGTCCATCGTGCTCCACGTGCGGAACAGTCGAGCGGCAAGTGCAGCTCGGTGTGAAGGTGAGGTTCTAAGAAAGCTTCCCAGCTGCCAGCTTCCAGCTGAGGGCCCGGCCTTTTCAGGCCGGGCCTTTCTTTTTGCTAGCTCCTGGCTTCTAACTCCTAGCTCCTGCCAGTATTCTTCTTCAGTGACGATTCGTTGGGGAATCATCGGTTGTGGGGACGTGACCGAGGTCAAGAGCGGCCCTGGCTTTCAGAAGGCCGACGGCTCGGCGCTCGTGGCGGTCATGCGGCGCGATGTCGCGAAGGCGCGCGAGTACGCCAGACGACACGACGTGCCAAAAGTCTACGAACGCGCCGAAGATCTGATCCGCGATCCGGAGATCGACGCCGTCTACGTGGCCACCCTTCCATCGACACACTGCGAGCTGGCATTGGCCGTTGGCGAGGCGGGGAAGCCGTGCCTCGTCGAAAAGCCCATGGCGCTCAATCACGCCGAGTGCCTCCGGATGGTCGAAGCATTCAAGACACGTGGTCTTCCGCTTTGGGTCGCTTACTACCGGCGCGCGCTTCCCCGGTTCCTGCTCGTGCGGGACCTGTTGGCCGGTGGCGCCATCGGACGGCTCACCTCGGTACACGTGGAGGTGACAGCGCCGCTCACGACCGGCGACCGCGCGTCAGGCTGGCGTTTCGACCCTGCTGTCGCCGGCGCCGGCCTCTTCTTCGATCTCGCGTCTCATTGCTTCGATCTCCTCGACTTCCTGCTCGGTCCGGTCACCGAGGTCTGGGGCGTGGCGGCCAATACGGGCGGCAGGTATGCGGCAGAGGACGTGACCGCAGCGGCGTTCGCGATTGGGGAGGGCGTGCTCGGGACCGGCATCTGGAACTTCAACGCGCCGCGCGTGTTCGATTGCATCACCTTCACCGGGTCGGCGGGCAGGCTGCGCACGCCCGTCCTCGCGGACGCCGACGTGGTCGTCACACGCGAGTCCGACGATCGCGACGAGCAGGTCCACGCGGTGCGGAATCCGCCGCACGTTCACCAGCCGCTCATCCAGGCCATCGTCGACGAGCTCAGAGGGGGCGCGCCGTCGCCCTCGACAGGCGAAACGGCCGCGCGGACGGCGTGGGTCCTCGATCGATGCGTGGCGAGCTACTACGGACCTAGGAGCTAGGAGCTAGGAGCTAGGAGCTAAGAGCTAGCGAGCTAGGAGCTAGGAGCTAGGAGCTAGGAGCTAGGAGCTAGGAGCTAGGAGCTAGGAGCTAGGAGCTAGGAGCTAGGAGTTAGGAGCTGGCTACCTCCTCTCCAGCACTTCCCGCACGATCTCGAACGCCGTGTTGGCAGCAGGGACGCCGCAATAGACGGCCTGCTGGAGGAGAACCTCCTTGATCTCCTCCACGGAGAGGCCGTCCTCGTCGAGGGCCGAGCGCACGTGCATCCGCAGCTCGTCGAAGCGTCCGAGGGCGAGAAGCGTGCCGATGACGAGCATCCGTCGAGTGCGGACGTCCAGGCCGGGGCGAGTCCAGATCTCTCCCCACGCGTAGCGCGTAATCAGATCCTGGAATTCCGCCGTGAGCGCGGTCGTACGGCCGACAGCCCGGTCGACGTGGTCGTTCCCCAACACTCGTCGACGGATGTCCATGCCGGCCGCATGCCGCTCGCGCTCGTCCATGTCATCTTGCTCCCAGAAACTCCAGCACCGCCTCGTTGAACTCGCCGGGCCGTTCCACCGCGCAGATGTGCGCGGCCTCCAGTGTCAGAAGGCGCGCGCCGGCGACGTGCTCGACGATTTCCTGCGCGTCGGACGGAGGCGTGACCGGATCCTCACGACCCACGATCACCAGCGTCGGGGCGACGATGCGCTGGGCGACGCCGTGCAGGTCTGCGTCCCTCAGCGTCGCGCAGCAGCCGATGTAGCCATCGGTCGGGCATCCCGCCAGCATCGACCGGCACCACGCAACGAGATCGGGACGAGCCTGCCGGAAGCCAGCCGTCAGCCAGCGAGTCATGGAGGCGTCCGCGACAGACTCGGCGCCTGCCGCGGCGACCTGCCGGATGCGTTCCTCCCAGGTCGTCCGGACACCGATCTTCAGCGCCGTGCTCGCGGGGATGAGCGCGCGCACGCGCTCGGGTGCATGGGCCGCGAGCCACATCGCGGTCATGCCGCCGAGAGAGACGCCGCAGACGGCGGCCCGTTCGACGCTTGCGGCGTCCAGCACACCCAGCGCATCCGCGCCGAGATCGTCGAGGGTGTAGTCGCCGGACGGCGCGGCGGATCGGCCGTGCCCGCGCGTGTCCAGTCGGATGACCCGATAACGCGCCGACAGCGGCTGAATCTGAGGGCGCCAGATGTCGGAGGTCGTCCCAAGGGATCCGAGAAGGAGAAGTGCGGGTGCCGTCGGTGATCCGTCGGAATACCAGGCGATCCCGCGAGGCGTGGTTTGCACGGTCTGGAGTTCGCTCATGCCGTCATCTTCGGAGCCGCCGCTGCAAGAGCGCGGGCGATGAATTGCGCCGAGACGCCGAGGTAGTCTTCGGGCATGAGCGCGTCGGCAATCGCGGTCCGATCGAGCCACCTGGCGACGTCAGGGTCTTCGTTCAACGCGATCTCGAAGCTGACGCCCTCGTCAAGGGCACGCCGCGCGGCTTTGTCGACGATTGCGTGCGCCGCAGCCTTGCCCACGTGTGGTGCCAGAGCCATCATCACTGCCTCGGCGTTGACGAGTCCTTTGGTGAGCCACAATGCCGTTTCCATTGCTTCCGGACGCACGATCACCCCTTCGAGCAGGTCCGCAGCCGAGATCGCTGCTTCAGCGGTCGTGCAGACGAGATCCGGCAGGACGCCTCCACTCGGCCTGCCACCCGCCGAGGCCGCGCTCGTGCTCCTGCGGCATCGCGCTCAGCATCGTCGAGACGAGGCCGGGCGCCCGGATTGCGGCCGACAGGACGCGAGAGGCCCTGACCGGGTTTCGCTTGTGCGGCATGGTCGACGAGCCGCCGGTGTCGGCTGGCGGCTCGATCGCTTCCTGAATCTCGGTCTGGCCGAGGAGCGCGAGGTCGCGCGCGATCTTCCCCAGCGTTCCGCAGGCGACTCCGAGCGCGCACGCCAGCGCGGCGAGCCGATCGCGATGGGCATGCCAGGGAAGCGCCGGGACTTCGAGGTCGAGAAGGGCACCGAGCCGAGATGCCACGTTCAGCCCGTCGGCACCGAGCGAGGCGAGCGTGCCGGAGGCTCCGCCGAACTGCAAGACCGACACAGCCGTCAGCGCCGTTTCGACGTTGCCGGTGGTGCGGACGAGGGCGTCGAGCCATCCTGCCGCCTTCAAGCCGAAGGTGACGGGCGTCGCCTGCTGCAGCCACGTGCGTCCCGGCATGGTCGTGCGGGCGTGCTGTCGCGCGTGCCTGGCTGCGGCGGATGCCGCACGACGCAAGTCGCCTACGACGATCGGAACTGCCTCGCGCAGCTGAAGCACGAGGGCGGTGTCGATGATGTCCTGGCTCGTGGCGCCCCAATGTACGTAACGGCTCGCGTCTGGATGGTCCTGCGCGACGGTCCGGGTCAGGTGCTTGACCAGCGGAATGGCTAGGTTCCCGGCAGGATGGGCCTCAGCCATCAGTGACGGGAGATCGAAACGATCGACGCGCGCCGCGCGGGCGATTGCCTCCGCCGCCGGCGCTGGGACGATGCCGGCTTGCGCTTCGGCGCGCGCGAGCGCTGCCTCGACGTCCAGCATCTTCTGGACGCGAGTCTCGTCTGCGAACGCGCGCTCAGCGTCAGTCATCCAGCCGCTCCAAATCGGGGGTCAGGTCTTGCAATGACGCAATTTGCGTCATTGCAAGACCTGACCCCCAGTTACACATCGAAGAACACCGTCTCGCCGGGCCCTGCAGGACGATGTCGAACACGTACCGATTCGCATCGGCCTTGCGCGCGAGGAGCGTTCCGCGCCGATCCTCCGGCACGAGCTCCAGGATGGGATCGTCGGCGTTGGATGGCTCGTCCTCGAAGTAGATCCTCGTGGCCAGTCTCGTCAGGACCCCGCGTGCAAGAACGCTGACGACGATGTGCGGAGCCTGCGACCGGCCGTCGGGTCCCCCGACCGCGTCCCGGCATCACCGTCGAGAAACCTGAAGCGTCCGTCGGCCGACGTCGGGACCCGACCGAAGCCATCGCACGCAGGATCGAGCGGCGCGTCGCCGTCGTCGTCCGGGTGTCGGTATCGGCCGGCGGCGTTCGCCTGCCAGACCTCGACGATCGCGTCCGCGACAGGGTCGCCGGCGCCGTCTCGAATCGACCCCTCGATGACAACGTGTCGCCCCTGGGCCGCTTCAGCGGCGACGATCTCCCCGCCATCCAGCTCCATGCCGAAGTCGAAGAAAGGGCCGACGGTCTGGAAGGGTGTCACGACAGCCAATTCACGCCTCCATAGGTGTGCTGCTCGATCCCCTGAGCACGATGTCGAAGGTGAACCCCAGAGCCCACTCGGGCTCCGTCACGTCGAGCGAGAAGCCGGCAATCAGCCGCTCGCGCGCGCGCCGGTCCGGGATGGAGTTGAAGATCGGATCGTGGGGGAGCAGCGGATCGCCCGGGAAGTACATCTGCGTGACCAGGCGCGTCAGGAAGTTGGTGCCGAACAGCGAGAAGTGGATGTGAGCCGGGCGCCAGGCGTTGGGATGATTCTTCCACGGGTACGCGCCAGGTCGGATCGTGACGAACCGATACCGGCCGTCGTCATCGCGTCAGCGTCCGGCCCGCACCCGAAAAATTCGGATCGAGCGGAGCGGCGTGCTGGTCGACCCTGTGTGCGTAGCGTCCGGCGGCATTGGCCTGCCAGATCTCCACCAGCGTCTGCGGCACGGGTCGTCCATCTTCGTCCAGGACCCTTCCTTCGACGATGATCCGCTCGCCGAGCGGCTCGTTCGCGTGCTGCCGCGTGAGGTCGCTGTCGGCAACGTCCATGCGTCCGTATGGATACACCGGGCCGGTGAGCTCCGACAACGTGTGCGGGATGATGACGAGCGGCTCCTTCGGATGCCGCAGGGCCGTACTCCTGTAGCCGGGAGAATCGTTCGGCGGGTGATTGCCTTCCTCAGGCCGTCGGAACGTCACGCCGCGATCCTCCCCATCAAGCTTGAAGCGGGTCATGCCGCACCGTGCGCCCTGGCCGTGTCGGCCCGAAGCGTCCGCAGAACCTCGAGCTCGGTCGGAGTGGGCTCCGGCGTTTCCGTCACGCTGTCGCTGAATCTCACCGGCCAACCGGTTGCCCCGGCGACCGTCTCCCTGCTGACGCCTGGATGCAGGCTGGTGACCGTCAGCTCCTTCGTGATCGGATCCGGTTCCATGATGCAGAGGTCGGTGATGACCTTGGCCGGACCCTCCGTCCGAATTCCGAGCTGCGCGCGCGCATCGCCGCCGGTCCCGTGGCCGAGCGACGTGACGAAATCGATCCGTTGGACCATCCCGCGCTTCGAATGTGGCATCACGACGAAGATTCGCTGGCAGGACACCGCCATGTCGGACGCACCACCGGCGCCGGGCAGCCGGACCGACGGCGCCGCATACGGCCCGATGACAGTCGTGTTGATGTTGCCGAAGCGATCCAGCTGCGCGCCGCCGAGAAAGCCGACCGTGATCCGCCCGCTCTGCAGCCAGTAGCGGAAGAACTCGGGCACCGAGACGGTGGTCAGCGCCGTCGAGCAGAGCTCACCGTCGCCGATCGAGAGGGGCAGCACCGTCGGCCGCACCCCGATCGTGCCGGACTCGTAGATCAGCGTGATCCGCGGCGCATGTGTGAGCCGGGCGAGATTGCAGGCGGCGGACGGCTGTCCGATGCCGACGAAACAGATATCGTCGTCCCCGACGGCGCGTGACGCAGCGACCGTCAGCATCTCATCGCCGCTGTAGCTCCGTGCGGTCATGCAACCTGCCGCCCCCGCGCGGCAAATGCCTCGGGACCGGATCGCATGACGTGCTCGTCGAGCCATGCCCCGAAGCCCTCTCGGGTGCGCGAGATCTCGTCCCAGCTGCGATAGAACGCGTTGTCGCGCGCGTAGTAGCCGAGGGCATAGGAAGGAAACGCTCCGCCTGGAACGACGGCGATCGCCCCAACCGTCCAGCGGGGGAGAATGCAGGCGTTCGGATGACGCCCCTCGAAGCTGTCGACGACCTCTTCGACCGTGATCACCGACGCGGCGCGCGGCGAGCACGGCCTCCTTCTGCACGCCGATAATCCCCTCGATCAGGACGTTGCCCTCACGGTCGGCCTTCTGCGCATGGACGATGGTGACGTCCGGCCGCAGCGCCGGCACGGCCACCAGCTTCTCTCCAGTGAACGGACACGTCACCGACCGGTAGCGGGCATTGACGTCAGCGAGGCCGCCCGGGTAGGTACGGAACGCCGCGAACGGCAGGTTGGCGGCGCCCGCGTCGTAAGCATTGGCCATGGCGCCATGGCTGTACTCCTCGAGCGCGAGGGGGCGGGGCCATGCGTGCTCGACCGCATCGCGCAGGCGATGCAGGGATCCCACGCCTGGATTCCCACCCCACGAGAACACGAGTCGCGATGCGCAACCGGCTCCGATGAGCTGATCGAAGATGACGTCCGGCGTCATCCGGACGAGGGTCAGCTCGCGCCGGTGCTGCCGGATCACCTCGTGGCCGGCAGCGAATGGTATGAGGTGGGTGAAACCCTCCATCGCCACGACGTCGCCGTCGCGGACGGACTCCCTGATAGCATCGCTCAGCGAACAGAAAACACTCACGGGCGGCCAGAATGGCGCGAAGCCCGCAGCCTCGTCAAGTGTCGTTCATCTCTCGAGTGGGCTGGAGCCACTCGCGGGTTTCTCGTGCGTGTGAGGCTTTCTTCGAAGTACAGTCTCGACGAAAATTGCATGGCCGTTACCTCTACTCCTGCCCGGACGCAGGTCGGCATCGTCGGTGGAGGACCCGCCGGCCTGATGCTCGGTCATTTGCTGCACCTGAATGGAATCGAGTCTGTGGTCCTGGAGCGCCGCACGGCAGAGCACGTCATCGAGCGCGTGCGCGCCGGGGTTCTCGAGCAAACGACCGTGGATCTCCTCGAGGGCGCCGGCGTCGGTGCTCGCCTGCGTCGCGAGGGCATGCGCCACGAGGGCATCTACATCGCATTTGGCGGGTCACGGCACCGGATCGACTTCGCCAGTCTGACGGGCGGGCGGGCGATCACCATCTACGGGCAGAACGAGGTGGTGCGAGACTTGATCGAGGCGCGTCGGTCGGCTGGAGCGCCGCTGTTGTTCGAGGTGCCGGATGTCAGCGTCCACGACTTCGAGACCGGGCGGCCGCGGATCCGGTTCAGCGATGGGGGGACGCCGCGCGAGCTGACCTGCGACTTCATCGCGGGCTGCGACGGCTTCCACGGCACGTGCCGCGCGGCCATCCCCAAGTCGAGGCTTCAGACCTTCGAGCGCATCTATCCTTTTGGCTGGCTGGGCATCCTCGCGAACGCGCCACCGGCGTCCGACGAGCTCGTGTACAGCCTCCATCACAGGGGCTTCGCGCTATTCAGCATGCGGTCGCCGACGGTTACGCGGCTCTACCTGCAGTGCGCCCCGGACGAGGACCTGACCCAGTGGCCGGACGACCGGATCTGGACAGAGCTCCGGACCCGCCTGCAGACTGACGATGGGTGGCGGCCGAACGAGGGACCGATTCTGCAGAAGGGCGTGACCGGCATGCGAAGCTTCGTTGCGGAGCCGATGCGCCACGGGTCTCTGTTCCTCGCAGGGGACGCGGCGCACATCGTCCCGCCGACTGGGGCCAAAGGGTTGAACCTCGCGGTGGCGGACGTCTGGCGGCTGGCGGACGCGCTGACAGCCTTCTACAAGACGGGGGACCGTGGGCCGCTCGAGACCTACTCCGATCGCGGGCTGCGCCGGGTCTGGCGCGCCCAGCGATTCTCCTGGTGGATGACCTCGATGCTCCACCGTAACGAAGCAGACACGCCATTCGACGAGCGGAGGCAGCTCGCCGAGCTCGATTACCTCGTGAGCTCTCGTGCGGCGATGACCAGCCTGGCAGAAAGTTATGCCGGCGTGCCGCTCGCGTGAGGCAATCGAGCCCGGATCCGCACCCACTATGACCAGGGGCACTCACGAGCCGAGCGACGCACCCCGCGAGTCGCCGCACGGGCGCACTCCGAGGATCCGGACAGGGTCGGGCGGGATCGAGCGGATCGACGACCTGGTGTATGCCTCGCCGGGCGGCAGATCCCTGCTCGCCGATCTGTATCTTCCCGCGGAGGGCTCAGGCCCGTGGCCGGTGATCGTGTGGGTCCACGGCGGCGGATGGCGGTTCGGGGATCGGCGCCAGTGCCCCGACCTCTCGCGGAACTTTGCGTCGAGAGGCTTCGCGATGGCGAGCATCGACTACCGCCTCACGACGGACGCCATCTTCCCCGCACAAATCGAGGACGTGAAGAGCGCGATCCGCTGGCTGCGGGCGAGCGCGTCGCACTACGGCCTGGACGCCGGACGTATCGGACTCTGGGGCGCCTCGGCGGGCGGGCACCTGGCCGCGCTCACCGCGACGTCCGGGCCAGGTGTCTTCGAGAGCTCCGCATCCGAACGTGCGGAGCAGAGCAGTGACGTCCAGGCGGTGGTGGACGGCTACGGCCCGACCGATTTCCTGCAGATGGACGCGCATCGGGATCCGTTCGAGCGGTCGACCGATCCGGAGTCGCTCGAGCTGCCGCTCGGCATGCGCACGGCCCACGCCAATTCGTTCGAGTCGCTGCTCGTCGGAGGGCCGATCGAGCAGCATACCGATCGCGTGCGTCTTGCCAACCCGATCGCCTATGACAGGCCGGGCGTACCGCCGTTCCTGATCCTGCACGGCCTGAGCGACACGACGGTCCCGGCGCACCAGAGCGAGCTCCTGTTCGACGCGCTCGCGGCACGCGGCGTCGATGTGACCCTCTGCATGGAGGAGGGGCTCGGGCACGGATTCCTGAACCGGCACAGCTGGAACACCCGTTCGCCGGGCCGCACGGTGATCCGTGTCGCCAGGGGAGGCGCACTCGAAGTGGTGACCGACGCGCCGCCGACGACATTCGATTCCATCGGGGCGTTCTTCGAGAGGAACCTCCGAAGGAGTCAGAATACAGAAGTCAGAATATAGAATCCCAAACTCACCGGGCGCCGCCTCGAGGCCGCGCCCTTCAAGAAGAGCATTCCGAATTCTGAATTCTGACTCCTGAATTCTGACATGGACCACGCCTACATCTGCAGCGCCCTCCGCACCCCGTTCGGCCGATACGGCGGCGCGCTCTCCGCCCTCCGTACCGACGATCTCGCGGCCGCTACCATCCGCGCGCTCGTCGATCGGCATCCCTCGGTCGACTGGAGCGCAGTCGACGACGTGGTGGTCGGTTGCGCCAATCAGGCGGGCGAGGACAATCGGAATGTCGCCCGGATGGCCCTCCTGCTGGCGGGTCTCCCGCAGGAAGTCCCAGGCACCACGGTGAACCGGTTGTGCGGCTCCAGTCTGGACGCGATCGCGATCGCGGCACGCGCCATTCGCTGCGGCGAAGCCGCGCTGGTTCTGGCCGGTGGTGTCGAGGGGATGTCACGGGCTCCGTTCGTCATGGGCAAGGCGGAGTCGTCTTTCTCGCGCGCGGCAAGGCTCGAAGATACGACGATGGGTTGGCGGTTCGTGAACCCGGTCATGCAAGCCATGTACGGCGTCGACACGATGCCCGAGACGGCCGAGAACGTCGCCGTGGCCCACTCGGTCAGCCGCGAGAGCCAGGATGCGTTTGCGTTCCGGAGTCAGCAGCGGGCGGCGGATGCCGCACGGCACGGCCGATTGGCCGAGGAGATTGCACCGATCTCGATTCCCGGCAAGAGGGGGCAGGCCGTTCTCTTCGACACCGACGAGCACCCGCGCGCAGACACCACGATGGAGGGGTTGTCGAAGCTCAAGCCGATCGTCACGCCCGGACGGGACCATCACCGCTGGCAATGCATCAGGGGTGAACGACGGTGCCGCGATGCTGGTCCTCGCCTCCGAGCGCGCGGCCGCTGCCAACGGGCTCACGCCGCTCGCCCGTGTCGTGGCTTCGGCCGTCGCGGGTGTCGCGCCGCGCATCATGGGGATCGGGCCAGTGCCGGCGACACGCCGCGCGCTGGAGAAGGCAGGGCTCTCGCTCGCCGATCTCGACGTCATCGAGCTGAACGAAGCGTTCGCCGCCCAGGCCGTAGCGGTCCTCCGCGCGCTCGAGGTGCCCGAGGATGCGCCGCACGTGAACCCGAACGGCGGCGCCATCGCGCTCGGGCACCCGCTCGGCGCAAGCGGTGCACGTCTCGCGGGTACCGCTGTTCACCACCTGCGCCGGACGGGCGGGCGCTATGCGCTCTGCACGATGTGCATCGGCGTGGGTCAGGGCATCGCGACGATTCTCGAGCGCGTCTAGCAATCAGTCTCATCCGAGGGGCTTCGCCCCTCGGACTCGCCTAGACAGCGCGCTCGCGCGCCGCTTCGCCCGCGCGCTCGCGATCGCGTGGCTCGCTCGCGATGCCACGCGCATCTGGAGCGCGCCGGCGGAGCGGCGCAGGTCAGACGAGCTTCGTAGTCGGGGCGTCCGAGGGGCGAAGCCCCTCGGATTAGACTAGACCCGCCCTTCCGCCGGTGAGCTCGCGCTCCGCCTGGAGCCAGTCGTCGAGGTCCTGCCCGTGGCCGCCGCCGCGCGCGCAGTAGAACTCGAAGGCACGACGCGCGATGGCGTCCGTGGTGACGCCACTCTGCTCGTTCGCGGTTGCCGCGGGAGCGGCGGCGAGCGTTGATTTACGCCGATCAGTTTTCTGTCGTACTGTTTTTGCCATTTTTATCCTTGCTCGACTACCGCAACTGCCACGAGGCCGCCGGCGCTTCGTGCCCGCGGTACGTCGCCGATTTGACGAGGTTTCGGTGTTCGGAGCACGAGAACGCAAGGCTCAGACCAGGCGCGGACGGGTCGACGGAACGATGTCGTCGCGGCCGGACCTGCGGTAAACCTGTGATTCGGCTGGAAGATAGGCGCACGACGAGGCCGGCGCGTTCGGATTCGGAGGACGAGGCAGTCGATACACTTATGTAGGAGCCATGCGTTGTTCATGCATTTTCGAACCTGCGCGGCGCTCCCATTGCCTCGAACCCAGCAGGACGTCGTGCGGGTACAGACAACACCGTAGCGAGGACGCCGGCGGCGCAAAGCGCCCGGTCGACAAGCTCGTGGTGATCGCGTTCGGGCCCTACAGAAATGTCTGAGTGGAGGATTCCTCATGCGTCGCGCGGTGGCTCGGCGGCCCCGCGGGAGGCCCAGATCTCGGCCGCTTCGATATCGTCGAATACGCGAAGCTCGACGGCCGTGTAGTGATCCGCCAGCATTTCGGCGGAGCGCCAGGCGCTCCGCGGCGCATCCTCGTCGGTGACGATGGCCATGCGGCAGGCGCCTGTCAGCGCCGCGTGCCTGCGCAGGAAGTCCACAACCGCCCGGACCGTGTCCGCGGACGGAGGCTCGCGCAAGCCCCGCCGGTCGACCACGAGCGCAAAGCCCGGCTGGTACTCCGTCGCCGAGAACACGCGCGTGTAGAAGTCGACGACCTCGTCCGGGGAGACATTCTTTCGCACCTGTATCTGGACGAGACGTCGTGAGGCGTGGATGAGGTAACTGTTCTCGACGGTGTCCCTGGCCCGGTTCGCCAGGACGATTCACTCGTGAATCTCCATCTTTTGCCCTCTGCCGGCTCCGATCGGATAGCCCCGTGCCCTCATGTCTGGATGAGGTCGGAAGCCCCAGGTGCACGTTGCCTGCCTGCCGATACTCCCCCACCCGATCCTCTCGACCGGGCAATCCCGTGCCCGAGTCCGACTTGCGCGGATTCCGTTCACGGCTAGAATGGCGGCTATGCAGGATCTTCGACCGGGGCCAGGGAGCGCGATCTCACAAACCGAACGGGTCATCCTCGCGCTCAGGGAATTGGTGCTGCGCGGCGAATTCCGCGCAGGGGAACGGCTCGCCGAGCTCACCCTCGTCCGGATGCTGAACGCTTCCCGGACGCCCGTGCGCCTGGCTCTGGACCGGCTCGCACGCGAAGGCGTGCTCGAGGCCCTTCCGTCGGGCGGCTTCCGGGTCCGGGAGTTCGCCATCGCCGATATCTGGGACGCCATCGACACCCGCGGCGTGCTCGAAGGTCAATGCCGCGCGGTTTGCCGCCGAACGGCTCGAGCGTCGGGACGAGCTCGCACGCCTGCAGCTCTGCTGCCGTCAGGTCGACGAGCTCCTCCCGATGAACCTGGATAATTTCGTCCGGTATCTCGAGGTCAACGACGCCTTTCACATGGAGCTTTGGCGTCTCGCCAAGAGTCCGATGCTCGTGCGGACGATCGAGAGCCTGGTCTCCCTTCCCTTCGCCGCGCCGAGCGCGCTGGTCTTCACCAACGCGGAAGTCAACGGATCGAGCACGATGGGGAGCGTCGCGCTCGAGCACTACCGCTCGATCGTCGAGGCGATCGCCAACCGGGAGGGCACACGGGCCGAGGCGCTGGCCCGGGAGCACGCACGAGTCGGCCGGCGCAACCTCGCCAGCGCGCTCAAGGACCGAACGTTGTTCAACCAGGTCCCCGGTGCCTCGCTGCTTAGGCTCTCCGTGCCGATGGACGCGCTCTAGCCACAACCCCTGACCCTCGAGTCCGCGAAGCGCCGCGGGGGTGCCGGTCGTATGACACTCATGCAGTGTCCTCACTTCATGATCGATCGCGGATTTCTCTCATGATCGGTTCAGAAGAGCGGCTGTCGCCGGCCCGGGTCCGCTCTCATCCGTCGGCGACCCCGCCAACCCGCGCGCGTCATGTCGTGACGGTCTTCGCCGTGACCCTGGCGGTCATCACCTATATCGATCGAGTCTGCATCTCTCAGGCGGCCCCTGCCATTCGCTCCGACCTCGGAATGTCGGCCATCGAGATGGGCTGGGCGTTCACCGCGTTTGCGTGGGCGTATGCGCTCTTCGAGGTCCCGGGCGGCTGGTTCGGGGACCGCATCGGTCCGCGACGAGTGCTCATGCGGATCGTCGTGTGGTGGTCGTTCTTCACCGCGGCGACCGGATGGATCTGGAACCTGCCGTCGCTCCTGGTGACGCGCTCGCTCTTTGGCGTCGGCGAAGCGGGCTGCTTCCCGAATCTGACCCGTGTCTTCACGACGTGGCTGCCGGTCCGCGAGCGCGAGCGGGCGCAAGCCATCCTCTGGCTCAGCTCTCGATGGGGCGCCGCCCTGACCCCTCTGCTCGTCGCCTACCTTCTGCGCTTCATCTCCTGGCGCCGCGCGTTCGAGCTGTTCGGGCTGATCGGCATGCTGTGGGCGATCGCGTTCTACACCTGGTATCGCGATGACCCGAGCGCCCACCGGGGTGTCAACCGCTCCGAGCTCGCGATGCTGCCGCCGTCTCGCGAAACAGCGGTGGTCCATGGACCGATCCCGTGGCGGACGCTCCTCACGAACCCCACGATCTGGCTGTTGTGCGCGCAGTACGTCTGCCTTGCCTATGGCTGGTGGTTCTACATCACGTGGCTCCCGACATATCTGAGCGAAGCCCGCGGGACCGGCGCGATGGAGGGGGCGCTGCTGGCCGGCATGCCCCTCCTGCTCGGCGGCATCGGCTGCATCGTCTCGGCCGCGCTGACCCCGGCGCTGACGCGCATGACGAGCAGCGTGTCGATGGCGCGCCGCATACTCGCGGTCACCGGTTTTGCCGGCGCCTCCATTTCGAGCTTCGTGTTCACGAGCATCGAGGATCCGATGGCCGCGATGCTCGTCCTGAGCGTCGCCAGCTTCTTCAACGACTTCGTGATGCCGCCAGCCTGGGCGGCCTGTATGGACGTGGGCGGCCGCTATTCCGGCACCGTATCCGGCGCCATGAACATGATGGGCGGTATCGCCGGCGGATGCTCACCGCTCGTCGTCGGGTATCTCCTCGCCTGGACGTCCCATGGATGGATCTTCACGTTCTATGTTTCGGCAGCGATCTATCTGATGGGAGCGCTCTGCTGGCTGTTCCTCGACACCCACGACTCCGATCGAAGGGCCCATTTCGGCCCGTCGTGCTGCCTGATCAGGTCGCACAGCGCTCAGGCTGGAGTCTCTGCCCTGTATGCAATCGACGATCGGGACATCGCAAGAAACCGGCAGAAAGTCATTGAAATGCCCGAGCGGCGAGCGTTAACATCCCGATCCTGCATGCAGTCGCCGAGTTTCTGCCTGTCGAAACGGAGTTTCGCTCAGCGCAAGACCCACAATTCGACACGTATACGCATCGCTGCCTGCCCGAGCAGGAAGGACCGATATTCATGACGTCCCCGCGAATGGTCGCTTCTGCGGCCCTCGTGTTCGCCACAGCGCTGACGGCCCACGCGCTCGTTCCGCAGGGAGCGCCGCCCGCGACCCAGCCGCCATCCTCCGCTGTGCCTCCGGCCGGAGAGCGGGGGCAGGCACCGCCTGCAGGCCCCGGACAGGGCAGGGGCGGCGGACGCGGGAATCCGGCCGCGAGTCTGTATACGGAACGATGCGCCGGTTGCCACGGCGTCGACATGGGCGGTGGGCGCGCACCCAGTCTCTTCGACGATGTGTGGGCGCGGGGATCGGAGGATGAGGCGATTGCCCGCAACATCATGAACGGGATCCCGAACACCGAGATGATGCCGTTCAAGGAGCAGCTCACGGAGCAGCAGATCTGGCAGCTGGTTGCCTATCTGAAAACCCAGGGCGCGAATCTCAAAACGAAGCCAACCTACGTGCCCGATCCGGACGGGCAGGTGATCAAGACCGAGAAGGAGACGTTCAAGGTCGAGATCGTGGCGCGCGGGCTGGAGACGCCGTGGGGTCTTGCGTTTCTGCCGGATGGACGGCTGTTGATTACCGAACGTCCGGGCCGCCTGCGAATCGTTCAAAAGGGGCAACTGCTGCCCGAGCCGGTTACGGGAACGCCCACGGTGTGGGAGCGGCAGGACGGCGGGTTGTTCGACGTGGAGGTCCATCCCCAGTACGCGAAGAACGGCTGGATCTATCTCGCGTACTCGGAGCCGGGGCCGAACAACACGGCCCCGCCGTCAGCGGCCGCGGCCGCAGCGGCGGGCCTGCTCCAGGGCCGAGGCGGCGGCCAGGGCGGCGGTGCGCCGAATACTGGGGCGGTCGGCGCGGGTGCGCCTCAATCTGGGACGGTCGGCGCCGGTGCGCCTCCGGCCGGTGCGGTCGGCGCGGCGCGCCTCCTCCGGGCGGTCGGCGCCGGCGCGCCTCAATCTGGGACGGTCGGCGCCGGCGCGCCTCCGGCCGGTACTCCGGCGCGGGTGCCGCGCAGACCGGTACCCGGCCCGATCCGTCTCCGGGGGCGGCGGCCGGTGCTCCTCAGGCCAACACGTCGAACACGGTCATCGTTCGCGGGAAGATCAACGCGAAGAACCAGTGGGTCGACCAGCAGGTCCTCTTCCGCTCGAAGCCAGAGCTCTACACCGCCAGCAACGCGCACTTCGGCGCGCGGTTCATCTTCGATCGCGAAGGGCATCTCTTCTTCACGATTGGCGAGCGCGGGCAGGTGACGAACGCGCAGGATCTCTCGAACCCGCTCGGGAAGATCCATCGCGTGAACGACGATGGATCGATCCCCAAGGACAACCCGTTCGTGAACCGTCCTGAGGTCTTCCAGTCGATCTGGAGCTACGGCCATCGCAACCCGCAGGGGCTCGCGTGGGATCCGGTCACGGGGAAGCTGTGGGAATCCGAGCACGGGCCGCAGGGCGGCGACGAGATCAACATCATCGAAAAGGGACACAACTACGGCTGGGGCGTCATCACGATGGGCATTCAGCCAGGCATCACCAAGCGCGCCGAGGAAGGCATGGACCAGCCGATCGTGTATTACACACCCACGATCGCGCCGAGCGGGATCGCGTTCTACTCCGGCTCGAAGTATCCCGCGTGGAAGAACAATCTGTTCGTCAGCGCGCTTGGCGGGCAGCAGTTGCGTCGGCTGGAGATCGCGGCTGACAAAGTGACCCATCAGGAAGTCCTCTTCAACCAGTTCGGCCGCGTGCACGACGTGATCGTCGGGCCTGATGGATACCTCTACGTGACCCTGCAGCTGCCCGGACGATCGCTCTCGGAGTCGACCGCCGGCATGGTGGCGCGGCTCAGTCCCGCCCAGCAGTAGTGGCCTGAGGCTCGACACCACCATGCGCATCCTGACAGCCCGCGCGTCGTTTCTATCCGTCGCTGCGATTGCCGGCCTTTCGCTCCTGTCGCTGGCGACGCCGCAGGCGTTGCAGACGAAGCAGCCGTGGCCGCCCTCGGCGACGCACAAGACACCCGAAAAAGCCCCGACGCTGACGGCGGAGGAGGAGCAGAAGACGATCGTGCTGCCGCCTGGCTATCACGCGGAGCTCGTCGCGAAAGAGCCGCTGGTGGTGGACCCGATCGCGATCGACTTCGATGCGGACGGCCGGTTGTGGGTGCTCGAGATGCAGGGCTTCATGTCGGAGCCGAACGGGGCGAACACCCGCGAGCCGGTCAATGACGTCGCCGTTCTGGAGGACACGAACGACGACGGCGTGATGGACAAACGCACGGTCTTCGCCGACAAGCTCGTGCTGCCGCGCGCGCTCAAGGTGCTCGGCAAGGACAAGGGCGTGCTCGTGGGCGAGCCGCCGAATCTGTGGCTGATGAAGGACACCGACGGGGATCTGAAGGCCGACACCAAAGACCTCGTCAGCGAGAGCTACGGCCGGCCGGCCGCGAGCATCGAGCACAACGCCAACAGCCTGTTCTGGGCGATGGACAACATCATCTACACGTCCGAGGGCGACTTCCACCTGCGCATGACGAACGGGAAGATCGAGACGATCCCGACGCTGCCGCGCGGCCAGTGGGGCGCCTCGATGGATGACGCCGGGCGCGTGTTCCGGAACGTCAACGACGCGCCGCTCTTTGCCGACTTCGTCGCGGTTCGCTACTACGCGCGCAATCCCAATCTGGTCCGGACGCGCGGCTTGTACGAGCCGCTCATCTCGCGCGAGGCCTCGACGATTTGGCCCGTGCGCGCGACGCGCGGTGTCAACCGCGGCTACCGCGACCAGTTCTTCCGCCCCGACGACAGCTCGATGACGATCCAGGGCGTTGGAACGCCTGTCGTCTACCGCGGCGATCAGCTGCCGAAGGATCTCTACGGCGACGTCTTCATCACCGATTCGCCGACGAACCTCGTGCACCGGTACAAGATCGTGGACGACGGTGCCGGCCGGTTGACGGCGGTGGATGGATACAAGAAGGGCGAGATCATGGCGTCGTGGGACGAGCGATTTCGTCCCGTGAACCTCCTCGGCGGTCCCGACGGCACGCTGTACGTCGTCGACATGTACCGCGGCATCGTGCAGGAGCAGATTTACTGGACCGATTTTCTGAGGGACTACATCGGCGCACACGATCTGCAGCAGCCGGTGCACCTCGGACGGATCTGGCGGATCGTTCACGACACGACGAAGCGTCAACCCAAGCCGTCGCTCTCGAAGGCGACACCGCAGCAGCTGGTCGCGGCGTTGTCGCATCCGA
>CAWDRS010000026.1:0-95282 GCA_963804795.1 uncultured Acidobacteriota bacterium | reverse complement strand
CCAAACGCGCTCGTCCATCCTCCCGATTTTCGATCTGCGACGCGCATGAGGGGCGTCACCGGCCAGCCTGAGTGTGCCCTGGCAGCCAGCGTGACGTCCCAACAATCGGCGGGCCGCCAGACGAGCGCGGCATCGATCGCGTGCCGCTGATCCCAGCTGCGCGGCAGCCAGACGCCGCCGACGCGATCCTCCCATTACAGGGCGAGCGCGTAGGCGGCGGACCATCCGAGCCGGTTCCCTGGCCCGCCGTTCGCGGCGACCTCGACACCCTCGGCACGCGCACGATCGGCGGCGACACGAACGCGATCGTCGCTGGCCGCCGGCAGGAAGCCCACGGGCTCGAACACGTTCTCGAAGCGGGGATTCGCCCCCCTGACGAGCGTCTGATAAACGGAGACGCGTAGCTCCCCTCCCCCGGCGATCGCCCGAGCCACGGCCAGCGTCCGGTGCTCGGCGCGCTCGGGTGGACGAAAGTCCACGACTCCGTCTTCGACGGCGAGCTCGTCGATCCGCATCGGCTGTGAGACGCGAGCCCAGCCGAGCCTGACCATGGTCCTGTCGGTGACCGTGAGCGCGGCATTCAGCCGCGGGCCCAGGTTCAGCCCACGATCCCGGCCGTACGTCTGCCGTTCGCCGCGGACGCCGACGTCGATCAGGAGCCTGGGCAGCACGCGGATGCGATCCGACACGTAGAGCGCGAGGTCGCGGCCCGCGGGGGAACGGGCAATCGTTGACAACGCGGGCAGAACGCCGGCCGCGGCCGGTTCGTTCTGGATCGGGCGCAGGGTCGATGCAAAGTGGTAGTCCGCATCCAGTTGCTTGAGATCGAGGCCCCACCGCGCGAGGTGCTTCGTCAATTGCCAGGCCCAATCGTGCTTGAAGCCGACGATGGAGACCGCGCGCCTGTCGCGTAATTCCAGGACCCGCGGATTCGCGCCGACACGCTTCGAGGCCGATCAATCCGACCGAGGCCGTAGTCGACGTCACGACACGCGGGCCAAAGGACCGCGTCAAAGTCATCCAGCCGTACCGGCTCGCGTGGCGCGCCCGGAACTTCCCCGGCTCGCCGCTGGTCTCGAACACGTCGTCGGCACTGACGCCCTCGACTTCTTCGTCGCCACTCAGTACATGAACGGCAACGCGCGTGCGCGCGCCATCCTGGTATTCGAGCTTGCCGAACAGGTCGGTATAGTCGGGACGGTAGGCGGGATCGGCGTCGAGCGTATCGAGCAGGTGCGACGGATGGCCGCGACGGCCCGAGGCCACCTTTGGTGCGCCGTCCGAGCGAGCCCATCGCGGACAGCCGCAGTTCGTTTGCGTGCTCAGCCCGATCGAGCCGTGCGTGCCGTCGGCGGGCTCGATGGTGTCCATCGTGACAACGCCGCCGAGTGCGCCGCGGTGTTCGGCGGGCAGGCTTCCGCCCAGGACCGCCACCCCGGCCAGGGTGTAGGAGTCGATCAGACTGATTCGAGCCCCGCGATCTTTTAGGGATCGGTGCCACCAGCACTGGCCGTCCAGCTTGCGGGGCCGTCGAGCACGATGTGCGTGTCGCACTTGGCGGCGCCTCGCACGTGCACGCGACCCGTGCTCTGTGAATACCCGAGAGCCAATGTGCGGCGCTCCCGGGTCGCCATCCGCGCCGGGCGAGACCTGCAGCCGCCGGCGATCAATGCCTGCGCGATCGTTTCGGGCCGGCTCCTGGCCGACGCAGCATCGGTCAATCGCACGACGATCGCTTCGCGATACGCCGGCGGTGCAGGCGCCGTGCTCGTGCCTTTCTGGCGCTGGGGCACTGAGTGCGGCGGCGTTCGGATTCGGCCTGGGCGACCGCTTGACGATGAGGAGCGTTTTGGCGGACCCGGAGATCGCGTGGAGCCCGTGAGGCGCGAGGATCTCGTCCAGGATGGCCCTGGGGTCGGTTGCGCGGGGCTCGTCCAGCACGATCATCGCGGGTCGCACGAAATCGGAGCTGAAGATGATCTTCAACCCGGTATCCCGGAGCTCGGTCAACGCGCGGGTCAGCGGCAGCCCTTTGAACGGCGGGCGCGTCTGACGATCGCCGGCCAGCGCGGGGGCCGCCACGAGGGCGAGCGCCGCCGCCCCGAACGCGAGCCAGCGCGCGTTCCGGACGAGGCGGCAATGAGTCACGACCGCCTCCGCACGGCCGCGGCCCTGCTGATGACGAGCGCCCGCTCCTCGATCCGATGCGACATGCGGCAGGTCAGGAGTACAGATTTGAGCGCCTCGTCGAGCGTCAGGCCATCGATCGATCCGCTCAAGACAATGCCGGGCGCCGCAACAGCGAGATCCGGCTGCGCAAATCGAAGGTGGAGTCCGCGCTCGCGCGCAGCCCACGTCAGGAACTCCTGAAGCGATCGGCCCTGCACGTCGAACCGAACTGGCACCAGGCTCACCCATTCCAGCGCGAGGTCGTCGGGCGTCAGCTCGCGTCCCACGAGGCCGCCGTTCCCTGTCAGCGCGACTTCCTGTCCCGCAGAGACCTCGACGGCAATGCCCGGCGGGACTTCGAGTGCAACCTTGCCCTCGCGGACACGGATACGCAGCGACGTGCCCGCGTCGCGAACCTTGAACTGCGTTCCTCGTCGCGGATGGCGCCATGCGGCGTCTGAATCCTGATCGCCCCGGCCGACCGGCCCGGCGCGCCCGAATCGACGTAGACGGCGCCGCGAATCGACGCGAGCTCGCCCGGCCCGGCGATGCGAATGGCGCTCGCGGTGTCGAGCCGGACGGAGTGACCCGACTCGAGCCGCATCGCCAGGCGGCCTCCGACTTCCGTCGTCAACTCGGCACCCACGAGCAGCTCGTCGCCGCTGCGGCTGGCCGTCAGCCGGCCGGCAGCCGACGTCCTCGACCACGCGCCTTCGACAACGCGTTCGACGCGGCCGGCGCGAACGGGAACACTGGTGGTGCGCGGCTCGCGAGCCGTGGCCTCGACGGGCCGCGCCAATCTACCGAAGTCGCCGCGCGGCGCGACGAGCCAGAACAACGCGGCCACGCCCGCAGCCGCCGTCACCATTCCAATCCGCCACACCCGACGCCGCGTGTCGCGGCGCCGCACGACGAGCCCTTCCCACTCGGCACGCACGCACCGTTCGCACGCACGCGCAATCCGCGCTCGGCCGGCACCGGAGGACGGCAGCATCTTTGCCGCAGCAGCCGCTCGACCGCATCGGAACCGTTCCCGCCTGGTGCGATCGCCGGACCGTTGTCGCCGGGTGAAGGGCTCATATAGATCGCGCTACGCGAAACGGTGCCGGACCAGTGTCGAGAATGCGTCGCGAAAGGCTTGCCGCGCGCGGGTCAGGAGCGACTCGGCGGCCTTGGGCGTCACGGCCAGCCTGACGGCAATCTCGTTGACCGGGAGTCCTAGATGTCCTTCCACTCGAGCGCGTCGCCGTAGTGTGCGGGGAGCGCGTCGAGGGCCACGTGCACGAGGCGTTCGAGCTCGTGCCGCCAGGCCGCTTCCTCGGGCCCGACGCCGCCGATTGACCAGAGTGACTCGAGTGCCATCGCCACTTCCGTGGTCTCGTCGACGAGCGCCACGACCGGCGGCTGCCGCCGGCTGCGCTCGTAGTGGGCCGAAATCTCGCGGCGGCAGAACGTGCACAGCCAGGTGAACAGGGCCGCTTCACCGCGAAAGGTATGAAGCTTGCGCAGCGCCGCACAGAGCGCAGCTTCCTGCAAGACGTCTTCGGCCGCGTCCGGGTCGTAGTGCACCCGCGGCAGCGCGAACCGGAACAGACCGGTGAAGTAGCGCTCGAACAGCTCGTCGAAGGCGGCCCCGTCGCCGCCCAGGACTCGACGGACGATCTCTCGATCCGAGATCACGTCAGCGCTCGTGAATTGTGATCGGGCCATGAGCTACGAGCAGTCCGTCGCCTGTAACCCGTAACCGACGTTCTCAGTCTCACCCAATCCGCCTGGACCGGCTACTCCTACGTTAGAGGCCTCCAGGCGCGCGGATCCTTCGCCCTACGAATCCCCCCCGCCGAGCGCGGCCCGTGGTCCGGCGCTTCCGAAGGATTACGGCCGGTGTGGGCGTCATACGCGCTGTCGATCCCCTCATGGAGGCCCGCATGCGGTCGCTTTCCCCCTGCGCCTGGTGCCGCTTTCGGCCGTGCTTTTGTGCACGGCCCTGCTCTGGCTCATCCCACCCCGGCACGCCGCGGCTCAGGAGCCTGGCCAGGCACCCGCGATCGATCGGTTTCGAGACCGCGGCGACGGCCTCCCCCTGTCGATGTTTGGCACCTACATTCGCCGCGGCGACCTGATTGTCTATCCGTTTTTCGAGTATTACCGCGACCACGACTACCGAGTACCAAGGCTGGCGACCTCGGCTTCAGCGGCACGACCGAGCATCGGGGGCAGTACCGCGCGCGCGAGGGGTTGCTGTTGCTGGCCTACGGCATCAGCGAGAACGTCGCGTTCGAGTTCGAAGCCGCTGGCATCTCCGCGACGCTCCACAAATCGCCCCTGGACGATTCCGCCATGCCGCCGCAACTCTCCAAGTCCGGCCTGGGCGACGTCGAGAGTCAGCTGCGGTGGCGCTGGCGGAAGGAATCCGACTCGCGCCCCGAGCTCTTCAGCTATTTCGAAACTGTCTTTCCGCTTCAGCGCGAGCAGAAACTGATCGGAACGTCAGGGTGGGAGTTCAAGTTCGGAACCGGCCTGATCCGAGGCCTCTCATGGGGCACGATCACCGTGCGCGGGTCGGTGGCCGCGGTGGATGGCGGTGTCGAAATTGGGGAATACGCGTTCGAGTACCTCCGCCGTCTCTCGCCGCGATGGCGCATCTTCGCGGCGGTCGAAGGCAGCGAAGACGAGGTGGAGGTCATCGGCGAAGCGCAGTTCTTCCTGACTCCGAGGGTGTGTAAGAAATTGAACAACGCGTTCGGGGTCGGGGAGACGTCGAAGGCCACCGACTGGGCGCCTGAGGTCGGTATCGCGTTCGTTTTCTGAGTCTCGCCCATCGCCTGTCGCCGGAACTGCTGGCCGCATCCAAGCCTCGCAGTGGTGGATACTCTTTGAATCGAGTGAACGAAGTGTCCGCCACTGCAATCGGGACCGAAGCGCCAGTCGTCTTTCGCGCCCGCGGAGTGACGAAGGTCTACCACATGGGCGAGGTGGACGTGCCGGCCCTCGCCGGCGTCGATCTCGATTTGATCGAAGCGGAGTTCCTCGTCCTCCTGGGACCGGCCCTGCGTCCCTCCCCAATCCCGGTCGACCTCGCCACGGTGACTCGCGGTCCCATGCGCGTCACGCTCGACGAAGACGGTGAGACGCGCGTGCGCGATCGCTACGTCGTGTCGGCGCCGCTCGCGGGCCGCGTCCTGCGCATCGAGCTCGAACCGGGAGATCCAGTCGTCGCCAACCGGACGATGCTGGCCACCTTCCTGCCGATGGCGCCGGCGCTGCTCGACGTTCGCACCCGCGCAAAATGCAGGCTCGCATCGCCGCGGCGGAGGCGGCGCTGAAGGGCGCGACGGCCGCGGAAGAGCGTGCCGCCGCGGAGCTCGCCCAGGCCGAGCGCGAGCTGCAGCGCTCGCGCGAGCTGGCCAAGGCCGGCGCGCTTGCGCCCGAGCAACTGGAGGCAGCCGAGCTCTCGGTCCAAACGCTTAAAACGGCGCTCGAATCGGCGCGTGCAGCGGTCCGCGCCGCAGAGGCGGAGTTCCGGATGGCGCGTGCCAGCCTGATTGGACCGGCCGGCGGCAATAGCGGCGGCAATGCGATCCAACTGCGCGCACCCGTCAACGGCATCGTCCTGCGTCGCGTCCGCGAGAGCGAAGCCATCGTCCAGCAGGGCGAGCCGCTCGTCGAGGTAGGCGACGTCTCGAAGCTCGAAATAGTCGCCGACTACCTTTCGACCGATGCCGTGCGGATTCGTGCCGCACAATCCGCGCTCGTGGAACGGTGGGGCGGCGGGGAGACGATCCGCGGCACGGTGCGCCGCGTCGAACCGTCAGGGTTCACGAAGATCTCGGCGCTGGGCGTCGAAGAGCAGCGCGTGAACGTGATCCTCGACTTCGAGAGCCCGCGCGACGCGTTCGCCAATCTGGGCGATCGCTCTCGCGTCGAAGTCCGGGTCATCGTATGGGAGGAGCCGAACGTCACGAAGGTCGCGGTCAGCAGCCTGGTGCGGGACGGGGACCGGTGGGCCGTGTTCGTCGTCGAAGACGGTCGCGCCAGGCGCGTGCCAGTGCGGATCGGCCAGCGCAACAACGCGGAGGCACAGGTCCTCGAAGGTCTCTCGCCCGGCGCCCGCGTGATCGCGTTTCCGAGCGAGTCGGTCGCGGATGGCGTGACCGTGACCGCCACGAATTAGCCGCTCAAACCAGGCCGGGGGCCTTCATGGCCGGCTAGTCCACTCCGCCAGGGGCGCTCAGCGGGCCCTCGTCGGACCTCGTCTCCACTCGGGACAGGACGAATTCATCGAACTCCCACAACTGTGTTTCCCGGCTCGAGTAGGGACCCGGACGGTATCCCCGCGACTTGATCCCGAGCTGCGCCTGTTCAGAAATCGCCCAGTCCTCGCGGTTCGTCCGATCCCAGAAATCGATGGCGTCGTCGCTTGACGAAGCCTGGCCGAGGCGCTCTCATCCGGGATGGAAATGCCACTCCGCAGACCAGCCGCGTGCGGTCCAGGCGAATACGGCCGAATCGTGACCGTCACCATGTAGTCGGGGTGCAGCGTGAGCAGCAGGTTCGGGTAGATGGCAAAGTAGTTCACCAGCGCACGCTCGCGCTCGCCGAGTCCGGGCAGCACGGCGCGACGCCGACATTGCCGTCGGAGCTCAACGTCTCGACGCCCTACCTTGAACCCCATCGCCCCGCCGCTGTAGGCGCCGGTGGACGGCACGTTCTCGGCCCCCAGGTAGTGGTGCATGCGGTTCAACGACGGGTGAATCACCGGGCAGTGCAGGCACTCGTTGTAATTCTGGACGATCAGCTTCCAGTTCGCGCGCCACGTCGTTCAGCACGACGGTGGACACGGCGAAGCTCCCTGCATGCGCCACGGCGCGAATCGGCCGGGCAGGTCGCCCGATCTGTTCCGCTAACGGCGGAGGCGACGGCTGAGAGATTCACGAGAAGAGGTGTCCATCCCATTCCGCCGACGCCCGCCCCGCGCCAGCGCGTGCGCCCTCGCGTCGAAGCCGGCGACTCGTCCATCCTGCGGGGCGGCGAGGAGGCGGCCGTCGAGGCCGTAGGTCCACGCATGATACGGGCACTGAATCGTTCCCGGGAGGTGACCCGTCATCCGCCTCGCACAGCCGGGTGCCGCGGTGCCGGCACACGTTGTGGAACGCCCGCAGCGTCGTCGTTGGCGCGCACGAGCAGCAGCTCGGCGCCGGCGACGGAACGCGTCACGAACGCGCCCGGCGCCGCCAGCCCCGCCGTGCGTCCCGCGGCCACCCACATCCGCGCGAAGACCGCTCCATCTCCAGCGCGAACCACCTGTCGTCCGCGTACACACGCCCCGGCAGTGTCTTTCTCATCGTCCGCGGTTCATCATACCGCCCGCGAACTCGTCTCACTCGATGCGCAACGCAACCATCGGGTCGACGCGGCTCGCGCGGCGCGACGGCACGTATGCCGCCGCCAGCGCAATCGCCACGACAATGGCCGTCGCCGCGAGGAAGACCGGCACGTCCCACGGCTTCAGACCGTAGAGGATGCCGGCGATCAGGTGTGATGCAGCCGCTGCGGCGCCAAGCCCGGTCACCACGCCGACGACCAGCACGAGCGCGGCGTCGGACACGACCAGGATCCGCGTCTACCGCGCCGTACGCGCCGGGAGTTCGTTCCGGAGAGCCCGTCCGGGCCGGAGCGGAGACGCCCGAGGCGAGTGTCTTGCTCCCTTCGATCGTTCCACGCCGATCGCGCGTTGCCACGCTCGAAAAACGGTCGCCGAGCACAGACGCCAGCGGGGGACGTGAGAGTGCCGTAGCTGGTCTCGCCGGGAGGCCTTGAGCTGTGGCCTCCAGCCCTGTAGCTTGTCTCGCGTGCACCGGGTCGATTACGACCGAATCGCGCACCTGTACGACGAGCCGTATCGGGAGCACGTCGTCGATCCGAACCTTCTCGACTTTCTCGGGGTCGCCGACGACGAGACCGCGGCGGCGCTGCGCGTGCTCGACGTCGGCTGCGGCACCGGCCGGCAACTGGCGGCCAACCGGCAGCGCATGCGCGACATCGTCCTGATCGGCGTGGATCGCTTCCAGGCGATGCTGCGCATCGCACGGGCCCGCTCTCCCGAGGCGCACTGGCTTCAGGGCGACGGTGCCGCGCTGCCGCTCGCATCGCGGACGTGCCACTACGCGACGAGCCAGTTCGCCTATCCGCACGTCCGCAACCCGCCGGGACTGATCGCCGAAATCTTTTGGTCCTGCGTCCAGGAGGGCGGTTCGTCATGACCAACATCGATCCCTGGTCGATGCCGGGATGGTCGATCTATCGCTACTTCCCCGAGGCGCTCGCCCTCGATCGCCAGGATTTCGTGCCGGTCGATACCTTCCTCGCGCTGCTCCACAACGCGGGCTTTCGCGACGCACGCGCCACGCCCCAGAACCGGTCGGCCGTCGAGCGGGTGGACGACTTCCTCGCCTTCGCCTCTCAGCGCCACCGCGCATCGCAGCTGATGGCGATTTCCGACGCCGCGTACACGGCGGGGCTGCAACGGCTGCGGACAGCGGTTGACGAGGCGCCCGACGAAGAGCGCACCTTCGAATCGGAGTTCGTCCTCGTCACGATCGTGGCCGACAAGCCAGAGGTCGCCCGCTCAGTCCGTAAGTGGACGGATGTGCGGAGGGGATCCTAGCCTCGGGTTAAGCCCGCCATTCGGGTCTCGGTCTCAGACGAGCGCGTCGACCTGGCTGATGGTCGTGAGGAACTCGCTCAGAACCGGACTGCCGACAATCCCCAGATTGCAGGCCGCCGCCCACTCGTGCTGCGCGCCGTTGCGCAGGAGGATCGCGAGCGTGCCGGGGAGCAGTCCGTCGTGCTGGCGCGTGCCCGTCCCATTGACACCCCAGCCGCAGGCGTAATTGGCGTTGACGGCGGAGCCCGTCGTCATCGTCGTGATCGTCGCTGCCTGGAGAATGTCCGACGGTATGGCAAACCCGTCGACGCGCAAGCCGAACTTCAGGAGGTCGGTCGGGGTCGCGAGCCAGCCGCCGTGGCCGTCCATGCGGCGCACGCGCATGCCGTAGGCGTTGTTGAGGTCCCTCGCCCAATACGTCGCTTTGGGCCACTGGCAATCGAGGCCGGTGTCGCCGGCGACCCGCATGTCGGTGACGCCGCAGGGCGCGAGCACGTTGGCACGCACGTAGTCTTCGTAGCTCTGGCCCGTGACGGCCTCGATGACGCGGGCGAGCACGCAGTAACCGAAATTCGAGTAGGCGTAGCTCGTGCCCGGCGGGTTGGCGAGCGGGCGATTGTCGAGCGTCCACGACGTCGAATCGTTCGCGGACAGCGCCGGCTGCTGGAACATAGGATCCCATGTTGTAGTTCTGCCAGCCGCCACTCGTGTGCTGCAGCAGGTGCTGGATGGTGATGCTGGTCACATACATGCCGTACGGCGTCGTGCCGAAGGTGGTGCCCAGGGGCACGCAGAAACCGAAGACGCGATCGCCGAGCGCGAGCTGCCCCTGCTCGATCAGGCGAAAGATGGCCGCGGACGTCATCGGCTTGCTCACGCTGGCGACACGGAAGCGTGTGGCCGCGGTGACGATTTCCCGGGTAATCGGATTGGCGTAGCCGAAGGTCCGCGTCGCAATGAGGCTGCCGTTCCTCGCGACGCTGCAGGTCAAGCCGGGCACCGCCCATTTCTGCATGAACGGCACGACCACGCCTTTGACCGCGTCTGCGCTCGGCTGATCCGGCCGCCCGTCTTCCCAGATTGAGGTGTAGGCCAGGCCGCTGCCGTTCTCGTAGGCGCTGACGTCCACGAGGCGCAGCCCATGCTGCACGGCGGCATCGAATTCGGGCTGATACGCCGTGTCGGCGACGCCATGCCGCGCCTTCCAATCGTGGCCCGGTGACTGCTCCCACACGGCAGCGAAGAGCGGCCGGCCCCCGACGGTGTAGCCGCACACCTGGATCAGGCGAAAGCCGTCACGCGCCAGCGTGTCGAACGTCTGCTGATAGCCCTGGGCGTCGAGGCCGTGCCGCGCCTGCCACGCGGGCCCGGCGTATTCGTCCCACACGCAGGCGTACTTGGCTTCGCCGCCCTCCTCGTAGCCCGATACGCACCGCAGCCGCCATCCGCGACGCGAGAGCGAGTCGAAGAGGGCCTGATACTCGCTGCTGGTCAGGCGATGTCGCGCCAGCATCGGGAAACCGGGGTCCTGCTCCCAGATGGCGTTGAAGCACGTGCTGTTGCCCAGACGGAAGGCGTTGACGTGCGTCACGCGGTAATTGGCGCCGCCGAGCGTCGTCACCGTGGACTGATAGTCGGCCTCGCTGATGCCGTGGCGCGCTTGCCAGGGGCTGCCGCCGCGCCGCTGCCAGATACCCGCGTAGCGAGCCGTACCGCCCTGCGCACAACCGGTCACCTTCACCAGGCGGTAACCACGACCGACGAGCTCGTCGAACGCATGCTGGTAGTCCGCACCCGTGAGCCCGTGCCTCGCCTGCCAATCGGTGACGACCATGAAAACTCCTTCGCTCGCGTCGGGTGTCTATCCTGGTCAACGTCGCCGGGACGACGGGTGAACACGCGCTGTACGCGTGCCTGGTGCGAGGAAGGCGCTCCTTGCAGGTTGAATCGCTCTCCGGGCCCATAGCTGACAGCCGACGGCTTGTGCAAAGCTGTATCGATGACGCGTGTCCAGGCGGCGGCGAGCCTTCTCGCCATCTTCACGGCGTGCGCGGGCACCGGCCCGTCCGAATCGGCGAATAGAGCCGAAGGCTCGACGACGTCATCGCAGCGGGCTGCAACAGGTGCGGCTCCGCTGCGGCTCCGGGTGGACGTCGTTGCGCGCTACCCGCACGATCCGGGCGCCTTCACGCAAGGCCTGGTGCTCGACGGACCCACGCTCTACGAAAGCACGGGGCTCGAGGGACGATTGTCGCTCCGGCGCGTCGACGTGACGACCGGGCGCGTGCTCCAGCAGGTGGCGCAGCCCGCCCCATCTTCTCCGAGGGCATCGCGCTGGTTGGCACGCATCTCGTGCAATTGACGTGGAGGAATGGCAAGGCGCTCCAGTACGACAAGAAGACGTTCGAGCGCACGCGCGAGTGGGCCTACGCCCGGGAGGGCTGGGGCGCTTGTTACGACGGCCGCGATCTGGCGACGAGCGATGGCTCGGACACGCTCGTCTTTCGCGATCCCGCGACGCTCGATGCGCGCCGCGAACTGCCCGTTCACGCACAGGGTGTGCCCGTCCGCGACCTGAACGAGCTCGAATGTGTGGACGGGAGCATTTATGCCAACGTCTGGAACACGGACGAGATCGTCCGGATCGATCCACAGACCGGCGCAGTGACGGCACGCATCAACGCATCGGGCCTGCTCTCCCCGGCCGAGCGCGCGCGCACCGATGTCCTGAACGGCATTGCCTACGATGCGGCGATGAAGACGTTCCTCATCACCGGCAAGCTCTGGCCCACGCTCTTCCGTGTCCGCTTCGTGCCGGCATAGCGGCAGTTGTGGCCAGGGCTCCAGCCCTGTCCCGGGATGGTGCCAAGAGGCCGTGCCACGTTCGCGGTCTATTTCTCCGCCAGGTACATGAACCGCGACAAGCGCCGGCTGCTGGACAGGACCTGCACCGCGTCGAGAAAGCGCTGCAGGCCTTCGAACGCGTCTTCGCCTTCGATGGCGGTGAGCCGTTCGCGCCGTTTCGATCGGGCGTGGTGCCATCGCTCGGAAACCGCCGCTACGGCACGCGTCACGTCACGGACCTCTCGAACCTTGAATTGCGCCTCGTCGAGGAGCCGTTCGTTGTGGCCCACCGGCGTGAAGAGAAAGAACCCGATGGAGCTTCGCGCCCGAATCTCCTCGTTGGAGAGCTGACCCGTCACGACGATCGGATCCGTAAACAGGACGCGGCCGCCAGGACGAAGCACCCGCCACCAGTCCCGCAACACCGTCAGCCGATCCGGAAGGTGGTTGATGGCGTCGTTGCAGAAGACGACGTCGAACGAGGCGTCCGGGAATGGAAGAGGTCGGCTTGCATCGACGACCTGGAACGACACGAGCGCAGACAGACCGTCGCGTTCAGCCCCCCTCGTCGCCGCCTCGATGCCGAGGGCATTGATGTCGACGCCCACGGAGGCCGTGCCCGTGTGTCTGGACATCGCACACGTCACCCCGCCCGAGCCGCACGCCACCTCCAGAGCACGCTCGCCCGGTCCGAGCTTCAGCAGGTCGAACCATTCGCGCGCCTCGTCGCCGGTAATCCAGCTCGCCTGTCCCAGGTCCTCTCCGTAAGTCTCCCGGCGAACCTCGGCCTGAACGTCCGTGGCCAGCTGCCCGTAGTGACCGTCGTAGAGATCGAAATGGCTGCTCATGGTCGGCACGCTCGACGAGGTCCCCACACTCACCGCCCAATGGCCCGCCGGATCGCGATCTCGACCGGTGAATACGCACCGTCCTCGCGATCGAGCCGCATGGGTTGCGCCGGGATGAGCGGCGGCTGCGCCATGAATCGTGGCGTCGTGCCGCGGTGGGGTTGGGCGGCATGCATCAGAAACGGGTGACAGAGATACACGGTCCCCGCTGCTCCGGTCGCGAGCGCCTCCTCGTAGTCGCCCGTCGTCGTCACCTCCATGATCGACCGGCCCTCGTCGCCGGCTGGCTCGAGCCGCCGCGCCACCTCCATGTGCGAGCCCACGCGAATCCGCGTCGGCGCATCGGCTGGGCCGACATCAGAGAACAGGAAGAGCATGAGGAGCGCCCGGCCGCGCGACACCAGGTTCACGCACCACGACAGGTAGTTCGACGCATCCGACCGCGCGCCCGGGAAGCTCGCATCCACGTGCCAGCCCGTGTCGCCCGGATCGTCGCGGCTCGGAAACCGCACCGGGAAGCCGCCCAGGCTCCGCGTGGAATCCACCGCCCCTTCCCCACCAAACGATCGAACGCCCCGTGCAGCACGGGCGTGTTCACCGCCGTTGCGAACGGAGGCTGCGGGTAGTCGCCCAGTCGAATCACCGGACGTGTCCACGTCGCAGGGTCGTCGGGGTCGCAGCCCGTGTCGCGCCAGAGAATCGCCCGCCCTTCGTCGGCGACTTCGCGGGGAAACGCGCGGTCGATCCGCACGAATCCCTTCTCGATGAACTGCTCGACCGCCGCGTCGCTCGGCGAGAACGGCTCGCGCGTCGGGAACATCCGTTCAGCCTACGGCGTCTCTTGACATGTGACTATTTGGTCACATATCATGGAACGCAGTGACGGACGATGACCGCGTGTTCAGGGCGCTCGCCGATCCCACGCGTCGCTTCCTGCTCGATCGGCTCTTCGAGCGTGACGGCCGCACGCTCACGGAGCTCGAGTCCGAGTTGGCGATGACGCGCTTCGGCGTCATGAAGCATCTCCGCATCCTCGAGGACGCGGGCCTCGTCGTCACACGCCGGATGGGCCGGGAAAAGCAGCACTTCCTCAACCCGATGCCGATCAGGCTGCTCCACGACCGCTGGATAGGCAAATACCGGGCGCGCCACGCCTCGGCGCTGGCCGCGCTCAAGCACGAGCTGGAGGGAACCAAATGACGACGGCAGCGCAGCAGAAGGTCACGACGCAGGTCTATCGCGTCTTCATCAAGGCGACGCCTCAGGCGATCTGGGACGCCATCACCAGACCGGAATGGGCGCAGAAGTACGGCTACGCCTGCCCGGTCGAGTACGACCTGCGGCCGGGCGGCAAGTACAGGTCGCTGGCCAACGAGCCGATGAAAGCACACGGCGCCCGGATGTGATCATCGTGGGTGAGGTCGTCGAGGCCGACCCGCCACGGAAGCTCGTTCAGACCTGGCATCCGATCTGGGACGACGCGAGCGCGGCCGAAACCGCGACACGGCTCACCTGGGAAATCACCGAACAACCGGCCGGCATCTGCAGGCTGACCTTGACCCACGACGTGACCGGCGCACCGCTCACCGCATCCATGGTGGCGGGCGAAGTGGCCGATGCAGGCGGCGGCTGGAGCTGGGTGCTCAGCAATCTCAAGACCCTGCTCGAAACCGGCACGGGAATGGGGGGAAACTGACGAAGGAAGCAGGAGGGCGGGGCTTTCAGCCCCGCCGGACAATGACGAAGAAAGTAGAAACCAGGGGGGCTTCCTCCGGTTCACCCTGAGCGCGCTTGTGGTGAGCACGTTATCGTGCTCACCACAGCATGTCGAAGGGCCGGCAAGTCGTGCGATGCTACCGACGGCACCAGCATGAGCGTCGTCGTTCAGAAGTACGGCGGCAGCAGCGTCGCAGACGTCGTGAGGCTGCGTCGCGTGGCCGAGCGGGTCATGCGGACGCAGCAACAGGGGCACGACGTCGTCGTGGTCGTCTCGGCCATGGGCGATACGACTGACGATCTCCTCGCGCTCGCGAAACAGGTTTCGGCCAGCCCCGATCGGCGCGAGCTCGACATGCTGCTCTCGGCCGGCGAGCGCGTCTCGATGGCGCTGCTCTCGATGGCGCTGCGTGAGCTGGGCGGCGATGCCATCAGCTTTACCGGCAGCCAGTCCGGCATCATCACCAACGATCGCCACGTCGACGCCCGCATCGTGGAAGTGCGGCCGTTCCGCGTGCAGGACGAGCTGGCGCGCGGTCGCATCGTGGTCGTGGCCGGCTACCAGGGCGTCTCATACAAACGCGAGGTGACGACGCTCGGGCGCGGCGGGAGCGACACGACGGCCGTCGCGCTGGCAGCCGCGCTCGGCGCCGAGTGGTGCGAGATCTGTTCGGACGTCGACGGCGTCTACTCCGCCGATCCGCGCGTCGTCTCCGGGCCGCAACGGATTCCCGTGTTGTCGTACGAGGAAACCCAGGAGATGGCCGAATCGGGCGCCAAGGTGCTCAACGCACAGGCGATCGAATTCGCCAAGGAGCGCGGCATCGCCATCTATGCCCGCGCGACCGCGTCGGCCCTGCCCGGTGACGACCCGTCCACCGACGGCACGGTGGTGCGCAAATCGCCGCCCCGCATGCCGGGGACGGTCGTCGGTATCGCGAGCGAGCGCGACCTGCTGCTGCTGCGGGCGACCGGTGACGGGCTCCGTGTGCTCACCTTCCTGGACGACCACCACGTCTCCGGCAAGCAGCTGCATCTGCAACGGGGCGACGGCGGTGACGACAGTGTGTCGCTCGTGGTCTCACGGGAGAATCTGCACGACGAACCGCGCGTGAGGACCGCGCTGATCGCGATCTCGGCGGGCGCGCGCAGCTCGTGGACGGTCTGGGTGCCGTGAGCGCCATCGGTGCCGGCATCAACATGACCCACGACAATCTGCGTCGTGGAATCCGCGCCCTTCGAGCGGCGGGCCTCGAGCCGCGAGACATCGCGACGTCTTCCTTCCGCATCACCTGGTTCGTCGAGCGGTCGGCCGTGGACCAGGCGACGCGGCTGCTCCACGAAACGCTCGTCACTGCCTCACTCCCGGTTCCCTGATGGCCCAACGACTGGTCCTGCTTGCCGCTGGCCTCTCACTGTCGCTGGCCCCGGCGGCCGCCGCGCAGCCCTACGCGGTCCGCCGCGCCGGCGACGCGGTTCATCTCGACGATGCGCGATCGCGCACGACGGTGTCGGTCGTGCCGTCGGTCGGCAACATGGCGTTCGAGATGACGGTGAACGGCGTGAACATCCTCCGTTTCCCGTACAGCTCGCTCGAGGAGCTCAAGAAGACGCCTCGCCTGAGCGGCATTCCCTTCATGGGTCCGTGGGCGAACCGGCTCGACGAGCTGGCGTTCTACGCAAACGGCGTGCGCTACCCCTTCGACATGGGGCTTGGCAACGTCCGCGGCCCCCAGGCGATTCACGGGTTCCTGTCGTACGCCCCGCACTGGCAGGTCGTGGACGCCCGATCGGACGGCGATGCGGCGTGGGTGAAGAGCCGGCTCGAGTTCTTCAAGCAGCCGGCATGGATGGCGCAGTTTCCCTTCGCGCACACACTCGAGATGACGTATCGGCTCGAGCGGGGCGTGCTCGAAGTGTCGCTCCGCATCGAGAACCTCAGCGCCGAGCCGCTCCCGGTCGCGGTCGGCTTTCATCCGTACTTCCGGCTCACCGACTCGCCGCGGGACGACTGGACCATCTCGATCGGCGCTCGGTCCGAGTGGCTCCTCTCGCCCGAGAAGCTCCCGACGGGTGAAACGCGCCCGATCGAGGCGCTGCTGCCCGATCCCCGGGTCGCGCCGCTCAAGGGCCTCGACATCGACCACGTGTTCGGCGATCTCGTCCGCGATGCCGACGGTCGCGCTCTGATGTCGGTCCGCGGCACGTCGCAGCGCATCGACGTCGCCTTCGGCCCCAACTACCGCGCGGCGGTCGTTTATGCGCCGCTGCCGTCCGCGGCGCCGGCGCAGGACCGTCAGTTCATCTGCTTCGAGCCGATGGCAGCGATCACGAATGCGCTCAACCTCGCCCACCGCGGCGTCTACAAGGACCTGCAGACGATCACGCCGGGTCAGTCCTGGGAGGAACGGTTCTGGATACGTCCCTCGGGGTTCTAGGGATCACTGGTTGGCGCTTGTGGCGCGGTAAGCCGCGCCCTCCTGCGGTCGGAGATGCCTCACCCGCAGCAGGAGGGCGGGACTCTGGTCCCGCCGAACCAACCGCCTATCGTTTCCAGATCTCCTCGAGGCGCTTCTTGAAATAGGCCTCGTACTCCTTCTTCAACTCGGGATCGCGCGGCGAACCGTAGATCTCGCTCGACTTGTACTTGCCCTCGTCGAACTTCTTCTTCGTCCACTCGTCGTGGATGCGGGTCTCGTCGGCCTTGTCGAGCACCTCGGTCACGAGCGCCGGCGGGATGAAGTAGACGCCTTCGCGGTCGCCGACGACCAGGTCGCCGGGCATCACGGTGACGCCGCCGATCCGGACGGGGATGTTGACGCCGGAGATCATCACGTTGGAGATCGCGGTCGGATGCGCGTGACGGAAGTACGCCGGCATCGGGATCTGCGACAGCCCCTCGAGGTCGCGCACCGCACCGTCGACGACGAGCCCGCCGCCGCTGGTGGCCTTGTCGACGTAGTAGAACAGGTTGTCGCCGACGATCGTGCCGCCCTCCTTCTTGCCGAACAGGTCGACGACGAGCACGTCGCCGGGCTGCAGCTGGTCGATCGCGAACTGGTTGCCGAGGCGCGTGATGCCCGCAGCCTTCGCGTTCGGCGTTCAGCACCGTCTTCGACGTCGGGCCGCACGGGCATGAACTGCACGGTGAAGGCGCGGCCGACGAGCTTGGTGCCCGGGTGCAGCACGTGGAAGCCGTCCTCGTACTGGTTCCGGTACCCCTTGCCGGGCAGCACCGTGAGGATGTCCTCGGACGAGAGCGCCTCGCGCCGCGCGATCAGCGCGTCGGGCACCTTGGGCCGCCCGTCGGGAAATCGGTCGAACGGGTTCTGCGCGGTGTAGGCGACCAGCTGCTCGCGGGTCAGCGTGAACAGTTGCGCGTGAGCCAGCGTCGATAGCAGCAGCGCGGCGGCCCAGGCCAGAGCAACTGATCGCGTCATGCCTCGACTCCTCTCTGTCGCCGGTCGGTCGTCGGTCCGGGGTCCGGGGTCCGGGGTCCGGGGTCCGGGGTGCGATTGTGTCAGATCTTGTCCGTGGCCCAGAATGACGTCATGGCAGGCGCCTCCCCGCGCGCGCTCATCGTCGAAGACGATCCGGCCATCCGCGAGCTGTTGCGACTCCACCTCGGGCTGGCCGGCTACGCCGTCGAGGAGGTCGGGGACGGCCGCGTCGCGCTCGAAAGGACGCGGCGCGAGCAGTTCGACCTCCTCGTGCTCGACGTGATGCTGCCGGGGCTCGACGGCGTGTCGCTCTGCCGGGCCGTGCGCGCCGGTGGGCCCAACCTCGCCACGCCAACGCTGATGCTCACCGCACGTGACGGCGAAGCCGATACGGTCATCGGCCTCGAGAGCGGCGCCGACGACTACGTCACGAAGCCATTCGGCGTGCGCGGACTCCTGGCCCGCGTGAGCGCCATCGTCCGACGCCACGACCGCGCCACCGATCACCACCGGAGCGCAGCCGCGCGTGAGCGCCGCCGCACGGCAACTGACCATGGATCCCGATCGCCGGGAGGCCGTGGTGCGGGGCCACGCGATCGAGCTCACGAAACAGGAGTTCGATCTGCTGTATCACCTGGCCTCGCGCCCCGGCATCGTCTTCAGCCGCGCGTCGCTGCTCCAGAGCGTGTGGGCCGATGATACCTACGTGACCGATCGCACGGTCGACACCGTCGTGAGCCGCTTGCGGCGGAAGATCGAGCGCAACCCTCACGATCCCGAACTCCTCCTGACCGCGTGGGGCGTAGGCTACAAGTTCGTCGACGTCGAAGACTGAAGCACTGCTATAATCCGCTCCTCACCACGCGATCACCAAGACGTAAACGGTCTACTCGACAGGCACGGAGGTCGGGATGGGGCTTCGGCTGACGCTCGTTGTTCTTGCGGTCACGCTGGCATCGACTGCGCCGGTCCGCGCGCAGGATTCCGCCCGATGACGGTTGCCTCAAATCGACCCTGACGAGCCGGGCCAAGACCAAGATCTGCTTTCCGGAAGCAGGATGGAACGGGCAACTGCTCGTGTTCGCGCACGGCTACATCCCCGACATCCCCGTGTATCCGCTCGACTTCTACGACGATCTGCCCGGGGTCGGCAACCTCGGTACGCTCGCGCGGACCCTCGGGTTCGCGTATGCGACGACGAGCTATCGACGCAACGGCCTCGCCATTCTCGACGGCATCCAGGACGTGCGCGACCTCGTCGCGCACTACGAAGCGTCGGGATTCCCCAGGCCGTTCCGGAGCTATCTGGCGGGAGCCTCGGAAGGAGCGCTCGTCGCCACGCTCACCGTCGAGCGTTTCCCGACGCTCTTCACGGGTGCGTACCGCGACCTGCGGTCCGATCGGCAGCTTCCGTGTGGAGCTCAACTACCTCGCCGACTTCCGGGTGCTCTTCGACTACTTCTTTCCCGGCGTCTTCGAGGGCAATGTCACGTTCGCGTCACCGGAGGATGTCGCGAGATGGGCCGACGAATCGCGACAAATGACGGTCGCCGAGTTGCTGCGCCAGAATCCAGCGAGGGCGCTCGAGTTGATGCGGACCGCTCGCGCGCCCTTCTATCCGGCACGACCCCAGAGCATCATCGACACGACCCTTCAGGTGCTGCGGTACACGGTGCTCGGCGCCAACGATCTTCGCGCGGCGCTGGGTGGGAATTTCTCGACAACCGGTTCCGCCTCTATTTCGGGTCGTCGAACGACCTGCGCCTGAACCTGCGCGTCGACCGATACACCGCCGATCTGCAGGCGCTCCTGGCCCTGCGTCCCTACGAGACGTCGGGGGCGCTCAGCGTTCCGGTCGTCGGATTGCACACGACCGGCGACCCCGTCGTGCCGATTGTGCAGCCGTTTTTCTACCTCCTGAAGGCGCGGCCTGTCGGTCGATTCATTCCCATCCCGGTGGCTCGCTACGGGCACTGCGCGTTCACGCTGGACGAGGTTCTCGGCGGGCTGGCGCTGCTGTCGGTTCAACCGTAGGTTCGCAACGCGGCTGCGGCAGGCGAACGCTGAACTCGGTCCGTCCGGGTGCGCTCTCGACCGCCACGGTACCGCCATGCCGTTCGACGATGGCCTTGACGATGGAGAGCCCGAGACCGCTGCCCACACGGCCCGCCTCCGCGTGAGGAATCCGCTTTGTAGAAGCGGTCGAACACATGGGGCGCGTGCTCGGCCGCGATACCCTCGCCCGAGTCGACGACCGACAGGCATGCTTCGTCGTCGTGGCGGTCGCGTCGAGCGCGATCGTGCCGCCGCGCGGGAGTGTGGCGCAGCGCATTGACCACGAGGTTGTCGACGGCCTGGTCCAGGCGGTGCGGATCGGCCGTCACCTGGTCGGTGTCCTCGACACGACCTGGATGTGATGTGCCGCTCGCGGGCTTCGCGCTCGTGTCGCGCCGCGACCTGCTCGAACAGCCGGCGACGAAAAGACCCGCGCGTCGAATCGCGCCCGCGCCGCTCTCGTAGCGCGCGAGATCCAGCAGATCGCTGACGATGCGCTCGAGCCGCCGGGTTTCGCGCTCGATCGTCGCGAAGTAGCGGGCGCGCCGCTCGACGTCGGCGCCGAGCTCGGGCATCTGCAGCGTCTCGATGTAGCCGCGCATCGACGTGAGCGGCGTCTTGAGCTCGTGCGAGACGTCGGCCAGCATCTGACGCCGGAGGCGGTCGGACGCGCGGAGGGCTTCATCGCGGGCCGCGAGCTCGCACGCCATCCGGTTGAAGCCTCGCGCGAGGCGGGCAATCTCGTCGCCGCCTTCCTCGGGTGCGCGGGCCCCGAGATCGCCTCGCGCGAGTCGATCGGTGGCCTCCTCGAGGGCGGTCAGCCGCCGGCGCGCGGGTGCGAAGACCACGAGCGCTGCGGCCGCGGTGCCCACGATCAAGAGCAGCGTGCCCGGCAGCGAGAGCAGACGGCCGACTTCGCGCACAACTCCTGGCCGCGGCGGCGGCGGCATCACGACCAGGCCTCGAAGCTCGCCGCGAACCTGGATGGGGGCCGTGATGACCGGACCGTCGGTGCCGGACGCGGCAGGGCCCCGGCTGCTTTCCTCCGCCACCTCGAGCACCGACCGCGCGGAGCGGAGCAGATCGGGACGGAGTGAGCCGCGACCGTTGCTCGCGACCCGCCCGTCCTTCATCACCACGAAGAGTCTCCATGGTGTGTGTGAGTACCTGGCGCTGCACGTAGGCCGGGAGATCGAGACCGTCCGACGCGGTCAGCACCGAGGAGACGTCGGCGGCCGCGGCGGCGGCCACGTTGTTCGGCGAGCGATCGGGCGCCTGCGCCTCACGCCGCGCCATCATGTAGCTGAACATCAGGCCCTGCGCGACGATGACCGCCACAACGAAGACGATGAAGCTCACCGCGATGCGCCAGTACAGGCTGCGAAACCAGGAGAACCCGGGGCGCGTGGCGGAGCTCTGGGTCATCAGGAGCCAGTGGCCGATCATATGCGGCCGATGCGGCGACCTTACGCCGCTGGCGCCGGCTGGCGCAAGGCGAAGGCGGCCCTGGACGGGAACTGGACCGAGGACACGCCCGAGATGTTGCCGATGTGTGGCAGGCGCCTGAAAGCTTTGTGGCACCGGCGGTGCCGGGTAAACCTGTCACACATCGGCCGTACATCTGCAACAAATCGCCCGTCTACTGAAGCCAGGCGCGTGCCGTGCGTTCCTGACAGGAGGTTCGATGAGTTCGAGACGGATTGGACGACGTGAGGCCCTGGGCAGTATGGGCGTGGCGGGGGCGGCGCTGGCGTGGGGCTGCGGCGACTCGCCGACCAGCCCCTCGCCGACGGCCACGACCACCACCACGACCACCACGACCGGATCGAACGCCTGTGCCGTGACGCCGAGCGAAACCGCCGGGCCGTTTCCGTCGCTGACCGACCTGTTCCGCAGCGACCTTCGCGAAGGCAAGCCCGGGAACGCCGCTGGCGCTGACCATCCGTGTCGTGAACGCGAACAACGGGTGCAACCCGGTCGCGAACGCCAACGTCGAGATCTGGCACGTCGATGCCGCGGGCAACTACTCCCAATACGGCACGCAGTCCGCCCAGACCTACCTGCGCGGCATTCAGACGACCAACGCCAACGGCGAGGTGACCTTCACCACGATCTATCCGGGCTGGTATCAGGGACGCGCCACGCACATCCACGTCGAGGTGACGGTGAACGGCGCATCGGTGAAAGTGACGCAGATCGCGTTTCCGGAAACCGTCAACAACGCCGTGCACGCGAGTGGCGTCTACGCCTCCCGCGGGTCGAATCCCATGAGGAACAGCTCGGACGGCATCTTCGCGGACAGTCTCGCGTCCGAGCTGGTCACGCCGATGGGCGAGGTCGCCACCGGGTTCGCTGCGACGTTTCCGGTCGTCATTGCGATTTGACGAAGAGAGAACCAGGACGCCGGGGCCGAGCCCCGGCCTCGGCAACGGTCGAAATTAGACGCGAGATTCGGGTCGACGGATCGCCGGATCGCTCAGGAATCTGTGACAGCGTTGGGACGGAACGTCCGCCGGCTTGCCTTCCGGCCGGGTTCGGCCAAGAATCTCGGGGCCCGCGGCGCCTCGAACGACGGCCGTGGAGTAGCGCCCGTGACCGATTTCGTCGTCTGTTTTGCGACCTCCCTCGAAGGTGACGGCCTGCCGCCGACCGTCGGCGGGCGCTCGCTCGCCCTGCTCCGGACCGGCGTGGGCCCCGTCAATGCCGCCATTGCGCTCACCGACTTCCTCGCGCGGCACGACGCGCGCGCCATCATCGTCTGCGGGGTCGGTGGCGCCTACCCCGCGTCGGGCCTTCAACCGGGCGACGTCGTGTGCGCCGAGAGCGAAACCTACGGCGATCTCGGGGCCGACACGCCCGATGGATTTCTCGACATGCAGGCCCTGGGCTTTCCGGTCGTCGACGGCAGCCCGCCGCTCTTCAACCGCCTGCCTCTCGACCTGTTCCCGGCTCGCACGGCGCGTCCCGTTCGTCACGTGCACGACGTGTACAGGGACGGATCGCGTGGCCGCCGCGATTGCGGCGCGCACGGCCGGCGCAGTGGAATCGATGGAAGGCGCGGCGCTCGTTCATGTGGCGCGCCTCAAGGGAATCCCCGTCGCCGAGGTCCGCGGCATCTCGAATACGGTGGGCAATCGCGATCGCTCGCGCTGGCAACTGACGGAGGCGGCGGCCGCCGCACGGGCGGCCATCCTGGCATGGATCGAGGCGGGCCGGTGCTGACCCTGGCCATCTCGCCGTGTCCCAACGACACGTTCGTGTTCTGCGGAATGGCCGGCCGCTACCGTCTCGCGCTCGACGACGTGGAGGCGCTCAATCTGCGGGCCGAGCACGGCGAGTTCGACGTCACCAAAATCTCCATCGCCGCCTACGGCCGCTTCCGGGAGCACTACGCGCTGCTGCGGGCGGGCGGCGCCGCGGGCTTCGGGGTCGGTCCGCTGCTCGTCGCGGCGAGCTCACGCGAACCCGGCGGCCGCATCGCCGTCCCGGGCGAGCGGACGACTGCCGCACTCCTCCTCCGGCTGCTGGGCGACTTCGAGACCGTCTCGATGCGCTTCGACCTCATCGAGCAGGCGGTCCTCGCCGGCACCGTGGACTGCGGCGTGCTGATCCACGAGGGGCGGTTCACCTACGCCGGCAAGGGGCTGGTCAGGCTCGCCGATCTCGGCGAGACCTGGGAAGCGCGCATGAAGTGTCCGCTGCCGCTCGGCGCGATTGCCATCCGCCGATCGCTCGGGGCCGACGTCGCACGCCGCGTCGACGAGGAGGTTCGGGCGAGCGTCCGGCGCGCCTGGGCCCACCCGGCCGAGTGCGACGACTTCGTGCGGCGCCACGCCCAGGAGATGGCGCCCGACGTCATCCGCAGCCACATCGATCTCTACGTGAACGACTACACGCTCGACCTCGACCCGTCCGCCGTCGAACAGCTCGTCTCCCTCGGCGAGCGTTTCGGACTCTACCCCTCGTCTTCGCACTCGCTGTTCGCCTACTGAGCCGGCCGGCCGCGCGGCCAGCCGCGGTTTTTGCGAACTCCGCGAAAACATCGGGAATCCTCCGCGAACGTGGAGCGTCGGGGGCGTTTGACTCAGATAGAGCGTGACCGGCCGCGAGCATGACACCAACGTCAGCCGCGTCTGCGGGCCCACCCGCGCATTGTTTGGGGCACGCGAATGAGCGAATGAGGAGGACATCATGACGCGAGTTGGAGTCACGTGCGCGCTGGCGCTGCTGTTGGTGGGATGCGAAGCCCGGTCGCCTGGTGCGCCGAGCCCCGGCACGCAGGCGCCGCCGCAGGGGTCGTTGACTTTCGCACTGTCGGGGACGGTCAGCAACGCCATGGGCGTCCCGGTGGAAGGGGCGCAAGTCGAAGCCGTCGGGCAGTACAACTGCGAGAACAATACGCCGAGTTACCCCGAGTCGCCGCCTGAGCCTTGCTACACCGATCAGGTGCTCGGTGCGTCCAGCACCGACGCCGGCGGCCACTTCACGATCAACGGTCTGCCGCAGGCCTATGTGAGGCTCGACGTGCACAAGGACGGCAACACGGTCTCACAGGGCGTGTATGTCAGCCAGGACTCGACGGTCTCGCTCATCCTGCCCTGACCACCGGAAGGAATGAGCCTGCGCAACACGCGGCGGAGGCGGCCGGCACCCTCTCGAGGGCTGCCGGCCGCTGCCGTGCGCAGGTCAGTATCGTCCAGCCTCCAAGTCGCGATAGACCTTCTCGATGTTCGCGCCGACGGAGCCGTCGAAGCGTCCATCCATGCCCGCGTCGTACTTCGGCTTGAGGGCGGCGGCCACCGACGCGCGCGCCTTCTCGAGCGTCTCGCCGCGGGTGCGGGCGCGGCGCGTCTCCTCGATGACGTCGGCCAGGTAGTTGCGGAAGAACCGCAGATGCGACTTCGGCTTGACGGTGCCGTGTCCGCCGATGATGTGGTCGAACTCCAGCTTGTCGAGCGCATCGAGCGTCGCCACCCATTCGGGCGGATAGGAATCGCCCATGAACGGCATCCAGCCGTGAAGCAGGTCGCCGGTCGCGACCACGCGCTGCTTCGGCAGGAATGCGACCACGTCGCCGCTCGTGTGGCCGCGGCCGAGGAACAGCAGCACGATGTCGCGATCCTGACGATGGAGGATGAGTGACTTGTCGAAGGTGAGATCGGGCAGCGTGAGCTCCAGGCTCTTGATCTCGGCGAGATACTCCTCCTGCTGCCGCAGTTCGTCGCGCAGTCCAGCCTGCGCCTTCGGATCCTTTTCCGTGGCCAGGCGCTGCTTCAGGTCGGCGATCTGCTTCGGACCAGCCTCGACCTGATCCTTCACGCGCTGCATCCCGAGCTTCTGCAGGTTCTCGCGCGTGGCCTCGGACGCGACGATCGCGACCTGCTTGGGAAAGGCGACCGGGTAGGCGTGGTTGCCCTGCGCGTGATCCCAGTGGAAGTGCGAGTTCACGGCATAGCGCACCGGCTTGTCGGTGACGGATTTGATCTGCCGGATGAGCGCCCGCGCGCTCGATGGGCGCGAGTGGGTGTCGACCACCAGGACACCCTCGTCATAGACGACGACCGCCGCATTGCAGTTGATCGGCGTCCGCGGATTCGCGAGCGCAGCGTAGACGCCATCGGCCACCTTCTGGAGATCGAAGAGGTCCTGGGCCAGCGCGTTGCCGCCGCCGGCCAGAAACGTCACGACCAACGCCATCACCGGGATCGCTCTCGCCACAAGGCCTCCCCTCTCGAACGACGAATGACGAATGACGAATGATACGAATGGCGCGCTCATCATCGTTCGGCTCGAAGGCGGATGCAAGACGCCGCCGCGCGGGGAACGAAACGCGGGTATGCTTCACCCACCATCCGTTCCTGCGGCATAAGGCGTGGCGTCAGGCCATCGCTCGCGGTACACTCGGCGCCGGCCGTCGACCTTCCCCGGAGGACCGAATCGTCGTGTCTCGCCCCCTTCGTGTCTCGAGGCTCGTGGTCGTGCTCTGCGTCGTGGCCTCCACGCGCGCCGGCATGGCCGGCCAGAGCGCGCCAGCGCCTGCCCGGATCGACCGTGAATACACGCTCGAGTCGACCATGGTCGGCTACCGCGGTGTCGGCGGCGAGATCGAGGGGGTGCGCAACCCGACGCTGTGGGCGCGCACCGGCGAAACCGTCCGCATCACCATCGTCAACGGCGAGCTGATGGTGCACGACGTCGCGCTGTTGAACCTGGGCGTCAAGAGCCAGCAGATTCTCGACAAGGGCGCCAAGACCAGCATCACCTTCACGGCGTCTCAGAGCGACACCTACTACTGCACCGTCCCCGGCCATCGCCAGGCCGGCATGGAAGGCCGGCTCGAGGTGACCGACGAGACGCGGACCCGGTCCGAAGGCGTTTCGCCGATGCGGAACGGGCGCGCCCTCAATCTGGATTTCGAGTCAGGAACGCTCCGCGGATGGACTGCCACCGGTGACGCCTTCGGCGTCGTGAAGGGCGTGGCGAGCGAGCGGCCCGAGTCTCGTGACGGGCAGGCCGGGCGCGTACTTGGCGAGCAGCCGTCCGCGTGGCAATTCCCGGCGCGGCACGCTCACGTCGGCTCCGTTTCCCGTCACTCACCCGTTCGCCAGCTTTCTCGTCGCGGGCGGCGCCTTCAGCAGCACGCGCGTGGAGTTGCTGCTCGCCGAAGGCGGCCTCCCCTTCTTCACCATCTCGGGCGCGGATCAAGCGACGATGCGCCCGGCGGTGGTGGATCTGCGGCGCCATGCCGGCAAGGAGATCTACGTCCGCCTGGTCGACGAAGAGGCGGGCGCGCCGACCGCGGTCTACTTGAAAGAGAATCCCTGGGCGCACATCAGCTTCGATCAATTCCGCTTCCACGACGCCAGGCCGTTCTTTCCGACTGAGATCACGCCGTCGGAGGTGAGCACCCTGCCGCCGATGGATCCCGTGAAGCACGCGGGGCTCTCCCCTGCCGAAGCCGCGCAGGCGATGAGCCTTCCTGCGGGCTTCACGGCGACGCTCGCAGCCGCGGAACCCGAGGTCGTTCGGCCAATCGCGTTCACCATCGACGATCGCGGCCGCCTCTGGGTGGTCGAAGGACACACCTATCCCGTTCGCGCCAGGGACGGCCAGGGCCGAGACCGGATTCTGATCCTCGAGGACACCGACGGCGACGGGCGTCTCGACAGCCGCAAGGTGTTCATCGAGAACCTGAACCTCGTGAGCGGCATCGAGGTCGGGTTCGGCGGCGTGTGGGTGGGCGCGGCGCCCGAACTGCTCTTCATCCCGCGCGACGGCGACGCCGATCGTCCGTCGGGCCCGCCGAAGGTCCTGCTCGACGGCTGGGGGTATGAGGACACGCACGAAACATTGAACACCTTCACCTGGGGACCCGACGGCTGGCTCTACGGCACACATGGGGTCTTCACGCACTCGCACGTGGGCAAGCCCGGCGCTGCAGACAGCGAGCGGCAAAAGCTGAACGCCGGCATCTGGCGGTACCATCCGACCCGTCACGTCTTCGAAGTCTTCGCCGAGGGCACGAGCAACCCGTGGGGCCTCGACTTCAACGATTACGGCCACGCCTTCACCACCGCGTGCGTCATCGAGCACCTGTATCACGTCATTCCCGGCGGCCGGTACAAGCGCCAGGCGGGCAAGCATTTCAACCCGCACGTCTACGACGACATCAAGACCATCGCCGACCACAAGCACTGGGTCGGCGCGAAGGGACCGCATGCCGGCAACGGCCGCTCGGGCGCGGCCGGCGGCGGACACGCCCACGCCGGCGCGATGATCTATCTCGGCGGCGACGGCTGGCCGGCGGAGTACCGGAACGCGATCGTCATGAACAACATCCACGGTCATCGCGCGAATGCGGATCGGCTCGAGCGCTCGGGCTCGGGCTATACCGCTTCACACGGCGCGGACTTCCTGAATGCCAACGACGCGTGGAGCCAGCTGCTCAACTTCCGGTATGGGCCCGACGGGTCGGTCCATGCCATCGACTGGTACGACAAGAATCAGTGCCACAGCAGCAACCCGGAGCTCCACCAGAAGACGCTGGGGCGCATCTTCAAGATCAGCCACAGCAGCGACCGCTTCGTGAAGGTCGATCTCGCGAAGATGCCCTCGGACGAGCTGGTCGGCCTGCAGCTCCATCGCAACGACTGGTACGTGCAGCACGCGCGCCGCATCCTGCAGGAGCGTGGACCCGACCCGAACGTGCACGCGCGCCTGAAGCGCATGCTCGGCGAGCAGACGGACGTCACGCGCAAGCTGCGCGCGCTGTGGGCGCTGCACGTGACCGGCGGGCTGCAGGAAGCGGACCTTCTGCCGCTCCTCGACGCGGAGAGCGAGTATGTACGGAGCTGGGCCATCGCGCTCCTGGTGGAAGGCAAGAACGCCTCGGACGCCGCGCTGCAGCGCTTCGCTCGTCTGGCCCGCGAGGATGCGTCACCGCTCGTCCGGCTCTATGTCGCGGGCGCGCTCCAGCGCGTGCCGCCCGACAAGCGCTGGGACGCGCTCACGGCGCTCCTGGCGCGCCGCGACGATGCCGGCGACCAGAACCAGCCGCTGATGGTCTGGTACGCGGCCGAACCCGTGGTCGAGCTCGACTTGCGGCGTGCGCTGACACTCGCGATGGAATCGCCGCTGCCGAAGATTTCCGGGTTTACGATCCAACGCATCGCCGCCGTGGGCACGCCCGCCGCGCTGCTGGTTCTGACCGAGCGGCTGGGCCGCACCGAGAGTCCGTCGCATCAAAAGGAGCTGCTCGGCGGCATCACGCAGATCGTCAATGGAAATGGTGGGATTCCATGAAGCCACGACTCGCGGCCATCTTGATCGCGCTCGCCGGCCTGACACTCACCAGCCTGGCCGCCTCACAAGCCCCGCTCGCCTTCAAGCGCATCCAGCTCCACGATCAGTTCTGGAGCGAGGGGGCCAACGCCGGCGACTTGAACAACGACGGCACCAAGGACGTCATCGCCGGCCCCTGGTGGTGGGAAGGACCCGACTTCCAGAAGCGCCACGAGTTCTATCCGGCCAGGACGACCTTCCAGTTGAAGCTGGGCCCGTCGACGACGGTCGCCGTGCCCGGCTTCGAGGGCACGCTCGGCAAGGAGAACAAGTACTCGGACAACTTCTTCGTCTGGACCTACGATTTCAACAAGGACACCTGGAACGACATCTTCGTCATCGGGTTCCCCGGCACCGACTCCTCGTGGTTCGAGAATCCGAAGGGGCGCGAGACGCACTGGGTGCGTCACAAGATCTTCGATCAGACCGACAACGAGTCGCCGACCTTCACCGATCTCACGGGCGACGGCACGCCGGAGCTGGTGTGCATCACGAAGGGTCAGTACGGATACGCCGCAACCGGACTGGACCGATCCCTCGAAGCCGTGGACGTTCCATGCGATTTCACCAAACAACAAGTACGGGAACTTCACGCATGGCATGGGGGTTGGCGACGTCAACGGCGACAAGCGCCTCGACCTGCTCGAGAAGGACGGCTGGTGGGAGCAGCCCGCCTCGCTCGCGGGCGATCCCGTCTGGCGCTTCCACAAGCTGCCGATGGGCACGGGCGGCTCGCAGATGCACGTCTACGACGTCAATGGCGACGGGCTCAACGACATCATCAGCGCGCTCGAAGCACACGGGTTCGGGCTCGCCTGGTACGAGCAGTACCGCGAGGGCAGCGAGATCCGGTTCCGCGAGCACGTGTTCATGAACAAGGACCCGAAGGAGAACAAGTACGGCGTCAAATTCTCCGAACTGCACGCCATCGACCTCGTCGACATGGACGGCGACGGTGTCAAGGACATCGTGACCGGCAAGCGATTCTGGTCGCACGGACGAATGGGCGACCCGGACCGAAACGATCAAGCCGTGCTCTACTGGTTCAAGCTGGTGCGCGGCGCGGACAAGGGCGTCGACTTCGTCCCGTACCTGATTGACAACGATTCCGGCGTCGGGACGCAGGTCGTCGCAACCGACATCAACGGCGACGGCCTCCCCGACATCGTCGTGGGGAACAAGAAGGGCGCGTTCGTCCACCTCCAGATGAAGGGGGGCGCGGGCCGCGCTCCGTCGCAGGGCCAGAGCTAGCCTGGCGCAGCTCTCGAGGCTCGCTGCTATTCAGCCGGCCGTGGTTGGCCGGCTGGCAGCTCGCCGGCTGCGGTCCAGAAGACCGAACGGTCGTTCGTTGCGGAGAACAGTCATGCCATCGAATTCATCACGCGTTTCGCGGCGCAGGTTCCTCGGAACGACAGCCGCTGCGGCAACCGTCTGGGTTCCCTCGTCCGCGCGCGGCTACACCGGCGCCGAGATGCGCGCCCGGGACGTCGAGGGCTCGCTGAATGGCGTCTCCAAACGGGACCTCGACACGCCCGCCCTCTGCGTCGACCTCGACAAGCTCGACGCGAACATCGCCACGATGCAGCGCAAGCTCGCCACGACCGGCATTGCCAGCCGCCCGCACGGCAAGACACACAAGTGTCCCGCGATCGCGAAGCTCCAGCTGTCGCGGCGGCTCGATCGGCATCTGCGCCGCCAAGGTGAGCGAGGCGGAGGTTTTCGCGGCCGCCGGCATCGACCGCATCCTGATGACCACCGCCAACGCCACCCCGGCGAAGATTCGACGGGCGATGCAGATTCGCAAGAAGAACCCGCACTTCGTACAGGCAGTCGATCATCCACAGGATGCGCGCGATCTGTCCGACGCGGCCCGTGAAGCCGGCATCGTCGCCGACGTGGTCGTGGACGTGGCCGTCGGCACACGCACCGGCGTTCCCGCCGGCGATCAGGCCGTGGCGCTCGCCCAGCTCGTGGACACTCTGCCGAATCTGAAACTGCGCGGGATCATCAGCTATGACGGCGGCGCGCAGCACATCAAGGGATTCAAGAACCGGCGCGAGCAGTCGCTCACCCGCTATGCGCCCTCGGTCGAGACGTTCACCCGCATGAAACGCAGCGGCCTCAACACAGAGATCTTCAGCGGCGGCGGCACCGGAACCTACAACATCATGCACGAGGCCTCGGGTGTCACCGACGTGCAGGTCGGCAGCTATGCGTTCATGGACTGCCAGTACATCGAGATTGGCTCGGATACCGATGAAGCGGTGTTCGGCGAATTCGCGCCGTCGCTCACGGTGTTGACCACCGTCGTCAACACGTACTTCCCGGCTCGATGACGACAGACGCCGGCACCAAGGCGCTCACGCTGAACAAACCGGGCCCCTGGGTGGTCGGCGAGAAGGGGTTCACCTACAGCGCGACCTCCGACGAGTTCGGCATCATCCGATACGAGACGGCGGGCCGCACCTACAACGTCGGCGACAAGCTCGAGCTCATCGTGCCCCACTGCGATCCGGCGGTGAACGAATACGACCAGCTGTATGCGATCCGCAACGATCGCGTCGAAGCCGTCTGGCCGATCGCCGCTCGCGGGAAATCGCAGTAGCAGCGGACCCAGGACCTGGACCTGACACCCCGGACGACGGGACCTCGGACGAAGAATCCTGGAGCCCGCTCGCCATTCTCGTTTCGAACTATCCTGCCGCCATGTCCCAGACTGTCGAATTCCCAAGCAACGGCAACGGCGCGTCCGGCCATCTCGCCCTGCCTGCGTCGGGCTCCGGTCCCGGTGTGCTCGTCATCCAGGAGTGGTGGGGACTCGATTCAGGGATCAAAGAGATGGCCGATCGGCTCGCGGCCGCGGGCTTCGTGGCGCTCGCGCCCGACCTCTATCACGGCGAGCTCGCCGGGCACGACGAGATGGACAAGGCGGCCAGCCTGATGCAGACCCTGCCGCCGGATCGCGCCGCGCGCGACATGAGCGGTGCGGTCGACTTCCTGGCCGCCCACCCGGCCGTCACGAGCGACGGGATCGGCGTGGTCGGCTTCTGCATGGGCGGCATGCTGGCCTTCATCATTGCCGCGAACCGTCCCGACAAGGTTCGCGCGGTCGTGCCGTTCTACGGCTTCCCGCAAGGCGCGACGGAGCCCGCCTGGACGCGGCTGACCGCCGCCGTCAGCGGACACATGGCGGAGCGCGACTCGTTCTTTACGCCCGTTGCCGCGCGCGCCCTCGAAGCCAGGCTGCGGGCGCTGGGGAAGGACGTCACGTTGACGGTCCATCCCGGCACCGGTCACGCGTTCATGGCGCCGCACAACGCGCTCGGCACATTCGATGCCGCGCTGGCGGAGCGCATCTGGCCGGAGATCGTTGCATTTCTGCGCGCGAAGCTGGCCTGACCACCGCTTCGGCGGGTTCGCATCGAGCCATCGACCGGGTGCGACGTGGTTCGTCCCTTGACACCGGCTCGGCTTCGAGCCGAGAGTACCAGCGCTCATGCAGGCTTTCGACCTCGTGGTCATCGGCTCGGGCCCATCCGGGCAGAGGGCGTCCATCCACGCCGCCAAGCAGGGCCGGCGGGTCGCGCTGATCGAACGGCGGGAGGTGATCGGCGGCACCTGCATCAACACCGGGACTATCCCCAGCAAGACGATGCGCGAGGCGGTGCTGCATCTCTCAGGCTTCCTGTACCAGGGGATCTACGGCGTCAACTACCGGGTGAAGGAGAAGATCACCATGGCGGACCTCTCGTTCAGGGTCCAGCAGGTGATCAAGAACGAGATCGACGTCACGCAGGCGCAGCTCTCCCGTAACGGCATCACGCTCCTCAACGGCGTAGCCTCGTTCGTGGACCCGCACACGGTGAAAGTCGAGAGCGGCAGCGGCGAGACGCTGTGCCGGGCCGACGCATTCATCATCGCGACCGGAACCAGGCCTGCCGAGTCGCCGAACGTGCCGGTCAATGGACGCACCATCCTCCTCAGCGACCAGCTGATGCAGTTGCCCGAATTGCCCAGGACCCTGATCGTGGTGGGCGGCGGCGTCATCGGCGTCGAGTACACGTGCATGCTCGCGGCGCTGGGCGTCCGCGTCGTCCTGGTCGAAAAGCGGCCACGGCTGCTGGAGTTCGCGGACCAGGAGATCGTCGAGGCCCTCTGCTACCACCTGCGGGACCATCGGGTCACACTGCGGCTCGGCGAAGAGGTGGATAGGGTGGAAGCGACCGAGGGGACTGTCATCGCGACGCTCAAGAGCCAGAAGAAGATTTCCGGCGACGCCTTGCTGTACGCGGTGGGCCGGAGCGGCAACGTCGACGAGCTCAATCTGGCGGCCGCTGGATTGGAGGCGGACGCGCGCGGGCGGATCAGCGTGGACGCGGAGTATCGGACGAAGCAGCGCCACATCTTCGCGGTCGGAGACGTGATCGGGTTCCCGAGCCTGGCGTCGGTGTCGATGGAGCAGGGACGGCTCGCCGCCGGGTTCGCCGTCGGCACGCCGGTCGACTCGAATCCCGCCAGCTATCCCTACGGCATCTACACGATTCCGGAGATCTCGTTCATCGGGAAGACCGAGGAGCAGCTCACGGAGGAAGACGTGCCGTACGAGACCGGGCTCGCCTACTACCGCGAGATCGCGCGCGGACAGATTCGCGGCGATACCACTGGCCGCCTCAAGCTGATCTTCCATCGCGACACGAAGGAGGTACTCGGCGTGCACATCATCGGCGAGGGCGCCGCCGAGCTCGTCCACATCGGGCAGGCCGTGGTCGCGCTCAACGGGACGGTGGACTACTTCGCGAACACGGTCTTCAACTACCCGACGCTGGCGGAGTGTTACAAGACCGCGGCGTTCAACGGCCTCAACAAGCTGTCGCGGTTCTAGCCGCACGGACGGGAATACCCGATGGGACGTGCAATCGGCGTGCTGGCGATGGAACACATTGCCGTGGGGCTGGTGGAGGACCACGGCCTGGTCGGGCCCGTGCGTCTCTACCCAGACGATCGCTCGGCCAGGAGCCCGCTGCAAAGCATGCCCGCCGACCAGATTGCCGAGACGATTTGCCTGCAGATGAAAGAGGTCGCTCGCGAGCAGCGAGTGGCGGCCATCGGCATCGGGTTCCCCGGCGTCATCCGCAACGGCATCGTGGAGGAGTCGCCGAACCTGCCGCAGGTGAAAGGCTTCAAGCTGCAGTCCACGCTGACGGCTCTCCTGAGTGGATCCGCCCCGGTGCTCACGCTCAACGACGCGGATGCGTTCGCGGCAGGCGTTGCGGCCACACGCGGACATCTGCACGACCTCATCCGCGTCTGGACGCTCGGCAGCGGCGTCGGGTTCGGTCGATACCCTTCGGCAGAAGGCGTCTGGGAAGGCGGTCACATGGTGGTGAGTCTGGATCCGAAGGAGAAATACTGCGGCTGCGGCGGCATCGGCCACCTCGAGGGAATCGTCGGGCACCGGGGCATGCGATTGAGGTTCCTGGACCTCGAGCCAGAGGAGGTGTTTGCCAACGCGCAGGCGGGCGACCAGCGCTGTCTGGATTTCGTGCGTCAGTGGCACCGCGCGCTGGCAGCGGCTACCGCGACCAGCATTCATCTCGACGGACCTGGCCGATTCTTCCTGTCCGGCCCCAACGCAGCCTTCGTGGATGTTCGTCTCCTCGATCGCTACCTGCACGAGATGGTGACCATGAGCCCGCTCCAGGGGAGTGCGCTGGAGCTCGTCGAGGCCAGCGACGAGACCGCCGTGATTGGCGCCGCCGTCAGCGCCCTCCGGGCGGTCAACGGCGTATAGCCGGCGGCTCGGCACGTCCTTTCAGGCACCCATGCTTGCCCTTGAGATGCGTGGCATCTCGAAGCGCTTTCCGGGCGTCGTCGCGCTCGACGGGGTCGATTTCGAAGTCCGGCCCGGCGAGGTCCACGTCCTCCTCGGCGAGAACGGTGCCGGCAAGTCCACGCTCGTCAAGATCCTGAGCGGCGCGGTCAGAAAGGACGCCGGCGAAATCCGCCTGGCCGGGAAGCCCGTCGAGATCTCCGGGCCCGACCAGGCGCGGCGCCTCGGTGTCACCGTGATCTACCAGGAGCTGATGCTCGTGCCCCATCTCTCGGTGGCCGAGAACGTCTTCCTGGGAAAGGCGCCCACGCGGTGGAGCCTCGTGGACTGGCGGCGGATGCGCGCCGACGCGGCGCGCATCCTGAACGGGTTGGGGCTGACCCTCGACGTCACGAGACCTGTCGGCCAGCTTGGCCTCGCGCAGCAGCAGATGGTGGAGGTCGCGCGGGCACTCGCCGACGACGCCAGGGTCCTCGTGATGGACGAGCCGACCTCGGCACTCTCGGGAAGCGAAGTCGAGCAGCTGTTCGCGACGACGGAGCGGTTGATTGCGCGCGGCGTGGCCGTCGTCTACATCTCGCACCGGATGGACGAGGTGTTCCGCATCGGTCATCGCGTGACCGTGCTGCGCGACGGACGGCACGTCGCAACGCGCCCGCTCGGCGAGGTCACCACCGGCGAGCTCGTGCGGCTCATGGCGAACCGGGATCTCGCCGAGCAGTATCCCCCGCGGCACACGACCCGCGGCCCCGAGCTCTGCGCGTGCGCGGGCTGACGCGGCGCGGCATACTCCACGACATCAATCTCTCGCTGCACGCCGGAGAAATCGTGGGACTGGCGGGCCTCGCGGGTGCCGGACGCACCGAGCTCGCGCGGGCGATCACCGGCGCCGACGCCATCGACGCGGGAGAGATTGCCGTACGTGGCCGGCCCGTCCGCATTGCGACACCGGCGGCCGCCGTGCGTCACGGGCTCGGACTGCTGCCGGAGGATCGCAAGACCCACGGACTCGTGCTGCCGCTCTCTGTCCAGCAGAACATCGCGCTGCCCAACTACCGCCGGTGGTCGAAATGGGGACTCGTTCGAGCGTCTGGTGAGCGCGCCGAAGCGATGCGCATGATCGATGAGCTGCGCGTCAGGACACCGGGTCCCGGGCAACCGGCGAGGCTACTGAGTGGCGGCAATCAGCAGAAGGTCGTGCTGGCGAAATGGCTCGCCGGCCGCGCGGAGATCTTCATCTTCGACGAACCCACACGCGGCATCGACGTGGCGGCCCGGCGCGACATCTACGAGCTGATGAACGGGCTGGTCGCACGCGGCGCCGGCATCCTCATGATTTCGTCGGACCTCCCTGAGGTGCTCGGCATGAGCGACCGCATCGTCGTGCTGCGGCAGGGCCGGGTCCAGGCGGAGCTCGACGCGCAGTCCGCCAGCGAAGCGGATGTCCTGCAGGCCGCTTTCGGGGTGGCCTCGTGACGCCGGTCGCGGCCACCGGAGCGGCTGGCGCGCGCCAGTTCGGGACGCTCGTCGGGCTGCTGGCGCTGGGCTTCGTGCTCTGGATCCTGACGCCGCACTTCCTCACCGTCTCGAACCTGTTGAACGTGCTCGAACAGACCGCGATCAACGCCATCGTCGCGGTCGGCATGACGTTCGTCATCATCTCGGGAGGCATCGACCTGTCGGTCGGCTCGGTGCTGGCGCTCTCGGGCGTGGTGCTCGCGAGTGCGTTGCACGCGGGCCTGGGGCTGCCGGTGGCTCTGCCGCTGGCGCTGGCCGTCGGCTCGGCTTGCGGGCTGACCAACGGGCTCCTCGTGACGCGCGGCTCCCTCCCACCCTTCATCGCCACTCTCGGCATGATGAGCGTCGCGCGCGGCCTGGCGCTGATGTGGGCCGAAGGACGACCCATTTCGGGCTTCGACGAGACGTTCCGGGTTCTCGCCACCGGACGCGTCCTGTCGATTCCCGCGCCGGTGCTGATCACACTGGTCGTTTACGCGATCGCCGCACTTGTGCTCCTGGCACACGGTGTTCGGACGCACGTCTACGCCATCGGCGGCAACGAAGAAGCAACGAGGCTCTCGGGCGTGCGCGTCGGCCTGCACAAGACAGGGTCTACCTCGTGGCGGGCCTCGACGAGCGCGCTCGCGGCCGTTGTCCTGACCGCGCGCCTCAACTCGGCGCAGCCGACCGCCGGCATCATGTACGAGCTCGATGCGATTGCGGCGACCGTCATCGGCGGCACGAGCCTGCTCGGCGGCGAAGGGACACTGGTGGGAACGCTGATCGGCGCGCTCATCATGGGCGTGCTGCGCAACGGCCTGAACCTGCTGGCGTCTCGTCGTTCGTCCAGCAGCTCGTCATCGGCCCCGTCATCATCGTCGCCGTGCTCGTGGACATGGGACTCAAGCGGCGGCGCAACGATGATGCGACGCGAGGATGACTGAAGCCGCGGTCGTCAGCTTGACACGGCTTCGGGCTCGTGCCCGGCGCGCCGGCATAGTGGACAGCCCGACCAAGACCGAAGACTGAAGACGACGATGAAGCCGAGACTCGCGGTGGCCTGGTCGCCGTTGGGGAGACAATGCTCGCAGATTGCGTCCTGGCCATGGCCGCCGCGATCGCAGACACGGCCTGCAACCGTCCGGGGAGAGCGGAGCACGTCGACCCGCCGCGCGTGGCGTTCGTGATGAAGACGCTGAACCATCCGTTCTTTCTCGACATGAAGCGTGGCGCCGACGACGCCGCCGGAAAGCCGGGTGTCGATCTCGTCGTGCAGGCGGCCGAGCGCGAAGTCGACGTCGAGCGGCAGATGCAGATCATCGAGAACCTGATCGAGACGCGGCGTGCAGGCGCTCTGCGTCACCCCGAGCGGATCGCAGGAGATCGTCTCCGCGCTCGCCAAGGCGAACCGCGCGGGAATTCCCGTGGTCGTGGCCGACACGCGCGCGAGATCAGGCCGCGGCCGCGGCGGCGGACCTGAAGCTCGGCACCTTCGTGGGCTCGGACAATTACGAGGGCGGCCGGCTCGCCGGCCAGTTCCTGGTGCGAGATCACGGGCGGACGCGCGAACGTCGCCGATCCTCGAGGGCATTCCCGGTCACGAGACCGGCGACTCGCGCCTGCGCGGCTTTCGCGATGGCGTAGCCAACGCATCGGGAATCGCGATCGTGGCCAGCCAGCCGGCCAACTGGGAGCGCGACCAGGGCTTCACCGTCTTCCAGAACATGCTCCAGGCGCATCCCGACATCGACGCCGTGTTCGCGTGCAGCGACCTGATGGCGCTCGGCGCGGTCGAAGCGATCGCCGCCGCCGGAACGCACCGGCAAGGTCCGTGTCGTCGGGTTCGACGCGCTCGACGATGCGCGCAAGGCGATCCAGTCGGGACAGATGGCGGCGTCCGTCGCACAGTCACCGCGTGAGATGGGCCGGATTGCCGTCGAAAGCGCGGTGCGGCTCGTGCGCGGCGAAAGCGTGCCGGCGGAGCAGAAGGTTCCGATTCAGCTGTGAAGAAGTGGCGATGAGCGGCTGGAGCGGATTGGGGCGGCTGGAAGCGGATGGGGGCGGCTGGAGCGGATGGACGAGCACAGGAGGCCGGGACTTCAGCGCCGGCGCCCGGGACGTCGGAGGAACACACGATGACCAGCACGGGCAGGGCGAGACTGAACGTCGGCCTCATCGGCGTCGGCCGTCTGGGTCGAATCTACGCGCGTGAGCTGACAACGAGGATCCCGTCCGTCCGACTGGTGGCCGTCGCCGACGTGGACGCATCGGCGGCGTCGCGCATTGCCGGCGAGCTCGATGTCCCCCGCTGGTACGGCGACCCGGCGGACCTCCTGACCGACGCGGAAGTGGACGCCGTCGTCATCGCGAGCCCGACGCGATCGCACTGTGCGCTGACCGAGGCCGCGGCCAGCCGTGGCAGGGCCATCTTCTGCGAGAAGCCGCCCGCGTTGTCGACTCGATGAGGCACTGGCCATGAAGACGGCCGTCGATCGAGCGGGCGTGTTCTTTCAGCTCGGCTTCATGCGGCGCTTCGACAAAGGGTATGCGGCGGCGAAAAACCAGCTCGAAGCCGGCGCCATCGGCGATACGATGCTGTTCAAATCGACGTCGCGCGATCCCTTTAGGCCGTCGCTCGATTACATCGACCCGCGCAGCAGTGGCGGGTTGATGATCGACATGGGAATTCACGATTTCGATCTGGCGCGGTGGTTCATGGGCGAGGTCGAAGCGTTCACGCGGCAGGCGCCGTGCTCGCGTACCCGGAGCTCGGCGAGCTGGGCGACATCGACAACGCCGTCATCACGCTCGTCTTCCGCAGCGGCAGGCTGGGCGTCGTCGATCTGACGCGGAAAGGCGTGTACGGCTACGACATCAACACCGAGCTGGTCGGCACGCGCGGCACGCTCCGCGTCGGCTACCTCCGCGAGACACCCCTGCTCCTGATGACCGAGAGCGGCGTCGCGTACGACACCGTGCCGTACTTCCCCGAACGGTTTCGCGAGGCCTACGTCGCACAGCTCGAGAACTTCGCCGAGAACGTGATCGCGAGCAAGGCGCCGCCAATCACGGTCGAGGACGGGATCGAAGCGCTCCGCGTCGGGATTGCCGCCACGCGCGCGTATCAGACCGGCCAGCCCGTGAGCCTCGACGCGATCGCGGCCCCTCCGACGCGTCGAGCCGGCGGCTGAGGGTCGTCCGCTTCTCGCTCTTCGTCCCTGCGGCGAGGTTCGACGTCACCACGGTCGAACCCTTCTCGGTCATCCAAATCCCGGAGTATTCCCGGCGCGATCCCGGGACTTCCAGCCGGCACGCCTTCTACCTTGGTGAGCGGGCCTCGAAAGCCCGAACCGCTACGGGCTGCCGACCTTCTACACGCTGCACGTCTGGGCGTGGAAGGAGAACCCCACCGGCACGTTCTCGAACTGGCACTCGAAGGTGTCGTGCGACGCCTTCACTGCTCCAGACTGAGCCGCGCGGTTCGTGACACGAGCCGGCCGCGGTCGACGAGCGGTTCGCCGTGCGCGATGACGGTGGCGTCAGGAAAGAAGAGCCACCGGACTCCGCCGCCTTTGACCGCGCCGCCGAGCTCGCTGTTGTCGCCGAGACTCATGCGGACGACGCCGGCACCGTAACCGTAGTACGGCAGCGCCCGTTCTCCCGGCGGGATCGTCAGCTTTGCGTTGAAGCCGAGCGCGAACTCGCGGAAACGGCTGCTGCCGGGCTCGGATGCGAGAAACGCCCTGACCGCATCAGCGCCGCTTTTCCGCGGACGACTCGATCACGACTCCTTCCCGAACGACCAGGCGCACGCCGGTGGCGTTGGCGGCGCCGAACCGCGCGGAAGGCAAGACCAGCACGCCGTGCACGGTGGTCTCGATGGGCGCTACGCGCAACACGCCCGCGGGAAGCTCGGTGTGCCGATCGATGCGGATCCGTCCCTTCCGCGCGTTCGCCTTCGAGGCGTCGCCGGTCTGACGGTTGAACGGACGATCGCCGACCCGGAACCTCACATCGGTACCCGCGGGCGTGGTCACGCGCACTTCGCCCGCGCGCAGTCGGGCGATCGCGGCGTCCATCTCGGCGGCCATGGCCCCGTAGTCGACGTCGAGCGCGTCGAGATAGACACGATCGTACGCTGGCCGATGCGGCGCCGGCAGGCCGTCGCGATCCCGCGTCCCGTCGACCCAGTGGAAGTGCAGCTCGCGACGGTCCTGCCGCGCATCCAGCCATTCGACCAGCGCGGCCGCCTGGTCGGGAGGTGTCGCGGCAGTCGGCCCGGCCGGCAGCCAGACATATACGTCCGTGTTCGCCAGCCGCCGCGCGAAGTCGTCGAGCGGCCCGAACGGGTGCGATTCCACCACGGCGCCCGCAGCACGAAGCTCGGTCGCCACTTCCGGTTCCAGCTCGCGCATCGTCCGCGGATCGAACCGGAGCATGACGCGCTCGCCGCGCTCGATCGCGAGCGCGCTCACGATCTGGCGTGCCATGTCGCGCCACGGAAAGGCCGTCTGCGCCGGCGCCAGGGCGATGCCACCCACGAGAACGGCCAGGGTCACCAGAAGGTGCGTCTGCATCGCGCGCGTGTCCCGTTTCGATGGCTGAAGTCGATCTGTGTCAACAGGGACGTGCCGTGACAGAGAGAGCAGAGAGGACGACATGACGAGAATCCTGACATTGATTTACGGCGCGGTCAGCTACGCGCTCTTTTTCTTCACCTACCTCTATGCCATCGGATTCCTCGGGAACCTGGTCGTTCCCAAGTCGCTCGATTCTGGTGCGAGCGATCCCTGGCTCACGGCGCTCGCGATCGACCTCGGGCTGCTCTCGTTGTTCGCGGTCCAGCACAGCGTGATGGCGCGGCCGGCGTTCAAGCGAATCGTCACGCGCGTGATCCCCGACTCGGTCGAGCGAAGCACGTACGTGCTGGCCAGCAGCCTGGCGCTTCTTCTCTTGTTCTGGCAATGGCAGCCGCTCGGCGGCGTCGTCTGGACGGTTCAGCACCCCACCGGCCGCGCGCTGCTGCTGAGTGGCTTCGCGTTCGGCTGGTTGCTCGTGCTCGTCTCCACGTTCGTCATCAACCACTTCGATCTGTTTGGTCTCCGGCAGACGTGGCGCGCCTTCCGGAGACAGCCGCAGGCGCCCTTGCAGTTCGTCACGCCAATCCTCTACCGCGTCGTTCGCCATCCGCTGTATCTCGGCTGGCTGTTCGCCTTCTGGTGCACACCAACGATGACGGTCACGCATCTGCTTTTCGCGGGCGTGGCGACCGCCTACATCCTGGTGGCCATCCAACTCGAAGAGCGCGACTTGACCGACGCGCATCCCGAGTACGCGGATACCGCCGGCAGGTGCCAATGCTGGTCCCGTCGTGGCCGCAGCAGGTCTCCGCCACGAATCCAGCCCGCACCACTCGCGGGTGATCGGCGCGCTACGAGCGCAGGTGCTTCGCGAAGAAGGCCATCGTCCGCTCCCAGGCGAGTTTGGCGGCCTTCTCGTCGTAGCGCGGTGTCGTGTCGTTGTTGAACCCGTGCTGGGTGCCGGGATAGACGTGCGCCTCGTAGTGGGCGCCGGCAGCCTTGAGCGCCGCCTCGTATTCCGGCCACGCGGCGTTGACGCGCTCGTCGTTGCCGGCGAACTGCAGCATCAACGCGGCTTTGATCTTCGGCACGTCGGCGATGGGCGCGGGGCCGCCGTAGAACGGCACGCCGGCGACGAGCTCCGGCACGCGAGTCGCCAGCATGTTGACGATGCCGCCGCCATAGCAGAAGCCGACGGCGCCGAGCCGGCCGCTCGAATCGGGGCGCGTGCGGACGAAGGTCGCCGCCGCCACGAAGTCCTCGCGCGTCTTGGTCTGATCGAGGGTCTTGAACAGCTCCCGTGCCTTGTCCTCGTCGCCGGGATAGCCGCCAGCCGGGAACAGGGCGTCGGGCGCGAATGCCATGTACTCGTCGAGCGCGATCCGCCGGGCGACGTCCTCGATGTGCGGGTTGAGCCCGCGATTCTCGTGAATCACCAGGACGGCCGGCAGCTTGCCGGTGGCTTTGGCGGGCCGAACGAGATAGCCCCGCATCTTCCCGTTGCCCTGTGGAGACGGATATTCGACGAAGGACGCGTTGAGGCGCGTATCGTCCTTTGCCACCTGCTGCGCCTCGGCAAACTTCGGACTGAGCGCGTCCAGCAGCATCGTCGCGGTGACGCCGCCGACCGCATACGTGCGCGCCTTCTCGAGAAAGCCGCGGCGGTCCAGCGCACCGTGGACGTAAGCATCGAACAGAATCAACAGCTCCGGGTCGAAGTCCGCCGCAGTTTTCCTCTCCATGTGGCCGCCCTCCAGGCCCGTGAGCATACACTCGCCAGCAGCGCCAAAGCGATCGCCCCGCCCGCCGCGCCCCGCGAGTGGGCGACCGATGGAGACCGTCCAGGCCTACATCCCGCGAGCGATCCGCGTATCATGGGCCCATGCGTCAGTCCGGCGTCTGCTGGGCGTCGATCTCGATCGGCGTCGCGGTGCTGTTGGCCGCCGGCAGCCGCGTGTTCACGCTCGAGTTGCGGCAGCCCGCCACCCCATTCCTGACGGCCGCCGCGCGTGTCTCGCTCATCGATGAGTATTGCGTCGAGTGTCACGACGAGGACAAGAAGCGGGCGGGCCTCGCGCTCGACACACAGGCCGTGCACGACGTTGGCCGGCATCCCGATGTCTGGGAGAAGGTCGTCCGGAAGCTTCGCGCCCGCCACATGCCGCCGGTGGGCCGGCCGCGACCCGATGATGCCGCGTACGACGCGCTGATCGCATCGCTCGAGACCGAGCTCGACCGCGCGGCCGCGACGAAGCCGAACCCGGGCCGGCCGCCAGCCGTCCGGCGGCTCACGCGAACGGAATACCAGAACGCGATCCGCGATCTGCTCGCGGTCGATGTCGATGTCGCGTCGCTGCTGCCCGCCGATCAGTCGAGTTATGGCTTCGACAACGTCACGGTCGACGACCTGTCACCGACGCTGCTGGATCGCCATGTATCGGCCGCCGAGAAAATCAGCCGGCTCGCGGTCGGACGGCCGAGCCGCTCGCCAGGCGGCGAGACCATCAGGATCCAGCCGGATCTCACGCAGGAAGATCACATCGACGGTTTGCCGGTCGGCACGCGCGGCGGCGCCGTGGTCCGCTATACGTTTCCGCGCGACGGCGAATACGACATTCAGATCCGGCTGACGCGCGACCGCGACGAGCACGTCGAGGGCCTGAGCGAACCGCACGATCTCGAGCTGCTGCTCGACCGGGCGCGCGTCCAGGTGTTCACGGTGCAGCCGCCTCAGCGCGAACAGGGCGTCCCCGAAGAGAGTCAGCCCTCGCACGCCAGAGTCGACCAGCACTTGAAGATTCGTATTCCGGTCACTGCCGGTACGCACGCGCTCGGTGTGGCGTTTCTGAAGAAGCCGTCGGTGCTGCTCGAGACTGCACGCCAGCCCTATCAGTCGCACTTCAATTCCTACCGGCATCCGCGGGTCCAACCGGCCATCTACTCGATCTCGATCGTTGGCCCGTACGCCGCAACCGGTCCTGGAGACACGCCGAGCCGACGCCGCATCTTCGTGTCGAACCCCGTGCGGCCCGATCAAGAAGATCGCGCCGCCGGGCGAATCCTGGCGGCGTTGATGCGAAAAGCCTACCGCCGCCCCGTTACGGAGACCGACCTCGCGGGTCCACTCGATCTCTACCGGAAGGCACGCGCCGACGGCGACTTCGAGGCCGGCATCGAGATGGCCCTCTCCGCGGTGCTCGTGAGCCCGCAGTTCCTGTTCCGCGTCGAACGGGATCCTGCCGGCCTGCCGCCCGGCTCGGTCTATCGGATCGGCGATCTCGAGCTGGCGACGCGCCTTTCGTTCTTCCTCTGGAGCAGCCTTCCCGACGATGAGCTGCTCGATGTCGCGGTGGCCGGAAAGCTGCATCAGCCAGCCATGCTCGAACGGCAGGTCAAGCGCATGCTGGCCGACCCGCGGTCCGGCGCGTTAGTGACCAACTTCGCGTCGCAGTGGCTGCACCTGCGCAATCTCGACGCCACCACACCCGACATGCGTCTGTTCCCGGACTTCGACGAGAACCTCCGGCGCGCGTTCCGCCGCGAGACCGAGCTCTTCGTCGAAAGCGTCCTCCGCGAGGATCGGAGCGTCCTCGATTTGTTGCGCGCCGACTACACGTTCCTCAACGAACGCCTGGCCAAGCACTACGGCATTCCGCACGTGTACGGCACCCGCTTCCGTCGCGTCGCCCTCGCCGGCGACAGCTGGCGGGGTGGGTTGCTTCGTCAAGGCAGCATCCTGACCGTCACGTCATACGCCACGCGGACCTCGCCGGTCGTGCGCGGCAAATGGATTCTCGACAACCTGCTGGGCGTCCCCCCGCCGCCGCCGCTGCCCGATGCGCCGGCGCTGAAGGACAACACGGTCGATGGCCGGCTCTCCGTCCGCATGCGGCTCGCCGAGCATCGCAGCAACCCGCGGTGCGCGTCGTGCCACAACCTCATGGATCCGGTTGGCCTCTCGCTCGAGAAGTTCGACGCGGTCGGCCGGCGTCGAACGGCGGAAGCCGGAACGCCCATCGACGCCGCCGGCGGCCTGCCCGATGGCAGCCGCTTTGCCGACGTCGACGGCCTCGAAGCGGCGCTGCTGCGGCGGCCGGAGCTCTTCGTCGGGGCCTTCGCTGAAAAGCTCCTGACCTACGGGACGGGACGAGGCGTCGAGTACGACGATGGGCCGTCGATACGTGCGATCGTCAGAGACGCGCGAACGCAGAACTTCCGCATGTCGGCGATCATCCAGGGAGTCGTGAAGAGCAAGCCGTTCCAGATGAGGACGTCGCGATGATCATCACCAAGAAGGCGCTGCCGCGCCGCACGTTCCTCCGGGGCATGGGGGCGAGCGTGGCGCTGCCCCTGCTCGACGCCATGGTGCCGTCGATGACCGCCCTCGCCAGAACGCCGGCCGATCCGGTGCGTCGCCTCGGCTTCGTCTACATGCCGATGGGATGCGACCTGCCGCGATGGACGCCGCCGGGCGAAGGCGAGCTCGTCGAGCTGTCGCCCACGCTCCAGTCGCTCGCCCCGCTGATGGATCGGCTCACGATCATTTCGAACCTGGAGCTGAAGAACGCGTATCCGGGGACTCACGCCACGTCCAACGCGGCCTTCCTGAGCGCGGCCAAGGCGAAGTGGACGGAGAGCACCGACTACTACCTGGGGACGACGGTCGATCAGATTGCCGCGCAGCAGATCGGCCACCAGACGCTGCTCCCGTCGCTGGAGCTGTCGATGGATCTGCTCCAGACCGTCGGCCAGTGCGACAACGGCTACGCGTGCGTCTATCAGAACAATCTCTCGTGGTCCTCACCAACGACGCCGCTTCCAGCCGAGGCGCATCCCCGGATTGTGTTCGAGCGCCTGTTCGGCGAGGGCGGGACCGCCGCCGATCGCCGGTCGGACCTGCGGCGAAGGGCCAGCCTCCTCGACTGGGTGCGCGACGACATCACGCGGCTGCAGAACAGCCTCGGACCGGAAGACCGCACCCGCGTCGGCCAGTATCTCGACACGGTTCGCGAAGTGGAGCGGCGCATTCAGAAGGCCGAGTCGGGAGCGGCCGATCAGCAGTTGCCGGATCTCGATCGCCCGGTGGGCGTGCCGGCCGTCTATGCCGATCACGCTCGCCTGATGTTCGACCTCCAGGTGCTGGCGCTCCAGGGTGACGTCACCAGGGTGATCACGTTCCAGCTCGCTCGTGAAACCAGCAACCGCACCTACCCCGAGATCGGCGTGTCCGATCCGCACCACCCGCTGACCCACCACGGGAACAATCCGGACAAGATTGCGAGGATGGCGAAGATCAACGCCTTCCACGTCTCGCTGTTCGGCCACTTCCTGGAGAAGCTGAAGGCGACGCCGGAAGGCGACGGCTGCCTGCTCGATCATTCGCTGGTCCTCTACGGCAGCGGCATGGGCAATCCGAACGTGCACGACCACGTGAACCTTCCCATCATCGTCGCGGGCGGCGGTGCGGGCAGGCTGAAGGGCGGCCGTCACATCAAGTATGCGGAGCCAACGCCGCTCGCAAACCTCCATCTCACACTGCTGGAGCGGGTCGGGGTTCGCCTGGATGCGTTCGCCGATAGCAAGGGCAAGGTCGATGAGCTCCTGTCGCTCTGATTCCGCGATCCGACCGTTCGCGGCTTGCGCGCTGGCCCTGCTGCTGGTCCCGGTCTGCGCGTGGGCGGCCGCCCGCGCGCCGCTGGCAGATGCGGCGGAACAGATGGATCGCACGAAGATCCGGGCGCTGCTGAAACAACGCGTGGATGTGAACGCGCCGCAGATCGACGGCATGACCGCTCTGCATTGGGCGACCTACCAGGACGACCTCGAGATCGCGGAACTGCTGGTGAAGGCTGGCGCGAGCGCGAAGGCCGCGAACCGGTATGGCGTGACACCGCTCTCGCTGGCGTGCACGAACGGAAACGCGGCGATGGTCGATCTGCTCCTGAAGGCCGGCGTCGAACCGAACGCCGCGCTTCCCGGTGGCGAAACGCCCCTGATGACGGCGGCGCGCACCGGGGCGCTCCCTGTCGTGAAGGCCCTCCTCTCGCACGGCGCGATCGTCGACGGCAAGGACGACCGCCGGGGACAGACCGCGCTCATGTGGGCCGCGGCCGAGGGGCATTCGACAGTCGCGCAGGAGCTCATTTCGGCGGGCGCCGATTTGCGCGCTCGTCTGCCGTCGGGCTTCACGCCACTGTTGCTGGCGGCCCGTGAGGGCCGGCTCGAAGTCGTCCGGGTCTTGCTGAAGGCGGGCGTGGACGCGAACGAGAGCATCACGCCGGATACCGGCCGCCGGCGCGGCTATGGCGGACGCCTGCCTCCCGCGGGCGCCAGTGCGCTTCTCCTCGCCGTCACCAACGCGCATTTCGAGCTGGCGGCGGAGCTTTTGGACGCTGGCGCGAATCCGAATGCCGCTGGCCCCGGATACACGCCCCTTCACGCCATCACCGTGGTCCGCAAGCCAGGCGTCGGCGACAACGATCCCGCTCCGGAGGGATCGGGGACGATGAGCAGTGGCGAGCTCGTGAAGGAGCTCGTGGCTCACGGGGCGAACGTGAACGCCAGGATGACGAAGCGGGCGAACCTGAACAACACCCGCTTGAACGAGATTGGCGCGACGCCCTTTCTCCTCGCAGCCTTGACCGCCGACGCCGAGCTGATGCGGATCCTGTCGGCGTTGGGCGCCGACCCAGCCCTGTCGAACGCGGACAACAGCACGCCCTTGATCGTGGCGGCGGGACTCGCCACGCGCTCCCCCGGCGAGGACGCCGGGACCGAGGAGGAAGTCCTCGAGGCGGTGCAGGTGGCGCTCGATCTCGCCGCCGATGTGAATGCGATCGACAACAACGGCGAAACCGCCGTGCACGCCGCGGCCTACAAGAACCTGCCCAAGGTCGTGAAGTTCCTCGTGTCCAAGGGCGCCAGAGTCGACGTCTGGAATCGTCCGGACAAGTTCGGATGGACGCCGCTCGCCATTGCCGTCGGCTACCGGTTCGGAAACTTCAAGCCCTCGCCGGAAACCGAAGCGGCGATTCGCGAAGTGATGATCGCGGCCGGGGTGACACCACCGAAGACCATCGTCGCCAAGACGCAGCAGATTTATTAGCTGTGAAACGGCCCTTCTGACTTCCGGCGACGTGCTGTGACCTCCCTCCGCCAGCAGTGGGCGCCGAAGGATCGGAACGTGCTCGAACCCGACTCGTCCCGATCATTGACTCGCCGTGCATACGTCGTGCGATCGGCAAAGAAGGCAGGGCCGGCGCCCCCGATGAGCGATAGTCGCCCCATCCATCCTCTTGCGACGACGCCCACTCCCAGACCGTAGCTCGAGGTGCGCCGATCGTCCCTCGTCGCGACCGATGGGATCACCGCACCGTCCCGCTCGAGATCCTGGAGGAACAAGTATGAAAAGGCAGACCCTTCCCTTGCTGGCTGCGCCCGTCGCGTGCGCCGCGCTCTTCGGCGGGTTCTCGCGCTTGACTACGAGTCCTGAAACGGTCTCGGCGACTGAGGTTCAGCAGGTGGTCGCCACGACCTACTACCACACCTTTTCTCGCGCACACCCGGTGCTCAAACGTGTGCGACCCGGCGACACCGTCGTCACCAAAACGATCGATGCCGGCGGACAGGATGACCAGGACGTCCGCCGAGCCCAGCCCAGCAACCCGCTCACCGGGCCGTTCTATGTTGAAGGCGCTGAACCGGATGACGCGCTCATCGTCCGCTTCACCAAGGTGAGGCTGAATCGCCGGTGGGGATTTACGTCCTACCGGCTCGGATTGTTTTCGTTGACGCCCGAATCGGTCGAAGGACTCTACCCGAATCGCTACCAAGACGATCTGATCCGTCCGGGTCGCTCCAACCTGATTCCGTGGGACCTCGACCTCGATCGTCAGATCGTACGGTTGAGGGAGCCGGCGAGCCAGGTCATCAAGCTGGAGTTTCCTGCCAGGCCGATGCTCGGGTGCGTTGGCGTTGCGCCAGCCGGCGACTTCGCCCCGACGTCCGGTCCGTCGGGGAGCTATGGCGGCAATCTCGACTACAACGAAATCGGCGAGGGCGCGGTCGTGATGTTGCCGGTCTACCATCCTGGCGCGCTGCTCTTCCTCGGCGACGGACATGCCCTGCAGGCGGACGGAGAACCGACGGGCACAGGGATCGAAACCTCTCTGGACGTCGAGTTCACAGTGGACGTGCGCAAGAAGGTCAATCTGACAGGCCCTCGCGTCGAGACCAGCGAATACATCATCAGCGTCGGCAGTCAGCCTGAGTTCGTCAGCTCGCTCGATCGCGCCTTGAGGTTGGCGACGAGCGACATGGTCAGTTGGCTGGTAGCGGACTACAAGTTGGAGCCCTGGGCGGCGCACTTGCTGATCGGCTATCAGGGTGAGTACGACGTGGTGACCGTCGCCGGGTCAATGGCGTTGAAGATTCCCAAGAAATACCTGCCGCCTCGGGGATAGTGGGTGCGCCAGGGAGCGTGCCTGAAGAGCAGGCGAAGAACATCCTGGCCGCAATCGAGAAGGACTACGTGGCATGGGATGGGCGCCCAGCGCGAGGACGATGACGAGCATGACGAGACCACCGGACCCCAACGGCCACGCGTCGTCGACCGAGCGCCGGCAAGGTCACCCGCGACGTCCAAGAACTCGCCCAGACCCTCGTCCGCAATCCGGTGGGCCTGGCGAAGCTGCAGGAGCAGTACGAGCGGGGCACGCTGCCCCCGCCGGTGCTCTGCATGCTGTGGCACTACGCCTTTGGCAAGCCGAAGGAGCGGGTCGAGGTGGACAGCCACGTCGACGTGCTTCGGTTCGTCATCACCAACCAGGTCGCCCCCCCGCCGACCCCCGAGGAGGACACCGCGACAACCTGACGCGATTCGCGACCCGGTTCAGCCTGCTCAGCGCGGCGGCAGACGTGTCGCCGTCACGTTGGTGCCAGCGGCCCAGATTTCGCCGTCGGCGTTCCAGTAGAGCGCCTTCTCCACGGCGATCGGCTGGACGTTGAGCACCTGGATCTCGGCGCCGAAGACGCCGTCGCGGAGTTCCTCGATCTCGCTCGCCGAGATGCTCAGGCGGCTCGTGGGGGGCAACGTATAGAGACGTGTGACCTCTGCACCGGACTGAAGGAAGCGCAGCTGCACTTCCGCCGCATGCGGGTTCGGATTCGCCAGCAGGATGTAGGTCTCGTAGCCGCGCGGACCACCGAGGCGACCATCGGCGAGTCCCCAGCGCAGCCCCGTCTGCGTCACGCCGAAGCTATTGTGTGCTTCGCGCCAGCCGACCGCGAAGTTCGGCCAGTACATCGCGCGCTCGGCGACAATCCCGACGTCGGCGAGGACCATTGTCGATACTGCGGTATTGGCGAGCAGCGGCGACACGGTCTCGACGTTGATCGTCTCGCGGCTGTTCGGCGCCATCCTCACGTCTTGCGCGTACGTCGCGCCGTCCGGAAGCAGATACGTGAGCCTCACGCGCGCGGGAGCGTCGTTCGGATTGCTGAGGAGCACGAAGCAGTCAAAGAACGGCCCCGTCGCGCCTTCCGCGAGGAACCAGCGGGTGCTCGTGTCGTTCACACCCGCCGACTCGTGGGCGCCGTCGAACAGACGGTCCGTCCCCATCGAGAAATACATCGCGCGCTCGGCGATGATCGGCGCGTCCGCGGTGATATCCAGCCCGAACGAGCGACCGACGACCGCCGGCAGCGCGCCGGCATCGATCGTCTGCCGCGATCGCGCCGGGACGGTCAGGTCGTGCGTCACGACGCCGCCGCCTTCGAGCAGGAACTTCACCCTCACCGCGACGTTGTTCGGATTGTCGTTCGCGAGTAGGACGTACGTGTGGAAGAAGCCCTGCGACCCTTCCGCAAACAGCCACCGCCTGGCAGGACTCGCGGCGCCGGCGCCATGTCCGCCGTATCCGCGCGCGTCCCAGCTCATCGTGCGCTCGATGGCGAGCGGCACGGCCTCGGTCGAATGGACCACGGTCGACGTCGCTCCGCCGTCGGTCACGAGGTCCGCGCGGATCTGCAGGGGCGCGTTGGCGGGGACCGTGTTCGTCGTCAGAATCGGCGCGCCGCCTTCCGGCAGGAAGTCGATCGCGATCGGGGCGGCCACGTTCCCGGCGTTCGCCAGCGTGATGTCGAGATCGAAGAAGTCGCCGGTCGCGCCCTCGGCCAGCGCATACGTGAACTCGCGCACGGTGCGCGTGATGCCGGTGCTCATGGGCTCGTCGAATCCGTTGACGGGGATGATGTCGATCCTGTTCTCCCCTTTCTTCACCGGCACGTCCGCCATGATGTCGCCGGTGGCCGGCTTGATGTCGAACGTGCCCGCGGCGTAGAACGTGCCGTCGTTGATCACGCGCCACAACACCATGCCAGTCGGCCGATCGGTCGTGACCACACGTTCGGTTTGCGCCTCGACTCGCACGAACGGCTGATTGGCCATCGCGGCGGCCGGCGTGCTGGCCGCGAACGTCACTCTCGGCAGGTCCTCGCCGGCGTAGTAATACATCGCCGCCCTCGAGACCCGGCCATTGGCGCTCTGCGGCACACTGTCGAACACCCACAGCTTCCACACCCCTGCGAGCGGGATGCCGTTGAACGTGTTGAACGATCGCTCATACGGAAGGTCCGGCGCGGGCGGTGGGAGGAACACCCTGTCGTACGCGCTGCCGGGCTTGTAGACCCGTTCGGTGATGGGCCGCTCGAACGGCACGGACGGAAGGTTGTCAGAATCGGCGAAGACCAGCGCCCGGTCGACCGGCGTCGCGCCGCCGGCATTGGCCATCAGCACGACGCGCTCGTGGGTCGGCGATTCCAACAGGATCTGGAGATCTCTCGGCCGCTCATGCTCGACGTGCAGCTCCACAGACATTCGCGATGGATCCAAGCGGAGGCCGGGGTCCACGCTGGAGAGATCGAACTCGATCGGATACTGCCGCGCCGCGCCCGGAGGATTCCCGCCGGGCACGTCGATCACCCTCTGCTGAACACTCTGGATGCCGTGGTCGAACATGAGCGCCCACCCGCCGGCAATCACGCCGCGCCCGCTGCCGCCCGTGTCGACGACGTACAGGCTCCACGTGCCATCGATGTTGACGAGATCGGGAACGGTCGGATGATACCGGGCGGCTTGCGGGGCCGGCGCGGGGAAGGCGGGCATCGCACCGTGGCGCGTGGGTTTGGCGTAGTGCAGCGCACCGTATGGCGGCGCCGTCGGGGCCGGGTTCTCGGGGAGCAGATTCGGCTCCCGTTCGTCGAGGATCAGGATCGTCCCCTGCATTGCCTGACATCCGCCGGCGTTGTGCATCAAGGGGTACGCGTCCACGCCGTTATGTACGAGCAACACGGCGAGTTCGCGCGGGCAGGGGTGCGTCACGCCAGTGAGCTGGACGCTCACGTGGGCCCTATAATTCGGCCCCTGCGGCGCCGTGACGTCAATCGTCGACGGATACAGCGAGGCCGGTCCCGACGTGCCGATCGCCGGGACCGCCAGCGACGCGGGATTCATGTCGGCCTCCGCGACGCCGCATGCGAACAGACTCATCACCGCCGCGAGCGCAGCGGTCCACGTTCCAATCAGACGATCCTTCATGAAAGCCGTTCCTCCATATCTTTCTTCCATAGGGATCGAAAATGCAGGGAACAATGGGCCAGCAACAATCACGGAGGCGAGCAGCGCTGATGACGCGATCAATCATCTCGAGCCTCGTGATTGCCGCGTTGGGGGTGGACGACCGTCAACCTGTTGATGCTCCCCTGCCGAGCCGGCGCGTCGGCACGATGGAGCGGACTCGAGGTCGGACAGCCGATCGACGTGCTCGAGTTCGTCATCCTTCCCGTACGCGTAGTGGAACGACATGCAGAGCACGGGCCTCGAAACGCAACAAGACGCCGTCCGCGCCTACGTGGCCCGCGTCGGCGGGGCGCTCGTCGCCGAGTTCATCGAGCACGAGTCCGGCCGCAACGCCACCCGGCCGCAACTCCTCGCGGCGACCGAAGCCGCGACCGCCCGCGGCGCGGTGCTCGTCATCGCGAAGCTGGATCGGCTCGCGCGCAACGTCCACTTTCTGTCCGGCCTGATGAAAGCCGGCGCGGAGTTCGTCGCATTGGACCTGCCCGGCGCGAACAAGGTCACGCTCACATCATGGCGGCGGTCGCGGAGCAAGAGAGCGATCGGATCGCGGAGCGCGCGCGTGCGGGTGCCGCGAAGGCCCGCGCGAAGGGCGTGAAGTTGGGCGGCATCACGCCGGAGATGCTGAAGGCCCTGCAGCCCTGGCGCCTCGGCGGCGCCCGCAAGCGCGAACTGGCTGTCACCTACTACCGGTCGAAGAACATCGACGTGTTGATTCGTCGGCTGCGCGAGCACCGGCACCCGAGCGGCCGACCGCTCGGATACCACACCATCGCGCAACGGCTGATGGACGACGGCGTGCGCACGTCGACGGGCAGCGCGAAGTGGACCGCCGACCACGTCCGCAAGGTCCACCTGATGTTGCAGGCCGCGCGCGCGAAGGCGGGTGCGGCATGAAGTCCGACGGACGGACGCGCGACGCCGAGGTGGAACAACATCCGCGCCCTGGAACCGGGCGCGCGGGGGAGGCGGTGAGGCAAGGCGAGATGGCGCCGACTGCGCGGGAGCCAGCCGCACGCCGCTCGACGACCCGTCCCCCTTCACGCTCGAGGGGAGCGACCGACGAGCGGCCGTGCTGGAACAGGCAGAAGAGGGCCGCGCCGCCGGCTCCGAGCGACGATGGGGAGGGGTGGCTCGTGGACGCGGGCCAGAGCCCCGCGTCGTTGCTCGCGCGTGCGCCTGGCTGTTCAGGCACGCCCACGCGGCGCGCGAGGCCTGGCGTGCATCGGGCTCGAGGGGAGGCGGCCGTGGGTGGAGGGGGCGGGGGATGGGGGTATGAGCCCCTGTGGCGGGTCCCGTCGACTGGAGGGGTCCCATCCGGCCTCTGCGTTGAGCCGGGGGCCCCTGTCGGATTCTGGGAAAAAGCTGGTGGAATTGCTGAGCTTATTGCCGCTTCCGCCTACGAGGAGTGGTCGGCGGATGCGCTCGTTGACGGCGCCTTGCTGCACATCGAGGTGCTGGGGCCGGCGGTCCAGCACCAGCTCCGCGTGCGTGACGTGCGGAAGTGGCTGGAGGCGTCGGCGAAGACGCCTGCGGAGAAGCTGGTGAAGGAGCGGCTGCGAGGCGCGTTCCGGTGAGGCTGGCCCGCTAGCAGTGGAACTTCACTTCAGGCTGAGGCAACCTCACCGCGTTCCGCCTCGCATTCGGCCACTCCCGTAGCGAAGTTACCAGGTAATTAGGACGTAACCCGAACCACCGCTCGTGGCCGGGATTGTAACTCCGCGACTGTCTCACCACCACGACCGGGTGAGACCCCCGCGGATCGATCGACCATTGCACGCTGGCACCTCCACGCCGGGTCAGAATCGACGAATGATCCCGTGTCTGGTAGCATGCCGTCCGTTGTTTCGTTGCCGAACCAATGGCCCGCAAAGGGAAATACCGACCACCCAACCCACGCACCTCAGCGGACCGCCACGCGCCTCCCGCACAGCAAACCACCCGTCGTGCCCCAGCGCGGTAAACCGCCCCCTGCCCCGGAGGATCTGCCGATCAACCGCCATCGCCTCCGACAGGCCGGCCGCTGCCTGATTCGCTTGCGACGCAGATGTTGACCGCAGGCAGGTCGCCTGTTTCCGCCAGATCAGGCCCGTCACGGTGTCGGTCACCGCGCCGCTCCCGCAATCGACGAGCGGTTGCGCGTCGTCGAAGCACTGGCCGTTGGCACGCACGCCACCTCCCGCACCCGGATCCCCATCGATCCCGTTGCAGACGTATGAATTCACAGGCGGGTTGCCGGCCGAATAAGCCACACCGCCGTTCGGGCACCCATTCTGGTTTCCAGAAAAGTTGCCCACGAACGTCACGCTCGTGCCGTCCATCCCATTGATCCCATTGATCCCATTCGTGCCGTTATCCCCCTTGTCTCCCTTGGCGCCTTTCTCGCCTTCCTTCCGCCAGTGGTCTGCGGTCTCGCCCACTTGGCAGGCGCCGGTCACCCCGACACTGCGGACGATCTTGCTGACGTTGCCGATACAGACATGAAGCAGCGTGGGGTCGTTGTTGCCGGCGTGCGCGCCGGCAGTCGAGGGGACGGCCCAGAGCGCGAGCGCCGCCGCCAGCACGAACAGCATTCTCGTAAGCTGATTCCTCACCGTGATCCTCCTGTGATGCAAACGTGCGCGTCGCGTCCCTCGCAGCGAGCGTGGCTGCCTAATCCAGCTCAGCAATATGCCGCAGCTCAGCACTATACGCGCAATTCAGCGAAAAAGGGCTCACGCCGAAGTCGCGGGATAGACAGATACGTTTGTAGTGAAGTGGGAGGAGGCGGCGATTCGTGACAGGCGATCAGAAAGGGCCAGCCTGCGGAAGCGGAGGGAGGAACTATTCGGCCAGTTCGTGGGGATCGGTGGCGAAAGCCAAGACGGCTACCAAGGCCGGCTACGGCGACCAGGGCGACCGGCCGGCGTGTAAGCAAACCGCGAAGAAGCGATGAGCGGGCGCAATGGCTGATGCCCACACCCGCGCAGGCTTGCGGCGGACCCAAGTGCCGGTGTCAGCGGGGCGGCCGCGGAAGCGTCACCAGGGAGGCAAAGGCGACGCCGCACGCAGGGTAGTCAACATTTTCCGGGACTTCCCCACGAATACTCCGTCAGGCCTCGTCATTTCAACGGTGCCGCCGCCAGACAACCCACCTGCCTGATCGATTGTGAAGCGCATTCCCAGTCCCGAGGCCTTCGCGGCGATGCAGACCGCGGTGCACGAGCGCGGACGCGCATGACCTCCGCTTCACAGCCAGCCGCCGGTGAACCCGGCTCGCCGTAGCCCCGCGATCACGGCTGGGCAGCCGCGCATGATGTCCCAGATGAGACCCGATCGGTAGTTCTCGATCATCAACACGACCGGTCCCTGGTCGATGCCGAAGTGGTGGGGCGTGACCCACCAACCTGTCGGACTCTCTTCCACGGCGAAGGTCTGGTTGAACGACGGCTTGAATCCATAGGGGGCGGTCATTCCAAGGTCCAGTCGAGCGAACTGTCGGACGGTCGGGATGACGATTTCCGGCGCGAACGGCAGCGACGCGACGACGACCCATGGTGAGACTGTGCCGTCGTCTGGGCCAAACGGGGCCCCGCGGGCGATGTAGCCGTAAAACTCCCGGTCGACGCCGTTCACCGCGCGCTTGACCCAGCCCGGGCCATCAGAGGCCGTGATGCCCCAACAGTGCTCCCCGTAGCCCTCGAAGCCCAGCGGGTTCCTGACGGCATACTCCTGCTGCACGAAGGTCGCCTGCCGGCTGTTCTCGAAGTAGTCGCTGCCGCGCTCGCGCATGAACGCGTCGCGAATGCCACGGAAATCGATCCAGAGGTGCGAAAGTTGGTGTGTGAACAACGGCCCGGAGTAGAGCAGCTCGCGGCCGTAGATTTCCTTCCACTGATAGGTGGCGCAGTACGCGTTGTAACTCTCCGGCGGAAGTGGGTGAGTCGGCGAGCCGAGGGCGAGAAGGTAGAGCAAGAGCCCCTCGTCATATCCCTCGTAGCGGTACGGCAGGAAGCCGGTCTCGGGCTTCCAGCCGTGGGTGAGCGTCGGGCCACCATTGCACGCCCAGTCCCAGTCGGCCCGGCGGTAGAGCGCGTCGGCCAGGCGTCGGACTTCGGCCTCTTCCTCCGTGTCGGCGTCGAAGTAGGTGGCACAGGTAAGGGCACCCGCGAACAGGAACGCTGAGTCGAGCGTGGAGAGCTCGCAATTCCAGACGCGACGGCCGGTATCGATGTCGAGGAAGTGATAGAAGAACCCCTTGTACCCGGCCGTGTCCGGCTCAGGTCCCTGCGGGAGGTTCATGAGGCTGCGGAGTCTGCGGCGGGCGCTCTTCGCAGCGAACTTGCGAATGAGCACGCCGCGCTCGACAACAGCCGGGATCGTCGCCAGGGCGAGACCGACGGCCGCGATGCTGCATGGCGCGTCGGGGTCGGTCTTGTCACGGACCAGCCCATTGTCCGGGTTGGTCTCGTGAAGGTAGTACAGCACCGTGGTCCGCTGAAGCCGGGCGAGTTCCTTGTCCGTCGGCAGCCGGTCCAAGTCCTCCTCTGCCGGCAGCTGGTCGGCCATCCTTTCTTCCTGTCCTCCCTTCCGCTGTCCCTCAGCCCAGCTCGACTCGAACTTCATGGGTTTTTCCGTCGTCCATGAGCGGGATCTCGCCATCGGGCACGGCATGCGCGTCTACCGTAACGGCACGCACGCCGCGGCCCGTGCCTGCTGCGTTCTCCACGACGATATGGTAGATCGCGGAGCGGTGGCGGTAGGTCAGCTCGTAGCGCGGCCAATCCGGCGCGACGCAGGGATCGATCCTCAGACGGTCCCCTCGCTTGTGGAAGCCGAGGATCGCCTCGAGGCCGACGCGATACAGCCAGCTGGCAGAGCCGGTGTACCAAGTCCAGCCACCCCGCCCTGTATGCGGCGGCGCTCCGTAGACGTCCGCCGCCACGACGTACGGTTCCACCATGTACCGCGCGACGTCTTCGGGAGTCGCGCCATGGCGGACCGGGTTGAGCAATGCGAACAACTCCAGCGCGCGCTTGCCCCGGCCGAGCAGGGCCGTCGCCAGCACGACCCAGGTAGCGGCATGCGTGTACTGCCCGCCGTTTTCGCGGATTCCGGGCACGTAGCCCTTGATGTAGCCGGGCTCGAGCGAGCCGCGATCGAACGGTGGCGCGAACAGCAGGATCATCTTGTCCGCCTCGCGAACCAGACGATCCTCGACCGCCGCCATTGCCTGACGGGCCCGCTCAGGGTCGCCGGCGCCGGAGATCACGGCCCACGTCTGGGCGATCGAATCGATCTGGCACTCGTCGTTCTGCCTCGACCCGAGCGGAGCGCCATCGTCGAAGTAGGCCCGCCGGTACCAGTCGCCGTCCCAGGCGTGCTCTTCCAATGCCTTCTGCAGCGCATCGGCTCGCTCCCGGCACCAGGCCGCCCGCGCGGCGTCACTCCGCTGCTCGGCCAGGCTGGCGAACTCTCGCAGAGTCGCCAACATGAACCAGCCGTTCCAGACGCTTTCGCCCAGACCGCCGGCTCCAACCTGGTTCATGCCGTCGTTCCAATCGCCGGTCCCCATCAGAGGCAGGCCGTGCGGTCCGAGCCTCAGACCGTGATCCAGCGCTCGCACGCAGTGCTCGTAGACCGTCCCGGTCACGTCGCTCACATCGGGGAGACCGTAATCCTCCTCCTGTTCGGGCCTCAGGACTGGCGCCCGCAAGAACGGCACCCGCTCATCCAGCAGCGCTGTGTCGCCGGTTGTGGCGACGTAGTGACAGGTGACGAGAGGCAGGAAGTAGAGATCGTCGGTGATCCGCGTGCGGACACCGCGGCCCGCCGGCGGGTGCCACCAGTGCTGCACGTCCCCCTCTTCGAACTGTCTGGCGGCCGCTCGCAGGATCTGCCCGCGCGCTTCCTCAGCGGCGCCGTAAACAAGCGCCATCGCGTCCTGCAACTGGTCGCGGAAGCCGAAGGCCCCGCCAGACTGGTAGAACCCGGTCCGGCCCCATACCCTGCACGCAAGTGCCTGGTAGATCAACCAGCGATTGAGCATCAGATCCAGCGCGGGATCGGGCGTGCGGACCTGAACGGTCCCGAGGATGCGATCCCATCCCGACGTGACGTCGTCCAGCGCGCTGTCTGCCCGCCCGGCCTCACCATAGAACCGAATGAGCCGCCGCGCGTCTTCCTCGGTCTCCGCTTGTCCGAGCAGAAACACGACGACGTCCTCGCCGCCCGGCGGCAACTCCAGCCCGGTCATCAACGCGGCGCAGGGGTCGCAGAGCTCACCCGCCCGGTCGGAGAGCCGCTCCCGCCAGAGAGCGGCGGGCGCATCCGGCGTGCCGTAGCGCCCCAGGAACTCGGTGCGGTCGGTCGTGAACGAGCGGGGACGACGCGCCACGTCGGCGAAAGCGATGCGCCCGGCGAAATCACCCGCCCAGGCGGTGCGGGCGAACAGGGCGCCGCTCTCCGAGTCGAGCGTGCACAGCACATTCAGTGCGGCCTGCTCGCGGAGCACGCCCAGCACCCACTCCACGTAGAAAGTTGCTGACAGCCGTCTGGGCCGAGCACCGGTGTTGCTGACCCGAAGGCGAATCAGCTTCACCGGATCGGTAGCGGAGACGAAGACGAGGAGGTCTTGATCGAATCCGTGGCTGGTCCTGGTGAAGCGGGTGTACCCCTGCCCGTGTCGGACGACGGTCGTCGCGTCGCCGCCGCAGGGGCCCGGCGTCGGTGACCAGAACTCCCCAGTCTCTTCGTCGCGGAGATAGAGGGCCTCGCCCGGAGGGTCGGCGACCGGGTCGTTGCTCCACGGCGTCAGGCGATTCATCTGGGCGTTGCCCGCCCAGGTGTAGCCGGCGCCGGCCTCGGTGATCAGAGAGCCGAACCCAGGGTTCGCGAGGACGTTGCTCCACGGTGCCGGCGGTCGCTCGCTACCGTGAAGAGTCAGGACGTACTCCCGGCCGTCCGGCGTGAACCCGCCGAACCCGTTCGCGAACAACAGCCTCTCGGTCGGCAGCGCTCGACTTGTCGGCGGTGGCCGTCGTCGTGGCGGCTGTGACTGGCAAGTCGGGCGGCAGCGTGGCGAGCATAGGTGCCCGTTCGAGCTGTTCGGCGATTGAGCCGTCCTGTCCGCGCAGAATCGCGCGGGACGCGGCCTCGAGCAGCATGACGTCCGCAGCGGGCATCTCTGCGGCGCCTCGCAGGAACACGCCGCCTGGCTTGTCCGCCATCTCGGAGGTCGGTCCCAAGCGCACCAGTTCCTCGAGCTGTTCGTGCAGTTCATCAGCCGGATCGGCATCGTGCAGGAGGACGAGGTCCGCCACCAGCCCGCAGCGACGCCAGTAGGCGTGGGCTCGGATCAGTTCGCTGGCCAAGTTCGATTGTCCGGGGCTGGAGAATCGCGCCAGCACGATCGGCAGATCTCCTGAGATCGCGTACGGCCATAGGCCCGACTGGCCGAGACGGTTACCTATCACGGACTCTCGCGAGCGGAGGGCTGGCCCGGTGAAGAGAACATGAGCGGCCAGCCGGTGGAACAAAGCGGCGTCGTCTGGTGAGATGCCGAGCGCGACCAGAGTCGCCTGACTGTGCGTTCTCGACTGTTGGAACGTGCGCTCTACTTCGGCCAGATCGCTGAACCTGCGGGCCAGCGCCACCGCCTCGTTGCGGTCGGCGGCTAGTGCGGTTCCGAACGCAAGGACCGCGGATGTGTTCGGAGCCAGCCGGACCCGACGGCGCAGGCTGAAAACAGGGTCGAGGACGGACCCGACGGTTCCCGACAGGGCCACTCCGGAATCCAGAGCGGCGGGAGAGGCCGCGGAACGGCCCCGGCCCAGAAATCTGGCCCGATCGGTCTCGTACTCGACGACTCCGACAGCGGTGTCGGCTCTCTCTGGGCCGGCCAAGAAGTGCAGGCCCCAGATTGGTTTCTGATCCCGCGCGCGCGGCCGCCGGCGGCACAACAGAGTTGGGGGCGCGGGCAGGTACTCGGTCTCGAGAAAAAGCTTGGCGAACGCCGGATGGGCCTGATCGGCGCGGCGACTGTTGAGTGACACCTCAGCGTAGCTGGTCACGTCCAGCATGCGGGGCAAGACGCCGTGATTCGTCAACGTGATCCGCCGAACCTCGGCATCCGCGTCGGCTGCGACCGCGATCTCAGAGCGCGTTTCGATATCCCCATCGCGACGCTGGAAGACGGCCCCATCCAAACCGAGCATCGCCTCGTACTCGTCGGCGTCGCCACCGAGCGGCTGCCGGCCGGCCGACCATGCGCGGCCGCCATCGAGGTCGCGGATGTAGAAGTACTGTCCCCAGCAGTCGCTGGTCGCGTCCTCGCGCCAGCGCGTCACGTCGAGCCCATCACAGGTGCTGTATCCGCTCCCGGCCTGGGTCAGCATGACGGTATAACGACCGTTCGACAGCAAGCAGACGTTCGGAGGCGACACGTCGGCTGCAGCCCCGTGGCGCGGGGCGTCGGCCGCGGGTCGTACAGAAGAATGAGCCACGGGTTCCTCCCTGTTGGGCGACTCTCTACGTGCGCCTGAGACTCGCAAGATCCGGGCTGCTTGTCGCACGCGACCGCAGCGCCGAAACGAATGCAGCCTGCAAGGTACCCAAGTGAGCGGCGACGTCCGCACCAAGATGGGCGCGGAGCGCACGGCGCTTGCGCTCCACCAGGACCTCGAAATCCCCTCGTGCCTGAGCCGCCTTGACTACGCCGAACGTATATTTCTGGTTCGGCACCGCCAGATCGAAGGCGTCGTCGCACGTGATCTGCAGGAAGACGCCCGTGTTCGGGCCGCCCTTATAGGCTTGTCCCGTTGAGTGCAGAAACCTTGGTCCGAATTCGAGGCACGTCGCGATCTGGCGCGCATCGCGGACGCCGTGGCGCATCGCCTGCAGCACTTTTTCATGCGCCTCGTTCATCTCGATGTATGCCAGGAGCGCAAAGTAGTCGCCCGGCCGCAGCCGGCTCAGATGCGCCTCGAGGTATCCCTCCAGCGTGTGATTGCCCTTCAGCATCTTCGCCAGGTCGGCCGCATTCTTTTCGTCTGTGAACAGCGTGATCCCGTCGCCGGTGAAGATCGGTGTCTCGGCAGGCAAGGCTCCGTTCTTTTCGTACGCGTCGGTCAGCTTCCGCGTTGCGATCTTGCTGGCTTCCACGTCCGGTTGATCGAAGGGATTGATGCCGAGGATGGAACCGGCCACGGCCGTCGCGAACTCCCAGCGGAAGAACTCCTCGCCGAGGTCGTAGGGATCGTCGAGCGCAATCCGCACGACCGGATGCCCGGCTCGCTCCAGCGCTTCAACAGACTTGTCCTGAGCCGCATCCGGCGCCGTCTGCAGTCTCAAATAGACGAAGATGCGATCGCGCCCGTAGAGGTCAGGTGCGCCGAGCGTTTCCCGATCGATGGGGATCAGCCCCTTTCCGTCCTTGCCCGTCGACTCTGCCACCAGCTGTTCCAGCCACGCGCCAAGATCGTGGATGCCCGGCGACGAGACGATCGTCACTTTGTCGCGGCCGAACTGGCTCGCGGCGACGCCGAGGATCGTGCCGAGGAGGACACCGGGGTTTTCCTGAACGGGAACCGACGGCATGCAGGCACAGACCATCTCCTCGGTCCGGTCCAGGAACTTGGCCACATCCACGCCCATGATGGCCGCGGGCACCAGTCCGAAATCAGAGAGCACCGAGTAGCGACCGCCGATGTTCGGCCAGCCGAAAAAGACGCGCCGAAAACCGTCGCGCTCGGCGACCTGTTGCATCTTCGAGCCCGGATCGGTGATGGCGATGAACCGACTCCCGGCTTCCTTCGCGCCCACCAGTCGCTGGACGCGGTCGAAGAAGTACTGCTTGAAGATGTTCGGTTCGAGCGTCGAGCCTGATTTGCTCGAGACGATGACGAGGGTGTTTTTGAGATCGACTTTGTTCTCGAATGCTCGTACTTGCGCCGGGTCCGTCGAATCGAGCACGTGCAGCTCGGGGAAGCCGTCGATCTTTCCGAACGTCATCTTCAGCACTTCGGGACCGAGGCTCGATCCCCCCATACCGAGCAGCAGGACGTGTGCGAAGCCGGCCCTCCGGGCCGCGTCGGTCACATCCGTCAACCGCTGGAGATGTGCCAACTGGCCGTTCGTGATGCCGAGCCATCCGAGCCACTGGTCCTCGCCCTTGCCACTCCAGATCGATGCGTCGCGCCCCCAGAGCCTTCTGACCTTGCCCTCTGCCTGCCATTCCTCAGCGAGGCGTGTACGGCGGCGGCAAGCGGCTCGGGCACGGAGTAACTCAGGCGGTTGATTCTTCCGGCTCCCGACTGCCTGCTTTGCGTGTCCACTGCGGTCAGCAGCTTCTCGAAGGCGTCCGAGAAGAGCTGAACCCCTTCGGCGAGAAGCTTGTCGGTCACGGCTTTCATGGAGATTCCAGCTTCCGCGAGCGCCGCCATCGTGTCGAACGCGGACTCGACATCTTCCCCGAGGCTGGCGTGCGGCCGACCGTGATCGCGAAAGGCGTCGAAGGTAGCGGGAGGAATGGTATTGACGGTGTCTGGCCCGACCAGTTCTTCCACGTAAAGTACGTCGCGATAGTTGGGATTCTTGGTGCCAGTGCTCGCCCAGAGCAGCCGCTGCGTTTGCGCGCCTCGGTCCGCCAGGGCCTGCCAGCGCGGGCCGCTGAACAGCTCCAGGTATCGTTGGTAGGTGAGCTTGGCATTGGCGATGGCGACCTTGCCGCTCAAGCCCCGCAGGACGCTTTGATCCGCCGCCTCTTTCGCTGCTTGCAGCCGCGCCGAGATGAGCGCGTCGATGGCGGTGTCGATCCGGCTGATGAAGAAGCTGGCAACGCTGGCCACCCGCTTCAGGTCACCGCCGTTCGCGGCGAGCCTCTCCAGTCCGGCGATGTACGCTTCCGCGACCTGCTCGTACACCTCCTGTGCGAAGAGCAGCGTCACGTTGACGTTGATCCCTTCGCCGATCAGCTGCTGCACGGCGGGCACGCCCTGTGGTGTCGCCGGAATCTTGATCATCAGGTTGTCGCGGCCGACAGCGCGCCACAATCGCCGGGCCTCATCGAGCGTGCCGGCCGTGTCGTACGCCAGCGATGGCGACACCTCCAGACTCACATACCCATCACGTGTCGACGTGGCCTCGTACACGGGCCGCAGCGCATCGGCAGCATCCTGGATATCGCGTACCGCCAGCCGCTCATACAGCGCTTTCGCGTCCAGCGATCGCGCGTCGGGCGCCTCCAGAAAGCTCTTGTAGTCGGAGCTTCCAGTGATGGCTTTTTCGAAGATCGCCGGATTCGACGTCACGCCCCGTAATCCGTCTTCATCGATCATGCCGCGCAGCTCGCCGCTGGTAATCAAGCTGCGGCGTATGTAGTCGAGCCAGACCGACTGCCCGAACACCTGCAGCGCCCGCAACGGATTCTCGAGCGAGGTCATCTTGGCGAGCCGGCGCAGATGGCGAGGCTCGCCGGTGAAGTGGGCGTTCAAGAATGCGCGTGTCAGCTCGTGGGCGAGCTCGATGCCGACGACACGGCCGCCGAGGACCAGCACGTTCATGTCGTCATGCTCCACACCCTGGTGCGCCGAGTAGGTGTCATGACACAAGCCCGCGCGAACCCCAGGGACTCGGTTCGCAGCCATCGACGCTCCGACGCCGCTGCCGCAGATAATGATGCCGCGGTCGGCTCGGGATTCGCGCAGCGTCGTGCCGACCGCTTCGGCGTAGTCCGGATAGTCCACAGGACCCGTGCCGTGCGTGCCGACATCGAGGATCTCGTAATGCTCCTCGATCAGCGAGGCTTTCAGCGTCTCCTTCAGCTCGAATCCGGCATGATCGGAACCCATCGCGACTCGCATGATTCACCTCACTCGCGCGATCTGCTGCCTGGCCGCCGCGACGACGTGCTCCGGCGTGAAGCCGAACTTCTTCTGCAGCTCCGCCAGCGGCGCCGACGCGCCGAACGTCTCCATGCCGATGCTGCGGCCGTCTGCGCCCACATATCGTGCCCAGCCGAGGGTGGACGCCTTTTCCACCGAGACCCGCGCCGCGACCGATTGCGGCAGCACCTGCTCGCGATACTCGGGATGATCGCGACAATAGCGCTCGAAGATCTCCCACGACGGCATGCTCACCACCCGGGCCTTGATCCCTTCGTTCGCGAGCCGTTCATGGGCCTCGATGCAGAGCGAGACTTCGCTGCCCGTCGCGAGCAAGAGGACGTCGGGTGTGCCGACGTCAGCGTCCGCGAGAACGTACGCGCCGCGCTGCACGCCCTCGGCGGCCGCGTACTTCGTGCGGTCCAGCGTCGGCACCGCCTGCCGCGTCAAGATCAAGGCCACCGGCTCATGGCGGAGCTGCGCGATCACGCGCCAGGCTTCGACGACCTCGTTCGCATCGGCAGGACGCAGCGTGATCAAGCCAGGGATGGCGCGCAGGGACGCAAGATGTTCGACGGGCTGATGCGTTGGTCCATCTTCGCCGACGCCGATCGAATCGTGCGTGAAGATGTGGATCACCGGGATTTCCATGAGAGCGCTCAGGCGTATCGCCGCGCGGCCGTAGTCGCTGAAAATCAGGAATCCCGATCCGAAGGGTCGAAGCTTCGACAACGACAGGCCATTGAGGATGGCGCCCATGGCGTGCTCACGAATGCCAAAGTGCAGATTCCGTCCGGCCGGAATCTCCGCGCTGAAATCACCGGCACCGTCGAACGTCAGGCGGGTTTTGCACGACGGCGCGAGATCTGCCGAACCGCCGAGCACCCACGGCACGTTCCTGGCGACGACATTCAGCGCCTGACCCGACGCGTCTCGAGTGGCGACGCCTTTGCGGTCTGCAGGGAACACCGGCAACCCCGTGTCCCAACCGTCCGGCAGCTCGCGGCGGAGCAGCCGGTATCCCTGATCAGCGAGCTCGGGATACTGGCGCCGGTACTCTTCGAACTTGGCCCACCAGGCTCGATGCAGGGCCTGCCCGCGCGCGCCCATGCCCGACGCGAAATGTTCGCGCACGCCATCGGGGACGAGGAACGTCGCGTCTTCTGGCCAGTTGTAGTGGCGCTTGGCCAGCGTGATTTCCTCCGCCCCGAGCGGTTCTCCGTGCGCCGCGCTCGTATCCTGCTTGTTCGGGGCGCCGTAGGCGATGTGACTATCGACAATGATGAGCGTCGGTCGGTCGGTGGTCTTCTTGAATGTCCGGAACGCGCGTTCGAGCATCTCCAGGTCGTTGGCATCGCCCACGCGTGTGACGTTCCAGCCGTACCCGAGGAACCGCGTCGCCACGTCGTCGCTGTACGCCAGCGCGGTGTTGCCCTCGATGGTGATCTGATTGTTGTCGTAGATCCAGCACAGATTGGCCAGCTTGAGGTGCCCGGCGAGCGAGGCGGCCTCGCCGGATATCCCTTCCATCATGCAGCCGTCGCCGCAGAGCGCGTAGACGTCGTAATCGAACAGATCGAATCCGGGACGATTGAAATAGCTGGCCAGCCAGCGTTCGGCGATGGCCATGCCGACGCTGGTGGCCACGCCCTGTCCTAGTGGGCCGCTGGTCGTCTCGACCCCAGACGTCCAGCGGTATTCCGGGTGGCCCGGGCATCGGCTGCCCAGTTGTCGAAACTGCTTGATGTCGTCGAGTGTGACAGACGACTGCCCGAGCGTTTCGTACTTGGGATTGACCGCCTTCACCCCGGTCAGGTGCAGCATGCTGTAGAGCAGCATGGACGCATGGCCGACCGACAACACGAAGCGGTCACGGTTGGGCCAGATCGGATGGTCGGGATCGAAACGCAACATGCGTTGCCACAGGCAATAGACCACCGGTGCCAGGGCCATCGGCGTTCCCGGATGGCCGGAGTTCGCCTGTTGCACGGCATCCATTGCCAGCGTGCGGATGGTATTGACGCACAACTGATCGAGCGTGTGGTTCGACCGTTCGGCATCCGTCGCCGCTCTGTGTGCACTGACATCGGTGGTGGCCATGGTCGTTCCTCGGGCGGGCGCCTGCTGCGTTTCTGCCTCGCGGCTTTCAGTACGGCCACGTCCAGTCGACAATCTCCGGCCGGTCGGTACCGTGCTCGTGCGCGTAGTTCAGGTTGTCGATGATCGCGTTCCTCATCTCCTCTTTCAGGTGGGCCGCCTTCATGTGCAGCTTTGGCACCCGATCGATGACGTCGATGACGAGGTTGAAGCGAGACGTCTCGTTCAGCATCGCGAGCTCGAGCGGTGTGTTGATGTTCCCTTTTTCCTTGTAGCCCCGCACGTGCATGTTCGCGTGCCCCTTGAAGCGGTAGGAGAGCTTGTGGATCAGCCAGGGATAGCCGTGGAAGTTGAAGATAATCGGCTTGTCCGTGGTGAACAGGCTGTCGAACTCGCGGTCGGTCGAGCCGTGGGGATGCTCGGACGCTGGCTGCAGCTTGAACAGGTCCACCACATTGACGAAGCGGAGCTTCAGATCCGGCGCTCGCTCGCGCAGGATGGCGGCTGCCGCCAGCGCTTCCATGGTGGCCACGTCGCCGCAGCATGCCAGCACGACATCCGGTTCCTCGCCCGCATCGGTGCTCGCCCGCGGCCAGATGCCGAGGCCCTTGGTGCAGTGCGCGATCGCCTCGGGCATCGTCGTGAACTGCAGGTGTTTCTGTTTGTCGGCAACGATGACATTGATGTAGTCGGTGCTGCGAAGGCAATGGTCGGCGACCGAGAGCAGCGTGTTGGCGTCGGGCGGCAGGTAGACGCGCGTGACCGACGGCCCCTTGTTGGTCACCAGATCGATGAACCCCGGGTCCTGATGAGAGAAGCCGTTGTGGTCCTGGCGCCAGACCGTGGACGACAACAGGATGTTCTCGGACGAGACCGAGGCACGCCACGGCACGTGGTTCTTGCTGATGTCGAGCCATTTGGCGTGCTGGTTGAACATGGAATCGATGACGTGCGCGAACGCCTCATAGGTGTGGAAGAACCCGTGACGCCCCGTGAGCAGGTAGCCCTCCAGCCAGCCGACCAGCGTGTGCTCCGAGAGTATTTCCATGACGCGCCCATCGGGCGCGAGCTCGCCGCCGTCGGCGTCCTCGGGCAGCATGTCCGCCATCCAGGTTTTCTTGCTCGCTTCGTACACGGCCTGCAGTCGGTTGGACGCCGTCTCGTCAGGACCGAAGACGCGGAAGCTGGTCGGGTTGTTCTTGATGACGTCGCGGAGGTACTCGCCCAGAGGTTTGGTGTTCTCGTACATCGCCGTGCCCCGGGAGGCCACGTCGACCGCGTAGGTGCGGAAGTCGGGCAGCTTGAGAGGCTTGCGCAGCAGCCCGCCGTTGGCGTGCGGGTTGGCGCTCATGCGCCGATTCCCGGCGCGGCGCGCAGGGCCCGGAGCTCGGGCGCGAGCCGGCCGTCTGCGTCGAACAGCTCCTCGGGCTTGTAGCTGCGCATCCAGTCTTCGAGCAGCTTCAGATTCGCGGGATTGTCCCGCACATCGGAGAAGGGCACCTGATGCGATCGCCAGGACCCTTCGACCTTGTGTCCCTTGATCTCTTTCGGCCCGGTCCACCCCTTCGGCGAGCGCAGCACGATCATCGGCCAACGCGGACGGACGGGAGTGTTCGACGCGCGCGCGGCCTTCTGCTGCGCACGAATCTCGCCGATGGCCCGCTCCAGCGTGGCGGCCATCTTCTGATGCATGAGAGCCGGGTCGCTGCCTTCCACGAAATACGGCGTGTAGCCGTAGCCGATGAACAGCGCTTCGAGCTCCTCGTGGCTGATGCGCGACAGGACCGTGGGATTGGCGATCTTGTAGCCGTTGAGATTCAGGATGGGCAGCACCGCACCATCGCGGACGGGATTGAGGAACTTGTTCGAATGCCACGCGGTGGCGAGCGGCCCGGTCTCCGCCTCGCCGTCACCCACGACGCAGGCGACGATCAGATCGGGGTTGTCGAGCGCCATGCCGTAGGCATGCGAGAGGCTGTAGCCAAGCTCGCCGCCTTCGTGGATCGAGCCTGGCGTTTCTGGCGTGACGTGGCTGCCGATGTGGCCCGGGAAGGAGAACTGCTTGAAGAACTTCTGCATCCCTTCCGCGTCCTGGCTCTTGTCCGGATAGATTTCGGAGTACGTCCCTTCGAGATACGCCGGCCCCAACACGCCCGGCGCCCCGTGGCCCGGTCCGGCCACGAAAATCACGTCGAGGTCGTGCTTGACGATCATTCGGTTCAGGTGCACCCACACGAAAGACAGCGCCGGGCTCGCGCCCCAGTGGCCGAGGAGCCGGTGCTTCACGTGCTCGGTCTTCAACGGCTCTTTCAGCAGGGGGTTGTCTTTCAGGTAGATCATCCCCACCGACAGGTAGTTGCAGGCCCGCCAGAAGGCGTTCATCGATTCCAGCTCGTTTTTCGCCAGCGGCGTGTTCGTCAGCGGTGATGACGTCCGGTTCTTTCGATAGCAGCTTTGCCACGGTAGTTCTCCCATTCAGCCTTGGTTGTGCTTCAACGGCCTGGCGGCCGCGCCGCGCCGAATTCATGCGACGACCGATTCGGTTTCCATGGAGGTCGTGTATCTGCCGAGGGCAGCCGCGCTGTCGCACTTCGCCCGATGATTGAAGGCCTGCTGTGCGGCTGCGAGGTTCTCCTGCCGTCCGCGCCAGGCGTTGAGCGCTTCGTCCTGCAGCGCGCGCCCGTAGGAGTAACTGAGCTTCCACGGCTTCGGTCCCTCGACCTGATTGATCGCGCTCAGGTGCCTCGTCGCCACGAGGTGATCCTGGCCGCCGGACAGGAACACGATGCCGGGGACGGCGGCCGGCGCATGACGCCGGAGGGTGTGCTCGCCAGGGAAGCCGGCGAGCGGTTTCGCGCCGCGATCGACCTTGATGCCAGGGATGATGCCCTGCTCGGCGAGCAGATCGGTCAGGCGGTTACCCTTCGAGCTCGACTGCCGGATCGTCTCATCCTGCAGGATGACGCCGCCGATGTACTCGGCCACGCCCGGTGCGGTGAAGAACATCTCGCGGTAGGCGCGACGGCTGTCCGGCGTCGATTCGATCCCGAGCGCGGTGAGGCGCTTCGTCAGCGTCCCGGGAGTCTCGTCAGCCGCCAGGATGCCTTTTCCATCGGCCACGATCGATCGCGCAAGGCCTTCCAAGTCGGGGGTCGCCATATTGCCCTCCGAGTACGTTCGTCGACCGAACGCTTCTCTGGAAATCGCATTCGGAAGGTCGCGATCCTCGATCGCCCGACGCCTACGGCACGAGCGGGGCGTTCCACCGCTTCACCGCCGGGATGCCGCGGTAGTGGCTGAGGACGCTCACGGTCGCCGGGTCGAGAAGGAAGTGACTTCCTGCCGTGGCCGGAAGCCCCAGCCATCGCGCCGCAAACACCCTGAAGACATGACCGTGCGCAAAAAGCGCCACATCTCCCTCGACCGATCGGATCCGTGCGATGATCTGGTCGACCCGAGCGCCAACCTGCGAGGGGCTCTCTCCGCCAGGGCAGCCGTCGCTGAAGAGCATCCAGCCTGGTGCCTTCGCATGAATCTGCTCTCCGGTCAGTCCCTCGTACTCGCCGTAGCCCCATTCAATGAGGTTGGCGTCGACTTCAGCGTGCGCGCCGAGGCCGGCGAGCTCGCAGGTCTCGTCGGGCGCGATGTAGCGGGCTCGTCAGAACCAGCGAGAACGTCGCCCTTTTCAAGAGTGGTTCGCCAGCTGTCTGGCCACGTTTCGACCGTTCTCCGTCAACGGGATGTCGGTCGTCCCGGTGTGCTGTCCGCTGAGGCTCCACTCCGTCTCGCCGTGTCGGATGAGAAATGCCCGCCGCAGCAACACCTGTTTCTCCTCGTCCGTCGCGCGGACGATGGACGAGAGCTCGGACGGCGGGGTGTCGTTCCTTAGCGTCTCCGACGTCATCTCATGACTCCTGCCAGGGTCTTGGCGATGATCGCCTGCGCTTCCTCCTGAATCCGCCGCAGGTGCGCGCTTCCGCGAAAGCTCTCTGCGTAGAGCTTGTAGACGTCCTCCGTGCCGGACGGACGCGCGGCGAACCAGCCGTGCGCGGAGATGACTTTCAGGCCGCCGATGGCCGCGCCGTTGCCGGGTGCGGTCGTGAGCAGCGCTTGAATCGGGTCGCCGGCGAGCTCGGATGCAGTGACGTCCTCGGCCGAGAGGTTCAAGAGCAGTTCCTTTTCGTCCGACGTGGCGGGCGCATCGATCCGTTCGTAGATGGGCGCGCCCAGCTCGCGGGTCAGCTCGGCGTTTGCGAACGTTGCCGTCCCGTTCGAGCGACATGAAGGGGAATGTCGGATCCACTGTATCGTTCACCAGCTGAATGTCGATGCCGTAACGTTCGAACAGCTCGGACGGATCGTGGCCGCTGCGCGCATGAGCTCGACCGCAAGCAGGTCCATGACGATCCCATCCTTGTCGGTCGTCCAGACCGTTCCATCGCGCCGCAAAAACGACGCGCCCGCGCTTTCTTCGCCGCCAAAGCCTAGCGATCCCTCGAGAAGGCCGGGCACGAACCACTTGAATCCGACGGGCACTTCGACCATGGCGCGCCCGATCTTCGCCGCCACTCGATCAATCACGCTGCTGCTCACGACGGTCTTGCCGACGGCAGCATCCCGACGCCAGTCGGGACGATGGGTCAAGAGATAGTGAATCGCTGCAGCGAGGTCATGGTTGGGGTTCATCAGGACGCCGCCACGCGTCACGATGCCGTGCCGGTCCGCGTCAGGATCGTTCGCAAACGCGATGTCGAAGCGGTCCTGGAGGCCGACGAGCGGGGCCATGGCGTAAGGCGACGAGCAGTCCATGCGAACCCTGCCGTCCCAGTCGAGCGACATGAAGGGAAATGTCGGATCCACCGTATCGTTCATCAGCTGAATTGTCGATGCCGTAACGATCGACAATCGGCGCCCAGAATCCCATGCTCGCCTTCCGCCCGTTCTCCAAATCCGAGGTACATCCCGCGCCGATGTGACTCGGACGTAAGGCCCCGCAGATTTATTAGCTGGCGTTCGTCCCCCGCACCCACGCCGCCCGGCGCGCGAGAAACACGAGCATCAGAGCCGGCACGATCAGGTGCAGGATGACGCCGAAGACGCGATCGCCGCCCTGCGTGGTGGCGACGATCGCCAGCCAGCCGACCAGCGAGAGCACGCCGAGCACGAACTGGACGATCGTGACGACGCCGATCTGCACGGCCGGCCAGCGTGGAAGCCAGCGAAGCGGAACGGCACCCACCGTCCGAATCAGCAGCGTGAGCACGAGCGCCCATCGCAGCAGCATCAACAGGAAATAGGACTGCATGACGAAGATCGTGATGAGCTCGAACCCGCCAAGGTCAGGCAGCTGGTTCTGCGACAGCACCAGGGCACAAATCAGCGTGAACCAGATCGACAGGCCAGCGGCCAGGCGCAGTACGGTCATGGGCGGCTCTCGACCTCCACTCGGGCAGTCCGACGAAACCCCGGCACACGATCGCTTCCCGGCTTCCTGTTGAGCCGGCTTAGAATACGCCGCGGCGGCCCCTTTCGCACACCTTCACCCATGATTCGACGCGGGTGCACGCTCATCGTCGGCTTGTTCGCGCTGCTCTTCGCCGTCTACCTGTACTTCTTCACGCAGTATTTCGAATGGCCCGGCAACCTGATTGCCGCCGGTTTCGGCGCGCTCTTCGGCTCGACCGGCCTCAGCGACGTCGAACCGGGCCGGCCCAGGTAGGGGCACGGCATGCCGTGCCCTTACTATTTGGGCTTCACATGTCTCACGCGATTCGAGCTCGGCGTGGACACCTTCGGCGACGTCACGCTCGACGCCGACGGAAACCCACTCCCCCACTACGAGCTGCTCTTCGAGGAGCGGCTCGCGCTGTTCGCCGCTCTTCTCTCGGAGCGTCCGGTGACCTGGACGGGAAAGACGCGGAGCCCGTTCCGCGATCAGGTGTCTATCCGTCGATCGAGTCGGGCAGGCTGAAGGTGTGGGCCGGCGTCGGCGGCACGCCCGAATCGGTGGTTCGCGCCGCGCGCCACGGTCTGCCGCTGATGCTGGCCATCATCGGCGGCAAGCCGAGCCGCACGCTGCCGCATCCGGCGCTGATGAAGAGCATCGCGCTCTACGGCACCGAGGTGGTTCCGCGTGTGCGGCGGCTGCTCGACCAGGCCGGTTACGCGCCGCCGGTCGCGTGATGCGCTCAGGACGCCGACCGGTCACCCATACGCGAGGCCTTGGCCTTGAAGCCCTGGAGCAGCCCCGCCAGCCCCGATACCGGCGCTTTCTGTTCAGGGACCTCACTGAACCGACATTGCCGGAGCGCCTCTTCTCCCCACACCCGGCCGATCGTGACGAGCAGCTCCAGGTCGGGACGAACGGCATCCGGCAGCGACAGACTCGTCGACGCCTCGCGTAGTTGCGCCAGACCGAGCTCGCTCAACCGCGCCTGCAGGCGGCCGACCTTGACGACGTGGTTCGGCACTTCCAGGCTTCCGCGAAGCGCGTCCAGGAGGCGCCCCCTCCACGCTGGTGACAGCTGCGGGGCAACGCTCCGAAACCACATCGTCCCGAGCAGCTTCTTCACGTCGGCGCCCTGGATCGGAATCGGGCAGCTCACCGAGTCGCTCGCAACGGCAACGGCGGCCGGCTCGGACCGGTTCAATGCCACCGCGAACTCCCAGAGATTCGCGAACGGAGCGCCTGCGTTCGACGGCGCGCGCGGCGTCGAGCCCGCCCGCGCGGGCGTCCTCGTGTCCCTCGGCGCGGGACGTTCGAACGCGACGCCCGCGGCCGCGGCGGGCTCGTGCCAGATCTTCTGACTGGCGTTGAGTGCCGCGATGGTCTGTGGCTGGGTCTCCCGCGCGAACGACCAATCGATCTCGAGCGGAGGGTGCGCCCCGGTGTACTCGGCCATCAGCATCGTCACGCCCCATGGCCTGGGGGAAACGCCCGCCCGGGCGTACAGCGGCGTGTACGGGGTGTTGTTGTTGCCGGCCATCGCGAGCGTGGCGAGCTGGCCCTTGATCCGTGCATCCACGACGTTCGACCACTCGCCCTGGATGCAGACCAAAGACGTGCCCGGAGGCTTGCTGAAGGTATAGTACGGATTCGCCCAGCAGCGGCGGGCCGCCTGTTCGATTTCCGGGTCGCTGGGCTCCTGGCCCTCCGGTGTATCGATGTCGGCATATCCAATGCGGAGCCTCCCCTGCCCCGCGAACAGGACCGACAGGTCCGACGGATCGACTTGCTGAAGCTCCCACAGCACGTAGATCAAGCCGCGCAGCCCGCGTGCGATCGGAAGGTTCATGCGCTCCCACACGATCGACTGGGGCTGCGGGCTCTTTTCGGTGTAGCCGCGATCGTTCGCGATCTCGATCAGCCTGATCTTCGCGGCGTCGAATCGCTCGATCACCTTCAGCGCGTGGTCGTAGCGGCGCTTGTCGACCTCGTGCCGCTCGAAGGACGGGCGCACGAAAATCGGGAGCACCAGCTTGCGCTGCTTCCGCGCGAGCTCGGCCAGCGGGAACATCGTGCCAGCGCCGGTTCCCTTCCCACCCGTGCCGATCAGGACGACGATCGGGAATTGACCGAGCAGCGCCTCGACCTCGCTCCGGGACTCGTCCAGGGCCTGTCTGGCGACATCCGGATCGTGCCGGGCCCCGAGGCGGCCGGTGGTCCGATCGCCGATGACCACGCGCTCCTCGGGCGGCACGTCGCTCAGCGAGAACTCGTTGGTGTCGAGGAAGCGAGTCGTCACCGCCTCTCTCAGGCGCTTCGCATATCCGCTGTCAGCCTCCTCGGTGACGGCGAGATCGAGATCGAACAGCGTCTTGAGCGACCGGAGGATGTTGCCACCGCCGCCACCCGTGCTCAGGAGAAGGACCTTCACCTGTCACCTGCCTCTCTGACGTCGAATCGGAGCTGAAACGGAACGATCACCCATTGCCCACGCGCATAGGGTCGGCTGCTCACGAACGCCCGATCCTGCAGGACGTCCTGCACTCGCCCGACGTCGTAGACGACGTTGCTCTTGTGATCCGTCAAGTTCGGGTATCGCAGTCCGCCGTGCGGCGCAAGAAACACCTCGAGCCGCGAACGAAACGGCTTGAACCGCACCTGCGACTGGATCGGACGCTCGGGAATGTGCTGCTGGATCAACGGGCGCTCGAACTCCCGCACGAAGCGGTGCGCGAAGCGCTTCATCGCGCGCAGCGCTCGCGCCCGCTTGTTGAGATACTCGTCGCCCCAGCACGCGAGCGCGATGATCACCACGAACCCGCAGAAGACAACGGTTCCCCAGGTGATGGCGGTCCGATCCAATCGAGGTGCGTCCGTTGCTGCGGCGGACTGGATCGGCGCAGCGGGAGGCGTGGTGCGCAACGCCGGACTGCCGGGCGCAGATGGGACTGCCGTGACCTGATGGCTCACGCGGCTGACGATCTCCGACGGCCGCCCGTCCACGCAGGCACTCCAGCCGGCGAACTTCAGGTGGTACCGTCCCTTCGGCACCCTCCGCGACGTCGTCGGATTGACGATCTGGAACCAGGACGCCCACATGTTCCGGGCGTCGCCGGTGACGCGCACCGCGACCGCCGCGACCGATTCGTCGGTCCGGATCGTCACGCAGGCGAACCGCTCCTGGGCGCGCGCGGCATCGGCCAACGCGAGCAGGACGAAGAGGATGGCGAGCACACACCACCGAGCGCGTCTGGTCGACCGCATGGAGCTCATCCGTTCGGTCTCGAACCGTCGCGTAGATGCCCTGCCGGTCACAGTATCGGTCGATGTCCTCAAGCGATGTACCAGCCTCCGCAGTCGGCGCGCCGCGGATCGATTCTGGACGACACACGACTCTATGACAAATTGTCGCGGACGGGTGTCATCGGTGTGGCCATTGGAGGACGCCCCAAGGAGCCCGCCTTCGGACGGGTTACGCGATCTTCGGCCGAGCCGGGCACCTCGGAACCCGCACAGGAAGATTCATGAACACGCGTAGACAGTTCCTGATCACCGCCCCGCTCGGTGCGCTCGGTGCAACGGTCGCGTGTCGAAAGGAGCAGGCGGGCGCACCCGTGCCGGGGCCGACGGCCACCCCCGGCGCCCCGCCCACGTTCGGAACCGCGGCGGCGGCGGGGCCTGCCGTGTCGCCGTCGACGTTCGCCGAAGCCGAGAAGCTCGCGCGCGTGACGATGACCGAGGCCGAACGCCAGCTCGCGGCGTCGAACTGGCAGCGATCGATGGCGCCGCTGGTCGAGCGGCGCGTCGGGCCGCGCAAGATCTCGCTCGAGCCGACGCTCCCGCCCGCGACGCAGTGGAATCCGGTCGTCGCCGGGCACGGCGACGTCCCGGCACGAGACGTCTTCGTCCGCAGCACGCACGAGGCCGTTCCCTTGCCTGCGAGCGACGAGCTGATCGCGTTCGCTCCGGTGACCGACCTCTCGCGGTGGATCGAGCGGAAGGCGCTGAGCTGCGAGCGGCTGACGAACATCTACCTCCGCCGCATCGAGGAATTCGATGCCAGGCTGCGATCGGTCATCACCCTGACCAGGGATGCCGCGATCGCGCAGGCGAAGCGCGCCGACGCGGAGATTGCGGCGGGACGGTATCGCGGCCCGCTCCACGGCGTGCCATTCGGCGTGAAGGATTCTCGTCGACACCGCGGGGATTGCGACGACGTACGGCGCCGAGCCCTTCAGAAATCGCGTCCCGGCTGCCGACTCCGTCGTCGTGCGCCGGTTGACTGAGGCTGGCGCCGTGCTCGTCGCCAAGTTGAGCCTCGGCGCGCTCGCGCTCAACGACGTCTGGTTCGGCGGACAGACGATGAATCCGTGGCTGCTCGAGGAAGGCGCCTCGGGATCGAGCGCGGGGTCGGGCGCGGCGACCGCGGCGGGGCTGGTCGGCTTCGCGATCGGCAGCGAGACGGGCGGGAGCATCGTCTCGCCGGCGATGCGGTGCGGGGTGACCGGGCTACGACCCACCTTCGGACGCGTGCCGCGCACCGGCGCCATGACCCTGTGCTGGTCGCTCGACAAGCTCGGTCCGATGACGCGCAGCGTCGAAGACGCGATGCTGGTGCTGCAGGCCATCAGCGGACCCGACGACGGGGACGTGTCGAGCGTGCCGAGCCGGGTCGCATTCGACGCCACGGCGACTGTGACCGGCGTGCGCGTCGGGTACTTCCCGGCCTGGATGAAGGAAGCGCCGGCAACCGACGTCGACCGCGCCGCGCTCGACACGGTCCGGAAGCTCGGGATGACGCTCGCCGAAGTGAGCCTGCCCGACTGGCCGTATGCCTCGTTGATGTCGGTGCTGTTCAGCGAAGCCGCGGCGGCGTTCGAGGAGCTCACGCTCGATGGCGGCATGAGGAGCCTCACCAAACAGGTCCCCGACGCATGGCCGAATCTGTTCCGGCAGGCCCGCTTCCTCTCGGCGGTCGATTTCGTCCAGGCCGATCGCTTCCGGCGGCGTGTCGCGCAGGAGATGGCACGCCTGTTCTCGCAGATCGACGTGCTGCTCGTCCCGTCGCTCCGCGACGAGATGCTGACGGTGTCGAACTTCACCGGCCATCCGTCGCTCACCCTGCGCGCCGGGTTCGTCCACGTGTCGGAAGCGCGCAGCGATTGGGCGCCCGATCCGAACAATCCGCTGCCGCGATTCACGCCGCCGCGGCGAGTGCCCCACGGCGTGACGTTGATTGGTCGCCTGTTCGACGAGGGCACGATCGCGCGCGTCGGGTTGGCGCTGGAGCGCGCCTTCGGCGTCGCCACCGAGCGACCACCAGGGTTCTGACGAGCGGCTCCATCGGCGGAACGGGGTCGGGTGCGTCAGAAAATCATCTTCACCGCGAACTGCACGACCCGGGGATCGCCCGCGGACGTGATCGTTCCGAACGCGGCCGAGCCCACCGTGGCGTTCGGGGCGCCGAACGGCGGCGTGTTCGTCAGGTTGAACACTTCGCCGCGCAGCTCCAGCGCCTTACCCGCGGGCAGCGCCACGCGGCGCATCACGGCGAGGTCGAGATTGCGATAGCCCGGCCCGCGCACGGGGTTGCGAGAGCTCGTTCCAATCGTGAATTGCGGCGCCGCGACGAATGCGGCGGTGTTGAACCACCGGCTGACGGAGCGCTCGTCAGAAGGGAGGGTCGGGTCGCCAACCAGGTTCGGGCGCTCGGTGCCGAACCCGGCGAACGCATTGTTGTTGGTGGTCTGGCCGATCGCGATCGGCAGGCCCGATTGCAGCGTCAGCACGCCGGTCAGCATCCAGTCGTTGACGAGCGCGCCGACGATGCCGCGAGCCTGGCTCGGCCGCCCCGCACCCCATGGAAGATCCCAGACGCCCGACGCGACGAACACGTGCGGCATGTCGCCCGTCGAGTAGTCGCGTTCGAGCCGGCGGTTGAAGCTGTCGGCGACCGGGAAGTTCGCCACCGGTCCGGTGAGAATCGAGGCATCGAACACCGACGAGGCATCGTCCACCAGCTTCGAACGCGTGTAGCTGACCAGGTACGACAACCCCTTGCTGAAACGCTGCTCGAGCTTCACGTAGAAGCCGTGATAGATCGTCGTGCCGACGTTGTTCCGATACAGGCTGACCGTCGTGTGCTGCGGGTAGGTCTTGAGCAGTTGCGCACGCGTGATGGTCGGATCGCCGAGCGACGAGGACCGCGGAATCGTGCCGAAGAATGGATTGGGCACACGCTGCAACAGCGGCGCGCCCAGCGCCAGCTGGTCGACGGTGAGCTGATTGAGGTTCGTGTCGGGCAGCCCCACGCGGGTGATCTTGGACCCGGTGTAAGCGACTTCCACCGCGAGGTTGGCGCCAAGCTCGCGCTGAACCGAGGTGTTCCACTGCTGCACGTAGCCCGAGCCGAGATCGCGATCGACCGAGAACACGCCCTGCCCCAGGCCGGCGTCCGGCGTGAGCGGGATCTGCTCGACGCTCGGCCCGGTCATCAGCGTGAACGCCGGCGTGAGGTTGTCGAGCGTGCGCTGCGATACCGTCTGGAGGAACGGAAACACGGGCGTCGTGAACGGCGTCGTGATGCCGGCCATCTCGATGAAGACCAGGCCGTAGCCGATGCGCGCGACGGTCTTGTCCGTGACCCGGGCGACAACCCCGAGGCGTGGACCGAAATCGAGCCCGTGCAGCTCTCGAGCCGCGCGCGGCTGCCCGTCGCGGCCCAGGTATTCGAGCTGCCGGGTCTCGAGGTCGAAAACGGCGACCTGATTGTTCTCCTCGGTCGAGGGGAAGTTCAGCGTGTAGCGCACGCCGGCGTTCACGGTCACGCGGTCCGACAGCCGCCAATCGTCCTGGACGAAGTACTCCTGGACGTGCGCCCGATTGCGAATCTCGTCCTGCTGCAGATCGATCGAGAACTGCTGGACCTGGCCGAGCAGGAAGCTCGCAAACGGCGTCCCGGTGTTGGCGGTCCCGGGCAGATCGGTGAAGAGATTGCTGAACGTGAACGATCCGGTCGGCGAGGGCGGCTGGATGACGTTCAGCCGCTCCCAGCGCAGATCCGCCCCCATCTTGATCGTGTGCCGGCCCCTGAGCCACGTCAGGGCTTCGGCAATCTGGGTGACGCTCGTGCCGAAATCGGTCGCCGTGCCCGGCGGCGATCCGAGCTGCTGATAGCCGGCGATGAGGAACGTCGGTACGGTGTTCGGAAAGCGCGCGGTCGACGGAATCCCCGGAAGGCCGAGGCTCGACGATGGCGTTCCGTTCAACTGCGCGGCCAATCGGCCGACCGTGCGCCTGGTGTCGCCGATGCGCAGTTCGTTGAACACGCTGCTCGAAAACGTTCGCTGGTAGCTCGACGCCAACGACCAGGACGTCGTGTTCTGCGGCCCCAGCGTGCCCGTCGTGACGCCGCTGCCCTCGGGGAGCGGTGTGACCGGCGTGAACGATTCGTCGAAGCGTGTCAGGCGTCCGAACACGTGGTCGCGATCGGACGCGAAACGGTGGTCGAGACGCAGGCTGAACTGATCCTGGTCGACCTCCTCGTTGCCCACGCGCCGGAAGTTGTTGGCGGTGCCGGCGCTCGTCGGCAGCGGATAGCGTTCGAGCAGGGTCCGCGCGACCGGATCCACCCGGTCCGCAGGAATCATGTTGCCGGGGAAGGGGGTCCGGGTCGCGGTGCCGCCACCCGTCGTCTCCGTGGTCGCGGGATCGTAGATGACCGGCACGCGGCCGGCGATGGCTTCGGTGAATACGCCCTGCCGTTGCAGCAGCGTCGGCACCGTGGAGATGACGGTGCGGCCGATGGTCTGCCGCTGCCCTTGATAGTCGGCGAAGAAGAACGTGCGGTCGCGCCGAATCGGACCTCCGGCGACGCCGCCGAACTGGTTGCGGCGCAACTGCGGCTTGACGGCGGTGCCGGCCGCAAAGAAGTTGCGCGCGTTCAGCGCTTCGTGGCGGAAGAACTCGAACACCGCTCCGCGGAAAGCGTTGCTCCCGGACTTGGTCGTCAGATTGACGACGCCGCCGTTGAAGCGCCCGAACTCGGCGGGCGGGCTGTTGCTCTCGATCTTGAACTCCTGGATGGCGTCGACGTTCGGAAAGAACGCGACCTGGCCGGGCTCGGGCTGCAGCACCGAGATGCCGTCGAACAGGTACTCGTTGGTGCGCGGGCGGCCACCGTTGATGCGCGGCAGCGGCGCCGCCGGCGCAGGAGGCATGGCGACACCGGGCACCAGGCTCGCCAGCGACATGAAGCTTCGCCCGTTGAGCGGTAAATCGACCACCTTCCGGTTGTCGACGACGTGTCCGAGCCCCGAGGTCGCGCTGCGGAGCAGCGACGCGTCGGCGGAGACGGTGATGGCGTCGGTCAAGCCACCGACCTGCAGCTGCAGATCGAGGCGGACGGTCTCGCCGGTGACGAGCTGGATGCCTTCCCGGGCGAGGCGACTGAACCCGGCCAGCTCGACGCGGACCACGTAGATGCCGGGCGAGAGTCCCTGAACGACGAAGCTGCCGGTCTGATCGGTGACGGCCGTCCTCGACAGGTTCGTGCGGCCGGCGACGACCGACACGGTCGCGCCCGGCAGCGCCGCGCCTGCCGGGTCGACCACCTCGCCGATCAACGCGGCGCCGCCGACCTGGGCGCGAACCGGCGCGGCGACGAGCGCACACAGCAAGAGCGACACACGGGCGACGAGCGGGAGATTCCACATGAGGCGAGGCCGTGGAGCTCTGACACTCTAGATCGACTTGATCGGTGCCTTCAACACGACTCGACCCGACTTAATACGCCCTTGAGCTTGGTGTTCACCTGAGTTTGATGTGACCCACTCGGGCGGCACAGGGCTTCCGCCTTCGCGCGAAGCGCTTCGGCGCGACCGCGACGAAGCTCGAAGAGCGGAGTCGGGTCACCCCTGTCTTCCAGCGGGCCCGACAGGCCTGAAGGCGTGTCCCACATGCTCTCGTGCTGATACGATTCGAGGCGACTTCACCACCCGAAGGAGTCGGATGGCACTCCTCACGGTCAGAGCAGCCGCGGAGCGACTCGGCGTCGCCTACTCCACGCTCAAGCGCTGGATTCTCACCGGCCGGGTGCGCACGACACGAACCGAGGGCGGACACCACCGCGTGTCCGACGCCGAGCTCGACCGGCTCGCCACCCGGCAACGGCCGGAGCAGGGCCGCCGTCTGCTCAAACCGGATCCCGACGAAGCGCTCGGAGGTCTGAGCGCGCGCAACCGTCTTCACGGATTCGTCGAGGAAGTGCGCATCGACGGCCTGCTCGCCCAGGTGCGGTTGCGCGTCGGCGAACACGCGATCACGGCCGTCGTGACGGCAGATGCCGTGCGCGCCCTGAAGCTGCGGCGTGGCGACGATGCGATTGCCATCATCAAGTCGACGGAAGTGATGATCGCAACGCCGGGTCGGACCCGCTCGAGCGTCAGGAGGCGGCGGTAGGAGGGCGGGCGCGACGGCGAGCCCATCAATCGCGTGGGTCCTTCGTGTCGACCTTGCATGGCCGATGCGCCCAGCCCGTTCTATCGTGCGGTCGTCGAGGCTGACACCGGGCTCACAACCGGGCCGTCGGGCGTGATGTCGAAGGTCACGGTCGTCGTCCCGGAAGGACAACAGAGCGGATCCTTCGCGCTGTAGCGGTCGTACTCCGCGATCACGCGACCGGGACCCTGAAGGAAGACGCGTCTGATGGCGCCATCCGTGCGGCTGTCCATCGCCCGCGGTGACAGCGTGCCGGCGAACGCGCCGCGCACGAAGACGAAGTCCTGATACTGGCGCGGCCGGCACATCCCGTCGTACCCGGCCGTGCCACGAACCACCACGATCTGCCAGCCGCCGTGAAACGCGCCGATGAGCTCCCAACCCCGATCGCGGACGCGTTCGTCTTCGCCGAGCTGGGGCGGACGGACCATTTCCTTGCAGCGAGGATCGGCCGCTTCTTCGAGCTTCGGGGCAGCCGGAATGGACGTTCCGGGCTTGTTCCACGACGCAGGTTTCGCTTCGCCGAGCCACGAGGCGGCCGGGGCCTGCGAACCGCCGATCGCGGGGACGCTGCCCAGCATGACGAGGGTCAACGGGGCGAATCGGACGAGCGCCGATGTCATCAACACCTCCCGCGCTCAGCCGGCCGGCCTTCACGCGGTGACGATCATCGGCGAGCCTGACGGGCGGATCAAGACGCGGGGCCCGGCGTCTGCACGCCTTCACTGGTCGCTCGAACGGCGTCCACGGCTCACGTATGCTGATCGCATGCGTAGAACCCGGCCGATCGCGGTGGCCATCGCCTGTCTCGTGTGCGTGACGTGCGAGGATGCACCGGCGGTTCCGAGCGGATCGACTCCCCCGACGCTCCGGATCGTGTTTCTCGGGTCGACCACACGACGGACGGATCTGCCGGCCTCCGCCCAGGCGTGTGTGTCTGGCGTCGGCGCCACCCATATCCATCCGAGCTGGCGGAACTTTGCCACCGTTTCGCTCCAACCGGTTCCGCCCGACCGGTACGAGATTTCGTTCAGCGACGTGCCGCTCGACAGGCGCGTCTCCTTCAGAATCAACGACCAGAACGCGTGTGATGAGAACCCGACCGGGGCGGTGACGCGAAACGTCGTCGCCAACGATGTCCGGCTGGTCCAGAACGCCACGACACCCGGCAACGGCGACGAGCCGGGATACGCATTGATCGTGGCGGCGAACGGGACGGTCAGTCAGTGATGGAGGAAGGTTGGTCCCCTTCACGTCATGCACTCCCGGTTTTCGTCTACTCACAAGATCGGGATCGCGGGCGCGGGCACCGTGCTGCTGTTGGCGACGCTCTGCGTCGAACGCCTGCAGGCGTGGAGTGCGCAAGGCCACCGGTTGGTCGCACTCGTGGCGACGAGCCACCTCACCGCCATTGCCCGCACGAACGTCGCGTGGCTACTCGATGACGCCGGTCTGGCGGACGTAGCCACGTGGGCGGACGAGTACGTCGCGGACAACCGGCAGACCGGCGCATGGCACTACGTCAATATCCCGAGTGGCGCAACAGGCTACGACCGGGATCGTGACTGCCCGCGTCAGCCAGGTGTTCTCGCCGGGAGTCGGACCGATCGATGGCGCGACTGCGTCGTGGATCGCCTTGCCTATCACCGCGAACGCCTGGCAAACCCTTTGCTCGACCGTATCGACCGTGCGACGGCGCTGAAGTTCCTGGTCCATTTCGTCGGCGACCTGCACCAGCCCTTCCACGCATTGAGCGTCGCGCGCGGCGGCAACGACATTCCGATCGTCGCTTTTGGCTCTTCGACGTGCACCTACTCCGACGGTGCTCCGTATTCCTGCAATCTCCACGGTGTATGGGACACATCGCTCATCGCCCGGCGTGGGCTGAGCGACCGGCAGTATCTCGACGCGCTCTCGCGACAGATCGATCAGCACGGGTGGCGCACGTTGGCCACGCAAACGCCGCCGGAATGGGCGATGGAGTCGCACGCCCTGGCCACAAAGGCCCTGCTGCCTCCGCAGGGTGTGGTCGATGACGCCTACTACCGCAGGTACATCGCTCTCGTCGACGAGCGACTGGCGCTCGGCGGCCTGCGACTGGCCGCGCTCCTGAATCAGAGCTTCACCACGGCCCCGCCACGGTGAGTTCGTGCGAGCCGGCCCGGAGACCGACCCTCGTCAAACACACGCCCTTCTGCTCGAGTCAGCCGACGTATCGCGGCTGCGAAGAGCACACGGCGGTCACTGGCGCGAGACCGCCCATTCAAGGAGCACCATGGCAAGGCTCGTCCAGACGCCGACACTGAAATAGAGGGTCATCCAGGGCACCTCGTCGCGCCAGATCTCCCAGGCCAAGGTCGGCTGCCGGCGAAGCTGACTGTCGCGCAGTCCCGTCGAGAAGGTCAGGTGGACGCCGGCGGCCCTCGTCCGCCAGCGACGGACGTACATCCTCACGTCGAACGCAATCGTCAACCCGGCGCCGGACGCGTAGACCAGGGAACCCGCGATCAACATCGAGCGAAGCGGCCCCTGCGCGGCGAGTGCCGCCGTTGCGAGCGCCGCCGACAGAATCAGCATCAGGAGCGCCCACAACGATTCCTCGATGACGTGTCCGATGTGGTTCAGCGACAGCACTGCGTACCAGCAACCCAGCTCGGCGAGGATGACCAGGGGCACGAACGCGTGTGCTCCCGCGGTCAGCATCGGCGTGCCGGTGATCTCTGACAGCCGCTGCACGAACAAGCCGCACTGCAGGGCAAAGCACAGCTCGGCGACGGTAGCCGCCGTCCGGCCGAGCAGGATGGCCGAGAGCCACGTGTCCCACAGGCACACCCGCTCGAGATCGACGCGGGGGAACAGCGAGCGGAAACCGCACACGGCCACGTACACGCCGGACAACAGGAGCTGGGTCTCGGCGTAGGGTGTCCGCAGCGAGGCGGAAGACGCGATCCAGATCCAGAACCCGACGTTGAACGCAGTAAGCGCCGCGAGCGAGCCCAGCCAGAGCGTGAGCTTCCGGTCGATTGGTCCGGCGAGCATGAAACCGGAATGTAAACGTACAGTAACCACAATGCAACGAACAGGCCGTGCGGGCGAGCGAGCTCTGGCCGGGGGTTGTGTCGCTCGACCTCGGGTTGCGATGGGGTCCTGACGGACGGCGCGGGCGCGTTCCCGGCGCATGACGGCGCGGTGATCAGTGCCGCCAGCCGGCGGAGATCGGAGAGCGAAGCAGGGCTGGCGTTGTTGTCGGCGATCGGCACGGAGTCGTCGGAAAGACGCCGGGGTCAGGTACCTGACATTCGGCGTCATTTGTGCGCAGGTACGCATGGAGCGATGCGCTCGTGGCGGACTGCGGCACGGCTCATCGTGCTTCGGCCATGAGGCGCGAGCTCGAGCGGTGGTCGTATGAGAAAAGTGATACTCCAGGAGTGGGTCACGCTGAATGGGCTGGCTGCGGACCCGAACGGGAGCGTTGACTTCGTCGCCGCTTCCACCCGCGGCGATCGAAGCTTCGGTCAGGCGCAGTTCGCATTCTTCGACACAATCGACACGATCGTGCTCGGCAGGGTGACGTACCGCATGTTCGCTGATTACTGGCCGAACGTGACCGAGGGCGAGGAAAAGCCGTTCGCCGACAAGTTGAACTCCACGCCGAAGATTGTGTTCTCCCGGACACTCGACCGCGCTCCGTGGGGGAGATGGGCCGAAGCAGGAATCGTCAGAAACAGTGCAGCTGACGAATTGGCCAGATTGAAACAGCAAGCCGGCAAGAACATGGTCGTTTGGGGCAGTCTCTCGCTGGCGCAGTCGCTGATCGACGATGACTTGATTGACGAGTATCGACTCGTCGTTTGTCCGATCGTGCTCCAGAGCGGAAGGCCGCTCTTCAGCGACACGACCACATCGATGAACTTGAAACTGCTGAACACGAGGACCTTCGATCACGGCGCAGTGTCCCTCGAGTACGCACGCGAGCAATAGCGAGGCTCGTCCATCGTCTCGTTGATTTCGTCACCGGGCCGCGTGTTATTCGACGTCCTGCAATCGCAGACCTGGAGCGAATGGAGCGGATGGAGCGGATGGAGCGAATGGAGCGGATGGAGCGACTGGAGCGGCTGGAATGGCTCGAGCGATTGGCCGCTCAGCGCAACCGACGCCGCCACGACGCACGCAATCCCACGAAGAACACGACTCCGAACCCAAACGTCCATCTGTGAGCTTCACCGTTCCGGGCGACGCGGAGATTCGGCCAGCGCACTCCGGACGCCCAATGAGGGGAGATCGCAATCACGGGAGGAATGTGACAACCGGGCAGGAAGACGAGTTCCGCGAGCGCACGATGGCCAACAACCCGCCGGAACTGAGGCCGCTACCGAACGACGGTCAGAGGTGTGAGGGTCACCGGCCCGAGCAGGCCCGACTCGAGCGGCTGCCACCGCGCCGCCGTGAACAGGCCGTCCGGCCCCCGGTTGTCAGGAAAGCGCGCCGGAAAGTTGACGTTGTAGAACTTCTTCCAGCTCACCCCGCGCACGTCGAGGTCCCTGATGCGATTGGCCGAGAGATTGGTGACCGACACGACGAGCGTGTTGGTGGCCTTCAGCAGCGACCGATCGAGCACCACGCGGTACTGCGGGCCGATGAGCGTTCCGAGGTCGCGCCCGTTCAGGCGGACTCGTGCGCTCTCGGCGACGCGCCCGAGGTCGAGCTGCCACACGCCTCCGGCCGGCGTCGGCCGCGCGAACGTGGTCGTGTAGGTGGCGGTCCCGGAGAACACCTCGGCATCCTGGCCGAAGGTCGTCCACGACGCCAGCCGCTCGACGACCTGGCGTGACGGCAGGCGCGGGCCACCCTTGAAGAAGGCTACGGTCCACGGTCCGTCAACCGCGATGGCCGCGCCGGCCTCGCGATACGCGTCGAACGTCTCGCGCACCGGCGCGGGAGACTCGGCGACGATCAGCGACCCGCCGGCAGGTATCTGCAGATAGACCTCCCGCGTGGTTCCGCTCGTGCGGGCGGTCAGCCGTCCCTGCCGTCCGGTCATCGAATCGAACGCCATCACCGTCTCCGCACGACTGTCGAGCGGCACCCACCCATCGACCGCGCGGTCACCCGGGTTGCTCACGAAGTACACGCGCCCCATCGTGTCCACGCGGCGCGCGAACTGGAGACCGTGGTCGACCATCGCTTCCCGCGTCACGTTGGCGCGCGCCAGGAGCCGGCCGAGATCGAGTCCCTGGAGAATGCGGCCGCGGCCAACGGCCGCTTCGCGGATGCCGTCGGCGTCCGCCGCCCCGAACATCACCGCATCAATCGCCGCCTTGAAGCGCGCTCGCCTGCCGTCGAGGTCGCCAGGCCGCTCACGTCGGATGGCCAGCGATCGAACGACACGACCGTCGCACCGGCGCGCGCGTGCTCCAGGATCTGGAGCAGGGTCTCGAGAGGAACGTAGCGGGACGAGGGCAGCACGATGGTCCGGTACGACGCGCCGCCTTCGGTCGTGACGCGGCCATCTGCGATCTTCGAGCGGCGCAGCTGACGATCGGAGATGAAGTCGTACGTGAAGCCGGCAGCCTGAAGCGCAGCGGCGGCCTTCTCGAAGGTGGTGCCCTGGGCGGGTGGCGCGGCGCCGCCGAAGTGCGCCAGGAGCGCCTTCCCGCGAACCCCGAGCGACTCGTAGAACGGGTAGTACAGGAGGATGTCGGTGTCGGGCCGCCCGGACTGCAGGAACGACTGGACGCGCGTCACATACGTGTTGAGGGCGCCGAAGTCGTCCCACCACGCATTCTGCGGGTTGAACTCGACGCTCGCGTAGAACTGCCAGCCCGGCCAGGGATCGTCGGCCGGCGAATACGCCGTGCCGTGGTAGACGATGTGGTTGACGCCGGCGACGAAGAATCGATCGACCGCCGCCCGCACCTCGGCGAGCCGCACGCGGAAATGCTCGCCGAGCCACGTCGCGGCCTCAGCGGAGACCAGCCCTCGTCCGGCAACGTGGGCCGCGGAGGTGGCCCACTTGAAGCGGCGGATCTCGGCGCCCTCGGTCTCGGGGATGTTGCTCGCGGCATAGAGATCGAGGAGGTTCGCCGGCGATCCGTGTGCCTGGTTGCGCACCTGCCGCCCCTGACGTCTCGCCCACGCTGACCACTCGGTCGTGAACGTGTCGAGGAGCAGGTCCGAGATCGTTTCCCGGTAGTCCGCGAGCACGCGCACGCTGGTCTCGTCGACCCCCCGACTACGCTCGGGGTCGAAGAGCTCCGGCAGGCGCCGCCGAAGGTCGTACGCCCGGCGCTTCTCGAACTCGGCGAAGAAGAGCGGCGTCCAGTCGGCCTGTCCTGACGCATCATCGACTTCGTAGGAGTCGTTGAAGAAGGCGCGCAGGCCCGCAAACTTGTGGCTGCCGAAGGCGCGATCGAACGGCAGCAGGTACTTCCTGATCGCGTCGGTCGAGAAGTGATCGATCACGTAGCCTTCGCCGCCCGGCGCCGCGCGCTCGACGAGCTTGCCGTGCCAGCCGGCGAACAGCGCGTACAGCGTCCAGCGCCCCTGCGGCGCGGTCCAGTCCAGGCTGCCGTCCGCCTGAACGCGTGACGTCAGGTCCACGGAGTCGCCCGCATCCGAATAGGCCATCAGCACGGCGAGCGCCAGGTCGCGCGGGTACTTCACTTGCTCGAGGGCCAGGGCCTGCAGATTCCGGTTGGCCGTGACCGGCTCCACGAGATCCGCAATCTGGATCGTCCGTGCCCCGGGCCTGACGGCCGGGGCCGATGCCGCCACGCCGCGCGGCGGATCTCCGGGCGCGCCTTCGTTGACGACGTGAATCTGGTTGCCGATCGCACGGACGAGCGGCGCCTGCCGGAGCCTGACGGGTTCGGCCAGACGTTCCCCGCCGGCGAGCGTCCACGTCTTGGAAACAATCGATCTCGGCGCCGTCTCCGCGTCCACCCAGGGCCCGCCGAAGGGCCACCCGGTTCCGGTGGCCATGTCCACGCCCATTTGCAGCCGGGTGGCCTCGCGAAGCGCGTGGTCGAGCATCGCCATCCACTGCGGCGACAAATAGGGGATGAAACGATCTTCCGTACCGCGAACGCCGTAGATCGGCGTCACTTCCACTCCGCCGATCCCCGCGGCGGCGAGCGCCTCGAGCTGCGCGGTGACCGACGGCTCGTCGACGGCACTTCCCTGCCACCACCACCGCGTCCACGGCTTCGTCTCGGCGCCGATTGACGGCCAGCCGCGCTGACCGCGCTGCGCAGCCGGCGACTCGATCCAGGCTGGCGCCGCGATGAGAACGAACAGTGCGCCGGCGATCGGGACGTGCGGAAACCTGCGTCGATTCGAAGCGGTCATGAGTCGTGGCCTTCTGTGGACCGGTGGGGCACGCATCAATTGACCAAGCCCCGTTGCACGCTTGCGGCAGACGCCGGGGAGGCCGAATTGCGTCAGCATAACGAACTGACGCCGAAAAACCGGCGATCACGGCGGACCACCGCCGAGCATCGCCGATCGACTGCCGAATGTTTTCGAGGAAGTGGTCGCGGCGAGAGGATTTGCGCCGAGTCGCGGCGCGAGCCGCGCGGTGGCCGAAAGACCTCGCGTCGACCGGCTTGAAGCGAAGCGGAAAGTTGGTCGGGCGAGAGGCTTTGACCGGCCGACCCCTCGGTCCCGAACCGGGAGGCAATTGGCGTTCTTCTGAGATTTTCGACCCATTTTGGCTCAGTGCATCCTCTGAGAGGAGCAGCCGTCTCTGGAAACGAATCCTGTGGCGGGCGATGGGCGGCGGCGATGAACGCCTGACAGAGCTGATCCAACGAGCCAGGGAACGACGACGTCTGATTTGACCCTGTCGGTACTGTGGCAAACGCATACCACCGGAGCACCGGACCGGGCGTGCGTGCCACGCCTGCGCGTCTTCGATGCTTGGTGTCGTCTATTGATGCCACACTGACCCGAGAGCATCCATGGATCAGGCGATTGATCACGCCACGTCCTCAGATGGCGGCACCACACCGTAACGACGCGAGTCAGCGGGTCGCCAGGCGCACGATGCCGCCGATTCGACCTCGCCGGGCGTTGCGCCCGTTGGCATGAGCCGGCCAGCACGCTCCTCAAGCTCTCGCGAATCGACATCGACGCGGCCGGACCGGTTATCCTTGGAGGTGACCATTCGGCTTGAAGGACATTGACTCTCAGGACACCCCAATCTGCCGGATCGCCACCGGTGAGCGCCGAACGGCGCGGACGCGTTGACGCCGCTCGCGCGACCTGGATCCGAAAGCTGATCGACCTGTCGCGTCGCAACAACCTTCTCTATTTTCGCGACCTCAAGACAGGCACTTTGGACCTCTCGCACGCTAGTCCAAAGGCGCTTGCCAGCCTTCTGCAGTCGGTGCGGGCTGACGATGAAGGCGTGGGACTCGAAGACCTGGTGAGAGCCGACGATCGGCTGCGAGCGGCGGCCGCGCTCAAGGAGATTGCGAGCCGCGCTCTGGACAACCTCGAGGAGCGCGGGCTCGACACACTCTACCTTGGTCTGGGCTTGGCGACCTGGAATGCCACCGATGGAGGCCGCCCGGCACAAGCCCCAGTCCTGCTCGTGCCGGTCAAAGCCGCCACGCGTGGCCGTGAGAGTCTTCGATGGGTTCTGAAACGAAGCGGCGATGTTCGGGTGAACGACGTTCTGCTCCACGCGATGCAAGCGGAACACGGCGTGCCCATCGATGCGGAGACATTGGTCGCGGAGGTGCTGGGAGACGACGAAGGGGAGGTCTTCGACCTCGGTCCAGTGTTTGAGAGTATTCAGCGCAAGGCACACACCGTCGAGGGCTTTGCGATAGCGCGCCGTTGGGTTCTCGGGAACTTTGCATTTCAGAAATTGGCCATCGTCCGCGACCTCAAAGAGTACGGTGAGCAGTTGGCTGCGCATTCACTCATTGCCGCGATCGCGGGCGACGTCGGGGCTGGGGCGGAAGCACGGCAGGGGCGCGCGGACGTCGACGCACGACAGTTCGACGAGTCACCCCCCGACCAGGAGTTCCTGGTCATCGATGCCGACGCCACCCAGCACAAGGCGATTGCGGCGACTTTGTCGGGTCAGAGCGGTGTCATCAGCGGCCCCCCTGGAACCGGCAAGAGCCAGACCATTGCCAACCTGATCGCCGAGCTGGCCGCCCGCGGCCGCTCGGTGCTGTTCGTCGCCGAGAAGCGCGCCGCTCTCGACGTCGTGCTCGAAAGGCTTCGGCGCGCGGGCCTCGGCCACCTGTGCTTGGACCTCCATGGCGCCGACATCTCGCGGCGCGTCGTCGCGGAGCAGGTGAGAGAGAGTTTCACAATCCTGCGCCACGCTGCACCCGCAGCGCCAGGCGACCTGCACAGCCGGCTGCGAGAGCGCCGCGCGATGCTCAACGACCACGTTCGCCGGCTGCATCAGCACCACCCCCCTGGACAGGTCAGCCTCTTCGAGATCCAAGGACGGCTGCTCGGCTTGACACCTTGTGTCGCGTCTACGACGCGGTGGCGCGGAAAGGAGTTGCAGCGCCTGACCCCCGAACCCGCGCAGCGGGTACGAATCCTGCTCGAGGAGGCCGCCGGCCTCGCGAGTCTTGTTGCGGGTGAGGATGCCTCGCCGTGGACCGGGGCGGATGTTGCGACGACGGGAGGCCCACAAGACGCCTTGGACCTCGCCGATCAGCTCGCGCACGAGCGATGGCCGGCACTCGCTCGTGCCCTAAGCAAGCTGTCTGAGGAGTGCGGCTTCCGAATGCCCGAGACATTCGCAGGATGTCGAGGAGCTCCATCAGTTGGTCACGGGCGTCGCCGAAACCTTGCAGACCCATCAGCCGACGATCTTCGACGAGGATCTCGACGAGCTCGCCCAGGCACTGGCGCCGGCGCGGCATACCGCCAGTCGCTGGTGGGCGTTCGCCACGAACAAGCGGTTCCGCACAGCTGTCGCGCTTGCGGGCGCACAAAGAAGGTCCAAGGCGGGCAGCCCGCAACTCCTTATCGAGGTCGAGCGTGCACGCGATCAGTATCGAGCGTGGACACAGCACACACTGACCGAATCCAAGCCGATGCGTCCGGACGGATTGAACGACATTACCCGCTCGTTCATTGGGGTGCGCGACCCTCTGGACGCTCTGCAACGGCGGTTTTCCAGCAAGGAATTGCGCCGTCTGCCGATCCGAGACCTCGAGAGTTGGTTGAACGCTCTGGCGGCCGATCGCCATACGCCCTTTTCGTTGCAGCGCATCCACGACATCACGAGCGAGCTCGACACGCTCGGAGCGCTGCGTATCCTCCAGGAGATCCGCGCGCGCCGACCGACGCCCACGCTGTGGCCGGCGGTCTTCGAACACGCCTTGTTGTCTTCCACTCTCGAAGCCATCCAAGCAGCGAATCCATCCTTGGCGTCGTTCAACGGGCGAACGCACGACCACATCGTCGAGGAGTTCCGTCGACTAGACAAGGAACGGTTGAAGGTCGCAGTCGATCGGGTCAAGAGGGCGCATGCGGAACGCGCCCGACAGGCACGGAATCGCTTTCCTGACCAGGATGCGTTGGTCGGACGTGAGGCGGAGAAGAAGACGCGTCATCTTCCGCTTCGGCAGTCTCGTCGCGCAGTCTGCTGACGTGCTCTGGCGCTCCGTCCATGCTGGATGGCAAGCCCGCTGTCGGTGAGCCAGCTCCTACCGGGTAAATCGCCCGATCTTCGATGTGGTCATCTTCGATGAAGCCAGCCAGGTGCTGCCCGAAGACGCCGTCACCTCCCTGCTACGAGGACGCCAAGCCGTTGTGGCCGGCGACCGGCAGCAGCTGCCGCCAACAACGTTCTTTGCGGCGTGCGAGATGAGGAAGCCGAGGTTGACGAGGCCACTGAAGTCGCAGGGGTTCGAGAGCATCCTCGACCATGATGTCCGCCTTCCTGTCTCCGCCGTGGTCGCTGGACTGGCACTATCGAAGCCGAGACGAGGCGCTTATCGCGTTTTCGAACCAACACATCTACGGCGATCGACTTGTCACGTTTCCCGGACCGGTGGTACGCCGTCATCACAGCACCACTCGTCCCATGCGTTCCGGGAGACGGTGACACGAGGATAGGCGGCCGCGCGAGGTCAGCCACGTCGTGGATCTCGTCCTCGGGCACGCCCTGGCGTGTCCGGCAGAGACTCTTGGCGTCATCGCGATGGGCATCAAGCACGCCCGAGCGCATCGAGGCGCGGTGCGAACGCGAGCTGACGCGATCTTCCGGACCTCGACGAGTTCTTCGCGACGAACCGGCCCGAGCGGTTCTTCGTGAAGAACCTCGAGCGCGTCCAGGGCGACGAGCGCGACGCGATCGTTCTGACCGTCGGGTATGGGAAGGACGGACGGCAAGCTGTTACCGGTTCGGCCCGCTGCTGATGCAGAGGGTGGCGAGCGGCGACTGAACGTCGCGGTCACCACGCGCTCGGCAACGGATGACCGTGGTGTCGTCGTTCAGCATCTTGATATGGATCCTGGCGTTCCGAAGCGTGGCGTGCGATTGCTCGACCGTACCTCGACTACGCCGCTATCGAGGCGGAAGCGCGACTCGCCAGGCGAGCGGCGACCGGCGTCCCGCTGAACGAGTTCGAGCAGGCCATCCGGACGCGCTCGACGCGCGGGCATGGGGCTGATTCCGCAGCTTGGAGCCTCGAGCGCTATCGGATTGACCTCGTCGCCAACATCCGCAGCATCCCGGGCGATTCGTCCTGGCCATCGAATGCGACGGCGCGACCTACCACTCGCGCCGACCGCTCGCGACCGCGACCGGCTGCGCCAGCAGCAGCTCGAGGCGCTCGGCTGGACGCTTCCACCGCATCTGGTCGACGGATTGGTTCCTGCGGCAGGAGGATGAGGTTCGCCGAACGTTGGCCGCCTATGCGAGCGCTGTTGAGCGCGTGGACCGGGAGGCGATGGCAGACACTTCTCCGAGCCCGGCCCCCTTGGCGACATCGAGACCGAGTGCTGTCGAAGTCGGGCCCGAATCGCGCGTCGCCACACGTGGGCCCAGACCTGTAATTCGTCAGGGCGTCAGTATTGACGAGGAACCACGGCGAGAGCTGCAGGATGTCGTGCGCTGGCTGTCGTCGGGGCCACTCCTCACGGACGAGGAGCTGGTGCGCGAGGCCATGAAGGAACTGGGCTTCCGACGCCGGGGTGCCCGAATAGAAGCTGCACTCCTAGAAGCGATTGCAGCGCTCCGGCGACCGTAACCCAGCCGCCGGCACCACTACAGGCGCATGAATCCCAACGCAAAGAAATACTCAAACGTCTCGTTTGGCTTCCAGCGGCCCTGACGACGGTTTACGGCTGCGCCGGCGGCCCCTTTCGCGGATCCCCCGATGGTTTCGTCTTAGCTGGACTTCTGCGTCGACATCGCGACTCGAAAGGACCCGGCGGAGCGAACCGTCCCAGTGCGTCAGCGCTTCCTCCAACATGGCCATCTCTGCGTTGTACCGCGCCTCGTCATCCTGATAGGCGTCGTCGACCTCGATGCCGTGAGCATCCGCGGCGGCCTTCCATTGAGCATCGGCCCTCTCTTCAGGCTAAGACCACGCCCTCGAGCGTCCGTCGACAATGAAGTGGCTATCGATCAAGCCATTGTCGAGACAGAGCTCGCTATCGACGAAACACAGCGACGGAAAGCGACGCGAGAGCGGCTGGATGAGGGTGTGGATTTCGCAGTTCTTCACTTCGATGGTGGACTTCGCACGGGCCCATCGGTCGAAATCCTTCGTTCTGCTCGGGTAAACGATGTAGTGGCCCGAATCGCCGGGAACCATCTCCTTGGGGATGTGGAGCGCAAGTCGGCGGACGAGGGCTTAAAACGAGAAGCAACCGACGGGAGGTCGATGTATTTGCGGTCTGCCGCTGACACACGCCTGCGCGCGTTCTGACGGAACCGCGCAACGTCTGCGCGCGGTCCTGTAACGGTGACCAGGTTGTAGAGAACGGTTGACATGATTGATCGTGCTCGAAGAACCCACCTGGTCAGAACTTCAGCCGCAAACCTCCGCCCATCTGCGCAGCCCGCCCGCCTTGACGCGGACGACTTCGCTGTCGCTGACGGCGGATGCCAGCGTGTCCTCGAGTCCACGTACCCGCGGCTGAATTCTACGAAGCCGCGGCTACGCTCCTCGCCGTGCCTTCTCGAGCAACAGCTTCCACCGCGTCACCAGCTCGTCCAGCTTTGGCCGTCGTAACCGAGGCTCCTGACGTCCTCACGGTAGCTGGCCACGTTGAGCCAGGTGCGATTGATTAGTCCCGGTCGTTCATCCGGCTTCTCTGACGCGGGTGGCCCATGTGCCAGTACTTGCGGGCGCCGAGGTAAGGGGCTCCCGCTCAACGTTCCAGAAGGGCTCAGAAACGCCCCATCGTTCAATGCAGAGGATGGCTGTCGAAAAACTGTCAGCATCTCCCCAGCGCTGCAGCGTGGCACTCGTGCGGATAGGATTCAGCATAGGTCTTCGCGAAGCGCCAGCGTGATTTGGCAACGAAGTCACTGAACAGTTGCAGATTCTCGTTGCGTCCATCGCTTTCGTTCACGGTCGACCTTCTTCACAGATGTTGATGCGTCCGTGACGCAGATGGTGGGGAATGCCCATGCGGATTGGTTCCCGCGCCACGGTCCACTCCTGGGCCCACTACTCGACCCATCGAGCCGCTGCATCAACGAAACGGTGCGGCGCGGCTGAGTTTGACCGACAAACGCAAGGACGGAACGCAATCGACCGGAGCGTCTCGAGGCCTGGACGGCGGAATCCCCGTTCTGTGACGATGATTGAACGTGAGCCAAATCCCGCTCTTCGACCTCTCGAAGCCCCAGCCACCCCTCTGGTTCAGCGACTCGTCGACCTCGGCCAGCCGGCCATCTATTCGAGGGCAGGGCGACCTCTTCGAGATTGTCCGGCGCTCATCGAGGGCGATATCCTCGCGGGCTCTCGAGTCCCGGCGACTTCGAAAACGCTCAGCGCCTTCTCGCCGATCACCTCGACGAGCTCGCCGCCTTCGACTCAGATGTGGGTGCTTTCGACGCTCCCGTGGAGGTCCGCCGGGTTCGGCCACTGGCCGCCCGAGGCGCTCGCAGACAGCTGGGAACTGATGGTGGCGTCGCTCCGAGACTACCCCGCAGCTCTGGCAGCCGTGAACCGTGGCATGGTCATCACCATCCGAACGGCCGGCATGTTGTCCGCCACGTTGGACCGGCATCCCGTCCTGGTCCCGCATGCAGCCAA
>CAWDRS010000025.1:0-234567 GCA_963804795.1 uncultured Acidobacteriota bacterium | reverse complement strand
CGGATAGCCGCCATCGCGGCGGACTATCTGCGGCACGCCGGCTATCGCGTCGCCGTTGCCACCGACGGACCGCAGTCGCTCCAGATGGCGCGGACCGCCAGGCCGGACCTCGTCGTGCTGGATCTGGGGCTTCCGGGGATGGACGGCATCGATGTCGCCAAGACGATCCGCGCGGCTTCGGCCGTTCCGATCATCATGGTGACCGCTCGTGTCGAAGAAGCTGACCGGCTGCTCGGCCTCGAAACAGGCGCAGACGACTACCTCACAAAGCCCTTCAGCCCGCGCGAGCTCGTGGCCCGGGTGAAAGCCGTGCTCCGCCGTACCGCGAGCGGTGGGGCCGGCAGTCCCGGCACGCTGCTGCACCTCGGAGATCTCGTTCTCGACACCGACCGGTTGACGGTCAGCCGCGCCGGTACGCCAATCGATCTCACGCCCACCGAATTTCAGCTGGCAGCCACCCTCGCACGACAGCCGGGGCGCGTCTTCACGCGAGCGCAGCTCCTCGACGCGGTGCGTGGCGATACCGGCGAGTCGTTCGATCGCGCGATCGATGCACACGTCAAGAATCTGCGGCGCAAGCTGGAAATCGACACGCGCAATCCTCGCTACATCCTTACGGTCTACGGGATGGGATACAAGGCGGCCGAGGCGTGAGGCCTCGAGATCGCGGGTACCGCGTCCGGGTGGCATGGGCGCCAGGTGCCGAATGGCATGGTCCGCGAGGGCCATGGCCGCGGCGCTCGCGCTTCGTCCGGCGTCTCGCGGTTGTCCTGTTGCTGCTGCTGACACTCAGCGCCGCCGGCGCCAGCGCCGTCGTGAACTGGATCCTGCGCCGCACCGGTTTCGACGCGGAGAGTCTCGGAGCCGCATCGGTACTGCTGACGGTCGTGTTTCTCTTCGGCATCGTCATGCTGTTCTTCTTCCTGACGATGCGCCGCGTCGGCGTCCCGTTCGGCGACATCGTTGCGGCGGCCGGTCGCGTCGCCAACGGCGACTACGGCACCCGCGTCGTCGAACGCGGCCCACCCTACCTCCGCGTCGTCTCGCGTGCGTTCAACGGGATGACGACGAGGTTACAGGAGCAGGATCGGCAGCGACGCGATCTGCTGGCAGATATCGCGCATGAGCTGCGGACCCCTCTGGCCGTCGTGCAAGGCCGTCTCGAAGGTGTCCTCGACGGCGTGTATCCCCGAGACGACGAGCAGATTGGCGAGCTGCTCGAGGAGACGCGGATGCTGGCGCGGCTCGTCGAGGACCTCGGGACGCTCGCGCATGCGGAGCGCGGTGTCATGGGGTTGCGGAAGGAGCCCACAGATGTGGCGCTTCTGATTTACGACGCGGTGCGCGCCCTGGACCCTGAGTCTCAGGCGCGATCCGTCCGTGTGGGTGTCGAGACCGACGCGGACCTCGGGCTCCTGGACGTCGATCCCGTGCGGATCCGTGAAGTCCTCGTCAACCTGGTGGGCAACGCGATCCTTCACTCCCAGCCTGGAGCCGACGTGTCGGTGATAGCCACGCACACGCGGGACACGCTGATCGTCCGGGTCAAAGACAACGGGCCCGGCATTGCGCCCGAAGATCTCTCACGAATCTTCGATCGCTTTCACAAGGGGTCCCGGTCACAGGGGTCGGGCCTCGGGCTCGCGATTGCGCGGCAGCTCGTCGAAGCGCATGACGGCGAGATCGACGTGGAAAGCGCAATCGGAGCCGGCGCGGTGTTCACCGTACGCATTCCATACCGCGCAGAGACGATTTCTTGAGATGGCCTGGTTCGAGAGGGCAGACGCTCAGGGCCGAGTCATCTCGGCCACACGCCGCCCGCAATCGGGCGGAGCGTGAGCTTTCGCGGATCGATCACGACGTGGCGGATGCGAGTGCGCTTCCAGGTGTAGGTGACGTGGACGAGACCGTCCGCGGTCTGGATGACCGCCGGATACGAAAACCCCGGATGGTCTCCACCTTCGTTTTCGAGCACCAGGGCGGCCTGCCAGTTTCGTCCGTCGCTCGAGACAGCGACGTTGAGCGTGCCGCGGTCCATGCCGCTCTTGAGCGTGTGGTTGTACACGAGAAGAAATCGACCGTCGGCGAGGGTCACGGCGTCGATGCCGGAGTTCGGGTTCGGCAGGTCGAGCAGCGACAGGGCGGTCCATTGCTGGCCCTCGTCTGATGATTTCGTCGTGAAGATGCGGTCGTTGCGCGTGCGTCCGATGGCCTGCAGACGGCCATTCGCATGCACGAGAATCGTCGGCTGAATCGCCCCGATCGACCGGCCGTCGTTGAGCGGTGCCGTCGCACGCCACGACCGGCCGTTGTCAGTCGAGCGTTCCATGTGGACCTGCCAGCCGGCGTGTTCGGTGCTCGACCCCGACACGATCGCCCCGCTCGCGAGTTGCACGGGCTTGTTCTTGATCGGTCCCAGGACGCCGTCGGGCAAACGCGTCGGCGAAGACCAGGTGCGCCCGTCGTCCTGAGATGTCATGACCATCCCCCACCACGTGCTCGGCGAGGCGCCGACCTTGTAGAAAAGCATCAAGTTGCCGACGGCACCACCGCGCGGCTTGAACAACACGGGGTTCCATGTTGGATGCCGCTTGCCGTCCGCCTGAATCCCGTCCGCCACCGCCACCGGCGTCGTCCAGGCGCCCGCGACGCGGCGTGAGGTCCAGATGCGGACTTCGGGATGACGCTCGTATTCGCCGCCGAACCAGGCAGCGACGAGCCCCGAGGGGGTTTCGACGATCGTCGACGCGTGGCACTGCGGTGTGGGCGGCGGCGTGTCGTAGATGAACTCCGAGGTGACGATCCCGGGATCGGCGGACGCTTTGTTGTCCGGCGCCTGATCTGCCGCCGTCGCTCCGATCAGCAGCACGATGGACGCCAGAATCGACGGGTTGAATGTGGTCACAGTGCCCTCAGAAACAGGCTCTCGGCTTCACGCTCCGGGCTCCGGCTTCGAACACTTACGTGCGACATCTCCGACACGGATGGTGCCTGGCTGGACGACCCGGGCGTTCACGCCGCGAAGATTCAGCTCCCGGCCGATCGGCGAGTTGACGAGCTTCATGGCCTCGGGACCGAAGCGGGATACGAATTTCGCGCACCCGGTGTGTGGTTGATCCGTGATCTCTATCACAGCCGACCCGAGCGAGAGCCGGGTTCCCGCCGGCAGGTTGCTTCCGCTGAGGTCCAGATCGATGTACAGCTGATCGCCGGCCAGTGCCCAGCGGTCGCGCGATTGTGCCACGAGCGCCGCCGCGCGCGAGCCCATGATGTTGAGCTGCGTGTCCGCGTGCGACGTCCCATTGGTCGTGCGCCGGCTGCCGCGTATGCTCCAGGTGTCGCCGACCAGGCCGTGGGCCGGGTCCAGCTCCCCGATCTCGACCACTTCGCGCGCGTCGACGGCCGGCCGGCGGACGATGAGCTCAAGGACCCCTTCGTTCGCTGGCGCCGCTCGAATCTGGTCCAATCCGGCTTCCAATTCGTCTTTCGTCAGGTGGCGCACCACGTCATCGATCCTCTCGAGCTTCCCGCGGGCGAAATGTCCCGTCGGGGACCCCGACGATCCTATGGTCGAAGGGCGGCGTCAAGAGCCAGCCGTTAGGAGGAACGATTTCGCCCGTTAGTCCTGTACGAATCCTTTCCATCCGTCGTTCTTGCGCGTGTGCCTCGAGTCGACTGTGCATAAAGTAAGGGCGCATGGAAGAAAGGATGACCCTATGGTTCGTGCTCGGGATGCTGGCCGTGTGGCGTATGACCCATCTACTCCACCTCGAGCACGGGCCCTGGGGGATCGTTGCGAAGGCTCGAGCCGCGGCGGAGCGGCTCGGGCTCGGCGACCTCGTGCACTGCTTCTTCTGCCTCAGCTTGTGGGTCGCTCTACCCGTCGCGTGGTGGCTCGCCGCCACGTGGCCCGGCCGCGCGGTGACGTGGCTCGCGCTGTCGGCAGGCGCTATCCTCATCGAGGTCAGAGGCCTCCAGCCTCCTTCCCGGCCACAACAGGACTGACGATAGCTGAAGATCCGTAGGCGCTTATTCACACCATTCGCGTGCGAAAAGCATCCGGACGACGGCCACCCCATGCTGTTCGCAGCAACGGTTCTGGGGACGCGGCTCCTGTTAAACAGAAGATCAGAAGATCAGAAGGCAAGAAGGCTTAAGAACGGAAGCGCGGATTAAGAAAATTCAGGCACTCGCCTCATGCTCTCCTGATCTCAAATCTCGATTTCTCCTCTTCCTACGAGCACTGACTGACCGCCCACCCGGACCCGTGTGATGCGCCCGTTGTCGCTGTCGATCGAGATGTGAATCCGGCTTGGACGTTTCATTGCCACACCCTGCAGGCTGATCATCTGCCGCGCCTCCGTCGCGCTCACCATGCCGTGCTGGAGCAGATAGCAACCGAGTGGACCGCTCGCGCTGCCGGTCGCGGGGTCTTCCGTAATACCGAATCCGGGTGCCAGCATCCGACTGTAGACGGTTTCGTCTCCCGCACCTCTCTCCATCGTGAAGACGAACAGTCCCAGCTCGTCGATCCCGGCCGCGGCGCACGCGCTCGCGAGCGCCCGCCGGTCGATCGAGACCGCATCGACGGCCGCTCGCGTTCGCAACGGGACGAAGAGGAACGGCAACCCGCACGACACCACTTCGACGGCATGGCCGCCGTCGAGATCGGTCGCATCCACTCCCATGGCCGCGGCGATTTCAGCCCGATTGGGCGCCTGTGCGCCGAACTCGGGCAGCAGCTGCGACATCCAGGCGAACGCGAGGCCCTCGGCACTCCACTCGAGAGAAACCTCGATAGGTCCGACTCCCAGCTCGAACGTGAACTTCTGGCGGTCGCGCTCGATTCTGCCTTCAGATGCGAGCGCGAAGGTGCTCCCAATCGTCGGATGCCCCGCCATTGGCAACTCAGCCCCGGGGGTGAAAATGCGCATGCGCACGTCGCCCGGCCCGGCCGGCGGAAAGATGAACGTCGATTCTGAGAACGCCATCTCGGCGGCAATCCGCTGCATCAGCTCCGCCGGAATCTCGGGTACGTCCGGAAAGACGGCGAGCTGGTTGCCCTCGAAGCGCTTCGAGGTGAAGACGTCCAGGTGGAGGTAGCGAAGAGTCGTCTTCATGAGTTCATCTCTGGAGCATTCCGAGCATAGCGTGCGCCATGATCGTCAGGCGATGTCCAGTTGGAGCTTGGTCTGCGGCGACCCCAGAACAAGTGAGCGACGCACTAACAGGAGATCTTTACCTCTTGAACTCCTGAACTCCTGTTGAACTGTCGCCGCTAACCATGCACGCGATCAGCCGCCGGCAAATCCACCTCGAAGACTGCCCGCCGCCGGCGCGGTTTCTCGCGCGAATGGTACCGCCCTACCCCACAATCACCTGCTTCGCGCTGCGGCTGGGTGGAGAGACCGCGTGATGCAGCCGCAGCACCCGCAAGGCGGGCGGGGCTCGAAAGCGCCCGGCGGATCAACCCGCAGGCTCGAACGCGGTGTGGGCCGGTCGAGCGAAGTAGAAGCCGCCGACCTGGTCGATCTGCAGCGGGGCGTCGAAGACACGGCTCAGGTGTTCGCCCGTCAGCATCGATGCCTTCGGCCCGTGGGCCGCAATCCGCCCGCGGCTCAGCAGTACGACGCGTTCGATTTCCGGGACGACCTCCTCCACATGATGCGTGATGAGGATGAGCGTGGTGCCGTTGCGCGCGATCCGCCGGACGCGGTCCAGGAAGTCGTGCCGCGCCACGAGGTCGAGGCCGGTCGTCGGCTCATCGAGCACCAGAGCCCGAGGCGTGGTCACCAGCGCGCGGGCGAGCATCACGCGGCGCGCCTCGCCGCTCGACATCTCGTTCAGGCGTCGGGTGGCCAGGTGGGAGACACCCATCATGTCAAGAGCTTCTGCCGTCCGTCGGCGCATGTCGTCCGTGACTTCGCCGTAACGGAGGATTCCGTACGAAACGAGGAAGCCGGACAACACCGCCGCTTCGGCCGTGATGAGCCCTTCGTTGTTGCCGTTCACGAAACGATGGTGAAGATCGGCGGACACGACGCCCAGCTGCGATTGCAGCTCGCTGATGTTCCAGATGTCCTGGCCGAGCACGCGCACGGGAGCCGGACCCTCCTCGCGTGCGAGGGGGCGTTCCTGATGGGTGAGGAGGCGAAGCAGCACGGACTTGCCAGCCCCGTTCGGGCCGAGGACGACCGTGTGCTCGCCTTCTTCGATCGTGAGCGATATGGCATCGATCACGGCTCGGCCGCCCTTGACGACGGTGGCGTCATCGAGCTGGAGGATGGGTTGGGAGGGCACGGCGATCAATCTTATCTCGCGGGGTCCCTCGGGGCGACGGAGGGCAGCCGTCGATCGAATACTGACGTGAAGCATCCGAACGACAGCTACGCCATGGTTGTTCGCGGCAACGCTTCTGGGGCGCAGCTCCTGATTCAACAGAAGATCAGAAGGCAAGAAGGTTTAAGAACGGAACCGCGGATTCCTGGGACGTTTGACCTGCTGATCTTCTGATCTTCTGTGATCCCACGGGCGCCTCCAGCCGGCCGGTACGATCGATTTGCGCGGGGCCACCGGTTGTCAGGATGGCGTCCGCATGCCCGTCGATGGTGCTGCCGTTCCGGTGCGCACCTCGGTCCCCTCCGTCCCCCGGTCTGCTATCCTCCCTTCGGAGGATTTGTTCGTTGGCGAAACGATCGAAAGACAGCGGCTCCCTGTTCGATGAGCCGGAGGACGGCGATAGCACGGTCGAGACGACAGGCCCGGGGCCAGGCGGCAGCGATCCAACGGCGGTTGCGCTCCATGAGGCCGCCCAGGCGAGATACCTCAACTACGCGCTGTCGGTCATCACCTCGCGCGCGCTGCCGGATGTTCGCGACGGTTTGAAGCCGGTCCAGCGCCGCATCCTCTTCACGATGTGGCAGCAGAACCTGACCGCCGACGTCAAGCACCGGAAATGCGCGAAAGTCGTCGGCGACGTGATGGGGAACTATCACCCCCACGGCGATTCGGCGCTCTACGAGACGCTCGTGCGGATGGCGCAGCCGTTTTCGCTCCGCTATCCGCTCGTCGACGGCTCCGGCAATTTCGGGTCGCTCGACGGCGACAACGCGGCGGCGATGCGCTACACCGAATGTCGTCTCGCCCGCATCAGCGACGAGATGCTCGGCGAAATCGACCAGGCGACGGTGGACTTCCGGCCGAATTACGACGGGACGAAGACCGAGCCGGTCGTGCTGCCCGCCCGCATTCCCAACCTCCTGATCAACGGAGCGACCGGGATTGCGGTCGGCATGGCGACGAACATCCCTCCGCACAACCTCAACGAGGTCTGCACGGCGCTGCTGAAGCTGCTCGACAACCCGGACCTGACGAGCGTGCAGCTCTGTCGATATGTGAAGGGTCCCGATTTTCCGACGGGGGGGCAGATTCTCAATTCCGCCGAGGAGCTGAAGCAGATCTACAAGACGGGATCGGGCGCCGTGCGGCTTCGATCGACCTGGGAGGAAGGGCCCGTCACGAGGGGGAGCAAGACGATCTTCATCACCAGCGTGCCGTACACGGTGAACAAGTCCACGCTCGTCGAGCGCATCGCGGACGTGGCGCTCAGCCGCAAGCTGCCTCCGCTCGTCGACGTGAAGGATCTGTCCACCGAGGACGTGCGAATCGCGCTGGAGCTGAAAAAAGACGCCGACGAGAAGATGGTCATGGCGTACCTGTTCAAGCACACGCCGCTCCAGACCAGCTTCATCGTGAACCTCACCTGCCTCATCCCGACCGAGGCGGCCGACATCGGGCGGCCGGAGCGGCTCGACCTGCACGCCATGCTCTGGCACTTCCTCCATTTCCGCCTGGAGGTCGTGACGAGACGGCTCGAGCACGAGCTCGAGTCGCTCAAGGCCCGCGTCCACATCCTTCAAGGCTTCGAGAAGGTGTTCGACGCGCTCGACGAGATTCTGCGAATCGTGCGCAAGTCGGAGGGCAAGCCCGACGCCGCACAGCAGATCATGAAGCGCTTCGAGCTCGACGCCGAGCAGACGGATGCGATCCTCGAGCTGAAGATCTACCGCCTCGCGCGCCTCGAGATCCTGATTATCAAGAAAGAGCTCGAGGAAAAGCGCCGCCGCATCCGCAACATCAACGCCCTGTTGAAGGACGAGCCCGGCCGGTGGGGTGTCGTGCGCGTCGAGATCGAGGAGATGCAGAAGAAGTACGGCGACGCGCGCCGGACGACGATTGCCAGCGACGAGGGGGAAGCGGAATACACCGCCGAAGATTTCATCGTGGACGAGGACAACGTCGTGGTCGCCTCCCGCGACGGCTGGGTCAAGCGGCAGAAGGAGGTGAAGGACGTCTCGGCCACGCGCGTCCGCGAAGGAGACGCCGTGCTCGCCGTGCTGCCGGGCAGCACACGCGCCACCGTGGTGTTCTTCAGCAACTTCGGCGTGGCGTACTCGGCGCGGATCGCGGATCTTCCGCCGTCGACCGGCTACGGCGAGCCGATTCAGCGCTTCTTCAAGCTGCGGGACGGCGAGCGAATCGTCGCGGCGCTCAGCCTCGACCCGCGCGTGAGCGGCGTGATTGCGCCGAAAAAAGAAGGAGATGTGCCGCCCGTCCATGCGCTTGCGGTCACGAGCGATGGCTACAGCCTGCGCTTCAGCCTGGAGCCGTTCCTCGAGCCCAGCACGCGGGCCGGGCGCAGGTTCGCGCGGGCGCCCGAAGGCGCGGAGGTCGTCGGCGTGAGTCGAGTCACGGGCAGCGAGACGGTGATTGCCGCGACGCGCGAGGCCCGCGGGCTCTTGTGCAACGTCGACGAGATCAACTATCTCTCGGGTCCCGGACGGGGCGTCATCCTGATCAAGCTGGACAAAGCCGATCGGGTCCTTGGCTTCATCGCGTCGACCGGCGATCGGGATCTGCTCACCGTTGAGACCAGCCGGGGCGCCGAGCAGACGATCAGCACCACGAAGTACGAGGTCACGAGTCGTGGCGGCAAGGGACGCGAGCTGCTCCAGCGCGGCCAGTTCACGCGCATCCTCTGGCCCGTTCCGGATGCACCGGAGCCGTTCGCGGAATAGCGCGTTTCGTCACCGAGGTGTGCGATGGTGACCGACAATTTCGACCGCGACTGGCTCGCCGACGTGCGTGTCCAGTTCGAGAAGATGAAGCGGCTGGCCGAAGGTGCGCTGGCGCAGGCAAGAGACGACGACCTGAACGTGGCGCTGGACGCCGAGTCGAACAGCCTCGCCGTGATCGCGAAGCACATGGCCGGCAACTTGCGCTCGCGCTTCACTGACTTCCTCACGACCGACGGAGAAAAACCGGACCGCAATCGCGACGGCGAGTTCGAGATCGAAGGCCCCACCTCGCGGCGCGCGGTGATGGAGGACTGGGAACGTGGGTGGCAGGTCCTCTTCAACGCGCTCGATGCGCTGTCGCCGGACGACCTGCGGCGCGAGGTGACCATTCGCGGCGAGCGCCACACGGTCGTTCAGGCCCTCAATCGGCAGCTGACCCACCATTCGTACCACGTCGGCCAGATCGTGTTCCTGGCCAAACACCTTCGGTCGGAAGAGTGGAAGACCCTGAGCCTGCCGCGCCGGCGAGTGTGACGGGATCCCCGATCCTGGATCCCTGATCCCGGATCCCTGATCCCGACCCGATCTCCCTGGCCCTGCTAGAATTGGCAGGTTATGGGTCCATGGCAGGAATTCTCCGGCCTCAACCGGGGATACGTGCTCGAAGCATTCGAACGGTACCGGCAGAATCCTGCGTCGGTCGACCCCGAGACCCGGGCGCTGTTCGAGACCTGGACGCCGCCCGCTGAAGATGCCCTCGAGCCCGCCTCGGGCCTGCCGCTTCAGAAGATCGTCGGCGCCGTGAACCTCGCAGAGTCCATCCGGCGTTACGGGCACCTGGCTGCGCGGCTCGATCCTCTCGGCGGACGGCCCCCTGGCGACCCCTCGCTCCTCTCGGAGACACACGGCGTCACCGATCAGGATCTGCAGGCGTTGCCGGCGAGCCTCGTGTCCGGGGCGCTCGTCGATCCGGGCCAGACGGCGTACGACGCCATCGAAGAACTGCGGCGCATCTACTGTTCGACCTCCGGCTACGACTACTCGCATGTGTTCGTGCCGGCCGAGCGCGAGTGGCTGCGTCAGGCGGCCGAGGCCGGGCGGTTTCGCGCGCCGGCGGATCCCATCAATCCAGGCGCCCTGCTCGATCGGCTGTCGCAGGTCGAGGCGTTCGAGCGGTTCCTCCAGCGCACCTTCCCCGGCAAGACGCGCTTCTCCATCGAAGGGCTCGACATGCTCGTGCCCGTGCTGGACGAAGTCATCGGCGAGGCCGCCGAGTCCGGCATCCGGCACATCCTGATCGGCATGGCCCACCGCGGCCGTCTGAACGTGATGGCGCACGTCCTCAACAAGCCGTACGCGCAGATCCTGGCGGAGTTCAAGGAGCCGGTGTCCCGCACGTTCCGGGAGGACATGGCGTGGACGGGCGACGTGAAGTATCACGCGGGAGCGCTGCGCGCGATCCGAGGCGGCGCGCAGCTCGATCTCGTGGTGTCGATGCCGCCGAATCCGAGCCATCTCGAGGCCATCGATCCGGTCGTCGAGGGAATGGCGCGGGCCGCCGGGACGATCGCCGACAGCGGCGGTGCCCCGCGCTTCGATCCGGCTCGCAGCGTACCGATTCTCATTCACGGCGATGCCGCCTTCCCCGGTCAGGGCATCGTCGCCGAGACGCTGAACTTGAGCCGCCTCCCAGGCTATTCGACGGGCGGCACGATCCACGTGATCGCCAACAACCAGCTCGGGTTCACGGCGGCTCCCGAAGATTCCTACAGCACGTCGTACGCGAGCGGCCTTGCGCGCGGCTTCAAGATTCCGATCGTGCACGTGAACGCGGACGACCCCGAAGCCTGCGTCGAAGCGGCGCGCCTGGCCTTTGCGTATCGCGCGCGGTTCCATCGCGACTTCCTGATCGACCTGATTGGGTACCGGCGCTACGGCCACAACGAAGGGGACGAGCCGGGCTTCACGCAGCCGCTGATGTATCAGAGGATTGCGGCGCAGCCGACCGTTCGGGAAATCTGGGCGCGCACGCTGGTCGAGCGCGGCGTCATCGACGCCGCTCTCGCGGACGTCAGCGTGAAGGCGTACCTCAACGAGCTGCAGGAGGTCTACGAGAAGCTGCAGCCGGAGCAGGACTTCGTCGAGCCGACCCCGGAGACGCCGCCTCCCGGCGCTGCCGCGCGTGTGGCGACGGGCGTGCCGCTCGAGCGGCTTCGGGAGCTCAACGCGTCGCTGAACGTCCTCCCGGGCGACTTCACGATCCACCGCAAGCTCGAACGCGTGCGCGAGAAGAAAGGGCAGTTCCTCGACAACCCGGACGAGCGCACGGTCGACTGGGCGAGCGCGGAAGAACTGGCCTACGCGTCGATTCTTGCCGACGGCATCAGCATCAGGCTCACCGGCGAAGACGTCGAGCGCGGCACCTTCAGCCATCGCCATGCGGTCTTCCACGACGCCGTCACCGGCCGCGTCCACGTGCCGTTGCAGACGCTGCCCCAGGCGCGGGCCGCCTTCGAGATCCACAACAGCCCGCTGACCGAGAACGCCGTCATCGGATTCGAGTACGGCTACAACATTCAGGAACCCTCCAGGCTCGTGATCTGGGAAGCGCAGTACGGCGACTTCATCAACGGGGCGCAGGTCATGATCGACGAGTTCATCGTGTCGGCGCGCGGGAAGTGGGGCCTGCGGCCGTCGCTCGTCCTGCTGCTCCCGCACGGGCTCGAGGGTCAGGGTCCGGATCATGCGAGCGCCAGGCCCGAGCGCTTTCTCCAGCTGGCGGCGGACATCAACATCCGCGTCGCCAACTGCACGACGGCCGCCCAGTTCTTCCACCTCTTGCGCCGCCAGGCCGCGCTCCTGACCGTGGATCCGCTGCCGCTCGCCGTCCTGACGCCGAAGAGCCTCCTGCGGCACCCTCAGGTGCCGTCGACGCCCCGCGAGCTGACAGAAGGCCGCTTCCTCACGGTTCTCCACGATGTGGAAGCCGAGGCACGGGCAGGCGAGGTTCGACGCGTGCTGCTGTGCAGTGGGAAGGTCTACATGGATTTGATTGCCGCGGAACAGCGCACGTCGAGGCCGGACGTGGCGATCTGTCGCGTGGAGCAGCTGTACCCCGCGCCCACGCATGCGTTGCGTGCCGCCCTCGATTCGTTCCCGAACGCCGAGGAAATCGCCTGGGTGCAGGAAGAGCCGGAGAACATGGGTGTGTGGGAGTTCATCCGGCCGTTCCTCGTGGATGTCGCCAACGGCCGTCCGGTTCGGCGAGTCGCGCGCCCACGCAGTGCAAATCCCGCAGAGGGTTCCGCGTCACGTCATGGTGTGAATCAACAGGCGCTGGTCAATCAGGCATACGGCACGCGCATGCCTCCCAAGCCGACCGTGTCCACGCGCGATACCAAAGCGGCACAGCTCACGAGTTAGCGTGCCGGTTTAGGCCGGCGTGCCAGCCCCCCGGTGGAGAAAAACATGGCTTCGAATATCGTCGTGCCCGAGGTCGGTGAGTCCATTGTCGATGCCCGGATTGCCAAGTGGCTGAGGCACGAAGGAGACGTCGTGGCAGCGGGCGACCCGCTCGTGGAGCTCGAGACCGACAAAATCGATCTGGAGGTGAGTGCGCCGCAGGCGGGCGTGCTCAGCCGGATCGCCCGTCAGGACGGCGAGGACGTCAAGGTCGGAGAGGTCCTCGGCGTGATCGAGGAATCCGCGGCGGCCAAGGGCACGCCGCCGCCGGAGGCTGCAGCCGCGGCACCCGTTGCGGTGGACGCGAATCGCCAGGTCACGGCCGCCCAGCAGGCGCCAGCGCAGCGTCAGGCGGCGGCGCCGCCGCCCGCCGCGTCCGGAAAAGGCCCGCGCGCGACGCCGACCGCGCGGAAAGCGGCGGAAGAACACGAAGTGGACCTCTCGAGCGTTCGCGGCAGCGGCGACGCGGGCCGGGTCATGCGTCGCGACGTCGAACAGGCCGTCCGTGGAGCCGACACCCCACCGCCAGCCGCCGTCCTCCCGCCGGTCGTCGCGCCGCCCGCCCCGAAGCCCGCTCCACCTGTCGCGGAAAAGACTCGGGTTGCGGCGGGCGATCGCACCGAAGAGCGCGTCCGCATGTCGAAGCGTCGCGCGACGATCGCTCGTCGTCTCGTCGAGGTGCAGAGCACGGCGGCGATGCTGACAACGTTCAACGAAGTGGACATGTCGGCCGTGATGGCGTTGCGGGAGCGGCACAAACAGGCGTTCAAGGATCGTTACGGCGTCGGGCTCGGCATCGCATCGTTCTTCGTCAAGGCCTCGATCGGCGCGCTTCGTGCGTTCCCCCGTCTCAACGCCGAGATTCAGGGGGACGAAATGGTGCTCAAGCACTACTTCGACATCGGCGTCGCTGTCGGCGCGAGCGAAGGGCTCGTCGTTCCGGTGCTGCGCGACGCGGATCGTTTGAGCTTTGCCGAGATGGAGACCCAGATCCGGGGTTTCGCGAAGAAGGCGGAGGACGGGACGCTCTCGCTCGCCGATCTCAAGGGAGGCACGTTCACGATCACCAACGGCGGCGTGTTCGGATCACTGCTGAGCACGCCCATCCTGAATCCGCCGCAGGTCGGCATCCTCGGTCTCCACAAGATCCAGGAACGCCCGGTGGCGGTCGGCGGGCAGGCCGTCGTGCGGCCGATGATGTACGTCGCCCTCACCTACGACCACCGCATCGTCGACGGCTCGGAGGCGGTCCAGTTCCTGGTTCGCGTCAAAGCCCTGGTCGAAGATCCGGGCGCGCTGCTGCTGGACTGATCGGCTGCCCTCTAGCTGACTGCGGCTGACCGCGTTGACGCCCGCCCGGAGTCACGATAGAGTGCCCGGGCCGTTGGAACCGCTTCCAGATTTGCGTCCGCGCTGGTATCTCACACACAGGTGTTCATGATGCGCGCTGCATCAATCGTCGTGCTCAGCGTCTGGGTTGCCGCGTTTCTGCAGGCACAGGCGCCTGCTCCTGCCCCAACGCCTCCGGCGACGCCACCGGCCCAGGCGCCGCAGCCGCCGGCACAAGGCGGAGGGCGGCAGGGCAGTCCTGCGTCGCAGCGGCCTCCGCAAAGTGTGACGCCGCAGACGTATCCCCCGGAACAGGTCCTCGCCGGTCAGGCGCTCTTCGCGTCCCAGTGCGGCTTCTGCCACGGGCGTGACGCGATGGGCGGCGAGACCGGGCCGGACCTCACGCGCTCGCTGGTCGTCGCGGAAGACGTCAAGGGCGACAAGATCGGTCCCGTCGTGCGCAGTGGGCGCCCCGAAAAGGGGATGCCGCCCAGCACGATGTCGGAGGGCGACCTTGCCGCGGTCGTGGCATTCATCCACGATCAGAAACGAAAGGCGGACTCCCTCGAAGGCAACCGCCGTTCTGTCGAAGTCGCGGACCTTCAGACCGGCAACGCGCAGGCAGGCGAGCAGTATTTCAACGGGCCTGGTGGGTGCGCGAAGTGCCACACCCCTTCCGGTGATCTGGCCGGTCTCGCGACGCGGCTGCAGGGACTGCAGTTGATGCAGCGGATGCTCTATCCGAGCGGGCGCGGCGGGCGCGGTGGGCGAGTGCCGTACGCGCCGACCGTGACGGTGACGCCGCCGAGCGGTCCCGCAGTCACCGGCAGGCTGGCGTATCGAGACGAGTTCACGATCGCACTCACAGACGAGACCGGTTGGTATCGGTCCTGGCCGATGAAACAAGTAAAGGTCGTGATCGACGACAAGCTCGAAGCGCACGCCGCGCAGCTTGCGAAATACACGGACGCAGACATGCACAACGTCCTCGCGTATCTGCAGACATTGAAGTAGGGCAGGGTCTTCAGACCCGGCCACGAGACCGGCTCGAAGCCCGCTCTCCGGCGGTTTGAGCAAGGCGGAGACTATGGCATCACGACCCAGCATCAGCCTGACGATCGCGAGCGTCGCCGTGGCGTTTGCGTTTCCGGCGTTGATCACCGGCCAGACGCCCCAGGCCGGGACGACGGCGCCGCAAACGCCGGCAACATCCAAGAGCGCTCCGACGCAAGGTCTCGATCCGTCAACCCTGCTGAAGCCGCCAGTCGACAGCTGGCCGACGTTTCACGGCGACTACACCGGCCAGCGCCACAGCCGGCTGACGCAGATTACGCCCGACAACGTCCATCAGATGACGCTGGCCTGGGCGTGGCAGTCCGGCCAGGGTGCGCAGATCAAGTCCACGCCCATCCTGGTCAACGGCGTGCTCTACATCACGGCGCCCGACAACATCTGGGCGATCGACGCGCGGACGGCGCGTCAGATCTGGCGCTACACGCACCCGAACAACCAGGCCTTCCACATCGGGCACCGCGGCGCGGCCGTCTACAAGGACACCGTCTATCTGACGACGCCCGACACGCACCTGGTGGCGCTCGACGCGAAGGACGGCAAGGTCAAGTGGGACGTGCTGATTGCCGATGCGAAGAAGGGCTTCTGGTCGACCAACGCACCGCTCCTCATCCGCAATCATCTGATCGTTGGCATGTCGGGCGACTTCGACAACCTGCCGGGCACCCTCAAGTCGTTCGATCCCGAGACCGGAAAACTGCAGTGGACCTTCTACAGCACGCCGCCTCTCGGCACGCCCGGATCGATCAGCGGTAACGCCACCGGCGGTCAGATGTGGAACACGGGCACGTACGATCCCGAGCTGAACCTCCTCTACGTCGGCACGGGCAATCCGACGCCCGTCCTCAACGGCCCCTATCGTCCTGGCGACAATCGTTGGACGTGCAGCATCCTCGCGATCAACCCGGACACCGGCACGCTCGCGTGGGGCTTCCAGGTCTCGCCGCACGACACGCACGATTGGGACGCAGCGGAGGTCCCCGTCCTGGTCGACGGTGTCTTCGGCGGCTCGCAGCGCAAGATGCTGCTGCAGGCGTCGCGCAACGGCTACTTCTTCGTCCTCGATCGCACCAACGGCAAGAGCTTGTTGACGACGACGTTCGCGGCAACGAACTGGGCATCGGGTGTGGACGAGGAGGGCCGGCCGCAGCCGAACCCGGCCAAGGAGCCGGCGCGCGACGGAAGCCTGGTGGCGCCGAACGAGGGCGGCGGGACCAACTATCGATCTCCGAGCTTCGACCCGGCAACCGGACTCCTGATCGTCAGCGCGCAGGACGCCTACGGGATCTATTTCTTCAAGCCTGAGCACGGCGACTACGGGTGGGCCGGTGCGGACTACGGCGTGTGGAGCAAGGGGATGCTCCGGGCCATCGACTACAAGACCGGCAAGATCCGATGGGAGCACGATTTGAGCGGAGGCGAGCCTTCGGCCGGCGTGCTCACGACGGCTACGGGACTGACGTTCTCGGGCGATTCGGCCAGCAACGTCCTGGCCTTGCGCACGAGCGACGGCAGCACGCTCTGGCACTCGGGCATCGGGCGCGTCGGCAATTCGCCGACGATGTACGAGCTCGATGGAAAGCAGTATTTCCTGGTCGCTGGCGGCGGAGTGCTGTACGCGTGGACGCTGCCGGAGAACAAAGGAAAGTAGTTGAAAAGCAGCCGTTCAACAACCCGATAGCCCGAATTCAACGCTGTGGCTGTCCACTGTGACTGTCCTCCACTTGATCCTCGAACCCGGGATCGCGCAGACTCCGGGAATGTCTGAAACGGCGCGCATTGTCGATGAGCTCGAGCGTGAGCATGCTGGCGACCCCTGGCACGGGTCGTCTGTCAGCGACATCCTGAAAGGCGTCACCGCCGCTCAGGCCGCGGCGCATACCGTGCCGCACGTGCACACGATCTGGGAGCTCGTGCTGCACATGATTGCGTGGAAGAACGAAGTGCGCCGACGTCTGTCGGGTGCGCCGTCCGGCGAACCCGAAGAGGGGGACTGGCCCGAGGTGGGTCCGCCAACCGCCGAACGTTGGCGCGAAACGCTGGAGCGGCTCGATGCCGCGCACGCGGCACTCACGTCAGCAGTCCGCAACCTGCCTGAGTCGAGCCTGTTCGAGCCCACCAACGATCCGCGCAATCGTGCGGCAGGCACCGGCGTCACCAAGTACGTGCTGCTGCATGGCCTCGTGCAGCACGACGCGTATCACGCGGGCCAGCTGGCCATGCTCGTCAAAGTCGTGCGCGTGTTGTAGCGGAGCCCTTCAGGGCTCTCGGCCAGCAGAATCGATCGGCGAAGATCGTTGATCCTGAGATCTGTGCTCCTCCTATTCCTCCCTGTTGATGGGTTTTGCAGCGCCGCAAGCTTTATGGATGCCGCAAGTTCCAGGGGGCCACGGAACTAGTGCGTCAGCGCGTACAGCAACGTGTCGATCCCGAAGGCGTACCCTGCGACCGAGAACGTGTAGAAGTAGCTCGGGTCGTCGCCCTCACGCTCGAAGGCGTCGCCGAAATCGGTGTTGTGTGTGATGAGCACCATCAGGCGTCCGTGCGAATCGGCGACGCCGCGGGCGTGCGGCTCCGCGCTGTCGCTCCCGCGCTCGGAGGTTGGCCCGCCGGGCCCGCCCCAGAAACCGATCGACGGGATCTGCGGCACACGTGCCACTTCGAGCTGCGAGTGGAAGATCGGATGGTCGTGCGGCAAGTCCTTGATCGGGTACTCGTTTGGCGGAAGCACCTTCGACAGCTCGCTGACCCAGTGCTCCCAGGCGTAGCTGCCCCAGAAATCATCCGCCCACAGGAAGCCGCCCTTGAGCAGGTACTCGCGGAGGTGCTCCGCCTCGGTCGGACCGATGTAGGCGTTCCCCACCTCGGTCATCATGATGAAGGGACAGTTGAAGATCGCGGGGTCGTTCAGATCCATCACCAGATGGTTCGGCTCGCCGTTGGACTGGCGGCTGATCTGCGTCTTGGTGAGCTCTGACAGCCGGATCGAGAGATTGATGTCCGCGCGGGGATAGTCCACACCCCAGCCGCTCCCGTCGCCGTAGCCGCTCGGGAACATGATCCGGCAGAAGGTGAACGATCCGTCGAAGCTCTCGGGCGTGGGAGACCGGAGCGGCTCGAAGAACCGGTTGCCGCGGCGAAACCCCTGCGCGCTCGCGGTCGCGACGAAAGCCGCGACGGCAAGTGCGACCGCGGCGCCCCGAACGAGCCGGCCCCTCGACATCCACGTATTCTACTCCCAGCGCCGCTCTTCTCGATTGGGGAGCGCATGCTACTATCGGCCCACATCCCGTTTCCCGATGACCTCCATTCGTACCAGCGGTCCATCAGGGAGTGATCGTGGTTATTCGGCCAGAATTCCGCAGCCGCGGCAGCGGAGCGGCTGGTGTGTGGAAACATCTGGTAGCCGCCGACCGCCGTTCCGCAGCCGCGACAGCGGAGCGGCTGGTGTGGAAACATCCGGTAGCCGCCGACCGCCGTTCCGCAGTCGCGGCAGCGGAGCGGCTGGCGCAGAAACATCCGGTAGCCGCCGACCGAAGTTCCGCAGACGCGGCAGCGGAGCGGCTGGTGTGGAAACATCCTCTAGCCGCCGACCGAAGTTCCGCAGCCGCGACAACGGAGCGGCTGCTACCGACCTAGGAAGTACATCCTTGTAGATGGCGACGACTTATACAGCGAAGGACATCACCGTTCTCGAGGGGCTCGAGCCCGTTCGAAAGCGGCCCGGCATGTACATCGGCGGGGTGGGAGCCACCGGTCTCCACCACCTCGTCTGGGAGATTCTCGACAACGCCATAGACGAGGCGATGAACGGCTACGCCTCGAACATCGCGGTCACGCTCCACGAGGATGAGAGCGCCATCACGATCGTGGACGATGGCCGGGGCATCCCGGTCGACAAACATCCGAAGACGAAGAAGAGCGCGGTGGAGGTCATCTTCACGACGCTGCACGCGGGAGGCAAGTTCGACGCCGGCAGCTACAAGACCTCCGGCGGTCTCCATGGCGTCGGCGCCAGCGTCGTCAATGCCTTGTCGAAGGAGCTGGTGGCGACGGTGCGTCGCGACGGGGCGCAGTGGGAGATGCGATTCAGGCAGGGCGCCGTCGTCGGCGGCTTGAAGAAGCTTGGCCCCGCGCGTGGCTCGGGAACGACGGTGTTCTTCCGCCCCGACTCGACGATTTTTCCGAAGGTCGAATTCGACGCGGACACGATTCGGCAGCGCCTCGAGGTCTCGAGTTATCTGCACAAAGGCGTGAAGATAGTCTTCGAGGACGAAGGGCGGAAAGAGAAGCACGTCTTCCAGCACAGTGAGGGGCTCGCCGACTACCTCAAGAAGATTCTCGTCGAGCGGTCGGCGGTCCCGGTGCACGAGGCGGCGTTCAGCATCGCGCGCGAGAACGACGAGAGCGGCATCCGGCTCGACGTCGCCCTCCAATGGACCCAGTCGACCGACGAGCACGTGCGCAGCTACGTCAACGGCATTCCGACGGGATCCGGCGGCACGCACGAGAACGGCTTCCGCGCAGGTCTCGGCAAGGCGGTCCGGAACTTCATCGACACCCACAACCTGTCGCCGAAAGGTGTCACGCTCACCGCCGAAGACATCCGCGAGGGGCTCGTGGCGGTGTTGAGCGTCTTCGTTCAGGAGCCGCAGTTCCAGGGTCAGACCAAAGATCGCCTGAACAATCCCGAGGTGCTGTCAGCGGTCGACTCCCAGATCCGGCCGGCTCTCGAGCACTGGCTCAACACCAATACCAGCGTCGCCGAATCGATCGTCGCCAGGATCATCCTGGCCGCGCGCGCCCGGGAGGCGAGCCGCGCCGCGCAGCAGGAGGTCGCTCGCAAATCGGCGACCTCCGGCCGGCTCACGCTGCCGGGCAAGCTGAGTGACTGCACCAATCCTGGCCGCGAGGACAGCGAGATCTTCATCGTCGAGGGGGACTCCGCCGGAGGATCCGCCAAGCAGGGACGCGACCGCGCGCGACAGGCGATCCTGCCGCTGCGCGGGAAGGTGCTGAACACGGAGAGCGCGTCGCTCGCGAAGGTCCTGGAGAACAAGGAGCTCTCGGATCTGGTCACCGCGCTCGGCTGCAGCCTTGGCAAGACGTTCGACCTGGCGCGCCTGCGGTACGGCCGCGTGATCATCCTGGCTGACGCCGATTCCGACGGCCATCACATTGCGACGCTGTTGCTGACGTTCATCTATCGGCACATGCCGGGCCTCATCACCGCCGGCTGCGTGTACCTTGCCCAGCCGCCGCTCTACCGCATCGACATCGGCAAGGACTCGTTCTGGGCGCTCGACGAGGGCCACAAGGCTCGGCTGTTGAAGCAGCATGGCAATGGACGCGCGAAGCCGGAGATCACCCGCTTCAAAGGTCTCGGCGAGATGATGCCGAAGGTGCTCTGGGAGACGACGATGAACCCGCGCACGCGGCGATTGCTGCGCGTCGACATCGCCGATCAGCTCGTGACCGATCGGGTGATCAACGAGCTCATGGGAAAAGATCCATCTGCGCGCTTCCGGTTCATCATGGAACGCGCGGAGCAGGCCGAAGAGCTCGACGTCTGATCGGTCTCGACTCTCCATGGCCTTCCACTCGCTGCGCGGGCGTCTGTTGTTGATCCAGAGCGTGCTCATTGTGGGCCTCACCGCAGTGACGCTGGAGTACGTCAACATACGGGCGAGCCGTGCCGTCGGCGAGCGATTCACCGAGGACCTGACCCGCAGCCGCGACGCCATCGCGTCGGCGGTTCAGGAACGGTATGAGAGTCTGAATCTTGTCGCGCAACTCGTCGCCGCTTTCCCCAACCTGAGGAATCTCTTCCTCACGACCGACGCGATCACCATCCGTGACACGCTGAACGAGTTCCGGCAGCAGCACTCGCGCGCCGAGCTCCTGGTGGCGCTCGACGGCAACGGAAAGGTCCTCGCCAGGAGCGACGCGTTCGCTCCACTTCAGCTGCCCGACGTCGAACGCTCGTGGCTGACGCCGGCGCTCTCGGGCCGATCCGCGGTCGGCGACGTTCAGATCGACAATAGCGTCTATCTGTCCGCGCTCGTACCGGCCCAGGCCGGCGGCACCGTCTTCGGTTTCGTGCTCGCCGGTACTCCGGTGGATGAAGCGCTGGCGAGAGCGCTGAAGGACGCGAGCGACCGCGAGATCGTCATCCTGTCGTCGCGCGGCATCGCTGGGAGCACCCTGCCGGTGCAGCGTCTGCCGTGGAAGACGTCGGCAGATGTCGCGTCATTCTCGGCGGACTCTGCGCCGCAGGATGTGAACGTGGAAGGGGAGCATTTTCAAGGCGTGGTGGTCGCGCCTCGTGAGGTCCGCGATCTGCGGATCGTCAGCCTCGAGTCCCGGATCGTCAGCCTGCAGTCGCGCGATCGCGCGCTCGCTCCGTACCGCAGCATTCAGCTCGGTCTCTTCGTCCTCGGATTGCTCGCGGCAGGAGCGGGGATTGCCGGCAGCGCGGTGCTGGCGCGCTCGCTGACCGCTCCGATCGCGCGGCTGGTCGACGCCACGCGCGAAGTGGCGGCGGGAAACCTGAACGTCTCGTTGGCGGTCTCGCGAGGCGACGAGATCGGGCATCTCGCGCGATCCTTCCAGCACATGACCCAGGGGCTGCGCGAGCGCGAGGACATGCAGAGGTTCGTCTCGCAGTCCACCGTCGCGATGATCCACAGCCGCGCCTCTGCCGGGCAGGAGTCTGGCGAGCGGCGCACCCTGACCCTGCTCTTCAGCGACATCCGCGACTTCACGCGGTTCGCCGACGCCCGTCCTCCGGAAGAAGCCGTTCGTGTCCTGAACCGCTACCTGCACCTGCAAGCGGATCTGGTGAAGCGATTCCACGGCGACGTCGACAAGTTCATCGGCGACGCCGTCTTCGCCCACTTCGCGGGCGCCGACATGGCGCTCGACGCGATACGCTGTGCGGTCGAAATCCAGCGTGCCGTCGAAGGCGCCAGCCGCCTGGATCCGGCGCTGCCCCCCTTGTCGGTCGGCATCGGCATCGCGACGGGCGAGGTGATCATCGGCAGCATCGGCAGCGACGATCGCCTCGACTACACGGCGGTCGGTCCGGCCGTGAACCTGAGCTCGCGGCTGTGCAGCGCGGCCGAGGCCCGGGAGATTCTGATGAACGAGCAGACCTTCGAGATGGTCCGGGGCCTGGTCGGCGCCGAACCGGTCGCCGCCGCTCACGGTCAAGGGCTACACCGCGCCGGTGCAGGCGTATCGGATGGTGATCCAGTCCTCCCCTCCTCCTTCCTCCCTGTAAGGTTTTTCGTGACAAGTGAATGCCGTTCGCCCCGAGGTTCCACTCACTTGTCCGTGTACGCCGACTTCGGGTACGGCTTCCCGTACTTGTTCAGGTGCGGTGTGACCACGGCGACCGATTCGTCCAGCGCGATCGGTGGTGCCTCGGTTGTGCCCTTTCCAACCGTCACTTCGATCGCCACCGGCGACGCGCGCTCGGAGAGCGCGGTGATTAAGTAGCGGCCCGGGGGCACATCCAGGCTCCAGGTGCCGTCAGCCGCGGCCATCGCAACGAAGGTCGATGGTGCGACGACGAGGAACGCGACCATTTGCGGGTGGATGTTGCAGAACACGTAGTAGACGGCCGGCTGTGTGAAGGTGCGGCTCGTGGCTACGCCGGCTCGATACAGGCCCAGGTCGAAGGGCTGTGGCGCCGAGAGCGAGAACACGTTGTGGAAAATCGGATCCTCGTTCGGAAACGAGACCGAGGAGCCGGTCGGTACGACAAGTACCCGGGGAATGAAGGCCTTGCTCTTCTGCGTGATCGAGAAGGTCCCCGGCCGCACAGGCGCCGGCGCGTCGACGCGCTCGGCGTACACGACCGCCGTCGCCGCGGACGCGCCAGGCCGGACGCGCGTCTGAATTCTTCCCGCGACCTGTTCGCTCGATGCGACCGCCGGCAGCAGCGCCGTACCCGCTGCGACGATCGAGAGGAGCCGCGTCGCGCGGCGCACGCTCCGCCAGAGAGTCTCCATCAGAACTTGACCGCAAAGACGGCATTGACATGGTGGTTCTCGCGTTTCACGGGGACGACCGTGCCGAGCCGCGTCTCCATCCACCGATACTCGAGCGAGGCACCGAGCTCCGGTGTCAGCTGGACGATCGTGCTCGCGAAGATCGTTCGGTTGTCCTGCCGCAGCACGCGACCGAGGGCGTCTGCCGGCTTGTCGCGGCCGAAGCCGCCCGTCAACGTCGCCTGCTTCGTCAGCGAGAACCGTCCCTCCGCCCAACCTCCGGATGCGCGTCCCGATTGCGAGATGCCGCCTCCGAAGGGTTCGGCGTTGTCGGCTGCGAAGTACTCGCCAGCTGCGCCGACCCGACCGGCCCGTCCGTTGAAATCCAGCGCGACTGCCCAGCCTTCGCTCCGGGCTGTGGCCGACCGCCGCCAGCCGTAGTGGCCGGAGGCGCCGACGGCGATCTCGCGTGGCGTGTCGCTGCTTCCGCGTGCAAATCCCACCCGGCCTTCGAAGGCGGGGCGCATCGACCGTTCGCCGGCGCCGGGCGGCGGGGCAAATTCGTACGTACTTGCCGTGTCTCCGGCGACGGGCGCCACGATGCCCATCGTCACGGTGAGGTCGTCCCGCAGCTTCCGCTCGACGCGCGCCTGGGGTACCCGGAGGTAAAGGTTCCCGGAGCGGAAGAGCAGCGGGAACGAGAAGGCCGCGAGCGATGTCGGGTCGCGCGGCGCCAGGATCGCGTGGTCCTGGCCGATTTCGATCGCCGTGCGATCGGATTCCACGCGGCCGAACGCATAAATCAGTCGGGGAAGTCCCATCACGGTGCCGGTCTGGAATCCAGGCACTCCGCCGAGGAAGTCCGCGATGATCGTGCCACTGGCCTGCCAGCTGCCGACCGCGATGCCAGCGACGTCAAGGCCGAGCCGGCTCTGTCGCGCGGTAGCGCTCATCGAGCCGCGCGCCCCGCTTTCGGTTGATGGATTGCCGACCAGATTGGGATTCTCCGGCCAGTTCCCTTCGCCCGAGTTCACATACGTGTTCGTCAGGATCGTGCCGGTCAGCTTGACCGGCATCCTGGAGGCGGATTCCACCTTCGATTGCGCCTGTTCTCCGACCTGCGACTTCAGCAGCTCCAGCATTTCCGGCGTCACCTGCGCCGGCGGCTGCGAGCCTGGTGCGCCGATCTGCGGGGCAGCGAGGGGCGCGGATGGCCCGCCGGGCGCAGTGATCTCGCCCAGCGCCGAACGCAGAGAGGCGACCTCGCTCCGCAGAATGGCGAGCTCCGCCTGCAACCTGGCGAAGTCCGCCGCCGTTGGCGGGGATGGGGCCCGCTGCGCCGACGCTGGCTGTGGGCAGAACGAAGCCGCGACGAGCATCAGGACGAAGACGCTCCTCGAACCGCGGGCGAGCGTGTGAGGGGTGAACATGCCGCGGATTGTATCGCTCCGCTCGGCGCTCGCAATCGCGGGAACCGACAACTCACGCAATCTTTACCGTCCGCTTACCGTGCTCTTCCCCGGCCCCGGGCGTCCCTTGCCAGGGCAGGTCAACGCGAGCTGCCAAGGCACCTGCCCCCGTCTTGGTTGGAGGCACCGAGCTTATACGGGGCGCTGATTAACAGAAGATCGGAAGATTAGAAGATCAAAGGTTTTGGGTTTAGATCAGCTGACCTCCTGACCTCCTGTTAGAGACAAGGCGCCGGCCCCCTCTGTGTTGGGGTTACCGCGCTGACCCGTGGCTCCACATGGTTCTCACTTGACCGCGGGCGCGTCTAGCTGCTTGAGCTCCGGGAGGTCGGGATCCGCGTCGCGCCAATAGCGCTTCGCGGCCTCGATCGCCCGCGCAGCCCCCGGCTCGTCCCCCTTGTGGCGGAGGACGAGCGCGAGGCTCAAATGGCTTCCGCCGTACGCCGCGTCGTGCTCGACCATCTGCAGGGCGAGAAACTCGGCGAGGTCCCACGCGTTCGCCTCTCGCGCGTCCGCGCGAGCGTCTCGAGCCGGAACAGACCCTGCGTCCACGCATCTGGCCCTGGAGTCGCGCGAAGCGCCCGCGCGACTTCCTTCAGCACGGTCTTGCCCTCGTCTGACTTCCCGGTACGGAGGAGGACCTCGCCGCGAAGGGCTTCGACCCACGGCGCGACGAGCGCGCGCCGCGGTACCAGCGAGAGGGTTACCTCCGGGATTGCCTGAAGCTCGCGCTGCGCGGCTGCGAGCTCGGTCTGCGCGTCGGCCGATCGTCCGAGCCCGAGAAACGCCTGGCCTGCCAGCGCGTGCCCGACCGACCGCGCCTGCGGGTAGGTCGAGGTCATGAGCACCCGAGCGGCCTCGAGCGCTTCCTGGTAGCGCGCGCGATGAATCAGGAAGTTCGGGACCTCGCGCATGTTGAACGCGCGATACGCATCCACGACCGTCAGCGCCGCCGACTGGCGCAGCATCTCTTCCGCGCGCTTCATCTGGCCCTTGTGCTCGTAGCACGTGGCCAGCAGGTCGAGATTGTGTCCGTGGTGCCAGTCCAGGCTGGGATCCATTTTTTCCGCTTCGTAGTAGGCACGCTCGAGTGCGTCCGTCTTGAGGAACTGCGCGATCGCCTCGTCCATCCGGCCCACGCGGCGGAGGTCGTGCGCCCACATGTGGATCGCGTGCGGGACGGACGGCGAGAGCCGCGCGTAGATCTCGCCGTGCTCGAGGGCCTTGTCGATCCGACCGATGGTCTCGTACGAGTGCACGAGGAAGTGATGCGCTGATGCGTGATCCCGAACGAGCCTCAGCACGGACTCATAAAATGCAATGGAGCCCGCGGTGCCGCGCTGACCTCGACCCGACGCGTTCGCTTCCTCCGCGTTCCCGCGCAGGAGCCAGAGCTGCGGGTCCTCGAAGTCCTCTCTCAGCGCATCGTCTATGGCCTTCCGGTAGGCCAGCAGCTTCGCCATGTCTTCCGGCGCATCCATGGCGGACACCTGTTTTCGCCGGATTTCGATCCGCCGCCGCTCGCGCGGGCTGACGTTCGGGGCAAGCGCTTCTGCCTTCTCCAGGAATCTCCGGGCGCCCGCGGCGTCGTCGAGGCCCGAGTGGACGCGGCTCAATCCGACGTAGGCCATTGCCAGGGCTGGATCGAGACGCAGCGCCTGGTGGAACGACCTCGATGCCTCGATCCAGACGTAGGACTCGAGATAGTTGAGGCCCTGGTCGTAGAAGGACTGAGCATCCTTGGATGCCGTCGTCACCGGTTCGTGCGAGTTGCCGACTCCGGTGCGTAGGGAGGTCGGCCGCTCCAGCAGCGACGCCGGGACGTAGCTCGACGGTGCGGTATGGCCGGCGTGAGGATCAGTCTGAGCACGAGCGTCCGTGGCCAGAAGCAGAACGGAAATGGCCGTCGCGACAGCCAGTGTTGGTCGAGTCATCAGATGACATTGTGGTGCAAGAACCTCGTTCGAGGCATTCTGCGAGCGCCAAGCGCTCTTGACAACTTGTACTATTGCACTAGTATAACTGGCCAAACCGGGAGCTGCCCGCACCTCGGACGACGAAAACGGCCCTGCCGTCGCCATCGTCAATCAGGCGTTCACGCAGTATCCCGCGCTGGCCGCATCGCGTCGCGGGACCGATGTGGCTTCGCCGCAACACTCCATCGGCTCGCATTTGCCGCTGCCCGATTTTTCACAGGCTCTGAAGGCGGAAGCCACGCGAGATGAACAGAGGTGGCAGCCTGCCCATGGAATCCGAAACATCGTCTCGCTCTCGTGGGCCTGCAGGCGCGCCGGATCGAACCCGGGAAGACGCCCGCTCGCAATCTCGTGTTCCTGCTGGACGTTTCGGGCTCGATGGATTCGCCCGACAAGCTGCCGCTCGTCAAGACCGCGATGCGGATGCTGGCCGACACGCTCACCGCAGAGGATCGAGTGGCGATCGTCGTCTACGCCGGCGCGAGCGGTCTGGCGCTCCGCTCGACGCCCGGCGACCGCAAGCCGAGATTCAGCAGGCGATCGCCGAGCTGACGCCCGGCGGATCGACGAACGGCGCCGCCGGCATCCGGCTCGCGTACGACACCGCCGCCGCGCACTTCGTCAAGGACGGCATCAACCGGGTGATCCTCGCGACCGACGGCGACTTCAACGTGGGGGTCACAAACCAGGGCGAGCTGACCCGGCTCATCGAAGAGCAGCGCGATCGCGGCATCTTCCTCTCCGTTCTCGGCGTCGGCACCGGCAACTTGAAGGATTCGACCATGGAGAAGCTCGCGGACCGCGGGAACGGGAACTATGCGTACCTGGACAGCTTGCACGAGGCACGCCGCGTGCTGGTGGCGGAAGCGGGCGCGACGCTGATCACCGTCGCGAAGGACGTGAAGATTCAGGTCGAGTTCAACCCGCGGAAAGTCGGCGCGTATCGTTTGATTGGATACGAAAACCGGCTGCTCGCGAAGGAAGACTTCAACAACGACAAGAAGGATGCGGGAGAGATTGGCGCCGGGCATTCCGTCACAGCGCTCTACGAGATCGTCCCGCCAGGCGAGGACGCAGGCATTTCCCCGGTCGACAAGCTGAAATACCAGCAGAACCCGGCGGCAGGCTCGGACAGAATGCCCGGCGGGTCGTCTTCGAACGAGATGATGACGGTGAAGCTCCGTTACAAGGCGCCGGATGGTGAGACGAGCAAGCTGATGGAAGTGCCCGTGAACGATCGATCGGGCGAGCCGACGGCCAACCTCGGGTTTGCCGCGGCAGTGGCGGAGTTCGGCTTCCTGCTGCGCAAGTCCGAGCACAAGGGCCAATCGACGTGGGCGTCGGCGCTGGAGCTGGCCAGGCGGCACCGTGGCGACGATCCCGACGGGTATCGGGCGGAGTTCATCCGTCTCGTCGACCTCGCGTCGGCCCTCGATTCGCAGCGCAGGACCGACTCCGCGCGAAAGGAGTGAGGAGCCCGTAGAATGAGTCAGCCGCAGAGGACCATCGAAAGAGGATTGGAAGGACTCGCGGAGCAGTGACTGGACATCGATGCCTCGCGGCTGGCTGCTTCTTCTCTGTGCGGTGCTTCTCGTCTGGCAGCCGCTCTCCTTTGCCGTGGAGGCATCGTCCACGCTTCCGTCGCTCGGAATGCGCGGCGTCGCCGGCGCGGTCGAGCTCATCGCGCATGGGATCGTGGCCGCGCTGTCGTTTGCGGCGGGCTGGGCACTGTGGCAGGCCACGCCGGCCGGGCCGATGCTGGCGACGATCGCAATTGTCGCGGCCGGCGCAACCGGTGTGCAGTCGCTCTATTGGTCGGTGCTGCCGAGCAACGTCTTCCCCTCCGACAGGCTTCCGCTGGCCGCTCTCTTCGTAGCTCACGCAGGCGCATGGGTGCTCTACTTGCGGCGGTCCAAGCGCATTCGCGCCCTCGGTCATTAGTCTCGGCCGAGGGGCTTCGCCCCTCGGACTCCCCTACACGCGCTCTCGCGCGCCGCTGCGCCGGCGCGCTCCGCTCGCGTGGCTCGCTTGCGGTGCTCGCTCGCACCGCATTTGTGAGATACGTTCAAGGGTCCATGACCCTCCACGACGATCCATGCCCATCCATGGCGATCGATGACCAATGGTGATCCTGGTGATCAATGACCGGCCCGAGACCGCCTGAAGACGGCCAGCCGCTGCCGGCGAGGATGCACCTGCGACAGCACGAAGTCCAAGCCGTGGCCGGGGTCCGGAACTGCCTCGCCGTTACCTGGACGGACGACACGAAGATGACCGGCCTGAGCGGGTGGACTTGCGGGTACAGCGTCAGCCTGGACAACGGTCGAACGTGGAGCGAACCGCTCTTCCACAAACGCTCCGACTTCGCCGTGACGGGGAACCCGTCGATCGCCGTTGGCCCGGACGGGGTTGTGTTCGGTGTCGCGATGTCCGCCGACGAGGACTACGGTCGTGGCATGCTCGAGCTGTCGAGCTCGGCCGATTCCGGTGCGTCATGGACGGCATGGAAGACGCTGCTCTCCCGGCAGGACGGGATTCCTGATCGACCAAAGCTCATGGCGGCGACGAGCGGCGATCTTCACCTGGTCTTCTCCAGTGTCGAGCGCACTCGACGGTCGGTGAAGGTGCTCAAGAGCACGATTCAGCATATGCGGTCGGTGGATCACGGTCGAAGCTGGTCGACACCCCAGACGATCTCGGTCGGAATGCGACGGTCTCGTTGGTTCATCGACGGCTTCCAGGGGCCGGCGATCGCGGAGACTCCACGCAACGACCTTCTCGTGTCGTGGGCCGACTACTACGGAAATGGCTCGAGCGTGTCGATGAGCCGCACGGCGGGGGCAGATTTCGATCCGCCGGTCTGGCTGAAGTTGAAGAGGCTGCCTGGCAGGAGCCTGCGGACGCTGTTGTTGGGAGCGGCGTTCGGCACCCCCGTGACCGAATTGGCCGTGGACAAAACAGGTAGGAATCTCGTGATCTCGGTGCACGAGGCACACACCATAGGAGACGTCATCCTCGCAGGCACTCAGGACAGCGGACGGACCTGGAGCAGGCGCGCGCGGCTGACGTCGACTGGAACCAACGCCGCCCTCGCGTTCGATGAGGCCGGGCGGCTTCACGTCATCTGGACCGAGCTGCGTGGTGAGTGGGTCGACGTCGTGTATGCCGTCTCAACAGATTGTGGGCAGACCTTTACTGAGCCCATTTCACTGGCCGGGGGCGGCGCCCGAATCGCGTTGCCGCAAACCACCGAAGAGCGCGCGGAGTGCGAGGCTGCGCTCGGCTCGTATCAATCGCTCGTCGTCGGCGACGGCACCGCATTCGCGTTCTGGATTGACGTGCGCGATGGCCTTTCCCGCCCGAGGCTGTTCCAATCGACGTGGCAGGTCTGAGGAGAGGGGAGGTCGCAGGCTATGGCGCGCAGAGGCTTCGAGTGAAGCCCAAGCACGTGAACGTCACACATACTCTGGGAGCGCCGATACGTATCGTCACGCAGACACGGCATGGCCCGACGTTCGCACAGACAGCAGGTGTCACGAGAGCTGCCTTTCGCGGGGCTTCCATCGCATGAACCGTTCCGTACGTCCCTGTGGCTCCGTCGAAGACGCCTGCTTCAGCGGTCAATCCCGGCGTCATAGCGCATGCTCCTTCCTCGACGTGCCTGAATGCGACACCACCAAGGCGTAGCGGAGCCGCCAGCTCCATGAAGCGTCGTCAGCTACCCCAGACGACGCAGTCTTGCCACCGCGTCCGTTCCACTCATCCGCGCTCTACGGTACGCAGAAGCTTCGATTGAAGCCCAGGCACGAAAACGTGAGACAGGCTCTAGGCGTGATGCCCTTTATCGTCACGCAGACACGGCATGGCCCGACGTTCACACAGGCAGCAGGTGCCACGAGAGCTCCCTTTCGCGGGGCTTCCATCGCTTGAACCGTTCCGTAAGTCCCGATGGCGCCGTCGAAGACGGCTGCGTCAGCGGTCAATCCCGGTGTCATAGCCCATGCTCCTTCTTCGACGTGACTGAATGCGACACCGCCAAGGCGTGGCGGGCCTGCCAACGCTGTGAAGCGTCATCAACTACCGTCGCGGAGTGAACGAGACCCACGAGTTCAGCGCCTGTGCCCGGCGCCGGCAGCCGCCACACGGCTGGATGCCCACGCCTGAGGCAATCCGCGCGATCACGTCGCCGAGTCCGATTTCCGTCGAAATCAACCCCGGCACACTGATTCGGTGCGCAGCGACCTCGCCCGTGTCGCCACTGCGATCCTCGTCGTTCTCGCCGGCGGCTGAAGCGGTGAATCCGGGAATTCCCATACGTGTCCTTTGCCAATGAGTAGACGGACGCGGTCTTGCAACCGCGTCCGTTCCACTCATCCGCGCTCTACGGCACGCAGAAGCTTCGATTGAAGCCCAGGCACGAGAACTGGAGACAGGCTCTCGGCGGGAAGATCCGCACCGTGACGCAAACACGGCAAGGCCCGATGTTCACGCACGCCTCAGGTCTGACCACAGCTCCTTTGCTGGGGGCTTCCATCGCTCCGGTGCTTCCGTAGGTCAGACTGGCACTGTCAAAGACCGCCGCTTCAGCGGTAAATCCCGGCATCATACGTGTGCTCCTTTCCGGCATCACCAGACATCAGAGTCGTCGTCTGGTTCGAGGTCGTCATCGCCTCCCGACTCCATGGCTTCAGCATCCTCGGACCCTGCCTCGTCGTCGAGTCCGTCGGACGATTCGCCGTCACTTGACTGCTGCGGATGCACATCAGCCGCCTCAATGCCGTACCCGTACGTCGTTCGATAGACCTGTGTGGCCGGGCCGACGCTGGCTTCTGCTGTGAACCCCGGTAGTGCCATAACGCATTCCTCCTTTCCGACTGAGATCACTCCCTACTCCGACCGTTCCGACCAGGACGCCCGTTCAATCGCGGTCGAAGTACGGGGACAGCTTCTTGTCGAGGAACGGGTACTTCTCGCTGACATCGACTCGCACGTAATATTTTTCGACGACGTCGGTGGCCCGGTTGGTGAACGAAAGAACGACGTTCACGAGCTTTCGCACGCCGGACAGCCGCGATGGCGTCACTTCGATGTTCGTGAGCGAGAAATCCCGCCCGTACATCTCTGCCGTGTGCGTGTACACCTGCGGATAGCGCATCGACAGGTAATTCATCGCGCGATGTTCGTCCGTCGCGCCGACGTTGTCGGTCATCTGGAGGATGCGCTCGAAGAGTTCTTCGGCCGAGGGCTGGAACTGGTCCTCGGTCATCTTCAGTTCCTTTGGCTTCTTGAGGGCCTTCAGCAGGTCCGGCTTCTCGAAGCTGTAGACCTGGTCCACCAACACGATCGGCACGGTCAAGCCGTTGCACATCTCAGCCGGGGCCACCGGTCCTCGTGTGCCGATGATCACATCGGTATCGACTCCTCTTGGCGAGGGTTTGACGGCTTCCACGAACAGGTCGAGCACCGTCGAATCCCGCGGAACGAGAATGTAGGCGTCGACGTTTTCGACCGAGTAACTCCAGCACACCTCATTCGCCAGATACCGATGTTCCTTGAGCGCGTTGTGCAGCACTGTCTGATCGGTCAGATTTGCAGTCTTGGCGCCCGCAACGGCCTGTGCGAACTCTTTCTCGATGGCCGGGCTGGGAAAACGCATCCGGATCATGCCGATCGCGTAGACGTAGGTGGGCGGGCCGGAATCTTCTGCCGCGCCGCCGGCGCACGTGGGACACGACCCTGCCTGTCCGACGACGCGCCCTGGCGCCGGCCTGGCACTTATGGCGGGGGCGCGCGCCGCTGGATGGACTTCGGGCAACAGTACTGCGGCCGAAGTTTCCGACACGGGCTGGGCGATCTCGTTTGGGCTGCTGTCCTCAGGCATGTTGACGTCCTTTCGGTTAAGCGGCATTCGCCAAGACTTCCATGCAGCCTCCACGTTCAGGAGCGACGGGACAATCGATCGATGCTCGCGTGTCGCAGGCCGCAGGACGAGGGCCCTCATCTCGCTCGCCGGCGTGACAGGAGACCGAGACCACAGAAGCGCGATGCCACCCGTGACAAATGCGGCGGCGGCGCTCGTTCCTGAGACCGGTGCGAATCCTCCACCTGCAGCGGTGGTCTGGATGTTCACGCCCGGAGCGCGGAGCCCGTACGTCCCTATCGTGGAGCTGACATTGGATTCAGGAGTGATCGTTCCGTTCGCGTCGCATGACGCGACAGGGATGACCCACCGATGGCTGAACAGCGGGAGAAAGCCGATCCGGCCTTGATTCCCCGCTGCTGCCACCAGAATCACGCCCCGCCGTGCCGCATGGTCGACTGCTTCGTCGAGCTCGGTGTAGCGAGAAGTGTCCGTCGGGATCACGCCGAGACTGAGATTGATGATCCGCGCGCCGGCGTCGATCGTTTCAAGAATCGCCTGCGCCAGTTGCGCTGGCGTGGCCGATGCCAGGCCACCACCCTCCTGCGGATTTTCAGGAAAGATCGGATAGACCAGGAAGGTGCAGGAGGGACAGATCGCGGGCGCACCTGAGCCGCGGCTGGCGCAGAGAATGCCCGCGATCGCCGTCCCATGGGCGCAGGCTTCGGAACGCACGCTTCGACAGCCAGCGGCCTGATTCGCTCTCACCGTGCCGATCGATGAGCCCGCAAATGCAGGATGGGCGAGATCGACGGGCCCATCTATAATCCCGACGCGAATCGACGAGCTCCCGCTGCCCGAATCCATCAGCCGCGTGAGATTGACGAGAGCGAGCGGATCGCTGCCGGAGAGCTCGTTGGCGCTCTGCGTGCTGACGGCAACCCGACGCAACGCGTTCCTGCGGAGCACGCGATTCCCACCCACAGCCCCGTCCGACGGACAGGTCGGACGTGCAAAGAAAGAGAGTCCACTGACCGGAGCTGATTGCATGGATTGTGCTGCAGGGGTGAAGAGGTCTACGAGAACACCCCGACCGTGCAGAATGAACACGCCGACACAAAGGCAAGGATAGACAGCGCCTAATTTGAGATCCAGCGGATTGTGTCGTCATTTCTTGAGATCAATCGACGTATCTTGAGATCGATCGATGAGGTGATGGTGATTGCCGTTGGAAGTCGACGGGCTCGTCAGGCGTGGGGTGTTGTGCCGTCGCCATTCGGAAGGCGGACAGCCGAGGCGTTTCCGAAAGTCGCGATCCAAGTGCGTTACCGAGTTGTAGCCGACCTCGGCTGCAACCTCCTTGATACTCAGATTCGTCGACGCAAGAATCCGCTGCGCCGCCTCGAGCCGTGCCCACCGCAGGTGATGAACGAAACTGTGACCGGTGTGCCGCGTGAGCAACCGGTCGAGGTGAGACGGAGTCAAGTGGACCTGAGTCGCGATTGAGGACAGCCTGAGACCATGCTCCCCATATCGCTGCCCGACGGCCTCGAGCGCGATTTCCACTTTCCGATGAGGTCGCCGCGCCTGCGGCGTCGGATCGTCCTCGCCATGCTGACGCGAGATACGACCGGCCAGCTCTTCGATCACTCGCCTGATAACCACCGCAGGCGGCTCTTCCGTGCCCAGCGTGATCGTGAACTCTGCGTCCGAAGACTTGTGCCCTGGAACGGCTGCGCTCGCACGCTTTGCGACGTCGAACGCCAGGAGCTGCACGACCGCCTGTCCGATCAGGGTCGACGGGCTCGGAATACGCAGCGCGAAACGCCTCAGCAGAACGGCGAGCTCGTCCGGAGACAGTCCGGGCAATCGTCCTGCAATCAACTGACATTCACGAACGAATGCCAGAACGATGTCACGATCGAATGCGACGACGTTACCCAACAGAGAGGGGAGCTCGATCATTCCGTCCCTTTTCGAACCAGGACCCTTCGTGCGCGCGAAGGATAGCACGCGTGTGTACCCAGCAATACGACGCCCCATACTGATCCCGCGTGCAGTGAATTGCAGGCCGGACAGCCTTCTTCCAAACGGAATAAACGCGCACGACACAGTGATCGAACAAGAGTGGTTTCGACGGTCAGCCGATCCGTTACCGGCCGCGAAGCTGGACATCAGACGAGTCCGTCTCACAGACGCTCTCAGCGCCAGCATGCGGAGTGACGCGCGAATTCGTGGAAGCGCTGTTCGCGGGTACCTGGAACCGGTCCACGCTTTGTGTACCGCGTCGTCGATGACGCGGCCGCTGTAGAGGACCTGACGCAGGACCTGTTGTTGTCGTGGAGACGTCCGTGCCCTGCAGGTGAATCAGGTGCTGGCAGGAGAACTATGTCGTCAGCACGACCTTCCCAATCACCCCTCCGCTTTCGAGCGCGCGGTGCGCATCCGCCGCGCGTTCGAGGGGAAACACGCTGTTGACCAGCGGCTTGACCGTGCCCGCGGCAAGGAGCGGCCAGACGTGCGCCTCGAGGTCGCGCCCGATAGCCCCCTTCTCCTCGACGCTGCGTGGCCGCAGCGTCGAACCTGTCAGCGTCGCGCGACGTTGCATCAGCGCCGACAAATTGATCTCCGCTTTGAATCCTCCTTGCAGGCCGATCTGGACGAGCCGTCCGTCCTTCGCAAGGCACTCGATGTTACGCCCCAGGTAGTCGCCGCCGATGATGTCGAGGATCACGTTGACGCCCTGCCCGTCGGTCAACTCACGCACCGCCTGGACGAAGTCCGTCGTCCGATAGTTGATCGCACGAGCGCCGAGCCGCTCACACGCCGCGCACTTCTCGTCCGATCCGGCGGTGGCGAATGCGGCGGCGCCGAACGCCCACGCCAGCTGGATCGCTGTCGTCCCGATGCCGCTCGTTCCGCCGTGAATGAGGACGCGCTCGCCTTCGCGCAACCCGGCGCGCTGAAAGAGATTGGTCCACACGGTGAAGAACGTTTCGGGGATCGCCGCGGCGTGAATGCGGTCGAGACCGGAAGGGATCGGGAGGCACTGGGGCTCGGGCACGGCGCAGAACTCGGCGTAGCCGCCGCCCGCCACCAGCGCGCAGATGCGGTCGCCAGCCTGCCACCGGCGCACGTCCGGTCCGATGCGCTCGATCGTGCCCGCCACTTCGAGTCCTGGCACGTCCGACGCGCCAGGCGGCGGCGCGTATCTTCCGAGCCGCTGCATGATGTCGGGACGATTGACCCCGGCCGCCTCCACGCGAACCAGCACGTCGGCCGGTCCGATCTCCGGCATCGCCCGCTCCTCGAGTCTGAGCACGCCGGGACTTCCCGGCGACGAAATGACGATCGCGCGCATCGGTCTACTCTACACGGACGGTGGGATCGCGAGGTTCAGAAGGTTCAAAGGTTCAAGGTTCAGGAGGTTATGGCTATGACGGTCGTCGACGACGCACGGCAATCGTGCAGGCGAGACCTGCGGCGACGGCGACGCCCGCGGCGAGCTTCGGCAGCGGATCCGGCGGAAGGCTCACGACGCCGCGCTCGTTCGTGACGGCGGGACGACGGACGTAGCGTCCGATTCTTGGAATCTGTTCGTCCTCGAAGTGTGCGGCAAGATTTCGAAGCGCCGCGCGCATCTCCGATCCATTGAGCGGTTCGCCGTGCCCGGTGGCGAGCACGTCCGGCTGCAACGCCGCAAGGCGTCCAACCGATTCGCCGGCTGACTGCCAGTCCGACGTGAAGTACGCCGGCGGGCCGTGGACCTCGCGTCGCTGCATGCTGACGGCTATCACCGACTCCTGTTGGACTGTCGTCGCGGCATCGCCAGCGATCAGGACGCGGTCACGATCTCGAAAGAGCGAGACGTGGCCGGGAGCATGACCGGGCGTGTGCACCCAGCGCCAGCCCTCGAGTGCCGGAATCGCACCACCCTCGGGAAGGCGGCGCAGGTGCCCGGAGATGTCGATCGGTCCGCGGGGATACAGCCGGGACAGGAGCGACATCGCTCCGCCGCCGACCAGGGGATCGGCCGGCGGGTATTTCGACTGTCCCGTGAGGTACGGCGCTTCGAGGCGATGCGCAAACACGGGCACGCGCCAGTCGCGCAAGAGCGCTTCGAGCGATCCGACGTGATCGAAATGGCCGTGCGTCAGCACGATCGCTGCAGGTGGGGCGACGGAGCCGGCGAAGGCTTCGGCCGCGGCCCGGATCGTCGGCGCGTATCCACGCAGACCGGCGTCGACGAGCACCCATGAGGTTGGCGTCCGCACCATGTACACGTTCACCATCAAGGTGCGCAGAAACAGAACGCCTTTCGCGACCTCTCGCGGGTTGGTCCGCATGACTCCGCCTCCCGATGCTGCCCGCCGTGCAAGCGGCGTTCCTCTCCATCTCTCTCCGTCGAGATCAGGGATCGGGGATCAGCGATCCGGGATCATTGCCCGACCTGAAGGTCGGGGCCCCACAGCGACCCCGAGCGCCGAGTCCCGACAAGCGAGGATGGCAACGCGGCCTCATCTGACGTGAACCTCGCCGACCTGGACTCCGCGATTTCCAGACCTCGTTCGGTCGACGCGGATGTCGATTCTGCGCACTCGGCGCCCTCCCATCGGCGGGAGCCCGACCGTGACCCGCTGCCACGCTTCGTCGGTCAGCACCAGCTGGTCGGCAGGCCGATCGTCGATCGCGAGCGACATGGTGACCGGGCCGTCCGACGGCGCCGCGAATGTCGTTCGGATCGGGATCCCGACTTCAATCGCGTCGGATCGAACGAAGAACGACGCGTGCCCGTTCGTCCAGCGGTACCGCGTGCCGTCCGCCGTCGTCTCCCATTCCCTGAAGCCGGATTCCACCCGGATCAGCCATTCGGGGTCGCGAAGATAGGCGAGCGCCGCGACGGCCGCGATCGCAACGAGGACCGACGCGATCGGCAGTCGTCCTCTCGTCATCGGAGTCGAAGGAAGACCGTTCGGGTACTGGGTCCACGTGAGATCGCTGAACGGCAGGACGCGGTTCCAGGTACCTGAAGCATCTGCACGGCCGACAGAGACACGACGAGCACCGCCGTGCACGTGACGATCACGCGCCGGAGCGGCCGCCTGGCGCTCCACTCGAAGAATGCCGCGAGCCCGAGGGCCAGAATCGGAAAGAGATCGACGAAGCCGCGGTGGCCGTAGCTCCCGCCGAACTGCCAGTCCCACCAGCTGGCAATCAGATAGGTATCGAGTGCGAAGATGACCACGGCCGGCAGCAGGAATGCGCGCGTCGAGCCGCGCATCATCGGCAGGCCGGCCACTGCCAGCAACAGCAGCGGCGACCAGAAGAACAGCCCCTTCTGCACACTGAACAGCACACCGGCGAGGTGGGGAGATGCGAACGTGAAGCCGAGGGAACCGTAGGAGCTGATGAGCGGCCTGCCCGTGGCCTGATAGTAGATGGCGAGCTGCGGTATGACGACAACCAGGGCCGTCGCCGCCATCAGGGCAAGAAGCCTCCATCGGTCGGCAAGGAACCGAAGCGTCGGTCCAATCCCTCGCGTGGTCAAGCCGTAGAGCGGGATGATCGTCAGCAGGATGGCATTCGTGTGCCGGGTCAGCAGGATGAGCCCGGACACGATGCCGATCAGCAACGTCGAGCGCCTGGAAGGCGCCGCGTGCCACCGCTCGATCAGATCGAGCAGTGCGGCGAAGAGCGCGAACGAGTAGCGCGTGGCTGTACGTCGAATCGTACGTCGCGTAGTGAAAGAGATTCGTGCCGAAGAAGAGCGCGACCACCGTGATGTCGGCCACGCGCGCGCTGAAGTGGCGGCGCAAGATGCGCCGCAGGATCAGGAGTCCGACGATGGTCCATGCGAGGCCGGAGAGACCGGCCGCGTGCTGATAGTAGACGGTGAAACCGTCGGCGGAGAGGTTCGTCCAGTGCGTCAGCGCGTGGGCCGTCAGAAAGAACGGCGTCTGCATCACCGCCACGCCGATCGGATGGGCATTGACCCAGCGTCTCGTGCCGCGGCCATCTGATGATCGCGGAGTACTCCGGGAACGAGCCGCCGCAACAGTCGTTGGCGACCGACCGGAGCGTCGTGTCGCCGTAGATGAACCAGGATGGCAGGTAGACGTAATAGCTGTAACCGTCCGAGCGGATCGGCGGTCCAGCCCGGTCCGGTGGCGTAAATGAAAATGTAGCCCGCGAGGCCGATCAGCGCGAGCGCTGGAACGAGTCGACTTCGGGCGGTGGACGCCACCCTTTATCTGCCGGCGACCAGCCCCGATGGCAGCCGCGGAGACGAGAGCAGCGTTTCGAATTCCGACCAGCGTCTCTCGGGATGCTCCGCCGTGCCGCCCCGAGACTCGATGTACCGGCGGACCATGTCCTTCCCGAGGTTGTAGTTGATCACGTAGCTGCGGTACTGGTCGAAGAAGCGCACACGCTGCCTGGCCCTGTCCGAGGGCATGAGGGCGTAGCGCTCGAGCCACGACGCGGCTGCCGCCGCGTCGATCTGTCCGTTCAGATACCGCCGCGCGGCCTCGTTGCCCGCATACGACAGTTGATCGACAAGCCCCTGCGCCTCGTAGTACGCGGCGGCCCGTGACGGATCGAGTCCCGCCGCGGGAAACAGGACACGCTGTTCGAACGCGACGCGTTCCTTGCCGGGGAAGGCCACTTCGATCCCGAAGTTGGCCGTGCCCTCTGCGATCAGGGACTGTGGCGAGAAGAGCGGGTAGACCGAGAACTCGTTCCACCCGCGTGCCTTCACCAGGTGCGTCTCGAGCAGCGCGTTGTAGACATGATGGCCGGGATAACCTTCGTGGCAGGCAAGATCGATCGCACGGTCGATGTAGATCGGCAGATCGGTGTTGACTTGAATCAGGCTGCGGAACCCGCCCTGGTACCAGTTGTAGCCACTCCAGGATTTGTTCGTGACGTACTCGACGCGTGAAACGCTCGTCGGCCGGGAGCCTCACGTGCGCAAGCGTTCGCTCCCGGCAGGCCTGGATCGCGGTCTTGAACACCGCATCGAGCTTGTCCGGCGGAATCACGAACTGACGCCGGAACGCCTCGTACCGCGTGACCAGCGGCCCGTTCCCAGGGAACCGCTGTTCCAGTTTGTCGAGGATTTGCTGAAAGTGCGCATCGGGATAGGTCGGCGCGACCGCGTCGTAGAGCGCTTTCGACTCCTCGTCGAACGTCATCCGCTCGCCTTTCAGCATGCGGACGCGGGCGGCGAGCGCCGAAAGCTGCCGCTCGAGGTACTGATGGCGCAGCCTCGACATCTCGTCGGCACCCGGCTTCGATGCTCGAAGATCGACCAGCAGCTCCGCCGCACGCGCAGCGATGGTGTCCAGCCCCGGCTTGGCGGCGGCTGACCTCGGCCTTCCAGGCGTCGGGACCGTAGTAGGCATCTACGTAATCAGGATCGTGCGTGCCCATCGCCAGCACGGCCTTTACGTAGCCTTCGGATATTCGGTCCATCGGTGTGTCCCGTGTGCCTGCGGGTTCCTGCGCGGTGATCGATCGCGCGGCGAGCGCTATCGCCGCGCACATCACCGCGATTGCCGGACTGCTGCTTCGCATCGCGCTATCTTGCCACTAAAGTACCAGGAGGACTGATGCGCAGCCTCTTCTACTCGTTCTTTGGCTACTTCCTGACCCCGGCGGGGCTGGTCGTGATGGCCGCGCTCGACTCGTCGCTGATCTTCTTCCTTCCGCTCGGCCTCGACTTCGTCGTGATCATCCTCGCGGCCCGGAGGCCTGAGCTTTTCTGGCTTTACGCGATCCTCGCGGCAGCCGGTTCGCTCGCCGGTTCTGCGGTGACGTTCTGGGTCGGCCGGCAGATCGGCGAGCATGGGATCTCAAAGCTGGTGAAGCCGTCGAGGCTGGCCCGGATAGAGGAGCGCGTCAACGCACGCGCGGCCTACAGCCTTGCCGTCCTCGCGCTGATCCCTCCGCCCTTTCCCTTCACGGCCTTTGTACTGCACCAGCGGGGGCCTTCACGTTCGCGCGTGGACGTTCTTCACCACGCTGGCGGGCGTGCGGCTTCTGCGCTTCGGGATCGAAGGCGCGCTCGCCGCGCACTATGGCCGAGGGATTGTCGGCTGGATGGAGTCGGACGATCTTTCAATGGCTCGTCGGAGGGTTCATCGTCATTGCGCTGCTGGCGGACCGTCATCTCGGCGATTGCCATAGTCCGCAGCACGCGGCGGCGAGGGAAGCCGCGGAGACTTCGCCACGCCCAAGGGTCACGAAGCCATAGCTGACCCGGTGGCCCCTCAGCGGGCTTGAACTAGAATACCGGCACGTCTTCATGATCAGGTACTCGCCCTACTGGCTCGACACCTTCCCGAAATCCAGGCGGCCAGCATACCCGCGCTGGCGTGGCACTGCGGAAACGACGGTCGTCGTGATCGGCGGCGGCCTGACCGGGTGTGCTTGCGCGTACTCACTCGCCGCCGCGGGCATTCCGGTGATGCTGTTGGAGGCGGACCGCATGGGCGGTGGCGCCACCGCGGCGTCCCTGGGATTCGTGCGCGAGGACTTCGACGCGTCGTTCGAGGCTACCGCGCGTGCGCACGGGCTGCGCAGTGCGCGGCTGCTGTGGCAGGGTGTACGGCGCGCGTCCCTCGACTTCGCGGCGGCGCTCCGCCGCCTGCGGATCCGGTGCGATCTCGATGCGCTCGATCTCCTGCGTGTCTCCCGGCCGGATGCGGGCGCGGTGCGCCGCCTGCGGCGCGAGTATCAATCACGCCGTGACGCCGGGCTCCCTCAGACCTGGATTTCGGCGAGCGCAGCTGCGGCGCGACGTCGCACTCGAGGCTGGCGGCTCGATCAGATCGAGGGGATTCGTCATCGACCCATACCGCGCGTGCCTTGGCCTAGCGGCGGCAGCGGCCGCAAAGAAGGCCGCGATCTTCGAACGTTCGGCCGTCGTCCGCGTCCGCGATCGCAGAAAGAGCGTCGAAATCGTCACCGACGCCGGCACCATCAACGCAGGAACCGTGATCGTCGCAACCGGTGCGCGGCTACCTGACCTGCGCGCGCTCAGGCGTCACCTACGCGCGCTGCACGGCTACGCAGTCGTGACGGATCCGCTCGTTGCAGCGGTCCGGCGCGAAGTCGGGAAACGCACGTCGGCGATCCAGGACGACGCGCAGCCTCCGTCACACCGTCCGATGGCTGAAAGATGACCGCGTGCTCGTGGCCGGCGCCGATCAACCCGCAGTCGGCGCACGCACTCAACCGCAGGTTCTCGCCCAGCGAACCGGCCAGCTCATGTACGAGCTCTCCATGGTGTACCCGCCGATATCAGGAACGATGCCTGCGTGGTCCTGGCACTACCAGTACGACGGGACAGCCGACGGGCTGCCCTACCTCGGACCGCACCGCAATTTCCCTCGCCATTTCTTCGCCCTCGGGCAGGCTACGCACGGCGCCGCGATCCCTTGGCTGGCGGGCCGACTTGCCCTTCGGGCGGTTCTGGGTCGGGCCGAAAAAACTGATGGCCTGTTCGGTTTCAGCCGTATCCTTTGACGCGGCTGCCGGTCTAAATAAGACCGGGAGGCTTCTTTTTTAGCCCGGCCGGGCTTCCGCCTTCGCCGACGCTCGCGGCGGCCCTTCGCCCCGCTCGCGCTCCGGCGGGGCGCGCCGGCGGCGCGCCAGGTGTCCGGGGACCCCCATCGCCGTCGCTCGCGGGGGCCCCGTCGCCCCGCTCCGCTCCGGCGGGGCGCGCCGGCGGCGCGCCAGGCAGCGTCCTGGGCCCCCCATCGCTCCGGCGGCGCGCCTAACCGTTTGGGTTCGACGGGAACGAGGACCAGGGTTTTCGCTTCGGGCTTGCCCGGGGGATACGGTATTCTCCTCCCCCTCACGGCTCGGGCCGTCGCCTCCGATCAGCCTTGGAGCACGCACATGGCCAGCGGACGGGAGCAGGAGATCGACCACATTCTTCGGCGCGCCGGCTTCGGCGCGACCCAGGAAGAAGTGGATTCATACGCTCGTCTGGCCTTTGGCGGTACGACCTTCGCGCTCGCCCGGTTGCTCGCCTACAAACAGATTCCCGACGAAGTCGACGACAAGATCGGCAAGCCCGGATACGTGGCGATCACCGCCCGCGGCCAGTTCCTGCCGGCGGCGAACATCACCGATGCGCGGCAGCGGTGGCTGTTCCGGATGGTGCACACCGAGCGCCCGCTCCAGGAGAAGATGGCGCTCTTCTGGCACAACCACTTCGCGACCGCCTACACGAAGATCGCGGGCGAGATCACCGCCACCGAGGCGACGCGGGTCCTGGCGGCCAAACCGTCCGAAGATCCCGGAGGGGTCAAGGGTCAGCTGGAGCTGTTCCGCGAGCATGCGCTGGGCAACTTCCGTGAGCTGCTGGTCGCCGTCGCGCAGGATCCCGCGATGCTCGTCTGGCTCGATGGGCGCACCGAACTTCCGCGCGCAGCCGCAGGAGAACTTCGCGCGCGAGCTGATGGAGCTCTTCACCATGGGCGTCGGCACGTTCGCCGAGTCCGACGTCTACGCGGGCGCGCGGGTGTTCACGGGATGGAACCTGCACCGGCCCGGCGCCGGTGCCGCGCAGCGCTACTCCTTCAATTACAACCCCGCGCAGCACGAGACGACCGCCAAGGAGTTCACCTTCCCCATCTACGCGGATGGCAGCAAGATCATTCCTGCGCGGGCCGCTGCCTCGGGCATGCAGGATGGGCTCGATCTCATCACGCGCGGTCGCGCGTCATCCGGCCACGGGGCCGCGGCTGGCGCGCAAGCTGTACAACTTCTTCGTGAACGAAGTGGACGCGCCCGACGCGCGGCCTGATCGATCAGATGGCCCGCGCTTACTACAGCAGCGGCTTCGAGATCGAAGCGGTGATGAAGGTCCTGCTCCTCTCACCGCAGTTCCGCGATCCGTCGAACTACTACAAGCGTTACAGCTGGCCGGTCGAGTTCGTCGTGCGGTCGCTCAAGGAAGTCGGGTGGACGGGGTTTTCGGTCAACGACGCGCTGACGCCGCTGATCAACATGGGGCAGCAGTTGTTCGAGCCGCCGGACGTGGCCGGTTGGGACCTCGGGCCTGGCTGGTTCTCGAGCGGCGGGATGCTCGCGCGGATGAATTTCGCTGCGCAGCTGGCGACGAACCAGAAGTTCGCGCTCCGCGACCGCGCGCGCGGTCATGGCAGCACGCACGAGGAGCTGCTCGGGTACATGCTCGATCGGCTCACGCCGCCGGAGTACGACGCGGGTGCCTACGACGCGCTCCTTGGCTACACGCGCGCTGGCGAGCCGAACTGGACCGGCAGCGACGCTCAACTCGCCACCAAGGCGGCCGGGCTCGCGCACCTGATCCTCGGATCGGGCGACTATCAGCTCGTCTAGCCAGCGCACAGCGGGACTGGACACGAACAGCCATGCCAATCACCAGACGAGAATTCGTCAGAGGGGGCGTCGCCGCCTTCACGATGGGGTTCGCCGCGCCTGCATTCCTCGCCGACATTGCGCAGGCGCAGGGTCGCTCGCGACGCAACCTGGTCGTGTTGTACCTGAGTGGCGGCAACGACTCGCTCAGCACGCTGATCCCATACACCGATTCGCAGTACTACGCCCGGCGTCCGACAATCGCGATCCCGGCGGCCAACGTGCTCCAGATCGGCACGGACCGTGGCGGCACTCCGCTCGGGCTGAACCCGAGGCTCACCGGGCTGCGGACGATCTACAACGCCGGCAGGCTCGCGATCATCCAGCGCACCGGCTACAACAACTCGAGTCGCTCGCATTTCCAGGGCACGGACATCTGGTCCACAGGCGATCCGTCCTCTCCTCAGGGAACCGGATGGCTCGGCCGCTATCTCGATCTGCTGCCCGCTCCCGTCGATCCGCTCACCGCCTGGTCCACCGTTCGCGAGACGCCGCGGACGCTGCTCGCGCGGACGGTCGGCGTGCCCTCCATTCCGAGCGTCGCCGGCTACGCCTTCGCGAGCCCCAACGGCGGGACGGATGCTGCGGCGGCGAGGACGTCCGCGACGCGAATCGCGTCGCATCTTCCGGTCGACAAGCCGCACCTCGCGTTCGTCAACTCCACCGCCCAGGCGGCGTTCGCCACGCTCGACCGCGTCGCGCAGGTGAACACTTACGTGTCGACCGTCACCTATCCGAACAACGGGCTCGGACAGGCACTCCGTGCGGTTGCCGGCGCGATGAACAAGGGTGTAGGCACGAGGGTGTTCTGGGTCCAGACGGGCGGCTACGACACGCACGCCGGTCAGAGCGCCGAATCAGGCGAACGGCACGTACAGCACGCTGATGACGACGCTCAATGATTCGCTGCTGGCATTCCACAACGACTTGTTGAATCAAGGGCTGCTGGGGGATACCTTGGTGCTGCAGTTCTCCGAGTTCGGCAGGCGCATCACCGAGAACGGCAGCAACGGCACCGATCACGGCGCCGCGAGCGTGATGCTCGCCATGGGAGGCGGCGTGCGCGGGGGCATCTACGGCACCGCCCCGAACCTCCGATCGGCAGCGGACAACCCGACGCTCGAGAACAACGGCGCCGACGTGCGGTACGAAACGGACTTCCGGTCCGTCTACGCGCGCGTGATCGAGGACTGGCTGGGTGCGAGCTCTCCCGGCATCCTGGGAGGAGACTTCCGGAGTGGAGCGCCGGCGTTCCTCTAGTCCATCCGAGGGGCTTCGCCCCTCGGACTCCCCGACACGCGTCTCGCGCGCCGCTTCGCCGGCGCGCTCCGAATCGCGTGGCTCGCTCGCCATGCTCGCTCGCACTGTGGGGCGAGTGAGACGGCTTCTGGGCTAAGGCTAGTGACTCTGCGCCGCTAAAAGCTCAAAACAGGGAGGTGGGGAGGAAGGGAGGATCGCAGAATAAGGCAATCTGCAGATGTTCGCATTTCTGGTGTCGAGCCGGTTGATCCGAAGTGCTGTTCAGGTTTCGTTGTCCTCCCTTCCTCCCCTCCTCCCTGTGAATTGTCCTTTTGCGCAGAAGCCTCGTGGGGTGCCAAGCAGCCTCTACTCTCCGAAGATCCCCCGAAACGCCTGATCGATGTCCGGATACCGGAAGTGATACCCGAGCGCGCACGCCTGTGCGGGGACGACATGTTGGCCCGCGAGGAGCGCCTCCGCCAGCTCTCCTACGGCGATCCGCAGCGCCGGGCCGGGGACCGGTATCAGGCTCGGGCGGTGCAGCGCGCGGCCGAGTGCGCGCGACAGCTCGCGATTGGTGACCGGCTCGGGAGCGACGGCGTTGAGAGGGCCCGTCGCTTGCGGCGTCTGGACGATCCAGCGCACCATCTCGACCCAATCGAGACGATGAATCCACGAGAAGTACTGACGTCCCGAGCCGAGCCGTCCGCCGACAAAAAAACGGAAGGGCAGCATCATCCTGGGTAAGGCCCCTCCGGACCGCTCGAGCGCGATCCCCGAACGAAGGAGGACGACCCGCGTGCCGGACGATTCTGCGCGACGCGCCTCCGCCTCCCAGTCCGCGCAGAGCTGTGCGAGAAAATCGGTGCCGGGCGGCGACGCTTCGGTGGCGGGGGTCTTGCCGGTGTTCGCGTAGTAGTCCACGCCGCTGCCGCTCACGAACACCGCAGGCTTGGCGGCCGATGCGAGGATCGCCGACACGAGGCTGCGGGTGGGGAGGAGGCGGCTGTCGCGGAGCCTCACCTTCCGCTGGGGCGTCCAGCGCTTGCGGTCCAGCGGCTCTCCCGAAAGGTTGACGACGGCATCCGCGCCTTCGAGTCTTCCCGACCAGGAACCGACTTTGCCGTCGGGCGCCCAACCGACCCGCGTAATCCCGGGCACGCCGGTCCCGGGGTCGTGGCGGGAATCGCCGGACATCAGCGACCGCGTCAGTACCGAGGACCTCGTGCCCCTCTTCCGCGTACGCTTCGGCAAGCGGGGACCCGAGAAATCCCGTTCCGCCGGCAATGACGACCTTCATCGCTTCACCATGTGCCCTCGTGTCGCATGCTCCGCGAGCGACGGCGCTGGGGGGTCCGGCGGGGCGACCACCTTCGCCAAGGCTACGGTGGTCCGCCGTAGCTTCAGCGAAGGCGGAAGCCCCCCGGTCATAGTTAGACGGGGCAGGCAGTCCGATCAGTCGCTTTTTTTACGGCCTCTTTTCGAGCATCCGGCGGCCCTCGTTCATGCCCTGTGCCCCGAGGAGCACGAGGAGGTCGCCGGGCTGGCTCCGGCGCAGTGCCTCACCGACCGCGGTGTCGAGCGCATCGTGCCACACGAAGCGCCGGCCGCGCTCGACAAACGCCCCGCGTGCGGCATCCACCTCGGCGGCAGAGACGCGATTGGCGTTCCCGGTCCTGTCGGCGGCTGCCGTGACGATGAGGTGACTCACCCCGTGCACGAACGTGAGGTCTGCGAGCGCCAAGGCGTTGCGGCGGTTGATGTCGGCGCCTCGGTTGCCGCGCAGCGCATAGAGCACCACGATTGATCTGGCCGGCAGCAGCCGGACGACCTCGAACGTCGCGCCGAAGCTGTCGGGGTGCGCCGCCGTGTCATCCAGAACGCCGCGGCCATGGACTTCGTAGCGCTCCATGCGGCGGGGCAGCGGCCGCATCGCCGCAAGGACCTCGCGCATCTTCTCGGCCGGCACCCCGGATGCGAGTGCGTAGGTGACCGCGAGCGCGGCGTTCCTCACGTGTCCGCGGCCAAGGAGCGCGCTGTGGAACCGGAGTCCTCCGGGTGAGCGCGTCATCCGGCCGTCGATCCTGAAGCGCGCGCCTCCGGCATCGAGGGCGACGTCGAGAACGCGGAGGTCTCCCCCAGACGACTCGAAGGACACGCCCACAGTGCGCGAGACTCCCGCCGCGGCGGCCAGCTGACGCGCCGCCAGACTGTCCGCGTCGTACGCGAGCGTGGCGTCCGGCGAGAGGTGGTTGAGGAACAAGCGCTTCGCCGCCACGTACTCGTCGTACGACCGGTGGAAGTCGGTGTGCTCGCCCGGCAGGATGGCCCCGATCAGACCGCCGCTGAACGTGAGCCCGCGCACGCGATCGGTCCGCAGCGCATGGCTCGTGACCTCCACGATCACGGTCCTCGCCCCCTCCTCGGCAAGCCGCCGCAGCGAGCGATGCATCTCGGGAGGAGCCGGCGTCGTCAGGCCGGTCCCGGAGTCGGTGAAGCTGCCGTATCTGGCACCGAGCGACCCGATGACGCCGGTCGGATGCCCCGCCGCTTCGAGCATTGCGCGGAGGATTTCGCTCGTGCTGGTCTTGCCGAAGGTGCCCGTGAAGCCGATGAGCGTCAGGTGCGCAGGCGGTGACTCGTACAGACGCGCCGACAGGTCCGCCAGAGCGATCCGCGCGGAGGGCACGCGGATGCAGGGCACTCCCGGCGGCACCGCGCCCGCCCGCTCGACCACGACCGCCGCGGCGCCCTGGGAGATCGCGTGCGGAATGTACGCGTGCCCGTCGAGTGCGGCGCCCGGGACCGCCACGAACAGCATGCCCCGCCGTACGCGGTGGCTGTCTTCCGTGACCCCCGTAATCTCCGGGTCCCCGTCGTCTGGCGACATCGGGAGGCCGCGAGCCAGCTCCGACAATCGCATCCGTCCTCCTGCATCCTGAAGCTCTGCTGCGAGGCGTAAGCATGAGCCCGGCCGACGGGCGCATTGTAGCGGATGAGCTGACGGAGTGGATCCAGGGGGACGCGTGGAAGCACGAAATTCAAGTTGACCGACGTGCCCCTTCTGCCTCGTCGAGCCAGCCCCGCACGTCATCCAGAAGGTCAGCGAGCTCCGATCGGCGCTTGCGCAGGCGCGCGATCGTCGAGTGACGAGCCCGTCGGAGCACCAGCCACGCCCGGATCGCGTCGACGACCGCCGTCTCGCGCTCGATGGCGAGCAGCGACAGGACTGCCAGAACCGGCGCTGCGATGAGGGTCGCGGCCGCCCAGCCCCATCCCACGGTCAGAAACGCCAGGATCGCGAGCCCACAGATCCAGGAGCCGTAGATGACAGCGCCGCCCACCACTTTTGCCGTCGCGCGAATGTCCTCCTCCTGGATCCACAGCCGGGTCAGCAGTGCCGTGAGCCAGTAGGGTGGAGCAAACATCACGATGCCGACAATGGACAGAGGAACGAGCACGGTGGCGGTGAGAAGCTCACGGCAGGCGAACTTGAGGGCTTCTGAAGACGAGGGAGCCTGGTCCAGGTGAGCGTCCCGCAAACCAAAGCGTCGCAGGCGGTCGTCGTATCGGCGCATTCGCAGCAGGAGGTCGGCATATCTGGCGGGATCGGCGGCGCGGAGCCGTTCGATTCCGGCGGCAATGAGCCGGCGACGCTCGAGGCGTTCGGCTGGTTCCCGCGGAAGGCCGCGGGCGGAGGCGTAAAGCCGATCGACGCGGTCAACAAGCGCAGCGTCGCCGGAGGGATCCGCTTCGATCATCAGGTCCCGCATGTGGAGCGCCATCCGATCCGTCAACTGCCTCACCGTTGACGAATCGCCGGCGGGCGGTCCGGCGTCGGGAGGGTTGGTGCAGGAAAAGGGCGGACCGTAGACGACCGTCACGCGGGATCGGAAGCGGGCCTTGCGATCGAAGTTCAACCCGACGGCAACGAGGGCGACGGACGTCCCTGACTGTTTCGCGCCGAGCGCGATTCGCGCGGCGCCCGTCCGAAGCGGCTCGAGCCGGCCACGCGAATGGCTTACACCTTCCGGAAAGATGCAGACGGCATCGCCGGCTCCGAGCGCCTCGCTGACGGCGGCAAACATCTCGACGTTGCGCGACGGGTCCGAGCCGGCATCCGCACGGCGATAGACGGGGATTGCGCCGGCGTTGCGAAGCACGGCGCCCAGCGGTCCTGCGAAGAGCGTCGATTTGGCGAGAAACCTGATATCGCGCCCAGCTGTGGACCAGATGACCGCCGGATCCAGCAGCGCGTTGGGATGGTTCGGCAGCAGGAGCACGGGGCCGTCCGCCGGCGGCGCGCCGATGCAGTCGACCCGATAGAAGATGGTGGCGGCGAGTCCAGCCATCCGGCGCAGGAACGGCGAGACAGGAGCGCTCATGTGTGTCTACTCCGGAGGGGACGGAGTTCACGGAGACGCTCACAACGGAGCGACGGAGTTAACGGATGACGAACGGAGAAGACATCAGGGTTACGATCGCGACGCGTCACCAGCGATCGCGTGGGACGTCTGCAGAGCGCGACCGCGCGCAGCGCGGTCGGGTGGTGAGGAAGTTCCGCGACTGCAAGCAGCCCGTGATTCCCCGGCTGTTTGCACTCGCGGTACTCCCTCGCCACCCGGACGCCGGCTTGTAGCCGGCGTCGCGCTCTGCAGACGCGCCAGCGATTGCCATCAACTGCATGGCGCGCGTCCCCATTCCTGTCTTCTCCGTTTCGTCTCCGTTTGCTCCGTTTCTCCGTTTGTGAGCGTCTCCGCTACCTCCGTCCCCTCCGAGAGGTCCTCGCTATGCGATCGATGCCTCGCCCTCAGCTGCCCGTGCTGCCTGGCGGCCGGCGTCGACGTCGACGAAGATCAAAATGGCCCCGCCGATCACGAAGAACAGGATGACGGAGAGGATCGCATTCCTGCTCGTGCCGCTGTGCTGCACGACCCACGCGAAGACCGCCGGTCCGAGGATGCCGGCGTACCGCTCGAAGACCCCGAAGAACGCGAAGAACTCCGACGACTTGTGCCGCGGAATCATGCTCGCGAAGAGGGACCGGCTGAGGGCCTGTGTGCCGCCCTGGACCATGCCCACGAGCACCGCGAGCGCCAGGAACTGGGTGGCCGTCCTCATGTAGTAGCCGAGCACCGTGATGCCGGCGTAGACGGCGAGTCCTGCAAACACCGCGCGCTTGGCGCCGATCCGGCCAGCCAGGGATCCGAACAGAAAGGCGAACGGCACACCGATGAACTGTGTGATCAGCAGTGCCAGAATCATCGCGCTCTCATCGATGTTCAGCTCGCTGCCATAGGTTGTCGCCATCCGGACGATCGTCTGGATTCCGTCGTTGTAGAGAAGGAAAGCCACAAGCAGCAGGAAGGCCTGGCGGTAGCGTCGGAGCTCGTGGAAGGTTTCGACCAATCTCCTGGCGCCGGTCGCCAGCACGCTGCCCTGAGGCTTCTCGTCTGTCTCGAGACGCCTGGCCGGTTCCGGGACCCTCCGGAACAGCGGAATCGAGAACACGAGCCACCACAGAGCGACGCTCGCCAACGAGAGGCGCGTCGCGATGCCCGCGTCCGGGATGCCGAAGAGCGCCGGCTTCTGAATCATGAGCAGATTGATGGCGAGCAACGCGCCGCCACCCAGGTATCCGACCGCGTATCCGGCCGAAGAGACCCTGTCGAGCTCTGCCTGGGTCACGAGGTGTGGCAGCAGCGATTCGTAGAAGACGATGCTTCCTGCGACCCCCACGTTGCCGACCACGAACAGCACGAGGGCGAACATCCAGTCGCCCCGCTCGATCCAGTACATCGCGAACGTCGAGACGACACCAATCCCGAGGAAGACAGCCAGCAGCTTCTTCTTGATCGCCGCATAGTCGGCAATCGCGCCGAGCAGCGGCGCGATGATGGCAACGATGAGGATGGCGATCGTGGTGGCCCAGGCAAACCGGCTGGTGGCAGTAGCGGCCGGAAGGCCATCCGCCGCCACCTTGTGGAAGTAAATCGGAAAGACCGCCGCGACGATCGTCGTCTGGAAGGCGGAGTTCGCCCAGTCGTACATCGCCCAGGCGCGAAGCTCACGGCGTCCGAGCCCGAGGCGGTCTAGGAGTCGCAGCATACGTGTCAGAGTCGGGATCCGGGATCAGAGATCAGGGATCCGCAAAACCTCCCGATCCTGGTCGAAGGGTTTTCGGATCCCTGATCCCAGGTCCCGTCAGAACGTTCTCCTCGCGATCCATTCGCGGAAGAGCGAGTCGACGACGACGTATCGGTCGCCTTCGCGCGCGATCACGTCCTCCCGGAGCAGAGCTCCGAGTGACGCTTGTACGGTCGATGTTCCGCTGAGACGATATCGCGACCGCACGTCCGCCGAGAGCAGCTCTCGACCATCCTCGAGGACGGTCGCGCGAAGCGCGCCGCGCTGCGCAAGCGTCAGGCGCTGCCACATCCCCTCGAAGAGCGTCTGGTGCTCGCCCAGCAGACGCTTGAGCGTGCCGTGCAGATCGTCGAGATCGGCGGTCCGTCGTCCTTCGCTTCGGGCATCGTCCCAGACCTCGTGCGCGAGCCGTTGAACATCGTACGGGAGATTGCCCGCCAGGTCGACGATGGCGGTGCCGAGGCCGGCGATGGCTTTGATCCCGCTGGCCTTGAAGCGGGCCTCGATGAACTGGGCGAAGCGGTCCGCAGGGATCTTCTGGAGCCGCATGACGGGTCCGGCCTTGTAGAACGGGCGACTGCGGCCGAGCATCCGCTCCATCAGCGTTGGTTCGGAGCCGGAAAAAACGTAGCCGACCTCGCGCTGTGTCTGGACGGCGGCGCGGAGGGCGTGCTCGACGCTGCCGCCATTGAAAGCGCCGATGGCCTGGAACTCGTCGAGCGCGATGGCCATCCGCCGTCGACGCGCGTCGGCAATCCGGCCTGGAAGCGCGAACACTTCCTGGGCGAGTCTGGACACATCGCGGTCGGTCCGAACGGCAGGGAAGCCGACCGTCAGGTGCCGCCGGCCCGCGGGATCCGGCTCCACCCGGACTTCGGCCCTGATGCCCCGGAGCATGTCGCGCAGCCACGCGGTCGCGCGCTCGAGCCGCGTTTCGACGGAGACGAGCGCCTGGGCGTACCCCTCGAGGAAGGCGACGTAGGAGCTGAAGCTGCTCACCGTCACTTCCGCCGTGAGAGCGCCGCCCCGCGCGGCCGCGCCGAGCGCCTGCCGGACCAGCGACGATTTGCCGTACCGGCGCGGAGAGATCAGAAAGATCTTCTGACCGGCCTGGAGGTCGCCCGCCAGCCGATCGAGCTCGGTCTCGCGGTCGACGAAGGCCGCGGCCGGCACGACCTCACCGTAGACAAAGGGGTTCGGCATTTTTACGTGGGGCTCCGCCCCACACCCCGGCTCGGTCGCTCGCGGGGACCCCTGCGCCCCGCGCCGCCTACCCACCATGCGCATGGCGGGACCGGCTCGCAGCGCGCTGCGCGCCTAAGCCGTCCATGAGGCTCGTCCGAAGACGAGTACACCAATTTCTCGCTTCGGGCCGCATAACAGGCAGCCCGCTCTCAGCACCGATGCCCGAGCCCCCGAGCGGCGAGCCCCCGAGCCCCGGATCCCAGATCCCGGATCCCGACTCCGGTCTTCATGCGATTACGTCGAACACCGTAGCCGTTACGGATATTAACGTAACGGCCTGGCGCCGGCAAACGTGACGGGTAGCGCCCAGGTTGCCGTGGCTGTCCAGACAGTGCGGTCCTGTGGCAGCCACGACGGGAGCGACTGCCATCCCTCGCCGCCCGGCAGCCGGGTGGAGGTTGCAAGCACGAGCGGCGCGCCGATTCGAGCGGGTTCTGTCGTGTTGAACGACGCGCGGAACAGCACGCCGTCAGGCGGCACGGCCACGAACGTGGCGGTCCACGAGCCGAGGCGGACGAGCCCCGGAAGATTGAACCGCGCGGGGACGACATCGGGCGGAAGCACGAACGACACCGAGAGGCCCGGCTCCTTTGGAACCACGGCAATGACCAGCTCGAGACCTCCGGCGACAGACTGCAGTGTTGCCTGGGTCACCTGGAGTGGCGCAGGTCCGAGTGTCGGGCCGGAGGTGCGGAACACGAAGGGGTGACGCAGCCGGCCCCAGGGGACTCCACCCGGCGCGCCTGTCGAGACCAGCGTCCACCCTCCGAACACCCCTGGACCGAGATCGAGCCCTGGTTCGTTTGATCCGACCTCCCAGATTCCGGGCGCGTCCGGCATCTGCAGCACGCGAACGACCCGCCGGAGCGGGGCCTCTGCCGTGTAGGCCGGGGCCCGATACGCGAGGCCGGCGGTCACCGTCACGGCGATGAGCGCGAACGAGGTCAGGAGCGACGGCCTGAGGAGCCGCCGCGTCGCGGCAATGGCGCCCAGGAGAGGCGGCACCAACATGACGCCGCTCAGCATCATGAACGCCGCGTACACGAAGACAGGCGTGACGATCTGAAATCGGCCGAGCGTGGCCACGAGAAACCTGAGCAGCACGATGGAGTCGCGCAGCCAGAGCACGGCGGCCACGTCGAAGACGACGAGCGACGTCAGCCGAACCGCCGGCACGCTGGTCGGACGGACGATCATCAGGAGCACTCCCGCCGTGACGAGCGGTATCGTCCACAGGTAGTCGGCAGACGGCGCGAAGAAGAACGCGCCGGCCGCGAGCGCGATCCAGGCGGGGAGGGTCACGCTCCACGCCACGAGCGGATGACGCAGACCGTGCGCGCGTGCGGGCAGCCAGTCGCCGGCCCGGATCACGACCCAGCCGGCGAGCGCCCCGACGGCGAGCAACAGCGCGAACAGACGGTCGGGGTGCGCGTACCACGGGTGATAGACCTCGCGTGCCGCGCGGAGAGCCCACGTGGCGCCCGTCATCGACGCGAACACCGCGAGCACCCCTGCCGCGGACCACACGAACGTCAACATCCATCGAAGCAGGCCGGCGATGCGGATGGCGGCAGCCGTCACCCGCACCCACGCGACGATTCCGAAGAACAGCGCTGCGATCGCCAGGACGAATCCGGCAGTCGGTCCGTAAATGACGCCAGTCGTTCCGGCGACGTCGAAGTAGGTTCCGCCGTCGGCAGAGCGCTGTGTGATGTCCATCCCATTCAGCGCGTTCAGAATGGCGACGACGTTTTCGCCGCTTTCCCGCACCGTGAGCGAGGACAGTCGATCGGGTGTGTCACGCGCCGTGTGATATGCGTAGCTGTCGCCGACCGGAGAGAAGTTCAGGCCCGGGATCTCCTTCCGCTTGATGATCGAAAAATCGGTGTCGCTCGGCAGCCGCTTGTAGATCTCGAGCGCGAACGACGCGCCGCGGGGATGCGGCGCGTGACGCGCCCAGGCGTCGACGAGCCATCGATTGCCGGGGCCCGTCTCGAAGAGCAGCGCCGGACCACTCGAGCCGATGGACTCGACCTGCAGATACGCGGCAAGGTTGCGCGTGACATCGCGGTCGGTCATGAGCGCCGCCGCGCCCATGAGTCCCTCTTCCTCTCCGTCGGTGAATAGCACCAGGAGCGACCACTGTCGATCTCCGCGGCCGGCAAACAGGCGCGCGGCCTCGAGCGCCACCGCTACCCCAAGGCCATCGTCGGTGGCCCCCGGTGCCTCGGCCCGCGAGTCGTAGTGGGCCACGAGGCCGATGGCCTCCGGCCGGGCGCCTGGCAGCGATCCGATGATGTTGGCGACGCGCGTCGTTTTGCCAAGCTCCGGCCGCCGCGCGTCAGCCTCCTGCACCCGCACGTCGAATCCGAAGATCTTCAGCTGGTCGACGATGTACTCGCGCGCCCGGTGGTTGGCAGGTGTGCCGACCGCGCGGCTGCCGATCGTGCCGGCCAGCATGCCGACGTGCGCCCGCGCGTTCTGTTCGGAGAAGACTCCGGCAGGCCGGGAACAGGAGACCGAGGCCGTGACGCAGAGCGCAACGGCTGAGAGGAGGGCCCGCCTGAGCATCGGGGCAGTGTACTTCGTTGGCTCCAGGCTTCAGGCTCGGCCGGCTCCAGAGGTGTGTTTCTGCGGCGTTCTGGGCTCGACTGGCGCCCGAAGCCCTGATCCCGGATCCCCGATCCCTGATCCCGCATCCCCGATCGCGTCACTCAGGCAGCTTCAGCCGGCCTGTGTAAAGCGCCATGCCCACGACCGCATCGACGCCAAGACGGTCGAGGGCGTCGATTTCCTCGTGCGTCGTGATGCCGCCGGCGGCGGTGAGACGACGAGTCGTTGCGCGCCGGACGGCTTCGATGGCCGCCATGTCCGTTCCCTGCATCAAACCTTCGCGATCGACGTGAGTGTAGAGAAACTCTCCGGCGAACGGCTCGAGGACGCGCACCGCCTCGACTGGAGTGAGCGCGAGCCGCGTTCGCCAGCCGTGGATCACCACGAGACCTTCACGGCTGTCGACCGCCCCAATCAGATGGTCTGCGCCGACCGCCCGGCTCATCTCTTCAGCCATGGCGAAGTCGACGCCGGTCGAGTTGAACAGGGCCGATCCGACAATGACTTTGGTGGCGCCGAGCGCGAGCATGGCTTTGGCGCGCGCCGGCGTGCGGATCCCGCCGCCCACGCGGCAAGGCAGCTCACGGCAGATGCGCTCGACGCAGCGCCTCGTTCTCGCCGGTGCCCTTGGCCGCGTCGAGATCGATCAGCTGGACTTTCGGCTGACCGCGCAGCCGCTCGATCCAGGCGTCGATGTCCGTTGTTTCGATCGCGAGCTTCTCGCCCTGAACGAGCTGCACGATCCGTCCACCCTGAAGATCGATCGAAGGAATCAGCATTTTCTATGGGATCTTACTTTCAAGTCCGCGGCAGCCGCTCCGCTGTCGCGTCTGCAACATTCTGGGCCGAAGCAGAGTTCAAGCTGGAGGATCAGCCGATGCCGCGTATTGGCTCGACCAGTCTGACCGGCACGCCGGCATCGCGCAGGAATCGCTTCAGATCGCTGACCGCATGTTCCGAATAATGAAAGATCGACGCGGCGAGGGCGGCGTCCGCAGCCCCCGTGGTGAACACCTCGACGAAGTGGTCGAACGTGCCCGCGCCGCCGGACGCGATGACCGGAATGGCGACCGCCGACGAGACCGCCGCGGTCATCTCGCAGTCGAAGCCGGCCCGCGTCCCGTCGCGATCGATCGACGTGAGCAGGATCTCGCCGGCCCCGCGCGCCTCGGCCTCCCGGGCCCATTCGACTGCGTCGCGGCCCGCGGGCGTGCTCCCGCTCCGCGAGAAGACCGGATAACGGCCGTTCTCGCGCTTGGCGTCGATGGCGACCACGACGGCCTGGCTGCCATACCGGCCGGCCAGCCGTGTCAGGAGCCCCGGTTCGGCCAGCGGCGCGCTGTTCAAGCTGACCTTGTCCGCTCCCGCTTCGATCACCGCGTCCGCATCAGCCTCGCTCCGGATGCCCCCGCCGACCGCCAGCGGAATGAAGAGTTTCGCCGATACCGCCCGGATCGTCTCTGCAAGCGCGCGCCGCTGCTCGATCGTTGCGGCAACGTCGAGGATCACGACCTCGTCGATACCCTCGACGTTGTAGCGCGCGGCCAGCTCCGCCGGATCGCCTGCACGCCGCAGGCCTTCGAAGTTCACGCCCTTGACGACGGACCCGTCGCGCACGTCGAGACAGGCGATGATGCGCTTCGAGAGGTTCGAGAGAGAGGTCGGATTCTCGACGGTCATGATGCGATCCGCGTCAGAAAATTGCGAATGATCTGCAGCCCGACGTCGCCCGATTTCTCCGGGTGGAACTGGACGCCACAGATGTGGCCGCGCTCGACAGCCGCAGCAAACGGCCGTCCGTGTGTCGTCGCGGCAACGCAGTCTCCGGTGACGGGCGCGGCAAACGAGTGCGTGAAGTAGACCTGCGCACCGTCGGGGATGCCGTCCAGGAGACGCGACGGGCGTGCGACGGCGAGCGAGTTCCAGCCGACGTGCGGAACCTTCACGACCGGCGGCAGCCGCTCACACTGCCCGGCCATCAGCCCGAGTCCCGGCACGTCGTCCGCTTCGGTGCTGGACTCGAAGAGCCACTGGAGGCCCAGGCAGATCCCGAAGAGTGGGACGCCATCGGACACCGCGTGCAGGATGGCGTCGCGCCAGTCGCCGCCGAGCGGGGCCGTCGACTGGAAGTGCCCGACGCCAGGCACGACGATCGCGCGCGCGCGAGAGAGATCGGCCGGCGTTCGCGGCGTCACGAGCTCGGCCCCCACGGCCGCGAATCCCTTGCGCACGGAGGTCAGATTACCGGCGCCGTAGTCGATGAGAGCGAGGTCGGTCTTCATAACAATCCCTTGGTGCTCGGTAACGTGCGCGCGAGCTGCCGATCACGCGAGCAGGCATAGCGCAGCGCGCGGGCGAAGGCCTTGAACAGCGCCTCGACCTTGTGGTGGTTCGATCGGCCGTACAACACCTTGACGTGGACATTGGCGCGCGCGCCCTGGGCGAACCCCTCGAAGAAATCGGTGACGAGCTCGGACTGGAGATCGCCGACCTTGTCGACCTCGATCTGGAGATCGACAACCGCATGCACGCGGCCCGACAGGTCGATCGCCGCGACGCCGAGCGTCTCGTCCATCGGCATGACGAAGTAGCCCGCGCGGTTGATGCCGCGACGGTTCCCGAGCGCCATCGACACCGCCTCGCCGAGGGCGATGCCGACGTCCTCGACGGTGTGGTGCTGGTCGACGTCCAGGTCTCCCTTCGCCACGATCTTGAGATCGAAGCCGCCATGCCGGGTGACCAGCTCCAGCATGTGATCGAAGAAGCGGATGCCGGTGCTGACGTCGTACCGTCCGCGGCCGTCGAGCTCCAGCCGCAGCGAGATCGATGTCTCCGTCGTGACCCTCTTGACTATGCCGCGCCGCACAGGACCTCCTCGAGAGCCCCGACACAGCGTTCCGTGTGCTGGAGCACGCCTGTGGTGACGCGCGCGCATCCCTCACATCCAGGATCGCCCGATCGATCGCGGATCGCGACCTGCCGGGCGGCCAGGCCCGCGATCACGCGTCCCAGATCCGGTCCGAACTTCGCGAGGACGAAGTTGGCGGCGCTCGGCCAGTACTTGATGCCGAGTCCATCGAGAGCCCGGCAGAGCAGCCGCCGCGATTCGCGCACCTGCGTCAGATACCAGTCGTAGTAGTCGAGATCTTCGAACGCCGCCGGCAGCGCCACTGTGGCGGCGATGTTCAGCGTGTACGGCGGCACCGTCCGGCGCAGCGGCGCGATCGTCTCCGGCGCGCCGATGAGCGCCCCGGCACGAAGCCCCGCCAACCCATACGCCTTCGCGAACGTCCGGCCGACGATCACGTTTGTCAGCGACGACACGTCCGGGTTGCCGATCAGGGTTTCGCCCGAGAAATCCGCATACGCTTCGTCCACGAAGAGGAGCGCATCTGCTGCGGCACGCGCGATGGTCACGATGTGCTCGCGCGGGATCAGCCCACCGGTGGGATTGTTCGGGTTCGTGAGGAAGATGGCTCTCGTGCGGGGCGTGATGGCCTCCACCACCTCGCTGATGGGGAACGCGAACTCAGCCCCGAGCGGCACCTCGACGACCCGTCCCCCCGCGGCGTCGGCGCAGGCGGCGTACATTTCGAACGCAGGCACGACCACGACCGCTTCGAACGGCTCCGAGCTCGGGCTGTTCTTCAACGCGGCGACGGCGGTCGCCAGAATCCCATCGTCCAGGCCGTTGGTGAGGAGGAGGCGGGCGGGATCGACCTGGAGCCGTGTCGCGCAAGCAGAGACGACGCGGTCGTAGTCGGGATACGTGGCGATGTCCTGACGTGTGAGCCGTTGCAGCGCGGCGATCACCTTCGGCGAGCAGCCGGCCGTGTTTTCGTTGAGGTGCAGACGGAGGGCGTTCTCGGCGGCGACGGCACGTTCGTACTCGTAGCTCATGCTTCTGACTCTCTTCGTCCGCGCGGTGAGCCGGCACCGACGCTGCGCCCGCGGATGGCCATCGAGGCCGCGTGCGCGGACAGACCTTCGGCGCGCGCCAGCGCGATCCCGGCCGGAGCAATCCTGCGGAGCCCTGACGCCGTAATCCGCTGCACCGTCGATACCCGGACGAAGTCCGCGGCGCTGAGTCCGCCCCGCCCGGCTGCGGCGCCGCTGGTTGGCAGGACGTGGTTCGAGCCGGTGACGTAGTCGCCGCAGGCCTGAGCGCTGTAGTCGCCGACGAACACGGTTCCCGCCCGGGTGAGCCGGGCAGCGACGGCGTCGGAGTCGCACACGAGGTGTTCGGGGGCGAGCCGTTGAGCGAGCGCGACAGCTTCCTCCAGCGTTCGCGTCACGACGAGACCGCCGTTGCGCGCAAGCGAAACAGGCGCGGGGCCTTCGGCCGGTAGCTGTCGCGCGATCGCACGCGCGACGTCCCTGGCGAGGCGCTTCGACGGCGTGATCAGGATCGCACGCGCGTCCGGATCGTGCTCGGCCTGCGCGATGAGGTCCGCGGCAATCCACTCCGCGCGACCGCGTTCCGAGAGAACCGCAATCTCGCTCGGTCCGGCGAAGAAGTCGATGGAGCAATCGCTGGCGACAAGGGCCTTTGCGGCGGCCACGTACGCGTTACCCGGTCCGACGATCTTGTCGACCTTCGGTACCGTCGACGTGCCGTACGCAAGCGCGGCAATCGCGTGAGCCCCGCCGATGCGGAAGAGCCGATCGACACCCGCTTCCCGCGCCGCGCACAGGACCGTGGCGTCCGGCCTCGGGCAGACGGCGACGATCTCGCGCACGCCTGCGACCCGAGCCGGGATGGCCGTCATCAGCAAAGAAGACGGGAGGGGATAGCGACCGCCAGGCACGTAGCATCCGACGCGATCGAGCGGCAGGACGCGCTGGTCGATTCGGACGCCGGGCGCCGGGCTGATCGACCACCCGCGCGGAATCTGCCTGCGCGCCACGCGCCGGATGTGCTGTGCCGCCACCCGAATCGCGTCGCGCACCTCGCGAGTTGTGGCACGAACGCCGGCATCGATCTCGGGCCCGCTGACCTCGATGGGCAATGTCAGGCCATCGAGGCGACGGGCGAACGCCAGGAGCGCGGAGTTACCGTCTCGTCGGACGCGCGCCACGATTCCGGCCACGCGTGATTCGAGGCGCCGATCGCGTGCCGGCCGCCGATCGAGGAGGGCGCTTACGGCGCGCTCGTCGGTGCTGTCGATGATGCGAATCATAAGGCGCTTACGCTGACGGGATCCGGGATCCGAGATCCGCGCGCGCCGAGCGCCCAGCGCCGACTCGCGACTGACGGGTCCCTGATCCCCGATCCCTGATAACGGCTCCGTCACAACACAATCTTGTTGAGCGGATACTCCACGATCCCCTCGGCTCGCGCCGCCTTCAATCGCGGCATCAGGTCGCGCACGGTGCGTTCCTCGATGATCGTGTTGACCGCGACCCAGGCGGTGTCGCTGAGGGGAGAGATCGTCGGGCGCTGCAGTGCCGGGAGCAGCGCCAGAACGGTGGGGAGATCGCTCACTCGCACGTTGAGCATGATCCCGACCCGGCCCTGCGCCTCGATCGCCGCCTTCAGCAGCAGCGCGATGTTCTCGAGCTTCGTCCGCTTCCAGATGTCGTCGAGTCGACGACGCGTTGGCGATGAGCTGCGTGTTCGATTCGAGCACGGTGTCGATGATGCGGAGCCGGTTGGCGCGCAGCGACGAACCGGTCTCGGTCACCTCGACGATCGCGTCGGCGAGCGTCGGCGGCTTGACTTCCGTGGCGCCCCACGAGAACTCGACGCTGACGTTGACCTGGTGGCGCGCGAAGTAGGCCTGCGTCGCGCGCACGAGCTCGGTGGCGACCGTCGCACCCTCGAGATCCTGCGGCCGCTGATACGAGGACTCCTCCGGGACGGCCAGCACCCATCGGACCTTGCCGAAGCTCTGCTTCGCATAAACGAGATCGGCGAGGGAAACCGGCGCCGTGGTGGTGCTGTTGCCGGCGGCATGTTCGGCGATCCAGTCCTGACCCGTCAGCCCCGCGTCCAGCACGCCATCCGCCACGTAGCGGGCCATCTCCTGGGCACGGATCAGCATGCAGTCGATGTCGGGATCGTCGATGGCCGGAAAGTACGAGCGGCTGCTCGCGTAGATGTTGAACCCCGCGCGCGCGAACAGGTGAATCGTCGCGTCCTGGAGCGACCCCTTCGGGATGCCGAGCTTCAACTTCTGAGGCATGTCGCGCTCACTCTTCCGCGACTCGAGGGGAGCTCGCGAAAGAAGCAGGTCCGCTCGCCCGTGTGGCACACGTTGCCGCTGCCCAGGCACTTCACCTTCAGCAGCACGGTGTCGTCGTCGCAATCCACCAGCGCCGACGTGACCTGCAGCCGGTTGCCGGACGTTTCCCCCTTCGTCCACAGCTGCCCGCGCGTGCGGCTGAAGAACGTCGCAAAGCCGGTCGCCATCGTTCGATCCAGCGCCTCGCGGTTCATGAAGCCGACCATCAGGACGTCGTTCGTCGACTCGTCCTGCACGACCGCCGGGATGAGCCCGTCAAGCTTTGAAAAGTCCATTTATTAACCGGGGGGCTTCCGCCTTCGCTGAAGCTACGGCGGACCACCGTAGCCTTGGCGAAGGTGGTCGCCCCGCCGGACCCCCCTGCGCCGTCGCTCGCGGGGACCCCATTGCCCCGCTCCGCTCCGGCGGGCGCGCCGGCGGCGCGCCTAAACAAAAAAAGCCTCGCCGGTCATCGGCGAGGCCTTCTGAGAGTTTCTCTGCTGTGCTGTCGTTTATCGCGTGCAGAGCTCGACCGGCCCGCCGATGCAGGATGCATGATGGTGCCGGTGGTGGTGCTGCGCGCGAAACATTCCTGTCAAGCCTACCGTCGCGTCAAGGGCGCTGTCAAATGCTGCGGAACCGAGGCCTTCGAGTCCGGCGTGCGTTTGTCGTTGACGCCATAGGGCGTTCCATCAGGCGCGACCCAGATGCTGTGCGCGTCTCCCTGCCGGCCTCCGACTCGAACCTCGTGACCTTTGTCGCGCAAGTCGGCGAGCACCTCGTCGCTCCATGGGACTGGCACCCATCTGCTTGCTTCTGTTCCGACTGCATCGCCTGCGGGAGCGCCTTCCAACGTCGCCCGATCCGGTAGCCACTGATGATGGAGCCGTCCCGCATCGACCGCCTGACGGCCGGTCAGGCCGTACTCGGTCACGCCCAGCACGACGCCGAGGACGGTATTGATGATCGTACGCCCGCCAGGCGAGCCCGTGACGAGCACGACCTTGCCCTCTTTGAGGACCATCGTCGGCGTCATTGAACTGAGCATCCGCTTTCCCGGATCGATCAGATTCGGCGGGGTGCCGATGTCGCCCGGTAACGTTCGTCTCGCCTGGCTTCTTGTTGAAATCGCCCATCTCGTTGTTCAACAGGAAGCCGGCGCCTTTGACGACGACGTGCGAGCCGAAGCCGCCTTCGAGCGTATAGGTGCTCGTGACGGCCATTCCGGCGCGATCCATCACGGAGAAGTGAGTCGTTTCGTCAGGCTCCGCACGCCTCGGCGCGTCACGATATCCTTGCCGAGCTCCACGCTCCTCGATGCCTTGTCAGCGCTGATCGATGCTGCAATCGTGCTCGCGTGGTGCTTCGAGGTGAGCTCGGCGACCTTGACGTCGACGAAATCCGGATCGCCCAGATATCGCGCGCGATCCAGGTACGCGCGCCGCATCGCTTCGATCTCGAGATGAATCGCAGGTGCAGTCAGCAGCCCTTTCTCCTTCAGGTTGAACGGCTCGAGGATGTTGAGCATCTCGACGAGCGCGACGCCGCCGGCGCTGGGTGGCGGCATCGTGACGATCTCGTAACCTCGATAGGTCCCGCGGACCGGCTGCCGTTCCTTCGCCTGATACCCCGCGAGATCCTCCTTGGAAATGAGCCCGCCATTCGCTCTTCATGTCTTCCGCGATCCGATCGGCGATCCATCCGGTGTAGAACGCCTTGCGCCCGTCGTCGGCGATCGCGCGCAGCGTCTTCGCGAGATCGGCCGAGAATCAGCCGATCTCCCGGCGCCCACTCTCCGCCACCGGGCTTGCCGTAAGCAGCGACGGACGCCGGAAACCTCGCCATGCTTCCCTGCAACTCACGGTTCAGCGCGCGGGCGAGCGCCTCCGACAGCGGGAAGCCGTTTTCCGCCAGACCGACCGCAGGCATGACGACCTGCCGCCATGGAAGCTTGCCGAACCGCTTGTGCGCGAGCTCCAGCCCTCGGACGGTGCCGGGCACGCCGGGTGCAAGATAACCGGCAGCCGTCAAGCTGCGATCGATCTTGCCGTCAGCTGCCGACGTACATCGTGCGAGTAGACTTGAGCGGCGCCTTCTCGCGATAGTCGAACGTGGTGACCTTGCCGGACGGCGTTCGCACAATCATGAAGCCCCCGCCGCCGATGTTGCCGGCCGAGGGATGCGTGACGGCCAGAGCGAACGCAGTGGCGACGGCTGCATCGACGGCGTTCCCTCCGGATGCGAGCACTCCGGCGCCCGCGTCGCACGAAGGCGACGAGACGCAGACGACGAGTCCGTCCCTGGAGGGCACGCCGAGGTCTTCCGCGGACCGGACAGGACCTTCGGCGACGACGAATGCAACAATGACGAATGCGATGAATGGTTTCATGTCGATTCTTTTACCGGGCCGGCCGAAGCACGTTCCGACGGTACGAGAATTGTAGCCTGTGGACAAGAAGGATGAGCTACGGAGCGTGCATGGAGATTTGGCCAGGGCAGCCGTATCCCGTTGGGTGCCACGTTCGATGGGGTCGGCACCAACTTTTCGGTTTTTTCGGAGGTCGCCGAACGGGTGGAGCTGTCGTTGTTCGACGAGCAAGGCAAAGAAACGCGGATCGATCTCCCGGAGATGACGGCGCTCTGCTGGCACGGCTACGTTCCTGACGTGCGTCCCGGCCAGCGTTATGGCTTTCGCGTGCACGGCCCGTGGGACCCTGACCACGGACACTGGTGCAATCCGAACAAGCTCCTCCTGGATCCATATGCCAAGGCGCTCGATGGAGTGTGGATCTGGAATGAGGCGTGTTATCCGTACAAGTTCGAGTCGCCCGGAGTCCTCCCGCAACGATCTCGACAGTGCGCCTTTCGTGCCCAAGGCGATCGTCGTCAATCCCGTTCTTCGACTGGAGTAGCGATCGCCGGCCCCACACCCCGTGGCACCGGACGGTGGTGTACGAAACCCACGTCAAGGGCTTCACCAAGTGCCATCCCGAGATTCCCGAGGAGATTCGAGGCACCTATGCCGGGATGGCACACCCGGCCGCGGTGAAGTACCTCCAGCGACTCGGGATCACCGCCGTCGAGTTGCTGCCGGTCCATCAGTTCGTGCAGGACGCGACGCTTCTGGCAGAAGGGGCTGCGAAACTACTGGGGCTACAACTCGATCGCCTACCTGGCGCCGCACAACGAATACTCGCGCAGCCAGCAGGGCGGGCAGGTTCAGGAATTCAAGCAGCTCGTCAAGACCCTGCACGACGCCGGCATCGAGGTCATCCTGGATGTCGTCTACAACCATACGGCGGAGGGCAACCATCTCGGGCCGATGCTGTCGTTCAAGGGCATCGACAACGCCGCGTACTACCGCCTCATGAGCGACAAGCGGCGGTACTACATGGACTACACGGGCACGGGCAACACGCTGAACATGCGGCATCCGCACGTGCTGCAGCTCATCATGGACAGCCTGCGGTACTGGGTGCTCGAGATGCACGTGGACGGGTTCCGGTTCGATCTCGCGGCAACGCTTGCGCGCGAGCTCCACGACGTCGACCGCCTGTCGGCGTTCTTCGATCTCATTCAGCAGGATCCGGTCGTCAGCCAGGTCAAGCTGATTGCCGAGCCGTGGGACATCGGCGAAGGCGGATACCAGGTCGGCAACTTCCCACCGCTCTGGTCGGAATGGAACGGGAAGTACCGCGACACCGTCCGCGACTTCTGGCGGGGCACGGATCAGACGATGGCGGAGTTCGCGTATCGGTTCACCGGCAGCTCCGACTCTGTATCAGGGGACCGCCCGGAAGCCGCACGCGAGCATCAACTTCATCACCGCGCACGACGGCTTCACGCTCCGCGATCTCGTGTCCTACAACGAGAAGCACAACGAGGCCAACGGCGAGGACAATCGCGACGGGGAGAATCACAACCGTTCGTGGAACTGCGGCGCGGAAGGGCCGACAGACGATCCCGAGATCAACGCGCTGCGCGCACGGCAGGTGCGCAATTTCCTCACGACGCTGCTGCTCTCGCAGGGCGTCCCGATGCTGCTCGGCGGCGACGAGATCGGTCGCACGCAGCGCGGCAACAACAACGCGTACTGCCAGGACAACCCGATCTCGTGGTACGACTGGGCGTCGGCCGACCAGGCCCTGCTGCAGTTCACGCGGACGCTGCTGCGGCTTCGACAGCGGCATCCGGTGTTCTGCCGGCGCCGGTGGTTCCAGGGCCGGCCGATCCACGGCTCCGGCGTGAGCGACATCGGCTGGTTCACGCCCGGGCGGCGTCGAGATGTCCGAAGAGGACTGGCGGGCCGGCTTCGCGAAATCGCTCGGCGTCTTCCTCAACGGCGACGCCATCCCCACGCCCAACGAGCGCGGTGAGCGCGTGACAGACCAGAGCTTCTACGTGATGTTCAACGCGCACCACGAGGCGCTGACCTTCAAGCTGCCGGAGGAGAAGTGGGGCAAGCGGTGGACCGAGATGCTCAACACGTACGAGTCGGCCGAGCTATTGCCGGAAGAGCGCCTCGGTCGCGAATTCTGGGCGGCTGGCGGCTTGATTGTGGCGCCTGGTCCACAATCCTCCTTCGCCGAGTCGACTGACGTGACGCGCATCGGCATCCAGCGTGACTATGTCGACGCGCTTGGTCGTCGGCATCGGCCACCGGCCTCGACTGTGGCCACGATCACCCGCGCACTGAAGGCGGGGCCCCCCCACGGTCCCGATGTCATCGTTCTCCGGGCCGGCGAGCGGCCGTCGCTCGGACCCGCCGAGCTGAAGCTCGAAGACGGCACGACGCGAACCATCGACCGGAAGCTGCCGCCGGATGTTCCTCAGGGCTATCACCAGATCAAGCGGAAGGGGCAGCCCTGCCGGCCGGCTGATCGTCGCCCCGTTCGAGTGTTTTCTTCCCGACGACTTCCGCGGGTGGGGGTGGGCGATTCAGCTGTACGCCGCTCGCTCCCGCCGGAGCTGGGGCATCGGTGACCTCGCGGATCTGCGCCGGCTTGGGCGAGTGGGGGAAGGCTGGCTGGCGCCCGCTTTGCCTTGATCAGCCCTCTGGCCGCTCCGACTCCGCTCCTGCCACAGCAGGCGAGCCCGTACTTCCCCTCGACCCGCCTGTTTCGCAACCCGCTGTTTCTGAGCCTCGAGGACGTGCCTGGCGCGAAAGCGATCGACGGGTTCGCCGGAGCTCGCGCGCAAGGGCCGCACCCTCAACAGCGATCGGCTGATCGATCGCGACGCGATCTTCAGGCTGAAGATGAGCGCACTCGAAACGCTGTGGGGGCGGGTCGCGCGAGCACGCGGATGCCGACTTCGAGCGCTTCGTCTCCGAACAGGGCGACGTGCTCCGGCAGTACGCGATCTTCTGCGCGCTCGCCGAGCGATTCAGGGCGGGTGGCACTGCTGGCCGGCCCGGTCCTCGGCACCCCGATGCCCCGGCGGTCCGTCGCGCCACCAGGGATGACGCGACTGCCGATCGGATCCGCTTCCACCAGTGGGTGCAGTACCAGCTCGATCGACAGCTCGCGCGCGCATCGGCCGTCCTGCCCGTGATGCAGGACCTGCCGATCGGCTTCGATGCCGATGGCGCCGACGGCTGGGCGTTCCAGGACGCGCTCGCGCATGGCATCAGCGTCGGCGCACCGCCGGACGAGTTCAACACGCGAGGGCAGAACTGGGGACTGCCGCCATTCGTGCCGGCCAAGCTTCGCGCGGCGGGGTACGAGCCCTTCGTGCAGACGATCCGCGCGTGCCTGCGCCACGCCGGCGGTCTACGGATCGATCACGTGATGGGGCTTGTTCAGGCTGTTCTGGATTCCCGTCGGAGCGGAGCCGGCGCAGGGCGCCTACGTGCGATCGCCGGCGAGCGACCTCCTCGCCATCGTGGCCCTCGAGAGCCAGCGCGCGCGGGCCGCCATCGTCGGCGAGGATCTCGGGACGGTTGAAGACGAGACTCGAGCCGAGCTCGCCGCGCGGCGGATCCTGTCGTATCGGCTGATCTGGTTCGAGAAGGCGCTCCCCCTCGACCTTTCCCGAGCAGGCGCTCAGCGCCATCACGACCCACGATCTGCCGACCGTTGCCGGGTTGTGGACGGGGTCCGACTTCGAGGCGCAGCGCACGTTGAAGCTTGCGCCGAACGAGGCAGGGACGCGGGAGATCCGCGATCGCATCGCGAGGACCACGAACGCGACCAGGCGAACGCCGGTCGCCACCGTGATCGCCCGACTGCACGCGGAGCTCGCGACGGCGCCGTCACGGCTGCTGACCGCTACCTTGGACGACGCGATGGCGGTCGCGGAACGGCCGAACATGCCGGCGACGACGAACCAGTGGCCGAACTGGTCGATTCCGCTGCCGGAGCCGATCGAGACGCTCGAGACCAATCGGCTTGCGGCATCGATTGCGAAGGCGTTGAGACGTAGGAACGGGAAGTGACTTCGTCAGCGACAAACTCTTAACAGGGAGGATCGGAGGAAGGGAGGACCCTCATAATCGAAACGCTCACGACACAAGATCGTGAGTCTGAATCGGCCGAACCGAGGCCGATCAACCCTCATGAATTCTCTTGCGGCGAGTCTTTATTCGTGCCACGGGCGTTCGCAACACTGCCGGCTCCGCCGCGCGCGCGATCATCACCTCGGTGGCCTTCACGACGGCGAGCGCTTCCTCGCCGCGGCGAAGCTTGAGCTCCTCGACTGCGTCGCGCGTGATGATGGCCGTCAGCCGCTGATTGCCGATCCGGAGCCGCACCTGCGCCAGCAGCCCTTCCGACCGGACCTCCTCCACGATGCCCCGTAGTTGATTCCGGCCGCTGAGGGCGACGATGCTGCCGTGCCACGAGGCCCCCTCGATGGGCGGCAGATCGCGTCCGGAGGCGGCGAGCAGCCGATCGATCTCGCTTTCCGGGATGCGGTGATGGCCGCCGGCAGTCGGCTGCGTGCGCATGGTTCCCAGGTGGATCCAATGTTTGACGGTCGAGTAGCTGACGGCGAGCCGCGCCGCCGCCTGCCTCGGCGTGAGTAGTTCCATGCGGTCAGAATCGTCTAAAACCGCTTCAAAATCAATGTAGAATCGACTCGAATTGATGATCGGTCTTCGCATTTTCGGATGTGCGCTCGTCGCGGCGCTCTTTGGTCAGACGGCGACAGCCCCGCCTCTTGTGACCGTCTCGGCGGCCATCAGCCTGACGGACGCGCTCGAGGAGTGTGGCCGCGCCTATCGAGCCGGCGGAAGGGGCGACGTCCGCTTCAACTTTGCGGGGTCGAACGTCCTGGCTAGACAGATTCTCAGCGGGGCGCCGGTGGACCTGTTCGTGAGCGCAGACGAGGCGCAGATGCAGCGGGTCGAGGCGGCAGGTGCGGTCACACCAGGCACGCGGGTCGACCTTCTGGCCAACAAGCTGGCTGTGGTCGTGTCGTCGACGTCGCCGGCGGTCACGACTGTCGAGGCGCTCGCGCAGCCGGCATTCCGTCGGATCGCGCTCGGCGATCCGGATGCGGTGCCGGCAGGCGTGTACGCGAAGCGATATCTCCAGGCGGCCGGCATCTGGGACCGACTGTCTACGAGGGTCGTGCCCGTGGCCAACGTGCGAGCCGCGCTGACTGCCGCCGAGACCGGGACCGTAGACGCCGCGATCGTGTACGAATCGGACCTCATTTCCACGACGGCCACGACGCGGGCCCGGCTGGCGTTTGTGGTCTCGGGTCGGGGTGCCCCGCACATTGTCTATCCGGCCGCGGTGCTGGCTCGATCGAAGAACCGCGCCGAGGCCGAGCGGTTTCTCACGTTCCTCCGCGGCAGGGAAGCAGCCGCCATCTTCAGGCGATTCCGCTTCGATCCGATCGGGGAGCTGCGCTGATCGGTCATGGCCATGGAGATCGCGCGCATCACGCTGTTCACGATCGCGACCGCGGCAGGCGCTACCGCGCTGATGATCCTCCCCGGCCTCGCGCTCGCGTGGCTGCTGGCGCGCGGGCGGTTTCGAGGGCGCCTCGTGCTCGAAACGCTGGTGTCGCTGCCGCTGGTGATGCCACCGGTGGCTACAGGGCTGATCCTGCTCCTCCTGTGCTCGCCGAGCGGGCCGATCGGACGCCTGCTGGCGGCCGCCGGAATCGAGGTCGTCTTCACGTGGAAGGCGGTTCTCCTGGCGATGTCGGTCATGGGACTGCCGCTCTTCGTGCGAACGGTCAAAGCCGGCATCGAGCAGGTCGACCGCAGGTACGAAGCCGTGGCCGCGACGCTGGGCGCCCCGCCCCTTCGCGTGTTCGTGACGATCACGCTGCCCCTCGCGCTTCCATCCGTGCTGGCCGGAACCGTGCTGGGGTTCGCGCGGGCGATTGGAGAGTTCGGCGCCACGATCGTGATCGCGGGCAGCATCCCGGGTGCGACCCGCACGCTGGCGGTGGCGATCTACACGTTCACGGAGACAGGCCGGGACATGGACGCGGCCGTCATGGTCGGCATCTCCGCGCTGATTGCCTTCGTGTCGTTGTGGCTGTCGAATCGGCTCACGAATCAGGTGGGCGCCCGGTCGTGATCGCCCTCGACTTCGCGCTCGAGCAGGGTGGATTCCTGCTCGACGTGCGCCAGACGTTGAACGGCCGGATCACCGCGCTCTTCGGCCCGTCCGGCGCCGGAAAGACCACGACGCTCGAAGCCATTGCCGGTCTGCGTACCCCGTCGCGCGGCACGATCGCCATCGGCGATCGCGTGCTGTTCTCATCTGCCACGAGCACCGACGTCCCGGTCCACGAGCGTCACATCGGGTACGTCGCGCAGGACGTCTCTCTCTTCCCTCATTTGAGCGTGCGCCGGAACGTCCTGTACGGGCGTCGCGCGGGCCAGCGGTTGTCGCTCGACACCGTGGCCGCCATGCTCGAGATCGAGCCGCTCATCGATCGCGGTGTGTCTCAGCTCTCGGGTGGCGAGCGGCAGCGTGTCGCGCTCGCCCGCGCGCTGATGTCGTCGGCGGACGTTCTTCTGTTGGATGAGCCGCTCGCCGCCGTCGATCTCGAGCTTCGCCGTCGAATACTTCCGTACCTCGAGCGCGTGCGCGACGCGCTGCGCGTGCCGATCGTCTACGTGACTCATGCGCGTGAAGAGGTCAACGCGCTCGCCGACTGGGTCATCGTGCTCGAGCGTGGGCAGGTGACGAGGGCGGGCGAGCCGAGTGTGGTCCTTCGCTGAAAGGCTCCGGAGCCCTTGTCCCCCGCCCTGCGATACGATTGCGTCCCGAGGAGAAGCCCCATGCGCCGTTTTCGGTCCACGTTCGTCCTGTCGCTGGCGGCGGTCGCCTTCTGGGTATCGGGACCTGGCGCTGCGGCGCCCGCGCGTCAGAGCGTCCCGACCTACCAGCAGTTTCTAAGCCCCGCGTCGCCGCTCGAAGTGGTGGCTGCCCGGAAGGCCGACCGCATCGCCTGGACGACGTTCCAGGAAGGCATGCGCAACGCCTACACAGCCGCCGCGCCCACCTTTACGCCCCGGCGTCTCACGAACTTCCTGAAAGACGACGGGATCGATCTCTCCGACATCCAGATCTCGGACGACGGTGCGACGGTGGTGTTCCTGCGCGGGACGGCGCCGAATCGTCTGGGCTGGGCCGCCAACCCGTCAGCCAATCCTGACGGTCCGGAGCGATCAGTATGGGCCGCGCGCACCGCAGGTGGACCCGCGTGGCGCGTGGTGAGCGATGCCTCCGCCCCCGAGCTCGCGCCCGACGGGAGCGCGGTGCTCTTCGTGCGGGACGGCCAGATCCACCGCGCCAGAATTACGCCCGTGCGGCCGGCGAGCGAAGCCGACCGGGGGGAAAAGCCGTTCATCCGCGGATGGGGTGAGCAGTCCACACCCAAGTGGTCGCCAGATGGCAGCAAGATCGCCTTCGTCAGCCTTCGCACCGACCACAGCTTCGTCGTCGTCTACGACGTGGCGACTCGAAGCATCCGCTACATGTCGCCCAGCGTCGACTTCGACTCGAGCCCGCTCTGGGCCGCCGACAGCAAGAGCCTCGTCTTCGTGAGACGACCGGGGTTGCCGTTCGGGCAGCAGGCGCAGCAGGGGGGAGGCGGCCTCGGGAATCCGAACGGGCCGGCCTATCAGCCAAACGCCGGGGCGCCAGGAACGGGACGCGGCGGCGGGCGCGGGGGTCAGGGGCGGGGCGGCGCGCAGCAGGCTGCCGCAGCCGCGCCGCAGACGGGACGCGGCGAAGGCGATGCGCCACAGCCGACGAATCCGGCGTCGAAGATTCCCGGTCTGACGCAGGCGGCGTTCAAGGGCGGTTACACACTCTCCGTCTGGAAGGCCGAGGTGTCGACCGGTGAGGCTCGCGAGGTCTGGCACAACAAGCCGAACGATCGGCAGTTCTCCACGCTCACCAACGCACGGCTCGCGGGCGACACGCTGGTGTTCCCGCTCACGATCGGCGGCGGCGGCCGCGGCGGGCGAGGCCGCGGCGCACCAGGCGAGGTCCCGGCGCAGGCCGCGCAGCCCGAACCCGCGCCGCAGGGTCCGGTGGACGAGTGGGATCGGTACTACGCGCTGAACCTGTCGGCCGCCGATCCCCAGCCCGTTCTCCTCACGACGACCGACGGATTGATCGAGGACCAGACGTCCGTCGCGCTTTCTCCCGACGCCAGGACGCTCTACTACTGCACCAACGCCACAGACATCGAGCGTCGTCACATCTGGGCCGTGCCGATCGTCGGCGGAGTGCCGCCTCGTCAAATCACGACAGGCGACGGGATCGAAACGTACCCTGCGCCGCTGGCATCCGGCAAGACACTGGCAACGCTCAGCGCGAGCTGGAACATGCCCCAATCGCTCGGGCTGTGGCAGCTGGGGCGCGACGCGGGCCAAAGCACCCCGGCACCAGCTTCTGCAACTCAACGGATCATCTACCCCACATCTCGGCCGGGATTCCCCGCTGACGCGCACGTGCAGCCGCAGATCGTGATGACGAAGGCGGCCGACGGCCTCGACATCCACAACCAGCTGTTCCTGCCGAAGGACATCAAGCCGGGAGAGAAGCGTGCGGCGATCGTGTTCGTGCACGGTGGGCCGGTGCGGCAGATGCTGCCCGGCTATCACTACATGCAGTTCTATCACTGGGCGTACGGCATCAATCAGTGGCTCGCCAGCCAGGGATACGTGGTGCTGTCGGTGAATTACCGCAGCGGCATCGGCTACGGGCGCTCGTTCCGAACCGCGCCGAACACCGCCGCGTCCGGCAACGCCGAGTATCAGGACGTGCTTGCCGGCGGCAAATATCTGCAAACGCGTCCCGACGTCGATCCGAATCGCGTCGGGATCTGGGGCCTGTCGTATGGCGGGCTGCTGACGGCCGAAGCGCTGGCACGCAACTCCGATCTGTTCAAAGCGGGCGTCGATCTCGCGGGCGTCCACTTTTACGGCAGCTCACTCGATACGGAATCGATCGCCTACAAATCCTCCGCTGTCGGCGCCATCGACGGATGGAAGTCTCCCGTCCTCCTCGTGCACGGAGACGACGATCGGAACGTCGCCTTCCAGCAGACCACGGGGCTCGTGCAGTTGCTGAGGGCGCGCGACGTCTACCACGAGTTGATTGTGTTCCCGGACGACACGCACGAGTCGATGCTGCACAGCCGGTGGATGTACACACTCGAGCGCATGGACGCGTTCTTGAAACGGTTTCTGGGTGGGGGATCCACGACGACGAGTCAAGCCGGACGGAATTGAGGTCTGATTCCCCTCAAAATACGAGCGTTGTATTACAGGAGATCAGGAGTTCAGGAGATTGAGACCGACGAACCGTGCGCGGGGATTCAAATCACACCGTCAGCACGACTTTGCCGATGTTCCCTCGGCTCTGGATGAAGCGGTGGGCGTCGGCGACGTGGTCGAGCGCGAAGGTGCGGGCGACGATTGGCGTGAGGCGGGCGACGGAAAGCTCGCTGAGGAGGAGGTCGATGAGCGGGGCGAGCTGACGGCGCTCGTCCCAAAGATGTCCGATATGCAGCCCGAAGACGCCGCGGTTCCGGTTGATGAGCGACAGCGGATCGAATCGCCGCGTCGCCGCCCAGGTCTGGAGCGCATGCCACCAGCTGCGACGCTCACCCGGCGCGGCAGCCGACAACCCGAAGATGACCAAGCGTCCCATCGGGGCGAGCATCCGGTAGCTCGTCGTGAAGCTGCGGCCGCCGATTGGATCGAGGATCACGTCGACCCCGCGTCCACGCGTGATCCTGCGGACCTCGTTGGCGACGTCGGCATGCCGGTAGTCGATTGCATGGTCGACACCGAACGCGCGCAGCGCATCGTGCTTGAAGGCTGACGCCGTGCCGATGACCGTCGCCCGGCGCAGCCGCGCCAGCTGTGTGGCGGCGATGCCGACTCCGCCGCCCGCGTTGTGGACCAGCACCGTTTCGCCGACGTTCAGTGCCGCCATCCGGTAGAGCGCGACCGCTGCCGTCAGGTAATTGACTGGAACTGCGGCAGCCTCCGCATCGCTGAGGCTCTCGGGCACGTGGAACGCATGGGCGGCCGGGACGACCACGGCATCCGAATACCCGCCGAATCGTGTCAGCGCGAGCACACGATCGCCTTCGCTGAAGCCGGTGACCGCACGGTCCATGCTGTCGACGTATCCGACGACCTCATACCCCACGACCATTGGCGGTTTGGGTGCGTCCGGGTAGAGGCCGAGCCGCGCGAGGATGTCCGCGAAGTTCACCCCGGCCGCACGCACGCGGATTCTGACCTCGCCCTCCCCAGGAGTGGGGTCCGGCGCCGTCCGCATCTCGAAGACATCCGGCGCACCGTAGCGGGGGATGACCGCTTGGAGCATCGCGGACGAGGGTACTACAGTCGGCAGTCGGCAGTCGGCAGTCGACGGTCGCAGTCGACAGTCGCAGTCGCGTTTTCTTGAAGGGCGGGGCCTTCAGGCCCCGTCGGGCCGCCAACTGGAAGCCGGCAGCTGGAAGCTGGAAGCTGGAAGCCGGAAGCTGTCTTACGCCAGCATCGCCAGCAGTGCTTTCTGCGTGTGGAGGCGGTTCTCGGCCTGGTCGAAGACGACCGAGGCTTCGCTGTCGAGCACCTCGGATGTGACCTCGTCGCCGCGGTGGGCCGGCAGGCAGTGCATGAAGAGGGCGTCTGGGGCGGCATGCGCCATGAGCGATGCGTTGACCTGATACGCCCCGAAGATCTCGTGGCGGCCTGCGGCTTCCGCCTCCTGGCCCATCGACGTCCAGACATCCGTGTAGACCGCATCGGCGTCGTGCACGGCGGCCACGGGATCGGTCGTCAGCGTCAGGCGCGCGCCATGGCGGGCCCTCGATTCGATCCGCTCCCGTACCCTGGCCCCGAGCTCGAACCCGCGAGGCGAGGCGATCCGGACGTTGATGCCGAGCAGCACAGCGGCCTGCGCGAGCGACGTCGCGACGTTGTTGCCGTCGCCCACGAAGGCGATGGTGCGGCCGGGCAGGTCCCGCAGCCTCTCCGAGAGGGTGAGGCAATCGGCCAGCGCCTGGCACGGGTGTTCCTCGTCGGTGAGCGCGTTGACGACGCGGAGCCGCGGCGCGGCGGCGGCGAACGCTTCCAGCCTGGCCTGCGCGTACGTGCGCACGACCGCGCCGTAGACCCACCGCTCGAGATTTCGCGCGACGTCCGCGATCGTTTCACGATCGCCGAACACCTCGTCGCGCGGCGGCTCGATCAGGTCGCCGCCCAGCTCCCGCACCGCAATCTGGAACGTCGACCGGGTCCTGAGCGACGGCTTCTCGAACAACAGCGCGAAGTGCTTGCCGGCGAGCGGCTGTTCGTGCGGAACGCCGGCTGCACGCGCCGCCTTGAGCTCCGCCGCCAGACGGAGGCAGGCGTGGAGCTCGTCGTGCCTCAAGTCGTCTATCGAGAGGAACCTCGTAGGTACGGCAGGCGTCAGTTGCGGTGTGCTCATCTGATGACCTCGAACGGCCGGGGGGCTTCGCCCCGCCGGACCCCCCAGCGCCGTCGCTCGCGGGGCCCCGTCGCCCCGCTCCGCTCCGGCGGGGCGCGCCTGCGGCGCGCCTAGGACTTCACATTCTTCAAAACGAGCTCAGAGTTCCGGAGCTTCGAACCCTGAACCTTGAACCTTGAACCCGACCGCCTACGTTCTGTAATCCGCATTAATCCGCACGTACTCCGCGCTCAGATCGCACGTCCACATGCGCGCCTGACCGTGTCCGCCGGTGCCGAGATCGACGAAGACCTCGATCTCTCGGCCGGTCAGGTACTCGGCTGCTTCCGGCGCGCGCTCGTCGTGCGGGCCACCCTCGCTGAAGAGCTCCACGGGACCGATCCTGACCACCGCTCGATCCAGCGAAAACGCAGCCCCCGAACGTCCGGCAACGGCCACGAGCCGTCCCCAGTTAGGGTCGCCCCCGTGGATGGCGGTCTTCACCAGCGGCGAATTCGCAATCGCCCGCGCCGTCCGCTTTGCGTCCGCGTCCGAGCGCGCACCGCCCACGTTGACGGTAATCAGCTTCGTCGCGCCCTCGCCGCCTCGAACGATGCCGATGGCCAGTGGCTCACACGCGGCCTTGAGCGCGGCGGTCAACAGCGGCAGATCGCTCGCGTCGAGCGAGACGCCGCTCGCCCCGTTCGCCAGGACGAAGACGCAGTCGTTCGTCGAGCATTCACCATCGACGGTGATCGCGTTGAACGTGTCTTCGACCGCTGCCCGCAGCGCGCGCTGCAGGATCCCCGGTTCGACCCCGACATCCGTCGTCAAGAACCCCAGCATCGTCGCCATCATCGGCTCGATCATGCCGGAGCCCTTGGCGATTCCACCGACGCGAAACGTGCCTTTCGGACTCGCGATCTCGACAGCCGCTTCCTTCGGAAACGGATCGGTCGTCATGATCCCGAGGGCGGCGTCCGCGCCGCCGGCCGTCGACAGCGCCTGCGCTGCCATCTGGATCCCCCGCTCGACCTTGCTCATCTCGAGCTTCACGCCGATGACGCCCGTGGACGACACGAGGATCGCCGCCGGATCGAGGCCCAGCGCGCCAGCGGTCAGATCGGCCATGGCGTTCGCGTGCGTCATCCCGTCGGCGCCGGTGCACGCGTTCGCGCATCCGCTATTGACGACGATGGCCGCGGCGTGTCCGCCGGAGGCGGCGAGCCGCTCCCTGGACACGAGGATGGGAGCCGCCTGCGCGAGGTTCGTCGTGAAGACGGCCGCCGCGCTGACCGCGCGGTCGGCGGACACGAGGGTCAGGTCGCGAGCGCCGGACGCTTTGATGCCGCACGCCACACCGGCGGCTCGGAACCCGCGGGCAGCGGTGATGCCGCCCTCGACAGGGCGCACCGTGATGTTGCTCACGTCGATGGCGCTCACGCGAGTACGGCCTCGGCCGGTTCGGTCTCGCGCGCGGTCCGGCTCGGGAGCTGCAGGCGCTCGATATTCGGCCGGCGCGGCGCAATGCTCCGGCTCCCCTGGATCACGGCAGCCGGCCGCTCCGGGCGCACGGAGACACCGCTCCGCAGCGGCAGCATCACGGCGTACTGACCGCAGTGGCGGAACAGCGCGCACGACGTGCAATCGCGGGCGACCTTCTCGGGTACCCAGATGTGCGGCACGATGGTGAAGCCCAGTCGAACGAACCGCGACGGCTCGTGGGTGAACGCGCACAGCGTCGAGAAGCCGCGCTCCGCGGCGCTCGCGGCCATGTGGTCCACGAGATCCGAGCCGATGTGCTGCCCGCGCATCGCCTCGTCTACGACCAGCGAGCGCACCTCGGCGACACCTTCGCTGAGTGGAGCGAGCTCGGCGCACCCGACGATCCGGTCGCCGCCTGCCGCGACAGTGAAGCGGGTGGCGTGCGCCTCGAGATCGTCGATCGTCCGTGGCAGCAGATGGCCTTCGGCGAGATTGTCCGTGATCAGGCGATTAATCGCGGCGACATCCGCCGAATTGGCGGTGCGAAGGGTAACGGCAGCATTCATGAACCGGACTCCGTGGCGACGACAATCGCCTTCTCGAGCAGAACGAGCGCCTCGTCTATCTCTGCGGGTGTGATGATGTACGGCGGCAACAAACGGACAACCGTGTCTGCCGTACGGTTGACGAGCAGTCCCAGTTGCAGGGCGGCGTCGACGACCGGCAAGGCAGGCCGATCGAGGTCGAGGCCCCACATCAGGCCGGCCCCGCGGATCTCGCGGACCGCCGATTGCCTCGCCTTGATCGCCCGGAGGCCCTCTTCGAGGTGCGCGCCCACTTTTGCGACATGCCCCACGAGGTCGCGATCGATCAACTCCTCGAGGAAGACCAGCGCCGCGCGGCAGGCCAGCAGGTTTCCACCATACGTGCTGCCGTGATCGCCGGGCGCGGCGACTGCCGCGACGCGATCCGTGAACATCGCCGCGCCGATTGGCACGCCGGCCCCAAGCGCCTTGCCGAGTGCCATCAGATCCGGCTTCAGCCCGAGCACACTGGAGTAGAACGGCACGCCGGTGCGGCCGAGGCCCGACTGCACTTCGTCCGCAATGAGCAGTGCGCCCGTCTCGCGGCACGCCTCTGCGATCGCGTCCGCCATGGCTCGGCTCAGCGGACGCACTCCACCTTCTCCCTGGAGCGGCTCGACGATGACCGCTGCCGTTGAGGAGGAGACCGCCGCATTGAGAGCCTTCGGGTCGTCCATCGGCACGAATTGCACGTCCGGTACCAGTGGGGCAAACGGCGCACGGTAGTGGTCGTCCCAGGTCACCGAGAGGGATCCCATGGTGCGGCCATGGAACGAGTGCTCGAGCGCGACGAAACCCGTCCGCCGCGGAACAGCTTCCTGCGCGTGCCAGAACTTGCGCGCGAACTTCAGGCACGTCTCGACGGCCTCTGCGCCGCTGTTGCAGAAAAACGATCGCGGCATGCCGGACAGCCCGGAGAGCCGTGAGGCAAGCTCACCCTGCAGCGGGTGGAAGTACAGGTTCGACGTGTGCAGCAGCTCGCGTGCCTGCGCCGAGATGGCTTCGGCGAGCCTGGGATTGGCGTGCCCGAGCGAGGCCACGCCGACGCCCGAGATCAGGTCGAGGTACGGCCGGCCGTCAGCGTCGAAGAGGCGGGAGCCCCGGCCGCGCTCGAAGACGACCCGGCCCCGGCGATAGACCTGCAGCAGATGATCGGTTTCAACAGCAATCACGTCGGTGGCAGTCGTCATGTCGTCACCATCTCCCGATGAATCAGCGTTCCCGCGGCCGTCCCGTAGTCGTCGACCGCCCGGCCGCCGACGATCGCCACTTCACGGACGCCGCCCGCGAGCGCGGCGCGGCAAGCCGTCAGCTTGGCGACCATGCCCGAGTGGGCGTCGCCCGAGGCAATCATGCGTGTCGATGCCGTCGAGCGAGAGCGCGGGAATCATGCGGCCCGTGTTGTCCAGAACGCCCGCTGTCGCGCCGGCGATGATGAGCCGATCCGCTCCGACGAGTGCCGCGAGATGTGCGGCCATCGTGTCGGCGTTGACGTTGAGCAACGCGCCCTCGCGTGTCACACCCACGCTCGCGATCACGGGGATGCAATCGATGCGAAGCAGATCGGTCAGCAGGGAGGCGTCCTTGCCGTCCGGCTGCCCGACGAGCCCCAGATCGATCGGCTGTCCGCTGACGCTCGTGAAGGCAGCCGCCCTCGTCGACAGCCCGATTCGGCCGTCGGCACCGGTGAGGCCGATGGCCCGCCCGCCTGCCGCGCCGATGGCGGCCACCAGCGTCGTGTTCGTGCGTCCTGCCAGCACCGAGACGACGGCATCGAGGGCGGCCTGGTCGGTGATGCGGAGGCCGTCCACGAACGACGGCGTGTTGCCACGCGCGCGGATCTCGGCGTCAATCGCGCGACCGCCGCCGTGCACGACTACGAGCGGCGTCGTCGCCGCAAGGCGGACGATTGCCGCCGCCGCCATCTGCACGGCAGACGCATCGTCCAGGAGCTCGCCGCCAAGTTTGAGGACAATCGCCATGCCATCTATACCCCAGAGCTTCGGCTCGTCGGACCCCTGTCGCCGTCGCTCGCGGGGTCTTCAGAGCCCCGCGTCGGCCGCGCCTGAAGGCCCGAGCTCCGACGTTTCCGCACTGCAAGTGCGCCACCGCCTAGTTCAGCGCCGTGGTTTCGTCGAACCCGAACGCCACGTTGAAATTCTGGATGGCCTGACCCGCTGCACCCTTCACCAGGTTGTCGATGCAGGAGACCATCACGAGCTGACCGCCAGGACGCTCGACCCGCCAGCCGACGTCGCAGAAGTTCGTGTGCGCGACGTGCTTGATTTCCGGGAGGTCGGCGCCAGTCAGCCGTACGAAGGGCGACTGGTCGTACGCCGCGCGGAGCGCCGTGCGTCACCGCGGCATTGTCGACGCCCGGCTTCAGTCGCGCGTAGATCGTCTCGAGAATCCCGCGGTCGAGCGGCACGAGGTGAGGGACGAACGTCACCGGGACGCCCAACTCCTGCTCGATCTCGGCGGCATGCCGGTGCGCGAAGACGCCGTAGGCCGAGATGCTGTCGTGGCACTCGGAGAAGTGCGTCCGCTCGGACGGCGTCTTGCCCGCGCCCGAGACGCCGGACTTGGCGTCGATGATAATCCCCGGCTCCACGAGGCCAGCCGAGACGAGCGGCTGCAGCGCCAGCACCGCGGCCGTCGGATAGCACCCGGCGCACGCGATGAGGCGGGCGCCCGGGAGGTCCTTCCGGTAGCGTTCGGTCAATCCGTACGTCAATGGCACGTCGACGTCCGGCGAATGGGGATACCAGCGCTGCCGGAATTCAGGGTCCCGCAAGCGGAAGGCGCCGGAAAGATCGAAGACCCGGGCGCCTCGACCGGTCAGAACCGGCGCGACCTCGGCCGCCAGCGACTCCGGGACGGCGAGGAAGATGGCATCGGCTTCACTGCTGAGCTTGTCGACGTCAAAGGGGAGAGCCATCGAGTCCCAGATCTTTGCCAGGGCAGGAACCCGGCGAGCCTCGGATCCGCTGGACCCCATCGCCACCCTTATGTCGGCGGCCGGGTGCCGGGCCAGGCGACGGAGCAGCTCGACCCCGGCATAACCAGTTGCCCCTGCGACGCCGACCCTGACGCGAAGGAAATCATTCATCGGAACGAATAGTTATACACGAATCCTGCTTGTCAATCAACATTTTGCGCGGACTCATGCGTGATTATGCATAGATTCGTGTATACTCAGTCGCCTGGACCGAGAGTATGAAGGCAAGCCGACAAGCAGCGATCCTCGATCTCATTGGCGAACGCGATGTCACGAGCCAGGAGCAGCTGCGTGAGCTGCTGAGAGGTCGGGGCATCGAAACAACGCAAGCGACCTTGTCAAGGGACATCCGGGATCTCGGGCTCGTCAAATCGGCGGCCGATGGAGCTTATCGGTTGAGCCAGGCGCGGCCCGCAGAGTCCCACCCGGAGGGGGTGGTTCGGCGGGCGATCGACGAGTACCTCCGGAGCTTCGAGCAGGTCGAGCAGTTGCTGGTCTTGAAGACGGATCCCGGGCAGGCGCAGGCGCTTGCCATTGCGCTCGATCGGTCTGGCCTGCCAGACGTCGTGGGGACCATAGCGGGGGACGACACGATCCTCGTGATCTGCCGCTCGGCGTCGCATGCGTCGGCGTTTGCCGGGCGGCTGACCGGGTCGAGACGGCGGGTGCTGCAGGCTTCCACCTGAAGGTCGCGAGTGCTGCGGGCTTCCACCTAAAGGTGGAAGCCACAGAAAAGGTGGAAGCCACAGAAAGTGGAAGCCACAAATGGACGTCGGTGGCTTCCGCCTTCCGCCTTCGCGCGAAGCGCTTCGGCGGACCGCCGGAGCCTTGGCGGAGGCTGGTTAGGCGGAAGATCTGCGGCTGGCACAAAAGTGGAAGCGACGCGGCAGACCTCGAGGCGGCGCTGCAGGGAAAGCAAGGGAGCAATCAAGTGGAACGAATTGTCGTGGCGTACTCCGGTGGCCTGGACACCTCGGTTGCGATCAGGTGGCTGGCAGAGCAGTACGGGGCGGAGATCGTCGCCGTCACGCTCGACATCGGGCAGGGGCGCGAGCTCGCGGACATCCGGGAACGCGCGCTCGCGCTCGGCGCCGTCCGGGCGCACGTGATTGACGCGCGCGAGGAGTTCGTCCGGGACTACATCATCCCGGCGCTCCAGGCTGGCGCGCTCTACGAGGACCGCTATCCGCTTGCGACCGCGCTGGCGCGTCCGCTCGTGGCCAAGCGGCTCGTCGAAATCGCGCGGATGGAGCGGGCGACAGCCGTTGCGCACGGATGCCGCGGCAAGGGCAACGATCAGGTACGGCTCGATGTCTCGGCGCGCGCCCTCGAGCCGTCGATCAAGGTCATCGCTCCGGCGCGGTCCTGGGACATGTCACCGGCACAGGTGTTCGACTACGCCAAGTCGCGCAACCTGCCTGTCCCTGCGGCCGTCGAGAGCGAATACAGCACGGATGCGAACCTCTGGGGACGCTCGATCGAGTGCGGCGTGCTGGAGGATCCCTGGGCGGAGCCACCCGAGGACATCTACAGGCTCACGCGCGCGCCGCAGGACGGTCCCGACGAGCCGGCCTACATCGAGATTGCGTTCGACGCCGGCGTGCCGGTCAGAGCGAATGGCATCGAGATGCCTCTCCTGGAACTGATCGAGAGCCTCGACACGATTGCCGGATCGCACGGCGTCGGCCGGATCGACATGGTCGAAAACCGGCTGATCGGGATCAAGTCGCGCGAGGTCTACGAGGCGCCCGCTGCCATCGTGCTGCACACCGCGCATCGCGAGCTCGAGAAGCTCGTCATCGCGCGTGACCTCGAGCGGATCAAGCACGATCTCGCTCGCACGTACGCGGACCTCGTGTACAACGGCCTGTGGTTCTCGCAGACGCGGGACGCCGTCGATGCGTTCGTGCGGACGATCCAGCCGCGCGTGACGGGCTCGGTGCGTCTGAAGCTCTTCAAAGGCGACTGTCACATCGTCGGGCGCAAGTCCCCGTACGCGCTCTACGACCAGGCGCTGGCGACCTACGAGGCCGGCGATCAGTTCGACCGGACCGCGACGGAAGGCTTCATCAAGATTTGGGGCCTGCCGATCGAAACAGCGGCGCGAAAATCGGCGGCGCACCCTGCGTCGGTCGGGCGCTGACGATGGCGCATTTGTGGTCGGGGAGATTCGAGGGAGATCCCGATGCGGCGCTGTTCGCGTTCGGCGCGTCGTTTGGTTTCGACCGGCGGCTGTTCGTCGACGACGTCCGGGGAAGCCTTGCGTGGGCCGAAGGGCTCGAGCGAGCCGGGGTCATCTCGGGGGCGGACGGGTCGGCGATCAGGAGCGCGCTTCGGGAAATCCTGAGTCACGGCCAGTCGGATCTTCGGTTTTTCGAGACCGAGCCGGCGCGGCAGGACGAAGACGTGCACGCCTTCGTCGAGCGTGAGCTGTCGGCGCGCGTCGGCGACGCGGGGCGCCGCCTGCACACGGGGCGATCCCGGAACGAACAGGTTGCAGTCGATCTGCGGCTGTATCTGAAGCGTCGCGTGCCGGAGCTGCAGCGAGGCCTGCGTACGTTGATTGGCGGGCTCGTGCAACGAGCCGCCGACGCGGGCGATGCGCTGATGCCCTCGTACACCCACATGCGCCGCGCGCAGCCCATTCTCGCGGCGCACTATTTTCTCGCGCACGCGACCGCGCTCAGGCGCGATCACGACCGGTTCGACGTGCTGCTCGAAGAAGTCGACGAGCTGCCGCTGGGATCGGGCGCCATCGCGGGCACCAGCTATCCCATCGACACGGCATGGCTCGCGTCGGCGCTGGGGTTCTCGCGCGTCGTGGCGAACAGCATCGATGCGACCGGTGACCGGGACTTCGTATCGACCTTCCTCCACGCGTCTTCGCTGTCGATGATCCATCTCAGTCGACTCGCGGAAGACCTGATTCTCTTCACTTCGGAGGAATTCGGCTTCTTCGAGCTCGCAGACACGGCGGCGACCGGCAGCAGCCTGATGCCGCAGAAGAAAAATCCGGATCCGCTCGAGCTCGTACGCGGCAAGTCGGGACGTGTGCTCGGCAGGCTCACCGGCTGGCTCGCGTCGATGAAGGGGTTGCCCGTCGGCTACAGCAAGGACCTGCAGGAAGACAAAGAAGCGCTGTTCGAAGCGGAGGATACCGTGAACGCGTCGGCGGCGGCGTGCACGTCGGTGCTCGCCGGCATCTCGATCAATCGGGACGTGACCGCGCGCGCGGCGTCGGGACTGCTCCTGGCGACGGACGTGGCGGACTATCTCGTCGCGAAGGACGTGCCGTTTCGAGACGCGCACGAGATCGTCGGCGCGCTCGTGCGCCGGCTCGTGAACGAGCAGCGCGGATTCGAGGCGCTCACACTGGACGAGTGGCGGGCGCACTCGCCGCTCTTCGAGGCGGACGTCAAGGAGTACATCACCGCGGAGGCGTCGGTCCGGCGCAAGAGAACTCCGCAATCCACACATCCGGACGCCGTCGCCGCAGCATTGGCAAGAATGCAGGACTGGTTGTCTCGCGCCGCTTGACGATCGCCCCGCAATCCCGTGATCTACCTACTCCACCACGCGGACGCAGTCGAGACGGACATCGATCCTCAGCGGCCTCTTTCGCCGAAAGGTCGCGTGCATGCGGCCCGGCTGGCGACAGAGGCCGCGAGGCGCGGCGTGCGCCCCGAGGTCATCTGGCACAGCGGCAAGCTCCGTGCGCGGCAGACGGCGCACGCGATGAGAAGCGCGTGCAACCCCTCTGCTGAGTTCTCGGCGATCCGGGGACTGCAGCCAACCGATCCACCCGAGTGGATTCGTGACCGCCTCATCGGTGAGGAGCGTGAGGTCCTGCTGGCCGGTCACTTCCCCAGCCTGCCGCGCATTCTGCACCTGCTCGTTGCAGGGACGAATGACGGAGGCGCAGACGACTTCCCCCAGCACGGCCTGGTCGCGCTGGAGCGTCAGGAGAATCTGTGGATTGTGAGGTGGCGGATCGGTGAGTGAGCACTCGCTGAAATGTAGGGCCGGGGCTGAACGCCCGGCCCTACATTCCGCAGCCAAGTGACCTCCGGTCTTAGAACTTGAAAGTCACTCCAACCGTCCCTCGCCAGAAGCTGAAGTCACCCAAGGCGACATCGACGCCGTTGTCGTTGTTGGTGACCGACCGGAAGAAGCGAATGTCTCCACGGAGACCGACGTTGTCGCCGAAGAATCCCATCACGCCGCCACCGACGTCGAACCCGAAATTGTTGTCGTCGATCTCCTCGAAGAACTGACCCACATCGTCGACCTTGTGTTTGATCAGTCCGCCACCACCCGACACATATGGACGCACGGGGCCCTTGCCGGAGAACATGATGTTGGCCATCAGCGTCGTGACATTGCCGTCTCCGACAAGGTTGAACGAATCGTTCGGGTCTCCCTCGAAAAAGTTCGGCGAGTACCCGAAGTCAATCTCGAAGCCGGCGACGCCTCCCCCAAGATACGCGAGGGACGCGCCGTAGGTGAGCTTCCGGTTGAACTCGTTCTTGAAGCTGCCGCCGACGTCGGTGATCTCCGCGCTGCCGCCGAACGTCCCGCCGAGGAACGGCGTGAACAACCAGTCCGCTGAAGCCTTGGCGGGCGTGAATGTCGAAACCGCGAGCGCCAGCGCGCCCGTCATGCATGCGTTACGCAAGGACATATCAGACCTTTACCTCTCCCTGGCGCCGGCACGAGACGAGCCGCGCCTGATATACGGGCTCGACGAGCCGCAGTATCCGGAGACGTAGCAAGCGGTGTGCCCCGGCTATCTGTAGCGCAGCCCTTTCCGCCTTCGCCCAACGGGAATCAGGTGGGCTTCGGCGAGACCTCGCCGGAGCCTTGGCGGAGGCGGGCAGGGCTGCCTCGCCAGGGCGAAGGCGCAGGGCTAGGTCGAGTCAGCCAGCTCTTGCGCGCGTGTGTTCAGCAGGTCCCAGGCGCGCGCGACGTGGCGCTCTTCGGTGTGCAGGTTGCCGATCGCGAGGCGAAGGGTGTAGACGCCTCTCAGCCGCGTGTGGGAAATGAAAATCTCGCCGCTGCGATTCACGGAGTCCAGCAGCCGCTCGTTCAACGCATCGCTGCCCCTCGCGCGGAAACAGACGACGCTGAACGGCGCGGGCGCGAGCCGTTCGAATGTCGTGCTCGCGTCGACCCAGCCCGCGAACAACTGCGCGAGGCGGATGTGCTCGGCGAGGCGCGCCCGGACGCCTTCGGCGCCGAAGTGGCGCAACACCATCCAGAGCTTCAAGGCGCGAAAGCGCCGCCCGAGTTGGACACCGGTGTCCATCAGATTGCGAACGGTCACCGCGTCGGACGTGACGAGGTACTCCGGCGTCAGAGAGAAGGCGGCGCGAAGGACGTCCATCCGACGGCAATACAGCGCGCTCAGGTCGAACGGCGTGAAGAGCCACTTGTGCGGATTCACGACGAGCGAGTCGGCGAGATCCGCGCCGCGCAGGATCCACTCGAGGCCGGGCACCATAGCTGCCACGCCGGCGTACGCAGCGTCGACGTGCAGCCAGATCCGCTCGCGCTGGCAGATCGCTGCAATCGCTTCGACCGGGTCGATGCTCGTCGTCGATGTCGACCCTACCGTGGCGACCGCCGCTACCGGCAACCACCCCTGGGATCGATCCTCTGCGATCGCGCGCGCGAGCGCGTCCGGTACCAGGCGAAATTGATCGTCGCTCTCGATGTGGCGCAGCGACTCGTGCCCGAGCCCGAGGAGGATGACCGCTTTGTCGACCGAGGAGTGCGCTTGATTGGAGCAGTAGACTCGCAGCCGCGGAAGATCGGATCGACCCGACATCCCCTGAACGCGCACTGACGGAGCGACTGCCTCCCGCGCCGCCGCGAGCGCGTGCAGCGTCGAGACCGACGCCGTGTCGTAGATGACTCCCTCGAAAGCGTCAGGGAGGTGGAGCAGGTGTCGCAGCCATCCGAGCGCGACTTCCTCGAGCTCGGTTGCTGCGGGCGACGTCCGCCACAGCATCGCTTGTACATTCAGCGCGGCGGAGAGGAACTCCGCGAGCACGCCCGGCGCGCTCCCGCTGATCGCGAAGTACGCGAAGAAGCCCGGGTGGTTCCAGTGCGTGATGCCGGGCAGCACCACGCGCTCGAAATCCTTGAAGATCCGATCGAACGGTTCGCCGTGTTCGGGTGCCTCGGCCGGGAGGGAGTTTCGGACGTCGCCCGGCTGGACCTGGGCGAGGACCGGATACTTGTCGGGATCCGTGAAGTAGTCGGCGATCCAGTCGGCGAGCCGGTGCGCTTCGCGCCTGAACTCCTCCGGATCCATGTCGCCGAGCTCGCGTCGCGCTGCCATAGGAGGGACAGCTTACTGCGGCGCAACTCGAATCGGCCGTACTGTGGCGGTTGCTACTCTTCCTTCTCGACCTGAATCGTAACCGGACCGGCGACGCGCGCCGTGACGATCGTGCCAGCTGGCAGCGTGGCGGCGTTGCGACTGCCTGCCATCACGGCGGCAGTGCCGCCCGCTGCGCCCGTCGCGCCGCCGATCATCGCACCCTTGCCGCCCCCGATGATCGCGCCGAGGATCGCGCCCCCAACCGCCGCGCCGCCAATCTTGCGCGAGCTCTCGTTGCCGGGAGATTCGCCGTCGCGGAAGATCGCTTCGGTGCGCAGCGGCATCTCCGAGCCGTCAGCGAGAACGAGCGTGTGAAACCGTACGCCCAGGCGCGCCGGCTCCTTGATTTTGCCGCCTCGCTCGACGAGCACCACTGAGCCGAGCATGCGTGACCCGGCCGGAATGGCGCGCTGGCCGCCAGCCATCACATCGCGCGTGACGCGGGCCTCGATGCGATCCTCGACGTGCGCCGTTTCGCTCGAGAGCGAGCGATCGACCTGGAGGCCAATTACCGCGGAAGTGGGGATCACGACCTCCACGAACCGTGGCTCGGGCGGCGCAGGCGCGACCTCGGGTGCGCGGGTGGCTTCCGCCGGGGGAAGGTCGGTGACCGGCGCTGACGGGGCGGATGACGAGTCCCGGCCGGGCTGGACGGACTGCCACCGGCGAGCTGGCTGCCGGCTCGAGCCCTCTGGGATTGCCGCCCGGCTTCGGCGCGGGTTCCTGACGAGCGACCGGTTTGTCCGCCGGCCGCGGAGTCCGGGCGGGCGCCGGAGCCTGGCGAGCCGGGTCTTCCTTGGCGTTCCGGCCCGAATTCGCTTTGGGATCCGGTGCTTCCGCTGGACCAGCTTTGACGGGCCCCGCCGTTGGGGTCACGAGCGCTTCCGTCTCGGTCACCGGCTGTGGCGCAGGGGCGCCAGCCGTGCTCGGTGGAGGAGCGGCCACGGCAGCCCGGCCCGCGGCGGCGTTCTGCCGCACGGCCAGATAGGCACCGCCTGCGGCGGCAGTTACGCACGCCGCCGCCAGCAAACCGAGTACGACGGGCTTGAAGTTCATTGATAACGACTCCCTGGACGTCGTCGGTTGAGCAATACACGTACCCCTGGAAGGGCTGCAAAATACCACGGAATCCCCCGTCAGGCCCGTGGAATCGCGCTCCGGACGCTCGCCGCCGGGGACACCGTTGTCCTCAGGACAGGACCGACCCTCTGCCGCCTCCTGCGCCGGCGACACGTGCTCAAGGCACCATGGTTGCACTACAACCAGAGTTCTCGTCGTCTCCTTGGGGCGGAGGTAGCCCATGCGTCGAGCCAGAATTGCCGTTTTGATCGTTCTGTTTGCCGCGTTTACCGCGGTTTCGGCGCAAGCAGTCACCCTCAAGGACATCATCGAGCTCACCAAAGCCGGCCTTGGCGACGACGTGCTCCTGGCGCTCATCGAGGTCGACGGGGGCGTCTTCGACGTCGACACGGCGACCTTGACCCGGCTGAAGGCCGCCGGCGTCAGCGAGAAGGTCATCGTGGCGCTCGTGAGAAGCGGTCGGGTTCGGCCGGCAGCGGACGAGCCTCAGACGCTGACCAATGTCGTGGCGGCGCAGCAGGCGCCAGAGGTTACCTATATCGAGCGTCCCACGACCACGATCGTGCGGGAGGTTGCGGTGCCGGTTGAGGTTGCCGTGCCGGTTCCGGTGTACATCGGAATCCCGGTGAATGTCCGGGGCCGGCGTGTTCACCACGGTCACGACGGCCGCTTCTCGGGAGATCGTGTCGACGTGCTGCAGCCATCGATTACCGCCCCGCCGCTGCTTCAGAGCAGGCTTCCGACCTATCTGACGGATACGCCGCCACCACCGAAGAAGCAGCAGCCTGAGTACTGGGGGTTCGGCGGCAAGCTGCGGCCGGATGCCTGGAAACCTCAGTAGCTGCTCTTCGATGCAAGGCGAGGCCTTCAGCCTTCGCTGAAGCTACGGCGGACCACCGAAGCCTTGGCGGCGGTGGTCGGACCGGGCCTCAGTCTCACAGCATCTCCCGCCGCCGCGCTTGCTCTCGGCGGTAATGCCTCTCGGCGGCCGCTCCCAGCCGGCGTTTCTCGCCGGGAAGCTTCTCGCCTGGAGCCTTCCTGTAAGGCGATGCATGCTCGATCTCAGCGTTCAATTCGGCGCCGAACAGAATCGCCAGGCTCGATAGATACAGCCACGTCAGCAGGACGATGACGGCGCCGATCGCGCCGTAGGTTTCGTTGTAGTTCCCGAAGTAGCTCAGATACGCCTTGAACCCGAGGGACACGAGCAGCCACAAGACCGTCGCGACGAGAGACCCCTGCGTGATCCAGACCCAATCCTGGATGGCATCCGGCGCAACGTAGTAGACGAGGCCGATTCCGGTGGCGACGAGCATCAGCACGACGGGCCACTGGAGAACCCACCAGGTCCACTTGAACGCGGTGCCCAGATGCATGGACGACGCAAGATGTTCCGCCGCGGCCGGTCCGACGAGCACCAGGAACAGCGAACCCAGGATGAACACCGCCATCCCGAGCGTCAGGCCGATGGCGGTCAGCCGAACTTTCCACCACGGCCGGCTCTCCGTGATGTCGTAGGCTGCGTTGAGGGTAGTGATGATCGACACCATTGCGCCCGAGCTGCTCCATACGGTCAGCACGAAGCCGAGGGTGAGCAGGCCGCCGCGCCCGCTGTTGGAGATCTGCCTGATCTGATCCGAGATGATGTTGATCACGTCGGGCGGCACGAACCCGCCGAGGGTCTGCACGACCTCGTCTACAAGGTTGTCTATCGAAAAGAAACTGGCGATTGACAGAAGGGTCAGCAGCGCCGGGAACAGCGCAAAGAAGAAATAGTAGGCTTGCTGCGCGGCGAGGTCGAAGGCGTTGTCCGCGAGGAACTCCCTCAGCGTGCGCTTCAAGAGTCCTCCCCAGCTCAGCGGAACCGTCAGCCTCGCCAGCATGGCGAGCAGGCCAACAGCAAGCGCGCTGCCAGCGAAACCGGCGTGCCATCTCGAAGCGCTATCATCGCGAGGTGACGAGAGACGCGGATGTCCTGGTGATCGGCGCGGGCATCATCGGGTGCTCGGTAGCGCGCGAGCTCTCCGCTCGCGGCGCCAGCGTTCACGTGGTCGACGCCAGAGGCATCGGGAGGGGAGCGACGCAGGCGTCGGCCGGTGTGCTCGCTCCCTACATCGAGGCCCACGAAGCGGGCACGCTCCTCGATCTCGCCGTGCGGAGCCTGGATCTCTACGACTCGTGGATGGCGGGGCTTCGTGCGGAATCCGGCGTTGACGTGGAGTATCGCCGGTTGGGCACCTTGGAAGTGGCGCTCGATCCCGAGGCCGCCGCGCGCCTGCAGCAGATGCCTGCGCATTTCGGTGCGCGCGATCGGCTGTTCTGGCTCGACGGCGGTGAGGTGCGGGCAACCGAGCCCGCGATCACCCGCGCCGCGCTCGGCGCGCTGTCGGTGCCGACGCAGGGCTACGTCGCGGCGGGGATGCTCACCGAGGCGCTGGCTCGCGCGGCGGCTTCCCAGGGCGCCGCCTTTCATGACGGCACGCAGATCGTCCGCGTGGATCCCACGAGTGATTGCATCGAGGTCGGCTCGGACGCCGGCTTGACCTGGCGCGTGAAGCAGATCGTCGTGGCGGCGGGGAGTTGGACCGGTCAGGTCGGCGCCTTGACGGACCCCGCCGCGCACGCTGTGCGGCCGATCCGCGGTCAGCTCCTCCGCGTCGCGTGGCGGGGAAATCCTCTGAGCCAGGTCGTCTGGGGTCCGAGCTGCTATCTCGTGCCATGGGTGGACGGCACGGTCCTGATCGGAGCGACCGTTGAAGACGTCGGCTTCGATGAGCGCAATACCGTGGCAGGCGTGCGGACTCTGCTCGACGGAGCACGCGCGCTGTTGCCGGAGATGGAAGAGGCGATCTTCCTCGAGGCGCGGGCGGGGCTGCGGCCGGCGACGTCAGATGGGCTGCCGATCGTCGGTCCGTCTGAGTCCACCGATCGGATCGTGTACGCGACGGGTCACTACCGGAATGGCATTCTGTTGGCGCCGCTGACCGCGCACCTCGTGGCCGACCTCGTCATCGATGGCCGACGCGATCCTGTGCTCGAGGCGTTGAGCCCGGCGCGGTTCAGAGTGATCTCGCCCCCGCAGTTGAAAACCTCGTAGCGCAGGGCTTCAGCCCTGCCCGCCTCCGCCAAGGCTCCGGCGAGGTCTCGCCGAAGCGCACTTGATTCCCGTTGCGCGAAGCGGAAAAGGGCTGCGCAACAAGCTTTCAGCGAACCGTCCCAATAGTGCCGGTCGAGGTGCCCGTCTGTCCGCCACTCAGACTGCCACTCAGCTGGACCGTCTCGAAGGTCACGCTCGCCAGTTGATAGTCGAGCAGTGCCTGCGTCTCGTTGTTCCGCGCGATCGCCAGGTCGCGCTGGGCCTGAATCACGAGGAAGCTCGTCGACAGGCCGACCTCGAACCGCCGCTGCTCGGCGTCGAGGCGCTGCTCGGCCAGTTCGCGTCCGAGCCGCGTGGTCTCGATGCGCTGTTGATTCTGTTCGAGCCGCGCTGCAGCGTTGCGCACTTGGCGTACGGCGGTCAGCTCCAGGCTGCGGAGTCGGGCGGCTGACTGGTCCCGTTCGATACGCGCTCTGGCGAGTGCGGCGTGCGCCGCGCTATTACCGAGCGGGTAGCTGAACGAGAGGCCCAGCGTCCAGGTCGGGTAGTCCGCCGAGAACAGCTGACCGAGCACGCTGCCGAACGATGTCACCTGCGTGCCGACAATTGTGCCGGGAAAGCCGCCCTCGCGAAGCAGACGGGCGCCGCCGGCGCCGTTGGTCAGATATTGGGCCTCCGCGCGCAGGTCCGGCAGCACCTGGCTGCGCGAGAGCGAGATGTTGGTCTCGGAGTTCTGGATCTCCTTCCGCGCGCGGAGCAGGTCCGTCCGCTCGGCCAGCGCCCGCCTGACTGCTGCGTCGATATCGGGCGGAGGACCGACAGCGGGTGCGATGTCTGCCGGCTCGAGTCTCAGGCTCCAATAGTCATCGCGCTTGGGGTCGACGGTCAGCGTCCGCAACAGATCCTCCGCCTGTCGGGCGTCTGTCCGCGCGACGATAAGGTTCTCGCGGCGCTGCGCGACCTCGGCCTGCGCGGCCACCAGGTCCAGTGGCGGCGATTGTCCGACATCGACGCGTGCGCGGTTGGTCCGCTCGAGCTCCAGCGCGAGATCCAGTGCCCGCCGCTGCACGTCGACGAGCGCCACCGCCGACACCAGCGACCAGTAAGCACGCTCCGCGTCCGCCTTCGTCGTCACGTTCGTCTCCGCGAGGCGCGTGTCCGCGATCTCGCGGTTGCGCCTGGAGAGATCGAGCTCGGCGCGCGCCGGGTCGATGTGGAAGTCGCGCAGCAGGGGCTGCGAGAAGGCCACCTGCACGCTCGACGCCAGGGCCGGGCTGAAGCTCTGGATGATGCTGTTCGAAGTCGTCCTCGAGCTGTCCCAGCTGAAAAGATAGTTGCCGCCTCCCCATGGCAATTGTTGGCTGACGCCGACGTTCCCGCTCCACAAATCGGTTTGCGTACCCGCCTCACCTCCGAACAGGTTGACGGGTGGCTGGAGCTGGCTGTTTCGCTGGAGGCCCGACTGCAGCGTCGGCACGAACGCGCTGCGCGCGGCGGCAACCTGCGTCTCGCTGATCGCCGGGTCGTACCGGCTCACCACCAGATCGGGGTTGTTGTCGACCGCCATCCGGATCGCCTCGTCTCGCGTGATCTTCAGGACTGGTCCGCTGGCCGCCGCCGTCGTTGTCTGCTGCGGCGGCTGCGTCGCCGCAGCGCCGCCCTGCGCCCTCGCGCTCGAGGGCCACACGAGGATCAGTGTCAGCACCGTGGCTGTCGCGGCGGCTGCGCGCGCCGCGCGGCCCTTCAGCCGCAGGCTGAGCTTCGACAGGTCGTCGAAGAGCGAGTAGGCGACCGGTGTCACCAGGAGCGTCAGGAGCAGCACGAGCGACTGCCCTCCGATGATGACGAAGCCAATCGCGCGGTTCGTGCCGGCGCCAACGCCGCTCGACACCACGAGCGGGAACATCCCCGCCACGAACGCGAAGGTCGTCATCAGAATCGGGCGCAGCCGATCGCGACTCGCCTGCAGGACCGCGGCGTCCCGCTCCATGCCCCGCTCGCGCAGCTGATTGGCGTGGTCGATCTGCAGAATCGAGTTCTTCTTGACGACGCCGAAGAGCACCAGGAGCCCGAGCGCGGAGAAGATGTTCAGCGACTGGCGGGTAATGATGATCGAGAGCAGCGCGAACGGCAGCGTCAACGGCAGCGACAGCAGAATCGTGATCGGGTGCAGCCAGGACTCGAACTGTGCCGCCAGAATCAGGTACATGAAGATCAGCGAGAGCGCGAAGGCGATCAGGAAGTTCTGCGCCGCGCGTCCGAGCTCGCGCGACCGCCCGGCAAATCGCGTGCTGTAGCCGGGCCCCATGTTCAGCGCTGCAGCCGTTCGCGTCATCGTGTCCATCGCGGGTGTCTGCGACACGCCCTGCAGGAGGCCGGCGAAGATCGTGACCTGGCGCTGTCGATTCAGACGATTGATCTCCGACGGCGCTGTTCCGGGCGTCAACCTCGCGATGTTCTGCAGCGGCACGCTGCCGTTCCGGCTCGAGGGCACCGTCAGCTGCTCGATGGCGCCGACCGTCCGTCGATTCCCTTCCACCGCGCGCACGTGCACCTCGTACTGTTCTCCACCTTCGTTGTACGTCGTCACCTGATCACCGCCGACGAGCAGACGCAGCGCCTCCGCCGCATCCGAAATCTGGACGCCGAGATCCGAGGCCTTCGGGCGATCCAGCTGCACCGACAGCTCTGGCTTACCCACGTTGAGCGACGTGTCCACGTCGACGACCCCCTGTTCCTTTCTTGCAGCGTCGGCGACCGCCGCCGCGTACTTCTCGAGCAGACCCAGGTCCGGCCCGTTGATCGCGAATTGGATATCCGCGCTCTGATTGCCGCCGCCACCGATTGTGGCGACGGGCCGGACGGCGGCCCGCAGCTTCGCCGTGGCCAGCGCGGGGAGCACGGTCGTGCGGACCTGGTTCATCAGGACGAACTGATCCCGCTCGCGCTCTTCGACCGGCTTCAATCGGACGTACACCGTCGCCACGTTCTGCGTCCGCGCCGGATCGTCCGCCACAGAGACGAGCGTGAACGACACTTCCGGCAGCTGCCGGACCCTGGTGGCAATCCGGTTCGCGATGATCTCTGTGGCCTCGAGGCTCGTGCCCTCAGGCGCGCGCAGTCCTACCTCGAACTCAGACTGATCATCATTCGGCATGAAGTTCTTGTTCGCAAGCATGAAGAGCGGCACGCTGCTGAGGAGGACGAGCACCGCGATGCCAGCCACGATACCGCGATGCGCCAGCGACCACTGCAGCGTGCGCGAGTAGAACTGGTCCACCGGCCGGAAGAAGCGCGATTCCTTCGACCCGTGGTCGTCGAGCTGGTGCCCCTGAGCGTCCTCGCGCCGGGGCCGCATTTTAATCCACCGCGCCGACAGCATCGGCGTCAGCGTGAAACTGACGAGCATCGATACCATGATCGCGAACGACATCGTCAGACCGAAGCTCGTCATGAACCGGCCGACGATCCCACCCATGAAGCCGACCGGCACGAAGATGGCGACAAGCGACAGCGTGGTCGCCAGAACGGCCAGACCAATCTCTCGGGTCGCCTCCACCGCCGCCTGCATCGGCGGCCGCCCCTTCTCCTCGACGAATCGATAGATGTTCTCCAACACCACGATCGCATCGTCGATGACGATGCCGACCGCGAGCGTGAGGGCCAGCATCGTCATGGAGTTGAGCGTGAAGCCCTGGTACCAGATCAGGCCGAAGGACGCGATGATCGACGTCGGAATGGCGATTGCCGCAATGATGGTGGAGCGCCAGTTCCACAGGAACACGAGCACGACGAGCGCGGCCAGGATCGATCCGACCACGAGGTGTTCCTCGACGCTGCGCATCGACGCGCGGATGAACTCCGACTGGTCGCGGACCACGCGGAGGTTGTAGCCCTGTGGCGCCAGTGGCGCGACTTCGGCGAGGCGGGCGCGGACTTCGTCTACAACCTGAACCGTGTTGGTACCGGACTGGCGGCGCACCGTCAGCAAGACCGCCGATTCGCCATTGACGTTGGCCTTCGTCTCCGCGTCAGCCATGCCGTCTTCGACCGTGGCCACGTCGCGCAGGAGCACCGGGTGCCCTTCCTGCTGCTTCACGACGATCTCGCCAAACGCCCCGACTGTCTGGACCCGGCCGCGGGTGCGGAGCGTGACGGACGTCGCCCCCTGTTCGACGCGGCCGCCGGGGATCTCGGTGTTCTGGTTCTGAAGTGCCTTCGTGACGTCGGTGACGGTGAGGTTGTAGGCGCGCAGCCGGTCGGCGTCCATCAGCACGTTGACCTGCCGCGCCCGCCCGCCGACCACGACGACCTGGCCGACGCCGCTGACGCTCTCGAGCTGCCGGCGCAGCGTCTTGTCTGCGTACTCCGTGATGTCCCGCAGCGGCTTGTCTGCCGAGACCGACAACGTGAGGACCGGAGCGGAGTCAGGGTCGAACTTCTCCACGGTCGGCTGGTCGATGGTCTTCGGCAGGAGCGGCAGCACGCGGTTCACTCGATCGCGCACTTCCTGCGCGGCGATGTCCGCGTCCTTCTCGAGAAGAAACGAAATGATGACCTGCGACACGCCCTCGGACGAGTTCGATCGGAGCTCGTCGATGCTGCTGATCGTGTTGACCGCTTCTTCGATCTTGTCGGTGATCTCGGTTTCGACTTCTTCCGGCGCAGCGCCGGGGAGGCGGGTGGTCACGACCACCGTCGGGAAGTCGACCTTCGGGAAGCGATCGAGGCCGAGCCGCATGAACGCAAAGGCGCCGATGACAGTCAGCGAGAGGATGATCACCGTCGCGAAGACCGGACGGCGTACGGAGAGCGATGCGAGCCACTGCATGTGTCGTTACCTGAAGCTATCTGTCTGGAAGAGCCGCCGCCTCAGCGCCCGGCGACGGTCTGGCCATCGGTTAGCCGGCCCTTCGGGTCGGTCGCCACGGAGTCCCCCTTGGCGATACCGGACGTGACCTCGATGCGATCGCCGAACGCTTCGCCGATCGTGACGATCCGCTCCTCGACCCGGTTGTTCTTGACGACGTAGACGCGGCTGGTCCCGGCGAGCGTTTCGACCGAGCCTGCCGGCACGAGCAGGGCAGGCGCGTTCGCCGCCTGCCGGATCCGGGCGGTCGCGAACATGCCGGGCTTGAGCCGCCCATCGGTGTTTGGCGCCAGCGCTTCGACGGTGAGGGCGCGTTGATCGGCGCGAAGACTCGGAGACACGAACCGAATCCGGGCATCGAACTCTTCACCCGGATAGGCGTCGACGGTGACCTTGACCGCGAGGCCGGCCTTGACGAGCGAGACCGATTGCTCCGGCACTGTCAGCTCGAGGCGAAGCGGATCGACGCGGACGACCGTTGCGACACGTGCTCCGCGGGTGACGTAGTCACCGACGCTGACGACGCGCTCGGCGACCAGGCCGGCGAACGGGGCGCGGACACCGGTGTCCGCGACTGCCTTGCGCGCCAGTGCGATCCGGGCGCGCGCGGCCTCGAGCGAGCGGAATGACTGCTGCGCCGAGTTGAGTGCGACCTGATACTGCTGTCGCGCCGCATCGACCTGGGTGCGCCGCTGATCGAACTCGCTCTGCGACACGACCTTTTGATCGAGCAGCGACCGGATGCGGTTGAACTCGGCGTCCGCCCACTCGAGCGACGCCTTGGCGTTCATCACGTCCGGGACCTGCTTCGCGTCGAACGGCTGCCCTGGCGTAAGCCCGATCCGCGACTCGATCTGCGCGGCGTTGGCTTCGGCTTCTTGAAGCTGCGCCGTCGTCTCGGTCGCGGAGATGCGCGCGAGGAGCGCTCCCTGCTGGACTCGCGTGCCGCGCTCGACGGGAATCTCCACCACGCGGCCGGCAGTTTCGGCGCTCACCTCGGCCTGCTCGTCGGCGACGAGCGAGCCGGTGACGCGGAGGTACCGGTCAACTGGGCGACTCTCGACCGGCGTCACAGCAACGGCGGGGGGCGGCGCTGCGGCGGCGGCGACTTCCGTGCTGACGTCGCCACGGCACGCGCCGAGCGAGGCAAGGGCAAGGAGCCCGGAGATCAGGTAGAGAGGACGACTGACGGTCATGATGAGAGCCTCATTCGAGAGTGCCGGATTCGGGACAGCCGGCGGACGACGACGTGACAGGCGAGCCGGCGCGGAGACCGGCGATGACAGCTTCGAGGGTATCGACGGCGATGGCATCGGCGTCTTCACCAGGGGCGAGCCTGTCGCAGAGCCGCATCACGGCGACACCATGGACAGCGGCGAGCATGATTCGGAACAGGACATCCGGCCGCGAACCGGCGGGGAAGTACCCGGCATCGATGGCGCTTTGGATGAGTGCGTCCATCTGAACCCGAATCTCGCGCAGGAAGCCGAAACGGCTCAATCCTTTGCTGATGCGGGGGACCGACCGGTCCAGGAACATGACCGCGAAGTATTCGGGGTGGGATTTGCTGAACGCGTACACGCGCATCATCGCTTCGCGGATGCAGTGGAGGGGGTCGACGGAGCCACCGCCCTTCGGCCTGTCCAGGAACGTATGACCGATCAGAATGCGAAAGCCTTCCTCAGCCAGGGCAAAGAAGATGTCGTCTTTGCTCGGAAAGTAGCCGTAGATCGCAGCCGGGCTGTATTCAATGCGCTCGGCAATCTTCCGCATGGAGACGTTCTGATAGCCTTCCGCGACGAACAGATCTCGCGCCGCGTCCAGAATTGCCCGTGAAACGGCCTCTCGATCGCGTTCCTGACGTTCCTTGAGTCCCAATCCCCCTCCAGATTCACTCCGGGGACTTCGTCCCGCGGACCCCCTTCGCCGTCGCTCGCGGGGCCCCGTCGCCCCGCTCCGCTCCGGCTAGACTGAACAGTGTTCACTATTCTAACAGCGTTAGACGCACATGCCGATCTTCTGGTTCCTGAGATGTCCGGGGTTATGCTTCCGGGATGGGAACGATTGACACTCGACAGGCCGAGGCGCGGCTCGTCGGCCTGCCTCGATGGGCCATCGAGAATGGCGGGCTGGTCAGGAAATTCACGTTTGCCGGCTTCCCGGAAGCGGTCGCGTTCGTCGTCAGGCTGGCGTTCATCGCCGAGGCGGCGGACCACCACCCGGACATTCTGCTGAACTACAAACGCGTGACGCTGACCTACGTGACCCACAGCGCCGGCGGGTTGACGGACAAAGATTTCGATGGTGCGGCCGCCGCGACAAGAGTTGCGGAAGCGCTCGGGGGGGCCTGAGGAGGCTGGAAGAACCGTGACTCGCGGCTACCACTTCTGCAAGTGGACGCGAACCCCGAAATGATGTCGCATCCTCAGAAGCCACGAAGTGGCTCGGGGCGGCTCAGCTGGACACGCCTCCCAGGAAGCGAACCGCATGAGGCTGGATTCCCACTGTGATCTCGGTGGGCGCTGACAGAGTGACGGACTTGCCGTCGAGGTGCGCGACGCCCGATGACAGCTTCAATCGGATGTCTTGCCCACGGATCGCAGCGAAGGGCGGGGTCACGTTCCGCCCTGCCTTCAGGGTCTCGAGATACTCCGCCAGCACGTGGCGCTGCGACTCCTCGATGAGGACGACGTCGAGAGCGCCGTCGGTGGGGTCCACGTCGGGCGACAGCTCCACGTTCGGGCCGAGGAGACCGATGTTCAGGACCTCCAGCATCAGCAGGCGAGCGTAGAACACCCTGCCGTCCACACGCACTTCGGCCTCGAACGGCATCTGATTCAGCGCCTGCTGGTGCAGAGCAGCGATGTCCCGCGCAAGTTCGGCGTGACGGCTGGCTTCTGCCGATCCGGTCCGATCCTGTTCCGTCAGTCTGGCCGCAGATTCGGCGAAGGCGCCGGTACCGAAACCTTCGAAAAACCAGTCCTTGTTGCCGTCCCATTCGATCGTGGCCGCGTCGAATGGGACGATCGACCACTCGGCTATCCGATCCGCGAGATCGTGTTTCCCGGCGTCGAGAATCGACGCGAGGTTGTTGGCGGTTCCCAGCGGGAGCACCGCGATCGGCACGGTGCTCCCCACGAGCTGACGCGCGGTGCGACCCACGCTACCGTCGCCGCCCGCCACCACGACGAGATCGAATGCCCGGATCTCCGAATCGCTCAGGCGGTGACCTTTGAGGTTCGTCCAGTCGACCTCGTGGCCTGCCTGTTGCAGCCGCTCGACGAGCGCGTCCGGCAGGCCACGCTCGTGTCCTGCGTCCGGATTCTGGTAAATGAGGATTCGCACGCGCGCGTGAGCTACATGCGTCGTGCCAGGTTCAGGGCTCCGGGCCCCAGGGGATGTCGTTGCGACGCTGGGGGTGAAGGGTGACAATGTCACCTTGCAGCCAAGAGCAGGATCAATCAATGAACCTTCTGATCACGAACGACGACGGCATCTATAGTCCTGGGATTCTTGCGCTGGCGCAGGTCGCCGCGAAGTTCGGGCACGTGCGGATCGTGGCCCCCGACGTCGAGCAGTCGGCGATGAGCGCTGCTATAACCGCGAACAGGCCGCTGTCGTATCGGCGGACACCGCTCCGGGACTTCGAGGCATACCGCGTGAATGGAACTCCGTCGGACTGTGTGGCGCTCGGAACCCACCTCTGGGAACGCGTTGACGTCGTCCTCTCCGGGATCAATCTGGGCCCGAATGTCGGTAACGGGATCTGGCACTCCGGGACCGTATCCGCTGCCCGGCAGAGCGTGCTGCTCGGGTGCCGAGGTATTGCCTTCAGCACGCCGTTTGTGGACGACGAGCCGGAATTCGACAAGCTCGAGCCATTCGTCGAACGGGCGCTGGAGCTGTTGCTCCCCGACGCATCTCTTCGGCTCGTCAATGTCAACCTGCCGCAGCAGCCCAGCGGCGTCGCATGGACGCGCGTGTCGGTGCGTCAGTACGACGGCTGGGTAGTACCGGGGAAAGATCCCATCGGTCGCGAGCACTTCTGGTTCACGGTCAAGCCGCTGGAACCTGCGGACGAAGGCACGGACCGCTGGGCGCTCGAGCACGATCTCGTCTCGATGACGCCGCTCAGGCTCGATCTGACCGATGAAGAGATGTTGAACGAAGACAACGGATGCGCTGACGCCGGGGCGGACGCGCGCAGCCGGTCAATAGGGAAAGGTTGGACGGTATCCAGCCGGAAGAATCTGGACTTTATCCGATAGGAAAAATCTGATCGAGACCGTCGGCCGGTCGGGGAATCACGTGGACTCCGACGAGCTCCCCAACGCGCCGCGCGGCCGCGGCGCCCGCGTCGGTCGCCGCTTTGACGGACGCGACGTCTCCCCGGACAATCGCCGTCACGAGCCCGGCATCGACCTTCTGCCAGCCGACGAACACGACGTTGGCCGCTTTGACCATCGCGTCGGCGGCCTCGATCATGCCGACCAGGCCTCGTGTCTCGACGAGTCCCAGCGCCTCTCCGGGAAGGTCTTTGGACATGGGGCACTCATTCTACTACGCGCCATCCCAGCAGATTTAAACCATCACAGGAGGAAGGAGGAAGGAGGAACTAAAACCTAAAAAAGATCCTCTCCTTCCTCCCTCCTCCTGTTAAAAGGCAGCGTTACGAAAACCCGATTGCCCGCCTTTCATGGGGTGGCTGTCCTTCACCCCATAACTCCCACCGACTGCGGCCCTGTGAACCCTGGGAATACATGCTTGACCTCGGTCAACCCCAGGTGCCCGCGCACGACTTCGGCGAATACCGTGCGGAAATCGGTTGTGACCGAAAGATCGCGCCCCTCGTACCGCTGTTCGGGCGCGAGGCCCGGCCAGCGGCCGTAGACCTTCCCGCCGCGCACGCGTCCACCGATCACCATCATCGCGTTTCCATGTCCGTGATCGGTGCCACGGTTCCCGTTTTCCGCCACCGCACGTCCGAACTCCGACATCGTCAGCACCACGACATCGTCCATGCGATCGCCGAGGTCGCGAACGAGGGCGGCAATGCCGCGAGCGTGGTCGTCGAGGCGCGTCGCGATCTGGCCGTCGGCGGCGCCCTCGTTGACGTGATGATCCCAGTTGCCGGACTCGGCGAATGCGACCTCGAGGCCGACGTCGGCTTTGATGAGTTGTGCGATCTGCCTGAGTGCCTCGCCGTACGCCGAGCGTGGATAATCGGCGCCGTTTTCGGGTGAATAGCGGCCGGGGTCGGCGGTCTTGAGCATCTTGACCGCGTCGAATGCCTCGCGCCCGGTCTGATGGAGCACGCTCCGCGCCGCCGCGGCGTACTCGGCTTCGAAAGAGGCCTGCACCATCTCGGACGCCTGGCCGGCTCTGATCCCGAATTGGCCGATCTGACCGATGGCCAGCGCCGGCTCGGTCCCCTGCAGTGTTCGCGGCAGCTGCGGGGCGAGCGCCACGGCACGGAACGGCGTCGATGCCTCGTGCTCGCGTGCGTGCAGATAGCGATTCAGCCACCCATCCTGCGTGCTCTTGACGCCGGGGGTCGCGGTTTCCATGTAGTCCTGCGCGTCGAAGTGCGAGCGCGTGCCGTCTGGAGAGCCGCACGCATGCACGATCGCGAGCTGCCGCGCGTCGTAGAGCGGCTTGAGGGGTGCGAGCCTGGGATGAAGACCGAAGAAGCCGTCGAGATCGATCGCCGCGTCGGGCCGGGTGCCCGGCCGCGCGATGGCGATGCTCGGGCGCACGCTGTAATACGCGCTCTCGCCGAAGGGGACGACCATGTTGAGGCCGTCGACGGCGCCCCGCTGAAAGATCGTCACGAGTACTTTTCGGCGCGGCGTATCGGCCGCCGCCGCGGTCCGTGCAAGGAAGGCGGGGGCGAAGCCGAGGCTGACGAGCGCGAGGCCGCCATTCTTCAGGAAGATGCGTCGCGAGTACATCGGGAACCTACCTTTTCTGGAACTCTGGCGATCCGAGCACGAGCGCGATGGCCTGAGGTGTCTGCTGCGCTTTCGCGATGGTGGCTGTCGTCTCCGCCGAGAGATCGCCGCCGAGCACGTCGGCCACGAGCGTGTCTCGAGCCGTCGCGGGATCCGCGGAGGTGACCCCGACGTTCGGACGGCCCCCGCGGATGCGCGGCGTCGTCAGAGAGACCGCGAAGTTCATGCGGGCGAGGAGGGCGCCGGTGTTGACCCATGCGTCGGCCCGATCGGCGTACCCTGTCGGCGGCTGGCACATGTAGAGCGGCATTCCGAGATTCCGGAGCGCCGCTGCCAGCGGCAGCCCGCTGACCGTCTCGATGCCCGTCGCGCGCACGGCGCTGACGACGAACTCGAACGGCGTTTTGACCTTGGCCCGATACGCCTCGGCGGAGAAGAACTCCGGCGAGGTGATGATCGTCCGCACGACTTCGCGGATGTCGCCGTCCGTGTCGTGGAAACGTTTGGCGGCACGATCGATCAGGGACTTCGGCGGAGAGTCCGACACGAACCGTCGGGCGAGCTTGGTGGCAATGAACCTCGCCGTCGACGGGTGGGCGGCGAGGATGTCGAGGACCTTTTCACCGTCACCCTTCCCGCCACCTGACTTGAGGCGGTGCCCCAGTACCAGCTTCTCTCCATCGTCGTGAAAGCGCGGCTCGAAGGTGAACCCGCCGCCGAGGCGCGGGTTCTGGATCGTCCATCCGGTGAATGCGCGCGCGACTTCCTGCACGTCCTTCTGCGTGTAGCCGCCGTCGACGCCCAGCGTGTGGAGCTCCATCAGCTCGCGGGCGTAGTTCTCGTTGATGCCCCGAGGCCGCCTGTTCTGCGCCGCCTGCTGGGCGGGCGCCGCCGGGCGAGGGAACGCTGCCGGACGTCGCGTTGCCGGACGGACCGGGTTCTGACGACGGTTCATGCTCTCCCGGCGCGAATCCATCGTCTGGGCGTCTGCCGGCGCGCTGTTCTGCCAGTTGTCCAGAAAGAACAGCATCGCCGGGCTCTCCGCGGTGGCCTGGAGGAGATCCCGGAACTTGCCGAAGACGTGCGGTCGGATCGCGTCGCGCTCGTACTCGGTGAGGTACCCGCGGGTGGCCCCCTTGCCGGCGAAGACGTTGAAGTGGTTGAACCAGAAGTCGACCATGACTTCTTCGAGCTGACGCTCGCTGTAAACGGCGCGCAGAACTTTCTGTTCGGACAAGTCGGTCATGACGGTTCGTTGAGCGCGTGCCGCTTCCATCTGGGCTCCCGTTCGCTCGGGGGTTCGCATCTCGCGAGGGGAGAGCGGCGCGGCAGCCGAAGGCGCTGACTCCGAGCCCTGCATCGAAGGGTTCGGCCTTTCGCCGGCCTGAGGAGATGCTGCGGAATTCGCAGGAGTCTGCGCCTGCTGTCTCTGCTGCTGGCGGCGCAGGATCTGGCCAGGGATCAGGTACTCCTCCGCAATTTCTCGGCTGCTCTTCGACAGTGTTTCGAGCGAAGCCAGCCGGGTGGCCATCCCGGTGTCCTCGACCCGGTCGGGTCGAAGCTGCTGGTCGATGTACGTCTGGAGGCCCACCGCACGCACACGCTCGATGTCTCCAGGTCGCGGACCGAACCCGATCCGGTTGAGCACGTGGATGATGGTTTTGTCGTCGGGGCGTGCGGGAACCGCCGAGGCCGGGTTCTTTGCTGCCGTCAACGGCAGCACGCCTGCGCATGCCAGGATCGCGAGGGCAGCCGGCAGCTGCCGGATGGGCCGGTACGTCGTAGAGCGCATTATCGACCTCTTGTGCCGTCGCGGGGTGAGCGGGCCCGGGCGGCTCGAGCAGCGGTGTGAGGCGTCCCGGACCGATGACTCCTGGCGGGTTCCAGAGCCGGTCAGACCGTGGCCTCGTTTACTGACTGATTAGACCGGGTGGTGGAGCCTGGGGTTGAAGATTCTTCGATCCTACCGACTCATGAACTTCCTCCATTGGTCAACCACTCCCTTCTGAGGGCCGGAAGTCGCGGCATAGGCGGCGGCGTATTTCGAGAAGAGCGCCCGATCCTCTTCGGCGGACCTGACGTAACGGCCCGCCGCCCGGGCTTCGTAGAGCAGCCGAAGCGCCACGAAAAGCCGCTCGTGATCGTCGGGATTTCGAGAGAGATACGGCTCCAGGGCGGTCAACGCCTCTGCGCCGCTTCCGGCCATGGCGTACGCCGTACCCAGACGCAGCTGGACCTGGTCGCTGTCGGGCCACAAACTCGCGGCCTCTTTCAGGATGTCGACCGCCCTGTCCGCGTCGCGCAGGCGCAGCAGCGCGTCGCCGAGCAGCGTGTATACGAAGGGGGCGTCACTTTCGGTGACGAGAGACGTCTGCCACGCGCCGGCAGCTTCGCGGTCCCGGCCACCGGCTGCATAACAGGACCCGAGGTAGAAGGCCGCGGGGAAGAACTCCGAGTCGATCCGCAGCGACTCGCGAAACTTGCCGGCCGCGGCTTCGAGCTCGCCTCGTGCGTAGAGCGCGAGCCCGCTCAGGAATGTCGACGCGAGTCGATCGCTGCCGTCCTTCGGGACGTCCTTGGCCTCCAAGGCGCGCATCGCGGCCTCGAATCGCCCGGCCTTTGCCTCGGTGACTGCCGGGCCGACGACAGATCCTCCTGTGCCGGCGTTCATGCGATCGAGGAAGAAGCTGACGACCTGTGGAGTCAGGACGGCACTGCGATCAAAAGCGTCGATTCGGGACGTGAAGGGGATCGCGGCCCGAGCCGGAAGCGTCGGTCGAACGTTTCCGGCGGCCGAGGTTGATGCAGAGGAAGACGAAATTCGGAACGGCCGGGTGATCGCTGCGGCCTTCCGGCCGTCGAGGCTGATCACCGCGCGGGCGACATAATCGCCAGGCGGCAGGAGCGCGATGGTGACCGCGCCTTCGACTGTTCGCTTTCCAGGCGCGTCGGCAGCCGGAGGCAGAATCCGTCCAGGCGCACTTTCGATGGCGCGACCCTCTTCACTTTCCGCTACTTCGAACGCGACGGATGCGCTGCTCAGCGGCGCCTCCACTTCGGAGTAGAGCTCGAGATAGCTGTGGACGGTGGCCGATGTGAACTCACCGGCGACTGCCGGCACCAGCCCTCCCGCACCGATCGATCCGGTATTTTCGGCGATCAGCAAATCGGTCGCTTTCAGCTGGCCCACGGATGTCATCTGTGCCCGGAACGTGTGCTCGACGCTTCCGCGTTTACCCGCGGCGTCGACAACGGCGAGCTTCAACGTGTGCACGCCGGGCGCCTCGGCCAGCGCTGCTCCAACGTAGGTCTGCGTTCTCGCCGGCCCCCGCTCCGACGCCTTCACGTCCGGCTCTATCTGACTGCTCACCAGCCGGCCCCGCGCATCGAGCAGCGTGTATGCGAGCGCGAGGCGGCCCGTGCTCGTGACGGATCGGTCGATGTCCGCCGCGATGATCACACGCAGCTTCCCGCTGGACGCCTCCCGCAGCGTATACGTCGACACTTTCAGGCCGATGTCGGTTGCGAGGAGCGGCGCTCGCAGGGCCTCGGCCAGCAGCGACTCGTCTGTGCCCGTGCGCACCGGCTCCACGGAAAACTGCGTTCTCGATCGGATTTCAATTCCGCTCCGCCCGGGCACCCCGATTTTGATCTTGTGCACCTTGCCATCGCGATCGTCCGGTTCGGGCGTGAAGCTCAGAAGGTAGTAGCCGGAGATCTCCAGCGCCAGCCTGGAGAACGCGGCGTCGGCTGCGCTCGTGACCCGGAAGACTCGATCCGCGCGTCAGCCCCGCGATCGTCCCCAGGCCTTCTTCGGCCAGCGCCGCGTCCTGCCCTCGCGTCGGCGAGATGCGGATGCTTTCGGCGTCCGACGCGGGAGTGTCGAGGTGGAGCACGTACAGCACGACCTGCCCGCGTGCCGCCGCAGGTCCGAGCCAGGAGACTTCCGCCAGGTCGTTCTCGAGGACGATGCCCTCGGAGAGGAAGACGATCGTCTTGGGGGACGGCGTGCTTGCGAGTCGCTCGATCAGCGATCGCAGCGCGACGAGCGAGTTCCGGGTTCTGTCGCGCGCCGCCTGATAGACGAGCGTGGTCTCCATCGTCAGGCGCTGTGTACATTCCTGGATCTCGGCGATCTCGCGAATTCCTGAGCACTCGCGGTCGAGGATCTCGCGCAAGGCGATCGGATCGCCGCGCTGCACGCTGACGGCCTCCGCGAGCCCGACGTGCAGGCGCTCCTGGGAGGCCTGCCCGATCAACTTCGGGAGGAGCGCTCGCACGACGAAGTGGTTCGACGTGAAGTCGACCTGCGGGCCCGAACCAGGTATCGCCACGAGCCCGATTCGATCGGCCGGACCCAGCCGCGAGATGAAGGTGCTCGCCGCGTCGAGCGCGCGCTTGCCGCGGCCGGCGCCGATATTCCCCTGGTCGACGACGAGCATGATCAGGCGACCGCCGGCTGCGGCATGGTTCGAGCTGTAATAGGTGGGTGCCGTCACCGGCGCGTCACTCGCGGCCACGTACTGAGCCGTTGCGATTCGCCGGGGCTTTCCGTCGATCGTCAGGACGAAATCACTCGCCTCGAGCCCCGTCACCGGCCGGCCCGTCCTGTCGATGATGTTGACGTCGACGGGAACCAGGTCGACCGACGATCGAAACGTCGGCGGCGCTTGCGGATCCTGTCCCGTCCGAGCCGCGCCTGTGACGGCGAGCAGGAACGCCAGGAGAAAAGTCGCAATGATGTGCTTCATTGGCGCGGCGTCATCCGATACCCCTGCCGGGCGCGCACATGATACTTGCCTCCGGCAACCTCGACCCGGATCTGGTGCCATGCGCCGTCGCGCCGAGTACCTGGGGCCGGATACGACAGCAGGTACTGGTTGCGCAGATCCTCGAGAATCTCATCGAAGACCGTGCCGAGCTTGACGATGTCGTCGCTGAAGAACGCGCGCCCGCCGCTGACCGTCGCGAAGCGTCGCAGAAGATCCTGGAGGTTCGACGCGCGCACTGCCCGACCCTGACCGATCGCATAGATGGTCGCGTCGCTGCCTTCCATGCGCGCAATCGCCGCTTCGATGGGCGCATGGCTCGACTGATCGTCGCCGTCGCTGAAGAGGACAATCGAGCGTCGTCCCTGCTGGCGCCCGAGCAAATCGATCGCCTTGATCGTCACATCGTACAGCGCCGTGCCGCCCCAGGGCGCCATGCGTTCGATGGCTCGAACCCTCGCATCCTGGTCCGTCGCCCTCCGCGCAAGAGTGAAGATGTTGTCGTTGAACCCGAGCACGGTCACCTGATCGGCCGGTTGAAGGCCGGCGAGAAAACGCTTGGCCGATTCCTTGACCATCGGCAGGGCGTCCGTCATGCTCGAGCTGACGTCGATTGCCGTGATGAGCTCGAGTGGGATGTTCTCGGAGGAGAAGCTGGTGATCGGTTGGGCGCGGTCGTCCTCGAACACCTTGAAGTCCCGCTGCTGCAGGCCGCGGACGAAGCGCCCGCCATCGGTGACCACGGCGGTGACCTGCACGACGTCGACATCCACACCCTCCGCGTACTGCAGTCCCTGCGTCCGGACGGTATCGACTAGCCGATCCCCCGACGCCAGCAGCCCGACAGCCCGGATCTGATGCTCCACGAGGCGCTCTCCGGCATCCCAATCGCACTGGAACGGCGGCTTCGAGACGACGCAGACCTGCCGGCCATCGGCGAAAAACGTCACCTGCCTGACGTCGCGCGTCCGCGCCGCCGGGTCGATCACCGCCACGAGCCGCGTTGGTCCGCTCGCGTAGGTCCCTTCGGTTGGAGCTGAAATGTGCAGCGCCGGCCCCTGATCGAATGCCGATGCGACTGGTCCGACGGCCCTGACGGCCAGGAGAACCGCGAGCGCTGTCAGCCATGGCGGCCATGCCAGCCTCGACGCGCCTGGTCGCAGCGTCATCGTCGCGACGATGGGAGATTGGTTCCCGCTACCGGGATGAGCGGGCCACCGGCCGTCAGCGCGGCGATGTAGTCGTCCAATTTCGCCGCGGGCAAAGCCGTAACCGCGGTGGTAAAGCCGGACCAATCGTCGAAGTACGCCGGCCGCGCATCGTCCAGCGCGTCCTGCATCGCGAACGCGACGACGCCTGGAGCCAACGCGGCCGGGAGGCCGCGCGTCGCCAGCGCCTCTGCGACGAGGATCGAGACGTCTGCGGCACGCGTCGACATGGCGCCCTGTGCCGGCCGGCCGGACAGCTCTTCCCACGCGCGTGCGCGAGGCATCTGGAGGCAGAGGCAGCCCGTCAAGGGCAACGTTGCCGCGCCCCACGGGTCGAGCGGCGCGGTCCCCGAGGGTCTGGGTGAGCCGAGCCACAGCAGTTCCAAGAGTGACAGGGCTGACCTGGCTTTGTCTGGTTGCTGGGAGAGTGTCCAGGCGAGCGCCTCGCGGCGCCATTCGCTGAGTCCCGCCGCCCTGGCGACGCGCTCGACCTCGTCTCGAGTCGGCCCGAGTGCCGCAAGCCGCGCGCGTCCGCGTCCGAGGGCAGCCGTGATCTCGTCGCGGCCTCCGTCAGTCAGGCGGTATGGATTGAGAAGGGCTGCCGCCAGTGCGGCTGTCTGTCGCTCGGCCGTGCTCAGGCGCGACTGCGATGGCATCGTGCTCGTGTCGAGACGACGCAGGGCGAGCCGGGAGAGCGCCGCGTCGAGGCCCAGCAGCGATCCGCTCACATGCCAGCCCCCGCGGTTCCGGAACTGCTCGACCGGTACTCTCCACGCCCCCACCGGCCGCGGCGGCGTCGTCGGCACCAACGCGAGATCGTGACGCGTCGCGACGTTGCCGCCGCTCACTGCCGGACCGTCGGGCTCCCCGAGATAGGCGGCATACAGGATCGACGTCAACACCTCCGCGAGTGCCTGCTCCGAGCGTACGCGTGCGTTCCTGGAGGGCGCCTTACCGGCCGCCGGAGCCGCTGAACCCGGCACTTCGCGAAAGGCCTCGAGCGCGTGCTCGAGCGTCGCGCCACCTTGGCGCTGACGCACGCGTCGAAGCCGCTGCTGCTCGGCGGCCGCCGGATCCACCCGATACGCTCGCCCTTCCCATTGGACGATGCGCTCCGTCCGGGATGCCGGCGTTGGGGCAGGCCCCGCCATTGCCAGAAGCAGATCGTCTTCCAGGGAATCCGGCTCGTCGACGACGCCGCTGCGACTGGTTGCCAGGTCGTGTCGAAGCCACGTCGCGATCCGCGCACCGTAGCCATCCGGCAGGGGATCGACCGCGAGGAGGGATCCGAGGATGCGCGCGAGGTCCTCGTCGGGCAGCCCTTTTCGCTCTGCGATGCGCGCGAGAATTCCCAGCGACGATTGGAAGAGCGTGAGTGACGTTCGACGTTCGTCTTCGTTTCTGAGGTCGTTCAACGACTGCGCACGCACGGCAGCACGCGCCATGACGGCTGCGGACGTTGAACCCATCCGCTCGAGCGCCAGAGCGAGCGCCGGGAACGAAACAAAACCACGGAGCGCGCTCACGAGACCCGCCTCGTCGTCTGACGTGTCGGTGAGCGTCCGTTGCGCGAAGAGCAGAGTCTCCAACCGGCGCCGTCCGACGGCCGAAGGCGCCCTGTGAACGCGCGATGCGATCCATGCCGCATCGATCGGCGCGTCGTCTTCGTCCCGGCCAAGGTCGGTGGGTGACATCGGGACGAACACGGGTTCGCTGGTGTCGTCGCCCCGGAAGATGTGCGTCCAGAGCCGTCGCTGGACTGGAGCGAGAAGCGAGCCGGCCGGCGTGACGCCGACGAGCGAAAGCGTGATCGCCGGGTCGAACGGCGGCCGCATGAAGGGCCGATCGTCCGGCCGCCATTCCGGAGACGTCTGATCGAAGACATCCAGCAGTGCGCGGATGCGCTCGAGCCGGACCGGCGCTGGCAGCTGCTGGCCCGTTGCAAAGAGCTGATGCGACGCGTCGAGATGCGAGAGCGCGTCGAAAAAGAACGCCATGCGTCCGGAGTCGCTGGCAAAGAGCCGACGGACGAACGCAGCGGGGCGGGACGGTTCGACGCCGACGAGCTCCTGCCACAGAGGCTCGACGGCCGGCCCTCCTGGCACGACGACCCGGTTGGCGTGGATCCGGAGGCTCCGGCCGAACGTCGCAAATGCGCCCGCGTGACGACGCAGCACATCCAGCGTCTCCCGATCGGGTCCGAGCGCGGCGAGCGTTTCGTCGTCGAGCGCCGACAGGCCGTGATAGAGCAGGGCCGGAGTCCGCTCGGAAAGGATGGCGGGGATCAGCTGTGTGTCGGGTACCTGCCGTCTCAGGATCGTGTCGCGCCAGACCGAAGGATCGAGCGGCAGCGGCACCGTATCGTGCGCCTCGCCGCTCGGCGCGTGGAACAGCGCCTGGAGGCGGGCCTTGGCGGCCGTGTCGCCTGCGTCCTGCCCGTCCGGCGCGTCGAACACGATTCGAACGACGTCGAGAACGATGTGACTGCGGTCAGGATCGGCGATGCCGAGGGTTTCGGCCAGGCGAACGGCCGGTACGCCCAGCACAGCAGACGTGCGGACTGCTGGCTGCCTGGCGCCGACGGCACCGTAGGAGAGCAGCAGCACGACGAGCGCAAACGTCCGTGCCCGATTCATGCATCACCGGGTTGGTATGGCCGCCTATCTTACCTTTTCCTGAGGGTCTCGGCCGCGAGCCGCACGGCGGCAGCGAGGCGCGCGGATGCCGCCTTGACGCGCCCGCGGTCCCCCTGCCTCGCGGCCTCAGCAATTCCAGGCAGCAGCTCGGGAGCATAGGTGAACTTCGGCGCGAAGACGAGGTGCCGGTACCAAGGTCGTCCGGGCAGCCCGTCGGGGTCGAGCAGGGCGCGCTCTGCCCGCATCAATCGTCGATCCAGGGCTACGCGCGTGGCCGAGTCCCCGGAGCTCAGCGCCGCGCGTCGTTCGCGCTCGATTTCGATCGCCGCGCTGCGCAATTCCTGCGCTGCGCGCCGAGCGTCCTCGAGGTCGTCGGGCGGGCGCCACGTCCTGGATGCTTCGGCCACGAACTCCTCGAGTCGCCGCCCATAGTCTTCATAGTCGAGCGGCAGGACGTCCGCGCCGGCGAGCCGCAGCAGCGCGAGGCCCCACACTTGCACCAGCGCGACGTGATAACGGAATCCGGGGTCGCCGATACGAGCGACCCAGTTGTGGTTGTCGTAGACGGAGTGATAGACGCCGTACGGGCCGCGGAAGGACAGGTCCGCGACGGGCACGCCAAGAAAGTTCAGGAACACCGTGTAGTCGGATCCGCTACCAAGCCGGTTGCTCACGAGGTCGCTCGTGGGATCGCCGGGTAGCGCATCCGAAGCCAGCGTGTCCCGAAAGGCGGCCGACAGGGGAATGTGCGCGACCGGATCCTTGACCGACTGCGTGACCTCCGCAATCAGCCGGTTCAGAGAAGGCACGGCAGACGCGGTGAATCTCCTGCCGGATGCGGCGCTGTCGACGTTGATGTAGGCCACCGCGTCCTGCTGCAGCATCGCGGCATGCTCCTCGCCCCACTCAGTGGACGACGTCAGCGTGAACTCCTCTGCATCCCAGCTCGCGAACAGGATCGAGCGCCTGGGCCGCCAGCCGCCGCGGGAGAGCTCCCCCATCGCACGGGCCAGCTCCATCATCGCTGCGGTTCCGCTCGACGGGTCGATGCCGCCGTACGTCCAGGCATCGCGATGATTGCCGACGATCACGAGTTGATCGGGACGCTCGCTGCCCCGGATCATCCCGGTCACCGTCCAGATCGGTCTCACTCGATCGTCGGCGCGGACGCGCATGCGGACGACCAGCGGGCCTCCACCGATGCGATAGGTCAGCGGCAGTGCGCCACGCCATTCCGGCGGCGCGGCTGGTCCGCCGATCGACTCGAGCAGGACGCTCGCGTCCTTCCACGACAACGGAGCGCTGATGATGGCTGGGAGCGACACCGCGTCAGCGCGTGGAATCCGCGGGGCGCCGGCAGTCGAGGCCCATCCCGGCGTCAGCGGGTCTCCCGGCGCGAGGAAGTCGTACACGATGCCGCCACGCTGAATGTGGCTCGGAGGGCCCCACGGCCCATCGGGATAGACAGGACCCCTCGCGAACCCGTCGTCCGCAGGGTCCGAGTAGATGAGAATCCCGGCTGCTCCGCGCTGCTGCGCGGTCAGCGCCTTGAACCCGCGATAGCTGTAAGGCACCGAATAGCGGACCAGGGCAATGGCGCCCCGGATGGGGATGCCCATGGCGGCGAGACGGTCGTAGTCCTCGGGATTGCCGCTGCCGGCATAAACGACCGGGCCGGTCACCTCGCCAGACGCGGAGTAGGCGTGATACGGGAGGCCGACCTGTTCGGGTGCCGCTTCCGTGTAGGCGTCGCCGGGAATGGGGTCCTCCCGCATGGAAGCGCGCCAGGGACGCGGAGCGACCATCTCCACCGTCGTTTCCTCCGGCCACGGAAGCAGGACGTCGTGGGTCGAGAGCGTGACGGCCTCGAGGCCGAAGGCGATGAATTGATCCTTGACGTGGTCGGCCAGCTCCCGGTCGCGCGGAGATCCGGCGAGGTGCGGCGCGGAGGAGAAGAAGCGATTCGCGTCGCGGATCCGATCGGCCGACGGCATCGGCAGGAACCGTTGTTCGATCGCGGATTGTTCGACCGCGCTCGTCTCCGTGAAGCCGAAGGGCGCTGCTGCGCGGCGCTGCCACCCCGTCGTGAGCACCATGCTCGAGACGAGCGCCACCAAAGCCACGGCAGCTGACGCGAAGACGATCCTCGCCGACCGTGTGGCCATTGGCAGGAGTCAGGCTGGTGTCGCGCGCTTCCGCTTGAGCGACCGGATGATTTCCTGAGCCGCGTTGTGACCCGGTGCGGCCGTGATGCCGCCGCCAGGGTGCGTGCCGGCACCGCAGAGGAACAGCCCCTCGATCGGCGTGCGGTACTGGGCCCACCCGAGCACCGGTCGCATCGTGAACGTCTGATCCAGCGAGGGCTCTCCGTGCAGGATGTGGCCCCCGGTGAGGCCATAGGTGACCTCGAGATCCTCCGGCGTGAGCACGCGCTGTCCCTCGACGAGCTTGCCGATGCCCGGCGCATAGTGGTCGAGCGTGCGCAGCACGGTCGTGACGAGCGCCTCGCGCTGCGCCGACCAGGTTCGTCCGGCGGCCAGGCGGAAGGGGGCGAACTGCATGTAGACGGACATGACGTGTCGTCCGGGCGGCGCCAGCGAGGGATCGAGCACCGACGGGAAGGCGACGTCCAGATACGGCTCGGCCGACACCTCGCCGTACTTCGATGCGTCGAACGCGCGCTCGAGATAATCGATCGTCGGGCCGACGTGAACGCGTCCGCGCAGATCGGACTGCCGCGGTATCGCGCGGAACGACGGAAGCGCCGTGAGCGCGAAGTCGAGCTTCGCGACCGTGCCCGGCATACGGTAATTGCGCACCTTCGAGAGGAATCCCGGGTCGAGGTCCACCGGGTCCACGAGCTGCAGCAGCGTTCGCTTCGGATCGGTGTTTGCGATCACCGCGGTCGCCTGGATCTCTTCGCCGCTTTCCAGCGCGACGCCACTGACTCGGCCGTCGCGCACGAGCACGCGTCCGACGGCGGCGCCAGTGCGGATCTCGGCGCCCGCTTCGCGCGCGGCATCCGCCATCGCCGCGGTCAGGGCTCCGGTGCCTCCCTTCACCATCACGCTGCTGCCACCCGGGGCAGGATCCGCGGCCGCGTTCAGCAGGAGGACCGCGCCGGTCCCGGCGGACCACGGGCCTTGCGCCGTGCCGAAGATCCCGCGCGCCGCGACGGCTGCCATCAACACGTCGGTCGTGAACCACTCGGCCACGAGATCCGCGACGGCCATGGGCATCCAGCGAAGCAGGCGGAAGCCATCCGTGCGGCCGAGGCCGCGAAACCGGCGGCCGATCTTCAAGAGCTCCCACATCTCGCTGGCGGCGGGTCCACTCAGGGAGGGAGGCGTCATGGCCAGCACCGCCTGCAGCATGGTGCCGAGCCGCTCGAGGGTCCCGCAGAAGTCCGCGTACCGCGCAGCGTCAGGTTCCGACCACGCCCGAATGGCATCTGCCGTCCGCGTGACGTCGGGGGAGAACGACAGCGCGCGCCCGTCGAGGGAGAGCGCGATCAGGCGTGGGTCCGGCCGGACGAACTCGACCCGGCGTGCCAGCTGCATGTCGCCGACGACGGCCTCCCGCAGCGGCCCCGTCGCATGCGCGAGCGAGCTGCGATAGCCGGGAGCGATCGCTTCGGTAACCGCCGCGCCGCCGACGACATCACGCCGCTCGAGCACCAGAGGCCGGAATCCCGCCTTGGCCAGGTAGAAGGCAGCGGTGAGGCCGTTGTGGCCGGAACCGATGATGATGGAAGACATGTCAGGAGCTAGGAGTCAGGAGCTAGGAGTTGGTTCGTATCCGGAAGTCGCAGCGTTCGGATATATCCACCCAAAATACGCGCGACTTCATCAACGTCGTTCCAGCTGACGTCTGCTTTCAGATACTCGAGGTCGCGCGACAGCACGAAATAGTAACGGAGCTCCTCGAGTGAAGCCTGCGCGGTGTTCATGTAACGGGCCTTGTCGGCCCGTCCGCGTTTCGAGAATCCCTCGGCGATGTTTGCGGAGACGGAGACAGCCGCTCGACGCATCTGCGCAGAAAGCCCATACACTTCGTGCTTTGGATATGTCGTCGTCACGCGGTACGTCCTCAGCGTCAGCGCATGGCTCTTCTGCCACACAACGAGGTCTTCGAATCTCTTCGCAGGTTCCATTCGACCTTCCAGCTCCTAACTCCTAGCTCCTAACTCCTAGCTCCTAACTCCTACCCCCGATCATCTTCTTCGCCGCATTCCTCCCCGGCGCTCCCATGATTCCGCCGCCGGGGTGCGTCGCGGAGCCGCACATGAAAAGGCCCTTGATCGGCGTCGCGTAGCGCGCCCAGCCGGGGGCGGGGCGCAGGAAGAAGAGCTGCTCGAGCGTCAGCTCGCCCTGGAAGATGTTGCCTTCCGTGAGTCCCCATTCGCGCTCGAGATCCAGCGGCGTGACGACCTGGCGGTGCAGGATGATGTCCTTGATGTTCGGAGCGTGCTGCGCGATGGTGTTGACGACGGTGTCGCCGAACGCCTCCCGGTGATCGTCCCACGAGCCTTCGCGCAGATGGTACGGCGCGTATTGCACGAAGCACGACATCACGTGTTTTCCCGGCGGTGCGACGGACGGATCGGTCAGGCTCGGGATGACGATGTCGATGTAGGGTCGGCGGGAATATCTGCCGTATTTGGCCTCGTCGTAGGCGCGCTCCATGTAGTCGATGCTCGGGGAGATCGAGATGGCCCCACGCAGGTGGGCCCCGGGTCCAGGCAGCGCCGTGAAGTTGGGCAGCGCGTCGAGCGCGAGGTTGACCTTCCCGGACGATCCGCGGAACTTGTAGCGGCGCACGTCGTCGACGAATTCCGGCGGCAGGTGCTCCGGGCCGACCATCTTGAGAAACGTCAGGTTGGGATCGACGCTCGACGAGACGACATTCGACGTCAGGTAATCGCCATTCTCGAGGACGACGCCGACGACCGCGCCATCCTTGACGATAATCTTCGAGACCGACGTCTTCGTGCGTATCTCGACGCCCGCCTCGCGTGCCGCGTCGGCAATCGCGTTCGAGATGGCGCCGGTCCCTCCGCGCGAGAGCCCCCAGGATCGAAACGCGCCGTCGATTTCGCCCATGTAGTGGTGCAGGAGCACATAGGCCGTGCCGGGCGAGCGTACCCCGAGGAAGGTTCCGATGATGCCGGACGCCGACATGGTGGCCTTCAAGACGTCCGTCTCGAACCACTGGTCCAGGAAGTCCACGGCGCTCATCGTCATGAGCTGGACCTGGTTGTACTTGTCCTCGTCCGAGAGCGACTGGAACCGTCGCGCGAGGAACAGCGAGATCGCGCAGACCCCGAGGCTCGAGCGTCGTGGGATCCGGCGGGGTCATCGTGAGGATCGGCTTCACGAAGCGGCCCATCTCGATCATCGCCTTGCCGTACTCGTCGTACGCCTCGGCGTCGACTCTTCGAGTGGCGGGCGATCTCCCGGCGGGTCCTGGCGTGATCGTTCACACGCCAGAGATAGTCGCCGTTCGGCATCGGAGTGAAGGTGCCGTCGAGCGGCAGGATCTCGAGACCGTGACGCGGGAGGTCGAGCTCGCGGATGATCTCCGGTCGCAGCAGCGACACCACGTACGAGCAGACGGAGTACTTGAAGCCGGGGAAGATCTCCTCGGTCACCGCCGCCCCGCCGAGCACGTGCCGCCGCTCGACCACGAGCACCTTGCGGCCCGACTTCGCCAGATAGGCCGCGTGGACGAGCCCGTTGTGGCCGCCGCCGATCACGATCACGTCGTAGTGGGACATAAAATCCAGCGAGGCTGCGCTTCAGACCGGGATTTCCTAACGAAGAGGCGACGCTTCGCTAGAGGCCTTGACCGGCTCGGTTCTGAGTATTTGAGTCAAGTTTCCGGTCAAGGCCGTCCGCGCGTCAGCGCGGCGTTATCAAGCTTGCGGTCTAGCGAGGCGGAGCCTCTCGCCGGTCTGAGGCGCAGCCTCGCTAGACTATAAGCTTGATACCGCCGCGCTGACGCGCGGTAGTGTGCCGAAATTCGGAGGAGGGCGGTCGAGCATGCCCATGCGCGTCGGCCGGGCGTTCGGCCGCCGCGTTCGTCAGCGCAGGCTCAAAGCCCGGCGGAGCGCGCCTCTTCAGGCTCACGGCGCGCACGACCGATCATCGGGCGAGCATGCGCCACGGGATGCGCGAAACAGGGGGGACGGGAGTCCATCGAAGCGGCCGGTATTCTAACCTATAATCGCGGCCGTACCTGACAGTGCTGCCGAGCCAGCCATCATGCCTATCGGAACCGCCGTCCACGAGCGCACGTTCGCGCTCTGCGAGAGCCTCAACTACCGTGAATGGTCCGGCTATTACGCGGTCAGCGCGTACGAGAGCCACCACGAGCACGAGTACAACGCGATCCGCAACGCGTCGGCGCTCATCGACGTCTCGCCCCTGTTCAAATACCTCGTGACCGGGCGGGAGGCGGCGCGGTTCGTCGACCGCCTGATTACGCGGGACGTCTCGAAGATGGCGACCGGCCAGGTGTTCTACACACCGTGGTGCGACGAGCGAGGCAAGGTGATCGACGACGGGACGGTGTCGAGGCTGTCGGAACACACCTTCCGGTGGACGGCGGCCGACCCGAGCCTGCGGTGGTTCCGCCAGAATGCCGCTGGTTTCGATGTCGCGATCGAGGACGTCTCCGAGGAATATGCCGCGCTCGCGCTTCAGGGGCCGACCTCGGCCCGTCTGCTGCGCGACGCGAGCACCGTCGACATCGATCGGCTGAAGTACTTCCGCGTTGCCAGCGGAACGATTGCCGGCGTGAGAGTGGACATTTCCCGGACAGGGTACACGGGCGATCTCGGATACGAGATCTGGATCCCGTCCCGCCACGCCCTGACGGTGTGGGATTCGCTGATGGAGCGAGGCAAGCCGTACGACATCAAGCCGTGCGGCATGCTGGCGCTCGACGTCGCGCGGGTCGAAGCAGGGTTGCTGCTCATCGACGTCGACTTCTTCAGCAGCAAGAAGGCGATGATCGAGCAGCAGCGATATTCGCCCTACGAAATGGGTCTCGCCCGCCTCGTCAGCCTGGACAAGGGCCGCTTCATCGGCCAGCAGGCGCTACGACAAGAGCATCGCCGCGGGCACGCGCGGCAGGTGGTCGGCCTCGAGGTGGACTGGACCGAAGTCGAGACGATCTACGAGGGGCTCGGACTCGCGCCCAGCATCGGCGCCACGGCGTCACGGGTTGCCGTGCCGGTCTACAGCGGCGGGCATCAGGTGGGACGGGCGACAACCACCACCTGGTCGCCCGTGCTGAAGCGGATGATTGCTCTCGCGACGGTCGATCGCCCGCACTATGCGGATGGCACGCGGCTGCACCTGGAAGTGACGGTGGAGGCCGTGCGCCACCGCGTCGCCGCGACCGTGGTCAAGACGCCGTTCTTCAACCCGCCGCGGAAGATGGGGACGCCTCCTGGATGAGAGGCTCCTCCGTCCCCTCTGGAGGGGACGGAGTCAACGGAGACGCTCACAAACGGAGGAACGGAGATAACGGAGAACGAACGGAGCCGTTCACTCCGCCCCCTCCGGAGGTCTCTCACGCGCGTGCAGCCCGACGATCATCCGGTCGAATGCGTACAAGAGGTCTTCGCGGTTGGAGTAGGGCCCGGGGACGTACGCGCGCGACGAGATTCCGGCCTGCGACAGCTCGCAGACGTGCCAGTCCTGCCGGTTCGTCAAATCCCAGAAATCGATGACGTCGGAGGCGTTGAAGTCCGATCGCGCGAGCTCGCTCGGGTGGAAGTGCCACTCGCAGATGTTGATCGTGCGATCGGGTGCCACCGGCCAGAGCGTGTGCACCATCATGTAGTCGGGGTGCAGGCTCAAGAGCATGTTCGGAAAGATGGCGTAGTAATAGATGCCGCGTCGTTCGGTGTCGGTGAGCTCCGGCAGGAAGGCGCGCGGGCACGTCCCATCCATCGACATCGTCGCCACGCCGGGCCGCAGGTCCATCCTTCCGCCCATGTACGAGGCGTGCAGCGGCTCGTTCTCGCCGCTCAAGTAGTGCGAGAGCTTGTTGAGCGCCGGATGCAGGTTCGGGCAGTGGAGGCACTCGTTGTAGTTCTGGACGATCAGCTTCCAGTTCGCGCGCACGTCGTAGACGATCCGGTGGCCGAGGCGGAGATCCTGCATCCGCCACGAGGTGAACTTGCCGGGAAGATCCGCGAGCTGATCGGCGAGCGGCTTCGGTGACCTTGCCAGGGTGATGAAGATATGGCCGTCCCAGACGTCCACCTCCACGCGATGGAGCGGGTAGTCTTCCTTTCGGAAGTGCGGCACTTCGTCCATGTGCGGCGCGCCGACCAGCCGACCGTCGAGCGCATACGTCCACGCGTGATACGGGCACTGGATGCTGCCAGGAAAGCGGCCGGTTGCGTCGGTGCACAGCTTCGTGCCGCGGTGGCGGCACACGTTGTAGAACGCCTGGACGGCGCCCGCTGCGCTCCGCGTGACGATGATGCTCTCGCCCTGGACGTCCCGAAGAAAGAACTGACCCGGCGTCTCGACCTGTTCGACACGTCCCGCGCAAATCCACTCTGTTGCGAACAGCCGATCCATCTCGAAACGAAACCGCGTCTCGTCGGTGTAGAACTCGGCTGGAAGCGTCGTCGCGCCGTCCGGCATCACGTCGCGTGGCTTGATGGTGATCTCGGCGTCCTGCATGCGTGTCCGCTCCGCCCTCGGAGGCGCTGCCGGTTGAAAGGATTCGATGCCAGCTATGCCGGGCATGATACAACCTCCCGGTGACGCAATCGTCGTCGGTAACGGATGAGACTGCGAGTGTCGGGCTCCGCCGAGAGCTCGGACGATGGGATTTGACGGCCATCGGGGTGAATCAGGTCATCGGCGGCGCCGTGTTCGTGCTGCCGGCGGCCCTGGCAGCGAATGCCGGCACGTGGAGCCCATGGCTCACGGCGCTGGCGGGGGGTGCGTCGCTCCTCGTCGCGCTGTGCTTTGCGGAAGTCGCGAGCCGGTTCGAGGGTACCGGTGGTCCGTACCTCTACACGCGCGCAGCGTTCGGCCGGTTTGCGGCGTTCGAGGTGGGGTGGCTGCTCTGGTTCACGCGCGCGTCGAGCTGGGCGTCGGTGATCAACGTGCTCGTCGCCTCACTCGGGTTCTACTGGTCTGCCATGTCCCGCAGCGGGCCGCGGGCCGCGGTCATGGCGGTCATCATCGCCGCGATAACGGCGGTCAACATCAGAGGGATCCGCCAGAGCAGTCTGGTGCTGAACGCCCTGACCATCGCCAAGCTCACGCCGCTCGTCATCTTCATTGTCGCCGGCCTCTTCGTCATCGATCCATCCAGGCTTTCAGGCGGCCGCATTCCCTCGCTGCAGGAGCTCTCGACGACGGCGCTCCTCCTGATCTTCGCGTTCGGCGGCTATGAGGTCGTGCCGGTCCCGGCCGGCGAGGCGCGCGACCCGCGGCGCGGCGTGCCGTTCGCGCTCATCATGACGATCGCGATCGCCACGGCCATCCTGACGCTCGTACAATTCGTGACGCTCGGCACACTACCGGGCCTGGCATCATCGAAAACGCCACTGGCGGATGCTTCGCAGCTGTTTCTCGGCGGCGCGGGTGCCGCGCTCATCACGGTCGGCGCCATCTGCTCGACCAGCGGAAACAACATGGGGCAGGCGCTGTCCGGCTCGCGCAACCTGTACGCCCTGTCCGAGCAAGGCGACCTGCCGCAGTTCTTCGGGCGGGTGCATCCGCGGTTCCGGACCCCGGTCAACGCCGTGCTGGTCACGTCACTCGTGTCGTTCGTCCTCGCGGTATCAGGTACGTTTGCGCTCATCGCCGCGGCCAGCGCCATCACGCGACTCCTCGTCTATGTCGCGACCTGCGCCGCGACGCTGCGCCTCCGCGATCCGCGCTTCGCGTCGGCCGTGCGGCCCGCGGCCTTCGTCGTTCCACTGGGGCCGGTCATTCCGATAGCCGCCATCCTGATCGCGGTGACGATTCTGGCCGGCGCCACTCCCACCCAGCTGGTCACCGTCGTCGCGGCGTGCGTCGCTGGTGCCGTGCTATACCAGATCGCGGTTCGCAACGGCCGACCTACGCCACGGCCAGCGGTGCTCAACTGAGAGACCATCAGCATGTTGAAACGCGCAGTCATCGCGGCACTCCTCCTCGCAGCCAGCGCCACGCCGGTCCTGGCGCAGACCACGATCTTCCTCGTGCGTCACGCCGAGAGGGCCGATAGCGGCGCCGGCGGCATGGCTTCGGATCCGGTGCTCTCGGCCGCCGGACGCGCGCGGGCCGCCAGGCTCGCGGACGTGCTCAAGGACACGAAGCTGACCGCCGTCTTCGCGACGGAGCTCAAGCGAACGCAGCAGACAGCCGCACCAGCGGCCAAGGCGCAGCACCTCACGGTATCTACCTTGCCGGCCGACCAGACGGCAGTACCTCGTGGAGAAGCTCAAGGCATCGAGCGGGTCCGTCCTGGTCGTAGGGCATTCCAACACCGTGCCGGACGTCATCTCCGCTCTCGGCGTGACCACGCCCGTCACGATCGACGACGCCGAGTTCGACAACCTGTTCATCGTCGTCACGGGGACGTCGCCGCGGCTCGTGAGGCTCAGATACAAATAGGGTTCATTTAGGTTCACGGGTTCAAGGTTCAGGTTCAGAGGTTGTGGGTTCAAGAGGTCCAGGGGTCGACGTGTCATGAGGGGCATCAGTTCATGAAGTTCATGGTGGCGGCGACTGTCGCAGCTGCGGCAATGCTCTCGTGGCCGGTGGCAGGACTTCGGGCGCAGGAGGCGTCGATCGCGGCGCCGCAGCTGGCGCGCGTGTGGGACGCGGAGCACGTGTCATCGCCGCTGCCGCCTTTGATGGACCATGCGGAAGTCGTCCGAAGGTTGACGGAGTTGACCGCCGCGTCGCCGGATCTCTTCACGGTCGAGAAAATTGGCGAGTCGCTGGAAGGGCGGTCGCTCAACTACGTGCGGGCAGGTTCCGGACCGGCGGCCGTGCTCCTGTGGTCCCAGATGCACGGCGACGAGCCCACGGCGACGGCCGCGCTCTTCGACATCTTCGAGTACCTGCGTCGTCATCGGGCGGAGCCGATGGTCCAGCGGATCTTGTCGAGGCTCACGGTGCACGTGGTCCCGATGTTGAATCCGGACGGGGCGGAGCGCTTCCAACGCCGCAACGCGCAGAGCGTGGACATCAACCGGGATGCCCTCCGGCTGCAGTCGCCCGAAGGACGTGCGCTGAAGGCGCTGCGCGACCGGCTCAACCCGCAGGTCGGCTTCAACCTTCACAACCAAAGCTGGCGCACGTCGGTCGGCACGCCGCCGAAGCCGGCGTCCATCTCGCTGCTCTCGGTGGCCTACGACGCGGCACGCAGCGAAAATGCCGGGCGAAAGCTCACCAAGAAGATCTGTGCCGTGATTCGCGAGGCCCTCGAGCCACTCGCGTCCGGACAGATCGGCCGATACGACGACGAGTTCGAGGTACGGGCGTTCGGAGACAACATCACGCTGTGGGGCACGCCAGTCGTGTTGATCGAGACCGGGCCCTGGCCGTCAGCCGAGCCCGACCAGGCGCTCGTTCGGCTGAATTTCGTCGCAATCCTCTCGGCGCTCGACGCGATGGCGACCGGCCGGGTCGACAAGGCCGACCCCAAGCGCTACGACGAGCTCCCCGTGAACGAGACCAAGACGCTGTACGTGTTGATCAAGAACGCCACGGTGATCAACGGTGCGGGCGTGCCGCCCTTCATCGCCGACATCGGCCTCGTGGCAAACCGGCGGGTTCAACTCGTGAACGGGCGTCGCGATCTGCAGACGACGACGGTGATCGACGACATGGGGGATCTGCGAACGCTCGGCGCGCTCCGCACGATCGATGCAACGGGGAAGACCGTCGTCCCTCTCTTCGACGACAAGCTGACGGAGGGGCGAATCGTCGATCTGCCGGAGTGGCGCACGAAGATCGACGCAAGTCTGGGCGTCGGCCAGCCGGCTCACTTCGTCCTGCTCAAGCCCGCCGCGCAACCGGGCAAGTATGAAGTGGAGTTGATCTTCCGATGATAGGAGTGCGGGAGGACGTTCCTTTAACAGGGAGGAAGGGAGGATGGGAGGAGCATTCTTGAACTAAAAGAGAGTTCCTCCTTTCCTCCCCTCCTCCCTGTTGACGAAGTCGTCTGGTGCGCTCACCTAAGCCTCGGCGCGGTCAGTTGGTGGCCCGCTCCGCGCGTCTATACACGACCTTCCCGTCGAAGATCGTCATCTCCACTCGAACGCCAGGAAGATCGGAGACGGACGCCTTGAAGATGTCGTCCGATAGCACCACGATGTCCGCGAGCATCCCGGGAGCGATGGTGCCCTTGCGTTGCTCATCGAAGGAGGCCCAGGCGGCACCGGACGTGTACGCGTCGATGGCTGTCTTCAACGACATCCGCGCGCCTTCTTCGCCATCGGTGTCGACCGACGGCGTCAGGATGGCGCTCAACCCGAGGAAGGGATTGATCGAGGACGCGGGCCATCCGCTGCCGAACACCAGCCGGTGACGGTTTGACGCTATCCGGCGCGCCAGCGACGGCCCGCCCGTGTTGCCAGCCGCCTCGTCGTCCAGTGGGCGCATCGACGCCAGAATCCCGAGTGGTGAGAGACGCGGCAGATCCTCGTCCGCGATCGTCTCCAGGTTCTGGATTCGGTGCCGGCGTTCCGCGGTCCGCTTCGGATTCGAGCGCACAGCGTGGTGGTAGGCGTCGAGCGTCATGCGTACGCCCGCTTCGCTGGTGGCCTCCGTGACGATCTGCCAGCCGCGGGCGTCGAGCCGGCGGACGAGCCGGTTGAGATCGTCCGCCGCAAAATGGAATGACGCCGGTCCGGCCGCTCCGCCTCGATCGTCTGCATCCTCTTCCAAGGTCAGGTTGAGGGCGCCCGCCTTGAGGAGCGGATCGTCGGGGTACTTCGCCGTCGTCGCCTCGAGCCGATCGAGATCGGCGTCCGGCAGATCGCTCACGACCGGGAGCCCTGCGTAGACGCGGACGCGAAGGTCGCCCGTCCGTCGCGCTTCGGCGTAGGCGGCGAGCTCGTCGAGGCTTCCGGTGACGTCCTGCACGCTCGTCACGCCGTACCGGTGGGCTTCCGCGATCGCCGTGCGAAGCGCACGGTCTCGTTCGGCTGCAGTGGGCGCCGGGACGAGCCGATCGACCAGGCCGACCGCCGACCCCTGGAGGAGGCCCGTCGGCTCACCGGTTCGAGCTTCCCGAACGAGGACCCCGTGAACGGGATTGGCTGTGCCCGGTCCGATGTTCGCCAGCCGCAGTGCCTTCGAGTTGACCCACGCGCTGTGGCCGTCCGCGCTCAACAGCAGCGCGGGACGATCCGGCACGAGACGATCGAGCATCTGACGGGTCGGAAGCCCGTCCGTGAACACGTCGCTATGCCAGCCCCGGCCGAGCACCCATGGGCGATCCGGATTGGCCTCGGCCCAGTCGCGAATTCGGCGGTCGACGTCCTCGGCTGCGGCGGCATCGGCCAGGTCGATGCGATCGAGCCCCGCGCCGCCGTCGAAGAAGTCGAGATGAGCGTCGTTGAATCCGGGCAGGACAGCGGCACCTTTCGCGTCGATCGTCGTGGTCTGCGGCCGCTCGAGACGCATGACCTCGCGGTCGCTGCCAACACGCAGGATCTGGTTCCCGCGAATCGCGACCGCCTCGGCCATCGTTCCCTTCTCGTTGGCCGTGTAGACGCGTCCGTTGTGGACGATGAGATCCACCGGGCCATCGTTGTCGTCGCGTTGCGCGCCGACGATCAATCCGGCGATCAGCGTGACCGCAACGATGGCGACGACGACGAATGTGGTGAGACGGGCCGCCATTTCGACCTCCGGAAACGGCGAGTCGATGCGCCGCGGACTGCTCGCATTTTAGTGGACACTCCGCGCCTTTGCAAAGCGCGCCGGACCCCCATGCTACAGTGCGGCCCGGATGAGGCGACCCGGATGAGGACAGGGCGCGGGCGCGCTTGAAGCTTGAAGCCCGAAGTCCAGATTTTGAAGAATGATGAGAATCGCGATCTTCGGGTCCGGCGGGGTGGGTGGGTATTACGGTGCCAGGCTGGCACGGGCCGGCCAGGATGTCACGTTTGTCGCGCGTGGCGCGCATCTTGCCGCAATCCGGGAGCGCGGCCTCGAGGTGCGCAGTCCGGCGCTCGGCGACTTCATCGTCCGGGCCGGCGCCGAGGAGGATCCCTCGAAAATCGGGACCGTGGACCTGGTGATCGTCGCGGTCAAGGCCTACGACAACCGGACCGCCCTGCCGATGATCGCGCCGATGCTCGGTCCCGCGACCTCGATTCTGACGCTGCAGAACGGCGTGGACAGCGTCGCAGAGCTCGCCGCGCTGTACGGCGAGGCGGCAGTGATTGGCGGCACGACCTACGTCGCGACCTCGATCGCGGCGCCAGGCGTCATCGAGCAGAACGGCACACACCGCCGCGTGGTCATCGGCGAGGTCTTCGGGGAGCCGCCGCGGCTGTCCGCGCGCGTCACGGCCATTCGGGACGCGATGGTGGACGCCGACATCCAGGCCGAAGCGGTCGACGATGGTCGTGTGCCGATCTGGGAGAAGTTCATCTTCCTCGTCACTCTCGCAGGCTTCACCGGCGCGTCACGCCTGCCGATTGGACCGCTCTGGGCCGACGAGGACATCCGCGCGCAGTTTCTCGACGGTTGCCGGGAAGTGGAGCAGGTCGCGCGGGCGGAAGGCGTGCCGGTCGCGGCCGATACCGTCGACCGGATCGGCGGCTACGTCGGGAACATCCCCGGGAGCATGCGTTCGTCGCTGCTGATCGATCTCTCGCAGGGCAAGCGGATCGAAGTGGAAGCGTTGCAGGGATCCGTGGTGCGTCGCGCGGCCCGCGCCGGCGTTCCTGTGCCGATTACGTCGACGCTGTATGCGGTGTTGAAGCCGTGGGCGCACCCAGCCGCGTGAGGACGCGCTGGAAGCGCGGCTCCCCGCGCAGCGGTTGCAGAGACGGATCACAGGCGATGAAGACCGCGTTGCTGCTGTGAGCGTCGACGAGCTGTTCCAGGTGGTCGATGGCCCGTTCGGGATCTCCAAGTCGCGTGTACAGCACGGCGTGACCGTAGTGGATCGACGGAGGTGCGTCCGACAGGCTGGCGTCGAGAAAGCCGATGCGCTTTCGAAAGTACGCGTCGGCGCCGCCCGAGTGATAGGCGTCGAGCAGGGCCGCGCCGTCGGCGCGTACGCCGTAAATGGGCTGCTCGAGCGCCAGGTGCGCTGCATCCTCGAACCTTCCGACGTGCTCGTAGAGCGTGATCAGCAGGTTGCCGGCTTCGTGGAATCCTGGCGCGAGCTCGCGCGTGCGCCGCGTCTCCCGGATCGCTTCCTCGGAGCGTTCCGCGAAGTGGAGCGCCCAGCAGATGGTCATGTTGGTGAGGAGCGACACCGGATCCATCTGCTGCGCGATTCGCCCGTGCTGAAGGGCTTCCTGGACCCGTCCGACCGTGATGAGGTACAGCGCGTAGTGCACGTGCGCCACGGCCAGTTGCGGATTCAGCCGCAGTGCGGCCAGGGACTCGCGCTCCGCCGCCGGCCAATCGAACTGCCAGAGCAGGTAGCCGAGCGCCAGCGACGCATGCGCTTCGGCGACCTCCGGATCGATGGCCAGTGCCTGCTCCGCCGCTTCCCGCGCACGCGGATATCCCACATCAGGCGGGACGAAGCCATAGTAGGCCATCGCGCCGTAGCTGTCCGAGATGCCGGCATACGCCGGCGCATATTTCGGGTCGTACGCGATCGCCCGTTCGAAGTGTTCGACCGCCCGCCGGAACCCATCGGCCGTCCAGCTGTTCCACTCGAACCGTCCACGCAGGTACTCCTGCGACGCCTCCGCGCTCGCGGTGTGGCGCTTCTTGAGCCGGGTTTTCTGGGCTCCGGTCAGCTTGAGTCGAAGCGCCTCGGAAATCTGCCACGCGATCTCCTCTTGGACGGTGACGAGGTCGCTGACCCGCTGCCGGAACTGCTCGCCCCAGAGCTGCGACTCCGTCGACACATCGACGAGCTCCGCCTGGATGTTGAGCACGTCCCCCTGCTGCACGATCCGGCCGGTGAGAATGGTGCGCGCGTTCAGTGCGAGCCCCACCGTTGCGGGATCCGCCTGCAGGCCCTTGTAACGGAACACCAGACTTCGCGGAACGATCCGCAGGCCGTTCAGCTGCGAGAGGCTGTTGATGATGCTCTCCGTGATGCCGTCGGTCAGGTACTCCAGTTTCGGGTCGACCCCGGCATTGAGAAACGGCAGGATGGCGAGCGATTTACCCCGCGTGCGTGACCGACGAACAACAGAAGACGAAGATCCGGCCGCGCCCGTTTCGAGCGCATGCAGAGCACTGGCGCAGTCGCGTGCGGACTCGAAGCGTCCGCCCGGATCGCGGGCGATCGCGCGGGACACAATCGAACGGAGCTCGGGCGGCGCCAATGGATCGAACGCGTTCAGGTCGGGCACACTGTCGCGCAACAGGCTGGCAATGACCTCGTTCGGTGTACGGCCCGCGAACAGCCGCCGGCCGGCCAGCATCTCGTAGAGCACACATCCGAGCGCGAAGAGGTCGCTTCGCCCGTCCACGCGGCCACCGGTAACCTGCTCGGGCGACATGTAGCCGAACGTGCCGAGCACGACGCCTTGCGCCGTGTGCGCGATGGTGGGACTGTCGGAGCTCACTTCCGGACCGTCGAGCCGCTGGAGCGCAAGACCGAAGTCGAGGATTTTGACCGCGCCGTCCGACGTCAGGAAGATGTTCTCCGGCTTGAGGTCGCGGTGGATCACGCCACGTGCGTGCGCGGCAGCCAGCCCGTCAGCGACGGCGGCGGCGATCCGCGCCGCCTCGCGCCAGGGGCACGGCCCTTTGGAGATCCGCGCGCGCAGCGTCTCCCCTTCGAGCAGCTCCATCACCGCCACCGGCACGCCTTCGATCATGGCGAGCTCGTGAATGGCCATGATGCACGGATGAGACAGGCCCGCGACTGCTCGAACCTCGACCTCGAAGCGGCGCCGCATTTCGGGATCTGCGGCGACATGGTCGGCCATGACCTTGAGCGCCACTTCACGGCCGAGCCGTACGTCCTTCGCCCGGTAGACGTTGCCCATCCCGCCCGCACCGAGCGGCGCGATGATTTCGTACTGTGCGAGATGAGAACCTGGAGAGAGGGGCAAAACCGAATCCGCGTGTCGAGGAACTCCTGCCATTGTATTCGAAGCGTCCGACCTGCGACAGGCCCTGGGGACCGGCTCGAGCCTCATAGCTGAAGACGCGCGGCGTGCGCCTGCCGTTCCCGTCACGCATGATCGTGCCGGAACGTGAGATAGAATCCTTCTGTTCCCGATCCCGCAGAACTCCTCCGTGATGACGCCCACTCTCATCGCAGTGGTCATGAGCGCCGGCGCCGTGGCCGGCATGCTCGGCGCACTCCTCGGGCTCGGCGGCGGCGTGTTCCTCGTCCCGTTTCTGAACCTGGGCCTCGGCCTTCCCTTCAAGGTGGCCGGAGCGATCAGCCTCATGACCGTCATCGCGACATCGAGCGCAGTCTCGGCTCGCACCGCCGGACGGAATCTGATCAACCTGCGCCTCGGGATGCTGCTCGAGGTGGCGTCAGCCGCCGGCGGCCTCGTTGCCGCCTTGACGCTGCACCTCTTTCCGGAGCGGCTGCTCTACGGTCTCTTCGCGCTCGTCACCGCAGCCATCTCGGGCATCATGCTGACGCGGCTCGATCACCGAAACGTCCTCGACGCGAGCACCGATCCCGGACGTCTTGGAGGGCGGTATCACGACGACGAAAGCGGGCGGGAAGTGGTGTACCGCGTCAAACGGCTGCCGGTCGGCCTCTCGGTGTCGTGGCTCGCGGGCTACATCTCGGGCGCGTTCGGCCTCGGCGGCGGCATCCTCAAAGTACCGACGCTCAACCTCTGGTGCGGCGTGCCGATGCGCGCCGCCGCGGCGACGAGCGCCCTGATGATCGGCGTGACAGCGGTGGCGTCCGTGCCACTCCACTACGCCAACGGCTACATTCTTCCGGGCCACGCCGCGTCGGCGGTGCTTGGCGTGCTCCTCGGCTCGAAGGCCGGCTTCTGGTTCGGGGAGAGAGCCCGGGCGCGGTGGCTGAAGCAGTTGATGGCCGGCCTGCTGCTGTCGGTCTCGATGCTGTACCTCCTCAAGGCACGATGACGAACGAGCTCGAGGCCTTCGCACGTCTGGAGCGGCAACTGGGCCGGCTCCTCATTTTCGGTGTGACGACGGCCTCCGTCCTCCTCTCGTTCGGTCTGCTCCTGCAGATCGTGGCGCCGGCCGGAGACGCGGCCGGGACGCTCCTCGCTGCCGGCCTCATCATGCTGATGGCCACGCCGATGCTTCGCGTCATCATCTCGGTCGTGGAATACGCGAAGATGGGAGAGTGGTTCTTCGTCCTGACCACCCTGATCGTCCTGGTCGAACTGAGTGCCGGGGTCGTCATCGCGCTGCGGCGGTGAGCTTCAACGGTCGTACCTGCGCTACGGGGCTGAAGGTGTATCGCTCCGTCTGACGGTCGCGGCGACGTCCTGCAGTCTCTCGTTCGCCGTCGCGCGCATCCGATCGAGCAGCTCCACGATCCGCGCTGACTGCCGCTTCACGGTGTCGAGGTCCCTCCCCAGCCGCTCGTCGGCGTACTCCCGCCGGATCAGATCGCAATGTCCCATCACGGACTGGAGCGCGCTGTTGATCTCGGCGGCGATCGAGAGCGTCAGCTCGCTCATCACTTCCATCGTACGAAAGCGGCCCGCCGAGAGTTGCAGCTGCTGGACGGCCAGCGCGACCGCGAGGACCTCGACGATCGACTGAACGGACTCGACCTGGCCGAGGGTGAAGGCACCCGGATGGCGCGACACGAAGTTGAGCGTCCCGACGGCGCGCCCCTTCGAGATGAGCGGCACCAGGAGCGCCGAGTGAAAGCCCGAGCCGGATAGAACGGTGACGTCGAGATACTCACCAATCGAATCGCGTGTGTCGTTGATGAGGAGCGGCTCCTGCGATCGCACGACATGGCCGAGCGCCGTACCCTCGACCTTGAAGACGACCTCCGGTCGCGGGCGCGCGCGGCGATCTTCGTCAGGAGTGCGCGCGGTGATCGTCTGGAACTCGCGCCCGTCTTCGGACAGCAACGCCAGACCGAGACGGTCCGACGGGACCAGGCGCGTGATTTTCGGCGCCAGCGACTGGAACGCGACCGTGACATCCGATGCCCGGGCGATGATCTGCAGCATCTCGTTCTGCAGCTGCAGCGAGCTGACTTCGTCCCGTGTCGCGCGATGAGCGGTTTCGTGCTGCGAGATCCACCGCCGCATGCCTCGCATGGTGCGCGAGACCAGCGCCGCGAGCAGCAGCAGGTTGATCCAGGCGGCAACGCCCGTGACGAGCGCGGTCCGCCCGAGCGCGCCGCCCCCCGACGCGAACCAGGCCGCCAGCTGCACGGCCCCCATCGCGATGAGAGCCCAGAGTGCCCAGACCGGTACGCGTTCGTTTCGATCGGCCACGGGTCACCGGATCGAATCGGGCCTGCGGACGCAAGCCGTCGGATGAAGGACAGAACGGGAATACATGAGCGTCCGGATCACGTGACTATATCGTAAAAGGCAGCCATTACCGCGTCGCGCTCTTCGACGTTCACGAGCGGAAATGTCTCCAGCACGTGCGCAAGCTGCGCTCGATTCAAGCCGTACAGCCGCGCGGCGGAGGCCTGCAGCCGCGCGTGCGCGAAGGCGTCCGCCGGCGAGCGTCGCAGCACCGCCGAGTTCGAGACGATCGTGCGAAAGGCCGCTGAATCGCGAGCCGCCTTCGGCATCGGCAGGCGCGACATGAGGGAGGCCGTTACATGCGTGCCGACCTGGAGCCGCACCAGATAGTTCGCCACGAAGGAGTTCAGCATGCCGCAGAGGAAGAGCTGCAGATCTTCGTCGAGCGGCTCTTTCACGCAGAACAGCGTATGCGTCGTCAGCACGCCAGCCGGAACGATGGCCGCGATGAGCGTCAGGCGATTGGTCGGCGACGCAACGTCCCGGTAGGCAAGACGCGATCGATGCTGCGCGGCGCGAGCACTGGCGAGACGATTCGCAACCCCGGCGGGAATCCGATACCGCGCTCGAGTCGGATCGACCGAGAAGGGTTGAATGTGCTTCCCATCGATTACTGGGAGGCCGGGCACTGGATGGCCGGTCCCGCCTTCCACGAAACTCGCCCTGTCGTCTGTGGCATTCAGCTCGCGCCCGAACGTCACCTTCCACCCGTCGGCGTGCGAAAGCGCGGGTGCTCGAAACGCGATCGCCGACACGATTTCGAGATCCTGCATCGTCCGGATCTCGGGCACGACAACGTGCGGGCCGCTGAGACGGTCGAGGAAGGTGCGGGTCAACGGTACGGACTCAGGATCGGCGCCGGCATCGGGAAGTCGGTCGAGGACGTCCGGGTGGCGCATGCCGAACCGTCCGGGAATCTCAGTCGTCGAACCGCTGGCGCGCGCCGTCAACAGCAGGAACTTGAGCCCGCGATGGATCGGGAAGAGCCCGTCCCGATTCTCGAACCCCTGGAACGTGTCGATCTGTGTTCTATCGAGCAGCGCGCGTCGCAGCAGCGCGCTGCCGTGATCGGTCGCAAAGCCGGAGGGCAGAATCAGGCCGAGGCGGCCGCCAGGACGGACGAGGGACAGCGTACGCTCGACGAAGAGCTGATAGAGGTTGACGTGGCCGTCGCCCTGCAGCCGGTAGATGCCGGCCCCGCGCGCGAAATCGGCGACGCGCGAGGCCGCGATGCGCGCATCGCTTCGAGTCCGGGCCGACCCGTGATCGCCTCTGAGCATCTCCCAGGGCGGATTCCCGATGACCGCATTGAAACCAGCTCCCGGCATCGGCCGCCCGTTCTCGTCGTGAAACACCTCTGGAAACTCGACGGTCCAATGGAAGAAACGTTGCACGGCCGCGATATCCTCCGCCTCGCGCAGCAGCCGATTCATCAATGTGCGCGGAAGGTCGCAGCTTCCCGTGAGGACCGCGTCCGTCAGCATGTGGAAGGCGGCCCTGAGCTCGGCTCTGTCTGCGATGTCGCGAAACCAGCCCGAGCACCAGATATCCGCGACCCGTTTCCAGCGTCTCAGCTCCGAGTCGTCTCGCTCGAGACGGGCGAGCGCCTGCTCTTTGGCGCGCACCTGGTCCAGTGTGTCGCCTGGCCCGCACGCCAGACCAGTCCTGACGGCGACGGCCGCTCCGATGGCGCCATCGAGGACCTCGCGCTCGAAGAGCGGGAGCGCCGCGGGCCGCTCTCGAGGCCTGCGGCCTGGAGGTGGCTGTCGGAGCACATCCGAGGGCGAGGCGCCAACGAGGCTGTTGCCCGATCGGAGCCGGTGATCCAGGAAGGTCAACGGGCGCCCGGCAGCGAGCGTCGCGAGCCACAGAGAGAGACGACCGAGTTGGACGGCCATCGGATTGATGTCCACGCCGTACAAGCAGCGTTGGGCGACGGCACGTCTGAAGCCGGCGCGGTCGATTTCGGAGATATCCGACGTCGTGGCCGAGCCTTCCCGAACCAGCGCCGCCTCGTACGCCGACGCGAGATACCTGCAGGCGGCCACGAGGAATGCCCCGCTGCCCATCGCCGGATCGACCACGCGCAGCTCCATGATTCGATCGGGTGACGCGTCTGCGACGAGTGGCGCGAGGGCGCGACGGACCAGGTATTCGGTGAGCGGCCGTGGCGTGTAGAAGGATCCGGTGGCCTTCCGCCGCTCGCCTTTTCCGAGAGGTGGCGTCGCGTCCTCCGGAACCCTGAAGTCGAGCAGGCGCTCGTACACCCCGCCGAGCTGCTCGACACCGAGGTCCGCATACGCGATGCGCTCCCGGCCGGCCGTCCCCGAACGCACCGGCCGCGTCGTCAGCGCCAGCACCGCCTGTCGCACGGCCGCATCGTCGAGCGACAGGACGTCGGAGAGCGGCGCGTGGCTCGGCGAGAACAGCCGTCCGTTGAACGGCGCCACACGAAGCGATCCGGCGTGGCACCCGCGGTGCGCAAGGCGCGAGATTGCCTGGAGGCTTTCCCACAACCCTCGGGGCCGCGGCCGCGTCTCCACATCGTTGCGCAGCGACTCGATTGTGTAGCTCTCGCGGTACAGCGGGTGCCACTGCGGCACGAGCCCGCGGGCCTCCGCGAAGAGCAGGAAGAGAATCCGGTAGATCACGATGAGGGACTCGTCCGCCGAGGTGGTCGGATTGGACTTCTGCGACTCTTGAGACGCGCGGCTACGGACGCGCGCGGAAGCGAACGCTCGCGTCAACCGCGTGAGCGCTTCCTGCACCCCCTGCTGAAGCGAATCCCGGACCGAGACCCGGTGTTGTTCGGAGAGCGCAATCGCACGATCGAGTACGGGCTGACCCCCGCCAGAGGAGCCCACGAGCGCTCGGGCATGCAGCAGGCCCCACAGCGCCGCGAACGCGGCGTCGTTCTCGGCGACCGCCTGCAAGTCGAACTCGAGGAAACGTCTCGAGTAGGTTCGCTGGCTGTCGGTGAGCCGCACCACCGGGCCCGAGACGCAGACGCACCACCTGACGTCGCATCCGATCCCTTGGCGCACTGCATCGCGCCAGATTGACGTCAAATCGTGACCCCAGGCGGTGACGAGCAGAACGGCCGGCGTGACGCCGTTCACCTCCAGGATCGCCGTGTAATAGAGCCCGGCCGACAACAACGGCAGGGTCCGGTATCCCAGCTGCCCGGCCAGCGGACCGCCGATCTGATCGAAGACCATGCGGGCCGACGCCGAAGGCCCGAGGCGGACTTGAAGCGGTCGATGCCACCGACGCAGCCGTCTCGAGGCTGCCTCGCGATCGGCTTCGCCGAGGTGCCCCCGGAGTGCCGCTGGAATGACACGTTCCAGCGCGTCGTGAGAGAGCAAAGATCCACGCATTCCAGGAATCACGCGGACCTCAGCGAACGAGCAGCACCGCTGCGAGCTCGACACCGGCTACGAGCTGGGTGCCCCGTTCGAGTGCTTGCAGTCGTGCGTCGAGTTCACGGATGTGCGCATCGTTCATGGCTCTCTTCCAGCCGACCGTCGAGAGGGCGCGCCGGTCGAAGAGTCCGGCTTGTACGAGCTGCCGTGCGGCAGAAGGCAGCCCATCCCGCAGACGTTCCTCGCGCAGCCGGAGAGCGGTTCGCGCAGCGGCGCGCTGCGACTCGATCCGCTCGGCGATCCGTTGCAGGTCCGCTCCAAGGCGTTGGCCGATGGTCGTGGTGGAACGTCGGATGTTTGTGTCGATGTCTTCGACGACCCGACGAAGGGTCCGCTCGCCATACCCGGTTGACAAGCTTGTCGGATCGACAGAGACGACCGACGCTTCCGAGTGGAGCCGCCGCCCGTCGAGATCGGTCAGTGTCTGGATCACGACGAGAACGAGACCAGGTCTCAGCGTCGACGCTCGCGCCCGGATTGTGGCCGCCACCACAGCCTTCGACCCGGAAGATCCGAACCGGATGGCAGGCGACGCCGAAATCCATGTGCGAAGCGTCTCGAGCCGCGAGACCTCAGCGGCCGCTTCGGCAGTGAGCTCCGGCATCCGGACAGTCGTCTTCGCGCCGGGCGCCGTCGGTGGCATGAACGCGGCGCCCATTACGAGCTCCGAGACCGCGGTTTCGGTGAGAGAATCCAGCAGTCCGGCCGTGACGTCTCCGGCAGTGCGCGCGCGCGCCGCGCGCGCGACGAGCGGGGCGAGCACCAGGCGCTCGGCGGTGCCTGCGGCCACGAAGCCAATCTCGTGGACCCGTCGTGATTGTCCGAGGCGATCGACACGCCCGGTCCGCTGCTCGATCCGCGCCGGCCGCCAGGGTAGCTCGTAGTGAAGGACGATCCGGCAATGGTGGTGGAGGTTGAGTCCCTCGGCAGCGGCGTCGGTAGCCAGCAGGGAGTAGCCGCCCCCATTGAAGATTGCCTGGGCGCGATTCCGCTCGACTCGTTCGAGGCCGCCATGAAGCGTCGTCACTGGCCGCCCGGTCGCGCGCACCAGGCGCTCGAGGCGGTGGAGCGTGTCCCGGTACTCCGTGAACACGATCACCGGCTCACGAACGCGAGCCAGCCAGCGAAGAAGCCGTCCGGCCTTGCTCTCGGCGCGCGCCGCGTGCCGGGCGGCCTCGGCGATAGCCGCAAGCCACCGTCGCTCCCTGCGGACATCGGCCAGTCCCGGCGCCGCGAGGTCGTCGTCTCGGACGCCATCGCTCAATGGATCTTCGTCAGAGAGTGGAAGGAGCAGCTGCCGCTCGCAGGGCAGTGGCGTGCCCGCCAGGAGATTCAGCCGGCGCTGTGCCGAAACGGCCAGCGAGGCAGCACTCGACAGGGCACGCTTCCGGAGGACGATGGTTGCCAGCTTGGCGCGTGCGTCACCGCGGATGCTCGACTCCTGCCACACGCGCCGCGTGTAGCGCTCCAGCAGGTCGTGCATCCGACGCTCGGCGGCCGTTGGCTGGACGCGGAGCAGTACGCTCCTCCTGCCAGGACCGTCTTGCACGTCCGCGCGTGTCCGTCTGAAGAACATCACGGGCGGTTCGGCACGGTCGAGCGCGCCGATTCCGCAGAGCGCGTCGAACCGAGCGGCGTCTCCGGCATCCGGCGTGGCTGTCAGCAGCACCGTTCGGGCGGAACGCGAGGCGACGGCGTGCGCGGCCGCCCTGCGATCGCTCGAGGCCGACGCCAGGTGCGCCTCGTCGAGAATCATGAGGTCCCACGTGACGTCTTCGAGCGCCCGGAGGACCTCCGCCCGCTTCGCGAAGTCGATCGACGCGATGTAGATTCCTGGAAGCGACCATGGGTTCACATCTACCGGGCGCTCTGCCACGGTGGTTCGGAGCCAGGCGGCGTCCGCCTGGGATGCAGAGAGGTCGAAGCGTTCGCGCAGCTCCTGGCTCCATTGGTCGCGCAGACCAGCTGGGACGAGGACAATCGCGCGGAACTCCTCGTCTCGAACTGCGAGCTCCAGCAGGATCAAGCCGGCCTGGACCGTCTTACCGAGGCCGACGGCATCGGCGATGAGGAGGCGTGTCGCCCCGTGGCGCAGCACGGCCAGGAGCGGCTCGATCTGGTGGGGGAGAAGCTTCGCGGATGCGCGGACCGCCGCCACCGCTCCGCCGTACGGGGCGAGCGCCGTGCCGGACCGGCGGAGCTCGTGGAGCCAGCGCCGAGGGTGTACGACGCGAATTCCGCGTGAACGGTCCAGTCGTTGCGGCCGATCGAAGGGGGTCAGGAGCGCTCGCGTGCGAGTGGTTCCGACGGAGGTCCCGAGTCGCAGCAGCGAACAATCGGGCCACACGACGGTCTCGTGGATCGTCCATCGAGCCCCTCGGACGAACACATGGTCGCCGATCTGCCATTCGAAGCCGGGCATGTCGCGTCCGGACGAAACGCAAGACGGCTGCCTGCTTCCGGCTTGCGCCGTTCGAACGATCGGCGCAACGAACGAACGTGTTGCTCTGAAGCTGTTTGCGAGACGATCGTGCGGCCATGGGCGGGCCCGCGATTGCCCTTTGGCTGGAGCGCGATCGCAGTTTCTGCAACAAGGCGACGGGCTTCGTTTTGCGGGAACTGATATCAGGCGCGCCCCGCCGGAGCGGCCCGCCTTCGCGCCGCAGGCGCTCCGGCGCGACCGCCGTAGCTTTAGCGGAGGCGGAAGCGGGCCACGGGGCCCCCGCGAGCGACGGCATCCGGGGCCCCCACCACGCGGACTTTGCGTGGTGGGGTGGGATGGGTCCGGCCCGCCTCCGCCGCGAAGCAGCTTCGGCGAGGTCTCGCCGGAGCGCCTTCGGCGCGAAGGCGGACGGGGCGAAGCCCCCCGGCAATTAGCGACCGTCGGCGTGGGCTTCGTCGGCTGCGCGGGAGGCTTCGAGCGCGCGGCGCGAAACGATCACTGCCTGGCGTTTGCCCTCGCGGGCGGGCGTCCGGGCCGCGCGTACTCGCACGCGGCGTATGCGGCATCCACGCGGGTAGCTGATCACGGCCACCTGCGTCGGAACGGACAGGCCTGCGATGAGATCCTGCAAGTCGCTGTGCGACTCGGGTGTCGCGTCTGCGGCCGCCTTCTTGGTTGATTCGAAGCGCGCCCAGAGGTTCAGCGGCATCAGGCGCAGCAGACCGCGCGGCGTATCGTGCTCTTCCCGGAATTCCGCGAACAGGTCGGGTGCGGCCGATGTCTCGGCGTCCTGGGCTGCGGGCGCGGGTTCGGGAGACGGCTGGGCCGCGGCCACGGCGGCCGGAGCCTCCTTGGCGCGCGCGCGGCGAGCCTCGGCAAGCTTTCTGGCTTTTTCTTCGCGCCGCTTCTTCGCGGTTGCCTCAGCGGCGGCAAGCCGATCCTGTCGTTCCCATTCTTCCTGCTCGGGGGCGGCCGCCGCTTCGGCAGCGAGGCGGGCGCGCTCGCTTTCCTCGCGCTGCTTCCCGGCGGCAGCTTCGGCCTCTTCTTCTTCGCGACGCTTCTTGTCTGCGACGGCTTGCGCTTCGAGCCGGCGGCGCTCGTCTTCCTCGTGCTGCTTTTTGGCGGCCTCGGCCGCCTCGATCTCGACGCGCTTGCGTTCTTCCTCTTCGCGGCGCTTCTTTTCTGCGACGGCTTCCGCTTCGAGCCGGCGGCTTTCTTCTTCCTCGCGCTGCTTTTTGGCGGCAGCCTCAGCTTCGAGTCGCTGCCGCTCTTCCTCTTCGCGGCGCGTTTTGGCTTCCGCTTCGAGCCGGCGGCGTTCTTCTTCTTCCCGCTGCCTCTTGGCGGCGGCCTCGGCTTCGAGTCTTTTGCGCTCTTCCTCTTCGCGGCGCGTTTTGGCTTCCGCTTCGAGCCGGCGGCGCTCTTCTTCCTCGCGCTGCTTTTTGGCGGCAGCTTCGGCTTCGAGCCGTTTGCGCTCTTCCTCTTCGCGGCGCTGTTTGGCTTCCGCTTCGAGCCGGCGGCGTTCTTCTTCCTCGCGCTGCTTCTTGGCGGCAGCTTCGGCTGCGAGCCGTTTGCGTTCTTCCTCTTCGCGGCGCTTCTTTGCTACGGCTTCCGCTTCGAGCCGGCGGCGTTCTTCTTCTTCGCGCTGCTTTTTGGCCGCAGCCTCGGCTGCGAGCCGTTTGCGCTCTTCCTCTTCGCGGCGCTTTTTGGCTTCCGCTTCGAGCCGGCGGCGTTCTTCTTCTTCCCGCTGCTTTTTGGCGGCAGCTTCGGCTTCGAGCCGTTTGCGTTCTTCCTCTTCGCGGCGCTTCTTTGCGACGGCTTCCGCTTCGAGCCGGCGACGTTCTTCTTCTTCCCGCTGCTTTTTGGCGGCGGCCTCGGCTGCGAGCCGTTTGCGTTCTTCCTCTTCGCGGCGCTTCTTTGCTACGGCTTCCGCTTCGAGCCGGCGGCGTTCTTCTTCTTCCCGCTGCTTTTTGGCCGCAGCCTCGGCTGCGAGCCGTTTGCGCTCTTCCTCTTCGCGGCGCTGTTTGCCTTCCGCTTCGAGCCGGCGGCGTTCTTCTTCCTCGCGCTGCTTCTTCGCCGCCGCTTCGGTTTCGAGCCGTTTGCGCTCTGCTTCTTCGCGCTGCTTCTTGGCGGCAGCCTCGGCAGCCTTGATCTCGGCGCGCTTTCGCGCTTCTTCTTCTTCTCGGCGGACGCGTTCCTGTTCGGCGCGCGCCTCCGCCTCCAGGCGCCGCGCTTCTTCTTCGCGCCTGGCCGCCTCTTCACGTTCGCGCTGTACCTTCTCGGCGGCAATCCGTGGGTCCTCTTCGGCTTGCGCTCGATCGTGTTGGCCTTGATCCCCTGTTCCACCTTCGCGAGCACCGCCTGCTGAAGCGCTTCGATTCCAGCGTCGGGCCCGACGTCGGCCATCTGGTCGGCGGGCGCAGCGGGTTTTGCCTCTTGTGCCTCGACGGCCTGCACTCGCTTGACTGGCTTCGCCCAGGCGGTGCGAGCTGGGTCCGTGCGCCGCCATTCGAACGGCGAGGCCCAGGACGAAGCCTCGGCAGCCGGCGCGTCGGTCGTCTCGACAGCGTGTTCGGCCGTGACGGGCGCATCGGTCGATCCGTCGCGAGCGCTCAGGCGGAGCGCCTTCGCGGCTACGCCTTCACTCTGGTTCTTCAGCTCGTGCGCGCGTGCGACGAACGTGACGATCTCCTCCCCGAACACGTCGGGGTCGCAGCCGGTAACCGGAGCGGCGGTCTTCTTCTTGCTCTTGCGGAATCGGCCGAAGAACCCCCCGCCGCCGGCCTCTTCCTCGTCGGCCATCGTCGAAATGAACTGCGGGATGGTGTACGTCTGGATGTGCCCGCCGCCGTCCAGCGACCGGAGCTTTTCGAGCAGATCGTCTTCGTCCGACGGCGCGAGGAGCGCCGAGACCAGGATCACGTCAGGGATCTGCGTACTGAGGGCTGCGACAGCCGCGTCCGGCGAGTCCACGAGCAGCAGATCCGCGTGCACGTGTTCGCGGACGATCCGTTTGAGGACCGCGCCCTGGCGATGATCCGGCTCGATGGCAAGTACGAGCGACACGTTGGCTAGTCCTCTGGAACCGTGATGAGTTGCCTAAGTCCCGGAGCGCGGCGCCCGGATAGCAAGGCGCGACGACTGAGAATATTGGCCATATTTGAAGGAGGAGCAGCGCCGCGAGCCGGGATGCCCCGCCCGGGAGTTAGGTGACTCATCACGGTTCCAGGGGGCTAGGTCCGGATCATGAACAGGAAGAGCACGCCGCCAACGGTGGCGAACACGAGGAGCGGGGCGTTCTCGATGCTCTGACTTCTGATTGCGGCCAACAGCGCGCCACCGAGGTCACCCACGCGATCGCCCCATGGCGTCAGCGCGTCATTCCCTTGCACCACCGCGGAAAAACGATCGCGCACGCGCTCGTCGACCGACACGAGACCGCCAAGGACGATCGCGAAGACCGTAATCGAGAGCGCGTACTGACGGAACCGGACTTTCAGGGCCATATTTCAATCTTCGGCGCCATTCGCCGTTTTCCGAGGTGTTTGCGGTTACCGGTGCGGAGGACGACAGGTCGCCGACGACCGGTTCACCGATCTACCTGCACTTCTATTGTCACTATTCGCAATCGGCGTGCCGCTACCACAGGACCTCGCTGCTCTTACAGAAATCGCTCGTAACTGGGGGAAAAGCGCACGCGCACACGGACGCGCCGCGCGGAGCGATGTCGCGCCAACGCCGCGAGGCCCCACAGATTCGCGCGAGAGGTTACGGATCTGCGGTCAGGAAGGGGTCCGGCGAGCGGCGTCCGCGGGCCGCTTCTTGGGTTCGTCGGCGGCGCAAGTCGCCGTCGGCTGAACGACTTGCGTCCGACTTTCCGACACCTACCTCGGCCGTGGCATAGCCGTTGCGATTGGGTGGGCCGTGCCGCGGCAAGCGCCGCGCAACTAACACCAACGCGGCGCTGCCGCAAACCCGCACCGGAAAAAACCGGTGCACAACCTCGGGGGAGGACTTCAATGTCGACGCTTTTCAATTTCGTCAAGTCGTTCGTGCGTGAGGAAGAGGGCCAGGACCTGCTCGAGTACGCGCTGCTCGTCGCGTTGATCGCGCTCGTCGCGATCGGTGCGGTCGGTGCGGCCGGATCCAGCGTTTCGGGCATCTTCAATGACATCGCGACGCAGCTCGGCGGCGCCGCGTAAGACGACGGCTCGACGGGGGATCGGCGCTTCGGCGCCGATCCCGCTCTCGTTCCGGAAGGCACATCGGATCTGAATCGTTCCCTTTGAGGAGCACAGCTCATGCCGTCGATTGCTATCGCAATGCTGAAACGCCTGGTCAACGCGCGGCTCCTCCGAGGAACCGAGGGGCAGGACCTGCTCGAGTATGGGCTCCTCATGGCGCTCATCGCGATCTTCGCCATGGGCGCGGTACAGACGCTGGGCAACACCGTGAGTACGGTGTTCTGGCAGTCCATTGCCAGCAATTTCTAGCGCGGCTTTCGTGACGCTCGTCACCGGAGTCCTGACGGCAACGGTGATCGACCTGCGAACGCGGCGCATACCGAACCTGCTGACGGCCGCCATGGCGGCGATCGGTATCGGTCTGGCGGCGGCGGGAGTCGGCGGGGCTTCACTTGGCGCTGCGGCTCTCGGGATAGTGATGGGATGCGGACTCATGTTGCCAGGCCACATGCTCGGTGCGACTGGTACCGGCGACGTGAAGCTCATGGCGGCCGTCGGTGCGATCGTCGGGCCGCTACTGGTACTCAAGGCTTTTCTCTTTACGGGCGTCGCGGGCGGTGTCCTGGCGATTGCCGTCGCCGTTCGCCGACGCCGGCTCTCGACCACGCTGGCGGGCACGGGGCGGATGATTGCATCCGGTGAAGTGCAGAAAGAGATTCAGTTGGCGGCCCCCGGCAGTCGATTCGCGTACGGCCCGGCAATTGCGATCGGCAGCGTGCTGGCCGTACTCGTGAAGTGACGTCCTCGCCGCACTGGTTGAAGTGAGTGCCGCGATGGTGGGACACGCAAATTCGGGGCAGCTCCGGCACGCGCCGGACGGACAACGGTGAGCAACATGCGCAGGCTGACACGCAGGCTGACAAAGAACGAACGCGGCGCAGCCCTCCTCGAGACGGCCGTCACGATTCCGGTGATCCTGCTCATTTCGGTCGGGATCTTCGAGTTCGGCCGGGCGTATCAGACCTGGCAGGTGCTGACCAACGCGGCCCGCGAGGGCGCCCGCGTGGCCATCCTCAGCGGCACCACTGACGCGGAAGTCCGGAGCGCCGTGAACAACTACATGGCGGTCGGGCGGCTCAGCACCGTGTCGGACGGCAACATCGGCGTGGATCGCGTGGCGCCGCTCGGCGCGAGCACCGGCTCGCAGATCACCGTCAGTTACCCGTTCTCGTTCATGGTGCTCGGACCAGTGATCAGGCTCGTCAATCCGTCGTCAACCGTCGGCGCTCCGCTCACGATGTCAGCGGTGGCCGTCATGCGGAACGAATAGTCAGGGGACGTTCATGCGCAACCGTATCTTCGCCGTCATCGCAATCGCAGTCCTCGCCGGAGGAGGGCTCGCGTACGGAACCTACAACTTCATGCAGAACCAGCCGGTGAAGACGGTCAACGCCGCGACCCAGCCGGTCGTGGTGGCCGCTGCCGACCTCTCGCTCGGCGCGGAGCTGAAGAAGGAGGACCTGCAGGTCGCGTCCTACCCGGCGGGCCAGGTGCCCGAAGGGATCTTCGCAACGCCGCAGGAGATCATCGGCCGCGGGATCATCGTCCCGATCGTGAAGAACGAGCCGATTCTCTCGGCCAAGCTGGCGTCGAAGGAAGCGGGCGCCGGCCTGCCGCCGGTCATTCCCGAGGGCATGCGCGCAGTCTCGGTTCGCGTCAACGAGGTCGTGGGCGTCGCCGGCTACGTCCTGCCCGGCACGCGCGTCGACGTCGTCGCCACCGCGAGCCCGACCGCGAACCAGATCGACACCACCTCGAAGGTCGTGCTCGCCAACGTGCAGGTGCTGACGGCCGGCACGCGCATGGAAAAGGACGCCGACAAGGGCAAGCCGGTGCAGGTCACCGTGGTGACGCTGCTCGTCACGCCCGAGCAGGTCGAGCGTCTCGCGCTGGCGAGCACCGAGGGCAAGATTCAGCTCGCCCTTCGCAATCCGCTCGACCAAGGAGCGCCGGTGACCCCTGGCATCAAGCCCGCGGGTCTTCTCGGTTCCGTCAGGGCCCCGGCGCCCGCGACGCGGATGGCCTCGGCGAAGAAGGTCACCGGACCCGTGACGATGGAAGCGCCGGCGCCGTCGCCGGCATCGACCGTGGAAATGATTCGCGGCGACAAGCGCGCCACGGAAGTCGTGAAGTAGAGGCAATCAAAGTGGCACGCATTCATTCGACTCAGACCACGGTCTCGCAAGACGGGCTCGCATCGGGCCCGCAGAGACATGCGGAGGAACCAATGATCGGGCATCTCAGGCGTCGGTCGTCCGCGTTCGTCGCGGCGCTCGCCGCGTTCATCATCGTGATTCTCGTAGCCGCGCCCCAGGCGCAGCAGGCCCCGGCCTTCTCGCCCGGCGGAAATGCCGGAGCGGGCACAGGCATCGAGTCGAGCACGCCGACCGACGTCGACCTCCTGGTCGGGCGCTCGACGGTGCTGAACATCGGCGCCCCGATCGCGCGCGTCTCGCTGACCGTGCCCGACATCGCCGACGCTCTTGTCACCGCACCGGGGCAGCTCCTCATCCACGGCAAGCAGCCGGGGACGATTTCGCTGTTCGTGTGGGACAGGGGCGGCGCGATCAAGACGTACGAAGTCACCGTACGCCGCGACCTGAGCGCCCTCTCCGAGCAGCTCAAGCAGCTCTTCCCTGGCGAGAGCGTCACGGTCGTGGGCAGCGGCAAGGACGTCGTGCTGTCCGGCACCGTGGCCAGCAAATACGTCATCGAAAAGGCCGCGGAGGTCGCTGGGGGCTACGTCGACAAGAAGGAGAACGTCGTCAACCTCCTGAAGCAGCAGGAAGGTGTCGCGTCGAACCAGGTCATGTTGCGCGTGCGCTTCGCGGAAGTGAGCCGCAGCGCGCTGCAGGAGCTGGGCGCGTCATTCGTGGCTAGCGGCTACAAGAGCGACTGGTACGGCCGCACGACCACCCAGCAGTTCCCCGCGCCCGAGTGGGATAAAGACGGCAAGCTGGTGTTCAGCGACTTCCTGAACCTCTTCGTGTTCAACTCGAAGGAAGGCCTCGGCGGGGTCGTGAAAGCGCTGCAGAACAAGGGTCTCTTCCAGAGCCTCGCGGAGCCGAACCTGATTGCCACGAACGGCAAGGAGGCGAGCTTCCTCGCGGGCGGCGAGTATCCCTACCCGGTCGTGCAGCCCAGCTCCGGCGCCTCCTCCGTGACCATCATGTTCAAGGAGTTCGGCATCCGCCTGAACTTCACGCCGACCGTGCTGGGCGGAGACCTGATCAACCTGAAGGTGCGGCCGGAGGTCAGCTCTCTGGACTTCAGCAACGCCATCACGCTCGCCGGGTTCCGCGTGCCCGCGCTGTCGACGCGCCGCACCGAGACGGAAGTCGAGCTGCGCGACGGGCAGACGTTCGCGATCGCCGGGTTGATGAACAACACCCTGAACAGCACGATGTCGAAGATTCCCGGCATCGGAGACATCCCGATCCTCGGTCTGCTGTTCCAGAGCAAAGCGCACCAGAAGAACCAGACCGAACTCGTGGTGATGATCACGCCGACCATCATCAAGCGCGGGCAGATGGGGACGTCGGAGGGCCTCCCGAGCCTCGTCGAGCCTTACATGGGTGCGCCGAACAAGTCGCTGCCGAACCCCGCCGCCTACGTTGGATCGCCTCGCTATCCGGTGGACAAGGCAGGGTCGCGCAGTGGTTCGGCTGACGCGCCTGCGCCGGCGGTTGCTCCGGCACCGGCAGCGACTGCCGCTGTTCCGGCGCCCGTGAGACCGTCGAGGTCGACGGCGAAGCCCGCGGCGAACGCGGCGCCGGTTCCCTCGGCACCCGTCTCGAGTGCGCCTGGCCCGATGGCACCACCGCCATCGGTCGCCCCGGCAGCAGCTCCCGTGCCCGGGCCGGCCGCGGCGCCTTCCGGTGCGGCCGCGAATGGCTCGCCTTACGACAGCCCACCAGCTGCGAAGGCCAGTGCGCCGGCACCCGTGAGCAAGGACCAGGCGAAGCTCGTCGAGAAGGCCAAGCAGCAGGAGAAGAAGGCGGCCGAGGCGGAGGCGCGGGAGCGCGCGGCTGCCGACAAGAAGAAGGCCGAGGCCGAGAAGCGGCAGGCCGACAAGCTCGCCAAGGAGCGGGCCGCGCGCGAAGCCGAGATCGCGAAGAAGAACGAGCAGGCGCGGAAGCAGAACGGCCCGGACGACAAGAGGGAGAAAGCGCTCGTCGAAGCGGCGGCGCGGCTGAAGCAGGCGCAAGCCGAATACGAGCAGGAGCTTCAGAAGGCCAGGGGCGGGGACGAGCCGGCACCCAAGTCGACGGTCAAGGCGAACGCGCCTTCGTCGTCCAGACAGTAGCGGTCCTTCGGGGAGGGTACCGTCATGAGGAGAGTGCAACGATCGCTTCGGGACGAAGCCGGCATGAGCCTGGTATTCGTCGGCATGGGCATGATGGCGTTTCTGAGCGCCAGCATGCTCGCCATCGATGTCGGCATGCTGATGACGGCGCGGAACCAGGCGCAGAACTCAGCCGATGCCGGCGCGCTCGCGGGAGCCACGGCGCTGCTGTACGACGACTACGAAGATCACTCCGCCAACGGGCCGGCGGTGACGAGCGCGATCACCGCGGGATTGGCGAACAAGGTCATGGCGAATGACGTGTCCGTCACGCCGGAGGATGTGGTGTTCCTGCCGGATCCAACGGGTGAGGTGAACCGCGTGCAGGTGACCGTCTCCCGCCGGGCGTCAACCGGGAACCCGGTGTCCACGCTGATCGCCCGGTTCTTCGGCCGCCCAACGGCGGACATCGCAGCGACGGCGACCGCAGAGGCTTCGCCGGCCAACGCGATGACGTGCGTCAAGCCGTTCACGATCCCGGATCGCTGGAAAGAGGTCGGCGCGGACGCACCGTGGACCGGAGACAGCGAATACGACGCGTTCGACAAATCTGACAACCCGCTCCCAGCGAGCGAGGCGGACGTCTATATTCCCGCCTACTATCCCGGGACGACGACCCCAAATCCTGAGTATTCGGGCTACAACAACATCAAGAACAAGGGACAGCTGCTCGTTCTGCGCGCTGCCACCGGTACGAACATCAACACGAGCTTCTACTACTCGCTCTCGATGACGGACGACATGGGGGGCAACGACTATCGCTGGAACATCGCGAATTGCAACCACGCGATTTACGGCTGGGGCTCTCCGCTGATACAGGAGCCCGGCGCCATGGAGGGTCCGACGATTCAGGGTGCCGAGGAGCTCGTGGCCAGGGATCCCGGCGCGCACTGGGATGACGGGACGGACACCGTTGTGGGAAGCGCGTTCGGAACCCATAGCCCGCGTGTCTTTCCAATTCCGCTCTACGACCCCGAGTACTACGACTCGGGCAAACGGAACGGCCGAAACGCGTCGCTCAAAACCGCCAACTGGATCGGCTTCTTCCTCGAGCAGGTAGTCGGAAACGGGATTTACGGCCGAATCATTCCGATCGCGGGTATCCGCGACAAGAACTTACCGCAGGGAACTGCAGCTTTTCCGTTGGCAATCCGGCTGGTCAAATAGACGAAGGACGGGTAGACCGCGATGGCGCAATTGACGGTTTCGATCATTACGCACGACGAAGAGTTCAAGCGCCAGGCATCGCAACTGCTGCGGGCGGGCGGGGTGCCCATTGGCATCCTCGAGAACAGGAGCACCGCCGACGCGTCGACGCCTGACATCACGGTCGTCGACATCCGGTCGGACCCGTCCTCTGGCATGGCGTCCATCGAGCGGCTCAGGGCGTCGCAGCCCGGCATGGCGATCTTCGCGATCGCCGGGGGCGCCGACCCCGACCTGATTCTGCAGGCGATGCGTGCCGGCGCCAACGAGTTCTTCCCTTGGCACCCCGGTGGAGCGACCACGGCCTCGCGGTCGATGGAGGAGGCGCTCCACGGGGCTGTCCGCCGCACCGCTGTGCGGCGCGACGCCGCGAACGCGAGTGCCCGGCCGGCGTGTGTCACGCAGGTCTTCCTCGGCGCCAAGGGCGGCGCCGGCACGACGACCGTCGCGGTCAACTGCGCGGTGGAGCTGGCGCGGCAGTCGAAGCGGCCGACGGTCATCGTGGACCTCAAGACCTGTCTCGGCGAAGTCGCCCTGTTCCTCGGCGTGCGGCCGCGCTTCACGGTGCTCGATGCCATCGAGAACCTGCACCGCCTGGACAAGGACTTCCTGAAAGAGCTCGTGTCGAGCCACAAGTCGGGTGTGGACATCGTCGCGGCCTCGGAGCAGTTCGACCGGCCGAATGCCCAGGACGTCGGCGCGATCGAGGAGCTGCTGCGGATCCTGGCGCGCACCTACGACTACGTCATCGTCGACGCCGGCAACATGATCAACGCGTGTGGCGTCGCCGCGTTATACGCCGCAGACATCGTCTACCTCGTGACGAATCCTGACGTGCCCTCTATCCGCAACGCGCAGCGGCTGGTCGAGCGCGTGCGGCAGCTCGGGGCCGGCAGCGAGCGGGTCAAGGTGCTGCTCAACCGCGTTTCGGACAACCTGTTGATTACGCCCAAGCAGATCGAAACCGCGCTCGGCTACGGAATCCACCATTCGTTCACCAGCGACTACCGCGCGGTGTCCACGGCGCTCAACTCGGGTGTGCCCCTGACGCTGTCGAATTCGTGCGAGATCGCCGCCGAATTCGACAGCTTCACCAGGCAGCTCCTGGGTAGTGGCGCCCCCGAGGTCAAGGAGCCGGAGAAGCGGCGCGCCTTCCTCGGCCTTCTCTAATCGGACGTTTTGCACATGAGCCTCTCGCTGAACACACCATCGACGCCGACGCCGGCGCTGCGCCCTCGAGCCGACACGCCGAGACCGCAGTACATCGAGCTGAAAGCCAACGTTCACCGGAAGCTGCTGAACCGGTTGAACCTCGAAGCGCTCGCCTCCGTTGAACGGTCGCGCGCCGAATCGGAGATTCGAACCCTCCTGTTCGACCTGATCGCCGAAGAAGGCATGCCGCTCAGCATGACCGAGCGGGATGCGATTCTCGGCGACGTCATCGACGAGGTCTTCGGGCTCGGGCCGCTGGAGCCGCTCCTGCGGGATCCGACGATCAGCGACATTCTGGTCAACACGTACAAGCAGGTGTATGTGGAGCGCAGCGGGAAGCTCGAGCGCCTGCCGACGACGTTCCAGGACGACAAGCACCTGATGCGGGTGATCGATCGGATCGTCAGCGGCGTCGGCCGGCGTGTCGACGACAGCTCGCCGATGGTCGACGCGCGGCTTCCGGACGGATCGCGTGTGAACGCGATCATCCCGCCGCTGGCGGTCGACGGACCGCTGCTCTCGATCCGCCGGTTCCCGGCCGAGCGGCTGAAGGCTGAAGACCTGCTGCCGATCCGCTCGTTGACCCGGCCGATGCTGGAGTTCCTCGAGCACTGCGTGAAGAACCGGCTGAACATGCTCATCAGCGGCGGCACGGGCGCCGGCAAGACGACGCTGCTGAACGTGTTGTCGAGCTTCATCTCCGACCGCGAGCGGATCGTCACCATCGAAGACGCGGCGGAGTTGCAGCTGCACCAGGAGCACGTAGGGCGGCTCGAGACACGGCCGCCCAACGTCGAGGGCAAGGGGGCGATCCGGCAGCGTCAGCTCGTCATCAACTCTCTGCGTATGCGTCCCGACCGCATCGTCATCGGCGAGGTCCGCGGCGAGGAAGCGCTGGACATGCTCCAGGCGATGAATACGGGCCACGACGGCTCGCTGACGACCGTGCACGCCAACACGCCGCGCGACGCGCTGTCGAGAATCGAGACGATGATCTCGATGGGCGCGATGAACCTGCCAGAGCGCGCGATGCGGCAGCAGATCGCCTCGGCGATCCAGATCGTCGTCCAGCAGACGCGCATGAGCGACGGCACGAGAAAGGTCACGAGCATCGCGGAGATCACCGGCATGGAAGGTGACGTGATCACCATGCAGGAGATCTTCGTGTTCGAGAAGCTCGGTGTGACGCAGGAGGGCAAGGTCATCGGCCGCTTCCGCGCGACCGGCGTCAGGCCCAAGGTGTGCGAACGGCTGAAGGCATCCGGCGTCCACCTGCCGCCCGACATGTTCGAAGGCGTCACGGAGGTGCGGTAATGGCCGTGCTCATTCTGGTGGGGCTCGCCTTCGTCGTGGGCGTCGCCCTCGTCTTCGGCGGGTATCTCGGCGCGACGCACGTGCCGGGGATGAAGCTGCGGCGGCAGCTCGAGGGCCGGCTCGAGGAGATCTCGCAGGCCCCTGAAGAGCGCACCCGGCAGAGCAAAGATCTGTTCAAGGAGCAGAAGGCCGGCCCGCTGCCGGCGCTCGATCGTTTCTTCAAGGAGAGCAGGCAAGGGTCCGCAATCAGTCGTTGGGTCGAGCAGACGGGCGTGCGCACGACGATCAGCGCCCTCCTGCTCATGGCGTTGGCTTCGGCTGCCTTCGTGAGCCTCGTCGTGACGATGACCGTGCGGGCGCCATGGGCCTTGCCGGTGGGCGCTGCGGCAGGGTTCGCGCTGCCGTTCATGGTGCTGAACTACAAGCGCGGCAAACGGCTCCGCGCGTACGAGGAGGCGTTTCCCGAGGCGCTCGATCTGATCTCGCGCGCGCTGAAGGCGGGACACGCCTTCGCGACCGGGCTGAAGATGGTTGCCGACGAGATGGACGAGCCGGTCGGACCGGAGTTCCGCAAGACCTTCGACGAGCAGAACTTCGGCCTGCCGCTCAAGGACGCGCTCGACAACCTGACGCAGCGCGTGCCGATCATCGACGTGCGGTTCTTCGCCACCGCCGTGCTCATCCAGCGCGAGACGGGCGGCAACCTGTCCGAGATCCTGGAGAACCTCGCGCATGTCGTTCGGGAGCGATTCAAGATCCTGCGGCAGGTGCGCGTCTACACGGCGCACGGCCGCATGACCGGTTACGTGCTGCTCGCGCTCCCCGCGGTGCTCTGCATCGCCCTGATGTTCATCAACCCGGAGCACATGAACCTGCTCTTCCGGGAGCGTATGGGACAGATGATGCTGCTGACGGCCATCGTGATGCAGACGATTGGCTACGTCTGGATCCGGCAGGTCGTGAAGATCGAGGTGTAGTGTGTCGATGATGCTGCCGCTGCTCGCATTTATCTTTGGGTCCGTCATCGTCACTGCCGCGGCGTTCGCGCTGATGCCGAAGCGGGCGAGCGCCATCGATCGCCGGATCGAGGAGCTCACTGCGGCTAGCGCCGCCGCGCCGGCCGAGCGCAAGACCTTCCAGGCGTTGGTCGGCCTGATCAAGAGAGTCGGCGAACGTGCGCCGATCAACCCGAAGGAGCTGGGAACGCTACGGCTCCGCCTCGTGCAAGCGGGCTATCGGCGTCCCGAAGCCGTGACGGTCTTCTTCGGCATCAGGGTCGTGCTCGCGCTGGGGCTCTTCCTGCTGTTGTCCAGCTCGATTCTGATGAAGCCGAACGTCTCCATCGCGCTGGGGGGCGTGGGCTTCGGCTACATTGCGCCCGGGATGGTCCTGGCGAGGCTGTCGAAGCGCCGCGCGCATCGCATCCGGTTGTCGCTGGCCGACGCGCTCGATCTGCTGGTCGTCAGCGTGGAGGCGGGTCTTGGGCTCGATCAGGCGCTGATGCGCGTCGGCGACGAGCTGGCGTTCGCCTACGCGGATCTGTCCGACGAGCTGCGGCTGGTGAATCTCGAGCTTCGCGCCGGCAAGCCGCGATCCGAAGCCCTCCGCAACCTCGCGGACCGCACCGGAGTCGACGACCTGAATTCGCTCGTCACGATGCTGATTCAGACCGACAAATTCGGAACGAGCGTCGCGCAGTCGCTGCGCGTGTACTCCGAGACGCTGCGCACGAAGCGCCGTCAGCGCGCAGAGGAGGCGGCCGCGAAGACCGGCGTCAAGATGGTCTTCCCGCTGGTGTTCTGCATTTTCCCGGCGATCTGGGTCGTGACGATCGGGCCCGCGGCGATCAAGTTCGTCACCGTGCTGTTCCCGATGCTTGAGAAGAGCCGCTAACATGAATGCCACTGCCGTTGACAATCGGCCCGTGAAGTCGCTCCCGATGCCGCCGGCGCCGCCGACGACCATCCAGGAGACCGGGCTCCACCCCGACACGCTGGCGCAGCTGCTGCTGAAGACGCTGGTCGCGGGGGAGTCGAGCGGGTCCGCCCTGGCGGAAAGCCTGCGGCTGCCGTATTCGTTGCTCGAGGCTCTGGTCCAGCACGCGCGCGTCGAGAAGCTCGTCGAAGTGCGCGGCGCGAGCGGCGCGGGCAGCGCCGGCTATCGGTACGTGCTCACCGACCTCGGTCGCGATCGTGCCAACCAGTTCTTCGAGATGTCGCGGTACGTCGGTGCGGCGCCCGTGTCGCTCGCGCAGTACAACGCCTACGTCCGCGCGTGCATGGCGGCGCGGCCCTACGTCGATCGCGAGCAGCTGGCGACAGGATTCAAGGACCTCATCGTCAACGACTCGATGTTCGAGCGGCTCGGACCTGCCGTGAACTCCGGCAAGTCGCTGTTCCTCTACGGCGCGCCGGGCAACGGGAAGACGGTCGTCGCGGAAGGCATCGGCCGCGCCCTCGGCGAGGAGATGCACATCCCGGCTGCCCTCGACGTGGACGGTCAGGTGATCACGATGTTCGATCCGGTGAACCACCACCACATCAAGAACAGTCAGGCGTCATCGAGCGTCATCACCAATGCGGCGTTCGACCGCCGTTGGGAATGCATCCGCCGGCCCGTGGTCGTCGTCGGCGGTGAGCTGACCCTCGACATGCTGGATCTCACGTTCAACCCGATCGCGAAGTTCTACGAAGCGCCGATTCAGCTGAAGGCGAACGGCGGCGTGTTCGTCGTGGACGACTTCGGCCGCCAGCGCATCCCGCCGCGCGACCTGTTGAACCGGTGGATCGTGCCGCTCGAGAGCCGGGTCGACTTCCTCACCCTGCACACCGGACGCAAGTTCGAGGTACCGTTCAACGTGCTGATCGTGTTCGCGACGAACCTCAAGCCGGAGTCACTCGCGGACGAGGCATTCCTTCGCCGTATTCCGTACAAGATCCTGGCGAAGAATCCGACCGTCGACGAGTACTGCCGGATCTTCGAGATGAACTGCAAGAAGCGCGGGCTGACGTTCGATCCGGTGATGGTCGAGTACCTGAACCGGAAGTACTACACGCCGCGAAAGCTGCAGATGCGCGCCTGCCATCCGCGCGACCTGGTCGAGCAGGTCGTCGACATGTGCCGGTATGCCGGGAAGACGCCGGCGCTGTCCCGCGAGCTGCTCGACGCTGCGTGCCACAGCTACTTCCTCGAAGAGACCGATTCGCAGGGCGGGGAGCCACGATGAAGCGCGGGTCGATCGCGCTGCCCGTCTCGCGTGAGATGGCGGCGGGCGCAGCAACGCTCGGCGTGGATCTCGCGGTCCCGGGGCAGGGGCTCGAACAGACCGTTTCGAGCCAGGCGCGGAGCCTCGAACAGACCGTTTCGAGCCAGGCGCGGAGCAAGGACGTCGCCGACAGCGCGGCCCGCATGGTAGTCATCGCGCTCTTCACCGTGATGGCGGTCCGGCTCGGTCTGGACTACATGCACACCGGCCGCCTCACGGGCCTTCTGCTGCTCGCCAGCGAAGCGCTCGTCGTCGTGCTCACCGTCTTCCGGCGTACGCCGGCCCGGGTCGAATCGGACGGCGCAGGCGCGCATCCTCACCACCCTCTCGATGCTCGGCCCTCCCCTCGTGCGCCCGACGGGCGTCGAGGGTATCGCGCCGGAGATCTACACCGTCCTCCTGTCCGGGGTCGGGCTCCTCGTCGTGATCGCCGGCAAGCTGTCGCTCGGACGAAGCTTTGGCCTGATGCCCGCCAACCGCGGCATCGTCTCGACTGGTCTGTACCGGGTCGTGCGGCACCCGATCTACCTGGGCTATCTCGTGACGCACCTCGCGTTCGTCGCCGCGAACGCCACGATGTGGAATGTGGTGCTGCTGGTGACGGCGGACCTCGCCTTGATGGCGAGGGCCGTGTGCGAGGAGCGAACGCTGGCGCGCGATCCCCAATATCAGGAGTATCTGCAGCTGGTGCGATGGAGGGTGCTGCCGGGGGTCTTCTGATCTCTCCAGCCGCAGCACGCTCCATTTCCGTCCCGTCCGATGACACTCGTGAGCAGATCGTGAACCCGCTTCTCCCGCGCCTCACCTACCGCCAGACTCTTGGCGGACTGCTGGTGCTGACCGTGATCCTGGCGGCCGGGCTCAGCCCCATGCAGGCGGACAGCTGGTGGCAGCTCCGCGCCGGCAAGGACATGTGGGCATCGGGCCGGGTGCTTCTGTGGGACACGTACTCGCATACGGTGTCCGGCACATTCTGGCCGAACCACGAGTGGCTGGCGGAGGTCCTGTATTACGGCGCCTATCGAGCCGGCGGCCTGCCGCTGGTGACGTTGCTGGCCACCGCGGTGATTGCCGGCGCCTGGTTCATCTCCTGGACGCTGACTGCCCGCCCCTCCTTCAAAGCGTTTGTTCTGGCCGCCATCGCCCTGGTGCCCTCGAGCCTGTGGTGGGAGCCACGGCCCCATGCCTTCTCGCTGCTCTTCATGATGCTCGCGGTGTATCTGATATCGGTCCGCCGATATCGATGGCTTCCGGCGCTGTTCCTCGTGTGGTCGAACGTTCACGGTGGCGTAGTCCTGGGACTGGTGATTCTGGGCGCCGGCATGGCGCCGATCGCGTTCAGGTCTCCCGAGGACCGGCGCGCCATTGCGGCGACGTGGATCGCCTGCCTCGCCACGACCTTCATGACTCCGCTCGGCTGGCGATTCTGGATCTACATTCCCGAGTCGCTCGGGCGGATCAGTCTTTATCCGCTGGACGAATGGCGCCGGACGCCCTTCTTCGAGGCGACCCTGGCGCCCTACTGGTTGATCGCTGCGCTGTTCTCCTGGACGCTTCTGCGAAAGTACGGCCGCGTGGGCGCGAGTCGACCGGAATGGAACGAGACGACCTGCGCGTGCGCGCTGATTCTCCTTCCGGCAAGTATCATGGCCATCCGGAATGTCGGGCCCTTTCTGATGCTGGCGGTTCCCGCGCTGACGACGTTGCTCGCCGAGAGCGTCGAGACCCGTGAGCGGCGGGAACCGCGCGCCATGAACCTGCTCGTCCTGGCAAGCGCCGGCACTCTCGTTCTGGCGACCCTGGCTTGGGCGTACGGGGCGCCTGCGAGGAAACTCAAGTGGCGGCCGGTTCCCGATGGCGCGCTTGCAGCAATCGCGTCCTGCCCGGGCAACCTCTACAACAGATACGACGAGGGAGGCTATCTGGTGTGGTTTGCTCCAAACCGCAAGGTCTTCATCGACGGACGGCAGGATCCGTATCCGTCCTCGCTCGTGATGGAGCACATTCGAATGGAGACCGTGGGGGGAGATACCGAGGGCGTCTTCGCTCGCCATGGTATCGGCTGCGCGTACCTTCCTGCCGCGTCGCCGACGGCGGCGCACCTCGTGGACTCGGGATGGGCGACGCGCTTCGATGGCGGCGGTTGGCTGGTGCTCGAGCGTCAATGACTACACCGCGATTTTTCTTCTTGTCGTGACCATCGCACTCGAACGAGGCTTCGTCTCCGTCGAGAGTCACTGGCTTTGGAGTCTTCCCTCGACTTGTCCGTCCGTCGACAACCGAAGCAACGCCACCGTCGCCCCGAGGTGACTTTCCGGCGCATCCCAGAACGCCTCGACCATCGGATGCTGCTCCAGCGCCGCCTGTACGATGCCGCGCTGGATGCCTCTGCCCCGACCATGGATCAGGCGGACTTCGCGCAATCCGGCATCTGCCGCCGCCTGCACGTACTCCTCTACGACCGAGACGATATCCTTCGGCAGGAAGGCATGAAGGTCGATCGAATCTTCGATGGGGATGTGGTGCATGAATGCAGAAGTCACCAGCTCACAGATTCCAGCGCTTCATTCCGTCCGCGATTCACGAGCGGGGGACGGCGCGTCGGCGGATTGTGCCGGGTGCGATCCAAGGAGGGCGGTCACGGCGACCAAGTACCAATAGTTGGGCATGGCCTGCCGCGACAGCATGAACAGGACCGCCAGAGCCAGGGCGGTGACGCGCCAGAACCCGGCTGGGGTGCTGATGCGCCGCCCGGCAGCGGCAGCGGCCCCGAACGCCGCCAGGATCGCAAGCCACGCTGGCGGTGCCCATCGCACGCCAATCGCCATCAGGACTCCGGCCAGGTTGCCGCTGTCCGCGCGGATGGGAGTCTGCGCGTGGAAGAGCACGAGCGATCGCCACGCATCAGCCCCACCCCAGAGGATCGCCGGCAGGAGCGTCGCGAGGGCCGCCGCACCCGCAACCAAACTGCGGAGCAGCCAGCCCTTGTCGCGGTAGAGCAGCAGCACCGGGAGAACGGCGACAAAGTACCTGCTTCGAGGCCAAAGCACCGCCGAGCGCGAGGCCGGACGCGATTGGGTGACTCCAGGTCGCCGCCGCGATTCCGAGCAGTGCCGCGGACAACGGCTCGGTCCATCCGCTCTGCAGAGTCCGGCCCCACCCGGGAAACGCCGCAACGAGCAGAAGTGGTACGGCCGACAGGGCCCGTGCTCTCAGAGCCAGGTAGAGCACACACAGCAGCAGGACGACCCAGCATGTGAGATTGACCCATCGGGGGTCGCCCGCGATCCAGGTGCTCACCGCGTACGATGCTGCGTCGATCGGCGGATACGGGTAGCCAACGATCATTGAGCCCGGCGGCATCCCCGGCGCGCCGTTCGGCGCTCTGACGGCATCGCTGTATGGGTTGAGGCCCCGGGCGAGAGCCTCCGCCGCGCGCTTGTGCAGCAGCACGACGTCCAGGCCGGCTCCCCTGGAAGCGTTGAGGAGCCACACGCCCGCAAAGAGCGCCACTGCGGTCAGAGCAACGCTGGCCACTATCAAGAAACGCCGCGTCACCGGGCGCCGAGGGAGGGCCGCAATTGCGAGGAGAATGGCGCACGCCGGAAGTGCCGCCGCCACCCACGCGGGCGACGCACCGGTCAGGGGCTCTGGGATCACGATGCCGACAAGGGCGACGGCGACGACAGCGGCCGTCAATCGGAGGTCGGTCACGATCCTGAAAGGGCGGGGGCGGCGTGCTATCGAGACGACGAGCAACACGAGTCCGAGACCGGCCAGAAGCGTTGCAGCGAAAGCGTTCAGCACTATCGCAACCGCAAAGGCGCTCGCCGCGAGAGTGGCCACTCGCCATGAATTGTCCTGCGCCCCGTCATCACCGCCGTTCTCGTACGGCGCAGCCTCCGGGATGCCGATCGGAGCTCGTGAGTTCTGCATGGTCGACTCAGACAGCTCGAGGCGCAGTTGTGAGCATGAAACCGATGATGCTACTCAACTCTCGGGAACTCCTGTATGGGACGCATCAAGCTGAAACTGGTGAGGTGCAGGAATCTGCAAGCCATCTAACTTTCAGCTCTAACGATTAGCTTCTGGCCACGTCCTGTTTTTCATATTTCACGGTAACGGTCGTACTAATCCCTCCCCGAACCGAGAAGTCACCCACAACCGTCATGCGACGCGGGTGGCAGGCGGCGACCAGATCGTCGAGGATCTGGTTCGTGACCGCCTCGTAGAAGATCCCGCGGTTGCGAAACTCGAGCATGTAGTATTTCAGGGCTTTCAGCTCGAGGCAGAGCGCATCCGGCACGTACGTGATGCGGATTTCGCCAAAGTCCGGCAGCCCGGTCTTCGGGCACACGGAGGTGAACTCCGTGCACCGGATGGCGATCTCGTAGTCGCGGCTCGGGCTGGGATTGGGGAACGTCTCGAGGGGCATGGTCGAAAAATTGTAACATTCAGGCCGGTTTCAGCGGGTCTGCGCGAGATCGCGCATTGACAGCGGAAAACACCGCGCGCTAGGATACCCGCTGCTTTTACAAGAATTTCGCCGCCTCCGCCGCCCGCGCGCGCGGCCGACTGCGGGCAACACACAGCGCGCCAAAGCAAGGGGAACAGCCGATGGTAGAGGCCCGCAGAATGGGCAAGTCCGAACTCTTCTCGCACTTCGCGGATCGCTTCGAAGTGAAGCGCACGCAGGCGCGGGAGTTCTTCGATGAGCTGACCACGCTCGCGGAGAAGGAGCTGAAACGATCCGGTGAGTTCGTGCTTCCAGGGATGGTGAAGCTCGTCGTGCAGAAACGGAAGGCGCGGATGGGTCGAAACCCGGCGACCGGCGAGGCGATCAAGATCCCCGCCAAGACCGTGGTCAAGGCCCGGATCGCGAAGCAACTGAAGGACTCTGTTCTTCCTCGGAAGTAAGGGACCTATCGCATCGGCCCCTGGCGCTCCTGACACGGATTCGCGGTCCTCCCGGGCCAGCCGTTCAGAAGCGCGCGCCAGAGGGCCGATTTGTTCTGTACGCGATCTCTCGCACTACGCCGCAACGACGGCGGGACGCGCGGCGAGGAGACGGCTGTAGATCGTCGCCGGAACGAGCCTCGCGACCTTCGACTCCAGGCTGGTCAGCGAGTCGTCGTCCACGATGATGCGATCGGCAGCCTCGAGTACCACCTCGCAGCTGTAACGGCGGCCGCCCCTGGCGGTCCGCTGCTCGAAGTAGCGCACGACGTAGTTGCGCCCCTCGATCTCGATCTCTCCCGTCTTCACAAGCTTTCGAAACATTGCATCCTCCCTGACACGTCTCTCGAGAGACGGCAAGACGACGGATACGTAACAATGCCGGTTGGCGGCGGACACCGAAGTACAACGTCAGGCCGTCGATATTGTTACAGCGCCGCGCGTGCCGTTGCGCCGGCGCGTCTCAACCGGCCTGCTGGATCGCATTGGCGTGCGTGCGCGGGAACTCGAGCACGAACGTCGTGCCCTTGCCCACTTCGCTCGCCACCGAGATCTGCCCTCCGAGTTGTTCGACGATCTTCTTCGAGATCGCCAGCCCCAGCCCGAGGCCGCGGCGCTTGGTGGTCACGAAGTCCTCGAAGACTTTGCCCAACCGATCGGCGGGGATGCCGCATCCCGTGTCGTACACGCGGATCTGCACGCGCTCCCGGGCGAGCTCCGTGGCGACGACGACCAGCCCTCCCGGCGCCGTGGCCTGGATGGCGTTGACGATCAGATTGCGGTAGACGCGGCCGAGCGCGAACAGGTCACCGTCGATGAAGGCCCCCGGCGACGCGAGCTCGGCGCGCAGCGTGAGCCCCGCCGTCTCGGCGTGCTGCTGCATGGACTCGACCACTTCGGCCAGCGATCGATCCACCTCGATCGGGAACCGCTCGAGCGGAATCGGCCGCGCGATGTTGCGCAGGTCGTCGAGGACGCGCTTGATCACGACCATCTCGCGCTCCACGGTCCGTTTGAACGTCTCGCGGTACTCGACGTCGTCGAACATCTTCTGAATGAGCTTGCAGCTGTTGCCGATGTTCTGAATCGGATGAGAGAGATCGTGCACGAGCCCCGCGGCGATGCGGCCGAACATCGCCTGCCGTTCCTGTTTCCTGACGTCTTCCTGGAGCTGGACGATGCTGTCGGCCATCGAGTTGAAGGAGTCGCCGAGCTGTTTGAGCTCGTCCTCCCCCTTCATCGTGACGCGCTCGTCGAAACGGCCTTCGGCAATGGCCAGCGTGGCGCGCCGCAGAGCGAAGATGCGGGTCAGGAACGATCGGCCCCAGAGGGAGCCGACGATGATCGTACCGAGGAGGGCGGCGCCGATGACGGCGAGGAGCTGCCGCTCGAGACGTGTCGCGACCTGGAACGCCTCGGACTTCGGCTGCTCGACCATGACCAGCCAGTCGAGGCTGGGAATCAGCGCGCCGACCGCGAGCTGCTCCGCACCGGACTCGTCGTCGTTGTAGAACGTCGAGACGATCTGCTGTTTCCGCAGGCCGACCGCCGTCTGCTCGATTCGACTATCCCCTTTGGCTGAGGCGACGAGCCGCTTCTTGTCCGCGTTTCCATGTGCGACGAGCCGGTTCTTCTCCGAGAAGAGCGCCGCGCGTCCGGATTCGCCGACCTTGATCCGGTCGACCATCCGCCAGAGCTCTTCGAGCGCGAGCTCGCCAACCACCCACCCGGACTCGGGATCGTTGGCCACCATCCGTACGGCAATCGTCGTGGCCGGAAGCGCGTCGTTGTCCTCCTTCAGCGGTGCGACGACGATGGCTCGATTCGCCGCGGCGGCGCGATCGGGAATCGAGACCGTCGGCGGACCGAACCGGCTCGTCCCGAGCGGATGTCCCGCGGAGTCGAATATCGACAGCTCGCGGAACTCGGGGAAGTCCAGCACCGTGTCCTTCAGAATGCGGGACTGCTGCCACGGCTCGAGACCAATGGTCCGCAGTTCCATGGCAATCGATCGCAGGACGCGCTGATTGTTCTCGATGTACTGATTGATCTGTGCCGCGGCCTGCGTCGCGATCCCCAGGTTCCCCTTGGTGACCGATTCTTCGGTTCCGCTCCGCAGCTGTTTGACCGAGACGACGCCGTAGATCACGAGCGGCGCGATGGCGGCCGTTGCGATGAGCATCACGAAGCGCGAGGTGATGCTCTTCATTTTTGCGCGCTCTGCGGCGGCGCGGTCTTGGCGGCCACGGGCCGCCATTGCTGGATGGTGCCCATCACATCGCGTCCCGGCTCGTTCTGCACGAGAACCGAGCGGCTGACGGCGCGGGCTGTTTGCATCCAGTCGAGGAACACGGCGGGAGGATCGTCGTAGAACGCTCGCTGGAGCTCCGCGACTGCCGTCTTGACGTCTTCCTCCTTGATGGCCGCGCGCAGTTTCTCCAGGGCGGCGTCTGCGGAGCTGTAGTGGAGATCGACCAGCCCTTTCGCACCGAGCGGAACCGAGTGCCAGATGGCGTAGACGAAGTTCAGCGACCGCATCGAGCCCGATCTCAGAGAGGGCGGCTTCGAACTGTCCGGCTGCGACCCGAGCTCCGACTTGTCCCGTCGGCGCGAGCTCGACGTCCATGTCCACGCCGATGTTGAACAACTGCTTCTGTACGACGAGCGCGACCCGCTGCAGCCGCTGGTCTTCCCGCGGGACCAAACACGTAAACCTGAAGCGGCTCGGCATCCGGCCCGGCTCGCGCTCACGCCCCCGCGTGAGCCCCAGTCCGTCGAGTAACGCCTCGGCTTGCCCTGGATCGAACTTGTACGCGGGCTGATCCGGCGACCGACCGAAGTGAAAGGGCCAAATCGGTCCATCGGAGGGGAGGCCACGCTTCCGCAGACTGACGTCCACCACCTGCGTGCGATCGACGGCCGTGTTCAACGCACGCCGGACGTCCTTCTGAGCGAAGAGTGGCAGCGTCAGGTTGAAGACGAGCGCGTGGTAGTACGCCTTCATGAACGAGAACGTCTGGACCGTGGACTCGGCCTCGACGAAATCGAGCGATTCGACACTCACGTCGTGCAGCATGTCCGCTTCGCCGCGCATCATGGCGGCCCACGCCTGGCGCTGGGTCGCGTATTCCGAGATCTGCACCCCGTCTATCGCGGGCCGACCGGTCCTGTAATTCTCGAACGCGCGCAGCACGATCGGTTTGCTGTTGCCTTCCACTCGGCTGAATGGCCCAATGCCCACTTGAGGTTTTCCCGGCAGCGCAAAGTCCACCAGAGAGATGTCCGAGAGCAGGAACCCTTCGGGCTGCGCCGTTCGGACGACGATTTCATCCGTGCCTTGCGGCTCGACGGACCTGATCGTGGCGCTCACGATGCCCGGAGACGGCTTCAGCGCCTCTCTGAGGATGTCGGCGGCGATCACATTGGTCAGCTTGGTCCCGTCGTGGAACAAGACTCCCGGACGGATGTGGAGCCGAAGCGTCAGCCCGTCAGCCGACCACTCCCAATTGTCGAAGGCGCGACGGATCGGCCTGCCGTCCCACCCGATTCCCACCGGACCTTCGACTGTGAGGAGCTTGACGGCGGCCCTGACACCGGCCGTTTCGTCCCGCGTGGGCGGAATCGCCGTCCCGATTGTCAGAGTCGTGCTGGACGTGGAGGTGGAGGAGGAACGCGTACAGGCTGGTATCGTCAGCGCGATCAGCAGCGCTACCAGACCTCGCCAGCCGCCCGAGGTCGAACCGAGAGTGGACCGATTGGCCGAACCTACCATCAGGGAGCAGTGCTCACTGTGCCACAGAATTGCACAATCCTGGCACACGCCTGAGGCGACGGTTGGGGTCGGGGGCACTCGCCACCCCCCATATATCGGCCGCTGCAGAGGACCCGTCCAGAGCCGTCGAGAGCACCGTGCAGCGGCCAGGGTCTCAGAGCACCCGTCGCCGGAGAACCTCCGGCAACGGGCCTCTGTGTCCTACTTCTTGGAGGCTGGTGGCTCGTCGACGTACCACGGGCACGCCGCCTTCGACGAAACCTTCTGGGTACCCTTCTGGATGACCTGAATCTTCATGGCGCTCTCTCCTGATTGACGACAACCGAGTTGACCGCCACCTGCCCTCAGCGCAGGTGGTCTACCACGACGTCTACCAGCCAGGGCCGCAGCGGCCCTCGTTTCTTCCCGCCTTCCTTCCGCTGTCCCTTCATCTGGCCCTCCGATTCTCGAGGCGGCTGTCGATGACTCGATGGAGCCCGCCTCCGCGCTGTTCCCATGACACGATCCAGCGGTGCCGCGATCGCCGATGAATCGATTGAGGCTGCCGCCGCCGTCGCCACAGCCAACTACCCGACGAACGCCGGCTGCGCCTGGGCTGCCGCCTGACGCGCGAGCGTGATCAAGCCCGCCTCGAAGCTCGGTTTGTGGCAATTCGGCTTGTTCATGTCCAAGAGCTCGGTATGCGCCGCCGTGCTGCAGCCGCCCGCGCAGACCGGGATGAAGGCGCAGTCGTCGCAGTCCTTCCAGGCCGTGATGACGTCGAAGCGTTTCGCCGCTTCGCGCCGCCAGGCTTCCTCCCGGCCATCGATGTGTCCAGTCGATTGCGCGGCCTCGCCCGCAAAGCCGGGGCAGGCGTACAACGAGCCGTCCGGACCGATCGTGTGGGCGTGGTGCTTGTGAATCTCGCACGGCCCCATGTGCACGCCGTCGACGGTCGGGAACCCTCGGCGCACCGTTTCTTCGCGCAGATAGCTCATCTTCTCGTCGAGGAAATTGCAGGTGTCGCAGACGCTCGACACGCCTGTCCCCGCTGACGTCATGCAGGCGCCGCCTAGCGGCTTCCCTTCCCCGCTGACGGCCGTCAACGGGATCAGCCCTTTCGGCTTTGCCAGCTGCGGGGGCTTGATGATCGGCTTGAACGCGACCTTCGCGAGCTTGTCGGCGAACTCCTGCTCGCGCAGAAAATCGAGCAGCGCGGGATAGCTCTCGACCGAGCTCTCGTCGAAGTTCCCACCGATCGAGATCCGGCACTTCCCCGCGACCTGACGGATGTTGTCGACGATCTTGTCGAAGGTGCCCTGGCCCCCTCGCAGCGGCCGCATCCGGTTGTGGGTGTCGCGGTCGCCGTCGAGCGTGACCTTGATCGCGTTCAGCCCGAGAGGCGCAAGGCGGTCGACTACGTCAGAGCTCAGCAGTAGGCCGTTGGTGATGATGTTGATCTGCATGCGCACGCCCCGCTGCCGGCAGCTCTCCGACAGCCGCTCCGACAGGTAGAACAGCACCGGCAGGTTCAGCAGCGGTTCCCCCCCGAAAAAGGTCAGGACGAAGCTCTCCGGGGAGATCGCATCGAGCCGCTGCTCAGTCCACTCGGCGGTCCGGGCCGCGTTTTCGAGCGACATCTTCGCCGCGTGTTTGTTGTAGTCGCCGTGATCCCCCTGGATGCAGTAGTCACACGCAAAGTTGCACTGGAGCGTCGTCAGAACCGTCACGCGCAGCTGGCTGCGGTCCTCGCGCACGTTGTGGAAGAAGTCCTCGAGTGCCTGACGGTCGGCCTCGCGGCTCTCGACGATGAAGCCGTTCTCGACGAGCGTCTCGATGACCTCCCGTTCGGCCGGCGAGAAATGCGCGTTCCGGTCGTCGATACGGTCGAGCACGTCGGTCACGTCGCTCGTCACAATGAGCTGCGCGTCCGTGAAGGTGTTCATCAGGAACACGCTCTGCTCCCCTTGCCGATCGCCGAGGGGGACACGAACGTTGAACATCGAGGGCTTCATGACTTCCTCCAAGGAATCGCCGATACGCACGGCGATAGGCAGACCACTATCTCTGCCGCTGGTGGGGGCAAAAGTGCAACCGATATTCCGAAGCTCAGACGTGTGACCAAAGAGTCGCTTCGCGGATCGGCGAAGCCGTCAAAGACGAGGAAAACTTAGATTGTGAGCGGACTCTATGCGACAAGCTGGTTACTCGCACGTGCGTCCCGAGCGCCCAGGACGCCGCACACCATTGGGTGATCCGGCTAATGGATTAGCCACTTGGTTCACTAGTTGGCCAATGAATTGGCCGCACCGGCTAACCTGAAGCCTCAGCCAAGTCCGAGAGGGAAAGCGAAGCGGTAGTGGTACTGCTCAGGCACCGCGCAGCTTGCGTGCCAGGTCGCGGAGCTCGAGACGATTCATCTTGTGTTTCAGCGTGCTGAGCGGGATCCCGAGATACCGCGCGGTTGCCGTGACGTTCCAATCCTGTTTCTCGAGAGCTCGCAGGATGAAGTTGCGCTCGAAGGTGTCGCATGCTTCCTGGAACAGCGCCTCGCCGGTGGTGGGACCCGAATCGAGCTTGGCGAAGTGATACTCGAGTGGCAGGTCCTCGTCTGTCACCCACTCCTTGTCGCTCACGGCGACGAGTCGCTCGATCAGATTCTCGAGCTCGCGGATGTTGCCGGGCCACCAGTATGACGCCAGGATCTTCAGCGCGGAATCAGCGATACCCCTGACCGGCTTTCGGAATTTCACCCTATATCGTTCGAGGAAGAGGCGCGCGAGCTCGGGCAGGTCTTCGATCCGATCCCTCAGCGGCGGCATCCGGATCGGGATGACGTTGATGCGGTAGTACAGGTCTTCCCGGAAGCGGCCTTCCTTGGCTGCCTTCTCGACGTCGACGTTGGTCGCGACCACCAGGCGGAAGTTCGTTCGAATCGGCTTCACGCCTCCGACGCGCTCGATCTCTCCCTCCTGAATCGCACGCAGCAGCTTCGCCTGGAGATCGAACCGGAGGTCGCCGATTTCGTCGAGGAAGAGGGTGCCGCCTGCCGCGAGCTCGAACTTGCCCAGCTGCTGCTTGTGCGCGCCGGTGAACGACCCGCGCTCGTGTCCGAAGAGTGTGCTCTCCACGAGCTCGTGTGGGATGGCTGACAGGTTTACGGCGATGAACGGCGCTTCTCCGCGGCCGGACTCCCGGTGGAGCAAGCGCGCCAGCAGCTCCTTTCCGGTTCCGCTCTCTCCCAGGATGAGCACCGTCGCGGAGAGCTTCGCCACTTTGTGGACGAGGTCGACGATGTCGCGGATCTGCTTGCTGGGACCGATGAGGAACTCCCGCTCACCCTGCTCCGCGACCTGAGCGCTGAGTGTGATGACCTGGCGATTCAGATCCTGCCGCTCGCACGCGTTTCGTACCAGGGACCGGAGCTCGTCGTAGTCGAAGCTCTTGGTGATGTAGTGGTAGGCGCCGTACTTCATCGCCTGCACAGCAGTCTCGACCTCGTTGATGGCCGAGATCATGAGGCACTCGATCAGGCTGTAGTTTTCCTTGACGATCCGAAGCACGTCGAACCCGCTGATGCCCGGCAGGCGGACGTCGAGCAGCAGCACGTCGACATCTTCCTGCTTCAGGATCGTGAGCGCCGATTCCCCGCTCGAGACCGTCAGAATGCGGTAATCGCGCCGTAGGATGGCGGCAATCGTGTCCCGCATCCCCTGATCGTCGTCGCAGATCAGGACGGTTTTCGAGGCTCCCGACATTGAATTCGGGGCATTGTATCAAGGGAGGCGGTAGCCGGGGGCTCCATTGACACTGCTGCGACCGCCCGGTAAGGTACGGCGGTTGTGGTGTTGTGGACGCTGACCGTCCTAGCGCTGCTCGCTGCGGTGGCGGCGCTGCTGCTCATCCGGCGACAGGCGCGCCGGCTGGATGCGCTCAACCAGTCGTACTGGGAGCTGCGCTACGACTACACACGGCTCCGCTCTCAGGTGGCCCGCCTCGATCCAGGTGAGGCCCCCGAACCCGAGCCGACGGCGGCCACGTCTCCCTCCATGACGTTCGTCCCACTCTCGTCTATCCGGAAAAAAGGTTCGTAACGTCGGAAGAAGGATCCGTAACCGCGTATGGCGAATGACTACGATGTCGTGGTGATCGGTTCCGGCACGGGCGGCTACGTCGCCGCCATCCGGGCCGCGCAAGTCGGTCTCCGGACCGCCGTCGTGGAGCGCGCGCCCACGCTCGGCGGCACCTGTCTGAACTGGGGCTGCATCCCAACGAAGGCACTCCTCGAGCACGCGCACGCCCTCAAGATCGCTCGCGACTGGAAGGAATGGGGCCTCACGATTGGCGAGGCGGCGATCGGCCTCGACATGGCGCAGGTGCACAGCCGCAAGGACAAGATCGTCAAGGGCCTCACCGGAGGCATCGAGCTCCTGTTCAAGAAGAACAAGGTCGATTGGATCAAAGGGAGCGGCCGGCTCGTGGGCGGTGGAAAAGTCGAAGTCACCGAGGGCCAGAAGCAGACGCTCAACGCCACGAAACAGATCATCGTCGCCACAGGATCCCAGCCGCGAAGCGTGCCCGGCATCGAGATCGACAAGAAGCGAATCATCACGAGTGACGAAGCGATCGGGCTCCGCGAGGTGCCGAAGTCGATCGTCATCATGGGAAGTGGCGCGGTCGGCGTCGAGTTCGCCTCCATCTTCCGGCGCTTCGGCAGCGAGGTCACGATCATCGAGCTTCTTCCGAGGCTGGTGCCCATCGAAGACGAAGCCGTGTCGACGGAGCTCGAGCGCTCGTTCAAGAAGCAGGGCATGAAGGTGATGACCGACACGAAGGTCACGGCGGCGAAAGCAGGCAGCGACGCCGTTGATCTCGATGCGCAGACCGCCGACGGCAAGACGACGACGCTGAAGGCCGACTACCTTCTCGTCGCGACCGGTCGCGGGCCCGTCACGTCGGATCTGGGCGCGGAAGATCTGGACCTGGCGATGGAGCGTGGCTACATCAGGGTGAACCAACGGTTCGAGACGAACGTGGCCGGTATTTCCGCGATCGGGGACGTGATCACCTTCGAGAAGCCGGGCCATCCGCAGCTGGCGCATCTCTCATCGGCGGAGGGCATCGCATTGGCCGAGCGGATCGCCGGACTCGAGTTCCGGCCGATCAATTACGACCAGGTGCCCGGCTGCACCTACTGCGATCCGGAGATCGGCAGCGTCGGGCTGACCGAGAAGGAGGCGCAGGCCAGGGGATACGAAGTCAAGACCGGCAGCTTCAAGTTCGGGATTCTGGCGCGCGCACGGATCGCCGGCGAAGTCGAGGGCTTCGCGAAGATCGTCTTCGACAAGAAGTACGACGAGATCCTCGGCGTCCACATGATCGGGCCGCGAGCCACGGAGCTCGTTGCAGAGGCGACGCTGGCGCTGCGCCTCGAGTGCACGGTCGAAGAGCTCATACGAACCATCCACGCGCATCCGACGATGTCGGAAGCCATCGGGGAGGCCGCGCATGCTGCGCACGGCGCGGCCATACATGCGTAAGGGCTTCCAGCTCCCAGCTTCCAGCTTCCAGCGCGACGCGGATGGCTCGAGGCTCACAGCTGGGACTTGGAGGTCGTCCACTGGAGGTTCCGGCTGCGCCGCAGATAGGAGGTTCCAGCTGCCAGCTTCCAGTAAGATCCGAGCCTTCAGCGAAGAGCGCCCAATTTTCAGCTCCGAGCATCAAACCACGCCAGGCGCGCTGGAAGCTGGTAACTGGTAGCTGGAAGCTGATTTCATGTCCCGCCCCTCCGATGCGTTGAGCCGGAACCAGCTCCTCGAGATGTACTACTTCGCGCGTCTGGCGCGCGATATCGAGGAGCGGCTGGTCCTCCTCTTCCGACAGAGCAAGGTTGTCGGCGGCCTCTATCGGAGCCTGGGGCAGGAAGGCGAGTCGGTGGGAACCGCCTACGCGCTCGACCGTGGAGACGCCGTGCTGCCGCTCATCCGGAACATGGGCGCGCTCACGACCTGCGGCGTCCGGCCCCGCGAGATCTTCCTCCAATACATGGCCCGCGCATCGTCGAACTCGCGCGGGCGCGATCTCAACATCCATATTGTCCACCTGCCGCCCTGGACGCAGGCATCGAGCGACGGCGGCGCATCAGCTGACGACGAGCCCGTCATCGTCGGGCCGATCAGCATGCTGGGCGACTCGATCCCCGTGGCCGCGGGTATTGCCCTGGGCGCGCGCATGCGCGGGCGGCCGCTGGTCGCAATGGCCTGGATTGGCGATGGCGCGACGAGCACCGGCGCCTTCCACGAGGGGCTGAACTTCGCAGCCGTCCAGAAGCTGCCGGTCGTTGTCGTTGCCGAGGACAACAAATACGCCTACTCGACCCCGATCTCGAAGCAGATGGCCATCCAGCGGATCGACGAGCGCGCCGCCGCCTACGGGATCGCGCACGAGATGGTCGACGGCAACGACATCCTCGCGGTGTACGACGTGACCAAGCGCCTCGTGGATCGCGCGCGCGCCGGCGGCGGTGCGGCTCTGATCGGCGTCGACACGATGCGGATGCAGGGGCACGCTCAGCACGACGACGCTCGATACGTCCCGAAGGCGCTGCTCGACACCTGGAACGAGAAGGATCCTATCGTCCGGTATCGCCGGCACCTCGTCGAGCGCGCGGTTGCCACCGACGAAGAGCTCGACGACATCGACGCGATGTCGAAGGACTACGCCTCAGAAGAAGCGGCGGCCGCCGAGGACGCGCCGACGCCGGATCCGTCCACGGTCACCAGGGGTGTCTACGCCGGAGATGACTTCGCCGAGCCCAGAGTGGAACTCGTGAACTCCCCATTCGCCGAGTAGCGTGTTGATCATGGTCGTTCGATCCGAATTCCGCAGACGCGACAGCGGAGCGGCTGCCACCGATTCAGGCGTGACATCCTAGTGGACCGTATGAGTCATTTCTGTAGGCCCAACCCCGTCGTTCAGTTTTGTTTTCGGGCCGCGACAACGGAGCGGCCCACTATGGTTTTCGATAGAACAGTCCACTAGTATGGCGGTCGTCACGTATCTCGAAGCGATTCGCGGTGCGCTGTTCGACGAGATGTCTCGAGACGAGCGCGTGTTCGTGCTGGGGGAAGACGTCGGCGTGTATGGCGGCGCCTTCAAGGTGACAGAGGGGCTGCAGGCACGGTTCGGCGAGAGCCGGGTCATCGACACGCCGATCTCGGAGATGGCGATCGTGGGGTCGGCGATCGGCGCGTCGTACATGGGCATGCGCCCGGTCGCAGAAGTGCAGTTCATCGACTTCATCGCGTGCTGCTTCGACATGCTCACGAACTTCGCTGCCACCAGCCGCTATCGAAACGGCGCGGCGGCACCGATTGTCGTCCGCGGGCCGTGCGGCGGCGGGGTCAGCGGCGGACCGTTCCACTCGCTGAATCCGGAAGCATTCTTCCTGAACACGCCCGGGCTCAAGATGGTCGAGCCGTCCACGGCGTACGATGCGAAAGGCCTGCTGAAGGCGGCGATCCGAGACGACGACCCGGTGCTGTTCTTCGAGCACAAGTATCTCTATCGCCGGATCAAAGACGACGTGCCGGAAGAAGATTACGTCGTGCCGATCGGGAAGGCGATCCTGAGGCGGGAAGGAAAGGACGCGTCGATCGTCACCTTCGGCGCGATGGTCCACACGGCCCTCGAGGCGGCCGCGACGCTTGCGGCCGACGGCGTGCAGGTCGAGATCCTGGATCTGCGAAGTCTGGCGCCACTCGACCGCGAAGCGATTCTGACGACCGTCGCCAGGACGAGCCGGGTACTGCTGCTGCACGAGGCGACGCGAACAGGAGGGATCGGCGGCGAGCTCGCGGCCATCATCGCCGAAGAGGCATTCGAGTATCTGGACGCGCCGGTGATGCGTCTGGCCTCGCTCGATACGCCGGCTCCGTATGCGCCGTCGCTCGAGGCCGCGTTCCTGCCGAACGCGGAGAAGGTGGTGGCCGCGGTGAAGCGATTGGTCCAATATTGAGGTCTGGCTTGGAGTCGCCCGACCTTGAGATCGGGCGTCCAGCGTCTGCAACCCGACGGAGCGCCTAACCCCATGCCGACGAACGTTGTGATGCCACAGATGGGCGAATCGATTGCCGAGGGGACGATCGTCCGCTGGATCAAGAAAATCGGCGACGCAGTCGACCGCGACGAGCCGCTCTTCGAGATTTCCACGGACAAAGTGGACGCGGAGATCCCCTCGCCGGCGGCAGGCGTGCTGACCGACATCAAAGCCAAAGAAGGCGAAACGGTGCCGGTCAACAGCGTTGTCGCGGTCATAGGGGGCGACAAGGTGTCGGCGCCGGGGAAAGAGGCCACAGCCTCGGTCCCGGCTGGTTCGCTGCCGGAAGCGGTTGCCGGGCAGCCGGAGGTCCCTGCCCGGCAGCCGGACGTCGCAAACGAGAGCCGGACGGCTCGTGGGGAAGCGCCGGAGAGCACTGGAAGCCCTGAGAGCAAAGAGGATCTGCGCCGACAGAAATCCTCACCGCTCGTGCGGCGCATTGCGCAGGAGCACCACGTCGACATCGGTCAGATTCAGGGGACAGGGATCAGCGGCCGGGTGACGAAGCAGGACATTCTGGACTACATCGAATCGGGAGGCGCTTCAGCGAAGGAGGCGCCGGCGAGCCCCGCGTCGCCCTCGTCGGCCGTTGCAGCAACCGCCCCGCCGACACCCGGACCGGCGTACAAGCCAGGCGAGAACGTCAGCATCGTGCCGATGAGCGTGATGCGCAAGAAGATCGCCGAGCACATGGTGCTGAGCGCGCACACCTCGCCGCACGTGTACTCGGTCTACGAAACGAACTTCGGACGGATCAACGCCCTGCGCGACAAGCACAAGGCGGAGTTCGAAGCCGCCGGCGCGAAGCTCACGTTCACCGCCTTCATTGCAAAGGCGACGATTGACGCCCTCCGGCAGTTCCCGATCGTCAACGCATCCGTCGACGGCGACAACATCGTCTACAAGAAGGACATCAACCTTGGCGTCGCCGTGGCGCTCGACAACGGGCTGATCGTCCCGGTCATCCGCAAGGCTGACGAGAAGAACCTCCTGGGGCTGAGCCGCGCGATCAACGACCTCGCGGCGCGCGCGCGCTCGAAGAAGCTGGTTCCCGAGGAGGTCCAGGGTGGGACGTTCACCATCACGAATCCCGGGATCTTCGGGGCGCTCTACGGGCTGCCGCTCATCAACCAGCCGCAGGTGGCGATCCTCGGTGTGGGCAGCATCGAGAAGCGTGCAGTGGTGATCGACGATGCAATTGCGATCAGGCCGGTGTGCCACATCACGCTCGGGTACGATCATCGGCTCATCGATGGGGCCGAAGCCGGCCGGTTCCTCTCTTATTTGAAAGAGCGGCTCGAGAAGTTCGAGGAGGCTTGGATCTGACAGGGCCGACAGAGCGCGAGATCGAAGTACGGCGCCTCGGCGTCGTCAGCTATGCCGACGCGCTCGCGCTGCAGCAGTCGCTCGTCGAAGAACGGAAGGCCGGGCGCATTCCCGACCAGCTGCTCCTGCTGGAGCATCCGCCGGTCATCACCCTCGGCGTGAAGAACCGTTACGACCGCTCGAACATCGTCGCGTCCAGCGAAGAACTGGAGCAGCGCGGCGTGGCAGTCGTCGAAACCGGCAGGGGCGGCGATGTCACGTACCATGGCCCCGGGCAGCTGGTCGGATACCCGATTGTCGATCTGAAGCCGGACCGGTGCGATGTCCACCGCTACGTCCGCGATCTCGAACAGGTCCTCATCCAGACAGCGGCAGCCTTCGGTGTGACGGCCGACCGGATTCCAGGGCTGACCGGCGCCTGGGTCGGCAACGACAAGCTCGCAGCCATCGGCGTCCGGATCTCCCGGTGGGTCACCAGCCACGGCTTCGCCTTCAACGTGAACACCAACCTCAGCCACTTCGATTTGATCGTCCCCTGTGGAATCGTCGGCCGGGGAGTCACCTCTCTGGCGAAACTCCTCCACCAACCGATCCAGCTCGACCGTGTGGAAACGGCTGCTATCGAGGCCTTTGCCGGCGTGTTTGGGAGGGAGTCGGACGATAGGCGGAGCCGGGAGTCCGCCGATCGGACGATGGCCTGATCGACCGATTGGCGGATGTGGCCGTCTGACCGAAATCAGCGCTTTCCTTCGGAATAAGACTCCCTGGTGTGGTGTTGTGTCCCATACGGGGAGGCCCTGAATGCGTCAGTCGAGTTCAGAGATGGATCTGATCGGCAGGATGCAGGCCGGGGACACCGCAGCCGTCGGCGAGCTCGCCTCGATGTACGGACCACGGATCCAGCAGCTTGCATTCCGCTACGTGAAGAACTGGGAAGATGCGGAGGAGGTCGCGCAGGACGTCCTGATGAAGGTGTATCGAAAGATTGACGCCTTCCGCGGGGACGCGGCGCTGTCTTCGTGGATATACCGCATTACCTTCAACACCGCGATGTCCCGTCTGCGGACCGCGCGCGCTGCCCGCGCCGCGGACAAGCAGAAGGGGGACGTCAACGGCGCCGGCGAGGAGTTCAGCCGGCAGCCACAGGAGCCGGCGGATTGGTCATCGCTGGCGGACGATCACGTGCTGCGCGGCGAGATGCGCAAGCAACTGATCGGTGCGCTGACTCACCTGCCCACGGTTTATCGTGTGCCGGTGATTCTCCGGGACATCCAGGGGCTGTCGACGGAGGAAGCGAGCGCCGTGCTGCGCGTCAAGCCGCAGACGCTCAAGTCTCGCCTGCACCGCGGCCGTCTCATCCTTCGCGAGCGGCTCGCTGATTTCGCTGGCGGAGTCATGCTGCACACGCGCGATGCCGTGAACTGACGGAGCAGTCACTCGCTCGAGCCGCGCGCGAAGTGTGTATTCACAGGTCGAAGACCTGTAGAATCACATTTCGGTCGCGTTCTCGAGCAGGGTCTGCTCCTGCCTGGTCAGCGTCAGCTCCAATACCCGCCTCACCCCTTCCGGCCCCAGCTCCACCGGCATTGCGATAACGGCGTCACGCAGCGGTCCGCGCTCGAGCGGAACGAAGCAGGAGAATCTCCGCCTCGAACAGCCGAGCAACCCCTCGATCACGCGCGACGCGGCGGAGGCGAGCGCGTAGGGGCCGGGAGGCCAGAGGCTTCGAATCTTCGTCGTGAGCACTGCAATCTGGTGCGCTGGCAGTTGGCTCGAAAGCGGCAGCCCCGACGCGGCCGCTTCTTCCCACGCCACGACCGCCGCGTGTGGCGGCACGCCGAGGATCCGCAGCGCCACCTCGACGCCGCTCGTGTCGAGGAGTACGCCTGCCATCGCCCGCACCGCAGACTCGAGGGCAAAGGGAGCGCTTCCGATCAGGCGGCGTCGTGGAACCTTCAGCTCGACGGAAACGCGCGCCATCAGCTCGCGCTGCGACGCACCAACAAAGAGGATCGGCGCCGTTCCCGCCACGCTCGCCAGCTGACGCAGCAACGGCAACCCCGACTCGCCTGCGTGCTCCTTCCCCGACGCGCCATCGTCTGCGACGACGACGACGTCGGCGCCGGCGGCAGCGGCCCACGCGTCTGCGGAGGTGATCCGGGTCGAGAACGCCTCGACCGGTGAGGACTGCAGGATGTCGAGCGCCTTGCCTTGTGCGATGCGGCCTTCGGGATCGATGAGCCGGACCTCGCTGACACGGTCACGGCCTGCGAGCTTGTGCGCGAGGGCGCCGCCGAGCGCGCCGCACCCGGCGATCGCGATGAATCCCATCGGAGTCGACTATTCTAACCAAGACCGGGGGGCTTCGCCCCGCCCGCCTGCGCCGAGGCTACGGCGTGGCTCGCCGAAGCGCGTGCGGCGCGGAGGCGGCCGGACCCCCCATCGCCGTCGCTCGCGGGAACCCCTGCCCCCCCGCTTCCGCCTCCGCCAAGGCTACGGCGGACGCGCCGAAGCGCCTGCGCGAAGGCGGGCCGCTCCGGCGGGGCGCGCCTTCGGCGCGCCTGGACCAATTATGTGGCGCGTCCGAAACCGGTACAGAATACTCATTCGAGCCGCAGCATAACGGGCTCATGGGATGGCGATGGCAGCACAAAGCAGCGGTCCGGGACGGGCATCTCGAGCGGGCGAAGGCAAGGTCGCGCTGGTCACCGGTGGGTCGAAAGGCATTGGCCTCGCGATTGCGCACGCGCTCAGCGCTGCCGGCGCGAGCGTGGTCATTACGGGACGGGACCAGGCTGCGCTCGATCGGGCGGTGGAGGGTGCGGGCGCGAGCATTCGGGGCGTCCGCGCCGACGTGCAGAGCCACGCTGATGCGTCGCGCGCGGTGGACGAGGCCCTGAAGGCCTTCGGCGGGCTCGACATCCTGGTGAACAACGCCGGTGTCGCCGCTTTTTCGAATGTCGCAGACATGGCGATCGCCGACTGGGAGCGGACGATTCAGACCAACCTGAGCGGGGTGTTCTACTGCTGTCACGCGGCGATCCCCCAGCTTCGTCTGCGGGGAGGCGGCTGGATCATCAGCGTCAGCAGTCTGGCGAGCAAGAACGCGTTCGCGGGTGGCGCGGCCTACTGCGCCACCAAGGCCGGTCTGAACGCATTCAGCGAGGCGCTGATGCAGGAGGTCAGGTACGACAACATCCGCGTCAGCTGCATCCTGCCGGGATCCGTGGCGACCGGGTTCGGCGGCCGGGACGTCGGGGCGGACTGGAAGCTCGCGCCCGAGGATGTCGCGGAGGTGGTCATCGATCTGCTGGAGCATCCCGCCAGAAGCCTCCCGAGCCGCGTCGAGCTTCGTCCCTCGCGCCCCAGAAAATAGACGACGCCGGTGGTCCAGAAGATCGCGCACTACAACATCCTCGAGCGCCTCGGGGGCGGCGCGCTGGGCGAGGTGTATCGCGCCCGGGATACCAAGGTGGGCCGGACGGTCGCGTTGATGCAACCGCCGCCGCAGCTCCTGTCGGACGCTCCGCGACGCGAACGTTTCGTCGAGAGTGCGCGCCTGGCCGGCACTCTCAACCATCCCAACATCGCTGCACTGTTCGACGTCGTCGAAGAGGACGGCCAGTGTTATCTCGCGTACGAGTTTGCGGCGGGACCATCACTGCGTCAGGAGATGTCCGGCGTACGTTTTGGTGTCAGGCGAGCCGTCGAGATCGCCGCACAGATCGCGGATGCTCTGGCGGAAGGACATTCGCGCGGAGTCGTGCACGGCGACCTTCGGCCCGACACCGTGGTCATCACGGCGAAAGGCAGCGCAAAAATCCTGAATTTCGGGATGGTGCCGTGGACGGCTGGCGGCTTCGCGCGGAGGATGGCAGCGCTCTCTCCGGATACCCTCACGTCGGACCAACTGTCAGTTGTCGGGTATCTCTCACCCGAGCAGGCCCTCGGTGGGAGGATCGATCAGCGAACCGATCTCTTCTCTCTCGGGGTGATGGTGCACGAGATGGTGACGGGCACGAACCCGTTCCAGGCCGCGAAAGCCTCGGCCACGATCACGAATCTCGTTCGAGCCAGAGTGCCCGCCCCCTCCGGTCAGAATTTCGAGGTTCCCTCGGAGCTCGACGCCCTGCTGGCGCGCGTCATGTCGAAGGACATCGCCGCCCGCCACGACAGCGCAGCGTCACTGGCGTCCGACCTGCGGACCGTGCTCGGGCTGATCGACATGCGATCGGGAGACAAGGGACCGACCACTCTCATTCCGTTGGAAGAGGAACGGAAGACCGGATGGATATGGGCAGCCGTTGCCCTCGGGGCGGCTGCGGCCGCGGGATGGTGGTGGTGGAAGTGATCGCCGCCCCAATCTGGACGACAGATTCAAACACAGGAGATCAGGAGGTCAGGAGTTACATTGGTCTTGTACTGCGGGCCGTATGCCAGCCTGTTCTCGAACATCCCGATCGTCACACGATCACGAAGAATTGGATTTCTTCCTGAACTCCTGATCTCCTGTAGAACTTCTTGCCGTCGAGCATTCACAACTCGATCGCATGCCTCAACACCTCCGGATCGATGTTGGCGCCCGACAGCACGACGGCGACGTTCCGTCCGTGTGCATCGAGGCGCCGCGCGAGGAGCGCTGCCACTCCGGCGGCTCCGGCGCCTTCGGCTAGCAGGTGCTCGTGAGCGACGACACCTGCGATGGCTGAACGAAGATCGTCTTCGCTGACCCGCACGACACGTTCGACAGTCGATCGCACGATCTCGAAGGTCGGTGTGTCCGGGTCGAGGTTCCCGGCCAGCCCATCGGCCAGCGTCGGCTGGACATCGATCTCGACGATCTTGCCCGCGGCCAGGCTGGCGGTGAACGGGGAAGACGCCTCGGCCTCGACGCCGACGACCGACACGTGATGTGGTGACTCCCGCGCGATCAACCCGATTCCACTAATAAGTCCTCCGCCCCCGACCGGGACCACGATGATCTCGACGTCCGGCCAGTCCTCGAGGATCTCTGAACCAACAGTGCCTGCTCCGGCAATGACGTCAGGATGGGCGTACGGAGAGATGAACTCCGCGTCGCCGGTGGCGCCGTGCTCCTTGGCCATTCGTTCGGCTTCGTCGTAGTCGCGGCACAAGCGCACGTCGGCACCTTCCGCGCGCATGGCCTCGAGCTTGACCTTCGGCGCGTGCTCAGACGCGTAGACGGTCAGGGACAGCCGGCAGCTCCGCGCGGCGAACGCGAGCGCGCGGCCATGATTGCCTGCTGAGGCAGTCACCAGCCTGGGTTTCGGATCCGGCTGGCGCTCCAAAAGGCGGAGGACGGCGTTGAAGGCGCCGCGGATCTTGTACGAGAACGTCGGCTGGAATGTTTCGAGCTTGAGGCGGACATGGCCGCCTGTCGCACCTGAGAGCCACGGCGACTCGCGAAGCGGTGTGCGGAGGACGCGACCTTCCATCCGTCTGGCCGCCGCCTTCACGTCGGCGGGCGAGATCAGGACGGACCGGATCCGCCGGCGAGGAGAATCTCCGCGAGCTGCGCGGCGAAGGCCGAGCGCGCCATGACTTCATCCGTGCCGGCTTGTCGGGCCGCGTGAATGGTGGCCGAGTCCACGTGCGAGACGAAACCCACCGTCCGGATTGACGCGAGCGAGGGGTCGCTCTTGAGCGCCGTAATTGTCGCAATCGGATCCGTTTTGCCGCTGTTGAGATCGAAGATCGCGAGGGGCGGCTTGAGCGCGCGCGCCTGGTCGAGGATCTCCTGCGGCGATCGCGCGAACGCCAGCTCGATGCCGGCCGCCTTCGCGGTCGCGCGAATCTTGGAGCTGAAGAGAAGATCGTCGACGGCGACAAGAACCATGTGCATGATTCTATTCCGGAAATACGCGAGTAAGGCTAGGAGATCGCCACTCGTGACCGGGTCAGCAACCCTTGATCCTTCGCCCTTTTCGGCAGCGGCTCCGCGCGATAGAGGGTCCGCGTATTTCGAACGGCCGACACGATGAACGTCGCCAGGAAGCCTGCCGTCGCCACCGCGCCACCGACATCGAACAACAGGACTCGCGCCCCGAAGAGCGTGACCTCCGGCGAGCGGAGCAGCTGGATTGTTCCCGCAGCGAGCAGTATCCGAAGCTCCGTCGGGCCGAACTTCCAGTACCAGATCCGGAACGTGCCGACGGTGTGCGTGGCCAGGGCGATTTCGTTCGTCAGGAGGTAGTAGCCGACCAGAAACCCGGCGCCGATCGCCGGGCTCATGAAGCCGCCCAGCATCAGGCCGCCGATCAGGAACAGCATCCCGAGCGCGTCGAGCACGTGGTCGACGTAGAAGCCGTACCGCGGCCGCTCGTGATGCCGGACACGCGCGAGCGTGCCGTCCAGGCTGTCGCCGAACCAGTTGACGACTAGCATCAGCACCACGCCCCAGAGCGCAGCCGGCATCGCCGGCGCGACCCAATAGCACACTCCGGCTGCCAGCATTGCGGCCGCCGCCAGCGCCGTCAGGTGGTCTGAGTTGATTGTGGATGGCAGCCAGTGAGCCATTCGGATCAGGCACCGTTTTTCGACGGCTGCCAGCAGGCTGGTGTGGATTCTGACTTCACGTGGGCCGTTCATGACGCCTCCCTGCACGATAATGTGAAAATGCAGGGCTCGGAGGCTCACCGGTGATCGTCGAGGTCAGGGCGGTTCCCCCTTTCGAGAAGAACGGCTTCGTTGTCGGGTGCCCGGACACCAAAGAGGGCATCCTCATCGATCCCGGAGACGAAGTGGACGGTCTTCTCGACGCCAGTCGTCGGCACGAGCTCACCATCAAGTACATCCTGCTGACGCACGCGCACTTCGATCACATCACAGGCGTCGGGCGGGCGAAGTCGGTCCTCCGCGTACCTGTCGGCCTCCACCGCGCCGACGAGTTCCTCTACAAGGCGGCGGTGCAGCAGGGGATTGCCTTCGGGTTCAGAGTGGAGTCACAGCCGCCGATCGACTTCTATCTCGAGGATGGCGGGACCGTGCAGTTCGGCAAGCTCACTGCAGTGGTCCGGCATACGCCAGGGCACTCACCAGGAGGCGTCTGCCTCGAGTTTGGTAAAGACGAAGACAAAGCCAGGACACTTTTTGTCGGGGACACGCTGTTTGCGGGCGGTATTGGACGCACCGATCTCCCGGGCGGCGATCTCGACACGCTTCTGTCGTCGATCCGCACGGTGCTGTTCGCCTTCCCGGACGACTCGCTCGTCTGGCCGGGGCACGGCAGCGAGACGACGATCGGTCACGAGCGGCGAACCAACCCGTTCCTGACCTGATCGCCGTCTGCCGCCGCTGCGCTAGCTCTCATCCGAGGGGCTTCGCCCCTCGGACTCCCCGACACGCGCTCTCGCGCGCCGCTTCGCCGGCGCGCTTCCGCCTCCGCTAAAGCTACGGCGAGACCTCGCCGAAGCGCCTGCGGCGCGAAGGCGGGCCGATCGCGTGGCTCGCTCGCAATGCTCGCTCGCACCGTGGAGCGAGCGTCGGGTTTGTGAGACGGCTTCTACTTATCGCGCTTCGGCGTTTTTGCCATCGGCTTACCCTTTTCCGGGTTGATCTGAAGATCGTTCACGACATCGGTGACGCCCGGAATCGTCCGAACCTTCGCTGTGATGCGCTCCTTGGCCGCTTCAGACGGTGCTTCTCCCTTGATCGTCACGACTCCGGCCTTCACGTTGAACGTCAGATCCAGGTTGTCCCTGTCGAACTGATCGTCTTCTTTGAACGCCGCGTCGAGGTCCTTCTCGATCCGCTTGTCGACGTCGTCCATGTTCGTGCCCGCGATCTTGACCTCGTTGACGACGCGCCCGCTGGTGCCGACGACCTGCTGTGCGAGCTCTTCTGCACGCGCTTTGTCGGCCGCGTTCTGGACGTCACCCGACAGGTGCAGCGCCTTTTCGTCTGCCTTCCAGTCGGCCTTGACGTCGTCTATTTTGGCGGTCTTGAGGTTTTCCTTGATGCGCCCTTCATAGTCGGGGTTGGAAGCCGATCGATTGCACGCGGTCATCGTCGGCGCTACCGCGAGCGCCGCCGCCAGAACCATTGAGTTGAAAAGTCTCTTCACACGCCCTCCTGGAAAAGAACCAGGAAGAGGTAGCGCAAGGAGCTCGCCAGCCGCTGGTATGGAAAAAACGAGGAATAGTCAGCTTTCTACGCGGCAGACTTTGAAGGTGACCCGTCCGATACCCAGTTGATCACCATCTTTGAGAACCGCGCGTGTCACGCGCTGACCGTTGACGTAGGTGCCGTTCGTACTGTCGAGATCCGTCACCTCGACCTCGGCCGCCCCAGCCGACAGCCGGCAGTGCACCCGCGAGACCATCCCGGCGTCGACGCCGGTGTCGACGATGAAGTCGGCGCCGGCAGCGCGTCCGATGGTCTTGACCTTGCCTGGGAGGATGCGAAAGGTAAAAGGCATCTCGACGTCGTCAGGCGTCTCGATGATCCAGATCGTCACGGCCTGCTGCCCGGCGAGTGTTATGCCGCCAGCTCGCGCACTCGCGCGTGGACGACGGTCCCCTGGTGCGTCAACAGCGTTTCGCGGGTGATCTCATCGTCCGGGTTGATGGGCAGGGACGATTGCTTCGCGCCTTCCTTGCCGAGCAGGTGCATGAGGAACGTCGTGATGTTCTTCGAGTACATCTGGCTCGCATGATATGGCACGAGGGACGCCGGGTTGGACGGCCCGACGATCGTCACGCCTCGGTGGACCACTGTTTCGTCCGGCCTCGTCAGCTCGCAATTCCCACCGCGCTCGGCGGCGAGGTCGACGACCACCGACCCGGGCTGCATGGCCTCGACCATTTCGGTGGTGAGCAGAATCGGGGCGGGCTTGCCCGGAATGAGCGCGGTCGTGATCACGACGTCGCTGGCCGCCACGACCTTGAGCATCATCTCGCGCTGGCGGCGGTAGAACGATTCGTCCTGCGCCTTCGCGTAACCGCCCTTGTCTTCCGCGTCGGCGGATTCGAGCGGCAACTCGACGAACCTCGCGCCAAGGCTCTGCACCTGCTCCTTCACCGCGGGCCGCACGTCGTACGCTTCGATCCTGGCGCCGAGCCTGCGAGCCGACGCGATCGCCTGCAGGCCGGCTACACCGGCGCCGACAATGAAGACGCGCGCGGGCGAGACGGTCCCTGCGGCCGTCATGAGCATGGGGAACATGCGAGGAAGGAGGTTGGCGGCCAGCAGCACGCCCTTGTAGCCGGCAACGGTGGCCATCGACGACAGTGCGTCCATGCTCTGAGCGCGCGTGATACGCGGCATCAGCTCCATCGACAGCATCGTGACGCCGGTAGCGGCGACGCTGCTCACAGCTTGGGGTGCGCCGAGAGGGTCAGCGAATCCGATGACGGCCTGGCCGGATCGCAGCGCAGGATCCGGCGGCATCGCCCGAACCTGCAGGAGGACGTCCGCCGTGTGAAACACTTCGGCGCGCGACGCGACCGATGCTCCCTGCGCACGATACCCCTCATCCGGGAACCCGGCGGCCTCGCCGGCGCCTGTCTCGAAGACGACTTCAAGCCCGGCTTTGAGGAGGGGTCCGACAGCGGCGGGGACCAGTGCGACGCGCGTCTCGCCTGGAAAAGTTTCCTTCGGAACACCGATTCTCATCGGCACTGAGTCTAGTCGATCTATCACCGGGGGGCTTCGCCCCGTCCGCCTTCGCCCGCGGTGTTCCCTCGGCGGGCTCCGGCGAGACCTCGCCGAAGCCGCTTCGCGGCGGCGGGCCGAACCCCCCAGCGCCGTCGCTCGCGGGGGCCCCTGCCCCGCTTCCGCCTCCGCTAAAGCTACGGCGGACGCGCCGAAGCGCCTGCGGCGCGAAGGCGGGCCGCTAAGCTCGGCGGACGCGCCAGTGGCGCGCCTACCCGTCAGACCTGCTCAGGGAAATGAGCTCGCCGCCTACCGCTTGAGCCACTCCGCAATTGCCGTCGCGACGTCCGGCGTAATCTGCTTCTCCGTGAGCTGCCCGTACTCCTGCACCTCGCCGGTTGTGGCCTTGACGAGGAGATGATTCACGCCCGGCAGATGGACGGCTTCGACCGGAGGCCGGTTCTTTCTCTTACGCGCCAGTTCGGCGAGCAGCTCCGCGTGGTGCGGCGGCACCTGAGTGTCCAGGTCCCCCTGCACGATGAGAATCGGCTGCTTGATCTGTTGCATGACGCGAGCGGGATCGAACTGCAGCAGGCTCTTGAACCATGCCGTGTCGGCCTGACGCCTCACCTCGTCCGGTACGCCCTCCCACCCCTTCTCGGTGATCACCGCGGCGTGCACCTTCTGCTGCAAGTCGATCTTCTGCTGCCGCTCGAGGTCCGGCAGCTTCAGGAGGTCCAGCTGATGCCGCTGCTGCTCCAGCACGAGCTCCGCGCCGGTCGATCCCGTTGCGCCGACCAGGACGAGCGATGCGATCTTCTTTTCCCGCGTCGCCGCGATCATCGCCACAGAGCCGCCCTCACTGTGCCCGACGACGGCCATTCTCCGCGGATCGACATCGTCCCGCTTTCCGAGCCATTTGATGATGGCGATCACATCGTCGGCATAGTCCTGGAGCGTGACGGTTTCGATCCGGCCGCCGCTCTGGCCGACGCCGCGCTTGTCGTAGCGCAGGACCATGAAGCCGCGCTCGGCGAGTGCGCCGGCCAGCTGCGCGAAAATTGGAACGCCGGCGACGGCCTGGTCGCGATCGACCGGGCCGGAGCCGGAAACGAGGATGACCGTCGGATGCCTGAGCCTGCCTTCGCCGCGCGGCATCGTGAGCGTCCCCGCGAGGTTGAACCCGGTCGAGGGGATCGTCACGTCGACGTCGGTCGGATTGCGCATCGTCTGCAGGCGGGCCGAGACCCCCGCCAGATCGCTTCGTGCGACCGACAGAGATGCGGACGGAATCTCGAGGCGAGCGAATCTGTTCCGGGCGTCGATGGCAATCGTGGCCTCGAGGTCGGCTCCGATGTTCTTGAGGACCACGGTGAACCTACGGAGGACAACGGTACCGGCCGACGTCTGGATGGTCTCGGGGCTGACGTCTTTGACGACGATCTTGACTTCTGCCTGTGGTGGCACGTAAGCGGGGATTTCCGCGCCCGGCGAGGACGTGGCGAGCCGGGCGGCGAGCGCCTCGTAGGACGCGTAGAAGTTGTTGGGCAGGACAACCGTACGTGCCGACACCTGATCCGTCTTCGCCGTCGTGGCCCCGTTCTGCGTGATCTCGTTGACCGCCGTGGTGAGACCGAAAGAGGTTGCCACGACGAGCTGCCGCTCCGCCTGCGTGGCCTCGAGTCGCATTCCCAGCGGCTGCCAGTCGGCGTCGTACTTCATCTCGAAACGGTTCAGCACGATGTCGCCGAACCGCCCAGTCGAGGTCAGCACCCACGAGGAATCGCTTCGGGCGAGGTTCGACTGCATGCGTCCGACCTCGACGCCTCTGAGAAAGATCGTCAGCGACGATTCTCCCGTCGCCGGAGTCGCCGGCGCGGGGGTCTGCGCTGCCCCCAGCGACGCCGTTCCCAGCGCGAGCAGAGACGCGGCGGTACAATGACGGATGGAGAGCATCACTCCACAGATTAACAGCAGCGCGGCCATGTTTTCACCGGAACAGTATCGAGCGCTCCACGAGACCGCCGGGCTCGTGAGCAGGGCCGGACGGGGGCAGTTGTCGTTCGCTGGCGCGGATCGGCTGGCGTTTCTCCAGGGCCTTCTGACAAACGACATTCAGGCTCTCGAGCCTGGGGCGGGATGTTACGCGGCGCTGCTGACCGCCAATGGCCGCATGGTCGCGGACATGCGGGTCCTTGACCTTGGCGACAGCACGATCGTCGATGTCGACGCCAGCCGGGCGGCAGGTCTCCGCGATCGATTCGATCAGTTCATTTTCAGCGAAGACGTTCGGGTGGCTGACGTATCGGCTGCCTGGCGCCAGCTGGGTGTCTACGGACCACATGCGGCTCGGACTATCGCCGCGGTCCTTCCAGCCGGGACGGATACAGGCGCCCTCGGGGCCATGCCCCTCTATTCGAATCGTCGCTTCGAGACCGGGAGCGGCACGCTGGTCGTCGTTCGGAGCGACGACGTCGGGATTGAGGGCTTCGATCTGCTCGTGGACGCGTCGCAGTCGGAATCGATCGCGGCTGCCCTGCGGGCGGCGGGCGCCGCGATCGTCAACGCCGAGACCGCCGAGGTGACGCGAATCGAAGCGGGACGACCGAGGTTCGGCGTGGACATGAACGAAGACACGATCCCGCTCGAGGCTGGCATCGAGGATCGCGCCATCAGCCTCACGAAGGGGTGCTACGTCGGTCAGGAGATCATCATCCGCGTGCTGCACCGGGGCCACGGCCGCGTCGCGAAGCGCCTCTCCGGGTTGACGTTCGACGCGTCCGGAGTGGTTCCGCTCGAAGGAGACATCGTCCGTGCCGGGGATCGGCAGATCGGAGTCGTGACGAGCGCGACGCAGTCGCCCGCGCTGGGGCGGCCGATCGCGATGGCTTACGTGCACCGTGATTTTGCGGAGCCGTCGACGTCGGTGGCCGTGATCTCAGGAGGGAGCGAACAGCGGGCGGGTTGTGACTGCCTTGCCGTTTGTCAGTGCAGCTGCTGTAGGGCGGGGGCTTTTGAGCTTGTGATAGGTCGCCACGCGAGATGAATTGACAGGCTCTTTAGCCCCCGCCGCTTTGGCGCAGGAGTTCGATCAGCTCAGCGTCCGCCGGTGGAAATGTCAGCTCGCCGAGCCCCGCGCGGGCGACCCACTGCATCTCCTGACCGATGAGCGGCCGCGGCTCGGCGAGAAGATCGCACCGGAAGAAGTGGAGCTCCACCACGCGGTCATCGTACGCGTGGCTCACCTGGAAGACCTCGCTCGACACGCGGACGTCCGTTCCGAGCTCTTCCTGGATTTCGCGCCGGAGGCAGGCGTGGTGTGATTCTCCAGGCTCGCACTTCCCGCCGGGGAACTCCCAGCAGCCTTCGAGATGCACGCCCCGCGGTCGTCGAGTTACGAGGAACCTTCCGTCTCGCTCGACGATCGCGGCGGTGACGACAATGCGAGGAAGCGCGTCGCCGCTCACCGCGCCGCGCGCTCGTTGTCAGGGTTGTACGGATAAGCGGCGCAGCCTTCCCGCATCGGACAGAGCAGGCATTTGGGCTTGCGCGCGGTGCAGAGCGTCGCGCCGAAGTCCATGAGCGCCTGGTTGAAGTCGAAGACCCGGCGGACCGGCAGAACGGTTCGCGAAACGCTCCACAAATGGCGCCGCATGGCGTGTGCTTTCGGCGATCCGCATCCCACGAACACTCGAAACAGCACTCGTGCCACGTTGGTGTCGAGGATCGCCGCCCGCTGGCCGAAGGCGAAGCTTCGCACGGCGCCTGCCGTGTATGCGCCGATGCCCTTGAAGGAGAGCAGCGTCGCTTCGTCCGAGGGGAGCGTCCCGCCGTACCTCGCGACCGACTCACGGGCGATCGCGTGAAGACGCCGGGGGCGAATGTTGTATCCGAGCGGCCGCCACGTCTCGGAGACGTCCGATTCGTCGGCCGCGGCGAGCGCCGCCAGGGAAGGGTATTTGGCGAGCCATTCGTCGTACTTCGGCAGCACACGATCGACCTGGGTCTGCTGCAGCATCACTTCCGATACGAGGATGTGATAGGGATCGCTGGTCTGTCGCCAGGGCAGGTCGCGTCCGTTCCGGCCGTACCACTCGAGCAGGCGACGGCGAAAGCGACGCCGCTCGGAGCTGTCAGGGAGAGGGAGCGCGGCGGTCGCCGTGCTGCGGCTCGTCGTCGGTTTCGATCGTTGCGGCATGCGCTGACGGAGATTCCCGTAACGGAGATTTCAAACGAAGCTTGGTAGGATAGTCGTCCCTGTGAAAATCTACACCAGGACAGGCGACAGCGGCGAAACCGGCCTGTTCGACGGCACCCGCGTGACCAAGTCGGATCCCCGTGTGGCAGCGTACGGGGACGTGGACGAGCTGGGGGCGTGGCTCGGCGCCGCCCGGGCCGCAGCTCCGGACGACGACCTGCGCGCGATGCTCGAGCGAATCCAGCGGGATCTGTTCGCAATCGGCGCGCGCCTCGCCGACCCCGCCCACCGAATCGCCGGACGGGTCACGAAGGCCGCGGTCGACCCCGAGGACATTGTCCGGCTCGAAGAGTGGATCGACTCGCTCGAGTCGGGCCTGCCATCGCTGCGCCGCTTCATCCTTGCGGGAGGATCGCAGCCCGGCGCCTGGCTGCACGTGGCGCGCGCCGTCTGCAGGCGCGCGGAGCGGAGCATGGTTGGTCTTGGCCCGGACGCCTTCGAGCCGGAGCTGCTCACGTACGTGAATCGACTCTCGGATCTGCTGTTCGTGATGGCCCGTTCGGCGAATCACCGCGTCGGGGCTCCCGAACTGGAGTGGTGAGCGACGCGGTCCTCGAGGCGGCATACGCGCGCTGCCAGCGCATGGCGCGGGAGCACTACGAGAATTTTCCCGTTGCCTCGTATCTGCTCCCATCGGCAATGCGGCCGCATATTGCGGCGATTTATGCGTTCGCACGCACCGCGGACGATTTCGCCGACGAGCCGGGCATGGCCGCCGCCGATCGGCTGCGGCATCTCGACGACTGGCGCGATCGCCTGGAGCGCGCTGGAGCAACGACGTCGTCGAGCCAGACACTCGACGATCGGGACGAGATCTTCGTGGCGCTGGCTCACACGATTCGGGAATGCCGCCTCCCAGTGTCGTTGTTTCACGACCTCTTGAGCGCTTTCCGGCAGGACGTGCTGCGCACGCGTTATGCGACCTGGGGAGATGTGCTGGACTACTGCCGCCGCTCGGCCAATCCAGTGGGACGGCTGGTGCTGCGCGTCGCCGGCCACGAATCCGCCGAGCTCGACACCAGATCGGACGAGGTGTGCACGGCACTCCAACTCACGAACTTCTGGCAGGATCTGGGGCGCGACTGGAAGATCGGCCGCGTGTATGTTCCGGAGGAAGACCGCGCCCGGCACGGCGCCCGCGAAGAAGACCTGGCCGCCAGTCGGATGACGCCCGAGTGGCGGCAGGTCATGGCGGAGATGGTCAGCCGAACGCGCGCGCTCTTTGCTTCCGGCCGCGCAGTCTGCGATGGTCTCGAGGGCCGCCTGCGCTGGGAGCTGCGATTGACCTGTCTCGGAGGGGCCCGGATCCTGGATCGCCTCGAGCAATCCAGGTACGACGTGTTCAATCATCGTCCCACGCTGGGGATGGGCGACGCGCCAGGGCTCCTGTGGCGCGCCATACGATGGCACCAGAGAGATTGAGCAAGGTGACTGAAGACTACCGACTGCGACTGCCGACTGTGACTTCCGACTGAAGACTGAAGACTGCCGACTGAAGTGGCTAGAGACACCAACTTCTACTACTCCTTCCTCGTCCTCCCGGCGGAGAAGCGCCGCGCCATCGTCGCGGTCTGGGACTTCTGCCGCGCCGTAGACGATGCGACCGATGAGCCAAAAACGGACTCACCGGCGGAGGAGCTGGTGAAATGGCGCGGAGAGGTCGCGGCATTCTTCGACGGCCGGCAGCCGGTCACTCCACAAGGTCGGGCGCTCGTACCATTCGTGCATCAGTTCGGTCTGCCGCGAGAGTCGTTCGAGGCCATCATCGAGGGCGTCGAGATGGATCTGGGAGGCCGTCGCTACGAGACGTTCGCGGAGCTGTACCAGTACTGCATCCGCGTAGCGTCGGCCGTCGGTCTGGTGTGCCTCGAGATCTTCGGCTATCGCGACCCTGCCGCGCGCCAGTACGCCATCGACCTCGGCATTGCCCTGCAGCTCACGAACATCCTCCGGGACGTACCGGAGGATCTGCGCCGTGGGCGAGTCTACATCCCGCTGGAAGACCTGCGCACTCACGGAGTGACGGAAGCTGATTTGCAGTTTGAAATGGACCACGCAAGCGGCGTCGTGCGCTCCGCGAGCGTGAAGGCCCTGCTACAGCGGCAAGCTCGACGCGCCCGAGAGTACTACGCGCGTGCCGATAGGGGGTTGCCTACGGCCGACGCGCGCACGCTCGTGGCAGCAGAGATCATGGGCGCCGTCTACCGCGCGATTCTCGATCGGATAGAGCAGCGCGACTTCGACGTCTTTTCGTCGGTCGTTCGTGTGCCCAGGCCACGCCGCGCGCTCATAGCGGCGACGACATGGGCGGCGTCGCTTTTGAAGCGATGACCGCGCGCGCCGCGGCGGACGCCGTCGTCGTTGGCGCAGGCTTCGCGGGCCTCAGCGCTGGGGCCTTGCTTGCAGAGGCCGGACGCCGCGTGCTGGTGCTGGATGCGCGTCCGCAACTCGGAGGCCGGGCGACGGCGTTCATCGATCGTCACACGGGAGAGCTCGTCGACAACGGCCAGCACGTGCTCTTCGGCTGCTACTACGAGACGCTCGAGTTTCTGCGACGAGTGGGGGCCGAGGCCAACGTGCGCGTGCAGACGTCGATGACGATCCCGTACCTCGACGTCCGCGGCAGACGGTCCGAGCTCCGATGCCCACCGCTTCCGCCGCCCCTGCACCTCCTGGCCGCCGTACTCGACTGGGACGCGCTGCCCTGGCGCGATCGCCTGTCGGTGCTTCGCATGGGACGGCCGATTCTGTCCGCACGGAAGGTGATGAAGCGCGATCCGTCGGGCAGGCTGACCCCGGATGGCACGACGGTCTCGCGCTGGCTGGAGCAGGCAGGGCAGACGAAGAAGCTGAGGGAATGGCTCTGGGATCCGCTGGCCGTCGCGGCGCTGAACCAGTCCCCGGACGAGGCAGCGGCCACACCATTCGTGCGCGTGGTTGCGTCGCTCTTCGGGCCACGCGCCTCCGACGCTGCGCTGGTGCTGCCGGTTCGGCCGCTGCACCTGACGTACGCCGAGCCCGCGCGCGTCTTCATCGAGCAGGGTGGCGGGGAGGTGCGGACGGGAGCGCTGGCGCGCCTCTCGATGGGCGCCGGCGGAAGGTGGCAGGTCGATGTCCGCGGAGAACCTGCCGCGCTCGCGCCGGTCGTTTCGGCGGTCCCGTGGTTCGCGCTGGGGACCGTGTTCGGGGCGACGGTCCCCCCGCCGCTGGCGGAGATCGTCGCGAATGCCTCGAGCACGGAATCGAAACCCATCGTGACGGTGAACCTCTGGTACGACACCATGGTGATGGACGATCCCTTCGTCGGGCTGCCGGGCCGGACCATGCAATGGGTCTTCGACAAGAGCGCCATCGTGCAGGACGATGTGCGGTCCGGCCGGACGTCTCACTTGTCGCTCGTCTCGAGCGGGGCCGATCGGATCGTGCAGCAGCCGGACGCGGCGCTCATCGCCGACGCCGCCACGGAGATCGAGGAGGTGCTGCCGCGCGCGCGGCGCGCCGGTCTCACGCACGCCACGGTCATCCGCGAGAAGCGCGCGACATTTTCGCTCGCGCCGGGCCAGCCAGCCCGGCCCGGGACGCGCACTCCGCTGCCGGGTCTCTACCTCGCGGGTGACTGGATCGACACCGGGCTGCCAGGCACGATCGAAAGCGCCGTCATCAGCGGACACCGGGCCGCGCGGGCGTTGCTCGAAGATTTTCCGTGAACCTCGAGGATCGAACGACAGTGGTAAGCACAGGAGATCTCCTGTATTGAATGCTTGTTGCCACGAATCAATTTAGCCGCGATTTATGAAGTCGCTCATCGTCCACTATCAAGAGATCGCCCTCAAAGGGAAGAACCGGCCGTGGTTCATCACGCGCCTCGTGCATCACCTGCGCGCGGTGACTCGCGGCGTCGGTGTGCGCGAGGTTCGGCCGCTGATGGGGAGGATCGAGATCGTGCTCGACGACAGCGCCAGGTGGGAGGCAGTACAGGATCGGGTGAGTCGAGTGTTTGGCGTGGCGAACTTTGCGAAGGCAGGTCGAACCCCGTTGGACATCGAGGCAATCGCCGAAGCGATCCTCGCCGACCTCGGTCCGGAGGATCCGGCTTCGTTCCGCGTGTCCGTCCGCCGCGCCGACAAGCGCTTCCCGATGACTTCGCCTGAAATCGAGCGTGAGGTCGGCGGACGCATCAAGATGGCGCGCGGCTGGCACGTGGATCTCGGGAATCCGGCGCTGACCATCCGGGTCGAGACCCTCCGGAACGAAGCGTTCTACTCCTTCGGAAGCGAGCGCGGCGCCGGGGGGCTGCCGACGGGTGTCAGCGGGAAGGTTGCCTGCCTCCTCTCCGGCGGGATCGATTCGCCCGTGGCGGCCTGGCGCATGATGCGCCGCGGCTGCCGCGTGCTGTTCGTCCACTTCCACAGCTACCCGATCCTGTCGCGGGCATCGCAGGAAAAAGCGCGCGAGCTGGCAAAGCTGCTCACGACGTTCCAGCTTCGATCGCGGTTGTTGCTCGTGCCGTTCGGCGAGATTCAGCAGCGTGTGGTCCTGTCCGTCGCGCCCCCGCTCCGAGTGGTCATCTACCGTCGTCTGATGATGCGAATTGCCGAGGCCCTGGCGCGTGCGAACAGGGCCCAGGCCCTCGTCACCGGCGAGGTGGTCGGCCAGGTGGCGTCTCAGACCATCGAGAACATGACGTCGATCAACGAGGCCGTCGGCATGCCCGTCCTGAGGCCGCTGATTGGCATGGACAAGGACGAGATCACCGCCGAGGCGCAGCGCCTGCGAACGTACCAGGTGTCGATCATCCCCGATCAGGACTGCTGCACGCTCTTCACGCCGCGGCATCCCGTCACCCGCGCGCGTCGTCCGGACGTGATGGCCGCCGAGGCCGGGCTCGACATCGAGGAGATCGTCCGGCAGGCTGTCGCCGCGTCGGCGATGGAGGAGTACGAGTTCCCGTAATAAAATGCTCTGTTTGGAGAGCCTGTAAAAACGAGCTCGTGGCTTCCACCTTCAGGTGGAAGCCAAAGGCGAACCGCGATCTTCCGCCTGAAGGCGGAAGCCACAAGAGATGAATTCAGGGACAATTCAGGTCGGGCGACATCCCGCAATACGTAGGCCCGACCTTCAGGTCGGGCGTCGGATTCAGGAGCACACACCGTGAAGATGACATCAGGCAAGCTTGCAGGCATGAAGGCAGTCTCCAACCAGCGGGGCGTTATCGCCGCCGCCGCGATGGACCAGCGTGGATCGCTCCAGAAGGCGCTGGCGAAGGAAAAGGGCGCGGACGTCGGCGACAAGGAGATCGAAGAGTTCAAGACGCTCGTGACGGAGGTGCTCACCCCGCACGCGAGCGCCATCCTGCTCGACCCGGAATGGGGACTTCCCGCCAGCAAGCGGCGCGCGCAGAACGCCGGCCTCCTGCTGGCGTACGAGAAGACCGGCTACGACAAGACGGGTGCCGGTCGGTTGCCCGACCTCCTGGACGACTGGTCGGTGCGCCGCCTGAAAGAAGCGGGCGCCGACTGCATCAAGATCCTGCTCTATTACACGCCCTTCGACGCTGCGCCGATCAACAACATCAAGCACGCCTGGGTGGAACGGATCGGCGACGAGTGCCGTGCGAACGACATCCCGTTCTTCCTCGAATTTGTCGGCTACGACGAGGGGATCGACGAGAAGGGCCTCGACTACGCGAAGAAGAAGCCGCAAATCGTGACCGGGAGCATGGCCGAGTTCACGAAGGACCGCTACGGCGTCGACGTGATGAAGGTCGAAGTGCCCGTGAACATGAAGTTCGTCGAAGGGACCAAGGCCTTCGGTGGTCAGAAGGCGTACTCACGTCAGGAGGCGATGGATGCCTTCCGGCGCTCGGCCGACGTCGCGACGCGACCGTTCATCTATCTTTCAGCAGGCGTCAGCAATGCCGAGTTCACCGAGACCCTGGAGCTCGCAGGCGAAGCCGGCACGCGGTTCTCGGGTGTGCTCTGCGGACGGGCGACCTGGAAGGATGGCATTCCGGTGTACGGCAAGCAGGGTGGCGGTGCCTTCAAAGCCTGGCTCAACGACCAGGGCGTGAAGAACATCAGCAACGTGAACGATCACCTGAAGCCGGCTAGGCCCTGGTTCGAGTTCTACGGGGCGAAGTCGCCGGATGAACTGACGTAGTCAGCTTCCAGCTCCCAGCTTCCAGCTTCCCGCATTCAATCTCGACAACTGGGAGGTTGGCGCGGGAACCACCGGGCTGGAAGCCTTTCACAACGCTCCTGGCTGGAAGCTGGCAGCTGGGAGCTGGCAGCTTTCAGTGGCGCTTGAGGTTCTCCACCCCATTCACCTTCCCGAGGCACGTATCCCCGGAGTATGGGACGCGGATCGAGTCGGTTGTCAGCTCAGCGGTGCCCGTCAGCGTGATCGCGCACGCCGACAGGCCAGGTGCGGTCGCGTTCCCCTGCGCCGTCCACGTGATCACGGAGCCGCTCAGGACTCCCCGAGCCGTCCCGGCCAGCTTCAATTCGCCCGCGCAGGTGGCGCTGAACGATCCGCCCGCGGAGGTCGTGGTCTGATCCGTCACGTTCCACTGAAAATCCGTGCAGGTGCTCGGCGACGGAATCAGATTCGTCGACGACCAGCTGCCCGCGAGTGCTCCGATGCCAGTGGTCGTGGGACCCAGGCTGCTCTTGTGCTCGAATTCGAGGCAGGCTGCGGACGAAACCGCAATCAGCGACACGGCCGCGAGAAGTCCAAGTTTCTTCATCGTGTGCGTTCCGCAATAGCCAACATGAAAGAGCGCGCAGAGAGCGGGCGCTCGGTGTTGTCACTGCTATCGGACTGGGAAAGCCCGAACTTGAGCTGAGCTGAGGAGAGGCCAGAAGTATACCACGCGGCGAGCCCTGGCTTCGGGCACCGCATCGAGCTCGGCGCGGCACTCCTCATTTCAATTTCGAACTGTGCCATTCATTATTGAAATAGTCGCGAAGCGCGTCACCGGTGCTGCGGAACGCGAGCGCTCCCCATGGAATCGCGTCAGGCCTGAAGAGGCTCGCTTCGAGGCACTCGTCGTCTCCGCAGAGCTCGCCTCCGAGAGCGGTCGCCGCGTAGACGATGATGATCGGTGCGCCGCCGGAATACGAGTAGACGTTGATGAGGCCGTCGATCCTCACGTCGAGCCCGGACTCTTCCTTCGCCTCCCTCAAGGCCGCGGTGGTGATCTCCTCGCCGCGATCCACGTAGCCGCCAGGAAAGACCCAGAGCCCATATCCGGGCTCGATCGCACGGCGCACGAGCACGAGCCGCTCATCGTCGGTGCGGATGATCGTGCCGACGGCCACCTTCGGATCCATGTAGAAGACGAACCCGCAGGCCGTACAGACCAGACGGTCGGGGTCGCCCGCTTTCAGCCGGCGGGCCTCCAGCGAGCCGCCGCAAGCGGGGCAGAAGCGGTAATCCGGATGGTGCATCCCAGACGACTATAATGCGGGGATGGCCATTCTGAAGGTCGCTCGCATGGGCCATCCGGTCCTGCGCGCGCGCGCCAAGGCAGTCGATCCGGCCGTGATTCGAAGCCCCGAGTTCCAGCGCCTCGTCGACGACATGTTCGAGACGATGAGGGAGTACCAGGGCGTAGGGTTGGCGGCCCCGCAGGTCCACGGGAGCCTTCGTCTCTTCGTCGCCGGCTTCGCGGCGTCACCAGACGACAAAGACGACAAAGACGACGAAGACGACGATCGAAATGTGCCCATGATGGCCCTGATCAATCCTGAGATCACGCCCGCGTCGGCCGAAGTCGTCGAGGACTGGGAAGGATGCCTGAGCATCCCGGACATCCGAGGGAAGGTGCCGCGCGCGAAGCAGATTGTCGTGCAGGCCTACGACCGGCGCGGCAAGCGGATCGAGGTTCGCGCCTCAGGGTTCACGGCGCGCGTGATTCAGCACGAGACCGATCATCTGGATGGGATCCTGTTCTTCGACCGGATGAAGTCGCTCGAGACGCTGACGTTTCTCGAAGAGTTCGGACGGTACTGGAGCCGGCAGGAGGTCGAGGCGGAGTAAGTGCCGTGATCTCCTGATCTCCCGTTCAAGACGGGCCGGCGTTTCTCTTCTTCTCGAGCGCGCGCTCCGATCCGAGGCGCTCCAGCTCCACTTCCGAGTGATCCGCGAACTGCATGGCTGCGGCAATGGCGCGATGCTCCGCCTGCTCCGCGATGAGCCGATGCATTTCCTGGCAGACCCGCCGGTACGCGGGATGCCCTTGCGGCGCGGTCCGCAGCTCGATCACGTGCATGGCCTCTCGCGCGTTCATGTGCATGTAGAACCGGACGCGGTACGCCATCGCCACCGCGTAGGCGGCGGGTGCTTTCCATCCCGCCGCAGCGAGTGCGTCGTACAGATCGGCGGACGCTTCGACCACGCTGCGCCAGTCCTCGATCACGCCCGCCTCGGCGACCGCCTCCGGCTCGTTGTATCCGTGCTTCGGGGTGAAGCCCTGCCAGTCGATGGTCAGCAGCCGATGCCGTTGTAGATCTCTGAACGCGCCGTAATCGGTCAGCACGTCGAACCTGTAAGTCGTGCGCTCGAAGGCCCGGCCGGGGCGGTGTCGCCGATTCGTTCGGCCGCCGACGGCGGCTTTGAGCACCGCCGCTCGCTCCATGGGCGTCATCCGGCGCGCGAGCGCCAGGAGCTCGTCGTCCGGCAGCTCCGACGCCGCATACAGCACGGCGGCGGCCACCTTGATTTCGCCGTCGGGATCGAAGTCGGTCAACGCGACTTCGGGGCGGCTTTCCGCAGGCTGTTCGCCGAGGGCCTCGACTGTGGCCTCGGCGTTTTCCCTGATCTCTTTCAGATACTTCGTCCACCGGCCACCGCGCTCGGGTACGTCGACGCGCGCGAGAAATGCCGGTATCACCTTGCGCAATTCGACGAGCATCGCGTCGGCGCAGGCGCGGACCTCCTCCAGCGGGTGCGCGCGCATGCGCAGGAGCAGCGTTTCGTACGCCTGGCCGGATCCGTAGATCCCGACGTTCGATTGCGTGGCGGCCGGCAGCATGCCGCGCAGCGTATCCAGCGCCTTGGCGCGGATTGCCGCCCGATGGACGCCCTCGGAGTCCGACGGGCTCCTGGGATGGCGCTTCGCAAAGTACTCCTGCATCACCGGAATCAGCCGTCCGTACGTCTCGAACGCCGCGTCCATCGTCCGGACGTAGCGATCGCGGAGGGCACCGTGGCCGATTTCCTCCGGCACGTGATAGCGGAAGCGCCCGTGGAGCCTGTCCGTGTATGGCACGTAGCGGGTGGATTGCTCCAGGTAGGCCATCAGCCGGCCGCGCTCGAGCACCTTGGTGAGGATGTTCGAGACGTACTCGCACGCGATGTGCGCTCCGCCAAGCTGCGCCACCGAGTCGTCTCCATACTCGTTGAAGACCCTGGCATAGAGCTGCTCGGCTCGCGCCGTACCGACCGAGGAGTGCTCCGCGACCGAGCCTGTCGAGACGTCTTTGTGGAACTCGTCGAGGAACAAGCGCCGCAGCGACTTGGCCGAGCGTGAGTAACGCGCGAAGAGCGCGCCCTTGACGGTTTCCGGCAGGTTCGTCAGCGCGAAGATGTGACCGTCGAGGTTCGTGAAGTACGGTGCGAGGCGTCGTCGTTCTTCGTCTGTGAACGGTTCAGCAGCCGCGGCTGTGGGGAGCACGGCAAGATTTTACCCTCAGCCGGCTGTCGAGCCTCTGAACTTCCTGAACCCCTGAACCCTGAACCCCTGAACCATTACCATTTCCCCAATGCTTCTCCCCGCTCACAATCCATCCGCCTGGACCGGCCCGACCGGCAACAACACGTACTTCCTCGACGGCGCGATCCCTACGCTCATCGACGCCGGCGTCGGCCACGCCGGGCACATCGCGGCGATCGCGGGCGCGCTCGACGGACGGGCGCTCGCCCAGATCCTCATCACACACGCCCATCCCGATCATGCCTCGGGAGTACCGGCGCTCACCGCCCGGTGGCCCGACGTGCGCGTGAGGAAGATGCCGCCCGATTCACTGACCGGCGCGACGTTCCTCGTAGACGACGAGGAGATTCGAGCCGGACAGGCGCGACTGCGGGCCGTGCGAACACCTGGGCATGCCCCGGACCATTGCTGCTTCGTCGATGAAGGCGCACGGGAGATCTACTGCGGCGATCTGATCCGTGTCGGCGGAACCATCGCGATCGCGGCAAGTCGCGGAGGAGATCTGCGCGCCTACGTGCAGTCGTTGATGCGAGTCCGGTCGCTGTCGGCCCGCCGGCTGTTTCCGGGCCACGGGCCTGCGATAGACGATCCGGAATCGGCGATTGATGCGTACCTACGGCATCGCGCCGAGCGAGACACGCAGGTCTTGGAGGCGTTGAGAAGCGGGCTCGATTCTCCTGACTCGATTGCCGCACGGATTTACGCCGGACTCGACCCGTCGCTCGAACGCGCGGCCGTGGATACCATCCTCGCGCACCTGATCAAGCTCGAAGGGGAAGGCCGTGTGTTCAGAGAGGGCGAGAAGTGGAGGAGCGTCTGATGCCGTTCGGGACTCGGGATCCGGATTTGTCCGGATCCCTGATCCCCGATCCCGACTTCGTTCCTAGGCCGGCTGGAATCCTGGCGGCAGATCCGGGAGCCGATCGGAGCGGCGAGCGGCCTTCGGCATCGCGTCCCTGATCACCTGCTCCAGCTGCTCGAGATACGCGACGAAGCGCTCGCGGCCTTCGACCGACAGTCGGCACAGCGTCTGCGGCCGCCGGTTCTCGAAGCCTTTCCAGACTTCGACCAGCCCCGCCTCTCGGAGAACCTCGAGATGGCGGCTCAGATTGCCATCGGTCAGCGCGCAGAGCCGCTTCAGATCACCGAACAGCAGCCCCTCGGGCCTGGTCACGAGCGAGGTCATGATCCCGAGACGCGCCTTCTCGTGCAGGACGCGCTCGAGTCCCTCGGTACGCGAAGCGTCCGGGCTGCTCAGCGTCGGCCGATTTCTTCTTCGTCGTTCCCATACAGTGCTCTTTCTGACTCTCGGGTCGGTCGCTCCAGGTTCCAGTACAACACCAGCGCCGCGAGTAACTGTCCAAGGCCGAACGTGCCGCCGACCCACCATCCGGCGAGCGGCTCCGGCCCTCTCGCGATCCACAGGAGGACCACGCCGGCCGCGTAGTAGAACAACGCGACGTGCCCCGCCGCTCGCGGCAGATACGGGCGCGACGCGAACACGCCGATGCCGAAACAGATCGCCCAGATCCCGGGCAGCAGCGGGACGAGGGCCGCGCTCAGACGCACGAAGCTCAGAGTGACGATCGCTCCACCGAGGAGGCTGGGCAGGAACTGCCCGACCACGCACCGGGTCTTTCGCCTCGCTCTCTTGTCGTCGTGGATGACGTAGTTCCCGACAATCTCGCTCGATCCGACCAGCGCCGCGCAGGTCGCGACCGCCGTCCAGTACAGGACGAATCCGATTGGATCGCTGTGGCTCAGGTGCGCAGGCTGGAACCAGGCCGCAACGATGCCGATGACGCCCGAGGCCGCGACCGGGAGGGATCGGTATCCACGATAGACTTCGCCCTTTGCGATCTGCTCGTGAATGGCTTCGATCTGGGCGAGCGCGCGCGGAACATCCATCCACCACTAACTTTGCACAACAAAGTCCGCGCCGTCAACCACCAAACCCTCGCTGGGGGTCAGGTCTTGCGCTGACGGTTTTTGCGTGGGTGCAAGACCTGACCCCGATTACACGGTCTGACCCCAACGTCGGTAAACGCGTGCATTGGACCGCCAGGTGTCAGACCTTGCAAAAACCGTCATTACAAGACCTGACCCCCTCGGGATATGCTGCGGCCCGTGCTGGAGCGCGTCTTCCATCTCACGGAGCATCGAACCACGGTCAGGACCGAGGTCGTCGCGGGTTCAAAGGTTCACGGTTCAAGGTTCGGAAGTTGAGCGAGGGACAGAGACCCGATGAACTCTGACAGCATCGATCAGAGCACGCCCAGCCGCTACATGCCGTTCACACGCGACGAGTGGGCGCGACTGCGCGAGTCGACCCCGCTCACGCTGTCGGAGTCGGACCTGGAGCGCCTGCGTGGGTTGAATGAGCCCGTCTCGGTACAGGAAGTGGTGGAGATCTATCTGCCGCTCTCGCGCCTGCTCAACCTGCACGTCGCCGCCACGCAGGAGCTGCACGCGACCACCGCGAAGTTCCTGGGCAAGTCGCGGCCGGGCCCGCCGTACATCATCGGCGTAGCTGGCAGCGTGGCGGTCGGGAAGAGCACCACCTCGCGGCTTCTGCGGGCGCTTCTCGCCCGGTGGCCGGACCATCCACGCGTCGACCTCGTCACGACCGACGGCTTTCTGCTGCCGAACGCCGTGCTGCAGGCGCGCGGGTTGATGCGGCGCAAGGGTTTTCCGGAGAGCTACGATCTCAGGCGACTCGTCCAGTTCGTGTCGGACATCAAGAGCGGGGCGGAAGAGGTCCGCGCGCCCGTCTACTCGCATACCCGCTACGACATCGTGCCGGGCGAATCCCACGTCGTGACGCAGCCGGACATCCTGATTCTCGAGGGGCTCAACGTCCTGCAGTCGGGCCATTCCGGGCGTCCCGGTTCGCAGCGGGTGTTCGTGTCGGACTTCTTCGATTTCTCGATTTATGTCGATGCAGACGAGCAGCACATCGAGAACTGGTATGTCGAGCGGTTCATGACGCTGCGGGAGACGGTCTTCCGCGATCCGGCCTCCTACTTCAGCCACTATGCGGCGCTCACACCCGAAGAGGCGCGAGAGGTCGCCCGTGGCATCTGGGCGTCCATCAATCGTGTGAACCTGCGCGAGAACGTCCTGCCCACGCGCGAGCGGGCCCACCTGATCCTCGACAAAGGGGAGACACATGCGGTCGAGCGCGTGCTGCTGCGACGGCTGTGACCTGGGCGCCCTGCAAGTTAAATGGCGGGCTGGCGTAGTACGATGACCGGGATGAAGGCGTACCCGAATGGCGAGCTGCTGGTCACGGCCGAACAAATCTCGACCGACATCGAGGGCCGGCGAGCGCTGTTGATCCTGGACCTCCGGCCACCGGATGCCTACACCGCCGGTCATGTGCCTGGCGCACTGCACCTCGATTTGTGGGGGGTGAGCCTCCCGGACACCGATCCCGCCCCACTCAATGCGTTCATGTGGATGATCGAGCACGTGCTCGCGATCCATGGCGTGACGAACGACACGCCTGTGGTCGTGTACGACGAGCAGTCGGGCGTCCGCGCGGCGCGCGCTTTCTGGTTCCTCGAGTATTTCGGGCATCCGTCGGTGCGGCTCCTCGACGGCGGGTTCGGCGCGTGGGCGCGCGCCGGTTTGCCGGTGTCGCGCGACGCGGCGCCGGCGCCGGCGAGCGACTGGGCCGGCAAGCGGGAGTCCCGCACGATCGCGACGTGGCGCGAAGTGAAGGCGGCGATCGGCAACCAGGACGCCGTCATCGTGGACGCCAGGACGGATGGGGAGTATTGCGGTACGACCGTCCGCGCGAAGCGCGGAGGCGCCGTGCCCGGTGCCGTGCACATCGAGTGGACGCGGAATCTCGGGCCGGACGGCGCGTTCAAGCCGGCCGGGGAACTTCGCGAGATGTACGAAAAGGCCGGCGTCACGCCCGACCGCGAGGTGTTGACCTACTGCCAGGGCGGCTATCGCGCCGCACACAGTTATCTGGCCCTTCGGCTCCTCGGCTACCCACGCGTTCGGAACTACGTCGGGTCGTGGAAGGAATGGGGCGATCGGGAGGAACTGCCGATCGAAGTGCCGAAAGCGTAAAACACACGGTAGGCGCGCCATGGGCGCGATGGGGCGGACCGGCCCGCCTCCGCCGCGAAGCGGCTTCGGCGAGGTCTCGCCGGAGCGCCTTCGGCGCGTAGGCGGACGGGGCGAAGCCCCCCGGTTAATAACGGAGCTCTTCATGAACAATGTCATCGACTTCATCAACACCCACCGCGACCGCTATGTCGACGAGCTCAAGGCCTACCTCGCGATCCCCAGCATCAGCGCGCTCCCGCAGCATGCGGAGGACGTCCGGAAGTGCGCGGAGTGGACGCGATCCGAGATGGAGCGGATCGGGCTGCAGAACGTGCGGCTGATCGAGACGCCCGGGCATCCGGTGGTCTATGGCGACTGGCTCGGCGCGGAGGGCGCCCCCACGATCCTCTTCTACGGCCACTACGACGTGCAGCCGGTCGATCCCCTCGACCTGTGGGAGTCCCCGCCCTTCGAGGCGACCGTGCGCGACGGCGAGATCTACGCGCGCGGCGCGGCCGACGACAAGGGTCAGGTCTTCATGCACTTCAAGGCGATCGAGGCGCATCTGAAGCAGAACGGCCGGCTGCCGGTCAACATGAAGATCATCCTGGAGGGCGAGGAGGAAGTCGGCTCCTCGCACCTGGACGACTTCGTCCGCGACCACAAATCCGATCTCGCCGCCGACGTCGTCGTCATCTCCGATTCGCCGATGTTCGACCGGGGAATTCCGTCGATCTGCTACGGCCTTCGAGGGCTCGTCTATTTTCAAATCGACCTTCGTGGGACGAAGAGCGATCTGCACTCCGGATCCTTCGGCGGCGCCGTCGCCAACCCGGCGTTCGCGCTCGCGCAGGTGCTCGCGCAGATGAAGGATCGAGGGGGTCGCATCAAGATCCCGGGCTTCTACGATGACGTTCGCGAGCTGCGCGCGGAAGAGCGCGCCGAGTTCAAGAGGCTGCCGTTCAACGAGACGCGATATCGCAAAGAGCTCGGCGCGCCGAAGCTGTTCGGCGAGAGCGGCTACAGCACCCTCGAGCGCGTCTGGGGCCGGCCGACATTCGAGGTGAACGGCCTCCTCGCCGGCTTCACGGGCGACGGCGCGAAGACGGTCATTCCGGCCGTCTCCATGGCGAAGGTGAGCATGCGACTCGTGCCGGATCAGCATCCGGACAAGATCGCGACGCTTTTCGAGGACTACGTGCGGAAGGTGACGCCGAAGACCGTCGAGCTGAAGGTGACGCGCATGCACGGCGGAAAGCCGTGGATGACGGAGTTCGACAACCCCTTCGTCCAGGCGGCGGGGCGCGCCATCGAAAAAGGCTTCGGCAAGACCCCGGTCTTCAACCGCGAGGGCGGGTCGATTCCCGTCGTGGCCACGTTCCAGGAGATTCTGGGGCTCCCGTCAGTCCTCTTCGGCGTCGGCCTGCCGGACGAGAACGCGCACGCCCCGAACGAGAAGCTCGACCTCGGCAACTTCCACGGCGGCGTGATCGCGTCCGCCTATCTCTACGACGAGGTCGCGAGAACCCGCCAGTGACCGCCGACTGCCGACTCCCGACTCCCGACTGCCGACTGTCGTGATCCGGATAGGCTTCGACATGGACGGCGTGCTCGCGGACTTTGCGTCCGCGTTTCGTGCCGTCGAGCAGCGCCTGTTCCCCGACGCATCCGGCCTGCAGGCCGGTCAGCCCGAGGGAGAGGCGGCGAACGCCACGCCTGGGCAAGCCCCACCGCCCCCCACCACTGGCACGGACCCTCATGAGACGCGCGTGAGGCGGGAAGAGATCTGGGCCGAGATTGGTGCGACGCCGGATTTCTGGACCACCCTCCAGCCGACCGAGCCCGGTGCCGTCCGCCGCGTCCACGAGTTGATGATGCGATACCGTTGGGAGGTGTTCTTCATCACGCAGCGGCCTGCGACCGAGGGGGACACCGTTCAGCGCCAGACGCAGCGCTGGCTCGTGGCTCAGGGATTCGACCTGCCGAGCGTGCTGGTCATTGCCGGGTCCCGGGGTGCGGCCGCGGCCGCGTTGCGGCTCGACTACCACGTCGACGACAGCGTGCAGAACTGCCTCGACGTGATGATGGCGGCCGCCGCAAGGGTCGTGCTCATCTCGAACCGATCGGATCAGGCGAGCACGGCCTCCAAGAAGCTCGGCGTCGCGATCATGCCGTCGATCCGCGAATGCCTCGACCTGCTGGAGGAGGTCTCTGCCGCCGAATACAATCCGACGTTGCTGCAGCGGCTGGCGGCCCTCGTGGGGTGGAGATAGGAGGTTACGGAGAGACGGAGACGCTCACAAACGGAGAAACGGAGTCAACGGAGGACGAAACGGAGAAGAGTAATCGGATGGCTAACCTTAGTGGCTGCGAACCTGCTCGCGGAGTGAGAACAGGCGAGAGATCACGAACGCCAGGTTCGATGTCAAGGCGTTCGTGATCTCCCGCCTGTTCGCTCACTCCAGCGCCCGCCGTCGGCGGGCACGCGAGCAGGTGCTCAGCGATGGTCCCAGAATCCTCTTCTCCGTTTCGTCTTCGTTTGCTCCGTTCCTCCGTTTGTGAACTCCGTTCTCTCCGTAACCTCCAGAAGGCTCCCAAACAAAAAAAGGGCGGGCCCACCTCGGGCCCGCCCTGCACGCACCGGGCAGGACCGTCAGATCCCTGACAGCCCTGCCCGCCTCCTCCAAACTTATGTGGGGCTCCGCCCCACACCCCGGCTCGGTCGCTTGCGGGGACCCCTTCGCCCCGCGCCGCTCCGGCTCCCACCCCACCATGCACAAACCGCGTGGCGGGGATCCGGGCTCCCACCCCACCATGCACAAACCGCATGGCGGGGACCCCGGCTCGCAGGCGCGCCGTGCGCGCCTCGTCTTACCAGTTCACGCGCACTCCGAACCGGACGACGCGTGGCGCCACGATGGACTGAATCTGGTTCGCGTTTCCAGGGACGGTGCCAGTCGCGTTGCCGGTGTTCTGCGTTCCGCGGATCGCCTGAATCGTGTTCCAGTTCGACAGGTTGAACACGTCCACCGACGGGATGAACCGGACGTTCATGAACCGCACCGGGCGCTCGACGTGGAAATCGAGGTTCTGGAAGTTCGGCAGACGCTCGTCGCCGATCGGGTCCAGTACGATGAACACCGTGCCAGCGCCGTTCAGGCGGCTGGGGCTCAGGATGCCCTGCTCGAATGGATAGCCCTGGCGCGCGTTGTAGAACGCCGACACGTTGAAGTCATACGGCAGTTGATACATGCCGCTGACCTTGAACAGCCACTTCGCGTTGACATACACGTTTCCGACGCCGCTGCCGGACGTCAGGTAGTCGTACTGCCCGCCGTCCCGGACCGCGCGGTTGGTCGGATCCTCGGAGAACGGGATCGTTCCGGAGGTGCCGCTCGCCTGATTCGCCCCACCAGGGAACGATCCGAAGTGCACCGGCGTGGTGCTGTACGAGAAGCTCGTGTTCATCATCCAGCGGTTCGACATCCGCTTGCGGCCAGTGAGCTCGATGCCGCTGTAGCTGCGGGTGTAGCCCGGAATGTTCGTGAGGTTGATCACGGTCGGCTGCTGGAACGTCGGCTCGTAATAGGTCACCGTCGGGCAGCGCGACGCCTCCGAACGGAGCCCGTCCTCGCCCGGGCAGGTCGCCGTGGGCGGTGTGAACGACTTGGCCACCCAGTCGTCCGAGGTGATTCCGACGCGATCGTTCCACGAGAAGTTGCTGTATCGCCGCCAGATGTAGCTCCCCCCGATGGCGAAACCGGCAGCAATTTCCTTGTCCAGGCCGACGCTCACTTCGTCCCCGGTGTCGTTCTTCAGCTTGGGGTCGACGCTGTTGGCCGACCTTGTGTTCGCGGGATTCGCGGCCGACCAGTTCGTGCTGGCCGACAGCGGGTTCGCGCTCAGCGTGATTTCTCCGACCTCCGCGGAGCCGTTCTTGTTCGAATCGATCCAGGGATACCTCAGCGTCGTCGTCCCGACAGGGTTGATAGCGCCTGCGATGCCGCTGTTCCCCACCTGCCCGAAGGCCCGCCCGTAATTCGCGCGGGCGATCGTCCTTCCGTTGCCGGTGAGATCGTAGGTGAAGCCAAAACGCGGCGAGAAGTTGTTGAACGCCACGCCCGGATCGGCGCCCGGGAAGTCGATTCCGGGCAGCCACGGACCGGCGAGTGGGTTGGCGGCGATGCTCGAGGCTTCGGCTTTGTCCCTGATGTAGTCGTACCGGAGGCCGAGCTGGATTGTGGCACGGCCGCGAGTGATGGTGTCCTGTGCGTAGGCCGCGTAGTTCAGCAGGTCGTACACAGTGGAACTGTCGCGGGTGAGATCGACTTCGCACTGCGTCGCTGCGAGCGAGCAGTCGTCGTTGATGGTTCGCGGATACCGCACGGTGCCATAGCCGCCGGTGTGACCAATTGACGTGGTGTTCGAGTCGCGCCAAACCCCGCCAAACTTGAAGGCGTGGTCAGCGCCAAGAACGCCCGGCATGAAGTAGCTGGAGTTGAACGTGACGCTGTTGACCGGCCGAATGAACACGCTCTCCGCCCCGGAGCGTCCGTTCAGCCCGGTCGCAACGATCAGCGTAGGCTGCACGTCCCGGAGCTCTGGAGAGTGGAACCCGAGCGTGAAGTTGTTGCCGACGTGCGCATACTGAACGTCGAGCAGCAACCGGTCGGTGATCACCCACTGATCGCCGAACTTGAAAGTCGGGTTCGGTCCCGTGTTCCACCAGTGCTTGCCGAAGCTCGCCGGCACGGCGCCCTGGGGAGTCGTGGTCTCGATGGGGTGCAGGTCGTCTGCGCCTCGCGCGTTCCGCTCCTTCTTTGCGAAGTTGTTGAAGAGACTACAGCTTGTTGCCCTTGAACAGCTGGACCTCACCCTTCAGGTTCGTCGTCTGCAGCACCGTCCGATCGGTGTTGAGGCAATTGTTCACGTCGATGATCGGCGCGGCCAGCGCGACCGACGCCGTCTTGAAGGCCTGGCATTCCGGCGTAGGCTTGTAGAAGCCGACGACGCCGACGTCTACGAACTGCTTGCCGAAGCTGCCCCACACCCACGCGCGACCACGCTTGATCGGGCCGCCCGCCTCGACGCCGTAGTCCTTGATGTTCTGAATGGGATTTCCGGAGGTCGCGCCCTGCTTGCGCAGATCGTCGTTGATGTTCTGCGACTCGAAGTTCTCGTCGGTGACGTAGTAGCGGGAGGAGCCGCGGAACCTGTCGGAGCCGCTCTTTGTGACCAGGTTGATGCCGACGCCGCCGGTCTGCTGAGTGACGTCCACGCCGCCGGTGTTGATGGTGATCTCCTGGAACGCGTCGAAGTCGTAATAGCTCGGCGACGCGCCCGTTGCGGACATGTCGGTGATGTCCACGCCGTCGAGCGTCCACTTGTTGTTGGTCGGGTTCGCGCCGCGCGAGATGTAGTTGGACTGCTGGCCCGACATGTTGCCGCCGATGTTCTCGCGGTCCATCGCGATGCCGGCAGTCTGCTGGAGGATGACCCACGGATCGCGCGCCGACGGGATGCTCTGCAGCATCTCGGTCGTGAACGTCTGCTTGGTGCCGGCGCTCTTCGTGTCGACGATCGGGCTCTCACCGGTGACGGTCACGGTCTCCTGCACGGTCGACACGCCCATCTGCGTGCTGACGTTCGCGTTGAAGCCGACGGTGACCTGGATGCCTTCCTTGACGATCGTCTTGAATCCGGGGAGCTCGAATTTCACCGTGTAGGTCGCGACGTTGAGACGTGGGAACTGGAATGAGCCGGTCTCGCTCGTCGTTGCCGACAGCGGCTGCAGCAGTACCGGACTGGTGATGGTGACCTGAACGCCAGGCAGGACCGCTCCCGACTCGTCCGTCACTTTGCCGAAAATCTCGCCTGTCTGGTCCTGGGCCCACGCGGGCGTCACGCTCAGGATGAGCGCCAGGGCCGCCAATATGGCGATCGAACGTACCCTCATCTGGTCCTCCGTAAAAAAACCGCTTCAGGAATCGAGCGGCGAGGAGCACCAAATGTGCCAGTGCGGGGGGAAAGTTGTGACGAATCGCCGCAATTCGAGGGACGACCGTAATCCAACAGGGACGAATGACTTAAGGTTGACTGGGTACTCCGATTCCGACTCCCGGGGGCAGTCGGACGCTGCCACCCGGGAGTATCCACATCCAAGGCCTTGGATTGGCCGATCCAGGCAATCGCTTCGCCGATGAAAGACTCCAGGCCCCAGGTTGCCGCCGCCTCGAGCCTTTTCCCTAGAAGCCGTCTCACAAACCCGACGCTCGCTCCCACGGGTGCGAGCGAGCATGGCGAGCGAGCCACGCGAGAGCGCGTGTCGGGGAGTCCGAGGGGCGAAGCCCCTCGGATGAGTCTAGAATCCCACCCTGACGCCGAATCGGAGAATTCTCGGGCTCAGGTTCTGCTGCAAGCTGTTGAACGCCGTCGAGGTAACGTTCCGATTCCGAACCAGCTCGGTGTTGGCGTTCAACACGTTGAAGAGGTCGGCGATCACCTCGACGCTCCGCGCGCCGAAGCGAATCGTCTTCGACACCCGCATGTCGAGATCCCACAAGTTGCCGAGCCGGAAGGTGTCGAGTGCCGGCGACACGAGCACCCTGCGGGTGCCTTCGTAGCCGAGCGCCGCGTTCCGGTAAATCGGGAACGGGTAGCCCTGACGGCCGAAGAGGTTCGCCGCCACGTTCACGTCGTGCGGGAACACGTACAGGGCGTTGGCGTTGAGCTGCCACTTCGAGTGGATGAAGATGTCACCCGCGCCGCTGCCGCCGCTGCGGACCGTGTAGGCGCCGCAGTTGAGGAGCGGCGTCGTATCGGTTGGCGTCGGGTTGCCGATTTCATCCTCACGGACCGTGTAGCACTCCCTCGCCGAGTTGATCGCCGCGCCGACGCGAGCCATCCAGCGGTCGGACAAGCGCTTGGTGAGCGAGAACTCCACGCCGTTGTAGTAGCTGTAGTAGCCGGGATGGTTCGAGAGAATCGTCCCGAAGCCATTCGCCTCGATCACATCGGGGTTGGCGACGTTGGTCTGGACGCTGTACGGCTGTCCGTCGGGGAGCGTTCCCGTCAGCAGCGCGTCGGGGCTGTAGTCGGCCGCCGTCACCCCAATCCAGGGTGTGTAGTTGAACGTGAAGTTGCCATTCGTATCCGTCGTCCGCGTGTAGCTGTAGCTCACGCCGAGCGCCAGGTTGGGCATCAGCTCACGTTCGACGCCGGCCACAATCGCCATCGTGTGGGGCGCCTTCAGCTTCGGATCGACGAGGTCCACCGATTCGACCGAGGTGGGATTCGAGGGATCGAACCCGTTCCCGAAGCTGAGGAACGGCCGATTGACCTGCACCTCGCCTGCCTGCGCGAGGTGATCGCCGTTGCTGTCGATCCACGGATATTCGATGTATCCAGCATTGGAGCTCAGGTTCGAATAGCCGACAATCGTCGTGTCCAGCTGGCCGGCCGCGCGGCTGAAGCTGGCCCGCACCACCGTTCGCTTCGCATCGTCCAACGCGAACGTGAGCCCGACCCTCGGCGAGATGTCGTTCCAGGTGAACGGTGTGTCGTAGCCCGCGAACTCGATGCCCGGCATGATGGCCGGGAAGGCCGGGTTCGGGCGAGTCTGGCTCGGAAGCGCCGAACCCCACTGGCGGTCGTACCGGGCGCCGAAATCCAGCGTCATCCGGCCACGGCTCACCGTGTCGCCGGCGTATAAGTGGAGATACTCGGCTCGATCCGTGCCGAGTCCCTCGCGGTAGATGCGCGCCCTGATATCAGTCGCAGTGTTCTCGAAGGCCCGGATCATGTTGCCCGGCCAGATCGTGTTCGCCGTGGCGTTCACGCGGCGATAGCCGCCGCCGAACTTCAGGTCGTTCGAGCCGCCGAGGCCGTTGAAGAAGTAGTTGCCCTCGACGTCCGCGCTGTGCTGCGGACGGAGGAAGAGGTCCTGCTCCTGGCTCCCGAAGCCCTGACCGAGGACCTGGCTCTCGCCGACGTTCATGTCCAGTCCGCCCCTCGGGACGAGCCCGAAGCCGGTGTTGTAGTACCCGTAGCGGCCGGTCACGAACAGGTTCGAGCTGAATGCGTGATTGTCCTCGAACTTCAGCAGCCCGTGCGGGTGGCCGTCGACGTACGCCCCTCCCTGATTCCACGTGAAGGTGTCGACATCTCTGAGGCCCGTGCGCCCGGGCGACCGTCCGTATTTTTCCTTCGCGCCGAGGAACCACAGCACGCTGACCATGTCCCGCTCGGTCGCCTGCCAGTTGCCCTTCGCGTTGAACGTCTTGAGCACGGTTCGATCGATCAGGTTGCCGGATCGCCGGACCAGGCGGATGTCCTGGTTCGCCCAGGAGCCGTAGAACCAGGCCTTCTCGCGCATCAGCGGCCCGCCGAAATCCACGGTGTAGTCGGAGATCTGCTGGTTGTGATCGGCAGTCTCAGGTGTCACGCCGGTCGCCTTCAGCTCGTCGGGCACGTTGGAGGCTTCGAGCGAGTCGTTCGTGAAATAGCCACGCGCGTTGCCGCGGAACTGATTGGTCCCCCGGCGGACGACGAAGTTCAGGCCGACGCCACCAGTTGCCTGCTTCAGGTCCTGCGCGGCGGTCGAGACCTGCACTTCCTCGAAGTTGTCGTAGTTGAAGTAGGTCGCCGACGAGCCGATCGCCGCCATGTCCGTGATCATCACACCGTCCATCGTCCAGACGGCGTCCTGCGGACGCGTGCCCTTCGACTGGAAGTTCGACTGCTGACCGGTCTCGTTGCCGGCGATGTTGACGCGGTCCACCATCACGCCGGGCACGGTGCGCAGGAGGGCCCACGGATCGCGCGACGTCGGAATCTTGTCGAGCTCCGCCTGAGTGAAGTTCGTCGCGGTGCCGGTCGCCCGCGTGTCGATGATCGGCGAGCCGCCCTGCACTGTGACGGTCTCCTGCACCGACGCGACTTTCAGCGTCAGCGGCAGGTCGACGTTCGTCCCGACAGAAACGCTGACAGCTTCGCGCACGAGCTTCGAGAATCCTGTCAGCTCCAGGGCGAGCGTGTAAGAGCCCGGTGGAAGGTTCAGGAAACGGAAGCGGCCGTCCGACTGGCTCGTGAACGTCGCCGTGCGGTCGGTGCTGGTCAAAGTAACGGTGACACCCGGCAGCACCGATCCCTGCTCGTCGACGATCGTGCCCGCGATGGTGCCGCTCTGGATCTGCGCCCATGCCGGAGCCGCGAGTGCCAGGCACAGCGCGAGGAGCGAGATGAGTTTCTTCATGTCCGCTTGAACTCCTTGCCGGGCTGGTGCCCCCGGCGCGTGAGGGTGCGCGCCTTCGAATGTCCTGGGGAGAGACAGGCGCGCGCGAGTCGCCCGCTCAGGTGAGCATCAGATGTGCCAGGGACGAGCGGCGGAAGCCTCGAAATCGTGCGGAATTACGGGTGCATTTCGCGATCGGCCTGGTTCGTCTTCAGCTATTTGAATGTGGTCTCAGAGAGCGCGCGCGGGACGTTCGTCACAACGCTCGGCACTCGGGGGACGAGACGACTGTTCGTGGTGGTGAGATGCGCGAAGTTTGGATCGGGCGGGTGACGAGTGGCGGATACGGCGACCACGGAGTGGGCATTCCTGAGATCTTCAAATTGCTGAATCGAAACCGGCAGAAAACCAAACGTTCGTCCCTCGATTGGTCACAGCGCCGGTTTCTTCAGTTCAACCCCGCCACGCGACGCCGGAGCATCTTGACCTGCTCCGCAATCTGGTCGACGTGCTGGTCGTCGTCCGTTGTCGCGGCCGCCCCGTCTTCGGTGGGCCGAAGCAGTCGCAGGTAGGACTCGAGATCGCGCAAGGCGGCCGCGAAGTCCTCGAGGTGATAGGCCAGCAAGCCGCGGTCGCGAAGCTCGGAGAGCGACAGGGGATCGACGGCGAGGAGGAGCTCGGAGACCAGGTGCGCTTGCGGGAACGATCGCATCCGAACGTAGAGCCGCTTCAGGTTCACGAGCGTGCGAACGATGATTTGCGCGCGCGTCGCGGGTTCCAGGACGCTGTCGCTCAGCTCGCTTTCGGCCCCGACGTGCTGCTGGAGCAGTTGCTCGCAATCGTCGTGATCGAGGAGCGCTCCGCCATGGAAGGGATCCACGATCAGGAAGGCCTCGCCGGCGGGTGACTGCGGGTCGAGCTCCGTCTGTACGCGCAGGAGGAAGTGGCCGGGAAAATTGACGCCGTCCGCGCGGAGGCCGGCGCGCCGAGCGACCTCCAGATAGACAACCGCCAGCGAGATGGGGATGCCGGTCCGGCGTTCCAGCACCTCGTTGAGGAAGCTGTTGCGCGGGTCGTCGTAGTGCTCGCGGTTTCCGCGAAACCCCATCTCGTCGTAGAGATACTCGTTCAGGATCCGCACGGCGTCCGGCGCGGAGTCGGCGGCCTCGATCCGCGTCGACGCCTCTTCCCCCATCCGTTCGATGATGCGCAGGTACGGCTCGGGGTCGAGGTACGGGTACTCGATCCGCGCGATCGTCAGCACCGCTGCTGCCAGATCGCCGCCAGGCGTGCTCATCGCGCGACGGAGGTCGCCGGCCATCCGGGAAGTCCGCGCGCGGAGGTTCAGCGGAGTGGTCATGAGGCTCGCAGCGAGCGTATCAACGAGGGGCTGAGCTCGTCGAGCGAGTCGATGATGCAGTCGGCGCCGGCGAGCTCGTCGCGCGGATATGTCTGGGTGATCCCGACACAGGCGAGGCCCGCCGCTCGAGCCGACTCGATGCCCCATTTCGAGTCCTCCACGGCGACGCAGGCGTCGGGCGGTCGCCCGTGCAGCGCCGCGGCACGGAGGTACGGATCGGGCGCCGGCTTGCTGGACGGCGTATCGCCTGAAGCCACGATGAACGCGAAACAGTCGCGCAGACCGGAACGGTCGAGGACCGCCTCTATCTCGTGGCGCAGCGCGCCGGATGCGATCCCGAGTGGAAACTCCCCGGCGAGCCGGCGCACACATCGCGCAGCACCCGGGAACAGCATTTCGGAGGTCGCCTCGAGCGCTTCGAAGACGATCGACTTTCGGGCGATCAGCTCCGCGATGTCGTCTCCCGTGAGCCCCAGGCCGCGTTCCGTTCCGAAGGTCCTGAACACGCCCTCATCGTCGAATCCCAGGTAACGCGCGAAGTAATCCGCCCGCGACATCTCGGCGCCAAGCGGCGCGAGGACCTCCTGATACGAGCGCAGGTGGAGGATTTCCGAGTCGGCCAGGACGCCGTCGAAATCGAAGACGATCGCCGTGATCATCTCAGTGCGCGGCGGCGGCGAGCCGCTCCCCGGCTCGAATGGGAGTGGTCAAGCGGTTCTCGCGCGGAGGCACCGGGCAATCGTAGCTCGAGTTGAACAGACAGAACGGATGGTACGCACGGTTGAAGTCGAGGTCGTACAGACCGGTCACGGTGCGATCGAGATCGAGGTATCGCCCGCCCTGGTACGTCTCGGAGCCGTTCGTCAGGTCTCCAAACGGTACGAACAGCCGGCGCATGTCGTTTTCCGTAGCGTCGATGAAGGCGGTCAGCGTCGACGGCTGTCCCTTCAAGGTGAAGGCGAGTGTGCCGACACGACGCATCTTCCGCAGCTGCCCGGTCGAGGTCGGCATCTCGAGCACCTGATTGCTGGAGATGACTTTCAGATCCGCCGGCACCCGGTATTCCTCGTTCACAGCGAAATAGGAGAGCGGTGGAAACGTCGCGCGCTGCGCTTCCGGCACCGGCGACTCCGGCGAGAGCCGCATGAACTGGTCTTTCTCCGCCTGCCACGCGCCGATTTCTTCGGTATACGGCCGCTCGGGTGTGCGGCATGCCGCCGAAACGGCTACCAGAAGGACGATCAGGAGTCGCAGAGCTCGCAACGGCGTAAGGCTCCAGATCTGGTTTGTCAGTCCTCGTAGCGCAGGGCTTCAGCCCTGCCCAGGGGGCGGCTCTGAACGGCTGCGCTGCAGCCTGAAATGGTTTCGTCAGAAAGGATAGCCCGGACGGGCGATGACGACCTCAGCGATTTCACGCCGTAACGCGACAGTATTCACTGGCGTCACTTTCAGCACTCGACGCAGCGCCGCGAGCAGCGTCCGCAGCTGATCCCCTTCGGTCATCCCGGCGAGCGCCGTCCGTGCGGCAATCTCGACGCGGGCAGCGGCGTCATTGACCAGAACGCGCGCGGCCGCGTGTCCGGGTCCCTCCGGCATCACCGCCGCGCGCAGGACTCCACTCTCCGCGGCGAACACATCGATGACGATGTTGGCGGTGGTCGAGAGAATCTCCTGCTGATCGGTGAGCCTCTCTCCGAATGTCTGCATCGCTGTTCCGATCACGATCAGCGCGACCTTCTTCATGCCGGCGACGATCCGCAGCTGGGTGTCGAGAGGCGCTGCTCCAGGCTGGTCCGGCACCGGCAATGTCAGGAGGTCGTCCTGGAGCGCGCGCGCCGCGGAGACGAGCGGCAAGCCGCCCTTCAGGGCGCGCCGTACGAGCATGCCCGGGATCAGCAGCCGGTTGATCTCGTTCGTCCCTTCGAAGATCCGGTTCACGCGGGCATCTCTGTAGGCCCGCTCGGCGGGATAGTCGCTGACGAAGCCGTTGCCGCCGTGAATCTGAACGTTCTCGTCCACGACGTAGTCGAGCATCTCGCTGCTGGCGACCTTCAAGGCCGACGCTTCTATCGCGAACTCTTCGATTGCCGCGAGCATCGCATCCGGCGCGCTGCCCTGCAGGGCGCCGTCGATGAGCCCGGCCGTCCTGTAGAGCATCGATTCCACGGCGAACTCCCGGATCGCCATCTCGGCGAGCTTCTCCCGGATTGCGCCGAAAGTGGCGATCGGCTGCCCGAACTGCTTCCGCGCGATTGCGTAGCGGGCGGCCTCGCCGATCACCATCCGGGCCCCGCCGCTGCACATCGCACCGAGCTTGAAGCGGCCGTAATTGAGGACGTTGAACGCGACCTTGTGGCCCTTTCCGATTTCTCCCAGCAGCTGGCCGGGCGGGATCACCGCCTCCTGCAGGACCAACGGCGTCGTGGAGGAGCCGTGGAGGCCCATCTTGTGCTCCTCCCTGCCCGTGCTCACTCCGGGAAAGCCGCGCTCGACGAGGAAGGCGGAAAAATGTTCGCCGTCGACCTTCGCGAAGACAATGAACAGATCCGCGAATCCACCGTTGGTGGTCCACATCTTCTCGCCGCTCAAGACATAGCCGCCGTCCGGACGACGCGATGCCGTCGTCTTGGCCCCGAGAGCGTCCGAGCCCGACCCGGTCTCGCTCAGCGCGTAGGCGCCGACGATTTCTCCCGTGACCAGGCGCGGAAGATAGCGCGCCTTCTGCTCGTCGGTGCCGAAGCAGAGCAGCGGCGTGATCGCGAGACCTGCCTGCGCCCCGAAGGTCGTGGCGAAGGACGCCACCTGGCCCACGGCCTCGCCGACGATGATGGACGAGACCTTGTCGAGCTCGACGCCGCCGTAGGCCTCGGGCACGTCGGTTCCGAGCAGCCCGAGCGCGCCGCAGCGCTGGACGAGCGAGCGCGCCAGGGTCCAGTCCTTCTGTTCCAGACGGTCGAGGGCCGGGGCGACCTCCTGCCGCATGAAGTCGTCCGCCGTTCCGGCGATCAACCGATGCTCGTCGGTGAACTGTTCGACGGTGAAGATGGTGCCCGGCCGCGCATCGTCGATCAGCCAGGCGCCGCCGCGGGTCGTCGTCATCATGTTCACTTTCAGAACCCCTCCAACAGGTCCGCGAGTGCCTCACCGACTTCCTGGGTCTTGCCGTCGAACAAGTGGTCCGCGGCGTCGATGACCACGAGCTCCTTGGGTTCCTTCAGCTGTCCGTAAAATCGCCACAGGCTTTCGAGCGGGCAGATTTCGTCCGCCTCTCCCTGAATCAGGAACTTCGGCTTCTCGCTCTGGAGCGTCGCGGGGAATTCGTACTTCATGCCGGAGCTGGACGCCGCCACCGGTGGAGCGATGCCGACGAGGACGGATACGCGATCGTCGCGCGCGCCGAGCTCGAGCGCGACCCACGATCCGAAGGAGAAGCCGGCCGCCCAGAGTGGCCTGTCCGGATACCGGGTACTCATGTAGTCGAGCGCTGCGCGGTAATCCGCCATTTCACCTTCGCCGTCGCCGAATGTGCCGCTGCTCGCTCCCACTCCACGAAAGTTGAAGCGAAGCACGGCGCACCCGATCCGCGTCAGGCCCTTCGCGCCCTGATACACCACCTTCGTGTGCATCGTCCCGCCGAACTGCGGGTGCGGGTGGGCGAATACGACAGCTGCGTGGACGGGCGGTGTCTCCGCTGGTCCGTCGCCGGACGAGGGCGGCAAATCGAGGACCGCCTCGAGACGGCCGGCAGAGCCGGCGAGATCAGTGACGGTTGGCATGGACGAAGTCGCTGACGATGTGTGCGAAACGAGCCGGTTGCGTGATCATCCCGATGTGTCCGGTCCCATCGAGCTTGGTGTAGCGCGCCCCGGGGATGAGCGAAAGATACCAGCGCGAGACGCTCGGGGGAACGACGTGATCGAGCGAGTCCTCACCCGTGACGACCAGGGTCGGCGCCTTGACCCGAGCTCCGTCTCCCGTGAAGTCGACGGCCTGCTGATCGGCTACCCGCGCCGCAGCGCGCGACGGAGAGAGTGGCGCCATGAGCACGCGAGCGCCATGCGTGAGGACGAAATAGACGCTGGCTCCCAAGGAAGGTATGGCTGACCGAATCTCCCGCCACAGACGGGCTGGCGCCGTGAGCATGAAGATCGGCGCGCGCAGCCGCGGCTTCGCCAGGAACCGCTGTTGACGCGGTGACGGCTGCCAGCCGGGCGCGGGAGCAGAGACCAGGACGAGCGCGCTGACACGCTCGGGTCTCGTCGCCGCATAACGAAGCGCGATGAAGCCTCCGTACGAGACGCCACAAAGCGCCGCGCGCGAGATGCCCGTCCGCTCGAAGACGATGTCGAGCTGTCGGAGATAGTTCTCGAACCCCAGCTCGGGATCCCTCTCGATGCCGGAGCCCGAGTCTCCGCAAAGCGAGTACGAGATGGCGCGACACGACCGCCGCAGCTCCCGCAGCGCCGGCACCATCCATTCCCATCGTCCTTGAATGCCCGGGATCACTATGACCGGCGGGCCCGTTCCCTCGTCCATCATGTCCTCAGTTTCTCAGTGGTTTTCCGGTCTTCAGCGTGTGCGCGATCCGTTCCTGGGTTCGGCGTTCCCCGCAGAGGCCGAGGAACGCTTCGCGTTCGAGATCGAGCAGCTGCTGCTCGCTGACCTCGCCGAGGTGCGCAAGGTTCCCTCCCGACAGCACCCAGGCCAGCTTGCGCCCAATGAGCGCGTCGTGATCGCTGAGACGCCCCGCGCGCCACGCGAGATAGACGCCGAGCTTCAGCGCGGCGTGGGTATTCTCGCCGCCGACTCGAACCGAGGTTGGCCGCGGCTTGGCGTAGTCGGCGGATCGGGCGAGCGCCATGCGCTTCGCCTCGGCAATCAGGCGTTCCCGGTTCATCGTGATGCCGTCCACATCACGAAGGTAGCCGTACCGGCGTGCGTCGGCGGCGCTGGTGGAGACTTTACCCAAAGCAATTGTCTCGAAAATCCGCTCGACGTGTGGAAGGGGGTCCTCTCCGTCTGCGCAAGCCTGGAGCGCCCGAACCAGCATCTCTTTCGTGCCGCCGCCAGCAGGGATCAGCCCGACCCCGGTTTCCACGAGTCCCATGTACGTCTCGGCGGCCGCGACCACGCGGTCGCCGTGGAGGCACATCTCGCAGGCGCCTCCGAGCGACAGGCCAGCCGGCGCCACGACAACGGGCACGTCGGAGGTACTTCAAGGCCATGGTGGCTCGCTGGAAGCCCCGCACCATCAGATCCACCTCGTCCCAGTTGCCCTCCTGTGATTCGAGGAGCAGCAGGAGCAAGTTGGCGCCGGCGGAGAAATGTGGTGCCTCGTTTCCGACGACAAGTGCCCGGAAGCTGGTTGCCGCCAACGTGACGCCCGCTTCGAGCATCTGCAGGGCATCTCCGCCGATGGTGTTCATCTTCGAGTGAAACTCTACGGCCAGCACGTCGTCTCCGAGGTCGACCAGGCTGCATGCGGCGTTCCGGCGTACTACGGCGCCGCGCTCTCTGGCCACGCGCAGGACTTCGGCATCGGGGTCCGCTGGAGGGACACGTGAGTGCCGCGGGGCGCCGTTCGTGCCCAGCGTAGCAGGTCGGAACGCTCCGCGCGCGAGTGCCTCCGCAAGCAGAGGAGGGAGCTCCCCAGCCCCGCAGGCGTCGATGACTTTCTCGACGCCGATGGCATCCCACGTCTCGAAGGGCCCGAGCTCCCAGCCGAAGCCCCACCGCATGGCCCGATCCACGTCGTCAATCGAGTTGGCGATCTCCGGCGTGACGCGTGCCGAGTAGAGCAGCAGCTGGCCGAGCGTGTCCCTCAACAGCCGGCCCGCGCGGTCGCTGCCGAGGAAGAGGGCGCGGATCCGATCCGCGGCGCTCTCGATGGCTCGAGCGGCATCGACGGACGGAAATCGTGCCGGCTGCTTCGGCCGGTAGGTCATCGTGGACGGATCGAGCGTGAGGATCTCGTCGCCGACTTTCTTGTAGAAGCCCTGGCCGGACTTCGCGCCGATCCAGCCGCGCTCGACGAGCATGCCGATGAGCGCAGGAGCGGCAAAGATGGCACGGCGCTCTGGCCGGTCGAGTCGTTCGGCGAGGTTTCGAGTGACGTCAGCCAGCACGTCGATGCCGGCGATGTCGATCGTTCGAAAGGTCGCGCTCTTCGGCCTTCCGATGGCCGGCCCCGTGATTGCGTCGATCTCTTCAATCGTGCAGTCGCCGCTCACGAGCGCGGCGAGCGCTCGCGCGACCCCGAACACACCAAGATGATTCGCGATGAACCCGGGCGTATCCTTTGCGACGACAACCCCTTTCCCTAGACACCGATCCGCGCAGCGGGAGATCGAGTCGACGACTTCGGGCAGCGTATCGCCGGTGGGGATGATCTCGAGGAGGTGGAGGTAACGCGGAGGGTTGAAGAAATGTGTGCCGAGCCAGTGCCGCCTGAACCTTTCGGAACGGCCCGCCGCGATCGCGGAAAGCGGAATGCCCGAGGTGTTGGAGCTGACGATCGTATGTCCGGTCACGACGCTGTCCAGGCGGGCCAGGAGTGCCTGCTTGACGTCCAGGCGTTCGACAACCGCCTCGACGATCCAGTCGGTGTGCGCCAGCGTGTCGAGGTCATTGTCGAGGCCGCCGGTTGCGATCAGGCGCTCTGCCTCCGGAGAGAAGAACGCATCGGGGCGAATACCCTTTGCGCGCTCCAGGCCCTCACGCGCCATGGCTGCGGTGACGTCGAGCAATCGGACGGGCAATCCGGCGTTCGCGAAGTGGGCGGCGATCTGCGCGCCCATCGTTCCTGCGCCGAGCACACCGACAGAACGGACTGGGCTCATGAGCCGGGCCGATGGTGAGAGGTCGGTCGTGGTGGAGAATCGCTCCAGCAGCTCGTCATTGCTTAGGTCGGCTTAGGTCGGCTTAAGTCGGCTCAAGCCGCGCTCGAGCCGCAAATCGTAACCGTTTACGAATCGCGAGAGCGTACGCGCGCGGCCCCGGCGTATTCTCTTGGGCTTTTCCTGCAAAACTCAAGCATCTGTCGGCGGATACTCCCCCGGGCGTCGGGCGTAACGCTTGCAATACGGCAGGGGCCCGGCATCCGACCGGGCTTCTTGATCGAGATCGAGGTCGCCGATGTTGGACCAAACGCAGCAGCAGAGTCTGGTGACACGCTTGAACCGGATCGAAGGCCAGGTACGGGGCATCCGCCGGATGGTCCAGGAACCTCGCGTCTGCGTGGAGCTGCTCCAACAACTGGCTGCAGCCGAAGCCGCCCTCAACCGCATCAGCCTCGCGGTGCTTCGGTATCATGTGGAAAAGTGCGTCCCCGATGGCGTTGTCCAGGGGGAGCCCGAGACCTCCAAACGTCTCTCCGAGCTGGTGGACATCTTCGATAGGTTCGCCCGGTAGCGTGGCGTTTTAGCGATAGCTTCCCACCGCCTAACCTTACCTCGGCCGTGTGTCCGTCAGGCTGGACCACACCTTGGCGTCCCATCGCACCGACACGTCGAAATGTTCTAGACTTGCCGGATGGCGCCGCGGCCCTGGCGTCAGCGGGAGGTTGTCAAGCTTCTGGCCTGGCGAGGGGAGCCCACGTCAGTGCTGCGCAAGGTTTTTTCCGTCGATGGGGAGATCATGAGGACATTGCGAAAGACGGCGTTCCTGCTTGTGTTCACACTGGCTGCGACGAGCGCCCTTGCGCAGGTGCGCGGTGATGGTCGCGTCTCCGGCAAGGTCGTCGACGACAAAGGGCAACCACTACAGGACGTGCAGGTCAAGGCGACGATGACCGGCCAGACGCAGCCGGTGCAGTCGAAGTCGAACAAGAAGGGTGAGTGGACGATCAACGGCATCGCCGGCGGGGAATGGACGATCGAGTTCAGCAAGGAAGGCTTCGATCCGCAGAGCGGCAAGGTCAAGGTGGAGGAGAGCGCCCAGATGGCGGACATCACGGTCACCCTCGCCAAGCACGTCGACCGACCCGACCCCGGCGCCGAGCTGAACGCGAAGGCTCAGGAAGGGATGAACCTCCTGAGCGGTCAGAAGTTCGCGGAGGCGCGGAAGATCTTCGAGGATCTCCTCGCAAAATTCCCGGACGTCCATCAGCTGAACGCGTACATCGCCCAGTCCTACGCGGGCGAGAACAACATTCCGAAGGCTGTGGAGTACATGCGGATCGCGTCCGACAAGGACCCGACCAACGACGAGATGCGGCTCGTGCTCGCCGACCTGATCATGGAGCAGGGCGACAAGCCTGCGGCGCTCGAGATGATGAAGAAAGTCGACATCACGAAGGTCAAGAACCCGCTGCCCTTCATCAACGCGTCGATTACGCTCATCAACGAGAACAAGCCCGACGAAGCGCTGGAGATGCTCAACAAGGTCGCCACCCAGTTCCCGACGCAGGCGGAGACGTACTACTATCGCGGGCGGGCATACGTGGCGGCGAAGAAATACCCGGAGGCCAAGACGGAACTCGAGAAGTTCGTGTCCATGGCGCCGGCTGATGCCCGCGAGCTCCCGGACGCGAAGAAGATCCTCGAGCAGATCAAAGACGCGAAGTAGGGCGCCGACCACCGGGCATGGCGCGTCTTCAGGCATCGCTCATCGCGTTGCTGCTCGGCGGGTTTGCGGCCGCGTGCGGCGGGTCGGGGGACGGCGGTACTCCGTCGCCGTCCCCGAATCCCCCTTCGCCGAGCACGCAGAATCCCTGCACCACGGCCGCGGTCGAGCCCGAGGCGGAGGCGATGGCCGGCGCCCAACCGGCTCCCTCCACGGCGTCGCAGAAGCGAGACGTCCTCGACGGTACCCCGAGATACCGGGTGCTCGACGCGCTGTGGACCCACCAGCAGCAGGCGGCCCGGACGTCGGAGCGGCGGTCGGCGCTCAGCGTCGCAGCCGCTGATGTCGGAGACATCGCCGTCATCCAGGACCAGGGGGACGTCGTCCTCTCACCCAACAGCTTCGATCTCAGCGGCTTTGGCGTTCGCTTCACCCGCAACGGCGGCGGCGGATTCGACGCTCAGCGGATCGACGGCAGCTTCCGGCAGACGCTCGGCCGCCGGTTGATGATGGCAGACGACGACAGCATTCAGGTGAACGTTCCGTTCACGTTCAACTTCTACAACACCGCGCGCACGGTCGCGTTCGTCAACTCGGACGGCAACGTGACGTTCGAGGAAGAGGATCGCGCGAGCACCGAGCGCAACGTCGCACGGCACCTGACCGGTCCCGCACGCGTGTCGCTGTTCCTCGCGGACCTCGATCCGTCCACAGGCGGTCGGGTCTACGTGAATGCCGCGTCCGATCAATACACGGTGACCTGGTGCGCCGTCCGCGGCTTCGATTCGACGCGCGTCATGACAGCGCAGGCGACGCTCCTGCCGACGGGTACGATCGAGATGAAGTACGGCGACGTCAGCCTGGGCGACGCCGTGGTTGGCGTCTCACCCGGCCACACGGGTGATTTCCGCGCCATCAACCTGAACGATGCCGGCCCGACCGCGGGCGGCGCCGCCGCAGTGGGCGAGCGGTTCGCCGAGCAGAGCCAGCTCGATCTCGTCGCGCTGACGCGCAAGTTCTACCAGACCCACGGCGACAACTACGACCAGCTCGTGCTGTGGACCGACGCCGCGATCATTCGTGACGCATTTGCGTACGAAACGACCATCGCGAACGAAGTCCGCGGCATCGGCATCGATGTCTACGACGCGTCGCGCGACTTCGGGAGCGGAGGCCGGCTGCGAAGCCTCGCCGTGATGGACTGGCTCGGGAAGTATCCTGACGATCCCACGCAGAAGTTCCTTGGAGAGAACAACACGCTCAGCGTGCTCGGTCAGGAGGTCGGCCACCGCTGGCTGGCCTTCGTGGAGTTCAGGGATCGGAACGGTCAGCGGTCGCAGGCCCTACTCGGCCGTGGGCTCGCGCACTGGAGCTTCTTCTTCGATTCCGACGCCTCGGTGATGGAAGGCAACGACATCGAAGATCTCGGAGGCGGGTCCTTCAGGACGAGCGCGTCGGTGCAGCGGTACAGCAGCCTCGATCAGTATGCGATGGGGCTGCTCCCGGAGTCGCAGGTTCCGTCGTTCTTCTACGTCGAGAACCCTGTCAACGTCGTGCCTTCCCGTACCGCCGAGGATGCGCCGCGCGTCGGCGTGACCTTCAGCGGAACGCGCCGTGACGTGCTGGTCCAGGACATCGTGGCCATCGAGGGCCCGCGCATTCCATCCGCAGCAGACTCTTCAAAGGTCCACCGCCAGGCGTTCATCTATCTGGTGACCACCGGGCGATCGCCCGAGGCGGGACAAATCGATAAAGCCGATCGGATTCGACGGCAGTGGGAGCCGTTCTTCCAGCAGGCGACCGAAGGACGGATGCGCGCCGACACGCGGCTGCAATAGGAACCGAGCGCTACTTTCCTGTCCGCACTGCCTTCGGACCGGGCAGCGGCGTCGCCACGTAGCCTCGGCGCGCCCGCACGCGCAGTCCTTTCCAGGACGTTTTGAGCTCGATGGCTCGGTAGCGCCCGTCGGCCGCCGCGTTCTCCGGAGAGTACGCGAGCACGTAGTAGGTGCTCGTATCTTCCGCAATCGAAGCCATCGCCCCGGCGAAGTTGTCGGTGTGTCGAAGCGGCAGCCCGCCAGTGGCGGTGGCGAGCACATCCAGACCTTCCTCCCCGGTATCTCCGACCATCGACAGGCTGCCGAGCGCGACGCTTGCGTCCGCAATCGTCCGACCAGCCGTGCGTGTCGTGCCGCGCGCGTCGAGCGTGTAGATCGTCACGCCGGCTCTCGACGCCTGGCCTGCAATCAACGGCAGCTCGGACCGGACGTCATTCGTGTAGAACCCCTCCGATATCATCAGCACGGTCTTCCGCCCTTCGAGGCCCGCCAGGTTCTTCGAGAGGTATGACAGCGTCTTCAGCGTCGACGTCGCCGTCTTCCGAGCTTCGGCTACGTAGATCTGCGCCTTTCGCTGCAGCTTCACGACCACGTACTCGAGCCCTCCTTCCTGATCGCAGTTGGCGCGCTCCTGCACGCAGTTCTGTGCCGCGAGCGCGTCGAGCGTGCGCTGATCGCCGGCATCGATCCGGACCGCGTCGAGCTCGCTGTCGATCCTCGGGTACTCGACGAGCATCGCCCGCCGCGTCGCCGACGTTTCGAGTCCGGGCACGACAGCACGGATTCCGTCGAGCACCTCCTGGGCGTCGGTCGTCAGATGCCCGTGCCAGAGCGCGCCATTCGCGAAGACGCCGGCAAGGTCCCCGGGCCTGACCTGGGCACCCACGAACGTCATGGCGGCCTGCTTCAGCCGCGCCACGCCGGCCGCCTCGAGATGATCCGTGTCGAAATAGAGGACGAAGGCTCGCCGCTCTCTCTGATCCGGCGAACGGGGCATCCTCACGGCGGAAGCCGGTCCTCCTCGCGCGGCGGCATGTTCGGTGACGAGATAGAAGTGCTGGATCTGTTGTGGCCGCCCCTCCTCGAGCACCTCGAAGTCGTCTGCGGTCAGTCCGGACACGAACTGGCCGTCTTTGTCCTTGACGATGATGTCCACTTCGACCAGAGCTGTTCCGGATCGGAACGTCGGAGGTGTCTGCTGCGGGTCGTGGGCGGAGAGCGACGGGATGATCGACAACGTGGCGCCGAGCGCCAGCGCCGCGACCGGCCTCATCACGGAATCCGGGTGAGACGGGCGATGGCGGCGGCCGCCCGCGTGTTGTCCGGCTCGAGCCGCACCAGCTCCCGGTAGGCTTCGAGCGCCGCAGGCACGTCCCCCTTCTGCTCGAGGAGCGTGCCGATGCGCAGATGGGCCGACGTCAGCGCAGGCACCTTCGAGAGCAAATCGCGGTAGCCCCCGATAGCGGCCTGCAGGTCACCTGACGACGCAGACGACTCCGCCGCATCGATCATCGTCTGGATGTCTGGGCCCGTGAGGGTCGAGAGCGGGCCGGCTGGCGGGATGGGCCTCTTCACCAGCTTGATGTTCAGAGGCGGGTTCTGGTTTCCGAGTTGGACCTCGCCGGCCTGACTCACCCTCTGAAACCCTGGCGCAGCGATCGAGAAGACCCAGACGCCTCGGCGAAGGCCGAGGATGCCGAACCGCCCTTTCGTGTCGCTCGTTGCCGTCAGGGTCAGGGCCTGCTCGGGGTTGGAGGCCGTAATGGTTGCACCGGCCACCGGCTTCCCGGCGTCGTCCCGGATGGTGCCGGCAACCCTCCCGACGAGGGCCTGTGCCGCCAAGCCGGCAGCCCCGGCCAGCGACAAGAGGGAGAGGAGCAGCGCCGGACGCAGAACACCGCGCAAGCGGCTCATGACGGCAAAGTATAATCCAACGGCGGAATGATGAAGCTCGCCTGCTGGGCCGCCCTCACGCTCGCGCTCGCTGTCGGCCAGGCTGGAAGCGGCGCGGCACCGAGGCTCGAGACCGCCCCGCCCCGGATCCCGTCGTCGGCTCCGCGGCCTCCCAACGACACCGAAGCGGAACAGGCTGTCGATCTGCGGAAGCTCGACGCGATCGAGCCGCTCGTCCAGAGCGCGATCGCCGAGAAGAAGCTCCCTGGCGCCGTCGTGTTGATTGGCCGGGGCGATCGGGTGCTGTATCAGAAAGCGATCGGCAATCGGGCGCTGGTGCCGGCCGTCGAGCCGATGTCGCTCGATACGATCTTCGACCTCGCGTCGCTGACCAAAGTCGTGGCGACCACGACGAGCGTGATGCTGCTCGTGGAGCGCGGCAAGGTGCGTCTGAACGATCGCGTTGCGACGTTCATTCCCGGGTTCGAGCGGTACGGGAAGGCCGACATCACCATCAGGCATCTGCTCACGCACATGTCAGGCCTGCGACCTGACGTCGATCTGGGTGAGGCGTGGACGGGATCGGACACCGCTGTTGCGCTTGCCATCGAAGAAGTGCCGACGGCTCCGCCTGGTCAGCGCTTCGTGTACAGCGACATCAACTTCTTCCTGCTCGGCGATATCGTTCGGCGCGTCAGCGGCCAGCCGCTCGACAAGTTCGCCAAGCAGGAGATCTTCGATCCGCTCGGGATGAAGGAGACGACCTTCCTCCCTCCTGCGAGCCTCCGTCCGCGCATCGCTCCGACGGAGAGCTGCCTGCCGTTCGCCTGGCCGTGCGAAGGAGCCGAGACGCAGATGCTGCGCGGCGTCGTGCACGATCCAACCGCCCGCCGCATGGGCGGCGTCGCGGGCCACGCCGGGCTCTTCAGCACGGCGGCGGACCTGGCCATCTTCTGCCGCATGCTGCTTGGAGGCGGGGGTTACCACGGGGCGCGTATCCTCTCGCCACTCGCCGTCGAGAAGATGACGAGCCCCATCATCGGCGACGATCCGAACGTCCGGGGCCTCGGCTGGGACATCGATTCGTCCTACTCCTCGAATCGCGGCGAGCTGCTGCCGGTCGGCTCCTTCGGGCACACGGGCTGGACCGGCACGTCGCTGTGGATCGACCCGTTGACGGACATGTTCGTGGTGTTCCTCTCCAACCGGGTCCATCCGGACGGAAAAGGAGACGTGACGCCGCTTCGGGCGCGGGTCGCGACGGTGGCGGCATCGGCAATCCTGTCCGCACCAGGGGGCGCTGCGACGGCCATGTGGACGGGCCGCGACTTCGGGCCCTCCGGACTGCGGCCGGCAAGGCCGCCGCGCGAGCCGGTCATGACCGGCCTGGATGTGCTGCGCGCACAGGGCTTCGCGTCGCTCCAGGGCAAGCGGGTGGGACTCATCACGAACCACACCGGGCGTGCGAGAGACGGCGCCGCCGCAATCGACCTGCTGCACGACGCCAAGAACGTCAAGCTCGTGGCGCTCTTCGGGCCAGAACACGGGATCGAGGATACTCGACGCGGCGGTCCCGGCCGAAACGGACGCGAAGACCGGCCTGCCGATCTACTCCTTGTACGGCGACACCCGTCGTCCGACCGCCCAGATGCTCGAGGGCATCGACGCGCTCGTCATCGATCTGCAGGACATCGGCGCCCGCTTCTACACCTACATGACGACCATGGCCTACGCGATGGAAGAGGCCGCCAAGCGCAAGGTCCCGGTGATCGTGTTGGATCGTCCAAATCCGATCGATGGCTTTCAGATCGAGGGTCCGACGCTCGACAAAGCGCAGCTCAGCTTCATCGGCTACTTTCCGATGCCCATCCGCCACGGCATGACGCTCGGCGAGCTGGCAAGGCTGTTCAACGCGGAAAACCACATCGGAGCCGACCTGACCGTGGTCGCCCTCAAGAACTGGCGGCGGGAGGACTGGTTCGACGATACGGGGTTGCCGTGGATCAACCCCTCCCCCAACATGCGGAACCTGGTTCAGGCGACGCTCTATCCTGGCATCGGCGCAATCGAGGGGACCAACCTGTCAGTCGGCCGCGGGACCGACACGCCGTTCGAGCAGGTTGGCGCGCCGTGGGTGGATGGCGTCAAGCTTGCCGATCTGCTGAACGCTCGCAACCTCCCAGGCATCCGGTTCTATCCCGTCCGCTTCACGCCAGCTTCCAGCAAGTTTGCGGGAGAAGAGTGCCAGGGGGTCTTCATGATCGTCACCGACAGGGTGGCCCTTCGTCCGGTCCGCCTCGGGCTGGAGTTGGCGGCGGCCCTGCACAAGCTGTACGGATCGAAATTCGAGCTGGAGGCGACCGAGCGTCTCCTGGGATCCAAGGAGAACATCGCCCGTATCAGGGCGGGCGACGATCCTGCGTCCATCGCCGCGGCCTGGAGTGCGGCGGAGGGTCGCTGGCGGCTCATGCGGAGCCAATACCTTCTATATCGGTGATCGCGCTGCGCCACACACAAAGGGTGGTAGAATCTAGCTGGCTCCCCCGCCGAGAACTACATGCCCCGAGTGCCCCGCCAGGTCTGGCTGGTGAGCCTTGCGGTTGCCGTCATCGTCATCATGGCGGCGGCTGCTCCGTACGCGGCGAAGCCCGCCGCCCAGCGCATTGCCTCGAGCCTCAATAACCCGATCGGTCCGGCTGTTGTCTCCATCGGCCCACGCGTCCTCGCCGGCTGGGCGGCGTTCGTCATCTCCGGCCTGCTGCTGCTCGTCTTCCTCTACCGGCGCCGGCTCTTCATTTTGCTGTGGACCGTCGGGTGGGCGGTCACCGGCCTGTCGATGCTCCTGGCCAGCAGAGAATACGCGCCGGACACGCTCGGCTGGCTGGTCTACGGCCTGTCCCAGTTCCTCGGCATTGTCTCGGCGCTGCTGTTCGTCCTGAGCGCGGACGCCTATCGCACGCGACCCAGATTCCGCCGGGAGTACGGCCTCGTCCTCGTGCCGATGATGTTGTGGTTCGCCCTGGCGCCGATGGTCCTGCAGGCGACCGCTGTCTTTGCCCCGGGCCATCTCCTGATCGCCGGTGCGATGCTCGCCGCGGGGGCAGGGCACCTGCTGCTGCTCCGCCAGGTGCGCTTGCTGGGCGCTGCCGTCGCGGGCGCGGGGCTCATCGCACTCGCGGTCGTCAACGCCTGGGTCGCGATCAGCCTGGCGTCCCCTGACGCGGATGGTGCGACCAGGTCCCTGCTGATCAGCGTCGTGCTCTATCTGATCACCGCCGGCGGGATGCAGCTCATGACGTTCGAGGACATGACATACGAGCTCCGTCGAACCAACCGCCGGCTCGAGCACGCGCAGGGCCGGCTCCGCCGCATGGTGATCACCGATCCGCTGACGAGCTGCCGCAATCGCCGCTTCTTCGACGAGATCATCGGGCGCGAGCTGCAGCGTCACCGCCGCTACGGCATCCCGCTCTCGCTGTTGTTCGTCGACATCGATCGGTTCAAGACGATCAACGACACGTACGGCCACGACGTCGGCGACGAGGTTTTGAAGCACGTGGCCAAGTTCCTGCTGGCCAACATCCGCGAGGCGGACTACGTGTTCCGGTGGGGCGGCGACGAGTTCCTGGCGCTGCTCTCGTGCAGCGAGGCCGAGGCCCGCAAGCGCGGGGCCGCGCTGGAGGTCGCCTTCACCGGCTCGCCAGGTGTGCAGAGCATGCCGGCCGAGGTCCGCTTGAGCATCGGCTGCGCCGAAGTCCGGGACGATGCCGCGGATGTGATGTCGCTGGTGAAGGTGGCCGACGGTCGGATGTACCAGAACAAGCGACAGGCGGCGTCCTAGGAATCGGCGATCGGGCGATCGGGTGATCGGGTGATCTGATCGGGTGATCGATCGGTGATCGAGCGATCTGGTGGGTGATCGTCTGATCGAGTGATCGTCTGATCGAGTGATCGGGCAATCAGAGGATCGACCCATCACCCGATCGCCGATGTGCCCCGATCGCGCGATCCCATCACCCGATCCACCCGATCACCCGATCGCCGATTCTTCAGTACATCCGATACAACATCACGTAAACGACCACGCCCGTCACCGACACGTACAGCCAGAGCGGCAGCGTCCAGCGCGCGATCGGTACGTGCCGATCGAAGCGCTCGCGCAGGCCGCGCGTGAGCGTGATGAGCGCCATCGGCACGATCACGATGGCCAGGAGGATGTGGCTGACGAGGATGGTGAGGTAGAGCGTCCGCATGGCGCCCGTCCCAGGGAACGGCCGCGATCCGATGTTGGCGTGGTACACGAGATACGAAACAAGGAACAGCGTCGAGGTTGTGAACGCCGCGATCATCACCCGGCGATGCTGGCGGATCCGGCCGCGTCGAATCAGGATGTAGCCGATGACGAGGAGCGTCGCCGCCGTCGCGTTGAGGGTGGCGTTGAGGGCGGGGAGGTCGGACAGAGTCATGCTATCTGCGACGGCCGGCGACTTGATCGAAACCTTCAACAGGGAGGTGGGGAGGATGGGAGGAGTCAAACCTCGAGAACTTCCAATGGTATCTCAATTAACAATTGAATTGAGTTCCTCCCGTATCCTCCTTCCTCCCCTCCTCCTGTTGAGAAGATCTTCTCCGTCCCCTCCGTCTTCCTCTCACACTCTATTCACGATCATCAGGATCCAGAGCAGCGGCAGATAGATGATCGACGCGAAGAAGAGACGTCTGGCATCGGACCGGCTGCGACTGAACCCGAACTTCACGGCGAGCACCATGAAGATTGCCGCGAGCCCGAAGGCGCCGGCGAAGTACACGCGACCGGTGAGACCGATGAGCGTGGGCGCGAGGCTCAGGGGCACGAGCGCGGCGGAGTAGATGATGGTCTGCCGGCCCGTGCTCCGGCCGTCGGGTTCGAGAACGGGCAGCATCACGAAGCCCGCGCGCGCGTAGTCGTCGCGGAACATCCAGGCAATCGACAGGAAGTGCGGCAGCTGCCACAGGAACACGATGCCGAAGAGCAGCCACGCGCCCTGGCTCAACTCCTCACGGGCGGCAACCCAGCCGATGACAGGCGGCAGCGCGCCGGGGATGGCCCCGATCACCGTCGCGAACGAGGTGATGCGCTTCAGCGGCGTGTAGATGACGACGTAGCTGAGGAGTGTCGCGAGCGCGACGAGAGCGCTGAGACCGTTCACGCCGACCGCCAGGGTCGCGAGTCCGAGCGACGAGAGGGCCGTGGAAAAGAGGAGCGCTTCCCCCACTTGAAGACGGCCATCGGGCAGCGGCCTGAGGCGGGTGCGCCGCATGAGCGCGTCGGCATCGCGCTCGAGGATCTGGTTGTAGCCGGACGCTCCGCCGGCGACCAGACCGGTTCCGACAATCGTGCACAGCAGCCGGTAGACCTGGCCGCCGTCGCCGCCCGCCATCGCGTAGCCGGCCACCGCCGAGCCCACGACGAGCAGGTTCAGTCGCGGCTTTGCGAGCGCGACGAAGTCGGCGCCTCGGGCGCGCGCCGGAGAGAGGACCGCCGCGTCGATGTTGGACTTCATGACCCCGCCGGCGTGTAGGTGAAGCTCAGGTCCTTGGTCTCCTTCTCGCCGATCGTCACCGTCTGCGACCGGGTGCCGAGCCGCTCGTGCCACGCTTCGATGGTGTAGGTGCCGGGCGGCAGGTTCTTCAGCTCGAAGCGGCCGCCGTTTGCCGTGACGGCGAAGTACGGGTGGTCGAGAACGCCGGCGTACGCGCTCATCCATCCGTGCACGTCGCACTTGAAGTGCACCATCACTTCGCGCGCGGTGAACGTCTTCTGGTTCTTCATCCCCTGAATCGGCTGGGGAAAGTTGAAATCCTGGTTCGACTGCGCGAGGGCGTGCACGTTGTGGAGCGTCGCATCGCTGTTCACGATCTCGACCGGCTGGCCGACGCGGATGCCGAAGACGTGCGGCGAGTACTTGCAGCCGCTCTGATCGAGCTTCACCGCTTCGGTGGGGGCGTCGAAGTAGTAATTGCCGAGGCCGTCCTTGACGTAGACGAAGACGTTGTCGACGCCGCCGTCCCGGACCAGGAACGTCTCGAACATGGCGCCATTCGGATTGGCCCGGACGCACGCCGGGTCGGCGACCATCTTGATCGGGGGATTCACCGGCGCCGGACCCTCGAAGAGGACGCGGCCGGTGAGCGCTCCGGCCTTCGCGGCGTCGACCCGCTGCGCGTTGGGGGGCGGAGTGTTCGCGGGCGGCGGCGACGACGGCTGAGAGCCACCGCAGGCGGAGGCGGCGGCAATCGTGAGAGCTGTAAGGAACTGTAAATGCCTCAACTGCACAACCTTAACTGAATACCACAAAAAAGCTGCCCGGCTCCAGGCTTCCCGGTGAGCCGCGCGAAGTCCGAAGTCCTTTTTACGATCCCGCCGGCGTCTGCAGCTTGCGCAGGATCCGGTCCTGAATCCAGTGCGCGTCCCACCACTCCACGGGATTCACCATCTTCCCGTTGATGAGCATCGTGAAATGCAGGTGATCGCCGCCGGCCATCCCGGTCATGCCGCTCCGTCCGAGCGTCTGCTCCTTCGTGACCATGTCCCCTGCCTTCACGCCGATGGAGGACAGGTGGGCGTAGAGGGACTGCACGCCCATCCCGTGATCGACGATCACGCAGTTGCCGTAGATGCCGAGCTCCTCCGCATACAGCACCTTTCCGCGGTTCGCGGAGACGACCGGATTGCCCGCGAGCGACGCGAGGTCGAACCCGAGATGCGTCTGCTGGTCGACCTCCTTCCCCTTGTAGATGTAGGTGCGCTGGTCGGCGAATGCGGATTCGACGGCGCTGTTCGTGAACGGGTGGAAGACGACGCCTCCCCAGAGCATCTCGGGCGAGGTCTGCTTGGCGAACGACGCGATCTTTTCAGCGTTCTTCCTGCGGAGCTCGCCGTTGATCACGAGGAACTTGGCCAGGGTGTCCCCCTCCGGCTTCACCTCGGTCGTCCCCTCGAGGATCGCCGGCACGACGCGGTCGAGGAACTTGTCGTCCAGTTCGATCTTGCTGCGCTTGAACGCCTTCGGGAAGATGCGGAAGTCGAAGTCGGCGCGGGCGGAGTTGCCGGCCGCGTCGCGCGCGAAGACCCGCATCGGCGTGTTGGCGTTCTGATCGTAGAGGAGCGCGAAGAACGCGACGCGCAGCGCCGGGTCGGTGATTTTGACGCCCTCCGCCACGGCGCCGGTCGCGGGATAGCCGGGGTATTCGACCTCCCCGACGAGCACGCCCGAGTCGACGTCTTCGGGCGAGACCCGGTAGAGCACCATCTCGGTGCCGCCCTGGTTGACGTAGTGGTGGGTCGACACGACCGACACGCGCGGGCGCTCGAGGCGGACCTGGACGTCCTTGGCGGCGCTCGACTGGATCGTCCGGATGCCGCGCAGCACCGGACGCCCGGTCGTCGACGATGATGCGTGCCGGGCCGGATTTGATGTCGGGCACGGTCTGCTTCCCGAGCTCGCGGGTGACGAGGATCTTGTCGCCGGACACCTGTGGCGCCGCTCCGGCGCTGCCGGCGCCCTGGGTGTAGATCGTCGTCTGTTTCCCGTTCTGCTCGAAGACGACCTGAAGCGCGGAGACGGTTCCCCCCGGCGCTGTGACCGCGACCTCGAGCGGAGTGGCGGCGCCGACGAACTTGTCGGGCTTGGCGATGTCGATCGCCGCGCCGGGCAGGCGGCCGGCGTAAAGGTAAGCGCCGCCGGCTGTCAGCAGCGCGACAGCGATCAGGAAGAAGAAGGCCCGGATGAGAAAACGCATGGTGGGAATGATAGGGCAAAACGGGAAGCGCTGCGGTTGACCCTCCAGATGCGGGCTGCTAAGATCTGAAGTTCCTGTCGGGCTCTTCGTTCAATACGGGGTTCAACACGGGGCCGGTATCGTCTAGGGGTCAGGACACGTGGTTCTCAGCCACGGGACCGGGGTTCGAATCCCCGTACCGGTACCATCCTTCGCTCGCCTGAACGTGGGCGAGCTACGGATGGCAAGCCAACCTTCTCTCATAATTCACGCGAAGGTTGTCCACCGAAGCCCGCGATCAACTCAGGCGAGCGAAAGTGGACCGCATTCAGAGATACTTCTCGAACCAGTCCAGCACTGCCCGGATCACCGCGTTCTGAGTCTCCGGCGTCATGACCGAGTGCCCCGAGTCGACGACGATGCGGCGCTTGTCGGCGGCCGCCGTGCCGAGCTGCTGGAACATCGGCTCCTGGGCGGTCGCGGGCGGCAGGATCGCATCGTACTTACCGTTCACCATCAACACCGGCGTTTTGACACGTGGCAGGAAATTGGGGGCGTTCACCTCCGGCAGCTTGCCAAAAAACGGTGTGAGGCCGCCCGAGAGCAGCGCCGCGGCGGCGAACCGCCTCTCCAGGGCGAGTACCATCGGCGCCACCTCCGAGCCCATGCTGTAGCCGATGTACCCCAGCTTCTTGCTGTCGATGTCGGCGCGTGATTCGAGGTAGTCGAGCGACCGGCCGAGGTCCTTTCGCCACGCGACGACGGCGTCCCTAATCTCGACCGGCTGGTAGGTCGGCGTGTGCTCGAACCGCTCGAACGTGTGCTTGAAGATCGGATACAGCATCGCCCGGCCGCTGCGCAGGATGTAGGCCTCGGGACGGATCGACTCGCCCGATCCTTTGCGGAGCAGCGTCGATCCGCTCGGCATGACGACAACGCACGGGACCGGCGCGGTGGCCGCCCGCGGCAGGAAGAGGTACGCGATCGCGCGTTCCCCGCCGTAGCCGGCATCGAACGTCACTCGCTCACGGCGGTACAGCTCCGAGCCGTCGTCCAGGTTCTCCACGACGGGCTTCAGATCGTTACGCTCGTAGGTGTAAAGGCTGTCGTACAGCGCGAACACCTCGTCGCTGGCCGGCGGCGCGGAGAGATAGGCCGGCGGCGGCACCGGCGTGATCGGACCCGATAATCCGGCGGTTCGCGCCGCATCGCGATCCCTGATGCAGCGGAACCCATTCGTGCTCGACCGATCGAAACCCGGCGCCAGCTGGCCGCGCATCAGCATGTAGCTTTGATCGCTGTACGAACCGCCGAGGATGAAGCGCTGACCCGCGCTCGCGTTCCAGCACCACTCGCGCAGGTTGCCGGCCATGTCAAGGGCGCCGAATGAGCCAAGCGCACGCGACTCGGCCGCTGGTCGAACCTGCACCGAGGCGAAATTGCTGAACGGAATCAGGAAGTGGCTGTCGTCGGTGTTCGCGGCCCTGAACCAGTGAGAGACCGTCGGAAGACGTTTCCCCGCGAACGCCGCGTAAGCGGCGGCTTCGTACCAGCTGACGCCGGTGACCGGGTCATCGCCATGGCCTTCCGCATAGCCACCAGCCTCCCAGCTTGACGGTCCGGGCCGGCCGGTCTGGTCGACGAACAGAGCCATGGCCGCCTCCCACGTCAGCGTCTTGCCGCCCTCTTCGAAGGGCTCGGTCCAGAACGTGCGGTTGTGGTATCCACCCTTGCCCACGAACTCCTTGAATTGACGATTGGTGACCTCGAGCCGGTCGATGTCGAACGAACCGACGGCTGCCGTAATTTCGCCAATCCCCGCATATTGTGCGCGGAGGTTTCCAGCCGGTACCCGCACCATGTCCGACGGGAGATCGCCCTCGGCCGCGAGCACGAACCGGTACTGTGTGCCCGACGCGGCGACCTCGATCGGGGCGTACCCGGGTTTGACGACGCGAAGCCGCAGCGGCACGGCAGGCAGCCGGGGCGCCGTGACGGGCGCCGTGCCGAGCGGCTGCCACTCCGCATCGGCGTCCGCATACGGTTTCCACATGACGTCGGCCCCGGCAGGTTCGGAAGCCACCGTCACGGTGCGCGACACCGCGTTCCACAGATCCTGCAGCCCCCGATCGCCCGGGGCGTAACGCTCGGCCTCGCGCGCCAGCTTCACCGCCGCGACGTAGTTGCCGGTTTCGGCAAGACGGTGGGCGTCAGGTATCGCGCTGTGACGCGCCCACTCCTTCAATCGCGCTTGCCGCCATGACCACGCGCCCGTCACCGGCAGCACGAGCAACAGGAGCGCCGCAGGGATCGCGACTCGGGGCTTCCTAACGGCGGCCGACAGTCCACTGCCGGTGGGATTCAACGCGGCGGCACACGCGTCGAGGTCGCTGATAAGCGCATCCGCGGACCGGTATCGTGACTCCCGGTTTTTCTGCAGACACGTCTCGATGATTCTCCGGAGCCTGTGCGGATGCCGGGGACGTCTGGCGCCGGCCTGTGCAGGATGTCGAGAATCGTGCGCTGGCTGGTGCCGCCGTCGAACGGCGTGCGCCGCGCCAGCATCTGGTAGAGCACGACGCCGAGCGACCAGATATCGGTCCGATAATCAACGGCGAGCCCCTCCGCCTGCTCCGGCGACATGTAGGCGACCGTGCCCATCACCACGCCAATCGCCGTGGCGTCGGCCCTGCCCGTCAGCGTGGTCCGTCCGGCCGCAGGTCGGCCTCGAGGGTTTTGGCCAGCCCGAAGTCGAGCACCTTCACGGCATCGTGCGATGTCAGCTTGACATTCGCCGGCTTCAGATCACGATGGACGATCCCCTGCTGGTGCGCGGCGCTGAGCGCCAGCGCGATCAGCCGGGCGATCCGTACTGCCTCGATCGCCGTCAGCGTGCGACTAGCGATGACCTCCGACAGCGTCAGGCCCTCGACCAACTCCATCACGAGATAGTCCGGCCCGATGTCGTGGAGCGTGCAGACGTTGGGATGGTTCAGCGCCGCCACGGCGCGCGCCTCCCGCTCGAACCGTGCGCTGAAGCCGTCGCGGCAAATCTTGATCGCGACCGTGCGCTGCAGACGGGTATCGCGCGCCGCGTACACGTCTCCCATACCGCCTGCGCCAATCGGGTGCAGGATTTCGTAGGGACCGAGACGCGTGCCTGACTTCGGGATCACCGTGTGGACGGGCAATTAGCAGAAGTTCCAGGGACACGTTCGCGACAAGCTTGATGGCGGTCACAGATTTTGCGCGTCAGCGACACCTTTTGCGGGGTCGCAGGACGGACTATCGCTGGAAACCGTCCCCCCTCGACTGCCGAAGTCTCGGTCCCATGATCCACCGCGCCTGCCGTCGTCACTTCGAGGGTCTTACCGGTCCCACATGGGCAATCGCCTTTTGGACGGCCATCGCCCCTCGCCCATCCGAGTGCGACTGCCGTTCGTCAAGCGATTGTGTTCACTTGAACAAGGAGAGGCAACGCGTCGTCAGGTGCTCTCGGTTCTTTTCCGGTTGCGACCTTCTTGTCGCCTCGTGCACCAGACCCAGCCCGTTTCACGAGCACCAATCCAGGTGCCTCTTCAACATCTGGACGCGAAAATGCGGGGTGTTCGTATCGGGTTAGCAGCGTCCCAAAACCGAACAGCGCTCAGAGATGCTCCACGCCCCGAAAACGTTGTAGCAAAACACGTTGGCCTGGCCCTTCAGCGTGGAACGTGGATTGCTGAAAGGAGGCGATGTGGTCGTTTCGGCCTGCTCCATGGCAGCCAGAACGATCGGCGATTCGGCGACTCTTCATTCCATATTGTCCAGGAGCACTGCCTTGATCCAGGACATCCGCTTCGCTTGGCGCCTTCTTAGGAGAAATCCAGCCTTTGCCGCGATTGGGATCGCAACATTGGCGTTGGGAATAGGCATCAACACGGCAGCGTTCACTGTTTTCAACGCGTTCGTACTGCGTCCGTTGCCTATCCGCGAACCGGAAGCGCTGGTGAAGCTGAGTGCCCTGGATCGCAACCGACGAATCAACAGCTTCTCGATCGCCGAGTATCGCGACTTGCGTGACCGCAACGACGTGTTCTCCGGCTTGATCGCGCTCGGTCCGCTGCCCGTTTCCCTCGGCGATGCCGTCGCGGGGCGCGCCGCCACAGACTACAGCCTCATTCCGCCCGGTTATCAGTTTGCCTTCGGGTTGACCGTTTCGGGAAACTATTTCACGGTGCTTGGCGGTCAGCCTGCGCTCGGACGGCTTCTGAGGCGGGACGATGACGTCACGCCGGGCGCCCACGCTGTCGTTGTCTTGAGCGAGCGTTTCTGGCGCAGGCAGTTCGGCGGCGACTCGACGCTGGTCGGCCGGACCATTCGATTCAACGGGCGTCCCTACGAAGTGGTCGGGATCGCAGCCAAGGAATTCGCGGGCACTCAGCCGAACGTGCCCGACTTTTGGGTGCCCCTGTGCATGCGGGGGCAATTGAGCGGCGATCCAACCGACAAACTGTATACCGACCGCGCGCACAGGTCCGTCGCACTCTACGGACGCCTGAAGCCCCATGTGTCGCCCGCGCAGGCGGCGGCCGCGATGGACGTGCTCGCGTCGAGCCTTGCCGAAGGAGAGAATCCCACTGCGAGGATCGGCATTGCCGATGCGTCGACTTTCGTCAGCCTGAAAGAGTTCATGCCGCTCGTCGTGCCCATGAGCCTGGCGGTTGGCCTGGTTCTGCTGATCGCGTGCGCGAATGTCGCGAATCTTCTGCTTGCGCGCGCGGTGGGGAGACAGCGTGAGATTGAAATCCGTCTGGCCGTGGGGTCCTCGTACCGCCGTTTGATCCGGCAGTTGATCACCGAAAGCGCCGTTCTTGGCGTGTTGGGAGGCGCCGCGGGGCTGGCGGCGTCTCAGTGGGCGATTGCGTTCGGCTATCCTGCAGTCCTCTCACGAGTCCCGCTGCCATCGGGCTACAAGGATGCGTTCACGTTTCATCTGAATCCGGATTGGCGCATCTTTGCCTTCGTGCTCGCTGTTTCCATCACAGCCGGGGTTCTGTTCGGGCTCGCACCGGCGGTCAACTCGGCGAAGGCCAGCCTCACGACGGCGCGCTCGCGGTTCCGGGATTCCCTGATTGTGGCGCAGGTTGCGATCTGTCTCGTGCTGCTGGTGGCGTCGGGCCTTCTGCTCCGCAGTCTGTGGTTCGTCGAGGGACTCGACCCCGGCTTCCAGACCGCCCATCTCTACGCCGCGTCGCCCGGTCTGACCGGCGAATCGAATCGATCCCTGGACCTGACCGCCGCAGAACAATTCGTTGCCCGGTTGGCCGACCTGCCGGACATCGAGTCGGTGAGCACGTGCGAAAGGCAGCCGCTGAGCGGCATGTCTCCTCAAACGGATGTCAAGAGTGCGGCGCTGCGCGTGGCGTACAACCGCGTGGGTCCGCAGTATTTCCGGACGGTCGGTATCCCGATGATCCGAGGGCGGGATTTTTCCGAGGCCGAAGCGAAGGCGAACGCGCCAGTTGCCATCGTCAGCGAAGGAACCGCGTCACGCATCTGGCCTGGCGAAGAGGCGCTGGGGAAGACGATCCAACTCGCTGACGATGGAGTGGCCCGGCAGGTCGTTGGCGTGGTGAGCAACGCGAGAGTTGGCATTCTCTGGCGGCCGGAAGATGCTCACGTCTATCTTCCGATTGGCTCCAGGTCTGCCTACACGATTTTCCGTGCGCCGTCCTGGTCAGCATCCGCGGCCGAGCTGAAACTGCGGAACGAAGCGGCACGAGTTCATCCGGCGTTGAACGCGCCGGTGCGCGCGATCGAAGATTCGCTGGAGTTTGCGTATGCTCCGTTTCGCTTTCTTGCGGCTACGGCGGGGCTCATCGCCGCCCTGACGCTCGTGTTGGCCTCCGTGGGGCTGTATGGCGTCGTCTCAGTGGTGGTCAGCCAGCGGACGCGCGAGATCGGCATCCGTATGGCGCTCGGAGCCAGGAGCCGCGATGTCATGCGCACAGTGTTTCGCTCCTCTCTGCGGCTGGTGGCCATAGGAGTCGCAATCGGTCTGGGGGGAGGGCTTGCTTTTGCGAGGTTACTGGCCGTCGCCCTGATCGGTATCAAGCCATTGGACCTCGTGGCCTTCGCTTCGACATCGGCCCTGATGGCGTCAGTCGCGGCGCTGGCGATTTGGGTGCCTGCCCGGCGGGCCGCTCGCGTGGATCCGATGGTCGCGTTGAGACATGAATAGGGTGAGCGAATCAGTCCAGCATCCATTGATGGCGCGATCGGGACGATCATGACGGGCGCGACGGGCCTGAGCCGGGGGCGCTATACTCAAACAAGGCTTGCAGATCGCGATGTCCAACGAAACGCCAGTCCTACACAGCGACCCGGAGCTCCTCGGTGGCACTCCGGTTTTTGTCGGGACACAGGGTGCCGATCAAGTCGTCTGACCAGGTCCTCGAAGCCGGGGATTCACTCGACGAGTTTCTCGAGAGCTTCCCTTCGGTCACTCGCGAGCAAGCAGTTGGGGCTCTTGAACTGGCGCGCACAATGACCGAGGCGCATGCGACTGCTGCTCGATGAGTGCGTTCCGAGGCCGTTGCTGAATTAACGATTCCTCAGTTGTCCGAGGCGCTGACGGTCGTGGCGACTATTGCGTGCGCCTCACGCTCACCGAGCCTTTGGCACGCACCGGCACGCACTGAAACTTGCAGGGCAGCTTGCGACTGATCCCCCCCTCTCGCGTGAGCACTGCTGCATCTTCGACCTGCGATGAAGCGGTCGCCCCTATCTGGATGTCGTTGCCGTCCGAACCGTTTGTCGTAACGTCAAGCCCAACCCCTCGCCGACCAGTTCTATTCCGCACGGCACTTTGGTCGAGAGCGAAGTCTACAGAGCCCGATTCGCGAGGCCGGAGTTTGGTCATGCTCCCTGGGCATTGTCGACGCCCGCAAACCTGGGTATCCAGAGGAAGCACCGCGAGCCGCACTTTCAAGTTC
>CAWDRS010000024.1:0-153764 GCA_963804795.1 uncultured Acidobacteriota bacterium | reverse complement strand
CGAAGAAGCCCCTGCCGCAGCCTGCCGCGCCTGAGCGGCGGCTGCAGGGATCAGCAACACGACCGCGATCACAACGGCTGAAAGGTAACGGTGGTGCACCTGCGACGCGCGAAATCGATTACTCATGAACGGCTCCCTCCGAACCGAGGGTCACGTCGCTTGATGACGGGAATCGGCTCTGGAGGAGGAAGACGAAACGCGAGGAGAAGGTTCCCGACCTCGCGCCGCACGTCACCAGGTCGGAGGCTCGCGGCCCCACCCTTGAAACGGCAAGAACGTCGTGCGATAGCCGGTGGGCGCCGAGGCGTCCGGAACAATACGGACGTTCGTCAGCGAGCGCAATTTCTCAAGGAGCGCATCACGCGGCCAGGTGTGCAGCGGTTGGCCCTCGGGCATGGGCCAGATCCGCACCGTGCCGTCCACGCTCGTCGAGCCGACGAGGCGCCCGGTTGGATCGACGCGGACACCCCAGATAGGTGCTTGATGGCCGATCAGGAGGTGTGGCTCTTCGCCGTTCACGGGACCGACCCGCACGATCCCATCCCGACTACCAGTCACCACGCGCTTGCCTGAGGGATCCCACGCCATCAAGGTCACCTGGTCTCCGTGTGACGACAGCGGCCAGCCGCGCCGTTCGCGCAGGTCATACACAGACGCCGTACCCACAGGCTCTTGGACGTTCTCGCTGTGGAGCAGCAGAAGGTGTCGGCCGTCGGGACCCAGGAAGGCCCCTCCCGGCTGCGCCAGCAAAAGTTCGAAAGACCCGGTTTCCAAATCGAGGCGTCGCAGTCCTCCAAAGCTCGAGAGAAGCAGGCCGCCATCCGGTAAAAACGCGACGGTGACGATATCTTTCCCGTCGCCAGGGTCGAAGCGCTTCACGTCGCCCGTCTGCAGGTCAAAAACGCGAATGACGTGGCGTCGTCCGCCGTCCTCGGGCCCATCCGCAGCGATTCGCCTTCCCGTGGCATCGAAGGCCACCGCGTCCACCCACCCTTGGAAGCCCCGTAACTCTCTGAAGCCTGACCCTGCGACCGGCAGGACCAACACGCTTCCAGACCGTGTACCCGTTGCGAGAAACTGGCCGTCCGGCGAAACGGCTAATTGGGAGACGTCCGCAGCGATACGTCGGCGCGGGACGCCGTTGACAGTCGAAGGCCAAATCTCAACGCCACCTCTCCCGGCCGACGCAGCGATCCACTTCCCCTTCGGATCGAATGCCACATCTCTCGGCCGACCAACGGAGACTCGCATGACCGAGGGCCAACGCCGTGTAAGGGGCCAGAACGTCACGCCATTCAGATCTTCAGCGGTCAGCCATCTCCCGGTTGGCTCGAACACGGCGCCGATCGTCGTGACGGGGCCGCGGCCGAGCACCATCGGTTCGGCGTCCGGCGGACCTGTCAGATCCCACATTCGCAATCCTTGTGCTTGGAGGGCCGCGACAACCCATTGGCTGATGCGACTGAACGCCACGCCGGTGATCGGCTCTTCCGGTTTCAGTGATAAACCGGTCAGGTGCCGCGGCTCGCTTGCGTGGACCAACGAGCCGACGCGCAGCGCACCCGTTTCGTCCCGCAATGCGATCTGTTCACTGTTGCCGTCAAGCCAGAAGCTTGACACCGGCGTACTCGTGCGGAGCACGATTCGCTGCCCCGCTGTGCCGGCCTTCGACGTCGACGCGAGCACCTGCCGCTCGCCGGGATAAGAGACGAAATAGCGGTCCCCTGACGCGTCGAACTGCAGTCGGCGCGCTCCTCCGGAGAGGAAGCCGAGTCTCTGGGCGTCTCCCGCGATGACCGACCGCAGGACGATGTCCGCGCCCGAGCCATTCGGCGCTCGGGCCTGATGAGCCGGTCGCCGCGCACGGCCAGGAGACCTTCGCCGGGAGTCTCGATCCGTTTCAGCAGCATCAGCTCCGGGAGAGCCAGGACATCGACACCCGCTGTCCCAGAGCGCCGTCGCCCAAAGATCACGAGCCTGCGCCCCTCACTCGCGAACTGTGCGGTTACATCGCCCACGAACGAACTGCCCACGTCGAATGGCCCCGACCCATCGCGCCGCCACATGCGCGCATCAGTTCCAGAGTCGACCAGCCATTCGCCATCGGTGCTGAACGAGAGGCTCGAATCCGCTCCGTTGCTTCCCTCGCTCCGCACGAACGCTAGCGGCCCTTTCCAGAGTTGGCGCAACGCGAAGCGCCGAATCTCCCCAGTATCGGCGCGCTCCAAGGCGGCGATCGCGTGCGCGAACGCCAGTGTCGGGTTCCGATCTTCCTCGAGCTGTCCGAGCGCAAAGAGCTGCTGTGCCTCGGTGCGGAGCGTCTGCTGCACTGCCCGCTGCTCCGACGCGCGGCTCGAGATCCACAGTTGACTCACGACCGCGAGGACGACGAGGAGCGCCGCGAAAGCGGTCCCGATGGCCGCACGCGCCTGGCTTCGGCGGCGGCCGGCTTGAGCTTCCATCGCCTTGCCGAACGCTTGTTCGAGCGCAGTCAGCCGAACGGCATAGCGCGCTCTCCAGACGACGTACTCTGTGAAAGACGCCCCCGTCCACAAGAGACCGATCGGGCGCCCCCGCTCGTCCCAGAGGCGTGCAGCCTGCCGGAGCTGATCGCGCAGACGTGCACCTTCGGCTGTCCTGATCGCGCCAGCGCGCGAGCCGCGGCCAGGACGCGAGCAACGACTCGTGAATGATCTCCACCTGGCGGTGTCCGGTCGTTCCCGCGCCCTCGGGTGCCGCTTCGAAGGACGTCAGCAGACGCGCCTCGATGAGCCTGCCGAGTACCTCCTCCGCTTCACGACGGTCGGCGAAGGCGGAGAGGAGTTCTTCCCATCCCTGGAGCGCCCGCGTCCCTTCGGCCGTCACGAGGTTGCGCAGGATCTCCCGCACGATCGGAACGCGCGGGGCGCCGATCGTCTCGAGCGTCGCCTCGGCGTGCTGGGCAAGAGCGCCGGCCACGCCGCCGATGTCCTTGTAGCCTCGGCGCGTGAGCAGACCGCGCTCACGATCGCGGTGCTCCCACAGGCGCGCCAATGCGAAGGCGAGCAGCGGCAGCGTCCCTCGCTCCTGCGCCACCTCGCGCAGCATGTCGTCCACGAGCTGCTCATCTTCGAACCGGTAACCGGAGAGGAGTGCCGGCTGCACCAGGGCGCGGCGCAGCGCGGCGCCGGCTGGCGGCGCGAGCGGCGTCAGGTCGGAGAAAGCGGGGCGCAGGTCCTCGAAGGACTGGCACTGCAGCAGGAAATCGTCCCGGATGGAGAGGAGGACGTGCACGTCGGCGTCGAGCACGAGTCGGCCCAGGAGCTGCGAGAAGCGGTGCTGCACCTCGACCGCGTTCAGCGTGAACAATTCCTCGGCCTGATCCACGACAAGGAGCGCGTGATCATGCTGCTGACGCCATCGTCGCGCCAGGAGGACGGACGTGGAGACATCTTCGAAACGCGGCAAGAGGTGCACCGCTTCCGCATCGCCGGCCAGCTCCAGAGCCAAGACCTGGACCAGAGCGGCGAAGGGCTTGTCCCCCGGTGTGCACACGATTGCCGACCAGCCGGCCGGAAGGGCCGGCACCAGTCCGGCCCGCAGGAAGGAGCTCTTCCCAGCACCGGAGGGCCCGATCACGGCTCGCAGGCGAGGTCGTCGCAACTGACGGAGCAGCGACTCCACTTCGAGCTCGCGGCCGAAGAAGAAGCGGGCGTCCTCTCGGGTGAAATGCAGAAGACCCGGGTATGGGCTCTGGTCGGCGCGACTCGTCTCCCGCTGCTCGATTTCCAGGGCGCGCGCCAGCGCACCCGCGGAGGAATAACGGTCCCCAGGTGAATGGCTCAGCGCCCGGCGGAGCACTGGACTCCAAGGTCCGGCCGAAACCTGAGGAGGGTCCTGGCGCAGCTCCGCCCACAGCCTGCGTCTGTCGTTCGCTGATCCCGTCTACGCCGATCGCCCTCGGCGACACCATCTCCGCCAGAACCACGGCGGCCGAGAACACATCAGCTCGCGCGTCCACAGGAACGCCGGCCGCCTGCTCCGGAGACATGTACCCCGGCGTCCCTGCGATGGTTCCAGCCTGGATATCGGTCAGGCTCCGGGCGATCCCGAAGTCCATGACCACCACTCGCTTCGACAGGGTCAGCATGACGTTCTCGGGTTTGAGATCGCGATGCACAAACCCGGCGGCATGGATCGCTTCCAGGCCAGCCAGCAGCTGTTCGGCGATCTCTCCCGCCCGGCTGAAGTCCAACGGCCCCTTCTCCGCAAGAAGTTCGGCGAGCGTGGTGCCGTCCACGAACTCCATCGACACCATCTCATGGCCGTCCTCGACAACCAGGTCGAACACTCGGCAGACGTTTGCCGAGACGACCTGGCGCGCGCTGCGAACCTCACGCCGCAGCAGGTCCCGGGCGCGATCGTCTCGGACCAGGTCGGCTCGAAGCGCCTTGAGTGCCACTTCCATTCGGAGCTTCACATCGAAGGCATGCCAGACCTCTCCCTGACCACCGCGACCGAGAACGCGCAGAAGCCGGTAGCGGCCACCGAGAATCAGGGCGGGCCGAAAGCCACTGGAGTTGCGAGAGAGGGCGGGGATCCCTTCGGGATTCTGAGACACTGCTGTTTGGCTCTCGTCGACCGCGAGGTCCAGCAGGCACCTCGGGCACCTGCCTTCGAGCGCACCACTTTCGATCAACGGCGCGCCGCAGTCGTGACAGCTCCTCGAAGTCGACATCGCTCCTCAAGATCTGGAAGACGGAGGCGAGTAGAAAGGTTACGCCGGCGGAGGCTCCCACGGCCTGATTGCCGACAGCAGATGATGAAGTTCGGAGTCGATATCTCCCGGTTCGGCCACCGTGGCCCCGATCTCTTCCCGGAGCAGATGACCGTAGCGGCGACGCAGCCGGTGCACCATCTTCTTGACGGCGCCTTCGGTCGTCCCGAGGCGCTCGGCCACGTCGTGGTAGCGCACCTGCGGTTCACTGCCCGTCAGATAGCCTTCAAGCTGCTCGAACTCGGCGCCGCGACCTGCTTGCTCCAGTTCCTGACCGAGACGTGCCATTGCCCGCTCGAGGATGGTGAGGGCCCACCGCCGCTCGAAGAGCGCCTCGGGATCCAGAGTATCGAGCGGGTCGTCAGTGTGCCGCGCCTCCGCCTCCCGGACGTCGATCGACACTGGCACTCGGCCGCCGCCTCTCTTCAGCGCCCGCGCCCGATCGCGTTCCTTGGACAGAAAGTGCTTGAACGACGTCAGGAGGAACGCGCGGAATCGGCCCTCCCGCAACCGCACGTCACCGAGGTAGTCCTTCTCGATGAGCAGCGCAAAGTATCCCTGCGTGAGGTCGTGGGCGTCCTCAGTCGTATAACCCAGCCCGCGGGCGAAGCTATACAGGGGACGCCAGTAGGCCGCACACAGAAAGGCAAGCGCCTCCCTCGCCCCGGGCTCGGCGCCACTGCGCGCTCGCGAAACGGCTGTCCAGGCGGTGCTGGGAAACGTGCTCATGGCTCACGGTCCTTGGGCCGCCCGGCGCACACTCGACGCCTCGCAACGGGTGAGGACCGAACTCAACGCCCTCGTGCTTCTCAACCGGCGTGTGAGGGAACCGTGTTCAGAATCAAGCCGGGAGGTCGAGAGAAACGCCCGCTATGAGAGCGCCACGGCGCGAGCGAAGGACGCGCCACTGACGGAAACGGGCGCCATCGACAGTGGATTATAGCGACGCGGCGGCGCTCTCCGCTCGGCGTGCGACTTTCGCGGCTTTTCTCACTGGCAGCGGCTTCCCACCGATCCAAGCATTTGACCTCCTGCTTAAAAGCCGGGAAGGCGGAATTGTTCAAAGAGCAGCACCACGGACCGACTCCCGTCGTTCTCGCCAGACGGGCGCTGGCTGGCGTATGAATCGAGCGAATCGGGCGAGAGTGAAGTGTACGTCCGGGCGTTTCCCCACCCGGCGTCCGGGCCAGGCGGCAAGTGGCAGATCTCGGCGGGCGGCGGCGTGGCCCCGCGCTGGTCGCCGAGCGGACACGATCTGCTCTACCAGTCCGGCGACCAGATCCTGGCCGCGAGCTACATCGTGAAAGGCGACACTTTCGAGGCTGATAAGCCCAGGGTCTGGATCGCCAGTCTCGGCGCGGCACTTCATGGCGTGGGCGGCTCGACGTGGGATGTGGCTCCAGACGGCAAGCGCGTGATGGTGCTGACGTCTTCTCAACCTGCAGATGCCTCCAGCCGGGAGCATCAGGTAGTCTTCCTGCTGAACTTCTTCGACGAGCTGCGCCGGCGGGTGCCGCTCGGAAGATGACGTCAGCGCGCCGGGCCGGGATGAGGCGAGAATCTCCGGCGCGGCCGTGGAGCCCGGGCGTATACGCGCCACTTCGTTTTGCCCTTCGACGGCCCGCGTATAGATCACGTAGCGTCCGTCCGGTGACCACGTCGCGTTGCCCGTTGGTCCCGGCGCCTGTGGATTGAGCGGCGCCATCCGCCCGGACGTGTTCGAGAGCATCAGCTGCTCGCGCTCCGGCGTTGCCAGAAGAAAGGTGAACTTGTGTTGACCTCGATGACCGTCATCGTCTCAGCCACACTCTGGCGTTGGAAGGCTGGCCGGCAGGCGGCGAGCTCGTAGAGCACGAGCCCCAGCGAGAACCCCGTGTCCTCTCCTCCGTGCAGAGTGTTATCATCCGATGACCAAATCGACTCCCGAGCCGTGGTTCGTCGCGTGAAAATCGACCGAGGGCCGTGGCATTGCAATTGCTCGGATTAAGCGGCTTTCCCGATCGGAGGTTCCGATGATTCGCCGATCCCGATTCCTGCTGTTGCTGATGCTCCTCACGACGGTTGGATTGGCATGGCCCTCAGACGTTGCTGCTCAGCGACGGCCTCCGGGCGCGCCACGCACGGGTGTTGCCGTTCCGAGGACTCATGCACCCGGGTACTACCGGCCGTACTACTACCGACCGTACTCCTATCGGCCGTACTACTACCCCCGGTACTACCCTGGGTACGCCTATCCTTACTATTACTACCCGTACTATCCAGGTTTCAGCTTCAGTGTCGGACTTGGGATCGGATTCGGCTGGTCTGGGTCGTCCTGGGGCGCGTGGGGGTATCCGTACGCCTACCCCTCTGCATATCCCTATCCGTCCGCGTATGCGTACCCTTATCCGTACTACGCGTATGACAACACGGGCTCGGCGCGGCTGCTGATCACCCCTCGTAACGCTCAAGTGTACGTCGACGGTCAGTTCCTCGGGCTCGTCGACGAGTTCGACGGTTCACTGCAGCGGCTCCACGTCCCCATCGGCAAACGCGAGCTTCAGGTCTACCTCGAAGGATATCGCACGCTCACGCAGAAGGTGTTGTTCACGCGCGGCACGACGCTGAGGATCGAGAGCGCGCTTCAGCCTCTAGCTCCGGGAGAGCCGTCGGAGCCGAAACCCGCACCAAATGCCGCAACGCTCCGGACAGATCCTTACCAGAGGCACACACCAGCCCCTCCGCATCGTACGGGTGAACGCGCCGAATCTGGGACCTTGTCACTCCGCGTCAACCCTGCCGACGCGGCGATCCTCATCGACGGCGAGCCCTGGGAGCGCCCGCAGGGAGAGAGCCGGTTTACGATCGATCTGCCCGAAGGTACGCATCAGGTCGAAGTTCGGAAGCCGGGCTACCGCGGGTACACGCGAAGCGTCGACATTCAGCGCGGTCAGACGTTGCCGTTGAATGTCAGTCTTACGCCAGGAGGGTCGGAAGTGCAGGTCGACGCACGTCGTGGAGCGGTCCCTGTAAGGGCGGTCCGCCAGGCGGCGTATCGCTGATCTCCCATCCTTCGCTCGCCTGACACGTGAGCGAGCTTCGGATGGCAAGCCAACCTTTGCTCATGACACACGCGAAGGTTGCGCACCGGAGCTCGGCTGGTCACAGTGCTTTTGCGAGCGGGGCTCTCGGTCGAATCAGTCGCTGATCTTCCTGACCGTTACCGCACCGGTCGCGGAGCTTACCGTCACCGTGACTTGGACGGGTGCTCGTTCAAAGCCGGCTGTTCGAGCCCGAGTTGGTTCAGCACTCTGTGTGGATGCGGCCGTCGGGCCCAGTGCGACCATCGGCCGCGGGCTGCGAACCGTGACGTCGAGGCCCACGTCGGCATCGCTCAAGACGACCTCCACGTCGCCTGCTTGTTCGTGGGCGATGTTTATCGTCGTCGAGCGGCGTGGTCGAAGTCGAACCGTCGAACCGCCACGTGCGAGCGCTGCGGCGACGGCGGGATCATCGGTTGTGTCACCGTGATACGTCGTGCCGCTTACCTGAACGTTCAAGATGTCCGTCAGATCGGCGTTGATGTTCACGCCAGGTGAGCCATAGCCTTCGAACGACCCGCCTAATGCGAGACCGCGGACAGACATGTAGTGGTGGTTCGCGACGAGCCGGACGCGATACTCCAGGCGTTTCGGCAGCGTGATGCGGACATTGGCGTGTGTAGGGCGGGACCCTCTCGCGAACCAGGTTCGAAACGACGTAACACCCTGCGTGAGCTGACGGACACCAATATGCAGGCGACTGCCTTCCTTGCGGATGTCGGCTGCCATCCTCGTGTCGGTGACGGCCCGATCGCCGCCGGGAAACGGATTCCGCACGAGGACGTCTATGCGGCCGCTGCTGTCGTCGGCACCAACCAGCTCGATCGAACCATACTCTGAGCAGACGTCGATGACGCCGTGTTCGAGTCCCGTGCTATCGAATGAGTAAGCGATCGATTGCTCGGAGCCACGGCCCGCGATATGTGGCGCCCCGATCGTCTCGCTGGCGGTGATCGCTTCACCCGGAAGCAGCCTGGTTTCGCAGACGCTGGGTCGACCGCTCTTGTAGTTGGGGTTTGTCGCGACGTCCGGGCCCCAGGTTTCTCGAGAGCCGATCAGATAGGTGGCTCCACAGCCAATGGCAGCGACGAGGGCGGCCGCGGCGAACCCCTTTCGCATGAACCGGAGATACGCTCGGGCTTGCGTGCCGGTTCCGGGTCAAGGGTTGCCCAGCGCCGCGGTCCTGGTACCAACCTTCCAACGTTCTTCTGTCAGTGACTCTGCGGGTTCCGTCGGCGGGGTCTTCGCCATCGGCGAAGCGTTGCTCGGCGGGAACTTGAAAGATTCTTCAGAATTCCGCCTTCGCGGGACGGTGCGAGACCGCTTCGAATCCCCGGCGCCGTTTGCCGTTGCGAAACTGGCAGCCATCACAACGAACTCCGGCGTCGTGGTGTTCCGCACAAGGCGGCTGCCCGCGTTCTCCTGAACCGCCTTCTTCCACATCCAGTTTTTCGAGCCGGGAACCGACCCGGGCCATACCCGCACGACTCCGGTAGGACGCATGTTGCCGAAGGCGTTTGGGCGGCTGCGGAAAGCGCTGAAAACGCGAGGATCGCAACGGGCGTGGCGGCGCCCATTCTACGGATCAGGATGGCGTGCATGGGAGCTCCGTCGAGGAGCCCCGATGATGGGCTGTCGCTCGCAACGAACAACCGTGGATCGCGGGACCTACCGCGGTCCGCAGTGCAAAACGTGCGTGCAGCAGCGATCTGCGCGCCGGACTGCGTCCCTCCCGCGCTATCCTTCGCGCGTCCACGATACCGCGCCGAGCCCACGGCGACGAGTGATGTCGATGTATCGAGCATGGATTGCCCGGTGGAGCGGGGGTGGCGATCGCAAGCGTGACGGACGACGGCATCGGGCGTGCGCAGCGGCGCGTCACGGTGCAACCGGGCCGGAAGGGGAGTTCAGGAATGGCGAAAAGGATTGGTTCTCGATCCGTAGCGCTCGTCGCGGGGACGATGCTGTTGGCCCTCGCCGCGACACCGCGCGTCGTGCACGTGCAGGGTGGCGCACCGGCGGGGGGCGGGCAGGCCCCGAGCGGTCGCGGCGGAGGCCGCGGTGGTGGTGGAGGATTCGCCGCGCCGACTGCCCAGACGCGCTACGACGATTACACCGGCTTCACGAAGATCTTCGACGAGAAGACGTTCACGAATTGGAATGGGGAGACGGATGTCTGGTCGATCGTTGACGGCATGCTCCACGCCGACACGACGAAGACGCCAGGCCAGCATCACATCCACTACACGGGCCCCGGCGCCGTGATGCGCGACTTCACGCTGAAGGTCGAAGTGACCTGTCGGCCTCCGGCGCCAACGGTGGCATCCAGTACCGCAGCCGCCTTCTGCACCCGGCGCACGCCGGCTCGATCCCCGATCCGCTCGGCAAGCCGCTGCCGGCGAACATCACGACGATGGAACAGGCCGTCGCGGCCGGGATCACGGCCCCGCCGGCGGCGAGGGGCGGCGGGGCGGGCGGTGGCGGCGCGCCAGGCGCCAACGCCGCAGGCGGGGGACGCGGGCCCGGCGGTGGCGGCGCACCCGGTGGCACGGCTCCGGCCGCGGCGGCCCCCAACCCATGTGTCGGCGAAGTCGGCAATCTCTCCGCGGCGCCTCCCGCTGGTCGCGGCAACGCCACGGCGACGCCGACGGGCAATCCCTGGCAGGTGAGCGGCTACCAGTTCGACCTTGATTCAGCCAACCAGTACACCGGTCAGCTCTACGAGGGCCAAGGGCGCAGCATCATCACGGCGCCTGGCACGATCGGCATGCTGCTCCCGGGCAACTGCAAAATCCTCCTCGGTAAGCTGCCGGGCGACGCCAAGGCCGCGATCAAGCCGCATCAGGGGCTCGGGGGTGAGTGGCAGCAGATTGAAATCATGGTTCGTGGCAACACGATGATCCACATGCTCAACGGTCAAGTGATGTCGGTCACGATCGACGACGACCCGGTGGCGCGCGCGCCGCAGGGCATTCTGTCCCTGCAGCTCGAGGGCAGCGGTCAGATCTGGTACCGGAACGTCTACCTCAAACAGCAGGACAAGTCGCTGGACTTCCCGCGGTAAGTGCGTTTATGCGCGGAGCTCACTTGGGTTGCATGCGTGGGGCGCGGCGCGGCGGGGCCTCAAGAGCCTGTGAAATATCGCGCAGCGTCGAAGCGGGCCGATGGGGTGGTGCGGCGAAGCCACATCGGGCCCGCGACGCGATGCGGCCCAGCGCGGGGCGCCAGCTCGAAAAATGCCCCGGAGGCGTTCCGAGCCGCGGCGGCGCCGTTTCGCCACTGCCGCGCACGCGACCCGGCCGTCCAAGTGATGGTTCACCGGCATCCGCATCACCGAGCCGACGCGGGGGCGTGAGCCACCCGCCGGAGGGGCATTTTTCCGCGCGTCAGGCCGAGGCGGCGCGGGGCCGATGTGGCTTCGCCGCGCCATCTTCCGGCTGAAGCCGGAAGCCACAGGAGATTAATTCACAGGCTCTCAAGGCCCCGCCCTACGTCAACACAACTGAGCTCCGGAATAGGAGCGGTGCCTGTTCTCACGCTTATCGTTGAAGATGCGCCGGTAAGGGCTTCGGAACGAGCGTCGAGCGATCCTGCCAAGGCAGCACGGGCATCGTCGGGTGATCCGGACCGAAAGTCCGCAAAGCCACGAGCTCCGTTTCGCCGGTATTTTCGATGTACACGCTGTTCGCCGTCGCAGCCGGCACGATGAAGCACCAGTTTCCGAGATCTCCCGGTTTCAAAGCACGAGGCGCACACGCGGGATGCGCTCCGACTTTCCCCATGCCCTGGACAACGATCAGGTCGCTTCCGACCGGATCTTGCAGTTGATACTTGACACCCGGTTGAATCACCAGCCGTTTGGACGCGAACACCTGGTGGTTGTTCTGGCGGCCGAAGGCACCGTAAACGATCCAGTGGTCCGTGACATCCCGTCCGTCAGACGTGTCCCTGTCGAGGAGCGGCGTGCAGGTATGCCGCTCGGAATAACGGGGATCGTGGATCGACTCCCAGTCGAGTGCATCACCGGAAACCAGGTAATCGAGCAGCGCTTCGCGGTCGCCCTCGGCATCCGCAGCGGGATCGCCGCGCAAGTGCTCCGGGATCTCGCGGCCCACGAGCAGTGAGCGCGGAATTTTGGGCATCGGCTCGTACATCCGATACCCGTCGTCGTAGAACTGGGGCTCGTAGTGGGGCAGGAAAGCGGCCGGCCCATGGAGGATCTGGGTTTTCATGATCATTGCAGCACCGGGGTGCATGTACACCCAGCGCGCGTGCCGCTTCAGAGCCTTCGCCGGATCGTCCCAGCCCTGGCGTGTCAGGTATGCGCGAAGCTCATTGGGGCCGAAATCCTCATGTAACCCAACGGCCATGAAACACTGCTCATCGAACAGATCGAAATCGACGATCATCGCCGGCTCGATCCAGTACGCTTCTTCTTTATAGTTATGCGTGTGGTGCGGCAGCCGGCTTCGATTGATGAAGAACTTGCTGTACCGCCGCATCCCGTGGCCCAGCGGTTTGAGGCGCGGGCCGAGAATGACGTCGGGGCAAAGCTGAACGAAGTCTTCCAAGGCAACGAGCTTCTTCTCGCCGCCATCCACAACCACAATGTAGCAGCGGCCCGAGCCGAAGAAGCCGTGCGAGCGAAGGAAGTCCTCCTCGGAGGTGAAGCCCTGGTATCCGAACCAGACCTCATCCCACTGAAAGCCGGGAAATGGTGTGCGATGCGCGGAGATAATGGGATTTCCCGCACCGGAAGCACAGAAAGGCCGGCACATCATGGCGGTGTTGGTAGCCAGGACACCGCCGCCGGCGTTGATCGCTCCTTCGCACATACCCGTGAGGGCGCCCCCCTCGAGGATTTTGAACTCGCGACCGTATAGGTTTTGACGCGTCATGTCCATATCAATCGGTTCCTTCTGTCGGCGAGTCGCGGCGGTCACCGGAAAACACCGTTCAGCGATCGACCTGATCCAGCATCCAGATCTCACTGCGCGATTCGCTCATGGGTAGAAGCAGATGCGTCGATGTGACGGCGATATCCATCTGCACTGTCCGCGGCGTCAACACGAACTGAGCGGATCGGAACGACGTGACGGGGAAGGGCTCCCCAATCGGCAGGCCAGTCGAGTCATCGAATCGACGTCCCCAGACGTTTGCGACGCCCGTCCGATTCGACACGAAGTACATCATCCTTCCGTCCGGTCCCCACCGCGGCTTGTCGTCGAACGACGCGCCGTCGGTAATGGCCCGCCACGCGCCACCGGCCGCCGGTGTGACGTAGACCGTTGACGTCGACGCGTACGACAGATCGTGCGCGAGGAACGTGATCCAGCGCTGGTTCGGTGAGAACCGCTGGTTGAAGAGATTGCGTTTTGGATCCGACGCGATGACCCTGACATTCGGATCGCCAGTCTCGTCCGTGCTCGACACCGCGACCAGACATGTCGCGTATCGCTCGGACCGACTGAATCGACAGGCGCCGAGGATGGCTTGGCCATCCTTTGACCAGTCGAACCCCTGCATCTCGACGTAGCCGGGCTTCGTCAACACGCGCTCGCCGGTGCCATCCGTGTTGATCACCGCTACCGCGAGCGAGTTGTCCCGCGAGGCACAGCGCGAAAACGCGAGCTTCGTACCATCCGGGGACCAGCGCGGTTTGATCATCCGCCAGTCCGTGCTCGACAGCAGCAGCCGCTCCCGTCCCTCGGCAATCGATCGTTCCCACAACTCGTTGCGGCCAGCCCGAACGGTTCGATAGGCGACCTTCGACCCGTCGGAGCGCGCATCGAAATCCACTTCTCCCGTGCTGCCGTTCGTAATCGGATGCGGTTCGCCGGTAATGCGGCCTCTTGCCGAGTCGAACGGAAAGGCCCAAAGCCTGGTTCTGCTGGACGTCGTCGTGAAGATCAGCCTCCTGCCGTCAGGCGAAATGGCCACGTTCGTCTCTTCTCCCGCACCGGTTGTCAGCCGTTCGGGGCCATCGACCCACTTCTCTGTCAGAGGATCGACAGTCACGCGCCAGACGTTCTGCGTATCCTCCGCACGCCCCTCGAAATAGATGTACTGGCGCGATTTCGACCAGACGAATCTCCCCACTGAAACGCGCGCCAGGTCTCTCTGGACCCGCTCTGCTATCTCGGGGCTGGCGGCGTCGCCATCATCGAGCGGCACGTTCAGGAATCTCGCTTCGCCCTCGCGGATCGTTCCCCAGATGGAGATATGCCGTCCATCAGGATGCCAGGTGGCATGAAGGGAGCCGAATCGACCCAGCACATCGGGCCGAACTGGACGCGGCGGCTTTCCATCGAGGCCGACGACGTAAATGGTCGGCAGATCAGGAAGCACCATCGAACGTTTGAAGAGAATCTGCGTCCCGTCCGGCGACCATACTGGCTCGTAGCCGAAGCTGGAAACGATGCGCTCGACACCACCGCTCGCCGGAATGACGTACAAACCGCCGCCATCTCGCTCCGAGCGGAATACGATTGATTGTCCGTCGGGTGACCACTGCGGCTGCGACTTATTGGCCTCAGACGTCGTCAGCCGTATCGGGTCGGGATCTCCGAGACGCTGTTTCCAGAGGTCGGCATTTCCCGACCGGTCGCTCGCGTATACCACCCACTGACCGTCGGGCGCCCAACTGGCGTCTCGCGGCAGAGACGCCTCGTCATAGGTGATGCGCTGTAGGGTTCGTCGCGGTTGGGAGTGTGGACTCGCAGGGCGCAGCAGCGCAACTGCAACGGTTGTCGCAAGAACTCCGCAGCCCGTGACGAGCAGTGTCGCGAGGTACGTCCATGACCCTCGGAGTCTGGTCGGTGAGCCTGGATACCTGCCGGTTGTGTTGACTTCCTGAATCGGCTGATCTGATAGGGACCCTCCACTGGTGCGAGCTTCCTCGAGGTCCGTCGCTGGCTCTGGGGGCACGGGCGCATTGAGCTCGCGGTCGGTGTGCAACTCCGATGGCACATCCGGCAGGTCCTGCACACCCGCGACGAATCGATATCCGTGACCGGGAATGGTGACGACGAAATCGTGCTGGTCAGGACGTTGTCCAAGCGCCCGTCGCAGAGACGATATCTGGCGCGCCAGGTTGTTCTCGTTCACGGCAGTGCTCGGCCAGACGCGGTTCAGGAGCTCATCTTTACTGACAACGTGGTCTCGATGTTCGAGCAGCACGACGAGCACGTCGAACGTTTTCGACGTAATCGGCACGGGGCGGCTTTCCCGCCACAACCTTCGCTTGACAGCGTCCACGACGAACGGCCCGAAGGCATATCCATGGTGCCCGGACGATTTTTCAAGTCTGGTGCCGCCCACGTAGCTCCCCTCCCGAGGTCACCGGATAGCCGGTGTACGCGATCGAAGTGTGGATAGGCCCTCCACCGAAGTCAATCGGCGTCACCCGCCCCGTCGACGTTTTGCAACACGAGACGGCGGCCAGAACGAGTGGAGGCGGTCCCCCAGGCCGATTCGTGCCGCAAACCTCTGGCCGTGCGGAGATGCGATCCAGATAGGGCGACGTCTCGATTTTGCACGGTGCGACGTCGAGATTTCAGGTCTTTTCAATTCTTTTCATGGCCCTCGGTATAGACACCCGGTGAAAGCCTGGATAGCTTCCAAGATCCCGGCGAGTCCTTCGGATTCGATGTTCCGGAAGCTAACGGACTAAGCGCGCCACAGGCGCGCCCGCCGGGGCGGAGCGGGGCATGGGGCCCCCGCGAGCGACGGCGATGGGGGGTCCGGCGGGGCGACCACCTTCGCCAAGGCTACGGTGGTCCGCCGTAGCTTCAGCGAAGGCGGAAGCCCCCCGGTCGACTATGTCCCTCGCGCTTGAATTTCTGAGTGGCCCACAAGTTCTGATGCTGAAACTGTACGCACAGTTGAAGCCAGCAGAACGACGGGCCGGAGTCGAGAATGTCAGGGTTCACGGTTGCTATCGCTCGGGCGTACCACTGCTGGTCGACAGCACCGACAACGAGTCTCCCGACTTGTTGACCGAGGTACGCGCGCTGAGGGCTGCACTGGCGTCGGCCCTTCCGGACTCACCCATCGCGATTCTCGTGAAGCCTGCCAGCGGTCCGTCTGACGAGTCATTGACGGAGGGCGGGCCGGTCTTCACCTCGCGTGCAGACGCGCTTCGTTGGCTGGGTGGCTGGTCGGTGACGGATGTGGGGTCGGTCTCGACGAGCCTGGATTTGAGCAAGCGCCGATCGCGGCCACGGGGTCGCTTACCGGGTCGCTTGCGGCGGTAGCTCCACGTCCCATTCGCGAGCACTTGAGTAGTTCCTCGCCCCCTGGTGATGAACGCCATGGACCCGATGGCCGAGACGCCGCTGGGCCGGCGTAACGTCGCGATCAGCTGCGACGTCAGGGCCACCGACGTTGACGTCTCCGTGCGCGACACGGGGCCGGGCTTGCCGGCACACATCTTCGATACGCTGTTCACACCCTTCGTCACGACCAAGGCGCGTGGCCTCGGGATCGGCCTCACGATCGTACGGTCGATCGTCGACGCGCATGGCCGCACCATCGTCGCCCGCAACAATCCCGAAAGAGGCGCGACATTCACGGTGACGCTGTGCCGCAGCGAATCGGCAGCCTTCGTTACAGAGGCGTTACACTAGGCGCACGATGGGTCCGTCGAAGCCGCCGCTGGTCGTTGCTGTCGTCGAGGATGATGCTGCGTCGCGCACCGCGCTGGGCCGTCTGCTCCGGGCAGCGGGATTCGAGCCGGTACTGTTCGAGTCAGCGGAAGCCTACATCGAGGCCTCAGCCGCGCCCACGTGTATCATCGTCGACGTGCACCTTCCCGGCATGTCGGGCATCGAGCTGCAGCAGCGGCTCCGCGCCATCGGCCCCGCGCCGCCGATCATCGTGACGACCGCGAGTCACGAAACGGTAATACAGGAGCGCGCGCAACAGAATGGGTGCGCCGCGTTTTTCTGGAAGCCCGTCGACGGCAACACCCTGACTGCCACCATCGCGTCGCTCGCGAATCGATAGTTCGAACGGAGGTCAGCGGTGTCCAGACGTCCCCGCGTGCTGCTTGCGGACGACTACCCTGACATGGTGAAAGCCGTCAGCCGGTTGCTGGCACTGGACTGCGAGATCGTGGGAAGCGTCGCAGACGGCAGCGCACTGCTGGAGACGGTTCACCGACTCCAGCCTGACGTGATTGTGCTCGATGTGAACCTCCCGAACGTCCACTCACTGGAGGTGTGTCGCGAGATTACCCGCGCGAACCCCCGGACGAAAGTGATCATGTTCACGGCTATGGACGATCCGACGGCCAGCCAGGCGTTCATCGAGGCCGGAGCATCTGCCTTCGTATCGAAACTGGCGTCCGTCGACCTGCTGCCGACCATCAATCGCCTGTGTGTCGACCAAGGCTGACGCCCGTGGTCGTGGCTCAACAAAATCGCCGCAAGTGATCGCCACACGACGCCACCCTACACAGTTCTTACACAGTCGCGGTTTCACTTCACCGCAAATGCCGCACGGTCAGATTCACTCGCGGGTGACCGGCAGCATGATCGAGATCTTCGCGCCGCGGTCGGGATTGTTCGCGGCCGATATCTTACCGCCGTGGCGTTCGATGATGGAGCGACAGATCGAAAGGCCCATTCCCAGTCCTTCCGGCTTGCTGGTGATGAAGGGATCGAAGATCGACTCGAGCTTTTCCGCGGCGATACCAGTGCCGCTGTCCTGAACTTCGACCAGCACGTTCGATTGATCAATCGAATTCGTGCGCACGACCAGGCGCCGCGCGCCGTCGAGTCCGGTTCCGCTCATGGCGCTGAAGGCATTGAGCATCAGGTTCAAGATGACCTGCTGAAGCTGGACGCTGTCACCCTTGACCGGCCGGATGTCGGACGACAGGTCGAGGTGGACCGTGACCCTGTGCAGATTCGCGTCGCCGTGCGTGACGCGCTCGACGATGCGGATCGCATTGTTCACATCGACGTTGGTAAAGCCTGCCGCCGTGTTGTCGCGCTTGAGCATGGCGCGCAGCTCGCCAATGACTTCGCCGGCGCGCTCGGTGACCTCGCGGATGTCGGCCAGCGTGCTGCGCACCTCCTGGAGATCGGGCTCGGGTGCGTCGAGCAAACGCACGCCGACGTGGGAGTTGGTGAGGATCGCGGCGAGTGGCTGCCTTAATTCGTGCGTCAGGGTTGCGGTGAGCTCGCCGAGTGTGGCAACGCGGGCGACGTGCTCCAGTTCTGCCCGCTTTTGCGCGGCTGATGCCTCCGCCTGTTTGCGAGCCGTTACATCCATCGAAACGCCGAACAGCTTTGGGCCGCCGCCGTCGTCAGGTCCCACGCAACGACCGCGCCCATGAATCCAGCGGGTCATGCCATTCGCGTGCTCCACGCGATACTCCATTTCGTATGCGCCTCGCGTCTGGAGCGCCCGTTCGATCGCGCCTTCACGCGCGGTGCGATCCTCGGGGTGCACGCGATCGAAAGTTGCCGCAAAATCGAGGCGCGCGTCTGGCTCGAGGCCAAACAGCGAACGCCCCCGCTCGGTCATCCACACATCGTTGCCGGAAACATCCCACACCCACATGGCCAGGTTTCCTGCTTCCGCGGCGAGACCCATCAAGTTTGCGCTCTCACGCAACGCTTCTTTCGAGCGTCTTTCCTCTTCGACCACAACCGCGAGCAGCATCAGCGGAGTGGCTGTCACCAGGAGGAATAGCTGTAGTTGGAGCGCATTCTCGGAAGGGGTTTGGGCCAGGAACGGGCCGTGCCCGCGCATGGTTCCCAAGATCGCCTGGAACGTAATGATCAACATCGAGACGCTGATTCCACCAAGGCCGAAGCGGAGCGCCGCCCAGATGAGCAGAGGAATTGGCGTATACAAGAGAGCGGGCGAAGTGTTGGGACCCGAGGGCGTCCTATCGAATACGAAGATCCCCAGCGCCACCGTACACGCGCCGACGAGAGCCGCTTCCAGCACGCGTCGGGGAGAGAGGGCTCTGGGGCGTCTGACGACCAGATGGTGCGCACCCAGCAGAAATGCCGGTACCAGGACGACGGTCGTTACCGCATTCGAGATTCCCAGGTTGAGCCATTCGATCCAATACCGAGTGCCGAAACCGTAGGAGACGGTAAAGGAAGCACCCCAGAAGGCGGTCCCAAAAGGAACGAGCACCACCGCGATGAGGACGAAGAGAATCGCGTCACGAAGCGTGATCGCCTTGAGGGGCGACTTAATCAGAATGCGAATCCCCGCCGCTGCCGAGACGCATTTCACAGCGTCGAAAGCCTCGCAGGTCAATGCGTACAACGGCGGCCAGTGCGCCTGCTGGGTCGCCAGAAAATGAGCGCTGGCGGCGGCGAGCACGTAGGCCCACCAGTGCCGGGTGGGGACGAGCAGCAGGATGCAAAGCAGAACCGCCTGCGGGGGAAAAAAGAGTGAGACTTTGCTATCGGGGAAAGTCAGCGTCCAGGCGATTTGCGTGGCGAGGTAATAGCTGACGGTGCCCGCGAGGACGCAGGACACCGTGCGGAGCGATGCCCCGGCGGAGCGTCCCTCGGGTCGGGCGCTTATCCGAGCCGCGAGTTCGCGATTCAGCAACTGTTGAACGCTGAGCATCGATCAGTTTTGTTCCGGTTTTCCTTTCCTGCCGAAACCATAACGTAAGACCTGTTCTGAGGCACAGCGACACACGCCGAACAGCCTTCAAATGTGCCAGGAAACGTATCACATCTAGCTGGGGCGCCGCAGCGCTGGTCACCAGAGCGGCGGCTGTGTGGACTTCAACCTGGCCGCCGGAATGGGAATAAGCGCGCGGATAGCTGATCGCCGCCCGGAAATGGCGTGTTCTACGACCAGTTCCAGACGGCGCCGGCACGACCTCACAGATTGCCATCAGCTCGACGCCGTGGGCGCAGTTCGTGCAGTTCAGCGGCGCCGGGCTGATCCCGATCACATCTCGACCGCGATCGAGTTGATGCACCGCTCGGGCCAGTAGGACGGCCGGATTCCGATCGTGAATCGAACGATGTCGAAAGGGAATTGGGCGCGGGCGGAAGCCCGCGCCCTACATAGCCACCAACTCGAGTGAACTCCGGGGTGCGCGAGTGGTTACCAGACGAACCTGAGGCCGAATTGCATGTTGCGACCGTCGTCGGCGGTCGTGATCGTGCCGACGGTCGAGTTCGAGATATTCGAATCGGGCGTTCCGAAGTTCGCGTGATTGAACAGGTTGAATACTTCCCACCGGAACTCGACGCGGGCCTTGTCGATCGGGAAGCGCTTGCTCACCGAGAAGTCCACGCGCTGCGTTCCGGGCCCGCGGACCGTGTTCCGACCTGCGGTGCCCTGCGTGCCCGCCGCCGGCACGTTATACGCCGTTGAATCGAACCAGAGCGTCGGCGTGGGATTCTCGAGTTTCCCGGCATCGCTTTCGCGGCCCGACGCGAAATTCACGCGCTGCGGCACGAAGGAACCGCACTGGCACACGTTGGTGGAGGTCACCGTGAACGGGAAGCCCGAGCCGAGCCGTACGATGCCCTGCACCTGCCAGTCACCCAGGAGGTATGTGGCAGGACCGCCGCCGGACAGCCACCGCTTGCCCCTCCCGAACGGCAGCTCGTAGCCACCGCTGATCGCGGCTCGATGACGCTGATCGTACCGTGCGGGTCCCTCGTCGGCGTTCAGATCCCAGGCGAACGCGGTGTCGTTCGCCTCGATCTCACCTGACCCGTTGTCGGTGCTCTTCGAGATCTGGTAGTTGCCGAGAAAGAAGAAGCCGTCCGAGTAGCGCTTCTCGGCGCGGAAGGAGAGGCCGTTGAAGCGGGCCCAGCCGGCGTCCGACGAATAGAGAATCGCCGACTGGAACGCCGGGTACGGCACGCGAGTGGCGATTGGCGTTGTCCCGGGTCTCCCCTGGTTGATGTTGTAGCGTTTGTGCTCGTTGTAGCTGCGGCTTCCGGTATAGGCCACTTCCACGAGATAGCTGCGGCCGAGTGAGCGCTGGACGTTCGCATTCCACTGCACCGTATACGCACTGCGGTTGGTCGGGTCCATCGAAAACGGTGCGGGGAACTGCGGGATGTTGTTCAGATCTGGAAACAGCGTATCGGCATTCAAGCTGAGATCGGTCGGCGTGGGCTGGAGCGAATACTGGCCGTAGTACCGGCGGCACCAGCCTCGAGAACTGCAGTTCGTTGAGATTCAGGTTGTCGTAGTACATGCCGAATCCGGTCCGCGCAACCGTGCGCTCGTTCACGTTGTATGCGAGACCGACGCGCGGGCCCCAGTTGTTCAGGTCCTTGCGAAGGATCCCGGCCGGAAAGTAGTTGTCCTGATTGATGATGAGCGGCAGCAGCTGCGGAGGGATGCTTGCCGGCAGCTTGTGATACGCGATCTTTCCCTGGCTGGCATCGAACGAGCCCTCGATGCCGTCGACCTCGGCCCAGGGTGCCAGGTACTCCCACCTGATCCCCATTTGCAGCGTGATCGCGCGGCTGATCTGCCAGTTGTCGTCCAGGAACGGCGCAACCGTCGGCGAATGATAGGTCGATCGCGAGCTGCCGAACGCGCCGGTGCACGTGGAGCAGTATCCGAGCAGGAAGTCACCGACCGGATTCCCAGTGAACTGACCGTTGAACGTGAAGCCGCCGCGCGGCGGCACCTCGGTGAGGTGCTCGAACTTGCGGAACTGTGCCTGCACACCGAACCTGACGTTGTGCCCGCCCTTCACCCAGCTCGTCGCGTTCGAGATGCTGTAGATGTTCTCGGTCGCACCCTGGGTGATCCCGCCCTCACCGTTCCCGCTGAACCCTGTCATCGTGAAACCGGGACGACCGTAGTCGATGGGATCGATCCCACCGGCCAGATTGCGCAGACCGATGTCGGCAACCCAGTTGCGTCCGTCGAGGCTGATCGGCGCGTTCAAGTGGTACGCGTAGTTGTAGCCGAACCGCGTCTCGTTGACGATGGACGACGATATGACCCACGTCTCGCCAACCGCGAGGTTCCGGCCGGTCTGCGGAAAATCCGTGTAGCTGAAGAGCGTGGGATTCAGCTGGCTGCCGTCGTAGGTACAGGAACCGCTCGAAGAGGCTGTGCTTCTTGCTGATCACCTGATCGAGCCGCACGTCCGCGGTGTCGGCGTCGTCGTTGAACGGTTTGACCGTCCTGAAGTTGTTCGCACCGGGATTGTTCGGTGCCGGGACCGTCGGGCCAAGCGTCTTCGCGAAGTTCGAGAACCGGCTCGACGGAATGATGTTGCCCTGAAACGGCAGCCCTGTGAGCGGATCCCTGATCGCGGTGGAAAGACTCGAGAAGTCGCCCGATAGCAGCGTCGGGTTCGGCACGCTCCCGAGCAGCGTCCGATTCGCCTCGGTTCTCAGGCCCTCGTACCCGCCGAACACGAAGAATCGGTTTTTGACGATCGGACCGCCTCCGCTGAATCCCGCCTGTGTCTTGTCGCCTGGTTTCTGACCAAAGAAGTTCTTGCTGTTGAATCCGTCGTCGCGCCGGTAGCCGTACCCGGAGGCGCTCACACGATTGCTGCCGGATTTGGTGACCAGCGACACCACCGCCTGGCCCTGGCCGTACTCGGTCGTGAACGAATTGCGCAGGACGTTCACTTCCTGCACGGCATCGAGCGGCGGGTTCAGCGAGAGGTTGTTGAACCGCAACGACCGCACGTAAACGCCGTCGATGGCGTAGTTCGTCGAGCTGTCGCGCCCCCCCTCGACCGTGACGTACTGACTGCGGCTGCTGCCGGCCGCGCCGAACTGTGTGCCCCGGTTGAACGCCTGCGGCGTGACGCCCGCCGAGAGCGTGGCGAACGCCAGCGGATTGCGGCCGGCTACGGGTAAGTTCTCGATCTGCTGTTGCGTGATGGTCTGCGAAACCGAGGCGTTCGTGCGCTGCAGGAGCGGCGACTCTGACTGCACGCTGACGGTCTCCGTCACACCGGCCACTGCGAGCGTCATGAGCGGACGCGCGATTTCGCCATTGCGCAGCGTCAGCTCCTTGAGCTCCGCGGTCTGGAACCCCGCGAGCTCGATCTTGACCGAATAGGTCGCGGGGGGAAGATTCGGAACGGAGAACCGTCCCTCTGAGTCCGACTGGGTCACGCGCTGGGCGTTGGTCGCAAGGTTGATAACGGTGATCGTCGCGCCTGGTACTCCCGCCTTGCTGGTGTCCAGCACCTGACCCGCGATGCCCGACGACGCCGATTCCTGAGCCCGGACGCCGATGCACATCGCAAGCAGCGCCACGATCGTGATGGCGAGACGCCTTGACATGTTCGGTACCTCCTCTTTTGCACCGATCCGCCAAAACCGGTGTATGCCGTCACATCCTTACTTAGGAAGATTGGGGATCCGAATCAAATAGTTTCGCTTCGCAACTGGCAACTTCGCAGCGCGAAATGATCGCCGGTTGGCGACTGGGACGAACGGAGCAGGATCTGCTTCAAGAAAAGTGCGCTCGTCCTGGCAGTACGCCGGCGTTAATCCGCCGAGTCAACGGATCCCGGCTTTCTGACAGGCAAAACGCCGGCCGTGCATCTTTATTTGTCGAGCGTCCTCGTGACCGCCGTCATCGCCTTGAGATCCGACCGCCGCCACAGGTTGTCGAACACCACGTCGTTGATGAGCTGCACGAACTTCGGCGCGACGGCCCCCAATTTCATCGTTCACCGTCATGGCCCGTGCCGTGTCTGAGGCGGGAGCTGGAAGGCGCGGGCCTATGGCGCACAAAGTTCATGGATCAGAAGCCAGACGCCAGACTTCTCACTGCCTGAATGGTGTCGGCATCGGCCACGGTCTTGTCCGTCCGATAGCGCTTGACCCTCGCGAAGCGCAGCGCGAGCCCTCCGGGATACACCGGGCTCTCCTGGATCTCGTTGAAGGCGATCTCCACGACGAGCTCCGGCCGCACGTGGACCGTGTAAGCGTCACGACCGATCTCGATCGCAAGCAGCCTTCCCGTCTGCCACGCGAGCATTTCGTCGGTCAGTCCCTTGAAGGTCTTCCCGAGCATCGCGAAGCCGTTGCGATCCGGATCGCGCGCGCCGAGGTGCAGGTTGCTGAGCCATCCCCGTCGACGACCATGGCCCCACTCGGCCGCCAGGACCACGAGGTCGAGCGTTCGCGCCTGTTTGACCTTCATCCAGGACGCGCCGCGGCGTCCGGCCGCGTACGGGGCGTCGAGCGCCTTGGCCATCACCCCTTCATGGCCTTCTGCCAGCGCCTGGCGCACGAACGCGAGCGCCTGCTCCCGATCGGGTCGGACGATCGATGGGACGGCGGAGGTCCCGGCCACCTCGCGCAGCGCCTGGATGCGCCGCTCGTGAGGCTCGTCGAGAAGGACCGCGCCATCTGCGTACAGGCAATCGAAGAAGAAGGGCGTCAGCGGACGCTCCACGCTGCGCTGCTCGACGTCGAGGGTCCGGCCGAAGCGGCTCATCGTGACCTGAAACGGATAGGGTCTGCCGTCGGGGCGAAGCGCGATGATCTCGCCGTCGAGCATCAGGCTGCGCGCCGGGAATGCGCGAACGAGCGAGACCACCTCCGGCGCGGCCACCGTGACGTCGCGTAGCGTCCGCGAGAAGATCCGCACGTCGCCGTCGTTCTTGTGGACCTGCACCCGGGCGCCATCGAGCTTGTACTCCAGCGCCGTATCCCCGAGCTCTTCGAGCGCCTGCTCGACGCTCTCCGCTGACGCCGCCAGCATCGGTTGTATCGGCCGCATCAACTGCACGGCGAACGCGTCGAGCGCACTCTCTCGGCCGGCGAATGCCGCGCGGGCGGCGGGTCCGAGGCTTCCGCACGTCATCGCTGCGCGCCTGAGCGCAGCCGTACCCACCTTCGCCGCGCGGGCGACGGCTTCGAGGAGCACACCCTCGAGCGCGCCCTGCCGCAGTTCGCCGTACAACAGCCGGCGAAGAAAATCCTGCTCGTCGTGGGTGGCGCGGGCGAACAGCTCGTGGAGCAGCCGCGCGCGCTCGGCGCTCGAGCCTCTGCCCTCGACGGCCGCGAGTGATGTGAACACCCGGTCGACGTCGCGAAGCTCGAGTGACGGCTGTTCCGCCGGCGCCACGGCCGACGCCGACCGAATCGCCGCGTATCCGGCGCCCACCCGGCCCTGACGGGTTGCGCCCGACAGAAAGGCGATCGCCGTTTCCACGTCATCGGGCTCGAGACGTGCCAGCAGGTCGGCGAGGTGGGCCGTCTTTTCACGTCGTCCGCTGACGCCAGCCACCGCCGCGGACGTCGTCACGAGGTCCGAAAGGCGCACGGGTCAATCGTATCTGTCCCCAAGGTGCAATGGGCAAGGTCGACGCGACTTGTCCCCACCCCGGGAGACTCGACTTCCTCGATCGCAACCGCCTGGCGCGGAACACGATCGTCGATCTAGACGAGCGATCAGGGTTTTTCCTCGGCGACGACGGGTGGTGCGACCCGAGAATTCTGTACTCGTTTCGCCGGGGCATAACCGGCTTGGGCGCGCCAACGGCGCGATGGGGGGTCCGGCGGGGCGAAGCTCCCCGGTCTAGTCAGTGCCCGGCTATACGCCGGAGGAGCCGCTGCATCTCTGCCACGACGCTCCGGTGTGCCGGGTCGGCCGCGAGGTTGTTAGACTCGGCCGGATCATGGACTTCGTCGTAGAGCTCTTCGCCGCGCGCACCGCCGTCCCATTCGGTATAGCGCCACTTCTCGGTGCGGACGCTGTAGCCCATGTAGGCCGATGCCGCGAGACCTCTCCGTACCTGCGTCAGCGCGGGATGGTCCCACGTCGCCTCCGGGTTCTCGAGCAGCGGCATCAGCGACCGGCCGTGCAGACCCTGCGGCGCGCGCACGCCGGCGAGCTCCGCGAGCGTTGGATACAGGTCGAGGAACTCGACGATCCTCGACGACGGGCGCCCTTTCGAGGGCACTCCGGCACCGGCGACGATCATGGCGCGCGCGCGGAACGCTCGAACAACGTCTGCTTCATCCACTGGCCTTTGTCCCCGAGGTGATAGCCATGGTCGCTGAGAAACACCACGATGGTGTTGTCGAGCGAGCTGCAGCCGTTCGAGTGCGTCGAGAAGCCGGCCGACGTTCGCATCGAGAAAGCTGATCGACGCGTAATACGCGCGGATCGTTTCGCGCTGGTCGCGCTCGCTGATGCCCCAGTGCGGCGGAGTCGTGAACCAGGCGGCCGGCGGTGCTCGTGATTCCGGCGCGCCCGCGGGCGCCCGAATCGTGTCGAGCGGGTAGAGATCGAAGTACTTCTGTGGCGCGATGAAGGGGCAGTGCGGCCGGTAGAAGCCGGCGCCGATGAAGAACGGCCGGTCCTTCTGTTTCTCCAGGAGCGCGATCGTCTCGGCTGCGACCTTGCCGTCGGTGTGCTCGGCATCCGGGGCCGGCGACGCGTAGTACGCGAGCGCGCTGCCAAGCCCGCGCGAAGGCGTGAAATTCGTGAGGCGGCTCTCTTCGTCCTTGTCGATGCCGCGAGGGTTCACGACCGCGTCCCAGGACGCCGGATCGTCCAGCCCGCTGGTACCGATCTGCCCCGGGTTGCCATAGTGGTAGATCTTGCCCACCCGCGCCGCGAAGTAGCCGTTGCTCTTGAACATCTGCGGCAGCGTCACCACGTTCGGCAGCACCGTCCGGAAATCCGTCTGAAGATCATGGACGCGTGTCGTGTCCGGTCGCAGGCCGGTCAAGAGCGAAACGCGGCTCGGGCTGCAGAGCGGAAACTGGTTGTACGCACGATTGAACCGGACGCCGCGCTTGGCGAGTCGGTCGAGGTTCGGCGTCTTGACGACGGGATGGCCGAACGTGCCCATGTCGTCGTTCAGGTCGTCCGCCATGATGAGCAGGACGTTCGGGCGGCGCTCCGCGCCCGGACGCGCTTGACCGGATTCGGCGGGAGACACCATCGCCAGGAGCCCAAGGGCGATGGCTATCCATCGGTACCGGATGGTCGTCATCGCGGTAGCATACGCGATGACATGCCCTTCGCAATCCGGTCGATCGTAATACTCCTGCTGCTCCTGGCGAGCGCCGGGTGCCGGGGAGGGAGGCCGTCCGAGCAGTCCAGCACGGCCCCGGCCGCTCGGATCGAACCCGGCGAAACCGCCGGGTCCGGCGCCCGACGGCATGATCTGGGTCCCGGGGGGCACTTTCTGGATGGGGTGCGAGAACTGCGGAATGCCGGATGCATTGCCGTCGCATCTCGTCACGGTCCATGGCTTCTGGATGGACACCACGCCGGTCACCAACGCGCAGTTCCAGAAGTTCGTCGCCGAGACACGCCACGTGACGGTGGCGGAGCGCCCGCTGACCGCGTCCGATTTTCCCGGCGTTCCGGCCGACAAGCTCGTGCCGGGCTCCGCGGTGTTCCGTGCGACGGCCAATCCCGTGCCGCTCGACAATCCGCTGCGATGGTGGCAGTACACCGCGGGCGCCAGCTGGAGGCATCCGGAGGGGCCAGGCAGCGCGATCAACGAGAGAGAAGATCAGCCCGGCCGTGCACGTCGCGTTCGAGGACGCGATGGCCTACGCACGATGGGCCGGGAAGCGTCTGCCAAGCGAAGCGGAATTCGAGTTTGCCGCGCGCGGTGGTCTCGATCGAAATCTGTACTCGTGGGGCAACGAGCTCAGACCGGGCAACAAGCCCGCGTCGAACATCTGGCACGGGACGTTTCCGGCGCGCGATCTGGGTGACGACGGTTTCAAAGGGACCTCGCCCGTGCGCGCTTTTCCACCGAACGGATTCGGGTTGTACGACATGGGCGGCAACGTCTGGCAATGGTGCGCGGATTGGTACCGGCACGACTACTACGAGACGCTGGCGGGTTCCGGTGCGGTCGCGGCGAACCCGGGAGGACCGTCTGCGAGCTTCGATCCGAGCGAGCCCGGAGCGTTGAAGCGCGTCGTCCGGGGCGGCTCGTACCTGTGTACGGATCAGTACTGGCGCGGTACCTCGTCGGCAGCAGGGGCAGGTCGAAGTCTCGAGCGGCACGTCGAACCTCGGCTTCCGCCTCGTGATGTCCGCTGCCAAAGCCGAATGAAATCGAAAGCGTCCCGCCTGGCCCTGACCTTCACGGTCCTGCTGGTGGTCGGCCCGTGCGTGTCGTGGCGGACGCTCGGAGCGGCGGAGCGTCCTCGGCTCGCCGTTCTCACCGACATTGGCGGCGATCCCGACGATCAGCAGTCGATGATTCGCATCAACTGCACGGCGAACGCGTCGAGCGCAAGCTCCCGGCCGGCGAATGCCGCGCGGGCGGCGGTCCGAGGCTTCCGCACGTCATCGCTGCGCGTCTGAGCGCAGCCGTGCCCACCTTCGCCGCGCGGGCGACAGCTTCGAGGAGCACACCCTCGAGCGCGCCCTGCCGCAATTCGCCGTACAGCAGCCCGCGAAGAAAATCCTGCTCGTCGTGGGTGGCGCGGGCAAAGAGCTCGTGGAGCAGCCGCGCGCGCTCGGCGCTCGACCCTCTGCCCTCGACGGCCGCCAGTGATGTGAACACCCGGTCGACGTCGCGAAGCTCGAGTGACGGCTGTTCCGCCGGCGCCGCAGCCGACGACGACCCAATCGCCGCGTATCCGACGCCCAGCCGACCCTGACGGGTTGCGCCCGACAGAAAGGCGATCGCTGTTTCCACGTCATCGGGCTCGAGGCGTGCCAGCAGGTCGGCGAGGTGGGCCGTCTTTTCACGTCGTCCGCTGACGCCCGCCACCGCCGCGGACGTCGTCACGAGGTCCGAAAGGCGCACGGGTCAATCGTATCCGTCCGGCCCCGGATCACGCGATCTCTTCCAGGAGTGTTGGCGCTGCCTTCGCGCCGGGCAGCTTGACAGCACCACCGGGCACCATGGTAGCGTCTCTCCACTAGAACGTCTAGAGAGCAGCCGCATGCCGTCACCGACTACACCGCTGTTGCAGGGAACCCTGGACCTCATCGTCCTGCAATTGCTGGACGCGGCGCCCACCAACGGCTACGACCTGTCACTGCGGATTCAGGCCACGACCTCGGACGTTCTGAATGTCAATGCGGGCTCGCTCTATCCGGCGCTGTACCGGCTGGAGCAGCGCGGGCTGATCCGCGCGACGTGGGACCAGACCGACAACGGTCGCCGGGCCAAGGTGTACTCCACGACCCGATCGGGTCGGAAAGCACCTGGCCGAGCAGCGGGAGGCGTGGCAGCGCTTCTCCGGAGCGCTCGCGGCCATCCTGCGCGTGACGTGATCGCAGAGTCCCTGGAGAGGTTGCCATGCTGAACCGGTTCCGGCTGTGGCTGCGCACGGTGGTGTTCCGCGGGCGGCTCGAGCGCGAGATGCAGGAGGAGATGGCTGCGCATCTCGCCCGTTCGACGGAGCGGTTGATCGCGAGCGGCATGACGCGCGAGGACGCACGGATGGCGGCGCGTCGCGAGTTCGGCCACCTGGAGTCCCTCCAGGAGGAGGCGCGGGACGCCCGCGGCGCTCGAGGCCTCGAATCGATCATGGCCGACGTCAGGTTTGGTCTCCGGCATTTCGGGCGCAAGCCGTTCTCGGCCCTCGCGATGATCGTCGTGCTGGCGCTCGGTATCGGCTTCAACACGGCACTGTTCGTCTTCCTCTACTCGTTCGTGAACAGCCCGCCCTCGGGTGTGGAGCGTCAGGAATCGCTGGTTCGCATCCGCGGCATCGATCGGAGTACCTCGCCGGGTCAGACGATCGGGCGTGAGTTCTCGTATCCGGAATACCGCGAGTACGCCGCTCAGGAGAGTCTGTTCAGCGCCGTGGCGGCGTGGACCTCTTCCGATGTCGTTCTGGATGTGGGTGGGAATGGTCATGGTGGTCATGGTGGTCATGGTGGTCATGGTAGTAATGACGCGAGCCTCCACAGCGGCGCCGCGACCTACGTGACGGCCAACTACTTCCAGGTGCTGGGCGTGCGTCCGATCATGGGCGTGGGCCTCCCCGCGGATGCCCCAGACGACACCGCCCGGCCGGAGCTGGTGGCGGTGATCAGTCACGTCGTGTGGGACCGGTACTTCGGCGGCGCGCCAGACGTCGTGGGCAGGACGCTGAAGGTGAACGACGTCCCGGTCACGATCGTAGGTGTGGCGCCGAGACGATTCGCCGGCACGAGAACAGGCGGCTCACAGGTGCGTGTGTGGCTGCCGCTCGGCACACGTCCGTTCGTGCAGCGCACGCCGTCCTCCCTGGCCAGCTACGACTCGGCATTCCTCGGTCTCGTCGCGCATCTGCAGCCGGGGATTCAGCTGGATCAGGCTCTTCCCATCGTCCGCGCGATCGCATCACGCTCCGCACAGCAGACAACGCTCGGGCAGGCGCATCGCGCGCCATCCACGGACGTCGTCCCCCTGCTCGCCGACAACTACTTCCCGCCGTCGGGCGAGACGCCGGGCGTCGCCGGTCGCGCCCTGACCCTGCTGATTCCGCTGCTCATCCTGGCGATCACGTGCACGAACGTGAGCGCGCTGCTGGCCGGCCTTGCGGTCGCGCGCCGCCGGGAGATCGCGGTCCGGCTCTCGCTGGGCGCCTCACGGCGCAGGGTCGTGCGACAGCTCGTGACGGAGAGCGTGCTGCTGGCGCTTGCCGCCGGAGCGCTCGGGCTGTTCGTGATCTGGGTCCTGTGGACGCTGTTCGACTCCCGCATTCCGGACATGCAGCTCATCCTCGATTGGCGCGGAATCCTGTTCACGTTCGGGTTCGCGGTGGCCACCGGGATCCTGTTCGGCATCTCGCCGGCGTTGCATGCGACGCGGGTCGCCCTGTCAGAGGTCCTGAAGGACTCGGCTGGCGCCGTCGTGGCGGCTCGCTCGCGGTTGCAGGCCGGGCTCGTCGTCGCGCAGATCGCATTCACACAGCCTGCGCTGCTCGGCATGGGCGCGCTGATCCTCGAGATGACGGCGGATCTCCGTAAGCTGCCGTCGCCGGTTTTTGCCGAGCGGATTCTGGACGTGCGCTTCAACACGAATCCGCGCTACGGGTCCATGGACCAGAACCGCGAAGCCACGCTGCAGCGCTTGCAGACACGCCTGGCGGCGTTGCCTGGCGTCGTCGCGGTCGTGCCGCAGGAGAACGGAGACGACTACTTCGACGTCTCCGTGCACCCCGGAGATCGCGTGAGCTACGCGGAGCTCGGGCCGCATCTGCTCGTCCGGGCGCAGGCAGCACCGGCCGGCTACTTTTCGGTCATGGGGATACCGCTCGTCCGGGGACGCGACTTCATGGCTGCCGGCCCCGAAGGCAACGAAGACAACGGGGCGGTTGTGATTGGCGCTGACCTGGCGCGGCGGCTCTGGGGCTCGGAGGATCCGATCGGACGGCGTTTCAACAGCGCGGGCCCCAGCCGAGGCAACGCCGGCATGTTCGTGGTTGTCGGCGTCGTGGACGAAGCGAGGGCGGGGCTGAGCGGCCGGAGCGATGACGGCCAGCGCATCTTCGTGCCCCGCGTGCGGATCACCGGCCACCTGCTGATTCGAACGCAGGGTCCAGCCCAGCCCGTGATTCCCGCAATCCGCTCGGTTGCAAACACGGAAGCCCCGGAGCTGCCGCTCGTCAGCGCCAGGACGCTCGCCGCGATCGAGGCCAGCCAGCGAAGCTCCATCGTGAGCGTGATCACGGCGATTGGCGGCAGCGGCCTGTTGGCGCTGTTTCTCTCGGCGATCGGACTCTACGCCGTTGTTACCTTCGCGGTCGGGCAACGCGTCCGCGAGATTGGGATTCGCACCGCTCTTGGCGCAGATCGTCGCCGGGTCGTCAGGATGTTTCTGCTTGGCGGCCTGCGCCTGAGCGCGGCGGGCCTCTGCCTGGGTCTGACACTCAGCTGGATCGCGGTGCGCCTCGTGGCTGCTTTGCGAGGCGAGGAGCCGCCGGCTGGCACCATCGGCCTGGCCGCTTTGATTGCCTGTATCGTGATTGGCGTCGCGCTGCTGGCCAGCTGGGTCCCCGCGCGGCGGGCCGCTCACATCGATCCGCTGCTCGCGCTCCGCACCGAGTGAGCGCCTGCCCGGCGAGAGCTCTCTGGAGCGCCTCGAGGTCGATAGGCTTGACGAGGTCCTTTCGAATGCGGGCCGGACGCGCTGCTGATCGGCCTCCTGTCCGTACCCGCTAACCGCGATCTTCCCGGAGGTGGGTGGCCGAACCCGCTGTTCGTCCCCCGATTGACCGGACGCTTGCCGGAACGGAACAGCACGACGACCTCACGTTCGTGGTCGCGGTCGTGAACGACGATCAGGTCATCTCAACTCCACCGACCACTGCTCAGACTGGGTCCGAAGATCGCCCTGCATAGAGAATCGATCGGTTAGCGCCTCGAGCTGCGGTTCCTGTAGTTCATGAACTCCCGAGATGTCGCCCTCGACGAGTTCCATCACCAGCGCAATGCCTCTCGCCCACGGCTGCACGCCGTAGATCGCGGCGATGTTCGGGTGGTTGAGCGAGGCCAGCACTTCCGCTTCGCGCTCGAACCGGGCCAGTCGTTGCGCGTCACCGGCCACAGATGCAGGCAGCACCTTGATCGCCACGGCTCGTTTCAGAGTGGTGTCGATGGCGCGATAGACCTCGCCCATCCCTCCGACGCCGATCCGCGCGACGACCTCATACGGACCGACGTGATCGCCGGGGGACAGGGCCAAGGTGTCGGGATTATCCATCTTCATGTCGCTTTTGCGGGGCGGACGATGAGGACGACGGACGCCGACGAGGTCTGGAGCCGCGCAACGCTGGAGTCCGGAGGTGCACGCCCGGCCCGGGGGTTCGTGCACCCGCGCTTATTCGATGCCCTCGGCGTTTGTTGGGCGTTCGACGCTAGCAGGCATCGCAAGAGCGTCTGCGCTTTGCAGTGCCATTGCAGGCAGTATGAACGGTTAGTCGGTCAGCGCCGCGAGAATCTTGCCGAGGAACTGATCCAGGCTTTTGTTGTTGTCGATCCAGCGGACGACAGCAACCATGTCGTGATCCCAGTCGATGTAGATGACGTTGACGCCGTTGCCCTGGAAAGTCACTGACCCACGCGGCGCCGAGGGGAATGGCAACGGCCCGGCGGTGCCGTCCGGTCGGGGCTGCGGCAGGTTGAGGTACCAGTTGCAATAGCCGTACGTCGCGTTGGCTGGGCCGGGCGTCCTGGCCATGCCGATCCACTTCTCGGAAATGAGCTGCCTCTCTCCCCATTTGCCGTTGTGCAGGAAGAGATAGCCGAATCGCGCCATGTCGTACGCGTTGATGAACATCCCGCCGCCGAAGTGACCGCCTCCGGTGACCGACTTCATCTTCCTGCCGTTGATCTCCGCCCACGCGTTGTCGTAGGCCTCCCAGTGCCAGGTGTCGGAGGCGCCGATGGGATCCATGATCGACGTCTTCAGAACCTCGGGCAGCGGCTGCTCGAGGACGTAGAGCGCCGAGAGCGCGAGCACGTTGATCCGGGTGTCGTTGTATTTGTAGAACGTGCCCGGCTCGTGCATCTCGCGCTTTTCCCACTGATCCGGTGTCTGGCCGCGCGGCGGACGGTCGGCCCAGTCGGGCTTGCCCCACAGCGTCCCGGACCAGTCGCTCGTCTGCCGCAGCAGGTGCTCCCAAGTAATCGGCGCATTGTGGGGTGACGCGAAGAGGTCGACACCCTTCGGCATATAGCCGGCGACCCGGTCGGTGACGCTCTTGATCTTCCCGCGGTCGAACGCGAGCCCGACGACAGTCGAGAGGAACGTCTTCGTGACGCTGAAGGTCATGTCGGCGCGCGCCGTATCGCCCCACTCCGCTGCGACCTTGCCGTGACGGATGATGACCCCGTTCGATTCCGCCCGTGGAGCGGTTGGACCGATGAGCGCGTTGTAGGGTGCCTCGTTGCGGAAGCCGTCCGGGATCGCGACCGCAAGATCCCGGGTAGCCCGATTCTGGTTGGCGACAGCGAACGCAATCGCATCGGCCAGCTTCGCCTTGTCGAGGCCGACGGCCGCCGGTTCCGCCTTGGGCCACTCACCGCGAGCGGGGAAGGATGCTCGAGGCGGGGGAGCCTGGCGGGCCGAGACAAGGGTTGCCGCGGTGAGGCATGCCGCCACCGCGACAATCGCCCGGCTGGTCGACAGAGTGCGTCTCATTTTCGATGTGTGTCGGTCGTGGCGGGCGTTGGGCATGCGCGAATGTGACGCGTCGATGTTCAGGGGCGGCCTCGCTGTTTGCATTTTCGGCGCACGTTCATGTTTGTCAAGAAGGAATTCGACAGGCGGAACCTCTGATGTAGCTATGTCGTATATCATGCTATGCGGCACAAGGTATAACGGATGCTGGAAAACTGGCTCGAACAGCTCCGTCGCGGCACCCTCGAGCTCGCTGTCCTGCTCTCCGTCGCAGGCGGACCGCGATACGGCCTCGAGATCATTCGCCATCTCGAGGAGTTCACGGATCTGGTACCTGACCGAGGGCACGATTTATCCGCTTCTCTCCCGCCTGGCGCGCGACGGCTTCCTGATCTCCGAGTGGGTGGCTGGCGAAGCGCCGCATCCCCGGAAGTACTACCGCCTGACGCCCGCCGGACGCGGCCGGCTGAACAACATGTGCCGCGAGTTTCAGGTGTTCACGACGAAGATCGAGCGCCTGATGAAGGCAGCCGGGAGAGACGTATGAAGCTGACCGACAGTGGAGAATCTCGAATCCGCGGCTATCTATATCTGTTCGAGCGATCGCTTCGTTCGTTCCTGTCGCGGGAGGTCGCCTCCGACGCGGTGCGCGAGGTCGAGTCGCACATTCGGGATGCGGTGGCGGAGGCGGGCGACGTCCCGGATGAACGGGCCGCGCTCGAGGGGATTCTCCAGCGCCTCGGCCCGCCCATGCGCGTCGCACAGGCGTATTCGCTGGAGTTGGTCATGGACGAAGCCGCGGCAACCGGACGGCTGGTCGCGGTCCTTCGGTCGCTGTTCCACGCCGCCACGACGGGTGTCGTGGCGTTCCTCGCGGCGTTCGGGTTGTTCGTCGGCTACGCAATCGGGATCGCGTTCATCTTCGTCGCGATCATGAAGCCGATCTTTCCGAACAACGTCGGCTTCTGGATGACGCCGAACGGCATCCTCGTGTCGAGCGGGGTAAATTTCCCGGCGGTTCGGGAGGGCCTCGTCTTCCATACGAGCTACTGGATCATTCCGGGGGCCCTGCTGATAGGCCTGGTCCTGGTGCTCGTCACGCACGTGTTCGCGCGCCGCTGGATCGGCTGGTTCCGGAATCGCATGGAATGGCGCCGGGCATCTCGGCAGCGGAAGTAATCTGCGAGTCGATTGGCTTGGCCGTCGAGAAACGACAACGCCTTAAACTAGAAGTGCGACTCTTCGCTAGCTCGCATGCAGCCGGACCTGGGAAGGTGAAGGCGTAGTCGAAGAGATGGTGCGCCTTGGGGGCCCTCCTTGCCGAACATTCGCGTCGCGAGAATCGGAGTCGCGTCGAGTGTCGGGTTCCTCGGAGCCGCGATCGCGTTATTCCTTTTGTACGTCTGGTTCGCGCGAGGTGACGCTCAAGAGAACCGCTACGCCAACTACGCCGAGGCCCTGGAGTCCCAGCGCCACGGCTGGCTGCCGGCAACGCTGCCGCGGTCGGCAACCGAGATTCACGACTGGCACGATCTCGACACGAACGTGTGCCTTGGCAGCTTCCGCTTCGATCCTCGCGAACGTCCCGCAATCGAGGTCACGCTGAATAGAGGGCGGCGACGGACCATTCGAATCGATCGCGATCCGTCGTTCTCGAGTCCGGTTCCACGCGATCCCGGCGAGCAGCAGCTGGCGAGCGCCGGCTTCGAGTTCTATTCGGATCGAGACTTCGATTTCGCAATCAACTGGAAAACCGGCGTCGCGTACTTCTGGAACTCGTCTGCACAGACGGCGGTCCTCGACCGGCGCGCAGCCCGGTCCATCTGACACGCGTCCACGGGCTCTTTGACATCTGCCTATCATCTGATAGATAGTCACAGTCGTGGACACGAAACAGCAGCTTTTGCAACGCGCCACGGAAACGGTACGGCGAGGCGGCAGCGCCGCTCTGAACTTCCGGGACCTCGGGCGCTCCGTCGGCGTCAAGTCCTCGACGGTCCACTACTACTTCCCGACGAAGTCCGATCTGCTGAACGAAATCGCGGGTGAGTACAAGAAAGCGTTCATCGAGGCGTTGGACGATGGGGTTCGAACGAGCAAGTCGCTGAGGCAGGACCTGCTGGTGCTCGTCGACCTGTTCATGGGCGCGCAGGGAGAGAAGCTGTCGTGCCTGTGCGGGATGCTGGCGACCGAAGCCGACCTGCTCAACGCCAACGTGAAGACTGCGGTCAATCAGTTCTTCGCGGCGTTGCAGGAGTGGGTTGTCCGTCAGGCCAGGCTGCGCGGCGTCACCTCGCCAGGCGGCCTCGCGCCGGCGACGTTCGCCCGCCTGCTCGTCTCGCTGCTCGAGGGGGCATTGCTCCTGAGCCGGCTGGAGGCCCACAAGTCCAGCCTGGCGGCGGCCAGGGAGTGGATCCAGAAGACGGTGTGATTTTTTTGGTCAACGCATCTATCTAGTGATAGATAGCCAGGAGAACACGATGAAGACCACGGCATGGGTGATCGGCGGAACGAGCGGGATTGGATTGGAAACGGCTACACGGCTGTGCGGGCGCGTCGACCAGGTCGTCGTCCTCGGCCGGAGCGCCGAGCACATCGTGTCGGCGCGCGAGCGGCTCGGCGATGCCGTCACGATCGAAAATGTCGATCTGTACGAGTGGAAGCAGGTCAGCGACCTCTGCGCCCGGCTCGAAGGCGCAAACGACCGGATCCGATACCTGGTCAACGCGGCGGGGACTTTCGCACCGAAGCCCTTCCTCGATCATCACGTCGACGACTACGACAGATACATGGCGTTGAACAGGTCCCTGTACTTCATCACGCAGGCGGCCGCAAAGAACATGAAGGCGCATGGCGGCGGCTCGATCGTCAACGTCGGATCGATGTGGGCGCATCAGGCCATCAAGGCGACCCCCTCCTCGGCGTACTCGATGGCCAAGGCCGGAATCCACGCGCTCACGCAGCATCTCGCGATGGAGCTTGCCGACGCGAAGATCCGCGTCAACGCGATCGCGCCGGCAGTCGTGGACACGCCGGTGTACGAGGGATTCATTCCAAAGGACCAGGTTCCCGAGGTCCTGAGAGGATTCGACGCGTTCCATCCGATCGGCCGGATCGGGCAAGTGGAAGACGTCGCGCACGTCATCGAGTTCCTGCTCTCGGATCGAGCCGGGTGGGTGACAGGCGTGGTGTGGGACGTCGACGGCGGGGTGATGTCGGGGCGCAACTGAGGGACCAGCGCGTGGCTCGATCGTGTGATCTGGCTGGGAATCTGCTGGACGAAGCGGTCGAAGAAGAACACGGCAGTGCCGGCGCTGAATGCGACACCGGCGTAGCGCCAGTCGCGCAGCGCCGCGGCGGGATCGAGCCGATGAGCAGATCCCTGATGACGCCGCCGCCGAGTGCGGTCGCAAACGACAGCACCAGGACGCCAAAGATATCGAGATGGGCCAGGATGGCGGCCAGCGCCCCCTCGAGCGCGAAGACGGCGGTGCCCGCCAAGTCGACTGCGAGGATCAGCCTGTCGGATCGATCGTTCATGAGACGTGCCGGTAGCCCGGTCCGTTCACCGAGGGGTGCAGCAGGCTATCACGCCGACCGGAGAAGCGGCGTAAACTTCGGGCATGCGGAAGGTCGGCGCCGGCATCCTGATCGGGTTGGGCACCGCGGCGATCGTCGGGCTGCTCAACTGGTTCGGATGGCTGACACCTATCGAGCTGAAGACGTACGACTGGCGGATCCAAGCCGCCGTCGACGATCCACCAGCGGTCCACACGGACATCGTCCTCGTCGAAATCAACGACAGCTCGATCCGGGACCTGGCGCCGTTCTTCGGCCGCTGGCCGTGGCCGCGAGTGGCCCTGGCATCCCTCATCGACTACCTGAATCGGGGTCCCGCGAAGGTCATTGCGGTTGACATCGGATTCCTGGAGGAACAGCGGAACGTCACATTCAAGATTGGAGACGATGGTCCGGAGCTGACCGGCGAGAAGTCCGACGCAATGCTCGCGGAGTCGGTCGGCGCCCGCAAGAACGTCATCCTGCTGGCCAATGCGACGTACCGTGGAACGTCCGCTGGCGAGCAGATCAACAAGCCCGCTGAATGGCGGGGCGAGCCGTACCGACTCGGCCCGGCGATCGAAGAGCTCCCGCTGGTCATCCCGCCGTTTCAATCGTTGACCAACGCGGCGGCAGGGCTTGGCCACAATTTCCTGGCGCTCGATCCGGATGGTCCCGCGCGTCGGATGCCCCCTTTCATCCGGGTGGGCGACAAATATCTTCCGTCGCTCGGGGTCGCCGCGGCATTGATGGCCTCCGGCGTGACGCCCTCGGATGTGAGTCTTGAGGACGGCTTCGTGCGAATCGGCGATCGGATGCTTCCGCTGCTCCCGACGCGAGTCGAGGACGGGACGAACCCTTCGCGCAGCCACGATCAGTGGTCGACGCTGATCAACTATCGGGCGCCCGCGCTGGTGAAGGGTGAGCGGCCGTACACGTCGTACGAGGCCCGTCACCTCCTGGCGTCGGAGGACCAGCTGCAGCGGGGGGAGAAACCACTTGTCGATCCCGCAGCATTCAAGGGAAAGACCGTGTTCGTGGGACTGACCGCGTCCGGTCTCATGGACATCTTCCAGACGCCGTTCGGCAAGGCCACGATGCCGGGCATCCAGCTGCATGCGAGCATCGCAGACAGCATTCTTTCCAGCAGATTCCTGCAACCGGCTTCACAGGGTACCGGGACTGTGGTTGCGGTCGCGTCAGCTCTCCTCGTCGGGCTCATGTCCGCCTCACTCCCGTTCACGGCCGCGCTGATCGGGACAGGGCTGGCGATGAGCGGCTGGACGATCTGGTCGGTTCACGCGTTCAAGGGCGGCCTCTGGGTGCCGATGGCGGCGCCGCTCTTCACGATGGCCGTTGCCATGTTCGGCGGGACGGCCTACCGCTATTTCGTCGAGGATCGGGAGAAAAGGAAAGTCAAAGGGCTCTTCGGCCGATATGTCTCCAAGGACGTGTATGCCCAGCTGCTCGAGCATCCGGAGCTGGCGAAGCTGGGAGGCACACGGCGCACGATGACAGTTCTGTTCTCCGACATTCGAGGCTTCACCTCGGTGACGGAGAAGGGCAACCCGGAAGATCTCGTCGCGCAGCTGAACGAATACTTCTCGAAGATGGTCGAGGTCGTCTTCCAACATCACGGGACCGTCGATAAGTTCGTCGGCGACATGGTGATGGCGCTGTTCGGGGCTCCGGTCGACGACGTTGATCATGGAGAGCATGCTGTCGCGGCGGCGGTCGCCATGGTGCAGGAGCTGGGCGTCCTGAACGCGAAATGGGCCTCCGAGGGCAAGTCGCGTCTCGACATCGGGATTGGCGTCAATTCCGGGGACATGATTGCCGGCAACATCGGCTCGTCGTCCATCATGAGCTACACCGTGATCGGCGACAACGTGAACCTGGGGTCCCGGCTGGAATCGCTCAACAAGGAGTACCGCAGCCGCATTATCATTAGCGACGCAACCCGGGCTCAACTCACAGGCGCGTACGAGATTCGGCCGCTCGGCGAGGTCGTGGTCAAGGGGAAGACTCGCGCGGTCGCGATTTTCGAGGTTGTCGTTCCATCTCCGATCCCGGCAGTGCACGAGGAAGCAAAGGTATGAGGAATTCGATATTCGCCCTTGCGCTGATGCTCGCGGCTTCGCCCGCGTCCGCGCAGTTCGCCGGGGTGCTGGACAAGCTCAATAAGGGCGCCGATGCGGCGCAGAAGTTCAAGGACCTGAAGATCTCCGAGGCGGACGAGCGGAAGATCGGCGAGGCGGTCAGCTTGAAGCTGCGCGAGACGTACGGCGTATTTCAGGATAAGGACGTCACGAAGTACGTCGTTCTCCTCGGAACGGTCCTCGCGCAGGCAAGCTCGCGGCCGAACTTGAACTGGGAGTTCATTGTCCTCGATACGGATGGCGTGAACGCCTTCGCTGCGCCCGGTGGCATCATCCACATCACCCGAGGCGCACTCGGCCTCGCCAGGACCGAGGCGGAGCTCGCCGGCGTGCTGGGCCACGAGATCACCCACGTAACCGAGAAGCACACGATCAACTCGATCCAGAAAAGCAAAACGCTGAGCTTTGCAAGCGACCAGCTCCCCAAGGGCGGGCTGACACAGGACATCATCACAAAGGTCGCTGAAGCCGCCTACGCCGACATCTGGAACAACAAGTTCGATCGCAACGACGAGAACGAAGCCGATCGGGTGGGTATCGAGCTCGCCAACAAAGCGGGATACGCACCAAATGGCCTCGGCACGCTTCTGACGAAGATCGCCGATCGGAACAAAGAGCAGCAGGAGCCGAACGGGATGTTCGCGTCGCATCCTCAGCTCAAGGATCGGATCTCGAACATCGGACAGACCATCACACAGCGGAAGCTAGCCGCCACCGCACTCGTCGCATCGCGTTACACGAAGACGATCACATTCGATGCGAAACCGCTGGCCGAAGTCGCCGCAGGAGCCGAGGGAGCCCGCGGCCTGGCCGGAAGCTCGGACGGCAAGACCGCCAAGAAAGAAGACGAGAAGAAGGACGACAAGGAAAACAAGGACAAGAAGGAGGGCAAGGGCGGTCTCTTCGGCGGGAAGCTCGGGCTGAGCAAGGGAGGCGAATCGAAGAGCTCCCAGACCGTGGCATCAGCCGGCGCACGAGGAGGCGTCCCCGACCGCGACGCCGTCGGTGGCCCGAACAAGAACAAGCTGACGGTGACGGTGACGCCGGACGAAGTCGCCGCGTTCAAGAAGGGCATCGCGTAGTCGCGAGCTCAGGGGGCTGCTCCCTTCGTACATGCCTCACCACATCGGGCACCTGATCACGAGCGTCGCGGCACTCGCCGCGACGCTCCTCCTCGTCGGCCTGACTTCGAATTCCCTCGTCAAGCGCAAGCTCCGGCTCTCGCTCTTCCTCTTCGGCAGCTACCTCCTCCTCCACATCGTCCTGTTCCTCCGGCCGCAGGTCGTTCCGAGCCGGTTCGATGCGGACCTGCGCTCGCTCGAGCAACTCGCGCTCGCCGCCGGCTTCATCAATTTGCTCGTGGTCGGCGTCATCAACCCTCTGCGCAACGACCGTGTCCCGGACGCGTTTCCCGCAATCCTCCAGGACGCCATCATCATCGGCCTCTTCGCCGTCGTCGCCACCTTCGTGTTCGAGGACAGGCTCCTCATGACCTCCGCGGTCGGCGCGGCGATCGTAGGCTTCGCTCTCCAGGACACATTGGGTAACGCATTCGCCGGGCTGGCCATCCAGAGCGAGAAGCCGTTTCGCGTCGGGGCCTGGATCAGAGTGGGGGACTTCGAGGGCCGCGTGACGGAGGTCACGTGGCGCGCCACGAAGCTGCGCACGAAGGCGGGCAACTTCGTGGTCCTGCCGAACAACGTCGTCGCGAAGGAAGCGATCACGAACTACTCCGAGCCGATCGCGCCGACACGGCTGGAGGTCGAGGTGGGGGCCAGCTATCTGAGCACGCCGGGCGACGTGAAGAAAGCCATCCTCGAGGCGGCCGCAAACGTGCCCAGGGTCCTGCGAACGCCTCCCCCTGACGCGCTGCTACACTCGTTCGACGCGTCCGCGATCACCTACCGCGCCCGTTTCTGGATCGACAACTACGAGATCGACGAGATCGTGCGGGACGAAGTCCGGACGGCGATCTTCTATGCCTTCGGACGCCACGGGATCGAGATTCCGTGGCCAATCGAGGTCGGCTACGAACGCGAGTGGCCGGAGCCGGACCCCGAGACGAAGCAGCGACAGCGCGAAGCCATCCTTGCCGGCGTCGATCTCTTCGAACGGCTCACGGACGAACAGCGGCGCGAGGTCGCCGCCGCCACGTCCGCGCGGGTGTTCGGCCACGGCGAGGCGATCGTCCGTCAGGGATCCGAAGGTCAGTCGATGTTCGTCGTGTGCTCGGGCAAGGTCGATGTCGTGCTCGAACCCGATCGGCGTCGCGTGGCGACCATCGAATCGGGAGGGTATTTCGGCGAGATGTCGCTGCTGACCGGGGATCCGCGGACCGCGACCGTGCTGTCGGTGGGTGATACGACGATCCTGGAGCTCGATGCCTCCGTGTTCCGGCGGCTGGGAGCCGCCGATCCACACGCAATCGAGCAGGTCGGCGTCGCGGCCGTGGCGCGCCGGCTCGAGCTGGACAAGGCCCGGGACTCAGTGAAGAGTGCCGTCCCGACCGACGCTCACGCCACGCTTCTCGGTCGAATGAAGAAGTTCCTCGGGATCGCCTGAAAACAGTTCGGGCCACTAACCAGACCGGGGGCTTCGCCCCCCCGGACCCCCCATTCGCCGTCGCTTGCGGGGACCCCGTGGCCCCGCTCCGTTCCGGCGGGGCGCGCCTCCGGCGCGCCTAACGCCGCTATGCGATTGGGCGGAATGAAGTGAACTCTGGTCTCCTTCCGCAAACCGCTATCACCGGTAGTACCCGAGCTCCCGATACCCTCTGCTGTAGCCTTCCTGAAAGGCCTGGCGATAGACGTCCTTGTACTGCTCCCGCGCCCCGTACTCGCTCCGGTAGTGCCGGTCGCCGTCGCGATACCACCCGTGACGCCGCGGATCGTAGGATCGATGCTTCCGCGCGTCTTCACGGCCCTTTTCGATACCGTCGTTCAGGCCGTTCGGGTACGCCGCGCTGTAGCCATACCGGCCGGAGCTGTATGGACCCTGGTTGCCGTAATACGGATCGGGGTAGCGACTGCCGGCTGGATATCTGTAGCCCTCGGGATATCCGTACGTGTCCTGGCGCGGGACGGCGCGACCGTCCCCATAGCGACCGACTTGCCCGTAGCGCGAGTAGCCGGCCTGGTACCCCTCGGCGAACCCGGCTCGAAACTGCTGACGATACCGCTCGAGATCGCCGAACGATCGGTTGTAGCCCCTGTCAGCGCGCTGCCAGGTTCGATTGTCCTGATATCGATAGACGTTCCGACTGCGGCCGTCCCGCTCGCCTTCCCTCAGACCGTCGCGATATCCGTTGTCGTAGGCCGCGCGCCTGGCCTCGTAGTACGGCTGGCGGTCGTCCGAGTACGCCGGGTGCACCTCAGGCAGGCTGCCGAGCTGCTGCGCGTGGACCTGGGTCGAGACGACGAGCGCCGCGACGGCGAACGCCGGCACGAGGAAGAATCGTTTCATGCTGGTCCTCCGGATCATGGCGGGGAGAATCGCAAGACTCGCGCCGGGGAGGATCCTGCAGAAAAACCCGGAAATCAGGGGAGAACCAGCAGGACTTCGCGTGGAGGGGACAGTTACTGCGACCAGACGAGGACACGCTTGCCGTCGGTCCCCGAGTGGTCGACGATGAGCGTGGGCCCGAAGCGCTCGAGGTCTGCGACGCTCAGTTTCAGGTCCTCGAGGTCCATCCGTCTGCCGTTGAAATCGATGTTGCCTCCGCCGGTCTTGAGCCGGAGAAGCCAGAACGGAATCTTGAGCCGCACGACACGCCCATCGTCAGGGTCGAACGCCATGACGTTGAGCTCTTCGGGCACGCGGCCGTTGCGCGGGGCGGGACGCTCGGGATTCGATCGGACGAAGGCGCCGTGCCGATCGAGCTCGACGAGCGGCTTCTGGCCGACGAACTGCGCCTTCACTTCCTCGAATTCCCGACTGGCCGTTGCCGGCGTCACGGTCCGCGTCTCGATGTGCCGAGTGAAGAAGTAGAAGCCGGCGCCGGCGACAGCGATCACCCCCACCACGCAGGTGACGATCACTCCCAGCACGACCCAGACCCACGTTTTCACCCTACCGGCCACGAGAGCTCCTCAACATTTTCTGTGCGTCGGTCACGCAAACCGGGTCACGACCTTGTTCGCACAGTGCCTCGGCCTGCCGGGCCTGGGATGCAGACGTTGCCGCATCGCCGCGGGCCAGGGCGATTCGCGCCAGCTCGACCCGGCCGCGGCCCTGCACCCAGGTGGCGGCATCCGGGGCGATGGCTGCCTGAAGGTCCTGAGCGGCTTCTTCCAGGCGCCCGCGCGCCACACGAGCGGCGCCTCGCTTGTACCGCCACAGGCCTTCCTCGCCGGGGATCCGCGGCCGCTTGTCGGATGCCAGCATGGCGAGGCCTTCGGTCAGCAACTCCTCCGCGCGGTCTGCGCGGCCCCCGCGAAGCGCGGTCGATCCGGCCTCCAGGAGTACCAATCTGTTACGCGGATGCAGCCGGCGCAGTTCCTCCAGCATTCGCAGCGCATCATCGTAACGCCGCTCCCGGTTGTACATCAGCACGAGCGCAAACAGCGCGTCGATGCGGCTGTCGGATGGGCGGGCGGCCGCCTCTTCAATCATCCGGATTCCGACCTCCCGGCCGCCGCCGAACCCTGCGACGTAGGCCATCATCCGCATCGGCAGCGAGAGCGTCGAGACGACGTATCGATAGGTGCCGACGATGAGGCCGGCGTCCTGGCGGGAAGCGTCGAGAGCGAGCACGCGTTCGTGCTCGTCGTAGGCGCGGCGAGCGTTGCGAAAGCCGGCCAGCATCCGGCCCTCGACCGTTGCGACGTACGAGGCCTGCAGTCCGACCGCTGCGCCAAGGTCGTAGTGTGCCTGCGCGTCGGCCGGGCGGGCAGCAACCCGTTGCTCTGCGAGCTCGATCGCTTTGCCGACCTCGCGCCGGAACTCCGCGTCCACCTCGGGCGGCGGCTTCTTGAGGTCCACGGTCGAACTCGAGAACGAGCCCAGGTAGTGGTCGACCGTGACCGCGCCGCGCTGGAAGAGAAGGTTCAGCCAGAGCACGTTGGCGAGGGCGCGATGGGTCCGCGGGTCGCCTGGCGCAAGCGCAATGCTCTGTCGGAGCAGGGTCAGCGCCTCCTGGTGATCGAGGTCGTAGGCGAGCCCCTCGGCGCGCGTCACCAGCGCGGAGGCGGAGTCCTGGGGGGCAGCATCCGCCTTGGAGACCAGCGACAGTGCGACCAGCAACGCGGCAGTCGCCGGAAGCAGCGCGCGCGGGACCATGTGACATGATAACAACCCCGTGCGAGCGGGATTGGAGCCCGCGCGCGAGCGCATTACACCGGGGTTCACTTGTGTTCGCTATGTCGCGCTACATACGAACACACCTGAATCCTGGACTAGATCGAGGATCACGGCCGGAGCCACCTGTTTTGGCCGCCGGTCAGCGGATATGAACGGCCTTTCACCTGGCAAAGAGAGGGACCATGGCTCGTGGACGACCCCGTAAGAGCAGCCGAGATGTGCTCGTAAAGTCCGCAGAGTTCATCGGCTGGGCGCTTGGCGGCCTGGAGCGCGAGATTGCGCAGACGCGCGAACGCCTTGCGGCGTTGAACGCGCAAGCGCTCAAGCTGCGCGCGAAGGTCGGCAAGTCGGCTGCGTCGCCGGAGTCCGTGAGCCGTCGTCAGCGCCGCCGCCAGTTGTCCGCCGAGGCGCGGAAGCGTATCTCGGAAGGGATGAAGCGGCGCTGGGCGGAGCGAAAAAAGGCAAAAAGGTAACGCGTCGGAAGGTGCGGTCGCCGCGCCCCCGCTTGACGCAGCCCGCGAGTGTAGATAACTTAGGCGTCAGATAACTTAGGTGTGCGCGCCCCAGGCGACGCCGAGGACTGCCGCCCATGAGCAAGCCTTCAGACCTCATTCAAGGAACGCTCGACCTCCTCATCCTCAAGACGATCTCGCTCGAGCCCAAACATGGTTGGGCGATTGCGAAGCGGATTCAGCAGGTGAGCCGCGACGCCTTGCAGATCACACAGGGTTCGCTCTATCCAGCGCTCCATCGTCTCGAGCACCAAGGATGGGTAAAGGCGCAGGCCGGGCAGACCGAGACGGGCCGCGAGGCGAGGTTCTACTCCCTGACGGTGGCCGGCCGAAAACAGCTGGCCCGGGAGCTCGAGAGCTGGGAGCGCCTGTCGACCGGCATCGGGCTGGTGGTGCGCGAAGCCGAATAACGCGTCGCGAGCAGCCGCGCCGCCACAGATCGGCGAAGCGGCGTGCTGGAAAGGACTCCGTATGCGCCGGTGGATCGATCGTATCGGGCTGCGACTGCGGGCCATCATGCACGGCGGCGATCTCGACGCCGCGATGCGTGGCGAGATGCAGCTGCACATCGACGAGCAGACAGCGGAGAACATCGCAGCGGGGATGAGTCGGGCCGAGGCACGTGCCGCCGCCGTGCGCGCCTTCGGTCCGGCCGCTCGCCTCGAGGAGGAGTGTCGCGACGCCCGTCGCGTGGCGTTCATCTCGAACTTCGTGCAGGACCTCCGGTACACGTTTCGTTCGCTCGCGCGCCAGCCGCTGCTCGTGACGACCGCGACCCTCTCCATCGCGGTTGCGGTCAGCGCGAATGCCACGATCTTCAATCTCGGAAATGAGTTCCTGCTCTCGGCCCCGACCGCTCACCGGCCGGATCAGCTCGTGCACATCCGCATGGACGGCAACAGCCATGTGTCCTACCGGCAGTGGCGCGATCTGAACGAGAGCGGCGCGCTGGCTGGAGCCGCCGGCTATCAAATTGAGGCCGAGGTCAACTGGCAGGGGCCGAGTCAGTCGGTCGTGCTGGCGCCGCTCCTCGTCACGGCCAACTATTTCGACTTGCTGGGCGTGCCGGTGGCGATGGGACGGTCGTTCGGCACAGCAGAAGCGCAGGCCGAGCGACAGCCGCACGTCGTGGTCATCAGCCACGGATTCTGGCGGCACCGCCTGGGAGGCAGTCCAGACGTCGTGGGCACGGCGCTCGTCTTCAACGGCCAGCCGTACACGGTGCTCGGGGTCCTGCCGTCAGGGCTGCGGACGCTGCCGGGGTACGGTGTTGCGCCGGAAGTGTACCTGCCGCTGAACCGCGAGCTGATGCCCGACCTGAATCAAGAGAACAGTGCAGCTGTTCAGCTCGTCGGCCGGCTCCACGACGGCCAGAGCATTGGCGCCGGTCGCGCGGCGTTGAACGCCGCGGCGACACGCCTCGATCAGCAGGCCGGGCAGAACGCGGCCGGCAAAAGAAAGATGCGCAGGGCCAGCGCGTTCGCGCCGGTCGGCGGATTCGGCCAGATTACCGAGTTCCGCGAGATTGGTCTCTTCTTCGCCGTCCTGCTCGTGGGCGCGGCGCTCATCCTGGCGACCGCCTGCGCGAACGTCGCGGGCCTGCTGCTCGCGCGGAGCACCGTCCGCCGACGCGAGATCGCCATCCGGGTCGCACTGGGCGCCGGACGCTTGCGGCTCGTGCAGCAGCTCCTGACCGAGGGGCTCTGGATCGGTCTCATCGGGACCGCCGCGGGGCTGCTGCTGATGATCCTCTGGGTGCGGCTCCTGGGCAGCGTGTCGCTGCCGATACCGGTGCCGATCGAGCTTCACGTCACCTTCGACGGGAGGGTGCTCGCGTACTCGGTGTTCCTGCTGCTGTTCACGACGCTGCTCTGCGGGTTGGCGCCAGCGGTCCAGGCAACCCGGCCGTCGCTCGTGCCCGCGCTCAAACAGGAAGAGCTGCTGACGTATCGACGCTGGTCGCTTCGAGGCCTGCTCGTCGTCGGGCAGGTCGCCGTTGCGCTCGTCCTGCTCGTCACGGCGGTGCTCTTCCTGCGAAACCTCGGGCGCGCGCAGGTTGCCGACCCGGGCTTCGACACCGAGCGCACGCTCGTGGCCCAAATCGGGTTCGTCGAGGGCCGCTACACGCCCGAGACCCGCGCCGCGTTTCTCGACCAGGCTGTCGCGAGGCTCCAGGGCCTGCCGGGAATCGAGAGCGCCGCCTACGCGCGCAGCATGCCGCTCACAATCCGGAGCGGAATGACGACCGGCGCGGATCTGCGGATTGCGGGACGCGGCGGGCCGTTCAACGCCAGGTACGAGGTCAACCTCGTCGGCCCCGGCTACTTTCGGACGATGGGCATCCGTGTGGAGCGAGGGCGCGAGTTCCTGCAGACGGACAAGAAGGGCGCGCCGGTCGTCGCGATCGTCAACGAAGAATTCGTACGCCGGCACATGCCCGGCGGCAACCCCGTCGGGCAGCAGCTGATGCTGCCGATGGGTCCGGACACCTCCTACGCGGCCGAGATCGTCGGCGTAGTCGCCAACGGCAAACATCGGACGATCGGCGAGGCGCAGCAGGCCGCGGTGTACGAGTCGTTTCTCCAGCGAGGCAACCGGGATCGGCTCGTCCACGTGATCGTCCGAACGGCTCAGGGTGCGACGGCTTCAGCGCACGACGTCCAGCGACTGCTCGAAGCCATGGACCCATCGAGTGCCGTCGACGTTCAGACGATGCGGTCGGCGCTGGCCTTCGCATTCATGCCGAGCCAGGTCGGGGCCGCCCTCCTTGGCGTGCTCGGGGCTCTTGGACTGGTCCTCGCCATGGCGGGGTTGTACGCGATGGTGGCCTACTCGGTCAGCCGGCGCACCGCCGAGATCGGCATTCGCGTCGCGCTCGGGGCGACGCCTCGGGCGGTGACCCGGTTGGTGCTCGGCGACGCGGGGCTGCTCGCCGGCGTCGGCATTCTGCTGGGAACCGGCGGCGCGATGTTCCTGACGCGTCCTCTGGCGATGTTCCTCGTGACCGGCCTCGGGCCGAACGATCCCGTGACCTTCGTCGCCACGGGATTGGTGCTCGGGCTCGTCTGCCTCGCCGCGGCCTGGGTTCCGGCGCGCCGCGCGCTCGCGGTGGATCCAGTGAGGGCTTTGCGTGATCAATAGGAGAGGGCCGAGGTAACGGAGAAGAGCTCTTTCAACAGGGAGGTGGGGAGGAGGGGAGGAACCAAAACGACAAAAACCAGAAACATGAAAGAAAAGATCCTCCTTTCCTCCCCACCTCCCTGTTTGAAAGGCTCTTTCAGGCGTGGCTATTCAAGCATTCTCCTCCCGAGCCCCCGTGCCACCGCAAGCTCGAACGCGAGGTGCGCGGCCGCGACGTCCTCGACCGCCATCCCTAACGATTTGAAGATGGTGATTTCGTCCGGCGACTGTCGACCGACGACCTGACCGGCGGCGACCTCCCCGATCTCGCCGGCGATGTGGTCTTGTGCGATCGCACCTTCGGCGATCGGGATCAGGAGGTCACCTGCTTCGGCGAGCGCACCAATCCGGGAATCCACGAAGACGCGAGAGCGTCGAACGAGCGCCGTGTCCATCTCCCGTTGATCGGGCCGGCAGGCGCCGACGGCGCAGACGTGCGCGCCGGGCCGTATCCACTCACCCTCCACGACGGGCTGCCGCGCCGCCGAGACGAGCGCGATGAGATCCGCGCCGTCGACGGCGTCGCGCGAAGATGCGGCTTCGACAACCGGATACGGCACGCGCGCCTTCGCGGCCTCGACGAACGCGTGCCTGCGCACCGCGTTCGGGCTCCAGACGCGTACTTCGCGGAGCGTGCGGACGGCGGCGAGCGCCTCGAGATGGCTGCGCGCCTGCACGCCTGATCCGATCAGCGCGAGCACGCCCGAATCCGATCGCGCCAGGAGCCGCGTCGCGACCGCGGACACCGCGGCGGTTCGCGCTTCCGTGATGTAGCGGCCATCCACGATCGCGCGAAGAGCGCCGGTGGAAGGGTCGAGCAGGACGATTGTGGCCAGGTGCGTCGGGAGGCCGCGCGCCGCGTTGCTCTCGAAGACGGTCACGAGCTTCGTGCCCATCGCGTCCCGCGCGGGCACGTAGCCCGGCATGACGCCGAAGAAGGCCTTCGCCTCGCCGACCTGGAGCACCGTACGCAGCGGCTGCTGCGCGGCGCCGGTGGAGAACTCCGCGAGCACCGGCTGCATCGCCTCGATCAGGTCCGGCATGGCGAGCACCGATCGGACGTCAGCTTCGGACAACAGCAGCGACACGAGTCAGCTCGCGGACGGTGTTGGAATGGATCACAGCAATCGTGTCGACGTCGGCACAATAGCCGCCGCCCATGCACGCGGCGATTGGAATGCCATGGCAGCGCTCGATCACGAGACGATCGCGGGCCTGCAGTCCATCGACCGTCAACTTCAAGCGTCCGAGGCGATCCCTCTCGTATGGATCCGCGCCGGCGAGATAGAACACGAGGTCCGGGCGCTGGCGCCCGAGCGCCTCCTCGACTCCTGCCAGCAGCCGCTCGAGGTAGTCGTCGTCTCGAGTACCGTCCGGAAGCATGATGTCGAGGTCGCTCGTTTCTTTCTTGAACGGGAAGTTCTTCTCGGCGTGAAGCGACAGCGTGAAGACGGAGCTGTCACCCTGAAAGATGGCCGCCGTACCATCGCCCTGGTGCACGTCGCAATCGATCACGACGATGCGCGGCGGAGTCGAGCCGGTCGCGATTGCGTCGCGCTGGACGACCCGCGCGGCAACGGCGATGTCGTTGAAGACGCAATAGCCCGCGCCGCGATCGCGAAAGGCGTGATGCGTGCCGCCGGCGAGGTTCACCGCGGCACCTTCCACGAGCGCGAGCCGGGCCGCGCCAATCGTGCCGCCGACGCTCCGGCGGGCGCGCTCTGCCATCGCCGGCGACCAGGGGAACCCAATCCGGCGCTGCTGCTCGGACGTCAGCCGGCCTTCGAACACGTCGGAGATGTACGCCGGATCGTGCGCCAGGCAGAGCTCGTCGCGAGAAGCCGCATGCGGCTCGACGAGATCAGCCGGATCGATGATCCCGTCGGCGATCACACGCTCGCGGAGCTTTCGATACTTCGTCATGGGGAACGAGTGCGTCTCGGGCAGCGGCAGCACGAAGTGATCGCAGTAGAAGGCCTTCATTGCGAATGGACCGGCGCTCGGGGCTCGGCGTTCGGCGTTCGACGCTTCGTCTTGAGCGTCGTGATGAGCAGATTATAAGCTCTGGGTTGTCGCTCGTCCCGAGCGCCGAGCGCCGAGCGCCGACTGCCGGATCCCTGATCCCAGATCCCGACAAGAATCACCAGATGATGACGACCATTCGCACCATCGACGCGCACACCGCTGGTGAGCCGCTCCGGCTCATCGTCGACGGCTTTCCGCTGGTTCAGGGCCGGACGATGTTGGAGAAGCGCGCCTGGGTGGAGGAGCACTGCGATCATCTGCGGACCGCGCTGATGCTGGAGCCGAGAGGCCACGCGGACATGTACGGCGCGATCCTGACAGAGCCCGAGCGTGCAGAATCGGACGCCGGCGTCCTTTTCATGCACAACCAGGGCTACAGCACCATGTGCGGGCACGGCGTGATCGCGGTCGTGACGCTCGCGCTCGAGCACGGATTGATCGTGCCCCGCCGCGCGAACGAGCTCGTGCTCGACGCCCCGGCGGGAGCGATCCAGGCCTTCGCGCAGGTGAGCAGCGGCGAAGACGGCACGCGGGTCACGAGCGTCAGCTTTCGAAACGTACCGTCGTTCGTGCTGCTGGCTGCGGTGCCTGTCCGGCTGGGCTCGCGGACGATTCCCGCCGACATCGCGTTCGGCGGGGCTTTCTACGCCATCGTCGACAGCGAGGCGGCAGGTATCCCGATCGCGACGGAGCGTCTCGAGGATCTCCGGCGCGCCGGGATGGCCATCAAGCGCGAGCTCGACGCCGCGCTGACCATCGCACATCCGGAGGAGCCTCTGCTCCATGGCATCTACGGCACGATTTTCACCGGGCCGGCAGCGTCTCCCGATGCCGATCTGCGCAACGTCACGATTTTCGCGGACGCGGAGGTGGATCGCTCGCCGTGTGGGACCGGCACGTGTGCGGTCATGGCGGTACTGTCGGCCATGGGACTTCTGGCGCCGGAGCAGACGTTTACCCACGAGAGCATCATCGGGTCCCGTTTTCGCGGCCGAGTCGAACGCGAAACCGTGGTCGCAGGGCTGCCCGCCATCGTGCCGCAGCTGGCAGGCGAGGCGTTCATGACGGGCTCCCACACTTTTGTAATCGACGCCCACGATCCACTGCGATACGGCTTTCGTTTGTGAGTGCGATCGAGCCCGGAGGCGTTTGACAACGCTCAGGGGCAACCCTAGACTTGATTGCTCGGTACTGTTTCTTCTCGAGCCCCGGGCCAATGATTGGGAAAACCGTCGGCAAGTATCGGATCGTCGAGCGCCTCGGCCGGGGCGGCATGGGTACCGTGTACAAAGCGATCGACGAAACACTCGATCGCGAAGTTGCCATCAAAATCCTCAACGCCGATCTCGGGGACACCGACATCCTCAAGCGGTTCCGTGCGGAGGCCGTGACGCTCGCGCGGCTCAATCATCCTGGCATCGCGACACTCTACGAGCTCTATCGAGACGACAACGATCTGCTGATGGTGATGGAGTTGGTGCGTGGCGAGACCGTGCACGAGCTGTCGGAGCGCCTCGGTGCGCTCGCCGCGCCACAGGCCGCGCATCTCGCGATGCAGGTGCTGGACGCGCTGGCGCATGCACATCGCGCCGGCGTCGTGCATCGCGATCTGAAGCCGGCGAACCTGATGGTCACCGAGATGGGGATCGTCAAGGTGATGGACTTCGGGATTGCGCGCGTGCTCGGGACCGAACATTTCACCCAGGGCGGCTACATGATGGGCACCCCCGCCTACATGGCGCCCGAGCAGGTGCTCGGCGGTGAGATCGACGGCCGGGCAGACCTCTATGCGGTTGGCGTGGTGCTGTACCGTCTGCTCTCGGGGCGGCTTCCGTTCAGCGCCGACACCGCCATCGCGATGGTGCAGAAGCAGGTCAACGAGCCGCCTACGCCCATCACGCAGTTTCAGCCGAATCTGCCGCCCTGGTGCGCGCGCGTGTTGAACCGCGCGCTCGCGAAGGCGCCTGCGGATCGCTTCCAGACGGCCGACGAATTCCGGACGGCGCTGCTTTCCGCCGTGCAGCCACAGACGCTCGGCGAGATGCCGACGATGGCGACGCCGACACCTCTCGGAATTCACCTGCTTGGCGACGCGACTGGGACGCAGCTGTCATCGTCCGCGACCTCCGCGACGGCGGCGACGCCCCAGACCTACAGTCAGCGTGCGAGTGCCGCGGCCGTGGCCACGCCGCTCGCCACGTCTGTGCCCGGCGCCGTGCCTCTTCCACCGGTTCCGGCGGTCGCGTCGGCGCCTTCCACCGCCCCAGCCAAGCCGCGCCCAGCGGAGGGCTCGACGACCACGCTCGTCCTCGGTCGGAAACAGCTCTTCGGGTTCGGCGCGGCGGCGTTGATCCTGGTTCTCGGTCTTGCGGCGTTCGGGTTCTACGCGCTGCGGCGGTCGACCTTCCCGCAGCAACTTCAGATTGGTGCTCAGCCCACCGAAGAGGCCAAGCCGGCAGCCGATGCCTCTGGCCCCAACGCCGCGACGGGCGCGCCGGGCGCTGCCGCCCCTTCTGTCGGGGCCGGACAGCCCGAGGCGCCGGGCCCACCGACGCCCCCCACACCTCCCGGCGCTCCCAAGAGTCCAGCGGACGCCGCGGCGGCCGCAGCAGCTGGAGCAGCAGCGGGGGGAGCGCTTCCAGGGGCGAAGCCGACGGGCCGCGCGGCCGGCGCGCCGGGGACGCTGCCGCCCGTTCCACCGCCGGCGACGCCCGGTGCACGTGGCGCACGTGGATCCGTTCCCGCGCCTCCGGGCACCGAAGGGACTCCCGCGTCGGGAACCCCCGCGCCGGCGGCTCCGGCTTCGACATCATCAGCCACGCCCGAAGCAGCGGCTATCACGGCGGCGTCGCCGGTGACGTTCAATGACGTTCGCGTGCTGGTGAAAAGCGGCGACCGGACCCGGGAGTTGACCGGCGTTCTCTCGCTGGGCGCCGGACAGCTTTCGGTGCTCGACAAGGTGGGAGGCACAGCGCTCGTCTCCCTCCCGTACTCCTCGCTGACCGGCGCGGCGTACTCCCGATCGAAGCAGCCGCGTTGGAAGGACGCAAGCGGAAAAGACGTAGAAGCGAAGGTCGATCTCGGCAGGCTCGGATTCTTCAGGTCCGACCGCAACTGGGTGATCCTCTTCTCACATGGCGAGCCGACGTTCATCCGGATCGAGGACGGCAGCCTGCGAACCGTCCTGCCGGCCATCGAGAGTCACGCGGGCCTCAAGGTCCGCCGCTAGTCAGCCCCCGCTCATTTCATCGCGGCAAGCTTCGCCAAATCGATCTTCGTGACGACGTCGCGCAGCGTCTTGACTACCAGGAGCAGTCGCTTCATCTCGTGATTCCTCTCGGGATTGATTACTGTCCGGTGCGGCCGAGGTCGACCCTGTCCGGCTCTGCCGGGAACACGGAGGAGATTCTATATCTGGCGGCACTCGGCGCGGCCGAGAGGCGGTTTGGAGGAAGGCAGGGGAGAGGCAATTCTCGCGAAGGTTCGTCGCGTGTGTCGGCGGCCGCAGCGCGCCCGGACCACGGCCCTGAGGGCCGGGTCGGGGGCACGTGCGCCAGCGAGTTATCGAGAGTGTCGCGGCGGCAAAGCCGCCTGCGTCGAATTCAGGAACTGCGCGGCTTACGGACTACGCGAGGGCGACGACGACGATCACGCAGGCGAGCAGGATTGCGACGATCGTGTCAGCGTTGCTTGAGATATCGAGGTCGAACATGGCTGCCGTCCTTTCTCTGGGTTAGACGGAGCCTCCCCTGCGAAAGTTTAGCTGCCATCGAAACGTCACATGGGGGGTCAGGTCTTGCACGGGGGTCAGGTCTTGCACTGACACATTTTGCGGCAGTGCAAGACCTGACCCCAGCGGGTCACTTCTGAGTGGTGTCGGGGCGACCGGCGACGTAGCTCTTGCGCGCGCGTGGGACGAGACCAGGACGCTTCAGGCGCACCTCGAGCTTGTGGATCTTGCCATCGAGCGTTTCCGGCGAGAACCCGAGGACGTACTGGCTGTGGAGCTCCTGCGCGACGCGTGTGAAGGTCGGTCCGAGATCGTCCTTCTTCTTCAGGAGGAAGAAGCCGCCGCCCGTTTCTTCCGAGAGCCTCCGGAGGTTGCGATCGGGTGAGCTGCGCACGCGCTGCTGGCCGTTGAAGTACTCGTTCTCGAGGCCGATCGAGTAGATCATCACTTCTTCCAGACGCGCGCGCTCCATCACGCTGCCTGCGCCCTTCTTGCTCGCGTTGTCGTCGCCATCGGTGAAGACGAGCACGGTCTTGCGCCCTTCCGTCCCGTTCAACTGATCGATGCTCTGATCGACGGCATCGTACAGCCGCGTGGGATATCCGAAGTCGAGCTCCCTGAGCGCGCGGGCGAGCTGATCGCGGTTGTCCGTGAACGACGCGGGATGGAACTCGATCTTGTCGTTGAACGCTCCAACCATGCCCTTGTCGAGCGGCATCATCCGCATGAGGAACTGCTCCGCGCCCTCCTTCACGAGATCCAGCGCGAGCGTCATGCTGCCGCTCGTGTCGAGCATAACGACGACCGTGATCGGCGTCGGCTCGTTGTCGAAGTTGGTCAGCGTTTGCAGCTTGCCGTTGTCGTATACCTCGAAATCGTCCCGCGTGAGATCGGGGACGAGGCGCTTCTGGTCATCGATGACGGTGACGTACAGCGGCACGGTCTGCGTCGTCACCTTGATCCGCTGCGCGCCGGCGGGACTGGCGACGACCATGACCCCGGCCGCGACTGTTGTCAGCCAACGGATTGGTACATTCATGATCAAAGGTTACCTTGCAGAAAACATTCCACGGTTGAAACGGGACTTGGGCCGTGTCGAGGCCGCGTCGCGGCCCCGCCGGTCTCTACAGGATACAGCCGTGTCCTTGTCAGGCGCCAAAAACCGGTTCCGGGCCCGGAGCCTATTCGATCACCCGTTCGAGGACGACCCGAATCGCCTCCGCCATCAGACGGTAGCCCTCGACCGATGGATGAAGGGAATCAGGCGACCCGACCAGGCGATCGAGATCATCTGGCGCCGAGACGGCACGCCGGGTATCGACGAACTCGACCTCCGGACCGCGTTCCGCCTCCCGTTGAATCCAGTCGTTGACGGCCCGCATCTTCCGGTTCTGTTCGGGCGTCGCCGTGTCGAACGGAATGATCGTTCCGGCGAGCACCTTGACGTGCGCGTCAATCGCTCTGTCGTACATCAGCCGGAGATGTTTCGTCACGTCTTCGACCGGCCGGCCCTGATAGATGTCGTTGACGCCGGCGATGATGACAACCACCCGCGGCTGCAGGGACACGACATCGCGATCGAAACGATGGAGGATCGCATCGCTTCGCTCGCCGTTCACGCCGCGGTTGAGCACCTCCCACTCGGGATGCGCCCGCATCAGCCAATAGGCGTACTGACTCCGCTCGTCTCCGCTGCCGCCGGGCGGCGCTTCGATCGGGCTGCGCCACGCCGGCGTGCCCGCGGTCGTGGAGTCGCCGAGGGCGACGATCCGGGTACGAGTCATGGCGATCGTTGTGGCAGGCGTTGGTTGAGTGGTGACGCTCGAACCGCAGAGCACCGCGATGGCGGCGATCGCGCAGGCGCGCTGCGCGGTCCGTCTCGTCATTTCTCGAACAGCATCGCCGACGGCCCTCGTTCGGCCTGGAGCTTCTTCGACACCCGTTCGACCTGCCGCATTACCCGCAGGACGTTCAGGCCGAGGATCTTCTTCACGTCATCTTCCTTGTAGCCGCGCCGCAACAGCTCGGCGGTGAGGACGGGGTAGGTCGAGACGTCCTCCATACCTTGGACCACGGCCGTGATCCCATCGAAGTCTCCTCCGAGCCCGATGTGATCGATCCCGGCCACTTCGCGGATGTGATCGATGTGATCGGCGACGTCGCTCACGGTCGCGAGCGGAGCGGGATTCGTCTTCGTCCACGCGTCCACACCGAGCTTCACGGCGGCTGCGTCCGCCGGGTACTGCTGTTCGAGCCGTTTCTGTTCGGCTGTCTGAAGATTGCTCCACGCCGCCACCTTTGGCGACAGGAAGCTGGGCACGAACGTGACCATCACGATGCCACCGTTCGCCGACAGCAGCTTCAGCACATCGTCCGGCACGTTTCGAGGGACGTCGTTCACGGCACGGGAAGCCGAATGAGAAAAGATCACGGGTGCTCCGGCCTGTACGAATCGCATCCCTCATCGTCTCCGGCGACGTGTGCGAGAGGTCGACGAGCATCCCGAGCCAGTTCATCTCGCGGACGACCTGCTCGCCAAACGGCGACAGTCCGTTCGTGGCTGGAACGTCGCAGCACGAACCCGCCCACGGCGTGTTCTTGTTGTGTGTCAGCGTCATATATCGGGCGCCCAGCCGATGGAACATCCGGAGCGTCCCGAGCGAATTGTCGATGGAATGGCCGCCCTCCATTCCGATGAGCGACGCGATCTTTCCGCGCTGGAAGATCGTTTCGACGTCATCCGCCGTGAGGGCCAGCTCGAACGTGTCGGGATACCTCCGCATCATCTGGTGGACGATGTCGACCTGCTCGAGGGTGGCAGTGACGGCGGCCTGTCCCTGGAGCTCCGGGTCCACGTAGACCGACCAGAACTGCCCGCCCAGGCCGCCCGCTCGAAGGCGAGCGATGTCGGTCATGATGGTCGGCTGGGCCTTCTTGAGGTCCAGCTTGTCGAGGTTCCGCTCCGCCTTGTCGCGGAGCGCCATCGGGAAGTCGTTGTGTCCGTCGATGAGAGGGGTGCGTTTGTGCAGCGCACGCGCGCGTTCGACAAGCGCAGGATCCGCGGGCCTGTCTTGGGTCATCGGGATCAACGAGAGAAGGACCAGAACGAGAGCGAGTGGAGTTCGCATCAGGGGAGTGGGGGAATTATGGCATGTCGAGTTCGGTGGGCAGCGGCCCCTCCACGCCGCGGCATCCGGGCAACGACAACAGAGAAAACATCAACAGGGAGGAAGGGAGACGAGGACGGGATCCATTTGATTAAGAGATTTCGGGTTCCTCCCCTCCTCCCTGTTGAAGAGCTCTTGGGGCCGTCGAAGTCTCTCCCTCTGGAATTCGGACTTGACTGGTCGGAGATGCCCGCGCTAGGCTTGCAAAACGAGATCAGTCTCAATTACCCGGAACCGAGGACCATGCTGCAAGCATTCGTCGTAACCCTGCGTGAAGGCCTCGAAGCCTTCCTGATTGTCGCGATCAGCCTCGCCTATCTCAAGAAAACTGGACGGGCGGCCCTGATTCCAGCGGTCCGATGGGGGATCGTCGCGTCGGTCCTCCTGAGCGTGGGTGCGGGGATCCTGCTGTCGAAGGCGGCAAACCAGGCGCTCTGGGAAGGGGTCCTGGCCCTCGTGGCCGCGGTGCTGGTCGCGTCGTTGACGGTCCACATGTGGCGCGCAGGCCGGCATATGAAGCGGGATATCGAGGGGCGTCTCGAAGCGTCCTCGGTGAAGGTGGGTGCGGCGGCGTTCCTGGGCGTCTTCATGTTCACGCTGCTCATGATCACGCGTGAGGGTATGGAGACGGCGCTCCTCATGAACGCGCTGCTCTTCACCGTCCAGTCCCCCCAGATCGTCAGCGGCGCAATCGGCGGCACCATCCTCGCGGCCTTCGTCGCATGGCTCTGGTCCCGGTACGGGCACCGCGTCAATCTCGCGCGATTCTTTCAAGTGACGGCGGTATTCCTCCTCATCTTCGTCGTGCAGCTCCTCATCTACGGGTTCCACGAGCTGACCGAAGCCAACATCTTCCCGAACAGCCAGCCCTGGCACGACGCAACCGAACCGTTCGGCCCCGACGGCATCTACGGTCAATACCTGACCTATTTGCTCGTTCTGCTCCCGCTCACCTGGCTCGCGGTGTCGAGCTTCTTCCATCGCGGCGGACCGCCTCGATCGCAGACGGCGTAAAAACCCCGCGGACGCCCTAAGAACCCCGCAGACGGCGAAAAAACCCGCAGACTTCGTAACCCGCAGATCGCAGTAAAAACCCGCAGACGGCGTAAAAACCCCGCAGACGGCGTAAAAAAACCCGTGGCTTCCACCTTCAGGTGGAAGCCGGAAGCTGCGCGAGGTTTTCCCACGCGTCAAGGTCGAGGCCCCGTGAGCCCATCGCCGCGATCGGTTTAGAATCTGCCGATGGCGGAGAGTCCCGAGCGCAAGCCACCCACGCACGTCGAGCTGCTCTGGGAGCATGATCTGGTCTTCGAAGCGACGTCCGGGGCCGTTCGCACGGTGCTCGACAGCGCGTCAAAGGCTGGCCAATCACCCATGCAGGCGCTGGCCTTCGGGCTCGCCGGCTGCATGTCGATGGACGTCGTGTACATCCTTCAGAAGGGCCGGTTCAGCCTGAAGGGCCTCAAGGCCGATCTCACCGGCCACCGCCAGTCCGACGTCCCTCATCGCTTCGTCGCTGTCGACCTTCATTTCGCGGTCACCGGCAACGTTCCGCCCGATCAGATCCAGCGCGCGATCGACTTGTCGCGCGACAAGTCACTGCTCCGTCTGGCACTCGATGCGTCAGGATATCGAGCTCAACGTCACCTTCGACGTCACGACAGCCGTCTGAGACGGCCGATGGCTGAGGCGACTCGCGGCGGCGAATCGTCCGAATCCGGTCGATTACGCATGGCCTATCTCGATTGGGCCCGCGGCATCGCCGTCCTCGTCATGATCGAAGCGCACGTCGTCGACAGCTGGACTGCGGCGCCGGATCGGTTCACCAGCACATTCGCGTGGGCGATGGTCGTCGGTGGCTTCGGGGCGCCGCTTTTCCTCCTGCTCGCCGGAGTCGCAGCCTCGCTGTCGGCCGGATCGAAGGCCCGCCGGACCGGGGACCCCCGGGCGGCATCCCGCGCGGTGATGCAACGGGGTCTCGAGATTTTCCTGCTCGCCTTCCTGTTCAGAATCCAGGCCTGGATCCTGGGTTGGTCCTCCCCGCGTACGCTCCTGCGTGTCGACATCCTCAACGTGATGGGGCCGGCCATCGTGGCCTCAGCGGCGCTGTGGGGGGTGCGCGCGACGGCCCGCGGACGTGCAGTCATTCTGCTGATGGCGACGCTGGCGACGACGTTTGTCACCCCGATCGTCAGGACGTCGAGCCTGATCGCACGCCTGCCGGATCCGCTCGAGGGATACCTCAGACCGGTGGGTTCGATCACGAACTTTTCGTTTTTCCCGTGGGTAGGATTCGTGTTCGCCGGCGGCCTTCTTGGCGTCTGGCTGGACGCCGTCCGTTCAAGCGCACCCGAGCGCTCATGGTTCGCGCGGGAGGGTCGCCTGAATCTCGGGTTCCTCCTAGGGGGCGCGGCGGTTGCGGGATCCGCGTACGCCGCCTCGTTCCTGCCGACGCCGTTCGCCCGGTCGGATTTCTGGACAAGCTCCCCAGCCTTCTTTTTCTTGAGGTTGGGGTTGCTCACCGCCTTGATCGGAGTGTCGTACGTCTGGGAGCGACGGCGCGGGGGGGCCGAGGGCTGGAGTCCGCTGCGCCAGCTCGGCCGTACCTCCCTCTTCATCTATTGGGTTCACGTCGAGCTTGTCTACGGCCTGCTGTCCCTGCCCCTCCACCACGCGCTGAGCCTTCGCCAGACCTGGCCGGCGCTCGCGCTCTTTTCCTTGCTCATGCTGGCCTGCTCGGTTGGCAAGGATCGCGTCGTGGCCAGGCGGGAGGCTCGGCGGGGATCTCAAACAAGCAAGTTTCCTCCCATCCTCCCGTCTTCCCTGTGACCGAGAGCGGCGGATTTTGAACGGGAGGTGAGCCGACCTCACCTCCGGAAGTTGCGCGGAGCCCGGGCCAATGTAGAATCGGCGCGGAAATTTTGTGGCCTGCAGGCGCGGGCCCGACGTATCGGACAGGACACGACTGCCTATGATCAACGTGGCCGCGATTCGGATGCAGCAGTTCGGCGTGCAGTTCTACCAAGCCTCTCTCACCGCGGGCGATATCGACAAGCTCGTTCGCTTCGAGGTCCTGAATTACGGCGATCATGGGCAGCCCGTCCGGGGCAAACGGCGAAAGGCGCCGGCCACGCCAAGCAAGGTCAACTGGGACCTCCTGGAACGCCGCATCGCCTCCAGCGAAAAGGCTTACCAGCGCCACATCATCCGCAAGAAGATCGACGAGCTCGTGCAGTACTACGAGCAGTGCCGCCAGGCGAGGGACCTCCCGTCGATTCCAGGGGCCGTCATCATCTCCTGCGACGAAGCGCTCAAGTTCGAGCCGGTTGAACCGGATGCGACTGTCGGGATGCTGAAGGTCCCGGAGCGCGAGGGCATCCTGCGGGCGATAGACGGGCAGCATCGACTCCTTGCGCTGCACGCGGACATCGAGCGTTTCGGCGGCGAGTCCTTTACGGTTCCGGCGGTCATCTTCGACAGATTGCCCGAGGATCACGTCGTTCAGATGTTCGTCACCATCAATGCGAAGCACACGCGGCTCAATGCGTCTCACCTCGTGTCCCTCTCCGGCCGTCAGCTCTATCGCGACGACAGCCTGGCAGCCGCGCATGACATCGTCCGGGCGCTCAACGACCGGGAGGATTCCCCGCTGTTCGGCGAGATCAAGCTGCTCGGCGTCGGCACCGGGCGGGTGGCTCAGGCGCCGCTCGCGCAGGAGCTGAAGAAGCTCTTCGCGGCCGAGGCTTTTGGACCTGGGCGCAAAGGGGAGGAGTTCCGCGAGGAATCGCGGAAGTTCTACGTCAATTATCTGAAGCAGGTCGCGCAGGTCTTTGGCGCCGCCTGGAACGGACGCAAGTACAGCATCAAGAGCCCCTCCGCGCTCAGGGCCTTCATCCGCGTCGCACCCGACGTCGTCCGCCGCTTGGATCAGGAGCACGCCGATCGGACGGACTTCCGCGCTATCGGCCGCGTCATTGCCCCGTGGGGCAGGCGTATCGGAGATCTGCGCTTCGAGACGGAGGGCGCCTGGAAGCACTCCAAGACGACGACAGAGTCCTTGTCGAAGGAACTGCGGTTGGCGCTGCAGTATCCTGAAGGAGCGGCAGTCTGACGAGGGGGACGGAGCGGCGGCGTCGTCGGCAGAAACAAAAAAAGGGCATCGCCATTATGACGATGCCCCATGGTTTTTGCGGGCGACCCGGCTCCCCAGCAACTCACGGCTCCCTGCCGTAAATATTCAGGCCGCTCGCACCCACCTATTGAGCAAGCGGTGTGCCGCACGTTTTTCAAGCACTTAGAGCCTCTTCGCCGATCGTCCGCTGACCGTTTTGGTGCGTCGATTACAGTTTTGATCTTGCCATGACTGCTGGAGGTCGGCGCGTCTCGACGACGGTCTGGATCTTCGTCTGGCTGTCGACCAGCGCCTGGGGTCAGGCCTTGCAAAAACCGGCAGTGCAAGACCTGACCCCAGGCGTGATCGTCGGGAGGGTCGTCGACGCCGGGACGGGGACGGCCCTCTCCCGGGTGGTCGTCCTCGAGGAGCGCACTGGCCAGTCCGTCATGACCGACGGCGAGGGCCGCTTCGAGCTCACGGTGCCGCCCGGTCCTGGACGGCTCCGCGTCTCCGTCGTGGGGTTCGTCCTCGTACGACGTGAAGTCGATGTGGCGCCGGGTGGGCGCGCCGAGGTGACGATCCCGGTGACGGGCGGGACCGGCACCTACAGCGAGACCGTGACCGTGAAGGCCGATGCCTTCGGTCGCGGCGACAGCGTCTCTCCCGCCCAGCAAGCGCTCGACAGCGCGGACATCCAGAACCTCCGGGGCGTGCTGGCCGACGACCCGCTTCGGGCGGTCCAGTCGTTGTCGGGAGCGGCGACGGGTGACGACCTCCGGAGCGAGTTCAGCATCCGGGGAACCGACTTCTCCCACCTCGATTTCACCGTTGACGGCTTCTCGACGCCGTTCCTGCTCCACACCGTGCGCGCCGTCGAGGACCATTCCAACTCCGGGTCGGTGGCGATGGTCAACAGCGACGTGCTCCAGGGCGTCGTCGTCGAGAATGGTGGATATCCGCAGCGTACCGGCAACCGGACGGGCGCCTCGGTGGCATTTCGTCTGCGCGAGGGGTCGCGAGATCGTACGGAGCTTCGCGGAGCTGTCAGCGGGACGAGCATGTCGGCGGTCGGCGAGGGCCCGCTCGGACGCGGCCGCCGCGGCTCGTGGCTTCTGTCGGCCAGGTACAGCTACCTCGATCGCCTGATCGATCGCCTGACGGACGACGGGTTCACGTTCGGGTTTTCCGATGTGCAGGGCAAGGTGGTCTTCGATCTGACGCCGCGGCAGACGCTGGATGTGGCGGTCGTTGCCGGGCGCTCACGGCTTGCCCAGCCTGTCGACAACGTTGACAGCGATGATTTGTTCGCGGGACGGAACGCCTCCGCACTCGCGATGTCGACGTGGCGGCTCACCGGACGACGCGGGCTGGTGTCTGCCGGCGTCCTTGGCTCGACCAACACGTTTCGCAACGACACGCTCGACGAGATCGTGCTCGATCGCGGGACCGACGGCCAGGTCACTACGAGAGTCGACGCGCAGTATCAATGGTCGCCACATGTCCAGGTCGAGGCGGGCGGGATCGTGGACTGGGCGAACGAGATGCGCGTTCGACAGCGCTTCGTTGCAGGAGCACTGACCGTCGTCAACGACTATGCCGGGGATGCGACCCGCGCCGGGGGATTCGCTGTAGTGCGCTGGCGCCCGCTTCGGAAGTTTTCCATCGCGCCGGGCGTTCGGGTCGACAGATGGACGGTCGTCCGGTCGGCTGAGGCCTCCCCCTGGCTGCAGGCCGAGTGGCGGATTGCCGCGTCGGTGACCGTGCGCGGCGGAGTGGGGCTCTACCGCCAGGCGCCAGAGCTCGAGCAGGTGATCGGGGCCTGGTCTGCAACGGACCCGCAGCTCGAGCGGTCGTCGCAGTTCGATCTAGGTGTCGAGTGGCGGCCGGGCGCCTCGACGCGCGTGCAGGTCACGCTCTTCGACCGCCAGGACGACGACTACATGCGCCGGGCGGGAGCCGAGACACGGGTCGTCTCTGGACGACTGGTTCGGGCCAGCCCGGCGGCGCGGTTTGCCAACCGGCTGGACGGCTTCGCTCGCGGAGTGGAAGTGCTGGCACAGCTCCGCAACCCGAACGGCCTCAGCGGCTGGATCTCGTACGCGTATGGTCGCAACCAGTATCATGACGAGGTCTCCGACGAGACGTTCTGGGGCAATCTCGATCAGCGCCACACGTTCAACGCCTATGCCGGTTACCGCCTGACGGCAAAGACGAGCCTCTCGGCGAAGCTGCGCATGGGGAGCAACTTTCCTGCGCCGGGGTACTACGCCGAGTCGGGCGGTACGTTCTTCGTGATTGATCGCAAGAACGAGGTGCGTTTGCCCGTGTATGCGAGGCTCGATCTGCGGGCGAACCGGACGTTTGGGTGGTCGCGCCATCGACTGACGCTGTTCGCGGAAGTCATCAACGTGCTCGATCGCGCGAACGTGCGGTACAGCCCGCCGTCGATCGACTCGCGCACGCGCGAAGCGAGGCACCTCTACGAGTCGATGATTCCGATCGTGCCGTCGGCGGGGGTGTTGATCGAATTCTGACAGGAGCTAGGAGTTAGGAGTTAGGAGCTAGACGGAACCGTGGCTGAAAGCGGGCGCCGCGTACTGAGCAGGCGCGCAGCTGGAAGCGGCGCTGGGAAGCGGGAAGCGGGAAGCCGATTGACCATGCCTTCGATCGATCTGAACTGCGACCTTGGCGAATCCTTCGGGCGCTGGACGCTCGGGCAGGACGCGGCGCTCATGGAGAGCATTTCCTCCTGCAACGTCGCGTGTGGATATCACGCGGGCGATCCCGAAGTGATGCGGCGAACCGTGCGGCTGGCGCGGGACAACGGCGTCGCCGTCGGCGCGCATCCCGGTCTTCCGGACCTGGTGGGGTTCGGCCGCCGGCCGATGAGCGTGTCGCCAGCCGAGGTGGAGGACTTCGTTCTGTATCAGATTGGCGCGCTCGAGGCGATCGCGCGGGCAGAAGGTGTCAGGCTCCAGCACGTCAAAGCCCACGGCGCGCTGTACAACATGGCCATTCGCGATCGCCCGCTGGCTGATGCAATCGCGCGAGCAGTGGCGGCCTTCGATCGGTCGCTGCTGCTCTTCGGTCTGCCGGGGACGGAGTTGCTCCGGGCCGGCGAGGCTGCCGGCCTGCCTGTTGCCGCCGAGGGTTTTGCCGACCGCGCATACGACCCGGACGGATCGCTCACCCCACGCAGCCAGGCCGGCGCGGTGATCCACGATCCGGGAGAGGTCGTGGCGCGCGCGGTGCGGATGGCGCGCGAAGGGGTCGTGCTGGCCCGCGACGGGGAGGAGATCCCGATGCGGGTCGCCACGATCTGCACGCACGGCGACACACCAGGGTCGCACGAGCTCACGCGCCGTCTGCGGCAGGGGCTCGAGTCGGCCGGCATCAAGGTCCGAGCCGTGGGAGGCGAATGAGCGTCGCGGTCGCGGCATCCGTGGGCGGCCTGTTCGGATGGTGGAGCTCCGGCTCGATCCAGGCCCGACGCGCTCTCGTTGCCGCGACGCTCGGCTGGATGCTCGACGCCTTCGACGTCACGCTCTTCGCCATGACGCTTCCGGCCGTGCGCGCCTCGCTCGGGCTCTCCGCGACGGCGGCCGGCGTTCTCGGATCCGTCACGCTCGTGGCAGGGGCTGCGGGCGGGCTGGTATTCGGGTGGATTGCGGATCGATACGGGCGCACGCGTGCGCTGATGCTCAGCGTCATCGTCTATTCCGTGTTCACCGCGGCGTGCGGGCTCGCGCTCGACTTCTGGCAGCTCGTCGTCTTCCGCGTCCTGCTCGGATTCGGAATGGGCGGCGAGTGGGCCAGCGGCGCCGCCCTCGTGTCCGAGAGCTGGGGTGCGGAGCACCGCGGCAAGGCGCTCGGCCTCATGCAGAGCGGATGGGCGGTCGGCTACGCCGCCGCCGCGGTCGTCAACGGCCTGGTGCAGCCGGCATACGGATGGCGGGCCGTATTCTTCGTCGGAATCCTTCCCGCCTTCCTGACGATCTGGATCCGCCGCCGTGTGGAGGAACCGCCGATCTGGCGGTCGCGCGCTGTCGCGACGACGGGACCGGCGGGTATCCGCAGCCTGTTCGCGCCCTCGCTGGCGCCGCTGACGATTGCGCTGACGTTCATGAACGCGTGCACCCTGTTTGCGTGGTGGGGCTTCTACCTGTGGCTCCCGAGCTATCTCGTGCAGCCTGTGGCTCAGGGTGGAGTCGGACTACAGCTCCTCTCGAGCTCCGGCTTCATTCTCGTCATGCAGGCCGGCATGTGGGTCGGGTACGTGACCTTCGGCTTCGTCAGCGATGCCCTCGGCAGGAAACCGACGTACGTCACGTACTTGATCATGGCGGCGGCTTTGTTGACCCTCTTTCTGTCCACGAAGAACGCCACGCTCCTTCTGGCTCTCGGCCCCTTCGTGGCCTTCTTCGCCACCGGTTACTTCAGCGGCTTCGGCGCTGTGACGGCGGAGATCTACCCAACGGCCATCCGCGCGACCGCCCAGGGCTTCACGTACAACATCGGTCGGTTGGCCAGCGCGCTCGCGCCATTCACCGTCGGGACGCTCGCGCAGACGCACGGGTTCGGCACGGCCTTGTCCCTGTCGTCCGCGGCGTTCGTGCTCGCGGCCTTGACCTGGATTTGGATCCCCGAAACACGGGGACGGGCGTTGCGGTAGGTTCATGGGGTTCAGGGGGTTCAAGGGTTCAGGGGTTCAGGGGTTCAGGGGGTTCATGAGGTTCATGGTGGTTCGAGCGGCGTGTCTCGTCGCGCTGATGGGAGCATCCGGTTGCCTGGTGCTCAGCCTGAACCCGGCGTACGATGCGGACTCGATGGGTTGGGATCCGCGCTTGATCGGGAGCTGGAACGATGCGGACGACAACGCGTCGCTGGAGATCGGGCGCGCGGAATGGAAGTCGTATCGCATCCACTACGTCCATCCGATCGAAACAGGCGACGTGACCGGCTACCTGACGTCAGTGGGCGATGAGCGCTATCTGGATCTGATGCCGGGGCGCGGCGAAGATCGCGGCTCGTTTCTCGTTCCCGTCCACGCCGTTCTTCGGATGCGGATCGATGCCGACCGGCTGGAGCTGACACCGTTGTCGTACGAATGGTTTGCCGACCGGCTCCGTCGCAACGCGCCTGTCGCCGGTATCGATGCGGCGCTCGATCAGAAGGAGAATGCGCTCCTCGTCTCACCGACCGCGCGGCTGCGGTCGTGGCTCGGGGCGCAGCCGACAGACGGCCCGATGTTCGGCGCTCCAGTGGTCTTCGTCAGGAAGGAACCGTGACCCATGCTCAAAGGCACCCGCAAAGGTCTCGTGAAGAAAGTGCAGCCGGTCAGCATTCACGGACAGATCTCGCTCGACATCTATTTCGCCGATCCGGATGATCCCGACGGCCAGGTCAGCGTCGCGCGCATAGGTCCCGAGTCGACGCCTTCGCACATGGAAGCGGGAGACATCGTCGACCTGCATTACCTGCTGGGTTCGGTCACGAGCATTACGCGGCCGACCGGTTGATCGCCGAGGTGAGATGCGAGGTCCCGTTTGCTTTCATCGGGCGTTTGGCTCACACTGGATCACGCCCCCGCCCCCCGGCTCAGGAGTTTCCCGCATGGTCGTGTGTCGCTACCGGTTGGGCTTTGCCCTGCCTCTCGTCCTGTTGTTCGGCAGTATCTCGGCGGTCCCCGTGTTGGGGCAGGGCGCGCCGGCGCCCGCGCCAGGAAAGCCTGCTCCGAGGGAGCAGGCGCCAGGAACGTCCGCTCCGAAGCCGCCCGCCCAAAAGGCGTCCCGGACCGATGCGGCCCTTCCAACGCCTCGCGCCATCATCGATCGCCACATCGTCGCGGTCGGCGGCCGCGCGGCGCTCATGGCGCGCACGTCGACACACGCCTCCGGCACGGTGTCGATCCCGTCGGCCGGGCATGACCGGATCGGTCGATGTGTTCGCGGCGAAGCCTGACAAGTCGCTCCTCCGGGTTACACTCGGCGGGATTGGATCGGTCGAAGAGGGCTTCGACGGCAAGATCGGGTGGTCGTTGTCGCCGATGACCGGACCGACGCTGGTGCAGGGAAAAGAGCTGGAACAGAAGCGCTTCGATTCCGACTTCCTCTCCGACCTGCACGCCGACACGCGGTACGAGTCGATGGCGACGGTGGAGAAGACGGATTTCGAAGGGCGTCCCTGCTACAAGCTGCGGCTCGTCCGCCGCGGGGGCGGTGAGGAGTTCGAGTTCTACGACGTCGAGACCGGCCTCAAAGCCGGCGGGATCATGACGCGCGAGAGCCCGATGGGGCCAATCACCAGAACGACGATCGAAGCCGACTACAAGAAGTTCGGCCCGCTGCTCCTGCCGACCACGATCAAGTCAACGATGATGGGCGTTCAGCAGGTCATCACGCTCACGTCGGTCGAGTACGACAAGGTCGATCCCGCGACGTTCGAGGCGCCCGCTCCCATCAAGGCGCTCTTGAAGTGAAGCGATGGCGGATCTTCGCGTGCGCGCTCTGCGCTGCTCGCGACGCTCCCGGCCGCCGCACAGAGCCCGGCGCCGGTCGAGACCTTCGACGCGGTCTGGAGGATCGTCCGGGACACGCACTTCGATCCTCGGCTGAATGGGGTCGACTGGAATGCGGTCCGGACCGAGCTCCGCCCGCGCGCGCTGGCGGCGAGCAATCCTGGCGAGCTGCGGGTCGTGATCGGGGAGATGCTCGGGCGGCTCGGTCAGTCGCACTTCGTTCTGGTTCCGTCGAGTGCCGACTCGCCGCGCGACGCTCGAGCCGATGCGAGCGGCGATCCTGGCTTCGATGTACGGTTGTCCGGGCGCGAGGTCCTCGTGACGTCCGTGGAGCCGGAGGGCGGCGCGGCGTCTGCCGGCGTTCGTACCGGCTGGAGAGTTGCGGCGATTGACGGCGTCCCCGTCGCGCAGATTCTCGGCAGGCTCGATCCGGGCACTCCCGAGCGGCTGCTGAACGTGGAAGCCTGGCGAGCCATCGAGACGCGACTCCGTGGTCCGGCAGGCTCGAATGCCGCGCTGACCTTCGAAGATGCGGATGGCAAATCGGTCGCGGTACCGGTCCCCAGACGCCCGGAGTCCGGCGAGCCGGTCACGATCGGCAACCTGCCGACGATGCACGTCAGGGTCGAGTCGGAGAAGCGCCGGACGCCCACAGGAGGCACCGCAGGCGTCATCCGGTTCAACGTCTGGATGCCCGCGGTGGATGCGCGCTTCCAGGGTGCCATGGACGACCTCAGGGCTTCTGACGGTATTGTCATCGACCTGCGCGGCAACCCCGGGGGCCTTGCGGCGATGATGATGGGGATCTCAGGGCACTTCGTCGCCGAGCGAAAGCCCCTGGGGGTCATGAAGACGCGCGACTCGGAGTTGAAATTCGTCGCGAACCCGAGGCTGGTCAACGCCGCTGGTGTCAGGGTCGAACCCTTCGCCGGGCCCGTGGCCATCCTGGTGGACGCGATGAGCGGCAGCGCGACGGAATGTTTTGCCGGCGGGATGCAATCGATCGGGCGGGCGCGCGTTTTCGGCCAGACGTCGATGGGGCAGGCGCTTCCCGCACTGTTCGACAAGCTCCCGAACGGCGATTTATTGATCCATGCGTACGGCGATTTCGTCACAGCAAACGGGACACGGCTCGAGGGGCGCGGCGTCGTCCCTGACGAAATCGTGCCGTTGCGGCGGGAAGACCTCCTGGCCGGGAGGGATGCCACGCTCGACGCGGCGCTCGCATGGATCGACCGGAGCCGTCAGGGGCAGGGCGGGTTACAGCATTGAAACTGAGGTACTTGCGGGTATCGTTGTTGCGCGGGCAGGAGCGGCTCTGCTAAACTCTCTAGACCTGCACCGCGGTTTTTCCAACCAGCCAAATCGCACAGTTTTTTCGGGGGAGTGAATGGAGCAGCGCCGGCTGCGTCTCGGTGACATCGTGGACGACTACTGTCCGCGCGAGCGACGCGTGACCAACCACGCGGTCGTAGCAATGGTGGAGGAGGGCGTCAAGCAGACGCGCTGCACGACCTGCGACGCCGAGCACGCCTACAAGGGCGGCACCGCTCCGCGCCGACGCAAGAAGGATTCGACGGGCGCCCTCTACAAAGAAGTCCTCGCCGGTATCACCGATGGTGACGCCACGCCCGTGTTGGCCGCTCCGGCTCCAGCTCCCCCCGTCGCGCGTGTTGTCGATGTACCGGAACCGACGGCGGGGTCGACCAACGGCGGTGCGGCTCATGGCGATCACGAGCCTGCCGGGCAGGTCGAGCACGCGTTGCAGCCGGCCGAAGCGGACGTGCGCGACACACCGGATGACGTGGGCGGGACACCTGAAGCAGACGTGCCCGGACAGGTAGAAGCTGTCGAGGACGGTCCGGTCCATCGGCCATTGATTCGCGCGACGTTGCCTCGCCTCGAGGGTCACAAGGAGACCCGTCAGGCGACCGATTTCACCATCCGCCAGTCGAACGGACGAGGCCCGAATTTTCAGGGCAACCATCGCGGCGGCGACCAGCGCGGCCGGCCTCGCGGCGCGCACGGCCAAGGGCAGGGCCAGCCCTCGAATCGGCCGCCCGGCCATGGAAGCAGTGGAAGTGGTGGTGGTCGCTTTGCGGGGGCACGATCGGGCAACCAGGGTCGTGGCGCCGCCGGGCGTCCCCCTGGCGGCGGGTTCCGCGCCGGGCAGACCCAGCGGCGCGGTGGCGGACCCGGTGGCGGCGGCCGCAAGCGCTCGCGCTGACGCGGACCGCGTTCCGATCCCCTGCACACCTCAGCATGCCCCTCACCGGTAAGACCGGACTCGTCGTCGGCGTAGCCAACAAGCGATCGATTGCGTGGGCGATTGCCCAGGCTGCTGCCGCTGCCGGCGCGCGACTCGCCGTCACGTATCAGGGCGAGCGTCTCGAAGAGAACGTTCGCGACCTGGCAGCCGGGCTCCAGGATCCTGTCCTCCTCCCGTGCGACGTCACCAACGATGCCCAGATCGCCGCCGTGTTCGAAGCGATCGAGCGCGAGTTCGGCGGGCTTGACTTTCTGGTGCACGGCGCCGCGTTCGCTCCGCGCGAGGAGCTCAGCGCGCCTTTCGTGCAGACGACCCGGGAGGGATTCCGGATGTCGCTCGACATCAGTGCCTATTCGCTCATTGCCTTGTCGCGTGGTGCGCTGCCGTTGATGGAACGTCGAGGTGGTGGCAGCATCCTGACACTCACCTACCTGGGCAGCGAGCGCGTCTTCCAGAACTACAACGTGATGGGTGTGGCGAAAGCCGCGCTCGAGGCTGTCGTGCGCTACCTGGCCGCGGATCTCGGGCCGAAGGGCATTCGCGTGAATGCCATTTCCGCCGGTCCCATCAAGACGCTCGCGGCATCCGGGATTTCAGGTTTTTCTGGAATCCTCCAGCAGTATCGCGATCGCGCGCCGCTGCGTCGCACGGTCGAGGCGTCGGAAGTTGCCGAGGCTGCGATGTTCCTGCTTGGCCCCGCCGGCCGAGCTGTCACAGCCGAGGTGCTGATGGTCGACGGGGGCTATCACGCGACGGGCATGTAGCTTGCGTGGACAACGTTCCGGAGGCGTCACCATGCTGAGCATGATGAGCATGAAGAGTATCAAGAGGCACAACTGCTCGGCCGTACTGATCTTCGCACTGGCGCTGACGCCACCTGTGGCCAGCCTGATGCTCACCGGGTGCGCCAAGTCGATCAGCAAGCCGGCCCAACCGGCCACCGACGACCTCAGCATCACCACGCGCGTCAAGACCGCGCTGCTGAACGATCCGGAGATCGCCGGGAAGATCGACGTCGCGACGGCCAATGGGGTCGTCACGCTCACGGGCACGGTGAAGACGCCAGCAGAGCGCGACAAGGCGGTGGCGATCGCGCGCAAGGTGACGGGCGTCTCGGACGTCAAGTCATCGCTGCAGGTGCAGTAAGCCCGACCTTCCGCCTACGCGAAAGCGCTCCGGCGAGACTCGCCGTAGCCTTGGCGAAGGCGGTCAGGTCGGGCGCACCCGTGAGCCGCGCAGGATAAGCGTCCGACCTGAATGTCGGGCTACCACTCCTCGATCAGAATCCGGTTCTTCGAGACCCCGAGTCCCATCAGCATCAGCGGCACGTCGGTCACCATTGCGGCAGGCCCGCAGACGAAGCAGAGCGTGTCGGGATGATCGACGAGCGCTGAGAGCCGGCTGCCGCTGATGCGACCCCGCTCCCCGCGCCATCTGGCACCCACCTCGCGTGTCGCCGTCAGCGACAGCTCCAGCCGCCCCTGACGCACGAGGCCGCGCAGCTCCGGCAGATAGGGAAAGTCTTGAGGAGTACGCGCGCTGTACAGGAGCCGGGCGCGTCCGGGAATGCGTGCGAGCTCGATGTGCTTCAGCATCGATCGGATGGGCGCGATCCCGGTGCCCCCCGCGACGAACAGGAAGCGACGCTCTCGGGGCCGCGGGGGAAACGTGAACGTGCCGAACGGACCGCGAAGGGTGAGCCGCATTCCGCGGACGAGCCGATCGAACTTGTCCCCCCATCGCCCGGACGGCTCGATCTTGATCAGGAACTCGAGCCATCCGTGCTGCTTCGTCTCCTCCGGCGCTGACGCAATCGAATAGGGGACGGTTTCGTCCTGGCCAGCGACACCGATCCTGGCCGCCTGACCGGGCAGATAGGTGAACGGTGTGCCTTCCAGATCGAACCTGATGATGCGCGTGGAGGTTGTCGCGCGCCGGACGCTGGAGATTCGGAAGGTGCTCGGCTCAGAGTTCGGCATTCAGCATGTCGGTCGTATCACGGGGCGTGCGCCGCTTGCGGACTGCCTTGTCCTGATACATCCGGCTGTCGGCCGTCGCCAGCAGTGTCTCGTACGAGTCACCGTCGCGTGAGAATACCGCAATGCCTACGCTGATGCCGAGTTGAAGCCGCCTGCCCGACCGTGCCTCGAAATACACGTCGTCGATGCTCTTCTGGAGCTCGTCGCGCTTCAGCTCCGCCTCTTCCACGCTGCATCCCGACAACACGACGATGAACTCGTCGCCTGCGTAGCGGACACAGATGTCGTACGGTCGGATGGCCGCGCGGAGCACGCGCGCGACCTCGCACAGCGCGCGATCTCCGACGTGATGGCCGTGCGTGTCGTTGATCTCCTTGAAGCTGTCGAGGTCCATCACCATGAGCGCAACTTCGGCGCCCAGCCGTGCCGCGCGGGCGAGCTCGCGCGTCAGGTGCATGAACAGGAAGCGGGTGTTCGGCAGCCCGGTCAGGGGATCCGTGAGCGAGTCCTCCTGCGTCTGCTCGAACAGCATCGAGTTGTTGATCACGGCGGCCGCCTGTTCGGACACGCGGTCGAGCAGCCGCCGATGGTCGTCGCGGAAGAAGCCCGGCTGGACGTGATAGACCGAGAGCGTTCCGATGAACTTCTCGTTGAACAGCAATGGACAAACGAGCGCGGACTGCAGCGAGGAACCGGCGCCGGCGACGCCGGCCGCCTCGAAGTCGGCGCTCGGCCGCGCGTTGACGAGCGGACGGCGATTGCGCGCCACCCAACCGGTCAGCCCCTCGCCGTTGCGGAGCGCCACCTGCTGGATGATGTCGGCATCCGTGCCGGTCGCGAAGCGGCAGCGCAGTGTGTCCGTCTCCTCGTCGTGGAGGAACAGGGCGGCGCAGGAATACGGCACGAGGTTGCTCAACTTCGACGTGATGAGGGCCATCGTGTCCGCGACGCCGAGGCTCGTGCCCATGGCCTGCGCGATCTCGTAGAGCGCGTAGATTTCGCGATGCGCGAGCGCGATGTCTTCGAAGACGTTCTTTCGCGGCGGTTCCGGCGCGCGGCCGGCGGCAGGGGGGCCTGCCTCGGTCCCTTCGGACTCGGCGTGCGTCCGCCGCCGCGCCTGCTCGATCGCCGCCGCCTCGCTCTGCAGGGCCGGAAGGAGCTCGAGGAACGTGGCCACCACGCCGGGATCCAGCGCCTTGCCGGCTTCACGCCGCAGCAGCGCGACCGCGCCGTCGTAGGACATGGCCTTGTGATACGGCCGGTCCGCCATCAGTGCGTCGAAGTAATCGACGACCGAGAGAATCCGCGCGCCGAGGGGAATCTGCGTGCCCCTGAGCCCGGTCGGGTAGCCCTTGCCATCCCAGCGTTCGTGATGGCTCAGAATCAGCGGCGCCACCGGATACGGAAACGGCACCGAGCTGACGATGTCCGCTCCCACTTTTGGGTGGGCGCGGATCTTCTGGAACTCCTCGGGCGTGAGCGGGCCCGGCTTGGACAGGATGTGCTCGGGAACCGCCAGCTTTCCGATGTCGTGGAGCAGCGCAGCGGTCTTGACGCCCTGGACGTCGTTGTCGGCCATCCCCATTACGCGCGCGACGGAAGTCGCGTACAGCTGGACGCGCCGCAGGTGCGACTGCGACGTCCGATCCTTGGCGTCGATCGCCAGTGCCAGCGCTTCGATCGTCGCGAGATGGAGGTCGGCCATCTCGCGCGCGTGCCGCTGGCCGTCCTCGATTCGCCCGAGATACAGGAGATACATGCGGTACGAGACGTACAGCAGCGCGGCGGCCAGCCCGATCAGCCATTTCGCTGGGAGCCCGGACAACAGCCATGTCGCGAGCACGGAGGCCGTTGCGCCGGCTGCGAACGGTGGCACGCTCCGAATGCTGATGAAGGAGCGGTCAGGCAGGCTCTTCAACTTCGCGAGGCTCGCCATCAGCGGGATGCTCCGCATTCGGCGCCGCGCCCGGGTGTACACAGCGCGCCCCACGTCACCGGCTCGCCGCGCGAGTTGGTCTCCGCTCCCCACGTCACGTCGAGATCCCATGCCCTCAGCGTTGGCTGCAGGAGCCGCAGGGCGTCGCCCGTGACGCGCTGACCGCCCCAGATGATCTGTCTGCTCCAGCGCGTCGTGCCACCGGCCATCGCCTCGAACGCGGCCGTGTCGATCGGCTGTGCCGCCGCCAGCTGCCGTGCGACCGAGACGGCACCGCGCGCGTTGAGCAGGCCGGCGCCTTGTGTCGACTGGTCGGCATCTGCTCTGGGCTCCGCCGTGAACTGGAGGATGGCTTTGACGGCGTTGGGCGTCAGCTGCGGGTCCGCCTGCAACATCAGCGCGATCGTTCCCGTCACCACCGGTGCGGCCATGCTCGTGCCGCTCAGCCGCAGGTAAGGCTGGCTCACCGTGCTTGCGGCGCCCCAGACGCGTGCGCGCGGCCGGAGCGAGTACAGTGTGCTGGCGGGATCGGCCGCCGACTCGATGCCGACTCCGGGCGCGACGAGATCCGGTTTCGGCGTGCCGTCGATGGCCGCGGGGCCTCTCGAGCTGAATCTCGCGATCACATCGTCGCTCCGATCGGGTGTTCCCCGGTCATCGGCCGCGCCCACAGTGAGCACCCAGGGCGCGTTGCCGGGGGCGGCGATGCTGCTGTACTGCGGCTCGCCCGTCGGGCTCAACCCGAAGTTGCCCGCCGCGGCGACGACCGTGATGCCGGCCTGGACGGCGCGACGCGCGGCTCGCGCGAGCGGGTCGGTCTGCGCGGACTCGTACACACCTGCTGCCACGGACAGATTCATCACCCGAATGTTGAACCGGTCGCGGTTCGCGATGGCGTAATCGACCGCGGCAATTACGTCGCTGATGTGTCCATTTCCCGTGCCGTCGAGCGCCTTGAGCACGATCAGATCGGCGCCGGGCGCGATCCCTCGCCGGCCGCCTGCAGAATCCACACCGGTGCCGGCGATGATGCCGGCGACGTGGGTCCCGTGCCCGTAGTCGTCGTACGCGACCGGCTGGTGCGTGACGAAGTCCGCCCAGTGGGCGATCCGGCCGCCGCGGAGATCGTCGTGCGAGAGCGACGCGCCGGAGTCGATCGTCGCGACGCCGACACCGGTGCCGTCGACGCCGAGGTTCTCGCGAAGCCAGCCTGCGTCGACGATTGAGCCGGCGCCCGAGTCCGTCGTGCCCGTGACAGGCCGATCGAGGCTGATCGAAACGATCCCGTTTTCCCTGGACAGCCGGGAGAGTGCGGCATCCGGAACGACCGCGACCCGTTCGTCGACCGCGAGGGCGCGGAGCGCCCGGCCTCCGAGGCGGCGGATCGTTTCATCGAACAGGTCGGGGCGCGTCGTCCGGACGATCACCTGGGATTCGGCCCGATGCGCACGGGCACGCGCCCGCAACGCCGAATCGATTTTGGCATCGTCGACACCTGAGCTCAGCAGCACGCTCAATGCGAGCGGGAGCACGATGACGACGGCAAGTCGCCTTTCCATGTGGCTGAGCGGGTGTGGCACGGAGAACCGCCGGAAGTCTGCAAAGTTTCTGCCCAACTCAACCGTGTGTCGGACAGACGCGCCAAGTCGTAGACCAGATACCCTTTACGGCGAAAACGAAACAGACAGAACCTGGTCTGGACTGCTCGATGCGTTCTACGAAGGTGTTCCGTTTGAGAACAGTACCGGTGCCTGGCGAACTAAACGACGCTGAATCAATCACTTAAAGAATCTGATACGTGTGCTGATTATGAGCATCCACCGCGTGTCGGAATTACCTCGAAGATTCGCGTATCGGACTCAGCGTGTTCTGTTTCGGGACGTTTTTGGCTCAGCCTCCATCCCGTATTCCAGGATCTTTCGATAGAGCGTGCCCCGGCTGATCTCGAGCACTGCCGCCGCCTGCTTCTTGTTCCACTGCACGCTTTCGAGCACACGGGCGATGTGCGCGCGCTCGGCCTCGGCCAACGTCGGGAGACGCTCGCGGGAGACTTCGATCGGCGCCTCGCTCGCGTGCAGGAACTCGACGTCGCCGGGCCGGATGACGCGGCCGGGCGAGGAGAGGGCAGCGCGTGACACCGTGCTTTCGAGCTCGCGGATGTTTCCGGGCCAGTGGTACTGCATCAGGAGGTCGACCGCCTCCTTGGAGAAGCTCTTGCCGTCGGCCGGCAGGTCGTTGGCGGCGCAATAGCGGCCGAGGAAGCGCTGGGCGAGCACGGGAATGTCGCTCGCGCGCTCGCGCAGCGAGGGAAGCCGGATCGAGAACGCGTTGACGCGGTAGTACAGGTCTTCTCGGAAGCGCGAATCCCGGACGAACTGGTCGAGTGGCCGATTGGTGGCCGAGATCAGCCGGAAGTTGACGTCGATTGGCGTGTTGCCCCCCAGCCGCTCGAACCGTCGCTCCTCGAGGACCCGCAGGAGCTTGGCCTGCGCGATGAGCGACATGTCCCCGATCTCGTCCAGGAACAGCGTGCCGTTGTTCGCCATTTCGAGTCGTCCCGGCTTGCGGTCGTACGCGCCCGTGAAGGCGCCCTTCTCGTAGCCGAAGATCTCCGACTCGAACAGCGTGTCGGGGAGGGCCGCGGTGTTGACGGCCTGGAACTTGTTCGTCCCACGGCGGCTCAGCTCGTGGATCATCCGCGCGACCACTTCTTTGCCCGAGCCGGTCGGCCCGAGGATCAGCACCGAGATATCGGATTTTGCGGCGGTGCGGATCCACTCGAAGACGACGAGCATCTTCTCGTCGCGGCCGATCATCTCGCGGAAGCGCTGCACCGAGGGGGAGCGGTCCTCGTGAGTGACGGTCGCCCGCCGCTCGAGGAACTCGTCGAGCAGATCGCGCAGCGCGTGGCTCTCAGGCGGGACGAACGCGTAGCGAGGGGCCCCGCCTCCGGCGACGCGCTGGGCCAGCCCGAACGCGAGCAGTTCGCGGACGCAGTTCTCGATGTCCAGCCGCATGCGGCCGAACTGCTGCATCATGGCCTCGACGTCGAAGGCCTCGTCTGGCCGCCCGCAGAGGAAGCGCACCAGCGACGCGCGCAGCGGCGACTGCACGAGCGCGTGGAAGCGCACCTCGACTTCGCTGGGATCGATTCGCCGTTCGGGGATGGACGCCTTTTCCACGTATTTACTCCGAGGGGCTTTGCCCCTCGGGCTCCCCTTCACGGTCGCTCGCGGGGGCCCCGTGATCCCCGCTCCGCTCCCGTGGCTCACTCGCTGGCCGCTCGTTCGCGTTTACTCCGGGGCTTTGCCCCTCGGGCTCCCCTTCACGGTCGCTCGGGGGCCCCGTGATCCCCGCTCCGCTTCCCGAGGCTCACTCGCTGGCCGCTCGTTCGCGTTTTACTCTCGGCGGCTTTGCCCCCTCGGGCTCCCTTTCACGGTCGCTCGCGGGGGCCCCGTGATCCCCGCTCCGCTCCGTGGCTCACTCGCTGGCCGCTCGTTCGCGTTTACTCCGAGGGGCCTTGCCCTCGGGCTTTCCTGCACGGTCGCTCGGGGGCCCCGTGATCCCCGCTCCGCTCCGTGGCTTACTAGCCTCCGCTCGTTCCCGTTGTACTTGCGGCGTTCGAGGCCGGCTGCTGCCTGCGGTAATACTCGGATTGGAACTGCTCGATGAGGCGCTTCATCTCGATCGCGTCCTTCTTGCGGTGCCCGTGGCACCGCACAGGGCTCGTCCCGCCGGAGCTCTCGATGAGCACATTCGAGAAAAAGAGCTTCCGATCGATCAGCACGGATGCCACGTGCGCGATGTGCATCGAGTGCTCCTGCCCGCCGATGAACGCCGGCGTGTAGTGCACCACGCTGCCGGGCGTCACCGACACTTGCGTCGGGTACAGCAGATTTCCCTTGCTGAACCGGCTGGCGCGAAAGACATGCGGCCCCGGAAGCTTCCGCCCTTTCACCCAGAAGAAGAGGACGACGGCCACCACGACGGCGACGGCCACGAGCGCTGCAATCCAGAGCGCCGGAGACGCACCGTAGCTCGACGCTTCTGTCATGGATGGAATGTTCGAAGCTGCAGGGGAACGTCGTACGTTCGCTCCCGGGCACACCTGCTGTCAAGGAGTTTCGGCCGATCCGACTCGGGTCAACAGCCCGATGCTAAGCTAGGAGCATTGCCTCGGATAGTCACGAGAATCTTGTTCTCGTTGCTGCATAACGGTCCAAGCGCGCCGGCGGCGCGCCCGCCGGCACGGAGCGGGGTTCCTGGGCCTCCGCGAGCGACGGCGTAGGGGGGTCCGGGGGACGAAGTCCCCGAATGGTCTGAGCGCGCCGCCGGCGCGCCCGCCGGCGCGGAGTGGGGAGTTCGGGGTCCCCGTGAGCGACGGCGTAAGGGGGTCCGAGGGACGAAGTCGCCGAATGGTCTGAGCGCGCCGCCGGCGCGCCCGCCGGCGCGGAGTGGGGAGTTCGGGGTCCCCGCGAGCGACGGCGTAAGGGGGTCCGGGGGACGAAGGACGCCGAATGGTCTGAGCGCGCCGCCGGCGCGCCCGCCGGCGCGGAGTGGGGAGTTCGGGGTCCCCGCGAGCGACGGCGTAAGGGGGTCCGGGGGACGAAGGACGCCGAATGGTCTGAGCGCGCCGCCGGCGCGCCCGCCGGCGCGGAGTGGGGAGTTCGGGGTCCCCGCGAGCGACGGCGTAAGGGGGTCCGGGGGACGAAGGACGCCGAATGGTCTGAGCGCGCCGCCGGCGCGCCCGCCGGCGCGGAGTGGGGAGTTCGGGGTCCCCGCGAGCGACGGCGTAAGGGGGTCCGGGGGACGAAGTCCCCCGGTTGAGGAGGACACGCAGTGCCGCATCGTGCTTCCGGCGCGCCCGGCCATCGCGCCCGCAATTACCTTTCGGGCAAGCCAATCAAGTACTACAGGCCGGGCGGCAGCGCTCAGGTCCGCCACCTCATCGAGAACGGGTTCCAGGCATTCAACGCCGGTCGCCTTTCGGAAGCCTGCCACATCTTCACCGACAAGATGCTGGCGCCCGAGAACGACACGACGATCGGGCTGACGGTCGCCGGCGCCCTCACACCCGCAGGGCTCGGCGGGTGCGTCATCGAGATGATCGACCGCGGGCTCGTCGACTTCATCATCAGCACCGGCGCCAACCTCTATCACGACCTGCACTACGCCCTGAACTTCACCCTTCACCGCGGCTCCCCGTTCCTGGACGACGTCGAGCTGTACGAGCAGGGGATTATCCGGATCTACGACGTGCTGTTCCCGGCGACTGTGCTCCTCGAGACGGACGCCTACATCCGCGACTTCCTGGTCCGCTCGGGCCTGTCCGGTCCGATCGCCACGTCAGAGCTCCACTTCCGTCTCGGGGAGGATCTGCTCGATCGCAACCCGGGCTGCGAGGAATACTCCGTCGTCGCGCGCGCGGCGCTTGCGGGGGTACCGATCTACACCTCGTCGCCTGGCGACAGCTCGATCGGGATGAACATCGCGTATCACGAGCTGATGAACGGCGCGTCGTTGATGATCGATCCCAATCGGGACGTCAACGAGGTCTGCGCGATCATCCTGGCGGGCAAGCAGAACGGCTGCGTGATCCTCGGCGGCGGGTCACCGAAGAACTTCTACCTTCAGGGTCAGCCCACGCTGTGGGAGGTCTACGGTATCCCGAAGGGCGGCAACGACTACTTCATTCAGATCACGACCGATCAGGTGGTGTGGGGCGGTCTGTCGGGCGCGACGCCCGCCGAAGCCGTGAGCTGGGGCAAGGTCAATCCCGGCGTGCTGCCCGATACCGTCGTCGCCTACTGCGACTCGACGATCGCGTTTCCGCTCTTCTGCGAATACGCGATTGGATCGGAGCACGGACGCAGACCGCGCAAAGAGCTCCTCCACAAGCGCGAGCAGCTGGTCGCGGATCTCGTGCGGCAGGCGAAGGAAACGCGCGACTCGAAACAGAAGGTGCAGGTGACGAGCGAGCCCGCTGAAGTCGATCGGCATCGTTGACACCGCGGAATCTGAGCGCGTGCACTCTCGGAACAAAAGCATGGGAACGCTGTCGTCGGAGCTCACGCACGTCATTGTCGACTCCGGACCCGTTCCCCGGGTCTACGCCGACGCCAACATTCCAACGGGCGTCGTGGAGTACATGCGCAGCCGCGCTCGCCTGGGACGTGTTCTTCGTGCTCGAGCACGATGACATCCGGCGCGCCGCGGACCTGGTTCACTTTCGACTGGCGCGTCAGCTGGGACGGACGCTCGTTACGCTCGATCGAGACTACGTGGACGACCGCCGCTTTCCGCCGGCCGAAGGGGCCGGCGTGATCGTGTTTTCGGCGCCCGACGAGCGCTGGCTGCGGAAGCTGATGCGCCAGGTCGATCGCCGGCTGTTTCGGGCGGCCGGCGCCTCGGCCCTGCCGCTCGAGGGCCGAAAGGTGCAGTGGCATATCGACGACGGAACCGACTGATTCTGGGCAACTTGCGAGGAGTTTGCGTGCCGATGCAGCGTCTCGTGACCATTCTTTCCGGGAACGGCTGGACTGCCTCGGCCGTCTATGGCGGTATGAGATTTGCCGTTGCCTGCGGTCTTCTGGCGTCGTCGGTGGCCGCGACCTCCTGCATGGTCAGCGTCGACTCGCAGGCCCTCGTCGAACGCGAGGAAAAGCGCTTCAACGTCAAGGGGACGCCGAACCTTCGCTTGACGACCTTCGACGGTGCGATTGAGGTCCGATCCTGGGATCGCCCGGAGGTCGTCGTGGAGATCGAGAAGCGCGGCCCCACCCGCGAAGCCGTCGACGGGCTGGTCGTGGAGGTGGAACAGGACGGCAGCAAGATCGCGGTCGAGGTGAAGCGGCCGAAGTCAGAGACGCTCACCGGCTTCGGCTTCCACCGTTCGGCATCCGCGAAGCTGATCGTGTCGGTCCCGCAGCAGACCAACGTGGCCGCCCGGAGCGGCGACGGCTCAATCAGGATCGAGCGCGTGATGGGCAGGCTGGACCTCAGCACGGGGGACGGCACCATCCGCGCGTCGGAAGTCGATGGCGTGATGACGCTGCACACCGGAGACGGATCGGTGCACGTCGACAACGGCCAGGGGCAGATCGACGTCGACACGGGGGATGGCAGCGTCGACGTCTCCGGCAATCTCACCGCGGTCAAATTGCACACAGGGGACGGGTCAATCGTCTTCCGCGCCGACGCGCGCATCGTCATGTCGGACGATTGGGACATTTCGACTGGTGACGGCAGCGTGACGTTGTACCTGCCGCGCGACTTCAGCGCCGAGCTCGACGCGCGCACGAGCGACGGCGGCATCCGCAACGAGCTTCAAGTCGGAGAGAAGGCCGAGGCGGAGGAAGACGCTGGCGCGAGTGGGGGTGATCGTCGGGAACGTCGTCGCCGTGACGAGAGCTCCAAGCGTGAGGTCCGCGGGAGGATCGGCGAAGGCGGAAAGCTCTTGAAGATCCGGACCGGAGACGGCGCCATTCGCCTGCGGACGCCCTGAAGTCCTGTCCGAGTCCTTTCCTCCGCTCCTCCCTGTTGACGTAAGTGATTTCGTTGACCTCCAACTACCGCGGCGGTCGCGCCGCGTAGATCGTCGGATCCTCCACTCCGCTCTCCACGAACGCATCCCTCCGCTCGCGACACTTGCTGCACCGACCGCAGTGCAGGCCTGACTCGGGTTGCATGCAGGACAAGGTCAACTCCAGCGGGACGTCCAGCGATCGACCCAGACGGATCACGTCCGCCTTGTGCAACGCGGCGAATGGTGCCTCGATGTCGATGGGGCTCGCGAGCCCCATCGAAAGTCCCCTGGCGAACGCGTCGAAGAAGGGGAGCGTGGCGTCAGGAAAGGGGTTGCCGGCGAGCGGCCCGATCAAGACGCGCCGAATCCTCGAGCGTGCCATGAAGACCGCCGCCTTGGAGAGCAGGACGATGTTGCGGCCTTCGAGGTAGACGTCCTCGTCGGGCGTATCGAAGGCCGGTGCCTCGCCACGGATCGCCCAATGAGTGGCGGGATAGACGTCCGTCATCTCGAAGCGGAGCGGCACGAGCGGTCGCACGACCGCGGCTGCGAGCGACGAGAGGAACCGCGAGGCGATCTGCAGTTCTTCAGCCTCCCACGCGAGCCCGACCGATACGTACAGCGGCTGCACCAGTCCGCCGTTGCCCGCGTGGGCCGCATGGGCCACCAGGACAGCGCTGTCCAGTCCGCCCGAGAACAACACCGCCGTAATTTCCTGCATCACACTGGCTCTCGCACTATGATCGTGAGGTTGGACGCGCGAACATCGATCCGATCAGCGCTATGTATCTAGTCACCAAACGCATCGAGTTCTGCTACGGGCATCGGCTGCTCGACTACGACGGCATCTGCAAACATCCGCACGGTCACAATGCGCTCGCCGAAATCGAGGTCCGAACCGACAGCCTCGACGCGCGCAACATGGTTGCCGACTTCAGCGACATCAAGCGGCTGGTCAAAGGCTGGATCGATCGCGAGCTCGATCACAAGATGATCCTGCGGCACGACGACCCGCTGGTTGCGCCCCTTCAGGCGTTGGGCGAGCCGATCTACCTGCTCGAGAGCAATCCGACCGTCGAGCGCATTGCGAAATTGATCTTCGACGAGGGCCGGGCGCTCGGGCTGGACATCGTGACGGTCCGCGTGTGGGAGACGCCGTCGTCATTCGCGTCCTACAGTGCGGATTGATCGCCCGCAGAGCGCAGGCCCCCGGCTCGTTTTGGGCGTCGAGCTGACTCGAGGCGCTGATTCAACAGGCGATCAGAAGTTCAGAAGATCAAAAGGGTTTGATTTTTGTTTCTCCTGAACTCCTGATCTCCTGTTTAGAGACAGGGCGCCGGCCGCCGCTCCTTATTTCTTCTGGAACGGCAGCTCGTACGAGAAGATACAGGAACAACCCCGCGTCCGTCTTGTCGTCGGCCCAGACGATCGGGACGGCCGCCCCGGCGACGATCTGGGCGTCGCCGACGTTCCACCCGCCGCGGAAGCCCGGCGAGACCGTGTAAACCGTCTCTCGCGACCTCGTGGTTCCGTCGAACACACGCTCGAAGAGCACCACGTTCTCGAGCATCAGCTGAAACATCGGGTGCAGCGCGTAGATCGCGCTGCCGGCGACGAACGGGGACAGCAAATCCGCATGATCGGTCAGTCCGCCCACAGCGAGGCGCGGCGCCTCGGCGCGGGGCAGCCACGTGAAGCCGCCATTCCAATGCCAGTAGACGCGGTCGCGCCGCTTGCTGAAGGGCAGGTTCACCTGCAGGCCGTACGAGCCGTAGCCGCGCTCGTTGTCAACGCTGCCGGTCGGGAGCACGAGACTGACGCGGGGCGAGAATGCCGGTCGTCCCGGTCCCTCCGTCAGCGCCTGAAACCGGTAGTTCAGCAGCATGTCTCCGAATCCATACGCGGACCTGCCGTCGAGAAAGAGCACCGTGTAGGAGAACTGGTGCGTCTGCGACACCACCGGCCACTCCTGCGTGAAGGTTGCAGCCCACGCACCGTTCAGTCGAGTGGCCCCGAAGATGTTCTGAAAGATTCCGGCTTCCTGGTTGAAGGCTTCCTCGACGAAGAATGAGTTGTCCGCGATCTTGAAGGGGCTCTCGGGCTCCGACGACTGCGGCGGAGGCATCGGAGCTGGAGCCGCTGCAGTCTGCCCGATTGCCGGCAGAGCCAGCATCAGTGACCAACGCCATCACCTGCGCAGCCTGGACGAGCACTTTGGACGCGGCACGTGCGCCGATCGTGAACGTCCGGTGATTCCCTCCACGGAGCTGCACGCTGTCTGCCGCGTCGTCCCTGGCCTCGACTTCGATGACCTGCCCGGGCTTGAGCTCGTGACGCTCGACGAACCTGAGGAACTCGGGATCCTGGTCGCTGACCCGCTGGACGGTCATTGCGGTGTGGAGGGGACACGTGAGGAGCGTGTCGTACCGGGCCCGGCTGACCGTTCCGTCCTGATCCGGGATGGGATCGCCGTGGGGGTCGACGGCAGGACGTCCGAGCATCTCGTCGATCCGGTCGATCAGGCGCTCCGAGACGGCGTGCTCCAGGTTTTCGGCCTCGTCGTGAACCTCGGTCCAGCTCATACCCAGCACCCTCACAAGGAACAGTTCGATCAGCCGATGGCGCCTCAGGACGAGCGCAGCGAGCTTTTCGCCTGATCGAGTCAGCCTCACGCCGGAGTACGGCTCGTAACGGACGAGCCCCGACTCGGCGAGTGTCTTCACCATCGTCGTCGCCGTACCCGGGGCAACGCCCAGGGCCGACGCGAGCTGCCCCATGGGAACGAGCGCGTCAGGCGCTATCTCTGCGCTCTGCGCTTTGAGAATGGCCTTGAGGTAGTTTTCGACCGTTGAGGACGGCAGCACGATTCAGTATCTCAAAATGTATTTTGAATAATCAAAATATTTTGTTAGGATATGCGCATGGCGATTACGAGGCGCTCCCTCATGCGCATCGCTGGTCTGGGGGGTCTGGGTGGCGCGGCTACCGCTCTCGCGGCGCAGTCGGCCCCTGCCGGAGGTCAGCAGACAGGAGGCGCCGCAGTCCGCGGCGTCCCACGCCGCGCACTATTCCGGTCCGGTGGGACGCGTCTCGACGGCGACCTTCGATCCGACGGCCTTCGCGCGTGCCTGGAATTTCTCGGATCTCGGGCCGGACCGGCGCGCAAAACACTACCGCGAGACTCCGCAACCCGATGGCACCCTGTTGCGTGAATACGACATCGTCGCCACGGATCGCGAAATCGAGATCGCACCGGGGGTGTTTTTCCCGGCGTGGACCTACAACGGCCAGGTGCCCGGGCCAACCATCCGGGCCACGGAAGGCGACCGCCTTCGGGTGAACTTCCTCAATCAGGGATCGCACCCGCACACGATTCACTTCCACGGTTGGCATCCGCCCGAAATGGACGGATCGCTGCCGGAGCATCAGGTTGCGCCGGGCGACCGGTTCGTCTACGAGTTCGACGCGGATCCTGCCGGACTGCATCTCTATCACTGCCACGCCGTGCCGCTGAAACGGCACATCCACAAGGGTCTGTACGGCGCCTTCATCGTCGATCCGAAAACACCGCGTCCTCCGGCGGAGGAGCTGGTGATGGTGATGAACGGCTTCGACACGAACTTCGACGCCGACAACGAGGTCTATGCCGTCAACACGGTCGCGCATCATTTCATGCACGAGCCGATTCGGGTGACCGTCGGTGCGCTCGTGCGGATTTACCTGGTCAACGTTACCGAGTTCGATCTGCTGAACAGCCTTCACATGCACGGCATGTTCTTCGACGCCTACCGCACAGGCACCGAATCCGCCAGGGCCGAACGCACCGATACGTTGATGCTGTGTCAGGGCGAACGCGCGATCCTGGAGACCCGATTCCGGTATCCGGGTCGGTTCATGTTCCACGCGCATCAGAGCGAGTTCGCCGAGCTGGGGTGGATGGGCATGTTCGAGGCGGTCGGGGCGCGCCATGATACCTGAAACGTCACAGGCGACGCCCACGCTTCCAGGCTGGGTCGTCGCGCTCGGTCCGCTGCTCCTTCTGGCAGCCCTCGTCCTGCTCATCGTCAGGACGGCGCCCGCCGATCGACTGCGCGCGCCCGACGCGCCGCCGGTGGAGCGCCTCGCGATCGAGCGGGCCATCCTCAAGAGCGACGGCATCGTGCTGTCGGTTCTGAACGACGGACCCGATCCCGTCACGATCGCGCAGGTCACGGTCGACGATGCGTTCTGGGCGTTCTCGGCCGATCGGGGGACGACGCTTGGGCATCTGGGTCGCACGTCGATTTCGATTCCGTACCCTTGGGTCGCGGGTGAGGCGCATCTCGTCAGAGTGTTGACGTCGACAGGCACGGCCTTCGAGCACGAGATCCCGGTGGCTGTCAGCGCTCCTGAAGCAGGGGCATCGAACCTCGGGCTGTTCACGATCATCGGTCTCTATGTCGGCGTCATCCCGGTCGCCCTCGGGCTGCTGTGGTATCCGCTGGTCTCGCGCCTTGGCCGTACTGGGCTCGACGCCCTCCTGGCGCTCACGGTAGGGCTGCTGGCGTTCTTGTTCGTCGATGCGCTGAAGGAAGGGCTCGAGGCAGCGAGCGGAATGCCAGGTTCGTATCAGGGACCTGCGTTGCTGATGGCCTGCGGTGCGGCCGCGTATCTCGGACTCGAGACCTTTGGTTCATGGCTGAAGGCGCGCCGAAGGATCGCGGCGCCAGGCGGAGACGCGGGAGCGGTGCTTGCGCTGCTGGTGGCCGTCGGCATCGGCCTTCACAATTTCGGCGAAGGGCTGGCGATTGGCGCCGCGTTCGCGCTCGGCGAAGCGGCCCTCGGCACGCTGCTCATCCTCGGCTTCACGCTGCACAACACGACCGAAGGACTCGCGATTGTTGCGCCCATCGCCAAGGCCAAACCGACGCTCCGGACGCTCGCATTCCTGGGCCTGATCGGCGGAGTCCCGACGATAGCCGGGGCCTGGTTCGGCGGCCTCTTGTACTCACCGGTGCTGGCGGTCGCGTGCCTCGGACTCGGCGCGGGCGCCATCGCGCAGGTCATTGGTCAGATTTCGCATCAGATCACGCGTGCCAATCCCGCGGTCAGCCGCTTCGCGTCCGCGCCGGTGGCGCTGGGACTCGTTGCAGGGTTCGGCGTGATGTATCTGACAGGGATGCTGGTGGGATGACGCGTTTCAATATCACCATGGGCTTCATGATCTCGGAGGCGAACAATCGTGTCTGACGGTTTGCGAAGGTGGCTGGCGCCGGTCATTACTGCGGCGGCTTTTCTCGCGCTCGCGGTGGGCGGCGGTGTGCTGGCGAAAGTCACCACACTGGACGCCGACGTTCGGGAGATTCGGCTCGTCGTCCGCGACATGGCGTTCGTCGACTCGAATGGCGTCGCGAACCCGACGCTGCGCGTGGCTCACGGCGAGAGGATCAGGTTCGTGCTGGCGAACGACGATGCCGGGTATTTGCACAATCTGATCGCACCCGTGCTCGGCGTGTCGACGCCGCTCGTCCAGCACGGCAAGTCGCAAACGGTCGTCGTCACGATCCCGGATATGCCGGGCGTGTACAGCTACGAATGCGGTCCGCACTCCAAGATGATGCGGGGTAATATCGCGATCGAATGACGCCGCCACGCGGAGCGGGGCCAGACACTGTCCGCCCGAGCTTACGCGAGTCGCTGTCCAACCCCGACGCCAAAGGCCGCTACGTCCGGCGGCTGTTCTCGACCATCGCGGATCGGTACGACTTCATCACCGTTCTGCTCTCCTACGGGCAGGACCGGCGATGGAAGCGGCGGCTGTCGTCCCTCGCTAATGCCAGACCCGGCATTCATGCGCTCGATCTCGCGTGTGGGACGGGGGACATCACGTTCGAGCTGAGCACGAACGGCGCGTCCGCCACCGGTCTGGACATCACCCCACGCATGCTCGAGCTGGCGGCGGCCAAATCCGCCGAATCGGGGTCAGAGCCAGGTCTGACCCCGCGGTGGGTTGCCGGCGACATGATGGCGCTGCCATTCGCAAGCGCCCGGTTCGACGTCGTGACAACCGGGTACGGCATCCGGAACGTCCCGATCCTGACGGTGGCCCTCAGCGAGATCCACCGCGTGCTCAAGCCGGGCGGACTCTTCCTGTCACTGGATTTCAACCGTCCATCGAACGGCCTCGTGCGCGCGGTCTACCTCTCTTACCTCACGTTGGTCGGCTCCGCGCTTGGATTTGCGTTGCACGGTGATCCCGATACGTACCGATACATTCCGGAATCGATTCGGCGCTACCCTGGCGCGCGCGCTGTGTGTGTCCTCGCGCGCGAGCAGGGGTTCGTCAGCTGTGAATACATTCCGGTTCTTGGAGGGCTGATGGCCATCCATCGAGCGGTGCGTGGGGGATGACTTCCAGTTGAGGGCGATAGCCACGTCGTTCACAGTGAGGCCTGTGTGGCTTCCGCCTTCAGGCGGAAGTGGAGCTTAAAGCCCCGCCCTACAACCTGGTGGCAGCCGAGCTGCTAGGATCCGCTCATGGATCTCGACGCATCCGCGTGGTCGGGAGAAGGGGCCTTCACACTGGCGCTGCTCGATGTCCTGAAAACTGATCCAGCCATCGCATTCCTGAAAGTCGAGGATGCGCTGGCCTCGCGATCGGATTCTGCGTTCAGCTTCGTGAGCAACGAGATCTACGTCGGCTTCGCACGCAGTTCCGCGCCGGGCGCCGCGCTGGCCGCCCTCGCGCTGACCCTCGAGCGCGATGCCTCAATCGGCGGACCCGACTACGAGGACGAAGGCATGCTCCAGTACCTCCGAACCGAGCGGATCGTCCCCGCGTATCAGACGCGCGGATTCAAGGTGATCGAGATGGTCAGGATTTACGAGGTCGGCACTCCGAGTCGACAGAAGCATCTCGGCACGATAGCCTGAAGGGATGGAGATTCCGGAAGTCCGGCGACGATTGCGCGGCGCCATCGACCACGCGAAGCGGGAGGTCGCCGCCAGGCGCGAGCGCTCCGACGCGGCGGCCCGCGCCTACACCGAATTCCTCGAGCAGCGGGCCGTCCCGACGTTCCGCACGTTTGCAGCGGCGCTCGTCGCCGAAGGCTTCCGGTTCAAGGTATTCACACCCGCCGACTCCGTCAGGCTGGCCTCGGAGCACGCGGGGGAAGACTTCATCGAGATCCTTCTGGATTCGACGGTCGATCCGCCGCGGGTCACGGGGCACACGAGCCGATCTCGAGGTCGCCGCGCGCTCTCGTCCGAGCGGCCCGTCCGCGCCGATGCCGGGCCCGCTGAGTTGACCGAGGAAGACGTCCTGCAGTTCCTCGTCGAGGAGATCGTGCCGTTCGTGGAGCGATGATCCCTGAAGTCGATCGGGATCGGGATCCGGACCTCGTGAGCCGGGGCTCCACGAATCCTAGTCCCGTCGAACCTCCGTCCGACTCGTTCGGATCCCGGACCCCTGATCCCGACATCAGTCCCCTCGGCCCTCCGCATCGCCGCGACTTCCTCCAGCGTGAACCCCAGATCGCCCGTGAGTATGGCGTCGTGTGTTGTCCGAGCATGGGCGGAGCTGTGCACCTTCCCCGGAGTCTCCGAGAGTTTGATCGGAACGCCAAGAACCCGTATGGTCCCGACCGTTGGGTGCTCGACAGCCTGGACCATTCCGCGCGCGGCGAGCTGCGGGTCCTCGACCACCTCTCCGACGTCCCTCACCGAGCCGCACGGCACACCGGCCGCGCTCAGCGTCGCGATCCACTCCGCACGGGTGCGCGTCAGCAGGCGATCGGCAATGACGCGCCTGACCTCGTCGTAGGCCATCACGCGCTGCGTGTTCGTGGCAAATCGGGGATCTTCACCGATCGCATCCAGCCCACACGCCCGGCAGAACGCGCGCCAGAGCGTGTCGTTGCCGACAGCCAGCACGAACTCGCCGTCGCTCGCTGCGAACGTCTCGTACGGAACGATCGTCGGGTGCCGGTTTCCGAGACGCTGCGGCGCGACGCCGGTCGCAAAGTAGCTGCCCGACTGATACGTCAGCAGCGCAGCGGTCGCGTCGAGCATCCCCACGTCGACGAGCTGCCCCCGTCCGGTTTTCGCCCGCGCGAGCAGGGCCATCGCGATACCTTGGAAGGCGAACATGCCCGAGACGATGTCCGAGATGGCAACGCCGAGACGAAACGGCGGTCCTTCTGCCTCGCCGGTGATGCTCATCAAGCCGCCTTCGGCCTGAATGACGGCGTCATACCCAGGCTCTTCACGTCGCGGCCCCGTCTGACCGAACCCGGAAATGGAGCAGTAGACGATTCCGGGATGCGTCACAGCGACGTCCGGGTAGTCGAGCCCCAGTCGCGCCATCGTGCCCGGCCTGAAATTCTCGACGATGACGTCGGCCTTATCGAGCAATCTCGCGATCGCGGGCCGGACGGCCGGCGACTTGAGGTCGAGCGTCAGGCTCTCCTTGTTGCGATTGACGCTGAGAAAGTAAGCGCTCTCGGTCCCGATGAACGGTGGGCCCCACGCGCGGGTGTCGTCCCCTTTTCGAGGCTGCTCGATCTTGATGACGCGCGCGCCCATGTCCGCGAGCAGCATCGTGCAGTACGAGAGCACGCGCGTGAAGTCGAGGTGAGCGCGCGGTGAGAGTCGAGGGGCTGGCCCTGATGCCGCGTCTGAGCGCCGCTTCGCCGAGCGCTCCAATCGCGTGGCTCGCTCGCCATGCTCGCTCGCACCGTGGAGCGAGCGTCCGGTGTGAGACGGCTCTAGCACTTCGATGCCGTCCGCACTCGTCGTCTCACGGTCACGAGATCGCTCAAGAGGGCGTAGGCGGTGTGCACGAGGCCGCCGCCAAGCTGGCAGATCGCAATCTCCTCGAGGAGGTCTGTCTCCAGCACGAGCGCGTTCGCCGTTCCTTGAAGGCTGCCCAGCAGGTCGCTCTCCGGAAGCTCCAGGGGTTCGACGACGGGGACCTGGCCGCGCGTGCAACGTGCCACGAGCCTGAGCCGCCGGCCGGCGGACCTGGCAGCAATCGCCGGCGCCGCGGACGCCGGTCCGATCCCCGCGCGGTGGACGTCGTGCGGCGTGATCCGTGCGCCCATCAGCGCGTTGGCGAGGGCGGCCGCCTTCGCCGCGGCATCCCATCCATCGACGTCGAGCGAGGGATCGGCTTCGGCGATCCCTTCCGCCTGCATGCGCGCGAGCGCGGGCTCGAAGGCCTCGCCGGCTTCGAGGGCCGTGAGGATGTGGTTCGTGGTGCTGTTCACGACACCCCGGAACCCGAGGATCCGCACGTTCGGGAGGGTCTCGCGCACCAGATTGAAGACCGGAATGCCGTCCATCACCGCGCCCTCGAACAGGAACGATAACCCCGCATCGTCCGCCTGGCTGCGAAGACTGTCGTAAGCGAAGGCCGCCGGACCTTTGTTCGCCGTCACGACGTGACAGCCCGCCGCCAGCGCGGCGGCCACGTGATCGATCGCCGGACGGCCGGTGTCGATGTCGAGAGTTGTGGTCTCGACGATCACCCGCGCCGCCGCGCTCGAACGTGCGGCAAGGGCAATCAGGTCAATCGCGCCCGAGAGTGCGGGCGCCGCCGTGCTGTCGTGGAGGCCGTCCAGCCGGCCTCCAGTTTCCACGAGGCGTGCCGCGGCCGTCCCGTCGATTCCTTCGGCACGAAACGCTGCGCCGTGCCGGCGCGTCGCGATGCCGATGACCCGGGGATCGAGATCGTGCCGCGCCGCGAGCTCCGCCCGTTGTTCCTCCAGCAGCCGAGCGAACCTTCGTCCGACGTTGCCGAACCCAACCAGCGCGAGATCGATCCGCATCATCAATGCGAATCGGGGAACGAGCCGGGCAGCCGGTCGAGCAGCTCACCGATCTGGTTCAAGCTGCCCGTCAGATGCGTCGGGTCTGCCCCGAACCCGATGCGGAGATAGCCGTCCATCTTAAAGTGATCGCCAGGCACGACGAGGACGCTCTTCTCGTCGCGGAGCCGTTCGATGAGCTGAGTCGAGTTGATCGTGTGCGCGTAGCGCACGAACGCAATCGCTCCGGCCTCCGGCGCGATGTGAAAGAGCTGCTGGCGTCGCTGCTCGATCCACTTCTTCAGAATCGGATAGTTCGTGCGGATGATCCCGCGGGTCCTGGCAATCAGCCGCGTGCGGCGCGGTTGTCCGAGCGCGATCTGCGCGAGACAGTCGTTCACACCGCCGGGGGCAATTGTCGTGTAGTCGTGGACGCCCCAGAGCTCGGCGACGAGCGACGGCGCCGAGACCACCCATCCGATTCGCAGGCCCGGCAGACCATACGCCTTGGACAGACCGCTCGTCACGATGGCCCGTTCGTACCGGCCGAAGATCGTCGGGGTATCGATGCCGTCGATCTCCGCGCCGCGATAGATCTCGTCGGACAAGACCCAGGTACCGGTTCGATCCGCGATCCGGCAGACACCGTCGAGCTCGTCCTCGGTCAATCGGCCGCCAGTCGGATTGTTCGGGTTGCAGATCAGGATCATCCGCGTGCGCGCCGTGACCAGCGCCGAGAGCGCGTCGATGTCAGGCCTCCATCGCGGCGTCTCCGCGTCGGAGTCGCACACGAGCGGCCACGGCACGACACGAGCGCCGAGAGCGCGCGACAGACCGCGAACCTGCATGTAGTTCGGCGTCATCATCACCACCTCGTCGCCCGGCTCCACGAGGTGCAGGACCGCGATGCAGTTCGCTTCGGATCCACCGTTGGTGACCTGGACGTGATCCGGGGTGGCGCCCGGATACATCTCCGCGATGGCGTGACGCAGGGCGATGCTGCCGTTGGTCTGCGGATACCCGAGCGCCTGTGCGAGCACGCTGTGACGCTCCTCGTCCGTTTCTGCCACCTCCTCGACGCGAAGCGGATGGACGCCGCTCTCCGAGACGTTCCAGGCCACGCGGTTCTCCCACGTGGACTGGAGACGCTCCATCGCAAACGATTCGAGCTTCATCTCGGAGAGTGTATCGTGAAGCGCTGACGGAGGGGACGGAGGGAACGGAGCGTCTCCGATATCTCCGTAACCTCCATCGCGCGGCTGCGCTATCCTGTCCTCATGCTGATCCCGAAAGTGGTGGCGGTCGCAGCTCTGCTGGCCTGTGCACCCGCGGCGAACGCACAGACGCCCCCTCCCTCCCCCGAGTTCCCGGTCGTCGTGGCGACGGGCGAGGCCGTGGTCAAGCGGGCGCCGGATCGCGCGTTCGTCTCCATCGCCGCAGAATCACGCGCGCGCACCTCGCGCGACGCGCAGCGGCTGAACGCGGAGGCAATGACGTCGGTGCTCGCGAAGCTCAAGTCCGCAGGCCTCCCAGGCGACGCCATCCAGACGACCGGCTACGACATCCAGCCGGAGTTCGACTACGCCAACGGAAAGCAAACCGTCAGAGGTTATGTCGCGCGGAACTCGATCGAGGTACGCGTCGACGAGCTCCCGAAGCTCGGAGACATCCTCGACATCGCCGTCGGCGCGGGAGCGACATCGGTGGCCGGCGTGCGATTCGATCTGAAGGATCGGACGGGGGCCGAGCGCGAGGCTCTGCAGCGCGCCGTGGAGGATGCGCGCGCACGCGCCTCCGCCGCGGCTGCGGGCGCAGGCTTGAAGGTCGATCGCGTGGTCAAGATCGAGGAGCAGCGCGCGAGCGTGATGCCACCGCCGCGCCCCATGGTGGCGATGCGCGCCGAGGCGCAGGGTCCGACGACCCCGGTCGTCGCTGGAGAGCTCGAAATCCGCGCCACCGTCACGCTGACGGCGGCCATCCGCTGATTCGGATCCCCGACGGGATCAGGGATCAGGGATCCGAAACCTCCGGCCCGAGATTCCAAGGTTTTCCGGATCCCGGACCACGCATCCCAGATCCCGACAGTATCCGGCTTTCACCGGTCTTCTTTCACCACGACCCCATCCACCGCATCGTCGTCGAAGAGGCCGAGAAGCTCTGGCGCCCCCAACGGGCGCGCGGTCTGGTCGATGGGTGAGAGCTCGGGCAGCGGCTCCGGTGCGCTGATCCCGCTATCCTTCAGCCGGCGCGCCGTCACGAGGACCCGGCTCTCGAGCGATCCAATCGCACGGTTGTAGGCGTCGACCGATTTGGTGAGCCCGCGCGCAACCTCCTCGAAGTGAATCGCCATGACGCGGATGCGATCGTAGAGCTGACGTCCCAGCTCGCTGATCTCCTGTGCGTTCTTCGCGATCTTCTCCTGTTGCCATCCATACGCGACCGCGCGAAGCAGCGCCATCAACGTCGAGGGCGTCGCCAGCATCACGCCTCGGCCAAGGCTGAAGTCGAGCAGCGACGGATCGCGTTGCAATGCAGCGCTCAGCAGCGTCTCGCCAGGGACGAACATGATGACGAGGTCGGGCGCCGGCTGGAAGTGCTGCCAGTAGGTCTTGTTCCCCAACTTGACGACGTGGTCGCGGACTTGACGGGCGTGCTGCCGGAACTTGCCATCGCGCTCGGCGTCGTTTTCGGCCTCCATGGCGTCGAGGAACGCAGACGAGGGGACCTTCGCGTCGACGACGACGTTCTTGCCGCCAGGCAGCCGGACGATGAGGTCCGGCGTCAATCGCAGGCCGTCGGCGTTGACCGATTCCTTGATGTCGAAATCGCAGTACTCGAGCATGCCTGCCGCTTCGACCACCCGGCGCAGCTGGAGCTCGCCCCACTGGCCTCGAACGTTCGGCGACCGCAGCGCCTGGACGAGGCGGCCTGTTTCGACCTGGAGGGTCTGCTGCGCGGCGTGGAGGGCTTTGAGCTGTTCGGTGATGGCTGAGTGCGTTCCAACGCGGTTCTGTTCGACCTGCTGGAGCTTGCCATCGACCAGGCTGAGCGACTCCTTCAGAGGCTGAACGAGCTCTTCGATGGCTTTCTGGCGTCCGGCCAGCTCGACACGCGCGGTCTGCTGGAATTCGCCAAGGGAAGTCCGTGCGAGCTCCAGGAAGGACTGGTTGTTCTGTCGAAGCGCCTCAGAGGAGAGGGCCGAGAACGCATCCCGCAACCGGGCCTCGGCCTGGGACAGGAGGACCAGCTTTTCGCCAGCCGACCGCCGCTCGGCGGCGACCTCGGCCTCGAGCCGGGCGCAGGCCTGCTGAGATTTGCTGAGCTCGTGGTGCAGCGCATCGACAGCCGATGACCGCTCGGACAGCTCAGCTGCAAGATCGGCGTTCCGGCGACCCGCTTCCTCGGCGTGAGCCCGTGCCGAGGCCAACTCCGCGACGCAGTCGAGAGTTGCCGACGGCTCGCTCGCGCTCCAGCCGGGCCTTGAGCACGAGCCAGGCCGCCACGGCCAGCACCCCGAGCAGGAGGAGGCTGGAGAGTCCAGAGAGGGAAGTCACCTGGACGAAGTTTAGGCGAAACCCTCGACGAAGGGTAGGGGCTTGCGGCTCTGGCGCAGTGAGGCCTTTACGGCGGCTGCTCGAAACACTAATATAGGACTTATATGGTCGGCTTTGCGGGTGCGGCCGGGGGCCGGAATCCGCGATCCCGGGGTCGCATGCTTGAAATCAGCGAGAACGCAGGGAATCTGATTACGAAGATGACGGTCCGCCACGGGTTTCCTGGCGGCGGGCTCCGTATCGGGATCAAAGCGGGCGGGTGTTCCGGGTTCAGTTACACCTTCGCCTGGGAGCCGGCGCCTCGGGACGGAGATCTCGTGTTCGAAGGGCTGGACGGCGCGAAGGTGTTCATCGACCCGAAAAGCCATCGGCTGATTGACGGCACGACGCTCGACTACGACACGAGCCTCGTCAGCCGCGGCTTCATCTTCAACAACCCGAACGCGAAGAGCACGTGCGGCTGCGGGGCTTCGTTCTCCGTGTGAGTCGCTCGCGCGCTTTGCGCGCTCGCTGGTTAGAAGCTCCTGGGCCGTAACTTGCGGCAATCGCATCGAACACTTAACGGATTCAGTGGTTGCCGCTGTGAAGCAGCCAGGAGCCGGGAGTAGCCAGTTGCTGCGGGAAGCTGGCAGCTGGCAGCTGGAAGCTAAAACAACATGTCCACATCAACCGAAACCATCGAAGAACTCGCGACACGCGAATACAAGTACGGGTTCTACACCGACGTCGAGAGCGAGACGATCCCCAAGGGGCTCAGCGAGGACGTCGTCCGGCTGATCTCCCAGAAGAAGCAGGAGCCGGAGTGGCTGCTCCAGTGGCGGCTGAAGGCGTATCGCTTGTGGCTGACCATGAAGGAGCCCACCTGGCAGAACGTCCGCTACGAGCCCATCAACTACCAGGACATCGTCTATTACTCGGCGCCGAAGAAGAAGAAGTCGCTGAACAGCCTCGACGAGGTCGATCCCGAGGTCAAGCGGACGTTCGACAAGCTGGGCATCCCGATCGAGGAGCAGAAGCTCCTGGCGGGGGTCGCCGTCGACGCGGTCTTCGACAGCGTGTCGGTGGCGACGACGTTCCGCGAGAAGCTGGCGTCAGTCGGCATCATCTTCATGTCGTTCTCGGAGGCCGTGCGTGAGCACCCCGAGCTCGTGAAGAAGTACCTCGGGTCGGTCGTGCCGCACACCGACAACTTCTTCGCCGCGCTGAACTCGGCGGTCTTCAGCGACGGATCGTTCGTCTACATTCCGAAGGGCGTCCGCTGCCCGATGGAGCTGTCGACCTACTTCCGGATCAACGCGAAGGACACGGGCCAGTTCGAGCGCACGCTCATCATCGCCGAGGAAGGCTCCTACGTGAGCTATCTGGAAGGCTGTACCGCGCCGACGCGCGACGAGAATCAGCTGCACGCGGCGGTCGTCGAGCTCGTGGCGCACGACGACGCGACGATCAAGTACTCGACGATCCAGAACTGGTATCCCGGCGACAAGAACGGCAAGGGCGGCATCTACAACTTCGTGACCAAGCGCGGTCTGTGCGCGGGGCGCGGGTCGAAGATTACCTGGACGCAGGTCGAAACCGGATCCGCGATCACCTGGAAGTATCCGGGGTGCATTCTGCAGGGGGACAACTCGATTGGCGAGTTCTACTCCGTTGCGACGACGAACAACCGTCAGCAGGCGGACACCGGGACGAAGATGATTCATCTCGGCAGGAACACGCGCAGCACGATCGTCTCGAAGGGCATCTCCGCCGGGCACGGCCAGAACACCTACCGCGGGCTCGTCCGCGTCGGCAAGAAAGCCAAGAACGCGCGCAACTACTCGCAGTGCGACTCGCTGCTCATCGGCGACAAGTGCGGTGCGCACACCTTCCCGTATCTCGAGATCCGGAACACGTCCGCGCGGGTCGAGCACGAAGCATCGACGTCGAAGATTGGCGAGGACCAGATCTTCTACTGCCGTCAGCGCGGGCTGACGAGCGAAGACGCCGTCAACATGATCGTGAGCGGCTTCTGCAAGGAAGTCTTCCGCGAGCTCCCGATGGAGTTCGCCGTGGAAGCGCAGAAGCTGCTGAGTGTTTCTTTGGAAGGATCGGTCGGCTAATAACACCGCAGGGCGTAGGGCGGGGCCTTCAGGCCCCGCCAGCCGCCGGCTGAAGCCCGCGCCCTACACAAGAAAGCAGACAGAATCAGCCAACATGCTCGATATCAAAAATCTTCAAGTTCGCGCGGAAGGCAAGGAGATCCTCAAGGGGATCAACCTGCACGTCGACGCCGGTGAAATCCACGCCATCATGGGGCCGAACGGTTCCGGGAAGAGCACCCTGGCGCGCGCCATCTCCGGGCACCCCGGGTACGAGGTAACCGGCGGTGAAGTGATCTACGACGGCAAAGATTTGCTGGACATGGATCCCGACGAGCGTGCTCGCGAAGGCGTGTTCATGGCGTTCCAGTATCCGGTCGAGATTGCCGGCGTGAACAATGCCTACTTCCTCAAGGCTGCGGTGAACGCAAAACGCAAGCACCAGGGGCTGCCCGAATACGACGCGATGGAGTTCATGCAGCTCATAAAGGAGAAGTCGAAGCTCCTGGAGATCGATCAGAGCATGCTGAGCCGAGCGGTCAACGAAGGCTTCTCTGGCGGCGAGAAGAAGCGGAACGAGATCTTCCAGATGGCGCTGCTCGAGCCGCGGCTCGCCGTGCTCGACGAGACCGATTCGGGTCTCGACATCGACGCCCTCAAGATCGTCGCGCAAGGCGTCAACGCGATGCGCTCGCCCGAGCGCGCCATCATCGTCGTCACCCACTACCAGCGCCTGCTCGAATACATCGTGCCCGACTTCGTCCACGTGCTGAGCGCGGGGAAGATCGTGAAGTCTGGTGGCAAGGAGCTGGCGCTGGAGCTGGAGAAGAAGGGTTACGGCTGGATCGAAGCCGCCTAAAAGCGCTTCCAGCTGCCAGCTTCCGGCTTCCAGCAACATCGAGAACCGGGGCGTAGAAGCCGTCGAACCGAGCTGGTAGTAACGGGAAGCGGGTAGCGAAAAGCTGGAAGCGGAAGCGGGGAGCTGGAAGCTAAATGAGTCAGGTAGCCGAGAAACATCAGCCGTGGGTGACTGCGCTCGAGGACCGGCCGACGAGCGGCCCGCGTTGGCTGCAGGAGATACGAGACCGCGGCGCGTCGAGCTTCGCGCAGCTGGGATTCCCAACCGTACGCAACGAGGAGTGGCGGTTCACGAGCGTCTCGCAGATTGCCGGTGCGGACCTGTCGCCCGCGCCCGCGTCCACCGCGCTCGAGGCGAGCCGGCTCGAGACGTTCCTGTATGCGGACGCGCCGCACCGCCTCGTCTTCGTGAACGGCCGATTCGTGCCGGCGCTCTCGCGCACATCCGGCCTGGCCGATGGCATGCGCTTCGGCTCCCTGGCTCAGGCGACGGCGTCGACTTCGAGCGAGGCGTCGGACACATCGGATGTCGCCAGGCTGCTGGGCCTTCAAGTGGACATCGACACGCGCGCGTTCGCCGCGTTGAACAGCGCCTTTGCGGCTGACGGCGCGTACGTCTCCGTCCCGGAGGGCGTTGTCCTCGACGCACCGTTGCAGCTCCTTTTCGTCTCCACAGCGCCGTCAGGCTCGGCGGTTCCGGGGACGATGGGGACAATGACGACACATCCGCGGACGCTGATTGTCCTTGGGGACAACAGCCAGTCCCAGATCGTCGAGACCTATGTAGGCCTCCCCGGTCAGAAGTACTTCACCAATGCGGTCACCGAGGTCGTCGTCGGTGAGAACGCCGTCCTGGATCACTACAAGGTGCAGGAGGAGAGCGTCGAGGCGTTTCACGTCGCGAGCATGCACGTCCGTGCGGCGCGCAGCGCGAATTTCTCGTCGCATTCCTTCGCGCTCGGCGGGAAGCTGGTGCGGAACGACACGATAGCGACCCTGGCCGGAGCGGGCGCGGAATGCACGCTGAACGGCCTCTACCTCGCGGACGGAGAGCGGCTCGTCGACAACCACACGACGATCGATCACGCCGAGCCGCACTGCCCGAGCCACGAGATCTACAAGGGCATCATCGGCGGCAAGGCCCGCGCGATCTTCAACGGCAAGATCATCGTCCGTCAGGACGCGCAGAAGACCGACGCGAAGCAGACCAACCGCGCGCTCCTGCTGTCTGACGACGCGACGATCAACACGAAGCCGCAGCTCGAGATCTTCGCCGACGACGTGAAGTGTACGCACGGTGCGGCGATCGGCCAGCTCGACGAGGATGCGCTGTTCTACCTGCGTGCACGCGGCCTGACGATCCAGGAGGCGCGCGACATGCTGATCCACGCGTTCGCGGGCGACATTCTGGATCGCGTCAAGATCGAGCCGCTCCGCCAGGCGCTCGAGACCGAGCTCTACGCACAGCTTGCGAGGGATCTCGCGGAGGTTGACCGGAAATGACACCGCCCACCGCGTCCAGCGCGCCGGCACGGCTCGTCGCCACCGGTACGCCGTTCGACGTCGCGCGCATCCGCGCCGACTTTCCGATTCTCCGGCGCACCGTCCGCGGCCACCCGCTCGTCTACCTCGACAACGCTGCCACGACTCAGAAGCCGCAGGCCGTGCTCGACGTGCTGATGTCGTACTACACGGACATCAACGCGAACGTGCATCGCGGCGTGCACGAGCTGAGCGGCCTCGCGACGGACGCCTACGAGGGCGCCCGCGAGAAGATCCGCGGGTACTTCAACGCGTCGAGCGTACAAGAGGTCATCTTCACCCGGAACGCCACCGAGGGCATCAACCTGGTTGCGTACGCGTTCGTGCGGCCGAACCTCGTCGAAGGCGACGAGGTCGTCATCTCGGCGATGGAGCATCACTCGAACATCGTGCCATGGCAGCTCGTCTGCGAGGAGCGCGGGGCGCACCTGCGCGTGGCGCCGATCGACGATCGCGGCGCGCTGATCATGCCGGAGCTCGACCGCCTGATCGGACCACGGACGAAGATCGTGTCGATCGCCCACATGTCCAACGCGTTGGGGACCATCAATCCCGTGGAGGAGATCGTCGCGATCGCCCACTCGAGAGGCGTCCCGGTCCTCATCGACGGGTCTCAAGCGGCGTATCACATGCCGGTCGACGTGCAATCCATCGGCTGCGAGTTCTACGTCGCCACCGGACACAAGTTGTACGGGCCGACCGGCATCGGCGTGCTCCTGGGCAAAGCCGAACGGCTGGAGGCGATGCCGCCCTTCCTCGGCGGCGGCGACATGATCCGGAGCGTGACGTTCGAGCGCTCCACCTGGAACGACCTGCCGTACAAGTTCGAGGCTGGCACGCCGAACATCGCCGGGGCTGTCGGCCTCGGTGCGGCGCTCGACTACATCCAGGGCGTGGGGCGCGACGCGATTGCCGCGCACGAGCGGGACCTGCTCCGCTACGGCACGGCGCAGGCTGGAGGCGATTCCCAGCGTGCGCATCATCGGAACCGCCCCGAACAAGTCGAGCATTCTGTCGTTCGTCATGGAGGGCGTTCACCCTCACGACATCGGAACGATCATCGATCGTGAAGGGGTTGCGGTGCGGACCGGACACCACTGCGCGCAGCCCGTGATGGATCGGTTCGGCATCTCGGCGACAGCGCGCGCCTCGCTCGCCATGTACAACACGAGGGAAGACCTGGACGCGCTCGCACGCGCGCTCGAGAGAGTGCGCGAGGTATTCAACTGATGTCGGATTTGAGTGAGCTCTATCAGGAGGTCATCCTCGATCACAACAAGCGGCCCCGGAATTTCCGGATCCTCGAGACTGCCAACCACGTGGCCGAGGGCTTCAACCCGCTCTGCGGTGATCGACTGCACCTCTATCTGCGCGTGGAAGATGGCGTGATTGCCGAAGTCGGATTCCAGGGATCCGGCTGCGCGATCTCCAAGGCTTCCGCGTCGCTCATGACCGACTCGATCAAGGGCCGTCCGGTCGAGGAGGCGCGTGCGCTCTTCCAGCGGTTCCACACGATGGTGACGACGCCGCCGGAACAGTCGGTGGAAGACATGGGCAAGCTGTCGGTGCTGGCTGGCGTTCGTGAGTTCCCGGTGCGCGTGAAGTGCGCCAGCCTGGCGTGGCACACGCTCAAGGCCGCGCTTGACCGGGATCCAATCACGTCGACCGAATAGGCGTACAATGAAGACCCTTCCCATGATTCCGGACGCTCCGGCCGATCCGTCGGGGTCGACGACCGAGACCGCGGGCCTCGTGGCGGATGCCGCAAATACGGCGTCGCTGAAGCCGGCGATCGTGGACGCGATCCGTACCGTGTTCGACCCCGAGATTCCCGTGAACATCTGGGAGCTGGGGCTGATCTACGACGTGATCGTCGACGCGGCCGGCGTCGCCGGCGTACGGATGACGCTGACCGCGCCAGGCTGTCCGGCGGCGCAGTCGCTGCCGGTTGAAGTGGCCACGAAAGTCAAGGCGGTGCCCGGCGTCTCGGATGCGAAAGTCGACGTTGTGTGGGAACCGGCCTGGACGAAGGATCGCATGTCCGACGTCGCCAAGCTCGAACTGGGGATGTGGTGATGCTGCGCCTATCGAAGAAAGCCGACTACGCGCTGATGGCGATGAAGCACCTCGCGATCCGGCCGGATGCCGCCTCGGCGAGCGCGCGGGAGATTGCCGAAGCCTATGACATTCCCGTCGAGCTCATGGCCAAGGTGCTGCAGCGGCTCGTGCGCCGAGGTCTCCTCGTCTCGCACCAGGGCACGCGTGGCGGCTACCGCCTCTCGCGTGCGACCTCGATGATCTCGGTCGCCGACGTCATCCAGGCGATCGACGGACCGCTCACGGTCACCGCCTGCTCCAGCGAGTCGGAGAACTGCGGTCAGTACTCCAAGTGCAGCATCCGCGATCCGCTCTGGCGCATCAAGGATCGCATCGTCGCAGCGCTGTCGACATGTTCCCTTCAGGAGATGTCTGCGGACGCGCCGCTCGAGGATGCCGGTACTCCGCTCGCGTTCACCTTTTCGAGACGATCGTGACATCCAAGCCCGTCTATCTCGACTACCACGCGACTACTCCCGTCGATCCCCGTGTGCTCCAGGCGATGCTTCCGTACTTCTCCGAGGAGTTCGGCAATCCCGCCAGCCGGCAGCATGCGTACGGCTGGAAAGCGGAGGAGGCCGTCGAAGCGGCCCGCGGACAGATCGCCGCGCTCATCGGCGCCTCGCCGCGCGAAATCGTCTTCACGAGCGGGGCAACGGAGTCCAACAATCTCGCGCTCAAAGGATGCGCCGACGGACTCCGCACCCGTGGCGATCACATCGTCACGGTTGCGACCGAGCACAAGTCGGTACTCGATTCGTGCAAGCGGCTCGAGGCTCAAGGCTGGCGCGTGACCCGGCTCGGGGTCGATCGCGACGGACTCGTCGATCTCGACGAGCTCAAGAAGGCGGTGACCGGCAAGACGGTGCTGGTGTCGGTCATGACAGCCAACAACGAGATTGGCGTGCTCCAGCCGATGGCCGAGATCGGCCGAATCGTCCACGAGGCGGGATCGCTCCTGCACACCGACGCGGCGCAGGCGGCCGGCAAAGTTGTCGTCGACGTCGAACGCATGGGCGTGGACCTGCTCTCGCTGACCGGGCACAAATATTACGGTCCAAAGGGTGAGGGCGCTCTCTACGTGCGCAAACAGAAGCCGAAGATTCAGATCGGCTGCCAGATCGACGGCGGCGGCCACGAGAATGGGCTGCGCTCGGGCACCCTCAACGTGCCCGGAATTGTCGGTCTCGGAAAAGCGGCGGAGATCTGCGCGCAGGAGATGCCAACCGAGAGTGCCCGCCTTGCCGGGCTCAGGGACCGCCTTCTGGAGGGCCTCCGCGCGAACCTCGACGGGATTCGCGTCAACGGTTCGCTCACCCATCGCTTACCGCACAACTTGCACGTGAGCTTTGACGCCGTCGAGGGGGAGGCGCTCCTCATGGCGCTTGGCGACATTGCCGTGTCGACCGGCTCGGCGTGCAGCTCCGGAAGCCAGGCAGCCTCTCACGTGCTCCAGGCGATCGGTGCGGTGGGGGACGGTGCGGGTGCTGTCGTGCGCTTCGGGCTCGGCCGCGGTACCACGGTCGAGCATGTCGATTTCGCCATCGATCGCCTCACGACGGTAGTGAAAAGCCTCCGCCGATCCGTGGTCACCCGCTAGTATTTCTCCCTCTTATTGCAGAGCTTGCTCGCCTCTAACGCAGAGGTTAGTGGAAGGAAATACAACCGCGCGCGTCGTCTTTCGCTTCACACATCGCCGCTGCCTCATCAATACGCGTTCGTGCCATCTCTCGGCCGGCACCCCTTCGAACTCGACCGTTCGACGGTCCAGACTCATTAAACGCGGTCCTTTCGGATGAGGTCGCGAAGATTTTACGGGCCGTCGGCGCTCCGACGATCCGGTTCTGTAATACCCTTTCTGGCAGCCACCTTGCTCCTCTCTCCGAAATGCCGGAGGTATCCCTGGACAGTGGAAACGGACGTCCACTTATTGTGGTGTCCAATCGCGAACCTTACCTGCACGTGCGGCGTGACGACGGTTCGATTGCCGTTGCGCCGACGACAGGGGGCGTCTCGGTCGCGCTCGATGCGCTCATGCGCCGACGGGGCGGCACCTGGATCGCGTACGGCGCGGGCGATGCCGATGCGGACGTCGTCGACGCCAACGATCGGGTCGCCGTGCCTCCGGACGAGCCGTCGTACATGTTGCGACGCGTGTGGCTCTCGCCCGAAGAAGAGCGCCGCTATTACAACGGCTTCTCGAACGAAGGCGTCTGGCCGCTTGCCCACACCGTGCACGTCCGGCCGCGATTTCGAAGCGAGGACTGGGCGGCGTACCAGCGGGTCAACGCTCGCTTTGCCGCCGCGGTTGCGGCGGAGCTGACAGACGGCCAGACGTCGGTCTTCATCCAGGACTATCACCTGGCTTTGCTCGCGGCGGATCTCCGCGAGCTCGAACCAACGATTCGCACGTCGCTCTTCTGGCACATCCCGTGGCCGCATCCGGATCGCCTCCGCATGTGCCCGTGGCGGGCGGAGATCATGCGGGGCCTTCTCGCCAACGACGTCCTCGCGTTCCAGCTCGAAAGCGATCGCCGCAACTTTCTACTCAGCGTCCGTGACGAGCTCGATGCCGTCGTAGATAAGGGCGAAAAAGGACATGTGACGCTCGGACGCCACACGACGCGGGTGATTGCCTCACCGATAGGCGTCGACTTCGATCGCATTCATCGGATCGCGTGCGATCCCGCGCTCGTGCACGACGTCGCGCGGCTCTTTCGCGAAGAGCGCCTCGACGAACCGTCCGTCGAAGTCATCGGCGTGGGCGTCGACCGGTTGGACTACACGAAGGGCATCCTCGAACGCCTCGACGCGATCGATCGATTGCTCGTTCTCCGTCCGGAGCTTCGGTCCAAGCTCGCGTTCGTTCAGATCGGCGTGCCCTCTCGATCGAGGATTCGCAGCTACGCGGCGCTCGAGGAGCGCGTGGACGCGCGGATCGCCGAGATCAACACGAGGTACGGCAAGGGTCCGGACGACGGGCCGATCCGGTATCGAAAGTGCGCGCTCGAGTTGCGACCTCTCGTGGCGCTCTACCGCCTCGCCGATTTCTGCGTGGTCAGCTCCCTCCACGACGGCATGAACCTGGTTGCCAAAGAGTTCGTGGCCGCCCGCGAAGACCTCGGGGGCGTACTGGTGCTGAGCGAGATGGCCGGGGCGGCGCAGGAACTGACGGAGGCGCTGCTCATCAACCCCTATCACGTCGACGGATTCGCGCAGGCGCTCGAGCGCGCCATCTACATGCCCATCGAAGAGCGGGCGCGTCGAATGGGCGCGCTGCGGCGCGTGGTTGCCGGCCGGAATGTCTTCCACTGGGCTTCCGACGTCCTCGATCATCTCGAGGAGCTGCCCGAGCGTGGCGCCGTTGTCAGGGCGTGGCCATCCGTCCCCGGGCGTCTGAACGTCCTGAGGCGTCTATCGGAGAGTGCGTCGAATGTCCGAGGCTGACGTTCGGCTCGCGGCCGAAATCATTCAGGCCCGCGGGGCCGGCCGCCACCTGCTGCTGTTGACCGATTTCGACGGGACGCTCTGCGAGTTCCACACCGATCCCGAGTCTGTCTGGCTCGCTCCGTCCAGACGCGCGCTCCTCGAGGAGATTGCGTCCGAGCCTGGCGCGACGCTCGCCATCGTGAGCGGACGCCGGCTCGACGACGTCAGGCGACGGACGATGCTCGGACGGGAGACGTACTTCGCGGGGCTGCACGGTCTGGAGATTGAAGGGGGCGGCGATCGGTATCGACACCCCGCCTTCGGGCGCACCGAGGTGTTGCTGCGCAGTCTTGCCGATCCCGTGACGTCGGATCTCTCCGGCCTCAAGGGAGCGTTCCTGGAAAACAAGGGCCCTTCACTCGTCGTGCACTTCCGCGCCGCGTCCGTGGAGGACGGCGCACGTGCAGAGGCAGCGTTGCTGAGGCATGCCAAGCCGCATATCGACGCCGGTGTTCTGCGGACCATGCGCGGCGCGTTCATGCTCGAGCTCATGCCGAACATCGACTGGAACAAAGGGTGCGCCGTCGGCTGGATCCGCGATCATGTCGTCCGGCAGTACGGCGACGCCTGGCCGTTGTACATCGGGGACGACCTGACGGACGAAGACGGATTCCGCGCCGTACGCGGGCACGGTATCTCGGTCGCGGCCTCGCCCCGCGCCGGCGACGCCGACTTCGCGGTCGACGGCCCGAACGAGGTCGAGGCGCTGTTGCGCGTGCTCGCCCGGCAGCTCGCCAAGGCGTAAGGCGCGCAGCCCCGGCAGCCCAGGGGCTTCAGTCCGATCTTCACACCCGTATCGGGGCTTCAGCCCTGCCCCGGCCTTCGGCCTGCCACACCCGTAGCGCAGGGCTTCAGCCCTGCCTTCGGACGTTCGGCTCTGCCGAACAGTAAGGTACGATTGGTGTTTGAATAGGCGCGCCGGAGGCGCTTCGACGCGTCCGCCGTAGCCTTGGCGGAGGCGGAAGCGGGGCGACGGGGCCCCGCGCGCGACGGCGATGGGGGTCCGGCGGGGCGAAGCCCCCGGTCTAATAATCGATGACTCGAATCACCGTGGCCCACAGCCCGGATTCCGACGATGCGTTCATGTTCTTCGGGCTGGCGAGCGGCAACGTCGACACGGGCGGGATTGTCGTCGACCAGGTGCTCTCGGACATCGAGACGCTGAACCGGGCCGCATTCGATGGGCGGTACGAAGTCACGGCGGTCTCGTTCCACGCCTACGCGCATCTGCTCGACAAGTACGCGCTGCTGCCGCACGGCGCGAGCATGGGCGACAAGTACGGACCGATCGTTGTCGCGCGTCCCGATGGTCCCACGCGCGTCAAGGGCAGCCGCGTCGCGATTCCCGGCACGCTGACGACCGCGTATCTGACGCTCCGCATCTACGAGCCGGATTTCGAGTACACGGTCGTGCCGTTCGACGAGATCGGGGCAGCTGTTCTCGACGGACGCGCCGAATCGGGACTCCTGATCCACGAAGGCCAGTTGACGTATCAAGACGAAGGACTTCGGAAGATCGTCGATCTGGGTGAATGGTGGTCCGAACGGACCGCCGGCCTGCCGTTGCCGCTCGGCGGCAACATCATCAGGCGCGATCTGGGCGCCGGCATGATCGCGAAGGTGTCGAAGCTGTTGCACGACAGCATCGCCTACGCGCTCTCGCATCGCCAGGAGGCGGTCGAGTACGCGCTGCAGTTCGGCCGTGGCCTCGACCGCACGCGCACGGACACGTTCGTCGGCATGTACGTGAACGATTTGACACTGTCGTACGGCGAGCGCGGTCGTCAGGGCCTCGAGCGGCTGATGAAGGACGCGTTCGACAAGGGCCTCATTCCCCAACGCGTCCCGATCGAGTTCGCAGCGTAACGGGAATCCGTGTCGTGATCAGGGATCAGCGATCAGGGATCAGCGATCCGGCAGAGTCGACCCTCATAGCAGGCTGTCGCCGCTAGCCAGGCGCCGAGTGGCCGCCGGGGGGCCGCGGCTGTAGGAATGCAGACCAACGGCACCAAGCCAGCCGGGAACCCGATGCAAGCCGCCGCGTCCCCAGTCCCGAGCGCCGAGCACCGACGCCGGCGAGCGCCGAGCGCCGAATCCCGATTTCGAATCCCAGATCCCTGATCCCCGATCCCGACAGCGAAGCTACTTGAACGCCTCCGGATGCAGCGCGCGGGCGATGAGCTCTGTGCCCTCCGCTATTCGTGGACCTGGCACGACGGTTCGCTGGTCCACGATGAACTGGACGCGGCCGTTGCGGACGGCCGGCACCGACGCCAGAGTGCGCCAGACTGCTATCTCCGACGCAACCGGTCCCGCTTCCGCAGGTCCCGCCCGGATTTCCAGAATCACGTCCGGCTTCCGGGCGAGAATCAGCTCGGTGGTCGCCTGGACGGACTCGCGCTTCACGTCGTCGAAGACATCTTCGCCGCCCGCGGCTTCCAGCATGTCGTGCAGGAAGCCGAATCCCGCGCTTGCGTAGATTCCGCGCAGCGCTCCGATTTCGCGGCCGACCACCAGCAGCGTTCTCGGCCTGGTCCGGCCAGACACGCGCTGCTTGATGGCCGTCATCTGCGCGTCGATCTTCTTGATCAGCGCGTCCGCCTCCGCCGCGTGGCCAACCCGATCGCCGATCTCGCGTATCGTCCGGCTCACGTCCGTGAGCGCCGCGTGACGGTAGTTGTACGCAGGAATGCCCGCCCGTTCGAGCTGCTTCAAGAGATCCAACTGGCTGCCATAGACGACCACCAGATCCGGACGCAGCGACAGGATGCGCTCGAGGTCAGGATCGAGCAGCGCCCCGACCCGCTGCAGGTTTTTCACCTGCGGCGGATACTCGTCGAAGCTGCTCACCGCAACGACCTGCGGTCCAGCTCCGATGGCGAACAGCATCTCCGTCACCGCCGGGATGAGCGAGATGATCCGCTGCGGCCGCGTCTGAGCAGACGGGACGGTCACGAGCAGCACGGCGGCGAGGAGGGCGAGAAAGAGTCGGTTCATGGCTCAGGGGGTTCAAGGTTCAGGGTTCAACGTCGCGTGTTTCCGAGCGCCGAGCGCCGAGCGCCGAGCGCCGAGCCCGGACTAGGTTCCTCGAATCAACAGCCAGAGAAAGAACGGCCCTCCGATGAGCGCCGTGATGACGCCGACGGGGAGCTCGACCGGCGCCATCACCGTCCGGGCCAGGATGTCGCACCCGACGAGGAACGCGGCCCCGAACAGCACCGACGCCGGCAGCACCACGCGATGATCCGAGCCGACCATCAACCGCACGAGATGCGGAACGACGATCCCGACGAACCCGATGGGGCCGCCCACCGACACGGCGGCTCCGGTCGCCAGCGAGGCGCTCAGGAACGCGCCGCGCTGCACGCGCGAGATGTCGACGCCGTGCGTCTCCGCGCTGTCGGAGCCGAGGCTGAGCAGGTTGAGCGGCCGCGCGAGCCAGGCGAAGGCCGCGAACGAGACGATCAAGAGGGGGAGGGCCGTCAAGAGTGGCTGGTAGGCGCTGACGTCGAGATCGCCCATGAGCCACCGCAGGGTGCGGTACGTCTCCGCGAAGTCCGCGAAGTACTGCACGAAGAGGATCAGCGCCGAGAAGAACGCGTTCATCGTCACGCCGGCGAGCAGCAGCGTCGTGGTCGAGAGCCCACCGTGCTTCGCCCGCGCGAGCGCGTACACGATGCTCACCGCGCCAAGCGAACCGACGAAGCTCGCGATCGGGATGCCGGGCAGTCCGATCGCTTCCGAGCGTCCATCCGAACGTAATCGCGAGCATGGCGCCGAGCGCCGCGCCCGATGAGACACCCAGCGTGAATGGGGTCGCGAGCGGATTGCGCAGCAGGCCTTGAAACACCACGCCCGCGGCTGCCAGCGCGGCGCCGACGAGCGCCCCGGCGAGCGTCCGCGGGAGCCGCGCGACGAAGAGGATCTGGGCGTCGACGTTGTCCGCGAACGGAAGCGAGGGGCTGAGCGCACGCCGGAGGTTGATGGGCGTCGATCCGATGAGCGGTGCCGCGACAATCGCCGCTACTGCAAGCCCTCCGAACCCGAGTATCGAGGTCACCAGCTGACGGCGGACCGTGCTGGTCACGACGCGCGGCCCGCGTGCGTGCGCCGGATCGGTGTGACGACAAGATGCCCTGCCGCGCCATGGCGGGTCACCTCCGCATCGACGCCGTACAGGTCCCGAACGCCAGAGACCGTCAGCACCTGCTCGGTCGGTCCGGACGCGAGCACTCGGCCCTCCTTGAGCAGGACGAGCGACGTGCACAGGCTCGACGCGAAGTTGAGGTCGTGCGTCGAGAGCACGATCGAGAGCGGCATGCGCTGCCGGAGCTCGCGAAGCAGCGACGCAATCTCGAGCTGGTAGGCGAGATCGAGAGCGGCCGTGGGCTCGTCGAGGAGGAGCAGCGGGGCGGGCCCGCTGGATGCCGACGCAATCTGCGCCAGCGCCGCGGCGATGACGACGCGCTGCTTCTCGCCGCCGCTCAACGTCGCGAACGCGCGATCTTCGAATGTATCGGTTCCGGTCGCCGCCAGTGCCTCTCTGGCGACGGCATAGTCGCGTGGGCCCTCGATCTCGAACGCCCCGAGATGGGGATACCGTCCCATCAACACGACCTCGAGCACCGTGTAGTCGAACGCGAGGTGCGTTTCCTGGGGAACGACCGCCATCCGACGCGCGAGAGCCGCGCGCGGAATTCGCACCAGGTCCTGCCCGTCCAGCATCACCCGGCCGCCGGCAGGTTTTCTCGTCCCCGCCAGCACCTTCAGCATCGTCGTCTTTCCCGAGCCGTTGGGGCCGAGGATGCCGACGAAGCCGCGATCCGGCACGTCCATCGACACGCCGCGCAGGACCGGCGTCGATCCATAAGCGAAGGTGATGCTGGAGGTCGAAAGCATCTCAAGAACCAGCGAGCGCCGCCCGCAGACTTCCGAGCACCGTCAGAATCCCACCTTCGCCCCGACTCTGACCGCGCGGCCCAGCGCCGGGTACCCGAGCGGTTCCATATAGTCCGCTCCGGTGAGGTTGTCGAACGCCGCGGTGATCGACAGCGGGCCGGTAATTCGGTACGCGCGCGAACGTCCCACGTCGCGTACCCGTCGTTCGAGATCAGTGGCTGGTTCCAGCGCGGAGAAATCGCTGTCGGTGCGGCGGCCCACGAACACGCCGGTGAGATCGGCCGACAGGCGCGACCGGGTCCAGGCGAGCCCGACGTACCCCGAGTGGCGCGGTCGCCGGAACAGCGGTTGTCCCTGGGCGAGCACTTCGCTGAACTCCGACGTGCTCTCGAGGATCTTCGAGGCGAGCAGCGTGTACCCTCCGCGGATCTGGACGCCGCTCACCGGCGCCAGTTCTCCGCTCAGCTCGGCACCACGGGCGCGCGTCAGGCCGATGTTGAAGTACTGCGACACGAAAGGCTGGAAGGTGATCGTCCGCGTCGAGATGATGTCGCGATATCGGTTGGCGAACCAGGTCAGCTCGACCCGCGCGCGATCGTTCCAGCAGACGCTGCTCGACGCCGACGTCGACGGTCCGTGAGCGCTCGGGTTCGAGCTCCGGGTTTCCGAGGAAGAACGGGGACTGTGCTGAATGACTGCACCAGCGTCGGTTCCTTGATGCCGCGACCGGCAGAGGCCTCGACCTTGGTATCTCCGACGACGCCGGAGGACTGGTGCGCCACATAGGCGACCGAGCCGCGCGGCACGACCGCGGTCCCGAAGCTGTCGTTGTGCTCGACGCGGAACCCCGCGGTGACGAACACACGCGCCCAGAGCGCCTGGTCCTGAACCGTCCATCCGACGTTGTTCCGCGACGCGCGTACGGACGTCGCCGCCAGCCGGTCGCTGAGCAGCCCTCGCTCGCCATCCCAGTCGAGCGCGGTCGTCACGAGGTGAGTGCCCGGTCGCGCCGGACGTCCCAGGCAGCCGCCAATCCGCCTGATACGACGCAAAGTGCCGCCGCAGCTCGTTGTGGCTGTCGAATGTGAAATCGAAGAACTCGAAGGGCGCCGAACTGCCGTCGAACGACGGGATGTACGGAGGATCGACCTCCAGGTTCGTCGACGTCTGATGCGAAACCGAGAGGGCGTACGTCGCGCGCTGCGCGAACGAGGACGTCAGCTGCTGGTTGAACGTCACGCCGCCTACGCCATTGCGGCGCTGGAAGAAGGCATCGAGGTCCGGTCGGCCGAACGCGGTCTGACCTGGTGTTCCGACGCGGCCGAGCTCTGCCCGCCCAGTGAAGCGCAAGGTCGCGGATCGCGGCAGCGACAGCCCGGCGGTTCCGGACAGCGTGGTGTTGTCGAACTCGTTGTTCTCGCCTTCGTTGTTCGTGCTGTATCGAGCGGCGCCGACCGAATAGTCGACCTCGCCCGCGCGACCCGCCGCGCTGGCCGTCACCCGTCCCGTCCCGAAGCTGCCGCCCTCGACCATCACGTCGGCTCTCGGCGCGCCTGCCGGCGCCCTCGACGTGAACATCTGCACCACGCCGGACATCGCGTCCGATCCGAACAGCGCCGACTGCGCACCCCGCACGATCTCGACGCGCTCGAGGTTCTCCGTGGTAACACCTCCGAAGTCGAACGTGCCACCCGGCTCGTTCAGCGGGATGCCGTCGAGCAGGACTTTCGTGTAGTTGCTTTCCCCTCCGCGCACGAAGAGCGACGCCACTGCGCCACGGCTTCCGTTGTCCACGACGACTGCGCCCGGCGCGGTTCGCAGCAGATCCAGGAGCATTGGATTCTGACGTTGGGTGATGTCGTCCGCGATCGAACACCGTCACGCTGGTTGCGAGCTGTGCGAGCGGCGCCTCCGTGCGCGTGGCGGTGACGACGACAGCCTCCTGGACCGAGGCGACCGTGAGCCCGATCCGCAGATCTTTGCCGCTCCCGCAATCGACCGTTGCTGTCTGGAAGCCGGCGAGCCGACGCCTGGACGCGGCACCCGGCGGTCGTGTCGGCCTCGAACCGGAACGTGCCGTCGGGATACGTGAAGGTCGTGTCGATCGGCCTGCCGGACGAATCGAGCAGCGTCACGAGCACGCGTTGCAGCGCGCGTCCGGAGGGATCGTCGACCGTGCCCGTTACGGGCGCGCCAGAGGCAGCAGCTGCGAAGCTGAGGAAACCGAACAGGAGAATGTGGATGGAGAACGAGCGAACGGACGGCCTTTGCACGGGGCTCCTTTACGGCGTGTTCTCGCGCCGATCTCTGCCGAGCGGGACGCACAGCAGATGGAAAAGGACGGCCCGGCGCCAGTCTCCTGGCTTGCGGATCGCTGCTCCGATCGACGCCTTCCCACACCTCTGTTCACGACCGCGCTGGGCGTGTCGTGCTCGATGCAGTGGCGGCCGGCTTCCGGCTCGGGATCGGAGCTCCCCGCTTACAGTGGCGGCACCGCGTGGGACTCACACCCACTTCGCGTAGTCGCCGGGAAGAATCCCAGAGTATAACACGCGTTGCTCTTTCTGCTGCGTTTTCAGTAAGATACAGTGTTTGTGGCTCCAGAGACAGCACCGGCCGGCATGCGCCAGCGGTTGACCCGACTCGGGCTCGAGCCCGTCGCCGAACGGCTCGATGCAGGGATGCGCCTCGCGTTCGAGGATGGTGTCCGGCTCTTCGCCTGCCCGGATCTGCTCGCGCTCGGCTGGCTCGCGAACCGTGACCGCGAGCGCCGTCACGGGGCGCGGACTTACTACAACTTCAACATCCGGCTCGAAGCGACCAACGTCTGCGTGGCGAGCTGCCTGTTCTGTTCGTTCGCGCGTCTCAAGCCTGGCGACGCAGGGTCCTACACGATGTCGCTCGAGCAGGTCTGGGACAAGCTGCGCAGCCGCGCCCATCAGCCCCTCACCGAGATCCACGTCGTCAATGGCCTGCATCCGGACCTGCCGTTCGAGTACTACACGGAGATGCTGCGGGGCTTCAAACGGATCCGGCCATCGATCCACCTGAAGTGCTTTACCGCCGTCGAGATTGCGTTCTTTGCCGACCTCTACGGCATGACGGACGAGCAGGTTCTGCGGGAGCTCCAGGTGGCTGGTCTCGACTCTCTGCCGGGCGGAGGCGCCGAAATTTTCGCCGAGCGGGTACGGCGCAAGATCGCGCACGACAAGTGCGACGCCGATCGCTACCTCGCGATTCACAAGCTCGCGCACGGTCTGGGTCTGCGGACGAACATCACGATGCTCTACGGGCACATCGAGACGGCCGAGGAACGGGTCGATCACATGTTGCGCACGCGAGCGTTGCAGGACGAGACCGGTGGCCTCCAGGCGTTCATCCCGCTCGCCTTCCATCCCGACAACAACCAGATGCGGAAGCTGCCGGCGCCGAGCGCCGCCGAGACGCTGCGCGTGCTCGCCGTCTCGCGATTGATGCTCGACAACGTGCCGCACATCAAAGGCTTCTGGATTGCAACCGGAGTCGAGGTCGCGCAGCTGTCGCTCTGGTTCGGCGTCAGCGACCTCGACGGCACCGTTCAGGAGGAGCGCATCTACCACATGGCGGGATCCGACACGCCGGAGGCCATGAGCACGATCCGCGATCCGCCGGCTGATCCGTGCCGCCGGCCGTGAGCCGGTCGAACGCGACACGCTGTACAACGTCGTCACCGGTCCGGAGGTGGCGGAGAGTACACTAGAAGGACGTAACGCCTGAATCAGTACCAGCCGCTCCGCTGTCGCGGCTGCGAAATACGGGCCGAACCACGTAATTGCGCGGTAGTGAATCAGCTGATACAGGCCACTAGAAGCCAGGGGCTCTAACAGTCGGACGTCCTGCGCCCGCTGACGAGTGTTCTGTTTTCGTCGGCGCATGACGGGGCGCGCACGGCGCGCCCGCGAGCGGGGTCCCCGCCATGCGGGTTTGTGCATGGTGGGGTGGGAGAGAGCGGAGCGGGGCGTAGGGGTCCCCGCGAGCGACCGAGCCGGGGTCCGGGGCAGAGCCCCGGTTGAATAATGGACATTAAGCTGCTCACCCAGGTCGAGAAGCAGAGCATTGGCGAGCGGCAGCCGCTCCCTGAGCAATACCTGCGTCTCTCGGACGACGAGATGGATGCGCGGATTGCTGAGGCCAAGCGGACGCTGGGCGAGCGGGTGGTCATTCTCGGGCACCACTACCAGCGAGACGAGGTCATCAAGTTCGCCGACTACACAGGCGACTCGCTGAAGCTCTCGCGCGCGGCGGCCAGCCGCGGCAAAGCGGACTTCATCGTGTTCTGCGGCGTGCACTTCATGGCCGAGAGCGCCGACATCCTGCGCGCGCCGCATCAGAAGGTCGTGCTGCCGGATCTCGCGGCCGGCTGCTCGATGGCTGACATGGCCGCGCCCGATCAACTCGACATCTGCTGGCGCGAGATGAACGAGATGGGTGTCGACACGACCGGCACGTCCGAACGCGCCGGCGTGATCCCCGTCACCTACATCAACTCGTCAGCCGCCATCAAAGCCTTCGTCGGGTCGCACGGCGGCATCGTCTGCACGTCGACGAATGCCGCCGCCGTGATGAAGTGGGCGTGGGACCGCGGCGAGAAGCTGTTGATGCTCCCGGACCAGCATCTCGGTCGGAACACGGCTTACAAGATGGGCGTGCCGCTCGACGAGATGGTCGTGTGGGATCCGAACGAGATCTGGGGCGGCCTGGAACCGGAACAGCTGAAACGCGCGAGGTTGATTCTGTGGAAAGGGCACTGCTCGGTCCACACGCGGTTCACCGTGCAGCAGATCGACGTCTTCAGGAAGCAGTACCCGCACGGCAAGGTCATCGCCCATCCTGAGTGCACGTTCGACGTCGTCCAGGCAGCCGACGAGAGTGGATCCACCGAGCGAATCATCAACGTCGTACGCGAGAGCCCGGTGGGGAGCGTCTGGGCCGTCGCAACCGAAGTGCACCTCGTCAACCGGCTCACCCACGAGGTCGCGCCCGATCGAACCGTCATCACGCTGGACCCATTCGGGTGCCTGTGCTCGACGATGTTCCGGGTGTCGCCGAACCACTTGCTCTGGATGCTGGAAAGCCTCGTTGCAGGCAACGTCCAGAACCAGATCATCGTCCCCGAGCCGGAGAAGAGCCAGGCGAAGCTTGCGCTCGACCGGATGCTCGGGGTGTAAAAGAACGTTCGGCGGAGGTTCCGGAGGTATCGGAGACGCTCACAAACGGAGGAACGGAATCAACGGAGAGACGAAACAGAGAGGCACGGATGAATTGTGGCTGTTAGAGCTGCTCGCGCCGCGCGCAGCGCGGCTGGGCGGAGTAGAGGGTTCGAAATCACAAGCAAAGGAACTTCGGCGGTTGCTTGTGATTTCGAACCCTCCACTCCGCCGGGCGCCCGCTTACAGCGGGCTCGCGAGCAGCGTCTATCGGCGACTAGCCATCCGGATCCCTCCGTTTCGTCTCCGTTAGCTCCGTTGCTCCGTTTGTGAGCGTCTCCGTTCCCTCCGTAACCTCCGGACGACTCTCATCATCGAAGGAGTCAGCATGGCGCACGCAGTTCCACCCCTCCCCTACGACTACACCGCGCTCGAGCCGCACATCGACGAACAGACGATGCGGATTCATCATGACAAGCACCATGCGGCGTATGTGAACAACCTGAACGCGGCGCTCGAGAAGCACCCCGATCTGCAGCAGAAGAGCATCGACGATCTCCTCAAGGGCATCAACACCGTGCCGGAGGACATCCGCACGGCGGTTCGCAACAACGGCGGCGGACACTCGAACCACACGTTGTTCTGGGAGCTCATGGGGCCGGGCAAGGGCGGTGCGCCCTCCGGCGCGCTCGCCGCGGCGATCAATTCGGCCTTCACCAGCTTCGACAGCTTCAAGGAGCAGTTCGCGAAGGCGGGCATCGGCCGGTTCGGCAGCGGCTGGGCCTGGCTGATCGATGCCGGCGGGAAGCTGGTGATCGAGAGCTCCGCGAACCAGGACAGCCCCTTGATGGAGGGGAAGAAGGCCATCCTCGGGTCTCGACGTCTGGGAGCACGCCTACTACCTGAAGTACCAGAACCGGCGGCCCGACTACATCACCGCGTGGTGGAACGTCGTGAACTGGGACGCCGTCAGCAAGCGGTTCGGCAAGTAAGCTCGAGACTACGGGTCTCGACCGGCGCTGGACAGTCGCCGATGGTGCGATTCAGATACCGATCGATTTGAGTGACGGTGCCGGGCCTGGCGAAGAGTCCAACGTAACCGTCGGGGCGCACGAGCACGAGCGCCTCGGCGGAAACGCCATACGCTGCACGCGCAAGACCTCGATGGTCCACGAGGTCGGTCGGCGTTCCGGCGTCGCCTGACGAAACGATCCGCACCGCCCGCACGACGGGCGACCACCGCGTGTTCGTTTCGGTCACCGCACCGGCGTGACACACGCCGAAAGCCAGCAACGTGAAATGCGGGCCGCGAAACGCGTCGAAGAGCCGGGTGGACTGCCCCGAGCGGTCTTCGCAGGGCGCGTCCGGAGCACGATCTCCCGCGCGCACCTTCCCCGCCGAACCAGCTGTAGGCCCGACCTTCAGGTCGGGCGCGTCCTCCGCCAGCGAGCTGCCCCTGTAGTGGAGTTCGAGCTGTTTCGTCTCGGATCCGCGATGTCGATTCTTCTCGAGCATCAACCGCTTGCTCAGCCCGAGCACGGCGGCGGCGATCGGAAGGCGCTCGGCTTCGTACGAGTCCAGCAGCGCAGCAGGTGCGCCTCTGCGCACGTGCGCCAGTTTCCACGCCAGGTTGTACGCATCCTGCACACCGGTGTTCAGGCCCTGGCCGCCGGCCGGCGGATGCACGTGCGCGGCATCACCCGCGAGAAACACCCGATCGACGCGATACCGATCGACCATGCGAACCTGCGGCCGATACAACGAGATCCAGCGGGCACGGCGCACATGCAGTCGATCGACCGTGCGGTCCCGCACGAAACGGCGAATCCCTTCCTCGGTCAACTCGGGAAGCGCGGCGCTGGGCCGAAGAATGGCCGTCATCTGGAACGCCTCGGTACCTGGAAGAGGGCACAGCCCGAGGATGCATCCATTTGCAAGCGGCCACACATGCCATGTTGCCCGGTCCAGACCCTCGATGTCGACGTCGGCGAGCACCAGCCGCTTGCCTTCCAATGTCTCGCCATGTAATCGGACTCCGAGTGCCTTGCGGACGAAGCTATGTCCGCCGTCGCATCCCACCAGATAGTCAGCGCGGATACGCTCAGGGTTGGCTGGACTGCCGACCGTCGCACTGACCCCATCGTCGTCCTGCTCGAAACCCGTCAGCGGCGTGCCGAGCTCCGCTTCGCCACCGAGCTCCTGCAACCGGTCTCGAAGGATCTGCTCGGTGCGCCACTGCGGAAGCATCCATAGATTGGGGTAGGGCACGTCCGGCGTCGGCTCGAGACGACGCTCGAGGCCCCATACCGTCGCCGATGCTCGCCAGACATGCAGTCGAAGGCGCGGATAGGGCGCGCCGTCTGCCAGCACATCTTCGACGATGCCGAGGTCGTCGAAGACTTCCAGCGTGCGCGGCTGCAATCCCTTGCCCCGGGAACCAGACGACGGTAGCGGGGCCGCATCAATCAATCGGCAAGCGATCTGCCGTCGCGCGAGCTCGCAGGCCAGCGTGAGGCCCGTCGGGCCCGCTCCGGCGATGAGCACGGTGGTCGTCGATGTCGTCATGGCCGGTCCTTTCTCAGGCGTACACCGCACGTGTTAGTAGTACCGATGTTACCATTAACGCTAATGGTACGCTGTACGAATGTCAACCCGATCAGATCGGCCGCCAATTTGGGCGCATCCGGAGCCGGGCAACCGGCGCCCGCGCTTCACCCGGGAACAGATCGCCGCCGCAGCGGTGGCCATCGCCGATACCGAAGGGTTCGAGGCCGTTTCCATGCGGCGCATCGCGGATCGGCTCGGTGCCGGGACCATGACGCTGTACCACTACATCCGCACGAAGGACGATCTCCTGGCGCTGATGGACGATGCCCTGATGGGCGAGGTGTTGGTACCTCGAAGTGAGTTACCTGCCGACTGGCGTGCCGCCATCACTGCGATCGCTCTCCGGACACGCGCGATGTTCGTACGTCATCCCTGGGCGCTGCTGTCGATGCTGGGAGCGCCGCCTGGTCCGAACGCGATGCAGCACTTCGAGCAGTGCCTGACTGCGCTCATCTCGACGGACCTCGACAGGTCAGGCAAGCTCGAGCTGCTGGCGCTCGTGGACGATTTCGTCTTCGGCCACGCTTTGCGGAGCGGCGGCGCCCGGGCGCGCGCGCGAACGGGCCCGAAGGTCAGGCGGGCGTTTCTGGACTACGTGAAGCGGGAGATCGGGATTGGCGGCTATCCGCAGACGGCGGCGCTCTTCGACGGCATGTCGCCGCACGACGTGGAAGCGCAGGTGGAAGGATTGGAGCGGGAGGAGCAGCGCTTCGAGCGTGGGCTTCAGGCTCTGCTCGACGGGGCGGAGATGCGCATGGACTCCCGTCGTGCCGCGCGCCAGCCCCGGAAGGCCAGGTAGCCCGGGTAGTCCACGTAACGATGACGCGCGCCGGCGCGCAGGCCGACGATCGCCGCCACGCCGGCAAGGAGCACCACCGGCGGCCATGCGCCGTACGCGATGTCGTACTCGAGCGTGAGCAGATGCTGTCCGGGGTCGCGGCGCTGGCTCGCGATCCTGATCCGGTTGTCGTTCGGCACCAATGCGTTGGCGAGGTAGACACTCGACTCCGAGTGGTGTGAGTTCAGATACGCGAGTACGTGCCTGCCGGATGCGACAGACACTTTCGCGACGGCGCGCAACCGAACGGTTCCAGCACCGTCCAGCATGTCGCGCAGCTCCGGGAAGTCGCTGTCGATCAGGGCTGGCGTCAACCGACGTCCGTCGGCCGAGACGACGAGCGAGTCGAGCACCTGTTGCGCGTACGTCATGCGCTCGGTGCTCGACAGTCGACCGTCCCCGTCGGCATCCATCCAGCCGAACACCGTCGTCGCCAGGTTGGTGCCGGCGGTCAGATCGATCTCGAGGACTACGCGGTCGGCTTCGACCGACACACGCGTAGCCTGCAGATACTCATCGAGCCGGTGCGCGTCGGCCGGCGCCGCGTTTGCCAGCCATGCCACGAGTCCGACCGAGCCGACCAACGAGGGACGCATCCTCATCGAGCCACGAGCTTCGCGCCGTAGTCGTTCGTCGGGTCCCGGTAGATGGTGTGGATGTGATCGAGATCCCCCTGCTGGGGCGCGTACTCGACGATCACCGTCGGGCCCTGGATGCGATAGTACGCAAGTCCGCCGTCCTTCGTCTCGCCGCTCCAGGCGAACCAGGTCTGCGGCAAGTTGGCCTTGATTTCCGCCATCTTTGCAGACGCCGCTTCGTCGTTGAGGATTCCAACCCACTCGTGTACGACGTCGAGCAGGAGCGACTGCTGGCTTGAAGTCAGAGCGGATCCCTGGATCCCCTCCGGCTGGATCACCTTGCCGTCGTTCCCTGGCCCCAGCACGAGATCGCTGACCTTGTAGTTGAGGATGGCCTGCTTCTGCTGATCCGGGGTCAGCGCGTTGATGAGGGCGAACCCTTTGTCGTTCTCGCCGCCGAGCGGACGAATCGTCTGACCGTTCAACGTGTAACGGGCCGGTTGGGTTGCCGGAAGGCTCGGCGTCAGCACGCTGTTCGAGCCCACGACGGTGACGTTGATCGCGAGATGATGCCCGCCGAACTGGATGATCCAGGGCGTTGTCGTCGAGGGCGTGCCGAGCAGCGCCAGATAGTACTCATCTGCGCCGAACTGGATCGCTCCGCGCCCGGCCGGGGCTGGGGTCGCTCCGGGTGCAGGGGCACCAGGTGCGTTGCCGCCCTGACGGCCACCGGGAGGGCCGCCCCCGCCCTGTCCCTGACGGCCACCGGTCCTGCCTCCCCCTCTGTTCTTCAGCACCTCGTCACCGTTCATGATGTCGAGGACCTTCTTGTAGCCCGCCGGACTCAACGCGGCAGCAACGAGCGCCAGCGCCGCTTCTCGCTGGGTCGTCGTCAAATCGCCGAGCCGCAGGCCGTTGCGCGGGAAGATGCCTGTCGGAAGGTTGGACCAGCCGGTGCGCTGCGCGCTGGTGAACCCGAACGTGACTTTGGTGCGTTCGGCGTCGTTGAGCGTCTTGAGAAACGCGTTCGCAGCAGAGACGACTTTCGTCGTCACGGCACTCGATCCGGCTGCGGCCGGCGGCGAGCTGGCGCGTTGCATGGAACCGAGGGTCACCGGGATCGCGAGCGCGAGCCACAACAACGGGGCGTAGTAGGTTTTCACGCCGCGTACGTTACCGCCGACAGCTCGGCAGTGCAAATGCAGGGCGAGGTCGAAGGCCTGCGCTACAAGGGTGCGCGGTGACAACCCAAGTGAATCGCGGGGAATAGAGGAGCGTGTGGCGAAGCCACATCGGTCCCGCGACGCGATGCGGCCAGCGTGGGGCGTCAGTTCGAAAAATGAGCTGCAGGCGCTGCGGGCCGTGGCGGCGCTGTTTCGCCCGCGCCTTCACACACCCAGCCGCGTCAGCGCCGCGCCGATTTCGTCGCTCGACGGAAACTCCTCCTGCGTGTCGCCGACGTACGAATACTGAACCTTCCCGTAGCTGTCGATCAGGAAGAGTGCCGGGCGAGCGATGTTCCAGGCATCCATGCCCAGGCGGTGCCACACGCCATATGACCTCAGGACGTCCCGCGACTCGTCGACGAGGATGTTGAACGGGAGCCCCGACTCCTCGATGTACCGCCGGACGACGGAAGAGGACTGCGCGACCACGGCCACGACCTGGACGCCTCGCGCGGCGTATTCGCCCGACCGTTGTGCCAGTTCACCGAACCGGCGCCTGCAGTTCGGTCACCAGGTGCCGCGGTGGAACGCGAGCAGCACCGGTCCTTTCGAGAGAAACGACGCGAGGGAGCGGACGTCCCCCTTCTGCGTCGGGAGCTCGAAGGGCGGAGCCGTAGTCAGAGAAGATGCGTGCGCCATGTCAGAAGAACTTCACCTCGACGACCTCGCCGGCTTCGACGATATCGGTGTGTGTCGGGATCTCGATGTAGCCGTCCGCCTGCGACATGCTCGTGATGTCGCCCGACGCCTTGAACGCCGGCATCACGCCGTCCCCGGTCACCCTGACCGTGTAGAACTGATGCCGGCCGGTGGGCGAGACGATGCGCCGGGCCAGCGGCAGTCGGGCGACGCGCGGCTGATACTCCGGCAGTCGTGCCATCTTCCGGAGCAGAGGTACGAGAAGGATGTAGCCGTTCGACAGGCACGACGTCGGATACCCGGGCATGCCCAACACCGGTTTACCCGCGATCCGGCCGAAGGCCGTTGGCTTGCCGGGTTTGACGGCGATGCCGTGGAAGATTACCTCGCCTCGCTGTCGTAGAACATCCAGCACGAGATCGCGCTCGCCGACGGAGCTGCCGCCGGAGAACACCAGGACGTCGGCGTCAGCCGCAGCGTCCACGGCCGCAGCGAGATCGTCCAGGTTGTCAGCAGCCGTTCGGAGAGGAACCGGCACGCCCCCGTGGTCGCGGATGACGGCGGAGAGGGTGAACCTGTTGATGTCGTAGATGTGCCCGGGCTTCAGAGGCTGTCCTGGATCGACGATCTCGTTTCCCGTCGAGAGCACGGCAACCCGAGGCCGCGCGAAGACCTCCACGTCGGCGAACCCGATGGCGGCGAGTGCGCCGACGCGGCTCGGGTTCAGGAGATCGCCTTCCCGCAGAACGGACTGGCCGGCGGCGATGTCCGCGGCGCGGCGGCCGATGTGCTGTCGTGGGTAGACCGGCGTCATGATGCGGATGCGATCCGCGCCTGCCTGCTCGGTCTCTTCGACCATGACAACGGCGTCCGCACCGACGGGCATGGGCGCGCCGGTCGCGATCTCCATGCACTCGCCGCGCGCGAGCGGGCGCGAGACAACCTCCCCGGTGAACACGGTGTCGATGCGCCGGAGGACTTTCGGATCCGAACGGCTCGTGCCGAACGTGTCCTCCGCGATCACGGCGTAGCCGTCCATCGCGGCACGGTCGAAGGGTGGAACGTCGACCTGCGAGACGGCGGTCCGCGCCACTACGCGTCCGCCCGCTTCGGCGAGCGCCACGCGCTCCGTGCGCTCGACCGGGACGATCGCTTCGAGCAGGAGCGCTCGAGCCGTGTCGAGCGGGATCGTCTCGCGGATGGGGCGCATTGCGCTCACGGTCGTGCCCTCATGCGTCATCGACTGAGCTCCCGCACGACGTGGCCGAGCTCCGGGATGATCAGCTCGCGCATCGCGAGGCGGACGGCGTGCTCGGAGCCGGGCACCGAGAAGACGGCTGTCCGCCCGATGGTGCCCGCGCAGGCCCGCGTCATCATCGCGGCGGCGCCGATTTCAGGAAAACTGAGCATGCGAAAGAGCTCGCCGAAGCCGTCGATGCGTTTCTCGAGCACGCTCGAGATGGCCTCGTAGGTGCTGTCGCGCGACGTGATGCCGGTGCCGCCCGTCGTGATCACGACGTCGACGCGCCCGGCCTGTTCGAGAACCAGCTCGCGGACGATGGATGGCTCGTCGCGAACGATTCGTCGTCCCGCGAGCCGGTGACCGGCCGCGCGCAGGTCCCCGGCGATTGCGTCGCCGCTGGTGTCGTTCGCTTCCGTCCGGGTATCGCTGATCGTCAACACGAAGCAGCTGATCTCAGCCGGAGCTGTGCGGCGATGATCGGAGACCGACACTGGTGGATTATATCGGCGCTCGGCGCTCGGTGCTCGGCCGTGTAGATCCGGCGCCGGGAACCCGCCGGAAGGTGCTTTCAGCCATCGCTACGAGGAATCGCTCGCGGAGTGATGTCGGCGTCGACCAGCCGGAGCGCCCACTTGATCGCCTCCGTGATCATCGTCTGCATCTCAGGTCTGTCCCAGTTCGCTTCCACGTGGCCGAGGGTCGAGTAGAAGACCCTGCCCTTGCCGTACGTCTTGGCCCACGTCACGGCGAAGTCCTTGTCCTTCCGATGCACGCGTGGGTTGGCGAGATCGAGCTTGGACGTGTCGAGGCGCATCAGCACGCGGGTGTTCGACCGCGAGAAGTTCTTCATCTGATAAATCTCGTCGGTCAAAACGAACGACGGTCCCCAGGCCTTCATCCCTGGAAACGCGGGGTCCTCGACGATGACCGGTGCGGCAAAGGTGTTCCAGGGATGTTCGTCGAAGTAGCCGCCGATCATCTCGCCGTACTCGGGCCAGTCGGTGAACGTGATGGTCGCGCTGTGGATGCCGACGAATCCCTTCCCATCGTCCCGGATCGCGGAGAGGAAATCCGCACGCTTCTGGTCGTCCATCTCGAGCGTGCCGCCGGTGTAGAAGACCACCGCATCGAAGTCGTTCAGGTTCCTGGCGTTGTATTCGAGCTTCTTCTTGGTGAGTGCTTCGGTATCGGTGCGGATGACCGTGTCCCAGAGCCCCGTCTCACGCCCGAGCTTGTCGATCGTGACCATCGCGTGCGTGACCGCCTCGTGCCGGTATCCCTTCTCCTCGCCGATGACCAGGACTCGTTTCCGGGCAGCGGGCCCTTGCGCCGAGATGGCGAGACCCATGACCACGACCGCCGCCATCGATGCTGCGAGACGCACGCTGCTCATTCGGAGCTCTCCTGCGGGAGTATCTTCGCCGATCTGGAACCCTGTCGAGCCGGGGATCACCGGAGCCCGGGGACGTCAGGAACGTCCGATTGCGCGGCCGGGGCTGTGCGATATAATTATGGTTTCGCGCCCACGGTCCGGTCGGCACTGATCGCGTGTGTGCGTCTCAAGCGCCCTTAGCTCAGTTGGATAGAGCGTCTGGCTACGAACCAGGAGGTCGCAGGTTCGAGTCCTGCAGGGCGCGCCACTTTCCCTAGACATTTTGCCGACCTTCGCTCGAGCCCGATTGCCAGTTCGAGTCCCTTGCCCTTTTTTTGCCCTTTTCGGATCACGGACACCGTCAAGTAAGGCAATCTCAGTGCTGAGGTATCCCGGCGATAGGTGTGCGTACCGCATCGTCATCTGCATCGTCTGATGGCCGAGCAGCTCCGCCACGGCGCGAAGGGATGCACCTCGCATCACGAGCCAGGACGCGAAGGTGTGCCGCAGGTCGTGCCATCGGAAGTCTTCGATTTCAGCGTTTTCAACCGCCGTGGCGAATCCCTTCTTTAAATCGTGAATCGCCTGCCCGGCGTTCGCGCCTTCCGCGTGCGCGAAGACGAACGGGCTGTCGCTCCGGTCACTCCACAGCCGCTGGAGAGTCGCATAGGCGGTCTCATTGAGCGGCAAGGCGAGAGGCTTTCCACTTTTTGTACGAGGCACGCGCACCACACGATTCAACCAGTCGACCCATTCCCACCTGAGGCCCAGCAAGTTGCCCCGCCGCAGACCTGTATAGACGGCGAGCTCAACCGCGGCGCGCAAGTATGGTGATCTCTTGACCTTGTCCGCCTCATCCAATAATTGCCCGAACTGTTTTTCGGTGAGGTACCGAAGCCGTTTAGTGTCGGCCCGGAAAAACTTCACGCGCCGGAGCGGATTCTCGACCGCCAAGCCCTGCTCAATGCACCAGTTGAAGAAACGGCTGAGAACTTGAAGATTCCTGTCGACGCTAGACTTCTTGACCTTCTCGGCCCGCTGCAGCTTCACAGCATCGATCATCGACGGCGTGACGCGGGTGACCATCGTGTCACTGGGTATGCCAGCTTCCCACACCTTGAGCGCGGGCTCGGTGTACGACTTGTAGCTCGAAACATGCACCTTCGCGTGCGCCTTGTACAGTTCAAGTGCAGCGCCGAACGTGACAGTCCTCGACGCTTGAACGTTCCACGTTCCGTTCTCGATCTTGTCCTGTTCCCCAGACCAGAGGCGCAGGGCATCGCGTTCGCGCCGGAGCTGCCTCCGCAGGCGGGAGCCGTCTGGGTATCGGATTTCAACGAGCCATCGACTCCTCTGTTGATCCCAAATTGGTCCCTTCGAGAAGTCGCGACTCCTTCGAGTTTCGTCCATTGCCTCTTCTCGCTTTGATTGTACAGCTCGCAACGTATCGCTCAAGCACACTGCGGCGGATGCGCACGATACCGTTGCCGTATTTGATTACGTCAATGCGGCCATCGCAGATCCAGTGGCGAAGCGTCCACGGTCGGATCCCCAAATAGCTCGCAGCTTGGACCACATTCAGAAGTTCGTCTCCTGACATCCCCAACTCCTTGAGAGCCCCGTGATGGTTTCGCGGGTTTCCGGCGCCTTCGGTTTCACACGCGTCCGCTTCCCGGACGCCGCCTTGGAAGGCGACGTCCGGGTCGTGATTGCTCGTTTACGAATCCGACGCGATAGCCGCCCTTTCCTCGTGTTCGGCATAGGCTTGGAGTACGAGATCGCGCACGCGTTCCTGAGCCGCCGCGTCAGCGACTGGACGCAGCAGCGCGAAGCTGCGGCGCTCACCATTAACGGCGTACTGTCGTGCAGGGAACGTGACGTTGCGGCCACTGCCACTGCGCCGTTCCCACACGGCAAACCCGATCAGCTTCAAGCCGTCGAGCACGCCGTCGGTGAAGTGCAGCTCGGCATCCGCGAGTTTGCTTGGCGGGTTGCCTTTGTCGTTCGGAACGATCTTGACCACCATGATGGAACCTCCTGAAATGCTCGCCCTTTCGGTGAGCGGTCAACGCCGACGAGTGAACTGAGCGAGTCACGCCGCCACCTGGGTGGCTGCAGGTGTCTGCAGCCGTTGCCACAACCAGTGCTGAAGGGTGTTGAGTCCGACGAGTCCTGGATCCGCCGGCAGGAGCGGATGCTGATGGCCGCGGTACTTCGCCCGCTGCCACGCCAGCTCCATCGCATCGACGAGCACCAGCCGCGCCGGTGTCCGACCGCGGGTGCTGTCGAAGGTGACCGGCTCCGCTGCCAGCGTGACGACATCTGCGAAGGTCGCGGCGTGCAGCGTGACCGTCGCCGGCGAATCGAGCTCCGTCGGCGCCGTGGTGACGAAGGCGAAATAGATCCGCGTGTGGTGGCCGATCGTCACCGTGATGTTGGGTGTGAGCGACCGTTCAAACATGGCATGCCTCCTTCTTCGAGATCCCCCGCCGCTTCGATAAATGCCTCCGTGTGAAGCGCGCAGGTCCGGGTCAAGGGCGCGCCAGCGGCGAGCGCAGCGAGCGAAGCCTTGACGCGGCCGAGCGCTTCCACAGAATCCGCACGGCGAAGCGGCGGGTTGTTGTTTTCATTGGCGTGATTGGTTGGCTTCCATGAGTCCCGCCTCGCGGAAGCTGTAGTACCGATGCGCGTCACCGACGATCAGGTGATCGAGCAGTGGCAAGTCGAGGACGTCTGCCGCGGCACACAACCGCAACGTCAGTCGTGCATCGTCTGGACTCGGCGTGGGATCGCCGCTCGGATGGTTGTGCACCACCATGAGGCCGGTCGTGCCCGGTGTGAGACACGCGGGCACGAAGACATCCGGCATGGACACTGGCGTGCTGGCGCGCGTGCCGCGCGACACGACATGCCAGGCGAGGAGTCGGTACCACGTCGAGAGACACGCCACGGCAAAGACCTCGACGGGCTGATCGGCGATCAGCGGCGCGAGGACCGAGGCGGCGGTACGTGGGTCTCTGAGCACCACAGTCGGGACGTCGACGACGCGCCCATCGCTGTCACGGAGCGGGCGATAGCCGCAGACGAGTTCCCGCACGCGGTGACCGCGTGTGGATGCTGACGTCGAGGACGATTCGTTCAACATGGCTGACTCCTTACTGCGGACGTGGCCCTGTGAGCGGCGCCCGCGTCTTGCGGCGACGGCGTGAACTGGAGCCGCAGCCGTGGTGTTGGAGCTCTGCTTCCAACTCACCGACCGAGAGCCCGATTCGCGCACCGGTCGAGCGAGGTCGTGGAGCGACCAGCTGTGTCGCAGCAGGAGCGCGATAGTGACCAGCCGTGGGTACTGGCTGGCAGGCAGACGCGAGACGGGACCGACGAGCTGATCGAACTCGTCGGTGACGTGGAGTTCCTCGAGGAGGAGGTTGAGGAGCCGACGAGTCCAGGTGACGCCGTGTGAGCCGTCCGCCAGTTCTCGAAGAACCGTCGTGGCGGTGACGTTCGCGCCAGTGCTGCACCTGAATGCGGTTTGGCGTCCAGGTGTGTGACTGTGAACTCGTGGATGGTCGGCGGGTCGATCCGTCGCGCATGGCAGACACCTCCGGTAGAGCGCCCGGCTCTGGGAGCGAAGGCGGCCACCTGCGCGACGGATGTCGCGAGGGGCGGGTAAAGGACGTGGCGTGTGCCGACGCCCGTTATGCGTGGAAGGAGCCGTGGGGCTGCGCCCGAACGGCGAGGACCAGGTCTAGTGGACCGTGGTCAGGAGGCGACTGGCTGCGCGATCGAGGGTGAACCGGCCATCCTGCCAAGGTGTGCGCTGGCTCAAACGCGTGAGCCCTTGCACATAGCCCCAGACCGAACGGGGATTCGTCTCGAACGTTTCCGCCAGGGTGTACGCCTCGGCGGCCTGCTTCTGCGACAGATCGAGTCGCTGCACGGCCGCGTCAACGACCGCGTCACGGGTCGGCCCGAGTTCCTGGGACGTGGCCCGCAGGAGCACGAGGCGATCGTCCGACGCGTCTGCGTCCAGGGCGTCGCGGACGCTCTCGAGCGAGGTCGTCCACGCGTCCTGAATCGACGCACCCACGTGTCGGCGCCGGAAGCCGACGACGTGCTGGAAGCCCCAGATGATGTGGTTGCCGCAGACGGCGCGGAATAGGAACACATCCAGGGTGAGGGCGGCGGCACCGACGTCGCTGTTCCGAAGAATGAATCCGCGGAACAAGCCAGCGTGCGACGTATCGGTCGGGTCGTCGAGATCGCGGTTGCCGTCCACGAGGAACAGAAACATGTCTCGGTCTCCCAGGTAGGCGCCGGACGGAACCCGTTCAGCGCCGAACACGCCGTCCTTGTAGCCGAGCGGAAGAGACCAGGCCGGATGCTGGGCCATGAGGTCGAGCACCCGGCCGGCCAGCTCGTCGTGATGGACCCGCGCGTACCTCGGAGAGGTGACGGCGTGAACGGTCCATGGATCGTCGCGGTCGACGAGGAGCTGGTGCTGCTCGCGACGTTGACGGCGCAGCCCGTAGTTGATCGCGTCGGACGCGATCGCGGCGGGCAGCGTTCGGAGGTATTTCGGCGGCGCGGCGGCGATGCCGGCGAGCTGCTCGAAGCTCCAGTTCGTGAGAGCGGCCTGGCGACCCGACGTGTCGCGTAGCGCGAGCGCGTCGGACGCCACCGCTTCAGTCCTGAGTGCGACGGTCTCGATGGTGCGCTCTTCGGTGCGGAGGCGTCGGGCGCGAGCCGCATCGTAGAGAGCGTGGACGCTGGCATACCGTTCATCAGGTGGGCGGGATGCCCATTCCCGGTGAGCCGTGTACGCGGTGACAGCAGACACACCAATCCCGTTCATGAGGTGCTCCTTTCTAGCGTGCCCTGAGGGCGACGAGGTGGAACGAGCTCCGCGTCGGGCGACGTGGAGGGGTGGCCAGGACGGCCACAGCGAGAGATGATCGAAATCTACACCTGTCGGATTCGGCTGTCACACACAACAAGCACCTTACGAAGATGCGTCTGCCGCGTGTTGAGAGTCGACCACCACGTACTCACGCCGCAGCACGAAGGGTCCGTGCTTCTTGGTGACCAGCACGCCAAACACCGTCAAGGACACCGACTCATGGTGCTTCGACGAGAGGACGTGCTCGCGGAGAACCACGCTCGCGTCCGGCACCATCCTCTGGAGTCCCTGCACAACCGCCCACTGCTCGGCGGTCGCCTTCACGGCGTGACTGCTGCGCACCGTCACGTCGAATGGTCCGACGACGGTGTCAACCACACCACAGGATTCACGAAGGAACGTTTGCAGTCGCTCAGCGCCATCGCGCGTGTAAAGCGGCAGGCGGCCGTTGACGGCGAACTCCCGATCGGTGATGCCTTCAATCGCTTCCGCCATCGGAAACACGCAGGCGGCCTGGCGGACCTTCTGTTCGTCGGTGCCGTTCGCCGCGACCCACTCGGCGATGAACCGCTTCTTTTCTTCATGAAGCGCGAGCTGTTCGGCGCGGTCGTGACGATTGCGTTCCTCCTTCGCTCTGAGATCCGCTCGGAAGCGCCGGTGTGCCTCTGGTGGCACGTCCTTCGCGCGTCCCTGGTCGGTCGCGACGTCGAACAGCACGCGACCACGCTCCGTCACGATGTAGCACTGGCTGGGCGACGGCGGCGGGTGCGCGATGGCGCGTTGTCCCTTGTCCGCAAGGAACGCGTCAGCGACAGTCTCACGACGGGCGCGATCTGCTTCGCTGCGCTTCGAGCGCTGGGCGACGCGATCGGCATCGTAGGCGCTCTCCAGTTCGTGATTCTTTGCCGCAGCCCGATAGAGCTCGTCTATCGTCGGCGGCGCGTCGTAAACCGGCGCCGCGTCGACGCGAACGACGCTACGTTCGCTGTCCTTCTCGAATCGCGGTCTGAGCTTCAAGCGCGCAACGCCTTGCTTGTCCACGGACACGAGGTGCAGGCGGTTGGCTGGCACCTGCAGCGGGATGTGCTGGACGGCGCGCCCGTCTCCGCCCGCGAGCAGCGATGCCTTTCGACCGTCCTCCGACAACAGGTAACTTGCGGTCACGGAGAGCGTGCGCGCCTGTCTTTCGCCAAAACTTGGCGACAGCCGATCGATGCGTCCCCTTGGGCCGACGCAACCAACAGGGTCTAGCGTTCAGCCCGATCGAGTGACGGCTGTTGGCCACCACCCGTCGAACACATCCCGGGGAGGGCCGTCCGACGGGCGTGCAGGCAGACGTGCGTCCTGGCTCCCGGCGAATGCCGATTGAAGCAGGGGCCGATCAGGCAACTTGCCGTTCGTAGCGATGGTGCAGCCCGCCGACTTCGGGCCGCGCCACCACACGACCGGAGCCGGCCGGCTCGATGGGGCGGGCCTCAGGCGAGTCCTTTCCGAGCGCGAGGTGCGTTCGAGAGCACTGGTAGTCAGGAGACGTACGATCGAAGCATCCGTCGGAGATGTCGCTCGTTGAACACGATCACGTGGTCCAGACACTCGCGACGGATGGACCCGATGACGCGTTCGACGTAGGGATTGGCATGAGCAGTCGATTGCACCGCCAGCGAGCGGTGCGGCACAAACCTTCCGCATCACCCATCCCTTCCATCCACTGCGTGGCCGGACGTTTCAGTTAGTCGATTGTCGGCAGACGTGGGGCGAGGACCGCGTCTATTTCCACGACGACTCGGGGCAGCTCGCCCGGCTGCCACTCCAGTGGACCGATGTGGTTCCTGATGATCTGACCGTGGTGGTCGGCGCAGGCCGCGCCCATTTCCGCTACCACGACCTGTATCGATTAGCCGATCTCCTGAGGCGTCTGGACGCACCACCGCCGAGCGACCGCGCTGAGCGGGAGTGTTAAGGAAATGACGCCGCATGTGTTAAGGGAAATACGCCGCTTGCGTGGGGCGCCTCCTGAGGCAGCCCGCGCGGCAGCTGCTCTTTGCGCCGTCAATACGGGATTGGGACGCCTGACACCGGCCTCCGGCTTGACATCCCGCCGCTATGTGCGGCATAATTATACTTACCATGGCTGCACGGTCCCCCCGCCGGGATGCCAAAGCCGACGCCTTACGGGCGCACGGCGCGCTCCATCCTCGCCCCGAGGCCGTCCAGGATCCGCTGTTTGCGTCGCACGAGTTTTTCGATCGGCGGGATCTCGTGCAGGTGAAGTACGAAATGCTCCGCCAGGTGGACGTCGAGGGCCAACCGGTGGCGCGCACGGCCGACGCCTTTGGGTGCTCGCGTCCGACGTTCTATCAGACGCAGGCCGCCTTCAAGCAACGGGGGATGGCCGGCCTGGTGCCTCGGAAACGCGGGCCGCATGGCGCCCACAAACTCGACGACGCGGTGATGGCCTTTGTGGCGACACTGCGTGCGGAGGACTCGACCCTCAGCGTGCGGGCGTTACTGGCACGGATTCACGACCGGTTTGGTCTCGACGTGCACCCGCGCAGTCTCGAGCGGGCCTTGCGACGCGCGGAAAAAAAACCCCGCTGAGCGATCCGCCCGACGCCCCCTCGAGCGAGCCTCCGACCGCCACCCTCGTGGCGAGTTACGAAGCCTTGCGGCGGGTCGCGCTGGGACAGCGGGCCCCCGATGACACGCCGAGCCCCGGTTTGGCGATCGTGCTCCGTCACGGCGTGGCGGCCTGGCTCTGCGCGTGGGCGAGGTGTCCCCACCCCTCTGATCCGGTGGCCCGCACCGCACCGCCGCTTGGCATTCCGCCTCTGGTCCACACGGAACTCGCGCAGCTCTGGGCCCACATGGCGCTCTCACATCAGGAGGCCGCATGGATCTAACCGGTGAGCGATCGCAGAAAATCACCCCGCGCCACTTGCGCCGCCAGGCCTATCTCTATGTGCGGCAGTCCACGCTGCGCCAGGTCGTTGAAAACACCGAGAGTACCCAGCGCCAATACGCGCTCCGCCAACGCGCGGTGGCCTTGGGCTGGCCGATCGAGCAGGTCGTCGTCATCGACCGGGACCTCGGCCAGTCCGGGGCGTCGGCCGCCGACCGCGAAGGGTTTCAGCAGCTGGTCCGCGACGTCGGGCTCGGTCGCGCGGGGCTGGTGATGGGCTTGGAAGTCTCACGCTTGGCGCGCAACTCGATGGACTGGCATCGGCTCCTCGAAATCTGCGCGCTGACCGAGACGCTGATCTTGGATGAGGACGGGCTCTACGATCCCGCGCATTTCAATGATCGGTTGCTGCTCGGGCTGAAAGGGACGATGAGTGAAGCGGAGCTGCATGTGCTGCGGGCACGGCTCCGCGGCGGCATCGTGAATAAGGCCCGACGTGGCGAGCTCGAAATCCCGCTGCCCGTTGGCTTTGTGTATGACGCGGTGGGTCGTGTCGGTCTCGATCCGGATCGGCAGGTCCAGGAGACAATCCGCGCCTTCTTCCAGACGTTTCGGCGCACCGGCTCGGCCACCGCGACCGTGAAGGCGTTCCGCGATCAGCAGCTGCCGTTTCCTCGTCGGGCGCGCTACGGCGCCCATCAAGGCGAGACGCTGTGGGGGCGGTTGGAGCACTCGCGCGCGCTCTGGGTCCTCCACAATCCCCGCTTTGCGGGCGCGTTCTTTTTTGGGCGCACCCGGCAGCGCCACACCGCCGAGGCGCGGGTCGTGTACGAGCGGCTCCCGCGCGAGGAGTGGACGGCGCTCATCCCGAACGCGCATGCCGGCTACATCACCTGGGAAGACTTTGAAGACAATCAGCGCCGGCTCCGCGAGAACGCGCAGGCCAATGGATCCGACCGACGACGGAGTCCGCCACGCGAGGGCCCCGCGCTGCTCCAAGGGCTCGCGGTGTGCGGGATCTGTGGCGATCGCATGACCGTGCGCTATCACCGCCGCCACGGGACCGTGTGGCCCACGTATGTCTGTCAGCGGCAAGGGATCGCGCGCGCCGAACCGATCTGTCAAAGCCTCCCAGGCCGGGATCTGGATGACGACATCGGGCGCGTGCTCCTCGAGACCGTCACGCCGCTGACCCTGGAGATCGCTTTGACCGTCCAGCAGGAGCTCCAGACGCGGCTCGATGAAACCGACCGGCTGCATCGCCGCGCCGTCGAGCGCGCGCGCTACGAGGCGGATCTCGCACGCCGCCGCTATCTCCAAGTCGATCCCGCGAATCGGCTGGTCGCTGACGAATTGGAAGCGCATTGGAATCGCGCCCTCCAGCACGTCACCGACGCGCAGGAGACCTACGAGCGGCAACGACAAGCCGATCGCGTGGCCGTCGACGCCGAGGCCCGCACGCGGATTCTCGCGCTCGCGAGCGACTTCCCTCGGTTATGGCACGATCCGCGCACGCCCGATCGCGAACGGAAACGCATGGTCCGCCTGCTCATCGACGATGTCACGCTGATCAAGACCGCCAACGGCGTGACCGCACACATTCGCTTTCGGGGTGGTGCCACCACCACACTCACGCTCCCGGCGGTACGCAACGCGTGGCAGCTTCGTGAGACCAGGCCGGCGATCGTGGCGTTGATCGATCAACTGCTCGACACGCACGCCGACCAGGACATTGCGACGATCCTGAACGCACGGGGCTATGTGTCAGGCACCGGCCAGTCGTTTCAGCGCGGCATCGTGAAACACCTCCGACACAGCCACGGACTCCGCTCCCGGTATGAGCGGCTTCGAGCGCGAGGGATGCTGACCCGGGACGAGATCGCGCGCCGCTTGAAGGTCTCTGCCGCCACCGTGAAGGTCTGGGGCCAGCACGGCTTGCTTCCGCGCGCTGTCTGCAACGATAAAGGCGAATGGCTCTATGAGGCGCCAGGCCCGGACGCCCCGGTCAAAATGCAGGGCCGACGTCTCTCTGACCGCCGATCCGGTCACGTCCTCTCCGATCAGCCCAATGAGGTGCAGTATGAAGCGTAGTCCTTCTGCCAGGGCGAGCGAGGCGCGGTGCGGACCGACGTGAGGCCGAACGCGGCGACGGTCCGGCCGAAGGCCGCATCGAAGGTCGCGTCACGGTCGTGCAGCAAGAATCGCGCGGCGGCATCACTCGAGAAAGCATCGCGGAGCTGCTGTCGGGTCCACTCGGACGTGGGATGCTGCGTCACGTTGACCTGCAAGATGCGGCGGCGGTCGTGGGCGAGGACGACGAAGACGAACAGGATCCGGCAGGTGAGGGTCGGCACCGCGAAGAAGTCGACCGCGACGGTAGAGCCGAGGTGGTTCGAGAGAAAGGTGCGCCAGGTCTGAGAGGGTGGCGTCTCTCGCCGCGGCATCAGCCGAGAAACTGTCCGCTCGGAAACTGCGAACCCCAGCTTCAACAACTCTCCATGGATGCGAGGTGCGCCCCAAAGTGCATTCGCGACGGCCATCTCACGGATCAGCCGCCGAACGTCGGCGCCGACCAGTGGCCGGCCGCCGCGCGGGCGCGACCGGCGTGTCCAGTACCACGCCACTCCGCGGCGATGCCACGCGATGACCGTGGCGGGTTGGACGACCACTAGCGCCGACTTCCAGTCCGACCACGCCAGTCGTAGCCCGATCCACAACAGGCGGTCGGACCAACGAGTGGCGGGCTTTGGGCGGGCACGCCGGTAGACAGCCAGCTGGTGCCGCAGCGCTAAGTTCTCAAGAGCCAACGTGCGATGTCCGCCCGAGAGAACGATCAGCAGTCGAACGACATGGACGAATCCAACGACCATGGTTCAGCATAGCCGCTTAGGCTCATGTCGCGCAGGTCGCGGGGAATGGGCGCGATTTGGGTTCTGGCGAACCACACCTATCTCGCGGCGGTCGAGGATGCCTTCGGCGCAGACATCGACTACGCCATCCTCCAGAAGCTGTACGGCGCGGAGGCTGGCAGCGAGACGCGCTACAGCCCCGCCGTGTGCATCGGCTGCAAGGTGGAGACGGTGACGGGCGATCCCGATCCGAAGCACATCTCGACCAGCTACGTGGAGCGCCAGAACCTCACGATGCGGATGTCGATGCGCCGGTTCACCAGCCCGAGGAACGCCTTCAGCAAGAAGGTGGAGAACCACGCGGCGGCTATTGCCCTATACTTCATGTACTACAACTTCGGCCGGGTACATCAGACCCTTCGCGTAACACCAGCGATGGAGGTTGGACTCGCCGACCATGTCTGGGCCATCGAAGAAATCGTCGCCCGTATCGGGTGAGCCCGACAGTCTGCTCGTGCGCGTCGAACGGCTACGCCAGCAGGCGGAAGCATTCCAAAGAATTTTAGAGGAAGAACTCCGGACGACCCGCGAGGCCATCGAGGAGCTACAGGTCCGGCGAGCCAAAAGGCGCGGTCATGGAAGATGAATGGACGAGCGTGATTTCCGGCGATCGGCTCGTGAAATTCACCTACGTAGATCTTCCACGAGGGGGAGCATTTCTGACCGCCCAGATTGCCGGCCATGCCGTCGTGTATTCGGTCATTTTGCGACAAGCGGAACACCCATTCAATCGCCAAGGCGTTGAACATCACTTCGACTATGAATGTCCGCCAATTTCAAACTCCTAGACATGCCCCGCGGGGGACAGTGTGACCTCGAGAATCCGCCTCCGCCACCGCGCGCGATCGTCACCCGAACCGAGCAAACCAGAATGCGATGCCCAAGCCGATCCCAAGCACGGTCACGACGGCTTTCATCCGACTGCTTAGACGGCGATCCCTCTCCACGCCGCGGGCTCCCCATTGCTGCCATCGGATCTCAGCTTCAGTCAGCGGTACGACCGAATTCGTGATCGTCATCGCGGCACCTTCTGAATGCTCTGAGAGAGGGTCGGCGCCAGGTGATTCCAGAACCCTGTAATGACCAAGGCTGACACCAGCGCGACGCAGCCAGCAACGACCCAGTTGCGCGGCGCCAGACTTGCCGCTAGTCCCGCGCAACACATGCCAAGAGCGCAAACGCGCCGCAGACGTCGTGTTCGTTTGTGGGCGATTCATTTGATGAGTGTACGGCTCCGGGCGATCACGCGATGTACGAAACGGGTTCAGGCATGAGCGAATGGCGTAGATGCCGCTCGGCCTGCTTGAAGGGAGAAACGGTCGAAACGAAGAGAACACCCGCGCGATCTGACTGACGGCTTGGCTTCAAGGGATGAACGATGCGATGTTCGCCCGGCGTGTCGTTTCTCGCGCGGCGGCCGCCTTTCCCCCGTTCGCATGTAGGCGGCCGGCATTGATCGATGTCCGATCTTGCGCGTCGGCTGGAGCATCGGGCGCGCCCCCTGCGCGCGCGAAGGCTTCGAGCGGAACGGACGAAACGATCATCCGGAAGGCGGCCTGGCCACCGGTTGTGAGCAAGGAAATATGATGCGCGCCGGTGATCCACTCGGCAATCACAGTGTCCTCGAGTTGCTGGCGCGGCAAGCCCGCCTGCCCCGTGGGGCCAATGCGCTTCGCTGGAGGACCGTATACGTGTGACACCGCCGCAACCATATCTGCTTCGGTCATCCCTTCCGTACGATCGGACGCATAGTCGATCACGATTCTGAACAACTGATCCTCGTAGAAGCTGAAGACCAGCCGGGCAACAGGATCCCCCGGGCGTGCATCACCGCGACGGGCGTACTGGGAGCGCCACCTCAAGTCTTGCACCGTGCCAGGCGAACCAGGCATGGTGCCTGGTGCCGACGGCACGCCAATCTGCCGCGAAATCGTGAGTTGGTCGTCGCCCATCCGATACGTCCTGTAGAACGTGCGCGTCTGCGCACCAAAGAGCGATACAGAGGAGGCGGCGACGAATAGCGAAACGGCGACAAGCCGATGGACTGACGTCATGGGGACCTCCGGGCCGCCGTCGGCCCTTCAGGGAGCTCGGAGATGACGGCCTCGGTCGTCAGCAACAGGCCGGCAACCGATGCGGCGTTCTGGAGGGCTGAGCGGACGACCTTCGTGGGATTAATCACGCCGGCCCGGACCAAATCCTCGTGCTCGGCCACGCATTCGTCCTCGTTTACCGAGGATACTCTTCGAGGCGGAAACCCCGTGTGCAGAAGGGCACAGACACGGGGCCGGTCGTGGCGCCCCGGATGTAACCTCGCCGCGGGATCGCGCTATCTCGAACGCCACGGGCCGGGCGGGCGATCGATCCGCTCGTCACGCGGCCGGTCACTTCCAACAGGTAAGCGCCAGGGCCTTTGAGTAGCAGCGAGCGACAGCGCTACGAGCCTCAGGCCCTCGTACTGGTCCCGTGTGAACAGCCGGGCGGCTGGCTGATCTGCTGATCCAGCGGACGGCCTGAACGCCGTTTCTCACCTACTACCGGATGGGCGGATGCTCCGGTTGCCACATCTCGACGGCGGCGTCGAGCGACCGTCCAGCCTCATCGGCCGTCGGGCCGTACAGTGTCCGAAATCTTCATCTCGACCGACACGAGCCGTCCAGCCTTGAGGGACTGAACGAGTCCTAGGGAGGCACTATAGCCACATGAGAGCGGTCCAGCTTCATGCTTCGTGAGGGTCACGTCGTAGACGTACTCACCGTTGCGTTTCAGGTGGGTGTCTGACATTGGAACTCCCGTCATAATCGTCCCGTCAGCCTACCTGCAAAACCATCACGCTCGCCGTTCCAGAGTGCACACCGTGATGCTGGAGAAGGGCTGGCTCGCCTCAGCCGGAGAATCGTGTGAAGCGGGCTTATATTGGTGGTACCGATCAACGTCGCGATGCACTAAGGGGGCCTCGCAATTATGGGCACCGATCGCAAGCGTGAAGAGGTTGCCGCCAATCTCGAAAACATGGCGGCCAGAATCGAACTGCAGGATGTGATGCACGAAGGAGGCACGCCGAGCGAAGGAACACTCGACCAAACTGCAGCAAAACGTGGAGCAAGCCTCCGACGCGATCGCCGCCGTCCTTGACCCGGAACGGGCGCGCAAACCGTGAATCCGGGCGGAGGGACGGCCGAACGGGAGGCTCTGCGCGCGGACTTGGACCCGGCTTAGCCCCGGACTCAGATTCGAAATAGTGGCCTGTATCTCCTGATTCAGTAGCGTGTCGTCATGTGGTTCGGCCCGGTTTCGCAGCCGCGACAACGGAGCGGCTGCTACTGATTCAGGCGTTACATCCCACTAGCTACTTTGCGGTGAAGAAATGACCACGTAAGTCGTTGAGGATCAAGAGCGGCCTCCGGTGGGATTTGGCAGAATGATGTGCGGAGGGCGCTTGCGTGGGTCGATCACGTGTGCGATCATCTGCCATCGTGTCATTGGATCACCTCAAAACGGTCCCGGACGCCGTGCTGCGGAAAGAGCTGCAGCGCTTGATGCGCGCGATGATTTTCGGGACGCTGGCCGAGCGGGGACGGGTCTGTGGCAAGCCGACCTGTCGGTGCGCCCGCGGCGAGAAGCACCCAGCCGTGCAGCTCGCCCATTGGGCGGGCGAGGGGCGGACCCGCAGCCAGCACGTGCCCTATCAGCCCGTGGCTAAAGACGTTGTTACGTGGCGACTGGCAACAGCTCGTAACGGTGACCCGGCGTAAGTAAGGGTAGACGATTGGCTCGTCGCACGCCCAGGCTCGTCCACTGGTCTTCGAGCAGCGTCCCGAGCGCGATCACGACGGCCATCATGGCCGCCAGTCGGCCCTGCAGGCCGCGCGGCGTGCCGACGCCGAAGATCTGACGCATGATGAGCCCAAGATTGAAGCCACCCGCATGAATCAGGAGACGCTTCAAAATGTTCGGGTGACCGCGCAGATGCGTGCGGCGCATCCCACCGGTGTCATAGACGTGCGCAAACGAGCGTTCGATCGTCTCGCCGCGCCGACGCATCAGCCGCCGGCCGCGTCGTCCACGGATGCGGCGACGATTGCGATACACCGGCGCTTGGGCCTCAGGCTCCGCCGACCAATCGCGCCGTCCGCGATCCGGCTCCGCGATGTAGGACCGCAGGCCCACGGCGGCGAGGTCGACCATCGTCTGATTGCTGTGATAGCCCTTGTCCGCAATGATCTCTTCCAACGCCTGCGGCTTGTCGACATCGGCCTGCGCGTCTTCGATCTGATCAGCCGCGGCCGTCGCCGTCTCGACGATCGTCGTCGTGTCGCCGGCGTCCGCCCCTTGCAGCGTCACGGCGACAATCGCGCCGGTCTCCAGATCGACCGCATGCTCGGCCTTGTGGGCCAGATGCGTCCGCCCGTCCTTCATCCTCGTGACCTTCGCATCGGGATCGGACGGGCTCGTCCAGTCTTTGTTCGAGGTCTTCTTCTTGCGCTTCCGATCGAGTCGGGCCAAGTCCTCGCGCGTCGGCGTCTCGATGCCCGACGCGTGCGCGAGCCCGGTCAGAAAGGCCTCGTAGCGCTCTCCGGTGTCGCGCCGCACGATGCTCCGCATGGCGGCGTTCGCTTCGAGCGTGGTGGCGTCGATCGCCATCGTCCGTCCCTTGAGCAACCCCGCCTCAACGAGTCGTTGTTGCACCCACGTAAAGACGGCCCGGTGCGTCTCCAGATCGATCAACCGCCGTGTGCGAGAAATCGTCGAATGATCGGGCGGGGGCTCGTCCACGGGAAGCCGCAGAAAACTGCGGATGGCGAGCGAGTCGGTCGCGCGCCACGCGATCCCGCGCTCGCCATCGATCCCTTCAAAGTAGCCGACCAGCAACAGCCGGAAGTAACGGCCAGGCGTCAGACTCGGGCGGCCCATGACCCGTGCGTAGAACTTGCCGCACAAGTCTTCGACGAACCGATCACAGTCGTGCGCCTCGAGCAACGCATTCAGCCGCCTATAGAACGGATGGCCGGGCGACGTGGGCAGGTCCGAGGTCGCGACCCACAACGACGACTGCTCGCTCTCTCGCTTACCCATGGCCATGCGCGACAGTGTAGTACGACCGATCGATCGTGTCGATCCCTAACTTGATTAAACTCGGACTTTCACCACGGCCTGCTATGCCGTGGTGGACACCGTCCGCGCGGGCGTCGAGGCCTGGCATCGCTTTCAAGCGATCGCGCGCGACCTGGCTGACCGCAATCGCACCCAGGTGTGGACGCGGGCGCGCCGGCGGGGCGAGATCCGATGACGCGGCGGAGGTCGTATGGTCCGACGCCGTCAGCGCGAACGGAGTGTGTGGGAAGTCGTGTTGCCCGATGCCAGCAAGCTGTGGCCCGCGGCGTTGCGCCGCATCGATCAGCTGATCGATGACGAAGCGCTCGTCGAGGTGATCGCGGCGGCGCTGGAGCGGCGGTACCCGAAGAATCGTCGACGCGGACGCCACGGAACGCCGGCGGAAGTCGTTCTCCGCCTGCTCATCTTGAAACATCTCTATGGTTGGAGCTACGCGGAGTTGGAGCACGAGGTCCGGGCGAATGTGGTGTATCGCGCGTTCGCCCGGATTGGCTGCGACGCCGGGCCAGATGACAAGACGATTCTGAAGATTGCGAACGCCTTGGGCCCGGCGGTGATCGCGCAGCTGCATCAGCGCGTCGTGGCGCTCGCCATCGACGCGGGCGTCACGAAGGGCCGGCGGCTGCGAGTCGACACGACAGTGGTGGAGACCAATATCCACCATCCGACGGATAGTTCGCTGTTGGCCGATGGGGTCCGCGTGGTGACGCGCGTCGTCAAGACACTCGAGGCCTTGGTCGGCCGCGGGCAGCGCGCCATGCGGGATCGCGCGCGGAGTGTGACGCGCCGGGTGCTCGAGATTCAGTACGCCGCGCGCAGTCCCCAAACGCGGGATAGGCTGGGCGACAGCTATCGGCGCTTGGTGGCGACGACCCGTGCAGTGCTGCGGGACGCCGAGACGATGCAGCACCGAGCCGCGCAGCGCGTGCGAACCGCCACGGACGCGACGCGGCGACGCGTGGGACGCGCCCAGAGGCAGCTGAAGACGATGATCCCGTTGCTGCGTCGCGTGGTCGCGCAAACGACGCAGCGAGTGTTCGAGGGTGATACGCACGTGCCGGACAAGGTCGTGAGTCTGTTCGAACCGCACACGACGCCGATCCGCAAAGGCAAGATCGTCACCCCGACGGAGTTTGGTCAACTCGTGAGCATTCAAGAGGCCGACGGCCAGATCGTCACCGCGTATGCCGTGCATGACGGCCGCCCCGCCGACTCGACGTTGTGGGAGCCCGCGCTCGACGCGCATGAGCAGACCTTCGGGAAGCCGCCGGACCTGGCGGTCGCGGATCGCGGGTTTGCCTCGGCGGCCAACGAAGCCGCGGCCACGGCGCGCGGCGTGCGGCGGGTCGTGTTGCCCCGTCCCGGGCCGAAGACGCCGGCCCGGCGCGCGCATGAACGCCAACGCTGGTTCCGGCGCGGGTTGCGCTGGCGCGTCGGCTGTGAGGGCCGCATCAGTGTCCTCAAACGTCGCCATCGGTTGCGCCGGTGCCTCTACCATGGTGCCGACGGCATGGAACGCTGGGTGGGCCTTGGGGTCCTGGCTGGGAACCTCGTCGTCATCGCTACCCCGCGAGGCGCTCCTTGACTCGGCGCGCAGCCGACGCGCGTCCTCGCGGTCCTCGGAAGGTCGAACGGACTGAGGATCGGTGAGATCGATACCACAGAGGTAACGACTTCACCCTAGAGAGGCCGCGCGACAGATAAGCCATGTGTAGAATCGAATTCTTCACCGCAAAGTAGCTAGAGCCGTTCCGGAACCAGCGCAGGGTTGTCCAGGCACCAGATCTCCCGCACGCCCCGGGTTTGCTAGGAAAACCGCTCCTGCCCAAATAATCGCACGCCTACCCAATAAATCTCGCGCTCCGGCGTCCCGGTAGACAGCAGCGCGGATGCGTGCGCTTTTGAACAGCGTGAGCCTGAGCGGATCAGTAGTCTGGACGAACTCCAATGGATCGCCAGTCGCGCGCAACCTGCGAGCGCCGACACATCTCTCAGAGGGCAAATGCCAAGCTCCGCACGCATGACGTCGAACGCCCCTAGCTGGCGCTGCCGGCCTGTACGCCTACCCCAAGGTTTTCGTCTGACCAAGCCGAATGGCGACCATGCGATCTCGGCCGTCTGCGAAGTGTGGAGCCATCCGGATGGCTGGGAATTGCGCACGGTGATCGATGGGCACGGCTTGCTGCTGGCAACTGTCGAAGGGTCGGCTCCCAAGATGCTCGCCCGAGTCGAGAAGTGGCGAACAGCGATGCTCGCGAAGAACTGGAGCTGAGAGCCATTTCGGCCATCTGGGATAGGCTCTCTGGCAGAAGGACCGCCCCATGCCTGCACAGTGTCCCAAGTGCAACAGCCAGATCCACAAGGTGATTGCCGACCACGTTGACGTGAACGTCGTCGGAGGGAAGACGTGGCATGGCTTCAGCTACGCGTGCCCGTCTTGCTCGGTCCTTTTGAGTGTGGCGATTGATCCGATCTCCATGAAGGCCGACACGGTAGAGGGGACGGTAGCTGCCGTGGCGCAGCACCTTCATTCGCTTGAGGCTAGACGCCAGTGAACAGTCGCGATACTGGCGAAGGGTTGGACCGCCGGTCCCGATCGCGCAGTCTAGAAGTGCACACCTCCGGGGGGCGGACGAGTGTCTCTAGAATGAACCTCACCTGATTCGTTCAAGAGTGCAACGAGTTTGAAAACCCGACGTCGGCCAGCCTTTTTCGGGCTTGGCCGAGTTCTTCTTGTGTAAAAAGTTGACACCACGGCTCTTGCGTCACGAGTGCTTCCATGGAGAGCTCGAGGCGGTTGCAGCGGAAGAGTTCGTTAAAGCCGCCGGAGGGCTTCGTTCCATGCAGAACAAAACGAGCCGCTCCAAGGCCGCCCTCTTCACTGACCAATCGGCAAAATTGCGTCGGTCGGTAGCCATCGCATGCCGCGCTGACGTCGTCAGAAATCTGGAGCATCGCCATGTGGAAGCGGCTCACGAGATACTTCGGGGTGGCGACCGATAGGCGTGCCGGGGAATGCGGGTTGACGCTCACGCTCGCCAGCGTATCGGGGTAGACACCCTCGGCGCTGTTCCAGACTGCACATCAGGTCAACGCTTCCGATAGCGTCTTGACGAGCCAGCGCCCGGTAGATCGTTCTCAGGAACCTTGGCAGCCACGTGCGTACGCCAATCGGGTCAGTTCGGCGATGACCTCGTTTCGCCTCCAAAGCGAAAATCTGGCAGGGCGTCAGTGATGCCGCCGTCTGGTCCGCGTTAAGAACGCGATGACGCCGACGGCGGCGACGAGAACCACAAGATAGCTAGCCATCAATTCGAAGACATTCACGCAGGAACTGGTACAACGGCCTGACGTCGTTCCGCTGTTCCGTCTGGCACATGCGGCCTCGTCGGAGGGGAGACGTCGTCGAGATTCGGTAGGGGTACGAAAAAGTGGCCGCACAGGAGATTCGGTGGCATCATCGGGGAGGCAGCGGGGTCAGCCAACCGGTCCACGGTACGCGCCCATGTCCAGTCCCTCGCCGCAGGAGATTGCCGCCCTAAAGGCTCGTATCGAAGCCGCTGAGCGCGCTCTGGACCAGCTCTTCGCCAAAACGCGGGCACTCATCGCTCATGGCTCTGAGCATGCTTGATAGGTTAGCGGACGGTTGAGCGCCCATTTCGCGGTCCAGGAGGAGGTCACCGCCCGAGAGTGGCCCCGAGGGTACGCCCAAAGATGGCAATCAGCCGATTCTGCCAACCGCCATTTCGGTAGTCAAAAGCCAGCCGTGGGATGTCCGACAGATCCTTTTCGGCCGGGTCGATTCCACCTGTCGCTCTGTTGACCTTTCCTTGCAATCGAACCAGAAGACCCTGGAATCCGTCGTCACTGGCACTGTCAGGGTCCTGGCGGTCAAGCTCCGCAATCTCTCCGGGGTTCAGTGTAACGGTCGGCATGGTCAGCGCTCCGAACTATGGTTTTCGGAAGATGAGAATCTGTTCGTCCTTCATGATGCTATATAGGCCGTAGACGATTTTAGGGATGCGCCTCTCCAGGCGCAATCCAGCCGCCTTGGCCCAGTCGGCCATGTCGTCTGTTGTCGTCCCCTCCGAACCATCGACGGTGGCGTCACCGATCACGAATGCGGCCCGCGCACTAACCTTCAAAACCCTCGTAACTTCCCGAAACATCGCCTGCATGTCGGCGTTGTAGAGTGCAAGCTTTTGCTTAGCGCCCTTACCACGCACGCCCGTCATGACGCCTCGCCGATATCAATGGGAACGGACTTTTCCAACAGGCACAGGTTGAGAGTGGCTCTTGGTAGTGGATCTTGTTGGTAGTGAAACAGCCCAAGTCTCAGGACTGTCTCGTTTTGAACTTCCGGCCTTGGGAAGCCGGAATAGAATTGCGCCTGCGCAATCAGCGCCAGGAGGCAATCGTCGGAAACTCGGAACGCGAACGCGTGGTGTTATGCCCATTCTTTTGATCGTCATCGTGCTGGTCTTGTTGCTAGGAGGTGGCGGCGCCTACTACGGGCGAGGGGCTGGTTGGGGGACACCACACTATTCTATGGCGGTGGATTGCTTGGGCTCGTCCTGTTGATTCTGTTGATCCTCTGGCTCACCGGCAATCTCGGGGGCGGCGCACCTATCCGGTAGAACTCACTTGTGTGAGGCTGTGTGCGGGGACTAACGGCAATCGGGCACAATCGAACCGGAGGCAATCATGTTAGGCACAGCATCCGGCAGGGGTGTGCTCCGCAAAAACTCCGTCCGGTGCGTCGATTGAGTGTCCGGCAGATGTTTTGTCGGGCACCGGAGCTGCCAAAACCGCCGCGGAGGGATACTGGGACCATGCCGCGCCGCCGCCGTTCATGGCCCCGCACGTGGACGTGGAGTCTGATTGCCACGCCACAGCCGTAATCGCATTCAGCGGGACCCGATATTGCACGATCGGCGGAGTCGCCAATCGATCGAAAGTTCGGACGTCGGTTCACGCGACTCGAAGGTGGCTCAGTGGACAGATGGGGTGGAGTTCCTCGTGGGCCCAAGCGCCGGCAGCCTGACGCGCCGTCTGTAATCGACACGAGCGGCACGCCGCGCGTTGGATGAACTTCTGGAAGGGCCTCATATGCCTGACACACAAACCGTTCAGCACGATTGCGCCCATGCCGCGTGTGGCTGCAAGGTGACCGCGGGCAATAAGTACTGCAGCGACTACTGCAAGAAGGCGCCAGAGGCGGAGCTCCATTGCAACTGCATGCACCCTGAATGTCGCGGGTGACTTGGCAAGGCCTGACCGGGTCGCGCACAGCCGCGGTCGCGAGAATCAGCCGCGGCGGGAGACAATGCTGCCCAGCAAGAGTCCAGGTCATCGCTGATCGCTCCCGAGGTCGTCAAGCGCGACTTGACGCTGCCCAAGGGTATCGTAAATCGAACTTTATGTCGCAGGAGGGACCATGGCCCGTTTAGATGAGCAGAAGCCCGTCAACGATGAGAACGTCGAGCCGGTAAGCGACGAGCCACGTAAGGGCGACGTCCTCGGCCTCAGCGGATCGGAGGTGCCGAAAACACCAGATCCATCTAGCGAATACGATCCGGAATCAATTGCGCAGCGCCCTGAAAGCGCGCGTGTCGGTGACATGCTCGGACTCGCGGAGAAGAGCGAAGACCTGACCCAGAACGCCGGCGCGACCCGCATTGATAAGGGGAGCGGAGGATCAGGCGCGGACGGTGCCGAGGAGTAATGAGAAATGCCGAACTGCTTTCGCACTGCGTTGGCAGACGGTCGTAGCTTTTGCGGAGGCTCGTCGGCGGGCCGCGTCCCTGCCAACAACTGAATCTAGAGAGTCTAGAACAGCTGCCCAGGACAGTCTTCGGCCCGCAACCGCGACGGCCACAGCACGTACCGTCTATTCAGTAGCGACAAAGGGCGCCCGCTATAATCCTGTCTCTACTGAAAACCCGATTCGCTATGGGGGCTGGTCTCGGCAGAGACGATCGGCCGCCGCCGCAGTCCTGTGCATGGCGAATTCCTAAATTCCTTAGCATTTCCTGAGCTCTCGCTAGATTGTTAGGATTGTGCCATGCGTGACTGGCCGTCCTGGTTCTCCCCGTCGTGGCGATCGTCGCCCGGCTCGCCGGTCCGGGCGGGGCGCGTGCCGTGGTGGCCGAATCCGTCCTCGTCAAGCAGCAACTGTTGATTCTCAATCGCTCCCGGCGCCGTTCCCCCAACCTCCGCCTCTCTGAGCGGGTAGTCGCCGGCCTGTGTACGCTGTTCATGCGCCCGAGTCGCCTCGTCCGTGTCGCCGTCGTCCTAAACCCTCAACGCTCCTTCGCCTCCATCGAGTGCTGACGACCCGGAAGTATCGTCGGCTGTTCTCTTCCAGGCGTCGAATAAGCCCGGCCCCAAGGGCCCCGCACGGGAGGTCATCGCGGCCGTCGTCGACATGAAACAGCGGAATCCGACATGGGGTTGTCCGCGAATCGCGCAACAGATCACCTTGGCCTTCGGCGTCGCCATGAACAAGGATGTCGTGCGGCGCATTCTCGCCGCTCGGTACACGCCCAAGCCGGACGCGACGGGCCACTCCTGGCTCACGGTTCTCGGGCATGCGAAAGACAGCCTGTGGAGCCTCGATCTGTTTCGGTGGGAATCGGCCAGGAACTTCGGCTCCCACACGCGTTCCGCCGTCTGCTTCGATGTCACAGGTTCGGTCGCGCCGCGTACAAGCGCGAAGTCATCCACGGGCAACGGAGACACTGAATGCCACGATCGAGCACATGAAGCTCATCGAGGACATGCGTCGAACCCTTCGTGACTTCCAGGATCGGACTAGACGCGCGTCCGACTAGCCGACGCCTGCCCCGCCAGCGGCCTGAAAACCAGCATCATCCGGCACCGGACGTCGCACTCCGCATCGCCACATCTGTCTGTGCCGCTTTGCGCATCGCGTACTCCCCTCGTCATTGCTTGTGCGTCGGAAAGGGCGTATGCTCCGTTTGCGCTGCTTTCCTGAGCACTGCCGCACCCAGCCGGGGAATCCTCCCCGACCTTGAGCAACAGCCCTCACCAAAGCTTTTCCTGTAGTAGCACTCTCGGCCTCGGGGTGCGCCCATCCCCGGTCCTCGAGATCTGCGATGGAAGTCGCGCCGCGACAGTCGCTCTATCAGGACAGGAGAACTAACATGACTACTGTTCGTTGGGATTCCTCCCGCGATCTGACGCCGCTGCAGCAGGAAAACCTGAGCCGGATCCAGCAGGAGACCCTGAGCCGGATGTTCGAGGGCTACTATCGCCGCCCTCAGGAAGACCTCAACCGCGGCGCGTGGGTGCCGGTGGTCGACATTTACAGCAACGGCCACGACCTGGTGCTGAAGGCGGAGCTGCCCGACATGAAGGAAGAGGAGATCGAGCTGACGATTGAGGACAACACGCTCACGCTGAGTGGCGAAAAGAAGCTCGACACGGAAGTTACCGAGGAGTTGTTCCATCGCATCGAGCGCAGTTATGGCGCGTTCGCGCGGACGTTCACGCTGCCGCCCACCGTCGACGCGAGCAAGGTCAGCGCCCAGTACAAAGCCGGTGTGCTGACGGTCCGGCTCCCTCTGCGTGAGGATGCCAAACCCAATCGGATCAAAATCGCGGTAGCTGCGTAAGTCACGGCAAAGAGGAGGCGGGTCGATAGACCCGACTCCTCTCTGCGCCGCGCATGTTCAGCTTGTAAACGAAGGATTTGTCCCCACCGTCGCAACTGGAGATCGTTTTGAAGGGATGCCCTATTGTGGCTCCGCGTCCATGTGTGAATCTGACATCTCCAGACCTGCTGCGCCGAGTCCGCGCGGAATACCTCGAGATGCCCGGTCTGCGGCTGACGGCGTTGCAGGCGCAGTGCTTGTTCGGTCTCGATCCCGAGAGCTGCGACGCAGTCCTCGCCACGCTGCTGGACGCCAAGTTCCTCGCTCGCACCCCTACAGGCTTGTTCGCGATGGCCGCAATCAAGGGTTAGCACGGGCCGGACGTCGAAGCGTGCGTCTTTGCGGGCCTAGAGTGTCCGGAGGCTAGTCTGCCACCTGCTCCCAATAGGTGACGCCGCCAAGGCACAAGTGAGCCCAGGCCGGGCCGCCAATGCTCCATACGAGCCACGGTGTCAATCAGCGTGGCACACTGTGGGGTTGATAGTGGCTCTTGGTCGAGAATCGTGTTGGTAGTGAACAGCCGGAGTCTAATGTGCTGTCTCGTTGTGAACTGCCGATCTTGAGAAGCCTGAATAGAATCGGGCCGGCGCATTCGATGCCAGCGGCAATCATCGGAAGCTCGGAACGCAAACGCGTGGTGCTATGCCCATTCTCCTGATCGTTATGGTACTGGTGTTGTTGTTGGGTGGTGGCGGCGCCTATTACGGGCGAGGGGCTGGCTGGGGGACACCACACTATGGCGGTGGATTGCTTGGGCTCGTGCTGTTGATTCTGTTGATTCTGTGGCTGACAGGTAACCTCGGAGGCGTAAGACCTATCCGGTAGGCCATCGGCAACAGCGGGTGCTCCGCGGCCATTGGATACAGGGCGATACTCAACAAATGGGCGTCTCCACCGATTCCGCTGACCGATAACGCCAACTCCGTTCGCCGCACACTGAAGTCGTAGCGGACGCGCGGGGCGTACGAACCCCAGCGCCGTCCGCGCGCTTCGCGGGTCTCCAGGAAGGCGGCGACCTCGCGGTTGTCGGGGAAGTCGTCCGCAAGCTCGCGTCCGGCTTCCGCCGCCCCCCTCAGGTTGCGTTCCCGCACTTGCATGTCCCACAGCGCGAACTTCGCCTCGGCGTGCGTGAAGAAATCTGACGGGAGGTTCACGGCTGCCCGCACGGTCGCGACCGCTCGCTTCTTGCTGCCCCCGCCGAGCACCCACCGCGTGCCCCACGGCATCCTGGTGTCGAACGATGTAATCGATCCAGGCGCGGGCCACGAGCGCGCGGACGTGCTGAGGCTGGCGCCTGACGACGAGGTCCAGCGATCTGCGGGCTTCCCAGGTACTCGTCCCAGCCCGTCTTTTCGGGCCGAGCGGCCCGAGCTGGAGCCAGACATAATTCAGGTCGAGCTTTCCGAGAAAGAACAGTGCCGGTGGAGCTGGGAGAGCAGATTGAAAATCTGACCATTGTAGGAATCGTCATCGAATCGAGCGGCCGACACTAGACGAGCGGCTGAGTTGATTCGCTGGTGCTACCAGCGATCGCAGGTCATGACTGCCGCTTGCGGCACATTGATACCGATGCCGCAGCTCCGCGCCCGTCCGGTGCTGTCGCCGACACCGAGCGCGACACCATGATGCGCGGCTATGCGTCACAATGCTTTCCCTTTGGGTGCTGAGGGCGGGGACCAGCAATGACACCCGTGGATTTCTGGTGCGATCTTTCGCAGCAAGGGACCGAGCTTCTGCACTGCTGGGAGCACACCGTCGGCAGCTGCCACGCGCCGATCGCGCTCCGAGCCGACTGGCAGCAGCAGCTTCGACGCTGTCACTCCGAGTTGGGATTTCGCTACGTGCGCTTTCACGGGCTGCTGTCGGATGATGTCGGGACGGTCGTCAGACACAAGGACCAGCTGCTGTACTCCTTCTTCAACGCCGACCAAATCGTCGACTTCATCCTGTCGATTGGCATGAGGCCGTTCGTCGAACTGAGTTTCATGCCCACGTCGCTCGCGTCCGGATCGACGACCGTCTTCCAGTATCGCGCCAATGTGACGCGCCCGAAGGATTACAAACAGTGGTCCACTCTGATCCACACGCTCGTTTCGCATTGGATCACGCGGTACGGCATCCAGGAAGTGGCGGAGTGGTTCTTTGAAGTGTGGAACGAACCGAATCTGAAAGCTTTTTGGACTGGCACCCAGGAGGACTACTTCACCCTGTACCGAGTCACGGCGACCGCCATCAAGACGGTCGACCCATCGCTGAAAGTCGGCGGACCGGCGACGGCGCGCGATGGCTGGATTGAAGAGTTTCTCGAATTCTGCGAGAGGGGCAACGCGCCGGTCGATTTCGTGACCACGCACCATTACCCGACCGACGCTCTGGGTCATGAAGACGATGACACCGAAACGCAGCTGGCCAATAGTCAGCGCGGCGTCCTTCGCGAATGGGCGCAGGACACCCGGCGCCGAGCCGGCCAGTTGCCCGTGTACTACACCGAATGGAATTCCTCGTCCAATCCTCGAGATCCGCGGCATGACGAGCCCTACGCCGCGGCCTTTGCCGCAAAGACGGCCATCGAGGCCAGCGATCTGGTTCAGGGCTACAGCTTCTGGACGTTCTCAGATATTTTTGAAGAGAACTATTTTCCGTCCGTGCCGTTTCACGGCGGATTTGGCCTGCTCACTCTGCATGGCGTCGCCAAGCCTACATACCGCGCGTTCGAGCTGTTGCACAGGCTGGGGTCCGAACGCCTGTTGGTTGACGGCCTCCATGAGACGGTCAATGCCTGGGTCACACGTGACCATGCCCGTGTCAGCGCGTTGCTCGTGAATCACGCGCTGCCGCGCCACTCGATCGCGCCAGCGCGCGTGTGCGTTCACCTTGCGCATGCGCCGGAACCCGCTGGTGCCTGGTTAGAGCGAATCGACGAGCATCACGCAAACGCCAAGGGTCGATGGCAGGCGTTGGGCGAGCCGGAATATCTCGACAGCGTGGCCGTCGAACAGCTTCATGAGGCTTCAGCAATGGTACGAGAGGCGTGTCCGTGGACGTGGCGCGACGGCCGGCTCGCTATCGAGATCGAACTGCCGCCTCACGCCGTCGCGGCCCTCACCGTGGAGTTCACGCCATCATGAGTGCGCAGACGCGCACGGCGCGGCGTCGGGCTCCCACATACGGCGATGAGGAGCTTCAGACCCTGCAGCGGACCACCTTCCAGTACTTCTGGCAGGAAACCAACCCGTCGAATGGGCTGATTCCCGACAACACGTCCGCCGGCGTCGTTCCAGCCAGCATCGCTGGCGTGGGCTTGGCGCTCACCAGTTATGCCGTCGGGGTCGAACGCTCGTTCGTGGCCCGCGCACAGGCGGTCGAGCGGACGCTGGCGACGTTGCGTTTCTTCTGGAACGCTCCGCACGGTCCGATGCCCGACGCCACTGGGCACCGGGGCTTCTTCTACCATTTCCTCGATGTCACGACCGGTCGACGCGCGTGGCGGTCTGAACTGTCCACCATGGACACGACTCTCCTGATCGCCGGCGCGTTAGCCGCTGCCACCTACTTCGATCAGGAAACCGACGATGAGCGCGAAGTGCGGAGGCTCGCGGACGCGTTGTATCGGCGCGTGGATTGGCGATGGGCGCGAAACGGTCGGGTGACCGTCTCACACGGGTGGAAGCCGGAAACCGGCTTCTTGCGCTATCAGTGGCAGGGATACAACGAGGCGCTGATTCTGTACGTGCTCGGCCTTGGCTCGCCGACGCACCCCTTGCCCGAGAAAAGCTATCTCGCATGGACGTCGACCTATCGCTGGAAGAAACTGTACGGCCACGAGTTTCTGTACGGCGCCCCGCTGTTCATGCATCAGCTCTCCCACCTGTGGATTGACTTCCGCGGCATCCAGGACGCCTTCATGCGCCGACAGGCGATGGACTACTTCGAGAACAGTCGTCGCGCAACCTACGTGAACCAACAGTACGCCATTCGGAATCCGAAGAGCTTCCGTGGCTATGGCCAGCACGCCTGGGGCATCACGGCGAGTAACGGCCCGGGGCCAGCGACACGTCGAGTAAAAGGCGTCACACGGCGCTTCCATGGATATCTCGCGCGAGGCGTGCCGTATGGTCCGGATGACGGCACGCTGGCTCCGTGGGCCGTCGTCGCATCGCTGCCGTTCGCTCCTGAGATCGTGCTTCCTACCCTGCAGCACTGTTCTGTGGTGTACCCAAAGATCGAAAGCGAGTATGGGCTCGTCTGCAGTTTCAATCCGACGTTTCCGACTCATGGTGCCCGAGTGTCCGGTTGGATCTCGCAAGACCATTTCGCGCTCGATCAGGGGCCGGTCATTCTGATGATCGAGAACTACCGTTCAGGGTTGATCTGGCGGCTCATGCGGAGCTGTTCATATGTCGCTGTAGGTTTGCACCGTGCAGGGTTCAGGGGCGGCTGGTTGACTGGCCTGGCGCCGACCGCTCCCAGCTTCGAGTCGAGAAACCGCACAGGAGGTTTGTAACGTCATCAGTGGCGCCGATTGTTTGCGGAGATGCGGATGTTGCGGCGAACGGCGTGACGCACGAGAGCCTCCGGCCGCTAGTTGGAGTCGAGCGTATTCACGTCCCTTATCTCACGCAGGGTCCTCCGCATCTCCTCCACGGCCTTCATTTGTTCGAGCGAAGCGTTCAGCGCATCGGCTGTGGCGCGCATGGCATCTACCATGCCTTGCCGTTCAGCGTCAGTCGCACCGCGGGACTCCTCGCTGGCGGTGCGCGCCATCTCGGACGCGTTCCGTGCCTCCTCGCTGGCGACGCGCGCCGCCTCCGCGGTGCGGCGAAGCTCCTCTCGCTCCTGTCGGTGTGTTTCGCGTGCCTCGCGATGCTGGTCACGGACCTCACGCGCTTCCTCCGCCTGTCGCCTGAACTGTTCCGCCTCTTCTGGGGCAGCCTCGCCGGATGAGCGGTCTTCGGCAAACCCACGGACCTCGGCATCGTCATGGCCGTTAATCATGAAATCACCTACATACACAGCGTACTCTCAGCACCGCAGGATAGATGTCTCCAACTAGACACGGAAGAACATTCGCGCGTGACACAGCTGTTCTCAAGTGTACAGACTCGCCATCGCACCCTCATCTAGCATGGAAATAGTCCGGTTGCCCGGCTGGTGGGGATCGTCGAGAGGTTCACGGTCGGCCCGTTCGCGCAGGTGCTTTGGTCGTTGTCCGAGCGCTATTGGTGGTCGGGTTGTTTGTGAGCGGACCGTTGCTCGCTAGTCCAGCAACATCGAGTCGACCGCTATCGAACGAGGTCTGGAGGCTTCGCATGTGGACGAAGAACGAGCGCAAAGGGAAAGTTGATCAGGTGAAGGGCAAGGTCAAGCAAGTTGTCGGCATCGTGATAGGCGACGACGACTTGAAGGCTGACGGCCAAGTTGACGAAACCGTAGGGAAGGTTGAGGCCGCTGCTGGTCGGACAAGCCGCAGGACGGGCAACGCGATCACGCGCGTCGGCAAAGCGATGAAGCGGTGACAACCGCGGTGTAGCTGAAGAATTGGGCGGCTGATCCGCCACTGCACGCCGCTCCGATAGCCTTTTCGCGGGCCAGTTTGCCCGATCTGCTCATGCGCAGACGAACAGTTGGGGCCTGGTGGATGACATGCAGAGAACACTGAAACCGTGGGTGACCTTCGCGGGATGTGTGCTCGTCGTGGCCGTCCTGTACTGGGCGCAGGCCGTGCTCGTGCCGATCGCCCTCGCCATCCTTCTCACGTTCGTGCTGACGCCTCCTGTCACGTCGCTTCAACGATGGATCGGCCGCATCCCAGCCGTGCTCGCGATTGTCACACTGGTGTTCACGCTCCTCGGTCTCGCCGGCTGGGGTCTGGCGCGGCAGATGGACCATCTGGCCGAGGACCTTCCGCGCTACCGCGTCAACATCCTGGCGAAGATCGCGGACGTACGCGGCGCGGGCAAGGGCGGCTCGGTCGAGAAACTGCAGGAGACGATTGAGGACATCAGGACCGACCTTGGCAAATCGGACGTGCGCACAGGAACCCGGTCGCAGCCCGTCGTGGTCACCGCTGCGCCGGTATCCAGTTTCTCGAGCTTCACGTGGTTCGGTCCGATCGTCGGTCCGTTGGGTACGGCCTCGCTCGTGCTGGTGCTGGTCGTCTTCATGCTGCTCGAACGTCGAGATCTGCGCGATCGGCTGCTCGGGTTGTTCGGCCACGGCCGGCTGGCCGTGACGACGAAGGCGCTTGACGAAGCGGGAAGCCGGGTCAGCCGGCAGCTCTTGATGCAGTCTCTGGTCAATCTGATCTACGGGGTCGCCGCCGGGGCAGGACTCTACGTGCTCGGCGTGCCGTACACATTGGTCTGGGCGGCCCTGGCGGCGACGCTCCGATTCATCCCGTACATTGGGCCGGTGCTCGGGGC
>CAWDRS010000023.1:0-120539 GCA_963804795.1 uncultured Acidobacteriota bacterium | reverse complement strand
GGCTTGCGCGAGAAACCTTCGCGTGGCATAAGACGACCCTCACCCGGTTTTCAAACTGATCCAGCACACGACGTTTATGCCAACAGCGCCACCTCCATCTCGCGATGTCGCACTGGAAACGCGTTTTTTTTGGGAGCGTTTCAAAAATCCAATTATCGCGGCCGCGATCGTCGTCCTGCTCGCAGCTACTGCGTTCACCGGTTATCGGTTTTATTCCGATCGCCGCGCGGCCGCTGCATCAGCCGCGTTGGCGAGCGCGAATACCGCACAAGAGTACGAACAGGTAATCGCTCGTTACCCCGATACGCCTGCTGGCGCCGATGCGTACATTTTGCTCGGTGAAGCGCAGCGGAAGGAAAGGAAATTCACTGAGGCAAACAAAACGCTCGAAACTTTCATAGCAAAGTACCCGAAGCATGAGCTTGTCAGCACGGCGAAGATGGCAATTGCGGCTAATCTGGATTCGATGGGCAAAACGGATGAAGCGTTGGCGATGTATCAACAGATCGCGTCGGCTTACCCCAATAGTTATGCGGCGCCGCTCGCCATGCTTTCGCAGGTGTACATTTTGAAGGCGAAAAATCGCAACGACGACGCGCGGCGCATCTGCGAGACCATCCTCACCCAATACCGAACGAGCTTTTGGGCGGGCGAGGCGATGCAGCAACTGCGCTTGCTGAAGCCGATTACCACATCGATGCCGCCACCCAAAGCAGTGCCAACGGTCCCGCCGATGTTGTCGATTCCTGCCGCGCCAGCGCCGCAAGCTCCGCCCGCGCCGAACCAGCCGCAGAACGTTCCATCGCCAAAGAAACCATAAACGAGCGCAGATTGTAGCCACCAGCCTGTGGCCGGTGTTTGGCTGCGCTGTTTATGCCATGCAAGACGGCCCGCAGGGCCGTGGCTACAGGCCGCTTACCTACGGATTCGACTAACGTTTGGAGAACTGGAAACGCTTCCGAGCGCCGGGTTGCCCGGATTTTTTTCGCTCTTTCATCCGCGGATCGCGACGGAGCAAGCCCTCGGATTTGAGTGGGCCTCGCAAATTTGCGTCGACTTTAAGGAGCGCTCGCGCGATCGCGAGTTGCGCCGCGCCGGCCTGACCCATAATGCCGCCGCCGCTGGCGTGAATAAACAAATCATAAGTGTTAACCGCCTTCGCATTCTGCAGAGGTTGCAACACCACATTCTGCAGCGGCACAGTCGGGAAATAATCTTCGAAGGCCCGGCCGTTGATATCGATTTTTCCGCTGCCCGGCATCATGCGAACGTTTGCGACTGATGTTTTGCGGCGACCTGTGGCGATGAATTCGTCAACTTGTGGCATAGGTTTGGACCTCTAAAGTCTCACAGCTTCGGGCTGTTGCGCGACGTGCGGATGCGAATCGCCGCGATACACTTTCAGCTTCCGATAAACATGCCGACCCAGCCGATTGTGCGGAATCATTCCGCGGACGGCGCGTTCGACCAGCAATTCAGGATGGCGAGCGCGGCGCGCCCGGGCACTTTCAGATTTGTGTCCGCCGACGTAACCGGAAAAACTCATATAACTTTTCTGTTCTTCCTTTTTTCCAGTGAGCCGGACTTTTTCCGCGTTGATGACAATAACAAAGTCTCCGGTGTCGACGTGTGGGGTGAAAAGGGTTTTTTCTTTCCCGCGTAGCAGGTTGGCAGCCTTTACCGCGACGCGGCCGAGCACCTGGCCTTGGGCGTCAATGACCCACCACTTGCGCGGCACTTCGGTGGCTTTGGCGGAAAACGTTTTCATCTCAGAAAAAGAGCACGAAAAGTATGGGTGGGACAAGGGGATGTCAACCTAAGCGATGAACTGATTAAGGAGAAAGTGCCTTGTCCGACCTAGTAGGGGGCAAAACATCGCTTGGCGGCTGACACGGCGGCCCTACAATTGTGAGGCGTTTCTATGAAACGCTGATTTTACAATGGCAACTTCGCAAAATCCAAAGACTGCGATCTCGCCGCGGCGCGACGAAGATTTTCCAGAGTGGTATCAGCAGGTAGTTCGCACCGCTGAATTGGCCGAGCCTTCGGACGTGCGCGGTTGCATGGTTATTCGTCCGTGGGGCTACGGGATCTGGGAAAACATGCAACGTCAGCTCGACGCGCTGATTCGCGCCACCGGTCATCGCAACGCCTATTTTCCTTTATTCATTCCGTTGAGTTATTTCGCCAAGGAAGCTGAGCACGTCGAAGGCTTCGCCAAAGAATGTGCCGTGGTTACGCATTACCGGCTCAAGACGGATGAGCAAGCGGGGCTGGTGCCGGATCCTGAATCAAAATTGACCGAACCGCTAGTTGTTCGGCCGACGAGCGAGACGATCATCGGCGCGAGCTACGCGAAATGGGTGCAATCGTATCGTGATTTGCCGATTCTGATTAACCAGTGGTGCAACATCGTGCGCTGGGAAATGCGGACGCGATTGTTCCTGCGCACAACTGAATTTCTATGGCAGGAAGGCCACACCGTCCACGAAACGGAAGCAGAAGCGCGAGAAGAAACCAAGCGGATGCTCGGCGTGTACGAAACCTTTGTGCGCGAACGTTGCGCGATTCCCGTATTCGCGGGTCTGAAATCGGATAGCGAAAAGTTTCCTGGCGCGGTGGAAACTATGGCCCTCGAAGCGATGGTGCAGGACCGCAAGGCAATCCAGGCCGGCACATCGCATTTTCTGGGGCAGAATTTTGCCCGTGCTAGCGGAATTCAGTTCCAAACGCGTGAGGGTAAACAGGAATTTGGCTGGACTACGAGCTGGGGGATGACGACGCGCATGGTGGGCACAGTGGTCATGGCGCACGGGGACGACGACGGCGTTGTTTTGCCGCCGCGCATCGCGCCGACGCATATCGTTATTCTGCCAATCACAACTAAGGAAGAGACGCGCGCGAAAGTTTTGGAAACCTGCGACAGGCTTGCCGCGGAGTTACGTACGAAAAAATTTCTCGATGATGTTGCCATTGAGGCTGAAGTCGATCGGCGCGATCTCGGCGGCGGAGTTAAGAATTGGGACTGGATCAAGAAAGGTGTGCCGCTGCGAGTTGAGATCGGGCCGCGTGATCTTGAAAAAAATTCTGTCACAGTCAGCCGGCGCGATCAACCGGTTAAGAACAAGGAGTCGATGGGGATGGACGAATTCGCTGCGCGCGCTCCAGAAATTCTTGTCTCGATTCAGGATTCGCTCTATGCGCGCGCGAAAGAGTTCCAAGACGCGAACACACACGCCATAAATTCGAAGAAAGATTTCTACGATTTCTTCACCGCGAAAAATCCTTCTAAACCCGAAATCCACGGCGGCTTTGCGCTCGCACACTGGAACGGGTCGCGCGAAGTCGAGGAACAGATTAAGAACGATCTGAAAGTCACGATCCGCGTTATTCCGCTCGATGACTCTTCAGAGCCGGGCCAATGCATATTTACCGGTGAACCGAGCGCGCGTCGCGTCGTTTGGGCGAAATCATACTAGCCCTAAGGACGCAGGCGATTCAAAAAGCAACGGGTTGACGGCGAGGCGGTGACTGGTTTATTTCCGCCCGCCGATGCAGTTAAAGCTCTACAGCCGCGCGTGGTGCTCCTGGTGTATTGATGCGAAGGACTATCTGAGCGAGAAAGGCTATCACTTCCAGGAGATCGACGTCGGCAAAGATCGGCAGGCGTACGAGGAGATGAAGCAGCTTTCTGCTCAAACGTATGTACCCACGTTTGTGGCCGGCGATAAAGTTTTGGCAAATTTTGACACGGATCAGCTTCAAAGATTTCTGAATGAACATCAGATCAATCCGTAGGCAGGCTGTATCGTGATGCTTTTCGGTCTCCTTCTTACCCTCGGCGTGGCCGTGCTCAGCGTCGGTCTCCGCACGTTTCACAATTCGTATGCGCAAAAGGCCGGGGCGCTCGGGATTCTGGCCGCCACTTTTCTTGGATTTTATTTTGCTACCAACAATTGGGTATGGGGTTTGATCGCGGCTTTAGCTTGGCTGTTTCTGCCTTGGCTGGAAATTCTCACCCGGATTCGTGCGTTGCGACTTCCAAAAGAAAAGCAGCTTCGACCGAAAAGTCCGCCATCGTCAGACACGTTCCCGGCGCTTAGCGAAATCACGCGCGAGATCGAAGACGAAGGGTTCGTTTACGTGAGCGATGCCGGGTGGGATTGGGAAGATTACCGGCAGTTTTTCCGATTGTTCTACAGAGAAAAAGACCGTGCCCAGGCCGCTATCTGCCTGAATGAGCAGCGTGATTTCTCGTTTTATTACCTGCGTATTTCGTCGCGCACGAAGGACGGCGCGGTTTGGACAACTTGGAATTATCCGTTGTCCTACGGCTTGAAACTCTCTCCCGCGTTCCGGATCAATCGGCAGCGGCCGGATCGATCCTTCTGGCAGCTTGATCAAAGTCATCGCGAATTTTTGCGGCGAAACAGAGTTGATCCTGCGGAGATCGAACCGCTCGATGAAGAGCAGATTCAGACTGACATCGAGAAAGATCTGCGCGACCAAATCGCGCATAACATTCACAAAGGCGTTCTCAAGCAAACCGCTGCGGGCGACGTGAAATATTCCTGGCGCGGGATGATTTACCTTTGGTGCCAGTTCTTGGTCGATCTAGTGAGGTTATAATCATCTTGAGCGGACCTCTTTCGACTCGCTTGGCATAGAAGGGCGCGTCACTCCGTGCGCCCGTCGCTCGTAACATCCCGTGGCGTCCAGAGGACTGTCCACCCTAGCAAAGCAGATGCGGAAATGTTCATTTGAACTTGCGTGATCCTACGCTTTGAAGGATGGTACCTGCATGCTCACCGACAGGCAAAGGAGCGTGCTTGATTTTATTCAGCGCGAGCAACGGGAAAAAGGCATTACGCCGAGCACGCGCGAAATCCAAAATCATTTCGGATTCGCCAGCCAGACATCGGTGATGCAATACATCGCGGCACTGGAGCGAAAAGGTTTTCTCAACCGGCACGCGCGCAAAGCGCGAGCGTTGATTACGCCAGCCATGAAGGTTCGGATTACCGACATTCCAATTTACGGTCAGATTCCGGCTGGAATGTCGGCATTGACTGAGCAGAGCATCGAAGGGCACGTGCCGGGTTCGCGCACCTGTTCGAGCACATGATGTTCAAGGGCTCCGAGAACGTCGGTCCCGGTGAGCACCCGTACCTGCTGTTCATGAACGGCGGGAACATGAACGGGACGACGAACAAGGACCGGACGGTGTATTACGAGAGCCTCCCGGCCAATCAGCTCGATCTGGCGCTGTTCCTCGAGGCCGACCGCATGCGGTCGCTCGCCATCACGAAGGCCAACCTGGACAACCAGCGGAATGCCGTCCAGGAGGAGCGCCGGCTCGGCGTCGACAATCAACCGTACGGCAAGGTCTTCGAAACGCTCGACGAGCTGGCGTACGAGAACTTCGCGTACGAACATTCCGTCATCGGGTCGATGGCGGACCTCGACGCCGCGAGCGTCGAAGACGTCGCCGCGTTCTTCAAGACGTATTACGCGCCGAACAATGCGGTGGTGGCGATCGTGGGCGACGTCGACCCGAAGACCACGATTGAGAAGGCCCGCAAGTACTTCGAGTCGATTCCGTCGCAGCCGGCGCCGCCTGCCGTCGACATGACGGAGCCCGCGCAGGCAGCCGAGCGCCGCACGACGCTGGAGGACCCGCTGGCCCGCCTGGCGCGGCTCGACATGGCCTACAAAGTTCCGCCGAGCTCCTCGCCCGATGACGATGCGCTGACCGTGATGGCCACGATCCTGTCGGGCGGAAGAAGCGGGAGATTCTTCGAGGCCATCGTCCGGCAGAAGCAGCTCGCGACGGCGGTGTCGGCCGGATCCGGCGAGAGCCGGGGACCGGGTCTCTTCACCGTGATCGGCACGGTGCAGCCAGGGAAGTCGGTGGCCGACCTGGAAGCGGCGATCGAGGAGGAGATCGAGAAGATCAAGACCGGACCGATTGCCGATTGGGAAATCGAGAAGGCGCGGACGGGCGCGCGCTCGGGCTTCGTGAACAGCGTCGGCAGCTCGCTGCAGCGCGCGTTGCTGCTCTCGCAGTACGCGATGTTCTACGACAAGCCGGATTTGATCAACACGCGCGCGGAGAGCATCGCGAAAGTCTCGGCGGCCGACGTGCAGCGTGTCGCGAAACAGTACCTGGTGAAGACCGGACGCTCGGTCGTGATCACGATCCCGAAAGCGGCGCCGGGGAAGGGGGGGCTGTGATGACGTTGCCCAAGTTCGTCCTCGCGCTGGCCGTCGTCATCACGATCGTTCCGCTTGCGGCGCAGCAGCCGGCGCCGGGTGGCCAGCCGCCGCCGACGGCGGGGCTCGTCAAGAAAGGCAAGGCGCCAGTCTCCTCCGACGTCCTCAGGGTCAAGCTTCCGAAGCCGCGCGAAGCGGACCTCGCGAACGGCCTGCACCTCATCGTCCTCGAGGATCATCGCCTGCCGCGAGTGAGCTTTCAGATCATCATCCCCGGTGCGGGCGGCTACTACGATCCCGAGGAGCAGATCGGGTTGGCCTCGTATACGGCGCAGATGATGCGCGAAGGCACGAAGACGCGATCGTCGCAGCAGATCTCGCAGGATCTCGAGACGCTTGCCGCCGGCGTGACGGTGACGAGTGGGGTCTCCGGCATCTCCGCAACTGTGGGTGGCGGCTCGTTGACCGAGGATTTTCCTCGCGTGTTCGACATCGCCGCGGACGTCCTGCTCAATCCATCGTTCCCGGCCGATGAATGGGATCGGCTCAAGACGCGCGCGAAAGCGGGACTGCAGCAGCAGCGCACGCAGCCTGGTTTCCTCGCGGCCGAGATGTTCAACCGGGTCGTGTACGGCACGCACCCAGGTGGGCGCCTGTCGGCCAGTCCGAAGTCCATCGATGCCGTCACGCGCGACGCGATGGTCCAGTTCCATCAGACGCGGTACGTTCCGGATCACTCGGCGATTGCGTTCGCCGGAGATATCACGTTTGCTGACGCGCGCAAGCTCGTGGAGTCGAAGCTTGCGTCCTGGAAGAAGGCGGGGGCAACGGCCGTCCAGGTGAAGGATCCCGCGCCGGCCGGCGCGCCGAAAGTCTATCTGATTGGACGGCCATCATCGGTGCAGACGACCGTGGTCGTGGGTGGCCAGTCGATGACGCGGACCGATCCTGACTACGAGGAGCTGACCGTGGCCAACCGCGTGCTCGGCGGAGTCATGGGCCGGTTGTTCCGGCACCTCCGCGAGGAGAAGGGCTACACGTATGGAATCGGCAGCGCATTCGGCGCCACACGTTATCTCGGCGACTGGTCCGCGCAGACGTCCGTGCGCACGGACGTCACCGAGCCGGCGTTGACCGACCTGCTTGCCGAGATCGCGGAAATGCGCGACAAGCCGGTACCCGCCGACGAGCTCGAAGATGCGAAGCGCGCCATCGTTGCGGGTTTTGCGCTGTCGCTCGAGAGCCCGCAACGGATGCTCGTGTACTACACCGAAAGCTGGACGTTCGGATTGCCTGCCGATTATTGGGACACGTACCCGGCGCGCATCAGCGCAGTGACAGCGGCCGAAGCTCAAGCCGCGGCGAAGAAATACTGGGATCCGTCCCGCCTGCAGATTGTCGCGGTTGGCGATGCGTCGAGGATCACGGACGTGCTGCGCAAGAAAGGGCAGCTCGAGATGTACGACACGGATGGCAATCCGATGAAGTAGGGCTGCAAGGAAAAGTCGTGAAAGCCGGCGCGTTCACTCCGCGCCGTTCTTCACGATCTCTTCCATCGCTCCGGCAAACGTGTCGACTTCCTCGAGGGTCGTGTACACGTTCGGCGTCACTCGCACGCCTTCGTACTCCGCATGGACGATTGGCGTGGCGATGATCCGCCAGCGATCCCAGAGCCGTGAAACCACCTTCGCGGTTGGCACACCGGTAATCTGCACCGTTCCGATCGCGCACGAATGTGCGGGATCGAGGCTGGTGTGCAGGCGCACGCGCGGCTGCGCCTTCAGCCTGGTGGCCCAACGATCCCTGAGGTATCGAAGGCGCGCGGCCTTTCGCTCGCTGCCGATGCCCTCGTGGAACGTCAGCGCCTCGGCAATGGCGTTGTGATTGGCGGCCGGGTGGGTGCCGATCTCCTCGAACTTCCGGATGTCGTTCTTGCGCGTGTCGCTGGCCGGCGTGAGCGGCCAGAGTGCCGGGATGCGCTCGCGACGCACGTACAGGAAGCCGGTGCCGATCGGCGCCAGCAGCCATTTGTGCAGGCTCGTGCCGTAATAGTCGCAGCCGAGGTCTTCGAGCCGGAACGGGAACTGCGCGAACGCATGCGCGCCGTCGACGATCGTTTGAATCCCACGGCGGCGCGCCTCGTCGCAGATGCGTCTGACCGGGAAGATCTGTCCCGTGAGGTTCGTGATATGGCAGAAGTGCAGAACCTTCGTCGCGGGCGTAATCGCGCCGAGCAATCGCTCGGCGAGCAAGTCGAGCGAGGGCGGCGGCACGGGGAACGACACCTTCTTCACCACGATGCCGTCGCGGCGCGCGCGCTGGTCCCACGTGTCCAGCATGCGGCCGTAGTCCTGGTTGGTCGTGACGACCTCGTCACCCGCCTTCAGGTCGATCCCGAGCTGGGCGATCTGGAGCGCTTCACTCGCGTTGCGCGTGATCGCAAGCTCCTCGGCGTCGCATCCGAATGCGGCCGCCAGCCGGCGCCGCACCGACTCGATGTTGGGCTCGAGGATCTGCCACATGTGGTACACGGGCGCCTGGTTCGACAGGTCGAGGTACCGCTTGAGCGTCTCGTGCACCACGCGCGGGCTCGGGCAGCACCCGCCGTTGTTCAAGTTGATGATCGTCCGGTCGAGCGTGAAGGCCTGCTGAATCTCGCGCCAGTACGCTTCGTCTGCGGCCAGCTCCACCGCGCCGTACCCGGCACCGATGCTTGCCGCCGCCGCGAGCCGGGCCTCGGCCTGGTTGGTGAAGGCCGCCAGCGTCGCGGCCCCGGCGGCGCCGGTCCGACGAAGAAACGTGCGGCGCGTGACCATGGTGCTCAGAGAATACAGTACTGGCGCGGCGCCGACTCAGATCATTGAGGCCATACGTTGCGGGTCTCGAAACCCGGAAACGGTGACAGAATGGCGCGAATGGCGGAGCCGAGCACACTCCCCGCGCGACTGGGCGGCGCGACGATCTCGCATCCCGAGAAGCTGTTCTGGCCGGCCGAGTCCATCACGAAGCTCGCCCTCGCGCAGTTCTATGCGCGCATCGCTTCGGAAATTCTTCCCTGGATGAAGTCCCGCGCCGTGACGATGGAACGGTGCCCCGAGGGCATCCGGAAGACCTGCTTCTATCAGAAGCAGGCACCCAGGGAGCTGGCCTCCGACATCCCGACGGTGAAGATTCCCTCGATCACCGACGGCCACGACGTCGATTACATCGTGGGCGGTGGACGAAAAACGCTCCTGACCCTGGTGAACTACGGCTGCATCGCGATGCATGTCATGAACAGCCGGATCGACCATCTGAGCCAACCCGACTGGCTGGCATTCGACCTCGATCCCTCGGACGGGTTCGAGCCGGCCGCGCGGACAGCACTCCTCCTCCGGAGACGGCTCGAGGCCCATGGCCTCGAGCCGTTCGTCAAGACGTCGGGTGGCCGGGGACTGCATGTGTTCGTTCCGCTCCGTCGCGGCGCCGAGCAGGATCAGGTGCGCAGGTACGCGGCAGGCATCGCCGCGGAGCTGGCAGCCGCGCATCCCACGCTCGTCACGGTCGAAGCGCGGAAAGCCAAGCGGCGCGCGCCGGTGTACCTGGACGTCATGCGCAACGCTTCCGCTCAGACGATCGTGCCCCCCTTCTCGGTCCGGTGGCGGCCGCGCGCACCGGTCTCGATGCCGCTCGAATGGGACGAGGTGAGCCCCCGGCTCGATCCGGCGATCTTCAACATCAAAACCGCGGAACGGCGGATGGCCGCCAAGTCGCCGTGGTCGAAGTTCTTCAGCCACCGGCAGACGTTGCCGAGAGACTAGACAGTCGGGAGTCGGCAGTCGGCGGTCGGCAGTCGCGGTCGCGTCACTGAGCGTAGTCGCGGCAGAACGTCTCCATGCTTTTGACTGACAAGGTCGTGCTCATTACGGGCGGCAAACGCATCGGCGCGGTGATCGCGACCGAGCTGGCGGGGCGGGGGATGGACGTCGCTCTGGCCTACAACCGTTCGCGTGCAGAGGCGGAATCGGCGGCGACCGAGATCGCGGCGTCGGGGCGCCGCGCTGTCGCGCTGCAGGCGGATCTCTCGACCGCCGAGGCGTGCGGCGCACTGGTGGAACGGGCCGCCTCAGCGCTCGGCCGGCTCGATGTCCTCGTCAACATGGCGTCGGTCTACGCCGCCGTCCCGTTCGAGCAGACGGATGAAGCGGTGTGGGCATCGGTCGTGAACGTCGATCTGCGGGCCGCCTTCCTGTGCGCTCGGGCAGCCGTGCGGCACATGCAGTCGGCGGGCGGGGGCCGGATCGTCAACTTCTCCGACTGGGTCGCGGCCAGCGGTCGCCCTCGATACCCTGGGTATCTCGCCTACTACGTCGCGAAAAAGGGAGTGATCGGTCTGACGGAGGCACTGGCGCTGGAGCTGGCCCCATCGAACATCCTCGTGAATGCCATCGCGCCGGGCCCGATTCTTCCGCCCGCCGGCAGCACGTCCGAAGAAGCTGCCGCCGTCGAGGCCGCGACGCCCGTCGGACGCTGGGGCGGTGAGCTCGAGATTGCCAAGGCCGTGCTCCTTTGCCTCGAATCAGACTTCATGACGGGGGAGACCATCCGAGTCGACGGAGGGCGTCACGTCAAGTGAGGCGCCGGACTGAGCCATACGGGCTCGTCCTCGGCAGAGTCTTTGCTCCATACCAAAACCAGGAGATTCCGCAACAGCACCTTCCCGCGTGGCTCGAGCGGAATCAACCCAGGAAAACTCCCTGGAAGACGTGAATCAATGGAGCATCGACCCCGGCGCAGGTTTTCTGACTCGTTCGGGCACAGCCTCGCGGCACACCTCATCATCTTCGCCCGTGCGTCCGCACGCTGACAATGGTGTCGCGAAACCGGGCACCGCCACCATACTCATCGTCGAGGATCAGGAAGACGTCCGACGCATGATGGCAACGGCCTTGACGTTCGAAGGGCATCAGGTCGACGAGGCAGCCAACGGCGCAGAAGGCCTCGAGCGCTTGAAGCACGGCCACTATCAGCTCGTCCTGAGCGACTATGCGATGCCCGGGTACACGGGCTCGTGGATGCTGCGGGAGGCTACTCGACTGGAACTCCTCGATCGCACGGCCGCCGTCATCATCACGGCGCATCCGGACATCGAGCCCGTACCCGGCGTGGTCGTGATCACCAAGCCGCTCGATCTGGACGACTTCCTCGAACAGCTCCGCCAGCTGCTCAATCCGGTCGAGGAATCGGAGTACCTGCCGGTGGAGGGCACGCAGCGGTATCGCGTGGAGCTCGTGCTCTACGTGAGCTCAGCCTCCGAGGCGTCGCGGGTCGCCCGCCGGACCGTCGAGCGCGTCCTCGCTGATTTCGACACGTCGCAGGTACGCTATTCGGTTCACGATCTCGTCGAAGAACCGAACGCCGGAGCGGCGGATCACATCACGTTCACCCCGACGCTCGTCAGGCGCTATCCTGCACCGCGAGTGTGGCTCCTCGGCAGCATCAGGGACCCTCTCATCGTTTCGGATCTGCTGCGCGCGTGCGGGGTGGCAAGTCAGAATTCAGAATAGAGAATTCAGAATTCAGAATGCTTCTTTCATGGGCGCCGCCTCGAGCGGCGCCCTGTCAAGCAACACATTCTGACTCCTGAATTCTGAATTCTGACTACGTGTGCGGGACAGAGTCGGCCGCGAGCACGTGGCGCATCGACTCCAGCGCGCCGCCGAGCTCGCGCCGGTCGCGCGCGAAGCAGAAGCGGATGTAGCCCTCGCCCGTGGCACCGAAGTCAGCGCCCGGCACGCAGCCGATTCGACCGCGCGTGATCAGATGTTCGGCCAGCGCCCACGAGATCGAGTCGGTGGCTTCCGATTCGGGTGGCGTCCAGCGCGGATCGATGCGAAGAAAGGCGTAGAAGGCGCCCTTCGGCCGAACACCGCTGAGCACGCCACCGGCGCTCTTCTCGAGACTGTCATAGAAGAAGTCACGCCGCAGCTGGAGCTCCTTGCGGAACCCCTCGATGAACGTCCTGGGATCCCTCGAGGGCGCCGATCCCGCCGTGCTGCACGACCGACGCGACATTGCTCGTCGTGTAGAAGAGCACCTTCTTCATCCGCTCGCGCAGCTTTGGATCCCGCGCCGCGAGGTAGCCGAGCCGAAGCCCGGTGATCGCATAGGTCTTGCTGAACGTATAGACCGGAATCGTCCGTTCGTACATTCCCGGCAGGGACGCCGGGCTCACGTGCACCGCGTCATCGAACACGACGTCTTCGTAGGCTTCGTCGGAGACGAGCCACAGATCGTGGTCGCGGACGATGGAAGCGATCCCTTCGACGTCACCGCGGGTCAGGACACCGCCGGTCGGGTTCTGCGGCGAATTGATGTAGATCGCGCGCGTTCGTGGCGTGATCTTCGATTCGAGCTCGTCGAGGTCGAAGCGCCATCCCAATCGCTCGTGGAGCGGGCAGGGCACGGGCACGGCCCTGGCGGCAGAGACGTTCCCCGCGCACGGAGGCCATTCCGGATCCGGAACGATCACCTCGTCTCCCGGCTCGAGGAGCGACTGGAAGAGGATGTAGAGCGCGTGGATGCCTCCATTGGTGACCATGATCTCGTCCGGAGACCCGATCGGGGTTCCGTTCACGCGCCGCAGCTTCTCCGCGAGAAGCTCCAGGAGGCGGGGCAGGCCGGTCGTCTGGACGTAGTGTGTGCGATTGGCGTCAATCGCGGCGCGCATGGCCGCCTTGAGGGTCTCTGGCGCATCGAAGCTGACATCGCCCTGGTCCAGCCGAAACGGATCGCGCACCCCGTACATCATGTCGCGGATGCGGATGATGCCCGAGAAGGGCACGGAGTCGAGATGGGAGGACATGGCTCGATCGTACCCCAGGTTCAGAGGTTCAAGGGTTCAGAGGTTCAACTGCCTGAACCTGAACTCCCTGAACCTCCTGAACCCTGAACCCCTGAACCAATAGAATGTCCCAATGCCCCGCCCCTATCGTGCCGGTGAGTCCATAGAAGACTTCTGCCGGGCCTGTAAGACCGACCGGATGCATACGGTCATCGTGGTAGACGAGGCGGCTGTCCCGATCCGCGTGGTCTGCGGGTTCTGCCAGAGCGAGCACAACTATCGTGGCGGCCCCAGAATCGGGACGACGGCGGAGTCGAAGCCGGAGCGGCCGGAGCGGGCAACCAGCGGAGCGGTGCGGCGCGATCGGGACCCGTTTCCAATCGTCAGCGAACGAGAAAGGGTTGCGCCAGCCATGAGCGGGGAACACATCGACATCGAAATGCTCCTTCGGCGGGTCATTCGCGAGGAAACCGGAATCTCGGCGGTCACGCCCGCAGAGAAGTGGCGTGGGGGCACGCTCGTTCTGCGGCCCGGGAACCCGGCGTTGCAAGAGAGGACCTGGCCGGTCGAAACCTTCTTCCACAAGGTCGTGATGCTGAGGAACCGCCTGCGGACGCTCGAGCAGCAGGTCAACGCGGCGGATCTTCCGGAAGATCTGAAAGTGAAGCTGCAGTCCTACATCAGCGGGTGTTACGGATCTCTGACCAGCTTCAATGTGCTCTTCGCCGAAGAGGAAGACCAGTTCAAGGGAAGTGGTGGCGACTGACCAGGCCGCCGCCAGCGCGCTCCGCGATCAGGCCGTCTGAACAAGGTCCAGGATCCGCTGCAGTGTACGGGCCGCCCTGCCGAGCGGCAGGTTGCTGACATAGAAATGTCGGGCGCCAGCCCCGGTCAACGCGCGAATCGATCGCGCGCAAATCTCCTCCGGCGACACGCCGTCCGCAAATTCGCGAGACAGCGGCTCCACCGGCACCGGCAGAAAGCCGCGCAGCGCTTGAAGCGTCTTCGGATTGGCGGAGCGATAGTAGAAGACGCCGAACATCGCGGGGATCTCGAGGCCGCGGCGGGCCCCTTCGCCCAAGAAGCGCTCGACCTCCCCGCGGCTGTGGTGCGACACGATCTGCGTGAGGTAGTACTCGGCCGTGATGTGGGCGTCCAGCAGGTGGCTGACCTGCGTCGCCGCATCGGCATGCGGGTTCGCCCAGCCGCCGAGATTCAGCGAAGGTTGATGGCCGCGAATAGCCTCACGCAGCTGCCAGGCGTGCTCCACGCACCGCGGATGACCGGTGTTCTTGTCTCCGCCGAGCACGACCAGCGATTGGAACCCATGCTGCTGTGCGCGATCGGCATACGCCACACAGTAGTCCATCGTGTGCTTGCAGGTGAGAAACGGCACGACCTTCGAGCGAGGGACATCGCTGCCGAGATTGATGACGAGATGGCGAAGGTTGTCCTCTTCCTTCGACCCGACCGCGCTGTCGGTCAGGAAGACGAACGTGCCGTCGCGCGTGAGCGTGCGCACGGCGTGATAGGTGTCGATCCACGCGTCCCGGCTCGCGGCGGCCTCGAGCTCGGCTCTGGGGGGCCGGAGCTCGGCGGCAATGACAGTGTGGCCGGACCGAAGCGCCTCGAGTAACGTGGACATCGCAGGGAAACCAGATCAGTATACTGAACGCTTCATGTCTGGCGCGTCAGCCTCTCTCGCGTCCCTCCCGCTGATCGCTGCTCCACCTCCCGTTCAAGAGCTGTCCGGCCTGCGACGCGCGCTCGGCGGCCCCCGTCTGCTCGTCAAGCGAGACGATGCGATCCCGTTCGCGTTCGGCGGGAACAAGGTGCGGAAGATGGCGCTCGTCGCGGCCGCCGCGCTCGCGGAAGGGGCCGACACGCTGATCACGTGCGGGGGCGTGCAGTCGAACCACGCACGCGTCACGGCAATCACCGCGGCGACGCGTGGCCTTCGCTGCATCCTCGTGGCAAACGCGCCGGACGGCCGGCGGCCCGATCGTCTCAGCGGAAACGCGCTGCTGAACGAGCTCGCCGGCGCCGAGGTCCGGTACGTCGCCTCGCGCACCGATCGCGACGCGGCCATGGCAGCGGCGGCAGACGAGGTGACGCGCGCGGGCGGGCGCCCGTACGTGATCCCTCTCGGAGCTTCGACGCCGCTTGGCGCTGCCGCATTCGTCTCGGCGGTCGAGGAGCTGCTGACACAACTCGATCCACCCGACGTGATCGTCCATTCGACGTCGTCGGGAGGCACGCAGGCAGGGCTCGTGGCGGGATGCCTGCTCGCCGGACTCGACACGCGCGTCGTTGGCATCAGCGCAGACGACACGAGTGCATCGCTCGAGCACGTCATCCGGACGATTCTTGCCGGCCTTGCGCCGCTGCTCGGCGTCGGGGCGGGTCGATTCGCGGCCGCACGAGTCGACGTCGACGATCGGTTCGTCGGCGACGGATACGGTGTGCCGACCGACGCGTCGCGCGAGGCGCTCCTCCTCTCAGCCAGGACCGATGGACTCTTCCTCGACCCGACGTACACCGCAAAAGCCATGGCTGGACTGATCGCGGGAGTCCGGACAGGCGCTTTCCGTGAGGAAGAGACGGTTCTGTTCTGGCACACGGGAGGGCAGGTCGGGCTGTTCGCATGAACCAGATCGGGGCTCGGCGCTCGGGGCTCGGGATCCGATTGCTTGGCGTGACAAAGGGGCTGAAAAGGGGGCAACCGTTAGGCTTCTACCCCGGCGTTGGCGAAAGTAGCCCCCGATTCGAGCTCCAGCCCCGAGCCGCCGAGCCGCCGAGCGCCGAGCGCCGAGCGCCGGATCCCGATCACAATCACATAGAGAGGACTCCCTGATTTGTCCATGACGCTGACGTTCCTTGGCGCCGCGCGAACGGTCACCGGGTCGAAGTATCTGCTGGATACCGGCTCACACAAGATCCTGATCGACGCCGGTCTGTTCCAGGGATTGAAGGAGCTGCGCGAGCGGAACTGGCAGGACCTGCCGGTGGCTCCAACCGATATCAACGCCATCGTGCTGACGCATGCCCACCTGGATCACGTGGGATACCTGCCTCGCCTCGTGGCGCGCGGGTATCGCGGGCGGGTCTTCTGCACGCCAGGCACCCAGGACTTGTGCCGGATCGTGCTGCCCGACTCCGGCCGCATCCAGGAAGAAGACGCATCGAACGCCAACCGTCAGGGCTATTCGAAGCACAAGCCGGCGCTGCCGCTCTACGGAGAGGCCGACGCCATGCGCGCGCTCACGCTCCTGCAGCCGGTCGGCTACGACCGTCCCGTTCCCGTCGCCGAAGGTGTGGAGGTGGACTTCATCAACGCGGGCCACCTTCTCGGGTCCTCGTATGTGCGGCTCCGCGTCGACGGCAAGACCCTGCTCTTTGGCGGCGACCTCGGCCGCTTCGATCGGCCCGTGCTCCCGGATCCGACGATGGTAGGCGAGGCGGACTATCTCCTGGTCGAGTCCACGTACGGCGACCGCCTCCACGATACGCACGACGATGGCGCCGTGCTCGAGCGGATCGTGAAAGAGACGGTCGGCCGCGGCGGGAGGGTCATCATTCCGGCGTTCGCCGTGGGCCGGGTAGAAGAGCTGTTGTACTGGTTGAAGCGGCTCGAGGAAGAAGGGCGGATACCGGTCCTGCCCGTCTTCGTCGACAGCCCGATGGCGATCGATGCGCTGGCGCGGTATACCGAGCGCCTGCGAGAGCTCGATGCGGAGATGCAGCCCGAACAGCGTGACGAGAAGGCGCCGCACGGGCCCGCGGCGCGCGGGGAGCCCGCCGATCGGCGCCGGCAACACGCCAGGAAAGAGCGTCAGCTATGTGCGTTCTGCACCGAGCGTTTTCGCACGATTTCGTCACCCGCCGAATCGAAGGAGCTGACCGCCTCCAAGATGCCGGCGATCGTGATCTCGTCGAGCGGAATGGCCACCGGCGGTCGGGTGCTGCACCATCTGCGGGCCGCGCTGCCCGACTCGCGGAACACGGTGCTCTTCGCAGGGTATCAGGCGGCCGGCACGCGGGGGCGCAGCCTCGTGGACGGTGCCTCGGTCGTCAAGATTCACGGTCAGATGGTGGCGGTCCATGCGCAGGTCGCACGAATCGAATCGATGTCGGCGCACGCCGATTCGCGCGAGATCCACCGCTGGCTGGGAGGCTTTGCGACCGCTCCGCGCACGACTTTCATCGTGCATGGGGAGCCGCCCGCGATGGAGGCGCTCCAGGCATCGATCCAGCAGAAGCTGGGCTGGTCGACGAGGATCCCGGATCACGGGGAGACGGTAACCCTCGACTGAAAAACCCACACGAGATGAATCGCCGCCCGGCCTTTGCGTCGAGTCCACGGCAGACGTGTTCGGGACCGCCGTCCTACAATAGCGTGCATGTGTGGGCGTGACCTCGCGCGTTGGATTGGAGCAGCAATGGCGGTGACATCGATCGTGTCTTGCGGGAGAGGCCAGAATACCCCGTCGCCCGCTGTCGCGGCGCCGGCGGTGGCGCCTGCGACGGAGCGCAAGTACCTCCTCGAGCGCGTAGACGACGCCGCTGTCGTGCAGGTGTATGCGGACGGCTTCGAGAAGCTTCCGGCTCGGCAGAAGCTGCTCGTCTGGCAGCTGTACCAGGCGGCGCTCGCCGGACGGGACATCTATTACGACCAGCGCTATGCGCGCAACCTCGAGATGCGGAACGTGCTCGAGGAGATCCTGACGCATGCAACCGGCATCGACCCGGCGACGCTGACAGAGATCCAACGTTACACCAAGCTGTTCTGGCTCAACACGGGCCCTTACAACAACCTCACCGCCCGCAAGTTCGTGCTGAAGTGCACGCCCGAGGCATTTGGGGCCGCCGCTGGAACCGCCGTGAAGAACGGCGCCACGATCGCCGGGCCTGCGGGCGAATCGCTCGACGCGATGCTTGCGCGGCTGAAGCCCGCGTTCTTCGACGCCAGCGTCGATCCGATCGTCACGAACAAGACACCCGGTCCCGGCAAGGACATCCTGGCGTCGAGCGCGAACAATCTGTACGTCGGCGTCACGATGAAGGATCTCCAAGGCTTCGAGGAGCGCTATCCGCTGAACTCACGCCTGGTGAAGCAGAACGGCAAGCTGGTCGAGGAGGTCTACAGGATCGGCGGTCGCTACGACGCGCAGATCAGGCAGATCGTGCGCCATCTCGAAGCGGCCATCCCGCACGCGACCGAACCGATGGCCAAGGCGCTTCGGGCGCTCATCAAGTTCTATCAGACCGGTGAGACCGCCGACCGCGTGGCGTACGACATGGCCTGGGTCGAAGACAAGAGCTCGCCGGTCGACACGATCAACGGCTTCATCGAGGTCTACCTGGACCCGCGCGGCGTGAAGGGATCGTGGGAGAGCCTCGTCTTCTACGTGAACCCGGAGAAGACGGAAGGGATCAGGAAGCTGGCGGCCGACGGGCAGTGGTTCGAAGATCGAATGCCGTGGGCGGCGCAATATCGCAAGCAGGGAGTGCGCGGCATAACCGCGAACGCCATCGATGTCGTGGTCGAAACCGGGGACTCGGGTCCGATCACGCCGGTCGGGATCAACCTGCCGAACGATCAGGAGGTCCGGGAGAAACACGGCAGCAAGTCGGTCTCGCTCTCCAATGTCAACGAGGCGTACGACCGGTCGACCGCTCCGGAGTTCCGGCGCGAGTTCTCCTGGACGCCGGAGGAAGCCGCGCGCGCCGAGAAGTGGAGCAGCGTCGCGTCCGAGCTGACCACGAACATGCACGAAGTCATCGGGCACGCGTCGGGGAAGATCGCCGATCGCCTCAAGGGCAACCCATCGGCGGCGCTCAAAGAGCAGTACTCCGCGCTCGAAGAGGCCCGCGCGGATCTCGTGGCCCTCTACTTCCTGCCGAACCCGAAGCTCGCCGAGCTGGGGCTGGTGCCGGCAAAGGGTCAGGAGGAGATCGTTCGCGCCGAATACGAGGCCTACACGCGCAACGCGCTCGTTCAGCTGCGACGTGTCCGCGAAGGCACGCAGATCGAGGAAGATCACATGCGCAACCGGCAGATGATCGTCCGGTGGCTCGTCTCGAACTCGAAGGCGATCGAGGTTCGCGAGCGCGACGGCAAGACCTTCTACGTCATGGTCGACCCCAAGGAATTCCAGAACGGCGTGGGGCGCCTCCTCGCCGACGTCCAGCGCATCAAGGCCGAAGGCGACTACGAGGCCGCGAAGAAGCTCTTCGAGACCTACGGCATACACTTCGACGCGAAGCTTCGTGATGAGATCGTGACCCGAGTCGAGCACCTCAACATGCCCTCGTACACCGGCTTCGTCCAGCCGAAGCTGACGCCCGTCACCGGAGCCGACGGCGCGGTGACGGACGTTACAGTCTCGTACCCGATGGACCTGACGACGCAGATGCTGGAATATTCCGGCCGGAGGAAATAAGCATGCGCCCCGTCGCCGCGATTGCCGGTCTGCTCGCAGCGGCGCTGCTCGTGGGGGTGGTGGGTCAGCAAGCGGGCCTTCTGGCGTTCGATGCCGTCCTGGCGCCCGAAGTACAAGCCGGCGCCTCTTCGGCCGACCTGAGCGGCGTCCTGGCCATCGAAGACGCCCGCGCACCGTTTCCCGAGGATCTCCGGGCCCTCCTCTCAGCCGCCAGATCCGGCAACGTCGTCGTCCAGAGAGCGGCCGTACGCGCGCTCGGCAGGCTCGAGCGGCGGGACGTCGTCCCGGATCTGCTGACGTACCTCCATGCCCGGGATCCAGGTGTCGCCGAGGAGGCCGCCACCGCACTCCTCCTGGCGCTCGGCGGCGAGCCGGTAGCAGGGATCCCGCCGGACCAGCAACTCCAGGCCGTCGTCGATGCGCTGGCGACGGCGACAAGTCTGGAGAGCGCCTACCGCGCGCTCGGCCGTCTTCCCTACACGACGTCGGGACAGTTCCGGCAGGCGGAGCGGCACCTCACCACCGCAGTGTCTTCGCGCACGCCGACAGTCGGCCCACTGAGGGGCCTGGAGTCGCTCGCCAGACTCAATCGCAAGCTGCTGCCGTTCGAGGATGCGACCGTCGATCGTCTTCGGGCGATCGTCGTCGGCCGCGAGCGAACGTATGCCCCCGACCTACGCAGGAATGCGATGGCCGCCCTCGCAGCCTCGCTCGGCATCGATGCCGCGACCGGTGCAGCCGCGCTCAAGGACGGTGAGCCCGAGGTCCGCCGCCTCGGTGCGCTGGCGCTGGCGGGCGCGGGTTCGGCCATCGACGGCGCACGCCGGCTCGAGATCCTTCGCGATGCACTGTCGGACCGTTCGCCGCTCGTCCGCCTCGAGGCATTGAAAGGATGGGTCAGGCGCGGCGTGCCCGAGCAGGGGTGCGCCCTCGTGATGTCCGCGCTCAGCGATCAGGAGCCGAACGTCTTCCTGTACGCGATGGACGCGCTCGGGGATCAATGCAAGGACGACATTCTCGTGACGGATCGCCTGACGGCTGAGGCGCGCTCGCCGTCGGCGACTGGTGCGTGGCAGCGCGAAGCACACGCGCTCGTCGCCCTGGCGAAGCGTGCACCGGACCGCGCGGTGTTGTCGATGACCGGCTTCGCCGCACACACCCGCTGGCCGGTTCGCATGTATGCGGCGCGCGCCGCGGCGGTGATGAACGACGTGTCGCTGCTCAATCGCTTCGCGCTGGACGAGGACGACAACGTCAGGGACGCTGCGCTTCCGGCGCTCCGCCGGCTCCTGGGCAGCGCGAGTGACGACACGTTCGTGGCCGCTCTGGGGCGCGACGACTACCAGCTCCTGCGCACAGCTGCCCGTGACCTGAAGGGCAGTGCGCCGTCACCGGCGCTGGCCAGCGCGCTGGGCGCCGCACTCGAGCGCGTGACGGCCGAGAAGAAGGAGACGTCGCGCGACCCGCGGATGGCGATCGTCGAGCGGCTCGGAGAGCTGGGATCGCCGGCCGATGCCGCCGCCCTCAGGCCGTTGCTGCGTGATTTCGACCCCGTCGTGGCGGCTGCCGCCGAGGGAGTGCTTCGAAAGTGGAGCGGCGACGAGGCCGTGGCCGACGTGCAGCTCCTCCCGCGCATGCCGCTTCCCACCGAACGCGAGCTCGCCGAGGACGTGCAGGCCGTCGTCACGATGGAAAGCGGCCGGACGTTCGCGCTGCGGTTCGCGACTGTTCAGGCGCCGCTCGCCCGCACTCGCTTCGTCCGCCTTGCGCGCACCGGCTATTACGACGGCCTCACGTTCCACCGTGTCGTCGCCAACGCGTTCATCCAGGGCGGCAGCCCGCACGCGAACGAATACGCCGGCGACCGGCTCTACATGCGCGACGAAGTGGGCGTCGAGATGCACACCCGGGGCAGCGTCGGGATCTCGACGCGCGGGCGCGATACCGGCGACGCGCAGATCTTCATCAATCTCGTCGACAATCCGTTCCTCGACTACCAGTACACCGTCTTCGCGCGCGTCTGCGGCGACGGCATGGAAACCGTGGACCGGATTCAGGAAGCGGATCGAATCCGTCGAATCCAGATCGAGTCGGCTGACGAGTGCAAGTGAATCCGGACAACCTGAGCTCTGCTATGCTCAGGACGCCGACGCCTTCGAGCAGCGAGGTAAACCCATGAGGTCGCAGCCAATCTGGTTCGGCATCGCCGCAGCGGTTGTCGTGTGCGTTGGGTCAGCTCGTGCTCAAGAGCCAAGAGATCCGCCGGCGAAGGAGAAAACTCCTGGAAGAGGAGACGCCGTCCTCGTCAAAGGGTGCCTGAACGGGCCCACGCTGCAGTCGATCGAGACGTCGCTGAGGGACGAGACGGGACACGTCGCGACGCCGATCACCTACCAGCTGAAGGGCGACAAGAAACTTCTCAAACGGATGCGGGACGAGCACGACGGCAAGGTCGTCGAAGCCAGCGGGATCCTGAAGTCGGACTTGCCACGAGACAGCGCGATCGGGGGCACGAAAGTGGGAAGAACGAGGATCACATTCGGCGCAGGCGCGACCCCGACACAGCACGGCGGGCCAGCCCTCGATTCCGCGCTGCCGGTGCTCGAGGTCAAGTCGTACGAAAGCTCCGGAGCCCGCTGCACAGGATGATGGTGATGCTCGGCAGCACCGCCAGCGGTGGGCCGGCACAGGCAATCAGAACACCGTGATCTATCGTTTCGGGGATTTCACACTCGACCCGGCCTCGTACAGGCTTCTCGACAAGGGCACGCTCGTCCCCTTGTCGCCCAAGATCATCGATCTCCTGCTCTATCTCGTGGCACGCCCGTCGGTGCTCGTCTCCAAGGAGGAGCTCTTCAAAGCCCTCTGGCCGGACGTCGCGGTCACCGACAACGCGCTCACGCAGGCAGTCTCCGAGCTTCGTCAGGCGTTAGGAGACAATGCGTCGAGTCCCGCGTACGTGCAGACCGTCTCGCGTCGGGGCTATCGGTTCATTGCGAACGTCCACCACGGCGATGGGCAGCCGGACCGTTCTGTCGCGATGCCGGCTCCCTCGGACGCCAGAGGGTCGCAGCCTGCTCTGCCGACGATCGCGGTGCTCGACTTCGCCAACGTCAGCGGCGATCGCGATATGGCCTGGCTCTCGTCGGGGATCGCCGAGACCGTGACCAACGATCTGCGGGCCCTCTCGACCCATCGCGTCATCGACCGGGTTCGCGTTGTCGAAGCGGCCCGCCGCGTCGGGCCGGACCTCTCGATGCTGCGTGCGGCGCTCCATCTCGATCGGGCGGTGGTCGGGAGCTTCCAACGTGCAGGAGACCGGCTGCGCATCACGGCGAGAATCGTCGACGCGGACTCGGGTGAGACGCAGGCGGAGGCCAAAGCGGACGGAGCGCTCGACCGCGTGTTCGATCTGCAGGACCGCATCGTGATGCAGTTCTCCGACGCGTTGGGCATGAGCCGGCCCGGGGCGAGCGGCCGGCGATCCGTCGGCGACACGAGCAGCCTCGGTGCGTATCACGCCTTCACCGAAGGACGCGTCAAGCTCGAAGCGCTCGACTCGGCGCTCGTGCCGTCGTCGATCGCCGACTTCGAGCGTGCAATGGAGCTGGACCCGCGTTATGCGGCCGCACACGTCGGCCTCGCGAACGCGCGCTTCCTGCAGTACGAAGCTTCACGAGCCCGCAATCAGCCGGACGGCGCGCTGCTGGCGAAAGCGATCGATCATGTGCGGCGCGCAATCGAGCTCGAGCGTGATCTCGCCGAAGCGCACGCCACGCTCGCGTTTCTGCTGATGAGCGCGCGTCGCGCGCCAGAGGCCCTGGCCGCCGCGCGGCGCGCCGTTGCGCTCGAGCCGGGATATTGGGGCAATCAGTTCCGGCTCGCCCATGCCGCGTGGGGCGGCGAGCGCCTGCATGCGCTGGCGCGTGTGATGGATCTCTATCCCGATTTTCCGTTCGTGCACTTCGAGGAAGCGATGGTGCACATCGCGCGCGGCGAGCCGGACAGGGCAGAGCCCGTGCTGCGCGAAGGCACCATCGTCCAGGATCGCCAGGCCGACTTGAAGCAGCGCTATCCGGCCAAGGGACTCCATTGGCTGCTCGGCCTGGTCCGGCTCGCGCGCGGCGACGCAGCCGAGGCGCATGTCGAATTCCAGCGCGAGGTTGCTTCGGGATCGGGTCAGCTCTACGCGCCGGAGTTCGCGATGAACGCGCACGACGGAGCGGGGTTCGCGAGTCTTCGGACCGGGGACGCGGTGTCGGCGGCAGACCACTTCCGTCGCGCGCTGTCCCTTTTTCCGGAGCACGCCCGGTCGCTCGTCGGTCTCGGGGCCTCGCTCGACGCTTCAGGTGATGCGTCGGGCGCGGAAGAAGCATTCAACCGCGCGGAGACATGTGTGGCCTCGCTCCGCCGCGGCGGACGTGGCAGCGAGGCGACGCTCGCCGAGGCGCTTCATCATGCGGCGCGGTCGGAAGACGAGGCGGCGTTGCACGCGCTTCACGAACTGCTCGACCGTGCCGACCTGCCCTTCACCGGATGGACGATCCCCATCGAGCCTTTGCTCGAGCGGGTTCGCCAGTTGCGCGGATACGCGCGGATTGCCGAGCAGCTCGCCGAGCGCGCGAGGTGACAGCCGATCATCATCTCGCCGTGGCGTTCGTCACGAGCTGATCCCCCGGCTGCACTCGACCGCTGATCATCTCCGTCCACCGGTCGTCCGAGAGCCCGGTGACGACGTCGACCGGGACGAACTTGTTGTTCTCGAACCGCCACACCTGGCTGACGCGTGCCTTGCGATCCCCGGTCACCTTCTCCGCGGCGGCGCCGGCGTTGACCGCGAGATCGTCCTGGCCCGTGCGCTCCAGCATTGCCGGTGATGGTCGAAACGAGAGCGCGTTGTTCGGCAGCCGGACGACCCCTTGCCTCGATCCGCCCCCCATCGTGACGATCGCTGTCCCGCCAGGCGCGAGGAGCCCGTCCACATTCGGCACGTCGACGACCGCTGTGTAGGTGACGGCGCCAGGAGCCGGCGCGGACGAGGGTGACGAGCCCGAGGCAGATGACGGGTTGGCAGGCGTGGCAGGCGTGGCGGCAGTGCCGCTGGTGGCAGTGCCGCTCGTGGCAGTGTTGCTGCCGGTGTTACCCGTCGTCGTTCCCGATCGACCGCTGCTGGCGCTGGATCCTGGTTGCGAGCTGGTCGTTGTCGTTCCCAGGGGAACCGGCGTGCCGGCGGGTGCGGTCGTCGACATTGGAGTGAGGCCGGACGCGCCAGCCGTCCCGCTGGTCGCCACCGCGTTGGCCTGCTCGGCGTACGGCTGCAAACGCACGTCGGTGACGGTGCCGTAGAACGTCCGCGGTCCGAGCGATTCAATCTGGAACGACACCTTCGAGCCGCGACTGACGCCAGCGATTTCGCCTTCGTTGACTTCCGTCAAGAGACGCATCGACTTCAGGTCGGCAACCGTGAAGAGCACGGGTGACTGCAGGGTCGCCGCGATGGTCTGCCCGACGTCGACGTTCCGGTTGACGACGACGCCGTCGATGGGCGATCGAATCACCGGTACGATCCAGGTCCACCTGCGCCTGCTTCACCCCTGCCTGGGCGCTCTGAATCGCCGCCTGCCGGCCACGAAGATCCGCCGCCGCCTGCTCCATCGTGATGCGGGCGGCGTCGAGCTCGGCCTGCGTGATGAGGTCCTGTGCCGCCAGTTCTTCGGCTCGTCCGAGCTTTCGCCTGGCATCATCGACGACGGTCTGCATCTGCGAGGCTTCGGCCCGGGCCTGTTCGAGCAGGCCCCGGGCTGCCTCGAGCAGCGACTCGTAGACGGCAGGATCGAGTCGCGCGATGACCTGGCCCGTCTTGACGACCGAATTGAAATCCGCGGGCAGCTCGGCGATGGTGCCCGAGACCTGGGCCCCGACCTCGACCATCCGAGCTGGCTCGAGCGTGCCCGTTGAGAGCACTTGCCGGGCGATGGTCCCGCTCGTCGCGGCGCTCGTCACGGCCCCCACCCGGGGTCCGCGACGGCCGAGCGCGACAACGAGCGCACTCAGCAGGATCAGGACGGAGATGGTGATAGCGAAGATCCGGATGCGCATGTACAGCTTGCCTGCGAGAAGCGCGCCGTCGGCGAGGGTCCGGGATCCGGCCGTTTCTATCGCTGGGTTGTCTCGAAAGCGAGGCGCGACAGGTGCGCAATCACGGCGCTGCTCGTTTTTTGATCCTCGAGGCCTCGAACGAGAACGACGAGCACGTAGGGTCTCCTGGCGTAGACGATGGCGGCATCGTGGTGGATTCGCGTGATTGTGCCGGTCTTGTGGGCGATCGGAACACCTGTCGGAAGCCCTGCGGGGATTGCGTCGTTGAACTTCTGCCGTTTGAGGATCTCCACCATCTCGGCGTCGGCCTGCGCGTCGACCGCCAGCCCGTGCGCCAGCTTGTCGAGCAGCACCAGCAGGCCCCGCGCGGTCGTCGTGTTGTTCAGGCCCTTGTCGAAGGCCTTCTGATCCTCGACGCCGCGGAGCACGTGCATCCCATCGGCCCCGAGCTTTGACACCGTTTGCTGGATGTTCCTGGCGCCGAGCTTTTCAATCAGGAGGTTTGCCGCGAAATTGCTGCTCGACGTGATCATCGTCTCGCAGAGCTGCCGCAGCGTCAGTGCCTTTCCGACCGCCGCGTAGACCTCTTTGTCCGAGTCGTCACCTTCGCTGAGCGCGTACGGGCTGGCGTCCACGATGCTGCGGAATTGATTTCTCACCGGGAGAGGATCCTCGAGTCGCAGGGCGCCGGCATGAGCCTGGCGGAACAACTCGATCATCACCGGCACTTTCATGGTGCTCGCCGCGTGGAAGGGCCTATCGGCATCGATCAGGACTTCATCGCGCCCGTCGAGGGGCCGGAGGGCGACCGAGACCTCCGCGCCGCTCGCGGCAATCACTTTGCGCATCTCTATCTCGACATTGTCGGCGACCGGCCGGGGCGCGGCCGGAGACAGTCGGACCGGAGACACGGCGAGCCACGACGCCAGAAGCAAGGTGAACAGCATGACGATGATGAAGGAGGCTCTATTTTACCTCCGTGTATGCTTCCTGCATGGGAGCGGGGATGGCGGCTCGGAAGGTGCGCGATCGCTCGGGACCGCTGAATGGGCGGAGCGTCGTGGTGCTCGGCGCGGGGCTCGCCGGTCTTGCGGCAGCCCGCGATCTCGAGACGGCCGGTGCGACGGTCGTGGTGCTCGAAGCGCGCGAGCGCGTCGGCGGGCGTGTGCACACGCTGCGAGAGGGGTTTTCCGAAGGGCAGCATGCCGAGGCGGGCGCCGACCTGATTGAAGCAGCGCAGTCGCAGGTCCGTGACCTGGCTTCTGACGTCGGATTGACGCCGACCCGGATCCTTCGACGGGGTTGGGCCTTCTACGGCCCCGACAATCTGGGCCGTCGTCGCGTTCGATCGGGGGCCGGCGGATTCGGCGACGCGCAGCGCCTTCTTGCTGGAGAGGTTGCGGACTATGAGCTCGCTGGCGAGCGGTGGGATTCGGCGATAGCGAGGGCGATCGCGCGACGATCGGTCGCGGATTGGATGCTCGCGACCGGCGTAGACGATGCCACTCAGGCAGGCCTTCGCGGCCTGCGCGGCTTCTTCCTCGCGGATCCCGAAGACCTCTCGCTGCTTGCGCTCGTCGATCAGATTGCGTCGAGCGGTCAATTCGGCAGCAGCAGCGCGCCCGGCGACGATCGCGTCTTCAGGCTGCCCGATGGCAACGACAGCCTGCCGCGCGCTGTCGCGAAGGGTTTGCACACGAAGGTCAAGCTGCAGCACGTCGTGCTGCGAGCCAGGCAGACCGAACGGGAAGTCGCGGTGACGTTCGAGCACCGCGGCACCCAACACCAGCTGCAGGCCGACTACTGTGTGTCGGCGATGCCGGCCTCCACGCTGCGTGACGTGCTCTTCGACCCGCCCCTTCCTGAAGATCAATGGCGCGCCATCAGCACGCTGACCTACGGCCGGGCGACGCGCCTGCTGCTCCAGTTCACGCGACGCTTCTGGCGAAGCGCGACCAGACCTACCGCGTTCGGCACGGATCTCCCGACCGGTGCGGTCTGGGAGGGCAATGAAGAGCAACGCGGGCGACCAGGCATTCTGAGCTTCCTCGCAGGCGGCCGTGCCTCCCGCGAGCTCCAGGCGATTCTGAAGGCGGAAGGTCCGCCAGGCGTCGTGCGGCGCTCGGCCTGGATGGCATCCACAGGAGAGCCCGCCCCGCTGCTCGCCAGCCAGGTCGTCGTGTGGGACGACGACCCGTGGGTCAGAGGGGGATACGCGGTCTTCGATCCGTCATTCGATCCGATTCTGCGCCAGTGGCTCGCGCGCCCCGCCGGACGAATCCTCTTCGCGGGCGAACACACGAGCCAGCACTGGCAGGGCTACATGAACGGGGCTGTCGAAAGCGGTCGTCGCGCCGCGGCCGAAGTTCGCGCCCTTGGTCAGGCGTAAGTCGTCTGCGGCATGTCGGCGAGCTCACCCCACGTGTCGGGATCCTGAGACACCAGCGTGGAAAGATAGAGCGCGACGTCCGCGGGCGGGAACCTGGACGCGACCGCTGCTGCAGCAGTTTTGAGCTTCTCGCTGTCCGGCTTTCCGACGTCTTCCTTAGTGATCAGGCCATCTTCGTGGGTGATCCCCACGCTGTCCAGAAAGGCCACCATCATGGGCCGCTGTCGCGCGAGGTGGTAATTCACGAGGGCACGTGCCGCGATGGTGTCGGACAGGTTCGGCAGCGTCGCAAGGTACTTCGCACGCCTTTCCGGGGCCAACCCAAGGACGCTCTTCGTTCTGAACTTCATGTGGGTCGCGATGGCGGCCACCGCTTCCAGCTGCTGCTCGGTCGACTGATCGTCGTCCCAGAACAGCTCGGCTGCGGCGAGCCGCTGATCGATAGGCATCTTCTTCCAGAGTCGCGACGGCCTGAACCCGCTCAAATCCTGTTCCATGGAGGGAAGTGTAACTGAAAGGTTCTGGCTGATTGTCTCGAAGACCCAACGATCGTCCGCCCCCGGTCGTCTAAACCGGCACCATGCCCTTCGAGACCTTCCTCCACGATCTCCGGTTCGGCGCGAGGCTGCTCGCACGACACCCCGGTTTTACGGCTGTGGCCGTCGTCACGCTGGCCCTTGGGATTGGCGCCAACGCGGCGATCTTCAGCGTTGTCAATGCCGTGCTGCTGCGACCGCTTCCGTGGGCCGAGCCGGCCCGTGCGGTCATGATCTGGAGCAGGTGGACGGCGTTCGACAAGACGTGGGTGGCGACTGGAGAGGTTGTCGACTACCGGCGGCGCGCGCGAACGCTCCAGGAGGTCGCCGCCTGGGGTGCGGGTCAGGTCAACATCACCGGCAATGGGGAGCCCGAGCGGGTCGCGGCGGGCAGCGTGACCGCAAACACGTTCTCGGTCCTTGGTGTCGGTGCCGCGATCGGCCGGACGTTCTCCGCGAGCGAAGATCTGCCAAAAGGTCCCAACGTCGTCGTGCTCGGTCACGGGCTGTGGAGCCGGCGATACGCCAGCGACCCGGGCATCGTCGGCCGGTCGATTCAGATCGATGGACGGCCGTACCAGGTCGTTGGGGTGATGCCCCCCGGCTTCCTGCTGCCCACCGACTTCCAGAATCCGCAGCCGTCCCAGCTCTGGGTGCCGCAGCAGCTCGACCCGGCGAGCATGGATCACGGGAGCCACGGATTGTTCGCTGCCGCACGCTTGCAGCCTGGTGCCACCGTGGCTCAGGCCGCGGACGAGCTCCACGGGATTGCGCAGGCGATGACGCGTGAGGGCCTGTATCCCGTCCAGATGAAGTTCGACACGGTGACGATTTCGCTCGAGGACGAAGTCGTCGGTGGCGTGAGGCGATCGATCTGGCTGCTCTTCGGCGCCGTCGGGTTCCTCCTGTTGATCGCGTGCGCGAACGTGGCGAACCTTCTGCTGGCTCGTGCAGAGGCTCGTCAACGCGAGATTGCGGTGCGCGCGGCGCTTGGCGCGGGTGGCCGTCGAATGGTCCGCCAGCTCCTGACCGAGAGTTTGCTGCTGACAGGCCTCAGTGCCGCGGCCGGTCTCGCGTTGGCCGGCGCCGGCGTCCGGCTGCTCGCCTGGTGGAATCCGGCGAGCATTCCGCGCATCGCAGGCGTCACGATCGATCTGCGTGTCGCGATCTTCACCGTCCTGACGGCGCTCGCGACGTCGGTGCTCTTCGGACTCGCGCCGGCGCTGCGAGCGCTCCGCACGGGCCTCGTCGAGTCGCTGAAGGACGGCAGCCAGAGCGCGTCCAGCGGCAGCGGGCGACAGCGCTTCAGGAATGCATTGGTCGTCGTGGAGATGGCGCTCGCGGTCGTGCTCCTGGTCGGCGCCGGCCTGACGCTCCGCAGCCTGTGGGCGCTCCAGAGCACGCCTCTCGGCCTCCAGCCGGACAACGTCCTCACGATGAGGGTGTCGCTGCCCGCTGAAACCTATCCGAGCGCGGAGCAGGTCGTCGGCTTCTACCAGCACCTGATGGCGCGCGTGAGGGAGCTTCCCGGCGTGGCGGTTGCCGGCGCGGCGCGGTCTCTGCCCCTCGGGTCCACCATCGGTGACTTCGGCCTCACCGTGGAGGGCTTCGACCCTCCTCCGGGCACTCGTCCCAAGGGTGACTGGCAGATCGTCACCGACGGTTATCTCGAGGCGATCGGCGAGCGCGTGATCCGCGGCCGCGCCTTCACGCCCTCGGACAGCAGCGACGGCATGCTCGTCGCGCTCGTCAACGAAGAATTGGTGCGACGTTACTTTCCGGGGCGCGATCCACTCGGGGGCCGCATGAAAATCGGCGGCGATCCCCGCCGGCCCTGGGTCACGATCGTGGGAGTCGTCGGGAACGTGCGCCACAACGGGCTCACCGAGCCGGTCAAGGAAAAGTTCTACGTCCCGCACACACAGTGGCACAAAGCGACAGGCAACCCGATCCGAGGCATGAACCTCGTCGTCAAAACCTCGACGGCCCCTTCCTCTCTCACCGCCTCGGTCCGGGATGCGATCCGCGGGCTGGATCCAAATCTGCCGATCGCGGACGTGCGGACGATGGAGGAGGTCGTGAGCGCGACGCTGTCGACGCCACGATTCACCGGGATTCTGCTTGGAATGTTCGCCGTGGTGGCGGTCGTGCTCTCCGCGATCGGGATTTACGGCGTGCTCTCGTACCTGGTGAGCCGTCGCACGAGGGAGATCGGCATTCGCATGGCGATCGGTGCCGGCCGCGGTCAGGTGCTCGGCATGGTTCTCCGCAGCGGGCTGTCGCTCGCGTTGCTGGGCGCCGGCGTCGGTCTCGTGCTCGCGGCCGGAGCCGCGCACCTGATGAGGAGCCTCCTGCACGACGTGGCGCCCGGCGATCCGGCGACGTTCGTATTCGTGGCGGTCACGTTGCCGGCCGTTGCGCTCGCGGCCAGCGTCGTGCCAGCCTGGCGCGCCACGCGCGTCGATCCGATCGTCGCGCTCAAGACGGAGTGAAGAGGTTCAAAGGTTCAAGGTTCAAGAGTTCGGGGGCTCGAAGGATCGAGACGGATCAACGCGTCTGCTACACTTGCCGGATCGATGCCGGCCGCGAACGAGCGCCTGTTTACGCCTGCTTTCTTCGTGATGTGCGGGTTCACCTTTACGGTGTTCCTGTCAGCCTTCCAGCTGCTGCCCACGGCGCCCTTTCACGTGCTCGATCTCGGAGGCTCCACGTTTGCGTCGGGCCTGTTCCTCGGTTTCCTCACGTACTCCTCTGCGTTCTCCGCGCCATTCACTGGCGCGATCGTGGATCGCGTGGGGCAGCGGCGGGTGCTCCTGACGTCGAGCATCGCGCTCACGGTGTTCTCCCTGGCGTATGCCGTCATAACCAGCGTGCCGGTGCTGCTCAGTCTGGTCCTGGTCCACGGTGTGTTCTGGTCGGGACTGCTCTCGGCGTCCGCCGCCTACATGACGAACATGCTGCCCGAACATCGGCGCGCCGAAGGGATCGGCTACTGGGGGCTGTCCACCGTCGCGGCGATGGCGGTCGCGCCGACGGCCGGCTTCTGGATCTATCGGCATGGGTGGGTGTGGCTGTGCGTCGGATCGGCGGCCTTGAATCTGATCATGGCCTGCATCGCGTGGCAGCTCCGGGGGGAGGCGACGGAGGCGACGGAGAAAACCGGGCTGCGCCACAGGGAGGAGGGGAGGACGGGAGGAACGTCGTTATTGGAGTGGCGGGTCCTCATCGTCTCGATCACGCTCTTTCTCTACTCGTTCGGGTACGGGGGAATCACGAGCTTCACTGCGCTCTATGCGGACGCGAACGGCGTGAGGCCGAAGAGCATCTACTTGACGACGCTGGCGATCGTCATCCTCCTGACGCGTCCGTTCGCCGGACGACTCGGGGATCGACTCGGGTACAGGCGGATGTTCGTGCCGTGCCTGGTGCTGATCAGCGGTGGTCTGGCATGCCTCGCGGTGGGAGGCTCACGCGGATGGATGATCGGCTCGGCAATCTGCTTCGGCGTGGGATTCGGAACGGCGTATCCGGTCTACGTCGGCTACGTGATGCGCGGTGTCTCGGCGACCCGTCGCGGCGCCGCGTTCGGCGCGATCCTGGCTGCGTTCGACACCGGAATCGGCACCGGGTCGACGACCATGGGTTGGATCATTCAGCACTTCGGGTTTGCCGCGGCCTTCGGCGTTGCCGCCGCGCTCTCGGCCCTTGCGGTCCCGTACTTCCTCGTCGTCGACCGGGTCCTCGGGCGGAAATGAGGGAGGTGACGGAGCGCACGGAGACGCTCACACGGAGAAACGGAGTCAACGGAGAGGCTCGGATGGTTAGCTGCTGTCCGCTGCTCGCGCCGCGCGCAGCGCGGCGGAGTGAGAGTGCCGGTGCGGAATGGCGAACGCGTTTTTGGTTGTGCCGCGCTCGCGATTCCACGCCGGCGCTCTCACTCCAGCGCCGTCTACGCCGGGCGCGCGAGCAGCAGATTGACGGCGGAGCGGCGTCCTGGAACGCTCTTCTCCGTTTGGTCTCCGTTGACTCCGTTCCTCCGTTTGTGAGCGTCTCCGTGTCCTCCGCCCCTCGGATCGCAATAGAAGCCGTCTCATAAACCTGCCGCTCGTTTCACGATGCGAGCGAACGACAGTGAGCGAGCCACGCGAGCGGAGCGCGCCGGCGAAGCGGCGCGCGAGAGCGCGTGTCGGGGAGTCCGAGGGGCGAAGCCCCTCGGATGAGACTAGAACGCGAATCTCATCCCCAACTCCAGCTTCCTCGGCGCCCCCGAAGACGTCGGCTGACCGAAGAACTGGGACGTGAGCACGCCGCTGTAGCCGGCCGGGTTCACGTGGTTGAACAGGTTCGTGCCTGCGAGATAGAGTTCCACCCGCCACCGCTTGTCGTCCGATCCTCCGGTGAAGCCGCCCATCGGTGCGTCGCCGCCCGGGCCGCCGATCGTGCGGATCATGATCGTGGGTGTTCCGCCTGCCCGAGTCCCGTCGCTGGCCGAAGCCGAATCCCCAGCTCAGGCGCCCACCCACATCCCACCGGCCGTCGCCACGCGCGCTGTTGCGGGCGACTCCGGCCGGCCGATCGTTGCTGACGGTGTCATGGTTGTCGTCGAAGCCGGTGGTGATGTTGTACGGCAGCCCGGAACTGCTGTTGACCATCGTCGCAAGCTTGAATCCCTTCCACAGGTTCATGTTGAACATCGCGCTCGCACGGTGCCGCGCGTCGTACGGCGTCGGCCCCCACTCGGCGCGCAGATCCAGGTTGTCGGCGGGCAGGCTGAAAGGCCCGTCCGACTCGTTCATCGCATGTCCGAGCGTGTAGTTGAAGAACAGGAACGTGCGGTGCCACGGGAGGTTCAGGTTGAAGCCGGTGTGCACCATGTGCATCGCCGATCGTGCCGTGGACTCGACCTGCGTGACGGTGCCGGACGAGGGGTCGGGCCTGTTGCCGTCCGCCAACGGTGCGTTGATGTCGTGGCCGCGCAGTGCGGTGCGGCTGCGACCGTAGCCGTAGAGCACGTTCACGCGCCCGTATTTGCCAAGTGCCTGCTCGACGCCCACGTTCGTCCGCGCAAGGGTCGGCTGCACGATGTCCGGAGACTGCACGATCCGGCCGGAAGGAAGCACGACGGGGCTGCCGCCTGTGGACGGATCGGGGTAGCCCGGATTGAGAATCGCCCTGTCGACCTGATGGACGCCGTCCACGCGAAGGGTCTGCTCGTATGTCTGGGCGTCGTACCAGTCGTAGAAGATCCCTGCGCCGGCCCGAAACGTCGTGGCGCCGCTCTTGAACGGAGACCAGGTCACACCGGCGCGCGGGGCCAGATTGAACCGGTCGTCGATGTGTGTCTGCAGTTCCTGCCGGAGGCCGACGCTGAGCGACAGGCTCTTCGCGAGCCGGATGTCGTCCTGCGCGTACCAACCGGCCTGGACGTTCGAGTAGCTGACGAGCGGATCTCCCGTGCGCCGGGTGTAGGTGCTGGGTCGACCGGCGAGATAAGCATCCAAGCTGGCGGAAGACGAACGTTCCGCCCGCGTTGGCCACTTCGTCGCTGCGGTACCGTCCACCCTCGAGGAGCACGCCGAGCCGCGCCGCGTGCCGCCCGTGCGCGTAATCGATGTCGGTTGCGAGCTCGAAGTCGTTCGCGATGCGGCCGCCGCCAATCTGCGCGCCCCCGCTCGTGAACGCGCCGAGCACGGTGAGCGCTGGCGTGTCGGTGAGCGCCGAGGAGTCGAGCGTCTGGTGCCGCGCCTGGAATCGGGACTCGATGAATCCCTTTCGCCCGAGCGGCCCGCTCACGGTGGATCGGAACAGGTCCTCTTCCGTGCGCCGCGAATACCCGCGCGACGGCAGGTTGAAGTCGCCGACGCCGAGGTTGTCGATGTCGACGGAGCCGCGCTGATAGGTGGCCTTGAGCGAGAACGCCTTCGTCAGGGCGTGATCGACTCGGGCGGAGAAGTTGGTGCGATCGGTCGGACGCCTGATCGACTCCCCAACCGTGCCTCCCGGAACCGCCGCGAAGATGGTCTGCGAGTCGTAGGAGTTAGTGCCGTTGCTCGTGAGCGAGAACGACGTGCGGTCCTTGAGGATCGTCCCGTTCAGCGTGAAGCCGTAGTTCTGCTGCTGTTCGGCGCCCAGCGTGGGGGAGAAGGCGTTCCGCGCGTTGAGCGATTCGTCCCGGAACGTGAAGTCGGCCGTGCCTCTCAGGGGTCCGGCGCCGGGGCTGGTCGTGATGTCGACGAACACGAGCCCGCCGCCGTGGTTTTCCGCCGCGAACGAGTCGCGCCGGAACCGGATGCCGCGAATCTGGGACTTCGGCGGCAGCTTCCCGCCGCGGAAACCGTCGACCCGGATCACCGCGCCAGGGCCCGCCATCTCTTTCAGCGCGGCCTCCATCTCATCGGGATCGTCCGGGAGCGACTCGATCTGATCCCGCGCGAGCACGCTCGCAAACGCGCCACTGCGTGGATCGAGCGCGCGCTCGCGTCCGTCCTGCCCGACCTGGACGTCCTCCGCATGACGGGCGATGGGCAGGCGGAGCTCCCGTCGCGTCGCGCCGGCGCGGAGCCGCAGGTCCTCGATCTGTCGAGGCTCGAATCCCGCGAACTCACCTCGGACGACGTAGCGTCCGAGTGGCAGGGCAGTGAACACGGCCTCGCCGCGGTCGTCTGTCGTCAGCTCGCGGGGCGCGCCCGCGGGATCGACTGGCTGCAGCGTGACGCGCGCGGCAGGAATGATGGCGCCGCTCTGATCGAGCACGGTGACCCGCAGCGTCGCGTCCTTCGCCGATTGCGCGGCAGCCACTCCGGACGCGGACACGACGACGAGGAGCAGCGTGGCAGAACGGAGGCGCTGAGCGCATGATCGACTAGCTCCCGACCTTGAAGCGGTCGGCCTTGAGCGCAGGATTCACCTTGTAGCTCTTGATCTCCCACTCTTCGGTCGTCTTCTCGGCCGTGCCCCGCGTGATGTGATGCGGGAGCGAGAGGCCGTTGACCTCGCGAAAGTCGGTGAAGAAGAGGCGGTATTCGATCATCTTCGCGGGCGCGGCTTCCGCTTCCTTCATCGCCTGCTGCATCCGCTCCTTCTCTTCCGGCGATTGTCCTTCCGGCGTCCTGGCGGTGAAGGTGCCGCCACCGCCGTGTCCGGCCGCAACCGCCTGAGGAGCGTTGCCGTCCCGCGACGTCCGCATCACCATCCGTGGCTCGGGCGCGACGTAGGTCAGCATCAATGGCAGGTGGGACTGTGCGTCGAGGAACAGCCGCGCGGCGAAGGTGTCGGCGCCCTTCACGTCGATGACGTCAGCTTTGCCGTCGGGCGATTCCGCCTGGCCCGCATACGTGTACGTAACCGCGAACGAGGGTTGTGTGCCTGCGATGACGCCCAGCAGGAGCCGTGCGAGATCCTCGCGCGACCGCCGCAGCGCGAGCTGGCGCGCGGCGGGATCGTCGAGCCGATTCGCCGTGACGCGCATCCCCGGCTGACTCGATGACAAGTCGGTGAACGGCCTGTCGCCCTCGAAGCCTTCCGTTCGCGTCATCGCCATCATCCCGGTCCCGACGTCGACCTTGATGTATTTGTCCGGGAACTCGACGTCGATCTCCAAGTCGCCAGCCATCTGTCCGCCGCCAGGGCCACCGCCGGGTCCCCCCGGGCCAGGTCCGCTCATCGAGATGAAGACCGACCCACCGCCGCCGCCAGGCGGCGTCTGCGGATCACGGCGGAAGGAACCGCGGATCGACAGCCCCTTCATCGCCGCCAGCTTCTGCTCGCCGCCGAGTGCCTTGCGCGCCTGGGCCAATACGGTCGCCGCTTTCGCATCTCCGGACTGCGCGCGAGTCACGGCGCTCCCGAACCCGAGGATCAGGCACAAGGCGCCCGTCGTCGCCATCACGTGTGTCATTCGCATATCTGTGTCTCCACGCCCGCCGTTCGGGCACTGCGCGCGGGCATGACGGCGACCGACGCCGCTGCCGATCGCGTCTTCCCGGCGCGTTCATGCGTCCGGGATGAGCCATCGTGACCGTTCGGGCGAAACCGATGGTTAAGCGCTCGCAAAGAGATTGTTAAGGACGTAAAACCTGACGTGGGGCGAGCCGGAACGCCCGCACCTGCGTGCTAGACTCGCCACATGCGGGGCCGGGTGCGAGTGCCGCTCTTCGTCGTCGCGCTGGCGCTGCTGGGACTCATTGGCCTGCTCGCGACGCTCCAGTTCCAGTGGCTCGGTCGGATCAGCGAAGCGGAGCGCGATCGCCTCCGCGCGACGCTCGAGACCGGCGCATCCGCTTTCGCGCATGATCTCGACGCCGAGCTGACGCGCGGCTATCTGTTGTTCCAGTCCGATCCACTCAACGAGTCGGACGATCCGCAGCTACGCTTTGCGGCGCGGTACGACCGCTGGCACGCGACCTCGAAGTACCCGCGACTCATTCGGAGCTATTACCGCTTCGAGCCCGACGAGAAGACGCCTCTCGAGAGGTTCGATCCCGCGACGCGGACCTTCGCAGCGGCCGAGTGGCCCGACTCGATGCGCGACTGGCGCGCGCGTCTGATGGACGTGACGGAGGAGCGGACCACGGTGCGCGGCGGCGACTACTTCGTCCGCCGCCTCGTCTCACCCATCTGGGAGACGGTACCGGCGATCGTGGTCCCGTCGCCGCTGCTGTTCATGGGAGGTAATCGCGGCGCGAACATGCAGGCCGTGCCGCATCTCACGTACACCATTCTCGAGATCGATCGGGACTATGTCGCGCGCGAGATGCTGCCGGCGCTCGCCGAGGAACACTTCACACGGATCAGCGGCGCGGACTTCCAGATCGCAGTCGTGAGCCGCAGGCCCGAGGCTCGCGTGATCTATCACTCGAGCGACGCGTTCAATCCTGCGCCGGGCGCGGCGGCCGACGTGACGACGGATCTCTTTGCGGTCCGCCCGCAGGATTTCAGCCGGCTGGCGACGGAGGTGCACAGCCTCACGGCGTTTGCCGCCAACTTGAGGCTCACATATGAGCGATCCGCTCAGGTCAATCGGAAGGGCGGGGGCCGATCAGATCGCGCGCGGACGATCGTGGTCGGGCAAGGAGGGCTGCCCAGTCAGCCGGCGCCCCAGGGAGAGACGAAGACGTCCGCCTCGACCGTGATGAAGCTCATCGCCGCGCCCGCGATCTGGCAGCTGGTCCTCACGCACCAGACGGGCTCGCTCGAGGCGGCGGTGAACGTCGGCCGCCGTCGCAACCTGATCGTGAGCTCCAGCATCCTCGGCGTGCTGGGGGCGAGCATGGCGCTGCTGCTCTTGTCGACGCGTCGCGCGCAGCGGCTCGCGCAGCAGCAGATGGAGTTTGTCGCGACCGTGTCGCACGAGCTCCGTACGCCGCTGGCCGTCATCCGATCGGCCGGCGAGAACCTCGCAGACGGCATCGTCGAAGACGAGTCGCAGGTCCGGAAGTACGGCGAGCTGGTGCGCGGAGAGGGACGGCGTCTGACGGACATGGTCGAGCAGATATTGGAATTCTCCGGAATCCAGTCGGGCGAGCGCCGGCTGCATCCGGTGCCGGTCGCCATCGGACCGCTCGTCCGCGATGTCGTCGACTCGTCTGCCTCGCTTGCGCAGGCCGCAGGAATCGCAGGAATCGATATCGAGCTCGACCTTCCGGACGACCTGCCACCGGTGCTCGGCGACGAACCGGCGCTCGGCCGCGTGTTCCAGAACCTGTTGACGAATGCCGTCAAGTACGGCGCCGCCGGAGGCTGGATCGGCGTCGACGCCCGTCGCCAGGGGAACGACGTGCTCGTCACGGTTGCGGACCGCGGCATTGGCATCGAGCCATCCGATCAGGAGCGCATCTTCGAGCCGTTCTATCGAGCGCCCGCGGTCGTCGAGGCGCAGGTGCAGGGGGCCGGGCTCGGCTTGAGCCTCGTCCAGCGGATCGTCGAGGCGCATGGCGGCGCGATCACGGTTCGCAGCTCGCCAGGCGCAGGGGCGGCGTTCAGGGTCCGTCTGCCTGTCGCCAGCTCCGAGCCCGCGCGGAAGGCCGTCGGCACCGTGCAGCACGCCGCCACCCCAGGCGCCGGGCCCGGCGCGAAAGCGCCGCGCTACTCGTGAAGCGGCTGCTCCTCGTCGAAGACGAGCCGGGGCTCGTCCTGACGCTGACCGACCGTCTCACGCGTGAAGGCTACGACGTCCAGAGCACCGCCGACGGCGAAAGCGCCCTCGCGCGAGCCACCACCGAGGCCTTCGACCTCGTGCTGCTCGACGTGATGCTCCCGCGGCTCGGTGGCTTCGACGTGGTCCGTGAGCTTCGCCGACAGAGCATCGAGACGCCCGTGATCATGCTCACCGCCCGCGGGCAGGTGGTCGACAAGGTCGTCGGGCTGAAGCTTGGCGCAGACGACTACGTGACCAAACCTTTCGAGATGGTCGAGCTCCTCGCCCGCATCGAGGCCAAGCTTCGGCGCGTTCCCGCGAAGCCCCATCCCGCGGAGGGACACCAGTTCGGCGACATCCAGATCGACTTCAGACGCGCCGAAGTGACCAGGGGCGCCGAGCCGCTCGAGCTGTCCGCGCGCGAGTTCCAACTGCTGCGCTACTTCATCGAACATCGAGGCGCGACGCTGACGCGCGAGGAGCTCCTCAACGAAGTGTGGGGCTACAATGCCATGCCGTCCACACGGACAGTCGACGTGCACGTGGCATGGCTGCGTCAGAAAATCGAGCCCAATCCCCGTCACCCGCAATTCATCCTCACCGTGCACGGCATGGGGTACAAGTTCGCGGGATGATGTGTCTTGGCTCCTGTGGCACCATCCTGGCACCCACTGGGGTGTCCTTTGTGAGTCAGGAGCAGCCGCTCCGTTGTCGCGGCGGCGGATTCGCGGCCGATCGATCCGTTTGCGCGGCTTGAGTTCACGGACTCCGGATCCCGGATCGCTGATCCCGGATCTCGGAAATGTTCGAACAGGAGAGTAACGATGGAATTGACGGGGTTGTTCCTCGAAGAGCTCGATCGCGAGGTGGGCCGCAGCCGGCGCGCGCTCGAACAGGTGCCCGCCGGCAAGCACGACTGGAAGCCGCACGAAAAATCCATGATCTTCGGCTACCTGACGGACATGGTCGCGACGATCCCGAACTGGATTTCGATGATCATCAAGCAGGACGAGCTCGACATCGCGCCGAAGGGCGGCCCACAACATCCGCGCGCCGCGCTGAACACCAGCGCTGAATATCTCCAGGCCCTCGACAAGTCCGCGGCGGATGCGCGCGCGGCGCTCCAGGGCACGAACGAAGAGTTCCTGAAAACGAAATGGCGCCTGCTCGCGGGCGGGCAGGTGGTGATGGAGACGCCGCGGTACGAGATGATCCGCGACACGATCAACCACTGGGCGCACCACCGCGGCCAGATGACGGTGTACCTCCGCTTGATGGGCGCAACAGTCCCCGCGCTGTACGGTCCGTCTGCCGACGACAAGCGGTTCTGATCTCCAAGCGAGGCAGTGTTCGCTGAAAACCTCTACAGGAGGAGGGGCATGTTGCTCCCTCCTCCTGTTAAAGCTCTTCAGCCTTACGAGACAGCTGCGTTCCCGCATTGACATCTCCCGATCCCCCAGAACATACTCCCATCGTTTGTCGATGGGAGTGTGACCGATGCGACTTCTACGCCGGCTTTCGTATCTCGTGCGCCAGCGCCGCTTCGACGCCGAGCTCTCCCAAGAGATCGACCTCCACCGCGAGCTCACGCAGCAGGATCTCGAACGACGAGGGGTGACTCCGGCGGAAGCGGCCCTCGCCGCGCGGCGCCGACTCGGAAACCAGCTTCAAGCGCGCGACGATGCAAGAGATGTGTGGACGTGGGCATGGCTGCGCGACATCTGGCAGGACGTGCGGTTTGGCCTGCGCATGCTCGCCAAGGATCGCCGCTTCACCATTGCAGTCGTTGCCACCCTGGGTCTTGGTATCGGGGTGAACAACTCGGTCTTCACGATCATCAACACGGCTTTGATCCGGGATGTGCCCTTCGAGGAGCCCGAGCGGCTGCTCGCTCTTGGCGTCGTCAACAGGGATGGCCGCGAAGTCGGGTTGTCGTATCCGGACTACCGCGACTGGGTCGCAGCGAACTCTCTGGAAGGAATTGGCGTTTCCATCGACGCCATCATGAATCTCAGCGAAGGAGGTCGCGCGCCCGAGCGACTCCGGGGCACGTATGTCTCGCCGGACCTCTTCGCGCTTCTGAGGTCAAGGCCTCTGCTCGGGCGTACCCTTCTGCAGGATGACGATCGACCGGGTGCGCCACCTGTCGTCGTCCTCGGGCACCGCGTCTGGCAGGATCGCTACGGGGCCGATCAGTCCATCATCGGCCGAACGGTGCGGGTCAACGATGTTCCGGCGACGATCGTCGGCGTGATGCCCGCGCGCTTCACTTATCCGTTCATCGCTCAGGCCTGGCAGCCGCTCTCGTTGTCGCCCCGCCTTCCGGTGGCGCAGCGGGATGTCCGTCCGTTCCGGAATATCGTGGCCCGCCTGTCCGCGAAAGCCGATGTCGCGGCTGCCCGCACCGAGCTGGAAACGATTGCCGCGGGTCTTGCCCAGAGTTTTCCCGCCAGCAACAAGGATCTCCGGCCGTTGATCCGTCCGATGAGTGACGCCGTCGGCGCTCGTCAGGCGAAGCCGATACTGATGACTTTCATGGGGGCGGCAGCCTTTGTTCTGCTCATTGCATGCGCGAACGTCGCCAACCTGCTGCTCGCGCGCGCGACGGGACGCTCGCGCGAGATCGCGATCCGCGCGTCGCTCGGCGCGACGCGCTGGCGCATCGTCCGTCAACTGCTCGTCGAATGCCTCGTGCTCGCTCTTCTCGGTGGAGCCATTGGCGTGGCATTTTCGTTGTACGGTGCGCGGACGCTCGCTGTCGCGTTCAGCCCGATCGAAGCTGGTACCGCGCCCGGCGACATCTTGCCTTACTGGGTCGACTTGAGCATCGACAAGATCGTCCTCACGTTCGTCGGGGCCGCCTGTCTCCTCGCCACGTTGTCCTTCGGACTCGTGCCCGTTCTACAGGCGGCGAAGGTCAGGGTCAACGACGCGCTCAAGGAGGGAGGGCGCGGCTCCGACTCGTGGCGAGCGGGGCGGTGGAGCAGCGTCTTCGTCATCGCGCAACTGGCTCTTTCGGTCGTCCTGCTCGTTGGGGCCGGTCTCATGTGGCGGAGCTTCTATACCTTGTATCGCACCGATCTTGGTCTGCAGCCGGCCGGTCTCGTCACGACGAGGCTCACGCTGCCAGCGGAGAAATACGAGACGCCGGAGGCCCGCATCCGATTCTTCGACCAACTGGAAGCGCGCCTCGCTGGCGTTCTTCCCTCCGGCGCAGTCACCGTGGCAAGTCAGCCACCGCTGTCGCCGGCAGGCTCGCCGCGAGAACTGGAGATCGAGGGGTCGCAGACGCCGCCTGACCGGAAACGGCCGGCCGTCTCGTACGTCTATACCGGACACCGGTACTTCGAGATGCTTGGAATCCCCGCGCTCCGGGGGCGTCTGTTCAACGAGACTGATGGTTTGGCCGGACGCGACGCAGCAATCGTCGACGAGCGTTTCGCGGCACGTTTCTTCCCGGGCAGCGATCCGATTGGCCGTCGCATTCGGCTCACACGTGGGAATACGCCCGGGACGCAGCCATGGCTGACCATAGTCGGTGTGACACGCGCGTTCGCGGATCTGAGCCCGCCTTCACTTCGCCAGCCGGTCGTCTACGTGCCACTGCGTGGTGAGCCTTCACCCGAGTCCGACATTTCCATCGTTGCGCGGGGCAGGGGCGACGACATCGGAGCGTTAGTGGCAGTGCTGCGCGAGCAGGTTCGAGGGCTCGATCCGGGGTTGCCGCTGTACGGTATCGAGACGCTCGACGCCGCGGCTGCGCGCTCGAGGACGCCACAGCGCCTCGTCGGCACCTGGTTCGGCGTGATCGCGGTCGTCGCGCTCGTGCTCTCGACCGTTGGCGTCTACGCGCTGACGTCGTACGGCGTCGCTCAGCGAAGGCATGAAATTGGAGTGAGGATCGCGCTGGGCGCCCGCAGTCAACAAGTGACCTGGCTCTTCCTGAGCAGGACGACTGTGAATCTGATCGCCGGGCTGACCCTCGGCGTCTTCGGCGCCCTCACGACCGGCCAATTGCTCCAGACGTTTCTGGTCGGCATCAGACCACGCGATCCGCTGACATTGATCGTCGTCGTCACACTGCTCGCAACGGTCGCCGTGCTGGCGTGCCTGTCCCCCGCTCGCCGCGCGGCGCGTCTGGATCCTGTCGTCGCGTTGCGAGCGGAGTGAGGGAACCATCAATTGTCACAACCCGTAGCTGTGAAAAATGAGCTCGTGATGAATTCACAGGCTCTGAAGGCCTGCGCTACGGGAGTCTCGACACGAAGCACACGCGCCCCTCTACGCACGCATGCGGGTGAACGGGTCCGTCGTCCGGACCGACAGGATCGGCCGTTTGGAGGCACCAGTAGACGGCGTTGGGATGAAAGCCGCTGCTCCAGAGGACGGGCTCGCCGTACCTGACTCCTGCGCCCTTCGATCGGATCATCCGGCAGACAGCCGGGTCCGGCTTCGAGCCGGGAGCGGTTTCAGGGCTCACGCTGCCGCGGCCGCGAGAATCGTCCGGCGGACGACGGCTTCGAGGATGGCCACTTTGTAAGCGTTCTTCGGAAGGGGCGTTGCCCCTTCGACGGCGGCTCGGGCCGCGCGCCGAGCGACGTCCTCCGTCACCGGCGTTCCGCGGAGCACTACCTCCGCCGCGCTCGCGCGCCGCGGAGTCGGCGCCACCCACCCGAGCACGATCGACGCCTCTCGCACGATGTCCTTCTCGAACTGAAGCACGACCGCCACATCACAGATGGGCCAGTCGTAGCTCTCGCGCTCGGTCTGTTTGTGATACGCGCTGCGTGTGCCGTGGGTCAGCGCGGGCACGATCACCGTCGTAAGGATCTCGTCAGGTTCGATCGCAGCATCGTGATGACGCCGCGCGTCCGGCGCCAGGAGGAAGCTCGAGACGGGGACCGTTCTCGAGCGGCCGTTCCCCCGGCTCAGCTCAACGGTCGCTCCGTAGGCAGTCAACGCAGTTGCTGGCGTGGACGCATGGACCATTGCCGACGTCTGATTGTCGAAGATCGCGTGGTATTGATGCTCTCCCCGAATGGCGTCGGCAGCGGGGTCCGCGCCTTCGCGATGAAAGTGTGCAGTGCGGTAGTACCAGCAACGCGGCCGTTGGAGGAGGTTCCCGCCGATCGTCGCGGCATTCCGGACCTGCGGCGTCGCGGCATGTTCGGCGGCCTGGGCGAGCGCAGGATAGTGGCCTCTGATCTCCACGTGATTCGCAATCTCCGCCAGCGTTGCGAGCGCCCCAATCCGCAGGGTGCCGGAAGAGTCGAACGACAGCGAATCGAGCTGGGGAATCGTTTTGAGATTCACGACCCGTGCAGGTCGGACGATCCCCTCCTTCATCAAGTCCACGAGATCGATGCCGCCTGCCTTCGCCACGACTGGCTGTGCGGGGCTGCCGGCCGCCATGAACGAGGCGGCCTCCTCTATCGAGCTCGCGTCGACCCATTCAAAGCTTTGCATGTGATTTCTCCGATGGCCTGAGCCGGGCCCCGCTTCGATCTCCGGGGGGCTTTAAGAGGCTTCGGCCCGCACACCCGATTGACACGGTCAGACATCACCCGGCCAGGGCCGCCAGCACGTTCGCCGGCGTCATCGGCAACGTGCGAATCCGCTTGCCGGTTGCGTTGTAGAACGCGTTTGCAAGAGCGGCCGCTGTCGCAACGTTTGCCGGTTCCGCGACGCCGCGCGCATCGGTTGACGACTGGCCTGTCAGTTGTTCCAGCACGTGCACTTCGATAGTCGGGATCTCGCGAGCCCCCGCGATCTTGTACTGATCGATGTTGGCGTTCATCTGCACGCCCGACGCCCGGTCGAGGTGACGCTCTTCGTACAGTGCGTAACTCAATCCTTGAATGACGCCGCCGAGAACCTGGCTCTCGGTCAGCATCGGGTTGATGGGCCGGCCGCAGTCGTGGACGGCGACGATGCGATCGACTTTGACCGAGCCGGTCTCCGTGTCGACTGTCACCTGGGCGAACTGAACACCGCCGATGCCGTGCTTACCAACGGCGAACTCGGGTGTCACCATCATGTAGCCTTCGTAGTCGTCGTTCCGTGCGGCCCGGTGTGAAACCTCTCTGATGCCAGCCTGCTTGACCGCCTCGGCGAACGGCAGCCACGTTTTCGCGTCTCCGGGCACCCCGACGTGCCCGTCCGCGAACAGGATTGCCGATGCTGGCACACCCAGGCGCGGGGCCAGTCGTTCTGCGAGATCGCGTCCCAGCTTGTAGGCGGCGTTGCGCGCCGCCGGCGTCAGCGAGCCCGTGACACGGCTCCCTCCGGAGGCCGGCCCGGTTGGATACCGCGTGTCGCCGATGTAGCTGCCGATCTGCTCGGGCCGCAGACCGAGCTCCTCGGCGACCACTTGCGCCAGGATGGTCCGCGTGCCGGTGCCGACGTCCTGCGCGGCGCTGAACGCTTCAACCGATCCATCGTCCGTCACCCGCACCTCGCAGATCGTGGGCGGGTGGATGACCGAGACCCATTGCGACTGTGCGACGCCGAGGCCCCGCTTGATCGGGCCCGGGTCGGAACCGGGCGGCTTCCGCGCCGCCCAGCCGATCTTCTGCGCGCCAATCCGTCGCTCCGCTCGACGCGCTTTCGCATCATCGGTCGGGTTCGTGTCGATCACGTCGCGCAAGGCCACCGGATCCATGTCGAGGCGTTCCGCAACTTCGTCTATCGACTGCTCGAGTGCGAAAATCCCCTGCACCTGTCCAGGGGCGCGGAACGCGGCGCACGGCCCCGCATTCGTGAACACGTCATATTGGGCTTCCTGCACGTTCGGGCAGGGGTACATCATCGCGTGCGCGAAGCCGACGCCGGCGCCGCCCGCTACTCCACCCGTCCCGTAACTTTCGAGCGTGATGGCGGTCAACGATCCATCGCGCTTCGCGCCCACCTTCAGCCGCTGGCGGCTGTCGGGTCGGCTGCCTGACGAGACGTGTTCCTCCCGCCGATCGAGCATCAGGCGTACGGGCGCGCCGGCCTTTCGGGAGAGGTTGATCGCGAGCAGTCCAAAATTCCCGATCCCGTACTTGGCGCCGAATCCTCCGCCGGTGAAGTCGCTGATCACGCGGACGCGATTCTTCGGCAGTCGGAAGAGTTCCGCCGCTTCGTCCCGAACGCTCATCGTGAACTGGGTCGACGCGTAAATCGTGAGCATGTCGTCGGTCCAGTCCGCGACCAGACCATGCGTCTCCATGGGGACGTGCGTCTGGACCTGCGTGCGATATTCGGCGTCGACGACAACATCCGCTTCCGAGAGCCCCTTCGCCGCGTCACCTCGGGGCAGGCCGAACATCGATCCAGTGTCAGGGCCGCGCACGTTGCCTCTCTGCGGCAGCCCGGGCGTGGCGCCCCCACCGCCCGCCGTCCCCGGCTGCTCGGTCGGCCCGGGGAACACCGCAGGTGCGTCGTCCCTCATGGCTTCGTCTACGACGCTGACGTGCGGAAGGATGTCGTACTTGATCTTCACAAGCGCGGCGGCGGCGTCAGCCGCGCGTTGTGAGATCGCCGCGACGCCCGCGATCGGCTGACCGACGTACCGCACGATGGGATACCTGGGGTTTTCGCTCGAAGGATCGCGCAGCTGTGCGGTCTGGAGCTGCCGGTCCAGCACGTGCACCGCCCGGACCCCGGGGTAGCGCTCCGCTTCCGTCGTGTCGAGCTCGAGGATCCGCCCGTGCGCCACGGTGCTGACAACCCGCTTCGCGTACAGCATTCCGGGCAGCTGGACATCAAACGTATATCGCGCCCGGCCGGTCACCTTCTGGATCGCGTCGAGTCGCGGCACCCTCTGGCCGATGACGTGCAGCTGCGCGTTTTCGGCGAGGGCCGGGGGCTCGTCTATGGGGACCTGCCTGCTGACTCGATCGAGACGGTCTCCGACGATACCGTAGAGGACCTGCTGTTCGCGACGCTCGTTGGCGCTCATCGTTGTCGACCTTCTTCGGATTTCTTCGCGCGGGCGGCAGCCAGCGTCGCGGCAAAGATATTCGGGTAGGTTCCGCATCGACAGAGGTGCCCGCTCACTGCCGCCTTCACGTCGTCCAGCGTGCAATCGGGATTGCGCTCGACAAGGGCCGCACAGCTCATGACCATCCCAGGCGTGCAAAAACCACATTGCATCGCGTCGTGCTCGACGAAGGCGCGCTGGACCGGGTGAAGCGTTTCGCCGTCTGCGAGCCCTTCGATGGTCGTGATGTGCCGGTCCCGCGCGTCGAGCACGAGCGTCATGCAGCTCGAGGCGACGTTGCCGTCGAGCCAGACCGTGCAGGCCGAGCACGCGCCGCGGTCGCAGCCGATCTTGGTGCCGGTCAGGCCGAGCTCGTCGCGCAGGACCTGGACGAGCGTGGCTCCAGGATCGGTGATGACCGTCATCGGCCGACCGTTGACGTGCAGCGTCAGCGTGACTGCGTCGGGGCCAATGATCCGTCCCGTGGCGTGCGGCTGGTCCTCGACGGCAGGCCTGCCGTTCAAGAGCGTTGTACTGGTTGCCATGAAGTGACTCTCAATGAGTGGAGCGCTCTACGTGATCAGGACAATGCGATGGCCGAAATTGACGCAACGCATGTGCCATCGATCAGCAGGGTTAATCTACCCCGAAGTGCTCTGCCTCGCGGAGCGCGGGCCACGAGCGTCGACGTGAGGTTGACGTCATGTCAGCCAGACCAGCTCCGCCGCAGCGATCCCATCCGCGATCGACAGGCGCGCGACACTCGGGAGCAGGTTGAACCGCCGCGGGCCTGCGGCGCCGGGATTCACGACCAGCCGGTCTCCAGAGCGTTCGACGAGCGCCCGGTGGGTGTGCCCGAACACCAGGATGTCGGCGGGGTAGGCCCGGAGCATTCCCTCGGGGGTCGGGCTTCCGAGCTCGTGCCCGTGGCTGACGTGAATAGTTCGGCCGCCGAGCGTCAGATGGACACGCGCCTGGAGGTTCGGGTCCGAGGGATCGTCGACGTTGCCGAACACAGCTCGCACCGGCGCAATCGCGCTCAACGCGCGCAACACGGGCTCGCCGCCGACGTCGCCAGCGTGAAGGATGAGCGAGACGCCGGACAGGGCGGTCCGCAGTTCGTCTCGAAACTGTCCGTGCGTGTCGGAGACGAGTCCGATGAGGTGCTCGGGAGCCATTGAATCTACAATCCTCGATCACCATGGTCTGCGACGCGCACTGTCATTTCTTCTCTTCCCGGTTTCTGGAGCTGCTGACCCAGGGAATGGACGTTTCCGGAGACCGAGCGGCCGCGGTGTCGGCCAAGCTGGGATGGGATCCGCCAGGCGCAGCCGAGGACCTGGCGGACCGGTGGGTAGCCGAGCTGGATCGACACGGGGTCGCCAGGAGCGGCCTGATCGCGAGCATTCCTGGCGATGAATCGTCGGTCCGAACCGCCGTGACGCGGCATGCCGGGCGCTTCGTCGGGTACTTCATGTTCAACCCGGCGGCCGGCGACACGCAGGCGCGCCTCTCGTCGCTCTTCGAGGGCGGGCATCTTCGCGTCGTGGCGCTGTTTCCTGCCATGCATCGGTACCGTCTGGACGATCCCGCGGTGGACACCGTGTTCGAGACGGCTGCGGCGGCCGGCGCGGCGGTCTTCGTCCACTGCGGAGTGCTCACCGTCGGCGTTCGCAAGCGTCTCGGTCTTCCGTCGCTGTTCGACCTCCGGCTGGGCGATCCGCTCGCAGTCGCCGCGGTGGCCGCGCGGCATCCGACCGTCTCCGTGATCATCCCGCATTTCGGCGCCGGCTTCTTCCGAGAGGCGCTCATGGCCGCGGATCAGTGTCCGAACATCCTGCTCGACACGTCGAGCTCCAACGGGTGGATGAAGTACTATCCCGGCCTGACGCTCGACGGCGTGTTCCAGCAGGCGCTGGCCGTGGCGGGTCCCGATCGGTTGCTGTTCGGCACGGACTCGTCGTTCTTCCCACGCGGATGGCAGAAGCCTGTTCACGACGCTCAGGTCGCCGCGCTTGCCGCCGTCAGGGCGACGCACGAGGCGCGCAGCCGCGTGATGGGCGGCAATTTCGAGCGGCTGTTTCCCGTGACCTGACGTTCGGTTGCCTGGACACGTGCAACGCAGCCGGGCTGAGGCAGGGCTGAAGCCCTGCGCTACGGGAGTTCTCCAGGTTTGTAGGCCAGGGTGCGGGCGGCGAGTCCCGAGTCCCGGATTCGGTCGCCCCTACATTCGAGAAACCGATGCTCACTCGACGTTTCATCTTCATCGCCGCAATTCCCTTCGGCCTCGCCGGCCTCGTGTCGCTTTCCGCGCGCACGCCGAGACAGCAAGCCGTCAGCCCTGCAGACCTCGTGCTCACCAACGGCCGGATCGTCACGGTCGAGGAGAGCCAGCCGGAGGCGCAGGCGATGGCCGTCACCGGCGACCGCATCGTCTCGTTGGGATCGAGCGCCGATATCCAGCGTTACGTCGGGCCGGCCACCAAGGTCATCGACGTGAAGGGCCAGCTCGTGATTCCAGGGTTCGTCGAGGGACACGGGCACTTCACTGGCGTCGGGGAGGCCCAGCTCAATCTGAACCTCATGAACGTGCGCTCCTGGGACGAGATCGTGGCGATGGTCGCCAGCGCTGTGAAGACGGCGAAGCCCGGTGAGTGGATCCGCGGTCGCGGCTGGCACCAGGAGAAATGGACCTCGCCGCCGTCGCCGAGTGTCGAGGGTTTTCCGACGCACGCGTCGCTGGATCGGGTGTCGCCGGACAACCCGGTCGTCCTCACGCACGCCAGCGGCCACGCGAGCTTCGTCAACGGGAAGGCGATGCAGGTGTCGGGGCTCACGCGGACCACGCCGAACCCCGATGGGGGAGAAGTGCTGAAGGACGCCAGCGGCGAGCCGACGGGTCTGCTTCGCGAGAAGGCATCGGGCTTGATCAGGGAGCCGCCGCCGAGCGCCGCCGATCGCCTCGCGCGCGACCGCAAGGTACTGGAGCTGGCGGATCGCGAAGTCGTGTCGAAGGGCATCACCAGCTTCCAGGATGCAGGGTCGTCGTTCGGGACCATCGATCTGATGAAGAAGATGGTCGACGAGGGCGCGATGAGCGTCCGGCTCTGGATCATGGTTCGGGAGGGCAACGAGGCCGAAGCTCCGAGACTCGGGAAGTATCGGATGATCGATTACGGCGCCGGGCACCTCACGGTCCGCGCCATCAAGCGTCAGATCGACGGCGCGCTCGGATCCCGCGGCGCGTGGCTGCTCGAGCCGTACTCCGACAAGCCGGACAGCACCGGGCTCAACACGACGCCGGTCGATTCGATTCGCGAGACTGCGCGGCTTGCAATCGCGAACGGCTATCAGCTGTGCGTCCATGCCATCGGCGATCGCGCCAACCGCGAGACGCTGAACATCTTCGAGCAGACGTTCAAGTCGAATCCCGACAAGAAGGATCTTCGCTGGCGCATCGAGCACGCGCAGCACCTCAGTGCGGCCGACATTCCCCGGTTCGGACAGCTCGGCGTCATCGCGTCGATGCAGGGTGTGCACTGCACGTCGGACGCGCCGTACGTGCCCGCGCGGCTCGGCGCCAAGCGGGCGGAAGAAGGAGCCTACGTCTGGCAGAAGCTGATGAAGAGCGGGGCCATCGTTTCGAACGGCACCGACGCACCCGTCGAAGACGTCGATCCGATCGCGGGCTATTACGCGACGGTGACCAGGAAGTCGAAGGACGGGAAAGTCTTCTATCCCGATCAGCGAATGAGCCGATTCGAAGCGCTGAAGTCGTATACGTGGAACGGCGCGTACGCGGCGTTCGAGGAAGAGTCACGCGGCTCGCTGAAGCCGGGCAAATACGCCGACATGGTCGTGCTGTCGAAGGACATCCTGAAGATCCCCGACGACGAGATCCCCACCACGCAGGTCATGTACACGATCGTCGGCGGGAAGGTTGGGTATCAGCGGCCGTAGCTACCGCGCCTGCAGTTCCTTCCGCCGCCCACCGCCCTGCTGCTGCGGCGGAACGCGGCGACGATACTGATCGAAGAAGCGGTTGCACGCGCGGTGGAACCGCTCGGTGAGCTCGCGGCCGGTCTGGCCGGGCACAGGTCCCAGGCGGCTCCACGACGCCTGCGCCTGCCGGACGTCGTCGCCCATCGCGCGCCAGCGCGCTTCGTCGCTGCCGCGTCCGCCGATGGTGTTCGAGGCGAGCGCTTCGCGCAGCATGTCGGCGAGCGCCTGCGACGAGTTGCTCGGCGTGGGCGCCGCGTCGGAGAGGAATCCTTCCACCCTCGCGACGAGCTTCTCCATCTTCTGCCGGCTGGCGTCGACGTCGAGCTCGGTGCCTCGGAACTGGTCCGGGTGCGTGAGCATGACGCGCTCGAGCGCATCGACGAAGCGCTCGCTCAAGGGATCCGCGCCCTGTCGGACGACCGACGACGTCTGGTTCCAGCGGGTGCGAAGCGAGCGGACGCGCTCCAGCAGATTCGCAGGTGTGGGCTCCGGCGAGTCGGCTGATGGAGGCTCGGCGAGCGATTCGAGCTCGCTGAGGAGCGCCTCGCGATCCGCCTGTTTCGCCTCGAGGTCGATCGCGTCGCGGCGCTTGAAGCGCTCGAAGAACGCGTCGCACCCCGTACGGAACCGCTGCCAGATGGCTTCTGACTTGTTCCGCCGGACCGGCCCGATCGTTTTCCACTCGGACTGCAGCCGTCGGATCTCCGCAGCCGCTCTGTCCCACTCGCGTGACGCCGAGAGCTCCTCGGCGCGGGCGCAGAGCGCCTCCTTCTTTGCGAGATTCGCGGACCAGGTCTCCTTGCGCTCCGCCAGGTCGGCATTGCGGCGGCTGAAGAACGTGTCGCAGGCCTCGCGAAAGCGCTTCCAGGTCGCGCGCGTGTCGTTGCGCGGCACGGCACCGATCAGCTGCCACTCGTGTTGCAGCCTCTTCAGCTCGTCGGCGGTCTTGATCCAGTCGGTCGAATCGGCGAGCGCCTCTGCCCGCTCGATGAGCGCGAGCTTGCGATCGAGGTTGCCCTTGCGCTCTTCCGAGCGTGCCGCGAAGAACTCGCGGGCCCGCGCCTGGATGGGATCGGCCGCCTGACGATATCGGTGCCAGAGCGCCTGCGCCTGCGCGCGAGGCGCTTCGGCGACCTGCTTCCAGCGCTCCTGGATCTCGTGGAGTTCCCGCGCGGCCTTTTCGATGTCCTCCGTCGAAGGCGCGCCATCCGCCTCGAAGTGGTATTTCGTGCGGAGCGCCTCGGTGCGGGCGATCAGCTCCTCCTGGACGGCCGCATTCGCGAACCGCTTCCACTCGTCCATCTCGCGGAGGTCCTGCAGGCGCGGGGTGACGACGGCGAGGGCGCCTTTGAGACGCTCGATCAGCGTGTGACGTTCGCGATCGTTTTCGGCGAGCGGCTCCGCCGGCGCCTCCATCGCGCTGCGGAGATCGCGAGCGATCCGGTCGGCCTCCCGCAGCGTCAAGTCCTCGGCGGCGGCGCGTGTCTGCGCACGCTCGACGAGCTGCTCGATGCGCTGTACGTGCTGTCGCGCGACACGCTCCTCGGCAGCCCGACGTTCCGCAGCCCGCTGCGCCAGCCTTCGTTCTGCGTCGGCAAACCGCTGTGCGATTGCGGGGTCGAGGTCCTCGGCCTTGCCGATGAGCGAGGTCCACTCCGCGGCGACCTGACCCCAGGCAGCCTGGTTGATGGGTTCGCCGACGGGCTCGGTCTTGACGGGCTCACCCGTGCGCTCGCCCTGAACGGCGTCGGCACTCGGCTCCCCCTGCGCAGGCTCGATGTGGTCAACCGGCTCAACGGAACCTGCCGAGGCGATGCGCTCGGCCTCCCGCGAGAGGGCATCGAGCCGCTGGCCGACCTGCGCGACAGCCTGGCGGTTGGCCTGACGCTCGGCCGCCCGGCGACAGGCATCCTCGAACCGCGAATGCAACTCGGCGTCGCTCTCGTCGACGACAGGCGCATCCTGATCGGCGGCGCGGTTGAGAAGGCCTTCCCATTCGCCCCTGGCTTTGTCGATGGCTTCGAGCGTGTCTTCGCCGCGCAGCGCCTCGACCCTCTCGCACAGCACTTGTTTAGCGGCGCGCAGACTGGCCCGGCGTTCCTCCGCGGCGCGCCGCTCGGCTCGTTCCTGCTCGAAGCGCTCGATCGCCCCGTGGGCGTCCGTGACGAGAGCGCCGAACCGGGCATTAGTATCGGGATCGACCGCGAACGTTCCCGAACCGGCGAGCTCGAGCCAATCGGCCTCGGCGTTCGCAAGCTGGACGCTCGTATCGGCTCCAACGGGCGCGGCTGCGAGCGCCTCGACGCGCGCGAGCACCGACGCCACACGCTGACGCCACTGTTCGAGTGCCGCGCGCTCGGCTGCCGCCGCCTCCTCGATGGTCTGGAGCATCGTCCGGGCACGCTTGGCGACCGATTTGTTCTTGGCGCGCGTGGCCGCCAGCTCCAGCGTGGTGCGGATTTCGCCCGAGGGGCCGGCGGCGGTGATTCGCTCGAGGGCCGCGAGCCCGGCGTCCTTGTGTTCCGTCTTGAGTGCGATGTTGAGGAGCTCCGCTGGATCCGGCACTCGGGCGACTGCGTCGAGCGCCGTCTGCGGATCGAGCGCGTGTCGCGCGACGCCGCTGAGCGTGCGAACGTCGTGGACGCGTCCAAGCGCTGCGGTGCGAACCGTCTCGTGCGGAGAGCCCTTCGCCACCGATGCGAGCTGCTTCTGATCTTCGAGACCCTCGAGCGCCAGCGCAGCGTCGCCGTCGGAGTCCGACGGTGCCGTGGCGATGGCGACCAGCCGGTCCGTCAGTTCGCGCCGAAGCTGCTCGTCACGCTCCGCCGACGCGAGCTGGACGAGATCCGCCACCCCCTCGATGCGCCCGACTGCCGCCCGGCGCACGCGCACGTCCTCGTCGGTACCCGCGAGCTCGACGAGCGCACGCTGCTGTTCCGGATCGTCGAGCATCAGCTCGTCGACCGACGCCAACCTGACCGCCGGGTCGGCATGTTTCCATTTGGGGTGTGGCTTGAAACGATCGAGGAAGGACATGGAGGACTAGCCGTTGCTTTCTTGTGTGAGCCACTCCGCGATCTGCTCGCGCGTCAGACGATGGTCGTCGTTGAGGTGAACGATCATGGATGCCAGCGGGAGTCGCTTTTCACACCCGGCCGGACACCGCTTCGTCAACTCGTCGAGACACCGGAAGAGCCGCTCCAGATGATCCGGGATCAGCTTTCCGTGGTCGCGTGGCAGGTGATAGACACCGTCGTACACCGCTCCGAGCGCGCAGGAACCGCCGCGCTCGTCGAAATAACTGCCGAAGCACTGGTGGCCGCGCTGCGAACCCGCACGGATGAACTCCGCCAGCTCTCTCTGCTCGTGATCGAGGGCCGTCGCCATCGTGTTTCTCCCCGCGCTCCGCGCGCGTCTGGTCGAACGATGCGTCGCTCCGGTTCAAAAGACTCAATGCTCATGCTCGACCCGGAGCAGTGAGAGGTTGGGGGGCGGAGCGGGCTGCTCTGGAGACTGCCGAATGTGCCAAACCCGAGTGTGTCACATTGTAACGCACCGTTCCTGCTGGCTGCACGGCCCGCCTTTCGAGCGCTCGCGATCCATCGATTTGAATGAGCTGTATTCATCCCTTTGAATGCGACCGACGTCGGACAGGGCTGCAGAAGCGGTCCGGATGCCTCCGTGCGGCAGGGGCATGCCGAAAAGAGCCGCGATACAATGCCTGCGTGCTGTTCCTCGCGCTGGCGGTCACAGTGTTTTTACAAATGCCGACGCTCGTGAGCGTCGCAATGCAAACGGCGGCCCCTCAGTCCACCGCGCCCGTGGAGCCGGCCCCCGGCAACGCGGTCGTCGTGATCTCGACCTCCTTCGGCGACGTAACCGTGGAGCTGTTCAACGACAAAGCGCCCGTTTCCGTGACGAACTTTCTCAGTTACGCGACAGAAGGCTTCTATTCAGGAACCATTTTTCACCGGGTCGTGAGTGGCTTCGTCGTGCAGGGGGGCGGCTATACGGCCACCATGGTGGAGAAGGGGACGCGGCCGCCGATTCAGAACGAGGCGACCAACGGTCTTCGAAACCTCCGAGGGACGGTGGCGATGGCTCGCACCCAGAGTTTGCGGAGCGCCACGTCACAGTTCTATTTCAACGTCTCGAACAACCAGGACCTGGATCACCAGGGCTTCTCACCTCGGGATTTCGGGTACGCCGTGTTCGGACGGGTGCTTTCGGGGATGGACGTCGTGGACCGCATTTCCCGCGTGCCCACGCATAGTTCCGCTGGTATGGAGGACGTTCCGGTCGAGCCCGTCACCATCACGGGCGTCAAGGTCGTCCGCTGAGCGGCAGGGACTGACCCGTGTCGCGTCCACTGCTCGTCATCTTCCTGACGATCTTCGTCAATCTGGTCGGTTTCGGGATCATCATCCCTCTCCTGCCGTTCTACGCCGAGACGTTTGGCGCCTCTCCGCTCGTGATTGGGCTCCTGTTCGCCTCGTTTTCGATCAGCCAGCTGATTGCCGCGCCAATCCTTGGAGACCTCTCCGACCGCGTGGGACGACGACCGATCCTGCTCTTCAGCCTTCTTGGCACCGTTCTCAGCTTCGCGATGCTCGCCATGGCGCATGGCCTGGCCATGCTTTTCGCCGCGCGCATCGTCGACGGGCTGTCGGGCGGGAACATTACGACCGCGCGGGCATATATCGCGGACATCAGCACCGAGGAGAACCGGGCCAGGTCCTTCGGCCTGCTGGGCGCGGCCTTCGGTCTGGGCTTCATCATCGGCCCTGCGCTGGGGGCGCTCTTCTCGCACATCAGTTACACGGCGCCAATCTGGGCCGCGGCCGCGATTACGTTGGTCGCCACGCTGCTGGCGTGGGTCTGGCTGCCCGAGACCGTGCACCACGCGCGCGCCGGCGGAGGTTCACCCTGGAAGGCGCTCAAAGAACTCGGCGGCCGAGAGAGTCTCCGGATTCTCTTTACGGTGGACTTCGTGTACTGGACCGCGTTTGCTGTCTACCAGACGACGTTCGCGCTGTTCGGCGCGCGGCGCTTCGGGTTCGACGCCGCGCAGTACCGGTTATCTGTTGAGCGCGTTCGGGTTCCTGGGGGTGCTGGTCCAGGGTGTGCTCGTCGGCCACATCGTGGCCCGACTGGGGGCGCAGCGCACTCTGACGATCGGGCTGCTCTTCGCGGCCATCGGCTGGGGCGGCAGCGCGCTGACACACTCGCTGCCGGTGTTCGTGCTGATGCTCGTGCCCGGGGCACTCGGCATTGGCCTCTGCAATGCGACGCTCAGCACCCTCATCAGTAATGCCGCCGGCTCACACGAGCAGGGACGCGTCCAAGGGGCGGCCGGCGCCCTCGAAAGCCTCGGCCGCACGATTGGTCCGGTCTGGGGCAACGGCGCTTTGCAGGTGTTCGGGGAAGGCAAAGCCTACGGTACCGCCGCCATGGCTCTCCTCGGCGCGGCGGTCTTGACGATGAAATATCGGCCGCCCCCGCGACGAGGTTGACCTGTCTCTTCCGTACCTGTGGCTTCCGCCTTCCGCCTTCGCGCGACGCGCTCCGGCGGACCGCCGGAGCCTTGGCGGAGGCTGGTCAGGCGGAAGATCGCGGCCAGACGAAGGCTTCCACCTGAAGGTGGAAGCCACGAGAAGGCGTGTTAAACAGCTTTGAGCCTGCCGTACCGGGCTACACGGGGCCTGGAGTCAGATTCCGCAGCTCCTGCTCGAGCCTGCGTGACGAGATCGTCCAACTGCCGGACGATGGCGAGCACCGTGTCGGGCTGGCTCAAGTCGATGCCGGCTTTCTTCAGGAGCGCCATCGGATGGTCGCTCCCGCCGGAGCGGAGGAGCGTCAGATAGCGTTCCCGGGCCTCAGCCTTGACCTCCGGGCTGCCGTGCATGATTTCCTGCGCGATCCGGGCGGCCGAGGCGAAGCAGGTCGCGTATTGGTAGACGTAGTAGGGCGTGCTGAAGAAGTGAGGGATGCGGGACCATGTGAGCCCGCTCTGCGGCGTCAGGTCGACGGCGTCGCCATAATAATCCTCGAGGAGCGTCCTGTAGATGTCGGTCAGGATCTCCGACGTGATCGGTTTGTCCTGCTCCGCCAGCCGGTGTGCCCGCAGCTCGTAGTCGGCGAACAGCACCTGCGTGTAGAACGTGCCCGTGATGTTGTCGATGGCGTGCTGCAGCAGAAAGATGCGTTCGGTTGGATCGCTCGTGCGCGCGAGCAGGTACTCGAGCAGCAGCGCCTCGTTCAGCGTGGAGGGCACTTCCGCGACGAAGATCGTGTAGCTCGAATAGACGAACGGCTGCGTCTCGTGCGAAAGGATGGTGTGCATCGAGTGCCCCATCTCGTGCGCGAGCGTGAACATGTCATCGAGCGTGTCCGTGTAGTTCAAGAGCATGTACGGGTGCGTGCCGTAGACGGGTGCCGAGTACGCACCTGACCGCTTGCCCTCGTTCTCGTACACGTCGATCCACCCACCCGAGAACCCCTGCCGCATGCGTGCCTGATATTCGGGTCCGAGCGGCCCCACCGCCTCGACGATCCAGTCCAGCACCTCGTCGTATCGGTACTTGCGATCGTAGGTCACGATCGGAATCGAGAAATCGTAGACGTGATACGACGGCACGCCGAGCGCTCGACGCCGAAGCTTGTGGTACCGACGCAATGGCTCCACGCCCGCGCGCGTGGTCTCGATCAGGTTTTCGACGACGGATGTGGGGATGTTGTCGCCGTGCAGCGCCGCCTGCAGCGTGCTCTCGTATCCGCGCGCACGGGCCTGGAACCAGTCGCGCTGACACACTCCGTTGTAGAGGCTCGCGTACGTGTTCAACGTCGCCCGGTAGACGTCGTGCAGCGCGGTGAATGCCGCCGCGCGATCCGCCTGGTCGCGACGCGTCGCCAGAATGGCGCGGTACTGGCCGTAGGACACCGTGACCTGCTCGCCATTCGAGAGGCTGATGGTTGGAAAGCGCGCATCTGCGGTCGACAGCGACGCGTAAGCGTCGCTCGGCGAAGACGCCAGTCGGCTCGACAGCGACATCAGCCGCTCGCCCGCTTCGTTTAGCACGTGTTCCTGCTGGCGGTACAGGTCCTCGATCGCAAACCGATAGAGCGCGAGGTCCGGTGTCTCTTCCATCCACTTCCGCACCGTCTCGAGCGGAATCTGGAGCAGCTCCGGGCTGAACCAGGATTCCGCCTGCTTCCATTTGGCGAACAGGATCTGGACCTGCTGGCGCCGCGCATTCACGCTGTTGTCGCGCTGATCTTCGTCGTAGCGCAGCGATGGAAAATACCAGACGCGATACGCGAGCTGCCCCAGCGACTCCGAGAGCCGGAACGCGGCGAGCAGGCGGTCGGCTCCCTGCGCCAGCATGCCCTTGAGCGCCGCGTACTTGTCGATGCCCGCATCGAGCAGCTTGTAGCTCGCCTCCCACTCATCCCAGGTCGTGAAGATGTCCGACAGATTCCATTTGTAGCGGTCGTCGATGTCGCTGCGCTTGCGGCTGCGGGCCTGTGGCGTCTCGGCTGCTGCGACATCTGGTGGCTGGTGGAGGAGGCGAGTGTCCATGTGACGGTATGGTACCTGGGTCAGCTTCCAGCTGCCAGCTTCCCGCTGCCCGCTGACCGCTCCCCGATTCCACCTTAGTCCCGGAGCTCACTTGTGTTGGCACCGCGCTACAGCCAACACATCAAGTGAATCGCAGCTGATGACTCGTCACATCCCGCACGGTGAGGCGAGGCGGAGCGGGCGCTGGCGCCCAGCGCCCCCGCTTCGCCTCGTTCAGGTGGCGGCGAACGGGAGGGGAGCGAGGATGTGATGAATCATCAGGAATCGCAGGTTGTAGGCCTCGGCGCTGCCTCCCGGCAGCGCCCGCCAAGGAAAGCATTCTGACTCCTAACTCCTAGCTCCTGCTACAGTCGAGACATGGTGCGCACGAAACAGAATCCGATCGGCCGGCAACTCGAGCGATTCTCGCGGATGGTGTGCAACTGGACGGGTAGCAGCGCGGCCTTCGCCTTGGCCTGCGGCGTCGTTCTGGTGTGGCTGCTCACCGGGCCGCTCTTCGGTTTCTCCGACACCTGGCAGCTCGTGATCAACACCGGGACGACGATCGTCACGTTCCTGATGGTCTTCCTGATCCAGCGCACGCAGAACAAGGACTCGCTGGCGGTGCAGCTGAAGCTGAACGAGCTCGTCGCGGCCGTGGAGGGGGCCAGCAATCGGCTCATCGACGTCGAGGATCTCACTGAAGAAGAGCTGCGCATCTTGCACCGTCACTATGCGAAGCTCGTCGCGATGTCGAGAAACGACGCGAGCCTGACGACGTCGCACTCGGTCGAGGAGGCGCAGGCACGACACTCCCGGAAGCTGCGGCCCGTACCGGGACCGTCGGGGAGTCAGACCGATCGTGATCCGCATCACGCGGACTGAAGCGACGACAGAAGCGCTCCGGCTGCGCCGGATGCCGTTTCGGTCCACTCGTGTTCACCTTCGAAGGCGATCGCTCGCACGTCCTTCGATCGCGATTGCAGACTCGCGACGTCGGCGTCGAAGCGCGCCTTCGTGTACCACTCGTCTCGGCTCCCGCGAAGCAGGAGGACAGATGGGAAACGAACCGATCGCCTCGCCACGTCAGCCCCGTCGGTAATGAGCTCGGGCGGGACGTCGCCTCCAACCGCCACCACGCCGGCGCACGGCCATCGGCCGAGCACCGCCGCCCGAAACGCCATCGCGACGCCCTGCGAAAATCCGGTATGGACGATCGGCGTCGTCGAGTCCGCTGGCCGGACCGCTTCAATCGCGGCATCGACGTACTTGATGTTGTCGGCGATGGCCGAGTCGCGATCCTGCCGTGTCATCCACGACGCGACGACGTCCTCCGACCGGCCTCGGTAGAACCGGTGGAGCGCCTGCACCGACAGCAACGTCCACGCGTCGGTTCCTGGAATCGCCTCGAGACGCGACATGTGGATCTCCGCCGTCTCCGCGTAACCATGGAAGCCGACCAGCAGCCCGACCGGGTTCGTCTCCGGCTGCCTGACAATCACGCGGCCGTGCGTCGGAGTTGCGATGAGAAGCGTGGAGGTGGACACTCTCTCGATTATGACGGGATCAGGGATCGGGGATCAGGATCCGAAAACGCGATCGAACCCGGTCTCGATCGCTTTCCGGATCCCTGATCCCGGATCCCTGATCCCGTCTATTTCACCTTGTGCATCCACTCAGTCACGGTGTCCATAATCCCGTCGAGCACCTGATCGGGCTTGAGTCCGGCGCGTGCAGGTACTTTGAATGAATGATCCCCGTCGGGTACGACGTGAAGCGTGGCGCGGTGAAGTGACGGCAGGAGCGCGGCGATCTCTTCCGATGTGCCGAACGGATCGCGCGTGCCCTGCACGAAGAGCATCGGTTCCTGAATCTGGGGCAGGTGCGCGTCGCGCCGCTTCTCGGGCGCGCCGGGCGGATGGAGCGGATACCCGAGAAAGAAGACCCCCGCCAGACCAGGGCAGCCTTGCGACGCGATGTGCGAGGCCATCCGTCCACCCATCGACTTCCCGCCGATGAAGAGCGGGAGTGCCGGCGCAATCTTTCGCGCCTGCGCGACCGCGCCGCGCCACGACGCCTCCAGCACAGGGGCTTTGTCCGGCACACTGCGGCCATTCGCCATGTAGGGAAAGTCGAACGTGGCGGCGGTGACACCGCGCGTTGCCATACCTTTGGCAAACCGAACCATGAACGGGCTGTTCTGTCCGGCGCCGGCACCATGTCCTACCACGCAGAGCGCGCGTGCCGAGGCGCCGGGGTACACCTTCAGATCGGTTGTCGTCTCCACGCACGCGATTATGGCACGCACGATCGCTCGCCGACGTCGGGATCAGGGATCCGTGGTCCGGATCCGAAACCCTCGGAATCCCGGTCGAAGCTTTCCGGATCTGGATCCCTGATCCCCGATCCCGGATCCCGACACCGATCTCCCTGATCCCGACACCGATCTACGGATCCCGATACAATCGCTCCATGTCTTCCGCCGAACAGGTCGGTCCGGTCGACGCCGCCGCCGCAGAGCTCAGGGTCTTACTCGGGCCACGCGTGACGGACGGAGCCGCCGTGCGCGAGCATCACAGCCACGGCGAGTCGTATCATCCGGCTGCCGCACCCGACCTGGTGTGCTTTCCGGCCACGACCGAGGAGGTCTCGGCAATCCTCGCGATCAGCCAGCAATTCCAGATACCGGTTGTCCCGTTCGGCGCCGGCACCTCACTCGAGGGTCACGTCCATGCGCTGCGCGGCGGAATCTCGATCGACCTGCGGGAGATGAATCGCGTCCTCCGGGTGAGCACCGAGGACCTCGATGCGACGGTCGAAGCGGGAGTGACGCGCAAGCAGCTGAACGCGGCGCTTCGCAACACCGGCCTCATGTTCCCCGTGGACCCTGGCGCCGACGCGACGATCGCCGGGATGGCTGCGACCCGTGCGTCCGGTACCACGGCGGTCCGCTACGGCACGATGCGGGAGAACGTCCTCGCGCTCACCGTCGTCCTGGCGGATGGCCGCGTGATACGCACCGGCACGCGGGCGAGGAAGTCCGCGGCCGGCTACGACCTGACCCGCCTCTTCGTGGGGTCGGAAGGCACGCTGGGCGTCATGACGGAAGTCACCGTCCGCCTCCACCCGCTGCCCGAGGCCATGGCGGCGGCCGTCTGCTCCTTCGACTCGATTCGAGGCGCCGTGGACACGGTGATTGCCACGATTCAGCTCGGGATCCCCATCGCGCGCATCGAGCTTCTCGACGAAGCCATGATGGAGGCGGTGAACCGGTACTCGAAAACGACGTATCCGGCCGCGCCGACGTTGTTCTTCGAGTTCCATGGCGACAGCGAGCGCGCGGTCTCAGAGCAGGCGGAAGCGGTTCAAGGCCTGGCGACCGAGCGTGGCGGCCATGGGTTCGAGTGGGCGAAGCGTCCCGAGGATCGCGAGCGGCTCTGGCAGGCGCGTCACGACGTCCACTACGCGTCGATGGCGGTTCGGCCCGGCTGCCGCTCGTGGGCGACCGACGTGTGCGTGCCCATCTCACGGCTGGCCGATTGCGTGATCGAAACGAAGGAGGACCACGCGAACGCGTCGTTCCCCGTGTGCCTGGTCGGACATGCCGGGGACGGCAACTTCCACGTGATCTACCTGATCGACCCGTCGAGCGAGAAGGAGCTGGCCGAATCGCACCGTCTGAACGAGCGCGTCGTCACGCGCGCCCTCGCGATGGGCGGTACCTGCACGGGTGAACACGGCGTCGGCTACGGCAAGATCCGATCGGTGGAAGCGGAACACGGCGAAGCGGTCGACGTGATGCGGAGCATCAAGCTCGCCCTCGATCCCGACAATCGGATGAATCCGGGCAAGGTCCTCGACCTGACGCGCGGCTCGAAGGCGCCGTAGCGAGTAGCGCCCGGGAGGCGTGGCGACATACGCCGCAGGAAGTGACCCACATGCGCGCACACGTCTCTCGTCGTCATCGTGATGGCGTTCGCGTCCGCCTCCGTTTCCATTGTCGCGCAGCAGACGACGGCGCCTGCTCCGGCAGCCGCGCCGTCGACACCTGCGCAGCCCCAGATTCAACTGGCGCCAGGCCTCCGCGAAGTGCCCGACTATCGAGCGCTCGTCGCCGAGGCTCCCGCCCCGAAGATTCCTGAAGGCTTCACGTCCATTTTCAACGGCAAAGACCTGACCGGGTGGCACGTGAGCACGACCGCACGGCACGGAGTCCAACCGGATTACCACGTCGCGCACGGCATGATCCTGGGCACTCAGCGACCACTCGGCAGCGGCGGGCTCCTCATCACGGACCGGAAATATCGCAACTTCGAGCTCTATCTGGAAGTAAAGCCGGACTGGGGGAACGACAGCGGCATCTTCTTCCGCACGACTGAGACCGGCGCGGCGTATCAGATCACGATGGACTACCTGCCGGGCGGGAGCATGGGCAGGTTGATCGGCGAGGGTGGGATCCAGTTCGGCGCGGGACGTGGGGGCGCCCCGGCGGCAAGCTCCGCTCCGGCGGCGTCGCAGCCAGGCGCCACGGGAGCGACGTCCGCGGCTGCCGGACAGACCGCCGGAGCCGGACGCGGCCAGACGACGGACCCCGGAATGACCGCCTGGAAGCGGGAGGATTGGAACGTCGTTCGGGTGCGCGTGGCCGGCGAGGTGCCGCACGCGACCGTCTGGATCAACGATCAGCAGGTCAGCGATGCGTCGGACACGGAGAACCACGCGCTCAACGGGATGGTCGAGGGGCCGATCGCCATCCAGATCCACGGCGGCGCCGTGCGATGGCAGCCGGGCGGCTTCTGGCGATGGCGCAACCTGGCGATAAAAGAGCTTGCGCCCGACGCGAAATAGGCGCGTCTGCGGGTTTGATCGGGAACGAGCCGCGTTCGCGGCTCTGGCGTTTCGTTCGGAGGAGGATCGATGACCGCTCGTCGAGGACGGTTCTGGGGAGTGTTGCTCCTCACCACTCTATGCGTCGTGCCAGGGTGGACACAGGACGCCGGCGTCCAATCGCCGGCTCCTGACCTCACGGTGCCGGCGGACCTCAAGCCGCTGCTGGCGGCGCCGCAAAGCGAGATGCGCCTCGTGACCCTCCTCTACACCACCGATCGCACGACGTTGAACGGTGACTTCGACACGGGCCGAGCGGGCGGACGCGGGGGGCGAGGCGGGCGGGAAGGTGGTGCGGGACGGGGCGCCGGGCCGGCGGGGACGCAGGGCCCCGGCCTGTCAGTCAGACGCATCGCACGCCTGAAGCGCTTCGAGTTGGACTGGCAGACTGCGCTCGGGAAGATCGAGGCGTCCAGCTTATCGGCGCCCGCGCGGACCGATTTTCAAGATCTCGCAGCGCAGGATCGGAGAGAACCTGGCGCAGCTCGACTCGGACGGTGCATCCATCGCGGCGCTCGCACCGCTGATGCCGTTTGCCACGACGCTGGTCGATCTGTCGGAGGCGCGGATCCGCATGGAAGACGTGGATTCTCGAAAGGCGGCGGGGCAGCTCGTGGCCGTGACGCGGCAGATCGCCGACATCCGCGCGCGGCTCGAGAAGGATCCCGGCGCCGTGCCGGGGGTGACGAAAGAAGTCGCGGCTCGCGGTGCCGACGCAGTCGACGGCCTCCGCAACAGCATGACCACCTGGTTCACCTTCTCGAACGGCTACGACCCGGTGTTCACCTGGTGGATGGGGATGCCCTACCAGCAGCTGGAGGCGGCGCTCCAAGGGTACTCCGCGTTCCTGCGCGAGCTCCTGGCCTCGGCGGAGGCGGCACAACCAGCCGCTGCGGCACCGATTGCGGCCGCACCGGCGCCCGCGATCGCCGAGGTCCCGGACCTCGAGGCGCTGCTGCGACTCCCGCAGGACGAGATGACGCCGATCGTCGAGAGATTCGTCAACCCAGACGGGGGCGCTGGCCGCTCGCCCGGCGCCGCCGCTGGCCGCTCGGATACAGGCGGGCGATCGGGAGGGAACGCCGCCGGCGGACGTGCAGCAACAAACAGCCCGGGATCGGGCCGTCCGAAGCAGTACTACGTCGAGTGGCTCGCCGCGCTGAACACTCTGGACTTCGATCGATTGAGCCGGAACGCGCAGGTCGACTACCTGTTCATCAAGAACGCGAGCCAACGGTATCTGGCGCGCGCCGACACGACGCTCGATCCGAATCCGCCGCGCAAGACCGACGCGACCGGCATCACGGGCGCCGCCAGGGGGCGTGCGGGGCTGCTGCAGGATCTCGCCGACGAGATGATCCCCTACTCGCCGGAGCAGCTGATCGCCCTCGCCGAGAAAGAGTTCGCCTGGTGCGACGCGGAGATGCGGAAGGCTTCCCGCCAGATGGGATTTGGGGACGACTGGAAGCAGGCGCTGGAGAAGGTGAAGGGCATGCACGTGGAGCCCGGGCGTCAGCCCGCCGTGATCCGCGACATGTTGTTCGAGGCGGTCGACTACGTGCGGAAGAAGGATCTCCTCACGGTGCCGGCGATCGCGAGCGAGTCGCTGCACATGTCGATGATGTCGCCCGAGGCGCAGCTCGTGAACCCGTTCTTCCTGGGCGGCGCGCAGATCATCGTGTCCTATCCGACGAACACGATGGAGTATGACGCGCGGCTCCAGAGCATGCGCGGCAACAACATCCCCTTCTCGCATGCGACGGCGTTTCACGAGATGATTCCCGGCCACAACCTGGTCGGATACGTCGGCGCGCGCCACGCGGGATACCGTGCGCGGATTGGCGGCAGCACGCCGTTCTACACCGAAGGCTGGCCGTTGTACTGGGAGCTGCTGATGTACGACCTCGGCTTCCACGACACCCCGGAGGAAAAGGTGGGCGCGCTCTTCTGGCGCATGCACCGGTGCGCGCGGATCATCTTCTCGCTCAAGTTCCACACCGGCCAGTGGTCGCCGCAGGAGAGCATCGACTTCCTGGTCGATCGCGTCGGGCACGAGCGCGACAACGCCACCGCGGAGGTCCGGCGGTCGTTCCAGGGCGGCTACGGACCGCTCTATCAGGCCGGCTACCTGCTCGGCGGCCTGCAGCTCCGGGCGCTGCGCCGGGAGCTCGTGGACTCGAAGCAGCTCACCGACAAGCAGTTCCACGACGAGATCCTGCGCCAGGGCAACATGCCGATCGCGCTGATCCGGCTTGCCGTCGGGAGACAGCGGCTCACGCGCGACACGCCGGTGGACTGGAAGTTCTACGGCGCGGATCCTGGCACGGCCACCCCGCACTGATTAGGGCGACGCCAGCCGTTCGCTATCCGACCGTGAATGGAATGGCCGCGCTGGTCGTCCCCCATTCGATCCTCAGCGTGGCACCAGCGGGCGTATCGTCTATCGAGATGGTGACCTGCTCGACCGGCGCCTTCGTCTTTCCGATCTGCATTGGCGCGCGGCCGATCTCCAGTTCGGCCTTGTACGGAACGCCTGGCTGGTTTGGTGTCCCAAGTTTCCCGACGATCAACGTCCATGTCGTGCCGGGCTCCGTGTTGATCGTGTAGCTGCCTGGCGCCAGGTTCAACGAGCCGAACTTCAGCGGCTTGTCGGTCGTCAAGGTCGTCGCCGCATCCGCGCCCGTGCGCCAGGGCTGGCCGGGCGGCATCATCTGCGCCTCCGGCCTGCCTTTGAGGAACGGCCGCCCGTACTCGATCGACAGATGGGCACCGTCAATCGTCCATTCGGTCCTGGCATGGGGGCTTCCACCGCCGCCCTTCCCCATGTCCGTCGTCTTCTGCGCCATCGCCGTCATCGACAGCAACGATGCCGCGATCCCCAGCGTGATGATTCCGATTCGTCGCATCCTGATGTTCCCCCGTGAGCTTGCCCAGATTGCCAGCCGCTACTGCACGACCTTGGCAACGAAGTAGGTCACCTTCGCGCCCGGCGCCAGCTTCATCTGATGGGGCACCTTCGCCGGGATGTGCAGGACGTCGCCCGGGCCGAGCTTCACTTCGGTGCCTCCCTTGATCCCCGAGCCGCGCGTCTCGCCCGGCGCCGTGGTCTTGCCGTCGACGACAGTTCCGCCGTAGACCATCGTGACCTCTCCCTCGGAGATGAACATGATGTCGGCTTGCGTATCGTGGACCTCCGAGAGCCCCGAGCCCTCGCGGTGCGCGACCATGAAGGTGCGGTTGCCTTCGGTCGCGATCACCTCACTGGCGACCTTGTTGGCGTCCAGCTTACCGGCGAGGGTCTGCCCCTTGCTGTGAAGGTCCGTCGACTTCCAGACGCGGACCGCTCCGGGCGCACTACCTTGCAGCATGACCGCACCCAACAGGGGAATCAGAGAGATGAGCTTCATGTTCTTGTGTCCTCCGGCAAAGACTGACGTGCATGGCGGGAGCAATGCTACATCAGCCGGGCTCGGCGCTCGGGATCCGGCGCTCGATTCCAGGCTCTTCCGGCTCCGGTAATCGAACGCCGAGCGCCGAGCGCCGCGCGCCGATACCGGACGCACGCCCTGCAAGCTTGCAAGGCCGCATCTATTAATGTAGATTAGTAGATATGCATGATGCGCCGGCGCTCTTCCGGCTGCTCGGCGACGAGGTCCGGCTGAGGCTCCTCCGCGTGCTGCACGCCGAGCGGCTGAACGTGACGGAGCTGACCTCGATTCTCGGGATTGCACAGTCCGGCGTGTCCCGGCACCTCGGCCTGCTCAAGGATGCAGGCCTGGTGGCCGAGCAGCGGGAGGGCGGTTTTACCTACTTCCGGCTGGCGCCAGCACTCGCGGACGCCAGGAACGGCCTGGGTCCGCTGGCCGCCATGCTCGAGGCGCACTTCGAGAAGACGTCCGCCACCGAGGCAGGCCGGGAGGACGATGTCCGGCTTGCGGAGGTGAGGCGGCTGCGAAGGGAAGACTTCGACGCACATGCGGGCCCCGACACACACGCCCGCCAGCTCGTCCCGGGCCGGAGCTGGGCGGCATGGGCCCGCGCGCTCGGACACCTCCTGCCAGCGGTGAAGGTGGCCGATCTCGGGTGCGGTGAAGGCTACCTGACGATCGAGACGAGCCGGTGGGCATCGCGCGTCCTCGCCGTCGATCGATCCGCCACTGTCTTGAAGCGAGCGCAGGCGCTTGCCGGCAGGCGCCACGTCCGCAACGTCACGTGGAAGCGGGGAGAGCTGGAACGGCTGCCGATCAGGGACGCCAGCGTCGATGTCGCCCTTCTGTCGCAGGCCCTCCATCACGCTCGCGACCCACAACGCGCGCTCTCGGAAGCCGCGCGCATCGTCGTCCCGGGCGGCCGCGTCCTCGTGCTTGATCTGCGGGAGCACCACGAGAAGTGGGTCCGCGATCGACTCGGGGATCGGTGGCTCGGGTTCTCGGACGCGCAGCTGGCCGAGCTCCTGGAAGGCGCGGGTCTCACCGACGTGACCGTTGGACTTGGCGCGCGCCGAACCGGGGACGCGTTCACGGTCCTCGTCGCCAGCGGCAGGAAGCCGGCTCCTGGTGAGACCGCGCCGGCTGAACAGTCGAGACACGGTAAACGACCAAAGAAGGCTGCAGGCTCCGCATCCGCTCACTGAGGACACACACAATGGCCCCTTCGTACAGCCCTATCTTCGATTCCTTGCGCAGCCTGCTGAACCGACGCGTCCTCGTCCTTGATGGGGCGATGGGCACGATGATTCAGCGGTACAAGCTGAGCGAGGCCGACTGGCGCGGGGACCGCTTCCGGGATCACCCGAAGGATCTCAAGGGCAACAGCGACGCGCTGATCCTCTCGCGTCCCGACGTGATCGGCGCGATCCATCGTGAGTACTTGGAGGCGGGCGCCGACATCATCGAGACGAACACCTTCAGCAGCACGGTGATCGGGCAGTCGGACTACGCGCTCGAGCGGGTCGTTCGGGAGCTGAACGTCGAAGGTGCCAGGCTGGCGCGCGAAGCGGTGGACGAGTGGAACCAACGCACGCCGGACAAGCCGAGGTTCGTCGCAGGCTCGATGGGCCCGATGAACCGGACGCTCTCGATCTCCCCGGACGTCAACAACCCGTCGTTCCGCGGCATGACGTTCGACCAGTGCCGGGCCGCGTACGAGGAGGAGGTCCACGGGCTGATCGACGGCGGCGTCGACATCATCCTGCTCGAGACGATCTTCGACACGCTGAATTCGAAGGCGGGGATCGTCGCGATCGAGAACGTGTTCGAGGAGCGCGGCGTCCGCCTGCCGCTCATGATCTCGTTCACGATCACGGATCGCAGCGGGCGCACGCTCTCGGGCCAGACGGTCGACGCCTTCTACACGTCGATCCGCCACGCGCGGCCGTTCTCGGTCGGCATCAACTGCGCGCTCGGCGCGCGCGACATGCGGCCGTATCTCGCGGAGCTCGCGCGCATCGCCGACTGCTACGTCAGCTGCTATCCCAACGCCGGCCTGCCGAACGCCTTCGGCGAGTACGACGAGCACCCGGCCGAAACCAGCGAGCTGCTGCAGGAGTTCGTCACCAGCGGCTTCGCGAACATCGTCGGCGGCTGCTGCGGGACGACGCCGGACCACATCGCGGCGATTGTGAAGGCGGTGGAGGGAGCGAAGGCGCGTGCGCTGCCGAGTGCGGAGGATCGAACGCCGAACGCCGAGCGCCGAGCGCCGGCACGGTACACGCAGTTCTCCGGCCTCGAAGTGCTCACGATCCGTCCGGACAGCAACTTCCAGATGGTTGGCGAGCGGACGAACGTCACCGGCTCGGCTCGATTCGCGAGGCTGATCAAGGCGGAGAACTACACCGAGGCCGTACAGGTCGCTGCCGAGCAGGTCCGCAGCGGCGCGAACATCATCGACGTCAACATGGACGAGGGCATGCTCGATTCCGAGCATGCGATGACGACCTTCCTCAACTACATCGCGACCGAGCCGGAGATCGCGCGCGTGCCGATCATGATCGACAGCTCGCGGTGGTCCGTCATCGAAGCCGGGCTGAAGTGCGTCCAGGGCAAGGGCATCGTCAACTCGATCAGCCTCAAGGAAGGCGAAGCGGACTTCCTGCACAAGGCGAAGATCGTCCAGCGCTACGGCGCCGGCGTGATCGTGATGGCGTTCGACGAGACGGGGCAGGCGGACACGATCGAGCGCAAGGTCACGATCTGCCAGCGCGCCTACCGGCTGCTCACCGCGCAGGCGGGGTTCGATCCGTCGGACATCATCTTCGATCCGAACATCCTGGCGATCGCGACCGGGCTCGAGGAGCACAACGAATACGCCGTCAACTACATCGAGGCGACGCGCATCATCAAGGCGACCTGTCCCGGCGCGAAGATCAGCGGCGGCGTCAGCAACCTGTCCTTCTCCTTCCGCGGCAACGACGTCGTGCGCGAGGCGATTCACTCCGCCTTCCTCTTTCACGCGATCAAAGCCGGCATGGACATGGGGATCGTGAATGCCGGCCAGCTGATCGTCTACGAGGACATCCCGAAGGATCTTCTCGAGCACGTCGAGGACATCATCTTCAACCGCCGGCCCGACGCGACCGAGCGCATGGTGCAGTTCGCCGAAACGGTCAAGGGGGCGGGCCGCAAGCGCGAAGTGGACGATGCCTGGCGGCAGGGCGCGGTCGAGGCGCGCCTGTCGCACGCGCTCGTGCATGGGGTCGTCGACTTCATCGAGCAGGACGTGGAGGAAGCGCGCCAGAAGTACGCGCGCCCGCTCGAGATCATCGAGGGCCCGCTGATGGACGGGATGAAGATCGTCGGCGACCTCTTCGGCGCCGGCAAGATGTTCCTCCCGCAGGTCGTCAAGAGCGCCCGCGCGATGAAGCGGGCGGTCGCCTACCTCGAGCCGTACATGGAGCGCGAGAAGGGGGAGACGCGGTCCTCGCAGGGCCGGATCCTGATGGCGACGGTGAAGGGCGACGTGCACGACATCGGTAAGAACATCGTCGGCGTCGTGCTCGGCTGCAACAACTACGACGTGATCGATCTCGGCGTCATGGTGCCTGCCGCCAAGATCCTCGACGCTGCCGTCGAACACAAGGCGGACATCGTCGGCCTGAGCGGGCTCATCACGCCGTCGCTCGACGAGATGGTGTTCGTGGCCAAGGAGATGTCGCGGCGCGGATTCACGGTGCCCCTGCTCATCGGCGGCGCCACGACGAGCAAGCAGCATACCGCCGTGAAGATTGCGCCGGAGTTCACCGGACCGGTCGTCCACGTGCTCGACGCGTCGCGGGCGGTGGACGTTGTCTCCAGCCTTCTGGGTGGCGGCCGTCCGGCGTTCGAGGCGACGACCCGAGAGGCGCAGTCGGAGCTCCGGGAGCAATACGCGACGCGCCGGCGAGAAGCCGCTGCTCTCGTACGACAAGGCGCGCGCGAACCGGCTGCAGATCGACTGGGAGGAGCACGAGATCTCGTCGCCCTGGTTTCTCGGCAGGCGCACCATCGACGTGCCGCTCGCGGATCTCGTGCCCTACATCGACTGGACGTTTTTCTTCTCTGCGTGGGAGCTGAAGGGGCGGTTTCCCGGACATCCTCGATCATCCCGAATACGGGGCCGCCGCGCGGGAGCTGTACGGCCACGCACAGACGCTGCTCGCCCGCGTCGTGCGCGAGGAGCTGCTGACCGCGCGCGGCGTCTACGGCTTCTGGGCCGCCAACAGCGAAGGCGACGACATCGTCGTCTACGCAGACGATTCACGCCGGAGCGAGTTGGTGCGGTTCCCGATGCTCCGGCAGCAGGAAATCATCGCGGACGCGAAGCCGAACCGATCGCTCGCGGACTTCGTCGCCCCGCGGGAGAGCGGCGTGCCGGATTATCTCGGCATGTTCGCCGTGACGGCCGGCATCGGCGCCGACGAGCTCGCGCGACGCTTCGAGCAGGACCACGACGACTACAACGCGATCATGGTCAAGGCGCTGGCCGATCGGCTCGCGGAGGCATTCGCGGAGTACCTGCACGCGCAGGCGCGCAAAGACTGGGGCTACGGCGAGCGCGAGCAGCTGACCGTCGACGAGCTGGTGGCGGAGAAGTTCCGCGGCATCCGCCCTGCCTTCGGTTACCCGGCCTGCCCCGATCACAGCGAGAAGTTCAAGTTGTTCCAGGTGCTCGGCGCGCCGAAACAGGGCATCACGCTCACCGAACATGCGGCGATGCTGCCGGCGGCGAGCGTCAGCGGACTCTACTTCTCGCATCCCGCAGGCGAAGTACTTCAACATCGGACGCGTCGGTCGCGATCAGGCGGAATCCTATGCGGCGCGAAAGGGCGTTTCGATCGAAGAGGTCGAGCGTTGGCTGGCGCCCAACCTGGCCTACGATCCCGCTGCGCAGACGACGGCGGTGTAACGGAACTGACGCTGCCGGGATCCGGGATCCGTCGCTCGGGCGCGTATCGTGGCCCATTTCCCCCTCGCCGGTGTCTAAGTCCAGCGCATTTGATGTAGAGTGCGGCCTGTATTTGCCCAACCATTCCGGCACCGGGGCCGTCTGATATCCCGAGTTCGTATGTCCCTCAACCCCAGGGAGATTCGGTGGCTCGCCTTTGGAGCTTGCGCGCTCGCGGCCGTCACCGCGGTCTCGCTTGGCGTCCGGGCGCAGTCGTCTACGCCGGAGGCGCGCGGCCGCGAATCCACCTCGACCGTAAAACGGCGGGATTTCAACAGATCGATTCGTTTGTCCGGCACCGTGGAGGCTGTCGAGGCCACAACCATCTCCACGCCGCGGCTGGCTGGGCAGAACAACCAGTCGCTGGTCATTACGAGCCTCGTCCGGCCGGGCATCATGGTGCGCAAGGGGGACCTGGTCGTCGAGTTCGACCGACAGGACCAGCTGAAGAACGCTCTCGACCGGCGCGTCGAGCTCAACGATCTCGAGCAGCAGATTCGAAAGAAGGATGCGGAAGCGGGTGCGGCGCGCGCGAAGGACGACAGCGAGATCGTGCAAGCCGAAAATGCACAGAGCCGGGCGCAGCTCGAGATGCTGAAGAACGAGATGCTGCCGAAGATCCAGGCGGAGAAGAACGCGCAGGCCCTCGAGGAAGCGCAGGCGAAACTGAAGCAGCTGAAAACGACGTACGATCTGAAGCGCCGCGCCGCCGAAGCGGACCTTCGCATTCTCCAGATCAAGCGGGACCGCGCCGAGAACGCGATGCGGCAGGCCGAGAGCAACGCCGACCGGATGTCCATCCAGTCGCCGATTGCCGGCATGGCCGTCCTCCGGTCGATCTGGAAGTCGAACACGATGGCGGAGGTTCAGGAGGGCGAAGAGGTCCGCGGCGGCATGCCGATCGTCGACGTGGTGAATCCCTCGTCCATGCGGGTACGTGCGAAGGTGAACCAGGCAGACATCGGCGAAGTGAGGCCCGGACTTCCAGTGCGGATTGGTCTCGATGCCTACCCGGACCTCACATTCACGGGCCGCGTCGTCCAGATTTCCCCGATGGGTGTGGTGTCGGCGCTCTCGCCGAAAGTGCGGACCTTCGTCGCTCTCGTCGCGGTCGACGGGTCTCATCCCAACCTGATGCCCGACCTCACGGCCTCGCTCGACGTGGAGCTCGCGCGGCAGAGCGGCGTGCTCGTCGTGCCGCGTGACGCGCTCAGGTTCGACGGCGAGCAGGTCTTCGTTCGGGTTCAGCGCGGCAGCGGCTTCACGGATCAGCAGGTGACGATTGGACCGATGAACGCGCACGAAGCCGTCGTCACCTCGGGGCTCGCCGACGGAGCCATCGTCGAACGTCATACGGCTGGAGCCGCGCGAGGCTCGCGATGAGCGCGTTGGTTCGGATGGGGAAAGCGCTCCGCGCGCGGCCGAAGAGCGCCATCGCCGTGCTGGTGCTGATCGGGCTGGCGGTCACGGCCGCATTCGTGCGAGTCGGCAGCAGCGGCGCGCCCGATCTCCCAACTACCGAAGTCACCCGCGGCCAGTTCGTCGACGCGCTGGAAATCCGCGGAGACATCCGTCCTCTGAAGTCCATCGTGCTGTCGGCGCCGATGCAGTCGGGCGACCTCCAGATCGTCAAGCTGGCGAAGAACGGCTCCCTGGTGAAGACCGGGAGACATCGTGGTCGAGTTCGACGCGTCCACGCTCCGCCGGACGATGCAGGAGAAGCAGTCGGAGCTGAAGCAGGCGGAAGCGGAGATTCAGCAGTCGACGGCGCAGTCCCGGATCACGCAGGAGCAGAACGCGACCGAGCTGATGCGCTCGAAGTACAACGTACAGCGCGCGTCGCTCGACTTGAGCAAGGGCGACACGGTCTCGCGGATCGAGAACGAACAGGCGAAGACTGACGCTTCGCGACAACGAGCAGAAGCAGCAGGAGCTCCAGGCAAAGATTACGTCCGACGCGACCTCGGGCGAGTCGGATCTGTCGAGCAAGAAGCGGAAGCGCGAGAAGGCGCTGTTCGACTTCCAGCGCGCCGAGCGGGGGATCCAGAACCTTCAGCTGCGCGCTCCTGCCGCAGGCATGGTCAACGTGCTGACCAACTATCGGGCGAGCGGACCGTGGGGAGGGCAGCAGGTGGAGTTCCGCGAGGGCGATCGCGCCTGGCCCGGCGCCGCGATCATGGAGCTGCCCGATCTGTCGTCGGTTCACCTCCAGGCGCGGCTCGACGAAGCGGATCGCGAGCCGGCTGCGCGTCGGGCAGCAGGCGACCATCCGCATCGAAGCGATTCCGGGCCGCGAGTTCAAGGCCACCATCGAGCGGATCTCGGTGCTCGCGAAAGTCGACTACTCGTCCGGCTGGCCTCCGACGCGGAACTTCGAGCTCGGTCTGGTCCTCGACGAGATCGATCCGAAGATCCGTCCGGGCATGAGCGCGGTCGCGCGGATTGCCACGGACCTGGTACCCGACGTGCTGCTCGTGCCATCCGAGTCGATCTTCCAGCGCGACGGCCATCCGATCGTCTACAAGCTCGATGGCGGCGAGTTCGTCGAACAGCAGGTCCAGGTCGCGCGACGGGGCAAGGACCAGGCGATCGTCGAGAAAGGCGTTGCGCCCGGCGAGCGCGTAGCCATGCGAAAACCGGCCGCGGAGACGATCCGGAGGAAGAGATGAAACGCCGGCTGACGATGGCGCTCCTGATCCTCGGAGTCATTGCGCGTGGGCGCCGGCATTCTCGCCGCCGTGCCCCGGCTCCCCGATCGCGGCGTCCGGCGTGCCCACGGCGAAGCTCGTGAAGGGTCCGCTGCGGCTGACCGTCCACGCTATGGGCGATTTGCGCGCCGGGCGGACGATGACCCTCGTGGCCCCGCCGGTCGGCGGCATGCTCCGTCTGGTCAAGCTGGTTCAAACCGGGCTGTCCGTAAAAGCCGGAGACGTCATCGTCGAGTTCGATCCGGCGGATCAGCAGTTCGCGCTCGATCAGGCGAAATCGGAGGTGGCCGAGGCGGAGCAGGAGATCGCGAAGATGAAGGCGGACGCCGCTGCGCAGTCCGCGCAGGACGAGGTCGGTCTGCTCACGGCGCAGGTTCGCCGTCAGGCGCGCGGAGCTCGATGCCTCGGCGAACGAGCTGATTGCGGCGATCGAAGCGCAGAAGAACCTGCTCACGCTGGAGGAGGCGAAGCGGGCGCTCGCAGCAGCTCGAGCAGGACGTCAAGTCACGCGCCGAGACCAACACGGCGTCGCTGGCGGTCGTGCTCGAGAAGCGGAACAAGGCGACGCTCGCCATGCAGCGCGCGCAGCAGGTGATCGAGAGCCTCGTGTTGAAGGCGCCGCTGGACGGCGTCGTGGCAGTCAAGGACAACCGCGACGCGTTCGGGCGGCATGATGTTCTACGGAATGACGCTGCCGGAATACCGCGAGGGTGACGCCGTCTCCCCGGGCCGCCCGGTGGCGGACGTGATCGAGGCCGGGCGCATGGAGATCCGGGCGAAGGTCGACGAGAACGACCGCGCCAACCTGAGCGAAGGCCAGGTGGCGTCGGTCGAAATCGATGCGATGGCGGGTGAGAAGTTCCCGGCCAAGGTCGGGGCGCTTGCGGGCCTCGTGAACCGCGATTTCTGGGAGTCGGGGGCGACGCGGCAGTTCGACGTGACGTTCCAGTTCGTGAAGCCGGATCCGAGGATGAAAGCCGGGCGCTTCGGCCGCCGTGACGATCGAGGGCAAGGAAATGCGCGACGCGCTGACCGTCCCGCGGCAGGCGGTGTTCCAGAAGAACGGCAAGACGCATGTGTTCGTCAAGACCGGCGACCGGTTCGAGCAACGCGAAATCAAGATCGTGCAGCGGACCGAGAGCCGCGCGGCGATCGAGGGCCTTCCCGAGGGCACCGAAGTCGCGCTCGTGGATCCCACGATCAAGCGCACGAGCGGCCCGAGCGGAACGTCGCCACTGCCCGCGACTGGAGCCGCCAAGTGACCGGATTGGGCTCCCCGGTCGTCGAGACGATCGAACGCCGACGCGATACCAGCCGTCGGCGCCCGTGCCCGCAGGAAGGCGGACTTCCTGCCGGAGCTGCGTCTCGGCCTCGACAACCTGCGCGCCCACAAGCTTCGGTCGCTTCTGACCATGCTCGGGATGATCTTCGGCGTGGCGGCGGTCGTCGCCATGCTCTCGATCGGCGCCGGTGCCCAGCAGGAGGTCATGGCGTTCATCGAGCAGCTCGGTGTCCGGAATCTCATCGTGGAAGCGCGCGAAGCGTCCGACTGGCAGACCCTGCAGAAAGTCAGGAAGACATCCGCCGGCCTCACGTTCCAGGATTACCGCGTCATCCAGGCCAACCTCGCAGAACATCACGACCGCGACCGCGCGGAAGCGGTTCACGCCGACGAAGCTGCTGCCACGGCCGCAGGGCGACACGCCGGTCGTCTACGGCGTCAGTTCCGGGTACGTCGCCGATCGCGAACATCAGGGTCGTGTCGGGACGGTTCTTCGACGAGGCCGAGAATGTCGCCGCGATGCCGATAGCGGTGCTTGGCGAGGGTGCGGCGGCGGCACTGTTTGGCGCGGACGATCCCGTCGGACGCTACGTGAAGGTCAACGACCAGTGGTTCCAGGTGATTGGTGTCGCGGGGCCGCAGCTGACGGTGCAGAGCGACGTCGCCGGGCTCCCCGCGCAGGACCGCAACAACCTGATCTACGTGCCGCTGTATTCCGCGATCTTCCGACTCGAGGACGGGCAGTCGCAGTACAAGGACGAGATCGACGGCATCTACCTGCAGATGCGGTCGAGCAACGACGTACCGGCGGCGGCGTCGCTGCTTGCGCGGGCTTCTCACGGTCGCCCATCGCGAGACGCCGGACTTCACGATCGTCTCTCCTGCGGAGCTGCTGGCCGAGCAGCGCCGGACGCAGCGCATCTTCGAGATGGTCATGGTCGCGATTGCTTCGATCTCCCTCCTGGTAGGCGGCATCGGCATCATGAACATCATGCTCGCCAGCGTGATGGAGCGAACCCGCGAGATCGGCGTGCGCCGCGCGATCGGCGCGAAGAAACGCGACGTCATCCGTCAGTTCCTGATCGAGACGACGATCATCTCGCTCGCCGGCGGCGTCATCGGCGTGATCGTCGGGGTCGGGCTCTCTCAGCTGATCGGCTACCTGGCGGGCTGGTCCACGATCGTGACGACGACGTCGATTGTGCTGGCGTTTGTCGTCTCGGTCGCCATCGGCCTGGTCTTCGGGCTCTATCCCGCGGTGCGCGCCGCCAATCTCGATCCCGTCAAGGCGCTGCATTACGAATAAGTCCCGGCCCTCGTCGGGTTCGAGCGCTGCAAAACACAGGAGTTCAGGAGTTCAGGAGATCACGAGGTCAAGTGATTGCCCTAGTGGATCCTCTTCTTAATCTCCTGAACTCCTGTTCTTACCGTCGCCGCATGACCCCCGTGCGGCGCAATTCTCACCCGAAGCATCTCTCGGCAGCCGATCAGCGATCGGTTGCCACGTGGCTCGTTGCAATCGACTCGATCCACCTCAGAATCTCATCCCACGATTGTTCGTTCAGCGACTGATTGTGGTGCGCGCCAGGAATCAGGATCAGGCGTCTGCTGCCCTGAAGGTTGGCGTAGACGCGCTGGCTGTGCGAAGGCGGTGTGTCGATGTCAGCGGCGCCGTGAAGGAGCAGCACCGGCGCGTGGATGTTGAGGGCAGCTGTTGCCGGTGAGACCGCCCCGACCTCGAACCGCGCCTGCTCTTCGGCGATGAGGAAGGCCTGACGAATCGCGGACTCGCCGAGGAATGATGGCGCGCGCTCGCGCGCGACGGTCTCGAGGTCGGAGAACGTCTCCGCGGCGACCACGCCCGCGATTCGGCGATCGGCGGCCGCCGCCTGCAGCGCGACGGCCCCACCGAGCGAGGATCCGATAAGAAGAACGGGACCGGCGGTCACATCCAGCACTCGGCTCAGGTCCCGTTTCTCGTAGTAACCGTACGTGCAGCTGCTGCCCTCGGAGCTGCCGTGACCGCGACTGTCGTACGCAATCACGTCGAACCCTCGCGGCAGCAGGCGCCGGATTGCGCCAACCGCGCTCCCACGATTGTCGGCAATGCCGTGCAGGTACACGATCGTGCCGCGCCGCCGCCGAGTGGTCGCGCAGTGCCAGCCCTGGAGCCGAACGCCGTCGCCGGCGAAGGTCTCGGCGCGACATCCGTCGGGCGTAGGTACGGTCAATGCACGGCGTGCGGGATGCAACAGGCCGCCAGCGGCGATCGTCGGAGCCCGTGAGCCGACCGCATACGCTGTGAGCGCGATGGCTCCTGCCAGACTTCCAACTGCGATCAACCGTGCACGTTTTCCCACGCGCAACCTTTGCGAGTCGTTGGCCCGTTTGGACGTTGAGGACCGCTTCATTGAATCTACGATGCAGCCCCAGCCGAGGTTCGACAGGTGCCCCGTGCTTGCTCTCCTGATCCCTGGCTCTTTGGAGTCCTGATCTCCTGAACTCCTGATCTCCGGTTCCTACCGTCGCCGCATGCAACCCATCCTGCGCAGTTTTCCCCCGACAGCCCCGAGTCCGAATTCCGGACCCGAATCCCGGACCCCCGGCGGAGCGCGACCCATTGACATTCCCACCATGGTAAGGTTCACACTTCACAGTGGAGGCTGGGAATGTCACGCGGAATCGGGACGCTGGAGATGGCCGAAGCTCGACGAGCCGGCTTTCTGAACATCGGGCAGGCCGCACGACGCTCGGGGGTGTCCGCAAAGATGATTCGACACTACGAGTCGCTGGGGCTGCTCAGGACGGCTCGGCGCACCGAGGCCGGTTACCGTATCTACGACTTGACCGACGTACACACCTTGCGCTTCGTCCGGAGGGCACGCAGGCTGGGCTTCTCGATGACAGAGATCGAGCACCTGCTGGGTCTGTGGCAGAACCGCCGCCGCAGCAGCGGGGACGTCAAGCGGATAGCGCAGCGTCACATCGCCGATCTCGATCAGAAGATCCAGGAGCTCGAGAGCCTGCGGCGGACGTTGAAGGACCTCGTCCATCGCTGCCACGGCGATCACAGGCCGGAATGTCCGATCCTGGAGGACCTCGCCCACGCCGGAGATCAGGAGGGCACGGAGAACAGCTCATACACAGGGAGGAAGGGAGGAAGGGAGGATCTCCAACACAGGGCTCTTCGCGGGGCAGGGGGCGATCACCGATGAGTACAGCGACGAAAACCGCCATCGACCCCGTCTGCGGGATGACGATCGATCCGGCACGCGCAGCCGCAAGCTGGGAGTACAACGGTCACACCTATTACTTCTGCAATCCGTCCTGTCTCGCTCGGTTCAAGCAAGCGCCGGAGTCATACCTGACTCCCGCGGCGCCCGTACCGGTGGAACCCGCGCGTGTGGTGGATCCCGTCTGCGGAATGACCGTCAACCCGGCGCGGGCAGCAGCCAAGTGGGACTACAACGGCCAGACCTATTACTTCTGCAACCCGTCCTGCCTCGCGCGATTCCAGGGCGCGCCAGAGTCGTACCTGAGGCCTGCCGAGGAGACAGCGGCTCCCGCTCCGCCGTCAGCTCCGACCGCACCGGACGGCGTCCGATACGTGTGCCCGATGGATCCCGAGATCGAGCAGGACCATCCCGGGGCGTGTCCAAAATGCGGAATGGCGCTCGAGGTCGATTTGTCCACGGGTCCGCCCACGCGCGTCGAGTACACCTGCCCGATGCATTCGCAGATCGTGAGGTCGGAACCTGGTTCCTGCCCGATCTGCGGCATGGCCCTCGAGCCTCGGACAGTCGCCGTCGAGGAAGGGCCGAACCCGGAACTGGTCGACATGACGCGTCGACTCTGGGTAGCGACGATTCTCGGCCTGCCGGTGTTCGCTCTGACGATGGGCGACATGTTGTTGGGGATGGGCCTCGGCGGCCGGCTGGACATGCGGGTCACGAACTGGATCGGCCTCGCGTGCGCCACGCCGGTCGTGCTCTGGGCCGGCTGGCCGTTCCTCGAGCGTGGCTGGCGCTCCCTCGTCAATCGCCACGCCAACATGTTCACGCTCATCGCGCTGGGCGTGGGGGCGGCGTATCTGTTCAGCGCAGCAGGGACCATCGCGCCTCAACTCTTTCCAGAGGGCTTCCGTGTCCATGGAGTCGTCCAGACCTACTTCGACACCGCCGTAGTCGTGACTGTCCTGGTGCTGCTCGGGCAGGTCCTGGAGCTCCAGGCACGGGGTCGCACAGGATCGGCGATACGGTCACTTCTGCAGCTGTCCGCGAAGACCGCCAGGGTCATTCGACACGGCCGTGAAATCGACGTCCCGATTACCGAAGTCAAGGTCGGGGATCTCCTGCGCGTGCGGCCCGGCGAGAAGATCCCCGTCGACGGCGTCGTCGTGGACGGTCGTAGCGCGGTCGACGAGGCGCTCGTCACGGGCGAGCCGATCCCGGTGGAGAAGGTCCCGGGTAGCAAAGTGACTGGCGCCACGTTGAACGGAACCGGAAGCCTGACGATCAGGGCGGAGCGCGTGGGAAGCGACACGCTCCTGGCTCGAATCGTCAAGATGGTCGGCGAGGCGCAGCGGACGCGCGCGCCGATTCAGCGGCTGGCCGATCAGATTGCCGGCTGGTTCGTGCCGGCCGTCGTCGTCATCGCGGTCTTGTCGTTCGTTGGGTGGGCGGTGTGGGGTCCGGAGCCGCGCCTGGCCCATGGCCTGCTCTCGGCGGTCGCGGTGTTGATCATTGCCTGCCCGTGCGCGCTCGGCCTCGCGACACCGATGGCCGTCATGGTCGGCATGGGTCGAGGCGCGAGCGCAGGTGTTCTCATCAAGAACGCCGAGGCGCTCGAGCGGCTCGAGAAGGTCGATACGCTCGTGGTCGACAAGACTGGCACGCTGACGGAGGGGAAGCCACGCCTCACGGAGGTGCGGGCGGTGCCGCCGTTCGACGACATCGACCTGCTTCGCCTGGCGGCCGGGCTCGAGCAGGCGAGCGAACATCCGCTCGCGGCGGCGATTGTCGGCGCGCGCTCGTGAGCGGGGCCTCTCGATTCCAAGCGTCACCAGCTTCGACTCTTTCCCAGGCGAAGGCGTCGTTGGAGTGGTGGACGGCCGTCGGGTGGTGCTCGGCACGCCGTCGCTGCTCGGACGTCACGGCGCGAGCGCCGACAGGCTTGCGCAGGAGGCCGAGGCGCGTCGCCAGCGTGGTGAGACCGTGATGTTCGTCGCCGTCGACGGAGCGTCGGCGGGGCTTCTCGCGGTCGCCGATCCGGTCAAGTCGTCGACGCCGGAAGCGATTGCACTGCTGCACGCGGACGGCCTGCGGATCGTGATGCTGACCGGCGACAACGAAACGACCGCACGCGCCGTCGCCTCGACTCTCGGCATAGACGAGGTGATTGCGGGAGTGATGCCGGACCAGAAGCGGGATGTCGTCCGCAGGCTCCAACAAGAAGGCCGGCGCGTCGCGATGGCTGGCGACGGCGTGAACGACGCGCCGGCGCTGGCCGAGGCGACGGTGGGGATCGCGATGGGCACCGGCACCGACGTGGCTATTGAAAGCGCCGACGTCACGCTCGTGAAGGGGGACCTTCGCGCCATCGTCCGCGCGCGGCGCCTGAGCCGGGCGACGATGAGGAACATCCGTCAGAATCTGTTCCTCGCGTTCGTCTACAACGCGTTGGGTGTGCCGGTTGCCGCGGGCGTCCTCTATCCGTTCATCGGGTTGCTGGTCAGCCCGATCTGGGCGAGCGCGGCGATGACGCTCAGCTCGGTGTCGGTGATCGGAAACGCCTTGCGGCTTCGAGGCGCAGAGCTCTGATCTGAAAGTTCTCGCATCAGCGTCGACTTGCTACATCCATGAGGTTGAAGGCTTGCGGCGCTGCAAAAACCATCACAGGAGGAGGGTATGAAGGGAGGATCCGTTCCTCCCTTCCTCCCCATTGAAAAGCAGCCGTTCAACAACCCGATAGCCCCGACTTCAACCCGGTGGCTGTCCTGACCCTCTGGAAGCGACCGGCGGCTGCTTCCGGCCCGATCGAACCAGCCCGACGATGAAGGCCGTCAGTGCACCGAGCGGCCCTGTTACGAACGCCCCGGTCATCGCCGCTTCTATCGACCGATCGAACTGGTTCGACGAGAAAGTACTGATGAGGAACCCGCCGCCGAACGCGCCGGCGAGATAACCCGCGACCGCCCACATCGCGGCAATGACGAAACGCCTCACGACCCGCCCACGGCGATGGAAGGGCCGGCTCGACGAGCGATGGCGCGGATCTCGCGGTTCTCGATGATTCGGCTGCGAATCCCGTCACTCGTGGCCTGCAGCATCGCCCGGCCGATGTCGGCGCCGGCGACATAGAGTCCCTGGAATGGCGCGAGCACCCGCGCCAGTGGGCGAATCCACTGATAGAGCTGCGGGGAGCTGCTGCTCGTTTCGCCGTCGATGAACGCCGGCCGCCAGCACACCGCGCTGACTTCTGCCATGAGGTCCCGTTCGGTCTCTGCCTTCACCCGTGCCCACATGAAGCGGCTCTCGAGGTGTGCACCGTTTCCGCTGATGAAATGAAAGACGGACTGCGCAGCTCTCTCTTTCATCGTCCGCGCCGCGGCCAGCGCGAAGTCGTGCGTGATTCTCCGGTAGGCCGACTCCTCCGAAACCTGTGTCGACGACACCCCGAGGCAGAACAGGCAGGCGTCGATCCGTTCGAACGCGGCCGCGATCGCCGTGTAGTCGAGGAAGTCGGCGTGGCTGACCTCCCGCAGCTTTGGGTCGGTCCTTCCCAACGCGCGCCGGGTCACGGCACGGACTTCCTCCACCGCCGGAGCGTTGAGGCAGACGCTCAGCACGCTGCCGCCGGCCGCACCGGTCGCACCGAAAAGAAGGACTCTCATGTGACCGGTTGTCATTGTATTTGGAGACGACTCGGACGACCTGCGAACGTAATACACTCCGGGGCGCGACAGGTCGGGAACGGAGCCTCTGAATTCATCTCGGAGCAAGCTTTGGTCTAGCTGCTTATGTCGTTCGAAACGAGAACTCGGGTACTGGTAGGCGCGCCGGAGGCGCGCCCCGCCGGAGCGGAGCGGGGCGTCGGGGTCCCCGCGAGCGACGGCGAAAGGGGGTCCGGGGGACGAAGTCCCGGGTCTGGTCTGACGTGAGGCGCGCCGGAGGCGCGCCCCGCCGGAGCGGAGCGGGGCGTCGGGGTCCCCGCGAGCGACGGCGAAAAGGGGTCCGGGGGACGAAGTCCCGGGTCTGGTCTGACGTGAGGCGCGCCGGAGGCGCGCCCCGCCGGAGCGGAGCGGGGCGTCGGGGTCCCCGCGAGCGACGGCGAAAGGGGGTCCGGGGGACGAAGTCCCGGGTCTGGTCTGACGTGAGGCGCGCCGGAGGCGCGCCCCGCCGGAGCGGAGCGGGGGTGTCGGGTCCCCGCGAGCGACGGCGAAAGGGGTCCGGGGACGAAGTCCCCCGGACTAGTAGGAGCACACCATGGACAGACGCGAGTTCCTGACGGCTGGTGCGGTGCCGGCGTTGGCTGGCCTGCGGCCGGCGAGGCAATCCTCGAATGCAGCCACCGGTGACCGCGCCGTGTGGGTGAGCACGATGCGACGGCTGGCGGATCCCGTGCTGAGGAATCTGGCCGCAGGTACGTTGAAGGCCCGGATGCCGGTGGAGCAGGCCGCGGGAGCCGACAGGCGGAACGTGACGCACCTCGAGGCGCTCGGACGATTGCTCGCCGGTCTGGCGCCATGGATTGAGTTTGCGCCAGACGACTCGGCGGAAGGCCGGATGCGAGGGGAGCATGCCGATCTCGCGCGTCGGGCAATCGCGCGTGCCGTGGACCCTGCATCGCCCGACTTCCTCAACTTCACTCGAGAACGTCAGCCGCTCGTCGACGCCGCGTTTCTCGCACAGGGGCTGTTGCGCGCCAAGACCGCGCTCCGTGATGCGCTCGATCAGGTCACCAAGAAGCATCTTGTTGCCGCGCTCGAGTCCACTCGCGTGATTGCGCCGCCGTTCAATAACTGGCTGCTGTTTGCCGCGACCGTGGAGGCGGCGCTCGCGACGCTGGGCGCCTCGTGGGATCGCATGCGCGTGGACTACGCCCTGCGCCAGCACGACCAGTGGTACAAGGGCGACGGCACCTACGGTGACGGTCCGTCGTTCCATTGGGACTACTACAACAGCTTCGTCATCCAGCCGATGCTGGTCGACGTGCTCGCCGTGTGCCGCGACGAGATGCCGGCATGGAAGGACCTGGATGGTCGCGTGCGCGAACGAGCGGCGCGATACGCCGCCGTCCAGGAGCGCCTGATCTCGCCCGAGGGCACGTTTCCGGCAATTGGCCGGTCCATCGCTTACCGCTTCGGTGCCTTCCATCTGCTGGCGCAGACCGCTCTGAGGCGCGCGCTGCCCGAGGGCGTCTCGCCCGCGCAGGTCCGCGGCGCGATGACGAGCGTCATCAAACGATCCATCGACGCGCCCGGTACGTTCGATAGCGACGGCTGGCTGCGCATCGGCTTCTGCGGTCACCAGCCGGGGGTGGGAGAGACCTACATATCCACCGGCAGCCTGTACCTTGTGCTCCGTGGGACTCCTGCCGCTGGGCCTGCCGCCATCCGACGAGTTCTGGTCCGCCCCACCGCAGCCCTGGACCTCAGCACGCGCCTGGAGCGGGCAGGCGTTCCCGATCGATCACGCGTTGGCGACGTGATCATGGCTGGGCGCAGGCCCTTACAGGAGTTCAGGAGATCAGGAGGTAAGAAAGGAAACCTCCCGTTTGCGGCATTCGAGGATCGCAGCAAATTAAATGAATCCGACCCGGCAGCGCCGCAAATGCTGCCACATGCCGGGTCGTCACACTTTGAAACTCATTCGAGGAACGACGGCGCGATTTGTGCTCACGCGGAGGGAATGAAGCAGGACCGCAGTCTCGTGGATGCCTTGACCGAACAAATCATTGGGTGCGCGATTGAAGTTCATCGCGTCCTTGGACCAGGGCTGCTCAAGTCCGTGTACCGCGAATGCCTGACACTCGAGTTGAAGGAGCATCACCTCTCGGTCGAGAGGGAGCGACGCGTTCCGCTCGCATACAAGGGGCAGCGAATCAGAGCCGAACTGAGAGTAGATCTCGTGATTGAGGGCAGAGTGGTAGTGGAGCTGAAGTCCGTCGAGTGCCTCCACCCGATCCACCTCGCACAGGTCATCACCTACCTCAAGCTCACTGGCTGTCCGACAGGGCTCCTCTTGAACTTCAATTCCATGTCGCTCCGGTCTGGCTTGAGGCGTCTGGACCATCCCGACAAGTACTCGAGAGAACGAGAGCCCCGGGACCGGCAAGTCTGACCACTGACCTCCGAAACTTCTCAACTTTCTGATCTTCTGATCTCCTGTAGAGGCGTCACGAGACAGGCTGTGGACGCAGACTTCACCGGGACTATAATGATCGAATGCCTCGGATGACGTTCCTCGCCGCGCTCCTGCTGGCCGGTTGTGCGTCGACGACGCTCGCCCCGACGACGCCGTTCAACAAAGAAGTCACGATCGCGCAGGGCAAGAGCGCCTCGATCGTCGACGGCGTGAGGTCCAGTTCGTGGCCGTTTCGGGAGACTCGCGCTGCCCGGCTGATGCGACGTGCATCCAGGGCGGCGACGCGGTCGTCAAGCTGCAGGTGACGTCCGCGAGCGATACGCGTGATGTCGAGCTCCACACCGGTCACATGCAGCCGGTCGCGAGCGGCAACCTGACGTTCGAGTTCCTCCAGCTGATGCCGTACCCGTTCAGCAGCCGGACGATTCAGCAGGAAGAGTACCGTGCGACGATCAGGGTGTCGCGCTAGGAACGGTTGGACAACGAGCCCTCGGGCGGCGCCTGCATTAACAGAGATCAGGAGTTCAAGAGACCAGGAGTAGAAATCAAGACCTCTTACCTCCTGATTCCGATCTCCTGTGAGACAGGCCGCCGGCGTGATCAGATCCTCACCAGCACGCCGCGTGCGCGGCGTCCCCGCAGCGCGGAGAACGCGCGGCAGTAGAGCGTCAGCTGACGCTCGTACTGGTCCTTCAGCTCCGCAGGCTCGCGATCGGTCTTGAAGTCCATCACGATCAGGTCTTCGCCTTCCTCGAACACCACATCAACGGTCCCCTCCACGATCGATCCGTCGGGTGCGCGCCAGAGGACCGGGCATTCGCGCGCGCAGCGGCCGGCACCGCTCGCCGCTGCGTACTCGCTCGAAGAGCGGGTGCGCCAGCGCGGCGCTCACCGCTTCCGCTGCGGCGGCGACCTCCGCGTCGCCCGCGAGGAGGAGTCGCGCCTGGGTTCGAGCCGTCAGGAGCACCGCCCGCGCATCCGCGTCGAGCGTCACGGTCGCGAGCGTCGCATGGACGAGCGAGCCGAACCGCGGACCGAACGGCCGGCCGGCACTGCGCGGCAGGTCGACGGTCTCGATTGCGGGATCGTCGGCGCGAGCCGGCACCAGTCTGTCGCGGGCGAGCTCGGTCGCCGTGCACGACAGAATGCTCGGCGTCCTCGCACGGGCAACCGCCTCGGCGCGGTCCGTCTGCCAGGCCCGGTACTCGCCCATTCGCTTCTCGACGCCCGCCTGGTCTCCGTCTTTGGCAATCAGGTCGTCGCGGCGAAGGCCGCCGAGATTGGGCGCCTGCAGCACGAGCGCGTGGGGATCCCACCACACGACGTGATACGTATCGGGATCCGGCGCTCGGCGCTCGGGGCTCGGGAGCCGCTCGTCGGCGCTCGCGGGCTCTACGTGGGGATTCGTCACGGGGCGTCCCGTAGGAAACGCGAGAAGCTGCCGCTCGTTGAACCCGGCGTTCGCCTCCCCATCCCTCGGTCGCCCGAGCGCCGAGCGCCGAACCTCGAGCGCCGACGGGGTAGTAGCGAACTCGAACATTCCCGGCGCCACGGTCGTTGGTCTCGCGGGATCGCCCTCTGCCCTGGTGAGCACCGTGTCCTTCGATGGAAAGGACGGGCAGCCAGGAGCCGCGGTCGGAGATCGCCGCGAGCCGGCCGGCGGATAGATTGCCGGCATGAGGGGATCCAGCCATCCACCGTCGTACACCTCGTCGCCGACCGCTGGAACGACGAGCACGTCGCGCGCGCGTGTCGCGGCGACGTAGGCGAGGCGCTCGCCCTCGGCGCGATCCCGGGCGGCCTCTTCCGCGTCGTGGAGCAGCAGATCCATCGGCGCCCATCCTCCGAGCTTGAGCGCGCACAGATTTCGATCGGGATCGATCCACCGTCCCGCCTCGGCCCTGGCGAGCTTGCACGTCAGGTCGGCGAGGATGACGATCGGGAACTCGAGCCCCTTGGCTTTGTGGACGGTCATCATGCGAACGCCGTCGCTGTCCTCCTCGAGAATCGGCGCCTCCGCCGCAACCGCGGTCTCGGCCGCCACGCGCAGCTCGTCGACGAATCCGCGAAACGAGATGCCGCCACCTGCTTCGAACTGCCGCGCGAGCTCGGCGACGTGGAACGCGTTGGCCAGCGCCTGTTCCCCACCCGTGCGCAGCGCGAACCCGACGTGCGCGCGCGTCGCCCCGAGCAGCTCGTGGAGCGTCTCCGATACCGGCACGTAGTTCCGTCGCCGATGGAGCTTCTTCAGAAGCCGGAGCCCTTCGGCTATCGGACGGAGGTGCGCGAGCTCGTCCAGCACCTCGCCGTCGAAAACGGCCGGCACACGGAATGGATGAAGATGCCCACGCCTGAAACCCTGCGGCGTCGTGGCGCCGAAGCGATGCGTCCACTCGAGCAGCGCCTCGTCTCCCACTGAGAAGAACGGTCCACGCAGCGTCGCGAACACCGACAGCTCGTCGTCCGGCCATTCGATCGCCGCAAGCGCCGCCCGAATCGCTTCGACCTCCTCCCGCTCGTGAAACGCCTTGCCGCCGACCAGGACGTGCGGGATGCCACGCGCCTCGAGCGCCTCGACGTACGGCCGCGTGACGTCGTTCTGCCAGCTGATGAAGCGGCGGAACAACAGGCAGATGTGCTTGGCCGAAACATCGACCGGCGCTTCGCCGCTGCGCTCGGTCACCTTCCACCGGCTTTCGCGCAACACCCACTCGACGAAGGCGCCCACGGCGCCAGGCATCGATTGCTCGATGGCGCCCGCGCTGACGTACCGCCACTTGTAGGGTTCGGGAACCGGCAGTGTCACGATCGCAGGCTGATTGGGCAACCGGGGACGATGGGGCGCGAGAGGGACGTAGGGAGCCTGGAGCGTCACCGGATCGCCGGTCATGATGGGGCGGAACGCAGCGTTCACGCAGGCCTGGATCTCCGGAACGCTCGCGGAAGCTCGTGTTCAAGTGCACGAGGACTGGCACCTGCGCCGCCAGGCGATCGGAGACCTCTCTATACACGCCGACGTCTGCGCGCCGGAATCGATAGATCGATTGCTTCGGGTCTCCCACGAGAAAGAGCGTGCCCGGTCTCGGCCGCGCGCGCCGCCAGTCCGTCTCGGCGTCGTCGTCGGCCGCGAGCAGGAGCAGGATTTCGGCCTGGAGCGGGTCGGTGTCCTGGAATTCGTCGACGAAGATGCGCTTGAAGCGCGCCTGGAATCCCTGCCGCACAGACGGCGTTGTCGCGCACGAGATCCCGTGCTCCGAGGAGCAGGTCGAGGAAGTCGAGCGCCCCGGCTCTTGCCTTCAGCTCGTCGTAGCGATCGATCGCGCCGCGGAGGTCGGTCTGCAGCAGGGCGGCGAGATCGGCGTCCGCGTCCATCCGGAACTGATCGAGACGCGCCTTGAGCGCGACGCGGGCCGCGAGGACGCGCTCCCGCGGGACGCGGTCGGCGTACGAAGCGCCACGGCCGGTCTTCGTGTTCGCGAAGTTCCGCTCTCTCGAGAGATCGACGAGCGCCGCTTCCCAGCCGTCGTAGTCCGGCTCGTCTTCTCCCGACGAGCGCTGCAGCGTGATCTCGTCGCTCAGGCGACGCGCAGGCTCGGTGCCCGCATGGAGCGGGTCGTTCTTGGAGAAGGGGTTCCGCGTGAGCGCGGCGAACTCGTGGAGCTCCGCGAGCGCCCGATCGATCTCGCGCATGTCGATCGAACGGCGGCCGCGTCCAGGCCGTCGTGAAGTCGCGCCACTGGGCCAGGTCCCACGCCGCCTTCCGCAGGCGGTCGATGGGACCGTCGTCTCCGCCGTAGGCGCTTCGTCTGAGCGCGCGCCGGAGACCGTCGCGGGGATCGGCCAGCTGCTCCTGCAGCCACCGGCCGAACGCGTCGTCGAAGAGCCGTGCCGAGGCCGATTCGGTGAGCACTTCGAAGAGCGGGTCGACTCGCGCCTCGACCGGTCGCTCGCGAAGCAGGTCGGCGCAGAAGCCATGGATCGTGCTGACGTGGGCTTCCTCGAGCCCCTTGAGCGCTTCGTCCAGTCGCGCACGGCGCGTGGCGTCGGCGCCCGCGTCCGTCCGCGCGCGATCCAGCCGCTCGCGAAGCCGGAGCTTCAGCTCGCCCGCGGCCTTCTCGGTGAAGGTCACGGCGACGATTTCGCTCGACCTCCGCCCGGCCCTCCGCCAGAATCGTGACGATTCGACCGACGAGCTCGGTTGTCTTGCCGGTGCCCGCCGCAGCTTCGACGATCAGGGTCTCGTCGAGGCGGCTGGCGATGGCCTCGCGTGCGGCGGCATCGGAGAGCACGTGTCCGCGCGTGATCATGGCATCTCCCGGAGCGCCGTGAGATCGCCCAGCAGGTCGGCTGGCTTGCGGGCGACATGTTTCTCCTCGTCGGGACCGCAGACGGCGCGGAAGTCGCACCATGTGCAGGCGCGAGGCGCTGGAGCCGGCGGCAGGAAGCCCAGCTCGATGGCGCGGTCGACGATCTCGAGCGCCACCAGGCCGGCTCGCCGGTTCGCGTCGCTCAGCGGGATCTCGTGCTCGGTGAAGCCGCCCGCGGCCGTGCAGTAGAACAGCCGTCCCGAGACCACCGGTTTCGAGAGGATCTGCTTCGATCGCCATGCCGTAGAGGACCGGCTGCAGCATCGCGCCGCCGCCGATGACCGTGCGCGGCGTCGAGCGGTTCTTGCCGGTCTTGTGATCGGTCACGCGTACGCGCGCGCCGCCCTGCTGCAGCTCGACGAGGTCGACCGATCCGCGCAGGCGAAACCTGCCGTCTATCGTGACGGGGTCGCTGACGCTCCGCGGGTCTCGCCCCTCGTCGGACAGACCGAAGCTGAACTCGAAGTAGGAGGGCTTCCAGCTCCCCGCCTCGGGCAGCCTCCTGACCCACACGCGGAGATCGCGGCCGAGCGCCGCGATCTCTTCCCGCCACACGCGGTCGATCGCCGGCGCCAGCCGCTCCCGATACGCGGCGGCGACGTCGGCGAGCTTCCGATCGATGAGTTGCAGCGCGGCGGGCAGGCCTGCCGCGTCGAGCGGCAGAAGCCCCTGTGCCTGCATCGACCGGAAGAACTCCGCCTGGACCTCGTGGAAGAGCGCCCCGCGCGTCAGCGGGTCCAGCCGCTGCAGCGGCTCCGGCTCGTCGTTCGGTTCCAGGCGATAGATCGCCGACAGCAGAAACTGGTACGGGCACGTCGAGAATTTCTGCAGCGCCGACAGGGAGTACGGCCGCGCTCCGAGCCGCTGCGACGCCAGCATGGGCTTCGTGCCAGGCGCCACCCGTACCAGTCCGTCCTGCGGCATCCAGCGCGATCTCGCGCGCGCCCAGCGCGTCGTCACCGACCGCCGCAAGGCGTCGTTGAGGCGGAGCAGGTAGTGCGCGTGGCCTTTGACGGCGGCCGGGTTCGGCGCGTCAACCAGGTCGCGCAGCGTCGCCAGATCGTGCTCGACATCGTCTATGGCGTCCGCGGGACGCGCCGGCGCCGGCCAATCGAGCTTCGCGCCTCCGGAGACGAGCGCCTGGCGCTGGAGCGTCTCGTGGTTGGGGATGTGTCCGGTAATCGCGCGCACGATGTCGAGGGCGTAGAACGAGGGCACACGCGGGCGCCCCCCGGCGACGTCGATCCGCGGGTAGGAGATCCAGAGGCGATCGGTCGCGGCGCCCACGGCCAGACGCAGGAGGAGGCGCTCTGTCTTCGCGCGATCCTCCTGCACCGGCAGCCCCGCCGCGAGCGGCTCGCGCATCTCCTTGTCGAGGAGCATCGGGTCTTCCCGCGGCTTCTGAGGAAACATCCGCTCGGCGAGGCCGGGCACGAAGACGATGCGGAAGGCGCGCCCGCGCGCCTGATGCGGGCTCCCCACGAACACCGCGCCATATCGATGGGCGGGTGGATGGTCCTCGATGGTCCGGAGCCGATCTCCGAGTACGTCGCGCACCTCCTCGAGAGACACGGGGCCGATCGCGCTCATGGGCCTGAGCTCGGCCAGGACTCTGAGCACGCGCGCCGGCTTTCGCAGCACTCGCGGCGCGAGCTCCTCGAAGCGGGTGAGCCATTCTCCCCAGGTGGCCGACGCCGGCCAGGCGGCGAGGCCATCAATCACCGGCAAGGCGAACGCGCGGAGGTGCGCGAGGTTCCGCGCGTCGCGCTCGAGACGCAGCAGCCGAGGAGAATCGGGATCCTCGCGCGCCTCCTCCAGGGACCGCTGCCGGTATTCTTCGGCGAGCCCCGCCAGCCGGCGGTGCCAGCGCTGCGGATCCCCGCCGATCACCGCGGATTCGACGATCAGCTTCTCCCATTTCCAGGGCGCGCGAAGGGTCCCGTCGACGACGGACGGCGGCTCGTCAGTCGCCGCTTCGGTTCGAACATCCGCGTCGACGTCCACGTCCGGTTCGTCTTGCGGTGGCTCGACTGCCGTGAATCCGGAAAAGAGATCGTCTGCCGGGGGCGGGCTCGCGGGCGCCGTGGCCGGGGAGGCGTCGGGGACCTGCGAGAGCGAGAGATACTCCGCGAAACGCGCCGCGGAGAGTCGTTCCACGGCGCATCCGAGCAGTGCCAGGAACGCACGGCCCGACGGATGCGGGCGGCCGGTGCCCCGGTCGAACCACGCGGCGATCTTCGCGCGCGAGAAGGCATGCCCCAGGAGGCCGACGTAGTCGCGGGGCGATCGCACGAACACCGCGATCTGGTCGAAGGGCACGCCGGCCCGTGCCTCGTCGAGAATCCGGCGGGCAATCTCGACACACTCCCGCCCCTCGCCGGGCGCCGAGAAGATCCGCACATCTCCGAGCGCCTCACGCTCAGGCGGCTGACGTGTCGCGAACACGTAGCGCTTGAGTGCGGTCAGATCCGACGCGCCGGCCGGCTCGAGGACGATCGGCTCGAGCCCGATCTTCTTGAAGCGATCCAGGCTTGCGAGGTCGCCGAATGGGATGGTGATCAGGACGTCGGGTGCCGCAGCGATCAGCCTCGTGGCGAAGTCGAACTCGATCGCCGAGTCCATCGGTACGTCCAGCAGCAGCAGTGGATAATCGCGGTAGGTTCCTGCCGCTTCTGCCGCAGCTTCGAACAGCGTTCCGCGATCGGTTGCGGAGGCGGCGTCGAACTGTTCCTCGAACCGCTGCAAGAGACGGGAGAGATCGGACCCGCCGAGCGGGAGGCTCGCAAGGGCGGCGGCGCCTACTCGCGCGAGCATCAGCTCGTGAAGCGTGCGCGCGAGGGCGCGGGGGAACCCGGGGGTCCGGGCCACGGGCCCGAAGTACTCGAGGCCTTCGGCGCGGGATGCCTCGAACGTCGCGCGAGCGGCGACCGCCTCGCCGCCGATGTACGAGACAGGGGCAATGCCCCGTGCCGCCAGCACCGGGGCGGCGAGCCGTGCCGCGAGCTGCGCGATGCTGAAGCGGTGAAGGCCGATCGCGCCGCCCCGGTCGAGCGCGACGGCACGCGCGAGATCGTCGGCAGCACCGCGGGACGCCGAGACGATCAGGACGCCGGGACCGTCCGCGCGAGCAGACACCCACGCGCGGGCTTCTGCGAGCCGCTGTGACGCGTCCGACGCTTCGATGAGGCGGAGAGATGGATGCAGGGACACAGGAGCCTTTCCACCGGACGCCGTGCCGGGTCACCGGAACAGCCGCGCAACGCGGCTGCGTCGTTGACGATATCACAGTGAATTGACAGGGGAGGTCAGCCCGTAGCGACAGCCACCCCGTGCGAACAGCCACCCCATGCGATTCGAGGCGACCCTTCTGGTGCGCGGCTCCGGTCAGAACAGGAGATCAGGAGATCAGGAGGTCAAGGAATTCAGGGGACTCTCCTTCTACGCCTGGGCGCATCCTGACGACTGCTACTCCATGCGATTCGAGGCGCCCGTTTGTCGCGCAACGCCGGTCAAGACAGAAGATCAGAAGGTCAGAAGATAAAAAGGTTCGCCCACACGGACATCGATTTGCGTGGGGTAGCGGTTGCCGGTATGGTTTCCCGCATGCCCGCGATAGTGATCTCGCTTGTCGCTCTCCTCCTTCAAGCCCAGACCGCGAAGCCTCAAGCGTTTTTCAAGACGCCGCTCAGCCTCCAGGAGATGACCAACAAGCAGGCGGTCGTTAACACCAGTGCCGGCACGTTCGTCATCGATCTGCGGCCCGATCTCGCGCCGAACCATGTCGGGTATTTCATGAAGCTGGCGAAAGAGGGGGCCTACAACGGCACGATCTTTCACCGGGTGATCAAGTACGGCATCGTGCAGGGCGGCGACCCGCTCTCGAAAGATCCGGCGAAGACAAAGCTGTATGGCACGGGCGGTCTTGGCGTGTTGAAAGCTGAGCTGAGCGGCGAGAAGTCGACGCGCGGCGCGGTCTCGGCCGTGATCCAGCCTGGCCGACCGGACAGCGCCGGGGCTCAGTTCTTCGTGTGCGTCACGGACCAGGCCGCTCTCGACGGCAAGTACACCGTGTTCGGCCGCGTCTCGGAAGGGATGGAGGTCGTCCAGAAGATCTCGGAGGCTCCGCTGGGCCCTGATGGCGCCGCGCCTGCCGAGCGCGTCTCGATCACGTCGGTGGAGATCAGAGACACGCCGCCGCCCGAGCCGGTGCCGTTTGCGTCGGATACCCCGGCCGATCTCTCGAAGTATCGAGCCGTTCTCGAGACGACAGCCGGTCCGATCACGATCGAGCTCTTCGGCGACAAGGCACCGGAGCACGTCCGAAACTTCCTCCGGCTGGCGTCAGCCGGCGTCTACGACGGCACCGCGTTCCATCGCGTCGTGAAAGGCTTCGCGATTCAAACCGGCGCCATGACGAGCCGCGGACCGCTGACGGAGAAGCAGCAGAAGCTGGTGCACAACCTGCAGCCCGAGTTCAACGACACGCAGCACGTCAAAGGCATCGTCTCGATGGCGCGCGGCGACGATCCGGCGAGCGCCACGACGTCCTTCTTCATCGTCACGGGCGACGGCCAGCTCGCTCGACAACAAATACACGGCCTTCGGCCGGGTCGTCGACGGCATGGCCGTTGTCGAGGCCATCGAGCAGACACCGGTGAACGGCGAGACGCCGGTCAACAAGATCGAGCTCAAGGGCGTAAGGATCATCAAGTAGCGCAGGGCTTCCGCCTTCGCGCACGGGCGCATGCGCGCTTCGGCGAGACCTCGCCGGAGCCTTGGCGGAGGCGGGCAGCCTGCTTCGGCAGCCCTGCGTCGCTAATTGGACTCCCCAGCGTCTGCGTCATGAGGAAAAGCGTTATGAATACAGCGGCCCATCACCGGCTGGCTCTGCTCCTCGTCGTCGACGGCCGTGCTGTCACTCCCCGCTGTCGTTTCGAACCGCGCCCTGGACGACTGGCCCCAGTGGCGCGGACCGAACCGGGATGGGTGTCTCGACCGAGCGCGGCCTGCTCAAGGACTGGCCTGCCGGCGGGCCGCCACTGGTGTGGAAGGCGAGCGGGGCCGGCGAGGGCTATTCATCGTTCTCCACGGCCAACGGACGGCTTGTACACGCTCGGCGCGCGCGGCGGCACCGAGTACGTGATCGCGTTCGACGCCGCGACCGGCAAGAGGCTGTGGGAAGCCGAACACGGGCGGCGCTTCAGCAACGATCGCGGCGACGGTCCCCGCGCGACGCCGACGATCGAAGGCGACAGGCTGTACGCGTTCGGCGCGAGCGGCGATCTGAGCGCCATGGACGCCGCGACAGGCAAGGAGGTGTTCTGGCGCGTCAACGTGCTGAAGCAGTTCGGCGGTCAGAACATCACGTGGGGCCTCAGCGAGTCGCCGCTGGTCCTGAGCGACCGGATTCTCGTCAACGCCGGCGCGCCGGGCGCCTCGATCGTCGCTTTGAAGAAAACGGACGGCTCGCTGATCTGGAAGAGCCAGCGAGACGAGGCCGGATACTCGTCGGCCATCCTGCAGGACGTTGGCGGCGTGCGTCAGGCGGTCTACTTCACCGGCCAGCGCGCGCTCGGGATCAACGTCGACTCCGGCCAGCTGCTCTGGAGCTACGACAAAGTGGCGAACAACACCGCGAACATCGCCACGCCGATCGTTCGCGGCAATCGCGTGTTCCTTTCGTCCGGCTACGGCACGGGCGCTGCGCTGCTCGAGATGTCGCCGGGAAGGGCGGCATGTCGGCGCGCGAGGTGTATTTCACGCAGCGACATGCGCAATCACCACGCGAGCTCCGTGCTGATTGGCGACTATCTCTACGGGTTCTCGGACTCCATCCTCACGGCGATGCACTTCGATACGGGCAAGGTGGCGTGGCGCGATCGCAGCGTCGGCAAAGGCTCGGTCGTCTTCGCCGACGATCGGCTCTATCTCTACAGCGAGAACGGCGTCGTCGGCCTCGCCGAAGCCAATCCCACCGGCTACCGCGAGCACGGCCGCTTCGAGATCCGCGCCGGCCGCCTCCCGACCTGGAGCCACCCGATCGTGTCAGGCGGAAAGCTCTTCATCAGGGATCAGGACACGATTTACGCCTATGATGTCAGAAGCCGATAGGGTTCAAGGTTCAGGTCGACCCTTGGAACCCCTGAACCCTGAACCTCTGAACCTCTTGAACCCAGCCGAACGATCCATAATGCCCGTTTGGCCCCATCGGCCAGGAAGGAAAGCAAGGAACGTTTGGCAGACACAAGACTGAAGATTGCAGTATTCATCGACTTCGACAATATCGAGATCGGGGTGAAGAGCACGCTCGGCGTGCAGTTCGATGTCGGGGTCGTGCTCGAGGCGCTCAAGGAGCGCGGGGATGTGGTGTCCAAGATCGCCTACGGCGACTGGACGCGCGCCGGAGACTACAGCCGATCCCTCACGCAGCACGCGACGAAGCTCGTGCAGCGCAACCTCACGCCGGGCGGAGACAAGAACGGCGCGGACATCAACCTGGCGCTCGACGCGCTCGAGATGGCCTTCACCCACGGCCACATCAACGCCTACGTGATCGTCGGCGGCGACAGCGACTTCATCACCCTCGTCGAGAAGCTGAAACAGTACGACAAGCAGATTTTCGTGGTCGGCGGCCGCGCCTTCACGAGCCTCGTGATGCAGCGCAACTGCCACGAGTTCATCGCCTACGAGAACCTCGTCGAGCTCCCGCCGATCGCAGGATCGCGGGCGCCAGAGCGGGCCTGTCGCGGCGGCCAGCCAGACGACCTCCCTCGAGCAGGCCGTTCCGCTCGTGCGTCGCGCGCTGAAGGTCCTGACCGACCGCGAGGTCTCCCCGCAGCTCGGCCTGCTCAAGAGCACGCTGCTCCAGCTCGATTCGACCTTCTCCGAGCGCACCTACGGCGCCGGCAGCTTCCGCGATTTCGCGCAGAAGCTCGCGGCCGCCGGCCACGTCACGCTCCGGGAGGCGGGCCGGAACGTGCTCGTGGAGCTCGCCGAGGGCGTGCCGGCGCGCGCAGACGATGCGGTGCACGCCCGACCGCGCCCACCGGCGTGAGACACCCGAGCGCGAAGCCGCGCGCCCAGCCGGCCGCACCGGCACCCGCCGGCGCCCGCCGCCGCCGAGCCGCGCGTTGCCGACGGCATCCGCGAGGTGCGCCGGCTGTTCCAGTCGGCGCAGAATCCGCCGCGCTGGCCGATGTACATCCGTCAGGCGAAGCAGTTCCTGCGCAACGTCGACGCCTCGTTCGACGAGCGCAAGTTCGGATTTCGCCAGCCTCGTCGACCTGATGCGGGCCTGCCAGCGTGAGGGCCTCTTCCGAATCGAGCGGGATCGTCAGGGCGTCATGCGGATTTTCCCGGGCAACGTGATGCAGGTCGTGCCCGAGCCGGTGACCGTCGAGCCCGACGAGGCCGAAGAAGAGCACGCAGCGCGCGATTCTCAGAGACGCGGGCGAGCCCGGAGTCGGAGTCCATCGGCGAGCGATCGTCCGAGCCATGGCGTCGCCGAGCCGGGAACACCGCCGAGCCGGAAGTGGTGGACGGCGACGTGCTCCAGGAGATGGAAGCGCCGCAGCCGGTGGTCGACGGCGAAGCCGAGCCTGTCGAAGCGCGTCCGACCCGCGCCGGCGGCGGACGCGGGCCGCGCCGCGTCGCCGGGTACGCGCAAGACCGCTGACGGCGCCGCTGCGCCGCGATCGCGCAAGACCCCGAGCCGGGCACGCCGCCCGCGCACCCGGACCCGGAAGGAGACGCCGTCGGAGTAGCGGTCGTGGTGCGATCGTGACGGGATCCGTCGTCCGGGATCCGGAGCTTCATTACTGAGCGCGGCTCGTGGCCGCGCCCAGTGACTAACGCGCCGGATCGGCCTGATCCCGGACCACGGATCCTGACAACGTCACAGCCGGCAGATCAGCAGCTCTCGCTCGTAGACCATCTCCGGCGGCAGGTGGTTGTGGAGCTCGATGAAGAGCTCCTCGTGATCCATGACCTCGCGCTTCCACGCGGCCGTGTCGACGGACTGCAGCTCGTCGAAGGCCGTCTCTCGAGAACTCCAGCCCGGTCCAGTCGAGATCCTCGAACCGCGGCATCCAGCCGATGCGGGTTTCCTTGGCCAGCGCGCGGCCGCGCACGCGGTCGACGATCCACTTCAGCACGCGCATGTTCTCGCGGAAGCCGGGCCACATGAACCGGCCCGTCCGCGTCCTTCCGGAACCAGTTCACGTGGAAGATCTTGGGCGTCTCGCGCAGCGACCGCTGCATCTTGATCCAGTGCCGGAAGTAGTCGCCCATGTGATAGCCGCAGAACGGCCGCATCGCCATCGGATCGCGGCGCACCGTCCCGACACGCCCGACGGCCGCCGCCGTCGTCTCCGAGCCCATCGTCGCGCCGACGTACACGCCGGCGGTCCAGTTGAACGCCTGATAGACGAGCGGCATGGTCGTCGCGCGCCGGCCGCCGAACACGAACGCGCTGATCGGCACGCCGTCCGGGTCGTCGAAGCCGGGGTCGATGATCGGGACTCTGGGCGAGCGGCGCGGTGAACCGCGCGTTCGGATGCGCGGCCGGCTTGCCCGTCGCTTGCCCGATCTCCGGCGTCCACCGGTGGCCCTGCCAGTCCAGGCACTCGGCCGGGGGCTCGTCCGTCATGCCCTTCCCACCACACGCCGCCATCCGGCGTCAGCGCGACGTTCGTGAAGATCGTGTTCTTCGCGATCATCGCCATCGCGTTCGGGTTGGTGTACGCCGACGTGCCGGGCGCGACGCCGAAGACGCCCGTTTCCGGGTTGATCGCGCGAAGCCGGCCCTCGGCGTCCGGCTTGATCCACGCGATGTCGTCGCCGACGATCGTGACCTTCCAGTCGCGCAAGCCCTTCGGGCGGGATGAGCATCGCGAGGTTGGTCTTGCCGCACGCGCTCGGGAAATGCCGCGGCGATGTAGGTCTTCTCGCCGCGCGGATCCTCGATGCCGAGGATCAGCATGTGCTCGGCCATCCAGCGGTTGTCGCGGGCGATGTTCGACGCGATCCGCAGACCGAAGCACTTCTTGCCGAGCAGCGCGTTGCCGCCGTAGCCCGAGCCGTAGGACCAGATCTCGCGCGTCTCCGGGAAGTGGACGATGTACTTGTCGTCGTTGCACGGCCACGGCACGTCCTGCTGCCCCGGCGCGAGCGGCGCGCCGACGCTGTGCATGCACGGCACGACGCGCCGCACGTCGACGATCGATCTCCTCGAAGACGGGCAGGCCCGTCCTCGCCATGATCCGCATGCTGACGACGACGTAGGGAGAGTCGGTCAGCTGGACACCGACCTGCGACATCGGGGATCCGACGATCCCCATGCTGAACGGCAGCACGTACATCGTCCGGCCCTGCATGGCGCCGTTGAAGAGGTCCTTCAGCTTCCGCCGCATCTCGTACGGGTTCTCCCAGTTGTTCGTCGGGCCGGCGGCATCCTCCGACAGCGAGCAGACGAACGTGCGTTGCTCGACGCGGGCGACATCGCTCGCGTCGGAGCGCGCGTAGTAGCAGCCCGGCCAGGTTTCCTGGTTCAGCCGCAGGAGCGTGCCGGAGCGCAGCATCTGTTCGAGGAGCTCGTCGTTCTCCTCCTGCGAGCCGTCGACCCAGTGCACGTTGGCCGGGCGGGTCAGCTCCTTCATCTTCTCGACCCATCGGAGCAGGTGGTGATTGCGGGTCAGGGGAACGGATGGGTCGCGACGCATCGTCAACACAGCTGGCCTTTCGTGAGGGCCGGAGCTCAACCGGACGGGCGGTCCGGCTGAGACAATTCTCTATCGAGCAGCCGCGATCGCGCTACATCCACACCACATTGGGGTGCCGGATCCGGAATGCCCCATATCTTCGATCCCACCAGACGCAATTGGGTCAGTCTGGATCATGCAAAAGCTGGCGCGCAAGACCTCAGCCCGTCACGAGCGCTGGTCGAACAGCGGGAGCGCAGGTCCTTGGGTTCCTCGGCCGGGTCGAGGAGGTTGTGCACGCTCACGCCCAGCAGCCGCACCGGGCGGACACGCGGCGTCCGTCTTGTCGAGCAGGGCCACGGCGCGGGCGGCGAGCGCGTCGGCGTCCCGTGTCCCAGGCGCAGTCGAGTGGCTGCGTGTGATCGTCGTGAAGTCCGTCGTACCGCACTTTGATCGTCACGGTGCGGCAGAGCAGGCCTTTCCGCTCGAGCCATCCGGCATCGTCGCGAGCCATCTGATCGACTTCGCGGCGAATCTCCTCCAGGTTCGTCAGGTCCTGGGAGAAGGTGTTCTCAGTGCCGCAGGACTTTGCCGCGCGGTCCGAGACGACCGGCCGATCGTCGATCCCGTCGGCCAGCCGGCGGAGCCAGTCGACGTGATTGCCGACCGCCTCGCGAAGAACGGACGTCGCGGCCGAGCCGGACGTCCACGAGCCGTTCGATTCCCGCTCGTGCGGAGGCGCTCCGCCGTCACGGGGCCGACACCCCACAGCGCGTCGACCGGCAGCGTCTGGAGAAATCGCTCGACGCGCGCTGGCGCAATGACGGTCAGACCGTCGGGCTTCTTCCAGCCGGAGGCAATCTTCGCGAGGAACTTGTTCGGCGCGACGCCGGCGGAGGCCGTCAGCGCCGTTCGCTCGCGGATCGTCGCCTTGATTCGGAGGGCGACTTCGCGTCCGAGAGCCAATCCCCATGCGTTCTCGGTGACGTCGAGATAGGCCTCGTCCAGCGAGAGCGGCTCCACGCGCGTCGTGACGGAGCGGAAGATCTCGAAGACGGCCTGCGAGGCGGTGCGATACTTCTGGAAGTCCGGGCGCACGATCGAGAGGTGCGGGCACAGCCGGACGGCGCGCGCCATCGGCATCGCGGACCTCACCCCGAACGCGCGCGCCTCGTAGCTCGCGGCGGCGACGACGCCCCGGCCGGTCGGGCTGCCGCCGACCGCCACGGGCTTTCCGCGCAGCGACGGATCGTCCCGCTGCTCGACTGACGCGTAGAAGGCGTCCATGTCGATATGCAGGATCCGTCGACAGTCGTCAGTCATCCGTCGTCAGTCGCAGTCGGCAGTCGCAGTCACGGTCGTCAGTCGCCGGCTCGCAGCCACGGTCTCCGGATCCCTGATCCCTGATCCCGATCCAATTCCTCCCCTTACCACTGCGTCCGCGAATACGTGGGCCTGAGCGTCGTATTCGGCGGCGAGACGCTCAGCGCGAGGGCGTCGAACTCCTGCTGCATTCCGCCAATCATCGCGAGGAAGGTCCGGTACGCGCGCAGCAGCGCACGCTGGCCCGCCGTGTCCAACAGGTAGTGCTTCCGCCGTCGCCCGCCGCGTTGGCGCGAGGGTGTCCCGATGTAGGAGCACACCATGCGCTTCGTCTCGAGGCGATCGAGCGTGACGTACACCGCGCCGGGCGTGATGTCGCGACCGGTGCGCGAGACAATCTCGCGATGAATCGCGGCGCCGAACGCGCCGTTGCCCGAGGCGCAGCAACGCGATGAGCACGAGCTGTTCGAACTCCCCGATCGACCGCTCCGGCGTTGAAAGAGGCCATATCAGTAACAATGTATACCAAATAAGTCGATATCGCGACCGCTGATTTTGTTGCGCGAAATCGCCATTACTACATTTTTGTAGCCGATTGCTCTTGCCGAGGTCGCTGCGCGCCACAGATAATGAATCTCCTCATACATCCACCGGACGTCTTGCACGCCGGATCGATTCGAAAGGACAACAGCGCATGGGTTCCGCAGCTTCGGGCGACGCCATTCGTCACATCAGTCAGTGGAGCACCACCCCCAAACACAACACCGCACCGTTGAAGAAGGCCAGCGATGATTTCGGTTCGTTGACGTTCAATGACGAAGCCCAGCGCGCCCGGCTCCCGAAGGACGTCTACCGCGCGCTCCGACGTTCGATCGCGCAGTCGGAGCCGCTCGACCCCTCCCTCGCCGACATCGTCGCGAGCGCGCTGAAGGATTGGGCCGTCGAGCACGGCGCGACGCACTACACGCACTGGTTCCAGCCGCTCACCGGCATCACCGCCGAGAAACACGACTCGTTCCTGACGCCCACGCCAGACGGCCGCGCCGTCGCGGAGTTCAGCGGCAAAGAGCTCGTGAAGGGCGAGCCCGACGCCTCGAGCTTTCCCGTCGGGCGGCATGCGATCAACGTTCGAGGCACGCGGCTACACCGCGTGGGATCCGACGAGCCCGCCGTGGCTGCTGGTGACGCCGAACGGCACGACGCTCGTCATTCCCGACCGCCTTCGTGAGCTGGACCGGCGAGGCGCTCGACACGAAGACGCCGCTGCTTCGATCGATGGACGCACTCTCGCGCCAGGCCGTCCGCATCCTGAAGCTGTTCGGCTCGAAGGCCCAGCGCGTGCAAACGACGTGCGGCCCCGAGCAGGAATACTTCCTGATCGACCGCCAGTTCTATTTCAACCGCCCCGACCTGATCAACGCCGGCCGCACGCTCTTCGGCGCGAAGCCGCCGAAGGGGCAGGAGATGGAGGATCACTACTTCGGCTCGATCCCCGATCGCGTCCTCGGCTTCATGCAGGAAGTGGAGCGCGAGCTCTACAAGGTCGGCGTCCCGCTCAAGACGCGGCACAACGAAGTCGCGCCGAGCCAGTACGAGGTCGCGCCGATCTTCGAGAACGCCAACGTCGCCACCGACCATCAGATGATGACGATGGAGATGATGCGGCGGGTGGCGCCGAAGTACGGGCTGGCGTGCCTGCTGCACGAGAAGCCGTTCGCGGGCGTCAACGGATCCGGCAAGCACCTCAATTGGAGCATGTCGGACGAGCTCGGGAACAACCTGCTGAACCCGGGCGAGACGCCGCACGACAACATTCAGTTCCTGGTGTTCTGCGCGGCGGTCCTGCGCGCCGTGCACAAGTTCCAGGGTCTGCTCCGGTTCGCGATCGCCAGCGCAGGCAACGACCATCGTCTCGGCGCGAACGAGGCGCCGCCGGCGATCATCTCGATCTTCCTCGGCGACATGCTGACCGACATCTTCCAGCAGATCGAGAAAGCCGGAAGCGCGAAGAGCACGAAGTCAGGCGGCATCATGGACATCGGTGTCAGCGTGCTGCCGAAGCTGCCACGCGACGCCGGCGACCGCAACCGCACGAGCCCGTTCGCGTTCACCGGCAACAAGTTCGAGTTCCGCGCCGTCTCGGCCAACCAGGGCATCGCGCTGCCGAACATCGCGCTGAACGTCGCCGTCACGGACTCGCTCGACTACTGCGCGACCGAGCTCGAAGCCAGCCTGAAGTCCGGGAAGAAGCTCGACGAGGCGGTGAAGCTGCTCCTCAGCAAGGTGGTCAAGGAGAGCAAGTCGATCATCTTCAACGGCAACAACTACGCGGACGAGTGGCAGAAGGAGGCCGCCAAGCGCGGTCTGCTCAACCTGCGGAACTCGGTCGATGCGTTCGGCGAGTCGCTGAAGCCGGAGGTCGTCAAGGCGTTCGAGCAATACGGCGTGCTCAACGCGCGCGAGCTGAAGGCCCGGCACGAGATTGCCTTCGAGCAGTACAACAAGACCGTCAACATCGAAGCGCAGCTGATGGTCCTGATGGCCAGCCGGAGCATTCTGCCGGCGGCGTACCGCTTCCAGGGCGAGCTCGCGCAGACGGTGAGCGCGGTCAAGTCGGCTGGCGCCAGCGCGAAGGAGTCGCGCAAGGCGCTCGACGAGGTGACCAAGCTGACCGACGAGTGCCGCGTCCGGACCGTCGCGCTCCAGAAGCTCCTCGAACACGAGGGGAACGGCGACCCGGTCAAGCACGCGAAGTACTTCCGCGACAAGGTCATTCCGGCGATGGCGGCGCTTCGGGACGCGGGCGATGCCCTCGAGAGCATCGTTCCGCAGGACCTGTGGCCGCTGCCGACCTACCGCGAGATGCTGTTCGTGAAGTGATGCGACCGGCCTGACAGGGCCGGACCTCCGACGGCCGCACTGCCATCCGGCGCTCACCCGGGTGCGCGGCACGGGACCCGACCTCGGCGCCAGGCACGCCGGGCGCCCTTCTTTTGCATTCGCGAAATAGTTACAAAGGCGTAACAACGGCGATTATGGCCAACACGAATGTCAGACCAGGAAATCACACGAACGAGATTCGCCGGCTGGCGACGCTGCTCGAGGTCAGCCAGGCGCTCTCCGGCGCGCTGAGCCTGAAGACGGTGCTCCACTCGCTCGTCGAGCTCCTGGAGCGGCGGCACCAGGTCGCCGGCAGCACCGTGATCCTCCTCGACGAGACGAGCCGCGAGCTCCACGTCGAAGCGTCCGGCGGTATCCGTCTCGGGTCGACCCGCACGCGCGATCGCGCCGTGGACACGATCACCCGGCGCGTCATCGACTCCGGCCGACCCGTCGTCGTGCCCCAGGTGAGCCAGGAGCCGGCGCTCGCGCCGACCACCGGTCCGCGACGCGAGCTCACGTTCATCGGGGTGCCGATCCTCGTCGCGCGGCGTCCGGCCGGCACGCTGGAGATCGTCCTCGCCTATCGGAAGGATCGCGACTACGAGCGGTCGCTCGAGTTCTATCGCGTCGTCGCGTCGATGATCGCGCAGGCGGTGAAGGTCCGGCGGCTGGTCGAGGCCGACCGCACCCGTCTGACCGAGGAGAACGAACATCTCAGGGACGAGCTGCGGGATCGCTACGCGTTCCGCAACATCATCGGCAACAGCGCGTCGATCCAGCAGGTATACGAGCAGGTCGCGCAGGTGGCACGCACCACGACGACGGTGCTGATTCGAGGCGAGTCCGGGACCGGCAAGGAGATGATCGCGCACGCGATCCACTACAACTCGCCGCGCGCCAAGAAGGCGTTCGTGAAGGTGAGCTGCGCCGCGCTTCCGGAGTCGCTGATCGAGTCGGAGCTCTTCGGCTACGAGCGCGGTGCGTTCACCGGCGCGCAGGGCACGAAGAAGGGGCGCTTCGAGCTCGCCGACGGCGGCACGCTGTTCCTCGACGAAATCGGCGAGCTCAGCCCCTCGACGCAGGTCAAGCTGCTGCGCGTGCTGCAAGAGCGCGAGATCGAGCGCCTCGGCGGAACGGCGCCGATCAAGGTCAACGTGCGGCTGATCGCCGCGACGCATCGGCCGCTCGAGAACCTGATCGAGGAAGGGACGTTCCGGACCGACCTGTACTACCGGCTCGCCGTGTTCACGATCTTCGCGCCGCCGCTGCGCGAGCGGAAGCCGGACATCATGCTGCTGGCCGATCACTTCCTGGAACGGTACTCACGGGAGCACGGCAAGCACATCCGGCGCATTTCCACCCCGGCCATCGACATGCTCACGAGCTATCACTGGCCCGGCAACGTGCGCGAGCTGGGCAACACCATCGAGCGCGCGGTGCTCGTGTGCGACGGCGGCGTCATCCACGCGCATCACCTGCCGCCCACGCTGCAGACCGGCGAGACATCCGACACGGTGCCCCGCCAATCGCTGACCGAGAGCGTCGGGGCCTTCGAGCGCGACCTGCTCCAGGACGCGCTCAAGACGACGCGCGGGAACTGCGCGCGGGCGGCGCGACTGCTCGACACCACCGAGCGGGTGTTCAACTACAAGGTCCGCAAGTACGGCATCGACGCGCGCCGTTTCCGCGCCTGATTCCGCTCACCGTCTGGCAGGCAGCGCGGCGCGCGCGGTCTCCTCCCAAGCCGATCCGCTGTCCGCACGCACTCGGATCTTCGAAGCAAGGAGAGGGCGCCGAAGACGGCTGTTCTGCTATCGTGTCGCCACGAGCGTCGCGCCGGGCGCGAGTACCCGGTTCCGATGCTCGACTGAGAGGCCGAAACGATGGTGATTCGACGAATCGGCGTCGCGTCCGCAGCCAAGATCGGTGGAGCGCTCTACGCGGTCCTGGGACTCGTGGCCGGGTGCATCCTGGCGTGTATTTCGCTGGTGGGTGCCGGCTTCGCGGCCAACGCCGGAAACAGCGACGTGCCGCCCTGGGTCGCGCCGATCTTCGGCGTCGGCGCGATTGTGATTGCGCCGATCTTCTATGGTGTCATCGGCCTCGTGGGGGGCGCCGTCGCAGCGGCAGTCTACAACGTGGTCGCCGGCTTCGCCGGAGGTCTGGATCTCGAGGTGCAGTAGACGAGGTTCCGGGTTCGGCGAGATCAGAGCGCGATCAGGCCGCGCTGGAGCCCGCGGCGCACCGCGTCCGTGCGGTTCAGCGCATCGAGCTTGCCGCAGACCGATGCGACATGGAATTTGACCGTCTGATCGCTGATGCCGAGCCGTTCGGCAATCCGCTTGTTCGGGAGGCCCTCGGCCATCAGCGAGAGAACCTCGACCTCGCGAGGTGTCAATCGCTCTTCGATCGTCTCAGTTTCGAGCTCGAATCGAGGTGAGGCCGACGACAGCAGCGCGTCAGCCTCAACCTCCAGTTGCAGCGCACGAGCGGAGGCGAGCGTCGATGCCTCGCCAACGATCTCGATCGTAGCGGGCACGCGTGCCCGCAGACGATTGCGATCGTCCTCAGGACCCACCAGGATCACGCGCATTCGTACCCATCATCCAAACAGCTGACGCTGCAAAAACCACAACAGGAGGAGGGAGGAAGGAGCAATCCTAAACAAGAAAAGTTCCTCCCTCCTCCCATCCTCCTGTTGAGGAGCAGCCTTGCCACAACCCGGTGGCCGCGAGTTCAATGCCGTGGCTGTCGTGCGACCCGGTCACGATGCCTGACGCACGCCAACGGTGAGCGGGATCTCGAGCGCCGCTCCGCCACGAAGGAAGGTCGCCGGCACCGCGCGTCCGACGCGATCGCCCACCAGCAGATCGAGCAGGTCCTCCGCCGATTGTATGGCTCGCCCATCGAACCGCAGCAGGATGTCCCCCACCAGCACACCTGCGGCGTCCGCCGGGCTCCCGGGTGTCACGCCCACGATGAGGAGGGCGTGTTCCTGCTCGCCGGCACTGCGCTGCTTCTCGGTGAGTTGGACGGTTTGACCGGCAATCCCGAGGAACCCGCGCGCCGGATGCCCGCGCTTCAAGACCTCTGCGGCCGTAGTCCAGGCGATCGACGCCGGGATGGCCACCTCGAAGCCGCGAATCGCTGCGGCGGTCGAGATGCCGATGACGCCGCCGCCCGCGTCCAGGAGCGGTCCCCCGGCGAACCCGTCGTGCATCGGCGCCGTCGTGCGGATCACCTGCTCGATCGATCGGCGTCGGCCGGTGCGGAGCGGCCCACCGATCACGGCGATGATCCCGGCGCTCGCCGTCACCGCGTTGCTCCACGAGCGGGCAACGGCGAGGGCGATCTGGCCGACGCGCAGCGTGACATCCGACCGCGCCGCCGCCGGCAACCCGAGCCCGGGCGCGCGAAGCACGGCCAGGCCGGTCGCCGGATCCCACCCCGCGAGCTCAGCGTCGATCGCGCGCCCATCGTGGGCGCGAATCTGCAGGTGATCCTCGCGCCCAAGCGCGCGCGCGTTGGTGATGATGGCCTCGGTCTCGTAGACGAGCCCACTGACCGGGCGCCTGCGGCCGTGAACCTGCACCACGGAGGGGGCAACCGACGCCACCGCATCCGCGATCGCGTCCGAGTAGCTGGAAAGAAGTGATGTGCTCATGCGCCAAGTGTCGCAAGTCCCGGGAGGGGAGGGATCACCCATCCGGGTAGGGAGGAAGGGAGCTCACTTTTGAGTGCGGCAACAACGATTCAACAGGGAGGAAGGGAGGAGGAGAGGATCATTCTCTTGCCTACTTAAGTGTGGAGAGTTCCTCCCGTCCTCCCACCTCCCTGTTCATGGTTTGCAGATTTCGATCAACCCATCTGTTCGCCGTTTGGGGGCGCCAGCATGGCACTCAGGAACCAACCCGGAAGGGCACCGCGAGCACGGGAGACTGTGACAGGCACAAGACGCGGTACGCGATCGATCCGGGCCGGTGGTGCGCGTTGTCGCCACCGGACGTGATCGTCACGAGCGCGTGCCGCGACGCCGCGGCGGCGGCAATTTCTTCGGCCGCCGGCCCGGGCCTGACTTCCAGGTTCACCTGTAATTCCCGCGGCAGGTTGGCCGCGAGCTCTGTCAAGCGCGCGTGCGCGTTGGTCTCGTGCAAACGCTCCGCGGCGCGCGCCGCTTCGACGGCCCGCGGCATCCCTTCAACCGGCGGGACGACGTGGAGGAGCGTCAGCGGCAGCCCGAAGCCGGCGGCAAACGAAGCAGCGTGACGGATGACGGCTTCCGCGGACCTGTCGAGGTCGACGGAGGCGATCACGACGTCAATATCGGGGACGCCGTCTGCGACCGGGTCTGCCGCGTCTCCCGCTTCAGCCGGTTCGGGCAGCGGCACCGCCAGCACCGGCACCGAGGCATCACGCAGCACCTTCTCCGCAATCGATCCGAAGAAGAGCTTGCGAAGGCCCCCAAGCCCTTGAGTGCCCATCGCCACGAGCTCCGCCTTCGTATGCGAGGCGCTCGCGAGAATCTCGCGGGCGGGAGGCCCGATGCGCACGATGCAGGCGACGGCCGGAGATCCCGGCGCGGCAATTCTCTCGATGTCGGCGAGCGTTTTGAGCTCGGACTCCGCGTCGGCCTTCAACTGTGCGGCGCCCGCGAAGCTGGCAGCGGCTTCCGCCAGCAGCGGGTCGATCACGTGCACCGCGACCACGCGCGAACCTTGCCGCGCGGCCAACCGCAGCGCCAAGCGCAGCGCGCGGCGCGAGTGCTCGGAGAAGTCGATCGCGCAGAGGATGGTCGCGTAGAGTGCCAGGAGGGCCTCCCGAGGGCTCGTTCAGTCGATTCGATGGGACTCGATCGTCGGCCCCACTTCTGCAGCAGCGACAGCGCAGCGGCTGCTATGACTTCCTATTAGAGACGTGACGACACGAGCGCGAGCGCGAAGCCGTCGTAACCTTTGGCGCTGACCGTCTGGATTGCCGTCGCGCTCACACGCGGCTCCGACGCCAGCATGGCCGCGAAGCGACGCATGCCCTGCACGCTCGCATCGCGGCTCGCCTGGTCCACGATGGCGCCGCTCCGAACCACATTGTCGACGATGATGAGGCTGCCAGGCCGCGAGAGGTGCAGGGCCCAGCCGAAATACTCCGGGGTGCTCGGCTTGTCGGCGTCGATGAAGATCAGGTCGAACGGCGAGGCGCCTTCTGCCTCGAGCCGGGGAAGCGTGTCGATGGCGGGCCCGAGCCGGACGTCCACCAGATGACTGACGCCGGCTCGCGCGATATTGGACCGGGCGATCTCCGCGTGCCTCGGATCGGCCTCGAGCGTCAGCAGCCGCCCGTCCGCGGGCAGCGCGCGGGCCATCCAGATCGTGCTGTATCCGCCGAGCGTACCGATCTCGAGGATCGTCCGAACACGATGCATCCGTGTCAGAAGATGCAGCAGCTTTCCCATGCACGGCGAGACGCTGATCTGCGGGAGTCCCGCCGCGTCGCTTGCCTCCATGGCCGCTTCGAGCGCAGGGTCGGCCTGAACGAGCAGGTCCGTGAAGTAGCGGTCAACAGCATTCCACGTGTCGTTCGTCATTTCCCGAATCGTCCTTTCGCGCGTGCGGCCCGGCCCCGAAGCCGATGCTACGACAACCGCACGACGTTCACAATCCCTCCACAGTCGTCCATCAGACTGTGATCGAAGGAGATGACAATCATGCACGATCGTTCAGGAGTCTCTCGATGGGCGCCCGCGCTCTTCGGCATGTTCTTCGCCGTGATCGTGGGCTTCTGGGCTTACAACCTGGGCCTCGCTCACGGACTCGCACACCAGTTGCCGCCGCCGCCGGCTGGCGTGTATCCCTGGGCGTACTACCGGCCCTGGGGGTTTGGTCCGTTCTTTCCGCTCCTGTTCCTCGCGTTCTGGTTCTTCGCGTTCCGACTCTTCTTCTTCCGCGGTGGTCCGTGGCGGGGTGGCTGGGGCAGGTACTATGACGGGAGGCTGCACGGTGTGCCGCCGGCGTTCGACGAGTGGCACAGGCGCGCGCACGAGCGCGACAATCAGGCCGCTCCGCCAGCTGCGAGCTGAGAACGCGAGCCGATGGCAGCGTCACGTGCGCCCGATGGGGTCCGCCAGGGCCGCGAATCCGGATCTCGATGCCTGTTCAGACGATATTGGTCGTCGAAGACGATGACAGTCGAACAGCGGGTTGACGTTCGAGAAGCGGCGGCCCGTATCGAAACGGCTGTGGCGAAAAACGACCGCGCGGAGTCCGAGGGCCGCTTCGATGTCAGCCTCTTCGCAAACTACATGCACATGGACGCCGGCTTCCCGCAGCGTGGGTTCGCGCCGGACGGTGGTCTCGAGCGCGTTCGGGGGCAGTTCAACTACTGGTCTGCTGGCGCGATGCTCAGGATTCCCGTGCTGAACCGGAATCAGGGAGAAGTGGCCGTGGCGCACGCAGAGCGGACAGGAGCGGCCGCCGCCTACGATGCCGCGCGGCTCGCCGCGGAGGCCGAAGTGGCGTCCGCTCGCGCACGGGACGAGCGTGCGAGGGAGGCCGTCCAGATCTATGGCGCCGGCGCGCAGGCACTGGCGCGCCAGAACCTGACCGTGGTCGGTCAGAGTTACGAGCTCGGGCGGGTGACCGTCTTCGAGGTCCTGGCCGAACGACGGCGATATCTGGATGTGGAACGCGCCTATACCGAGGCCTTGCGTGCGGCGTACGAGGCACGAACAGCGCTCAACCGGGCGCTTGGAGAGGGACGATGACGAGCGACACACGCGTGACGATGCACAAAGGCGCCGCGGCGCTGGTCGCCATCGCTCTGCTGGCTGCCGGAGCCGGAGCCACGTACCTATTGATGCGACGGGATGCAGGGGCCAGCGGACACGCTGTAGATATGCCGTCACTCACAGGCGCGCAGCCGTCTCCAGCTGCGTCCGCTCGCGCGAGCAAGGCGCCACTATCTGACGTCGTCGTTCCACTCAGTCAGGAAGCGGTGGAACGCGCGGGGATCGTCGTGGCGCCGGTCGCGAGTGGAACGTCAGCCACGGAGACCCGTTTGCCCGGTGTCGTCGAGCCGAACGCCTATCGTCAGGTCGTGGTGACCCCGCTCGTCGCTGGGCGCGTGACGAAGGTTGGGCCCGCGCTCGGCGACCGCGTTCGTCGGGGCCAAAGCCTCGCCGAGATCTACAGCCCAGCGCTCGCCGAGGCACAGACTCGCTACGTCTCGGCAACGGCGATGCTCGACGCGCATGACCGCGAGTTGCAGCGGACCCAGAAGCTCGTCGAGATCGGGGCCGCGAGCCGCCAGGAGCTGGAGAAGATTCACGCCGAGCACGCGGCGCAGACAGCGGCTGTCCAGAGTGCGCGCTCGCAGCTCGAGTTGCTCGGCGTTTCGGCCTCGGCACTCGAGAAGATGGCTCCTGGCCACAATGTGAGCGCCACCACCAACGTCTCTGCGCCGATCGACGGCGTCGTGACGGAACGCGGAGCGAATGTTGGGCTCAACGTGGACACAGCCACGAAGTTGTTCACCGTGGTCGATCTCTCAACGATCTGGGTCGTGGCGAATCTGTACGAAAAGGATTCCTCCCGAGTGCGCGTAGGCAGTGAAGCCGCGATCACCACGTCAGCCCGTCCAGACGTAACGCTGCGCGGCCGCGTCAGCTACATCGATCCGCAAGTCAGCGCCGACACACGAACCGCAAGGGTGCGGATCGAGGTGCCAAACCCGGGTGGCGAGCTGCGGCTCGGGATGTACGCGGAGGTCGTGGTCGCCGGAGCGTCGGGTACGTCAGCTTCTAGAGTCCCGCGCAACGCCGTGCAGAACGTTGGTGACCGTACGGTCGTCTATCTGGCGAATCCGAAGGAACCCGGGAAGTTTGTTGAACGAGAGGTCCGCCTCGGACAGACCTCGGGAGAACAGGTCGAAGTCGTGTCAGGCGTTCAGCCAGGCGGCAACGTCGTCGTGACCGGTGGCAGCTTCTTCGTCAGGGCCGAGCGTGAGCGTCTTGGTCTCAGGCCCGCGGGAAGTACGGTGAATGCCAGCGCAACGCCAGCATCATCGATCGTGGGACGCAGCAACGAACCCCAGACTGCGAAGGTGGTCGTGAACGAGCAAGGCTATGAGCCTGCGAAAGTGACGTTACCCGCCGGCACACCGGCACGCATCACGTTTGTGCGCGTAACCGACAACACGTGCGGCACGGAAGTGGTATTTCCGTCGTTGAACATCAAACGCGCGCTCCCGCTGAATGAACCCGTCGTGATTGAGTTCACGCCAGCGAAGGCGGGAGACATCGCTCTCGCCAGTGGGACGAACATGCTGCACGGCACCATCGTCGTTCGATAGGCGGAGCCTGCATCATCTGATCGCGCCTGAACGATCGCGAACGTCGCGTGAAAAAGAATCCAGCGATGTCACTTGCCGCTCAGAGGAGCGGCGACGAAGCCGTGCGGCGTTCCGCCGGCAACCAGCGTGTACTGGCCGACGATGAAACCCTCGGGGTTGATGCCGAATGCGACGGTGGCGAACGCGGTCACTGTATTGCCGGAGGCGTCCGTAACCGTGACGTCAAACGCAATCCGCTCTGACCCGTCACCGCGATCGACGAATCCATGACGCCGCCCAGCCACTTCGCCCTCCGCGCGGAAGGTGCCGACGAAATGGCCCTGTGGATTCATATCCCAGATGGATGTCAGATTCGCTGTCACCGTCTCGTCGGACGCGTCGTATGGCTCGAAAACGCCGTTCCGCACGAGATAGCCGCGCGGTTGTCCGCTCATATCGGTAAACAGGCCGACGATCGAGTGGCCGTTGAGGGTGCCAGCGTTGTTCATGGACATCGGGACGTCCATCGAATCCGAGAGTTCACCGCCGTTGGGCATCAGGCTGTAGGCGTCCGTGATGTAGACCGAGCCCTTCGACCCGAAGGACCGGCGCCATGTCGCCCCGTACATGGACATGCCGAGATCGTGATCGTGTAGACAGCCGTGGATTTCGCCGTTTGAGGTGATGCGCTGAGGGATCGCGCCAGGGTGCCCGGAGAACATTATTGTGGTGTACTCGTTACGCCCAAAGTGAAAACCCTTGATGCAGGCGGGGTTGGGGTTTCCGTTCGGAAGATTCTGCGGGCAATACAGCGGCGAGTCTTCGTCAACATCCGGATTGACCGGCAGGACGTATTGGCCCACGATTTCTCCTTGGGCGTTGATGCCGTTCGCGGTCGTGCTGCGCACGCTGGCGAGCGGAAAATCGATGGTCGTGTAGAGTCCGTCGTGCCGCAGGAATCCGTGCTGTCTGCCCGCGGAGTCCACGTAAAACCCGACGATGTCGCCGCGGGCGTTGATACCCCGTAGCGACGTTTGCCTGGCGACGCCGCCTGGAGCCAGCCCTGTCGGACAAGTGGTCGCGCCGGCATCGCAGCTGACGTCGATTGACGCGGCCTCGTTGCCTCCCAGCAGACGCACCCCCGAGGCTGAGACCTCAACGGCCGCCGCAAGATATGTCGACAGGAACAGTCCAACGGCGACGACGCCGGCATGCGGCCGAAAACCCTTTCGGTTCGCGATCATCGAATCCTCCTCGGCACGGTGGGTGCCCTCGAATGAGATCGCGTAGACGAGGGCCAAATCGGACCAATTCGACCATCGGTTGCGAGAAAGCGGCCGGGTATCTATGCTAAACGCCTACTTCTCAATGATTTGGGAATCCGCATGGCGTCCCGGCCTGACGTGACGGCGCTTCTGACTGAATGGGGGCGTGGTAATACCAATGCGCTCAACGAGTTGCTGCCGCTCGTCTACGCGGAGCTGCGTCGCGTTGCCGCACGCCAGCTTCGTGCCGAAAGGGGTGGGCTCACGCTGCAGCCGACGGCGCTCGTTCACGAGCTTTACCTGCGTCTCGTCGACCAGCGGCACGGCGACTGGCGGGATCGCGCGCATTTCTTCGGCGTAGCGGCGCAGGTCATGCGCCGAATTCTCGTGGATCACGCGCGCCGTCGTCGTGCGAACAAGCGCGGTGACGGTCTTCCGACTGTGTCGATCGACCAGGCAATGGAAGAAGCTGCCCCCGATCGCATCCCCGTTCTCGCGCTGGATCATGCGCTCGATCGTCTTGCGGGGCTCGACGAAGATCTCGCCCGCATCGTAGAGCTTCGCGCCTTTGGCGGACTTACCATCGAAGAGGCCGCTTGTGTTCTTAAGGTGTCGCCAACCAGTGCCAAGCGCGAATGGCGCACCGCAAAGGCATGGCTCACGCGCGAGCTCGGTCTTGAGATCCGGCCGTGAACAGCGAAAAGTGGCAACGCGCCAAGGCGCTGTTTCAGGCCGCTCTAGAACATCCTCCAGAGGAACGCGCCGCTTTCGTCGAATCGGCGGTCGAACACGACGACGAGCTGCGACTGGAGGTGCAGTTACTGTTGCGGGCAGACGCCGCGAGATATCAGCGTACTCGATCGGTTGCCGCTGGCCGACGCCGCCGTGATTGCCGCGGGATCCAGGGACTTCCCGCCAGATGACGGAAATCCTCTCGAATCCACTCTCAGCGCCGGGCATCGCATCGGGCCGTACACGGTCACCGCGTTGCTTGGCGCGGGTGCGATGGGGCAGGTGTATCGCGCGCGAGACCCGAAGCTGAATCGAGACGTGGCGCTCAAGGTTCTGCCGACTGTGTTCGCCGTCGACGCAGATCGTCGCGTCCGCTTCAAGCGAGAGGCGCAGATGCTGGCCGCGCTGAATCATCCGAACATCGGCGCGATCTATGGGTTCGAGGATGCGAGCGGGGAGCCGGCGCTCGTCCTTGAACTGGTTGACGGACCAACGCTTGCGGAAGTGATTGCGCGTGGTCCTCTGACACTGGATGAGACGCTCACCATCGCGCGTCAGATCGCTGAGGCGTTGGAAGCCGCACACGACAAGGGCATCATCCATCGTGACTTGAAGCCAGCCAATATCAAGATCGCAGGCAACGGTTCGGTTAAGGTGCTCGACTTCGGGTTGGCTAAGGTGTGGGAGAGCGTACCGGGCGCCCTCTTGTCCGGCAGTCCAACGGTGACGGCGTCGCAACTTGGTGAGCGGGCAATTCTCGGAACGCCGGCTTACATGAGTCCCGAACAAGCTCGTGGAAAGACTCTCGACAAGCGGACGGACATCTGGTCCTTTGGCTGTGTCATCTTCGAGATGCTCACCGGTCGTACGGCATTCGGCGGCGAGACCATCTCGGATACCATCGCCCGCGTTCTCGAGCGGGACGTTGACTGGGCGACACTCCCTCCCACTGTCCCACCTCGCATTCGGGACTTGTTGCGGCGATGTCTGCAGAAGGACTCGAACCGTCGTCTCCGAGATATTGGCGACGCCCGCATCGAGATCGACGATGTCTTGACGGCCGCGATCGCGAATGTGGCTGTGCCCTCGGAGCCTGGTTCGCGCCAACGTTTCCGTCGGCCGCTCGTTCGGGCCGCGGCGGCAGCCGGTCTCGTGATCGCGTCGGCCCTGATCGGCACCTTCGTCGCACAGAGGAATCGTGATGGTATCGAGCCTGTTTTTCGGCAGCTGACCTTCAGGCACGGGTCGCTTCGCGGCGCTCGCCTCGCAACAGACGGACAGACGGTCGTGTACAGCGCCGCATGGATCGGCACACCGCCCCAGGTATACGTTCTGCGCCCGGAGAGTCCCCAATCCGGATCGATCGGACTTGCCGATGCCGGCGTGTTTTCCGTCTCGTCAAAAGGTGAACTGGCCGTTGCGCTCGGATGCCGTCTGAATTGGGGGGAATGTACAGGGACGCTGGCCCGCGTCCCGATGACCGGCGGCATTCCACGTGAGCTAGTGAAGGACGTTCACGTCGCTGACTGGAGTCCTGACGGCGAAAACATGGCTGTCGTCTCGTTCGCCGGTGGCCGATACCGCCTCGAGTATCCGCTGGGCAAAGTCTTGTACGAGCCGCGTGGTTGGATTACGTACGCGCGTCTGTCGCCGCGAGGCGATCGCATCGCGTTCTTGGATCATCCTCGCCTCGGTGATATTGGCGGTTCCGTCGCGCTGATCGATATGGCCGGTCAAAAGGTGACGCTCTCGTCCGACTGGAAGTCGCTGCAAGGCCTCGCCTGGGCCGGCGACGAGATCTGGTTCACGGGCTCGCGAACGGGCAACGGCGGTAGCTCTACGTTGCATGCGGTGTCCCTCACGGGTCGCGAACGAACGGTCTTCGCGTCTCCCGGCACGTTGAAGCTGAATGACATTGCTCCGAGCGGTCACGTTTTGATCACACGAGGCACGACACGCGGCGGAATTGTGGGACTTGGATCCGGAGCCACGAAGGATCGTGAGCTGTCATGGTTCGATTATTCAACAGTGGGCGATCTCTCGGTAGACGGGAACACGTTGTTGTTCTACGAGTGGGGTGAAGGCGTCGGCGCAAAGTCCACCATCTTCATTCGAAAAATGGACGGAAGCGACGCCGTACGCCTGGGTGACGGCCGCCCGCTCGCCTTGTCGCGGGACGCACAGTGGGCGCTTGCCGTTCAAGGCGAAATACCTGGCGAACTCTTCTTGCTGCCGACGCGAACCGGGGAGGTCAGGCGACTGCCGCGTGGCGCGATCGCCGAATACCTGGATTGGGCAGTGTTTTCGCCCGACGGCCGACGCATCTATTTCGCGGCACGCGACGCGTCGGACGTTAACCGAACCTACGTGCAGGATCTCGACGGCGGCGAGCCCCGGCCGGTTACGCCCGACGGGTTCGTTGGACTGTTGTTGTCGCCAGACGGCCGCACATTGGCCACGATTGACCGTTACGGCGAGTACTACCTGTATCCGGTGGATGGGACCGCCGAGCCGCATCCGATACCGGGTTATATCGACGGTGATGTGCTGCTTCAGTGGAGCGCGGACGGCCGCTCTCTTTTCATTCGAGAGGCGGGCAACCTCGTCCTACGCATCCACCGTTTGGATATCGCGACTGGTGATCGACGCTTCTGGAAAGAGCTGGTGCCGCCCGATCCGACGGTCGTCATTGACATTGGTTCAGACCCCGGACAGGTGCGAATCAGCGCGGACGGCAAATTCTACGCCTACACGTACTGGACCTTCGAAGGAGAGCTCTACCTCGCCCAAGGCCTCAAGTGAGCCGCCCATCTCCCGCGCAAATGTTGACCGCGCTCGGCTTTGGGTATATGGTCCAGTTGGAGGTCTAGCGATGCGTCAGATTCTTGTCGCGGCGGTCATCGCAGCAACCGTCAGCCAAAGCGGCATTCCGCTTCATGCGTGCGGCGACAAGCTGATGATGCTGGGCCGAGGGATTAAGTTTCAATCGAAACACACGCCCCGCGCAGCCGCAGTGCTTCTGTTACCTTCCGGAGAGTGCCACGGGCCTGGCGCTGACAGACCCAAAACTCGAATCAGCCCTGCGCGAGGCCGGCCATACGGTACGCGCCGTGACGTCGACCGCGGATCTGGAAAGCGCCTTGAGCACCCGAACGTTTGACGTCGTTCTCGCCAACGTGACGCACGCGCCAGAACTCGAGCGCGCCCAGGCCATCGCTGGACGCACCTCTGTGGTGCTTCCTGCGATTTACCTCGTCACACCGGGCGCACAGCCGATCTCGAAGCAACAGTCCAAAGCTGATCGCGACAAAGCCTCGAAGGACTTCGCCGTCATCGTCCAAGTGCCAGGCCGTCCGGGACACTACTGTCATGCCGTAGACGAGGCGATGGAACTCAAATTGAAACGCGAGAAGACAGCAGCGCGAAACCCCTAGGGTGGCCCGCCGACAGCCAGGCCCATTCCCGATAGCAGCCGCGCTGCTCGTTCTTACGGCACGAGCGTCTGCCGGCCAAGCTTACATCCCGTCTGCTGGCGACGGAACAGTCAGCGTCTCTTTTCAAGCGGTGCACACGTCGCGTCAATCGGACGTGAACGGTGTGAAGGGCGATCCCGAAACCACTGATACACGAGCGTTGCTGTGGCAGGTGGAGTATGGGCTGACGGACAGGATCGCGGTGCACGCATCGTTGCCGGCCATGTTCGTGCGATACGAAGGACTGAACCCGCACGACGTCGGCCGCGATTTGCAGCCGTCCGATCTCGACAACGGCACGTACCACGGTGCATTTCAGGACTTCTTTGTAGGCGTGCGGTATGGCCTCGTGCAGTCGCCCGGCTTCGCTGTCGCGCCGTTCGTAGAAGCGGTCATCCCGAGCCACCGCTACGAGACCCTCGCGCAGTCGGCCGTCGGGCGCGACCTGCGGTTGCTGCTCGTCGGATCAGCGGTCGGCGGATTCCTGGACGGCATCGCGCCCGGTCTCTATTACCAGACCCGGATTTTGTACGGGTTTGCGCAGGACGTTGTCGACATTCGTACGAATCGAACCGGCATCGACAGCGCCGTCGGTTATTTCGTCAATCCCCGCTTTGCCGTCCAGTTCGTCCAGACCATGCAGTACATCCACAACGGGATGTTTTTTGTCTTCGAACCTGAGTTCGACGCTGGCATCAGCGGTGGCGGGACAGTAACTGACGAGCACTTCATCCATCACGATCGGCTGCTCCGGAGTCGGGTCGTCACTCTCGGCGGTGGAGTGACTTACTCGCTCACTGACTCGATTGGCCTCTTTGCGACCGCCACTACCATGGCCTGGGGGAGGAGCTTGCCGCGGCCGGTACGCTCGTTCAGCGTGGGCATGAATTGGGGCTTCAAAACAGGCCGGTCAGCGTCGCGTGCTAATCCGACCGTGAGTCGTCCAGGAGCGTTTCAATAAACTGCCCGAGTCGGCGGACCACGCCGCGTTCCGCGCCAGCCTGAACCCGCGCCTTGGATGATCTGCATCATTTCCGAGCGCACGGAGATGGAGCCGGAGTGGGGCCGAACGAATCCTAGCTCAGCTATCTCGGGACGGTCTCCACGCCGAGGGGGGCGGCCGGATGCCCGCCTTTCCGGTCTTCCCAGTACGCGAGCCAAAACCCCTTGACACTTTCAAAATGGTAAGGCATAACTTACGGTAAGTTAGTTCTTACCACTGGCAGTCGACGCTAACACGACGCTGGCGGCCGATTGCACCGGGCAGGAGGTTTCATGACGACTGCAACGACGAGTGCTTTGGCGGCGCCGACCGCCATGATCTTCTCCTTCAATGAACCGTTCGTGTATCGGGCGCTGAGCGGACTCAATGAAGATGAACTGCGGCGAGCCCGAGCGATCGCAACAACAATCTGCTCTGGGTAGCCGGTCACATCGTGCAGACAAGGGCGATGGTGCTCGGGTTCCTCGGTGATCCCGTGGACACCGGGTGGGGGAAATTGTTTGACCGCGGGGCCGGCCTAGTCGACGCCACCCAGTACCCGACGCGAGACCAGATTGAGGGTGTCATGCGGGACGTGAGTCCTCGCCTAAACGCGAAGCTGACGTCGCTCACAGACGAGGTCCTCACTCGCCCAGCGACTATGCAGGTACCCGGCACGAAAACCGTCGCGGACGAACTCGCATTCTTTGCTTTCCACGACTCCTACCATATTGGCCAGTTGTCGTACATTCGCAAATCACTCGGATATCCGGGGCTTGCCGGCGATGAGGCAGTCCAGGCCGAGCGCGTCCTCGATGCGCTCGGCGATCCCACACGCCGGCTCGTTTTCAAACGACTGCGAAAGGGTACGCGTTCCGTCCGGGAACTCGCCGACGGGATGGACGTCAGCCGCCCGGCAGTATGGCCGCATCTCAGGGTGCCCCAGGATGCGGCCTGATCGTTCCTCGCATTCAGGCGAGCGCGGCGCCTGTATGCGATCGACACGCGTGGACTCGAAGCGTTGCGCAAGTGGCTCGAGGCATTCTGGGATGAGGCGCTCCTCTCGTTCAAGGCTGCCGCCGAACGAGAGGCTGCCAAGGAGAGACAACGACCGTGATGGAAAAGACTGCGGACAAAAGCATCGATCCGAACAGCGTTCGAAGGACTCTAGCTAGACGCCCGCAGGCGGTTGCGTGGCGCGTCTTCACGCAGAAGATGGGTACCTGGTGGCCGCTCGCCAACTACAAGATTGGAAAAGCGAACGCGGTGGACGCGATTATCGAGCCACACGTCGGCGGCCGCTGGTATGAGCGCGGCGAGGACGGAAGCACCTGCGACTGGGGTCGAGTGCTTGCCTGGAACCGCCGTCGCGGCTGGTGTCTGTGGGATATCAATGCCGACTGGCAGCCCGACCCGGCACTGAAGACCGAAATCGAGGTGCGCTTCATTCCCGACGGTTTGACCTGTCGAAAGTCATTCGAGCGGTGGCCGAGCGACGTCTGGCTGAACTCGACCGATTGGTGAACGAGCACTTTGGAAATCGCGCCGATGCGGAGGCCGTGCCGATGGACGAGGTCCTCAAGCGCGCTCGCTCAAAAGAGGTCGTCATTCTCGACACACGGCCGGCAAGCGAATACATCGCTGGACACATTCCGGGCGCTTCCCCCATTCCTGTTGACGATCTGCATCGGCGTCTCAAGGAACTGACCAGGAGCAAGGGATAGGTGGTGTATTGTCGCGGCCCCTATTGCATCTACGAAGGACTGGGCCGTCGAAATTCTCCTGGCCAGCCGGTCGTCGCGCGCGGCGACTCGTCGAAGGATTTCCGGAATGGAGGTCGGCCGGATTCCCGGTATCACAAGGAAGCCAAGCTGGAAGCCTCAGAGACCCTGGACCCGTAGCCTCGCCAGGACGTTAAAAGAAGTCGCATGACCACTACGGTCGATTCGGTACCGAGCCGTCGACTTCGTCATGTAGCAACGGCGTGCTCAATCTGGCGCCGGACAAGCGACAGGGCATCTTCGGCCGAGGTGTTCCGGATCCTTCAAATGCTCTGGGGGTCAGTTCCTCCTACGCGGACTATTCATTGTGGCCCCAGCGAACTCCTGCGAATCGATCTAAGGCGCGACATTGATCTGTGGATGGGTTGAATCGCCGGCGCTCTGCCGGAGGCAGGCTCCTCGTCGTGTTGGAGTCAGTCGTTTTCAGATCCCTTCGCATTACCGAGTCTTTCGATCCCTTTGGCGGCACCTCCAAAGAGCGTGTCTGGCGTGCAAGTACGGTGTCAAGGGCGTGAACGTGCACGCGCTGAAGGCGTGACAACGATGCACGCCACGACTGGCACATTGCGACTTGGGCTCCGGGAGAACCTCGCGCAGTTTTCACTCCTCGTCCTGATCAACGCCTTCGTCGGCGGCATGAAGGCGTGGAGCCTCGCATCGAACACTGCTGACATACCGCTTGAGGACTCGACGGTCCCAGTTATACAGGTGCGCCGGGCTGGCAAGGGGTGCTTGTCGTACCTCGCCTTCTCCGGTAATGAGGCGGCGGCTATCGATCCGTCGTTGCCGGCCGACATCTACGTTGATCTGGCGCACCGACGTGGCTGGACGATTCGATACGTTCTAGAAACCCATATACACGCGGACCATTGGTCGCGGGCCAGGGAAC
>CAWDRS010000022.1:0-254330 GCA_963804795.1 uncultured Acidobacteriota bacterium | reverse complement strand
GATGCGGGCCGCCGATCGGGATCCGTCTCGAGGGCCGATCGGATCGCGCGCTCCAGCTCCGGTGCCGCTGACCCTCTCGGCATTGGAAGCACGCCGCGCGCCTGCGCGAGCACGACCTCGGTCAGCGTCCCTCGCCCGAACGGCAAGTCCCCGGAGACCATCTCGTACGCAATCACCCCAAGGCTGAACACGTCGGTTCGAGCGTCGAGCTCCCCGAAGTTGAACTGTTCCGGCGCCATATACGCCGGCGTGCCGATGATGATGCCAGGGGCTGTCATCAGCGTTGGCGAGTCCGCTCCCGTGTGGGGGCCATCTTCGCTGTCGATCACCTTCGCGACTCCAAAGTCCAGCACCTTGGCGTCGGCCGACCCGGAGCCGGTTGGCAGCAGGATGTTTTCCGGCTTCAGATCGCGATGCAGGACTCCCTCGCGGTGTGCCGCCTCGATGGCCGCACACACGGCGTCCAGGATCCGTACGACTCGCTCCGGATCCATCCGGCCCTCGCGCTGGAGGACGCGCCTCAGGTCTTCGCCACGCACCAGCTCCATCACCAGGTAGGCGCCGCCGTCCAGGAGGGTCCCGTAGTCGTAGACGGCGACAATCGACGGGTGTTGCAGCCGGGCGACGATCTGCGCCTCGCGGCGGAACCGCAGCCTCGATTCGGGATCGCTCAGGAGCTCCGCGCGGACCACCTTCAGCGCCACCATCCGATCGAGTCGCATGTCGCGCGCCCGGTACACGGCACCCATGCCGCCCCGTCCGATCAACTGCTCGATCCGGTACTTGTTGTCGACGGTCCGCGGCACACCCGCCGCGGGCTTCATCGGCGCGCCGTCGTTCGGGCAGGCCACGGTGTCCGGCTCCTCGCATCGGCCGCACCGCGGGCATTCGTTCATTGGCGCCTGCACCTGCGCGACCAGTCGCGCCGTGTCGGTCTCGAGGTCCGATCGGGTCGCGGCGCGGCGCCGCAGCCGGGCGACGTCGAATCCCAGACCCATCTGCGCGGCGATGCTCCCCAGCAGCTCGCGGTCCTCGTCTGTGTACGCCTCCTCGGACCGGCGCTCACCGAGCACGATCACGGCGACGAGCCCGCCGTCCTGCGCCACTACCGGAACGAGCAGGGCGGCGCCGGTGCAGTGCAGCCATTCCCGCTCTTCGGGTGGCAGGCGACGAACCGGCGAACGCGGATCGTTCAGGAGGATATCGAGCGGCGCATCGGACCAGCGCAGCATGCCGCCAAGTCCACCGTCGAGCGCCAGCGAGTCCGCGCTGCCGTGGAGGACCGTCACGGGCACGAGCCGTCCCTCTTCCAGACCGCTCACCAGGATCGCCACCGCCTCCGGATGCAGCGCCTCGTCTATCTGACTCACGACCATCGCTGCGAGGTCCGCCGGGTCGGTCTCGAACCGGACCCGGCTCGCCAGCGACAGCAGGATCTTGCGCGCGTCGTACTCGTCGCGGAAGAAGCGATGGTCCAGCCACTGGCGGGCCCGCTCCCGGTATCGCAGGGCAGCAATCAGAATGGCGATCAGCACGAGATAGAGCCCGGCGCGGCTCATGAAGATCTCGCCGATCGTCCGGCCGCGATCGCGCACGAGCGAGAGCACCAGCGCTATCGCCGGCACCACCGCCACCACGCTCAGCGTCTTGCTGGCCAGCGCGTACTGCACGCTCCTTCGTAGCACGAGTCGCGGCCCCAGCACGTGCGAGACTCCGACCGCGTACGAGAGCCCGAAGGCAGGCAGCAGCACCAGCGTCTGGAGCATCACGAGCACCGCCGTCGGATAGCTCGGTGCGTCGGCGCCTGCGAGCATCGCGACTATGGGCGCACCGTCCTTGATCGCGAACGCCGCGACGCCAGGCACGGCGGTATAGACCGCCATGCGGATCCGCCGGCGTTCGTTCGCGTCGTGGTTGAATCGATACCTGTACACGCCTTCAGCAACCGCCAGCAGGTTGACCCCGAGCGCCCCCGCAAAAGACGCGGCGTAGATGGACGGATGGGTTGCATCCCAGACAGCCAGATCACGCGCCCCATCGACGCCAGCCAGATACAGCGCCGTCATGCTGCTCGGCCCAATCATCGGCGCCGCGACCAGGAAGGGGATGGCCTGGACCCACGGATGCCGCACGATCAGCGGCGAGCGCGAGGGGAAGTACAGCATCGCGAGGGCAATGACAGGGAACGCCAGGGGACTCGCGATCCACGAGAAAACGGTCAGCACCCGGCCGAACGGGATCGCTGTCTCCGCGCCGAGCAGGGGACCGCCGCTCCCGACGGCGCTCAACACCAGCGCCAGCACGCAGAGCCCCGCCGTCAGGTCGTGACTCCGCAGCAGCAGCAACACCAGCGCCGCGCCGATGAAGACGACGACCTGCATCATCATCCCGAGATGCGCGCGGGCCCACCCGGAGGTCCGAATGGTCATGGCGCTGTGGCGACCGATCATGACCGTCGTCTGACCCGAACCCTCCTTGAGAGTCCACGACACGGGGTCGCGAACGCCTAACCGGTACTGCGCTCGCCAGACCTCGACCTCACGAGCCAGGCTCGTTCGTGTCGACCGTCGAAGGTCCACGGTTCCAGCTTCCGAGCCGATCGCCAGGATCTCGGTTCCAGGCTCGATTCCTCGCGTAGCGGCGGGACTGCCGGGCACAACGGCTCGGACGACGATCGCCTGCCCGACGTGTTGCCGGACATCCGGAGGACGTGCGATGACGGGAAGCCGCGAGGCGGGATCGGAGGCCACCGCTGCGCCGGCGCCAGCCGGCCAGAGGTAGGGTCGAACGAGCGTTACTTCGAGGAAGGCGTAGACCAGCGAGAGAATGACGACGCCGATGACGCCCCACGCGTGGGGCGGCAGTCGTTCGAGGCGAACGCGATCGGGGACCCGGAGATCAGCCATGGGGACGGGCTATTCTAGGTCACTCTCCTCGTCCGAACAGCGACCTTCCGCCGGGCGTTGAGCTCAGACTGTCACGATCTGACCGGACTCGGTACGGGCGCCCGCCTGCGCCAGAAGCGTCTTGATTTCGGTGGCCTCGAGCGACTCCTGCACCAGCAGCTCCTCGGCCAGGGCGCGCAGTGGCTCTCGATTGCTCACGATGAGCGCGCGCGCGCGATCGTACCCGTGGAGCACCACCTTGCGGATGGCATCGTCCACACGCTGCGCCGTGGCTTCGCTGACGGCGTGCGGACGATCCGCGTCGTACGCGTTGCCCGGTTTGCGGTAGGCGAGGGGGCCGAGGTCCGACATGCCCCACTCGCAGACCATGTGCTGGGCAATCTCGGTGGCGCGCTCGATGTCGTTCGACGCGCCGCTCGTCATGTGATTCATGAAGAGCTCTTCCGCCGCGCGGCCGCCCATGAGCACCGCAACCTGGGTTTCGAGATAGCCCTTCGTGTACGTGTGACGATCCGCCTCGGGCAGCTGCATCGTCACGCCCATCGCGCGGCCGCGGGGGATGATCGTGACCTTGTGGAGAGGATCCGCACCCGGCAGCAGGGCAGCGACGACAGCGTGGCCCGCCTCGTGATATGCGCAGTTGACGCGATCGAGCTCACTGAGCGCGATGGATCGACGCTCCACACCCATCAGGACCTTGTCGCGCGCTTCCTGGAGGTCGCTGTCCATGACGGTCGCGCGGCCCGCGCGGCCGGCGAACAGGGCCGCCTCGTTCATCAGATTCGCGAGATCGGCGCCTGAGAACCCTGGCGTTCCCCGGGCAATCGATCGCAGGTCCACGCCGGGATCGATGGCGACCTTCCGCGCGTGCACGCGCAGGATCGCTTCGCGACCCTTCAGGTCCGCATTGCCCACCGTGACCTGGCGGTCGAATCGGCCGGGCCGCAGCAGCGCGGGGTCCAGGATGTCCTGCCGGTTCGTCGCCGCGATGACCACGATGCCCTCGTGCCCCACGAAGCCGTCCATCTCCACGAGCAGCTGGTTGAGGGTCTGCTCGCGCTCCTCATGGCTCAGCGAGTTGCCGCCGCGGCTGCGGCCGACGGCGTCCAGCTCGTCGATGAACACGATGCACGAGGGGTGACGGCGCGCGTCGCGGAACAGCCGCCGCACGCGGGCTGCCCCCACGCCGGCGTACATCTCGACGAAGTCGGATCCGCTTGCGAACAGGAAGGGCACGCCCGCTTCGCCCGCGATCGACCGGGCCAGGAGGGTCTTACCGGTACCCGGTGGTCCGACGAGGAGAACACCTTTGGGGATCCGACCGCCAATCGCCGAATAGCGGGTGGGCTCCTTGAGGAAGTCGACGATCTCCTTGACTTCGTCTTTCGCCTCGTCCACTCCGGCGACGTCCTGGAAGGTCACGACGTTGTCGCCGCGCTCGGCCACACGGGCCCTGGCCGAGATTGATGGGATTCGGCCGGCCGTGGTGCGGTAGACGGTGAAGCCCAGCAGGCCAAGAAAACCGACTGCTGTGGCCATCGCCATCCAGCTGAGCGACGCCGGATCGCTCGGCGCCATGACGTCCACGCGGATGTCCCGGCGGAGCAGGTCGGTCACGAACGAGGAGTTCGCCGCGAGGAACTCAGGCGGTGCGATCGTCTGCATCACCTGACCGTTCTTGAGCGCCACGCCAATCGACCGGTCTCCGAAGCGGACCTGGGTGACGGCCCCGGCTTCGACCTGGCGCACGAAGTCCGAAAACGCAAGGACCGGCGGCTCAGGGGCGCGGCGGACGAGGTAAAACGTCACGCCGAGTGCGACGAGCAGTGTGCACGTGACGACGGGGATGAGGAATCGGGGCCAGCGAAAGTGCGGTGAAGCCACAGAATACCCGTTTGTCGCGAAGTGGCCGCACAGACTGATCCGGGCACGCGCAGCGCATCCGCCTGCACGATACCCACCCGGCAGTGGGCGGCAAACCCTAAATAGAGTGTGAAAAAGGCACTCCGCTGGGGACTGGAATGTTCAGACATTGTATAACGATTGTGTATTCCCTGTAAATGACCATCCCAGCCAGGCAGCCGCGCTCGGCGCCCCCCAACCCCGCCGGGCCGCGTTCCTGGTCGAACATGTCCGGCGCCTGGCTCGTCCACCTCTACACGGCATCCGGGGCACTGGCAGCGTTCTTCGGCACCGTCGCGGTTTTCGAGGCTCGATACCGCGACAGCCTCCTCTGGATGATCTTCGCCACCGTGATCGATGCCACGGACGGGCTGTTGGCGCGCCACGCTCGGGTCAGCGCCATCCTCGACCGGTTCGACGGAGCTCGGCTCGACGACATCGTCGACTACCTGACGTTCGTCTTCCTGCCGGTGCTGTTCCTGTATCACGCTGCGCTCGTGCCGTACGGCTGGGATTGGATCGTGGCATCCGTCGTGCTGTTGAGCAGTGCGTACGGCTTCGGATCGGCCGACGCGAAAACGAGTGATCACTTTTTCACCGGCTTTCCGTCCTACTGGAACATCGTCGCGCTCTACTTGTATGTCGCGGCGCTTCCACAGGCTGTCAACGCCATGATCCTGTTGGTTTTGAGCGGGCTCGTGTTCGTCCGGATCCGGTATGTCTATCCGTCTCGAACGCCTGTTCTGCGGACCGTGACCGTCGTGGCGGGCACGGTGTGGGCCGGCCTCCTCCTTGCGATCGTGCTGGCTCTGCCGGAGCACCGAATGGACCTCCTCGCGCTGTCGCTCGCCTACCCGATCTACTACATCGTTCTCTCGCTGACGCTGCAGGGGCGCCGCGCACCTGTCGGAATCGCCAAGGCGCCAAACGCATGACCCTCTGGTCCCGCCGCATTCGCGACCGCGTGGCCGCGGCGATTTTCGTGTCGCTGGCGATTGTGACGGCCGTAGGCGTGACGTGGGTCATGCGCCAGGGATATGCGGTCTACCGCTTGACCCGAGGGGTCGGCGACACCTGGTTTCTGGCCGCGAACGGGCAGCGGTGGTTCCGGATGGACGAGCAGCGGCGGGACGTGCCGCTCCGTGACATCCCGCCCGACCTGCAGCACGCGTTCATCGCCATCGAGGACCACCGGTTCTACGGCCACGTCGGGGTCGACCCCATTGCCCTCGGCCGTGCGATGTTCCGCAACGTGAGCGAGCCCGGGACGCGGGAAGGCGGTTCGACGCTGACGCAGCAGCTCGCGCGCACCTTGTTCCTGTCCAACCGCAAGACCTACGCGCGCAAGCTGCACGAAGCGGTGCTCGCCGTCATGATCGACGCGCAGCTCTCGAAGGACGAGGTCCTCGAGCTGTACCTGAATCGGATTTATCTCAGTGCGGGTGTGTACGGGGTCGAGACCATGTCGCGGTATCTGTTCGGAAGGCCCGCGAAGCAGCTGACGCTCGCCGAGTCGGCGTTGATTGCCGGGCTCGCGCGTGCGCCCGCCGCGCTCTCGCCTTGGAACCATCTCGAAGAGGCTGTCGAACGCAGCCACGTCGTGCTCGCGCGGATGCGCGAGGAGGGGTTCATCACGGCCGACCAGGAGCAGGCGGCAAGGGGCTCGCGCATTCGCGTGCGTCCGTATCCGTATGCGCAGATCGCGCAGGCGGGGTATGCCAAGGATTATCTGCGCCAGCTCTTTCGCGACCACTTCGGCGGAGACCACCCGCCCGACTGGGAAGTCCGGACGACGTTCGTACCGGACCTGCAGGAGATGGCCGAACGCTCGGTGTCGGAGGGGCTGCGGCGCTTCAGCGATCCCGATCTGCAGGCCGCGCTCGTGGCGCTGGATCCTCGAACGGGCGACATCCTGGCGATGGTGGGGGGGCGCGATTTCCGGCTGTCGCAGTTCAATCGGGCGAGCCGGAGCCGGCGACAGCCCGGCTCGGCCTTCAAGCCGCTGCTGTACGCCGCCGCTCTCGAGCACGGCTTCTCGCCGGTCTCGGGTCCTGTCTGATCTGGGGCACGTGCCGCCTCAAGGTCCAGAGGAGTGGTCTCCGCGCAACGCCGAGGCGGACGCGCCGGACCAGCTGACGCTCCGCTCTGCACTCCTCGAGTCCGACAATCGCGCCGCAACGATGCTGCAGCAGCGAATCGGATCGCGGCCCGTCCTCAGGCTCGCCTCCGATGTGGGCCTGCGCGACATGCCGGACGTGCCGTCGCTGTCGCTCGGCACGGGTCTGGTGACGCCCCTGGAGCTGACCGCGGCTTTTGCCGTCTTTCCGAACGGCGGCTCGGCGGTGCAACCGCGAGGCATCATCAGCGTCCTCGACGCGGATGGAACCGCGGTGCTCGAGAATGCCCCCCACGCTGAGCGAGTCATCTCGCCCCAGACCGCCTTCCAGATGGTCTCCATGCTCGGCGACGTGATCGATCGCGGAACGGGATCGGCGGCCCGGTCGCTCGGCGTCCGCTTTGCCGTGGGCGGCAAGACCGGCACGACCAACGAGTTCAAGGACGCCTGGTTCGTCGGCTTCTCGTCTGCCGTCGTGGTCGGCGTGTGGGTCGGGTTCGACCAGCCGAAGCCGATCGGCCGCGAAGCGTACGGCTCACGATACGCGCTCCCGATCTGGAGCGACTTCATGCGCCGCGCCGCGCGCCTGCGCGTGCCCCGCGAGTTCGCAGACCCCGGCGGCCTCAGGGAAGAGGCCCTCTGCCGCATCTCGTACCTCAAACCGGTCGAGGGCTGCCCGGTCTACAACGAGTACTTCAAGGAAGGCGACGACGTGCCGGGCCGCATGTGCCCCATCCATCAGGGGAGCGTGAAGCAGCGGGTCCAGCGGGCGGTCGAGGGATTCTTCTCGGGAATGGGGAAACGGATCTTGAGGGAGATATTTCGGGAATAGCTGCCAGCTCCGCTCCCGCTTCCAGCTTCCAGCTTCCAGCTTCCAGCTGGGGCTGGTGTGGCTTCAGCAGCGAGCTGCGGTTCGAACGACAGCCGCTCTTGCTGCCCCACCAGCGCCGCCAGGCCGCCAGCCGTGCACTGAAGCGCTACAGCGATGCCAAAACTAAGAGATGGTTCCTGCTTCTGAGGGACTGTCTTTAGCTGGCAGCTGGAAGCTGGAAGCGGAAGCTGGAAGCTTCCAGCTCAGACGTGGTTCAATTGGGCGTGCTCTCGACCGGGCAGATCCTGGACGGGCGATACGAAATCCTCGCCCCGCTTGCTGAGGGCGGGATGGGCGCCGTCTATCGTGCCAGGCGCACCCTGCTCGGCGACGAAGTCGCGATCAAGATCATCCTGGCCGATTCGGCCATCTCGGGCGCGCGCGAGCGCTTCATGCGCGAGAGCCGGGCCTGCGCACGGCTGCGGCATCCGCACATCGTGTCGATCCTCGACTTCAACATCGAGCCGGACGGCCATCCTTTCCTGGTGATGGAGCTGCTCAATGGCCGCAGCCTGAAAGAGGAGCTCGCCGAGGCCGGCCGGTTCTCGGTCGACGACATCCGGCGGATCGTGCCGCCGCTCTGCACGGCCCTGCAGTTCGCGCACAGCCTTGGCGTCGTCCATCGCGACCTGAAGCCGGCCAACATCGTCGGTCATGAATTCACGCCGGGGGATCGTATCTACAAGCTCGTCGATTTCGGCCTCGCGAATATCCGCGAATCGACGGCGGATGCCAGGCTCACGGGTCCGCACGAATTCATCGGCACCATCGCGTACGCATCGCCCGAGCAGCTGTCGGCGGTCGTCGTGGATGCGCGGTCCGACATCTACAGCCTGGGCGCCGTCGTATTCGAGATGTTGACGGGCCGCGTGCCGTTTCCGGGCGACGACCCGTTGAGCGTGCTGAACGGCCATCTGAACGCGCCGGTTCCACGTCCCTCGTCACTGCGGTCCGACCTGCCGGCCTGGATCGACGTCACCCTCTGCCGTGCCCTCGCGAAGAATCCGGACGAGCGGTGGAGCGACATTGCGGAGTTCGGGCGGGCGTTGAGCGCCGCGGAGGGCGATCGCGCGACCGCCATTACAAAAGCGCCGGTCGCCTCAGGCCTCCTGTCCATGTACGAGCTCGGCGAGCGACTGGGCCCGGGCCGGCTCGGAAGTGAGGTGTATCGGGGGATGCACCGCGCCATGGGGCATCCCGTGGCGATCAGGCTGTTGCGCCGCGACGGCGAGCGGAACTGGGAGGGCGCGCGCGCGCGCTTCCTCCGCGAGGCGCAGACGCTGCAGGTTGCACACGCGTCGATCATCCAGGTTCGCGATTACGGGGAGGAACCTGGCCTCGTCTACCTCGTCACGGACTTCATCGAGGGGCCCAGTCTGAGAGAGTTGATGCAGGGCTCCGGCGCGTTCGCGTGGCCACGCCTGCGGAGGCTCGCGGCGCAGCTCGTCGAAGCCGCGCACGTCTTGCACCGGCGCAAAGGCCTGCTGTGCGGCGTCAACCCTGACATCATTCGCATCACCACGGACGAAGATGGCGAGCGGCTGATGATCTCGAGTGCCGGCGTGTGGCAGGCGGCCGACCTGCTCGCGACGCTGCAGGAGCGGACGCTGCGCGGGATCGGCCTCGCCGATGCGGAGCTGCGCTACGTGGCGCCGGAGCTGATGACTGGACGCTCGGCGGACGTGAGGTCCGACGTGTTCACGATGGGCGTCCTGCTGTACGAGATGGCGACCGGGACGCTGCCGTTCGACGGCGGATCGATGCCGGAGCTGCTCGGCGTGATGCTGCGCGGATGTCCGGTCGATCCGCGCACGCTTCAGTCGACGTTGTCGCCGGCCGTGGCGGACGCCCTTTTGCGGGCGCTGCGGCCGTCACCCGACGAGCGCTTCCCGTCGGCGCGCGCGTTCGGTGGCGCGCTTGACTAACCAGACCGGGGGGCTTCGCTGCACCCGCCGGACCCCCCATCGCCGTCGCTCGCGGGGCCCCTTCGCCCCGCTCCGCTCCGGCGGGCGCGCCCGTGGCGCGCCTAGGCCGGTTATGCCCCGTGCCGAAACGGTCCAGAATTCTCGTTTCGGGTCGCATAACCGCCTAATTCCGCGTCCTGACAATCGGGTACGCCGGCACGGCCTCGCCGAGCGCCTCGTCCAGCAGGTTCCAATCCACGAGACCGTCGTCCGAACGTGGCTCGATCAGGTAGAACGCGAGGCGGGCCAGCGGCTGCTTCATGTCGATGCGCAGCGTGCCTGCCGGCAGCTCCTTGTCCGCCAGACCCCAGGATCCAGTCAGCGTGCGCTCGTTGTGTCCCTCGAATGCCCGCTCCGAGAGCTTGCTGGTCTCGATCGTGAACTGCTCGATTTGAACGGTCTGCGCCGTCTTGAGCGGGGTCATGACGATGCCGTGCGCGCGGAGGTTTTCGATCGCCTTCGTCAGCTGCGCGGGCACGTAGTAGGCGGACGGCACCCGCTCCGTCTCGGTCGCCTTGAACGTGCCGTACTCCGGCATCTTCTCGGGCTTCACGACGTCCGACCGCCTGTTCATCATCGCGCCTGACAGCGGGTTTTTTTCCTCGGTCACCTCGCCGACCAGGATCTCGACGGCGTCGGCCGACTTCTCCATCTCGGCGCGGAGGGCGAGCTTCGATCCGACGACGCTGCGGCGGTCAGCCTCGGCGGTGAGCTTCTTGATGGGCGCCGCGTGCGCGCTGGCGTAGTTGAGGACTTCTTCCACGAAGCGGCTCGTCGCCTTGATCCGATCCTCGAACGTGGCGTACGCGTAGGCCTCGCTCAGAATCGCCACCCGGTTGCGCAAGCCGATGTAGCTGTTGTTGAACCTGGGCCGGTCGTCGAACGATCGCCACGCGCGCTCGCCGCCGGCTGTCTCGATGTTGCCGTAGTAGTAGTAGTCCCAGCTGTATTTGCTCTTGATCACCTTCGTGACCGACGGGAGCCAGTCTTTCCTCAAGAGGTCGATGATCGAAGGATCGGTCGCGGGATTGAGCGGTGGCGCGTATGTCAGGTAGTAGCCGTGTCGCGTTCCGTTCGTCGTGTGCAGGTCCATCGCGACCTGCGGATCGTAGTCGCTCATCAGCTTGACGAACGCGCGCGCCTCCGGCGAGTCGAGCTTCATGTGATCGCGGTTCAGGTCGTAGTTCTGCGCGTTCGGCCGCTGGCCCTGGCCTGCCACCGGTCCATTCTGCCGGCCGCGATTCGTCAGCGAGAAGCGCTCGTTGCCGTCGGCGTTGTAGATCGGCGCGATGATCAGGACCATCGAGCGGAGCCAGTCCTCGTGTTTGCCCTCGGCCAGCTCGCGAATCAGGATCTGCGCGGACTCCTTGCCCTCCACTTCACCAGCATGAATGTTGCCCTGGATGTAGACGCGCAGCTTGTTCGTCCTTTTGACGGCCTCCGGCGTGGCGTCGGGCGCGCCGACGACGGCCAGCGGGAGAGATCGCCCCTCGAAGGTCTTTCCGAACGATGTCAGGCGGATGGCAGGGGAGGCCTTCGCCGCCGCTTCCATGAACGCGACGACGTCGTCGTAGTGGCTCGTCTCCTTGTATTCGGTGCGTTCGGGCCTGGTTTTCAGGTCAGGAAGTGCTTTGCTGCCGGAGCTCTGCGCGCGGAGGGGCGTTGACGACGACAAACTCAGCACCGAGACGAGGCCACAGCACACCACCCAGCTGAAACGCATCCTGATCCTTTCGAAATCCGATCCTGCCGACCGCACTCACGACCTGGAACTAATCCCGGAGCTCGCTAGCGTTGTCAATGTAGGGGCGGACCTTCAGGTCCGCCCACAACACCTCCGGTGAGCTCAGTGCGTCTGCCGAGCCGTACTCCGAGACACAGAGGCGGCCGACCGTGAACAAATGGTATCTCAGCATGTCCGCAACCGGCACGCGACACAGGACCGCGCCGAACAGCTCGCTTGGTGCCTACAATTGTGCTTTGAGCATCACATGAGCAGAGCCGTGGTACGAACACAGTTTCTCGTCCTTGCCCTCGCGTTCGCCGGCGCCTGCCGGCAAGAGCCGTCGTCTTCCACCAGCACTGCGACCTCCCGACCATCGATTCTGCTGATCACGCTCGACACGACGCGCGCCGATGCGATCGGACCGGAGGCCGTGGGCGTGCAGACACCGGCCTTCAATGCGCTTGCTGGCAGGGGGCGGCGGTTCCGTCAGGCCTACGCGACGGTGCCGGAGACGCTGCCGTCGCACAGCTCGATGATGACCGGGCTTTATCCGGCCGGCCACGGCGTCCACGAGAATGCGCGGTTCCTGCCAGCGAGCTACCCGGTGGTCGCGGAGCAACTCCAGAAGGCCGGCTACCGGACGACCGCGTTCGTGTCCTCCTTTTCGCTCGCCCGGCGCTTCGGCCTCGCGCGCGGTTTCGATCTCTATGACGACGAGCTGCCGCCCGAGCGGTCCGAACGGAGCGCGAGTGAAACGACTGACCTGGCGCTTGCGGAGCTCGAGCGGCCAACCGGAGCGTCGCGATTCATGTGGGTCCACTTCTACGACCCTCATTATCCGTACAGTCCCCCCGAACCGTTCCGCGCACGATACGCGCAGCAGCCTTACCTCGGGCGAAGTGGCGTCGATGGACGAGCAGATCGGCCGCCTCGCTCAGGCGTTCGAACAACGGGCGACGGGACCGATCGCGACGATCGTCGTCGCCGATCATGGAGAGGGACTCGGCGATCACGGCGAGGCGCAGCACGGCAACCTGTTGTACCAGTCGACCATGCACGTCCCCCTGGTCATCGTGGGCCCCGGCGTGCCGACCGGCGTCACGGACACGCCAGTCAGCATTCGGCGCGTCTTCCACACGATTCTGGACTGGGCGAACCTCGGGTCAGCCGACAGCCTTCGCGGATCGTCTGCGGAGGTCGTCCTTGGTGAAGCCATGAAGCCGTTCCTCGAATACGGCTGGCAACCGCAGGTGATGGCGATCGGGGCGACGCGCAAAGCCATCCTTGCGGGGACACTCGAGGCGTACGACGTGTCGAGCGATCCAACAGAGACCAGGAACCTCGGATCCGGCGTCAACCTGGACCCCGCGGTCCGGAGCCGGCTCGAGGACTATCCGCTGCCCTCGCCAGAAGGGGCGCGGACGCCGGACCGATTGGACGACGAGGCCCGGCGGCGCCTGGCCAGCCTGGGGTACGTCAGCGCGGGGTCTGCGCCGATTGTTCGCAAGGAGGCACCACGGCCCGCGGACATGACGGGACTCTTCGACCTTCTCGACAGGGCGTCCGGACTCTTTGCGCTCGGCGACTACGCAGCCGCGATTCCGTTGCTGGAGAAGATTCGAGCCGCAGACCCGTTCAACCTCGATGCGGCGCTCAGGCTTGCGACGGCTCACTCGACGCTGGGACACGAGACGGCCGCGATGGAGGCGTTCAGAAAGGCGAGCGAGCTCGCGCCACGCTCGATCGACGTGCGCACGTACCTCGCGCTGCACTATGCCCGGGGGAAGGACTGGCCGCGCGCCGTGCCGCTCCTGGAACAGGTCCTCGCCGAGGCGCCCGAACGCGTGGCCGCGCTCGAAGGGCTCGCAGTGGTGCGCGAGCGTCAGGGACGCGTGGCGGATGCAATCGATCTCCGGCAGAAGATCTATCGGCTTCGCGCCCCGTCACCGGCCGAGTTGGTGCAACTCGGACAGCTTGCGATGAGCGTGCAGCAAACCGGCCCTGCGATCGAGGCGTTCGAGGCCGCGCGCGCGCGTGACCCGAAGGCGTTCTCGAACGATCTCGAGCTGGGAGTCCTGTACCTGGACGCGCGCCGGCTGTCCGATGCGGCTGCTGCGCTCGATCGTGTGCCGCCCGGCACGCGCGATTACCCGATGGCGCTCTTCAAGCGCGCGCAAGTGAGCGTGCTGCTACGCGAACCCGATCGGGAGGCCCGCATTGAGGCTGGCGAGACGAGGCGCGGATGCGATGACGAGACCCTTGATCGAGAGGGAGAAGTTGTTCCAGGCAGGGAGATGAAAAGCGCTCGCCACCCTCACGCCGCCGCTGCGCCGATCAGAACCGTACCCTGAAGGCGACTTCAATTTCGCGACCGGCGATCGTATCGATGATCGATCAGCAGCCGTAGGCGTACTCGATCCCGGTGCGGCTGAAGTCCGTGCGCGTCTCGCGTAACTCGATGGACGCGCCCTCATAGCCCTCCTGTGCGAATACGATTTCTGCCCAGCCGTCGCCGTCGCGATCGACGACGTTCAGGACGAGGCCGAGTTGCGACTGCGAGACACCGGCGCCGGAATTCGCGCATCGTGATCCACGATGCCGGCCGCAGATTCTTCCAGACGACTTCACCTGTGTCCGCGCGTATCCACGCCGCAGCGGCGAACGCCTGCTGCTCCCCGACGCGCCAGATCGCGCGGACGAAGATCCTGGGCGCTCCATCCGGCGTCAACCGGTATGGCTGCGCGTCATAGGTAACGGTGGCGGAGCCCTCCGCCAACGCCTCGTGAGATCGAACGAGCCTGCGAGCCCACGAGCGGTCGTCCGCCGCCTCGCTCTCCGAAATCCTTGCGAGCCATGTGTTCGCCTCTGCCCGCACCATCGGCAGCTCTTGTGTCAGGAGCGTCGCCAAAGTCGCCTCAATCGCGCGACGAATCTCCGGCGTGACTGCCGTTGCCGGCAATTCGCCCAACGGCGACGGCTCTATTGCTCCCGCCGCCGACAACCGATCGACGACGTAGTACTTCGATCGCACCTTTGCGAACGCCGATGCCTGAGCGTCGTCCACTTTCATCACCGCCGCGAGCATCTTGCTGCACTGCGCCTCGCCCAGCACGAACCGCTCGACGATGGCTTCGAACACCTGACCGGCGGCGGTATGGATCGACCACCGCTCGCCGATCCGGATCGAAGAGGGCACGCGTGTCTGCAGCGAATCGGGGAGCTCGAAAATCGGATAGCCGAATTTCGCCATCTGCCCGCGAGCGCCCCGGCCCAGCTGCGGAAGCGACACGTTCAGGTCGCTCCTCAGAGTCGCGACGATGCGCTGGCTGTCGAAACGGAAGCCGAGCAGCGGGTCGGGTTCCTGCCCGTGGGTCGTTGGACGAGGCAGTGATACGAGTGCTGCGACCGCAAGGGCCAGAACAATTCGCACCTGTCACGCCTCCGAGCCTTTAGACGCCCGTGCCCGGGATCCGGCTCAGCCTTCGTCGATCTTGTGACGTCCAGGTTGATTTGCTGGCGCTGAACCCTGCCCTGGCGGCAGCCCTAGCCCCGGGATTCAGTTGCGTTGTCACCGCGCCGTCGCGTAGCGCAGGGCTTTAGCCCTGCCCCGCCGGCGCGGGCAGCCCTGAAGGGCTGCGCTACGACTGAAAACACAACTGAGTCCCGGAATAACGGGCTGCGCTACGGACCACAGACATGAATTGCGCGGCGCTACATGTTTCTGAAGTGACTCTCAACGATTTTGAAAAGTAAGGTCAAGGTTCCTCCCGGTTTGTTCCTCCCTCCTCCTTCCTCCCGTGAGGGTCTTGGCAGCGGCTGTCCTCCAATTCAGAACTGAAATCTCAGCGCCACCTGGAACCTCCTCGGATCGAAGTAGTTCCGCGGCGTGTTGAACGCCGAGTTGTGGAAGGCGGGCTGGAAGTTGTACCCGGGTTGATGGTTCGCGACGTTGAAGAGGTCGCCGACGATCTGGAAGTTGTAGCGGCCGCCGAACCGGACGTTCTGCGTGTAGTTCAGGTCGACCTGCCAGTGGGGTGGCGTGTGACGGGTGCCGGCCGGCTCCGCGAACCGTGCGGTGTCGCTCGTGTTGGTGGTGAGCGCGATGTACGGCTCGTAGCTCCAGGCTTCCCAGGGCTGACCCGACTGTGCGACGGCGTAGAGCCCGGCGGTCGCGTTCCAGGGAAGCGCGTGGTAGCCGTAGATCTTCAGGAGGTGACGCCGATCGCCGCGGAGATCGCCATAGCGGTTGTTCCACAGCTGGCGCCCGGCGCCGTCGGCGATGTTCGAGGAGCCGATGAAGACGTTCGCGTCGTTGGTGACACCGGAGCTGTCCTGATCGAAGTTCCCGTAGTAGTGGCTCCACGTATAGGAACCTCGGACGAACGCCTTGTCGTTCTTCCACTCCGTCTCCAACGTGCCCTCGTAGTACTTGGTGAACGCGCCGTCGAGCTCGGCGATCACGTAGCTCGATCCGCTGAGGACGTTCGGGCCCAGCGCGGAACCGATCTGCGCGCGCTGTTGGTCCAGATTGGGGATGTACAACTCGCGCGGGATGCCGTCCGGCGGATTGAAGCCACCCTGCGCGGACGAGAGCCTCGCGGTGTTGTTCGTGTCCTCCCAGAAGTGTTTGGCGCTGCGATAGCGGCCGTACAGACGCCCGGACCAACGTGCGTTGAACTGCTTGGAGGTGCCCACCAGCGTCTCGTAGATCGTCCGCGGCGTCAGGTCCGGCACGAACAGCTTGCCGGAGGACGATGCGAGCGGGTCGGTGCCGAGCAGGATGCCGTTCCGGTCGAAATAGGCGTTGATCGTGACGGCCACGTTCCGGTCCCATGATGCCGCGCGTGGCAGAGAACTGGCCGCTGGGTTGTACGTGGCGTAGCTGGCGTAGACGGTGTCCTTCCCGTTGTAGGACCAGGTCGCCCCGAGACGCGGCTGGATCATCTTGCTGAACGGGATCTCGTACATCTTGTACTTCGTGCCGGGCGGCGCCGCACAGGTCGGGCACGCGAGGATGAACCCGGACACCGTGGAGGAATCGTTCTTGAGCCCCTGCCCGTAGAGCGTGTCGTTGCTGGCGAGCAGGCCGAGGTTGAACGTCCACCGGTCCAGCGCGATCGTGTCGTTCACCTCGAAGCTCTGTGAGCGGTACTCCGAGTGGATGGCCGGGATGAGCCCGGTCGTCTGTTGCTGGAAGGCGGCCGCGTAGTAGTACGGCGTGCCCTGGAAGCTCAGACGCCCGCCGGGCACGGTGATCGATCCCCACCCGTTCGAGCTGCGCTCCAGGTCCTCCGAGTCCACGTAGCGCTGATAGCCCGCGTGGATCGTGTGCCGCATCGTCCCACCGAATGTCAGGTTGTAGCCGATCTGCCCGGCCTTCCGGAAGAAGTCATCGTTGTCGAAGAGGGTCGAATACCCGACGGTTCCGCCGCCTGTCCTGACGCCGTTCGACAGATAGCCATAGCGCGAGACGATCGGCGCGATGAAGTCGTTGAACGCCGTCTGCCCCGCAATCGGCTGCGGGACGGTCAGGAGCCCGAGGGTGTCGAGATTTGCGATATCGATGCGTGTCCCGACAGCCGTGTTGACCGTGGCGTTGGCGATGTGGTCCGGCCGTCCCTCGCTGAGGAGCGTGAAGTCGGTGAACTTGCCCGTCACGTAGCTCCGGTTGTTGACGACCCATGAGCCCTCGATGATGCCGATCTTCTGACGGTTCTCGGCGCCGGCTCCCGTTGTCGGGGCAGCATTGGTGGCGAAGTCGTCCCGGCTCGTCTCCACGCGCTTCGAATTCCGGTAGCTGCCGTTGATCAGGATCGAGCGGGTCGGCGTGAAGGTGAGCTTGCCGAACCCTTCGTCGCGGGTGCTCTCGTATTTCGGAAGATCGCCATACAGGTTCGCGCGGTTGTTCCTGGTGTTCTCCGGCCGGTAATAGGAGCCGTAGAAGAACAGCCGCTCCGAGAGGATCGGCCCGCCGACGTTGGCGTCGAGCCAGCTCCGATCGGCCCTGTACCGCGATAGCGCGCCGCTCGTGAGATCGGCCGCCATCGTTTCGGTCTGGAACTGATAACTGGCCTGACCGCTGTAGCGGCTCGTCCCGGACTTGCTGACCGAGTCGATTGAGAACCCGCCCGACCGATCGAAGTCCACCGCGCGCGCGCCGCCTTTGATCACGGTGATCTGCGCGACGTCGTGCGACGCGGGCTCGGCCGACAGCGTGCCGAACAGCGGCAGCGTCACGTTGACGCCGTCGAACTGATACACGTTGTCCTGACCGCTGCCGCCCGCGCTCGGGCCGCGCGTCTGGTCCTGCGTGTACTGGACCGCCGGTATGAGCCGGATGAGGTCACGGTATTCCTGCGCGACCGGCAGCCCGCTGATCTGCTCGGACGACAATCCGCTCTTGATGGAGGCGGATTCCTTGTCGATCACGCTCGCGGACGCCGTGACCGTCACGCTCTCGGACACGCTCTGGATGCCGAGCTCCGCGTTCACGACCGTATCCTGCGAGAGCTGCACCAGCGCCTTTCGCGTGACCGTCTGCATTCCCGACAGCGTGAACGTCACGGTGTAGTTGCCGGGCGGGAGCGCCGGCAGCAGAGAACTCGCCCTGGCCGCCGGTCGTGGTCGCGCGGGGGCTCGGCAGAACGTCCGAGCTCGCTTCAACGGTGACACCGGGGAGCACACCACCTCCCGTATCAGCGGCCTTACCGCTGATCGATCCGGTTTGCTGAGCGCTTGCAGGCAAGGCGAAGGACGCAAGACAACACACGAGCGCAACAATCTGGGCGCGGGGTAGGAGCACTAGGGACCCTCCTGGGGGAATGGAGGATTATACAGCCGGCATGGTCCTTACGAGACCGGGGGGCTTCGGCCCGCCGGATCCTCCATCGCCGTGATCGAGACAGCATCATTCTTCGCTGGTCAGCGTGATGGCGTGCACGGCGGCGCCGATCAGGCCGGCATCCGGGTTCAGGATCACCGATACCGGCATGGTGGTGACCAGATCCCTCATGCGCCCCTTCGCGCGGAAGGCGTCGAGGAACGATCCCGACTCCAGCGCCGGCATGATCTTCGGCGCGATGCCGCCGCCGACGTACACGCCGCCCGTGGCGACGTAACGGAGCGCGAGGTTGCCCGCCTCCGACCCATACGCCTCGACGAAGATCTCCATCGCCTCCATGCACAGCGGGCACCGGCGCTCGAGCGCTGACTGGCTGATCCGCGCCGGCAGCTCCGCAGGGTCGCGGACCTGTCCGACACCGGCGCACAGCTTCCTCGGGGCGACGCTGTGCGGCGTGAGCGAGGGACCGGAGCCGAACGAGTCGTGCGTGAACTGGTAGACGTTGACGAGACCTGGTCCGGACACGACGTGCTCGACGCTGACGTGGTCGAAGATCTTCATCAGCGCGTCGGCCATCCGCAGCTCGCGCGACGTGTGCGGGGCGAAGTCGGCGTGTCCGCCTTCAGAAGCCGCCGGCACGAACCGTCCGTCGACGTTGTGGAGCATGGCCTGGCCCAGGCCCGTTCCCGCGGCGATCACGCCGGCGTTGCCGTCCGCCGTGGCCACGCCCTGCTGGAGGACCGCGAATTCGTCAGGCTCCAGTACCGGAATCGCGTACCCGAGCGCCTCGAGATCGTTCACGAGCACGCAGGGCTCGAGTCCGGTCCGCTCGGAAACGGTCCGGATGTCGACGAGCCACGGCACGTTCGACAGCCGTGCGACGCCGTTGGTGACCGCGCCGGCGACGCCGAAACATCCCGCCTCGATTTGCCGCGGGTTGATGGTCTGTGCCTTCAGGAACTCGCGGATGATCGCCTCGAGCCCGTCGTAGTCGAGCGTGACGAACTCGCCGACCTCGACGGCCGACGGCCGATCGCCGCTTTGCGTGAAGAGACCGAGGAGAGTCTTGGTGCCGCCGATGTCGCCGGCGAGGAACATGGGGTGATTCTATCCAAGCTTCCACCCTTCGCTCACGCTTGCCACAGTGGCGTGAGCTATGGGTGGCAAGCCACGCGAAGGGTGTCCGCCGTAGCAGCGAAGCTGCGAAGGCGGACCGCAGAACCAGCTTCCAGCTTCCAGCTTCCAGCTGTATCCTTTCCCCAATGTCCTCGTCGCCGTCGGCGGGTGGGCCCTTCGGAGTTCGTGAGATTCGGAGTCTCTATCCGGTCGTCACCGAGAACCATCTGCGGTATCTGGAGAAGTGGGGACTGGTGCGGGCTTCGAGCGGGCCGCGCGAGGACGCGCGAGTACTCGTTCGGCGATCTGACGACGATCAAGCACGTCGCGGGGGAGCTGGAACGCGGGACGCCGCTGCGGGTCGTGCTCCGGGGGCTGGCCGCGGAACGGCACGGGCAGCTCGCGCTCGATTTCCACGCGGCCGCCGACACGCCGCGCGCGAAGGTGTTGACGCTTCAGACGCGCCGGCCGAAGACACCCCAGATCGGCGCGGCCGTGCCGCTGCCCGCCTCCGCCGGCTCGCTCGGGTTTCCCTTCAGCGACCCGCAGGCAGCGCTGGCGGCCAAGTACTTCATCGAGGCGTCACGGCTCGATGATGGCGACGAGCGGAACATGGAGGAAGCTGCTGCCGCGTACCGGAAGGCGCTCGTCGTCGATCCGGACCTCGTGCCGGGGATCGTGAACCTCGCGAACATTCACTACGCCCGCGACGAGATGATCGAAGCGCAGGCGCTCTACGAGCGGGCGATCCGGCTCGAGCCGCACTGCTTCGAGGCGCACTTCAACCTCGGGAACATTCAGCACGATCTCGGCCGGTTCGAGCTGGCGCTCGCCTGCTACCACCAGGCCGTTGCGCTGAACCCGTCGTATCCGGACGCGCACTTCTACCTCGCGGTCACGCTCGAGAAGACCGGTCAGTCGGCCGAGGCCAAGCCGCACTGGAAGACCTACCAGGACCTGGCGCCGCAGGGCGAGTGGGTGGAACTGGCGAGAGAATTCTCAGAATAAGGTTCAAGGTTCAAGGTTCAAGGTTCAAGGTTCAACGTTCAACGTTCGCTGAACCGCCTGAACCCTGAACCCCGACCTGAACCCCTGAACCTTGAACCCCTGAACCTTGAACCCAGCGAAGCTAGTAGCTGTAATCGATCCGCTCGCGCTTCTTCGGGGTGCGACGAAGCTTGTAGAACGCGCACTCGGGGCACCACGAGTCGGGCTTGAAGCCCTCCTTGCCGGCAAACGGCAGGACGTCCCGGTGGGTGCAGAAGTCCCCCTGATCGGGCGTCGCCTTCCAGCGGCAGGATTTGAACTTGTCCACGGCCGGGTTCGTCGCGGACTGATTCGCAGCGGGCGCAGCGGTCTCGGCGGCCGGCGCATTGTCGACCACCGGCAAATCCGGCATCGGTGGCGCCTGCCGTGTACTTGAAGTCGTCCATTAGTCCTGCAACTCGAGCCCGACAGAGCGCTGGAGCGCCTGCAGGGCGCGCAGCTCCTCGGGCGCAACGAGCGTGAGCGCGGTCCCGGTGGCCTCCGCCCGGCCGGTCCGTCCCACGCGGTGGACGTAGGTTTCGCGGTTCGCGGGCACTTCGTAGTTCACGACGTGCGTGATCCCGTCGATGTCGAGCCCGCGGGCAGCGACGTCGGTGGCGACGAGCACCCTGTAGCGGCCGCTGCGGAATCCCTCGACGGCCTGCGTGCGGTCGGCCTGCGTGCGGTCCGCGTGGAGCGCCGCGGCCTTCAGGCCACTCGAGGACAGCTTGCGCGCCAGCCGCTCCGCGCCGGACTTCGTGCGCACGAACACCAGCACGGGGCCCTGGTTGCGGCGGAGGAAATTGGCCAGCCACTCGCTTTTCTGCGATGCGGCGACTTCCTCGATCGCGTGGGTGATCCCTCGCGCCGGTCCGCCCGCCGAGCCGATCTGCACGAAGCTCGCGTCGCAGACGACCTCGTCCGCCAGCTTCATCACGTCCTCGGGCATCGTGGCGGAGAAGAGGAGCGTCTGGCGGGCCGCGCAGTCCGGCAGCGACGCGACGATCCGGCGAACGTCGGGCCAGAAGCCCATGTCCATCATCCGGTCCGCCTCGTCCAGCACCAGCGTGTCGAGCTTGTCGAAGGCCACCGCGCCGTTGCGCTGGTGATCCATCAGCCTGCCCGGTGTGGCGACGACGATGTCGACGCCCGCCTTGAGGGCGCGCTCCTGCGGATCCATCGGCACACCGCCGTACACCGCGATGCTCGTCAGATCCGTGTGGTAGGTGAACCCCTGCACGTCGTCTTCGATCTGGCAGGCGAGCTCTCGCGTCGGCGCGAGGATCAGAACGCGCGTGAACCCGCGCTCCTCCGGCGCGGCTTCGCGCGCCCTGAGCATCCGGTTCAGGATCGGCAGCAGGAACGCCGCCGTCTTACCCGTGCCCGTATCGGCGCAGCCGATCAAATCGTCGCCGTTCATCACGATCGGGATGACGGCGCTCTGGATGGGCGTCGTCACCGAAAATCCTCGGATCCGGATCCCTTCGAGGAGTGATGCGCTGAGACCCAGCGTCTCGAACGGCACCGGGCTGGCGTCGTACTCTGCCTGGAGCCGGACGACGTGAGGCCGCGGCGCCGCGTGCGGCCGCACCTCTCGAGACGCGCTGCCCGAACGGGCGCTGCGCCGCGGCCGCCGGCGTCGTGAACTCTGCTGATGTGCTGTGTGGGAACTCAAACTGGTTATTTTAGCGAGCGCGGAAGGTGATGATGCCCCGGACCGGATCGTACAGGCGAAACGCCGACGGTCACGCGGTCCCCAGGGACCACCTTGATGCGAAAGCGGCGCATGCGGCCGCTCAATTGGGCGAGAACCTCGTGGCCCTGGTCACACTGCACGCGGTACAAGCCGCCGCTATGGACCGCAACCACGGTGCCCTGCACATCGATCAGATCATCCTTGCTCAATTGCTACCCTTTCCTAATCAAAGATTGTGCCATATTTGGCGCTATGTCCGCAAACTCAGCCGAGTGACTGGACTGCGGCCTCGAGCCTCCGCGAAAGCTCGGCGTAGTCGCTTCCCTCCAGGAACAGCGGCTCTCCGAACCAGACGTGCGCGGTCCCACGCACCGGGAACTTCCATGTCGGGTGCAGGATGCGGTCGAGCCCGTCGAGGCGGACCGGAACCACCGGGACCCCCAGCTTGGCTGCAATCATGGCCGCTCCTGGCTGGAAGACGCCGATACTCCCGTCCGGGTTCCGGCGACCCTCAGGGAAGATCAGAACCGAGAATCCGGCCGTAACCAGCTCACCAATATATCTCAACGTCTGCCGCGTGCCTGATTCCCTTTGCGGTAGAGGGAACGCGTTGAAGAAGAGCGAGGCGAGGTAATAGTTCGCGCTGTTGGTCGCCCACGCGCCACGGCCGTACTGCTCGGGGAAGAAATGCGCCTTGAAGAATTCCTTCGCCATGGCGGGCGCCAGCCGGTAACGCCACCGCGCCGGGAGCGCCTGGAAGATCGCGGGCGTATCGAAGTGGCTCTGGTGGTTCGCCGCGAAGATCACGGGCCCGTGCACCGTCTCCAGCCGCTCGAGGCCGTGGACTTCCAGCCGCATGAACAGGCGCGCCAACGGCAGGATCCAGGTCGGCAGGCTGGCGCGGCGCAGCGTCCGCGCCGGCCACGACCGGTTCCAGGCGGGGAAGTCGATGGGCTCCGCGATCGTGGCCGGCCGGGCGAGACCGGCATCGAGCGGCCTGGTCAGCGCTTCGAGGTCACCGACGGTCTTCGCAGACGCATACTGCGCCTCGTCCACGGTGACCTGGAACGCTTCCTCGAGCGCCATCATCAACTCGACGCGCTCCAGGGAGCTCAGGCCAAGCTCGTCGATCGTCGTGTCAGCCGTCACGCTCCGGCCGGGGGAGAAGCGCTCCAGCACCGAGGCGATCGTGCGGCCGCCGCTCGCCGCCTGTGGCTTCGCCGTCTGCTGACCCGCCAGCCACAGCCGAAGCTCGCGGCGCTTCAATTTGCGCGTGCCTTCCGTTCTCGGCAGCTCCCGCTCGGGCCAGACGACGGCCGCTCGGATCTTCTGATGATCGCCCAGCTGACCGTTGGCACCTCGGACGATCGCGTCCACGTCGGCTGACGGCTCGACCACGAGAATGGCGTGGACACGCTCGGCCGTCGACCCCGGCTGCGCGGCGCCGACCACGGCGGAGTCCTTGACGCCGGGCTGCGCGTTGATCGCGCGCTCGACATCTTCCGGAAAGACGTTCAGCCCCTCCGGCGTCACGATCATTTCTTTCTTGCGGCCGCGGATGTGGAGCTGCCCCTTGTCGTCGAGCTCCCCGACGTCGCCGGTGTGGAACCAGCCGTCGCGGAACGCGGACTGCGTCTCGTCCGGCGCGTTGTAGTACCCGCGCGTGACGTTCTCGCCGCGCACGAGGATCTCGCCGTCGTCCGCAATCTTGAGCTCGACGCCGGCGATCGGCTTGCCCACGGCGCCTTTGGCCGCGCGGAGCGGATGGTTCAGCGTCACGATGGGTGCCGTTTCCGTCAGGCCGTACCCCTGCACGACGACGAACCCAAGGCGTCCCCAGAAGATCTCGAGCGCCGGATCGAGCGGCGCCGCGCCGACGACGAAGGCCCAGAACTTCAGACCGAATGCCCGATGGACGCGCCGGTAGTACCACCAGCGCCGCACCCAGTGCATCTTGTGTCCTGGCTCCTCGGCAGTCTCGGGATGGAGCCGCACGACGTGATCCCGCAGCACTTCCAGGATCTTCGGCACGCAGACGAGCACGGAGATCCGCCGGCTGCGGATCTGCCGCACGATGTCTTCGGGGGCGTAGCTGCGCGTAAAGAGCACCAGCCCGGGCAGCATCGGCGGGACGAACGTCGCCATTGCCTGTCCGAACATGTGGCTGAGTGGCAGCAGGTTGAGAAACCGGATCGGCAGGAACGGCCGCATGTATCGCCGGTACTTCGCCATCTCCCGCTCGATCGGGACGATGTTCGCCAGGATGTTGCGGTGGGTGATGACGACGCCTTTGGGATCCGCCGTCGCGCCGGAGGTGAAGATGATTTCGGCCGTGTCGTCAGCCGTCAGCTCCGGACTCGGCGTCGCGCGTGTTCTGCCCTCGAGCCGGTCCGGCCGCAGGTCCGCGAGGCTCCAGATCGGACGCGCGGTCGCAATCGCGTCACGATCGACCGCTTCGCCTACGAGCAGGGCGCGGGCGTCGACGATGTCGGAGACGCGGGTGAGGAAGGCAGCGGAGGCGCGATAGTCGATCGGGACGAGCACGTTCCCGTTGAGCAGGCAGCCCCAGAACGCGACGATCCACTCCGGCCGGTTCTCGGCCCAGATGGCGACCGTCTGCCCGCGACCGATCCCTTCGGCGTCGAGGCGCGCCGCGAAGCCGCGCGCGGCCGCCGCGATCTCCCCATAGCTGTACGACCACGTCCGATAGCCGTCGTCGTAGGTCAGGAATTCGGCGGGGATCGATGCGACGTCCTCGAAGAAATCGATCAGAGTGCGCCGCGCCATCTGGCTGAATTATGATTGAAAATTCATGGCTCTCCCGCCCGTTTTTGCCGCGAGCGCGCTGTACGACAACCTGCTGCAGGCGGCGCTCAGGCAGTTCTTCGGACGCGCGACGTTCGAGACGGAGCCGATCCCGTCGCTGTCGTCCGACGGGCGGCTCGCGATAGAGCCCACGAACGATCCGTCGGTGCTGACGATTCGCTGGTTCGGGTCGCGATACGTGCTGCACGTGCCCGCGCGGCGGCCGTTCACCCCTCACGAGGTCCGTCTTGCGCGCGCGATCGGCTCGGTGCTCGCCCTGCGGTATCGCGCGATCTTCGATCCGAAGCAGATGCTGGAGCGGACCGACCTGTTCCGGGGCGCCATCGAGGACCGCTACGTGAGCGCCTTTCTGGATACGCTGGGCCAAGGCGAAGCGGCGCAACCGCGTGCCGACCTGCTCTCGACCGCGATAGAGGTCTTGAGGGTGGCGGCCCTGTCCAGCTACGAGAACCGCTCAATTTCGTCGGGTGTCCTGGTGCTCGAGCATGACCACGATGCCGACCGCACGTCCGTTGAATTGCCACACGAGGGGCTGGCCTATCGCTATTCCCAGGCACTGACCGGGATCAAGAGCTTCTACCGGATGTGCGACGGGATCCGCACGCTGTTCCTCGTCAACGCGGAGGGCTCCGTGCTGGACGTGGTCGACGTCGCCCGCTACGCACGGCCGGTGCCGCTCGAGGTCCCCTGCCCGACGACCTATCGGGCGCATGCGCTGGCCACGGTCGGCAACCAGAAGATCTGCGTGGTCCTCAGCCCTTCGCACGAGATCAAGGTGTTCGCTCTGGGCGTCCAGATGTTCAGCTTCCGCAACGCGCGGTGGCACCTGCTCGACGTGAAGGCGAAGTACGACATGTGGGAGGCGGCGATCGGCCATCGCGCGCTGGCCGAACGGCTGTTCCAGACCGCGATCGACCTCGCGGACGCGCGGCAGGGAGCGCTCTTCGTCGTGCTGCGCGATCCTGCGTCGTCTCTGTCAACGCTGGTATCTCCTGCAGATCAGCTGGACGCGCCGCACGGCACGCCAGGGGACTCGCCCACGCGGGGTCAGATGATGTACATGCTGCGCGGCAGGACGGCGACCGCGTTGGACCGCGCCGTCCTCATGGGACTGGCCCGCACGGACGGAGCGACGGTGATGGATTCGACCGGCCGCCTTCTCGCGATTGGCGCCATCCTGTTGCACCCGGAGCCCCCCGAACCGCACTCCGCGCTGGCGGTCGAAGGTGCGCGGACGACCGCCGCGATGGCCGCCGGCCGGATGGGGGCAGTCCTGAAGGTCAGCGAAGACGGCCTGATCACGTTCTACGACCAGCAGGAGCGGATCTGGGATATTTGAAGATAGCTGCCAGCTTCCAGCTTCCAGCTTCCCGCTGCGTCGTGACTCCAGCATCCAGGCTTCGATGGCACCGCCTGGTGACTTGGAAGCCACACACACAGTTCCAACTGGGCGTTCGGGGATGGCGGCTGTCCGACCCTCGAATGAGCGGAGTGTGCGGCTAGCGAGCGAATCGAGACGTGCCGATGGCAGCCGGCTCCCGAATCAGGAAGCGGTTTCAGCTGGAAACTGGAAGCTGGAAGCTGGAAGCTGGAAGCTGGAAAGCTTTCATTCCAATTGACTCCGCGACGACTCCGACATTGAATATGTGCTCCGGCCGCGTTGGCGGGGCTGCCTCACTGTTCCGTCAGGACTAGGCGCGCCGGGGGCGCGCCCGCCGGAGCGGAGCGGGGCATGGGGCCCCCGCGAGCGACGGCGCTGGGGGGTCCGGGGCGGGGCGAAGCCCCCCGGTTTAGATTGAGCCATGCGGATTTTTCTGACGGGTGGAACCGGGTGCATCGGGTCGGCCGTGCTGGACGCGCTCGTGCGCGCGGGGCATCGCGTGGATGCACTGGTGCGGAACACCGAGAAGGCGGCGCAGGTCCACGCACGTGGCGCACATCCCGTGATGGGCGACCTGGCCAAGGCCGCGAGCTATGCCTCTGTGGCTGCGGCGGCGGATGGCGTGGTCCATGCGGCGGTGGAGTTCAGCGCACGCGGCCCGCAGACCGATCGAACGGCGCTCGATACGTTCGTGACGCCCGTGCCCGGGAGGCAGCGGTTCCTGATCTACACGTCCGGCGTGTGGGTGCTCGGGCCCTGCCCGACGCCCGTCGACGAGAGCGCACCGGTCAACCCGATCGCGCAGTCCGCCTGGCGCGCTCCGCACGAGACGCGCGTCCTCGATGCGGCGAGCGATAGCCTTCGCACGGTGGTCGTGCGCCCCGGCGTCGTCTACGGCGGATCCGGCGGCATCGTCGGCGATCTGCTGCGCGCCGCGGCCAACGGGCTCGTCCGGGTGATCGGCAACGGCGACAACCACTGGCCGCTCGTGTACCAGCGCGACCTCGGCGAGCTGTTCCTCAGGCTCGCGACGACCCCTGGCGCCTCCGGTATCTACCACGCCAACGATGAAGGGGACGAACGGGTCAACGATCTCGTCGCCGCGATCGCCGAACATGTGAAGATCCGTCCCAGTGTCCGACGCGTGCCGTTGTCGGAGGCACGGAACAAATTGGGCGTGTGCGCCGAAGCCCTGGCGCTCGATCAGCTCGTCAGAAGTCCGCGCGCCCGTGCCATTGGCTGGAATCCTTCTCTCCACTCCGTGGCAGGCAACGCCGCCCGGCTCGTCGAAGAGTGGCGCCGCGGCCGCGAGGCGGCGTAAGGGGCCTTCGTCGGGCCTACTTCAATCCGATCCCGGCGCTGATCGCCAGGATCGTCATCCGTGGGTACGCTGGCCGTCCCAGGCTGGCGTCCTGGGCATTGACGGCGTAGAACCGCAGGTCGAGTGAGACCGCGACATGGTCGTTCACGAACCAGCGCGCGCCGCCGCCGTAGTTGATGACCTTCACCCGGCCTTCGGCATCCGGCACCGGCTTGGACGCCAGCTCCGTCGTGAACGCTCCGAAGCCGACACCCCCGCTGATGTAGCTCCACCCCTGCTTCGAGCCGAAGTTCAGCGAGATCTGAGGCGAGAACGCCGAGAACCGCGTGTTCACCGTCGATGCCGTCGTCGGGGTCGTTGTCGCTTCGATGGTGCTGCTTCGCTTGCTCGCCATCAGCTCCGCGCCCAGGCCAAGCGTGACCACTCCCTTTCGCAGCGGGTAGAGATGCGCGCCGAAGACCAGCCCGAGGCCGCGCTCGGGCAGTGCCAGCTTGTCGACGCCGAGCGACGTGGCGACCGAGTCTGACTGCTCGTAGCCGGGGAACGTCAGCCGCGCGTCGGCGGTAAAGAGATTCAAACGCTCATGGGTCTGCGCGGCTGCCGGGAGCGCAACCGTCAGGATCATCAGCACGAACCACACACGCCGTCGGATCATTCGTTTCCCTCGTCGTCGCAACCGGCGTCCGGCACGTTTTCGAAGAAGTCGACCACGCCCGTCTCGAGTGAATACTCCGCGCCGACCACCAGGAGGCCGGTCTCCGCAATCAATCTCTCGAGCAGTTCGGATCCGTGTCGCAGGTGGTCGGCAGCGGCGCGCACGTTCGCGCGAACGGCCTCATGGAGGAGTGCATCCGGGTCGTCGTCTCGTCCACGAAACAGGAGGCCTTCCACAGCGGGACGGACGCGATCGACGATCGAACGTAGATTCCTGGACTGATTCGTCGAGCGTCCCTGCAGTTCTTCCAGCGTCGCGGCGATTGCGCCGCACTGCGAGTGGCCCATCACGACAACCAGACGGGTCCCGAACCGTGCGGCGGCGAACTCGACGCTGCCCACCTGCGAAGGCGCCACGATGTTTCCTGCGACCCGGATGACGAAGAGATCGCCGAAGCCCTGGTCGAAGACGAGCTCGGCGGGGACACGCGAATCGGAGCATCCCAGCACGATCGCGAAAGGCTCCTGCCCCGAGACCAATGCCACGCGGTCCGCCTTCGAGAGCACAGCCGTCGCGGTCCGGGCGCTGACGAATCGACGATTGCCTTCGCGAAGGCGGGCGAGAGCGTCGAGGGCGGTGGGCATCCCGTCGCCGCTCACTCCGCGCCGCCCGCCGCAGCTTCGCGACGCAGGAGAGCTCTGGCAACCTCGATTCCCTCTTCAATCGTCTGCACGCGGCCATCGAGCTGCTGCTCGTAGATCTCGCGCAGTAACGCGCCCATGCGCGGTCCCGGCGCAACGCCGAGATCGAGCAGATGCCGGCCCTTGACGACCGGAGGCGGCGGCGCGTGTTCGACTCCGAGGGCGTGTGCGCGATCGACGAACCAGCCGATGCCGCTGCAGTCGAACGATCCGACCCGGCCCCGGCAGTCCGATTCCGCGACGCGCGCGAGCAGCTCGAGGTCCACTTTCTGCGCGAGGCGGCGGAACGCGCCATCTCCCACCGGCGTCGCGGACTTGAAGAAGGCCAGCGGCTTGAGGTGATGGGCGACGATCCCCTCGACCTGGGCGCGCACGTCGAATCCGCCAATCGTGTGGATGTTCAGCCGATCCAGCAACGATCGCGTGGGCGCGACGCCTGCCTGCTCGTGATCGATCGATCGGATCCGACCGTCCGAGAAGGCGGTCGTCGCCGGTTTTCCCAGGTCGTGGCACACGGCGCCCAGCATCACCACGACGCGCTTCGGGTGCGGCAGATCGTCGATGCGCGTGCGTGCTTCGTCCACGACCATCAGGGTGTGCACCCACACGTCCCCTTCCGGATGCCATTCCGGTTCCTGCGGGCATCCGTCGAGCGCCTTCAGTTCCGGAAACAGTCTGGACACGAGCCCAAGTTCGTCGGCGAGCCTCAGCCCTGAAGATGGCCGCGCGGCCAGAAGCAACAGCTTTTCGATTTCCCCCCAGACGCGCTCGGCCGGCAGATCGTCGAGCGGCAAGCTGTGGCACACCGCTTTCGTGCCGGCGTCCATCTCGAGCTCGAACCTGGCGGAGAGCTGGACGCCGCGCAGCACGCGAAGGCTGTCGTCGCCGAAGGTCTCGGGGTCGACCATCCGCAGCACGCGGCGCTCGAGCAGATCGCGTCGCCCGTCGAATGGATCGAGGTATTCGCGCGTGAGCGGATCCCAGGCGATCGCGTTGACCGTGAAATCGCGGCGGCGGGCAGCCTCTTCCGGCGGCATCCACGGATCGCCGGTGACCTCGAAGGCCTTGTGCCCTTTTCCGGTCTTCGATTCGCGGCGGGGCAGCGCGACGTCGATGTCTGCCACCTTGTAGACCGTGAAGCTCTCGCCGATCGCGTTCACCGGGCCGAAGGTCGCGAGTACGTCGCGCAGCGCCGGCGCGTCCAGTCGATACACCTCGAGGTCGACATCCTTCGAGAGCCGGCCGAGCAGCTGGTCTCGAACCCACCCGCCCACGACCAGCGCGCGTCCGCCGGCTTCCCGGACCGCCGTCGCGATCGCCATCGCGACGTCCGGAAGCTCACCGTCGGCCACGTTCGGCACACGATCGGTCACGCGCGGCTCTCCCGTTCCTGCCTTCGTCATGCATCCGGGGTCCCGAACCCCGGCGGCTGCACGGTCCGTCGTCTTCCGTACCTCTGTACGAGGCGATCGGCGACACCGGGCGCAACGATGTTCAGCACGGCGAGCGCACGGGACTTGGCGTGCGGATAGACCTCAGGTCGCGGACGCTTGATGCACTGCACGATGGCCGCCGCGACGCGCTCGACCGTCTGTCTGGGCCCGAGGCCGGACACGGATACCCATAGTCGCGTTCCATCGTTGCCCGGAACTCGGTTTCGGTCGAGACGGGGTAGACCGCGGAGACATGGATGTCGGTCGAGACGAGCTCGGAGCGCAGCGACTCGGCGAAACCTGCCTGCGCCGCCTTGGTCGCACTGTATCCGCACATGAGCGGGATGCCACGGCGCCCCACGATGGACGAGACGAAGATGAGATGCCCGCGGGCCTGGGCCCGAAAGATCGGCATCGCCGCACGCGCGCCGTGATACGTGCCCATGAAGTTGACGTCGATCATCCGCTGCATGATCTCGGGTGGTGTCTCTTCGACCGTTCCGTAGTACCCGAAGCCGGCGTTGCAGATGACCACGTCGACCCGTCCGAACGCGGCGTGCGCGCGGTGGACGAGCCGCAGCACGTCGGCTTCGACCGTGACATCGGTCGTCACCGCCTCTGCGCGGGCTCCGGTCTCGCGGATGCGTGCGACCGCAGCCTCGAGCCGATCAGCGCGCCGCGCGCCGAGGACCACCGCGGCTCCCTCGCGAGCCAGCGCCTCGGCGCAGGCAAGGCCGATACCGGACGAGGCGCCGGTGATGACCGCGACGCGGCCGTCGAGTCTCATGGCTCATGATACAGTCGGGCACAGTCGGTAGTCTTCAGTCGGGCAGTCTACAGTCGCGGTCCACAGTCGCAGTCGACGTCGACAGTCACGTTCTTCCTGCGCACTGAGAAGGTGATTGACGACCGTCGACTAGCGACTAGCGACTAAAGTTAGCGACTGCGATTGCGACTGCCGACTACGACTGTAGACTGCCGACTGACGACTGCCATGGATCCCGCCATCAGCCTCCTCCGCGATCTCGTCGCGATCGACTCCGTGAATCCTTCGCTCGTGCCCGGCGCGCGTGGCGAGGGCGCGGCCGCAGAGGCGGCCGCTGCGCACATGCGGCGGCAAGGGTTGGATGTGCACGTCCACGAAGTCGCGCCCGGGCGGCCCAACGTCATCGGCGTTCTCGAGGGCGCGTCGCGAGGCCGGTCGCTGATGGTGTGCGGCCACATCGATACGGTGGGCGTCGAGGGCATGCGCTCGCCGTTCGATCCCCGTGAGGTCGATGGCCGGTTGTACGGCCGCGGCACGCAGGACATGAAAGCTGGCGTGGCCGCGATGATCGACGCCGCGCGCGTGGCCGCGGATCGCGGGTTTCGATCGGGCCGGCTGATCGTCGCCGTCGTTGTCGACGAAGAGTACGCCAGCATCGGCGCGGATGCGCTGGTGCGCGACTGGTTCGCGGATGGCGCGGTCGTGACCGAGCCGACGGACCTCCAGATCGGTGTGGCGCACAAGGGATTCGCGTGGCTCGAGATCGAAACACGCGGGCGCGCTGCGCATGGCAGCCGGCCGGCGGATGGGCTGGACGCGATCCTCAGGATGGGGCGCGTGCTCGGGCAGCTCGAAGCGCTCGATCGGCAACTGCAGTTGCGTTCCCCACATCCACGACTCGGCGTGGCGTCGCTCCATGCCTCCATCATCGCGGGCGGTCGGGAGTTGAGCAGCTATCCCGATGTATGCCGCCTCCAGATGGAGCGCCGCACGCTGCCCGGAGAATCCGACTCCACGCCGGAAGAGGAGGTTCGCGGGATTCTCGAGCGGCTTCGAGCGGAGGACGCCACATTCGAGTCGTCTGCCCGGGTGGGATTCGGCAGACCGCCCTACGAAATCGCCGAGGACGATCCCGTGCCGACCGCGCTTGACGCCGCCGCGCGTGCCTGCGGCCTCCAGGCCGATCGGGTGGGCATGAGCTTCTGGACCGATGCCGCCGTGCTCGGCGCAGCCGGGACGCCGGCGGTGCTGTTCGGGCCGGGAGGCGCCGGCCTTCACAGCGCGGAGGAATACGTGACGATTGCGGATGTGATCGCGTGCCGGGACGTGCTCGCGACGATGGCTCTCGACTGGTGTGCCTCGGCACCAATTTAGACCGGGGGGCTTCGCCCCGCCCGCCTCCGCCGAGGCTACGGCGAGGCTCGCCGAAGCGCCTGCGGCGCGAAGGCGGCCGGACCCCCCGTCGCCGTCGCTCGCGGGGGCCCCTGCGCCCCGCTCCGCTCCGGCGGGCGCCTACGGCGCGCTTGGACATTCCTGCGGTGTAGACCGGGGGGCTTCGCCCGGCCCGCCTCCGCCAAGGCTACGGCGAGGCTCGCCGTAGCGCCTTCGGCGCGAAGGCGGCCGGCCCGATTGCTCAGGCCGTCCGGCGAAGATCGTTGCTCTGGTGAACCAAACGCGGCTTGCCGCCGAGACGATGGCGACTGGCATCACCCTCGAATCGCCGGCGCGGGCCACGGCCCGTGACCTCCCAACCCGGCGTGTCGTGGCCGCACGACGTGCACCGCATCATGACGCGTTTGCCTTCGAAGTGCAGGACGGCATCGTGCCCGCTCAATCCACAGAGCGTCTGACTCAGACGGCTGGCGACGCGGGACATCACGCCAGCCGTCGTCGATTCCACGTGAGCGTTTTCAGTTGCCGCGAGCTGCTGGGGGTAGTTGGTAACCATTGGGGGCATCCTCCTCGTCTGCTCCTCTTCGGTATGAACGGGTAGGACGCCGGCTCCGAACGGAGCGTCCCGAGTGCCGTACCGCAGCAACAAGGACTTCAATACACGTGCCACGGGCCGGAATTTCGGCTCATCTCCAGCTCAGCCAGTGACTTAGCGTTCAGGTGGTCGAAACCGTCAGTAGCCAAACCGACGGCGTCGCGTCAGCGGAAGGACGTGTTGTAGGCGGGTTTCATACAGCTGTGCCGTGGAGGACACACCCTCGCCAGGCAGACTTTCTACCGCTCCTTCACCAGACTTCCGAGCACGAAACCGACATTTGCGGGTCGCTCGCCGAGCCGTCGCATGAAGTACGGGAACCACTCTCGGCCGAAGGGAATGTAGATCCGGACCCGGTATCCTGCGGCGACGAGCGCGGCCTGGATGTCGCGGCGGATCCCGTAGAGCATCTGGAATTCCCATCGATCCGCGGACAGCCCGCTGCTCTGCGCGAAAGCGAGCGTGGCCTGGATCATCGCGGGATCGTGCGTGGCAATCGCCGGATAGGTGCCGTCGGCCAGGAGGATCTTCATGATGGCGACGAAGGCTGCGTCGACGTCCGCTCGCGTCCGGTGCGCGATCGTACGCGATTCCTTGTACGCACCTTTACAGAGGCGCACGCGCACGCCCAGGTGATTCATCCTGTGTGCATCGTCCGTGCTGCGCTTCAAGTACGACTGCAGTACTACGCCGGCGTTGCGATATCCCTGCTGCCACATTGTCTCGACGATGTCGAGCGTGACGGCCGTGAAGGGCGAGTTCTCCATGTCGACCCGCACGAAGAAATCGTGGGTCGTGGCGGCGTCGAGGACGCGCCGAAGGTTGTCGACCGACGTCGCGCGATCCACGGTCAGCCCGAGTTGCGTGAGCTTGAGCGACACGTTCCGGCCGATTCCGGCAGCGGCAATCGAGTCGAGGATGCGAAGGCAGGTGCGCGTCGCCTGATCGGCCTCGGCCATCGAGGCGACGCTCTCTCCCAGGTAGTCGAGCGTCTGCGTCATCCCTCTGCTCTCGACTTCGCGAGCGGCTGAGATCGCTTCTTCGACGGTTTCGCCGGCGATGAACCGTCGGGCGAAGCTCCTTGGATGGCGCATCCCGTAGCGTGAGGCCACGGACTTGAGACTGGCGCTGCTGGCGAGTGAGTGGAAGAACGCCTTCGATACGGAATCGATCATCAGTGAGTGCGCGGTGCTCGCCGTGGGCCCGTGAGGAGATGCTGGATCGTGCGTGCGTAGTAGCGGAGGACCGTGCGCTCGCGCACCCGGAAGCGGCCGCCGCGCTCGACGTGGATGATGCCGCGGTCCGCCAGCATCGGCGTGCCGGCCTCGACCGCTTCGCGTCCGGACGTCACTCCCAGGTTGGCGCCTGCGGCCCGCACGATCTCGATCACGTCCTCCGCGCGTTGCTCGAGATCGTGGCGCTCGATGGAGGGGCGCATCGCCGCGGCGAGCACCGCCGTCGGCAGCACCTTGTGCAGGCGGCCGATCGTCTCGTGCACGAGGTGCGCCAGATCCATCACGTCGCGCCGCGCATCGGCCGTCCAGCCCGTGAGCGGAATCGGCGTGCCGAACGTGACGAACGCGCGCGACTGGTACCCGACGGCGTATCGCACCATCTCGGCGATTTCGCGGCCGAACGGCCGCTGGCGTCGCTTCGCGCCCTGATGCGACAGAACGTGATCCTCGAGCACGAGGTCGTAGGCAATCGCGATCGGCAGGATGACGACGTCCGTGCGGCCGCTCTGCATGGCGGCGTGGAGGAGGCCTGTCTTCGGCGCCTTCATCTCGCCGGAATAGCTCCGTCCCCCCTCGATGTAGAACATCAGGTCGTGCCGCTGGAGGAGCTCGGCGACGTACGCCTTGAGCGTGACAAGGTAAGCGGGATCCTTCGTGTTGCGGCGGATCGGAATCGCCCCGGTGACGTGGCGGTGCAGCAGGCCGAGCGGGCCGCCGAACAGGTTGATCCCGGCGGCGATCACCGGCGGCCGGACGCCGTTGTCGTCGAGCACGAGCGGCTCGATCAGGTAATCGAGGTGGCTCTTGTGATTCGAGATGTAGATGGTCCGGCCGTCGTGCGCGGCGCCGCGGGCTTTGTCGACACCCTCCTGGATCCGCTCGATTTTTCGCAGGATGGGGTAGAGCGGATGTTTGAGGGCGCGATAGATGGGGTACCGCTGCGTCGTCCGGAGCTCGTCCAGGTAGCCGTGAATACGTTCACGTGCTTCGAGCTCGGTTTGCCCATGACCGCCCCGGAGGTACCGCGCGACATCCTCCCGCGCGAGCACTGCCTGGGTGATGTCGTCGAGCATCACTGGTCGACTATATCAGAGTGTCCCGGTCCGAGCGCTGTTCACCTGTCACGAAAAACCTTAACAGGAGGAAGGGAGGAGGGGAGTTCCTCCCGTTTCTCCCTTCCTCCCCTGTGAAGCTCTTGTCGGTGTGAGGCCCTCGAACACACCCTACTTCTCGATCTCCCGGCAGATGGCGTCGGTGAACTCGGTCGTGGAGGCCGTCCCCCCGAGATCGCGTGTGCGGATCCGACCCTCGACCAGAACCCGGGCCAGCGCGGCGCGGAGGCGCTCGGCCCTCGGCTGCTCTCCGAGATGGTCGAGCATCATGATGGCCGAGAGGAGGAGGGCTGTGGGATTCGCGAGGTTCTTGTCGGCGATGTCGGGCGCGCTGCCGTGAACCGCCTCGAAGACCGCCGACTCCTGCCCCATGTTCGCGCCCGGCACGACTCCAAGACCGCCCACCAGGCCCGCGCAGAGATCCGAGACGATGTCCCCGTATAGATTCGGCAACAGCAGAACATCGAGCTTCTCGGGGTGCATCACCAGGTGCATGCATGCCGCATCCACGATCCGCTCGTCGTAGCCGATATCGGTGAACGACCGGGATACGGTCCGTGCGCAATCCAGGAACAGCCCGTCTCCGAGCTTCATGATGTTGGCTTTGTGGATGGCGGTGACCGTCTTCCGGCCGGTCGCGCGCGCGTGCTCGAAGGCAAACCGCGCGATCCGCGTCGACGCCTTCTCCGTGATGATCTTCAGGCTCTCCACGACGCCCGGGTACGACCTCGTGCTCGAGTCCCGAGTAGAGGTCCTCGGTGTTCTCGCGGACGATGATGAGGTCCACGTCGCTGAAACGGCTCGACACGCCGGGCAGGTTCCGCACGGGCCGCAGGTTCGAGTAGAGATCGAGCGCCTTGCGCAGCCCCACGTTCACGCTCGTGAACCCTTCGGCGATCGGAGTCGTCACCGGTCCTTTGAGCGCGACCTTGTTTCTCCGGATGGAATCGAGCAGCTCCACCGGGCAGCGACTGCCCGAAGCGCTTGAAGGCAATCACCCCGGCGTCATGACGCTCCCACTCGATCTCCGCTCCGGCAGCCTTCAGGATCCGGACTACCGCCTGGGTGACCTCCGGACCGATGCCGTCGCCGGGGATCAAAGTGATCGTGTGCATGAAAGGTTCAGGGGTTCAAGGTTCAGGGTTCAAGGTTCAGGGTTCAAGGTTCAAGGTTCAGGGTTCAGGGTTCAGGGTTTAAGAATTCAGGGTTCCTCGGGGTTCCGGAGTCTTGAGGCGCGGCGCGAGCAGGGCGGCGACCGACTCGAGCAGCGCTTTGTCCTCCTGCCCGAACGCGGCGAGACGATCGCTGTCGATGTCGATCTCGCCGAGGACCTCGCCGTCGAGCATGATTGGGACGACGATCTCCGAGCGCGTCTCGATGCTGCAGGCGAGATATCTCGGATCGGCGTTCACGTCGTCGACGATGATCGTCGTTTTCTCGGCGGCGGCCGCTCCGCAGATGCCCCGTCCGAGGGGAATGCGTGTGTGCGGCGACGGCTTGCCGACGAACGGCCCGAGCACGAGCTCGTTTCCATCGAGAAAGTAGACGCCGACCCAGGTGTAGTCGGGGATCTGCTGCTTGAGGACGGCGACGGCGGCCGCAGTGGCCCTCTGCCCGTCGCTGGCGTCGGCAATCGCGGTGGTCACTCGTTCGAGCGCGGTGGTGTAGTCCTGCACGTGAGCCATGTGGTATCAGTCCCGGCTTTCGAAGAAGAGCAATGCAAGGCCGCCGAGGAGAGGCACGAGCTGCACGACGGTCGAGAGGCCGTGCAGTCGTCCGAACTCGACGCGGCGCGGATCGGTCTCCGGCAGGCTCGACGGCGCAACGGCGGCGCTGCTTTGAAGGCGTGCGATCTGCGGCGAGACGACGAGCCCCGAGTACGCTGTGGCGGCGAGCATTGCCACCGCCACACCCATCCGGATTGCGAAGCGGCGCGGCCGAGGTCCGAGGACCGCTCGCGCCGCGAGCGACAGCGGAATCACGAGCCCGCAGATGTAGCTGACGTGGTGAAAGCGTTGGAGGATCTCGCCGAAGATCGCTCCGCCGACGAGCCGCCCGTCCGGCAGCTGGCGCGCCGCCACCGTATCGAACACGGCCGGCGCTGCGATCGCCCCGAGGGCGAAGAGACCGCCCACCCAGACCACGATGGCCAGAAGGGCAGCGTAGCGCAGCGCAAGCATCCGCTCATTATAATTGACGGTCCAGACGGCCGCTGCGAGCGCCTTCCGTGACCTTCCGATGCCTGACATCACGTGGCTTCCCTGGTCCGCCGGATCGTTCGCCCGCGCGCAAGCGGAGCGCAAGCCGGTCCTGCTCTCCATCGTCGCGGGCTGGTCAACCGCCTGTCGCGAGATGGAAGAGACGACGTACGCGGATCCGGCCGTCGTGTCTCTCGTCGGCGAGCGTTTCGTCGCGATCCGCGTCGACGCCGATCGCCGGCCCGACATCAGCGAGCGGTACAGCCTGGGCGGCTGGCCGACGACCGCGTTTCTCACTGCCGACGGCGCGCTCGTCGGCGGGGGCACGTTCGTATCCCTGGACCGCATGGCTTCAGCGCTTCGGCATGCCGCCGATGCCTTCGAGACCAGAGCGGCCGAAATCACCGCGAATGCCGACGCCGACGCAAGGCGGGCTGCCGCGTCGCACGACGCTCCACATCTGCCCACGCCTGCGGAACCGGCACTCGTAGAGAGCACCTTCGCGTCGTTCGACGAGGAGTACGGCGGATTCGGCATTGCGCCGAAGTTTCCGCTGACGACGCCCATCCGGCTCGCGCTCCATCTTCACCGGGACGAAAAGGATGACCGTGCCGCCCGGATTGCCACGCTGTCGCTCGATGCGATCGGCTGGGGATCGCTCCACGACGAGGCCGATGGCGGGTTCTACCGTTGTGCCGACGCCCGCACCTGGGAGCAGCCGCATCGCGAGAAGCTGCTCGAGGTCAACGCGGCACTCATCGATCTCTACGTGGACGCCGCCGAGATTCTCGGTTCCCACCGCTACGCCGACCGCGCGCAGAACGCGCTGGGATACGTGCAGAACTGGCTCGCGGATCAGGTCGACGGCGGATGGGCGGGCTCGGCAGCCGGCACCCGGTCTCGACTCACGACGAGCGCCGACGGCAGGCGCCGTCGGTGGCGATCGATCGCACGCTGCTCGCGAGCTGGAACGGCGCGATGGCGTCGGCGGCGCTCCGCGCGGCGCACGTCTTCCACGACGACGCGCCTCGGCGCCTTTGCGATTGCGTCACTCGAGCGGCTGCTGACGACCTGCTACAAGCCGGGGCACGGCGTCGCACATTGCATCGACGGGAAGACTCGCGTCGCGGGGCTTCTCGACGATCAGTTCGCGGTGGCTGGCGCCTGCCTCGACGCGTACGACGCCACCGGCAACATCGTCTACGAGATGATGGCCGAGGAGCTCGCGCGGCATGCCATGCGGACCATGTGGGACGAACGGACCGGCGACATTCTTCGATGCCCCGGCTGCCGACGCCGACGAGGCGATCGGGCTGATGCGCCGGCGCGCTCACGCCGTTTGCCGCGAAACTGCGACGCAGCGCTCGTGCTGCGCCGGCTCGCTGCGAGCTCAGGCGACCACGAGTTTGCCTCCGCGGCCGACTCTGCGCTTGCAGGCGTGTCCGGCACCGCGATGACGCAGGGACCGCAGGCCGCGCACTACCTGCTGGCGAGGCGGGCCGCGCGGCTCCGGTGATACACTCCGACCTGATATGAGCGAAATTTCCGTTCCGGCTCTTCGCAACGCCGCCACGCAGCTGCGCATCGATTCCGTGCGCTCCACCAGCGAGGCGGGCAGCGGACATCCGACGCACGTGCCTCTCCGCCGCCGAGATCGTCGCCACGCTCTTCTTCGGCGAGATGCGCTACGACCCGAAGGCGCCGCAGAACCCCGACAACGACCGCTTCGTGCTGTCGAAAGGCCACGCGGCGCCGATTCTCTACGCCGCCTGGGCCGAGGCCGGCCTGTTCCCGCGGGAAGAGCTGCTGAAGCTTCGCCGCATCGACTCGCGATCTCGAAGGGCACCCGACGCCGCGGCTGCCGTTCGTCGACGTCGCCACCGGATCGCTCGGTCAGGGGATCTGCGCCGCCGTCGGCATCGCGCTCAACGCGCGCCGCATCAAGTCGGACTACCGGACGTACGTGCTGCTCGGCGATGGCGAGATGGCCGAAGGCTCGGTGTGGGAGGCAGGCAAACATCGCGCTGCACTACAAGCTCGACAACCTCTGCGGGATCATCGACGTCAACGGGCTCGGCCAGAGCCAGGCGACGCAGTTCGACCACGACATGGATCAGATCGCCGCGCGCTGGAAGGCGTTCGGCTGGCACACCCTCGTCGTCGACGGCCACGACATCCCGGCGCTGCTCGCGGCATTCGAAGAAGCGCGGACGCACCAGCGGAAGGCCGACGATGGTGCTGGCGCGGACGCTGAAGGGCAAAGGCCTGTCGGCGATCGAGGGCAAGGACGGCTGGCACGGCAAGGCGCTCAAGAAGGGCAAGGAGACCGACGACGCGATTGCCGAGCTCGAGAAGCAGTTCGTGCCAGGTGCGCCGAAGCCTGTGATTCAGCCGCCGCCGGTCGAGGAACCGTCCGCCCGAAAAGGTCGACTACGCGAAGCTGCCGAAGCCCGCGTACAAGCTCGGCGATCTGGTCGCGACGCGCGAGGCGTGGGGCGCGGCGCTTGCGGCCGTCGGCACGCGTCGACGAGCGCATCGTCGCGCTCGATGCCGACGTGAAGAACTCGACCTTCAGCGACAAGTTCGAGAAGGTCGCATCCCGACCGCTTCTTCGAGAACTTCATCGCCGAGCAGGTGATGGTCGGCGCGGCGATGGGCCTGGCGGCGCGCGGCGCGGTTCCGTTCCCGTCGACGTTCGCGTGCTTCCTGACGCGCGCGGCCGACTTCATCCGCATGTCGGGCATCTCATTCGTCAACGTGAAGCTCGCCGGTTCGCACGCGGGTATCTCGATCGGCGAGGACGGGCCGTCGCAGATGGCGCTCGAAGATCTGTCGATGATGCGCGTCGGTGCCGGACTGCGCCGTGCTCTATCCGTGCGACGCGGTCAGCACCGAGCGGCTCGTCGCGGAGATGGCACAGCACAAGGGCCTCGCGTACATGCGGACGTCGCGGCCGAAGACGCCGGTCACCTACGGTCCGGACGAGGCCTTCCCGATCGGCGGGTCGAAGATCCTGCGGCAGAGCGGCGAGGACGTGGCGACGGTCGTCGGCGTCGGCGTCACCGTGTTCGAGGCGCTGAAGGCCTACGATCAGCTCTTCACCGAAGGCATCCACATCCGCGTGATCGACGCCTACTCGCTCCAGCCGATCGATGCGGCGACGCTGATCGCCGCCGGCAAGGCCACCAAGGGACGAATCATCACGGTCGAAGATCACTACGCCGTCGGGCGGCCTGGGCGACGCGGTCAGCGAGGCGGTTGCTTCAGCCGGCTTCGCGGTCCATCGGCTCGCCGTGCGCGAGATCCCGCGCAGCGGCCAGCCCGAGGAACTGCTCGATCGCTACGGCATCTCCGCCAGACATGTCGTCGAGGCGGTGAAGCGATTGGTGTAGGCCCGCGCCGCGAGTCCGGATCCCGATCCCTGATCCCGACGCGTCCACTACGATCCGTTCCGCCCGTCCACCGTCGACAGATACAGCGCGTTGAACAGCATCGGGAACGTGGCGTGTGTTTGCGCGCGATGTTGCGGGCGCAGGCCGAAGAGCACGATCCGCCCGGGGTTCATGTCCACCGAGACGACCGCCGCGCGGCCCGTCATCAGCTCCTCGCCCCGCAGCCAGCCAGACGCCACGACTCCGTCGTTCGGATAGCGGGCGACGACAGTCGTGCGCTGCGAGGCGAATCCTTCGACCAGCGCGAAGAACGGGCTGTTGTTGTAGAAGCCGTGCGTCTCCGCGGCCATGCCATAGCCGACCGGATGCGTCGTGTCGATTTCGAGGTTGAGGATGGTGCCGGGCGCGAAGTGCTGATCGCGGGTCAGGCCGCGCTTCAGGTCGCGAACCGGCACCGCGAAGTTCTCGATCGCAAACCCGGATGCCGCGCCGAGCGTGACGAGCGTGCCACCGCGCCTGCACGAACTGCTTCAGCGCGTCGACGCCCTCGTTCCGATGCCGCCGCTGTACTCGGGCCTGATGTTGGCGCCGGTGCTGCCGTTGATCATCGCCTGCGAACTCTGATCGGGCAGGATGATCGCGTCGTACTTCTCCTTCAGCCCGCCGGCGCGGACGTTGGCGCTGAGCGCGCCCGCGCGAATGTCCACGTTGTGGAGCGTCGTGTACTGAAATCCGTACTGCTCCAGGACCCAGCGGGTCCATCCCTCGTCCATGTTGCCGCCGCCGAACGGCTGATACATGCCGATGCGCGGCGCGCGAATGCGCAGCACGCCGGTGCCCGGCGATGGCACCTGGGTTTTGGCGGCGTCGCTCCTGATGTCCAGCCCGTAGGTCGTCGCAGCGTCCTCCAGCTGCTTGCGGGTCACGCTCGTCACGCTGACGCGCGCGGCTTTGTCCTCGCCGAGCTCCAGCGTCGCGCGTGCGCCCAGCTTGAGCAGCGCGTTGAGCGCTTTGGCCGCATCGGGGCCGCGATAGTCGAACACGAACGCGAGGGCCGTTCCCCGATGACGCGGCCCTCGATCTTCGGCTCGGCCGTGAGCTTTTCGAGGCGCGCGGCGGCGGCGATCGGGGCGCTCGCGAGCACGTGCTCGACGCCGAGCAGCATGCCGAGCGACCATGCGCTGACGTCGTACGGAGGTTCGGGCGCGCGACGTCGGGGAGCGCCGGACTTCCGGATACGTCTGCTTCTCGAGGATGTCCTTGGCGTAGCGCGCGAAGACCTGCGACATCGGCACCACGAACGTGCCGGCGGCGTACTTCTTGCCGTCCGCTTCGAACGGGGCGCCCGCGCGGTAGACCTCGACGCCGGCCATCTGCAGCTTCTCGACCAGGTGCACGGCCTCGTGCGGATCGTGCTGCGTCTCGACCGGAATGACGATCGCCGCCGGGTCGCCCTTCGTCCCGGCCTCGACCGTCAGGCGGTTCACCTCGTAGATCTGCCGCATCAGCGCCTCGCGGCGATCGGCAACGGTGTCGAGGAGCGCCATCGTCGCGATGAGCTCGTAGTCGACGATGTCGCGCAGCGTCCAGCGGCCGCCCATCCAGGGCCGCGGATACTCGGTGCGCGAGTTGATGTCGGTCGGCGCCGGCAGAGGACCGCCCGCCGCCCCTCGGCCAGCTCCGCGTCCTTCGCCTCCGCGTCCTTCACCTCCGCGTCCTTCACCGCCGCGTCCTTCACCTCCACGGCCCTCGCCGCCCCGTCCCTCTCCCGGTCCGCCGGCTCGACCGGGCACCGCCCGCTGCTGGTCGATCGGCGCGGCGATTCGCGCGCTGGCGACCTCGGTCAGCAGGCCGACCTGGTTGTGCCACCAGCCGCTCCACGCCATCGCCCCCTGCCAGAAGTTCGTGTAGGTCGAGTTGTAGATGATGCCTTCCTTGCCGGCGGCCTCGAGCGCCGCCGCCTGCGACTGGCCGAGGATGCCGTTCCAGCGGTAGATCAGCGGATGGACGTTCGGGTTGATCGGATCGGTCGCCGGCATCACGAAGATGCGCGCGCCGTTGCTGCCCATCTGGTGCTCGTCGAGCCACACCGCGGGAAACCAGTCGCTGCCACAGCAGCTTCGCCGTGAGCTGGCTCTCCTTCTGCGTGAACATGTACATGTCACGGTTGTTGTCGTGCCCGACGTACGGGTGATAGAGGTAGGGGATCGGGCTGGTTTCGTACGGCGTGCCGAGGTTCTTGTTGAACCAGTCGGTGATCATGATCTGGCCATCCGGGTTCAGGCTCGGCACGAGCAGGAAGATCACGTTGTCGAGAATCTTCTTCACCTGCGGCGAGTTGTCGGTCGCCAGCCGGTGGACCAGCTCGACGGCCATCTGCGACGCGCCGATCTCGGTCGCGTGGATGCTGCACGTGACCGCGATGACGAGCTTGCCCTGCGCGAAGATCTCGTCGCGCTCCGCGTCGGTCGGCGCGCCTCCCTGGAAGTAGAGCTTCCGCTGCAGCTGCTTGTAGCGATCCAGGTTCTTCAGCGTGTCGGGCGCGCTGATCTCGAGCACGACGAACGGATTGTCGTTGGTGGACTTGCCCAGCTCGCGCATCTGGATCCGATCGCTCGACGCATCCACCTGGCGCATGTATTCGACGATGCGGTCCCACCGCGCCAGCTTGTTGTCGGAGCCGATCCGGAACCCGAAGAACTGTTCCGGCGTCTGGAGGCCGGCGGGTGCCTGGGCCGTGGCGGAATGGGTGCCGCCCCCGAGCATCAGGCCGGCGGCGGCGAGAGCAATCAGCGTGCGAGCAAGACGAGCGGCATTCGGAGGCCTCTAGAATTGGAGAATCCAGGGGTTCGCGGCGTACTGTCGTCATTTGGTGCGCCCGGGCCCCACCCCGGGCGCTCGTATCGGCGCTCGCTCCGCTCGCGCCTGGTCAGCGACGACTGCCCGCTTCAGCACCGATAGTCCGAACGCCGAGTTCCGGATCCCGATCCCTGATCCCGTCCCGATCACACCGTCTGCGTCACTTTGGGCCGGAACACGCCGGACGCGAACGCCGGGTCCGCGGCCCGGCGGAACATCGCCGCGAAGATCTGGCGGAGCAGCTCCGGCCGCTCGCCGAGCACGTCGAAGAGCTCTTCCCGCGCGATGCGCAGCGCCACTCCCGGGGCCACGACCGTGGCCGCCAGACCCGAGCGGCTCACCGCTCAGCGTCTGCAGCGATCCGATGATGTCCCCGGACTTCGCCCGAATCGGGACGGCCGACGAGGCGCCGCTCAGCGTGACCTCGCCCGAGAGGATCATCCAGAGCGCCGCCGGCGCCGATTCCGCGAACAGCGCCGCACCCGCGGTCATCGTCATCGTGGAGGTGACCGCCGCGACCTGTTGCATCTCTTCGGCCGACGTACGGCTGAAGAGCGAGACCTTCTGCAGCGCGAGCACCTTCTCGATCGGCGACAGCCCTCCGGCCGCCAGCTGCGCCAGCTCCGCACCCGCGGAGGTCGGCTGGACCGGCGCCCGGCTGCCTGGATCGCGCTCCGAGAGCGTCGCGAACAGGCCGCTGACCAGGTCGGTGTTGTCCGCGAGCAGCGTCCGGAGCTCCTCGATCGAGAGCACGAGCGTCACCGCGACTCCCTCGGTCCGCATCGTCTCGCGCATTGGCTGCCCCTGCAGCGCTTCGTTGAAGCCGATCGCCGCAGGCGGCTCGATGGTGTGCCGCTTCGATTCGGCCGTCGTCGCGACGATGGTGCCGTCGAGCAGAATGTGGAGGCTCAGCGGGACCGTGCCTTCCTTGAGCAGCGTACTTCCCGGGTCGTGGCGCACCTGGTGCGAGGCGCTGACGATGCGGAACAGCTCGTCGACGGCTGACCGATGCGAAGAGCGGCAGCATCCGCAGGCGGCCGGCGAGCTCCGCTGCGGGCAGCGGCTCGCGCCACAGCTCGCGCCGGCGTTCCGCGGGCATGCGCTGTTCCGCGAGCGCCCAGGAGGCGGCTTCGAAGACATACCAGTCGTGGACGTCACGATGGGCGAGCACGTGCTCGATGTCGTCGGCGAGCGACCAGATCCGATGCTGCCGGACCACGTCGATCGCCGCCGCGGCGACGACCTGGTCGTCGTCGTTGATCAGCTGCAGCAGCGATTCTTCGACATCGCGGGGCCGCGACTTGATCAGCACGTTGCCGCGCCGAACTTTCTCCTCGATCGGCAGGTCCTCGAGGAGCGGCATGATCCGCTTGCGCAGCTGGCCGCTGAGGACGTTGTCGAGATACTCGGACGCGCTCGCGCGGCTGCGTGGGTCGCCGTGCCGGAGGGTCCACTCCGCCGCCTCGATGTCCTTCCACGGATAGATCAAGGCCAGCAGCCGATAGACGCGATCCTTCGTGCGCGCCATCTTCTGCTCGAGCGCGTCGGCGAGGAGCGAGTCGGTCGGGAGCGTCTTCTTGCTGAACAGGTTGTGGTAGAGGGACAGGTAGGTGAAGTAGCGCAGCCCTTCGGAAATCGTGAGCGCTTCGATAGGCTCGCGCGGGAACGTCAGCGTGGCCTGGTCGCGTCGGAGCCGCTCGAGCGCGGAGACGGTCTTGTAGCGCAGGAACCCATCGGACTCCTCGAGCGCACCGACGAGCACGTCGACCGACTTCTGCGAGGGAATCTGCGCAATCGTTCCGGGAATGTGACGCCGGACCCAGATGTCCTCGTCAGCGTCGCGCATGAAGAACGCGAGGGCGTCGACGACCGGCTCGCCATAGCTGATGAGCACGGCGCGCGCGCGTCCTTTGAGCACCCGGTTCCGGAGCAGCGTGACGAGCGAGGGGACGAATACGAAGTCGTCCGTGCCAGCAGCCCTGACGCTCTCCATCGCTTCGTCCGCGACTTCAGGCGCGGGATCGTAGAGGAGCGGGACGAGCAGCCGCCTGAAGTTCGGATTCGCGATATGCCGGATGGCAATGGCCACGTCGCGCCGCGCCTTCCGGTTGGCGTCTCCCGAATCGGCGGTCAGCTCGAGCAGCACGCTCTCGGCGGCATCCACGTCGGCCGCCGAGCTGCTGCCGGCGAGCGCGATCGCTGCGGTCGTCCGGATCCGCGGATCCGCGTCGGTCAGGAGCGGCCTGGCGAGCGAGGCCGCGTCCGCCTGGTTGATCGAGGCGAGGGCGCTCATCGCCGCGGCCCGCACGCGTGCGTCCGGGTCTCCGAGCGTCCGTCGAATCTGAGGGATCCACTGCGAGGCGACGTCCTTGTTCACGGCGCCGAGCGCGTAGAGCGCGCGCGACCGCACCGCGGGCGATTCGTGATACAGGAGCAGCGGCGTCACGAGGTTCCGCTTGTCCAGCGACTCGAGGACGTCGATCGCATAGACGACGCGCGCCGGATCGGGGTGCGCGAGCTCCTGAACCAGCGTTTCGACGGTGGAGAGGTCGCCGCCACTCAAACGCATTTCGGCCGGAGCGAGATCGCGCCGCTCGATGCTCTGGCGGAACGCCCGGAGATAACCGCGGCGGGCATACAGCGCCATCACGACCCAGAAGACCGTGACGGTGAGGCTCGCGAAGCTCAGTTGCTGCCAGTTCAGGTTCAGGCCCCAGGGCTTGACCAGCAGCAGGAGGAGCAGCGCACCGAGCGCCTTCGCCCCGCGGTCGACGGTCACGTCGACGAACGACTTCGCTTTCAGCTTGATGTCGGCCGGGAGCGGCAGGAACAGAATCTCGCGGGTCGTTTTGTCGACGGTGTAACGCAGCGACTGATCGAGGACGCGCGCGAGCCCGGGCGCCCACAGTGCCCGGTTCAGGAGCATGATGATGGCGCTCGTGCCCAGGCTGACCGGCAGGATCATCAGGGCGAAGCCGATCCCGAGGTACCGGTGGATCTTGCTCGTCAGCCAGATCTGGATCACGAACCCGATCACAGACGTCCAGAGCTGCACGCCGGCGAGGAAGACGGTGATCGAATCGGTCGCCGTCGCTCCTTTGTTGGCCGCCGCCGCCATGTTCAGCTGCTGCTCGATGATGGCCGCGCCGACTGCGGCAAAGCTGATGACGAGCGCGATGATCTGCAGGTGCTTCGAATTGCGGAGGAGCTCGAAGGCCTCGGTCGCGCTCACGCCTTTCTCGTCGACGGCGAGCGCCGTGGTCGAGACCGGCGGCCGCTCGCGGCGGAGGATCATCGCGACGAGCAGCGCACACACCGCCATCAGCGTGCCGCTGATCAGCAGCATGTGCGTCGTGCCGATTGTGGCCGTGTACGACTGCAGGATCGCGGAGCCGGCGATCCCGCCGAGCGGCGCGCCGCCGCCGATGAATCCGAAGAGCCGCTTGGCCTGCCGCGGGTCGTAGACGAGATTCGCGAGCGTCCAGAACTGGCTGATGAGCAGGACCCCGAGCAGGAGCCCCATCAGGTAAAAAGCGACCGACACCCACGACGCCGTCGTCTGGAACAGAAACCAGAACGCGAACAGGACCGCGGACATCCCGATCTGCGTGATGGGCAGCGCGCCGCGCTCCGGCAGCCGTGCCATGAGCCAGGAATAGCCCGTCATCAGGATGCCGATCAGGACGCCCGCCGCCAGCAGCACGTAGGGCAGGTTGTCGGGCCCCAGGTCGGCGATGAACTTCGAGCGCGTAATGGGCTTGAGGATGTTGTACGCCGTCATCGCGAGGAACGAATACGCGAACATCATGAGGGCCGTCAGGCCTTCCTCGCGCCGGACTTCGACGAGCGTAGCGAGCAGACGATGGAGCATGCGCAAAGCCTAAGCGATGCAGAAACTGAAGTAAACTGCGGGTCTGCTCATGGTTGCCCGGTTGCGGCGGTTCTTCGACATCCGACCCGGCGAAGGCCTTCCCGTTCTCCTCTCCTTCACGTACATCGGCGTGGTCATCGCATCGTACGTGCTGGCAAGGGCAATCCGGAACGGCCTGTTCATAGAAGCCTACGGCCCGTACGCCCTGGTCTACGTGGCGGCCGCCAGCCCGGTCGTGCTGTCGCTGTTCGTGCCGGCCTATACCATCCTTGCGGCGCGAATCGGCTCGCGCCGGGTCACGACGGCGACCCTGTTGTTCTTCATCCTCAACGTCCTCTTGCTGTGGTACGCCTTCAGGCACCAGCCGACGCCGCGGCTCACGGCCGTGTTCTACGTCTGGGTGAACTGCTTCGGCGTGATCGCGCCGGTCCACGCGTGGAGCTATGCCAGCTCGCTGTTCGATACCCGTCAGGCGAAGCGGCTGTTCGGTCTGATTGGGTCCGGCGCGTCGCTCGGTGCCATCGTGGGAGGGTTCCTGGCACGCGTGCTGGTCGAACCCCTGGGGGATCCATCGACCTCCTGCTGGTGCTGGCCCTTTTGATTCTGCTGGCCGCGCTCGTCGTGATCGTCGCCAACACGCGCATCAAGCGGCGCACCAGCGTGCGCATCCGGACGGCGAGCGCGCGGCCGATTCAGACAGCAAGGGCGATTTGGAAGAGCCCCTACCTGCGGCTCATCGCGACCGTCGTCTTCCTGACCGCAATCGTGACGCAGTGGACCGGCCTGCAGCTCAGCCTCGTGACTTCCCGCTTCTTCAACAGCGATGCCACGGCGCTCACGCGGTTCAACGGCACGTTCACGCTCGCCCTGGGTACCGTCAGCTTTCTCGTGCAGCTGTTCGCCACGAGCCAGGCCCTCCGCAGGTTCGGGCTGGCCGTGACGATCCTGGCCCTCCCGCTGTCGCTCGGCATCGGGTCGGCGCTCATCGTCCTGCTGCCGGCGTTCTGGTCGGTGCTCGTCACGAACGCCTTCGACCAGGGCTTCCGGTTTTCGGTGGACCGGCCGACGTACGAGCTCTTGTACCTTCCGATTGCGCCGCAGGACCGTCTCCCTCTCAAGAGCGCGATCGACATCATCGGCACACGCGTCGCCGACGCCGTCGGTGCCGTCATCTACGGCATCCTGACCGTCGGCTTCCTGATGCTGCCCGGCGTGGGCTTCGACCTGCGGGGCACCGCCGTGATCAACATCCTGCTCATCGCCGCCTGGCTCGTGGTCGCCTGGCGGCTCCGATCGGCATACGTCCGCACGATCCAGGAGAGCATCCACCGCCACCGGATGGACACCGAGCGGACATCGTCAGCCGTGCTCGAGCGCTCGGCTGCCGAGGCGTTGCGCGAGAAGCTCGGGGCCGGCGATCCGGGCGAGGTGCGTTATGCGCTTGGGCTCCTGGAGGGACAGCGCACCCAGAGCTGGCATCCTGCCTTGCGCGCCCTCCTCCACCATCCGGCCGCCGACGTCCGCCAGCGCGCCCTCGCGCTCCTCGCGGCCGCCGGCGATCGGGAGATCGCCGCGGACGCCGTCGCCCTGCTTCGGGACCCGGACCTTTCGGTCCGCACCGAGGCCTTGCTGTATCTCTCGCGGGAGCAGGGGGTCGATCCGCTGGCGCAGATCGAACAGCTCGGAGACTTCGCCGATTTCTCGATTCGGGCGGGGATGGCGGCCTTTCTCGCCTCACCAGGCCCGGCGCAGAACCTCGACGCCGCCCGGACGATCCTGATCGCCATGACGAAGGCGCAGGGTCACGACGGCAGTCGCGAGCGCGTGGAGGCCGCCCGGCTGATTGGTCTCGTGCCGGCGGCGTTTTCGAAGATGCTGCCGCCACTGTTCGCCGACGCCGACATCGAGGTCGTGAGGCAGTCCATCGAGGCCGCCCGCAGGATGGTCCGGGACGATGTGGACGAGGGGCTCATCGATGCGCTGGTCCGGACGCTCGGCCGGCCGGAGGTCAGCGACGACGCCGCCGACGCGCTCTCTCGTTTCGGCAACGCCATCGTCCCCGAGCTCGCGCGGCGAATAGACGACGATCGTGTGCCGCTCGACGTCAGACGCGAGCTGCCGGGAGTGCTCGTGCGAATCGGAACCGTCGAGGCCGAACAGGTCCTCATCGGCAGCCTGCTCCACGCCGACCCGACGCTCAGGCACCGCGTGATCGCCTCGTTGAACAAGCTCCGCACGGTTCACCCCGAAGTCCAGCTCGATCCCGCGGCCGTGGAGCTCCTGCTGGCCGCCGAGATCGTGGGCCACTACCGCTCCTATCAGGTACTCGGACCGCTGCAGGAACGGCTCCGCCCGGGCGACCCCGTGCTCGAGGCGATGAGAAACTCGATGGAGCAGGAGCTCGAGCGAATCTTCCGCGTGATGGCGCTCCTGCTGCCGCATGTCGGCCTGCACGACGCGTATGTCGGCCTGCGGTCGTCGAATCCGACGATTCGCGGGAATGCCATCGAGTTTCTCGACAACGTGCTCAAGCCGGAGCTGCGTCAGCTGCTGGTGCCGCTCCTCGACAGCAGCGTCACGGTCGCCGAGCGCATCACGCTCGCCAACGGACTGGTCGGCGCTCCGCTCGAGACGCCGGAACAGGCGGTCGAGACGCTGCTCGCGAGCGAGGACTCGTGGCTGCGATCGTGCGCCGTGTATGCGATTGGCGCGATGCAGCTCGATGGCCTCGAAGGGGCGCTCGATCGACTCGAGCAGGACCAGGATGCCACGGTCAAAAAGGCGGTGCAGAACGCGAGGCGCCGCCTCGCAGGGATCTCGGACACCGCCGCGATTCCGGTGCCGGCCCCGCCGTCCATGGGCGTTGGAGTTGGGTCGGGGTAGGAAAGAATTCAGAATTCAGTAGTCAGAATTCAGCGCCGTTGCGCTGGAAGCTGGAAGCTGGAAGCTGGAAGCTGGTAGCTGGAAGCTGGGTAGCTGGAAGCTACTCCGGCGTCGGTGCCGGTACCCGCTTGTGCTCGTTTCCCCGGATCATCCGCTCGAGCCGCAGCGCCAGCGCGGGAGAGACGCCTTCGGGTCCGCGAATCAGATACCGCTCGAGATCGTTGTAGCCGAAGCCCATCTCCGCTTCGTCGGTCTGACCCGCCCACAATCCTGCGCTTGGGGGCTTGTCGAGGATCGCACGCGGGACGCCCAGCTCCAACGCCAGCATCCGGACGTCGCTCTTGAGCAGGCTGCCGAGCGGCAGCAGGTCGACCCCGCCGTCGCCGTGTTTGGTGAAGTAGCCGATCGTCAGCTCGCTGCGGTTTCCCGTTCCAGCGACGAGATAGTTCAGGGAGTTCGCGATGTAGTAGAGCGCGGCCATCCGGAGGCGCGGCTTGACGTTGCTGAGCGGAACGCGGCTTCGCTCGTCCGATTCCCCGGATGTCAGCGGTGGGAATTGCTCGTTTTGTGTCGCGGGAGTCCCCGCGCGCTGCATCGCGGCCATCCCCGCCCGCAAAGCGTCGATCAACCGGTCGTACGCCTGCTCCAGCTCGATCCGGATCGACGGCAGGCCGAACGCTTCCGCGACGGCGGCCGCGTCCTGCTCGTCACGCGGATCGCTGTGGCAGGGCAGAATGACCCCGAGGACGCGATCGGGCGTGGCCATCTGGCACAACCGCGCCACGACCGCCGAGTCGAGTCCGCCGCTCAGGCCGACGACCAGCCCGCGCGCCCCGGCGGCGGTCACCCGCTCCAGGAGCCAGTCCGAGATCTGTTTGCCGCGATTGTTCATTGTTGGCGGTCGGCGGCGGCCTGCGCCCGCTGCCCTCCGGCGCCTCGCTTTGGCGCCCGATGGTTGTGCCGATCGACGTGATCGGGCAGGCCGACGCCGATCTCAGACGATTTGAGGCGTGCGATCGATGACCCTCAGGAAGGCGTCGACAATCGCCGGGTCGAACTGGCGGCTGCGTTGCCGCTCGATCTCTGCAACCGCGTCGCCGATCGGCCACGCGGCCTTGTACGGCCGCTTCTGCGTCAAGGCGTCGAACACGTCGGCGATGGCGACGATCCGCCCGGCGAGAGGGATGGCGTCGCCGACCATGCCTTCGTACCCACTCCCATCCCAGCGCTCGTGATGGCTGAAGGCGATCTCTTCGGCGAGCTTGAGCAGGCTGAAATGGCTGCCCGAGAGGATCCGCGCGCCGATCGTCGTGTGCGTCTTGACGAGCGCGAACTCCTCGTCGGTGAGCTTGCCCAGCTTCAGCAGTACCGAGTCCGGAATGCCGATCTTGCCGACGTCGTGGAGCGGCGCGGCCCGGCGGATCAGCGCGACCTGCGCGTCGGACATGCCGATCTCCTGCGCGAGGAGCGCCGCCATCTGGCCGACCCGCTCGGTGTGCTGGCCGGTGTTGTCGTCGCGGAACTCGGCGGCGCGCGCCAGCCGCTCGATGATCTCGATCTGCGCGGCCTCGAGCTCCTGCGTCCGCTCCTGCACCTTCGCTTCCAGCATCTGGTTCTGACTCTGGATCTGGAGGTAGAGGAAGCGCGTCTCGAGCAGCGTCCGGATCCGCAGCAGGACTTCGTCGGCGTGGAACGGCTTGTTGACGAAGTCCTTGGCGCCGCGCGACAGCGCTTCGCGGCGCGCTTCGGGCGTCATGTCCCCGGTCAACATCAGGATGGGGAGATAGGAGGCGTGTTCGAGCTGATTGAGCTCGTCGATGACCTGCAACCCGTCCATGTGCGGCATGTGGAGATCGAGCAGGACGAGATCAGGGCCCAGCTGCTTGAACATCGGGGCAGCCTCCCGCGGATCGTTCGTGCTGTCGAGGCGTGAGAAGCCGGCCCGCTCGAGCAGACGTCTGAGCAGCTCCACGTTGGCGGCCTCATCGTCGACGATGAGGATGCGCGCCTGTTTGAAGCCCTTCACCTGCATCGCTTCGGGAAGCGATGGCTCATGGGGCGATTGAATCCGCATTCAGGACAGCTTCCGCGGCCGGTGACTCCGGCCAGACCACCGGGGGGGCGGCTGTGTACGACGCGTGGGCCACCGCACCCTGAAAGTACAGACGTCTCGGACGCATAGAACACGAGCTTTAGATAATGACGCAAAACGACGTAGAGTTGCCCGATTCCCAGCGTGAGCCACATCCGCACACCCGAACGCGGAGCTCCGGCCCCCACCAGCGCGTAGGCGGCCACCAGCGCGAGCCACGCGCCGCCGTTCAGCAGATACAGACGGAAACAGCCTCGATTCCGGCGCACGAATCGCGATCCTGCAATCAGGGCGCCGACTGCGCTGTGCCGATCTTCGACGACGATCCTTATGCGCGCGTAGTCGAAGACGAGATTGCACACGAGTAACAACAGGGCGAAGAGGATGTAACAGCCGAGCCGGATCGCGAACGCCGTTCGTTCGACGGCCAGGTTCCGTGTCAGCCGCGGATACAGACCGTCGAACAGCCATACATGGACGCCGGCAAAGAGCACGTAGTACACGAGGAGCGCCACGACGCCGAGCCGCACGAACCGCCAGAAATGGGTCCCGCACGCGGCGAAGAAGCCGGCCGTCCGTGTCGGGCGCGCCCGCGCCAGGCGATCGATCACCCCGCCCGAGAGGAAGGACCAGATCACCAGCCACGCGCACGTCACTCCGGCGATCGTGACCGCGAACGGCTGATTGTCCAGAAGCCCGCTCAGATTCTGGAGGACCGCGCCGAACCCCACCACGGTCGGCACGAAGGTCTTACCGAGCCCGGTCGCCTGCGCCGAGAACTCCTGCCACCAGTCGTAATCCGTGCCGGCGGCGGCGGTGTCAGCCGCCAGGCTGCGTCCGAGGTGCGCCTCGATCATGTCGCCGAGCGCAATCGACAGCGGCAGCGAGACGAGCAGGGTGACCGCGAACAGGCCGCACACCAGGGTCGGGGCGGCATTCACGCGCCGCACGCCCTCGCGGAACGCTAGACGAGGACGCATCTTACGAGTGCGCGACTGCGCATAATCATTAGACCGTCATGTGTGGAGAGCATCTTTTTTCTCGTTGCCGCACCACGCTGTAAGCGCGCCGCAGGCGCGCCCGCCGGAGCGGCGCGCCTTCGCGCCGGAGGCGCTTCGGCGCGTCCGCCGTAGCCTTGGCGGAGGCGGAAGCGGGGCGTCGGGGCCCCCGCGAGCGACGGCGATGGGGGGTCCGGCGGGGCGAAGCCCCCCGGTCTGACTAAACGAAGAATCCATAGGTCAGGAGGTGATCCTGGAGCCATACGAGCCATGCGAGGGACCACTTTCGAGCCGCTCGCTCGGCGACGTCCGGCGTCAGTCGGGCGGAGTTGTTGGTGTAGTTGTGGTCGAGGAGCAGCACGCGCTCCGGGTCGACTTGCGCGTAGGCGGCGCGCACCGGCCGGTCCACCTCGAACTTCGTCCATCGCTCGGCGCCTTCCCAGCGCCAGCGCACCTCTTCGCCATTCTCGAACACGACGCGCACGTCGACCGGGAATACGCCGTCCTCGTACCGCCGGGCGACCACCGTCGTGTGGAAGCGGGTGCCCGGCGTGGCCGCGGGCTCGGCGAAGCGCCGCCGATCGCCGTCGCCGACGAAGCCGCGGACGGGCTCCTGCCGGCTCGTGAACTGATCGATGCCGTAGTCGAATGCCGCGGAGCTCCGGTAGACGCGATCGAAGAACCAGGTGAGGTCGCGCCCGCTGACCTCGTTCGCGACCGCAAAGAAGTCCTCCGGCCGAGGATGCTTGAACTCGTACCGCGCGAAGTAGGTGGACATGATCCGCTGGAGCGTGTCCCAGCCGATCAGGCGTTCCAGCGTGTTCAGCCAGAGCGCCGTCTTGTTGTACGTGATGACGCCGCCGGTGCCCGGCCAGTAACGCCACGACGGCGTCGCCTGCGCGTCGGACTGGGCTGCGGCCCGGTACCCGGCCAGGCGATTGAGGTCAGTGGCGCGGCTGAGAGGAAAGTCCTCGAACGTCCACGGGACGAAGTCGCCGAAGTAGCGTTGCGCGAGGTAGTTGGGCCTGAAGAACTGCTCGAGGGTTCGCGCGGTCGAGAACGTGTTGAAGCCCTCGTCCATCCACGCGTGCTCGAACTCGTTGGTGGCGACCAGCCCGTACCAGAACTGATGTCCCGCTTCGTGCACCGTGACGCCTTCGGGCTGCGCCACGTGCGCCGGTGCGAGCCAGCGCGTGCCGGCGGTGAAGAGCGTCGGATACTCCATGCCGCCGGCGCCGCTCTGCCAGGCCGGGTCGACGATCGTGATGTAGCCGTACGGATAGGGCCCGAACCAGTCGCCGTAATACTTGAGCGTCGCCCGCGTCGCCTGGAAGTGACGCTCGGCCTGCCCCACGTGCTCCGGCTGCAGGAGAAGCCGCATCGACACGCCGGGAAGACGGGGATCCTCGAACGGGGCGGTGCGCTCGACGTAGTCGGGGCTCGTGGTCCAGGCGAAATCGTGCACGTCCTCCGCGTAGTATGTGTGCGTGGTCGTGCCGTCGCCTTCGTCTCGACGCGCGCGCTCGCGGCCCGTCGCCCCGACGATCCACCCGTTCGGGACCGTGAGCCGGACGTCGTAGACGCCGAAGTCCGAGAAGAACTCCGTCGCCGCGTGGAACTGATGGCAATTCCACCCGTCGCTTTCGAGGACGCCGATCTTGGGGAACCACTGCGCGAGGAAGTAGAAGTCACCCACGACGCCCGTGCGCGCGAACGTTCGCGGCACGCGGGAGGACCAGCCAATCTGCACGTTCACCGTCTGCCCCGGCTGCACCGGGACGCTGAGCGGTACTTCGGCCACGGTCGCGTCATCCGGGTTCCCGTCGTCCGGGGCGATGAAGCGCAGGCTGGAGGTCAGGTCGGTCGGCGTTCCGTCGGCGGCAATCAAGCGGAGGCCGGTGACCTCGATCCAGCCCCAGTCGGCCTGCGGCCGTCGCGCGAGCTCCTCGTCGCCCGCGAGCCGGCGCTCGCGCATCCACGTCGAGCCGGTGTTGCGCCAGGCGTTGTAGTAGAGATGAAAGCGAAGGCTGGTCGCCGGCGTGGCGGTGATGTTGCGCCACGTGAGCAGCTCGTCGCCTTTGAGCGTCCGGCTCGCGGGGTCGAGCCGGACGTTGATGGCGTAGCTGGCGTTTCTCGGCGATCGCGCCGTCTGCGCGGGCGCAGCGGCCGCGACGGTTGAGGGAGGTTGTGGGTCCGCACGCAGTCCCACGCCGTTGCTCGCCACGAGTGCACCAAAGGCAACGGGGACCGCCACCGACACGATCGCCCTCCATCGCGCGCGCACGCGCCGATGTTACACCAAAGGGCGAGTGCGCCCGGGGCGCACGGGTATAATTCGAGATCGTCTTCATTCGCAGTGATTTCGCCGTCGTCATCGAGGCGAGGTCGGCCAGTCGGCTTTTTCGCAGTTCGGTTTCCAGGAGCGTGTGCATGGCTTCGACATCAGGTCCTATCCGGGTAGTGCATTTCGGTCTCGGCCCCATCGGCGTCGGCATCGTGCGGCAGGTGGCTGAGCGCAAAGGATTCAAGATCGTCGGCGCGATCGACATCGATCCCGCCAAGGTCGGACGGGATCTCGGTGAGGTGGCGGGACTCCCGAAGCCGCTCCGCGTCCGGGTCTCGGACGACGTGAAGAAGACGATCAGGACGTCGAAGCCGGATGTCGCGGTGCTGTGCACGAGCTCGTCGTTGAAGAAGGTGCTCCCGCAGTTCGAGACGGTGTTGAAGCTCAAGGTTCCGATCGTCTCCACGACCGAGGAGCTGGCGTACCCGACCCGGGCGAACCTGCAGTACGCGCGCGCGATCCACCAGCTCGCGAAGAAAGCCAAGGTCGCCGTGCTCGGCACCGGCGTGAATCCCGGGTTCGTCATGGACGCGCTGCCGATCACGCTGACGGGCATCTGCGAGCGGGTCGAGGCGGTGCACGTCGATCGGATTCAGGACGCGCGGATCCGGCGGCTGCCGTTCCAGCAGAAGATCGGCGCCGGCCTGACACGCGAGCAGTTCCGTAAGAAAGTGGACGATGGGAGCGTGCGGCACGTCGGGCTGGCAGAGTCGATCTCGATGATTGGTGAGGCCTTCGGGTGGAAGCTCGAGAAGATCACCGACGAGATCCAGCCGAAGATGGCGGAAACCCGGGTGGCGAGCGACTTCCTCGCCGTGGATCCGGGCTACGTGTGCGGCATCATCCAGGATGGTGTCGGCTATCGCAACGGACAGCCGGCGATTACCCTGCACATGGAGGCGTACCTGGGCGCGCCGGAGTCCTACGATGCCGTGGAGATTACCGGGTCGCCCGCGTTGAAGATGAAGATCGCGGGAGGTGTCCACGGGGACATCGCGACCGCGTCCATTGCCGTCAACTCGCTCCCGAAGATCCTCGAGGTGGCGCCGGGGCTGCACACCATGCGCGACATGCCGCTTCCGTCGTTCTTCGGTGGGATGAGGTGAAGCGGTCCGACTTGAAGGCCTGTTGAAGCCTCTACTCGTGTGGCTTCCACCTTCAGGTGGAAGAGCGCCGCGCGTCTAGGCCGCATCGGTCCCCCACCGCCCCGGCCTGACGCGCCGCCAGCCTTCGGTGAAGCTACGGTGGCCCGCCGAAGGCGTGGGCGCAGGCGGGAAAAATGCACCTTCGGCGGGTGTGCAGACGACCCCGCGTCGGCTCGGGTTGTCCGCGGGCCTGTGAACAATCACACCGCGGTCTTCCGCCTGAAGCCGTCTTCGCGCTGTCCGACTTGAAAGCCTGCTGAAGCATCTACTCGTGTGGCTTCCACCTTCAGGTGGAAGAGCGCCGCGCGTCGAGGCCACATCGGCCCCGCACCGCCTCGGCCTGACGCGCGGCCAGCCTTCGCTGAAGCTACGGCCGGTCCGCCGAAGGCTTGAGCGTAGGCGGGGAAAATGCACCTCCGGCGGGTGTGCAGACGGCCCCGCGTCGGCTCGGGTTGTCCGTGGGCCTGTGAACAATCACTCCGCGCTCCTCCGCCTGAAGCCGCCTTCGCGCGGTCCGGCTTGAAAGCCTGCTGAAGCATCTACTCGTGTGGCTTCCACCTTCAGGTGGAAGAGCGCCGCGCGTCGAGGCCACATCGGCCCCGCACCGCCTCGGCCTGACGCGCGGAAAAATGCACCTCCGGCGGGTGTGCTGACGACCCCGCGTCGGCTCGGGTTGTCCGTGGGCCTGTGAACAATCACTCCGGCGACCGGGTCGCGCGGGGGAGAGTGGCGAAACGGCGCCGACGCGGCCCGGCGCGCCTGCAGTGCATTTTTCGAGCTGCGCTCCGCGCTGGCCGCATCGCGTTGCGGGCCCGATGTGGCTTCGCCGCACCGCGCTCATCTGCCTGAAGCCGCCTTCGCGCGACCACACGCGAGCGACGGCGATGGGGGTCCGGCCGCCTTCGGTTGATTACGACGCCTGGCGAAGTCCCCAGCGGCGGCGCTTGAGGAACAGGCCCTTGCGGGAGATGCCGAGGAGACGGGAGGCCTCTTCGACGCGGCCGTGGGCGCGCTCGAGGGCGCGGCGCACCATCACCTGTTCGAGCATGTCCACGGCGGCGGGCATCGGCTGATCGAGCCGCACCCGTACCTCGGGCTCGTCGGGTGAGGCGGCGATCGTCCGCCGCGAGGCGAGGATCTCGGGCGACAGGAGCGCGGGCGTGATCGTCGAGTCGCGGTCCGCGAAGGCGACCATGCGCCTGACTTCGTTGGCGAGCTGCCGGAGGTTCCCCGCCCAGTTGTACAAGAACGAGGTACTCGAGGACTTCGTCCGTGATGGTGAGGCGGCCCTTCTTCTGCTCGTCGCTGAACCGCCGCAGGTAGTGCTGCACGAGGGGCGGAATCTCCTCGCGCCGCTCGCGGAGCGGCGGGGATCCGCAGCCGGACCACGTTGAGGCGGTAGAGGAGATCTTCACGGAACCGGCCTTCGGCGACCATCTGTTCGAGGTTGGCGTTGGTCGCGGCGATGACGCGCACGTCGACCTTGATCGGGTGCGGCTCGCCGAGCGGGTGGATCTCGTGGTAGTCGAGGAAGCGGAGCAGCTTCGGCTGCAGGTCGAGGCTCATGTCCGCGATCTCGTCCAGGAAGAGGGTGCCGCCGGCTGCCGCGCGGATGACGCCGGGAAACGAGGCATCCGCGCCGGTGAAGGCGCCGCGGCGGTAGCCGAACAGCTGGCTCTCCAGCATCTCGCGCGGCACCGCGCTGCAGTTGAAGGGTTGCAGCGGGCGGTCGGCGCGGTCGGAGGCGCGGTGGATCGCGCGCGCGAGCATTTCCTTGCCGGTGCCGGTTTCGCCGGTCAGCAGGACGGGCACCTGGCTGGGAGCGATGCGTCGCGCGATGGTGAGGAGCTCGGCGCTCTGCTCGGAGGCCCAGATGCTCTCGGGATCTCCGTCGAGCGCTTCGGCGGGCCAGAGGGCGGCGCGCTGTTTCTCGTCGCGGCGATACTGGTCGAGGCTGCGGGCGGTCGCCACGAGCTTGCGGATGGCGGCGACGGTGCAGTGGTGCCCGAGGTCAGGGAGCGGGCGGGCCAGGAGCTGCCAGGTTTCGTCGCGATGCAGACCGAGGACGGCCATGTCTTCGGGGGCGGCATCGCGGACGGCGGCGACGGCTTCGGCCTCGGTCCACCCGGCTACCGCGATGGCCCTGACGCCGGCGGCCCCGACGGCCACGAGCGCGAGACGCTCGCAGCAGGCGGCCTGGTCGAGGATCGCGAAGGCCTCGCGGCCGAGGATGTGGGGATGTCCTGCCAGCTCGATCAGGGCGACGGCGCTGTCGAGATCGGGCGGCGTGGCGGGGTGGGGTGGAGCGAGTTCGCGTTCCGCGGCTAGAGTTGCCTTCTCCTCAACGCCACACATTAGTTCGCGCGATAGTGCCTGATTCCCAAGTTCGCGCGCGACGCGGAGTGAACGATTAAGGTTGGAGGCAAATGCTCCGATTTGGTCGGTTGAATTATGAATGGCTGCTACTGCCCCACAGTAACGGCTAATTCATTCCGGATCGATCAGCTCGTCTGCCGAACGAGCAGGGAGCGCCAGAACGGCGTCCGCAGGCCGTCCCATCATCGCGAGACAGCGTGCCTTTGCGAGAGACAAGCGAAAGATCCAAACAGCGTCCTCAGACTCTTGCGCGATCGACAAAGCGTTGCTCAGTATTGAGTGAGCTTCACTCCATTGCCACAAGAATTGCTCAAGGCGAGCCCGGCTATTGAGTTCCGTTATGACGTCCCAATTTAGCGTGGGCGAGGATTCACCCTTGAAAAGATCGTCAGACGCAATAAATGCGTCGCGGGCTGCTGCGTAGTCACCCTTAGTTATCCACAGGTTGGCCAAACTGTCGAGCGCCGCCCGAAGCAAGTGCTGGTTGCCGTCGGCGTCGCGTATTACATCGTCAAGGTACCCATGAGCGCGCTCCGTGTCCCCGCCCATCTCAAGTGCCTGAGCAATGTTGATCGACGCTGCCAGTCGTGTGCGTGAATGGCCTGATTCTTCAGACAACTTGAGCGCGTTTCGAGCGTGGTCAAGGCAGCCGGTTAGGTCGCCAGTGACCATCGATCCCGCCGACGCATCGATTTCGATCAGACCTTCCAACCAGACATTTGGATGCGCCGAAATCAAGTCGAAAGCCGCGACATGATGGCGGTGCGCCTCTGCGCTTGACCTTCGCCGAATCTCTGCACGCGCGACGGCAATCCGCAGCAGAACTAATAAATGCGGATGTCCAGCCCGAGTAATGAGGCGTCTAACGTTCGATAAAAGAGAGAGTGCGGTATCGATCGGTTGGAAACGCGAAGCGAGCGAAAAACCGAGCAACTCGACGTGGGCCAGCAAGGGCAGGAGAGCGGTGTCTTTCGCGGAGCAGAGATTTCTTGCCTGTGCCAAGTGAACTTGGCTAGAGTCGATACTTCCTGAATAGAATGACGTATTTGACAGGACTCGATGGGCGCGAGCGCTCAGATAGGCTGATGCGTTCTGGTTGGCTAGAACGCGGTGCGCTGCAGCGACCGCAAGATTACTGTTCCCGGTCTCTAAGGATAGTTCAGCGAAAAGCGTATCCCACTCGATGGCGGCCGCTCTTTCAACCGGGCGACCAACTGACTGCAATTCCCGTAGTGCCTTGGCGAATCGACCCGTGTCCAGCCAGGATTGCAAATGCTCGAGCGATTCTGAGCAGAATACGCCAACCACAGGCTAATTCAACTCAATGAATCGATTCGGAATTTGGCGTCGACGCCAATGAGCCCTGAAATTGATCTCTGTTGTCTCGGTACGACTTAGAAACCGATCAATCGAGCGCGCGTTTTCGTGTACCGGCGAGGCAATGACGGTGGTACGAACTACCGGTTCGGCATTTCTCTGCTGGCTCACAATCTCGGCGAGGGCACTGCGAAGTCTGTCCGCTATTGCCGTTGAGGAATCGGGGTCACTCTTTAGTAGCAATGCGACGAGTTCTTCAGGACCCGACCTGAACAGCAAGTCGACTGACCGGAGACTGTTGCGGGTTGTTCTTGCGATCGTGTTGAGCAGGGTTTCCCTAACTGGGCTATCTTCAGCTCGAGGCACCGAAGGCCCGAATTCAACACGTACGACGATCGCAGACACAGGGTATGAGAGGAGATCGACACTGCTGTTTGGTTCGGTAACCTGCCTGAGGCGTTCTAGATTTGGTAGCCCAGTAAACAAGTCACGCATTGACGCCACTCTCGCACTTTCAAACTGTACCGCATTTCGGATTATCGCCGACACCTGTCTCGACACGACTTCCAGGATCCGCTCGTGCTCTTCGCTGAAGGCCTCTCGCCCAGCAGCGTACAGAGACAGCACCCCGACCAGATTATTGCCGACCATCATGGGAGTGCTTAAGCAACTCTTAGGCCTCGTTGGGAGAGATCGAGCGGCGTCCCCAAAATCCAAGACTGGATCAGAGTTGCGTATTGTCTGCTTGTGCGCCGCGACCCAACCACTGAGTCGCTGTCCGACGCCGATTCTTAGGCCAGAGATCACTCCGGCGTTCTCACCAGTTGCGTGCGCTGCGACTAGTTCGTCGGACTCAACCTGATACAAATAAAACACACACAACGTGCAGGGGATTAGCCTACGCAGGTGCTTTATGATGACGTCTCCAGCATCAGAGACGCTCATCTGATTGTTGAGGCCCCTAGCTAGATCGAAGAGCGTTAACATCTCCTCCGTACTTCCAGCAATTTCATCGAGACCAACTGGTGCCGGCGACGTAGCACCGTTCTCGATGGAGGCGGCCGTGATTGCGCCTAGGGGCATTTCGCGCGGCTCCTCAGCGACAGTGGGCGCGATCTCCCCGTGAACGCGAATGAACGTGTCAACCACAATCGGGTCATACATCGAGCCACGCCGCTCGAGCAGTATCGCGATTGCATCCTTATCCGATAGTCGTGGTCGGTAAGGGCGGTCCGAAGTGAGGGCGTCGAAGCAATCGACGACGGAAAGGATTCGCGCTCCAATTGGGATGTCTGCTCCGCTCAAGCCATCCGGGTACCCTGTGCCATTCCAGTTTTCGTGATGATGACGGACGATTGGAACGACTGGATACGGAAAATCAATCGCCGAAAGAATGTCGGCCCCCACACTGGCGTGCAATTTCATCTTCTCGAATTCTGCAGGGGTCAGCGGGCCGGGCTTGTTCAGAATGTACTCCGGGCACGGCTAGCTTCCCCATGTCATGCAGAAGCGCGGCTGCTTCGACAGCCGAAATTAACGAGACATCCGCGACCCCTAGTCGCTTGGCAAGACCGATCGCGTAGGTCTGTACTCGTCTGATGTGTCCGTGTGTGATTTGGTCCTTCGCGTCGATTGCCATCGCAAGTGTTTCGATGGTCGACATATAAAGGTCATTCAGCTGGCGGAGATGTTCGTTCGCGTCAGCTACTCGCCCCATGGACGTAGAGAACGTAAAATACAAGACCACTATCAGCGGAAGGATTAGCGCGAGATAAGTGGGGTCAAGGCTTCTCGTATAACTAACTAGAAACACTGAAACAGACGCTCCGCCGAAATAATTCAGTGAGAGCCACGCAAAATTCTCGCGCCAGATTCGATAGGGCGGCAATCGTTTTTCGAGCGCAATTGCAAACGCGATAATCCAACTGTTTAGCGAAAAATAAGTTAGCGCTAGTACAAACAATGGAAACAGTAACGTCTTTATCGCAAGTTGGTTCGCATCGTCGAACAGTGGGCTTATGCCTGCCTGAAAGAAAAACAACTGCGAAGCTACCCAAATGGTTAGCGGCAGGGCGAAAAGATTAAAAACGATCTTGTAGAGAGGATGGCCCTTCCGGTACGACCAAAAAGAAATGACGAGGGCGTCGAGCGCGACGGTTAGTGTTCCGGCTGACGAACCGAACAGAAGTACAGACGTGAAGACGAACGTTTCAGAGACGGTGATGGTCGCCGGCAATGACGGAAGCTTGATCGTTGCTGAGCCGCTGACTAGTGTAAGAACTGCGAGGACTATCCAGCTCCAAGCAGTGTCGGTGGTGGCGAGGTCGTAAACAGACCGCAGCACAGTCACGGCTCCCGCCGCGACGATGATCGTCACGTACGCCTTCGAGGTTGGCGCTAGCTGCGCGAACCGTGTGCTGCTCATAAAAAGGGAACGGCCACGGTCACCAGCTCTAGCCGGTGTATCCGTGACCGTGTCACGCTAAACTAGTCAGTCCAAACAATTATACGCATGTTTCACCATCTCGGGGGTTTCGGTTTTGAAATGTTTGCGGTTCGGCAGAGCGTGAAATCAGTCCTGCCAAGAGTCAGTCCAAGCAATCGAGTCGGTCCAGGCAATCGAGTCAGTCCACGCGATGGCATCAGTCCACGCGATGGCGTTTGTCCAGGCAATCGCGTCGGTCCACGCGATGGAGTCAGTCCAGGCAATCGAGTCGGTCCAGGCAATCGAGTCAGTCCACGCGATGGCATCAGTCCACGCAATGGCGTCAGTCCACGCGATGGCGTTGGTCCACGCGATGACGTTGGTCCAGGCAATCGCATTCGTCCAGGCTATGGCATTGGTCCAGGCAATCCCGTTCGTCCACGCAATCGCGTTAGTCCAATTGGTAGAATCACTTGACGCGTAGTCAGAAGGCAGGAGGCCCGTCCAAAAGGCGGTGTGGGATTCCCTGACGTTGGCGACTTGAGTTTGTGTTCCAGCCGTCACGAAGAAGATGCCGTCGCCTTGCACTGGTTCGTCTGAAATCGAGGTAACTACTGGGCCGCTGCTCCCACTCGTCGCAACCGCGACCGCCGCCGCGATGTTCAGGCTTCCCGCGCCCGCCTCAATCAGCCCCGCACCCGCTACCCGCGAGCTCGTTAACTGCAGCAGCAGCTTGACTTCCGCCGGCGTCAGCTTCGGGCTTGCCTCGAGCAGCAGCGCCGTCGCCCCCGACACCACCGCCGCCGACATGCTCGTCCCGCTCATCTCGATGTACGCCTTCGCACCCGCCCCTACACCAGACGCTCCGGATAGTGCGACTCGAAGAACGACTTGTTCGCCGACGCCGACACGATCCGGTTCCCCGGCGCCACCAGCTCCGGCTTCACCAGCCCGTCGATCGCCGTCGGACCCCGCGAGCTGAACGTCGCCATCACGTCGTCGGACCGCCCCGCCGTGCCCTTCGTGTTCAGCGCGCCGACGGTCAGCGCCGCCGCCGAGTTCCCGGGCGACACGATGGCTCCGACGATCGGCTGCCCTGCCGCGGTCTTCCCGAAGTTGCCCGCCGCCGCGACGACCACGATCCCCGCATCCACTGCGCGCTGCACGGCCTGGCACAGCGGATCGTCCGCCGCCGGCTTCCAGCACCGGATGCCCCAGCGAGAGGTTGATGACGCGGATGTTGTACTCCGCCTGGTGATCCAGCACCCAGTCGATCGCCGCGATCACGTTGCTCGTCGCGCCCGATCCGTCCGGGCCCATTGCCCGCAGGTTCAACAGCTGCGCGCCGGGCGCGACGCCCGGATACTGCCGTGCCCTGGCCCGCGATGATGCCCGCGACGTGCGTGCCGTGCCCGTACGGGTCCTCGCGCTTCGCCTGGTCTCCCGTGAAGTCGACGGTCACCACCACCTGGCCGTTGAGGACCGCCGACGGCGCGATCCCGGAATCCACGACCGCCACCCCGATGCCCGCGCCCGTGTACCCCGACATCCCCGTCAACACGCCGGACCACACCTGGTCTGCGCCGATCGCCTCGGAGGTTTCCCCCGCCATTCGCACGACCGGCACGTCTCCCGAGAGATGGTCCACATCCGCGTCCTGGCTGAGCGCGTCGAGCTGCCCGCCATTGACCTGGAGGACCGCGCCGTTCCGGAGCATCTTCACCACTTTCGCGCCGTATTGCTTCGCCAGCGTGTCAATCTTCGCGCTGCTCCCACTCGACGATCACGCTCGTGACCGCTGCGTCCCCCTTCGCGAGTCGATCCGAGAGGTCACGCGAGAGTCGCGCCCTTCGGGGGCCCGCATCGGCCGATCCGGCCAGCACCGTCGCCGCCAGGACCAAGCCAATCGCGACGAGTCGTCGCGGCACCACCAGAGAGGACACGAGTGTTCGGGTCATGAACGCCACCCTTGGGAAACTGGTTTTAGTGCGAGGGAACGCCACTCTAAAGGCACACCACATGCCACTTGATCCACGTACATGGGGGGGGCATCGACAGATGCATCGAAACGACAAAAGAGGACTCTTTGGCGCGCAATTCCCGGCCGTCTGTGCGGCGACGACGCGCCCACCATTACCCACGGCGATCGCACGCACACACCGAGACAGCCAAGATCTGAGCTGAAAACGCAAAAAGCGCGATACCGTGTGAATGACGGCGCTCGCGAATGGCCGATACTTCATTTGGAGGACACCGGCCAATCCGTTGGCCGGTGAGTTCATTAATGGCCAGGCTTCTCAAGCCGTTTTCGCTCGTCGCCATCGCGCTCGCAATCGCGGCGGGGGCCCTGTGGTGGACGTGTGCTCCGGGACCGCGATCGCTTCCGACCAATCGCGTCGAATCGATTGCCCGCGGCGGAGAACTGGTGGCGTCGCTCAGGTCCGATCCGTCTTCGTACAACCGCATCGTCCAGAGCGGCGCGGCGACCGACCTGGTCACGCTCTTGACGCAGGCGCGTCTCGTCCGCGTGAACCCATCGACCGACGAACTCGAGCCATGGCTCGCCGAGAGCTGGTCGACCTCGGACGACGGCCTGACCTTCACGTTGAAGCTGCGGCAGGCGGTTTTTTCCGACGGCGTCCCGTTTACGGCCGACGATGTGTTGTTCTCGTTTGAGGCGGCCTACTCGGAGACCGTGCACAGTCCGCTGAAGGAGACGCTGCAGGCCGGCGGACAGCCGCTCGAAGTGTCCGCCCCCGACCCTTCGACCGTCGTCGTCCATTTCCCCGTGCCCTTCGCGCCAGGCCTGCGCCTCCTCGACAACCTGCCGATCCTGCCGAAGCACAAGCTGGCGGCGGCGCTCGCGGCCGGGACGCTCGCCGATGAGTGGACGCCCGCAAAGCCCCTCGACACCGTCGCCGGGCTCGGCCCTTTCGTCCTGTCCGAGCACGTGTCGGGACAGCGCCTCGTGTTCACCCGCAACCCGCACTACTTCCGCCGCGATGCCAAGGGCACGCAATTGCCCTATCTCGACAAGCTCACCGTCGTGATCCTGGAACAGAATGCCGAGGCGCTGCGGCTGCAGGCGGGAGAGATCGACCTGATCTCGAACGGAGAAATCCGGCCGCCCGATTATGCGGCGTTCAAGAAGCTGGAAGCGGCCGGGCAGCTTCGCATGTACGAGATCGGGACGAGCCTCGATCCGGACTTCCTCTGGTTCAACCTCTCGGCCAAGGGCGCCGGCATCGCCGGGCCACGCGCTCCTCTCGCAGAAGGCGTTCAGACAGGCGATCTCATACGGCGTCGATCGGCAGGCGATTGCCGACAGTGTCTACCTCGGCGCCGCGGTGCCGATCTTCGGACCTGTCAGCCCGGGAAACGTGAAGTGGTTCTCCGCCGACGTGCCGATTCGGACCTACGATGCGGCCAGGGCGCGGGCACTGCTCGCCAGCCTCGGGCTCGCCGACCGCGACGGCGACGGCATGCTTGAGACGGCCGACGGATCACCGGTCAGGTTCTCGATGCTGTCGCAGGCAGGTCACATCCGCGGCCGGACGGCCTCGGCGCTCGCGGCGCAGCTGCAGCACATCGGCATCGCCGTCGACCTGGTCTCCCTCGATCCGAAGGGGATCGTCACGCGCTTCGGAGCGGGCGACTACGACAGCATCTACTTCGGCGTCCAGGCGAGCAGCACCGATCCCGTCCCTCAACCTGGACATCTGGCTCAGTTCGGGCGACAAGCACTTCTGGAACCCGGCGCAGCGCGTCCCGTCGACCGACTGGGAGAGGCGGATAGACGACTTGATGCGCGAGCAGTCGCAGGCCCGGGACCTCGCACAGCGGCAACGGGCGTTCGCGCAAGTGCAGCGCATCCTGGGCGAGGAGCTCCCGGTCATCTACTTCGTGGCGCCGCGCGTGACGATCGCGACGACGACACGCGTGCTCGGCGCGACGCCCGTCCTGCAGCTGCCGCAGCTGCTCTGGAGCGCGGATACGCTGGCCTCGGGGACCGCCGGCGGTCCGACCCGGTAAATCCGACGGTCCTTCGGACCGAAAGAAGGAACGTGCAGCGCGGCTTCGGTCGGTTGGTTCTGGGTCGCGCCGTTCAGGCTGTCCTGTTCGTGCTGATCGTTTCGTCCGTGGCGCTGCTGCTCACGCGGTTGGCCCCCGGCGATCACCTCTCGGAGCTGGGCGCAGATCCCGCGATCCTGGCGGCCGAGCGCCACCGGCTGGGGCTCGACCGGCCCCTGGCCGTGCAGTACCTCTCGTGGCTCGGTCGGGCGGCGAGGCTCGACTTCGGCAGCTCGCTGAAGTATCAGCGCCCTGTCTCGACGCTCGTCGTGGAGCGCGCGGCGAATACGATCCTGCTCGGCGGCTGCGCGCTCGTGCTGGCTACCGCGCTGGCGCTGCTCGTCGGGACGTTGGCCGGTGCGGGGCGTGGGGGCCTCGCCGTCAGTGCGGCCCGAGGCCTGTCGGTCGTGCTCCTCTCCGTACCGCCGCTCGTGACCTCGTTTGCGCTCCTGCTCGCCGCAGCGGTGACGGGGTGGCTGCCGGTCGGAGGATTCCCGCTCGAGTCGAGGTCGTCGTTCGCGGCGCTCGCCTACAACACGCGATACCTGATCCTGCCGACGCTCGCCCTCGCGCTGCCCCTCGCGGCCTCGCTCGAGCGGATGCAGGCGGGAGCGATTCGCGAGGCGCTCTCGCAACCGTCGCTGCTCGGGGCGAAGGCGCGGGGCCTCGGGCCAGAATCGTCTGCTCTGGCGCCACGCCTTCCGGCTGGCACTCGGTTCCGTCCTGTCAGTCTACGGCCTCGTCTTCGCCAGCGTGCTGAGCGGCTCGTTCGCGGTGGAAGTCGTGATGTCGTGGCCCGGACTTGGCGCGCTCGATGTACGAGGCGCTGGTTGCGCGCGATGTGTTCCTCGTCGCCGGGTGCGCGGTTGCGGCGTCGACCTTCCTGGCGTGCGGCGTGTTCGCATCGGACCTGGCGCTCGCCCTGGCGGACCCGCGTCGGCGAGGCCAGCCGTGACCCGGTCCATGGGAGCGGGCGTCGGGCTGCTCGGCGTGCTTCTGCTCGCATCCGCCGGGGCATCCCATCTCGCGACGCACGATCCCTCGGCACAGTTCCCCAACTACGTGCTGGCGCCGCCGATGTGGCCGCGGCTCGTGGATGCCGCGGGAACCTGGCGCGCGCCATTCGTGTATCCGCTTCGACTGGAGAACCGGCTGGCGCGCACGTATTCGGTCGATCGATTGCGCCCGGAACCGCTGCGTTGGCTGCGCTCCGGACGGCTCGCGTCCACGGACGGCGCTCCGTGGTTCCCACTCGGGACAGACTCGCTCGGCCGCGACGTCTTCGCGCGGCTCGTGCTCGGGGCGCGCCTCTCGCTGGGGGTGGCGGGCCTTGCCGTGGCCGGAGCCTTGATCCTCGGGGCGCTCGTTGGGGGCGTCGCGGGTGTGGTCGGGGGGGCGGCAGACGCCGCACTGATGAAGCTGGCGGACTTCGTGATCGCGCTCCCCGCGATCTACGTCGTCCTGACGCTGCGGGCCGCCCTGCCGCTCGTGCTCCCGACGTCGACTGTCTTCTGGACGATGACCGGCGTGTTTGCGCTGATGGGATGGCCCCTGGTGGCGCGTGGCGTCCGCGCGATCGTGGCGGGGGAGAACCGTCGGGAGTACGCAGAAGCTGCGCGCGCGGGGGGCGCGAGCCGTACGCGATTGCTGCTGCGTCATCTGCTGCCCGCCACGACCGGTTTCCTGGCGACGCAGGCGACGCTCCTCGTGCCCGGCTTCATCCTGGCGGAAGCGACACTCTCCTACGTTGGCCTCGGATTCGTCGACGCTTCCCCGAGCTGGGGTGTGATGCTGCGGGACGCGGCTGAAGGGCGCCTCATTGCGGAAGCGCCGTGGCTGCTCACCCCCGCAATTGCAATTTCGATCACCATTCTGTCAGTCAACCTCATCATTAACGACCAAAGCGGGCGGGCGCTCCGATGGGGATTCCGTATAAACAGCAGTAATTGAATGAGTTAGGTCGAAAGGCCTGGACGTGGGTCACCATTGTTCAAGAATGAATCTACGTACCCGTTTGGAACATCATCATGCAACGTGTTGTAAACGTGCTAGTTATCTTGCTAAGTTCGTCATCATGCGCGACTCTGTTGTTTAAAAATAGATCACTTTCAGTGTGAACGCGATCATCGCTCGGTGCCATCTGAATCAGTTAAAACATTGAAAGAAATGCAGTTAAAAGCGGTAGCGTTTCAGCCCGACCATACTGGCCTTTCCCTTGCTCTTTCGCACCCCGGCTGTCTCCCCTTCGCATTACAGAAAACGGGCGATTTCGGCCGATAGCTCACGCACCTGAGGATCGACACGTTTGAGCCCACCGCCCGGGATCGGGCGGGTACCAGGCTGGGGAACAGTGCCCGCTTCCGGGGAGCCCGGGAGGTCGCGAAAGAGGACGCCATGTTTTCGAGAGTGATGACGCGGCGGTGGGGGACGACGGCCCTGCTGCTCTGCGTTCTGGGACTCGCCGCGCCGACCGAGGCGAGGCCCGATCGCGCCGGCCGGGGTCGGCGCGATCACGATGGCAAGCTGGACGAGGCGCTGCGGACGCGTGCCGACCGGACCTCAGGGTCAACACGAGTCATCGTCGTGCTCAAGCCGGGGGCGGATCCCGCCGACGGCCGCCGGTTCGGCGGCGTCCTTCGTCGCCGCCTGCAGCTGATCGACGGCGCAGTGCTGGATCTGCCGAATGCCGCGCTGCGGGAGCTCGCGAGCAGTGCAGACGTCGAGAGCATCCACGAGGATCGGCCAGTCGTCGCCCATCTGAACCGCGCCGCGGTGACCGTCGGCGCGCGTGCGGTCCAGAGCGCGATGGGGTTCGACGGCCGCGGTGTGGGCGTCGCAGTCATCGACTCCGGTGTCACCGCCTGGCACGACGACCTGAGCTACCAGCGGAAGTCACAGAAGCTGAAGGATCCGGATGGTCAGCGCGTCGCGGCGTTCATGGACTTCGTCAACGGCCGTCCATCGGCGTATGACGACTACGGTCACGGCACCCATGTGGCCGGCATCATCGCGGGTAACGGATACGACACGGGAGGCGTGCGCGCCGGCGTCGCGCCGGGCGCGCACCTCGTCAGCCTCAAGGTGCTCGACGATCAGGGTCAAGGCACCGTCAGCGGCGTCATCGCGGCGCTCGAGTGGACGGTCGCGAACGCCTCGTCGTACAACATTCGCGTCATCAACCTCTCGGTCGGCGCGGCCGTCACCGAATCCTACCTGACCGATCCGCTCACGCTGGCCGCGAAGCGGGCAGTGGACGCCGGCATCGTGGTCGTGTCGGCGGCCGGCAACTTCGGCAAGACCGCCGACGGGCAGCCGCAGTACGGCGGCATCACCGCACCGGGCAACGCGCCATGGGTACTGACGGTCGGGGCGTCCAACGGCGGCGGGACGGTCACCCGGACCGACGATGTCATCGCGACGTACAGCTCGCGTGGGCCCTCGGCCATCGACTATCAGGCCAAACCGGACGTCGTTGCGCCGGGCAGCGGCATCGTCTCGCTGAGCGATCCCGCGAGTCTGTTCTATTCGACGCGCGCCGCGAACCTGCTCGATGGCACGGTGCCCACATCCTACAAGCCCTATCTGACGCTGTCGGGGACCAGCATGGCGGCGCCGGTCGTGAGTGGCACCATCGCGCTGATGCTGCAGGCGAATCCACACCTGACGCCGAATCTGGTCAAGGCGATCCTGCAGTACACGGCCCAGACTTACGAGTACGACCCCCTGACGCAGGGCGCCGGTTTCCTGAATACACAGGGCTCCGTGCAGCTCGCGAAGTTCTTCCGGCGCGCGCGTGAGGGCGACGTGTACCCGACGTCCGACGCGTGGAGCAAACAGATCATCTGGGGCAATCAGCTTCTGAGCGGCGGCGCGCTCGATCCCCGAGGGTCCGCGTGGGACATGACGGTGGCGTGGGGCAGCCCCACGACGCTGGCGGGCCAGAACATCGTCTGGGGCACCGCCTGCAGCTCGGCTACCTGCGACGACGTGGTCTGGGCCTCGAACATCGTGTGGGGGACCAACATTGTCTGGGGCACCAACATCGTGTGGGGCACCAACATCGTGTGGGGCACGGCGCAGAACGGCGACCCGATTGTCTCGGCGTCCAACATCGTCTGGGGCACCAGCCAGGCTACGGACGGCGGGTCTGCGCCACGAGCGCAGAACATCGTCTGGGGGACGAACTGCGGCGGCGCGGATTGTCAAAACGTCATCTGGGGCTCTCCGCGCGTTGGTGACGAGGCCGTCTGGGCCTCGAACATCGTGTGGGGCACCAACATCGTCTGGGGCACGAACATCGTGTGGGGCACGAACATCGTGTGGGGCACCAACATCGTGTGGGGCACGAACATCGTGTGGGGCACCAACATCGTCTGGGGGACGAACATCGTGTGGGGCACCAACATCGTCTGGGGCACCAACATCGTCTGGGGAACCGCAGACGACGATCTGACGATGTTCGACACCGCTGATGGGGAGCTCGCGAGCTACGACGAGTTGACGTTCGAAGAGTTGTTCAGGCCTGCGGCGTTGACGTCCGACCATACCGGGAGGCTGTGATGGAGAGGCTGCCAATCGGCGGTTCGGTGATGGTCGCAGACGTCAGCCCGGTCATCAGGCCGAGGAGGCCGGCCGCCGCGCGCGTGGTGCCGGGGACCGACTGGCGACAGGCGCTGCCAGTGCTGCATGGGCACATGGTCACGCTGCGCGAGCCGCGTGTTTCTGATGCGACTGCGCTCTGGTCGATGGTCTCGAGCGAAGAGGTGTCGCGCTTCATGTCGGCGCCGCCTTCGTCCATCGATGCGTTCGAGCGCTTCATCGCGTGGACGCATCGCGAACGCGCGGCGGGCAATTTCATCTGCTTCGCGGTCGTTCCCCACGGGATGGACGAGCCAGTGGGCATCTTCCAGATTCGTCGGCTGGACGGTCCGTTCGAGACCGCCGAGTGGGGTTTTGCAATTGGCTCGGGCTTCTGGCGAACCGGCGTCTACGCCGATGCCGCGGCGCTCGTGCTCGAGTTTGCGTTCAACGTCATCGGCGCGCGACGGCTCGAAGCACGTGCGGCGGTGGAGAATGTCCGCGGGAATGGCGCGCTTCGCAAGATGGGTGCGACGCGCGAAGTCGTGCTGCGTGGAACGCTCGAGAAGGAGGGACAGCACCTCGACCAGGGGCTGTGGACGATCCTGGATCGGGACTGGCAGCGTGCGAGGCTCGTGCATTCGACGCGCATTCACTGATCGCGCCCCGAAGCTGATCAGCTCTATCCGGCCACTCCCAGTGCGCCGGTGAAACGGCAGCGCTCGACTCGGTCATCGAGTCGCTGAGCTATCCCTCCTTCCCGGGCACGTCGGTTGCTACAAACCCTCCAAAAGACGCCTGCGGGCGGCTCGCAGTTTTCTAAAGAAATTGGTTGATACGTTTTCTGCCAAAGGTGGGGGCGTACGTTACAGTGTTGAGTCAGCAAAGGGACAAAAGTGCTGTTCATGAAGAAGTCAGCGGAGCTGCCCCAGCGGGGCAGCGCCGCCACCACATGCCTGCTGTGTGGGTTCGATGGGGATGAGGTCGACCGTATCGACGTCCGCAGTCTCGTCGAGAAATGGAGGGCGAGACTGGGGATCGACATCCGCCGAGAGCTCGAGCATGTGGACAACATCACCGAGCATCGTTGCCGGCGTTGCGGTCTCGTCTACTTCCTGCCGCTGGCCGCGGGATCCGAAAACCTCTATCGGCAGCTGCAAGAGCTTCCCTGGTACTACACCGACGGCAAGTGGGAACATCACGCGGCGCTCCGCGACATTCCTCCGGACGCGGCGGTGCTGGAAGTCGGGTGCGGCTTCGGTGGATTTCTGGATCTCGTTCGCGAGAGGCGTCATGCGAATGTGAAGGGGATCGACCTCAGTCGTGCGGCGATTGATGTGGCGCGATCGCAGCGACGACCGGTGGCCGTGGAGGATGTCATCGATCTCGCAGCCCGCGAGCCCGAATCCTACGACGTGGTCTGCTCGTTCCAGGTGCTGGAACACGTGACGAATCCGCGGCGGTTCCTGGAGGCCTGCGTGACGCTGCTGAAGCCGGGCGGCCGCCTGTGCATCGGCGTGCCGAACAACGACGGATATCTCGGGCAGCAACGGTTGGACAAGGCGCTGCTCAATCAGCCACCGCACCACATCACGCGGTGGGGCACTCGAACGCTGACGTCGCTCGGCGCGCTTTTTCCGTTGAAGGTGCGTCGAATCGACTTCGAGCCCCTCGAAGAGCAGCATGTGCCCGAGTACATCACCACCCGTCTGGACTCTGTCGATCGGATGCTCAAACGGAGGCTGAAACAATCCGGTCCGGGCGTCCTGATGTCAGTGGCGCTGACGCGGCTCGGGCTTCGGCGATTCCTTCGCGGTCACACCGTGTATGCTTCCTACACGCGGCTGCCGCTCATGACACCGCCCGTGGTCGCGACTGGTCTCGCCGTCCGGGCGTTCAGCGGATTTCCCTTCTTCGGATGACGGCGCCGGACTAGATGCCTCCACCCGTTGAGCTCGACATCAGCCCACCGATTCACGTGGACGACAGCCGGCACGGCTCGACCCCCGTCATCTACATCAAGCGATCCCGGGGATTGGTATCGCTGCGCCTGGGGGAGCTCTGGCAGTATCGCGAGCTGCTCTATTTTTTCATCTGGCGCGACGTCAAGGTTCGCTACAAGCAGACCGCTCTGGGGATCGCCTGGGCGGTGGTGCAGCCGTTCTTCACGATGGTGATCTTCAGCCTGTTTTTCGGACGGCTTGCCAAGATGCAGTCCGATGGCGTGCCATATCCGCTGTTTGCCTACTGTGCGCTCGTGCCTTGGGGCTTCTTCGCGAACGGTCTGAACATGGGTTCGAACAGTCTCGTCGAGAGCGCGAATCTCATCAGAAAGGTGTACCTCCCGCGGCTGGCAATTCCCATCGCGACGGTGCTTTCGGGCGGCGTCGACTTCCTTGTTTCGTTTCTGTTGCTGCTAGGGATGATGGCGTATTACGGACGCATACCTGGCATCGCTGTGGTGTGGCTGCCGCTGCTGCTCCTGCTGGGGCTGGTCACCGCGCTGGGGGTGTCGCTCTGGCTCTCCGCGCTGAACGTCCAGTACCGCGACGTGCGGTATACGATCCCATTCCTCACGCAGATCTGGATGTTCGCGACCCCCATTGCGTATCCGAGCAGCCTCGTGCCCGAAGCCTGGCAGCCCCTCTACGGTCTGAACCCGATGGTCGGCGTCGTGGAAGGGTTCCGTTGGGCTCTCCTCGGCACAGCGACGCGCCCGGGTCCGATGCTGATTGTGTCCAGCCTGGCTGCGCTCGTGATTCTCATTACCGGGACTATGTATTTCCGCTACACGGAAAAGACGTTCGCGGACGTGGTGTAAAACGTGACCGAGCTCGCGATCCGGTTGGACGGCATCAGCAAGGTCTATGAGCTCGGCACCGAGGAGCGATACAAGGCGCTGCGTGACACGTTGAGCGATCTCGTCACGGCGCCCTTCCGTGCGCTGCGCCGCGGCGGTGACAGGGTCAAGCCCGACATGCTCTGGGCGCTTCGCGATCTGAGCTATCAGGTGCAGCGCGGGGAGGTTGTCGGAGTGATCGGCCGCAACGGCGCCGGCAAGAGCACGATGCTCAAGATCCTGGCGAGGATCACGGAGCCCACCTCCGGGACCGCTGAAATCCACGGGCGCGTCGGATCCCTGCTCGAGGTGGGAACCGGGTTTCACCCCGAGCTCACTGGTCGGGAGAACACCTTTCTGAACGGCGCGATTCTCGGGATGCGGCGCACCGAGATCCGGGAGAAGTTCGACGAAATCGTGCAGTTCGCCGAGCTCGATCGGTTCATCGACACACCGGTGAAGAAGTACTCGAGCGGCATGTACATGCGTCTCGCGTTTGCCGTCGCCGCGCACCTCGAGCCGGAGATCCTGCTCGTGGACGAAGTGCTGGCCGTCGGCGACGTCGGATTTCAGAAGAAGTGCCTCGGCAAGATGGAAGGGGTCGCGCGCGCGGGACGGACCGTGTTGTTCGTGAGCCACAACATGGGGGCCGTCGGATCGCTGTGCTCCCGCATCATCTATCTGGAGAATGGCCGGATCGCCGCTTCGGGCCCGCCCGATGAAGTGATTGCGAAGTATCTCGAATCCGAGCGCAGCGCGCACGGCAGCGACGTCGAGATTGCCGACGATGAGGACCGCGGATACCTGCTGCGGGCGGAAGGCCGCCAGATCACGCTGTCGTGCGGTGAGCCGGTGACGCTCGAATTCGAAGTGGACTGCCCGGGTGACCACCCGTCCGTGACCGCGGGATTCGTTCTCTACAGCCTCTTCGATATCCCAGTCGTGGGCGCCAGCAGCAAGGTCCAGGGCATCTCCGGTGCCGGCAGCAGCTCCCGATGGCGGATTACCTGCGACCTCGGGAACATCCCGCTGAACGCCGGCACCTACTACGCCTCCATCTGGTTCGGCAGTCTGGATCGTGACCACGCCAGCTTTTCACGCGTGTTCTCCATTCACGTCGAGGCGGCCGACCCGTTCGGGTGGGGCAACAAGGTGCCCGAATCCTGGGGGCACTTCTACTGGAAACCGGATTGGACGATCTCCGCAGAGGACAGGCGCTCCGACAACTGACGATACGCGTCTCTCGCATTGACACGGCGCCTGGGCGCCCGTACGCTCCGTGCGATCGTCTGGTCGGATGGTGCAGGTCTTACCGATGGCATTCTCGAAGTCCTTGCTGGAGCAGAACTGACGGCCCGACGCGCTCGGGCTGGGAACTACCGACGCCGGTCGTATAATCCGGCCGTGCGGAGGATCGGGCGGGCGCTGCTCGCGGTCCTGGCCTTCGGTTTCGGTTGCGCCGCTTACGGGTACCTCACTCTTCCCGACGTACGGATCCTCCGTACGCAGAATCCGTCTACGACCGCCTTCATCGAGCTGCGCGCGCGAGAAGCTGCGTCGAGAGGCGACACACCCCGCCGGCTGCAGCGATGGCTGTCCTACGGCCGCATCTCGCCGAATCTCACGCGCGCCGTGCTCGTGGCCGAGGACGGTACATTCTGGCGGCACGACGGCGTCGACTACGAGCAGCTCCGCGACGCAGTGGAAGTCACCGTCGAGCGGATGGAGTTCGTGCGCGGCGCGAGCACGATCACGCAGCAGCTCGCGAAGAACCTCTATCTCTCGCCCTCCAAGAATCCGATCCGCAAGCTGCGCGAGCTGCTCATCGCACGCCGGCTCGAGGCGGAGCTCTCGAAACAGCGCATCCTCGAGCTGTACCTGAACGAGATCGAGTGGGGTGACGGGATCTACGGCGCCGAAGCGGCGGCCCGCCAGTACTTCAGAACATCGGCCGCGCAGCTCGGTCCTCAGGAATCGGCCTTGCTCGCGGCGGCGATCGTCAATCCCCGCCTGCTCGATCCGGGCCACCCGACCGCGCGCCTCCGTCGACGCCAGCAGATGATTCTGCGACGGATGGGAGGCGTCACTCCTCCCGCGCCCGTCGACAACGCGCCCGCGACGATCGAGTCCGTGCCTTCGCTGCCGGCTGCACCGCCAGAAGCACCGGCCGTGCTGCCGGGCGACCCGCTCCCCGTGGGAAAAGTGCCTGGCGGACGAGGCGGCGACATCCGTCCGGGTGGATCGCGCTGACGATTTCGTCATCCCCGCACACGTGTGCGAACGGTCTTGTAAGTCCCAAGATCTCTTCTATTAAGGGCCCTCAGTTCACCTTGACAGCGGCCTCGCTTGACCCTATATTCGGCTCACGCTACATCACAGCTCCCTTTTGATGCGGCGAGGACGTGCGCCCGCTGGCCGTGCCTCCGGGCCGACGTGTGTCGATGATCAACTACACCGAGCGCATCGCGTTGCTGATGGAGGACGTCGTCCGCCGGACACCCTCGCTCTCCTTCATCAAGCTTCCAGAGATCGTGGTATTCGGGCGATTCGGACGCGCGGACGCCGAGGGAGCCTTCGCGACGTGCCACTGCCTCACGCTGCCGACCAGTGAGCCTGGATACTTCTTCTGGAAGGACCGCGCGACAGGCGAGCTGACTCGACAGTCGGAGTGGTTCATCACGAAGTCACCGAGAGTCCGCATCGGGCCGACTCAGGTCAAATATTTGATCTCGTTCGTGCTGCCTCGGTTCTGCAACCAATCGCTGAATCGGTCACGCAAGGCCGATCATTATCCTGGCGCACCGGCCTGGGTGGGGAAGCTCGATACGATCGTCCACGAGCTCTATCACATCGACCCCGAACAATCCGGTTTGCGGCGCGTCAAATGCGCCGACGGCAGCGACTCGGAACGGTCGCATGGCCCGCATTTCTACGAAGATGTCGCCCGTATGGTGAAGGCGTATCTCGCCTCGCGTCCGGATCCGTCCCTCATCGGATTCCTCGAGTACGACTTCAACGAGCTCAATGACCGCTTCGGCGGTGTCGTGGCAACGACGTTCAAGAACTTTCCGTCGTTCCCGCAACGCTACATGGAGCGCCTCGAGATGCCGGTGTCGGATCCGCTCGTCCGGATCGAGCGGCTCAAGCCGGCGACGCAGCCCGAGCTCTACACCGAGGACGACCTCCACATTCGCCAGTTCACCGAGAACAGCACTCGTCGTCTCACCCGTAAAGGTCAGCACCGGGCGGCCTGAAACGCTTCGCGCGGCTGTGGTTGCCCGACCTTCAGGTCGGGCACTGCTTATGCGCTCGGTCTCCGCCTGCGCCCGACCTGAAGGTCGGGTCTACGGCAAGCGTCTGGCTCCCGCGAAGCGGCTCGCCCAGTACGGCGCCGCCAGATGCTCCACTCGCACCTCGCCTCGCGAGCTGGGGGCATGGACGAACGCGTCCTGGCTGACGACGACGCCGACGTGCGAGACGGGTGCGCCGCTGGTTTCGAAGAAAACGAGGTCGCCGGGCCGGAGCTCGGCGCCGGGGACGGGCCTGCCCGTCTGAAACTGCTCCGCGACGGTACGTGGGACGGCGATGCCGTGCCGGCCGAAGACATACCAGACGAACCCGCTGCAGTCGAATCCGGACGGGTCGCTGCCCCCGTTCCGGTAGGGGACTCCACGAAGGGCCAGCGCGGTCTCCACGATGCCAGCCGACTCCGGTGTCGGCGCCGCAGGAGTCGACGTCGACGCAGGAGCTCCATGAGCCGGGGTGCCCGGCACCGGGAACGGTCGGGGGACCGCTCCAGACGAGGCGCAGCCGGCGCCACTGGCGCACGCCAGGACGGTCAGGAGGCTCAGGACACCGCGGTGCATGGGTTTGTTCGAAGTATCGGTCAGCGGCAGCCCGGCTCGCAAACCGGACCGATGCCGTCTGTCTAAGCCGCTGTAAACAATCATTTTACGCGCGGCCACCGTTGACAGGTCGGCCGTCATCAGTCAGAATGACTCAGGCTTATGGAGCAGACCCTTCTGCTCAACGCGACGTACGAACCGCTCAAGGTCGTCCACTGGCAAAAGGCGATGACGCTCTGGTGCCAGGGGAAGGTGGAGGTGATCTCCGTCTACGACCGGGAGGTGCGGTCCGTCTCTTTCAGCTTCAAGCTGCCTTCGGTCATCCGCCTGCTGCGCTATATCAAGATCAAGCGGAATATCGACTACGTCCCGTTTTCGAGAGCCAACATCTACGCCCGGGACGACCATTCGTGCCAGTATTGCGGGCGGGTCTTTCCCACATCGGAGCTGACGTTCGACCATGTCGTGCCGGTCGCCCAGGGCGGCCGCAAGGATTGGGAGAACATCGTGACCTGCTGCATCAGCTGCAACCGCCGGAAGGGGGGACGGACGCCAGCTGAAGCGGGAATGCACCTCACGCGGATCCCGAGACGTCCCGACAAGGCGCCGGCCATCCGGATCACGGTCGGCCTGAAGAACGCCCCCGATAGTTGGCGGGACTACTTCTACTGGAACATGGAGCTCGACGAGAGCTGACGCTTGGGGATCAGGGATCTGTGATCCGGGATCCGAAAACCTCGAGAATGTCCGCTCGAGTTCATCGGATCCCTGATCCTGATCCCCGATGACAGTCCCCGATCCCTGATTTGATGCCATCACCTGCTGCGTCCCGCATCAGTGCGGTGCGTCCGTTATGGGCGCTCGAAGGCGGGCGCCTCACGATCCTCGGCGAACGTTTTTCCGTCGATCCGCTTCCGCCCGAAGTCACCATCGGCGGCGCGCCGGCCCGGCTGGCGTTCGCCTCCTCGCGAACGCTGACCGCCCTCGTCCCTTCCGGGCTGGACGGCGGCCAGACGCCGGTTCGAGTCGGAAGCGCCGCCGGCGAGACCGCATTCGTGGACGTCGGGGTGCCGCTGGCGACCGGGCTCCACCAGGTCGACAATCCGGCGTTCGACGCGGCCGGCAACCTCTATGTGACCTTCAGCGGGTCCCGAGGACAGCAGCCGCCGGTGTCGGTCTTCAAAGTGGGAACGGACGGTGCCCGGGTGCCCTTCGTGAGCGACCTCTCGAACGCCACCTCGATGGCGTTCGATCGGGAGGGGCGGCTTCACGTGTCGAGCCGGTTCGACGGGAGCGTCCATCAAGTCGACCCCCGCGGCCGCTCGAAGGTCGTCGCCACCGATCTCGGAGTCGCGTGCGGCATTGCCTTCGGGCCGGCGGGCGATCTGTTCGTCGGCGACCGATCCGGCTCCATCCTCCGTGTGACCGGCGAGCGTGCGGAGATCGTCGCGAGCCTGCCGCCGAGCGTCGCGGCCTTTCATCTCGCCTTCGGACCCGATGGCTATCTCTACGTGGCGGCCCCCACGGTGTCGTCGGCCGACGGACTGTACCGGATCTCGCCAGACGGTGCGGTAGAACGGTTCGGCACGCACTTTCGGCCGGCCCCAGGGTATTGCCTTCGACTCCGACGGTCGACTCTACGTCGTGGACGCGCTCGCGGGAAGCTCCGGCCTGTTCAGGGTGGACGTGAACCGTCCGACTGAAGTCGAACAGCTCCTGTCCGGCGGCTCGCTGATTGGTCTCGCCTTCGCCCCGTCGGGCGGTCTCGTCGTGGCCACCACCGACACGGTCTATCGCTTCGACGTGCCCCTGCGAGGGCTGCTGTTCGCGTAGATGGGGGTCAGGTCTTGTATGGACGCAATTTGCGTTGGTGCAAGACCTGACCCCGAAGGGCCCGGCATGCACGTGGTAGGCTGACGGCACGGCTCATGAGTCAGCTGTTCACGCGCAAACCCATCGCCGATCTCCTGGTTGGCGGCGAACATGGGCTGAGGCGAGTCCTGGGTGCCGGCGATCTCATCATGCTGGCCATCGGCGCCGTCATCGGGGCCGGCATCTTCGGCGCGATTGGAACGGCCGCGGCAGGGCAGATCGGCCCCAACGGCGAGGTGATCCGCTACGGCGCCGGCCCGGCGCTCGTCTTCTCCTTCATCCTGCTCGGATTGGCCTGCGCGCTCGCGGCCCTCTGCTACGCCGAGCTCGCGTCGATGATCCCCCAGGCCGGAAGCGCCTACGCCTATTCCTACGCGACCCTCGGAGAGCTCGTCGCCTGGATCATCGGCTGGGACCTGATCCTCGAGTACGCCGTCGGCAACGTCGCTGTCGCGATCTCCTGGGGCGATTACTTCAACACGCTGCTCCGCGGATTCGGGCTCACGATTCCAGCCTGGTTGACGACAGGCTATCGGACCGCGCTCTTGAGCGCGGATCCCGCCGTGCACGGCCTCCTCCAGTCAGCGCCGCAGGTTGCCGGCATTCCAATCGTGATTCACGTGCCGGCCTTCGGCATCGTCATGCTGATCACCTGGCTGCTGCTTCGGGGAGCGCGGGAGAGCGCCACTGCGAACAACATCATGGTGGTGATCAAGCTCCTCGCGCTGGGGCTCTTCATCGCCGTCGGGGCGACGCATCTGCACGCGGAGAATTACCGTCCCTTCGCGCCGAACGGGTTTACCGGAATCCACCAGGGCGCCGCCATCGTGTTCTTCGCGTACATCGGGTTCGACGCGATCTCGACAGCCGCGGAAGAAACGAAAAACCCCCAACGCAACCTCCCCCTGGGGATCCTCGGCGGCCTGGCCATCTGCACGGTGATTTACGTCGTGGTGGGAGCCGTCCTCACCGGGATGGTGCCGTACAAAGAGCTGGCGGTTGCCGATCCGCTCGCCCGCGCGCTGCAGATGGCGGGCTTCGAAGCCGTCGGCTGGATCGTGGCGCTGGGCGCGGCAGTGTCGATGTCAGCGGTGCTCCTGGTCTTTCAGTACGGGCAGCCGCGGATCTTCTTCGCGATGGCGCGCGATGGCCTCCTGCCCGGGTGGGCCGCCAAGCTGCATCCGAAAACGAAGGTGCCGTACGTGACGACGCTCTTCACCGGCATTTTCGTTGCCATGTGGTCGCTCGTCGGCGATGCGGGTGAGACGTACGACTTGACGAATATCGGAACGCTCTTCGCGTTCATGCTGGTCAGCATCGGCGTGCTCGTGCTGCGCTACACGGAGCCCGAGCGCGCTCGGCCATTCAAGGTTCCGTTCGTCTGGCCCGTCTGCATCGGCTCGGCCGCCGGCTGCCTCTTCATCATGCAGGGACTTCCGCGCTCGGCGTGGGAGCGCTTCGGCATCTGGCTCATCCTTGGTTTGCTCCTGTACTTCGCCTACGGCTACCAACACAGCAAACTCCGTCAGAGTCGCTCTTGAAACCGGGCTGTCGCCAGTAACCAGCCGCCAGCGAAGCGCCTGCGAGTCATCCCACTGCTGGGATTAGAAGCCGTCTCATGAACCTGCCGCTCGTTTCCCGATGCGAGCGAACGACCGTGAGCGAGCCACGCGAGCGGAGCGCGCCGGCGAAGCGGCGCGCGAGAGCGCGTGTAGGGGAGTCCGAGCGGGCAAAAGCCCCTCGGATGAGATTAGTGCCGACCCATGGTTCGCTTAGTGCCGGCAACCCCGCATGCTAAACTCTTTGTTTTGGTTCTCCCCGCTGTCTCCTGACTGTAAACATGTCGCACGACTGGATTTCGGTCCGCGGCGCTCGCGTCCATAACCTCAAGAACGTCGACGTCGACCTTCCGCGCAACCAGCTGGTGGTCATTACGGGACTCTCAGGGTCCGGGAAGTCGTCGCTCGCCTTCGACACGATCTACGCGGAAGGTCAGCGTCGGTACGTCGAGTCCTTGTCCTCCTACGCCCGGCAGTTTCTCGAACAGATGGAAAAGCCGGACGTCGATCTGATCGACGGGCTGTCGCCGGCGATTGCGATCGAGCAGAAAACGACCGGCTCGAATCCGCGCTCGACCGTCGGGACCGTCACCGAGATCTACGACTACCTGCGTTTGCTGTTTGCCAACATCGGTGTTCCGCATTGCCATCTGTGCGGCCGCGAGATCGCGTCGCAGTCGCTCGAGCGGATCATCGACATGGTGATGCTCTCGCCGAACGACGAGCGGGTGAACGTGCTGGCGCCGATCGTCCGGGGCCGCAAGGGGGAGTTCAAGAAGGAGCTCGTGGCGCTTCGCTCACGAGGCTTCACCAAGGTGCGCGTGGACGGCCAGCTGCGCTCGCTCGACGAAGACATCAAGCTCGATCGACGCCGCAATCACACGATAGATGTCGTCGTCGACCGGCTCGTGCTGAAGCCCGGCATCGAGCGGCGTCTCGCCGAGTCCGTGGAGATTGCTCTGCAGCTCGCCGACGACATCGTGGTCATCAACACGTACGACGGCGGGGACCGTCTCTTCTCGCGGCGGCTGGCCTGCACGTACTGCGGCGTCAGCATGCCGGAGATGACGCCGCGTGCCTTCTCCTTCAACTCCCCGCACGGCGCGTGCACGGAATGCCAGGGCCTGGGTGCCGTCTACGACTTCGATCCGGCTCGGCTCGTTCCAGACGAATCGCTGTCGCTCCAGGACGGCGCGATCGCGCCATGGGCAAGAGGGGATCGCAAGCTGGTGCGCGAGGCGCTGACGGGGCTGAGCCGCACGTTCGGGATCGATCTGGCGCTGCCGTTCCGCCGGCTGCCGAAGAAGACGCGGGACCTCCTGTTTTTCGGGGCTCCGGGTGCCTCGGGCTCGACGCGTCGCACAGAAGCGGACCCGCCACGAGCGAAGAAGTCTCGCAAAGCAGAGGCGGATCCGTTCGGTGCCAATTTCGAGGGGCTGATTCCGAACTTCCGCCGCCGGTACGAACACGGGACGTGGGTCGAACAGGAGGAGCTCGAGCCCTATCGCGCCCTTCGCCCGTGCCCATCGTGTCAAGGCCACCGGCTCAAGCCGCAGAGCCGATCCGTGCGCGTGAAAGGACGGACGATCTCGGAGTATGTCGATCTGCCGATCTCCGAAGCGGTCACGCTCTTCGACGGTTTGAATCTGTCCGACCGGGAGAGTCTGATTGCCACGCGCATCCTGCGCGAGATTCGCGATCGTCTGCACTTCCTGAACGACGTGGGCGTCGGGTACCTGACGTTGGGCCGGAGCGCCGCAACTCTCTCAGGCGGCGAGGGACAGCGCATCCGGCTGGCCACTCAGATCGGATCGAACCTCACGGGCGTGCTCTACGTGCTCGACGAGCCGTCGATCGGTCTGCACCAGCGAGACAACCGGGCGCTGCTGTCGACGCTCGCGAGGCTCCGCGATCTCGGCAACACGGTCGTCGTCGTCGAGCACGACGAAGAGACGATCCGTACGGCGGATTACGTGATCGATCTGGGCCCCGGAGCGGGCGAGCACGGCGGGTACGTCATCTTCCAGGGCACGCCCGATGCGCTGCTGGCCAATGGGAATGGATCGCTGACCGGCGCCTACCTTCGCGGCGAACGCAGCATTCAGACGCCCTCTTCGCGCCGCGGTGCGACGCGTGGTGCGCTCGTGATCAAGGGTGCACGCGAGAACAACCTGAAGGACATCACCGTTTCGCTGCCGCTCGGCGTGCTCACGACGGTGACCGGTGTCAGCGGCTCCGGCAAATCCACGCTGGTCAACGAAATCGTCTACCGGGCGCTCGCGCGGGAGCTCTATCGCGCGGCGGATGAACCGGGCGCGCACACGACAATCGAAGGCATCGACCAACTCGACAAAGTCATCCAGATCGACCAGTCGCCGATCGGCCGGACACCGAGATCCAACCCGGCGACGTACACCGGGCTCTTCACGTTCATCCGTGAGCTGTTCGCGATGCTGCCGGACGCGAAGACGCGCGGCTTCAGGCCGGGACGCTTCTCGTTCAACGTCAAGGGGGGCCGCTGCGAGGCGTGTCAAGGCGACGGTGTCATCGCGATCGAGATGCACTTCCTGCCGAACGTGTACGTCACGTGCGAGCAGTGCAAGGGGCGACGGTACAACCGGGAGACGCTCGAGATCAAGTACCGGGGGAAGTCGATCGCCGACGTGCTCGACCTGACGGTCGACCAGGCGCTGCCGCTGCTCGAGAACTTCCCGCCGATCGCCAACAAGCTGCGCACCCTCCAGGATGTCGGCCTGGGCTACATCGAGCTGGGGCAGTCGGCGACCACGCTGAGCGGGGGGAGGCCCAGCGTGTAAAACTGGCCAAGGAACTGTCGCGCCGTGGTACGGGCCGGACGCTCTACATTCTGGATGAGCCGACGACCGGCCTCCATTTCGAAGATACCCACAAGCTCCTCGACGTGCTCAACAAGCTCGTCGACCAGGGGAACACCGTCATCATCATCGAGCACAACCTGGACGTCATCAAGTCGGCCGACTACGTCATCGACCTGGGCCCCGAAGGTGGGCAGGGGGGCGGGCGGATTGTCGCACAAGGCACTCCTGAAGCGGTCTCGCGGATCCGAGACTCCTTTACGGGCCGATTTCTCGCGGATGTCCTCGGCCCCTCGTCAACGCAGGCGGCTTCCTGAGGGGGCGGAAGAGTTGGGCTCTCGGATGCGCTGTGGTAATTTCGATACAAACCCACCCACAGGGGCTGTGGCTCCGCAGCCACATTTGAACGAACCTGCCTCGGTACCGCTGTGCGGAATCATCGTTGAAAGCGTTTCATATCATGGGCTTAGACACCGAAGCTCTGCCCACAAAAATGTGGCAGCAGCTTTGCTCAGCTGAATGCGGCTTGCCCAACTGAATGAGGTTATGAACGCGCAGCGCACATTACGACGTCCTGTGTCTTGTACCGGAATAGGCCTTCACTCCGGCAACAAGGTCACGCTTTCGCTCAAACCTGCCCCTGTGGACTACGGCATCAGGTTCCAGCGATCCGATCTCGGAGGGCTCGAGATCCCCGCGACCGTTACCCATCTCGGTGGGATTCAGTATCAGACCGGTCTCACGCGTGAGGCTGTGTCGGTCGAAACGGTCGAACACCTGCTCGCGGCCCTGACCGCCCTCGGCATCGACAACGTCATCGTCGAGTTGAACCATCCGGAAGTGCCGATCATGGATGGAAGCGCGGCGCCGTTCGTCTACTTGATTCTGAACGAGGCGGGTGTCAAGCGCCTGACCGCGCCGCGCCGATACCTGAAGGTGCTGCGTCCGATCTCGTTGACGCACGGCGACAAGCGCATCGCGCTCTATCCGTCGGACCATTTCAAGGTCACCTACAGCATCAGCTTCGACCACCCGCTCCTCCGCCATCAATCGCGGACGATGCGGATCACGGAAGAGACGTTCGTCGAGGACATCGCGCCGGCGCGGACGTTCGGATTCCTGAAGGAAGTGGAGACGCTCCGCCAGCGCGGCCTCGCGCTCGGCGGTTCGCTCGAGAACGCCATCGTGCTCGGCGAGACAGGCGTGCTGAACAACGCCCTCCGGTTCGAGGACGAGTTCGTCCGCCACAAGATTCTGGATGTGATTGGGGATTTGTCGCTGGTCGGCTACCCGGTTGTCGGGCACCTCGTGGCGCACCGCGGCGGCCACGCGCTCCACACCGCGTTCGCGGCGAAGATTCTCGAAGAGGCGGATGCCTGGCGGCTCGTCGAGGCGCCGGCCGAACCGGCCGTGCCGATCGCCGCGCACGCGTCAGCTGCGAGCGCCGCGCGTCTGGTGAATTAGCGGATGCGCCCGACCTGAGGGTCGGGCCTACTAGTCGATTTGGAAACGCCCGACCTGGAGGTCGGGCGTTCTCTGGTACGCCCGATCTTCGGGGCGCCCTCCTTCGTGCCCTTCAGGGCTTCCCCGGCCGCTCGATCAACACGATGTTCGAATTCTCGCGGCGACGGTCGAAGACGATCCGCTTGCCGTCGGGCGTGATGTCGAAGCTCCGGATCTGCTCCGGAGCGGTGAGGTGCGCGACCTGCCGCGCCACGCCGGTGTCGAGGTTCACCACCCGGAAGACCCGCTCGATCCCCGTTGGATTCGACAGGTACGCCAGACTCGCGCCGTTTGGTACCGAACCTATGGCGCGCAGAGGGCGCCTCGACGTGGGATCGACGCTGAAGTGGGACGGCAGGATCTTGATCGCGACATCGCGACCGAGCTTGCTGTCGTGGGCCCGATACACCTCGCCCATGCCGCCGGCGCCGATGGCGGACAGGATCTCGTAGGGGCCGAGGCGGACGCCGGTTCCGAGGGCCAATGATGCGGAGGTGTGCGGATTATCGAGGAGGCCCGCCGCCGAGTCCAGTCGGAATCGTTTATTTCCCTGCCTTCCCTGGCTCGAACAGACGAAGCTGTTGAATCGACCACGCCGTGCAGATCCTTCGGCATCCGGTGGGCACGGACGATGTCGCCGCCGGCGGCGCCGGTGGTGCTCCGGAGCGATCCGTCGGGCATGCGGGTGGCGCTGAGGCCGCCCTGCATGTCGGCGACACGCACCGGCGCGCCCCAGGGAATCCCGAGATCCGGATCCATTTCTGCGGCGCCGCGTCCGCCGCCGAAGTTGCCGTAGACGATGGGAAACTGCCAGTAGCTTGGGAGGCCGCTGGCGCCGCCCTGAAACCACATCTTCCCGTCATCGTCCTGCGAGACGCCCCACTGCGCGCCGTTCGAGCCGGTCGGTTCCTTGATCACGCCGTGCGGCGTCCACCGGGCGCGGAAGGCGTTGACGGTGCTGTACATCCAGTTGTCGAGTCCCCACGTCAGAAAGCTCTCCTCGTGCTCGACGTTCGCGTAGCGCCCGTAGCCGGTGTCGAGGAGCTCTTTCTTCTCGGCGCCGCCGTCGCCGTTGGTGTCGGTGTACTTCCACAATTCCTGGGAGTGCGATTCCTTCGTCAGCAGCGTGTTGGGGCCGAAGGGCAGGAGGAAGCGCGGGAACACGAGATGATCGACGAAGACAGTGTGTTTGTCGTAGACGCCGTCGTGTCGGTGTCCACATGGAGAGAAATCCGCCCGTTCGGATCGTGCTCGCCGGTCGCGTCGACGTCCTGCATGTAGCCGCGGTCCTCCAGGTTAGCGGCGACAGCCTGCTTTCAGTGACGATTCTGTAGGCCGTCACCGCGCCGGCGTGGAGGACGACGCTGCGCCGAGCGCCGTTCTGCAGGACTCGACGCACTTCCGGACTTCCTTTACGGCATCCGAGCCCTCGGGGATGTCGTATTCGAGCTCGATCGAACCGGGGATCTTCCACTTGTTCTTGCTCACCAGCTGGAGGATCTCCTTGATCGGCGTTTCTCCGGTGCCCCACGCCAGATTGAGCGAACAATGCTCCGGCGTCGTCCGATCCTTCAGGTGGAAGCTCGAGATCCGGTCGTGGTGCTTCTGCAGGAACTGCATCGGGGTCCCGCCGACGTTGCCTGCGGCGACGTAGTGGCCGAAGTCGATGTTGGCCATGTTGCCCTTCGAGGCTGCGAACGCCTGGTCGAACGCCGTCATGTTCCCCTGGAGGTGCGTGTGGTACGCGGCGTAGACCTTGTGCTTCATCGCGAAGTCGCCGATCCGTTTGAGCTGCGCGGCATCGGTGGGGAGCTCCAGCGTCGTGTGCGTGCATCCCAGAGCTTCAGCGACATTGAAGATGTATTCGAACTCTTCGTCCGACATGTTGGGGTTGAGCTGCTTCCACGCGTAGATCGTCACGCCGGCGTCGTTGTACATCTTGCGCAGCTTCTTGAACGCGTCCATCGAGACGCTCGTGCGCCACGCCTTCAGCTTCGCGGTCTGTTCCTCCTGCGCCGCCCGTTGCTCAGGCGTCATCTCGCCGCGGCCGCGTCCGCCCCCGCCGGGCGCTCCGGCGCCGCGGCCCGCCGGGCACGGCTGGCCGTTCCACGAGCCTACCGGCGCTGCACCCTCAGCTCCGGCAGGTAGACGGCGCCTGCCGCAGGTGCACCGGCCGGACCGCGACCTCCAGCAGCGCCGGCTGGTCCGCGTCCACCGCCACCGCCACGACCGGCAGCCTGGGGCGCGCCGGCAAAACTTTCGGCCGGTCCGCCCATCAGCTCTATCGCGCTGATTCCGGAGTCGACGATGTACTTCAGCGTCGCTTCTGCGCTCTGATCCGGCATGCTGCGATAGCTGTAGGTGATCGTCCCGATCTGCACGCCGTTGATCAGCGAGCTCGGCTTCGCCTGCGCCAGGGCGCCGAAGATGCCCTCGTTCCGCCCGAGAAAGGCGGCTGCCGGCAGGCCCGCCAATGCGAGCTTCCCGAATTCACGTCTCGTGTAGGACATTAGCCTTCTCCAATTAACCGGGGGGCTTCGCCCCGCCGGACCCCCCAGCGCCGTCGCTCGCGGGGCCCCATGCCCCGCTCCGCTCCGGCGGGGCGGCCTGTGGCGCGCCTAAGATCTGATACCGCCGTTCACTTCATTCCCATGCAGGGCCAGACAGATCCCGAGTTACTTCGGTTCCGCCAGCGCGAACGCGAACAGCGCGTCGCCTGCTGCGGCGAGCAAGTACTGCTTTCCGTCGAGCATGTACGTCTGCGGCGCGTTGGTGACCATTCCGATGCGCGAGTGCCACAGCGGCTTCCCGGTCGCGTCATCGAAGCCTACGAGGTTGCCCGCACCGTCGCCAGCAAGAACCAGCCGTCCCGCCGTTGTCAGGATCCCGGTGCCGCCCCCACCGCTGGGGAGCTCGTGGCGCCACGCGATTTTCGCCGTTTTGGGGTCGATCGCGGTAATCGACCCGCCGGTCGATACGCCGCCGCCGCCCTGGACGCCACCCAGGCCCATCGAGCCACGCGGATCGGCGTCGATCAGATACCTGATCGAAAGGCTGTTGCTCTCCGGTAGATAGAACAATCCTGTGCCCGGCGAATAGGCTGGCGGAGGCCAGTTCGTCGCGCTCGAGCTGACGATCGCACCGCCGATCGTTGCGACCTTTTCAGGATTCAGGATCGGTCGTCCCTGCGCGTCCAGGCCGCTCGCCCAGTTGGCCCCCGGGCTGTACTTACCGCTGGCGATGTGCTCGCCGGTCGTGCGATCGAGTGTGAAGAAGTAGCCGTTCCTCGCGCCGGTCGAGACGAGCTTTCGAGGTTTGCCATTGATCGTCGCGTCGAAGAGGACCGGTGTCTGTGCCGAGTCCCAGTCGTGCATGTCGCGCGGCGAGGTCTGGTAGTACCACGCCATCTTGCCCGTGTCGACGTTCACCGCGACGAGCGAGCAGGTGAACAGGCCCGTGCCGATGCCACGACCTGCGGTCGTGTAGGCGGGCGTTGGATTGCCGGTGCCGAAGATGTAGAGATGCGTTTCCGGATCGTAAGCGCCAGGCACCCATGGCTGAGCGCCGCCATGACGTGCCGCCTCGAGACTGGGCCACGTATCGAGGCCTGGATCGCCCGGATTCATCGGCACCGTATAGAGAATCCACTGACGCTTGCCGGTCTCGGGGTCGAACGACTGGAGGTACCCGGGCGCGTCGAGGTCGTTCCCGGTTCCGACGATCAGGCGATCGCCGATGACGATCGGCGCCATCGAGGAGAAGTACTGTTGTTCGAACGGGGCGATTTCGACGTGCCAGATCTCTTTGCCGGTCCTGGCGTCGATCTTCACGAGATAGTTGTCGTGCGTCTCCATGAACAGGTAGTTGTGCCACATGCCGACGCCGCGATGCCCGGTGTGGGTGCCCCCGCGCGTCTTCCAGTAGAACTGCCACAGGATCGTGCCGTCGCGCGCATCGACCGCCCAGAGGTTGTCGGGCGACGTCGGGTACAGCACGCCGTCGACCATGAGGATTGAGCCTCGGATCTGCGCAGGGCCCCCGGCGTTGAATTCGCCCGAGCCTTCTCCGGCGACGATGAGCGGGTAGTCCGCGCCGCCCCCACCGGGGCCGCCGCCCCGTCCGCCGAAGCCGCCGCCTCCCGCTGCTCGACCCGTCGGGCCGGACCCCTGGACGAAACCGCGCGAGATCCACGCGAGCCCCAGGCTCTTGACCGTGGTCTGATCGATCTGCGTCAGCGAGCTGTACCGTCTGCCGCTGTAATCCCCGGAGTAGGTCGGCCACGATTCGGCGAGCGGCTTGAGGATCGCCGCTGGGTCGAGCCCGGATTTCGGCGGCGACTGCGCAACGATCCCGATCGGTGCGAGAAGGACAGCGACCGTGAGGCACCGTTTCGTCATAGGCATTACTTGATCATCCAGAGGTAAGCCGTCACGTTGTGCATGTCCTTGTCGGCCAGGGTGGGCACGAGCCTGCGGTGGGCGTCCGCGGGATCCTTGAGCTCGACCTTCGGTTCGCTGCCGCTCCTCACGATAGTCCGGCGCGTGCCGTCCTCCTGAATCAGCGTGACCAGGAAGTCGTCTATCCGAACCAGTCGGCCAGTGATCGGCGATCCCGAAGCAGGGGTGACCGTCACGGTCACCGGCCGTGCCGGAGCGCCGCCGCGTCCACCGCGCCCTCCGCCGCCACCGCCAGTGACCCAGAGGTTCTGCAGCTCGCGCGGATCCGGCGCGCGCGACGCAATGCCACGTAAGTCACCCGTCACCGAATGGCAGCTGCTGCATTGAGCAGCGAAGAACGTCTTTCCCGCGGTCGCGTCACCCACAAGCACCTTCTCCGGCGGAACCACGTCGCCAACCGGCGGACGCCCCTGCGCGCCGGCCTGCGCAAGCACGCTGTGCAGGTACTCCGCGATGGCCTTGATGTCGTCCGGCGGGAGCGGGAAGGCCGGCATCGGCGGCGCGCCGGCCGGTGGATTCGGACGCCCCCCTGTCACGATCGGCGCGATCAGCTCGCCCGCCTTGTCCGAGAGCAACGTCTGCGACCGCAGCAGGTTCGGCCCGCCTTGCTGGCCGCCTCGCAGGTCGATTCCGTGACACGCGGCGCAGCTGCTCTCGTACAGCCCCTTGCCGCGTGCGAGGACCGTGGGGTCTGCGAGCCGCCGCTGCTGCTGTGGGAAGTTCGCGCCCCGCTGTCCGCCGCCGCGCCCCTGCGCGCCGCCCCGGCCGCCGGGAGGCTGCGCCTGCTCGGTCGCAGGCGGAGGACCGGCCGGCGGCTGGGTCTGTGCGACGAGCGCAGCTGGCAGTAATGCGGAGAGCGCAAGCGTTCTGATGAGCCTGGGTACGCGCACCGAACTCCTCCTGGGGAGGTCGCGATATGCGTGGGTCGTGTGCGTGTCTGTCCGCCGCGACGACCGCCGCCTGTGCCTCCGCGTCGAAAGCTGGACGCTGCGGCACAATACGCCGGAACGCGATGAAGTGTGACGGCTGAACGCCCGGAAGAAGTGTGAAATTCGAGCCCCGGCTCCTCGACCACGTCGATTGGTGGCCGTCACTGGCACTCCTCAGCCGGGTTTCGTCTCACCGAGAAGGCTGCTCATCACTCCGCATCAACGGGGGTTGCCAGAATCCACGCGCGCAAGTACGCTGCTCAGACTCGGATGGGTGTGGACGACCCGGTAGAGGAGTCGGCCGCCCCGGACGTATCAAAATTTCACTGAGAGAGGAACACCATGCGTCTCGTCTACGGTTACGCACTTGCAGTCGCGGCGGTCATGTCCGCCCCTAGCATGATCGGGGCACAAGGGGATGCGGCCAAAGCCGTCGCCGGCGGCGGCATCACAGCGGCGGGGTGGGCCGGGAAGGTCGATCCCAACGAAGAGAAGAACGGGCAGACGGTCAACAACGCCAAGCTGGCGATGGAAGGCAAGGACTTGCACGTGACGACGGGTCCGGCGATCACGTACTGGAACCCGGCCAACAAGGCCGCCGGCAACTACACGGTCAAGGCGACGTTCACCGAGGCCAAATACATGGGCCTGAACGATCATCCCCATCCGTACGGGATCGTGATCGGAGGCAATGACCTCGGCACGCCACAGCAGAGCTACCTCTACTGTGCCGCCTACGGCAACGGCAACTTCATCGTCCGCGGTTTCGGCCCCGAACCGTTCCAGGTGAACGGCCGGCGCGGCGAGCCCAACGCGGCCGTCGCCAAGGCGGCCGGTCCCGGCCAGCCCGTCAAGCAGGAGATCGCCGTCTCCGTGAAGGGCGACAAGGTGGAGTGCTCGATCAACGGCACCGTCGTCGGGCAGCTACGACAAGGCGACGGTGGTGGCGGCGGGCAAGCTGAAGTCGACCGACGGCATCTACGGCATCCGCTTCGCGCACAACACGGAAGCCGTCGTCAGCGGTCTGGCGATGACGAAGAACTAGTTCCGCAGAACGCAGAAACGTTGAAAGTTCAGAGGCGGTAAATCGATTTCGTGTGGCTTCCGCCTGAAGGCGGAAGACCGGCGGCTGTCGCTGGCCTTCCACCTGAAGGTGGAAGCCACATGATCGAATGTTCTACGAGCTCTCCAAGCCAGCAACGACTGCGACTGTCGACTCAGATCACCACCAGCGTCCTCGTCGTCGTCGGCGACCCGCACGCCTCGAACCAGTCGATCCCCTCGCTGACCAAATCGAACTTCAGCGCATACCGTCCCGGTTTCTCGGGCGCCGTGATCGTCATCGGCACCTGCACGCTGGCGCCGGGTTGCAGCGTGGCGGGGAGCCACGCGCGTTCATAATCTCGATTCACGACCTGGCCATCCCGCTCGCACAACTGCGCGCCGAGGCGCACGAGCCTGCGGCCGTAGCTGGCCTGCGCAGGAAATGGCCGCGTCGATGCGTTTCGAACGGTCGTCACCAACGAGATCGGACGACCGGGCCGGCCGACGACCGGCAGGCCCGGAATAGGCCCGCGCACGCTGATCTCGGCTCGCGGCGTCGCCCCCGGGATCGCGTTGCCGAGATTGTTGTCGTCCCAGATCTCGTGGCGGACCGCGGCGAGCTCCGCGCTGCCTCTGACGAACCGCCGCGAGAACATGTCCTCGGGATGATCGGTCAGCTCCCAGCACAGTCGATCGACGCCGAGATCCGCCGCCATCGTCCGGGCGAGCTGCATCTCGGTGTCGCTGTCGTTGTGGGTGAAGAGAATGTAGCGCCAGTTGATGAAGGGCACATCCCGGCCTGCGCGCTGCTTCTCGTCGGTCGCCGCGCGCAGGTGCCGCATGGCCTTCGCGAAGTCGCCGCGCTTCCGGTACGTCGCATAGCTCTCGGGTGTCGCGCCGTCGATCGAGAACGTGACCTCGTCTATCCCCGAGTGCACCAGGCGCCGTGCCGAATCTTCCGTGAACGCCAGGCCGTTCGTGCTCGTGTAGAGGTAGATGTGCGGGAACTTCGATTTGATGTATTCGCACATCTCCACGGCGCGTTTGTGCAGGAAGGCCTCGCCGTAGTTGAAGAAATCGATCCGTCCCAGGGACGGCCCCGCCTCGTCTACGACGCGGGTGAACAGATCGAAGTCGAGCATGCCGGCCTTGCGGGTGCGTGTGATGCCCGTTTCCGGCGCGCAGCACGCCTGAGCGCACGAAATATTGCAGGCCGCGGTGCATTCGATGTAGAGCCTGGAGGGGAGCCGCGAGACATCGAGGGGACGCTGGGGCGCCGTCTGATCCTTCGCCAGCGGCAGCTTCAGCGCGCAGTCGCCACAGAAGCTCGATCCACCAGAGTTCAGGTCGCGCCGCAGCGCGGAGGCGCGCTCGTCCGGTCCAGATGTCTGCGACCGTTTCCGTTCGCGCGTCGCCCAGCACGCGTTTGGCGTACGGATCACTGCAGCCACAGACCATCCGCCCGTCGCAGAGCATCACCATGATGTTCCACGGCCACGAGCACGTGAACCGCGTGGCGAGGTAGTTCAGGGACACGGAATGCCGGCCTTCGGCTCTCAGCCTTTCTTGGACAGCTTCTTCATGTACGCGCCAAGACGCTCGTTCTCGTACGACACGAAGTTCAGGAAGAAGCTTTCGGAGAGATACTGCCGCCGCTCCTCGTCGGTCAGTTGATCGATCACGTGCTGGATCTCGCGGACGGTGTCCTCGAACGTTCGTTCGAGGTCGCGTTTGGCGGTCATCTCGTGGTACAGCGTCTCCAGCACGGTCAGGAGATCGCCGTCGAGTGGAAGTCGTGCCCCGGTCGTCAACTTGATCGTGCGCATGGCGGTCTACGCTCCGAAGCTTTTGACGGCGCTGGGCTCGTCGGGGTGCACCTCGATGAAGTTCTGTGCGCCGGTCATCGTCAGCATCGTTTCCACGCGTTTCTGGACCCCGGCCAGCTTCAGGGCGCCTCCCGCGGCGCTGGCTTGTCTGTAGAGGTCCATGAGACAGCCGATCGTGGCGCTGTCGACGTAGCCGACCGACGACAGGTCGACGACCACGCGCTTCTCACCTGCGGCGATGAGATCGGTGACCGCCGTCGAGAACTCGGAGAGCAGGGGGTACATCAGACGTGATTCGCCGACGCGCACGACGGCGATGCCGTTGGCCTGTTCGGTTGTGAGATTCATTCGGAGACTCCGGAACGCCGGGTCCGGCCACGCGCGGACGATCCGCGCCTGCGCCGGGCCGCCGGCTGCTTGTCCTGCAGGCGACGAAGCTGGTGGGCCAGCTCGATGCGCCCTCGGTTGATCCGCGACTTGACCGTGCCCTCGGGCAGTCCAAGGCGATCGGCGATTTCCTGGTACGACAGTTCCTGTAGATCCCTCAGCACGACCGCCGTCCGCAGGGTCAGCGGGAGCTTCTGCAGCGCCTGGCGCAGGAGCCCACGAAGATCCTGATGTTCCGCCGCCTGATACGGTCCTCGATCGGATGACGCCGGCTGCAGATCCGACGTATCGACCTCGCGCGCGATGGTCTGGCGCTCCTTCCGGACGCTCCGGTAGTGGTCGATACACAGATTGCGGCTGATGCTGATGATCCAGGTCTGAAAATTCGCCCGCCGATCGAAGCTGCCGAGTGCCTTGAAAATCTTCAGGAAGATGTCCTGCGTGAGATCTTCCGCCTCGTCATGTTTACCGACGAACTTGTACGCGACGTTGAATACCTTCCGCCAGTTCTGCCGGACGATCAACTCCCACGCCGACTGATCGCCGGCCAGGCACTGCTCGATCAGGCTGTCGGGCGTGGTCGGTTGAGCGGCCGGCGAATCAACGGACATGCGGCATCAGCATTGGACGAGGCGGGACCCGGAAAATCATAGCAGATGCCTGACGGCGAGCGATATGGGCTTGGCGCCGAACCGGCGACCAAAGGTTTCCGTCGCGGCGACTTCCGGTTGCTGTAAGCGCTGCGCCAAAGCATGAAGCCAACTCAAAATGAGCGTTGACCAGCACTTAATCAGGCCTTCTCGATCGCTTACAGAATCGTGCGCGCTGGCGCGCCTGATGCACGCCGACGGCGCGAAAGGAGGCGCGCATGCGTCGCACTTCATTGGGCACTCTGGTTCGGCTGATGGTATTTGCCGTTCTCCTGTCCCCCGCGACCCCTGCATCCGCCACGGTCATCGCTCTCACACCCGCGGATCTGTCGGGAGCGAGCCTGATCACCTTCGACGGCCTCACGGACGGAACGGTCGTGAATGGCCTGTCGGTCGGTGGCGTGCAGTTCAACTACCTGGTGAACAATCTGCCGTCGACGGACGCCCGGCTCGACGGCGGACCCGGCATCACGAACAACATTTCCCCTCTGAACATCGTGAACTTCACTGGCAACGCGAACGCGATCCTGCGGTTGACGTTCCCCGAGGCTGAAGTGCGCCTGGGCTACGGCTTTGCCATCCACAGCCAACGGCCTCGTTCCGAATGCGACGACCGTCTCCCTGTACGACGCGTCGAGCGCGCTGGTCGGAACGCTCTCGGCCAACGGGACACCCGATCCCTTTTTCTCAGGGGGCTTTCTCGGCCTGGAGAGCACGGTCCCGTTCGTGCGTGCGGACCTGACGTTCAGCACGGCGGGCCTGGCGTTTGCGGCCGACAACTTCCGCTTTGCCGCGTCCGCGGTGCCGGAGCCCGCGAGCGCGGTGTTGTTTGGCGTCGGCATCCTCTGCGCGTCCGCGCGGCGGCTGCGAAAACGATAGGCTCCGACCGCACACAGTCCGAAGCTCGAAAGGGCCGGGCCGTGCCGACTTCGTGCTTGCTGTCCGTGCTCCGCGCGCGATGGTACAATCACGCTCTACACGATTGTGATTGGCTTCGAACGTATCGACGGCACGCTCGCGTGCGACGGCGTGCCGCTCCCGGCGATCGCTGCGGCCCAGGGCACTCCACTCTACGTCTATAGCGCCGCGACCATCGTCAGCCGCTATCGCGCAGTGGACGAGGCGTTTGCCTCCCATCGGCACGCGATGCACTACGCGCTCAAGGCGAATTCCACCCTCGCCATTGCGCGCCTGCTTCGTGGGCTCGGCAGCGGCGCCGACGCAAATTCCGGCGGAGAGATCGACGTAGCGCTCCGCGCCGGATTCATTCCACCGCAGATCGTCTTCACGGGCGTGGGGAAGACGCCGCGCGGAGCTGGAGCAGGCAGTCGACCTCGGCGTCAAGACCATCAATGCCGAGTCCGATGGCGAGCTCGAACGCATCGACGCGATTGCACGCGGGCGCCAGACGCGCACGCGCGTCGCGCTGCGCGTCAACCCCGACATCGACGCGCGCAGCCATCCGCACATCTCCACGGGCCTCAAGACGAACAAGTTCGGCATTCGCAATCGGCGACGTCCGCGAGATCGCGCGCAGGGCAGCCGCGCGCCCGGGGCTCGAGCTGGTCGGCCTGCACAGCCACGTCGGATCACAGATCACGGATCTGTTGCCGCTTCGTCGTGCCGCCGAGGCGCTCGTCGCTCTCTCGCGCGAGCTTCGCGACGACGGGATCGCGATCGAGCACCTCGATCTGGGCGGCGGTCTCGGGATCTCCTACGACGGAAGTCCAGCGCCCACTGCGCAGGACTACGCCGCGGCGCTCCTGCCCGCCGTCAAGGACTCGGGCCTCTCAATCATCCTCGAGCCGGGCCGCAGCATCGTCGGGCCCGCCGGCGCCCTCGTGACGTCGGTGGTCGACGTGAAGGAACAGCCCGGCGGCAAGCTGTTCGTCATCCTCGATGCGGGAATGACCGAGCTGATCAGACCGATGCTGTACAGCGCCTTCCACCGGATCGAGCCGGTCGTGGCGCGCGGACTGGGCCCGAGTTGATGTGCGATGTCGTTGGCCCGTCTTTGCGAAACGAGCGACACCCTGGGACGAGATCGCCGCCTCGCGCGGCCGGCCGTCGGCGATCTGTTTGCCGTGCTCGACGCCGGCGCGTACGGGGCAGTGATGGCGTCCAACTACAACCGGCGCACGATGCCGGCGGAAGTCATGGTGGAGAACGGACGTCCCGACCGTCATCCGGCGAAGACAGACCGTCGAAGATCTCGTGGCGCTGGAGATCTGATGAGACGCCCGACCCCCCTGTCAGGGGCGGGCGCTTCAGGCGCGCGCAGGTCGGGGTCTGAGGACTCCGCCCTACATCAACGAGCTGCATCAGCATCGCATCAGGTGATTCCGGCATGAGCCAGCGACCGAAAGGGCTGCTCATCGCCTTCGAAGGGCTCGATCAGAGCGGTAAGCAGACGCAGGCCGAAGGGCTCCGCGATCACCTGACATGTCTCGGCCGCGAGTGCCGGCTCCTCTCGTTTCCCGGACTACTCCACGCCAATCGGGACCGAGATCGAACGTGGCCTCCATGGCGAACGCGAGTACCGGCCCGGACGTGATGCAGCTGCTCTACGTCGCCAACCGTCACGAGAAGAAACCCGAGATCGAGCGGGCGCTCGACGCCGGGACGTCACGATCGTCTGCGATCGGTACATCGCCTCGAGCATCGCGTACGGCGAAGCGCAGGGTCTCGATGCACCGTGGCTCGACCGAGATCCAGCGATTCCTTCCGCCACCCGATCTCAGCATCCTGCTCGATATCGCGCCGGAAACCGCCGCGCAGCGGAAGGCCGCCGGGCCGCGACAAGTACGAGCGTGATCTCGCGCTCCTGGCGCGCGTGCGTGCCAGCTACCATCGTCAGGCCGCCGCTTCGGACTCGTGGCTGCGCCTCGACGGCGAGCGGTCCCGCGACCTCGTATGGGCCGATGTGCTCAAGGCCCTCTCGACACGACTCGCGCAGCGGTAAGGGCGCGAACGTCACGAGCCCCAGCCTCGCGCAGCACGGTCGCACACGCGTTCAACGTCGCGCCCGTCGTCGACACGTCGTCCACGAGCAGCACGGTCAGCCCATCGATCCGGCAGCCTCGTCGGCAGCGCGAAGGCATCCCTTACGTTGGCGTGCCGCTGCGCCGCCGGCAGGTCCGTTTGTGACGAGCGTCGCCCGCGTCCGTTTGAGCGCGTCCTTCCACTCGAGACCGAGGTGCCGCGCCAGCTCCTCCGCCTGATTGAACCCACGCGCGCGCCGCCGACGGTAGTGCAACGGCACGGGGACCACCAGGTCGACGCCGGATCACGAGATCGCCGGAGTGGGCGACCATCAGATCGCGCGAGTGGCACTGGCGAGCGACGGTCGCTTCCCGTACTTCAGAGCGTGCAGGATTGCGCGGAGCGGGCCGTCGTACGAGCCGATCGCCCGCGCCGAAGAGACCGCCGATCCCCGGCGACGGCAACGTGGGCATCTTGACGCATCGATGCTGATGACACGCCAGCTGGGAAGCGGATCACCACATTGGCGGCAGAACGGCGGCGTGAGCGGAACGATCGCGTCCCAGCAGCGCGAACAGACTGCGCCGCGCGTCGGATCGCTCGAGCGGCGACTCGCATGCGGCGCATCGGGGCGCAATCAGAACGGCGATGACGCTGTCCGCTATCGTGCGGAGTAGGGAACGGGTCTCAGGCGGGCTTGCCGTCTGCGGCCGGCTCGTCGCTGACGTCGATCCGTTCAGCATCGCCCCAGAGCCGCTCGAGGGAGTAGAACTCCCGCGTCTGCGGAGCGAAGACGTGGACGATGAAGTTGAAGTAGTCCATCAGGACCCACTCGGCGCGGTCGTAGCCCTCGACGTGAGCCGGCCGCACCTTCGCGGCACGGAGCGCCTCCTCCACCGCATCGACGATCGCCTTGACCTGCCGCTGATTCTGCCCGGAGCACAGCACGAAGAAGTCGGTGAATGCCGGCGTGTGGCGCAAGTCGAGCACGACGACATCGAGAGCTTTCTTGTCGAGGGCCGCGCGGACTGCTTTCGCGACCTCGCCCGTCAATCGCTTTCGTGCCCGCGCCGGCCCGTCGTTCAGTTTTCGCCATGCAAGTGATCTGCCGCGCTGTGAATCAAAGTTGAGGCCCCATCGGCGTGAGGGTCCCATGATACAGCCGATGCTGCCGGATGTGCCGTTCGACCGCCTCGCCGATCAGCCCGACGACTGGCTCGAATGCCAGCAAGCGCCTGCGAATCTCGGTCGAGGAAACATCTGGCGTGACCGCCGGAAGCACGAAAATCCGCGTGTCCGTCGCGCCGCTCGCGGCGGCTGATGCCGTCGACGCAAAGCGCCGCGCGAGGGCTGGCAGGCTCTCGACGATCCCCCGGCTGTCGTAGCCTGGACGCGACACGACGACGAAGTTCGCCAGGTCGAGCACGCGCGGGTAGCGATTCCAGGTTTCAATTTCTGCGAACGCGTCGGCGCCGAGGATGAAGAAAATCTGCCACGGGCGAACACCCGACTGCGTGGAAGCGTTCGAGCGTCGATGCCGTGTACGATGGGCCGGGGGCGGACAGCTCGACGTCGCTGGCCTCGACGCCTTCCACCCGTTCACGGCGAGCGCCGCCATCGCGAAACGATGAAACGGCGAGGCTGACGGCTGCAGCGGTCGGTGGGGGGGCACTCGCGAGGGCAGGAGCAGGACGCGGTCGAGCGCCAGCGCTGCGCGCGCGGCAAGCGCCGTCTCTACGTGCCCGACGTGGACGGGATCGAGTGTGCCGCCGAGAATTCCGAGCGGCGTGGTCGCCGCAAGCTCATCGTGGTGCCGCGGATCGCGCGCTGCGCGCGCCATGCGAGTGACCTCCCGCCAGATGGCCTCGAGCAAGGCGTCGATGCCTTCGCCCGTGACCGCTGACACAGCGTAGAGCGGAATGCCACGCTCGCGCAAATGGTCCTTCAATCGCTCGAGTCGCGCCGGCTCATCGAGCGCGTCGATCTTGTTCGCCGTCACGAGCTGCGGCTTGTCCGCCAGGCGCTCGCCGGCGGCGTCCCGTCCCGGGAAGAGGTCCAGCTCGCGCGTGATGATCTCGAAGTCTTCCACCGGATCACGGCCGCTCATCGACGACACGTCAACGAGATGCACGAGCACTTTCGTGCGCTCGAGATGGCTAAGGAAACGATGCCCGAGTCCGTGTCCCTGCATGCGCTCCCTCGATCAGACCGGGAACGTCCGCGACGACGAACGACCGGCCATCGGATAGCCCGACGACACCGAGGTTGGGCACGAGCGTGGTGAAGGGATAGTCCGCGATCTTCGGCCGGGCCGCAGAGATTCGGGAGATGAGCGTGGACTTTCCCGGCGTTCGGGAAGCCGACCAGGCCGACGTCGGCGAGCAGCTTCAAGTGGAATCGAAGGTTCTTCTCTTCGCCGGGTAGTCCCGGCTGCACCTTTCTCGGAGCGCGATTGGTCGATGTGGCAAACTGCGCGTTGCCCAAGCCGCCCAGTCCGCCCTTGGCGATGAGTACGCGCTCGCCGTCCTCGGTGAGGTCGGCCACCTGCGTGAGCGTGTCATCGTCCACCCGCTCGTAGACGACGGTCCCGACCGGGACCACCAGCTCCACATCGTCGCCTTTGCGGCCGGTGCGGTTCGATCCTTCACCATGCGCGCCCCTGCCGGCGGCGAATGTCTTCTGGAAGCGGTAGTTGAGGAGCGTGTTGAGGTTGGCCGTCGCGACGATGTAGACGGAGCCGCCGCCGCCCCCGTCGCCGCCGTTCGGACCACCGCGAGGCACGAACTTCTCGCGGCGGAAGGATAGGGCGCCGCGCCCGCCGTGCCCTGCCTCGACGTGAATGTCTACTTCGTCGACGAATGACGACATCTCAGTCGAGCTTGTTCGCCGTGCGGGCATCACCCCATGCGCTCTCGGTCGGCGGTCGGCGCTTCGGGCCGCGAGCCTTCGGCGCCTCGCTCGGGCCGCAGGCGCTGGCAACCGAAGGCTCTACGACTCTGTCGCGGTCTCCAACGGGTGCACGCTGATCACGCGTCCGCGCGCGCCGTGATCCGAGAACTTCACCCGGCCGTCGACTTTTGCGAAGAGCGTGTCGTCCTTGCCGAGCCCCACGTTCACGCCCGGCTTGAAGCGGCGTCCACGCTGGCGCACCAGGATCGATCCGCCGGTCACGATGTTGCCGTCGAAGCGCTTCACGCCGAGGCGCTGCGAGTTGCTGTCGCGCCCGTTGCGAGAGCTGCCCTGACCTTTTTTGTGAGCCATTAGACCAGAATCTCCTTCACGCGAATCAGCGTGTAGGTGCTGCGATGCCCCTTCGTCCGGCGCATCCCCTTGCGACGCTTCTTCTTGAATACCCGAATCTTTGGTCCGCGCGACTCGCCGTCGACGACGCCGACGACGCGGGCGTTGGCGACGAAGGGTGCGCCGGCGAGCACCTCACCGCCGTCCTTCTCGAGCAGCAGCACGCGGTCGATGCTGACTTCCTGACCCGGCTCGACATCGACGTGGTCGACGGTCACACGGAGCCCGGCGTGACCTGCACCTGGCGGCCGCCGCTTTGAATGATTGCGAACACGGTCTCCACCTCCGCCGCGAAACGCTTCCCCCACCGCCATCGCAGCGCCGCGGCATGGGCGCTCACCGGCGAGCGGCCAATGTCGCGCACGAAATCGCGCTACCGGCAAAGTATTAAGACTACCACGGAAGCTCTTGGGGAGTAAACGGTTAGCGCGGGATCGACGCCGGCTGCAGATGCCCTGACCCGGCCCGATGGCGGGCCTACTTCAGAAGGATGCGCGAGCCGCGGACCTTCTGCGTGCTCAGGGCGTTCAGGAAGCTCGGGATCAGCTTGTCCATCAGCTCGAAGTACGACGACAGGGCGGGCGTGTTCTGCTGAGCGTTGTAGAGCACCTGCTCGTTGAACGTCTCGGAGTAGAGCGTGGCGCCCGTGCGGCCGTCGATGAAGATGAACTTCGGTCGGAGGATGAAGCCCTTGCGCTCCTGGAACGTTCGCACCGGCACGACTCGTCGTCGGCCGAACTGGTCGTAGACTTCGCGCTCGGTCATGACGAAGCCGGAGTTCTGGGTCGGCGTGAAGAGGACGGTGCCCGTGACGATCAGCGGGTTCTGATACTCCTCGCCGAGCTTCTTCCAGAAGGCCGTGTTGGCGAAGATGCCCTGGTACTTCTCGAGATCCTTTTCGTTGCGGATCTTGGCTTCGTCGGTGTTCGCGTTGGGCCGGCCCTTGGCTTCCGATTCCGATGCCGTGCCTGCCGGCATCGGCGCGACCGGCGGCAGCTGCTGGCCGTCGGCTGCGCCGCCAGGGGCGGCCTGCCCGCGATCTTTGCCGTTCTGGGCCGCCGGATCTTTAGCCGTCTGCTCCGTCGCCAGTGCCGAGAGCGCCAGCGCGTCGGCTTCGATCACCCGCAGGGTCGATTTCGAGCGCAGCTGGCTCCTGAGCAGCCTGACCGTCTCGAGATTCGCGTCGACGTCTTCGGTCCCGCCGCCGATGAAGCCGGCCACGAGCACGCGCGTGAACGGCGACACGTCCATCTTCGGCTGGATCGGTGTTTCGATCGGGATCTCGTAGAAGTTCGTGCAGGCGGCCGCGCCGCACAACACGCCCAGGCTCAAAGCCAGGCTAGCGAGGCAGGGCGACGCGCAGCTAGGATGTTGCGGCGTTTCGCGCGGTCATTGATTTCTTTGAAGAGATCGTAGTTCTGCCGGATCATCATGTTCTTCGGATCCAGCTCCACTGCCTTCTCGTAGGCTTTCTGGGCCTCCTCGAAGTTTCCCTGCTGCTCGTAGGCGATCGCGAGGTTGTTCCACGCGGCCGAGTACGTGGGATCGAGCTCCACGGCCTTCAGCCAGCGGTAGGCCGCTTCTTTCCAGAGCCCGCTCTGGGCAACCTTGATCCCGAAGTCGACCTGTTCTTTGGCCTGCGAGCGCGCGTCGCGTGCGAGCGCAGCGGGCGCAAACGCCATGAGCGCCGCCGAGACGACAACAGCTCGGAAAAACATGGCAGGTCCATCCACTATAGCGACCGTTCCTGGATGCCGCAAGGGCTTTCGCGGCGCGGAGACAGCAATCGCACGTACCGAGCCGTTTCGTTGGCGGCTGGGCCCGACGAGGACCGGATCGCGGAGGATTTCGTAAACGGTCGACGTGGCCCGTAACCGCAGGACGTGGCCCGTAACCGCAGGTCGTTGCGGCGGGACACAGCCGCTCCTATAATGTGGACAGAGGGTCGGGCCGCCTGCTGCGCCGCAGCTGCGGAACCGGCCCTTCGCTTTTTTCCGCCCCGCCAGCGGCGTCGATGGTGTCGACATGTCCCTTCGGACCGCCGTTGCCGCGTCCCTGCTCCCCGGCTCCCGCTCCCGCGTCGCCGCCCTGTGGAAGGAGCTCCGGCCCACAGCCGGAATCTCGCTGAGTTCCGATCCCGGAGAAGCGCACCTGCAGGCGCTCGCGGGAGCGTGCGGTCTGACGGCCCGCGACGTGACGGCCGCACTGACCGGCGCCGAGGCCTTGCTGAGGAAGCGGCTGCCGTCGGGCATTGTGCCGGTCGTCTGGCACGACGACCGGTATCCCGTTCTTCTGGACTGCATCCCGGACCCGCCGCCGGTCCTGTGGGTTCGCGGCGATCCAGCCGTGCTGGCCAAGCCCGCGGTGGCCGTCGTCGGATCCCGGGCGGCGACCGATTACGCCCGCCAGGTCGGGGAGCGACTTGGTGCAGAGCTGGCCCAACGCGGTATCGTGGTGACGAGCGGTCTCGCGCGCGGTGTCGACTCAGCGGCGCACTCGGGCTGCCTGGGAGCGGGTGGAGGCACCGTCGGCGTGCAAGGCTGCGGGCTCGATCGCGTGTATCCGTCCGAGCACAGCGATTTGGCGGCAAATATTTGTAAACAGGGGGCTTTGATCAGCGAGCTCGGCCCTGGAGCACCCCCGCTGCCCGAGCATTTCCCCCTCAGGAACCGTATCATCAGCGGGATCTCGCTGGCCGTGGTGGTCGTCGAAGCCTCCGATAAGAGCGGTTCGCTGATCACCGCCCGATGCGCCCTGGAACAGGGCCGCGACGTCATGGCGGTGCCAGGCTCCGTGCTCTCCGGGCGCAACCGGGGGTCGCATGGCTTGCTCAAGGACGGAGCAAAGGTCGTCGAATCCGCGGACGATATCCTTCAGGAGCTCGGCTGGGTGCCGCGAGGATCGGAGGGGCACCGGGGTCCCGGGGCTCCCGAAACCGACCCGTTGCTGGCTCACATGGAGCGCGGCGAGCTCTACAGGCTCGACGATCTGATGGCGCTGACGGGTGTCGAGGGTGCACGATTGCTCCCGCGTTTGATGGAGCTGGAGCTGCAGGGGAAGGTGGTCGCCCGGCCAGGTGGAGTATTCGGCCGGGCGGGTTAGGAGCTAGGAGTCAGAATTCAGGAGTCAGAATTCAGAATGCTTCCTTTTGGCTGGCGCTGCCTGGAGGCAGCGCGTGAGCGGACGCAAGCGGGAAGCGGGAAGCGGGAAGCTGGTTCTTCGAACTCTGGTAACGTAGGTCCACGTATGGCAAAGGCACTCGTCGTGGTGGAGTCGCCGGCGAAGGCGAAAACCATCAACAAATATCTGGGCAAGGACTACAAGGTCGTGGCGTCCATGGGGCACGTCCGCGATCTTCCGAAGAGCAAGCTTGGTGTGGACGTCGAGGAAGGATTCGAACCGTCCTACGAGGTCATTGCGAGCCGGAAGAAGGTGCTCAAGGAGCTGAAGGACGCGGCCAAGGCAGCTTCCGACATCTTCGTCGCGACCGACCCGGATCGGGAAGGTGAGGCCATCGGCTGGCACCTGGCCGAAGAGCTGGGGGCGGGGAATCAGAAGAAGATTCGCCGGCTGATGTTCAACGAGATCACCAAGAAGGGTGTGCTCGCGGCGATGGAGCACCCGACGACCATCAACAAGCAGATGGTCGATGCCCAGCAGGCCCGGCGCGTGCTCGATCGGCTCGTCGGCTACAAGATCAGCCCGCTCCTCTGGGACAAGGTCCGCCGCGGGCTGAGCGCCGGGCGCGTACAGTCGGTTGCTTTGAAGCTGGTCGTCGATCGCGAGCGCGAGATCGAGCGCTTCGTCGCCGAGGAGTACTGGAACATCACTGCACGGCTGGCCGCGCGCGTGCCGCCCGAGTTCGAGGCGCGTCTCCTGAAAAAGGATGGCGCGAACATCAAAGTCGGGAACGAGACCGAGGCCAAGGCCATCCTCGCGGATCTCGAGCAGGCCGACTGGATCGTCGGGAACGTCACCACGAAGGAGCGGAAGAAGGGCGCCGTTCCGCCGTTCATCACGAGCAAGCTCCAGCAGGCCGCGCGATTCCCCGTCAAGAAAACGATGATGATCGCGCAGCAGCTGTACGAGGGCGTCGAGCTGCCGGGCGAAGGGTCGGTCGGGCTGATCACCTACATGCGCACCGACTCGACGCGCGTCTCGGATCAGGCGCTCGCCGACGTCCGCGAGTTCATCGGGCAGCGTTACGGGGCGGAGTACGTGCCGGAGAAGCCGACCTTCTACCGCGCCAAGGCAGACGCGCAGGACGCGCACGAGGCGATCCGCCCGACGTCGATGCAGTATCACCCCGAGGAGGTGCGCGCGCACCTCACGCCGGACCAGTACTACATCTACAAGCTGATTTGGAACCGCTTCGTCGCCTCCCAGATGCCTCCCGCGACGTTCGACGAGACGATCGTGGACATCAACGCCGCGGCCTACTTGTTCCGCGTCAAGGGGTCCGTGCCGAAGTTCGCGGGCTGGATGGCGGTCTACAACCAGGAGGGGGCGCAGCCGGTCGAACAGCGGACGGGAGGGCCTGGACCCGACTCGGTGACGGCGGAGGACGAAGAAGGCACCGGCGTGCTGCCGGCGCTCGCCGAAGGCGATCGGCTCGAGCTCAAGGAGATCAAGCCGGAACAGAAGTTCACGCAGCCGCCCCCGCGCTACAGCGAGGCGACGCTCGTGAAGGCGATGGAAGAGAACGGGATCGGGCGGCCGAGCACCTACGCGTCGATCATCAGCGTGATCCAGGCGCGCGACTACGTGAACAAGATCGAAGGCCGCTTCAAGCCCAGCATCCTCGGCATGATGCTGGTCGAGAAGCTGCTCAGCCCGGCGTTCGACGACATCCTCGACGTGAACTACACGCGGGAGCTCGAGGAGGATCTCGACAAGATCGAGGAGGGCACGGAGAACTACAAGACCACGCTGACGACCTTCTACAAGAAGTTCGAAAAGGATCTGAAGCGCGCCGGCAAGGACATGATCAACCTCAAGGAGGGCGTCGAGCCCGATCCCGCGGTCGCGTGCGACAAGTGCGGCTCACCGATGGTCATCAAGGCCGGCAAGTTCGGCCTCTTCCTCGCCTGCAGCGCGTACCCGGAGTGCGAGAACACGCGCGAGCTCGAGACGCCGGAAGCGAACGCCGAAGGGGAGATCGAAGAGGTCTGCGAGAACTGCGGCAAGCCGATGGCGATGAAGCGCGGACGCTTCGGCCAGTTCCTCGCCTGCACCGGCTATCCCGAGTGCAAGACGACACGAAAGGTGATCGCGACCAAGGCGGGCCTGACAGCCGCCAAGCCGGATCAGATCATCGACGAGAAGTGCCCGAAGTGCGCGTCGAATCTCGTGATCAAGCAAGGCCGCTTCGGCGAGTTCACGGCCTGCACGAACTATCCGGCCTGCAAATACGTGAAGCAGAAGAGTACCGGCGTGCTCTGCCCGAAAGACGGCGGCGACGTCGTCGAACGCAAATCCCGGCGTGGGAAGGTGTTCTTCGGGTGCGCCAACTACCCGGATTGCGACTTCACGCTGTGGAACCGTCCCATCGCCGAGAAGTGCCCGGACTGCGGCGCGCCATACCTCGTCGAGAAGATCACGAAGCGGCACGGCCGTCAGTTGATCTGCAACAACGAGGAGTGCTCGTACGTGCGATCCGAGGAGCTCGCACCGGCGTGAAGATCGGGCTCTAGCGCTCTCTTCGAGCGCCGAGCGCCGAGCGCCGAATTCCGTCAGCGTTAGTTCCATGCGACTTCACATCATTGGCGGCGGCCTGGCGGGGAGCGAAGCGGCCTGGCAGGCGGCGTCGCTCGGCCTGCCGGTCGTCATTCACGAGATGCGGCCCGTCCGGCCGACGGACGTGCACAAGACCGACCAGCTGGCGGAGCTCGTCTGCAGCAACTCGTTCCGCGGCGACAAACTCGATAACGCCGTCGGGCTGCTCAAGGAGGAGATGCGGCGGCTGGGGTCGGTCGTGATGACCGCTGCCGAAGTGAGCCGTGTTCCGGCGGGCGCCGCCCTGGCCGTGGATCGCCATCGTTTCTCGAGCGAAGTGACCCGCCTCGTTTCCTCTCATCCACTCGTGTCGATTCAGCGTGAGGAGATCGCGCGGGTGCCGCAGGATCTCGACGGACCGGTGATCGTCGCCACCGGTCCACTGACATCGCCGTCGCTCTCCGCGGACATTGCCGCGCTCGTGGGCGCGGATCATCTCTACTTCTACGACGCGATCAGCCCGATAGTCCTGGCAGAGAGCATCGATCGATCGAAGGTGTTCCGGGCATCGAGGTGGGGCCGGAGCCTGCGCGCGGATTTGCGAGGTAGTGCGGGGTCTCTAGACTCCGCCGCACTCTGTTCGGACCCCGCCGGTGTGGGATGCGGAATCGACGACGGCGAGGGCGACTATCTGAATTGCCCCTTCACCGCCGACGAGTACTCGCGCTTCTACGATGCCCTCATCGGGGCAGAAAAAGCGGCGCTGCACGAGTTCGACGACGCGAAGTTCTTCGAGGGGTGCCTGCCGATCGAAGTGATGGCCGGCCGCGGTGTCGACACGCTGCGCTTCGGGCCGATGAAACCCGTGGGTCTCACCGATCCACGCACGGGCCGAGAGGCTTACGCGATCGTTCAGCTCCGGCAGGACACGCTGGCCGGCGATCATTTCAGCCTCGTCGGGTTCCAGACACAGATGAAGTGGGGCGAGCAGGCGCGCGTGTTCAAGATGATTCCAGGACTCGAGAATGCGGAGTTCGTCCGATTCGGCATGATCCACCGCAACACCTACATCAACGGTCCGTCCGTGCTGCGCGAGACGTGGCAGACGAAGCACCGCGACGATCTCTTCTTCGCCGGTCAGATCTCGGGTGTCGAGGGGTACGTCGAATCTGCGGCGTCAGGGCTGATGGCGGGGCGCAACGCCGCCGCGCTCGTCCAGGAGCGCCCGATCAGCGTTCCGCCGAGGACGACGGCGCTCGGCGCGCTCGCCTACTACGTGTCGCACGCGGATCCCCGTCACTATCAACCGACGAACATCACGTTCGGCATCATGCCGGCGCTGGACGACGGCACGCTGCGGCGAGGGCGGACGGAGGACGGCCGTCGTTTGAGTCGCAAAGAAGCGCGCAAGCTCGCGCACTCCTCCCGCGCGCTGGCGGATCTTGATGCGTGGATGCGAAGCGGTGAAGCTTTGCCAGCTGCCGCGGGGGCCGGCCCTCAGAGCCCGTGAATTATCTCGCGTGGCTTCCGCCTTCCGCCTTCGCGCGAAGCGCTCCGGCGGACCGCCGGAGCCTTGGCGGAGGCTGGTCAGGCGGAAGGTCGCGGCCGGAGTTTGGCTTCCACCTGAAGGTCGAAGCCACGCGGTCAGTCGTTGGGAGCCCATCACCATGCAGGACGAAATCGAGGCCTTTCTCGAGCATCTCCGGCTCAACGAGAACGCCTCGTTGCACACCGTCCGTGCGTATGAATCCGACCTCGCCCAGTTTCTGGCGTTCGTCGCCGAATCGTCCGGTCGCCGCCGTTCGGACCTGCTGCCCGGGGACTTCGATCATCAGCTGATCCGCGCGTTCCTCTCCGAGCTGCACCGCCGCGGCAACACCCGATCCTCCGCCGCGCGGAAGCTGGCGGCGATCCGGGCGCTCGGGCGCTACCTCCGGCGCGAGGGCGTGCTCGAGGGCGATCCTGCTGCCCTTGTAGGAACACCTAAACGTGAGCACCGGTTACCGGCGCACCTTGGCGAAGCGGAGATGGCGAAGCTCCTCGAGATGCCGGACGGGTCGCAGCCGCTCGGGCGACGGGACCGCGCGATCCTCGAGCTGTTCTACGCGTCCGGCCTGCGGCTCAGCGAGCTGGTCGGCCTCGACGTGGACGACGTGAATCTGAATGGGCGAGTGGTCCGTGTGCTCGGGAAGGGGCGCAAGGAGCGCATCGTCCCGTTCAATCGGGCCACCGAGGCGGCGCTGAGGGCATGGCTCGCGGACTGGGGGGTGCTGTTCGAAGACGGTCGCCAGGTCGCTGACGGCGCCCGGCGCTCGGCGCTCGGCGCTCGTGGGTCCGATCGCAGAGTGCCAAACATGAAGGACAAGCGCTCTTCCGGATCCCGGATCCCCGATTCCGGATCCCGGCGCAAATCACATCCACTCTTCTTGAACTACCAGGGCACACGCCTCTCGACGAGGAGCGTCGATCGCCTGGTCCGCCGGTACGTGACGGCGTGCAGCACGCGCTTCGGGATCAGCCCGCACGCGTTACGGCATTCGTTCGCGACCCACCTGTTGGAGCGCGGCGCAGATCTTCGCGCGATTCAGGAGCTGCTCGGGCACGCGCGTCTGAGCACGACGCAGCGCTACACGCACGTGAACGCCGCGCAGCTGATCGAAACGTATCGGAAGGCGCATCCGAAAGCGTAAAACAGCTTCCAGCTTCCAGCTCCCAGCTTCCAGCTTCCAGCTGAGGAAACGGAGCTCGGAGGAGGAATCGGAGGCTTGAAGGAGGACGGACGTAGAAGAAGCTACCAGCCACCAGTTCCAGCCAAGAAGGTTTTGAGCTGGAAGCTGGCAGCTGGAAGCTGGTAGCTGGCCGCTGAGCGTCAGCTCGCGATCGACTCCACCATCGGCCGGCGGCCGCGCGCGTAGTCGATGCCGAGCGTCTTGATCTTGTAGTTCATCACGCGCGGGCTGATCGCGAGCAGTTCCGCGGCGTCCTTCTGCACCCAGTTCGACATCTTGAGCGCTTCGATCAGCGCCTGTCGCTCGATTTCCTCGAGCGGGATGCCGGTCGGCGGGATCTTCACCACCGGGGTCGGGTCGCCGGACGCCTGCGTCGTGGACAGCTCGCCCAGCCGCAGGTCGGCGCTCGTGAGGAGCGGTCCCTCTGTCAGCAGCACCGCGCGCTCGATCGAGTTCTCGAGCTCACGGATGTTGCCCGGCCAGTTGTACCGCATCAGGAGCTTCTGCGCGTCGGGGGACATCCCCATGATGCTCTTCTTCAGTTCACCGGAGAACCGTTTCAGGAAGAACTTCGCCAGCTGCTCGATGTCGTCCTTGCGCTCCCGCAAGGGCGGCATGTCGATCGACACGACGTTCAAGCGGTAGTAGAGGTCTTCGCGGAACAGGCCCTGTGCGACCATCTGCGGCAGGTTCCGGTTCGTCGCCGTGATCACCCGGACGTCGACGCGAAGGGTCCGCGTGCCGCCCAGGCGCTCGAACTCGTGCTCCTGGAGGACGCGCAGGATCTTCGCCTGGGTGTTCGGGCTCATGTCCCCGACTTCGTCCAGGAAGAGCGTGCCGCCGTCGGCCTGCTCGAAGCGGCCGATCCGCTGCTTGTCCGCGCCCGTGAAGGCGCCCTTCTCGTGACCGAAGAGCTCGGACTCGAGGAGGTTCTCCTGCAGTGCCGCGCAGTTCACCTTCACGAAGTTGCGGCCCGCGCGCAGAGAGTTGTGGTGCGTCGCGCCGGCGATGAGCTCCTTACCCGTGCCCGTTTCGCCGCGAATGAGCACCGTCGTGTTGCTCTTCGCCACCTTCTTGACGATCGTCAACACCGACTGCAGGGCGCCGCTGGCGCCGACGATGCGGTCGAAGTCGTAGATGTCCTGCTGCGTGTGCCGCAGGTATTCGATCTCGTGCTTGAGGCGCCGGTGCTCCAGGGCCTTCTCGACCTTGAGCTCCATCTCCTCGATCTCGAAGGGCTTCTGCACGTAGTCGAACGCGCCGATCTTCATCGCTTCGACCGCGGTGTGCACCGTGCCGAAGGCGGTCATCAGGATGATGGCCGTGGAGGGCTGGAGCTGGCGAGCCGTCCGCAGCACGTCCATGCCGTCACTGCCGCCCATCTTGAGATCGCTCAACACGACGTCGTCCTGCCCCTCGTGGAGCTTCTCGATCGCCACGTTGCCGTTCGGTGCCTCATCCACATCGTGGTGTGCATCGGACAAGGCGCGCACAATGCCGCGCCGCAGCGAATCGTGGTCGTCAGCTACCAGTATCCGGCCCATGTCTTCCTCTTTCTCAAACCGGGGGGCTTCGCCCCGCCGGACCCCCCATCGCCGTCGCTCGCGGGGCCCCATCGCCCCGCTCCGCTCCGGCGGGCGCGCGCCTTCGGCGCGCGTCGTCGTTCTTAAGCCGGGGGGCTTCGCCCCGCCGGACCCCCCATCGCCGTCGCTCGCGGGGGCCCCATCGCCCCGCTCCGCTCCGGCGTCGTCGTTCTTAAGCCGGGGGGCTTCGCCCCGCCGGACCCCCATCGCCGTCGCTCGCGGGGGCCCCATCGCCCCGCTCCGCTCCGGCGTCATCGTTCTTAAACCGGGGGGCTTCGCCCCGCCGGACCCCCCATCGCCGTCGCTCGCGGGGGCCCCATCGCCCCGCTCCCGCCTTCGCTAAAGCTCCGGCGGACCGCCGTAGCCTTGGCGGAGGCTGGCCGGCGGGCGCGCCCTTGTCGCACCTTGAACGCTGAACGCTGAACCCTTACTTGAACAACTCGTGATTCCCCGTCACCGGCAGCGTCACTCGGAACGCCGTCCCCTGCCCGGGCCGTCCGTTCACGTCGATTCGCCCGTCATGGGCGTCCACGATCTTGCGGACAATCGCGAGCCCGAGCCCCGAGCCCTGCGGCTTGGTGGTGAAGAACGGGCTGAAGATCTTGTCCACGACTTCAGCCGGGATTCCCGGACCATCGTCGACGACCTCGACCTGAACCGTCGGACCGGTCAGGCTCTCGCTGCCGCCAGGCAGGTCTTCTTCCGGGACCGTCGTCGCCGCGATGCGAACCGTTCCGCGACCGTTGAGCGCCTCGTACGCGTTGATCAGCAGGTTCGTGAAGATCTGGCGCAGTTGGTGTGGATCCCCCTGAATCGCCGGCAGATCCGCGGGAACCGAGACCTCGACGGCGACCTGCCCGCGGGGCCCGTGCCCCTCCGACAGCGAGACCGCATCCGTGATCGCATCCCCGAGCGACACGTGCTCGACCTGCAGCCGGATGGGCCGCACGAACTCGAGCACCTCGAGGACGATGGCGTTGGCCATCTTCGCTTCTTTGATGATGTCGGCGAGGATGGCCTGCGCGTCTTCCGAGTCCGGGAGCTGACGCTTGAGCAATCCCGCCATCACCTCGATGCCCGCGAGCGGGTTCTTGACTTCGTGCGCAATCGCGGCAGCCATCTCTCCGAGCGCCGCGAGACGGTCGCGAAGGCGCTCGCGCTCTTCGAGTTGCTCGACGCGGGTCAGGTCCTTGAAGAACAGGGTCGCGCCGGTCACTCTGCCAAGCGGATCGCGGACCTGCGAGAGTGTGTAGCCGATGACCTTCCCCGTGCTCTTCAGCCGAAGCTCCGCACGGTTGGGCAGGTGCGACAGCTCGAAGGCGCTGGTCACCATCCGGGTGATGTCCGGCTCGTCTTTCAGGACCTCGGTGTAGTGCCGTCCGACGTCGGTCGTTCTGGGCTTGAGCCCCAGGATCCGATAGGCGACGTCGTTCATCACCGCGACCCGGCCGTCGGCGGTGACGGCCAGAACGCCGTTTCGCAGATTCCAGACGAGATCCCGATAGAAATGCTCGGGGGTCGGCGGCTCGGCTTGGAGCCTCTCGGGCGCCGGGGCAGCTGGGTTCGAGGCTGTCCTGACGGATTTGCGCGAGCGACGCGCGGCGACGGATGGCTTGAGTGTCGACACGGCGTAGTCGGCGGCCGGCACCTGAGGTGCTTCCGGCCGCAATATTGTAATCGCGCGGTTCTGGTCAGCCAAGCTGTTTTCCATCTTCGAGTTAGCCCGCCAAGCCTCCGCCCGTACGGCGTCTCGCGAGGCGCGCGAACGATTCCCGATTACACGTCCGGCGCACTTTCCGTATGGGCAAAGGGTGTGCCCCGTCTGGTGTGCGGGTGCACCACCGGATTTACTTCGATTTTTCGGCTCGGGGAGGCCGGAGGCGGAGGGGCGTACTTACAAAACTGAGGTTCGATTACGATTTCGTCTGCAGAGCTTCCCACTGGTTCATCAGGTCACCGACCTCCCACATCAGCGCCTGGTGCTTGTCGATGACCGGGCGGGCAGCGTCCCGGTCCTCATAGAACCCGGGTGCGGACATCGTCGCTTCGATTTCTTTGATGGCGCGCTCCCGGTCGGCTATCCGCGCCTCGAGCTCGTCGACACGCCTGCGGAGCGAGTCGGCCGCCTTCTTCACGCGGCGAGCGTCCGCCTCGGTGCGGCGACGATCGTCATACGACTGCTGCGCCGAGGCCTTGTCCTGCTGGGGTGCTGCCTTCGTCTCCGAGTGCGATGTCGATGGGCGGCCACCGTTACGGCCGTCGCGCGGCGCCTGGACGGCGGCTTTCACCTGTGCCGTCCGGGCCTCTGCCGGCTTGGACGGCGCGACCGCGGGTGCGGTCGCCGCCGCAGCCTGTTGCTGGCGGCTCCACAGGAATTCCTCGTACGAGCCGGGGTAGATCAGCGCGTGACCGCCACCGATCTCGATGACCTTCGTCGCCAGCTTGTCGACGAAGTATCGATCGTGCGAGACGAAGATGAGGGTGCCGCCGAAGTCCTCCAGCGCTTCGAGGAGAACGTCCTTGGAATCGAGATCGAGGTGGTTGGTCGGCTCGTCCAGCAGCAGCGTGTTGGAAGGCCGGAGAAGCATGCGGGCGACAGCCAGCCTCGTGCGCTCACCACCCGACAACACCCGCACCGGCTTGTCGACATCGTCGCCGGAGAAGAGAAAGCCTCCGAGGATGTTGCGGATGCTGGGGACCATGTGGATGGGCGCGTCGCCGGCGAGCGTCTGATACACCGTGAGCGAGCCGTCGAGCCGCGTGGCTTCGTCCTGCGCAAAATATTGCGTGATGACCTGATGCCCTTCGGTGCGCGTGCCGGCATCAGGTGACTCGACTCCGGACAGCATGCGCATGAGGGTGGACTTGCCGACGCCGTTCGGGCCGATGAGCGCGATGCGGTCGCCCCGCTCGATGAGCAGGTTGACCCGCTCGAACACGCGCTTGTCGCCGTAGGCCTTCGACACGCCGCGCAGATCGATCACGCTGCGCCCGCTCTTTGCGCAGGCGGGGAAGGTGAAGTGCACCCGCTTCCGCTCGGGCGGGATCTCGATCGGCACGATCTTGTCGAGCATCTTGATCCGGCTCTGGACCTGCGCCGCCTTCGTCGCCTGATAGCGGAACCGGTTGATGAACGCTTCCATCCGCGCGACCTCCTCGTCCTGGTCGCGCTTCTGCTGCCGGAGCCGCTCCATCCTGGCCTCGCGCTCGCGGAGGTAGTCGGTGTAGTTGCCCGTGTAGTCGGTCAACCGGCGCAGGCCGATCTCGGTGATGCGCGTCACCACCGCGTCGAGGAAAAAACGGTCGTGCGAGACCAGGATGACGGCGTGCGGATACCCGGAGAGGTACTCTTCGAGCCAGTTGCGCGCGTCGAGGTCCAGGTGGTTCGTCGGCTCGTCCAGGAGGAGGAGGCCCGGACGGCCCAGCAGGAGCTTGGCGAGGGCGATTCGCATCTGCCACCCGCCGGAGAAGGTCTCGCTCGGCTGGTCCATGTCCGCGGCCGAGAAGCCGAGGCCGCGCAGCACGGTCGTGATCTTCAGGTCGATGCTGTAGCCTTCCCGGCGCCTGAAGTCTTCCTGGAGCTCGCTATAGCGCGTGAGCATCGCCGCGTGCTCCGATTCTGGTACCGCGTCGTCTCCCAGGCGCTCCTCGAGCGACGCGATCTCGGCGCGCATGTCGAGGAGCACCTTGAAGGCGAGGCCCGCCTCTTCGCGGAGCGTCCGCCCGGTGTGAAGCAGCCCGTCCTGGGGCAGATAGCCGATGGTCAGCCCCGACGGCTTGACGATCAGCCCGCCGTCAGGCTCCTCGAGTCCGGCCAGCATCTTGAGCAGCGTCGTCTTGCCCGCGCCGTTCGGTCCGCTCAGGCCGACGCGCTCGCGGTCGTCGATCTGCCAGTTGACGGCGTCCAGGAGGACCCGGTCGCCGAACGACTTGGTGAGGGAGGAAAGCTGGATCATGCGTGGAGGTCAGGCGCCCGACACGATGGTCGGGTCCATGGCAGTCAGCGCGGCTCTATTCAGCCGCTCTGAGGGTGCATAAACGTCTCATTTTAGCACGTGGGCTTTGGAGCCACCTGCTTTGGAGAGCTTGGAACCGCGGAACCCTTCGAAGACCTGAACACTTAACAGGGAGGATAGGAGGAAAGGAGGATCTCTAATAACCTAAGAGAACCTCCCCACCTCCCTTCCTCCCTGTTAATTGCTTTTGGGCAAGTGAAGGGCGCAACGATTGAAGCGGTTACTCCCCCAGCGCTCGTGCCGCCACGGACAGCACCCTCGGGATCCGGAACGGCTTGGTCAGGTAACCCGACACCCCGAGGTTCACCGCCTCAATCGCGCTCGCCTCGGTGGAGAACCCGGTGATGATGATGATGGGGATGTCCGCCTTGAGGCGTCTCGCCTCACGGATGACGGTGAGCCCGTCGACGCCGGGCATCTTGAGGTCGGTAATGAGGAGGTCATACGCCAGGACGCGGAGCCGGTCCACAGCCGAACGGCCATCCGGTGCGACGTCCACATCATATTCCGCGAGCGCCAGGGTCTTGGACAGCAGATCCCGCACACTGGCCTCGTCGTCGGCGACCAGCACCCGAGGTCGGCCTGCTGGGGTCGCAACGGTCCGAGTCGTGGAAGGCCGGGACGTTTGCCTGGACCGCTGGCTTTCGAGCCAGGCGTCGATGTCGCGCTTGCGGAAGCGCCACTGGCGGCCGACCCGGACTGCTGGAATCTTGCCCGCCTTGATCAGGCGGTAGACGGTGCGGAGGTTGACCTGGAGGTAGTCCAGGACCTCTTCGGTCGTGAGAAACCCCTCTTCTTGATTACCAGGGACCATTGCGCCGCACTCTACCAGAGTCGAGGGTATCAGAGATCCCCGACTATGGGTCGCTTCCGCCGGCCGGCGCGCGACGGCGCCAGAGGGAGCTCGATCGTGAAGAGCGCTCCGCCGCCCGACACATTCTCCGCGTGGATCGATCCTCCGTGGTCCTGCAGGATGCCGTAGGCGATCGTGAGCCCGAGACCGGTTCCCCGGTTCACCTCTTTTGTGGTGAAGAAAGGGTCGAAGATCCGAGGCAGGACGTCGAGGGGGATCCCTGGACCCGTGTCGCGGATGCGCGTCACTACTGTGAGCGCGTCGCGACTCGCCTCCGTCGCGACATCGATGGTGCCCGCCTTCCCGAGATCGCTGATGGCATGTTCCGCGTTGATCAGAACGTTCAGAAACGCCTGCTGCAGCAGCAGCGGATCGCCCGAAACGGACAACGGCTCCTCGGGATGTCGGCGGATGATCTCGATGCCCCTCCGCGCGAGCGTGGTCTTTCGGCTCGACAGGGCACTGGAAATCACACGCTCCACGGTCAGCCGACGCCGGATCATCCGGCGCGATCCGGAGAACACCAGAAGGTTGCGCACGATTTTCGCGGCGCGGTCGGCCTCGTGCAGGACCCGGCGCAGCTCGCCGCGGACCGGGTTGGATTTGTCCGAGCGCAGCAGGAGCTCGACGTACCCGAGCACGCCCTGGAGCGGATTGTTGATCTCGTGCGCCACTCCAGCCACGAATTGTCCAAGCGACGCCAGCTTTTCGGACTGCGCGAGCCGCGCTTGGAGCGCCTCCCGCTCCGCCTCGAGCTGAACCTGTTGCGTGACGTCACGGGCGACGATCACCCTGCCTACTGGTTCGCCGCCCTCCCTGACGAGAGGCGTCATCGTCGCGATGACGGTCCCGCCGAGCGGACTGCCGTGGAACGTGCGCGTCCGCGCGCGCTCTTCGGTTGTCCCGGAGGGGGCTTCGGTGACCTCACCGGGGCCGGTCGCCCATTCGGCGACCTCGGTCCCGACGATCGCTGCCAGACCGGTATCCAACATCTCCTCGTGCGAGCGACCCACGGATTTGGCGAGCGCGTCGTTCGTCTGGACGATCCGCAGGTTGTTGTCGGTGACGATGACCAGATCGACGAGCGAGTTGAACGAGTCCTGGAGCAGCCGGTGCTGGCGTACGACTTCCTCGACCAGCTGCAGGTTCTCGATGACCGCCGACAGCTGGCGGGTGACGTCATGGGTCAGCTCGAGGGTCTGATCGTCGGTCAGCTCGGGCGCCGCTCCTCCATCGAGGATGAGGGTCCCGAGGGCCCGCCGCCACCCCCGAAGCGGGGCGACGATGGAGCATCCAGGGGGATCCCCGAGTCGGACGGGATAATCGAGCGTCAGTCCGAGGGCTGCCGGCGCGTCGGTGGCCCCGGCGGCGATCTTCGTGGCGGCCGGGCGTCCGGCAACATCGGAGGCGGCTGCGAGCCAGAGCTCCCGGGCCCGTCGATCGTGGAGCCAGATCGAGGCTCGGCCGACGCCAATCAGGGCCGCCGCTTCCACCGCCATGGACGTCAGGGCCTCGGGGAAGGTGGATTGGGAGCCGGCGCTTCGCGAGAAGGCCAGCAGGCACTCCTGCAACCGATGTTGAAAGCTCCGCCCGTGGGGCTGCGGCGGGAGCGGGCTGGCGCGGTTCATTTCGTAGCAGTGGCGAGCGATGGCATTCTAAAATGTTGAAGGCGAAAGGTAAACCTGGCGAGGCTGCGCCCCAGACGGCTGGGGGCCCCGGGCGGACGGACGGCCTTGACCGAAGAATTTTGACCAAAGGCTTAGAACCGTGACGGTCAAGGCCTCCAGGGCCGACTGCCGGAGGGCGGCCAGCGTCTAAACCACTGAACGGCAGCCGAGGGGTTCGAAGCGGCGCGACGCTTCGGATGAAAGAGCGCCCGCTCCACCCCGCCCGCCGGCCGCCCGCAGTGCCCTGCTGACGAGCGATGACGACAGATGAGGAACTGGTCGCTCGCTCCAGGGGGGGCGACCTCGACAGCTTCAACCAGCTCGTCGTGCGCTGGGAGCGGCCGATCTATGCGCTCGCGTACCGGGTCATCGGGCGGGAGGAAGAGGCTCGTGATGTGGCGCAGGAAACATTCCTGCGTGCTTTCCGGGCGCTCGGTGGCTTCAAAGGCCAGGCGAAGTTCTCGTCATGGCTCTACCGCATCACACTGAATCTGTGCCGGGACTGGATTCGCCGCGAGCGTCGGACACCTGTGTCCCAACCTCCCGAGGGGGTCGATATCATCGAGCTCGCGGGCGAGACGGAACCGTCCGAGTCAATCGAGGATCTCGTCTCGCGGCGGGAGCTCGGCCGCGCCGTGGCAAGGGCCATGGCAATGCTTCCCGAAGAGCAGCGCACCGCCATCATCCTGAAGGAGTACCACGGGCTGACCTTCCAGGAGATTGCCGACCTGCTCGAATGCCCCTTGAGCACCGTGAAGACACGGCTCTACCAGGGACTGATCGTTCTTCGGAAACAGCTGAACGAGGCGGGGGTTGAAAGCGTGTTCGGACCGGCCGTCGAGCGTCGGCTGCACGCCGACAGCGCGTAGGCTGCAGGACTTTGGAGTTTTCAGCGCGCGTTGAGGCGCCGAGAGGAGGATCTTGCGGGGCGAAGCCCCCCGAGGTAGTGTAACGATGTGTGACAAGGAATTGCTCGTCGGGTATCTGTACGACGAAATCGACACGGTCGAACGCCGCACGATGGAGACCCATCTGCTCACGTGCGCCGATTGCCGTGGAGAGCTGAAGGATCTGCGGAGCACCCGGACCAGGCTGGCGGCGTGGGCGCCGCCGGCACCGGACCTCGAGTTCCAGGTCGTCCGGGCGCCGGCAATCCTCGCGTCGCGGACACGGGTACTGGTCGATCTCGCCGGCCTGGGGCCTTGCCGCGGCGGCCGTGCTCGTCCTGTCGGTTGCGACGGCGATCGCCAACGTCGAAATGAAATACGGGCCTGACGGCCTCACCGTTCGGACGGGCGCCCTGCGCGCGAGCGGGGTCACGCCCGTCTCGACGGCCGCAGCTCCGGCGCCAGTTGCGGTGGCGTCCGAAGATGTTCGGCTCCGGCGCGATGTCCAGTCGATCTCGCAGCGCCTCCACGACCTCGAGGCGGCCGCGGGAGCGCGCCCGGTGTTGACCTCGGCGCACATTCCGGCGCCCCAGCCTTCGTCCGCCGATCTCCTCCGCGCGGTTCGCCAGCTGATTTCGGAGAGCGAGAGCCGGCAGGAGCAGGAACTGGCGAGGCGGCTTTCCCAGGTGTTGCGCGACGTCGAAGGGACGCGTCGCGTCGATCTCGACCGGGTGCAGCGCGCGCTCGCAGAGATGCAGGGTGTGACGGACACGACGATCATCCGACAGCAACAGATCGAGAATCACTTACTGCGCGTCGGGCAACCGAAGTAAGCGGGTCGCAGACCAGCCGCGAGCGAAGCGACACGGCGAGTACCAGCCGCGAGCGAAGCGACGCGGCGAGTATTAGAGGTGTGATTGTGAAGAGAGGACTTCTGGCCGGCGTGGCGGCCATGCTTGCCATTCCTGTCGCGGCGTCTGCGCAGCTGCGTCCGCCGGACGAGCAGCGGCGCAGCGATCAGATTCAGCTGATGGAAGGCGTGCTCTCGAAGGCGGTGCGGCTGGGTGCGGCGGAGGTCAATCGACGGATGCAGTCCATCGACCCGACGCTGACGGTCATCACCGGCCAGGCGCGCGCCCGTGGGTTCGTGCTCGAAGGTTACGGCATCTTCTTCGACGTGGAGGTGCCGACGATGTCGGCGAGTGCCGCGTGGTCGATGATGACGGTGCAGCGCGACACCGCAGTCGCGGCGTCGCTCGAATCGCTCCGGCGCGCGCTGGCGTCGTTGCCCGAGGGGCCGAAGCTGCAGGAGGCGCAGCAAGCCCTGCAGACGGTCGCCCGCCAGGTGGGGCCCATCCAGCAGTCACGAGGGACCACGGACTCCGTCCTTCCCGCTGCCAACACCGTCGTCGCGGCCAACACGAATCCGCTGCCTCCGGTGATGGACGATCCCGACCGCCAGTACACCGACGCGGTGAAGAGCGCGCTCATCGATGCGATGCTCGACCATAGTCAGGCGATGGATCTCGGCCCGGACGAGTGGCTGACCGTCGCCGCTCGACAGAGCGAAGGGCCGCTCGCGCCGAACCAGCTCTTCGATGTCGCGACGATCGTGCTGCGAGTGAAGGGGAGCGACCTGTCCGTCTACATGGCGGACAAGAGCAAGCGCGCCGAGGTTCGGCAGAAGGTAGACGTCAAGGTCTTCTGATCTACAATTCGGGGAATGCATGCACGCGCCGGCGCGTTCGTCGCGGCACTCGTCGTCGGGCTCGCCGCGTCAGGCTGCAGTCCGTCCGTTGACCTCAAGCAGGCCGTTCAGATCACGGATATCACCGGCGGGTGGTTCGACGCTGGGATCAAGGACGGGAAGAACAAGCTCGTACCAAGCGTGACCTTCCGGGCGAAGAAGTCGATCGACGATGCGATCCGCCCGCTCTCGTTGAACCTGGCCTTCAAGAAGATCACACCCCAGGGCGAGGAAGACTTCGACGACTTCTTCGTACAGAGTGTGACGTTCGGCGACGACAACCAGAGTCCCCCGCTCACCGTCCGCACGGAAACGGGCTATACCGGCGATCCGCCGCAGACCCGGGCCCAGATGCTCCAGCACAACGACTTCCAGGACCTCCGCGTCGTCTTCTTTGCGAAGCACAGCTCGTCCAACTGGGTCGAGCTCGCGCGCTACGACCATTCCACGCACGCTTCTGACTCGATAGGCTGCCCATTGACCGTGGCGCAGCCGCATCCCGTCTCCGAACCGCCTCCGCCGGCCCCCCAGCCCGGTCTGGTGCGTCGTCTCGGACCGCTCGACGCGGCAGCCATCATCGTGTCGAACGTCATCGGCGGGGGGATCCTCTTCACGCCGCCGCAGGTTGCGGCCAGCGTTCCGAACCCGTGGTGGTTTCTCGCCACGTGGGTCGTCGGTGGCGCGCTCGCGTTCGCGGGCGCGATGGCCTACGCCGAACTGGCGGCGCTGCGGCCGCGCGCGGGTGGAGAGTACGTCTACCTGAGGGCGGCATTCGGGCGCCTCGCGGCGTTCCTCACGGGTTGGACGTCGTTCATCGCGGGATTTTCGGGTGCGATTGCGGCGACCTCGGTCATCCTCGCGGCGTACGTGGGACGGTTCATCCCGGCTGCGAACGACGCGACGCCGCTCTTCGTCATCCCCATTCCGTTCGTGCCGCTCACGTTCTCACGCCGGACGGCGATGGCGCTCTGCGCGATAGGCCTCATGACGTGGATTCACGTCCGCGGCGTTGGTCCAGGACGCTTCATTACGAATCTACTCGCGAGTCTGAAGGTCTCCGCGCTTCTCATCTTCATCGCCCTGGGGCTCACGATCGGAGCAGGATCCGGGAGCAATCTCGTGCAGGCCGCAGGGCCGGTCGCTGGCAGCGCCTGGCTTCTGGCGCTGATACCGGTCATGTTCACGTATTCTGGCTGGAACGCTGCGGCGTATGTTGCGGAGGAGGTCCGCGATCCCGGTCGCAACGTGCCCCGTGCGCTCGCCATTGGCACGCTGGCGGTGGTCGCGATCTACGTCCTGCTCAATCTGCTCTTTCTCTATGTGATGCCGGTCGGCCAGCTCGCGTCCGTGAGAGGCAGCGTCCTGGACGTCGTGGCCGACCGCCTGCTCGGCCCACGTGCCGGGGACATCATGGCGGTGGTCTCGATCGTGAGCATCGCGGCGAGCATCAGTGCCATGGTGTTCGCTGGTCCCCGCGTGTACTACGCGATGGCCAGAGACGGCGTCTTCTTCAAGCGCGCGGCGAGCGTCCATCCCCGGTTCCACACGCCTGCGGTCTCGATCATCGGTCAGTCGTTGTGGAGCGGCCTGCTCGTGCTCTCCGGCAGCGCCGACGCGCTCACGACGTACACAGGGTTCTCGGTCGTATTGTTCGCTGGAGTCGCCGTTCTCGCGCTTTTCGTCTTGCGGCTACGCGAACCAGACGCGCCGCGACCGTTCAAGGCCATCGGCTTCCCGCTCGCTCCAGGGTTCTTTGCGCTCGCGAGCGTACTGATCGTCGGTAATGCGCTCTACTCGGATCTCCTGGTCCCACTTCGCCATGGCACTGCCTGGGGGCCCGCGGCCGCCGGTCTCATCGTGATCGGCCTTGGCCTGCCGGTGTATCTGGCGTTCAAACCCAAGCCGTAGGACGGGCCTACGCTCGCCTTCGAACGAGCGCCCACAACGTCACGATGGCCAGGAGGCCATCGCTCGCCGCGAAGAGCAGAAACGAAGAGGGCGAGCCGCGGAACAGATAGTCGAGCACGAAGGCGGTGGCGCCCGCCCCCTTGAGGAACGGCCCCATCACCCACATATAGCCGCGATATCGGTCCGGTTCCCGCCACGGCAGGTAGTAGCCGACACCGACTGCCAGCAGAAAGAGTCCGTTCAGATCCGAAAATATCGGCGGCCTCGCCGGGAGCACTCCGAAGATGGTCGCCAGACGATCGGACGCCAGCAACAAAAAGGCCCCTACGACCGTGTCGTAGAGGCCTGAAACGAGTGCAACTTTCGAGACCATGGGCCGCATTGTAGCTGCGGCCGAACCGCTCAGCGGATTGGCTTCATCTCGCCTTTGTAGGTGACCGTCTCACCCGGCGTGACGAGCACGTCGAACTGCAGCGGCTGGTAGCCGTCTGCTTTGAGCTCGACGCGGTGGGAGCCGGAGTCGATCCCCAGCTTCTGGAACGCGCCATCGAAGTCGTCCACGTCACCGACCAGATACCCGTCGATGTAGACCTGAGCCTCGCGCGGCTTGATCTTGAGCCTCAGCGACCCCGTGTCGCGCGACTCACGGCTGTAGCTGCCGCTGCCGCCGCCATAGCCGCCATAGTCGGAGCTCCCGTACCCATACCCGCCACCATAGCCGTATCCGCCGTACCCGTAGCCGTATGGGCTCCAGAAGGGATCGTAGAAATACCCGAGACCGTAACCGTAGCCCGAACCCCAGTACCCGTACGGGTAGTATCCGTAGTAGTAGCCCGGGATGTAGTACCCGCCACCGGTGACCGGTCGGGGGTCCCGTGCGTTCAACAGCTTCGCCGAGGAACTGACGGCCGTCACGAGGGCGGCTGTAGGTTGGAACGGCTGTCCGATCGCCGATCGAATCCGAGCCGCCCGACGAGCTCGTGGAGCTCGTGCCCGACGGCCCACGTGTTCCGGCGCGGGGGCTTCCGCCTTCGTTACCGCCTCCGCTCGAGCCTCGAGGCACCGCGCGGCCCGCGCTCGAACCCGACCCTCCGCCGTTTCCGCCACCGCCGCCGTTTCCGCCGCCACGGCGCTGCGGGGCAAAGGCGACCGGGTCAGCGGACGGTGAGCTGGGTGCCGAAGAGGACGAGGGCGCGCCCGATGAAGGACTCGATGAAGTGGAGGAGGAACTTCCCGAGCTCCCACCAGAGCTGCCCCCGCCGCTCTCGCCGCCTCTCGAGACGGCCCCGCCGCCAGAATCGCCTCCGCCGCCTCGCGGTTCAGCAGAGCCCGCAGGCGACCCACCCGGACGCTGTGCCCAGGCTGGCGGCGCGGCGAGCGCAAACGCTGCCGCCAGCGCGACAACAGCAAATTCTTGACGTCTCATGACTAGGCTCCTCTGGACCTGAGACAACTTACGGAGCAACTCCAGCAACAGCGTTGCCACCGTCTGACGTCGACTTTCCGGCGCAAATCATATTTTACTCCCTCCGCCGGGCGCCAGTTGTCTTATTCCTAGGGCAGAGAAGAGGCCGCAGAGGACAGCGGGCGCGCGTGCCAGAGCGCGCCGATCTAGAACCCCGCCCCCCTGTGCGATAGACTCGGAAAAAGTGGCTTCGAATCACAGCTTTCGTGCGACGACGGTGCTGGCCGTGCGGCATCGGGACGAGACCGTCATGGCCAGTGACGGCCAGGTCACCTTCGGCGATACAGTCGTCAAGCAGAGCGCCAGGAAGATCCGCAAGCTGTACAACGATCGCATCCTCGCCGGGTTCGCGGGCTCTGCCGCCGATTCGTTCGCCCTGTTCTCACGATTCGAGTCGAAGCTCGAACAATATCGCGGCAATCTCGAGCGGTCGGCCGTCGAGCTCGCCAAGGACTGGCGGACCGACCGCATGCTGCGACGGCTCGAGGCCATGCTGATCGTCATGGACGCCAGGCTGACGTTCCTCCTGTCCGGCAACGGCGACCTGATCGAGCCAGACGACGGGATCATCGCGATCGGGTCGGGCGGGGCGTATGCGCTCGCGGCGGCGAAGGCGCTCGCACGGCACACGGATCTCGGCGCCCGGCAGATCGCTCAGGAGTCGATGTCGATCGCCGCCGCCATCTGCATCTACACGAACGCCAGCATCACCATCGAAGCGCTGTAAAGGGATGTAACGAGTAAGTCGGTTGCGGCCGCTCCGATGTCACGGCCGCGGATTCGGACCGAACAACGCGATCGCCCCATGCCGAATCAGCTGATACAGTCCACTTGTAGGATGTCACGCGTGAATTGAGCAGCCGCTCCGCTGTCGCGGCTACGGAATCCGGACCAAACGCCAGCGATCAACGTTCCTGGATAGCTGAGACAGGTCCACTAGCACCGCATGCCCATCTACCTTTCTGAAACCACCGTTTCGACCTCCGAGTCGCTCACGCCGCGCCAGATCGTCCGCGAGCTCGACAAGTACGTCATCGGGCAGCATCAGGCGAAGCGGGCTGTGGCCATCGCGCTCAGGAACCGGACGCGACGCCAGAAGCTGCCGCCGGAGCTGGCCGAGGACATCGCTCCCAAGAACATCCTCATGATCGGTCCGACCGGCGTCGGCAAGACCGAGATTGCTCGACGGCTGGCGCGCCTCGCGCAATCCCCGTTCATCAAGGTCGAAGCGTCGAAGTTCACCGAAGTGGGGTATGTCGGACGCGACGTCGAGTCGATGGTGCGCGACCTCGCGGAGCTCGCGGTCGACATGGTGAAGGAAGAGCGCATCGCGGAGGTCCGCGAGAAAGCACGGCAGGCTGCCGAGGAGCGGGTCCTCGACCTGCTGCTGCCGCCTCTGCCGGCCGCATCCGACTACGACGATCAGGCAGCCGCGATCCGCGAGCAGGCCCAGCGAACGCGCGAGAAGCTCCGCGAGCAGCTGCGCGATGGCCGTCTCGATCAGAAGCAGGTCGAGATCGACGTTCGGGAGAAGACGTTCCCGTCTTTCGAGATCATCGCGGGCTCCTCGGTCGAGGAAGTCGACATCAACGTCAAGGACATGCTTCCCGGGCTGTTCCAGGGCCGCACCAAGAAGCGTCGGATGCGCGTCCCCGAGGCGCTCGACGCGCTCGCCCAGGAAGAGGAGCAGAAGCTGATCGACATGGAGACGATCGCGCGCGCGGCAGTGGATCGCGTGCAGCAGGCCGGCATCATCTTCATCGACGAGATCGACAAGGTCGCCGGGCGCGAGGGCAGCCAGGGTCCGGACGTGAGCCGCGAGGGGGTCCAGCGCGACATCCTGCCGATTGTCGAAGGCACCACCGTGAACACGAAGTACGGGATGGTCAGGACCGACCACATCCTGTTCATCGCGGCCGGCGCATTCCATGTGTCGAAGCCGTCCGACCTGATTCCCGAGCTGCAGGGCCGCTTCCCGATCCGCGTCGAGCTCGAGCCGCTCGGGCGCGAGGACTTCGTGCGCATCCTCACCGAACCCAAGAGCGCGCTGATCAAACAATACACGGCGCTGCTCTCGACCGAGGGGCTCACGCTCGGACTTCACGGACGGCGCCATCGGGCGCATCGCCGATTTCGCCACGCTCGTGAACGAGCGCACGGAGAACATCGGCGCGCGCCGGCTCCACACCGTCATGGAGAAGCTGCTGGACGAGGTCTCGTTCGAAGCGCCGGACATGACCGAGCGCACCGTCACGATAGACGAGGCCTACGTCGACCGCATGCTCGCCGATATCGTCCGCAACGAAGATCTGTCGCGCTACGTCCTGTGAGAGAGATGGCGGGAAGGCTCCGCGGACGTCCCGTGCCGCGCGTTCACCTCGAGTCAGCCGTCGGCGTGCCTGGGACGTCGAGAGCGGGCATGATGACCATGGCCGCGATGCTGGCCTCGCTCGTCGCGCTCGCGTCCTGCGGCAAAAAGGGTCCGCCGCTTGCGCCGCTGCGGCTGGTGCCGGCTCCCGTTTCCGAGCTGACCGTGCGCCGCGTCGGTCCGGACGTGCAGCTCCGGTTCAAGCTGCCGACGGCCAACGCCAACGGACCAGGCCGGATCGATCTCGATCGCGTGGAGGTTTATGCCGTCACCGTGGCTCCCGGGAGCGCCACACCCGCCAACCGCGACCTGCTGACGAAGACGTATCTCGTCGGCACGATTCCGGTCAAACCGCTGCCCGTCGAAGGCGAAGATCAGCCAGCGCCGGAAGGCGCTCCACCCGACACGCGGCCAAGTCCGGGCGATCAGACCTCATTCGTCGAGGAGCTCACCGAAGCCCGGATGACACCAGCGAAGCTGCCGAAGGCACCTGTTCCACCGACCCCGGTGCCGGCACTGCCTCCGATCGCGCCGCTGTCGGGTGATGCACCGCTGCCCGGTGTCCTCGCAGATCCCCGGGACGGAGACCTTGCCGCCAGTGCCGCCGTTGCCCGAGCCAGGATCGCCGACACCGCCGGCGAGCAACCCAGCGGCGACTGCCGCCGCTCAGGCCGAGCCGGCGGCCGCTGGCGCAGCGGCCGCGCCTGCTCCAGTGCAGACGACCATCGTGCGCGTCTACACGCTCCGCGGTGTGTCGGCGAGCGGCCGGCCCGGCCAGCCGTCGACGCGCGTGACGATCCCGCTCGTTCCACCGCCGCCACCTCCATCAGGGGTCAAGACGTCATTCACGGAGAAGTGCCGTGGCGGTGGAGTGGACGCCGCCCGCCGGCGACCACACCGGATCCGCGCTCGCGTTCAATGTCTACCGGGTTCCCGACCAGTCGGAGCCGCCGGCGAAACCAGAGCCGGCCGCGAAGCCAGCGCGCCGGAACCGGACCGGACCCTTCCGCCAAACTGGAGGCGCCGCTGAACTCGTCACCACTGGCCACGGCTAGATTCGAAATGGCTGGTCTCGAAGTCGGTGCCCGACAGTGCTTCGCGATTCGGAGCGTCGAGCTGGTGCAGAACGTGGCGGTCGAGGGCGATGCCACGACGCCCGCGTGCGTGACACCGAAGGACATTTTTCCCCCGGCGGCGCCGCAAGGGCTCAGCCTCCTGCTCCTGGACGGCGCGATCGAGCTGGTGTGGGACGCCAGCGCCGAGCCCGACGCCGCGGGATACACGGTCTTGCGCGCCGACGCGCCCGGTGAGACACTGCGACCGCTGACACCGTCGCCCATCCGTGAAACGACCTTCCGCGATACCACCGTCCAGTCGGGCGCGCACTACACGTACGCCATAGTCGCCGTGGATCGGGCGGGCAACGCGAGCCCGCCATCCGCCCGCGTCGAGGGAACGGCCCGATGAAACGCGCGGCAGTACATCTTCGATCTGACCTGCGTCAACGACGTGACCGCGCGGGAGCTGCAGAAGAAAGACGTCCAGTACACCCGCGCCAAAGGCTTCGACACCTTCGCACCGGTCGGTCCCTGCATCGCGCAAGGCATCGACTACTCGGCGACCGAAGGCACTGCCGTCGAGGGATGGGTCAACGGGACCCTGCGCCAGTCCTCGACGACGCAGCAGCTGATCTTTCCGATCGATCGGCTCATCGCGTTCATCTCTCGGTGATGACGCTGCTGCCGGGCGACATCATCTCGACGGGAACGCCGGCGGGGATCGCGCCGTTGCGCGCCGGTGATAGTGTGACGATCAAGGTCGGCGGGGTTGGAGAGCTCACGAATTCCGTCGGCCAGGCCGTGGCGGTCGGCCGGCGGTAGACCGTAGAACATCGTAGCGCAGCGCTTTAGCGCTGCCCAGGCAGGCCTGAAGGCCCGCGCTACGGGGACGCCACTGTTCTCAACAGGAGCAAGGCCATGAAGATTTTCATCGACTCCGGGAACCTGAAAGAGATTGAAGCACTCGTGCCGCTCGGCATCATCGACGGCATCACGACCAACCCGTCGCTGCTGGCGAAGGAGGGAGGCGACTACCGCGCCATCCTCAAGAGGATTTGCCAGATTGTGAAAGGCCCGACGAGCGCCGAGGTCGTCGCCACCGACGCCGAGGGCATGATCCGGGAGGGCCGGGACCTCGCCACCATCGACGAGCACATCGTCGTCAAGGTGCCGTTCACGCGCGAAGGCGTCAAGGCGTGCAAGACCCTGTCGTCCGAAGGCAAGCGGGTCAACGTCACGCTGATCTTCTCACCCACCCAGGCGCTGTTTGCCGCGAAGGTCGGGGCGACCTTCGTGAGCCCGTTCGTCGGGCGTCTGGACGATATTGCGACGTCGGGGATGGGCCTCATCCAGGAGATCGTCGAGATCTTCGAGAACTACCAGTTCCCGACCGAGGTGCTCGTCGCTTCCACACGGAACCCGCTGCACCTGGTCGAGGCGGCGCGGATGGGGGCCGACATCTGCACGTGCCCGGCCGCGCTCATCGAGCAGTGCTTCAAGCATCCGCTGACCGATATCGGCCTCGAGAAGTTCCTGAAGGACTGGGAGAAGGCACAGGCGGCGCGGGTCTGATGGATTTCGAGGAACTGGAGCGCCGCGCCGAGCTCGGCGGCGGAGAGGATCGCCTCCGCCGTCAGCACGACGCAGGCAAGCTGACGGCGCGAGAGCGAATCGATCTGCTGTTCGACGCCGGCAGCTTCCAGGAGGTGGACAAGCTCGTCACGCACCGCTGCCGTGATTTCGGGATGGAGGATCAGATCGTGCCCGGCGACGGCGTTGTCGCCGGCCACGGCCGGGTCGACGGTCGTCCGGTCTACGCGTTTGCCCAGGACTTCACCGTGTTCGGTGGATCCCTCTCCGAGACCAACGCCGCGAAGATCGTCAAGATCATGGACCTGGCGGTCAAGATGGGCGCTCCCGTCGTCGGCCTGAACGACTCGGGCGGCGCGCGTATCCAGGAAGGCGTGCTCTCGCTCGGCGGCTACGCCGACATCTTCCTCCGCAACACCCTGGCCTCGGGCGTCATCCCGCAGATCTCCGCCATCATGGGCCCGTGCGCCGGCGGCGCCGTCTACTCGCCCGCCATCACCGACTTCAACGTCATGGTCGAGGGCACGAGCTACATGTTCGTGACCGGACCCGACGTGATCCGCACCGTCACCCACGAGGACGTGACGAAAGAACAGCTCGGCGGGGCGCACACCCACAACGAGATCAGCGGCGTCGCGCATTTCGCCGTGCCGGACGACCGCGAGTGCCTTCGCCTGATCCGCGAGCTGCTCGTCGTACCTTCCGGGGAACAACATCGACGAGCCGCCTCGCCGGCCGACGACTGATCCGGTGAATCGCGAAGACGAGGCACTCGATCGGCTCGTGCCGGACTCGCCGAACCAGCCGTACGACATGCACGACCTCGTGCACGCCGTTGCCGACGACGGGGAATTCCTCGAGGTGCACCAGCACTTCGCCCGCAACCTGATTGTCGGGTTTGCTCACCTGGGCGGCCGCAGCGTCGGCATCGTCGCGAATCAGCCGGCGCATCTGGCTGGCACGCTCGACATCGACGCGTCGGTCAAAGGCGCGCGGTTCGTCCGGTTCTGCGATGCCTTCAATATTCCGCTCGTCACGTTCGAGGACGTTCCCGGGTTCCTCCCTGGCACCCGGCAGGAGTACGGCGGCATCATCCGGCACGGCGCCAAGCTCCTCTACGCCTTTGCCGAGGCGACGGTCCCCAAGCTGACCGTGATTACGCGGAAGGCGTACGGCGGCGCCTACTGCGTCATGTCGAGCAAGCACATTCGCACCGACGTCAATTTCGCGTGGCCCTCGGCCGAGATAGCGGTGATGGGACCGGAAGGGGCGGTCAACGTGCTGTACCGGCGCGAGCTCGACGCGGCGGAGGATCCTGCCGCCCAGAGGGCACTGCGGGTCGCCGAGTTCCGCGAGAAATTCGCGAATCCGTATATCGCCGCCTCCCGGGGCTTCGTCGATGCCGTCATCCGCCCGCACGAGACGCGGCCACGGCTCATCGCCGCGCTCGCGACGCTCGCCACCAAGCGAGACCGGAATCCGCCGAAGAAGCACGGCAACATTCCACTCTGACGTTCGCCTCTAATGTACAATTCCTGCGCCAGTTAGCGCCTTCCCGCGATCCGACGGCTTCATGAAAATCCTGGTCGCCAACCGCGGCGAGATTGCTGTTCGGATCGTGCGTGCCTGCCGCGAGATGGGCCTGCGCACGGTGGCCGTCTATTCCGACTGCGACCGGGCCGCCCGCCACGTACGCGAGGCGGACCAGGCGATCCACGTCGGCCCGAGCGAGGCTTCCAAGAGCTACCTGCGGATCGAGGCCATCCTCGACGCCGCCCGGCGGTCCGGCGCCGACGCCGTCCATCCGGGCTACGGATTCCTCGCCGAGAACGCCGAGTTCGCCCGAGCCTGTCAGGAGGCCCGGCTCACGTTCATCGGTCCGTCGGCCGACGTGATCGCGATGATGGGGAGCAAGACGGCCGCACGTGTCGCTGCCATCCGCGCGGGCGTTCCGGTTGTGCCCGGCACGGAGCAGCCGTTCGACGCACACGTTCCGGATGAGGTGATTGCGAGCACGGCCGCGGAGATCGGCTACCCGGTTGTCGTCAAGGCTGTGGCGGGCGGTGGCGGGAAGGGAATGCGAGTGGTGGAGGCGCCCTCGGATCTGCGGAACGCCATTCGATCGGCGCGGTCCGAAGCGGGAGCCGCGTTCGGCGACACGAGCGTGTATCTCGAGCGCCGAATTGCGCGGCCGAGGCACATCGAGATCCAGCTTCTCGGGGATCGCCACGGCTGCGTCATCCCGTTCGTCGAGCGGGAGTGCTCGATCCAGCGTCGGCATCAGAAGGTCGTCGAGGAATCGCCGTCGATTGCCGTCGACGGCGCGCTGCGCGCGCGGATCGCCGAGGCGGCTGCAGCCGTTGCACGGTCGGTCGGGTACACCAGCGCGGGCACGATCGAGTTCCTGCTCGACGAAGACGGGTCGTTCTATTTTCTCGAGATGAACACGCGGCTCCAGGTCGAGCACCCGGTGACGGAGATGGTCACCAGCCTCGACCTCGTGCAGTGGCAGATCCGGATCGCACGCGGCGAGCCGCTCGACATCGATCCCGCGCGGGCCCTTACGCCGGTCGGCCACGCGATCGAATGCCGAATCTACGCCGAAGACCCGGATCAGGGCTTCATGCCGTCGCCCGGGCTGGTGCGCGGCCTTCGCCCGGCCTCCGGGCCGGGGATTCGAGACGACGGAGGGGTGAGCGTCGGATACGAAGTGCCGGTCTACTACGACTCGATGATCGCAAAGCTCATCGCCTGGGGCGATGACCGCACCTCGGCGATTGCGCGGATGTCGCGGGCCCTGCGCGAATACCAGGTGCTCGGCATCCGGACCACGATTCCATTCTTCCAGTGGTTGATGGCGCGCGCCGAGTATCGGGAAGGGCGGTACGATACGACCTATCTCGATCGGCTCCTCGAGGAGCGGCGGGGCGAGAGCTTCGCCGAGCTGGACCCCCGGACCGAAGAGCTGATGGCGATTGCCGCGGGGCTCGACGCATATTTCCGGGCGTCCGAAGGCTCGTCCGGTGAGGCTCAGACGGAGACATCGAGCCAGTGGCTGCGCGCGGCCAGGAAAGATGCGCTGCGAGAATGATCCGATAAGGCGCGCCGCGGGCGCGCCCGCCGGCCAGCCTCCGCTAAAGCTACGGCGGCCCGCCGGAGCCTTGGCGAAGGCGGGAGCGGAGCGGGGCACGGGGCCGCCACCACCCCAGCGCGCAAAACACGCGCGCCGGGGACCCCGGTCCGCGAGCGACGGCGCAGGGGGTCCGGCGGGGCGAAGCCCCCCAGTCTAAGGAATCGATAAGGCGCGCCGCGGGCGCGCCCCGCCGGAGCGGAGCGGGGCGTGGGGCCCCCGCGAGCGACGGCGCAGGGGGGTCCGGCGGGGCGAAGCCCCCCGGTTAATTAATGACGTTCGAGATCGAGATTGGCGGCCGCAGCCGGAGCGTCGCGATCGAGCCGGCCGGCGGAACACGGTTCAGGGTGACCGTCGACGGGAGGCCGCATCTGGTCGACGCCGTTCGGATCGGCGACTTCGCGCTCTCCCTGATCGTCGACGGCGACACGGGAGCCAGCCGGGAGGCGCTCGTGGTTCCCAACGGCCTTCGCGGCGAGAGCCTGGTCACGCTCGACGGCCGGATTGCCAGCGCCAGCGTCGACGGCCGCCGGCGGCGCCGCGGACGCGGCGACGCCTCCGGGCGGACGCACGGCGCGCAATCGGTGGTCGCACCCATGCCGGGGCGCGTCGTCCGGATTCTCGTCGCTCCCGGAGACGAGGTCGCCGCCCGCCAGGCGGTCGTCGTCGTCGAAGCTATGAAGATGGAGAATGAGCTGCGATCTCCGAAAGCGGGCCGCGTCAAGGACATCGCGGTCGCCGTCGGTGCCTCGGTCGAGGCCGGCCGCGTGTTGATCGTCGTCGAATAACTGCTCCTGCGCCCGATGACCGACCACTCCGACGAGCCACCGGCGCGACCCGAGCGAAACGAAGAAGAGGAGCCACCGACGGCAGTGCCGGCCGAGCCGCCTGCCCGCCGCGGTCGACGCCGCGTCCTCCGAACCGTGCGGATCGCGATCGCCATCGTCACCGCGATCGCGGCCGCGGCGCTCGTGACTCTCTTTACCATCGATCTGGGACCGGAGCTGCGTGCCCGCGCGGAGCGCGAGGGCTCGAAGTTCATCGAGCGTCCGATGCACATCGGGCGCCTCTCGGCGAAGCTGAGCCCCGGCGTGTTCGTGGTCGAGGATCTCGTCATCGAGGGACTGACGCCACAGGATCGCCCGTTCCTGACTGCAAAGAAAATCACCGTGGAGGTCCCCTGGTGGACGGTATTCAGTGGAAAGCTGATCGTCGAATCCGTCGCCATGACCGACTGGAACATGGTGATCGAAACCTATCCCAACGGCCGTCACAACTTCCCGAAGTTCACGCGACGGACGCCTAGCAAGGGGCCCAGCCGCTTTACGACGACGCTCAGGAGCGTGGTCGCGCTTCGTGGGGCCTTCACGTACGAGGACCACGTCACGCCCTGGAGCACGGGCGCGAGGGATCTGAACGTCCAGATCTACAGACCGCCGATTGCCACCAATTACCTCGGGCGGGCCTCGTTTTCCAGCGGCACGGTCAAGATCCAGTCGTACGAACCGTTCCGGACCAGCATGCAGTCGCGATTCACGATCGACAACGGAATGGTGCACTTCAGCCACATGGATCTCGTCGGAGACGGATCCCGTTCGTCAGTGACCGGCGACGTCGATCTCGCGCATTGGCCGGAGCAGACGTATCAAGTCAGCTCGAAGATCGATTTCGCCACTCAGAAGGAGATCTTCTTCCACGGTCAGAAGTTCACGGCCTCGGGTCAGGCGGACTTCACCGGCACGTTTCATCTGTTCAAAGGCGGTCGCGAGCTGAAAGGCACGTTCGCCAGCCCGCTCGCCGGTGTGAACACGTGGCGGTTCCCGAACCTGCGGGGCTCCGTGCTGTGGGTTCCGGATCGACTCGAGATCACGAACACGACCGCGGCGCTTCATGGCGGGACGGCTCGCTTCGACTACCGGATGGCGCCGTTTGGAAAGCCGGGGGTGCCCACGCGCGCCACGTGGAACGTCGACTACCGGAACGTCGATCTCGCACGGCTCACGGACTTCCTCGAAACGAAGGGCCTGCGGCTCGCCGGGAGCGCCTCGGGCAGAAACCGTCTCGAGTGGCCGCTCGGAAAGTGGGGGCTGAAAACTGGCAGCGGCGAAGTGATCGTGCAGACGCCGCCGGGTGTCCGGCCGATGACGCGTGAGCTCCAGGCCGAGGTCATCGCCAAAGTGGCCGATCTCCCCGAGCTCGCCGGGCCCTTCAACTCGCACCTTTCGCTCGGCTACAAGCCGGTCGCCGGACACATCGTCTACGCGCTCGATCCGGAGTGGATCGTCCTCGCGGACAGCTGGGCGGCCACCGAGAGCACGTACGTGCAGTTCCAGGGACGGACCGCCTTCGGCGAGCGGTCCCAGATACCGTTCCACGTTACGAGCCTCGACTGGCAGGAGAGCGACCGCGTGCTCGCCGGCATCATGACGACCTTCGGGGCCTCGACCGGTGCGGTGCCGATCGAGGGAAACGGCGAGTTCGACGGCCGGATGCTCGCGTCGTTCTCGAAGCCGCGCATCGAGGGCAAGTTCAAAGGCGATCGGCTTCGTGCCTGGGACGTCGTCTGGGGTACCGGAGGCGCCGACGTCGTGATCGACAACAGCTACGCCATCGTCGCGAATGCGGTTCTGACGTCTGGCGATTCGGAGATTCGGGCTGACGGTCAATTTTCACTCGGATACCCGCGCCGGGATCAGGGAGAGGAGATCGACGCGCGCGTGCGACTGAGTCGCCGGCCGCTGGTCGACCTCCGTCACGCGTTCCGCCTCGACGAATATCCGCTGGAGGGCGTGGTCTCCGGCGACTTCCATCTGTACGGCCCGTACGAACGGCCGTTCGGGTTCGGCAAGATGTCGATCGATCAAGGTGTGGCGTACGGTGAAACGTTCGAGCGCGCGACATCTTCGCTGCGATTCGAGGGGAACGGTGTGCGGCTCGACTCCATGGAGGTCAAAAAGAGCAGCGGAACCGTGACCGGCGCCGCCTTCGTCGGGTGGGAGGGAGACTACTCCTTCAATGCGGACGGCGCGCGGATTCCGGTCGAGTCGCTCAAGACCACGACGTTCCCGCAGGCGCCGCCGTCGGGCGTACTGCAGTTCAGCGCAAGCGGCGCCGGCACGTTCGAGGAGCCGCGCTACGACGTGAAGCTGCGCGTCGACGACCTCTTCGCCGGCGATGAAGGCATCGGGCAGCTGAACGGCCGCCTGTCGCTCCGCGGCGAGCTCCTGACCCTGGAGATGGAAGCGGCTTCGCCCCGTCTCGTCGTCTCCGGGTCCGGGCGCATCGCCCTGACACCGGAGATGGACGCCGAGCTCACCGTGCGCTTCGCCGACACGTCGCTCGATCCGTACGTCCGCTTCTTCGAGCCGCGGCTCTCGCCATTCACCAACGCGGTCGCGGGCGGCACGATCCGCGTCGTGGGCGAGCTCGCGAACATCGATCATCTCGTCGTCGAGACGCACGTCGAGAGCCTCGATCTCAAGCTGTTCGACTACCGGCTGAGGAACAAGGGCACGATCGATCTCTCGCTGGACCGGCACGTGCTCAAGGTCGACCAGCTCCGGCTGACCGGAGAAGGCACGGAGCTCCAGGTCGAAGGAGAAGTGGCAGTCGACCGGAACGAGATTTCAGTTCGAGCGTCCGGCGACGGCAACCTGGGTATCCTGCAGGGCTTCTATCGCGATTTGCGCAGCCGCGGCACGGCGACGATCAAGGCGCAAATCAGCGGTCCGCTCGACAAGCCCGTGTTCTCCGGAAACGCGGACGTCACGGACGGCCGGATCAGAGTACTCTCGGTGCCGAACTCGATCGAGGCGATCAACGGACGGATTTCATTCGACCCCGGTGGCATCCGGTTGGACGACGTGGCCGCGCGGCTTGGCGAAGGAGACGTGCGGTTCGGCGGACGGATCGGGATCAACGGCTTCACCCTGGGTGACCTGAACCTGACCGCCACCGGCGAACGGATGCGGATTCGCTATCCCGCCGGCTTCGTCTCGAGCGTCGACGCGAGCCTGGCGCTGCAAGGCACGATGGCGTCGCCCGTGCTGACCGGCAACGTCGTGGTCCGCGACGCGCTGTGGTCGCGGCGCATCGAGGCCACACCGGACCTGTTCAATCTGACCGCGAGCGGCGCCCCCAGCACGGCGGCCAATGCGCCCACCTCGACGTTCCCGCTGAGGCTCGAAGTCGACATCGACGCGCCCTCGAGCCTGCGAATCGAGAACAACCTCGCTCAAGATGGTGGCAAGCGCCGACCTGAAGCTCCAGGGGACATACGATCGCCCGCAGCTCTTCGGCCACATGGAGATCGATCGCGGCGACGTCGTCTTCGAGGGCAACCGGTATGTCGTGACGCGCGGCGGCGTGGACTTCATCAACGCGTCCCGGATCGAGCCGGTGTTCGACATCGAGGCCGAGACGCGGATACGGGTGCCGAGTCAGACCTACAACGTCACGCTGGCGCTGAGCGGGACGACCAGCAGGTTCTCGTTCTCGCTCAACTCCGACCCGCCCCTGCCCGAGGTGGACATCCTGTCGCTGCTGCTCGGGCAGGCGACGGATCTTCAGAATGCGGAACTGCGCGCGCTCCGGCCGAACGCCGCGCAGCAGTCGGAGGAAGTGCTGCTGCGGCAGGCCTTCTCGCGTCTGCTCACCAGCCCGATCTCGGCGCCGGTCAGCCGGATTCTCGGCGAAACGCTGGGCATCGAGACCGTGATCGCGCCGACGTTCGGCACGGAAACCGATCCGCTGACCCCATCCGCGCGGCTCATTCTCGGACGACGACTGTCGAACCGCTCCTACTTGACGTTCGCGCGCGCGCTCGGCGGTACGCAGCGGGAGCAGATCATCATCCTCGAATACGATCAGAGCGATCGGGTGGGCTGGGTCGTCACGCAGAACGGGGATCGGACGTTCGCGCTCGACTTCAGGGTCCGCCACAGGTTCTGATGCGCAGGGTCTCCTTCGCCTGCCTGGCGACCTTCATCTCGGTTGGGTTACCCATTGCCGCCCAGTCGCCGGCAGCGGCATTGCCGGCGGATCGATCGCAGGCCGCGAGCACTCAGCCACCACGCGAAACGGTTCCGGACGCGGCGGCGTATGCCGGCAAGCCAGTCGAGCAGCTGCGAGTGTTCGTCGACGGGCAGCCAACGACCGACGCCGCGATCACGGACCTGCTCGAAACGCATGTCGGCACGCCGCTCGCGATGAGCGATGTCCGCGAGTCGATCACGCACCTCTACAGCCTCGGCCGCTTTCAGGACGTCCAGGTCGACGCCGCGACCACGACGGCCGGCGGCGTCGCTCTTCGCTTCGACCTGATTCCCCTTCGAAGTGTTCAGGACGTCGAGTTCATCGGCACGCTCGGGCTCGACAAGGGAGTCCTGCGTCGCACGATCGCGGACCGCTACGGGGCGCGCCCGCCAATCGCCCGGGCAGCCGATGCGGCGCGGACGCTCGAGGGTGTCTACCGCGATCATGGGTATCTCGCGGCCACCGTGCGCGCGGCGCCGACAACCGGGAAGGATACCGGTCGGACGGTGCTGACGTTCTCCATCGAGGCCGGGCCGAGGGCGACGATCGCGAACGTGACGATCGACGGGGATCCGCGCATATCGCGCCCCGCGTTCGAGCGGCAGCTGGCCGTGGAGCGTGGCGCGCCCTACGAAGCGCCCGAACTCCAGCGGCGTCTGGACGAGTTCACCCAGAAGCTTCGCAAGCGCGGGTTCTACGAGGCCACAGTCAGCCAGCGCGCGACGGTCTCGGAGGACAAGAGGTCAGCGGATCTGACCATCGAGATTCGCTCCGGGCCGATGGTGACCGTCAGGTTCGAAGGCGATCCGCTGCCTGCCGATCGACTGAAGGAGCTCGTGCCGGTCGAGCGCGAGAGCTCTTCTGCCGAAGATTTGCTCGAGGACTCGATCGTGGCGATCCGGTCCTACCTGCGTCAGCAGGGCTACTGGAAAGGCGATGCGTCGTGGCGGCGCGAGGAATCGGCCGGCGCCCTCGCCCTGATCTTCCAGATCAAGAAAGGCATGCGTTATTTCATCGCCGAACCGGTCCAGCTCTCCGGCAACCAGGCGCTCTCGGCTGACGAGCTCCGGACGATGATCGCGTTGAAGCCGGGGGAAATCTTCCTCGAGTCCGGCCTGTCGGGTGCCTCGGCCGCCATCACGGAGCTCTATCGGCAGCGGGGCTTCGCGAGCGCGGCGGTCAAATACTCCGCGGTCGAGACCGATCCCCGGCGTCCAGACGAGGGCCTGATCAAGCCGTCGATCGTCATTTCGGAAGGCCCCCGCACGCTCCTCGGGACCGTGCACCTCACCGGCAACTCCGCGCTCTCGGAAGCGGAGCTCCGGTCACGGATGAAGCTCGCGGACGGTCAGGCCTTCTATCAGCCGCAGCTGAATGCCGATCGCGATGCGCTCCTTCTCGAGTACCTGAACAACGGCTTCGCGTCGTCGGACGTCACGGTCACGCCGGCGTTCTCCGACGACCGCACCCGCGTCGATCTGACGTTTGCCGTGCAGGAAGGTCCGCAGACGATCGTGGACCACATCCTGATCGTCGGCAACACGCACACCGATCCGCGGACCATCCTCAACGAGATGAAGCTGAAGCCCGGGGCGCCGCTCGGACGCGAAGACAGGGACGAGAGCCAGCGCGCGCTCAGCGCGTTGGGCCTCTTCCGCCGCGTGCGCGTCACGGAGCTTCGGCATGGCAACAGCCAGAAGCAGGATGTCCTCGTCACCGTAGACGAGGCCCCGATGACGACGATCGCGTACGGCGGTGGTGTGGAGGCGCAGCAGCTCAGAACGACCGGGCCCGATGGGGAGGTGCAGGATCAAGTCGAATTCGCACCGCGTGGTTTCTTCAACATCGGCAGACGCAACGTCGGCGGCCGCAACCGCACGGTCGACCTGTACACCCGAGTCAGCTTGCGCCCGGAGGACAACCCGGACGATCCCGCGTCCAATGGCAGCGGCCTCGGTTTCACCGAATACCGGGTCGTCGGCACCATGCGCCAGCCCCGCGCGCTGTGGTCGAGCGACGTGGTGATGACCGCTGCAACCGAGCAGGGGAAACGTACCGAGCTTCAACTTCGCTCGAAAGGGTGTGAACGCCGACATGCTGCGCCGGCTGAGCCCGTCGATTCGTGTCTCCGGCCGCTACTCGTTCAGCACGACGCGCACGTTCGACGAGAGGCTCAACGAGGAAGATCAGTTGAACATCGACCGCATCTTCCCGCAGGTGCGCTTGTCCTCCCTCTCCGCTGCGCTGGCGCGCGACACGCGGGATAGCGTGCTGGATCCCACGCGCGGCGCCTTCTTCAGCGCTGAGGCAACGCTCGCCGCACGGTCGTTGGGGGGCCAGGTCGGGTTTCTCAAGACGTACCTGCAGGGCTACTGGTTCCGTCAGCTGACCCGACGCCGGCCGGTCGTGTTCGCAACGCGCGCCGCGGTGGGCCTGGCGGACGGATTCCCTTATGAGACGCAGGCGGTCGATGTAGAGGGAAACCCGATTCCTGGTGAGACGGTCATCGTGGAAGAGCTGCCGGCGAGCGAGCGATTCTTCGCCGGCGGTGACTCCACCATCCGCGGTTTCGCACTCGATACCGTGGGCACGCCTGCCACGATCAGCTCGAACGGGTTCCCGCTGGGCGGGAACGCCGTCCTCCTCCTGAACGGCGAGCTGCGGCTGCCCGTCTGGCGCGAGCTGGGTGCGGCCCTGTTCGCGGACGGCGGGAATGTGTTCGACCGCGTCACCAACTTCGATTTCGGCGAGCTGAGGGGCGCGCTGGGGTTCGGCCTGCGTTATCGTTCGCCGGTCGGACCGATCCGGATCGATGTCGGGTTCAAGATGGATCGCCGCGAAATAGGTGGGCGGCTCGAGCCGCGCGCGGTCTGGCACCTCAGCATCGGGCAGGCGTTCTGACGGCTCATGTAGCTTCCGCTTGAGGCCGAAGTCACCCGGGCTGCTCTGGAGGTTGTTCGTGTGGAACTCGCCGAAATGCCTTCTGCGATCCGCTGCGGTGCTCGTCCTCTCGCTCCTGATGCTCACATCGGGACGCGCCGAGGTGATCGATCGGATCCTCGCGGTTGTGAACCGCGAGCTGATCACGCTGTCCGATGTCTCGACCGCGCTCAAGCTCGGACTGGTTGCTCCGGCCCAGCCCGGAGCGGATGTCACCCGCGCCGCCCTCGATGCGCTCATCAACCGGCAGCTCGAGCTCGCGGAGGCCAACCGGTATCAACCACCGGAGCCCCCCGAGTCGCAGATTCACTCGAGGATGGAGCAGATCCGAGCGAGATTCAGGTACTCCTGCGGCTTTCGAGCAGGCCCTGACCCAATCGGGAGTGTCGGAAGATCAACTGCGGCTTCGGCTCCGGGAGGACTTGCGGATCGAGACCTACCTGAATCAGCGGTTTGGTGTGCCTCGCCAGCCCACCGATCAGGAGCTCCTCGAGTACTACCGGGCGCATACCTCCGAGTTCTCGTCGGCGGCGGGGATTCGTCCGTTTGGAGAGGTGCGAGATCAGATCCGCGCGCGACTCTCGCTGCTGCAGCGAACGACTGCGATGACCGATTGGCTCGAGGGGTTGAAGCGCCGGACCGAAATTGCAGATCTGTATGTCACCGGCAAGTAAAGGCGAGCTCAACACGTCCATCAAGTACACGTATGATCTCTTGTGCACGTTATGGTCCTGTCGAGGCCAACCTCGTCCACTCTCCGCGTTCGGCTGCTGCTCATCCTGATCACCGCGGCCGCGTTGGCGCTGCGGCTGGGATGGCTGTGGTTCCTCGCGAAACCTGAAGACATCGCGGTCGATCCCGACGGGTATTGGCGCGCCGGGCGTCTCCTCGTCAGGAGCGGCGAGTGGCGCTGGACCTTCTCGGCGGTGCGCTACCACTACCTCGGGCACGATTATCTTCTGCCGCCGCTGTACCCAGCCTTCCTGTCGCTGTTCCAGCGCTACGCGCTGCCGGCCGAAGCCGCGCTCGTCGGGCAGGCGCTGCTCTCCGCGGTGTGTTGTCCCTTGCTGTTCGTCATCGCCAGGCGAGTCCACTCCGAGCGCGCGGGACTGATCGCCGCGACCATCTGGGCCATCTGGGTCCCGTCGATTGTCGGCACCATGGTCTTCATGCAGGAAGCGGTGCATCTCCCGCTGCTGGTCGCCGGATTCGCGGCCATCCCGCCGCTGACCGAAACGATTCCGGCCGCGCGATTCCTGATCGCCGGTGGGCTGCTGGGCTGTGCAGCGCTCGCGCGCTCGATGCCCATGTACTTCATGCCCGTCGCGAGCGCGTTTCTGCTGTGGATCCGGCGTCCGGGCGCCGCGGTGGGTTCGGGCATCGTGGCGCTCCTGGGCGGGTTCCTGATTGCCGTGGGTCCCTACTCGCTCTCGGCCTCCCTCGACAACGCCCGCCTGGTGCTCATCGAGAATCATGGAGGCATCACGGCTGGGGAGTACCTCGGCATCGATCAGGGAGGCGGCAGCCCGAAAGCATCCGAGGCCATCCAGACCTATGTCGAGGGCGCCTTCGAATCCCCGATCCGATTCGCGGCGACATGGTGGCGGTTCGCGCGAAGCCTCGCGTACGTGTCGGGAGGACGGCTGATCGAAACGTACCTGTCCGCCCCGACTCGCAGGATCGCGCTCCTCGAAAAGGCGGCGGTCCATTTGTCGGCGGACTTCCTGTTCATCGTCTGTCTCGCCCTTGCGCCGTTCGGCGTGCTGGTCGCCCGTCGCCCGGTTGATGCGGGGTTGCTGGCGCTCTGGGTGCTGACGGCGGTGGTACTGACCGGTCTCGCCGCACATGGTGGCGCGCGGTATCGCAGCCCACTCGAGCCGTTCCTCGTCGTCCTGGGGTCGGTCGTCCTGGCCGGAGCGTGGCGGCCGGTCACGCGGCAGATGCTCGCTGGCGCAGGCGTCACCAGCCTGCTGCTGCTCTGGCTGGTGCTGCCGCAGGTTCCAGCCGCGCTGACGGCATCTCCCGAATACGGTGTCCTGGGACGCCACGTGGCGAATGGGCAGCGGCAGCTCGTTGTTGCACAGGAGGCCGGAGTCCACGTCATCCCCGTCAACGGGCGCATCCGGTTCGAGCTGGCCTCGACCACCACCGGCGACCGTCCACTGAACGTCGAGATTCGGGTAGACGGCTCACATGTGGCGACGGCCGACGTCGTGCCCGGCGCTCAGCAACAGCTGGACTACCTGTGGAGCCAGCCCGGAACGGCGTTTCTGGAGCTGTCGTCAGGCCCCATGTCAGGCGGAGCGCTCCGGGTGACGTTGAAATCGACGTCGCCGGGATCGCAATAGAAGCGGCCTCACGGCTATCGGAGGCGACGGAGGAATCGGAGACGCTCACAACGGAGAAACGGAATCAACGGAGGACGAACGGAGAAGACGTGAGGGTCCGACCGCGCTACGCGCGGTCGCGACCCATCGTCTTCCTGTCGCCGCTGGTCATTCGGGCCTCTCCGTTCGTCCTCCGTTTGCTCCGTTGCTCCGTTTGTGAGCGTCTCCGCTGCCTCCGTCCCCTCCGTCCGTCGGTCACTGCATCCGCGGCACGGAGTAGATTTCGTAGTCGTACCCGAGAGCGCCCCGGAACCCCTGCGAAGCGTGAACGCGCTGGACGAGTCCCAGCCGGCTGAGCGTCGAATGCCCGAAGCAGGGCTCGGGGACGACCAGCCATTGCGCGCCTGCGAGCTGCTCGAGGCCGCCATCGAGCACCGTCCTCAAGTTCGGCACCCTCCGCACGACGACCGGCGATCGATGGAGATCGAGCCAGCCTGCTTCCAGGATCACGACGCTCTGCGGCGTCGCATGCTGCTCGAACCAGCGCTCGACGAGCGCATGAGTCGGCCTGTTGATCCGCCTGCTGAACGAGACCGCTCCGGCTTTCATCGGAAACCACACTGCGGCTGCCAGGACGACGATGGTCAGGAAGCGCGCGACCGGCCTGCGCCAGCCTGGCTCGGGGACCGGCACCGCGCCCGGTAATCGCCAGACGGCGGCCAGAGCGCCGGCTCCGGCGATTGCCACGAACGGGAGCATCGGGAAGACCCAGCGCGGGAACTGCGCCGGCCGGATCGTCATGAACCACACGTACAACGAGCGGAAAACTCAAGAAGGTCAGGGCGCGAACGTCGCCGGCGCAGAGTCCGTAGACCGCGAACGACGCCGCGAGGAGGAGCAGGGGCCATCCAGTCCCGAAACGATCGAGGATCTCGACATAGAAGGCGCCGGGGTTGTCCGTTGCCGCCCAGTGCCCGCGACTCGTGATCCCCACCTGGTCGGCGAGTTGTTTGAGGAAGACCGGAAAGTCTGCCCAGACGAAGTGGTTCGTGATCCCGACGGCGAGGCAGAAGCCGAGGAAAGCGAGCACGGATCGAAGCCCGCGGTCCCCGGCGGGCCTGCGGCAGGCTGCCGCCAGCATCGAAGGGACAATCGCGAAGACGCTCGAATATTTGATGGCCGTTGCGAGTCCTGCGAGCGCTCCGGACGCAATGACCCATCGATGCCGCGGGTCCTCCACGGACACGAGCGACAAGTACACGGACCCCATCACTGCGAGCACCATTCCCGGATCGTTGCGCACGAGCGTGGTCGTCTCGATCGACAGGGGTGCGACCGCCACGATCAACGCGGCCAGGAGCGCCGAGCGCTCGTCGAACAGCCGTCGTCCGATGAGACCGGCGAGCGCGACGATCCCGGCGCTCACGAGCACGTTGCAGAGTCGCGCCCACCGGACGAAGAGCTCGACCGGGAGTTGCTCGGGGCCGTGCGACAGACCCCTCGAGAGCTCCTTCACGTAACCAACGAACGACCCGGTGGTGAACAGCCAGAAGACCGCACCGGGATAGTGCTCGACGGTTTCGTGCCGGAGCTCTCCCGTGACGAAGAAGTGCTGGACGTTGGAGGCCAACCGGTTTTCGTCGATGTCGATTGGCGTATGACCGAGCTCGTTGCTCAGTCCAGGCAGCCGCAGCGCGAGCGCCAACACGACGACGAACAGCAGGCCGCTCTCGAACCGGTGCCTTTCGAGAGCGCGAAGCGCGCGGCTCCAGCTGTTGCCGTCCGTGCGCGCGAGTACCGAGGAGGACGACGACACCCGCGGCGAGCACACCTGCCGGGGGAAGCAACGACAGGCCGATACCTCCGAGGCGTAACACTAATCCCGACGCGACCACTGCGGCGAGCGTCCGGAAGATGCGCGATCGACTGTCGAGGCCGCCCAGCTGAGCCATTCTAGAAGGACGAGACACGTGAATCGGCGGCGGGCAACGTTTTCGCTGACGCGGCTGCAGAAACCGGGCGAACGACGACGCTCGACGCTAGCTGATAGTGGTCCACTGCATGTAACGTTCAGGCTGCTCGGACCGAACAGCGCGGCGCTCACGCCTCGGGAAGCAGGGCTCGGTACAGACCTATCGTCGCGGCTGCCGCGGCGTCCCATGAGAAATCCCGCTCGACGATCTCCACGGCCGCGCCTTCCGAGAGTAGCCAAATCCACCCCGGGTGCCAGTGCTCCGCTGATGGCCGCCGCCAGCGCCGACGCGTCGCCGGCCGGCACGATCCAGCCATTGCGTCCCGTTTCGACCTTGTCGGGCAGGCCACCGGCATCCGTCACGACGACCGCCCGGTGATGCCCCATGGCCTCGAGTGTCACCAGTGAGCTTCCCTCGTAGAGCGTCGGGTGAACGAACAGCGCGGCCGCCTCGTACCACGCGTGCAGCCGGCTGTCGTCCAGACGTCCGGCGAGACGCGTACGGTCTCCAAGGCCGAGGCGTGCGATGACGTCGGTCAGCCGTTCACGGTACGGCCCGTCACCGATCACCACCCATCTCCAGCGGCCGCTCGAGATCACTGGCGAGTGGTCGCGCAGGGCCGCCAGCGCTGCCGCGAGGATGTGGAAGCCCTTGTTCTCCTCGAGGCGGCCGACGCTCAGCAAAACGGTCTCGTCGTCGCCTATGCCGGCCTCGGACCTGACACGCCTGCCGTCGTCGGCTGTGGCCAATCGATCCAGCCACGGCAGATCGATGGCGTTCGGGATCGTGACGATGCGGTGTGTCGGCAGGCGGAGGTGAGCCTGGACCGCCGGTTCGAGGCTGCGGTCGGTCGCGATCACGCGGTCGGCGGCCTGGGCACAGACGAGCACGGCCCTGCGAAGCGGCAGATATGCGACGCGTTTGAGACGCGCCCGGGCGGGAGCGGTCGCGCCAAATTCTTCGAGCCCTTGCGGGTTCATTACGAGCGGTGCGGTCGACGTACGACGTTGGCGTGCGTAGCCGAGCACGCTGGCGCCGAATCCATGCACCAGATCGATCTCTCCGCGCCGGACGAGGTCGAGGGCCACTCTTCCGGCGCGCTCACCGAAGAGTGGGTAGGCGGTGCTGCGATCGATGACAGTCGTGCCGCGCCGGCCCGCAAGCGGAAAGGTCCGGTAAGGGACGGTGCGGAGCTGGATCCGGGGGTGAATCGAGTGGGGGCCGGCATTCGAATCCGCGGAGCGCGCTGGCTCGCGCGTAATCAAGGTGACCGCGAGCCCCGCATCAGCGAGATACCGGGTGAGATCGTAGACATGCCGCTCGAGCCCGCCGTGACCATGCAGGGGAAAGACCGACCGCGCAACGACGGCGACGCGGATTGGCCGATTCACCTCGAGCGCCCTTCGATCAGGTCGCGATACAGGCGCTCGATCCGATCGGTCGTCGGTCCAGCGTCGAACCGCTCGCTCGCTCGAGCCACGGCGGCTGCACCGAGGCGCCGCCTCAGGGATTCGTCGTGCCGGAGCCGCCGCACGTCGTCTGCGAGCGCATCGGGCGTCTCGGACAGCAGGCCGGTCTCCTCGTCTGACACGATATCGGGCGTGCCGCCGGTCTTCATCGCCGCGATTGGAACGCCGAGCGCGCTCGCTTCGATGAGGACGCGGCTCAGCGACTCCGGTCCGCGCGAGGTGAAGATCAGCATCGAGGCGTGCGACAGCCACGCCGCGGCCGCCTCCTGATCGATCCAACCGATCATCCGGATGTCACGTGTCGAGCGGGCGGCCTGTGCGGCGATCGCCTCGTGCTCGGGGCCCGCTCCGGCGATGACGAGCGGCCAGTCGAGCTCCGCCCGTTCCGCGACGGCCACGAGATGAGAGGTGCCCTTGTTCGGAGCCAGCTTTCCCAGGTACAGCGCATAGGGCCCCGGGAGCGGCGGCGCCTGCGTCCCGGCGCGAGCCCGCAATGCTGCGATGTTCACGGGGTTTGGAATGATGTCGATCCGTGAACCGGCGAGCTCCGGCGCGCGCGCGCGCAGGTCCGCCGCGATCGTCGTGCTGACCGCAATCACCGCATCCGCCCGCGCGAGGCCCGTCCGCTTTCGCGCGAGGTTCCCGCGCATGTAGGGAATCATCGGGAGCGCAAGCGGCCACGCCGCCCCGGCGCGCGGCCGGATGCAACGGGTCATCATGCCGGCCGAACATTCGGGGCAGAGCGTGGCCTCGTCTCGCGTATGAATCAGGTCGGACCAATAGCACACCGGCCAGTAATCGCGGACGGTGCAGACCGCCGGGATGCCCGCAGCTCGGGCCGCATCGATCGATGGCAAGCCGGTCATCACGTGCTGGCCGTGAACGATGTCGATCCGTTCGCTCCGGATGATCGTGCCAAGCCGTGACGTCAACCGCGCGTGCAGCCGTTCGTTCTTGAAGTAGTTGCGCACGTACGGGACCGGTGGCGCTGCCGCGCCGACCTCCAGGACCCGGAATCCGTCGTACGAGACCTCCCGAAGCGTCTCGGGGGTGCCCGGGCGCGGCTGAACGATCAGGACCGAATGGCGCCGCGTCCGGAGCCCGCGCGCGAGCTCGTACGTGCTCCAGCCGCTGCCGCCGCACACTGGCGGAAAGGCGTCGGTGGCGAGAAGAACGTTCACCGTCTGACCCTTCGAAGTGCCGTGTCGAGCGCCTGGCAGTGAGCGGCCCAGCTGTACTCCCGTTCCGCGCGCGCGCGCGCGGCCCCGCCGAGCCGGGCCCTGAGCGACGCGTCCAGAAGTGTCGTGAGCGCATCGGCCAGCGCCTGGGGCTGGGACGGATCGTAGAGCAGGCCCTCGCGGTCGTGTCCGATGAGCGAGGCGATTCGTGGGAGAGCGGGCGCGACGACCGGGAGGCCCGCCGCCATGTATTCGAAGATCTTCAGCGGCGACCAGTAGAAGTCGAGCGCGAGCGGCTCATGCGCACTCGCATCGAATGGCGCGACACCGATGTCGGCCGCGGCCAGGCAGGCCGGGATCAGGTCGTGAGCGATGGCGCCGGTAAAGATCACGTGCTCGAGCCGTGACGCGTCTGCCCGGACGGAGGGCAGCTCCGGGCCGTCACCAACGAGCACGGCCGAGAGCCCAACGACGTCCCTTTCGCGGAGCTGCTTCATCGCGCGCACGAGCCCGGCTGCTCCGTGCCAGCTCCGGAACGCGCCCGCGAAGATCGCGACCACGCCGTCGGGGCGGGAGAACGGCAGCGGCCCGGCCGCGTCGGGCCGGAAGCGGCGTGTATCGGCGCCCCATTCGAGAACGACGACCTTCGAGGAGGGCGTGTCGGCTGGCAGGATGGACGCGCTCGGCGCGACAATGACGTCCGCCATCCGGCAGAGGCGCTCGCGCCAGCGACGCATGGGTTGCACGAACAGCGCGCGATCCAGGAGCTGCTTCGTCGAGCCGCGATAGTCGATCACCGGGGCGTTGACCTCGAGCATGGTGGCGGCGCCGACGGACGCACCTGCCAGAATGCCTTCGCCACCGAAGTTGTAGTAGCGCTCGATGACCGCATCGGGACGAAGATCCCGCGCGAGCCGTGCCACCGCGCGCGTTCTAGCCCAGCGCAGCTCCTTTCGCCCGAGTGGAGGCCGCATGGCGATCCAGTCCACCGCACCCTGAGGGAATCCCCCGTCCCCGGCGAAACGAGCACGTGCACCTGGTGCCCGAGCGTCGCGAGTCCCTCGGCGACGGCGCGCACGTGCACCGATCCGCCGACCGTGCCCGGCACGGTTTGATCGATGGCGGAATAGAGGATACGCATCGGGAGCTTGTGCGGGTTTGTCTCCGCCCTCCGTCTCCTCCGTCAGTCTCTCACCAATAATGCGAAGAACGGCCCCGACGTAATCCGTCCGAACAACACCACATCGAGCTTCATCGCCGCCGACAGCACCCGGAGCATGGCGTACGTCGTCGGGCTGCTGGCGATCCGTCGCTTCGCCGACGTGCGCGCCTCGCGGATGGCCTCACGGTCTGCCTCCTGCGCGGACACGTGCCCGGACAGCCTCCGTGCCGCCCGCCGCGCCATCGCCCGCTCCGCCATGCGCATGACGATGTTCTCGACGAATCCGCCGATGATGGGGGTGTAGAACCTGATCTTTGCGATGTGGAATCCGGCCTCGCGAGCCACGTCCTCCAGCTCCGGGACGTCGCGGAGCGGGTTGAGGTGATCCGACTTGCGCAGCCGCTCCTGGCGCATGTCGATCCAACCGAGGCGCTCGAGCTGACGCGCGAGGCTGTTGATCCAGCGCAGGCCGACGGCGATCCGCGCGTTCTTCCGGACGTGCGAGTACACGAACAACGCGCCGCCGGGAGCGAGCACGCGTCCGGCTTCGGCGAGCATCCCTCGCAGCGCCTCCGGCGAGAGGTGCTCGAGCACGTCCAGCGAGAACGCCTTCGTGAACGTGGCGTCCTCGAAGGGGAGCTTGCGCAGGTCGCCGAGCAGGAGATCGATGCCGGTCAGGGCTTCGGCCGCGAAGAACGGGCTGATGTCGATGCCGACGGTTGCCGCGCCCCAGTCCGCGTTCCAGATGAGCGTGCGGCCGCTGCCGCAGCCGAGATCCACGACCCGGTCGTCGGCTCCAGGGGCGAGAAACGCACGGAGCATGTCGTTGCGAATCCTGGATCCGAGCAAGGGCGGCGAGACCCGCTCGTGTCGGGCGTCGGCGTGAAGTGCCTCGTCCAGATATTTCGTTTGTTCGGCGAATTCGACCGGCGGGCGCAGGTCGAGATACCCGTCCGCCGCGGCACGATACGGACGTCCGCATCCCGAGCAGGTGACCTGGTCACCCAGTCGCGTGAGAGCCGATCGACATTCCGGACAGCGAACGAGCGACATCAGTCGTTCGGAAATCATGAGCCGCCGCCGATGACGCCCATGACCTCGACGAGGAGCGTCTCGAGCCGCTCGCCGCGGCGATCCCAGGTGTAGTCGGTCACGGCGGTCGCGGCCGCCTCCGCGATCCGCGCACCGAAGGCCGGGTCCGACAATACCCGTCGAATGCCGGCAGACAGCGCGCGAGCGCTGCCGGGCGGAACGAGCACGGCGTGCACGTCGGGCGTCAGCACCTCGCGCATCGCAGGAAGATCCGAGGCCACGATTGGCCGCCCGGCCGCCATGTACTCGAACAGCTTGAGGGGGGAGGTGAACCGGCTCGAGATCGCCGAGGCTGGATTCGGCAGCACGAGGACCGACGCTCGCGACAGCAGTCCGGGGACTTTGGTGGGCTCGACGAGTCCGGTGAAGGTTACCCGCGACGCGATCCCCAGCCGGTCCGCGAGCGCTTTGACCCGCGCGAGATCCGGTTCCCGCTCGTGCCCGCCGACGATCAGCCCGTCGGCTTCCGGCAGGCCGGCGAGGGCTTCGAGCAGAACGTCCACACCTTTCCACGCGTACAAGTGCCCGGCGTAGGCGGCGATCGGACGCTCGGCGCTTGCGACGCCCGCCGCGGGTCGTGGACAGGGCCGTTGCTCGAGCCGCACGCCGTCGGGAACGATCGCCAGACGCGGTCGCGCGCCGAAACGCCCTTCGAGGTCTTCGGCCAGGCCGCGCGTGATCGTCACATACCCGTCCGCACCGTGCCAGACCAGGGACTCGCGTGTAGCGAGCCGGCGCAGCTTTCTCTGGCCCGGCGCCGTGGCAGTGGCCACGAGCGCGGGCAGCGCCGCCGCGACGTCGGGCGCGTAGCCGTGTGATTCGTAGACGACTGGCGGCCGAAGTGCCGCTGGGATCCGCAGCAGCGACGAAGCGACGCTCAGGTCCCGGGTGAGCACGACATCCGCACGGCCGGCTCCCATCGTGCGACCCAGCGAGAACGCCAGATAGCCGAGGCGTCTGGTGAGTGCCGGGCCGCTCACGGGCGCGCGCTCGATGCTCAGCCGATCGAGTCGCGGCAGACCATAGAACGCGTAGGGATCGCGCGCGCGGCCGCTCCGTGTCCGGACGGACGATCATGTGGACGTCGTGCGTCCGTCTGCGCCAGCGCATGGCAGGTCTCCATCGACTGGATTCCGTTGGCGCGTTCGAGAGGGAACCGGATGTCTGCGAGATACAGGATGCGCACGACGATCAGGGCTGCCGCGCCGGCGCGGCGCTGCGGTAGTAGGACTCGCGGTTCACGAGATAGCGATACGCCAGCTGCGGCGCCATCCGGGGAATCGTGACGAAGGCGTCGTAGGCGTTGCGTCCGAGCTCTATCTGCTTGCGGTTCATCATGCCCGTGCCGAAGAGCGCAATGAGCGCCAGGTTCCACCAGACGCACAGCACGCTGGCGCCGATGAGGATCGCACGCGCCGGCTGGCCGCGCGCAGCCTGCCAGAGGGCGGCCATTCCGATCGTCAGGAGGATGGTGAGCGCGACGAACCGTCTCTGGCCGAACGCACCGGCGACCGTCCACGACTCGACGCTCCCTCCGACGTAGATCTGGAGCGCGACCATCACGAGCGAGAGGAGCGCCACGCGGCGCACGTCTCCCGTCCGTCGGACTGCCAGGACGATCAGCCCGGCGATGCCGAGCGCCGCCAGCGGCGTCCAGAATAAGAATCCGTGCGCCGGGGAGAAGAGGACTTCGAGCGCGTGCGGAGCGGTCCACGTCATCTTGCGCATCACGAGACGCGACGGCTCCGGATGTCCGTTCAGTCGCGCATACGCGACGAGCTGCGGGAGGAACCCGATCGCAAACGCGAACACGCCGGCAGCCGCCGTTCCGAGGGCGCGGACGCGATCCCGCGCCTCACGCATTCCGCCGACGTGCGCCATCACGAAATCCAGCGCCGGACCCACGGCGAAGAAGACGTCCTGCTCGCGCACCATCGCGATCAAGGCCGCCGCGAGGCCCAGCGACACGACCTGCGGGGTCGTCCACGTCTCCCGTACGCGCAGCCACACCGTGACGAAGAGCGCCACCGCAAACGCAGAGCAGGCGTGCGACATCGGCGGCGCGACGTACATGTAGAAGAGCAGCGGCGAACCGGCCCAGATCAGGAGTGCACCGGTCAGGCCCGATTCGAATGCCTTCCCACCATCGCGGTCTGTTCCGCTGATGAACCCCTCGTGGCTTCCGCCTTCAGGCGGAAGATCGGTTTTTTCACAGGCTCCTGAGGCGGACGCTGCGGGGCGATCCGAGAGGATTCTCCGCGCGGCCCCGATCGAGAGCAGCACGGCAAGGAATCCGTACACCGCCGATCCGTACGCCACCGCAGCGAGATACGGCCGCGAGAAGCCATCGACGGCGACATCGCGTCCGGCAGCTCGCAGCGCGCGTGCCGTCACGTCTCCCGCGGCGTAGAACGGGCTCCAGAGCAGGGCGCAGCCGATCGTCCCGAAGTTCGGCCGGCGTCCGGCTTCGGTCAGATTCTCCAGGAACGTTTCGTGGAACCCCTCCGCCCGCGCCACGTCGCGATCGAAGAAGTATCGATACTCGTTCTCGAAGGAGAGGTCGCGATCGAACCAGAGCGACCGAAGATACGAGAAGTACTCGATCTCGTCCGAGGAGTAGATGCGCGCGGTGACGGCCGGCAACGTGAGCACGAATGCCGCCAGCAGCGCAGCGAACTCGCGCCGCGAGAGCGCGAACAGCCTGCAGAGAGTGGGCACGGAACCGTTGAATGTTACCGCAGCGAGACGAACTTGATGAGTTGCAGCAAATTGAAGCCGGCGTGGCTCACCATCGGGGCCACGACGCTCCGCCGGACGAGGTAGATGCTGCCCCAGATGGCGCCGAGCAGCCCCGTCGCGAGCGCCGCGTCCCATCCCTGTTCCAGTGGCCGAGGCCGAACGCGACGCTGTACGCGGCCACGCCAACATTCCGCGCCGCCGAGGTACTGGTCGAACCGGTGGACGATGAACCCGCGCTGTACTTCTTCGCGCACGCCGCCGGCGATCATGACGACGATGGTGAAGATGATGGCATCGCGGGGCGTCTGCACCATTGCCTCGAGCGGATTGCGGGGCACGTTGTGGAGCCGCGGCACGAACGTCAGCACGATGGCCGAGCAGGAGACCACCGCCAGGAAGACCATCGGCACCAGCGTGACCCCGAGCAGGCTCTCGCGGAGGACGCTGCGGTCGCCCGAGCAGGACGTCGCGGATCCGCTCACCGCGCGCCTTGATGAAGAGAAAGACCAGGGCGAGCACCAGGACCGCGTCCAGCAGAGACAGCACGAAGACGAAGGACGGCGTCAGCCCGCCTGACGCCGTCCTGATGCTCATCCCCAGCCGGGTCAGGATCACTACGAGCATCAGCTGCGTCGGATAGCCCGAGCACAGGATGACCTCGAGGAGCGCCGTCGCCCGTGGGGCCACGGGTGACGGCGCGGGGGCGACCGCAAGGGCAGATGGCGGTTCGGACTCTCGGCCGGCCCCAGGATCGGCTCGGCAGCGGCCGCCGGCTCGCCCTCAGCAGCTTCTTCGTACACTCACGGATTGTACAGGGATCATCGGCGGACCCTGACCGTGATCGGCGTCTGGAGCCTGACGATCAGGTTCGTGCCTGCCGGCACGCTGCACCTCCTTGCCTCGAGTGGCGAGAACGACGCCCGTGCCGCCCGCGCCGCCGATCGCCGCGCCTTTGGCCGCGCCGCCGCCGCCGCCGAGAATCGCGCCGATCACCGCGCCGCCTGCCGCGCCGCCACCGATCTTCGCCGCATCCTGTTTCTTGGTCGGCGGCCGCCTGCACGAACGATCGACGAGGTGCGGATCGACGTTCGGCCCGCATCGCCCGGCAGGTCGAGCGACGTGAACCGGAACCCCACGCGCGCTCTCCCCTTGACTCTCGCCGAACGCACCGCCTCCGTGACGTGGCCGGTGAGCACCGTCCCTGCCGGCAGCACTTCGACGCCGCGGACCGACGACCGGCTGTCGCAACGCGGCGCGTGACGCGATCCTCGACGTGGCTCGTGTCCGAGGCCACGGTCGTCCGGAGATCGATTGGAAGCGCCGTGCCGGCCGGGAGCGTGATCTCCCGATAGCTCGGTTTCGCCGCGGGCGCGGGTTCGGCCGGAGCGGCCGGGCTAGACGGCTCGCCGTCCGCCGAGCGGGCCACCGGCGCGCAGCGTCCGCTGACGCGAGCGTGCAGCTGGACGCACCGATCGGGGGTCGCCTCTGCGGCGGCGTCGGGTGGGCCGGCGGCGGCAGCCGGAGCTGGCGCAGCCATCGCAGCCGGAGTTCAGGACGGCAGGCGGGTGGCGGCTGCGCCGCGGGCGCCGCTGACGGCTTCCGGTCGCCCCCGGACGGCGCCGAGCACGCCATCAGGAGAACGACCACCGTACCCGCGACGACAAGCTTCGTATGTCGAATCATCATATCCATGCTCCTGAATGCACGGGCTGCAATGGACATGCCCCGGTGGGCCCCAGCATTGCAGAGGTCTTACCGGAATCCCATCAGGACGCCTCTGGTGTCAAATTTACGTTCGCTGAGTGTGTAATTATTACCGCGTACTGGTACACTGACCCATAATTTATACACACCACATGGAAGACATGAACTCACTCTCCAACGGGCGCCGGCGAACGAGTGCTCATTGTCGAAGACGATCCGGCTACCCGCACCGGCCTCGCCGAGCTCGTGCAGAACTGGGGCTTTCAGACCGACGAAGCCGCAGACGGCGAAGAAGCCCTTCGGCGTGTCACCAGCTTTCCGGCCCGCGATCATCGTCAGCGACCTGGTGATGCCGCGGATGGGCGGCCACGACCTGCTGAAGACGCTGAAGGATCAGCTCTCGGACCTGACGTTCATCCTGCTGACGGCGCAAGGCACGGTCGAGAGCGCGGTGGAAGCGATCAAGGACGGCGCCTACGACTACCTGAGCAAGCCGGTCGACCCGCAGCGGCTGCGGATCCTGCTGCAGAAATCGGTCGAGCGGCAGGAGACGCTGCGCGAGGTGCGCAACCTGCGCCGTCAGCTGCGCGAGCAGGGCAGCTTCGGCCGCATCGTCGGCAACAGCGCCGGGCATCCGGTCGGTCTATCGCGTGATCGAGCAGGCGGCGCCGACCGCCGCCTCGGTCCTCATCTGGGGCGAGTCCGGGCACGGGGAAGGAGCTGGTCGCGCAGACCATCCACGAGCTGAGCCCGCGCGCGACGTTCCCGTTCGTGGCGATGAACTGCGCGGCGATTCCCGAGACGCTGCTCGAGAGCGAGATCTTCGGTCACGAGAAAGGCGCCTTCACCGGGTGCGCACGACCGGCGGACCGGCGTGTTCGAGCTCGCGCATCGCGGGCACGCTGTTCCTCGACGAGATCGCCGAGATGCAGCCGGCGACGCAGGTCAAGCTGCTGCGGGTGCTGCAGGAGCGCACGTTCCGACGCCTTGGCGGCCGTCAGGAGCAGGCGGTCGACGTGCGAGTGATCGCGGCCACCAACGTCGATCCGACCGAGGCGGCGAGCAACGGCAAGCTCCGGGACGATCTCTACTACCGCCTCAACGTGTTCGCCGTCGAGCTCCCGCCGCTTCGCGCTCCGTCGCGAGGATGTCCCGCTGCTCGTGCAGACGTTCCTCAATGAGTTCAACGCTCGCAATGGCAAGTCCGTCCGGGCAGTGGGCCAGGAGGCGATGTACATCCTGGAACGCTACCAGTGGCCCGGCAATATTCGTGAGCTCCGCAACGTCATCGAGCGCGCGACCATTCTCGCCGAAGGGGAATTCATCGAGCCCCGCCACCTTCCCCCCACGCTCGTTTCCCGCGGTGAAGAGACCCTGCCTACGGTTACACTGTCGCCCGGCACGACCGTCGACGAAGCCGAGCGGCGCCTGATCCTGCTGACGCTCGATCACACGCGCAACAACAAGACGCGCGCCGCCGAGATCCTGGGCATCAGCCTCAAGACGCTGCACAACAAGCTGAATCGGATGAAGGGCGAGGGCAGGCAGGAGGCAGTCAGAAGCTAGGAGCGAGAAGCCAGGAGCTAGAAGATAGGAGCTGGAAGTTCTCTTTGAACCGCCGCCTCGAGGCGGCGCATCTAGGAGAAGCCTTCCAGCTCTAACTCCCAGCTCCTCGCTCCTGACTTCTGGCTCCTGACTCGTTCGCACATCTAGTGAGCATCAAGGCAAAGCAAGTCGCCGGCGTCACGACGCTCGTCGTCGTCGTCGTGGCGGTGATGAGCGCGTGGCACATGAGCACCGTGACCCGGCTGCGGCTGCAGGAGGCGCAGTCGGTGGCGCAGGTGTTGGCCGACGCGATCTTCCAGCGCGTCTTCGACGTCGTCCAGCCGGGAACGCGCGATCCGTACGAGGCGATTCAGCAGGATCCCGGCCTGACGACGATCCTGAATTCGGGCATCGCGTCGAAGCCGGCCACGCGCTACGGCCTCTCCGCAGCGATCGTCAGGCCTGACGGGCGCGTGGTTCGCGCGGTCGGTTCGACCGCAGCCGAGGGCAGCTCGGTCGACGGTCTCGAGGACTTCAACGACGCTGGTCGAGGGCGGCACGCTCGAGCAGCTCAAGGCGGTCTACTCGGATCGTCGGTTCGAGATGCGGGTGCCGATTCTCGCCGGCGAGCAGCCGTTCGCCGAGATCCGCGTCGGCGTGCTGACGTCTGCGGTGCGCAACGAGATTCGCACGGTGCTCGACCCGCGCGGCGTCGACGGCGCTCATCGCGCTGCTCGTCTCGACGTTCGTCGCCACGCTGCTGTCGCAGTGGATGCTGCGGCCGATCCATGTGATCCAGAGCGGCCTGAGCCGGCTCGGTCGCGGCGAGCTCGACGTGGCGCTCGACCTGCCAGGCGACGAGTTCCGCGATCTGGGAAGCTCCTTCGACGCCATCAGCGCGCAGCTCTCCGCGGTCCGCACGAAGGAGCTGCCCGGCGTCGGCGACGGACTTCGAGTCCGTCATGGACAACCTCGAAGACGCGATGGCGCTGTTCTCGCCGGAAGGCGAGTCTGATGTTCTCCAACTCCTCGATGCGGGCGCTGCTGCCCGTCGCTCGCGTCGGGACCGAATCAGGCGGAGCCGGCCTTGGCGCTCCTGCCCGCCGACAACCCGGTGCGGCAGCTCGTCGAGCGCGCGCTGGCGGGCAGGCGGTCGCAGGGGCCGCTGTCGATTGCGCTCGGCCCTCACGGGGAATCCGACGCCGGAGCCGGCCGAGCGGCTGCTGATGTGCCATGCGATCGAGGACACGAGCGGCCGTTTTCTGGGCGTGATGCTCGTCGCGCGCAACCTCGGCCTTCCTGAGCCACGTGCATTCGACGCTGAACTACTCGCGCAAGCTCGCCGCGCTCGGGCGGCTGATGGCGGGCGTGGCGCACGAGGTGAAGAATCCGCTGAACGCGATGACGATCCACCTCGAGCTGCTCAAGCAGAAGCTCGCGGCGGTGCCCGAGCCGATCAGCGTGCCCGCACCAGCCGGCGGCACACGACCGCTCGACCTGGGCAAGCACGTGAAAGTGATCGCCGACGAGATCCGCCGGCTCGATCGGGTCGTCGTCGGTTTTCTGAAGTTCGCCCGGCCGGAGGAGCTGCGGCTGCAGCCGGTGCAGCTCTCGACGATCATCAGCGAGGTCGTATCGATGTCGGCGCCGGAAGCCGAGCAGCGCGGCATCACCGTGCGCGTCGAATGCCCGACGAACCTGCCGGACATCAACGCCGATCCCGGCATGCTCACGCAGGCCGTGCTGAACCTGGCGCTGAATGCCTGTCAGGCGATGCCGAGCGGCGGCACCCTCAAGCTGTCGTGCCATTCGGCCGCGCGCCGCCGCGTCCAGATCGACGTCGAAGACACCGGCGTCGGCATCCCGCCGGAGAACCTCGGAAAAATCTTCGACCTGTACTTCACGACGAAAGACACGGGCACCGGCATCGGCCTCTCGATGGTCTACCGCATCGTCCAGCTCCACGACGGCGACGTGGAGGTGGAATCGACGCCCGGTCGAGGAACACGGTTCCGCTTGATCTTCCCACAGGCGTAAACTAGGGGTTGGCGCGGGTGGCCTGCTCCGCGCCCTGACCGAATCCATTCACATGTACCGTGCGCTCCTGATCGTCGCGCTGCTCCTGCCTGTCGGCGCCTGCGCGTCCGCGCAGGCCAAGGCGCCGCTCGAATCCGAGCCGCTGGACGTGCCGCCGGTGCCGCCGCGGGTGATCGATCCGGCCCCGGTCGAGCCGCCACCGATTCCCCCTGGTCGAAGATCTCCCCGCGCCGACGCCGTCGACGGCGACGCCCGACCCGGCCGCGGCCCCCGCGCGATCCGAATCGAGTCGAGCCCAAGACCGACGCGCGACCGGACACGCCGGAACCGGAGCCTGCTCCGCAGCCGGCGCCGCCGCTGCCGGCCCCGCTGCGGACCGGTACCGCCGCCACCGGACCCGAGGCCGAGCGCCAGATCCGCGAGACGCTGGGCAGGGCGAACCGGCTTCTCGAGACGGTCGACGTGCGGGGCTTGAGCGACGATCGGAAGGCGACCTACGAGAGCGCGAAGGACTCCATCGCGCGCGCGGAGGAGGCGCTGAAGACCTCGAACATGGTGCTCGCGCGGCCGCTCGCCGAGCGGGCCGAAACCTACGCCAAGCTGGTCAGTGGCCGCCAAATTCCTGACTGAGCTGGACTTGGCTGGATCCCGTCCATAGCCAATATCTTGCGCCTGCCCTAAAAATAAGCCACAATATGTGGTGGATCCGGTCTTGACAACGGCGTAAACACGGTCCATATTTGTCCCCGCCTCCGCACAAGTAAAAAAGGGCGATGTGCTCCGGCGAGGCCCGCCGGAGCTCCTCGAGATCGCATCAAGAGGAGCGGAGAAGGGCGCCAGCGCGATAGACCACGGGGTCTTCCCAGCTCCCGTCCGGCGTGGCACGCCGGCTAAAGCGCTTCCAACTTTTACAACTGTCAGTTTTCGGATCCACTGGCCTGGGGCGGGCCACGATCATGCTTTTCGGAGGGGACGATGCAGAGAGGCGCAGCGGTCAGCCCGGGCTTTGGCTCGACCACCACCCAACCTTCCGAGCCCACGTCGATCCCCGGGCTGGAGTTCGAGCGCTTCTTCAGCCGTGAAGGCATCGATCCGTTCGACGAGATCGAGTGGGAGATCCGCTCCGCGGTGATCGGGAACGAGAAGGGCCAGGTCGTCTTCGAGCAGCGCGACGTCGAGATGCCGCGGTTCTGGTCCCAGCAGGCCACCAACATCGTCGTGTCGAAGTATTTCCGCGGCCAGATTGGCACGCCGGAGCGCGAGCGCAGCGTCAAGCAGCTCATCGGGCGGGTCGTCGACACCATTACGGGATGGGCGCGGAACCAGCAGTACTTCGCGAGCGAGGATGACCTCTCGGCGTTCTCGGACGATCTGAAGCACCTGCTCGTCTATCAGAAGGCGGCGTTCAACTCGCCCGTGTGGTTCAACGTCGGCTTCGAGAAGCACCCGCAGTGCTCGGCCTGCTTCATCAACTCCGTGCAGGACACGATGGAGTCGATCCTGACGCTGGCGCGCACGGAGGGGATGCTCTTCAAGTACGGGTCCGGCACGGGCTCGAACCTCTCGTCGATCCGATCGTCGCGCGAGTTGCTGGCCGGCGGCGGGACGGCATCCGGGCCCGGTCTCGTTCATGAAGGGGTTCGACGCGTTTGCCGGGGTGATCAAGTCGGGCGGCAAGACGCGTCGCGCGGCGAAGATGGTCATCCTCAACGCGGATCATCCGGACATCGTCGAATTCATCAACTGCAAGGTCGAGGAAGAGAAGAAGGCCTGGGCGCTGATCGACGCCGGCTACGACGGCTCGTTCACCGGTCCGGCGTATGCGTCGGTGTTCTTCCAGAACTCGAACAACAGCGTCCGCGTGACCGACGAGTTCATGCGCGCGGTGATGGACGACGGCGAATGGCAGACGCGGGCGGTGCGCGACGGCGCGGTGATGGACACCTACAAGGCGCGCGACCTGATGCGGCAGATTGCGGAAGCGACGCACGTCTGCGGCGATCCCGGCCTGCAGTTCGACACGACCGTCAACGACTGGCACACCTGCCCGAACACGGCCCGGATCAACGCGAGCAATCCCGTGCTCGGAGTACATGTTCCTGGATGACTCGGCGTGCAATCTGGCGTCGATCAACCTGATGAAGTTCGTGAGCGAAGACGGCGAGTTCGACGCGATCGCGTTCGACGCCGCGTGCCGGACGCTGATCACCGCGCAGGAGATCCTGGTCGACAACTCGAGCTATCCGACCGAGGCCATCGCACGGAACAGCCACGCCTATCGGCCGCTCGGCCTCGGCTACGCGAACCTGGGCGCGCTGCTGATGTCGCGCGGCCTGCCGTACGACGGCGATTCCGGGCGCGACTACGCGGCGGCGATCACCGCCGTGATGCACGGCGCGGCGTTCGCGCAGTCGGCGAAGATTGCGCGGGATCACGGCGGTCCGTTCGCCGGCTACGAGCAGAACCGCGAGCCGTTCCTGCGGGTGATGCGGAAGCACCGGGCGGCGCTGAAGGACATCGATCGGACCCACGTGCCGAAGGATCTGCTCCAGGCGGCGAAGAACGTGTGGGACGAAGCGGTCGAGATGGGCGAGCAGTACGGCTATCGCAACGCGCAGGCCACCGTGCTCGCGCCGACCGGAACCATCGGCTTCATGATGGACTGCGATACCACCGGCGTGGAGCCGGACATCGCGCTGGTGAAGTACAAGAAGCTGGTCGGCGGCGGGCTGATGAAGATCGTCAACCAGACCGTGCCGATGGCGCTGCAGAAGCTCGGATATACGGCGCAGCAGGTCAAGGAGATCATCGAGTACATCGACGAGAACGAGACCATCGAGGGGGCGCCGCACGTCAAGGACAGCCACCTGCCGGTGTTCGACTGCGCCTTCAAGCCGGCGCGCGGCGTGCGCTCGATCCACTACATGGGGCACGTCCGGATGGTCGGGGCGGTGCAGCCGTTCATCTCGGGCGCGATCAGCAAGACCGTGAACGTGCCGAAGGACGCCACCGTCGAGGAGATTCAGCAGGCCTACATCGATTCGTGGCGGCTGGGCACGAAGGCCGTGTCGATCTACCGCGACGGCAGCAAGCGGACGCAGCCGCTGAACACCTCGCGCGACAAGGAGAAGGTCGCGGCGGCGGCCGTCGATCCGGGTCCGCGCCGCCGGAAGCTGCCGGACGAGCGGCACGCGCTCACCCACAAGTTCGACATCCAGGGGCACGAGGGCTACATCACCGTCGGCCTCTTCGAGGACGGTCAGCCGGGCGAGATCTTCCTGGTCATGGCGAAGGAAGGATCGACGATCTCCGGGTTCGCCGACGCGTTCGCGCAGGCGATCAGCTACGCGCTGCAGTACGGCGTGCCGCTGCAGGATCTGGTGGACAAGTTCAGCCACGTGCGCTTCGAGCCGTCCGGGATGACGAAGAACCCGGACGTGCGCTTCGCCAAATCGATCGTCGACTACATCTTCCGGTGGATGGCGACGAAGTTCCTGTCGCCGGACGCGCAGTTCCGCGCCGGCGTCAACGTCCGCGAGGACTACGTGTCGACGCCCGAGCAGCTGCCGCTCGACGTGGCGGCGGCCGCCGGCGCCGCCCCGACCGCCGCGGTCAAATCGCTGTCGTCGTTCGCTGCGATCCAGAACCAGGAGGACGCGCCGCCCTGCTCGACGTGCGGGTCGATCATGGTGCGCTCGGGTTCCTGCTACAAGTGCGCGAACTGCGGCACGACGAGCGGGTGCGCGTAGCGGCTGGGTTGATGCAGGGCGGGGTCTCGAGACGCCGTCGACTCTGAGGGCCGGCGAAAGCCGGCCCTTTTTGTTGGTCCGCCGACCCTCTCGGGAGCTTCAGACCAAAAAGCGACTGGCGCTTTGTGCCCCGGCAGCGCATTCTGCAGCGCCTGCGGGACTCCGACCGGAGCCGCCATTCCAGGAACCCGTTCCTTCATTCTTCGACTAGAATTCAGGACAGGCTCATGTCGATCGAATCCGAAGCTGACTGGTCCGGCCTCCGTCGCGCCGGCGAGATCGTCCGCCTGACCCTCGATGCTCTCGAGCGACATCTGCGGCCAGGCGTCACGACCCGAGAGCTGGATCGCGTAGCCGCGAGGATCTTCGCGCAGCATGGCGCGCGATCGGCCCCTGCACTGACGTACGGCTTCCCCGGCACGGTGCTGATCAGCATCAACGACCAGGTCGTGCACGGCATCCCGGGATCCCGCCGCGTGCGGCCGCACGATCTCGTCAAGCTCGATGTGACGGTCGAGAAGGACGGCTACATTGCGGATGCCGCGCGGACCGTGCTCGTCGAGGGTGGCGTTGCAGAGGCGAGGCAGCTTCGCGCGTGTGCGATCGACGCGTTCGAGGCGGCACTTCACGTGGCTCGGGCCGGCAACCGCGTCAGCGAGATCGGACGCGCGGTGGAGCGTGAGGTCCGCCGACAAGGCTTCACCGTGATTCGCGGCCTGGCCGGCCACGGCGTGGGCCGCGCCATTCACGAGCCGCCATCCGTGCCGAACTACTACGAACCGCGGCAGATGGACGTGCTGACCGACGGCCTCGTGCTCACGATCGAGCCGATCATCTGTGCCGGGTCCGAACGGACCGTCGAAGAACGTGACGGCTGGACCATCCGCACCCGCGACGGCAGCCTGGCAGCGCACTACGAGCACACGATCGTGATCACGCGCGGCGAGCCGGTCATTCTGACTGCCGCGTAAAACCGCCCGTTGATGAGGCTCTTTCAAACAGTGAATCGCGCGTGCGATCTGATTGAAGCTCCTCCCCTCCCTCCTCCTGTTGAAAGGCAGCCTAACAACAACCCGATTGTTCCGATTTGAGTGCTGTGGCTGTCGTCGACTCTGATCAAGGCGGAAAGACGATCAGACCAACCCCGCAGATCGCCACGAGCAGCACCGCCGGCAGCCACACGGCCAGCGCCACGCGGCCCGGCGAGGCATGTCTGCGGCTGAATCGATAGGCCAGTATGGGTGCGCCGGCGGAGATCACCAGCGCGAGGCCCCACAGGGTGCTGACAATCGGACCGGCCCAGGGATCGCGGTCGTTCCAGCTATCGAGGACCCAGCCGAACACAATCACGAGAAACAGTGCGATCAGCAGGTCGAATGCTGCGCCGATCACCAGGAATGTGCGATACATGGTGCAACCGCAGGCGAAGCCAATTCTCCGGCAAACCGACGACACTTTGCACCAACAATCGACTCATGTGGACCCATCGCCATCCCCACCGCTTCGTCGTCGGCGCCAACCTCCCGTGGAGGGTCGATGACCTTGGCTTGAATCGCCCGGTCATCCTGGGTGAGTTCGCCGGGCGGAGCGCGCGCGTGTCGAGCGTCCTCGAGGCGGCGCAGAGTGCCGGGTACGAAGGGGCGTTCGTCTGGTCCGTCCTCTCGGACGACGAGCACTCGGCCTATTCGCCGGACGTCGCCGCGTGGGTCCGTGCGAGCGGTGGCGGCGGGCGGGCGTAACGCCCACGCCGGGTTGACCCTGAGGTATGCTGCGGGCGCTCATGCGCAACATCACTGCGGCTCTGCTGCTGTCCTTCGTCGTTGGCCGCACGGCCGCGCCGGCTGCCGCTCAAACCGGCGCAGCGCGTCTTCCCCAATCTGCAGAGACCGCGCTCGATCGGTACGTCGCGGCGCCAGACTCGAGCTTCGCCTGGAAGGCCGTTCGCGACCTTCCGGCCGGCGATGGCCTCACGGCCACGCTCCTCGACATGACGTCCCAACGGTGGTTGACGGAAAAGGAAGTCGAGCGGCCGCTCTGGACGCACTGGATTACCGTCATCAGGCCCGAGCGCATCACGAGTGACATCGGATTCCTGTTCATCACCGGCGGCAGCCTCGAACGCCAGCCGCCTGCCACACCGACCGCCTGGCTCGCCGAGATCGCGCGCAGCACCGGGTCGGTGACGGCGGAGCTCCGGATGGTGCCCAACCAGCCGGTCGTCTTCATGGACGATCCCGCCAGGAAGAAGCGCACCGAAGACGACTTCATCGCCTACACGTGGAATCATTTTCTCGAGACCGGCGACGATCAATGGCCGGCACGGTTGCCGATGACGAAGAGTGCGGTCCGCGCGATGGACGCCGTCACCGCTTTTACGACAACGCCCGCCGGCGGCGGACACGCGGTGACGCGCTTCGTGGTCGCCGGCGCGTCGAAGCGCGGATGGACCACGTGGACGACCGCGGTGGTGGATCGCCGCGTCATAGGCATCGCGCCCGCCGTCATCGACCTCCTCAACGTCGTGCCCTCCTTCAATCACCACTGGCGCGCATACGGCGCGTGGTCAGACGCCGTCGGGGACTACGAGGAGCAGCGCCTCCTGGCGCGGCTGAACACGCCGGAGTTCAAGGCCCTCATGCGGATCGAGGAGCCGTACGAATACCGGGCACGGCTCACGATGCCGAAGTTCATCGTCAACGCGTCGGGCGATCAGTTCTTTCTGCCGGACTCGTCGCGGTTCTACTTCGACGAGCTGCCTGGTGAGAAGCACCTGCGCTACGTGCCGAACGCCGACCATTCGCTCGCGAAGTCCGACGCCCTCGAGAACATCCACGCCTTCTACGCCGCGATCGTCACGGGTACGCCGCGCCCGGCCATCAAGTGGACGTTCGAGCGCGACGGTTCCATCAAGGTGGTCACGAAGCAGCGACCGGACGAGGTCAAGGTCTGGCAGGCTGTGAATCCCGACGCGCGGAACTTCCGGCTGGATCGCATCGGTCCTGCGTACAAGAGCACGGAGCTCAAGCCTTCAGGTCCGAACACGTGGGTCGCGCGCGTCCGTCCGCCGCCGGCGGGGTGGACGGCCTTCTTCATCGAGCTGACGTTTCCGAGCGGTGGGAAGTATCCGTTCAAGGAGACAACCGCGGTCCGTATCCTGCCCGACACGCTGCCATATGCTGCGCCGAAGCTGAATACCGTGGCGACGCCGGCGAGGAAAGGCGCTGGCCCTACGCGGTGAACAAGCAGTCGAGCACGAACGACAGGCCGGGCAGCGTGGCCGATGTCACACGCTCCGAGGACAAGAACGGACGCACGAACGTCAGCCCATCCTCGGACTGGGTGTAGAGCTCGAGCTCCTCGACCGCTGGGTCGACGAGCCAGGTACTCGGGCAATCCATGGCGGGAGAGGAGCTCCATCTTCCGCCCGCGATCGCGCGCCGCGGTGCTTCGGGAGAGGATCTCGATCGCGAGGTCGGGGACGACGTAGGCGGCCTGCAGCGGATCGAGCTGCGCGCGCTTCGCTGCTCCGAAGAAGACGACGTCGGGCTGCAGAACGTCGTACTCGGTCAGCACGATGTCGAACGGCGCAACGACGACGCCGCCGCCAGCGCTGCGCTCGTAGTCGCTCAGGACCCTTGCGAGCGCTAGCATCACGCGCTGGTGTCGCCAGTTTGGCGCGGGCACCGAAATCGGCTCTCCGCCGTACAGCTCCCATCGCCGGCCGTCGTCCGGCCATGTAGCGAGCTCGGCGAAGCTGACCCGCGGATCGACCGCTCTCATCCCCGCCATTCTACCTCGGGTACTTGCCAGCGCCATGCCGAGCGGTCTTGCTCACGTTTGGGCCACGTGCGGGTTGACAGGCGCAGATTCTGCGGTGCCTTGCTGTGTCTGTTCCGGCAGTTTTCGCCACAGACCCAGCCGCGCTAATCTCCTGTCATGACCAACGGCATCAGGCACAGGCTCGCGGCCCTTGTTCTCCTGGCGCTGCCGCTTGCGCTGCACGTCGCGGCGCAGGCACAGGCCGGATCGACCTCGAATCACATCGTCATCATCAGCCTCGACGGGTTCACCGCTCGGGCACTCGCCGATCTCTCGCTGCCGCTCCCGACGCTGCGCCGGCTGGCACGGGCCGGCGCGACCGCGAAGGCGATGCGTCCGGTGAATCCCACGGTCACCTGGGCGAATCACACAACCATGATCACCGGCGTCACGCCGGCCAGACATGGCGTGATCTTCAACGGTCTGCTCGTGCGGCAACCGGGGATGCCTCCACGGGTGGAGCCGTGGCGCGACAAGGCGGAGATGGTGCACGTGCCGACGCTGTACGACATGGCGCACGCGCGGGGCCTCACGACGGCGCAAGTCGATTGGGTGGCGATCTGGAATGCGCCGACAGTGACCTGGGAGTTTCGCGAGCGGCCGGACCCGAACGGGTCGATCGCGCAGGGATTGATCGCGACGGGAGTCGTCTCACGGGAAGACGTCGAGACGTTCGGGTCGAAGAACATCGTGTGGCGCGACCATATCTGGACAGAAGCGGCAGCGCACATCATTCGAGTTCACAAGCCGAATCTCATGATGTTCCACGTCTTGACGCTGGACTCGATGCAGCATCGTTACGGTCCCGACACACTTGCCGCTCAGGAGACTATGGCGCATCTCGACGCGCAGGTGGCTGCAATGCTGCGGGCGGTGGAGCAGGCGGGAATCGCCGAGCGCACGACGTTCTTCATTGTCTCGGACCATGGATTCAAGCGCGTGAAGCGGCAGATCAACCCGAACGTGGCGCTGGTGAAGGCGGGGCTGGTGCAGGTGGCCGACGGCAAAGCCGTCAAGGTCGAGGCCTGGGTGATGCCTGAGGGTGGCTCGGCAATCGCCTACCTCACGACGCCCGACCCCGACGGTACGCGGCTCGCTCGGATGAAAGCCGCCCTCGCGGGCATCGAGGGGATCGACAAGGTGATCGAGCCTGCCGACTACCCGTCGCTCGGACTGCCGCTGCCGTCCGCGAGCGACCAGATGGGCGAGCTCTTTCTGACGGCGAAGGACGGGTACTCATTTACCGCGGCGATCGGCGAGCAGATCGTCAGCGACGCTGGTGAAGGCAGCCTCGGGTCGCATGGCTACGTGTCGACCGATCCCGAGCTGGGCGCCATCTTCATCGCGTCCGGCCGTGGTATCAAGCCAGGCGTGACGCTCGATTCCGTGAATACGATCGATCTCGCGCCGACGATGGCGCGTTTGCTGGGCCTCGAGCTGAAGGATGTGGACGGCACCGTCCTCAGCGAGCTTTTGTCGGAGAAGTGAGCCTCGCGACTCGATCGATCGGAGTCGTTGGTTCCGTGCCGGCGCCGGCGTCATGCCGGGCGTTCTCGGGCACGTAGGCGAGCGGCACGTGCGTCAGGCTCCCCGGTCCGGGTGAAACAGCCGGCCAATCGGCCCGCCACTTCTCCTGGCCCACGTCACTCGTGTACACGATCCGCACGACCATTCGGGCCAGCCGGTCGAACAGCCGGGCCTCGTCCCGGATGGGCCACCAGTCGTACAGGAAAATCTCGAGGGGGCGCCACATCGCGACCCAGCCGCCAATCAAGAGGCTCTCACGCAGCACCTCGCCGAGATGGCTCTCGCGGAGCATGCGCGCGAGCAGGTCGCCGAGGGCGATAGACGCAGTCAGGCACACGATGCCGATCACCAGGCTCGTGCGGCCGACCCGGAAGAGCTGACGCAGCTGCCGACGGGTCGACTCCGCCCGATGGCTGAAGTACCTCCCCGGTCGCCTCGCCGAGAAGCCGTGCTTCGTCCGGCTGGCCGGGCGGCCGCTCCAGGTACACCTGCAGGCCAAGCGGGACATCCTCTGACATCTCACGCGCCCAGCCGACGATGAACGCGTCGGCGGCGGGGTCGAGATCCTTCTCGCGGAAGGGTGACGGGTCCATCGCGTTGAAGAGCTGCTTCAGCTCGCTGACGCGTACCTCGATCAGCTGACAATTCGGAGGGATCGGGTCTCCCGCCGACGGCTGTTGCGCGGCCACGGACATCATTCGTGAAGCATCGTCGATTTCGAAGCCCGCCGCCAAACGAAACGCCGGCGCAGACCGTCTAAGTTCGGGTGCGGGGGACGAAGTCCCCCGCTCTGGTAAGGAGCCGAGATGGGACGCTGGTTGGGGCAGCTGGTACAGGACCTTCGTTACGCCACGCGATCGTTCCGGCGGAGTCCGGCCTTCACATTCGTCGCGCTGCTCTCGCTCACGCTGGGCATAGGCGCTACCTCAGCGATCTTCAGTGTCATCTACGGCGTTCTGATCTCGCCGTATCCGTATGCGAAGCCTGATGAGATCTGGGCGCCAGGTGTGCGGGCGGTCGACGGGCGTGGAGGCCACAACTACACGCCGATCGAGGTTCCGCAGCTGGCCGCGCTGCCGGCGTTCTCGGACGTCATGGGGACTTCGATCGAGACCGTGCTCATGACGGGGGAGTTTCCGCCGGAGAGCTTTGGGGGCGTGCTGCTGACCGGCAATGCCTTCAACTTTCTCGGCGTGCGCCCTGTCATCGGCCGCACGATCCAGCCGAGCGACGTCAGGGCAGACGGAAACACCGAGCCGGTCGTGGTTCTGAGCCACAAGCTGTGGCTAAGGCTGTACTCGGGCAGCGCCGACGCTCTTGGCAAGACGCTCCGCCTGAACGATCGGCCACATACGATCATCGGCGTGATGCCGCCGCGTTTCGGGTGGTATGGGAACGAGGGGTTCTGGCTGCCGCTGTCGCTCGCGCGCCAGGATATTCCGTGGGTCGCACCGATCGTGCGACTGGCTTCCGGTGTCTCGAAGACTGCCGCCGAAGATCAGCTCCGGGCGCTCAATCAGCGGCTCGCGCAGGAGAGGCCAGACACCTTCCCCAAACAGGGCTTCAACACGTCGCTGAGGAATTACCTCGACGTGACTGTGGCGAGCGGCGAGATGCGGACCAGCCTGCAGCTGCTTCTCGGCGCCGTGGCGTTTCTGCTGTTGATTGCGTGTGCCAACGTCGCCAATCTGCAGCTCGCGCGCGGCACTGCTCGAGCCAGGGAGATGGCGGTCCGGATGTCGATCGGCGCGGGTCGCCGGCGGTTGCTTCGGCAGCTGCTGACCGAGAGCGTGCTCCTGTCGCTCGCCGGAGGCGCGCTGGGCGTGCTCTTCGCGTTCGCCGCCACCAATACGATCGTCGGCCTGATGCCGGAGTTCTACGTGCCGAACGAGTCGCGCGTCACGATCAACATCCCCGTGATGCTCTTCTCGCTGATCGTGTCGGTCCTCACGGGCATCGTCTTTGGTCTCGTGCCGGCGATGCACCACTCGAAGCCGGACTTGACGGACGCCCTCAAAGCGGGACGCAGCACCGGCGCCGGCGCACACGGCAGCCGTACGCGCGATCTGCTGGTGGTGGTCGAGGTGGCGTTGTCCGTAGTGCTCCTCGTCAGCGCGGGGCTGACCGTGCGCACCTTCCTGGTGCTTCAGCGCACCGACGCAGGCGTCCGGGCGGAGCAGGTGCTGTTGGTGGGCGTTCCTCTGCCCGCGAGAAAATACACGACCCTCGAGCAGCGCAATCTCTTCACGCAGCAGCTCCTCGAGCGGACGTCGGCGTTGCCCGGCGTCGAGGCGGCGACGATCGGGGTGCCGCTCGGCGGACCGCAGAGCACCTACCGCATCGTCGGACAGGCCCCGACTGACCAGCGACGGCTGACGCTGCACGTGGCAGGAGCCGACCACCTCCGTGCGTTCGGCGTGCCGCTTCGCGGCGGGCGCATGTTCGACGCGGCTGAAGTGCTGCGAGGCGATCGGGTTGCGCTCGTCAACGAGTCCGCTGCCAGGCTGTGGCCGGCCGGCGAGAACCCGCTCGGTGCGCGGGTGCACCTCGGCGTTCTCGAGAACGTCACACCGCCGAACCTGGCCGACCGGGCTCGCGCGCCCGAAGTCACCATCATCGGCGTCATCGCCGACACACGGAACGCGGGCTTGCGCGAGGAGCCGAGGCCGGCGTTGATGATGCCGTATTCGGTGGTCGCGCCTTTGCAGCGGCTGCTCGCGGTTCGCACGACAGGCGATCCGAGTCTGCTCTTGAATCCGATTCGAGCTCAGCTTCGCGAGATGGATCCCGAGCAGCCGCTTGGCCGCCCGATCACGCTGAAGGAGGTCCTCGGGCAGGAGGTCGAGCAGCCGCGCTTCACGATGGCGCTCTTTACGGCCTTTGCGACCCTGGGCCTCACGCTCGCCGCCGCCGGCATCTACAGCGTGCTGTCGTTCCATGTGACGCGGCGTACTCACGAGCTCGGCGTACGGATGGCGCTCGGCGCCTCCCGGAGCAGCGTGCTGGGCCTCATGCTGTCGATGGGCGGACGACTGGTGCTTGCGGGATTGGCCGTGGGCGTGCCGGTCAGCCTGGCGTCGACGCGGTTGTTGCGAAGCCTCCTGTTCGGTGTGCAACCTGCCGACCCCGCGTCCTATGTCATCGTGTCGGTCGTGCTGTGTCTGGTCGCCCTGATGGCCTGCTACATCCCGGCGCGTCGGGCAGCCGGTGTCGATCCGATGACGGCATTGCGCCTCGAGTAGGCATCCATTCCTTCGGCCTTCCGAGTCTGCGAGCTCATCCTCCCTTCCTTTTCCCTTGACAACTGTTCGCTAGTACCAACGCCGTGCTCTGATGCCCGCGTGCTCACCGGTCCCGACGAACTGCGGCGAGCCGCGCTCGAATCGGTGCTGCAGTGGCACTACGCGCCGGCCGAGGTGAGCAACCAATCGATCCAGGTCGTGCTGCAATTCCATCTGCCGGCGGTAGAGATCGCGCCAAAGGAAAGCGAGAAGCTGCCGGAGTGGGCTCCGAACGGTGAGGGCGTCACGATCGTGTCGAAGGACGGTCAAAGCTTCAAGTTGCGGCGCGACGGCAAGGAACCTGAGGAGAAAGAAGCGAAGCTCCTGGCCCACCAGCAAGCCGAACACATGATGATGGAGATGGAAGTGGCGCTCAAAGATTTACGGACGCCGCTTGCCGAGAGGGAGGCACTGAAGCAGAGGCTCTTCCGGATGAAGGAGGAGCTCGAGGCGCGTCGCGGCTTCGCTGAACAAGAATCGAAGCCGGGTGGCGGCACGTCGCAGCTTGTCAGGGTGCGCGCTGAACGCCTGCCCGACAGCATGGTTGGCGAGATCCTCGCCAGGGCCGGTCTGGCAGTCGGAGATGTGGTCTCGGAAGAGTCCTTGAAGCGGGTACATACGATCGCGGCTCAAACCGACGAACACATCGAGGTCGAATTCGGCCACGACGAGAAGGGTGGTGTGGTGTTGACGTTCGTCGCGCGCTAGAAGTGGCGGGTTGACGGGATTCGTCAGCCCGCCAGCTCGAGTCCTGGGATGTCCGCGAAATCCTCGGGATTGAGCGTCCAGAGCGCCGCGTCCTGAGCAATGGCGCATGCGGCGATCGCGATGTCCAGCTCCCGCTGCCGCGGGCGCTTCAGCCGCCGGTAGAGATCGGCGGCGACCGCAGCCTCGGGCGCGCCGAATGCAACGACCTGCGCGCTCGGGAGGAGCGCTTCCTGATCGCGCAACTCGTGCTCGGTGCGCGGACCTCGCCACCACTCGTAAAGCACCAACGCCGCGGCGCCGAGGCGTTCGCCATCGGCGATGAAGCGTCGAAGCACTAGCGCGTGGGATCGTGGTCCGGTGAGGGCGGCGATCAGCGCCGACGTATCGAGGTGGATCATCGAGCGTGGCGCCGGCCGCCATCCCGACGCGCGCGGCGCACCTGACGGATCTCCGCCTCGACCTCCCGCGCGGACCGCGTCGGCGCTCTCTGCATCATCGCGTCGACTGTGCCAAGCATCCGTCGCCGCTCGGCGTCGGTCAATCGTCCGGCCCGTGCTGCGTACTCCGCGACGGCTTCTCGCACCACCAGGCTCTGCGACTTTCGCAGCCGCGCGGCCGTGGCTTTCAGCGCGGCGGCCGTCGGCTCGTCGAAGACGAACGTGAACTTTGCCATACCACAGCCATACTACCATATCGCGCGGCACTGCACGCCCACGGCGGTTCTCAACGTCCAGCCCTGTAGCTCGGGCCTACGGGCGGATTCGGTGGACGGCCGAGCGGGCCAGTTTCGTTGTCGATCGTACGCCCGGCCCCGGGTCGGGCGACGGATCCCGGATCTCTGATCCCCGACCCCGATCCGCCTCCGATCTGAGACACATCTGTGTCAGAGTGGGCGCCAACGGTAGCGCAGCGGTATGCTGATCCCGTGCACACCGATCATCGCGAGTCCCGACGGCTGACCGCCGTTCAGTCCCCGGTCATCCCCATCGTCGGGAAGTGGATCGCCGAAACCCCCGGCACCATCTCGCTCGGTCAGGGCGTCGTGTCGTACGGACCGCCGGCGGAGGCTGTCGAGGCCGCGCGGCGGTTCGGCGGCGCGCTGGGCGATCATCGGTACGGTCCCGTCGAGGGCCTGCCTGCCCTGGTCGATCTCCTGGAGGCGAAGCTCGCGCGCGAGAACGGCATTCACGTGCGTCCGGCCAGCCGTGTGCTCGTGACGGCAGGGGGCAACCAGGCGTTCATGAACGCGGTGCTCGCGGTCACGGATCCCGGGGACGAGGTCATCCTTCCGGCGCCGTACTACTTCAATCACGAGATGGCGATCGTCATGGCCGGGGCGCGGGTCGTCTCCGTCGCGACCGACGACAACTATCAGCTCGACGTGCCGGCGATTGCGGCGGCCATCACTCCGCGGACCCGCGCCGTCGTCACCGTGTCGCCCAACAACCCCACCGGCGCGGTCTATCCCTCCGGTCCGCTGAGCGAGGTCAACGCGCTCTGCAGCGCGCGTGGGATCTTCCACGTCCATGACGAGGCCTACGAGTACTTCACGTACGGCAGCGCGCGGCACTTCTCGCCAGGGTCTCTCGACGGGTCCGCGGCGCACACGATTTCGCTGTATTCGCTCTCGAAGGCGTACGGGATGGCGAGCTGGCGGATCGGCTACATGGTCATTCCCGCGGCCCTGTCCGACGCGATCAACAAGATTCAGGACACGCTGCTCATCTGTCCGCCGGCTGTTTCGCAGCACGCGGCGCTCGCGGCGCTCCTGGTGGGTCGCACGCACGCCGCGGCGCATGTCGAGCAGCTTGATGCGACTCGCCGTTTGATCTTCGACATCCTCCACGCGGACGATGTCCCCTGCGACGTGCCGGTGGCGGAAGGGGCCTTCTATTACCTCTTGCGCGCGCACTCAGCGCTCGATTCGATGACGTTCACCGAGCGGCTGATTCGCGAGCACCGGGTTGCTGCGATCCCGGGATCCGCGTTCGCCGACGGTTCACCCGTTTCCATCCGGATTTCGTATGGCGCGCTCGACGCTGATTCGATCGCCGAAGGCGTCGGGCGCCTCGTTTCGGGCCTCAGGGCCCTGGCCTGCTCTCCACCATGAACCTCCGCCTTCGCCTCATCGTTGCATTCTTCCTCCTCTCCGTCGTCCCGCTCGGCGCGGTGACGTTCTACACGTACGCGAGCAACGCCGCGGCGTTGCGGGATGCCGCCGGGCATGAAGCCGAGTCGCTTGCCGGCGACCTGACCGAGCGCATGCAGCTCGTCACCGCCCAGATCAGCGAGCGCGTGGAACACTTGATGGACGTCCAGCGCGACCCGGAGAGTGTCGCGAGTGCTTCCGCTGTCGCGCCAAAGCAAACGGCGGCGCTCACCAAGCCGGCGACTCGGTCGAAGTCCGTCGCTCCGCAGCCGCCAGATGTCGCGACCGAGGCCACGTCTGGCCAGGACACCGTGGCCCAGGCACTTGGCGAGGTTGCGATGCTCCTGAACAACATCGAGGTGCGCGGCTGGCGGCCGCCAGGCGGGAGGGGACCCGTGCCCTCGGGCGCGCGGTCCGACACGCCCCCGGATGGGCGCGCCGGCCGTGGCAGTACCTGATCGCAATCTTCGCGGTGACGGTAGCCGACGTGGCGACGTGCCGAGCGTTCCGCCCGTTTTGCCGTTCCCCCCGCCGATTCCTCCGGCAGCTGCCGTACCGCCGGCCGCCGCCCCTGCACCGGCCCCCGCGCCTCAGCCTGCGCCCGCGGTCGCGCCGTCGCCAGCCAACGCGTCCAAGGCTCCGAGTCCGCCAGCCGCTCCGGTCCCAGGTGCTGCTGACACGGCGGCTGCTCCTCCGGACGCCGCGATTCCACCGGATCGGCGTCAGGGCCGCCGATTCGATCGCGGTCCGGATCGGGCCGCGCAACCGCCGCCCCGTCCCTTTCCTGGCGCGGCCGGCGGGCCTGGCGCGGATGCCGTGCCTGGGGCCCCCCCAGTACCGGATTCTGCGAGCGGCCGGGCCGGCGGTCCGCCACCCGGCCCTCCGCCTCCGCCTCCGCCTGCCGGTGAGGGAACCGACAAGGACCGCATCCAGTTCGACATGATGCCGATTCGGCGGGAGATGCTCCAGCAGATCGTGGGCTCCAGCGAGGACTGGCAGCGCCTCTCTCCTGAGGAGCGCCAGAAAGTGATCGCCGACGTCAACCAGCGGATGCTTGGAATCGTGCAAGGCATCCGCATAGGAGCCGCGGAGCTGCAGAAGAAGGTATCCGAAGCGCAGCGGCTCGCGGACGAGAAAGCCCGCGCGGAAGAGAGCGCATCCGCTCAGCGGGCGGCGGCGGTGCGCAACCGGGCCGCGGCCGAGGCCGCCAAAGCCGCGCGCGCCGCAGCACAGGCACGCGCGACGTCACGTCTCTCCGATGCACCGGCCGTGGGAACTTCGGGCCCCATGCGGCGCAAGACCGCGCTGTCCGGCAACCGGCTTGACGTGACCATGGAGCGCGATGGCACCGTGCTCCGCGAGGCGAACGCCGAGGTCAACCTTCCGAACCTGCTGGCCACCGTGTTCACGACGACGCGGCGTGACCGCGGCGAAGTACCGTTTGCCTTCAGCAAGGACGGCAGGCTCTTCACCTCGACGGACGACGATCGGAAGAAGGTCGAATCGCTCGGCGCGGCCGTGAAGGCGGATATGCCAGCCGGAACAACGGTGCTGCCCGACTGGATTGTCGTGACGACGTCGGATCCTGGGGGATCCGGGCTCAAGTTCGGGATCGCGCGGCCAGTCGGCGAGTCGCTCAACCAGCTGCGGCGCGCCGGTGCCCGCAATGCGGGCCTCGGCCTCGCCTGCATCGGCCTCGCGCTCATCGGCATCGTTCCGTTGTCCTCGCGGCTGACGCGCAACCTTTCGAAGCTCAACGACGGCGTCCACCGGATCGCGGAGGGCGACTACAGCGCGCGCGTGCAGGTCGGATCGAACGACGAGATCGGCAGGCTCGCTCGCGCGTTCAATCAGATGGCGGAGGACGTCGAGCGGAATCAGCACGCCCTTGTCGAACAAGAGCGGATCCGCCGGGAGCTCGAACTGGGCCGGCAGATCCAGCACGACATGCTCCCGCAGGGGCCGCTGCGGATGGGTCTCACCGAAATCAAGGGCGTATCGGTGCCGGCCAGAGAGGTCGGTGGCGACTTCTTCAACTACTTCGCGCTCAGCGATGGCGAGCTCGCGCTGCTCGTCGGCGACGTGTCGGGGAAAGGCGTAGGCGCCGCACTGCTGATGGCCAACATCCAGGCGTCGCTTCGAACGCGGCTTGCGCTCGGTCAGGAACTTGCGTCCATTGCGCGCGAGATCGACGTCGACATCGAGGGGAACACGCCGGGCCCCGTGTACGCGACGCTCTTCGTGGGAATGCTCAATCCCGTGACCCGTCTGCTGCGCTACGTGAATGCCGGACACAACCCGCAGTACGTCTTGCGGCGTGACGGCAAGCTCGAACACATGTCGTCGTCCGGCCTGCCCGTCGGGCTGCTGGCCGGCCACGGTTACACAGAAGCACGCGTCCAGCTCGACGCGGGAGATCTGCTGTTCTTCTACACCGATGGCTGCGTCGAAGCTGAGAACGAGAAGGAAGAGATGTTCGGAGCCGAGCGTCTCGAGGCACTCCTTCGGACGTCGGCTGGGGCGGAGGATCTCCTGGCACGTGTGGAGACCGCGGTGAAGACGTTCCGCGGAACCGCCGAGCCGTTCGACGACGCGACGATGATGGTGGTGCAGGTGGGATAGCGTCAGAATTCAGGATTCAGAATATAGAAGTCAGAGTGCCTTTTTCACGGGCGCCGCCTCGAGGCGGCGCCCGTCAAGGATAGAATGCCGAATTCTGACTTCTGACGTTGAGGAGTGTCCATATGCTTCGAGCGCGTCTTGTCTTTCTCACCTTCGTCGCCACCCTTGCGCCGGCGCTCGGCGCGGCCCAGGGAACCGTCGCCGACTACCGGCGCGCGATGGAGCTGCGGGACAAGGTACAGACGCTCGCGGTCAATGTGCCGGAGCCGGCAACGTGGATCGACAAGACTCCGCGCTTCTGGTACCGGCGATCGGTGAAGGGCGGCGCCGAGTTCGTGCTCGTCGATGCGTCCACGCAAGCGAAGCGTCCCGCGTTCGATCACCAGCGGCTGGCGGACGTGCTGAATGCCGCTCTCAAGCCGCAGAAGGCCTACACAGCGGTCACCCTGCCGTTCAACACGTTCAGCTTCGTCGAGGACGAAACGATCATCCAGTTCAGCGTCGACAACATCCTCTGGCGCTGCCGCCTTGCGGACTACACGTGTCCGAACGATCGCAGCGGTGGTGGTGGCCGGGGCGGGCGGGGCGGACGCGGTGGCGGCGGCCTCGCCGGTCCGGTCCTGCCGGAGTTCAGCATCAACGGCGCCGACGCTCGAAAGTCGCCGGATGGCAAGTTCGAGGCGGTCGTCAGCAACTACAACGTCGGCATTCGTGAGCCAGGGAAGCGGGAGGTCACGCTTCTCAGCTCGGATGGATCCGAGGGTGGTTACTACAATCCGGATTCGCTCGTGTGGTCGCCCGACTCGAAAAAGATCGCGGTCTACAAAATCAAGCCTGGATTCCGGCGGTACGTGCACTACGTCCAGTCGTCTCCGGAGGATCAGCTCCAACCGAAGCACAGCACCCTCCAGTACGCCAAGCCAGGCGACGTCCTCGACGTGGAACTGCCAGTCATCTTCGACGTCGAGAGCCGAAAGGCGCTCGTCGTCGACGATGCCCTCTTCCGGAATGCCTACGATCAGACGGCATTGATCTGGCGGAAGGACAGCAGCGCGGTGACCTTCGAGTACAACCAGCGGGGGCATCAGGTCTACCGGATCATCGAGGTCGACGCCGTCTCCGGTACGGCACGTGCGGTCGTTTCGGAGGAGGTGAAGACGTTCTTCTGCTACTCGGGGAAGAAGTACCGCTTCGACGTCCAGGACGGGCGCGAAGTCATCTGGATGTCGGAGCGTGACGGGTGGAACCACCTCTATCTGTACGACGGCCACACCGGGGCCGTGAAGAATCAGATCACGAAAGGCCAGTGGCCCGTCCGGAACGTGCTCAGGGTCGACGAGGACAAACGAGAGATCTGGTTCAGCGCCAGCGGGATGTATCCCGGGAAGGACCCGTATTTCGTCCACTACTACCGGATCAACTTCGACGGCACCGGCCTTACGACGCTGACGCAGACCGATGCCAACCACGTCGTGACGATCTCCTCGGATTTGACGTACTACGTCGACACCTACTCGCGGGTCGATCTGGCTCCGGTGTCAGAGCTGCATCGCGGGTTGGATGGCTCGCTCGTCTCGGAGCTCGAGCGCGGCAACATCACCGAGCTGACCTCCGCAGGCTGGAAGCCGCCGGAAGCGTTCACTGCGAAGGGTCGCGACGGGGTGACCGACATCTACGGCGTCATTTATCGTCCTTCGAACTTCGATCCGAACGGCAAGTATCCGGTGATCGAGAACATCTACGCCGGGCCGCACAGCTCCTTCGTGCCGAAGGCGTTCGCCGCGTTCAACCAGATGCAGGCGTTGGCGGAGGTCGGCTTCGTGGTGGTGCAGATCGACGGCATGGGAACGAGCAACCGCTCGAAGGCGTTCCACGATGTGGCCTGGAAGAATCTGAAGGACGCCGGCTTTCCCGATCGAGTCTTGTGGCACAAGGCCGTGGCCGCCAAATACCCGTGGTACGACATCACCCGCGTCGGCATTTACGGCACTTCCGCCGGCGGGCAGAACGCGCTCGGCGGTCTGTTGTTCTTCCCTGATTTCTACAAGGCCGGCGTGGCTTCGGCCGGCTGCCACGACAATCGGATGGACAAGATCTGGTGGAACGAGCAGTGGATGGGTTGGCCGATCGGTCCCGAATACGCCGCATCGTCGAACGTCGACAACGCCTACCGGCTGCAGGGGAAGGTGCTCCTGATTGTCGGCGAGATGGATACGAACGTCGATCCCTCGTCCACCTTCCAGGTCGTGAATCAGCTCGTGAAGCACGACAAGGACTTCGATCTCCTCGTCATTCCTGGCGCCAGCCACACCAACGGAGGCGCTTACGGCGATCACAAGCGCTACGATTTCTTCGCGCGTCACCTCCTCGGCGTGACGCCCCCTGACTGGAAGGCCGTCGAACCTCCGCGCAAGACCGAGACCGCGGACCAGCGCTAGGAGACAGAATCTAGCTGGAAGCTGGAAGCTGGAACCCCCTAGCGAACGAGGAAAAGACGGTCCTGCCGCCTCAGAGCCCATCGCACCTTCCCGTCGGCGCCGACGATGACGTCTTCCTCCTGGGCCACTCGCACGGCCTGGTTGTTCCACTCCGGCACCGGTGTCGTCGCCTGAAGCTCGATCGAAAACCACATCGACGGAACGACCTTCGCGTCCCCGCGGCCCGGAACGCCGTCCTGGTAGTCCCAGAGCCCGATGAGCGGACCCGCGCCGTGGCCGTGCAGGCCGATCGGATGCGAGTAGATCGTCCCCTCGATCTGCCTGGCGCGCATGCGAGCGCGCGCCGCCGTGAGAATCTCGTTGCCGCTTCGCCCCGGTTTGATCTCGTCGACGACGATGTCCTGCAGGGCGTTGGCGTTGGCGAGCGCGCGCTTGAGGCCTTCGGGTGCGTCCGTCTCGCCGGGCAACAGCACGTACGCGTCGTGCTGGGTGTCGGTGTTGAGGCGCGCCACCGTGATGCCCACGTCGCAGTGCAGCAGATCGCCAGGCTGGATGACCGGGTCGTCGCCGAGCTGGGCATCCGTCGCCCCTTTGCGCTGAACATCCACGCTTGGCTGGAACCAGGTGCCGAGACCCAGATCGTTGACCCGCTGGCGCCACCACCAGACGAGATCGCTCGTGCGGGTGGTGCCGGGCGTAATCACCTCGCGCGAGAACATCGTCTGCGTCATCGACCAGACGAGCTCCTGCATGCGCTGATAGAAGGCCTCCTCTTCCGGCAGACGTGACGCGATGAGCTCGAGCGGGAGACCTTCGGCGTTGCGGAATCGCGAGGTCCACCGTTCGCCCAGCGCCGCGGACATGCCCTGGAGCTCGCCGCTCGAGAGTCCGTCCGAGAACGCAGACACCGTCGACCGGTTGATGCCGATGACCCGCGGGTTGCGCTCGTCGATCACGCGCTTCAGCACCTGCCACTGCTCGTCGCCCCAGAGCTCCGCCTGCGGTCCGCGTCCGACGTTGGCCGCCGCCTGTGCGGTCGAGCGCCGCGCCTCGAACACGCCACCCTGCGACGTGCCTCCGAGCGCGATTCGTTCGATGCAAGACGATGACGGCGGCTGTCCGGCGCCGGCGCATTTGTCGAAGAAGACGTAGATCGTGCGCCGCCGCGCCGCGAACGTTTCGGGCGCCGTGATGGCCGTGAAGACCGGGTCCTCGTTGTACTCGCGCATCGGCACGACCCACAGATCGATGCCGTGCGACCGCATCAGCGCCGGAAGGAAGGTGTCGAGCCGCTTGCGGAGCCACTGCTGTTGCATGGCCGCCTGCTCGCGCAAGGTGCCGAACGGGCGCTGGACGTCTGCGGAGCCCGCAGGCGCGAGCGGCGCGTGTGACGCTGGCGTCTGCGGTTGCGCCGCCCCGACCAGCGTCGTGGCTGCTAAAGCGACAAGAATTCGTGTAACCCCGCACATGGCGATCAGAATCCCTTCGGCCTGATCCAGAAGCTCTCTTCCCACGTGCCGCCAGGCGGGACGCTCTGGAGATCTTTGTAGAGTCCCTTGTGCGCGAGGTTCATCGAGTTCGAGATCCCGGCCATCGGCTCGATCGCGACGCTCCCTCGATTCGGTTGTGGCGCGGGTGCTCCGCGACCTTCGCGTCCAGGGCCTGGCGGCCGCGAGTACACCAGCACCGTCCTGTACTTGGGGCCGATGAGCACGTCCAGCTGCTGTTGCTTGCCTTTGAAGCTCACCATGCCGCGACCCTGCGCATCCCGATCGAGATCGGTGAAGACGTCGTCGAGGCTGACGTCTTTGAGAGCCACGTGCGCGGGATCGGGCAGGAACTTCGCGATCGGTTCGGTTTGGCCGGTCGGCAGCATGGTGGGCGTCAGGAGCCAGTGCGTTTGCGCACCGACCGACACTGTCCACTCTTCGCGTATCGAGTCGGTGAGCTGAAAGTACGGATGGAAGCCGATGGCCACGGGCATCGGCTCGTTACTCAGATTCTCGAGCCGCGTGTGGACCTCGAGCATGCCCTCGGCCAATCGATAGGTCATGGTCACGACGTGCGCGAAGGGGAACTGCTTCATGTATTGCGGGTTCCGGTAGAAATCGAGGCGGCTGGTGACCCATGCGGACTGTCCATCCGCCTTGGCCTCCACGAGCTTCCACTCGGTGGCACCCATCAGATACCCGTGGATGGGAATCGTGCCGCGCACGTTTCCCAGTTCCATATCGAAGTTGTACTTCTTGCCGTTCGCGTAGAACGCCTGCTCGTCGAGCCGGTTGGCGAAGGGAGCCAGGTACGGAATCCCGTTCAAGCCAGGGCGCGCGCGGAAGTCATCGACCGTCGCGAACCCCTTCCGAATCACGTCCTGCCCCTTGACGGTGACTTCGTACGCATTGCTCACCGTCGTCAGGATCGAGACGCTGATCTGCTCGCGTGTGTCCTGGATCTGGATGATGTCGCCGGTCTGCTTGAGCGTGTAGCGCGCCTGCGCGCGCACGTCGGCGGCTGCTGCCATCGCGCACACCAACAGCAGCGGCTTCGGGACGCGGGGAAGGAGCTTCATAGCGCGCAAGGATATCCCAGGACCGGACTACAATTCGATGGAATGGCGACGGTTTCCGACCTCGAGGCTGCCGCGTCGATCGTTTACGGATCGATGGTCCCGACGCCGCAACAGCGCTGGCCGCTCCTCGACCAGCGGTGCGGGGCCGAGGTGTGGGTCAAGCACGAGAATCACACCCCGGTCGGCGCGTTCAAGGTTCGCGGCGGCCTGGTGTACATGGACGACCTCTTCCGGTCGCAGCCTGGCGTCCGGGGAATCGTGGCAGCGACGCGGGGCAATCACGGCCAGTCGGTGGCGTTCGCGGCCGCGCGGTACGGGAGGGCGGTCGCGGTCGTTGCGCCGTTCGGCAACAGCGTGGAGAAGAACCGCGCCATGCGAGCGCTCGGCGCGGAGCTCATCGAATGCGGCCATGACTTCCAGGCGTCCCTGGAGGCGGCTGGCGAGATCGCGCGGGAGCGGGCGTGGCACTTCATGCCCAGCTTTCACGAGCTCCTCGTGCGCGGCGTCGCGTCCTATTCGCTCGAGATCCTTCGCGCGGTTCCCGACCTGCACACCCTGTACGTACCGATCGGCCTGGGGTCCGGCATCTGCGGCGCGATTGCCGCGCGCGACGCGCTCAATCTTCGCACGCGGATCGTGGGCGTCGTCTCGACGGCTGCGCCCGCGTACGCCCGTTCGCTCGCGGCCGGACGCGTGATCTCCCACGATGCGACCACGCGCATCGCGGACGGCATCGCATGTCGAACGCCAGTCGCCGAAGCGCTCGCGACGATCGCAGGCGGGGCGGAGCGCATCGTCGAGGTCTCGGACGACGAGATCGAAGACGCGATGCGGGCGATCTACGAAGACACCCACAATGTCGCTGAAGGGGCCGCGGCGTCAGGGCTGGCGGCCCTGGTTCAGGAGCGGCACCGGATGCACGGACGGGCGGTCGGCATCGTGCTGACGGGCGCGAACGTCGACGCGCGACTGTTCGCGCCCATCCTGCAATCGGCCGCTACACAGGAACGCTGATCATTCCTTTTTGACGGCGTTGGCAATCGCACGGCCCGCGTCAGCCGCGAGGCCGGCGGCATCCTTCGCGGTTTCCGCGGTCGCACTCCCGGTGGCTTTGGCGGCATCGACCGTCTTGTCAGCGATGCTCGCGGCCACGCGCGCCGTCGTGCCGGCGGCGGTGCCCACCGCCTCGACCGTCTTCTCCGCCGCCTTCTCAGCGAGGTTCCCGACCGTTTCGGCAGCTTTCTTGGCGTCGTCCCAGAGGCTCATAACCGACTCCTTTCGTTCCGACGTTCGCGTCGGCGTGGCAGGCCTGAAGGCCTGCGCTACGAGACCTACGGGGCGGGCCGCAGATCGTGTTCTCCTGTAGCGCAGCCCTTCAGGGCTGCCTCGTGGCAGGGCCTGAGACCCCTGCCACGACGATCCTGATCATGGCAGTTCGCGCACCCAGATGTTCCGGAAGCTGATGGGCGGGCTCGGGTCACCGTGTGCCTGCAGCTTGATCGGCGCGCCGTCGTACTTCCTGTATTGAGGCTTGCCGATGTAGACCGTCTCACCTTTCAGCTCGAAGTGGTTCTGGACGAGCACGCCGTTGAAGAGCGCCGTCACGTACGCCGGTGTCTTGACCGAGCCATCCCCGTTGAAGGTCGGCGCCGTCCAGACGATGTCGTAGGCCTGCCATTCGCCCGGTTTGCGATTCGGGTTCGCGAGCGGAATGCCTTGCTTGTAGATGCTGCCGGCCTGCCCGTTCACGTAGGTCTTGTTCTGGAACGAGTCCATGATCTGGATCTCGTATCCGCCGTCGCCGCCGCCGGTGGACGCGAGGAAGACGCCGCTGTTGCCTCGCCCCTGTCCTTCGCCCGTCACGTTTTCCGGAATCCGCCACTCGATGTGCAGCTGGTAGTTCTTGAAGCTCCGCTTCGTCTCGATGTTGCCGACCGACTTGTTGACCGTCACGATGCCCTCGGCGACCGTCCATCCTGCGGGTGACTTGTCCTTCACATTCACCCACTCATCCAGGTTCTTGCCGTCGAAAAGAATCACGGCATCGGACGGGGGCGCGGCGTTGGTCGCGCCCGGCGTGACGACTTTCGGAACCGGCTCCCACACTTCGGTGTCCTGCGGCTTCGCCTGTGCTGTGGCGGGCGCCGCGGCGCCCTGTGGTGCCGGCGCCTGCGCCGAGAGGCCGATGGCCATTGCGGTCGAGAACGTCAAGGTTGTCAGCAAGAGGAGATCATGTCGCATATGTCGTCTCACAGATGTCGCCTACACGTCACAGAGCGTGACCGCTTCCCGGAGCGATGTCAGTGGATCGCGGGTCGGCACGAACTCGTGCGCGAAATATCCGTCGTACTTCAAATCGGCGATGGCCGTCGCAACGGTGCGCCAGTTGACTTCCTGGGTGTCGTCGAGCTCGTGTCGCCCCGGAACGCCGCCCGTGTGGAAGTGTGCGATGTATTGAATGTTGTCCCGAATCGTCCGGATCAGATCGCCCTCCATGATCTGCATGTGATAGATGTCGTACAGCAGCTTCACTCGCGGTGACGCGACCGCCTTTACGATCTCCACGCCGAACCTCGATCGATCGCCCTGATAGTCCTTGTGATCGATCTTGCTGTTGAGGAGCTCGACGCAGATCGTCACCCCCGTCTCCTCGCCGATTTTCTTGACCCGGTTGAGCCCCTCGATGCAGTTGGCGGTCGCTTCTTCGTCGCTCATGCCCCGGCGGTTCCCGAAGAAGGTGATCACGTTGGGCACCTGCATCGCCTTCGCCTTGGGAATCAACCGCTCGAAGTTCTTGACGATGTTGTCGTGGTTGGCCTTGACGTTGAGGCCGTCGGGGATGGACCCGCCGCCGGCGTTGCCCATCGAACAGATGAGCCCGTGGTCGCGCACGACCGGCCAATCGGCCTCACCGAGCAGGTCGATGGCGGTCAAGCCCATGCCCGCCACGGCTTTGCAGAATTCCGGCATCGGAATCTTGCCGTAGCACCACCGGGACACGGATTGCTTGAGTCGACCCTTCGCCACCGCGCGCCCTTCCTGAACCGGACTCGGGGTCCTTTCGGACCGCCGCGCGGCGGCCGCCGAAGGCGCGCGAGCGCCTACTGAAATGATGGCGGCCGTGCCTGCCGCCAAGGCCTCCCGTCGCGTGATCGGGTCCATCGCCACCTCCGATTGGACCGGGGGGCTTCGCCCCGCCGGACCCCCCTACGCCGTCGCTCGCGGGGGCCCCAGGCCCCGCTCCGCTCCGGCGGGGCGCCGCCGCGGGCGCGCCTTGTACGGTTCGCGAAAACGAGACCCAGCCGTCCGCGAGCCGTTGCAAAAGACTAATACGATTACTGGGTCTACGACCGAAACCAAACGTTCTGCCCGCCGGTTCCGTCTAACCGGCCGATGACCTCCATTCTGTCCGATCTCCGCCTTGCCGTCCGCGGTCTTCGCCGCAGCCCGCTGTTCTCGCTCGTGGCGATTCTCTCCCTGGCACTCGGGATTGGGGCCAACACGGCTATTTTCACCCTCATCGACCAGATGCTGCTGCGAAAGCTGCCGGTCCGGACGCCGAACGAGCTGGTCATGCTCTATCAGCAGGGCAGCCACAACGGCAGCAACATGGGGACCCGGATGCATTCGTATCCGCTGTATCAGGATCTCCAGCAAAAGGCCGAGCCGCTGCAGGAAGTGCTGTGCCGGCGGCTCGTCCCGGCGTCCGTCAGCGTCGACAACCAGACCGAGCGCGTGGATGCGGAGATGGTCTCCGGCAACTACTTCACGATGCTCGGCGTTCAGCCCGCGGTTGGGCGCGTCTTCAACTCGACGGAGGACGATCAGGTCTACCGGGGTCATCCCGTCGTGGTGCTCGGGTACGACTACTGGGTCAACCGGTTCGCGCGCGATCCAGGCGTGGTCGGAAAGACCATCCGCGTGAACAACTACCCCATGACGATCGTCGGGGTATCCGCCGCCGGCTTCGCGGGACTGGACCCCGCGCAGGCTCCGCAGATTCGCGTGCCGATCCTGATGAAGCCCGTGATGGTGCCGGACTGGGAGTGGGTGCACCTGGACGATCGCCGCACGCGGTGGGTGCAGGTGTTCGGGCGGCTGAAGCCGGGCTACACCGTGGCGTCCGCCGCCGCGCCGCTGCAGGGACTCTTCACGCAGGTTCGGACGTACGAGATGACGCTGCCGGCCGCGAAGGACTGGTCGCAGTTCTCTCGCGATCGGTTCATGCAGGGCAAGCTGCTCGTGGAATCGGCGGCGATGGGCTTCTCCGGCTTGCGGAACGACTTCTCGACCGCGCTGATCGTCCTGATGTGCATGGTCGGCCTCGTGCTGCTCATCGCCTGCGCGAACGTCGCGAACCTGCTGATCGCACGCGCGTTCGCGCGGCAGCGCGAGATTGCCGTCCGCCTCTCGCTCGGTGCCTCGCGCGGCCGGCTGGTGCAGCAGCTGCTGGTCGAGAGCCTCACGTTGTCGTTCGCCGGCGCGGCTGTCGGCGTCTTCCTGTCGGTCGTCCTCACGCGCAGTCTTCTGGCGCTGATACCCTCCGGCTCCTCGCCGATCCTGATCACTGCCAGGCCCGATCTGCGCATTCTCGCGTTCACGCTCGTGCTCACGTCTTTCACCGGGGTGATCTTCGGATTGATCCCGGCGCTTCGCGCGAGTCGCGTGGATCTCTGGGAAACGCTCAAAGTCACGGTCGGTTCCATTACCGGCGGCAGGGGATCGCTCTTCCTGCGCAAAGGCCTCGTGACCGCGCAGGTCGCCCTCAGTTTTCTGCTGCTGTTCGGCGCCGGCCTTTTCGTGCGCAGCCTGCAGAATCTGCAGAAGACCGACACTGGCGTCGCCCTCGACAACCTCGTTGCCTTCCAGCTGTCGCCGGCACTGAGCGACTACGACACGCCTCGAGCGATGGCGCTCTACCAGCAGCTCCAGGAGCGACTGCGCTCGTCGCCCGGTGTCAGGTCGGCCGCATTCGCCGCCGTCCCGATCCTCTCCGGCGACGAATGGGATAGCAGCACCTCAGTCGAGGGTCACCGGCCGAAAGACGGTGAGGACATGCAGGCGTTCATGAACGCGCTGTCGCCGGGCTACTTCGAAACGATGCAGATTCCCATTCTCGAAGGACGCGATTTCAAGATCGGCGACGCCAGGGAGAACTCGAAGGTGGCGATCGTCAATCGCCGGTTCGCCCAGCACTTCTTCAAGGGGAGCAGTGCCATCGGCAAGCATCTCGGGCGGGGCACGGGTCCAAAGACCAAGCTCGACGTCGAGATCATCGGCGTGGTCGCCGACTCGTTGTACGAGGGTCCGCGCGAGGGCGTCCGGCGGCAGGTGTTCGTGCCGAACTGGGGGAAGAACAGCGCCGTCTTCTACGTGCGGACGCGCAACGCGTCGGCGAGCGCTTACAGCCTGGTGCGAAACGAAGTGAAGCAGCTCGACGCGGCGATGCCCGTGTACGGGTTGAAGACGCTCGAATCGCAGCTGGACGAGACGCTGCTGACCGATCGCCTGATCGCGGTGCTGTCGGCGGGGTTCGGCATGCTGGCTACCTTGCTGGCATCGATCGGCTTGTATGGCGTCATGGCGTTTGCCGTGGCTCGACGCCGGAAGGAGCTGGGCATCCGTCTGGCGCTCGGCGCGCAGCCCCTGTTCGTCATCTGGCTCGTGATGAAAGAAGTCCTGCTGCTGCTGACGATTGGGCTCGCCGTCGGACTGCCCGCCGGGCTGGGCCTTGGACGCTACGTGTCGTCGCAGCTGTATGGAGTCCAAGGTGACGACGCCGGGGTCGCCCTCACGACGATGGTGGTGCTCGGGATCGTATCGGCGGCAGCCGGATTGATTCCGGCCCATCGTGCCAGCCGCATCGATCCGATCCTGGCGCTGCGCCAGGAGTAGCACGTCGCGTTCCATGGTCGGAGCAACGCATGGCAGTGGTCAGACCGCGCGGATCCGTTTGCGAATCAGCTTCTGGCGGCCCTGGTCGTCGGTCTCGACGTGGTAGGTCGTTTCGTCCCCGACGGTCCGATCAGTGACGGTCGGTCCGGAGGGCCCACGCAGTTGCCCGCGCTGCGCCAAGGTCCGGATGAACGCTGCCGCCTCGTCGATTTCGGAAGGAGAGGGCTGCCGGAGCCGGACTTCCGAGAGCTGGCCCTTCGGTCCGCGCGTGATCTCGCCCTCGACCGCGAATGGCGCGTGCACGTGTGCGGCGTCCCCGGCTGCGACACCCACCGGCGCCCACAACGTGCCGCTGACTTTCGTCGTCCGCGATCCTGTGCGCTCGCTCAGGCTCAGATCGAACGCGTGCTTCGCGCGCAGATGATCCCGGAGCGCCGCCTCCTCGTTCATTCCACCACCCGGCTCCAGCACGTGCGCGACCATGGCGGGTGCCTGCTGCCAATCGTCGAAGTCGAAGCTTACCGGTGGTGTGGATGTCGCGCTGCGAAACTCGAGGGCGTGCATTTGCAACGTCGTGCGCGCGGCCTGCACGTGCGCGTGGTTCTCCGTGATGAAGAGGCACTCTTCCAGCGAGGCGGTCGTCCGGAGGCGCTTCAATGCCGTGACGAAGACCTTGCGGTCGGGCTTGCCGACGCCGGCGTGTGTCGACAAGGTCACCCGGCGGTCGACCGGCTCGAAGAAGGGCCGCAGCCCCGTCGAATCGAGAATGGCGAGGTAGCGATCGAAGATCACGCGAACCTTCGCGGCGGTTGCAGGCGGTGTCGCGAGATCGAAGTCGGAGAGCAGGGTCGTGGCGAGCGGTTTTCCGTCCCCGCTCTTGAACGTCTGAATCGTGCGGAGCGCCTCCGCCGCATGCGGAAAGGGCCGGTTGCTGCCGTCCACGAGTGTCAGACCGAGGTCGAAGATGACCACACGAATCATGGCGGCGCTCCTGCCCCATCATGCGCTGGCATTCGCGCCATCGCAAAACTTCCCGAAGTTTCTTCGGGAATTCACCCGAAGCGTCTTGAACGGCCGTTGATCGCGAGATAAGCTGAGCCCGACTTGCCACGTTTGTAATCGGAGAGGAGCCGTGATGCGAACCCCCCTGATCCTCGCAATCCTGCTGGCGTTGATTCATCCCGGCATGGCCAACGGCCAGTCACAGATCACGACGGGCGTCATCGACGGCACCGCGACCGATGCGACAGGTGCGGCATTGCCCGGAGTAACGATCGAAGCACGCAACATCGACACGAACTTCACCAGAAACGCCGTAACCGGCGCCGATGGACGGTTCGCGTTGCTGCAACTGCCGCCAGGGCACTACAAAGTCACTTTCACGCTCTCCGGTTTCGCGACGCTCTCCCAGGAGAATCTCGAGCTCACGGTCGGCCAGACCGTCACGCTCTCGGCTTCGATGAAGGTGTCCGGTGTATCGGAAACGGTCACCGTGAACCAGCCGACGGTCGAGGTGACGCGGACGGCGGCCGCCAGCACGCTGAATCAGACGGCGGTCGAGAATACACCCATCCTCGGCCGGAAGTTCGAGGATCTGCTGACGCTGACACCGGGCGTCAGCATCGTGCAGGGAGCGGACGGCGACGAGATCTCGTTTGCGGGCCAGCGCGGAATCTTCAACAACATCAGTCTGGACGGCGGCGACTACAACAACGGCTTCTTCGGGGAGCAGGCGGGCGGTCAGCGTGCGGCCATCGACATCACGCTCGAGGCGGTGCGCGAGTTCCAGGTGATCGCGACCGGCGCGCCGGCCGAATTCGGCCGCACGGCGGGGGGTGTCGTCAACGTCATCACGAAGTCCGGAACGAACCAGACGCACGGAAGCCTGTTTCACTTCCAGCGGATCGAAGGGCTGACGGGCGAGCTGTCGGACGGAAGCACGCTCGAGAAATTCCACCGCGAGCAGTTCGGCGGCACGTTCGGTGGCCCGATCCGAAAAGACAAGGCGTTCGTGTTCCTTGCGGTCGAGGGGATCACCGGCAACTTCGAGCGTCCGAACTTGAGCCGTCAGGTCGGTGATACCGCGTGTCCGGTTCAGGCGCCGACGCTGGCGGCCAACGAGGCCCTCATCAACGGGAACAGTGATTGCCAGCGTCTGGCGCTGCTGAACTTCTTCTCGGTCCGGCTCGGGCAGCAGGAGGGGACGCCGGTCCGGCATCCGGTGAAGACGGCGGCCATTCTCGGCAAGGTCGACGCGACGCTGAACCCGAGCAACAACCTGTCAGCGTCCTGGAACTTCAACCACTCGCGCAAGGAGAACGAGACGTTCGACGTCGCGACGTACGGCTCCTCCGCGAATGGCATCGAAGGAGACCCCGCGCGGATCAACGTGGGCAACGTGAACTGGTTCACCACGCTCTCGTCGACGCGGCTCAACGAGGCGCATTTCACTTACTCGCGCGAGAGCCGGCCGAGGACGGCCGTCGCATCCAACCTCGCGGCGGACACGGGCATCGGGTTCGCGCCATCGTTCCGCTTCGGCAACCCGTTCTTCCTGCAGCCGAACGTCGACGAGCTGATTTGGCGCACGCAACTCAAGGACAACCTGACCCTGGTCTCCGGCACCCATACCGTGAAGGTGGGCGGCGAGTGGATGCACACGCTCAACGATCAGGTGTTCCGCGGCTTCTTCACGGGTCGCTATCTGTTCGACAGCGTGACGGGATTCCTGCGGTACGCGTCACCGGCGGCGCCGGGAGGCTTCGGTCCCTACGCGACCGGTTGTTCGACCGGTACGACCACCACGTACGTGACGGCGCCCGCTGCCTGCCCGTCGGGGACCACGTCGACCGGAGGCCCGCTGTTGCTCTATCTGCAGGGGGCGGGATTGTCAGGCCCCGCGACCGACGCCACGGGCGCATCAAAAATCACCAACGACGAGTTCTCGCTCTTCGCCCAGGACAAGTGGCAGCCGCGCTCGAATCTGACGATCAACTACGGCTTGCGATGGGATGCGCAGGTGATGCCGAAGACGATCGATCCAACGACGACCGCGTTCGCGGCCTTCCTGAATGATCCGAGGTTCCCCTCCGACGGGACCATTCCGAGCCAGTGGAATATGTGGCAACCGCGCGCCGGAGTCGCCTGGGACATCCACGGCAATGGCAGGTCCGTTATCCGCGCGAGTACTGGAGTGTATTTCGCGCGTCAGAACATGTTGAGCCAGGTCGGGTCGGTGACAACCAATGGCGTTCAGCAGCAGACCATCGGTCTCGGGACGTTCGCGACCGGGTTTGCGACCATGCCAGTCTGGCCCGGAATCGTGAGTCCGGCGCCACTGCCGGCTGGGCAGTTTCCTTCCGGCAGCGGCATCCGGGTCTTCGACAAAGACTATGTGAACCCTCGCGTGTACTCGTTCAACGCGGGATACGAGCAGCAGCTGGCTGCGCACGTGTCGGGTACGTTGACGTGATCTGGAACGAGGGACGCCACCTGACCCGGTTCTTGAACTACAACCGCAGCGGGCCATCGTGCTGCAGTGACGGGCCGGGGACAGGCAATGCATACGCGTACAGCGGCGCGCCGTTGGGGCCGCAGCTCGGCGAAGTCATGGTGACCAACGCCCGCGGCAACTCGCGCTACCGCGGCCTCACGCTCGGGTTGCGGAAGCGACTGTCGAACGGATACCAGGTCGAGGGGAACTATGTCCTCGCGAAGGACGAGGACGACGACTCGAACGAGCGGGATCCGTTCAACGATGTGAGCTTCAATTTCTTCGACCTGACGAAGGACTGGGGTCCCGCCGCGAGGGACATCCGACACAAGTTCAACGCGTTCGGCTATTTCGCGCTGCCACGCGGCGTGCAGCTGAGCGCGCGCGCGCAGTACCGTGGTCCGCAGCCGATCACGCCGAACCCACGCAGCCTCAACGGCGTCGATCGGGGGCGCAACAGCGATCGCAAGGACAACGAGTTCTTCTCGTTCGACTGGCGTGTCGCACGCCCGTTTCGTTTTGCGGGCAAGTACGAGCTGACGCCCGTGTTCGAGGTGTTCAACACATTCAACAATGCGAACAACCTCAATCCGCTGACGACGGCGCAGCTCTTCGACTTCTCCGGCTTCCAACGGTCCGGTGTCGGCGATCCGCGCCAGGTACAGCTCGCGGTGAAGTTGGTGTTCTGAGGTCGGAGGCGACGGAGGGAACGGAGAAAACCGTCGGCTACAGGGAGGAGGGGAGGACGGGAGGAGATTTCGTTAATGAAAACGATCCTCCATTCCTCCCTTCCTCCCTGTTGATCGGTTCTTACTCGCTCGGTTGATCCGGATCCTCCTCACCAGAAACCCGTCACTGACTCGATCCGGCCATCCTCTCCGAGCGCGAAGACGTTCGTCCCGGCGGCGCGTTGCTGGCCGTCCGGGCCCTTCGCGATCCAGTCGACGAGCACCAGACCCTGACAATGCCGGACGGCGCCGTTCTTCTCCATGCGCAGCCCTGGCATGAACTTGTGCGCGGCGCCGATGTGCTGTGACAGCTCGTCGACACCTTCGACCGCGCTGAAGCGGTCCCGCATGCGCACGGTCGGCGCACCGATCGCGTCGAGCGCCGCCGCGCGGCTGGTGGCGTCCGTGTCCGACCACGCGGAGAACCAGGCGTCGACGGTGCGCGCGGCGTCGGCATGCAGTCGGTCCAACACGACGTTCGCAAAGACGGAGAGCTGGTAGCGCCAGCCTTGAACGTGGTGATCGCGCACGGCGGCATCGGCGAACTCGTGGTGCAGGAGCACCCGTGTCCCTCGCGCCACGTTCTCCAGATGGATGCTCACGCGTGACGCGCCGATCGGCATCGGATCGCCGCTGGCGAAGCCGTACGTGAAGACGATCCGTTCGGGGACCACGACCTCCAGGACCTCGCCGCCTGCTTCGACGCCGCCCGGGTGCCGGATGAACACGCGGCCGCCCGCGCGCGCGTCGATCGTCGAGCCCGGACCCCACCAGGCCGCCCATCGATCGTCGGTCGTGAAGTAGCGGAACACGAGGTCCTGGGGCGCCTCGATGGTGATCGTCCGATCGAGATGATGGGAAAGATTCATCACAATCCTCTCTTTGATCGCACCAGTCGGCCGCCTGCCCGACGCGGCGGCCGGGGCGCACGCGGCCTGGGGCCGCGCCGGCTCTGTTCCAGCTCCGCCTGCAGCTTCAGCCGCCACAGGGCATCGCTCCACATCCGCTCGAGTGAGGTCGCAATCGGGCCGAGCGGTCCGCGCCGCGCCCTGTAAAAGCGCCGGCGGTGCTCCCGCCTGCAGTCGAGCAGCCCGGCGTCGCTCAGCGCTCGAAGCTGCAGCGACACCGCCCCGAAAGACACGTCCGGCATCGCCGCATGGATTTCGCCGGCGCCCAGCTCGTGCTCCCACACCAGCCTCAGGATCTCGCGCCTGCGAGGGGAGGCGACGGCGGCGATGACCGACGATTCCAACAGCACGACATCAATTTAGATAAAACTAAAATGAGAGTCAAGCGTTTTTGCAAACCTCGTATCGCACGTCGTCAGCCCTGCCCCAGGCAGCCCTGAAGGGCTGCGCTACAGGTTGAAAAGAGGCTGACCCGCTCGTAACCCGTGGCGCGGGGCTCAGCCCTGGAGGGCTGCGCTAGCTGACAGCCTTCACTCGGAACGGCAAGCGTTCTCGATACGACAGCCATCGCCACACCCATTCCAGCGGCCCGAACTGAAATCTGCGCAGCCAGACCACGCTGCCGATCGACTCGACCAGCCAGATGGCGGCGACGATGTAATAGAGCTGGTGCCGGGCCAGCTGGCCGAACCAGCCGAAGCCGAACCCGGCGAACAGCGTCGTGCAGATCGCCGTCTGCAGGATGTAGTTGGTCAGCGCCATCCGGCCGACGGCTGCGAGAAGGCTGGTGGCCCAGCGGGCGGCGCCTGACTTGCACACCATCATCACGACTCCGACGTGCCCGAATGCGACGCTCACGCGGGTCACGTCGTCCAGGCTCGCCCATCGCGCGCCCGCCTCGAACCCGTGTCGCATCCAGTCGGCGACGACCCAGATCCCCATCGGAACGCCGATCCCGTATCCCGCCAGCGCCATCACGACGTAGAACCGGTACGAATGTGTCGCAGAGAAGACGCCGACCTTCACGAGCGCCATTCCTATCAGCATCAGGCCGGCTGCGTCCCACAGGCCGGTCTTGTAGAGATACGCCGACTCCAGATAGACCGTCGCATTCGCGGAGCGGCCCAGGTTTTCGAGGTATCCGCGGCGGTGATCGTCGATGGTCTGCTGCAGCGACTCGGCGGAGGGCTTCTCCTCCGACAACATCTCGGTCCACCGCGTGTGTGATTTCTCCTGTTCGGGTGTGAGTCCGCCCCCGGATGCTGTGATGGTGGCCAGATTGCGCAGTCCCGCCGAGGCTTCGGCGAGTTCCATGTTGCGATAGGCCGCTTTCGGCGCCTGAAGCGCAAGGATAATGGAGCCGAGGAGGATCAGCGTGCGCGGCCGCAGGCGCCGGAACGCGTAGAGCGGCAGCCCGGCGACGCCGTAGGTGAACAGGATATCGCCCGGCCACAGCAGCCAGACGGAGTGCGCCGTGCCGAACAGCATGAGCCAGAGATTGCGGCGCATGTGGATGTCCGCCGCTGCGCTCGCGGTTGCCGCGCGCGCCTCCATGCGGCTGGTGAGCAGGATCACGCTCGCGCCGAACAGCATCGAGAAGATCGCCCGCATCCTGCCCTCGGCCAGCACGGAGGTGATGGCCCAGGTCCAGAAGTCGATGGGGCTCCGGTTCCCGGCGATCGTCGGATCGTTGTACGCGGCGAACGGCAGCCCCATGGACACGACGTTGACCGAGAGGATGCCGAGCACGGCCGCGCCGCGCAGGACGTCGATGGGGACGATGCGATCGCGTATCCGAATCGATGCCGCCGGTTCGGGTGTCTCAGTCGTGTACGGCCCGGTCACGGTCGTCGAGGCACGCACCGGAACATACTCGACCAGAGGACCCTCCTTGCGGGGTGGCGCATCTTACCACTCGGGGCGGAGCGGCAGATGGGCGGGGCCCGGCCTGCCGGCAGGTTCGCGGCTGGCTCGGCCATGCGGGCCGGGACTAACGCAACTTCCTGTTGCGTTAGATTCGCAGTAGGATTGGCGTTGGGCACTGCGGTGACATCGCTCAGGAGAGTGTCGAGTCGCGCGCGCTTCGGCGGACGAAGCGCCCGCGTCGTCGCGACCGTGCTGCGTACGACACTCGAAGTGCTCGGCGAGCGCGGCTACGCCGGGCTCCGGATCGAAGACGTCGCGGCGCAGGCCGGGGTCAACAAGACGACGGTCTACCGCCGCTGGCCGACGCGCGCCGATCTCGTCATCGCCGCGTTGACGGCGCTGGCCACCCCTCCGAAGGCCGTGCAGACCGGCCGTCTCGAAGGCGATCTCCACGCCACTTTCATGAGCGCAACGACCCTGCGATCCACGCCGCGTCGGGCGCGGCGTCGTCCGCGCGCTGATCGCCGAGCGCGGCGATCCGGAAGTCGAACGCGTGGTTCGGGTCATCAAGGAGCGGCATCGCGCGCCCGGCGCGCAGCGTGCTCGAGCACGCGCAGCTTCGCGGCGACCTTCCGAAGCGTGTCGATATCGAGCTGCTGCTCGACATTCTCACCGGGGACCATTCACGGACGGCTGCGCGATTGTCCCCGCCCCCTGGACAAGCAATGGGTGAAGCGCGTCATTCGGCTCGTGCTAGCAGGCGCCACGCCATGAACAGACTACTCTCCGTCCTCCTCTCGGGCGCGCTCCTCGGCAGCGCAGCGGGCTGTCGCAACGAAAACGCCGCGGCGGCGCCGGCCGACCCGGCGCCGCCCACCGTCACGTTCGTGGCCCTCGCACCGGAGCGGGTCGCGGTCAGCGGGGAATGGATTGCGACGCTCGACGGCAACGTGAACGCGCAGATCCGGCCGCAGGTGTCCGGGTATCTGGTCCGGCGTGTGTATCGGGAGGGTGCCTTCGTCCGCAAGGGCGAGCTGCTCTTCGAGATCGATCGGCGGCCTTTCGATGCCGCGCTCGCGCAGGCGCAGAGCCCGCCTGGACGAGTCCCAGGCGCAGCTCGCCAAGACCGAGCGCGATCTCGCACGCGACAAGCCGCTCGCCGAGCAGCGGGCCATCGCCCAGAGTCAGCTCGACAACGACGTGAGCGCGCACGACGCGGCGCTGGCGGCGGTCTCCTCGGCGAAGGCCGCGGTCGAGTCCGCGGAGCTGAACCTCGGGTTCACCCGCGTCACCTCGCTCACCGACGGTGTGGCGGCGATTGCGAGCGCGCAGATCGGCGATCTCGTCGGCCCGACCTCACTCCTGACGACCGTCTCGCAGCTGAATCCGATCAAGGCGTACTTCCCGTTGAGCGAGCAGGAGTATCTCGGGATCGCGAGCCAGGTCGCCACGCCCGCAGCGACGGCGCGGCTCTGGCAGGCCAGCGGCGGGCTGACACTCGTCCTCGCTGACGGGAGCACCTATTCGCAGCGCGGCACCGTCCTTGCCGTCGACCGCGAAGTCGACCCCAAGATGGGCACGATCCGCGTCAGCGCGCTCTTCCCCAATCCTGGCAACGTGCTTCGACCGGGTCAGTATGGCCGCGTACGTGCGCAGACCGCCGTCCGCGAGCAGGTGCTCCTCGTGCCGCAGCGCGCGGTATCGGAGCTCCAGAGCGGATTCCAGGTCCGCGTGCTCACGCCGGACAACCGCGCGACGATCCGGACCGTCAGCCTCGGTCAACGCATCGGGAACCGGTGGATCGTCGAGAAAGGATTGCAGGCCGGCGATCGCGTGGTTCTCGATGCGCCGTCGCTCAAGGACGGTACGGCCGTGAAACCGCAACCCTCGGACAGCCGGCCGGAAGGGCAATAACGTGTCCCGTTTCTTCATCGGCCGGCCCATCGTCGCGATCGTCATCGCGATCGTGACCGTGCTCGGCGGCATCGTGGCGCTCAACGATCTGCCGATCGCGCAGTTCCCTCAGATCGTGCCGCCGCAGATCATCGTGACGGCGCAGTATCCCGGCGCCGACGCGCTGACGATCGAGCAATCGGTCGCGACACCGCTCGAGCAGCAGATGAACGGCGTCGACGACATGCTCTACATGCAGTCGACCAACGCGAACGACGGCACGATGGCGCTCACCGTGACGTTCGACGTGGACACGGTGCCGAATCTCGATCAGGTCAACGTGCAGAACCGCATGGCGCAGGCCCAGCCCAACCTGCCGCCGGAGGTCAACCAGTTCGGCCTCACGATGCGCAAGCAGACCGGGCTGCCGATGCTCATCGTGTCGCTGTTCTCACCGGAGAAGACCTACGACGCGCTCTTCCTCGCCAACTACGCGAACATCAACGTCCTCGACGCGCTCTATCGCGTGCCAGGCGTCGGCGAAGCCCGGATCTTCGGCGCCGGCGACTACGCGATGCGCGTCTGGGTCAAGCCGGACCTTCTCGCCAGGCTCGGCCTGACCGTGCCGGACGTGAGCCGGGCCATTCAGCAGCAGAGCACGGTCAACCCGTCCGGGCAGGTTGGCTCGAACCCCGCACCCTCCGGCCAGGAGATGACCTACACGGTCCGGTCGCAGGGACGCCTGCAGACGGAAGAGGAGTTCGGCGCGATTGCCGTGCGATCGAATCCCGACGGCTCCGTCATCCGCCTGCGTGACATCGCGCGCGTCGAGCTCGGCGCGCTCAACTACCAGCAGATCGGTCGCGTCAACGGGCAGCCGGGATGCGCGATTGCCGTCTTCCAGGCGCCCGGGTCGAACGCGCTCGACGTCGTGGAAGGCGTGCGCAGACAGATGACGGAGCTGCAGGCTCGCTTCCCCGCGGATCTGCAGTTCGCCTACACCCTCGATACGACGCAGGCTGTGTCGCAGGGCCTCCGCGAGATCGTGACGACCCTGATTGAGGCCATGATCCTCGTCGTCCTGGTCGTGTACCTGTTCCTGCAGAACTGGCGCGCGACGTTGATCCCCATGGTCGCCGTGCCGGTTTCCCTGATCGGGACGTTCATGGTCTTTCCCGCGCTCGGCTTCTCGGTGAACACCCTGTCGCTCTTCGGTCTCGTCCTCGCGATCGGCCTCGTCGTGGACGATGCGATCGTCGTGGTGGAAGCCGTCGAACATCACATCGAAGAGGGAATGGCGCCGCGCGACGCGACGCTCAAGGCGATGGAGGAAGTGTCGGGACCGGTCATCAGCATCGCGCTGATTCTCGCGTCCGTCTTCATTCCAGTCGCGTTCATGGGCGGCATCCAGGGGAGCCTCAACAAGCAGTTCGCGATCACGATTGCGATCTCGGTGCTGATCTCTGCGTTCAACGCGCTGACGCTCTCGCCGGCGCTGGCCGCGATGTGGCTGCGGCCGCGCCGGGAGGGACGGTTGCTCGGCGGCTTCTTCCGCCTGTTCAACCGCACGTTCGAGAAGGCCTCGCAGGGCTACATCTCGATCAGTCGCGCGCTGATCCGCAAGGCGGCCATCGGCATCGCGTTGCTTGCCGGCTTCGCGATTCTCGCCGGCGGGCTGGGCCGCCGGCTTCCCACGAGCTTCGTGCCGGAAGAGGACTACGGCTATTTCCTGCTGAACGTGCAGCTGCCCGAACGCGGCATCGCTGCAGCGGACCGACGATGTGTGCCGGAAGGTCGAAGCGATTCTGATGAAGACCGAGGGCGTCAGCGCGCTCAACGCCATCATCGGCTTCAGCCTGCTGACCCGCGTGACCGCGCCGAACAACGGCTTCTACTTCGTCGGCCTGAAGCCCTGGGATCGAGCGTCACGAGGGGATGGACGCGCGGTCCATCGTCAACCGGCTCAACGCCGTGTTCCGGGCACAGATTCCGGAGGCGATCGTGGTGGCGGTGATGCCGCCGTCGATTCCGGGGCTCGGGTCGCAGGGCGGGTTTACGTTCTGGCTGCAGGACCGGACCGGCGGCACGATTGAGGGGCTCGACGCGAACCTGCAGAAGTTCCTGACCGAAGCGCGCAAGCGGCCCGAGCTGGCGGGTGTCACCTCGCCGTTCAGCGCCGCCGTCCCGCAGGTCTACGTGGACGTCGATCGCGACAAGGTGCTGAAGGAAGGCATCGCGCTGACCGACGTCTATCAGACGATGCAGACGTTTCTGGGCGGGCTGTACGTGAACCAGTTCAACCGGTTCGGGCGGCAGTGGCGCGTGTTCATGCAGGCCGAAGGGCAGGAGCGCACGAGCCCGGAGAGCATCGGGCAGTTCTACGTGCGCAACAACGACGGCAACATGGTGCCGATGTCGTCGCTCCAGACCACGCGTCAGACCTTCGGTCCGCAGTACACGAATCGGTTCAACGTCTATCGCGCGGCGCAGATCACCGGCGCCGCGGCGCCGGGATACAGCTCGGGGCAGGCGCTCGACGCGCTGGAAGAGGTGGCGAAGGCGACGCTGCCGACAACGGTGAGCTACGACTGGTCCGACCTGTCGTACCAGGAGCGCAAGGCGTCGGGCAACGCCCTGCGGATCTTCGCGCTGTCGATCGTGTTCGTGTTCCTGATTCTCGCGGCGCTCTACGAGAGCTGGTCGCTGCCGTTCTCGGTGCTGCTGTCGGTGCCGGTCGCCGTGGTCGGTGCGTTTGCCGGGCTGATGATGCGGAGGTTCGACTTCGACGTCTACGCACAGGTCGGCGTCGTCATGCTCATCGGTCTCGCGGCGAAGAACGCGATTCTGATCGTCGAGTTCGCCAAGGCCCGCCTGGAAGAGGGGAAGGACATGGTGACGGCGGCGCTCGAGGGCGCCAAGCTGCGGCTGCGGCCCATTCTGATGACCTCCTTCGCATTCATCTTCGGCTGCGTCCCGCTGTGGATCGCCGAAGGTTCGGGTGCGGCCTCGCGTCGCATCCTCGGCACCGTCGTCATCTGCGGGATGTTGACGGCGACCCTGCTCGCCATCTTCCTGATCCCGATGCTCTTCGTACAGGTCGAGAAGCTGGCCACGTGGAGATCGCGCTCGCGGACGGCGTCGATGACGCCGGCGCGCGGATCGAGCACATCATGAAGTCGCGGTCTCGCGCTGGGGTCGATTGTCGCGTCGGGTGTATTGACGGCCGGATGCCTCGTCGGTCCGAACTATTCGAAGCCCGTGCTGCCCACGCCCGATGCGATTCGCGGGGCGGACGCGGCCGTTTCGGGACCATCCCTGGCGGACGCGAAGTGGTGGGACGTGTTCCAGGACGAGCAGCTGCAGGCGCTCGTGCGTACGGCGCTGTCGAGGAACGACAACGTGCAGCTTGCGGCTGCGCGGGTGCTGGAGGCGGAGGCACAGCTCGGCATCACGCGCGCGGACCAGTATCCCGACCGTGAGCGCGGACATCCAGGGCGGCGGCGGACGAACGGCGCAGCAGGGGTCGACCGCCGCTCGAACGGCGGCGGCCGTGCGGATTCAAGGCAGCGCAGCGTGGGAGCTGGACTTCTGGGGCCGCTTCCGCCGCGCCACCGAATCGGCGCGCGCACAGCTGCTCGCGACCGAGTGGGGGCGTCGAGCGGTGCTGTCGACCGTCGTCAGCCAGGTCGCCGATGCGTATTTCGGGCTCCGCGCGCTCGACCTGCAGCTCGACATCGCGAGGCGGACCCTGACGTCGCGTCAGGAGTCGCTGCAGTTGACGCGGGTGCGGGAGAGCGGTGGTGTGACGTCCCTGGTCGACGTCCGGGAGGCCGAGCAGCTCGTGTTCGGTGCCGGCGCGGCCATCGCCGACCTCGAGCGGCGGATCACGCAGCAGGAGAACTTCATCAGCGTCCTGCTCGGCAACTTCCCGGCCCCGATCACGCGTGGACGCGATCTCGTCGATCAGCCGCATGCGCCGGCGGTTCCCGCCGGGCTGCCGTCGGTGCTTCTCGAGCGTCGGCCCGACATTCAGGCTGCCGAGCAGCAGATTGTTGCCGCCAACGCGCAGATCGGCGTCGCGCGTGCGGCGTACTTCCCGTCCATCGCGCTGACGGGGAACGGCGGGGTGCAGAGCGCCGCGCTGGGCGCGCTGTTCAGCACCGGCGCGGGATTCTGGACGGCGATCGTCGGCGCGTCGCAGCCCGTGTTCACCGCCGGGCGGACGCGATCGCAGGTCGCACTGGCCGAAGCGCGCACACAGGAGGCGACGATTCTCTACGCGCAGACGGTCAAGGGCGCGTTTCGCGAGGCGTCGGACGCGATCGTCGGGTACGCGAAAGCGCGCGAGTTCCGCGTGCAGCAGGAGGGGCTGACCACCGCGGCGCAGGACGCGCGCCGGCTCGCGGAGATCCGGTATCAGGGCGGAGCGACGAGCTACCTCGAGGTTCTCGATGCCGACACGCGGCTCTTCGACGCGGAGATCGGGCTCGCAGAAGCGCAACTATCCGAGCTCTCGGCGTTCGTGGAGCTGTATCGCGCCCTCGGCGGCGGCTGGCAGGAGTCAGGGGTCAGGTGCCAGGCCTCCGGCTGCAAAAACTGGCGGTGCAAGACCTGACCCCATAGACTCTTGCCATGCCGTTGTTCCCTGCGGGTCGTCGCTGGTTCGTTTCCGCGTCCTGGGCGACGGTCCTCGTCTCGCTTCTTCACACGGCCGGCAACACGCTGGCGCCCAATCCAACCGACACGGCGTACTCCGCACTCGAATCGAACATGCGCGGCTACCGGATCCCGTTGGGCCTCGGGATGGTCCCGTCTATGTGGGACATCAATCAGAGCCTTGTGTTCACGATGAGCATCTGCCTCGCGGCCCTGGGACTGCTCGGGATTGTGGTGGGGACGTCCCGTGACACGTCTCGGTTGTTGCGCCCCGCGGCGATCATCCTGACCCTCGCCTCGGCGGCTCTGACGGCCCTGTACCTCAGCTACCAGATCACGCCGGCCTTCGTCAGCATGGCCGTCGTGACGATGCTGTTCGCCGTCGCGATCGTGGAATCAGGACGCAGGGAGACGCGGGTCTGGCGATAGCTTTCGCATCAGGCTTCCACCTGAAGGTGGAAGCCACGAGCACGGATTCAGGTTCCCCCTACGCGCGCACGGGCACGCGCGCGCGCCGGATCAGCATCCGCGCGATCTCGAGGCGCTCCGACCCTTCGAGCGGCGCGAGCGCTCGGAACTCCTCTCCCTCCATGACAGCGACGGGCAGGCCGTCACGGCAGGCCATCCGGTTGCGCCCGGCGGCGCGCACGCGCTCGCCGGTGGTGACGATGCCGGTGAGGTTGAGCGGATCGGCGGCGGAGATCACGGCCATTCGGCCCGCGGCGGGCGTCCGCCTGACTTCCCGCATCGTCTGCACGGCGTCGGGCAGCGCGAACTGTTCGCCGGCCATGCCGGAGACGAACCTCCCTCCCCGAATCTCGCCGCGAGCCTCGAGGCGCCGGTAGATTCGCGTCAGCTCGCGCCACGGTGCCGCGTTCTGCTCGCGCGTCAGCAGTCGCCGAAAAACAATGCCGTAGCGCTTCAGCAGGACGCGGGCCTGCTGTTCGACCGCCTCTTCCCGCGCACGCGGGTCGTCTTCGTGCCGCAGGGCCGTCCAGCGTCCGGCGAAGCTGGCTCGCCTGTCCTGTTTGAAGAGCTTTCCCTGCGCCGTCGCGACCAGGAGCCGCAGTCCGGAGAACCCGTCGGACACCGCGAGACCGGCCGCGACCAGCTCGCCCATCGCGCGCCGCACTCGATCCGGATCGAGCCCCAGGCCGCTCACAAGGTCATTGAAGAACGATGCGCCGCGGCTCCGCAGCCTCTCGAGGACCGTCCGGGCGTCGTCGGTGATCGCCAGGGGGTTGGTGTCGTCGCGAGTACGCAGCGCATGCCAGCCGCCGGCATGCTCGCGCAGGAAGAGCGCGATCGGCGTGACCGACGCGAGCTTCAGAATCTTGGGAGTCGAGAGCCGCGCCCAGCCGACCTCGCCCGCGAGGCACAGCATGTCGAGCATGGACGGGTCGTACCGATCGAGGCGCGCCGGCAGGACGGCACGCTCCCACGCGGTTGCAGGCAGCTCGAAGCCGTCGAGAAGGGCGATCGCTTCGCGCAAACCGTCGAGGCCGGACAGCTTCGTCCGCTCGTCGATGTGCTGCCAGGTGAAGAGGAACCGCATGAAGTCGGCCGGCGTCACCGGCTCGATTTCCGCGCGGAGCCTGTTCAACGTATAGCGGTGAATGCGCGCGAGCAGCGCCCGGTCGCACCATTCGAGCGGCCGCGCGCCTGAATCGACCACCTCGGACGCCGCCGAGCGAGTGTCGCCATTGGACGCTGAATCCTGGCTGACGGCCGGACGCGTGAAGCGGCCACGCAGCACGACGCCTTCGGACTCGAGAGCGAGCAAACCGTCGTCGATGTCTCGCTCGCTCACGTCGAGCGCCAGGGCCAACATCGTCGCCGTCACGGGGCCCTCGATCGTCAGCCGTCCCCTTACGATTTCGGCGACCGCCGAGGACCGCGTCCAGGTACGCCCCGATCGCGAGGCCGGTGCCGCGATCGGAGGATCGGGGACGATGTCGGGGTGAATCGCGAGCCACTCTGGCAGCCGCTCGGCAGCGACGAGGACGGATGGGCCGTCAACGTCTGGCCCGGAGAGCCGCAATCGCGTCGCGCGCGCCGACGCGATCAGCTCGATCGCCCACTCAGGGCTGCAAGGCGCGACCTCGGCGTCGGTCAGGAACCCTGCGGTCATCAATGCGTCGTGCAGCTCGTCGGCATCCCGCGGTTCGGGCCGGGCCTCCTCACGGACGCGCGCGATGGCAGAGGCATCCAGCGCGCCCGTTTCCTCGACCGCGGATCCATGACCGCCGCGACGCGTCTGCACCGCGCGCGCGCGCCGCTCCTCGAGCGGGGCATCATCGAGGAACGCGTACGGCCTGGCGTTCAGGATGTCGTAGGCAAAGACCGACGGTTCGGGTGTGTCGCACGCCAGGAGCCGCAGCTCTCCACGATGGATCCGGCCAAGGATCGCCTGAAGGCCGTCGAAGTCCATCGCCTCCTGAAGGCAATCGCGGACGGTCTGGTTCACGAGCGGATGGTCGGGCACCTCGCGATCGCCGGGGATGTTCTCGAGGCACGCGGCGGCGTCCGGGAAGACGGCCGCCATGAGGTCGTCGGCCAGTATGCGCTGCAGCTGCGGCGCGACGCGGCGTCCGGCCCTGGCGCGCGGCACGGCGAGCGAGATCGTCGCGTTCCAACGCCACCGCGTCTTGAACACCGGCGCGTCGAGAAAGGCCTGCACGAGCACGTCGCGCGTCGATTCCGGATGGAGGTAGCGGAACACGTCGGCGAGCGGGAACGAGTGCTGCGGCCCGAGCGACAGCAGCAGCGCATCATCGGTTGCTGCCGCCTGCAGCTCGAAGTTGAACTGACGGCAGAAGCGCTTGCGGAGGGCCAGGCACCACGCCTTGTTGATGCGGCTGCCGAACGGCGCGTGGAGGATGAGCTGCATGCCGCCGGACTCGTCGAAGAAGCGCTCGAGCACGAGCGCCTCCTGTGTCGGGATGGCACCGAGCACCCGTCGTCCTTCGGCGAAGTAAGCCAGCAGCTGGATGGCGGCCTCGGACGAGAGGCCCGTTTCGGCCATCAACCAGTCCGCCGACACCTCTCCTTCGCCGAGGCGTCGATCGGCTTCGGCCCGGAGATCGCTGACCGATCGCGAGAGCTCGTCGCTTCGCGCGGGCGCCTCACCGAGCCAGAACGGAATCGTGGGCGGCGCGCCCTTCGCGTCGGCCACGCGCACGGTCCCGCTGCGTGACCTGGAGGATCTGCCACGACGCGTTGCCCAGTTGAAAAATGTCGCCCGCGTTGCTCTCGATGGCGAAGTCCTCGTTCAGCGTGCCGATGAACGTCTCGCCGGGATCGAGCAACACTCTGTAGTCGGCGACCTCCGGGATGGCGCCCCCCGAGGTCTGCGCCAGCAGCCGTGCCCCTCGCCGGCCACGGACGGTTCCATGCACTTCATCCCGGTGCAGGAGGGCGGCGCGGCGTCCGCGCCGAGTCGAATATCCCTCGGCGGCCATCGTCACCACGGCATCGAAATCGGCGCGGGCGAGCGCGCGGTAGGGCCAGGCGCGCCGCGCGAGCGCGAACAAGTCGGTCTCGGCATTCCCGCCGACGTCGCTGGCAGCCGATTCGGCGACGATCTGCTGCGCCAGCACGTCGAGCGGTGCGTCGTGCTGCACGATCGCGTCGAGCTCGCCGCGACGAACCGAGCGGAGGAGCGCCGCGCACTCCATGAGATCGTCGCGGGACACCGGGAAGAGGCGGCCCTTCGGCGTGCCCTTGACGGTGTGCCCCGACCTGCCGACACGTTGGAGGAGCGTGGCGATGCGGTGCGGCGACCCGATCTGGCAGACCAGGTCCACATGCCCGATGTCGATGCCGAGCTCGAGGGAGGCCGTTGCCACGAGCGCCCGGAGCTGACCTGCCTTCAGCCGGGTTTCCGCATCCAGGCGCTTCTCTTTCGACAGGCTCCCATGGTGGGCGGTGACCGAATCCTCTCCGAGCCGATCCGTCAGATGGCGAGCCAGGCGCTCTGCCATGTTTCGCGTGTTCACGAAAATCAGCGTGGTGCGATGTGCCTGGACGAGCACCGCGACGCGGTCGTAATAGTCGTTCCAGACCTCGTGCGACATCACGGCATCGAGCTCCGACTGCGGGATCTCGATGCCGAGATCCATCCGTCGGGCATGTCCTTCATCGACGATCGTGCAGGGGGCTCCGTCGGTCCCCGACAGCCAACGCGCCACCTCCTCGATCGGCTTCTGCGTTGCCGACAGTCCCAGCCGCAGGAGGGGCTGCTGCGACGATGTGTTGAAGACGCTCGAGCGAGAGCGCGAGGTGGGCTCCCCGCCGCGTCCCGATCACGGCGTGGATCTCGTCAACGATGACGGTGCGGACGGTGCGGAGCATCAGACGGCTGCGCTCCGACGTCAAGAGCAGGTAGAGCGACTCCGGTGTCGTGACCAGAATGTGCGGCGGCGTCCTCAGCATGGCCGCCCGATCGGACTGCGTCGTGTCCCCCGTGCGGACAGCGGCGGTGATCCGCGGCGCGTGCAGACCGGCTCTGTTCGCCAGCTCGCGGATCCCATGCCGCGGCTCCGCGAGGTTCTTGTGAATGTCCGCGCTCAGTGCCTTCAACGGTGAGACGTAGAGGACACGGACCTCGTCCGGCAGCGGACCGGCCAACCCCTCTTTGAACAGCTCGTCGATGGCGGTCAGGAAGGCCGCGAGCGTCTTGCCCGAGCCGGTCGGCGCAGCGATGAGCGTGTGCCTGCCCTGGCCGATCGCCGCCCAGCCGCGTTCCTGGGCAGCCGTCGGCTCGCCGAGCGTTTCCGCAAACCACTGCTGAATGACGGGATGGAAGGGAGCGGCACCCATGGGAGCTACCGGACGCGAAGATCCTCTTCATTCTATCGCATGCCTCCACGACCGGATCGCAGCTTCTGCAATCGAGACGACATGAGCACCGTTGAAGAAATTGCGATCCTTCGACCTGATCCATCGCGAGATGCCTTTCACCGTGCCTCACAGCGCGCTGGCATCCTCTTCTCATTCCGCCCGCGCATGTACGATCACGTCCGGCTGTTCGCGCGGATATCGGCCGCACTCACCGCCGATCCCACGTTGTCGCTCGAGCAACTGGCGCAGCAGCTGCGCATCCATCCGCACACCCTGGCACACGTGATCCGGGAGCACACCGGCACGAGCTTTTCTGGCTGGCGCGCCGCTCGCCGGTTGGCGGCTGCCTGCGCGCTCCTTCAAAGCCGTCCCGATCTATCGATCAAGGAGATCGCAGCCGCGACTGGTTTCAGCTCGACGGCCGTCTTCGACCGCTTCCTCAAAAGAGCCTGCGGCCGCTCTCCTTCACAGTACCGTCTCGCAACGACGCCCCTGCTCGCACGTCTCGCCCCTCCCGATACGCCTCCAGCTCCCGCCTCCAACCACAGCTCCTTCCACCCGCTTGTCTCCAACGTCAACGTTTTGGACCAGCAGTCAATGGAGGATGGGGTGCGGAGTGATGTTGCGGATGGGACACTCGATTCATGCACTGCGTCTTCTTGACAACGCGCTTCGGCTCCCCGGCGCAGCGTCAGCGCAGCGCACCGGATCAATGCGCACGCCGGGCGTGCGCGAGGAGGAAGACGAGATGTCGAACGCGAAGGGGAGTCCCATGGCAATCGCGTGCGCAACCGCATTGGCGCTCGCGGTGCCAGTGTCGGAGGCGTACTTACGAGCCATCGGCGGGTCGGGTCCAGAGGAGAAGTGGAACACCTTCAGCGCGGAGGTGACGATTCGCCGTGGCCTGCGGGACGCGGCGCACCCGTCAGGCAGCAGCGATGGCCCCGCGGTGAAGTACCGATGGGAGCGGATCGAGTCCGGCGGAAGGTGGAAGACGACGATGACGGTGCTGGCCGGCGCGCGGCCGGCGGTAATCACGCCGACAGGCCAGCCGCTGACGATTCCACCTGTCATCGCCCGGATCGAAGACGACGGGGATGGGAGCGAGCCGCGGCTCTACAACCTGCAGGGCGCGCTCGTGCGGCCGCCGGCGAAGAGCGACCGGCAGAAGATCCGTGCGAACGACAGCGTGTTCGCGACCACGGATGCCCTGACCGCGGCGCGACCCGCGAGCCTCTCGAAAGGCGCAGCTCCGGCAGACCAAGGTCGTGACTGGGTCGACGCCCTGCTCCCGTCGTTCGAGGGGAAAAGCGCGCGTCGAGCAGAGCTGCAGAGGCGCTTCGGCAAGGCTGTAGGCAACGTGCGCGGGTTGTCCCGGTACCAGCAGTTCAGCGGGGACGTCACGATCGAAGTGCTGGCAGACGACGACTGGGGTGTGCCGATGGAGATCAACATTCTCCGCACCGGCGCACTGGAATCGCACGCCACCTTCGAATACGAGCCGGGTCCGAACGGGTCGCTGGTCCGCCGCCGATCGCGCGTCGAGCACGTTGTCGCCGCCGGGCCTGGGGATCGGACAAGTCGGAGAAGAACGATGCGCGCATGGTGCTCGACGTCGAGCTCGCGAACGTGAAGCTCGAGGATCGGAGGTGAGCCATGCGACGCACCTTGCTTCGCTCGAGCGTCGTGTTCGCGTGGGCTCTGGCCGTGCTCGCCATCTGTTCGGCGGCTTCGGCTCAGGACACGCCGGTCGCGTTCATTCACGGTGTGGCCTCCGGCCCCGACACCTGGCAAGAGGCGGCCGACCGGCTGCAGAGCCGATTGCAGGTTGCCCCTCATCGGGCGGAGGTCTCGTGGTGGGAATCCCTCGAGACCCAGGGATCCCAGATGGACGCGCAGCTTGGCGGTCTGCCGGGTTCGACGGTTGCTGTCGGGCACAGCCTTGGCGGCCTCGTCGCGCGACAGTGGAGCCGGTCGCACCAGCTCGACGGAGTGATCACGCTCGGAACGCCCAATCGTGGCGCGCCGATCGCCAATCACATCAACGAGTGGGCGGGCTTCAACTACGCGCTCTTCAACGCGGTCGGTAACGTCTTTTATTGGCTCGGGAATCTGTCGTACGAGAACTGGTGGTGGGTGTACCGGGGCGGTCGAAGGGTCGCTGAACTGGGGCGGCTATATCGCGAACTTCTCCATCTACCACTTGCTGGTCGAGCTGGGCATGCAGTACCGGCGTACCGTTCGTGCAGGAGGTGTACGTCGGTTCGCCCTATCTCGATCATCTCAATAACGGCGCAGGGTGGGAAGCGGCCACGATCACTTCTCGGGTGGGGATCGTCAACACGGCCAGCGAGTACTGGCGCGGCGGTCCGTTCCGGCTGAAGAACCCCGAGTATGCAGGCGAGCTCTCCATCATCACGAGCACGGCGGCGGCCGCACTCGATTATTGGGGATTCCGGGTCTATGCGGAGGCGGACCCGTTGGACTGGCAGGCGCAATCGCTGGCCTTCCATCTCTGGGATGCGGCGTTCTGGCTGTGGAACTTCGACGAGTTCTGGTGCAGGGCGATCGTCGGACGATCGGCCGATCTGGTCGGCTCACTGCCTGCCGAACGATGGCTTCATACCCTCGTGGAGCCAGGCCTATCCTGGCGGCACCGTCAACCTCGAGGTCAACGGTGGTCCTGTGCACACGCAGGAGACGGACCACTTCGACGAATACCTCTACGTCGCACTGACCAACTTCATGCACGTGCCGCCGCGGGGCGGGCCGACCGACCCCGGACCGGGTCCAGGGCCAGGTCCAGGCACCGGGGCCCGGCACGCCTCCGCCGCCAGGGCCGCCTCCCGGCAGCGGAGGTCCGGATAGCTTGTCTCCGAATCAATCGCTCTACGCGGGTCAGTCGATCACGTCGAGTGACGGCCGGTTCTACCTGACGTACCAGTCCGACGGCAATCTGGTGCTCTATCGGTACGACGCGGTGCCTCTGTGGCACACGCACACGTATGGCACGAGCCCGGGCCGCGCCATCATGCAGCTCGATGGCAACCTCGTGGTGTACGACGGCTCCGGCACGCCTATCTGGGCCACCATGACCGTGGGATTCGACGGCGCATGGCTCGTCATGCAGAGCGACGGCAACCTCGTGATCTACACACCGTCCGGCGCAGCCGTCTGGGCCAGCGGCACGCAGCGGATCGTGAGGTATGGGCCGCGCCGTCGTCGTGTGTCTCGCGCTGTGGCCGGCCGCCATGGCGTCGGTCGGGCCTCGCGGCGGCGCGGCCGTCGCTGCCCCGCGCTGGCGGATTGCCGGCGAGGGCCGCGGCGTACCTGCTGTCGCGGGCTCGATGGTCTACTTCCTGACGAAGCGACACGATGTCGTCGCCGTGGAAGCCTCGACTGGAATCGTCCGATGGAGGCGGAATACGGGGGAGCCTGGGGAGGAAACCCTTGGATCGTCGGTCCTCGTCAGCGGCGCCGTCGTCATGGTTGGCGACTACGCCGTCCTCGGCTTCGATGCGGCATCGGGAGTTTCAAAGTGGCGGTTCGATCCGGCGGATGGCTATGGCGCCGGTCTCTACCTGGGCGAGTCGCGAGACGGTGTCGCGTTCGCAGGGTCGCCTTCCGGCCGTTTGTATGCCATGGGGGTGCTGGACGGCCGGCTGGTCTGGTCGTCCAAGCCGACAGGGGAGGCGAGTTCGACTAGCGCGCCGGTCACTGTCTTTCAGCCCGTCGTCGCAGGCGATGCCGTCCTGGCGGGGTACACGACGTTCAGCAGCCCGATGACTGGCGGCCTCGTGGCGGTCGATCGCGTCACGGGGAAGGAACGCTGGCGGTGGGAGTTCCCGAAGGCCTCGCGCGGAGGCGGCCACTGGATTCGGCGGCGGCCCCGTGGTCGCCGGCGATCTCGTCGTGGCCGCGAGTGGCGATGGGCGCATCCACGGCGTCGACATCGTCACCGGAGTGCCGCGGTGGGTGTTGCCGCCTGTCGTCCGGGCGGACGGCCGCCCGCAGGACCGCGACTGGAGGGCCCTGGCACTTGCCGGCTCGTCGCTCATCGCAGGCTCCGTCAGTGGCGTACCTGACGTCGACGGATCTGAACGGCGGACGGGAGAACTGGCGGTATCTGCACCCGGACGGGGGATCGATTGCACTGCGGATTACCGCAGACGACGAGTCGGTGTACGTGCCGCATTTCGGAGGCGTGCTCGTGGCGGTCGGGCTGCGCGACGGACGAGCACGCTGGCAGATTGGAGGTTTCAGCGATGGGTTCAATTGGGCGCCGGCGATCGTGGGCGGCAGTGTGTACGCCGCGGCATCGCGAACGGGCCTCTTCGCGCTTCCCAGATGACCCTGGGCGCCCGAGCCGCGATGCTCGGACGACATTGGCGGCGGCCGGGCGGCTGGCGGGCGGGGTCATTCTCGCCACAGTGTTCGGTCTTGCGACCGCCTGCGGTGGGCAATCCGCGACGGCGCCGGACACGTCGAATGTGCTGCCGCTGTCGCCTGGTCGCCAACTGCTCACGCTTGGAGGGTTCTCGGTCTCGGTCGACCCGGCTTTTCCAGCGTGCACGCCGGCCGGTCAGCCGAGCGACGGCACGTCCGTCAACACGGTCGTCATGCTCGCGAAAGAAGCCGGTGAATGGGTGGCGCGCTCGGCACCGGGGATGGGCAGTTTGGAGCTGCGGCTTCGTGGGACGGGGACGTCTCCGCGTGGGCACGCGGTCGCCGGGACGATCACCGGCACGGGACTCGATGTCGGCCTGATGGGGATCGTCCGCGACGTCAGCGTCTCGCTCGGGTCGACGTCGACTGGCGGCTCGGCGACCTTCGATGGCGAGACAGCATCACCCTCGTCGTCGCTGGTCGTCGGGCGAGTGGCAGGAACGATTCGATTCAGCGACAGCCGGGGGCAGGCGAGTACGTGCGCGGCGATCCAATGGTCGATGCAGCCGTACTGAGAACTGGATCAGAATTCAGAATCCAGAATTCAGGAGTCAGAATGTGTTTCTTCTCTGGCGCCGCCTCGAGGCGGCGCCGGTCACCTTGGGTTCTGAATTCTGCCTTCTCTTCTTTCGCGTCCGAAGAGCCTCCGGACGACGGCTATCCCATGCGGTTCGCGGCAACCGCTCTGGGGCGCAGCTCCTGTTCAACAGAAGATCAGAAGATCAGAAGGAACAAGGCTTAGGACATTCAGGCCATGGACCTCCTGACCTCCTGATCTCATGTCGAATGCCGCAGGCGCGGAGTTCCTGGGGTCCCTTCTTGACCTTCTGATCTTCTGAGCTTTTGTGATTTCACGAGAGCCTCTACGTCGATCTGGGGTCCTGATTGTCCAGCACGTGTCCGTAGAGCCCGCGGGTCGCGGAGAGCGCGCCAGCGATCAGCGCCTCTGCTTCGCCTCGGGCTCAGCCGACCACAGAGGCGAGCGACGATGTGACGAATCATGAGGAACCGCGATTCTTGAATCCTACTGTTCAGCGCCCTCCATAGAGATCCGACGGCCAGAATCGTCTTCCGTGGCTCACGACGAGTGAGATGGCGCGAGTGTGCCTGATGTCCTGTGTGGGATCGTTGTCGACCACGATCAAATCGGCGCGCTTGCCGACGCTGATCGTTCCCACGTCGTTCAAGATGCCGAGCGATGCCGCCCCGTTGCGGGTTGCGATCGTCAGGACCTCGATCGGCGACAGGCCGGCTTCGACCAGCAGTTCCAGCTCGGTATGAAGGCCTGGCCCCGGCACGATCCAGGAGTTGGGCTCGTCCGAGCCGGCCGTGAGCAGGACGCCGCCGCGTTGATAGGCCCGTACGAGCGCCTGCATTTTCGACCAGGATCGTCGGCCGTGTTCGAAGTCCTGGTCGGACCAGTCCTGCACGAAGCTCAACGTGGGAAAGGACAGCCGCATTGGCTCGGGCGCAACACGTAGGTCCGGGCTGTCGACGAACCGCGACGCGCGGCCATCGAATTTCGTCGCGTACGCGATCAGCGTGGGGTCGACCGGAATTCTTCGTCTGGCGAGCTCTCCAATCATGATCCGGATTTCCCGGCCGTCCGGCTGCACGTCGTCCAGCCATTGGAGCCGTGCGCGCATAGCGCCCCGGTCGACGATCGCCTGGCGGTAGGCCTCGCGTCGTTCGGCAGGCAGCTCGTCGACTGCCCAGGACGCGCCGTGTGCGATGGCATCGATGCCGAGTCGCGCGGCGTCGGTCCAGCTGGTCGCCTGGAGGTGCCCGATGATCTTCAGCCCTCTGTCGTGTGCCGCACGGATGGCCGACGCGACGAGGTCCGGCGGCAGATTGCCGTAGACCTTGACGTAGTCCACCTTCGCTGCTGCCTGCGCCGCGACCTCACGCTGGATGTCGGCCTCGCTGGCGACCGGCCTCGTCAGGCCGTCGAAGCGCGGTGCACGATTCAGGATTTCGCCAGCCGTCTTGATCGACGGCCCGAGGAGGTCGCCTGCGGCCACGCGATCCCGAAGCGCCACTGCCGCGGCGGTGGGCCCTGCAGGTTTCGAACGGTCGTGATGCCGAATGCCAACAGCAATCGGAGGGACGCTCGGCTGATGTCGTCGTCGTAGCTCGCGGTGCTCGCGGAGCCGGGTTCTGTGGCCCAATTCAGATACGTCACGTGGGCGTGCGTATCGATCAGGCCCGGCAACAGGAATCTGCCGCGACCGTCGACGGTCGGCAGGTCGACATCACGCCGCGTCGCTCGCGACGGTCCCACGTTACACGATTCGCCCGTCCGAGACGACGACCGTCGTGTCTGGCTGCGGCGGCGTTCCTGTTCCATCTATCAGCGAGATGTGCGTGATCGCGAACGCGTTCGCACGATCGGCGATCTGATCGACACGCTGGACAAAAGTGCCGCCCGATGCCGACGTGGCCAGCCACACGCCGAGTGCGAAGGCGATCGTGCAAATCCCCTCCCGCAGCCGGCGCTTGCAACGCTTCTCAATACGATATATCGTAATTCGTAACATGGCGCGCAAGCCCAAGGCTGGTCCTGCTTCAGACCCCGAGCTCCTTATTCTCTCGAGTCTCGCATCGGGTCCGAAACACGGCTACGCCATCATGATAGACATCGAGGCGTTCGCCGGCGTCAAACTGGGACCTGGCACGCTCTATACGGCCATTACGCGGCTGGTCGAGAAGCAGTTGATCGCTGCGCAGTCGAGCGCGGGCCGACAGCGCCCTTACCGGCTGACGAGCGAGGGAGCCGCGGCGCTGACCGAGCTCTTGAGCGACATGCGGCGCATCGTGTCGGTCGGTCTGAAGAGGTTGCGCCCCGCATGAGCATGAAAGCGCGAATCGTCAGGATGCTGCTTCACGTGTACCCCGCGGCCTGGCGAGCGGAGTACCAGTCAGAGCTCGGCGACATCCTCCTCCGCCGCTCGGTCGGCCCGCGCGTTGTCGCCGACGTTCTTTGGAACGGCCTCAAGCAACGCGTCAGGGTCGCCGAGCCGGCGATGCTGTGCGGATTGGCCGCGATGCTGATCATCTCGATTGGTTTGGGATTGAACATCGCCGGTCTCCCGACATTCGGGCACGGCCTTCCAGCGTTTCTGCAGGACTCCTGGAAACTGTTCCCGGCCGTGGTCGTGACGCCCCTCGGCACGGAGCTCTACGTTCTCTGGTTGATCGTCTGCGGCTGCTGGACCGTTCTTCGCGAGAGCGGGTCGCCCTCTCGGCCTGGCCTTGCCGCCATGAAGGTCACCGCGCTCGCGGGCACGCCGATCATGTTCGCCGGGCTCCTGATGCTGCTCGGGATCCTGGACGTGATGGTCGTCCGACCCGGAGACGTCCCGGCGTCGTCCGGCCACCACGGATTCACCTATACGTCCTACACCGTTCAGCATCATGCGCCGTCGCCAGTGTCGGTGCTGGTCGCGCCGCTCTTCAAAATACCGGAGTCCTGGCTGTGGGGAGTCGTCGGCGGTCGCATCGGACGTGGCATTGTTCGCGCACGTCTGGACCGGGCGTCCCGCGCTTGAGGTCCTCCGCGGCGACATGGCGCGGGATCCATCACCTGCGGCCGGCACGGCGACCCGCATCGGCCACGATTCGGATTCCTCCCGATGACGGATCGCACTGAGCGACTGGGCGGCGTGCTGACGTACGCCGTTGTTGCACTGAGTGGCGTCACCGCCGTGTCCGCCGGGCTCTATGCGACCAACCTCTCAGTCGGTGACGCGCGCGCCGGCGCGCTCATCATGTCCGCCATGTGGATCCCGGCGCTGGGCCGGCTTGTCGCGACGCGAACGTTCGATCGCTCCTGGCGCTCGCCGTTCCCGTTGCGCCGCTGGGGCACGCCGCGCCTGGCGATCGTCCTGACACCGCTGTCAATCGTCGGGGCGATCTACGTCGGTGCGTACCTGCTGGCCTCGCTCGTCTCCGTCCCGCGGGAGGCGCCCGTCTGGAAGGGGACAGCGATCGCGATCAACGTGGCGGTGAATCTGCCGCTGCTCGCGGCTATCGATGTCGTCGGAGGCCTCGGGGAAGAGATCGGGTGGCGCGGGTACTTGCAGCCGCGTCTGGATCAACTCGGCGTGCCTGGCTCACTGTTCTGGGTGATTGCACTCGAGAGCCTCTTCCACGTTCCCTTGATCCTGCTGGCCGGGTACCTCACGAACGACGCGTGGGCGACGTCGATCGCGCTCTTCCTCGGCCTCAAGCTCGGAGCCACGACGGTCTGGACCTGGGCGACCTACCGGTGGCGCTCGATCTGGATCGCTGCATGGTTTCATGCGTTCCACAATGCGGTCTCGCAGGTGCTCGTTCCGAAGGTGTTCGGTGCCGGCGACCCGAAGATCCTCGGCGAGTCCGGCCTTCTGCCCGTGGCCCTGTACCTGGTGGCCGCAGCCGCGGTGTTCGCGATCACCCGCGCACGAGGTGAACGATGGAGCGACGTCGCGCGTCATGCGCTCGCCGGGAGCGCGTGACTCCGCTTCCCGACACCGCGTATTCGAGCCGGAGATCAGCAGGCGTTTGGTTGAGACCGGCGCTGCTATCAGAACCCTTTGCGCCTACGAAACTGACAGCCGTTCGCCGAAAGCCGACAAACGTGTGCCGGCTCACTGCTGTCGCGCTGCTGGCGGACCAGCCACTCCGTGCGTGCGTTGAGGTAACGGCGACGTGACGATGCCGGAGCGGGGACGGTCGGATTCAATCGCGATCGCGAGACCCGTTCGGCGCGCGCGCGTGGTTTCGTACGCGCCGTCGGACAGCCGCGTCGCGCCGTCACGAACGAGCGTCATCGCAGCGAGGTCCACGCGTTCGATCTGCTCGAGGACGTGCTCCAACTCGTGCCCGAACAGTTCTGCGTACTCGATTGTCGTCAGCGGAACCGGGATGTAGACCGATGCCATTACGACAAGGACGTAGGATCGGGTCTTCGCTGGGAGAACCCGGGATCAGCTCTGCTCTTCGAGGAACGCCGCGAGCACTTCCTGCGCGCGCTGCCAGATCCCGCGGCGCTTCCACGCCGACAGCTCGACTCGATCGCAGGCGGCAATGTCCGCCTCGAACATCTCGTGAAGGCGGCGCGCGAATCCGCGCTCACGGCAGCAGACGTTGTTCTCTTCGTTGTGCGCGAACGATCGGTTGTCGAAGTTCGTCGTGCCGATCGTCGCCCACAGCGAGTCTACGACCATCGTCTTGTGATGGAGCATCGTGCGGTTGTACTCGAGGATCTCGATCCCCGATCGGAGGAGCGGGCCGAACAGGCGGATGCTGTTCTGGCGCGCGAGCCAGTTGTCGTTGTGGATCCCGGCAACCATGATCCGCACGTCCACGCCGCGACCCTTCGCCTCGACCAGCGCGTCGATGGCTGCCGCGTCCGGCAGGAAGTACGGGTTGGCGATGTAGATCGATCGTCGCGCGCAGATGATCGACAGGTAGTACATGATGCGCACCGTCGAGACGCCGATCTCCGGCGAGCTCATGATCGTCTGCGCTGACAGCGGCCCCGCCGCGTTCCTGCAACGGGTAGAACAAGGGGCCCGAGATCAACTCGCCCGTCGTCTGGAGCCAGTTCTCCGCGAATCCCGTCTGGAGCGGCGTGACCGCCGGGCCCTCGATGCGGATCTGCATGTCGCGCCACTCGCTGGGGTTGCGCGCGTTCCCCTTCCAGTGGTCGGCGATGCCTGCGCCACCGGTGAACGCGATGCGCCCGTCGACGATCAGCGATTTGCGGTGCGTGCGGTGATTGAAACGTCCGAGACTGTAGAAGCGGATCGGGTTGTACCACGCGAGCTGGCAGCGCCCCCGCTCGAGCGTTTCGAGAATCTCTTCGCCGATGTTCGTCGATCCCACCGCGTCGAGCAGGATCTTGACCCGTACGCCTGAAGCCGCCTTTGCGGCCAGCGCCTCCGCGAACTCCCGGCCGACTTCACCCGCCCAATAGATGTAGGCCTCGATCGTGATCGACACCTCGGCGCCGTTGATCGCGTCGAGCATCGAGGGATAGAACGCGTCGCCGTTGTTCAGAAGATCGATCCGGTTTCCCGGCACGAACGGCACGCCGGTTGCCCCCGCCATCGTCGGCAGGAACTCGGCGTCTTCGATGGCGAGCTCGTGGTCGAGTCCGTACCGTGGTGGGAACTCGGTGGGCGTGATCAGGTAACTGATGAACGCCATGGATCCCGCGGCGGCCGCCCAAGCCCCACTGGTCGTTGAGGCTCGCCCAGAGGTAGAGGATCGCCCACACCCACCAGGACCAGAAGAGCCGCCGCGCCCGGGCCCAGAACGGCATCAACCCTTTGGGTTTGCGGGTGAGGGGGTCCGGCGCCATCCGATGCCGCCACCGGCGGACCACCCGCTGGCCTCGAAACTGTGGAAAACGCTTCGTGCGTGGGGTCGATTCGCGTTTGACTGGGGAGGGGGCTGTTAGGCGGGGACGAGCCATGAGTCCGTCGAGGTGGAGGATATCAGACCGTCGAACCGGTGCGGCACACACCTTGCTCAGTTACGACAGGAATGGTGGACCGGCTCAGCTCGCTTCGCGCGTGGACGACGTTTGCCGGCTGGATGCTCGTGGTGGCGGTGCTCCACTGGGCGCAGGCGATTTTCGTTCCACTCTGTCTCGCCATCCTCCTCACATTCGTCCTGACTCCGCCGGTCATCTGGCTTCAGAGGCGGATCGGCCGGGTGGCCGCGGTGCTCGTCGTGGTCACCCTCGTGTTTTCGGGGCTCGGGCTCGCGGGCTGGGGCATGACCCGACAGATGAGCAGCCTGAGCACCGACCTGATTACCTACCGCGCCAACATCCGTCAGAAAGTCAGAGACGTGCGGGGCGTGCAGCACGGCGGGTCTGTGGAGAAGCTGCAGTCCACGTTCGATCAAATCAAGAAGGACATGGGCGTCGAGACCGCGCCGCGGAGCGCGCCATCGCAGCCGGTTGTGGTGTCGGGAGACCCGCTGTCAGGCTTCCCGGCGTTCGGCTGGATGGGTTCGTTCGTCGGACCGGCTGGAACGGCGGGATTCGTGATCGTCCTCGTGCTCTTCATGCTGCTCGAACGGGAGGAGCTGCGCGATCGCCTGATTGGCCTGATTGGCCACGGGCATCTGGCCACCACGACGAAAGCCTTCGACGAAGCAGGCCGTCGCGTGAGCCGGCAGCTGCTGCTCCAGACACTCGTCAACGCCATTTACGGCGGCATCGCGGCCGTCGGTCTCTGGATGTTCGGCGCTCCCTATCCGCTCTTCTGGGGTGCAGCGGGCGCCGCGTTGCGCTTCATCCCGTACATCGGACCGGTGGTGGCGTCGGCTGGACCGATCCTCATCAGCCTTGCCGCGCTCCCAGGCTGGACACGGCCGCTCGAAGTCGCCGGCTTCTACGTCCTGCTGGAATTGTTCACGAACCTGGTGCTCGAGACAGTGCTCTATGCGGGGGCCGCAGGAATCTCGCAGGTCTCGCTCCTCGTGTCCGTGGCGTTCTGGACGTGGCTCTGGGGTCCGCTCGGACTCCTCATGGCGACGCCGCTGACGGTGTGCCTCGTGGTGCTCGGCAAACACGTCCCAGGCTTGTCATTCGTGGCGACGTTGCTTTCGGACCGTCCCGCGCTCGCCCCGGAGTACGGCTACTATCAGCGGCTCCTGGCGCGCGATGTCGCGGAGGCGGCCGATCTCGTCGAACGGTTCGCCAAGACCGAGCCGGCCGAAACTGTGTACGACGCGCTCCTCGTGCCCGCCCTGAACTACGCCGAGCGCGACCGCCTGGAAGATCATCTGAGCGAGGACGACGAGCAGGCGATCATCGATGGCACCAGGGAGCTGATGAACGACGGTCCGCTGGCGCCAACTCCAATTGAAGATGTAGTGGACGCCTCGACGGAAGACGCGCAGCCCTCGGAGCCCTCGTCGTCGGGCCGAATCTCCGATGCGGGTGCTGGGGTATGCGGCCAACGGGGAGGGCGACGGCCTCGCGCTCGAAATGCTGTCGCGTCTGCTGACCGATCTCCCGATCGTGTTCGAGCAGCGTGGGGGGCGGATTCTCGCTTCGGATTTGGTCAGGTTGGTCGGTCAGCAGGATTACAACGTTGTGTGCATTGCCGACCTTCCTCCGAGCGCGCCGTCGAAGACGCGCTATCTCGTGCGCCGCCTCCGCGCTGCATTTCCCGATCTCCGCATCCTGGTCGGCCGATGGGCACCTCCCGCGCTGGCCGACGACACCCTGCAGCCGATTCTGGAGGCCGGAGCCACCCATGTCTCGACGACGCTGCTCGAGACGAGGCGCCAGCTGGCGGAGCTCGTGCATCGAGGCACGCAACCCGGACCCGACCGCGCGCACGCTGCATGAATAGGAGTCAGAATTCCAGGAGTCAGCGATAGCTCCAGCTCCTAGCGCCTAGCTCCTGAGCTCGCTCTAGCTCCTGACTCGGTATCGTTCAGGTCCGCTCCAATCCCGCGAGATCGAACAGCACCGTCGCCAGCGCAGAGTAGTCGTCTTCGCCGCGCCCGTCCGCGAGGAGGGCGGCCGCCAGCGCCTGCGCAACGCCCGCGCCTGGCGCAGCAGTCTCGTGCTCGGCCAGCGTGGCGACGGCGATGCGGAGGTCTTTGGCGAACAGCCGCGCGCGGAATCCGGGCACGTAGTTCGACTGGATCATCCGCTGCCCGTGGACGTCGAGCACCTTGCTCGCGGCGAACCCGCCGAGCAGCGCGTCGCGAACCAGGGCCACGTCCACCTTCGCTTTGCGCGCGAGCGCAAACGCTTCGCTCACCGCAACGAGAGTCCCCGCGATGACCATCTGATTGCACACCTTGCAAATCTGGCCGGCCCCGGAGTCGCCGATGCGAATGACGCGCTCCGGATTGCCCATCACGTCCAGGATCGGTTTGACCGCGTCGAACGCCGCCTTGTCGCCGCCGACCATGATCGACAGCGACGCGTTGATCGCGCCGACCTCACCTCCGCTGACCGGCGCGTCCAGCATGGTCGCCCCGAGCGTCCGCGCCTTCGCGGCCAGCGCCCGCGCCGCGGCAGGCGCGATGCTGCTCGTATCGATGAGGACCGTGCCCGGTTGAATCTGCGTGAAGACCCCATCCGGCCCGTTCAGCACGAGCTCGACGTCCGGCGAGTCCGGAAGCATGGTGATGACGACGCGGGATCGCGCCGCGACGTCCGCCGGGCGGTCGGCGCGAACCGCGCCGGCCTCGACCAACGCATCCACCGGCCCGGGACTGCGGCTGTGCACGACGAGCGGGTAGCCTTTAGCGAGGAGGTGCCCGGCCATGGGCTTTCCCATGACGCCGAGCCCGATGAACCCGATGGTTTCCTTGTCGGCCATCAGCGGAGTATACGTGCTCACAATCCGGGATCGGACGCCTCTATCTGCAGGGTAGGAGATCGGCCGAATGGCTGGGGTGGACCTCCCGTCTGGAAGACCTCTTCCTTGGCGGCCGGGCAGAGGTAAAGTATGGGGGTCGATGCCACTTCCAGGCCTCCGCTGGCGCGGTCCGCTCGTGTCCGTCGCGGCTGTGCTTGTCGCGTTCGTGGTCCGCTGGCTCCTGCGGCCGGCACTGGGCCCGACGGAAGCACCACTCCAGATGTTCTTTCTGGCGGTCTTCGTGTCCGCGTGGGCAGGTGGACTGTTCACCGGCCTTCTGGCCACGCTTCTGTCGGTTGTCGTCGCCTACGGTCCGTTTTTCGATCACCCCGACGGCTTCTTCTCGCTCACGACCCCGGACGTCTTCCGCATCGGTGTGTTCCTGATCATCGGCGTCGTCTTCAGCGTGATGAGCGAGTCGTGGCTCAAGGCCGTCCAGCGCGAGGCAGACCAGCGGAAGAGGCTGCGGCAGGAGCAGGACGGTCGCGTCGCCGCGTTGTCGACGGCCGCTCAACAGCGGGAGCAGCTGCAGCGCGTGGCCGATCACGTGCCGGTGATCCTTGCCAACTGCGGGCCCGATCGTCGGTTCAAGTTCGTCAACAAGGCGAACGCCGACCGGTTCGGCGTCACGCCGGCACAGATGGTCGGGCACCGGATCGACGAGTTCCTCGGCCCCGAGATGGCGGCCCAAATCGAGCCATACATCGTGCGGGTGCTGGCAGGCGAGCGCGTCGAATACGAGATGACCTACTCGTTTCCTGCCACTGGCCACCAGCGCATGCAGTGCACGTACGTACCCGAGCGCGACGCGGACGGCCGAGTCGTGGGCTGGATCGCCGCGCTCGTCAACGTGACGCCGATGCGGCAGGCCGAAGCGAGTTTGAAGAACTTCGCCTTCCTCATCGAGAACGCCAGCGACTTCATCGGCATCTCCGACCTGCAGTTCCGTCCGATTTACCTGAATGCGGCAGCCGCGCGGATCTCCGGGATGGACGCGTCGACGCTTGGCAGAATCTCGTTCTTCGACTTCTTCTACCGTGACGATCGCGCGATTATCGAGCGCGACCTCTTTCCGCGGGCGCTGCGCGATGGCCATGCCGAGCGGGAGGTCCGCGTCAGGCACCAGCAGACCGGCGATCCGATGTGGATGACCTGCAGCGTCGTCCTGCTCCGCGACTCGTACGGGAACCCGTCAGGGTACGCAGCGATCGGCCGCGACGTCACGGAGTGGAAGCGAACCGAAGATCAGCTGCGCGAGGCCAGCCGCCGGAAGGACGAGTCGATCGAAGCGCTTCGCCACATCGCCGATTCGATGCCACAGATCATCTGGTCGGCCGGGCCGGACGGTCGCGTGGATTATTACAACCGTCGCTGGTACGAGCTGGTCGGCTCGGAGCCACCGGCGTCGGCGGATTCGACGGGATGGCACCCCGCGCTCCATCCGGACGACCGCCAGCCCTCCTACGATCTGTGGATGAAGTCGGTTCGGAAGGGTGCGCCCTTCGAGATGGAGTACCGCTTCAAGTTCCCGCGAACGGGCGACTATCGCTGGTACCTTGGCCGCGCGCTTCCTCTACGAGACGAATCGGGCGCCATCGTGCGCTGGTACGGCACCAGCACCGACATCCACGACCGCAAGATGGCAGAGTCCGAGCTCGCCGAGAGCCGCGCCCGGCTCCGTGCCGCGCTCGATGCCTCCGTGACCGGCACGTTCCGCTGGGACATTGCCACCAATGTGCTCGAGTCGGACAAGAACCTCGACCGGCTGCTGGGTCTCTCGTCTGGCGCTTCGGCCAGATCGCTCTCTGAGTTCTTTCAAATGGTGCATGCCGACGACCGCGATCGTGTCGTCGAAGCGTGCCGCCGCTGCGCGGAACAGGGCGCCGACTTCGAGGAGGAGTTCCGCGTCGTCTGGCCTGACGGGACGGTCCGCTGGCTCTTCGACAAAGGCAAGACCGTGCTCGGCGCGGACGGCCGGTCGAAGACCATGGCCGGTGCGTGCGTCGACGTGACGGAGCGTAGAGAGAAAGAGGAGGCGCTGCTCGCCGCCGATCGGCAGAAGGACGAGTTCCTGGGCATGCTCGCGCACGAACTGCGGAACCCGCTGGCGCCGATCATCTATTCGGTGGCTGCGCTCGAGCGCCAGATGCCGGCGCCGGAGGCGAAGCGGCCGCTCGAGATCATCTCGCGGCAGGCCCGGCGGATGACGCGGATTGTCGACGATCTCCTCGACGTGTCGCGTGTGACGCAGGGCAAGATCTCGCTGAAGCGCGAGCGTCTGGACATTGCCAGCATCGTGAGCGTCGCGGCGGAGGTCAGCCGAGCGGTCATGGACGCGCGCGGCCATCGCCTGGAGGTGCGGGTGCCTCAGGTGTCCGTGCCGGTCTCCGGTGACGCCGTTCGTCTCGGCCAGGTCTTCGAGAACCTGCTGAGCAACGCCGCGAAATATACGCCCCCGGGAGGAGTCGTGACGGTGACCGTCGAGCGCGAGGGACAGCATGCCGTTGTTCGAGTGAGGGACACGGGCGTCGGTATCAGCGCCGATGTGCTGCCGCGCATCTTCGACCTCTTCGTTCAGGCGGACACGACGCTGGATCGTTCCGAAGGCGGCCTCGGCATCGGCCTCACGCTGGTTTCGCGTCTCACCCACATGCATGGCGGTGCCGTCGAGGCGCGCAGCGACGGTCCAGGGCTTGGCGCCGAGTTCCTCGTGCGGCTGCCGCTCGAGCCGGAGATCGTCGGCACCGGACACGAAGGATCGCAGGATGGTGCCGGAGTCGTGCGGAGGCGCCGCTACCTGATCGTCGACGACAACGTCGACTCAGCCGACTCCTTGCGCCTCCTGCTCGAGATGCGGGGCCACAAAGCGCACGTCGTTCACGACGGGCGATTCGCCGCCCAAGCGGCGCGGGAGTTCGAGCCCGACATCGTGCTGCTCGACATCGGGCTGCCAGGCATGGACGGGTATCAGGTCGTCCGCCAGTTCCGCTCGGCACCGGACCTTGCGACGCTCATGATCGTGGCCACGACCGGATACGGCCGGCTGGAAGACAAGCTGCGCTGCCTGGCCGCGGGCTTCGACCAGCACATCGCCAAGCCGCTGGACGTCGAAGACATCGAAGCGTTGGAGCCGGCGGGGTGAACCCCGCCTGGGCCGTCGGCCCGACCTTCAGGTCGGGCGCACACGAGGTCGTTCGCAGTCCTCAGCGGCGCCGACCGCAGACGAGGCACCCCTCCGAGCAGGAACTCCAGCGCGGGACCCAGGCGCTCGGCCCAGTGCGCCTCCTCGTGCCGTCCCCCGGTCACAGCCCTGAAAAGCATCGTCTCGCCAGGCACGTAGCCTCGGCGCTCCAGCACACGCGCGAGCTCAGTCGTGTCCCTCACCGTTCCGGCCCCTTCTTCGGTACCGGCGTCGACGTACAGACGGCCTGGTGGCGTGCCGTCCCTCTCGACGTAGTCCACGAGCGCCCGGTTTCCGAACCAGAGCGACGGGCTCATGGCACCCGCGAACCCGAACGTTTCCGGCGCGCGAAAGAAGGCGTAGAGGCTGATCAGTCCTCCCATCGACGAGCCGAAGATGCCGGTGGCCTCCCGCTCGGGCCTGGTGCGCACGCGGCGATCGACGAGCGGCTTCAACGTGCGCTCGACGAAGGCGAGATACGCGTCTCCGCCACCGCCTCCATGGCGCGAGTCGGGAAACGGACTGTATTCGCGCAGTCGCTCGGCGCCCTTGTTCGGAATCCCCACGACGATCGTTTCGAGACCCCGTCTGGCGAGATCGCCGAGGCATTCCTGCAGCCTCCACGTTCCGGCGAACGCGCGGTGGGGATCGGCGAGGTTCTGCCCGTCCTGCATGTAGATGACGGGGAATCGACGTCGGGTGTGCGCGTATGACGGCGGCAGAAAGATGTCGATGTCCCGCTCGTTCTCGAGTTGCGGCGACCTGACGCGCGCCAGCACGCGTCTCGTGACCCTGGCTTCTGACCGTTCCGTCATCAGTCGAGTGGTCGCTCGGGTGGCGGCGCGGAGGCGTGGAAGTCGGATCGGAAACGCTCGACGTACTCATCGAGCAGCGCCGAGACGCGCTCCGGTCTGGGGGACGAGACGATGAGCCCGGCGTGGTGCGATTTGCGGATGCGGGAGACGACTTCAGGATCCTGATACGCCCCGGTATCGGGCCACTCCTGGCGCGCCAGTGAAAGCACGATGCCGGCCTGTTCGTTGCGGGTCTCCGGAGGCTGGTATCCGCCTCCTTCTCCGGCGATTTCCGCTCTGGCCCACTCGCGCCACAGGTTCACGCCGGTCGCGGCCTCGACGACATCGACAATGTAGGCACCGCCGACGCGGGCGGACGTTTCGAGGAAGTGCCAGACCCCGTCACGCGCGTGGATGAACTCGGTGTGCGACGCTCCGCGACCGAGCCCGAACGTCGTCAGCACACGTTCGTTCAGCGCACGCAGTGCCGCAGCTGCAGGATCCGCGTCCGACAGTGTCGAGGTGACGAAGATGCCGCCCTCGTGCGCCACGGCCATCGGCGGCATGCGGTATCGGCTGGCGATTCCGAAACGGATGCGGTCGTCTGCCCAGATCGAGTCGACGTGATAGACGTCTCCCGGCAGGAACTGTTCGAGGACGTAGTCCGCACGAGTGTCGCCGAGTCCATCGATCGTCCGCCAGAGCTCCTCTGCCGAGCTCAGCTTGCGGATCCCGATTGCCGCTGCCTGCGACCGTGGTTTCAGCACCCACGGCGGATGGACCCGTTCCGCCCACTCGGTGATGGTCTGGTTGTTGAGGGCGTGCACGAACTCCGGGCAGGGTATACCGGCGGCACGTGCGCGGCTCCGCATCGCCAGCTTGTCCCGAAATCCGCGCGCCCGCGTCTGACCCATCCCCGGCACGCCGAGGTACTCGCGCAGCATCGCGGCGGTCTCGACGTCGAAATCGTCGAGCGCGACGATCCGGTCCAAGCGCTCCGTCCGCGCGAGATACGCCGCGCCCTTGCGGATGTCGCCCTCCGGCATGTCGCGCCGGACGTAGTAGAACGCATCGATCGCGTCGCGGGGCCAGTCCGAATCGCCGAGCTTCTCGTCGGTCAGCAGGAGGACGCGACATCCCTGCCGGCGACATTCACGAAGAAACTCGTCGCCCTTTCGATAGGTGGCGATGCAGAGGAACGTCAGCGCCACGGCAGGCTACTTGACGGCGCACGAGGTCGAGCGGTGCCGCAGCGACGTGATGTCCATGACCGCCACGTCCGCGACTGGATCGGGGATGGATTTCGTGCTGGAGACCGGCGATCCGCCCCCGACGGCCACGCGCTTGCCGATCTTGATCCCCTTGTCGTCGAGCGCCGAGCGTTTGACGATTCCGGTGACCTCGACGAAGTGGTTGTCTTCTTTTTTGACCAGCTTCATGAGGTCGCCCTTGCCCGCCAGACGGAATGACTTCGCGCGCACGATTGGACCGCTTTGGGTATCGATCTGCCGCGAATCGGACACCGAGAGTACCCGTCCTTTGAGGCAGCCGGAGACAACGAGCTCGACCGAATCCTCCGGAACCTTGGGCCGCTCCTGACCGGCCTCCTGATAGCCGGCGGCGCCCAGCACGAGCGCGAGCACGAGGGTTTTCATGATGTTCTCCGAGGGGCAGGCATGATCGACAATATCACGCGCGCCGAGCTTCCGGAGAGGACGGAGATAGCGGAGTTCACAAACGGAGAAACGGAGTCAAACGGAGACGAAACGGAGAGAACTTCGCGCACCTCTTCGAGCACGTCAAGGCGACGGCGATTCCGCCGATCGCCGTGCTGGACGACGACGGGAATCCCAAAGCCTCCCAGTGACTACCGGCAGGTAACGACGAAGCGGACGGCGGTCGTGCGGCGAGGAGCGATGGTCAGCTGCCGCGACGCACCGCCGGCGGCCTCGCAATTCTTCGGAAGGGAGAGCCGTGCCACATAGGGGCCTCCGCCGAGATCCCTGAACGTCGCGACCCCGCCGTCAGCCTTGACGCGCTCGGATTGCGCAGGCTCCGCATCCGGCCGGGTGCCCGTGATCTCGACCGGGAACGTGAGCGCGGAGACGTTCGGGCCTGTCGTCGAGATGCCGATCGTCAGCACGCCAGCTGGCTCCGAGGCGGGCGCCTTGCCGGCGCACGCCGCCGAGAGGACCAGGAACGCGACGGCAGCCGTGCGATTCGTGATTGATGTGCGCGGCATGGGATTCGTGGTTCGTGTCAGAGCTCGAGGCGCTCCCGGGCACCGAGCTGCGCGAGGACCGCACTGTCGCCCGTAGCCAGCCTCCAACCCCGCAGCCGCGCATGAGCGACGATCAAGCGGTCGAACGGGTCTCGCGTCCACGAGACGTCCGTGGATCGGAGGAACCATCCTGCCGCGGGCGGATCGTCCAGCATCCAGCGCTCGTCGTGCGTGAGCGTGTCGAGCGCGCCGGGCGACAGCCTGATGCGTCCGACCTCGTTCAGCATCTGCAACTCGAGCAGGGAGGCGGGGGAGATGTACAAGGCCGAGCTGGCCTTCGTCAACGGCTTCGCCCGGCGGTGCCCCTGTTCCAGCCAGATCAGTGCGTTCGTGTCGAGAAGCGTCATGATCGGGGTTTGTTCCGCCTGGGTCCCGGCGTGAACTGAAGACCGCCGGGCGCCCACTCCCACGACCACTCGCCTGCCGCGACGTCCCGGTCCACGTGTTCGACCACCGATTTCCTGGTGGTCTTCCGCGCCTGGCGCGGCTCCCGTGTCAACCGGTACCGCACGCCGCGCCGCTCGATGATCACGGGGACGCCGCGGTCGACTTCGTTCAGGGCTTCAGCGAGGCGCTCCCGGACGACGGCCACGGAATACCGCTTCATGCAGTACATTGTACATCATGATTGGTTGCCCCGAACCCGCCGGCCCTCCTCGGTCCGCCGACCTCCGTCGCCAGCTCGGTGACATCGACATCTATCTGTTCGATCAGATTCTGCGCGGCCGGTTCGATGGGCGCCGCCGGCTCCTCGACGCGGGGTGTGGCGGCGGGCGCAACCTGATCTGGTTCCTCCGGAACGGCTACGACGTCTTCGCGATCGACGGCGATGCCGCGGCGGTGTCCGCCGTCCACGAGCTGGCATCGCGCCTTGCTCCGTCCCTTCCGGCTTCGAACATCCGGCAGGGCGCGCTCGACGCGCTCCCGTGGCCCGACGCCAGCATGGACGCCGTCCTGTCGAGCGCGGTACTGCACTTCGCGGCAGACGAGGATCACTTCGAGCGGATGCTCGAGGAACTGTGGCGCGTCCTGCGGCCGGGCGGCCTGCTCTTCGCCCGGCTGGCCTCGAGCATCGGCATCGAGCACCTGTTGAACAGGCCGTACGGCCGCGTGCGGCTGCCGGACGGCAGCGATCGGTTCGTGGTGTCGGCGCAGGTGATCCTCGATTGGACCGAGCGGCTCGGTGCAAGCCTCGTAGACCCGATCAAGACGACGAACGTCCAGGAGCTGCGGTGCATGACGACGTGGTGTCTGGAGAAGCGGCGAGAGTAGACCGTGAGGCGAAGCCCCCGGTCTCGCTGGCGTTGGCGCGCCGTCAGGCGCGCCCCGCCGGAGCGGAGCGGGGCAACGGGGCCCCCGCGAGCGACGGCGATGGGGGGTCCGGCGGGGCGAAGCCCCCCGGTCAGAGAATGACCGTCTCGCCGAAGCCTGGGACCACGAACGCGCCAGGCTCGACGCCGGCGGCCTGCTCTGGCGGCCGTCAGGTGCGTGACTGGATCGTCGAGTCCTTCGTCCGTGAGCTTGAACGTACCGAAGTGCATCCCGACGCTGACGCGCGCCTGCAGGTCGAGGTGAATGCGAACCGATTCTTCCGGGTTCACGTGCACGGGCGTCATGAACCAGCGCGGCTCGTAGGCCCCGATCGGGATGAACGCCACATCGATCGGGCGCAGGCGCGCGCCGATCTCGACGAAGTGTCTGCAGTAGCCGGTATCGCCGGTGAAGTAGAGGGTCTTGCCCGCGACGCTCAGGCCGAAGCCACCCCACAGCGTCCGGTTGCGGTCGCGTACGCCGCGTGCGGAGAAGTGCTGGGCGGGCGTGCACGTGATTGACGCGTCGCCAACCTGTTCGTGCGACCACCAGTCGAGTTCGATCACCCGGCGCAGGCCAATCCCGCGCAGGAAGCGCGCGTTCCCGAGCGTCGTGAGGAACGCCGGATGGAACCGCGCCTCGATCTCGCGCAGCGAGGCCGGTTGCATGTGGTCGTAGTGGTTGTGGCTGAGGAGGACGACGTCGACGGCCGGCAAATCGGCAATGGCGTGACCCGGCCGGCGAACGCGTCGCGGGCCGAAGCGCCCGAAGGGCCCCGCGTGGGTGGTGAACACGGGATCCGTGAGGATCGAGGACCGTCCCGCCTGGATCAGGAATGTCGAGTGGCCGATGAAGGTCGCGGCGACGCGTCCGGCGGGCGCCTGCGCCGGAGGCAGCGGCGCGGGCGCCACCGGCACGGATGCGGGCCACGGCCGGGCCTCGCGCGTGCGCCACCATTTGAGGAGGTCAGCGGGACCGCGCGGCTGCGGGCCGTCGACGTTGAAGAACCGCTCGCCGTCGCAGTGATCGGATACCGGGTATCTCACTGAGAGTCTTGTCGGGATCAGGGATCAGGGATCAGGGATCCGAAGACCCAAGAACCCCTGAACCTTGAACCCCTGAACCTTGAACCTTGAACCCCTCCCTACCCCGTATTCCTCATCCCCGCGGCGATGCCGTTGACCGTGATCATGAACGCGCTCCAGACTTCGGGTCCGGCCTGCGGGTCAGGCCTGGTCTGCGCGTCGGTCCCACCTGGCGCTCCGCCGCGCCGCAGTCGGCGCAGGAGCTCGATTTGCACCAGGTTGATCGGATCCACGTAGGGGTTCCGAACATTGATCGAGCGGCGCAGGACGCCGTTGTCCGCCAGGAGCTCCTTGCGTCCCGTGACCTCCAGGACCGCGGCGATCGTTTCGTCGAGCCGCCGCCTGAGATTTTCGCCAATCGGGAGGAGGTCCGGCGGCACGAGCTGTCGATCGTACTGGGCCGCGATGCGCGCATCCGCTTTCGCCAGCACCATCGCAATGAGGTCGATCGTCGATCGAAAGAACGGCCACTCTCGGTACAGCTCCTTGAGGTTTCCTAGATGGCCGCGGTCGAAGGCGGCCTTCAGCGCTTCGCCCGTGCCGAGCCAGGTGGGGAGCAGCAGTCGGGTCTGCGTCCAGGCAAAGACCCACGGGATCGCGCGGAGCGTGTCCACGCCGCCCGACACGGTTCGGCGCGCGGGGCGGCTGCCGATCGGCATCGCGCCCAGCTCCACTTCGGGGGTTGCCGCCCTGAAATAAGGGGCGAAGCGCGGTTCGTCGTAGACGACGCTGCGATACGCGGACTCCGCCGTGACCGCGAGCGCATCCATTTGCTCCCGCCACAGCGCGGACGGCGAAGCCGCCGGTGCGAGGGTCGCGTCCAGAGTGGCGGTCGTGTAGAGCTCCAGCGTGCGCACGGCGATGTCCGGCAAGCCGAACTGCGCCTGAATCATCTCCCCTTGTTCGGTCACGCGGAGCCGGCCGTCGATCGATCCCGGCGGCTGGGACTGGATGGCGAGGTAGGTCGGGCCCCCGCCCCGGCTGACACTTCCGCCGCGGCCATGGAAGAGCGTCAGCTGGACGTCCGCGTCGCGCGCGGTCGCGACCAGCTCCTCTTGCGCCGTGTAGAGCGCCCAGTTGGCGGCGAGCCGCCCGCCATCCTTCGCCGAATCGGAATAGCCGACCATGACCTCCTGACGGCCATCGATGAGCGCCCGATACTCCGGCAGCGCCAGCAGATCGCGGAGCGTTCCCGCGGCGCCGTGCAGGGCGTCGACCTGTTCGAAGAGCGGCACGATTCGCAGCTGCGATCCGGCGAGCCGCTGGAGGCAGGCGACCGCCAGAACGTCGGACGGAGCCTTCGCCATCGAGACGACATAGGCCCCGAGCGATTCCGGATGGATGTCGGCGATCGTCGAAAACGTGTCCAGCACGTCCCAGACTTCCGGACCGGCGGACGGCAGGTGCGGCAGCCCGGCGGAGGATGGGTCGCGCAGCCACTCGATCAGGAACGCGACGCGACGCTCCTCGGGCCACTCGGCGTAGGAGCCGACAGCCAGATGCCGCGTCACGGCATCGAGCGCTGCGGTGTGCCGCTCGGCGTGCTGCCGAACGTCGAGCCGTACCAGCGTGAGGCCGAATGCGGCCGTGCGCCGGAGAAGGTCCGCGAGCCGGCCATCGGCGATGATCTGCTGGCCCGTCTCGACGAGCGATCGATAGCAGAGCGCGATGGACTCGATGAGCTCGTCGATGGACTCGTAGGGATGACCCTCGACGAGGTGATCCTCCGGCCGCTCGGGCGATTGGTCCGTCCCGCGCACGCGCTTCGTGTGCGCCACGAGCCGCAGCCCGGCCCGATCGCGGGTCGCGAGCAGCCGCTTCCGCACGTCACGGAGCACCGCTCGATACGGCTCGCGAGCACCGCCGGCGCGCGCCCGGAGCTCGGGGATGGCGTCGGTCATGGAGAGATCGAGCCGCAGCGCGTCGACGTCTCGCAGGTACAGGTCGGCCGCCCGCCAGCGCGCCGAGTAGCAGGCCACCCGCGTGACTTCCGGCGTGACGTGCGGGTTCCCGTCACGATCCCCTCCAATCCACGATCCAAATCGAATGGGCGCGGCATCGAGCGGGAGCGGACGTCCGGTCGCCCGCCGCAGCGCCGCGTCGAGCGATCGAAGGTAGCGGGGGAGAGCATCCCAGATCGTCTGCTCGAAGATCAGCAGGCCGCTCGTGATCTCGTCGAGGGGGTCGGGCTTCCTCGGCCGGATCTCCTCCGTCTCCCAGGCGGCGGCGATTTCGCGCCGCAGCTCCTCGATCGTCTCGGCCCGTTCCGGCACCGTGAGGTCCGGACGATCGAGCTGCATCAGCGCGTCGGCAATGTGCAGATACTTGTGGATGAGCGTGCGACGCGTGATCTCCGTGGGATGCGAGGTGAGCACGAGCTCTATCCGCAGCCCGCATGCCGCTTCGTACAGCGCATCGGGTGTCACGCCTCCAGCCAGGAGTCGCGGAAACGTCTCTTCGGACGACGCCGGCTGCGGGCCGGCCGCCGGGTTGCGCTGATAGTCGCGCCGGCGCCGCACACGGTGGTGCTGCTCGGCGATGTTGGCGAGCGTCAGGAAATGCGAGAACGCCCGCGCGACAGGCAGCGCGGACTCCACCGGCAGATCGCGGAGCACGTCCGCCAGCGGTCCGACGTCGTGCGTCGTGCCGGCCCGCGCATGCTTCGACAGCGCGCGCACACGCTCGACCGTCTCGAAGAGCGCCTGACCCTCACGCAGCCGCAGCGTGTCGCCCAGCAGCTCTCCGAGCATCCGCACATCGTCCCGGAGCGGGGCGTGAGGATCCATTGGTGCGATCGTAACTCAGTCGGCAGTCGGCAGTCGGCAGTCGTCGGTCGACAGTCGCAGTCGTCAGTCACAGTCGCAGTCGACAGTCGACAATCGTGGCCTCCGTTTCAACCGTTTTGCCGCGCTGATGCTGACGCTGATGGCGGGTGTTGGCGCTGCGCGCGAGCGCCGAGCCCCGAGCGCCGAGCGCCGGGCCCCGGATCCCGATCCCCGATCCCGTCTTATTTCACCCGATAGTCCGAGTACTCCGTCACGACATTCACCTCGAACGACCGGAAGAGGAGCGTTCGGCCAGTCGCGTCAAAGGTGAGCCGCCACGGAAGCCACAGCCGACCCACACGCCGGCGTTCCACCAGGATTCGGCTTCCCTTGTGCAGACGCCCGACGATCCCCCAGCCGACCGACACGTCATCCGTCGCGCGCACGTCGAGGCGGGCGAACTGCGCATCCTCCTCGACGAACCAGGCCCGACCCTGGAACTGCTTCATCCAGTTCCCTTCGCGCGTCGTCACGCGCGCGTCCGGTCGAGGCGTCATGTCGACGACGATCGTGGATTCACCATCGATGGTCTCGCGCGCCACGATCGTGGGCTCGAAGACACGCAGCGTGTCCTCGAGGATCGCCAGTTTCTCGCGCTGCTGGCGCTCGGCGCGCTCGACTCGCCGCGCCTGCTGCGTTTGTGATTCCCGGCGGCGCTTTTGCGCCTCGTTCTCGAGGTCGCGTTGGTGCTCCAGATCGCGCTCCTCCAGCTCGGCAGGATCGAGGGCCTTGCCCTCGATCGCGATCAGCCGTTTGTAGTTGGCGCTCGGATCCGCCGACGGAAACACCTCGAACGTGCGGACGGGGCCGACGGATACCTTGCCAAAGGTGCCGACCTTTACGTCGCGGCGGCGCTCGATGTACGTGAAGTCTTTCTGCAGGTCCGCGTCGAGCCGGATCGCCGACCGCACCCGCGACATGAAGGCGTCCCGATCCGGCAGCGGCGTCGCTTGCGTGCTGGGAACAGATGGCCTCGTGTCGACGAGGCCGGCCGAGAGGACGACGGCCAGGATCGCCGTCAGCGAGATGCGCACACCCGATCATAGTCGCCGGCAACTCCGACAGCTTTGTCCCCACGCGCCACTCAGCCAGGGCTTCGCCCCTCGGACTCTACACGCGCTCTCGCGCGCCGCTTCGCCGGCGCGCTTCCGCCTCCGCTTAAGCTACGGCGAGACCTCGCGTAGCGCCTGCGCGCGAAGGCGGGCCGCTCGCGTGGCTCGCTCGCGGTGCTCGCTCGCGCTGCCATTTGTGAGATACGTACTATACTTACCGACTCACGGCGTAAGCGCGCCGGAGGCGCGCCCGCCGGAGCGGAGCGGGGCGTCGGGGTCCCCGCGAGCGACGGCGTAAGGGGGTCCGGGGGACGAAGTCCCCCGGATAAGGAGGCTCCATGACGACGTTCCGTGCGCAGCGCATTCTGCGACTCCTTCCCGCTCTTGTTCTGCTCCTGGTGCCGCTTCGTCTGGGTGGCCAGCAGCGGGCGACCCTCCCTTCGAGCTGGGCGGACGAAGTGCTCAGGCAGGAGAGCTACCAGCAGCCCCCGAAGGAGCTCGCGGACGCGGTGCTGGCGCCGCGGCAACAGAACGTCACGCTGTCGGGCCTCAGCCCTGACAAGAAGTGGTTCCTCGAAGAGACGCCGGATGGTCCGGTCGAGATGAAGACCTTCTCGAAGCCCTTCCACGAGCTGGGTGGGCTGTTCGTCGATTTCAAGGCGAACCGTGCCCGCTCATTGACCGTTCGAAACAACGTGAGCGTTCAGCTCATCTCGTCCGCGGATGGATCGAAGAAGCCCATTCAGATTCCAGCCGGGGCGCGCGTGACCAACGCGACGTGGTCACCCGACGGTGCGGCGGTGGCGTTCTTCGTCCACACGGACGATGCGACACACATCTGGGTTGCGGATACCGCCAGCGGAAAGTCGCGTCAGCTGACGCGGACGCCCGTGCTCGCCACGCTCGTCACGACCTTCGCGTTCACGTCGGAGGGCAGGCAGATCGCGTTCGTCCAGATTCCGGAGAATCGCGGCCCGATGCCGGCCGCCCCTGCGGCGCCGACCGGGCCGACCGTCAAGATCGCGGACAGCGACAAGAACCGGCTGCGCACGTTTCCGAGCCTGATGACGACGCCGTACGAAAAGGAGCTCCTCGAGTGGCACGCCACGGGCCAGCTCGCACTCGTCGACGTGCAGAAGAGTGCGGTGAAGAAGATCGGGCAGCCGGCGATGATCCGCTCGCTCGATCCGTCACCCGACGCCAGGTTCGTGCGCGTCACGCGGATGGTCAAGCCCTTCTCCTATGACGTACCGGTGACGAGCTTTGGATCGATTGACGAGATCTGGGATGTGGACGGCAAGGTCCTCGCCAAGGTCAGCGATCGTCCCATCGACATGGGCGTTCAGGACGATACGGCGCCCCCGCCGGATCCCGCGGCAGGCGGTGGCCGCGGGCAGAATCAGCAGGGCAAGCGGGAGATCGCGTGGCGGTCCGACAATCAGGGCCTGACGTACCTCGAGCAGGAGCCAGTGCCGGCAGGCGAGGCCGGACGCGGGCGCGCGGGCCGTGGGACAGCCGGAGATGGCGCCGGCGCGCCGGCGGCCGACTCGAGCCAGGACGAGCCGGGGCGCGGCGGCCGCGCGCCGCAGAGGAAGGACCGGCTATATCACTGGCTGCCGCCGTTCGGCGAAGCGAGCCGGACGGTGCTGTACGAGAACAGCACGCGGATGACGGAGCGCGCGCTTTTCGCCCGACCTGCAGATGCTGTTCTTCAGCGAGCGCGCGGGGCAGAACACGATCGAGTACGCCGTCGATCTCTCGGACACGACGAAGCGTTACACGCTGGCGCGATACCGCGCCGACGACGTGTACGCGAACCCCGGGTCGCTGCTGTCGACACGCGGAATCGTGAGCGCCGGCGGCCGTGGCGCCGCGCCGGCTGGCGGCGGGCGCGGTGGCTTCGGCGGCGGGACCGGGCCCGTCCAACTCTCCGCCGACAAGCAGTCGGTGTTCCTCCAGGGTTCGACCTACGACCGGAATCCGAACGAGGCCGGGCCGAAGACGTTCATCGACAAGGTCGCGATCAAGACCGGCGAGAAGCAGCGCGTCTACGAAAGCGACAACAGGGGCGTGTACGAGCGCGTCTCCGCGCGTGATCGACATCGACGCCGGGAAGTTGATCGTGTCGCGCGAGAGCCCGACCGAGGTGCCGCAGCAGTTCCTGATCGAGGGCGGACGGCGGACGCAGCTGACGCACAACCAGGACTTGATGCCGGACCTGACGCGCGCGAGAAAGGAGCGCCTCATCGTGGAGCGCGCGGACGGCTTCAAGTTCCGCGTCAACGTCACGCTGCCGCAGGACTGGCAGCCGGGGAACAGGCTGCCGGCGATCTTCTGGTTCTACCCCCGCGAGTTCCAGGGGCAGGATGAATACGACCGGCCGGATCGCACCTTCAACAAGAACGCCTTCGAGACCTTCGGGACGCGCTCGATGGAGTTCTTCGTCCGTCTCGGTTACGCCGTCGTCGAGCCCGATGCGCCGATCGTCGGCCCGCAGGGGCAGATGAACAACAACTACGTCAACGATCTGCGGAACGATCTCGCGGCGACGATCGACGAGCTCGACCGCCGCGGCATCGCGGATCGGACGCGGCTGGCCATCGGCGGGCACAGCTATGGCGCGTTCTCCGCCGTCAATGCGATGGTGCACACGCCGTTCTTCAAGGCGGGGATCGCCGGCGACGGTGCCTACAACCGAACGCTCACGCCCATTGGCTTCCAGAACGAGCGACGCGATCTGTGGGAGGCTCGGGACGTCTATCTCTCGATGTCTCCGTTCCTGTACGCGAACAACCTGACCGGCGCGCTGCTGATGTACCACAACCTTGCCGATCAGAACGTCGGCACGGATCCGACCAATTCGATCCGTCTGTATCACGCCCTGAACGGCCTCGGGAAGACCACCGCCCTCTACATGTACCCGTACGAGGACCACGGCCCGGTCGCGAAGGAAACGCTCCTCGATCTGTGGGCGCGGTGGGCCGCGTGGCTGGACAAGTACGTCAAGAACCCCGAAAAGAGAGCGGAAAAGAAGATCACGACCGACCAGCAGGAACGTCGCTGATACAACCGGATCGGGTTCCGACATGCCGCTGGCGCGGACACGCCCGCGCGCCGTGATCTTCGACATGGACGGCCTGCTCGTGGACAGCGAGCGGACGACGCGGGACGTGTGGCAGGCGTCGACGGCCGCCTGCGGGTTCGTGCTCTCCGATGAGGTGTACCTGACCCTCATCGGCCTCGGCGCTGAGGAAGCCGAGCGCGTGCTGGCCGCGCGCTTCGGCGAGGGATTCACCGTCCCCACGTTCCGCGATCACCGCATCGGCTCGGCATGCGCGACGTGACGGCCGCGGGCGGCGCGCCGTTCAAGCCTGGCGCGCGGGAAATCGTCGCCTGGGCCGCCAGCCTCGCTATCCCCGTCGGTCTGGCGACGTCCAGCCGCCGGGACGAGGTCCGCGAGCGGCTCGGCGCGTTGGCCGATGTCTTCGCGACGATCACCACGCGACACGACGTGCAGCGAGGCAAGCCGAACCCCGACATCTATCTGGCCGCCGCGGCCAGCCTCGGCGCCGAGCCATCGGACTGCCTGGCGATCGAGGACTCGTTCGCCGGCATTCGCGCCGCCGCCGCCGCAGGCATGCCGGTGCTGATGGTCCCGGACCTGGCGCAGCCGACCCCGGAGATCGCGAACCTCGTCGTCGCCGTCTTCCCCTCGCTGATCGAGGCGCGCGAAGCACTCGCCGCGGCGTGGGGAGTGGGATGACGGCCTAACCGACTGCTGACTCGACTGTCGACTGGCGACTGTGACTGTCGACTGTGACTGTCGACTGCAGACTGCCGACTGTCGACTGTCGACTGTCGATCGGATCCCCGATCCCTGACCGCTGATCCCGATAATATTCACCCGTGATACGCACGACGAGCGCCGCGCCGGCGTGGCTCGCCGCCTGGCTCGTGACGGCACTCTTCATCGCCGGAACGCACTACGAGAGCCGTGACCCCGATTCGCAGCTGTACGCGGGGATCTCTGCGCGACTCGTGCGCGAGCCGATGGCGCAGTGGATCGCACCGCAGTGGTGGGGCTTCTGGAACAGCGAGGGGCCTTACTGTGAGCATCCGGTCGGCATGTTCGTCGTGCCGGCGGTGCTGGGCCTCGCCGGCTACCCATCGGGCCAGGCGGCGTACGCCGTCAACGCGCTGTATCAGGTCTTCAGTTTCGCCCTCGTCACGATGATCGCGGCGACTCTGGTTCCGCGCCATGCCGTGGCCCTCGGATGGATCCTGCAGCTGCTGCCGATTGCCTTCGTCTTCCGCGTGCGAGCCAACCAGGATACGCCGTGCTCGCCGGATTCCTGTTTGCGATCTACGCAACGGAGCGCGCGCGCACGCGGCCGGCGTGGGTGGCGGGCATGCTCGGTGGCTTCTGCGCCGTCCTGCTGGTGAAGGGTGTGTTCGCGTTCATGGTGCCGGTCGCCTGCTGCCTGTGGCTGGTGAGCCGTGTAGCCTCGAACGCGCGGCCGCGACAGGACTGGCCGGCATGGTTGGGGCTGGGGCTGATGCCGGTGGCTGGTTTGATCGTCACCCTTGGATACGAAACGGCATACCTCAACGCAACGGGCCGGTCGTTCCTGGAGATCTATCGCAGCCGGCAGCTGCCGGAGGAAGCCCTCACACCCGCTTCCGTCGTCTGGCGCGTGACGTACACGGCGGGCTGGTACGCGGCCAGGATCATCTGGTATCCGTTTCCGTGGAGCGTGATCGCGCTAGGAGCGGCCGCCGCCTGTCTTCGGCGTGGCCAGTGGTGGCCCTGGGTGAGCGCGTCGAGAGGCTCCAACGCCGACCGAGATGCCGGGTGGCAGGGCGCCTGGTTCGCGATCGTTACTGCCTTTGCGCTGACCGCGGTCTTCTCGCTCGCCCACCGGAAGGCCGACCGCTACATATTCCCCGTGCTACTTCCTGATCGCGGCGGCGGGAGCGGGTGCCGCGCTGCAGCGCTCTGAGGCCCTGAGGAGGATCGCGTCGAGGCTCGACCGTCCGTGGACGCCGGCGGCGGTGTATCTCTTCCTGGTTCTCCTCACGCTGATTTCCAGCGGCCGGTTGCCGAGGTTCACGTTCTGGCGCAGCTGAGATTGCCGCGTCAGATTGACTGTTCACCTTTCATACGGCTGGGCCACGCATAGCATCAATTCCGAAGCTCTGCTGGGGAGCCCGATTCCCGACGCCCTTTTTGTGGCTTCCACCCTTGTGGCTTCCACCCTTGTGGCTTCCACCGTGCCACACCTTGTGGCTTCCACCTTCAGGTGGAAGCTGAAGCGTTCTTGCGTCTAGACCGCGATTCACTTGTGTCGCCCGTAGCGCAGCCCTTCAGGGCTGCCACGCGCGCCGGCCGGGCAGGCCCAAAAAGGCCTGCGCTACAAGGGCGCGCCGTGACAACCCAAGTGAATCGCGGGAATAAGGGCGGAAGCCACGGGACGTCTTCCGCCTAAAGGCGGAAGCTACGGGAAACGCGCAAGCTACGGGAAACTAAGGAGTAAGCTGAACAGATACCGGCACAGAACGTGCTCTATTCTGGCCGGGTTTGATTTTTCAGGGAGGCATTGTCATGGTCAGGAAGTCAGCCGTAATTCTATGCGCGCTCGCGCTCGCCGTCGCGACCTCGGCCTTCGCGCAGACCGACGTGGCGCTCAGCGCCAGCGTGAAGAGCAAGCTGGCCGCCGACGATCAGGTCAAGGCGAGCGAGGTGAACGTCAGCGCGGTCGATCACGTCGTCACGCTCAGCGGGTCCGTTCCGAGTCAGGCCGTCAAGGACCGCGCGCTCAAGATCGCGCGCGATACCTCGGGTGTCAGCTCCGTCGTCGACAAGCTGACGGTCCGTGACACCGCCACCGGCACCGGAGGCAAGACCACCGCCGAGAAAGCCGCGGGTGGGGTCGAGAAGGGCGCGGACAAGAGCGCCGGCGCCGTCGGGACCGCCGCACACAAGACGGCGGGCGCAGTCGACAAGAGCAAGGAGAAAGTGGGCGACGCGGCGGAGAAGACCGGCGAGGCGATTGGCACCGCCGCGAAGGCGACGGGCAAGGCGGTCGGTACGGCCGCCAAGAAGACGGCCGACGCCGTAGGCACGGGCGCCGAGAAGAGCAAGGACGCGACGCAGTCGGCGGGCGAGAAGACCAAGACCGTCCGCTGCCGCGAAGAAGACCGGCGAGGTGGTCACCGACGCCGCCATCACGACCGCTGTGAAGACGAAGCTCCTGGGCGATGGAAAGACGCCGGGACTCAAGATTGACGTCGATACGGACGACGGCGTGGTGACGCTTCAGGGCGACGTGCCGTCCGCGGAGTCGCGCGCCGAGGCGGTTCGCCTTGCACGGACCACGAAGGGCGTCAAGCGGGTGGTCGATAAGCTGACGGTTGCCGGAAAGTAGCCAGGCGATGCCGTTCTCATAAAACCTGCCGCTCGCTCCACCATGCGAGCGAGCGTTGCGAGCGAGCCACGCGATCGGAGCGCGCCGCGCGCAGCAGGCGCTGCGAGCGAGCGTGTCGCCGGAGCTCCGAGGGGCGAAGCCCGCTCGGATGAGACTTGAGGCCGTCGTTAGAACCTGCCCGCTCGATTCAGGATGCGAGCGAAGCCGCCAGATGAGCGAGCCATCGCGAGCGGCCCGCCGCTCGCGTCACGCAGGCGCTAGCGGCGACGGTCTCGCCGTAGCTTAAGCGGAGGCGGAAGCGCGCCGGCGAAGCGGCGCGCGAGAGAGCGTGTAGGGGAGTCCGAGGGGCGAAGCCCCTCGGATGAGAATGTCGCTGCTATCATGCGCTCCATGATCAAGCGACTGGTAGTGGCGATCGTCGTGCTGGCGGCCGCGGGACTCCCGATCGCTTCCAACCTCGCGGCCCAGCCAGCCACACTCCCGAACATCATCATCATCTTCGCTGACGACCTCGGCTACGGAGACATCGGGTCATTCGGCAGCCCGAACATCCGAACGCCGCGGCTCGATGCGATGGCGGCCGAGGGGCAGAAGTGGACGAACTTCTACGTCCAGCCGGTGTGCTCGCCCAGCCGCGCCGCGCTGCTGACCGGCCGGCTGCCGGTGAGGAGCGGCGCGTACAGCAGCGGTCGCGGGGCTGCGCCCGGCGTGTTCTCGGCCAACGCCGCGCAGGGGCTGCCGCTCGACGAGATCACGATTGCCGAGCTGGTGAAGCCTCGAGGCTATGCGACCGGGATCATCGGCAAGTGGCATCTAGGACACCTGCCGGAGTTCCTGCCCACGCATCAGGGTTTCGATTACTGGTACGGCCTGCCGTTTTCGCACGACATGCAGATGACCGTGCCGCGCGACAACGGCTATCAGACGCGCGCCTACTACGACCCGAAGCCGGAGGACTGGGACGTGCCGCTCATGAAGAACACGGAGGTGATCGAGCGGCCGGTCGATCATCGGACGTTGACGAGCCGTTACACGGAGGAGGCCGTGAAGTTCATCAACGACAATCGCGGCCGTCCGTTCTTCCTCTACCTCGCTCACAACCTCCCGCACATTCCGCTTGCGCGTTCGGCGGCGTTCGTCGGGCACAGCAGCGCCGGGATTTACGGCGACGTCGTCGAGGAGCTCGACGCGAGCACCGGCCGGATCCTCGATACGTTGCGCGCGGCCGGTCTCGAGCAGCGGACGCTGGTGGTGTTCACCAGCGACAACGGCCCGTGGCTCCCCTTCGGGGCGCATGCCGGGAGCGCCGGTCCGTTGAGGGAAGGAAAGGGGACCACCTGGGAGGGCGGCGTGCGGACGCCGGCGATTTTCTGGTGGCCTGGCACCGTGCGCCCGGGCGTGGTCACCGACATCGGATCCGCGATGGATCTCTTCACGACGGCCGGCGCGCTTGCGGGCGCGGAGCTGCCGCGGGACCGGCCAATCGACGGTGTGGATCTGAGCGCCCCGCTGAAGGGCTCCGGCCGGAGCCCGCGGCAGTCGATCTTCTACTATTGGAACGACGAGCTTCGCGCGGTGCGCAAAGGCCCGCACAAGGTGCACTTCGTCACGAGCGGCGCGTACGCCATCGGTGGCGGGCGCCTGGTGCACGATCCGCCGCTCTTGTTCGACCTGAACGACGATCCCGGCGAGAAGCGCGACGTCGCGCCGGCACATCCCGACATCGTGGCGGACTTGCTGAAAGAAGCCACCGCCCACAAGGCCGCCATGAAGATGGGAAGACCGCTCTTCGACGAGATGTTGACGCCGCCGACGCCGCGGACGCCGTTGAAGTGACGTGAGCGCAGACGACGGCGACCGGCAGATACAATTCACCCTATGCGCCGTTTGGCCCGTTTCGGCTGGGCCGTCCTCGCCTACAACGTCGCCGTGATCGTCTGGGGCGCGTACGTGCGGGCGACCGGCTCGGGCGCCGGGTGCGGCGCGCACTGGCCGTTGTGCAACGGCGAGATCATTCCGCGCGCCGCGCGAGTGGCGACCCTGATCGAGTTCTCGCACCGGTTGACGAGCGGCGCTGCGCTCGTCTGCGTGCTCGCGCTCGCGATCTGGACGTGGCGGGCATGCCGTCCCGGGCATCCGGCCCGGTGGGGCGCCGCGCTGTCGGTCTTCTTCATGCTCACGGAAGCAGGCGTGGGGGCCGGCCTCGGTACTGTTCCGGCTGGTTGCGGACAACGCCAGCTTCGCGCGCGCGATGTTTCTCGCCGTGCACCTGATCAACACGTTCACATTGCTGGCGTGCCTGACGGCGACAGCCTGGTGGCTCTCCGGCGGCGCCGGGCTTCGCCTCCAGGACAGTTGGGGCCGCGCGTCCGCTATCGGCGCGCTGTGCGCCGGCGTACTGGTGGCCAGCACGAGCGGGGCTGTCGCGGCGCTCGGCGATACGCTCTATCCGGCGGCATCGCTGAGCGAAGGGCTCGCGGCCGATCTCTCGATGACGTCACACGTGCTGATTCGACTGCGCGTACTGCATCCGGTCTTCGCCGTCGCGGCCGCGCTCGCGCTCATCGCGAGCGGAAGACGCCTGGCGTCGGGGCAGGGAGCAACCGCCGAGCGATTCGCCAGCGCCATGTCGGCGTTGGCCATCCTTCAGATGTCGCTCGGGATTCTCAACGTATTCCTGCTCGCCCCGATCTGGCTGCAGCTGCTCCATCTCCTCGTCGCGGATGCGGTCTGGATCGCGTTGATTCTCCTGGGCGTGACCGTATTGGGCGAGCGAACGGCCGGGCGGGTCGCCGCTCACGCGGCGTAGTCCAGGATTCACTTGTGTTTCGTATGTAGCGCAGCCCTTCAGGGCTGCCCGCGCGCGGCATGGCAGGCCTGAAGAGCCTGTGAACAATCTCCTGTGGCTTCCGCCTTCAGGCGGAAGATCGCGGCCGGCGTTGGTCTTCCACCTAAAGGTGGAAGCCACAAGATCGATTTATTCACAGGCCTGAACGCCTGCGCTACGGGAGGCGACATAGCGAACACAAGTGAACCCCGGTGTAGGAAGGCTCCAGCCTCCGGTTCGAGCCTCCTGAACCCTTGAACCTTGAACCCCTGAACCTTGAACCCCTGAACCCTTGAACCTTGAACCTTGAACCCCTGAACCCCTGAACCCCTTGAACCTCACCGATGCAGCTCCCTCTCTATCCGTCGATCCGGCACCAGCCACATCAGGGCGACCGCCACGTAGATCGCGTCGGCAATCCATTGATTCGCAAACGCCAGACCGACCGCGGCCGCATAGAGTAGCAGCGACAACTTTCCTTTCAGATCTTCGCCAACGGCTGACGCCAGTCGCGGGTTGCCACCGGGCACCGACAGGAGCGCGCGCAGCAGGATCGTGAACGCGATCCCGCACATCAGCAGCACGAAGCCGTAGGCGGCGCATGGAATCGCCGCCTCCGGGTGTTCACCCACCCACGCCGTCACGAACGGCACGAGCGACAGCCAGAAGAGCAGATGCAGGTTCGCCCACATCGCGGCGCCGCCGATCCGCTCGGTCGCGTGCAGCAGATGATGGTGGTTGTTCCAGTAGATGCCGATGAAGACGAAGCTCAGGACGTACGCGCAGAACGTCGGCAGGAGCTCCCGGAGCGCGTGCCACTCGGCCGACTCCGGCGCTTTGAGCTCCAGCACCATGATCGTGATGATCACGGCGATCACCCCGTCGCTGAAGGCTTCGAGACGTCCCTTGGTCACGCAGTGCCTCTGATCAGGTCGCGCACTATTTGACAGTCGCGCCGGTCAGCTGCGCGATCGCCCCGAGCGTTGTCTGTGCGGCATTCAGCCCGAGCCGGAAGTCCTTGTCGCTGAACGTGGCGTACACGTCCGTCGGCTGATGCCAGTGCGGATCCCAGCCGCTGCCGATCTGCGTGCCGCGCTCGTTCTCGCGCAGGCTGACGGCGGGGACGAGGTCCATGAAGGGCGTCGAATCGGTGTTGGTCATGTGGCTGCCGATTGTCGCCGGGTAGTCGGTCGCGTATTTCTCGTTCGCCGTCTGGAGCGCCCATGCGAGCGCCTGCGCCGCTTCCGCGAGCTTCGCCGTCCTCTGGAACTCGATGTTGACGTCTGCTTCCGGCCGCTGGTCCTTGCTGACCGTGCCGTCCTCGCGGGGCATGCCGTGGTCGAACAACATCATGTCGTGCTGGATCATCCCGAGCCACTTCGGCTCCGGATAGCTGCCCGAACCGGGCGGGTCTTCTTTGCCCTGCAGATCTTTGCGCTGATCGACGTACGCGCGCGCGCCGTTCAGGCCGGTCTCCTCGTTGTTCCAGAGCGCGAACCGGATCGAACGTTCCGTCCGGATGTCCGGGCTGCTGAGGACCCGGGCGAGCTCCATCACGAGCGCCGTTCCCGACCCGTCGTCGTTGGCCGCCTCGCCCCAGCCGTGCCCGTCCATGTGGGCCCCGACGATGTACATTTCCTCGGGGCGGGTCGTGCCGATTTTGGTGCAGTAGACCTCTTCGCGCGGTCCTGGTGTGGTCGGCTGCGAGTTCAGCGCGCGGAGCTTCTCGTCCGGCTGGAGATTCGGATCGTTGTTGACGCCAGTGCGCGCGCGAATGCCGCGGGGGCGTCCGCCTCCTTGCGCATTCTGGCCTCGCCCGCCCCCGCGCTGGCCTGTGCCGCCGGTCGCACCGGCCTGCCCGGCAGCTCCGGCCGCACCTTCGCCCCGCTGACCCGCGGCACCGGTGCCGCGGCCAGCCGGCGGCTGGTAGTCGTACTTGATGCGCTCCGTGTTCGTGCAGCCATAGCTCTTGAGCTGCGCCTCGATCCAGTCGACCGCCGCGCGGTTGCGGTCGGTGCCTTGCCGGCGATCGCCGAACTGGGTGAGCCCTTTGATTGTGGCTTTGTAGTTCTCGAGGTCGAGCCGCTCGACTATCGTTTTGATCGGGTCATTCGCCGCGGGCGGCGTCGGGGGCTGTCCCTGTGCCGGCGTGGTTTGCGCGTGCGGGATGGCGAACGTGCTCGCGAAGACACAGCATGTGGAAAAAACAGAGACAATCCGACGACGCATTCGGCCTCCTCCGAACTGAAGTGTAACAAACATGATTCCCGCGCAGCCAAGCCGAACCGCGATGGGCTAGAAGCCGTCTCACAAACCCGACGCTCGCTCCATGGTGCGAGCGAGTATTGCGAGCGAGCCACGCGATCGGCCCGCCTTCGCCAAGGCTTCGGCGAGGTCTCGCCGTAGCGCTTCGCGCGGAGGCGGAAGCGCGCCGGCGAAGCGGCGCGCGAGAGCGCGTGTCGGGGAGTCCGAGGGGCGAAGCCCCTCGGATGAGACTAGTGGGATGTAACCGGGGGGCCCGACCACAAGTCGGGCCCTTTTTGACTGAAGCCACGGATCCGCGGATCCCCGATCCCGATCTGGAGCACCGCAGCGGGCAGATCCGTGCCGTGTTAGACTCTTACCAGTAGGAGTATTACCAGATGCGGCTCACCAGCAAGGGACAGGTGACGATTCCGCTCGAGTTCCGGGAGCGCCTTGGGTTGCTGCCGAATACGGAAGTGGAATTTGCGCTCGACGGAGACGGCGTGCGGATCACCAAGGCCCGGAACAGCCGCCGGCGTGGCGACGCGCTGGTCGCCCGCCTGCGCGGCCGCGCGACAACCAACCTGTCCACCGACCAGATTCTCGCGCTGACGCGGCGTTGACCGACTCGTGACCACGCTGGTCGACAGCAACGTCCTCCTCGACATCATCACGGAAGACGACGAGTGGCTGGATTGGTCGTCATCCGCGCTGAGCGCGTGCGCCGAGCGTGGCCGGCTGGTCGTCAACCCGCTGGTCTACGCCGAGGTCTCGATTGGGTTCTCCGCGATCGAGGATCTGGACGATGCCCTGCCTGCGGAGTATTTCGTGCGGGAGCCGCTGCCATGGGCCGCAGCGTTTCTGGCGGGGAAGGCCTTCATGCAATATCGGCGGCGGGGCGGGGCCCGGCCGCACCCGCTGCCGGACTTCTACATCGGGGCGCATGCCGCGATTGCCGGGTACACGCTGCTCACGCGCGACGCCCGGCGGTACCGCACTTACTATCCGAAGTTGCGCGTGATCGCACCCTGAGAGCCTGTGAACGTGTCTCGCGTGAGCCTGTGAACGTGTCTCGCGTGGCTTCCGCCTTTAAAACCGCGATTCACTTGTGTCGCCCGTAGCGCAGCCCTTCAGGGCTGCCACGCGCACCGGCGGGCAGGCCTAAAAGGCCTGCGCTACAAGGGCGCGCGGTGACAACCCAAGAGAATCGCGGGAATAGGCGGAAGATCGGCGCTGGCCTTTTGCTTCCACCTGACCGGGGCTATTTCGCGCATGGTGCGTCGCCTCTCCGTTATCCTCGAAGACGCACGCAGTGGCGAACAAAGTCCAGCCAATGTCGGGCTTTCTTGCGCTAGCCCATCGAGAATTCGCACTGTCCAGCAGAGATTTGGCATCCACACATAACCTCGTCCGTGGCGAGCCCCTTGCAGTGCTCGTAGACTTCGTCTATTTCAGGAGCTCAGCGACTTCCGGCCTGACGACGCGGTCAGCGGCGGGTGGGCCGAAGTGCCGCTCATTACAACGTACAGCCGGAAGTAGCCATTTTCATGATCTCCGCACGACTCAAGGCGGTCATCCTGAGCGAACTGGATCTCGATGACTATGAGATCAGCCCGACGACCACCGCGGAGACGGTGCCAGGCTGGGACTCCCTCAGCCACGTGCGCATCATCCTGGCCATCGAGGCCGAATATGGCGTCCGGTTCTCCACGCTTGAAGTGTTGAGGATGAAACAGGTCGGCGATCTGCAGGACCTGATCGACCGAAAGGCGCGCTGACGCTCCGCCATGCTGTTCCAGACCTTCGACTTCGCGGTGTTCTTCGCGATCGTCTTCCCGGCGTTCCTGCTGGCGCCGCATCGGGCCCGCTGGGCCGTGCTTCTCGGCGCGAGCCTGGTGTTCTTCGCCGCGCTGGGCATCCCCGCACTCGTCGTCGCCCTCGCCGCGGTAACGGTGGCCAGCTACGTCGTGGGCACGGTCCTGCACGCTGCGCGGTCGGCGCCGCCCAGCATGGCTCTGGGTGGGAATCACCTTCGATGTCGGTGTCCTTGCGGCGTTCAAAATACTTCCGGCATCCTGGTTCGGCAGCAGCACGGGCACTGGAATGCTCGCGGCCGTCGGCGTCTCCTACTTTACCTTCCAGGGCATTTCCTACCTTGTCGATGTCTACACGGGCGTCCAGAAACCTGAACGTCACCTCGGGTACTTCGCTCTGTACATGGCGTTCTTCCCGAAGGTTCTTCAGGGTCCCATCGAGCGCGCTGGCGACCTTCTGCCGCAGCTGCGGCAGCGGTTCGAGTTCGACCCTGAGGCCTGCCGCGCAGGAGCAATCCTGTTCGCCTGGGGCCTGTTCAAGAAAGTGGTCGTGGCGGATCGGGCGGGCCTGATCGTCGATGCGATCTACGGATCTGTCAGGTCGTACCAGGGGCCGCCACTCGCGCTGGGCACCTACCTGTTTGCGGTGCAGCTCTATTGCGATTTCTCCGGATACACCGACATGGCCCTCGGCGTCGCCCGGTGTTTCGGGATCCGACTGACTCCGAACTTCGAGAACCCTTATGGGGCCCGATCGATCGTCGAGTTCTGGCGCCGCTGGCACATCTCGTTCTCGCGCTGGATCTTCGACTATGTGTTCAACCCTCTCCAGCTCGCCCTCCGCGACCTGCGAACCGCCGGTCTCTCATCGCGTCTCCTCGTCACATTCCTGGTCTCCGGCATCTGGCACGGCCTGGGCTGGACGTTCGTCGTCTGGGGCCTGATGCACGGGCTCTACATGTCCGTTTCGATCTCGACACGGGCGATCCGAAAGAGGTGGCACGATCGGCTGTGGCGAAAGCGTCCGCGTCTGGGTCACGCGTGGCAGGTATTTGCTACGGTCCACCTCGTGCTGCTGTCGTGGGTGTTCTTTCGAGCGGAGAGCCTGAGTGACGCGCTGTACGTTCTGACCCATCTCGGCTCGGACAGTTCTGGCGTCCGCGCCGCGCTGTGAGGCCGCTGGCAGATACAACCTGCTTACGCTGTGCCTTGGGCGCGATGGTCGTGGGCTGGGTTGACATGACCGGGCCGCACCACCGGATCGAGCGCGTCCTGCAGCAGCCCGTCTGGTTCCGCTGGCCGGTCTATTACGTCTGGCCGGACTTATCCTGATATTCGGCGCAGAGACCCGGGCGTCGTTCATCTACTTTCAATTCTGACCGACGAGACTGACGATGGCGCGTCTGGCCACCAAGAGTATCCTCTTCGCGGTGAGCTTGGCTGCGTTGTTGACCGGCTTCGAAAGGTCCTGACCTCTACGACCGCATGGAGACGCTATGAAGACCCGCGCCAGCGGATCCTCTGGGACGGCGGATTCGATGGCACGCGCATTGTTCTGCTCGGAGGCTCCGAGTTCGCTTCCATCTACGTGAACTCGCTCTCGGACGCTCTGTGGACACGCCTCGAGGTGTACACGGGCCAGCGAGTGTTTCCTGGCGCATTGAACGGCGCACGACTGCCGGACGTTCTTGCAGCGGTCTTGCACGTGGCGCGGGAATGGCCTTCCGGCACCATCGTCTTCATCGGGATCGCCTCCGACTCGATTCGTCGCATCCCGCGCGCCAGAACCGCGCGACGGTAATTTTGCGGACGTGTATTTCCGTCTTTATGGGATCGACGGCAGCAACGCCAGCAGGCTTCGACGATTCAAGGGTCAGATTTATCGCTGGGTGCTGAAGCCGTTTCATTGCCGAACGGACCCGCAGCGCGTTGGCCGCTCTGGTCGATCGACGCCGCCCACCGCGATGGATGCGAGACCGGGTGTGGTCGCGAGAACGGGCGGCCAAGGACCGCTTCGAATTCCTGGAGCGCAACCTGATCCCGGGAGCCGATCATCGCCCGCTTGGAGGACTCAACCGGATGAAGCACGAATTGGAAGACGCCGGCATGCGTCCCGTTTTCGTGCTGACGCCGCTGAATGAAACCCTCGTTCGCACTTTTGCGACGGTGCAACCGGCGGAGTCCATCCTCCACGACATCCGCTGGACCATCGCCGCCGTCAGGACGAACCTGGAGCAGGAGCACGCAGAGGCGATCGACCTCACCGACGGATGCCCGGCGCAGTGCTTCTTCGACCTCGTTCACGTGAACACCTGCGGGGACGATCTGATGGCGAAGAAGATGGCGGAATGGATCGACCGACACCCGCAGGACTGAAGCAGCGCAGACCGATGCGATTCTCGGACATACGCCAGAACCTGAGAAAGGACTACGCTCAGTTTCCGAGCACGAAAATTGCGATACTCGGCGATACGCCCACGCAGTTTCTCCATCAGGCGTTGAAGGGCTGCGCGTATGACCGAAGCCTGAACCCGATCGTGTTCGAGGCCGGAGTCGATCAGATCGATCGCGCAGATTCTGGATGCCACGTCAGAGCTGCACCGTTTCAGGCCGGATTACGTCCTCCTTTTCGAGTCCGCTCAGCGGCTGCTCTCACGCTTCTACGCTCGCCCGCGCGAAGATCAGGCGACCTTTGGCCAGGCGCATCTGGAGCACGTGGAGGCTCTTTGCCGCGCCCTCGACTTGCATCTCAACTCGCCCGTCATCTACTGCAACTTCGGCGAAATAGACGATGGTGTGTACGGGAGTTATGCGAACAAGACGCGACTGTCCTTTTCATACCAGATTCGGAGCGTCAACCTGGGGCTGATGGACCTGGCGTGCGACGATCCACAACCTGTTCGTTGTCGATCTCTCGTCTCTTCAAAACCGGCCGGCCGGAAGCAGATCTTCTCGACGGCGACCTACACGACCGCCGGCTTCGCGTACGCCTTGGATTTCTGGCCGGACCTGGCAACGCGCATTCTCGACATCGTTTTGTCCCTACGCGGCCGGATGCACAAGGCCGTCATCCTCGATCTCGATAACACGCTATGGGGCGGTGTGGTCGGCGACGATGGGCTGGAAAATATTCAGATTGGAGACCTGGGCATCGGCAGAGCATTCAGTGAACTGCAGGCATGGCTGAAGCAGCTGAAACAACGAGGCATCCTGCTTGCGGTTTGCAGCAAGAACTACGAGTCGATTGCGCGAGAGGTGTTCGAAAAACATCCGCACATGGTGCTTCGATTGGATGACTTCGCAGTATTCGTGGCGAATTGGGAAAACAAGGTCGACAACATCCGGCATATTCAGCGCGTTCTGGGTATCGGCTTCGACAGCATCGTGTACCTCGACGACAGCCCGTTCGAACGGGCCATGGTCAAGGAGGCGATTCCGTCGCTGACGATTCCCGAACTGCCCGAGGATCCTGCCGACTACCTGGACGTCGCTGTCGTCCCTCAACCTGTTCGAGACTGGAGCCCTCACCGAGTCAGACGAGGCGCGTACACGGCAGTACCGGCTGGAAGCGCAGAGAATGAGCCTTCAAAAGACGTACGACTCCGAGGCCGCGTTCCTGGCCAGCCTGGAGATGGTTGCCGCCGCACGGCCTTTCGACAGATTTCATCTTCCACGCATAGCGCAGTTGAGCCAGCGAAGCAACCAGTTCAATCTTCGAACGGTGCGCTATACGGAGCGTGACGTCGAAGCAATCATGGAAGATCCCTCTTACCTGACCAGTTATTTCACGCTCGCCGATCGGGTGGGTGATTACGGGCTTGTCAGCGTGGTGGTTCTGAACAAGCGGGACGAGAGCCTCTTCATCGAGAACTGGTTCATGAGCTGCCGGGTCTTGCACCGAGGGATGGAGGAACTCGTGCTGAACGTCGTCATGAGACTCGCCAGACAGAACGGCTGCACGAGAGTAATCGGGGAATACATCGCAACCGAGAAGAATGCGCTCGTGAAGGATCACTACCGTAGGCTGGGATTTCGTGCTGAAAATGCCCTGTGGATCGCAACTACCGACGACTACCTCGAAATGCCGACCTCTATCAGCCTGAGTTGACTGGCGTTGGTTCGCGCGGGCGCTCAGGCGAATGGAGGCTCGCCCAGGTTCAGGACGATCTGCTGGCCAGTGATGGCGTCGGACCATGGCGAAGACAGATACAGGATGGCTAGCGCGACCTCGATGGGCGCCACATTCCTGCCATAGCCCCTTTCAGCTCCGAGCCTCTTGATGAACTCGGCGGGTATCGACGACAGCAGGTCCGTTTCAGTCATGTTCGGGACCACGAGATTCGCCTGGATGTTCTCGGTGACCAGCTCCCTGGCGAGGCTGCGGGTATAGCCGACTACCGCGCTCTTCGCGGTGATGTATTTGTTCTGGCCCGGGATCGGGTTGTCGACGATCACGCTGGACAAGCTGACGATTTTCCCTCCACCCTGCCTCTTGAAAATGGGCACGACCTCGCGACAGCAGTTGTGCATCCCATTCAATGAGACTTCGAGCTCCTCGAGATAGTCCCTCCAGCGCAGCTTCAGGAAACTCCTGGGACGGAAGTCCTTCACAGCGTTGTTGACGAGGACGTCGACCCGCCCGTAGACGTCGATGACCTCCGCGAAGAAGCGCCTGACCTCGCTGTCGTCCCGGATGTCGCAGCCGAGAGCCACGGCTATCCCTCCCGCTGTCCGGATCTCCTCGGCGACGGCTTCTGCGTCGCGCTCGCCGCGGTGGTAGTGGACGATGGTTCTGGCCCCGTGCATGGCGAACAGCTTGACGGTGGTCTCGCCGATGCCGCGGCTCGAGCCGGTGATCACCGCCACCTTGCCGCGGATTCCCATGATCAAGGAAGCGTTCCTTGATCGTCTCGCACTGGATCATCTTCCGAGGGAGTGGGTTGACGAGGATCTTCAACTTCGCAGTGGCCGATTCTCTTCCCGGCATCGGCGAAAGACGCCGAGACGGCGATGGACTCGCTGGCCTGCGAGACCTTATCGACCGTCCCCGAGACCGAGCCATGTCCTGTGAGCGCAAAGGTTTCGTCGAAGGAGGCCTTGAAGGAGCTGAACGTGGCGTATCGTCCAGGCAGGCGCATACCGACCAACGGCGACAAGAGCAGGGACGCGGCCAGGTTCGGACAAAAGTGGTAATCATCGCGGCCGAGGGCTGGCGCGAAAAGGAGGGTCTGGAATCTGGACAAGACCGCGGGATCGAGTGAGAACCGAAGGCTCTCCGATCTTCCCTCCAGATCGTCGATGCCGTAGGTGTTTTCAGAAAGTTCCTCGGCCAGGAAAGAGCGGCTGCCCGTGGAGGCAGCCACGGCGACCGGGGGACGGGGACCGCCGCCGTCCAGACGACAGGTGCCGGATGCCTCGATCAGGGTGTCGCCGTCGGTTTCACTGATCCACCGCGCCTGGAACTCCAGGCGGCCGTTCCCGACTGCAACGACGTTCGCCTCGAGACGAACGTGGTCGTCAACAAAGATCGGAGCCCGGAAGCGGACATCTAAGGCGGTATAGGTCAAGGACGAACCGGGGAAGGCCTCTTCCAGGCAGACTATGAAGCTGAATGGCAGCATTCCGTGCACTATCGGCGCGCGGGGTCGGAACCTCCGCGCGATTTCTTCGTCCAGGTGGAGCGCGTTGCGGTCCCCCGTGAGGTTCGCGAAGCTGTGGACCATCTCACGGGAGACAGCGAAAGCCTTCGTGATGGGTGTCACGGGTGCACTTTACCTCCATCTCCTCGGAGTCGCCACGAGAGGACGAAGATAGTCTCCGGCGGCGAGCACTAAAGTCTGACTTGCGGTGCCACTAGTCTCATCCGAGGGGCTTCGCCCCCCGGACTCCCCTACACGCGCTCTCGCGCGCCGCTTCGTCGGCGCGCTCCGCTCGCGTGGCTCGCTCACTGTCGTTCGCTCGCATCGGGAACGAGCGACAGGTTTATGAGACGGCTTCTACAGGCGATTGTTTCTTCACGGCGGATTGGTCGTTTGTCGACTGCAGAATACGAGCGCTGCTGCTATAATTCACGTCCTCCGTAGTCGAAATCCGTGGACAGCGAGTGACGGCGCACGGTGCGGTTGTCTGACGCAGCCGGTCACCTTCGGCGCGGTTTTCTCTACGGACGGTCTGCGGTTAGAAGCACCACGTCACCGCGGGGCTATCAGCCGACCGCGGTGGTCGCTTCTCACGGCGGTGGTTCGGTGGGTTCATGTTCTCGTAGCTACCAAGGAGACGAGGTGCTCATGATGGCTAGTCCTTCGGTGCGCCGGAAGCGCGTGATCGCGATCGCGGTCACCTTGCTCCTTGCGGCCGCCGGGTTCGTAGTGTCGACCACAGCCGCCGGTGACACGTACACCATCGTGACGCCCACGCGCATCATGATGCTCGGGGACAGCATCACTCGTGGCGGCGGCTCCTCCTGGGGACAAGGCTATCGGCTGTCGCTGGTGCAGCGAATGGTGGCCGGACGGTACACGTCCGATGATGGTGGGTTCGCAAGACAGCGGTCCTCCGTGGCTCCGCGATCGGTTCCACGAGGGCTATCGTGGCTACACCATCGCAGGCATCAGCAGCGTGGTCGTGACGGAACTCAACGCCTATCACCCCGACTACGTGCTTCTGATGATCGGCTCCAACGACGTGCAGCAGAACATCGACCTGGCCATGGCACCAGATCGATTGAGCGCGCTCGTCGATCTGATCACCAACACAGCGCCGGGCGCGAGCGTGGTGGTGGCCTCAATCACGCCGCTGAACGATCCCGTGCAGGACGCCAATGCGCGGGCCTACAACGCCGCGATTCCCGGAATGGTCCAGGCCAAGGCCAATGCCGGCAAGCTCGTATCCTTCGTGGACATGTACCCGCTGATCACGTCCGGTGATCTCTTCGACGGCGTCCACCCGAACGACAGCGGCTACGCGAAGCTGGCCGCAGCGTGGGACGCGAAGCTGGCCGCCCTTCGAGCGGCACCGCCGGCCGCCTCCACCCGCAGCTGCCCTTGCAGTATCTGGAGCCAGGACGATACTCCGACAACGTCGCAGGTGTCCGACACCGGGGCTGCTGAAGTGGGAGTGAAGTTCCGCGTTGAAAAGGACGGGTTCATCACCGCCGTCCGCTTCTATAAGGGACCAGACAACGCCGGCCCGCACGAAGCCAGATTGTGGAGGGCCTTCAGCGAAAACGACTCTTCGCAGTGGCAGTCGTTTTGGACGACGATGTCCGCCGAGCTCCTCGCGAATGGAACAATGTCGAACGAGACGCCCAGCGGCTGGCAGGAGGTCGTGTTCGAGACCCCCGTGCCTGTGCAGGCCAACGCGCTGTACTTCGCGACCTATTACGCTCCGTTTGGCAGGTACGCCGCCGATGCGGGTTATTTCCGCGATCAGGAGATCGTGCACTCACCGGTGCGGCTCCCCTCGCAGGGCTCCATCCACGGTAACGGCTTCATCCACGCTAACGGTCCGGGCTTGCCCGCACCCGCACCGCAGTCGGACACGAACTACTGGGTCGACGTTGTCTTCACGCCGTCTGTGCCCGCAGCGCCGTCGTCCGTGACGGCCACGGCTGTGTCGAGCACGCAAATCAACGTGACGTGGAGCGGTACGGCCAATGCGACCGGATACCGGGTCGAGCGGTCTACCAACTCGAACACGTGGTCGGGGGTCGCAACCACGGCCGCTAACGTGACCACCTACAACGATACCGGTCTCGCGGCCTCGTCCACGTACTATTACCGTGTGCTGGCGACCGGTGCCGGAGGCGACTCATCACCGTCAGCCGTGGTCTCGGCCACCACGCAGGCGCCGCCTGTAACGACGCCAGCAGCCCCAGCGTCCTTGACTGCCACCGCGTTCTCCTCCACGCGCATCGATCTGGCGTGGAGCAATGTGGTGGGTGAAACCGGATATCGAGTTGAGCGCTCAACCGGCGGTGGAAGCTGGGTGGCAGTCGCAATCCGTTCGGCCGACGTGACTTCTTACTCCGACACCGATCTGACGCCCGCCACGGCGTACTCCGTACCGCGTGGTGGCGACCAATAGCGCGGGCGGCTCTCCCCCGTCGCCTGTCGCCAATGCGACGACGCTCGACAACGACACCATTCCGCCCACGGTCCCGAAGGGGCTCAAGGCGGTCTCTGCCAAAGGCAAGGTCAACCTCTCGTGGACTGGCTCGACCGATACGGGGGGAAGCGGGCTCGCCGGTTATCGTGTCTGGCGCAGCACGACTGGCGTTACCGGAGCGTTCACTGCGATTGGCACGCCCGGCGGAGCGTCGTACACGGATTCCAACGTGACCGGAAACACGGACTACTGGTATCGAGTCACCGCACTCGACGCCGCCGGGAACCAGAGCCAGCCCTCGAATGTCGTGTCGGCCAGACCCAAGTGAGGCGACTGCTGGAGCCCTGACGCTGAAACGTTGAGCCCGTCGATCCGGAGTTTCAGACATACAGGTTTGGAGCCCACCCTGGAGCTGCGATTGGGGGGCAGTCGAACTAGCGGGCCGCGCGTTCGAGCAACGCGAGCGCGTCGTCCAGCGTCGGCACGCCGTTGATGGCGCCCACGCGCGTGCAGCTCGTGGCGGCGGCGGCGTTGGCGAAGCGGAGGATCTCGTCCGGTGGATCTCCCTTGAGCCAGGCGTAGGTAAATCCTCCACGGAAGACGTCGCCGGCCCCGGTCGTATCGACCGCGTCGATCACCGGGGCCGCTTCCGCGTAGAGCGTGTCGCCCACGAGCAGCATCGCGCCGCGCGGCCCCAGGGTGACGCAGAGCATGCCGGCGTGGGCGCGGCGGATCTTCCGGAGGGCGCGCTCGGGATCCGATTCGCCGGTCAGCGCCGCCGGGACGTGCTCCGCGAACATCGGCAGGCTGACCGCGGCGACGAGCTCCTCGGTCATATCGGTCAGGCGGTCGATGTCGCTCGTGACCGGCACGCCGGCCGCGCGGGCCGCGCGGGCCACGGCGATCGCGGCCATCTGGTCGGTGTCGTCGACGTGTACCACGCGCGCCGAGCCGACCAGGGCGAGCGGATACTCTTCGGGCCGCATCGCCAGGTCGTCGTCTCGATCCCACAGCACCATCCGCTCGCCGGAGCTCTCGTCGACGAGAATGACGGCGTGCGGGTTGGCTACATCCCGGACGATCGTGTGCTCGATGTCGAGCCCGAGCAGGGTCAGCTCGCGGCGGATCCGCTCGCCGTTGTCGTCGTTGCCAGTGACCCCGACGTACTTGCCGCGAAGCCCCATCGCGGCGATCGTGGCGAGCATGGTCGTTGCCTGGCCCCCGCAGGAGATCAGGTGGCGGCCGATCCGCATCTTGGCGCGCGGGCCGTGGATCTGCGGCGGCGCCGGGAGCCGGTAGACGTAATCCACCGAATTGGCGCCGACGGCCATGACGTCCCATCT
>CAWDRS010000021.1:0-12643 GCA_963804795.1 uncultured Acidobacteriota bacterium | reverse complement strand
ACAGGCGTCGCGTAAACACGTCAGGCTTCAAACCATGCACGACATGCCTGTGTCCGACAAGTGGGAGCGCGGAAACTCGTACGAGCGGTACGTCGGCCGCTGGAGCCGCCAGGTCGCGCCCGTGTTTCTGTCGTGGTTGCACGTTCCGGGCGGGTTGACGTGGCTCGACGTAGGATGTGGCACTGGGGCGCTATGCGCCGCGATCCTGGACCGGTGTTCCCCGTCGTCGGTCACCGGCGTTGAGCCATCCGAAGGATTTCTCAAGACGGCCAAGGAGAATCTCTCGGACCGTGTCGCTCTCCATCAAGGCACCGCCACCGCGATCCCTCTCGGTGATGCGTCAGTTGATGTCGTCGTCTCGGGATTGGTTCTGAACTTTGTTCCGGATCAACGCGCCGCGCTCGTTGAGATGGCGCGCGTTGCGGGTAAAGGTGGCACGATTGCGGTATACGTCTGGGACTACGCTGAAAAAATGGAGTTCATGAGGTACTTCTGGAACGTGGCGGTCCAGCTCGACCCGTGCGCCGTACAGATGGATGAAGGCGTCCGCTTCCCAAGCTGCCGCCCGGAGGCGCTGGAGAGGCTTCTTGCCACCGCGGGACTGGGAGACGTCGAAGTGAGGGCGATCGACATTCCGACGGTGTTTGAGAATTTCGACGACTACTGGCAGCCCTTCCTGGGCGGTCAAGGCCCGGCCCCCACCTACGCCATGTCGCTCGACGAGACAGCGAGGGCGCGCCTGCGAGACGGTGTAAGAGAGCGTCTGCCAACTGCAGCGAACGGGTCGATCTCCTTGATCGCCCGGACCTGGGCAGCTCGTGCAGTTAAACGCCGCAGCGGCGACCTAACGCCGACCGAACGATTTCCTCGGGACTAGGCAACTTCGCGAGAGAAATCCGATCAGACCTGCTGGCCTACGGCCTGACGTTACCCCTTGTTCCAGATGCCACCACACAACGATCAATCCACTCGGAGATAACCTGCGCAACCTGCGCCTCTTCCCCCGTATACATGTGATCCGCCCTGTCGATCATGATGGTCTCCGCTTTCGTGTTCCCGTCCGCATACTTCTTCACGGAGTCGCGGATGATCTCGAGGTCCGCCGGCCCGCCAACATCACCCCGGGTGCCGAAGAAGGCGAGGAGCGGCTTGCGCAAAGACGCGACGCCGGGCGTCGCAACTTCCAGTCCAAAAAAGTCGAGAACTGCGGGTGGCACGCTCGCGAGGTCGAGAAACGTCGCGGCGCTCATATAAGACGGGAATGACTTGTGGGGCAGGCGTATCAGGTCGTCGCCGCTACCGGCCTCTACGAGGCGGGTCGCCTGCGCCATCAACGCCGCGTCCCGCTCCGGATGCTGCACCTGAACCGCTCCAGAGGCCAACACCATGCCCGCGACTCTGGGGTCGTGACTCTGAATTTGGTACGCAGCAACCGCCGACCAGCCGGCGCTGTGCCCCACGAGCACGACGCGCTCGAAGCCTTGCCCGGCTGCGAATGTGACCCAAGCGGCCAGATCCAGACTCCCCTCGCTTGTAACGCCCCAATACGCTCCCCCACGGAGCCGCTTGCCAAACCGATGTCCCCCCACCGTGCCGAGGTCGTGCATCCGGGTGTTCACACTGATGGTCGTCAGGCCGCGTTCGGCCAAGGCTCGGCCGATCATGACGTAGGTTGGGGAATAGAAGTTGCCGCCTTTTGATCGAAGAATCGGTAGCGATTAATGCCGTCGTGTTGTGGAATCGGCCGCGTTTGCTAACCAGGATGATTCGAGGTGATTACTCGACGTGAATTCGGTGTCAGTCTCAAGACCGCCCGCAAGCTCAAACTGACCATTTCAGGCGAGGCGCTGACGCGTGCGATCGGATTATCGAGCGATTTCCGCAGCGAAGATGGCGAGCCGCGAACGGCGCCACGGAGGGGAACGGATCGAGGCGGCCGCCGGTGCGGAGCCGCCCCGATTTTCCGGTCGGATTTTCTATTTCAGGATCAGCTCGCGAGCGTACTTCGTGCCGACGACCTCCCGATACTTACTGCGATCCACATACCCCTTCATCTGCGCCTCGTCGTTGCCGTCCGACTGCTGTAAGAGGGCATCCGCCTTCTCGATGTTGGCTTCCACTGCGGCAAGGCTGGCGTATTCCCGGAGGATCAGCAGGTTCCACGTCCCGCTGTCGTCCAACGTCCGGAGAATCTTGTACGATTTCTGGAAGCCGGCCTTCACCTGTGCGTCCTCCGACTTCTTGAACGAGGTGTCCAGGTACTGCAGATACATCTGGTCCATGCCCGGCGCCATCTGGATCATCGTGACGGTCCAGATAGTGCCCGGACTGAAGTACTTGTGCACCTGGCCCATCACTGGTACTGCGCCGACCGCGGCAAGTCCGCCGATCAGCAGTACATTCCTGAGGATTCTCATCAGCTGCTCTCGCGTTCTGTGTGGAGACTTCTGGCAGACCGACCGGGGGCGGAGTCTCGCTACGTCCCGCGGTCCTCCGCAAAAGAGAACCTGTTGTGGAATCTGGATGTCTGGGGCATCGCCAGCGGCGGTGCACAGGGCAGGCAGAGGTGGCGAATAATACCACGTCGCCGTGGCGAGACGCGGTCGGAACGCGATAGGTGCAGGGCGCCTATCGCCCCCGCCGATGGTGGTTGGGCGTCACCCCTGCCTTCGGATCTCACTGCACTTCTCGCAGTTTCCTTGTTTCTACTCGTCCACTCGTACGCAGTGTCCGGCTATAGACAGGCTTTAGCCAGGCTTTGGCCGGACTTTTGACGGTCCGCGCGGACACGACACGCTTATCAGATAGCTTCTAGCCCCGAACCAGATCGTGGGATCGCTTGGTCCTCAGTCGGCCGCTGAAAACCGCCAACCGCCCCGGAGTTGTACAATCGGACCGCCGAACCTCCGCATGCCCCAAAATGACGTGACCGCGTGGCTCGTGGCGTGGGGCAAGGGAGATCCGGCCGCAGACAGTCGGCTGATGGAGGCCGTGTACGCAGATCTGCGGCGTGTCGCGCGCCGGCGCCTCCGGGCCGAACGCGGCGATCACTCGTTGACACCGACAGCTCTCGTCCATGAGGCCTACGTGCGTCTGGTCGATCTCCGCCGCGTACGCTGGCAGAACCGCGTCCAGTTCTTCGCGATCGCCGCTCGCCTGATGCGGCGCGTCCTCGTGGACCATGCCCGGGGGCACGCCGCCCTCAAGCGCGGCGGCGCTCTGTTGAAAGTGTCGCTCTCGGATCATGCCGCGGTCACACCTCCACGCGACGTCGAGCTCATCGACCTGGCGATTGCGTTGAACAAGCTGGGCGCAATCAACCCGCGATTGGCCGATCTCGTGGTCATGCGGTTCTTCGGCGGGCTCACGATCGAGGAGACTGCCGAAGTCGTCCAGTCGTCGCCGGCAACCGTCAAGCGCGATTGGATCCGCGTCCGGGCGTGGTTGTTCCGTGAGCTGAGACACGCGGTGGCCGCGCGATCCGACACGGTGCCGGCCCGGCAACCGAGCGCCCATCGGTCACCGGTCGCACGGAGCGTCCGATCCGCGTCACCAGCAGTCGCCAAGAGTCACCGCGAATGATCTCCGAGAGCTGGGAGGACGTGTTCGCGGTCTTCGATGCCGCTCTCTCCACATCTGGCGTGGCGCGTGACGAGTTTCTTGAGCGCAAGTGTGGCGGCAATACCCGGTTGCGCGACAAGGTGGAGTCGCTGCTGGCAGCGCACCGGGACGCGGAGGGATTTCTCTCCGGCGGACAGGTTCGCGCCACTCGGACCTCCAGCGGCGCGTCGTCACCCGTCTCCCGGATTCTGGCGCCGGGAACGCGAATCGGCGTGTTTGAAGTTGAGGGCTTCGCCGGTGCTGGCGGTATGGGCGAAGTCTATCGAGCCCGCGATACGCGGCTCGACCGCCACGTCGCGCTGAAGATCCTGTCGCCTGACGCGACAACCGACATCCGCGGTCGCGCCCGGTTGGCCTACGAGGCGCGTGCCATCGCACGGCTCTCGCATCCACACATCTGTGCGCTTCACGATATTGGCCATCACGATGGCGTCGACTTCCTCGTGATGGAGTACCTGGACGGCGAAACGCTGGCGTCGCGGCTGCGCAGAGCTCCGCTGCCCGTCGCCGAGGCTGTGCGGATCGCCATTCAGATCGCGGACGCGCTCGACGCGGCACATGCCGAAGGCATTGTGCACAGCGATCTCAAGCCGGCCAACATCATGCTGGTGAGCGACAGCTCTGGCCGGGATGGGGAGCCGGAATCGAAGCTGCTCGACTTCGGGCTCGCCCGGTTCCAGCCGACACCGCGGATCTCAGAATCAGGAATGCCGGCCGCTGATGACGCGGGGTCGACCCGACGAGGTGTGATCGCCGGCACTCCGCAGTACATGGCGCCCGAGCAGGTGCGCGGCGACGAGGCGGATCCCCGAAGCGACATCTTCTCGTTTGGATGCGTACTCTGCGAGATGGTCTCGGGGCGCGCGGCGTTCGCCGGCGGAACCGCCGAGGATGTCATGTCCGCGATCCTCCGTGCCGATCCATCGGGCCTGCCGATCGATCGCTCTCGATCGGGAGGAGCAACCGCGAACGCGTCGCGCCGCCTGGAGAGAGTGATCAGGCGCTGCCTGGAAAAGGACCCGGATCGTCGCTTCAACGGGATGGCCGACGTGAAAGTCGAGCTTCATGCGCTCGCGCGCGCCGTGGCGGAAACAAAGCTGCGCCGCTCGAGACGACGGGCAGCTGTCGCGGCCGTAGCGCTCGTCGCGATCGGCGTGGCGGTCTGGCCTCGTCTGCGCTCCCATCCGGGACCGGTGCCGCCGCCGGCCGCCATGAAGGTCGTGCAATTGACGTCCCTGAATGGTCTCGAAGTCGCGCCGACGTTTTCTCCAGACGGCGCGCAGGTGGCGTTCTCCTGGAACGGAGAGCGAGAGGACAACTACGACATCTACGTGAAGACCGTCGGCTCGTCGGAGGTCCGACGACTGACGACCGATCCCGCTGCGGATACGCTTCCCATCTGGTCGCCCGATGGGAAGCAGATCGCATTTCTCCGCGACCAACCCGCCGGCGGCGGTACCATCGTGCACTCGGTTCTCCCCACTGGTCGCGGGGAGCGGAAGCTGTCGGACTTCCGCGTCGGCGGCGGTGTATCGGCGCGCATCGCGTGGTCGCCGGATGGACGCTGGATCGTCGGCAGACCAGACCTGACCGAGGACGTGGCGAAGAGCGGCAGCTGGGCCCTGTACCTGATCCCGCTCGGGAGCGGTACGCCTCGTCGGCTCACGGAGGCAAAGGCGCCTGACATGGACGCTGCCCCGGCGTTCTCTCCCGACGGGCGCCGCTTCGCGTATGCCGCATGCGTGAACTTGAGCAGTCGCGTCTGCGGCGTGAATGTCATCGATTTACGCGCGGACTACACTCCGGCCGGACCGCCGCGGCGCCTCGCGAACGCGGGCCGGTCGGTCACGGCGGTCGCATGGAGTCGCGATAGTACGTCCCTCGTGTACGACACGAACGCACGAGGACGCTGGGAGCTCTGGCGCGTGTCGCTCGGTGGCGGCGCCGCGCCTGAGCGGCTGGAGATCGCAGGCGATCACGCCCGGCAGCCGGCGGTCGCGCCTGCGGGCGATCGCCTGGCGTTCGAGCGCTCGTATCAGGTGCGCAGCGTCTTCAAGCTGCGAACAAAGGGAGAGCCCGAGCCCGTGCTGGTGTCCTCGGCCTGGGACTACAATCCTCAGTTCTCTCCAGACGGCGGCCGCATCGCCTTCAGCTCTCGACGCTCCGGCGATGTGGAAGAGATCTGGCTTGCGTCGGCCGACGGCTCCGGCGCGCGGCAACTCACGCACGGGCCGGGGACGCGTCAGACCGTGCCCGCCTGGTCGCCAGACGGACGACAGATTGCCTTCGAATCGACCGGCGCCAACGGGCGCGCCGACATCTGGGTCATTCCGGCCGCCGGCGGGGTTCCACGCCAGGTGACGACGGATCCTGGCGAAGAGAATGCGCCGGCGTGGTCTCGCGACGGGACGCGCATCTACTTTCTTTCGGATCGCGGCGGCGACGGAATCTGGGGCGGCCACGACACCTGGCAGGTCGCGGCCGAGGGTGGGCCGTCCACGCGCGTGACGCAGGGAGGCAGCTGGTCCCCCGTGTTCGAGTCGGTTGATGGGAAGGCGCTCATCTATCAGAGCCGTGTCGTGTATGAATCCGCTGACGGGAAGACCTATCCAACGCTCGGCGACTCGCCGCTCCTGGCCGTTCCTGTCAGCGGAGGGACACCGCGTCAGGTCGTGCCTTGCGTAAGATTTCAGAGCTTTGCTGTCATCAACACCGGCGTCTACTACAGTCCGTGCGGCAGCCTGCGGGATCGGAATCAATCCAACGGCTTCATTCAGACCTGGGCGCCAGACTCGGAGATTCCGATTCAGGTGTTCGACCCCTCGACGGGCCGGGTGCGGATCCTCGCACGCGTCAAGGCGCCGTTCGACTCAACGCGTCTGGCCGTGTCGCCAGACGGAAAGACGATTCTGGTCTATCGAAACACATCGATCTCGGATCTGATGCTGATCGAGAATCTCCGGTAGGTACGACCGCCGCCTGAAATCGCTAACCTGTGATCGGCCGCGCGGTGCGTCTTACCTGGAGGTCAGGTGGACCACGAAGAGAACCTCGTCGTTACTTTCGTCACGCGGCGAGCTCGGATGTCTTGACATGAGAGTCAGCAGGCGTCCAGTCTCGTCCAGCGACGGTCCCCTGCTGCTCTCCATCCATCCTTCGTGCTCGTCGCCACTGGCCCGGATGGTTCGTCCGGCCGCCCGGTCGTACACGTACACGTCCCACAGCAGGTTGATGTCGCGCTCAGACGCGCCGCATTTGTCCTCACATAGCAGATTCGAGGCCAGCGAGTGATACGCGATGACCGAGCCGTCGCCGGAGACAACTGGCCTCGCGCTCCCGGCATTGGCAGGGCGGCCGGTGGCCCCGTGACTGATGATCTCCATCGTGCCGGTTTCGAGGTTGCGCACGTAGATCTGCGCGACGCGCCCGCTTCCACCGTGCGTCAGATTGGACGCCTCGGACACGAACGCGACAAAACGCCCGTCGCCGCTGATGGCCGGGTGATAGCTCGGGCCGTCGGAGTCGCGTCTCGAGTGACCCTGGCTCACGCGTCTGGTCTGCCCCATGATCGTGTCGTGGACATAGATGTCGAACACCCCGTTTTCGTCCGGCACATTATCGGCACGACACGAACCGTCGCGGCACGTCAGATCGGCTTTCGACATGAAGGCCACATACCGGCCGTCGCGACTGATCGCGGGGAACGCGCTCTGACCGGCACGCACGTGCCTCTGACTCGTCACGTCGACTCGCATGCGCTCTTTCGATGCGAGTCGGATCAGGTACACGCCAATGCTGCCGCCGGGAACGCCCGGCTCCTCGAGCAGGTCGTCAGCCGATGAGGTGAATGCGACCGAGTCGCCATCGCCGCTGATTGCCGGGTTCATGCTTGGACCATTCGCCGGCTCGCCGCTGGCGTTTGTCGAGAGCAGACGGATGACGCCCGTTTGCCGATCTCTGAGGAAGACACGAGGGATGCCGCGGACGAACTCCACGTCCGTGAGATTGCCGGCGATGGACTCGAACACGACGTACCGTCCATCCCGGCTGATATCGGGATTCATGCTCTCTCCGTTCGCAGGTCGTCCGGCGGCTCCCGGTGTTTCAAGCGTGACACGGCGCGTTGATACATCCATCACGTAGATGTCCCGCGTGGTGTTGCCGTCCGCGGGCACCAGGGGCGAGTACGAAGCAAAGACCACGTGACGGCCATTCGCGCTGACGCGTCCGGACGGCGGGCCACTCGCGTGAGGAGAGCCATCTTCCTGCTGTGTGACGGCCCGCAGGGGGCGCCGCGCCAGGTCCTCCCGCGCGTTGTGCGATTCGGGAGCCTGCACGGCGAGGCTCACATCGTGGGCGACGCGCCTGCCGACCTCAATCGCACGCCGCGTCTCGAATGCGCCATCTTCCCGTTTCCAGACATTCCCGCTGCCGACATGGATCGCGAGGTCGATCTCATCGAGTTGTTCGACGACGTGTTCGATTTCGTGCGCAATGAGCTCGACGGGATCGTCAAACCGCGCGATGTGGATATCAACCGAGACGAGCACGCCTTTCTGGCGTCTCATGGCCGCACGCGCGTGATAGGAAGAGGGGCGCCGGGCCAGGTCCTCGAGCAGGAGATTGACGCGCAGGTGAGGAGCCGACGCTAGCCTCCGGCACTGGCGCCTGAATGTTGGGGACGACAGCCATATTCTCTCGAGGTCGGTCTGAAAGAAGGCGGCGGCGGTCAAGTTCGAGGGGAGCGCAACGCCAGCCAGGCTTGCGGATGCGCGAAGGACACCAGTCACAACGATGAAACAGATGACTACCGAAACTACCCAACGGGACCACACGGGGGGACCTCCTTGCCGAGCGCAACGACCGCATGCCAGAGACGCCGCGGTCCTGCACTGGCTAGAAGCGGAGGTCAGCTGAAAACTGGCTCACGGCCGCTTTGGCGGGCCGAATTCGCTGACGACTTGTGGCCGCGCTCACCGGGGTGTTTTCAGAGGCTGGAAATGGAGGTCGCCTTCGTCGGCTATGGCGAGACAGACTTCGCCTGGTGGTGACTCACCTGCCTGGACGAAGCTCGGCGAAGCCGAACGAAGCCTGGCTGGGTGTTCGTGACGGAAATTCGACCCTGCCTGCTGACCGCGGCATGAGGGTCGCTGGCGCCGCGAGAGGTTACGCGCAATAAACGCCGAACTGCCCGACTGGCCGGTCGACGATCACTCGTCCCTTGGGGACTAGTCGAGCCCAGGCCAGCCGGCAGAAGCGGCAAGCAAGCTATCCGAGAGAGCAACGAACGCTGGTCGGCTCAGCGCGTCGCGCGGATCGTTATCGTCCCGGCCTCGCACGTCGTAACACGCGCGGCCGTTCGTCGCCGCGATCCCGCACGCCGAATTCGCGTGGATCACCCCATCGAGCGAGACATCGTCCCTCCTTCGCGGGTAGGGGGTCTAAGTTGTCGTGAAGACGCCTTGGCAGTGTCTGCGAGGGTACTTCAGGGAAGCGCCGAGGCGCCGGAGCGTTTCGCGGCGGCGTTCAGAGCTGGTCGTGTGGGGAGCCCAGGCTCGGGGCCGCTGAGGCGCCCGAGCGTTGCTTCGGCCCGCGTGCATCAGCACCGCGACGGGTGTCGCTCGACGGCGGCGAACCGCTAAGCTGCGCTCGGCTTGCAGCGGAGATCACCGACTTGCTGTATGCAGCGTCGTCGCGCCGATCGAGCCGCTGCCGTCCATGCAGGTCGAACCCGCCAGCAGGGTGCCATCACGATCAGCGGGGATTTGCTACCCAGCGCCAGATACTCCACACGAGATCGATCGCTATCCACCAGAAGAGAAAACTAAGACCAAAGACGTAGACGATGCTCGGCGTGCCGTCGGGGCCGCCGCGCACGCCGAGCAACATGGCGAGGAAGAAGCCGGGCATCATCGGCGCCGAGAGGATCGGATCGATCTTTGGTCCCGATGCGAAGTACAGCGCGGCCGCGACGAGAATCGTCAGACCTGCCGCACACAGCCCGCTCACGATGTGCGGTCGCATGGCTACTCCTGAGGATACGACGGCCGCCGTCCCCGCCGATGCACGATCCGCAACCGCCCGACGTGGGACTGGCCAATCCCGGCGTGATCGGCGTCCAGGCGAACGCGCCCTGGAGCCTCTCAACCTGCCGCAACCATTCGTCCAGCTGGTTCCAACTGGCGAAAATGCGGCTCACCACTCTCATTCAGCAAATTCGCGCATTTCATGTCGCAAGCAACACAACGGCCTACGTCGCAGGTGCGAACGATTCGGCGACGATCCTGCATGACAAGAAGGTGGCAGACGATCGGACGTGCGCGGTGATACGCTCGCCCGCGCCTGCTCCCCGCTCGATCGTACCGCGCAGTGTCCCGCTGCGACCGAACCGACCTCGATCCACCAGTTGACCATCGACATAGAGCCGCTCGCCGAAGATTGGATGGTTGCGGAACCGGATCGCGTGCCCCTTGTAGACAGCCTCCCACCCGAGCGGATACCGAATCTCGATCGCGACCAGCACCACGACCGTCAACAGCATCAGCGCGCCGATGATGGCGTCGCCTCCGTTTGCACGCAGGACCATGCCTCCCCCGATAGTCATCAGGGGAACGGCCCCCGACTGCGCCACGAGCTGGAACCAGCGTCGAGTGGTCGCGCGCGCATCGAGCACAACCGTCTGTAGCAATGCCGACACCTCGTGCGCCGAGGCGGGACGTGCGGCGGGATCGGGTGCCAGACACTGCGCAATCGCCTGACGCAGACGCGGGCTCGCGCGCGGGAGGCGCTCGGAGATGTCCGAGGCCAGGGTCTCCTGCGCACAGACCAACTCGTCGAACGTGCCGGCAGTGACTCCTCGGCTTCCGGTCAACATCTCGAACATGACCAGGCCGAGCGCGTAGATATCGCTCTTCGTCGTCGCATCCGCCCCGGCAAGCTGCTCGGGCGCCATGTACGTCGGGGTGCCCTCGCTGCGTCGGTCGCCCCGATTGTCCCCGGCCGCGGCGATACCAAAGTCCATCAGCTTCGGTTGTCCGCTCGTCGCCATCATGATGTTGGCGGGCTTGAGATCGCGATGCAAAACACCGCGCGCGTGCACCGCGGCGAGCCCGGCGCAGATGCCGCGGATCACGTCGACCGCGGCCTCCTCGGAAAATGCACCGCGGGTGCTAAGATGCGCCGCCAGATCCAAACCGTCGACGTACTCCATCGAGAGGAAGAGATGTCCGTCGGCATCGCCGATATCGTAAACGCGGCAGACGTTGGGATGGGACACCTGCCGCGCTACGCTTACCTCATTGTGAAACTGGGCGAGGCGATGCGCATCGGCCGCGAGTGTGGGCGGGAGAAACTTCAGCGCGACCGGATGGCCGAGCCGCAAATCCTCGGCCTGATAGACGACACCCATGCCGCCGCCTCCGAGCTGCCGGATGATCCGATAGCGGCCCGCCAGCGCCGCGCCGTTGGCCAATGCCGTGTGCCCGAGGTGCGAGACGTCCACTCGCGAGACAGGCGAAGGCGATGGGGTGGCGCCCAACGATTCCATCGAGGCAAGCGTTTGGTCGTTGTCGGCCGGCGACAGACGTGTCGTCTCGAGGTCGAGGAGAGGTCGGCCGCAGAACGGACAGAAGCGGCTTCCCTCTGGAGTCGCCGAATTACAGGCTGAACAGCGCACACCGGCGATTATAGATGGCGCACGGAGACGCGAACGGCGCCCTGGAACACCCAGGCGCCGCCCACCGTGCCCGAGACGCTCTCTTGCTGGGCACTGGGATCAGTCGACGCTTCTCCCTTGCGGGTCATCGGCCTGATCGTCACGCAGGTTTAAGCAGCCCCTTGGAGTGCCGCGCCGTGGCGGAGCCAGCCCACCAAACTGGTTCCAACTCACGAAAAGCTGCGTCGTCATTCTTGAGTGGATCCTGTGTAAACGCGCCGGGCTGACCGATGCGGTTCAGCAAATCGATCACCTTTTGTTTTCCTGACCGTTGCCGCTTAGGATCACCGCCACAGCATGCCGCCGAGGGCTGCGAAGCATCCGCAACACGCAGAAGATCCGCGCGGTCGTCGCCGACGGCCGGCTCTATCGCCGGGCCGACCTCGACCGGCTTCTGGCGGAGGTCGAGCTGTTGAATCAGAAGGTTGAGCAGCAAGAGAAGGAGTAAAGGGGTCGGTTAGAGTAGCGGAATGGAACGCGCATTCGTTGTGTTGCGGTCGCGTGGACCAGGGTGGGATGATTCGAAGTCGTTGGAGGCCCAGTCTGAATGGGCCGCCCATGCTGCCTTCATGGACGCCCTGTTCGAACAGGGATTCGCTGCCCTCGTTGGGCCGTTGGAGGGCACGCGCGATGCGCTCCTCATTTTCCGTGCATCCAGCAGTGCCGAAATTGTCGAGCGCCTCGCTTCAGACCCGTGGACGACCAACGGCCTTCTCGTCACCAAGCAGATCAGTCCCTGGCAGATACGTCTCGGCACGCTGGCGTAGAAGGACTGGTCATGAAAGAGTCCACGACATTCGCGCGTCGAGTGTTCTTCTGGGCCGGCGTGTACGGGCTGCTTGTGCTCGCGCCGCAGTACCTCGTCGAGCTCGGGGTCGGACCCTCCCTTCCGGGACCAATCGAGCGACCTGAGCACTTCTACGGCTTCATCGGAGTCGCGCTCGTGTGGCAAGTGGTGTTCCTCGTCATCGGACAAGACGTACAGCGCTACCGGCTGCTCATGCTCCCGGCAATCCTCGAGAAGCTCGTGTTCGGGGTGCCCGTCCTTCTACTATTCACCGTGGGACGCGTTGGCGCAGACGTTCTGCTGTTTGGCTGCATCGACCTCGCCCTCGGCGTGCTGTTTGCGCTCGCGTTCCGGGCCACGCGCGCGGCCGCGGCCGGGGCCGGTGCCTAACAACGGTTGGTTCAACCGACGAGAGACGCCACGAAGGGAGCGAATCGAGGCGGCCGCCCGTACGGAGCCGCCCGATCTTCCGATCGGATCCTCTAATTCAGGATCAGCTCGCGAGCGTACACTGTACCCGC
>CAWDRS010000020.1:0-16133 GCA_963804795.1 uncultured Acidobacteriota bacterium | reverse complement strand
CGCGCGGATTACACGGAACACACTCGAGTCGCGGATCACGAAGAAGCAGAACACGGGACCGGATTACGACGATCAGGACTTCCACTTCACGCTTCCCACTTCGAACTTTCTTCGCACTTCCACTTCACACTTCGCACTTCCCACTTCCGCACTTCAAACTTCAAACGTCAGACTTCAAACTTTCTGCCTGTCATCCCCTCGGTGGCAGCGCGAGGACGAGCGTGCTCGTGAGGCAGAGGACACGGTAGGTCACCGATCCCATTCGAGGACCGAGCATGGAAGAAGCGTGCAGGCCGATCACGATGAGCCCGGCGTCGCGATCCCGCGCGACCTTGGCGATTTCCTCGGCCGGGTCGCCATAAGCCACGAGGGCCTCCGGCCGCAGGTTTTGCGGGATGCAGTGCGCGAGCTCGGCGAGTGACCTCTCGGCCCGGTACCGTCGCTCGACTTCCAGGTTCGGCATGTGGGGCAGGCCGGACACCGCGAAGTGAACGGGCTGGACGACGAAGGTCAGCAGCACCGGCACGTCGAGGACCGTAGCCACGTTCTTCGCGGAGCCTACCTGGTCGAGGGTCGCCGGGCTGAGGTCCACCGGCACGAGGATACGCTTGACGACGCGCTTCACGTCGTCGGGCCGCGCGGGTCCATGATCGGGTGCGGGGGTGAGCAGCACCGGTACCGTCGTTTCGCGCAGCACGCGCTCGGTCGTCGAGCCGAAGAACAGCTTCCGAACGCCGGTCAGCCCGTGCGTGCTCATTACGATGAGGCCCGCCGGCAGCGCCTTGGCGACGCGCAGGATCTCCACCGCCGGCTTGCCGGTCGTGACCTCGAGCCGCACCGAGTCGGGGGCGACCGCTCCCTCGAAGGTCTTCTGCGTGAAGCGCTGCAGCTCCTTGTTGATGGCCTCCGGCAGATGCTCGACGGACGCGCTCAGCTCGGCTGCCTCGGTCAGCAGCGGATCGGTCACCGTCAGCACCGTGAGCTCGGCCTTGAGGTGGTTGGCCACGACAGCGGCATACCGTAGCGCGCCCAGGGACGCGTCGGAGAAGTCGACCGGGCAGAGAACCGAGTTGCGCGGCGTCATGACACCCTCATCCTTCATCGTTGTTGCTGCTTCTCAATTCGCGGCTCGCGGCTCGCGGCTGGCACCTCGCAGTTCGCGACCGAGCTTTTTCAGTGCGGCACCGAGAGTCCGAACTTCTCGATGCGGTAGCGAATCTGATCGCGATTGAGGCCGAGCAGCGTGGCCGCCTTGGTCTGGTTTCCACCGCTTCGCTTCAGGGCCTGCACGACGAACTGACGCTCCACCTGTTCGAGGTCGAGGCCGTTGGCAGGCAATTCGAACCCGTCGCCCGCGATGGCCGACGTGCGGAGCGCCGCGAAGTCGGAGGGTTCGAGCCGGTCGGTCTCGCAGAGCAGCATCGCGCGCTCGATGACGTTCCGCAGTTCACGCACGTTGCCCGGCCATCCGTACGACTGCAGGAGCCGCACGCTGGCGGGCGTGGCGCCGAGCACGCTCTTGCGGAACTCACGGTTGAAGCCATCGACGAAGAATGCGGCCAGGACCGGAATGTCCTCGACGTGGCTCCTGAGCGGCGGCAGCGCGATCGGAAGGACGTTCAACCGGTAGAACAGGTCGTGGCGGAAGCGGCCCTTGGCGACCTCGTCCTCGAGGTTGCGGTTCGTCGCGGCGATGACCCGAACATCGACGCGGACGTCGGTCGACGCGCCGACGCGCTTGAATGCTTTCTCTTCCAGGAACCGCAGCAGCTTGGCCTGGAGGGCGGGCACCATCTCGCCAATCTCGTCGAGGAACACGGTGCCACCGTCGGCGGTCTCGAGCATGCCTCGTTTCTGCACGCGCGCGTCGGTGAACGCGCCGCGCTCGTGCCCGAAGAGCTCGCTTTCGAGCAGCGTCTCGGGCAGGGCCGAGCACGTGATGTTCATGAACGGGCGGTTCGCGCGATCGCTCGAGTAGTGCAGGACCTTCGCGACCAGGTCCTTGCCCGTTCCGCTCTCGCCCGTGAGCAGCACCGTCGACGCCGGACTCGTCGCGACCTTGGCGACGAGGTTGCGGAGCGCCGCGACCTGGTCCGAGCCGCCAACGATGTTGTTCAAGCTGAACGGACGGGCCTCCTTCAGGCGCAGCTGCCGCACTTCCCGGCGCAGCCGTGTCGTCTCGAGCGCCCGACCCACCGTCGCCACTACGTCGTCGAGGTTGAAGGGTTTGTTGGCGAAGTGATAGGCGCCAATCTTCATCGCTTCGACGGCCGTTTCGACCGTCGCGAACGCGGTGAGGAGGATCACCAGGATGTCGGGGTCGTACTCCTTGATCTTGCGGAGGACCGAGACGCCGTCGGTGTCCGGCAACTTGTAGTCGAGGAGGACGAGGTCGACGCCTTCGCCGAGCTGTTCGAGTGCGCGGGCACCTGTGCCCGCTTCGAACACCTGGTACCCCTCGCCTTTCAGGCGCTCGGTCAGCGACCAACGGATCAGGGCTTCATCGTCTACGACGAGGATACTTGGCGCAGGCATACGCTTCGTTTGTGCAGTAACGGTACCAAGGCCTAAGACGTTGAAAACGCTAGAGATTGATCGGTTGCTTGAGTAGAAGAATAGCGGAATTTTGCACACGTGTGTGGATTTTTACGCATCGCCGATCTTCCGCCTGACCAGCCTCCGCCAAAGCTGCCTTCCCGCTTTCCACTTCGCACTTCCCACTTCCCACTTCCCACTTCCCACTTCCCACTTCCCGCTTCCGACTTCCCGCTTCCTTCGCACTTCCACTTCCTACTTCACACTTCCCACTTCCGCACTTCAGACTTCAAACGTCAGACTTCAAACTTACAGCCCGGTACACCTTGCCCCCCTGCCCCGCGAGCGCGGGAATCGACGCGAGCGCGATGACGACTACCCACTCAGTTCCATCCAGCGGCGTGACGCGCAGGATGCGCGCCAGCGGATCGATGATGGCTGCCCCCACTTGCAGGAGGACGGCGAGACCGACGCCTGCCAGCGCGTAGGGATTGGCCAGGGCACGCCCGAGGCGAAGGACCGGGCCGCGGCTCCGCGCGTTGCCGAGATGCGCAATCTGCGCCAGCGCCAGCGTCATAAACGCGATCGTCGGCGCCCGATCCGGCGCGCGGCCGAGCGCCCACACGAACGCCGCGAGCGTGGACAAAGTGATGAGCCCGCCGAATGCCAGCACGCTGGTCAGAAAGCCGCGTGAGAGGATGGCTTCCTGGGGATCCTGCGGGGGGCGGCGCATGACGTCGGGATCCCCAGGCTCCATTGCAAGTGCCAGCGCGGGGAACGTGTCGGTCACCATGTTGAGCCACAGCAGCTGCAGTGGCGCAAGCGGGAGCGGCAGCGCCGCCAGCCCGGCCACCAGCAGGACGAGCACTTCGGCGACGTTGCAGCTGAAAAGATAGAAAACGAACTTGCGGATGTTGTCGAAGATCACGCGGCCCTCTTCGACCGCGGCCGCCACCGTCTCGAAACGATCGTCCTGCAGCACGATCGCGGCGGCTTCCTTGGCCACATCAGTGCCGCGGATCCCCATCGCGACGCCGACGTTTGCCTTCTTCAGCGCTGCGGCGTCGTTGATCCCGTCGCCGAGCATCGCGACAATCTCGCCGCTGGATTGGAGCGACTGCACGATGACGAGCTTGTGCTCCGGTGTCACTCTGCTGAAGGCCTGGGTGTGTCGGATCGTCCGATCCCGGTCGGCATCGGTCAACCGATCGAGCTCACGGCCGTCCAGGCTGCGATCGCCATCGCCGAGGACGCCCAGCTCGCGGCCCACTGCTTCCGCCGTGAGCCGTTGATCGCCAGTGAGCATCACCGTGCGCAGGCCCGCGGTGCGCAACCGCGCGATCGTCTGCTTGACGCCGGCGGCTGGCGGATCGGCGAGTCCCAGGAACCCGACGAACGCCAGGCCGCGAAGCGCGTCCTCCGACGCGGCGTTCACTTCGCCTGCGCATACGGCCAGCACGCGCAGGCCTTGCGCCGCGAGCCCGTTGTTTACCGCGACGAGCCCCGCCCGTTGCTCCCCGTCGAGCGCGCTCATCTCGAGGATGCGTCGGGGCGCCCCCTTGACGAACGCGGTCAGCCGGCCGTCCATGTCGTGGAAGGACGCCATGAATTTCCGCTCGCTCGAGAACGGCACGACGCCGGCGAGCGACGAGATATCGGCAAGATGCGCCCGATCGAGGCCGATGCGGTCGAGGGCATTCAGCACGGCGTCGTCAACCGGATCGACGAGCGGGCCCGCGATCCTCGGCGTGTCCGAAGCGCCGGCGCCAACGGACACTGTCGATGCCTGCTGGCGGCTGGCGAAAGCCGCCGTCCGAAGCATGCGCTCTAGCTCCGGGTCAGTAACGATCGGCCCGGCGAGCAGGTCGATCTCACGCCCCGCCGTCCACACCCGCACGACGGTCATCTCGCCTGATGTCAGTGTTTTTGTTTTGTCCGTGCAGACGACCGTCGTCGACCCCAGTGTCTCGACGGCGGGCAGCCGGCGAACGAGCGCGTGCCGCTTCGCCATCCGCCGCATGCCGACCGCAAGCGCGATCGTCGCAACGGCCGGCAGCGCCTCGGGCACGGCGGCCACCGCCAGCGCAATCCCGGTTTCGACGACCAGCCCGATCGGAACGCCCTGAAGGAGGCCGAGGATCGACACCACCGCGGCGACGCCGAGTGTCAGCCACACCAACCGATGCCCGAGCGCGTCCAGACGCCGCTCGAGCGGGGTACGCTCTTCCTGAACCGATCCCACTAGCGTGCCGATGCGACCAACCTCTGTCTGGGCTCCCGTCGCAGTCACAACGGCGCGGCCGGTGCCGGCAGCAACGGTCGTGGCCTTGAAGACAAGGTTGTTCCGCTCGGCCAGCGGCGTCGTGTCCTCGAGCACCACGTCGGCTCGCTTCGAGATCGGGAGTGACTCTCCAGTGAGCGCCGCCTCGGCGACGCGGAGGTCCACCGTCGAGACGAGCCGCGCGTCCGCGGGGACGCGGTGCCCCGCGCTCACTTCGATGATGTCGCCGGGCACGAGCGTCTGCGCGTCGATGAGCCGCAGCTGTCCCGTCCGGACAACCGAGGCGCGCGGCGTGTCGAGCTCGCGCAGAGCCTCCATGGCGCGGCGGGCGCGCCACTCCGTCAGGAAACCGATGAGCGTGTTGATGACGAGGACCGCGGCGATCGCAACGGCTTCGAGCCGGTCGCCGAGGATCAGGGAGATGACCGCGGCCACCATGAGGAGGACGACCACCACTCCCGTGAGCTGGTCGCGAAGGATGGCGAGCGCGGAGACGGGGGGCGGAGGCGACACACGGTTCGGCCCATAGCGCGCGAGCCGCGCCGCCGCCTCCCCATCGGACAGTCCCAGGCGATCCGTCCCGGCGGCAGCGAGCGCGGCGTCGATGGACAGCGCGTGCCAGCGCGGACCTTCCGGCGGGCCGGCCGCTTCAGTCACCGGGCGCGCTTCGGCATCTCTACCCAGAACCAACCGCGGATCTCCCCTTCCTTGAAGCCCACCGCCCGATCGACCGGGTAGCGATCCTGTAACACACTCCTCACCACTGGACTCAACTTCTCTGCCGGCCCGTGACACCCCGCGCACATCCCGCGCTCGGCAATCGGACGGAGCACGCCGATCTTGTCGCCGAGATCGACGGCGAAACCCTCGACGCTTCGCGCCTGCTTACCGGCGTTGGCGTGCACCAGCGCGGCCGCCCAGGGCTTGGGCGCGTTGGTCGGGTTGCGCAGGCGGTCGCTCGTCCGGCCGGCGGCAATGCCCTCGGTTCTGCCGACACGTTGGCTGACGACGGTGGCGTCGAGATGGCAGAAGGCGATCGCGGATCCCGGACCACCCCGCGACAGCGCATCAGTCAGCTCACGCAGCACCGAATCGTGCATCGCGACGACGACGAGGTCGGCGCGCGAGATGATCGGCTGAAGCTCGGCTGGTGCCTGGCTCGCCGGCCACGTTGGAAATGCCGTGCCCGACGGAGCTGACGCGAGCTGGCGCTGCGCCCCGAGCGTCACAGTCAAAATCAGTACAAGGACCACGACCCACGGAAGCGGGCTATGTCGCTGGTGCGAAGTATTTCTGGTCATTGGGAAAACTCCCGCGTTACCCGAACCCTGGAATCAGCCAGCTGATGAATGCCCCGCTGCCATACGCAGCGATCGCCACCACTGCGCCAAGCCCCAGCATCTCGAGCCCGGCTGCCCACCATTTGTCGATCGTGACTGACGCTCGCAGGGACCCCACGACGAACAGGGCGCCGAACGTCAGCACCACCGATGCCGCGAGGCTGCGGCCATCGACGAGCGGTAATAGATACGGCAGCAAAGGGATGGAGCCGGCCGCGAAGAACGCGAGGAACGTCGCCAGCCCGTGACGCGCCGGGCTCGCCTCTTCCTCTGGGAGGTCTTGCGCCGCGCGGGCGCTTTCGTTCGACCTGATGCTCAGGTAGTTGCCGACCCCCATGGAAAGGCCGTCGGCAAAGAGGTTAGCGGTGCCGACGATGAGCACGGCGCGCGGCGACAGCGACCCGCCCGTGACCCCTGCCACGACGGCAAACGTCGTGATGATGCCGTCGTTGGCGCCATAGACGACGTCGCGGATGTAGTGACGGGCAATCTGGACGGCGCCGTCGGGCTCCTGGTGAAGAGACGGACGATTCATGCGAGTGAGAGCTTCACGCACCGTGCCAGCACGACCGGCGGCACCGGGGATGGAGCGGATCACGCGCGGTTCCGGTGACGGCGCTCGGACGGAACCGTGGCTCGGGCGCTCAGCAACCCCGCTGACGGATCGTCAGGACGGGACACGGCGATTGACGGACGACGTGCTGTGCCGTCGATCCGAAGAGGGCCCGGTCCAACCCGTTCCGCCCGGTCACACCCATGACGATCAACTGCGCCTGACTCTCCCAGGCGGTCGCCAGTATCTCCTGCCATGCGGTGCCGGTCCTGATCTGTTCGTCGATGGTGCAATAGGCGCGCGCCGCGGTCGGCACGAACTCGCGCAGACGGAAGCGAAGCTGCCGCTCGTATTGCGCCTGGATCGTCGGCAGGTCCACGCGATCGTAGATGGGAAAGTCCTGAGCGGAGAGCGCCTCGGCCACGTGCAGGACCGTGACGTGCGCATCGGCTTCCTCGGCGAGTGAGACGGCGCACTGCAGCGCCCTCATCGACGGCTCGTAGAACGCCACCGGGCAGAGGACTCGCTCGATGGTCAGCGGGCCGCTGTCGGTCATGCGATGAGGAGGCACGGACAGCACCGCGCATCGCGCCTTGCGAAGGACCTTCTCCGTCACCGATCCCATCGCCGCGCGATCGAAACCAGAGTGGCCATGCGTTCCCATCACGATCAGGTCCGCCGACAGTTCGTCGGCTGCTGCCAGGATCTCGCGGGTCGCGGACCCCGAGCGGACCACTGGCTCGAGCGGCACGCCGCAGTGGGCAACGGCAGCGACAAACGTTCGGATCGCCGCGAGCAGCCGGTCGGAATCCGCTGGGGCGAGCACCGCGGCCCCACGGGGAGGGCACCCGAAGGGCGGGTCCAAGGGCACGTCTGGTCTGGCATCGGCCACGTGCAGGACGGAAACCGAGCCACCGTACCACTGCGCAAGCGTGACGGCGTACTTCAGGCTGTGCGCGGACGCCCGCGAGAAATCCACCGGACAGAGGATCCGCGTCACCTCGACCATGACCGCGCTCGCCGAGGATTGGTGTGCTGGCATCGACATCACTTAAAGCCGGCCGGCGGGCCCTGAAGCGGGCGCAGCACGTGACTCCACCAGTGCGGCGCCTGCGTGGCGGCGGGAACCGGCCTGGCACGGGCGATCTTTCTCGGATCCCGGGCGGCGCGCCGGCCGCTCAAGCCTTCGATCTGAATGCGGTAGATCACCGGCGTCCGAATTTCGGCCGCGCGGGTCTTTGCCGCCGCGGGATACCACCAGTCGGGCCGATTCTCGAACAGTGCGTAGGCCCGCTTCCGGGCGGCCTGATGCGCCGGCGATTTCGTGAGCTCCTCGTATCGGCCTTTGACGACGACCGTGGTCCAGTTGAACCGGTCGACGATCTCATCGAACTCGACGCAGACGCGGGGATTGGTGCGCATCCACTGGATCTTCTTGCCGACGGTCGCGAAGCTGTAGAGCGCGTCCTCGTAGAAGTCGAAGTAGACCGGAACGATGTACGGCCGGTTGTAGCGCACGCAGGCAAGGCGCCCCAGATTCGTCGCCGCCAGGACCGCAAGACACTCTTCAGTCCTTAGTTCTCGTATCTGCATCGCGAACCCTTTCGGGATGGGCGTCTACTGGTGACCGCTGCAGCGGGAGGACGATCTCGGCCACCGTCCCTCCGCCTTCGCGCGGACTGAGACCGACGGTTCCACCTTGCGCCTCCATGAGGCGCTTGACGATCGGAAGGCCAAGGCCCGTGCCGCAGCTCTTGGTCGTGAAGAACGGCGCAAAGATTTTCTCGCGAACCTCGTCGGGAATCCCTGGCCCTCGGTCCCGCACTTCGATATGACTCCTTCTCTGCCCGGCCGTGATCTGAATCTCTACGGGTTGTCCGTTCGACGCCTGACAGGCGTTGAGCACCAGGTTGAGCAGCACGGCGCGCAGCATGTCGGCATCGGCGCGAACGCCCACGTCGTCGCCGCACACGGTCACCTGGCACAGGTCCGGCGCCGATGCCTTGGCGCTCGCGACGGCGTCCGAGATGATCGTTCGTACGTCAAGAGGACGGATGCGCGGCGGCTGCGGACGAGCGAACAGCAGGATGTCTTCCACGGTCTTGCTCAAGCCATCGATGCGCTGGATCATCGGGCCGATGATCTCGCGCTCCCGCATGTCCCGCGGAAGGCGTGACTCGAGAATCTGCAGCGACCCGCGCAAGCCCGCAAGGGGATTCCGCACCTCGTGGGCCACGACCGCGGCGAGCTGCCCGAGCTGCGTCAGCGCCTCCTGCTCCCGCAAGCGGGACTCGGCCACCTTCCGTTTGGTGATGTCGCTTCTGATCGCCAGGTACTGACGCGGCTTCCCGTCGTTGTCGAGGAATGGGACGATCGTCGTGTCGACCCAGTAGAACGTGCCGTCCTTGGCGCGGTTTCTGAGCTCGCCGCGCCAGACACGCCCTTGCGCAATCGTCCGCCACAGCTCGCGCATGAAGTCCTTGGGGTGATAGCCGGAATTGATGATGCGATGATCCTGGCCGATGAGCTCGTCCCTGGAGTACTTCGAGATCTGGCAAAACTGGTCGTTCACGTACGTGATGATGCCGCGTGCGTCGGTGGTCGCGACGATCGCGGCCTGATCGAGCGCCTCGCGCATCTCCTCGAGTCGGCGCACCGGATCGTCGATCAACGACCGGGACTTGGTGGCGGCCACCTATGCGGCCTCGAGACTGGCCCCTCGGCACCCGACGGTGTGCAGCGCGCCGCCGAGCCGCTCGGACAGCCGCGGCATGAGCGAGGCGAGTGTCGGGTATCGCTGCAGGGGACTGGAAGCCGTGACGAGCGTGCAGGTGTCGGTCAGCTCGAAGAGCGTGACCCGGCAGGCGAGAATCGCCGGCAGTTTGCCACAGCCGCTCGGAACGAACCGCAGCTCAGGCAAGGTTGCTTCGAGCAGCGCATATCGCAGCCGGTCGACCGAGGCGCAGCGGCTGTGCAGGTCACCACCATCGACGGGCTCGATCGTGAAACCTTCGGCCAAAAACGCGTTGAGCACAGTCTCGACCGAGCGGTCGAAACCCTGGTCCAGAACGAGCCGCCGATCTTTGCTAGACATCTGCGATAGCCTCGGCCGTCCTGAAGGCAGGTTCCGTGCCGGGCGAATCGGGCCAGAAACACCAGAAATGCGTGGATTTCCGATGGGGAAAATCGCGCAGTAGGGCGGAAACTTCCCCAGCACCAGCCGAAGGACCTGCCCTGTGCTCGGTCGGCGGATCACACGGCCGGTCGGATTTGCGCTGGCCCCCGGGCCCGCTGGACATCCTCGGCAACGTCGAGCGCAAACCGGCGCACGGCCGTCCAGTCGGTGAACTCGTAATCGCGGCGCGCGTCGGTCGGCGCGCCCTCGCGCCAGGCGATGAAGCGCATGATCTGGCGTTTGACGAACCCGTAGCGCGTGTACGCGAGCTTCCCCGCAAAGCATGCGAGGCGGAGAGGCTGCCAGCCGACCGCAGAGACAAAACCCTTCGCCAGCGCGTGGGCGGCGTCGACTTCCGCTGGATTGCGGGATCCCGCGCTCAGACTGACCGAAAAAAATGCGGAGGGACGGACCGACAGGTGGCCCGCCTCGCTTGTCGCGAAGTCGACAGCAATCTTCTGGTGACGGCCGGCGTAGATTGGGGCACCGAGCACCACGCCGGCGACATTCACCCAGTCGACGGGCACCGCGACGGAGACGTCGCGCGCTTCGCTGACGAGCCCCTGCTCGCGGAGCGTCGATGCGATCTCGTCGGCGATGCGGCGCGTCTGGCCCTCAGTCGTCGCGTAGAAGACGGGGACGGTTTCCATGGAGAGCCTCCCTTTCTGCAATCCTCCAGGCATGCCTCTCGAGGCGAGCCAATACTCTCGAGGAACGATGCAAACGGCAGACCCGCCGAGCCTGCGCGCGTGCGGATCGGTGATGGGCAAAGCACGACCAGCGAGACGGTCGCGGAGGTCGCTTCGCGGGTCCGCGCCCCTCACCACCTGTCAGGTTCGTAGCCCTGCCCTCGTGGGAGATTCCCTCGGGAGGTGTGGGAAGATCCGCATCGGTTGCCGCACATCGCCTGGATTCCGGCCCGGTCCGGGCCGACCGGGCGGCACACGCGTTGCTCGATTGACTCGAGGAAGGACGACCGCGATCCCGCGGCGCACGAAGCGTCAACGTCGACAACGGAATTGCCGTGGTTCCTGACCCCACGGCTCGGCACGACCGACGGGTTCGCGACTGAATTGACGGAGGTTCGCCATGGTCCGGATCACACATGTGCTCTGCCCGATCGACTTCTCGGATTTCTCTCGGCGTGCGTTCGATCGTGCGGTCGCGATCGCCCGTGCTCACAGCGCCGCGCTCACGGCGCTCCACGTGGTGCCGATACAGTTGGCCACGCCAGTCCTTCCTTACCTCGAACCGCAGAGCCTCGGTCCATTCGAGATATCCGAGGCCACCCGCGAGCGGCTCGTCGCGGAAATGCGTCGGTTCCTCGCGGCCGACTCGTCGCTCGGGGTTCAGGTCACGCTGGCCGCGACGGAGGCGCCGGATATCCCTCAGGAGATTCTCGTCCATGCCGAGCGATTGCCGGCGGATCTCATCGTGATGGGCACACACGGCCGCTCCGGCTTTCAGCGGCTGATGCTCGGGTCGGTGACCGAGGAGGTGCTGCGCAAGGCGCGCGCGCCAGTTCTCACGGTTCCGTCGGCGCTCCCCGACGTGGTTCCCGTCGGGCTCTTTCAGCGGATTCTCTGCGCGGTCGATTTCTCGGACTGCTCGATGGCGGCGCTTCGCTACGCCTCGTCGCTGGCCGACGAATCGCATGCACGACTCTCGGCCGTCCATGTGATCGAACTGGTGCCGCCGCTCTATGATCCCCTCGTCGGACCGCCGATCGATCTCCCGGGATACCGGCAGGCCTGCGAAACCAGCAGCCGCGAGCGCCTGCGAAACGCGATCCCCATGCGCCTGCGCGACTCGACGAACATCGTCGCGGGCGTCGAGGAGATGGTGGTCTGCGGGAAGCCGCATCACGAGATCCTGCGCATCGCCGAAGAGTGGCGGAGCGATCTGATCGTGCTCGGCGCGCACGGCCGCAACGTCGTGGATCGGCTGCTGTTCGGCTCGACGGTCGAGCCGGTCGTCCGCCGGGCACATTGCCCCGTGCTCACCGTACGCGCCGAGACGCCGGCGGCGAGCGCGGCGGCCTGAGCCTGAAGCTAGTTCATGAACGGAGTTCCTTCACGAAGGCCGCAAAGCTCCGAGGCTCGCGAAGGCGTGACAGGCCGATGTCTTGAGATCGATCTCAGGTTATCGGCTGGCGACGATCGCGTAGTAGCCTCTCGCGCGTGCGTGTCTTCGCATTCATCTGTCTTCTGTTTGTCGCCCGCGCGGCCGCGGCGCAAACCTCGCCGGTCCTCCTTCAGGACGGACAGCAGATCTACCGGGCGGCCTGCGCAGCGTGCCACGGTCCAGACGGCAGGGGCCTGCCGCTCAGCACGGTCGGCTTCGACACGCCGCTTCCCGACTTCACCAGTTGCAGCTTCGCGACTCCCGAGACGACGGCCGACTGGGTGGGCATCGCGCACCAGGGCGGCCCCGTGCGCGCATTCGATCGACGGATGCCGGCATTCGGCGAGGCGCTCTCCGACGAGCAGATTGAGAAGGCGGTCGGCTACGTGCGCAGCCTGTGCACGGACCGCAGGTGGCCGCGCGGTGAGCTGAACCTCCCGCGCGCACTGGTCACCGAGAAGGCGTTTCCCGAAAACGAAGCCGTCCTCACCACGACCATCGCCGGGGGCGACGCCGCCACCTTCGAGAACGTGCTGCTCTACGAACATCGTCTCGGGGCGCGCAGCCAGTTCGAGGTGGCCGTGCCACTTGCTGTGCAGAAGAACGGCGCCGGCGACTGGCAACGCGGCCTCGGCGATGTCGCCCTGGCGGTGAAGCACGCGCTCTTCCATTCGCTCGAATCGGGAACGATCGTCAGCGCCGCGGCAGAAGTGTCGCTGCCGACGGGCAAGGAGAACCAGGAGCTCGGCAAGGGAGTCACGATTGTCGAGCCGTTCGTAGCCGTGGGTCAGATCCTCCCGTCCGACGGCTTTCTCCAGTTTCAGGGCGGCGTCGAGTTGTCGACCAATCGTAATCTCGCCGGGAACGAAGCGTTCTGGCGCGTGGCGCTCGGCAAGACTTTTATGGAGGGCCGATTCGGGCGTTCGTGGTCGCCAATCGTCGAGTTCGTGGCCGCGCGGGAGCTCGGCGGCGGCGAAGGCACGCAGTGGGACTTCGTTCCGCAGATGCAGATCTCGTTGAGCAAACGTCAGCACATTCTGGTGAGCGCCGGCGTGCGCCTCCCTATGACCGACCGGGGCAAGCGCGACACGCAGGTGCTGACCTATTTTCTCTGGGACTGGTTCGACGGAGGCCTGTTCGATGGGTGGCGTTAGGCTACGGACGTCGATCGCTGCGGGCGTTGCCGTCTGGTTGACGGCGCTCGGGTTCGCGCACGTGCCCGGCGCCGCGCAACGCGACGGCCCCCCTCCATCGGCGTCCGGGAAGGCGCCGCATTTTCAGACCTCGGACAACTGCATGGCGTGTCACAACAGCTTGACGGCGCCGTCCGGGGAAGATGTGTCGATCGGATCGGCGTGGCGCGCGTCGATGATGGCCAACTCCTCGCGCGACCCCTACTGGCAGGCATCTGTCAGACGAGAGACGCTCGATCATCCGTCGAAGAAGGCGGAGATCGAGGACGAATGCTCGACGTGCCATATGCCGATGGCCCGAACGATGGCGCGCGCGGCCGGCGGACACGGTCAGGTCTTCGCGCACCTGCCCGTGGGACGAGACGGATCGGACGCCGGGCGCCTGGCTGCTGACGGCGTATCCTGCACGCTCTGCCATCAGATCAGCGGTGAGCGCCTCGGCACGCCCCAGAGCTTCACCGGCGGCTTCGTCGTCAACGCGGCACCCGACTCCGGGGCGCCGATCTTCGGTCCATTCCGAATCGACGCGGGCCGCACGCGGATCATGCACTCGGCTGCAGGGGTGACGCCGACCGAAGCCACGCACATCCAGCAGTCCGAACTCTGCGCGACCTGCCACACGCTCTACACCAAAGCGCTCGGACCGAACGGAGAGAGCACGGCGTCGCTCCCCGAACAGGTCCCCTACCTCGAGTGGCGGCACAGCGCCTTTCGAACCGAGCGAAGCTGCCAGTCGTGTCACATGCCGGAGGTTTCCGACCCGACGCCGGTTTCATCGGGTACTCGGCGAGCCGCGGGCCGGGCTGAGCCGCCATGCGTTCATCGGCGGAAACTTCTTCATGCTGCGGATGTTGAACCGCTACCGGACAGAGCTCGGCGTCGAGGCCTTGCCAGTCGAGCTCGAATCGACCGCGCGGGCGACGGCACTCCTGCTGCAGACAGGGACGGCCATGGTCTCGGTGGCCGGTGCGCGCGTTTCGGGCGGGTCCTTGGACCTCGACGTCAGCGTGCGCAACCTGACCGGGCACAAGTTCCCGACCGGCTACCCCGCACGCCGCGCCTGGCTTCATGTCGTCGTCCGCGATCGCGACGGCCAGTCCGTATTCGAGTCCGGCGCCGTGACCGCGTCTGGGGCTATCGACGGCAACGACAACGACCGTGATCCCTTGGGCTACGAACCGCATCACGATGAGATCCGCAGCGCGGCCGACGTGCAGATCTACGAATCGATGATGGTGGACGCCGCGGGTGCGGTCACCACCGGGCTGCTGAAGGGCACGCGGTTCGTCAAAGACAACCGGCTGCTCCCTCGCGGGTTCGACAAGGGAACGGCCGCCGCGGACATCGCCGTCCGCGGGGAAGCCGCCAAAGACGATGATTTCGGTGCGGATGGCGATCGGGTGCGCTACGTGGTCGATGTGAGCCGAGCGGCGGGACCGTTCCAGGTGACGGTGGAGCTGCGCTATCAACCGATCGCATTTCGCTGGGCGCGGAATCTTGCGCCCTACGACGCGGACGAACCGAGGCGCTTCGTCTCCTACTTCGACGCCATGTCGGCGCAGTCCTCAATCGTCGTCGGGACAGCCAGCCTGCAGGTGCAATAAAGACGGCGCGCGGCCACGTGACGTCGTGGTTCCTATTGAGCTGCTTGGAAGATCGTCACCGTCTTGTCTCTCACCTGGATCGAACCCTTGCGCGACGCTCCCGTAGTATTCGCCGCAGCAGTGAACGTGAACAGGTCGTCGCCCTTCCCCGTGCTCCTCGAAACCGTGACCCACGGCACGTCAGCCTGCACCGTCCAGATGCAGGCGTCCTGCGTCGGTCCGCCGCACGTGACGGAGCTGAACTGGTAGACAGAGACGGGGAACGAGCCACCAGCCGCGCCAATGTTGAAGGTGGCCGGGTTCACCGCGTACGAGCACCCGGCCTGAAACACCCGCAGGTTCTGTCCAGCCGTCGGCGTCGGCCATCTCACCATCACGACGCCGTCGCGCGCCGCGGCCCAGTTGTCGGAGACGCTCATTTGGATCGCGCCAGTCCCACTGCCGCTCTGGCCGCTGGTGACTGTCATCCACGGCACACCCGAGCTGGCGGTCCAGGGACACGAGGCCTGCGTCGTGATCGTCGTGGTGAGCACCGGCACAGTCATGCACACGTTGAACTCTATCGGCGCGACCGAGTACTGGCAGCCGCCGATATCGCCGGCCTGGGTGATCTCGATCGTCTGCGCCGCCACCACGATGCCGCTCCGCCGGTCCGGGATCTCCGTGTTCCTCGACACCGCGAACGACACCGTACCGTTTCCACTACCTTGCCCACCGGCGGTGACCGTGAGCCACGGCACGCTGGTCGAGGCCGACCACGCGCATGACGGTGCCGCGCTGACCACCACGGTCCCGGTGCCGGCATCCTTCGAGAACGACGTGGGATTCGCCGAGACGGCGTACTCGCACGGAGCGCTCGCCCCAGCCTGACTGACCGATACCGCAAGCCCGGCGACGCTCAACGTTCCAGCCCGAGTCCCACTCGTCGCGTTCGCCGTGGCGCTAAAAGTGACGACCGCGGTGCCCGTGCCGCTGCCACCGCCCGTAATCGAGAGCCAGCCTGACTGGGACGTCGCGGTCCAGGAGCACTGGTTCTCGGCCGTCACGGTGACAGATCCCGATCCGCCCTGCGCCTGGAACGAGAACGCTGTGGCCGAAAGGCTGTAAGTGCAAGCCGGGGTTGGAGCCGTGGGACTGGCCGAGTCGCACGACAGACAGATGACACAGAGAGCGGCGAGCACGATGCGTCGCATGCCGGGGTCCTTTCTATTCCCCCGGAGTGAGACTGCAAACGCGATACCCGGAGAATTCGCCGCATGTGTGTCAGATCGGCGGCGGCCGGCGTGGAATCATGCGCAGCGGTGGGGAATTCTCAGCGCAATCACACC
>CAWDRS010000019.1:0-15394 GCA_963804795.1 uncultured Acidobacteriota bacterium | reverse complement strand
TTATCCGAGGGGCTTCGCCCCTCGGATTCCCCTACACGCTCTCTCGCGCCGCTTCGCCGGCGCGCTCCGGTCGCGTGGCTCGCTCGCGATGCTCGCTCGCTCCTTGGAACGAGCGGCAGGTTTATGAGATAGCTTCCAGTCGACGACGGGCAGAGGATTTTCGAGATCCTGGCTTGGATGGGGGGGAGACGGGAGGACGTTTCTAGCTATCTCAGAATAGCGAACGAGCGTAGCGAGTGAGCCTGGCGAGCGGAGCGGGGCGTCGGGGCCCCCGCGAGCGCCCGCCTTCGCGCCGAAGGCGCTCCGGCGAGGTCTCGCCTAGCCTTGGCGGAGGCGGAAGCCAGTCGGGGGATCCGGGGGGGCGAAGCCCCCGGATAGGCTAGTCGTCGGATGACGAGGCCGCGCGCTCGAGCCCTTCGGGGTCCACGATTGTGACGGCGCCGCGGCCGGTCCGAAGCAGCCCGTCAGACTCCCACCTCGACATCAAGCGGCTGACGGTAAACAGAGTCGTGCCAGTCAGGTCGGCAATCTCCTGCCGAGTGATCGGATGCACAATCCGGATGCCTTGGGCTGAGTGCTCGCTGCCGTGTTCGGCGACGCGAAGCAGGGCTCTCGCAATTCGGACCGGCGCACGCTCCGCGGCGAGATCCGCCACGGCAGAGAGGACGCCGGCCATCCGCCGGGTCACTTCTTCGAAGAGGTTGAGCCGTATCTGCGGAATGCGCTCGGCGAGGCCGACGATGACCATCCGCGGCCAGACCAGCACTCTCGAGGGCTCTACGGCAACCGCGGACACGGGAAAGCGCTTGCCGGGCGAGAGCGCGATCGCGCCGTAGCAGTCTCCCGGACCGATGAAGCGGACCAGCGTCTCGGCACCGTCGGCGTTGACCTGCCCGAGCTTCAGGTGGCCGACCTGCACCAGGGCGATTGACTCGGCCGGCTCGCCCTGGGCGCCCAGGACGTCGCGCGGCTTCAGCGACCGCGGGGATCCGGCCGCCAGCAGCTCGCGCTGCTGATCCTCCGACAGGCCGTTCAGTAGCAGCGTCATCGCCAACACTTTTACCTTCACGCGTTCGTTTTCAAAGCGGAAACCGCTGGGATTCACGGTTTATTTCTGACTATTTCATTATCGGCGTAGTATCCTCTTCAGCCTTGTCTCACTCAGGGGAGGACCTATGACCGTCACGATTCGACGGCTCGCAGCCCTGGGGCTGGCAGCCGTACTGGGCTTCGCTGCGGCTCCTGTCACAAAGATTCAATTCACCGACACCAAGCTGAAGAACGGTCTGCGGGTGATCATCTCCGAGGATCACTCGTCGCCCGTCTTCGCCATCGCCGTGAACTACAACGTCGGCTCGCGCGACGAACGACAGGGACGGACCGGCTTTGCGCACCTCTTCGAACACATGATGTTCGAGGGTTCCGCGAATGTGGGCGATGGCGAACACATGCAGCTGGTCTTTTCCAACGGTGGTCAGATGAACGGGACGACCAACAAGGAGCGAACGCTGTATTTCGAGCTCCTCCCGGCGAATCAGCTCGATCTCGCGCTGTTCCTCGAGGCCGATCGGATGCGATCCCTCGACATCACGAAGGAGAACCTGGACAACCAGCGCAACGCCGTGCAGGAAGAACGGCGCCTGGGCGTGGACAACCAACCGTACGGCAAGACGTTCGAAAAGCGCGACGAGCTCGCGTACGACAACTTCGCGTACGAGCACTCGGTGATCGGGTCGATGGCGGATCTCGATGCGGCGACGGTTGGCGACGTCGCGTCGTTCTTCAAGATGTACTACGCTCCCAACAATGCCGTGCTCTCCGTCGTTGGGGACGTGGACACGAAGGTCACGCTCGACAAGGTACGAAAGTACTTCGAGTCGATTCCGTCGCAGCCAGCGCCTCCGGTTCCAGACATCAGCGAGCCGCCACAAAAGGAAGAGCGCCGTGCGACGCTCGAGGATGCGCTGGCCCGTCTGCCGCGAATTGACATGGTGTACAAAATCCCGCCCAGTTCCAGCCCGGACTCCGATCCGCTGTCGGTTCTGGCAACGGTGCTCTCGGGCGGTCGCAGCTCACGATTCAACGAGGTCATCGTGCGTCAGAAGCAGCTCGCGACCAGCGTGAACGCGTTTGCCGGCGAGAATCGCGGTCCTGGCCTGTTCAGCGTCGTCGGGATGGTGGCGCCCGACAAAGCGGTGGCAGAGGTCGAAGCGGCGATCGATGCCGAAATCGAGCGACTGAAGGCCGGTCCAATCGAAGATTGGGAAATCGAGAAAGCCCGGACCAGCGCGCGGAGTCAGCTCATCACGGGCATGGGCAGTTCGCTGAACCGGGCCATAGTCCTCGGCCAGGACGCGATTTTCTACAACGACCCGAACCGCATCAACACGAGAGCCGACAGCATCGCAAAAGTCACGGCTGCGGATGTTCAGCGCGTCGCCAAGCAGTATCTGATCACGACAGGACGAACAGTCGTCATCACCATTCCGAAAGCGGCGCCGGCGAAAGGGGGGCTGTGATGAAATCGCGCACTTCATTGTTCGCTGTGATTGCCACCGCGGCGGTGGGTCTGACCATCCCACTCTTGGGCCAACCGCCTGCCGGAGTCCCGCAACCACCGCAGCCGAAAGGCCCGACGATCGTCAAAGGCAAGGCCCCCGTCTCGAATGAGGTCCTCAAGGTCAAGCTGCCGAAGCCTCAGGACGCCGTTCTGCAGAACGGCCTGCGGGTGATGGTCCTCGAGGATCACCGACTCCCCAGGGTGACGTTTCAGATCATCGTTCCCGGCGCCGGAGGGTACTTCGATCCGGCCGGGAAGATCGGCCTCAGCAACTACACTGCGCAGATGATGCGCGAAGGTACTACGACGCGCTCTTCCCTCCAGCTGTCTCAGGAGCTCGAGACGATGGCGGCCAACCTGACAGTCATCGGCAGTATGTCGGGCCCGAACGGAACCGTCACCGGCGCCGCGCTGACCGAGCACCTGCCGCGGCTGCTCGATCTCACGGCCGACGTACTGCTCAACCCGTCGTTTCCCGCCGACGAGTGGGAGCGGCTGAAGCCGCGAGCGCGCGCCACGTTGATCCAGCAGCGTACCCAGCCGGGGTTTCTCGCGAACGAGCGATTCTCAAAGGTCGTGTTCGGCGATCATCCAGCCGGCCGGGTGTCGGCGACGCCGGAGTCGCTCGAGGCGATGACGCGCGACGCGATGGTCGAGTTCCATCGTGCGCGCTACGTCCCCGATCATGCCCTCATTGCGTTCGCCGGCGACATCACGCTTGCCGAGGCGCGCAAACTGGTGGAGCCGAAGCTGGGCGCGTGGAAGAAAGCGGGCGTGCCCAAGCCGGAAGTGACGGAGCCGCCCCCCGTCGGACCAGCGAAGGTGTATCTGGTCGCGCGTCCGGACTCCGTGCAGACCAACCTGTTCGTCGGAACGCAATCGCTGACCCGGACCGATCCAGACTACGTGCCGCTGACGGTCGCCAACCAGGTCATCGGCGGCGGGCCTCAGGGCCGCCTTTTCCGGCACCTGCGGGAGGACAAGGGGTACACCTACGGCGCCTACAGTGGTTTCAGTGCCACGCTTTACCGCGGAAGCTGGTCCGCGTCGACCGACGTGCGCACGGACGTGACAGATCCCGCGCTGGCCGACCTGATCGCCGAGATCGCCGAGATGCGTGAAAAGCCAGTTCCAGAGGCCGAGCTCAACGATGCCAAGCGCGCGATCGTCGCGGGCTTCGCGCTCTCGCTCGAGAACCCTCAGCAGATGCTCGGCTACTACGTGCAGAACTGGCTTTACAACCTTCCCGCGGACTATTGGGACACCTATCCCGCAAAGATCACCGCCGTCACCGCTGCGCAGGCGCAGGCGGCAGCCGCGAAGTACTGGAATGCTCCGAGACTGCAGATTGTCGCGGTTGGCGACGCCGCAAAGATCACCGAGATCCTCAGAAAGAGAGGAACGCTCGAAGTCTATGACGCGGATGGAAAACCGGTGAAAGGATCCTGAAGCGCCCGACTAGAGCGCCTGTGCTTCGCCGCGACGCCGGGAGCGAGGCGGTGTAACGAGGTCGCGGGTCATGACACTTCCTGAGCAGACGCGCAGAGAGGCGCGGCAAGGAGGCGTCATGACCCCGCGGATCGACGAAGTTGCCCCGGACTTGTACCGAATCAGTGTCTACGTCCCGCAGTTCGACCTTCAGTTCAACCACTTCCTCGTCCGGGACGACGAACCGTTGCTGTTCCACACCGGAATGCGCGGGATGTTCCCGGCGGTGCGCGAGGCGGTCGCCGCGCTGATCCCACCGGAGAGCCTGCGCTGGATCAGCTGGAGCCACTTTGAGGTGGACGAGTGCGGCGCGCTCAACGAATGGCTGGCAATCGCCCCGAAGGCCCTGCCCGTCTGCGGTGAGCTCGGCGCGATGATCAATATCGGGGACTTCTCCAACCGGCCGCCGCGTGCCCTCAAGCCCGAAGAGATCCTCGAGACGGGACGCCATCGGTTCCGCTTCGTTCCGACGCCGCATCTGCCCCACGGCTGGGATGCGGGCGTGCTATTCGAGGAGGCCGATAAGGTGCTGCTCTGCTCCGATCTCCTGCACCAGATCGGCGATGTCGAGCCGGTGACGACCACGGACATCACGGACCGGTATCGTCATGCGCTGCAGACGTATCAGGCGTCGCCGGTGCTGATGGATTACGTGCCCTACACCGACAATACGCGCCGGCAGCTCGAGCGGCTTGCGTCGCTGAAGCCACGCACCCTCGCGGCGATGCACGGTTCGACGTTCGTCGGCGACGGGGCCGCGCTGCTGACCGCGAGCATCGACGTGATTCGTGACGTCAGCGCCGCGGCGACGCCGCTGCAGGTCACGGGATGACCCGACGCTCGAAAGCGACGGCGTTTGACGTCTGCGGCAGCCGGCTGCTACGGTTACCGCGCGATGACGCAGGGTGTGGAATCGAACGATGGCGATGTGGCGCGGGCTGTGGCGGCGAAGGTGCCCGGACTGGCCGAACAGGCGGAGACGGAGCTCTATCGCCGCTTCGCGCCGCGCGTGCGCCTTTACGGACTCCGTCATCTGCGTGACGAAGACGCGGCGCGCGACCTCGTCCAGCAGGTCATGCTGCTGACCATCGAGAAGCTGCGCGCCGGATCGATCCGCGAGGTCGATCACATCGGCTCGTTCATACTCGGCGTCAGCCGGACGATATCGGTGGATCTCAAGCGGCGGGATCGGCGGCGCGAGCGCCTGCTCGAGACATTTCCCGCACCGTCATCGTCGGATCCGCACGACGGTGCAGCTCTCGACTTCGATCGCCTGGAGAGCTGCCTCGGCCGGCTGGGCGAGCGCGAGCGGATGGTCGTGCTGCTGACGTTCTACGCCGAGCGATCGGCCCGCCATGTCGCCGACGAGACTGACGATGACCGAGGGCAACGTACGCGTGATTCGCCACCGCGCGATTGGCAAGCTGCGCAGCTGCATGACAGCATCGGGGACGGTTCAATGACGCCGCGGTGCCACACGCCGCTCTCGGAAGAGGAGCTGCTCGATTACTGGATCCACGCGACCCCTGCGAACGAGGTCGACGGCATCGAGGAGCACCTCTTTTCGTGCGACGACTGCTCGGCGCGGCTCGCAGCAATGTCAGCGCTCGGCGCCGGGCTGTCGGCGCTCGTGCGACGCGGCCACGTCACGGGCGTCGTTTCGCGTGCCCTGCTCAACCGCATCCAGCGCGACGGCGTGCAGGTGCGGCTCTATTCCCTGTCACCAGGCGAACGGGTGCCCTGTGCCGCGTTTCCCGGCGACGATCTGATGGTCCTGGCATTGCGCGCCGACCTGTCGGGATCGGAGAGCGTCAGCCTCAGCCTGACGGATGTTGATGACGCGGTGGTCGGACAGGCGGCGGACGCTCCGGTCGGCCGCGACGACGACGAGATCCTCTGGGCCGTGCCCGCTGATGCGGTGCGACGGATACCCTCCTCCCGTCTTCGCGTCAAGTTGTCATCGTCGGCGCCCGACACGACGGTGCTTGCCGAGTACGAGCTCGAGCACACGTCGCTCGGCTGACCTCGTCGCACGCCCCAATCCGGATATCCGCTGTTGACGTTACTTGCGAGCCGCCCATTTTCCGTGCAGGTCGCGAACGACGGCGATCGCTTCATCCGCGGTGTCGAGGCACTGCGGGATCTGGAGATCCTCGGCACTCGCGAGGGCCAGGCGCGGGTCGAGCATCGCCGTCTTCGTCCAGTCGACAAGTCCTCTCCACATCTTGCCGACGAGGATGAGCGGCACGTGTCCACATGCCGGACCTGGAGCAGCTGCCAGATCATCAGCATCTCGAGCACGGTGCCGATGCCGCCGGGCACGACGACGAACGCGTCGGAGGCGATCACGAAGTGATGAAGGCGGGTGAAGAACGTCTCGTGCTCGAACGCCTGCTCGACAAACGGATTCACATCCTGCTCGAACGGCAGCTCGACGCGGATGCCAACCGACCCGGGCGCGCCGGCTTCCTTCGCGCCTTCGTTGGCCGCTTGCATCAGGCCGGGGCCGCCGCCCGTCACGATGTCGCAGCCCATCGCGGCAAACGCCGCGGCCGCGCGCTTCACTTCGTCGTACACGTAGGTGCCGGGCTGCGCGCGGGCCGAACCGAAGATCGCAACGCGGTACCGCTCGCGTTTCGACGGCCTGAGCCGCGTCAGGTTGTTCACGACCTTCCAGAGATCCAGCACGGTCGCGCCGAGAATCTCCTTGACCGCCTCCTCGTCGGCCAGGCTCACGAGCCGTGCCGTGTCCGCTGGGTTCGGTGTGCTTGACATCAGAGATTGTCTCCTTCGGTCGAACTCCGCCGGCGAGTTGGGCCTGACTCTCCACCCCAGCGCGAGTTCAGAATCCGCGGATCGTCTTCAGGAGCGGGAGTCGGCCGGTGTGATCGAGAGGTGCGTGCGTAAGGACGACCGCCTGCAACTGCTGCATCGCGGCTGTCGTTGGGAGCCGATTCGAGTTCTCGAGCTTCTGAGAGCCCTGAAAAAGGCCGCAGTCGATCATCACGGTTGCGGCGGCAGTCTGAAGCAGATACGCGGAGCCGGTCACTTCGCCGCCGGCCGCTCCAAGAAGCGTGATTTTCATCCGAGACCCATTCCATTCGAAGACGCTGGCACAGGGCGGTGCGATTCTATCCCGGTACGGCTCACCTTGCAGGCCTGGCTAGCGACGCTTCTCGCCGACGGGCTACGTCTCGACGCAGGCGTGTAGGGGCGCACTTCAGTGAGCCCGACGTCTGATCGCGGCGACAGCGATCCCGCTTCGCTACAACAGCGCAAACGAATGGCCACGGCTGCGGTTCGCTGGCACTGGAGCCAACCTATCCGTGCTTGACCCCACTGCCCTTGAGATATAGTGTGCCTGCCTGTTCAACAGAGTTCGACCGGAGGTGCGCGATGCGTTTCAGATTGATGACCTTAGGGGTGCTGATCCTGGCTATTGCTGGGTGGACGGTGTCGACCGCTCTCAAAGCGCAGGTGACAAGCAGTGATGCAAACATTGCCATGATGGACAACTGCTCGGATGCTGACGCCGCATACGACGAGTTCGGCGGTTGCCCCGAAGGCGCGCCATTCCCCGGCTCGAATTCCTACTCAGGAGACGTGACGGTGGACGAGTTTTTCTCGCTCCTGTTCAGCCCGCTCGCTCCCGCAGGTCACGTGATTGGTCACCCGTCGTGGCGGAACCAACCGTCGTATCTCTCCGTTCGTCAAGGTCAGGCTGTGCGTGTGACGAACCGCGGCGGCCGGGCGCATACGTTCACCGAGGTGGAAGACTTCGGCGGTGGTTTCGTTACGCCGCTCAACGGCGCGATGACTCCCGCGCCGGAATGTTCGAATCCCCAGGAACTGGTGTTCGTGCCCTATGGCGGATCGCAGAATCTGACGGCGCTGGAGCCCGGACTGCACAAGTTCCAGTGCTGCATCCATCCCTGGATGCGTGGCGCCGTGCGCGTCAACTAGCGCGCTGGTGAACACGGTCGAGTGGAATCGCTTGGCCGTGTTCACGTCCCGGTCGTCGAAGCACAGGCCGGTTGCTGATCCGATGTGATTTCTCTTGCGCCCAAGGTGAGCCCGCGTTAGAACAGGGACTATCATGGAGCTCATCCGTGGCCGCGTGGGTCGGTCCGGCCTCGGGATATCCGCAGCGATCGCCGGCGCGATTCTCCTTCAGCCGACGGCCGCGGCCGAGCGCGCGCGATCCGCCGCCGATGCCACAGTCTTCATCCGGCTCGTCGGCAGCGTTCGCGCGGCCGTCGAAGGCACGCTCGAAACCGCGCGCTTGGACCAGGTCGAGATCGGCAGCGGCAGCGGCTTCGTCATCTCCCAGGACGGTTACGTCCTGACCAACCATCACGTCGTCACCAGCGACGACTTGACGTTCACGGTCGACGGCAAGCGAATCAAGCTTGCCTTCAAGATCTCGACGATCGACGTCTGCTTTCCTCCGGACGCGTCCGCCTCTCGCGCGCTGCCGTCGCCCTGTGTGCCCGCGTCGCTGGCGGCAGCGGATCCCGCGCTGGATCTTGCCGTCCTCTACATCAGCACCCCTGGCCTCCCATATGTCGCCTTCGGCGACTCCGATGCCGTCAACGTGGGACGTCAGGTCTCAGCCCTCGGGTATCCGTTCGGACGGCAGTTGAAGATCGGACAGGCAATGGCCTCCGACATCGTTCCCGAGGTCAGCACCAGCGCCGGCACGATTTCGGCCCTGCGCGGCGGCGATGATGGCGATCGCCAGTTCCTGCAGATCAGCAGCAACCTGAATCCAGGCAACAGCGGCGGGCCTGTCGTCGATCCTGACGGATATGCGGTTGGCGTCATAAGAATGAAGCTCACCGGCGGCGACGGCATCGGGTTCGCCGTCCCGATCAATCAGGTCAAGAGCTTTCTCGAGGCAAACGGGCTCGATCGCGCGCTGCCCACCCGTCGGCTGATCCTGGGACCAACGCAGCATCTCGAAGGCAAAGGCATCCGCCTCCCGCTTCCCGACGGCTTCAGCGACGTGTCACCGTTCCGCTCGCGTGTTGAAACAGACGTGAAGACGGGAGACATCGCGCTCAGGATCGACCGCGTCTTTTCGCCGCTCGGACTGCGGCAACTCGACCAGGCCCTGGCGACGACCAGCGCGTTCGAGCCGCTGACGTTCGCGTCGAGCGAGCGGGACTTCGCGGCCGAGCCAGAAGGCAACCGCCTCTTGCTCGGCCGCGCCGCTGGCACGACGTCCGATGGCAAGCACGACGTCAGGATGTCGAGCGCAGTTTTCGACCTCGGCGGCGAGAAGCTAGTCGCGCGGTACGTCGGCTCCGCCGATGCGATGGCGTTCAACGAGTCGATCGTGCGCGCGTCGCTCGCCGGGCTGGCGGGCGACCGGCTCCGCACCGGGGAACTGGCGTCGGCCGACGCGTTCAGTTGGTCGGAACGATCCGAAAGCCCCGTGCCGCTTCCCACCGGCTGGATCGTCGAGCCGGGCAACCCAACCCGTTGTTCGGGCCTGCCGGCACCTTTGACGGCCATCTCAGCCTATCCCGCGGCGGACTTCACGATCGCGCTCCGAGTGGCGGCGTGGCCGGCCGCCGATGTCTCGCTCGACAAGGCCGCATCCGCGTGCGGCAGACGTCGCGGCACACTTGCCGGTGCCTCATACGTGTCGTCGGCCGACTGGCTCGGCGTGTCCTATTCGGTCGAAGGGGTCTTCATCCAGGTAGGAGCCAGGGCGCTTCAACTCGAGGTGCTGTCGCCGGCGCGACAGGCTGCCGTCGCGCGCGGCGTGCTCGCGGCCGCGGCGACGAAGGCTGCCGAGTAGCGTGCTTCATGTGTCGTCGGACGAGAACCATGACCCGCGCGGGGCATGAGACGGTAATCGGCCGTTTTCCGCGTATCTCCTTGTGAGTCGGGTTAGGCGCGTCGGCATTCACGCACGATGCTCACCCAACAAGGAGGCTCAAATGACTCTGCCCAAACGAACCGCAGGCATGGTGTTGGCGACGATGGCGGCGGTCATCACCGCGGCTTCTATGGTCTCCGGTCACAACGCCCCAGCTACGCGGTCGGCGACGGCGTCCCAACCGGTCGGCGAGCCGACCATCAAAGGCGCGTGGCTTACCCGGGTACGACCCCGCAACTGTGAAACGGGTGAACCGGTGCCGGTGCCGCCCCTTCGAGGTCTGTTCACGTTTCACGAAGGTGGTACGACGTCCGAGTATGGGATTGCCCCTGGTTCGAGTCCCGCGCTACGCAGTCCCGGTCACGGAGTCTGGCACCGCGAACCCGGCTGGCAGGAGTACGGTTATGCATTCACGTACAACCGCTATGACGCGAGCGGCCTATTCGTCGGGTCGACGAAGGTGACGTCCGCGTTGACGCTCGACCCCGGCGGTGATGCGTTTACATCGAACTCCGCGGTCGAAGTTTTCGACGCCAATGACAACCTGATCATGACCGGCTGCGCAACTGCGGCCGGGACACGGTTCGAATAGTCACCAGCGGTCGCTTGGTTATCGGCTGCACGGCGGATTCAGAGGGAAGGCTCGAGAAACGAAGGGAACCGTGGCCGAAGGCCGCCAAGCTGAGGTATAAGAACGGCAGCATGGCGGACGCTGCCGACGTAACAGCTTTGCTGCTGGCCTGGAGCGACGGTGACGACGCGGCCAGAAGCCGGTTATTCGAAGCGGTGTCGACGAGTTGCACCGGCTTGCGAGGGGGCGACTCCGGAGAGAACGTCCCGATCTCTCGCTCGCGCCGACGGCCCTGGTTCACGAGGCGTATCTGAAGCTGATCGATCAACGCCGCGTACAGTGGCAGAATCGGTCGCACTTCTACGCCATCGCGGGACATGTCATGCGTCGGATCCTGGTGGATCAGGCGCGAGCACGTGCTGCGGCCAAACGCGGGGGTGATGCCACGATCCCGCTCGATGCCGTCGATGTTGGGATCGCGCCCCGTGAAGTGGACGTGCTCGCGCTTGACGCCGCACTCGATAAGCTCGCCTCGGTCGATCGGCGGCAGAGCGAGCTCGTCGAGCTGCGCTTCTTCGCCGGACTGACGGTGGAAGAAACCGCAGCCGCGCTCGATGTGGCGCCAATCACCGTGAAACGCGACTGGGCGCTCGCGCGAGCGTGGTTATTCCGGGCGCTACAGGAACAGAAACCGTGAAGGAGACCGGGAACTGGGAACGGATCCGGGCGCTCTTCCACGCTGCCCTCGAGCAGCCCGCCGACGCGCGCGCCGCGTTCTTGTCGAGCGCCTGTCAGGGCGACGAGAGCGTACGGCGCGAGGTCGAATCGCTCCTCGCCGCTCATGGAACTGCCGACGGATTTCTCGAAAGCCCCGCGATCAATCTTGACGGTAGCCGCTTTGCAGTCGCGTCACCGGAGATTCAGCCCGGCGACCACGTCGGCAATTTTGAGGTGATCAGCGCGCTCGGCGCCGGCGGGATGGGCGAGGTCTACCGCGCGCGCGACGCGAAACTCCGCCGTGAGGTAGCCGTCAAGCTCCTGCCTCGTGCCCTGGCGGACGATCCTCAACGGCTCGCGCGGTTCGAGCGGGAATCGCGCGTTCTTGCTGCGCTGAACCACCCGAACATCGCGACGATCCACAGCATCGAGCATGCCGACGGCCGGCACGCGCTCGTGATGGAGCTGGTCGAGGGGCCAACGCTCGCGGATCGTCTGAAACACCACCGACTCGGTTGGGCCGACGCGCTCGCCCTCGCTCGCGAGCTCGCCGCTGCCCTGGAAGCCGCGCACCATAAGGGCGTCGTTCATCGGGATCTCAAACCCGCCAACATCATGTTCAGTTCGTCCGGAAGCCTGAAGCTGCTCGATTTCGGGCTGGCAAAAGAACAGGCCGAACACGAACCGCCTGGTGCTGCCTCTTCACGGCAGCCCGCTGACGCTCTGAAGACCATCGATGGGTGGGTCTTTGGCACGTGCGCGTACATGAGCCCGGAACAGGCGCGCGGACTGCCGGTCGACAAACGGGCGGACATCTGGGCGTTCGGGTGCCTGCTTTTCGAAATGCTGACCGGACGGCGGGCATTTGACGGCGAAACGGTATCGGAGACGATCGCCGCGGTGCTGGAGCGTGAGCCCGACTGGGCCGCGCTCCCGAAAGCGACGCCACACGCAGTCCGGCGCCTGCTCAGGCGCTGCCTGCAAAAGGATCCGCATCTCCGGCTACACGACATTGCCGACGCGCGCATCGAAATAGACGATGCCTTGCAGTTGCGGGAGGAGACCACTGAGACGTCTCCCTCGCCTCGTGTCCGCAATCAGTTTGTGAAGCTGATGTTCTTTGCGGCGCTGGCCGCGGGAGGCGTCGCGCTCGGGTGGTGGCTGCGGACGGGCGTCGTGAACGATCCCTACAGTCCGCGTCTCACGCGTTCCACTTGGCCGCTGTCCGGTGGCGCGCGACTGGCGTCGCCTCCGGCCGTTTCCCCGGATGGTCAGCACATCGCGTTTGCTGCATCCGCTGCCGGAACGGCGGCTCGGTTGTTCGTGCGACCGTTGAGCGAGCTCGAGGCGAGGCCGATTGCGGGCACCGAAGGGGCGTCGCAGCCGTTCTGGTCGCCCGACGGACGGACGCTCGGTTATTTCGCGCGCGGAAAGCTGATGAAGGTGGCGATCGACGGAGGCGCACCGGTGGAGATCTGCGCCGCGCGCGGCGGCCGCGGCGGCGCCTGGAGCAGCAACGGCGTCATCGTCTTCTCGCCCGATCTGATCGACTCCGGTCTGTCTCGAGTTCGCGCCGAGGGCGGCGCCCCGGAACCGGCGACGCTGCTCGACACCGCGCAAGGTGAGAACTCGCATCGATGGCCGGTGTTCCTGCCAGACGGGATCCACTTCCTGTATTTCGTTCGGTCGATCAGTGCAGAACGCCGTGGCGTGCACGTCGGGCGCGTCGATCGCGCCGCGGCACGGCCCGGCGCACCTCTGTTCCGGTCGGAGTCCGAAGCGGTTTACGCGCCGCTCGACCGCGGCGGCCGCGGGCTGCTCCTGTCGGTGGCGAACGGTCACCTCGAAGCGCGCCCGTTCGACGCACACCAGCGGCGACTGATCGGAGATCCCACGACCATCGATGTCCCTGCCGCTGGCTTGACTACGTATCACGCGTCGATGTTCTCGGTCTCCGCCGATGTCCTCGCGTACGTCGGGTCGCCGATTCCCTACGGCCTGCGGCTGGCATCGACTGGACGCAATGGCGAGGACGTGAAGATAGGGCGGGAACGCGAGATATTGAACTGGCCGCGGCTGTCACCGGACGGCCGCCGGCTCGCGTACCAGCGGCTGGATGCAATCGCTGGAACTCCGGATTTGCTGGTCGAAGACCTCGACCGCGGGAGCCGGCTCAAGGTGACGAAGGACGGCGCCGCAGGTCTGCAGCCGGTGTGGTCTCCTGACGGCCGCCGGATGGCGTATTTGACCGGGACGGTTGGAAATGCCACCGTCGTGATAGCCGCAGCCGACGGCACTGGGATCAGCACGAACGTGCAGTGTCCAGCGATCCGTTGCTTTCCGACCGACTGGTCCCCTGACGGGCACTGGTTGCTGGCGAACGTTCAGAGCGCCGCTCGCGCAGATGTGTGGATGTTGTCGACCGTGAGCGGCGGGACGTCGCGACCGCTGCTGGCCGAGTCGTTCGTCGAGCGCGATGCACGGCTCTCGCCTGACGGGCGTCTCGTCGCGTATGTTTCGGAAGAGAGCGGACATCCCGAGCTGACGGTCCAGACCGTCGACGGAGCCCCAGCGCGCGACGTGCTCTCCGTCGGCGGTGGCGATCAACCGGTGTGGAGTCGGGACGGCAAGGAGTTGTTCTTCGTCGATCCGCGAGGGTCGCTGCGCAGCGTGACCGCAGGGCGCGCGCCGGATGGACGGCCGAGGTTCGGCACAGCGGTGCTGCTCGACGTGCCGCGAATCGGCAGCGGCCATTGGGGCACGCAGTACGACGTGTCACCCGATGGCCGACGTATCTATTTCCTCGATCGGCACATTGATCCGCCGCCCTCAGAGATCAGCATTGTGCTCGGCTGGCGTGCGCTCCGGAAATAGGTCATGTTCAGCCGCTCGCCATACGATCTGAGTGTGCGAGTATTCCGACGAGCGCCTAGTCAAGGGACGGCATCGCGAGCGCCTATTCAAGTGAGGTCCGGCGAGCTATACCGCGCAACGGAGTGCCCCGCCCATCGTTCCCCGCCCAAATAGACGTGGCGCGGTTTTACTGCTATTTGTAACGGTATGTTCCAGAAGACCGATGATCTTCGGATACGGCAGGTGCGGCCGCTCATCCCGCCGGCGATTCTTCACGAAGAGATCCCGCTCAGCGAACGGGCGTCCAACGTCGTCGCGGCATCGCGTGTGGCGATTGCGAACGCGCTGAAAGGACAGGACCCGAGGCTCGTCGTGATTGCCGGGCCCTGCTCCATCCACGACACGGCGGCGGCGCTCGAGTATGGCGAACGGCTGACGCGCCTGGCTTCGCGTTATGCCGATCACCTGATCGTGGTCATGCGCTCCTACTTCGAGAAGCCGCGCACCTCTGTTGGCTGGAAGGGACTCATCAACGACCCGGATCTGGACGAGAGCTTCCACATCAACAAGGGCCTCCGCCTTGCGCGCAAACTGCTGCTCGACATCAACGATCTGGGGCTGCCAACGGCCTCCGAGTTTCTCGACATCCAAATTCCGCAGCACATCGCCGACTTGACATCATGGGTCGCGATCGGCGCGCGCACGACCGAGAGCCAGGTCCACCGCGAGCTCGCCTCGGGGTTGTCGATGCCAGTCGGCTTCAAGAACAGCACGGACGGCAGCGTGAACACCGCGATCGATGCGGTGCTGGCGGCACGCTCCGCGCACTGGTTCCCGTCAGTGACCAAGCAGGGCGTGTCGGCCATCTTCCAGACCTCGGGCAACGATGCCTGTCACGTGATCCTTCGCGGCGGGAAGCAGTCGGGTCCGAACTTCGACGCGACACACGTGGGCGCAGTGTCGGCGCGGCTCGCCAAGCACGGACTGGCCGAGCGCGTGATGGTCGATTGTTCGCACGGTAACAGCGAAAAGGATTATCGCCGCCAACCACTCGTGGCCGCATCGATTTGTGACCAGATTCGGGAAGGATCCGACCGGATCTTCGGCGTGATGCTGGAGAGCCACCTGGTCGAAGGCCGTCAGGACTACGTGCCTGGGCGTCCCGCGATTTACGGGCAGAGCATCACAGATGCGTGCATCTCGCTCGATCAGACCGAGGACGTGCTGGAGCAGCTCGCCCATGCGCAGCAAGCCCACGACGGCCGCGTCAATCGCTGATTGCATCCCGTCCTGGACGGGGCCGTCGCCTCGCCAAAGC
>CAWDRS010000018.1:0-190624 GCA_963804795.1 uncultured Acidobacteriota bacterium | reverse complement strand
GATTGGCGACGGATGCAAGGGTCTGGGACGTTCGCATTCGCACTCAGACTCAGAGCAAGCAAACTCAGCCTCTCCGCCCCCGTGAGCGCCCATCCAGTCGCGCGCACTCTCCGCACATGCCGGACTGGGCGCTCTTCGTCGTCGTTGGGGACGCCAACTCGCACGCCTACCAATGGTGGCTTGCGCTTATCGGGCTTTGCCAGGAACGCATGCACCTCTCCGTTGATGGTGCCCCAGCCTACGATTTCCCCTCCATCATTAATCGACGACGCGAATTGGAGGTACCAGGGTGACCCGACCGGGATCACCGTATTCAGATCAACTGGAACGTTGTCTACCCAGAGCAGCGCTCGACCGCCTCCCCGAGGACCGGGAAACGAGAATCCGACGACTTGGCCGCGATTGTTGATCGAGTGGCAGCAGGGGGCGACGCCGACAAAATCGCCGGCCGGCACGCTCAGATCCTGCATGCCGCTCTGCCGAGTCCACAGGAAGGCGTGAACGGTGCCGTCGGACATCAGCGCTGTTCCGACGACTTCACCTCGGTCGTTGATGCTGGTCGCCACGTTGTTTCCGTTTTCAACTCCACCTGGGAGGGTGCCGAGATTCACCACCGAGCCGTCCTTCTCCCACAACACGGCGTGCGGGCCACCCGGGGCATTGGGCGGCAGAGAGGTGTTCGCGCACAAGCCCGACACACCCACGGCCTGGCCCCTCTCGTTGATACCGAACGCGAAGGCCACGGTGTCACCATTCAGCGGCGCGAGTTGCTGAATCGCACCATCGGGTCCCCACTTCACCGCTTGAAAACGAAGGACCTGAAATGGCGTCGTGCACGTTGCATCGGGTCGTACCGTCCTCCGAAAATCCGATGATTTCGCCACGACTGTTAATCCAATACGCCTGCGCGTTGTGACCTCCCGGCAACGTGCTCAGCGCGTTCAGTGTCCCCTTGCTCCAGAACGCTGCGAGGCATTCTCGGTGGGTGCCGAACCCGCAAAAATCCTCGCCGTTCGGATCCTGGGTCGATGTTTCGGAAATCACGGCTGCCTCGCCACGCGCGTTGGAGGCGGCTGCCTCGCTGTTGCAGTCAGGGCAGGCTGACCCGCCCAGCGTGCCGAGACCGGTGATCTGGCCGCGATCCCAAAGAAAAGCAGTTTGCGACATGCCGCCGGTCTGATTCGGCGTCGCAGATCCGCCGGCGACCCGACCGGCGTTATCGATAGCGTACGCATAGCTGTACGCTCCACCCAGCGTGCCGAGATCGATGATGCGATACCGCGGCGGCGACTGCGCAACCATGATGGTTCCGAACATGCTGCCCGCCGCAATCAACGCCAATAATGTCTTCATCAGATGCCTCCTATTCAGATAGGCGCAGCGCGGGGCGCGTGGGGGTCATTGCCCGCCGCCCGGACTCGGGAGGGCCATATAATCCAGACAGTCAGCGATGGCAAAGGCCCCCCAGCCAGACAGTCCGAGTGGAACGGACGTCAGCGTGCTGCTCCGCGCATGGAGTGGCGGAGACCAGACCGCTCTGGAGCGTCTGACGCCGATTGTGTACCGTGAACTGCACCGACTGGCGGGCCGGTACATGAGGCGTGAGCGTCCGGGGCACAGCCTCCAAACTACGGCCCTGGTCAACGAAGCCTACATGCGCCTGGTGGGATACACACGCATGCGGTGGCAGGATCGAGCGCACTTCTTCGCGGTAGCGGCGCAGGTCATGCGCCGAATCTTGGTCGAGCACGCACGGCGGCATAACCTGAAGCGCGGAGGCGACGTGCCGCACGTCGCGCTCGACGAGGCGGCCCTGGTGGGCGCCGATGCTGATGTGGACCTTGTGGCGCTCGATGACGCGATGACCGCATTGGCACGCGTCGACCCGCGCAAAATGCAAGTTGTTGAAATGCGATTCTTCGGCGGGCTCAGCGTAGAAGAGACGGCGGAAGTACTCGGCATATCTCCAGTGACCGTGAAACGCGATTGGAGAATGGCAAAGGCGTGGCTGTATCGCGAACTGGCTGATGGAACAACCGATGGACCCCGAACGCTGGAAGCAGATTGAAAATATCCTCCAATCGATGCTGGACCGACCGCCGGGCGAGCGCGACGCGCTACTGAGGCGTGCATGCGCCGGTGACGAGTCTCTCGAACAGGAGGTCCGGTCTCTGCTCACCGCGGAGGACCGCGCCGCAAATTTTCTCGGCCAGCCGGCCATCGATGTTGCTGCCCGCAGGGTCGCGCGTCACAACAGCGGCGACACACCCAATACCCCCGATCCCCTGGTTGACCAGCAGATCTCGCATTACCGTGTCGTCGAGAAACTCGGCGGCGGCGGGATGGGTGTGGTTTACAGAGCCGAGGACACCCGGCTCGGGCGCATCGTCGCCCTCAAGTTCATTTCATCCGAGCTCGTAACCGAGGCGGACGCCTTGGCGCGTTTCCGGCGCGAAGCGCGCGCTGCGTCCGCGTTGAACCACCCGAACATCTGCACGATTCACGATATCGGCGATGAAGAGGGACACGCGTTCATCGTCATGGAGTTCCTCGATGGGACGACCCTGAAGCATGGAATCGCGAGCCGGCCGCTCGATATCGACCTGCTGCTGGCGCTCGCCGTGGAGATCGTCGACGCGCTGGACGCGGCGCACGCCGCCGGGATCGTCCACCGCGACATCAAGGCCGCGAATATTTTCGTCACGAACCGTGGCCACGCCAAGATTCTCGATTTTGGCCTCGCGAAAGTGCTGACGCCCGCGCCCGCATCAGACAGTGGTCTGACCTTCACTACCCGCGACGCATTGACCAGACCCGGCACAGCGCTGGGCACCATCGCCTATATGTCGCCCGAGCAGACCCGCGTGCAAGATCTGGACGCGCGGACCGATCTGTTTTCATTCGGCGTCGTGCTTTATGAGATGGCGACTGCCACACTGCCATTTCGTGGCGACAGTCCCACGATAATTTCTGATGGCATCCTCAACCGCAGGCCGGTATCCGCCGTCAGGTTGAACCCCGACGTTCCGCTGGCATTGGAACGGATTATCGACAAGTGCCTGGAGAAGGATCGGGAGCTTCGATACCAGCACGCGTCCGAGATTCGCTCGGACCTCCAGCGACTGAAGCGCGATCGTGATTCTGGACGTCAGGCACCACATCCAGGCACCGAAGCCGCCACGACCGTCACACGCCAAACGTTCCTCGCGCGGGTTGCTGGGGCGATTGCCTTCACAGTCGCGATCGCCGGCTCGTTGTACGTTTATCGGACGTCCAGAGTCGCCGACAGGAACCCTGCCAAGCTGACCGACAAAGACACGATCGTCCTCGCCGATTTCACCAACACGACGGGGGACGCCGTGTTCGACGACACGCTTCGGCAGGGACTCGCGGTGCAGCTCGCCCAATCGCCGTTCCTCAGCCTCATCTCGGACGAGCGGATTCACAAAGTGCTTCAACTTATGGGCCAACCACCGAGCGCGCGATTGATGCCGGAGCTCGCGGCGGTCGTCTGCACGCGTACCGGGAGCGCGGCCGTACTCGACGGATCGATTACGCGAATTGGCAGTCAGTATGTGTTGGGGCTGCGCGCCAAGAGATGCGACACCGGCGACATCCTCGACGAGGAGCAGGCGCAGGCCGCGCGAAAGGAAGACGTGCTGACTGCCCTCGGTGAGATTGGCACCAGGTTCAGAGCGCGTGTCGGCGAGTCGGTCGCGACCCTCCAGAAGCACTCGACACCGCTTCCCGACGCAACGACGACGTCGCTCGAGGCCTTGAAGGCCTACACCACGGCGTCGAAGCTTATCGATTCCGACGGCCCTCCCGCCGCTCTGCCCCACTTCAAGCGTGCCGCCGAGATCGACCCGAATTTTGCCATGGCCCATGCGCAAGTTGGGCTCTCCTACAGCACTATCGGAGAGTCCGGCTCGTCAATCGAGAGCACGACCAAGGCCTATCAACTACGGGAGCGCGCGAGCGACCCCGAGAAGTTCTTCATCGACTTCGTCTATCACCGCATAGCCACGGGCGACCTCGAGAAGGCGCGGCAGACCTGCCAGGTCTGGGCGCAAACGTATCCTCGCGACATGCAGCCCCACTCGTTTCTGGCTGGTTCGCTCAGCGCGTCATTCGGGAAATTCGAAATGGCCGAAGAGGAAGCCAAGAAGGCCATGACGCTCGATCCGGACCATTCCTTTCCGTACTATAACCTTGCCGCCAGCTACATCTACCGCAATAGGCTCGCCGAAGCCCTCAGCACCCTACAAAAAGCATCGGAACGGAAGATCGATATACCGGAGCTTCTCTACGCGCGATTCCAGATCGCGTTCCTCGAACACAATCCCGGCGAGATGGAAAGGTTGGCGGCGCAGGCGCAGCAACGAGCCGGAGCACGGGACTGGATCGCAGGATGGGTCATCGACCAGGAGGGAGCTGTTCTCGCGTATTCCGGTCATCTGCGAGAAGCGAGGAAGAAGTCACGACAGGCCGTGGACCTGGCGATCCAGGCGGGGCGCAGTGACGGCGCGGCTCAGCACGAAGCGACGGCAGCAGTGCGCGAAGCGCTCTTCGGAAATCTGTCCGAAGCGCGAGAGCGTGCCGCGTCCGTGCTGAATCTTTCCAAGGGTCACACTGCGCGGTATGGCGCCGCCGTGGCGCTGGCCATTGCCGGGGAGTGGTCCCGAGCGCAAACCATTGCCGACGATCTGGCAGCGCGTTTCCCCGAAGACACGCTGGTGAGGATCAGCTATCTACCGACGCTTCGGGCCCTTCTTGCGCTGAACGGTCGGGAGCCCGCGACAGCAATCGAGCTGCTCGAAATCGCCGCCCCGTACAAAATGGGGGATCACTCCGGCGCGTCGGTGGGATTCAGCGGACCGCTCTATCCGGTGTACGTGCGCGGTCTCGCGTACCTCGCCGCGCACCAGGGCGCCGATGCGGAATTCCAAAAGATTCTCGACCACCGGGGCATCGTCGTCGCCGATCCGATCGGCGCAGTCGCCCGCCTGCAACTTGGCAGAGCGTTCATGGCATCGGGAGACGTAAAGAGGGCTGCAGTGGCGTACCAGGACTTCCTCACGCTCTGGAAGGACGGTGACCCCGACATCCCGATCCTCAAAGCTGCGAAGCTGGAATACGCCAAACTGCAGTGAGCGCGCGTTTCCTTATTTTGCTTGGTGCTGCCGGGTCAGTAGATAGCCGTGGAACACGCCGCCCACGATACTCCCTCTGAAGACCGCCGACACCACCCGCGCGGTGCGGTTCCTCGTCGGCTTCTACGACGATTGGAAGCATTCACAAGCTGACGCGGCTCGTTCCGCCCGAGCCTCCGAGTGGCGGCGGCGCCTCGAATCGCCTTCTGGGTCCACCGGCCGCTAGAGCCCGGACAGGGAGAAACTGAGTAGCCGCAGTCGGAACGAGGCGCATGAAGTCCCGCTCCGCCAAGGCTCCGGCGGACAGCCTCTGCGGGAAACGAGAGCGGAGGCTCGTGAGCACAGGAATCGAAATCGGCGGTCGCGCCGAAGGTCCACCGTCGGATTACTAACGAGCAGTCGCGAAGGGTATTTCGACCGGCTCGACCGTGGATCGGAAGCCACTGCGGCGTCACGCAGGACTAATCGCGCCGCCCGTCCCGCCCATATAATCGCGTCACTCTTGGCACTCACTCCCGGCACCCGTCTTGGCGTCTACGAAGTCACCGCCCTGCTCGGTGAGGGCGGAATGGGGCAGGTCTATCGGGCTACCGACACCAAGCTCAAGCGTCAGGTCGCCATCAAGATCCTGCCGCCTTCCGTCGCGGCGGATCACGATCGGCTGGCTCGGTTTGAGCGCGAAGCCGAAGTGCTCGCATCGCTGAACCATCCGAACATCGCCGGCATCTACGGCCTGGAAGAGAGCGGGGGCGCGACGGCCCTCGTCATGGAGCTGGTCGAGGGTGACGACTTGTCGCAGCGTATCGCGCGCGGCGCGATTCCCATCGACGAAGCCCTGCCCATCGCGCGGCAGATCGCAGAAGCACTGGAAGCGGCTCACGAGCAAGGCATCATTCATCGCGATCTGAAACCCGCCAACGTGAAGGTGCGGGCCGATGGCGTGGTGAAGGTGTTGGACTTTGGATTGGCGAAGGCCCTCGAACCAGTGTCCGCCGGCAGCACCGACGCCGCAACATCGCCGACCATCACCTCGCCGGCAATGATGACAAGGATTGGCGTGATTCTGGGCACGGCCGACTACATGGCGCCCGAGCAGGCGAAGGGGCGCGTCGCTGATAAGCGCTGTGATGTGTGGGCGTTCGGGTGCGTGCTCTACGAGATGCTCGAGGGCAAGCGTGTCTTCGACGGCGAGGACGTCTCCGACACGCTCGCCTCCGTGCTCACCCGGGAACCGGACTGGAGCGCGCTGCCGGCCACAACGCCGCCGGCGATGGTGACGCTCTTGAAGCGCTGCCTTGAGCGCGACCGCAGGAAGCGGGTACCCGATATGGCGGCCGTCCGGTTTCTGCTCGATGACGCACTCGCGGCATCGGCCCCTTCGGTTGTCGGCCCGGCGGCCGCGGGGGGCTCGCCCCAGCGGCCGCGGTGGCAGCGCGCGCTGCCGGTAGTTGCAACGGCGCTTGCGGCGGCCGGCGTAACCGCTGTGACGGCGTGGTGGCTCGTGCGCGCGAGTCCTGCGGCAACGCCACGCCCCGTGCGCTTTTCAATCGTGCCTCCGCCGAGTCAGTCGATCGGCGGAGCTCGTTCCGAGCGCATTGTGGCGATCTCTCCGGATGGCAGCCACTTCGTGTACGTGTCCGCCGCTGGGTCGGGCCGAGCACCACCGGCCCGCTGGTCCTGCGAGCGCTCGATCGACTCGACGCTGAGCCAATCCGAGGCGTCACGAACGCGCGGGCACCGTTCTTCTCGCCGGATGGGAAGTGGATTGGCTTCTTCCAAGGCACGGAGGAGCTGCGGAAGGTCTCAATCACCGGAGGTGCACCCATTACGTTGTGCAGGGTCGTCGGCCCGTCAGGTGGGGCCACCTGGGGCCCCGACGACACGATTGTCTTCGCCACAGCTGATCCAGGCGAGGGCCTGCAGGCTGTCCCAGCCGGCGGCGGCGCCCCGCGGTCGTTGACGAACCCGACGCATCGCAGCGGGAAGGCGATCATTTCTTTCCGGCATTCCTGCCTGGTGGCCGCGGCGTGCTGTTCACGGTCACCGGCGGCGGGGAGAATCCGCGGATCGCCGTGCTCGATCTCGAGAGCGGGCAGCAGAAGGTTCTGGTGCCCGGTGGATCGCATGCCGAATACGTCGCCGCGCCCGACGGCGGTCCCGGCTTTCTGCTCTATACCGTCACAGGCACTCTGCACGCGGTCCGCTTCGACGCGGTCCGGTACGAAGTCATGGGCGACCCGGTGCCGATGCTCGAGCAGGTGGCCATGGCGAGTCCTGCCTACTACGCTGTGTCGCGTGCGGGCGCGCTCGCGTATGTGCCCGCCGGCGTGGCCGGCGCTGGGGTTACGCGATCGATCGTCTGGGTCGACCGTCAGGGTCGCGAGGAGCTGATCAACGCGTCGCCCCGCGCGTACTCGGTCTTGCGGATCTCGCCCGACGGGACAAGGCTGGCGCTGGGCATCGCGGACCAGGAGAACGACATCTGGACCTGGGACCTGGCGCGCCAGTCGCTGACCAAACTCACGTTCGACGCCTCGGCTGATTTCGCGCCCATCTGGACGCCGGATGGCCGTCGCATTGTCTTCTCCTCCGCGAGGGCGGGAGTCCCGAACCTCTACTGGCTGGCGGCGGATGGCACCGGCACGGTCGGTCGGCTGACGACGTCGGCATTCAGCCAGCACGCGAACGCGTTCTCGCCAGACGGGAGGCTGGTGGTGAGCGAACTGCGGCCCGCGACGGCGTCTGATATCAGCCTGCTCCCCATGGATGGCAAGAGCACGCCGGTTCCGATCATCCAGACGACATCTACCGAGCGCAACGCAGAGATTCGCTTAACGTCGAGCTCGCCACGGCGCACCGACGAGCCATCCGTCCGGCAGTTTCGATCGCCGCCGCAACCACATTGCTGACCGTCTCGGAGAATCGGGGTTAGGTTCTGATCGGTGACAGCGACGCCGCTCGGATCCAAAGAGTCCTCTGGCTGGAACGCATGGCGGATCCGGATCGCTGCCTCGACGGTAATTTCAGTGCCGCCCGCAGTTAGCCCGCTCCCTTCAGACGCCAACAGGTGCGCGCTTTGGAGTTGGGATTTCCGCGGGGCCTCGAGACCATCTATTTTCGAACTAGATGCTCCACTCGCGGCCGATTCCGCTGTCGTACCGTCGAATCGCCTCTTGGACGTCCGACAGCTGCCTGGCCGACGTGTAGGTGACCGCGGTAGGACGATCGCGATCCGTGTGATCTCTCTCCCACGTCTCTTGGGGATGGCGCATAGTTTGTGGCGTCCAGCAAGGCACGACTCCTGGACTTGACACCGGATCTCCATCACCGACTAAACGCCTCATCGGATCTGTCCGTCCGGCAGAACCGATTTCACCTCAGCGCATCCCGTAAACACCGTCGCTTCGAAACGGGTCGTCTGCGCAACGCCAGGCTCCAGCCGGATGGCGGTACGACGCGCGGCGGCCTGCTCCAGGGACGGCAAGTCGCATGCCGGCTCCAATGCGATGAGGTAGTGCTGGCCGTACCAGGGATAGTCCGGGCCGCCTCGAAACAGTTGCCAGAAGCCCAGTGTCGGAAAGAGACCGCAATCCCACCGCAGCGCGAAGCCGACATCCTTGTGCGGGTTCACGATCGCGTACCAGCCGTCGGCGAGGTCGTCGATGCGCACGAAGTCATGCGAGCGAGCATCGGGACCGGGAATCCATGAGACATCCACGGCAGAGCCATCGACACTGGCAAGCTGCGGCCATGGCGCTCGCTGATCCGGCCCTAATCTGTGTCCAGGCGGTGGCTCCGCCGCGACGTGCGCGACGCACCGCGGCAGAAACACGCGACACCCTGCTTCGATGAAGGGCCATCCGAACGTCGGATGTTGCCCCCAGAGCACCTCGACGGGCTGCCCAGCCTCGCACATAAGCCGCTCGTCGATCACAAGCGTGGAGCGACCGCTCTCGAGGGTCAGTGTCTTCTCGATGTGAATGGGCACGCGCACGAGGCGCACCGAGAAGGTGACAACAATCCGCTCGGGTTCGTCCAGAGCAATGCGGTACTCCCAGGGCAGGAACGTCGCTTCACCGTGAAAGCCAAACGCGGCGCCACGGTGGACGCTGGGCTGCGGTCCGTTCGGGAGCATCTCGTACCAGCCACCGGCAAATTGCTCGCGGAAGGGGCCCTCGACCAGCGGAGAGGAGGCGCGATCCGGAAATGCTCGCCGCAGCCCGTGGTAGGAGCGCCAGAGCAGCTCGAGATCGAGCGGCTTGTAGAGCAGCTCCAGTATGTCGGCCCCCTTATCGGCGACCACCAGTACCCGCAGTCGCTCGTTCTCGAGTGTCACGCAGCGATGACCGCGATAGACAATCTCGCGAATGCGGCAGCCGAAATTCCGTTCGTGCGTGTAGGCGAGGTACGGATTCACGCGGTGGTCGGCTCCGATTCTCCCTGGCGACCCACGAACCACACCAGCACGAGGGCGAGGGGGTGCAGCGCCGCCATGCCGACGAACACAGGCACGTATGAGTAGTGCGTCACGAGATATCCGACGACGCCCGTTGACACCATGCCACCGAAGCCGCTACCCGCGGCAACGATACCGAAGGCGGTTGCCACCGACGCTGGTGGGTAGCGATCCACGATGAGCGCGCCGATCGTGACCTGCCAGGCTAACTGGGACAGCGCCACGCCGGCGGCGCAGAGGAGCACCAGCGGAATCGACGGCGCCCAGGCGACGAGCGGTCCGACCAGGATCGTGATCGCGGCAAGTCGGAGCACCATCTTGCGCGCACGCATCGGGGCGTGGCCGCGGTCGATCAGGCGGCCCGACAGCCATCCGCCCAGCAACGCGCCGACGTCGGCGGCGAGATACACGACCCAGGCTACACGACCCACCTCGATCAACGAGAGCCCGCGCGCGTCGGTGAGGTACTTCGGAAACCAGAACAGGTAGAAATACCACACGGGATCGGTCAATACGCGCGACCCCAGGAGGAGCCACGTATCCTGCTGCGCGAGCACCGTCCGCCAAAGCGCCCACTCGGCGCCCGGCGGTTTATCGGTTCTCGCGACGGAAACAACCGGCACGATCGCGCGCTCCGCGTCGGTGAGCCGCGGGTGCGCGCCCGGCGGGTGATACAACCAGACCCATGGCACGACCCAAAGCAATCCCAACACTCCGGTGATCACGAAGGCGCCGCGCCAGCTGTACGAGAGGGCCAGCCACGCGATGAGCGGCGGTGCGACCGTTGCGCCAATGGTAGCGCCCATGGTGAACATGCCGTAGGCGAGCCCGCGCTCGCGGGCCGGGAACCATTCGGCCAGCGCCTTCGGACCGACCGTCCAATTGCCCGGCTCACCCATGCCGAGCAGCATCCGCCACAGTCCAAGCGTCAGGAGAGACGAGGCGAACGCCGTGCCGATGTTCGCAAGCGACCACCAGATGATGAACGCCGCCATGCTGACTCGCGTGCCGAGCCAGTCGGTGATGCGTCCCGAGACGAGATACGAGATCGTATAGGTCAGCAGGAACGCCTGGACGACGCGTGCGTAGTCGACGTCGGACAGTCCGAGATCGTTTTGAATCGTCCGTGCAAGCACGGAGAGCGTCTGGCGGTCGATGTAGTTGATCACCGACGAGAGAAACAGCAGGCCGACGACCCACCAGCGCAGGTTGGGAATGCGCCTGCGGGGGTGGTCGACGCGGCCGTGCTCCGCGCTTCGGTTCATCGCGAGTCCGCCCATGGCTCGAGCGCTTCCGGAATGAGCGAGATGCCAAGGCCCGGACCGACGGGCAGAAGCACGTAGCTATCGATCACATCGATGGGCTGCGTCAGCCATGGGTTGCCGATCGGGTTGTCGCCGATCCAGTACTCGCTGGTCATCGTGTTCGGCATGGCCGCCGCCAAGTGCAGGGTGGCTGCGACGTGGACCGCCGAGCCGATGCTGACGTGCGGTGCGAACGCGAGGCCGAAGCCGTCTGCCAGTTCGGCGATCCGCCGGCACTCGGTAATGCCTCCCGCACGACACACGTCCGGCTGCACCACATCGAGTCCGCGTCGCCGGATGAACTCGGCGACCTCATAGCGCGACGACAGCGAATCGAGGGCAATCGGCAGCGTCAACGCCTCGGCAAGTTGCCCGTACCCCTCGACGTCCTCGGGCGGAATGGGCATCTCGAGCCAGGCCACGCGAAGCGCCTCGAGCTCGCGACCGAGCCTCAACGCCTGGGCGCGGTCGTACACCCCCGCCGCGTCGGTATAGATGAGGAAGTGCTCGCCGAGGCGGTCACGGACCGCCCGCACGCTGCGGAGATCACCTTCGATACCCTTGCCGAGTGCCATCTTGAGCCCCGTATAGCCCTCGGTCTTGAGCCGCACCGCTTCCTGAACGAGCGCCTCCAGCGCCTCGCTGCTCGCATGGCGATCGAGAGCAGGCAGACCGGAGGCGTACACCCTGATGGGATTCCGAAACACACCGCCCAATAGCGAAGCAATCGACACACCCGCTGCCTGTGCTGCGAGATCCCACAGCGCGATGTCGATGCCACTCATGGCTTCCAGGTAGAAGCCGGCGCGATGCCCGCGTACGCGCATGCCTGCGTACATGCGCTCCCACAACACGGTGACTTCGCGCGGATCGGCGCCCCGCACGATGTCAGCGAGAAGAAGGTCGATGATGGCTTTGGTCGCCTGCGGCGCGACGGGCGCCTTGGCTTCGCCGTACCCAACCAGTCCGTTGTCGCTTGTAAGGCGCACGATCACCGTATCGATCGTTTGCGAATACAGGTAGCGTCGCCGGATGGGTGTCGGGTACTCAACGGAGATTTCGGGCGCCGCATCTGCCTGGGTGCTTCCCCACGCACGGCTCCCCCAGTAGGGCCGCGCATCGGAAGGCGGCGCCTGAACGGCAAAGGTTTCGATGCGCTCGATCTTCATGGGCGCGGAGTAGCGGCTGGTAGCGGCGGCGCTTCACCCTCGCCGTCTGCTGGGCACAGCATCATGAGCAACGGCCCTTGACCCCACGGGAAGATCCCGAACGGACGTGTCACGTACATCCGCAACTCGCCGATTGGCGTCGCATCCGACACCAGCGCGAGCTCACCCGCCGGCGACACGCAGTCGAACACGGCCGCGCGGGCTCGGTCACGCATCGGGCCGTATCGCTCGTCCGTCAACACACCAGCCGAGCGACCGCGATCGATCGCACAGACCGTCAGCGCCGCCAGTGACGACTCGAGTGGCGTCTCCGGGTGATCGAGCACGGTCGGCCAGAGGCCGGACGCGTGCTGTCGGGCGGCGAGACCGTCCAGGAGCGCGTCGAGCCGCTGGCGCAGCTCGGTGACGAACGGTGTGCCGTCCGGGAGCAGCGCCAGCGTCTCCATCAATCCGATGACGGCCCACCCGTTGCCGCGTGCCCACAACTGGCCGTTCGTGCCGCAGGTCTCCTCGAAGCCGTGGACCAGCAGGCCGGTGCGCTCGTCCTGCAGGAGCCGCGTGTACCCGATTAGCTCGCGCACCGCCTCTATCGCGTACGACTCGTCTCCGGTCACAGAAGCCAGCCGGCTCAGGAACGGCGGCGCGCCATCCATCGAATCAACCCAGATCTGACGACGCCAGCCGGGCAGGTCCGGCCGCCGATAACGAACGCCGTGTGTCCCCATCGGCGCGGACGAGGACAGATGTGCCAATGCTCGTGCCGCGTCTAGCCACTCGTCGTCTCGATCGATCGCATGCAGGAGCAGCAGCTCGGTTCCCGGCGCGACGTACTCTTCCGGAGTGCGACCCGCGCCGCGTCCGACGTACGATCGCAGCAGCGCACGGACGAAGCCGAGCGGCTCGCCGTCTCCCGTCCCACGGCTCGTCGCAAGCAGGCCGCGTAGCGCGACCGCCTCGCCGAAGGCCCACATTCGGAAGGGCCAGCGCATAGTCCGTGCGGCCACCGCCCGGACGAGCGCCTCGAGCGGCTGCGAACCCACGTGAGGGGCGGTACTCATTCGATGGACGCCACCGCAGTCTTCCGAAACGCGAGGTGCCCGTAGCAGGCTGTCAGGGTTCTCGAGTCGTCCGTTGAAATCACCACGTCAGCCACGAAGCGGCCCGTATCGATCCCTGTTTCAGTCACGAGCTGGCGGTCCACGTTGCTGCCGTGACGCACCTCGATCCAGCCCGTCTCGACGCGCGCGGGGTCGCGATTGAGCGCAGCGCGCAGCTCCACCCTCACGGTCCCACCGGGCTTGGCGGTGTGAATCGTCGCACCGGTTCGCCGATCGACAAACCGAATCGCATGAGATCCGAGCGTGGAGAACGTCACGGTCGACATCCAGGCACGGTTCGTGATCGACCAGCCCTCGGTGCCATACACACCTGGCTTGTCTGCGCTCGCGGCCTCTGCCGGATTGAATGGAAACGCCGCGTCGGTTGGCGAGCCATCGAGCGTCCCGCGCACCGGCCCGAGCTCGCCGGTACCGAACACATACCCATGTGGCCAACCCGTTTCGACGCCCGGCCAGAATCCGTCCATGGCAACCCGGAGCCGACTCTTGTGACCGAGGTGCGCTCCAGCGGGATTGCGTCCGAAGACGAAGTCGACTTGCGACCAGCCAATCCCGCGCAATCGTGGATCGTCGAGCGCGGCTGCAACGGCAAAGGCTGCGCCGCCCATCCCTGCGACGGTGCCGACCTCCTTGCTCTTGGGGTGTGCCCATTCGCGATCGTCGTGCGTCCGGTACTGCCAGAGATTGTTCGTGCGCGAGACGATGTAGTCGCGCCAGCCGCCTAGCTTCTCCTTTGTTCCCGGCGGCGCCTGCTCCGGTGCGATGAGCAGAAAGAGCGCGAGCGCCTGCGGTGCGATGTGCTCCGCGTTCCGAGCGCGCCAGGTGTGCACCGGGTTGCCGAAGTCCCAGGATCGAATGATGTCTTCCGCACATGCGCGGGCGTACGTGAGAAAGCGCGCCGGCTGCCCGTTCGGCTCCTCACGCTCCGCGAGATACATCATCAGGTTTCGGACGAGACCCTGGCCCAACGCACTCCCCTGTTCGTTGAACTCGAGCCGCCCCTCGTCGATCCATTTGCGGCTCTTCACCCAGTACCGGACTTCCTTGTGACGCTCGTACTTTTCCCACAGGTCGAGGCACACCTTTCGGTACTTCTCGTAAGTCTCGCGCGTCATGTACGGCTTCAGGAACGCGTGGTAGGACGCAGACACGGCTGCGAGCTGGTCCAACAGATTCTGATAATCGAAGGTCTGAAGCGACCGATCGTCGTAGCCGAACTGTCGGACCCATCCCTCATAGCCGTCCGCGCGTGACTCGAAGCCGCCCGTGCGTCCGGTGTATGTGTGGTTGGCATACGCGAACTCGGCGTGCCACAAGAGCAGCTTGATCAAGTCCGGCCGGCGATCCCACGGAACACTGCCGTCTTGTGGCGGCTCGAGCTGGAGTGGAGATTCGCCGCCAACATCCGGTGGGTCTGCCCACATGCGATCCGCGCTGCCTCGGAGCTCCTGCGTCCATCGATCGAACAACGCAGGATTCGACGCGTAGAGCAATCCTTCGAAGGTCGCCTCGAGTCCCTGACCGCCACCGTCACGCGAGGGACCGCCGCCCGTCACATTGGCTGGGCTCAGATGAGGACTGAACCCCCCGCGCACGTCGATGAAGAACTGGTAGGCGAGGCGCGACGAGAGCCGCTCGAGCAGGTGATCGGCAATCCAGAAGGGCACCGAGCGCTCGAAGCCGTCAACGTCCACGGCGTATTCATCGTTTGAGGCTGCGGGGTCGAACGACGAGAAGTCACCGACATCGTCGCGAACAACACCTCGGTAGACGACCGTGCCTCCCGGGACGCGCACGATCCGGAACGGCGTGCCGTCAGCCGCGCCCGGGCACGTGAAGCGCTTCGCCTCGCCGAGGTTGTAACCGGCCTGGTTCACGAACGGCTGGCGCGCGCGCGCGCGCACGCGTTCATCGGCCGTGACGATCGGTCGCGATAACAGGCCGTCCTCCACCCCACTGTGCCGCGGAACGCGCGGCGGGGATGCCGGAGCCGCAAGCAACATCGCCACGACGGCGGCGCCACGCGCCGGCAAGCACGTGATGATCACTGCGCGAGCCTCAGTCGAGGCCCCTGGTGTTTCCGATTGTCGCGATCGATCGCTTCAATCTGGACTTCCACCGGCTGCTCGGGCCTGGGTAGATGAACACTCAGCTCGAACGGATACGTCTCGTCACGCACGTCTGTCCATGCGCCGTCTCCGATCCGATAGCGGAACCGCACTTCGCGCGCCTGCTTCTCAGTGGCGTCCAGGTATACGTATGCATCGGCAAACTCCGGCACGACACTGAAACGCATGCCGGTCACGGTGCCGATCGCGGTGCGCCCGGTGTCGATACGAGCGTAGCTCTGGTCCGAGGGCGGCGCAGCCGGTGACGCGGCCACGCGCCGCTGAAAGGATGTATCAACCGTCAGCCCATGAATTTTTGCCACGGCGAGGCCGTGCGGAGCGATCCGGGCCGAGAGCTCACCTTTTGCAAGAACCTGGCTGCCCGAGGATCCCCCGAGCCATGACACCGAGTAATCACGGTCTGCATTCCAGGGCAACGTCTCCCGGTTCAGCGAGAGGCGCACCTGCTCTTCGTTCGGCGATGTGTTCATCAGGATCACGTACAGATCCTCCTTCCCCACACCGAAGAGATGATTCACGGCGCTGGTCGACAGACGCACCGCACCCCGTGGCATCCACAACGCAATCCCATCGTCGCCAAACACGCGCCCGAGGCGGTGGCCGTAGACCTTGCTGGTCAGGTACGCGTAGCCAGGCGCGTACGCCGATGGAAAATCGATCTCGCCACGCGATCGATAGAAGGCGTCGCTGACCAGATAGTCCACCAACAGCGCGATGTGCGGCCAGACGTGGTTGTAGAAGATGGCGTTGTACTTGATGTCGTAGTACGGGTGGAGAGGATAGTCCGGCTTCTGATACACGGTCGTCGCCAGCGACGTGTAGTAATAGCCGGGGAAGTTTTCATAACGCCCGACGACGGCGTTGACGGCCGCATCGCGCAATAAGTCGTCTTTGGCGTGATGGGCGAGCCGCAGGAGCCAGGCCGCGTGTTGGGTCAGCATGATCGGCCCGTAGCCGTACGTGCCTCCCTGCTCGGGCGGCAGGCCTACGAGCGAGGTCCGCCATGCGGGGACTCGCTCTTCGGGTATCTCCGTCAGCGTGTTCCGGTCTTCCCACTTCTCGCCGGTCACTCGCCGGCCGGTGAAGATGCCCGGGACTCTCCCGCCTTCATTGGCGACGATCGTGGTATCCGGCGCCATGGGATTGGACCGCAGCATGAGCAGCATCGCTCGCGCGCTCTCCACCGCGGCGTCGAGGTATCGACGGTCGGCCGTCGCCTCGTACAGTTCATAGAGGTCGAACCAGCGCGGCCCGTAGTCCGTGTAGAAGGCCGCCTGTTTGTCGATGAGCGCCGGGTTCGTGTTGAAGTCGGCCGGCAGCCGATCCAGTTGGGCGGCGATATGCGCTTCCGCTCCTGCGCGCGACTTCGCCAGCCAGTCCGCGTCGCGTGTCATCCGGAACATCGCCAGCTGGTCCTGCCATGTCCCGCCGCCGGTGTCTGTTAGGAGATTGAGGCGCCTGGGTTTGCCGAAGATCCGCTCCGCCTCGCGCCGGAACACGACTGACTTTCCTCCGGTCATCTCGAACAGGCTTGCCAGTTCCCCGATCTCCACGCACGGCCCGCGCAGGAAGTGCGACGGGTTTTGTGAGGTGATCGCTTCGTCCGTGCTGTAAAGATATTTCTCCCGGGACATGACGTACTCGATCAGCGGGAGCGCTCGACGCCGGTAGATGTCCATGTCACCCGTGACGAGCGCGACGCCGAGCGCATGCAGCGCCGACACGACCTTGACTGTCCCCGGCACGTCGAACCGGTAGTCGAATCCTTTGAGCTCCTCCACCCAACCGGAGTAGGCGTCATCCATGCCGAAAGCGATCATCCGCTCGAGCGTTTGATTGAGCGATACCGGGCCGTTCTGTCGCTCGTTTCGGTAGCCGGCGATGTCTCGAAGCACGTGCTGTACGCCTGCGTACCATCCGCCACCGGAGAGGACGTATCGCGTTCGAAACGTGAAGCGCTCCCCCACGCGCCGCTTCGACTCGGCCGTGCCAAGAACCGGCGCGAACACCAGGGGTCTCGCCTGCCCCGCCGCATCGCGGAGCACGAGGCCGAACCGCGAGTTGTTGAATGTCGCGAAACGGTAGGGGATCTCCGACGGATCGGCAGCGAGCCCTTCGGTTATCCCGCCCACCGTCACGAAGGTCGCCGCCGTGGTCGCAAACGTCTCGGGTGTCAGGTACGCGCGTGCCGGGAAACGCTTCCACGACCAGACGAGCGGCTGAAACAGAAAATCGAGCGTCGTGGGATCCCGGGGCGCGATGCCGGCAAAGGCGGCTGAATACCAGCCCTCTCGGCGCGGTACGATGGAGGTCTCGATGACAGGCGCTTCCCGTCCGGACGGCAGCTCGATGCGCAAACCGAGCTCGTAATCGCGCGATGGTTCGAAGCGAAACGCCAGATCGCGCGTGCCCTGTCGCAATATCGCGCGAGCCTGATGCCGCTGGGGCGAAGCCGCACGGAACAGATCGGGATCCGTCTCGACGCCAGCCCTCTTCCAGCCGGCCGTCAGCGACACTTCGTCGTGGATTCGCGTCGTCGTGTAGCCTGGGTCGGTATCTGCGAACAACACGTCGATCGCGGGCACGAGACGCCGCACGATGCCCGGTTCATCGGTCCGCGATATCACGACAACCGGCCCGTCCTGCGCGATTTCGACCGTGATGCGAAACCGATCGTTGCCAATCTCCTGCGCAACCGCCGGCGCAGCCAGGAGCAGCACACACGCCGCTGCCAAGGCTGCAACCGGGGTCGAAAGAAACGTCAGCCCGTGTCCTGTGGCCGGCTTTCGGGGTCGCATAACTATTCCTTCCATCGGCGCGCGAGGAGCGCGCCGCCATCGATGACGTAGGTCGCACCGGTGATGAACGACGCTTCGTTGGACGCCAGGAACAAGGCCAGGTTCGCGACCTCGTCGGGCGTCCCGAGTCTGCCGAGCGGATGACGTTTCACGTTGCGCGCGCGAGCCGCTTCCGGATCGGGGAGGCGATCGAAGGAAGCCTGCAACATCGGGGTATCGATGGACGCGGGGCAGATGCAGTTCACGCGTATGCCGTGCTCGGCGAGCTCGAGCGCGAGCGTCCGCGTCAACGTGATGATTGCGCCCTTCGACGTCGAGTACGCCGCCATCCCCGGTGCCCCAACGATGCCCGTTATGGACGACATGTTCACGATGGCGCCGCCGGCGGCGTCGCGCATATGCGGGATCACGGCACGCGCACAGACCCACGCGCTACGCACGTTCACGGTCAGCACGCGATCCAGCTCGTCGGCGGGCGATTCGGCCAGCGTGCCGAACGAGGTCGTTGCGGCATTGTTCAGCAGGACCGTCGGAGGACCGAAGGCCTCGAGCGTGCGAACCATCAGTCTCCCGACGTCTTCCTCTCGTGCGACGTCGGCGATCACGGCGATGGCCGTGCCGCCTTCGCGCCCGATCTCGCCCGCCGCCGCGCCAGTCGCGACGCCATCGAGGTCCGCGATCACCACCTGCGCGCCTTCCCGGGCAAAGCGCATCGCCGACGCGCGGCCGATGCCGGATGCGCCACCCGTGACGACGGCGACGTGGCCCGCAAGTCTCACCGCGACGCCGCTCCCGCAGATGGCGTCGAGACCGGCAGCTCGACGCGATCCATCACGCTGCCATCGGGCCGGATGATCTGAACCGTTGTCGAACCAGGAGCCGCCTGTCCGCCGACCTCGAGAACCACCTCGATGCGTTGTCCAGGCACGAGCTCCGGCAGCGGACGCTCGGCGGCCGGCACGGCGGCACCGCTCGCGCTGATCTGCAGCATCAGGCCGCTGAGTGCCCGCGCTGGAAAATCGGAACGCGCTTCCACGACGACGCGGGCGACGAGCCGGCCGCCGACCTGCGAAATCGGGGCGGCGACCACCCGTGCAGTCGCGAATTCACGCGCGACGACGTGGTACGCGCCGCGAGGCGCCCGCAGGTGATCCACCAGACCCCACGGTCGATACCCGTTGGGCGGCGTGTCGGGATACCGGCTTCGATAATCCTGGAACGTCCAGACCGATGCTCCCGCAACGAACGGACGCTGACGCATGATGTCTATCGCCTCGCGAAAATACTGGCGCTGGTCCTCGTCTCCCTTCGCCTTGTCGGCGCGAAGCCCGAACTCGCTGACCACGATCGGCTTGTGCGGATGCCGCTCGTGGACGAGATCGAGTACCTCTCCCAGCCGTGCGGGCGTTGCATATGTGTTGATGCTGACGAAGTCGACGAAGTGCGAGCCCTCGTCTTCCGGGCGAGGGAGGTCGGGCCGGAAAGCGCGATAGCTCGCAAACGTGACGAGTCGTGATGGATCGAGCCCGCGGACGAACGCGGCCATGTCCTCCGTCCACTTCACGCCGGACGGCGTATCGGACGCGTACTCGTTCCCCACGCTCCACGCGATCAGGGACGGATGGTTCCAGTCACGTTCGACGAGCTCGCGCATCTGGTTCCGGAAGTCGGCCCGCATCCCTGCATCATCCATTTGCGTCGGTTGCAGGTTCCAGTTGCCGGCCTCGCCCACGATCAGCAGGCCGAGGCGGTCAGCCAGGTCCAGCAGCGCCGGTGGCGGCGCGTAATGAATGATGCGCTGCAGCTCCATACCCGCGGCCTTCATCAGCTTGACATCACGCTCGACGACCTCGATTGGCTCGAGCAGGCCGAACTTCGGATCGTCGCTCGGACGGTTGGCGCCGCCGAGCCGTACGGGCCGTCCGTTCAGGTGCAGCTCGGTGCCACGCACCTCGAATCGGCGTATTCCGAACGTGGAAGCGTGCCGATCAGAGCCAGTCGACTCGGTCGTCAGCTCGGCGCGTACTCGATAGAGCGTCGGGAGATCGAGCCCCCACAGGCGCACAGTGTCTCTGGGCAGCGTTGTGCGCGAGGTAACCTCTTTCGTTTCGCCGGCGGGCGTCTCGGCGGATGCCTGCCAGCCGCCGGCTGGCACCCCAAGGGAGATGTCACGATCGCCATCGAGTCGCACGACGGTCAGGCGCAGACGCGAGGTGGCCGCCCGAGGCGTGGTATTGCGGAGCCACGTGGTCACTTCGACGTCCGCGGTCCCGCCCGTCAGATCGGGAATGGCCGTGACGCGCTGCTTCTGGATGTAAACGGCCGGCGACACGACGAGCGCTACGGGCCGGACGATACCGCCGTAATCCCACCAGGGATACACGCGCGCCGTCGGTTCGGTTCCCGGACGGGCGCCGGGCATCGTCTTCGTACTCCAACTGTTGTCGACCTCGAGCACGAGCACGTTGGGCTTGTCGGACACGAGCGCATGCGCGACGTCGAAGCCGAACGCTGTATAGCCGCCCTCGTGCGCGCCCAACTGCGTCCCATTGAGCCAGACGCGCGCGCGGGCGAACACTGCACCGAATTCGATTCGGGCGTGTCGGCCCTCAATCGAGCCCGACGCCGGAAACGTCCGGCGATACCAGGCGCGGCCGGTGTACTGATAACGCGGATCGAGAGGCCAACAGTGCGGCACATCGACTCGATCCCATCGGCGATCGTCAAGATCGGGCCCGAACCATCGATCCGCCTCTCCCTGGTTGGTCGGATCGATTGCGAAACGCCATTCACCGCCCAGGTCGACGGTCGTGGTCACGGGCGCGGGGTTCTGGGCGATGCTGCGCGATGCTGCGGAAGCCATCGCGACACTCAACGCCAGTGTTCCTGCGACCGCCCACCACCCGCGTGTGGTCCTCACCGCTCTTCCCCCGTGCGCCTACGAATAGACGAACTGCGCCGTGATCGTGGCCGCGTGGCTCACCTTCAGCCGCACCCAGTGTGCGGAGAAGCCCGCCGGAAACTCATGATGCACGTAGCCACCGTTCGGCACGGTGAGCTCGGTGTACGTCTGCCACCGGCCGTTGCCCATGAAGTCCACTTCGACGGTCACGGTTGTGGACGCCGCACCCTGCTGAGAGACGTGCAGCACCTTGCGGTCGAAGCCGGTCATCAGGAATGGATCGGACGCTGCGCCCGCTTCGACGCGATCTTCCCACCACGGCCCACCCCAACCCTGCGGTTTGCCCCACCTCCACAACTCATCTGGATGGCCGAACCAGAGCCCGGACTGCGGTTGACCGACGCTGCGATCCGTCTGATCGCCCCCCAGTACCAGCAAACCGCGCCAGGAGCAGAAGTCAGGAACCATCCTCAAGTGGCGAGCGATCGGCAGAATGCCCCAGACCCGGCCCTCGTACGACAGCGACGGCAACTCGTAGAACAGACCGTGCAGGTCCATGAGGAAGCGCTCCGTCTGCGCCTCTCGGATACGCATCCATTCCGTGTTCCACGCGTGATCGAATGTCTGGCCGCCCTTCGGAAGCCGATACGTGGACCAGCCACCGTTCAGAAACACCTTGAGGATGGCTGACGCCCTGTCCCAACCGGTCGCGTAGATGGGGCGGCCGAACGTCTCGGGCGACCACGCCTTTCCCATCACCTCGACGAAGGGCTTGCGCTCGATGATCGTCCATCGCGTGCCGTCCCATTCGGCCAGCCGCCCTCCAGCGAGCTCGCCCTTGAAGTCGCGCTCGTCATAGGTATTGTTCGCGACCACGACCCGGCCCGCTTCCGTATAGCCGCTCTTGAAGTGCGGGCGCGTACCCTCGGGCAGCTCGAGCACCTTGACCAGATCGAAGAGCTGTCGTGCCTCCAGCGTCCTGACGTTCGCCTCGAACAGCAAACCCTCCATTGTCAGGAAGTAGACGAGGTTTTCCGGGTCCTTCAAATGTTCCATCGTCGCGGCAAGACGATGCCTCGCCATCTCTGGGAAGGTGCGGACGACGCCTTTCGTGTCGATGATGTGGGGCCCGATGATGGCTTGATTCGACGGATTGTGGATCAGACGGTTCGCGAACGTCCCGGTCACGCTGGCGGGGTGGCGGCGCATCGTGAGCGACGCGTCCACCTCGTAGAGGCCGAGGCCAGCCCCCTTGATGTGAGCAACGTAGCCGACGACCCAGAGGCGATCGGCCCACGGGATGAGCGCGCCGATTCCTGCCTCCGAGCGCGGATCGTGCTCCGACACGATCGAGAGGTGTGGAAAGATTCCACCGACTTGTGGCGTGGGGCGTTCTGACTGCGCCACGAGCGGCGGCGCCGCGCGCACGGCCATCAGCGCAAGTGTCGTTCCGGCGAGGAGCAGCTGCGCGAACCGCCCGCCGTGCCGATGCCGTTCGATTCCAGTCCGCATCTGCATGGGTCAGCGACCTCCGCGCCGCATCTTATCGACGGTCCGATGCGTGTCGCACCCGGTACACGAGGCCAGGCTCGATCGGAAAAGTCAGCGCGATACCGTCACGTGTTGCCTGCACCCGGTGGCCGCCATCGGTCGTGACGTCGACCGGTGCACCCCACGCGCCTACTTCCACTCGAATCGATGTGTCGCGGCCGTCCTTGTGGTGGAAGACCGTCGAGGCGTTCGGGCCGACGGGGTAAATGCGTGCGAGCAGGTGCCCTCCGCGCTCCTCGACGATGATGCCGGTGCCGCCGACGAGCAGCGGATTCCGCGTGACCGGAATCGCGAATGCCGGCAACGTGGCGGGGCCTTCGTGCACGACGCCCGTGTCGTACTCGATCCATCGGCCTCGGGGGAGGTACACGTCGCGCGTAGAAGCTGTGGCGTAGTCGTCGCCGTACAACGGAATCGCCATGAGCGCATCGCCGATGAGCCACTGATAACCACGGCGCGTGGCGTTCTCGAGGTTGTAAACGGCTGGATCGTCCGGAAACGCCAGCGGGAGCGGCGTCATCGTGTACGGAAAGCCCGTCCGATGCGTCGCCATCGCGGCGCTGTAGATGTACGGCTGGAGGCGGCCGTGGAGCTGTGCCGCTTCCAGCATGACCTGGCTCACCTGCTCGTTGTGGACGTTCCAGGGACCGTACCCGACGGCCATCGACGGGTGCACCGACGCGTAGCGCGCGTAGCGCATCAGATACTGCCTCAAGGCTGCATCCGACAGCATTCGCTTTCCCTGCGTTTCGGTCGCGGCGATCGTGCCGCCGACGATATCAGGATACACATAGGGGAAGCCGCTGTAGGCGAGCGCCAGGCCGTTGATCGGACCGCGATCCTGCGTCTCCCAGTAGTTGAAGTCGTTGTAACGATGGAGATCGACCGGTGAGCCGAGGTACGCGTTCCGGCCCATGATATACACGTCGCGATCCATCAACGCGGCGTTCACCGGATCGATCTTGTCGTCGCGCAGATCATACTTGCCGAAGCCGTACAGATCTTCTTTGAACCCGTCGATCCCGAAGTCGAGCCATTTCTGGCACAGCCCGACGTACCATCCGACCGCGCCCGGGCGAAATGCATCGAGGAGATACGCGGGCACGCGTGGAAAGCCGATCGTGAAGAGCGCTGGCCTCCCCTGCTCGGTAAGGAAGACATCGCGCTGGACGCCTTCCTGCGCGAACGGACCGTCGGGGATGAACGCGATGCGAAGGCCGAGCATGACTTTCAGCCCGCGCTGGTGGAAGTGATCGATGAGACCTTTGGGATCGGGATAGAGCTTGGGATCCCACAGGCCGAAGCTGGTCGTCGCATGAAACCGCGGATCGTCCCGGGGCCAGAAGCCGGAACCGATGACCATCCACCGCAATGGAAACCCGAGATCGAGATAGCGCGATACGTTCTCGATGACCGTCCGTTGGTTGGTGTCCCAGGCAAGCGCGCCCCACGCTTCCCAGCCGACGCCGAACCACTCGTACTTCGGCGGGTACACCTTGTAACCGCTTTGGTTGCGAACCTCCAGGAACTGGCGATAGATCTCCGTCGGCGTTCCGACGAAATAATGGAGCGCCGTCAGCTCGCGAACGTCGCGGCTGCCCTGCGCGAGCTCATCGTTCGTGACCCGCACCACCTTCAGGCCCGGGTGGACGTTCACGTTGGCCAGCCCCTGGCTCGGCGCGATGACGAAGTTACTGACCAGACGCTCCGCGCCGGATCCTTCGCTTGCCGCGCGGAGCCGTTCATGTGTGAACCCGGTCAACTCAGTTGTGGTGCGATTGAATGCGGCGTGATCGGCCAGTCCGAAAATGGGAGCGACACCGCTCGTGCGCGCGACAATCGTGTAGCGGCCGTCAGCCGCCGGCGTCACTGAAACTCGGAAGCCGGTCTTCTCGATCGCCAGCGACACGCGCGCTTCGAGACCATCGCGAGTGCGAACCGTCGCGTCGAGACCGCGCGACGTCACTGCGTACGCTGCTGGTCGACACGACCGCGCCACCCCGGCCTTCCCTGAGGATCTGCAGGCCCGATTCCGCATGCGGCCCGGCGATCACCGTCCCATCGCGCCGTTCGATGCCGTAACGGAAGCCGGCGGGATCGATGCGCACGCGGTAACTTCCCGCGTCGAGCACGATCGGCGAGTCAGGCGGCGCGCCAGTCTCGCCGACGCTCGTCGCGACGGCCGTGACCGACGCCACCAGCGCCACGATCACCCGGAGCGCTGCATGTCGCGGTTTGTCGAAGCCGGAACCCATGCGAGATCGAGCCGTCCTCAAAAGACCAGCCGTACGCCAAACTGCAGAATGCGAGCGTCCCGCGCCGAGCTGATCCGTCCGAAATTGGAGTTGACGTTGCGCCCGTCGGCGCCCGCCTGGAACATCGTATTCGGTATTCCCAGATTGACGCGGTTGGTAACGTTGAAGGCTTCGGCTCGTAGCTGCAGCCTGACACGCCCACGCACTGTCACGTGTTTCAACAACGACAGGTCGATGTTGAAGACGCCCGGCGTGCGCGCATCCGGCAGGGTCCGGCCCACGTTACCCAGCTGGAAGTTCGGTGGATTCACGAAGGCATCGGTGTTGAACCAGCGTTCCGCCGTCGGGTTCTCGAGCGCGGCATTCCCGAGATAATTCGGCCGGTCGGCTCTCAAATTGTTCGCGCCCCGCACGGTAAGCGGCAGACCGCCCTGGAACGTCGACACCGAGTTGATCTGCCAGCCGCCGGCAATGTGCGAGCCGACGCCGCTCGTCAGCCACCGCTTGCCCGCCCCGAATGGCAGCTCGTACACACCACTGACCACGAGACGGTGGCGGACGTCGGTCGGATCGAGCGAGCGCTCCGCGCGACGACCGAACTTGCCGTCCTGATAGCCGACCGTCGTGACCTGCTCCACCGGACCAAAGTTGATGGGAACGACAATGCTGTCGCTCATCAGCTTGGCGAAGGTATACGAGCCGAGCAGGACGAAGCCGTTCGTCAAACGCTTTTCCGCACTCAGCAGGAGCGCGTGGTACTCCGAGAAGCCCTGATGCGGATTCCTCACGGTGATGCCGGTGTAATAGGGATACGGGCGCAGCGACTGCAAGCGGCTGATGGTCGCCCCGCCCAGGCTGCCCGGGACGCGGCCGGCAAAGGGATTCGGCACCTGGTCCTGCAGCGACAGCCCGAGCGAGTAGTACTGCGGATCGAGTTGATTCAGGTCGTATCCGCCAGAGATGAGATGTGTCGCTCGATTGGCTGAATAGGCCATCTCGAGGAGCACGTTGCCAAGGACCTGCTGCTGCACCGAGAGGGTCCACTGGTGCGATTCGATGTTCTTTCCGTTCGACTCATCGTAGGTGACGTTGCCGCCCAGGAACGCGCTCGGTCCGAGCGTGGCTCCGAGCGGCTGCGTGACCGGCGTAGGGAAACCGTCCTGCAGACGGAACGCGGCCAGGTTCGAATTGCCCCCGGGCGGGTTGTACTGGGTCGCGGTATTCGCGAATCCATTCGTCGCGCCGAAGTAGTCGCGATGGAAGTTCGTTGCGTAGAACAGCCCGTATCCGCCGCGCAGCACGGTTCGACCGGTTCCGAAGAGATCGTACGCGAAGCCCACGCGCGGTCCGAGATCATTCGTGTCCGGCTGGAGGAACGTGCCGCCGTAGTCGACGCACGCGAACTCCATGCGCCCGAGCAGACCATTCTCCGGATTGGTCGCGAACGGATTGAAGTTGGATGTCGCGCAGTCTCGCTCCTCCGGCGGCGCCTGATAGTCGTAGCGCAACCCGAGGTTGAGCGTCAGGCGGCGGCGGATCTTCCAGTCGTCCTGGACGAAGCCGCTCAGCGAATAGGCGGTGTGATCCTCGGCCAGGTGCGAGGTGGCTGTGGCCGATCCGACGGCGCCCAGAAGAAACGTGGCGAAGCCGGAACCTGTTCCGGCCTGGTTCTGTGGATTACCCGTCAGGCCCGCGGGAAAGTTGAAGTTGCCGGACGGCTGTTGCCGCTGCAGGTTGAGCGCCTGCTGATGGCGCACGTCCGCGCCGAACTTGAACGTATGCCCTCCCTTGACGAGCGTGAGCATGTCGAACACCTGCCAGGTACTCGATTCGCGCAATCCGGCCGTTCCGGTATTGAAAATGGCCAACCCGTTGTTGATGCCGGGGAAAGTGTCGCCCGGCACGCTGGCAGGAAGGCCGAGCTCCTGGGGCCAGTTGCCGCCAAAGCTCGCAACGACGAATGGAAAGCCCTGGCGCGCGTTGCTCACGCGCACTTCGTTGAGCAGGTCGCTGCTGAACGTGTGCGTGTCCGACACCACGAAGTTGTGCGTTGTCAGCGTGTCGTACCGCTTCCGAACAATGGGGTCTGGCCACGGGGACTGCGAAAAGCCGCCGTCCGCGTAGTGGCGGTAGTAGTTGTATCGGACGGACACGCTGTTCGACGCGGAGAACCGGTGATCGACCTTCGTCGTCCACTGCCGCATGTCGCGTGCCTCGTCGATGTTGTCACGCCAGTTGTTCGCGTTCGTGAACGGGTTCTCCGGGTCGCGGTTCGGCAGCGGGTAGAAGGCGAGGATGTTCTGCGCGACCGGATCCAGTCGATTGGCCGGAATGCTGTTGTTCGGGAACGGATCGCTCACGAATCCGGGGCCGTTGGGGTTGGATCGTGTGGTGTTCGGGTCGTAGAGGACGATCAGGTTTCCAGTGGCGTCACGGAGGTTCGAGAAGTCCCCTCGTCGCATCGCGACGGTCGGGACCGTCTGCGTGGTGGGCTGCTCGCGGCTGAAGTTCCAACCCTCGAAGTTGAAGAAGAAGAACGATTTGTTCGCGCCGTCGTAGAGGCTCGGCAGCTTGATTGGACCGCCAATGGCACCGCCCCCCTGGTTGTACTCGAATTTCGGCTTCGCGCTCGCGAACGCGGTCTTCGCGTCGAAGCGGTCATTGCGCACGAAGTCGAACAGGCTCCCCTTGAACTGGTTGGTGCCCGATTTGGTGACGATATTGACTACGCCGCCGGCAGTGAAGCCGAACTCGGAGGACATGGTGCTGGTTTGCACCTTGAACTCCTCGACGGCGTCGACCGCGGGGCTCACGTTGATGTCCGCGAGATAGCTCTGGTTGTTCGTGGCGCCATCCAGCACGTACTGGTTGATGCCCGTCGGCCCGCCGTTGATGCTGATGGCCGAGAGCGCAACGCCGCGATCGGAGAAGCCGCTCTGCGTCGGTCCGGAGTTCGACTTGACGCTGGGCACGAGCGCCATCAGCGCCAGCGCGTTCCGACCGTTGAGCGGCAGCTCCGTAACACGTCGGTTCTCGATCACCTTGCCGACGGTGGCGCTGCTCGTGTTCACGAGTGAGGCTGACCCGCGCACCTCCACCCGCTCGGTCACGTCGCCCAGTTCGACCTTCAGATCGACACGGGCACCCTCGTCCACCTGCAGGACGATGCCGCTCGACACGGCGGTCTTGAAGCCTGTCTTCTCCGCGGTCACCGCGTACTCTCCGACGGGCAAGCTCGGCGCGGTGTAAGAGCCCGTGCTGTTGGTGAGCGCGACGAATGTCGCCTGAGTGCCAACGTTCGTGATGGTGACCGTCGCGTCGGGCACAGCGGCACCACTCGCGTCGCTCACGGTGCCGCTGATGCTGCCGCGGCCCTGCTGCGCCGCGCTCGGCGAGGCCAGGAGCAGTGCGAGCAACGCCACGCGTGCAACACGTCGAGTTGCCATCAGGCCGCGGGGCTTGGGCATCACGGCACCACACCCCGCCCAATCTGCGCGCCGGGGACTCTGGTCTACACCTGTCGCGCCGGGAAACGGGCCGATCGGGGCGCTCTGCTGTCGCCGGACGTAAGCGGGCCAATTCATCACGTCCCTCCTGGACGAGGCGATGCGCTGAACTGTGGCCCAAAGGAACACCAATGTAAAGTAAAAAATTTCAGATTTCGTATTTTACATTCCAGTCTGGACGTGGCATCCTCTCGCGACAGCACTCACGCCACTAATGAAGACACTTCCACGCCTCCATCGCTCCCGAGCCAGCGACTCCGTGTTCGACATCCTCCGGACGAACATCCTGGGCCGCGGGTTTCGACCTGGTGACCGCCTCGACGTTCGCGCCCTCGCCGAGCAGCTCGGGGTGAGCGCCACGCCGGTCAAGGACGCCGTCACCCGACTGGCCGCCGAAGGACTGGTCGAGATCCGCCCCCGCAGTGGTACGTTTGTGGCGGAGCTGGCGCCTGACGCGGTGGCGGAGACGTTCGAGATCCGTCGAGCGCTCGAGTGCCTCGCGGCCGAGCGTTTGGTCGGGCAGTTGACTCCGGATCTGCTGGCCCGCTTCGAAGCCATCATCGACGCGATGGAGCGACCAGTGTCGAACGAGCATGACCGCGCCGAGCACGAGCAGAAGAACCTCGAGTTGCACGCGCTCCTCGTCGAAGCTTCTGGCAATCGTCGGCTCGCCGAGCTCTATCGCAGCCTGAACGCGCACTTGACCATTGCGCGCATTCACTCGAGACGGCGTCCGCAGGACGAACGTCTGGAGCAAGAACGGCGCGAGCACCGCGCGATCCTCGAGGCGCTCACGGCGCGCGACCCCACGGCGCTCATCAACGCGCTGGATCGTCACATCCGCCGAGCGGGAGGGGCGCTCGTCGGTGACCTCCGCGAGGCGCGCGTGGGGGCGGCGTGACAGGCGCTTCGATCGCGCGGCTGGAGGCCTTCGCTCTGCGGCTGCCACGGGATACTGCGGAGACTACCGGGACGGCTGGCTCGCCGGCCAGCCTCACGCCAGCTTCCGCATCCCGTTACCGGTGGGCCTCGACCTATCCGACGGTGTACTCCGACGACATCGAGACGATGCTGGTCAGGGTCGAGACGTCGGACGGCGTGGTCGGATGGGGCGAAGCGCAAGCACCCGTCGGTCCCGAGATCCCACGCACGATCGTCGACGTTTTGCTCGGACCGCTCGCGCTCGGAGAAGACGCGCTCGCTCCGGAGCGGCTGTGGCGCCGCTTGTATTCGGCGATGCGCGTGCGTGGCCATACTGGCAGCTTCTTGCTCGATGCAATCGCCGCGATTGACATCGCCGTCTGGGACATTTGTGGGAAGGTCGCCGGACAGCCGGTGGCGCGTCTGCTTGGAGGGCCGTGTCAGGATCCAGTCCCGTGCTACGTCTCGGGGCTTCATGGGGCGTCGGTTGACGCGCGCGTCGGCGAAGCGGTGCGCCTCTTCGGGCTGGGTGCGCGCGCGTTCAAGCTGTTCCTGAGCGACAGCGAAGCCGACTGCCTCGACACAGTCCGAGCCGTGCGCGCGGCGCTGGGCACGGAGATCCGTCTGGCAGTCGATGCGCTCTGGAGGCTGGACGAAGCTCGCGCCGTCCGATTCGCGCGGGCGTTGGCTCCGAGTGAGGTCCTGTGGCTGGAAGCGCCGCTCGTTCCCGAAGACGTCAGGGGCCATGCGCGTCTCGCCCGCCGATCGCCCGTGCCGATCGCCCTCGGCGAGTGCTACCGCACACGCTTCGAGATCCTCCCGTTCTTCGAACGCGGCGCCATCGGTGTTCTCCAGCCGGATCTCGGACGATCGGGGATCACAGAAGCCCGAAAGCTGGCCGTCCTCGCCGACACGCATCACGTGCCGGTGGCGCCGCATGTGAGCATCGGCCTCGGCCCACAAATCGCGGCCGCGGCACACCTGGCTGCGGCAATTCCGAACCTCTTGCTCTTCGAGTGCAATCCGAGAGTCTTCGAGCTGTCGGCGCGGCTGGCGCGCACGGCCCTGGACTGGAGTGTGGCCAGTGTGCGAATCCCGCAGGAGCCCGGCCTCGGCGTCGAGATCGACGAGGATGCGGTCCGTCATGCAGCAATTGGGACAGCTGTGGCGGTCGCCGCGGATTAGTACCACGTTGTCAGATGTGTAGAGATCGGCATGTCAAATTTCACGGGCATCTTCCCCATCGTCAACACGACGTTTCTGGAGGACGGCAGCCTCGATCTGAAGAGCCAGGTGCGGCTGGTCCGGTTTCTCCTGGAATCCGGAGCCCACGGCCTGGGCCTGTTTGGCACAGCAAGCGAAGGCTATACGCTCTCGACCGACGAACGGGTTCAGCTGATGCGGCTGATCGTGCGCGAAGTCGACGGCCGGGTGCCCGTTGTCATGAGTACCGGACACACTGGAACGGATGTCGCCGTCATGTTGAGCCGGCAGGCGGAAGCCGAGGGCGCCGATGCGTTGATGGTGCTGCCGCCGTATTTCCTCAAGCCGGACGCGGATGGCATCTTCCAGTACTACCAGGCGATCAGTGACGCCGTCAGCATTCCGATCATGGTCCAGGATGCGCCGCTCATGACGCAGGTCGCCATGGGTCCGCCGCTCCTTGCGCGGATGGCTCGCGAGCTGGAACACGTGCGCTATGCGAAGATCGAGGCGCCCCCGACCGCGCCGAAGATGACGGACATCAAGCGTGCCGCGGGAAGTGACCTCATCCTGTTCGGCGGGATGAACGGACAGTTCCTCCTCGAAGAACTGGGGCGCGGCGCAGTTGGAACGATGCCGGGGAGCGATCTGACGGCGGTCTTCGCTCGCATCTGGACCCTGTGGCAGGCCAATCAGCGTGACGAAGCACGCGATGAGTTCACGCGCTACCTCCCGCTTATCCGCTACGAGCTTCAACCCGGCCTTGGCGTGTCGGTCATGAAACACAATCTGTACGAATGGGGCGTCATTGCCAGCACGCGCGTGCGCCATCCCACGCGAACGGTGGACGAAATCGGCCGCCAGGAGCTCGCGACCTTACGCCGGACACTGGATCTTCCCCGCGTCTGATGGCGCCTATCTGACCAGCAGAAGTACTCAGCTCCGGTTACTGTTTGGGGACGAAAGATCTCCCAGCGCAGGCCGTAGTTGATCGTCAGCCTCGGCGTAGCTTTCCACTGATCCCGTAGTGTCCAACAACTCGATTGGGGCGGCGACACCCGCGCGGACCGAGCGATGGGTAATCCGAGTCGAGGGTTTTCAGGCTCGAAGAAAGCCCGTAGTGTCCAACAACTCGATCGAAGCCGTCGGCACCACGGGAGGGCTGACGCGCTTCGGAGCTGTCCCCACGGACATTCTGCACTTTGCCGCGCGAGTTGTCGTCACGTCGGCTCGGTGACGCTCCCGATCGTCCTCGGAGAGTTGAGCGCGGTGAGGAAGCGGCCGATGATTGTTTCCATACCGAGCACGGCACGCCCGCAACAGCGCTACGACCACCGCCTTCGGCACCTCGTCCAACGCACCGGAGACATGACCGTCGCCACGGACCTCGGCATCCCTCGCTCAACGGCGCGTGGCTGGCTGGGCGCGGCGCCGACGGTCGTTGGTTTGTCTGAATGTGGAGGACCTCACGGAGCCGGAGCCTCCGACAGGAGGTCCTGAAGGTGCGCCGACGCGTCCAGAAGCTGACGGCGTTGCTCCGGCTCGCGCTGGCCCTGCTACGAACCTCCGGGTTTCGCCTCACAGGAGCGCGTCGGATCTCTCCGCCGGGCAGTCCGAACATGTGTGTGACGCCGGCGTCACGCAGCGTCCGCGCCAGCGTTTGCCCGCAGGTCACGGCCGCAGCGGTCATGGTTGCGGGGTCGAAAACACGAGCACGTGCTGCCGCGGCAAACTGGAGTTGACCATCGTCAAGGTGAACCCTTCGTGCTCCACTTCGAGCTTGGCTTGCGCGACGGTCATCTTGTGCGCCGGCAGGATCGGAATCGATTCGTCTTCGCCTTTGTACTCGATGAGCGCGAGCCGGCCGCCGGGTTTGAGCGCCCGGCGAATGTGCGCGAGCATGGTCTGCGGATCTGAGAGCTCGTGATAGACGTCGACCATCAGCGCGAGGTCGACGGCGCCAGCGGGCAGTTTCGGGTCTGCCGGCGCGCCAAGGACCAACGTGACGTTGCTCATCTGCTCGCGGCTCAGGCGACGACGCAGCAAGTCGAGCATGCCTGCCTGAATGTCGTTGGCGTACACCTTTCCGGAAGGCCCAACCAAACGAGCGAGGCGCTCGGTAAAGTAGCCAGAGCCCGCGCCGATGTCGGCGACAGTCGACCCTGGTGCGATTTGTAAGATGGCGAGCGCGCGCGTCGGTGCTTCTTCCGCCTCGCGCTCCTCACGATCGAGCCACGGCGCGCCCGCCACGCCCATCGGCCGCGCGTACTCTCGCCCACTGATCGGATGGACGCCGGGCCCCTGAGCAAATGCCAGCGTCAGCGCAACCGCGGAGGCCAGGCCCAGACGTCGCCACATCGCGCTCAGCTTACACACGTTGCACAGGGTGTGACACTATGAAACGGCTAAGGGCTTATGGGCTTATGGCTTACGGAGGACAGGCAATGAGGCGAGTGATTGTGTTGGGCGCGCTGGTGCTGGTCGGAGCGCTGTCGGTGGCGGCGTTTCAACAGCCCGCCGCTCAGGAGATGGTCGTCACCGTCGAAAAGGTCAAGGACAACTTGTACGTGTTGCGCGGAGGTGGCGGTAACACCGCCGCGTGCATCACCGCCAACGGCGTAGTGCTCGTTGACACCAAGATGACGGGTGGGGCAAGCCGTTGCTGGAGAAGGTCAAGACGCTCACCGACAAGCCGGTGACCACTATCATCAACACCCATACGCACTTCGATCATGTGAGCGGCAACGTCGAATTCCCCGCCACGGTCGACATCGTTGCGCACGAGAATACGAAGACGCTGATGACGCAGATGAACGACGTCACCGGCCTCGGTCCGCAGGCAAATGTGTTCAAGGACAACCCGGGCAAAGGGCAGCCGAAGCGCACGTTCAAGGACAAGATGACCATCGGCAACGGCGCCGATCGTATCGATCTCTTCTACTTCGGCCGCGCGCACACTGGCGGGGATGCGTTTGTCATTTTTCCCGCGCTGCGGGTGATGCCTGTCGGCGACACGTTCCCCAACAAAGGCTTGCCGATCATGGACAAGAACAACGGCGGGAGCGGCGTCGACTACCCCACCACGCTGACCAACGCGGTGACCAACGCCAAGGCTGTCGACATCATCATCAACGGCCACACGCCCGCGAACACCACGCCGGCGGAGTTGCGCGAGTACGCCGAATATATTCGCGAGTTCGTCACCACCGTCCAGGCGGCCAAACAGAGCGGCAAGACGATGGCCGACGTGGTGAGCAGCTGGAAGACGCCCGAGAAGTACCCGGGCTATCCAGCCGCCGATCCGGCGCGCATGAAAGCAAACGTGCAGGTCATCTGGGACGAAACCGGGCGCTAACCGTAGGCATTCGGCTTGGACGGTCTCCACCGTCCTCGAGGAGTTGAGTGCCTGAGGAAACGGCCGATGATCGTTGCCATGGCGACCACGGCCCGCCCGCAGCAGCGCTACGACCACCGCCTTCGGCATCTCGTCCAACGCACCGGCGACGTGACCGTAGCCACGAGCCTCGGAATCCCTCGCTCAACGGCGCGTGGCTGGCTGGGCGCGGCGGCGACGGTCGTGGTCTGTCTGGATGTTGCGGACCTCACGGAGCCGGAGCTCCGACAGGAGGTCCTGAAGCTGCGGCGACGCGTCCAGAAGCTCACGGCGCTGCTCCGGCTCGCGCTGGCCCTGCTACGAACGTCCGGGTTTCGCCTCACAGGAGCGCGTCTGCCGGACGGACGCGCCAAGATGCGGATCCTGCGCGCTGTGGATCAGGCGCGCGCGTATCTCCCGTTGCCAGCGGTCCTGCGGTTCCTACGTATCTCGCCCAGTCGCTTCCATGCCTGGCGTCGGCGGCAGAGCGCGTGTGCGCTCGATGATCAGTCCTCCTGTCCACGCACCTCCCCGTCTCGATTGATCGCCCATCGAGGTCCGGGCGATCGAGGACATGGTCACTTCGCCCGAGTATCGTCACGTCCCGACCGGCACGCTCGCCGTGCTCGCCCAGCGGCTCGGCAAGGTCTGCGCCTCGCCCTCGACCTGGTACCGCCTCGTCCGGCGGCACGGCTGGCGCCGTCCCCGGCTCCGCGTGCATCCGGCGAAACCCAAGACAGGGCTTCGCACGACGCGCGCGAACGAGATGTGGCACATCGACACGACCGTCATCCGCTTGCTCGACGGGACCCGCGCCTATCTCCATGCCGTGATCGACAATTTCTCGCGACGCATCTTGGCCTGGCGAGTCGCCGACACGTTCGCCCCGGTCAACAGCGTGACCGTGCTGCTCGACGCCAGTCGGGCCGCGGCGCCCTCTGACAGCACCCCGGTCGTTCTGGCGGATGCGGGCGTGGAGAACGTCAACGCCCAGGTCGACGCCTTGATCGAGACAGGCGTCCTTCGCCGGCTGCTGGCCTTCACGGAGCTGAAGTTCTCGAATTCCATGATCGAGGCATGGTGGCGCTCCCTCAAGCATCAATGGCTCTTCCTCCACTCGCTGGACAGCACCGCCACCGTCCGTCGACTGGTGGCGTTCTACGTCGACCAGCACAATCGCGTGCTGCCGCACTCGGCGTTTCGCGGACAGACGCCTGACGAGATGTACTTCGGAACAGGAGACGCGATGTCGGCAGACCTGACGGCACGCGCGGCCGCCGCGCGCCGGGCACGCGTGGAAGCCAACCGATCGGCGTCGTGCGCGACGTGCCCGTCAGTCGATGCGGCCGCGTGACCATCCTTCGACGTGAACGCAATCGACCCGGTGCGTCTGACGTGGAAGGAGGAGAATCGGGGACCGCCCGTCGCACGAGTAGCTGACCAGAACCGCGTCCGGCATCAGGTCGCCGTTCCATAGCCGCCGCCCTTGGCCCCTGAACGACGAGAACTCGCGCCGGAAAGTTCACAATGTCCGTGGAGATAGCACTGTTGACTGGCAAAGGCTACGCGGTGAGAGATGTTGGCGGGGTCGACGGGACTCGAACCCGCGGCCTCCGGCGTGACAGGCCGGCGTTCTAACCAACTGAACTACGACCCCAAGAACTGATGCGATCCGATTTCTGAGTGGGCGGTAAGGGATTCGAACCCCTGACAGCCGGCGTGTAAAGCCGGTGCTCTACCACTGAGCTAACCGCCCGCCTTCGCTCCTCTTCGAGGAGCTACGGCGCGGCAAGCCCGCTTGACGCTGCGCGCTTCGGCGAGCCAGGCACATTTTCGAGCTGCACGAAATCGGCGGGACAAACCCACCTTGCGCTTCGGCGGAGCAAGCCCACCAGCACTCCCCGCCTTCGCTCCTCCTCGAGGAGTTGCGGCGTGGCAGGCTCCGCCGCCGTCACCCAAAGACAACGATTATAAAACCTTCCACCACAGCAGCGCAAGCACCAGCGCGACCCCCGCCACCGCTCGATACTCGCGGTTCTTCGTCACACGCGACACGCTGAATCGCCGTCGGCCCGCGGGCGCGCGACCTTCCCGATATTCCGGATACGCCGCGCCGAACTTCTCCGTGAGGTGCGCCTCCTCCCCCCGCATGGCAGCGGTCAACGTGATCGCCAGATAACCGAGCGCCACGGCTGCTGCTCCCACGCTCGCAGCGGCAATCGCGAAGCCGACGCCGACGATCGTGGATCCGAGATACAGCGGGTGCCGTGAAAACGCGTACGGACCGGACACTGTCACCTCGCGACCCTTCTCGAGGTGGCCGGCGGCCCAGATGCGCAGCGCCTCTCCGACGCACGCGACGAGCGCGCCGGCCGCGAGGCTTCGACCCGTGGGCCGTGCCAGCCACATCGCCAGGACGGCCGACGGAAATCCGAGCCGGACGCGATACCGCGCGATTTGGCGTGCGAGCTCAGACGTCATTGCCCACCAGCCCACCATGCCCAGCAGGTCCGGACCTCGTTCCACCTGACGCCCCGAATCTCTGCTGAATGGCCGCGGTCACCTCCGCCACGCTGACATCGCCGAGACACCACGGCGGGTTCCGGCACTGCCGCTTGTAGTGACAGCGACACGACGTGAATCGGTTGACGACAACGTCCTCCGGTGCCCACGGTCCGTTGCGATCCGGATCGGTCGGGCCGAAGATGGCAACGACCGGCGTGCCGACCGCCGCGGCCAGGTGGGCCGGTCCCGTATCTCCCGATACGCACAGTACGGCCGCGCGAGACAGCGCGAGCACATCGGCAATGCCTGTAGGCGGCGCCTGTTTCGCGGCGCCACTCGCCGCGACGACGACGGCCTGTGCCAGCTCCTCGTCGCCCGGTCCCCAGAGGATGATCGAGCGCAGCCCTCGAACCTCTCGGAGAAACGACGCCACTTCACCGAACCGTTCCGCCGGCCAGCGCTTGTTCGGCCATGCAGCGCCGGGGTTCAACAGCGCGAAGGGGCCTCCTCCGTCAGCGGCCTGCACCGCCCGCGCGGCCGGCGAGTCCACTTCCACCAGCGGGAACTCGACCCGATGGCTCTCGACGCCCACGACTCGCAGCAGATGGAGATTCTTGTAGATGACGTGGCGTGACGCCTGGTCCTCGCCGCTCGGCGAGAAGTCATCCGTGGCGGAATAGAACGGCCGTGCGCTCTTCTCTCGAAGATGCCAGATGGAGAAGCCCGCGACGCGACGCGCACCGGACGCTCTCGCCAGCACCGCGGACTTCATCAGGCCCTGCATGTCGAGCGCGACGTCGTAGGGAACCTGACGCAGCCGGCGGACGACGTCGACCCACGCGGACGCCGACGATCCCTCGAGCGCCACGATCCGGTCGAGGCCATCCACGAGGTCGAGCACCGCGCGATGTTTGGCGTCGACGAGCCAGTCGATCCGCGCATCCGGCATCGCCGCGCGCAGAGCGGCGGCGGCGGGCAGGCCGTGCACGATATCGCCGAGCGCGCCGAGCCGCACGATCAGGATGTTCATCCGCGGATGCGCGCGAGCAGATCGCGGGTGGAGTGATCCTTCGGGTCGCCGACGATGGCGATCCGGCCGCCGTAGGCGCGGACGGTGTCGCGCTCCGGGACGGTGTCGACGGTGTAGTCGGTCCCCTTGCAATGCACGTCGGGCCGCAAGAGCTCGAGGAGGGGCGTCACGGTCGGTTCGGGGAAGATGGTCACGTAGTCGACGCCGCGCAGCGCCGCGACGAGCTCGGCGCGGTCCGCGGCCGGCAGGATTGGCCGCCCCGGCCCCTTCGTCCCGGCGGTGCCGTCGTCGTTGACGGCGACGATCAGGCGATCCGCTTCGGCGGCCGCGGCCTGCAGATAGCGAAGGTGTCCGGCGTGCAGGAGGTCGAAGCAGCCGTTGGCGAAGGCAAGCGTCAGACCCGCGGCCCGGTCCGCGCGGACGCGATCGGCGAGCTGGTCGCGTGTGAGGATGTGTCCCATTGCATCGAATTCTCGGGGGGTCAGGTCTTGCGCTGACGCAATCTGCGTTGATCTGACCCCCGGTGCCAGACCTTGCTTTTTTCAGCTATCGGGGTCAGATCGTGCATTTTGCGTCAGCGCAAGACCTGACCCCTGACGGCCTGACGCAGCTCGTCGGCCGACACCGTCGCTGTTCCGCGCTTCATGACCACCAGCCCGCCGGCGTAGTTGGCCAGGTGCGCCGCCTCGCTGAACGTGCCCCCTGCCGCGAGCGCCAGCGTCATGGTCGCGATCACGGTATCGCCCGCGCCGGTGACGTCGGCAATCTGATCCGACCCCGAGATCGGGATGTGCTCGGTCGCCCGGTCGCGCTCGAAGAGCGCCATGCCGCGGCTCCCTCGCGTGATCAGCACGGCGCCAGCCTTCGTCCTGGACAACAGCTCGCGGCCCGCCTTCTCGAGCACGCGCCCGTTCTCGCCGATCGTGATGCCGAACAGCTGCTCGACCTCGGACTCGTTGGGCGTGCAGGTCGTCATGCCGCGGAACCGCAGCAGCGCATACCGCGAATCGACGAGCACGGGCGCGCGGCGGCCGGGCCCGGCAAACCGCTGGATCGCCCGGCGGACGACGGCGGGCGTGACGAGCCCGGTCCCGTAGTCCGACACCAGCAGCGCGTCGCAGCGCGCCGCGGCCCACACGAGCCTCGCCTCGATCGCCCGACGATCGGCGGCGGACAGCTCGGGACGCACCGCGCGATCGATCCGGACGACCTGCTGCTTCGCCGAGTGCACGCCGCCGGCGAGAATGCGCGTCTTGGTCGGCGTCCGATAGCCGCGCGGCTGGATGATCCCGCGGAGGTTGACGCCGCGCCCGAGCTCCTCCAGCAGGCGCTGGCCCGTCTCGTCACCGCCCGCGACGCCAATCGCCGACGGGCTGCCGCCGAGCGCCGCGATGTTGTTCGCCGCATTGCCGGCGCCGCCCGGGACGATCTCGGTCGAGTCGTAGTCGAGGATCAGCACGGGCGCCTCGCGCGACACGCGCGCGATCTGTCCGTAGATGAACTCGTCCGCGAGCAGGTCGCCGAACACGGCGACACGAATCCCCGCGAAGTCATCGACGAGGGCAAGGAGGCGATCGACGAGGTGCCGAGGCGTGAGGCATCGCGTTCACGATTCCCGCAGGATCCAGGCGACGGCGGCGATCGAGATTGTCGGCCACCGCGTCGGCAGCGAGGCCGGGACGCGGCGCCGATTCAGCGGGCAGCCCGCAGCCGGTCCGCACCAGCACGGCGCGGGCACCCACGGCTCGCGCCGCTTCGACGTCGTCCCATCGATCCCCGACGACAACCGAGCGCGAGAGGTCCAGGTCGAGCTGCCCTGCCGCCGCGAGCAGCATGCCGGGCGCCGGCTTCCGGCAGTCGCACCGCGCGCGGTACTCGGAGAGCGTGGCCTCGGGATGGTGCGGGCAGTAGAAGAACGCGTCGATCCGCGCGCCGGCGGCGCCGAGCCGCTCCGCGATGTGGGCGTGCGCTTCCCTGACGAACGACTCGCGGACCAGGCCCCGGCCGATGCCCGACTGGTTGGAGATGACGATCACGGGCCATCCGGCGCGATTGAGGAGCCGGACCGCGTCCATCGTGAAGGGGAACAGCGTCAGACGCTCGAGGCGGTCGAGATAGCCCGATTCTTCGATGAGCGTGCCGTCGCGGTCGAGGAAGACGGCCGGTGTCATTCCGCGCCCGCGAGGCGCCGCGCGACACTCGCCGCGACGGCGTCGGCCGTGATGCCTTTCATGCAACGGTGATCGATCGGACAGTCACGCAGCATGCAGGGACGGCAGAAGACCTGGTGAACGAGCACGTCGTGATCCCCGATCGGCGCGGTCACGCGCTCGTCGGTCGGGCCGAAGATGGCCGTCACCGGCACGCCGGCCGCCGCCGCCAGGTGCATGGCGCCTGAATCATTCGAGACGAACGCGGCGCACTGGCTCAGCACACCGACGAGCAGACGCAGATCCGTGCGGCCGATCAGATCGATCGCACGGATATCCGCCGGCAACGCCGATTCTATCTCACGCCCCGCGTCGCGGTCGCCAGGCGCGCCCACCAGCACGCACGCCGCGCCACGCTCCCGCGTGAGCCGAGCGATCACGTCGGCGACACGCGTGGGCGGCCATCGCTTCGCGTGGCCATACGCCGCGCCCGGCGCCATCCCCACGAGGACCCTTCCCTCACGGACGCCGTTGTCGCGGAGGAGCGTGATGGCGCGCGCAACGGTCTCGGCCCGGGCCCTGACGCTCGGCGGGGCCTCCGTTGCAGGCAGATCCAGACCGCGCACGAGATGCTGGTAATACGCCGCCTGATGGAGACGGCCGCGCGGCCGGACGACGCGCCGGGACAACATCCAACCCCGCCCGCCGGCGCCATAGCCCCATCGGTGCGGCGATACCTGCCTGCCGTGCGACCCAAGCCGTTCGGAACGAGTTCGGGAAGAGCACGGCTGTGTCGAACCTGCCGGCCTGGAGCTGGGCCCGCTCGGTCCGCGGATCGACCGTCACGATCTCGTCCGGTTCGACTCGAGTCTGCTCCAGGAACAGCGGCGCGACCGACGACACGGCGGCAACCGCGAGCGCCGCATGGGGATACCCGGCGCGCACCGCTGCCATTGCCGGCAACGCCATCACGGCGTCGCCCAGCCAGTTCGGCGCGCGGATCACGATTCGGCTGGGCAGGCTGTCGGCGGGCATCACGCGTGCGGCCTCACCCGCGTTGTTCTTCACCACTCGCAGTCGGGAACATGCCGGGTACCTGCTCCCCCTTCGGCTCGATGTCCCGCCACCGCCGGTGCATCCACAGCCAGAGCTCGGGGTAGCGGCGCACGTACATCTCGAGGACGTCCGTGCAGCGCTGCGTGAAGTCGCGGATGGCGTCGGGATCGTCCGAGGGCGGAGGCTCGACGGCGTGCTCGTACACCATGCGGAAGCGGCCGCCCGGCAGCGGCAAAGCGAACACGGGCACGACCGGCGCTCCCGTGCGCAATGCCAGCGCGGCGAGCGCCGAGGTCGTCGCAGCGGGCCGGTTGAAGAAGTCGACGTACACCGCGTCGGTCGTCTGGATGTGCTGATCGATGAGGACCGCCACCGCCTGGTTCGAGGCGAGCGCGCGCAGCACGCGGCGGATCGCGCCGCGCCGATAGATGACGCCGTTGCCGGTCGACCGCCGCACGGACTCGAGGAGATCGTGCAGGAGCGGGTTGTCGAGCGGCCGCGCGAGCACGGCCATCGCACCGAGCGTCAAGGCGTGAACGAGCGCGTTGATCTCCCAGAACCCGAAGTGCCCGGTGTAGAGCAGCACGCCACGCCGCTGCGCATGGGCGGCGCGGACCCGATCGTCGCCTTCGAACTCCACTCTTCCGAGCATGCGCGCCGGCGTCATCGTGCTGAACTTCAGGAGCGCCATCAGGAGCCTGCCGAAGTGCTCGAACATCTGCCGCGCGATCGCCCGCCGCTCGGCCTGGCTGCGCATGGGAAACGCGGCCTCCAGGTTCCGAAGCGCGAGCCGGCGATGCGGACCGTCAAGGGCATGGAACGCGAGACCGAGCAGGCGGCCCGCCCCGAGGACCACGCGCATCGGCAGCACGCGGACGACCGCGACCACCGACACGACGGCGGCATACTCGAGGCGATGGCGGAAAGACGGAGGATGATCAGTCAACGATGATGTCGCGGGCCGACCGCAGGGACGCGTCGAGCCATCGGCGAAACTCAGCTGCAGGTTCGATCTCCATTGTAAGCGGCACGTACGCGACCGGGAGCGGAAACGGCCGAAATGGGAGCAATCGGACGAAGTCCTTTTCCGTCGTGACCACGATGCCGGCCCCGGCCTTTCCGGCCTCCCGCCAGATCCGCTCGACGTCCCGGCTCGAGAAGGCATGATGGTCGCGAAACACGAGCGCCTGCAGCACCGCCCACCCGGTTGCGCGGAGGTCGTCGAGAAATCGCGCGGGATCCGCGATGCCAGCCACCGCGAGGGCCGGCACGTTCGCCGTCGGCGTGTCCGACGGCGAGGTCGGACCCGCGATGACAGGACGGCCGAGGCTCCGCCGCAGCGTGAAGACCGGCAGGTCGACGTCCGGCGGGAGCCGAACCTCCGGACCGCCCGCCAGCACCGCATCCGCGGCGATCAGCACGTCTCCAGGCTCGCGCAATCGGCCGGCCGGCAGCGTCCTCGCCCCCGGCTCGAGGTCCTCCGCGTTCACGATGACGAGATCGATGTCTCGATCCAGCTGGAGGTGCTGAAATCCATCGTCCAGGAGGTGAACCGTGACGCCGAAGTGACGCTCGGCGAGCCGGCCGGCCAGGTAGCGATCGCTCGAGACGAGAACCGGCAGGCCGGGCAGCTGCCGCGCGAGCATCAGCGGCTCGTCGCCGGCGCGCGCGAGATCCGCACGAAGGCCATCCGGACCGCTCACGACGACCACACCTTCTTCGGGCCGGGTCCGTGCGTAGCCCCGGGTCAGGATGGATGGGGACTCGCCGGCGTCGCAAAGCCACCGCGCGAGCGAGGCGACCGTCGGCGTTTTTCCTCGCCCGCCGACGGCGAGGTTACCGACGCTGATCACCGGGCGTCTCAGGCGTCGGCGAAGGTCCGGCCGGCGCGCGTACCGCTCGCGCCGGCGTCGCGCGGCCGCCGCGTACAAGTCGCTCAACAAGAGATCAATGTACAACCCGGAACGGCCGCACGACGCCGGGCGACTCGCGCGGCAGGAGCTCGGACAGCACCGCGAGGCTCTTGACGCGTGCGCCGCGATTGGCCTCGACGAGCGCGCGCGCCGCCGCGCCGAGGCTCGCCCGGCGCACGGGATCGCCGAGCAGACTGATCAGGGCGGGCTCCAGCTCCCGTTCGTCGCGGATCTGAATCGCCGCGCCGTTGTCGAGGAACGTCCTGGCGATCTCGGCGAAGTTCTCCATGTGCGGACCAAAGACAATTGGCTTCCCGAAGACGGCGGGCTCCAGGATATTGTGGCCTCCAGCGTCCACGAGGCTGCCGCCGACGAAGACGGCCGTCGCGATCTGGAACAGCTGCGCGAGCTCGCCGATCGTGTCGAGAATCACGACCTGCTGTCGTGGCTCGTGATCGACGCGCAGCTCGGTCCGGCGGGCGACTGTATATCCGGCCGCGCGCGCGAGCCGCTCCGCGTCGTCGAAGCGCTCCGGCTTCCGCGGCGCAATCACCAGGAGCGCGTTCGGCATGGACGCGCGAATGCGCAGGAAGGCTTCGAGGACCGGATCCTCCTCCCCCTTCAGCGTGCTCGCGGCGATCACGACCGGCCGATCGGGGCTCATGCGGAAGTACCGGAGCACTCGGTTGCGCCCGCGATCGGTGGTGCGGAATTCGCCATCCGAGTGGCCGCCGGCGCCTGGAAACTCGAGCGAGTCGAACTTGAGCGAGCCGGTGACCGAGACGCGCTCGCGCGGCGCCCCGAGGTCGATGATGCGGCGCGCCGACTCGTCGCTCTGCATGCAGAACCGATCGACGTGCTGCAGCACGCGGCGGAACAGCGGGCGGACCAGTCGATAGCGCGGATACGAGCGGCCGGAGATTCGACCGTTGACGAGAGCGGTCTTCACCCCCGCGCGATGGCAGGCGCGCAGCAGGTTCGGCCAGATCTCGGTCTCGATCATGACGAAGAGCCGCGGGCGCACGAGCCGCAGCGTCCGCTGGACGACGAAGCCGAGGTCGAACGGAAAGTAGAAGACCTGATCCACGTACTGCAGATTCTTCGCCGCAACCTGCTGCCCCGTCATGGTCGTCGTGGACAGGAAGATCCGGAGCCTGGGGTACCGCTCGCGCAGCTCCGGCAGCAGCGCGCGTGCGGTCAGGACTTCGCCGACCGATACCGCGTGGATCCAGATGGAGCTGTCGCCGTCGAGGTTGAACGACACCGGCAGGTACCCCATGCGCTGCTTGAGGCTGGTGATGTACTTGCGGTACCGCACGGCCTGATACAGCAGATAGGGGGACATCACGACGAAGAACGCCACGGCGAGAACGCTGTAGGCGACGTACATAAAGGGAATCAGCGCTAACTGTAGCCCGCGGTTTGACCACCGCGCAAGGCGTTCACTACAATCAACTGTTTCGGCGCTGCGACCGGACACATCCGAATGGCGAGCGCCGCGGCGGAGGAATTTGCGATGGCTGTGAAGGTTGGGATCAACGGGTTCGGACGCATCGGCCGCAACATCATGCGCGCCGCCATGGGCGACAGCGGAATCGACATTGTCGCGGTCAACGATCTGACGAACGCCAAGACGCTGGCGCACCTGCTCAAATACGACTCGATCCTGGGCAATCTCAAGGCCGATATCTCCGCAAGCGGCGACCGGATCACGGTCGACAAGGACGAGTTCCAGGTGCTCTCGGTAAAGGATCCCGCCCAGCTTCCCTGGAAGTCGCTCGGCGTCGACGTCGTCTTCGAGTCGACCGGGCTCTTCACGAACCGGGACGACGCGGCGAAGCACTTGACCGCGGGGGCGAAGAAGGTCGTGATCACGGCGCCGGCCAAGAAGCCCGACATCACCGTCGTCCTTGGCGTGAACAGCCGACAAGTACGACAAGGGAAGCCACCACATCATCTCGAATGCCTCGTGCACCACGAACTGCCTGGCGCCGGTCGCCAAGGTGCTGCACGAGGCGTTCGGCATCACCAAGGGATGGATGACGACCATCCACTCCTATACGAACGACCAGCAGCTGCTGGATTTACCGCACAAGGACCTGCGCCGCGCACGCGCCGCGGCGCTGTCGATCATCCCGACGACAACCGGCGCGGCGACGGCGGTCGGCGAGGTGCTCCCAGAGCTGAAGGGCAAGCTGGATGGCATGTCGATGCGGGTGCCGACGCCGAACGTGTCACTCGTGGATCTGGCCGCGCTCCTCGGGAAGAAGACCTCGACCGAGGAGGTGAACGCCGCCCTGAAAGCCGCCGCCGACGGACCGCTGAAGGGCATTCTCGAGTACGTCGACGAGCCGCTCGTGTCGGTCGATTTCCGCGGCAATCCCCACTCGTCCATCCTGGATTCGATGTGCACGAGCGTGATGGACGGAGATTTCGTGAAGATCCTTTCGTGGTACGACAACGAGTGGGGCTACTCGAGCCGATGCGTGGATCTGCTCCGCTTCGTCGTTCAGAAGGGCCTGTAGCGTGGCCGTCCGGAACATCACGGACCTCGACCTGCGCGGCAAGCGGGCGTTGATCAGGGTCGACTTCAACGTCCCGATCAAGAACGGCGTGATACAGGACGATACGCGGATCAAGGCGTCGCTCCCGACGATCCGCTACGCGCTCGAACAGGGCGCCACGGTCATCCTCATGTCGCACCTCGGGCGGCCGAAGGGCAAGCCGAATCCGGAGTACTCGCTGAGGCCGATCGCCGCACACCTGGCGACGCTTCTCGGCAAGCCGGTCGAGTTCGCCGAGGACTGCATCGGGCCGAAGGCGAAGGCGGTGATTGAAAACGCGGGGCCAGGAGGAATCGTCCTGCTCGAGAATCTTCGGTTCCATCCCGAGGAAGAGAAGAACGACAGCGGGTTCGCGCAGGCGCTGGCGGAGCTCGGCGACGTCTATGTCAACGATGCCTTCGGCTCGGCGCACCGCGCGCACGCGTCGACGGAAGGGATCGTGCGGCACGTGAAGGCGTCGGCGGCGGGACTCCTGATGGCAGACGAGATCGCGCACCTCGGGCGCGTACTGGAGAACCCGGACCGGCCCTTCGTCGCCGTGCTGGGCGGCGCGAAAGTGTCGGACAAGCTCGAGGTGATCGAAAACCTGATCCCGCGAGTGGACGCGCTCCTCATCGGAGGCGCGATGGCCTACACGTTCCTGAAGGCCCGCAGCGTCGCGGTCGGCAAGTCGCTCGTCGAAGTGGACCTTCTCGATGCCGCCCGCGACATCGAGAAACGCGCGAAGGAGCGGCAGCTCCGGTTCGAGCTGCCAGTCGACCACGTCGTCGCGCCGAAGCTCGAAGCGGGTGCGCCGACGGAGATCCTGCGGGTCGGGGACGAACGCATCGGGGATCGATTGGGGCTCGACATCGGTCCCGAGACCGTGAACACTTATCGTGACGTCATCGCTGGCGCCAGGACGGTCATCTGGAACGGGCCGATGGGCGTCTTCGAGATCGACGCGTTCGCGACCGGGACGGTCGAGATCGCAAGAGCCGTGGCGGCCGTGAAGGGGACGACGGTCATCGGCGGCGGGGATTCGATTGCCGCCGTCGCCAAGGCGGGCGTCACCGATCGGATCACGCACATCTCGACCGGCGGCGGCGCGTCGCTGGAGTTCCTCGGCGGGCGCAGCCTGCCGGGAGTTGAGGCTCTCGAGAGCTGAGAGCCTGAGGACCGCCTTACATGCGCACTCCGTTCATCGCCGCGAACTGGAAGATGTACAAGACCGTGCACGAAGCGGTCGCGTTCGTGAAGGAGTTCCGCAGCCTCGTGAAAAACATCGTGGCGGTCGAGATCGTGGTGGCACCGCCGGCCACGGCGCTGCACGCCGTGGCGGAGGCGGCGCGAAGCTCGAACGTCGGTGTCTCCGGGCAGAACCTCCATTGGGAAAAAGAAGGGGCGTTCACCGGCGAGGTCAGCGCGGGGATGCTGAGGGAGGCGGGTGCCGAATACGTGATCATCGGGCACTCGGAGAGGCGGCGGCTGTTCGGCGAGACGGACCAGAGCGTCAACCGCAAGCTGGTGGCCGCCCTTGCCGCCGGACTCACTCCGATCGTCTGCATCGGCGAGACGCTGGAAGAGCGCGAGGCGGAGCAGACACTGCCCGGTACTGGACCGTCAGATCAAGGATGGGCTCGACGGACTGACCGGTGATCAGGTCCACTCGCTGGTGATTGCCTATGAGCCCGTCTGGGCGATAGGTACCGGTCGCAATGCGACGCCGGAGCAGGCGGCCGAGGCACATGCGCACATCCGTGGACGGCTGCGGAGCTGGTTCGGCGGGCCGGCGGCGGATGGGTGTCACGTCATCTACGGCGGCAGCGTCAAGCCGGACAACATCCACGATCTGATCGTGCTTCCGGACGTCGACGGCGCGCTCGTCGGCGGCGCGAGCCTGGACGTGCGCGGCTTCGCGAGCATCGTCTCCAGGAGCCAGCCGAGCCCGGTCTGAGAAACCGTTTCCCACCAACCACCTCGGCTGAAAAATCCCCTCCAGCAGAGCTGCGTTCTTCCTCCTTCGTTACAGAACTCTGGTGTAGCATGCGCCGACCGCGGTCGTTCGCAGTCCGGACGAACCGCCGCAAGGAGGCGATCATCATGAGGAAGGCACTCTGCGCGGCTCTCTTCGCGGCGGTGCTGCTCGCGGCGGCCGTGCCGGTCTCGACCGTCACCAACGGGCAGCCTGACGGCAACCGCCATCCGTACGTGGGCATTGCCATTCAGCCCATCCCCAGCATGCCGGGCTTCGTGAGCATCTGCTCCGGATCCGCGCTCTCGCCGACCGTGTTTCTCACGGCAGCGCACTGCTTCGATCCTGCCCAGCCGGTCCTCGTGTCGTTCAAATCTGCGCCCCCGTTCAGCCTGGCCACCGACTTCACCCTGGGGGAATTCGTTCGGCATCCCGCCTGGTGCTTTGGCTGTGGTCCTGGATTGGCCGGTGCCGACTTCCATGACGTCGCCGTCATCGAGCTGGAAAAGCCAGCGCACCCGGGGCCGTTTGCGTTGCTGCCGTCGGTCGGACTCGTCGACACGCTCCCGATGAAGACGCCCGTCGACGTCGTCGGCTACGGGGTCCAGGGGTTTCTCCGGGGCGGGGGCCAGCCCACTGAAGTGTTCCTGGCGACGCGGTATTTCGCGCCGAGCGAGCTCGTGCAGAGCAACAACGTCCAAAGCGTGGAATTCATCAAGCTCACCGCGAACCCTGCGCAAGGAAAGGGCGGGATCTGTTTCGGGGATTCCGGCGGTCCCGTCCTCCTGGGCGGAGGCCCCACATTATCCTGGCGGTCAATACGTTCGTGACCAACGGAAACTGTGCGGGGGTCACCTACGCGAACCGCGTCGATTTGCCCGAGATCCTGGACTTCATCGCTGGCTATCTGAACTGACTGTCGGCTGAACGGGGCGCCCGCAGGCTCCATGACAACGGGGCGTGCCGCCCCGAGGTTGCCGCTGCTGCGACTTCGCTGGTAGAATCAGTTGTTATGCTCTACTACCTGTTGGCCGTCCTGTATGTCCTGAGCTGCCTGCTGCTCCTGCTCGTCGTGCTCCTGCAGCAAGGGAAGGGTGGCGACATGGCGAGCGCGTTCGGCGGCGGCGGGAGTCAGACGGCGTTCGGCGCCCGCGCGGGCGCGACGGTCCTGACGAAGGCGACCTCGATCCTTGGCGTGCTGTTCATGATCGGCGCCATCGCGCTCGGCATCATGGGCAAGCGCGGCGAGTCGTCGTTGATGGGCGGGTTCAGGGCGCCTGCGCCGGCAGCTCTCCCGGCGCCGACGACGACACCGGCACCACAGCAGCAGTCACCGGCTCCGGCCCCGGCTCAGACGCCGGAGAAGGCACCGGCACCGGAGAAGAAGTAGGCCCGACCTTCAGGTCGGGCGCCCACCTCGCGCGAAAGTGGCGGAACTGGCAGACGCACCAGCTTGAGGGGCTGGCGTTCGCAAGAACGTGGGGGTTCGAATCCCCCCTTTCGCACCAAGCCTAAATTACTGAATCGTCGAGGGCTTGCCGGTGAGCTGCTCTCCGGATGGAGGCACAGCGGCTGGTGGGTTCTCCGGTTCGCTGTGCAACGGCTGTGCAACGGCGGGACGGTGAGCTTCCAGCTTTTCCATCGCTGCGTGGAGGGCCCCGGAGGTGGATGTTGAGGTAGCGGCTCGTCGTGGTCAGGTTAGTGTGCCCGAGGATTTTGCTCACCAACGTGACTGGAACGCCCGCCTCCTCAAACCGCGACCCCGCTTCGTGGCGTAGGTCGCGCAGCTGCAGTCCGCTGAGTCCAGCCTTCTCGCAGGCGTTCTCCCACGCTGTCCGAACTGATTTGGCCCTGCGACCAATCGCGTCCCCAAAGGCGTAGGCGTCAGACGGTAGCGGCTGGCCCGCTGGGTCCAACTTCCGCATCTCAAGCGTTGCCAAGAGCCGACCGGAAATCGGCACGATTCGCCCGGTCCGTGTCTTCGACTTCTCCGCACGAATCACCAATTCTCGTCTATCAAGATTCACATCCTTCCATTGAAGAGAGAGGATTTCACCGAGTCGAGCAGCCGTATCCAACAGCCCAATGAGAACTGCTCGAAGGTGCGGATTCGCTGCATCGAGCAGCTTCTGTTCGTCAGCCTCGCTCTCGAACCGCCAGTCGCGAGGAATCTCCCGTTGCAACGCGATGGCGCTTTCGGTGCCCACCTTGAATGGGGTGCGCTGAAGATAGCCCCGACGGATTCCCCAGTTCAGCATCTTTCGCAGCAGCTTCAGGTCGTGATTCACCGTCACTGCTGACAGACCCTCGGCTTTTCCGCGCAGCCCGAAACGCCTCGATGTCGTCAGTGGTGATAGACGATAGGGGCTTGTCACCGAACGCACCCGCCTGTGCTCCCGGCACGACGAACGCATTTATCTTCTCAAGTCGATAGTCGTTGTCCTTTGGCCTGACGAGTTCCGCGCCTCGCTTGGCCTTCCAGTCCTCCGCAAACTGTCGGAACGTAACCTCAGACGGAGCGGGTGCTGCCTCTGCCTGCGGAGCCTCGCGTCGTTGTTGCCGAAACCGCCCTTCGCGTATGGCCGTCCGCAGCCTGTCTGCCTCCTTCTCCGCCTCAGTCTTGCTCGTGACGGGATGCCCCACTTCACGGTCCAAGCTGAAACGATAATGTTCGCCGTTCCACTTGAAGTTGAAGTGCCACGGATGTGAACACTTCGCCCAACTCTTGCGGGGGGCATTCGCAGCGTTTGCGAAGCCCCCGTACGCGCCGCCTCGAGTGCGGCAACAACATCGGCGACGCCGAGACAGCGAGCGATCACTGGAGGCCGCTTGTCGATCATGGCATTCCAGACGGCACGCGCGTCGTCGTAGCCGGCGTCGCCTTTCCGCAGCACGGGACCGCAGAGCCGTGCTTTCAGATCGTTCGCCAGCGCCCGCTGACTCTCTGTCTCCATCGTCGCCATCGGTATCCCCTCGCTTCAATTCCGGGCCATCTGCGTCACTCGTCCCAGCGGCCGCGGGGGAGTCATGAAGTTTGCGAACACGAACTCGGCGACCGAGCGTCCCACCTGTTGGCCGGCGTCCTGGTCGAATCGGTAGTGAATGCCGCCATAGATGCGGGCCATCGCCTCCTCCTCGGCGGCCTGCGAGAAACCTTCGAAGTGTCGCGTGACCTCGGGCAGCCCGCCGGCCTCCTTCCACGTGACGGCCACCGGCATTTTGTTCGTACCGCACGCGAGATGGAGCGTGCGCGCCGCGCTGGCCCCGATTGTCGCCAGGTTGCCGGCATAAGAGGGATACGGAGGGGTGGTAATCAAGGGCAGCCACGCGGGATCCGGATCGGTCTCGGCGTTCAAGTCCGTGTCGGCGGCGCGAATCGCGCCGACCGGCCTCCAGATCCCGTAGACGAACTTGCTCGTCTGAGTGGTCTGGAGTGCGTCGTGAATCGACACGTTCACGAGCACGAAGAGGCGGGCGGCTTCGATGAGCGACAGATTGCGCGCCTCGACCACGTCGCCCGCCACGTTGTTCCAGACGGCGAAGAAGCCAGTGGTAGTACCGACCGCCGACCAGAGCCGCGCGATGGTCGTCTGCTCCGCGGTCCGCGCGGTGCTATCGGATTTCCCCAGCAGCTTTACTTCGTTGAAGTCGACGGCGTAACGCTCGCTCGTGAGCGACGGCGGGGGCGGCGGCAGAAACTGTGTCGCCGAGAGCGCCGCCATCGGCGCCGCATGCTGGAGATGAGTAAACGCGGCGTCTGCATTGGCCGGAGGGGTCGGCTGCCACCGCCCCGGGAGGAGCGGTTCGGAGTAGGACGGAAACTGCGGCACAATCCAGCCGTCATTCTGGCGCCACGCGAGAATCTCCTTCGCCACGAAGGCACCAATCTGTGTACCGCGACGGATGAAGCTGGAAGGACGTTCGCCGAGATCCTCGGCAAGCGCCGTGTGGTACGTCGCGGCCGCGGACGGATTGAGGGCAATGAGCACATCGTGAGCGGCCTGCGCGGCCGCCGCCGCCGGCGATCCGCCGGCGTTGAACGGCGCTCGAACGCGATACGGCGTGAACTCGCGCTCGATCGCATTGATCGCGTCGAACATCGCGATGTGCGTCATTGCGTAAAAGCGGGGCGTCAGCGGATTGCCCGGCGGCAAGAGGGTGTCCTGAAGAAGCCGGTTCCATTTCCGGACGACGGTCGCACGCGGCTCTTTTGCTCCGGCTTCGAGGCCGGTTGTCGCCAGTACGCCGCAGACCAGCGCAGTGGCGAACATTCTCCTCGTGTACATGTTCGTTCCTCCTTACACAGGTCACTGTCATTTTAGGCCTCGGCTCGAGGACGTTGTAGTTGAAGATCTCGAGCGTCGGCCCGTCCGCGCCATGGCCCGGCAACCCTGACCGAGCCGCGATCGGCGTCGCGACGTGTCGAGCGTATGAGAGGCCCAGGTGCCGAGTCCTGGGAGTCCGCCGAGAATGTGGTGGGCGTTGTCCGTGGGGAGAACGGGCCAGCGAAGACCTGGCGGGCAGCGCTACTTCAGTCGCGCCAGGAGCCGCTGGAACCGTGGATCGTCTCGAAGGCTATCGTAGTCGCGATCGTTCTCGATCCAATCCCGATGGCCCCAGTGTCGCGTGAAGGCCCTCTCGAGCAGGTCGAGCGCGCGATCCTTCTGGCCCAGGCGGGCATACAGGCAGGCGCCGTTGATGAGCGCGCTCATGTCGTCCGGAAAAAGTGTCAGCGCGCGCTCGGAGCACTCCTGGGCCCGCTCGGCCTGTCCTTCTTCGAGCAGGTACCCCGGGAGAAGGGAGAGCGCGCGGGCATCGGTTGGATTCAGCTCGAGGGCTCGCTCGGCCCGGCGGATGCCTTCGAGCCGAAGCTCGCGCGCCTGGTCGCGGCGTTCGATCATCCGGAGCGACTGGGAAGCGAGAAGTGCGCTCTGGAAGTCCTCGCGCCGCACGGCGGCCGCCTTCCGAAACAGCTCGGCCGATCGTGCAATCTCGCCGGCGGCGAAGCTCGTTCGCGCGTAGTAGTAATACGCCTCGAAGAGGTTCGTGTTGAGCGCGATGGCAGTCTCGAAGGCCCGGGCGGCTTCTTCATAGCGACGCGAGAGGGCCAGCGCGCAGCCGCGCGCGACGTGCCCGTCAGCTAGGCTGGGCGCGAGCGTCAATCCGCGCTCGCTTGCCTCTTGCGCGGCGGCTCTATCGGCGTCGTCCGCCCCGAACCACTCGTGAAGCGCCGCATGGGCCATCGCCAGCCCGGCATGCGCGGGTGCGTACGCCTTGTCGATGGCAATGGCGCGCTCGAACATGCGAATGCTGTTCGTCAGGCCCTCCCGCGTCTGGCGTGGGAGGGACTGTCGACCACGGAGGTAGTACCTCGTACGCCTCGGTGTTTGCGGGTGGACGACGGATCGAGTCCTGCTCACGCCGGCTCAAGACGCTGCCGCGCAGCGACAGCACCACGCTCTCGGCGATCTCGTCCTGAATCGCGAAGACGTCGTCGAAGGTACGATCGAACCGCTGCGACCAGCGGTGGTAGCCGGTGGCCACCTCGATCAACTGCACGGTGACGCGCAACCGGTTCTGGGATTTGCGCACGCTGCCCTCGAGCAGCGCACTCACCCCGAGCTGCCTGCCCACGGATTGGACGTCCGCTCCGATGTCGCGGAAACGAAAGGACGCCGTCCGCGCCGCAACACGCAGTCCTTCCACATTGGTGAGGGCATTGATCAGTTCCTCCGCGATACCTTCGCACAGGTAGTCCTGGTCGCGCTCGGAACTCATATCGGCGAAGGGCAGGACGGCGATGACCGAGATCGGCGCCGACACAGCGAGCTCGGCAATGACGCCGGCCGTCGCCGCGGTGGCGGGCGGGCCGATAACCGGTGGCGTCGCGGGTGCCGCGGGGACCGATGTGTTCACGGCCGCGATGAAGCGATACCCGCGGCGATGCCGCGTTTCGATGAACCGCGGCTGCCTGGCGTCGTCCTTGAGGGCGCGTCGCAGCTCGACGATGCAGGTCGTCAACGCATCGTCGCTCACAGCGGTGTCTGGCCAGACAGCGGCGAAGAGGTCTTCCTTGGTCACTGGTTCGCCGCCATGTGCGACCAGCATCGTCATCACGGCGGCCGCCTTCGGCGTGAGACGCACTTCCTGTTCGCCGGCCCAGAGACGCCCCGTCTCCATATCGAATCGAAACCGGTCGAACCGCACACGGTGACCCATGCGCTTCAAGACGTTCTGCCACACCTGGACGGGTCGACGCAAGACGCGCCGGTGACATTCTCCGCGGCGCGCGCGGCGCTGATGACGGCAGCTTGAGCCAGCTGGCCTTGGGTTCCGACCCAGTCGCCGGCGAGATACAGGCCGGCGACGTCGCCGACGATCACCTCAGATCTACCGGCAAGGCCGCCGGCCGCTGCGGTCGGGACGCCGTAGGTGACCGCCATTGATGGGAGGTAGCGGCGGACCACCACTTCCTTACGCCAGCCTGGCTGCAGGCGGTCCATCAGCGTCTCGAGCTCCCGCTCGTCACCAGTGGCGTCCCCCGGGTGCAGCGGATCCAGGTACTTGGCGACGTGGACCACCGCGCAATCGGCAGGTGCGAGCGTCGCTGTTGCCGAATGGACGGCGTAATACACAGGCCGATCGATACCGAGCGCGAATATGGCCCTCGGCCGCGGTAAGCGGGCGAGCGCCAGGTCGAGAGACGCGGCCTTCGCCGTCACGGTCTGCCGCGGAGCAATCGAGCAGCCGGCCAGCAACTCGCGGGCGGGGTCGGGTGGCGTGGCGACGATGACATTACGCGACTTCACAACGCTTCCGTCGTCAAGTTGCACGCCGAGGGCGCGCCCTGATTCGATGTGGACGCGAAACGCGTGAACACCCGTGAGCAGGCGAGCCCTGTTCACCCGTGCCCGATGCGCCAAGTCATCGACGACGCGCTGCCATCCCCGGTCCAGGTACCAAACATTGGCTTTCAGCACCAGCTGCAACTGGGTGAGCGCCGCTCCTGCACTTAGCACGTCCGGGGACTGCACGTACGTTGTCGTCCGTATCGTCGCCGCCAAGAGCATCCGCGCGATCGGATCCGAGACAGCTTCGTCCAGCCACTCGTTGACTGTGACGTGGTCGAACCGGGATGTCTCGATGCGCGGCAGCGATGCCAGCGTCCGCGCAACCTCAACCTTCGCGCGAAGGGACAACAGGCCGGTCGTCAGTGTCGAAACGAACCCGACGGGCAGTGTGTGCAGATGGTCGTGAAGAATCGCGTAGGCGCCGGTCGTGTCCGGTGCTCTGCCGCGGAGTTCCACTCCCAATCCGCGAAGGATTTCTGTTGCTCCTCCCGCAACGTACCATGCGTGTGGCCCGAGGTTCAGGCACACGTCGCGCTCGACGGTGGTCCGTGCACGTCCGCCAAGATGGTCCGACCTCTCGAGAAGAGTGACCGTACGCCCACCCCTGGCAACGAGGGCTGCTGCTGTCAGACCGGCGAGCCCGCCGCCGACAATGACGACGTCGGCGGCGTATTCCTGGTTCCACATGAGATCCTCCACACCCACATTCACGGGCCTCCTCACTCACGCGTAACCACGGCGCGTTGTGACACGAGAGTGGACCGGCATCGTGGCGCGCGGTCTCCGCGAAGTAGCCGGCCGGGCCAAGTGCCGGCATCCGAGCATCTCTGTCACAAAAAGGGAACGCGAAACGTGTCAGTGATGGGGAGGCGTGCACACGTTCCTTCCGGCGGCGGCATTGGTGAGCGCGCGGCAAGCCGCGCGCGCGATTCTCCAAGCGTGCAGGCGGGGAAAGGTAAGATGTTTGGCGAACAGCAGGGAACCATGAGCGCCGCACTCGGGGGCACGGACCGGAGTCGATCGCACGCCGCGCGTCTCTTCGAGGAGCACCGTAGCTTCCTCTGGGGCCTGACGTTTCGGCTCACAGGCAATGCCGCCGATGCAGACGACATCGTCCAGGAAACATTCGTACGCGCCCTTGCGCGGCCGCCGGCTGATCAGGAGCGCGACTGGCGGCCGTGGCTCGTTCGCGTGGCCGTCAATCTTGGACGCGATCTGCTGCGCTCTCGCAAACGCCGTGGCTACAACGGCACCTGGCTGCCCACGCCTGTCGAGGTCGAGCCGCCGTCGTACGAGCCGCCCGCTCTCGCGTGCCACGATCCTGCGGCCCGCTACGACCTGATGGAGAGCGTCTCGTTTGCGTTCCTGCTGGCGCTCGACGCGCTGACGCCGATGCAGCGCGCCGTCCTGCTGCTGCGCGACGTCTTCGACTACTCGGGGCGGGAAACGGCCCGCGCCCTCGGCATCTCCGAAGCGAATGCGCGGACGACGCACGTGCGGGCCCGACGGGCGATGAGCGCGCACGACGCCGAACGTGGATCCTTGACACCGACCCCCACGGACGCCGCAAAAACCGCACTCGAGCGGTTTCTCACGTGCATCTCTCAGGGCGACGTCGCTGCCGTCGAGTCATTGCTGTCCGCGGACGCACGCGCCCTGACCGACGGCGGCGGCGAGTTCCATGCGAATATCCAGCCCGTCGTTGGCCGGGCACGTGTGGCAGCCCTTTTCGTCGGCCTGGCCAGGCACTCCGAACCGCCGACCCGTATCGAGGCGCACGTGTTCAACGGACAGCCTGGGTTCCTCATCGAGCGGTTGCCACGCCCCGGCTTTGCGTCGAAGTTCGTCATCACCGCTGATGTGGACGCCGAGGGCTGCGTCGCCCGCATTTACACCGTGCTGGCATCGCGCAAACTGAAAGCCATCCACTCGTGGCGTGGAATGTCCTCGACTTTGCCAATTCTCGACAGTGAATGATCAAACGCCCGCATCGAACTTCGGCCGGACGGCGACTCATTCTCGGCTGTTCGGCCAACAGCTCAGATCGATCGATGATGGCGTCAATGAGTGGATCGGCGGTGTTGAGGCTGGCGTCCTCGGCGACGTTGGATCAGGCGTCGTAACGAACAGCGTGTCCATGGTGATCTCGTGCCACGGACCCGTGGTGCGGACGCGGAACGAGCCCGCTTCAACGAAGTTCACTTTGTGTCCGGCGGCACGCGCACGCTCCGGATCGTGATGCGACACGCGCGGCGCTTGTTGTTCTCGCAGCGCTGCAGCACCAGCCGTGCGTAGCTTCTCCCCCACGCGCGTATGGTCTCCTTCGACCGCAGTGACGGCAGCAGGACGTCGGTATAACCCGCGAGGGGACCGTGGGAGCGCCTGCCGTGGCGTTTCCACGGGCGCGGCGGATGCATCAGAAGACGCGAGGCGAACGGGGATGGTGAGGATCGGGTCAGCGTCCGAACGTCGCGGAGAAACGGATTGTGAGCCAGCCGTGGCATATCCAGGCGGCGCTATCTGGAGAACGGCTACAGCGTCGTGGGCTGGCCGACCAAATTCTGGTAGCCGCGTTGGAGACTCCGGTCAGCTGCCGATTCATCACCCTTTGCGGAAGGGGCACTTGCCACTGGTGGCCCGCCAGCTGCCCTGCCGAAGATCAACATCCCGGCGACCGCATGATCGGCCCTCCGGGAACTGACCGGGAGTCTCCAGGGCCAGCAGCTTACCGCAAAAAAGTCGGTGCGGAACGCCCTTGAGTCGGCGCGACGCGGGCGGCAATACGCCCCAGCAACGGCGCGGTCTTTAGAGGGCTGCGGATAACGTAGACCTCAACGTGGATTACAGACGCTGACTTTAAGAGCGCTTATCCGCTCAGGGTGTCCGAAAATGGCGCGAACGTCGTGCCGTCCGCCGCACTTCGACTCGGGCTTGCGGCTTTCGTGATGCGCGATCGAGACGACGAAGAATATCGTCTCAAGCGCAGCGTCGCGGTGTAGGATGCTGCCGAGATTCGGCGGCCAAATCGGAAATGTCGGTGTGTACAGCTGTAGGACGCTGTCGGCCTTGAGCCTCAGGAAGGGAAATGTCGGTTACGTCTCCTACCGTGCGACGGACATACAGACTGCTGACCACAAGGAGGTTCGCATGGCGATCGTTGGAGTACTCGTGAACGCGCTGAAAGGCACGGTGATAAACACCAGTTGGACCTATCACCTGACTCACACATTTGCCCCTCGTCGATTTGGGGCCAATCAGTGTTGCAGTACATCGGCGAGACCGACGATGAATCCTCAACGTCCACGTATGTCTCCCAGTTCAAAGATGCAAGCGGGACCCATAACGTGAACTTTGTGGCCGTCTTTGCAGACAACTGCACGAGCGTCACCTATGACCTCTTTGTGAAGGATGCGGCGGCGCGCGCCGCCTGCGTCACCAGCTTTTTTGGATAAGAGCTTCCATCACGAGGCAAAGGAGTGACTTATGCCCAATACCGGCAACCCCATCACAGTGGAGCGGGAGAGCATGCTGATCGTCTATGACCAGGACGGGCGGATCTCCGACGTGCATCATTTTGTGACTGCCAAGGGTGGCAAGCACCCGACCGAAAGGGAGCAAGAAGAAGCCACGGTGGAACTGGCCGCGAAGCGTGGAACAGACATCAAGAAGGTGTCCCTGCTTCGCGTCGATCCGCTGGACTTCGACCTGGCAAAGAACTACCGGGTGGACCCGGTCAAGCGCATCTTGGTGGATACCCCCAGGTTAACGAGGCAGGGAAAGCCAGCGCCGCCTGAATTTTCGCACCAAGAGAACACCTAACTGACTGAACTGCGACCGACGGATTATCGATTTAGGCGCTCGCTAGGAGGCCGGCCCAGTTGCGTTCCACTCCACGATATGCTCTGGCAGACCTGAAGTACGGCGCGCGAGCTCTTTTCCGGCACCGGGCTTCGCCCTGGTCGCGGTGGTCACGCTCGCTCTAGAGGTAGGGGGTGTGTTCGACGAATCTTGGGAGGGTCGGAGACAGGCATACAACGGGACGTGGGAGCCGCCGGTCCCCCAGCGCTTGAGTTCCTCCATCGTCTTGCCAAAGTACTCGAGGATCGGGCGGTTGACGAATTCGACCTCACCATCGGGTGTAAAGGCCGCGACGAATCCCGGAATGCTGTCCACTACCAGGCGTGACTCGCGTTCGCTTTCGCGCAGCGCATCCTCGCGCGCTTCCGCTCGTCGACGTCCGTCAGCAGCACGCACCAGCGAATGATCCGTTCCATCGCATCGCGAAGCGGAAAGCCCTTGTTCTGGAACCACAGATAGACGCCGTCCGACCGCCGGAGTCGCTGCACAATCTCGTAGGGGCTGCCGGAGGAGATCGACTGTGTAAAGGCCTTGACGACGTGAGGGAGGTCCTCAGGGTGAACGGTTTCGTCCGTCCCCCAATGCAGACCTCATCTTCGCGCAGAAGACCAACGGGATCTCTGTCCCGGTCGCGATCAAGGTGTTTCCTGAGGAAGTCTATAATGCCCCGGAGACGTGGGCCAGGCGCGCCTTCCGCAACCTGATCTACTTCTACCACGCCGACGGAGCTGGCCACTTCGCGGCGTGGGAGCACCCGGAAGTATTCGCAGCGGAGCTGCGCGCGGCGTTCAAGTCGGTGCGGTAGTTCATATCAGGAGGTGGACGACGCGCCCACGCTGCGCGTCGTCCGCTGCCCTCACAGGAGATGCACCAATGTCCGAAGCGCTCATCCAGGACTGCCGCCGCACGGTCGGCGCCATCAGATCCGCCGTGGGCGCCTTCGCCCTAGCCCTGCTCACCGTGCCCACTGGCGCCCAGACGCAATCGATCGACGATATCCACACCGTCATCTACAGCCAGCCTTCTACGAACGCGCACACGGTGACACAGTCGGACGAGATTCGTCCGTTCCGCGTCAATGTTCCGGACGACGCGCTCGTCGACCTTCGCAAGCGCGTGTTGGCGACGCGGTGGCCCGAGAAAGAGACCGTGTCCGCATGAATACGACTCGAATGATAGCGGTCGCGATGCTGATTGCCGGAAGCGGTCTAGCGGCGCCTGTGACGAAAGCGCAGCAACCGGGAATCACGCGCAGCGATGTCGTGCGGCACGATCTCGGAGTTCCTGGACGCGAGGTCATCCAGGTCCGCGTCGATTTCGCCCAGGGAGTGGCGTTCGGCAGGCACTCGCATCCGGGCGCAGAGGTCGCCTATGTCCTCGAAGGCACGCTGGAATATCAACTCGATGGTACGCCGCCGGTGACGCTCAAGACCGGTGAGGCGTTGTTCATCCCGGCCGGAACGATTCACGCGGCGAAGAACGTCGGCACCGGCAACGCCGCGGAGCTCGCGACGTACATCGTTGAAAAAGCCAAGCCGCTCGTCGTGCTGGCCAAGTGAGCCAGCGCACTGCCTCACTTCATGGCAGCGATCACCAGCCAGGGAGAGTGCAATGAGAATTGTCAAAGCGGCAGCCGTCCAACTGAGTCCCGTCCTCTATAGCCGCGAGGGCACGGTCGACAAGGTCGTGCGAAAGATCCAGGAACTTGGGCGAGAGGGGGTGCAGTTCGCCACATTCCCCGAAACCGTGGTGCCTTACTACCCGTATTTTTCGTTCGTCCAGCCCGCCTACCAGATCGTTGCCGGACGGGAGCACCTCAAGTTGCTCGATCAGGCGGTAACGGTGCCGTCACCTGCCACCGCTGCCGTCAGCGAAGCGTGCAAAGACGCGGGCGTGGTGGTGTCCATCGGCGTCAGCGAACGTGACGGTGGAACCCTCTACAACACGCAGCTTCTCGTTGATGCCGACGGCATCTTGATTCAGCGGCGGCGTAAGATCACGCCCACCTACCACGAGCGCATGGTCTGGGGCCAGGGCGACGGTTCGGGCCTGCGCGCCGTTGACAGCAAGGTCGGCCGAATAGGTCAGCTGGCGTGCTGGGAGCACTACAACCCGCTGGCGCGTTACGCGATGATGGCGGACGGCGAGCAGATCCACTCAGCGATGTACCCACGATTGTCCCTGGGACGCGCCAAAACAGCGTGTCCAGAGCCAACGGCAGCCAACTCGATGCGGAGGAGAAATGCGCAGTCCGATCGGCTTCACCAGAAGGGTTGTTAAGAGTCGGTCTCCGTGGGTTCCGGACGCTAGTCTATTGAGCTCGCAATCCGAGTCTGTATATGCCCACGAATGCTGATGAAGTCTGGGCTGCCCTAGCGTTGGGCGCGGTGTCCTCCGTCGGGCTGCTGGTCGGCGCGATCGCCGGATCATTCTCCCGAATGCCGCACCAACCCATCGCGATGGCCATGTCGGTAGGAGCGGGACTGCTGCTCGCCGGTGTGTCCCTTAAAGTGGCCGCGGATGCGATCCGGGTCGCCGGGCCAATGGCAGCGGCGCTGTCACTGCTGCTTGGGGCAGCCGTGTTCAGCGCGATCAACGCGCTTCTCGCGCGGTTCGGTGCTGCTCACCGCAAGCGATGCGGCGATTGCATTCAGCAGCCGGCCGAGTCGCAGCAGCCTGGCAGCGGAGTAGCCATTGCGCTCGGCAACGCGCTTGACGCGGTCCCGGAGGCGCTGGTGTTGGGAATCGCTCTGCGGGATCCGGTCGTCCCCCTCGCGCTGGTGATCGCGTTCTCAGTGGGCAACTTTCCCGTGGCTTTATCGAGCACAGCGGGGATGCGGGCTGCCGGCCGCAGTTACCCCTACATCTTTCTGCTGTGGAGTGCGATCGCCATCGGGGCAGCGGTAGCAATCGCGGCAGGCTACGTTGGGTTCGGTTCGCTCGGTGGCGCGTGGCCACCGCGGCTGCAGGCATTTGGAGCCGGAGCACTGCTCGCGATGACTGCGGAAACGATGATTCCCGAAGCCTTCCACAACAGTCCGCGTTTCTCAGGCTTGCTCGCCGCCTTCGGTTTCGGCCTCCTGCTGCTTGTAGACGCCACGACACGTTAGAGGCTCTATTCTCCTGTTGACCCAATCGTTCGGTGCGGACCGGCATGCGACGGTTGCCCAGCCTGCACAAGTAACTCAGACGAGCGTTCGAAGAAATCAGAGGGGCACAGACAAAACTATCGACTACTACTCCGCCCAGGAACGTTAGTCCCCTTTGCGCCGGGCTGATCCGCCCCACAGCACCGCGCCAACATGGCTCAAGGTCGCGCGTCACGGTGATCAGAACAGAGAGCTTTGGATCCCATTCTGCGTACGCCCTGAGCTCCTCGCTGTAGATTACGTCGTCCGAGACGAGTACAACAGTGCTTGTAGAGAATGCCCCGTGATGTTCTTCGAGTGGTCGCATCGATCCTGCGGTTCAAGCTGGAGCGGCCGTTCGCCCAGTCGACGTCGACGCCGCGATCGGATTGACGGATGTCGAGGGCGATCTCAAGGCAATCTAGGTCTGCGTTCCCCGGACTATTTCCGAGGACCTCTCCACCAACTGGCGCGCCTGCTTCACCTGCTCTCGTTCCACGCGCAAATCAACCCGCGTGATGTCCGGCCGGAAGAAGAGTGCGACGGTCCAGTCGAGCACAATGCGCAGCCGCCGGTCCCAGCGCGGCATCTGAAAGAGGTAGTAGGTCCGCCGCACCCACCAGGCGACGAAGCCCGTGAGTCGCACACCGAATACTCGCGCGACTGCGCGCGTATGCCCGAGCGAGGCCATGGTGCCGAGACTGCGGAATATGAAGGGCGAAGGGCCCCGCCCGACAATGACCGCCCTGATGTTCCACGCGAGGTGTCGCGCTTCACGGACCGCATGCTGGGCCAGCGCGGGGTAGGAACGGCCGTCCGGGCCCGGAATTGCCGCACAGTCGCCCAGTGGGGCGGCGCGGATGGGCTGCGCGCAGTGTCGGAGCTCCAACCCGCCGGAGCATGCCTCGAACAGGAGCGGCGTGAGCAGGAAGAAGTTCTCGCGGCTCACGAGAGTGATCTCGACATTTGTGCGCCGCCGCAAGACCATCTCGAGGTGTCTCACGATCGCCACGCAGCCGAATCCGCCGCCGAGCACGACAATGCGCATACTCCCTCGCGAATCGCGTGCAATTCCCACTTCCTCAACCGAGACGCCGTCGCAGAGGGATCACGCCTGAATGACGCTCTCGGCCAATCGCGACGAAGCACCCAACCCACGCGCGCTATCTGCAGGATCACCTCAGAGAGCGGTGCCTGACCGGTGAGGAGCGGTTTCCCTTACCAGCTGGCCCTCTGAAAGCTAGCGCCAGGCCGGGAGCTCGAGCTCGCTCAGCCCGCTGAGGTCGACGCAAATCATCTCGCGCACCTCGACGAGCACCATCACGATGTGGTGGCAGACGCGGCAGCGGACGACGACGCCCGGGCCGCCGAGATAGACCTCGCACTCGGCCAGCGGGCCGCGCGCCCCGCAGCGGCCGCACTCCGCCTGCGCCATCGTCATCTCGCCGCCGAAGACCTGGTACAGCATTCCGCCGATCGCGTTGCCGTCGAGCGCCTCCATCAGCGTCCTCCCGTCGCTCCGAACCGCTCGGTCTTGATGCGTCCCGGCGCGTAGCCGAACTCGACCAGTCCGGCCGCGACCGACTCCACGAAGCTCGTCGGGCCGCAGACGAACGCCAGCGGCTCGTCCTCGATCGGCCAGGCGACCTCGCGCAGGAGGTCGGCGTCGACCCGACGCGCATATCCCGTCCACCCGGGCGGCTGCGCGCGCGTGAGCGTGTGGACGACCTCTTCCCCGTCGAGCTCCGCGCGGTAGATGACGTCCTTGAGGGTGCGCGACGAGTAGAGCAGCCGCGCTCTCACCTCGCTCATGCTGTTACGCCGGTGGCGCAGGATCGCCCGCATCGGCGCGACGCCAGAGCCTCCGGCCGCGAGGAACAGCGGGCCGCCGTCGCCCGGGCGCCAGACGAAATAGCCGCCGATCGGCCCGCGGACTTCGAACGCGTCGCCCGGCCGCACGTCCTGCGTCAGGTACGGCGAGACCTCCCCGTTCTCGAGCCGCTCGACGGTGATCACCGGCGGCTCGCCGGGGGCGGAAGCGAGCGAGTACGCGCGCTCGGCGCGGTAGCCGTCCTCGGCCGTCAGCCGGACGTCGACGTGCTGGCCCGCGACGTGGCCCGGCCAGCCCTGGACCTCGAGCTCGAGGGTGCGCACGCGCGGCGTCTCGTCGACAACCGCCGTCACGGTCGCGACGCGCCAGGTCAGTCGCCCGAGTAGCGCTGCTCCCGCCATGGGTCGCCGTACATGTGATAGCCGTACGTCTCCCAGAAGCCCGGCTCGTCCTCGTCGAGCAGGCGGAGCCCGCGCACCCACTTGGCGCTCTTCCAGAAGTAGAGGTGCGGGACGAGCAGCCGCGCCGGGCCGCCGTGCTCGGGGTCGAGGGGCTCGCCCTCGTAGGTATAGACGACCCAGGCCTTCCCGCCGGTCACGTCCTCGAGCGGCAGGTTGGTGGTGTAGCCGCCGTCGCAGAACGCGAGCACGTAGCCCGCGTCGTGGTCGACCTCGTCGAGGAGCGTGTCGACCGACACGCCCTCCCAGGTCGTGTCGAGCTTCGACCAGCGGGTGACGCAGTGGATGTCGGCCGTGACCGGCTCGCTCGGGAGGGCGCGGAACTCCTCCCACGTCCACGTTCGGAGCACGCCGCCGTTCTCGATCGAGAACGTCCACCGGGCGAGAGGCGTATCCGGCGTCGGGCCGGCCGAGAGCACTGGGAAGTCGCGGGTCACGGACTGGCCGGGAGGCACGCGGGCCGGATCGACGTCCGCGTCCCGTCGCCGGCCGCGAAAGCCGCGCGAGACGAAGCTCATATCGGTCTCCTTGTGTGCCACGAACGGTGAGACAGAAAGGCCACCGAGCCCTCAAACGTGCTATAGGGGCGGTCGCTGGCGCTCCCGGTGCTGAACGCGCCGAGGTGCGCGGCGGCGATCGTCAGCGCCGCTGTCCGAGGGAACGCCGGCGACGATGATGAGCGCTACCACGGCCGTGATTTGCGTTGTTTTCATGGGAACCCGCGTCGTCCACCCCTGACGCTGTCCTACCGTAAGGACTTGACCGCCGCCCGGAGCTCGGCCGCGAACAGCTCCGGGTGCTCCCACATCTGCGAAGTGGCCGCCCCGGTCCGCGTCAGGGAAGTGAATCAGGTTGCGGAAGGCGCGCCGGGCCCATCTCTCCTGGGCGCGAAAGAACACCGTGATGGCGACCGGGACCGAGATCTCGTCGGTCTTCTGCGCGGCCGCACTAATCAGGTCTCGGCCGCGGTTGTGCCGATCAGACGGTTTGTCCTTTCGAACGCCCGTAGCGCACGCCTGATCGCCCGGAACGGGTCCAGACCTTCACCGCTTACCGATTCTACCCCGCTCCCGCCATCTGCCCGTGGCTGTCACCGACGGCAGCATCACGCCGAACCTCAACAAAACCGGGGTGCGGCTGTGGACCTGATGCTCCCTCGATGAGGATGGTGAAATCAGTCGCCGCCACGCGCTCTATGCGCTCGCGCACCTGACGAATCGCGCGGCTCGAGCCGATCAGCGGCGCGGCGCCGTCCCGCCGGACCCGCGCGAACTGCGGCGGCCGGCCGAGCGCGCGCTCGATCTCCAGCACCAGCGCAGCGATGTGCGTGGCGGCCTCCAGCAGCTCGCACGTCCAGCCGTCGAGCGTCCGGCCGGGATCGAAGATCACCTCGATTCGCGCACACTGCGCCAGGATCACGGACGGAATATCGAAGCACATGACGCTGCCGGCAACCGGCTGCCCCGCCGCTCCCTCACAGACGGCCACCGCTCGCGCGCGCACCATCGACCGGAGCTCCTGCTCGAAGCGCTCGCGCACCGACGCCGGACCGGACGCCACCGACAACGCGCTGATGACCGACTGGAGGAGCGTCGACGCCCCTCGACGACGTTCCGCGCCGCGCCCGTGCGCGCCCTTCGCTGCTGCAGGGACGTACAGAACATCGACCATCGCGTTCACCCCTCTCCTCGACCTCTGGACGAAGCCGCATTCCAAGCGGAATGCCAAAGCGGCGCGCGGCGGGAGGAGGCGGCTTTTCCGATGTGCAACTCGGTGCAACGGAAGTTGGGACACGCGGCCACAATCGGCTACGAACGGCTATCACACGAGAAAGCCGACCCCGGTTTTCCGAGGTCGGCTTCGGTCTCCCTCGACTTCATTCAGCTTGAGGGGCTGGCGTTCGCAAGAACGTGGGGGTTCGAATCCCCCCTTTCGCACCAAACCTAAATCACTGAATCGTCGAGGACTTGCTGGCGGGCTGTCCCCCGGTCTGGGGCCACGCCGACGCCGGCCAGCCGACGCCGTACTTGACAACCTGGCTCAGCAGGAGTAAACCAAGGCCTTCCCTACACGCCAGAATGGCCCGCAGGGCAGGCTCTGACCCGCGGACCCTTCCACGTCGCCATTCGTCGGTCGAGAACGCTCGGTCACCCGTAGATTTGATGGAGGTTGGCATGAGACACGCCTCGTCGTTTCGGCGGTCGGTCGGATTCGTGTCGGTGCTGGGAGTGGCACTGTGGCTCGGGTACGTGACGAGTGCCCAGACATCCGGTCAGCGACCGGCTCAGACGAAAACTGAAGAAGCCGCAGGCCCCCAGTTTTTGAGCGTCATGGTCGTCCACGTGAAACCAGAGATGGTGCTCGAGTGGGAGGAGTTCCAGAAGAAGGAAACGATTCCAACCCTGCAGAAAGCCGGGGTCCGACAGCGCGACGCATGGCGGACAGCGGTCGGGGAAGCGTACGAGGTTGCGTTCGTGACACCGATGGCCAATCTCGCCGCTCGCGATGACGTCAATCCGATCGAGAAGGCCCTAGGGGCGGACGGGGCTCGCGCCTATGGCGAAAAGAATCGGCGCTTCGTTGCAAGCTCTCGATCCTTCATCATTCGCACGCGTCCAGATCTGAGCTATGCACCCACGATGACCGAACCACCGAAGCTCGCAGTGCTCAGTAGCAACTCCATTGCGCCCGGACGCACCACTGACTACGAGAACTACATCAAGAACGATATTCTGCCAATCCAGAAGAAGGCGCAGGCGTTGGGATACCTGGTGTCTCAGACCGTGTTCGGCGGCGATGGCAGTGAATTCATGACGCTCTCGCTGGTTAATACTTTCGCCGATCTCGACAAGGGTCCAGCAACGACCCGTGTGCTCGGAGCCGAGGGGGCAGCCAAGCTCACGGCGAAAACGGCGGGGATCGTTACTCACATCGAACGGATCGTGATTCGTTACGTTGCCGATTTGAGCTTCAAGGTCGGGACTTCTACGGCGGTCAAATAGGCCCTACCGCGACGGACGTTCTCGGTTCCCGGTTCCTCGCTTCTGGTTCCATCTCTGAATTGGAACGTTGACTCCGAGCGAGGAACCGCGGTTCCGTTTGACGAGCCCCAGCCTACGACGCGGAGTCGGGCGGCAACCAGGTGTGCAACCTGCAACCGAAGGTGGAACACGCGGCCACAATCGGCCACGAACGGCTACGAGACGTGAAAGCCGACCCGGTTTTCCAAGGTCGGCTTCGGTCTACCGATTCAGGTCAGAACAACCGCACGCCCATCCCTTCCAGCCCCGCCGGGCAAGACGCTCCCCGGGACGACTTTCCGAAATAGGCTCGGGCGGTTGCTGCATCCGGCAGCGATTGAGCTGCGCCGCTCGCAGCGTCATAGACGACCAGCATCGTGGAATAGGGATACATCTTCCGCATCGAATAGATGCTGGTGCTCAGCCCATCGTCATTGACCTGGAGTTGAGGAGTGACGACGTCGGCCAGCAACGTTTCGTCGCGATACATGAACTGCAACGCGCCGGCGAGGTCCCAGGTACGACTCGAAGACGATGGCAGGACCGATGTAAGGGCACGCGCCATCGAGTAGAAGTGTCGAATTCGACGGACAGGACCTTCCAGGCTGCAGCGCCTCGCGCCGCGGTGACCGCCTTCAAGTCGGCATAGATGCTCGCGAGGCAACACGTCATGCTGAGCGTGATTGCAAACGCGAGATACCAGTAGCGGTCGGTCGAATAGTTGGGCAGGAGCGCGTAGATCAGGCTGAGCGCGAGTCCTCTGATTCGTCCTGCGCGAAGCTCCCAGGCAATTTTAGGCTTGTCATCTAGCGAGGCGGAGCCTCTGACCGGTCTGAGGCGCAGCCTCGCTAGACCTTCACCCCCCAGCCCTGGCGGTAGCTCCGCGTGAGGTACTGATTCGCCTCCGGCTTCTTCGGAAACTTCAGCGCCTTGCCGTCGAACTCCAGCGTCTCGCCAGAGAAGCGCGCGGCGATGTTGCCGATCAACACCGATTCGGTCAGCGGCCCCGCGTAGTCGAAGCTCGCCGAGCAGGCCTCTTTCCCGCCACCCAGCACGACGTCGATGAACTCGTGGTAGTGATTCCTGTCCGGCAGATCGATCTGGGGCAGCGCGCCCATCTTCGACTCGGGGAGTACGAACGCATCGGCGGTCATATGCGGCAGCACGATCATTCCGTCCGTGCCCACGACGACGCTGCCTTGCTGCGGAAGCCGCGCGCCGACGGGCCCGCAGATGGCGTCGGGCGGGAGCTCCCCACCGTCGTACCACCACACGTCGACCGTCGGCCCGGCCGTGAACTCGGTGCCAGGGTAGGTGACTTTGACCTTCGCCTTGACCGCCCAGTTCTCGGCTGTCGGGGGCGGACCGAACGCGGTCACCGACACCGGCGACGTCAGTTTCAGCGCACGATACGGCGGGCTGTAGATGTGACAGCCCATGTCCCCCAGCGTCCCTGTGCCGAAGCCGATACGCCGGCGCCACTCACCCGGGTGATACACGCCGCGCTTGAACGGCCTGGAGTCCGAGACGCCCAGCCAGTCGTCCCACTGGAGCGGCGCTGGAACCGGATCGGTCGCCTCGGGCAGGGACTTCTCGTCGCCCCAGCTCTTGTTCGAAAACGTGTGCACCTCACGGATCTTGCCGACGATGCCGCTGCGCACCAGCGCCTCGCCGTAGCGCTGCGCCTTGCTCGACGAGACCTGGATGCCCATCTGCGTCGTCAGCTTGCGCCGCCTGGCTTCTTCGGTCAGCAGACGGGTCTCTCTGAGCGTGTTGCAGAGCGGCTTCTGGACGTACACGGGCTTGCCGCGCTTCATCGCCTCCATCGCGACCAGGCAGTGCATGTGATCGGGGACCGAGACGTTGACGGAGTCGATCTTCGCGTGCTCCTTCTCGAGGAGCTCGCGCCAGTCCTGATAGACGCGCACCTTCGGGAACTGCTGCTGCAGCGCCTCGAAGCGGCAGAGATCCACGTCTGCAACTGCCACGAGCTCGAAGGATGGATGCGTGGCGAAGGCCTTGAGGTCGGACAGCGCCTGACCGGAGGCGCCGATGCTCGCGTGCCGCAGGGTGGGACCGGCTGCGCGCGGGTGGAGGGACACGAACGGCGCCGCGGCTGCGCCGGCCGCCACGGTCTGGAGAAATCGTCTGCGCGAAAGGGGTGCTGTGAGCATGCGGGGAGCGTACCGTCAGTCCGCCCAATCTGCAAACCTCCTGATGGCCCGCCGACGTTTCGTCCCGCCGCCCGGTCCGGACGATGCGCGAATCGAGCTGGAGTTCCACGTCGAGATGCTGACCCGGCAGTACGTGGAGGACGGTCTGCCGATCGCCGAGGCGCGGGCGAAGGCGCTGAAACGGGTCGGGGACATGGAGGACGTCCGGCGCGAATGCCGGGCGATCGTCGAAACAAGTGAGGGAACGATGCAGCGATTCTCGTGGGGGCAGTTCGCTCTCCAGGACGCGAGCTCCGCCGCGCGCGTCCTGTGGCAGGCTCCGCTTTTCACGCTCACGGCACTCCTGACCCTCGCTGTCGGGGTCGGAGCGACCACCGCCATCTTCAGCGTCGTGAACGCCGTGCTGTTCCGGCAGCTCCAGTATCCCGCCGCCGATCGAACGGTGATGGTCTTCAACTGGTACTCGCAGCCAGGTCCCACGGAGGCCGCGATCTCGCCGGAAGAGTTCGCCGATCTCCGCCTTCAGTCCCGGGCGTTCGATCGATGGGCCGCGATGCGACCGCAGCTCTCCGCGCTGACCGACGGCTGCAGCGAGGGCGCAGAGATCTGCTCTTTCAAATCGAGCCTGCGGATCCGCTGACGTATTGCGCGATCGTCGCCAGCATGACGGGAGTGGCGCTGCTTGCCGCCTTCGGACCGGCCCTGAAAGCGGCGATGGTGACGCCAATGGACGTGTTGAAGGGGTAGTCGTCAATGCTGAGGTCTACCCGCGAGAGGATAGAAAGGCGTCGGTTCGAAGACATGTCGGGCCGAATCGCTGTAAGCCGTTGATCCGCCGCCGGCACGGACGTTGATGACGGTCGTGACGAGCCTGTGCGCGACTTCGAGATGTCTGGATCACCTCGCGTGACGCCACATCCTCCCCCCAATCGGCGCCAGGCTCGCCAATTCCGTTCTTCCTGAGTCCGTGAGGGGCACCCGTCACGGTGGCTTCATCCTGACCCTCCCGCTCCGTCAATTGCATTAACTGTAGAGATCCGCCAGTCTCTGAACCGCGAGTCTCCGAACAAAGTCGCCTGCCGGCCGGCCTTCCGCTGCGGCCGCGCTGGATTGCGGCTGTATCGGTATGCGATCAGTGGTAGCGTGTTTGCTAAGGCTGAACACTGGTTCAGTGTTACTGCACACCTTCCTGGAGTTTGTTCGGTCGCGTTAGTAGAAGACACGTTGTTAGTCCATGAATAATTGGGACCGAAAATGCCTTTAGTCAGAAGAATTCGTTTCGTCAACCGCAACCAGGTCCTGTCGCAGTTTCTGTTTGGGCTTGCGCAAACACCTGCGCTTGCCGCGCTCGCGCGCTACCCGACCACGCATGGCCCGAGATGGCTGCGCGAAGCCGTCGCCCGCCAGAAGCGCAAGCACAAGCGGTTGGGTTACGCGATGGTTCCGGAGAAAAAGCTGCGGGCGGTCCTTCGACTCGGGTTGAACCGTCTCATCGAGAAGGTCGGGCGGGAAGGCATCGGCGACTACATGGAGTTCGGCGTCCACAGCTGCACGACGCTCCTCTGCATGTATCGCGAGCTCGAAGCGATGCGTTTGAGCCATGTCAAGCTGTACGGCTTCGACTCGTTCGAGGGCCTGCCGGTCAGCCACGAGCCTGATGATGTCGGCACGTGGGAGCCTGGAACGTTCCGCAGCGAATACGAATTCGCGCTCCAGATCCTCAAAGATGAACGCGTCGACACCGCGCGCGTGATCCTCACCCGCGGTTTCTTCTGCGACACGTTGACGCCCGAATTCACCGCGCGCACCGGACTGTCCAAGACCAGCGTGATCATGGTGGACTGCGACCAGTACATCGGCGCGCGGGATGCACTGGCGTACTGCGGGCCCTTCATCAAGGATCACGCCCTGGTGTTGTTCGACGACTGGCACACCGAAAACCTGGCGGCGAGGAACCTTGGCGAAAAGCGCGCCTTCGACGAGTTCCTGGCGAGCGGCGAATTCACTGTGGAGCCGATGGAGTCCTACACGGGGAACGCCGCCGTCTTCCTCGTGTCGCGCGCGAAGCCATCGCCTGCTCCGCCGGCGCGAGGCTGACTGAGCCCCGCCAGAACGCCAGCGACAACCTGATTTCGTCCCGCCCTGCGCCGGCCAGGCTTCAAGAGCGGCGCGCGCAGGGCCTTCCAGCCAACCCGAGCTCAGCCGTCTGGCAGCCTGCCGGTAGAAAGGCCTCCCTGACGGAGACATTCGGGTCTTCTCGCCTGTAAGTCGTTGATTCTGCGTAGGCACGGGCATTGGAGACGTTCCGGTCGAGCCTGTGCGTCGTCGCCGGGATGTGTTTTCACCTCCCGTGGAATACATCCCTCCCCCACCGGCGCCAGGCTCACTCATCCGTAACTCGAATCGACTTTCGCCGACCCAGGTCGGCAAGGAGAAGGTGTGTCGATCCCTGCGCTGCCGCCACCGTGGCCGACCGATCCCGTCGCCGATCCGGCGTGGCTTGCCAAGGCCGAACCGGAGGCGCTGCGCGCCGCCGTTCTTCAGCTCAGCACCCGAGTGAGCAAGCTCGAGTGGGAGAAGGCTGCGCTGGAGTTCGCCGCGGTGAGCTTCGGCGCGCTCGCCGAGCGGCTGAACAAACGTCTTCGCGGCATTCCGGATACCCCGGCGTCCTGATCACTCGTCATCACTTCTCCCGGGCCACTTCGGATCTCCTCGAGCGCCTGCCATCTCTGACCGGAGGACGATGAAGCCGTCTCATAACCCTGCCGCTCGTTTCACGATGCGAGCGAACGACCGTGAGCGAGCCACGCGAGCGGCCCGCCTACGCCAAGGCTTCGGCGAGGTCTCGCCGTAGCGCTTCGCGCGGAGGCGGAAGCGCGCCGGCGAAGCGGCGCGCGAGAGCGCGTGCAGGGGAGTCCGAGGGGCGAAGCCCCTTGGATGAGACTAGAATGCTGCACGTCACCGCTCGCCGCACGGCGAGCCCGTCGCAGTTGAACCCTCCGGCAGGACGCGAACATGACCGACTCGATCCCGTTCTACGACCGCGTGCTCGGTCGACTGTCCCGTCGTGAGCTCTTGAACATTGCCTGGAAGTTCGGAGCTGCTGCGATCGCGTGCCCCATCGCGTCCACCCGCGCGCTCGCGCAACCTCTCTACCGCACTTATCCGTTCACGCTCGGCGTCGCTTCCGGCGATCCCTGGCCTGACAGCGTCGTCCTCTGGACACGGCTGGCCCCCGATCCGCTGGACGGCGGCGGCATGCCGATGACCAATGTGGAAGTGGGCTGGGAGATCGCCTCCGATCGCCTGTTCCGCACCGTGATCAGGAAAGGAACGGCCGTCGCGAGACCGGAGCTCGCGCACAGCGTGCACGTAGAAGTGCAAGGCCTCGAGCCGGGACGTGAATATTGGTATCGCTTCCACTCAGGGGGCGAGGTCAGCCAGGTGGGCCGCACGAAAACCGCACCGCGGGAAGGTGCACCAGTGGATCGGCTGCGTTTCGCGGTGTGCGGGTGCAGCCACTTCGAGGCCGGCTATTTCACGGCATACCGCCGGATTGCCGCGGAGCAGTTCGATTTCGTGCTCCACACAGGCGACTACATTTACGAGGGTCGGGCAGACGGCGGGAAGAACCCTGCCCTGGTCCGCCAGCATCGCGGCGACGAGATCTACACGATCGTCGACTACCGCAACCGGTATGCCCTCTACAAATCCGATCCCGATCTGAGAGCCGCGCATGCCTCGGCCCCCTTCATCGTCACCTGGGACGATCACGAAGTGGACAACGACTATGCCAGCGAGATGGACGAAAGCGACACCCCGCCGGAGATCTTCCTGCTCCGCCGCGCTGCCGCGTACCAGGCCTATTTCGAGACCATGCCGCTCAGAGTGTCGGCGATGCCGGCGGGGCCGTCGATGCGCTTGTACCGCCGCCTGCGATTCGGGAACCTGATGGACATGAGCGTGCTCGACACGCGGCAGTTTCGATCGAAGCAGGCGTGCAACGCCGTGACAGCGACTGGATGTACGGCCGCGCTCGATCCGGCCCGCACGATTCTCGGACCGGCGCAGGAGCGATGGCTCTTCGAGCAGCTGGGCGCGGTGAAGGCCACCTGGACCGTCATCGGCCAGCAGGTGCCGACGTTTGCGAGAGACATGGTGCGCGCGGCGCCGAACGCTCAGTTCTCGATGGACAAGTGGGATGGTTATGCGGCGGCCCGCCAGCGTTTGTACGGCCGTCTTCGAGAGACGAAGGCGCCGAACCCGATCGTGCTCTCGGGCGACGTCCACGTGCACTACGGCGCCGACCTCAAGCTGGACTTCACCAACCCGCGCTCCGACACCGTCGGCGTGGAGTTCACGAACACCGCCGTGACCTCTGGCGGCGACGGTGCCGACGTCTCGGCCGTCTGGGACCAGATCCGCCCCGACAATCCGCACATCAAGTATCACAGCGCGAGGAGGGGCTACGTCGCCTGCACGGCTACCCCGGCGCTCATGCGGGCTGACTTCAGGATCCTGGAACGGGTGACGGTTCCCGACTCGCCCGATCGGATCGGCGGGTCGCTCGTCGTCGAAGCCGGGAAGCCAGGGGCATCCACCGCGTAGCGGTTCAGCGAGCGGCGCGCTTCCGCCTGAAGGCGGAAGCCACGGCAGATTCACGGCCACACGGCAGATTCACGGCTGCAAACCCCGTGGCTTCCACCTTCAGGTGGAAGCGGCATCCGCCGGACCTGAGCTCGGGTTGACGTTCGACCTGACGAGGTATACATTCGGGTCGTATGTCTACCCGAGACGACGAAGACTTCGAACGGGAGGTTCAGGCACACCTCGACATCGAGGCGGAACGCCTTGCGGACGATGGCCTGAGCCAGGCTGAAGCGACGAGGGTTGCCCGCCGGGCCTTCGGGAACGTCCTCCGGGTGCGCGAAGATTTCCACGAGCGTCATCACTGGATGCTGCTCGAGCAGCTCGCAAAGGACATCCGCTACGGCTGGCGCGGGCTCTGGCGCAGCCGCACATTCGCGGCGACGACGGTCCTGACACTGTCGGTCGGCCTCGCTCTCATCACTGTCGTCTTTGCCCTTTTCAACGCGTATGTCCTGCGTCCGTTCTCGGTCCGCGATCCCTACCATCTCTACGAGATTGGCTGGCGGGCGCAGGACGCCTCCGGCCGGACGTTCACCTGGGACGAGTACGCGGCACTCCGCGACCGGACGGATCTCTTCGACGGCACGATCGCCGAGGCCACTGGGGCGATGTCGGTCGACGGCCGGCGGATCACTGTCGCGTTCGTCTCGGGAAACTACTTCGCGACGCTCGGTACACGGATCAGGATAGGACGCGCCCTTGACGGCGCGGATGCTGGTGCCGGTTCCCGCCCCTCGGGTGGGGAACCGGTCGCCGTGGTGAGCGAGCAGGCCTGGACGCGGCTCTTCGACCGGGACCCGGCGGTGCTCGGCCGAACCGTCACACTCCACGGTCAGACGTTCGTGATCGTCGGAGTCCTCGACGGCGCGTTCTCCGGTCTCGACGACACGCCCCGTGACGTGTGGGTGCCGTTGACCAGGTACCCGGCAGCCACCGACCTGCCACTCTTCGATGTCGATGGTCCGAGGTCTCTCGGCGTCGTCGCGCGGCTCCGATCGGACGTCACCGTCGATCAGGCTCGCAGCGCGCTCACACGATTCATGGCGCGGGTGGCCCCCCAGCGGCAGAACGTGGCACCGGACCTTCGCATCAAGGCCACGCCGGTGGCGCTCACGGTCGGCCTCGTGGAAGTGTTGCTCCCGGTGTTCGTGGCATTCGGCCTCGTGCTTGCGGCGGCATGCGCAAACGTCTCGAGCGTCATGTTGACGCGGGCGAATGCGCGGCACCGGGAGGTCGGCGTCCGCCTGGCGCTCGGCGCGAGCCGCGGTCGTGTCATCCGTCAGCTGATGGCGGAAGGGCTCGTCATCGCGGCCGCTGCAGCGCTCGGAGCGCTTGGATTCGCTGCGGGTCTGCTGCGCGTCGGCCCGACTCTGATCGCGCGGCTGCTGCCTCCGGCGGCGGCCTCCAGTGCGCTGGCGATTCCACTCTCTCTCGATCACCGGGTCTTTCTCTTCACGGCGATCCTTGCCGCGCTTGCGACGCTGCTCTTCGCGCTCGTTCCGGCACTGCGCGCGACACGGCCGGACCTCACCTCGGCGCTGCGCGGCGAACCGGGAACATCGATCAGGGCGTCTACGTTCCGCCGCCTCCTGGTTGCCGTGCAGGTCGCGGTCTCTCTCGTGATCCTGATCCCTGCCGCGACGCTGATCAGAAACGGCGCGGCGATTCGACAGGTCGATCCAGGAATCGACACACGCGGGGTGATAGCCGTGCGGGCACGCGCCACGCATCGCTCCCTGCTGTCGCGTGCATCGGAAGTGCTTTCCGCAGATCCGCGAATCGAGCGCCTGTCGGTCGCCAGCCGCCGGCCGCTTTCCGAAGAGATTAGTGCGAGATCAAGACCTATTTACAGGGAGGAGGGGAGGAAGAGAGGAACCAGATCTATCTCAAGAAGATCCTCCTTTCCTCCCTTCCTCCCTGTAAATTTCATTCAGGCAGGCCTGACAACGCTCTCAATTCGCGATACCTCAGGGATTTCGCAGCGCCGCCATCGCATCCTGGCGACTTGCCCGCCTCGCCGGCAGCCACGCGGCGCAGGCGGCGACGAGCAGCAACGACACGACCGCCCCCCCGAATGAGAGGAGATCCGTCGGCGCCACCCCGAACAACAGCCGCTCGGCAAACCGGGACCCCGCGATGGCGATCGCGACGCCAGCGGCCGCGCCGGTGCCGACCGGGCGGAACGCCTCCAGCAGCGCCAGTCGCTGGAGTTGGCCGGGGGTGCCGCCGAGCGCCACGCGGACGCCGAACTCCCGTGTCCGTCGTGCAACCGTGTAGCCCACGGCCGCATAGATGCCGATCGCGGCCAGGACGACCGCCACGACCGCGAACGCGGCCGTCAACTGTGCCGTCAGCCGCTGACGCCACATCGCGCCAGCTACCACGTGTTCCATCGTCATGACGTTGGAGACGGGCACGCCGCGATCGAGCTCCGCGACGGCCTCAGGGACGCTCGCTGCAATCGCACGTGGATCGCTGGCCGTGCGGAGCAGGAACGTCACAGCGGTCAGCCCGAACTCCGTCGATCGCTGGGCGAGCGCGACGTACACTTCCTCCGCCGCAGCGCTCGTCCAATCCCCCTGGCGGGGATTCGCCACCACGCCAACGATGGTGATTGGGTCTCGAAGGTTGCTCGGTCCGGGCAGACGCAGATGTTGACCGAGCGGACTCTGGCCCGGCCATCGACGATCCGCCATGGTCTTGTTGATGATCGCGACCGGGATCGATCCGTCGCGATCGGCCATGGAGAACTCGCGGCCTTCGAGGAGCGGGATCCCGGCCGTCGCAAAATACCCCGGATCCACCACGCGGTACACGGCGGACCATCGCTGCCCGACAGGTGGCAGCGCACGACCGTCGATCGAGTAACCGAGAGTCCACATATCACCAGCAAGCGGGAGGTGATTGATCGCGCTGACGGAGGTCACGCCCGGCAGCGCCGACAGCCGGTCCCTGACCCGCTGATACATCGGATACCTCGCAGCGGACCGGGCGTGATCCGTTCCTCCCAACGAGACGTCCGCCACGATCAGGTGGTCGACTCGAAATCCTGGATCGACCGCGCTCAGCGCCAGCATCGTCCGGCCCATCAGCCCGGCCCCGACGAGCAACACCAAAGCAAGCGCCACTTCGGCGCCTACCAGCAAGCTTCGCAGCCACTTGCGGTGGATCCCCTCGGTTGCGCCCCTGAGGCCGCCCTGAAATGCCGCCACGAGGTTGGGTCGGGCGATCTGAAGCGCCGGCACGAGCCCGGTCGTGACACCTGCGATCAGGGTCGAGAGCGTCGCCACCGCGAACACACGCACGTCGAAGCCGACTTCGTGCTGGCGCGGGAGGCTGGCGGGCGGCAACAGCGCCAGCAGCCACGTGACGCCCCACATGGCAAATGCGAAACCCAGACCCGTGCCGGCCGACGCGAGCAGCAGGCTTTCGGTGAGCAGCTGACGAGTCACGCGCCACGGGCTTGCACCGAGCGCAAGCCGGACGGCGACTTCCTGCTGGCGGCCGGACGCGCGCGCCAGCATGGCGCTGGCGACGTTGGCGCAGGCGATGAGCAGCACGAAGGTGACCATCGACATGAGCGCGAGCAGCGTCGCGCGAATCCCGGAGACGACTTTATCGAGGAGCGGCCGAACGGTGATGGAGACGCCCGTGTTGGTCGCGGGATAGTCTCGTTCCAGCCGCGCGGCAATCGCCGTCATCTCCTGATGCGCCTGCTCGACGGTCGCATCACTCCGCAGCCGGCCGAAGAGCCGCAGCGATCGTCCATCGCGATCCGCCCGCCGCGCGCTCAACGAGAGCGGGACCCACAGCTCGGCGCGCGTCTGCCAGAACGGCGCAAACCGGAACGTGGCGGGCATGACGCCGACGACGGTGAATGCCTGTCCGTCCACCGAGATACTCCGGCCGACGATCCCGCGATCGGCGCCGAAGCGACGCTGCCACAACCCGTAGCCGAGGACCGCGACCCGATCGCGTCCGGGCTGATCCTCACCGTCGACGAACGTCCGCCCCAGGAAGGCGGGAACACCCAGGATGTCGAGCAGGTCGGCCGAGACCTGCAGGCCCGAGATCCTCTCCGGTCGATCCCCTCCGCCGAGCGTGCCGCCCCAGGCCTGCGCCGCTCCCAGCCCCTCGAACGTCCGAGCCTCACGACGGAAGTCGATGTAGTCAGCAGGCGAGACCGGCGACGACGCCTCGGGGCCGCGCAGCGCGACCACGAGCCGATCGGAATCTTTGTACGGCAGCGGTCGCAGCAGCACCGAGTCCACGACCGTGAAGATGGCGGTCGTGGCGCCGATCCCGAGACCGAGCGTGAGGATGGCGAGGAGCGCGAAGCCGGGTTCCTTGATCAGGATGCGAAGGCTGTATCGAACGTCGCGGAGAAGTGTGTCCACGCTGCTTCGACGCCGAACGCGGACGGCCGGTTAGCACCGAGCTAGGTGTGGAATTGGGGATCCGTCCTCAGCTGCCGAGGCGGTAGCGGCCGAGACGGGCGAGGATCGTCGTCTTGAGGTCGGCCTCCGATGTCGCCGCCGTGAGGTCGATGTCCGCATCACCGACCGCGTCGAGCAACGCACGGACGAGCTGTGCCCGGCTGATCGCGGCTCCGCTCTGCGCCCTGATGTTCGCCGCCATTCGATCGAGGAACGCGATCTGGCGGTCGAAGAGAACGACCGTGACCTTTGTCCACGCTTCGTCGTGAACGGGCGGCCGTCCAGGGCGTCGTTTGATCCCGGGGGGCTGGCCGGGCGGGGCGAGGGTATCCTCAGGGAGGTTCGCCGTTGGAGATGTCCGCCGACGCGCCATAGAGAGACTCCCCGTCCACGAGCCTGGGCTGCGTTATTGCTTCCGTAATGAGTCGGCCTTCGCGGGCCGGCCGAACGGACGCTTTTGAACTCTTTAGGCATTAGTCTATCTCAAGCTCTGCATTTTCGCGGATGCCGTCGTTGGCAATTGGAAGCTGGGGGTCAGAACCAGGTCTGACCCCGGGGCGCCAGGGCATCGGACTTTTGATTGGGAGCCGGTTCAAAACCTTGTACCGCCATGGTTTAGCCATGGTCCAGGCGGCCGTAAGGGCTGCACAGGGCTTTGAAACCTGGGTTTCGAATTCTTGAAGCGAGACAGGAGATCGGGCGGCGCATGGGTCTACTTGGGTGGTGGAGAGGGCGGAACGGAAGGGCTGAAACCGCGCGCCTCGGAGGCTGGCAAAAGGAATGGGCGGCGGCAGTCGCGGCGGAAGACGGCGGCCGGATTGCCGACCTGCGGAGATCCCTCGACGGTCTCGGGCTGACCCCAGACGACATGGAGATCGAGATGGAGATGCTCGAAGGGCTCTTCGAGCTGTCGGCCATCGCCGCCGAGGCTGCGCGAGGGAGATCTGCCCGTCATCGAGACAGGCCACCGTGTGGTCGGATCGGACATCTGCCACTTCAGCGCGCCCGCATCGATTCCCGACGATGCCGCGCAGCCCAGCGGGCGGATGATCCTGACGGGCAATCGGGCGATCTTCGCCGGCGGCGGCCGCGCGACGAGCATCGCGTGGCACAAGATCGCCGAGATTCTCCAGACCGAACGAGATGTGCTGCTCGTCCTGCACGATCGAGAGACGGCGCACCGGTTCCGCTTCAACAGCTTCGCCGATGCGCTGTGCGGGGCCGCACTCTCGCGCCATCTGGCCAGGCGGGCGCGGCCCCGGACCGCAGACCGATGATCACGGGTCTATAATGCCGGGATGTCGACCCTCACGAGCGCCACCGCCGCCGTCGTCTCGCTCGGCATAGACCAGCTCCTCGATACGGAGCGCGGGCTGATTGCAGGAAGCCGCGTCGGCCTGGTGTGCAATCCCGCGTCAATCGACGCGAAGTTCAGGCACACGGCGGATCGTCTTCGAGACGATCGGGAGGTGACGCTCGCCGCCCTCTTCGGACCGCAGCACGGCTTCCGCTCGAATCTGCAGGACAACATGATCGAGACGCCGCACGACCAGGACGCGCGGCGCCGCGTGCCGGTGTTCTCGCTCTACAGCGAGACGCGCGAGCCCACCGCGGATATGCTCAAGGACATCGACGTCCTCGTCGTGGACCTGCAGGATGTCGGCACACGCGTCTACACCTATGTCTACACGATGGCGAACTGCATGCGCGCGGCGGCCCGGCACGGGGTCCGCGTGGTGGTCTGTGATCGGCCCAACCCGATTGGCGGCGAGGCGGTCGAGGGAGCAGCACTGCGCGATCGGTGGACGTCGTTCGTCGGGCAGTTCCCGATCCCGCTCCGGCATGGCATGACCGTCGGCGAGCTGGCGCGTCTCTTCAACGATGCGTTCGGGATCGGGTGCGCGCTGGACGTCGTGCCGCTCGGCGGGTGGCGCCGCGGCATGTACTTCGATCAGACGGGGCTTCCGTGGGTGATCCCGTCCCCCAACCTGCCGACGCTCGACACAGCCATCGTCTATCCGGGCGCCGTGATGTTCGAAGGAACGATGCTGTCGGAAGGCCGCGGAACGACCAGACCGTTCGAGCTGGTGGGTGCGCCCTGGATCGATGGCGAGCGTCTCGCGGATGCGATGAACGATCGCCGGCTGCCCGGCGTCCATTTCAGGCCGGTCTTCTTCGAGCCGACCTTCCACAAACATGCGCGCGAGACGTGCGGCGGCTGCCAGCCGCACGTGACGGATCGGGCCACCTTCGAGCCCGTGCGGGCAGCGGTCGAGCTCATCGCGGAGTTCCGCCGCGAGTCGCCAGACCGCTTCGCCTGGAAACAGCCGCCGTACGAATACGAGCACGAAAAGCAGCCGATCGACGTCCTCTATGGATCCGATCAGCTGCGCCTGACCGTCGACAGCGGCGGCGATGTCGGCGCCCTCGTCCGATCCTGGGAGCCGGAGGAAGAAGCGTTCCGAAAGCTCCGCCAGCCCTTCCTGATGTATTGATGATTCGGGCCGACTGCCGGCTCACCTATCCTTGCGTCTTCGCAATACCCGGAGCGCGATTCTCCTGTGGCGTCGAAGGCACCATGTGATGCGCCGTGAGGAACTTCGTCAGTTCGTCGAACGCGTCGGTGGGTGAGTCGACGCGGCACAGGAGGTCGAGGTCCTTCTCGTCGATCGCTCCCCAGTCGACGAGCGGCCGCAGATCGAAGACCTCGTTCCAGTATTCGCTGCCGTACAGGATGACCAGCAGCTTCTTCGAGAGCTTGCGGGTTTGCGCCAGCGTGAGGATCTCGAACATCTCGTCGAGCGTGCCGAACCCGCCGGGAAAGATCACCAGCGACTTCGCCAGATAGGCGAACCAGAACTTCCGCATGAAGAAGTAGTGAAACTCGAAGTGCAGATCTTCGGTGATGTATTTGTTGGGCCCCTGCTCGAAGGGAAGGCGGATGTTCAACCCGATCGATTTCCCGCCTGCCTCGTGCGCCCCGCGGTTGGCCGCCTCCATGATTCCGGGACCTCCCCCGGAGCATACGACGAACCGCCGACGCGGCGCCTCGAGCGAGAGGCTCCACGCGGTGAGCTTGTGTGCCAGCAGGCGGGCGTCCTCGTAGTAGCGCGACCACTCGACTGCCTTACGGCCGCGTTTGAGAGCAGCCAGGTGTGCCGCCGTTCGGCGGCCCTTCGCCGACTTCAACAGCTTCAACGCGCGCTCGGCAGCCTCACGGCTGTGCACGCGGGCTGAGCCGAAGAACACGACGGTGTCCTGGATGTTCTCCTGCCTGAACCGCCGAAGCGGCTCGAGATATTCCGCGAGAATGCGCAGAGGTCGTGCATCGGTCGTCTCGAGAAAGTCTTCGTCGTGGTACGCGAGGGGCTGATGGTTCTCCATGTGAGAAAAACTGTATCATTCACTCAGTACATCAAAGGAGTGCTGATGTTCCGCCGATCCGCTGCCGTTCTCGCGCTCGTGCTCGCCGCAAGCCTCTACGTCGTCGCCTCGGCTACCGTCGAGAGTACTCCACAGAGCAAGCCGGCAGCCCCAGCCCACGATCACAAGTCGCATGACGCGCCGACCCCTGGCGGCTGGACGCTGCCTGCCGACGCAGAGCAGAAGAAGAGTCCTGTCCAAGCCGACGCGAAAGTCCTCACGCTCGGGAAGTCGGTGTTCAAGAGCAAGTGCCAGAAATGCCACGGACCTGGCGGTCTCGGTGATGGTCCCGACGCGGATCCGGATCACCAGGAGGACATGGACCTCACGAAGGCGAGCCGCGCCGCGAAGAACCCGGAAGGCGTGATGTTCTACAAGGTCAGTAACGGGCGGAAAAAGCCGAAGATGCCTGCCTTCAAAGAGCAACTGAGCGAGAACGAGATCTGGGCGGTCGTCGCCTATGCGCAGACGCTGCGGAAGTAGCCGTCACAACATCCGGGTGATCAGCTCGCCGATGACGTAGCCGACGGCCGCGACGCCGAAGCCCACGACGAACATGTCGCGGCCGCTCGCCCAGATCCCGCGGCCGGTGAACAGGCTGCGCGCGGCGCCAATCGCAAAGTGCGCCAGCATGCTCAGCGTGAGCGACGCCCAGACCGCCTCGGAATGAGCCATCAGGATGAACGGGACGATGGGAATGAACGCGCCGACCGCGGTGGCCGTGCCGGTGATCAGACCGTCCTTCAGCGGCGCCAGCTCGGCGGGATGGATGTTGAGCTCCTCGCGCACCATCGCGTCCAGCGCCTGCGCCGGATCCCGCATCATCGCGCGCGCCGTTTCCCGCGCCGTGGCGCTCGGCAAACCCTTCGCTTCGTAGATGACGGCGAGCTCGTCTTCCTCGAGATCCGGCATCAGCCGCATCTCGTGACGCTCGAGATCGATCTGATGCGCCTGCACTTCCGCTTCGCTCTTCGCCGCCAGGTATCCGCTCGCACCCATTGATAGCGCGTCTGCGATCGCGCCTGCCACGCCGCTGATGATGACAATGTGCGGTGCCACATCCGCGCCGATGACGCCGGCCACCAGGCCGAAGTTGGCCGTCAAGCCGTCGTTGAACCCGTACACGACGCTGCGGAGATACCCTCCGGAGCCGCCGACGTGCCAGGGCTCGCCCTCACGTCCCATGACTTCCGACAGCTCACGTGCGTGCACCGCGGAGTCCGCCGCGATGTCCACTGCGGCGTCATGCATCTGGCGGTCCGTCGAGTGCCGCGCGAGCCCCAGGTAGGCCTGCACTTCGCGACCTTCTTCGGCCAGAACCAGCGGCAACACGATCCGCGGGCCGAATCGCGTCGCGATCCAGGCGAGCGCCCTCGTTCGGAAGGCCGTCTTGTATGGAGGCAGAGGACGGCCGCCCTCCCGGAACAGCTCCTCCCACCGCGACACGTGACGGTCTTCGACGACGGCGAGCCGCGCGAACAGATCCCGGCGCACGTGATCGGTCTCGGCGGTCGCGAGCTGCCGGTAGAGGAAGGCGGCGTCCCGCTCGTCGCGGTAGTGCTCGTCCCACGAGGGTTCGGGCGCCGGCCTCTCCTGCTGCGCGGTAGGCATCCTTGGATTGTAGCGCCCGTGGCACCTCAGATTGTGAGCAGCGCGATCAGACGCTGCGCGGGGACCGCAGCATCCGCCCCAGCGCCAGGGCGAGCGGCGCCGCGACGAAGCTCAGGAGCGCACCCATCCTGGCCTCGTCCAGGAGGGGCCCTGACGGGAACGCCGCCGTCGCGAAGAACAGAGCAACGGTGAACCCTATCCCTGCCGCAACACCGACCACCACCATGTCGCGGTAGCGCAGTCCTCCAGGTGCCCGCAGCCCGAAGAGGATGCCGATCGCAGCCAGCAGCACAACGCCGAGTGGCTTGCCGACGACGAGCGACGAGAGAACGATCCAGGTCGCCCCGCCGATGCCGCTAAACGGAACACCCGCGTTCACCAGCCCGAACAAGAAGAGAATCACCTGGACCGGCGTCTTCCACCAGTGCTCGAAAAGATTCAACGTGTCAGCCAGGTCCGCTTCCTCCTCGGCAAAGATGCCGCGGTCGCGGACCGCGTGAGGCATGAAGGGCAGAATCGGGACCAGCGCCAGCACGGGATGGACCCCGCCGAGGAAGAGAGCAGCCCACGACAATCCTCCTCCCGCCAGCACGAACGGCCAGAAACTCTGCACGCGCCGGCGCTTCAACCAGAGGCTCACGCCAAGGGCGGGCGCCATCAGCGCCACGAACAGCACCGGCGACAGCGGGCCGCTCGGGTAGAACAGTGCCAACAGGATCAGCCCCAACGCGTCGTCCGCAATTGCCAGGAGGAGGAGGAATGGAATGGCGGGATGGTCCCTCGGAAAGATGACCCGCGCGACCATGTACGAAAACGCGATGTCGGTGGCACACGGGATCGCCCAGCCGGCCATCAGCCCCGGGCGCCCGTCGAGGAGCGCCTGCACCGCATAGAGGGACGCTGGGGCAATCATGCCGCCCACCGCGGCCATCAGCGGTACGGCCGCCTCGCGCGCCGAGGCGAGCGGACCGCCCGGAAGCGTGGCCTCGACGATTTCCTTCGCTGCCAGTGCGAAGAAGAACACCATCCCTACGTCGTTGACCGCGAAGTGAAGCGCGTGCGTCAGGTGCGCGTAGGAGTCGGGGCTCGTGTTGGCCCAGCCGAGCGCAAGGAGTGTCCCCGCCACGAGCAGCAGCGAGTTGTCGATGATGAAGGCCCAGAGGCCGCGCGGCGCGGAGTCCGGCATGCGCAACTAGCCGATCTTCTGCACGTTGAGGAAGTTGGTATCCGTGCGTCTGAGATCGGGTTGCACGCTGATGAACACGACGACCGAGTCCGGAGCGATGAGCCGTTTGCTCAGGACAAGGGCCTCGAGCGCCTCGACATCGCGCTCCGGCGTGAGGATTGGCGTGACGCCCCAGAAGAGTGTCAGCGAGGACGCCACGCTTTCGTTGGCGGTGGCCGCAAACACCGGCGCCGACGGCCGGAGCGCCGACAGGAGTCGTGCGGTCTTTCCCTCTCGCGTGACAGCGATGATCGCCTCCGCGTCTCCGGTGGTCGCGAGCGTGCACGCCGACTCGCACAGCGCGCGGCTGTGCAGGAGGCCGGCGGGATCGATGACCGGCACGAACCGCTTCTCGGTCGGCAGCGACTCGGCGTCTCTGATCACGAGATCGAGGGTCTCGACTGCCTCGACCGGGTATTGACCGGCGGCAGTTTCGCCCGTCAGCATGATCGCGTCGACGCCCTCGTCTACGGCTTTCGCCGCGTCGCTCACTTCGGCGCGCGTCGGGCGGGGCTCGACACGCATCGAATCGAGCACCTGTGTCGCCACGATCACCGGACGCCCCATTGTACGGGCCGCGCGTATGATTTCCTTTTGCACGCGGGGTACCTGCTCGAACGGCAACTCCAGGCCGAGATCGCCGCGCGCCACCATCACACCCTGCGCCACCTTCAGGATTTCGGTCAGGTTGTCGATTGCGGCCGGCCGCTCCATTTTGGCGATGACCGGAACGGGCCGTTCGCGCCCCGCCATGTGCGAGATTGCCTGCCGCACATCGTCTGGTGTCTGCACGAAGCTGAGTGCGACGAGATCGACGCCCAGCTCCAGACCGAATTTCAGATCCTCGACGTCCTTGGGTGTGAGCGCCGACGTCGGCAGCATGACACCCGGCGCGTTGATCCCTTTGTGCTCTCCGAGCAGTGCGCCATTGACGACCACGGTCGTGAGCTCGTCGTCGGACCTGGCCATCACCTTCAGCTCGATCCGACCGTCGTCCAGGAGGAGACGGGCACCCGGCTGCGCCGAGCGAATCAGCTCGGCGAACCGCGTGAAGACGCGCCCGGGGCCCCCTGGCGCGTCACCTCGGGCGATGCGCAGCTCGTCGCCCGGCTTCAGAGGAATCGGTTTGCCGCCGGCGAGGGGTCCCGTCCGGATCTTGGGTCCGCTCAGGTCCTGCATGATCGCCACGTGCCGGCCGGCCTGCCGCGAGGCGTCGCGGATTCGGCGAAAGGATTCCGCGTGCGTGGCGTGCGTGCCGTGCGAGAAGTTCAGGCGGAAGACGTCCACGCCTGCAGCGATCAGCGCGTCGAGGACCTCGGGACGATCGCTGGCAGGGCCGACGGTGGCAATGATCTTCGTGTGGCGCATATTGGGCATATGTGAGGGAGGAGCAACGCCGCCAGCCGGGATGCCCCGCCCGGGAATTATGTGACACATCACGGTTCCAGGGGACTAGGCGTCAGAGATTCGCTTCTGAATTCTGGCTCCTGACTTCTGAATTCTGACCAGCGCTAGCTCCTAGCTCCTACTTCCACGGATCGACAAGCGCCTTCGTGATGCGCATCGCGGCGGCATCCTCCAGCGCCTCGTTCAGCGACTGCAGCCCGTACCGACGAGCGCCGATCTCGTGCCACGGTACGTGAGCGGCGTGACGCTCGAGCAAACTGATGGCGCGAAGAAAGTGTCCGACCTCGCTCCCCCAGCAGCCGCGGATCTCGAGATGCTTCCGGTTGATGTCGCGATGTGCGTTCAGCGTGCTGGGACCGACGTCCGTGTAGTGTCCGGCAATCACGTAGCGTCCGCCGTCACGCGCGAGGGTGACACCCTCTTCGATCGCGCGCGCCGAGCCGGCCGCTTCGATCACGACGTCCGCGCCTTCGCCGTGCGTCAGGGCGCGCAATCTCTCGAGCCGCTCCGGCGCAGTGGTCGTCGTCGAGATCGAGCGTCATGTCGGCGCCCATCCGTCGCGCCAGATCGAGGCGCTCCCGTGGGGCTCCAATCGCGACGATCACGGAGGCGCCGCCGAGACGTGCGAGCGCGATCGCGCTCAGCCCGACCGCTCCCGTTCCCTGCACGAGCACGCTGTCTCCGGGGCGAAGCGCCGCACGCTCCAGGATGTGCACGGCGGTCAACAGGCCGCAGCCACCCCCGATGTAGCTCTCGAAGGAGATGGCGTCGGGCAGGCGGGCGATACCGACGCCAGGCTCGAGGTACACGAACTCGGACCATCCACCAAACAGACCCTCGGTGGCTGAGTCCGTGATGCCGTAGACCCGCCGGGCATGGCAGCGCGTGGGAGTCCGGTGCACCGTGCAGGCGCGGCACCGGCCGCACGTGCGATGGACGTCGAAGAAGACGACCCGGTCCCCTTCCTTCAGGAACGAACCATCGATACCCTCGAGGTCGCCTCGCACCCGCTCGAGCACTCCCGCGGACACATGGCCCGGAATGATCGGATAGGGGACCCCGGACAGGCGGCCGTGCCAGAGATGCACGTCTGTACCGCAGACCTCGGAACAGGCCGTCCGGAGCAGGGCCGCGCCAGAAGGAAGCTCCGGGACGCCGAACTCGCGCACGGCGATCGGCTGATGCGGAGCCTCCATCACCGCGGCACGGATGCGGTCGCTCACGTCGGTACGTTACCCTTGGTCATCGCTGCGGACTGGCGGATCAGCTTACCACCCAACTGGAACCTGCAATGTCTCAACGGGCCCTGTTCCTCGTCACCTGCGCAGCCATCCTCAGCCCATCCGTTGCATTCGCTCAGCCATACGGTGAGGTAAAGCCTCGACGGCAGTTCGTGACCGTCACGCTGGATTGGATCAACACGCAGCCCTTGCACTTTCTCGAGCATCCGCTCCAGGATCTCGTCGGCACCAAAGTCGCGAGCGCGCAGTTCAAGCCGTATGAGTACGAGACGCGGGACGGCCTCACGACCATAGACGTCTTGGAGTTCAGCCGGCGCGGACGCGGCGGCGGCATCACGGTCTATCCGCTCGGGATCAGCGTCGGCACGACCCTCGGGATCCGTGGCAGCGTCGAGAGCTTGCCGAACATCAGGGTGGCCTTCGACGGACCGGGGAACCTTGACCGCTACACCTTCACCGACGCGCACGCGTACGATGTGGGCGTCGGCCTGTTCGTCGCCGATCGGTCGGCGGGCTGGGGGCTTGGAAGCCGTGCGTTCGTGCTCGCCGGCGGAGGACGTATCCGAAGCAGCATTGGCGACGGCACGCGGGTGTTCGCGGAAGGTGGAGGAGGACTCAGCTCCGGCCCCTTCGGGGTCGAGCTCTCGATCAAGTTCGCGTGGAACCGGCTCGAGGAACCGGTCGCCCACCGCTTTCTCACGATTCCCATCGCGCTCCGTGGTACGTTGAGCTTCTGACCATGCGGATAGACGAGTGGCTGGCCGCTGCGAAGGAGGATGCCGTGAGGCGCCGGCTGCCGGAGCTCGTCCCGCTGCTCGAAGGGCTCGCGGTGTCGACGGCGGCGCTCCGCACCGCAGACGAGGCACAGCGCCTCAGGGCAGAGCCCGGTCGCGCACCCGAACCGCAAGGCCCGTAGACGATGACCGACCTGCGGACCATCACGGAGCTCTCGCCCCTCGTGCGCGCCGGCGCCGTTTCTCCGGTCGATCTCGTGCGGGGATGCCTGGCGGCGATCGAGGCGCGTCCCGAGGTGAATGCGTTCATCACGCTGTTGCGCGACAGCGCACTCGAGGACGCCGCTCGCGCCGAAGCCGAAATCCGCGCGGGCCGCTACAAGGGACCGTTGCACGGCATCCCTATCGCGGTGAAGGACCTGATCCACATCGCGGGTGCGCGGACCACCTCCGGATCAGCCCTGCCCAGCACGGAAGCCTCTACGGATGCGCCAGTCATCCAACGGCTGCGCCACGCTGGCGCGATCCTGATCGGCAAGACCAACCTTCACGAGTTCGCCTTCGGCACGACGAGCGATGAGTCGGCCTACGGACCCGTGCGGAATCCGTTGGACGAGACGCGATCGGCAGGCGGATCGAGCGGAGGATCGGCGGCGGCGCTGGCCGCCGGCATGGCCTTCGGCGCGCTTGGCACCGACACCGGCGGCTCCATCCGGATACCTTCTGCGGCATGCGGCACGGTGGGTCTCAAACCGGCGATCGGAGAGATTTCGACCGACGGCGTGGTTCCGCTCAGTGGCACGCTCGATCACGTCGGACCGATGGCGCGCTCGGTCGCGGACGTCGGGCTGATGCGCGCCGCCCTCACGAACGGACCGACGGATCCTCCATGGGAAACGACCGGTGCGCTCGTCTTCGGCATTCCTCGGCCGTACTTCTGCGACCTGTTGGATTCCGACACGGCCGAGGCGCTCGCGGGCGTGGCCGACGCGCTCGTTGCCGCGGGACACCAGGTTGTCGACGTCGAGATCGATCACGCCGCATGGACGCCGCACGTGTATCTGCACATCGTGCTGCCGGAAGCGGCGTGGTACCACGCGCCCTCTCTCGAGAAACACCCGTCCGCGTATTCACCAGGGATCCGCACGCGCCTCGAGATGGGCCGCTACATCCTGGCGCAGGACTACGTGCGCGCCATGCGTTTGCGTGAGCTCCTCAGGCAGAACGTGGATCGCGCCCTCGAGCGCTGCAGCGTCCTGTTGCTGCCGACCCTGCCGATGGGTGCCCCGCCGCTTGGCGCGACAACCGTGGAGCTCGGCGATCGACGCGAACCCGTGCGCGGCGCGATGCTGCGCCTGACGCAGCTCTTCAACCTCACGGGCCATCCGACATTGGCAATGCCCACGGGCCTCGGCAAGGACAAGCTGCCCAGAAGCGTCCAGCTGGTCTGCAGCCGGACGTCGCAGCTGCTCGCGATCGCCCGCGATGTCGAGCCCAATGTTTCCGGCAGAGCCGGATCGGCCTATAGCTCGGGCGGAGCCGGATCGGTCGGCGGCGGCACGGGTTGAATGTCCGGACGATCCGAATGGTCCGGGTCGCCGGGCGGAACGGGCATGTTCACCGGCGGCGGGTGCTTGATCACATCCGGCGGATGAGGCACGTCCGGGAGCGGTGGTTGCTCGAGCATGTCGCCGCGAGTGCAACATGCTTGCCCGAGGCCCGAGTCTCAGTCGGGAGCCCCGACTGCCGACTGGCGACTCCCGAGCGCCGAGCGCCGAACCCCGGCCTACGTCAGTAAGAGGAGGCATATGTCGTTCGAGAACATCAGCGTGCGGGAAGCACGTGAAAAGCAGGGGCAGGGCTACACCTACGTCGACGTCCGGTCGATTCCGGAGTTCGAGCAGGGACATCCCGCCGGCGCCGTGAACGTGCCGCTCCTGCACCGCGACAGGCACAGCGGCCAGATGATCGTCAACCGCGAGTTCCTCGACGTCATGCGCACCAACTTCCCGTCCGATGCGAAGCTGCTGATCGGCTGTCAGGCTGGTGGACGCTCCGCGCAGGCGGCCGAAACGCTCGTCCTCGCCGGCTTCAACGACGTTGCGAACGTCCTCGGCGGCTTCGGGGGCGCTCGCGATCCGATGACCGGTGCCCTGCGCGCCGAAGGATGGACGCAGGCGGCACTTCCCGTCGAGACTGGCAACGCCGCCGGGCGCGGCTACGAGGACCTGCACGCGAAGCTCGCCGAGCAGGGACCAGTCGCCGAGTGATCGCACGCGCGTTTCACGGGTGGGAGCGACGGCTCGCCTCGGCGGCCACCGATCGCATCGTCCGGCCGTTCGAGTGGGGGCTGGACTGGATCGATCCACGGGCTCACGACGTGGTCGATCCAGCCGCGTGGCTCGACCGCTGGTCCGAGGAGACGGTCGCCGCGAGCGGGAACTTCTTTCACACGCCGCCGTGCGGCGACTACACGGTCGATCGCGATCGACTGACGTTTCCGAGCGCCCTCACGACGCCGCACCCGGAGAACAACGTGGTGCGTGCGCGCTTCTTTCCCGATCCGTCACCGGCAGGACGACGGCGCGCCGTGCTGGTGCTCCCGCAATGGAATGCGGACGCGGCCGGGCACGTGGGCCTGTGCCGCCTGCTCAATCAGTTCCGCATCTCGGCGCTGCGGCTCACGCTGCCCTATCACGACGACCGCCGCCCTCCGGAACTGCGCCGCGCCGACTACATCGTCAGCGCCAACATCGGCCGCACGACGCAAGTCTGCCGGCAGGCCGTCCTCGATGCGCGGCGGGCGATCGGCTGGCTCGCGAGTCAGGGGTACGAGTCGATCGGCATCCTGGGCACGAGCCTGGGCTCCTGTCTCTCGATGCTCACGACCGCGCACGAACCACTGATACGGGCAGCGGCGCTCAACCACATTTCGCCGTACTTCGCCGACGTGGTCTGGAGTGGCTTGTCGACGTCGCACGTGCGCGAGAGCCTCGAGGGCCGGATCGATCCGGAGCGGCTGCGCCGAATCTGGATGCCGATCTCACCCTTTCCATACCTCGAGCGGATGCGCGGCCGCCGTGTGCTGCTCGTCTATGCGCGCTACGATCTCACCTTCCCGGTCGCGCTCTCACGCCTGCTCGTCGATGAGTTCCGGCGTCGCGGGATCGAACACCAGCTACGCGTCCTGCCGTGTGGGCACTACAGCACGGGCGTGACGCCGTTCAAGTGGATGGACGGCCTTGCGCTCTGCCGTTTTCTGAGCCGGGCGCTCTGAAAACGGCCAGGCGGCACCTAATTCCGGAGCTCACTTGTGTTGGCTGTAGCGCAGCCCTTCAGGGCTGCCTCCGCGCGCCGGAATGGCAGGCCTAAAAGGCCTGCGCTACGAGGGGCGCGCGTGCCAACAACAAGTGGGCTCTGGGTCTAATCGAAGCCGAAGCCTGCAGCCCGGAGCCTTTTCTGAAGCCTGGAGTCTAAGGTTCTATTGCGCCGGTAGTTGGCGGTTCGATGGCGGTCAGTGGCGGCTGGCCCAGGAACCGACCTCAACCCGGCTCCGTCCAAGACTCAGATTTGATCGGCGTTGTACACTGAACCGACCGCAAATGACCTTCGCCCGCGTCAGCCTCAGCCTCGCCGGGGTCGTCGGACTGGTGGCGGTTGCGCTTGCCGCGGCCACCGTCTGGCTACTCGTGTCTCAGCCGGTTACCACGGCTGACGCTGCTGCCGATCTCGCTCGCGGCAACGTGACGCCGCTCGCCCGCGCTCTTGCAGGTGTCCTCTACGATGCGCTGCAGGGGCTGCTCAAGTACCTCTGAAGGGGTTCAAGAGGTTCAGGGGTTCCACGAGGTTCACGGTTCAGGGGTTCAAGGTTCAGGGTTCATGACGTCATCCCCATGAACCGTTGAACCTTGAACCGTTGAACCGTTGAACCGTTGAACCTTGAACCTTGAACCTTGAACCTTGAACCTTGAACCTTGAACCTTGAACCCTCTCAAGACACACGAACTTCCGTCACCGTCCCCAGCGTCTCGAGCGACGGTCCGATCTTGTCGCGATCGCCGACGACGACGGTCAGGAGCCGGTCGGGATGGATGTGTGTGACGCCGGCGCGCGTGACGTGGTGTTCCGTGAGGCCGAGCACCGTGGGCACGAACCTCGAGAAGTAATCATCTGGCAGCTCGTAGAGCGACAGCTGCGCGGCGGCCCGCGCGATCTGCTCGCCCGTTTCGAAGTTGCGCGGATAGCCGCGCGTCAGCGCGGCGCGGCCGAGCAGCAGCTCTTCGTGCGTGACGGGCCGGTCGTCGCGGATCGCTTGCAGCTCGCCGATCGCCTCGCGTATGGCGTCGGTCGTCGCCTCCGATTGCACGCTGGCCTGCAGGACGAACGGGCCGGGGCCGCGACGAATGTCGAAGCTCGTACGCGCGCCGTACGTATAGCCCTTCTTCTCACGCAGGTTCATGTTGATCCGGCTGACGAACTGGCCGCCGACAATCATGTTGAGCGTGAGCAACGCGTGGTAGTCGGGCGTGCTCCGCGCTACGGACACGTGGCCGATTCGCAGCTCCGATTGCGCCGCGCCGGGGCGGTTGACGAGCACCAGGCGATCGTCGGGAAGTGGAGGCGCCAGCCCCGATCGGTCGGCACGCCGGCGGTGCGGGGCCGCCTCCCATCGCCCGAATGCCAGGTCAGCGAGGTCGGCGAGCCGATCGTGGGTCGCGTCGCCGACGACGATGAGCGTCGCGAAGCCGGGATCGTACCGCGTATCGTGAAAGCGGATGACATCGTCGACGGTAAGGGCGGCCAGCGAGTCCTCGGTGCCAATCGACAGGTGGCCGTACGGGTGGTCCAGGTAGAGCCGCTGCACGAACACGCGTTCGGCGACCGCGGAAGGCACGTCTCTCAGCTGCGTCAGCCGATTCAGGCGCAGCTCGCGCACGCGATCGAACTCACGCCGCTCGAAGCGTGGCCGTGTCACGAGATCGGCCAGCAGATCCATGCCGCGGTCGGCGAACCGCTCCAACACAGTGACGCCGAGGAGCGTCGCGTCGGGTCCGACCTCGGTGTCGAGACTCGCGCCGAGCCGACCGAGCGCCTCGTGGAACTCGAGCGCGCTCAGGCTCCCGCTGCCCTCGTCCAGGAGATCGCCGGTAATCGCCGCCAGGCCCGGTTGATCCGGGGGATCGTCCGCCGCCCCGGCCGGCAGCAACAGCAGCGTGTTCAGCACAGGCACGTCGTGGTGTTCCACGGTCCAGACGCGCAGTCCGTTGGGCAGCACGCGGCGGCGAATCTCGGGAAAGTTGAACGTCGGCTCCGGGCCGAGCGCCGGAAGCCTGGAGCGATCGACAGGCATCACGACACCGATACGGCGACCGAGCCGTCGAGGGCCAGGGCGGTCCGCCCGCGCGGGACGACGCTGAGCGTGACGCGGCGGGCCGGGAGCAGCGTGCGGCTGGCTTCCGCCTGGAGCTGCGCCGCCGACACCTGACGGTACCGATCGAGATCTTTGTCGAAGTAGTCGGGATCGCCGATGAAGATGTTGTACGCGTTCAACTGATCGGACTTGCCGCCAAAGCCTCCAACGGTCTGAAGGCGGTAGATGAAGTGCGACTCTGCCTGCGCGAGGCCGCGTTCCATTTCAGCCGCGGTCGGACCGGACGCGACGAAGCCATCGATCTCGCGGGTAATCGCCGTCTCGAGCTCCTCGAGCGTGCGCCCGGGCGCGGCCGTGGCCACGACCTGGAAGAACCCGCCCATCTCGCGTGAGTTCTGCGAAGCGGCAATCTCGGTCGCGATACGCTGATCGTAGACGAGCGCCCGATAGAGACGTGACGTCTTGCTGCCTGCCAGGAGCTCGGCGATGAGATCCATCTCCGCGTCGCCATCGGCGAAGAGGCCCGCGGAGTGCCAGGCCAGGTACAGCCGCGGCAGCTCGACCCGATCCTCGAGGAGCAGCCGGACCTCGCGGGCCGGCGGCTCCGGTGGCATCGCCTCCACGGGCGGCGGCGGCTCGCCCGCATCGAGCGATCCGAAGTAGCGCTCCACGAGCTGAAGCGCGTCGTCCGTACGGATGTCGCCGGCGAGCGCGAGCGATGCATTCCGCGGCCGGTAGTAGCGTCTGGAAGAACGCGCGGACGTCGGCGAGCTCCGCCGCGCGAAGGTCTGCGGCTTCGCCGATCGTCAGCCAGTGGTATGGGTGATCGGCCGGATAGAGCGCGGCCACCATCGCCATCCCAGCGAAGCCGTAAGGCCGGTTCTCGTAGTTCTGTCGGCGCTCGTTCAGCACCACATCCCGCTGGTTCTGGAACTTGTGATCGGTGAGGGCCGGGAGCAGATAGCCCATACGATCGGACTCCATCCACAACGCCAGCTCCAGCGCGTTGGTCGGCACGACTTCCCAGTAGTTCGTCCGGTCGGCGTTGGTCGACCCGTTCAGCGTGCCGCCCGCTTCCTGCAGCGGCTGGAAGTAGCCCTTGTCGTGATGTTCCGATCCTTCGAACATCAAGTGCTCGAACAGGTGGGCAAAGCCGGTGCGACCCGGCTTTTCGTTCTTCGAGCCGACGTGATACCAGATGTTCACCGCCACGATCGGGCAGTCGTGGTCCTCGTGAACCAACACGTCGAGACCGTTGGCGAGCGTGACGCGTGTGTGGGGCAGCGGCATGTCCGCTGCTACTGCATCTTCCGGAATTCGCCGCAGCCCGGCATGGCTTTCCCCACGTACGGGTTCTGGATGGTGTCCTGGGACTGCAGCCACGACTGCTTGACCATCGGACAGTAGGCCAGCTTCAAGCGGCTGACGTCGGTCCAGCCGTCTTTCTTGGCTGCCGCAATCACCGCTTCACTCAACGGCCCGAAAGCCTGCCGCGTCGCCTTGAGATCGGATGCCTTCTCCACGTTCGTCGCGGCACTCGCGATCGCGGCGCCCGCCTCTCCCATCGCCGCGGCCTGCACCGCAATCGCCTGCGCCTGGGCCTTGATGGTGTCGCTCTTCTCCGCCACGAGCTGCGACTGGATCTCGAGGTAGGCCGTCACGATCGCCTTCATCGGCTCCGACGGTGCCCCCGCGACAACCCTGACCGCACCGGCCGCCATCAGCGTTACCAAGAGCCCGAGCACTGCAAACCGTCCGCGCATAGTCATCCCGCCCCCAAACCCGGAACCTTGAACCTTGGACCCCTCACCTCACTTGGACGAGCGGAATCGCCTTCTTCGCGTAGCTGGCGATCGACAGCTGCGCGGCCAGGCGCTCTGCCGTGGTGCGGAACGCGTCGGCCGCTGAGGAACGCGGCTCTCCGATCGCAATCGGGACACCCGTGTCGCCGCCAATCCGGATTGGCTCGTAGATCGGGATGCGTCCCAGAAACGGAATGGCGAGGTCCTGCGCGAGCGTCTCGCCCCCACCCTTGCCGAAGATGTCGCTCTCGTGCCGGCAGCTCGGGCAGATGAAGTGACTCATGTTCTCGATGAGCCCGAGCGTCGGCACGTTCAGCTTCTGATACATGCGCACCGCCCGGCGGGTGTCGGCAAGCGATACGGTCTGCGGTGTGGTCACGACAACTGCGCCCGAGACCGGAACGGTCTGGCTCAGACTCAACGCGACGTCTCCGGTCCCCGGCGGCATGTCGACGATGAGGTAGTCGATCCCCTCCCAGCGCACCTCGCGAAAGAACTGCTGGATGACGCCGTGGAGCATGGGCCCGCGCCAGATCACCGGAGCGTCGTCTCCGGTCAGGAACGCCATCGACACCAGCTTGATGCCGTATTGCTCGGCAGGAATGATCTTCTCGCCGTCGGTCGTGAGCTGCGTCTGCAGGCCCAGCATGATCGGAACGTTGGGTCCGTAGATGTCTCCGTCGATCATCGCGACGCGCCCGCCGCACTGACTGAGCGCGACAGCCAGGTTGACGGCGACCGTGGTCTTTCCGACACCGCCCTTCCCTGCGCCGACGGCGATGATGTTCTTGACCCCCGGCACGGCCGCCTTGCCGGCCTCCGGCGCGAGCGTGGAACGGACCTGCGCCGTCATCTCGATCTCCACGCTGGTGACGCCGGGAACGCGACTGACCAGCTCCCGCGCCTGATCCCGCATCTGATCCTTCACGGGACAAGCGGGCGTGGTGAGCTCGATCGAAAAGGCGACGCGCCCCTCCGTGATCCGGAGATTCTTGATGAACTTCAGCGACACGATGTCGCGGTTCAGATCGGGATCTCGTACGGCCGTCAACGCCTCGAGGACGGCGGCCTCAGTGGGCTGCATCGGTTCATTGTACTTGGTATCGAGAGGTTCGAGGTTCAAGGTTCAGGGGTTCAAGGTTCAGGAGGTTCAGGGGTTCCAGGTTTCAGGGGTTCAGGGTTCAGAAGGGTTCACGGTTCATCCGTGCGGGAATCCAATGATCGATGAACCAATGAACTCCTAAACCTTGAACCTTTGAACCGTGAACCCTGAACCTTGAACCTCTTGAATCTCCCTGAACCTTGAACTTCTTACGTCCGCTGCTCGGCAATGTCCCCGGCGATCGGGAGCTTGAAGCGCTCTCCCTGATACGCCTTGAACATCAGCAGCAGCCAGATCACGGCCGACACGGGGGGGATCAGGATGAACGAGATCAGCCATCCCAGGAGCGGAATCGACAGACAGAGGAACCAGGCGAGCGACAGCGCGCCGAAGACCAGGATCGATTGCAGCGCGTGGAAGCGGACGAAGCGGTTCTGGCGCTCGGTGAGCAGCATCACAACGCCGGAGATCCAGCCAAGCACGTAGGCCAGCGCCGCGGCGACGTTGGCGTCACACCCGAGGGCCGTGCGTTCGGTGTTGTCAGTCATGAAGGTGGACCGACCGTCAGGTAGCCTCGAAGAACGTTCGTGTCTCGTTGTGGAGGAGAACCCAGAATGCGTAGATGCCGAGAGCCGTGCCGAACGGGAGGACGAACAGGTTCGCGACCGCCAGACCGAGTGTCACCATCCGGCCTCGACTCTTGAACCGGTGAAGCGCGCGGCCGGCCCAGGAATTGGCGGCACCGCCGGCGAGCAACGCGACCGCGAAGACGGCAAATGCCAGCGACGTGACCGCGGCGCTGATTTCCGCGCCCGTTGTCGACGTCCAGCCGACGGCGGCCGCGCCAAAGGCGAGCAGACCGGTCGACACCCCCAGCATCAGCATGATGCCACCCCAAGTGAGCTGGAGGACGCTCAGCAGGTGCAGGTGTGCGCGCACAGACCTCTCAGCGAATACTGACCCGAACTTCGACGAGCGTGTAAGGGGCTCCCGGAGGCATGACGCTGAACCGGAAGCGGGCGCCTTCCTGGACGCCGGCAGGGACCCGCAGCCTGAGCTCGTGCGTCGACGACACCTCGCCGCCGCCACCGCACTGCGCGCAGCGATCCTGCCAGCTTTCTCCACGGCCGCCACACGCGTGCAGGTCCTACGCAACGGCACGTCGAGCGGAACGGTAGCCCCCCAGAACGCCTCTTGCGGGCTCAGGACGATCTCCGCATTCAGGCCGACTGTCGGCGGCTCACCGAAAAACGAGTGCCGCATCCGGTCGAGCACGCTCGCGACAGACGGAAAATCGATGGCGACCTCATCCGTGAGCCACTCCGCCCGACCGTGATCGCTCACGCCAGCGTGCAACCGGAACCCGGTGTCGTACGACCGCCGCCTGGCTGGGTCGCCCAGGACGTCGTACGCACGGGACACTTCCAGAAACGCCGCCCCGCGGTCATCGCCGGAGATGTCCGGGTGGTAGCGTCTGGCCAGCTGCCGGTACGCGCGCTTGATCTCGTCGGCGCCTGCCCCCGGCGACACGCCCAGAACGTCGTAATAGTCCCTCATGCTCTGTCGGATGAACGGCCGGCTGCGAGCCGGCCCTCTCAGCTACGATAGGAGGCGGTCCGGGGTCTGTCAAGGAAGACAGACACGCCGGAGCGGAGATTTCTCATGAAAGAGTGCCCGTTGTGTGGGGAAACGATGCGTCTGACGACGCGGGAAACGCGGAGCACCGTCCCGGGACCGGCCGGTCAGGTCAGCGTTCGACAAATACGCGAGTGGGTCTGCCCGGAGTGCGACTACTTCGAAGAGGCAGAAACGGGCGAGGACTAGCGAATCCGGTTGCGCGCCTAGCGCGCGCCGAGCGTCAGCAGCAATTCGTTCCGGACGTTCTCGTCGAACTCGGAAAAGCTGAGTTCTTTCTCGCACTCGTCGCAAAGCACCTCGATCACCGCGGGGCGGCCTTCCTCGTTCGTCTCCACGCGGGCATCGTCGCGCACTTGCACGACATGCATCTGCAGGGTCTTGACCAGGAAATTCCGGTCGTTCCCGCAGTTCGGACAGGTCAAAGCCATCTAGGGTGAGCTCCTCTCATCTCGAAACCTTCGAATTGTACGGGAACGCCTTTCCTATACGCAATCAAGATCTTCGGGGAACTTTCCGTCGTACAGCATCGCACGCGATGACCGGCTGCATTACGATGCCGCATGGCAGAACGAACGACGACGTCGCAGGGTCGGCGGCCTATTCGGAGCGAAGCCAGAGGTCCGCACTGGGCGCTTGGGTGCCGGACGCGAACGGAAAGCCGGAAGGATTCGGTGGTGTTCGTCGGGGGGACGCGCGAGGAGGCTGAAGAACGGGCTTATTCGTCCATGTCCTCCTCGTCGTCTTCGTCGAACTCCGAGGGATCGCCGAGGCGGAGGATCTGACCGCTCGCGTGACCGGCGAGGATGCAGTGCGGGCCCTTGGCTTCCAGGGAAACGACGGCGACGTCCCAGGGACGGGCGCGATAGGCGGCCGCCACGCAGCCACAGGGCAGGCCTTCGAGCGCTTCCAGCTCGAACACCGTCGCTGTGGGCTTCACGGAGCTTTGCGAGCCATATCCAGCAGGGACCGCCATACCGCACCTCCCGTGCTCCGTTCGGAATGCAATCCGAACGCCAGCTAATCGATTAGACATTCGGAAGATGCTTTTGGTTCCGGTCCGCCAGCAAATTGCTGCAGCACGAGCAATTAGCTGATTCGATAGGGGATCGATGCGATCAGGGGGCCGTTGACACCTAGAGGCTACAATAGCGCCGGATAGTTGACTTTACCCTCGTGAATCCTGGCAAAAGGACTCAACTCGTGGGGTTTTGCGCCATCGCTCACTATGTGCCAGACGGGTACACTTTGAACCAGAAGCGCATCCGCGAGCAACCGGCGGTGACACTTCCACCAAACTGCCTCAGCGCACATCACAGCCGTTGGCCCGACGCCCGCAAATGCCATCAGCTCCGCAAGCCCGGCCTGGAAGGCTTCGGTCTGCATGTAATCCGCGTAGCCCCGGAAGCCCGGATGTTTCCAGCCTGAGTTGGTTGAGTCGGCCTTGGGCTTCCTAAGCCCACCCAGCGCGGCGAAATGCCGATATCGAACCCCCGAAGCGGCTAAGAAGTTGTCCAGCGTCTCGCGGTTGAAGTGAGGATGCCGCTTGGACATCGGCACTGTCCTGACGTCGGCGAGCTGGGCCACGCCGTGAGCGTTCAGCATCGCCAGGAATCGCTCTGCTGTGTGGGTCGAATGGCCGATCGTGTAGATCACGGCTCTATCGTGCAAATCACGGGTAGATGAGCAAACCGTCAACGCTGGAGGACGGAAACAGCCGGGAGGCAGCGCGTACGTAAATCGAAAGCTGACGATCGTGAATCGGTACGCGGACTGCCGGTCTTGAACTCGATGACGGTGATTCTGCCGTCGGCCCCCTCGACCAGGCAATCGATTGTCCCCCTGAGGATCCGCCCGGACTCGGGGTCACGGAAAGAGAACGGAACCTCGTAGCGCGGACGCCCCTCGGCGAGAAGGCGTGTGAAGTCCGGGCGCGCGCGGATGGCGCGCCAGGCTCCAACAGCCGCACCAACGACAGCCTCCGGATCGTCGACCGAACCTGCCTCCTCCGCGCCGATGAACGCTCGTGCTCGGGCAGGTAGCCGCTCGTCATCCGGAACCGCGAACTGAAAGAGCCGATGTACCAGGCGGCCCGCCAGCGCATCACCTGCCGGACGATCCGCCGACACACGTGCCGGCGCTGCATCCTCCAGCCACTGCGAAACCGCGACCCGGGGAGGGTCAGGATGGACCGCCGCGTCGGCGAAATCCTCGTCGGCAACGGCTTCGGGAGCGGGTGAAGGCGCCGGAACCGCCGCCGGGCCGGACTCCGGGCGACAAAGCCTGAGCTCGAACGTGCGGCCGGAAGTGCCGCTCCACGCGAGCGTGCGGCATTCCGGAAAAGCTGTCGCCGCGCGCCCGAACAAGGTCTTGAGCGAATCCGGCAGCACCTCTCCCAGGCTGCCGCGGCCGGTTACCAGCGCGCCGGACTTCAGGGCTGAAGCCAGATACAAACGATCCCGGGCACGGGTAAACGCCACATAAAGGAGCCGCCGCGTCTCGTGCTTCTCTCGCTCGCGGTCGGCCTCGTCCGAATCGGAAACGAACGGTCCCACTGATACCGACGGCTCTTCGTCACCTGCGGCGACCACACGGATCGGTTTGGGCGGACCGCTGGCCCCTTTCGACATGTTGACCACGAACACGATCGGGAACTCGAGGCCCTTGGAGGCGTGCACTGTCATCAGGTTGACGGCGTCGAGCGCCTCGATCACGGCGTTCGACTCGTCGCCGGCCGTCAGCGCATCGATGTGCTCGGCGATCCTCGGAAGGGTCGCATAGCCCCGGTTCTGGATCCGCCGGATCATTGCGCGGATCTTCTTCAGATTCTCCCAGGCCTGGAGACGCCTCGGCCCTCTCAGTTCGTACGCATAGCCTGTTTCCCGCAGCAGTTCTTCGAGGAGATCGGCTGGGGGAACCCGGTCGACCCGCTGGAGCCAGTCGCCCACATGAGCGCGCGCGTGCTGCAACGCCCGGCGATCCTCGTCTCGGAGCAGTGCGACCGAGGTGGGAGGCGTCGGGTCGGTGAGGGCCGCCGCCAGCGCAGGCGCCAGAACCGAGAGCCCGTGGTCCGACAGGCGGACGAAGCGCGAACGCAGGAACGCGGCCGCCCGCAGATCGGAGACCGGCCGGGCGAGGTACCTGACGAGCGCCACGACGTCCTTGGTCTCGTCGGCGTCGAAGAATCCCAGGCCCTTGTATACGTACGTCGGGATCCGGAGCAGCTCGAGCTCGTGCTCGAACTCCCGATGGCTCGCACGCGAGCGGAACAGGATGGCGATGTCGCCCGGCACGGCGTGGCGGGGCACGCCCGTCTTCCGGTCCCGGACGGTCTCCTCTCGCAGCACGCGTGCGACCTCGGCGGCGACGGCGGCCGCACAGGCAACCGGATCGTCCGCAACGGCAATGCCGAGCACCGGCCCGCGGAACGCGTCGCTCGACGGGTTTATCGGAAAGCAGTCGCTGTCGCGGTAGGTGAACTCGTGCGCACGCCGACCCTCCTGCGACATCTCGGTGAACGCGTCGTTGACGAACTCGAGCAGCTCGGGCACCGCGCGAAAGCTCTTCGCGATGGATCGCCGCGGCGGGCTGCCCAAGGGCCTGCAGCGCTTCGATGTAGCGGGCGGCCTCGTGCAAGACCGCGACGTCCGCGTCTCGGAAGCGGTAGATCGACTGCTTGCGGTCGCCGACGATGAAGACCGAAGGTGCGGTGGCGAGGCCGAGCCCTTCCCCCCAGGACTCGACGAGAAGCGAGACGAGCTCCCACTGCGCGCGGCTCGTGTCCTGGAACTCGTCGACCAGCACATGGTGATACCGGGACTCGAGTCGATAGCGGCTCTGCGCGAACTCGTCCATCTGACGCAGGAGATCGAGCGCGCGCTGAAGGACATCCGAGAAGTCGAGCACCGAGCGCGCATCGAGCGCACGCCGGTACTGCGCGAGCGCGATGGCGAACATGCGTCTGATGCCGCGAGCCATGATCGCGTTGAGGTCGCGCGCAAAGCCCGAGACCACGCGCTCGACCTGCGGGCCGATCTGCGTCACGGCGGCACGGTGTCGGCGTGACGCGTCCGCGGATGGATAGTGCTCGCTCTTGTAGGGATAAATGGCGCCGCTCGCACGCGGCCGGCCCTCGCCGGTCAGGAAGTGCGCCGCGACACGATCGATGAGGGCACGAATTTCGGAGTCCGACGGCTGATCGAGCTCCGAGACGCGTCTCAGCTCGCGCACGAGCAGCTGGTACCGGGGATGCCCGGCGGGCCCGTCTGCAAGCAGCTGCGCCAGCCCACCGGGCACGGAGCGCAGCGTGTCCTGGAGGGCGGTCAACGTCCGCCGGCAGACGACGCTCGATGTCAGGTCGGCCGGGCCTCGCGCGAGAAAGCGATTCAGCGCACCCCATGCGACGAGCCTTCGGTCCAGGAGCGCCGCGAGACCTTCCCGCGTTCGCCCCAGCCCGAGCTGCGCCAGGACCAGCGCGACATCCGGCTCTTTCCGCGCGATGCCGGCAAAGATCCGGAGCGACTGATCCAGCGACTCCTCGATCAGCCGCGGCACCTCGGTCTCGTCCGCCATGTCGAACCCGGGGTCGACGTCCGCCTCGAGCGGAAACTCGCGGAGCAGCGAAAGGCAGAACGCGTCGATCGTGCTGATGGCAATCTCGCCGAGCCGATCGCGCAGCTGCAGCCATCGCGCTCTGTCGATTTCCGAGCGCGACGCCGCGTCCCTGAGCTCGGCCAGGATCCGCTCGCGCATCTCGGCCGCCGCTTTGCGGGTGAACGTCATCGCCAGGATGTTGGCCGGCTCGACCCCTGCCTTCAGCAGGTTCACGTACCGCGCGACGAGCACGGAGGTCTTCCCCGTCCCGGCGGAGGCCTCGAGCACGACGTTGTTTCGGGGGTCCACCGCAAAGCGGCGTGCAGCCTCGTCTGCGTCGTGCGGCGGCGGGCTGTCGGGCGCCGGCGGAGACTCAGGCTGGTGAGCGGCGACGACATCCGGCTCAGGCTCGACGCCGAACAAGGACGGCTGCAGCGCCGGATCCGTTCGTGGAGTCCGGCTACTCATCGCCGACATAGTCCTTCCGGCAGACGCCGGCGTACCCGCATCGCGTGCAGAGAAAGGGCTCGTCAGGATCGACGGGGAACGATCCCCGCTCGATGGCTGCGACCGCCGACACCATTCGCTGCTGCCCGTCCTCCAGCGCCTGGGCAGCCTGCGCCGGCGTCGCTCCCAACGACACGAACGCGTTCTTCTCGCGGAAGGCGACGTAGCCGGCGCGCGAGAGTGGCCACGATCGGCCGTGGCGTCCCTCGAGCTGCTGCGACGCGCACACCCCGTACACCGGCAGCTGCAGCGCCCGCGCGGGCTTCGGCGCCCGGCCAAGCTTGTAATCGACGACCCGAAGCGTCCCGTCATCCAGAAGGTCGATGCGATCGGCCTTGCCGCGCAGCCGGATGCGGGCCGGACCTTCGGGTCCCTTCAGCTCGAACCACCCCTCGAGCTTGTGCTCCAGCAACCGTTCGACGATGCCGATGCCCTGCTCGATCTCGAACCCGAATGCCCGCGCCGCCAGGCCCGCCGCCGCGGCGGATCCGAGCAGGTACGTGCGCTCGAGCGCGCGATCGGCGTCCGACAGCGCCTCCAAGCGGGTCTCGACGACCTCCTCGAAAATCGCCAGCGCTTCCTGCAGCACGTCGGCGGTGATCGATCGGTGACCCGCCAGTTCCCAGGCAACGAAGAACTGCTGGAAGACCTCGTGCAGGAACTGCCCTCGTTCGCGCGGGCTCAGGCCGGCTTCCTCGTCCCGCTCCTCCTCGAGCCCCAGGACGTAGCTCGAGAAATACTTGAAGGGACAGTCGAGATACCGCTCGACGTGGCTGACTGCGTACACCGCCGGCGCACGGACACCGGCCTGCCCGTGAAACGCCGGATCCGAAGCCGGCGTGCGGGCGACGCGAAACGCCAGCCATTCTTCCTGTCTGGCTGTGAGCGCGCCTGCAAGACGATCGATCGTCGCCGGCAGGGCGACGACCGGCAGCTCGCGCAGCGCCTCCTGAACGAACACGCGAGACGCCGCGATCCTGGCGACCGGCTCCACCTCGAGCTCGAGCGCCTCGATGTCCTCCAGGAATGCCGAACGGGCGACAATCGCGTCGTCTTCGAGGGTGAAGGTGGAGATCGAGACGCGCGCCCGCGCGAGACGCAACAGATCGTGGAACCGCGCGCGTGCCGCGGTCAGCCGGTCGATCTCGTTCGGCCAGCCGAGCTGACCGAGGAGCGACATCGGATAGAAGATGCTCCGCCGGCTGCGCTCCGGCCAGTCGCTCTCCACGAGGCCTATCAACCGGACGTCGTCCACATCGGCGAAGGCGGCCGCGTGGGCGTCGAGCAGCGTAATGCCCTCGGCGCCCGTGCGCGGAGAGAACGTCTGCCCCTCGATCCAGCGGCGGACAGTGTTCGCCAGCTCCGTGACGAGCAGCGGCTCGTCGTCATGAGCGGCATGCGCCTCGGCGAGTGCCGAGAGCGCACCCAGAATGGCTGCGCGCGCCCGCAGGTGATCCGCGGATCCAGGGTCCTCCGCGGCCCGAGGCCGCTCGTGACGCGTGACGAAGCTCACGAGGCTGGCGGAACTGTGCCGAGGCCGTGGATGCCTCGACCGCCGACCTCAGCTCTCGCGACGCGGTTGCCGCCGCTTCGAGCGCTCGCTGCGCCCCGCGGCGCAGGCGACCGGTCCGATGCGGATCCACCGTCTCCACTTCGACACGCTCGCCGGCGAGGGTTTCGAGCCGATCCCAGCCACCGAGATACTTGATTTCGCGAAGCCACGCGTCGAGGGCCGCGACACCGGAGTGATCGATTCCCTCGGAGGCGTCCTGGTTGGCGCCGAAGATCCAGTGCGGAGAACCGAGCAGGTCGATGAGCGGAGCGCGTGTCGCCTCTGACATCGCGACCTCGAAGACGAGGTCGAGAGCCGCGGCGAACGGCTCGGCCGCGAGCGGCCGCGCATCGAGCGCCTGGTAGGGCACACGCGCGTCCGCGAAGACACTGCGAGCGAGGTAGATGTATGGCAGCGGTCGTTGGAACACGACCGCCGAACGCTCCGAGACGGGCCGGTGCTTCGCCGCTCGAGCAAAGTCCGCGAGCTCCTCTTCGCGATCCCGGGAGACGAACCAGCGCTCCGGGTTCTGGCCGTTCGCACTCCGTGGAGCTACGAGTACCGGCAGGGAGGACCTCGGCTCGAGACGCTCCTCTTCCAGTCCAGGAAACATGTCGTGCACGCGCTCGTGAAAGCCCGTGGCCAGCATGTGCTCGGTCGCCAGGATATCGACGCGCTCGACACCGGCGACCCGCGTCAGCAGGTCGTAGTCGGCCGGCCAGAGACCGCGGGCGTCGGCTGCCTGATCGCCGGTGGCGATGATGATGTGGCGGTACGGGCTCGCACCCCCTTCCCCGAGCACTCGGGCGCGGAGGGCGTGCTCGTCGACACGGCCGGTCGCCGCAATCCGTCGTTCGAGCTCGCGGAATGTCGCGACGAGGAAATGGGTCTGCCGGAGCATCCGCTCGGCGCCGCGATCGGTGTCGGCCCCCGGCTCCAGGCTGGCGGTCATGAGCCGCTCGAAATCGTCGACGGTGCGGCCGCGGCGCCGCAGATCGTCGTAGAGCGAGAGAATCTCGAGGATCAGCCCGGCCCGCAGGCGAAACGGCGCGGGCGAGCCGGACTCGCTGGCATGTCGAGCCGCGCGGCGGACCAGCACCTCGCGCTCGAACTCCGAGAGAAGCGGTGGCGCGCCGGTCAAGTGCTGGTGGAATCGCAGGTAGAGATCCGATCGGGCGAGGAGGTCGGGCAGGACCGCGACGGCGCCCGCCGCCCCGAGCAGACGGTTCTCGAGCGTTCGCCGGAGTGCTTCTGCGGCGCCCCGCGTCGGCACGATCACCGCCTGGTCCCGCGCCCCGAGCGGGTCGGCCGCACGCGAATGGTGTCGGGATCCGGGATCAGGGATCAGGGATCCGGAATCAGGGATTCGGGATCTGAGATCGGCAATCCCGGATCCGGCCATCGAGAGTCGGGCGACGGTGTCGTGCAGAGTCTGGAGGTCGGGAACGCGGAGCAGTCTGATCGTGCGTGGAGTAATCACTGGTACCGGAGGAGTCGTGAGCCGGTGCAGCTCGTCGCGCGCGCGGTCGAAGAGGAGCAGCGCGCCGGCGGCGGCGGAAGAGGCCTGCCACGCGAGCGCCATGTCGTTGGCGGTGACAGCGCTCAGGCGCGTGTCGGCGGCGCGAATGGCCATCTGAAAGGCGCTCACGAGGAGCCCGTGCACCGCGTCCATTTCGGGCGCCGGTTTGATCAGCGCGAACTCGCGGGACGCGACGCCGGCGCTCTTCTGCAGCTGCCGGAGCGTCCTGGACGAGGGCCCGGCGAGCTGTCGAATCTGTTCGAGTGACGGCCGCGCGCGTCCGAGGGCGTCGATCGCCGATTTCGCCTTCCGCTCGTACGCGCGGACGACGCCCTGGCCGAGTGCCCATCGGTCGGACGCGAGCCGCGTGCGGCGCGCAGCATCGAGTTTCAAATCCATCGTCGCCAGGAGCGCCGCGGTCTCCTGCGGCCGCTGACGTCCAAGCTTGTCGTCCGCTTTCAGCACATCGCGGATGAGCGCCTCAATGCCTTTGACGTCAGCCCGACGTACGCGCTCGTCGGCGATCTTGAGCATGCGTGCAGAAAGATCGGTATAGGCCTGATCGGTCCGGGTGGAAATGGCCAGTTCGGAGGTCGCCCGCGCCCGGAGGGCGGCGGCCCAGCCGCCTTCGCCGGCCGGAACCACCAGCGCTTCGGTGATCCCGCGCAGCAGTGACGTCCGCTGCGCCGCATCACTGGAGCCGCGAGCGAGCATGAAGGCCTGCTCCACGCTCTCCCGCAGCGAGGGCGGAGGCATCATGGGCACCGCTGGCGGCGGTGACGTGCCGGCGACCAGGTTCAGCTCGAAGCGCGACTGCCCTGCCGCGACGCGCAGCTCCGACACGACCTCGTCGAGCAGCGCGGCAAGCTGCGCGACGTCAGCCGACCGATAGGCGAAGTTGTGCGAGGGCCAGTCGCCGAGCATCCGCCTCGCGCGATCGGCGATCGCCAGCCGCTTGACCGGATCCTGGGTGAGAGCGACCTGGTTCAACGTCGTGGCGACTGCCTCGCTGAGACGCGAGAACTCCGCTTCGGCCCGCGTCTCGACGAAGCGCTTGGCGCGCGCGGCCTCGGCATAGGCCTCCGTACGGGGCCAGTCGACGACCGATTCTGAGAGGCTGACGAGCTGCAGCTGCGGCGTCTCGGTTCCGAGCCCACCGAGCGGCATCGAGAAGACCACCGTGCCGGCGATCCTGGCGAATTCGCCATAACTGACGGCATTCGTGCCGTCCAGCAGGAACACCCGATAGAGAATCACGTCGTCTGTGGCGGCGTCGTCTGCGTACGCCGAGCCCACGGCTGCGATCGCCCAGCCGAAGGCGCAGAGCGCAAGCAAAAGGAGGCCGCGAGGAAAGGCTGCGCGGAGTGACCGGAGCATCGACGATCCAGCGTAGTGTCGGCGTGCCGACGCGTCAAGCACGGGCCGCAAAAAGAGCCGGCGAGGCACGATGTGGAAAAGTTGTGGAAGATCGGTGGAAGCGCTGTGCATGTGACGACAGCGCAAATTTATTTCGTGCATTCCGCGCAGCATTCGGCGCCGCCTGCACTGTGTGGATGCGTCTTCGACCCTCCTTTCGCTTGTCGCCGATCGCGAAGCCGCTAGAATGCACAGCGTTCAACAGACAGTTCAACACTCTTTTTTGCGGCGGCAAATCCGTGATCCTTCACAAGTACGACGAAATCATCAATGGCCGCGAGTACCACATCGAAGTCTCCAATGTCGGAGCCGGCCAGTGGCGCGCGAATATCAGGCGAACGCCCGGCGGCTCCGCCGCGCTCATGCCCTTTTACGGAAAGACGCCAGACGAGGCTGCCAGGCTGCTGAGTCATTGGTTAGCCATTGCACACGGGCAAGAGCGCGCTCGACTATAGTGGGCTATGCGCCCGATCGCCTCGTTTTCGTTCTTGGTTTTGACGCTGGGGCTGCTGCCCCAGTCGGTTGCCGCGCAGGTCGCCACCGTTGCCGCCGGTCAGTCTGCCGGCACGCAAGCCCCCGCGACAGCGCTCCCGAGGGTTCGGCTCGTCGCCACCGGCGGTACGATCTCCAATCGTACCGGCGGACGCCTGACCGCTGACGAGCTCATCGCCTCGATGCCGGGGATCGAGCGGTACGTCAGACCCGAGGCGGAGCAGTTCGCCAACACCTCCAGCAGCGCCCTGACGCTCAAGCAGTGGCTCGATCTCGCGCGCCGCATCAACACGCTGTTCAAAGACGACCCCGACCTCGCCGGCGTTGTCGTCACGAGCGGGACCGATACGCTCGAGGAAACCGCCTACTTCCTCGACCTCACGGTCAAGACCGACAAGCCGGTGGTGGTCGTCGGGTCGATGCGCAATCCGAGCACGGTTGGGTACGAGGGAGCGGCGAACCTGCTCGAGGGATTTCGCGTGGCCGCCAGCCCGGACGCCCGCGGGAAGGGTGTGCTCGTCGTGCTCAACGACGAGATCAACGCCGCCCGGGACGTCACGAAGACCGATGCCCTCCGGCTCGGCACGTTTCAGTCGCGCGGCTACGGCCTGCTCGGAGTGGTCGACAGCGATCGCGTCGTGTTTTATCGAAGTCTCGTGAAGCGGCACACGTCGTCGAGCGAGTTCGACGTCAGCGCGCTCGATGACCTGCCACGCGTCGATATCGTCATGGTCTATCAGGGCGCGTCGGGAGACATCATCAAGGCGATCGTCGATCAGGGGGCACGCGGGATCGTGATTGCCTCGGCCGGCGCGGGCGCGACGAGCGGGACACAAGGTCAGGGCATCCAGTACGCGGTCGAGAAAGGCGTCTTCGTCGTCACGAGCACGCGAACGGGCTCAGGTCGGATCGCGTCGAGGACGCGTGGAACCGGCGCGGCGCCAGCCACGTCAAACGACGGCGATCGGGCTGCCTCAGGCGCAGAGCCGGGGACCGACCGCCGAATCGCCGCGGAAGATCTCGCTCCCGTGAAAGCGCGCATCCTTCTGATGCTCGGTCTCACGCGGACGAGCGAGGGCCGCGAGATCCAGCGGATGTTCACCGAGTACCTAGCAAGGCTGCGCCTCTGACCACCGGGGCTCCGCCTCGCTAGATCGCATTCCTTAATAACGCCGCGCTGACGCGCGGACGGCCTTGACCAGAAAACTTGACTCAAATACTCAGATTGTGACGGGTCAAGGCCTCTAGCAAGGCTGCGCCATCACGCGTTTGAACTTTCTGCACGCTACGACGAACCATGGCGTGGAAGAAATCGTCTGATCGAGGAAGGCTGCCGCAATCGGTCCAGCCGGTTCGCAGCGGAATCGGGCGCGGGCGAGGGTGGCCGGATGTTTGCAGCCAGATAGGATCATGCGTCGACGCGTTTCCAGGTCCCATAGCGACCGGCCGCCACGCCGGGCGCCACGACGGGCGGTGACACAATCGGGCGCGCTCCCGGAAATCAGACTTCAGGGAGACAGCGTGGTGTTCTACCTCGACATCGCGAGAGCCGGCGGGATGTCGCGCCTGCTCCTCCGGTGCGACACGGATGGGAATGTATGGGCCTCGCTGAATGCCGACGGCGAGGCGTAATTCCGAACCAGCTCCGGGGCTTCCAGTCTTGTCTCATCCGAGGGGCTTCGCCCCTCGGACTCCCCGACACGCGCTCTCGCGCGCCGCTTCGCCGGCGCGCTTCCGCCCGCGCAAGCCTACGGCGAGACCTCGCCGAAGCCTCGGCGGAGGCGGGCCGCTCGCGTGGCTCGCTCACGGTCGTTCGCTCGCATCGTGAACCGAGCGGCAGGTTCATGAGACGGCTTCTAGTGCGGCTTCCAGGCGAGATAGATTCACAGCCTCTCAGGCAGGCTTCGGCGCGAGACCGAGCGCGCGCGCCTCGCACTCGGCGTAGACCCGCATCACATCGCGATAGATCTCTGCGCGGCCCGGCTGCGGCGAAATGCGGCTTGCGGCGATTGGCTCGGCGAGCCCGCGCACGACCGACTCCCAGGACATCAGGTTGCCGGCAGCCTTCGCGTCCGCTTGCGCTGCGCGAAGCGCCGCTCCGAGAGACGCCGAGTTGCTGACCTCGAACTGGTAGACATCCGCGCCGAAGACGTCCGCCATCACCTGCAGGATCTCGCGGTTGGCGGCCGCACCGCCCGTGGCGTGGATCGAGTCGACCTCGACCCCCATCCAGCCAGAGTGCAAGGCCATCGACATCATCTGCGCCTCGATGACGCCGCGCACGTGGCCGTCCCGATCGCGCTCGTCGAGGCCGTACCGGCGAATCCCAGGCGTCGCGACCGGTGGCGTGATCTCCGGCTCGTACCACGGGAGCAGCACGCGGCCGCCATTCCCGGCGGGCGTGGACGCGAGAATGCTGGAGAACTCCTCCCACGAGAGACCCCACGTCTCTCGCACGCGCTCGCGCGCGAGTGAGCCGTTCTTGAAGCAGGTGAGCCCCATGAAGTCGCCCGTCGGCGAGCCGAAGACGTGTCCGGTTCCAGTCGAATCGACGCGCGGCTCGCGCATGAGCCCGAACACCGTGTCGCTCGTCCCGAGTGAAACGGCCAGGCGCCCTTCCCGCACGAGACCGGTGCCGATCAGGCTGGACGGATTGTCCCCCGACCATACGACGACGCGGGCCGGAGGAAAGCCATATCGCTGCTGCCAGTAGGTCGCCAGCGGGCCGACGACGGAAGAGGCAGGCGCTAGCGCGGGCAGCTTCGCTGCGAGACCGGGCGCAGTGGCGGCCATCGCCGGACCCCACCAGGTCGTCGGACGTCCAGATCCATCAGGTTCATCCCCGAGCCGTCGCCTGGATCGATCGGCGCGTGGCGCCCGGCGAGGAGCGGATGCCAGGAACGAGCTGACGAGGTGAATCCGATCGGTCGCGGCGTACGCGGCCGGGCTCGTGCGTCGCGAACTTCCGAATCTGCGGTCCGGTGAATCGCTCGAAGGCTCTCGATCCCGTGTGCTGCGCCAGGCGCGCATCGCCGCCGACCGCCGCTGCAATCGTCGCGGCACTCGGCGCCGGTGCTCGAGTCCATCCAGATTGGCGAGACCGCACGCGACAGCATCGGCTCGACCTGATCGACGAGCGGCCGCCCGGGATCGAGGGCAGCCGAGCGCCGCGGCGGCGCCGGCGTTCAGGTAGACGCTGCCGTGCTGCTGCGCCGACCCGGAAATCGCCGCGAGCTGACCGACGTCGACGCGCCGACGCGACCCGCGCCATCATCGCGTCGAGCGCCTCGACCCACATGAGCGGCGACGACACCGCAACGGCCGGGTCGGCCCCCTGATGACGCCGTGGTCCGTGCCGTACTCGCGGAAACCGTTCGTCGAACGACAGCGAGTCCTCGAAGACGACGCGCCGGTGGTCGGCGTCCATCTCGAGGACGATGGCGCTGAGGCTCTGGGTGCTGGAGTCGAGGCCGAGATAGAGCGGCATGAGGAGAGACTATCGCATTGTGAGTTTGTCGGGGGGCGCCGGCCTTTTCAACAGGGAGGATGGGAGGTGGGGAGGAGCTTTCACTTTCTGTTAGGAAGTTCCTCCCTTCCTCCCGACCTCCCTGTTGAAAGCTCTTCTCCTGAACTCCGTAGCCTCATTGCTGCTGATCGTATTGCTGCTGCGCCTCCGGGTCGTCCTCGAGGAAGAGCGACCACTCTTCGTCGGCGGCGAAGTCATCGTCTGGCGGGAGGAGCGTCTGCGACGGGGTCACTCGGACGCGCACCTGGAGCTCGGTCTCGGCGCGTCCCTTCATGGTGCCGAGCGTGGGCGGAACGTCGGCGTAGTCGCGGCCGACCGCGGTGCGGATGTGGCGGAATCCGGCCATCAGATTGTTGGTCGGATCGAATCCGACCCAGCCGAAGCCGGGCACCAGCGCCTCCACCCACGCGTGCGTCGCGCCATCGGCGGAGCGATCGTTGTGCTCGTCGCCGTGATAGAGGTAGCCGCTCACGTAGCGGCACGGGATCCGCAGCCGCCGCACGACCGCAATCATGATGTGCGCGAAGTCCTGGCAGACGCCCTGACGGGAGGTCAGGCTGGCTTCGATCGGCGAGTTGACGGCGGTGCTCTTCCTCACGTACGCGAATGCGCGATGGATCCCGCGGCTGACGTCGTGCAGCAGTGTCAGCGGATCGCGCCCGTTCGACCTCGCGTCGACGTCCAGCTCGCGCACCAGATCCTCGAGCAGCGCGGAGCCGCGCGCGTAGTGGCTCGGCATCAGCATCGGCCAATGATCGCCGTCGCTGATCATCCGTTCGAGGACGGCCCAGGAGTCGAACGGCAGCACCGCCGGGAGCGGCGCCACGGGCTCCAGGTTGACGAGCGAGTCGGCGACGATGGAGAGCTCGCGGTGGTGCTGCGGCAGATCGAAGTGATGGACCTGGTTGCCCAGGTGGTCCTGGAACGTGAAGATGCGCGCCCGCGGGTTGACCTGCAGCCGGAACGTGAAGCAGCGCTGCGCGGCCTCGCTGACCGGGTGCATCCGCACCTCCATCATGCTCTGCCACACGGGCCGGTTGTATCGATAGCGCGTGAGGTGCCGGATCGCGTAGAACATCAGCTTTCGAACGCCACTTCGATCGGATAGTCGATGTACGCCTCGTGCACGGCGAGGTGGAGCGCCCCGCACTGCTCGAGGACGCCGTTCAGAAACGCGTGGAGATCGCCCGCCATCAGCTCCGACATCGGCGTGAACGCGAGCGAGGCGCGCAGTCGGCCGATGATCCGCTCGATCCGCACGCGCTTGCGGGCAGTCGAATTCCCGACGATCGCCTCGAGCGAGGCGTGCATGCGGTCGACGGCGTAGCGCACGGAGTACGGGAACTCGGGGTGGACGAGCAGGAACTTGGCGATCCGATCCGGCTGGAGGTCCGCGGTGAAGACCCGGCAGTAGGACTCGAATGCCGCGCAGCTCGCGAGCAGCGTCACCCAGTCGAGATCGTCCGCCTTGGTCGGCGTCGAGAAATAGGCGTCGAGCAGCATCGAGATCGCGCACGCCCGCTCGGTGAACTTGCCGAGCTGCACGAAGCGCCAGCCCTCCCCGTGGCTCATCGTCGTCTCGGTCGCGCCATAGAACGAATACGACCCTTCGCGGACGAGCGACACCAGCCGCATGACGGCGGCGGCGTCCTGAGGATCCACTTCCGACTGCGCGACCTCGTGGTACAGCCGGTTCAGCTGCTCCCACATCTCGGAGCTGATCTCCTCGCGTACCTGCGAGGCGTTGTCGCGCGCCCCCGCGATGCAGGAGACGATCGACGCGCGGATCTGACGATCGGCGGCAAGGCGCCCGATCGCCACCTGCGGATCCTGATCGCGCGCATCGGCCGGCAGGCCGAGGCCTGGTCAGCGCGCGGTACCAGCGCTGATCGTGTGCGAACTCCGCCGCGGCTCAGCATCAGGCTATGCGTGGCTTCGATCGCGCGCGCGCAGTTGTCCGCCCGCTCGAAGTAGCGGCTCATCCAGTAGAGGCTGTCGGCGACGCGGGACAGCATGCGGATCAGCTCTGGAGGACCCAGGTGTCCTTCGACCCGCCGCCCTGCGAGGAGTTGACGACCAGCGATCCCTTGCGGAGCGCCACGCGGGTCAGCCCGCCCGGGACGATCGTCGTCTTCTCGCCGAACAGCACGTAGGGCCGCAGGTCGACGTGGCGCGGCTCGATCGCGCCGTCGATGAAGCAGGGCGCGGTCGAGAGGCTCAGCACCGGCTGCGCGATGTAGTTGCGCGGATCGGCCAGGATCCGCGCGCGCATCTCGTCGCGCTGCGCCTCGGTGCTGTGCGGGCCGATCAGCATGCCGTAGCCGCCCGACTCCCCCACCGCCTTGACGACGTAATCGCGCGAGCCGCTCGCAGACGTGGCTCCGGTGCGTATCTTCCGTCATCAGCATCGTCTCGACGTTGGCGAGGATCGGGTCCTGATCCAGGTAGTAGCGGATGATCCTGCGGCACGTAGGCGTAGATCGCCTTGTCGTCGGCGACGCCGGTGCCGAGCGCGTTGGCGAGCGTGACGTTGCCGGCGCGGTACGCGCTGAACAGACCCGGCGAGCCGAGCGCCGAGTCCACGCGGAACGCCAGCGGATCCAGGAAGTCGTCGTCCACGCGACGGTAGATCACGTCCACGCGCTGCAGGCCCTTCGGTCGTGCGCATGTAGACGATGTTGTCGTGGACGACGAGGTCGCGGCCCTTCGACCAGCTCGATGCCCATCTGCCGCGCGAGGAAGGCGTGCTCGTAGTAGGCCGAGTTGTAGACGCCGGGCGTGAGCAGCACGATCGTCGGGATCGGCTCGGCCGTCCGGCGCGAGCGAGCGCAGCGTCGAGAGCAGCATCTGGCTGTACTGCTCGATCGGCCGGACGCCGTACTTCCGGAAGAGCGCCGGGAAGATCTGCTTCATCACCTTCCGGCTCGAGAGCATGTACGACACGCCGCTCGGGACCCGCAGGTTGTCTTCGAGCACGACGAACTGGCCGTCGGGCAGCCGCACCAGGTCGGTGCCCATGACGTTGACGTAGGCGTCGCGCGGCACCCTGACGTCGGTCATCTGCCGGCGGATAGTGCCGGCAGGTGTAGATCACCTCGCGCCGGAACGACGCCGTCCTTCAGGATCCGCCGCTCGTGATAGAGGTCGCGGAGGAACAGGTTGAGGGCGGTGATCCGCTGCGTCAGCCCGCGCTCGATGATCTCCCAGTCGGCCCCGGAGATGATGCGCGGCAGCAGGTCGTGCGGGAAGATCCGTTCGGTTCCTTCCTGACGGCCGTAGACGGTGAACGTGATGCCCTGGTTGAAGAACGAGAGGTCGGCCTGCTGCTTGCTGCGCCACAGCTCCTCGGGTGTGAGCTTGAGGAGCTCCTTGTGCAGCCGCCGGTACGAACGGCGCGGCTGCGAGCGCGCGTCGAGCATCTCGTCGAAGGTGTCCTCGACGCTATAGCCGGTGAACGGATCCGTGGTGGCGAGGGCCATCGATCAAAAGAACCGGATCGGCGATGGGATCAGCCCTGATCGTCGCCTGGAGCGTGGCACGCCACTCGCCGGCCGCGTGCTGCGCACGATCGGGCTCGCTCGAACTGAATCTCCGGCAGCTGCTCGACGGCCCTTCGCAGCGACTGCTCCCACGAGGCGTGGATCAGGGTCAAGTCCTTGATCGAGCGCCGACAGCCGGCGGTGCCGCGTGACCGCGAAGGCGTTCTTCTTGTAGAGCAGCAGATCGATCGGCGGACCGACGGTGACGTTCGATCGCATGGTGGCGTCGAACGACAGCAGCGCGTACTTGGCCGCCACTTCGAGCGAGGTCGCCATGTCGATCCCGCGGTCGAGAATCGGCCGGCCGTACTTGCACTCGCCCAGCTGCAGATACGGTGAGTCCTCCGTCGCCTGCAGGGGATTGCCCTGCGGGTAGATCAGGAAGAGCCCGGGATCCTCGCCGCGTACCTGCCCGCCGAGCAGCAGGTTCACGTTGAAGCTGAAGCTGTCCCGCTCGAGCGAAGCGCGATCGATCTCCGACACGCGCCGCACGCACTCGCCGACGATTCGGGCCGCGTGATACATGGAGCGCGCCTGCGCCAGCCCCTGGCCCGCATCGAAGTCGAGGCGCAGCAGCGACATGATCGACTGGCTGATCGACAGGCTCCCGCTCGTCAGGATCACGAAGACCCGCTCCCCCTCCTGGATGAAGCGGTACATCTTCCGACAGACGTTCACCTGATCGAAGCCGGCGTTGGACCGGGAGTCGGAGGCCATCACGAGACCTTCGTCGGTCACGATACCCAGGCAGTAGGTCACAGGCCCTCGCGGGGAGAAAAGGTGGATGGCCACATCATATACACATCACGCTCGGGCACGATGCCCTTGGGGACTCGGTGCCGGGTAGCAATGCGCGCGCCGTCCGGACACCGGTGACCGTGCCCCGGAATCGAGGGCCCGGGCCAGCCAGCCGCGGCCGCGCACGTCATGCCGGCAGCGTGATTTGCGAAATCCGCCAGGACCGCACGGGACCTGGCCCACTGCATGAATAGGCGGTCGCCATGCTGATTCGACTGGGCTACGACATCCGCTTCGAGGTCGGGCAGCCGGTGCCGATCGTGGCGCTGCTCTCCGTCCACCCGTCGCGCCGCCACGATCTGAAAGCACCGGATCGCGTCGTGATCGAATCGGGAGTCGAACCGGCGATCGAGCAAGTCCAATACGCGGACAGCTTTGGCAACATCTGTACCCGCCTTCTGGCGCCGCCCGGCACCCTGCGTCTCACGAACTCAACCATCGTCGAGGACTCCGGACTGCCCGACCCGCAGGCACCGGACGCGCGGGAGGTGCCAGTCGAGGAACTGCCCACAGAGACACTCCGGTTTCTCATGGCGAGCCGGTTTTGCGAGGTCGACCTCCTCTCGCCCGTCGCAGTCGAGCTCTTCGGCAGCGCGCCGCGGGGTTGGGCCCGGGTGAAGGCCATCTGCGACTGGGTCTACTCGAAAGTCACGTTCAGCTACCCGCACGCGAGGCCGACTCGAACGGCGCTGGACGTCTTCACCGAGCGGATCGGGGTCTGCCGGGACTTCCAGCACCTGGCGATTACGTTCTGCCGGTGCCTCAATATCCCGGCGCGCTACGCCACCGGCTATCTCGGGGACATCGGGGTGCCGCTCTCGCCCTCACCGATGGATTTCAGCGCATGGTTCGAGGTGTACCTCGAGGACCGCTGGTGGACGTTCGACGCGCGCCACAACCAGCCTCGAATCGGGCGCGTGCTGATCGCCACCGGGCTCGACGCGACCGACGTCGCGATCTCGACGTCGTTCGGGAGCGCCAAACTGTCCCACTTCGAGGTCGTGACCGACGAGATTGGCTGACTTCCTCCGTCAGGAGGGGCAACCATACGAAACGCCGGCTGCTGTGGACGTCGCGTCATACATTTCTGTACCTGACCCAGAGGGCAGGCGACATCCTGGTAGGTTGTTCGTCCGAGGCCTTTTCCGGGCGGGAATCTGGTGCTTCTCGCCGGGTTCGAGCGTCGCGCGGGTGGCCGGCGGGAGCGGAATCGCTCCGACCGCGTCCATCACGGGACGCGGCCGGGCGTTCAGACCGCAGCGGATCGACAACTCTGTAGGATTGGTGGAGCCAGACGCCAGGATTGTCGGTCAGGATTTCTTTCCGCTGCCGGCACGGATCTCGGTCGCCACATGCTTTTTCGCGTCGTTGTGGTACTTGACGCGCACGGCCGAACCGGCCGCGATGTTGGCGTCCTTCTGCGTCGAGGGGTCCAGCACGAAGCGCACGTCGTGTGACTTCTTCTTCTTGCCGGCCTTCTCGGTGAGCACCAGGCTCGAGGCATCAATCGACTTCACCACTCCCCGGGCCGAATACACGGTTCCCGAGGTCGCTTTCGTGTCCGGACTCGCCTTCGCCGTCGCCGCGGGTGCGGTCTTCGTCGCGGGCGCGGCCTGGGCCGCCACGCTCAGCACCGGTACCGCCAGAACGGCCGCGGCCACGACGGCCGCCTGAAACATCCTTTTCATCGCTCGCTCTCCTTTTTGGGATGACGCCCTCGCCATCTGAGACCATTTGACGGTCTGTCGGTGAGCGGAACATGAAGCGCGGATTAATTCTTGTTAAGAAGGTGCCGGCGGCTCCTGGCTTCAGGCTCCGGGGTGTGCAATCCGCTAGTCCAGGCTAGGCTCTTCTCATTCGCACCACGAACGTGCTTCCCTCGTTCGGACGGCTGTCGACCGACACCGTCGCGCCGTGCCGATCGGCGATCCACTTGACCAGGCTCAGGCCGAGCCCTGCGCCCTCGGCCGCCGCCGATCGCGCTGGGTCGCCGCGGAAGAAACGTTCGAAGAGATGCGGAAGGGCGTCGGGCGCGATGCCCGCACCCGTGTCGCGGACCTCGAGGACGGCGTCCGACGCTTCGCCGCGGACTCGCACGGCGATCCGGCCGCCGGCAGCCGTGAACTTGATCGCGTTGTCCAGCAGGTTGAGGAGCAGCCGCTCGAGCCATCCGGCGTCGCCGAGCACGACGACCGGCTCGCTGGCTTCGGCTGCGAGGGTGATGCCCTTCGACTGCGCGACCGGATCCAGCTGGTCGGCGATCGATACCGCCAGGGCCGCGAGGTCCACGGGCGCGTGCGCCACCGGAATCTCGCCGGCCTCTGCCCGAGCGAGCGTCAGCAACTGTGTGACGAGGCGCGACAGGGTGTCCAGTTCCTCGAGCTGATCCGTGAGGGCGCGTTTGTAGTCTTCCGCGGTTCGCGCCTGCATCAGCGCGAGCTCCGTCTGGCCTCGCAGAACGGCTAGCGGCGTCCGCAGCTCGTGAGCGATGGCCGCGCTGAATTGCCGCATCTCCCCAACCGCCTGCTCCAGCCGCGACAGCGTCTCGTTGAAGGCATGCGCCACTTCGTCGAGCTCGTCGCGCGCGCCGCGAAGCGGGATCCGGCGCTCCAGCCCTGCGACGTCGATCCCTCGCGTCGCCGTTGCCATCCGAGCCAGCGGCGCGAGCGCACGCGCCGCCATCCAGCGTCCGACGATGAGCGCCAGAAACAGTCCGGTCGGCAGGCTCCAGAGCAGAAGGCGTACGAACCGTCGGAGCGCGCCGTCGATGGTGTCGAGCGACACGCCGACCTGCAGCAGGTAGGTGCGCCCTCCACCGGGCGAGACCAGGCTGCTCAACAGCCGAATCCGGCCGTGATCGGTTTGCATGTCGACGATGCCGGGAGACTCGCGGAAGGCCTGGACTTCCGCCGGCGTGTAGTGGAGGCCCAACGGCGCGAGCGCGGGCGACTGCACCAGCAGCTGGCCGTCGGCGGTGTCGTAGATCTGGTAATAGCGGGTTGCGCCCTCCACGAACGCGACCTGCTCCGGATCGGCGCGATCGTAGGCCAGCGACGGCTTCGCCTCGGCGAAGCGGAGATACCCGTGCAGACCGCTGGTGATCTCCTCGAGATCGGCGGTCGCGTCGGCGTCGAGCTGGCGGGCCAGAACCTGATAGTAGGTGACGCCGAGCGCAGTGAGGAGGAGCGCCAGGATCGCGGTGTAGAAGACCGTGAGCTGCGTCCGGAGCGCCAGCGGTCTCACGGAGGGCTGTCCGTCAGCATGTACCCGACACCGCGGACGGTGTGAATCAGGGGGACGTCGTAGCCTCTGTCGATCTTGTTCCTGAGCGAGTTCACGTGGACTTCGACGACGTTGCTGACGCTGTCGAAGTGGATGTCCCAGACGTGCTCGATGATCAGGGAGCGGGTGACCGGCCGGTCGCTGTGGCGCATGAGGAACTCGAGGAGCGCGTACTCCTTCGGCTTGAGATCGATCCGGCGTCCGGCCCTCGTGACGGTGCGGCGAACGGTGTCCAGCTCCAGGTCGGCGAGCGACAGCCGCGTCTCGCGCGGGGTGCCGCGCCGCAGCAGCGCGCGCAGCCGCGCGGACAGCTCGGCCAGGGCGAACGGCTTGGCCATGTAGTCGTCTGCGCCGCTGTCGAGACCGCCCACGCGGTCCTCGACGGAGTCCTTCGCGGTCAGGATCAGCACCGGGAGCGAGGGCTTGTGACCCCGAAGGTCGCGCAGGACTTGCAGCCCCGATCGTCCGGGCAGCATCAGGTCCAGGACCACGGCGTCATAGTCCACCGTGCGGGCCTGCTCGCCGGCATCCCGACCGTCGGACAGGAGGTCCACCGCATAGCCCTCCTGCTCCAGCCCGGTCCGGATGAAGGCCGCCACCTTCCTGTCGTCCTCGACCACCAGCACGCGCATCGTGTTCCCTCCGGGGGGCTTCGCCCCGCCGGGCCCCGCATCGCCGTCGCTCGCGGGGCCCCTGCGCCCCGCTCCGCTCCGGCGGGGCTCGCCTTCGGCGCGCCCACGCTCTATGACAAGACCTGACCCCAAATCTTGCGGTAGCCCCCGGCTACGAGCGCGGAGATGTCCGCCAGGATGCGCGGCAGCTTCATCCCGCCCGGATACACCAGGTAGCGAGGCTCCCAGACGGGATCGAACTTCTCCTTGTACGCCCGGAGCCCCTGGAAGTGATACACCGATTCGCCGTGCCGATACAGGAATCCGCCCAGACGGTTCCAGAGCGACGCCGCGGGAGACTGCTCGATTCCAGACAGCGGCGCCATCCCCAGCACGAACCACGCGTAACCCTCCGCCTTCGCCCAGCGGAGAAGATGCGCGAACAGCGCCTCCATCACGCCTTTGGGCGCTTCGCGGTTGAAGCGCATCAGATCGACGGACACTTCCCGACCGTCGGACCCTCGCCAGATGTTCGCGAAGGCGACGATCTGCCCCTCCCGCCGCACGACGGCGATCGGATACCGCGCCAGGTAATCGTCTGCGAAAAACCCGAGCGAAAAACCCTTCTCGTTCCCCGCCCGCGCGGCCAGCCAGTCGTCCGAGACGGCGCGCAAGCACGGCAGGATCGCAGGAACGTCCGCTGGCTCGACGATCTCGAAGTGCCCGCCATCTTTCTCGAGCCGACGGATGACCTGACGGTATCGTGCGCCAGGCGGACCCTCGAGGCTGAACGCGCGAAGATCGACGCGCGCCTCCTCTCCCACTTTGAGAAACGTCAGCCCGAAGTCGGCATAGCAGTGGAGGTGGGTCTTTCCCACCTCGTAGAACACCGGCACGCCGTCGAAATCATCGCAGCGCTCGAGGAACATCCGGATCGAGTTGCTCATCGTTTCGGGCGGACCGACCGGATCGCCCATCGCCACCCACGTCCGGCCCTGCACGCCGTACATCACGAAGCCGGTGCGATCCTCGTTGAAGAGTATCCCTTTGTCGCGCAGGAAGACGAGCTGCGGCGATGTGCGCGACTGGCGCGCGACGATCGCCGAGGCGTCGTCCAGGTCGGCCGACGAAGGCTCGACGACCTCGTGAGGCGCCGGCCGCACCAGTCGCGCCACGCCGAACAGCAAGACGACGACCGCGGCGCCGACCGACGCGCGCAGAAAGCGCGAGGCTTCTCCCTGCAGCTCGAACTGCCACCAGAGCTGCTGCGAGTAGTCGACGTGCTTGAACGCGAAGAATCCGAGCCAGACGGACGCCCCGAGCGCTCCGAGAACCGTTGCCACCCACACGCCGGAGAATCGCGTCTCGAAGAATGCGGCGCGCCGGTCGAAGGCGGGTCTTGCGCGCGCCAGGCACGCGAGCACGACCGCAAGGAGGATCGCTTCCTCGTAGTCCAGCCCCTTCAGCAGCGACGCTGCGATCCCCAGGCCGATCGCGCCGGACGTCAGATAGTACGCCGCGTCGAGCCGCCGCGAGAGTCCCTGCGATACGAGCAGCAGCACGACGCCCACGACGCTCCCCGTGAAATGTGAGACTTCGATCACCCCGAGCGGCAGCCACGGCTGGAGCCGCTCGAGGCGGCCGGGCGCCGCCGGCGTCGCGCCTGAGAACAGCAGCACGGCGCCCGCGAAAAAGGTCAGCACGCCGAGGAGCCGGGGCGTGATCTGCTCGGTGAGGCGACCGAGCGCCGCGGTGACCCTCGCCGCCTGCACCCGACGCTGGCGCAGCTCGTCGATCACCAGACCGACCAGCGCCACCATGAACGGAAGCAGATAGTAGACGGCCCGGTAGACCAGGAGCGGCGGCAACAGATCGGCCGACGAGAGATACGGCTTCAGCAGCACCACCAGCAGCCCTTCGAACACGCCGAGTCCGCCTGGTACGTGGCTGGCCATGCCGAGGAGGATGGCGGTCAGGAAAGCGCCGAGGAAGGTCAGGAAGGGAACAGCACCCGCCGGGAGCAGGACGTAGAGCACCGCGCCGGCGAGCGCCCAGTCGGCGGACGAGAGGACCAACTGCGTCAGCGCCACTGAGAAAGTGGGGAGCGGAAAGCGGAAGCGTCCCACCGAGAGCGGCCCGCGGCCCATCGCCGCAGCTGCAACGTAGGCAGCCGCCGACGCCGTCAGCAGCCAGCCCGCAATGCTCGTGACGCGCGCGCCGGAGCCTTCGAACGTCGGGATGGGGCTCACCGCCAGACTGAGCCCGCCGAGCGCCAGCAGCCCGAGCCAGAACGTCACCGAGTACGAAAAGACAATCCGGGAAAGCTCTTCACCGTTGAGTCCCCAGCGGGTGTAGAACCGATAGCGCACCGACGCGCCCGAGAGCATGGCGAACCCGACGTTGTTCGAGATGGCGTACGACAGAAACGACGCGAGCGCGACGTGCGTCCGCGGCGGACGCCTGTCGATGTACGCGAACGCCAGGAAGTCGTAGCCGGTGAGGACGGCGTAGTTGATCCACGTCAGCACGACGGCGAGGAGGAGGCGTGATGACGGCAGCTGACGGGCGTCGACCGTCAGGTCGTGCCAGCTGACAGCCTGCAGCTCGGTCCGCAGCACGCGGAGCGCAAGGCCGAAGATCAGCAGGCCGACGATCACCGGCAAAAGCCGCCGCACGGCAGCAGGCATCAGCGCAGCCTCACCGCGACGAGCGCTCGCGCACCCACGTGAGCGCCTCGAGCAGGCGGGCGTCGAACTCCGGAAGATTATCGCTGAAGCGGTGATCGGACGCGGTCACCATCCAGAGCCGCTTCGGATCGGCCGCATGGGCCAGAATCTGCTGCGCCTCGTCCCGGCTCACGAACTCGTCGTGCGTCGAGTGGATCGAGGCCATCGGCAGCGGCGCGACGTTCCCGATGACAGGCAGCGTGCTGAACGTCGGCTCGTTCGGCACGCCGTGCGTGACGTAGATCAGGGAGTCCCGCCATCGCCAGCCGAGCTCGTTCGTGATCGGAAGGCCGACGCCGACGACGCCGGCCGCGGCGGCGTGCGTTCGCCGATCGGCTGCCGCGAGAACCGACAGGCCGGCGCCCTCCGAGACGCCAATCAGGACAGGCCTGACGGCTGCTCCGCGGCTGGCAAACTCGAGCAGCGCGCAGTAGTCGCCCGGAACGTCCTCCTGTCGCAGCGCTGCCTGGGAAGATGTGAACCCCTCGAGGTAGCTCTTGACGTCGAACCCGACCACGTAGAAGCCATGCGCCGCGAGCGTCTGCGCGATGTGCGGTCCGAGATGAATCCAGCCGCCGTCGCCGCTCGAGACGATCACCGGATCGCCGCCCCTCGCGCCGTAGGTATGGAGCGTCTGCGGCCGCCCGCGGATGGCGAACGTCTCCGAAGAGGCGTCTGTGTGCGGGACGGCGAACGCACACACCGCGACTGAGACGATGACGGCGAGCGCGCCTACGCGAGCAGGCGGGATCGACGGAGGCCAGGTCGTTCGACGCACCGTCACTGTGGCAGCGCCTCCACGCTGACGGCGGTGGCAATCTTCTGCCTGCCCTCGGTGCGATAGCGAACCTCCACCGTCGATCCGGCGGTGAGCGCGCCTTCCTTGTGGGTCGACGGCGTCAACACGAATGTCGTGTCGGTGCGTTTGCCAGAGGCTCGCCGGGTGACCACCAGCGCCGTGGCGGTGATGGTCTTGACGACTCCCGTCGTGGCGTGGGTCGCGATGTCCCCGGGCGATTGACGCAGCGCCGCCGCTTTCGTCGCCTGATGCGTCGTCTGCGCACCCGAAGCGGGCACTTGCGACACCAGCAGGCAGCTCGCAATCAGTACGGCGTACAGCATCAGCTCACGCTCCTCCTTGGCTGCCTCCCATTCCACAGGACTCGCGTGAGGAGAACATGAAGCGCGGATTAATTCGCGTTAATGTGCAGACGAGGGAAGGAGAAAAACCACCACAGGAGGAAGGAGGAAGGAGGAGCTCATTCAGGAAGAAAAGGTCTTCTCTTTGAAAATAAAGTTCCTCCCTTCCTCAACACCGGGAAGCCGGCTGACAGTCTTCGGGCTATATTTCAGTTCAACGTGTTGGACGGCATTCCGGACGAGGAGTCACCGCGGCGGAGCGCCGCGCGGTGAGATGGTGGTTGAGCGCCGCGGCCGTGGCGATATCGATGGCCGTGCCGCTGGTCCGTCGCTACCTGGCCGAGGTAGTGGGAATCCAGAGTTCGTACACATACGGAACCGTTGCGCTGCTGCTCCCGGCTGTGGCCGTCGTCCTGCTCTGGCCCGCCTCCGACAACGAGCCCAACTCTCGACCGTTCCGATCGCCGACTGTCTGGATCGGAGGAGGCCTGCTTGCATTCGGAATCTGTCTCCACATCGCGCTGGCGTTGCTGCCCGAAGTCTTCGCTGGCCCCTTGAACGTGTACAAGGCGGACATGCTCCCGGTCATCGAGGCAGGCGTCCGAGAGTTTCTCGCAGGCCGGACCCCTTACACAATCTACGAACATATCCCGTGGCGGCCGACCCTTCCTTATGGGCCTTCATTGTGGCTTCCGTTCACACTTCCCGTTCTGGCTCGAACCGATCTCCGAGTTCTCACACTTATCGGCTACCTGACGGTGATCGGCGCCTGCTGTTTCGCCACAGCGTATTCAGCAGCGACGAGGCGGTGGACGACGTCAATCGGATTGGCAGGGATCACGCTGTTCCTGGCCGCGCATCCTGATATTCATGCTTTCTATCCGATCGCGCACAGCCCGGCGTACTGGCCGGTCCTGCTGGCCTTCTGTGCGCTTCTGCGCGCGGAACGCTGGACCGCCGCGGCGGCGGTCCTCGGGCTGCTCGTTTCCATGCGAAGTCCTATGGTCTCGCTCGTCCCCGTGTTCCTGATGGCCGCGTACCACCGGCACACGCTCACTCGCGGAGTGCTCGTCTGGCTGGCAGTGACGGCGCTCGGGCCTTTCGCTCCGTTCCTGCTGCACGATGCGAGTGCGGTTCGATACGCCATGTACGGCAGCTATCAGGACACGGTCAAGAAGGTCGTCTGGCTGACCGGCGATATCTTCGAAACCTACGGCACAACGGCTCTGCTGCTCAGGCGCGGGCTGTCAAGCTACGTCGAGCCCGCGCAGTTGATCTGCATGCTCGTGGTGTACGTCGCAGCGTGGCGTGCCCTGTCGGCTCGTGCGAACCCGCTGCCATGGCTTGCCCTCTCGCTGCTCGTGTTCAGCCTGACAACCTTGTGGCCCGTGACCTATCTGTACTTCGACGTCTGGATAGTCCTCGTCTCGTCGTTGGCCGTCTCGAGCGTGCCGCTCCACGCGATGCGGCCGCGGGCACTGGCGTCTGCCGCTGTCGCAGCGATCGCAGTCGCGGGGACTGCCGTAGCCGTGGCTGCGGCTCACCCAGGCTCGTCTTACACGATCGACGTCGGAACGAGCGCCGCCGCGCCGCTCACCGGCGGAGGATTCGGTCAGGATCAAAGCTCGACAGACGGCGATCGCACGTTCGTGTGGGTCGAAGGAACGACGGCCCGCGTCCGGCTGCCGCGCGCCGGCTGGACGAGCGCAGCCGTACGCGTCGAAATTCGCCCGCACGAACCGATGGCCGGGCTGCGGCAACGGATGACGGCGCTGTTGAATGGGCGAGCCGCTGGAACAACGGTCCTGCAATCGGGCTGGCAGGAGGTTTCGTTTCCTGCGGATGCCCGCCTATGGATGTTCGGGTTCAACGTGCTGGATCTGCACTTCTCCTACGCGCTCCCTGGACCGTCATCGACGAACGAGCTCAGTGTTGCCATCGACCGCATCACGGTTGAGTAAGGTCCTCGCACGAAGAGGGCGCCCACCTTGTGCAGACGGGAACAGTTCAGGCAGTGCTTCAACGCCGCGCCGACACCTGCCGCAGCTCACGGGCGAACTCTTCGTACTGATTCACCGCGACGAAATCGACTCCCGCTCGAATCGCGGCGCGCCAGCGAGTGCGGACCGCTTCCATCGATCCGAAGTTGTAGCTCGCGCCCCAGCCGCCTGACTTGTCTTCGGGATCGTAGCCGTCGAGCGTGTAGTACCCGGATCCAGAGCCCTGCGGCGTGCGCGGCCTTGACCGCCGTGGTCAGGCGCTCTTCGTCTTCCGGCGTCCACGCGCCCGCCTTCGGCTGGCCCTCCGGCTCGATCTGGGTCCAGGAGTTGTTCCACCAGCGACGGTAGTTTGTTTTGGGCCCGTGCCCGCCTTCCGGCAGCCGGTGCACGGCGCCGAACAGGAGCAACGTGCCGGTTGCCGGCACGGCGTCGTAGAAGTCCTGCTGCTGCGCGTCCTGCTCACCTGTCAGCACGAGGACCGGACCGACGCGCATCGGCTGGACGTCACTGAGAGCCGTTCCGCGCGGCGCCGTGCACAGCCACGCCTGGTATTCGGTGAGCACCTTCAATACCGCCGCATGGTGCTCGGGCTCGTCGGACTTGAAGTCGAGATTCAGCGTGATGATCGGCCAGTCGTCCCGGCGATTCTCCTGCATCGCGCGCTCCACGATCGGCCGGATGCGCTCGAAGAAGTAGTCCCGGAGCGAGGGCTCCAGACCGGTGAAGGGCTCGCCGTGGCTGACGATGGACCGTGGAACGCCGCTCCTGGGTCGCGATACCAGACGAGATCCTGCTCGATGGCGAGCGGCAGGCCCGTTCCCAGAGCGCGATCGATGCGACCCGCCCAGCGGCCTCCCTCCGGATAGGCGTTGTGCGCGTCGAGCAGGACGCGCGAGCCAGGTGTGAGGGGATCGGCCCCGGCACCGCTCGACGAGCGGAGACCGAGGCCGACCAGGAACAGCACGAGAGCCAGTCGGCGCATCGATCAGAAGTCTATGCGAACCGAGAACTGCATGATGCGCGGATCTCCGGCCCGCGTCGTGATCGTCGAAACGGTCGTGCTCGCGATGTTCGCGTCCGGCAGCCCGAAGTTGGCTCTGTTGAACAGGTTGAATACGTCCCAGCGAAGCGTCGCGCCGAGCCGTCCGGCCACCGCAATCCGGCGCTGAACGCTCGTATCGAACGTGATCCAGCCTGGTCCGCGGATCGTGTTCCGTCCGGCGTTTCCGAACGTGCCAGCGAGCACGAGTGAGAACGCCGAGACGTTGAACCACCGCCGTCAGGCTGATATTGCGGAGGCCCGGCGGGTTGAGCGCGATCTGATCTTCGGATCCGATCCGATCGAACGGGTTGTAATCGTACGGACCGCGCGTAATCACTAGGCGAAGACGATGTGAAGAAGGCGTGACGGCGGCGCCGGCGCTGGTGGTTCAGCGTTGGTGCCGGGGATCGGCGAGGAAACGCTCGGCCGACGGAAGCGATGGGCCTGCGGCACCGGCGACGGCGGCCCAATTGAAGAGCAGGAAGTTGCGGGCGCGACTGTTCAATCGCGACGAACATCCCCGAGGGAAACTCCGGGAACGTGGCGCTCGAATCGGTGTAAGTGTAGTTGGCGTACACCCCGACGCTGTCGAAGGGCGTCAGGAGAAACGACAGCTGGTTCTGGAGCGCCGCCTCGAAGCCGCGGACCGTCGCCGCGTCGCCGTTCAGCGGCTGGCTGACGTGGTAGACCGATCCAGCTGGCTGGAGCTGAACCGTTCGTATGAACCGCGCTGGTACGTGCAGGGGGTGAACCGCTCACGACGACGAAGTCACCGCGGTGTAAACGGACGAGGGCTTCGTCTTACGCTGATGCGATCGGCAGCTACTGAGGGCGAACTTTTGAAAAGAGGCTGGAGGCGTCGCGATGCTCGCCAACCATCCCGGCCAGTTCCCTCGCCGGGGCGGAGGCCGCTGACCAGCCCCTTCCGCGGAGCCGCCTGGCCCAGGCGTCTGCGACCGCGAGCACCTCAGACTCGTTGCGGCATCGTTCCGACAGCAGCGACTCGTCGTCGATCAGCACGCAGAGCTCCCAGGCATGAGGTACCCAGGCGAGCGCGCAGCGCGCGATGTGCGTGTCCCGCTCGAGCGTCCACAGAGTGCCCACGTCGAAGCGCAATTCGACGCGGCCCTCCTGGATACGAGTCTCTCCAGATCGCATGTGCGTCCCTCCGCCAGACGATAGTGCCGTGCTGGTATGTCAACGCTGCAAACGCAGGGTCACAAATCAGGAGTCAGAATTTAGAATTCAGGAGTCAGGCTGGGAGCAGGCCAACCTGGGAGCGCGCTGCCGTGAGGGCCGGACGGCAGAAGACGGGTCGCCGTGCTCAACCAGGATCGGCTCGCGCGCGAGGCTCGGTGCGGGCGACCAGAATGTGAGCACTCGTGTGCACGGTTTCGAATGTCGTCTCGGTGACCACGACCGACAAGACGATGACATCCTTCGGACGAAGATGTCGCGACGCCGACGACGAGACGCGCTCGAGCTCGTCAGACATGGGCCCGATTCTCGCGACCTCCCGGCCGTTCTGGTGAGTGCGAAACGCCACGCAGATCACGTCCCGGCCGGGCTGCGCCTCGCGCGTGAGGCGCAGGACCTCGCGCACAGGCGCCGGCAGCTTCTTCTCGCAGAAGATCCCACATCGATCCTGCTGGCACGCGGCCGCGGTACTCCGATGCTCAACGCTGTCCATCACACACTCCGTCATTGATCGCCCTCGATGGTGCCAACCATCGACGGATGAATCGTGCAGTCCACCTGTATTTCGTGAACCGGAGCTCCAGCGCTGATCGCCGGACTCCAGGTCGTTGCGGCGAGGGCGACGCCGATCAGCGGTCGAATGATTCGGCCCATCACGTCACGCGACCTCGACTTGGCCCGTCATCTTGGGATGAATGGAGCAGAAGTACTTGTAGCTGCCCGCTGCGTCGAAGCGGTACGAGAACCGATCGTCCGTGTCCAGCGGGTGCGACTTGAACTTCTGCTCGGTGCTGACGACGGTGTGTGGGATGTCGTCGCGGTTCGTCCAGGTCACCGTCGTGCCGACCGGCACCGACGTCGTCGCCGGCGAGAAGCTGAAGTTGTCGATGGTGACGTCGCGCGTGCCCACCGGGCTGTCGGCCTCCAGCGGCAAATCGGTGATGGCGATCGGGTGATTCACGCCGTGGAACGACAGGCGCGCGAGCCCGAGCACTTTCCGCAGCCGCTCGTCCGAGACCTTCATCGGGCCGGGGGACGGCGCCGTACCTGGCGCCGGCTGCGGAAATGCGGTGGACATCGCGGTGTGAAAGGTGACGTTCCCCTCCACCTTCTGCATCACCTGGTGGATGTGCCCATTGAGCACCGACACGGAACCGAATTTCTTGAGATACGAGAGCGCCTGCTCGCTGTCGTCGGTGCCCCATCCCCACTCCGGATATACGGTCCACAAGGGAATGTGCGCGAAGACCACGATCGGCGTGCTGCTCTTCAGCGACTTCACGTCCTTCTCCAGCCATTCGAGCTGCTCGCCGCCAAGCGATCCGAGGCCGCCGGCTTTGAGGTTCAGCACGTTGACGAGCCCGATGAAGTGGGTGCCGCCGTGATCGAAGCTGTGCCACCCTGCGCCGACGGTCCCTTTACCGAAGCGCTGCAGATAGCTCTGCCCTTCGTCCTCGAGGACGTCGTGCTCGCCTGGCACGTAGAACACTGGGAGCGACAGCTCGGACACGACCTGTTGCAGCGTGTCGAACTCCGGCGCTCGCGAGAGGTGCGTCAGATCTCCGGTGTGCAGGACGAACGCCGGCGGCTCCGGCTCCGCCTTGATCTTTGCGATCGCCTCGCGCAGCGTTCCGGTGACGTCGGCGTTCGCCGGCTTGTCGAACCCGATATGGCTGTCGCTGATTTGCACGAACCGCAACGCGCCAGCCCCGGCGGACATCATCGAAGCGTGAGCCGACTGGCCCAGCGGCGATCCCTTCAGGACGCCGCTCGTCATCGTCCAAATCGCTCCGGTGCCCGCCCAGGCCATGCACTTCAGAAAGTGTCGCCGGCTTGGATCCTTGTCATCTCTGTGTTCCACTCGAATCTCCTATGGGCGCAGAAAAATCGACGCCCCAAACCAGGTGGAGTCGCCCTATGAGTGCCATCTGTCCTGGAGACCGTGGGAGCCCGGGTTGTATTCCCGGGAATAAAATGTCGCCGTGATAGGTCTTTAGAGAGTTGATGCCTGCGCGAGTGTTCGAAGAGACGGTCCTGCCCCACCTGGACGCAGCCTTCAACTACGCGCGATGGCTCGCGAAGAACGAGACTGAGGCGGAGGACGTGGTGCAGGATGCCTGCGTGCGTGCCATGCGCTTCTTCTCGTCGTTGCGGGACGACGATGCGCGCGCGTGGCTGCTGACGATCGTGCGGAACACGTGGTACAGCCGCGTCTCGCGCCTGCCGGCCACCACGGAGGCAGCGTTGGACACGACAAGTGGTGACCGGCCGGACGATGCGCTCGACCCTGAGGAGCGGCTGCTCCAGCAGCACACGGTAGAACGGGTAAGAGCAGCGATCGGGCAGCTGCCGGTCGACTACCGCGAGGTGCTCGTGCTGCGGGAGATGGAAGGCCTGTCCTACAAAGAAATCGCCGTGGTCGTCCAGGTGCCGATCGGCACCGTCATGTCACGGCTGGCGCGCGCACGCGAACGGCTGCTCGCACTGCTGAGACTGTCGCCGCCAATGGAGACACTCCGTTGAGCTGCGAACAGGTCGAACGCAACCTCGACGCTTACATCGATCGCGAGCTCGATCTGGAGACGGCGTCCGCGATTCGCGATCACGTGCAGACGTGTGCGTCGTGCCGGAGGCGGGTCACCGAGCGCCAGATGCTGAGCAGGCTGGTGCAATCGGTGCCGCATTCACCGGCGCCCGATCGCCTGCGCGCACAGGTCGCGTCGCGGAACGCGAAAGCGGCGTGGATGCCCCGGCTCGTCACATGGGCGGCCGCGGCGGTGCTCGTCCTCGCCGTCGGTGGCGGGCTCTCTTTCCTCCGGTCGTCGCCGGCAGGCAACTCTGCGATCGTCGAGGAGGCCGTCAACAGCCACGTGCGATCGCTGATGGCCGGACATCTCTTCGACGTCGAGAGCACCGATCAGCACACCGTCAAGCCGTGGTTTCTCGGCAAGCTCGATTTCGCCCCGCCGGTTGTCGACCTCGCACCGCTCGGCTACCCGCTCGCGGGCGGGCGACTCGACTATCTCGACGGACGACCCGCGGCAGCGCTCGTGTATCAGCGGCGCAAGCACACCATCAACGTCTTCGTGTCGCCGCAGCGCGGCGCCGGAGTTGGCGCGCTCGAGGTCACGTCTGTTCGGGGATTCCACGTCCGTCACTGGACCCGCGACGGCATGTCGTTCTGGGCCGTCTCGGATCTGGGCGACGGCGAGTTGACCGAGTTCGCCCGGGCCCTGCAGAGTGGATAGCGAGTGGTAACAACCCTTCCGCGTTGATCGAGCACCTGTACGACGTGCCGGTCTGTTGGCGAGTCCGCCGGCTGGAACACGTAGGTTCCCGCCGGCAGTACCCTGCCAGGCTATATTCTGAATTCTGACTCCTATATTCTAACTTGCGCAGCGAACACGCCGCCGATCACCGGGCGCTCTTCGATCGCGTCGCCTTCTCGCTGCGCCCTGATGTGCCGGCCTCTCCCGCCGCGACCGCCGGGCCGTTGACAACCGATCAGCGCATCATGAAGCTCGGTGCCACCGATCCGCTGCTCGTCGAATTGCTCTTCCAGTACGGACGCTATCTGCTCATCGCCAGCAGCCGTCCCGGGTCGCAGCCGGCAAACCTGCAGGGCATCTGGAACGACGAGCTCCGCGCACCCTGGAGCTCGAACTACACGATCAATATCAACACCGAGATGAACTACTGGCCGGCCGAGCCCGCGGGCCTGCCGGAGCTGCACGAGCCGCTGCTCTCCTTCATCCCGGAGCTCGCGGTCTCCGGTCGCAAGACGGTCTCGAGCTACTACGGTGCGCGCGGATGGACGGCGCACCACAACAGCGATCTCTGGCGGCACTCGGCGCCGGTCGGACACTATGGCGCCGGCGATCCCGTCTGGGCGTTCTGGCCGATGGCCGGCACGTGGCTCTCGCAGCATCTGTACGAGTCGCGTGGAAGGTGAACCACTGGGCCCGACTGCTCGATGGCGATCGCGCGTTCACGCTCCTGACGAACCTGCTCCAGCTCGTCGACACCGCGAATCCCAACTACCGCGGTGGCGGCGGCGTGTACGCGAACCTCTTCGACGCGCACCCGCCGTTTCAAGTGGACGGCAACTTCGGCGTAACGGCCGGCATGCTCGAGATGCTCGTGCAAAGCCACGCGGGAGAGCTGCATCTCCTGCCCGCGCTCCCGAAAGCCTGGCCCACCGGCCGTGTGCGGGGCGTACACGCCCGCGGCGGCTTCGAGATCGACCTCGAGTGGTCGGGCGGGGTCCTCAGCCGCGGAGAGCTGCGCTCCACGCTCGGCGGGATCGCGCGGCTGCGAACATCCGTACCGGTCGTCGTGACCGGCGCCGACTCGGGCACCACCGGCGCCCCCAACCCCAACCCCTTCTTCAAGGTCCACGATCCGGGCACTCCGGAAATTGCGGATCGTTCAAAGATTCAGCCCCCGCGAATCCCCGCCGGCAGCGTCGTAGACATCCCGACCACGCGCGGCGGCCGCTACCCCTTCCGCGTCTGAGCCTCGAGACTGAAGACTGTCGACTGCGACTGCGACTGTCGACTGCGACTGCGACTGTCGACTGCGACTGCGACTGTCGACCGCGACTGTCGACTGAAGACTGCCGACTGACCTGTCCTCCACTCCCCCCGAGTGTGTGACCTGAAGGTGACGCGCGGAGTTTGAATCTACGGCGGCCTCTCTGTTTCCGTGCGCAGATCCGTGGCACCTCTCTTGCTGTTGGGGTCGGGTCCGCCTGCCGGTAAAGAAGGGTCATCGAATGTCACGTCGCCGCGCGTTTGTCGTCGAGGACGAAGGGCCGATCCGGGAGCTGCTCCGCCTGCACCTTGGGCTCGCCGGCTTCGTCGTGGACGAGATCGCGGATGGCACGCTCGCGCTTGCGCGAGCGCGCGCCACGCCGTTCGACCTCATGCTCCTCGATGTGATGCTGCCGGGGCTCGACGGCGTCACTCTATGCCGTGCGATTCGTGATGGCGGCGCGAACGTCGACACACCCATCCTGATGGTCACCGCCCGCGACGCCGAAGCGGACAAGGTTCTGGGTCTCGAGAGCGGCGCAGACGATTACGTCACGAAGCCCTTCGGCGTCCGCGAGCTGGTTGCGCGAGTCGGCGCGGTGATGCGGCGACAAACGCGTGGAAACGCCAGGACACGGCGCGCCTCGACGCCGGTCGGGTCAGGCGATCTGGAGCTGCATGGCGATCGCCGCCAGGTGCTCGTTCGCGGCGGCGAGGTCCCGATGACCCGGCAGGAGTTCGACCTGCTCTTCCATCTGGCGACCCATCCGGACATCGTGTTCAGCCGCGCGGCGCTCCTGCAGAACGTCTGGCAGGAGGACACGTACGTCACGGAGCGCACGGTGGATACCGTGATCAGCCGTCTCCGCCGAAAGGTCGAGCGCAATCCGCACGCGCCCGAGATGATCCTCACGGCCTGGGGTGTGGGCTACAAGTTCGCGGCGGTCAATTCCGACTGCGGCAGCTCGACCCAGAACTCGGTCCGCCCTGGTTCGCTCGCGACCTGAATCGATCCGCCGTGCCGCTGTACGATGGCCTTGGCGATCGTCAGCCCGAGCCCGCTTCCGGGTGACGCTGCGCGTGCCGCATCGACTTTGTAGAAGCGGTCGAAGACATACGGCAGATGTTCGGGCGCGATCCCGTCGCCCGAATCGATGACCCAGAGCACCGCCAGGTTTCCGCTGCGGGCCGCCACCAGCTCCACGGTCCCGCCCGGCGGCGTGTGGCGAATCGCGTTCACGACCAGGTTGTCGATGACCTGCTCGATCCGGTGCGGATCGGCGGCAATGTGATCGGCGCCTTCACGAACCGTGCTCCGTACTGTCACTTCCGCAACAGCGGCCTCTCGCTCGTGGCGGGCGATGACGTGGCCGAACACCCGATCGATCGCGAAGATGCGGACATCGAGTGGCGCGGCATTGTTCTCGAACCGCGCGAGATCCAACAGGTCCGCCACGATCCGCTCGAGCCGCCGGGTCTCGCGATCCACGGTATCGAGATGTCGCTCCCTCGTGGGCGGATCCGTGATGACCTCCGGCATCCGCAGGGTCTCCAGATAGCCGCGAATGCTCGTGAGGGGCGTCTTCAGCTCGTGGGAGACGTCGGCCAGCATCTGCCGTCGCAGGCGGTCCGACTGCTGAAGCGCGTCGCTCCGCTCGGCGAGCTCGTGCGCCATGCGATTGAAGGCGCGCGCGACCCGTGAGATCTCGTCCCCGCCTGCATCAGGGGCCCGCGCCGTGGAGTCGCCGCTCCCGAGGCGCTCGGCCGCCAGCTCCAGCTCGTGAAGCCTTCGCCGGGCCGGCGCAAAGATGACCGTCGCGGCCAGCGCCGTCGCGACGATCAGGAGCAGCGTGCCGGGCAGCGAGAGCATTCGTCCGAAGTCCCGCACGATCCCGCTTGCAAGCGGCGGCGGCGGCGGAATGACGACCAGGCCGGCAAGCTGCTGCCGGACCTGCACCGGCGCCATGACGATCGGCCAGAGTGCCTCGGACGACGAGTGTCGCGGAAACGTCTGGCCCGCGAGCGCGGCTTCTGCGAACCGGAGGACGCGATCGTCCAGCGGACGCGTTCCGGTGCCCGCGATGCGTCCATCCTTCATGACGACGAAGAGCGTCAGATTCGACGGGATGCGCGCGACCCGCACGTAGTCGTCCAGCGACAGCTTCGGGTCACGATCGAGCGCCGCACCGAGATCCGCCGCGATGTCGAGCGCGCCGATGGCGGGGGACCACGCTGGCAACAGGTCGCCGGTCCGCGCGAGCACGAAGCTGAACATCACTCCTTGTGCGGCGATGACCGCAATCAGGAACACCACGAAGCTGATGCCGATTCGCCAGTAAAAGCTCGCGTACCAACGCGAACCGTTGCGCAGGAACGCGCGCGCCTGACTTGTCGCTGGTTGAGGCGTCTCGTCATTGTCACAATCGGTTCGTCTGTGATCGCTCGCAGTCGTGGGGGCGGGCCTTCAGGCCTGTGAAAAATCGATTCCTGTGCTTCCACCTTCAGGTGGAAGGCGATCCGACGCCGTTCTTCCGGCTAAAGCCGGAAGCCACGGCAGATTAATTAGCAAAGTGAGCTTCGGGGACAGGTCAGCCTCACGACAACTCACTCGCGCTCGAACGCGACATAGCCGAGGCGACCGTCCCGCTCGACCTGCAGCACGATGGCTCCGTGGAGCGGTACGTGCTCGACGGCGTCGCGAAGGGCAGCGGGCGTTGCGACCGGTGCGCCATTGATCGCTCTGATCACATCGCCCCGTTCGAGGGAGACATCCGACGGACGGCCGGTGTCGACGCGCGCAGACACGACGACCCCAGGCTCAACTGACTCGTCGTCCGACGACGGCGGGTCGTCAGGGAGACTCCTGGCCGCCGCAAGGATGCCGAGAGGTTCGATGAGAGCGGTCCTGACGTCGATGAGCGCCTGGCGATCGCACACGTGAGGATTCTCCACGGCGATGGCCGAGACCGACATCGGGGTGTCGCCGCGCACCGCGTCGATCCTGACCATCTGCCCGATGCGCAAGCCGTACAGCCGGACGTACAACTGGGCCAGCGTCAGCTTGTCGACGGCTGTTCCATCGATGCTGGTGATCACATCGCCAGCGCGCAGGCCGGCTTCGTCGGCCGGGCTCCCGCTCGCGACGTTCGCCGCGATCAGCGTCGCCCCCACCGGCAGCCGGAGCCCGCTCGCGATCAGAGAGGTGACGCTCTGCACCGTCAGACCGATCAGCCCGCGATGAAGGTGACCGAAGTCTCTGAGCTGCGGAAATGCGAGGGCGATGAGGGCGCTCGGCAGCGCGAACCCCAGGCCCTCGCTGCCGCCCGACAGCGACTGGATGAATGTGTTGATGCCGACGACGTCGCCGGCCGCGTCGACGAGAGGCCCGCCGCTGTTGCCGGGGTTGATCGACGCGTCGGTCTGCACGTAGACCAGGGGACTGTCCACGGTGACCTGTCGCGCCACGGAGCTCACCATGCCCATGGAGACCGAGTTCCTCAGCCCGTCCGGACTGCCAAAGGCGAACACGAGCTCGCCCTGGCGAACCTCGTCGTAGTCCGCAAGCTTGAGGACGGGGATGTCGTCGGCGTCGATCTTCAACAGGGCAAGGTCCAGCTCGTCTGACACGCCCAGCAGGCGTGCGTCCACGATGCGCGTCGTCTGATGGCCGAGCGTCTGCGCGCCATCACCTTCGACGATGACCTGGATGCGCTCCGCGCCCGCGACCACATGGGCATTCGTCAGGACGTAGCCAGGAGCCTCGATGACCATGCCCGATCCGATGACACGCCCCCGGCCGAGCGCCACGTCGGTCCGTCCGTTGGACTCGAGCGGCTGATACCCGCTTACGACGACCTGCACGACGCTTCGCGCGACTCGCTGCACGAGCGACTCGATGGAGCCGCTCGCCAGACGGAGCGCATCCGTCACCTTGGGAGCGGCGGCCTGCGGCCGCTCCGCTGCCAGGGATGGGTTGGACGCCGGCAGCACCACCAATGCGGCTGCGACGACCAGCATCCGCAGCGCCAGACGCCGCTGACTCAGCCCCTGTAAGATCCGCGCGAATCGACTGCCTCATCGTTTGCCTCCGCGTGAAAAGCGCGGGGTCACCCCGTGCCCGATCCTGTAGACGTCAGGTCTGTTGAAGCGCTGTGGCGAAGATGTGACAAATCTGTGTCTGACCGCTGCCGGTGGCTCGCGCCAGCTCGAATCACACCAGAGGCCGACGATCCCGGCGAGGGCGCACACCACGATCACGACGAGCGCAAGAAGAATCAGGATCTGCACGGCTCACCTACGGCGCGATCTTCACTTCGATGTTCTTCGAGAAGATGGCTCCGTCATCGTCCGTGAACGACAGCGTGACGGTCACGAGGGCTTCCTTCTTCAGGCTCGGAAGGTCGTACCAGACGTCGAAGGTGATTCCGACGTTCGAGCCAACGGCCCCGAAGGTATTCGACGTCGCCGAGGTCACGAACTCGTAGTGCTCGACGTCGCCGCCTGTTGGCGTGGTCACGATCCCGCCGGACGCCTGCTGCACTTTCAGAGTCGCCGACGAGAGCTTCACCGGAAACGTGAGCGCGTCCTTGTCGTCCGCGGCGTCGTTGAACTGGAGGTTGATCGTGAAGTTCGACCTCCAGTCGTACATCAGGATGTCATCCGGCTGGTTGTTGCCTCGAACGACGCGGTAGGTCTTGCCGTCGTTCGATGCGTCCGCTGTCGCGGTGGATGGCGCCGTCACCACCAGGATGTCGTCGATGTCGATTGCGTCGTCCGCGGTGCTCGGACTCTGGCAGCCGCCGGCCGACGCGATCGCGGCGCCGAAAGCGACGAGAAAGCCCCACTGTTTGATCGCTACCATCTGTTCTCCTCTGGTGTGTCGAGATGCCGGACCCGCCCCCGGCACGGCCTCGCTAGAACGTCGTCCCGACCGCGAACCTGAATCCCCGGGCCGGCTGGAACGTGTCGCGATAGACGTTCCACGCGTAGATGACCCGGATCGGCACGCCGATGACCGGGAGCGACACGCGCAGTTCCACGCCGCTCGACGTCCGGAGCTGCCTCAGGTCGACAGCGTGAGCGTCGTCGAACGCCTGACCCGCGTCGTGAAAGAGGAGCGCCCGCACCGCGGGCATGAGGTCGTAGTCGTACTCTGCGTTGAACAGCACGAACTTCGTTCCGCCGACGACGGTGCCGCTCTCGCTGCGAGGACCGACCGAGCGAATGTTGACGCCTCGAATCTGCGTCTCCCCGCCCATGAAGTAGCGGAGGTAATACGGGAGCTCTCTGCTGCCGTAGTTCGTGATCCAGCCTCCGTTCGCGCGCAACCCGAACGCCGTCTTTCGAGTGACGGGGTGGTAGTAAATCGCCTCCAGATCCGGCTTGATGAAGTTCTGGCTGCCGCCGAGAATCCCACCTCCGTACTGGTAGCTCGCCGTGAGACGCATGCCCCGGCGCGGCGTGCGCGGGTTGTCGACCGTGTCGAAGACGAGGGACGGCGTGACGGTGCTCAGCACATGACGGCCTTCGTCCAGCACCAGAAGAGCGCCGAGAGACGAGCCGTCGCCAAGCGCAGCTCGCAGCGCTTTGCTCGATGCGGTCTCGACGATCTCGTAGCCGTAGGTACCGAACAGGCGCGTGAAGCGGAAGATCGACCAGCCGAGCGTCGCCGATCCACCCGTGCGGACTTCGCTGTAGTCGGTCTGCGACGTGCTCTGGATCTGATAGTCGATCTTGCGCGAATAGACGCTGAGCCCTGCGGTGATCGGGCGGCCAAAAATGAACGGCTCGGTGAAGCCCAGCTGATAGTTGCTCGAGCGCGCTCCTTTCTGGAGCGCCAGGGTCAGGCTCTCACCTCGCCCGAGGAAGTTGGACGTGGTGAAAGACGCGTTGCCGAAGAAGCCGTCGTCCTGGGACATTCCAGCGCCGAAGCTCACTTGATTGCGGTTCTGCTCCTCCACCTTGAGCTGAACGTCCACTTTGTTGTCGGCGCCGGGCGTCTTGTCGACCTTGATGGCCTCGCCCTCGAGCGGCTTGAAGTATCCGAGCTGGTTGATCCGGCGGATGCTGTACTTGAGCGCTTCCGTGTTGAACACGCCCGCCTCGAGGAGCGCCATCTCGCGCCGCACCACGTCATCCTGCGTCTGGGTGTTCCCGGTGAAAGAGATCCGGTTGACGAGGTACTGTTGTCCTTCATCGATGCGGATCGTGACATCCACAACTGGTCGTTGTTTCGACGGTGTCCACGGTTTCACCGGTTTCGCTGGTTTGGACAGCTTGGACGTCGTCGCCGGCGGTGCACCGGGCGCCAGCTGATCCCTCGGCTTGAGGTCCGGATACGCCGTGAACTCGTAGTGGCCGGCGGCACCGTAGACGTCGCGCGCCTTCTCGAGGGCTTTGGCGATCACCTGCTGGCTGTAGACCTCGCCGGGCTTCAATTTGAAGAGCGCCTGCAGGCCCTCGGCGGTCACTATCTTGTTGCCGGCGAACCGCACGTCTCCGATGACGTACTGCTGCCCCTCGGTGACGGGAATGCGCAACTGGACCCACCGTGTCCGGCCGTCGGCAGAATCGTCCAGCGGACGGATTTCGGGCTGCCCGACCTGAACCGACACGTAGCCGCGGTCGCGGTAGTAGCTCTCGATCGCTTCCGCATCGTCGGCAAACTTGTCCTCCTTGTAGGTGCCCTTGCCGGTTGCGATCGAGAGCAGGCTTTGCGGGCGGTTGGCCTTGAGCACGTGCTCGAGCCGCGCATCGGGGACGTGCCGATTGCCCACGAACTCGACGTCACGGATCGCGACCCGCGGCCCTTCGGCGATCTTGAACGTGACGTTGACCAACTTGCCCGCGCCCGGTACTTCGCTGATCACCGGCGTGACGCTGGCGAACTGATATCCCTTCTCGGCATATAGCTCTCGCACGAGCGACGACACCTGCCGGACAGTGGCAGGATCGAGGAAAGAGTCGAGCCGGATCGTGACGTTCTTGTCCTTCAACCGGCTGTCGATATCCGACTGGCTGACGGCACGGGATCCCTCGTAGTCGACGATCTTCACGCGTTGGCGCTCTTCCATGTTGAAGACGATGACCTTGCCGATCACGCCGTGCGCGAGCGGATAGTCACGGACGTCGATCGCGAGATCCTCCAGAAAGTTGGTCGCCCAGAGCCTCCGGAAGTCGGCCAGGATCACTCGCTCCGCCTCGGCGTCGTAGGGGGTCCACCGGTCGCGGGAGGGCTCGCTCGGCTTGACCTGGATGTAATACAGGTAGGTCTCGGGCTCGATCATCGAGGCGCCTCCCTGCTTCTCGAAACAGAGCAGCATGGCGAGCACCACTGGCCCTGATCCTTCGGGAGGATCTTTCGAGGGCGAAGGAACCGGCAGTCCGCACATGGTCACGCCACCAGGCGGCGGCTGGACGTCAGGCTGTCCGCCGGGGAGCGCCTGCGCGGTCGCGAGGGTGGGGACCGCGAGCCAGGCTGCCAACAGCGTGGCGCCCGCGACGAGCAGGCCGGAACGACGCTCAGAACCGGAGACGCAGGCCAAGTTCACCCACTATTCGAGTAATCGTTTCGCCTTCCTCGCCGCGTCTCAGGTTGACGCCGTAGCCGCCCTCCACGAAGACACTCGCGCGCGAGGAGATGACGGCCTGGAATCCGAACTTGCCGACCGCCGATCCGGCGTCGTTGTCGGCCCGATGGGTGACCTGCGCCCAGTACTCCATGCCGGCGTACGCGCTCACCATCGATCCAGGCGTGAAGTAGAAGAGCCCACCGCCGCCGACGTGAAGCGCCGCGGCACCAGGCCCGGTGGCGTCATCGGTCGACTCCTCGCCTCCGACGCTGCCAGTCCCGAGGACGCCGAAACGGATTGCGATGCGGCGCGTCAGGAAGCGCGTGACGTCGACCTGCGCGGTGTAGTTCGTCGGGTAGAGCGTTTCGGTTGAATTGAACCTGTCGACGAAGCCAGCGAAGCCGACGGTCATCATGCCGGCGGCTCCGACGACTCGCGGCTCGAGCTCCTCGGACTGATTCGGCGGCGGCGCGGGCGCTGGTTCCGTTTGCGCGAACGCTGTTCGGGCAATCGAGAGCGCCATCAGGAAGAGCGTCAGCCGCACAGCCGCTTGCACACCGGGACCTCTCATGCAGATCACTCCCTGAAGAGCCTGCGACGCAAATCTCTGTAGCCTCCGCCTTCAGGCGGAAGGTGGAAGCCACGAGTGCTCGGTCTTCACGAGCTCTCAGCGCGAGCCCGGATCAGCTGGTCGGGCCCGCTGTTCGTGGGTTAAGACTTCGAGGTTGTTGAAGGCGTGTTACAGGAGATTGAAAGATCCGTGGGGTGGTAGGCTGGAACGATTAGACGAGGCTCACATGACGACCATGATGCAAGACACGCAACCCCGCAGTGAGTGGCCAGAGCTGCCGCTCGCAGCCTGGCAGGACACCTACGCGACGCTGCATCGCTGGACGCAGATCGTCGGGAAGACGCGACTGGCCCTGGCGCCGATGCAGAATCACTGGTGGCAGGTCACCTTGTACGTCACTGCGCGAGGGCTCGGCACATCACCCATTCCGGCCGGAACGCGTACGTTCGAAGTGGACTTCGATTTCCTCGAACGCCAGCTGATCGTGCGGACGACCGACGCGCGGACTGCCACGATGCCGCTCGAGCCGATGACGGTCGAAGCGTTCTATCGACAGTACATCGGGCTGCTCGGATCGCTCGGACTCGAGCCGCACATCAGGCCCGTGCCCGCAGAGCTCCCCGATACCCTTCCGTTCACCGACGATCGCGAGCACCGTTCGTACGATGGAGAGGCGGCCGAACGATGCTGGCGCGCGCTGGCGCAGGCGGATCGCGTGTTGAAACGATTCCGCGGCCGGTTCCTCGGCAAGTCCAGCCCGTCGCATTTCTGGTGGGGCGCGTTCGACCTGTCGTGCACGCGGTTCTCGGGGCGCATCGCGCCACCGCACCCCGGAGGCGTGCCGAACCTGCCGGATCGCGTCACGCGCGAGGCCTATTCGCACGAGTGCATCAGCGCAGGATGGTGGCCAGGCACTCCAGGCTCGCCGATCGCCGAACCGGCATTCTATGCCTACGCGTACCCGGAACCGGCCGGCTGTCCCGAGGCGATCGTCCGGCCGGACGCCGCACGATATGAGATGGCGTTGCGCGAGTGGATCCTGCCCTATGAGGCGGTGAGAACGGCGAACGATCCGGACGCGGTGCTGCTCGACTTCCTGCAAAGCACCTATGACGCTGCAGCAAGTCTTGGCAAATGGGATCGGCCGTCGCTGGAGCGGCCTGCGTCGGAATGGCCCTAGGGAGCTGACGCAAACGGCGTTCGGGCTCGGGGCTCGGCGCTCGGACAGTCAACAGTCAGGAGCGAGGCTGGGCGCTTGGCCCCGACTGGCGACTGTCCGAGCGCCGAGCCCCGAGCGCCGAGCGCCGAACTACGTCACTGTCCCACCCGATACACCCGCACCCCTTGAATCGCCCACACTTCGCCATTCGAGGCTGTTCCCGTCTGTGTGATTCGGATGAACTTCGCCGACACAGGCGCGAACGCGATGACCGTTGTCGGCGTCTGACCGGAACCCTGCGCCAAGGGCGCGCCCCAGGTCGCACCATCCGCTGACACCTGCACGGTGAACCCGACGGGCCCCGCGGCGGGAGGACCGCCGCGACCTCCGAAACCGGCTGGCGCTCCGCGGCCCGCAGGCGCTCCTGCAGGGGCTGGACCGCGCTGCGCCAGCAGCCCCGGCTGCAGGTGCTGGTGGAGCGGTCGGCGATACCGCCGGTGGCGCTCCGGTGCCGGCCGGCACCGTTCCCTGTCCGGCCGCCGGCCCCGCTGGGCCGCCACGCCCGAAACCGCGCCCGCCGCGACCGCCGCCAGGCAGCGCCGAATCGATCTGCACCTCGCTCACCTGAACGGGCCGAGGGAGCTCGATCTGGAACCACATGCCAGGTTGCTGTGGCGCGCCGGTGTCCCAGCGTGCGCCAGGTGTGGCACCAGGAAGGTTGAGCGCCGCAGCGGCCGTCGCGGAATTGTGGCTCGCGGTCACCTTCCAGTCGGCCAGGTTCGCCAGCAGCGCCGGAATGGTCGGTTCCAGTTCCGCCATGGTCCACGGCTGGCTCCGTTTGACCGCCTTCCGGACTGCCGCAACCTGACCCGGCGTCACCAACATGGCGCTGTTGCCGAAGCTGTTGCGTACGTAGCTTGCGACGTCGGCCATCCATTCATCGGTGTTCGTGCCCATCGGCACCATGACCGCCGTGCCGTACGTCTTGCCGTCGATGTCGCCCGTGAGCCCGTTCAGCAGGACTTTGATCACATAGTCGCGGTGCCCGAGCACTCGTGTCGAACCGGCGAGCGTCGGAGCGAGTGTCGTACCTGCAGGCGCACCCTGCATCGGCGCGCCCTTGCCGTCAGCTCCATGACATGAGAAGCAGAGCTCCTTGTACGTCGCCTCGCCTCGCTGCATGCTCTTGCGTTGATCGACGGTCATGTTCACCGGGCCTGCACCGGTATCAGCGAGCGACGGGCGTTGCCCCTGCGAATTGCCTCCACGAAGCAGCTGGCCGCCGATCTCCTTCACGCCCCGGACGCTGCTGGCCGACGACGTCGCCGAGATGATCGCGGCCGAATCCGCGACTTTGTGCAGGTTCAGCGTCAGCAGCGACTGGATCACGACCCCGGGGTCGGCATCCTTCGACATCAGCTTGTAGTCGGCGGCGAACGACGCGTCACCCGCCTTGTAGAGCGTTTCGCTCGCGCGAATCGCTTGGATACGCACCTGCGGATCGGGACTCTTCTGTAGCTCGCGGGCCAGCGCCGCGTCGAGCGCTCCGAGCCCCTCGAGCGTCCAGAGTGCGTGGATCCTCGCGAGCTGATTGGATGACGTCCGCGCCATGGTCTTCAGCGCCGGGACCACCGATTTGTCCTGCTTCAGCACGAGCAGCTTCTGCGCGGTGTCTCGCCACCAACCGTTCGGGTGGTTGAAGTGTTCGACGAGCTGAGCAGACGTCTCGTTGTACATCTTCGGCACCCGCCTATCCGGCTCCATTCCCTCGTACGTAATCCGCCAGATGCGGCCCCAGTTGTGCTGCTTGTCGAGATCGTACTGCTCCACCTTTCGTCGCAAGTACGATCCAGGCCCGATGAACTGCGCATCCTGAATGATGCCGGTGTACATGTCCATCAGGTACAGGGTTCCGTCAGGCGCATTGACGATGCAGACGGGACGGAAGAGCGGGTCCGTGGAGCGGATGAACTCGGATTTGGGATACGCGTTGCGCAGCTGGGTCAGGCCTTCTGTCACGACGATCTTGGAGCGGCGGAGGATGCGGGCGACGGGCTCGGTGAAGAAGAGATCGCCGAGCATGTCTGCCGGCAGCCGATCGCCACGATAGATCTCGACGCCAGATGCGGCTGTGAAATGGTTCAGCGTCCCGTCCGGCATCCGGACGCGGTTCATCCCGCCCTGCATGTCCGCGATGCCGCCTGGGGCCGGATAGGGGACCTGGAAATCCGGCTCGAAGTTGTCGGGCACGTTGAAGGCGCCATACACGATCGGCGTCTGGAAGTTGACCGGACCGATCTCGCCGCCGCCGTCCACCCACCACATCTTCCCGTAGTTGTCCTGCGCCGACCACCACTGCCCGCCGTTGGGTTCCGTCTCCTCCCGCAGCAGCCTGCCACCCGGCGCGATGCGAAGGCGAAACGGGTTGTAGGTCGTGTACAACCAGTTGTCGAGCGCCCACGTCAGGCCTCCCGGCTGCCACTCCATGTTCGTGACGCGACCGGCGCCCGCATAGAAGAGCTCTTTCTTGTCCGCGACGCCATCCCCGTTGGTGTCCGTGTACCGATACATGTCCCGGTTGTCGGTCTCAAGAACCAGGAGCACGCCGTCCTGAAGTGGATAGGCGATCCGCGGCAGAACGAGCTTGTCGATGAAGACCGTGTGCTTGTCGTAGACGCCGTCGCCGTCGCTGTCCTCGTGACGGGAGATCCGGCCGATCGGCTGACGCGATGTCGATCCCTCCACGTCCTGCATGTAGGAACGCATCTCGAGGACGTACATCCGCCCATTCCCGTCGAAGCTCACGCCGACCGGATCTTCGATCAGGGGATCGGCGAGCACGGGTTCGATCTTGAAGCCGGGAGGGAGCAGAAAGGTTTTCTGCTCCCCTTCCGGCGACTGGCGCAACACGGGCGGGCGCTTGAGGAAGTCCGCGCCTTGCGCGATCTGTGCTTCGAGATTCGCACGTCCGCCTGGTGGCGGACTGGGCCCGCCGCGTCCGCCTTGCGGCGGAGCGGCTGGCGCGGCCGGCGCTCCCTGCGGTTGAGGCGCCGGCGCCTGGCTCGTCACGATTGCGCTCGCGGCGCAACACGCCACCGCGATCGTGACCAACCTACTCGATGACCGTTTCATGATCGTATCGACTCCGAACGACTGTCGACTCCCGACTGCCGACTGGAGCTGGCAGCGGGAAGCTGGAAGCTGAGCTTCTTACGGAGCGAGGACGCTCCGCTTGCACCTGAACTCGATCTCGAGCTCGATCTTGTCGTCGACGCTCATGAGGCGCGCCAGAGTGGGCTTCGTGAGGTTGAAGGTCGCGAATTGAAGGGTTGTCGTCGCGCGCCCGGCGACCTGGTCGTTGCCGAACGTCGCCACCACGTTCCAGGCGACTTCCTTCGTGACGCCGTGCAGCGTCATGTCTCCGGTCAACTGGAAGCCCGCCTGAGCGCCCATCCCTGCCGGAAGCGGCGCCGGCAGGCCGGTCGCTTTCTTCGGGACGAACTCGATCATCGGAAACTTCTCGGACTCGAGCGTGTTCCGCTGGACGTATCCGTCGCGCATCTGCTGATCGCTCTTGAGCGTGCGGAGATCGACCGTCAGCTTCGATTTGGTGGCGTCGATGGATCCATCCGGGTTGAGGACGAGCATCCCGGTGACCGCCTCGGTGGTGCCGACGGCGTCGCTCGGAAACGAGATGCCGGCAAGCTGCTCACGGACCTTGTATCTCGCCTTCGTCCCTTCGGCGATCTCGAGCTTGTGCGGCTTGGTCGGATCAGGGGGCGGAGTGTTCGCGCGACCACCCGGGCCTGCTCCCGGCGGCGGAGGCTGACCGGCAGGCGCCTGGCCTCGAGCCTGCGCCCGTGGCTCCAGCAGTCCGAACACGAGGGCAAGACCGGCAACGACGGCAATCCAGCAAATCGATTTTTTCAAGTGACAATCTCCTCAAACCGACCTTGTGGCTGCCACCTTCCGCCTGGTCCGCCGTAGCCGTGGCGGAGGCGGAAGCCACGGAGACACATGCGCCGGTAATTCTGGGCTACGGCCGACACGACCGAATGGACTAAGACATCTACGAACGGGGAGGGGATCTTGCTTACGTCCTATTTCCCGGCCATGAGATTGTTCAAATCGGCGTACGGCATCGCGTCCTCGGCGAAGCGGAAGGTGCCGTGCTCGCGGATCTCTCGCGCAGCGCGTACGAAGGCGCCGAGCGCAGCCCGGCTGAGCGCCGAGCCCAGACTGATCCGACGAACGCCGAGAGAGGCCAACTCGGACACCGACAGCGAGCTGCTCTTCAACCCCATGACGACGTTGACGGGCTTGCGGACCGCTTCGCACACCAGACGAATATCGTCCGCTTTGGTGAGACCTGGTGCGTACAGGGCGTCGGCGCCGGCCGCCTCGAACGCCTGCAGCCGTCGAATCGTATCGTCGAGGTCCGGCCGGCCGTGGATCAGATTTTCGGCGCGGCCCACGAGTACAAAGGGAAACGGCAGTGCACGCGCAGCTTCGACCGCCGCACTGACACGTTCGACGGCATGCTGGAAGTCGTAGATCGGTCGCTGAGGATCGCCGGTTGAATCCTCGATCGAACCCCCGACGAGCCCGGCCGCCTCACCGGCCAGCCGAATCGTCTCGGCCGCCGCTTCAGGAGTGTGGCCGAAGCCGTTCTCGAGATCGGCTGCGACGGGCAGATCCGTCGCGTCGACAATCGCCTTGGCGTTGGCGAGTGTCTCGTCACGACTGACGGCGCCGGCGCCATCGGGCCGGCCGAGAGCGAAGGCCAGACCAGCGCTCGTCGTGGTCAGCGCTTCGAAGCCAAGACTCGTCAGGATACGCGCCGTCCCCGCGTCCCACGGGTTCGGGATCACGAAGGCGCCCGGTCGGGCGTGGAGCGCCCGGAACCGCTCGCCTTTCTCGGCCTGACTGGCGGACATGCGCGTCCGTCAGTGCGGGAAGGCTGCCAGGTGCTCCGCAAGAAGATCCCGGCCGAAGTCTCCCTTGAAGTCCCGCCACACGGAATGAATGTGGTTCCCGTTGTTCTGCGTGTCGTCGAACTCGATCAGGAACGTCGGCCCCTGGACGCGGTAGTAGTGCTTCTCTCCTGGCTGTATCCCGCCGGCCCACGCGAAGGCGATCTTTTCCACGCCCGCGGTCTTGAGCTTGGACAACCGTTCCGCGGCCGAGTCCTCAGCCATGTACGACGCGTAGACGTCGATCAGCTTCATCAGCAGCTCACGCTGCGGCGGAGTCATCGCGGAGGCCATGATGCCGACCGGGGTCTGGGGATCGGCGCTCGGCTTGTTGCCAGTCGCAATATCGTTGGGCGCAACCTCCAGGATCGTCGCGGTCTTCCGCTGCGCGTCATCGAGCGCCTGCACGAGCGCCCGGCCGGCGTCCTCCTCCGGCGCGAGAACGCTCAGCCCCTTCTTCGGGCCGTCGAGCACGTGCGCAGGATTCGAACCGAAGAAGGTCGGCGTGCTCGCGACCGCCTTGCCGTCCTGGATGGTGAAGTGAAGGGATACGTGATGCCCGTCGACGCGCCATCCCCAGGCGCCCTTGGCCGATGGGGTGCCGAAGATCGTGAAGTAGTACTCGAGCGGGTGGCGGGCGAACCGCGGAGGGCCGCCGCGCGAGTCGCCCCCGCCGGTGGCCTCGATGGCCCGCAGCACGTCCTCGAGCTCCATGATCGCGGTCGCCGTCATGTAGCCCTTCTGGCTGAGGCCGGACTTGAGCAGCGCATGCGCCTGCGCGCGCTGCGCCTCGGACATCGACTTCACCATCAGGCCCTTGCGCGGAAACATCTCGTTGGGAATGAAGTTCCAGCGCATGCGCTCCTCGCCTTCGAACGGCAGGGCCGCCTGCTCCCGCTGTTCGGGGCTGAGGCCTGCGAGGAACGCGTTGGCCGCCGACGCCATCGCCGACGCCTGACGCTGCGACGCCGTGACCGTCGCGACGAAAAGCACGGCGCCCAGGGCAAGACCCAGTACGACGCGCGGGTATTTCGAGAACAGCCATGACAACCTTTCCGTGCTCCCGCGGGAACACTCGTGAGGCCAGTCATTATAGTCTGGGGGACTTCGTGCCCCAGACCCCCTGTCGGCGCCGCTCGCGGGGACCCCTTCGCCCCGCTCCGCTCCGCCGGGCGCGCCTTCGGCGCGCTTCTTCCCCAACGATGCGCCGGACCCCTCTCGCGCTAACGCGATGCTTGCGTCGTCCCCACCTTTGCCGCGCCCGGCTGGAAGAGCTGCGGCACGAACTCGGTCAAGTACGCGCGCCAGTTGATCCAGGTGTGCCCGCCCGCACTTTCTTTGAAGACCGGTTTGAAGCCGTGCTTTTCGAAGAGCTCCACCGTCGCCTTGGTGGTCGTGATCAGCCCATCGTCTTTTCCGGTGGCAAACCAGAAGAGCTTCAAGCCTTTCTTCAGGTTCGCATCATCGAGCTTCGCCGCGTACTGGCGCTCCCATTCGGGCGCCTGGACCGCAGTCGACGCCGGCGCCGCGGTCGGAGCGGCCGCGGGTGCGGCGGCGGGGGCAGCAGGGGCCGCGACGGGGGCAGCGGGTGCAGCAGCGGGCGCGGCGGCAGGCGCGGCGCCTCGTCCACCCGGTCCGGCCATGCCCGGAAACGCGCCAAGCAAGCCGGCGCTGTAGACACCGATGTAAGCGAACTTCTCGAGCTGCGGAACGCCAATCTGCAGGGCGTGGTTGCCGCCCATCGAGAGTCCGGCAATGGCCGTATTGGCGCGATCGGTGAGCACGCGGTAGTGGCTTCCGACATACGGGACGATGTCCGTCGTGAAGTCGTTGACGAAGTCCTGCGTAGCCGAGCGTCCCGCGACTCCTCCGGATGCCGGAGTCCGGCTCGTGTGTCCGGCAGGCATCACCACGACCATCGGCTTGGCCTTCTTGTCGGCGATCAGATTGTCCAGGATGAAGCTCGCGCGGCCGACCGACGTCCACGAGTCGTCACTATCGCCGGCGCCGTGAAGGAGATAGAACACCGGGTATTTCGCGGTGCCGGTCTCGTAACCGGGCGGCATGTAGACGTGCATCCGGCGGAACGCCTTCAGGGTCGTGGAGTAGTACGTCACAGCGGCGACGGCGCCGTGGGGCACGTTCCTCGTGTCGGTATTTTCGGCACCGGGCACGTACACGACGCTCCAGACGCGCGTGTTCGACTCGCTCGTGAACGGGGTCGCTGGATCGATCGTCGTCACGCCATCGACGTTGAACGAGTACCGGTAGGCGCCCGGCTCAACAGGACCGACAGTGGCCTCCCAGACGCCGTTGTCCCCTTTCGTGAGCTGCGTCGCCTGGCCCACTCCGGGAATGTCACCGGCGGCAAGCCGCACGGCTTGAGCCTGCGGTGCCGAGATGCGAAAGGTGATCTTCCGATCGGCCGAGACTTCCTGCGAGACGACGGGCGGCGCCTGGTTGCCTCGTCCCCCCTGGGGAGCCGCTGGCGCGGCCGGCGCCTGCGCATATCCGGCAGGTGCCAAGCCAACAAATCCTGCTGCCGCAACGATTAACGCAACCGAGCGTGTGCTTCGAAACATGACGGCTCCTTGCAGTTGGGTCGCGGGGTGGAATACGACGCGGGATGGGGGGACGTTTCGGATCCGAGCACTCCTGCCACGGCAATCGATCCGATCCGGGCAAGAGATCTCACAGGAGATCAAGAGGTCAGGAGATTAGGAATTCTTGGCGCCCGGACGATCCGGGCATCGATCAGACACGGAAGCTCAGAAGTAAAAAGCTCAAAAGGCAAAAACCTTCTGAACTTCCTGATCTTCTGATCTCCTGTTGAAACCATCGCTCGAGTAGCCCCCTACACTCAAGGTAAGGTGTGACGCCTACCGGAATCGCTGTTGCAGCTTGTCGAGCTCGGCGCTGCCTGGGCACAACGCGTCGTACGGCAGCTGGGTGAGCGGCGTTTCGACGGTTTCGCTCTGATCGTGAAGGTCGCGGGAGTCCGGCGACAGGTGGAGCAGCCCGGTCACGAGCTCGCCTTCGCTTTGCCGTTCGCGAATGTAGGTGTAGGCGCGGTCCCGATCCGTGGGATCGTAGTCTTCGGCGACCTTCCGGAGGCGCACCCAGCTCCCATCGTGCATCAACACGTTGCGGACGGATCCCGGCTCGTATTCGGCGGTTATCGTCGCGGCGGGCGGCACGAAGTCGGCCTGCACCACTTCGACGTTTTTCTCGCGCGTGTAGGCGTAGCTCTTCGTCGATCCTTCGTGATCGTTGAACGTCACGCAGGGTGAGATGACGTCCACGAACGCAAACCCGCGATGCGACAGCGCGGCCTTCAGGATCGGCACGAGCTGGGCCTTGTCGCCGGAGAAGCTGCGGGCCACGAACGTCGCGCCGAGCGACAACGCGAGCAGGCACCCGTCGATGGCCTGCATCGTGTTGGCCTCCCCCTTCTTGCTCACCGATCCCGCGTCTGCCGACGCCGAGAACTGACCCTTCGTCAGCCCGTAGACGCCGTTGTTCTCGAGGACGTAGAGGACGTTGACGTTGCGGCGGATGGCGTGGCACAGGTGACCCAGACCGATCGAGAGCGAGTCGCCGTCGCCCGAGATGCCGATGTAGATCACGTCGCGGTTGGCGGCGTTCGCGCCCGTGACGAGCGTGGGCATCCGGCCATGCACGCCGTTGAAGCCGTGCGCTTCGCGAAGGAAGTACGCGGGCGTCTTCGACGAGCAGCCGATCCCCGACAACTTGGCGACATGGTGGGGCTGGATGGACAGATCCCAGAAGGCCTGGATGATCGCCGCCGTAATGGAGTCGTGGCCGCATCCGGCGCAGAGTGTCGTGATCGCGCCTTCGTAGTCGCGGCGCGTCAGGCCGATCGCGTTCTTCTGCAGCGCCGGATGGTGGACCTTCGGTTTCGCGATGTACGTCATGCCGCGTGCTCCAGCTTGGCCTTCAGACCCGTCACGACGTGCTCGGCGCTCATCGGGAAGCCGGCGTAATACCGGATCGACTGCAGCTTCTCGACAGGCACGCCTGTCTCGAGCATCAGCAGGCTGCGCAGCTGCGCGTCGCGGTTCTGCTCGACGATGAAGTTGATCTCGTGGCACTCGAGGAACCGGCGGACGTCGTCCGAGAAAGGAAAGCCGCGTACGCGCATGTAGTCGATCGCAAGGCCCTCCTGCCCGAACAGATCGAGCGCCTCGGCGCACGCCGCGTGGCAGCCGCCGACGGTGAGCAGCCCGATCTTGGCGCCAGGAACGATCTTCGTGACCGGTGCCGGGACGGCGCGCGCCGCCCGCTGAATCTTTCGATCGATCCGATCGATGACTTCCGCGTATTCCTCGCCGTCCTCGGTGTACGCACCATAGCGGTTGTGTCCGGAGCCACGCGTGAAGTACGCGCCCGCCGGATGGACGCCAGGCAACGTCCGGTATGGAATCCCGTCTCCGTCCGGATCGACATACCGGTGGAACGTCTTCACCGTATCCAGCTGCTCGGGCGACAGGACCTTGCCGCGATCGGGGCGATACGCATCGTCCCATGTGAGGCGCGGAATCATCCAGTCGTTCATCCCGATGTCCAGATCGCTCAGGACGAAGACCGGCGTCTGGAAGCGCTCGGCGAGATCGAAGGACTGTGCGGCGAACTCGAACGCTTCGCGCGGATCCGAGGGATACAGGCAGATGTGACGCGTGTCCCCGTGCGAGGCGTACGCGCACATCATCAGGTCGCCCTGCTGCGTGCGAGTCGGCATGCCGGTGGACGGCCCCGTCCGCTGCACGTCGAAGATGACCGCCGGGACCTCGGCATAGTACGCAAGCCCGAGGAACTCGTTCATCAGGGAAATGCCGGGACCCGACGTCGGGGTGAATGCGCGCGCGCCCGCCCAGGACGCGCCGATGACCATGCCGATCGCGGCAATCTCGTCTTCCGCCTGAAGGATGGCAAACCGGTTCCGATTGGTCTTCGGCTCGCGGCGGTACTTCTGGCAGAAGCCTTTGAACGCTTCCATCAACGAGGTCGCCGGCGTAATCGGGTACCAGGCGCCGACCGTCGCACCAGCGTAGAGGCAGCCGAGCGCGGCCGCCGTGTTGCCGTCGATCAGGATCGCATCCTTCGTCGCGTCCATCGATGCCAGCTTGATCGGCAGGGGACACGCCAAATGCGAGGTGGCGTAGTCGCGGCCGATGTCCAGCGCCGTCTGGTTCGAGTCGACGAGCGCCGGCTTCTTCGCGTACTTCTCTTTGAGCATCGCCCTGAGCACGTCCGCGTCGATATCCAGCAGGCCGGCGAGCGCGCCGACGTACGCGATGTTCTTCATCAGGATCCGCTCGCGCGCGCCCGGGAAGCGGGTGTTGCACAGCTCGCTGAGGGGAATCCCCAGATACGTCACATCCGGCCGCGTCAGCCGCGAGTCGAGCGGCCAGGTCGAATCGTAGAGCAACCAGCCGCCGGACCGAACCTCCGCGACGTCCTTCTGATACGTCGCCGGGTTCAGCGCCACCATGAGATCGAAGGTCGGCGTCCGCGCCCTGTAGCCCTTGCGGCTCACCCGGATCTCGTACCAGGTCGGCAGCCCTTGGATATTGGAGGGGAAGACATTTTTCCCCGTCACCGGCACGCCCATGCGGAAGATCGCCTGCATGAGGAGGCCGTTGGCGGACGCCGACCCGGTGCCGTTCGGCGTCGCAATCTTGAACGCGAAATCGTTGGTTCGGTCCATGGGAAATTAGCTTCCAGCTGCCAGCTTCCAGCTTCCCGCTTTGTATCGATGCGAGCACCGAGCTGCGACTAGAACTTCTTGCACTGTCACTCCAGCCTCAAGTTCCACCACTGCCTCCCAACCTACCCGGCCGCCAGCTGGAAGCTGGAAGCTGGAAGCTGTCTTCAGACCGCCACGAGCGGTATCACTCGACCCGGCTGCCCCGCATACGGAATCTGCAACGCGAACTTGCGCATGTCCCACGCGTAGGTCGGACACCGTTCGGCGCAGAGCCCGCAATGCAGGCAGACGTTCTCGTCCTTGACCATCACCCGCTGCGTCTGCTTCAGCGGCCCGGACACGAAGAGCGGCTGATCGAGGTTCGTCGCCGGCGCCAGCAGCCGGCCGCGCAGGTCGGGCTCCTCCGCGTTCGGCGTCATCGTCAGGCAGTCGACCGGGCAGATATCGATGCAGGCGTCGCACTCGATGCAGAGCGAATCGGTGAAGAAGGTCTCGATGTCGCAGTTCAGGCAGCGCTCGACTTCGGCGCGCGTCTGCTCCGCCGTAAACCCCTTCTCCACTTCGGTCTTCATGCTCTCGAAGCGGATCGGCAGGTCGACGTGAATCATCTTCTGACGCGGCGACGGGTCGTAGTTGTTGCTGTACGCCCACTCGTGGAGACCCATCTTCGTGCTGGCGAGCGTCATCCCCTGCGGCGGCCGCTCGGTGAGCGGAACGCCCTGACAGTAGTTGTGGATGGAGATCGCCGCCTGATGCCCCTGCTCCACGGCCCAGATGATGTTCGCCGGTCCGAACGCCGCGTCGCCGCCGAAGAACACACCGGGTCGCGTCGACATGAACGTGGTCTTGTCGACGACCGGCATGTCCCACTTGCCGAACTCCAGTCCGATGTTGCGCTCGATGAAGGGAAACGCGTTGTCCTGACCGATCGCGAGCACGACGGTGTCGCACGGGAGGATCTCCCGGCCGATCACTTCCTGCTTCAATCCCGTCGGCGTCTCGATCGACCGGAACTTGTCGAACTCCATGCCGGTCAACACGCCGTTCTCGACGATGAAGCGCACCGGCTGCAGGTTCTCGATGATGTCGACGCCTTCCTCCTCGGCATCCTCCAGCTCCCACGGGGACGCCTTGAAGTACTTCCGCGTCTTGCGCGCGATGACCTTCACGTCCGTCGCCCCGAGCCGCTTCGAGGACCGGCAGCAGTCCATCGCCGTGTTGCCGACGCCGATGATGAGCACGCGCTTGCCGACCGAGTCCACGTGGCCGAAGTGGATCGACTCGAGCCAGTCGATGCCAATGAAGATCTGGTCGGTGTCGTGGCGGCCGGGAATCTCCAGTTCCTTGCCCTTCGGCGCGCCGCTCCCGACGAACACCGCATCGAAGCCGCCTTCGTCGAGCAGCGTCTTCAGGCTGTCGATCGGCGTGTTGTACCGGACGTCGACGCCCATGTCGACGATGTAGGCGATCTCCTCGTCCAGAACCTGTTCGGGGAGCCGGAAGGCCGGAATGTTGATGCGCATGAGGCCGCCCGGCCGCGGCAGCTTCTCGAAGATCGTGACGGAGTAGCCGAGCGGCACCAGGTCGTTGGCCACCGTCAGCGAGGCCGGGCCCGCCCCGATGAGGGCGATCGTCTTGCCGTTCTTCTCTTCTGGCGCCTGCGGCAACAGGTGCTTCACCTCGCCGCGGTTGTCGGCGGCCACGCGCTTCAACCTGCAGATGGCTACCGGCTTGCCGTCGATCCGGCCGCGCCGGCACGCCGGCTCGCAGGGCCGATCGCACGTGCGCCCCAGAATCCCGGGGAACACGTTCGACTCCCGGTTGAGCATGTAGGCGTCGGTGAAACGCCCCTGGGCGATGAGTCGGATGTACTCGGGGACGTTGGTATGGGCCGGACAGGCCCATTGGCAGTCGACGACCCTGTGGTAGTAGTCCGGATTGCGAACCTCTGTTGGACGCATCGAGTAGTTATTATAGGTCGTTGAGCCGACAGACGGGGTGGATGAGTCAGGAAATCGCACACCGCGGTTTGCAGTGCGCAACGATGTTCGGCTTGAGATCTCAGTCTGGGGCACGACCGCCGACTGCCGACTCCCGGCTGTGGACGGTCTTCCCTCCAACGACGGTCGAGACCACCCGTACGGTCCGAATTTCGATTGGCGGAATTTCGAAGATATTGCGGTCGAGCATGACGAAGTCCGCCAGCCGACCGGGCACGAGCGCCCCCTTGAGGCCCTCCTCGAACGACGCGAACGCCGCAGCCGTCGTATAGGCCCGAACCGCTTGCTCGACCGTAATCTTTTGCCCGGGCACCCAGCCATCGGGATTCCGGCCGTCCAGCGTCCGTCGCGTGACCGCTGCATAGATGCCTTCCAGCGGTGTGGGCGGCGCCACGAACCAATCACTCCCGAACGTCAGCCTGGCTCCGGCCTCCAGCAGCGAGCGGAAGGCGTAGGTCGTCTGGACGCGCGTGGGACCGATGACCGTCTCCGCCCATCGCCCATCGTCTATGGCGTGGTACGGCTGCATGCTCGGGATCACACCAAGCGCGCCGAAGCGGGGGATGTCCTGGGGCGCGAGGTGTTGTGCGTGCTCGACGCGGAAGCGTCGGTCGCGCGGTCCGTTGTCGCGAGCCACGCGTTCGAAGATGTCGAGAATGAGCCGGTTCGCGCGGTCACCGATTGCGTGGACCAGGACGTGAAGCCCTGCCTTGTCCGCGCCGTCAACCCATGCGTGCAGCTTCTCTGGGGTGTTCACGAAGAGACCGCGGTCGGTCGGCGCGTCGGTAAAGGGTGCGTCGAACGCCGCCGTGTGCGAGCCGAGGGACCCGTCGACGAATCCTTTGAGGGCTCCCAGGCGCAGCCACTCATTGCCCCGCCCGTCTCCATCCGGATTGGCCGCCGCATCGCGGCCACCGACGCGATCTCGAAGCTTCTCCCAGTCCGCAAGGGGGACAGCCGCGTAGATTCGCGTCGTGAGCTGACCTGCATCGCGGGCGCGCGTGAACACGGCGAGGTCGTTCCAGGACCCCATGTTGTGCACCGACGTGACGCCGCGTTCGGCCACGTACCGCATGGCGGCCGCGAGGGCACGATCCTCGAGCGCGGGTGATGGCGCCGGCACGACGCGATAGACGAGCGACATCGCGTTGTCTTTGAGGACGCCCGCCGGCTCGCCGTCGGAGTCACGAACGATCGTACCGCCCGCCACCTCCGGCGTCGCTCGCGTGATGCCGGCGGCTGCGAGCGCGGCACTGTTGGCCAGCGCCATGTGCCCGTCGAGCCGGTTCACCCACACTGGATGATCCGGCGTGACGCGATCTATCCAGCCACGCGACGGCAGCTCACCACCCCACAACGAGTGATCCCAATCACCACCGGTAATCCAGGTGCCCGGCTTCACCGTCGCGGCAAACGCCTGAATGCGCGCGACGAACTCCGCCTTCGTCGTTGCGTCGCGCAGCTGCACCGAAGCCAGCCGGAAGCCGCCGACGAGGAAGTGCACGTGCGCGTCGATGAACCCGGGGAGCACGAGCTTGCCACCCGCGTCGACGATCGTCGCTCCGGCCGCCGCCTCGCGCACGTCGCGCGTCGACCCGACCAGGACCAGACGGTCACCGCTCGCCGCAAGCGCCTCGGCCCACGGACGCTCGGGATTGCCCGTCCAGACGTGCGCGTTGATCACCGCGAGTGTAGGAGGCGAGGACGCGGCCGGACGGCTGCCAGTCGGCTCATCGCGCGAGCAGGACGCGAGCAGCGGAGCAAGGAACATCGCCGAACAGACCGCGAAGCGGCCAGGTGTGTGCGTCACTGGCCCTGTCGAGGGGCGCGCATCGCCCGGCCGGGCGTCACGCCCGGCACGAGCTTCCCTTCGTGCACCACCAGCACGCCGTTGACGACGACGTGGCGGATACCCTCCGGCTGAAGCGTCGGCTGGCGGTACGTGGCGCGATCGATCACGTGCACCGGGTCGAAGATCGTCAGATCGGCGTCTGCGCCGACACACACGCGACCCTTGTTCCGCATCGCCGGAACCCGCGCCTCGAGGCGCTGTGCCGGCATGAGCGTCATCTTCCGGAGCGCATCCATCAGCGAGAGCGAACCAGCGTCTCGCACGTAGCGTCCCAGGACCTTCGAGTAGGTGCCCGAGGTGCGCGGATGCCCGATGCCGTTCGCCATGTACCCGTCGCTTGCAATCGCGGTGATCGGGCTGTTGACGGCGACCGCGACCATCTCGTCGGTGTTGGAGTGCCCGATCACGGGCCCGCCGGTCTTGCGGTACTTCGCGAACGTCTCGCGCGTGAGCCGCTCGCCGGTGACCGGCCATTCGAGCGTGGCAAACCGCTGGTCGGGCCACTGCTCCCACCCGTCGTAGTTCGCCGACTGGATCTCGGTCATGCCCGCCGAGTACGGATACGATTCGGTCGTGACGTCGAGCCCGCGGGACCGGGCCTCCGTGATGATCTGCAGCATCTCCCGCGTCTGCGAGAGGCCCGAGCTGTTGATGTGGACCACGTGCAGCGGAGCGCCGCTGATGGCGGAGCCTGCGATGACTTCCTCGAGGCCCGCGATGCCGCCCCTCACGTGCACGTGCACCGACGCGTGGTGACGGCCCGCGACACGGAAGACCTCGAGGACCTCCCATTGGGTTGCCGCAGCGGTGTACGAGGGCCCCAGGCCGACAGCCACCGCACCCTTGCGCAGCCCTTCATCGATCCGCTGCGCCATCTCTGCGATCTCCGCGACGGACGCTGCCTTGTGCGCGGCGTCTCCGCTCGGCAGAAAGGTGCTCGGATCGTGCATTACCGCGATCCTCACGGGGATGTGGCCGATGCTCACACCGTAGTTGATGAGCCGACCCTTCTCTCGCTCCTGATACCAGCGATCGACATCCCCGGTCCCGACTTCGAGCTCGAAGGACGTGGTGACGCCGTCGGCCGCCTGATACCGGTAGGCTTCCTCCGTCTGACCGTGCTCGTGAAGATCGATGAATCCGGGTGCGACGACGAGGCCGGCAGCGTCGATCACCCGCCGACCCGAGAGCAGGCCTTCGGAGACCGCGGCAATCTTCCCGCCGCTGATGCCGACGCTCCGCACGGCGTCCAATCCTGATTCAGGATCGACCACGCGGCCCTTCACCAGCACGAGGTCGAAGTCCTGCGCCGCGAGCGGAGCGAGGGCGACGAGCGCAACTGCCGCGAGACCGATCGCGGCCGCCGTTGATGCGCGCATTACTGGGATTTGCCCCGGGCCGTGATCGGCCACACGACTTCGACCTTGTCCTTTCGTATCCCGTACAACTGGTCGTATTCGTTCACGACGGGATCGCAGTGCGGCACGATGACCTCGAGCAGGTCCCCGATTTTGTAGTCCTTCGACGGTGGGCTCGAGAATCGGATGCCGCCGAACTCGTCCGAGCCGGCGTTGTACTCCATGCCCGGCTCGCCGATGACGCCCGCGGTTGGCGTGTTGAGCGTCAGCGCCTTGGCGCCGGCATCGGTCGTCAGCCGGCCCGGGAACCTGTTGTTGAGCACCGTGGTCAGCACGGTCAGCGACGGAGCAAAGTCGTTGTAGACCGCATCACCGTTTTCGCTCCCGATCGCCAGGTACTGCATGTCCATGAACAGATAGCTGCCCACCTGCAGGTCGGTGAATCCCGGCACGGCGTGCATGATGTTGTAGGTGCCGGTGCCTCCGCCGCTGAAGATCTCCATGTTCAAACCGGCCTTCTTCATCGACTCGAATGCCGCGGCGTTCGGCTCGATCGTCTCGAGCGCGCGCTGCTTCCGGGCGGCGAACCCCTTCGCATGCTGCACTCCTCCGTCGTACGAGAGCATCCCTCGCAGCTTGAGGTTCGGCAGCTTGTCTATGAGCTGGGCCAGCGCCAGAGCGTCTGCCGCAGGTATGCCGCTCCGCGTCCCAACCGCGACGTCGATGACGACATCGGCGACGACGCCCGCTTCCTTGGCGGCCGCGGAGAGATCCCGCGCGTTCTGTTCCTCGTCCACCGCCTGGATGAACTCGGGGTGCGATTTGCGAAGCGCCATCGCGCGGCGGATCTTGTTCTTCGACGGGTTCGAGGTCGTCATCAGGATCTTGTCGACCCCGTGCGCGATCATCGCCTCCGCTTCACCCAGCTTCGCGCAGCAGATCCCGATCGATCCGGTGGCCAGCTGCTGCTTCGCAATCGCGGCGCACTTGTGCGTCTTGGCGTGCGGGCGGCTGGGGAGTCCGGTACTTCTTCAGCGCCGCCTGCATCGTCTGGATGTTCTTGTCCATCTTGTCGAGGTCGACGCAGAGCGCCGGCGTGTCGAGCTCCCACTTCGACACGCCCGGCTTCACCTCGTTCGTGAACATGGTGCGCATCTCGACGGCCGTGTAGCCCTTGACAGGTTTGGGAATCCACACGTAGGCCGACGCGGCGGCCGCGCCGGACAGGAATGTCCGCCGGGAGGGTCGGTACTTCGATCTCATGTCGCTCTCCTCTTGCGCAGGACCGGTGGCCTGTCTGAGCTGATGTGGTAGCGGGCGATCGGGTCGTTCGGCCCGAATCCGCGGCCATGACAACGGAGCGGCCGCTACCGATTCACTTACATCCAAGTAGTGGCTGTCTACTTCGTTGCGCGGGCGGCGGCGCGTCCCGCGTAGGTCTTGTTGAAGCCATTCCGCGGATTCGTGATTGTAAAGCTACCGTCCTGGAACGCGTCGACCTTGAGCCAATACGCCGGCGTGTGGCCGACCGCGTTGCCTCGACCACGTCCTTGCGCCGGAGCCGCGGCCGCCGGCTGGCCACCCGCGATCGGTGGAGTCGAGGGTGGCTGCGTCGTCGCGGCCGGGGCGGCAGGAGCGGTCGTGGGCGGAGGTGCCGCGGCACCTGGCGCCGCCGCGGGTGTGCCGCCCGGACCCCCGCCGCGGGGTGGAGCCGTCAGCACCCCGGCGATCGTCGGCATGTCCTCGATATTCGCGATGTACAGGCCGGGGCTGTTCTGCTCGAGCAGGGCGTTGTACGACCAGTGCATCTGCCACAGCGCCTCGAGCCTGGGCGACGACAGCATCGTCTGCATTGGACCGGGGGCGCCGCCCTTGCGGGTGCCGTTCTGCATGATGGCGACGCGCGGCTGCAGGCCGTGGACGAACGGCAGCGAGCCGGAGGCCACCGCACCGTGGCTGGTCGCGAAGTAGAGATCGACAGTGCCGATGGGATTCGTGGGGCACATCAGCTCGAGCTCTTTGGTGCGCCACATGTCACCGAAATCGACCGCGCGGAACTCTCCAAGGATAATCACATTGCCGATCGACTGCGCGTCATCGGGATCCACGAGGCCCGTCGTCCCCACCATGGGTGTGAAGTTCGCGCAGAACGGGTTCGCTCCGCCGCCGCCAGGCAACGGCGGCGTCTTCAGCAGCTTCCCACCCGCTGCCGCGATCCTCCAGTCGACGCCGCCGATCGGGACACGATCGCCCGGTTTCACGACCAGGTGTTTGGCCTTGCCGTACAGCTCCGCATAGGCGGCCTGAAATCCCTCGATCTGCTCGCGCGGTTTCGTGACCGGAAGCCCGTCGGCCCCTGGCGCGACCTGCGGGACATCCGGCCCCTCGACCGTCGGTCCATGATCGACGAAGGTGCCAACCGGTATGCGCCCGGCCAGCTCCACCAGATTGCCGATGTGATCGACGTGATAGTGCGAGGAGATCAGGAAATCGATCTGCTTCACGCCCGCGTCGGCGATCGCGGCCATGATGCGGTCCAGATCGCGCGCTCCGGGGAAGCCGGTGTCTATGATTGCCGTCTGGCCGGTCGGCGTCACATAGAGGGCTGCCTTGCCCCCTTCGACATCGACCACCCAGATCTGGAGGGGCTTGGCGGCGGTCTGCTGTGCACCAGGCAGTGCCGCCGTCAGGACAAGTGCCGTCAGTGCAACGACGAGACGCCTCATTGCAACCTCCGCGTGCGGTCAGCGAATGCCGGGCCGGTTCAGGGGAGAGACTCGAACGTCGCCATTATAGGCGCCGGCGGGGACTCACGACCGCAGATGTTGAGGCGGGCGTTCAGGCCCCCTACACCCACCGAATCAGTCCACCCGCTACGCGACGTCGGCCATCAAGCGCAGCACGGCTTCCTGGCTGGCTTCCGCCCGCGTGAGCTCGCCGGCGACCCTGCCGCCCCGCAGGACGAGGATCCGCGTGGACAAGTTGAGCACCTCTGGCAGCTCGCTCGAGATCAGCAGGATGGCATGGCCCTTCGATGCGAGATCGTCGACGAGCGCGTGGATTTCCGCCTTCGCGCCGACGTCGACGCCGCGGGTCGGCTCGTCCAGGAGCAGGATGGTGCACTCGGCCGCGAGCCACTTCGCGAGCACCACCTTCTGCTGGTTGCCTCCTGACAGACCGGCGGCCGGCTGCTCGATCGCCGACCCCCGAACGCGGAGCCTCTGCAGGTAGGACATGGCCACCGCGCGCTCGGCCAGCCTCCGGATGAACGGTCCCCGCGCGAGTCGTCGAAGCACCGCGAGCGTGGCGTTTGCTCGTGCGCTCATCGACAGCACGAGTCCTTGACGCTTGCGATCCTCCGGCACGAGGCCGAGCCCGGCGCGCATGGCGGCGGCAGGCGACCCGGCGCGAATCGCCCGGCCGTGCACCAGGATCCGGCCGGTGACGCGCGGGTCCAACCCGAACAGGGCCTGCGCGATCTCCGAGCGGCCGGCGCCCACGAGACCGGCGAATCCCAGCACCTCGCCCGCTTTGAGCGAAAACGAAATGTGCTGGAATCCAGCCGGGCTCGAGAGGTCCTCGACTCGCAGCACCTCGTTGCCCACCGCTCCGCCGACGTGCTGTGGGAAGTACTCGCCGACGGGGCGGCCAATCATCATCTGCACGAGCGTCGCGCGATCGAGGTCTCGAGCCGGCCGCGTGTCGACATGCCGCCCGTCGCGCAGAACGGTCACGGTGTCGCACAGCCGGAAGATCTCGTCCATCCGATGGCTGACATAGATGCACGTCACGCCCCGGTCACGAAGCCGAGCGATCAGCCCGTAGAGCGCCTCCGCCTCGTGCTGCGACAGGCTGCTGGTCGGCTCGTCGAACACGATGATCCGCGCGCCGCGGCCGACCGCCGCGGCGATCTGCAGCATCTGCTGCTGGGCGATGCTCAACTCCAAGACGGTCCGCCGGACGTCAATCGCGGCGTCGATGGCGGCGAGCATGGCCTCGGCCCGACGCCACATCCGCGGCCGCGAGAGGAAGGGGCCGGATCGCGGCAACGACTCGAGGCACAGGTTCTCGGCGACTGACAGGTTCTCGCAGAACGCCAGCTCCTGGTGCACCATGCCGATGCCCTTCTGGAGCGCTTCGGCGGGCGATCCAAACGAGACGGCTCCTCCGAAGATCTCGAGCTGTCCTTCGTCCGGGGCGTACACGCCGGCCACAATCTTCCCGAGCGTGCTTTTCCCTGCGCCGTTCTCGCCGCACAGCGCATGGCAGCTCCCCGCGGCGACCTCGACGCTCACATCGTCGAGCGCGACGACGCCGGGAAAGCGTTTGACGATGTGCGAGAGGCGGACAGCTGGTGTGGACATGGAAGGCGTGGCAATCGGGTCGTTGAAACGCTGCCTTTTTTAACAGGAGGAAGGAGGAGGGAGGAACACAGATCTTCGTCGACGGATCGCGGTGCGCGAGCAACCAGGAATCGATCGTCGAAGATCTGTGTTCCTCCTCCTCCCTTCCTCCTGTGATGGTTTTTGCACGCCGCGCCACCCGCACGACGCCGCGAATGCCAGTGAAGGAGCTGGCGCCTATTTCAGGTACTCCGGAGGCACGTCGGTGAACCCCCAGTCCTTCAACTGTTTCGCCCAGGTGCCGAGATTCTCTTTCGACACTCGCACGAGCTCCATCGGGATGATCGTCGGGACGTCTTTCTTGAGCTGAATCTTGTCGAAGATGCGATTGACGCTCTCGTATCCCCACAAGTAGGTCGGCTGTGCGAGAAGCACCGGCGCGAGGCCCTTCTCGACGTAGGCGAGCTCGGCCGGCAGCCCGTCGACCGCCACGATCTTCACCTTCGCCGGATCCAGGTCCTTCAGCAGCGTCTGGGTGAACAGAGGCCAGCCGCCGATCATCGCCCAGCCCTGCACCTGTGGATACGCGTTCTGGACCCGGATGACCTCGGCAGCCGCGTCCTGGGGCGTCTCGATGTGGTAGAAGGTGCCGGCGATCTTGATGTCCGGGTACTTCGCCGCGGCGGCCTGCTTGACGCCGTCCACGCGCTTGCGGAGATTCGGCGCGTTCTGGTTTCCCGCAAGGATCGCGATCGTCCCCTTCTTCCCCATCTGCGCGGCGAGCTCGTCCATCACGGCCTGTCCGGTCTTCTCGTCGTCCACGCCGTAGAACGCGAACCGCTGCGACTGCGGCGCGTCGCTGTCGAAGGTCATCACGGGAACGCCGCGCGAGACCGCGTCGTTGATGGCGCCGGTGACCTTGCCGGCATCCGAGCACGAGATGAGCACGGCGCTCGCGCCTTCATTGACCGCTTGGGCAATGCGCTGCGCCTGGACCTGGCCGTCCTCCGCCGGCGGGGTGAGCCAGACGACCTCGATCGGGACGTTGTGCTTCTGCGAGAGCTCCTTCGCCGCCGCTTCGGCGCCGGTGCGCGCCGAGAGGAAGACGGGGTTGGTCGAGCTCTTGGCAATCATCGCGATCTTGAGGCCGCGCGGCGCGGCGGGCGCCGCCCCGGATGCCGGTGCGCTCGATTCGCTGGCGCCGCCGCAGGCGGTGAGTACGAGAGGGAGGACGAGAAGCGCGGTTGCAAAAGCCCGTCGCGTGAAGGTCGTGGTCATGGTCATCAGATCTCCGTCAAGAGTCGGTGGTCCAGGGCAGGCTGGAATGCTGGCACAGATCGTGACCTGGCTGTGGCGATATTAGATCGCGCGTTCGACACGACGCGACACTGCGCCCCCGGGGTGTCGCCGTGACCAGATCAGCCCGAACAACGAGCCGGCTGCTGCGAGCGGCAGAACGGTAACAGCGAAGGCAGGAAACGGAACATCGGCACCTATTCGTCCACGAACGACTCGTCTGACGACTTGATGAACGAACGACTGACGGGCACCCAAGCGTGCCATCCGCCGTCGTCGATCGAGCCCAGCACCCGCACGTTTCCGCCGGCTGTGTTGTCCCAGACGAACTGGATCTCCAACTGATACATCAGGCCGTCAGAGCCCCGGCACTCGTATTCGAGCGAACCAGAACCTATGCGGCCGACCAGGTCCGCGTACGGTTGATGTCTGAGCGTTTCCAGCTCTCGCTCCAACAACTGAGTCGCCAGCTCTTTGTCCATTTCGAACCTATGGAGGTCCAGGCGGTCGAGATCGATGGCACTCTCATTCGAACGAGCTCCTGTAGCCCCTGCGGCTACGCCCGCCGCGCCGCGTGCGCCAGCCGTCTCGCTGCAAACCTCGCGCTCGCCTGATCGAGCACGACCGCGACGATGATCGCGCACCCGATGATGATCCACTCGTAGTTCTGGTCGAAGTGCAGCGTTCTGATCGACTGGCGAATGAGCACGATCAGAAGCGCGCCGAGCATTGCGCTGACGGCGCTCCCCTTGCCGCCCGACAGGCTCGCACCGCCGACGACCGCCGACGCGATCACGTACAGCTCGTAGCCGGTGGCGTCCACGCAAGAGGCCGATCCGTAGAAGCTCGCGCCCATGAACGCCGCGACCCCGGCCGTGAGGCCCGCAATCACGAACACGCTGGCCTGGATCCGCGCGAGCCGAAGGCCCGAAAATCGGCTCGCCTCGGCGTTGCCGCCGAAGGCAAAGATGTGACGGCCCATCACCGTCTGGCTCAAATACACCGCGCCACACACGGTGACGACGAGCATCACGATCATCGGCACCGGATAGAGCGACTGCGCCAGACCGAGCGACGCCTTCGCCACGCGCGTCAGGGGTGCGGGCAGCAGAATGCTCTCGGCGCCGCTCACCACGAACGCAATGCCGCGCAGGATCCACATCGTCCCGAGCGTGATGATGAACGGATGCACGCGGAGGCCCACCACCATCAGCCCGTTGATCGCCCCGCACACCAGCCCCACTGTCAGCGACACGGCCAGCCCGAGCAACACCGTTGTTACCGCGCCCGACGGTTCGACCGCGCGCAGGACCATCGCCATCGCAACACCCGCCAACGCGTATACCGATCCCACCGATAGATCGATCCCGCCCGAGATGATTACCATCGTCGCGCCTACCGCCATGACGGCGAAGAAGCTGGCGTCGGTCGCCGTCTGGATGAGCGTGTAGGAGTTCAGGAAGTCGTTGACCGGCTGGCCCGTGGCGCGGTCCAGGTGTGTGCCCGTGAAGACCGAGAGGACGAAGCCGAGGAGCACGATGACGAGCACGAGGCCCGCCTGCTGCGATGCGAGAATCCTCCGGATCATGTTGTGGACAGGCTGCACCGGCGCATGTGCCCGATTGTGTCGCAAGTCGCGCCCGGCCGACAATGCGAGCCGGCCGGCAGTTGACGTTCTTCAAGTCGCGCCTTACAGTTCCGGGCACCATCATGCGCCACACGACTTTCTCCCGCAGCGCGGCGGCCCTCTCGGTCGCGGCCGTTTTGCTCGTCCCGATGACGCTGACCCTGCGCGCCCAGCGTGGCGACTTCACCGAACCCGTCAAAGTCCAGGGCGGTCTGGTGTCGGGCGTACCCGGCGCGCATCCGGGGATCACGGCATTCAAGGGCGTGCCATTTGCCGCGCCCCCCGTCGGCGACAAACGCTGGCAGGCTCCGCAGCCGCCCATGCCCTGGACGGGCGTGCGGAAGGCAGCAGCGTTCGGCCCCAGCTGCATCCAGACCGTCGTCGCAGAGCGCAAACCGTGGACGTATGAGTTCATGACGCACGGAGAGGTCAGCGAAGACTGCCTCTTCGTCAACATCTGGACACCGGCGAAGTCCCCTTCAGAAAGGAAGCCCGTCTTCGTCTACATCTACGGCGGCGGCAACAACGAAGGCTCCGGGATGGTCCCCGTCTATGACGGCGAAGGGCTCGCCTCGAAGGGGTACTTCTGGAACCACGTCCTCCCGGGGCCGGACGCCGCCCAGTACGGCGCATTCCACACGTCGGAAGTTCCCTACGTTCTGAACACGCTCGAGCAATCGAAGCGGCCGTTCACCGAGGTCGATCGAAAGATCGCGGACGTGCTGTCCTCCTATTGGGCGAACTTTGCGACGTCCGGCGATCCGAACGGCAAAGGCCTGCCAGCGTGGCCTGCGGCGGACGCCAAGACGTGGATGACGATGGAGTTGAGCGAGCGGCCGCACCCCATTCCGGTCGCCGACACTCCGGCGAAGCAGGCGTTTCTCGAACGCGCGCTCGCGCGTCGATGATCCCGCCGTCCCCATGACGACGTCCCGCGCAGCGATCGACGTCGGGCGGACGATAGACGAGGGCGGATGGAGCGGCTACCAGCAGTGGCTCGTCTTCCTGACCGCTCTGACGATCATCTTCGACGGCATCGACAACCAGCTGCTCGGCGTCACGATCCCGTCGATCATGGCGGAGTGGCATGTCCCTCGGGGTGCGTTCGCACCGGTCGTGTCTCTGGGCTACCTGGGAATGATGGTCGGCGGCGCCGTTGCCGGAGTCGCCGGGGATCGCTTCGGCCGGCGGGGCTCCCTTCTCGGCAGCATGCTGCTCTTCGGGGCATCTACGCTCGCGGTCTCAACGGCAGGGAGCGTGGGCGCATTGGCGGCGCTTCGGTTCGTCGCCGGTATCGGGCTCGGCGGGGCGGTGCCCAATGCCGCGGCGCTGGCGGCCGAATACGTACCCGTCAGGCGCCGGTCGATTGCCGTCACGCTCACGATCGTGTGCGTGCCGCTCGGCGCCACGCTGGCAGGCCTCATCGCCATTCCGGCGCTTCCTGCGTTCGGCTGGCGTGCCCTCTTCGTATTCGGGGGAGTGATTCCGATCGTCGCAGCGGTCTTCCTGTTCCGGCTGCTTCCGGAGTCGCCACGCTATCTCTCGGCGCGGCCGCAGCGCTGGGCGGAGCTCCGCACTCTGCTGGGCCGCATGGGCCATCCGGTCGACGCGGACGTCTCGTTCATCCCCGAAGATGAGGGGAGAGAAACGCGGCGGGCACGCATTCCTTTCGCGGCCATCCTCGAACCGGCCCTTCGGCGGGACAGCCTGGCGTTATGGGTCGCCTTCTTCTCGTGCCTGCTGTCGGTTTACATGGTGTTCAGCTGGCTGCCGTCAATTCTCGTTGCCGCGGGCCTCGGTACCTCGGTCGCCAGCACGGGGATCACCGTATTCAACCTCGGTGGCGTGGCTGGCGCCGTCAGCGGTGGCTTGCTCATCGCGCGCTTCGGCTCGCGCCCGACGATGCTCACGATGACGGCTCTGGCGGTGGGCGGGGCGCTGGTGCTGAGCCTGATGTCGATAACGTCGCAGACGTCCGTCGTCGAGATCATCGTGATGCTCGCATTCACCGGCGGCATGATCAACGCGGCGCAAACAACGATGTTCGCGCTGGCGGCGAACGTCTATCCGACGGCGATGCGTGCGACCGGCGTGGGCACCGCCGTCTCGATCGGGAGATCTGGCGCGATTCTAAGCGGCTATGCCGGCCCCTGGGCACTCGACCTTGGAGGCAGCGCGTCGTTCTTCGGCGTGATGGCGGCGGCGCTCTGCGTCACCTTCGTCGCGCTGGCGATGGTGCAACGGCATGTGCCGGGAAGAGGGTAGCTTCCAGCTTCCAGCTTCCAGCTTCCAGCGCTCGCTTCGCTCGCGCCTGGTTAGCGGCGACAGCCCGCTTCCAGAACGGATCGTCTGCATTTCTCAATGCGCGTGGGGCCCCACCCCCACGCGCGTTCTTACTCGGCGCTCGCTTCGCTCGCGACTGGTTAGCGGCGACAGCCCTCTTCCAGAAGGCACTTGTCCGAGCGCCGAGCGCCGAGCCCCGAGCGCCGAGTTATGCTTTCTCGATGACCCGACTGAAGAGTGATGTCGTTGGAAGCCTGCTGCGGCCCTCGTACCTCAAGGACGCGCGAAGCAGGCTCGAGAGCGGATCATTGGCCGCGCCTGAGTTCAAACGCATCGAAGATCGGGCCGTCGACGAGGCGGTGGCCGAGCAGGAAGCGGCGGGCCTCGACGTCGTGACCGACGGTGAGATGCGCCGCTACGCTTTCTACGGACACCTCGTCGAAGCGCTCGAAGGGTTCGACAAGAGCGCGGGATGGGCGATTACCTTCCGGGACGACCAGGGGCACAAGGCGCAGCTCGATCGGCCGGTAGTGGTCGGCAAGCTGCAGTGGCGGCGTCAAATGAGCGTGGAGGAGTTCACGTATCTACGCGGCCGGACGGCAAAACCGGTGAAGGTGACGCTGCTCAGCGCGCAGCAGGCGGCGGCCTACTACGATCCCGACAAGTCCAAGGCGGCATACGCGACTCGCGACGCCTACCTCGCCGATCTCGTCGACTTCACCCGGCGCGAGATCGCCGAGCTCGCGCGGCTCGGCTGCGAGTACATTCAGATCGACGCGCCACAGTACGCTGGACTGCTGGACGAGACAATCCGCGAGGGGTATCGCCAGCGTGGGAGCGACCCTGACAAGATGCTCGATGCCTGCATCGAGCTCGACAACGCCATCATCGCCGGCCACGAAGGTGTCACCTTCGGCATTCACATCTGCCGCGGAAACCACAAGAGCATGTTCTACGCATCGGGAGGCTACGATCGCATCGCCGAGCGGGTCTTTCGTCGCGCGAAGTTCCATCGCTTCCTGCTCGAATATGACGATGCGCGGTCAGGAACGTTCGAGCCCTTGAGGTTCCTGCCCGACGATCGGATTGTGGTGCTGGGCCTCGTCAGCTCGAAAACGCCGCGGCTGGAATCACCGACAGAGTTGAAGACGCGGATCGCGGAGGCAGCGAAGATTGTCTCCCTCGAGCGCCTGGCGCTCAGCCCGCAATGCGGGTTCGCCTCCACGCACGAGGGAAATGCGTTGTCGGGCGCCGAGCAGCAGAAGAAACTCGAACTTGTTGCCTCCGTCGCCCGCGAGGTGTGGAGCTAGGAGAAGGAGATAGGAGCTAGGAGTCAGAATTCTGATCATTGGCTGGCGCTGCCTGGAGGGCAGCGCCGTGACAAAGACTTCGCGCTCCTCGCTGGAACCGGGAAGCGGGAAGCTGCAGCTGGAAGCTGGAAGCTTTCTTCACGCCTGCGTCGCCGGCGGCGCGCTGTTCCGTGTCGCCTTTCGCGCCTGCCAGCGCGAGAACGAGTTGGTCAGCACCGCGCCGAACCCGGTGGACCACGCGAGGAATTCCAGCCCGATTCCCGCAGTCACGAGCAGGATCACGACCGGCCCCGTCAGAAAGCCTGCGAGACCGATCAGCCGCCCGACCAGGACCGGGAACAGGATGATCACGATGCCGAGCCAGACGTCGGCGAAGCCGGATGTCGTCCCCAGGCTGAACTGGCGGCGCGCCCACTGCCCGACGGCGAGCGCCGTGCCGGTGAACCCGACGAGCGCCAGGAGGATCAGGAACAGCACCAGGAACGGGACGAGCAAGAGCAGCGGAATCCCCACGACGCTGATGGCCAGCACGATGCAGGTCAGGAGGAGGACCGGCAGGAACATCACTTCGGCGAGGAGTCCGACGAGCGTGGCCCTGATCGGGTTGTCGCTGACGCGCTGTGCCGATCGCTCGACCGCTGCCCGCGCCACGACCATCGCCATCGTGGCGAACAACATCAGCAGCAGCACGCGGAACATCGTGCCGATCAAGCGCGGCACGCCGCTGAAGCCGTCGAAGAGCGAGAGGAGACCCACGCCGCCGAGAAACGACTCGAATCGCGGATCCCACCGGGCATCGGCAATCGAGACCTCGGTCACGCCGCCGCCGACCTGCGCGCCCGGCGCGCGACGCACGCGGCCCCCGATGCTGACGATATCGCCGCGCACGACCGCCTTCGGCCCGAGATCGACCGAGCCGAGCACCGCCACGACTTCGTTCCCGACCTCGCCGTCGATGCGGACGGAGCCGATGACGGCGACCACCTCCCCGGATATCTGCTCACCCTCGCGCACCGTCACATCGCCGAAGATCCGCACACGGTCGCCACCGGAGCGCTGAATCGAACGGGACGTCCTCCGCTCGGTGGATTCCGCCGACGGTTCCCCGGCCGGAGGTTCGCCGGGAGCCGTGGGTTGTGAGTCCTCCGTCTTCTTCGCGAAGAGGGCGCGGCGCAGGCCGGGATCGAGATACGACAATTTGAGGATCGCGTCCGCGTCGCCGCCGACGCGCTCGCGCAGCTCGCGCCCGCTGACGATCACTCCATTGATAGAGATCGTGTCCGAGACCTCGATCAGCCGGACGTCGGCGGTGGAACTCTTCGGGCGAAGGCCGATGCCGTCCGAGAGCGGGACGACGTCGTACCGTCGCTCGATGCGAGATCGAAGCGCTTCGTCTTCCGGTCTCAACTCCTGTGCGACAACAAGAGTGCTCAGGGCGCCAGCCGCCAGCACGAGCATCATCAGCTTTCTCATTTCAGCCACTCCCTCTCACGTCCCAACAGCCGATGAAGCGCGGCCAGCGCCGCGACGGCAATCACTTGAAACACGACGATCGCGATCGTCACCCGCGGATCCGCCACGAAGGCGGCGGCCGCGCGACCGATGCCCGTCATCACGGACCAGAGGCTGCTCTGAACGTCCGCGCCGTTGGCAAACCAGACCACGACCGAGACGAGCAGGTTGAGGCCCGCCACGAGCGCGCTGGAGAGGACGGAGAACAATGGTCCGGCTCCGAAGTAGGCGACCGCGACCCCGGCGGGGACACCCGACCAGAGGAGCACCTTGCGGACCATCCGCGCCCGTCGCGCGTCCGCGGCGGTCGCGGTCGCAATGGCGGCCATGGTCGTGGTCGTGAACTGGGCGGAGGGCAACGGCGCGAACACGCAGGCTTCGTACACGGCGGCAAAGGCGGCGTCCGCTTCGTCCTCAAGGCGGCTGTCGCGGTCAAGGCGACTGTCGCCATCACGGGCACCAGCACCATCACCCTCGGCTCCGGGGCCGACGGTCGCGCCGCGGTCATCTTCGCCAGGCGTGGGGCCGGGCGTGGCGCCAGGCGCGTCGGCGCTGCGCCAGCGGTAATAGTCGAGGCTGAGATCCTCGCGCATGGTCTCTCTTCAGGCTTACGGGGTGACCCGGCCGCGCGTTGCAGGGCTCATTCGGGTTTCCAGCCGGCGTCGGTCATCAGCCTGGCCAGCTCTTTCCGGGCGCGGTGAACGTGACTCCTCGCGGTGGACTCGGGGATCCCGAGGACCTGGCCGATTTCCTCGAAGGACAACCCGCTCTCGTACCGGAGCACCACGACCGTGCGCTGGTCCGGACGGAGCCTGGCCAGCGCCGCCTGAAGGGCGCGGCCGAGGGCGCGCCGCTCGACGGGATCGGCGACCGCCGGGGCCGCGGGCTCGTCGGACCCGTCCCCGGCGTCGATGTCGACAGTGGAGACCTTCGCGCGCCGAAGCGCGTCGATGCCGGTGTTGTGGGCGATGCGAAACAGCCAGCTCGAGAGCCGGCGCCGCGAATCGAACGCGGCCAGGTTGCGAAACGCCTTGACGAACGTCTCCTGCGCCAGGTCTTCCGCCAGAACTGGATCACCCGTCAGACGGACGAGCAAGCTCAGAATCGGGCGCTGGTAGCGGCGCAGGATCTGTTCGAAGGCGGACTGGGAGCCGGCCAGGGCCTGGGCGACGAGCCGCGCCTCCGTTACCGTCTCGAGGTCAATCGGTATGAGGAGTCCTCTTCACCCTTACGTGTCGCAAGGTTCCAGCGTTGCAGGCCGTCAACTCGATCACGGCCTGACACCGGCAAGCAGGGCCAGCTCCCGCCATTTCCAATGGCAGTCGACGTCGACGAAGCCAATCGCGCGCAGCCATCCCAACTGCGTCCCGACATCCAGGAGCTTGTTCGATGGATCTTCGTCCGGCGGGTCCACGTCGAGCACGCGGAGGAAGCGCTCGTGCAGCGCCTGGGTCGGCGACGCCACGTGCTCCAGGTTGCAGAACAGGCCGCCGGGTCGCAGCATGCGGTACACCTCCTCGTACAACGCGCGCTTCCGCGCGTCGACCAGGTGGTGAATCGCGAAGCAGGACACGATGGCGTCGAACGTGCCCAGAGATTCCGGCAACGGCCGATCCAGATCGTGTGCCACGACGCGGACCTGCGGATCTCCGGCGAAACGCGCGCGCAGGTGCTGGAGCATCGTCTCGGAGAAGTCCAGCGCGACCGCCTCCCCGCCGGGACACGCGAGCCTGACGAGCGAGAGCAAGCGGCCGTCGCCGCTCCCGAGGTCCAGTACTCGCGACACGGCGGGAGGCAGCAGCTCGAGCAGCGCCGCTTCGCCTTCCGTCCTGTGAGGAATCGTGTCGGCCCGCGCCAGGTACCCGAGCGCGTGTGCCGGCGTGTCCCAGAGGTTGACGTTCGAATGGTTCATCGGTTCAGTCTGACAATGGATCGATCAGAATACAAATTCATATTGTTCAGTCACACGAGAAGTTTTTCTTATAATGCCGAGGGCGGCCCGCGGATGCCTGGGCGGACGCAGTACAATCGTCTGCCCTTCTGCCCGGACCATTCAGCCTATGTCTCATTCGATTGATTTCACCGTCGTCCACGGCGTCGCGCTCATCACCATCGACAACCCGCCGGTCAACGCGCTCAGTCCCGGGATCCCTGAAGCGATCGTGGACGCGATCGCACGTGCCGGGTCCGAAGACGGCGTGATCGCATTGGTCCTGATGGGCGCTGGCAGGACGTTCGTGGCGGGCGCCGACATCTCGACACTCGAGGAGGCCGCCTGGGGCAATCTCGCTGCCGCCGCAGGACTCGGTCCGCTTCTCGCCGCGATCGAAGACAGCCGCAAACCGGTCGTGATCGCGATCCACGGCACGGCGCTGGGCGGAGGGCTGGAGCTCGCGATGGCCGGGCATTATCGCGTCGCGGTGCCACAAGCGCTTCTCGGCCAGCCGGAGGTGAATCTCGGGATCATTCCCGGCGCCGAAGGCACGCAGCGGCTCCCACGGCTCGTCGGCATCGAGAAGGCACTGGACCTGTGCGTCACAGGCAAGCCGATCAAGGCTCCTGAAGCGCTGGCCGCGGGGCTCGTCGACGAGCTGATCGAGGGCGATCTCGCGAACGGCGCCGTGGCGTTCGCGCGCGGCGCCGCGTCGCGCGGCACGCCCGTCAAGACTCGCGATCGACAGAACCGGCTCGGCACACCGGAGGCGAACGCGCCGCTCTTTGCCGCGGCACGCGAGCTCGCCGGCAAGATCCGCCGCCGCCAGATCGCGCCTCTCAAGGCGGTCGACGCGATCGAGGCTGCCGCCACCCTCCCCTTCGACGCCGGCTGCCGTCGCGAGCGCGAGCTCTTCGTCGAGTGCGTGCAGACGGAGCAGGCGAAGGCCCTCATCCACGCCTTCTTCGCGGAGCGCGCGGCGACGAAGCTTCGCGATGTGCCCGCGGACGTCCGGCCGAGACCGATCGAGCGCGTCGCAGTCATCGGCGCCGGAACGATGGGCGGCGGCATCACCATGGCGTGCGTGAACGCCGGCCTCCCGGTGGCCATCAAGGACGCCACGCAGGAGGCCCTGGACAAGGGCCTCGCGACCATCCGGCGCAATTACGATTCATCCGTCAAACGGGGACGGTTGGCGCCCGACGCCGTCTCGCAGCGCATCTCCGCCATCACTCCACGCCTTGACGACGAGGGCGTGCAGCAGGCGGATTTGATCATCGAGGCGGTCTTCGAGAGCATGGATCTCAAGCAGGAGATCTTCCGCGGCGTCGACCGCGGCGCCAAAGCCGGTGCCGTCCTCGCGACGAACACCTCGACCCTCGACATCGATGCCATCGCCGGCGTCACGGCCCGTCCCGACAGCGTCGTCGGCCTCCATTTCTTCAGTCCTGCCAACGTGATGCGCCTCCTCGAGATCGTCCGCGGGTCGCGGACCAGCCCGGAGGTGTTGGCGACGGCGCTCGCATTCGCGAAGCGACTCGGCAAGGTGGCCGTCGTCGTCGGCAACTGCCCGGGCTTCGTGGGCAATCGCATGATGTTCCCCTACATGTACGAGGCGCAGTTCCTCGTCGAGGAAGGGGCGACGCCGGAACAGGTGGATACGGCGCTGACCGGCTTCGGCATGGCGATGGGGATCTTCGCGGTGGACGACATGGCCGGACTGGACGTCGCCTGGCGCGTGCGCCAGGAGTTGAAGCACTTCAGCACGCCAGGCGAGCGTCGTCCGCTCGTCGCGGACAAGCTCAACGAGCTCGGACGCTTCGGGCAGAAGGCTGGAAAAGGCTGGTATCTGTACGAAGATCAGCGCAGGCCGATTCCGGATCCCGAGGTCGTGAACCTGATTCGCACGACGGCGCGCGATGCCGGCATCCCGCAGCGGACGTTCACGGACGACGCGATCGTCGAGCGCTGCATCTACGCGCTCGTGAACGAGGGCGCGCGGATCCTGGAGGAGGGCTACGCTCAGCGGGCATCGGACATCGACGTCATCTATCTCAACGGCTACGGCTTCCCGGCGTGGCGCGGCGGCCCGATGTTCTACGCGGATCGCACGGGCCTTGCAGTGATTCACGAACGCATCGCCGCACTCCACCGGGAGCTGGGTGACCGCTGGCGGCCGGCGCCGCTCCTCGCGAAGCTGGCGTCGAGCGGCCGCACGTTCCGCGATCTCGATCGGAATGGCTGACATCCTTCGCTCGGAGATGATCCTCGAGACACGGCCGGACGGGACCTCATACGCCCGCTGCCCGGTCCCCCTCGGGTGTTATCCGCAAAAACTCACCGAGCGGCTGGACCAGTGGGCGGACCACGTTCCTTCGCGCACGTTCCTGGCAAAACGCGACGCGACCGGCGCGTGGGCACACCTCACCTACGGCGACGCGCGCACGAGAGCCCGGGCGCTCGCGCAGGCCCTGATCGACCGCCGGCTCTCTCCAGACCGGCCTGTCGTAATCCTGTCCGGCAACAGCCTCGAGCACGCGCTCCTGGCCCTGGCTGCAATGTACGCGGGTGTGCCGTACGCACCCCTCGCGCCCGCGTATGCGCTGCTCGCGCGCGAGTACACGACCCTCCGCGCATTGTGGGCGTCGCTCCGGCCAGGGCTGGTGTTCGCCGACGACGGGCCGACCTTCGAACGTGCACTGTCGCATGTAGCGGAGGGGACCGAGATCGTGACCCGCACCGCTGCGGAATCGCTTCGCACGACCGATTTCGCCAGGCTCGAGGCCACGATCGCGACGGGCGCCGTAGACGACGCCCACGCGCGCGTGGGCCCGGACACGGTCGCGAAGATCCTCTACACGTCCGGATCGACGGGCAAGCCCAAAGGCGTCATCAACACGCAGCGGATGCTCTGCGCGAACCAGGAGATGATCCGTACGGTGATGCCGCTGCTGTCGAACGAGCCGCCGGTTCTCTGCGACTGGCTGCCCTGGAATCACACGTTCGGCGGCAACCACAACGTGGGCATCGCCCTGTACAACGGCGGCACGCTGTACATCGACGAGGGCAAGCCGATCCCGATGGGCTTCCAGGCGACCGTCGCCAATCTCCGCGAGATTCCGGTCACGGCGTACTTCAACGTGCCGCGCGGCTACGATCTCCTCGTGCCCTGCCTGCGCGCGGACGCCGGGTTCCGCACGCATTTTTTCAGGCGATTGAAGATGCTCTTCTGCGCTGCGGCCGCGCTCCGGCAACACGTCGCCGACGAGATCCAGGCGATGGCTGTCGACGAGCACGGACGGCGAATCCCGCTCGTCACGGGCCTTGGCGCGACGGAAAGCGCGCCGTTCGCGATCTGCGCGGGAGATTCGGACTTCAGCGGCGGCCGGATTGGCGTTCCGGCGCCTGGCGTCGAGCTGAAGCTCGCGCCCGTCGGGCGGCAGTTCGAGGCGCGGCTGCGGGGTCCCAACGTCACCCCGGGATACTGGCGAGACGACGAGCTGACCGCCGCCGCGTTCGACGAGGAAGGCTTCTACAGGATGGGCGACGCGCTCGCGTTCTTCGATCCGCACGACCAGTCGAAGGGGTTCACGTTCGAGGGCCGGCTGTCGGAGGACTTCAAGCTGTCGACGGGAACGTGGGTCCGGGTCGGGCCGCTGCGTCAGCGCTTCCTCGCACATTTCGGCGACGTCGTGCAGGACGTCGTGATTGCGGGCCACGATCGCGACGAGGTGACGGCACTGGCGTTTCCCGCGATCGGCGCCTGTCGCGCGCTGTGCGGCGGCGCGAACACCGTCCCGGCCCGCGAGGTCCTCGAGAGCCTCGCCGTGCGCCGCATGTTCCGCGAACGTCTCGCTTCCTTCGTGGAGGCGAACGCCGGGCAATCGACCCGGGTCGCCCGCGTGATGCTGCTGGAGGATCCGCCGTCGATCGACGCGCAGGAAACGACGGACAAAGGATCCGTCAATCAGAAATCGGTGCTGCTCAACCGCGCGGCGCTCGTCGAGCAGCTGTACGGCAGCGACGGGACAGGGATTGTCATCAGATTATGAGCATCGATACGGCGGCCCTCACCGCCATTGACGTCCACGTCCACCTCGAGACGCCGCAGCCCTCCACGACGGACGACGCGGCGCGAAAGTATTTCGGCGATACGGGGGCCGGCCGCGACCCGGCCGCGCTCGCCCAGTACTACCGCTCCCGCAGGATGGCGTGCGTGGTCTTCACCGTCGACGAGCGTCTGTCCGGACGCCAGCTGGTGTCGAACGACGAGGTCCTGGCATTTGCGTCGGCGAACGCTGATATCGCAATCCCGTTCATCAGCGTCGATCCCACACGCGGTCCGGAGGCCATCCGCGAGGCGCGGCGCCTCGTCTCCACCGGATTGGTACGCGGGCTCAAGCTCCACCCACCCATGCAGCAGTTCTTCCCGAACGACCGCATTGCGTACCCCCTCTACGAGATCTTCGCGGAGGCCCGATTGCCCGTCCTCTTCCACACAGGCCACAGCGGGATCGGCACGGGCGCGCCAGGCGGCGCCGGGATCCGGCTGAAGTACGGGCATCCGATGCCCATCGACGACGTCGCCGTCGATTTTCCGGACCTGCCGATCATCATGGCGCATCCCTCGTTTCCGTGGCAGGACGAGGCCATTTCGGTGTGCCTCCACAAGCCGACCGTATACATCGACCTCTCCGGCTGGTCGCCGAAGTACTTCTCGCCGACGCTCGTGCAGTATGCGAACAGCCTGCTGAAGACGAAGGTGCTTTTCGGGTCCGACTATCCGTGGATCACGCCGGACCGCTGGATGGCGGATTTCGAGAAGATCGGGATCAAGGAGGAGGTCCGGCCGCTGATTTTGAAGGAGAACGCGGTGCGGTTGTTCGGACTGCGGCCCAAGGGCTAGCTTAGGCCGGGCTTCTCGACGGAGACGTGCCCTGGAAGCCGTCTCATAAACCTGCCGCTCGTCTCACGATGCGAGCGAACGACAGTGAGCGAGCCACGCGAGCGGCCCGCCTACGCCAAGGCTTCGGCGAGGTCTCGCCGTAGCGCTTCGCGCGGAGGCGGAAGCGCGCCGGCGAAGCGGCGCGCGAGAGCGCGTGTCGGGGAGTCCGAGGGGCGAAGCCCCTCGGATGAGACAGGCGCTTCTCGACGGAGAATGCCCTACGACGCCTGGGAGCTGGTCGACCGGATCAGCCGCGTGACCGCCTTCACGAGATCGTCGGGCAGGAACGGCTTCTGCAGAAAGCCGTCGACCTGGAGGCTGGCGGCCACGCGGGCGGCGTCATGATGCGCGGAGACCATCAGGACGGGCGCGCGGCGGGCGGCAGGATCCTGCCGCTGTCGCGCGCGGAATTCGATGCCGTCGAGGCCCGGCATCATCAGATCCAGCACGACCAGGCAGCCGGGAAGACGCTTCAGCGCCGCCAGCCCCGCGAAGCCGTTGCACACGGTCGTGACGGCGAAACCGGCCGCAGTCAGGATCCACGTCATCATTTCCGCGAGATCGGGATCGTCTTCGATCACCAGGACGGTTTGAGCTGTCATTGGCGCTCAGGCGGATTTCGCGGCCGATCGATCGATGGCCACCGTGCCATGGTCGGCGCGCACCGCCGGCGCGGCGACGAGCGGGAGCTCGATGATGAACGTGCTGCCGCGGCCAGGACCGTCACTGCTCGCGGTGATGTGCCCTCCGTGCTGGCCCACGAGATTGCGCGCGAGCGTGAGCCCGATGCCGAGCCCTTCCGCCCCGCTGCCCGCTTCACGCACGAACGGATCGAAGATGCGCTCCAGCATGTCCTCGCTGATGCCGAAGCCGGTGTCGCGCACGGTGACCACGGCGGCGCCCCCTTCCTGCCGTGAGGTGACCGTGATCTCGGCGCCTTCGGGTGAGTACCTGGAGGCGTTCGAGAGCAGGTTCTCGAACACCTGTTCCAGCCGGCCCTCGTCGCCGTTGACCCAGAGCGGCGGATTGGTCATCACGACAGCCTCGAGGTACTGGTGGCGCTGAGCGATCGCAGGTGCTGCGGCCGCGACCGCTGCCAGAATCGTGTCCTGCAACCGGAGCACGGCAGGGTTGATCTTCAGCCCTTCCCGCTGAAGCCGCGTCACATCGACCAGATCGTCGACGACCCGGCCGAGCCGCGCCGCTGAGCTCATGATCAGTTTCGTCGCGCGCGCGCGCGTTTCTTCGGATCGATCGCGTTCCAGCATGGCCGCGGCGAGCTGCACTGTCGCCAGCGGATGTCGCAGCTCGTGGGACACGAACGCAAGGGCTTCGTTTCGCCGCACTTGAACCGCGTCGATGTTCTCCTGCTCGACTTTCAGGCGATAGATCAGCCAGCACACGAAGATCGAGCTGCCGAACATCAGCAGCGTTTCGACAGGAACGCTGCCGCTGTGCGCCGTGAGCCCGAACTGGTGAATCGGCTGGATGAACAGGACGCTGCCAACCGTCGTCCCGAGCGAGCTGGCGAGCAGGCCAGGGCCGAGCCCCCGCCACGAGGTGAGCGCGGCGGCTGTCGCCGCGAGCAGCAGCAGCGGCAGGCCCTCGCCCAGCCAGGGCAGCGTCGCCCAGTGAACCACAACTGTGGCGGCGACGGAGACCGTCGCGACCCCGAGATCGGGCACGAGATCCCGTCGCGTAAGGCTGGGCCTGGGCTTTCGACGCAGCTGTGCACTATGGAGAGGCATGGAACCCCCAAGCCAGTGGCGGACATGAGTGCGGTAGGAACACGATGCGCTTTCCGACCCGAGCAATCAAGCTGGGCCATACCGGCGGCGCGATGCCACGGATCAGCTCGCCCAGTCAGGCGTCGAGCGACGGTTGAGCTCGACAGGCAGTGTCCGTCGATCCCGCAGTCGGGGGGCGCGACGTGGCCGCGGCGTGGCGTGATCTATTGCATTCCAATAGGTCTCGTGTCAGGATGCTATTGGAACCCAACAGGAGAGAGAGGATGGAGGGGATGGACGGCATGACCGACCGATCGGACGTCAAGCAGGGCACACTCGCGCTGATGGTGCTGAAGACCCTCGAAACGATGGGTCCGCTCCACGGGTACGGGATCGCGCGGCGCATCGAGCAGATCAGCGGCCAGCTGCTCGCCATCAACTACGGCACGCTCTACCCCGCCCTGCTGAAGCTCGAACAGGAGGGTGACATCGCCTCCTCGTGGGGCGTGTCCGAGAACAATCGGCGGGCCAAGTACCTACCGCCTGACGCGCGCCGGGCGGAAGCGCGTCGAGCAGGAGACCCGCGACTGGCAGCGCACGTCCGCAATTCTCGGCCGGTTCCTCGCCCCAGGGGAACAGTCGTCATGAGGGCGCTCCGGTCGTGGCTCGCGCGTGCGGCGGGCGCCCTTCGGAGCACCCGCTTGGATCGGGAGCTGGACGAAGAGCTCGACGCTCACCTCCGGATGCACATCGACGACAACCGCAGCGTCGGGATGAGCCCCGAAGAGGCCCGGCGACATGCCCTCATCAAGTTGGGAGGCGTTGAGCTGGTGAAGGACTCCTACCGCGATCGGCGCGGGCTCCCGCTCCTCGAGACGATCTCGAAGGACGTTCGCTTTGCGCTGCGTCTGGTGCGGCGAAGCCCGGGATTCTCGGCGGTAATCCTGCTCACACTGGCGATCGGCATCGGCGCCAACACGGTCATGTTCAGCATCGTCAACACCCTGCTCCTTCGTCCGCTGCCGTATCGGGAGCCCGACAGGCTGATGTCCGTCCAGGCCGTGGACGGCGTACGCCGCAGGCCGAATCCGACTGCGCCGCCCGACTTCTACAGGTACCGGCAGGAGAACCGGACGCTCGAGCAGCTCGAGGCCTTCTACGTGCGTCCGTACAACCTCACTGGCGGCCGTGAGCCGGAACGGCTCCAGACGCTCATCGTGTCGAGCGGCTTTTTCAACGCGCTCGGCGTCCCGCCCTCGATCGGGCGCGGGCTCGTCCGACAGGACGAGGAGTGGGGGTCCCATCGCGTCGCGATCATCAGCCATGGGCTCTGGCAGCGCCGTTTCGGCGGCGACCCCAGCCTCGTGGGCCAACCCATCACGCTCAACGGCCAACCTTTCGTCGTGGTCGGCATCCTGCCGCGCGAGTTCTCCTTTCTCGGGATGGCCGCGCAGCTGTTCGTCCCGATGTCGTTCGAGCCGGGCGACCACATGAACTCCCACAGCAATCATTTCCTGCAGATGTTCGGGCGTCTGAAGCCGGACGTCTCACGCGAGCAGGCCATCGCGGATCTCGGCGGCCATCTCGAAATCCATCGACGTCGAGCAATCCACCAGACAGGGCACGACGCTCGACCTGACGCTCCTCCACGACGTGCTGGTCGGAAGCGACGTTCGAACCGCGCTGCTCGTGCTTCTGGGAGCCGTCGCCTTCGTGCTCCTGATTTCCTGCGCAAACCTCGCCAACCTGTTGCTTGCACGTGCATCGGCCCGACGCCGCGAAATTGCCGTACGCCTGGCGCTCGGCGCGTCACGTTCGAGGCTGGTCCGCCAATTCCTGGCGGAGAGCCTGCTGCTGTCGCTCGCCGGCGGCTGTCTCGGCCTTGTCGCGGCCTATGCGTCGGTGGACACGCTCAATCTGATCAGCCAGCAGGTGCTCCCACGGGCATCCGACATCAGGCTGGACCCGTCCGTACTGGCGTTCACGTTCCTGGTCACGACCGCCACGGGCGTTCTCCTGGGCCTCGCGCCCGCGGGTCACACCGTCGGTACGGACGTGAACGCAGGGCTGAAGGAGGGGACGCGTACCGCATCGGATGGCGGCGGCCGTGGTTGGCTCCGCAGAGGGCTGCTGGTCTCGGAGGTCGCGCTGTCGCTCGTGCTGCTCGTTGGCGCCGGACTGATGGTCAAGAGCATGTACCGCCTCCTTCATGTCGAATCCGGCTTCGATCCGGACGGCGTGCTGACGATGCAAATCAACCTGCCGCCGGAGAAGTACGTCGATACGAAACTCGAGCGCCAGTTCTCGCCCGATGCATACTCGCGGTCCGTGACGTTCTTCACCGATGTGGTCTCTCGGGTGCGCACGGTCCCCGGCGCTCGGGCGGTCGGTGCGATCAACGGGCTCCCCTTGATGGGCGAGATCTGGGGCAAGAACCTCACGTTCTACGATCGTCCGCTGCCGGCCGATATGCGCGGCCTGCCGCCGATCCAGTACCGCGTCGTGGCAGGCGACTATTTCCGGGCGCTGGGCATCCGGATTCTCAGCGGCCGCGCGTTCACGGATGCCGACACCGGCAAGGCGCCGAAGGTCGTCATCGTCAACCAGGAGCTGGTGAAGCGTCACTGGGACGGGCAGAGTCCGCTGGGGAAGGTCGTTTCCGTGAACCCGCCTCTCCAGGTACTTCCCAAGGCAGTCGTGGAAGAAGCGAGACGGGCCGGCGGAATCCCGCCAGACTACGAGCCCGACAAGTTCACCGTCGTCGGCGTCGCCGACGATGTGCTGTATGGCGGCCTGGAACGATCGCCGGTCCCGCTGGTGTACGTGCCGTATGCGCAAGGTTCAGAGGGGGCGACGAACATGATGCTGGTCGTCCGCGCGGACGGAAATCCGCTCGGCGCTGACCGCGGCCATCCGCGAGCAGATCGCTCAGATCGATCGCGAACAGCCGGTCGCGAACGTGCTGACCATGGACGCGCGGATCGCGTCGTCGGTGGCGCAGCGTCGGATGCAGATGAACGTGCTCGGCACGTTCGCGGCAATGGCCATTTTTCTGGCGGCGATTGGCATCTACGGCGTGATGTCGTACTGGGTGACCCAGCGCTCCCGCGAAATCGGCATCCGTTTGGCGCTTGGCGCCGCCCGGGGCGATGTGACTGGCCTGGTGCTCGGCCAGGGACTCAAACTGGTGGCCGTCGGCGTCGGCGTGGGACTGCTGGGCGCGTTGCTCGTCACGCGGGCGCTCCGGACCCTGCTCTTCAACGTCAGCGCGGCGGATCCATTCGTGTTCGCAACAATCGTTGTGGTGCTGTCCGCGACCGCGTGCCTGGCGACGTACGTCCCGGCAAGACGTGCGGCACGGCTCGATCCGCTCGTGACGCTGCGGAGCGAGTAGATCGCCGCGCATTCGCCTTCCACCTGAAGAGCCTGTGAAAAATCGCTCGTGGCTTCCACCTTCAGGTGGAAGCAGGAGGCGGCGAAGCCACATCGGCCCCGCGCCGCCTCGGCCGGACGCGCGGGTGGAGTAGGCCCCAGCCTGCCGTGCGTGACGCACAGGCCAGCGACCCCTCATCAAACCGTACGTGCGGATTTCCCGCATACGGCTTCCCTCGACGTTCACCACGCACGCCGTGCATCGACTGGACGGTGCTCCATCGAGAGGTTCCACCGCTCGAGGCCATGCGGTCGCCAGAGCGCTCCCCTCGACACGAGCGACCATGCAGGCCGGGGGCGCCCGTGTTTCCGCGCCCACCAGCGCGCGAAGCGCTGTTCAACGTAGTAGTCGAGCCCGGCCAACGTCCGACGGCGCACCCGTCGAAAATAGTGCCGGGCGCCCCGGATATAGGGGTTGCAGTCCGCGACCATCGCGGGCAAGCTCCACCCGGTCCGTCGCGTCTTCCGCCGCAGTTCGGTCCGGATGCGCTCCAACGCCTTCTTGCTGGCATCGAGATACAACCGGCCGTTCTGTCGTCGATGGGTGTGACCGAGAAACGTGAAGGTCTCCCGGCGGGCATCGAGCACCCGCGTCTTCTCCGGGTGCAGCGTCAAGCCGAGGCGCGCCAGGACCCGGTGGAGCCACGTCCAGGCGCGATCGGGGCGGTCGGACGAAAGCAGGACGAAATCATCCGCATAGCGGATGAGGCGTCCGTGCAGTTCGCCGGTCGCCACATGTCGACGGAAATTCCGGTCGAGCAGGTGCAAGTAGACGTTCGACAGCAGCGGAGAGATCACGCCCCGTACGCAAAAGGTAACTCCGATTGTCCGCGGGGTCGCCGGAGGGATCGGACGCCGGGCCGCTCCCACTTGGTGGTCCCGTAGGAACCGGAATGCAGTGGCGGATGACGATGGTGTCATCGGCAACGAGGACCTCCTTGACGACTAGGCGCACGATGCGCTGCCGCTCAAGAATGTCGAGCGTGTCGGCGGCCGCTCGCAATCGGCCGAGAAATGTCGTGAGCGTCTGAGCCAGACTCAGGTACGTCGACCGTTCCCGCGTTTGTTCCGCGATGGACTGCAGTTCGGTGCGCAAGGCCTGTTCACGCTGGCGAAGGAACGGCATGCGCTCGCGCAGTTGCTCGAGCGACAGGAGGCATCCGCTCGATAGTCTTGCCCACGCGCACCAGGTCTCGCTGCACCGTCCGTTCGCGTTGCATCGTGGGGTCGGCCGCACGCGCCGCAGCGAGCCGCCGCTCAAGTTCCTGCTGAATCAAGGTCGGATCTTCGAGCAATCGGATCACTTCGGTCCAGACGGTCTCATCCAAGAGCTCCTGCCGAACCGGTCGGCTCGTGCAGCGAGGACCGCCAAGATGCCGCCACCCATCCGAGCCGAGGCAGCGATAGTAATGAATGAGGCGGGCACTTGATCGCGTCGAGGTGCGGGAGAGCGCGTACCCACACCGACGGCAGCTGACGAGGCCTTGCACAAGACTCGGGGTGATGGTCCGTCGACGCGCACGGATTTTGTTCTCGTGCAGGAGTTCTTGTGCCCGCGCGAACGTCGGCTCGTCAATGAGCGCCGGGACCGGGATTTCGATCCACTCGTCGCGTGGTCGTTCATGGTTGGCGCTGTCGCGCGTGGTGAGGCCACCTCGCAATCGCAGCGGGCGTGTCACTCGTTGGCGTGTCGCCACACGCGTCTTCCCGAAGCAGGCGGTTCCTCGGTAGGCAGGATTGCGCAGCATCGCCCAGACCATCGAGCGCTCCCACCGCGCGCCTGGTTTGCGCGTGGCCACGCGCTGCTCATTGAGCCACCGTGTAATCGCCCCGATGCTCCAGCCCGCCGTCGTGTAGTGCGCATATACCCGGCGCACCACGCAGGCCTCGGCGTCAATGACGGCATACGACGCGGGCGCGTCATCACTCTTTCGACGGTAGCGGTAGCCGTACGGGGCGCCGCTCAACACGCTGATTTCGCCCGCTCGGGCCCGATGACGCTTGCCCCGTCGGGAGCGCTCGAGGATTTGCGCCCGTTCGTACTCGGCGATCAAGCCCTGAAACTGGACGAGGAGCTGATCCTCCGCCGTCACGCCCTGCGGCGAGTTGAGAAAGCGCGTCTCCACGCCATGACGAGCCAGCTCCTCGGTCAGCAGAATCTGATAAGCGTATTTGCGACTCAACCGATCCGGACTGTAGACGAGGACAGTCTGAATCTGGCCTTCCGCGGCGAGATCGCGCACCCGCTCCAGGCCCGGTCGTTCGAGCGTCGCTCCGCTATAGCCGTCGTCTTCGAAGATCCAGGCCTTCGGCACCTCGAGGTCGAGGGTCGTCGCCAACTCGATCAACGCCGCCGTCTGGCTCGCTATCGTGTGCGCCTCGCGTTGCTGCTCCGAGGAGACCCGGGCGTAAATCGCTGCCATCCGCATGCAGACGCTCCCTCACAGCGGCCTCGAGCGGGCGCGCTCGGGCCGGGACCAGAATCTCGTAGGCGTGAGCCAGCTTGCTGGGCCGCAATCGATCGAACGTGTAATCGAGCTGGACGTGAAGGATGCCGTGACGCGAGTGCCGCTCAGCCACGTGGCCGCTGGAAGGCGCCGAGAAATGCCGTCAGCGCCTGGGTGACGATTTGCCCCAGTGTGAGCCCGCTCCGCCGCGCGTACGCGCGGAGCGCACGCACCAGACTCACCGGGAGTTTGAAGGTGATAGCGACTGTCGGTTCGATGACGGGAACAGGGGCGCTCAATGCGGCGGCTTGCTCCAAGTAGCGGTATGCCTGCCGCCGCGACAACGCGAACTCGTCCTCGAGCTGCCGTGCCGCATCGGCGACCTCGGTCTGTTGCACCAGGAGCCGGTGGGCAGCGTTTAGCAGTCGGGCCTTGTGCGCCTTCGTCGCTCGAGCCACGTGACGTAAACATATTCCTATTTACGACGCAAATCAAGCACTGGTCGGTCCCGCCAGCTCGCGATCACGCGCTCAAACTGAAAATTACCTTTTGCGTACGGGGCGTCATGACTCCGCCCTGCGGCGTCCCTTGCCGGGGTCGATGTGGTCGCCCACCCTCGCGGTTATCGAGAATGGGGGCGACCAGGAATCGCTTCACCAAGGCGAGCATCGCGCCGTCGACCACCCGCTCCGCGACCGTCTTCATGAGGCGGTCGTGCGGGATGCTGTCGAAGTAGGCGGTGATGTCGGCATCGATGACCCAGCACATCCCGGCGTCCAGCGCCTCACGAATGGCGTCGAGCGCATCGTGAGCGGCCCGTCGCGGACGGAAGCCGTACGAATCGGCTTCAAAGTCCGCTTCAAACAGCGGTTCGAGCAGCAGCTTGACGGCTGTCTGCACGACACGATCGCGAATGTTGGGGATGCCCAAGGGACGTTCCCCGCCATTCAGCTTCGGGATGTACACCCGTCGTACCGGTCCAGGGCGATACGACTTCGTCTGCAGCTCCTCGCGGAGCTCCGCCAGTACCCCGGCCACTCCCTGCGTCTCAACCTCCGCAAACGTGACACCATCGGGCCCGGGCGCTCCTCCGTTGGCTTTCGCCACTTCGTAGGCGTGCGCCAGAATGTCCGACCGGTACACCTTGTCGTAGATCGCATACGCGCGGAAGTGCGGGTCCCGCTTGGCACGCAGGTACAGCGCCCGTTGCAGCTGCCGGATCTTCGCTGGGGTTCCTAGTGTCGCCACAATCCCCGTCCCTTCCCTGCAGGGGTCGCATCCTCGAGTCGGGGGCCTTCCCTCCGGCGAGTTTCCTCACCTTCGTCGGTACTACGCCCCCGTCCGACTCCTCACGCGGTCGCGGTGGCTTGGCTGCCGCCTTGCCCACCGCGGTGCGGTTGCTACCCGCGCCGCGCGAGGTCTCTCGTGTTCCGTGTGTGTCTCTCGCCGCGTGCCGTCCCTGCTACCCCGGGGGAGCGCGTCGGTGCGTTGACTGAGCACCTTCCCAACGCGTGCGGCCTTCGCGACATTTTTAGACGCTCGGCCTCCCCGTCTCTGGCTCACGAGGCTACATCTGGGTTCGCTGCACGCTACGGCCCGCGGCTTCGCAACCGGGAGTCTGCCGACCGCCCGGTCTTCAGGTCCCGCTTCTGCTGGACGCCTCACAGCGTCACGCAGGGGACCGCGCTACTCCACCGCTCAGTGATTCATGGAGGTGGGCTCCTTCCATCCCACAAGACACACACAGCTTCACGACGCACAAAAATGCCCCTCCAGCGAGTGGGCTGACGACGCTCCGCGCCGGCTCGGGTGGTCCGGACGCCTGTCGAACCAATCACGTGGACGGCCGGGTTGCGTGGGCGGCCGTGGCGAAACAGCGCCGTCGCGGCCCGGTGCGCCTGCGGCACATTTTTCGAGCTGGCGCCCCGCGCTGGCCGCACTGCGGCGCGGGACCGATGTGGCTTCGCCGCACCACCCCATCGGCTCGCTTCGACGCTGCGCGATATTTTCACAGGCTCTTGAGGCCCCGCCGCGCCGCGCCCCACGCATGCAACCCAAGTGAGCTCCGCGCATAAACGCACTTACCGCGGGAAGTCCAGCGACTTGTCCTGCTGTTTGAGGTAGACATTCCGATACCAAATCTGCCCGTTGCCCTCGAGCTGCAGCGACAGAATGCCCTGCGGCGCGCGCGCCACCGGGTCGTCGTCGACCGTGATCGACATCACCTGGCTGTTGAGCACGTGGATCATCGTGTTGCCACGAACGATGATTTCAATCTGCTGCCACTCGCCGTCCAGCCCCTGGTGCGGCTTGATCGCGGCCTTGCCGTCGCCCGGCAGCTTGCCCAGGAGGATCTTGCAGTTGCCCGGGAGCAGCATGCCGATCGTGCCAGGCGCCGTGATGATGCTGCGCCCTTGGCCCTCGTAGAGCTGACCGGTGTACTGGTTGGCTGAATCAAGGTCGAACTGGTAGCCGCTCACCTGCCAGGGATTGCCGGTCGGCGTCGCCGTGGCGTCGCCGCGACCAGCGGGAGGCGCCGCGGAGAGATTGCCGACTTCGCCGACACATGGGTTGGGGGCCGCCGCGGCCGGAGCCGTGCCACCGGGTGCGCCGCCACCGCCGGGCCCGCGTCCCCCGCCTGCGGCGTTGGCGCCAGGCGCCCCGCCACCGCCCGCACCGCCGCCCCTCGCCGCCGGCGCGGCCGTGATCCCGGCCGCCACGGCCTGTTCCATAGTCGTGATGTTCGCAGGCAGCGGCTTGCCGAGCGGATCGGCGATCGAGCCGGCGTGCGCCGGGTGCAGGAGGCGGCTGCGGTACTGGATGCCACCGTTGGCGCCGGACGCCGACAGCTTCACTTCGACCTTCAGCGTGAAGTCGCGCATCACGTCGCCGGGGCCCGTGTAGTGGATGTGATGCTGGCCGGGCGTCTTCGTCGTGTCGGCGTGGAGCATGCCGTCAACGATCGACCAGACATCCGTCTCCCCATTCCAATTCGTGAACGTCTTCTCGTCGAAGATCTTCGTAAAGCCGGTGTAATCGTCGTAGCGCGTCTGGGCAGTCGGCGCGGCGAATCCTCCACCACCGCCGCGGCCTCTGCCGCGACCGCTCGGGGCCTGCCCGCCCCCCGCCGGTGCGCCAACCTGCACGTGCACAACGCGCGGTGTCGCGGCGAGGGCCAACAGCATCGTCCCCGCGGCGAGCGCTACGGATCGAGAACCAATCCTTTTCCCCATTCCTGAACTCCCCTTCCGGCCCGGTTGCACCGTGACGCGCCGCTGCGCGCGCCCGATGCCGTCGTCCGTCACGCTTGCGATCGCCACCCCCACTCCACCGGGCAATCCACGCTCGAGACATCGACATCTCTCGTCGCCGTGGGCTCGGCGCGGTATCGCGGGCGCGCGAAGGATAGCGCGGGAGGGACGCAGTCCGGCGCGCAGATCGCTGCTAGACGCACGTTTCGCACTGCGGACCGCGGTGGCTCCCGAGATCCGCGGTTGTCCGTTGCGAGAGACAGCCCATCGGGGCTCCTCGACGGAGCTCCCATGCACGCCATCCGGATCCGTAGACGGTGCGCCGCCACGCCCATTGCGATGCTCGCGTTTTCAGCGCTTTCCGCAGCCGCCCAAACGCCTTCGGCAACAATGCGTCCTACCCGAGTCGTGCGGGTATGGCCCGGGTCGGTTCCGGCTCGGAAAACTGGATGTGGAAGAAGGCGGTTCAGTAGAACGCGGGCGGGCCGCCTTGTGCGGAACACCACGACGCCGGAGTTCGTCGTGATGGCTGCCAGTTTCGCAACGGCAAACGGCGCCGGGGATTCGAAGCGGTCTCGCACCGTTCCGCGAAGGCGGAATTCTGAAGAATCTTTCAAGTTCCCGCCGAGCAACGCTTCGCCGATGGCGAAGACCCCGCCGACGGAACCCGCAGAGTCACTGACAGAAGAACGTTGGAAGGTTGGTACCAGGTCCTGCGGCGCTGGGCAACCCTTGACCCGGAACCGGCACGCAAGCCCGAGCGTATCTCCGGTTCATGCGAAAGGGGTTCGCCGCGGCCGCCGTCGTCGCTGCCATTGGCTGTGGAGCCACCTATCTGATCGGCTCTCGAGAAACCTGGGGCCCGGACGTCGCGACAAACCCCAACTACAAGAGCGGTCGACCCAGCGTCTGCGAAACCAGGCTGCTTCCGGGTGAAGCGATCACCGCCAGCGAGACGATCGGGGCGCCACATATCGCGGGCCGTGGCTCCGAGCAATCGATCGCTTACTCATTCGATAGCACGGGACTCGAACACGGCGTCATCGACGTCTGCTCAGAGTATGGTTCGATCGAGCTGGTTGGTGCCGACGACAGCAGCGGCCGCATCGACGTCCTCGTGCGGAATCCCTTTCCCGGCGGCGATCGGGCCGTCACCGACACGAGGATGGCAGCCGACATCCGCAAGGAAGGCAGTCGCCTGCATATTGGTGTCCGTCAGCTCACGCAGGGTGTTACCTCGTTTCGAACCTGGTTCGCGAGAGGGTCCCGCCCTACACACGCCAATGTCCGCATTACGCTGCCGAAACGCCTGGATATCGCGTCCGGCTCGTCGCGAACCACCACTACATGTCTGTCCGCGGTCTCGCATTAGGCGGGTCGTTCGAAGGCTATGGCTCACCTGGCGTGAACATCAACGCCGATCTGACGGACATGTTGAACGTTCAGGTTAGCGGCACGACGTATCACGGTGACACAACCGATGATCCCGCCGTCGCCGCAGCGCTCGCACGTGGCGGTTCGACGGTTCGACTTCGACCACGCCGCTCGACGACGATAAACATCGCCCACGAACAAGCAGGCGACGTGGAGGTCGTCTTGAGCGATGCCGACGTGGGCCTCGACGTCACGGTTCGCAGCCCGCGGCCGATGGTCGCACTGGGCCCGACAGCCGCATCCACACAGAGTGCTGAACCAACTCGGGCTCGAACAGCCGGCTTTGAACGAGCACCCGTCCAAGTCACGGTGACGGTAAGCTCCGCGACCGGTGCGGTAACGGTCAGGAAGATCAGCGACTGATTCGACCGAGAGCCCCGCTCGCAAAAGCACTGTGACCAGCCGAGCTCCGGTGCGCAACCTTCGCGTGTGTCATGAGCAAAGGTTTGGCTTGCCATCCGAAGCTCGCTCACGTGTCAGGCGAGCGAAGGATGGGAGATCAGCGATACGCCGCCTGGCGGACCGCCCTTACAGGGACCGCTCCACGACGTGCGTCGACCTGCACTTCCGACCCTCCTGGCGTAAGACTGACATTCAACGGCAACGTTTGACCGCGCTGAATGTCGACGCTTCGCGTGTACCCGCGGTAGCCCGGCTTCCGAACTTCGACCTGATGCGTACCTTCGGGCAGATCGATCGTAAACCGGCTCTCTCCCTGCGGGCGCTCCCAGGGCTCGCCGTCGATGAGGATCGCCGCGTCGGGAGGGTTGACGCGGAGTGACAAGGTCCCAGATTCGGTGCGTTCACCCGTACGATGCGGAGGGGCTGGTGTGTGCCTCTGGTAGGGATCAGTCCGGAGCGTTGCGGCCTTCGGTGCGGGTTTCGGCTCCGACGGCTCTCCCGGAGCTAGAGGCTGAAGCGCGCTCTCGATCCTCAGCGTCGTGCCGCGCGTGAACAACACCTTCTGCGTGAGCGTGCGATATCCTTCGAGGTAGACCTGAAGCTCGCGTTTGCCGATGGGGACGTGGAGCCGCTGCAGTGAACCGTCGAACTCGTCGACGAGCCCGAGGAACTGACCGTCGACGTACACTTGAGCGTTACGAGGGGTGATCAGCAGCCGCGCCGAGCCCGTGTTGTCATACGCGTAGTACGGATAAGGGTACGCATACGCGGACGGATAGGGATATGCAGAGGGGTAGGCGTACGGATACCCCCACGCGCCCCAGGTACGACCCAGACCAGCCCAATCCGATCCCAAGTCCGACACTGAAGCTGAAACCTGGATAGTACGGGTAGTAATAGTAAGGATAGGTGTACCCAGGGTATTACCGGGGGAGCAGTACGGCCGATAGGAGTACGGTCGGTAGCAGGTACGGCCGGGATACCCGGGTGCATGAGTCCTCGGAACGGCAACACCCGTGCGTGGCGCGCCCGGAGGCCGTCGCTGAGCAGCAACGTCTGAGGGCCATGCCAATCCAACCGTCGTGAGGAGCATCAGCAACAGCAGGAATCGGGATCGGCGAATCATCGGAACCTCCGATCGGGAAAGCCGCTTAATCCGAGCAATTGCAATGCCACGGCCCTCGGTCGATTTTCACGCGACGAACCACGGCTCGGGAGTCGATTCGGTCATCGGATGATAACACTCTGCACGGAGGAGAGGACACGGGGTTCTCGCTGGGGCTCGTGCTCTACGAGCTCGCCGCCTGCCGGCCAGCCTTCCAACGCCAGAGTGTGGCTGAGACGATGACGGTCATCGAGGTCAACACTTTTCAAACTTCCCGGCCCGCCTGCGCACTTTTAGCTGCAGCTCTTCGGAAATAACCCGTTTTCGTTGCCTCTGGCGCCCCTTTCGACGGTTGGCCTGTACGAAAGGACATCTCGTCCTTGTCATCGTATGGGATTCGTGCATTGTAGCCTGACGTTCAGTGGAATGGTGTAAGCGGCAAGGCGCGGAGGAGATCATCGCAGATCCCGGCCCGCGCGCTGACGTCATCTTCCGAGCGGCACCCGCCGGCGCAGCTCGTCGAAGAAGTTCAGCAGGAAGACTACCTGGTGCTCCCGGCTGGAAGCATCCGCAGGTTGAGAAGACGTCAGCACCATCACGCGCTTGCCGTCTGGAGCCACATCCCACGTCGAGCCGCCAACGCCAGGAAGTGCCGCGCCGAGATTGGCGATCCAGACCCTGGGCCTATCAGCCCGAAAGTGTCGCCTTTCACGATGTAGCTCGCGGCCAGGATTTGGTCGCCGGACTGGTAGAGCAAATATCGTGTCCGCTCGGCGACCAGCGCGGGGCCACGCCGCCGCCCGCCGAAGATCTGCCACTTGCCGCCTGGCCGGGACGCCGGGTGGGGAAACGCCCGGACGTACACTTCACTCTCGCCCGATTCGCTCGATTCATACGCCAGCCAGCGCCCGTCTGGCGAGAACGAC
>CAWDRS010000017.1:0-219629 GCA_963804795.1 uncultured Acidobacteriota bacterium | reverse complement strand
CCATGCGGGATCGCGCGCGGAGTGTGACGCGCCGGGTGCTTGACAGAATTCAGGACGCCGCGCGCAGTCCCCAAACGCGGGATAGGCTGGGCGACCGCCATCGGCGCTCGGGGTGGTGACGACCCGTGCAGTGCTGCGGGACGCCGAGACGATGCAGCACCGAGCCGCGCAGCGCGTGCGAACCGCCACGGACGCGACGCGGCGACGCGTGGGACGCGCCCAGAGGCAGCTGAAGACGATGATCCCGTTGCTGCGTCGCGTGGTCGCGCAAACGACGCAGCGAGTGTTCGAGGGTGATACGCACGTGCCGGACAAGGTCGTGAGTCTGTTCGAACCGCACACGACGCCGATCCGCAAAGGCAAGATCGTCACCCCGACGGAGTTTGGTCAACTCGTGAGCATTCAAGAGGCCGACGGTCAGATCGTCACCGCGTATGCCGTGCATGACGGCCGCCCCGCCGACTCGACGTTGTGGGAGCCCGCGCTCGACGCGCATGAGCAGACCTTCGGGAAGCCGCCGGACCTGGCGGTCGCGGATCGCGGGTTTGCCTCGGCGGCCAACGAAGCCGCGGCCACGGCGCGCGGCGTGCGGCGGGTCGTGTTGCCCCGTCCCGGGCCGAAGACGCCGGCCCGGGCGCGCGCATGAACGCCAACGCTGGTTCCGGCGCGGGTTGCGCTGGCGCGTCGGCTGTGAGGGCCGCATCAGTGTCCTCAAACGTCGCCATCGGTTGCGCCGGTGTCTCTACCATGGTGCCGACGGCATGGAACGCTGGGTGGGCCTTGGGGTCCTGGCTGGGAACCTCGTCGTCATCGCTACCCCGCGAGGCGCTCCTTGACTCGGCGCGCAGCCGACGCGCGTCCTCGCGGTCCTCGGAAGGTCGAACGGACTGAGGATCGGTGAGATCGATACCACAGAGGTAACGACTTCACCCTAGAGAGGCCGCGCGGCAGATAAGCCATGTGTAGAATCGAATTCTTCACCGCAAAGTAGCTAGACACCCCTCAGAATCCTGGCGCAATCGGTGCTCGACGCGATCCTGCGGACCATGCTCAACCTGTTGGCGATGAACGCGAACAGCGCCGCGGCAGTGAATGCACCTCAGATTTTGCGAAGATGCGCCCAATACGTCGCCGACGGCCATCTCTTTTCCACCGCCATTCCTTTTGATCATTCGTTTTGTAGAGCGTCCGTCTCTCGCAGCGAGTCATCACGTCATGCGGCATTTCACCCCCCACCAGTTGCCTCAGAGCTGGAATGCCTTGAACTACCCCAGGGATCGTCTTGCTCGAACGGTCCGTGGATCGACGGAAACATCCTCTCGACGGCACTTCGCGCTCCAGATCTGATGGAGCCGGTTCCGCGTGCGCGGCGATGCTTTGGTTTGTGGGTCATCGCTACACCTCCTCCGCGGCCGCTACCATGCCGTCGTCAAGCCCGCCATGCCCGATGCGCTCCCATGCTTCTTTGAAATCCGGATGGTCATAGCCAGGCCGGGCTGCAAGAAGTACGAACTGGGACGGTCTTTCTCGCCGCGATGCGGCCACGCGCTTTTACCTCGGACGGCGTGAGCACGAACGCAGAGGGTGTGTCAGACGCAACCTTGTTGACGATGACCCAGAAATCACCCATGCACTTGTCGAGTGACAGCCCGAGAGGCACTGGGTTGCGTTTGCTCAGGGCCTTCACCTGGATGCCGATGAAGCGCGAGGCATCGGCGCTGTAAGCGATGATGTCGACCCCGCGAGCGTTGCGGGCGGTCGGCATGACGTTCCAACCCAGCAAGGACAGTTTGTAACAGCAGTAGTACAGGCCGACGTTTCCGGTGACCTGCGGGTTGAGTGTCATACCGCTCCTTGTCCGAGACCGGCCCTGCGGCAGACCCCTACGTCCACCCCTTCTCCCGCATGGCGCCGTGCCATTCCTCGAAACCGCGCCCGATCATCTCGCCACCCGACTTGGCCACGGACGACATCAGCAGACCGCCGCCATCGATCTGGAGGCGCAGCTCCCACCCGAACTGATGGGTCCAGACTTCGCAGACGGCCTTGAGGGTGTGGTCGTCCTTCGCCTTCGTCACGGTGAGCCATCTGGTAGGCGCTCGGGATCGCCATTCCAGAATCGGCGCTGGCTGTGTGGCATGGACGCGCGGATCGAGCAGCGTGCTGGCGCTTGTGTGCGGCTACGCACGCTCAGTGATGATGTCGATGATTGTCGAATCTGCCATGAGATAATCGCCAAATGGAAAGTGACAAGGCGTCACGAGCGCGGAGAGCATGATTTCTCGCCCGCTACCAGAGAGATTCTGGCTAGGCGAGTCGGTTTCGTGTGCTCGGTTCCAACGTGCGGACAACCAACGAGTGGTCCTCAGGAAGATCCGCTGAGAACCGTCAGCATTGGTGTGGCAGCGCATATCACCGCGGCAGCACCTGACGGGCCTCGATACGATTCGTCGTCCTAACGTCCGAGCAACGGTGCTCAGCGGAGAACGGGATCTGGTTGTGCCAGAACCGCGGGAAGCTCGTTGATAACGACCCATCGCGATACACGGTCGAGTGTCTACGCGAGTGGAAAAAGACGGGCGAGGAAAACGCGATTGGTGCTTTGGAGCAGCCTCGATCGGTCCGACAAGAGGAAGCCACGCCATTCGCCCAGGCCGAGTTGCTGATGCCGGAACTGATCAAGGAAATGCGTGCAGATCTTGGGAATCACCCGCTGAGCAGAGAATTCGTAGTGTGATGAGCAAGAACCACGTCTACTGGGCCGGAGGGCATGAGCTTGTGTATTACCACGAGGACCACGCTCAGCTTGAAAACAAGCTTCGGATTCTCCAGAACCTAGGGCTCTATCCAGGATATCACGTACAACTACGCTGATCGTTACGTCATGTCGGAGGGATTCTGGCAGCTTCTCTACGTCGCGTTGGGGCAGTGTCGAGGCTGGCGCAGGAAGACTGACGCACACGTGCGCCGACAAGGGTGTCTTCGTCGATGGCCCCTTCTGGCAGCAGGAGTTGAAGCGCGCGGGCCGCGACGCTCGCGTTTCGCAGGTACTGGTCATCACCCTCTCGGAAACGAACCTGTTCGGACGCCAGACGGACGGCTTCGGCGATAGACAGGCGACTGCGTGACCGCGACGCAGTCGAACTGCCCGTCTCTATGCTCAACCCTCTTCTTCCTCACCATCTCGTGCCTCGCTGCGCATACAGCGTCGAGAACACCAGCACGGACGTTGGTCTAGCTGGCGCCACCCATCAACGCATGTCTGGGTTCACCCACGGGAGGCCAGCGATCCCGGTCTCCACCGATACTGGCCGCGTCAGCAAGTACCGGCCTGAGTTGCCCCGTTGGTTGCCTGCTCAACGGTGTACTTGTCTCCGTGCTGGGACGACAGTTGCTCGATCAAGCCTTGGCACGAGAATCCAGACAACTTCAAATAGGACGCCGCGGACCTCGCTGCTTGGGTGTTCCAGTCGACGTCCAGGCTGTCAACCGCAACGGTGGCATCTCCAACGCTGAACTTATCTCCGTATTCGGAGGAGAGCTGGTCGATCAAGCCCTGGCGTGAGAATCCTGATAACTTCAAGTACGAGTTTGCTGAACGGACGGCGTTTCGCTGAGCCGCAGTTAGGTTTCCAAACGTAGCTGAGCCTGATGGGCTAGCGGTAGCATTCGCGGTGGTTGCCCAGGCGGCGGCGCCAGAGGCGGCTCCTTTGGTTCGGCCTCCTGCTGACGACCGGGAGACATTCCGCCGGCAATTACCGCGAAGATCATATAGTGCCGCGAATCCCGCCACACTGCGCCGCCGACCTTCCCAATTCGGCGGTTCTGGATGGCGACCCTAGCAAGTTCCTCATCGGTTGGCGAGACTCCGCGGCCCGTGGCGTCGGTCCCAGCGGTTGCGGTCGCACCGGCTGGAGACCCGCTAGCCGCAAAGAGAATGCACAACAGGTGGAGCACCAGTCCCGGGAAGATGAACATCGCGTAGCCCACCGCGACGCTCACCAACCAGGCGAGACCGCCAAGCACCTGGCCTTTGTAGATTTGTCCAGTGCCGGGAATGAGAAACTAAGTAGTGCGGCGACACCTGGGCGCCAAGGCGGCCCGACGACCACGAGCGTCTGGCTCGATGCTGGTGCAGGAGTAACGTGATCCAGCTTCAATAGTCGCTCCGGTGTCATCTTCGAGCGCCGTTCGGCTTTCTCGAACTCGAGAAAGCGAGCCTGTACTCGCGGCGAAACTCATGCCATTTCGCATCTGCGTTGTCGAGAGCAGACCCACAAAAGCGGCATTTAATCGCCGCCTCATGAATCTGCTCGGCACAGTAAGGACAAGTCTTCAAGGCAGCCTCCCAGTTGCGACGGGGATCCTAACACAGCTATACATCGCGACGGATAGAGATCGCAGAGTGGAGAGCCATTTTGTTCACACCACAACTATCTTGCTGGTCGTGGACTCTACAAGTGGCCGCGGTCTGGGTGATCAACATTCTGTCGGTTCTCCGAAGCGCTCGCTAGAGGAAATGATCAAGCGAAGCGAGGAGGAGCTGGACTGTCTCCTGGCACTGCTCGAGGACGAGCAGTTTCGAGTGCCGTTTGAGTAGGGGTCCGCTCGTTGTTTGACAATTGCATACCTCGACCACACGAAAACAGGGGCCGGTTCGCTGACCGACCCCTGTGCTCGTTCATCACGAATTGCTTACTTGAGATCGAACACGGCCGGACTCGTCATCACTTTGACGTCGTTGATCTTGACGTACACGCCGGGACGTCCTGCACCGGACAGCGAGGTCGTCGACAGGTTCTACATGTATCTGCAGTCCACAATGCGGAATAGGCCGTCGTTGTCCTGGGGCTGAATCGTCTCCGGCTCGTTTACAGCACCGGTCGGAGTGCCATCCGTCTTTGTGACGAACACCGACGCCTGCAGCCGTCGGACACTGCGGGTTGACCGGTCCTGAGGGAGACGGCACAAACGTGTCTCGTAAACGTCGATGTCTTAAACGTGGCGTTCGTCAAGGTCAAGCGCTGGCCGCCGCGCCCCCGTCCAGAGACAAGTTGACCGCCCCCGCATGATGGGAGTATTCCCGGTCAGCAGTAGGGCGTTCGCGTACGTTTCGTAAAAGTTGCCTCCCGGTACTGCGAGGTTCGTAGCGAGATCGTTAAGGCCGATCATATTGTCGCCGCTCTGATCGATGCCGTCGGTCGACGCAGGCGTGCAGCCGTTGACTCCGCCATTCCCGAATTGCGGCGTGTTTCCGTAATAGATGAACAACGGACTGTGTTGCGCTCGTGCGAACCGTTACCAGCGCAATGCCCAAGATGACAGTCACCCAAGCGTAAATGCATAGACGGCTGAAAGCTCAGTGATGTCGCCAAACGTCACGGGCCGAATTGGGGTGAAGCTCACCGAGGAGTAGTCGTTTGCTGTCCGACGGGTCGTCGATGATCGACTCGAAGATAAACGGTCCCGACCCGCTGGCGAGTCCGAATTTGATCGGGATGACGGCTTTGCCGTTCGCCTTGAACTTCTCGATCCGTCCGCGTTGATCGGTTGCTGCACTGATGTCTGATAAACAGCTGTTTGGCCGGGATACGCCGCCCACGTGCCATTTGCCGAGCGCGCATGCCCAATGGTCCCAAACGTAACAACTGCAATGATCGCCGTGAAAACACAGATCCGCTTCATGCTGAACTCTCCGAGTCAAGGAAAACAGGCGATTGGAAACGCGTGCCCGACCGCCCACGTTGACAAATTGGCGGCACCGATAAGGGTAGCGAACTCCCCCCGATTCCGCGGTACCCGAGCGGGCCAAAATCCGCGTCCTGTGGCACGAGGAAGTCAGTGGGAGTGCCGAGCGGGAAGAGAGACTCGGCGAGATTGGAAGCCGAGAGCCTCAGCGCGTGTGAGGGTCGCGGCGAGGCGTCAACTGCCAGCCCTTCTCCACCATCGCGGCTTTCCATTCGTCGGCGCGGTCGACCATCTCCCGACCGGAGCGACAGAGCGAGGACATCTGCAGTCCGCGACCGTAGATTTGCAACCGCATTCCCAGCCCATCTCGACCACCGACACTTCACAGACGGCTGTCATCGTGTCGTCGCCTTTAGCCTTCGTCAGGCGCCACGCGTCGGGCAGACGTTTGGGTTCAGCGTTGTTCCAGAACTGGCGCTTGGGGACATCCGACATGGTGAGACGAGGTGTCAAGAAGTTGCCCCGGGGAGCGGGGCAAAGTAGAAGTTCACCGCCCTGAAGGGTAGCGAACGGCCCGCGATCTCGTGATACCCGGGCGGGCCAGATTCGGCTCGTTTTGGCGCGAAACGTCAGTGGGAGGATGACGTCGTTCTGGTCCCTAGTGTTCGGTGGAACGGATCTCAGCGGATTTTCAACGGCAGCTCCAGGAATTCGTCGCCGATTCCGGAGTCTAAAGCGTCGTCATCTCTGTGACTCGTCCGGCGGGGGCCACGGGATTACAGGAAACGGCGGATCAGGTGGGTTGCAACGACGGCAGTCGACAGCGCGGGCGACGCCGACTCGGGCCGAGTCGGGCACGATCGACACGGGGGCCAAGCCACACTGCGTAACTGCGCCCGTGTCCACCGTGCCGTCCGCATACCGGATCGCCGTGATATACATGCGGTGCATTGCGGATCCATAAGAACCGATAGTTCCGGACGTGGTGACGACTGCGCGCCGCGAGCCGTCCGAGCGCAGCTCCTGCGGTGCTCCAGTCAATATTCCGAACGATAGCGAGGTCGACCAAGAATCGATCGTCTTGTACATGAACGGCATTCTCCCTAGCGCGTGGGGCTATTCCGCCAGCCGTCGGCGTCAACTCCCATCCCTTCTCCACCATCGCGGCTTTCCATTCGTCAGCACGATCCACCATCTCGCGACCCGAGCGACAGAGCGAGGACATCCGCAAGCCGCGGCCCGTCGATCATGAGGCGGAAGATCCCAACCGAGCTCCACGGCCCAGACTTCGCACACCGCGGTCATCGTGTGATCGCCTTTGGCCTTCGTCATGCGCCACGCCACGGCCGATCAGGATGCTGTTCGCAGATCCAGCCGTCGGCGCAGTAGCAGGGCATCGGCTCACCCTTTCTCCGAGTTCCGGCCGGATTCAGGATTGGCGCGCCCGTTCCGGGTCAACGACTTGGTCGATCGCGTCGGAGGCGTCCTCCACGTCTTGCTGAAGTTCGTCGAGTGCACCTTCGCTCGGTGAGTCTCTTTCGTGCGCCGCGTCCTTCAGTTCCTCGATGGTGTCGGACATGTCGTCGATTCCAGCGGCAACCTCTCCCAGCTTGCGATCCGTGTCCATGATAGCGACCCCCCTGAACGTCCGTAGATCGATACCAAGCCGATTGTATGCCCCTGCACATCAGGATGAACTATGCCAGCCGTTCCGGCGTCGGCGCAGTGGCAGGGCATCACGTCCAGCCCTTCGCCAGTATCGCGACTGTTCACTGGCGTCTAGCCTCAAGCGAATGAAGGTGCTGCGCCACGGCAGCGACCGTCCCCTCTACCGTGTCGGCCTTCAGGGAGATCGGATCAATCGCCACACTCAAAAGGACCGAGCAAGACGGGCACGCGTAGCTGATGCCATGCCACGTCTTCCCTCCGACGACGTTTACGTCAACGTGGTCGGCAATCACGTTGTGGATCTGGCTGTTGCACTTGGGACACTGTGCAGGCATGGGGCGGTCCTCCTGCCGGAGAGCCTATCCCAGATGGCCGAAATGGCTCTCAGCTCCAGCCCTTCGCCAGCATTGCGCGGTGCCACTCTTCGACCTTGGCGATCATCTCGGCGCCCGAGCGAACCACGGAGGACATCAGCAGCCCTTGGCCGTCGTTCTGCAATCGAAGCTCCCAGCCCATTTGGTGCGTCCAGACTTCGCACACGGCGCTGAGCACGTGATCGCCTTCGGTTTCGTGACCGTGAACCCGTCGAGCAGGCGTTCGGGGTCGCTATTCCAGAATTCGCGGCGACTCGTTTTCGTGGGCATGGTGGGGCGGATCGTAGCACGGCGGTGCGGACATTGCCCCCCGGTGCACCGATGCTAGACAGTGGACGAATGGCCGCGACGCTTAGTTGGACTGCGTCTCCGTGCGAGCGAACCAGGTGTGCAAGCACGCGCGGCACTGCAAGGCGAGAACACCCGTATCAAGGAGCGCGACAGCGATGTCGATCGCTCCGCAAGCGGGGCAGCGCACGGGCGGTTTCGGCTCCCCTGTTTTGGATTCGGGCTTCATGGAGATCATTCCGTCGAGCAGCAGGGACCGTTCCAGCCAAAACCGCCACTAAAATCGCCTCGATTGGCAGCGCACCGAGAAGGGTAGCGAACTCCCCCCGAAGTCGCGATAACCGGGCGGGCCAGATCCGGCTCCCTCTGGCGCGAAAAGTCAGTGGGAGTGCCGCGCGGGTGCAGCGCACTCGGCGAGATGGATGCCGAGAGCCTCGTCGCGTACATGGCGGCGTTCGCGTTTCGCGACGAGCTGTGTCAGCGGTACGGCCGCATCCAGCGCTTCAATCTGCTTTTGGTGCGACGATTGCGAGAGCTGGCACCTCGGGAGGCGTCCGCCTCAGGGAACGTGACGGCACGACACCGGCTGGAGGGCGTTGGTCGAAACGGGCGCAGTAGGATTCTTCACACCCGACCATTCATGGTCTTCAACTCCTTCCAAATCAAGTACAGAAAGCTAATCACGGCAAAGTCCCAGACCAGTGAAAACAGAAAGTACGGATCTGAAAGAATAGCAAGGCGTCCTCCTACTCGTCCCACGGTGCACACGCGACTGCTCTGGTCACATTGTCATTTTGGTGGCGTCACGGGCGCACCGTTCAGCGTCCATTGGCGGAGGACGATGAGGTCGCGGCGGATGTCGGACAGCCAACCCGCGTTGATCCACGCGTTGACCCACACGCGAGCGCAATGGCCGGTAGCAGCGCTTTCGTTGTGCGATCCGCCATCGTGTTCTCCTGCTAAGGTGTTCGGTACTCGTCGGACGTTACGATCTGGTGCTTCGCTTGGTTCAGTGCCTGCACGACGGTATCGATCACCCGCTTGACCTTCTCGTAGGGTGCAAGCGCGTCCAACTGCTCGCGTCGAAGGATGTCACGTTGAAGCGCGTCTACTCTGCCGATGTTCCGTTCCCGGAGGAGCTGAGAGGTATAGAATCGCGCCAGATGGGGCGAGCACTCTTCGGCATCTGGATCGGGCTTACGGGATGCGGGGCTGTTTCGTGCGCGAAGCCTGAGCAGCCAGAAACCGTCTTGGATTGTTCATTCGAGCCACTTCAGCGTGACATTTTGCGAGTGCGGCCAGGGACTGGCATCGCTCAGGATCTGTCGTTTACGCCAGCGCGGAGTGGCACTGTCGCCGTGACCGACAATAGCTACATGGTCAAGATTCCAGACCCGCTCACGAAGTGGGAGCTTCGTTTTTCAATCAACCGATTCACTGGGGAGGCAGAGCGGCAGCTCTACAACGACGAAGGCAAGCCTGATTTTGGTAAAGGCAGCCAATCGTTTGTGATCTGCAAGCCGTACCGAGGCAAACCGCTCTGATCGTCTTGCTGCTCTTTATGCATTCCCGATCTGCGCGTGGTGAAGCGCACCGGCTCCCCAGCGCGCTTGGCATCCGCGTGAGCTAACGGGCGCGCCTCACCCGTTTTTCAGGTTTGGCAGAGAAGCGAAGCTACGGCACTTCACGCAGGCTACAATCCTCGAGCATTGCTGCCGATCTGCGGCGGTCAAGTCGGAAGAGTTCATTGATCTGACGGAGGTGCCTGATGAGACGGTCCTTGCGCGCATCGGTGATCGTTACGCTTGGGGTGATCGCTGGGCTGACGCTGCGGGCCAGCGACAGAGTCACAATTCGGGGACAGGTGATCGACGCTGCCTGCTTCATGATGCATCCCCATGCCGCGGAGATCGCCTGGCACAAGGATTGCGCCGAGGCGTGCCTCAAGCGCGGCGTTCCGCTGGCGATTGCGAACGAAAGCGACGGAAAGCTCTATTTCCCGGCCGATCCCAAGCCGCTAGTGGCCCTCCTGGGGCAGCGGGTCGAGGTCATTGGACCGGTTGAGCTGAAGAAGGAACCAATGGAGCTCAAGATGCCTGTGGGCGACACGAACCAGATGTCGGGACGAGTTGACGGCGGCTACAACGTTGTGACGGTGGAGAAAATGAGGAAGCTCAACTGAGGCCGCGCGGCCCCCTGCCGACGCGAAGCCTGCCAAGAAGTAAGACGAGCGCATCGCGGAGACAACCCTGTTTCGACGCTGCGCCAGCGGAAGCCTTGCGGGCGAATGTAACGAACGTGGGTCGCATCGACTGATACGGCCGCCGCCGCGGTCAACGTGTTCGCTTCGCGGTAATGTAGGTCTTGAAGTTCTTTCGCAGGTCAGGGTCAGCGGCGACCTTCTGCTTGAACACCAAAAGCCCATCGACGAAGCCGCGAGCCCAATCTATCCATGTTTAGCGTTGGGGATCTCGACTTGATTCCAGAACGCGCACTGCGCGTTGCACCGGGATCTTCGATGTCGGCATGGCGCATGGTACGCCCATCCCGTTGTACGCCTTTGGCATCCCATGGTCAACGATTGACAAGTCGGTCGTTTCCCTCGCCTCTGTCATCGCCTGCTATCAGAACGGTTTCTTCTGGAAGATCATCCTTGACCGGGCAAACACCGACAACATCGAATCCGCAGGGCGGGACAGGGTCGGAAGACGTCATCCCCGGGGGGAGCGCAGTGACTGAAGAGAACCCGCCGAAGACGGACGGTGAGGGGAAACCCGGTGACATCGTCCTCGCCCAGTTGACAGGTGTTGGGGCCACCGGGACGATCAGACGGCGGGCACCGTCGTTAACGGGATTGATGCCGCGACCGGCGACGTCGCGATTAGAGTGAGCGCGCAGGGCGACCGTTCGGAAGCGCGACTGAGGGTGAAGGCGGTCAGGTGTCGCTTGCCGTCACGGGGGCCGCTGCCGTCGGCGAACTCGGCGAACCGCGCGTGGCGACGACGCTTCGTCAGCGACTTGAGGAAGATGCGGCCGCTGTCTCAGTAAGTAAGGGTGAGAACCAGCGCGGCGAGGACGCCCGGATTATCGTCGACGACAGGACGTTCACCCTTCAGATTGTGACCACGCCCGGCGACGCCGTCTTTTGGCAACAAGCGAAAACCGGTTCGGCGAGGTCCGATGTCCCAACGACCGACGCAGTCAGCTGGATACGGACGGGCATCGAGAGGAAAGCCCGAAAGATTCCTCCGGGAACGCTCGTGGACTGTGCTCGCGTTCGACGCGCACCATGAGGCTCCTCGCCGATGGCCGCGTCATCGATAGCTACCTCGCTCGCTTCGGGAATCCGGTGGATGAATTTGGGTTCGCCTCGGTGTGGGTAGTGGGACCCACGGTGCCTTTTTGCGTTCGCCTGGGCGACGGTGCGCCCTGAGAAGGTCGCGCGAACGCTAGAAGCCGAGAGGGACGCCCGTCGGAAGGCCCGCGACCGCGCCCGCGCGAGATTCACGGCGGAGCCCTCGGCCCGCTAACCCGCCTCCCAAGCTCGGCCTGCCAGCGACACCAGGACAGGCCCGCGAGGCCCGGGCTGGACAGGCTCGGGAGGCCGGGACGGCTCGACCTGGGCTCGACCCCGGCCTCTGGGGGCCGGACCCGGGCCGCGACCGGTCAGTCCGGGACGCCTGCCCGAGTCTCAAGAAACTTGGTTACCCATAGGAACCAGTTTCTGCCCGACGACGCGTCGATCGACTCTCACCGGTACTCTCACCGACAGGGTGAAACTCAGTGCTTCTCGGGGCTGAACTCGGGCGACAGGTGACACGCGAGAACCTTGAGCAAATCCGTCGATTTTGTTCCACACGACGAGCCGCACGTCGCACTCAAACCCATTCACTGCGCAACGGGTTTGTGCCGGATTCCGAGGTCGGACGAAACCTTTCAGCCGGATGAAGGGTTTCGGCTGGTCAAGTCCGAGGCCCGGTCCAGACCCCGGCACCGCGCCGTTCTAGTCGTCGCCCTGTGAGCCGTTCGATCAACGTCGGCTTCTCGACGAACCGTGTCGCGACCCGCTTCGCGCTGACCAAGGAGACGATGTTCGGCTTCAACGGGAAGTTCAGCGGGGGCTCTTGTACAGACGCTTCTGGTGTGCAGGCGGCGCGGGCGTGACGGACTGTGGCGTGTAGCTCGCACCAAAGGCCTGCTGGGCGTGCTCCTCCAACGCTTCGCGCATCCACTCGAGCAGCGCCGTCGGCAGGTCCTCCCGGCAGTCCATGGTGAGGGTCACCGTGACGCGTTGTACCCAGTGTTTCGTTGTCGGCATGGGCGCATGCTACCTCGCATCCACCTCGACCTCGACATTGCCACCCCGTGGTACGTCCATCGCTACGCCGTGACTACCGGTTGCGTCCTGTGACTGCGGCGTGACTTTGGGCTCGACGTGCGTCCAGGGCTCGCAGGTGCCTGCCTGCAAGTGCTTGTGTGGGTGGGAGTTAATGGTCGGGATGACAGGATTCGAACCTGCGACCCCCTGACCCCCAGTCAGGTGCGCTACCAGGCTGCGCTACATCCCGAAAATTCTGGCGAGAGAATCGTCTTAGCGCTTCTTCTTCGCGGGCGGCTTCGCGTGGACGGCCGGCCGAGCGCTCGACGACGGCTTGGCCGCCGGCTTGGCGGTGCGGGCCACGATCTTCGGTCGCGGCGGGTCGACGCTTCGCAGCTGGAACGGCTCCCCTTCCGGCGCTGTCGAACCAGGCTGCCGGGAGAGCATGCCCGCCAGCTCGCGGAGCGTCCGCTCGACCTGCAGGATCCGCTCGCGCGCGTCGCTCCCGAGCAGCTCGCCAAGCCCGGAGAGCTCGCCCGTTCCAGCCGCGACCGGCAGCTCCTCAGCGATCTTCCGCCTGGCGCCCGCGAGCGTCAACCCCTCGACGAACAGCAGGTGCTTGAGCCGGAGCACCCGCTCGACGTCCGCCCGCCGATAGACGCGCGGACCCCCTTCGGTCTTCGCGACTCCGAGGTCCGGAAACTCCGCCTCCCAGGATCGCAGCACGTACGCCTGAATCCGCGCGATCTCGCAGACCTCAGGCTGACGAAACAACGAGCGATTGGGAATCTCGATGCTGTCCAGTTGGGGCATCAATGGCGCTGGGCCGTAAGTATATCAGACACTTCCAGTCGCCTGTCGGCGACGCCCGATCAGCCTGGTCCCGAGTCCCGTCGACGTGCGAAGAGCCCCGGCGGCGAAGCGCTACAATTCATCCGTGCCCACCTGCCCCGAGTGCGCAACTCCGCTGAACGCAGTCGGTGACGTCTGTCCCCGGTGCCACGGCACCGCGGCCGACGTGACACACCTCGCTCGCGGAACACCGGAGAACGATGCCGATCGCACGCGGCTCTCGGGCGCCATCGTAAGACCGCCGTCGAGCACCCCGTCGGCGTCACGCTCCTCCAGCAGCGGGATGCTGTCGACCTCCAGCGCCATCGATCATGGCAGGTTCCCTCCGGGCACCCTCCTCGGCGGCCGCTATCGCATCGTCGGCAGGTTGGGGCGCGGTGGGATGGGCGAGGTGTTCCGCGCGGACGATCTGAAGCTCGGGCAGCCGGTCGCCTTGAAGTTCCTGCCCGGTGACGTCGACCGGGATCCCGCGCGCCTGACGCAGCTCCATACCGAAGTCCGGATGGCGCGCCAGGTATCGCATCCGAACGTCTGCCGCGTCTACGACATAGACGAGGTCGAAGGCCACACGTTCCTCTCGATGGAGTACGTCGACGGCGAAGATCTCGCGTCGCTGCTTCGACGGATCGGACGCTTTCCGCAGGATCGAGCCCTCGAGATCGCACGACAGGTCTGCGCGGGGCTCGCGGCGGCGCACGAGCGCGGCGTCGTGCACCGCGACTTCAAGCCGGCGAACGTGATGATCGACGGCGCCGGCAAGGTGCGCGTGACCGACTTCGGCCTCGCCGGCGCGTCGGGCGAGACGATCCGGGCAGGCACGCCGGCTTACATGGCGCCCGAGCAGCTCTCGGGCGGCGAAGTGACCGTTCGCAGCGATATCTACGCGCTCGGGCTCGTGCTCTACGAGATCTTCACCGGACAGCGGGCGCTCGAGGGGCGCAACCTGGCCGAGCTGATCAAGCAGCGCGAGCAGTCAGGGATCGTCCCGCCTGCCGCGCTGGTCAAGGACCTGGATCCGGACATCGACATCGGGATCATGCGGTGCCTCCGGCCGGAGCCCGAGGCACGCCCCCCGTCGGCGCTCGCCGTGGCCGCGTCGCTTCCGGGCGGCGATCCGCTCGCCGCGGCGCTCGCCGCCGGTGAGACGCCCTCACCGGCGATGGTCGCGGCCGCCGGGATGACGGACGCGATGAGCAGCCGGCACACGATGCTGGCTGCCCTCTGGATAGCCGTGGCGCTCGCCGGGGTCCTGGTCATGTATCAGCGCGTGCTGCTACTGAACCGGGTGTCGCTTCCCAAACCCCCGGACGTGCTGGCCGACCGCGCACAGGAAGCTCTCGCGAAGCTGGGATACCGCGACGCACCCCACGCCGCAGCTTCCGGGATGACGGTCTCGACCGACTACTTGCGATACGTGGCCGGGACGTCGACCGCGAGGGACCGCTGGAAGGACCTCGGGACGCTCAGGCCGGAGTCGGTCGTGTTCTGGTATCGGACCAGTCCGCGCCTGCTCGTCCCGTGGGGCCGCGACAACGACGTGCAGGGAACGAATCCCCCTCTTAACGTCAGCGGGATGACGTTGGCGGTCTTCGACGCCTCCGGACGGCTGTCAGAATTCCACGCGGTTCCGGAGCCCCTCGACAGCGCTGCGCCGCGCGAGCCGACGCGGTGGGCGGCCGCCTTCGACGCTGCAGCCCTCGACATGACGGCGTTCACGCCAGTGCCGCCGAAGTGGAATCCGACCGTGTTCGCGGACGAGAGGGCCGCTTGGGAGGGGCGGCCGGCCGATCGTCCTGACCTCACCTTTCGAGTCGAGGCGGCCGCCTACCACGGCAAACTGGTGTTCTTCGTTGTCAGCGGACCATGGACGTATTCCGCGCGCTCGACGCCGGTCGCCTCGTCCCGGTTCAATGCCGTTGTCGAGTGGCTTGCCGGGCTGATCATGCCCGGCCTCATGGTCGCGGGCGCCATTCTCGCGCGCCACAACGTCAAGCTGCAGCGCGGCGATCGCGTCGGCGCGTTCCGCGCAGCGTCGATCATCTTCGTGACGAGCCTGATGGCATGGGCGCTCGCCTCGACGCACGTGGCCAGCACCGTCACCGAGATCAGCCGCATCTTCCAGGCGATTGGATCGGGCCTGCTGGACGCGGCGATTCTCTGGCTGACCTATCTGGGCCTCGAGCCGTACGTTCGCCGCACGTCGCCGGACAGTCTGATCGGCTGGACGCGGTTGATCGGCGGCCGCTGGAACGATCCTCATGTGGGAAGGGACGTCATCATCGGCGTGTCGGCCGGTTTGCTGATGACGCTGTTGTTTCCGCTCTACTACCTGCTGCCGCCGCTCGTCGGCTGGCCGGAACCCATACCCGTGCTGCCCGACCTCCGGCCCTTCCTCGGCGTGAGACAGGTGCTGGGCGGACTCGTGCTGCAGGCGAACAACGCGATCTCCTCCGCGATGCTTGGCACGGTTGGCCTGGCCTCGTTCGTGATCCTTCTGAAACGCCGTGCGCTGGCAGTGGGCGCAGCCATTCTCGTCTTCACGCCAGTCGCCGTGAGCGGCATGTTCAATCCGGGCTACCCGATGCTGGCGCTCGCGATCGGCGCCGCGTTGATCGTCATTCTGGTTGTCGTGATCGTCCGGGTCGGGTTGCTCGGCGCCATCGCGGCGCTCGCCACTCATTTCATCCTGCTGCGCGCACCCCTCACCACCGGTCTGGCGCTCTGGTGGGCCCCGATCGGGGTCTGGTACATCGGCGCCGTCGCGGCGCTCGGGTTCGGAGCCTGCTACATCGCGAGGTCATCACGGGTGACGCAGCCCGCGCGTCACTACTCGCTGCAGGGAGCGTGAGTCTGCGCGTGGGGTGCCCGCCGAGGCAGGGCTGAAGCCCTGCGCTACAGGGAACGGAGGAAACCAACCGCGGTGCAGGGCTGAAGCCCTGCGCTACGTGACCTCCACCGACACCCGTAGCGCAGCCCTTCAGGGCTGCCGGAGCGCGGTCGCCTCTAGTTTCTCTTCCTCACCTGAATCCGGATCGGCGTGCCCAGCAGGCCGAACGATTCCCGGAGCCGGTTCACGAGAAAGCGCTCGTACGAGAAGTGGAACTCTGTGGCGACGTTCGTGAAGAACACGAACGTCGGTGGAGCGACGCTGGTCTGCGCCGCGTAGAGGATGCGGACCTCGCGCCTGCCGGGGCTGGCGGGCGGGTGTACGGCGGTGACGGCCTGCACGAACCGGTTCAGCTCGCCGGTCGGAATCCTCTGCGTCCGCGCCTCGGCCACCTTGTCGATCGTCTCGACGACTTTGCTCGTCCGCTCGCCCGTTGCCGCGGAGATGTGCAGCAGCGGCGCGTAGTCGAGGAACTTCACCTGGCGGCGGAGCTCCTCGTCGAACTCCTTCGAGAACTCGACTCCGCGGCCTTTCATCAGGTCCCACTTGTTTGCCGCGATGATGACGCCGCAGCCCGCCTTGTCGGCCTCGCCGGCGATCGCCGCGTCCTGGTCCGTGGCGCCTTCGGTGGCATCCACCACGAGCACCGCGACGTCGGCCTTCTCGATCGCGCGCTTGGCCACCAGCACGCTGATCGCCTCGAGCTGGCCCGACCTCGCAACCCGGCCGGGCCGGCGTATCCCCGCGGTGTCGACGATGCGGAACGTGCGGCGGTGCCACTTCAGCAAGGCATCGACCGAGTCCCGGGTCGTGCCTGGCGTGTCGCTGACGATCGAGCGCTCTTCGCGCAGGATCCGATTGAGCAGGGAGGACTTGCCGACGTTTGGACGGCCGACGATGGCGACCGACGTCTCTTTCCGATCCGCGCCTCGAAGCGACTCGTGGCCATCCGCGGTGTCCGCGGGCCCTTCGGTTGCCGCGTGGGAACCTGCAGGGGGCCGCCGCACCGGGAGCCGCGCGACGATCTCGTCGAGGAGGTCGCCAGTTCCCTCGCCATGCTCGGCGGCAATCTCGACGACCGGCTCGAAACCCAGCTTGTAGAACTCTACCGCCCGGCCTCGCGCCCGCCGGTCGTCCATCTTGTTGACCGCCATGATCACCGGAACGGTCACACCGCGAAGGCTTGCGGCGATTTCTTCGTCTCCCGGGACCAGCCCCTCGCGACCATCGACGACGAATACGATGACCTCAGCGGTTGAGACCGCCCGCTGACCGTGCTCGTACACGAGCCTGTGCAGGGGGTCTTCGCTCGCTCCGAACATCCCCCCGGTATCGGTCAACGTAAAAGCGACATTGCGCCACTCTGCAGGCTGGGCGTTGACGTCGCGTGTCGTCCCGGCGATGGCCGTGACAATCGCCCGGCGTGACCCGGTGATGCGGTTGAAAAGGGTTGATTTGCCCACGTTCGGACGGCCGACGAGCACCACCGCGGGCCCGCCCGCCGCGCGTTTCAGAGCCATACAGAAAGGTGATTTAGCACGAACCTTGACAGCGTAAGTATATCAATCTATAGTAGTTACAAAATCCCAGGAGCGGCTAAGCATGATCAAGGTTGACATCGTCAACGAGGTGTCGCGTATTGCCGACATCACCAAGGTCAAGGCCGAGGTGGCGGTGGACGCGGTCTTCGATGCGATGCGGCTCTCGATGCAGCGTGGCGAGCGGATTGAACTGCGGGGGTTTGGCGTTTTCCAGGTAAAGCCCCGGAAGCGCGGCATCGGTCGCAACCCACGCACTGGCAAGGAGGTCCGCATTCCTCCTGGCCGCACAATCCGGTTCAAGCCGGGTAAGGATCTTCAGAACATCGGCGGCTGAACGGCGCGTCCCGATTGTCCCACGAACTGCCAGACTCGCCCGTCCCGGGGGAGGCTCCGTCCTTTTCCCCGGCCAATGTTCCGTTACCTCCGGTCTTCCAGTACTACCGCCCTCTCAGACCGAAGTTCCAGGATCGTGTGTGGAAACACGTCCTGCTCCTCCTGCTCACGCTCTGCACCACGACGTTTGTCGGTGCGTCCTACTATCTCTCGTTCGCCAGCGAATTCGGCCGGCGGGCCGTCTCCATCGAGCCTGCGATCTTCTGGCGAGGGCTCTGGTACAGCGTCCCGGTACTGCTCATTCTCGGGGCTCACGAGATGGGCCATTATGTCTGCTGCCGGCGCTACAACGTCGACGCGTCCCTCCCCTACTTCATTCCGCTGCCTGTCCTGCCAACCGGCACGTTGGGGGCGGTGATCAAGATCCGCGAGATGTTCCCGACGCGGACGATTCTCTTCGATATCGGGGTCGCAGGCCCGATCGCCGGCTTCGTCGCGCTGCTGCCGGTACTGGTTTGGGGAATGGCCCTGTCACATGTCGTTCCTGCGCCGCAGATTGAAGACGGTCTTGCCTTCGGCGAGCCGCTTCTGTTCCGGCTCGTTTCCTGGCTGACCTTCGGCCCGATCCCGGACACGCAGGCACTGAATGCACACCCGATGGTGTTCGCGTCGTGGTTCGGCATGCTCGCCACCGCGCTCAACCTGCTGCCGTTCGGTCAGCTCGACGGTGGTCACATCACGCACGCCACGATGCAACGTCACTCCACGCTCATCTCGGCGCTCACCGTGCTCGGCGCCGTGATCATGTGCTTCTTCTCCTCGTCGTGGATGGCGACGACGGTCATCATGGTCGTGATGCTCTTCATCGTCGGCCCGCGCCATCCCCGCGTGATCGACGAGGAGGAGCCGCTCGGCCCCGGTCGAAACGCGGTGGCGGTCTTCGCGCTCGTCATGCTCATCGTCTGCTTCACGCCGATTCCGATTCAGTTGCTGGGGCGCTGATCTCGACGCCCGAACTCGTCACAGCACACTGACGGGATCCACATCGACCGTCGTCCGCCGCGCGATCTCCGGGCGCGCCGCAAGGGCGGCCTGCAGCGCGCGGCGCATCACGCCGCGATTGACGCCCTTCAGGAAAAACTGGACGCGGTGCTCACCTTTGAGTCGGCTGAGCGGAGCCGGCGCGGGGCCGAGCACGCGAAGTGCCTGGCTTCCGGCGCGCAGGGCGCGAACGATCTCCGCGGCATCCTGCATTGCCCCATCGAACGTCGGCGACCGCACGATGGCGTTGATCAGCCCGACCGCAGGCGGATAACGCATCGCCTGCCGGAACTTGATCTCCTCGCCATAGAAGGCCGGGTAATCCTGGCGGCACGCGTGACGGATGCTGTAGTGATTTGGAAAGAGCGTCTGCACGATGGCTTCACCGCGAATCTGCCCTCTCCCGGCGCGGCCGGCCACCTGGGTCAGCAGCTGGAACGTCCGCTCCGCCGCCCGGAAGTCCGCCAGCCCCAGGCCCACATCCGCTGAGATCACGCCGACGAGCGTCACGTTCGGAAAATCGTGGCCTTTTGCGAGCATCTGCGTTCCGACCAGCACGTCGAGCTCTCGGGCCGCGAACCGGCCAAGCAGCGACGCGATCGCCCCGCGTCGCCGCATGGTGTCGCGATCGACGCGGTCCACGCTGGCATCCGGAAAGCGCGCGCGGATCTCCGCCTCGACGCGCTCGGTGCCGAACCCGACCTGCTCGAGATACTCACCGGCGCACTTCGCGCAGGCCTTCGGCACCGGGATCGCGTAGTTGCAGTAGTGGCAGCGTGCGCGGCGCGCGGCGCGATGAACGGTCAGGAAGAGGCTGCAGTTCGGGCATTCGAGCGTCGATCCGCATTGACGGCAGACGACCGAGGTCGCGAATCCGCGCCGGTTCAGGAGCACGATCGCCTGCTCCCCAGCCGTCAGCCGCGCGCCCAAAGATTCGCACAGCACCGAGCTCAGGATCACATCCGGACCCGCTGCGGCGTATTCCTCCCGCATGTCCACGACGCGGACCTGTGCCAGGGGACGATCAAGCACGCGCTTCTCGAGGGTCAGGAGCTCGTACCGTGCGTTGAGGGCGTTGTAGTAGCTCTCGAGCGACGGCGTCGCGGACCCGAGCACGACCAGCGCCCCCGCCTGGCGCGCACGCATCACCGCCACGTCGCGCCCGTTGTATCTCGGGCTCTCCTCCTGCTTGTAGGAGCCGTCGTGCTCTTCGTCCACGATGATGAGACCAGGTGTTCGAAGCGGCGCGAAGACGGCGGACCGCGTGCCGACGACGACGTCGACGTCACCCCGGCGGATTCGTTGCCACTGGTCGTGACGCTCGCCGTCGGAGAGGCCGCTGTGCTGGATCGCGACGCGGTCGCCGAACGCCCGTCGAAAGGTCATCGCGACTGCCGGAGTAAGGGCGATCTCCGGGACCAGCAGCAGAACGCTGCGCCCCTTGGCGTGAACGTGCCGCGCGAGTCTCAGATAGATCTCCGTCTTGCCGCTTCCCGTCACGCCATGGAGCACGGCCGGACGAAAGGCACCCGCGTCCGCGAGCGTCGACAGGCGCTCGAGTGCTGCAGATTGCTCGCCGGTCAGAACGACTGGTGGAACCGGAACCGCACGAGCCGTCGCGAGGTCGAAGGGATCACGCTCGATTCGCTTCCTCGAAAACGACACCAGGCCCAGAGTGGCCAGCCGCGCAAGCGTCTGCGCGCCGACGCCTTCACGCCGGAGCTCCGAGGCCTCCACGCCTTCCGGCGCCCCGATCAGGAGGTCGAGCGCGGCGCGTTGGCGGTCTCCAAGTTTGAGCGCGGGCTGGTGCGCACCTGCCGCGGGTGACGGTTCGAGATCGCCGGCGGCGATATCGTGACCCTGTGCCGTGAGCGACACGACTCTGACCGTGCGATACGCGGAGGCTTGACCTTTGAGCGGCTGGGTGAGCGTGACGAGGCCGTCCCGCTCGAGCGCGACGAGGGCTGCGTGGACACCACGCCCTGAGGCGCCGATCGACGCCACCCGCATCGGCGCGCCGCCCTGGAGTTTCTCCAGAACGGTCCGGCGAAGCCCGCGCTCGCTCGGGGCCCGAGAGCGGCCGCTCTCCGTGATCTGCGCGTGGCGCTCGCTCTCGATCCAGGCGCGCGGGGGCATCGCCGCGGCGACCGCCTCACCCACTCCGCACGCGTAGTAGTCCGCGACCCAGACCGCCAGCGTCACGACATCTTCAGGCAGGAATGCCCGATCGTCCAGGACGTCGAGTACCTCTTTGACCCGCGGCACCTCGTCGCCACCCGCGGGTTCTCTGCTGCTGCCGGCGCCGTTGGGGGCGCCGAGCACGCAACCGGTCATCAGGCGTGTGCCAAGCGGGACGAGCACTCGAGCCCCCACCGGCGGCACCGCCACATCGCCTGGCAGCGAGTACGTGAGCGCCTCGAGCATCGGAACAGGCACGGCGACCGAGACGAGGCGCATCGGGCCCCTAATCGCTGCTGTCGGCAGGGTCCTGCAGCAGCACGCGGACCTTCTTCATGTCGTCCCAGACGTCGCGCTTGCGTTCCGGGCTGCGGAGCAGGAAGGCAGGATGGAACGTCGGGATCAGCTTGGCGCCGCGGTAGTCGTAGACGCGTCCGCGGAGCCGTGAAATGGGGTCGTTGGTCTTGAGCAGGGCTTTCGCCGCGAAGGTACCGAGCGCGACGATGACCTTGGGTGCGATCGCATCGATCTGGCGGAACAGGAACGGTTCGCAGGTCTCGACTTCGTCCGGCTCCGGATTCCGGTTCCCCGGCGGGCGGCACTTGATGACGTTGGCGATGTAGACGTCGTCCCGCTTCAAGCCGATGGCTTCGATGATTTTCGTCAGCAGCTGCCCGGCGCGTCCGACGAACGGAATCCCCTGGATGTCTTCATCCCCACCTGGCGCCTCGCCGACGAACATCAGATCGGCGTTTGGATTTCCCACGCCGAAGACGACCTGCGTTCTGCCAAGCCTGTGAAGCTTGCAGCGCGTGCAGTCGCCGATGTCTTCACGGACGGAGTGGAGGATTGGGGCGGCGTCACCGGTTTCGCCCGACCTGAGGGTCGGGCCTACGAGCTCCGGGGTGATGCCGGCTTCGGATACGACATTCGTGGGCCCGACCTTCAGGTCGGGCGTTCCCCCGATGTCGGCGCTTCGCTGGCGCCATTTCGCGTCGCGGCTGATGCCAGTCACGCCAAGCTCCTCGAAGAATCGGAGGTGTTCTGCAAGCTCGCGAGGATCCACGGTCTCTTCGATTCAGCGGGGGACGCGCTCGAGCAGGCGCTCGGCGCGGTCGAGAATGCGGGAGGCCAATGCGGTTTTCGGCCCCGTTGGGAAGGCTTCCTCCCCTTCGGGGCTGACCAGCGTGGCGGCGTTGTCGTCCGAGTCGAAGCCGCCCTCTTTCTGCGACACGTCGTTCGCCACGATGAGGTCGACCGCTTTACGTGTGAGCTTCGCACGGCCGCGAGCGATCGGATCGCCGCTCTCGGCGGCGAACCCGACGAGCACCGGTCTGTGCGAGCCTTTCCTGGCGGCCCCCAGCTCCGCGAGGATGTCCGGGGTCCGAACGAGCGTCAGCCGCAGCGGACCCTCGGTCTTTTCGATCTTGCCCGCCGCACCCCCGCCCTCCGGCATGTAGTCGGCGACGGCGGCCGCCATGATCACGATGTCAGCGTCGCCGGCGTGCCGACCGACGGCCGCGTGCATTTCGAGCGCGCGGCGGACGTTCACGACCTCGACGCCTGGCGGCACCGGTTCGCGCGACGGTCCCGACACGAGCACGACGCGGGCGCCGCGTCTGGCCGCTTCGGCCGCCAGCGCGTAGCCCATCTTGCCGCTCGATCTGTTCCCCACGTACCGGACGGCATCGATATCCTCATAGGTCGGGCCCGCGGTGACGAGAACGAAACGCCCGAGGAGAGAGCCGCTCGGCTGGAGCACGCGATGCGCGGCTTCGGCGATGGCCTGCGGCTCTGCCAGGCGCCCCTTCCCTATCCAGCCGCACGCCAGGTAGCCGTCCCCTGGATCCACGAACTGCACGCCCCTCGCGGCCAGCGTCGCCATGTTCCGAAGGACCGCCTCGTGCTCCAGCATGTTCGTGTTCATGGCGGCGGCCATCATGACGGGCGCGCGAGTTGCGAGGTACAGCGACGTCAGGAAATCATCGGCAATGCCGTTGGCGAACTTGCCGATGATATTGGCCGTGGCAGGCGCGACGAGCAGCAGGCCGATGCCGGATGCCAGCGAGATGTGCTCGATGTCGGAGTTGGCGCCGCGCGCGTATTGATCCGTGATCACGCGCCGGCGCGTGATCGCCTCGAACGTCACCTCGCCGACGAACGCTGTCGCCGATCGCGTCATGATCGCGGCGACATCGTGTCCGCGCTTCTGCAGCTCCCGCGCAACTTCCACGGCCTTGTAGGCGCCGATGCCGCCGGTGACGCCGAGGGCGATGAGGGACATGGCTATTCTTTGATTACTCGGGGGGCTCGCTCGCCACCTTCTCGACCTTGCCTTCTTTGACTTCCTTCTGCGCGAGGCGCACGAGCTTTTCGCTGCCCGTCGTCCGCGGCGTGCACCCCCGCAGCAGCTGGCGGGCCCGCGCCCCGGCGACCGTCACGAACTCAAACGCGTTTGGTACGTCCGTTCTATGAACCACTGTCCGTCCTTTCGAGAAACGATTCCACGATCTGCTCGGCCTTCCCGCTCATCATCCGCAGCCGCGACCGCTCGGCCAGCACGATCGAGCGCAGCCGCTCGACGCAGGCCTCCAGTTCGTCGTTGACGATCACGTAGTCGTACTCGACATACGCCGCGATCTCGGCCCGCGCAGTCGCGAGCCGCCGCTGCATGGCCGTCTCGCTGTCCTTGCTTCGACCCCGCAGCCGCTGCTCGAGAATTTCGTACGACGGCGGCAGCACGAAAACGCCGACCGTCTCGGGGCATCGGGTACGCACCTGCCGCGCCCCTTGCACGTCGATGACGAGCACGAGATCCCGGCCCGAGGCCCGTTCTCGCTTCGTCTCTGCCTCGGCGGTGCCGTAGAGGTTGCCGAAGACGTCCGCCCATTCCAGGAACGCGTGTTCGGCGATCATCGATTCGAACCGCAGGCGGGTGATGAAATTATAGTCCACGCCGTCCACTTCGCCAGGCCGTGCGGGCCTCGACGTGTACGAACGCGACAGCGAGAGGCCTGTCTCACCCTGCACGAGCCGCTCGACGACGGTCGTTTTTCCCGTGCCGGATGGCGCGGACACCACGATCAGCAGGCCCGACTCCCGGTTGGCCCGCGGATCACTCGACATTCTGCACCTGCTCGCGCATCTTCTCGAGCTCCGCCTTGAGCGAGACGATGATCTCCGAGACGGCCGGTCCCTCCGCCTTCGATCCGGTGGTGTTCACCTCGCGATTCATCTCCTGCAGCAGGAAATCGAGCTTGCGCCCGCACGGCTCCGGACCGTCGGAGAGCGACTGCCAGTGATCGAGGTGACCGCGGAACCGCACGACCTCTTCAGTGATGTCCGAGCGGCCGACGAACTTCGCAATCTCCTGCGCGACGAGCGCTTCGTCGGCGAGCGCGTCGGCCCGCAGCTCGCGCACGCGTTCCAGGAGCCGGGCCTGCAGCCCTTCTATCCCCTGGTCGGCCGCGCGCGCGACCCGCTCGAACAGGTCAGCGAGCAGGATACGGCGCCCATCGAGATCGGCGCGCAGGTAGCCGCCTTCAGTGCTCCGCATCGCATCGAGATCGTCCAGGGCGGCGTCGACCGCGCCCTCCACGAGCGGCGTCAGAAGCGCCAGGTCGGCGTCAGCTTCGGCGATACGCTCTCGGATCGCGAGGGCCTGCGGGAAACGCAACAGATCACCCGGCGTCATCTCACCGGTCACGTAGCCCTGCTGGCGGGCCCGCTCGATTGCGCCACCGAGCGCAGTCAGGAACTCCTCGTTCAGGTCGACGTCGAGCGTCGCGGCCCTGCGCTGCTGCACGCCGACAACCACCTCCACCCGCCCTCGCGCCACACGCTTCTGCACGAGCGTTCGCAGTCTGGTCTCGAGCGGCGCGATCGTGGCCGGAATACGCAGCTGCAGATCGAGGAACCGATGGTTCACGGACTTGATCGTGGCGCTGATGGTCGCCGCCTCGTATTCGCGGGTCAGCGACGCGAAGCCGGTCATGCTCTTGATCATTGGCGCAGTCAGATCCTCATTCCTGCGTCGTCGGCCCGGCCTTCAGGAGCCTATGAATTCGTCTCGAGCGTCGTCTCGAGTGCCTTCCGCCTTCCGCCTTCGCGCGAAGCGCTCCGGCGGACCGCCGGAGCCTTGGCGGAGGCTGGTCAGGCGGAAGATCCCGGTCGGCGCCAGCCTTCCACCTGAAGGTGGAAGCCACAGGCGTCGTCTCGAGCGGCGTCGTCTCGAGTGGCGTCGTCTCGAGTGGCGTCGTCTCGAGTCTCGAGTGGCTTCCGCCTTCAGGCGGAAGATCCCCGGCCGGCGCCAGCCTTCCACCTGAAGGTGGAAGCCACAGGCAACGTGAGATGCTCACGCCCGCTCCGGCGCCGGCTCTGCCTCCGTCTCCTGCCGGTCGAAGAGCTGGAGTGCGTACAGCTTCGCATAGACGCCGCCCGGAACCGCCAGCAGCTCCTCGTGCCGGCCCCTCTCGGCGATACGGCCGTGCTCGAGCACGATGATCGCATCCGCGCGGCGAACCGTCGACAGCCGATGCGCGATCACGAACGCCGTCCTGTCCCGCATCAGGTTCGCGAGCGCCTCCTGCACCAGGCGCTCGGACTCGGCGTCCAATGACGACGTCGCTTCGTCCAGAATCAGGATTGGCGAGTTCTTCAGGAGCGCTCGCGCGATTGCGAGTCGCTGCCGCTGGCCGCCCGACAGCCGCTGGCCGCGCTCACCGATCGTGCTCTGGTAGCCTCCGGGCAGCGTCTCGATGAACTCGTGCGCATGCGCGGCACGGGCCGCCTGTTCGATGTCGGCGTCCGTCGCCTGCGGTGCCCCGTACGCGATGTTCGCGGCGATCGTATCGTCGAACAACACCGTGTCCTGCGTGACGATGCCGACCTGCGCCCGGACCGACCGCAGCGTGACCTCCCTGATGTCCTGGCCGTCGACGAAAATGCCTCCCGACGTCACGTCGTAGAAGCGAGGGATGAGATTGACCAGCGTCGTCTTCCCTGCGCCGCTGAGCCCGACAATGGCGATCATCTGTCCGGCTGGAACCGTGAACGAGACCTCCCGCAGCACGTAGTCGCCCGACCCGTCATCGTATTCGAAGCTCACCTTCCGGAATTCAATCTGTCTCCGCAGGGGCTCGAGTGGGTGTGCGCCCGGACGTTCGACGACCTCGGACTGTGTGTCGAGCATGTCGAAGATACGCTCCGACGCGGCCATCGCCTGCTGCAGGTTCGTGTTCACGCGGCTCAACTTTCGAACGGGCGTGTACATCATGAAGGCCGCGACGACGAACATCAGGAAGTCGCCCTGCGTCATCTGATCGGTCGCGATCTTCGTGCTGCCGTACCACATCAGGCCGACGACGCCCAGGCCGCCCAGGAACTCCATCAGCGGGGGCAGGATCGCCACCGTGCTCGTGATCTTCAGGTTCGTCCGATAGAGCCGTTGCGACGCATCGCTGAACCGCTGGCTCTCTCTGGCTTCCGCTCCGAACGCCTTCACGATCCGGTGGCTGGTGAATGCTTCAGCCGTGACGTGCGAGAGATGCTCGAGCTCTTCCTGCCCGCGCCGGGTGCTGCGGCGGACACGCTGCCCGAGACGCACGAGGGGGTACACGACAATCGGCGCGCCGGTGACGCACACCAGCGCGAGCCGGAAATCCACGTAGAACATGACTACGGCGTAGCCGACCAGGCTCAGGCCCTCGCGGATCAAGTCGCCGACCGTTTCCGAGACGGCCTGCTGCACCTGGTTGACGTCGTTGGTGATCTTCGACATCAACGCGCCGGTGGTCTGCCTCGAGAAGAATCCCGCCGACTGGTTCAGAATGTGGCCGAACAGCTGGTTCCGGATGTCCCGCACGACCCGCTGGCCCACATCCGTCATCAAGTAGCTCGAGAAGTACGCGCCGAGCCCCTTTGCCAGGTAGATCGCCATGACCGAGATGCCCCAGGCACGCCAATCCATGGGCACGCCCCAGAACGACAGCGGCGCGAGCTGGTGAGTGAGCACGCCATCGGTCAGCGGCTTGATGAGGGTCGTCAGGCCCGCGGCCGCGGCGGCGTAGAGCAGCATGGCCGCGATGGCTGCGACCAGTCGCCCGCGATAGGGGCGCGCGTAGGTGAAGAGGCGAGGGAGCGGGTTCACTCGGTGAATCGGTACTTCAGCAGGACCCAGAGCGCGACGAACCCGTCACGCCACGTGATTTTCTTGCCTTCTTCGTACCCCCGGCCGTCATACGTGATTGGTACTCTGTACACTCGATAGCGCCGTTTGAAGATCTTCGCCGTCAGCTCGGGCTCGATCCCGAACCCGGCCGAATGCAGCGTCATGGAGCGCAGCACCTCGGTCCGCATCACCTTGTAGCAGGTCTCCATGTCCGTCAACATCGTGTTGTAGAGCACGTTGGTGACGAGCGTCAGGAACCGGTTGCCCGCGTAGTGCGTGAAGAGAAAGACTCGATGACGCCCGAGAAACCTCGAGCCGTACACTACGTCCGCACGCCCCTGGCAGATGAGCTCGATGAGCTCCGGGAACTCCTCCGGTGAGTACTCCAGATCGGCATCCTGGATCACGACCAGGTCTCCCGTCACCTCCTGAAATCCCCGCCGGAGCGCTGCCCCCTTGCCGCCGTTGGCCTGCTGCAGCACGAGCTTGATAGGCAGCGTCGCCGCGAGCCCGGACAGGATGTCACGCGTCCCATCCTTCGATCCATCGTCGACGACGATCAGCTCGATCCGGACCGGCACCGCCAGGACACGGCGGATGATCTCGTCGATCGTCGCACGCTCGTTGTAGACGGGCATGACGACCGACAGGAGCGGATCGGCCAGTACGCCCTTCAGCTTGGACATCAGGCCAGACCGGGGGGCTTCGCCCCGCCGGACCCCCCATCGCCGTCGCTCGCGGGGGCCCCATGCGCGCCGCTCCGCTCCGGCGGGGCGCGCCTTTGGCGAGCCTGACGTGCACGCGGACCCCGGAACCCGGATTGTGGGTCACGGTCGTCCCATCGAGAAGTAGGTGAAACCGTGCGCGCGGCACGTCTCGGGCTTGTAGATGTTCCGCCCGTCGAAGATCAGAGGCGTTCGCATCAACTTGCGCATCCGCACGTAATCCGGCTCGCGGAACTCGCTCCATTCCGTCACGAGGGCGAGCGCGTCGGCTCCCGTCAACGCTGCATAGCTGGTATCGGCGTACGTGATCTTCGAGCCGAAGATCGATCGCGCGATCTTAGCCGCTTCAGGGTCGTACGCCTGCACGCTGGCACCCGCCGCGAGCAGGCCGTGAATCAGCGGCACTGCCGGAGCCTCGCGCATGTCGTCGGTCCGGGGCTTGAACGCCAGACCCCACACGGCGATGCGCTTCCCCTTCAACGACCCGAAATGCTTCTGCATTTTCTTCAGGAGCCGCACTTTCTGGAGCTCGTTCACGTCCTCGACGGCTTTCAGGATCTGGAAGTCGTAGTCGCTCGTCGCCGCAAAGTGCAGCATCGCTTTGACGTCCTTCGGAAAGCAGCTGCCGCCGTAGCCGACGCCGGGAAAGAGGAACGATGGACCGATTCGGCGGTCGGATGCCACCGCCGCGCGCACGTGATCGACGTTCGCGCCCATGGCCTCGCAGACGTTCGATACCTCGTTCATGAACGAGATCCGGGTCGCCAGCATTGCGTTGGCCGCGTACTTGCTCAGCTCTGCGCTCGGACAGTCCATCATCATGATCGGCGCCCCCGTTCGCGTGAAGGGCGCGTACAGCTCTTTCATGAGCTCCGCCGCGCGCGGATCCTCCGCGCCTACCACGACGCGATCGGGCTTCATGAAGTCGTCTATCGCCGCGCCTTGCTTCAGGAACTCCGGGTTGCTGACCACGCTGAAGGGATGCGTGGTCTCGCGCCGGATGATTTCTCGAACCTTGGCGGCGGTGCCCACGGGGACGGTGCTCTTGTTGACCACGACCTTGTAACCGTTCATTGCACGGGCGAGCTCGCGAGCGACGCTCAGAACGTGCTGGAGGTCGGCCGAGCCGTCCTCTCCGGTCGGCGTCCCGACGGCGATGAAGATGATCTGCGCACTCCGCACCCCGCGCGCGAGGGCCGTCGTGAAGGTCAGCCGTTTTTCCGCGCGGTTCCTGCGGACCATTTCCTCGAGCCCTGGCTCGTAGATTGGAATCTTGCCGCGCTGCAGCAGCCTGACTTTTGCGGGATCTTTGTCGACGCAGACGACTTCGTTGCCGTTTTCCGCGAAGCAGGCCCCCGCGACGAGTCCCACGTATCCACTACCGACCACGGCGATTTTCATCGGTCAAGGCTCTCCTGAAAGTTGCAAATCCCTAACACTAGCACAGCCGAAAAAAAGGTGTCAATCTGTTGAGTGTAAAGGGGTTGTGAGTTTTTTCCGTGTGCTAGGATGCTCGCACGTGCGCATCCTCATCGACTATCGTCCCGCGCTCGTGCAGCGAACAGGGGTCGGCGAGTACACGCACGAGATGGCGCGGGCGCTGGCAGCACTGCTGCCCCCGGAGGATACCCTTACCCTTTTCTCGAGCTCGTGGAAGCATCGCCTCGAGACGGGCCGCGTCCCAGGCGTTTCGATCGCGGACGTCCGGATCCCCGTTCGGCTGCTCAACTTTGTCTGGCACCGGTTGGAGTGGCCCCCCGTCGAGAGCCTGGCCGGCCGGTTCGACGTCGCACAGTCGATGCACCCGCTCCTCATGCCGGCACGCGCCGCCGCGCAGGTCGTGACGGTGTACGACCTGTTCTTTCTGCGTGATCCGACCGGCACCCCCCCTGAGATCCGGCGCGACTACACCGCGCTCGCCGCCAGCCATGCCCGCCGCGCCGGCGCCGTGGTCGTCATCTCCGCTTACACAGCCCGTGCTGTCGCGTCGGAGCTCGGCGTGGACCCCAACCGAATCGTGCTCTGCCCGCCGGGGGCTCCCGCCTGGCCCCGTCGGAGCGCCCCCGCCCCCTCCGGACCCATCCTTTACATCGGCAGCTCGGAGCGAAGGAAGAATGTGCCTGGACTGCTGCGCGCGTACGGCCTGCTGCGGTCACGTCTGCCGAACGTCCCTGGACTTCTGCTGGCGGGCCGCCCACCGGAACCGGGGTCCGAGATCCTGACGATGATCTCCCGGCCGCCCCTGGCGGCCCACGTTCGCCATCTCGGATACGTCTCCGATGACGAGCGCCAGCGGCTGTACCGCGAGGCCTCTCTCCTGGTCGTCCCGTCGCTCGACGAGGGGTTCGGCATGCCGGTCATCGAGGCGATGACGGTGGGGGTGCCGGTAGTGGCGGCGAATCGAGGGGCACTTCCCGAGGTGTCAGGCGGCGCCGCCCAGCTCGTCGATCCGACCGACGAGGAGGCTCTCGCCGAAGCCATCCGGCGGACGTTGGTGGAGCCCGCCGCCGCTCAGGCGTCCGTTGAACGGGGATACCTCCGCGCCCAGCACTATTCGTGGCGCGCAAGCGCGACAACCCTGCTTGCGGCCTACCGTCAGGTCCACGAGCGCCGCGAGGGCAGGGCATGAGCGGGCCCCTGCGGATTGGCGTCGACGCACGGGAGCTGCTCGGCCACTCGACCGGCGTGGGGCGGTACCTTGGAGAGCTCCTGACGCGGTGGACGGCGCGACAGGATGCGTCGGTCAGGCGCTTTGTGCTCTACACGCCCGAACCACTCTCGCTCGCGCTCCCGCCTGGCGCGACAGAGACCCGTGTGATCGGCGGCGGTCGCGGAACCTGGTGGGAGCAGACGCACCTCCGGCGTGCCGTTCGAGAAGACTCGCTGGACCTGTTCTTTGCGCCAGCCTACACGGCGCCAATGGGTACGGGACTCGCTCTCGCGCTGACGATTCACGACATCTCGTTCATTGCGCACCCCGAATGGTTCCGCGCGAGCGAAGGGCTCCGTCGCAGGTGGCTGACCCGCCGCGGCGCCAGCATGGCCTCGGTGATCTTCACCGACTCCGAGTTCTCTCGATCGGAGCTGGAGCGCTATCTGCGGATCGATCGGGGCCGAATCCAGGTCATTCCGCCGGGGACGACGCCGCCCCGGCTCTCGGCGGGCGGGCAGCCGCCTGCCCGCGAGCCGCTGGTGCTCTTCGTCGGTTCGCTCTTCAACCGCAGGCGCGTACCGGACCTCATCGCCGCCTTCGCGCGCGCCACCGCCGGGCAGTCCGGCGCCCGACTCGCCATCGTCGGCGACAACCGCACGTGGCCCCGGCAGGATCTGCGCGGAGTGGCGGCAGCCCATGGCGTGACCGCACGGACCGAGTTTCTGAGCTACATATCGGAGGACGCGCTGGCGTCGCTGTACGCGCGTGCGTCGGTCTTCGCGTTCTTCTCGGAGTACGAGGGCTTCGGGTTGACGCCGCTCGAGGCGATGGCGGCAGGTGTGCCGCCGGTCGTGCTCGACACGCCGGTCGCGCGAGAGGTATACGCCGATGCCGCCTTCTACGTGCAGCCGGGCGACATCGCCGGCGCGGCGCAGATTCTGGAACGGCTCCTCACGGACACGGGAGCGGCGCGTGAGGTGGTCGCACGCGCGCCCGCGGTTTTGTCCCGTTACTCGTGGGACGACACCGCCACACGAACGCTCGCCCACCTGGAGAGGATCGCCCGGCGATGACCCTCTCGATCGTCATCGTCAGCTACAACGCGCGCGAGCACCTCGAACACTGCCTGGCCTCCCTCGCCGCTGCGCCGCCGGCGATCCCCCACGACATCACCATCGTCGACAACGCCTCGTCCGACGACAGCGCCGACGCTGTCCGCCGACGATGGCCCGCTGTGCAGCTGATTGCCCAGCAGACGAACACGGGGTTCGCGCACGCGAACAACATCGGCATCCGTGCGACCCGCGGCGATCTGATCCTGCTGCTCAACAACGACACGATCGTCCCACCCGGCGCCATCGATCGGCTCTGCGCGCGGCTCTGTGCCGTTCCGTCGGCGGCCGTGGGCGGCCCGCGGCTGGTGGATGCGAACGGGCGTGCGGAGCTCTCCTTCGGCCCGATGATTTCGCCGCTCGCCGAGCTCGGGCAGAAAACGATCAGGACGCTGTACGCGCGCGAGGTGGCGCCGGTCGCCGCATGGGTCGAGCGGGCCACCCGCCATGAACACTTCGTGGACTGGGTGAGCGGTGCATGCCTGCTGGTGGAACGACCGGAGGCGGAAGCGGTCGGACTGCTCGACGAGCGATATTTCCTCTACACCGAAGACGTCGACTTCTGCGCGTCGATCCGGGCGCGGGGACGCCGTGTCCTCTTCACGCCGTCCGCGGAGATCACACACCTCCGGGGAAGGTCGCGCGCGACGGCGCCCGACGGGATGCAGTCCGCGTATCGCCGCAGCCAGCTCGCGTTCTACGAGAAGCACCATCCGCGGTGGGCGCCGGTGCTGAGGGTGTACTTGAGGCTCAAGGGGCTGTGAGGGACCGTGCGTCCTTCGCGGCGAGTTCACGCGTCACGAAGAGCTTTACAGGAGGAAGGAGGATGGGAGGACATGGAGGAGCTACGTCCTGTTCGCGGAACGGTTAGAGGCTGCTCGCGCCGCGCACCGCGCGGCGGAATGAGCGGACGGACACGCGATCGCGAGCGCGACATCGATCGGACCTCGCGTTCGCGATCGCGTGTCCGCCCGCTCATTCCAGCGCCCGCTTCCAGCGGCGCGCGAGCAGCGGAACCATCACGAAGAGCAGGGAGAGCTCCTCCCCCGTCCTCCCATCCTCCCTTCCTCCTGTTTGGCCCTTCAGGCCTTCCGAGTTACCTCCCACGCCTCTAGTTCCAATAAGATGCCGCTGACGTGCGCATAGCCATCGACGCGCGGAAGCTGCGCGACTACGGCATCGGAACCTACATCCGCAACCTGCTGCGGCATCTCTCGCGGCTCGATCACACGACCGAGTACGTCATCCTGTGCCGCCCGGAGGACGGGGATCTCGCCGCGACGCTCGGAGGAAACTTCCGGAGCGTCCTGGAGCCGGCGCGCGCATACTCCGTCCGGGAGCAGTTCCGGATCCCACTGGACCTGCGGCGGGAACGGGCCAGCCTTTTCCACGCCCCCCACTACGTGCTGCCGCCGCTGACGCCGTGCCCCTCGGTCGTGACGATCCACGACTGCATTCACCTGCGGTTCCCTCAATACCTTCCGAATCGCGCTGCCTATGCCTACGCGCGGGGATCCCTGTGGGCCGCGACGCACCAGGCCGATCGGGTTCTGACAGTCTCGGAGGCGTCCAAGAGAGACATCCTCGATTATTTCCGCATTCCCGAGGGGAAGATCGACGTCATCTACAATGCCATCGACGAGCGCTTCAACGAGCCCCCGGCGGCAGAGGACATCGAGCGCGTGAAGGAGCGCTATCAGCTCAACGATCCGTTCGTGCTGTACGCGGGTAACATCAAGCCGCACAAGAACCTGGAACGGCTGATCGAGGCGTTCCACATGTTCCGCCGGCCAGCGTTCGAGCACGTCAAGCTGCTCATCATCGGCGACGAGATCACCAAGTACGCGACGCTGCGACGCGCCGTGCATCGCCTCAAGCTCCACAAACACGTGCGCTTTTTCGGGTTCGTCCCCGACCAGACGCTGGCGGCGTTGTACCGGCTGGCGGCGGTGTTCGTCTTCCCGTCGCTCTACGAGGGATTCGGCTTGCCGCCGCTCGAGGCGATGGCGAGCGGCGCGCCGGTCATCACCTCGAACGTGTCGTCGCTGCCCGAGGTCGTCGGCGACGCGGCGCTCCTCATCGATCCGTACGATCCGGAGGCGATTGCCGACGCGATGCGGCGTGTCTTTTCAGACGAGGTCCTCCGGGAGCAGCTGAAGGAACGCGGGCGGGTTCGTGCGCGACACTTCTCGTGGGACCGATCGGTGCACCGCGTCCACCAGATCTATCAGGAGGTGCTGGCACGTTGACCGAGGCGCCGATCGTCCAGCCCGTCTCGTCTCCGCGCCGGGTCGCGATCGTCCATGACTGGCTGACCGGGATGCGGGGCGGAGAGAAGGTGCTCGAGGCGCTGTGCGAGCTCTATCCCGAGGCTACGCTCTACACGCTGGTGCGCGTTCCCGGTTCGGTGTCCCCGGCGATCGAGGCACGCCGGATCGTGCCCTCGTTCGCGCAAGTGCTCCCGGCTGCCGGCCGCCTCTACCGCACGTACCTGCCGCTCTTCCCCGCCGCGGTCGAATGTTTCGATCTCGACGGCTACGACCTCGTCATCAGCAGCAGCCACTGCGCCGTCAAGTCGGTGATCTCTCCGGGAGCCGTCCACATCTGCTACTGCCACTCCCCCATGCGGTATGCCTGGGATCAGTTCGACGCGTATTTCGGCCCGCGGCAGGTCGGACCGGTCGCCAGCCGGCTGCTGCGGCCGATTATGGCTGGGCTGGCAAGGTGGGATGTCGCCACTGCTGTCCGGGTGGACCGCTTCGTGGCGAACTCGGCCTATGTTGCGGCCCGGATCCGCCGATACTATAATCGCGGGTCGACCGTCGTGTATCCTCCTGTGGATACAACCTTTTACCGCCCTGCCACACACAGTGCCACAGAGCCCAGCTTCCTCATCGTGTCCGCGCTCGTGCCATACAAGCGCGTAGACGTGGCGATCGAGGCGTGCCGGCGCATCGGAGTGCCGCTCAAAATCGTTGGTCGAGGTCCCGAACAGGCGCGGCTCGAGCAGCTTGCGACCGGCGGCCGGAACGGCGGAGCGACCGGCACTGCGCAGTTCCTGGGTTGGTGCAGCGATGAAGAGGTGCGCGAGCTGTACCAACGCGCCGCCGGCGTGCTGCTGCCCGGAATCGAAGACTTCGGAATGGTCCCGGTCGAGGCCCAGGCGTGCGGGACACCTGTCGTCGCGCTGGATGCAGGCGGGGCCCGCGAGACCGTGCGGCACGGCGTGACCGGGATTCTCGCGCCGGACGACTCCGTCGAGGCGTTCGCCGCAGCCGTCGACGAATCGCGGCGCACCACCTTCGACCGCGAGACCATCCGCGCCAACGCCGAGCGGTTCTCCCGAGAGCGCTTCCTACGCGAGTTTCCATCCCTCGTGACCGATGCGCTGAGCGCCGCCGACGCGCCGAGCGCGCGCGCGAGCTCCTCCATCGCGGCCGAGCGGCCGTCCGCGGGGCGCCCATCATGATGCGGCGCTACAACTGGCTGCTCGTTGCCTACTACATCCTCTCCGACCTGGTGCTCGGCGCGTCCGCTTTCACGCTCGCCTATCTTCTTCGCTTCGAGACCGTCTTCGCCGAGCTGATTCCCGTCACCAAGGGCAAGCCGCCGTTCGGCCAATACGTCGACATGCTGCCGTTCATCGGCGTGCTGGTTCCGATCGCGTTCCAGGTCCAGGGTCTGTATCGCCTGCGGCGCGGCAGGTCCCGCGTAGACGACTTCTTCGCCGTGTTCGTCGGCAGCATCCTGGCGGTGGTCCTCGGCATCATCGGCACGCTGGTGTTCCAGACCTACTACGTCCCGCAGGAGCTGAAGGACCTGGGCGTCTACGAGGTCTCGCAGCCGGCCTGGGCGTTGTTCCTCGTGATCAACGTCGTCTTCACGTACGCGTCGCGGGAGCTCGTCCGCGAAGCCCTGGAGCGGCGCTGGCGGGCCGGCATCGGCCTCAAGCGCGTGCTCATCGCCGGTTCGGGCGACCTGGGACGGTTGGTCGCCGACAAGGTGCTGGAGCACCGGGAGCTCGGGTTCAAGGTCGTCGGATTCATCGACGATCGCGCTGGGGGGGATCACATCGGCTACCGGGGTCTCCCGCTGCTCGGAACACTGGCCGATGCCGACGAAATCATCCGGGGCGAGAGGATCGACCACGTCTACGTCGCGCTCCCCCTCGAGGAGCACGTGAAGATGCTCGGTCTGGTCGAAGCGACGAACCGTGAGGGCGTCGACGTGCATGTCGTCCCGGACCTGCTGCAGTTCATCGCGCTGCGCGCAAGGCTCGAGAACCTCGACGGCGTTCCCATCATCAGCCTGAACGATGTCCCGCTCCGCGGGTTCAACAGCGTGTTGAAGCGGACGATCGACGTCGCCATCTCGTCGACGGCGCTGCTCGTCCTGTCGGCGCCATTCCTGTTGATCGCCCTGCTGATCCGGCGCACGTCGTCCGGTCCGGTGTTCTATACGCAGGAGCGGATGGGGCTCGACGGAAAGGCGTTCCAGGTTCTGAAGTTCCGGTCGATGTACCTGAACGCGGAGGAGGAGACCGGTCCGGTGTGGGCGCGGGACAACGACCCTCGATGCACGCCGGTCGGCCGCTGGCTCAGGAAGATGGATCTCGACGAGCTGCCGCAGCTCTGGAACGTCCTCCGCGGCGAGATGTCGATCGTCGGGCCGCGTCCCGAGCGCCCGTACTTCGTGGATCAGTTCAAGCACCGGATTCCGCAGTATATGCTGCGTCACAAGGTCAAGGCAGGGATCACCGGATGGGCCCAGGTCAACGGCTGGCGCGGCAACACCTCAATCGAGAAGCGCATCGAGTACGATCTCTACTACATCGAAAACTGGTCGGTCAGCCTGGATATCAAGATCATGTGGCTCACGCTGCTGCGTGGGCTCCAGAAGCACGCGTATTGAGTCAGCTTCCAGCTACCAGCTACCAGCTTCCAGCTAAACCCCTCACTTGACTTCTCGGATGAAACTTGCGCCATGGCCGAGGGGGCGAGAATCTGGCGGCCGGAAGCAGGACGCTGGCGGCCTGAGAAACTGAAGAGGAAAGCTCTTAGCTGGAAGCTGGGAGCTGGCAGCTGGAAACTGGAAGCCAACAATCATGTCTAGAATCGTCATCACCGGCGCGGCCGGTTTCATCGGATCCCATCTCGCGGAAGCGCTTCTCGACCGCGGTCACTCCGTCGTCGGGATCGACAACCTCCTGACCGGCGCGACGGCGAACATCGCGCACCTGGTGAACCGCGACTTCCTCTTCATCAAGCACGACGTCACCAACTACATCTTCGTCGAGGGCCCTGTCGATGCCGTGCTGCACTGGGCGAGCCCCGCGAGCCCCATCGACTATCTCGAGCTGCCGATTCCGACGCTCAAGGTGGGCGCACTGGGGACGCACAAGGCGCTCGGGCTCGCGAAGGAGAAGAAGGCGCGATTCGTCCTCGCGTCGACGTCCGAGGTGTACGGCGACCCGCTCGAGCATCCACAGAAGGAGACGTACTGGGGGAACGTCAACCCGATCGGCCCGCGCGGCGTCTACGACGAAGCGAAGCGCTTCGCCGAGGCCATCACGACTGCGTATCATCGCTACCACGGCGTGGATACGAAGATCGTCCGGATCTTCAACACCTACGGGCCGCGCATGCGGCTGCACGACGGCCGTGCGATTCCCGCGTTCATGAGCCAGGCGCTCCGAGGCGAGGACATCACGATCTTCGGCAGCGGCAAGCAGACGCGAAGCTTCTGCTACGTGAGCGATCTGGTTGACGGGATCATCCGGCTGATGGAATCGGACCAGCACGATCCGATCAACATCGGCAACCCCCGCGAAATGACGATCGAGGAGATCGCGCGCGACATCCTGCGCTTGACGGGATCGTCCAGCAAGCTCGTTTACAAGCCGCTGCCCGAAGACGATCCCAAGGTACGGCAGCCGGATATCACCAAGGCTCGTACGCTGCTCGGCTGGGAGCCGAAGGTTCTACTGGAAGAGGGGCTGATCAAAACGCTGGAGTACTTCCGCTCGAAAATCTGATTCGACGGACGTTCCCTCCGGCCTGCCGGGCAATCGAGGCAATCCCGGCAAAGAGCTCACAGGAGTTCAGGAGGTCAGGAGATCAAGAGGTTGGGAATGAAACCCTTCTGAACTCCTGATCTCCTGAACTCGTGTTGAACCACCCTCCGAATACCCCCCTGCGCTCAAGGTAACGGGGGGTACAGCGCCCAACCCGATCTCAACGCCCCAGTTTGTTCACGACCTGCGTCAGGTAGTGCCCCGCTGAAACGAATGTGATGACGAGGGACGCGTACACGAACGCGGTCACGAGGGCTGATGGCTGTCCGAGGTAATTGAAATAGAGCGCGGCGACGCCGGTCAGGACGTATGTGGCGGTCGCGGCCTTCCCGAAGATGGACGGACGGAACGTCCGCGGGCCAACCGCGAGATTCACGACGGCGACGGTGAGCACGATCGCCACGTCACGGCTGATCACCAGGACGGTGAACCAGAGCGGCAGCCGATTGGCCGACCCGATCTCGGGCAGCGTCAGCATCACGAACATCGTGACGAGCAGCAGCTTGTCGGCCATGGGATCGAGCCACGCGCCGAGCGTGGTCTTCTGGCCGGTCAGCCGGGCGATGAGGCCGTCGAGCAGATCCGTGATGGCCGCCGCGAAAAACGTGATGAGCGCCCACCCCCGGTAGCCGTATAAGAGCTGGATCACGAACGCGGGGATGAGGAGCATCCGCGTGATCGTGAGCTGGTTGGCGGCCGTCAGGTTCATCTGGCGCGGGTGTTGGCGAGGTCCTCGAGTTTCTTCACGGCGGCGATCGCCTCACCGCCAGTGGCCGGGCGTGCCAACTGGAAGCTGCCGTCCTCAGCCGGCGTCATGACGCCCGCCTCGACCACGAGCGACACTGAAGGATAGCTCAGATGCCCCTGCGAGACGTCCGGGAACCTGCGCCGCGCCGCGTTGCGCCACTGCGCACCGAGCGTCGGCTTTTCGTCGGCGATCAGCGCCAGGACGCGGCTCGCCGCGCGCGCGAGGTCCGCGCGCCGGACAATCGCCGCGGGCTGGAAGGTGTGATTGGCGTAGACCTCCATGACGCCTGCTCGGGCGACCGACAGGATCCAGGGGGAGGCCCAGCTGGTTCGTGTGTCCGTGATGACCACCGCCGTCGCGCGGTCGAGGCGCTTGAACAGCGGATCGAGCCGGAGGCCCAGGACCGCCGCGAGCTGTTCGCGGGTGACCGTCGGGGCTGCTTCAATCGACTGGTATTCATCAGGCATCGCCGCCAGAGCGGCCTTCGCTCGAAGGTCTTCGACGCGTGACTCGAGAGCCGCGTTCGGCTCGAGCGCCAGCGCCGCGCTGAAGGTCTGCAGCGCCGCGTCGAACGCGCCACGCGCCTCCAGGATCTCTCCGGTCAACACCAGCGCGCGCGCATCGGCCGGATCGAGCTCTGCCGCTTTCTGCGCGTGGACGAGGGCCGTAGCGAAATCGCCAGCCTGTTTTTCGACGGCCGCCAGCTCGCGGTAGAGAAACGGGCTCTGCGGAGAGGCGGCAATCGCCTGCTGGTACGCCTGCCGCGCGTCGGCAAGCTTGCCGCTCTCGGCCGCTTTGCGGGCCGCCGCAACGTCATCCTGAAGAACGCGCAGGCGGAGCACCTCGATGCGGCTTTGCAGCGCCACGAGCGTCGGATCGGCGGCGGCCGCCGCCTCGAAGCTCTTGAGGGCGACGTCCCGCTGATTGAGCGCGAGCAGCGCATCCCCGCGGCCGCTCAGTGCCGGCGCGTACCGCGGATTCGCCACGACCGCCTGATCGAAGTGCTGCAGAGCGGTGTCGTGATCCTTCCGGGCGAGCGCGGTGTATCCCAGAGCGGCCTCGGCCGGATAGAACTCCGGCATGAGCTTCAAGCTGGCCGAGAAGTTCCGGTCTGCCGCCCGAAGGTCGCCTGCCTGCAGCCATTGCCAGCCCGCCTTGTGCCGCTCGATCGTCGCTGCCGTGCCGAGGCCTGCGGGCGGAGCCGGGAACACGAAGTCCGGGAAACGTGGCGTCGACACGGCTGGCGGCGGAGCCGTTTTGGACGCGCACGCCGCAGCGAGAGCAATGAGCAGCAGGGCCAGGATGCTGCCTGCCACGCCCGCATCCCGCGCTCCGGCCGGCGTCGCGGTTGCGCCCATCATTCTGGACTCCCGGGCGCACTCATGGGCTCACTGATGGCGACGTCGCTGAAACGTGGCAACAGCCGCCGCGGCACTTCGGCCTCGATCGAGATCTGTCCATCGCTCGTCACGTGCTGAAGGATCCGTGCGAGGCGATAGAGCTGCGCGATCCGGCTTCGGGATTCTTCGCTGCGAGAGTCGAACGTCAGCGTCACGCGCGTCGTGTCGAGCGCCAGCCTCGCCTCCATCGCCGCGATCAGATCCTCACGGCCATCGCCCGTGATCGCGGACACGCACAACGCGCCGGGCGAGATGGCGCGCAGGCGCCCCCGTTCGCCCTCGTCGAGCCGGTCGCACTTGTTGAAGACGTCGAGCATCGGGACAGCCTCCGCCCCCACGTCCGACAGGACCGTCCTCACGGCCGAGATCTGGCGCTCGCGCTCGGGATTCGACGCATCGATCACGTGGACCAGCAGGTCCGCGCCTGCCACTTCTTCGAGCGTCGCGCGGAACGCCGCCACCAGTGAATGCGGCAGGCGATCGATGAACCCGACCGTATCCGAGACGAGCAGCTCACGCCGGTCGGGCAGTCGCACGCGCCGGACCAGCGGATCGAGCGTGACGAACAAGCGCGTTCGACGCCACCGCTTCGTCTCCCGTCAGCGTGTTGAAGAGCGTCGTCTTTCCGGCATTCGTGTAGCCGACGAGCGCCACTGTCGGAACCGCCGCTTTCTGACGCCGCTCGCGAGATTGCGCGCGACGGCGGCGAACGCCGTCGATCTCCTTCGAGATCATGCTGACGCGATGACGAATCCGCCGCCGGTCGGTCTCGAGCTTGGTTTCGCCAGGGCCCCGCGTCCCGATACCGCCGCCCAGCCGGGACAATGCGTCGTTGGCACCGACGAGCCGCGGCATCAGGTACTCCAGCTGCGCCAGCTCGACCTGCAGCTTGCCTTCCTTCGTTCGCGCGCGCTTCGCAAAGATGTCGAGGATGAGCTGCGTGCGGTCGAGGACCTTGCGATCGATCGCCTGTTCGATGTTCCGCAGCTGAGCCGGGCTCAACTCGTTGTCGAAGATGACGACGGTGACATCCGCTTCGTCGCACGACAGCGCCAGCCGTTCGAGCTTGCCGCTGCCCAGAAACGTCGCCGGGATCCGGTTTGGCGCGCTCCTGCATGACGCGCAGCACCACCCTCGCTCCCGCGGCAGACGCCAGGCCGGCCAGTTCGTCGAGTGAATGTTCGGGATCGAACCGGCGGGAAGGGCCGCTGATCAGCCCGACGAGCGCGGCGCGCTCCGGCGAATCAGCAGACGTCGATCGCGAGCCCGTCGGGCGCATTACTGCACGAATTTTATCACGCGCTCCCACGCGATCGCCCCGGCGCGCAACAGCTGCGGACCGTCACGTGTGAGCTGCACGATGGTCGATGGCGCGCCACCCGGCGCCGGTCCCGCGTCCACGACCGCGTCGAGCGCCCCACCGATTGCCAAAGCAGCTCCATCCGCGGTCGCTGCCGGCGTTCCGCCCGATCGATTCGCGCTCGTCGACGTGATCGCGACATCCTGACGCCAACGCAAGCGCGCGCGCGACCGCGTGCGCCGGCACTCGAACGGCTACCGTCACGCTGTCACCGAGCAATCGTGCGGAGATGATCGCGCGACGCCGGCACGACGATCGACAGTGGCCCAGGCCAGAACGCTCGCGCGAGCCGCACGTCGGCATCGGTGAATGTCGCCGGCGGCGAACGCCTGCTCGAGGCTCCCGGCGATGAGCGGCACCGCCACGCTCGCGTCCCTCCCTTTTGCGCGATACAGCCGCTCCACCGCGTCGTCATTTCGGGGATCGACCGCCAGACCGTAGAGCGTGTCGGTCGGGTAGGCGACGAGCCCGCCGCGGGCGAGGATGGACGCCGCCTCCGTCAGCGTCATCGAATCCGGGGCGTTGGGATCGACTTTCAGGATGCGCACGATCGTTCGAAGCTTAGCTTGGTTGGCGGCAACAGTGACTGGTCACAAAAAGCATTCACAGGAGGAAGGAGGACGGGAGGTAAAGGGAGGAGCTTCGTGTCCTTCTGCAAGCTTTCCGCACTGCTCGCGCCGCGCGCAGCGCGGCGGAATGAGCGGACGGGCGAGAGATCGCGAACGCGTATCCGATCGCGACGCGCTCGCGATTCACGCCCGTCCGCTCATTCCAGCGCCCGCTTTCAGCGGGCGCGCGAGCAGTTCGAATGCCGATAGAAGGAGACGAAGAGCTCCTCCCATTTCCTCCCCTCCTCCCTTCCTCCTGTGATGGTCTTTCAGCGCCGCGAGCCAGCTCCGTCGCATCAAGTTCAATGAGGGAAATCAGATGTCTTCAGCCGCCCCTGGAGTAACCGTCGAAGCCGAACCCTCCGAGATCATCAACCTCGTGACACCTGCGGCGAGCGCGATCAGAGCCGCCGCATCGAGCAGGAACACGGCTCGGATGCTCGTCGCCGCCAGGAATCCATTGATCACCGGACTCAGTGCCAGACCAACGAGCGACGCGGTCGTGAGCAATCCGAAAGCCCGCGCCCCTGGCTGACGCGGGAATGACGGCACCGGCCGCCGTATAGGCCGCCGTGGTCGCGACGCCGATCGCGACCCCGAATATCGGTGTTCCCGCAAAGAGGAGCCCGACGCTGCCGGCAACGCCGTACGCCAGCGCCCCGAGCGATCCCACGGCCGCGCTGGCGCCGATGACGACTCGGGCCGGCCAACGCCGGAGCAGACGGCCGCACAGATGGTGACCGATCGCGCCGGCGCCCGCGGCGATCGAGAACAGCAGGCCCGCCATGAGCGGCACCCGGACCCGGCGCCGTGCCCAGCTCGGTCACGAACAATGGCAGGACCGGGCCGAAGCTCCGATCCACGAACTGCAGACCGAAGATCACGGCCATCAGGAGGATGAAGTTCTCGAACGCAAGCACGCTCCGGAAGGACATGCGGCCCGCGCGGTTCGTCGCGAGCTCGTGATGGACTGCCCGCTCGTCGTACATCCAGAACACCAGCACGAGCGCGACGAGGTAGAAGGCGGCTGTGACGAGAAAGGCGCGCCGCATGCCGACGGCCTGAGCCACAGCGCCACCCAGGATCGGCCCAATCGCCGGCCCGAGCCGCTGGGCCGTCTGGATGATCCCGATCGCCGATGCCATCCGCTCCCGCGGCGCCGAGTCGGCCGCCATCGTGAGCGTCAGCGCGCCGTATCCGGCAAACAATCCCTGCGCCGCGCGCAGCGCGAACACGTGCCACGGCTGGCTGACGTATGCCATCGCGCCCATCACGATGACGAAGCTCGAAAGCGACCGCTCGACCATGATCTTCCGGCCGTAGCGATCGGCGAGCCGTCCCCAGAAGGGCGAGAGCACCGCCGTGAGCGCGGGCGTCACGCCGAGGCTCAGACCTGACCAGAGCGCTATCTCGCCGACATCCTGCAGACCGAGAAGCTGGAAGTACAGCGGGAGGAACGGCATCACGAGGGTGAAGCCGGTGAAGCCGATGAAGCTGGCGGCGGTGACGGCGAAGAGGTTTTTCTGCCAGGTTAGAATCTGACCCTCACCGTCTTCGACTGCTCCACGTGGATCGTATCGACGAACCGGATCCGCGCCGGGTTGCTCTGCATCACCAGCGAGCTCGTGCGCGTGCCCTCTCCGAAGAACCGGACGCCCTTCATGAGCGGCCCGTCCGTGACCCCGGTGGCCGCGAAGACGATGTGCTCCCCGGATGCCAGATCCTGCCGACGTGTAGACACGCTTGAAGTCCGTGATCCCCATCGTCCGGCATCGCTGCCTCGTGCTCCGGCTTCGTCACGACCAGCCGCGCGAAGATCTCGCCGTTGAGGCAGCGCATGGCCGCCGCCGTGAGCACGCCCTCCGGCGCGCCGCCGATCCCCATCACCGCGTGCACGCTGCTGCCGAACACCGCCGCCGCGATGCCGGCCGACAGGTCGCCATCCGAAATGAGGCGGATGCGCGCGCCTGTCGCCCGGATCTGCTCGATGAGCGCTGCGTGTCGCGGACGATCGAGCACGGTGACGACGAGATCCTCGACGTCGCGCTCGAGACACCGCGCAATCGCGCGCAGGTTCTCGGACACCGGCGCATCGAGGTTCACCTCCCCTTTCGAGCTTGGACCCACGACGAGCTTTTCCATGTAGAGGTCCGGCGCGTGCAGCAGGCCGCCTTGTTCCGAGGCCGCGAGCACCGCGATCGCGCCGGCCGCGCCCGTCGAGCAGAGGTTCGTTCCTTCGAGCGGATCGACCGCGATGTCGATCCGCGGGAAGCCGAAGCCGGCATGCCGCACGCTCGCCGCGAGCCCGAGGCGTTCCCCGATGTAGAGCATCGGCGCCTCGTCGCGCTCGCCCTCACCGATGACGATCGTTCCGTCGATCGGCACCGTATCCAGGCACTCGCGCATCGCCTCGACGGCGGCGTGATCGGACTTGTGCCCGTCGCCCTGTCCCATCGTGTGCGCGCAGGCGATCGCCGCCTGCTCGACGACGCGCAGGAACTCGAGCGAGAGGTCGGAGCTCACCGTGCGACCTTCGCGTCGGCGTCGCGCCGCCGCGGAAGCTCGCAGCGGGTGGGTTTGTCCTGACGGAACCCCAGCACGTAGTCGGCCTGCATCAACTTGTGGATCTCGCGTGTGCCCTCGTAGATGACGGCTCCCTTGCAGTTGCGGTAGAACCGGCCGACCGGGTACTCGTCCGAGTACCCGTTCGCGCCGTGAACCTGCACGGCGTCGCCTGCCGCGCGCTCGGACGCGACGGTCGCGAACCATTTCGCCAGGCCGGTCTCGCGAGTATTTCGCCGCCCCTGATTCTTCAGCCACCCCGAGCGCAGCCACAGCAGGCGCGCCGCCTGGTAGTCCGACTCCATCTGCGCGATCATTTCCTTGACCAGCTGGTGCTCGGCGATCGGCGCGCCGAATGTGCGCCGCTCTTTCGCGTAGCTGGCGCTCGCATCGCGGCACGCGCGGATGAGCCCGGTCGCCCCGGCCGCGACCGTATACCGGCCCTGGTCGAGCGCGAACATCGCGATCTTGAAGCCTTCGCCAGCGTGTCCCACCAGGTTCTGTTCGGGCACTTCGACCTCCTCCATCTTGAAGAAGCCGGTGTTGCCCGCGAGGATGCCCCACTTCTCCTTCAGGGTGCCGCTCGAGAACCCTTTGAAACCGATCGTTCGATGATGAAGGCGCTCAAGCCGGAGGGATCCCGCTGCTTCTTCTTCTCGAGGTCGGTCCACGCGAACACGAGGAAGTTGTCCGCGACGTCCGCGAGCGAGATCCACATCTTTTCGCCGGTCACGACGTAGCGATCGCCGCGCTTCACGGCGACGGTCTGAATCCCGCGGACGTCGCTGCCGGCCGACGGCTCCGTCAATCCATACGTGGCGATCTTCTTCCCCTGCGCCTGCGGGACGAGGTACCGCTGCTTCTGATCCTCCGTGCCCCACGTGAGGAGGGACAGACAATTCAGGCCGGCATGCACCGACATGATCACCCGCAGCGAGGTGTCGACGTACTCGAGCTCCTCGCTGACGATGCCCGAGGCTGATGTAGTCCATGCCGGCGCCGCCATATTCCTGCGGCACGGAACATCCGAGCAGGCCGAGCTCCGCCATCTGCGGAAGTATCTGCGGGGATCGAAGCGATGCTCGCGATCGAGCTCCCGGATGCGCGGCGCAACTTCCCGGGCGCCCCACTCGCGCACCGTCCGCTCGATCAGCTGATGGTCTTCAGAAAGATCGAAATCCATATCAACGGTATCCTCGGAATGAGATCAAACGGGCATTCTATCGCACGCGTGCGATCCGCGGCGCGCCGGCGGCATTCCGCAGGCCACGTTGGCGCGGACGCGACCACCTTGCAGCTCCGCCAACAGGGAGGTGGGGAGGAGGGGAGGAACAACGAACTGCGCAACCGGAAACATCGGTAATTGTGGCTCCTCCTTTCCTCCCCTCCTCCCTGTTGCCTAGTTTCTTAGCTATGCATTACTTCAAGCGCATTATTCGTGCTCCTCGAGGCGTGCCCGGCGCGCCCGCTCCGCCTCGCGCACCGCCATGTTCATGAACAACAGCCGCAGAGCGGCGACGACCATGCTGACCGCAAGAAAACTCGGCAGGACGAGGCTTCCGCGCGACGTCTCGAAGTCGTACCAGACGAGGAGCGGCGCGGCGGCGATCATCAGAATCGCCGCCCATGTGCGCAGTCGGAGTGCCCGGGCGTTCCCCTCCAGCGTGCCGGCACGGGACGGGCTCACGATGTCCAGAAGGGGTGACTCCACGCGCCCGCGCGCGTCGAACACCTCGAATCGCACCGAGGGGACCTCCACGACGCGCGCGTCGCAGAACCGGCGCGCCTCCACGATCGATTCGAAGACGAGGCACGTCGCAGCCGAGGGAGACGGAAATGGCCTGCCGTCGGCATCCGTCGGAGTGCCGGTATCGATGTCGCTCAGAAGACGACGAACTGTGTCGGCTGGATGATGTCGACCCAGTTCTGCGGGCGCCGCTCAGAATCGTAGAGACGAAGGACCTGTCCCACCGCTGCGGTCCGTCCTAGCGAACGTAGCTGACTTCGACAACCGCCCCGGCGCCGATCGCCAGACGGTCCGCGGCGCTGGCCGACCGCGCGGCGAGCTCCAGGCGATTGGTGCTCCCGAAGAGCCCGCAGACGCGATCGCCGTCGATGTCGGCGTATGTTTCGACGAGCCGTGCGCTCGCCAGGCCCGTCGTCGCGATCTCCACCGATCGTCCTTGGGCGAATCGGTCGAGCGCTATCCGGTCGATGTTCGTCACGAGATTGCCGAAGCGATCGATGAAGAGGACCACGCCGCGGAGCCGGCCGGCCGCAACCTCCGGGACTGGCATCGCCAGCTGCTGGTAGGTTCGAGACTTTCCTTCCGAATGCACCAACGTCGGTCCCACGAGCGAGCCAGGCCGCCGCAGGGGCGAAGCGGTCCCTCCCTTCGAACGTGCGACTCAGTGTCGGGCGCGCGTAGCGCCGGTCGGTGAGCTCGACGATGAGCCGGGGAGGAAGCGCCTGGAGCACTGCGGTCAAGAGACCGTTGTCGGGCGCGACGAACCGATAATCACCAGCCTCGACCACGAGCCCGCGGCGCGCCGTGCCGACGCCCGGATCGACGACGGCGAGAAAGATAGTGCCGGACGGAAAGTACGGGACGGCGGCTGCGAGCTGCAGCGCTCCATGGAGGACGTCGTGGGCGACGATGTCGTGCGTGACGTCCACCAGCACCGCGTCGGGTGCAATGCCGAGGATCACCCCCTTCATCGTCCCGGCGTACTGATCGCGTGTACCGAAGTCGCTCAGGAGAGCGATGATCGGAGGCATACTACTGGATGTCACTCGTGAGTCGCGGGCAGCCGGGTGCGCCCCGGATCACACCATTGTTCAAGGGGGCGACCGGAGCAGCCCGCTAAGGCCGCCGCAGCAGCATCTCGCGGGTGTTGTTCTTGAGCAGGAACGAGTCGGAGACGCTGAGGCCTTCGAACATGCGGATGATGTCGCGGTTCTGAAGGGCGCGTCGATTCGCCGCCGGCGCCGGCGTGCTGCCGGTATCGCAGGTTCTTCTCGTCGACGATCTCGTACTTGGTGTAGCTGGTACGTTCGACGCTGGACGTGCAGAACAGCCCCATCACCACGCCGCCCGGCCGCAACGAGACGGACGATCTGTCTGCGCCAGCGCCTGGACACGACGCCTTATCGAGGAAGTCGAAGCAGTCCCAGCACAGGATGCCGTCGATGCTGCCGTCTGCGTGGCGGAAGCGAGTGTCGAAGCCGCTGGCCAGGTCGTCAAGCGTGCCGGCACGCGTATGACGATCGACGTCCTTGAAGATGTCCTCGATGAACAGCTTGCAGCCGAGACGGTCGCCGAAGAACTCGACGTTCCCGCCGATGACCGGCCCGAAGTCGAGCAGCACCGGCGCCGGCTGCTGCGAGAGGACAGAGACGAACTTCGGAAAGGCCTTCGAGGCGATGACCGGCTCGTCGCCCCGCGCGGCAGCCGGACCCGGGCCTCCTGGGGCGGATCGATCCGGGCGCTTTTGCCCCCACTTCAACAGGTCGTTCAGCATCGGACGGAATGAACCGGTATCGACAGCGACGGAGGGCACCAGTGCGGTGCCCTGCCCTGCTGCTTGTCGATCTTACCGGGCCGCGGCCGCTGGAGCTGCCGGCGCTGCGGCCGGCTTGGCCTCGCGCCTTCGGCTCGGCAGCCTTCCCGCCCGACTTCTGCATGTCGATGCTGCCCCGGAAGTGCGCACCTTCGGCAATCGCCACGCGGGGCGCTGCGATGTCGCCGTCGACCGAGCCGTTGTCCCGGATGTCGACCTTCTCGCTCGCGGTGACGTTGCCGGTCACCTCACCCAGAATGACGACGGACTTCGCGAAGACCTGCGCCTTGATCCGGCCGTTCGGGCCGATGGTCAGAACGTTCTGGCGGAGCTCGATCTTGCCCTCGACCTGCCCTTCGATGGTCAGGTCCTCGCTGCCATTGAGCTCCCCCTTGATGACGACCGACTTTCCGATGTTCACAGCTGATTTCTCCATTCCGCGAAGGGGCTCGTTGGCGACATTGGAGGGCCGGACCGGCCTCGGCGAGCCGCAGCTGGCGGTGCTCCGACACGTTCGGCGCTGGCGCTGGTCCCGACCCGGCCGGCGTCGGTTTCACCGCTTCATCCCGTTTCCACATTGGTCACTCTCCACACAGTCCAAAGAAGAAATGAACCTCGCAGGGTGTTCCAGTTATCGGCGTGAGTCGGCTGGGGCAGCAGGCCGGCTCAGTATACGGGAGGCGCAATTTTGCTGTCTAGTCCTTTTACTGCTGAGACTTAGCGGCATGCTACAATCGTACCGATCAGGTCGATGCGTATCTACTTTGACCACAACGCGACGACCCCGGTCGCCCCGGCCGTCGCCGAGGCGATGACGCAGGCGCTCGTCGAGGACTTCGGCAACGCGTCGAGCGTGCACCATTTCGGGCAACGGGCCAAAGCGCGGCTCGACGACGCGCGATCGGAGGTCGCTCGCCTGCTCGCACGCCGAGCCCTCCGAGGTCGTTTTCACCAGCGGCGGCACCGAGGCCGACAACCTGGCGCTGCGCGGCGTCGCCGAGGCGCTCGAGCCGACCGGCCGGCGGCACCTGATCGCCAGCGCGATCGAGCACGAAGCGGTCCTCGTCGACGCTCAGGGCGCTCGCCCGCCGCGGCTGGAAGACGACGCTCCTGCCGGTCGACGCGACCGGCATCGTCCGGCCCGAGGTGCTCGAGGCGAGCCTGACCGACGAGACCGCCATGGTCTCGGTGATGCACGCGAACAACGAGATCGGCACGATCCAGCCGATCGCGGAGCTGGCACGCCTGGCGCACGCCCGCGGCGCGCTGTTCCATACCGACGCCGTGCAGTCGGTCGCGAAGATCCCGGTCGACGTCCGCGCACTCGGCGTCGACCTCCTGTCGCTCTCGGCACACAAGTTCAACGGGCCGAAAGGTGCCGGGGCGCTCTGGATCAAGCGCGGCACGCGGCTGACCGCGCACATGACCGGCGGCAAGCACGAGCGGAACCGCCGCGCCGGCACCGAAAACGTCCCGGCCATCGTCGGTCTTGGGGTCGCCGCGCGGCTGGCGGTCGACAAGCTCGGTGCGGACGCCGCCCGGCTGGCCGAGCTGCGCGACCAGCTCGAACAGGGTGTCCTCGCGCGCGTGCCCGGAACCGCGGTCAACGGTGCCGCGCGATCCCCGCGTACCGAACACGACGAACATCAGCTTCGATGGCGTGGAGGCAGAGTCGCTGCTGATCGCGCTCGATCTCGAGGGCATCGCGGTGTCGACGGGATCGGCCTGCTCCTCCGGAACGCTCGAGCCGTCGCACGTGCTGCGCGCGATGGGGCTGCGCATCACATCGAACCCAGAACTCGATCCGCTTCAGCCTCGGCGCCGGAAACACCGCCGAGGAAGTCGAGTTCCTCCTCTCGAAGCTGCCGGCGGTGGTCGAGAAGCTGCGGAGCCTGACGCGGGTGCCGGCGAGCGTCGAGCGTGACCGGATCGAGCCTCGACGTCAGGCCGACTTGTTCGGCAGGCGCGCTCGAGCGCCCGGGTCGCGGGCGCTAGCCGCCGATGCGACGGGTCCGCGCCAGTCGCCTGTGACATCGAGCGCGGACCGAGCGCCGGACCCGTCAGCGCCTATGCGCGTAGTCGTCGCGATGTCCGGCGGTGTCGATTCGTCGGTGGCGGCGGCGCTGATGGCGCAGGCCGGCCACGACGTCATCGGTCTGTCGATGCAGCTCTACGACCAGCGCGGCGGCGACGTCCGCTTCGGCACCTGCTGCACGATCGACGACCTGCACGACGCGCGGCGCGTCGCGGCGCGGCTCGGGATCCCGCACTACATCGTCAATTTCGAGCGGGAGTTCGGCGATCACGTGGTCTCGAACTTCGTGCAGGAGTACGCCGCCGGCCGGACGCCGATTCCGTGCGTGCACTGCAACGGCGATCTGAAGTTCGCGACGCTCGCGGCGCGCGCGGAGGGGTTCGGCGCCGATGTCGTGGCAACCGGACACTACGCGCGCGTCGAGCGGGATGATCGAACGGGCACGTTACCTCCTCAAGCGCGGGCTCGACGCGGCGAAGGACCAGTCCGTACTTCCTGTTCACGCTCACGCAGGCGCAGCTGGCGCACGCGGTCTTTCCGGTGGGCTCGCTCGACAAGCAGACCGTTCGCAGCCACGCGCGCGAGCTGGGCCTTCCCGTCGCCGACAAGCCGGACAGCCACGAAATCTGCTTCGTGCCGGACGGCGACCACGCGGCGTTCGTCGAGCGCCGCGGCGGCGGAGGCAATGGCGGCGCGATCCGCGACATCGACGGCCGCCCTGTCGGGACGCATGCCGGCGTCCACCGCTTCACCGTGGGCCAGCGCAAGGGGCTCGGCCTCTCCTCACGGGTTCCCCTCTACGTCGTCGGCATCGACGCACTGCACGAGACCGTCACGGTCGGACCGCGTGCGGCGCTCGAGCGCCGTACGGTGACGGCGTCGGGCGTGAACTGGATTGCCGGTCGCCCGCCCGGCCGGCGAGATCGACGTCACGGCTCAGATCCGCCATCGGCACCCCGAGGCGCCGGCAACGGCCGTCCCGATCGCTGGCGATCGCGTCAGCCTCGAGTTCGACGCGCCGCAGTCGTGCGGTCGCGCCCGGCCAGGCGCTGGTGATGTACGACGGGGAGCGAGTTGTCGGAGGTGGCTGGATCGACTGACGGTCCCGGGGCCTCGGGACCCGGCGCTCGGCGCTTCATTCACAAAGGCCCGGCTTGTGGCCGGGCCTTCGCGGGGATACATTGATCTCAGAGTCGCAGGGGTGACCCCGTTACCACGGGCCCGACTCCAGTCGGGCCCTGTGAAGCAGAGACCCGAGTCCCGAGCCCCGACAGCGTGAGTTCCCTACACGCTCAGCTGCGCCTCTCCGAGGTGCTGCGGCAGGCCGTCGAGGTAGTGCTCGGCGTCGAGCGCCGCCATGCAGCCCGTGCCGGCGGCGGTGATCGCCTGCCGGTAGACGTGGTCCTGCACGTCGCCGCAGGCAAATACCCCAGGCACGCTCGTCCGCGTGCCGGAGTGGGTGGACAGATATCCGTTCTGATCCATGTCGAGCTGACCGCGGAAGAGGCCGGTGTTCGGCGTGTGGCCGATCGCCACGAACAGCCCGTCGATCGGGATTTCCTTGAGCTCGTTCGTTGCGGTTGTTGCGCATCACGACCGACGTCACTTCGCCTTTCCCGAGATCGTGCACGTCTTCGACTTCGCTGTTCCACTCGAAGCTGATCTTGGGGTTCGCGAATGCTTTGTCCTGCATGATCTTCGATGCGCGCAGCGTGTCGCGGCGATGGATCAGCGTGACGTGCGACGCGAAGCGAGTCAGGAAGATGGCCTCCTCGAGCGCGGAGTCTCCGCCGCCCACCACGGCGATCGGCCGGCCGCGGAAGAAATAGCCGTCGCACGTCGCACAGGTCGACACGCCGTGGCCGACGAGCGCGCGCTCTGACGGCAGGCCGAGGAGCCGCGCCGTGGCGCCGGTCGCGATGATCAGACCGCGCGTGCGGTACTCCCCTTCGGACGTCGTGACGACGAACGGCCGGCGGCTGAGGTCGACCGCCGTGACGGTGCCGCGCATGACCTCGGCGCCGAACCGCTCCGCCTGGGCGCGCATCTCGGCCATCAGCTCCGGTCCCATGATGCCGTCGCGGTATCCGGGCCAGTTCTCGACGAGCGTCGTGAGCATCAGCTGCCCGCCGGCCTCGAGCCCCTCGATGAGCAGCGGCTTGAGGTTCGCCCGGGCACGTGTACAGCGCCTGCGGTGAGCCCCGCCGGGCCGGAGCCGATGATGATGACGTTGCGGGTCATGGGATGCTCGCGACTCGCCGGACTCGAGGTCAGACGTGCTTGTCGATCAGCTTCTTGAGCGAGTCCTTGTCGGCAAGACCGACGACCTGCTCGACGATCTGCCCGCTCTTGAACAGCAGCAGCGTCGGAATCCCTCGGATGCTGAAGCGCATCGGCGTGGCGGGGTTCTCGTCCACGTTCATCTTGCCGACCACGACGCGGCCGTCGTAGTCGCCGGCCAGCTCGTCGACGGTCGGCTCCAGACGCCGGCAGGGTCCGCACCACTCGGCCCAGAAATCGACCAGGACCGGGGTCGGCTGGTTCACGGTCTGCTCGAAGTTCGCGTCCGTCAGAGTCTGTACCTTCTCAGATGCCATGTGCGCTAGTCTCCGTTCGGCGAGAGTCCGCCGACAAGTCTAATTCTGGCTAATTAGTCTGTCGGCGCAGCGGTTACGGTCGCTTCAGCTGCCTGGGCCGGCTGCGGTGCCCGTCAACGCTCTGTACACTTTGACATACTCCCGGGCCGAAGCGTCCCAGGAATGGTCCTGCTGCATGCCCCGGCGCTGCATCGCCCGCCAGAGCGTCCTGGTTCCGGAACGTCGACGAGCGCCCGGCGGACGGCGTCCACCAGCGCGCCCGGCGTGTACTGGGTGAAGGTGAAGCCCGTGCCCTTCCCGCTGGGCCCGGCATCCTCCACGGTGTCCTTCAGCCCGCCGGTCGCGCGCACGACGGGCATGCGTGCCGTAGCGAAGGCTGTACAGCTGGTTGAGGCCGCACGGCTCGAACCGCGACGGCATCAGGAACATGTCCGCTCCGGCCTCGATGAGATGCGCCAGCCGCTCGTCGAACCCGATCGTGGCCGACACGCGGCCGGGTTGCCGCGCCGCCAGCCCGCGCCAAAGCTCCTCGTAGCGTCGCTCGCCGCTCCCGAGCATCACCCAGGAGGCATCGAGCGACATCAGCTCGTCGACGCTGGCAGCGACGAGGTCGAAGCCCTTCTGATCGGTGAGCCGCGACACGAGACCGATCAACGGACGAATCGCAGCGCGAGGGTCGCGATGCAATGCCGGCCGCCTCGAGGAGCGCGCGCTTGGCGGCCTGTTTGCCGCTCAGATCGTCGGCCGAGAACGACGCCGGCACGTACGCGTCGTGCGCGGGGTTCCAGCGCGTCGTGTCGATGCCGTTGAGGATCCCGACCAGGTCGTTCGCGCGCCGCCGGAGGATCCCGTCGAAGCCGAACCCGAGCTCCGGCGTCATGATCTCCGCCGCGTAGGTCGGGCTGACGGTGGTGATCTGCTCGCTGAAGTTGATCCCCGCTTTGAGGTAGCTGATCTGGCCCCAGTACTCCATCGCCTGGACGTCCAGGACCTCCCAGCCCAGGCCAATCGAATCGACCGTCGGTGCCGGGAACAGCCCCTGGAAGGCCAGGTTGTGAATCGTGAACACGACGGGAACGCCGCCGACGATCGGGATCGGTCGAGAGCACCATCTTCTGGTAGACGGGCACGAGGCCGGTCTGCCAGTCGTGGGCGTGAATCACGCGACGGCCGTACCTTGCGCGCGCGCGCGTACTCGAGCGCCGCGCGGCTGAACACCGCGAATCGCCAGGCGTTGTCCGGATAGTCGCCGCTTGCGTCGCCGTACAGTCCCTCTCGATCGAAGAGGTCCGGTGCGTCGACGAAGGCGACCGTGACGCCCGGAATGCCGTTCGGCGCCTGTTGCTCGAGGATCGCCAGCGAGATCGAGCTGACTCCCGAACGTGAACGCGATCGGCAGCGCCTTCGTCCCGGACGACATCGACGCCGCGATACCGAGGTAGCACCAGCGTCACGTTGTGTCCGAGCGCCGCAAGCGCCTGCGGCAGTGCGGCAGCCACTTCCGCGAGGCCGCCGGTCTTCGCAAACGGGTGCGCCTCGGGTGTGACCATCAGGATCGACAGCGAATCGCCGGCGGATTTCCCGACCGCAACCGCGCCTGCGACACGCGCAGTCTCCGGCGTTGATTCAGCAATCGCTGCAGACATGATCGGCGGCTTCGCCGCCGAGGTCGGCACGGTCACCGGCTTCGCCGGGTGTGCTGGTGCGCTTCGCAGCTCGTCCTGGCACGCGCCGCTGGCGCGCGCGGTGTCTCCGAACTGGCTGGCTTGGCCGCACGCGGTCGTGACGTCTTCTTTACCGTCTGAGGCGGAACGACGGCGGCTGGTTCGACTACCGAGGGCTCAGGGCTCGTGCCGGTCCAGGACTCGCGCTCGAGGCTCTGACTCGCGCTCGACGGCTCGGCGGCGGCCGGCCTTGGGTGCCGTCGTCTTGCGGCGCGGCGCCGGCGTTCGGCGAGCTTCGGGTGCCTTCGGTGATCCTGCGTTTGGCGCTGACGACAATGAGTCGCTGCGCACGGATGTGGGAGTGTTGGCGTCTGCTGATGATGAGCGTTTCTTCTGTGACATTACTCGCGGTGTTGAAATCGTGTGTGGCGAAAACTGAGTTTATCACGCGGTGCAGCCCACCCTCCCCCGCCATTCGTCAAGCAGTCGCTGTGTGTGCCAGGCATGGTTGACGACGCCCCGCGTCAGCAGAGACGATTGGCTGACATGCGCTCCACGGGCCGGATGCTGCCCAGCGCGAGTCTGTCTTCCGGCGCCGGCTCGGCATCCTCGGCGGCAGTGGCTGCGGGCCGTCCTGGCCGTGTGCCGGCGCCTGGCCGGCTGGTGGCTGGATGTCGGCGCGCGGCCGGTGCGCACCCAGAGCGGCGTCGACCTTGGAGCCCTGCCTCGCGGCGTCTCGCGCGATCGGCTGAACCTCGTCCTGGTCACGCTGGACACGACACGCGCGGACCGGATAGGGGCCTACGGCGCCAAGGACGTGGAGACACCCGCATTCGACGCGCTGGCGCACGAGGGCGTGCTCTTCGAGCAGGCGGTCTCGGTGGCGCCGCTCACGTTGCCCGCCCACGCCAGCCTGTTCACCGGCAAGTTCCCACCGGAACACGGCGTTCGCGACAACGGCGGCTTCTTCCTTGGCGCCGAGCAGCTCACGCTCGCGGAAGTGCTCAAGGGGCGCGGCTACCGCACGGGCGCATTTGTTGGCGCCTACGTGCTGGACGCGAAGTGGGGACTCAACCAGGGATTCGACACGTACTTCGACGACTTCGACCTCAGCAAGACGCCGAGGTGTGTCGCTGGGCGCAATCCAGAGACCCGGCAACGAGGTCGTCGACAAGGCGCTGCCGTGGATCCAGCAGTCGCCCGCGACGCCGTTCTTCGCCTGGATCCATCTGTACGACGCCCACTCCCCGTACCGTCCGCCCGAACCGTTCGCCGCGCGGTACAGCGGTCATCCCTACAACGGCGAAATTGCCTTCGCCGACTCGCAGGTCGGCCGCGTCGTCTCGTCGCTCCACTCAAGTGGTGTCTACGACCGAACGGTGGTCGTGGTGATCGGCGATCACGGCGAGAGCCTGGGCGATCACGGCGAGAGCGCGCACGGCTTCTTCATCTACGAGAGCGTGACGCATGTGCCCTTCGTGATCCGGACGCCGTTCGGCCTGGCTGCCAGACGCCGGGTCTCCGATCCCGTGCGGTCGGTCGACGTCATGCCCACGGTCCTCGAGTTGCTCGGCACGCCTCCGGCCGGAGCGGTGTCCGGCGTGAGCCTCGTGCCGCTGATGACCGGAGCCCGGCCGGAGCTCGGCCTCGACGCGTACTCCGAAGCGATGTATCCGCTGCATCACTATGGCTGGAGCGATCTCCGTGCGCTGCGCTCGGGGCGCTACAAGGTCATCGATGCTCCTCGCCCCGAGCTCTACGACATCGACCGCGACCCGCGGGAGACGACCAACCTGTTCTCGGAGCGCCGTGCGCTCGGCGATCGGATGATCGCGCAGCTTCGGACGATGGAGGGAACGTTCGCGAAGACGACGGCGGCACTGCCGGCGGCCGACGTCGATCCGGAGGCGCGCGAACGGCTCGCGGCGCTCGGCTACGTTGGCTCGTTCGTCGCGAGTGCCTCGGATCCCCGGACCGGGACGCGCGGATCCCAAAGACAAGATCTCCCTGTTCAACAAGCTCGGCACCGCGACCGAGCTCGCGAAGGACCGCGAGCCGGACGACGAAGCGGGCTTCCGGCAGGTCATCGGTCCTCTGCACGAGGTGACCGACGCAGGACCCGGAAGTCATCGACGCGTGGTTCATGCTCGGCACTCAATATCTTCAGCATGGAGAGCCGGCGAAGGCCGTCGACTACTTCAAGCGAAGCCTCGCCTTGAAGCCGGACTACGACCTTGCCGTCTTCAACCTCGCTCAGGCCTACCGCCGGATGGGCGATGACGAGGCCGCGCTGGCCGGTTTCGACCATTACCTGACGATCGACCCGAAGGATCCGTACGTCCGGTACCAGATCGGCGAGATCTGGCTCGATCGCAAGGACCTGGCGCGGGCGGAGGAGCAATTCCGACGCGCGCTCGAGGTCAATCCGAAGGTGGCGTCCGCGCGAAACGCGCTCGGCGTGATCGCGTTGCAGCGAGGCGATCCGCAAACGGCGGAGCGCCTGATCCGCGAAGCGATTGCCACCAAGCCGGACGTCCGTCTCGCCCACTTCAACCTGGCGCTCCTGGCCGAGCAGCGTGGTGACGTGCGGGAGGCCGAGCGGGAATACTTCGAGGAGCTGAAACAGCACCCTGACAGCTTCAAAGCCGCGTTCAACCTCTCACGTCTCTACGAGCAGGTGGGCGATCGCGAAGGCCAGATCGGCGCGCTGAAGCAGTCCATCGAGAGCAACCCGCAGTTTGCGGAAGGTCATTTGTACCTGGCCAAGGCCTATCTCGATTCGGGCGCGAAACTGTCAGAGGCGATCGCCGAGGCGCAGAAGGGATTGGCGCTGGCGCCGCGGTCGGAGTACGCGGCGCTCGGGCATTACGTCCTCGCCGATGCGTTCAACAGGCAGGGCCGCAGCCGCGAAGCGTCGCAGGAGGTCGCCCTCGGGCGTGCGCTGGATGCGCAGTTCGCGAAGGGCAAACGGTAGAACGTCAGACAAAAGCAACGCCCGGGCACCGTTGCCGGTGTCCGGGCGCTTCGAATTGAGCCGCAGCGAGCGTCAGAACATCCAACGCCCGCCGAAGAAGACCTGTCGTGCCGTCTGCACGGTGGTCGGCGCCTTGTAGAGCACCGTGCGACCCTGCGATGGTCGTGCTCGGGTACCTGGCCTGCCGAGCCGTAATCGTGGCTGTGTTGAAGACGTTGAAGACGTCCACGAAGACCCCGAACCGGTGACCCGACACCTTGAACGCCTTCTCCGCCCGCAAATCAACCTGGTTGAAGAAGTCGTTCCTCTCCGAGCCTCGCGGCTCGAGGAAGACCTGCTTCCTGGCGTTGGTGGGCAGAGCCAGCTGGCTGGTGGTGAACTGCCCGAACGGCGTGTACGGCCGCCCGCTGTAGCCGAAGTATCCGCCTCCAAGGAGGACGTCTATTCGGGGCACCTGGTACGACACGAACGCCTTGAACTCGTGCCGCCGTGAGTTGGTGAGCTCGCCGTCGGTATTGATGGTCGCGGTATTCGGAGAGTTCCAGGGCACACCGTCCAGCCAGTTGCCTTGGCCGCTGTTATCCGCCGTGCCGCTCGCTTTCGCAAGCACGTACGAAACCTGGTAGCCGAAGCGGTTCTTCAGCGAGCTGTCGAGGAGCAGCATCAGGGCCCGATATTTCCGCCTGGGATCGGCCGTCGCAATGACGCTGCCGTCGGTCGCGAGATACTTGAACCCCTCGGGATTGACGATCGCGAAGCTATCGCTCGAGCTGCTGGCGTTGGCCCACCTGTACACGGTCAGCGGCTGGCCCGTGAGCGCGTTGGTGACCTGTAACGGCGAAAATCGAGCATTCGCGATGACGTTGTTGACGAAGTTCGCCGTGTCTCGCCAGACGCCGGTTGCAGTGAACCGGAGACTGCTCGTCAACTGCGTTTCCCACGAGACATTGAACTCGTCGGTCCGCGGATGATTGATGTCCGAGCTGATGTCATAGATCGGCGCGGGTATCACCACGTCCGGAGGCCCGAGGCTTCCATTGGCGTTGATGGGCGTGTACGTGTAATCGCTGATGCCAGGCGTCGCCTTCGTGTAGAACGCGCTGGCCGCGCCCTCGAAATAGCGACCCCAGAACGCGCGCACCGCGCTCCTGCCCTTGCCGGAGAGATCGTACGCAACGCCAATACGTGGGCCCCAGGAGTTGGCCGGCGTGTAGACGGTATCCTTCAGCACAGGGCTGTAGCCGCGGATATGATCCAGCCGGAGCCCGATGTTGAGCGTGAGCCGGCCATGGCTCCAGGAATCCTGGGCGTAGGCTGATGTGCGCCGGTTGTCACCCTGGACGTCGTAGCCGTAGCTGACCTGGTAGTACGGCACTCCGCTGTACGCGAGCACGTAAAAGCCCGGCGGGACCGTACGGCTGGTACTGGCTCCGCACGTGGCTGCGCTCGATCTCGACGCCGAACTTCAGTGCGTGTGTGCCGAACGCCTCGGCGTACTTCGTGAGCGAGACATGGCCCTGGTTGCGGCTGCGATCCGCATAGTAGAGGCCGCCGCCGCCCCCGCTGTATTCGTCGGTGTCCGCGTCGTAGGTGAACGGCGACGGATCGACGGGATCCAGGTTGTAGTAGCCGGTGTAGCCGGTGAACTTGGCCTCGAGAAGGCTGTTGGCGCCGAACGTCTTCTGCCACTGGAAATTCCAGACCCACTCGGGAGCATCTTCTTCGACGGTCTGCTGATCCGTCGCCTGCGCGGCGGGCCAGTACCCCACGCGCCCGGTGACGTTGTAGCTGTCGTACTGCGAGCCCAGGATGATCGTGTCGGAGTTCGAAGGCTTCAGCGTCACTTTCATGTTGAAGCGCGGGCTGATGTCCCTCGAGTTCGCGACGGGCCCGATCGGATCCGTCTTTGCGGAGTACCGCTGCACGTTCACGAAGAAGAAGGCCTTGTCCTTCTTGACAGGGCCGCCCAACTGGACCGTGTAGTCCGTCAGCTTCTTGGTAATCGCGGCCTCCCCGAGCCCGGGATTGGCCGACAGCATGCTGGCCTTGATGTTGTCGCCGGCCAGCGAGTCTCCGGTGTACCGCATCGAGAACAACCCGGAGAATGCGTTGCCGCCGGATTTCGTGACGGTGTTGATGATCGCCCCGGTGAAGCCGCCATACTCCGCGGCCGCCCCGAGCCCGCCGATCTGCACCTCCTGAATGAGGTTCTGATTGAAGAACGTCCAAGGCGAGCCGCCCTCGGGGTCACGCGTGTCGACGCCGTCGAGCAGCAGCGCATTGCCGTAGGTGCCCTGTGCGCCGTACGCCGAGCTGTTGGTGATACCCGGCGCGTTGTTCAGGAGCCCAGTCGACGTCGCCGAGTAGATCGGCATGAGCTGCAGCAAGTCGGCGCTCAGGTTCGTCTCGGTCGACGAGCTCCTGACGTCGACGTTCGACGCGTTCGCGACGACCGTGATTCTTTCACTGATCCCGCCAACCTTCAGCGTGAGAGGGGCTGTGACCGTCTTCGCGAGCTCGACCTTCACCGACGCGATCTCCTGCGCCAGAAAGCCTGACAACTCCGCTTTCAGAGAGTAGACTCCCGGCGCCACTCCGACGAACCGGTAGCCACCCTCGCCATCCGAGACGGAGGTCGTCGAGCCCCTCTCCCCCGTGAGCGTCAGCGTGACTCCCGGCAACACGGCGCCTTGCTCGTCGGTGACTTTGCCCTCGACAGTGCCCGTCTGCGCCTGCGCACTGACGGTTGCCGGGAAAAACGTGGTGACCAACACCACCGCGGTGAGCAGCTGCGCGATCCGTTTCGTGCTTCGCATGGCGCTCACCTACTTCTTCCCTGCAGAGTGAATGCGGTCGTGCTGTGCGGAATAGATCGCATAGCCCACTCCCGCGGCCATCACGGCAGCGACGATGACACCGGTCCGCGTCTTGAAAAACGTCGCGGACTGCGTGGCTGGATTGGTGGACTGTTCTGACCGTCGCGCCGCAGCCGTCTTCGCAGTCGGCCGGGGCGGTGCAACGTTGCGCGTGCGAACGTCAGCAAGAGCGCTTCGCAGCGGTGTTTTTGGAAGTACTGTCAGGTCGCCGGCTACAGCTGACCACGGGATCAGTGCGACGACCACAGCGCCGAGCACGCGCTTCGCGCACGTGGCACGACGCGGTCTGCCAGAGATGCCCAAGTTGTCCTCCTCCTCTTCCTCAATCAAAGCGCGCTCGTCTTCAATCAAAGCGCGAAGCGCTGAGTCAAAGCGCGATGCGCTCATCAAGCGCGAAGCCGGCTGCCGATGTGCCAACAGATGGTAACTCAGCCCGCCCCGCGCGCAGTATAACGTCGGCCGAGTTAACTGGCAACAACCTGCTGAGCCCAAACGCATTGCGCTCGGGTTCGTCCCTCCGTTCATCACAGGATTCATCAGCTCGAGCCGACTCATCCATTGGGTCGCCGGTATCAGCCCGGGCTCAGCCCGGTTGGACTAGAATCTGTTGGTGCCACCCCCGAACCAGAGCCCTCCAACCCGCTCGGACCCCCGCGACATCGCGGAGCTGCGCCGCCTGCGCGAAGACCATCCGGACCTGGCCGCCGCCGTCGATCTGCAGATCGAGCTCCTGCAGCTCCAGCGTCGGGTAATGTCAAGAGTCTCGCTCCCTTCGATGCCGCTCGAAGCGGACTACCTGAACGGTCGGCTCGCGACGGCACCCATTCTCGACTTCGATCAGATCCCCGTTGACTGGGGCGACATGCGATTCCTGGTGCGCGCAACCGCCGCGGCGATGCGGCACCACGACGCGCTCGAGGACGAGGAGTGCCGCCGCGCGGAAGGACTCTCGCGCGACGCCAACCGGCTGTTGCTCGTGGCGAAGAGCTGGTATGAGAGTGTCCGGCCGGGGACGACGGCGGCGCCGGAGGTTGCCGGCCTCGAGAACGTGCTGCTGCAATCGATGCGTCCGTTCCTGACCCGGGCCGCCGAAGCCATCATGGCGCGCATCGACTTCGCCGGCTGGCAGCACGGCACCTGTCCGCTCTGCTCCGGCGAGCCGGACTTCGCCGTGATCACGCCGGCCGCCGAGCGCATCCTGATTTGCGGGCGCTGCAACGCCCGCTGGCGCTTCCACCAGCTGACGTGTCCGTTCTGCCTGAACGGGGATCGGAAGAAGATCACGTCGTTTGCGAGCCGCGACGGCCGCTATCGTCTGTATGCGTGCGACGTGTGCGAGCGCTACATCAAGGCCTACGACGCCAGGCAGGCATCTCGCCCGGTATTGCCGGCTGTGGATGGAGTGGCGACGCTGCCGCTGGATGCGGCGGCCATGCAAAAGGGATACAAATAGCGACCGCGGCTCTTTTGCAAACAGGGAGGAGGGGAGGAAGGGAGGATCTTCTATTGATAAAGATCCTCCCTACCTCCCATCCTCCCTGTTGAAGAATGGGTTTGCCCGCTAAATTGGCAGGACTCTCAGCGGCTCGCTACTGCGGATCCTGCTTGAAGATGTCTCCGGCTTTATCGGAGAGCCAGTTGAACAGGTGGCGCGTTTCCCAGAAACGGCCGTTGTTCGACGTGGCGCCCAGGACGACGACGGCGACGTTGTGGTTGCTTTCGGGCAGCCGGAGCAGCGTCGCAAGGCAGTAGCCGGCTTTGCTGATGAAGCCGGTCTTCCCACCCATCACTTCGACTTCCCCGCCGCGAACCAGCCGGTTGGTGCTGTGGATGGTGAACGTCCGCCGGCTCGTCGACACCTGGTATTCCGCCGTGCGCATGATCGGCGAGATCCGGTCGTCGGACGCAGCAAACGAGATCAGGCGAGAGAGGTCGTAGGCAGACGAGAGGTTGTCGGGATTCAACCCGGATGGATCGACGAACGATGTGTTCTCGAGCCCGAGCTCGAGCGCCTTTTCGTTCATCCGCTCGACGAACGCGGCCGTCCCGCCGTGCGAGAGACGCGCCAGCGCCCGGGCGGCAGCGTTGTCCGACGCAATGAGCGTGAGGTGCAGCAGGTTGTCGAGCGTGACGCGCTCGTTGGCGCGCAGGTACGTCGTGGAGGCGGCGTACACATCGCTCCGCTCAACACTGATTTCCCGCGAGAGGTCCGGATTGTCCTCGAGGAACACCACCGCCGTCATCACTTTGGTGATGCTGGCGATCGAGCGCTTGTCCTGAGCGTTCTCTTCGTAGAGGACCTTGCCGGTTTCGGGATTGAAGATGATGGCGGCGGCGGCTCTGATGTCCGGAACCAGGGCCCCGGATGCATCGGTCTTGTACCGCGGCGTCATCGCCGCCTGGAGGGCCTGAAGCGCCCGGAGCCGGGCCTGCTCGCGAACGCGTGCCGCCGAACGGGCGCGCTCGAGGCGAGCCTTGCGGGCGGTCGACGTGGACGCCGAGTAGGTGGGCTTCTTCGCTAGCCGCGTCTTCGAACCGGTGCTCGTCTTGGTGGCCTGACGGGCTGCCTCAGCCGGAGCCGCCATCACGCCAATGCCAAGTGCCAGCAGCAGTGCGGAAATGCTTAATACGTTCCGAGGGCGGATCAGGCGCACGAATCCTCCATCACCTGGGCGGCTCGTGGCCGCCACGCGGGACGACATCAGCTGGCTGGGGGCAACCGATGCTGTAAAAATGGAACGACCGAAGTTTAACAATAAACCCTATGGTCATCAACCATTTATGTAACTGAGCTGCGAAATTTCGCGGTCGAAAGGAACGACTTTGGCTATTCTTACATAGCCACCCCGCTACCCTTCAAGACATATACCAACCCCAACAGGGCGCCCTCCAAGGGTGCTTCTGAAAGGATTCACTGACAGTTCATCTCTCCGGTAGACTTCGTTCTGCGCCCAGCCATCCAACGAGGCAAGACCTCCATCGGCTCTGTGGTACCTTTTCGGTCGTCATGAATCGAGGCCGCAGGTGAACGCAGACGAGTACCGGGCCCTGCGAGCGACGATCGGCCAACGGGGCACGGTGCGCATGGTCCTCGTGACGGTCACCTTCTTCGCGTGGGCGGCGACGGCCGTGGCCACGGCCGCGGTCATCACGGTGGCGCTCAGCACGCTGGTGCCTCTCCTGGTCCTGGCGGCGGGGTTCGAAGCCATCTATGCGCTTCACATCAACGTCGAGCGGATCGGACGCTACCTGCAGGTCTTCCACGAGCGCGACGGCGGCTGGGAACACGTCGCCAGGGCGTTCTCCCAGCACTTTCCCAAGGCAAGCCCAGACCCGCTCTTCAGCCGCATGTTCGTGATCGCGGTGTCCATCAACTACCTTCCGGTGGCTCTCGGAGGTGAGACGACGGAGCTCGCCGTTCTGGCGGTTCTGCACCTCGTCTTCATAGGCCGGGTGCGGGTGTGTCGGACACTTGCGGCCCGTCAGGGGGCCCTCGACCTGGAGCGATTCGAGATGCTTTTTCAGGCGGCCAGCGCAAAGCCGACGGACGCGCCATCGAACCTGGCGACGGCACGCGAACCGGACATCGTCTCTCGATAGCGCTGCTTGTCGTGACCGGGGGTGCCGGGTTGCCGGGGCTGCCAGACCTACCGGGCGAGGGACACCGTCAGAAGGAGCGCTCTGGCAGTCCCCTTCCAGGAGTCGGTGCTGTCGAAACGTTCGCCGAGCGAGTGCGCTCCTTCTCCCCTTCCGCCCCCATCGATCGTAATGGCGGGAATCCCCAGGCTCATCGGAAAGTTGGCGTCGGTCGATCCCTCTTCGAGCGGTGACGTCAGGCCGAGCGCTCGAGACACCTCCAGGGCGGTCATCACGATCGGTGCGCTCGCGGCGGTCATGCCAGCGGGCCGGTCGCCCACCAGCTTCTTCTCGAGCGTCAGCCGCCCCTTGTCGCCCCACCGGGCGTTCTCTTCGGCGAGCGCCTGATCGAGCGCCTGCATGACGCGCGCGTCCACGGCGGCCAGCGACGCCTTGTCCGCCGAGCGCATGTCGATCTCCATCCACGCCTCGGCCGCGATCGAGTTGACCGACGTTCCACCGCCGATGCGGCCCACGTTGAAGGTGGTCTTGGGATCCCGGGGCACTTCCAGGGCCGCGATCTTGGCGACCGCCCTCCCGAGCGCGTGAACGGGATTCGCCATTCCGAAATCCCCGAAGCTGTGTCCTCCGGGCCCCTTGAAAGCCACGCGGTATCGCCGGCTGCCGACGCCGACATGTGTGATGGAGAGGCCGGTTCCGTCGACCGAGACGAACCGATCGATGCGGCCCTGGAGCTCCGTGCCGACCAGGTGCTTCACGCCTCGCAGGTCTCCGAGGCCCTCCTCGCCGACCGTGCCGACGAACGTCACCGTCCCCGGGGTCTCGATTCGCGCCTCGTTCATCGCGCGGACGACGCCGAGCACCACCGCAAGGCCACGGCAGTCGTCCGAGATCCCGGGCCCCGAAATCGTCGGCCCCGTCCGCGTGGTCTTGACGTTGGTGCCTTCGGGAAACACGGTGTCGAGGTGCGCGCTCATCACCACGCGCGGCCGCTCAGCCCGGCCCGGCCGCTCGCCGAGGACGTTCCCGACAGCGTCGATCCGCACGTTCTTCAGGCCTAGACGCTCGAAGGCCGCCCGATACGCCTGGGCGCGCTGCTGCTCCGCAAACGGTGGTGCCGCGATCTCGCACAGCCTGACCTGTTCGTTCAACACCTCCGGCTCGTTCACCTGTATGAAGTCGAGCGCGCCGCGAACCGCGGGCTCGGCGGCGATCCCCGCGGGCGAAGGGGTGGCCGACTGGGTCACGGCGGAACCGAGCGCGCCCGCCGCCGGCGACATGTTCAGCATCATGAACATGCCGAGCACATGCAGCACGGTCCGGTGGACCGTCGAGCGAGCACAGATCGGCAGCGCTCGAATGCGAGCGATTGGGGTCATGCGACGACACTGTATCGCAGCGACGCGGAGCCGATCCAAATCGTTGGGGAAGTGATTCAATGCCGACCCGGTGCCGGCGCTCCTGCACGCTCGACAAATCCTGTCCAAGCCAGAACGCTGTCAAGGGGTAGATGAAACTCCGGAGATTTATAGACATTTGAGGACTGAGCGCCGGTTGGAGCCCGCGAACCGGGCACCGGCGTTTCGGTACGAGAATTGCTCAACGTCGGCCAGGAGCGTCGCATGATGAGTCTCGTTCGTCTCCTCGGGTACACGTCACTCGCGTGCGGGTGCGTGACGGGACACTATCGCGAGATTGCCACCAGTCGCGAGGTGACCTACGTCGAGGAGAAAGGCACGACCTGCGAACATCACGGGCATCGGCGCAATCACACGCTGGCGCCAGCCCGGTTCGGGATGGGAACGGTTACTGCCAAAGCGTCGTAGAGTGATTATTCGGTAGACTGGCAACATGCTGCCAGCCTCCGATCTGCCTGCGTCACCAGCGCCGCATACGGCACTGGCGGCCGGTTGTGCCACGCTTCGGTTCTTCCTCGGTGATTGTCTCGACGTTCTGGCCGCGCTTCCCGCACGTTCCGTCTCGGCCATCGTCACTTCTCCCCCGTACAACCTGGGCACCGGCTACCGCACGTATGACGACACCGTGCCGCGGAGCGACTACCTCGCGTGGACCAGCCTCTGGGTCGCCGCCGCCGCGCGCGTCCTGGCGCCCGACGGCTCGCTGTTTCTCAACATCGGGGCAAAGCCGACCGATCCCTGGGGCGCGATGGATGTCGCGCAGGTCGCGCGCCAGCACCTCTCGCTGCAGAACACCATCCATTGGATCAAGTCGATCGCCATCGAGAAGGAGGTGGCCGGCGCCGGCGTGGCGCTCGAGCGCGACATCGCCGTCGGACACTACAAGCCAATCAACAGCCCGCGCTTTCTCAACGACTGCCACGAGTTCATCTTCCATTTCACGCCGGAAGGCCGCACGCCGCTCGAGCGGCGCTCCATTGGCGTGCCGTATCAGGACGCCAGCAATATCGCGCGGTGGCAGACCGGCGGGAGCAATCTGCGGTGCCGCGGGAATACGTGGTTCATTCCGTACGACACCATCCAGAGCCGCGACAAAGAGCGGCCGCATCCGGCGACGTTTCCGGCACGGGTACCGGAGTACTGTCTCAGGCTCCACGGGACCTCGCGGTTGCAACTCGTGATGGACCCGTTCTTGGGCCTCGGAAGCACCGCCGTCGCGTGCGCCAAACTCGGCGTCGACTTCATCGGCGTGGAGATCGACGAGCACTATCTCGGAGAGTCGATTACCCGGGCGCGAAAGGTCGTTACGAAGAGTTGACCTGATTTTTGTTTCACCCGCGTCACGTCGGCGGGTAAAATTGCACGTCATTTCGCAACCAACACATTGAGGAGCCGGTAATGAAGTATGTGCACTGGGCCCGCGCAACGTGCGCGGTCGCCGCGGTCTTGATAGTCGTGTGCGCGAAGAGCCCCAACCTTCTGGCGCAATCCACCACGGCCGGCGCCATCGGCGGGGTGATTGTCGATCAGTCCAGGGCCACAGTGCCTGGCGCGAGCGTCACCATCCGGAACGTCGCGACCAACAGCGCGGCTGAAGGCGTCTCGGATGGCAGCGGTCGGTTTCTCGTCATCAACCTCGCGCCTGGTGTCTACGCGGTCGATGTCTCGCTGACCGGCTTTGCACCCTACAAGCGCGACAACGTCATCGTGGAAGTGGGCCGCACGACGAACCTCGATGTGAGCCTCGGGCTTGCGGGCCAGGTCGAAACGGTGCAGGTCACCGCGGAGTCGCCCATCATCAACACCGAGCACTCGGACTTCTCGACGAACATCAATCAGACGACGATCAACAACCTGCCGACGAATACGAGGCGCTGGTCGACGTTTGCGCTGATGACACCCGGCGCCGCACCCGACGGGACCTTCGGCCTCGTCAGCTTCCGCGGCATCTCGGGGCTCCTCAACAGCAACACGGTGGACGGGGGCGACAACACGCAGGCGTTCTTTGCCGAGGAGCGCGGGCGTACGCGGCTCGCATACTCCGTCAGCGCCGACGCCGTTCGCGAGTTCCAGGTTACGACCTCGAACTACTCCGCCGAGTACGGCCGCGCCGCTGGTGGCGTCGTCAACGCCGTGACCAAGAGCGGCACGAACGAGCTCCACGGATCCGGCTTCTACTTCCTGCGCGACAACAAGTGGGGTTCGAGCAATCCGTTCCAGACACAGAGCGTCATCCAGAACGGCGTCAACACGACCGTCCCGGTCAAGCCCAAGGATCGGCGTCAGCAGTTCGGCGGCACGATTGGCGGACCGATCCAGAAGGACAAAGTGTTCTTCTTCTTCAGCTACGACCAGCAGGCGCGCAACTTCCCCGGTGTTGCGGCCCCGACGAATCCGAGCTCGGTGTTCGGCCCGTTCACGGCGGCGGAGCAGACCACGTTCCAGAGTCGCGGCATCACGGCTGCGCAGCAGGCCGACGGCCTCAACTTCCTCCAGAGTCTGACGGGCGTCGTCGAGCGAACCGGTGACCAGACGCTCATCCTGCCCAAGGTGGACTGGAGGGTGAACAACAATCACTCGCTCGCGGTCACGTACAACCGTCTGCGCTGGGATTCTCCCGCCGGCGTGCAGACGGCGGCGGTCGTCAATCGCGGCATCGAGAGCTGGGGGAATGACGGCGTGAACGACGACTGGACGACCGCGCGATTCACGTCCGTGCTCGGCGCCCGGATGACGAACGAGGTCAAGTTTCAGTGGGGGCGTGACTTCGAATTTCAGAGCAGTCAGGAGCCCGTGCCCGGCGAACCCGTGTCAGCGCTGGGCAGGACACCGCAGGTCACCTTCACCGGCGCCGGCAACTTCGCTTTTGGAAAGCCGGACTTCCTCGAGCGTCGGTCCTATCCTGACGAGCGCAGAATCGACATCGGAGACATCTTCACGATCTCGGCCGGCTCGCACTATCTGAAGATGGGCGCTGACATCAGCCGTGTCTCCGATGAGCTCGACAGCCTCTTCCAGGAAGCCGGCGCCTACAGCTATGCCAACCGCGTCGATTTCATCAGCGACTACGAGTCCATGCTGGCCGGCGCACCGACGCGAAACTACACCAGCTACGGCCAGGGCATCGGACCCACACGGTTCGCGTTCCACACCTTCGACTACGACTTCTTCATCCAGGACACGTGGCACGCCACCGCCAAGACGACGCTCAACCTCGGGCTGCGCTACGACTACGAAAAGCTGCCCAAGCCGCAAATCCCGAACTCACTGCTTCCGGCCACTTCAGTGTTTCCGAGCGATAGGAACAACTTCGGACCTCGGATTGGCGCCGCCTACGATCTGAGCGGCCATGGCTCGACGATCATCCGCGGCGGCTACGGTGTGTTCTACGGCCGCATCATCAACTCCACGATCTCGAACGCCATCACGAACGTTGGCTCGGCGTCCGGGCAGCTCTCTTTGTCTCTCCAGTCAATTTCACCAGGGGCTCCGAGCTTTCCGAATGTCCTCGCCAGTGCGTCGGCAACCCCGGTCAGGCCGGACGTCGTGATCTTCGCCGACGACATGGAGAACCCGATGGTGCACGAGTACGATCTGATACTCGAGCAGCGTCTGGGGCCCAGCACGATGATGTCGGTTTCCTACGTGGGCAGCGCCGGCCGCAACCTGCCGCTCTTCATCGACACGAACCTGCCAGCACCGTCCGGCACCGTCAGCTATGCGGCAATTGGCGGCCCCCTCGACGGCCAGACCGTGACGACGCCGATCTTCACAGGGGCCCGGCCGAACACCAACTTCGGCCGCATCACGACGGTTTCACCGCTCGTGGACTCGAAGTACAACGGCCTCGTGCTGCAGGTGAACCGTCGGCTCAGCAGGGGCCTGCAGTTCCAGGCCAGCTACACCGAAGCGCGCGCCACCGACAACGGCCAGAGTTCCCAGACCTTCACATCGGCCAACAACGTGCTGAACCCGTTCGATCTTGGACTCGAAGAGGGGACGTCGAATTTCGAGATACGCCACCGATTCGTCGCCAACGCCATCTGGATCAGCAAGGTGGGCGCCGAGGGCAGCACGCTGAACGCCATCCTCTCGGGCTTTACGATCTCTCCGACCTTTGCGACGTCCTCCGGCGTCCCGTACACGGCGACGCTCACGGGGAATACCCCGAACACCACCAGAGTTTTCACGGGCGTCTTGGGAGCAGGAGGCTCGAACCGCCTACCGTCCATACCGCGTAACGCGTACAAGCTGCCGAAGACTGCCAACTTCGACCTTCGGATATCCCGTGGATTCAACCTCGCCGGTTCGCAGAAGGCCGAAGTGCTGGTCGATATTTTCAACGTCACGAACAGGCTCAACTACACGGCGGTCAACTCGTTGATGTACACCGTCGGCGGGACCGTCGCGGCTCCGACGCTGACCTACAATCCGACGTTCCAGACGCTCACGAACGCGAACAGCAACTACTTCGTGTTCACGCCGCGTCAGGTGCAGCTCGCGCTCCGCTACACGTTCTGATTGATGGGGGGCAGGCAGGGCTGAAGCGCTGCGCTACAGGCTGCGCAGAGCCAGGGCTGACCGCCTCCGCCAAGGCTACGGCGAGTCTCGCCGAAGCGCTTCGCGCGAAGGCGGAAGCCCCTCGCCAGAGAGGCTCGAAAAGCGAACGGTCAAACGGAAAGGGCCGGGGTGATTTGCCCCGGCCCTTTCTTTTACTGCCCGCCGCCCTTCTTGTCCTTGTCTGGCTTGGTGATCTTCGCCGGCGCCGGCCTTGGCACCGGCGGCGCCTTGAGCGTGTACTCGGTGCGGTGCAGGACGTTCATGTTGGAGCGGGTCACGTTGACGTCGATCCGGCGTCGCTTCTTCGTCGGATCCGGGTTGGTGGAGTAATAGCCGATGACGTAGTAGTCGCTGGTCTCGGCGTCGATCCGCTTGAGGGCTTTCGTGAAGTCGTTCTGGTTGACCGCGGCGTAGCCGCCCGTCAGCTCCGCGAGCACGCGCAGGCTGTTCTGCGACTCGGTCACGTAGTTCTGCCAGTCCATCATGTCGACTTCCTGGTCGATGTCCGGACCACCGACCAGCCCGCGCGGGTCGATCGTGTAGATGGTGGCATTTGCGCGGTTCGCCGCGCGCGTCAGGTACCCCAGCTCGGACGCGAGATCGGCGTCCGCGAATTCGTTGCCTTGTTTGGCGAACGGATTGGGATCCGAGGAGTTCGAGCTGCCGCTGCCATCGTCGCTGCTGTTTGGATTGCTGCAGTTCGCCTGCCCGGGCACGCTGCGATCACAGCTCATGCCCATGCGCTCGGCGCCTGCCCGCTGGCGGCCTGCCTCGAACGGGTTGAAGTCATACCCGTTGCTCACGTAAATGAACGCCTTGCGACGGTTGTGCACCTGTTCGAGGTTGCCCATGATGTCGTACGCCGTCGAGAAGGCGACGTGCGCTCGATACCGCACTTCCGGCGGACCCTGGCTGCCTTCCGGCGTCTCGAGGATGTCTTTCGGGCTCAGCCCGGCGCCCGAGATCTTCTCGATCGCCTGATCGAGGCGCTTCCGGTCGTAGGTCAGATCGATCGCCAAAGACGAAGGACCAGTCGACACGATGCCGAACATGTCGCCGTCGTGGATCAGCTCCTTCGCAACCTTCTTGAACAGCTCGCGAATGCGCCCCGTGTTGCGGAAGTCCAGGTGTAGATCGTCGACGAAGATCATGAAGATGCGGCCGGACGCGTCGCTCGTGGGCCGCGTCGGCGGCAGGATGATCCCTTCCTGCACCGGAGGCGGCGGTGGTGCGGCGAGGTTCGTCGTGCGTCCGCCGTGGACGAGGGTGAACGAGACGACCTCCTGCTGCACCCCGTCCTCCAGCACGGAGAACTCTTCCTTCTTCAAGTCTGGAACGAACTGGCCCTGCGAATCGCGCACGATGACGTCGGTCGTGACGACATCGACGCGGCTGCGGAAGATGTCCCGCTGCGGATCCTGAGTGGCAGGAGCGGCAGCGGCTGGTGGCGTCGCGCCCGCCGGCGGCGGATTCTGCGCGTGCGTGCCGACCCCGAACGCCAATGCCAGCGTCGAGGCGGCCAACCCCAGAGCGCGTCCGGAATGTCTTGCTTGCATAGGCTGATTATACCGGCTCCTCCTCCGGCTCCGCGTCGTCGTCCGGACCGCCGTCTGGGATGGCGTGGTTTCCGGGCTCCGTCGCGCGATCTGGCGCGCCCGCAGTCGATGTTTCCGGGACGCTCGCGGACCCTTCTCGAGACTGACCGCCGCGGCGACGGCGGCGCCGGCCCTGGCCGACTACCGCCCGGAGCGACTCCAGCACCGACTCGTACCCCTCGAGACCGGCGCGCACCTCATCGTCCGTGACCCAGGTATCGGGGTTTAGACGCTCGGCCTGCGCTTTCAGCTCGTCCTGACGAGCTGAATCCGCGATCCGCTCCGAGATACGGGCGAGGATTTCAGCGTGACGAGCCCGCAGCCGAAGGACGCCTTCGGCACCCAGTCGAGCATGTGCAGGCGTCAGGGTTTTTTCCTCGGCTTCTGCGGCTTCAAGTGGTGCAAAGGCCGCCGGCTGATCCTGTGCCTCAGGCGCGGGCTCGACCGAATCGACCATTTGATCCGGAACCGGCGCCGCGGCAGCCGACGCGGGCGGCGTTTCCCGGAGCGGAGCTCCGTGCGGCGCTGTCGGCCGCTCGCCCTTGGGCTCGCTCGACCGCCGGGAGATTCTGCGATCGACGTTGGGTGGGCGCTGGCTCTGCCCGCTCGATTCGGAGGTCCCCTGCTCCTTCAGGATCCTGGTCCAATCGAACTCGATGTCGGGGTTGCTCTCTTCGATTGAGCGGATCGCCATCTCGTCGAGCGCAGAGCGTCCGACTTTGACACCGGGAGGAGTACGAAACCAGTAGAGGATTCGGGTTCGCGACCTGCCACGCCGCCGGTCGCTGTGGATGACGAAGGTGTGTTCGTAGCCGCGTTTGTCGCGGCTGAACCGCAGGTACGGCAGGGCTATTTCCTCTTCTGGGCGCGGGCAGGCTTGGCGGCTGACCGTGCCGGGCGCGACCCGCCGCGCCTTTCGGCTCGGCGCTGGCGCCGTCTTCCGTGCGGCCGCGGGCCGCTTCGCCGCCGCCGCCCGGGGCTCTGGTGCGGCCCGCTTCATCGGCGCTCGACTGGCAGGCGCCACGGCAGGGCGTTTGACCTCAGGCACGCTCTTGTGGACCAACGTGAACCGGGTCTGATCCCCCAGAGTGTGGAAGCTCCAGATCTCGGCGACGTTTACCTGGTTTTCGGCTGCCAGGCGCCTCGCGATCTCGACCGAGCCGGCCGGCACGTACAAATGAAATGGAGCTCGAGCCCTGCCGAGATGCGCCCACTGCGCCATCGCCTCCAGGTGATTCACCGATTCGGCGGTCTCCACTTCGACGGTTCCGACCAGCTTGTGCCCGCGGTCTGCCGTCGTAAGTACAAGATCGGGAAAGATTTGGACCTGTCCAACCCGAACGGGCGCTGTCTGGGACTCACCGATGTTCGCTACTACCTCGGCCTTGCGCTTGAGGCGCACCTGGAGGAGCCGGATGACGCGGTCGTGCTCGAGCTGCTCCCTCACGGGGCGGACGAGGATAGGGCTCACGGAACCTCCCGAAGGAGAAGAACCAACGGTTTGGATTCTGCAGGACCCGCAATTATAGTCAGAAGCCAGAATCCGCCGAAATTATATACCGCAGGCGTCCGATACAGCGCGTCCAGTCTTGACGGCGCATGTCTTTACCCCTCAGAATGATGCGGTGATCCCACCGGCCGAGAGCACTCCTACTGAATCTGCCATCCGCACGATCCTGATCGTGGATGATGACCGCTCAGTGGCGGACACGTTCTCGCGAATGTTGAAGCTCGAGGGTTTCAACGTTGCGGCCGCCCTCTCTGCAGAGGCGGGTCTGGAGCTCGCCGACAGCGTCAACCCCGACGCCATCATCCTCGACATGCGGATGCCCATCACGAACGGTTTGCAGTTCTTGAGGATGATCCGCGCGAAGCCGCACCTGACCGCAGTCCCCGTCGCGATCGTCACGGGAGACTATTTCCTGTCGGAGCCCATCCAGCATGAGCTCAAGTCGCTCGGCGCGTCGATTCGCTTCAAGCCGCTCTGGCTCGAAGATCTGATCGCTCTGGCGCGCACGCTCATTACGTGAAGGAGCGCTTCCTCCGCGCCTGCCGCCGTGAGCCGGTGGACCGCACGCCGGTCTGGTTCATGCGCCAGGCCGGACGCTACATGCCCGAGTACCGTGCGCTCCGTCAGAGGTTCACGCTGCTGGAAATCGTCGCGCAGCCGGAACTCGCCGTCGCTGTCACGCTCCAGCCGGTGGACGCGATCGACGTAGACGCCGCGATTCTCTTCTCGGATCTGCTGCTTCCGTTCACGCCGATGGGGCTCGATTTCGATTTCGTCAAGGGCGAGGGCCCATCGATCGAGGAGCCGATCCGGCAGGCAGCGGATGTCGATCGGCTTCGCACTTTCGAGCCGCGTGAAGCACTCGGGCATGTGCTCGAAACCATCCGGCTGCTGCGCCGCGAGCTGACGGGCCGCGTGCCGCTCATTGGCTTTGGCGGCGCGCCCTTCACGCTCGCGGCATACGCGATCGAAGGAGGGCCGTCGACGAACTACGCGCGAACCAAGGCCTTCATGTACTCGCAGCCGCAGGCCTGGCACCAGCTCTGCGGCCGGTTCGCGACGATGATGGTCGACTACCTCAGAGCACAGGTCGAGGCGGGCGTTCAGGCAGTACAGATCTTCGACTCCTGGGTCGGCTCGCTGGGCCGCGCCGACTATCGTGAGTTCGCCCTGCCTCACAGCGCGGGGATTTTCGCCGAGCTCCGCGATCTCGGTGTGCCGCTCATTCATTTCGGCGTGGGTACGACCGCAATCCTGCGGGATCTGTCGGAAGCCGGTGGAGACGTCATCGGAGTGGACTGGCGCCTGCCGCTCGATGAGGCCTGGGCAATACTCGGCACCGGCCGCGGGATCCAGGGGAACCTCGATCCGACGACGTTGCTCGGACCGACCAACCGGCTCTTCGCAGCGGCCGACGATGTGCTTCGGCGTGCGGCGGGCCGTGCGGGCCACATCTTCAACCTCGGACACGGTATCCTGCCGGAGACGCCAGTCGAGCACGTGCAGGCGCTCGCCCGGCACGTTCATGAATACGTGCTGCCGTAAAAGGAGTCAGAATGCAGAATGCAGAATTCCAACTTTGGTTGGCGCCACCTCGAGGCGGCGCCGTGCGAAAAAGAATTCTGACTTCTGAATTCTAGATTCTGAATTCTGCATTCTGACTCCGGCCCTTCTGTGGATGTCGTCATCATCGGAGGCGGAATCAGCGGGCTCTCGGCCGCGTATGAGCTGGAGCGACGAGGAGTCCCGTTCACCCTCCTCGAATCTTCGCCGCGGCTCGGCGGATTGATCCGGACCGAGTACCTCGACGGGTTCACCGTCGAAGCCGGCCCCGAGTCCGTCCTCGCGCAGAAGCCTGCGGCGCTGCAGCTGTGCGAGGAGCTCGGCCTCGGCCCCCGGATCATTTCCGCCCTGCCACCGCGCAGCGCGTTCATCCTGCATGGATTGCGGCTGACTCCGATCCCTTCTCCATCGCTGCTCGGCATTCCGCTGACCTTCAAAGGTCTCCTGAACTACGACGTGTTGTCGCCGATCGCGCGCGCGCGCGTCGCGCTCGAGCCCTTCGTTCCGCGCGCGCGGCATCCAGGCGACGAATCGGTCGCGTCGTTCTTTGCACGGAGGTTCGGACGCGCGACGGTGCCGCTCATCGCCGCCCCGCTCCTGGGTGGAATCCACGCCGGCCGGATCGACTCACTGTCGATGCACTCGCTCTTCCCGAAGTTCGTCGAAGCGGAAAGGAACCGCGGAAGCGTGCTCCGGGCATTCCGACGCAGGCATGCCCGAGGCGATTCGGACGGCGCCTTTCGCTCGCTCTCCTCCGGAATGGGAGAGCTCGTCTCCGCGATTGGCCGCAGGCTGCCGCCTGGGCGGGTGCGATTGGCCTCCGGAGCCGGCACGCTGTCGAGAACCGCTGACGGCTGGCGCATCGGCACGCCGCAGGGGGAGCTCGATGCGCGGAGCGTCATCCTGGCAGCGCCGGCGTACGCGGCCGCGCGGCTGCTGACGTCCGCCGATCAGGAGGCCTCTGCGCTGTGCGCGGGCGTGCAGTACGTGTCGACGGTGAGTGTGGCGCTCGCGTACTCGCGCGAGCAGGTAGCGCACCCGCTTCACGGCTCGGGTTTCGTGGTGGCACGCGAGAGTCGCGCGACGCGTCTCACCGCGTGCACATGGGTCTCTTCGAAGTGGGAGGGCCGCGCACCCCAGGGCAGCGTGCTGCTCCGCGGGTTCGTCGGCGGGGCTACCGATCCCTCCGCGGTCGATCTCTCGGACGACGAGCTGGCCGACATCGTCACGCGTGAGCTGTCGGCTGTGTTGGGTCTGTCCGGCTCTCCGCTGTTCGCGATCGTCCATCGGTGGCGCGACGCTGGCGCGCAACACAACGTCGGCCACATCGAGCGGATCGCGCGGCTGGAGGGACGGCTCGCTCGGCTGCCGGGACTCTTCGTCGCGGGCAGCGGCTTTCGAGCTGTCGGCATCCCCGATTGTGTGACGGACGGTCGATCTGCGGCGGCTGCCGCGGCGGAGTTCGTCAGGCAGCGTGCGAGCCTGCAGGTGTAAGATCCGGAGATGATCGGATTCGCGCAGGGCCGGCCTTCTGCCCTGGCGATGGCTTCGGCGGGCCGGACGCCGGGCTGATGCAATGTCAAAGGGGTCGAGCTGGTGAAGAGACGTGGGCTGCGGGCGGGATTGATCATCGGCGCCGCGACCGCCGTACTGATGGTGCGGCCCGCCTCGGCGCAATCACCCGAGCTGCGGAAGATTCTCACCGAGATCAAGGCACAGGATACGGGACAGCTCGCCGTGTCCGAAGAAGACGGCCGATTCCTGAGGCTGCTCGTCGCGTCGAAGGGCGCAAAACATGCGCTCGAGATCGGTGGCGCGAGCGGCTACAGCGCTATCTGGATCGGCATGGGACTGCGGGACACCGGCGGCAAGCTCGTCACGATTGAGTTCGACCCTGCTCGTGCGAAGGAACTGGCGGACAACATCCGGCGCGCAGGATTGACCGATGTCGTCCAGGTCCTGGCCGGCGACGCCTTCCAGCAGATCCCGAAAGTCTCCGGCACGTTCGACTTCGTCTTTCTGGACGCCTGGAAGAAGGACTACAAGCGCTTCCTCGACCTGGTGTTCCCGCGACTCGACAAAGGCGGGCTGTTCCTGGCCCACAACGTGGTGAACAAGAAGAGTGAAATGGGAGACTTCCTCGACGCGATCCAGAAGAACCCGTCGCTGTGGACGACCATCGTCTCGCCGTCCGGGGAAGGGATGTCGGTGTCGCTGAAGCGCTGAGGACTGCTCTATTCTTCGGCTTCGGCCGTCGCGGCGGCCGCAGCGGCAGCTTTCTTCGTCACGCGTTTCTTCCGCGGCTTGCCGCTCCGCAGACCCGCGGGGACAGGCTCATCGCTAGGTTCGAGCCGGGACATGCTGGTGAGGAATTTCTTCACCCCATGCTCGTCGAACTGCACGCGGGTATAGGCATCTTCCACCGCGACCACCGACCCAAGACCGTAGGTCGGCTCTACGACCCGCGCGCCGACGTCGAACCGCTTCATCACGAGCTCCTTGACCGCTCGCGGCCGGCACCGTCGCCGCCGCAACTGCAAGATTATCCGACATTTACCGCCTTCGTCAACTTGTTGGGCTGTAGTACAGTGGCGCCGGCGCCCGCCATCCTGTGCGAGCGGCCGCGACACGGATGCGAGCAGCGCACATCATCGGCGTGTCCCTGGACCTCGGCGGCAACCGCCGGGGGGTGGATATGGGTCCCTCAGCGTTTCGCATCGCCGGGCTGGCGGAGCGGCTCTCCGCTCTCGGCCTGGCGGTCGTGGACGAAGGCGACCTGGTGGCCCCCATTCCCGAGGTGAAGTCCCTCGGCGATCCCGCCAAGAAGTACATCCGCGAGATCGCCAAGGTCTGCGAGCGTCTCTACAAGACATCGCTGGGGGCTCTCGAGAAGGGAGGCATCCCGATCGTCCTCGGGGGCGATCACAGCCTGGCCGCGGGTTCCGTGGCGGCCACTGCCGACTTCGTCCGTCGAGACGGCAAGCCGCTCGGTCTGATCTGGGTAGACGCGCACGGCGACATGAACACGCCGGCGACGTCCACGAGCGGCAACGTCCACGGCATGCCGCTCGCCGCGCTCCTTGGTTCCGAGCCCGCGGAGCTCTCACGCATCGGCGGCTTCTCCCCGAAGGTCGAGCCCGATCGCACCGTCCTCATCGGGATCCGGAATCTGGACGATCGGGAGAAAGAGATCGTTCGCGACTCCCGGGTAAAGGTGTTCACGATCAAAGACGTGGATCGGGCCGGCATCGCCGCCGTCGTCGAAGAAGCGCTCGCGATCGCGGGGCGCGGGACGGCGGGCGTGCACGTATCGTTCGACCTCGACGTCTGCGATCCGATGATTGCCCCGGGCGTCGGCACGCCGGTCAAAGGGGGGCTGGATTATCGCGAAGCCCACCTGCTCATGGAAATGGTCGCCGACTCGGGGCTGCTGCGCGCGCTCGACCTCGTGGAGGTCAATCCGATCCTCGACGATCGCAACATGACAGCGGTGCTCGGCGCCGAGCTCGCCTCCTCTGCGCTGGGTCAGAAGATCCTGTGAACGGGTCTGGCTGCGGCCGCCCCCTGCTCCCGTTTCTTGCGCAGCACCGCCGCGGAGAGTGCCGAGACGACGAGCCCGATCGGAAATGGCTCGAGGAACGTGATCGCCGCGTTGATCAGCGGGCGATCGTACATTTCTTTGAACGTCTGCATCTGCCTGGCAGTCTCGGCGACAGCCTGCGGGCTGGCGCCTGACGCCCTCGCGCGCTCGATCGCGTAGGCGGCGTATTTGTCGGCGAAGCCGGGCGCGAGCTTGAAGTAGATGAACTCCCAGGTGGCGACGTAGAACACTGTGGAGACCATCGAGATCAGGAGACCGACCAGGAACGCCCGACCGAAGGTCACCGCGCCGCCCGACACATTCTCCCGGTACGAACGTACGCCGAAATACACGGGGAGCAACGACGCCACAATCAGGGTGTAGCCGATGATTTCGCCGCGATCGAAGCCAATCCGATCGAGGAACGGGACGGTCAGCAGCATCATCAACGAGGACACGCCGCCGGAAATTAGGCCAAAGGTCACGACAGTTTTCTTCATGGATTCCGCTCTCCTTGGCCGTCACGCTACCGATTCGACGCGGGGGTGTCGTCATCCTTTCGGGTGATTTTGCGTTTTTGGAGCGGAAATCACCCGATTGCGTGACGCTCAGGGGATCAGGCCGAGGCTGCGTGCGACATGCACCGCCTGGGTCCTGCGATTGACGTTCAGTTTGTCGAAGAGTCGCGTGGCGTGGGTCTTGACGGTGTTCTCGCTCACGAAGAGCGCTGCCGCCATCTCGCGCGTGCTCATGCCGCTGGCGATGTGCTGCAGGATCTCCAGCTCCCTTGGCGTGATGCCCAGCTCCGCGGCCTTGGCGTCGTTGCGGACGAATCCTCGATCTGGCGCGGGGACCTCCCGAACGACGACCACTTCTTTCGTTCGGGTGAGGGTCAACCCGAGGCGGATGCCCACCGCCGCAAAGACCAGCGCAATCAGGCCGCCGTAGATCTCGATGGAGTGCTCGACGACCAGGAACCGGTATTCGACGAGCCTCAGGCCAACGATGAGCAGGCCGCCGCACGCGCCGTAAAGGAGGACCGCCTTCTTCACAGTCAGAGGATACGGCAAGCGCGCGCCTCTAGCGGGATCCTGAGAAGAGCGCTTCTCTTCTCGATGAAGCCGTCTCACAAACCCGACGCTCGCTCCACGATGCGAGCGAGCATGGCGAGCGAGCCACGCGATCGGAGCGCGTGTCGGGGAGTCCGAGGGGCGAAGCCCCTCGGCTGAGACTAGACGGACGACGCGCACGCCGACCCTGGCAAACCACACGAGCCGAAACAATGGATGCTCTTCGAGGACCGCGAGGAGAAAGACGCGCGATGACCATTGACACCGACACGGCCAAGGCGCACGTGCGGGCGGAGCTACGCGCGCGGTCCGAGTCGATCCGGGCGGAGAACGATCGAGCACTCTTGGCGTCCGTCCAGGCCGGTGAGCTCGACCTCGCCGCCGCCGCGGCCCTCGGGGAGTGGATGTACCGGGCGAACCTCGCCGAGCTGCCGCGGACGATAGCGCGCGTCGATCGTCTGATCGATCAGCTCGCGGCCCGCACGGATCGCGCATGAGGGACACGCCGGCGATCGCCGTGCGGTGCGTGGACTGCCGAGACCGCAACGGGAATGCGGACCACGGATTCGTTAGCGGGGAGCGTGCTCTGGAAAGCGGCGCGGTGGACGTACACGACGGATCGGCCATAGACAGGCGTCCCGCGAATCGGCACGCGCTTTGCGCAACGCGCGGGAGTGAATAGAGACACGCTCGGCTTAGCGGGTACAACGGCACTGGTGGGTGTCGTTCTCGTCGTGTTCCTCTTCGGCCCTTTACCGGTCGCCGAGGGCCTGTATCGCACCGGTCTCTGGCCTCGACTCACGCCCGACGAAGTGCGCGAGCAGTCATGGACCGATTACCATATCACCCTGACGCGCTGTTCGAAGGGCGTGAACGGGTGGGACTACATCTGTGAGCCACCGGCGGACCCGAAGCGCCAGTACGACAAGGTCGGGGTGATGGGTTCCGTCTTCGGGATCGGCTCGTGGTCCGATCTCCCGCCCGGTCCGGTGCCCGACCGCGCAGCATACGTAGCGGAGTCACGGGTCCGGTACGAACGCATGCGCAACCAGCGCTGACGTGGGTCTGGGCCGGGAGCTGGCCGTCTTGACACTCACGTCAAGTTCGGCAGTTGTAGATCCCCCCAACGCTGTTACCCATGCGTTACCCAGCAACTGCCATCCTGGCAGGCTCGGCTCATTTGTGGCGACTTTGTTAAGACTTTGGTGGGCCGCCCGGGGATCGAACCCGGGACACCCTGATTAAAAGTCAGGTGCTCTACCACTGAGCTAGCGGCCCTCTAAGGGCCGATCCTACCACGCAGGATCCGCCTCGACCCGGGACGGCGCCCCGGTCTGACAAGGCAGGACCGTCCATGGTCCCGTGGCTTCGGCCGTCTGAGCGGGTGAATCCGTCTCGCGGGCTTCCGCCTTCCGGCTTCGCGCTTCGCCGGACCGCCGAAGCCTTGGCGAAGGCTGGTCAGCGGAAAGATCGCTCTGGCACCCTGGAGGCGGCAACGCCCCTACCCGGAGCGACGGGACCAGGTCGGGCCAACGCGCTCTGGCACGTCCAACGCGCTGAAGACGCCAATTGGCTCCATCCGCACGACGAACCGATCGCGCTCCGATTCCAATTCTTTCATCTCACTACCGAAATCCGTTACGTGCCGCTCGTAGACGAGCATCTCGCTCCAGTACTCGATCAGGAGATACCGATGATCGGTCGCGAGATCTTTGAGGAACGAGCTTCCGAGAAACGAGCGGCTCCGGCGCGACAGCCGCGTCCACTCGCCGTCGGCGCCGTAGAAGCGCTCGAAGGCTTCGGCGTGCTCCGGACATGTGTCGAACTGCCAGACAACAGCAACCACGAGAGACCTCCACGGGGAACGCCCCGAAGTGTATCAGGGCTGCCATGGCTCGGCGCCGCCTGAAGGCTGACGCGCGCGGCCGAGACGGTATCAGCATCGCGGCCTTGCGAAAAAAGCTTGTTTTTGTGGGTTCTCCTGCAGGATCCGCGACCGAATCTCGGGACCTGCGGCCCGACGGCGCTCCGACAGCAGTACCGGTTTTTCGACCGTTCGAGGGCACTCGACCGCATCGGACTCGAGGCTCGTCCGCGAAGAAAAAAGTGTGTCTGGCTCGCATCATTTTGGCTCGCCGCGAAGCCTCAGATGTGTCACCATAATCGCCCAAAATTCTTGCAGTCGACGCCGATTGAAGGCGACGCCGAATCCTCGAGGTTCAGACTCGAGAGCGCACGCCGCGTGACGGGCATGTGCCCCACCCTCGACGAGGAGTCGAGCGTCTTCACGGCCTGGTTTTTGCTGACGGGTTGGTCCATGCGCGGAGCCACGCAGAAAGTGTCCGGATCGCCAACGCGCGCCAGGGCGTCGCTTGTCGTTCCTACGCGGTCCGCCGATGCTCACGCGGCTCACGTGCTCGTGGCGGCGTGCGATGCGGGTGTACGCGAAGCGCGCGAACGGCAGTTGGCGGCTTGCGGCCTGCGTGTGCGTGTGGCGCGTACCGGTTTCGAGGCGATCGTCAAGGCCTCGTGCCACCTGCCCAGCCTGATTCTCCTGGACGCGTCACTCGGATCGGAAGAGGTCGAAGAAACGAGCCGCCTGCTCGCGACCTGCCCGTCGACGGCGCACATCCCGATCGTCCGACTGACGCCACGCCGGCGTGTGCCGCGCCGGATGATCGAGCACCTGACGGCAGCCGCCGTCCTCTAAATCCCTCACGATCGGGTCGCCGCGCATTTGGTAGATGCCGCTGGCGCCTGCTATCATCGGACGATCTGCGTCTTCTCGCAGGCGCACCAGTCCCCATCGTCCAGAGGCCTAGGACGTGGCCCTTTCAAGGCCAAAACGCGGGTTCGAATCCCGCTGGGGACGCCAATGCTACCCGCGACATTCCGACGTCCAATCCCGGCACGAGAGAGTAACCGATCGAAGGCGATCGGAATCCTCAGTTCGTACGCTGGGTTTCCGTCCAACCCGACTATCGGTGTGAACGTGATCCGCTCGCGCAGCACGACGTTGAGCAGCCCGCGGGCCTCCATCACGTTGCCTTGGATCATGGCGTGCCAGTCGTCAAGGTAGCCGCGGAGCGTGCGACGGAGATCGCGAAAAGTCCCCGCAGGTCCCTTTTCTGAAAAGGGTTTCAGACTTCCCCTTTTTAGCTCATCGAACAGTGCCCTCCGCTCCGCGTCTGCTCGGTTGAGTGCCTCGAGCACCGCCGGCACCGCGCCGCCCTTCGCCGCCGTCTCTGTCAGATTCGCGAGCGTCCGCTCGACACCGCGCAGTCGCTGAGTTAGACGGTTCCGATCGGGAACCATGTTTTCAGTCGTTCGCAGCATGGCGATCGCTTTGTCGAGCGCCGCCTCGATGCGCGCCGGATTCAGCACCTCGGTTGCCAGATGTTCGCGGATCGCCTCGTCTACCATCGTCCGCGTCCACGCGGATCCAGTCCGTGAGGGCCGATCGGTGTCGCCTTCTGCCCCCATTGGTTCCGCTTGCGCGTCCGGTTGTAGACGAGCACGCCGCGGTACGACTCCCGATAGAGCACCTCTCGCACACTGGACGGTGCCCAGGCCTGCGGCCGTCCACGCTGACTCCGCGGTGACGGGGCGCGGTCCGCGTTCAGCGTTTTGGTGATGCCTTTGAGCCCGTCACCGGCCGCGCATAGTTCGAACACGATGGCGGCTTCGTCCGGCTCGACTTCCCGACGCACAAACTGCCGATGCGGCCGGCCGTCTGGTCCCGGTGTGCTGACTTCCACGTTGCGATAGCCGAAACACTGGCCGCCGCAGACGTGACCAGCCCGCGCCTTGCGCAGCATCGCATCGGTGACCCGTTGCCGCGCCTTCTCGCGCTCGAGTTCGTCAGCGAACGCGGTCAGCGACAGCATGATCTTGTCGGTCGGGCTGTCGAGCGTCGGCTCGCGATCCTCGAGGTAGAAGAACACGCGCACGCCTGCCGTGACGAGTTGCTTGAGCGCGTACGCGCTTTCGATCGCCTCGCGTCCGAGTCGCGATTCCTCGGACATCACGAGCACGTAAAATCGCGGCCGCGGCTTCAGGGCGTTCATCAGCCGCAGGAACCCGGGGCGGTTCGCAAACTCCGCCCCGGAGATCCCATCGTCGACGAAGACAGACGCGTCGTCGACCGTCCAGCCCTTACCGGCGGCATACTGCGTGGCGTGTGCGACCTGGCGCGCGACGGACTTCTGCTCGTCGGCCACGCCGGCTTGCTCGGTCGACTTGCGCGCGTAGATGGCGGCGATCATCTCGACGTCTCCGTGCGGCTCTTGCGCGGCATTACGGCTGCCTCCGTAGTCGCGGCCACGGGATTTCCGCCATGACTCCCGCGGAGGCCGGACAGCGAATTTCCCCGCAAAGTGAACGACGCGCCTCGATGTCGCCGGAACAACTGGCGGCACTCGACAACGTACCGACGGCGACGAAGGCATCACCGACTGTATCCGCGGACCAGCTTCGACGTAGAGCGCGAGACAACCGAATCGCGCGAGTGGGTGGCGTCGTGCTTCTGGCATTCGGCGTTCTCGTCGTTACTGTGAGCATTGCTGTTACTCGATCCGACTTGAAAACCGCCGCAACGCCTCCGAGCAGTCAGCCTGTGCCTGTGCGCGTGGCAAATCCCCCAACCGCGCCTGATGTGTCAAAGCCGAGCGCCCCGAAGGAAGACGACTGCCCTAAAGATCTCAAGTGCTGGGGCGAAAAGCATCACTTCGCCGCCTCGGTGTATTGCAGCCGTCCTGTTGAACGTCTCGCGAAGCACGATTTCGAGGTAGCTGTTCGCGCACAGCCCGGCAGTCTCCGCTAGCAGTATCAGTGCTCCTGTATACCGAAGTACGTGCGGGTTCCAAAACGCGAATTCTGGAACATGCTGTGCAGAGTCTTGTCCGTACCAGACTAAACACCGCGACGCCGGCGGCTTTGAGCGCAATTCCCCGGCTTGTGCGCTGGCATGACGCGTGCTCCGCGACTGTCGTATGAGCGACCGTTTCAGAGCGTTGGTCGAATCCGTCGCGGCGTTTGCGCTCATCATGAGCCCGCTCGCAATACTCACGATCTGGCCACTGTGGGCCTACATTCTGATCTGGTTCGCAACCTGCCTAGCGTGGCCGTCGAAACCCATCCTCTGGAAAACGACTCGCAGCTAACCTGCGCCAGGCGGGACACTCGTGCCGTGGGCATTCGTGATAGCGCTCGCGCTCGGCGCGCGGCTTCCTCGAGCGCATCCGCGCGGGCGCGTTCGATGCGCACGGTTTCTTCGAGACTCGCGATCCGCTGTCGCATCGCGCGGAAGTCGTCAGCGGCCAGGGTGACGGTCGGGGAGATCTCGCGCGGCGGCATCTACTGCGCCTTCGCGTTGGGAGCGCGGAGCCGCGTGAGTATCGCTTCGGTCTGAGCGGCGACCTACGCCGTACGTTTTGCTCGCATCCCAGACGCCGTCATAGGTCAGCGTTTTAGCTTGGCGTGTGCTGCCTCCAGCTCCGCGACACGTCGCTCGAGCGAATCGAGTCGCGTGTCGCGCGCACCGAACATCTCTCGCAATGGTCCCGCGATCCCTTTGACGACGCCCAGGAGTTCGTTGCGCGTTACGACGGCGATCCTGCTCCAACTCGCTGATCTCGTTGAACGCCACCGCGTTATCGGTCGCCAACGTCCAGTGGACGTATCGGATGATTCGCACGAAGCTTGTGTCGGTCTGACACGCCGGAACAACGTTCGCTGCGCCGGCCGTCGGGGTCGTGCTCATCTGGAGCGCCGCCTGCTCCGAGGCAGACACCTCCAAGCCCAGATCCGTGACCGCGAGCTTGCCGGCATCCACGAGGATGACGCGATTGCCGGCGGGCCGGGCTCCTGAGTAGCGGCACACCCGCAATGTCGCCGGTCCCATCCACACGCGCGTTCGCCGGCCACCGCGGATGAGCACGATCACCGTAGTTCAGGCGCTCGCCGGCGGCGGGTGCGCGCCGACGTAGATCGCTGGTCCGGTCCTCATCTCGTCGGCCCCCGCTAGTCTATGAAAATAATGTCGTGCAGCGCCTACGCGAACCCTCTCAGAGGCGCCTCGTCAGGTATGATCGAAATTGTCTTCAACCACAACGAACCTTTTTGCGACGTCGCTCTTCTGCTTGCTTTGCGATGTCTCCCGAACGAGGCTCGTCAGCGCCTCATTGATAAATGTCTCTTTCCCCAGGTGAACGGCTCGGTTCGTACGAAATCATTGCCAGGGTCGGCTCCGGCGGCATGGGCGAGGTCTATCGGGCCCGTGACACGAAGCTCCTGCGGGAGCTGGCGGTCAAGGTGCTTCCGGACGAAGTCTCGACAGACCATGGACGGCTCGATCGTTTCGAGCGCGAGGCGCGGGCGGCGTCGGCCCTGAACCATCCGAACATCGTCACGATTTATGAGATCGGAAGGGTCAACTCGACATCCTACATTGCGATGGAGCTCGTGGCGGGTCGAACGCTGCGCGACGTGCTGTTGGAAGGGCCGCTGCCGGTCCGTCGCTTCCTCGCGGTCGCGACGCAGATCGCGGACGGCCTCGCGCGCGCGCACGACGCCGGAATCGTCCACCGCGATCTGAAGCCCGAAAACGTGATGATCACGCGCGAGGGTGTCGCGAAGATCCTGGACTTCGGACTTGCCAAGCTGGTTGCGGCATCAGACTTTTCGCAGACGGTCTCGCACACCACCCCTGGACTCATACAGGGAACCGTTGGCTACATGTCGCCCGAGCAAGCGAGCGGGAAGCCCCTCGACTCCCGTTCCGATCAGTTCGCGCTGGGTGCTGTGCTGTACGAGATGGCCACGGCCACACGTCCCTTCTCACGCAACACGAGCGCTGAAATCCTTGCCGCGGTGATTCGCGACGAGCCGGAACCGCTGCAGTCCCTGGTTCCGGACTTTCCCCTCGCACTGCGATGGGTCATCGAACGTTGCCTCGCCAAGGACCCGGATGAGCGTTACGCGTCGACCCGCGACCTCGCGCGCGATCTGGCGCACCTACGCGAGCATATCTCCGAAGTCTCGCAGCGGATGTCCGTCAGCGCGCCAGCGCGGAGCAGACGATTCGGTCGCTGGACATCGGCCGTTCCCTGGCTCGCCGCTACTGCGTTCGCGGCGGTCGCCGCGCTTGCACTATTGCGTTCTCATCCGCAGCCACCGGTGCGCGTCGTGCGATTCACCGTGCCCACGCCAGCGGACGTGACGTACGTGCCCACCGAGGTCTCTCGCGGGTTTTCAATTTCGCCCGACGGCACGCGCCTGGTCATCGAAGCTATCGCGAACAGGCGCAGCCACCTGTACCTGCAGCCGCTCGATTCAGATCGGGCCACCGAATTGGAGGGTTCTCTCGACGCGACGTCGCATTTCTGGTCGCCGGACGGCCGATTCATTGCGTTCTTCGCGAATGGGAAGCTCAAGAAGATTCCGGCAACCGGAGGGCGACCCGCGGATCTCTGCATCGCGACCTTCGGCTTGCTGGGCACCTGGGGTCCCGACGGCTCGATTCTGTTCTCCCGTTTAGACCCACCCGGCATCTATCGCGTGCCAGACACCGGCGGCGAGCCAGTACGCATCGTATCGCCCGAGAGCTCGCGGAACGAGGTAAACCTGCTATGGCCTCACTTTCTGCCGGATGGCCGTCGATTCCTCTATCTCGCCAACGTCGCAGCGGGTGCGGGCCGTCGAGAGCTGCGACTCGCGTCACTGGACTCGAGAGAGACCCAGTCGGTTGGGTCCGCTACCTCTCGTGTCGAGTACGTCGCGCCCGGGCACCTGCTCTACGCGCGCGACGGTGCGCTCTTTGCGCAACCCTTCGATGAGCGAAACGCTCGTTTTCAGGGTGAACCGCGTGAAGTTGCCTCGAACATTCATTACTTCTTTGGACCGAGCCTCGCGGTGTTCTCAGCTTCGCAGAATGGCGTCGTCGCCTATCAAACAGGCGGTTCTTCCTCGCGGCTCGTCTGGTTCAGCCGCGACGGCAAAGAAGTAGGACAGGTCGGCGGACCGGCAGTGGTGAAAGGGATCCGAATATCGCCGGATGGCACCAATGTCGCGATGGATATCCGGGACAACCGGGTCGGCAGCTCCGACCTGTGGATGTACGACTTCGGCCGTGGTCTCTCGACGCGCCTGCATTCCGATCCCGTGGACGAGATCTTGCCCGTGTGGTCGGCTGACGGGCTGAACGTGATGTACCGTTCGGATCGCCGTGGTCCCCCGGATATCTGGGAAATCGCGGCCCGAAATCCTGGAAGTGAAAAGCCGGTTCTGGAATTGCCGGGCCTTCAGCAGCCGGAAGATATAAGCCGCGACGGGCGCCAGCTCGCATACGTCAACGAGACGACGACAACCGTGTGGAACATCTTTCTCGTGCCGCTCGGCGCCAACGCGAAGCCGGTGCCGTGGCTTCCCGATCGTTTCAGCCAGACCAGCCCGAGGTTCTCGCCGGATGGGCGCTGGATCGCGTATGAGTCCGACGAGTCAGGTGCGCCCGAGATTTACGTAGCGCTCACAGAGGGCGGCGGGCAGAAACGCCGTATTTCTCCCGCCGGAGGACGCTGGCCACGCTGGCGCCAGGACGGCAAGGAGCTCTATTACTACGCGCCGGACGGTTTCATCATCGCCGCCCCCGTGACACCTGGCGTTCAATGGAGCTCCGGCGCTCCTGCTCCGCTCTTCCGCGTGGACCCGGACATCCAGACCTACGACGTCATGCCGAACGGGTCACGGTTCCTAATGGTCGTGCCGCAGGAGAGGATCCGTCAGTCGCCGCTTCGCGTCATCCTCAACTGGCCGCAGGTCTTAACATCACGTTAACGAAGCGCGACCGCTGCGCTCACGTCCTGGGTTCCGTCTTCGGGATCGGCTCGTGGTCCGACCTCCCGCCCGGTCCGGTGCCAGACCGCTCAGCATACGAAGCGGAGAGCCGGGCCCGGCTCGAACGCATGCAGCGCAGCCAGCGCTGACGTGGGTCGGGGCCGGGATCTGGCCGTCTGACCTTCACCATTCCGTCGTCCATTCACTCTCCCTGAGGCCATCAGGGATCCACCGCCCAACCTCGCTGCAGCGGCAGCCGGCCTTCGACGTCCGACTGGTGCACAAAGAAACTTTGACCAGCGCGGTGTACGTGCCAAAGCTCACCACGAGCCAGGCGATCCACAGGCCCACCGCGGGCCATGATGCCTACGATCGCCGGATGCTCCTGCCGCGACGCGCTCAGAACCACCACTCTTCTCTCGAGCGTGCGTTCAGGATGTCCGCCTGATCGCGTACCCGAGGCCATACCAACGCCACCGAAGAGACCTGGCGGCCCGCGCGCCAGCGCCCGGTGCCGCACAACAACCGCGACACTCCCACTGACTCTTCGCGCCAAAAGGAGCCGAATCTGGCCCGCCCGGTCATCGCGACATCGGAGGGAGTTCGCTACCCTCAAGAGGTGCAGGTGGCCCATCGCCGTCCGTGTCCCACCCTTCGCATCGATTGGCTCGAGCCGCGACACCGTGGCGGCTGTCAAAGAGCCGAACGCCGAATCACTGCAGAAAGTTTTCCTGTGAGAAACGACATGCCTAGCGAGAACGTCAGGAAGGTTAACCCGCCGGCCCCTTCGTGTCCGTCCTGCCCCGTTTGACAGGCTCGGATGACCCTCCGGTCGGAGGGCGAGCGCACGCTCATCTACATCTGCCCACAGTGTGGTTCGCACCACGCGACAGTACGGCCACCGAAAAAGACCCGTCTGAGTCGTTAGTCGCGCCCGCCGCAATGGAGCCGCACTCTCAGTCGTCGTGGCCGGAGAGCGCCGCGATCAGCGCCTCTCGGAGTTGATCCGTCGTAGCCCGATCGAACTTCTCAGGGAGGATTCCGCGCAGCCGTCCGGACGCTTCCCGGTTGGTTGTCTTCGCCAGGAACAGCACGCCGATGGTGTAGCCCTCGCGGCAAAGTACAGCCCCCGTCTGAGGAGTCTTCAAGCCGACAGGAAGGAACCACATGGGCCGTCAGCAGACATACGCGACCACATGGCAGCCGATGGTCGACCATGAGCCAATTCCGATCGTCCCCGACCACGGTCCCGATCTGCTTCGCGGCATCCTTATCGCCATCCCGATTTCGGCCGCGCTTTGGGTGGCGCTCGGCGGCGGGATCTGGTTCGTGCTGCGTCTGGTGTCGTCGGGCTAGTGCTGTTTGCGGGACGGTATCTCGGATAGCTGGCCGATCTTGTGACCGATCGCCTCCCCGCATCGTGCGCATCGCACGTGCGTCCGTCATGCCCGGAGGCACTGCGTGATCTGATTCTGGCGTACGTCTGGCCGGCCCTGTTCAGTGCCCACGAATTGGAACGTCTTCCCTTGGACGTCCCGCAGTTGCTCCGTCAGCGCCGCGATCTCGGCCCGGTCCTTCCTCGCTTGCACTTCCAACTGGACGACGCCTCCGATTCGCCGATCTGGGAGTGACAAGGACAAAAGCAGCCGCGGCTCACCATTTGGGTGATACTGGCGGTGGGACCGGGCTGACGACTGGCGAGCCGCGATGATCGAGAAGGGATGGGTATTCTCGGCCTTCCCGTCAGGCCGGCGTATCGAAGGTCGCGATGCACATTCCAAGAAAAGCCTGTTCGCCTGAAAAGACATCACGATGTTCCGGCTCGCAGCATCTCGTGCATGCAGGTGTTCATTGAAGCCCCGTCCGCAGCAGCCTTCAGTGCGATAAAACAAGAATCAGATGAGCGAATTGAGCTATGTGCGCCTGCGCTGCCCGCTGGAAGAAGCCCTCGCCCGCTACGACCGATGGATTGGGGTGCCAGAGGTGGCACCACGGCGGCTCGTGGGAGAGCGCGACGCGATCGACCTCGCACTCTCCGATGGGGAGTGGATAGGCTTGGCAGTCTTCGTCTACCCATCCGGCCCGTGGACGATGATTGAGGAGCTCTCGGGTGGGCTGGCCGAACGGCCCGCAGAGAGTTGGCTCGAGCTCGCGGAGGGTGGAGACCTGGTGTATGCCGGCTACAATGACACCGTCCCCTACGCCCAGCTTATTGTGGTAGAGCGCGGTCAGCTGGTGCGGGAGTTTCTCCACGACGAGCAGGATTCGAGCCAGGACGTGAACGTGGGGCGGCTCCCAGAAGAAGCAGGCAAGCCCTTGGAGACGTGGATCGATGGGGCGCGTTGGGTGGAGGAGGATGAACTCAAGCTCACCCGCCCCGAGCAGGGCTGGCTTTGGATCCACCGAGCCGCGTAACCCGCACATGCAGCCCGGCCGGCCGGACTAGACGCCGCAGCGGGTTGGCCGCCGATCCCTTGCCCAATTGTCGGCCACTCGATGGTACTGAGCGGTTCTGAGTGGTTCTCCGACGATGACATTGTAGCTTCGGAAATCAAAAGAGGCCCCCAGGGGATCGCGATCGCGCGCGTTCACACGGCCTCGTCGCGCGAAATGGGCCTCGAACTCCCGATGTTCTAGTCCTGGCTCACAATCGTCTGGCCCAGACCAGACTCCGCAGGTCCTGACGTCCGGATTCTCTCGAAAATTCCAGCTCGAACGGCCGGCATAGACGCTGCTCTCTGACAGGCGTCGATGCCCGAAAGACGAGGAACGACTGACCGTCGCGCGCGAGTCCCGGGCCGGGCGGCGCAAGGGCGATCCGAAGCCCGCTCCGCGCTGCCCGGAATGTGGGTCGGACGCGATCGATGTCGGTTGGGTGAGCACTGAGTTACACGCCCTGGTGTGCCGCCAGTGCCTCCATAGCTGGTTCGCACTGGGCCGGAGAGTCGAGACGTGAGCACCATGGATCCCATTTCGATCGTTCAGCCGAACGACCAGCGGCTGTCGGTGGATCGCCGACGATTCGCTCGCGGCGGACGCCGGCCAGCAGACCGAGTCGTGATCATCCCAGCCGCGCCGCCCTGCGACGGATGCGGATCGCCGAGAGGTCTTCACTGGATCTCCGGTACCGTTCGAGGCGACGAGTACCAGTGCCGCGACTGCGGCTGTGCCCTGTTCATCGCTCGGTAAAGCTTCACGTCTGCGCCCTTTGTGCTATCGCAGCACGCCGCCGACGGTCGTCCGGCCGGTGCCGCTGCAACCTTCCTCGCCGTAGCGGACGAACTTCTGCAGGCGCTTTCCGGTATCGACTTCGGCCGTGTAGATATTCCCTCGAGAATCGAGGCTGACCTGGTGCAGCCAGTGGAACTCGCCAGCCTCGCGCCCGCTCCGCCCGAGCCGGCCGAGCTCTTCGAGCGTGTCGCGCTTCAGCACGTAGATCGTCATGTTGGAGTTGTCGCCGACGTAGAGGCAGGATTGTCTGGCGTCGGTCGAGAAGTTCATCGACACCGCCGATCCCGGCAGGCCGTTCGTGTGGACCGAGACGAACTGCTCCTTCACGAAGCCGCACTTGCCCGTCTCGCCCGACGGATTGCGGCATTCCTGGCCAAGGTTCGGATCGCGGCCGTTGAACACCTGCACGCGGTTGTTGCCGCGATCGCAGACATAGAGCAAGCCGTCCTTGGCGATCTTCACACAGTGCACCGGCGTGCGGAAGAACGCCGGCTTCATGTTGCCTTTGGTGAGGTCGTTCATCCAGATCCCCGCGGCGGCTGCGGCTGTGTCGTCGATCGGGTTGTTGCCGTATGCGCCGAAATGCCCGATGTACTTCCCTGTCGCGGCATCGACGATCACCACGCGGCGATTGCCGTAGCCATCCGACACATACATGCGGTTGGTCGCCGGATCGACGGTGATGTCCGCCGGCAGATAGAACAGCGGCGTGCGGTTCTTGCCGCCGTCCTTGTTGTTGCTGTCGGGTCCTTTGGCGCCGTGACCGCCGATCATCATCACGAACTTCCCGTCCTTGGTGAATTTCAGGATCATGCCGTCGGCGCCGTTGTTCGACGCCCACGCCGAACCGTTTGGATCGGCGTTCCTGCTGCTGCCGCCAAGATAGACGAAGCCGTTGTGGTCGACGAAGATGCCGTGCTCGCTGGCCGGCCAGACGCAACCGTCTTCCATCCTGCACTTCCCCGGATCGGCCGGACCGCCCCAGGCGCGCAGCAACTTGCCCGACGCATCGAACTCCATGACCGACGGCCCGGGCACGCAGCAATCGCCAAGAACGCCGTAGGGCCGCGGGAAACCCAACACGTCAACGGGCTTTCCGTCCTTGTCTTTGTGCGTGGCATCGGTCAGCGCCGCTTCGTCGTTGGTCAGCGTGCGCGGCCGCTGGTAGATCCAGATGTGATCATCGGGCGCGACGTAGAGGCCGCCCACTTGTCCGATGATCCAGTTGTTGGGCAGCTTCTGCGGCCAACCGGCGTCGGCGATGAAGCCCGGTGTCTTCGCCGTCGGCGGAACGCCGTAGACGCCGGTTCGCTCGGCGAGCCGCTCCAGAATGCCGGTCGCGGCGAGCGCCGCGCGATCGGGCCTCGGTGTCTGCGCCTGGCCCGGCGCCGCGAGACAGGCGCCGATGACGGCTCCGAAAACGGCGAGCAGTGTCGGTCTCATGTCATTTAGAGCGGCAGATCATTGCCTGCTTCCTTTCGACTCGTTCGGACGGGTTTGAGTGTAACAGCACGAGGGCCAACGCCATCGCGTCGGTCGCCATTGACCGCGAGTACGGCGAGATCTTGCTACGCATTCAGATTCCGCGCCCACCGATTCCCGCAAATGACTGAAAGCGCCGAAGCAGTGCTTCATCATCAAGAAGGTGGGCGCCAGGCTGCGCAGGATGGTGTGCGGAACCTGTGACAACACCTGCACGATGGCGGGTGGAGGGAGATGCGGTTCAACGACGTCGGCCGTCATCAGCCGCGCCCGGCGCGGCCCCGCGTGGTTCCTGGATTCTCGCTCGATCAGCCCATCCCAATTGACGCGACGGCCGGCAACGTTTGGCCCGACTTGCCTCCGAAGGGCACATCGCTGTCGTGAACCCGGCCCCCCGGGTCCACCCTCCGTTTCGTCAGAAGCGCACAACCGGCCCGACGCTGAGTTCGAACTGTTGGGTCAGTGATCCAGTCAGGACTACGAGACAGCCGCCGACCCCGACCGTGCCACACGCCCATGCGCCAACTTCGGGATCAATCAGGATTGGCAGCCATTTCGCCTCGGCGCGTATCGCGAACCTCGAGCCCAGAAACTGTTTCAATCCGGCGCCGAAGCCGAACGAGAAGCGCGTGAAGCCGTCGTGCGCAGCGGCAACGTGCGTGGCACCGACGCTGCCCGTCAGGAACGATCGGAGACCTTTTACTTCGGGGATGACGAACTCACGCGTGAAGTCCGCGTGAAACTGGTTCAACGTGACGTCTCCGAGCGACGCGCCCAGAAGTCCTAACGGCGCGTCGAACCGCAGCGTCGAAGTCGACCGCGTCCATCGGAATTCAATCAGGGAGGAATCGTCGAAACGGACACCGGCAGACAGACCATAGCTCGAGCCGTCTTTCAAGGTGGCCTGAGTCTGCGACGGCTGCTCCGCCCGCACGTCGAAGGTCCCTCCAAACCTGACGCCGACGAACGGCGTCACCTCGAACGAGTCGATCTGGACATACTGCGCACGCGCGGGTGTCGCGAGCACCAGCAACGCCAGTAACGCTTGAAGCGTCAGGCAGGCGGTCGGTCCTTTCGACGACAGGCCATGAAGGAATCCGAGCCTCATCTTCGTAGGTTACACCGATGAATCCGGTTCAGCCAGGCGATACGTAATCACAGACAGGACGATCTGATTGCCATGTCGCAACACTCAGTCAGTTTCATCATCCACGCGTTACTGACCGACCAGAACCTTCGTGACCGATTTGCGATGTCTCCGATGGATGTGCTCGTGGATCTTCATCTGTCGGCCGACATCGAGCTCACGTTGGACGAAGTCGAAGCGTTGGTCCGAGCCAGTCGTGACGTCTGGCGCCCGACCGGACGGCTGACTCACGCCCGGGTCCACTGACGCCGATTGTTCAGCGTCCATTAAGGTGACGTCATGCGCCAATCGAAACGAATGAAGCGCATTCTGCGGGAGCAGTGGGGAGCATTCCTCGCCTCCTCGCTCATACGCGGACGATAGCCTGCAATCCAATCCTTTGCCCACTGAAAAACGGGCGAGGCCCTGTGGAGAATTCCGAAGGGCCTTGCCCACCGGGCCCACGCGAATTGGGGGGCTTACTCTGACGGCATGGCGCGGGCCGAAACACGGCGATAGTGAGCCAACGCCGCGGGGAATTGCAGTAGGCTATCAATCCCTTGATTCCTCCGGGAAGGGGACGCCATGCTTCGACTGTCGCTCATCTTGCTCGCCATTCCGGCTCTGGCCCTTGCCCAGGAGCCGATCTCTCAGCAAGCCGCGCAGAAACTCGCGCAAGCCACCTTCGGCGAATACCTCGAGCTCCTCGCCCTGCCGAACGACGCGGTCAACCCGCCCGACATCCAGAAGAACGTCGACTTCCTCGAGCGCGCGTTCAAGAAGCGCGGCTTCGCCACGAAGCAGCTCGAGAACAAGGGCAAGCCGATGCTCTTCGCCGAATGGCCGAAGAAGACCCCCGGCGCGAAGACCGTCCTCTACTACATGCACCTCGACGGCCAACCGGTCGTGGACAAGGAGTGGTCGCAGCCGAGCCCCTGGCAGCCGGTGGTGAAGAAAAGAGATTCTTCCAACAACTGGCAAATCATCCCGACGGAGGCGCTTTTCGCGACCCCTCTCGATCCGGACCTTCGCGTGTTCGCCCGCGCGTCCTCTGACGACAAGGGCCCGATCATGATGTTCCTCGCCGCCTTCGACGGCCTGAAGCAGATGGGCGTCGATCCGGCCTTCAACGTCAAGGTGCTGCTCGACAGCGAGGAGGAATCAGGCTCCCCGTCCATCCCTGCAGTCGTCACCGCCAGCAAGCAACTCCTGCAATCCGACGCCATAGTCATCCACGACGGCCCGCGCCACCAGAGCGAGCGCCCCACCCTCATCTTCGGCAACCGCGGCGCCTCGCGCGTCACCCTCGTCGTCCACGGCCCCAAGCAGCCCCTGCACAGCGGCCACTTCGGCAACTACGTCCCCAACCCCGCCGTGCGCCTCTCGCGCCTGATCGCCTCCATGAAAGACGACGAAGGCCGCGTCACCGTCGCCGGCTACTACGACCGGATCAAACTCTCCGACGCCGAGAAAAAAATTCTCGCCGATACCGGCGACGACGAAGCCGCCATCCGCCGCCGCACCGGCATCAAGCTCCCGGAACTGGTCGGCGGCAACCTCCAGGAAGCGATCCAGTTCCCCTCGCTCAACGTCCGCGGCATGGCCGCCGCCTCCGTCGGCGAAAAAGCCTCCAACATCATCCCCCACCAGGCCATCGCCGAATTCGACCTGAGAACAACCCCCGAAGCCCCGCCCGAATACCTCTTCGGCCTCGTGAAGGCACATATAGAGAAACAGGGATATCGCCTGGTCGACGGCGCCCCCTCCGACCACGACCGCGCCGCCTACGACAAGCTCGCCACCCTCACCATGGGCTCCGCCGGCCGCGCCGTCAGGACGCCGCTCGACTCCCCGCTCGGCAAATGGGCGTACGAATCGCTGCAGAAGACCAGCCAGTCCGGCGAGCCCGTCCGCATCCGCATGATGGGCGGCAGCGTCCCCACCGACTCCCTGGTGGAAATTCTCGGGGCGCCGTTCGTGATCGTTCCGCTCGTCAACGGCGACAACAACCAGCACACGTTCGACGAGAACATGCGGCTGGGGCACTACGTGGAGGGCGTCCGAACGATCGTCGGCATGCTGCAAAAGCCAGCCAAGTGACGCGTCAGCTTGGTGTCGGGTGACGAGACGTGCGTCTCACCACGCACGCCGCCGACGACGTGACGGCCAGCTACTCACACGACGGCCGCTGGATTCACACGGGTGGACCAGTCGAGCAGCGACTTCATGCTGATCGGCAATTTCGACGCGCGGTAGATCCTCCATCACGAACGAGCGCGAGGCGGAACGTGTCACTGAGTCCGTTGCTGATTGCGCTTCACCCGCTGCTGAGCTAGACTCCGCGCATCCCGCGGGTCCCCCGGTGTCTCGTCTAGCAGGGAGAGTCATGAGCACACGCGCGGTCCATCGCTATCACGCCCTCGACGCCCTCCGCGCGGCCATGATGCTGCTCGGCATCGTCCTCCACTCTGCGGTCAGCTACGGCAAGATCCCTCTCGGCGAGGCGTGGCCCTACAAGGATCCAAATACCAGCAGCGTCTTCGACCTCGTGGTGTTCTTCATCCACCTGTTCCGCATGCCGGTGTTCTTCGTCGCGGCCGGCTTCTTTGCGGCGATGCTGACGGCACGTGAAGGCCCGAACGGTTTCCTCGTCAACAGAGCGAAACGCGTACTCCTTCCGCTCGCGCTGTTCTGGCCAATCGTCTACACGGGCGTCGCGGCCGGGTTCACCTATGCCACAGGGCGCGCCGCGGGTCAGGTGGACATGAGCCGGATCACGAGTGGCGCCTTTCTTGGCACGGCCACACTGGCCCACCTCTGGTTCCTGTGGGACCTGATGATCTTCTATGCCGTCGCTGTGGTCGTGATGCCGATTGGCGCGCGCATCCCGGCGCGTTGGACCGCGAGCATCGACTGGGCCTTCGGTTCGGTGGCCACGACCGTTGCCGGTGCGCTCGCGATGTCGGCCGTCTCGACGCTCACGCTGTTGCCGATGAACCATGCCGCGCTGGATACGTCTGTCGCTTTGCTGCCGCCGGTGCGCGTGCTCGTGGCCTACGGCGTGTTCTTCTCCTTCGGGTGGCTCCTTTATCGGCGTCGCGATCTGATCGAGCCGTTCGGCCGGAAGTGGAAGTTGCCGATGCTGGTCGGCGTGATTGCGAGCGTGGCTTACCTGGTCGTGACGATCGGGCGGCCCATCGCGGACCCGCGCATGGCACACGTCATCGGCTGTGCGCTCGCGGCCGTTTCGATGTGGATGTTGATCTTCGGGATCGTCGGGGCGTTCGTGTCGCTGCTCGGTCGTCCCCTCCCGATCGTCCGCTATCTGTCGGATGCGTCCTACTGGATGTACATCCTCCACCTGCCGTTCGTGATCGGCGTGTCCGGGTTGCTCGCGCCTCTACCGCTGCCGGCCATCGTGAAGTTCGCCATCACGCTCACCTCGGTCGCCGCGATTACCGTGGTGTCGTATCACTACGTCGTGCGATCCACGGCGATAGGCGTGCTCCTGAACGGGCGCCGCTATCCGCGGGCGCTGCCTCACGCCGAGCCAGTCCGCGAGGCCGTCGCAGTCTAAACCTGCGATTCCCTTGTGTTGGCTGTCGCGCAGCCTTCCGCGGAATGGTGGCAGGCCTGAAGAGCCTGTGAATCAATCTCCTGTGGCTTCCGCCTTCCGCCTTCGCGCGAAGCGCTCCGGCGGACCGCCGTAGCCTTGGCGGAGGCTGGTCAGGCGGAAGGCCAGTGGCTGTCGCTCACTTCCACCTCTAGGAGGTCTGCGTTGGTCGTGAGCTAACAGCACAGCACGCGCGGGGCGAGGGCTCTCACACCAGCCACGCATCGACGCCCTGCGCACATCCTCGCTATAATCCGCCGGATCTTCACGAATGTCGTTCGCCGCGGGCGCACGCCTCGGGCCGTACGAAATCGTCTCCTCGCTTGGCGCAGGGGGAATGGGCGAGGTCTACAAGGCGCGGGACTCGCGGCTCAACCGGCTCGTCGCTCTCAAAGTGCTGCCAGGCACGGCGGCCCTCGATCCCGAACGGCGCGACCGCTTCGAGCGCGAGGCCCGGGCCGTTGCCGCGCTGAACCATCCGCACATCGTCACGATCCATTCGGTCGAGACTGTCGAGGGCGTGCCACTCCTCGCGATGGAGCTGGTCGAGGGACACTCTCTCGCCGAGCTGATTCCGAAGGGCGGTCTAGCGCTCGCGGACGTGCTGAAGATTTCAATCGCTGTGGCCGATGCCATCGCTGCCGCCCACCAGAAAGGCATTATCCACCGGGATCTGAAGCCGGGCAACGTCATGGTCGGAGAGCGCGAGCACGACGGCCGAATCAAAGTGCTCGATTTCGGCCTCGCAAAGCTCGCGGGTGCCATCGGATGAGTACTCGAACTCGACGACCATGCCGGCTGCTCCCGCGACCGCAGAGGGGCGGCTTCTCGGCACTGCCGCCTACATGTCGCCCGAACAGGCGGAAGGAAGACCTGTTGACGGGCGGTCGGACCTGTTTTCGCTCGGCGTGATGCTTTACGAGATGGCAACTGGCCAGCGGCCATTTGCTGGCGACACGACCATCTCGATCATTTCGTCCATCGTCAAGGACACGCCCAGGGCGGTGACAGATCTCAAGCCATCGCTTCCACGCGATCTCGGACGCATCGTCCGTCGCACGCTTGCGAAAGATCCTGAACGTCGCTACCAGTCTGCGAAGGATCTCCGAAACGATCTGGAGGAGCTCAAGGCCTCAATCGATTCCGGCGAACTGATCGCTCCGTCCGGCGTGACCGCTTCGGCTGATGCAGTCGGCTTGCGATTCCTTGCAAGCGCTCGAGCCCGGTTTTGGGTCGGTGCCGCCGCCGCCGTGGCCCTCGCAGCAGGTGCCGCGCCGTTCCTGTTGCGACGATCGGCGGCGCCCCCGTCCGTTGCGCGACTGGCAATCGCGTTGCCGGAGGACGTCAGCCCGGATCCCGGACGAGTGCTTGGAGCACCGGCGATCTCTCCTGATGGAAGCACCGTGGCGATGACGTTCGGAAGCGAACCGAGGACGTATCTCGTGCTCCGGCGGCTGGACTCAGATACGTTTCGGCGGGTGCCGGGAACTGACGGCGCCAGACAGCCGTTCTGGTCGCCGGACGGCCGTCACCTCGCGTTCTTTTCGGGCACGGCGCTGAAGCGAGTGCCGCTCTCCGGCGGGGAACCGGTGACCCTGTGCGAAGTCGGCAACAGCCGCGGCGGCGCGTGGAGTGCGGCCGGGGGCATTCTGGTCGGAACCAACTACGGTGCTGGTATTCTGCACGTCTCCGAGAGTGGTGGTCCGCCCGTGCCCGTGACCCAACTGGACTCGGGCCTGGGCGAGAACTCCCACCGCTTTCCCGTGTTCCTGCCGGACGGGAGACAGTTCCTCTACTTCGCGCGTTCGGAGCTTGCCCAGAATCGCGGTCTTTACCTGGCGTCGCTGGACGGTACCAGACCCAGAAGGCGGCTTCTCGTGACCGACGGCTACGTCGGCGTTGCGGCAGACCCTTCGAGCGGCCGCCACTATCTTCTGTACCCGAAGAACGAAACGCTCTGGGCCCAGTCGTTCGATACGGCGCGCGGAGAGTTGTCCGGCGACCCGGTGGCCATCTCCGAGGACGTGGGTCTGTTCACCGCGTCCGGGACCGGCACGTTGGTCTCGCGACAGACCGCGGCAGAACAGACGCAGTTGACCTGGTTCGATCGAGGAGGAAAAGCTCTCGGCACCCTCGGTCCAGTGGGCGATTACTGGGGTATCCAACTGTCTCCGGACAACACACGGGTCGCGGCCGTTTATCATCGCGCGATCAGTGGCTACTTCGCGATCTGGCTGATCGACGTGGCACGGAACCTGGCGACTCCCTTCTCGCTCGAGAATGAGCGGAGCACGGCTCCGGCGTGGTCTCCGGACGGTACCCGGCTCTACTTCGCGTCGGTAAGCCGGAACGGGCAGATGTTCTCCAAGGCAGTCGACGATGCGAACCCCGAGCAGGTGCTGAGCTCCCCTCGAAAATTCATCGAGCCATTGCACGTGTCGCCGGACGGCATGCATCTGTTGGCCGCGCTCGGGGACGACGCACCCGGCACCCGCCGAAAACTGGTGTACTCGATCGTGGGGAAGGACGACTGGCGGCCCCTCATCGGCTCGAATTTCAGGGAATTGTACGGAGAATTTTCACCAGACGGCAAGTGGGTCGCCTATCAATCGGATGAGACCGGGACTCATGAGATCTGGCTCACAGACTTTCCCGGCGGCAAGCAGAAACATCGCATCTCCGAGCGCGGCGGTCGCGAGCCGCGCTGGAGGGCGGACGGACAGGAACTGTTCTACGCAAGCGGCGACGACATGTTGATGGCTGCTGCCATCGCTCCGGATCCCGCCTCCGTGCGATCCGTTCCGCTGTTCCGCGCGGGCCCATTTCCGGTGAGCGACGGCTGGCACTACGCGGTGATGAATGACGGGCAGAAGTTCCTCGTGCAGGTCGGGCGACCTGACCAATCGCGGACGCTGAATGTCGTGTTCAACTGGCCACAGATTGTTCACGGAGGCAGATGATTAGGGTTAGGGTCGCGTCTAGCATCCCGGCGACAGCATGTCCGGTAGCGATTTCATGAAGTCACGGACGGCGTCGATCTGACTGTTCTCAGAGATGAACTCGAAGTCGGAGCCGCCGACCGCCAGGGTCCGCTGACCCCGCGAGGGGCGGATGCCGGCATGGATCACAGGACACTCGTCGACGAGTGCGAGCAAGGAGACCCAGGCAACCATGTCGAGGATCGCGATGACATCCAGGGCATCACGGACGCGCCACGGTGTCCCTGCGTGACAGTGTTTGGCCAATTCGACACTAAGGGTGTCGAGCCCGATTGCGAGTCTCGCGATCCGCGCCGCTCAGGTGGGGCAGGAGTTCTGCGAGATGCTCCGCCACGTGCATGTTGACGTCGCGGTGGAGGACCTTCCATCCGACCTGAAAGACGCTCACGAGGTCGTGCCGAAGGAGAAAGTCGTCCGGCAGCCCGATCGCGGATTCGCCAGCGGAAGGATTGCAGCGTGCATCCGCCCCGAGCCAGTGAGCCGGCCAGTTCTCGAGACCAAGGTTGCAGGTCGCGGCGGCGGCATCCGACGCTTCCTGCGCGGTGAACGGGCGAGCCTGGATGGAACATCCGGCCATGATCGTGTTCGCCAGGTAGGCGAGCTCCCCGTTTCTCGTCGAATAGGCCACCGGATCCCGGTCGAAGACGAACTGCATGTGAGCGTGCATGCGGGCAACGGATGACGCGTGCGCCTGCGGCGACTCGAGCAAGGCTCTCGGCTGCTGCGGGACGATGCCCGCCTCCCGCAGCACCTCGACTACCGCGGCGACCGTCTCTCTGTGATCGTCCGAGGCGGGTGGCGCATCGGATCCCTGCGGCGCGCCTGTGTCTGCGCCAGCCACATCACTCTCCGCCCCCGGGTCCATGGCTCGGAAATACGCGCGTGCGACCGGATTGGTGGACGGCATCGCGTCGCCCGGCCCGAGCCGAAGCTGACGCGCCATCTGAAGGAACGCCTGAGCCTGCGCAGGCGTAACATATCCCTGCTTCTCCCTGCGACGCTCGCGATCGAACGCCAGGTCGAACATGATCTGATCCCCGTCGGTGAGCAGGTCGTCCAGCCCATCGATCTCAGGCCTGGAGTTCGACTGCGCCCGGCAGCCTCTCATCAGGTCATGGAAACGGGCCGGATGCTCCGCTTCGAGAGACATCAGGACCGCGACAATCGCGTCCCATGAGTCGGTCCGCCTGGCCTCGAGCAGATACCCGCCGACGTCGCACGAGAGCTCATCGCCCCCCGCTCGAATCGGCGTCACCTCTACTCCGTCCATCGTCATGTAAGGCGTGATTGTCGCGCGGTCGAAGACCCGGGCGTGCTGTGCGAGCCCGGCAATCACCAGATCGACGTCCATCTCCGCGACTTTCCGCGCGGCCAACGACGCGCCAGACTCCACCAGCACCTCGAGCCACACACCGAAACGACCGGCATCGAACCGCTCGTCGAGGCCGGCGGGGCCCGATTGGACGGTGCGCCACAAGTCGAGATCGAAGATGCGCGCCAACTGTTCGGGTGTCGTCAGCGCGAGGAGCTCGCCGCAATCCTCGAGCCCACATCGTTCAATAACACGATGGAGCAACTCGGGTTGCAGTCGTGGGATGACGCGGGCGACGTGTGGCGCGTCGAGGATGCGATCGAGCAGGGGCCGCTGGGCAGCCAATCGGGGGGCTAGCTCGCGGCTCCGCCGCGGAGCTTTTGCGCGCGGTTTGCGATCTTGCATTCGACCTCCGGGAAATCAGATGTGCGAACCAGGCGGTGGGTTCGCCAATCTACCGGAGGTGCGAATTCAAAGGTAGTCTGTTTTTTCTATGCGAGTCCGTCGTACAGATCGAAGCAGGTCGAGGGTCCCTTCGACCGAAACTCCCCTTCTCTCCTCCCGGCTCAAATCTTGTCGTCGCTCTCCATTCGTTCGTCCGTCAGCCGCTCGAGCGACTGCTCTGGAGAGCGTCGTGCAGAGTTTTCAACTCATCCACCGACAATTCCACTGTAGGCACGGCATCTCCTCATAAGGAGAGCCTAGGCACGTAAGAAGCCGGGCCAGAGTTCCAAGTGATCAAAGGTCTGGGCGCGATTTCAAATCTGCGTAGTTGGCCTGATCCTTGCCACTTACCTGACCGATGAGGAACCAAGCCTCTGCCGATCGAGCCGGCGCGCGCGTCGGACTGCGCTTCACCGCACTTGTCGGCGCAGTCTTACTCTCACTTCCCTCAATCGCTAATGCACAGTTGGCGCATCCCGCTCCTGAGCCGGTGTTCACGGTCGTGCCCGAGCGTCAGCCTATGAGTGGTCAGGAGCGAAGGGAATGGCTGACCGAAGGACTGTTTGCCCCGAAGAGTCTCGGCACCGGCGTGATGATCGCAACGTGGCAGACGGCGAGGCATTCACCGAAGGAGTGGCAGGGTCCCTCGAGCTTCTCTCAACGTCTGCTCGCGTATGAAGCCGAGAACGGGATTTCGAAGAGTATCGAAGCCAGCCTGGGCATGGTCTGGGGAGAAGATCCACGGCCGATGCGGTCGCGGCGCAGCGGCTTCGGCGACCGACTGGGCTTCGCAATGAAGACAGTCGTCCTGGCGCCACGGGCCGACGGTCACCTCGCGCCGGCGTGGGGCCGATTCGCCGGCGCCGTCGGGAGCAACGTCGTCGCCAACGCATGGTTGCCATCCAGGTTGACGACGTCCAAAGAGACGGCGCGCCGGGTTGCTGCCGGCCTGATCGGGCGTCTGGCGATGAACTTGTGGGTAGAGTTCGGCCCCGATCTGCGCAGCCGGTTCACGAAACGATCTGCCAGCCGTCCGGCTGCTTCGCAAAGATCGGCGCCGACAGTCATCGAGTGAGATATCTGCGGTGCCGCGCGGGTTACTTATTCCCCGCGGCCTGGCTCACTTCGTAGAGACGCAGGTTCCTGATCGACCAGGCGGGCGCATCGGACACGCTCTCGGTCTGCGTGATACGGATGAAATGCGCGGACGTCGGGGCGAACGTGATGGTGGTGTGCGGTCCCTCGCCCTTGCCCGGCGCGACGGGCTCGCTCCACGTTTTTTCGTCAGCCGACACCTGCACCGAGTAGCCGCGCGGAAACCCGATCGCCGGGGCTGAACCGGGCGTTCCGCGGCCTCCGCCCGCTCCGCGGCCGCCAGCCGCGTTCGAGACGATCAGAGCTACCTCTTCCCGGGCGGATGAACGGGTCTTTTGAAGGTCCACGGGACGGGACACAGCAGAACCATTCCGGGGACGTCTCCGTAGGCCGGCGCGTCTAACGGTGCGGGGGCCAGGAAACGGCGGCCCGACGCAACATCCCGTGGAAAGGCGAAGGAGACGCGCGACATGGCATCCGAGAAGATTCAGACCCTGACGGACACGAATTTCGACCAGACCGTGAACCAGCCAACCCCGGTGCTGGTGGATTTCTGGGCGGAATGGTGCCCTCCCTGTCGCGCCCTGGCGCCCACGGTCGACGAACTGGCCGGCGAATACGACGGGCGTGTCGTCGTCGGGAAGATGAACACGGACGAGAACCCGGATACGCCGACGCGGTTCAGCATCCGCAGCATTCCGACGCTGCTGCTCTTCAAGGACGGACAGATGGTCGAGCAGGTCGTCGGCCTCGTCGACAAGAGCGCCCTCAAGCGCCTGATCGACGCGCATGTCTGACCAGTTCCTCACCTCTTGACCTCCGAGAGACACGGCTTCATACTCCTCTCGGAGGGCGAGAGGACTCTGTGCCAAAAACCGATCTCCTTCAGGGTACGCTGGACCTGCTGATTCTGAAGATCCTCACCCTGGGTCCGAACCACGGCTGGGGCATCGCCAACCGTATTCGACAGATTTCGCGCGAGGGGCTGGAGGCGAGCCAGGGTTCGCTGTACCCGGCTCTCCACAGGCTCGAACTCCGCGGCGACGTCGCGTCGGAGATGATCCCGTCCGAGAACAACCGCCGTGCCCGCGTCTACAGGCTGACGCCTGCGGGACGTCGTCGTCTCGTCGAAGAAACTGCCAGTTGGGAGCAGTTCGCGCTCTCCATGAGACGGATTCTGCAGGCCGGCTGAGGGCGCGGAGTGGGGGCCCTTCGCCGAAGGCGGCGGTGGTCCGCCGCGGCTTCGGCGAAGGCTGAACGGGCGCTACATCTTGTCTCGAACGTCGATCCGCGCGGCCACGAGCTGGTTCTTGTCGTTCGTCTTGCCCAGGCAGATGACATGCCGGCCGTCTTGCACCTCGTCGGCTGTGCCTGTTTTGTTCCGGAAGGTGAACATGGTCTTGTCGCCGTAAACCACTTCCCGCGTGCTGGTCTTACCCCGAAGCGTGACCGTCACGGTCTTCGTGGCTTTGTCGATCATGTGGACGTTTCCTTCGACGCGCTCAAGCTTCGCGGTGTCCTTGTCCTTGTCCTCTTTCTTCTCCTGCGCCGCCAACGTGCCGGCGAGCGACGCCACGGAAATCCCCAGGCACACGACCATCGCGATGGATAGACGGCGTCTCATCGAGGCCTCCTAGTATGTGGATGACGATCGGACGAATTACCGGGCACATCATGGCACCGACTGTGGTCCACCGCAACTGACCACCCATCACAGAGGCGCTCTTCACGAGATGCCTTACCGAATCCCGGCTATGGCGCTTCGCCCTCACCCTCGTTGAACAGCTCCGACAGAATCTGCCGAACACTCTGGCCCACGTCCGTCCGCGCCGTGTCGATCACCAGGCGTTCGCGATCCCAAGGCCGGTAGTCCCGCCCGAGCACCTCCGGCCACGTCGGCAGTGTGTGGCCGGCGATGTCCGGCTGGCGCGATTCGACGCGGCGTCTGTGTTCGACGGGGTCCGAACAGACGATCTCGATATCGAACCCGCCGACCCCGGCGCGATCCGCGACGGCCCGCCACTCGCTCCGCGTGAGCGGCCAGGGATTCACGCAGTCGGCGATCACGATCCGGCCGAGGCGCAGGTTCTCTTCTGCAACAGCGTGAGCAACGCTGTAGCCCTCGCCCTCGACCTGCCACCCGGCATGCCGGAGCGCCTGCTCGATCGAGTCGATTCGGATGTACACCCCACCGGTCGCCCGTGCCAAGGCACGGGCAACTGTCGTTTTGCCGACGCCCGGGAGGCCGCTCACCACGACCAGCATGACTGACAAAAGTGTACGCGACGTTTCCGCCATGGCCAGCACGGCCACCGCGAGTTGACACGCTCGCCGAGAGGTCGTATGTCGGAATTCCTACGTGCCGTTGAAAAGCTGCTCGCGAGCGCGTATGCGACATTCGAGGTGTATCGGTTCTATCTTATTCCTTCAGAATCCCACCAGCAGTCCAAGGCTCACGCCGATTGCTTCGATGTCCGGGTTCCTCGAAGGGCCCTTGAGGCTCGCGTTGGACAGATGCGTGAGGTGCGCATCCGAGACCAGGTAGAGTTTTGACCGGAGCCGTGTGACTGTCCCTGCAGCGCCCATCACGAGGTAGTTGAAGCGCGTACCCCTGGGTGGGGTCGCGATCGACGTGTCGGAAATACCGGCGGCAAACTCCACGAACACCGACAGGCGCCGGCGCTGGTAGACGCGGCGCCGAAGGCCCGCCGTCAGGCTGAGGACCCACGCATCGTTCGCCTGTTGGGAAACGTAGAAGATGCGCTGGGTCGCTGTGAGCGCGAGGCCATCCCGCAGTCCGTAGGTGACGCCCTCGGTCAATCCGTACAGCTGTTCGTGCGAGATGTTGTGGTTCCATGCCTCGAGCGCCGCCGTCGTGGCGAACTCCGCGTGCCATCGACCGGCGGCGAAGGGGCCCTCGCCAGTGGCCGGGCTCTGCGCAGGCACCGGCGTCGCGGCGCACAGCATCAGCGCGGCAGCCACCGCTGCGTGGTGCCATATCATCCTTACCATGGAGCGGATGGCGAGGTGCCGGACATGGCTGGCCGCGGCCGCAGCGAGCCTTGCGATGTGGCCGCCCGCGGCTGCGGCACAGGAACATCTCACCATTCGGTCGGACCTATTCTTCTACGGCGACAACACCGAATTCCACAATCCATTCAGAGAGGGCGAAACGATCTTCGGCGCCGCCCTGCGCCTGGCAGCCGACGCCGACCTGAACGATCGGGTTCGCGTGTCCGTCGGCGCGTTCGGCAACCAGCGCTTCGGCTCCAAGCGCTCGTTCGAGCTCGCGCGGCCGATCCTCGCGCTCACGGTCACCGGCCGTCGCTCCGAGTTCGTGTTCGGCACGCTGCCTGTCCGCGGCAAGCCGGTGCCGACCGGGCCGGATCGCGAAGGACCGCACGCGCTCCTCCCTCCGATCCAGCGCGAGACGCTGGCCTTCGACCGCCCGTACGAGGCCGGGCTCCAATGGAGGTTCAATGGAAATCTGCTGTCACACGAGATCTGGATAGTGTGGCAGCGGCTGAACACGCCGGAGCATCGGGAACGGCTGGACGGCGGGCTCAATGCAGCGCTGCATCCCGCGACGTCGGTGTCGGTCCCGATCCAGATCCACGTGGTGCACCAAGGTGGGCAGCTCTATGCGTCGGGCCCCGTGGCGGACAGCGTGGCCGCGGCGGCTGGCGCGAAAGTACAGCGCACGCTCGGTCGTGACGTACGCACGTCGCTCGAGCTCTTCGGCCTGGTGTCGCGATACGTACCGGACCGTGGCCGGGCAGCACTCTCGAGGGACGGAGTCGGATTCTTCGGCCGGGCTGCGGCTGAACGGGGCAGCTGGCGGGCACACCTGGTGGCCTGGCGCGGTCGCAACTTCATCAAGGATGAAGGCGACACCAACTATCAGTCGCTGATGCTCGACGGCGGGCGATACCGCGGCACGCGCGACTACGCAGAGGCTGGGCTGTCCAGGCATTTCCAGCTCGCGCCCGGCGCGGGAATCGAAGTATCCGGACGGCTCCACCGAATCGAGCGCTATTACGAATATTCGTATCGCGTCACGTCGACCGTCGCGCTCAGCCATCGTCTCTGGTAGGCGCCCTCTGCCGAGCTCTCCCATCAGCTTGAGCTCATTGCGCGAAGCGGCCGTTGCTGGCCATGAGTACCGTATTGCGCTTATCATGTCGCGCCTGCAACGTGCTGTAACTTCTGAGGATAGCGCCAGGCACTCACCGAATGTTTACCGAACGCTCACGTGTCATTAACGACTTGCGCCAGGGCCAACCACTACCGTCGCAAGGGTTCTGAGGAGTTCGCGCGGCGGCTGCCACGCGAAGAATGAGCTCGGTCTTGGCTGAGGAGAATCGATGAAAATCGCAATTCGACGCTCGCTTTGGGCGGTGCTGTTGGTACTCGCGATCGGCCGGGTGGCCGTGGCGCAGGACGTGGTCACGATTTCGGGGACAGTGACGACGCGCGCGGACGGTCTGTCCGTGCCGGGCGCGACGGTATCGATTGTCGGCAGCGACATCACGACGACAGCGGACGCAAACGGCCGCTACGCGCTCAAAGTGCCGCGCTCGCTCGTGCGCGGCGATCAGCTTCAGCTGAAGGTAGAAGCGCCGGGCCTTCCGGCGAAGGTGACCGACGTGGCGGCGAGCTCATCGACGCTCACGGTCGATATCGCGTTGAACCTGGCGTTCACCGAACAGCTGACCGTCGGATCGCGCGTGGCAGGCGCCGAAGCCGAGAAGGCGGTGCCTGTCGACGTGATCACGCAGGAGGAGATCGCCTCGACCGGCTACGCGGAGACGGCGCAAGTCATCCAGGCGCTGGCGCCATCGTTCAATTTTCCTCGACCGACGATCACGGACGGCACCGACACCGTGCGCCCCGCGACGCTGCGCGGCCTCGGGCCCGATCAGGTGCTGGTGCTCATCAACGGCAAGCGACGCCACCAGAGCGCGCTGGTCCACTTGAACGGCAGCATCGGTCGAGGATCGACAGGCGTCGACCTGAATGCCATCCCGGTTTCCGCAATCGAGCGCATCGAGGTGCTCCGCGACGGCGCCGCGGCGCAGTACGGCTCCGACGCCATCGCCGGCGTCATCAACATCGTACTCAAGGGCGGGGTCTCGCGGGCGAACGTCACGTCGAAGTTCGGGCTGTCGACGGGATCGTTCCCCGGTAACAGCTGCACGCCGACCGGTCTGGCGTGTGCGGAGGGAAGCGACATCGACTTCTCTGACGGCGGTCTCTTCGACGCGGGCGGATCGTGGGGGCTGGCGGCGGGCAAAGGCAGCGTGTCGGTGGCAGCGGAATATCGCCATCACAACCGCACGAACCGCGCGTCGTTCGACCCGCGCGATCAGATCGTCGCCGGCGACGGCGGCAACAATGCAGTGCAGGAGCCGAATCACCGGTGGGGCGATCCCGACACCCGCGACGTCATGACGTTTCTGAATGCGAGCGTCCCGCTGAACGGCGCGGAGACTCGCTTCCTTTACGCGTTCGGCGGCTACAGCCGGCGTGTCGCGAACAGCGCGGGGTTCTACCGCCGGTCGCTCGATGCGCGCAACTGGCCGCAGATCTACCCGCTCGGCTTCCTGCCGGTGATCCAGCCGACGGTCACGGATGCGTCCGGCACTGGTGGCATTCGCGGCATCTACAACAAGTGGACCTACGACGCCAGCGGGCAATACGGCCACAACAGCTTCGCTTTCACCATCGGCGACACGCTCAACGTCTCTCTCGGCCCGTCCGCGCCGCCGAACAAGACGGAGTTCGATGCCGGCGCCCTCGAGCTGAACCAGTTCGTCGGGAATGTCGACGTGAGCCGGCCGTTCACCGTCCGCCAGCTCGCGGGGCCGGTCAACGTGGCGTTCGGAGCGGAGTATCGCCGCGAGAACTATCGGATCCAGGCTGGGGAGCCTGACTCGTACGGCGACGGCGGCGTCGCGAACCAGTTCGGCGGACGCGCCGCCATCGGCGCGCAGGTCTTTCCCGGCTTTCGTCCTTCGAACGAGGTGGATACGTCCCGTCACAGCGTCGCCGGCTACGTCGACGTCGAGGGTGACGTGACCGAGTGGCTGCGGCTCGGCGTCGCCGGGCGGGCCGAGCACTACAGCGACTTCGGGAACACGGTGGACGGCAAGGTGACCGCCCGCGTCCAGCCTGACCCGCGCTTCGTCGTCCGTGGATCCGTGAGCACTGGCTTCCGTGCGCCATCCCTCGGGCAATCGTTCTTTTCCTCGACCGCGACGAATTTCGTGAATCTCGGCCAGGGGCTCGTCCCGGTGGAATCGCTGACGCTGCCCGTCAGCTCGGCACCGGCGCAGGTGCTCGGCGCCGCGCCGCTCCAACCGGAGAATTCCTTGCACACCAGCGGCGGGATCGTGCTCACGCCGGTTCGCGCACTGGACATCACGGTCGACTTCTACAGGATCGCCATCGACGACCGCATCGTGCTCTCCGGCAACTTCACGGCTCCGGCAATTGCCGTCCTGCTCGCGCCGTTCGGCGCCAACAGCGCGCGGTTCTTCACCAATGCGATCGACACGCGGACGAACGGCGTGGACGTCACCGCCAACTACCGGATCACGCTGGACACGGCTGGCGACGTGCGGCTGCGGGCCGGGTACAACCACACCCGATCAAAGATCGTCGGGTCGGTTGCGACGCCGCCACAGCTCGCCGGGTTCGAGTCCGTCCTGTTCGATCGCATCGAACAGCGCCGGATCGAGTGCGGCCAGCCGGAAGACAGCCTGCGCCTGGGTGGCGACTGGCGGCGCAACCGGTTCGGTGTCAACCTCGATCTCGGGCGCTACGGCGAGTTCTGCAGCTTCACCTTGAATCCGGCCGACGATCAGGTCTACGAGCCGAAATGGCTGACCGACGTCGAGGCCTCCTATCGGACCGGCGGGTACACGCTCGCAGCGGGCGTCCAGAACCTCTTCGACGTGTTCCCAGACCGGAATACGACCGTCAATTCGTTCAACGGCATCCAGACGTTCCCCAGCCAGTCCCCCTTCGGCATGAACGGCCGGACTCTGTACGGAAGAATCGGCTGGACGTTCTGAGGGAACTGACGACTGTCGACTGCGAGTGCGACTGTCGATTGCGACGCTCGACTGAAGACTGACGACTGACGACTGCCACTGACTTCCCTGTTGACTATCAACATATCGTATCGTATATGTTGATAGTCAACAGAGGCCCTATGCCCCCACCCCCGAACGAAGTCCCCTACGGCACCCTCGACCTGATGGTGCTGAAAACATTGCAGCTGCTCGGACCGCTCCACGGCTACGGCATCGCCAGGAGGATCGAGCAGGTCACCGACGGCTCGCTCGCCCTCAACCAGGGCACGATCTATCCGGCGCTGCTCCGCCTGGAGCAGAAAGGCTGGATCGACAGCGCCTGGGGCACGAGCGAGACGAACCGGCGCGCCCGGTTCTACTCCATCACGCGGGCGGGTCGGAAGCAGCTGACGGCCGAGGCCGAGAGCTGGGCTCGCACGGTGGCGATGGTGAACCGCCTGCTCGGAGAAGAGTCGTGACCGCCCTGCGCGTCCTGGTCGCCCGCCTTGCGGCAGTGTTCGGCAAAGCGCGCCGCGACGCGGACCTCGACGCCGATATCCAGGCTCATCTCGAGCTGCTCGCGAAGGAGCACGTCGAGCGCGGGCTGTCGCCGGCGGAAGCACGGGCCGCCGCGCGGCGGGAGTTCGGCGGCATCGAGCAGATGAAGGAAACGTATCGGGACCAACGGGGCCTGCCCTTCTTCGACACGCTCGCTCAGGACCTCCGGTACGGCGCTCGGATGCTCGCGCGCGATCGCACCTTCACGCTTGTTGCGGTGCTGTCCCTCGGGTTGGGCATCGGCGCATCGACGACGGCGTTCGGGGTGTTCAACGCGGTGATGCTGAAGCCGCTCGCCGCCGCCGACCCGGGACGGCTCGTTCTCCTTCAACCTCTGCGCCGTGGCCAGCGTTTCGTCCTTTTCAACCCGACGTTCGAAGAGCTCCGGCGGAGACAGACGACGCTCTCGGGCCTGTTCGCCGTCGATGACCGGCCCTTCCTCAAGGTAACGTTCGACGACAAACCGGCGCCGTCGTACGTGCGCGCCAGCTTCGTCTCAGGGAGCTATTTCCCGGTCCTCGGCCTGTCTCCATCGGTTGGCCGGCTGCTGACCGAGCGCGATGACGAGCTGGCGGACACAGCCGCCGGCCAGGATTGCGCGGCAGTGATCAGCTACCAGTTCTGGACGGACCGCTTCCAGCGCGATCCCGGTGTCCTTGGGCGTACGGTCAAGGCCCGTGACAATGTCTGCGCGATTGTCGGTGTTGCGCCGACAGCCTTCACGAGTCACCAGGCAGGCTACGCGACCGACGTCTGGCTCCCGTTGCGGCCGATGACCGATCCGAAACTTCTGCAGAGTCGCGGGATGGCGTTCTTCGCCGGCGTAATGGGCCGGCTCGCGCCCGGAGTGAACATCTCCCAGGCCGAAGCCGAACTGACCGCTCAGTACCAACAGGCCCTCGCGGCGCAACCTCCTCCGCCGCCGCCGCCAGGTCAGCGGGCACCGGAGCCCGCTGATTTCCGGATGCGCGTTGCCAGCGGCGCGCAGGGGCTTGACGTCGTTCGTCGGGAATACAGCACCGCTCTTTTCATCGTGATGGCCGTTGTCGGTGTCGTGTGGCTCATCGCGATCGTGAACGTCGCGAACCTGCTCCTCGCGCGCGGAGCGGCCAGGCTGCCGGAGCTCGCGACGCGCGCGGCACTCGGCGCCGGCCGCGGCCGGCTCGTGCGGCAATTGGCCACGGAAGGGTGCCTGGTGGCAAGCCTGGGGGGGGTGGTCGGCGCCGTCCTCGCATGGGGCGCGACACCGATTCTCGCGTCGATGGTGTCGCTCAGCTACATGACGCTTGCGCTCGACACCCGGCCAGACGGCCGCGTGATTGCGGTCGCGATGGCGGCAACGACCATCGCTGCGTTGTTGGCTGGCATTCTTCCCGGTCTCCGGCTGAGTCGCACGACTCTCAGAGCGGGCATGGCTCGCGCCGGCCGAACGAACACCAGCGAGGGGCAGCGGCTGACGAAACTGCTCGTCGCCGCGCAGCTCGCGCTATCGCTGATGCTCGTCACCGCCGCCGGCCTGCTCCTTCGGACTATCGTGCACCTTGCCGGCATCGACCCGGGATTCCGCCCGGATCACGTCGTGGTGCTCGACGTCCGAGACGAGACGCCCGGCAGCTCCTTCGGTACGGTCGATTCAGACGTCCAGAAGCAGCAGCGTGCGACGCTGTATCGAACCGTCGACGAACGCTTGAACGCGCTGCCTGGCGTCCGTACGGCAAGTGTCTCCTGGTTGGGACTCTTCAGCACCAACGACCTCTGGCTGTCGTTGATCGATCCCGACCAGAAGACGGATCGCGCCATGGGCCGCATCGACTACGTGTCCTGGCGCTACTTCGAAACCATGGGGATGGACATCCTTCGGGGCCGTGGCTTCAGCGATCGGGATCGCGAGGGGACCGAGCGGGTGGCCGTCGTGAACGAAGCGCTCGCGCGCGCGCGCTTCGGCAGTACCGAAGCCCTCGGCCGGCGCCTCGCCCTCGACTACTCCGGCGAGCAGGATCGCCCCTTCACGATCGTCGGGATCGTGCGCAACTCCAGGTACACCGACCTCCGCGAGAAGAAGACCGAACCGATGATGTGGGTCCCGATCGCGCAGGCGCCGTTTCGCATGAGTGCGGTCTCTCTTCGAACCGAGCCTGGCGCCGAGGCAGTCGTCGCGCGGCAGGCCGAAGAAACGCTGCGGAGGAGCGACGCGCAGCTGATGCTTCGCAGGACGACGACCCTTTCGGCGCAGGTCAGCCAGAAGGTATCGAGAGAACGGCTGCTCCTTGGTTTTTCTGCCGGATTCGGCTTTGTCGCGCTGATGCTCGCGGGTGTCGGCCTGTACGGCACCCTCGCGTACGCGGTGAACCGGAGAACACGCGAGCTCGGCGTCCGGCTGGCCTTCGGCGCGCAGCGCGGCGCGCTGCTGCGGATGGTCCTTGGCGATTCGCTGAAGCTGGCTGCACTCGGTCTCACGGTCGGACTCCCCATCGCTCTCGCGACCGGATCTTCGCTGAAGGCGTTCCTCTTCGGCGTCACCCCCCAGGACCCACTTGCGCTCGTCGGCGCCTGCGTCATCCTGACAGCTGCCGTGCTCGCGGCCGCCTACATCCCGGCGCGCCGCGCCGCAAGGGTCGACCCGATCGTTGCGCTGCGCGCGGAGTGAGAACCAAGGGGCGATCTCGTGGCTGCGAGCCGCGCCACTTTCCGGCTGAAGCCGGAACCCACATGAGACGGATACGCAGGGGGCAGGGCCCGCTTGTATCTCTCCTGTCACACGTAGTACGTTCCCGGCCGACACGCCGCGCCGGAGCGCGTGCGGAAGGAGCCATCATGAATCGCCGTGAGTTCATGCAACTGTCCGGTGGGGCCACCGCCGGCGCCGCCGTGGCCGAGGCCGTCGTCTCCGCGAAGGCGGCCGCGAATGCGCCGGAGCCGCAAGCCCGCGCGAACAAACCGGCGCGCATGAAGATCGGGACGCAGCACGGCGATTCCGACGCCATCCTTCGCGTCATGGCGGGATTCGGCGTCACCAACATCTGCAGCCGTCTGCCGTCGGCCAAGATGGATGACGCCTGGTCGGTTGAGAGCCTGACGAAGCTCAAAGAGCGGGTCGCGTCGTTCGGGATCACGCTCGACATGGTGCCGCTCCCATTGAGCTCCAGCGAGATCTCGAGCTCCGAGAGCCCCGCGATCCTGCTCGCGACCGCCGACCGCGATCGGCAGATCGAGAACATCTGCCAGATGATTCGCAACTGCGCAAAGGCCGGGATCCCCGGTGTGAAGTACAACCTGACGTTCATCGGCGTCCCGCGCACGACGCCGACGCTCGGCCGCGGCAAGGCCCGGTACAGCACATTCGTGTACGCCGACGGCAAACAGGATCCCCCGCTCACGGCCGCGGGACGCATCGACGCCGACACCTACTGGGAACGGATCACCTATTTCCTCGAGCGCGTCGTCCCGGTGGCGGAGGAGTACAAGGTCCGAATGGGTTGTCACCCGCAGGATCCAGGCATGCCAAAGGGCAAGGGGTGGCGCGGCGTCGAGACCGTCCTGGGATCGGTCGACGGCCTGAAGCGCTTCGTCTCGATCAAAGAGAGCCCGTATCACGGACTCAACTTCTGCCAGGGCACCGTCTCGGAGATGCTCGCCAAGCCCGGCGAAGAGATCTTCGACGTCATCCGCTATTTCGGAAGCCGGGGGAAGATCTTCAGTGTTCACTTCCGCAACATCGCCGGCGGCTTCCTGAATTTCCGCGAAACGTTCATCGACGACGGCGACGTCGACATGCTCAAGGCGATGCGGGTGTACAGGGAGATCGGGTTCGACGGGATGATGATGCCGGACCACGTGCCGCAAATCGAAGGCGACACGAATCAGTTCCAGGCGTTCGCCTTCGCGTTCGGCTACATCAAGGCGCTCATCGCGGCCGTTTCGGCGGAGACGTAGCCCGCGGCACCTTGAGAGGTGTCGGGATCAGGGCCGCGTTGCCGAACTCATGGCAGCGCCGTGACGCTTCGGGCGAGCGCCAGGTTGACCCACCGCCCTCCACCGGTCACCTGCACCCAGGCGCCCGCGCCGGTCGCCGCTGCGGAGATCTGCTCGGTTTCCCCGGTCGACCAGACGATCTGATACCGCTTGCCTGGTGTGACGAACGCAAGCGGCGAAAGGCTCACGTTTGGCGTGTTGGCGACGTTCACCGACGGGGTGTTCGCGACCGCCACCTTCCAATCCCCTTCCTTCGTCTTCTCTGGGGCATTGGCCAGGACGACCGTCCCTTGCACGGTGACCACGCCGCTGCCTGGTCCCGGACGAGGCTGCCCCTGCTGCGCCAACGCAACGACAGCGACACACGTGAGCGCCACCGCGAGAATCCCGATCGAACGTCTCCGCATGGGCACCTCCACTGGCAACCGCCAGCCCGTTACTCTTTGATCTTGTCGATACCGGCCCAGGCAGCCGTCGTTGACGTTCACCGTGGCTGGCCGGACCTGATGAGGTCGCCTCACCGGGTGGCCGGCTCCGCGACGTGCCGGTCGGCCCACCGGTCTGTCTGACGACCTTGTCTCCGTCCTACTTCGGCGAAGACTTCACCGCCGTCCAGGTGCCCTCGCCCGCCTGATCGAAATCCACCGCGCCGTGCATCCCCTCCCCTTCCACAACTCCGGAGAAGACGCCACTGACGGCGGCGCCCTCGGCGGTCATCGAGACGGTGAATTCGATCTTGTTCTCCTTGATAGTGCCCTCCAGAGGAGAAGGACCGTAGCGGCCTTCGTACGTGCCGGTCAGCTTCTCCCCATCCTGTTTCAGCGTGACGGTCGGATGACCGGTTCCCACGGCGAGCTCCACGGTAAACTTCCACACGCCCGCGACCTTTGCAGGCTCGGCGATCGCCGCGGCCATGGCAGGCCTGACATATGAGACGTCTGCAACAACGTTCGGGCCGGCGGCCATCACTAACACCAGGCACGAGGCAGGAATCCGGGAGGCCTTCGGCAAACCACGAAGTCGATAAGGGACAATCAGTCGAAGCATGGCGTAAATACTCCGTGACTTGGTCTGTACCTGTGTCGAGTGCGCACACCACATTCTAGTCGCGACTCCATGGGGCGCAATTTCCTCGGCCGGCCCCACGCCACGTATTACCATATCGCTCGCGGATCGCTCAGCCTTCTACAGCAGGAGAACCCATGGGACGTCGTGGTCTAGCATCGTGTGCGGTAATCATCGCGGCCGGCGTTGCCGTCGGCGCGCGCGCCCCGCAGAATACCGGGTCTCAACGATCCGGGCCAGTCGCAGTCAGCTCGGACGACGGCAGCCTGCTTCGCGCCTGGGACGCGACGGTGGATGCCATGCGTCGCAGTGGCGAGCTGGTCCTCAAGCGCGCCCGGACGGACACACTCCTTGACGGCCGCACGCACGAGCGTTACGAACAGTACGTCCACGGCATTCGGGTCATCGGAGGCGAAGTCACACGTCAGATAGCCGACGGTGTCACGACGTCTATTTTCGGCGAGCTTCAGCAGGTGTCCGGTGTGTCCGATCGGCCAGAGATCTCGGAGGAGGCCGCGCGCGACCGCTTCAAAAGCTTGTCGACCGGAGAAGTGCCTGACGCCCGGCCGATCGAGCTCGTCATCCTAAGAAGAGACGATGGCACCTATGCCCTCTGGTACTCGACGCACGTCTGGACCGCCGAAGGGTGGATGCAGACCTATCTCGACGCGCAGAACGGCGAGGTCCTGCTGCGCTACAACGATCTGAAGACACAGTCTGCCGTGGGCACTGGAACCGGCGTGCTCGGAGACACCAAGAAGATCAGTACCCGGCTCCAGGCCGGACGCTACACCGCAGACGATGCGCTGAGGCCGCCGACCTTGATCACTTACGATCTGCAGGGCAACCTGGCACGGACGAAGAGCTACCTGAACGGTACTTACGTTCCGACGGCGTCTGACGTCGCGAGTGATTCGGATAACAGGTGGACCGATACGGCGACCGTCGACGCACATGTCTATCTCGGCTACACGTACGACTACTATTTCAAGCGCTTCAACCGCTCCGGCCTCGACGATCGCAATGCCCCCATCTACGCCATTACCCATCCCGTCCGACGCAGCGACCTCGCAACGCTGTCGTTCGAAGATCTCAATACCTACCTCCTGAACGCGTTCTGGTGCGGCGGCTGCGGGCCCACGTTCCGCGGCGCGATGGTATTCGGCGATGGCCTGCCGGCCGGTCTCACGCTGGACGGCCAGACGTTCGATTACTTCGCTGGCGGGATAGATGTCGTCGCTCACGAGCTGACCCACGGTCTGACCGAGTACACTTCGGATCTGATTTATCGCAACGAGTCGGGCGCCCTCAATGAGGCGTTTTCGGACATTCTCGGGACGGGCGTCGAATTCTTTTATCAGACGCCGGGGACCGGGCTTCGACAAGCGGACTATCTGATCGGCGAAGACATCCTTCGACCTGGCGGCGACCGCTCGCTCTCGAACCCGGCCCAGGCTGGATATCCGGACCATTACTCGAGTCGCTACACCGGACCGGCTGACAACGGTGGCGTGCACTTCAACTCGACGATAGCCAGTCACGTCTTCTATCTGGCCATCGAGGGCGGCACCAACCGAACATCGGGGCTTGGCGTAACGGGCGTGGGAAGCGCGAATCGCGAGCAGATCGAGAAGGTCTTCTATCGGGCGTTTACGTCTCTGCTGCCCTCCAACGCCACATTTTCGACGGCTCGAGCCGCAACCATCCAGGCGGCGCGGGACCTCTACGGCGCCAACAGCGCGGCCGAGCGCGCCATCACCCAAGGCTGGACGTCGGTGGGTGTCAATTGACGCGCCCGCTCCTGGTTATCGCTTTTACCGTTGCGGTCTGCGTCAGCGGCATTCCTTCGGGTGTAGCAGCACAGGCCACACCACCGCCCGTGGGCCCGCAGCCTCCGACTCCGACGACGCGACCTGCGGCACGGCCGGCGCCGGTGCCAGGCCGGAGCCGAGGATTCGTCACATTCGGGGCCGGCGGGCAGATCGCGTCGACCGACTTCAGCGAGTCGCACAGCGAGCCGTTGAACGAAGAGCAGAAGACGTGGACGGCGGACTACTCCGTCAAGTCGGGCCTCGAGTTCGAAGTCGGCGCCGGATGGCGGCTCTGGCACGATCTCTTCGCGGGAGCGACGTATTCACGGTTCCACGATTCCCGGCCCGCGGGGGTGACCGCGGAGATTCCGCACCCCTTCTTCTTCACCCAGCCGCGTAGCATCTCCGGCGAGTCCTCCGGGTTGGCCCACGACGAGAACGCGGCGCACATCAGCCTCTCGTGGATTGTCCCGGTCAGCCGACGGCTCGAGGTGGGCGTCTTCGGCGGGCCGAGCATCATCAACGTGTCGCGACAGCTCGTGAAGGACGTCGAGTACGGCGAGACGTATCCCTACGACACCGCGAGCTTCTCCCAGGCAACGGTCGAGCGCGTCGGCGAGACCGCTGTCGGCGCACACGGCGGTCTCGACGTCACCTGGTTCCTGAGCCGTCAGGTCGGCGTCGGCGGCACGGTCCGGTACAGCCGCGCCAGCATCGACTTGTCGACGCCGGTCGGCGGCTCGATTTCGGTCGACGCCGGAGGGCTCCAGGCTGCGGCCATCGTCAGGGTCCGGATTCTCGCGAAGGAGGCGCCACGCGCGCCGGCCGCTCCGACCACGCCGCGAAACCCTCTGGAAAGCGGCATCCCCACCACCGAGGCGCAGGGCCTGCCTTCCGCGGTGACGACGGCGACCGCGCCGGTCTTCCTTCGACCGGATGCGAAGCTCACTCCGCTTCGTCAACTCCCGGCCGGGACTCGCATGCGGGTGCTCGATCAGTCGGACGACTGGCTCCACGTCGAGTTCGAGGATCGCCAGTACGGCCGGCGGGTGGGATACGTGCAGAAGGCTTTCGCTCGGATAGAACCTGGACGTTAGATCCGCAACTCGATATCGTCAGGAGTGTGGTCGGGCATTTGCCCGGCCGCGCTCCGGCAGCGTGGCGGCTGGCCGGGAACGACTAGAAGCCAGCCGCTCGTTTCACGATGCGAGCGAACGCAGTGAGCGAGCCACGCGATCGGCCCGCCTACGCCAAGGCTTCGGCGAGGTCTCGCCGTAGCGCTTCGCGCCGAGGCGGAAGCGCGCCGGCGAAGCGGCGCGCGAGAGCGCGTGTCGGGGAGTCCGAGGGGCGAAGCCCCTCGGATGAGACTAGACATTCGCGACGCGGAGGGTCGCATGCCGAACCCATGATCCAATTCGGTTCCGCCTCGGGAGACACCCTGTGCCGTGCGTCCTGATTGTGGAAGATGACGCCGACATCAGGGATTTCATGCAGTTCCTGCTCTCGGCATCCGGCTACGAAACCATGACCGCCTCGAACGGCGAGGAGGCCCTCCACCTCATGCGCGGGCGACGTCCCTGCATGGTGCTCCTGGACCTCATGATGCCCGTGATGGACGGATTCGACTTCCGCGCACGGCAGCTTCAGGAGCCCACGCTGGCACCGGTACCCGTGCTCTGCCTGACGGCCATGTTCGATGCCGCGTATGTGACGGAGCGGCTGTCGGTACCCTGCTTGAACAAGCCGGTGTCAGTCGATCGGCTGCTGATGGAGGTGGAAGAACGCTGTTCTCCGCACTGAGCCGGCCGGGAGCGCGATGGTCCAGGTCACGCCGGTAGGTCCCGCCACTTTGCCAATCGAAGTTGACGCCGCCATCGTCGGCGCCGGAGCGGCAGGAATCGCCACGGCAATCTTCACCCTCCAGCGCCGCCCCGGCCTCCGGCTCGCGCTGCTCGACGGCGCGCGGCGGCCGGGTGCCAAGATCCTCGTGAGCGGCGGATCGCGCTGCAACGTGACCAACACCGTGGTCCGGGAGTCCGATTTCAACGGTGGCCGGCCGGCCGTCATCCGGACGATCCTGCGGGCCTTTCCCGTCGCCGAAACGGTCGCGTTCTTTCAGGACATCGGCGTGCCCGTGCACGAAGAGGCTGACGGAAAGCTGTTCCCCGACAGCAACAGGTCGAGGGACGTGCTCGACGCCCTGCTGAACGAGCTGGCGCGACTGGACAGTCGCGTCATGAGCGACCATCGCGTGCAGGACGTGAGCGCAGAACCAGGCGGGTTTCTCATCTCGACGACTCGAGGTCCGATCCGCGCGGCGACCGTGGTGCTCGCGACGGGTGGCCTGTCCCTGCCGAAGACCGGCAGCGATGGCGCGGGGTACGAGCTCGCCCGGCGCTTCGGCCACACCGTCGTTCCGACGACCCCCGCTTTGGCACCGCTGCTCTGCAAACCTGGCAATGCCGCCATGCATGCGACGCTCAGTGGTGTCTCCCAGAACGTGCGGCTGGAGCTGCGTGTCGAGGGACGAGCCGAGACGCGCACGTCCGGGGCGATGCTCTGGACGCATTTCGGCGTCAGCGGCCCAGTCGTGCTCGACATGTCGAGGCACTGGCTGCGCAGCCGCCTGAACGGCAACCAGCCGGAACTGCACGCCAGCCTCTGCCCCGACGACACATTCGACACTCTCGAAGCCCGGTGGATCGCTGTTGCGCGGCGGCAGCCGCGTATCTCGATTCAGACAGCGGTTGCGACCATGCTGCCGTCAGGCCTCGGCGCTGTGCTGCTCGACGCCCTCAATCTGTCGGGTGCGCAAACGCTGGCAGACCTCACCCGCGAGAGCCGCCGTCGTCTCGTTCACGCGATGCTGGATCTCCCGCTTGCTGTGATCGACTCGCGCGGATACAACTACGCGGAGGTCACCGCCGGGGGCGTCGACCTCGCGGAAATCGATCCGTCGACGATGGAATCGCGGCGCCGGCCGGGACTCTACCTGGTTGGCGAGATTCTGGACGTCGACGGGCGCATTGGTGGCTTCAACTTCCAGTGGGCGTGGTCGACCGCGAGGATCGCTGCGCGGGCGCTCGCGCGGGATGTGGGGCGGAGCCTGTGAAGAATCGACTCTGTGGCTTCCGCCTTCCGCCTTCGCGCGAGGCGCTCCGGCGGACCGCCGTAGCCTTGGCGGAGGCTGGTCAGGCGGAAGGCCAATGCCCGCGCTGATCTTCCGGCTGAAGCCGGAGCCACACGAGATTGAGGGTGTAAAGCTACGGCAGCAGTAGAACGAGGACTTCCGTCATCACATGCACCGCCCGCGGAATGTCCGCGAGCCACGCAAGGGCGATCGTTCCCAGGACCGCTGCTCCGGCATTCACCGACAGCAGCCAGGACGGACGAGCGGCGACGGCCGGACCCTCCACCAGACGGCGGACCCGGACTTCGAGAAGCGCCTCCTCGAAGAACGTGCTCCAGAGCGGTCCGGCCGAAACGCTGCCTGGTGTTGACGCCGCCAGCCGCGCCACCTTCAGAAGCGCGGACGCGAGATTGGCGGCGCGTGATGCGTTGCCCTGCACGGCCCGCGCGTCAGCCAGGCACTCGACTTCGGCGCTCCACTCCTGCTCGAGGCGTCGACCTATCCGCGAAAACCGGAGGAAATCAGGAGAGGCGAAGATGGCCAACCGCTTGACGTTGTCCCAGGACTGTCGATGCGCCACCTCGTGGGCGAGTGCGACGTCCAACTCTTCGCCGGTCAGCGCCTCACGCACGCGCTTCCCCACGATAATCGTGGTCCGGACGATGCCGGCGAGCGACATGCCGAGGAACTCGCTGTCGTCGACGATCGGCTTACGGTCCCGGCCCGGATCTGTCCACGTGCGTCTGAACCTTCCGCACGCGCGCACCGCCGCGGCGACCCGGAGCACGCTGCCTGCGATCAGTGCGACCGCGAGGAGCGCAAGTCCCCAGAGCAAGGCGCCGAAATACTCCGACCCCTCCCGCCGCTCGTACAACAGGTGCACGGGGAGGAACAGGCCGAGCGCGAACATCATCGAGATGACGGACGGCGCCATGCGGACGGCAAACAGCAACTGCGCTCGCGGCCGGTTCGCGGGGCGCGAACGGTGCAGGCCGCGAGCCGCGAGCCAGGCGAGCGCGCTCGAAACGATGTTGGCCGCCGAGAACCAGGCGAGGGTGAGGATGACGGTCGAGACGGTACAGCCTCATTTGGCATCCCTCCGCATCCGCGACTGCCTGTCTTTGACGAGCCGTTCGAGCTCGTCGAGCAGGCCGGCGTCCTCTTCTCCCACCGCGTCTACCAGGTTCGAGAGAAACGGACGTGCCGCGTCAGGTCCATTCGACAGCAGGCCGCGGAGGAGGCCCCCGGTCAGCGTTGCCGACATCTCCTCGCGGGATCGGACCGCCGTGTACACGAAAGCCCGGCCCTCGCGACGCCGAACCACCAATCCCTTCTTGAACAGGCGATCCAGCGTCGTCATCACGGTGGTATAGGCCGCTTTGCGCGGCAGCTGGTCCTGAACGTCCCTGACCGTGTGGGCGTACTCGCCCTTGTCGCCTCGGGCGTTCCAGACGACCTCCATGACTTCGCGCTCGAGGTGCCCGAGTGCGGCGTGCAGCGGGTCGCGCTCTCCGCGCAACCAGGTCGAAAACCACGTGCCAGTGAACATGGAGGGCAAGTATCGCGGGCCGAGCCGCGAGGTGTCAACCGGCGACACGAGTCTCATCCGAGGGGCTTCGCCCCTCGGACTCCCCGACACGCGCTCTCGCGCGCCGCTTCGCCGGCGCGCTTCCGCCTCCGCGCGAAGCGCTCACGTCGTTCGCTCGCATCGTGACACGAGCGCCCGGTTATCCGAGACGGCTTCGCTCAGCCGAGGGCTTCGCCCTCGGACTCCCCGACGCGCTCTCGGCGCCGTGCGCGGCGCGCTCCGCTCGCGTGGCGCGCTCACTGTCGTTCGCTCGCATCGTGAAACGAGCGGCAGGTTTATGAGACGGCTTCTACTCCGCGGGCAGGCTCTCTTCGCGTGGCGTCGACCGCGTGTCGGCTCGTTCGTCCCAGACGTCAGCGGTCATGATGGCCTGGATCTCCGGAAGCGCGCGGGCCTGGCGGACGAGATCGGCGCGGGGATGGACGAAGCCCCACTCCCGGACGTCGATCGTGAAGCTGAACTGCGAGATGAGCGGACCGCGCGTGAGGTCGAGGCTGTCGGGATCCGGGTAGGCTTCGTTCCGCGCGCGCTCGAGCAACTGGTCGAACACCCAGGAAGGCACGTTGCTGCGGTACCCGGGATAGACGTAGTTGAACATCACCAACTGCGCCAGCAGCAAGGGCCAATCGGGGCCCGGCCCGTCTGGACCAGCCGTTCCCAGTCGAGCGTTTCGCCGACGCAGAGGATCAGGTGCACGACGTCCGACATGTCGTGACGATGGCGCTCGCCGATGAACAGCCGGTGCCAGATCAGCTCCTCTGGCGGCGCAATCCGTACGGGCGTCGCGGCGAGAATGCCGGGCCGGCTGTTCGCGATCCACTCCGCATCGATCCGGGCGACACCGTTGCCCATCCCGTAGATCAGATCGACGAAATGATCGTCGATGGTGGCCTTCGCGAGCCAGTGCGCGTCCTCCAGGCGCGTCACGAAGCCGGCGTTGCGCAGCGCGCGGGCGGCAGCCACGACGCTCGACGGCTCGAAGAACAAATCGAGATCTTTCGTCTTGCGATAGATCCCGGTGTGCTCGTAGATCGCGTAGGCGCCCGCGACGATATATGGAATGCTCGGCGGCATTGAGCGCCTCGAGCGCTCGCTTGTAAATGTCGCGCTCCCGATCGGGGATCCAGAAGTCGCCGTGCGTGACCGACTTCCGCTCCTCGGGCGTCAGCCGCCGTAAGCGTCGCTCGGCGAAATTCGGCACCATGCACCTGCCCGTCAGGCGGCCCGTCTCCCCGTTCGCTTCGTCTTCTTCGCCGCCCGCCTTGACGCGCGGTCGTCTTGCGCGCAGCGCCCTTCCGGGTGGACGTCCGGGCGCCCCGGCCCTTCGAGGCTCTTGCGCAGGCGCTCCATCAGGTCGACGACGTTATCGGCGCGCTCTTCGGCCTCAGCCTCCAGGTGCACCTCGCGGCCTTTCTGCTTCGCCTCGATGATGCGCAACAGGTTCTTTCGATAGTCGTCCGTGTACTTCTCCGGGTTCCACTCGGAGCTGAGCTCGTCGACGAGCATTCGCGCGGTTTTCAGCTCCGGAGCACGCAGGCCCTTCGCCGTCGGGAAGTGATAGGCCGACGCCGCAATCAGCTCGTCGGCGAACCGCAATGTCGTCAACACGAGTGCATTCTCGATGACTTCGAGCGCGGCGAGGTGCTGCCGCTCGCGCAGGACGAACTTGGCTATCCCGATCCGCTCCGCGTCGCGGATCGTCTCGCGCAGCAGGACGTAGGCGTGGTCCCCACCGGTCCCGGGTGTGACGTAGTACGGCTTCTCGAAGAAGCGGTCGTCGACCTCGTTCCGCCTTGACGAAGTCGAGGATGTCGATCGTCCGGGTCTTCTCGAGCGCTGCCGCCTCGAAGTCATCGGGCGTCAGCACGACGTAGTGACCCTTGGCGTACTCGTAGCCTCGCACCAGATCGTCCCACGCGACCGGCTTGTGCGTCTTCTCCGACACGCGCTCGTACTTCACCCGCGCCTTGTCCTTCGCCGTGAGGAGGTGGAATCGGAGCTGGCGGTCGCGGACGGCCGTGTGGACCTCGATGGGGATGCTGACGAGACCGAACGTGATCGCACCTTTCCAGAGTGGTCGTGCCATAGGTGTGCCTCAGATGGAGTGGATGCCGCTCACGTCGTCCGACCCGACGCTGGGGAATGGCGGAGTCAGGCATCGCGGTCTCCGATTGTGCAAGAACGGCTCCAGGGCTTCAGGCTCCAGCTTGGTCCTTCTTGCGGCAAGTTAGCTGAAAGTCGCAAGTGCATCGACTTCCAGGAAACCGCTCGCAGCAGAGCAAGGCCGCAGCCTGAAGCCCGGAGCCGGCGCTTTCTTATTCCGACCGCCAGATGGCGCGGCCCACGAAGAAAGGTCCGAGGCGATCGAGGTAGAGCGCCGTCTGCTGGGTCTTCCGCATCGACTGGACCAACGCGGACAGTGGAAACAGATCCTTGCCAATCAGCCCGATGACGAAGTCGTTGTCATCGCGGTCCAGCCCATGGCAGGCCAGACGGACGTCGTGCGCGTAGTCAGCGGCACCGAACGTCATCCCGATCGGCTCCGTGCTCCGCAAGGATCGCGCGCTGCTGGTCGGCGGGTAATTGCGCGAACCCGCCGCTGCGCCTGAGTGGATACCACACAGCCCACCGCCAGTCCGGGTTGAACACCGTGCGGCGTGGACGGCCGATCAGCGCATCCTCGAGGTCCGGCTCGTACCCGAGCGAATACGTGCGCCCGAACATGGTGTAAGTCCGGTTTCAGCGTGTACTGCGCGAACACCCCGCTCGTGCACGCGGGCCGGACGACGTCGACGAAGAGGTCCGGCGTGCGGGCGACGGTGAGCAGGGCAATCCCCTGCGGGTCATTGAAGGTCCTCGTAGAGAACTCCGGGGACGTTCGCCTTCGCCAGGTGCCCGGCGGCCCCCGGGACATCGAGGCACCCGGTGAACGCCAACAGCTGCATGAAGAGGCGCTCGTCCGAACGCTGGGGTTGCCCGCTCTTGAGGCCTCCCTTCTCACTGAGATCGGGCGGTTCCATGCGGGCGCGACCGGTGTCGCGCGGTGGCTGCTGTTCCTTGATCATGACTCTTCGTTATCCTCCGCGCGGCCGGACCTGGTCAAGAGGCGACTCTCTGGTCTGGACGGCGCTCGCCTTGACGGCGGTCGTGAGAGGTCGATACGCTTCCTTCGATGCAGCCGACACCGACCTCCGATCATCGCCTCGCAGCCAGGGCTCACGTCATGTCCCTCATTCAGACGCTCACGTCCCAGTCTTCGGACGCGCTCGGCCCGCTGCTCGACGAATGTCAAGCACTCGCGAGGGCGATATCGGCGTTCCACATGGAGGGCATCAGATTCCGGATGTACAACGTGGACCGGCTGCTGACGCGGACCGACCTCCCCATTCCAGCCGACGCCCGCGCGATGTTTGCCGGGGCGCGCCGCGAGCTCGAGGCGGCCGGTTTCCACACCCGATCCCACCAGGCGCCAAGCTGACGTCAGCCCCGCTCGCGGCCTCACGCCGGGGGCGGTACAATAGATCAGTCATCACAACCAACCGTTCATGCCTGAGTGGCCTAAATGGCTGCGCTCCAGGCTTTTAGACTGATTCCACCGTCTGACCCATGCACAGAGTGACCCACCTGGAAGCCACCGCGGACTTCGAGGCCGCCATCGAAGAGTCGCGGCGCCGGCCTGTCCTGCTGTTCAAGCACAGCCGGAATTGCGGCGTGAGCTGCGAAGCCCTGGACGAGCTGCGGGCGCACGTCGAGAAGGCTGCTGGCACTGCCGCCTACAAAGTCGTCACGGTCCAGAGTCATCGCACCGTTTCGGATCATGTCGCGGCGCGGCTTGGTATCAGGCACGAAACGCCGCAAGCCATCCTCCTCCGCGACGGCCGGCCGGTGTGGAGCGCCTCGCATTTCCGAATCACTGCGGATGCGCTCGGCAAGCACATCGACGGCTGATTCTCGCTCTTCACCGCTGGAGTCCTTTCCTCACTCGAACGCTGTGGACGTTCTGCTCCAGCCTGCGCCGGTCACGTCGTCACTCGGTCCGATCGTCGGTGCCAAAAACGAGGGACATCACCGCGGACGCCGGCTCGAGTGAGCGAATCTCGTCGACGTCCGGCCATGGCTCGGGGCGCGGCTTTCCGGACGGATTGAACCAGATGGCGCGAAGGCCGGCGGATCGAGAGCCCTCAATGTCCGCGCGCCAGGCATCGCCGATCATGACGGCCTCTTCGGCGCCGACCCCTATGCGCTCCAGTGCCAGCCGGAAGATCGCGCCGTCCGGCTTCGACGCTCCCGCCTCCTCCGAAATCACAATGGCGTCGAGGTGGCGGTCGAACCTGCAGAACCGCAGCTTGTCATGCTGCTCGCGGGTGAGATTGTTCGACACGATAGCGATGCGAGCACGCGTCCTCAACGCCTGGAGCAACGCGGTGGCGCCTGGCACTTCCCGCCACGATTGCATGTAGCGGTTCCGATACGCGGCCGCGGCCCGCTGTACGAGCGACCTGTCTTCGACTTCGTCGGACGAAACGCCGGCACTTTCGAAGAGCCGACGGAATCGCTCCAGCCGCGCCTCGTCCAACCCGAGCTCCTTCGCGAGGACGCGAACGTGCAGCGCCTCGAGGATCTCCGCATGCCGATGTTCCAGCTCCACGGGATCGACGGCTGCCAGCGCGGGATGGCCCTGCCGTACCGCTTCCAGTGCCTGCCGGGCACCATGCCGATGGTCGAAAAGCGTGTCGTCGAGATCGATAAGGACGCCGCGCGTCACGGCAATGCTCCGCGGCCGGCGGCGCCGTGCCGCCGAGGGATGCCGGAGGGGCATGTTAAACTGAGCCGATGCCCGTAGCGGTGGTGATTGCCGCGTCCAATCTGATGCCCGGTCTGTGCTCGCGGCTCGCCGAAGAGGGCGAGATGCTGACGTTTGCCGACACCGAACCAATCCAGGCGCTCCAGGCGATTCTGCAACGCCGGCCTGGGTTGATCGTCCTGGAGCGGCTGTTCGCGGCGACGCCCCGCGGCGCCGCCCTCATCAATCGAATCAGAACCGATCCTCAGATCTCCGACGCGGAGGTCCGGGTCATGTCGCACACGGGTGACTACGTGCGACAAGTCTCCCGCTCCACCATCGTCGAGACACCAGCTCCGAGGGAAGTGGCCAGCGTGATGGTGGGGGAAGACTATGCCGCCGTTCCGCTGGCGTCCGGACTGGCCGAGGGATCGCAGCAGCTCGATTGGCACGGGACGCGCCGCGCGCCCCGGCACCGCCTTCGCCCTGGTGTGGAGATTCAACTCGACGGCAACCCTGTTTCGATCGTCGACATGTCAGTGGTTGGCGCACAGGTCGTCTCGGCCACCATCCTGCGGCCGAACCAGCGCGTGCGCGTGAGCGTGCCGACCGATAATTTCGTGATGCGGTTCCGCGGAACGGTGGCCTGGGCGAAGTTCGAGCTGCCCAAGCCGTCAGAACCGCCGCGGTACCGTGCCGGCGTGGAGTTCAACGACGCCGACAGCAGCGCGATGGACCATTACTGCGCCCGGCACAAAGCCTAACCGCGAGCGCTTCGCCCCGCCGGACCCCCATCGCCGTCGCTCGCGGAAGCCCCGTGCCCGCTCCGCTCCGGCGGTACACGCCTGCGGCGTCGCGGAGCCTTGCTACGCCGGCTGCAGCGTCCCGGCGAACGTCCCTTCCCTGAAGATGGTCTCGTCGCGTCCCGAACCGGTGGAGACGATCGCTGCCGGCACGCCGGTGATCTTTTCGAGGCGCGCGATGTAGTCGCGCGCCTGGCGCGGCAGGTCATCGTACGCGCGTACGCCGCGCGTCGGCTGCGACCATCCGGGCAGCGTCTCGTACACCGGCTCGCAGGCGGCCAGCTGCGCGAGATCGCCAGGCATGTCCTGCAGCTCGACACCGCGACAGCGGTAGGACGTGCACACCTGCAGCTCCGGAAGACCGTCGAGCACGTCGAGCTTCGTCAACGCCAGGGCATCGAGTCCGTTGACCCGGCACGCGTGCCGGACCGCGACCGCGTCGTACCAACCGCAGCGTCGAGGTCTGCCGGTGACCGCACCGAACTCCTGTCCGCTCTCGCGCAGCCGGTTGCCGATCTCGCCAGTCAACTCCGTTGGGAGCGGTCCCTCGCCCACTCGCGTCGTATAGGCCTTGGCAACACCGAGCACGCGGTCGATCGCCCGCGGCCCGACGCCGAGCCCGGTGCACACGCCGCCGATCGTCGCGTTCGAGGAAGTCACATAAGGATACGTCCCGTGATCGATGTCCAGCAGCGTTCCTTGCGCGCCCTCGAACATGATGGATCGTTTGTCGTCAAGAGCCTTCGCCAGGAACACGGACACATCTTTGACCCACGGGCGCATGCGGTCCCACGCGCGCTTCAGGTCCGCGAGCACCTGCGCCGCGTCCATCGTGGAGTCGGCGATCAGACGGTTGCGCGCCGCGACGTTGTGTTCGACGGCCTCGGCGAGGGACTGCGGGTTGGCCAGATCCCCGACCCGGACGCCGCGTCGAGCAATCTTGTCTTCGTACGCCGGACCAATCCCTCGCGACGTGGTGCCGATCTTGCGCTCACCGCGCCGCGCCTCACTGAGGAGATCGAGCTCGCGATGATACGGCAGGATCAGGTGGGCCTTGTCGCTGACCACGAGCCGATTGCCGACATGGATCCCGGCGGCGGCCAGCTCGTCGATCTCCGCGAACAGGGCCTGGGGATCGATGACGACCCCGTTGCCGATCACGCACGTGATGCCCTCGTGCAGGATTCCCGAAGGCAGGAGCCGCAGCACGAACTTCCGCCCGTTGGCATACACGGTGTGCCCTGCGTTGTGTCCACCCTGGTACCGCGCGACGATTGAGAAGCGCGGCGTGAGGAGGTCGACGATCTTGCCTTTCCCTTCGTCGCCCCACTGGGCGCCAAGTACCGCGATGTTCATAACCGAAGTATTGTACCCGTTCTGATGATCTTCCTGGACGGATCCTCGCTGACGCTGGAACAGCTCGCGTCGATTGCCGACGACGGCGAGGCGGTCGCGCTCGCGCCGGAGGCCGCCCAGCGAATCGACGCGTCGCGAGCGGTTGTCGATCGTGCCGCGGGCGGCAGCGAGCCCGTGTACGGGATCAACACTGGTTTCGGCGCGCTCGCGGAGACCGCTATCCCGCCGGATGCACTCGGCGTGCTCCAGCTCAATCTGCTTCGAAGCCATGCCGCCGGGGTCGACGACCCGCTGCCGGCCCGCGCGGTGCGCGCGACGATGGCGCTTCGGGCGAACGTGCTCGCCAAGGGGTTCTCTGGCATCCGGCGCGGGACCGTCGAGCGATTGCTTGCGCTGCTGAACGGCCGGGTCCACCCGCGGGTCCCGAGCCGCGGCTCGGTTGGCGCAAGCGGCGATCTGGCGCCGCTCGCGCACTTGTCCCTCGTCCTGATCGGCGAAGGTGAGGCCACGGTGGGCTCGGACCGCGAGGTGCTCTCCGGACGCGCCGCGCTGGCCCTCGCCGGGCTCGAGCCTCTCACGCTCGGGCCGAAGGAAGGGATCGCCCTCATCAACGGCACGCAGCCGTCGACGGCGGTGGCGGCGCTCGCGCTGGTCGGCGCCGAGCGTCTGGCCCGGGCGGCTGACGTCGCGGCCGCGCTCTCGATCGACGCGCTCAGAGGATCCATCAAGCCGTTCGACCCGCGGATTCACGACGCGCGGCCGTACGACGGTCAGGTGGTGTCGGCCGCGAACATCCGCCGGTTGCTCGAAGGCAGTGCCATCAACGCGTCGCACGCCGATTGCGGCCGGGTCCAGGACGCCTATTCGATGCGGTGCGCGCCGCAGGTCCACGGCGCCGCCCGGGAAGCGCTCGGCTTCGTCCGCGGGATCCTGACCCTCGAGGCCAATGCGGCGACCGACAACCCGATGGTCTTTGTGGGGAGCGCGGCTGGCGGTTCCGACACCGAGATCGTGTCCGGCGGAAACTTCCACGGCGCTCCGATAGCCATCGCCGCCGACCTTCTCGTCATCGCAATCGCGCAGCTCGCGACGATTAGCGAGCGCCGCTCCGACCGGCTGGTGAATCCCGTGCTCAGCGACCTGCCGGCCTTCCTGACTCGTCACAGCGGCGTGCAATCGGGCTTCATGATGGCGCAGGTCACCGCCGCGGCGCTGGCATCCGAGGTCAAGACGCTGGCGTCGCCGGCGAGCGTGGACACGATCCCTACCTCGGCCAACCGCGAGGACCACGTCAGCATGAGCATGGGTGCCGCGCTCAAAGCTGAAAGGGCGCTTCAGCTCGCGACGCGCGCCGTGGCGATCGAGCTGCTCTGCGGCGCGCAGGCGATCGATCTGCTCGCGCCCCTTCAGCCGTCGATGAGGCTGCAGCGGCTGCATGCAGCGCTTCGGCGCCGCGTGCCGATGCTCATCGATGACCGCGCGCACTCGGCCGACATCGAGACGATCGCCGCGTGGATCGCGGACGGCTCTCTCGACCGTGCGTGTGACGGAGAAGTCAAGTAAGAAATTTCTCAAATTCAATTTGACAACACGCGCGTACGTTCTTAGATTGCTATCCTTCATCGCAGTCGGCGCTCGCGCGCCGCTGCGCCGGAGCAGAAGCGGAACCGCGTTGTCCATCGCCAGTTGATCATGAACCTCCTCAGCCGACAGGTCAGCGCGCCCAGGGGCGCGGTGCTCTCCTGCAAGGGATGGCCGCAGGAAGCTGCCCTGCGGATGCTCATGAACAATCTGGACCCCGAAGTCGCCGAGCGCCCGGACGATCTGGTCGTGTACGGCGGCTCGGGACGCGCCGCGCGAAGCTGGGAAGCGTTCGACGCCATCGTCGACACATTGCGTCGCCTCGAGCACGACGAGACGCTCGTCGTTCAGTCCGGCAAGCCGGTGGCCGTTTTCCGGACACACCCGTGGGCGCCGCGCGTGATCATCGCGAACGCGCTGCTCGTGCCCGCCTGGGCGACCTGGCAGCAGTTCCACGATCTCGAAGATCGCGGCCTGACGATGTACGGGCAGATGACGGCGGGAAGTTGGATCTATATCGGGACGCAGGGCATCCTTCAGGGAACGTACGAGACGCTGGCGGCGTTGGCGCGCCGGCATTTCGGCGGCACGCTCTCCGGCCGGCTGGTGCTGACCGCCGGTCTGGGCGGCATGGGCGGAGCGCAGCCGCTCGCGGTCACGATGAACGGCGGCGTCGCCGTCGTCGTCGAAATCGACCCCTCGCGGATCGAACGCCGGCTGGCGACTCGGTACGTCGACGAGCGGACCGACGATCTCGATACGGCCCTGGCCCGCGCAACCGACGCCCTCGCCGCGGGAGTCCCGCGCTCCATCGCGCTCGAAGGCAACGCCGCTTCGATCCTGCCGGAGATCCTCGCGCGCGGCCTGAGGCCGGACGTCGTCACGGACCAGACGTCCGCACACGATCCCCTGACAGGATACGTTCCCGACGGCATGCCGTTTCGGGAGGCGATCGCACTGCGGCAGCGCGCCCCGGCGACGTACATCAGCATGTCGATGAACGCCATGGCGGCCCACGTGCGCGCGATGCTCGCGTTCAAGCAGCGCGGAGCCGTCGTGTTCGATTACGGGAACAACATCCGTGGCCAGGCGCTCGCGGCGGGCGTCTCCGAAGCGTTCGAGATCCCCGGCTTCGTGCCCGAATACATCCGGCCGCTCTTTTGCGAGGGCAAGGGGCCGTTCCGCTGGGCGGCGCTCTCCGGGGATCCAGCGGACATCGCGGCAACCGACGACCTCGCGCTCGACATGTTCGCCGGTGACGCCGCGCTCTGCCGGTGGATCCACCTGGCGCGCGAACGTGTCGCGTTCCAGGGGCTGCCCGCCCGCATCTTCTGGCTTGGGTACGGCGACCGCGCGCGATTCGGCCTCGCCCTCAACGACCTCGTGCGGCGCGGCGTCGTGTCCGCGCCCATCGTCATCGGACGGGACCATCTGGACGCAGGTTCGGTGGCGTCACCCAACCGCGAGACCGAAGGTATGCGCGACGGCAGCGACGCCATCGCGGACTGGCCTGTCCTGAACGCCCTGCTGAACACGTCGGCCGGTGCCACGTGGGTGTCCGTGCACCATGGCGGCGGGGTCGGCATAGGCAACTCAATCCACGCCGGCATGGTCGTGGTAGCCGACGGCACGCGCGAAGCGGCCGAAAAGCTGGAGCGCGTGCTGACATGCGATCCTGGGCTCGGTGTCGTGCGTCACGCCGACGCCGGCTATCCTGAAGCAATCGAGACGGCACGGGCGCACGGCATCGACAGGCCGCTGCCCGTGCAGGAGGAGTCGAGGCGATGATCATTCCGGAACGGCCGTCTCTCGAGCGCCGCGTCCTGACCGTCCTCGAGGGGTCGGCAGGCGTACCCGCGCGCATCCCGGTCGTGCTCGGAGGCTGCGGTACCGGCCGTACATCGCTGCTGCTCCGGCTGCGCGACCTGATCGGCCGGCCGTCGTGCCAATACATCGACGTGGAGCGTGTCGCCACGACGCCCGAGCGGTTCTTCTCGTCGATCCGCGAGTACTCGCCGCTGCCGTCGGCGCACGGGTCGCCCGGACCGTCACAAACCGGCGCGCGAGAGGCCTTCGACGCGACGCTCGCGCTGCTCGACACCGCTCGAGCGCCCGGCGGCGGGCCCGCCACGTTTCTCCTCGACGAGTTCCTGGAGCTGCGCACGTTCGAGAGCTTCCCCGGGCTTCGCACCGTGCTCCGCGACTTCATTGGAGCGCTTTCGACGAGCGGCAACCGCTTCGTGCTGGCCAGCCGTTATCCCGCACGGGCGCTGCGGCTGCTCCGCGAGGCACCCAGCACGTTCGAGATCATCCACGTCACGCCGCTGACGATGGCCGAGATCCGATCGACGTTGCCGACAGCCGTGGATGGTGCCGGTGCACCGAACGCCATCCGCGAAGCCGAGGCCGACCGCGCGCACGACGAGCTCGCCCGCCTGGTGCATGCGCTCTCGGATGGACGGCCCTGCGTACGCGCGGCTGATTGCCGACACGTCCGCCACGCTCGACCCGAACGGCGCGGACGCGGTGAGCGCCCTCTCCGCTCTGCTCGGCGCAGGACGGGGCACTCGATCGCCGGTGCCGGTTCTCGTACGAGCTCCGGCTGCATCGCGCCCGGGGCTACGGTGCGCTCAAGGCGATCCTGAGCGTGCTGTCCGAAGAGGAACCGCTGACGCTCACCGAGATCGCGCTGCGCCTGGGCCGCACGCCAGGGTCGACCAAGGACTATCTCTCCTGGCTCGAGGACGTCGATCTGATCGTGTCCAGGCAGAAGCGCTATAGCTTCGCCGATCCTCTGCTCCGCCTCTGGGTGCGCCTGCACGGCCATCCCGTGCCGCCTGCAGACGAGGACCTGGCCCGCGAAGTGCATGCCTACGTGACGACTCGCCTTCCCGGGACCGAGCCGGCGCTGGTCATGGCGGGAGCGCCCGCGGGCGCCGCTGCGCGAGAGAAGAACTGGGGCATCATCGAGATCGATTGAGCGGTTGACGCCTCGTGGCTTCCACCTTTACACCGCGATTCCCTTGTGTCGCCCGTAGCGCAGCCCTTCAGGGCTGCCACGCGCGCCGGCGGGGCAGGCCTAAAAGGCCTGCGCTACAAGGGCACGCGGTGACAACAAGTGAATCGCGGGAATACGTGGAAGCCGTCAGCGCGCCGTCAGCACGTCGAGGGCGAGCTTCGCGGCGGCCTGCGCCGCCTCTTTCTTGCTTCGCCCGTCGGCGCGCGCGACACCCTCCCCACCCACGAGCACTTCCACGGCAAAGCGTTCGACGATGTGGCGGACCTGACTCGCTCATCAGCCGGTACACCGGCAGGCCCGCGGTCGTGCGACTGCAGCCACTCCTGCAGGGCGGACTTGTAGTCCGCCGTGAACGCCGCCTCTGCTCCCGTCCGTCGCGCCTCCGCGATCAGCTCCTCGAACTGACGTTCGAGAAACGCGCGCACCGGCTCGATGCCGCCGTCCAGGTAGATGGCCGCGATGAGCGCTTCGTATCCGTCGGCGATGAGCGCCAGCTTCTTGCGGCCGCCGGTCTTTTCCTCGCCACGGCCGAGGATGAGGAATTCGCCAAGGCCGATGCGATCGCCGAGGCGAGCGAGAGAGGCCGCAGACACGAGTGACGCCTTGAACTTCGACTTCTGCCCTTCGTTGTGGTGTGGAAAGCTCCGGAACAGCAGGTCGGCGATGATGAAGCCGAGGACCGAATCGCCGAGGAACTCGAGCGACTCGTTGTCGATGACGCCGCCGCTGGCATCCTCGTGCACGCGCGAACGGTGGGTCAGCGCGTGCTCGAGCAGGCCGCGATCGCGAAACCGATAGCCGATCCGCTGCTCGAGCGGCGCCAGCTCCGAGCCGAACGGGGCGATGCGCGCCGGACCGACTTCCTCGCGATGGCTGTCGATGATCCGCCGGGCCTGGGCGGCGAACTCCTCCGCGACCGTCACGCGCAGCTCGTTCAGCGAGAACGGAAATGCGGTTCGCGCCATGTCGGACGTGACGATCGCCGCAATCCCGTGCGCATCGAGCAGGCCGCGGACGACGTCTGCCTCGATCGGCGACGGCGTGCGAAAGATGACTACGAGCTCCGGCATTCCGTCCACGCTTCAGACCGCAACCCGGGTCGCCGCGGTCGCGGTCTGCACCTTCATCAGGATCATCGTCATGTCGTCGTGCTGGTCGGCGCCGCCGACGAAGGCTTCGATCTCTCTGAGAATCCGTTCGCGCAGCTCGCCCGACTCGAGGTGGCCGTGCTCCTCCACGATGTTGCTCAACCGGTTGTCGCCGAAGAGATCGCTGTCAGCGTTCATGGCTTCGGTGATCCCGTCCGTGTAGAGCACGATGATGTCTCCGTTGTAGAGCGCCACGCGCTCCTCCTCGAGCAGCTCGCTGAACTTCTGCTCGGCGCCGTCGATGCGGAGGCCCAGGACCATTCCACTCGGCGTGAGAATCTGCGCGCCTTTCGTCGGCGACGACGGGCCCGGCATGTAGAGGAGCGGCGTGTGGCCCGCCCGCGCGTACGTCATGGTCCCGGCGGCAAGGTCGATGACGGCGTACGTCATGGTGATGAAGCTTCGGCTGTCGAGGTTCGCAGAGATGATGCGGTTCACCTCGATCAGGAGCTGCCTCGGCGACGGATAGATCTGACTGAGCGACAGGACGATGCCCTTCAGCTCCGCCATGTAGAGTGCGGCCGACGTGCCCTTGCCGGCGACGTCGGCGATCATCACGCCCAGGCGTTCGTCTGGAAGCGGGAACAGATCGTAGTAGTCCCCTCCGACCTCGCGCGCGGGCACGCACAGCGCGGTGACGCCAAGGCCAGGAACGTCGAGCGGTCCACGCGGCAGCAGCGACATTTGAATCTGCCGGGCGATGCGGAGCTCCTCCTCGAGGCGCTTCTTTTCGGCCGCCGTCTGAAGCAGGTTCTCGATGCTGCCGGTCATCTCGTTGAACGAGTCGGCCAGCTCGCCGAGCTGGTCTTTCGTCTCGATGGTGATCCGATGCGTGAAGTCTCCCTGCTGCACACGCTCGGTGCCGGTGAAGAGCTGGTGGATCGAGCTCGTGATCGATCGCGCGAGCGCCATGCCCATGATGAGCGCGACGATCTGGATGACCAGGAAGAGGCCCGCCAACACGCCCAGGAGGAACAGGATCAGCTGGGGCAGCGGCAGGTTGTTGAACAGCACGTTCTGCGCTCGCGTCAGCCGCTGGTAGAGCTCGCCGAAGCGATAGGTCATCGCGACCGTGACGCGCCGCACGTCCCCGGTGGTCCAGTCGGTGCTGTCGAAGAACGCTACGGTCCGGCGGAAGAGGAACAGGCTTTCGTCGTCCGGACGCCCGCTGGTCGTGGCCGCGGGGCCGGCAGTTGACCGCGTGTCGTCGGAGACAGTGATCGCGTCCGCCTTGACCCCGGTGGCATCGTGGAGCCGCGAGATCATCTCGGCGTCGATCGGTACGTCCACGACCACGAAGCCGAGGCGCCAGACCCGCACGGCGCGAACGACCAGCTCCTTGGTTCCGGGTGAGTCCTGGAGGGGCACGGCGATCGTGCCTGTGAACCCCTTCGAGCTCGCCGCCACCCACGCCGGCAGGGTGGTCGGCGGCTTGGCGTGATCCCATCTTCCCGTGCTGACGGTCCGCGCCCGATCGCCGGCCGCGGGCACGAACACCAGCGACAGGCCCGGATAGTTGAGGGCGCTGTTGTTGCGTCTGCAGCCGCTCGATCGCCTCGCCCGGATTCGCCGGCGCCCTGGCGACGTCTCCGACGGCGGCGTCAGCGATGAGGCCCGTGTTCCTGACCACGTCATCGTAGCCGTCTGTGAACAGGTAGGCGCCGATGTTCATCGACAGCACGCCGACGACGATGAGGCCGAAACCGACGATGAGCAGCGCCGGAACGACGCCGATGAAGATGTACGAGAGGATCAGCTTCCGGCGCACGCGCCAGAGGAGCTGGCGGCGGACGCGTACGAACAGCGCCCCACAGCAGGTATCCGACAGCGAGGATGAGCGCGAGCGTCGCAACGCTGCTGAGCAGCTGGACGACTGCCGGCACAGTGCCGAACATCCGCCAGCACTGCGACGAGGAGCTTGAGACGGTGGCGACGAGGAAGATGCGGCCCGGCCACGAGCGCAACACGATGTCGCGCGCGGTCAGTGACGTAGCGATCCCGGAGCGGCGGCAGCGACGGCACCGGCTGCCGGCGGCGCGCCGCTGACGGCTCGACCGGGAGTCGTGGGCTGCCCATGCGAAGTATCGAATGATAGCTGAATTCGCTGTGCGGAGAGAGTGCCAGTGGGCCATCATGAACCGACCATCAACCGTCCATCTGACTCCCCACTCATCATGAAGCTACCGGAAAGCGCGCGATTCTCGACTGTCTGCATCCACGCCGGCCAGGAGCCCGACCCTTCGACCGGCGCCATCATCACGCCGATCTACCAGACCTCCACATACGTGCAGGAAGAGCTCGGGCGGCACAAAGGATTCGAGTACGCGCGCACGCAGAACCCGACGCGGGCTGCTCTCGAAGCCAACATCGCGGCGATCGAAGGCGGCCGGGCCGGTTTCGCATTCGCCTCCGGGATGGCGGCCATCGATGCCATCACCACGCTCCTCAAAGCCGGCGATCACGTCGTCGTCACCGACAACACCTACGGTGGGACGTTTCGTCTCTTCGACAAGGTCCTGACGCGTTACGGGCTGTCGTTCAGCTATGTCGATACGTCGCAGCTGACGCTGGTGGAGGAAGCCATCCAGCCGCAGACGCGTATGCTGTTCATCGAGACGCCGACCAACCCGGTCATGCGGTTGACCGACCTCGCGGCAACGGCGGACATCGCACGTCGGCGGAACCTGGTGCTGGTTGTCGACAACACCTTCGCGAGCCCGAGCATCCAGCGTCCCATCGAGATGGGCGCCGACCTCGTCGTGCACAGCACGACCAAATACCTCAACGGGCACAGCGACAGCGTGGGCGGCGTCGTGATTGCGGTGAGAGACGAGCACATCGAATGGCTGCGATTCATCCAGAACTCAGCCGGAGCGATCCTCAGCCCGCTCGATGCCTGGCTCGTGCTGAGAGGGACGAAGACACTTGCCGTGCGCATGGCACAGCACAATGTGAATGGTCTTGCGCTTGCGGAGTACCTCGCGGGGCATCCTGCGGTCGAAAAGGTCTTCTATCCGGGGCTTCCGGATCATCCGCAGCACGACCTCGCCCGCCGCCAGATGCGGGGGTTCGGCGGCATGCTCTCCTTCGACCCTGGGAGCTTCGAGAAGGCGCGGCGCGTGTGCAATCGGGTGCGCCTGATGGCCCTCGCCGAAAGCCTGGGTGGCGTCGAGACACTCATCTGCCACCCGGCCTCCATGACGCATGCGTCGGTTCCGCCCGAGCGGCGTGCCGAGATCGGCCTGACCGACAGCATGCTGCGGATCTCGACCGGTATTGAAGATCCGCAGGACCTCATCGACGACCTGCGTCAGGCGCTGGAGTAGGAGGGCCGCAAAAACGCGACCACGTGGCTGCCATTCTTGCGACCACGTGGCTGCCATTCTCGCGACCACGTGACTTCCATTTTGCGTCACGTAACTCCCGTTTTGCGGCGCACGTAGCTTCCATTCTGCGGCGCACGTAGCTTCCACCTTTAGGTGGAAGCTAGGTGCCGCAATCTTCCGCCTGACCAGCCTCCGCCAAGGCTGCGGCGGTCCGCCAGAGCGCTTCGCGCGAGGGCGGAAGGCGGAAGCCACGTGGATAAAACTACGTGCGGGTGCTATCCCCGACCCAGCGCAGATACGCTTCGTTACCGTCGACGACAGACAGCACGATGAACTCGGGGATTTCGTAGGGATGCAGCTCCCGGACGCGGTCCCAGAGCGCGACGACGCGCTCGCGCGATGTCTTGATCACGAGCTGACGCTCGGTTTCATGCTCGACCCGGCCCTCCCATCGGTAGACCGACTCCATGAGCGGAAGCAGGTTGACGCACGCGGCGAGCTTCTCCTCCACCAGCGCCCTGCCGAAGGCCTGGCCGTCCGCATCGGCTGGCAAAGTCGTCAATACGACGACGTACTCTGGGTTCATCCTCGCCTCGGTATGGGAAATGCCGCGAAATCTTCATCGGACCCTAATTTCGACGCGGCGTCGGCTCGAAAAGTATTGTACAAAGGACGTCCCCGATCCAATGCCGCCACCTGTCATCCGTCCTCCGACCCCGGCTGCGCCCAGGCGCCAGTCCTCTCCGGAGCCGCTCCGGCGCCGGAAAATGCCTCTGGAGCCTCCACCCACTGGCCGGCGGCGGCTGTTGCAAGCGGCGCTTCTCTTCGTGGCCGTCGTCCTGACCGCGGACGCGCTTGTCGGCGAAAAGGGCTTCATGGTCACGATCCGTGCCAGGCAGGAAGCCCAGGTCGAAGCGGCGCGCGTCGCCGCGTTGAGGCAGGAGAACGCCCGTCTGCGTGAAGAAAAGCGGCGCCTGAACGAGGAGCCGTCGACGATCGAGGCGGAAGCGCGACGGCAGCTTGGCCTGGCACGGCCGGGCGAAGTCATGTTCATCCTCAAGGACATCCGGCCGACCGACGCTCCAATCCCGAGCAGCGCACGCTGACACGACACGCCCGACCCGAAGGTCGGACAGCCGGCTTCGCCGATTATTAACGACTTCTGGACCGCTGCTCCGGCATCGTCTTCAACGTGAAGCCCAACGGCGACTGGCTGGCGATTCGATACAACGACACCGAGGGCAACATCGTCCTCTGGGAATTCCACAACGGAATCCGGCGCTCGGTGAAGCGCGGCCCGGAGCGCACCTGGATGTTGGATCGTGCGGTATGGCACGAGTTGAAGACGACCGTCGACGGCGCCGGGGTCAAAGCCTGGATCGACGGGAACATCGCGCTCGAGTACACGCTCGGAAGCGCGCCCGGGCCCGGTCGGAACAATGCCGCTCCCAACCCCGATTTGTTCCCGGAGAACAACCCCGTGCTCCGCCCGCCCGTCGAAGGCCGCGTGGGCCTCTGGTCGAAGACCGACAGCACCAGCTACTTCAAGGATTTCGTCATCAGTCCCAAGTAGGCGTCGCGTCCCCTCCGCCCGGATCGTCCGGGCGGTGGCCTCCCTCGTTACCTTGAGTACAGGGATTAGCCTGACCTTCTCATCTGATCCTGCCCGCGGCCCTCAATCGATCGACCGGGACGTCAGGCCCAGTCTCGCGATATGCTCTCGCCATGCCGGAGACGACACCCCAGACGACGCGTGGCGCCGGCGGTACGCCGGGCGGAGTGGGCACGTTCTTCATCGGCCTGATCATGGCGGCGGCCGGCGCCTACCTCCTGCTCAACCAGGTGCAGGTCACCACGTCGTTCTGGCGGTTTGGCGCGTATGGTGGGTTCGGCTTGACCCTCATCCCCCTGCTCGTCGGCGTAGCCTTCCTGTTCTACGACGGCAAGTCGGTCATCGGGTGGCTGCTGACGGTCGTCGGGACGTCGATCATCCTCGCCGGCGTGCTGATGAACATGGACATCTACTTCAGGCCAACCACGCTCTACAACACGTTGATGATGCTGGGTCTGCTCTTCGGCGGGCTGGGCGTCATCGCCCGATCTCTGCGCTGACCGGGCCTTCACGCTTCCACGTCCTCGTGGCTTCCACCTTCAGGTGGAAGGCGGGATGGGTTCACACGCTCCTCAGCTCCCCAACCGCTTTGCCAGCGCCGCAAGGAACGCGTCCATCGTGGCCGTGTGACCAAACACGAACCGGGACATGAATCGAAACACCGGGTTGTACACCTCGCCACGCTCCGTGATCGTGACGGTCGTGCCAGTCCCGTTCGGGACGAGGTCGTACGACCAGCTCCCGCCGAACGGCAACGATTTGTCGTCGATTCGGGTCAGGATGTGCAGCGGGCGAACCGATTCGACAACGGCGAACGTGATGTCGCCGTTCGACCCGTGCTCTCGCCATCGAAGCGGCTCGGTGGAGAGCACCTCGACACCGCTGACGTCGCCCTTCCACTCGGCGAAGCGCGCCACATCCGACAGGGTCGCAAACACGGCGTCCGGCGTCTGCCGCACGGTCGCCTGACTGCTGGCGACGTGCGCGACGGGCAACGCGTACCCCACCGCGACGACGATGAGCGCCAGCACGATCACGATCGCCAGTGCCGCGAGCGCGAGCTTAAGCATGCGCGTCCTCCACCAGACACTCTCGAGCGGCGCGCGCCAGGAGCGTCAGCCCGGCCAGCGCGGCGCGTCGCTCCGCGGGCGCGAGGCGCCCAAGTACGCGGCGCACGCGCCCGGCGTCGAGCACCGACGTCTCGCGCATCGCCCTCGCGGCTTTGGCGGAGAGGCACAGGCGCAGACGCCTCGCGTCGTCCGGATGCCGCTCCTGTTCGACGTACCCGAGGCGCACCAGCCGCTTGACGGCGGCCGACATCGTCGAAGCGCCCACCCCCAGGTGGCGGGCCAGCACCGACGGCGTGACCGTTCTCGTCTCGTCGAGGTGCGCGAGGAGCGACGAGTCGCGCGCGGAGAGACGGTGGACGGTCGACGCCGCGCGCACGTGTCTCGTGTGGCACGCGAGATAGATTTGTGGATAACAGGTCTGGACGATCCGCACGTCGTCGATGGCGCTCATGATCGAGAGCAGCTTAGAGATCCGGACATCGTTCGTCAAAACGAACGATGTCCGGAACCGCCATCTTGCTACTCGACGATGGTGAACACCTCGCGGAATCCCGATTCGACGAGCGGTTGGAACTTCTGGTAGTTGGCTTGGAAGTCCTTGTCCGCCATGTACCGCGGGGCATCGGCCTCGAACGACGCGAGACTCGGGACGGTCAACTCCAGAACGAGGGTGTAGAACGGTCCCGTCACATCGGTGAGCAGCCGCGACGTGAATGGCGCCCCCGCGCGCGTCTGCAGGGCGATGCCTTCCTTCATCAGCGCGACCGCCTCGCGAGCTTTGCCGAACTTCAGCCGGAACACATTGCGAATGAGAATCATGACGACCTCCTGACATGGGCCATCGCGACAGCGACGGCAAGAGCGCCGAACATTATCACCCGCCTGACCGCACCGCCGAGTCGGCCGATGCGTAAGGCTGCCCTCCCTTACGAACAACCAGACAGCCTGAACAATCAGACAGCCTTGACTGCGCGCTCGAACCATCGATAATCGGTGCCGCCCCATCCGTCGGGCCGTTGACAAGGAGACCGTTGATGCGTGGCTGGACGAGAACTCACACCCTGTGCGGAGCGCTGGTCTTGTGGAGTGCGCTCCTTCCGTGCGGCGCTGGTGCCCAGACATTGGGCCTGTTCAGCCAAAGCAGCGACGTCGGCACACCGTCCACGATTGGCGCCGGCTCCTCGAAGTACGACGCCGCCACCCAGACCTATACCGTTACCGGCGGCGGGGAGAACATGTGGGCGGCAGCCGATCACTTCCACTACCTCTGGAAGAAAGTCTCGGGCGATGTTCTGCTCGAGGCGTCGGTGGAGTTCGTCGACAGCCGCCCCGCCGGCAGTCCGCCGGAGGGGCACAGGAAGGCGTGCCTGGTCATCCGGCAATCACTCGACTCGAACGCCGTCTATGCGGATGCGGCGCGTCATGGCGATGGCCTGACCTCACTCCAGTGGCGCGATGCACCGGGCGCGCCGACGCACGAGGTGCAGGCCGCCGTTGTCGGACCCACGCGACTGCGAATCGAGAAGCGCGGCAGCTACGTGTCGATGTCGATCGCGGGCCCCGGAGGGACGCTGCAGCCGGCAGGCGGCGCTGCCAAGATCGACCTGACCGGAGAGTTCTACATCGGCCTCGGCGTATCGGCACATAACACGGGACGGCTCGACACCGCGACGTTTTCGGACGTCCGACTGGGAACGCCGCCGCCGGTCAGCGGCGCAACGACCCTCGTCAATACGCTCGAAACGATCAGCCTCAGATCCAAAGATCGTCGTGTGGTGCACGTCGTGACGCAGCCTGGCCGGATCGAGGCCCCGAACTGGTTTCCAGACGCCACCAATACCCTTTACTTCAACAATGGTGGAAAGCTGTACAAGATCCAGGCCGACCCGCCGGGCACGCCGCGAAACCCCAATCGTCTCGCGACGCCCGAGCCGGTCGATCTCGGCATCCTGACGCGCATCAACAACGACCACGGTGTTACGGCTGACGGCAGATTCTGGGCGATCAGCGATCAATCGCAGACGGTCAATGGTCAGGGAGGTCAGCGCCCGTCGCTCATCTACGTCGTCCCGGTCGGCAGCACGGACGCCCGCCGCGTGACCGAACGCGGACCGTCGTACTTCCACGGCTGGTCGCCGGACGGCAAGACGCTCACGTATTGCGCCCAGCGGGACGGGAACTTCGACGTCTACACGGTTCCGGCCGAGGGCGGACCCGAGACGCGCCTCACGACAGCCACCGGAAAAGACGACGGTCCGGAGTACTCGCCGGACGGCCAGTACATCTACTTCAACTCGGAACGCACCGGCGCGATGCAGATCTGGCGGATGAAGGCGGACGGAAACGAACAGGAACAGGTCACCACAGACGACGCGGAGAACTGGTTTCCGCACGTCTCGCCCGATGGCTTGTCGATGGTGTTCCTGACGTACGAGAAGGGCGTCGGCGATCACCCGGAGAACAAGGACGTCCAGCTACGGGTGATGAACCTGCAGACGAAGAACGTGGATGTGCTCGCGAAGCTGTTCGGGGGGCAGGGCACGATCAACGTGTCGTCGTGGTCGCCGAACAGTCAGTATCTGGCGTTCGTGAGCTATCAGATCGTGCCGCTATCAAAAGAATAGGGACGGAAGGCTCGAGCCTCCCGCCCCGTCTTCTCTCAGCGACGCGTAACGCCTAGAACTGGATGCGAACGCTCAGCTGAACATCGCGCTGGCCGGTCTTGGTGGTCACTCGTCCGTACGAGGAACTGGTCGGGTCCGCCCACCCCTGGCCCTGCAGGTCACGCGTCTGCACATTCCCCCAGTTCGGGTGGTTCGGGAAGTTGAAGAACTCCGCCCGGAACTGCGCCCGTCGCGTACCACCCAGGCTGAAGTTCTTGAACACCGCGATGTCCCACTGCTGCTCGCCGGGATTCCGTAGCAGGTTGCGGGGAGAGTTCCCGAATGTCCCTGCCGCCTGGCTGGCAAACGCGGCAGTATTGAACCAGAAGTTGCCGTCGCCAACGGCATTCGAGAACTTCTTGTTGGCGTTCTCATCGAAATCGCCGACGAGATTGACCGGCTGAAGGAACGAACCGTCCCCTACGCCTGCGATGTCGTTGTTGCGGAGGACCGAGAACGGCGTGCCCGTCCTGAAGAAAGACGCGCCCGAGATCTGCCACCCGCCAAGCACGTTCTTCATCAGCGAGGTCTGGTCGCGCCAGAATGGCAGGTCGTAGATGTAGCCCACGGTCAGGACGTGACGACGGTCGTAATCGGATGGCCCCCAGTAATTCGTGTCGTCATACGTGTTCCACATGACGTTGCGCTTGTTGCTGCCGTTGTCCTCGGACTTGCTGAGGGTGTACGCCGCGCCGATTCTGAGACCGTTCGCGTAGCGGCGATCGGCGCTGACCTGCAGGCTGTTGTACTTGGAGTTGCCGGCGTTCTCAGACAACCGGATGACACCATAGCCTGTGTAGGGCCGCAGGGCGGCGATGTCCACGTTCGGATTGCGCTGCAGCGTGCCGGCAGGCAACTGGTTGATGTTCCGCTCGCGCTGCAGGTACACGCCGCGTCGTCCCACATAGGTGACGTCCAGCGTGAAGCGGAACGGGAGCTCCCGCTGCACGCCCACCGCCCACATGTACGACGTCGGATGGTTGAAGACTGTGTCCTGCGCATTGATGCCGAACGGCAGATCGGCGGAACCAATAGTACCGCCGGCGGGGTTATCCGCGTTCCCGTTCGCGATGGTGACCTGCGGCTGGAACGGAGGGTTGCCTCCGAGCAGAGTCGAGTCGTTCAGGGTCACACGGTTGTGAAAGATGCCGGTGCTGGCCCGGAGCACTGTTCCTGGGGTCAGCTCATACGACATCCCAAGCCGCGGCTCGATGGCGTTGTAGTGTGTTTGTGAGAAGCCGCGCGGCTCGCCTCGGAACAGTGCCAGCACGGCGGGATTGTCCGCCACGACCGAGTCGTTCCCCTCTCCCAGGAACCCGTCGCCTGGCAGGACGATCCCGTTGTAGCGGGATCCGCCGATCAGGCGACCGGTCGTCGGGCTGATGATGGCGCGCTGCGCCGGATCGTAGAATCGCGGATCGAAGTTGGCGATGTTGTTCGTCGTCGAATACCAGGGAGGCCAGAACACCCAGCGGAGTCCTCCCTCGACGGTCAGGTTACTGGCCGGCTTCCAGGAATCCTGCACGAACACGTCGGTTGCCAGCGCACGCCACTTCGTGAAGTTTCGCTGGCCCAGCTCGGCGTAATTGCTGAACAGGCCGAGCGCCGCGTTCCCAATGGCGAGGCCGGTCCCGTTCGGGCGCGAGTCGAGGTACTCGAATCGTCCGTTCTGGTTGTTCGTGCTGCCGGGAATGGCGCTGACATTGATTTGGTCGAAGTCGTCCTCACCCGAGTACTCGACCGACACGCCAGCCTTGAACGTGTGGCGAGCCTTCACCCACGTGGTCGTGTTGGCGACGGTGTGAATGGGCCCGGACGAGGATGCCGGGTACGGCCCACCGTCAATCGTCTGGAATCCACCTAGCGAAACTGTCGGGATCTTGTCGAAGATCTCCTTCTCGGCGAACACGTAGGGGTAGCTGATGCCGTACCGGCTCCGCTCGTGCGCGCCCGTCTCGGTGAACACGTTGATGAACACGTCGTCGCGTGAGAATGTGTAGGTGAGCTCGTTGATGAGGGTGTTCGTCAGCGTGCTGGTCCACGTAGTGGTCGAGGTGAAGTTCGGCCGCTCCCAGTCGGTGCGCGCGAATGGGAGGTTGTCGCGGAAGGCATCAACCGCGACCCAGTTGTAGCGGCTGAACCGATAGGACAGCTGATTCGCGTTGTTGAGCCTGTAGTCGAATCGAATATTGTCCTTCCGCTGATCCCGAGGATTGGGGCTGGTGATGATCGCGTTGTTGGTGCCTTGGCGGAAACCCGGCGTGGGAGCGGGATACATGTTCAGAAACGCCTTGCCGATCGGCGACAGACGATCCTGAGGAATAACGTTCCCAGAAAACGGCTGCCCCGTCAGTGGATCCGTAATCGTGCGGGTGCCCGTGAAGAACCCGTTGTTCGCGTTCAGCAGCTCGCTGAAGTCGCCGCGGCGCATCGCTTCGCTCGGGACCGTAATGATCGCGGTCTGATCCTGGAAGAAGTTCACCCACTCCTGCGCGCCGAAGAAGAACAGCTTGTCCTTGAACATGCCGCCCGGGATCGGCCCGCCGAACGAATAGGCGTACTGCTTGTAGTCGAACGGAGCAGGTTTGGACTGCAGCGCCGTGGCGCTCGCGTTGCGTGCCCAGCTGTTGGCCTGCAGCGAGTCGTCGCGATAATAGAACGACCCGTTCCCCGAGTAACGGTTGCTCCCGCTCTTCGTGACGAACCTGACCTGCCCCCCACTCGACCTCCCAAACTCCGGCATGTAGTTGGCGGTCAGGACCTGGACTTCCTGCAGCGTGTCGACGTTCTGAATGCCGACAATGGCGCCGCTGGAGCGGGTGCGGATGGCGGTCGCGCCGTCAACCGTGATGTTGTTCTCGTCACTACGGCTGCCGTTGATGTTGAAGCCGCCATTCCCGAGGTCATCGAAGCCGCGGGCGTTGAACGAGCCTCCGACAACTCCAGCCTTCATGCTCGCTACGCCAATCGGGTTCCGGCCAGAGAAGGACAGCTGCTCGAGGTCTTTGGACTCGATCGTCTTTCTGATGGCGACATCGGTCTGGAGCCGGAGCGACTCGGCCGTCACCGTCACCTCTTCGGTGAGGCTGCCGGTTGTGAGCGCAAAATCCAGCGTCACTGCGCCCGCGGCGTCCACCTGCACATCATCCCGCACTGCTTTCTTGAAACCCTGCAGCTCCGAGGACAACGTGTAGCGCCCCGGAGTCAGATTCGCGAACGTGTAGTAGCCGCTTGCGTCGGTGACGGTCGTGCGGACTGCTTGAGTCTGAAGATTGGTCGCAGTCACGGTGGCACCTGGTACGACACCACCCTGCTGGTCCTTGACAGTTCCCGAAACTTGCGCTCGTTCGAACTGTGCGAATGCGGGGGTAGAACAGAGCACCCCCACGAGGCAGACGATGCCTAAGCACCACTGCCGCCCGGCTTTGCCGGCATACAAACCCATTGTCTCCTCCTTGAGCCCTTACAACCTGTGCAGTCAGTTCATGCCTATCAAAAGCGCCCGAAAGGTTAGGCCCGGGCGCCAGCCGTGTCAAGTCGCGTGGGACAGGCCTCGGTAATATGGCCACAATCCTGAAACCAGCGTGAAACGCCAGAAGAAATCCTTTACAGCGGGACGAAACACGGCCGCCGAGGCTTTGCATACAACGCGGACGAGTAGAAGCCGTCTCACAAACCCGACGGTTGCTCCACGGTGCGAGCGAGCATGGCGAGCGAGCCACGCGATCGGCCCGCCTACGCCAAGGCTTCGGCGAGGTCTCGCCGTAGCGCTTCGCGCGGAGGCGGAAGCGCGCCGGCGAAGCGGCGCGCGAGAGCGCGTGTCGGGGAGTCCGAGGGGCGAAGCCCCTCGGATGAGACTAGTGGGATGAGCTCTCGAACCGAGCACGCGCCGATTTCAGCGAGGGCTGGCCCAGGCGAGCCCGTCCGGCTGCCTGCCCGCTTCGAGACGGCCGGCAACCTCCAGCGTCCTCAAGTCAATCACGGCGATGTTGTTGTCGGGGGTGCATGAGACGTACGCCCGCACGCCGTCGGGCTGCACCTGAATTCCGGCAGCCCCGCGGCCGACCGGAATCCGTTTCAGCACCTGGCGCTTCGCGACATCGAGGATCGTCACATCGGGCCCGCCGAGCGTCGATACGAGGGCTCGAGCCCCGTCCGGAGTGAGCTTCAGGCGGTTCGCGCCGTTGACACTCGCCTGGATCGTCTGCGTCACCGTTTTCGAGGCGGCATCGACGACCGAGATCGTCCCGTCCTGAGCATTCGCCGCCCAGATTTCCCTGCCGTCCGGTGACACATCGAAGCCCTCGACCCCACGGCCGACGGAGACGATCGTCGCGTCCCAGTTGGTTTGTGGTCCAGCCGTCCCGCGACCGCGTTGAGGAGTGCCGGCAGCACCCGGCGTGTCAGGCGCCCCACCGCGATTCCCGCCGGGCGGCGGTCCGCCCGGACGCTGCCCTCGCCCGCCTGGGACCAGATCAAGGATGCTGAGCGTCGCCGAGTTGACATTCGACGTCACGATGCGGTTTCCGTCGTCGGTCACGAAGAGCATATGAGTTCGATTCTGTCCGGTCCCAAGGACGAGATCGATATCACGCGTGGCGGGATCGTACCGGCCAACCACCTTGGCGCCTTCTGCAGTGAACCACAACTTGCCGCCGCTGAAGACGAGCCCATGCGGCCCACGCAGCGCGCCGAGGTTGATCGGCTCCAGCGCCTTGCGGCCGACGAGGTCTACGACGGTGATCGTGTTGAGCGATCCGCCCCCGTAGTTGGAGATGTACGCGGTGCGGCCGTCAGTCGATGCGACAACCTCGTGGGGATCCGGACCGGATGGGATCTGCGCGAGCACCTTCGGCGCCTGCGGATCCACGATGGAGAGCGTCAGGTCCGATTTGGCGAGCACGAGGAGGGTGCCGCCGCTGGAAGTGCCTTGCGCCGCCAGCGCAGCTGACACACCGATTGCCAAGGCGATGAGGGCGCCGGATCTCATGTGGTCCTCCGCGGCGGAAGCATGCCGGCGAGGACTATAACAAAACGTCGAGGGGGGTGTGAGGATTCGCTGACTGGATCAGGGGCCGCTCAGACCGCCACGACCGTTGCCATTGCCGTTGCCGTTGCCATTCCCATTCCCATTGCCGTTCCCGTTCCCGTTCCCGTTCCCATTGCCATTCCCGTTGCCGTTCCCGTTTCCATTGCCGTTGCCGGACCCGGTTCCGCCCCCGCCGGGATTGCCAGATCCAGTCCCCGTTTGCCCCTGGCTGCCGGCGTCGTTGGCGACGGCCACCGACGTGTTGACCTTTACGTAAGTCGTCCCGACGTTGATGCCAATCGCCCCGAGTGCCGCCAGCGCCGTGATGGAGATCGCCGCCGCCAGCAAGGCGTACTCGATGATGTCCTGGCCCTCGGTTCGTGTGAACAGCCGTTTTACGGTCTTCAGCATGAGCTCTGGCTGGACAGTAGCACAAACGCTTCCATATCTGATTGGATAGAGATGGCGTTTTTCCTCAGTATTTTGCGAGCCTCCTCTCACCCTTGTGGAGATCCTTTGGCTCACTACCGAAGAAAGTCTCCACTGGGGCGGACAAATCAGGCCTGGCACGTCCTCCCTGCCAGACTCCAGGTCAGCCTTGATCCGATGACGCTGGGCTCCGCCCCCCGCCACTCCCCATCTCGAGCCAGTCGAGCTCCTCCTCCAGCTGATGAAACGCATCGTCGCCAATGTCGTCCCGGGAGCGCATCTCGAAGATCACCTGTCTGGCCGCCGAGATCGCCCGTTGATGGATCGCTTCATGGTCGGACTGGCGGGTCTCGGCGCCGGGTTGATCGGAGGCCTCGCGCTTCAGATGAGCGGCAATCTCCTCACGAACGGCCTCTGCGGCCGGCGACCGGTCGTCGGCGCACGTCTCGAGGGCGGCCCGAAGCGCGTTCTCGCGAGCGGCGTCGACTTCGCGGCCGACTGGATCATCGTCGTGCAGATCGAGCGACTTCATGAGCGGTCGCAGCGTGAGACCTTGGATGACCAGAGTTCCCAGAACGACCGAGAAGGCCGTGAGCACGATCAGATCGCGGAAGGGAAAGGGCCCGTGAGCGGCGTGGGTCGGCAGTGCGAGTGCGGCGGCCAGCGTCACGATTCCCCGCATGCCACACCAGGAGACGATCAGCCCGCCGCCAACGGACGGGCGCAGTGTCGGCCGCGGCGGGTGAAAGCCGAACCGCCGGATCTTCCACCTCAGGAGCGCGTTGTGCGTCATCACCCATGCGAACCGCATGGCGATGACGGTCAACACGACCGCGCCGGCGACATAAAGGTAGCGGGTGCGCGCACTCGGATCCAGGCCGGACAGAATGGGTCGGATCTGCAGTCCGATGAACACGAACGCCAGCACGTTGACCACGAAGACGACGGTCTCCCAGACGGCGTACGAGGGCAGTCGCATCCGCGCTGGGGTGCGCGAGGGTGCCGACCTCGCGACGTACACGGCATAGCAGACCATCGTCAGAACGGCGGACAACCCGAGGCGATCAGCCAGAATCCAGACGCCGAAGGTCCCGATGAATTGAAGGATGATGGCGGTCGGTACGTCGCGTACGCGCCGCGTCAGGTTCATGAAGAGCCAACCGAGCGCAGGACCGGCGGCGAGGCTCCCCACGACGGCGAGCGCAAACGTGGGAGCGACATCGCGAACCGAAAACGCGTCCGCGACAGCGGCGCCGACCGCCAGGCGGTAGATCAACAGAGCGCTCGCGTCGTTCAGGAGGCTCTCGCCCTGGAGAATCGTCAGGATCCGGTGCGGTGGTCTCAGCTGCCGAAGCACCGCCGTCGCCGCGGCGGCGTCGGGCGGCGCAACGACCGCGCCAAGGGCTATCGCCGGGGCCCAGGGCATGTTCGGGACGAGCGCCCGGACCACGATGGCGACCGCGACGGTCGTGAGCCCGACGCTCACGATGACGAGACCGGCAACCGCGGCCCAGTTGTCCCGGAGGTCGCGGGGGGAAGCATCGTACGCGGCATCCAGCAGGACGGGCGCCACGAAGAGGGCCAGCGCGAGCTCGGGCTGCACCGAAAACGCCGGGACGCCGGGCACGAACGCGAGGAAAGCGCCGCCGAGCGCGAGGAATGCCGGATACGGCGCGCCGATCCGCCGCGCCAACGCCGCCAGCAGGACGGCCGCGAGCAACAAGCCGAGGAGCGCTTCGAACTGACTCATGCGATGACTCTGCGCATGGTGGGAGCGTATCGCTTCCATGGCGAAGTGCGGCTGCGCAGGCCAAACGCCACATTTTGAACACGTTCAAGAATCATCTTGACGGCCGCGGCCTCCCTCCCGTAATGTCTGAACATGTTCAAAGAGTCGGGCGGCCGAGCGATCCCGCAGCGCGCCGCGAGCGAGCAGACCCGACGACAGATCCTCGACACCGCACTCGCCCTCTTCCGGGAGCGGGGCTTCGAGGAAACAACGATTCGCGACATCGCGAGCGCCGCGGGCCTCTCGCTCGGCGCCGCCTATTACTACTTCAAGAGCAAGGAAGCGATCGTCGGCGCGTACTACGACTACGTCCAACGGGAACACGCGACGCGGGCGCGCACGGTGTTCGAATCCGGTGGCGATCTGCCGACGCGACTGCGTGCGGTGCTCCACGCCAAGATCGACATCATGCAGGAGGATCGCCGGCTCCTCCGCGCGCTGTTCCGCTACGGTGGCGATCCCGATCACGCCTTGTCCTGGTTCGGCCCGGCCACCGAGGAACAGCGCCGCCTCAGCATCGCGGTGTTCGAAGAGTCGATTGCAGGAGAGCGGTTGCCGGCGGACGTGCGCGAAGCCGCGCCCACCCTCCTCTGGACCCTGCACATGGGCATCCTGCTCTACTTTCTCTACGACGCCTCGCCGCAGCAGCGCCGCACACGCCGGTTGATCGACGCGGCCGTGGACTTTTCGGTCGACGTCCGCCGCATGGCCACGTCGCCACTCCTGCGTCCGATGCGAAAGCGCGTCTTTGGCATCCTGCGCGACGCCGGCTTGCTCGCCCCGCCTGCGGCGGCAGGCGCCTGAACGCATCAGCCTGGAGGTGTGGTGTGTCGAGAAGCGTTCGAACGCAGGCCCTCCTTGTCGCCGCACTTGCTGCGGCCGCGCTCCTCGGACCGCCGACCCGTCCCGCCTGGCTCCGGTTGGCTGCGCTGATATTCGGCATCGTCAACGTCGTGTTCTCACCACCTGGCACGTTCTGGGTGACGTCGACCGCGATCGGGGCCGTCGGGGTGACCCTTGTGTGGCCGGACGCGTTCGTGGGGCCGATGGTCCTCCTGGGAGGACTCGTCTGGCCGACCGCCTTCGTGATCGGATGGAGCCTCGCGACCCGTCCGTTGCCTCACGAAGAATCCTCGACGACTCAATCGCCTGCCACTCCGGCGCGTCTCGCGGTTGCCGCCATCATCGGCGCCGTCGCGCTCGCGGCGATCGTGTACCGGCTGCTCGTCGTGCACCATCTCGGGCAGACTGCGGCTCTCTTCATCGGCCTTCCCGCCATCCTCGCGGTCGTCGTCGTGTTCTGGGTTTCCCCCAGATCGGCGACCGGCGTCGCCTGTAAGGCCGTGACGATCGGGTTGCTCGTCTCTCTCCTGTTCCTGGGCGAAGGACTGCTGTGCATCCTGATGGCGGCGCCGCTCTTCTACGTGCTGGCGATCCTGATCGGAACCGGTGTGGAACTGGCGCAACGCCATCGGCGTTCCCGCTCGGGCAGCGTTCTCTCCTGTGTCGGCCTCCTGGCGCTCATGACGATGAGCCTGGAAGGCGTCACCGGAGCGACGACGTTCCATCGCGATCAATGGGTGTCCGTGAGTCGAGCCGTTCCATTCTCGTCAGCGGCGGTCCAGCGCGCGCTGTTCGAGCTGCCGCGCTTCGACCGGCCGCTGCCCTTTCTGCTTCGGGCTGGCTTCCCGCGGCCGGTCTCGAGCGGAATCGACGCGAGCGCCGGCGGCACGCGATGGATCATCGGCGTGCGCGGCGGCGAGTTGCGGTTGGAAGGCGGCCATTGGAAAGAGCCGCGCACCGGCACCCTGATCCTCGAGCTCGAGGAATTCCGACCCGGCACAGCGAGGTGGCGCGCCGTCTCCGACGACAGCCACATGACGCACTACCTGACCTGGCAGGAGGCGCGCGTCGAGTGGGAGGCGATCGGCCCCGACACGACCGCCGTCACCTTCAGCCTGAGGTTTCGCCGCGACCTCGATCCTGCGTGGTACTTCGGTCCGTTGGAGCGGGTCGCGGCAACGCTCGCCGCCGACTATCTGATCGACTCGCTCGCGACTCCACGGTCACCATGGTGAGCATGATGTCTGACGACCGCTATCTGCTCGTGAGAGCGGCATCGATCTATATCGCGGTCGTGCTGACCGTGTGGGTCTGGGTGTGGCGCCGTCCCTCATCCCGGTCCGTGGCAGGGGCAGTGCTCGCCGTGGCGTGGAATCTCCCCGTCCTGCTCGCGCTGAACGTGGTCGCCACGCGGCTGGGTTGGTGGCGGTTCGATGCGGTCGGCGGGCTGCTGCTCGGCATACCCGTCGACCTGTACCTCTCGTGGGCGTGGGTCTGGGGCGCTGGCGCCGCACTCGCGATGCCTCGATTGCCGCTCGCTGCTGTGTCGGCGATCGCCTTCGCCTTCGACCTGATGCTCATGCCCCTCGCATCGCCCGTCCTGCAACTCGGCCCCGCATGGCTCGCTGGCGAAGCGATCGGCCTGCTGACCGCGCTCGTCCCCGGGCAATTGCTGGCCCGATGGACCGCCAGGCAGGAACGGCTCGCCGCGCGCGCCACGCTCCAGGCCGGTGCGTTTGGCGGCCTGGTGTTCTTCGTTCTGCCGGCCATCGCGATCGAAGGGTCCGGAAGTCGCTGGTTGGACCCGTTCGATCGACCGGCGTGGCAGTTGAGCCTCATCGTTCAGGCCCTTGTGGTGCCCATCGTCCTCGGGTTGACGGCCGTTCAGGAATTCGCGAGCCGAGGCGCCGGGACTCCGGTTCCGTTCGATCCTCCTCGACGACTCGTCACGACCGGCGTCTATGCCTACATCCGGAATCCAATGCAGCTCTCGGGGGTGGTGTTGCTGGTCTCACTGGGGCTCGTCCTCCACAATCTTTGGATCTGCGCCGCAGGCGTGATGGCTCATCTCTACTCCCTGGGCCTGGCGGGATGGGACGAAGACGACGATCTGAAGCGCCGCTTCGGAGGGGACTGGATCGCATACCGCGCCGGAGTGCGCCGCTGGCTGCCGCGGCTGAGGCCCTGGCATCGCCCGGAGGATCCGCCCGCGCGCCTCCTGGTGGCGGCAAGCTGCGATATGTGTCGTGAAGTTGGCCGCTGGTTCCTGGAGCGCGGCGTCCGCGGGCTCGCGATCGTTCCAGCCGAGCATCATCCCTCACGGTCGCTGGTTCGAGTCACGTACGAGCCGGCGGATGGCAGCCGTGCGGCCTCCGGCGTCGAGGCGCTCGCCCGCGCGATGGAGCACGTCCACTTCGGTTGGGCGTTCCTCGGCTGGCTTCTACGGCTGCCCGGAGTCTGCCGGTTCGTGCAATTGCTGGTCGACGCGTCGGGAGGCGGTCAGCGCAGGATCGCCTCCGCGCCTACTTCACTACGGTCACCGTGACGACGACCTTGGTGACGTCGCCGGTGATTCGGTCGGCTGCCGCGGTGAACTCACTCGACTGGCCGTCCTTCAAGATGAGGGCGTTGCTCGTTTGAAACGAGCGGAAGCTCGGAACGCCGTCGAACTTCGGCACACCTTGCGCGCTCTGCCCTTCCGAGTACACCGAGCTGTCTTCGATGGAGATATCCAGCCGAAACCGGCCATCGTCGGTCGAACGCGCCGAGCAGTCGATATTCGTGCCAATAGGCTTGTATTGCACCGGGCCCACCGGGCCTTGAACCGGCGATTCCTTCGGCTGCGCCATCGACGGAACCGGGACGCTAGCTCCGGTTCTCAGGCGCGCGATGCGCATCTCCGGGCCAATCATGTTACCCATCGATCCCAGAACTGCGTCATTCGCATTCACCAACAACGTGTACGGCAGGCTGCTGACTTTTTTCTCACCCTGATATCGCGATACGACAACGGTCACTTTGAGCGGCACGATCGAGCCGACCTTCTGGGGAGCGACGACCGGATCCATTGCACTCTGGCCGCTCGCGACGAGTGTCGTGGCGAACGTGACCATGACCGCCGATATCAACATGCGGGTCGTTGGCTTCACTGGCGTGCTCCTCCCTCGAGTTCGAGTGGATCGATGGCGATCGGTGCAATTGCCGGAATTGGCATCACGACGATCGTTCCTGGGACTGCGATGGGCTCGAGGGTGGGGGCGTCACGCGTCGAGGGATCGACCCTTCCCCGTCGAAGCTCGCGCATCAAGCGCTTCAACGCAGCTGATTCGTCTTTCGCAATCAACACTTCAGGCTCGGCCGTCGGCGCCGAGCTCACCCTCCGAACTGGCGCCGGCCGATTTCTTGTCGGCCTCTCGCGCAGGGCTGGCTGTGGCGGTTTTGGAGCCTGCGGCATGGCCTGCGGAACCGCTGCTTGGGTCCGAGGGGGCTCTGGCAACGTCGGGCGCAGGAGTGACTCGGATCGGGTCATCACGAGAACGGAAGTCAACGCAATAGCTGCCGACCCGACCGCGAGCCATCTCCATCGCCACTGCCACGGCGCCCGCATCGAGTCTGCGGCGACCGCCGCCCGCACGCGCGGGAGAAACTCCGGCGACGGCTCGACCGACAGCGCCTGTTCGATCTCACGCTCGAGCGTCGCGTCGCTCATTCCGCCATCCGGTTCACGGTTGCCCATGCAGGAGCTCCTTCAAGCGACGGCGTCCAAGAAACATCCGTGATTTCACCGTCCCCGGCGGCAGTCCCAACAGCCGCGCCACTTCCTGGACGTCGTGCTCTTCGATGCCGCCGAGAACGATGACCATTCGAAGCTTCTCGGGGAGCGCGTCGATGGCCTGCCACAGCCGTTGCGCGCGTTCTCGTGCTGCCATGTCGTCGTCGGTCGAGGCCACGACGGGTGAATCGACGAGGATCGACTCGCGGGCAACTCTGCGTTGATCGGCCCGCCGGCGGTTGATCGCCAGCCGCCAGGTCATCCGCACCAGCCACGCGCGAAAGCGGTCGCGATCGCGCAGTTGCCGAAAGCTGCGATGCGCCCTTGCGAAGGCGTCCTGCGCCACGTCTTCGGCGTCCTGACGATGCCGCAGGACGCCGAACGCCACCCGGAATGCCAGCGTCGAGGACTCGAGGAGCCGCGCCTCGAACTCGCGCGCGAGCTGGTCGTCATCAGCCTCGGCGCCGTCGGGCCGGCGCCTGGTCAGCACGCCCAGCAGCGTTCGCGGCAGCCGGCCGGCGAGGTCAGGCATCCATTCATCTCGTTCCATGAAGCAAGACACCGTCAGGCGGATTCCGGTTCACTTCTCCCGACACCATGCTGTCAGGAGGCGGCTGCTACTTTCGTCGGCAGGAGGCGAAAGGAGATTGTCATGGGGGCGTCGGCAAGGCCTCACCCGGGGCGCGGCCGTGGGTGACCTTCTATGCCGAAGACGCCGGACGGGACGGGACGCCGCTACTCCGCTCGCAAGGCCGTCAACGGATCGACGACCGCGGCTCTGAGGGCCGGGATCAATCCCGCCAGCACCCCGACCGCCAGCAGGAGCGCCGCCGCGGCCGCAAATGTCGCCGCGTCCGTCGGCTGGATCTCGAACAGCATTCCCCTCAACACGCGAGTGAGAGCGAGGGCGGTCGCACCGCCCAGGATCACCCCGGTGCACGTGGCTAGCAGTGCGCGCCGGAGCACCAGGCGCACGAGCGCCGTCTTTTCTGCGCCGAGGGCGATGCGAATGCCCATCTCGCGCTGGCGTTCAGCGACAGACGAGGCCAGCACGCCGTAGACGCCGATGGCCGCGAGCAGGAGCGCGAGCGACGAAAAGATGACGAGCAGGCGGCTTTGGAAACGCGGCTCCGCGATCGTCCTGGCAACGATCTCTTCGAGCGACCTGATCGCCAGTGGAGCGATGTCCTGGTCCACTCCACGCAGTGCGGTTTGCAGCGCCGGCGCTACTCGCGCCGGGTCACCGGACGTCCGGACCACGAACGTCATGCGGCCCAGGAAGAACGGGCTATTGACCTGGAGATACGGCCGATAAACCGTCGGCGCGGGCTTTTCCGTGAGCCCGCCTTGTCGGATATCGTCCACCACACCGACGACCGTCAGCCAGTCCCCGGCGCTGGGACGGCTCTCGACCGACAGGCGCTGGCCTATAGCGTCTTTACCTGGCCAGAGTCGCCGCGCGACGGAATCGCCGACGACAACGGCACCGGGCGCGCCCGCGGTGTCGTGCTCCGTGAAATCGCGACCCCGAATGAGACGAATGCCCATCGCGCGAAAGTACCCCGGACTGGCGGTCGTCTTCGTCACGAGGAAGTCCGGGATCTCCGCACCGCCTTCGATCTGGATGTCGCCCTTCATGCTCAGCTGGCCAAACGGCATCCAATTCACGGCGCCGGCGGCGCCAACCTCGGGGATCGTCCTGAGCGAGGTGAGAAGGCGCGTGTCGAACTCATGGAGATGGGATGCCGACGGGTACCGCGCCGTTGGCAAATCGACGGTCATCGTCATGACATGAGCGGGCTGGAACCCGGGATTTACCGCATTGAGCCGCACGAAGCTTCTGACCAGCAACCCTGCGGCGACGAGCAACACCAGCGCGAGCGCGACCTCGACGACCACCATCCCCTGTCGAAGCCGCTCCGAACCTGTCGTCGACCACATGCCCTCGCGCCACGCGCGAGATGCTGCCTCCCGGGTGGCGTGCAATGCCGGGGCAAGGCCGAGCGCGACGCCGCCCGCGATGGCGATCAGGAAGCTCGCGCCGAGGACCCACACATCGTCGTGGATCTCGATGTCGCGCGGCAGCTGCCCTGCGGGGCTGAGCGCCAGGAGTGCGGGCATGCTTGCGCTCGCCAGGAGAATCCCCGCGATGCCCCCCAGGCAGGCCATGACTGCCGATTCCGTCAAGAGCTGGCGGACGATCCTCCGCCGGCTCGCACCAAGCGCCAACCGGGTCGCGATCTCGTGCCGGCGTGCCGCCGAGCGCATCAGCAGCAGGTTCGAGACGTTCGCGCAGGCAATCAGCAGCACGAACCCGACCGCGCCCATGAAGATCAACAAGGGCGTTCGCACGTCGCCGACAATGGCCGTCTTGAGTGGGATCAGGCGCGAGCTCCACTCCCCTGGGCTCCCGTCCTGCGACAGGCCGCTCACGAATGTGTCCCATTCGGCCTGGGCCTGCTGCGGTGTCTTCCCGGACTTCAACCGTCCGATCACGGGACGCGAAAACGTCAAGTGTGGATCGTTGCGGATCTCGAGAGGCCGCCAGATCTCCGCTTTGCCGGGATACGAAAAGCCAGGCGGCAGAATCCCGATCACCGTGTGGGCGACGCCGTTGAGGGCGACCGTGCGCCCGACGAGCGTGGCATCCGATCCGAAACGATTGCGCCAGACGGCGTCACCCAGCATCACGACCGGCTCGCCCCCCGTGACGCTGCCGTCGCGGGCCTCGAACGCCCGGCCGATTGCGGCGTTGACGCGAAGGACACGGAAGAAGTCGGGCGTGACCTGCGCCGAAGAGAGACGGACCGGATCCCCGGCGCCGGTCAGCGTCACTGGTGCGCTCGAGACGCTGGCTGTGGCCTCGAAGATCCGATCGACGTCCCGGAACGCGAGATAGGTCCGATCCGACAGGCTCGGGTACAACCAGAACGGCGAGGACTTGGGCTGATGCGAGACAACGAACAGGCGGTCGGACTCGGGGAATGGCAGCGGCCTGAGCAGGACGCTGTAGACCACGGTGAAGATGGCCGTGTTGGCCCCGATGCCGAGCGCCAGCGTGAGGATACCGACCAGCGCGAACGTCGGATGCTTTCGCAGCCCGCGCCAGGCAAAGACGAGATCCTGAATCACCGTTTCCAGCCTGACCATCACGTCGGCCTCTCTCGTCTGCTCTCTCGCACCCGCCCGGCTCCCGAAGCGCTGCAGCGCATCGCGGCGCGCCTCTTCAAGGCTGAGGCCTGCGGCGAGGTTCTCGCGGATGCGTTCGTCGAGGTGGAACTGCAGCTCCTCGTCGATCTCGCTGTTCACATCCCGCCGGCCGAAGACGTTCCCAAGCCGTTCAGTCCATGCCATGTCTATCTCCTAAAAACCCAGGCGAGGCGGAGTACACGCGTCACGGCCGCGGTGAGCTCCGCCCAGTGCTTCTCCTCTTCCGCGAGTTGCCGACGACCCGCGGCGGTGATGGCGTAGTAGCGGGCACGGCGGCCGTTCTCTGTCGCGCTCCATTCGAAGCTGAGCCAGCGGGCCTGGGTCATTCGATGCAGTGCGGGATAGAGCGAGCCTTCCTGCAGCCGAAGCGTGCTGTCGGAAATGCGGTCGATGTGCGACGCGATCGCGTAGCCGTGCATCGGGCCACGCGAATCCAGCGTCTTGAGGACCATCAGGTCCAGTGTGCCTTGGAGGCGATCGTTCGAGTGTTTGGGCATGTCTTCCTAAGCCAGCTATGTGAAGATATGCCGCGAGGGCGTCGCCGTCAAGCTCGACGTGGCTCAGAGACCTTGACAGCGCTCACCAATGGATCCATCCTTCCCATCGTCTAACGATGGGAGAGGGACCGATGGGCATGCGACTCAGGCGCCTGGGCTACGTCTTCCGACAGCGGCGGCGCGACGCCGAGCTCGCCGAAGAAATCGAATTCCACCGCTCGCGGCGGCAGCTCCAGCTCGAGTCGTCGGGATTGGAGGGGCGCGCCGCCATCGACGCGGCCGCACGCTCCCTCGGCAACCTGCACCTCGCTCGGGAGGACGCCCGTCGTGTCTGGATGTCGGCGGTGATCGACGATACCTGGCAGGACATTCGCTACGCGGTCCGCACCCTGGCCCGCAGTCCGGGCTTCGCCCTGGTCGCCCTCCTCACGCTGATGCTCGGCATCGGCGCCAACACCGCGATGTTCAGCGTCGTCAACGCGGTCCTCCTCAGGCCGCTGCCATTCGCCGATCCAGATCGGCTCGTGATGATCTGGACGTCCGATCCGGCTCGGAACATCCACGAATCGGCGACGTCCTTCCCCACATTCACGGACTGGCGACAACAGAGCCGTTCGTTCGCGGAGATGGCGTTCTGGCGCACGCACGTCGGCACGCTCACGGGCGGAGTCGAACCGGAGCGAGTCGTGGGGGTCATGGCGTCCTCGAACCTCTTCCCGCTGCTTGGCGTCACGCCAGCCGCCGGGCGGACCTTTTCCGCCGCAGACGAGCAATCCCGGCAGGCGGTCGTCGTCATCAGCTACAGGCTCTGGCAGCGCCGGTTCGGCTCCAGTTCGACCGCCATCGGCCAGTCGATCGAAATCGACGGTCACCGGCTCGAGGTGATCGGCGTGATGCCCGACGATTTCTACTTCCCGACCAAAGAGGTTCAGCACTGGATCCCGGCATCGCTGCACGGCCCCTGGGCAGCGAAACCGAGCGCGGCCGAGCGCTCGTGGACCGACCGTTTTGCCGACTTGTGGCGCGTCGTCGGCCGGCTGAAGACTGGTGCATCGCTCGACGACGCTCGGGAGGAGCTCGCGACGATCGGCCGCCGCCTCGCGGAGACCTATCCGCGAACGGATCCGGACTTTGTCGGGTTCGGCACCGAGCTCGTGCCGATGCTCGATCAGATCACCGGCCGCAGTCTTCGGCGCGACCTCTGGATCCTCCTGGGTGCCGTCGGGTTCGTCCTGCTCATCGCGTGTGCGAATGTCGCCCACCTGGTGCTGGCGCGCGGCGCCGCGCGGACGCGCGAGCTGGCGGTGCGAGCGGCACTCGGTGCGGGACTCGGTCGGCTGATGCGGCAGCTGCTCGTCGAAAACGCGGTGCTGACGATCCTCGCTGCCGGGTTCGGGGTTGGAGCTGCCGCAGCAGCCCTTCGAGCGGTAACCGCCGCCGCTTCGGGCATTCCAAGACTTGACGAGGTCGCCATCGACCTACGGGTCTTGACCTTCACGATCCTGCTGGCGGTCGTCGCTGGACTGCTCTCCGGCATCCCTCCAGCGTGGCGCCTCTCACGCGGCGACCCCCTCGATGCGCAGAAGCACAGCTTGCGCGCCACCGCCGGTGCGGCGACCGTTCGCACGCGCGGGACGCTCGTCGTCGTCGAATGCGCGCTCGCGGTGGCGCTGCTCGCCGGCGCTGGCCTGCTCATTCGCAGCTTCCTCAGCGTTCGCGGCGTAAATCCCGGCTTCGACGATCGGAACGTGCTGCTGGCACGCGTCAATCTTCCAATCCCCGTGTCGCCGACCTGGCGCCAGCAGGAGTGGCAGACCTTCGCGGCGATCGAGGAGCGCCTGGCAGGCCTTCCTGGCGTCCACCGCGTCGGCGCGATCACCAACTTCATGATTGCCAGAAATCCCGAAGAGGCCATCACGGTCGACGGGCGGACGGATCCTCGAGCGGTCCTGGATTCGACACTCGTCAACACCGACGATGTGACGCCGGGGTTCTTCCAGGCGATGGGCGTGCCGCTCCTCAAGGGCCGCTTCTTCCGACCGGACGAGCAGAATGCACGCGTAGCGATCGTCAACGACGCGTTCGCGCGCCGCTTTTTTGTCGACGAAGATCCGGTCGGCCGGCGATTCAAGGAAGGCGGTCCGGACGCGAAAGATGCCTGGATCACCATCGTCGGCGTCGCCGCCAACATGCACCGGCAAGGGCTCGAGCAGTTGCCCATTCCGGAATTCTTCTTCGCCAGCTCGGAGCCGACGATGGACATCGCCATCCGGACGACCGGCGATCCGTCCGGAGTGGCGGCTATCGCGAGAGACACGATCCGGTCCATACACCCAAGTGCGATGATCGTGCGGATGACCACGGTCGAGGACCTGCTGGGAGAGCGGAGCGCGCAGCGGCGCTTCCAGACGTGGCTCCTCGCGCTGTTCGCGGGCGCCGCTCTGATGCTGTCGGCCGTGGGCGTATACGGGATCCTGCACTTCACCGTCGAGCAACGGACCCACGAGTTTGGCGTGAGGCTCGCGCTCGGTGCAAACCATCGTCAACTCCTCGCCCACGTCCTCCGGAGCGGCATGCGGCTGCCGGCCGTTGGAGTGTCGTTGGGTCTCGCCGCGGCCCTTGCCTTGACCCGCGTGCTCGACCATTTGTTGTTTCAGGTGAGCGCAACCGATCCGCTGACGTTCGGCGGCGTTGCCGTATTGCTGCTGCTTGTGGCCTTTGCTGCGTGCTGGATTCCCGCGCGGCGGGCGTCGAGGGTCGATCCGATCGTAGCGCTCAGAGCGGAGTGAAGGCGGCAGGCCGTGCCGCGCCGCGATCAGCGCTTCGCCTCGAGCACGGTCACGACGATCGGCGCCTGTACCGGTCGCGCGAGCGCATGTAGTCTTCCGGCTGGACGACGAGCACCACCCGGGCGCCCTCCTCCGTCCACAGTTCCCCATGTTCGGTGCCGGCATCTGCGTGCACGAAATCACCGCGACCGGAAAGACACGCGGGAATTGTAGCGTACGACCTGCCCACATCCGGCGGCGCCCGGCAGCCGTAGATCGTGCGCGTTTACAGGATCGCCCATCCGTTTTCACTTCGTTTACACACAGGACAGCGCCGCGCTCAACGCGTCGTTCCCCGTCACGATGAGCGTAGCCGTCTAATAAATCTGCCGCTCGTTTCACGATGCGAGCGAACGGCAGTGAGCGAGCCACGCGAGCGGAGCGCGCCGGCGAAGCGGCGCGCGAGAGCGCGTGTAGGGGAGTCCGAGGGGCGAAGCCCCTCGGATTGAGAACCAGTCACCAGCGTGAGACTGGCTGCCCAATCCGTTCGGGATCGTCGGCCGTAGAAGGGACCGGCAGCAGTGGTGAGATGGTCTTGCCACTTACGGGAGGCAGCAATGAAGAAGGCAGTCAGTACGATCATCGTCGCCGCCGTCGTCGCAGCAACGTTGGTAAGCACAACAGAACGCACGAGGGCTTCGAGTCACCGCGAGGCCCTCGCTATTCTCAACGAGCCGTGCGCCGACAACACCGATACCTTCGCGTGGGTCTCGGACGGTTCACACGACAAGCTTTACCTCATCATGGACTTCAACCCGCTCCACGAGCCTGGGCAGGGCAACCAGGGCCTGCGAGCCTGCAACGGCTATCGTTACGAGTTCCACATCGCGAAGGGCAAGAGCCTCAAGGACGACGTGGTCTACAGGGTCGAGTTCACGAATCGGCTGAGCGCAGAAGCGGCGCCGAGCGCCAGCGATCCGCTGGGCGGCGGAAACGAACTGCTGTGGCAGCTCACCGGCGGCACCGAGACCATGCGAGTCACGCGCATCGAGAACGGCGACAAGCGCGGACGCGGCCGTGATGACGACGATGGGACGGTGCTCGGCAGGAATCTGCCGGTCCTTCCGAACAACCACGGGCCGCAGACCGATCGACTGATCTACAAGCTTGGAGACTTCCAGGGGTACGACTCCCAGGATCCCACCAGCCGGGAAGTGGGGCTGTACGATCAGGCGTTCGTCGACAGCTACATCCAACAACTCTCGAACGGCGGTCGCGTCATCGCAGGCCAGTTCGACGATCCGTATCAACTCGACGAAAAGGGCATCTTCGATCTCGTCAACCTGAGTGCCGGCGATCTGGGCGGCATCCCCGGGGCACGGCGGGCGCCCGCGACGGACGTCTTCACGGGATTCAACCTGTTCTCCATCGCCCTCGAGATTCCGATGACGGACATCTTCCCCAACGGGATTCCGCACAACGGGCAGCTCCAGTCAGACAGCACCGACAGCCTGCTGCGCGTGTGGTCGAGCATCAGCCGTCGGGAGACGCAGACCGTCGACGCCTCGAACATCATCACCGGCCTCAAGGGATCCGGGGAGTGGGTGCAGGTCGGTCGAAACGCATTGCCGCTGTTCAACGCCGGCCTGATCGGAACGCAGCGCCAGACCTTGTATCTGCGGACCAGCCCGCTCTACGACGTCAGCAGTTTCGGCGCGGACATCCTGTTCCCGGTCCTCGTGCGCGATGCGGAAGCGCTCGGCATCTACAAGGCGCTTGGCGTTCCGGACTCCGCGGTGGCGACGCTCAAGGGACCGCGGCTGGACATCATCAATGCCATCAACCTGGGACGGCCGATTCCCGTGGCCGATGGATTCACCGGTGACGTCATCACGCTCGACGCCGCGATCGATTCGAGCTTCCCGAACGGGCGGCGTATGGGCGGTGGAACCGCGCCGAACCGCAATCAGGTCAACGTGAACAGCGTGCTCCTCAGCCTGATCGTTGCGGGGGACCCCGCCGCGGGTCTTGCCCGGGGCGTGGAAGTGAACGACAAGGACTACAACCCGCTGTTCCCGTTCCTGGCGCCGGCGCACCAGGGGCTCTTCCAGGGTCACGGCGGCCTCAACGTCCCCACCGTGCCGACACCCCCGCCACCACCCGGAGGTGGACTGCATTAGTCTCATCCGAGGGGCTTCGCCCCTCGGACTCCCCGACACGCGCTCTCGCGCGCCGCTTCGCCGGCGCGCTTCCGCCTCCGCGCAAAGCGCTACGGCGAGACCTCGCCGAAGCCTTGGCGTAGGCGGGCCGCTCGCGTGGCTCGCTCACTGTCGTTCGCTCGCATCGTGAATCGAGCGTCGGGTTTGCGAGACGGCTTCTAGTTTCAGAGTTTTGGTTGTCTCGAATGGAGGGCGGGGCGTTCAAGCCCCGCCCTTGCGCTCGCGGTGGCATGGATCGCGAATCAGGCTCGCACGATCCCCGCACCTTTCGGCACGATGTCGGTCTGCAGGATCGGATCGGCGGCCGGCACGTCACGCGTCTCCACACCAAGCTCCCTGCGAACGATGTTGCAACCCTGAGCGATGGCCGTCGCCTTGTAAAAGGCAATCTCGCGGTTGCACCCCTGGCGGCCGAACCCGCAGTCGCTGGACACGATGAGCTGCTCCGGCGCGATGTGCTGCAGCGCCGTCCGGATCGCGGCGGCGACATCGTCGGCGCGATCTGCTTGCAGCGTCCGGTGGCTCACGGCGCCGATGCAGATTTTCTTGGGCAGCTTCCCCTTGAACCGGCCGAACAGCTCGATATCCCTGAAGTCGCGATCTTTCGTTTCAATCGTCCAGACGTCGCCCTTCATTTCGTTCAGATACAGCTCGAACGACGCTGCGTAGCTCGTATCGTCCATCACGCGCTGCATGTTCGGGTTACCCCAGCACGTGTGAATCCAGATCTCGACATCGTCGAGCCCCTGCACTTCGCGGTTGTAGCACTCGATCATGAACCGCACCTTCTCGTCCTTCGCCCCGAAGGTGTTGGCCATGAAGTGCAGTGTGGGCTCCTCGATCTGAATGCACCTGCAGCCGGCATCCCGCAACGCGAGGAGCTCCGTGTTCATCGCAACCGCCATGTCCCAGACGACCTCGCGATTGTCCTTGTAGGCCTTCGTGTGGATGTCGAGGAACAGCCCCATGACTTGAGAGCAGCAGGTCCCGAAGCGTACTGGCTTTGGCGATCTGGCCTGGGCGATGCGCCAGATCTTGGCGTAGTCGAGCGAACGGTGCTCGATCTTGGCTGTGACATGGGGCCACCGCCACCCGGTATAGATCTCGCTGAGGAGCGTGCCAGGCGGATATTTGAGCCAGGGGCTGCGGGTATCCTCCGACTGGAGGTGGTCGCCTTCGAAGCCCGCCCAGCGCTGGAGCGGATAGTGGTGCCAGCTTCGCCCGGCGAAGTCTTCGTCGCAGTGGAAGTCTCCGTGAGTCAGGATGTCGAGCCCGGCGCGCTCCTCGTCGGCCAGGACCACGGCGAGGGCGTCCTGAAACTTTTCCCGGAACCGGACGTCCAGCATGCAGGTGTCGAGCGGTTTGCCCCACATGCTGGTGTCGAACCAGCGAGGCCGCGGCCAGGAGCCCGTGACGGTGCTCGGCAGGATGAGATCCTTGGTAACGGTGAGAGCCATGCGGAAATGCTACTCCAGGGCGGGGTGAGAGCAGGGTCAGACCCAGGTCTGACCCCGGGCCTGTCGATTTGAGGTCCCCGGCTCCGACTATTGGGCGGGGGGAGAAGCATAATAGCCACCGGCTCAGCTGGCGGCCGGAGTTGACCTTCGTGTAAAGGCCTCTCTGACAACGCGTAATGGGATCGATATGAATTTCATCACCGACTTCCGCTTTGCTCTTCGGTCACTCGCCCGCGTCAAGGGACTCGCAATGACGGTGGTCGTGACCCTCGCGCTCGGCATTGGCGCCAACGCGGCCATCTTCAGCGTGGTGCGGGGCGTCCTCCTGCGCCCGCTCGTGAACCGGGATCAGGATCGGCTCATCTATATCCGCCAGAGCGCGCTCGGCATCGGCGTCGAAGACGCCAAGTTCTCCGTGCCCGAGATCCGGGACCTCCGATCGCGGATCAGGACCCTGGCCGCGTTCGGCGACTTCTCGACGATCGATTTCACGATGTCAGGGGTGGGAGAGCCTCGCGTCGTCCGCGCCGGCGTGGTGGGCGGCTCCTACTTCGACGTCATGGGGCTGCGCGCCATCAGGGGCCGACTCCTCAACGCGAGTGACGACGGCCCTGAGGCGGCAGGCGCTGCCGTCCTGACGTATCGCTTCTGGACGACAGGACTGCACAGCGATCCGGCCGCGATCGGGAAGGTGATCAGGCTCGGCGATCGCTCGGCGACGATCATCGGAGTCCTCGAGCCGTCGGTCCCCTATCCGACCGAGACCGAGATCATCGCGAACGTCGTCACCAGCCCTCACCACCTCGATGCCACGATGGTGGAAGGGCGCGTCCATCGCATGACCGACCTCTTCGGCCGGCTTGCGCCGGGGACCGATCTCGACGCCGCCCTGGCGGAGCTGCGCGCGGTGCATGGCTCCATCGTCACGCAGCATCCCGAGGCGTATAAGTCGCAGGCTGACTTCCGCATCGATGCTGTCCGGCTACGCGATCAGATCATCTCGCCGGCGCGCACGGTCCTGCTGGTCCTCCTCGCGGCTTCCGGGCTCGTGTTCATCGTGGCGTGCTCGAACGTCGCGAACCTGATCCTCGCGCGGTCGGTTCGCCGGCAGGGCGAGCTCGCCATCCGCGCGGCGCTCGGCGCGAGCGCGGGCGCGCTCCGCCGAACGCTGCTCGTGGAAAGCCTCGTCCTCTGCGGCGCCGGCGCCATCCTGGCGATCCTCATCGCGCGACCCATGGTCGCCGTGCTCGCGCGCTACGCCGCGCGGTTTTCGATCCGCGCGCTGGATGTCACGGTCGACGCGAGCCTGCTGTGGGTCGGCGTGCTCCTGGCTGTGACTGCGGCTGTCCTCCTGGCGTACGTCCCGCGGCTGCCTTCCGCAGGCGCCTCGAACGGTTTTGGCCTGTCGAACGGCGGCGTGCGGATCACATCGGCCACGAATGGCCGGCTGCGTCTCTTCGCGGTCACGCAGATCGCGGCGTCGTTCATCCTGCTTGCAGGCGCCGGAATGCTGCTGACGACGTTGTTCAGCCTCCAGAAGGCGCACACCGGTTTCGACACGCGCAACGTGCTGGCGCTGAACGTGCCGATTGTCTCCTACGCCAGAAAACCGCAGGAAATCACCGGCTTCTATCGGGAGGTGATCCGCCGGGTCTCTCAGGTCCCCGGAGTGGAGCGCGTCGCGGTCGGCACCGCAGTCCCCTGGCGTGACAAAGGATTCTTCGAGGCGCAGTTCTCGGCCGAAGGATACGCGAAGGCGAACGGAGAAGAGGATCCGCGGGCGCGGTTCCGCACGGTCTCGCCAGGATTCTTCGCCTCGCTTGGCGTACCGATCATTGCCGGCCGCGACTTTTCCGATGCCGATCGCCGCGATGCCGAGAAGGTCGTCGTCATCAGCCAGAGCGTCGCGCAGCGGTTGTTCCCCACGCAGGACGCGGTGAACCGCCGCCTGATGTGGACCGACCCGGTCATCAAGTTCATCGACGTCAGCCCGGAGCCGCGTCGCATCGTCGGCGTGGTTGCCGACGTCGACGATGAGAACGTGGTGCCCGGAGCGGCGATGACGGTGTATCACCCGTTCGAGCAGGAAATCGGCGGCGGCCGCTTGTTCGTGCACGCGAAAACGGATCCGTATGCGCTGGTTCCTCCGATTACGCGGATCATCCGGGATCTCTCGGCCGAGCAGCCGGTCGAGCAGGCCGCAACCCTCGAAGACGTCCGTGCCGAGGTCCTCGCGCCGGATCGGTTGAACGCGATGGTCTTCGGCGGATTCGCGGGGGTGGCGCTGCTCATCGCCATCGTCGGCGTCGCCGGTGTCCTGGCCTTCTCGGTCAGCGCGCGGACGCGGGAGTTCGGCGTGCGTCTGGCGATTGGATCGGCGCCGCACCACCTCCTGACACGCGTGCTCGGAGAGGGCGCGGTGATCGCCCTCGGCGGGATCGTGTCCGGAGCGATCGGCGGCGTCGTGCTGACGCGTCTCGTCGGCAGCTACATCCAGGACGTCCACATCCCCGGGGCGCTGGCCACGATCGGCGCGGCGATGGTGCTCGTTGCCGCGGCAGTGCTGGCGTCCCTGATGCCTGCGGCGCGGGCATCGCGAATCGACGTCATCCAGGCGTTGAGATCGGAATAAGAGAGCACTCGCCAGGTACGAGTCTCATCCGAGGGGCTTCGCCCCTCGGACTCCCCGACACGCGCTCTCGCGCGCCGCTTCGCCGGCGCGCTTCCGCCTCCGCGCGAAGCGCTACGGCGAGACCTCGCCGAAGCCTTGGCGTAGGCGGGCCGCTCGCGTGGCTCGCTCGCCATGCTCGCTCGCACCCTGCAGCGAGCGTCGGGTTTGTGAGACGGCTTCTAGCTCCGACTTGACAGGGTATGTATGCGCGTTGCATATATGTGCGGCGCAGACACACACCCGGTTCAAGAGGGACGTCATGGGAATGGACAGGGCCAGAAAGGCTCTCGACTCGCTGCTGCCGCTGCGGGGTGTGGAGTTTCACATCCTGCTCAGCCTCGCCATGGGTGAACGGCACGGCTACGGAATCATCCGGGACATCGAGGCGCGCGACGAGTCGGCCGTGCCCGATGTCGGAACGATGTACCGCGCCCTGGCGCGGATGGTGGAGAACCAGCTGATTGTCGCGGCGGCCCGCCGGGCGGCGCCGGACACCGGCAACGAGCGGCGCAACTACTACCGCATCACGGACACGGGTCTTCGTGTCGCAAGGGCCGAAGCGCGCCGGCTGGAAGCGCTGACCAGGGCGGCCCGAATCGGAGGGTTGCTCAGCAAGGAGGCGAAATGAACCACCGTCACCTCTTGAACGCCTCCGAGCGCTGGTTCCGGCTCCTCCTGCGGCTCTACCCTGCTGACTTCCGGGATGAGATGGGCGATGGCCTGGTCGAGACCTACCGCGATCGTGCGAGAGAAGCGTTGAACGCCGGCGGACCCGTCCGGCTCGCCCGCCTTTGGCTGACCGCGCTCCGAGACTCGCTGCGCAGCGGCCCGAGCGAACGGGCCCGGCCCGCTGCGTCGTGGCGTCGCGGCGGCAACTGGGGTCGGGACATCGAGCTTGCGACGCGGCGGCTGATGCGGGCACCGACGCTTGTCGTGGCGGTCGCGGGGACGTTGACCATCGGCCTCGGCATGTTCGCAGTCGTCTACACGGTCGTGCAGAAGATTCTGATCGACCCGATGCCCTACAAAGATCCGGACGACCTTTATTTCGTCTGGCGCGACTACGGTCCGATGTTCGATTTGAAGCGAGGGTGGCTGGGCGGAACGGACGTCGCGGAGCTCCAGAAGACCGGCGGCGTCATCGAGGACGCGGCCGGACTCATGCGGCAGCTCTTCACGTTCTCGAGGAAGGAGGGAGCGGAGCCCACCGAGATCCCGGTGCTGGCGACGACGCCGAACCTGTTCGACCTGCTCGGCGTCAAACCCGTGCTCGGCCGCGGGTTCGCGCGGAACGAGGTCGGGCCGAACCGGCCGCCGGTCATCGTGCTGACACACGAGCTCTGGACTCGTCTGGGTGCCGACCGTGCGATTCTCGGCACGCTCGTGCGGTTGAACGGACAGCCGTTCACCGTCATCGGCGTGATGCCACCCCGGTTCTCGTTCGTGCAGAACGCGAGCCTCGGTCCGCCACAGCGCGGGGACGCCTATATCACCTTCAACATCAATCTCGCGGAAGCGAACCCTGGCGCGGGGAGTTACGCCGGGCTGATCCGGGCGACGCGCGGCACGCCCTCGCAGTCGGTCGCTCTGGCCGTCGATGCCGTCGGGAGAACTGTCGACGCACGCGATTTCCAGAGCCGGGGACTCAAGCTGTATCCTGTCGGGCTGAAGCCGGACCTCGTCTCCTCCGCCCGCCCTGCGCTCGTCGTCCTCGGTTTCGCCGGCGTGTTCCTGGTTCTCGTGTTGATGGTGAATCTCGCGTCGGTGTTGCTCGCACGGGCGGCGCAACGCGAACACGAATTCGCCGTGTCGCGTGCGCTCGGGGCCAATGGCATGGCGGTCGCCCGAGCGACGCTCGCCGAAGGCGCGCTCCTCGGCCTCCTCGGCGGCGCGGCCGGCACGCTCGTCGCGATCTGGGCCACCCGCTCTCTGATACATCTGGCGCCACTCGATCTCCCACGCCGCGCCGCGGTCGCCGTCGACTGGAGGATCGGAGCCGTGGTGATCGGGCTCGGCATGCTGCTCGGTCTCCTCGCCTCGACGGCCCCGGCGATCTGGGCAGCCCGGGTATCGTTGTCGTCGATCCTTGCCAGCAGCGCCGTGCGCGGAGGCGGCGGTCATGGCCGGATGCGCCGCGGCATGGTAGTCGCGCAGGTCGCACTGACGCTCGTGCTGCTCGCGACCGGAGGCCTCGTCGTCCGAAGCTTCGACAGGCTTCTCGGGGCGGACCCCGGCTTCCGGCCCGAGGGTCTCCTCACGATCCGTGTGCCGATACCGACTCAGCTCTTTCCCGAAGCGGCCCAGGCCCTTACCCTTCAAGACCGCCTGGAGCGCGCCTTCGAGGCGCTCCCCGGTGTCACCGGCGTCAGCGCCGGAAGCGCGCTTCCGCTGACCGCCTCTGCGAGTCAGACCGGCATCAGAATCCCAGGGGCGCCCGGCAACACCGGCGATGCCGAGCGGGATAGACCGCTCGTCGACACCATCGGGACGCGCGCCGGGTATTTCGAGACCATGCGCATGCGAGTGGTAGCCGGACGCGGGTTCGACAGGGTCCGCCACGAAGGTGTGCGCGAGGCCGTGATCGATCAGCTCCTCGCGAGGCAGTTCTTCCCCACCGGCAACCCTATAGGTGCGGCCATCCCCTACAACAAGCTTTCTCTGACGATTGTCGGCGTCGTCGAGCAAGCGCGACTGTACGATGTCCACAAAGACGGCCGGCCGCAGCTCTTCGTCCGCGCCGAGGACTGGGGCTATCGCGGCTTGTCGTTCGTCCTCCGCACCGGACGCGACCCCCACGGACTCGTCCCCGACGTTCGCGCGGCGATCCAGGGCGTCGACACGCGGCTCGCCATCACCGAGGCGCGGACGATGGATGAGATCGTCGGTGATGCGCTTCGCCAGCAGCGGATCAGCGCGGTGCTGATTACGTGCTTCGCGATGGGCGCTCTCCTACTCGCCGCAATGGGGCTATTCGGAGTGGTGTCCGGATCCGTCACCCGTCGCCGTCACGAGTTCGCCGTGCGCCTCGCGCTCGGCGCGGACCACGGCCGCGTCCTCCGGCTGGTGCTCGCCGAAGGCACCAGGCTGGTCGCGACCGGGCTGTTGATCGGCGTCCCGGGGCTCTACCTGGCGGGTGGCCTGATGCGGGGCGTCCTCGTGGGTGTCTCGCCGTCGGATCCGCCGACGCTCCTGGCTGTAGGACTCGCCCTCGCTGTGGTCGCACTGGTGGCGTGCTACCTGCCCGCGAGGCGAGTACTCGGCATCGAGCCGGGTCAGTCGCTGCGTCAGGAGTGAATGGAGGAAACCTCGAACCATCCCTCTCCCTATCGCACGGGCCACTGCCACGGGACGCGGGGACGATCTTCACGCGCGAGAAGGGTTTCGCCGAGCCGTTTCTCGAGCGTGATCGAGTGACACTCGGGCTGCGACTGAAGGGCGTCGATGAGCCCGGGCGCGTGCGACACGACGACCACCTGGGAGCGCTGCGCGGTCTGGGCGATGAGTCGCCCCAGCGCCGGGAGCAAGTCCGGGTGAAGACTGGTCTCGGGTTCGTTGAGGACCAGCAGGCCGGGCGGCCTCGGCGTGAGGAGAGCGGCCACCCACAAGAGGTAACGCAGCGTACCGTCCGACAGCTCCGCCGCCTTCAAGGAGCGCAAGAGGCCATGCTGCTGCATTTCGACTTCGAACCAACCGGTGTCGAAATTCACGGACACGCTGGCGCCCGGAAATGCGTCGTTGACCGCCTCGTGCATGGCTTCCGCATCCCCGATCTGGCGAATCGTCTGGAGCGCCGCTGCGAGGTCCGCGCCATCGTGGCTCAGAACGGGCGTGTGCGTGCCGATCTGCGGCAACCGGGCGGGGGCACCGGCGTCCGTCCGGAAGTGATCGTAGAAGCGCCAGGCACGCATGGCTTCCCGCAGCATGAGCATCTCGGGCGTATGACGCGGGTCGGCGCAGTGCGTCATCATGCTGTCGAAGCCCGCGAGGGTCTGGGTGATGTGCGTCCAGCCTCCCTTCGATTCCCTCGACCTGACCAGCGGTCCGCGGCGATCGACGAGCAACGCCGCCGGCCGGAGCGTCGCGCCGCCCCAGACGCACTCGCGCTTGATTTCCGGATCGTGCCCGAAGGCTCCCATGGGCGGTGGCGGGAAGCCGAGATCGATCGTGTAGCTGAAGTCGACTCCGGCGAACCCCAGTCGAAGGCTGACAGCGGTCTTGCGCACGGCACCCTGGACCGGGTGGTCGCCGCGCAGGACGGCGCGCGAAAAGGCTTCAGGTCCCGCCCAGAGCGTCGACTGCAGCCCGCCCTCTCGGGCGAGCGACGGAATGACGCGGCCCTGCGCAGTTTCGGCGAGGAGACGAAGGGCCCGATACAGGTTCGATTTGCCACTGCCGTTCGGGCCCGTCACGAGGTTGAGCCGATCGAGCGGAATCGTCAGGTCGCGCAGCGACCGGTAGCCGGAGACGGCGAGCGTGGTGAGCATCGACCGCTCATTCTCGCATTCGCCGCCAGCTCCGGCCCTCTTCTCATCTGAATGGAATCTACCAGCCGACGGGCTTCCCTTTCAGCTGTTCGTCGAGCCACGCCTTGAGGGGCGCGAAATAGTCGAGGATCGCCGACGCGTCCATCTGCTTCGACCCCGTCAACGCCTCCAGCGCGTCGGGCCACGGCTTCGACATGCCCATTGCGAGCATCGTGCCGAGACGCTGCCCGGCCTCCTTGCTCTCGTAGATCGAGCACCGGTGCAGCGGCGCCTTGCAGCCGGCCGCCTGCGCCAGCGCGCGATGAAACTGGAACTGCAGGATGTCCGCCAGGAAATAGCGCGCGTATGGCGTATTGTCCGGCACGTGGTACTTCGCGCCTGGATCGAAGAACTCCTCCCCGCGCGCACTCGATGGTGCGACGCCCTGGTACTTCTGCCGCAGCTCCCACCACAGCGTGTTGTACTGCTCCGGCTTCGCCTCGCCTGAAAACACTTTCCAGCGCCATTGATCGATCACGACGCCGAACGGCAGGAACGCCACCTTCTCCAGGGCGCGGGACATCAGCAGCCCGATGTCGCGCGACGAGTCGGGCGCCTTGTCGAGCAGGCCAATCCGCACGAGATACTCGGGGGTAACCGATAGCGCGATGGTGTCGCCGATGGCCTCGTGAAAGCCGTCGTTGGCGCTGTCCCGGAAGAGCACGGGCTGATCTTTGTAGGCGCGCTGATAGAAGTTGTGCCCGAGCTCGTGGTGGATCGTCGAAAAATCCTCCGCGGTCTGGTCGATGCACATCTTGATGCGCAGGTCCGACTCGAAGTCGATGTCCCACGCGCTCGCGTGGCAGACGACCTCGCGATCGCGCGGCCGCACGAAGAGTGACCTCGACCAGAACGTCTGCGGCAGCGGGTTGAATCCCAGCGAGGTGTAGAACCGCTCGCCGGTACGCACCATCTCGAGCGGCGTGACCCGCTTCCGCTTCAGGATGTCCGTGAGCGAGAAGCCGGCGTCCGAGTGTGCCGGCGCCACGAGCGGGTAGATGTTGGACCAGTCCTGCGCCCAGATGTTGCCCAGAAGGTGCGCCGGGATGGGCCCTTTCTCTGGGACGACGGGGCCGTACTTCTCCCGGAGCCTCATTCGCACGTACGCGTGCAATTGGAGATACAAGGGACGGACCTGATCCCACAGTCGATCGACTTCTTTTGCGAACGCGTCCGGCGGCATGTCGTACTTCGCACGCCACATCGCGCCGGTGTTCGGGAAGCCGAGCTCCTTGGCGCCCTGGTTGGAGAGCTCCGCGAAACGCGCGTAATCTTTCTTCATCGGCGGCGAGACCGTGTGCCAGCCTTCCCACTCCCGCCGCAACTCGGGCTCGTTGCGCGAGCTCGCGAGCACCTTCGTCACCGTATCGATGTTGTGGCAGGTGTCGGGCTTGGCGGGATCCGGGCACCACTTCCCCTTGCCGTAGATGCCCCGCATCCTCGACACGATCTGGGTGAGCTCTTCGGATGCCTTCGGATCGGCGGGCGTCGCCAGCACCAGCGACACCTTCAGAAGATCGAGTTGACGCCGGAGATCGGCCGGCAGCTGCAGCGTGTCGAAGCGGACTGCCTCCTTCGCGAACTTCGCCGCTGCGTCGGAGAACGCCTGGGTGGCCCGCGAGTCCATCGCCTCCGTGTCTTCAGTGATGAAGTTCTGCGCGACCCATCCGGCTTGCGATCCCGCGATGCCCAGCCGCAATACCGTCGCATTGACGTCGTTCAGGAAAGCCCTGGCGTCGTCGGCCGTCGGCGCGGAGGAGGGGTTGGGAGGACCACCTGGAGCGCTGACCTTGGAACAGGCGCCGCTCGCCGCCAGCAGCAGCACGATCGCGGCCCGCACAAGAAGCCCGGCGATTCTGGTCGTCGTCATGACGCCATTCTAAACCGCGAGCCCACTCCGGATCCCGGGGCGGGGTCCTCCACCTTCGCTGGAGCGATGGCGGAGCACCGTAGAAGCCGACTCATAAACCCGACGCTCGTTCCAAGGTGCGAGCGAGCTTGCGAGCGAGCCACGCGATCGGCCCGCCTACGCCAAGGCTTCGGCGAGGTCTCGCCGTAGCGCTTCGCGCGGAGGCGGAAGCGCGCCGGCGGAGCGGCGCGCGAGAGCGCGTGTAGGGGAGTCCGAGGGGCGAAGCCCCTCGGATGAGACCGTTGGCGGAGGTGGTCAACCCTCGCCCCAGGGCCGGGAGCTCCGTGCTATGACGCTGCGAGCACCTCGCCGAGCGCATCCAGCCGCTCGGACCAATAGCGTTTGAGCTGATCCGCTTTGTCGCGGTCGGGGAGCTTCGTATGTTGCACGGCGACGGCGCTCTTGGACGCGCCCTTCGCCATGAACCCGATCGCGACGATGCTGCGATCCACGCAACCGAGCCGCATCGATTTCGGAGCCGTGGCCGTGCGCACCTTGACGGTCGCATCGTCGAGCCAGCGACGGCGGACCTTGGCGTCGGCCCAGGCGTCGAACAGCGTGGTTACGGGCACGTTGTAGGTGCGCGACTTGGTGGCCTCGTAGGTGCCGTCGCGCCGCTGCCCACGCGCTCGAAGGCCTTTGATGCGCTCGTACCCGACGGTGACCGTCTGCGCCCACCACCCATCGATTTTGTACTTCGTGCTCACCAGCGCGGCGATCTCGCGATGTGCCATCCGCTCGGCACCCAGGTAATCAAGGGCGTGCGTCCAGCGTTCCCAGTTGCAACCGGTCTTCTCCTTGAGCGTGGCGTCGCTCATACCCGCCAGCGCGGCGAAGTCGACCGACGGCTTCCTCACGGTGGTGCGGGCGGCGGACTGAGACTTGGACCTGGCGATGAGTTGCGCGCGGGCGGCGGTATAGGACTCGCCTGTCTTGCTCATGCGAGCGCGGACCAGGCGCTTGAGATCTTTGTTGCGAGGCATCGTCAGCAGCTCCTTCGACGCACCATGACCCTCTCCCCAGCAGCGCGCCATGGTGACGCAAAGGATTGACGATCCCGATCCGGGAGTGTGCCCCCCTTTGCCTCGCACAGGACTCCAGCTGGGGCGGAGTCTCGAGAGGTTCGGCGTGGATCGACGCCGCGGACAGCATGCCGCGTCCGGCGGACGCCGTCAACAGGAACCTTTGGGCGGGCCGTCCGTCTTTTCTCCAGATGACAACCCTCCTGCAGGATCTGCGACTGGCGCTCCGGCAGCTCCGGCGGCGTCCGGCATTCGCCGCCACGGCTGTGCTGACCCTTGCCATCGGGATGGGCGTGAATGCCGTCGCATTCAGCGTGGTCAACGGCCTCCTTCTCAAGGGATTCGCGACAAAGGCCCGCCCTGGCGTCGGGCGCATCGCCACGACGCCTCCGGGCGACGAGATTGGCTATGCCTCGCTCCAGGAGTACGAACGGTTTGCGGAGGCCACGCGCGGATCGCTCGACGTCGCAGCGGAAGGGCGCCTGTCCCTGGCCTGGCGGCATGACGACGCGACGGAAACTGCGTGGGTGCTGTTCGTCTCCCCCAACTATTTCTCGATGCTCACGGCCGAGACGATTGCCGGTCATTTGCGTGTCCAACCGGTCCCCGGCGGCTCGCCTTCCGTCGTCGTCGGCGAGCGATTCTGGCGCGACAAGCTGGCTTCTGCATCACTGGCCGGATTGACGCTACGTTTGAACAACATCGACGTCAGCGTCGCTGGCATCGTTCCGGAGTCCTTTACAGGGCCGGCGGGACTTTACTCACCGGACGTCTGGCTGCCGCTCGACGACGCGGAGCTCTTCTCCACGTCCAGCGCGCTCCAGAAGCGCGACAAGCGGTGGCTGTTCCTGCTTGGCAAACTCCAGGATGGCGCCACGCTCGCCCAGGTCCAGGGTCAACTTGGCACCGCCGCCGCGGTGATGGCCCGTGACTGGCCCGAGACGCACAAGACACGCGGCGTGCGGTTCCGGATGCTGGGCGAGAAGAACAGCGAGCTCCGCGCGCTGTCCACGGCCGCTGCGGTCGCGATGGGCATCATCGGCCTGATCCTGCTGCTCGCCTGCTTCAACGTCGCCAATCTCCTCCTGGCGCGCGGGGTCGAACGAGAACGCGAGATGGGCATTCGTACGGCGCTCGGCGCGGCGCCCTGGCGGCTGACGCGGCTCGTGATCACGGAAGGATGCGTGCTGGCGGCGATGTCGGGGGCGCTCGCGCTCGTCCTCGCGTGGTGGACGCAGTCCATCGTCTCCGCCTTCGCCATCCCGATCGAAGAACCTCAACACGTCGACCTGACCGCGGATCTCAACGTCGTCGGGTTCATCCTCGCGCTCGTCTTCGTCTCCGGTGTGCTGCCAGGCCTGTGGCCTGCCGTCGCGGCCGCCAGGGTCAACGTCTTGCGCGCGCTCGGATCGCAGGGAGCCACGAGCGTCTCCGGCCGGCCTTCCCGGCTGGGACGATGGCTGGTGGGTGCCCAGATCGCCGGGTCCACGGCTTTTCTCGCGGTTGCGGCGCTGCTCATCCAGTCTTACGCGGGTTTGTCGACTGCGGATGTCGGGCTCGCGCGACAGCACCTGGTCATCGCGGATTTCGAGCCGGCGTCTCATGGATACGGCGCCGATCGCGCTGAGCGCTACGTCGATGCGTTGCTCGCTCGCGTCGGGGCGCTCCCGGGCGTCGTTGACGTCGCCGTCGCAGATCGCGCGCCGTTTTTCATAGGCATGGATCGGGAAACGGCCGTCTGGCCTGCCGGCGGGCGCTGCGAAAGTGACTCGTGCCCGAAGTACCCGACTTACGCGGTTGGTCCCGGGTACTTCCAGACGATGGGCATTTCGATCAAGGAAGGGCGCGAATTCGAGCGCGGCCGCAACGCGTCGGAGATCGTGGTCAACCAGGCGTTTGCGCTGAAACAATGGCCGAACGGCGGCGGCGTTGGCGATACGGTAAGGATCGGCACGGATGGAAAGCTGCTGACCGTGATCGGCATCACGCAGAAAACTCGTATACGCGGGCTGGATCGTGAGCGGCCGGCGCTGTTCCTGCCGATCGGCGCTGAGGACTTCGGTGGCGCTCTGAGCGTTGTCGCACGAACGAGTGGAACGCCTGCGAACGCGGTTCGACCGCTCGTTGACGCCGCACGGGCGATCGACCCGAACGTCTCGATGCTGTCGGTCAAGACCATGGAGCAGCGCATGGCGGTGCAGCTCTGGCCATTCCGAACATTGAGCTGGACGTTCTCGATCTGCGGGGGGCTCGCGATCGTCCTGGCCACCGTGGGCCTGTCCGGCGTCGTGATCCATGCCGTCAGCCGGCGGATGAGGGAGTTCGGGGTGCGGGTGTCCATCGGTGCGACGCCACGTGATCTCGTCGTCGACGTGCTGAAAGGCAGCGCGAGGCTCTTCGTGCCGGGGCTCGTCATCGGCCTGCTGCTCGCTGCAGCCGCCGGGCGCCTGACGCAGGCGGTCTTCGTCGGGGTGAACGTGCTGAACCCGTTGGTCTATCTCGGCGTGGCGCTTGCGCAGGGAGCAATCGTGCTCCTCGCGTGCATCGGGCCGGCGCTGCGGGCCTCGCGCGTCGATCCGCTTATTGCGCTGCGCGCCGATTGAGGCTCGGGAATTCCGCCGCTCGTCTTTGCCCAACCGTCTGGGCGGGCCTGCGACAGGCCCGCCCACAACGCAGCCAACAGGGTTCCTGCCTCTTAGCCCTGGAGCTCTCTCGCGACCTCTTCCAGCCGGTCGTAGCTGAGCGCCGCGCCCTTGGCCATTCCCGTGTTGATCACCATGTCGCGAACCTCGAGGGACGGATACTCCGCCGTGACCGTCATCCGCGTCTTGCCGTTCTCGTCCGAGAGCTCGACGGTCACCAGGGACCCGGCGTCGGGGAACGGGGCGAAAATCTCGGTGAAGACCACACGGTCGGGCGGCACGATCTCGCGATACACGCCGTAGAAGTCTGCCTCACCTTTCGGATGGCGGTTGACGAAGCGCCACTTGCCACCAACCCGCAGATCCACCTCGCACACGGGGACGGAATAGCCTTCGCCGAGGGCGCCCCACCATCGTCTGATGTGTTCGGGCTTGCTCATCGCTTCCCAAACCAGGTGACGAGGCGCATCGAAGAGACGCGTCATACGGATCTCGCGGTCGGATGGCGTCGAAACCTTGAAGGTGTCGCTATTTGCTGCGCTGCTTACGGCCATGTTTCTTCTCCTTCGCTTTGAGTTCCTGAAGATACACCTCGAGGCGATCGAGGCGCTGTTCCCAGATCGCGCGATAGCGTTCGGCCCAGTCGGCCACCTCTTTGAGAGGGGCGGCCTCGATGCGGCACGGCCGCCACTGGGCCTCGCGCCTGCGGGCGATGAGCCCCGCCCGCTCGAGCACGCGCAAGTGCTTCGAGACGGCGGGCATGCTCATCTCGAACGGCTCGGCCAGCTCGGTCACCGAGCACTCTCCCGACGCGAGCCGGGCGAGGATGGCCCGCCGGGTGGGGTCGGCGAGGGCCGCGAACGTGGTGCTCAGTTGGTCTGTTCCCATGACTTATTGAACCACTCAGTTAATTAACCTGAAGGCAAAATACAACCTCACATGCGTGGGCGTCAAGATCTTTTTTCGGCCCTGTGCGGCGGAGCGTTGACGAGCGATCGCGGATCGTTCCGAGGCCGGTTCGAGCGTGGCCCGATTGAGGCGGGAGCTGCGCCTGTGTCAGATCATCGATGCTGCGAGTGACGATCGCGGCGAGATCGGCTTCATCTATCGGTCATGAACCGGCGCAACTTGCTCAAAGCCGTCCTGCTGGCTGTCCTCCCGACACCAGTGTCGGCCGCCCCTGCGGTGTCGACCCTCATCGGTACCGGCGCTCCTGGCCATTCGGACTCGCAGGTGAACAATCCCTACGGCCTGGTCATCGGACCGGATGGTGCCCTCTACTTCTGCGATCTCGACAATCAGCGGATCCGGCGGCTCGATCTGAAGACGCGCACGACAACCGATATCGCGGGGAATGGGCAGCGCGGATATGCAGGCGACGGCGGTCCGGCGAAGCAAGGCTCGCTGAACATGCCGCACGAGCTGGCTTTCGATTCCCGTGGCCACATGTACATCGCCGAGCGCGACAATCACGTCGTCCGCAAAGTCGAAGGCAGCAGCGGCGTGCTCTCTACGGTGGCCGGCACTGGTATCGCCGGTTTCTCTGGCGATGGCGGGCCGGCCTCGAAGGCACAGCTTCGCCAGCCGCACAGCATCGCCATCGGCCCTGACGGCCGTCTGATGATCTGCGATATCGGGAATCAGCGGATTCGCGCGGTGGATCTATCGACAGGTGCTATAGACACTGTCGGAGGCACCGGCGAGCGCCTGCCGACGCCCGACGGGGCTCCGCTCAAAGGCACGCCGCTCAATGGGCCTCGAACGATGGCGATCGATCGCGATGGAACGATCTATCTCGCTCTCAGGGAAGGGAACGCCGTCTATCGCATCGCGTCGAAGACCGGCACCCTCCATCACGTTGCGGGGAACGGCGAGCAGGGATATTCGGGTGATGGCGGCCCTGCCCGGCTGGCAAGGCTGGCCGGACCCAAAGGGCTGGCGCTTGCAGGACAGAGCCTCTATCTGGCCGACACCGAGAACCATGCCGTGCGTCGAGTCGATCTGGGAACCGGCATCATCACCACGGTGCTTGGGACAGGCCAGCGCGGAGACGGGCCGGAGACCGACCCTCTCCAATGCAAGCTCTCGCGGCCCCACGGTCTATTCGCGAGCGCCGACAACACGCTGTTCGTCTCCGACAGCGAAGCACACCGGATCCGGATCCTGAGACCGTAGAACGTATCTCACAAATGCGGTGCGAGCGAGCACGAGCGAGCCACGCGACCGGCCCGCCTTCGCGCCCCAGGCGCTTCGGCGAGGTCTCGCCGTAGCTTTAGCGGAGGCGGAAGCGCGCCGGCGAAGCGGCGCGCGAGAGAGCGTGTCGGGGAGTCCGAGGGGCGAAGCCCCTCGGTTGAACCTAGCCTCAGTGCTTCGGCTTGTGCGCTGCAGGATCCGCCGTCAGGTTCTCCGGCAACCGCTCGAGGCCCACGAGCGTCCAGCCCTGCGCTCCCCGGCGGAACGTCGTACGAACCGGCCGCTTCCACGTCGGATGCGCCTGGCTCTCCGCTGACAGGTCCACGGCGACGAAGCTGCCGGAGGCGGTTGACAGGTCGCGCGGAGCCTCGATCGTGGTGGTCTGGCTCTGCGCCTCCGAAATTGGCTGCGTCTCCCCCGTGGCGTTGTCGAAGCGAAGCCAGGAGGCACGATAGGTTGCCGGCCCTTTTGCCACGCCCGCGTCGAATGCCGCATTGGCGAACGTCAACCGGCCGTTCGCGTCGAGCCGCGGATCGACGATGGGGTTGACCGCAGTCAGATAGATGCTGGCGATCTTGTCACGGCGCTTGATGAGGACGTCGCCAAGATATTGCTCCGCCTTCGGATCGCTGTACTGTCCGGTGTGGACCGCGGCCCGAATCAGGTCGTCTGTGAAGGCCGCCACGCGTCGCGCCGCCCAGAAGGCGTCATCATCTCGAAGCTCCATGTAGGCCGCGGTCGGTGACTGCGGCCGCCACATTCTGGGATCGAACACGTCGCCCTCGAACTTGCCGACTGAGGGGTATCGACGTAATTGACCGTCTGCCACGGGCTCAGCGCGAACCCGAACGAAAACAGGCGGCGCACTGTCGTGTCGCCCTGGTAGAAGTGCTCCCAGCTGAGATCCCATTCGTGCTTGTCATTGCACAGGCCGAATGTCGAGCCGACGTCCTGGAGATAGTGCTTGACGATCGAGCGCCCGTTTTCCGTGATGGCGGTGTCGAGCGTGTTGGCTGCCTTGAGATCGGTCAGATTGGTCCACGCGCCGAAGACGCGCAGGGCACGCAGCTCGCGGCGGTGCTCGTGCGGGACGACGTCGTTCGGATCGTCGGGACGCGTACCGGCATACTGGAAGCCGCCCAGGATCTTGCCGGGCAGCAGCCGGCCGGCGACGACGCGATAGGTTCCGTCCGCGTTTCGCGCGACGGTCTCGAGGATCGCGTTCATGTCGTCACGTCTGAAGCTGGTCCGCTTGCCATTAGGACGGCGGACTGTTGCCTTCGGGTCGATCTCGGTTTTGCTCGGATCGAAGGTCGTCAGGAACGATTCCACCTGGTTGTAACCGAAGGCCCAGAAGATCTTCGTCGCGACTGCGACAGCGCCCGTGGCCCCCTCGGCGAAGTAAGGAGGATCGAACTCGAGAAACCAGGTCTCGCCTTTGGCATCCATCGCTGTGAAACCCGGATGCGCGCCGGAAGTCTTCTCCCTGATGAGCACCCAGTGCGACGGGTCGGGAGGCGCCCCGCGCAGGGGGCCTCGCGTGACCTCCTCCACCGTCACTTTCGTCGAGCCAATCCGGTTCGTGAACCAGCTCGAATCAGGCACCTCGTCTATAGTGTTGATGTTCTTCGCGCGGAGGCCGGACGGTTTGTAGCCCGAGGTGATGAAGAGGTTGAACGACAGCTCGTAGATCGCACCCATGTCGTAGGGCTGCGTTTTCGACGCGTCCTGCGACTCCGGCTCGCGCGCGATGGGATCGTCGGGATAGAAATGCGGGCTCCTCGTCGAAGCGGGGCCGGCGGAGATGCCGAAGGCCGCGATCAGCACGATTGGAGCGACGGCGTGACGGACACGTGACGTGAACGGTGTTGTAGACATGACAACGGTTCTCAAAAGATGGCGGACGCCGCGAAGATGAGGGACGTACCTTCGGGGCTCCTGGCGACTTCGATGCGCAGCGGCGTCGACAACGGGCCGTGGAAGCGCACGCCGAAGCCGTAATCGCTCTTCAACCCGTCGAAGTCGAGGTCCGACCTGCGTGACGTGACTTTTCCGGCGTCGTAGAACACCGCGGTATCGAGGTAGCGGTTGACCATGATGCGCCACTCCGCCTGCACGACCAGGCTGTTCTCATCCCGGAAACGCCAGCTGCTATATCCTCGCAGCGTGTGTCCCCCTCCAACCGAAGGCAGCAGGAAGAACGGGATCTGCTGGCCGTCCTTCTTGAACGCGGTCTGGACGAGGCCGTGGAGCGAGATGACCCAGGCTTCGCGCAGGATCGGGATGTGCTGGATGACTTCGTAGTTGACCTGCTGGAACCCGAACTCCTTGTCGCGGTCGTTGTAGTCGTGCAGGGTGACGCCGTAGAAGCCACCGCGTCGAGAGTAGCCCGGTGAGGTGCGCCAGTCGAATCCAACGGTGCCTTGAGAGTGAATATATGTGGTCTTCGTACCGAGACCAGCCAAGGTTGCAGGCGTGTACACGGTGTCCACCGATGGAAACGTCCCCTCACCCGGACCAAGCGACCACCGCGACACTTCCAGCCCCCCGCGCAACATCAACCAGCGACGGGTGGGCCACAGCGTAAGGATTCCCGACCCGTGGGGCTGCCGAAACTCATAATTCAGGCGGTCGTCTTTCGACGTGTCCATCCCGAGTCCGTAGAAACCCACCTGAGGCGCTTCGCGCCAGCCGCCGAGCAGTGTCAGCTCGCCGCGCCTGTTGAACAGACGAGGTGCGACGAACTCCGCTTCGATCCGCTTGTAGTCCTTGAACGAGTAGCTGCCGCGCACGTCGAGGAAGTTGTACGAGCTCACGTGGTGCGCATAGCCAAGGCCCAGCGCAAAGCCACCGCCCGAATACGCGTTGCTGAGAAACGGGTGCCACCTCGGCACGCCGCTGGTCATGATGCTTTCGAGTCTGTTGACGAACTTCTCGGCCTTGTTCGGCACGTACGGGTGGAGGGTGTTGGCCTTTTCGGCCTGCGCCTGCTCGATGGCCGCCTCACGCGTCGCTGGCTCCGGCTGCTGCGCAACGACGGACGTCGCGGTGCCAGCCACCAGAGCTACTGCCGTGAACAGCCTCCACATTCCACCAGTGACCATCACAACCAACCCTCCGAAGCCGCCCTGCCGCACACACCCAGGGTGGCGATGCGAGATGCCCAGTTTTAAACGTGAATTCTAACGAGGCCCTGCCTCAGACCGTCGAGCATGTCGCGAGCTGTTCGGAGAGAGGGGCGGTCTGAGGCAGGGCCTCGTTAGAAACAGTGGAGCCCCGGGAGCCGGCAGGGGTTGCCCCCTGCGCCTAAGTAATAGACCCTCTGGGGGTCGGTGGCCACATGGGCCGCGCTCTCCGGGAGCTCCATCACCATGGTACGCAAAAACGTCGCTGAGATCCTCGCCAATCACGTGACCTTCGAGCTGGAAGCGATCGACCGGATGTATCTCAACTTCTGTTCCTACTTCCCCTATCCCGCGAAGCTCTGTCTGAATGGGCACGAGTGGTTGAAACGCCAGTTGACCCACCGCGAAATCCCCTTCGAGCCGTTGGACAATAGCATCCGGTCGAGCGACCAGGCCGGCCGCGTGCAACGGATCGCTGACACCTTGGACGCCGCCAAGATCGATGCGGTCTTCGCAAATGGCTCCGACGATTGCCGCACCCGTTCGCGCCCGCGCACCGCGCCGCTGGCTATCGCTGTCAGCTCTCGATCCTGCAGAGCGAGTTCGCGCTCACCCAAGTGCTCGACCGACCGCTGACCGGCCGGTGTTTCTTCGAAGAGCAAAGGCCGCCATGTTCTACGCGCGTCTCTACGCCAGGGCTCTTCGCCCTGCAGCGTCCCTGCAGCCCGTCGCATCGATTCGTGCCCAGCGCGCCTTCGATCATCTCGATGCCGCGCTCGCCCAATTCCTCGAGGAGGTGAAAATTGCGGCCTAAAAAACTTGACTCAAACGCTCATACTTCTAGGAGTCAAGACTCCTAGGGCGGCCGCGTACCTCACTCAAACCCGGACCGCTTTTCGACCGGCCTTCACAAGGTCGCAGCGCCGATAAGGCTACTTTCCGGTCGCCGGAGCAGCGAGGCCGAGGCCGGTTCGCAAGGCCTCCAGCAGCGTTCCGTCGTCGTTTGAAAGCTCCCAGAACATCGCGCCGGCCAGTTTCTGCGCCGTCACGTATTCTCCCTTGTGCCGCATGGACTGGGGATCTTCGTACGTAATCCATTCTTTTCTGCTGGCGCTGTACAGCCAGGGCACTTTCGCGACATCGTCCCAGTAGCGAACGTATTCGGGTGATTTCAGGAAGGTCTCGGCGATCGTGCCGTAGCCGCCGACTTGAATCGAGGCTGCGCCTGCGCCCCACGGCACAGACGACTCCACTCCACGCCAACCACGGCCATAGAACGGCACACCCACCACGAGCTTCGTCCGCGGAATCCCCTTCGCGACGATGGCCTCCACCGCGTCGTGCACGTTCAACCGCGCGTTCGACGGGTCGTCGTGGTTGTAAAGTGCCGAGTTGAACCCTGCTCGCGTCCCTCCGCTGTGGAAGTCGTACGTCATCACGTTGACCCAGTCGAGGATTCCCGCCATGTCGGCGTACTCGATGGGATCGATGCCCCGCGGGCTCGCGCTCGCTGCGACGGTCAAGAGTCTGCCGGGCCCGATGGCCTGACGCAACGACGCGAGCAGCAGGACGTAGTTGCGCGCGTCGCGCGCGCTGCCCGGTTGCAGACCGCCGGACACGGGATGTTCCCAGTCGATGTCGATGCCGTCGAATTGCGGGTACGACTTCAGGAACTCGGCGCACGAGCGCGCGAACGTCTCCCGGCTCGCCTCTGCCGCCGCCATGTCGTAGAACGGTCCCGAATCGGTCCATCCGCCAACAGAAATGAGGAATTTCAAGTGGGGGTGTTTCTGCTTCAGCACGGTGATCTGGTTGAACAGCCCGTGCGGGCAGCCGGGATCCGCGCAGTCGCCCGGATACACGCGCTCCACGGCGGCGCCGGCATTCCACGTGAGACGGTTGTCCGGACCAATCTTGCCGAACGCATAGTTGACGTGCGTCAGTTTGGCTGCCGGAATTCCGGAGAGCGGATATCGCGTTGCGGTCCAGTCCGCGTAGTAGCCGATGACCTTGATCGTATCCGAGGCCTGCCCTCCCGCCTGCCCCGCCGCACCCACGAGACAGAAGCCTGCCAGCAGTGAAAGGACGGAAAAGAGGTGTGAACGCTGCGACACGACTTCGGAGAGCTTATCTCGAATCTGCCGTCGGCGGCCGACGCGCTCGCCTAATCAGACTGTCCGTGCGTTCGGCGCCTGCACCGGTGCCGTCGTCCCCGGCGGCAGGTGCGCACGAACCGCCTCGAGCACGTGCGCGGCAGATTCCCCCGCGTCCATCGCCGCGAAGTCCGACGGGAGCTCGACGACCGCCCGCGCGTTCGCCAGGCGGTGGAATTCTCCGGCGGTGCCGGTCGCGGCCGCCGCTTGCAGCTCGCGGCCCATCACCACGACCGTGGGACGCGTGGCGATCAGCAGGATCAGCGCGTCGGGCAGGTTGCCGGCCGTCAACACTCCGTAGCCGGCTTCCTTGAGCAGCTCGCGAAGATACGCCAAGACATCCGGAGACCTGTCGACGCACAGGATGTTCGGATTCACGAACGACGGATCGAGACGTCTTGCAGGGCCGTGGGCATCGGCGATCGCGTCCGCCGCCGTGTCGTACGGCTGGAAGACCGCATCCAACCGCGTGATCTTCAGGACTTCCGCAATCTTGGGCGACAGCGCACAGATGCTCAGAGCGCCGTGGGCGTTTCGCGCGCGTGTGAAATAGCGCACCAGCAGCCCTACGCCGCCGCTGTCGATGAACTCGACGTTTGCGACGTCGAGCACGAGACGAGGGTTCAGCGGCAGAAGGGCGTCCACGTGGGCCTGGAACGCGGCGGTCTCCTCTCCGGCGACCAACCGGCCGCTACACGTGACGACCATCACCTCCCCCACGCAACGACTTTGGAGCCCGAGCGGCATGAGATCTCCTCTCTTCACCGAGGAACCAGAGCGGCATCGTACCCCAAGTGGGCTGAGTCCATGTCGATGCGTGTGGCCGGTCCAGAGTTCGAGCAGGCAGTTCGGCGTCGGTTGGAGCGCTGACCCGACATGCTGGGCTCATGTTGTTTGATCCATGGCGTTTTCAGTGCGTTCATGGAGCGGGCACCGGTCCTGCCGTCAAGTCGAGATGCCAGCCTGGGTGCACCCACTTCCCGTTGCGACTCGGATCGTCAACCGACGTCCGGGGATGCGTTACCCCATCGTCGACGCGCACCTATCTCCACTGCAGTTCAGTGTTCTCCGCGTGTTTAGTACTCCCCTGGAGCACCTCGTTGCGGATCGGTCACTCGATTGTTGCACTTGTTCTTGGTTTGCCGTTTTTCGTCGAAGACCGTCTGCTATGATGCGCGCCGTCACACTCAGCACATCAGGAGGCTCCATGAAGAAGACGCTCGTCGCGTTCGGCGTGCTACTGCTTGCTGCGGGTTCCGTGCTTGCCTCGCAGTCGGGATTCAAGGTCATCAAAGAATTGCTCACGGGGTATCAGGAAGTGCCCGTAGTTTCCACGACCGGCCACGCGGAGTTCAATGCGCGCATCAGCAACGACGAGGAGTCCATCGAGTACTCGCTCTCGTACGCCGATTTTCAGGGAACGGTCCAACAGTCCCACATCCACTTCGGCCAGCCCGCAGTCAACGGCGGGATCAGCGTGTTTCTGTGCACGAATCTCGGGAACGGCCCGGCGGGAACTCAACCCTGTCCCCAATCCGGCACCATCAGTGGCGTGATTGCTGCGGCTGACGTCAGTCCGAACATTCCCGCCACTCTCGCTGCGCGGACCCAGGGGATCAACACGGGTGAACTGGCGGAGCTGATCGCAGCCATCCGCGCCGGCGCCACCTACGTCAACATCCACTCCACGACCTGGACCGGCGGCGAAGTCCGAGCCCAGATCAACGGCAACAGCGGACAGCAGCACTGACGCGTTCGCACGACGCTCTCGAGGCCGCGGCTCCGTCACCGACAGAACCGCGGCTTCACGTTCCCTCCCAGCTTCGGCCGCTGTGCGCTGCTGCAGCCTGTCAATCCCGACGGCTCGCGACTCTCTGGTCTATCCGTTCAGCTTGTCAGACGCCTGTTGTCGTTGTGATCATCAGAAGCGGAGGGGCTTCGATGGTTCACGGTTGCCGGCTGCGTCGCCGTCGGACGGTCTCCCGAGAGTCCACCGTGCACGGAGCATTGTGACGACGGTGCTCCAGCGACGATACGCGATCATCGAGGCGCCGTCCGTCTTGGGTCTGAAACCGACCGGCGTCGATCGGCTCGCCCGCTCGTTGATTGGTTGCGGCCTGGCAGATCGAGTGAACGCGCGCTACGCGGGCCGAGTCGATTCCCCGCCCTATGGCGAGGAACGGGATCCCGAAACCCAGACACTCAACGCTCGAGGCATCGCCGCATGGAGCCCCGTGCTCGCCGACGCAATCGGCCCGGTGCTCCAACGTGGTGAGTGCCCTCTCATCCTCGGCGGCGACTGCTCGATTCTCCTGGGGTCGATGTTGGCGCTGAAGCGCCGCGGCCGTTTCGGTCTGCTGTTCGTAGACGGGCACGCCGACTTCTACCAACCGGAAGTGAACCCGAACGGCGAGGCGGCGTCGATGGAGTTGGCGTTCGCGACGGGATACGGTCCGCCGCTGCTGACGAATCTCGAACAACGAGCTCCGTTGGTTCGAGCGAGCGACACCGTCGCCCTCGGCTTCCGCGACGAGGACGAACAGCGACGCTACGGCAGCCAGCCGCTCCCGTCGGACCTGCTCGCCTTCGATCTCGAACTCATTCGGCGTATCGGCGTCAGTGCGGCCGTCGCCAGTGCACTGGAGCGCGTCGCACGCCCGGAGCTCGACGGATTCTTCATCCATTTCGACGCAGATGTTCTGAACGACAGCATCATGCCCGCTGTGGACTACCGACTCCCCGACGGCCTCAGCTGGGACGAAGGCGTCTCGGTGTTGACCATGGCAATGAGGAGTGGCCGTGTCGCGGGGATCGAGGTGACGATCTACAACCCGGCCTTGGACACGGACGGATCCGCTGGACGTGCACTGACGGACATGCTCGTCGCCGCGCTCGGCACATCTGCCGGTTGGGGTGCCTGACAGGCCGGCGCGCGCAGGCACCACAAGACCTACTTCGCGTCGGATTGTATGAAATACAACTGGTAGCCGTTCAGATCGCGGATGCAGAACTGGCGGGCGCCGTAGAACATGTGCTCGAGGTCCTGCTCAAACTCGATCGCTGCATGATCCTCTGGCCCACCGCCGTCAAGTGCAGCTTGCACTGCCTCGAACTGCCGGGATTTGAGGAGCTGATACAAGCTGTCGATCTGGTCGGTATAGAACCACAAGCTCACGTCGTGTGCGCCAGGTTTGCCGTGCATGTTCAGCATCACTTCGGCGTTCCCGAACGAGACCATGCCAAAGTTCACCAGGCCGTCGTCGTCATATCGAGCCAGCTCCTTGAACCCGATCGAGACGTACCACTCCAGCGCCCGGCCGACATCCGGGACGAGGATCATCGGGACGCCTTTCTTCACCGATTCAGCAAGCCTCGTCATGCCCGCCTGAACACTCGCCGTGGTCGCTGCCCTCGGCGGTTTCGCACCGGCCGCGTGCAGCCGGCTCGTGGCCTCGCGATCTCCGCGGAGCATCGCGGCGGCAAGCGCGGTCTGACCGCTCATGTCCGTCGCTTCCAGGTCGGCACCCAGCTCGATCAGCAGCTCGACAATGTCGTAACGCTTCCGGCTGATCGCGAAATGCAGCGGCGTCAGACCGCGTTCGAAGCGCGACAGCCGACGGTCCAGTGCATCGGGGTTTTGTTCGACCAGCTCCTGAATCAGGCCCGGTTCGCCAACACTTACCGCGGAGAAGATGTGGTGCCGCGCGCCGCGTTCGAGCAGGAGCCCCACGAGCTCGAGCCGCGCCGCGTCCATCTGAGCCGGATCATCGCCCGGGGCGCGATAGAAAGTCGCCCATCCGATCACGTCGAGCTCGTGCACATCGCCGACGCCATGCACGTCGCCCCCGGAATCAAGGAGTGCGCGAACGACCTCGAGATGAGCGTGGGCGGCAGCCCAGTGCAGGGGGTAGGTGTTGTCTCCGGCCTCGCGCGCATTCGGATCGGCGCCGTGCTCGACCAGCAACCTGACGGCCTGCAGGTGCCCGCCCTTGGCTGCGGAATGAAGGCCGGTCCAGCCCTGGTGAGGCGCGTGAGGATTGCTCACACGAGCCATTCTCGAGTCGCTCAGGAGGAGGCTGCGTAGCACGTCGACGTCGCCTCTGGCACAGGCCGCGAAGAAGCGCGCGACTTCCTGTTGCTGCCGCTGATCGAGCTCGGCCTTCAGCGCACGCCAGCTGGGGAACCCGTAGTCCTGCGCGACGGCGAGCAAAGCGGTGGCAAGCTTCGCGCGAGGGTCAGCCCTCCGCAGGTCGCGCAATCGATCCTTTGCCAGCTTCTTCAAATACTCGAGGGACGCGCGTGCGGGGAGTTTCGAGTTGGACATACACCCTTCCTTCCATTGTCGCCCGGCGTCCGCGGCTCTCGGGCTGGAAGTCAGGGGTGCTGACTCTGTGACGACTTGGCAGGAGTGGGTTCGACCCTTTACGCGGACCGTAGGCCGCCCTTCGGCCTGCGCGAATTGTATGGCGAAGGGGCGAAACGCTGCGAGCACTTTGTCGAGTGTCCGGCAGATCAGAAGCCGAGCGCAGTCATCGCTCCGGTGGATCGAAGACGCTCGGCACGATCATCGGCGCCGGCGCTGGGGCACTGATCGGCAGGGCCATCGACGACGGAGACATCGTCTGCCGCTGACGGAGAGCCCCTGACCTCCTCGCGCGGGCAAATCGCCTTCCTCGTCGCCACCTTCGGCGATGGCGCGCTGGAAAAAGGCCACGTGGCTGACGCCGCGTGGCTTCTACTTTTTGCAGATGCGATCGAGGACGTCGTCAGCCAGCACGCACCCGAGATCCGCGTAGAGGCCTTGACCGGCTCGATTCTGAATATTTGAGTCAGGTTTCCGGTCAAGGCCGTCCGCGCGTCAGCGCGGCGTTATCAAGCTTGCGGTCTAGCGAGGCGGAGCCTCTCGCCGGTCTGAGGCGCAGCCTCGCTAGAGGCCTTGACCGGCTCGATTCTGAATATTTGAGTCAGGTTTCCGGTCAAGGCCGTCCGCGCGTCAGCGCGGCGTTATCAAGCTTGCGGTCTAGCGAGGCGGAGCCTCTCGCCGGTCTGAGGCGCAGCCTCGTTAGAACTCGACCACGGGCCAGGCTATCGGCGGTCCAGTAGCCACCGCCATGACGTCAATCACTTCAGGAGCCACCGAAACACATCCTGCATGAACTCCTGGCACTGGTAATCCTGAACACCTTCCCAGCTGGTCATGTACAGGGAGACCATGCCGTCGCCCATCACGATGATCTTCCCACCGTTCTCCACCTCCTTGGATGCGCCGAAGGGATCGGCATCGGACCGGTCATTGAAGGCAAACGGAGTGCCGCCCGTGACCGTCCTAGCCCCGTGATACGAGATCTTCAAGCGCTTGTCGGTAACGAGGCCTGCTTTGGTGTGGCCGCCCGCCAGCGAATCGGGGTTCTCGCCACCGAACTGCATGCCGAACGGACGGATCAGCTCGTTCACATTGGTCTGCTCCAGGGTCGACCACATGTCCTGATCCATCACCAGGAAGAGCGAACCGCCGCTCGTGATGTATTTCGATATGGCGCTGACCTCACCGGGTGTGTACTTTGCCGAAGGAATGTGGATGAACAGCAGGTCGCATCCTTCCAGGTCTTTGGGTACGACTTCCTTCTTCAGGTAGCTCAGGCTCGCGTTTACAGAGGTCGTGGTCTTGACAAGTTCTCCGGTCATGTACTTCACGCGCTCGATCATTTTCACGTCCATGCCGGGCATGTCTGCGGGGTCGCGCCAGAATCGCTGCTGATGCCCGACGTCCATGCAGACGCGGTATTTTGCCGGTGCGGGAGTTTGAGCATTTGCAGAGATACCTGCCAAAAGACCGAAAAGGAGAGTGACGAGTGCAGGCGGTTTCATGTCAGGATTCCTTTCGCAGAAGCGGGTTGTGCCACGGGAGACGGAATCTAGCCGGTTGATCCCTCTTCAAGCCCCGGCGCGCGGCCACCACCATCGGAAATGCATTCCCAGTGTTCCGTTTCTTCTCCAGCTGCTTCCGGCCGCGCCTGCCAGCACTGCTGTTGCAGCCGTAGCAACGGCTGTCCGACTTTGACCGCAAAATCGATTCCTTGGACGGTCCACACGAACATCGCGTTGCACATATGCAATGTCCAGTAGAAGGCGATTCATGCGACTTCAGCGTTGTGGTGTCCGTAGCCGGCCGAGGCCGGCCTCTCGTCCCGGAACCGAACGGACGGCGTTCGGTATCGCACGGATCGCTCGACGTCCAGGGAGCGGCTGTGTCCGCAGCTCGACCCGGCTGGTGCGTGGAATGCTGTTCGATGTCGATCGCTCGATCCGCCGACACTCGCCGGGGCGGCGCTCTTGCTGATCGCAGCATCGCTGCTGGCCGCCTATGTGCCGCCGCGGCGGGCGACGCGGCTCGATCCTGCCGGGATGCTTCGCAGCCAATAGAGAGAGTCCGGACGAGGCGAGTTGCAGGTCTACGTCGCCCCCCAACACGCTTCATCCCCTCGTGGTTCTCTTCGTTCAGCGCCGCCCCAACGCGGTACGGCACCTGACGTCTCGGTATACTGAAATGCGATTATCCCGGACGAAATACACCCATGCTCCTGACCATCCGAACGACCCATGAGCCGGCCACCGATCTCGGCTTCCTGCTGCACAAGCACCCGGAGCATGTGCACACCCGGGAGTTCCCGTTCGGCAACGCGACGGTCTTCTACCCGGAGGCGAGCGAGGAATCGTGCACGGCGGCCGTGCTGCTCGACGTCGATCCCGTCGGGATGGTCCGAGGGCGCGGCGGCAAAGGAGGCGCAGAAGATCAGTACGTCAACGACCGGCCGTACGTCGCATCGTCGCTGCTCTCGGTTGTCCTTTCGCGCTGGTTCAACTCCGCCCTGGGCGGTCGATGCGAGCGGAAACCCGAACTCGCGGCGTCAGAGCTGCCGCTCGAAGCACGACTCGCGGCTGTCCCCTGCCGCGGAGGCGAAGCATTCCTACGTGCGTTGTTCGAGCCTCTCGGCTACACGGTCGAAGCGACCCGTCACGAACTCGACGAGAGCATGCCCTCGCTCGGCCAGAGCCGCTTGTTCACGGTTACGCTTCGAGCAAACCGCCGGCTGAGCGACCTGCTGACGCACCTGTACGTGCTCGTTCCGGTTCTTGACGATCAGAAGCACTACTGGGTCGGGGACGACGAAGTCGAAAAGCTGCTTCGTCATGGGGAGGGCTGGCTTGACAGCCACCCCGCGCGCGACGCCATCGTTTCGCGCTATCTCGTGCATCAGCGCGGACTCGTTCGCGACGCGATCGCCCGGCTGACGGCGGAGGAACAGCCCGAGGAAGAAGCCGCAGCTGCGCAGAAGGACGAACAGGAAGCGTCAATCGAGCGGACGATTAGCCTCAACGAACGCCGGCTCGACGCCGTGTTCGATGTGCTGAAAGCTTCCGGCGCTTCGCGTGTCCTTGATCTGGGGTGCGGTGAAGGCAAGCTCCTGCGTCGCCTCCTGGCCGATCATCAGTTCGCAGACATCGTCGGCATGGACGTCTCCGGACGAGTACTCGATCTGGCGGAGTCCCGTCTCAAGCTGGATCGGCTGGCTCCGAAGCAGCGCGAGCGCATTCGCCTGATGCACGGCTCGCTGATGTATCGCGACAGCCGGCTCAGCGGATTCGACGCGGCGTCGGTGGTCGAAGTCATCGAACATCTGGACCAGCCTCGTCTGCGTGCATTCGAGCGCGTGCTCTTCGAGTCGGCGCGGCCGGCAACCATCGCTCTGACGACGCCGAACGCCGAGTACAACGTGAAGTGGCCGTCGCTGCCTGCAGGACAGTTCCGACATCAGGATCACCGCTTCGAGTGGACGCGTCCGCAATTCCAGACCTGGGCGAATGACGTGGCCTCGCGTTTCGGCTACACCGTCACGTATCGGCCTGTGGGCGATGAGGACAGCGCGGTCGGCCCTCCGACGCAGATGGCGGTGTTCGTCCAAGCGCCTGCGGCTCGAGTGAGGCGCGAAGCCGCCGAGCGAGACCGAGCGGGGGTGGGGCCCCGCGAGGACCAAGGATGACCTTCACGATTCCAGAACTCTCCCTGGTCGTCCTGATCGGACCATCCGGGTGCGGCAAGTCTACTTTCGCCCGTAAGCACTTCAAGCCAACCGAGCTGATGTCGTCGGACGGGTTCCGCGCGCTCGTCTCAGACGATGAGAATGACCAGTCGTCGACCGACGATGCCTTCGCAGCGCTGCACTTCGTGGCCGCGCGCCGGCTGGCCCGCGCAAAGCTGACGGTTGTCGATGCCACGAACGTGCAGCCTGAGGCTCGCAAGCCTCTCGTGGCGCTCGCCCGCGAGTACCATGTGCTCCCGGTCGCCATCGTTCTCGACTTGCCCGAGCGGGTGTGCCACGACCGCAATCGGTCACGGCCGGATCGCGACTTCGGTCCCCACGTCATTCGGAACCAGCGGAGTCAGCTCCACCGATCGCTGCGCGGCCTCGGACGTGAAGGCTTCCGGCAAGTCCATGTGCTCAAGTCGCAGGAAGAAGTCGATGCTGCCGTCATCGAGCGGCAGCCGCTCTGGAACAACCGCAAGCGCGAGACGGGACCTTTCGACATCATCGGCGACGTTCATGGCTGCTGCGACGAGCTCGAACAGCTGCTGCAGCAACTCGGGTACGAAAGGAACGACGGCGGGCCGTGGTCACACCCGGCAGACCGAAAGGCAATCTTCGTCGGCGACCTCGTGGATCGCGGCCCGCGCATCGTCGACACGCTCAGGACGGTGATGTCCATGTCGGAGGCCGGAACAGCACTAAGTGTTCCCGGGAACCACGACATGAAGTTGAAGCGGAAGCTCGAGGGACGCGACGTCACCGTTTCGCATGGGCTTGATCGCACGCTGCAGGAGCTCGAACTGCAGACGCCCGAGTTCCGCGCCGATGTACAGAGGTTCCTGGATGGTCTCGTCAGCCACTACGTCTTCGACGAGGGCCGACTCGTGGTGGCGCACGCCGGCATGAAGGCGGAGATGCAAGGCCGCGGATCTGCCAAAGTGCGGGACTTCGCGCTCTTCGGCGAGACCACCGGCGAGACGGACGAGTTCGGATTACCGGTTCGCTACAACTGGGCGGCCGAGTACCGCGGACGGGCCAGCGTGGTCTACGGACACACGCCGGTGCCGGAGCCGGAATGGCTCAACCGAACCATCAACATCGACACCGGCTGCGTATTTGGCGGTCGGTTGACGGCTCTGCGCTGGCCTGAGAAGGAACTCGTCTCGGTGGCAGCCCTCGACACCTACGCCGATCCTGTTCGACCGTTCTTGCCGACTATCGCAACACCGGAACTGAGCGCGCAGCAGGCCAATGATGACCTCCTCGACATTGACGATGTGCGCGGCAAGCGGCTGATCACGACCCGGTTGCACCGCAGCGTCACAATCAGAGAGGACAATGCCGCCGCGGCCCTCGAGGTGATGAGCCGGTTCGCCGCGAACCCGAAGTGGTTGATCTACCTGCCGCCGACGATGTCGCCCAGCGAAACGACGAAAAGAGACGGCCTGCTCGAGCATCCGGCAGAAGCATTCTCGTACTACCGCACGAGCGGCGTGGGGACTGTCGTCGTGGAGCAGAAGCACATGGGGTCTCGCGCCATCCTCATCGTGTGCAGGAGCAAGGATGTCGCACGCGAGCGATTTGGAATCCTCGAAGACGAGGAAGGTGTCTGCTACACGCGGACGGGCCGTCGGTTCTTCGAGGACCTGGCGCTGGAACGCGAGCTTCTGGCAACCGTTCAAGGTGCTCTGGAGCGCAGTGGGTTCTGGGATCAATTCGAGACGAACTGGGTGTGCCTCGACTGCGAGGTCATGCCCTGGTCGGCGAAGGCACTCGAACTGGTGCGCCAGCAATACGCGTCGGTTGGAACAGCCGCGCGGGTGGGATTGGGGGAAGCTGTCAACGCGCTCCAGCAGGCAGCGGCGCGAGGTGTAGATGTCGGGGCCTCGCTCGATCGACACAAGATCCGGCGGGACCTTGCCGAGCGATTCGCGCAGGCCTATCGGCACTACTGTTGGCCAGTCGAGTCGCTTCGCGACATCCGCGTCGCTCCGTTTCACGTGATGGCGACCGAGGGCGCGGTGCACACGGACAAGGATCACGTGTGGCACATAACCACGATCCGCAACGTCGTCGATCCCGACGGTGGCCTGTTGATGGCGACTCCGTATCAGATCGTCGACCTGGCTGATCCCGCGAGCGAGGCGGCTGCAACGGGGTGGTGGACCGAATTGACCGAGAACGGCGGAGAGGGCGCGGTCGTCAAGCCGTTGTCGTTCGTCGCAAGCGGCTCTCGTGGTCTGCTGCAGCCTGCGGTCAAGTGCCGTGGGCGGGAGTATCTCCGGATCATCTACGGGCCCGAGTACACGTTACCTGAGCACCTCGAACGGCTGCGTGAGCGCGGGCTTTCTGGAAAGCGGTCGCTGGCCCTGCGGGAGTTCGCGCTGGGGATCGAAGGTCTCGAGCGCTTCGTCCAGCGAGAACCTCTCAGGCGCGTTCACGAATGCGTTTTCGGCGTTCTCGCCCTCGAGAGCGAGCCGGTCGATCCGCGCCTCTGAGCTGTCCCCCTGAATTTGGAGTTTCCTTGGACCGTCGCGGAACTCGGTGCAGCAAGCTGAACCAATTACCGCGGGTGGCGAGGGGAGGTCAATCACATTCCCTCCGTCGGCGCGCATCACGAAGATCTCGCCACACAGCTGCGACGGGTCGTCAAACAGCGGGGCCTCGTCCTTGAAGCCATAACGCGAGCTGCTGAACATCAGACGCTCACCGTCCGGCAACCAGGTGGAGTGCGCATCGTTTCCGGGCGTGGTCGTCAGCGGCCCTTCAATCCGGCTACCTTGACCAAGCCCTGCGACGCGAGAGTATTAACAGCGACGGTGTCGGTGATCTGCGTAACCTCGGTGCCGTCTGCGTTCATCCTGAACAGCTGCTGTCGCCCACTCACCGTCCTCACGAACACGATCTGCGTTCCGTCGAGGGACCATGTCGGCGTCAGATCCGGCACGCTGTTGAAGGTGAGCTGCACTTGGCTGCTGCCATCCGCGTTCATTACGCAGATCTCGGCTGTCCGCCCTACTGTGGGGACTACTACTGGGCCACGCCTGCAAGCAAACGCGATTCGGGTGCCATCGGGAGACCAATCCGGACCGCGCTCCTCTTCGTCGTTGAAGGTCAGCCGGGTGAGCCCCGAGCCATCCGCGTTCATCACATGGATTTCGGCGGTGACCGAGTTGCCGTGGGGGTCGTTGACCCCATGCCTCGTGAACAGGATCTTGGTGCCATCGGGCGACCAGTCCGGGTCATCGTCGATGAAGTCAGGACTATTGGTGAGATTGACCGGAGGCTCTCCCGCCTCGAGCAGCTCGTCGACGCTCAGCACGAAGATGTCGCTGTCGATCGTGGCGGAACCGGGGTCGGGCCTGATCGGCAACCCGGCCCCGGAGGCCGACGCGTGATACGCGATCTTGTGCCCGTTTGGAGACCACGTGGCGGAACTGCCCCGTACGAGATGCGTCTGCTCGGTGCCGTCCGGGTTCATCAGGAACAGGTCGGAGGTGTTGATCGGGCCACCGCCGCGGAGTCGATTGCTGTCGAAGACCATCCTCTTGCCCGTGGGGGAGAGCACCGGGAAGAAATCGGAAGCGTTGTCGGTGAACGTGATCCGGTTCACGTCCGTGAGATCGGTATTCATCATGTAGATTTCGCCGGCCAGGAACGGGTTGATGGTCGGATCGTCGCGCGTCGTGGTCCAAGTGATCTTTGGTACCAGCGCCCAGGCCTGGATTGCCTCGCCCTCTTGCGGATGATGCCCGGTATTCACCAGTGTCTGCGTCGAGAAGTCGATGACCGAGGTCGGGTGATAGAGAACTCGTCCCATCAAGTCGCCAGTGAGATCCACGGTCTCGGTGCTTCGCTGGATCAGGCCAGTGGCCGTCGGCGTCTTCGAGTGCACGACCACCGTCGTCAGAAAATGCACGCCACTCCCTGAGACCGACTGCACGGTTTCGGACTCCGCGTGAACCACGGCGGCCGCGTGCGCGGACGCGCGTGGAAAGACGGCGGTCGCCGGCACGAGAACGCACGCGAATACGATCGCGACGGCGAGTGCCATGGTTTGGACTGGCATCGTGGACCTCCTGCAAGGGCGTTCTGATGTCGCGACTGCGAAGGTAAGCAGCGTGCTGGCGCGCCGCAAGCGGCATAGTGGGTCGAAGTAGTGAGTGGCTCGCTTTGGCCAGGTTTGTCCCATTACCATGCAGCGGTGGGCGAAGCGTCGACCGACCGCCTGGATTCGTGGAAGGAAATCGCGGCCTACCTGAACAAGACGGCGGGCGCCATCGCACCGACCGTGGTGCTGCCGCTTACGAATCTCAGCCCGGACGCGGAGAACCAACCGCCGAATGGATGAGGTCTCCGCCGGATCAGCCTTCTCTATCATCGGAATTCGATCCTGACGTGGCGCAGCGTGCTGACCTGATCCACGCCCATTTCTCTGACCGAAAACTGAAAATCACGTCCATCGTTCAACGTGCCCGACGAAGCGATCTCGATTTTTCCGTTGCCCGGTCCCTGCGGGCGTAGCACGCCGATGTGATTCACATACTCGAAGAAGGATGCCGATCCGATCCGCAGAGAAGGGAGCGTCGCTAGCTCCCCGATGCTCAGCTCGCTGTCACTCATAGCTGCCTGCAACTCGGACCAGCGAACGAACCAGATCGGAACCGCTCCATCACCTGTGAGAAAGACATTAAGGGGCACGGGGTCGACAGGGAATGGGCCGTTCTTGTAGATGGCAAAGCCATGGACGGCGAGCGGACACTCGAAGGACCCTGGGTCGAAGCCCGCCAGCAGATCGGCAGCCGCGGGCACACAACGAGAGTCGCGCAAAAACGGGATGGCCGCCCACTGCCCGTCCTCGAAGACATAGCCAAATGGCGGTCCTGCGATGCTGGCATAAAACGGTGGGCCAGCATCTTGTGACGGAATCGCGAGGCGAACCGCCGCGTGAGGTGAAGTCTCGAGACCGATGACGAGGATGGTAAGCGCGACGCATGCAATTGATTTCCTCATACCGTCCCTCCTGACACCGCGCCGAAGCGCTGGCCGTTACGCTTTACACGATGCGCTGGGGGAAACCGGAAGTCTCAGGCGATCCTCAGGATTTCCTCAGGTTCTCAAGTACGGCGAGCTCTGAGCCAACGGCTGAGGTGCGATCGCCGCTTTCGAAGCGGGGGACTATAATCGCGCGGTAACAAACGCTCGCAGACCCGTCGAAATGTCCTTTGTCTCTGGTGCGCGCTTTGGTGCCTTTGAGGTCCTCGAGCGGATCGGTGCGGGCGGCATGGGTGAGGTCTACCGCGCCCGCGATACTCGCCTCGAACGCATCGTCGCCCTGAAAGTCATTCGCGCGCGGGAGCTGCACGAACGCGATCGGCTCGAGCGCTTCAAGCGGGAGGCGCGCGCCATCTCGCGGCTCAATCACCCCCACATCTGCGCGCTCTACGACATCGGCGAGGACGGGGGCGAGGCGTTTCTGGTCATGGAGTACGTGGCTGGCGAAACGCTCGCCAGTCGGCTCGAACGTGGCCCAGTCCGAATCGACGAGGTCCTCCGCTACGGGATGCAGATCGCCGATGCGCTCGATACCGCCCACCGCAGTGGTGTCGTCCATCGCGATCTGAAGCCGAGCAACATCATGGTGACTCGCGGCGGCCTGAAGCTGCTCGATTTCGGGCTCGCCAAGCTACGCGACGCCGACGCCGATGGAACGGGCAATGCGAGAACGATGAGTCTTGACCTTTCGGAGGACGGGCTCGTTCTTGGATCGTTGCCGTACATGGCGCCGGAGCAGCTCGAAGGCAAGCCGGTGGATGCGCGGGTGGACATATTTGCGCTGGGCACGGTGCTCTACGAAATGACGACCGGCGAGCCGCCATTTCGCGGGAGCAGCAAGGCGAGCTTGATCGTTGCGATTCTCACGGAGGAACCGGTGGCGCCCATAACGCGGCAGCCGCTCACGCCCCCGCTGTTCGATCGGACCATCAGGCGCTGTCTCGCCAAGGCGTCCGACGACCGCTGGCAGAACGCTGGTGATTTGGCCGCGGAGCTGAAATACGTCCTCGAGACCCTGCACGACAAAGTACCTGCAGCGGCTCTGTCCACTCGTCGCCGCACGCGATCTGCCGTGACGATCGCAGCCGCTCTCGCGATCGGCGCCGCTCTGACCGCAGCGGGATTCATCGGGTTGAGGCCTGCAGGCCAGGCGCCACCGTCCTTCAATCGAATCACGTTTCGTCGCGGGATCATGAGCGCAGCGCGCGTCGCGCCTGACGGCCGGACGATCATCTACAGCGCCTCGTGGGAGGGGCGGCCCTATGACTTGTACCTCACGCAGGTCGGTAGCCGCGAATCGCGGTCTCTCGCGGTGCCCGATGCGAGGCTGTTCGGCATCTCAACCTTAAATGAGATGGCGTTCATGCGAGGCCGACAATCGCTCTTCCGCGCGTTCGGCACGCTGGCGCGCGTTCCACTCGCCGGCGGGGAACCACGGGAACTGCTCGAGAACGTGGCCGCCGCGGACTGGGGTCCTGACGGATCAGAGCTCGCGATCGTCCGCTCCGCTCCCGATCAGCCAGGGAAGGTCCAGATCGAGTTTCCCATAGGGCAGAAAGTCTACGAGTCGTTTTCGAACCTGAGTTCCCTTCGTATCTCGCCGGACGGTACCCGTGTCGCTTTCATGGAGGGCCAAAATGCCAAGACCATCATTGTCGTCGATCGCGCTGGTCAGCCGACGACGCTGACGGCGGGATGGAATCCGGCGCTTGGACTGGCCTGGTCACCGGCGGGCGACGAGATCTGGTTCACCGGATCGCGGGCGGAAGTGACGGCGCTCCGGGCCATTTCCCTGAAGCGCAGGGAGCGATTACTGGCCAGGTCAACTGACATGATGCGGATTCAGGACGTCTTCCGCGATGGTCGTGTGCTCGTCGTGCGCGATCTCGGACGAGAAGGGTTCGCGTGTCGGCCACCGGACGGCAGCAGTGAACTCGATTTGACCTGGTTCGATGGGTCGTCGCTCGAAGCTCTGTCGCCGGACGGCCGGACGGTGGTTTTTGGTGAGATCCGTGGCGGCGGCGGAGGCGCTCAGGGGATCTATGTCAGGAATACCGACGGATCACCGGCGGTGAGACTGGGCGACGGCTATCCCGAGGACCTCTCGCCGGATGGACGTTGGGTGCTCACGCGGTCTGCAGACCGGACACACGGTTGGGTGCTGTTGCCGGTCGGTCCGGGATCGGCCAGGACGCTGCCACGTGGCAGTCTCGTCTCCATGTTCGAGGCCCGGTTTCTGCGCGATGGAACGAAGGTGGCGTTTGGTGGACGCGAGGAAGGAAAAGGCAGCCGGATCTATGTGCAGGATCTCGAGGGCGGCGCTCCTCGGGCGATCTCGCCGGAAGGCGTTCGCACGTTTGGTTTGGCCACACCCGATGGGCAGTTTGTGCTCGGATCAACGACCCGCGAGCACATCCTGTTTCCGATCGATGGCGGAAACCCGCGCTCTTTATCGTTTCTCTCGTCGGAGGATTCGCCGCTGGCGTGGAACCCTGATGGGCGATTCGTGTACGTGCTGCGCGGGTCTCCCTGGTCGGATACGCCCGCGGAGGTCCACCACATGATGGAAGGCCAGATCGACAAAGTGGATACGGTCACTGGAGTGCGAACACCGTGGAAATCGATCAAACCGGCTGACACAGTTGGTCTCGAAGGTATCAACCAGGTCATCATCACACCCGACGGGAATGCCTACTGCTACGGGTATCTGCGGAGCCTTTCCGATCTCTTTGTGATCGAAGGCATCAAGTGAACCATGCGCCTTGGATTTGGCGATTTCATTTTTGATTCCGAAACGAAGGAGCTACTTCGGGGGGCGCAGTCGGTCCCCCTGTCACCGAAGGCCTTCCAACTGCTCGAGCTCTTGATCGAGAGCCGGCCCAAGGCGCTGTCCAAATCGCAGTTGCATGATCGTCTCTGGCCGGACACCTTCGTTGTCGAGGCCAACTTGTCCAACTTGATAGGGGAGGTCCGCCGCGCGCTCGAGGATGATCCGAGGCAGCCTCGATATGTCCGGACGGTTCATCGATTCGGGTACGCGTTCCGCGCGGACACCGCGGATCTCGCGCGCAGTGACACTGGTGGTGTCTTGTGTCGTCTGATCTGGGCGGGTGGCAGTGCCATGCTCCGTGAAGGCGAGCATATCCTCGGGCGCGACTCCGATGCCGCCGTATGTCTCGATTCGCCAAGCGTCTCTCGCCGGCACGCGCGAATCCGTGTTGCCGAGGGTCACGCCACGTTCGAGGATCTCGGCAGCAAGAACGGATCTTCGGTTGGAGGCCGCCGCACTCACGGGCCAGTTCTCTTGAACGACGGTGATGTCATCACCACCGGCCTCATTGAGGTGAGATTCCGCATGGTTCGACCAGCGGTGCCTACTGAGACGGTCCTCGCGCCCGGTTTCGAGGGCGACACACCGGAGGCAGACACGACGAGATGAGACCACTTGTTCTTGAATCGGCATTCGCCCGTGTACTCAGCGGCCACGTTGCCGTCGGCTGTTATTCCGGTCGAGAGGACGATGAGGTCGCAGCGCACTTTCGGGCCATCGAGGCGATCCGCCAGGTGCACCGTGCCTGTGCCTGTCCCGGTGTGCAGGTCGACGTCGAAGCGAAACGTGTCGTCGTGAAGCATGACGGGTTCGGAACCGAGGACGGTCCCGGAGAAAACTTGATGGCCGGTATTCACCAGTGACTCCGTCGAGACGTCGATGACCGAGGTCGGGTGATAGAGAATTCGTCCCGTCAAGTCGCCGGTGAGATCGATGGTCTCGGTGCTTCGCTGGACCGTCGGCGTCGACGAGTGGACGATCCTCGTGGTCAGGAAATGGACGCCACTCCCTGAGACCGGCTGCACGGTTTCGGACTCAGCTGGAGCCGCGGCGTCCGCGCGGACAAACGCGCCTGGAAGGACGGCGGTCGCCGGAACGAGAACGCACGCGAGTACGATCGCGACGGTGAGTGCAATGGTTTGGAATCGCATGGTGGACCTCCGTAGGAGTGTTTCGATGTCGCGACTGCGAAGGTAAGCAGCGTGCTGGCGCGCCGCAAGCGGCATAGTGGGTCGAAGCAGTGAGTGGCTCGCTTTGGCCAGGTTTGTCCCATTACCATGCAGCGGTGGGCGAAGCGTCGACCGACCGCCTGGATTCGTGGAAGGAAATCGCGGCCTACCTGAACAGGAGCGTTCGCACCGTGCGACGGTGGGAGGCCGACGAGGGCCTTCCTGTGCACCGCCATATGCATCGAGCGCTGGGCAGTGTCTACGCGTTCAGGTCTGAAATCGACGCGTGGCGGCAGACCAATCAGCTCAGCCGCGTCAATCGCGCGTCGTCTGTGGCAGCGGCCGCGATCGCACCCATCGTGGTGCTGCCGTTTACGAATCTCAGCCCGGACCCTGACAACGAATACTTTGCCGATGGTCTGACCGACGAAGTAATTGCGGATCTGTCCAAGGTCCGCTCGCTCCGTGTGATCTCACGCACGTCGTCGATGGCGCTGAAGGGCACGCGCAAGGATGTCAGGGCCATCGGCCGTGAGCTGCGCGTCCGGTTCGTCCTGGAGGGCACGGTGCGGCGCGCCGCCGACGGGTTACGGATCTCTGCGCGCCTGATCGATGCAAGCAGCGACGAATGTCTGTGGACCGGAAAATACGACGGGACGGTCGAGGATATCTTTGCGATGCAGGAGCGCCTTGCCCGCACGATCGTCGATGCCCTTCAGCTGCAACTGACAGCGGACGAAGACAAACAGCTTGCTGTACGCCCGGTCGACAATGTGCACGCGTACGAATGCTACCTGCAGGCGCGGCAGGAGGCGTACCGGTGGCGTCAGGACGCGATCGATCACGCCATACAGCTCCTGCGCAACGGACTCGCCATCATCGGTGAGAACGCCGAGCTCTACGCTGCGCTGGGACGGACACACCTTCAGTACCGCGAAGCCGGTATCGACCTGGGCGAAGGTCCGCTTCGCGAGGCCGACGAGTGTGCGCGCAAGGTCCTCGCGCTCGATCCACAGTGCTGCGCGGGGCTGCAGCTCCGTGGCTTCATGAATTACTCGACTGGCCGGATTCAGGAGGCCGTCCGCGATTTGAAGGCTGCCCATGAGATCGAGCCGAACAACCCTGAGACGCTCGCGCTGCTGTGCAACTGCTATCTGATATCCGGATACGTCTCGTTCGCACGCCCGCTGATCGACCAGTTGGTCGCAGTCGATCCGCTGACGCCGTTGACCCGCTGCATGCCCGGGTTTGCGGACCTCATGGAAGGTAATGTTGCGTCGGCGCTCGGCCCCTATCGGCAGATGTTCGAAATGGATCCAGGGAACCCAATGGCGCGGCTCTTCTACGTGCCGATCCTGGCAGCGAACGGCCGCATGAGCGAGGTGAGGGAGATTGCGTCCACCTTGCCGCCGGAGGTGAAGGACACGATTCCGGCGCGGCTGACGACCTTTGTCGCACATGCACTTGCCGGGAATCGGTCGGACGCACTTGCCATGCTGACGCCGCAGATCGAAACCATCGCGAACGCCACGGACGTCTTTCCGCGATTCCTCGCGATCGGATACGCCGCCATTCACATGGCAGACCGCGCCATCCATTCGCTCTCGATCGCCGTGGACCGTGGATTCATCAATTACCCATTCCTGGCGCACCACGATCCGTTTATGAGACCGCTGCGAACGGATCCGCGATTCCGGCAGCTTCTGGCGACGGTGCACAACCGATGGGAGAAGTTTGATCCATGACCCCCACCACGGACGACGTTACTGTCACGGTGCCTCACGTGTGGCGTGGCATGCCCGAGCGAAGATCACTCATCATCGCCGGAGAGCGCCGCGACGAGCGCCTGCCGGAGTTGATCCGCCGTGGCCTGATCGAAACGCTCGGGAGGGATTCCGCGCAGTCGTCCGAACGCTTCCCGGTTTGGTGCTCTTCGCCAGGGACAGCGCGCCGATGGTGTAGCCCTCGGGGCAAGGTACAGCCCCCCGTCAACATGGCCAGCCAGTGTTCGCCATCGTGCGTGAGGGTTTTCGTAGGACGCACGACTACCGAGGTTGGGGCGGATGCTCGCGACACCATGTGTCGAACGAAACATTGAGGGCACCCACAGCCTCAGGCACGGTAGGACCGTAGGTGTCGGGAACATCGACTGGGATGCGCGTGAGCCGTCCACCATCGAGGCGTTCCGCATGGTTCAGATGGGCGCGGCACCGGCGAGTCACTGGTACCGAGTCGTCCTTCGTGACAGTCACGTCGTAGATGTATTCGCCCCGTCGTTGAGGGTAGTACGAAGGCAGCATCGAGAGCCCCCCGGAATCGTTACTTGCTACGATAGCATCTTGGGGGGGAGACCTAGCTCAAGAGCACGACGATTTCCTCAATGCTCCACACGGGACGTCTGACACAATTTCGCCGAGGATCACGTTTCGGCCGCCGCCCCCCGTTTTGAGGCGACGGTCGCCTTCCGTTTCTGTCACAGCGGACGGACGAGGCTCTTGAGCCACCGAACTCAGGTCAGGACCGGGATCCGACGACATCGGCCCGCACTATATCCGAGGGTGGCGTCAGCCGGCAGCAGAATGAAGAACTTGGCAGCCGGCGTCAGGACGCGGCAACTACTGACAGATCCACAGAAGATTCAGAAGAACGCACGAGGACCGGTGCGCATCGGGCTGAGATGAACTTCGCGACTAGAGGCCTTGACCGACTCGATTCTGAGTACTTGAGTCAAGTTTTCGGTCAAGGCCGCCCGCGCGTCAGCGCGGCGTTATCAAGCTTATCGCCTAGCGAGGCGGAGCCTCTCGTCGGTCTGAGGCGCAGCCTCGCTAGTCTTCAAGATCGATTAACCGCCTGTGACGTTCTCGCCGGCGCCGGCGTCGACTCATCGACGCACGGGATCGGCGACGACACCGTCCTGACTGATCGTGACGGGCAGAATCGCGCTGGTCGCGTCGAAGCGCATCTCGTCGATGCAGACGACCCGATGAATGCGATCAGTCACACCCATTCGCAGAGTTTCGGCACCTATGAAGTGAACCCCGACTGCGGTTGGTGATCGTCGACAACGGCCGTAAAATCCGGGCGGCGGTCAGGGTGCCCACGGCGGTGGTGATCACCAGTGTTCACCAACGGATCCACCGGCGCTAACCCCACCACGTCATTGGCCGGCGCTACATCGATGGTGGAGCGCCACCGCCGCGGGCTCGGGTGGCGCTTCTGGTACGGCAAGTCGTTCGCAGCCACGAGGCTGGTCGTCGCGTCGAAGCCGGCCCGATCCTGAACGGCACGCTTGCGCCAGCCCTCGCACGAAGCCGAGCGCTTCATTCGGCGCCCAGGGTCTCCTCTACCCGGTTCGTGCGCACGGCATGCCGAAGCGGATGCGAGGCTGGCCAGGATTGTCGCCAACCCCCGATGGTGCGCCCACTCGAACAGCTCGCTCGTTGACTGGACGACGCGCTCTCACTACCTTATGTTGCGTCTCTGCCTCGGAATCGCGGGTGTCGTGCGACGGACCTGCCTGACCAACGTAAGGAAATGCCGATGACTGTGCGCCGTTTGACCGCTGCCATCCTGAGTGCCTGCATCAGCGTACTGTCGCTTGGCGCCGCGGTGGACATCACCGGGAAATGGACCGCGTCGTTCGGTACGCCAATCGGACAGATGAACTACACCTACGACTTCGTCCTGACAGACGGCCAGCTCACCGGCAAGATACACTCCTCGACGTTTGGAGAGGCCGACGTCCTGGAGGGCAAGGTCGACGGCGACAAGGTGACGTTCGTCGAGATGATGGACGGCAGCATCCGCGTCGAGTACACGGGCCGGATCGTATCGGTCGATGAAATCGCTTTTTCGCGCAAGGTCGGCGACTTCGGGACCGAGGAGCTGACCGCCAGGCGCACGAAGCCGCGAAGCCATTAAGCAATGACGGGAAGACACGCATGACCGGCCGCGTCATCGTCCTGCTCTCGCTCCTGAGCGCCGCCTGCACGGCTGACGCGCGAGTGGACGCTCGACGCTATCAACTCACCGGCGTCGTTGTCGGCCGCGATGGCGCTTCGTCTCGGATGGTGATCGCGCACGAGGCGATCGAGGGCCTCATGCCTGCGATGAGCATGGCGTTCGACATCGAGGGCGCCTCGCTGAACGACGGCGATCGTATCGTCGCGACCCTCGCTCTGAACGACAGCAGGAGCTGGCTCGAGAACGTGAGGGTGACGGGGCGCAATGGCGCCGCAAGCGCGGACAGGCAGGTCGCGAGCCGGGCCACGGCGGGAGCAGTCGCGCCCGATCTGCGGCTGGTCAGTCAGGACGGGACACCCGTGACGCTGCGCGACCCGGCCGGCCGGGTCCTCGTCGTCACCTTTCTCTACACCCGGTGCCCGATGCCGGATATGTGCCCGCTCATGGTTCGGCACCTGGAGGCGGTGCGCCGGCGCGCGAACGACGCGGGCCTGGGCAACCAGCTGGCTCTGCTCGGCGTGACGCTGGATCCGGCATTCGATACACCCGCCGTGCTGCGCACGTACGGTGAATCGGTGTTGAAAGCGTCGAATCGATTCGACCAGTGGACGCTGGCGACGGGCACCGTTGCCCAGGTCGAGGAGGTTGCCCGGTTCTTCGGCGTTGGATACCGCACTGAAGGCGGGTTCGTCACGCACACGTTGACGACCGCCGTGATCGGCGGAGACGGACGCGTCATCCGGACGTTCGGATCGAATTCCTGGCGAGTCGACGACCTCTTCGACGTCGTGCGCGGTGCGATCGCGCGCGCGGTAACGCACTGACCGGCTCGAGTCGCACCACAGAAGGAGACCGCGATGGGAGAGTGGAATCGGCGCCGTTTCATCGGAACTGCGGCCCTGGCGGCCGGAGGCGGGCTGGCCGGCTGGCACCGGCTCGGCGCAAGTGGTCTGCTCGCGCAGGCACCGTTGCCCGGCGTACCTGACGAAATCCTCAATCCGGTCGAGGTGAGTGGCGCTGAGGCCGTGCCGCTGATCGGGAAGCTGCCTGGGCAGAAGCGTATGTACGTCCTGCCCGCCGACGCCGGCGAATACCACCGCGTGGGCGGTCAACTCATGAAACGGATCGCACGGCCGGCCGACACCGGCGATGTCTACGAGCTCGCCACCTTCACTGGTAATACCGGGGCGGTCATGCCACGGCACGCGCATCTCAGCAGCCACGCCGCGGTGCTGGTCATGCGCGGAGAGATCGAGTTCGAACTCGGGGACGCGCGCTGGACGATGATGCGCGGCGATTTCGCCAATCTTCCACCGGGTACGCCGCACGCCTGGACGATGCATTCCGACGGCGCACAGCTGGCCCTCTTCTCGATGAACCATCGGGTCGGGGCCGCCTTCGCCGCGATGGGTGAGCGCCAGGAGAGCGCACAGCCGCCCACAGGTGCGGCCCCTGAACTCTCCGCGCCGTCCCTCGCGCGTGGCGCGGCCGCAGGCGATTTCCAGCTCACACCCGGGGGCGCGCCGGGGGCGGCGCCAGCCCGCGTCACGAACAAGCAGCTGCCGCTGACCCCCGGCGCGTACGTGCTCGCGGACGGAGGAGGCGAGCGGTTCGGCGGCAACACGTTCCTCGCGCGCAACGCGAACACGACCGGTCAGTTCCTGTTCATCATCACCGAGGGAGGGCCGGGCGGCGGCGTGGGCGCGCATTTTCATGCACGCCATTTCGAGAACTTCTTCGGGCTGGACGGAGAGACTCTCGGCTGGGCGTACGGCAAGGCTGTGCCGCTGCGGATGGGCGACTATTTCCAGGCGCCGCCGCGCAACCTGCACGGGTTCCGGTTGAATCAGGCCTACAACCGGTTCGCTGCATTCCTCACACCCGGCATCTTCGAGAACTTCTTCGTGATGATGGGCGGCCGGGGCCGCGGTCCCGGCGACGGGCGTGGCGACGGGTCTGCGGGTCGCGGTGACAATGGCGCCCGCGGCCGCGGAGCATTCGCAGGCGGGGCGCCGGACATGTTCAGGATGCTGCAGATGAGCGGGCGGGGCCCGGACGGTTATCCGCTCGACGTCCACGGTCCGACGCTCCCGCTGCCGCCGCAGGATCCCGTCTGGATCAAACAGGCGGCGGGGCTCTCGGATCGAGCCGCGCTGCTCGCGCATGCCCAGGCGCTCTGCGGGGTCCCGATCAGCCGCGAGATCACGCCGGAGCTCCGCCGCGCGCTGGCGCTCAAACCGCGGCCGGAGGATTTCATTTGATCGCCGGTGCACGAGTCACGGGGTGCGTGCTCGTCGCATGGCTCGCAGGTCTTGCCGTCACCGCCGTGCAACAGGCGCCGCCCGACGTGCGTACGCTGACCTACACGTCGCACGACGGCACCGATCTTCTGCTCGACTTGTATCTGCCCGCCCAGCCGATTCGCCGACCGAGACCGGTCATCCTGTTCCTGCACGGCGGCGGATGGTCCGGCGGCACGCGGACCACGGGTCCTGACTTCAAGCGCTACTTCGCGCGGGACGGGTTCGCGATGGCGTCGATTGAGTATCGGCTCACTCCCGCGGTCACCTTCCCCGCCAACGTGGAAGACGTCCGGACGGCCGTCCGGTGGCTCAAGGCCAACGCCGCCGCGCACGGGCTCGATCCCGACCGCATCTGCCTGTGGGGCACTTCGGCGGGCGGGCATCTGGCCGCCGTCGCCGGCCTGGCGCCACGCGGGATGTTCGAGGGTCGCGACAATCTGAACTACGCGAGCACCGTCCGCTGCGTCCTGGACGCCTACGGCCCGACGCGCTTCGACGCGATGGACGCGCAGACCGAGGAGGAGCGGGCGACACTGCAGCCCGCGGTGATCACCATCAACGTGGGTGCCGGGGGCCGCGGAGCGCCTGCGGCCGCTGCGCCGGTGACGGGAACCGACGCGAGGGGCGCAGGACCGGGCGCGGGAGGGCGAGGGGCCGGGCCCCACGATGCGGCGGCGTCGCCCGAATCGCGGCTGGTGGGTGCGCCGGTACAGGCAGTTCCTGACCGCGTTCGCGCGGCCAGTCCGATCAGCTACGTCGGGAAGGACGCGCCACCATTCCTGATCATGCATGGTCTCGCTGACAGCTCGGTCCCGCATGGCCAGAGCGTCCTGCTCTACGAGGCGTTGAAGGGCGAGCAACGCGAGGTGACGCTTCGACTGATCGACGGGCTGCCCCACACGTTCTTCAATCGCACCGATCTCGACGAGATAGCGGGGCCGTTCCAGATGCAGGTGCGCGAACACCCGCGCGGCGGACCCGAGGTGCGGCGGACCGAACGGGCGGGAGTATTCGACGTGGCGCGGGAGTTCTTTCGCCGGCACTTGCGTTAGACACAACTCGAATCGGTCGCGGACGCCTGGCTGAGAGTAACGCTTGCGGCCCAGCGCACCAGTTGCATGTGCCTGCAGGGGACACTCCTCGGCGGGTGGCACTGCCGGACCGTTGGCTGTGGGTCTGGTTCTCGGCGGTCTGCACGGAGTGGCGGACGGCGCTCGTCATCGAGGCAGCAGCAACCGTCGTCGCGTGGCAGCTCCCCTACCTGCGGTGATCGGCCCCATTTTCCCACGCGCCGTTCACTGCCCTTCAACCCCAAAGTCGATCCGCAAACAAGTCGCTTACGAGTCCCACACGAGATCGTGAAATATGGTTGCGGGGGCGTGCAACCCTCTGAATTTGGAGCTCTCCTGGGCAGCGCCATAGCTCCACGGAGGCCCGCGGGTATTCGAGGAGTGGACAGTTGTTCGGATGCCGGCCGACCCAGCGAACCTGTTCGAAGTTGTGCTGGATCAGAGCACCTGGAGGTTGTTGTTGCCGGATGGCATGGCGTGCTTTACCCGCACGACGCATTAGATCGCGATTCTTTTGTGTCGCCCGTAGCGCGGTGACCCAAGTGAATCGCGGGAATAATGCAACTCGCACGTTCCGTGCGATGCAAACTCAAGCGTGACGGCTGTATCATCGTGAATGGCAGCCGGGCCTCTTGAGCGCTACAGTGTCCGCACAATCTGGCGCGACTTCCGCGCCCATTCGATTCGGTGTGTTCGTGTTCGACGTCCTGTCGAGCGAACTGCGTCGCGACGGCGTCCGCGTCACGATCGGGGAACAGCCAACGCAGGTGCTGCGGCTACTGCTTGAACGGCATGGCGAGCTCGTCACCCGCGAGGACCTGCGCGCCACGCTGTGGCCCGAACAGACGTTCATTGACGATTTCGATCAGGGCCTGAACGCGGCCGTCAAACGGCTGCGGGACTTACTGGGCGACAGGGCAGACAACCCGCAACTCATTGAGACCGTCCCGCGGCGAGGCTACAGGTTCATCGGACACGTGGATGAACCCGAGGCGGTTCAGGCACCTCCGATCTCGTCATCGAGCGAGCCCGGCCCACGGCGATGGACACGATCGCGAGCGCTCTGGTTTGGGGGCTTCACGGCACTTGTGATTCTCGCCGGTGTCTTTGCCGTCATGTGGATGCCGCTTCGCTCGACCTCCCCACCAGCAGCGCCAGCCACACTTCCGGCGCGGGTCGTCGCTCTGACGACATCGCCCGGTGTCGAGTCCTTCGCAGCATTCTCTCCGGATGGCAACGCGATCGCGTTCACATGGAACGGCGAGAAGGGCGACAACTTCGATGTCTATGTCAAGGAGATTGGCTCCTCAGACGTTCGGCAGCTGACGAAGGATCCGGGGAGGGATGTGAGCCCGGTGTGGTCGCCTGATGGCCGGCAAATCGCGTTCGTTCGTTTCGACGGTGTCGCGGGTCGCCTTCATATCACGTCGGCCCTGACCGCCTCGGAAGTCAAACTGAGCGCCCTTCCGCCGGTCCCGGACAGGCTCAAGTACACGCTGTGGTGCAAGAGCATCGACTGGTCTCTGGACGGGCGCTACATCGCGGCAAAATACCAACCGTTGGATGGCGCTTCGTCGCTGCCGAATGGCGGAATCTACTCAGTCCCCGTCGATGGCGGCGCCGCGCGTCCAGTCACGCATCCCAAGACGCCAGCTGTCGACGATTGCCCTGCATTCTCTCCAGACAGGCGCCACCTTGCGTTTGCCAGGTGCGCGTCTTCTGCGGCTGGCCGCTGTGATGTGCACGTGATCGATATTGACGCTGGGCTCGACGCGACGGGTCCAACTCGACAGCTGACCAACGAGGGAATTCCCGACGTCACCGGTGTTGCGTGGACCCGCGACAGCAACTCAGTGGTCTTTGGCACACGCGGAGGGACAGCCCAGACGCTATGGCGCGTTCCGATCGACGGCAGCCACCGGCCGGAACAGATCACCAGCGCCGGCTTTGCAGCGGCGGTTCCGGCCGTAGCGCGGACGCGAGATCGGCTGGCCTTCTCGAGAGACCTGAATGACCATGAGCTGTACAGTTTTCAACCCGGGCGTCCATCACAGCCCTGGCTCAGTTCGACCGGCGCCGATGGCGAATCCCAGTTCTCTCCGGACGGTCACCGCGTCGTGTTCGTTTCCTCGGGTCCCGGTGATACCGCCGAGATCTGGACAGCCGCGGCGGACGGAACCGAGGCGCACCAGCTGACACACGGACCCGGCCGATGGCAGGGTTCGCCGCGATTCTCGCCCGATGGCCAGCAGGTTGCCTTTGGTTCGCTGAGCTCACCAGGAACCTGGCATATCTGGACCGTCGACAGCGATGGTGGGTCGCCCCGTCAGATTACGGACGACGCGGGAGACCAGCAGGTACCTTCGTGGTCTCGTGACGGTCAATGGATCTACTTCTCTGCCAACAGCGGACACGGGCAGAATATTTGGCGTGTGCCGGCACGGGGTGGCCGCTCAGAGCAGGTTTCTCGAGGAGGCAGTGGTTGGTTCGCCTGCGAATCGGCCGACGGCAGCAAGCTGCTCTATCAGCCGGTCACCTTCCGGGACGGACCCGTGGTCGCGATCCCCACGACGGGCGGACCGGCACAGCCGGTTCTTGCGTGCGCCCGGACAGGGGCCTTCCTGGATACGCCGCAGGGACTCTACTACCTCGCGTGCGGCTCCGATCGCGGTTATACGATTGACGCCCCGGTTCACCTCGTGGAACGGCGCACTGGGAGGGATCGGATCATTGGAACGATCGAGGACTACGCTCACTACCCGGCTGTGGGAGGGCTCGCCGTCTCGCCGGACGGGCATGAGATTCTCTACACGAGATATATGAACCGCGGCAGCGACCTTATGCTGATCGAGAACTTCCGCTGATCCACCCTCCACGTATACCCATCTCATCCATGCAAGTCATTCTCCTCATGGGAGCTGCGGTCACCATGCGGGTGCAATGACCTTTGAATCCGCCCGCCATTGAGATAGCAGAGCGCTGATCCGATGCTGGCCTCCAACTGAGTGGAGGCCCGCATGCCCGAATGTCAAGCTCCACGACGTGCCCACTGCACTTCGCATCGACGCGCCCGGCTTTTCGTGGGCCATCTCCTTCTCAGCTTCTCGGTGGCTCTTGCCGCGGACGCAGGCGCGCAGGACACCAGGACGATGATCTCGCCGTTCTTCCGGTTGCCTTCTGGTATCCGTCTGGTGGAAGTCACACCGGAGGCTTTCGGGTCCCGGGCCGATGAAGTGAGAAAGGTGCGAGCGTTCACATTCCCCGACGCCGACTGTACGACCATCTACGTGAACATGGACGATTCTCTCTGGAAGCATGCGGCGAGGGGCGAGGGCCATGAGTTCTACAGGGCGGTACTCGCGAGCGTCGTTGCGCACGAGCTCTGGCACCTTGCACATGGCGCTTCGGAAGGCGGGGCTCTTCGAGAAGAGTTGCGGGTCTGGCGGACGTTCATTCGGGACAGACTGGTACCGACCGCCGAAGGGCTGCAGCACGCCGTTCTCGTCGAGCGTGAGATTCGCACCGCCCGCGTCACTGAGTTGCAGGCCTTAGCCGCGGCACGCAAATACCAGCCGCCGGAGCGCTAGAGACGCGGCCCTTCCGTGGCCTGCCGAGTCCTCCACGCGCTTCAGGAAAAGCTGCTGCGCCAGGATCTCTTCGAAGAATTCTGTGAAGAGTGCATGCGCGAGATGAACCGGCTCCGGATGGAGCATCGCGCTAGCCTGTCGGCCGCCGAGCGTGAGCTCGAGCACGTTCGTGCCGGCATCCGGAAGGTCATCGACGCGATCAAGGACGGATTCGCCGGGCCCGAGCTCAAGGCTGAGATGGGCGAGTTGCAAGCGCGGAAGGAATCCCTGCTTGCGCGGTTGGTAGCCGCGTAAAGCTTACTGGACGCGTTCGTCGCCGGATCCGAGTAATCGACTGCGCCACAAACTCGACGGAAGGATGAGGAGGCGCCCTACAGCTTTCGAAGGTACGCCAGCAACGCGGGGCGCTCGTCCACCGTGACGAATCCGCGATCGACGACGAGACCGTTCGACGACAGAATCGGCGGCAGATTGGGCGGTGGATTCAAACGAGCGGCTCGCCTGAACTGGGCGTCGTAGTGGTCGATGACCTCTTCGAGCGTCGCCGCGGAGTTGTTGTGGAAGTACGGGGCCGTCCTGCTGATGCCGCGCAGTTGTGTGACGTCCATCACGCCAAGATCCCCGGGCTGACCCGTGAGAAGCAATCGTCCCGGATCCGAGGTGGTGACGGTTTGGGTCGTCCCATTCGCGAGCGTGATCTGGTACGTCCGCGCATTCCGTGCGAGTCGCGTCGGGCACGGCAAGAAGCCGTCCGTGGCCGGGCGTGGGCAGGCAGCCCCGATGCTGTGATAGCGCACGGGAGGGCGCACGAGCGCCGCGTCGGGTGTTGACGTGCTCGGATGTGACGCGCCGCCGTGGCACTGGGCGCAGGCGCGGGTGAAGACCGTCTTGCCCTGCTGCTCGAGCTCGGTCAGCTCGGGGTCCGGATCGAGGAAGGTCGAGCCGGACCGGATCGCTTCCGACAAGAGCTCGACTCCTGCCGACGAAAACAACGTCTGCTGGAAGGCCGCGAGGTCATCAAGCATGCCGGCTGTCGGTTCGACGGTCACCTGCGCGTGAGCAAACAGCGCGCCCCGCGCCTGTTCTTGGAGCGTGGCAAACCGCGCGTCATGTTGATAACCGCCTTGCCGGTTCGGACCGTTGGGATCCTGGCCCATGATGGGGACTCGCGGAGCACCCGGCGGCCAGATCGGCAACACGCCGTCGGATCCGGAGATCGCGACGTTGAGCACGGGCATGACGGCGCGCCATAGATCGACGGAGGTGTCGTTCGATGGTAGACCGGTTGCCGGATCGACGAGCCTGACGTTCACAGGCAAGGGCATCGTGACCCGGACGAGCCCGTTGTCCACGAGGTTTGAGAAGTCGCTCGCGTGGTCGCCGTTGGCACGGAAATCGTCGGCGTCCACCGGGCGGAAGAGCGGATCGTCCGCGTTCTCGTTGTTCGACAACTTCGACAGCAGCGCCTCGAAGCGGGCCCTGGCGATCGCTGGAGAAAGCTGGAAAGTCTCGGAGGGCATGTGACAGTCCGCGCACGCGCGTCCGTTGCCTCCGAGCTCGCGGAGATTGCGGAGATTGCGGTCGTTGAAAGCCGCACGACCTCGCGCGACCGCGTCGCATGGCTGGCTGTCGCAATTGAGCTTCGTGGCGCCGTTCCCCTGCGCAATGACTCGCCCCGCGCTTGCCAGCGAAAGAACTGCCGCAACCAGAGACACACCTGCGGCAACGCGCGTGAACCAGACACCTGTCTTCGCCCATCGTGCCCTCATTGACCAGCCCCCTTTGCCCTTGTCCTATGGCTCAGCTGTTCGCGTGCGATTTCGTTGTGCGCTGAACGGTGTCCAACTCGCGTTCGTCGGACCGGAGCACGTCTCTGGGCCCTCAGTGAGAAAAGCGTCGTCGCGGCTTCAAAGTGCTAACATCCGCGAAAAGAAACGTCCGGCATGAAGACAGGTGCGACTCCGAACGTCACCAGCCTGTTGGTCGCCTGGGGTCACGGAGATGCAGACGCCTTCAACGCCCTTGCGCCCCTCGTGCAGCAGGAGCTGCACCGCTTGGCTGTCCGGCAGATGGCAGGCGAGAGACCCGGTCACATCCTCCAGGCGACCGCGCTGGTCAACGAGGCGTACGTGCGGCTCGTGAACCGGCACAACGTCACGTGGCAAAATCGCGCGCACTTTTTCAGTGTGGCCGCCCGCATGATGCGGCGCATTCTGGTGGACGCCGCCCGCGCTCGCGGCCGGGCGAAGCGCGGCGGTGACGCGCTGCAGGTATCGTTGGCAGATGTGCCGGACGTGGCGGTTCCTCCCACGCAGGACCTCGTCGCACTGGACGATGCGTTGAAAGTCCTCGAGTCCCTCGATCCACGGCAAAGCCAGGTCGTGGAGCTCCGTTTCTTTGGCGGATTGAGTCTCGAGGAGGCTGCAGAAGCCCTCCACGTCTCGGTCGGAACGGTGCGCAGGGATTGGAGCCTGGCGCAGTCGTGGCTCTATCGCGAGTTGAGCGGGGCAAGTCAGCGATGACGCCGGAGCGGCACCGACAGGTCGGTGAGCTGTATCACGCGGCACTCGCGGTGGCGCCAGAGGAGCGAACGGCGTTCCTCGAGAAAGTCTCCGGAAACGATGCGGACTTGCTGAGTGAAGTGCAGTCGCTCCTGACTGCCCATGGGCACGCGGGCAGTTTCATCGCAGCGCCCGCGTTGGCTCAGGCAGCCCCGTCCTCGTTGTGGGTCGGCCACCGCTTCGCGCATTACGAAGTGCTCGCGCTGCTTGGCGTGGGCGGCATGGGCGAGGTGTACCGGGCGCGCGACGGAAAGCTGGGGCGCGATGTCGCGATCAAGATCGTCACGGGTCTCTTCACGACCGATCCCGAGCGGCGCGCTCGCTTCGACCGCGAGGCGCGGTTGCTCGCGTCACTGAACCATCCGCACATCGGCGGCATCTACGGCCTCGAAGTCATCGATGGCACGCCAGCGCTCGGTACTCGAGCTTGTCGACGGCGATACGCTCGACGAGCGGATCGCCAGGGGTCCAATCGCGATCGGCGAAGCGCTGAACATCGCGCATCAGATCGCCGAGGCGCTCGAAGCGGCACACGAGAACGGCATTGTTCACCGCGATCTGAAACCGGCCAACATCAAGATCACGGCCTCAGGTGTTGTGAAGGTGCTCGACTTCGGACTCGCCAAGGAGGTCGTGGGCGGCACGACCAGCCGCGATCTGTCACACCCGCCGACGTTCGCGGTGAACGGCAGCCGCGACGGCGTCATCCTCGGCACGGCACCCTACATGAGCCCGGAGCAGGCGCGTGGGAAGCCGGTCGACAAGCGGACCGACATCTGGGCGTTCGGGTGCGTGTTGTACGAGCTGCTGACGGGGCGGGTCGCGTTCGCCGGAGACACCAGCTCGGACACGATCGCGGCCATTCTGGAACGCGAGCCAGAGTGGAGCGCGCTGCAGACGCCGGCTAGCGTTCGTCGTGTGCTGCAACGATGTCTGGAAAAGGATCCCAGGCGTCGTCTCCACGACATCGCGGACGCGCGGATCGAGATCGAGGACGTGCTCAGTGGCGCTGACGGCTCTCTCACGGATGCGGCGGCGGTCAACGCACGGAGACTGCCTGTCCGTCTGCAATGGGCAATGGCGGGAGTCGTGACGCTGGTCGCTGTCGGCACGCTGACATGGAATCTTCGGACGGCTCGACAAGCACAGGCTGCACCGCCGCGCATTTCGCGCATGACGATGGCGTCGTCAGGCACGGCGGCGCTCGGCGTCGCCAGAAACCGCAGCCTGGCGATCACGCCCGACGGTACGCGAGTCGTCTATGTCGGTACCAACAACCAGCTTCTTGTTCGTCCCCTCGATGGGCTCGACGCGAGGGCGATTCTCACAGCCGCCGCGCCTCTGCAATGGGTCTTCGTGTCGCCCGACGGCCAATGGGTCGGGTTCGCGGAGGCCCGCCAGCTCAAAAAGGTGGCGATCACCGGTGGACCGGCCGCGATGATCGCAGTGACCGACCTGACGATCGGGGCGACCTGGGCACCGGATGACACGATCATCTTTGCCACGTCGGATCCGGCCACCGGCCTGCGGCGCGTGTCGGCCGGCGGTGGCGACGTCACCGTACTGACGCGGCCCGCAAGGACGCAAGGCGAGCGCGATCACCTGTGGCCTGAGATTCTGCCGGGCGGACGCGCGGTGCTCTTTACCATCACCGCCACGACCGGCGGACTCGCGGCTGCGCAAGTGGCCGTGCTCGACCTCGCGAGCGGCACACACACGGTATTGGTGCGGGGCGGCACCCACGCGCATTACGTCCCCAGCGGGCACCTGGTGTACACCGCCGAGGGAACACTGCGCGCGGTCCTGTTCGACCTCACCCGGCTGGAGACGCGTGGGACGCCGGTGACGGTGCTGCCGCACGTGAAGACGACGCCGGAAGGCGCGAGCGATTTCGTCGTGGCCGCCGACGGGACCCTTGCGTACGTGGACGCGCCCAACCCCACGTCGTCGGCAGCGCGCACGCTGGTGTGGGTGGATCGCCAGGGCCGGGAAGAAGCACTGGCGGCGCCCGCGCGCCCCTACTTCCATCCGCGCGTGTCGCCGGACGGTACGCAGGTGGCGGTCGCCATCGAGGACCAGGAAAACGACATCTGGGCGTGGGATCTCGCACGCCGGACACTCGACCGGCTCACGTTCGATCCCGCGCCCGACTTCGCTCCCCTATGGACAGCAGACGGGCATCGTCTGGTCTTCTTTTCGGGGCGTGAGCACGGGGGAGATCTGTTCTGGGAACCCGCCGACGGCTCTGGCAGCGCCGAGAGGCTCAGCGCCGGCGGCCCTCCGTCCGGCGTGACGCCGGACGGTGCGCAGGTGCTCTTCGCCGCCGGACAGGACCTCATGATGGTGGCGCTCGACGGCACGCACCGCGTGCAACCGCTGCTGCAGACGCCATTCGTCGAGCGCAACGGCATCGTCTCACCGGACGGCCGCTGGCTGGCCTACGAATCGGACCGTTCAGGGCGATTCGAGATCTATGTCGCGCCATTTCCCGCCGCGAGCTCGGGGCAATGGCTGATCTCAACGGCCGGCGGCACGCGGCCGCTCTGGGCCCCGCGCGGCGCGGAGCTGTTCTATGTGGCGCCGGATGGCGCGCTCATGACTGCGCGTGTCAACCCTCGCGGCGGCAGGTGGAGCTCGGCCCGCCCAGCGAAGATCCTCGAGGGGCGGTACGCGACCGGAGGCCTCCGCGACCGCCGGAACTATGACGTGTCCGCCGACGGCCAGCGCTTCCTGCTGGTCAAGGAGCCCGCCAACCAAGACGCGCCGCGGATCGTCGTCGTCCAGAACTGGACAGAAGAGCTGAAGCGTCTGGTGCCGACGCGGTGAGATAGGGTCGCAGGCTTCAGCTCGCTGTCGTCATCCACGAGCCCATCCAAGCTGG
>CAWDRS010000016.1:0-305532 GCA_963804795.1 uncultured Acidobacteriota bacterium | reverse complement strand
GAGGACGATGAAGACGGTTTGCGGTGGGCTGGAGGCGGGAGGCACCAAATTCGTGTGCATGGTCGGCACGGGTCCCGGGGACATGCGCGAGCAGGCGCGGTTCTCGACCCTGTCACCCGACGTCACGCTCCGCGAGACGCTCGACTTCTTCCGCGCGGCGGCGGCGCGCCATGGCCAGCTCGAGGCGATCGGGATCGCGTCGTTCGGTCCCGTCGACCTGCACCTGGACTCGCCGACCTATGGCTTCATCACGTCGACCCCGAAGCCGGGCTGGGCGAACGTCGACATTGCCGGCACGATCCGCGATGCGCTGGCCGTGCCGGTTGGCTTCGATACGGACGTGAACGCCGCGGCGCTGGCGGAATGGCGATGGGGCGCGGCGCAGGGGCTCGAGACCTTCATCTATCTGACCATCGGGACCGGCATTGGCGGGGGCGGCCTGGTGAACGGGCGCCTGATGCACGGCCTCGTGCATCCGGAGATGGGCCACGTCCGGATTCCGCACGACGTCGCCGCGGATCCGTTCGCGGGCGTGTGTCCGTTTCATGGCGACTGTCTCGAGGGGCTCGCCAGCGGACCGGCGATGAATGCCCGATGGCTGCAGCCGGCCGAGCAGCTCCCGACGGATCATCCCGGCTGGATGCTCGAAGCGCGATATCTCGCGCTCGCGCTGGTCAATTTCGTCTGCACACTGTCTCCCGAGCGCATCGTGATCGGCGGCGGGGTGATGTCGAAGACGTCACTCTATCCGCTGATTCAGGCAGCAGGTCCTCGCGCTGTTGAACAACTACGTGCGGGCGCCGCAGTATCCTCGAGGCCATCGACGACTACATCGTTTCACCGCGCTTGTCAGACGATGCTGGCATTCTGGGTGCACTTGCCCATTGGCTGAACGGGCGCTCGACGGCGCAGAGACGACATGACTGGTAGGCCTGTCCTGACCAGCATCGCGGTAGGATTGCCGACATGCCGGACGAGTTCTTGGTCACGTGTCCGTTTTGCGGCGAGGACGTGGAAATCTACGTCGAGCCTGACGTCAACGGCAGCTTCGTTCAGGACTGCGAGGTGTGCTGCAATCCATGGCGCGTCCACGTGTCTGGCCGAGACGACGATCGGGTTGTCCATGTGACACGCGGAGACGGATCGGAATGACGATCGACTGTGGCCGGGAGCGTCGTATGAGCACGGCATCCATTGTCACCCGCGCGTTCGAAGTGTTCCGAGCCGACGCCACGGCGCCTCCGCCCCTCACGCTGCGCGGAGCCAACGCCGTGGACAGCTACGACCAGCCGATGCCGTTCGATCCCGCTGAGGACGAGCCGACTGATGCGTATCTCGAAGGATTCGCCTTCTGGGGGCTCGGCTATCTCGACGCCCGTTCGTGGCGCCACTATCTGCCCCGGCTGATCGACTATGCGTTCAGGCGTCCGAACGATCCCGCCATGGTCACCGAGGCACTGGTGCGATCGCTGCGTCCTCCCGACCGATACCCGCCGCGGCTGGGGACACTCGGCGCCGACCAGGAGGACGTCGTGCGATCCTTCCTCGAGCAGGCCGCCCTGGGCGATGCGCTCCCGCACGTGCAGGCCGAGGCGCAGCAGGCCCTCGAGGAATGGTGGCTGCCGAACGCGCGGTCCCGTCCGACGGCACAGGACATCGCCGCCTTACGCGCCGCACCCGTGGCCCATCGCGTCGTCGGCGGCGACGTCTATCGGCTGTCGGTGCCCGAGACCTTCACGGGCAGCGGCGTTCGTGCGATCCCGGAGGAATCGCGGCGCGTGCAGACGTGGGGTGGTTATCTCTGCGGGGATGCGCACACGGTGGTGGCGGTCAACGTGACGCCGCTCGACGTGCGGTCGCTGGCGGATTCCGTGCGGGCGCGCGGCACGCTGTTTCGCCAGACCCGGTCGCCGCGATCGATCGTCGTCCCGGGATCCCCGCGCGCGGAGCGGCTGGATGGTCTGACGCCTGGTCGGCAACCCGGCGGAACCGCAGACGCTCACGATGGTCTTTGCCATCGCCCGCGACGAGCTCGTCACGCTGAGCATTCGATCGTGGCCGAGAGACGATCTCGGCCGGGAAGTGGAGCGCATCCTCGACTCGTTCGAAATCATCGGACGATAACCCTGCGGTGTCTCTCTGAGCGTTTGAGACGGGTCACGGTGAGAACATACCGGTCCGATGCCAAGCCAGATGCTCAAAGCGGTCAAGACCACGGTAACAGTGACGAAAATAAGCACATGAACAGCTATCTTCGCTGGTGTCGATCTGATGGATTCCTTACTCCCACCCGGTGAGGCGGAATTCACGAACGGTTGTAGATTAGACGCCGCCAGCGTCGTCCTGGGCCCTGCTGCCGTGAGGCGTTCCGGCAGCGGCTTCGTCCCCCGAGCCTTATCGCCAATGCGGATGGCCGTCCCACCGATATAATCCGCAACGTTGGCCCTCACCGCTGGCACTCGCCTCGGCGTCTACGAAGTCATCGCTAAGATTGGCGCAGGTGGAATGGGGCAGGTGTTTCGGGCCGACGACACGAAGCTCAATCGCGATGTCGCGCTGAAGATCCTGCCCGAGGAGTTTGCAACCGATCCCGAACGTCTGGCGCGATTTACGCGCGAAGCACAGACGCTTGCCGCGCTCAATCACCCGCACATCGCCCACATCCACGGGTTGGAAGAGTCCGGCCCTGTCCCCGCACTGATCATGGAGTTCGTCGAGGGCGAGGATCTTTCGCATCGGCTCGCCCAGGGACCCATCCGATTCGAAGAGGCCTTGCCGATCGCAGCGCAGATCGCGGACGCGCTCGACGCGGCACACGAACACGGCATCATCCATCGCGACCTCAAGCCGGCCAACGTGATGGTGCGCTTCGACGGCACGGTGAAGGTGTTGGACTTTGGTCTCGCGAAGGCGATGGATCCGTTGTCACCGTCACCCGCCGGCGCGGCGCTCGCCAATTCGCCGACGATCACGAGCCCGCCGGCGCTGACCGATGTCGGGATGATTCTAGGGCACGGCCGCCTACATGAGTCCGGAGCAGGCGCTTGGGAAGGCCGTCGACAAGCGCTCAGACATCTGGGCCTTTGGCTGTGTCCTCTTCGAGCTGCTCACCGGCACGCGGGCCTTTCGCGGGGACGACGCGGCCGACACGATCGCGGCCGTCATCGCCAAAGAGCCCGATTGGACGAGGCTCCCCGCCGATACTCCCGTGGCGATTCGTCGCCTCCTGCGGCGCTGCCTGGAAAAGGATCGAAAGCGCCGCCTGTCCAATGCAGCGGATGCCCGCCTCGAGATCGACGATGCGCTGGCACCGCCCTCGGATGACGCGAATCTCGAAACCGCCGCGAGCCTCAGGAACCGACGCCCCTGGTTTTGGGTCGCGACTATCGGACTCGTGTCAGCGCTGACCGCCGCGATTGTTCTTCTCATGCAGGCGCCACGGCGGAACGGTTCGCCACCTGCACCGATGCGCCTCGAAGTCGCCCTTGGAGCGGATGTCTCGCTGATGGAGTTGGGTTACGGGTCCACCGCAATCCTCTCGCCCGACGGCACCATCGTCGCGTTTGTCGCGCGGAAGGGCGCGAGTGGTGCTCCGCAGCTTCATGTGCGACGGCTCAGTCGCCCGCAGGCCACGGTGCTGCCGGGGACCGAAGACGCGGAGAGTCCGTTTTTTTCACCTGACGGCCAGTGGATCGGGTTCTTCGCGGACGGCAAACTGAAGAAGATCGCAGTAACTGGAGGCGCAGTGGTTACGGTGTGCGACGCGCCGAGTGGCCGCGGCGGCGCGTGGAGCGAGGACGGCACGATCGTGTTCTCTCCGAACCGGTCGTCTGTAAGCTTGCAGCGGGTGTCATCCGGCGGAGGGACGCCGGAACCGTTGATGTCGCTGGCTGAGGGCGAGATCAGCCAGCGGTGGCCGCAGGTGCTGCCGGGTGGCAAGGTCGTGCTGTTTACGAGCAGCGGCAACCCGGTTGCCTACGACGACGCCAATCTGGTGGTACAGCCGCTGCCATCTGGTGCGCGCAAGGTCGTGCAGCACGGGGGCTATTACGGCCGCTATCTGCCGAGTGGCCATCTCGTCTACGTCCACAACCGGACGCTCTTTGCAGCGCCTTTCGATCTTGGCCGGCTCGAAGTGACGAGTCAGCCGGTGCCCGCGCTCGAAGGCGTGACGTCGAATGCGACCTCCGGAGGCGCGCAGTTTGACGTATCGACGACGGGCACGCTGCTGTACCAGCCTGGGCAAACCTCAATAGCGTTCCACTCCAGTGGATGGATCGTGAGGGAAAGACAACGCGGCTGCAGACCAGGCTCGCGTTCTGGTACAACCCCCAGTTCGCTCTCGATGGTCGGCGGCTCGCCGTAAACATGGTGGACGGCCAGAATGATGTCTGGGTCTACGAGTGGGAGCCGGACAGCTTACCCGCTTGACGTTCGACGCTGCCGACGACAGGAGGCCGGTGTGGACTCCCGAGAGCCGCCGGATCGCATTCGCCTCGGCACGCGCGGACAAAGCGACGTTGAACCTTTATTGGCGGCGGGCCGACGGGACAGGTGACGAGCAGCGCCTCACCGAGAGCAAGAACCAGCAACAGCCCGGCTCCTGGCATCCGAGCGGCAAGTTCCTGGCGTTCGAGGAACAAGGCCCGCAAACGAATCTTGACCTGATGATTCTGCCGATGGAGGGTGACGAGGTGTCGGGCTGGAAGCCCGGGAAGCCCACGGTGTTCTTGAACACACCCTTTACCGAACACGACCCGACGTTCTCGCCGGATGGAAGATGGCTCGCGTATTCGTCGAACGAAACAGGACGCCAGGAAATCTGCGTGCGGCCGTTCCCCGGGCCCGGCGGCAAATGGCAGATCTCAACTGGTGGCGGAGCCGCTCCGACTGGTCACGCACGAAAAATGAACTGTTCTACGGCACCCTGGACGGACAGATTATGGTTGCTCCCTTCAAGGTGGAGGGCGACTCGTTCCGCACCGAGAAGCCGCGGCTCTGGTCCGACCGGCTTTTGCATGGCGTGGGCCAAACCGCGCGTTCGATCTGCACCCCGATGGCGGGCGATTCGCGCTCGCGCCAGCTGCGCAGACGTCGGCAGGCGCGAAACAGGATCACCTCACGTTCATCTTCAACTTCTTCGATGAGCTGCGCAGCATCGCAGCCGCCCAAAAATGAGTGCGTCTTCTGTTCCAGTGCAGGCGGGTTACTCGGCTCGCAGCGTCGTGACCGGATCGGCCTGCAGCGCTTGACGGGTCGGCAGCCACGTCGCGAGCGCGGCGACCGCCACCATCACCAGCGGTGCGCATCATGTAGGCGACCGGATCGAAAGGGCTCACGCCGAACAGCACCGATTGGAGAACCCGGCCAGCCCCGGCGGCTATCGCAATGCCGATCGCCATGCCGACCGCGACAGGACGCAGTGTCTGACCCAGGATCAGCCGCCGCACGTCGCGGGCGCTGGCACCGAGCGCCATGCGGATGCCGACCTCACGACGCCGGCGGGTCACGACGTAGGCGACGACACCGTAGATGCCTATCGCGGCGAGACCCAGTGCGAGCAGGCTCAACATGCCGGCGACGCTCGCCGTGATTTGCGACAGCGTTTGCAACATCGCCAGGTTGTCCGACAGAGGCTGCACGTTCACGACCAGAGCTGCATCCATGCGAGAGGTCTCGGCGCGCACCGCCGCCGCAAATCCATCGAAATCCACACGCGTTCGTGCCAGAACGGAGATGCCTCGCTGTGTTCCCCGCGTAGCGGGCAGATACACATAGCTCGAGATCGCATCCTGAGCCTGCGAGACCTGCGCGTCTCGGACAATCCCCACGATGTGGCGACGCCGACCGTCCATGGTGATGGTGCGACCGACCGCGTCCTGCCCGGGCCAGTAACGCCGCGCCGTGGATTCGGTCACGAGCGCGGCATCTGTTTCGCCGTCCGTGAACACGCGACCGCGGACGATCGGTATGCCGAGCACCGTGAAGAAATCTGGAGATACCGCATTCACGTCGACGACTTGTCCCTCGGGCTCGTCCCCGACACGACAGCGTTGTCTGGCTGCGGCCAGGGCTCAACGGAATACGGCTCGCCTCCGCGATGCTCTCGACGCCTGGCAATGCCCCTGACGCGCTCGAGCCACTGCTCGTGAAATATCGCGGCGTTCCCCTTCTCGTACCGAGGACCACGAAGATCGATCGAGACCACGGCCACGTTGCGGTGATCGAATCCAGGATCGAACGTGTGTGCGGCATACAGCGCACGCGACAACAGGCCGGCCGGGATCAGCAGCATCGTGCAGAGAGCAATCTGTGCGCCGATCAGCGTCCGCGAATCCAGCCGCGTCCGCCTCTGGAGTCCGCGCCGTCCTGCTTCATCGCGGCATGGAGCGTCCCCGGTCGAGGCCTGCAGCGCGGGGACCAACCCGAACACGAGCGCCGTCACGGCGGTCAGTCCAAGCGCAAACCAGAGCACAGTGCGATCCGGCGTCGCGTCGATTCTCACGGCTCCGCCACCCGGAATCGATGTGAGCAGCCAGGGAATCAGCGCCTGGAATGACCAGAGAAGAGCAGCGAGCCGCACGCCGCGCCGGCGAGCGCGATGATGGCGCTTTCGGTCAGCAGTTGCTGAATGAGGCGGCCACGGGTTGCGCCGACAGACAAACGGATCGCGATCTCTCTGGTTCGAGCCGCCGCGCGCGCGAGCAGGATGTTGGCGACGTTGGCGGCGGCGATCAGCAGCACGAGGCCGAACCCGGCCATGACAATCCCCGCTCCCCTGAGAACGGTCCGCCGCGCAACCGGGAGCGACAGAGCGGCTGCCGGTTCCACGATCAGCGACGTCGTGCGACCCGCTTGCTCCTGATCGATGCCGCCGGGCCACCAGTGAGAGATCCGCCCGAACCTGCGCGATTGCCGCATCGGTGCGGCGCCGCCCGATCAACGTCAGCCAGCTCACATGCGCGTTCTCATGAATGCTCTGCTCCGGCCGGAACACCCCTTCCATCGACGTCGGCGCAAAGAACGCGGCTTTCGCCATGTCGACGCCCTCGAACCCGACGGGCGCAACTCCAACAACCGTGACGTCGCGTCCGTTCAGGACGATCGGTTTCTGGAGGATCTGCGGATCGCCGCCGAAGGCGCTCTTCCAGAGCCCATGACTCACAACGACGATGGGTGGCGCGTCCGACGTGCCGCAGTTGGCAGGCGTGAAGCCCGTACCGATCGTCCGGCTGACAATCCGAGCACATCGAAGTAGTTGCACGTCACGAGGATGCCGTCTGATTTCCTGCGGGGATTCGCGACCCACCGCCACGGTCCACTCTCGCGAATACGCCATCAGACCCGACAGCGTATGCGCCTCGTCTCGATACGCGCGGTATTCGGGAATCGAAAACAGGCTGCGTGCCCCGTGCACCATCCGGCGCGGCCCGCCGCGGAAGTCCTGATAGATGCTCACGAGCGCGTCCGGTTCCGGTACCGGCAGCGACCGCCAGGCGACGCTGTTGAGGATCGAAAACACTCCCGTATTGATGCCGATACCGAGCGCGATCGGGACGATTGCAGCAACCGCAAATCCCGGGTTGCGCCCAAGCGTCCGCAGGGCGTAACGAATGTCGTTCCGCACGTTCGAGAGCATCTCGACCCCTCTTTCCGACATCGTCAGAGGAGAGCGTCGCCGCCGGACGATGCTGACCACCTGGCTCACCAACCAGGAGGCGCTGCGCCCGGCCGCGACGTACTCCTCCACCACGTCGCCGAGTTCCGCATCCGTCGCCCGCCGTGAGGCGACGCGTAACAGCACGCGAATCCACAGCGGGTCGGGCGTGGACAGGGCGCAGCGGTTCCCGGTCAGGAGCCACGCATCACCAGGGGTTCGAGACCTTCCCACATGGCGGTGAGCGCTTCGCGGCTGGCGCGCAGGCTTCGCAGACCGAGTGGTCTGACCTTGAAATAGCGCTTCGATCGGCCCCCGCGCTCAGGCGTGGGATCGCTGAACGCCGACGGACGTAGCCCTTGTTCTCGAGCCGATCGAGCGTTCGGTACAGCGCGCCCACAGTCAGCGACCGGCCGGTTCGCCGCTCGATCTCCAGGCGGATGGGCACGCCGTACGCCTCGTCGCCGAGCCGCAGAATGGCCAGCAGGACGATCTGTTCGAACTCGCCTAGGTGCTCGCGTCTGGCCATATGTTCTGCATAGTAGGACTATACGGAGCGCGTCGCAAGTCGTTCCCATCGGGACACAAGACGCAACCGACGTGCGGTTGCGCGAGCACCAGACTCGCGGCTCGTAAACGAATACGAACGGCGTAAATCAGGTCGACCCCGGGTACGAGGAGACCGTGGCTCCGGCGGCGGCGCCTAGAGATGTGGCGGGCATCGTGTTTGCTGGCTCCCGCCACACACCCGTCTCCCCGGTTCTGAATCGGAATCCCTGCTCTACACCGCTCCCTCTGAAATCGGGCGATTCCGGGCAGCGTGCGGTCTCTGGAGGTAACGTGCCCCTTACAGATCCGACAGCGTGGAAAGACGACCTTGCGTTCTACATGACCGAGAAGAGCGTGGCCGATCAGGCAGCCGCGCTGGAGCCTCTCCTGCTCGGAACGGGAGCGACGGCCGCGTCGGGAGCCTGGATTGCGCTGATCGGTACTCTCGGGGGCGCCTTCGGTGGCGTCACGATCAGTCCAGGTATCCGGCACCCTCTCAGTTTTGCCGCGTACGTCGCGATCTCGGCTTTGCTATTGCGCGGGCTCCATCCCCTCACCGTGCGTCTGCTGGGCAGTAGCGTGGCCTGGCAGGCGATGTTTGGATTCTTCTGGACGTCGTTACTGGGGCTGTGTGTCGTGCTGGCGGCTCGCTTCGAAACCCGATGGATCGCGTACGGTCTCAGCGTTGGCGGCGGCGCGTTCGTCGGCATGATGTACGGCGCGTTCCCTCCTGGCAACACTCGGAACCAGGATGCCTGGATGCTGGCGTTTCCACTCGCACCGCTCGGCGCTGTCGTGGCGACCTATTACCTGCGCCATGCGGGTGGGCTCGAGACGATTGGCGCCGCAGCCGGCGCCGGCGCAATCGCCGGGGGGATTCTGATAGCTCCAATGAGCGTTCTTCTCGTCAAACTCTCCGATCAGGCACAGGGGCTCGCCGAGCTCGGCCAGCTCTATCTCCACAACGAAACGTTTGCCCCCAAGGCCGTCGCGTTCTTCGATCGTGCGATTGCGCTGAGCCCCAACGAGGCCCGCTATTACAACCTGCGCGCCGTCGGACTGTCCCGCATGAACGAGCCGGAGCGCGCGTCGGCGGACTGGGAGAAGGCGTTGGCGTTGGCACCACAGGACCCGGAGCCGCACGTGCAGCACGGCGTGGATTGCCTTCGACGCGGTGCGGTAGGCGAGGCCGTCCGCCTATTTGAATCCGCGCTCGCGACGAACGCGGACCATGCACGAGCACACGGCTATTTGGGGGCTGCGTGGGAGCGGCAGGAGGACCTGCGGCGCGCCTTCACGCACTACGATCGTGCAATTGCCCTCGCCCAGGACGATGCCAAGGGGTATTGCGATCGCAGCTCCGCGAACTTCCGCCGCGGTGACTATGCGAAGGCGCTCAAAGACGCCGAACGGGCTGTCCGGCTCCACGATCACCTGGGAGCCGCCTACGCGGCGCGTGGACAGGCACTGCTGATGCTGGAGCGCCGCGACGAAGCCCTGGAGAGTTTTCAGGAAGCGATCGACCTTGGTGTCGAACCGGCCGTGCACGAGGATGTGCTCCGCAAGATGGAATCGATCGGCCCGGGTCCCTGGAGCGACGAGGACGACGACGAGGACGAGGAGCGCGATTGAAAGACAGAAGAAGCAGCACGACGAAATTCGAACGCGCCGCGAACGGCTTGCGCATCTGGCCGCGGTGCCCTCGCCCACGCCCGAGCAAACTTTCGAGCGCGGTGTGCTGCGCGCGTTTCTCGCCGCCAAAGAGCTGCGCTACTCGCGCGGAACGCAACTCGTGCTGGCTGTGCTCACCAAGAACGGCAGCACCTCGGATTTGGGAGAGAGGCTGCGGCGCGAAGGCCTGCTGCCCGGCGCGGTCACCGTCGTCACCCTCGGCCGCCACGACCAGCAGCTCGAGGCGGCGCTCGGCGAAGGTACCGGGAGCGCTCATTTTCGACGGCTCCCGCTAGTCTCATCCGAGGGGCTCCGCCCCTCGGACTCCCCGGCACGCGCTCTCGCGCGCCGCTTCGCCGGCGCGCTTCCGCCTCCGCGCGAAGCGCTACGGCAAGACCTCGCCGAAGCCTTGGCGTAGGCGGGCCGATCGCGTGGCTCGCTCGCACCGTGGAGCGAGCGTCAGGGTTTGTGAGATGGCTTCTCAGCGATTACCTTTCGCCACCGGCGGCACGGCCTGCAAGTACGTCCACAGCGCTTTGAGCTCGACGTCTTTCATCTCCCCGTAAGCCTTCCATGGCATCTGCGGCAGGATGTCGGTGCCGTCCTTCCGCTTGCCCTCGCGCAACGCGCGGAAGAAATCCCCCTCAGTCCACCCCTTCAGCCCCGTCTCGTGCGGCGTCAGGTTGGCGACGAGCGGCATGTTGGGATCGCCGGCGACCTTGCCGCCCGACAAGTGTTCGCCATGACACCCGCGGCAGACCTGCGCGATGTGCCCGCCCAGCTCCGCGCTGGCAGCCTCGACGGGTGGTTCGATTGGGTGCGCCTTCTGGTGGTCGATTGTGAAGGCGGGCAGGGCGCCGGCGTCGAACGCGACGACAAATGAGAACACCGGGCCGATGCCTATCGGTTTCATCGTCCGGTCGACTGGCGGCCGGCTGCGGACGTAGGCCACGATGTCCGACAGCTCGTGGTCGGACAGATTGGTAATCTCATTTGAAGCAACGGGTGCAGAAGCGGCCGGGGCGGGTGGTTCCGCTCCGCCGCCGCCCGGTGATCGGACTGACAGCCAAAGACGAAACGGCGGGCTTCCCGCGCTATCGCAATCGAGCGTACTCGGCTTTCGCCTGGACGAGAATCGGGATATCGGTGTCGGCGTTCTTCCAGAGGGAAAGGAAGTCCTGGTAGGCTGTGACGGCCTTACCTGTATCACCGGCCAGTGCGAATGCCCGGCCCATTTGCAACCGTGCAAGCGCACCGATCGGATCGGCCACGACGATCCCGCGGTGATCGAGAATCTTCTGGAATTCCGCGGCGGCCCTTGGGCCCTCGTGTGCCGCCAGGTAGGCCTCGCCACGCAGGTAGACCGGATACAAGGCGCCGAACAATCCAACCTCGGCGCTGGGTGGGAAGCCCTGTTCGTAGGGTGCGGCGATTTGCAGTTCTTCGAGAGCCTCTGCCGGCTCGTGATGGCTCAACGCCAGACGAGCGCGAAGCACGGGTAGGTAATTGAATTTGACAGCTGTGTTCTCCGGAAAGCGCCGCCCAAGATCATCGGTCAGTGTTCGAGATCGCGAACCATCGCCAGACAGGGCGAGGATGAGGGCAACGCCGTACTTTAACGGAGGATTAACGCGGTTCCGCCCGCATGACCGCACCCGGGCGAGGGCGAAGCGTGGCGAGGATCTCAGGCTGTACCTCTTCGTCCGACTCGAGACGGATTCGATACCGGCGGGCGATCGTCGCCAGGACGATCTGCGCTTCCATCATCGCGACCGCCGTCGCGCACCTCCTGGATCGTATCGATCGCGACCAGCGCCTTGACGACGAGCTGACCCGAGCGCAACACGAACAGCGAGCCGTTCGAGCGTCCCTGTTCGAGCAGCCGGCCGCCGGCCGGGATGATCCGCTCGTGGCCGAGCGTCACCAGTCGGCGGCGCTCGTCGGTGCTCAAGTCGCGAAGCACGTCGACCGTCGCGAGGAAGTCGGCGAGCTAGGTGGCCGTGTCCACGAGTCACTCCCTCGCCACGAAGAGCGCTGACGGTCGACGCCAACTTGAAATCCGCACTCGGACTAGTACGTTCCCTTGCCGTTGCTCTGAAAGAGCAGCGGAGCGAAGTCCCACAGATCCTGCCGCCACAGCCGCCATTCGTGCCGGTATCCCGGGCGGATCGAGAAGTGGTGCTTGATGCCGTTCTTCGTGAGCACCTCGTCCAGCGCCTTCGAGCCGTTCAGCGCGAAATCATCGCTGCCGGCCGAGACCCACAGCAGCTTCAGGTTCTTGGCCGCCGCCGCGTTGTCTCCGAAGAACTTCGGATAGGACTGTTCGACCGTGGCGCCCGCGCCTGCGCTCATGATGATGACGTAGCGGAAGAGATCGGGACGGCTGAATGCCGTGTTGACGGTTGCCGCGCCGCCGGCCGAGAGGCCACTGATCGCGCGATGTTCCGGGCGGTTCGACGCGCGGAACGTCTTCTCGATCGTCGGCATCAGATCCCCGAGGAAGTCCTGCGCGAAGGCTTGGAGCGGTGCCGGTCCCGTGGGTGCCTGGGCTGCTCCTGCGCCGCCCTGCCCCGCGCCTCGACCTGCGCCCGGGGCGACATTGCCGGCCGCATCGATGCCGGGCGACATCCCTGACGGACCGAGTCCGAGGCTGCCGCCGCCGCGCGCCACCGGCATCACGACGATCATCGGACGCGCCTTTTTTTCGGCGATCAGGTTGTCCATGATGATGTGTGCACGCCCGGTCTGCGACCAACCCGGATCCAGATCGCCACCACCGTGCAGCAGGTAGAGCACGGGATAGCGCGTGTTCGTCGTGTTGTAGTCGGGCGGCGTGTAGACGTAGGCCTGCCGCGTCGCTTTGAGCGACTTCGATTCGTACGTCAGGATCTGGACGAGGCCATGCGGTACCGGCTTCGAATCCCAGAACTGCGGGCCATCGCCCGGGACTTCGACCTGGGACGCGAGCCCGGTGCCGGAGACGAGCTTCACCCACGGGTTACGCGGGTCCGGCGTATTCACGCCGTCGACATTGAAGGCATAGGTATAGACGTCCGGCGGCAGGGCCGGCAGCGTCGCCGTCCAGATGCCATCTTCACCTTTACTCGCCGCGTGCGGCTGCGCGCCGTTCAGGACTTCACCGGTGATCGTCACCGCCGTTGCCTTCGGCGCAAGGAGGCGCACCGTGACGGTACGATCGGCGTTTACCTGAGGTGAGACGACCTGGGGCCCTTGCGGGCCTCCGCGTCCACCCGGCGCCTGCGCAGTCGCGGGCGGCTGGGGGGCCCCCGGGCTCGGCGCCTGACCGGTGAGGGCCGATGCGGCGGCGATGACCAGGACCAGAGCGGTGCCAAGATTGCGCATGTGTGCTCCTAGAGATTTTCGACGTCACCTGTGCGAAAACGCCTCAACACTCTAAATCGGAACCGGCTGCAAACACACTAGATGCCGTCTCACAAACCCCGCCGCATGCTCCACGGTGCGAGCGAACGCCAGTGAGCGAGCCACGCGAGCGGCCCGCCTCCGCCAAGGCTTCGGCGAGGTCTCGCCGTAGCGCTTCGCGGATTCGAGCCTTCGCCCTGTCCCCGTCCTGCGGCAGTTCACGTCAACACGGATGCACTTCACACTCGAAGCATCGACATCTTCGACGCACCCCGTGTAGAAGATGCTGTCGTACGAGCCATCCAGGACCGATCGATGACCAATCTCAAAGCGGCCATACGTGCCATGCGGGGGAGCCCCGCCTTTTCCACCATCGTGGTCCTCACGATGGCAGTGGGCATCGCGGCGAACACCGCGATCTTCTCCGTGTACGACCAGTTGGTGCTGCATCCGGTCACGATTCCGGATCCGTCGTCACTCGTCGCGATCTGGTTCAACAATCCTCAGCGCAACACCCAGACGCCATCGAGCTCGGTTCCACGCTACGACGAGCTGCGGGCCGGCGTGCACGCGTTCTCCTCGATCGGCCTGTCGGCGTTCGACAGCTTCCTGCTCGCCGCCGACGGTGGGGCCACGCAACTCAACGGGTTGCGCGTGAGCGCGACGTTCTTCCCGACGCTCGGCATCCTGCCTGCGCGTGGGCGGAACTTCGCCGCCGCAGAGGACGTTCCCAACGGCCCAGCGGTCTGCATCTTGAGCTACGAGACCTGGCAGGCGCAATTCGGCGCGCGCGAATCGTTGATCGGACAGACCATCCAGTTGAACGGCACGGCGTGGGAGGTCGTCGGGATCATGCCGCCGAAGCTCAGCGTGCCATTCGGGCAGGTCCAGGTCTTCGCGCCCCGCGTGTTCGAGACGGGCGGCCTGACGAAGGCGCAGATCGATTCCGGCGCCACGTTCGCTCAGCCGATCGCGCGTCTGAAACCAGGAACATCCATCGAGCAGGCGCGCGCGGAGCTCGCCGCGTTCAGCACCGCCTACAAGGCGCGACATCCCTCGAACATCGACGCGAACAACATCAGCGAGCCGCGCGACTTCGTCGCCGCGCTCGTGAGCGGCTTCCAGCCGACCATGTACACGCTGCTCGGCGCCGTGGGATGCGTGCTGCTCATCGCCTGCGCAAACGTGGCGTCGCTGTTCCTGAGCCGCCTGTTGAAGCGGCGCAAGGAGCTTGCCGTCCGTCTGTCGCTCGGCGCCACGCGCGCCACCATCGTCCGGCAGTTGCTGACCGAGAGTCTGATCTTCTCGACAGCCGCCGGCGCGTTCGGGACGCTCATGGCGTTCTGGGCGCTGCGGGCGATGCAGTCGGTGATCGCGTCGCAACTGCCGCCGAACGTCACGCTGGCGTTGAACTGGCGAGCGCTGATGTTCACTGCCGCGGTCACGGTGGCGTGCGCCATCCTCACGGGCCTCTTCCCGGCGCTCCAGACGTCGCGGCCCAACGTCGTCGACCAACTGAAGGACGGCGCGCGCGGCACCTCGGGCGCGCACGGCGGAAAGTTCCGACGGGCGCTCATCATTGCCGAAGTGACGCTGTCGGTGGTGCTGCTCGTCGGTGCCGGATTGCTCCTCGCCACGTTCATGAACCTGCAGGTGACGGCGCTCGGGTTCAACCCCAAAGGCGCCGCGGCCGCGTTCGTGCAGCTCCCCGCCGGCCGCTATGCCACGCCCGTGCAGCAGTCCGACTTCTTCGTGCGGGCGGTCTCGAGCCTGCGGGCGCAACCGGGCGTCACGGACGCCGCCGCGGCGTTCTCCACGCCGCTGACCGGCAGCGCGCGCACGCCGTACGGCGTCGCGGGCCGCCCGCTGCCGCCCCTCAGCCAACGCCCCATCGTCGGCCTGAACATCGTCAGCGATGCCTACTTCCGCCTGTTGGAGATTCCACTTGCCGAAGGACGTGCGTTCAACGCCGACGACAGGCTCAACTCGCTTCCGGTGTGCATCGTCAACGAGACGTTCGCGAGGCGCGTCTTTCCCGGGCAGTCCGCCGTGGGCCAGGCACTGCTCGTCGGTGGGACGAACCGCCGCGTCGAGATCGTCGGCGTCATACAGGACGTGAAGAGCGCCGGCGCGAATGCGCCCACGCCAGACGAGGCGTATTTCCCGCTCGAGCAGCTGGGGCGCAGCGGCATGAACGTCATCGCGAAGACAACCGGCGACGCGTCCGCCTTGCAGGCAGCGATCCGGAGCGGCGTCTCCGCGGTGGACAAGACGCAGGCGATTTCGTTCTTTGCGACCATGGAGACGAACGTGGCGCAGAGTCTCGGAACGCAGCGCCTCGTGGCGACGCTGACGGGCCTCTTCGCGGCGCTCGCGCTCGGACTATCGCTGATGGGACTCTACTGTGTTCTGGCGTATCTCGTGTCGCAGAGAACCGCGGAGATCGGCATCCGCATGGCGCTCGGCGCGACCCGGCGGCAAGTGGTCAGCCTGGTCATGCGGAGCGGGCTCGGCCCCGTCGCTATCGGGCTGCTGTTAGGCCTCGGGACTGCGGCCGCCGCGAGTCGCCTCATCCGTCAGCTCCTGTTCGGCGTTGGTCCGCTGAACGTCCCCATCTACGCAGGTGTCGCCGCAGTCTTCGCCCTCGTGGCTGCTCTCGCGTGTCTCGGGCCGTCATTGCGCGCATCGCGGATCAATCCACTGGTCGCGTTCAAAGCGGAGTGAGAGGCAGGCGCGCTGATCTCATCCGAGGGGCTTCGGCCCCCGGATGAGACTAGAACGCCTCTCACAATGCGGCGCGAGCGAGCATGGCGAGCGAGCCACGCGAGCGGCCCGCCTACGCCAAGGCTTCGGCGAGGTCTCGCCGTAGCGCTTCGCGCGGAGGCGGAAGCGCGCCGGCGCAGCGGCGCGCGAGCGCGCGTGTAGGGGAGTCCGAGGGGCGAAGCCCCTCGGATGAGACAGGTTCAGCAGGTCCGGCACCTGGCCACAATCAACGTGATGTCGTCCCGCTGTTCCTCGCTGCTGAACCGGCGTACGTCGTCCAGAATCGCCGCGACCTGGTCGTTCGGACTGAGGTGGCGATGCGCGCGCAACGCGTCGATCAGCCGATCCTCGCCGAACTCCTCGTCCCTGTCGTTGAACGCTTCGGTAATCCCGTCCGTGAAGATCGCCAGGACGTCTCCGGACGCGAGTCGATGTTCGGCCGTGCGGCACTCCCACTCGGTGAAGAGGCCGAGGACGGCTGCCGTCGACTCGAGACGTTCCACGCCGCCATCGACTCGAAGAACAAGACCCGGCAGATGTCCGCAGTTGGCGTAGCGCAGGCGTCCGGTTCTGTCGTCGAATTCCGAATAGAAGAATGTCGCATACGCGTTGTCGGCCGTGTTCTCGTAGAAGAGCCTGTTCACTGACTGGAGGAGCCGTTCGGGCTGCTCGACGGCGATGGCGCACTGGCTGCGAAGATTTGCCTGCAGATGCGCCATCAACAGCGCGGCCGGCATCCCCTTGCCCGCGATGTCGCCGATGACGAGGCCGAGGCGCTCCTGCCCGAGGTCCAGGAAGTCGTAGTAGTCGCCACCCACACGTCGCGTCTGCACGCAGATCCCGGCGTACTCCAGCGCCCTCATCGGGGGCAGCCGCTGAGGAAAGAGCCGCGCCTGCACCTGCATCGCAATTTCCAGCTCGTGAGCCGCGCGACGCTCGGCCTCCAGCTTCTCTGCCGCAGCGCGGCGCTGCGCCTCGACCGCGCGGCTGACCTCGTCGAAGCTGACGAGTGCAAAAGAATTCCGATCGACGTCCTCGAAACGCGCGAACACGCCGCCCCAGGCCGTCTGGTGCCGATCGATCGTCGCAGGCGTCTCGTTCGGGTCGTGTCGCGGAAGGCCCTGGTCGAAGGCAACGCGGCGAAGGCGGGGTGTACTTCGGAAGCGCACCCCACGCCTGCGCCACTGGCGGTAGGTGGCGGGCAGATCTTCGGTCACGAACACCACCTGGGTCGCCCGGCCGATGAGGCGGGATTGCGGAGAATCAGGTGCGGGCTGAATGAGCGTCAGGACCGCTGTGCCGTCGGGCGGCGCGACCGCCAGCAAGCGCTGACCCGACTCCACGCGGGCATCGAACGCGATGCGAAATCCCAGCGCGTCCAGGTAGAACCGGAGGCTTCGCTCCTGATCTTTCACGTAGATGTTGATCGCGTGCACCCGCACGAAGGGATCCGCCGTCGCGTTGCCGACCATCGCTTCCATCCGCCAGATTATAGAAGCCGTCTCATAAACCTGCCGCTCGTTTCACGATGCGAGCGAACGTCGGTGAGCGAGCCACGCGAGCGGCCCGCCTACGCCAAGGCTTCGGCGAGGTCTCGCCGTAGCGCTTCGCGCGGAGGCGGAAGCGCGCCGGCGCAGCGGCGCGCGAGCGCGCGTGTCGGGGAGTCCGAGAGGCGAAGCCCCCTCGGATGAGACTAAAGATACCGCCCGGACGATGCGCATCGCCTTGACACCGAAAGCCGCGCTCGCCGATACTCCCATCGATAAACGATGGGAATGACCGAGCTATCTGCCTGATGGCGTGCGTTGTTCCGGCACGCCGAGCGCTGCGCCTCGATCCCAGTCAGGTCCTCCGAGCTGACGGATAGCCGGGGTGGTGCCTGTGGGAAAAGCGCATGCTCGCATCATCGCGCTCCATCTTCTCGAGAACACAACAACGACACATGGGAAATGGACGCCGACCACACCATCGCCCAATCGGGCAGTGATCAGCCGTCGGTCATGCCTCGCGGCGCTGATCGAGCCAGCCCACGTTTCCGGCGTCGGCGAAGCGCCTCGAGGCAGCTTCGAGAATGGCCGTGTCCTCGACCTTCGCGAGCGGAGTGTAGCGCGGGTGACGCGACTCCCGATACGGGTCGTTGCGCTTGGCGTTGTAGCAGCAGATCAGCGACCAGCGAGGGTGCTCCGAGCGATTCTGGTCGGACCGGTGCAGCAGGTTGGGATGGAAGAACAGGGCGTCTCCCGGCTCCATCTCGACGTGCACGAGGGGCAGACGCTTCGCGATCTCCGCCACGCGTTCCGCGTCCGCCCCCGCCTGATCGCCGGTCAGCACGTGGTCCACGCGACCGCACAGGTGTGAGCCCTGGAGCACCTGCAGGCAGCCGTTCTCCCGCGTGGCCGGGTCCACGGCGATGAACACGCTCACGAGATCCGGGTACAGCACGCCGTTCCCGTACCAGTAGCCGTAGTCCTGGTGCCAGGCCCAGGCGCCTCCGACCCTGGCCTCCTTCATGATCATCTTCGAGTGGTAGTGGTAGACCTCGTCGCCCAAGATGTGTTCGCAGGTCTCTACAACCGACCGGCATCGCGCGAACATGCCGTAGATCCCGTCGCCGGGATGGTTCCAGAGCGACAGCCGCACGACTCCGCCCTCGCCGTCGGCCCGGCCGAAGGCGTGGTCGTCGAGGGCCTTGTCTTCCTTCGCTGCGCGGCGAAGGAGCCCGATCTCGCGGGCATCGAAGAACTCGCGCGCCAGGACGAAACCGTCCTGGTGGTAAGGGGCGAGCGCCTCACCCGTCAGTGGTCCGCGTGCCATAGCCGATGTGAGTCAGAGTGTAATTCCATTTCCGCCGGCCCTGGTCGCTCATCCCCGCCTCGGTCGGCGACGGACCGGCAGCGGACGCCGGCGAGCCGGCATCGCGCGGCTGGCCAGCAGGTCGATGAACGCGTCGACATGGGCGGCGGTCCCCGCGGCCGCGAGCGTGGCCGCATGCCACTGCCTGTGGATACCCTCGGCGGTGATCGGGATCGCGCGAACGTCCCCTGCACGCAGCGCGGGCTCGATCGCCCACGTTTGCATCACGCTGATTCCCAGCCGCGCCTTCACCATCTCGAGAATGGCTTCGGTGAGCATGACGAACGATACGCGCTGAGGCACCACGCCGGCGGGGCGGAGGATCGTCTGAATCGTGAAGCTGTCGTCCGGCGAGCTGGAATAGAGGAGCAGCCGCTCCGACGCGAAGTCCTCCGGACGCACGAACGCCCGCTTCGCAAACGGATGATCGGGGTGCACGATCACCGCGTGCTCGTCCTCGAAGAGCGGCCGCACCCGGACGTGGTCGTGGCGGACGGGTTGGGTGACGATCGCGACGTCCAGCTTTCCCTCGAGCAACGCCTCGACGGGCCGGAGTGTGCACTCGACCGCCAGCGAAACCTCGATCTCCGGGTGGCGGCGACGAAAAACAGTGACGAGCGGCGGCAGCCAGTGATACCCGGTGTTGCATTGCGCGCAGACGCGCACGACGCCCGCATCACCCGCGCCCGCCCGCCGCACGTCCTCCTCGGTCGCTCTGATGTCCTCGAGCACGCGCCGAGCCGTGCCGAGCACCCGTTCCCCCGCGGCGGTCATGACCATGCGCTTTCCGACACGCAGGAAGAGCGCGGTCCCGAGCCGTTCTTCAATTCGGCGCAGCTGATGGCTGACGGCCGACTGCGTCCGGTGCAGGTCTCCGGCCGCCCGCGTCACGCTGCCCGATGCGGCGATTGCGGCGACCATCTGGAAGTCTCGAATGTCGATGTCCATGATACAGATTCATGGTTTTCATGAAAACAATGAGCTTCATTGTAGCGCGGGACGGGCGTACGCTTCGCACATGCCCTTCACCGAGCTCTGGCAGGCGGTTCGGCGCATCCGACGGCAGCCCGCGTTCGGCGCCGGGGTCGTCTCGGTACTCGCGCTGGCGATCGGCGCGAATGCCGCCATGTTCGCGGTGGTCACCGCGATTCTGATTCGCCCGCTGCCGCTGGCCGACCCGGATCGCCTGATCACGTTCACGATCGTACGGCCTGGAAACGACCGGCAGCCTCTGTCGCTGCCGGATGTGAGCGACATCCAAGGCTCCAGCCGGACGTTGGGCGGCATGACCTCGATGTTCGGGTGGAGTGCGAACCTCACGGGGCGTGGAGACGCCGCGCGGCTGTCGGCAATGCGCGTGTCCGCCAACTACTTCGAGGTCACGGGCGCGCAGGTCCAGCTCGGTCGGCCCCTGCAGTCAGACGACGAGCAGCGTCGGTCGGCGGTCATCAGCCATGGCATGTGGCACCGGTATTTCGGCGGCGCGGTCGACGCGGTCGGCCAATCGATCGTCCTGAACGGCGACGCGTTCACGATCGTCGGCGTGCTGCGGCCGGACTTCGTCTCTCTGATCCGCGATGCCGAGCTCGTCGTGCCGTATTCGCCCGCAGCCGACGCGCGCCGCAGCAGCCGGGCACAAGGGTTTCTCCGGGTGATCGCGCGCCTGAAGCCTGGCGTCACCATGGCACAAGCCAACGACGATCTCGCCGCGATCGGCAGGCGGCTGCGCGACGAGTACCCGGATGACCACGGCGCCGACACGGGGATGCGGCTCGTGTCGCTGCACGACGAGATGACCGGCCGGTCCGCGCCGATGCTCCGGATGCTCCTCGGAGCCGTCGTGCTCGTCCTCCTCGTGGCCTGCGCGAACATCGCCAGTCTCTTCCTCGTCCGCAGCACAGCCCATCGACAGGAGCTCGCGGTCCGCACCGCCCTCGGCGCGTCCCGCGCCCGCATCGTCGCATACGTCCTTGCCGAAGCCGCCGCCCTCGGCGTGATCGGCGGTGCACTGGGCCTGGTCGTTGCCCGCGTGCTCATCGAGGCGGTCATTTCGGCGGGGGCGGCGGCCGGGCCGGCGACGCTACCGCGCGTGCCCGAGATTGGCATCGACCTGTCCGTCGCCGTCTTCACGTTCGTCGTGGCGCTTGGCGCCAGCCTGACCGTTGGCGTTGCACCCGCGCTACAGGCCTTGCGGCGCGATCCGCGCGGCGCGCTGCGGCAGGGCGACCGCGGCTCGAGTGCCGCCAGCACCCGGATTCGTGCCGGGCTGGTGTGCGCCGAGGTCGCACTCTCGACCGTCCTGCTGATAACCACCGTGCTGCTGGCGCGCAGCTTCCAACAAGTGCAGGCGGTCGATCCCGGGTTCCGCCCGTCGCAGGTTCTGACCATTCGACTGTCTCTGCCCCGTGCCAGGTATGGTGGACGCGCTGCGATCGAGCGCTTCGCCAACCAGGTGCAGCCCAGGATCGCGTCGCTGCCCGGCATGCGCGCCGTCGCGGCGGCCAACGTCGTTCCGATGAACGGCTACCTCGCCACGACGCCGTTCTTCGTGGACGGCATCGTCGCGAAAGCCGCGCCCGCAGCGCACTACCGCATGATCACGCCTGACTACTTCCGCGCGCTTGGCATCCCGATGCGCACGGGACGCGCGTTCGATGCCGCGGACCGCGGCGGCTCGGCGCCGGTGGCCATCATCAATGAGACGTTCGCGCGGCAGTACTTTTACGCCCGCAATCCGGTCGGCAGCCGCATGCGCCTGGACGACGGCGAGAAGGTGCCGCGTGAGGTGCAGATCGTCGGGGTCGCCGGTGACGTGAGGCATTTTGGCCTCGAGAAGGAAGCCACGATTGAGGTGTACGTTCCAATCGGACAGGTGCCCGATCCGACGACGATATGGCTGGCGAACAACATGTATTGGGTGATGCTGACCGAGGGAGAACCGCTCGCGTCGGCCAACGCCGTGCGCCGCGAAATGGCCGCCGTCGATCCGGCGGTTCCGGCGTCGTTCGTGCGCAGCATGGATCAATGGATGGGAGGCACGCTGGCGTCGCGGCGATTCAACCTGCAGCTGGTTGGAGCATTTGCGGCGGCGGCCCTTCTTCTGACGGTCGTCGGCGTCTACGCCGTGGCGGCATTCGCCGTTACCGCACGCACTCGGGAGATCGGCATTCGGGCGGCGCTGGGCGCATCCCGCCGCGACGTGATTGGTCTCGTGCTGCGCAACGGGGTGTCGCCAGTGCTCGGAGGCCTCGTGGCAGGAACGGTGTTCGCCGTCGTGCTGGCGCCTGTACCTGTCGGGGATGCTGTTCGGCGTGACGCCCCACGATGGGATGTCGCTCGGACTCAGCCTGGCGGCGCTCGCCTCCGCAGCACTTCTCGCCCACATCGTTCCCGCGCGACGCGCCTCCAGGATCGATCCCATCGTCGCCCTGCGCGCCGAGTGAACGCGATTCCGACCAATGAGCCACCTGGTCTGAAGGCCGACCTCATTGCGCTCGATGGCGACGCGTTGGTCGACAGGTGCGGTCTGTGCTTTGACGGTCAGGTGATGTGAGCGCCCTGAGCTGCCGTGTAGAGCGTGTAGACCGACTGGCTGCTCGTCATGAACAGGCGGTTCCGGTTCTTGCCCACGAAGCACAGGTTGGCTGTGCCCTCGGGCATCACGATCTGGCCGATCCTGGTGCCATCGGGCGCGTAGACGTGGACGCCATCGATGCCATCGCCGCCGAACCCTGTCCCGCACCAGAGATTGCCGTCGACGTCGGCGCGGAGCCCGTCATGGAAGCCGACGTCCAGAGACGCAAATTCGCGCCGCTTGGACAGACGGCTCCCGTTGTTCTCGACGGTCCACGCGATGATTTTGGCCTTCTCGTTCGGGTAATGCGTGGGCGCGCTGTCGGCCACGTAAAGAATACGATAGTCGGGCGAGAAGCACAGACCGTTCGGCTTCTTGATCTCGTCGGTCAGCTTGGTCAGACGGCCGCCTTGCGGATCGATGTGGTAGACGCTCGTCGGGAGCTCGAGCTCGCGGACGTCGCCCTCGTAGTACCAATGGCTGCCGTAGCCCGGATCGCTGAAGATGATGCCCCCGTTCGGGTGAACGATCGCATCATTGGGAGCGTTGAGACGCTTCCCCTCGAACGTCGCAGCCAGGACCGTCGGCTCTCCCTGATACTCATACCGGACGACGCGCGCGGTCTGGTGCTCGCATGAGATCTGTCGGCCTTGCGAGTCGAACGTGTTGCCGTTCGAAAAATTCGACGTCGCGCGGAGCAGCGTGACGCTTCCCGTCACTTCGTCCCAGCGCATTTGACGGTTGTTGGGGATGTCGCTGAAGACGACGTATCTGCCCACGCCGTTCCATGCCGGCCCTTCCGCCCAGAGAGCGCCGGTCCATTCCCGCACCAGGGGGGTGTTGCCGATCATGTACTTCTTGAACCGATCGTCGAGGACCTTCCAGACAGCAGAGGGATAGCGGGTCGGCTGGGGACCGAGGGGGAAGCTTTGGGCCTGCGCCGATGCAAACGGCGCGAGCGCCGACGATGCGGCGGCCGCGCCGGCGGCAAGAAAGGTGCGGCGGCCGACGGTAGACGCGCGATGCAGCTTCAGCATGGAGCGCGAATCTATCACGACATTGCCGCTGCCGGTGGCAGCCGACGACTAGTCTCAGCCGAGGGGCTTCGCCCCTCGGACTCCCCGACACGCTCTCGCGCGCCGCATCGCCGGCGCGCTTCCGCCTCCGCGCGAAGCGCTACGGCGAGACCTCGCCGAAGCCTTGGCGTAGGCGGGCCGGTCGCGTGGCTCGCTCGCGGTGCTCGCTCGCGCCGCATTTGTCAGATACGTCTAGTCTGGCCCGGGTGTTTCCACGCCTTCGCCCGCGTCAGCGCAGCCCCTCGAAGAGGTCCGACTCGCGTGTGCGACCTCCGCTCACGAGGCTGAAGACACGAGCGAACTCCTGCGTCCCCCACAGGGCTCGATGGTGCTCCGCCGGCAGCCCTGCCAGGTTCTTGTACACGCTCATCTGTGTCTGATGACACTGCACGGCGCGCCACACTGTTGGCCATACCGTGCTCGTGTCGATCCGCGTCGTGATAACCCAGTCCGGCGACGGGATCACCTCCCGTTCGACCCCGTCCACCGTGCTGGTCAGCTTTTTCAGCGCTGCCTGATACGCGGCCCATGTCTGCCCGCTCCAGGCGATGTGATACAGCTTCGAGACCGCAAACTCCCGATCGGCCGCTCGCACGATGGCCGCCGTCGTCAGCTGCGAGATGGCGATGTGATCGGGATGGCCGTACGCGCCCTCCGGGCCGAAGGTGATGACGACGTGCGGTTTGACGCGGCGGAGATGGCCGGCAATGGCTTCCTGCGCGGCCGTCGGATCGACCGCGTCGAGCGCACCATCCGGATGGCCGAGGAGCGTGACCTCACGCACGCCAAGCTCCCTGGCCGCGGACCGGAGCTCGGCTTCGCGGGTTTTCCCGACGACATCGGCGCCCGGCCGCTCGCCACCGTCCCCGAACCGGCCACGCTCACCTCGCGTGGCGGTAATCAGAAAGGTGTCGACACCTTCTGCCGCGTACTTCGCCAGCGTCCCGCCCGTCCCCAACGACTCGTCGTCGGGGTGGGCGAGGACGCACATCAGTCTCAGCTTCTTCACCGCGTGATGACCGTCTCCAGATATTCGGCCGGCACCACGAGGCCGGCCGTGCCGCCGCGGTCCGCCTTTCGAAGCAGCGCGATCAGGTCGCCCTCGAGCGCGCCCTGACCGTCGGCATCGAGGGCCGCGAACGCCTTGTACACCGGGCCATAGAAAGCCCGGAACACGTCGACCCAGTGCTCCGCCGATCGATACCGGAACGCGAACTGGCGAACCGTGTGCCGGATCGTCGTTGCGCTTCCGAACAGGTCCCGGATGTGCGCGTCAGTCCCCCACAGGAGAGGTGAGCGAACGCCAGGAATGGGCGGCACGTGTTTGGCTACCACCCGGAACAGATCGCCCAGGAAGCCGTCGGGCGTCCACGCCGCCAGGCCGATCCGCCCTCCCAGCCGGCACACTCGCATCAGCTCGCTGGCGGCCTGCGTGTGCTCGGGGGCAAACATGACGCCGAACGTCGAGAGCACGACGTCGAAGCTTGCCGGTGGATAGGGTAGCGCTTCTGCGTCCGCGACCTCGAACGTGACGTCGAGTCCTTCGGCCCCGGCGCGTTGCCGTCCGCGCTCCAGGAGCGCCGGAACGTAGTCGGTCGACGTCACGCGCGCAAAGCGGCGGGCCGCAGCCAGTGTCGCATTGCCGTTGCCTGCGGCGACGTCGAGGACGTGCTCGCCAGAGCGCAGGTCGATCTCTTCACACAGGAGCTCGCCCACGATCTGGAGCGTGGTCCCGATGACGGCGAAGTCGCCTGACGCCCACATGGCCTGCTGTCTGGCCTTGAGCGATGGAGAACCCGCGGGTGTGACCGTAGAGCCGGTCGGCGCACTAGTTGTCATGGCGTCCATCCTTTCGTCGCGGCTACGGCCGCAATGCCCGTCGAAGGCGGGCGAGATGGTGATAGCTGTGGCGGACGGCGTGATCCTCGAGCACGAACTGGCACGTGAGCGGGGCATCGGCGTAGAGCGAGACCGGCGCGGCCTGGGCCAGCTGCTCGTCACTGAGCAGTCGGATCGCCGCCGCAGCGGCCGTGCTGTTCTGCCGGAGCAACTCGATCGCGGCTTCCTTCGTGACGCCGGCGTTCTCGGCGGCGTGCCGCGCATTCATGACGTTGATGCCATCCGTGGTGATGCCAATCACCGGCTTGCCTTCGGCAAGGGTCTGCGCCAATTGCATCTCCACCGGGTAGACGCTCGCGACGTGATGCACGATGACGCCAATCGTCCGCTCGTCCTTTGGCATACGGGTCTGCCACTCCGCGTCCGTGAGGTCGCTTGCGAAGGCGATCAGGGCGCGGGCCCCGTGTTCGAGACGATCGGCGAGGGCGTTGGCGAGCTGGTTGGGAATACGTGCTGGTGTGTCGGTCATGGTTGAAGTGTTCATCATGCGGACAATCTAGCAAGACGGTTCGGCGCGCCGCTTCGCCGAATCGGGTCATTCTGCGACGGGACGAAAAAATGGCCCGTTCGGGCCAGCTAGTCCCATCCGAGGGGCTTCGCCCCTCGGACTCCCCGACACGCGCGCTCGCGCGCCGCTTCGCCGGCGCGCTTCCGCCTCCGCGCGAAGCGCTACGGCGAGACCTCGCCGAAGCCTTGGCGTAGGCGGGCCGCTCGCGTGGCTCGCTCACTGTCGTTCGCTCGCATCGTGAAACGAGCCGCAGGTTTATGAGACGGCTTCTAGTCCCTGCGCTACGGCGCCGGTCTACAGCAGTCCGAGCCGCGCTGCCTGGGCAACTGCGGCCGACCGGGACGGTACGTCGAGCTTCGACAAGGTATTCGCGACGTGCCGGTGCACGGTGTGCTCGCTGATGCACAACCGTTTGGCGATCGCCTGATTGCTCAGGCCATCCGAGATGAGCCGCAGCACCTCGATCTCGCGGGCCGTCAGGCCACTCGTGTCGCGCGCCGCGCCATCGGACACGGCCGGGTGGGGGCAGGCCGCCAATCGATCGCGCATCGCCTCGGCCTGGGCGATCCCGAGGCGGGCGTCGAGGCGCGTCAGCCCCTCGAGCGCGCGGTTCACTTCCGCGACGGCGGCATCGGTTCGATCCAGGCTCTCGAGCGCGCGCGCGAGATCGAGGCGCGTGCGCGCCATCTCGAAGGGCGCTCCGCTCTTCTCGTACAGGTCGACTGCATCTTCGAGCTCCCGGCGTGCGCCGTCGAGGTCAGCCGGCGGCGAACGCAATCAGCCCGGCCCCGAGGCTTGCCGAGGCGAGCAAGGAGGGCGTCTGCGCGTCCGTGGCGATGCTTCGAAGCTCCTCCAGCGCGGCGCGCGCGCGCTCGAGGTCATGGCCCTGGTTGAGAACGGCCTTGGCGCGGATCAACAACTCCAGCGCGGCGGCGCGCTCGGTGCGGTTCTTCGCCGGCAGTCGCCGGAGATGCCGCTCGGCGAGCTCCGTGGCGCTTCGCGGATCTCCCTGATCGAGCGACATCGCCGCGCGTCCCAGCAGTGCGATCGGGTGCGCCCCGCTGCGATCGAACAGGGCGGTCGCTTCATCGAGCCGTCCTTGCCGCCGCCGCAGCTCGCCGAGCCGTGCAAGGCCGTCGGTCGTCATGCCTGGACGGCAGATGGCGAGCTCCTCGCAGGCATTCGTGAGCTCGTGTTCGGCTTCGTCCCAGGCGCCGCGCCACATGCAGACCGACGCATACTGGGTGCGACAGACCGCGAAGAGCGGCTTGAGCCCCCACTTTCGACTGTGCTCCTTGATGCGGTCGCACCATTGGACCGCGCGTCCGTGATCGCGAAGACGATCGCACGCCCCGATCAGGTAGCAGCCAGCGAGCGCGATCAGCAGGCGGTCGCTCAGCTCGCCCGCAAGAATCGCCGCGCTGACTTCGTCGAGCTCGCCCAGTCCTTCCGGGTACTCGCCCCATCGTCACGAGTGCGAACCCGTGCAGCGCGCGGCCGACCATCTCGTAGTCGATCGCGCCGAGCGCCCGTCCGACCCGAATGGCTTCTGCAGCCAGCCTCTCGGCTCCTTCGGGGTCACCGTCGTCGAGCAGGGCGAAGACCGCCGCGCGCGCGGCCAGGAAGGCGTGTTCGGGCGACTCGGCCTGGCCTTCCAGCAGCCGCCGCGCGCGGTGGAGCCAGCCATTGGCGACGCCTTCCTCGCCCCGGAAGGCCGCACTGTCCCACGCGATCCAGACCGCCACGCGGGCAGCGGACACCTGGTCGCCGCGGTTTCGGTAGGCGCGATAGGCGCGCTCGCGCGAATCGAACACGACCGCCGCCAGGTCGAGCCACCACGCGGCCAGGCCGAGGCCTTCGAGTGCTTCCGGCGTTTCCTCGGTCGCAAGCGCCCGTTCAAAGGCGTCCAGCGCCTGCTGCCAGGCCCCTGCCTCGAGGGCCGTGCGACCGGCGGTCAGAGCGTCGACCGGCTGAGATGGGAGCACAGGCAGCGATTATATCGATGTGATGGAACGAATCGACTTGACGAGCCACCCGAGCCGTCCGAGCGGAGAGTCGCCGCTCGCACACATGTGAGTTCCGGATTAGTCGCGGATCACCCTAAACGTCTTGCTCGCGCTGTTGAACCCGCCAACGGCGGCTGTGCGGTCGTCGGTGGCCGTGAGTCGGATGCTGACCTCACTCGCCGGCCGTGCGTCGCCAGGCACCGCCAGCATCACCGTCGCGATGCCTTCGGCGCCCGCACCGAGCTCGATCGTGGCCGGTTCGACGGCAATCACCCGGCCGCGTTGATCCGAGGCGACGAGAGCCAGGCGAACCGCCGACCCATGACTCCGAATCTTGAAGGCGACGGGCACTTCGGTTCCCGCGGCCACCGTTTCTCCTGCCGGAGGAACCACTTCGATGACTTCGCCGTGAAACAGGCTGGGCCAGATGCGCTGAGTCCGGATGCCGGACTCTTCGCTGGCATTTACGAGGACGCGAAATGGCTCGGTAGGAAGCGTGATGCTGCCGCCGAATTCCCGCTGGTCCCTGGACTGCAGATCGAGGCTGAGCAGCGGCTGCGCATCCAGCGAGACGAGTTGAAACGTCGGAGTCTTCATCGTCGACGACACGTAGACGCGCAGCGTTGCGGGCCTCCCGGCGATCGGCTGGCCCTGGATCCTGACGAGGCGATCGGAGCCGGCGTCGTTTTCTACGAACTCGGCGCCGCCCAGCGACAGAGTGCTCTTCCCGTGTACGCTGAGCCAGAAGCGACCAGTCGGGTTTATCCGGACCTGCCATGTCCCGCTGACCGGCGCATCAATTGTGACGATCCGGCCACAGTTCAGAGTCGTGTCCTCGATTCGGTCACCCTGCCGGGTCACGGTTCCATCCGGACCAGTCAGCGTGAGTGCCCCGCCAGTCGCGTCGAACGTCCCGGAGACCATCATGCGGACAACCGTCGGGTCGACGGGGATCGAATACAGGTGTTCGCGATCGCCTGAGGCCCAGAGCATCATCTGCGGCAGGAGCGACGCTTCCATGACGCGTGACGACTGCCCGACCTCAGCGGTGCTCAGTGGAAACGGCTGGCCACCCGTCTCCGTAGAGCCCTTGACGTAGATGGGATCGATAGGACCGCAGACGCCGGGTCCATATCGGACACCGCGAGATTGATGCCACGATGCCCCGGCGATCGCCGCCATGAGCACGCCGACGATCGGCTCACTAATCCTCATGTCAATCAACCTGCAGCCCGGCTCCGCGTTCTCTTCCCCAGGGACCCATTCCGCTTTCGCCCAGCCTGTCGACGACGTGATAAGGCCCGAGCGTTTTTGCCAGCCACCGTGTCAGAATCCTAGTCTGATCCGAGGGGCTTCGCCCCTCGGACTCCCCGACACGCGCTCTCGCGCGCCGCTTCGCCGGCGCGCTTCCGCCTCCGCGCGAAGCGCTACGGCGAGACCTCGCCGAAGCCTTGGCGTAGGCGGGCCGATCGCGTGGCTCGCTCGCCATGCTCGCTCGCACCGTGGAGCGAGCGTCGGGTTTGTGAGACGGCTTCTTGCGCGGCTCAGCCTCAGACCAACGAGTCTGCCGCACAATCGCCTTGGTAACGCCTGGTGAGGCAGGTACGGGCTCGACCCAGGTAAGACGCAAGAAGGAGAAGGTCCATGGCGCAGTACAGACGTGCAGTGTGATGAGCTGGTACAAGGACCACAGCCGTCGAGCATCGAACTCGGAGTGACCGCTCTCCGCGACGTCCCCGATCAGTCGGTAGCCGGCCTGGCGCTCAGCGCTGGGCCCGCTGCCGCCCTCTTCTCTTCGAAGCCGTCTTCGCCTGTGAATAGCCTGGCTTGATGACGTCGTAAATGAGCGCGATGCGATCCTTGTAGGGAATGAACGCGCTCTTCATCGAGTTGATGGTGATCTTTTCGAGGTCGTCCAGGGTGAGCTCGAACATCTGGTGAGCCAACCTGAATTCCTTCGTCATCGTGGTGTCGCTCATCAGCCGGTCGTCCGTGTTCAGCGTGACGCGAAAATTGTATCGGTAGTAGATGCCGAACGGGTGCCTGTCGATGCTTGCCGCCGCGCCGGTGTCCACGTTGCTGCTCAAACAGATCTCCAACGGAATGCGCTTGTCCAGAATGTATTGCGCGAGATATCCCATTTTGACAATCTTCGTCGGATCGTCGGCATCGAGCCCGATGTCTTCGATCAATCGGGTGGCGTGTCCGATGCGGTGGGCGCCGCACCATTGGATGGCCTGCCAGATGCTCTCTTTGCCGAACGCCTCGCCGGCGTGGATGGTGATGTTGAAGTTCTCGCGTTGAATGTAGTGGAACGCGTCGACGTGCTTCTTCGGCGGAAAGCCCCCCTCCTCGCCGGCCAGATCGAACCCGACAACCCCACGCTCACGAAAATCCACGGCCAGCTCCGCCATCTCTCGCGAGAGGCGCATGTTTCGCATGGCGCAGATGATCAGACCGGTACTCGACTCCGAAGTCCTTCTTGCCGCGCTCGAGGCCTTTGAGCACGGCGCTCACCACCTCGTCCCAATGCAGTTTCTTGGCCGTATGGAAGACCGGCGCGAAACGCGTCTCGACGTACACCACGCCGTCGGCGTGCATGTCCTCCATCATTTCGTAGGCGACGCGTTCGAGGCTCTCTTCCGTTTGCATCACACCACACGTGTGCGCGAACCCTTCCAGGTACACCGGCAGGCTGCCTCGCTGCGCGCCGCGGTGAAACCACTCGGCGAGCTCGCCCGCATCAGTCGTCGGAAGCGCTTTGTAGTGCTGATCGCTGGCGAGCTCGATCGCCGTTTGGGGTCTCAAGCCGCCATCGAGATGGTCGTGCAGGAGGACCTTGGGCAAGGAGCGGATGAATGTGTCGGCAAGCTTCATGGTCGTCGGTCCAGCGTGCGATCTCACCGGCCGATGCGACTCCGCTGCCGGTCGCTACGTTGTATCACGCAGACGCACCGCCGATCCCGGAGAGATTACAAAGCGCGTCGGCCCGATTCCATTTCTGCAATCGGCGGCGGCCCGGTGCGGGCGGATCGCCTGGAATTCGCCCCAGAAACGCGCCGTCGTGTGGCACGTCCCTTGAGACTCCGAGCCTGACGCGGTCTCCGCGATCAGGAGGATTTGAGAAATGGTTCGTCAACTGGCGCCCTTCGTTCTTGCCGCCGTCCTCAGCCCGTCGTGGCTCTGCGCACAGAGCGCACAGCTGACGGTGAACGCTGCATCAGCTACTGTTTACAAGTCGCCGAGCACGGGAAGCCTTGTCATCGGGAATGCTCCCCGCGGGACCGTGCTGGAGGTGACGCGCGAAGTCGGCGACTGGGTCAGAGATCGCCTGGGCCGAGGACAAGGACGGCGTCGGCTACGTCCGCCTGACAGCCGGAACCCTGTCGGGACATCCCGCGCCGGTGGCATCTGTTGGATCGACCCCCACGCCAGCTGCCACGTCGCCGGCGATCGAGACGGCGCCGCAGGCGCAACGAACGGTGCCTGGCGTGACCGGCCGCACGCAGTATGTGGCGACGCCGTCGCACGTCGTCGGCGTCGGCGGCCTGATGACTGGTGCGCGGTTAGGCTTCGGCGTGACCGGGCGCGCGTGGACGCGAAAGAGGCTCGGCGTGCAGCTGGACGCGTCGCGGTACTCGAGCACGGACGCGGCAGCGCCCGATCGGCTGACATTCACCCGGATCGCGCCCACGGCCCTCTATGCGCTGCCCGATCGCGTGACCGACTATGTCTGGCTGCGGCCGTACGTCGGGGCGGGCCTGAGCATCCGGCAACAGACGCTGAGGGGGATAGCGCCGGAGGCGATCGAGATCGCGTCTCAGCGCAAGTCCGGACCGCGGGTGCTCGGCGGGGGCGAGATGACGTTTTCGAGCGTGCCGCGGCTGGCGCTCAGCGCCGACGCGGGCTACGAGTGGCCCCGGGCGTCCTTTGCTGGCGTCGACGCCGGCGGGCCCGTGTTCTCGATCTCGGCGCACTGGTATGTGAAGTAAGCCCTCGGCAAGAATGATCCAGTCAGAATAGAGAATTCAGAATCCAGAATTCAGCACTCCAATCTTCAAGGGCGCCGCCTCGAGGCGGCGCCGGAAAGAGAAGAGAAGGGAGGCCGACCGAACGACATGGGCATGACGTGCGCGCTCTACCGCGCGAGCGGGCACGAGATCGACCGCCTGATTCGTGAACCGGCCGCTCTCGCCAGATTGCTCGATCCCGAGGAGGCGGCCGCGCCCACGGTGAAGGTGGTACGCCCGAAGGGGCTGTTCGGTTTGGTTCTGCGTCTGTTCCCGATCACGATCACCGAGGCAACGTCGGAGCCAGCCGACGACGCAGTTGCTGGCGCACCAGATCTCGATCGGACCATCGATCTCGACAAGGGCTGGCACGGCCTCCACTTCCTGTTCACCCGGACTGCGGACGAAGGTGAGGAGCCCGGCTGCTATCTCGTACGGGGGGGCGAGGATCTGGATGATGAAGGGCAAGCACGGGCTCTGAGGCCCAATCAGGTCCAGCGTTTCGCCGACTACCTGTCGGCCCTCACGCCAGACGAGCTCGCGCGCCGGTATGATCCCGCGCGCATGACGAGGCTCGGAATCTACCCCGATGTGATCTGGATGCGTCCCACGTCAGCCGAGGATGCGCCGCTGGCGTGGCTGCTCGAGTGCTTCTCGGAGCTTCGACAATTCATGGGGCGAGCGGCTGCCGCGGGTGATGGAGTCATCATTCACGTTGGTTGACGTCGAGCTCGCACGTTGCGTGACGCCGAGCTCGCATTTTTCGATCGACGCAGGCAACCGGAGGTCACTTCCCGCCTCGGCGACGACGCGAACGGCCGCACCGGCCTCGATGATCTGCCGCAGGCCCGCGCGAAAGATCGGGTGATCGTCCGCAATCAACACGGTGATGACCGGGTTCATCTTCGCCAGCAACTCTAGCGCGTTGCGTGGTCCCTGCACCAGAGTGACTGCGGCGAGCTCGTCGCGCTGGCGACACCCGAGCAGTTGGGCCGCATCTTCGACTCGACGTGTGTCTCGGAGAACAGCCAGATCGCGTCCGTCCGCGAGTTCATGCAGTCGCTGCCCGACATACTGCGCCCCTGACGTCACCACTTTCTTGACAACAGCGCACGCCCCACCTATCCTCTCGATAGTTGAGAGGAGTGACGATGGGCAAGCCTACTGACCTTCTCCAGCAGTGGTGGCGTCTCTCCTCGGCGGTCACCGTCCTGGATACGGTCTGATTCGCCATGGCGCCGCGTCTTCCTCGTCGCGTGCTGATGGCGCTCCGGTCCTTTCTGCGCCGCCGGACGGTCGAGCGCGAGCTCGACGACGAGCTCCGGTTCCACCTCGAGCAGATGGAGGCGTTCGCAAGAGCGCGTGGACAGACGGTGGCGGAGGCGCCTCCGCGGGAGCCACGTTATCAAGCCGGATTGGATCTGGTGAAGGAGGCCTGCCGGGACATGCGCACGCTCCGACCTCTCGAAGAGTTCCTCGGTGCTCTCCGCCTTGGCGGCCGGAGGCTGCGCAAGAACCCCGGGTTCACCGTGACCGCAATCGTCACGATGGCTCTGGCCATCGGGCCGAACGCGGCGATTTTCGGCCTGATCAACGCCGTCCTCTTACGACCGTTGCCGGGCGTGCGCTCGCCGGGCCGCCTGGTCCTGTTCAACGACGGCACCTTCGAGGGAGCCGTTGTGGCCCCCACGCCGCAACCGGGGACGCTCGCCGCGTACTCCTATCCGCTGTACGAGCACCTCCGGGGGCAGCTGCGGCTCTTCGATCAGATTGCCGCTCAACAGAGCAACACGACCGGCGCCGTCGTTCAAGGTCCAGCTCCGGACAGGAGCAACGAAGTCCCGGCGTCTGCCCGATGCGTGACCGCCAGCTACTTTGACGTTCTTGGCGTCAACCCGGTCCTCGGGCGCACGTTTCGCCCCGACGATCAGACATCCCCGGGTGCCAACCCTGTGGTGATCCTCAGCTACGCCTACTGGCAGCGTCGCTTCGGTGGGACCCCGTCGGTTGTCGGGTCCCGGATCATCGTGAACGGCTTCCCCTACACCGTCGTCGGCGTCACGCCTCCACACTTCATTGGAACGAAGATCGGCGCTGCGACGGACTTATGGGTGCCCATCACGATGCAGGCACAACTCATGCGGCGGGAGTCGAGGCTCTCGTCGGGAGATACCACGTGGTGGCTCCTGGTCCTGGGGCGCCCCAAGCGAGGCGTCTCCCTCGGCGAGGCGCATGCGGAGGTCAATGTTGCCCTCCAGCAGTTCCTCGGTGGGACGCCGGCGCCGGCGGACACCATTGCGGCTCGCAGGCAGGTGCGCGCCGAGTTGCTTCCGGGTGGCAGAGGCGTCTCGTCACCACGGCAGCAGTTCGGGCTCTCGCTCCTGGTGCTGATGGCTGGCGTGGGACTTCTGCTTTTCATCGCCTGTATCAACGTCTCCCATCTTCTTCTCGCGCGCGCCGCCGGACGTCAGGCGGAAGTGGGTCTCCAGCTCGCCCTCGGTGCCACTCGATCCCGCATCGTGCGGCAGCTCGTCACCGAAGGATTGCTCCTGGCTGCGCTGGGTGGAGCCGCCGGTCTCGCGATCGGGCGCTGGTGCACGACCGGTCTCGTGCGGCTCGCCTCGGCGGGTCAAGTGCCGCTTGTGGTCGACACTACGCCGGATGTGCGGGTGCTCGCATTCAGCGCGTTGCTGATCGTTGCGACAGCCGTGCTGTTTGGTCTCGTCCCCGCCTGGCAGGCATCGGCCGTCCATCTGAGTGGGGCGCTGCGAGAGAAGTCCCGGGGCGTGTCGGGGAGCCCCGGCCGCCGCGCCTTCGGCCGGCTCCTCGTGATCTCGCAAGTGGCCCTGTCGCTGCTGCTTCTCGTGGGCGCGGGTCTTCTGACCCGGACTCTCCGGAACCTTCAGGAGGTCGATAAGGGATTTCGGGAGGAGCACGTTCTCCTCGTCAACCTCAACTCCCGACTCACCGAGCTCAGCCCACAGCAACTGGTCCCGGTCTACGAGCAATTGCTGGATCGAATCTCTTCGCTGCCTATCGAGTCCGCGAGTATGTCGGTCGATTCGCCGCTGAGCGGCAACACGAACACCACCGACATTTCCATTCCCGGCCGTACATCTGCGCCTGGCGAGGACATGGAGGTCCAGGTCATCGTCATGACGCCGCGCTACTTCGAGACCATGGGAATGACTGTCGCGGAAGGCCGCGGGTTGACGCCAGGCGATCGCCAGGGCTCGCCGCGCGGTCACGGTAATCAATGAGGCGTTGGCCCGCAGGTTCTTCGGCCTCAGTGGCGGACTGGGACGGCGACTTCGCGTCGGAGGCCCGACTCTGGAGTTGACCGTCGTTGGCGTTGTGAAGAACGCAAGGGTCAACGGCCTGCGGAACGAACCTCGCCCAATCGTGTATCTGCCCCTCGCCCAGTCGCCCGAGTTTCTCCGCGGCCTGCAGGTACGCACGGCAGGTGAGCCCGCGACGCTGGCAGCCGAGATCCGGCAGATCATCCGAAATACGAATCCCAGGCTGGCGGTGAACGAGGTGATCACGCTGGGTCAGCAGGTCGATCGGTCGCTCGCGCGCGAGCGGCTGATCGCGACGGTGTCCGGTGCCTTCGGCGCGCTCGCGTTGCTGCTCGTGTGTGTCGGGCTGTACGGTGTGCTCTCCCAGGGCGTCGCCCAGCGCGCCGCAGAGATCGGTGTGCGAGTGGCTTTGGGCTCTACTCGGTTCGGCGTTCAATGGCTCATCGTGCGGGAATCGTTGGTGCTGGTGTTGACTGGTCTGTTGCTCGGGATACCCGCAGCGCTCGCGAGCGGAAGAGCGATGTCGGGCCTGTTGTTCGAGGTGAGCACCGTCGATCCGCAAACCCTCATCGCCGCTGCGGCCCTCATCGTCTTCGTCACGGTTTCGGCCAGTTATGTTCCAGCCTGGCGCGCGTCCCGCGTCGACCCTGTTGTGGCGTTACGGAGCGAATGACCGACGCGGGCGTGGCAAGGCTGAAAGCCTGAGAGTTCGGCTTCCACCTGAAGAGCCTGTGAATTAATCTCCTGTGGCTTCCGGCTTCAGCCGGAAGATGGCGCGTCGAAGCCACATCGGCGCCGCGCCGCTGCGTTCCAGCGCGCCTGCGGCGCATTTTTGAGCTGTCGCCTCGCGCTGGCCGCATCGCGTTGCGGGCCCGATGTGGCTTCGCCGCAGGTGACCGTTGCGACGGCATCGACAGTTTGTGAGTTTTTTCACAGGCTCTGAAGGTGGAAGCCACGAGGTCGTTCTTTCAGGGCGAGCGTTGGTCTAGGCCAGGCCCCGTATCGTCCCGCCGATCTCGAGAGCCGCGCCGGTGATGAATCTCGCCAGGGGAGACGCAAGAAACACCACGGCGTGTGCGACATCCTCCGGCTGGCCAATACCCATCGGCATCTGGCGTTCCTTCAGGAACTGCTCGACTGATTCCTGCTCGCTCAACCCGTACTGCGCCACGATCTGTTCCAGGATGCCGCCAGGTCTCGTCCACATCCGCGACCAGATGGGACCGGGCAGCACCGAGTTGACGCGGACGGCGGGGGCATATTGTTTGGCCATCGCCTTGGTCACATAGAGGAGCGCGCTCTTGCACGCCCCGTAATCGAGGAAGGCCGGCTCGGGTTGCTTCGCAAGATCGGAGCCTGTGTTGACGACCGCACCGGACCGCCGCTCGGCCATCCTGGGTACGACCGCGCGGGAGACGCGGACGGCTCCCATCAGGTTGACTTGAACGGAGCGCGCCCACCCCTCATCGGATTGTTCCTCGAGCCCGAATGGATTTCCGACTCCAAGGTTGTTGATCAGGATGTCCGGGGGACCCTCAAACGTCTTCAGCACGTGCCCGACGCTGTGGTTGACGCCGTCCGCCGTCGCGAGGTCGGCGGTCACGGTGCCGTGCCACTTGTGCTGCTTGACCGCAAGCGTCTCGGCGTCGAGGTCGGCGACGATGACCAGGGCGCCTTCCTGAGTGAGCAGGTCCGCGATAGCCTCGCCGATGCCATGTGCGCCCGCGACGACGAATGCGGACTTGCCTTTGAGCTGATAGTCCATCGCGTTCTCCGGATGAGGGTCAGGGGATGGCCAGCCGTGCGAGATCGGGCCTCACACGGTCGTAGCCAGGGCTGCGCCGCCACGAAAGATATACTCCATGCCGGTCGTTAGAGGGTTTTCTGCCTGAGAACCGCGCTGGTCTTTGCCGCTCCGTTCTTCGCCTGGCGAGAGCAAACATCCGGCGCCGCTCCGGCGTCTAATCCCCCATCATGCAGACACTCTGGCAGGACATCCGTTACGGGCTCCGCGGCATCTGGAACCGTCCCGGATTTGCGTTTCTGGCAATCCTGACACTCGGGCTTGGGGATGGGCGCGACGACGACCATCTTCAGCGCGATTCAGAACATCCTGCTCGATCCGTTTCCCGTACACCGATGCACGCCGGGTCGCCGCCATCCAGATCCACGACTCTGACGTCGGCGCGTCCGGGCGGCAGGGGCTTTCAGGTAGACCGCCGAGTTCCTCGACTATCAGGAACAGAACCACGTCTTCGAGGAGGTCATCGGCGGCACCGGCGAGGATGTGCTCCTGACGACGGCCGAAGGCACCGAGCTCTACAACGGCGGCATGGTCACGGCGAACATGTTCACGTTCCTGGGCGTCCCGCCGGTTCTCGGGCGCGGCCTCACGGACAGCGGACGCCAGCCCCGGCGCGCCGCCGCGTGTTCGTGATGGCCGACAAGATGTGGGTGAAAGTTCAACCGCGATCCCGGCATTCTCGGCCAGACGCTTCGTGCTGAATGGCGTCGCGACCACGCTCGTCGGCGATCATGCCGCCGCGATTCACGAAGCTCGCGGCGGATCTCTGGCGGCCGGTCAGGCTGGACCGTGGCAACGCGGAGATCAAGCCGACGAGTATCTTCATGTTCCAGGCGCGGCTGAAGCCGGGCGTGACCCTTCAGCAGGCGGCCGCCGACATGGACGTCATCGCCCGTCGCCTGGCCAGCCACCTATCCCAACAACTATCCCAAGCAGTTCACCGTCAACGCGGTCAGCTGGGTCGATAGCATCGTCGGACAGTTCAAGACGACGCTCTTCACGCTGGCGGCCGCGGTCGGACTGCTGCTGGTGATTGCCTGCAGCAACGTCGCCAACATGCTGCTCGCCCGGGCGACCGCGCGCGAGAAGGAGATGGCGATCCGAGTGTCGCTCGGCGCCACGCGGTGGCGGCTGGTCCGGCAGCTGCTCCTCGAGAGCCTCCTGCTCGCCGCCGGCGGCGCGATCCGTCGGCTGCCTGTTCGCGTACGGTGGGGTCAAGGCGGTGGCGGCTCCTGATTCCCGACGGCTTCATTCCGCGCGAAGCCGTCATCCGGCTCAACACGCCCGTCCTCGTCTTCAGCCTGGCGGTGGCGATGCTGACCACGCTGCTGTTCGGACTCGTTCCCGCGCTGCAGACCGCCAGGCGCGACATGGTCGAGCCGCTGAAGGACGCCGGCAAGGGCGTCAGCGGCGGCTTCCGTCGCGGCAGGCTTCGCGAGCGCCCTCGTCGTCGTGGAGGTCGCGCTGTCGCTGCTGCTGCTCGTCGGCGCCGGCCTGCTGATCCGGAGCTTCGTCGCGCTGCGAACCGTCGATCTGGGCTTCAATCCGGAAAACGTCCTGGTCGCCCGGATCCCGCTGCCGCGCGGCCAGTACGCCACCGCGGCGGAGAAACACCGCTTCTTCGGGACCGTGCTCGATCGCCTTCATGCGCTGCCTGGTGTCGTCGTCGCGACGGAAACGACGACGCTGCCGCCGTATGGCGGCATCGGCACCGACATCGAGATCGGCGGCAAGACGCACACGGAAAAATGGCGAGCGATCTTCCAGTTGTGCAGCGAGGGCTATTTCCAGACGCTGGGACTCCGGCTGTCCACGGGGCGCACGTTCTCGGCGGCCGAAGTCAACGGCGCGCGCAAAGTCGCGGTCGTCAACCAGACGCTGGTCACGCGCTACTTCGGCACGGAAGATCCCATCGGCCAGCGCATCAAGCTGTCGATGCTCGAAGACGTTCCGCGACGGGCCCGTCGCCGATCCCGTCTTCGAAATCATCGGCGTCATCTCGGATGCGAAGAACCAGGGGATCGAGGAGCCCGTGACGCCCGAGGTGTTCGTGCCCTACACGATCACCGGCGGCTTCGAGCGCGGCATCCTCGTGCGGACGCACGGCGATCCTGAGGCGCTCGTCAACAGCGTGCGGCGCGAGATCTGGGCCGTGGACCGCAACGTGGCGCTGACGCTGACGGGTTCGCTGACCGGGTACCTGAGGCAATTCTCCTATGCGAGCCCCGCTTCTTCCTGCTGCTGCTCACGCGTCTTCGCGTCGGTGGGCCTGGTGCTCGTGGCCATCGGCGTCTACAGCGTGATCGCCTACACCGTCTCGAGGCAGACGCATGAGATCGGCATCCGCATGGCGCTCGGCGCGAGCCAGTCGAGCGTGCTCGCGGATGGTCGCGCTGATGGGGCTGAAGCTCGTCGCGATTGGAGCCGCGATCGGGTTCCTTGCGAGCTTCGCCGCGACGAAAGTCCTTGCGGCGCAACTCTCGAATGTCTCGCGCTTCGATCCGCTCACCCTGGCGTGCGTCGTCGGGCTGATGGCGATCGTCGGCCTGGCGGCCTGTTATTTCCCGGCCCGGAAAGCGATGCGGCTGGATCCGATGGTGGCGTTGAGAGAGAGCTAGAGATGGTGAGCATAATGACCGCTGATTGATTTGTCTGCCTGACGGAGGAGTTCGCTTTCCGCGTTGCACATCGACTCCGTCTCTGCCAGGAGTATTGTCCTCTCGTTCTCGATCACTGCTCGGAACGCGGTCCATCCAAGGAGCATCCGATGCGTCGCCCGACCGCCGTCGCCGTCGCGCTGTTGACCGCTCTGGTTGTCGGCTGCAATCAACCGCTCGTTCCGACGTCTCCATCGTTGTCAGGTCCCTCCGCCGTGCCGAGCGCGAGTGCACCAGCTGCGCAGCTGAGCGCCGACGTTGTCGCTAGCCCGTCGAGCCGCAATGAGGTGCCGTTCAAAGGGACCCTGGAAGGGCGGCTCACGGTCAGCACCCCGTTGCAGCCACCACTTGTGTCCAATCTGATGAAGCCACCGGCACCGCGACCCAGCTCGGTCGGTTCACGTTGGAGATCCCACACATCGTGAACACCATGACGCGCATCGCGACAGGGACTTATGAGTTCACGGCCGCAAACGGCGATACGCTGGTCGCGACGTTTACCGGGCAGGCGACCGTTGTGTCTCCCGGCGTTCTCTCGTTCTCGAAACGGCGACGATCAGCGGAGGAACCGGTCGGTTCGCCGGCGCGATCGGCAGTTTCACGACGGAGCGTGTGTTCGTCATGGCCACCGGCAACATCACGGGTTCGTTCGAAGGAACGATTTCTTCGCCTGGTGCCAGCAAGCGGTGAATCGAGAACGAGGATGAGTGCTCGCTGCGTGAAGACGTCCGAGCGCTCGCCAAGGCCAGCTTTCGCAATGCTCGAAGCAAAACGTGTGTTCCGGCTTAGACTTTCGGTGGGCAGCCGCGGGCGCGGAGCTGAGTAGCGATAGGCAGGCTGCCCATCAAGGCGTCTCGAAGGCCGTGGGCCAGGACCCCCCAACACTACCGTCTCGCGACCGCGCATCCTCGTGCAACAGGGCCGCAAACACGCCTAATTGTATGGCTCACTCAGCAGGAAGGACGAATCGGGAATGCGGATTAGTAATGGGTGACGCCGCAGCGTGGACCGGCCCATCCGTCCCCTGATTCCTCTCACTGCGCGACTTGATGAACGCTAACGACTTTCCGATGAACGCTAACGACTTGAACGCTAACGACTTTTTGTTACTAGCCGGGGCCCACCGCGAGCTGGCGATCCCGCATATAGCCCGAGTTGACATCCCCAGGAATCAGGTGCTATTCCATTTGAGTGCCTAATAGAGAACGGGCCGAGGTGCTGCAGGGCACGCTCGACATCATGGTTCTGCAGACGCTTGCGGCGCTGGGACCGTCGCATGGCTATGCCATGGCGGCGCGCATCGAACAGGTCTCGGGCGGCCGCGTGCAGCTCAACATGGGGACGCTGTATCCCGGTCTCATGCGCCTCGAGCAGCGCGGCTTCGTCCGCGGCACGTGGGGTGTGACAGAAAGCAACCGCAAGGCGCGGTTCTACGCACTCACGCCGGCCGGCAAGAAGCAGCTCGCCGCCGAGAAGCGGGAGTGGAACCGCATGGTCACCACCATGCAGACGATTCTCAACGAGCCGAGCTGATGTCCGCTGCTATCCGCGAGTGGCTGCGCCGACTCCGGGCAACGTTCCACAAGGCGCCTGAAGACGCCGAGATGGAGGAAGAGTTGCGCCTGCACGTCGACATGATTGCTGACGAACTGAAGCGGCGAGGCCTCTCGTTCGAGGACGCCGCCCGCCGGGTGCGACTGCAGGCCGGCGGCATCGCGCAAGTAATGGAGCAGCGCCGCGATCAGCGCGGACTGCGCTGGCTCGAGGACCTCATCCAGGACCTCCGCTACGGTGTACGCACGCTCCGCCGGGCGCCGGTCTTCACCGCGGTGACGATCGCCACGCTCACGCTGGCCATTGGCGCCAACACCGCCGCCTTCAGCCTCGTCGATCCGCTGCTGTTTCGCGATCTGCCGGTTCGGGATCCCGGCAGTCTCGTGCAGTTCACGTGGCGGTACCCCGGCGATCCGCCGCTGAACATGTTTAGTCTGGAGAACTACGCGCAGTATCGCGACCGCAACACCGTGTTCTCGGACATGGTCGGCCTCGCGCCACTGAGGACGGAGTCGTCCACCGGCAGCGAGCCGATCGGCGCCTGGGTGGTCACGGGGAACTTCTTCCATGCGCTCGGCGTGAGGCCCGCGCTGGGGCGCGTGCTGGATGTCTCCGACGACGCGCCGGGCGGTCCCCCTCTCGCCGTTGTGAGCTGGCGGTACTGGCAGGCGCACTTCAACGGCGAGGCGCGAGCCCTCGGCGGCATCATCGACATCAACGACCGTCGCCTGCCCGGCCCCGTGCACGCGACCGTCGTCGGCGTAGCCGAGCCCGATTTTTCTGGCGTGACCGCCAGCATGCGATCGGACGTCTGGGTGTCTCTTGGCGCGATTCCCACAGCGATGCGATCGCGGGGGGGTGTGGCGCTGATGGCGCGATTGAAGCCGGGGGCTTCGATCGCGCAGGCGCGCGCAGAGATGCGCGTGCTCTACCAGTCGAGCATCGACGCGTTGGTGCAGCGCGATCCGCAGTGGCGACACGTGGCGATCGACGTGAAGCCTGCGCGCGCGGGACTTTCGACTCCGCTCACCGACCAGTTCGGTGGACCGCTGTCGCTGCTGATGGCAATCGTCGTCATTCTGCTGCTGCTCGCGTGCGCCAACATCGGGGGGCTGCTGCTCGCGCGCAGGGCCTCACGCCAGCAGGAGATGGCGGTGCGCGTCTCGCTCGGCGCCGGACGTCTCCGCATGGTGCGGCAGGTGCTGACCGAGTCGCTGCTCCTGGCCTCGATCGGCGGCGCCCTGGGCCTGGTCGGCGCACGATTCGGCGCGACCATTCTGACGCGGATCATGACCTCGGGCACGCAATCGCTGGGCCCTTCACCGCGTCTGGAGATCCCGCTCGATGCGCGCGTGCTGACGTTCACGATCGGCGTCACCCTGCTGGCGGCGCTCGTCTTCGGGCTCGCGCCCGCTATCGCGGCGTTCGTGTCCGCGCCGGCGTCGGCGCTGCGACAGGGGGGCGGAGCACAGACGAAATCCCGACGCGTCTTCGGCAACGGCCTGGTGGTCGCGCAGGTCGCGATCTCCCTGGCGCTGTTGAGCGTGTCGCAGCTCTACATCGGCCACCTGCGTCATCTGCGCGACCGAAGTCTCGGGTTCGATCGCGACCGCGTGCTGCTGATGTCGGTGAACACCTCGCGCGCCCAGAACCGCGAGCAACTCGCTGCGCTCTATAGAGATGTCGTTGCGCGCCTGCACGCGATTCCCGGCGTCGACTCGGTCGCGGCGAGCGGCATGACGCCGATGTCAGGCGGGGCTGGCAGCGCGTTCCTCCAGGTCGAAGGATTCGACGAGCCTGCGCACGACAGGCAGCGTGTGTCCCTCAATACCGTGTCGCCGAACTATTTCCTCACGTACGGCACGCCACTCCTGGCCGGACGCGACTTTCGCGACTCCGACATGGATCAGCCGCGCTGTATCATCGTCAATCAGGTGCTCGCGCGGAAGTACTTCCCTGGCCGTGATCCGCTCGGACGTCACGTCTGGCTCGAGAACCAGCGCGATCCCTACGAGATCGTCGGCATCGCTGGCGACGCGAAGTATAACGACGTTCGGCTCCCGTCCCCTCCCATCGTCTACCAGTTCGCCCTGATGTCCAGAGGGTCGAGCGACCTCTCGCTGCGGACGAGCGGCCGTCGGGCGGGCCTTGCGGACGACGCCCGCCGCCTCGTCAACGACGTATTTGGTACGAATTCCGTCGGACGAGTGACCACCCTGGCCGAGCAGGTCGACGCCTCGATCGTTCCCGAGCGGTTGCTGGCAACCCTGGCGGGGTTCTTCGGCGCGGTCGGCGCGCTGCTGGCGGCGATTGGTCTGTTTGGGTTGCTCGCCTACACCGTCGCACGCCAAACGAAGGAGATCGGCATTCGTATGGCTCTCGGCGCCACCCGCGGTCGCGTGAGCCGCATGGTGGCGACGAGCGCGGGCTGGTTGGTCAGCGTGGGATTCCTTCTTGGCGCGCCGACGGCGTTCTGGATACACGATTCGCCGCGCGCAGCGTCGAGAATCTTCAGGCTGGCGGGGCGGTGCCCATTGCCTCGGCTGCGGCGGCCCTGATCGCAGTGGCGTTCATCGCGGTCTACGTCCCCACGCGCCGCGCCACACGCGTCGAGCCGGTCATCGCACTACGCGCGGAATAGGTTGCGCTGAGGCCTTCTGCTGGTTGCGCAGCGTGTCCACGCCGCAAGATGGAGATGTCGTTTTCTTTGGGTGGTCCCCAGGACTCGGGGACGATCAACGCTAGGTCCCGACTAACGCCGTATGGTCGATCTGGCGTCGGCCAGACCATGCTCCTCTACAGATCGCGACTGCTCATTACCCAAGACTTTAGAGAGAACATAGCATCGGCCGTGGCGGCAAGCGACGGGCAGCGTTAGCCGTTCCGCGCGTTCTGAACGCAGCGCGATTCACTCCTGTCGAAGCGCTGACATCGGATCTATTCGCGCCGCCCGCCAGGCAGGCACGAGGCACGCGGCGATCGCCACCGCGAGGAAGAATACCGCAACGCCGACGAGGCTCGGTGCGTCGATCGGGCTGGTCTGGAACAACATCGATTGAATGAATCGGGAGAGCCACATCGCGGCTCCCACGCCGATGACGATCCCACCCAGCACCGGCATCGTCCCGCTCGCAAGGACCATGCGTAACAGATTGCTGCGCGATGCGCCAAGCGCCGCGCGGATCCCGAGCTCCTGCGTTCGCTTGGCGGTGACGAACGAAAGGACGCCGTAGATGCCCGCGCACGCGAGAAGCATGGCCAGCAGCGCGAACCCGCTCATCAGCATCGTCGGCAGTCGGCGTTCCATCATGGAATCCGACTTGAGCTGCGCGACGGTCATCGGCCGATCGAGGACTTGATCCCTGTTGACCTGCCAGACCGCGCGCTGAATCGATTTGATGAGCGCGGCTGGGTCGCCGCTGCCCCGCGCGACGAGTCCCAGGCCGACCACCGGGTTTTGCGCGAAGCTGGCGTAAGCGCCGATGTCGCTGAGGTTTTCGAGGCCCCTGCCTTTCTCGTCGGCGACGACCCCCACGATTTCCCAGGCTGTTGGCGGTCCGAGCCCACGCCGAGTCGGAAGAATCTTCTCGACGACCGCGCGCTTGCCGATTGGATTCTCGTTCGGCGAGTAGCGCCGCACGAACGATTCGTTGACGACGATCACTGGAGGCGAGCTGGCCGTATCCCGATCGTCGAGCATCCTGCCGGAAACGATACGAAGGCCCAGCGTGGAGAAGTACTCGGGCGATACGATCTTGAATCCGGTTCCGACCTGCTCGCCCGGCTTGTCGGCCATATGGAACGGCATGCCGTCGCCCCACCCTCGGAGAGGGATCGCCGTTGCCACCGCGGCGTTGCGCATCCCGGGAACAGCGCGCACTTCGTCGAGGATCCGCTGAACTGTACTGGGTCAAATTGGGGATGTCTGGGTTGCGTTCCATCGGCAGCGGCAGGTAGGCCGCGACGATGCCCTCCATGTCGTAGCCGATGTCGACGTCCATGACGCGCTGAAAGCTACGAATCAACAGGCCCGCCCCGGCAAGCAGGATGAACGCGGCAGCCACTTGTGCCGCAACGAACACGTTCCGCGCCCGGACGGCGCCGCGGCCGGCCGAGTTCGCGCGTCCACCTTCCTTGAGCGCTTCCGCAGCACCATCGCGCGAGGTTTTCAGCGCCGGAGAAAGGCCGAAGGCCACGCTCGTCAGGATCGTCACCAGCGCGAGGAACACGAGCACCCGGACGTCCATGCCGACATTTGCTTCGGCCGGTAGATAGAACGGCGGCAGGAGACTTTGAATCCAGCGAAGCAGCCCGTAGCCGAGGGCGACGCCGACGATAGCGCCGAGCGAGGCGAGCAAGAGGCTCTCGGTGAGGAGCATGCGGATCATGCGTCCGCGGCCTGCGCCGAGCGCGAGACGTAGCGCGATTTCGCGCGACCGGAGCGTCGCGCGCGCCATGAGGAGATTCGCGAGGTTCGCGCAGCCGATCAGCAGGACGGCCACCACCGCCGACATCAGGACGATCAGCGAAAGACGCAGCTGCGGTCCGACGATCCGATCGAGATAGCGATCGACCGTCGCGCCCCATCCCTTCTTGACGGCCGGGTATTGCTCGGCGATGCGGCCGGCAATCGCGCTCATCTCTGCCTGCGCCTGCTCAAATGAGACGCCGCGTTTCAGCCGCGCGACGGCGCCGAGATAGTGGTAGTCGCGCGCGACGTTCGCGGGAAACACGAGCGGAACCCAGAGATCGGACGAGCGGCGATTGAATTCGCTGCTGCCCGGCAGGACGCCGATGACGGTATACGTCTCGCCGTTGAGGATGATGTTGCCGTTGACGACCGAGGGATCGCCGCCGAAAAGACTCAGCCAGAGCCGATGGCTGATGACCGTTACTTTCTCCTTGCCTGGCTGATCCTCGCCCCTCGCGAATGTGCGTCCGAGCGCGGTGGGCGCGCCGAAGACATCGAAATAGGGCGCCGAGACGACGGCGGCGCGAAGCGATCGCGGCTCACCGCCAGGTGCGGAGCTTCCCGCTCTGCCCGTGTAGCTCATCGTCGCGCCCGAGACCGCGGCCATCGCCTCGAACGACTGGCTCTGCCGAGTCCAGTCGATGTAGTTCGCTCCGGCGATGCCGTTCCTGAGGCCGCCAGGCGGCTTTTCCCACAACTGGACTATGCGCTCGGGCTCGGGGTAGCCGACAGACTTGAGGAGCACCCCGTCCACGAGGCTGAAGATCGCGGCGTTGGCGCCGAGGCCCAACGCAATCGTCAGGACGGCAAAGAAGGTGAAGCCGGGACTGCGCCTCAGCGCTCTCTACGCATAACGCACGTCCTGGGCGGCGGATTCGAGTGTGGCGTTCACGTGCGATTGGACGGACGGACGGGCGTTAAGGTTTGCGTCTGACCTCCAATCTCATCAATAACGACGGAAAACTGTCGTCGCACCTGCTCGCAGTTTATGAGATAGCTTCTAGCCTAAGCGTCGTGGCGGCAGGTGCTTCTTTGGAATCTTCAGCGCCATCGATCCGGCAACGGTGACAACGTCGTACCGGCCCTGATAGCCGATGAGCAGATGCGCTGCCCACGGCTCCAGCTTGTAGTCGGTGGTCAGCCAGTTGATCATGTCGCTGGTAGCCAGCTGCAACGCACGATTGAGGGAGCTGACGAACTCGGGTTGGCTCCCGATGCTGATGATGTGCTCGCTGGTTTCTGCCCGGGGCCCCGTCAACGTCATCTTCTTGCGTACGTCGACCGTGAACTCGACGTCCAGGGACGTTTCGATGCCATTGCCGGTCGGCTCACCATCACCCTGCAGCGCATGCCCATCGCCCACGAACAACAGGGCGCCCGGATGGTAGACCGGCAGCATGACGAGAGTGCCCTCTCCAATCTCGTTGTAGTCGAGATTGCCTCCATAAGAGCCAGCTGGTCCGGATGTCGGCGCAAAGTCGCCCGGTGGCGCCACGCCGACGCATCCCACCATGGGCCTGGCAGAGAATTCCAACCGGGTGATTCCGCTCACGGGTTCCCTGAGCCGGACGGTCTGTCGCTCCACATCGATATCCCACGGCACAAGATTGGCGCGCCCTGGAATGACGAGATCTTCTTTGTAGCGACTGGAGTAGAGACCTTCGATCGACTCCGGGGTCAGTGAAAACACACCGAGCCGATACGCTGTGTAGCCCCAGTTACGATTCAACCTCACCTTTGTGAAGCGGACGGCGAGCGTGTCACCCGACTCGGCGCCCTCTACATAGAACGGTCCCGTCAACGGATTGCTGGGTTGTCCACGCGGCACACCCTTGTCGTCCCGTCCGCTGGAATCAAGGGTCCTGGTTCTCACCGTGTCACCAGAACGGACGCGCTTCAACACGGGATGCGAGTGTGTGAACGTGTTGTAGTACGTCGTGGCCACGATTTCGTGGGTTTCCGCCGCCCCAGACGACGCCTGCGGATCGATCGACGAGGCCGTGATGCAGAGGGCTGACGATCCGAGGACTGCGGCCAACAGCAGCCGATTGATTTGTGTTTTCATCTCTTGCCCCCTGCAGTCCCGAGTGCCTGACGCGGCGAATGAGCCGCGCGGCGCCGCAGCGCGAATGCTAGCACGCGGTCCGCCCCTGACCGCCCATTGCAGCGTGATTTCTTGCGGAGCACGGGTCGTCGGCGCTGTAGTCCTCGGCGCGACGTGTAGTTTCGCTAACCGGTCTGATGAGAGTCGCGTTACGCTCTTTGCGCCGCCTGCACTGACGACCGGGATTGGAGGTTCATGGAGCCAGACCGGCGGCACCGCTCGCTCTCGGACATCTACCACTCGCCCCTCGAGAGATCTCCGGTCGAGCGTGACGCCTTCCTGACCGAGGCGTGTGCGGGCGATGATGCCCTGCGGCCAGGAAGTCGAGTCCCTGCTCGCCCGCGAGTCAGCTTCGTCGCAATTCCTCTAGCGACTTTCGAGGACATCCTCGGCGCGAGCGTTATGGCGTTGCTTCAGGACGCCAGTTGAGGAGCAGCGTGATGGGAGAAGCGGCCGTGCCTTCCAGGATCGTGTTGATCAGGAGGCGGCCGTCGCGGGCGTTGCCCATCGCGAAGCAGATCGCCGAGGCCCTCGAAGCCGCGCACGAGCAGGGCAACGCTTCGCCGAGGTAGATCGCTCCACGCGCGATGCGCTGCGACAGATTGTCACCCTCGACGAGTTCCATGACCAGCGCAGGGATACCGTTGGATTCTTCGATGCCGTAGATGGCGGCGATGTTCGTAGGCTCAGTGAGGCGAGGGTCTGCGCCTCGCGGGTGAACCGAGCGAGCCGTTCACGGTCGCTAGCGAACGAGTCGGGCAGAACCTTCAGCGCGACATCGCGATTGAGCTTTGTATCTCTGGCCCGAAACACCTGCCCCATCCCGCCCACGCCGATCTGCGCGGTGACTCTGGACACGCCGAGGCGGCGAAATCGATTGAGCCGCACAAAGGTGCCTCGGCTCCAAACTGATAGACTCCCGCCGGAGGTTCACCAATGCGCGCAACTCTCCGTGCCGCGAGCGTGGCGCTGGTCCTGGCCTCGCCCGCATTCCCGTCGGCTCAAGGCGGTCCGCTACCGCCCCAGGAGCCCACCGCTCTCGTCAACGCCAACGTCGTCAACGTTCGCGACGGCACGATCATCCCCAAGGCCACCGTCCTGATCAGGGACGGCAAGATCGTCTTCCGTGGGATCCGGTGCCGGCGCCGTCCGGTGTAACGATGATCGATGTCGGCGGGCGCTATGTGATTCCGGGACTCATTGACGCGCACACGCACATCGCGACCTTCCGTGCCGCACGCACGGCCCTCGAGTCAGGTGTCACGACCGTTCGAAGCGCGGGTGTCGCCGGGTACGTGGACGTCGGCTTCCGTGAGTTGGTGAAGAAGGGCGCGTTGGCGGGCCCGGATTTTCTCGCTGCCGGTTATCACGTGCGCCCGCAGCTGGCCGAGGAGGCGTTCCTGTCGCGACCCGGTGCTCGTCACCCTACCTGAACGGAAAGGTGACGACGACGGAAGCGATCCGGCAGGTGGTGCGGGCGAACCTCTCGCACGGCGTGGACTGGATCAAGACGACCTCCACCGAGCGCGCGGGACTGCCGGAAACGGATCCTCGGAGGCAGCTTTACACGGAAGCCGAGGTGAAGGTGATGGTAGAGGAGGCTGCCGCCCAAGGGCATTCCGGTCATGGCGCACGCGCATGGCGAGGAGGGCGCGATGGCGGCCGTGCAGGCCGGTGTGAGGAGCATCGAGCACGGCACGTATCTCTCGGAAGAGGCGCTGCGCCTCATGGTGCAGAAGGGCACGTATCTGGTTCCGACTTATGCGACCGTCATTGATTTGGCCGAGCCCGGCGGCGATTACGACAACCGCGACCTGGCGCTGCGCGGCCGTCACATGCTGCCGCGGCTGCGCGAGACCGCTCCAGAGCGCCATCAAGCACGGCGTGAAGATCGTCACAGGCGCCGACACCAGCTATGGCCCGGCCAGCGTCACGCGCATCTCGCACGAGGTGGCCGCGTTTGTCGACATGGGCATGAAGCCGTTACAGGCACTGCAGTCGGCGACCACCGTGGCCGCCGACCTGCTCGCCATCACCTCGCGCGTGGGCGCCATCGAACCCGGTCTCGAGGCGGACCTCGTCGTCGTCGAGCGCAACCCGCTCGAGCAGGTACGCACGCTGGACGATCCGTTGCTCATCGTGAGCAACGGACGGCTCGTGGTGAACCGCCTGACCTTCGGTCGTCAGGCGGCGGGGTCTAATGGAGGTCCCGCACGGTAGCCGCCGTGTCTGCGGTTATGAACACGGATGATTTTCCAGGTCCACCCGAGCATGGTTTTACCCGACCAGTCGGAACCGGATCAGCACGGCTGCGCGGCATCTGACTCGCGCTGGCGCGGTCGTCTGCAGACTACCAAACACTGGGCGACTTACTTCCGATCAACGCTAGCGACTTATCGGGAGTAATTCGACACCATAGACAAGCCTGAATGTATTCAGGCTTGGGTCGGTTCGATTCTTACGCGGCTCACCGGCGGCCTCGCCTTCACCATTCGACCTCGGTGACGTGTTCCTATTCATGGGTCTTGTATCACTGTGGCAGTTCGCCTACCTGGCGGTCGCGGCCCGCCGGTTATCTGGCGGCCGGCCGATGGGGAGGTCGGCTGCTGTCGGTCGCCGCGGCGATGCTCATCTATGTCGTCGATGGGGTCTTCATGACCGCGATGCAGGTCGGCGGGGCGGCCGTGGCGCTCGCGCTGGCCTAGTTACGGCGCGGCTCCAGAGCCGGCGCTGGGCACCTGGTCGATCCGTTTCAGGAACCGGGCGATCAGGTCCCAAAATCGCGAAAGTCAGCGTCACCAAATAGGTCCTCACGGCGATCTGTCGACCGACCAGTCACCGCGATTCGGTCGTCACAAGGCGACTGCTCGTTACTAATCCATCTGCCCTTGGATCCCGTCTCGACCACGACCATGGCCCGTTCTCGTCGAGGCGCTGTTTCCTGAGTGTGGCTTGCGAGAGGCCTGGAGCGGGACGGGAAACCCACCGCAGAGCAGGGCTGGCATCAACGACACCTCGACGCCGTCGACCAGGGCGCCACAAAGATTCCTCTTGACCCTCTCGTCGCGTCAGGCCGCACACTCTTCTCGTGACTCGATCGCGCACGTATCAGATCAAAGACGTGGCTCAACTGGCCGGCGTTTCCGTCCGCACGCTGCATCACTACGATTCCATCGGGCTTCTCGTGCCCGAGGCCAGGACAGCGGCCGGGTACCGCCTTTACACCGACGCTGACCTGTTTCGGCTGCAGCAGATCCTCATTGGCCGAGAACTCGGTCTTTCGCTCGAAGAAATCCGCCGAGCGCTGGATGATCCTCGCTTTGACCGGAAGACCGCCTTGCTCGACCAAAGGGAACGCTTGATCGAACGTGTGCGACAGACCGAGGCCATGATCCGCGCCATCGATGCGGCGTTGGACGCTCTTCAAGACAGTCGCAAGAAAGGAGCGATGAAAATGGAGGACCTGTTCGAGGGTTTCGACCCTTCTCGGTACGAAGACGAAGCACGGCATCGGTGGGGCACGTCGGAAGCGTTTCTAGAGTCGGAAAAGCGTACGAGGCGCTACACGCCTGATGACTGGAAGGCGCTCAAGGCCGAACAAGCAGCGGTCTACGACGATGCGCATTCGGCCCTGCAGGCGGGCCAGCGCCCTTCCGACGAAGCGGTGATGGAGATCGCCGAGCGACATCGACTGTCGATCGACCGTTGGTTCTACCCTTGCAGCCACAGCATGCATAGCGGACTGGCCTCGATTTACGAAAGCGATGACCTGTTCAGGCAGACCATCGACAGGCACGGACAAGGCCTGACGTCGTTTCTCGCCGAGGCAATCCGCGCAAATGCAGCACGCCATCAGGACTGAGGTTGGTGCACGCAGGTTGCGCGGGCCTGCTGAGGTGCTCAGATCGAAAGAATCCAGCAGCGCCCACGTTTGTGGCGATTGACGACCGCTTCCGCTTGACGACCGTCTGACGCACACTGTCGAGTTGCCTCCAGTCAACGAGTCGTCGGACAGAAGCTAACAGTCAACGAGTTCGAGCGACGCTGCGCCGAATATACTGCGCTGGCAATAGACAGCCGTAGTCATCTAGGAGGTCGAAATGATTCGGATGACACCGTCTGTGTAACGGCGCAGGGACTCTCGATCCATGGCCGAGGCGGTAGAAATATCCTTGGCGACCACTCGGGAGTAATCGTGCGCACCGCGATCGGGGAGCAGGGAGAGCGATTTTCAGTTAGTCGGCACGCGGCGCTTCAGCTCCTCGAACCAACGCTGCACGACGATCAGGCTGTCGGGTGTGAGGGCCACCCCGTCGCCGCCGCTTTTGCTTGAGCATCAGGAATCGCCCATCAGGGTCGACGTCGAACATGGTCGGACCGCCGATAAACAAATACGGACCTTCGAACAGCCTCTCCGGCGTCCCCCAGTCGGCGGGCGTCGCCCCGCGCACGGCCACGGCCATGACGGCTTGCCCCTTGCGATAAAACAGTGTCTGGCTGTTTCTGGCCCACACCGGTTCCTCCCCGCCGCCGGTCGAGAGCGGCCATCGCGCAGTCGAGACGTCTGGAAACGGCCGTACGAAGATGGCCTTCTCACCCGTTTCGTTCGATTCGTACGCCAGCCATCGTCCGTTTGGTGCAACCCGTCCGCCGCTGTCGCGGGCCGGCGTCGCAAGCAGGGTCTCGACACGGTGATCGCCAGTCACGCGAACAGCCCTGAGATCGGTCGGGGCCGTGGGCGTGACGCCACTCGTTCCAAGGGACTGTACGAGCGCGCACTCTCGATGTCAAGCTTCGCTCCATCCCACGGTCGGGTTCACGGCTCGATCTCCGCTTTCATGCCCCCGATCTCGGTCAACCTCGGGTTCTCGTACAGCTCGCGCAGGACCGATTCTGCGCGCTGCTGCCCGCGCGGCGTGATCGCGATCATCCGCTTGCCGTCCGACTCCGCGAGGCGTCACGCCGGAGCAGCGCAGTGTGTGCCGTTCCGGCGCCGGTGCCGTCCGACGTGATCACGACCGTGACGTCGTTGATCTACAAGGTTCGATCTCGCCTTCGACCTTGACGCCGTGAACGGTGATCGCCAGGGTGATGTCCTGGAGCGGCTCGGGTTCACCCACGATGGCCCTCCTCCGCTTCGAGGATCGGCGCAACCACCCGATGCCCTTCACCGTCGTGGTACCGGATAGATGTCCGTCCACGTCCCGTCCGCCTCGATCTTGTCGATACCCCACCCAGATGGTCGCCCTTGCACGTAGTCGTACAGCTCCTTGAGCAAGTTCTTTGCGCTGTGTGTGCCGCGCTTGGTAATACCCGCTTCTGTAGTCAGCCAGTTTGGCGCGTATCCCGCAGCGAACCACGGGACGTGCAGGGACGTTCCAAACCCCGACACAGGGGATAGGATCGCGACCTGGAGGTCCGTCGAGTTGAGGAACACGATCTCGCCCGTGATCTCGACGCCGTCGAGGACGATGCTGATGGGAATCGTCTTGCACGAATCGGAGGGGATCAGCGGACGTGGTCGTTCAGGATGAGGCATGGTGTCCTCCGTCAGGAGAGACACCCGAGACCGGGGTCTGCCCGGCTGGACCTATCGTTGCCGCTATTCACGGCCACATCCGCGCTGGAGTGCGCGATGGCACCTTGCCGGTCCAGGCAGGTTGCCGGACCCGCCGCGTGGCGGGCCGCTCGGGATGTCGGTTTCAAGCTGTACGCGAGTCGAGCCCGGCCATGCAACGGATCGGACTGCCGGGTAGTGCCTTGGTTCGACGCGCGACAAATGCAATGGCCGCCGGCCTGACGGAGCGCGTGTGGGACATGGCCGACGTCGTGGCCCTGATCGAGCGCGTCGAGATGGACGCGATGGCGGAAACCATCGTCCGGTAGTGTCTGAATGTCGGGTTGGTCGCGGCTACCCGTTGACCCAGCGAGCCAAGTAGGAAGGCAGCTGGATGATGCCGCCAGATAATAAAAGGGCATAACCCAGCCTGATCCAGACGCGCTGTGAGGCGACGAATGCGGCGTCTTCTGGATTCGGATTGCTGCCATCCGCCCTTGGGACTATCAGCCCGGACAGTCCGCTCACGCGTGACGGGCCGTTCCTGACAAGAATGATCCCGCCGACGATCTGGAGGACATATCCGGCCATGACAAGAATGTCCCAGACCACGTGGTTTACGTCTTGGCCATTCCTTCCAAAGTCGATCCATATGTGCGTGGCGCGGACTCAACAAGACTGCGACACTTCCGATAATTCGGTGGGGGTCATCAGTTTGCACATCAACCTGAAGAAGCGTAGGGTTTGCCTATGGCGCTTCCAGACCTGCTGAATGCCGTGTTCGTCGGGGCTGTCTGCTACGTCGTAGTGATGGTGGGCCATTGGCTCGTCCGTCGTATTTCAACCAAATAGCGCGACGACTCCCTCGATGCTCCAACGAGGGCCGTGGACAGGGCGTCTGACGAAGCCTGCTCAGGCATGGCACGCGTGCATCGCCGTGGCATTCTGGCTTGCGGTGCTCTACGCGCTGTTCGGCTGAGTGATTGCGCTGCGTTGGTCCGCCCCTAGTGAGCTTAAGGGTGTGCTCTCGTTTTGGTGTCGCGTTGGAATGTCCAGAAAAAACCGCCTATGAAGCCGACCAATATGGCGATTGGGACATACGAAGGCATCCAAATGGCATCAACAACGCCGCCTGAGGTCACGAGTTCCCGCATTGCAGCGTGAATCTTGAAACGCAGATACGCGTCTTCCCCCCAATGGCAAACCACGCCCAGACCCAGGCCGGTCAGAACGCCAACGAATCCGCTCTTGAGGACGCGCGCCATGCCGCTGCTTCTATCGCTGTTCATGCGGCCAGGAGTTCTGTGAGCGTCCAGGCGTGATCCGAAACGCCAGCTTTTATCGCCGGGGGGGCACGATCCATCCGGGTGACCAGTCAAACTGAGACAGTGCCCATAAATGGGCTGCCTCAATCCGACAGCCTGCGGCGCCCGATAGGTCAACACTGGGCGACGACACAGGAGTAATCCTCAGCTGCGCAACCTCTCCTTCGGCAGCGTTCGATTCGGGTGCAGCTCCGTTTCGCGCGTCCGGACGCACGCGTCCCATCATCGGACAGACCGTCCCCGGGACTCCAGCTGTAACTCATTGTTGCTTCACCTGTTCTGCCCTGACACCCTATGGCATGCAAGCTGCCATATGTCACTTCGATCACGGGGTGGTCGGACGCGCGGGAGGAGCCCTATGAGCTTCGTCGCCGACTTGAAATTTGCGTTCCGGTCGTTCTCTCGCGCCAAGGGGTCTGGCGCTGACCGTCATCGTGACCCTCGCGCTGGGCATCGGCGCCAACGCTGCGATTTTCAGTGTCGTTCGGAGCGTGCTCCTACGTCCGCTCGTCAATCGGGACGCGGATCGGCTGATCTACATCCGCCAGGCCGCCCTGGGCATCGGGACCGAGAACCTCACCTTCTCGATGCCAGAGATCAACGACCTCACATCGCGCGTCACGACGATGACCGCGTTCGGCGATTTTTCCACCGTCGACTTCACTCTGATCGGATTCGGCAGGGAGCCTCGTGTCGTGACGGCGGGTGTCGTCAACGGGTCCTTTTTCGAGGTCATGGGACTTCGCCCGGTGCTCGGCCGCCTGTTGAACGCCGCCGATGATGGCCCCGGGGCGGCGGGCGCAGCGGTCCTGACGCACCGTTTCTGGACGGCGGTGCTCGACAGCGATCCAGAGGTGATTGGCAAGACGATCCGTCTCGGTCCAGGCACTGCGACGGTGGTCGGCGTCCTCGAACCGTCAGTGCCCTATCCGGCCGAGACCCAGATCATCGCGAACGTCGTGACGAGCCCGCACCATCTCGGGGCAACGATGGTGACCGAGCGCACGCACCGCATGACAGAGCTGTTCGGCCGGCTGGCCCCAGGCGCCACTCTAGAAGCGGTACGCGCCGAGCTCACCAGCGTGCACGCGTCGATGATGCGCGAGCATCCCGAAGCGTACTCCGCGCGGGCTCAGGTTCGACTGCAGGTCACGACGTTCCCGGATCAAATCGCATCGCCCGCGCAGACGATCCTCCTACTGCTCCTGGCGGCGGCGGCGGTTGTCTTCGTCATCGCGTGCTCGAATGTCGCCAACTTGATTCTGGCCCGGTCGGTCCGCCGTGAAGCAGAGCTTGCCCTGCGTGCGGCGCTTGGTGCGAGCCGGGGCGCGCTCCGACGCACCCTGCTCGCCGAAAGCCTGGTCCTGTGTGCTGCCGGCGCCATGCTGGGCCTGATGCTCGCACGGCCGCTCGTGACCGTGTCGGCCCGCTATGCCGCGCGCTTTTCGGTTCGCGCGCTCGAAGCCACCGTGGACTCAGGCGTGCTCTGGCTCGGGGCGGCGCTGGCCGTGGTGGCGGCCGTGCTGCTCGCCTACGTTCCACGGCTCCCATCATCCGATCGGCCGGCCGGTTTGGGGCTGGCTGGCGGCAGCGTGCGGATGACGCCAGGCACGAGCCGCCGTCTGCGGATCTTTGCGACGACTCAGATCGCGTGTTCATTCGTGCTGCTTGCGGGCGCCGGCATGCTGATCGGCACGCTCACCGCATTGCAGACAGCGAACACCGGCTATGACATGCGACAGGTATTGGCGATCGACGTTCCACCGTCGGCGTCGGGCGTCGGAGGCGCAGCGACGCTCGACTTCTTCCAGGAGGCAAGTCGGCGGATCGGCGAGCTGCCGGGCGTGCAGGCTGTCGCGGCCGGAATGATCGTGCCCTGGCGCGACCGCAACCCTGGCTTGAAGTTCCAGTTTGCATTCGAGGGGTACCAGCCCGCGGATGGCGAAGAAAACCCGACTTGTCGGTTCCGGCCCGTCTCGCCTCGTTTCTTCGCCGTGCTCGGTGTCCCGATCCTCGCGGGCCGAGACTTGACGGACGAGGACCGTAACGACACCGAGCTTGTCGCGATTGTCAGCCAAAGCGTGGCCCAGCGCCTCTTCCCGAACGGCGATGCCGTCAACCGACGCCTGTGGATGACCGGTCGTGGAACTCCACGGCCCCGCCGCATCGTCGGCGTCGTCGCGGACGTGGATGATGAGAACGTCGTGCAAGAACCGTCGCTGACGGTGTACTACCCGCTTCGCCAGATGGGCCTGCCCAGCCGCCTGTTTGTCCGTGCCGCGGGAGACCCCTACGCGCTCGTCCCGTCCGTGATGCGGACCATCCGCGGGATCTCCGCAGACCAGGCGGTCGAGCGACCGACCACGCTCGAGGATGTGCGGGCCGAAGTGCTGACGCCTCAGCGGTTGAACGCGTTCGTGTTCTCGGCATTTGGTGGCATCGCGCTGCTCATCGCGGTCGTCGGCGTCGCAGGTGTCATGGCGTTCTCGGTGAGCGTGCGAACGCGTGAGTTCGGCATCCGCCTCGCCATCGGATCCGCGCCGCGTCATCTGCTGGCCCGCGTTCTCGGCGAGGGCGCGGTGATAGCCGCCTCGGGAATCATTGCCGGTGCGCTCGGCGGAATCGCGCTGACGCAGCTCGCGAGTGGGCTGTTCGGCGTTGTTCGGATGCCGGGCGTGCTGCCGATCGCCGGAGCGGCAACACTTCTCGTAACGGCGGCGATCCTCGCGTCGCTGCTGCCCGCCGCCCGTGCGTCGCGTGTGGACGTCATGCAGGTGCTGCGATCGGAGTAAAACGGCCGCGCTCGCTCAGCGAGCTGAACGGCGTTTCCGCGTCGCGCCTTGCATGATGGTCACGCCGATGTGGCGGCATGGTTCACTGCCTGGCCGGTGGGTGCGACCCGATCGAGAGCGACCGACGACTCAGGGCGTCGTGGCGGGCTTTCTCGCAATCAGCTGGTGCATGCGGCAATGCGCGACCACCGTGTCGGGTGACGCGTCCGCCTCGCTCATTCCGGCGACGAGCTCCTCGAGACGGTCCGCAGTCAGCGTGTTTTCGCGGATCAATCCTTGGGCAGCCGCACGCAGCGTCCAATTCCAGAATCCCTTATGTTCGCCGGTCAGGTAGTGCGGGTGATAGGCGTCTACATGAACGACATCGAAGCCCGCTTCCTTCGCCCATGAATGGGCCCGGCGACCACCCGAGTAGTCGACTCCGCGCTGGCGACCTGCCTCCAGGCAGATCTCGCGCAATTCGACATAGGCAGGCGAGCTAGGCTCCGCGTAGACCGCGCTCACATCCGCCTCCTCGCAGACCATGACGCCTCCCGGCTTCAACACCGCATAGATGGCTCGCATCGCCTCCACCGGTTTGTTGAGGTGCACCATCAGCCAGCGCGAGTAGGACATATCCACGGCGCCAGGCTCGAGCCCTGGTTCGTAGACATTGCCCAAACGAAACTGGGCGGTATGCAGTCCCGCTTCGCGCGCCAGGCCGTCGGCCACGGTGATCTGCTCCGGGTTCAGATCGATGCCTGTGGCGTATGCTCCCTGACCGGCCGCCCACCGTGTCACATAGCCCAGCCCGCAGCCAAATTCGACGAAACGTTGCCCCTGAGCGAACCCGGCGCGCAGCAGCAACTCGCGAGTCCGGCCGTCGTGAATCTCACTGATCACGCGCAGCCGGTCGTGGTCGCTTCGCGCGGAGCCGGTCAGTATGTATCTGTCGCCAATCATTGACATCGAGCCACAGCCTACACCATCTCTTTCGCGACTAACCGCCCGCGCTGACTGTAACCACAAGGTAACCGTCAGAAATGATCGTCGAAAATGATCGTTGACGGAGCAGCCGAGACGATCGGATCTTCAAGTAGATGTCTGGCACGCCCCGGACAGGCGTCACTTCCTACGACGACCGTCAAGAGTGGTTGGCGGCGGTGGATCGTGCCGGGCGGATCGCGGACCATGCTGCTCGCCCGACGAGCAGTCTGAAGATGGAGGCACCTATGGAGCATGTCGAAAGCTTGCTGAAGGCAACGCTTGCCGAAATCGAGCGTCTTCTCAGCACCCGTACCGTTGTCGGTGAGCCGATCAACCTCGAGGGCCAGACGATCATCCCGCTCGTTGCGGTTGGTTTTGGCTTTTGTGCTGGCGGCGGGTCCGGCAAAAACCAGAAGACGGCGAGCTTGGAAGGCCTTGGCGGCGGCTCCGGCGCCGGAGGCGGTGTCAAACCGGTCGCGGTCATCATCGTCAACAAGGATGGCGTGCGTCTGGAGAGCGTTCGCAGGGGTGCGGCCACCATGGTCGAGAAGGTCGGTGAGGCCGTTGGCAAGATCATGGACAAGCGCGGCGAGAAGTCGGCCTAGGTCGGGTCGCGCGTATGCTCGCGCTCGTTGCTGCGTTAGCGGCTCCGATCGCCCTCATGGTGGCCATCCTTGCCGTGCCGCTCGTACTGTTCATCGAGGCCGAACGCACTGACAAGCTGAAGGTCCGGTGGCGACTGTTCTGGCTCTTCGGCCTGGTCAAGCCTCGCTCGCGGAACCGATCTGCGCCGTCGGCACCCGAGCGCGCCGGCGCCAGGTCTGCTGACACGCCGAAGAAACGGAGGGGGAGAGGGCGGCGCATCGCAGTTGCGGTTCTGCGGACACGCGGCCTCTTCGAGAGAGTCGTCCGGCTCGTCCTTGCGCTGCTCCGGCGGGTGACACTCGAAAGGCTTCAATTGGATACGATGTTCGGGTTCGAGAACCCAGCGGACACGGGGTTCGTGTACGGATGCCTTTCGCCGGTGCTTGTGATGGCCGACGTACGGGGACTGAACATCCGCTGTCGTCCGATGTTCCTGGAGTCGGGCGTACGGGGTGCGTTCCGCGCGACGATCCGGGTCCGTCCGCTCTTGGTGGTGGGACCGATTATCGCGTTCCTCGTGTCCCCTCCGGTTTTTCGCGCAGCACGTGTGGCGTGGCGAACTAGGAAATGAGCGACCTACGCTCCGATACGCGCGTCACCGTCACAGTCGGTGACCTAGAGATTGAATCGACCGAGAGAATCGTCGTGCGTGTGGAGCGCGTTTGCGATGGGATAGTCGGACTGGTGTTGAAGCAACCAGTATCCATCGTTGTTCGGTCACCGGCCGGCACATGGAGACTGGATCTGCAGTCCGAGGACGCCGTGTGACGGACGGATCGGAACTGCATTGCTTGAGATCCAATCGATGCGGAGCGACTTGGCTGGGCGAATCGTATCTTTGGGCAGTCACGGGGCTGGCGCGGTTTTACCGCGGCCACCTGATGGGATTTCCGACGACAGGGCGTAAGATCGCTTGCTGAATTGGTATCCGAAGCAATGCGACTGCGTCTCGCACTGATCGGTGCGTTTTGCTGGCTTTCGACAACTACACACGTGAACGCAGCCGATTGGGAGTTCGCCGGTTTCCTGGGCGCCGTGAGCACTCGACCGAACACATTGACGCTGCTGCAGCCGGAGCTCGGAACGCACGTCTCGCTCGGTCCGGTGCACTACCACTCACGATCATTCACCCCTCCGACTTACTATGGGTTCCGCGTTACATGGTTCTCGCGGCGTGACTTCGGTCTCGGCGGTGAGTTCTTTCACGCAAAAGCGTACGCGCGGACCGATGCCATGGTCCGTGCCAGCGGCTCGGTCGCCGGTTCACCGCTCAGCGCCACGGTTCCACTCGACTCCATCGTCGAGCGATTCTCGATGTCCCACGGCTTGAATTTTCTGTTGGCGAACACCGTGTTCAGGCATCCGCTCGATCGCGGGTCGCGTCCGAGGGTGTGGCTCTCGGCCCGCGCCGGGGCCGGCGTGACCATTCCACACGCCGAAAGCGAGATCGGCGGGCGGAGCCAGGATCAGTATGAGCGCGGTGCGTTGGGTCTACAGATTGGGTTTGAAGGCGAGTGTCGGGTAACCGGGCAGCTCTACGCCCTTGCCCAATACAAATTGACGACAACCGCAGAATCGGTCGCGGTCGTGGGTGGCTCGATGAAGGGGCGGTTCACGTCGCAGCATGCCGTCTTCGGCATCGCATGGCATCTGCGAGTCGCTCGTTGACGGTTGGGGTGACACCACAGTGTCCGCGCCGCGTTCGACTTCACCGTGGTGCAACGATTGTCTTCCCGGGGCTTTCAGCCGCCGTGGTGGTACGTGGTTTCGGTCGGCCAGTGGAGCTCGCTGCCGCTCGCCATCCTTGCCGGCGTCGGGCTGCGCCATCAACGGAGCTGCGCCATCTGGGTGGTCGTGCCGCTGTGTGCCCTCAGCGCCCTGCCCCACAAGGAGGCGCGTTACATGATTCCGGTCGTGCCATTCGGGTGCCTGCTCGCGGTCGAGGGCCTGCGGCGGTCGATACTGTTCAACGCCACCGCGAGCCGCGATTGGCTTCCGGCGGCTCTCATGTGCGGGCTATCCCTGGGGCTGATCCATGACGTGGCGCACTATAGGCTCCCGCGTTCCAATGCGGAGGTGCAGCTGGCCCGTACGCTAGCGGAAGGGCTACGTGATGTCATTCATGAAGAAACATGCTCTCGCAATAATACTTGCTGCTGGCCTCAGCCAAGCGGTCGCACTGTCCCAATCACCGCTGCCCCAGACGGAGTCGAGTCCTTCCAGGAACTCCGCCCTGGTGCTTGACTGGGCAAATCGCCTGCTGGCCAACGACCCGAAGGTCCGCGCCACCGCCGAAGCCGCCCTGGTCAAAGGGGCGCGGCGTTCGCTACCTTTGCTGAGACGATTCCTCGACCGTGACAATGAAGACCTGCAACTGAGAACTTTTGAAATCATCCGGCGGATCGGTCCGCCGGCGATTCCGCTGCTGGTGGACCTGCTTCGTGATGAGCGGGTCTCAATCCGGCGCAGCGCCGTCGATGCCTTGATTGACTTGGCGCCCCATACAGAGTGGAGTCAACCGGCGTTGAGGCGGGCGCTGAGAGACGAGGATTCGGACGTTGCGGGCGATGCCGCACGCGCCCTGGGCGCTTTGGGCAGGAGGGCCAGCCCTTCGGTAGGCGCTCTCGTCAATACTCTTTCGCATGAGAATCCATACGTCCGCATCTACGCGGCGGAGGCCTTGGCGTCCATCGGTCCGAACGCGGCCAGTGCGACAAACGCCTTGGCAGAAGCCATGGGCGATCCCGTTCCCGGCGTTCGATGGGCGGCGTGTGAGGCCCTCGCAAGCATCGGCCCGGCTGCGCAGTCTGCAGTGCCGCAGTTAATCGAAGCTCTGGAGGATGAATTCCTCTATGTGCGTATCTTCGCGGCCGGAGCTCTGGGAAACATCGGACCGAAGGCACAGTCGGCCCGAGAGGCGCTGAGAGCGGCAGCAAACGATCCCACACTGCGTAACGAAGCAGAGTGGGCGTTGAGTCGAATCGCTGGAAGTCATCCAATAAACGGCGCGAACGAGCGGCAGCGCCCGCCTCTGCGCCGAAGGCGCTACGGCGAGGTCTCGCCGGAGCCTTCAGCGAAGGCGGAAGAGAGCCTGGCGAGCGGAGCGGGGCGTGGGGCCCCCGCGAGCGAGCCAGTCGGGGAGCCCGAGGGGCGAAGCCCCTCGGTTAAAACAGCCGTCCAAACGGGCAATGCTCCGGTTGACTGGGATCCGACCACCGGTCGGAACATCGTCTGGAGTGTCGAGTTGGGAAACGAAACGTTTGGTCGTCCCGTGGTTGTTGGCGATGCGGTCTATGTGGGCACCGACAACTCGAGACACATGAACCCCGCCTACCAGGAAGAAGCCGGCGTGCTCGTGGCATTTCAAGCGAAGGATGGCAAATTCCTTTGGCAGGACGTGGCCCCGCGAGTAGAGCGAGGTCTGCGAGAGTTTCTGTTGCCTTCGACGACAAGTACGCCGTATGTGGAAGGGAACCGGTTGTACTATGTCACCGCCGAGTGCCAACTCCGGTGCCTCGACACACAGGGTTTCCGTGATGGCGAGAACAATGGTCCGTATCGGGATGAGGTCTTCCAGGACAACGCTGCGGCCGACATCGTCTGGGAGTTGGACATGTGTGGCCGTTTGGGTGTCTTTCCGCATGAAGCTACCAATAGCGAAGTGTTGCCCGTGGGTGATCTGCTGATGGTCTCTACGTCCAACGGGCAGAATGAAGGCCACACGCGCGTCCCATCGCCGCGCGCCCCAAGTCTGATCGCGGTGGACAAGCGCTCGGGCGAAGTGGTCTGGCGCGCCATCGGCCCGGGCGAGCAGGTGCTGCACGGCCAGTGGTCCAGCCCTGTGGCGGCCAATGTCAATGGGCGCATACAGGTGCTCTTCGGCGGAGGAGATGGTTGGCTGCGCGCCTACGACGCGGCGGCGGGTCACGAAGTCTGGCGATTTGACGGCAATCCGAAAGACGCCCGCTGGCTTCCGCGTCCCGGAGTCCTTTCGCGCAGCTCCATCATTGCGTCACCGGTCTTCGCGGACGGCCGCGTCTTCATTGCCATGGGGATGAGTCCCGGGCACGACAACGGACCCTCATTGATTCACGCGATCAGTCCCAACGGCCAGGGAGACGTCACCGAGAGCAGGCTCCTCTGGACTTCCCGCGAGGTCGGTCGCGTGGTGGGAACGCCCATTGCGAAAGACGGTCTACTGTACGTTGGGGACCTGGGCGGAACGATTCATTGTCTGGACGCGGCGACCGGCGCCCACGTCTGGAAGCACGAGACGAGCGAGGCCATTTGGGGAAGCCTCCTGCTGGCCGGCGACCGGCTTTACGTTGGGAACGTTGGAGGCACCATGACCGTTCTTCGTGCCGGACGGCGAAAGCAATTGGTGGGGCAGATCGAGATGGATGCGCCGCTCTATTCGCCCCCGGCGCTGATCGGCGATGCGCTTTATCTGGCCACCGAGAACCGGTTGTACCTCATCGCGGCAAAGCTTTGATCCTAAACGCGTTAAGGGTCGCCAACGCCTCGTAGAACTGGCAGTGACGCGCGAAGCCGAGCGACTCGTACAGATGTAGCGCCGCGTGGTTGTCGGAGCGGACGTTGAGACCGATCGTCTCGACGTCGGAGAGCTCGGCGAGCACTGCGCTCGTGACCAGGCGCCCGAGTCCCAGCCCGCGGCGGTCGCGCCGGGTGTAGACGTTGCCAATCGCTGCGGCACCTTCCTCGCGAGCCAGCAGGTGCGTCCCGGCGGCCGCCACCAGCGCCCAGCCTTCATGGATTCCATGGAACACGCCGTCGGCCAACATCGAGGGAAAGAAGAAGTCGGGCGACTCGCCCGAGGACCTCCGTCGGCGTACAGGGCCTGGAGTGCCGGAACGTCGCTCGCGCCCAACCGGGTGGTCACCGGGCCCGGAGAAGCTAGGCGAGCACCGGTCCACATCATCCGCCACATCAGACGCGCTGACGACACCGCCGCGTGGCGTGCGACTTCATCCAAGGCGTCGCGCTGCACCTGTAGATGCACGGGCCCGGGCACGCATTCGAGGGCTTCGCGCACGCTGCCCGGGCCCATCGCGAACAGGATGGCCGTACCGTAGTCCTCTACGACGAGCGTCAGGTCCGGTGCGAACCACCGGGTCTTCGGGTACATCGGCGGCGCGAGATCGCCCAGCGCATACACGCTCCAGGCGGGGTCGCGACGGAGGATCGTTCGAATCTCGTTCTTGTCCGTCAGGGGCGGCATCGGGCGAAAGATGCCACCACTATACCGCCGCACCACCGACCGGCGACGGACTGATGGCGGCAATACCGGGCGGTGCGAAATGCTTCACGCTGCCGACATCCAATCGGTCGCGAACGCCGGACCTCAACGCGTCCGAGCCGTGAAGACGATGACCCCCACGCGCAGGGTGTTGCGATCGCCGGTCTGTCCGGGGAACACGACCGAATCGAGCGTGAACCGGTCGGCGGGAGCCTTGATTCCAGAGACGAGGCGCTGCTCATAGTCGTCGAACCGGACGGGCTCACCGCGGATGCTTCCGGTGAGCAGCAGCTCCAGCCCCAGCGGATCGTGTACCTGCTCCACGAGGTTGCCCTTCAGGTCCCGGTAGTCGCCGGTGCGGCCGCAGAAGGGGCACGCTTCGACGTCCGCGTGAAGGGGATTGGCGTGCTCGACCTCGTAGTGCACGCTCGCCGCGACGCGATAGAAGTCGCGCGGACCGGCCGGAGTGCGGACGGTCACGGTGTCCAACCCCTGCGCCCCGAGCGGCGAGTAGTAGTACCGCAGGTGGAACGCGTGGGCGTGCGTGAGCGGCCGCTGATCGCGTGGCTCACGTGGCTCCCAGGGCTGCAGGTGCTCGATCCGGACCTCGAAGTCGCAGCCCTCCGGATTGTCGAAGGGGCCGAAGTACTCGCGGGCCCGCATGCGTTCGCGAACGTGCCTGGCGACGAGGTCCACCGCAGCCGTGTATGTCTGGGCGAGCGTCCTGTCCACGTAGAACCACGCGTTCGGATAGCGAGGCATCGCCTTGTCGAAGACCGTCTTCGGCGGCAGCTGGAACACATCTGCCGTTGCCGAAGATACCCAGGAGGTACCCGCCGCTGTCGTGCTGTTCACCTGCGCCGGCTGCGCGGCAACCCTGGAGGCTGCCGCACCCAGCAGGAGCAGACCGAGCAACCATCGATGAGCCATGTGGTGGTTCTGCACGCGAGAAGTATAGCCAGAGTTCAAGGGACGCACGTATGAGGGCGCCGGCGAGGACTGGCCAATCGACTACGCCGATCTCGCTCCGTATTACGACGCGATCGAACGGGAGGTGGGCGTCTGCGGCAACCGCGACGGGCTCGAGGATCTGCCGGACGGCGAGTTCCTGGCGCCGGTGCCGCTGAAGTGCAGCGACGAGATCCTGCAGCGGGCGGCGCGCTCGCTCGGCGCGTCACTCATCCATGTCCGGAAAGCGACGCTCACGGTCGCGACAAACACACGACCCGCATGCCATTTCTGCGGCAACTGCATGGCCGGCTGCGACGTCGTCGCGAAGTACAACTGTGGACCTGGATCGGGATCGCGCCGACACCTACGGGCTGCCCCTCGCGCGTCGTCATGTCAGCTGGGGCGAGAACGAAGAGGCGCTGTTCAACGACATGGTCCGGTGGAGCCTATCCTTGCTCCAGAAGGCCGGAGCCGAAGTGCTGACCGTACCGGACGGACCGGCGACCAATCACGAAATCGGCGGCTGCCGGATGGGTCGCGACCCGCGTACCTCCGTCGTCAACGCCGACTGCCGGACGCACGATGTACCGAACCTCTATGTGGTGGACGCCAGCGTGTTTCCGTCCGCGTCAGAGAAGAATCCGACGCACACGATCATGGCACTGGCGGCGCGGGCCGCGGAGCACATCGCCGACCGGATGCGAAGGGGTGACCTGTGACCACACGACGACATGCCCTCAAGATGCTCGGCACCATCGGGCTCACCTGTGCCTTTCCGTTCGAGGGAGACGAGCTCTACGGTCAACACGTCCACGTCGCGCTGACCCAGGTGCCAGCCGCCGGACCGTATGCGCCGGCGTTCTTCACCGCTGCAGAGTACGCGACGCTCTCGCGGTTGACCGACGTCATCATCCCGCCCACGGACACGCCGGGAGCGGTCGGCGCCGGCGTCCCCGAATACATCGACCGCGTGGTCTCCTTGAACGCCGAGCACCAGCCGCTGGTGCGGACCGGGATTGCGTGGTTGGAGCAGCAAGCCAGGACCAGGTTCTCGAAAGCGTTCGTCGCCCTGGAGGAAGCGGACCAGATCGCGATCCTGCAGCCGCTCAGCGACGAGATCGATCGTCAGCAGCGGGCCGCACAGCAGCGACGCTTTCGTACCGAGCGCGGCGTAAGCGTCTACTACGTTGCACTGACAGATCGCACTCCGCCGACGCCCTCGGCGTCTCCTGCCCGTCCCGCCCTTCCAGGGGATTCGAGTGACCCGGAGCTGCCCGTCCGGCTCTTCCGCCTGATCAAGAACCTGACTGCGGATGGCTATTACACGTCACGCGTGGGACTGTTGCAGGAGCTGCGCTATGCGGGCAACACAGCGCTCGCCCGGTACCCGAATTGCGCGGTCCGCGAACACTAGTCTTATCCGAGGGGCTTCGCCCCTCGGAGTCCCCTACACGCGCTCTCGCGCGCCGCTTCGACGGCGCGCTTCCGCCTCCGCGCGAAGCGCTACGGCGAGACCTCGCCGAAGCCTTGGCGTAGGCGGGCCGTTCGCGTGGCTCGCTCGCGGTGCTCGCGCGCGACCCATGTCGCCCATCAAGACTTGTGAGATGAGCTCTAGAAACGCCTATCAACGAAAGCAGCCTGTCTCTCGTCTAAGGCGAGGTGGGTAATCTTATCGGCGAGGTTCGTTACGCGCTCCGACAATTCTGGGTCGCGCGCGTCTTCACGATCACCGCGGTCCTGACGCTCGCCCTCGGCATCGGGGGCACCACAGCCATTTTCACGCTCATCCACGCGGTGATGCTGAGGTCGTTGCCGGTGGGCGACCCATCGCGGCTGTACCGCGTCGGCGACGGCGACGCCTGCTGCGTGCAGGGCGGGCAGCAAGATCGGTGGGGCATGTTCTCGTTCCCGCTGTTCGAGCGGCTGAAGGCCGAGATGCCGGAGTTCGAGGAGGTGACGGCCTTCCAGGCCGGCGGTGCGCGCCTCAGCGTGAGACGGCAGAACGTCGAGACGACTGCAAGGCCGCTGCGTTCTGAGTACGTCACCGGCAACTACTTCTCGACGCTCGGTGTGCGGGCGTTTGGTGGCCGCGTCTTCACTCCTGCAGACGATGCGCCGGCAGCTTCGCCGGCGGTCGTCCTGAGCCATCACGCCTGGCAGAGCAACTACGGCGGCGATCCCAAAGTCGTCGGCGGCACCCTCGTCATCGAGGGTCACGCGTTCACCGTCGTGGGCGTCACGCCGCCGGGATTCTTCGGCGAAACGCTGCGGGGCGACCCGCCAGACTTGTGGCTTCCGCTCCAGCAGGAACCGCTGATCCTCGGCGACACCTCGATTCTCCGGCAGCCCGTGTCCGCGTGGCTGCGGGTGATCGGCCGGCTGCGTCCCGGCGCGACGACGGACGGCATGAGCCCACGGCTCACCGGCATCCTCCGCCAGTGGATGCAGTACGACGCCGGTTACCCGGCGAACTGGATGCCCGGGATCATCCAGGATCTGCCCAAGCAGAACATCGCGGTGGTTCCCGCGGGCGCCGGCGTCGGCATCATGCGGGAGCAGTACGGACGCAGCCTTCAGATTCTTCTGGCCGTGTGCGGCGTCGTGCTGCTCATCGCCTGCGCCAACGTCGCGAACCTGCTGCTCGCCCGCGCCGTCGCGCGTCGCGGCCAGACGGCTGTGCGGCTCGCGATGGGTGCGTCGCGCCGGCAGATCGTGACCCAGGCACTCGTCGAGAGCATCCTTCTCTCGCTCGCCGGTGGAGTCGCCGGACTCCTGGTCGCCGCCGGCACCGCGCGCCTCCTGCTCGCGCTTGCTTTCGCCGGATCGACATTCCTGCCGATCGACACGCGGCCCTCGCCGATGGTCCTGGCGTTTGCGTTCGGGCTCGCGCTCCTCACCGGCCTTCTCTTCGGGGCCGCGCCGGCCTGGTTCGCGACGCGCACGGATCCGATCGACGCGCTTCGCGGCGCCGGCCGCAGTACGGGCGATCACTCGACGTTCGCGCGCAAAGCGCTCCTCATCGTGCAGGCGACGCTGTCCGTCGTGCTCGTCGCCGGATCGACGATGCTCGCGCGGAGCCTCGGCAATCTCGAACGGCAGAACTTCGGGTTCCAGATCGAGAACCGCGTCCTGGTGGCGTTGAACCGGCTTCCGGCGACGTACACCTCCGCGAAGCTCGCGTCGGTCTACCGCGACGTCGAAGACCGGCTCGCGCGCCTGCCGGGCGTGCAGGGAGTGGGGCTCGCACTCTACAACCCGCTCACCGACAACTGGGGGGAGGGAGTCCTGGTCGCCGGCCACCCGCTCCCGAAGCCGGGAGAGGAGTGGGGCGCGTCGTGGGATCGTGTCAGTGCGAACTACCTCCAGAACCTGGGCATGACGCTGGTGCGCGGCCGTCACTTCAACGCCGCGGACAACGAGACGTCGGACCACGTTGCAGTGGTCAACGAGGCGTTCGTCCGCCGCTTCTTCAAGAGCAACGAGGACCCGCTCGATCAGCACTTTGGTCTCGACCTGCCAGAGTTCGTCAACACCTACCGCATCGTCGGCATCCTGCGCGATGCGAAGTTCTCCGGTTCTCCCGACCGGCCCGCACGCCCGATGTTCTACGTGCCGCTCGCGCAGAGCGTGGACTACCCGCACCCGCTGATGAAGCGTCTCGAGTTCCAGTCGCACTTCGTACGCGGGATCCTGCTGGTCACGCCCATCCCTGTCGGCGTGCTCGAGCCGCAAGTGAAGCGCCTGCTCGCCGAGGCCGATCCGAACCTGACCGTGACCAGCGTCAGGACGCTGCAGCAGCAGGTCGATCGCTCGTTCGATCAGCAGCGCGCCGTGGCGAGCCTCGCGGGGTTGTTCGGGATCATCGCTCTCGTGCTGGCCGCGGTCGGACTGTACGGCGTCACGGCGTACTCCGTGGCGCAGCGAACCAACGAGATCGGCATCCGGATGGCGCTCGGCGCCGATCGGGCGAAGGTCATCCGCCTGGTGCTCCAGGGCGCCTTCCGCCGGGTCGTCGTCGGACTGGTGCTCGGGCTGCCGCTCGCGATCGGCGCCGGCCGTCTGGTCTCGGCCCAACTGTATGGCGTGGAGTTCTGGGATCCTCTTGCGCTTGGCGTGGCCGCCGCGTCCCTCGGCACGTGCGCGTTTGTCGCCGCGATCGTTCCCGCCGCGCGCGCCGCCGCCGTTTCGCCGATCAAGGCGCTGCGGTCCGCGTAGTCAATTCTCTTCAAGTGGTGTAGCGCGGGCCGTTAGACCCCGCGTTGGCGGGCCTGAAGAGCCTGTGAAGATATCGGCCATCGCCACTCCACTTAGACCGAGCGCGGCGAAGCCCCATCGGTTCCGCGCCGCGATGCGGCCAGCCCGCGGCGGCAGCGCGAAAAATCGCCGCAGGCGCCCCGGGCCGCGGCGGCGCCGTTTCGCCACTGGCGCTCACGGGACCCGGTCGTCCACATGATGGTTCACCGGCTCTCGGACAACTCACAGCCGCCGAGGGCATCGGCAGCACACTCGCCGGAGGCGATTTTTCCGGGCGTAGGCCGAGGCGGCGCGGAACCGATGTGGCTTCGCCGTGCGATCTTCCGGCTGAAGCCGGAAGCCACAGGAGATTAATTCACAGGCTCTGCAAGGCCCGCCATTACAGCCAAGATCACCGTGACAGCGAGACCGAGATCCCAATCCCCCGACGCAGTGCATAGAGAGGCTGCACGCTGACTTTCGTCCCGCTCACAAGCGGCGCGTCGAACCTGATGTGCGGCTTCGATCGCGCCGCGTCGATCCTCCACCCAATCAGAGCGCCAATGCCGGTACAGACCGCAGCAGCCCCGGCATAGAACGGCGCCCACTCGTCCATCTCGTTGCGGTCGACCGCGAAGGCATGCACGAACAGGGCTCCGGCGAACCCGGCGCCTATCCCGGCGCCGATAGCCGCTCCATTTCGGGCAGAGTCCCTGGGCCGCTCGAGCGACCGAATGGTACTGAGCGGTATCGCGACATCTCGACGATCGCCCCGCAGTCGCCTGTCGGCGATTCGGACGACGAGATCGTCATCGTCAAGGCGCAGCAGCCGGCCTCGCACCGGTTGCCCGGAGGCCGGAGCGACAGTCACGAAGTCGCCGGCGGCCAGGTCATTACGCAGCTCCGCGAGCGTGGTCAGACGGGTTTGAGCGAGGCACGGTGACCCGCCGATCGCGCCCACCGCAATCCACACAGCAAGCGGCAGCGTCATTGTGGAATGCACGCGATTCCCTTTCCGGCGTATGGACCTGTTCCTCCATCTCGCCGATAGGGAATGTGCCAAACGATTCCATTTCAGCTCACTCAGCGGTGGCAGTACGCGTTTGACAGCTCTATGGTCTGAGGCGCAGCCTCGCTAGAAGCCGTCTCATAAACCTGCCGCTCGTTTCACGATGCGAGCCAACGACAGTGAGCGAGCCACGCGAGCGGCCCGCCTACGCCAAGGCTTCGGCGAGGTCTCGCCGTAGCGCTTCGCGCGGAGGCGGAAGCGCGCCGGCGAAGCGGTGCGCGAGAGCGCGTGTCGGGGAGTCCGAGGGGCGAAGCCCCTCGGATGAGACTAGCGCTCACCGGATGGTTCGATCGCTGGCGCGCGCGCGCAACTCGGCCAGGGCCCTGGTCGCAGCTTCGTGGTCTCGACGTTCGGCATCCGTCGTCCTCGGGTTCAGCTGCAGGGCAGCCTCGTAGCTGCGTATGGCATTGGCAACTGCGCCGCGTTGACTCTGTGCGCCGGCAAGCGCCTGGTGCAGTGAGTACGCATCAGGCAACAGCGTCAGACCGAAGGCCAGCACCTTCTCGCCGTCTCCGGCTTGCCGACGGTTGGCGCTGCTGGCCAGAGCCTGGATACCGGCGGCGCTGACGTAGTACTCCTTGAGGTTGGAGAGTCCGGTGGCGCGCGCCAGCGCGGCGTCCAGGGTGCCGGCCTCGATGCCCTCTCGCAGCACCCTGGCAATCGCCAGCCGCTCGACAGCCATGATCTCGTAGTCGAAGACCAGCGTGGCGTTGGGAGGGATATCACGGTTGCCCCGCTCGCCATAGGCGAGCTCTGGCTTCATCGTAATAACGATGCGGTCGCCTTCGCGTACGTCGCGCATGCCTTCCTCGAAGCCGCGAATCACACGGTCAACGCCCGGCGAATATTCGTACGGAGCGCCGTCGGTCCGCGTGTTCCAGAACTCTTTACCGTCGGGGAACCGGCCGATGCCGTGAATCACCATCACATCTCCTGGCTGTGGCGGCGGGCCGGTTCCCTGTTTCGTGAACACGTAGCTCAGGCCTGACGCCGTCGTCACGGTTTCGCCGATTGCAGGCCGCGGAATCGCGCGGGGCGCGGCTGGCAGGCCGGATGGCGGCTGGTAGGGATCGGGGGCACCCACCGGGATCAGCGGATAGCTGTCCACGGTTGCCCAGAAATCGCTGACGATCTTGCCAATCGCGGTCGGCACCCACGGGTTGGCGTCCTTGATGTCCGTCTCCTCTTTGGGATCGGACCGCAGGTTGAACAGCTTCATCGTTCGCTCGACCGGCTGGCCCGGCTCGTCCTGCCAGACATAGTGCAGTTTCCAGTCGCCCCACTTGACCGCCCGAACCTGGCCGCCCTGAGCAAAGTAGAGGAAGCTTTCCCGGTTCGATCTGGCCTGCCTGCCCTCGAAGAAGGGGAGCTGATTCACGCCGTCGATGGCGCGGTCCTGCGGCACTTCGACGCCGACTGCGTGCGCGAGCGTCGCGAACACGTCGGTGTTGTGCACGATCTCGTTGGAGACCTGTCCCGCGGGGATGCGGCCCGGCCAGCGAATCATGAAGGGCGTGCGGATCCCGCCTTCCATCGCCGTGTTGTAGAAGCCGCGCCACGGCCCCGACGTTCCCCGCCAGGGTCTGCGTGCCTCCGCGCCTCCGTCGCTGGCCCAGATGACGATCGTGTGGTTCTCGATGCCCAGCCGATTGATCGCGTCCACCACCACCCCAACGTTCCGGTCCATCTCCGCCATCGCGTCGCCAATGTCCCCCGCGCCCGTCTTCCCCGCGAACTCAGGGTGTGGCAGTGTCGGAAAGTGAATCAGGGTGAACGGGAGGTAGAGGAAGAATGGCTTGCGTGCCCGCGTGCTGCGCGTCATGAAATCGACCGCCCGTTCGGTGGCTTCGCGGTCTATGGTCCGCCGTGTCTCGAGGTTGAACTCCTTGACCTGCCGTGACGGCTCGCCGGCCTTGCCCTCCCAGATGTAGGGGATGTCGTTCATCGTGCTGCGCTGGGACTCGTTGCTCGAATCCCGGATGCCGTACCACTCGTCGAAGCCTTGATTCGTCGGGGAGCGCCCGGCCGCGTTGCCGAGATGCCACTTGCCGAACAAGGCGCTCGTGTAGCCGCGCTGGCGCCAGGAGCTCGGCGAGCGTGATCTCCCACAGCGTCATTCCAGACCATGGCTGCGTGTACCCCAACGTTCCGGAACGCACCCCGTAACGACCCGTGAGGAGCGCCGCGCGGGACGGCGTACAGAATGTCTCGACGTTGAAGTTCGTCAGCCGCATGCCTGCCCTCGCGAGGGCATCGAGGCGCGGCGTTGGCACCCCGCGGTTGCCGCCATAGATGCCCACTTCGCCGTACCCGAGGTTGTCCGGTACATGATCACGATGTTGGGGGACGGCGGTCGCCGCGCGCGCCGGACTCCGACGCACTTGTGCCTCGGCAGACCGTGACAGGGCGTGCCGACGACCAGCAGAAACCCGACGAGCAGGCAGCGGTTCAGCCCAGACATCTTGTCCTCCGCAACTTTTGCGCGCTTACACTATCTCCGTTTGCCGGGACGAGGCTACTTATGAGACCAGTGGAAATACTTATGCGCGTGGCGACCGCCATCCTTTGTACCTGCCGGCCTGACGGCCCAGACGCTGCCCGACTTTTCCGGAAGGTGGATAGTTGCACCCGAGCCGGCCGCGTCAGCGGCGCAGGCTGGCGGGCGAGGCGCATCGGGCACGATGGGGACCGGGTGGGGAGCGGACATCACCGTGAAGCAGGATGCGACGACGCTGACCGTCGAGTACGCGCAGTTCGCCCGCGGCGACATGCAGCCGCCGATGACGTTCGTCTACCTGCTGAACGGATCCGAGAGCAGGCACACGATCAACGTGGGCCGGGGGCCGCAGGAGCAGGTCTCGAGAGCGTCGTGGGACGGGAACAAGCTGGTGATTACAACGACCCACACTTTCGTTGCACCGCAGCGCCTGCGGCCGGCGAGCCCTCTCAGGGCGGTAAGAACGATGACGAGTGAAACCACCAGGGTTCTCTCGCTCGAGTCGCCAGTGTCGCTCGTGGTCGAGACGACACGCAGCGCCGTGATGGGTGGTCAACCGTCGACGACGAAGACGACGTACAAGAAGAACTGAACCTCAGCGCGACAGCGTCTTCAGGAATGCCATGAGGTCGGCGAGCTCCTGCCGGGTGAGTTGTTCGTCGAGCCCCTGCGGCATGAGTGAGACGGTGCCTGCCTGCAGCTCGAGAATGTCGGGCCGGGGGATGCGGGTATCGTTTCCGTCGGCGGACGCGAGGACGACTTCGTCCGGCAGATCGCTTCGAAGGACACCGCCGCGCGTCTCTCCCGACCGCGTGCGGATGACGACGGGCTCGTAGCCACGTGCGAAGGTGGCGCTCGGAAAAACGATCGCTTCCAGCAGATCCCGCTCGCTGCGGACCTGTCCGATCCGTGTGAGATCGGGGCCGATCCGTCCACCCATGTAGCCGATCGCGTGGCAGGTGGAGCACGCAGCCTTGGGACTGTTGAAGACCACCTGGCCGCGACTCGGATCGCCTCCCTGGACCTCTGGAACAAGCCCTTCAAGGCGCCGGACATCGGTCGCAGAATTCAGGCCGATCGAGGTCAGGAGCGTCTCCGCCTCCTGCCGCACGGACTCCGGATACTTCACCATCACAGGACGCAGGATCTCGGCACGCACGCTCGACCGTGCTCTGGCCTGGCGGAGCGCGGCAATCATCGCGAGGCCCGCCCGCTCGTCGCCGCTGTGGCCGAACGCACGCAGGAGGCGCGGGAGCTCGAGCGGCCCTGCAGCTTGAAGCGACGCCGCCAGCAACATCAGCTGGGCACCATCGAGCCGGGCCCTTTCGACGCTGCGAGCGGCCGCGGCACGGATCGGCGCCGGTTGCGACGGCTCCAACGCGGCTCGTAGAACGTCGAACACGTTCGCATCAAGCGTAAATCCCTCGGGCATGGCGGCGAGCGCATCGAGGCGAATCTGGATCGGCCGTGCGCGATCCAGCCCGACACGCAGCAGTGCCGTTTGCAGAGCGGACGACGAGTCCTGTGCGGCGGGCGCCGCGCGGACGACCGAGAGGACGCTCGTGACGACTTCGACGTCGCCGGATGCCAGCGCCCGCACGAGAGGGGCGACCCATGGCGACGGCAGGACCTTCACACGCGTACGGGCCACGACTGCCATCGTGCGAAGCGCGGTCAGACGTTCTGCTCTGGAGGCGGCGCCCTCGACGTTGCCCGCAAGTAGCGCCTGAATTGCGGGGTGTTCGCCGAACTGTGCGAGCTTCTGCTGCAGGTCGTCGCGCTCAGCCGCGCTGACCCGCCCGTCGGCGAGATGTTCCTCGAAGAATCTGGCCAGCGCGTCACCCCACGCCGGTCCCGATGCTGGACCAGTTGTTGGACCAAGTGTTGGACGACGCGCGGCGATCCACCAGGCGGTCTCCTTCAGCACCGGGTCGCTGGAATCGAGCAGCGAGACGACGCGGCCGGGCTCGAGCGCGCCGTCGTCCATCTGGTCGAGCGCGATGAGCGCGGCGCGTTTGGCCCGCGAGGTGCCGGCCTCCAGACCTGCGGCCGTCGACACCGGATGGTTGATCTCGATCAGCGCATACGTGATCGAGTGCTCGAGTACGCGGCCGGCTGGCGTGCTTGCCAGCTCCAGGAGATCCGGCACCGCACGGGCGTCACCAACGCGTCCCATCGCTTCTGCCGCTGCGCGCTGGACGGGTGGCGTGCCTGACTTCAACGCCGCTCTGACCTGCGTCAGCGCGCCGGCATCCCGCCAGATGCTTACGGAATGGAGTGCCGCTTGCCGCACACTCTCGTCGCGGTCGTCGAGGGCGAGTCGAACGGCCTCGCGCGCCCGCGAGCCGTCGATCCGCGTAAGTGCCCAGACGGCGTTGCGCCGCGCATCCGCTGTCGACTGCCTCAGGACGTCGCGAAGCTCCTGGATCGCGCCGTCGCCGCGCGCAGCCATCTGGCGCACGGCCTTGTTCTGGACGACCGGCCGCGGGTCGTTCAGCAGAGAAGCCAGGCCGGCAGGCTGCATCGTGTTCCACCCGAGCGCCAGGCCACGCGGATCGCCGGTTCCAGACGCGCCTACCCGGCGGACGCGGTAGATCCCTCCGAGCACCTGGGGTTTCGCGAGCTGCGACGTCGGACAACACAACGTGAACCAGGGGCCAGTATCGATCACCAGGAGGCTGCCGTCGGCATCTTCGATCACGTCCGTGGGATGAAAGTCGCGGCTGTCGGAGACGAGGAAATCGGAATCGCGAGTCGTGAAGCTCGCGCCGCTCGGCTCGAGCACGTGGCGCGTCACCTTCCGCAGGTTGAACATGGCGGCGAAGAAGTTGTCGCGGAAGCCGTCGCCGAAGACCCGCGACGCGTACCGCGTGAGCCCCGCCGGAACCGCGGGGCCGAGCCCGGTCATGATCGGCATGAGGTCGCCGGTCCGTTTGTGGCCGTCGATGACCGCGTGCGGCTTTCCGTAGACGCCGCCGTAGATGGCGTGCACCAGACCGTCGCGGCGTCCCGACTGAGGATGTTCCAGGAAGGTTGCGGTCAGGATGCGTTCGCCCGCAGGGGTGAAGGCGACGTCAACGGGATTGTCCATGCCGCCCGTCATGACCACGTCGATCGCCGAGTGGCCGGGCCGGCGGCGCAAGATGTGCGAGGCGCGCGTCACCAGCGGGCTCCTGCCGGGCCGTTCGTACGTCTGTTCGGCAAATGCTCCCTTGGTCCAGTAGATCCAGCCGTCGGGCCCGAGGTAAGGTCCGTGCAGATCGTTCGCGCAGCTGGTGAGCGTCTTCCCCTGAAACCACTCTTCGCGCAGGTCGGCCACGCCGTCGCCGTTCGTGTCCGTCAACTTCCAGATGCTCGGCGGCGCCGCCACATAGAGCGACCCGTCGAACCACATCGTCCCTTCCGGGAACATCATCTTGTCCGCGAAGACGACGCTCGTGTCGAACCGGCCATCACCGTTGGTGTCTTCGAGCCGCACGATCCGATGCGGCTTTTCTGCGAGCTGCTTGTCCACTTTGTCGTTCGAGCCCGAGGAGTCCGCCACGTAGAGGCGCCCTTCGTCGTCGAAATCCGCGACGATCGGCCGGTTGACGAGCGGCGGCCCTGCGACGCGCTCCACCGCGAAGCCCGGGGGAACGGTGAGGACCGGGGCAGAGACCGTCGGTCCTGGCTGCGCCCGAGGGACGGCGAGCGACGTCATGATGAACGCGAGCAGCCCGCCGGCGAGGACGGAAACGTTGCTGGTGGTCATGTCGGTCCTGATCAGCGTTTTTCAGCGGTTGCTCACCACTTCATAGGATACGAGCCTCATATTTGAAGCCGAACGCCGGGGCGCCGGCAACCCCTTTCGGAGGCTCTCGTGACACGCGCGTCTGCACACCTGCTGCTCTGGAGCCCGCGCGCTCTCGGCTTTGCCGGGGCTGTCGTCGCCGGCGTGTTCGCGCTGGACGCATTCAGCCCAGGGACGCCATTTACCGAAGCGCTGCCGGGCTTCCTGATCCACCTGATACCGGCCCTCGTCTTGCTGGCCATCGTCTTCGGCTCGTGGCATCGAGCCTGGATCGGCGGCCTGACATTCCTCGCCCTCGCGGTGGCCTATGGCATCGTCGCCCGACATCACGTCGATTGGATCATCGCGATCTCGGGCCCCCTCGTTGATTGTCGGGATCTTGTATCTCTGGAGCTGGCACTACTTGAGATTCGGCTAGCCACCAAGGTCACTTTCGGTGCCGTCAGCGCCGGGTTGTCCGCCGCGCCTGAAGCTACCGTAGGCTTTGCGGGGGTGGTCAGATCCCGCGCGTTCTGACCTGAAGTACCTGTGAAAATCGACTCGTGCCGGACTGCCACATTCAACTCGTAGCCGCCTGCTGAGCTGCTCGGTGCTTGTAAATGACGTGGTCGGATCACTCCTCGGCGAGCTCGCGGTAGCGACGTGGACTGATCCCGAGAAGCCGGACGAACGCGCGCCTCATCACGTCGACGCTGCCGAACCCGGCGGTCGAGGCCACCTGTTTCAGGCCTCGATCCGTGCGCTCGAGAAGACGCCGCGCCGCCTCCACGCGCATCTGAAGGACGTACTGGGACGGCGTGGTACCGACTTCTCGGGTGAACACGCGCTCGAAGTTTCGCACGCTCATCGACATCCACTCCGCGAGGTCCTCTACCGACAATCGGGTCTCGAGGTGCTCGGCAATCCAGATCTGCAGCTCCCGGATCGACGACATCTCGGACGCCTGTGAGGCGAGCGAGACGCTCACCTGCGGCTGACCGCCCGGCCGTCGCAGAAACAACACCAGCTCGCGCGCGGCTTCGTGGGCGAGTCCGGCGCCGCAATCCTCTTCCACCCACGCGAGCGCGAGATCGATCCCGGCGGAAATACCGGCCGACGTGTAGAGATTTCCGTCCTTGACCCAGAGCGGATCGTGTTCGACGCGAACACGTGGGTATCGCGTCGCCATTTCGCGGCCGAACCTCCAGTGTGTGGTCGCCCGGCGCCCGTTCAGCAGCCCGGCCTCCGCGAGCAGAAACGCGCCGACGCATACGGCGCCGAGCCGCCGCACTTTGCCCGCCATCTTCTTCAGCCAGGCAGACAGCGCCGCGTCGCGGACCGACCGGTTGCTCAGGCCGCAGACCAGGAGGACCGAGTCGCACCCGCCGTCGACTTTGTTGAAGTGATGCCGGGCGACGAACGTCAAGACACCGCCCTCTCCCTCGACCTTCAGACGATCCGAGTTCGTCACGACCTCGATCGTGTAGATCAACCTGCCCGCGAGGCGATTCACAGAGTTGAACACCTGGAGGGGGCCCACCAGATCGAGCTCGTCGACCGGCGGCACGACGACGACGATGATGCGGCGGGTCGACGAGTGGCGACGCACGTCACGGTTCTGGCGCGGGAATGCCATGCGTCGTCACTATGCTGCGGCGTTGAATCGTTTCGCAAGCGGAACGTGTCTCGGCGCTTGAGTCGGGGAGATCTGTCGCCGGGCGGGCGTCTGCTCCTCCACGGCATGTCGAAACAGCGGATACCACTTGCGGCAACGGTCATACAGAAGATCAGAAGATCAGGAGGGAAGAAGGTTCTGAACTCCTGAACTCCTGTTCTGCTCTGTGTCGCGACGAAAGAGAGAGGCGGCTGGCGGAATTCGACGGATCTCTGTCGCGAATCGGCGTGTCTTCCTTCGATAGGATGCAGACGGTGCATCGCCTCGTTCGCGACGTTCGGTACAGTTTGCGCGCTCTCCGCAAGACGCCGGCATTCACGTCGGGCGCCGTTGTCACGATCGCGCTTGCCGTTGGCGCGACGACGGCAATCTTCAGCGTCGTGTACGGTGTGCTGCTTCGACAGCTGCCGTATCGCCACGTCGAACAGCTGTTTTGGATGTGGTCCGATCAGCCTGGCCGCGATCGAACGCCGTTCAACGTGCCGGATTTCATCGATTATCGCGATTCCACGACGACGCTTTCGGGCTTTGCGGGTTACTTCGCGTACAGCGCGAACCTGAGTGACGAGGCGGCTGCCGAGCGCGTGCAAGGTATTCGGGCAACTGGGAACATCTTCCAGGTCATGGGAGCGCACGCTCGGATCGGCCGCTTGTTGGAGCCCGCTGACGAGCGACCTGGCGCGGACCATGTCGTCGTCCTCACCGAACCGTTCTGGACGCGTCGATTTGGAGGCGACCGTGATCTGGTCGGCCGCGCGATCCGGCTCAATAGCGAGGAGTACACGGTCGTGGGTGTGCTGGCGGCTGGCTTCGCCATGCCGATCCGCGACGTCGAGTTCGTGCTTCCGTTCGCCGCCGATCGCGATCCGAGGCGCGGCGCCCGCAACTCGGTGAACTTCATTCACGGCGTCGGGCGGCTTGGCGAGCAGGTGTCGCTGGCGCAGGCGGCGAGCGAATTGACCGCGATCGCACGGCGACTGCAGGAACAATTCCCCGTCGAGAACGCGAGAAAGCACGGCGTCCGCATCGTCGGCGCGATCGACGCCATCGTCGGCCCGATTCGGACGGCCCTCTTGACGGTATTTGCAGCGGTCTGTGCTGTCCTGCTCATCGCCTGCGCGAACCTGGCGAATCTGATGCTGACCCGCGCGGCGGGCCGGCGGAAGGATCTCGCGGTCCAGCTGGCGCTCGGATCGTCACGTGTGACTGTCGTCCGCCAGGTGTTGGTGGAAGCGGGGTTGCTCGGCCTCGGAGGGGGAATGTTCGGCGTGCTCGTCGCTCGCTGGGGCGTGGTGGCCCTCATGGCGCTGGCGCCCGCAGAGCTGCCGCGGTCTGCCGAAGTCCGCATCGATGTCGGCGTCCTGATATTTTCGCTCACGGTCTCTTTGCTCACTGGGGCGCTGTTCGGCGTCATCCCCGCGGTCACCGCCGCGAGGGTGGACGTACGCGACGCGCTCCAGGCCGGCCGCCGCGGCTCGACGGCTGGCGGCCGGCGCATTCGCGGTCTGCTCGTCAGCTCCGAGGTCGCCCTCGCCGTCGTGCTGCTCGTCGTCATGACGATGCTGGCAAAGAGCTTCGCGAACGTGCAGGCGGTGGCGCCGGGATTCGATCCGTCGCGCGTCCTGTCGGCGCGACTCACGTTGCCGGGGAAGCGATTCAACAATCGAAACGCGATTGTCATGTTCCAGCGAGCGCTCAGCCAGCGGCTGTCGTCGTTGCCGACGGTCACGCATACGGGCGCGATCACGCTGCTTCCGCTGAGCGGGCTCTTGGCGCGCGTTCCCTTCACCGTGGAGGGTCGGGCCATCGAGCGCGAGCGCGTGCCGCTCGCGCAGTTTCGCGCTGTGTCGGCGGGGTACTTCGAAGCCGCGCGCATCCCCCTGAAGCGCGGGCGCACATTCTCGGAGCGTGACACGGATCGCACGCCGTCGGTCGCCGTGGTCAACGAGGATCTGGCGCGGCAGTGGCTCCAGGGGCTCGACCCGATAGGCGCTCGGCTGTTGGTCGATGACAACGATGGGCCGCCGAGGCCCGTCGAGATCATCGGGGTCGTCGGGAACGTGCAGCAGGTGGCGCTCGACGGCGGGCCGACGTGGGATCTGTATCTCACCTATCCGCAGGTCCATCTCGATAACGTCGCAGCGGCGGCCGCGAACATGTTCTGGATCGTGCGAACCACCGGCGAGCCGATGGGCCTCGCGACGACGCTGGCCAGAGAAGTACGCCGGCTCGATCCTGAAGTGGTTGCGGCTCAGATCAGGCCAATGGATCACTATCTGTCCGACGCTCTGGCTGCGAGGCGATTCAGTCTCTCGCTGATGGCGGCGTTCGCCCTCGCCGCGCTTGCCCTGGCCGTCACGGGTATCTACGCCGTTGTCGCATATGGGGTGAGCCAGCGAGCGCACGAAATCAGCATTCGCGTCGCGCTCGGCGCCAGCCGTTCGAGCATCCTGCGGCTCGTGATGGGGCACGGCATGCGCTTTGTTGCCATCGGACTCGTAGCCGGGATGACGATGGCGCTTGGGGCGACGAGCCTGGTGTCCACGATGTTCGTCGGTGTGGCCGCCAGGGATCCGGTCACGTTTGGCCAGGTCGCGGCGCTCGTCGCCGCCGTGTCGTCATTCGCCTGTGCTGTGCCGACGGCGCGCCTTGGGAGGATGGTTGGCGTTCTAAGAGCAGACTGACAGAATCCGTCGCCTGCTCACCACGCGCATCGTCGTAGAGCTTTTGAAGCAAGACGAGGGATGCTGCGGTCTTCCGATACGGCTGCAGGATCGCCAGGCGCGTGAACACGTCGGTGCGCTCGAGGAGCGCTGGCGGAAACTTGTCCAGGAGGTACTCCTCCCGGCTGTCCGGAATCGCCGCGATCTGGTTCGCCGCCGTCAGGCGCACGCAGCCGGGAATGAGCCCCGACCCGGCAACGCACGCGAGGTCCCAGGATACCGTACGTCAATAGCACCGGCCGTTGAAGAAACCTTCTATACCGACGCGCAGCGGTGGCCACGTCCTGGGTTTCGGCTTTCGTCAAACGTGTGAAGAGATCTGGCGAAGGTGGTCCGGGTCTCGAACTCGCTGCCAGCATCACCGGTTCTGGTCGGCCAGCGCCTTCAACGCCGCTTGGAACGTGCTCCATGGCACCGGCTTGCCATGCACCGGCGCCAGGGTCTCGACATCCAGTTTCAAGCGTGCGACCTGATCGGCCAGGCTTCGCATTGCGGGCACCTGCGCCGCCCTGGGTGGTTCGTGCGTATCGAAGAGGTCCGCTTCAAACGCGATACGTTCGGCCGGCAGGTACGCCATCAGCATGCCCTCCACGTGCCGCAGCGGCTGCACGTAGTAGACCCGAAGAATTCTGTGATTGTCCGTGATTACGTAGTTCTCCTGGACGGCCTCGTAGGTGTAGCCCTCGGCAACCTCCGTGGGAGGCCATCGCGACAGGATGTCCGGAGCCACGGTCCTCGGCTCGTAGTTCAGTACGTCGCGATTCAGGAACGCGATGTTCTTCATATGCGCGACGATGGTGGCACCAATGTGGAGATAGGTTCTGAGGCCGCCGATATGATCGAAGTGGGGGTGAGAGCTGACCAGCCAGCGAATCGGCTTGTTGGGCACCAGTTTGACGATCGACTCGATCACCGCGAGGCTTCGGTCTTCGTTTCCCGGCGCTTCGAACACGGTCACGAAATCGCGGAACTCCACCATGTAGCTGTTGGCCGGCCCACCGCCAATCAGGTACACGCCATCCGCGATCTTGTCGACCGTCACCGCAGCCGCGACTCGTGCCAGAGCCACCGAGGGCGGCACGGGGACGGGATCGCCGCAATTGTTCGGCTGAACGTTGGGGAACGTGCCGCCGTATCCATTGTGACCAGTACTCTGCCGGTAGAATTGCCAGTTGTCGTCCCATCCGTGATGTGAGTGCCACGCGATCGGCCACTTGACGCCGCCGACTGCCACCTGGTTGGTCGACTCGTGTTCGATGTTGAAGTCGCCGAGCGCCGGCTCGCTCACGGTGGTTTTGATCCGCGTAATCTGATTCTGCGAATTGATCGTCGCGTCCACTCGATATTTCCCCAGCATCGTGATGGCTACGACGTACACCTTTTCCGGCTGCACCACGTTTCCGTCCCGGCCCTTCTCGATCTGTTCCCACCGCCAGAAGGCGACGGGATTTGCGCCGGGCAAGCGGGCAGCCTTGAGGAACCCCGGAGGGTTCAGCCACACGTCCAGCTGATACAGCTCCGCGAGTGCCGGCGGCACGGCCACGGGCTCGCCGTCGCCGTCGATGTGCCATGCCGAACGGCCGTTGACGATGTGAGTCTGATGGATCGCCTTCTGCGTGGGTGTGCCACCCTGCCAGCCCAGTCCGTACTTCCATGAGGCCGGGTTCAATCCCGGTTGCCGATCGAAGGTCTCCTTGCTCGTGCCCGTCTCCCAATTGATGCTGCGCGAATAGTTGGCCAGCGAATCGATGCGTGGCCAGTCCACGTTGACGGCGTTCTCGAATGTCTGGCCAACGGCGCCACCATACCCGGTGCCCGCGAAGGTGATGCACTTCAGGTTGGCTTCGCCAATCTCCCGCGCGGCGGCGGCGAGGATGGGCGCCGGGTCCACATATCCGGGCGGGAACTGCTGGGCGGGCGTGTGGGTTACGAGCAGCACGACCATCCCCATGACACTGCATACCTTCGTCATCGTCCCTCCGGTACCGCGAAGCGTGTATGTCAGCCGTGCGATGCGCCTTTGTGGTTCCCGCGTCCTCATGTCGCGGCCGAGTTTCCAATAGTAGGGCGCTGGGTTACGGACTGTGGACGCGTCAATCTACGTCAATATCACGATCTCCTCAGGCGTTCGAAACGTCGTCTGGGCGATGCGCTGGTTGAAGAGCCTCCGGTGCGCAATGGCGGACGTGGTCATCCTGAGGGAGGGCGGTGTCGGGTGTTGTTACAGCGCGATTTGGTTCGGTTGTAATCGCGCGGATTCTTGGCCCCTGCGATCGGCGGGGCTTCAAAGCCCCGCCCTACACCGACTGGAACTGCGCGCGGATGAACGCCAGATCGCGTCGGCCCGCCGCGATGGTGTTGCGGCGGACTTCGTCGGGCGTTGCGCCCGGGATGTCGGTACTCGAAGTGCACCGAGATCGGTCCGGCAAACGTTGTCTGGCCGATCGCTTTCGCGAACCAGGGCCAGTCGATCATGCCCTCGCCCAGCGGACAGTCCTGGATCTTCCATGCACCCGCCTGCCGCGCCCAGAAGAAGTCCTTGACGGCGATCATCTTGAGACGAGGGGCGACGAGCAGCGTCGCCGTCTTCCAGCCGACGCCGCCGCCCTCGACGACGGCGTGCCTGGGATCGAAGTAGTATCCGACCGACTGCGGGTCGAGCGTATCGATATGCGGCGCGATGTCCCAGATTCCGCCGCCGATATCACCCGTGTGATTGTGCACGCCGATCTCGACGCCGCAGTCGCGCGCGAGCGCGGCAAGGCCCGTCACGTCGCGGATCATGGCCGCGATCTCCGCCCGCACGTCCTTGAGCGCGTACTTCCAATAGCCCGGCTTCACGAGCCGGATGCCGGCTTTGCCCGCCGCCTCGAGAATCGGCCGCGCCGTCGGATCCGCCACAGAAGTCAGGCCAGTGGTGATCATGCGGACGGCGGTGCCCTTCGCCCGGATGGCGTCGACCGCTCGCGGAAGATCCGCCGCGGCGCGCTCTGGCGCGACATGACCGCCCGGCCGGACTGTGAGATCGACTCCCTCGTAGCCCATGTCGACGACGGCCGCCGCGAGATCGGTCCAACTCAGATCGGGAAGGTGCTTGGAGAAAAAGCAGAACGGTCGCGTGCCGGCGTCGGCGCCCGGTCGTCCGACCGACGAACGCCCGGTGAGATCGCCTGGGGAATCGGCCCGGGCTGGAGAGATCGCCAGCGCGGAGGCCGCGGCGGCGCCCGCCGCGACGGTGGTGCGGGCGAAATCACGTCTGGAGATCCTGTTCATAAGCGGATAGTGAACTCGCCCGTGGTGGTGTTGTCAACGCTCACGCGCGGCTTCGCCTTTCTACCGGCTAGAAGCCGTCTCACAAACCCGACGCTCGCTCCACAGTGCGAGCGAGCATGGCGAGCGAGCCACGCGACCGGCCCGCCTTCGCGCCGCAGGCGCTACGGCGAGGTCTCGCCGTAGCTCTAGCGGAGGCGGAAGCGCGCCGGCGAAGCGGCGCGCGAGAGCGCGTGTCGGGGAGTCCGAGGGGCGAAGCCCCTCGGATGAGACTCGAAGCCGTCTCATAAACCTCCCGCTCGTTTCACGACGCGAGCGAACGACAGTGAGCGAGCCACGCGAGCGGAGCGCGCCGGCGAAGCGGCGCGCGAGAGCGCGTGTCGGGGAGTCCGAGGGGCGAAGCCCCTCGGATGAGACTCGAAGCCGTCTCATAAACCTCCCGCTCGTTTCACGACGCGAGCGAACGACAGTGAGCGAGCCACGCGAGCGGAGCGCGCCGGCGAAGCGGCGCGCGAGAGCGCGTGTCGGGGAGTCCGAGGGGCGAAGCCCCTCGGTTAAGACTAGAACGTCAGACGCGCGCCGAATTCCAGCACACGGCCCGGTGCCGCGCTCGTGACGGCGCCATAACCGCCCGTGGGGTTGCCGGCCGCGTCGAACCGCACCGTCGTGTTGAGGCCGGTGAACGAGGTCATGTTGAAGGCGTTGAACGCCTCGGCCCGGACCTGGAGTTTCATCCGGCTCGACAATTGAATCACTTTCGCGAGTCCGACGTCGACGCGATTGAAGCCCGGACCGATCAGCACGTTGCGTGCGCTCGTGCCGAACTGTCCGGCCGTCATCTTCGACGGGTCGAGGAATGCGCTCGTGTTGAACCAACGGAGCGGCGTGCGTTCGTCGCCTGGCAGACTCGGATCGGAGACAAGGGACGCGCGCGCCGTGTTGACGCCGATGCGCGCGATGTCGGTCGGCACCGTCACCGTGAACGGCGCCCCGCTCTGAGACACCACGACGCCGGAGATGTCCCATCCGCCGAGCGCGCCGCGCAGCAGCGGGTTCGACGCGCTGCGGAAGAACGGCACCTGCCAGATGTAGTAGGCGTTGAAGTTGTGAGCGCGGTGCACCGACGACAGCCCGTAATCCCGGCCGATGTTGTAGACATCTTCGGGTGTGCCGCTGGAGGTGTCGAGCGCCTTCGAGAAGGTGTAGTTCGCGCCGAACTCGACGCCCGCCTGCAGCCGCCGCGTCAGCGACGTCTGCAGGCTGTGATAGTTCGACTCGTCTTCGTTTTCCGTGATGCTGATCGCGGCGTATCCGGGATATGGCCGGAGCGCGTTGACGTTGGTCGTGCTCGCCGGAGGATTCAGGCGCGTGCCGGCCGGGAGCTGGTTGATGTCCAGCGTGCGCGTCAGGTGATCTCCCAGTGTGCCGACGTAGTTGACGTGCACGATTGTGCCCTTGAGGAGCTCGTGCTGCACTCCGAGGTTGAACGAGGTGACCCGTGGTGTGGGCATGCGGCTCCGGATGCCGGCGATGCTCGGCGGAAAGCTGCGCTGCGTGCCGCCGGTCGGGTTGTCGATGCTCCCGTCGAAGACGTTCGCCGATCGTACGAAAGGCGGATTGCCGGACGTGGCACTCAGATAATCCGTGCGGACGCGGTCGTAGAAGATGCCGAAGCCGCCGCGCACCGCGGTGCGGCCGTTGCCGAAGAGGTCGTAGGCGAACCCCAGCCGCGGCCCGAAATCTTTGTACTCGGTCGGCACGCCGCCTCGTGGCAGGCCGACGAACAGAGCGGCCGTCGAGGCATCGTCCGCGGCCGGGATGAGGCCGTGCGCGGCGTCCGGAAAACTGTCGCCGAAGATGACGATGCCGTTGGTCGGGCTGCCGGTGCCGGGCACGATCGAGCCGTCGCTGGCGAGCACGGTCGGCGCGAGCGCCGGGTTGAAGCGCGCCGGATCGAACGTGGAGAAGTTGTTCAATGCGCTGTAGAGCGGCGCGATGATGTTGTAGCGGAGACCGAGATCGAGCGTCAGCTTCGTCGAGACGCGCCAGTTGTCCTGGGCGTAGAACTCGTACTGCCAGTAGCGCGCGCGCCACTCCTGATCGGTCTCACCCTCGGTGTAGTTCTGGAAGTTGCCGAGCAGCGCGTCGGCAACCACGTTGCCCGTGGAATTGCGCGCGGACGTCGCGAACGTCACGACGCCGTTCTCGCGCGGACGCAGGTTCTGATCCTTCTGGCTGTAGGTGATCTGGGCGCCGAACTTGAGCGCGTGCTCGCCCGCAACCTTGGTCAGGTCGTCGCGGAACTGATACGTCAGGTTGCGGTTCCTGATGTAGTCGCCGGCGTTGTACCCGGTGAAGCCAGTCAACGTGACGTCCGGTCCGGTGCCGAATCGGTTCGAGGGGAAGACCTCCGGGTAGGTGATCCCGAGCGTGCCGCGCGCCAGGACGGCGTTGTCGGGGCCGGCCTCGATCCGGTTCTTCGTCGCCGACACCCCCGCCGAGTTCAGCAATGTATTCGAGAAAGTGTGCTGCACATTCCCGACCATGGTCCATCCCGGCCTTGGCCGGATGCCGGGCACGATCCCGGTGTTGCCGCCCTGGAACGGGTTGAAGATGTCGACGGAGTTGTGCGAGAAGCGGTAGCTGGACTGGGTCCGCGGCGAGACGACGTAGTCGAGCCGTACGACCTCTTCGCGGCTGTCCGTCTCGTTGGTGCCGGTCTCCGCATGGTTGCCGCCGGGCCCGGCGAAGTTCGGTTCGGGATAGGCCGAGAGCAGCGCCCGGCCGTTCGTCGAAAATCGCGAGGCGGGAATCGTGCGATCGGGGAACGGCTGGCCGGTGAGCGGATCGCGCGGCGCGGCGAGCGAGGAGCTGCGAAAATCGCCATTCCGCTCGGCCAGCGTCGGCACCGTGCTCACCTGCGTCACGCCCTGATGGTTCTTCTTCCAGTCCTGGCTGAAGAAGAAGAACACCTTCGATCGATCCGCGTTGAAGCCGCCGAAGGCAATCGGCCCTCCAATCGTATAGCCCGGATTGTTGAACGAGAGCGGTGCGGGGTCTCCTCTGTCGAAGAACGACCGCGCGTCGAATTTGTCGTCGCGCACGAACTCGTACGCGCTGCCATGAAACTGCCGCGTGCCACCTTTGGTGACGACGTTGATGAGCGCGCCGGAGCGACCGCCGAACTCCGCGCTGTAACTCGCCGTCAGCACCTTGACTTCGGAAATCGTGTCGAGGCTCGGCTGGGTGATGGCATTGGTGTTCGCGCCGTTGTCCATGTTGTCGGCGCCGTCGACCATGAAGTACGTGGACGCGGATCGGACGCCGTTGATCGCCTGTCCCGTCGTGGACAATCCCAGCGAGAACGCGTCGGTCGTCTGGATCACGGCGCCAGGAAGGAGCTGGAGGAGCTGGGAGTAGTTCCGGCCATTCAGCGCGATGTTGTTCACCTGTTCGCCGGTGATCACGCGGCTGACGTCGCCCGATTGGGTCTCGACGTGGCCCGTCAGCGCCGCGACCGAGATGGTCTCGCTGACGTCGCCGACCTCGAGCTTGAAGTCGATCGCCCGGCGCGACGCCGCGTCGAGGACGACGTCGACCCGCTCGACCGGCTTGAAGCCGGAGACCGTGACCCGAATCGTGTAGGTGCCCGAGGGCAGGCTGGCGAAGACGTACCCGCCCTCACGATCGGACACGGCCGTCTGCGCGAGCCCGGTCTGCGCGCTCGTGGCCGTGACGCCGGCGCCCGGCACCGCCGCGCCGGACGCGTCGACGATCCGGCCGGCAATCTGGCCGACATTGGTTTGAGCCGCGGCTGTTCCGGAGGCGAGCAGGACGGCCGCGATCAGCTGGCAAACGAGCGAGCGCTGACGTGTCATGGCGAGACCTCCCGGCGGCAGGCCTGCACGTGATGAAGGGCGTGCCGCGGCGTGGACCTTACAACGTCGTGCGAATCAAGTTTGTCCGAAACGGCCACAGGTTTGCCTGAAGCGGACGCCACCGACGACCAGAGAACCTCGACCATCGAGTGTATGTCACCACATTCGGGTTGTCCGGCACAACGCACCCGATCCGCGAACCCCGGGAAAGACGCTCGCCCTTGGAGCCCTCGCCGTCTGATCCTGGGCGGCTCGCTCGCAGCGGCGACTACGGATGCCAGCAAGCGCGGCGACTGGGTTCCTGCGGCGAAGTCACCTCGGTCCCGTGCCGCGATGCGGCCAGCGCGCTGCGCCAGCTCGAAAAATGCACCGCAGGCGCGCCGGGCCGCGGCGGCGCTGTTTCGCCACTGTCGCGCACGCCACCCCGCCGTCCAAGTGATTGATCACGGGCCTCCGAACCATCCGAGCCGACGCGGGGGTCGTGAGCACACCCGGCGGAGGTGCATTTTTCCGCGCGTCAGGCCGAGGCGGCGCGGGGCCGAGGTGACTTCGACGCTTTCCCCTTCCACCTGAAGGTGGAAGCCACGAGTTGATTTCTTCACTTCCTCTCCAGGCCGCGTTCTCAACTCAAGCGAGCTCGCATCCAAGTCGGACGCCTCACGCACGCGTCAGCGGACTCCAGCGCCGCTCGAGGTACTCCGCCATCCTGGTCAAGGGGAACGTGAGCGCCAGATACAGCAGCGCGACCAGCGGCCAGATCGTGAGCGGTGCCGCGTAGCGGCTCGCCAGCTCCTGGCCCGTTCGCGCGAGCTCGGTCAGACCGATCACCGACACGAGCGACGAGTCCTTCAAGAGCGCGATCCCTTCGTTGGTCAGCGGTGGGACGACGCGCCGGAATGTCTGCGGCAGGATGATGCGCCGCATCGCCTGCCAGTAGCTCATGCCGAGCGCGGACGCCGCTTCCATCTGACCCGCGTCGATGGACAGGATGCCGGCTCGAATCACCTCGGAGATGTAGGCGGCCGCGTTCAACGTCAACGCCAGGATGCCGCTCGTAAAGGCCGGCAGGTTGACGCCGACGCTCGGCAGGACGAAGTACACGAACAGAATCTGGACGAGAAGCGGTGTGCCTCGCATCACTTCCACGTAGACGGCGGCCGGCGTCGTCAAGAGCGGCGCCGAGCGCACGCGCGCCAGCGCCAGGCAGAGACCCAGCGGCAGACCCAACAGCAGGCTGGACACGGCCATGACGGCCGTCAGCCAGACGCCGCGAAGAAAGAAGGACCAGGTGCGCGCGATGATGGTCGTGTCGAAGGCGCGCGGTGACGCGGTGACGTGGCCCTGCTCCGCGCCCTTGCCGAACCACTTGCTGTAGATCTTCGCGTACTCGCCGCCGTCCTGAAGGCGCCACAACGCGGCGTTGACCGCCCGTCGAAGGTCGTCGCTGCTTCGCGCGAGCACGATGCCGAACTGCTCGTCCGTGTACTCGGCGCCGACCGTCTTCAGTCCCGGAAAGTTCCTTCGCACCATGTAGCGCAGCACCGGTCCGTCGCTCGCCACGGCATCGAGGCGGCCGTTCTGCAGGTCGAGCAGCGCGAGATCGATCGTGTTGTACTTCGCGATGGTCACGCCAGGACGCGTCTCCATCGCGAATTGCGCCGTGGTGTTGATCTGCACGCCGACGGTTCGACCCGCCAGATTGTCGGGTCCGGCGATGACGCTGTCGCCACGCACCGCGATTTGCTGGCCGGCAGCCACGTACGGATCCGAGAACAACATCGTCGCGCGGCGCTCGGCGGTGATGGTGACCGCCGAGATGACGACGTCGAAGCTGCCGTTCTGAAGGGCAGGGAAGACGCCGTCGAAGCCCGCGTTGATGAGCTCGGCGTCCACGTGCAGCTCTCGCGCAACCGCCCGGGCGATGTCCACGTCGAAACCGCTGAACTCGCCGCCTTCGGCGCTGCCGAACGGGGGATACGTGGCGTCGATGCCGACCCGTATCCGGCCGCTCGCGCGCACTCGTTCGAGCGCCGACTGCGCGAAAAGAGGATCGGCGAGAACCAGAACCGAGAAGACGCTGGCAAGCACCAGACGCAGCATCAGGGTGTCCTTTCGTCGCGCCCGCGGTTCACGACGTGGCGGGTGAACGTCCGGCGTGAAAGCTTTCCATGAACGCGCGGGTCTCCGGCCGGCTCGGATGGCCGAACACTTCGCTCGCGGTTCCGGCCTCCACGGCGCGTCCGCCCTCGAAGTAGATGACCTGATCCGAGATCGTGCGCGCGAAGTCCATGTCGTGCGAGACCACGATCAGCGTCCTCTTGAGATCGTCGAGGAGGCGGAGCAGCGCCGTGACCTCGAGCACGAGCCTGGGATCGAGTGCCGATGTCGGCTCGTCGAACAACACCACGTCGGGCTCCATCGCCAGGGCGCGCGCAATCGCCACGCGCTGCTGCTGCCCGCCTGACAGGTGCGCCGGGTATTCGTGCTCCTTCCCGGAAAGCCCCACGAGATTGAGGTACAGCCTCCCGATTTCCTCCGCCTGTGACCGGCGAATCTTCTTGACGGTCACGGGCGCCTCGATCACGTTCTCGAGTGCCGAGAGGTGCGGAAAGAGGTTGAAGTTCTGAAAGACCAGGCCGACGCGCAGCCGGACGCGGTGGACGAGATCCTGCTCCGCGGCCGGCGTCAGCGGTCCCGTCGCGGTGCCACGCATGTCGACGTCACCGATCCGGATGTGGCCTTCATCGAACCGCTCGAGGCGATTCAGGCACCGGAGCAGCGTGGACTTGCCGCAGCCCGACGGCCCGAGAATCGTGGTGAGCTGCGCCGCAGCGATGCGGAACGTGGCTCCGTTCAGCACGGACGTGGAGCCGTAGCGCTTGACGACGTTGGTGACTTCGATCACGAAGGGCCCTTCGGCGGCGAAACCGCCTCCACGGATCGCGCTGTGCAGCGACGATATCAGATCCCGGTTGGGGCAATGGGATGCCGCTCGCCGGCGCCGGGACAGTCGGCGAACGGCTGCTACCCCACGGTATTGACGCAAGGGAGACGGCTTGCAGCGTCAGCAAAACACAGAAGATCAGAAGATCAGGAGGCAAGAAGGTTCTGAACTTCTGTTTTGCTGTTCGCCGCATTTTTTTGGCGGCTACAATTCGTGAGCCTCAGAGATGGTTATGTGGCCATTCCGACGCCAGAGACGCGCGGCAGCACATTGGATCCAAAATCTTCGGCAATTCGCGAGGAACGCCCCATGCAGTTGGTCATCGCCCTTGCCGCGATCGTGGCGCTCATCCAGGCCCCGCCGCTGACCAAAGCTGAACAATTGCAGGAGGCGGCCCGCAAGGGCGACGCCGCGACGGTCAAGAAGCTGCTCGACGAAGGGCTCGACGTCAACACCAGTTCCGTAACGCAACGGCGCTGTTCTACGCGTGCGATCACGGTCATGTAGTCGTGAAGGTGCTGCTCGACAAGGGAGCGGATCTCGCCAAGGACTCCTTCTACGGTTTCACGCCGCTCATGCTCGCCGTCAGCCCGGCGCAGAAGAAGAGACCGGAGCACACCGAGATCGCCAAGCTCCTGATCGCAAAGGAGCGCCCGGCAAGGACATTGCGCTGAGCGGCGCGATCCAGTCCGGCGACGCGCCGTTCGCGAAGTTCATTCTCGAAAGCGGCGGCATACCGGCCGCGAAGCTCTCGGAGGCGCTCGAGGCCGCGAAATCGCAGAACAAGACCGAGATGGTCGCGATGCTGGAACAGGCGGGAGCCAAGCCGCCGGAAGACTTCAAGATCGACGCCGCGCAGCTCGCGAGCTATGCCGGGACGTTCAAGAACGCGGCCGGTAACGAGCTCGTCGATTGCTGTCACCGGCGCGAGGCTCTCGATCGGGCCCGCCGGGGCTCCGCCGGAGCAGCGGGCACGCTCGCGGCGAAGGACGCCACGACCTTCCGCGCATCGGGATGGGATCTCGCTCGTCTTCAAGATTGAGGCGACAAGGTCACCGGCTTCACCCTCATGCCGCCCCAGGGCGGCACCGGTCGTCTATACGCGAGTGGAGGGAAAGTGATGATGCGCCGTCCCGCAACGTCCTGACCGGCATTGCCACCATGGCCACCATGGCCTGCCTCGTCGGCGGCATCTCGCTCTCGGCGCAGCGCTGGCCGGCTTCCGCGGCGCGAACGCCGCAGGCGTCGCCGACGGCACGCCGACGGCCCTGAAGTGGAACGCGCCGGCCGGCGAGAACGTGGCGTGGAAGACGCCGATTCCCGGCGTCGCCGTATCGAGCCCGATCGTCTGGGGCCATCGCGTGTTCGTGTCGACCGCGATGAGCGGCGATCCCACCCAGGGCATTCGGACAGGGCAGTACGGAGACGTCGAGCCCGTGAACGATTCCTCGAAGCACACGTGGCGGGTGATGGCGCATCGACAAGAAGTCCGGCAAGGTCCTCTGGGACAAGGTCGCGTATGAAGGTGTCCCGAAAACCAAGCGCCATCCGAAGTCCAGCCAGGCGTCCGCCACGCCGTGACAGACGGACGCCATGTCATCGTCTCGTTCGGATCGCAGGGGCTGTACGCGGACCTCGACGGCAAGCTGCTGTCGCCGAAGGACCTACGACTTCTCAACTCCGGCTGGTTCTTCGATCCCGCTCGAGTGGGGCCTCGGCAGCTCGCCGACATCTACAAGAACCTCGTTATCGTGCAGTGCGACATCCAGGGCAATTCGTTCCTCGCCGCGTTCGACGCCGACAGCGGCAAGGAAGTCTGGCGCACCGAACGCGACGAGATTCCCTCGTGGTCGACGCCGACGATCTTCGAGGCTGACGGCAAAGCGGAGCTCGTCACGCAGGCGACCACCTTCACGCGCGGCTACGATCCGATGACGGGCAAGGAGCTGTGGAAGTACTCGGGCAACTCCGAGATCGCGATCCCGACGCCGATCGTCGGCCCTGGCGTGGTCGTGATCACGAACGGCTACCGAGGCGTTCAGCCGATTTTCGCTATCAAGCCCGGCGCGAAGGGCGACATCACGCTGCAGAACAAGGCAACGACGAGGACTTCGTGTCGTGGAGCACGGCGCGTGGCGGCCCCTATATTCCGACGCCGATCATCTATGGCGATCAGCTCTACGTCTGCTGAACAACGGCTGTTCGCGGCCTCCAAGGTCGCCACCGGCCAGCAGGGACCAGAAGCGCCTCGGCGCCGGGGGTCGTTCAGCGCATCCCCCGTCGCCGCGGACGGGAAGATCTACTGCTCGAGCGAAGATGGCGACGTCTACGTGGTCAAGGCAGGCCCTGAGTACGAGGAGCTTGCCAAGAATTCGATTGGCGAGGTCGTGATGGCCACGCCCGCGATCTCCGACGGGCTGATCATCTTCCGAGGGCTGAAGAACGTCTACGCCATCAAAGCAAACTGAGCGCCGTCCCCACGGAACAACCGATGACTCAGCCGGAAACTCCATCCCGCCACACCTGGCGCCAAACTTCTCATCGTCGAGTTCGTGTTGCCCGAGGGCAATACGCCACACTTCGGCAAGCTGGCCGACATGGTGATGCTGGCGATACCCGGCGGCGAAGAACGCACGGCAGGCGAATACGGAAAGCTGCTGGCGGATGCAGGCTTCGCGATGACACGCGTGGTTCCCACCGCCTCGGATGTCAGCATCGTCGAGGCCGAGCCGACGTAACCCTACAAAGCCTGTAATTCTTCTTCTGTCAATTCAGATCCCTGGCGTAGATGTTCTTCCAGTACAGCTTGTGGCCGTGGTACTGGAGCTCGATGTTGCCCTTCGCCGGAAGCGGCTTCGAGTAGTCCCAGTAGTTCTCCATCTTCACGTTGTCGACGACGAGCTGGCCGTTGAGCCAGACCGTCGTCATGTCGCCATTGCGCTGGATGATGTGGAACGTGTTCCAGCGATCCGCAGGATTGTCGGCCGCGACGAGCGGATTCCTGGCTCCTGCCTTGTTGTTGAAGAGCCCTCCCGAGCCGACCGGGTTCGACCAGATCTGGATCTGCGGAGCGTTCTTCAGGTAGACCCCGCTGTCCGCACCCGCCTCGACGCACCAGTCGACGTAGAGGTCGACGTCGCCGTACTCCTTCACGGTCTGAAGATTCTGGCCGCCCTTTTCAACATGCGGCGTCAGCTTGTCGGCCTGCACGCCGTCGAACACGAGAATGCCGTCGATCACCGACCAGTGCTTCAAGTAGGTGTCGTTCGATTCCTTCTGCTTCGCTGCTTTCTCCCCGGGGGACAGCTTCAGGAGGTCGACAGGGTTGAGCCCTGCGCCGAACTTGAGCGTGCCGATGTCGATGAGCGCCTGCCAGCCGGTCAGATCCGTTCCGTTGAAAATGGCGGTGAACCCTTCCTTTGCCAGCGCGGCCGGCACCTTGTTGTCCGTGGCTGTCGCCTTGGACGTGCAGGTGAGGGGTGGCGGTGGCGGCGTCTGCGTTCCCCGGCCGGTGCCTCGACCGCCGCCGGCGGCAGGCGCGGGCGCAGGATCCTGGTTTGCCGCCGGGGCTTGCGCCGGAGCACGCCCTTCTGTGCGAGCCCCGACCATCGTCAAAGAGACGAGGACGATCGCAGTGGCAAGGAAAACACGAAGATGTCGCTTCACGTGAATCTCCCAGAAGCGCTCGGTTGCCGACGCAGCCTGAACATTCTAGGCGACGAGCCGCCGAGACGGCGAACTCTCTCGCCTTGACATTCTAGGTGGCCACGCGTACGCTCACCAAGAATGTCTACTAGAGACGATGTTGCTACGAGGTCTCTCCGAGCGATCCGGCAACCTTCGTGGCGGTCGCCTCCGTGTTGAGCGCAGCGGCGCTGGCAGCCTGCTGCGGTCCCGCTCTCAAGGCGGCTCGCGTCGATCCGCTCGTCGCGTTGCGGCACGAGTAATCCTGCGGACCGGATCGCGTCGACATCGAGCGTGCCCAGACCGGGCGGAACGTTTCGACAGTACCCTGAAAGGGATCCGTCTCGGGCTCCCTAATGTAGTGAAGGCTGCGGCCCGAAACTGGTATAGTGCCTGGCCAGAGGCGAGTTAAAGGGCAGTTAGCTCAACCATTTGGAGGATTTTGACATGCGCCGCTCTACTTTTTGCTGCGTCGGGCTCGCACTGCTCACGCTGAGCTCGACTGCTCAGGCATCTGTTATCCGCCTCGACACTGACCCGTTCGCCGGTTCCACCGCCCTGACGACACCCGGCCGACAGATCGTGGGCGGCGAGGATTTCATCAACTTTCTGATTTCCGCCGATGTCTTCTCGTTGGAGTCGACGGTATTTGGCGTGCCTGGCCCGGTGCAGTTCGTGAACGCCCTGGCACCCGACGTGCCAACTGGCGGCGTGAACGTCGTCGTCCTCCAGACATTCGACGACGACGCGAATCCCGCCACTCCGTTTGCGGCGGGGAACGCCGCCAACCTGATCGCCAGCCAAATCACGACTCCGGGTCCTGGATTCTTCATCTATTTCAATCAGGGTCTCGATCTGCCCCGGCTGGTGTTTTCGACGGATCTGAACGACAACACCGCCGATTTGAAGATTCTCACTCGCATGTTGAATCTGACCGGCCAGGGTGGCCGTGACGCAGTCCCCACTTTTACTGCGGCGAATTTTGAGATTACGACGACCCCCGAGCCGTCCAGCCTCGCCCTCTTCGCTGTTGCCGGAGTGGCCGGTGCCTTTGGCCGTGTGCTGCGGCGCAAGCGAGGCCTGGGTCATCCTGCGTAAGCCGCCGCGACCGATGGTCTGCTGGCGGGCGTCATCAGACGCGGCTCCTTGAAGGTCTTCGGGGTTTGGAGCCGGGCGGGGATCTTCGCGGTTGAAAACGCCGACACCTTCCTGGCCCGACTGGTACGGAAGGGTGGCATCGTGCGCGACGCCGCCGTTGATGCTGCGATGCGCCGTCAACGCGAGGCCTGTCCGTACGATCGGCACAACGGCACTTTCTTCGAGCAACCGGGATTACACACAGCACGGTCCGTCCAATCGAGCGGGCCCGATACGCCACGAACCTCCTGAGACAGGGCGTCTCCATCCTCGACGCCGTCCACGACGCGGGCTACTTCGATCAAGCGCACCTCACCCGATCGCTCAAATACCGGATCGGACAGACGCCGGCAGAGATCGGCCGCGGGACAGAGCAGCTGTCGTTTCTATACAAAACAACGCCCCTTCCCTGAACCTATGATGCGGGTGGTCGTATCCACCATGAACGCATCAGAGCAGATCACGAAACACATCGAAGGCCTTGCCGACTGGCGTGGCAAGGTCGCAGCTGGCGCGACCAGCTGCTCTCGAGCGGGGGTCAGGTCTTGCACGAACGCAAAACTGGCAGTGCAAGACCTGACCCCCGGCGCGCTTTCCGGGCGCCATCGGCTATAGTCACATCCTCGAGCGCGGCCCGGCCGCACCTTCAATCGAGGAGCACCCGTGAATCGCGTGAACCGCCGGACTTTTCTCGCCGCTGCCGGAACGGTTGCGGCGGCGGCCGCGGCCCCGGACCGCGCGTCTGCGGGATGGCAGCCGCAGACGACACCTCCAAAGCCGCGCTTCCGGACAGGCCTCGTCGCGTATTCGTATCGCCAGGCGCTGCAGGCGAAAACGATGACCTACGAGGATCTCATCAGGATCGCCGTCGAAACGGGCACCGACGGGATCGACATGACGGTCTACTGGATGCCGTCCACGACAGACGACTTCGTCCTTCCGCTTCGCCGGCTCGCGTACCGCAACCGCGTGGAAATCTACAGCATCGGCACGCGAGTCCGCCTGGCGCAGCCGACCCCGGAGCTCCGAGAGAAGGAACTGGTCGAGCTGCGCAAGTGGGTCGACGTTGCGCAGAAGATCGGCGCCACGCACGTCCGTGTGTTCGGCGGCCCGATTCCGCCCGGCGCCACGCTCGAACAGGCGATTGGCTTCGCCGCCGAGACCTTCAAGCGCGGCGCCGAGTACTCTGGCGCACGCGGCGTCATCCTCGGACTCGAAGACGACGGCGGGATCACGGACTTCGCGAAAGAGACCATCGACATCGTCAAGCGCGCCGACTCTCCATGGGCAGGGATGAACCTGGACATCGGGAACTTCCGGCCGCCCAAAGTCTACGAGCAGATCGAGATCTCCATCCCGCATGCGGTCAGCACGCACATCAAGACCGAGATCGCGCAGGACGACGGGAAGACACGGGCGCCGGCGGATTGGGACCGTGTCTTCGGGATGTTCGCTCGCCACGGCTATCGGGGGTACATGGGCCTGGAGTACGAAGCCGCTGACGATCCGGCGGCCACGGTGCCAGGTCATCTCAGGCGCTTGAAGGAGCTCGCCGTCAAATATTCCGGCTGACGACTTCCCCGGTATAGAGTGCCCGGGTGCCGAGTGCCGAAGAGATTGGTCGCACATGGCTGGGTCGCCTGCTTTCTACGGAACCTGCCGACCGGCCGCGTGCGGAAACGGGTGTCCGCGATCTGTATTCGAGTGCCGGGTATGCGGCGCCTCGAAAGGCGCAAGCAAATCAGCGACGAGAGGGCGGGCGACTGGGGTAAGCTCTCGCAATGAAGCGACGCGATTTCCTGGCGGCGGGAGCGCTTCCAGCGCTCGCAGCGATCCAACCACCACAACCCTCCAGAACACCGCCCGCGCGCGCAGGTCTGAAGCTTGGCACCGTCACGTATGAGATTGCCAAGGACTGGGACGTTCCGACGATCATCAAGAACCTGACCGAAGTCGGAATGGAGGCGGTCGAGCTCAGGACGACGCACGCGCACGGCGTCGAGATCGCGCTGTCGCCGCAGGCGCGAGCGGACGTCCGAAAACGTTTCGAGGATTCGCCCGTGAAGATCGGCGGCCTCGGGACGACGTGCGAATACCACGCGGTCGACCCGGCCGCGGTGCGCAAGAACGTCGACGAAACGAAGGAATGGGTAAAGCTCGCGAGTGACCTCGGATCCCCGAGCGTGAAGGTGCGGCCGAACGGATTGCCGAAAGAGGTTCCCGAACAGAAGACGCTCGAGCAGATAGGGAAGTCGCTCCGCGAATGCGGCGCCTTCGCCCAGGATCACGGCGTCCACATCCAGCTCGAGGTGCACGGGACCGAAACAGCACGCCTTCCGCGCATCCGCAAGATTCTCGACTACGGGGGAAACCACCCCGGCGTGCGGGTGTGCTGGAACTCGAATCCAACCGATCTGCTCGACGGCGGGTTCGAGCCGGCTTTCAAGCTCGTGAAGAATCAGATCGGGCAGATCCACATGCGCGACCTGTTCGTGGAGGAATACCCGTGGCGCGCGCTCCTCGGCGCGCTGACGGAAATGAAGTTCCAGGGCTACTGCTTCGCCGAGATTCCTCCGTCCGCAGACCCGGTCCGGGTGCTGAAATATTTCCGGGCGGTGTTTCGCGCGTACCAGGGTCTGTAGCGCAACCCTTCCGCCTTCGGCGGCGACTGGAGCCTCGACGGCAGCGATCCTCCTGGAACCCGATCAGCGCTTGTCGCGCGCGTCGAGGTCGATGTTGACGACGTCATGGACCTCGGTCGTCCTCACCCAGGCCAGCTTCGATCCGTTCGCCGTCGAAGAGGGAACGGAACACGGGCGGAAGATCGCCAAACGCGCGGCCAACAAATTCCTGCGGCCGGTTCGTTAGAGGCGGAACGCCCGACCTTCCGCCTCCGCGCGAAGCGCTTCGGCGAGACTCGCCGCAGCGTTGGCGAAGGCGGTCAGGTCGGGCGTCGACAACGAACGCCGACGCGCGGCTCCATACTTCAGAGCGCGCAATGTTCTGGAGACGCGTCGTCACTGTCCTCGCCGTTTGCCATCGTCAGTAGCGGATTCCTACTGAAAAACTGAACAACCTGGCGGTCTGGTAGTCGTCGAACGCCTGTGGCTCGCCGAACGTCGGACTGTAGTCCCAGTTGACGCCCTGCACCGGCGTTGTCGTAAACGGATTGAACGCCTGGTAGGTGGCGTTGTTGATCCGCGTGTTGATCCCGATGTCGCCTCGCGTCCGGGCGGCGTTGTTGAAGATGTTGGTGACCACCCCGCGGAAGAACACCTCGGTCCTGCTCAGCGAGGGCAGCTTCCTGGCCCACGTGACCGCAAAGTCCGTGCTGTGAACATCGTCCCAGCGGAACGAGCCGCGCGGGATGAAATAGTACGCGACGCTCTGGGTCGGAGTGACGTAGCCGGGATTCGTGACGAAGGCCCGGGGATCGATCGACCCGTTCACATCCACAGCGACACCCGAATCCGCACGCTGAATCATCGCGACGTCCACTCGACCGACGACAGGCGTGACCGGGACCGTGTAGTTGAACCACGCTCGCGCCTTGTGCCGCTGATCACCGGGGTTGTATCCCGTCGGATAGTTCCAGCTCTCCTCGCGGTACTCGGGGAAGGTGTCGAATGCCGCCCGGATCGGACCGCTCCCGACGTTCTCGCCGTTGAAGTTGCCCCAGGTTTTCGACAGCGTGTAGTTGCCTCCGACCTGCAGCGCGGACCAGCGGTAGCGGATGTCGGCCGTGACGCCGTTGTACGTCCGTTTGGCCTTCGGCGTGTTGCTGACCAGCGTCAGGTCGAATGGCCGGCCGGAAGCATCGTTGACGCGGCCCGTGCTCAGATCGAGGAAGTCCCCGTACATGTCTGACGAGTCGCGATGCATGTAGTCAACTCTCCACGCGCCTCTCCCAACGTGGTTGGCGATTCCCAGGGTCACCTCGTCGACGCTTGGCGACGTCACGTCTCCCCTGACGCGCGTACTGAGACCAGGAATGTTGGGCGTCGTCCGAGTGGCGCGATCGTTGCCCCCATTGGCGAAGAACCAGTTCCAGAGAATCGGCAGAGCCTGATCGGCCGTCAGGTAGGGTCCACTTCCGGCGTTTACCGGTGGTCCCAGGTAGAACCAGCTATAGCTCGCCTGCCGACCACCAGCGGAGCCCGCATCCACCAGTGCCGTACTGATTCCGGCAACGTAGCGGGCGAACCCGACGTTGCTGACCCAGCGTCCATCGCCGCTGATGTCCCATGTGGCGCCCAGCCGCGGGCTCCACTGCGAGTCGCGCACAACCGAAGTGCCGCTCTGATCCTTGGAGCGGTTCAGATCGAATCGGACGCCGGCATTGAACGACAGACGGCTGTTGTAGCGCCAGGTGTCGTTCGCATAGCCGGAATACGTCTTGATGTCGTTGCCGACGCTCCGTTGGAGGATCGGCAGCCAGTTGATGAACGTCGTGTTGTCGTTGCGGAAGACCGGGTAGATCGCGGCGCCGTCGATGATCGTCGTCGTCGCTGCAATGTTGTACTCGCTGCCGGACTGCCAGTTGTCGTTCTTCCGCCATTCCTTGAAGTTGTCGAAGCCCGCCACGAGATTGTGCGAGCCGAGGGTCTCCGTGGAGAGGAAGTACGAGGCTTTGACGAACCAATCCCAGTTGTCACGATGCTCCAGCCATCCACCCCCGCAAACGGCGCAGAACGTGGGTGAGTTGAACCGGGGATTGTCCGTGCCGATTGTTTTCTGGCGATCCGAGATGGGCGTGCCCTTCACGAGGTCCGTGAAGCGGGATCCCGTGTCCATCGTGGCGGAAATCTTTCGCGAGTATTGTCCCTCGACGAAGAAGTTCTTTGTAAGAACGCTGGTGTAGTTGGCGGTGTACAGATGCTGGTCGGTCGAGTTGTCGTACAGGCTCGCCAGATCCATGATCGTGCCAAATCGGTTGTTCGTGACTTCCGTCGTGCGCTTCGTGTAGCCGAACTTCGCGTTGTTCTGGGCGTTCAGCGCGTAGGTCAGCTTGCCCTCGTAGCGCCTTTCATCCGTGGCGGTCGAATAGTTGATCCCGGTGACCGCAAGTGTCCGGTTCTCTTCGGGCTTGGTGAACCGGCCGGCGCCGAAGAACCAGATTCTGTCGTGCAGGATTGGCCCGCCGAGCGTGCCTTCGTACACCGGTGTGATCTTGTCAACGGTCTGGTCGGTTGGATACGGCGTCAGCGATCGCCACCCATCGTTGTTGAACGTCGTGCGAAACGATCCGCTGAAGGCGTTCCCGCCGGACTTCGTGATCATGTTCACGACGCCGCCGCCGAAGCGGCCGTACTCGGCGGAGATCGCGCCCGTCGAAACTTTCGTTTCCTGGATCGCGTCTTCGATGAACAGATTCAGGGCCTGCCCGCGCAGGTTCTCGTTGACGACGACCCCGTTGATCAGATACTGGCTCTCGAACGAGAGCCCACCGGCCATCATGATGTTGCCGCCCGGACCGTTGCCGGCGACACCTGGAGCGAGCAGCACCGCGTCGTTCAAGCCGCGTCCCACCGGCAGCCGCTCCAGCGATTCTTTCTTGAAGTTGCTCGCGATCGTGGCGGTCGTCACGATCTCCGGCGATTGGGCCGAAACCGTCACCGATTCGGCCACCGTCGCGAGCGACAAACCAACATCCAAGGGCAGCGTCTCCGCCATCGTCAGGGTCGCAGTTCGTTTCAGACCCTGAAAACCCTGAAGCTGGTAGGTCACCGTGTAGTCCCCGGCCGGGAGGAAGGGGATGATGTAGTCTCCGTTGGCGGATGTTGTGGCAGAGCGAGTGCCTTGAAGTGCCGACGACGCGACCGTCACGACCACGCCGGGAAGTGCCAGGCCGGCAGGGTCGACGACGCGACCGGAAATCGCGCCAGTCGGATTGCCCTGACCTGCGGCGCTCGACGCAACCGCGAAGATCAAGGCAGGAACGAGAAGCCAGGGGGAGCGCCGCGTGACGATCCGACGACGGGAATGCATCGTGCCTCCTCATGTCGTTGGGACGGTCAGGACAACCGCGAGAAGAGGCTCAAATTATAGCGCCCCCCTGTTCAAGAAACACCGGAGCAGGCACAAGTCGTTGGTCCCACCATTCGTACCGGCAGAACAGTTGGTGTGGAAGCTGAGCAGGCCAGGGATCGCTCGTTTCACGAGGCGAGCGAACGACAGTGAGCGAGCCACGCGAGCGGCTCGCGCGAGCTAGCGCGCGAAGCGGCGCGCGAGAGCGCGTGTCGGGGAGTCCGAGGGGCGAAGCCCCTCGGATGAGACTAGTTCTCGGTAGAGCAGCTTCCCCGTTCGACTCCGGCGTCCGTTCTACCTGGCGGCCATCGTGTTCCGGGCGCGCACGGTCTTCGTCGGCATCTTGCCCTTGGGCGCCTTCGGTGTCCTGTCGATCGTCACGGCGTCGAGAAAACGCTCCACAGCGTAGGTGGCCACCTGTCCGCACGGGCCGCCGAAGCTCTTGTCGCACCCGTGCGTCGCCCATGGCAACCGGATGAACAGGTGCTTCACGCCCGCTTCCTGCAGTTTGGTGTCGAGCTGCGCGCTCTGATTGATCGAGACGATCGCGTCCCGCTCTCCGTGGATGAGCAGCGTGGCTGGCGAGGAGGCGGTCACGAAGTTGATCGGCGACGCCGCGAAGTACGTGTCATCGGCTTTCGCGGGCGGTCCGCCCAGATAGGATTCGAGCGCGTGGTGCGTGTCGATGGTGCCGCCCCAGCCGGGCTTTTCGTACTCGAGCCGCAGGTCGCTCGGACCGTAGAGGGAGATCGCGCCCCTGATCGCCGGTTCGTTCGCCGTGTACGCTGCGAGCAGCGCGAGTTGCGCACCCGCGGATCGGCCGACCAGGACGAGACGCGTGGGATCGAGCCCAAACTGCGGACCGAACACCTTCAGGTACGCGATCGCCGCGAGCACGTCGTCGCGCCCGTCGGGGAATGGCCACTTCGCGGCGAATCGATAGTTGATCGCCGCGACGACGTAGTCGCGTCCGGCCAGGTAGGCGTTCAGGGCGAGGAATTCGGCGTTCCCGGCCGACTGCCAGTCCCCACCGTGGACGACAATGACCCCTGGGAGCGGTGGGTGCTCGTATGCGGGTTGATAGATGTCGAGGGTCAGCTGCAGCCCGTTGCGATTGCCGAAGGTGCGTTCCTCGAAGCGCACCGCGGGCAACGGCAGCGGCTTGACCAGATCGGGAAGAACGAGCGGCGCGGGCCGCGAGTCCTCCGCAAATCGGGTCCGTTCGCGCCGCTCCGCACCGAAGCGGGCGTTGAACGCGGCCGGTAGACCGGCGTTCATCTGCTGCGCGCGCAGCACAGGCACGAGAAACAGTGCGATGGCGCCAATGCTGAAGACCGCCCCCAGGCGTCCCAGGTTGGACCCATTCCGTGACGGGATGAGCGGAAGGATCGCCGCGATCGCGAGCCAGTAGCCCCACTCGGTCGCCGCCACGGTCATCGCCCAGAGGATGTGCGTGGGCGCCGGCAGCGCCGTCAACGATGCCAGCGCGAGAAAGACGAGCCCGCCTAGGAACCGCAGTACGTTGTTCATGGCTCTGCCTCCGCACGATGGCGAATCGGCACACTCGGCTGGTCGTTCCGAGCTGATCATGCTGGCAATGAGCAAGCCCGGTACCAGCGCGAAAGCGTGCAAAAGCTTCCAGGAACGTCCCGATCGCCTCGCGATTCGGCGCGGGATTGTGATCGCCGGCCCATTTCTGGGCGTCCCGCCCGCTCCTCCAGTCGCTCGCGAGGAATGGCGCCGCCAGCGAGGTTCGCACGCCGGCGTTCACCCGCGGCGCACATGCTCGCGCATTTTCACGACCCGGGACGGATACGGATTGCTGGCGAGGGGTGGCGCCTGGTCCGCCTCTCGGGCTGCTATGATCCGCGGCAATGACCGGGAGCACCGTCAGCCACTATCAAATCCAGGAAAAGCTCGGCGAAGGCGGCATGGGCGTGGTCTACAAGGCCCGCGACGTGCTGCTGAACCGGACCGCGGCGCTGAAATTCCTGCCTGCGGACAGCGCTGACCGTCAGGATTCGGAGGAGAAGCGTCGCCGCTTCGTCCAGGAAGCGCAGTCGGCGTCGGCGTTGAATCATCCGAACATCATCACGATCTACGAGGTCGCGCGGGACGGCGATCGCGACTTCATCGCGATGGAGCTGGTCCAGGGCCAGCCCCTGGACAAGATGATCGGCCGAAAAGCGCTTCCCCTGGGAACCGCAATCGCCCTCGGCGTCCAGATCGCCGACGCACTCGCGGCCGCGCACGCGGCCGGAATCGTTCACCGCGACCTCAAGCCGGGCAACGTGATGGTCGGCGAGTCGGGCCGGGTCAAGGTGCTGGATTTTGGCCTCGCGAAGCTGCTGGCTGGCCCCGCCAGCACCCCTGAAGCGAGCCAGACGATGTTGGCCGAGAGCCCCAAGACCGTGCACGGCACCATCATGGGGACCGTTGCCTACATGTCCCCCGAACAGGCCGAAGGCAAGCCCGTGGACCATCGGTCCGACATCTTTGCTTTCGGTGCGCTGCTCTATGAAATGCTCACCGGCCGGCGCGCGTTCCAGGGCGAGTCGACCGTCTCCACGCTCGCCGCGATCCTCACGACCGAGCCGGTGTCGCTCTCGGCCGAGACGTCCGGGCTGCCCGCCGAGCTCGTGCGGATCGTCTCGCGGTGTTTGCGCAAGGCGCCGGAGAAGCGCTGGCAGAGCATCGCCGATGTCCGGATCGCCCTCGAGGAGTTGAAGCAGGACCTGGAAGCCGGCCGGCTCGATGCACCGGCCGCATCTGCTCGTTCGCGACGCCGTCTCTGGATGCCGCTTGCGGCCACCGCGCTCGCCGCGGTTGCGCTGGGTGGCTTCGCTGCCTGGCGTGCACGGCCACTGCCGCCCGCGCAGGAGCTCTGGCAGGTTGTTCGTCTGACGGCCGATACGGGCGCCAGCCTGTTTCCCGCCATCTCGCGGGACGGCAAGCTCGTGACATACGTCTCGGATCGTGCCGCCGCCGATTCCATGGATCTGTGGGTGCAGCAGATCGACACCGGCGATCCCGTGCAGCTCACACGAGGTCTCGGCGCTTGCCGCGATCCGGGCTTCTCACCCGACGCCAGCAAGATCGTGCTCCATTGCGGCGCAGAGCCGGGCGGGATCTACGTCGTGCCGACGTTCGGCGGTTTGCCGAAGCGGCTCGGCGATGGCGAGTGGCCCCAGTTCTCGCCGGACGGATCGCAGATTTCCTACAGGACATCCGCGTCGGGTGGTAACAATGCCGCCCAGTCCATCTGGATCGTGCCGTCCAACGGCGGAACCGGAAAGGAGATCAAGATCGGAAAGGCACTCGGCGGCACGCCGGTCTGGAGCCCGGACGGCAAGGGCCTGCTGTTCATCGGATTCGGCGATTCCTCAGATGGGAGAGACGAGCGCGACTGGTACTACGTCTCTGCCGAGAGCGGAGTCGTCACGCCCACCGGAGCGCGCCAGCGCTTGGAGGCGGCCGGCCTCGACCTCGGACGGAATCTTGGTGTGACGATGGGCGGCGCGTTGTTCGCCCACGGCAACATCGAAAGCACCAACATCTATCGGCTCCCGCTCGACGGGACGCTTCAGAAGGCAACCGGCGATCCCCTTCCGGTCATCGTCGGAGCAGGCTTCAACTTCTCGCCGACGGCGTCGCAGGACGGCCGGCGGATCGCCTTCGCGGTCGGCAACAACATGTCGACGAACATTTGGAGAGCGGCGGTCGATTCGAGGACCGGGCAGGTCGCCGGAGCCCCCACACGAATCACCAGCGGGCTTGGTCTCAGCCTGGCGCCCTCGCCATCTCGCGACGGCAAGCGCCTTTCGTATCTCGGAGGCTCTCGACGATCCCCCGAGATTCGCATTCGCGATCTCGAAACGGGAACGGACCAGCGGTTGGCAGAGGCGAAGGAGTGGAGCTACCTCGTGCTGTCGCCGGATGGTTCGACCGTCGCGTTCAGCTCCGACCTGCGTCTTGGCAGCGCGATCTACTCAGTGCAGGCAACCGGAGGTCTTCCGAAGAAGATCTGCGGAACCTGCGGCCGGCCGGTCGAATGGTTCGCTAACGGGACGAAACTGCTCATCGACAACGCCGGCCCCAAGCAGCGTGAGATTCATGTCCTCGATGTGGCCAGCGGCCAGAGCACGCTGCTGCTCAAACATGCGGACTTCCAGCTGACGATGCCGCGGCTGTCGCCCGACGGGCGGCTCCTCGCGTTCACCGCCGTGCGTCCAGGACGCGCCCGACGCATCTACCTCGCGCCGTTCACCGGCCAGCCGGTACCCGAAAACGAATGGACCGTCCTGATTGACGGCTCGGATCTGGATCGTCAGCCGTTCTGGGCACCCTCCGGAAACGCGATCTACTTCGTTTCCGATCGGGACGGCTCGCGGTGCGTGTGGGCCCAGCGCGTGGACGCGGCCACGCGCCGGCCGGCGGGAGAGCCGTTTGCTGCGCATCACATGCACCAGTTCCGCTTCAACCTGAACGACATCGGCGATTCGGCATCGGTCGGACTGTCGGTGGCAAACGGCCAGCTGTTCTACGCCGCCTTCGAGCTGCAGTCCAACGTCTGGCTGGCGGAGCGGCGACAACCGGCCGGCCGATAGGCGCAGGACACCCGCATGATCAAGGACAAGGACACGGCGTTCGAGATGGCCGTCTCCAGCATCCGCTTCGGCGTCGGCGTAACGCGTGAAGTTGGAATGGACTTGAAGGAGATCGGCGCACGCCGCGTGCTCGTGCTGACCGACCCCCAGGTCGGCAAGCTGCCACCCGTCGCGACCGTCCTGGAAGCGCTCGAGCAGAGCGGCGTCGCATTCGAGTTCTACGATCGCGTGCGCGTCGAGCCCAGCGACGAGTCGTTCCTCGATGCGATCGACGTCGCACGTGCGGGCTCCTTCGACGCGTACGTGGCCGTCGGCGGCGGGTCGACGATCGACACCGCGAAGGCTGCCAATCTGTACGCGACGTATCCTCCCGCCGACTTTCTCGACTACGTCAACCCGCCGATCGGCAGCGGACTTCCGGTACCCGGGCCCCTGAAGCCGCTCCTGGCCATTCCCACGACTGCCGGCACAGGCAGCGAAACGACTGGGGTCGCGATCTTCGATTTGAAGCGAATGCACGCGAAGACAGGCGTCGCCAACCGTCGCCTGAAGCCGACGCTCGGGTATCTCGACCCCGAGAACACGCGCACGCTGCCGCCGGAGGTGGCGGCATCCGCCGGCCTCGACATCCTGAGCCACGCCGTCGAGTCGTATACGGCGATGCCCTTCACCGACCGGCCTCGGCCCGAACGTCCCGCGCTGCGGCCGGCGTATCAGGGCTCGAACCCGATCAGCGACGTGTGGTCGATGCAGGCGCTGCGAATGGTGACCCAGTACCTCGTGCGCGCGTTCGACGATCCCTCGGACGACGAGGCGCGGGCCAACATGCTGCTGGCGGCGGCGTACGCCGGCGTCGGGTTCGGGAACGCGGGCGTCCATCTGCCGCACGGGATGTCGTATCCGGTTTCCGGGAACGTGAAGAGCTATCGTGCACCCGGCTACGTCACCGATCATCCGCTGGTGCCGCACGGCATGTCGGTCATCCTCAATTCGCCCGCTGTCTTCCGATTCACGGCCAGCGCCAGTCCGGCTCGTCACCTCCAGGCGGCCGAGGCGCTCGGCGCGGATGTGTCGCGCGCGCACCCGGAAGACGCCGGGACGATCCTCGCAGATCGGATCACGTGGTACATGCAACGGCTGAAGATGCCCAACGGCCTCCGCGCGATCGGCTACTCGACCGCTGACATTCCGGCGCTGGTCGAGGGCACGCTGCCGCAACATCGCGTGACGAAGTTGTCGCCTCGTCCTGCGGGTGCGGAGGAATTGAGCGCGCTCTTCGAAGACGCGATGGTCGCGTGGTGATGCTGATCGATATCGCGACAAAAACCAGAACAGGAGTGCAGGAGTTCAGGAGGTTTCTGTACTGCAGAGGCCAGTAACGGACGAGCTCGCGCGAGGGCAGTCCAACGCTGTCAAGAATGGTTATCATGCTCGGCAGTCAGCTTGCGATTGCACCAGCGCGCAGGTGCCCCATCATTCGGACGTCGACGAGTTCGGCGAGTTTCCCATGGCGACAGTCGACAGAAGCGTGCAGGCCCACCATGCGCGCGTGTTCCTCAGCTACAAGCGCAACGTCGAGCCGGACCAGACGCTGGCCACAGAGATGGTCGCTGGCCTCGAGAGAATGGGCCACGCGGTCTTCATCGATCGCCGGTTGAACGTCGGCCAGGCCTGGGCCCGCGAGATCGAGACGCAGGTTCGCGAGGCAGAGTTCCTGATCGTCTTTCTGACTGCAGAATCAAGCCGGAGCGAGATGGTTCGCGGCGAGATCGAGATGGCCCGTCACCATGCGGCGACGACCTCGCTTCCGCGCATCCTGCCTGTTCGTGTCAAGTTCGACGGTCCGTTGCCGTACCCGTTGAACGCTTATCTCGACAGCATTCAGTACGCCGTCTGGACTCGACAGGAGGACACGCCGCGGCTGATAGCGGAGTTGCTCGACGCGATGAGTGGCGCGCCGTCGACCGACGGACGTGCCGCCCCTCCGATCGCGGTTGATACGTCCAGCCTCCCGCCACCCTACGCGGCGGCGCTGCCCGTGCCCGGAGGTGCGCTCGACGTCGACGATCCCTGGTATCTGCCTCGGCCCACGGACGCAACGGCGCTGTCCGTCGTCCGTCAGCCGGGACAGACGCTGACGATCAAGGGGCCGCGGCAGATGGGCAAGAGCTCGCTCCTGATGCGGACGGTCAAAGCCGCGCTCGATGTCGGCAAGAAGCTCGCACTGCTCGATTTCCAGTTGGTGGACGAGAAGTCGAAGGCAGATGCCGACCTGTTCTTCCGCCGCTTCACGGCCTCGATTACGGAGCAGCTCGATTTGCCCAACAACGTGAACGAGCTGTGGGACGCCGGGTACTCGAATCCGCAGAACTGCACACGCTACGTGGAGCGGCAGATCCTGCGGCCGCTCGATGCGCCGTGCGTGTTCGCCATCGACGAGACCGACTCGATCTTTCGGACGTCGTTCTCCGCGGACTTCTTCGCCATGCTCCGGAGCTGGCACGGCCTTCGCGCGCATCCGCTCCGGCGCAGCTGGAAGAATCTCGACATCATTCTGTCCACATCGACGGAGCCCCATTTCTTCATCGACCGCCCGCACGAATCGCCTTTCAATGTCGGCGTCGTGCTTCCGCTGGAGGACTTCCTCCCAGAGCAGGTGGCCCGACTCAACGCGCTCCATCCACGGCCGCTCCTCGACGGAGAAATCCAGCGGCTCTACGCCCTGGTTGGAGGGCACCCGTACCTGACGCGCAAGGCGCTCTATATGGTGGCCAGCAGCGCGCCGACCAGCACCATCGAGGAGTTCTTCGCGGAGGCGACCGAGGATGCGGGGCCATTCGGCGATCATCTGCGCTATTACCTGCTGCGGCTGCAGGGAAAGCCGGAGCTCATCTCGGCGCTGCGTCAGACGATCGAGCGTCACAGCGGCGGCGACGAGTTGCTCATCCATCGTCTGGAGGCGGCCGGCCTGGTGCGGCGGGAAGGGAGCAAGGTCGTGCCACGGTGCGACCTGTACGCCCGCTATTTCAGTGAGCGGCTTCATGAACAGGCCTGAAGCCTTTGCGTTCGTGGCTGGCGGCACCGTGCAGGCCGGTGGCGGCGTGTATATCGAACGGACCGCCGACCGGACCCTCATCGAGCACTGCCGCGCGGGCGACTTCACGTACATCCTGACGTCGCGTCAGATGGGGAAGTCGAGCCTCATGATCCGCACTGCGGAACGCCTGGCCGAGGAAGGCGCACGGCCGGTCATCATCGATCTGACCGAGTTCGGGGCGCAGACCACGGCGGAGCAGTGGTACAAAGGTTTGCTGTTCGCACTGCAGGATCAGCTCGGCCTGTGCACGTCGGTGTCCGACTGGTGGCCGGCACAACCGGACCACGCCTTCGGGCACAGGTTCACGCGATATTTGCGGGAAGTGGCACTCGCCGAACGGACCGAGCGGCTCGTGGTGTTCGTCGACGAAATCGATACGACGTTGCGCCTGGACTTCACGGACGACTTCTTCGCGGCAATTCGCTTCCTGTACCAGAATCGTGCTGCAGATCCCACTCTACAGCGCCTGTCGTTCGTGCTCATCGGCGTCGCCACGCCAGGTGACTTGATCAAGGACCCGGCGCGCACGCCGTTCAACATCGCCCACCGGATCGAGCTGACCGATTTCACGCTCGACGAGGCGTGTGCCCTGGTCGAGCACCTGCACGTACCTGAGCAAGTCGGAAAAGACGTCATCCGCTGGATCCTCCGATGGACTGGCGGGCACCCCTACCTCACCCTGCGCGCCGTCCGCGCGCTGGCCGAGTCCCCGCCTCCGGCCTGGACGGCCGAGACCGTCGACGAGAGCATCCGCACCCTGTTCCTGCACTCGGGCGGGGAGACCGACAGCAATCTTCAGTTTGTCCGCGACATGCTCACGAAGAAGGCGTTCGACCGCGAGGCCGTGCTGGGCAGGTACCTCGACGTGCGCCGCGGAAGACGGGTGCGGGACAAGGAACTGGATCAAGTCACCTCGTGGCTGAAGCTCTCCGGAATCGTCTCGAGCCGTCAGAGCCCTCAAAGCAATGAACGGCTGCTGCGCGTGCGCAATGCGGTGTACGAACAGGTCTTCGACGAGCGCTGGACCCGCACTCACCTCCAGTTGAACGTGAATTGGCGACGCCGGCTGGTACGACTCGCGGAGGCGCTGCTGGTGCTGACCGTCCTGCTGACGATCCCGCTCGCGCTCTACGCCTGGCGGCAGAAGGCCAACGCGGAGTATCAGACACAACAGGCACAGCTCGAGCGCGACGAAGCCGAGCGCCAGCGCGTGATAGCGGAGAACAGCCTGAGCGCGACGACCGCGGCCCTGGAGACGGCTCAGAAGCTGGTCGACGAGCTGAAGCGAGTCAATCCTGGTTCCGCGCTGGCGATCTCCGCGGAGATCACGCGAGAGCGCGAAGAGGCCCAGAAGGCCTACCTCGACATCACGGCGAAGCTTCGGAGCGAACGGGACGATGCGCTGCGCAAGCTGGAAATGGCGAACCAGCGATTGACGGCACCCGGCGGGGATGTGCGCGCCCGCGCGACGTCGCCGAGGGCGGCGGATCCCAAGCCCGTGTCCAAGCCCGCTCCCAAGCCCGCTCCCGTCACTCCTCCGCCTCCGAGTGCGGACGAACTGGCCGTTCGGCGGGTGCTCGCCAATTACGCGGCTGCGTACAAGTCGAGGAACATCGACGCCTTGAAGAGGGTGCAGGCGCTGTCGTCAGCACAGGCGAACGTCATCAAGAGCACGTTCGCGAACACGCTGGACTATCAGTTGACGATCGACAAGGAAGATGTCCGGTTCTCGGCGGACGGCCGAAAGGCAAAGGTGATTGCGCAGGTGACTCGAGTGATCACCGAAAGGAGCAGGCAGCGCCAGAGCAGCGGACTCGCCATCTTCACCATGGAGCGGCGAGGCGCGAGCTGGATCATTCTCGACGTGAGCTGACCGGAGGGAACATTCGGGCCGCGCTGGCCCAAGATCGCGGCTAAAAACCAGAACAGGAGATCTTCGATCTCCTGTTTAGAAGGAGACGAATGCAGCGTGAGGGTGCCGAGCGCCCGGGTTCAGCCCCCATCGCTCGCATCAGCCAGGCCGCAGCCATCTGGCCTCCTGACCTGGCCGACCTCATTCACAGTCTGAACAACTTCTTCGCATTCTCGTAGAGCAGCTTTCGCTCGATCGTCCGGCTCGCTGCCAGCCGCCGAATCGCGGCGATCGTCTGGGCCCCCTGACACTTCAGTCCGCTGCCCTCCGGGTCGCTGCAGTCACTCCCGAAGACGAGCTTGTCCTGATGGCGCGTCAGGAAGTCGCGCGTGAAGCTCTCATCGCGCGTCAGCCCGTTCAACCCTGACCCCGCGGAGAGATCGCCGTACATGTTCGGGTAGTCGCCCAGATAGCGATCGGTCAGGCCGCCCTTCGTCACCGGCCCCTTCGGATAGAGCTGCGATGCGTCATCTCGATACGTCCGGTCGATGTGCGCCCACCACGTCTGCGCGTGGCCGAGGAAGTTCACCTTGGGATACTTCTCGAGCATCTTGTGGAAGCGCTCGAACCCGTAGTTGTACATCTCGAACTGCCAGTGCATCAGCACGGGCACCTGATGCGCCTGGGCGAGCTGGAAGATCGCCTGCATTTCAGGCGAGTCGCACTCGACGCCGAATTTCAGCTCCGCGATGATGACCGCGCCGCGGTTCAAGTATCGTTCGATCTCCTTGGTGGCACCCGGGATGTCCGGAACGTCGTTCGCGCCGTGCCGGTATTCCGCCTTGTGCGCGGCAACGAACTTCTCGCAGGCATCGTTCCCAAGTGCTTCTGCCTGGAGCCCGTTCGACACACCCTGATGGGTCGACCGCGTGCTGACGGAGCGTCCCGCGGGCAGCAGGATCGTCGTGGTTGCACCCATGGTGCGCTGGTGGGCGAGGAGTGCCTCGTCCGACCGTCCGCTGTAGTTGAGATGCTGGTGGATGTCGATGATGGGATCGGCCTGGAAGAGCGACCGCGCGCCGGCTTCCGTCGCGACGCCGAGGAGGGCAAGGCCGGACCCCGTCACGAACGTCCGGCGTGACACATTACCGGCGAATGTCATGCATCAGATACTCGCATATCCGGCCACGAACGGCAGGACGCGTCTCATCGAGTCGGGATCGGTGATCAGGGAGCCGAGATCCAGGGATCCGGAAGAACCGAGAGCGCGGTTCACGCAACCAGCCGGGTTCGAGCAACGCGGCCTGAGCGCCGAATTCCGTCAGTCCGGGGCCCCGACCGACGAATGCACGGTTGCGCGCAGGGCTGCCCGGCGGGATCATGTGCGGCATATGGTGCTGACCCGTTTCCGCGCGATCGCCTGCTTCGTGGCGACCCTTGCCGTCACCGGGCAGGGCTTTCAGAGCTCTCCGTCCAACCGGCCCTGGCCACCTGGAGTCCAGAAGGTGTCGGGTGACTCTCCACCTCTCTCGCCCCAGGCCGCACTCGAGACGTTCTACATGCCGCCGGCCTATCACGTGGAGCTCGTCGCGAGCGAACCGTTGATCCAGGATCCCGTGGCGATCGATTGGGACACGGAGGGCCGCATCTGGGCGGTCGAGATGCCCGGCTTCATGGCGGACGTCACCGGCTCGAACGAGCACGATCCCATCGGCCGCGTGGTCGTGCTCGAAGACACGAACGCAGACGGCGTCATGGACAAGCGCACGGTGTTCGCGGACGGCCTCGTGCTCGCGCGATCGTTGAAGGTGCTCGACCATGGCGTGCTCGTGGCGGAACCGCCCAACGTCTGGCTGATGCACGACACGGATGGCGATCTCCGCATGGACAAGAAGGAGCTCGTCACCGATCGGTTCGGCCGTCGCGACACCGATCCGGAGAACAACGCGAACACGTTCCATTGGGCGCTCGACAACCGGATGTACACAGCCGGCCAGACCACCATCCAGCTTCGGCTGAAGGGTGGCGCGTTCGAGCTCGAGAAAACGCTGGAGCGGGGCGAATGGGGCGTGGCCGAGGACGATGCGGGCCGGATTTATCGCAACACCAACGAATCGGCCGTCCATGTGGATTTCGTCCCGACGCCGTATTTCGCGCGCAACCCCAACCTCCTGCGGACCCGTGGGAGTTACGAGCGGCTCGCAGACGACGCCAACGGGCTCAATACCGTATGGCCCGTCCGCCCGAACCCGGGAACGAATCGCGCGTACCAGGTCGGCATCGACCGTCCAGACGGATCGCTGGCGAAATTCACCGCGGTCTGCGCTCCCGTCGTGTATCGAGGCGACCGGCTGCCGCCGGATCTCTACGGGAACGTGTTCGTTGCGGAGCCGGCGGCGAACCTCGTGAGCCGGATCGTGCTCAGCGACGACGGGACGTCGCTGCAGGCGCGAAAGGCGTACGAACGGGGAGAGTTCCTGGCATCCACCGACGAACGCTTCCGGCCGGTCTACCTCTCCAATGCCCCAGACGGCACGCTGTACGTCGTCGACATGTATCGCGGCATCATCGAGCATCGCCTGTCCCTGACGGTGTACCTGCGCGATCACATCGTGAAGCGGAAGCTCGAGGAGGCTACCGGATACGGCCGCATCTATCGCGTCGTCCATGACACGACGCGACGGGACTCCAGAAGGTCGTTGACGCAGGCGTCGCCGGAGCAGCTGGTCGACATGCTGTCGGATTCCGGAGGCTGGTGGCGCGAGACGGCTCAGCGCCTGCTCGTCGAGCGTGCGGACCGCCTGCGCGCCGGGGGCTCCGGCGAGCTCTCCGATCGAGGCCGTTCAGTCGTCGTCGGCCTTGACGACGCTTGCCGCGGACGCGAAGGATTGGCGGACGCGTGTGCGCGCGTTGTGGACGCTCGACGGGATCGATGCCATCGATCCGGCAATGGTGGCCCGAGCGCTGGAGGATCCCTCGCGAGACGTGCGCGTCTCTGCGATACGGCTCGCGGAGCGCTGGCTTGGCGAGCCGCGGCACTCGATCCACGCTGCCCTCCTGAAGCGGCTTGAAGACGAAGATTGGGCCGTGCGCAAACAGCTGGCGGCGTCGCTCGGTGCGATGCCGCTCGGACGAACGCGACGGCGCGGTGGTCTCCTTGCTCGAGCGGTACGCCAACGATCCGATCACGTTGGATGCCGCGCTCAGCGGGCTGCATGGCAGCGAGGCGGCCGTGCTGGAGCGATTGCTGGCGTCTGATGCGCAGACGCCGCAACGGGAGGCTGCGGTCACGATGTTCGCGGCAACGATCGTGCGAGGCAGCGACGATGCTGCCGTCCGTCGGCTGTTCGAATGGACAGCCCGCGGCGATCGACCGGGCTGGCAGCGATCGGCGCTGTTGCGGGGAGCCGAGGTCGCGTTGCTCGGCGCGACGATGCCAGGAACTGCGGCGCCGGGCCCCGGCGCACCCGCCGCGACGCTGCCGTGCCCGACGTGCCCGGGCGGCCGGGCCGGTCCGGGCGGCGCGTATGCGTTCTCGAAGGAGGAAGACTTCGCGCGCGCGGGTCTCCGAAGGCGGCCGCGGCGGCAGGCTGGAGCTGCGAATGAGCTCGGAGCCTGCGGCCTTGTCGCAGCTGGCTGCGAGCGCCGGCGAGTTGAGCGCCCGCGCCGCGAGCGTCCTCGCGCGCGTGACCTGGCCGGGCAAGCCCGGAACCGTGGCGGTAACGCCGCTGACGCCGCAGGAGCAGCAGCGATTCGACGCCGGCCGGGAGATCTACCGGAACGTCTGCCAGGCCTGCCATCAGCCCGACGGACGCGGACAGGAGCGCGTGGCGCCGAGCCTGATCGACTCGGCCCTGCTCCTTGCGCCGGCCGGCATTCCCGCCCGTATCCTGCTGAACGGCAAAGACGGGAAGATCGGGCTGATGCCGCCGATTGGGTTCGTGCTGGGCGACGAACAAATCGCCAGCGTGCTGACGTACGTCCGACGCGAGTGGGGCCAGACGGGCGCGCCGGTCGAGCCGGCGACCGTGAAGGACGTTCGCGAGGCCACCGCGGGACGCACGCGCCCGTGGACGGACGAGGAGTTGATCGCGCTCGTCAAGCGCGAGAGCAAATAGATCGATGACCACCCGAGATCGTCGCCCACTGTCGATGCTCGCGCCGGCAATCGCGGCGTCCGCGCTAGTGGCCGCCATCGCCTTGACGTCGCACGCGCAAGAGACGCGCGGACCGATCCAGACGCCCGGCGGCGGCCGAGGGCCTGGCGCCGCTCCCGACGCCAACGATCCGGCGAACGCCGAACGCAGACCTGTCTCCGAAGCCGCCGGTCCTGCCGCTGTCGCCGGCGGAGGAAGCCAAGCGGCTGTGGCTCCCTCCGGGCTACAGGATGGAGCCGGTGCTCGCCGATCCGCTGATCGAGGACCCTGCACAGATTGCGTTCGACGGCAACGGCCGCATGTTCGTCGTCGAACTGCGCGGATACTTCCAGACGCCCGAGGGTATCGACCTCATCCCGCCGATCGGCCGAATCTCGATGCACGAGGATCGCGACAACGACGGCTTCTTCGAGCACCACTCGGTCTTCGTGGACAAGCTGGTCTTTCCGCGATTCGTGCTGCCGTTCGGCGCCAACACGATCCTGACGATGGAGACCAACGCAGACGAGGTGTGGAAGTACACGCGACACGAATGGCGACGGTGTCGCCGACAAGAAGGAGTTGTTCGCCACGAACTTCGGGCGCGCGGGCAACATGGAGTCTCAGCAGGCGAGCCTGTTCTGGGCGATGGACAACTGGCTCTACAGCACAGTCAACGCCTTCAGGCTGCGGTGGACGCCGAACGGGCTTCTGAAAGAGCCAACGGGTCCGAACAGCTCGCAGTGGGGGGTGACGCAGGACAACGACGGCAAGGTCTGGTTCCAGAGCGGCGCCAGCGGATTGCCCGGGTACTTCCAGTTCCCCATTCACTACGGAAACTTCGCGTCGCCGGATCAGTTCGAACCCGACCTGAACATCGTGTGGGGCGCGCCCATCCGCATCGGCGACATCCAGGCGGGGCTACCAGGCACGCGCATGCCGGACGGATCGCTGATCTACGCCACCGCCGCGGCCGGAAACGAGATCTATCGTGGAGATCGTCTGCCGAAGGATCTCGATTGGCGACTACCTGCACGGCGAAGTCGTGGCCCGTATCGTGCGACGGCTCCGGCCGATCAAGACCGAAGGGCTCACGCAGCTTCGGAACGTCTATCCCAGCTCCGAGTTCATTCGCTCGCTGGATCCGCTGTTCCGGCCGGTCGACGTCACGACCGGTCCGGACGGCACGATCTACATCGCCGACATGTATCGCGGCATGATCGAAGGCGCCGAGTGGGCGAAGCAGGGCACGTATCTGCGGGAAAAAATCAAACAGTACAGCGTTCGACAAGGTGGTCGGGCACGGTCGCGTCTGGCGGTTGACCTACGACGGCATCGCGCGCGATCGGACGCGTCCTCGCATGCTCGACGACACGCCGGCGCGGCTGGTCGCGCATCTTTCGCATCCGAACGGCTGGTGGCGCGACACGGCGCAGCAGCTGCTCGTGCTGAAGCAGGACAGGTCGGTCGTGCCCGCGCTCCAGGCGCTCGTGCGCACGTCGAAAAATCCGCTGGCGCGCTTCCATGCCCTCTGGACGCTCGAGGGGTTGGGCGCGCTCACCGCTGCGCTGACGCGTGAGGTCCTGCGGGACGCGGATCCGCGGATGCGGATCCAGGCGCTGCGCGCCAGCGAGACGCTCTACAAAGCAGGGGACCGGTCGTTCGACAGCGAATATCGCGCGCTGTCGGCTGGACCCGGACGTCGACGTCGTGATCCAGGCGATGTTGACCATGCACGTGCTGAAGGTGCCGGACGCGGCTTCCGTCGGTGAAGACCATCGCGGAGAACAACCAGGCGCGCGGAGCGAAGTTCGTCGCCGAGCGAATCGCGACGTCAGCCGCCGCAGCCGGCGGAAGTGGCGGGCGGGGCGGTTCCCTGACGTCGGACCAGCAAGCCAGCCTCGAGCGGGGCGGCGTGATCTACACCGAGTTGTGCTACTCGTGTCACGGCGCAGACGGCCGCGGCACGCCGACGCCCGGAGCGGCCGCCGGCGTCGACCCTGGCGCCGTCCCTTGCCGGTTCACCGCGCGTCAACGGCCATCGCGACTACGTGATCAAATCCGTGCTGCACGGACTGTCCGGTCCCATCGATGGCAGGACCTATCCGCAGGTCATGGTCGCGATGGGATCGAACACCGACCAATGGGTCGCGGACGTCGCGTCCTACGTGCGCAACAGCTTTGGGAACACGGGCACGCTGGCGACAACGGCGGACGTGTCCGGCGTGCGAGCCGCAACAGGCGGCAGAGGTCCGTGGACGGTCGCAGAGCTCGAGGGCTCCCTTCCACGCGCACTCGTCGCCGATTCGTCGTGGAAGGTCACGGCCAGCCATGATGGGCGACCCGCGCCGCAAGCCAATGCGGAGGGCGGCTACAACTACAGTGGAAGCGCCTCGGGCGCGCTCAATTTCCTGGGCTGGACGACTGGTGTGCCGCAGCAGGCGGGCATGTGGCTCCAGATCGAGCTGCCCGCCCCGCAGACGCTGACGGAAATCCAGTTCACGTCTTCGACAATCGGCGGGCGCGCCGGCGCCCCGGCAGTATGGACCTTACCCGCGCGGCTATCAGGTCCAGGTCTCGACCAATGGCTCGACGTGGAGTCCACCGATAGCCGAGGGCCAGGGAGGCCCGGGCACGACCGTGATTCCATTTCCTCCGGTCAACGCGAAGTTCGTGCGAATCACGCAAACCGCCACTGTCGAAAATCTCCCCGCATGGTCGATGCGGCTCGTGCGGCTGTACGCGGCGCCCGCGAGTCAGGGAGGGCCTAAATGAGACACGCGTGTCACGAGGTTCAAGGTTCAAGGTTCAAAGGTTCAGGGTCCATCGGTGCTGAACGCTACGAACCTTGAACCTCTGAACCTTGAACCTTGAACCTCTGAACCTTGAACCTTGAACCTCCTGGTGTCCGTATCCCACCAGAAAGGGAGCTTCGATGAAAACGGCATCTTTCGTGTGGCTGGCGATCCTCTGCGGCTGCGTCGAGACGTTCGCTCAGCAGGCCAACGTGAACCTTGACTGGAATCCCCACAAGAATACGCAGAACCTGACGCCGTATGGCGCCAGCGTGATTTCCCCGGAGGTCGGCGACGACCGCACGGTGACCTTCCGCTTGAAGGCGCCCGACGCGCGGGCCGTCGCGCTCACGGGTGGTCCGATACTGCTGGCGATCGGCAAGGGGAACACGCCGATTCCCTTCGAAAAGGGTCCGGACGGCATCTGGACGCTGACGGTCGGTCCTCTCAAGCCGAATCAGTACATCTACAGGCTCGTGGTCGATGGCGTCGCCGTGGTCGATCCGAACAATACGTTCACAGGGTTTTCGGACCAGCCCGGTTACAGCACGGTGGTGGTGCACGGCGATGGACCTGGCTACTACGACGCGAAGCGAGTCGCTCACGGGAGCGTGACGCGCCACGTGTACCACTCCGACGTCTTGAACGGCGAGCGTGAGATGTATGTCTACACACCGCCGAATTACGACCGCGGCCGGCGCTACCCGGTGCTGTACCTGCTCGGCGGCAGCGGTGAGCTCGCGTCGACATGGAACATCGACGGCCGGGCGGGCTTCATCGCCGACAACCTGATCGCCGAGGGTAAAGCGCTGCCCATGATCATTGCGATGCCGAACAACCAGGTCGTCCATCGCAGCGATCCGAAACACGCCGAGCTGACCTTTCCGCTCTTCGAGAAGGAGCTGCGGCAGCACATCGTTCCCCTGGTCGACAAGACCTATAGCACCCAGGCCACGCCCCACGGGCGGGCCATTGCCGGCCTGTCGATGGGAGGCCGCCACGCCCAGCTCGTGGGATTCAAGGCCCTCGATCTGTTCGCCTCCTTCGGCATCCTCAGCGCGGGCGATCCGGCCTCCGAGACGAGCACGGCCGACTTTCTGAACGATCCCGCGATCAACAAGAAGGTCGATTACCTGTTCGTCGGGCTTGGCACGCACGAGAACCAGCCCACGAACCGAAGCGTCGTCTTCCACCAGATCCTCGACAAACACGGCATCGTGCACGACTACTACATCGGCGGCGACGGTGGCCACGACTGGGGAACATGGCGTGCACACCTCGCGTACATGCTGCCGAAGCTCTGGCGCGCGAGCCAGGGCGGCAGATCCTCATCTCCACGATCGCGAGGTCTGTGATCTCGGGGTGCCCTCGACAGGCACTATAATCGCCGTCTTCCGCAATGACACACCAGGCTCGCGCGCTGAGTGGCAACGGGCTGGCCGAGAGACGACTCACGGCCGAGCACGTGATTGCCCGGGCGCTGGTCGAGGCGTCCACGTTCGCCGACGCTGTACCAAGGATTCTCGAGGCCATCTGCAGCGCCCTGGACTGGGAGCATGGCGCGCTCTGGGCGATCGACAAGCAGGCGGATGTGCTCCACTGCGTCCAGATCTGGACCGCCGCTTCCCTGGATTTCCCGGAATTCAACGCCACCAGCAAACGGTGCACGTTCGCTCGCGGGATCGGCCTGCCAGGTCGTGTCTGGGCGACCGCCGAGCCTGCGTGGATTCCCGACGTGGTCAAGGACGCGAATTTTCCACGCGCGCCCGTCGCCGCACGCGAAGGGCTCCATGGGGCACTCGGATTTCCCATCCTCCTGCGTGGCGAAGTCCTGGGCGTGATGGAGTTCTTCAGCCGCGAGATTCGCGCACCCGACGCGGATCTGTTCTCGATGCTCACGAGCATCGGCAACCAGATCGGGCTGTTCGTCGACCGGCGGCGCGCGCAAGAGGAGCTCGACCGGTTCTTCATGCTCTCGCTCGACATGCTCTGCATCGCGGGGTTCGACGGGTACTTCAAGCGGGTCAATCCCGCCTGGGAACGGATCCTGGGCTACAGCGAAGCGGATCTGCTGTCCCGGCCGTACATGGACTTCGTCCATCCCGACGATCGCGAGGCGACGATCGCCGAGTTCAGGAAGCAGATCGAGCGTGGCGAGGAAGTCATCTACTTCGAGAACCGGTACTTCCACAAGGACGGTACGCTGCGCTGGCTGATGTGGACCTCGACGCCGTTCAACGAACAGCAGCTCGTGTTCGCCGCGGCACGTGACATCACTGAGCGGAAAGCCGCTGACGAAACGATGTCGAGCTACGCGCGCGAGCTCGAGGCGAGCCAGCGCGCGCTCGAAGATCAGGCCGCACGCCTGGCGCAACTCGTCAAGGAGCTCGAGGTCTCGAAGAGAAAGGCGGAAGAGGCGACGGAGGCGAAGAGCGCGTTCCTCGCCAACATGAGCCACGAGATTCGTACCCCCCTCAACGGGATCCTGGGGATGACGACGCTTGCGTTGCAGACCAGGTTGTCGGCCGAGCAGCGGGAATATCTGACCACGGTCAAGTCGTCAGCTGAGTCGCTGTTGGGACTCATCAACGACATCCTGGATTTCTCGAAGATAGAGGCGAGGCGGCTGGATCTCGAGCATACGGAGTTCGACCTGCGTGAAACGATCGGCGACACGGCGAAGCTGCTGGCCCTCCGGGCCGCCGAGAAAGGGATTGAGCTCGCCTGCCACATCGTCTCCGACGTTCCGGAGATCCTGCTGGGGGATGCCGGCCGTCTCCGTCAAGTCCTGCTGAATGTGATGGGGAATGCCGTCAAGTTCACGACCGAGGGAGAAGTCGTCCTGCGCGTCAGCGTTCAAACACGCAGCGCCGATCGCGTGACCCTCCACTTTGGAGTCAGCGACACCGGCATCGGCATTCCTATCGACAAACAGCGACAGATCTTTCAGGCCTTCACGCAGGCCGACAGCTCGACGACGCGGCGTTATGGCGGCACCGGACTCGGTCTCGCGATCGCCTTGCGTCTCGTGGAGCTGATGGGCGGACGCCTCTGGGTCGAGAGCAGGGAAGGCAGCGGCAGCACGTTCTTCTTCACGGCGACTTTCGAACAGCCCAAAGCCGCCGGGCGGCGCGCGGCCGCTGCGAAGCCAAGAGCGCTCCAGGGACTGCGTGTGCTCGTGGTGGACGACAACGCGACGAACCGCCGCATCCTCGAGGAGATGCTCGCAAGCTGGCACATGCGGCCGACGACGGTGAGCGATGCCGTGTCGGCGGTGTCGGCGCTGCGGACGGCATCGAGCGCGGCTGCGGCGTTCGACGTGATGATCGCGGACTGTCAGATGCCGGACGTCGACGGCTTCATGCTCGCGCGCCGCGTGAAACGGGAACGTCGACTGGCGAAAACGCCGATCGTGATGTTGACGTCCGTCGGGCAATCGGACGATCAGGTCCACCGCCACAGGAACAGCATCGACGCATTCCTGACCAAGCCGGTCAAGCACTCCGATCTTCTCGAAGCGCTCTCGCAGCTGTTCGGCGTGTCGACCAAGGACGGGCGCACGGAGCCGGCCGCCGAGCGAATCGGCTCCAAGCCGCGTCGCACGTTGCAGGTGCTGGTGGTCGAAGACAATCTCGTGAATCGGCAGCTCGTGACGACACTGCTCAAGAAGCGGGGCCACAAAGTCAAGGCCGTCGACAACGGCCGGAAGGCCGTCGCGGCCGTCAAGGCAACAACGGACCCGACGTTCGACCTCGTGTTGATGGACCTGCAGATGCCCGAGATGGGCGGGTTCGAGGCCGCGCAGGCCATCCGCGAGTGGGAGAATGAGGGTGCGTCCTCCGCTCGGCTCGCGACAGGCAAGCGACTGCCGCTCATTGCCCTGACGGCGCACGCCATGCAGGGCGATCGCGAGCGCTGTCTGCAATCCGGCATGGACGGATATCTCTCGAAGCCGATCGACGTGGACGAGTTGATCGCGACCGTCGAGAGGTTCGCTGGCGGCCCGCCTTCGAAGCGCGTGGCGTCGGCCCGGCAGCAGGCTGACGGCTCGATCTTCGACGAGCGCGCGGCGTTGTCATATTCGGGAGGCGACCGCCGGCTCCTCAAGAACGTCATCAAGCTCTTTCGATCGGACTATCCGTCTGCGCTCCGCCGGATCGATCGCGCCCTTCGACGCCGGGACGCCGAAGCGCTCCGGCTGGCGGCGCACGGTCTGAAAGGAGCAATCGCGACCGTGGGGGCACCGGCCGGCCGTCAGGCCGCTGCGGACCTCGAGCAGACCGCCCGCTCGCAGAGCTTCGACGAGGCTGAACGCGCGTCTGCCAGGCTCCGCCACGAGATCGAACGGCTCGAGGAGGCGTTCGCCGCCGCGGATCTGATCGCGCGCCCCGCACGGAGGCCGGCCGCCAGCGAACCGCCGCTCTCCTCAACGAAAGCGAAGGCCATCATGAGCAGAATCCTCGTGGTCGACGACGACAAGACCACGCGCCTCGTGCTGCGCGGCGTTTTGACGAACGCCGGGTTCTCGACGTCAGTCGCCAAGGACGGGCTCGATGCGCTCAAGGTGCTCCAGACGCAGCAGTTCGACCTGCTGTTGCTCGACGTCTGGATGCCCCGGATGAACGGGCTGGATCTGCTCGCGAAGCTGCGTGACCGTCAAGACGCGCCCTCGCGTCGTGGTGATGACGTCCGACGACGCGCCTGAAACACTCCTGAAGGCCGTACGGGAGCAGGCGTTCAAGTACGTTCACAAGCCGGTGGAGTCTCCGGAATTGCTTCAAACGGTACGCGACGCGCTCGCCGCGCCCGACACGCCACCCATCGAGGTCATCTCGGCGCGGCCGGAGTGGGTGGAGCTCGTGGTGCCCTGCACCCGGGAGGCGGCCGGGCGGATCGAGACGTTCCTGGCCCACCTGGATGCCAACCTTGCACCGGAAGTACGCGAGTCGATCGGTTATGCCTTCCGCGAGCTGCTGCTGAACGCCGTCGAATGGGGCGGCAAGCTCGATCCGTCGCGAACCGTGCGAATTGCCTGTTTGCGGGCGAAGCGCATGCTGATGTACCGCATCGCCGATCCGGGCCCGGGGTTCAACATCGAGGACCTGCCGCACGCCGCCGTCGGCCATCCACCCGACGATCCGATCGCGCACATGCACGTCCGCGAAGCGAAGGGAATCCGCCCGGGGGGCTTCGGCCTGCTGACGGTACGCGCGAGCGTGGACGAGCTGCTCTACAACGAGCAGCGGAACGAGGTCGTCTTCGTGAAATACCTGGAGGACGATTCGGTCCGAGGCGAAGGGTAGGTGAGCCGATCAGTCGATGGGTTAGGAGTGTCGAGGAGGTCCAATTGCCTGAATTTCCTAAGCCTTGTTGCCTTCTGATCTTCTGTTGAACCGGAGCTGCGCCCCAGAACAGTTGCCGCGAACAGCATCCGGACAGCCGTCGTTCGGATGCTGTTCGGACGCGAAAGAAAAGTTCCCTGACTTTCTTGACCTCCTGATCTCGTGATCTCCTGTTTCACAGAGGGCTGCGGCAGGTCGTGCGGATGTGACGAATGATGAGCCGGCGTTCACTTGCGTGAATTGTTCTCCCGTGGCTTCCGCCTTCAGGCGGAAGATCACAGCGCCGGGTTTGTCATTCAGCGGGCCGTCACCGCCGAGACTGTCCGGGCGATCGCCTCGGCGCGCGTGATGTCGCCGCGGACGAAGGGCTCCCACTGCTCCTCCAGCGGTTTGCGATAACGGCTCCAGGCGCGATCGAACAGTCCTGTCGAGTACAGGTACGGGCTGTATTCGATCCCGCGCGCCAGGAGGACCTGCTTGAGCGCAGAGCCCGTCTGGTAGAACTGAACGACATGCCAGAAGTCACCGTACTCCTTGGCCCGATCGCCGAATGCCTCCGCCAACAGCCTCTCCGTCGGCAGGATCAGCTCGTGGCAGACCTCGTGCAGGACCATTTCCACACCTGTCCAACCGGTCAGGTCTCCTTCCGCGGGCGAGACTGTCGCGTGCGTCACGGGGTCGAGCGTGGTATACGCGCGTCCCACCCAGACGATGTCGACGCGCACGGGGGAGGAGAACCAGGCTCGCCCATACAGCCGTTCGTGGCGGCTCACGATCTCCCGTTCGATCGTGCGCAGGAGATCGCCGGTCGCTCGCATCCACTCCCGGTTGGCGCGATCGTGGCCGGGCCAGAAATGGCGGCGGTAAATCGGGAGCGGCGCGCTCGAGCACCCCTCGAAGTTCCGGTCCGATGGCCGGGTCCGCGAGGTCTTCCGTCGCAAGCGCCCGCTTGATCGACGTCATCCCGCGGCCCGCGCGCAGATCGCGGTCGGCGACCTCGCGGTCGTAGTAGTCGACAGCCGCGTCCCAGGTCGCCCGCTCCTCGTCCGACAACGGGGCCGTCAGAGGCGCCGGCAGCGCCGGGATGAGCCGGCGCTGCCCCTTGTCGGGCCGTCGCGCCCAGGCCGCGCCGAAGAGCGTGTGATGGAGATTGACCCAGAACGCGCTGTGGAACTCGAGGTGAGCGATCGTGGAGACCGGCGCATCGGCCGACGACGGGGATGCGAAGAGCAAACAGGACGAGACAGAGGGCAGCAGCATCGGCGCATCGGCAGAGCCTAGCCGACGTCGCGAGCCGGCGTCTTGAACGAAACGGCAGAACCTCTTGCCCGCCACGCTGACGGCGTCTCGCCGAGGAGCATGCGCAGCTCGCGCGTGAGATGCGCCTGGTCGGCGTAGCCTGCCGCGCAGGCGACCTGTGACCACGAGTGATCGGCTCTCCGCGCGACGTGCAGCGCCGCGTGCAGGCGCAGCACGCGGAGCATGTGTTTCGGACTGAGCCCAACCTCGCGGTGGACCCGCTCGCGGAGGGATCGGCTCGGTGTCGCCAGCCAGCGGGCCATCTCGCCGACGGTCGTTCCCGGTGACGCCGCATCCGGCAGCAACGGCCTCACTGCGCGGGAGCGGCAGGCTCGCCGCGTCAACCGCAGCAGCTCCTGCAGGATGACAGCCGGGGGCGTATCCGGGCCCAGCTCGAGATCCGAGAGGACATGTGTCCCGAATATCTGATCGACGCTGGTTGACCGATCCGCCAGTTCGCGCGCGGACACGTCGGTCAGGACGGGTAGTGCTCCGGGCCTGAGCCGCACGCCGACGGTCAGCAGCCGACGCCTCATGTCGAGCGTCGCGGCGCACGAGCGGGCTCCAACCAGCGCGACCCGGATTGCCCGGCCCCGGCCGGAGGCGTGCACGATCGCGATGAGATGTGGTGAGGTATCTGCCACGACGCGCCAGTCCGCGGTTCGCGGGCGGCGCTCGTCATCGATCCACGAGTGTTCGACCACGCCCGCAAGATCACAGGGAGGTGCAAGCAAGTCGACCTCACCCGTCCGCCTGCCGCCGTTATCGAGTAACACCATCAGTGTGGCACCGTGAACCCCGATCTTGACCCAGCCGATGGCCCGTGCGCAATGCGGTCTGTATTGACTTCAACTCACCGACGCTGGCGCGAGCCAGATGGTCAGGCTCGGGCAGTCGACGCGAGAGCGCTCGAAGCTGGGTCTGTTGTTCGGGATGACGTCGCATTCGAACGAGCAGTACGGGTACATGGCCGTGTACATGCGCCTCGAGGGCATCGTGCCGCCCTCGAGCGAATCGCAGTAGCCATCCGCTGCTTCTCCTTGACGGCCTAGGAGAGCTGGTGTTAGTCTCGCCTACCCGCACACCGGAACCGGCAGCGTGTCGCGGCCGGCGGGGTGGGACCACAACCCATGTGGGCCAGAATTCGATCGCTGATCCGCGGACTGGGCGCGCGTTCCAACGTCGAGCGCGATCTGGATGACGAACTGAGGTTCCACCTCGAAGCGCGCGCCGAAGATCTCGTCACCCGGCAGAATCTCTCCTGGCCGGAAGCGCGCCGGCTGGCGCGCCTCGAATTCGGATCGATCGAGGGTTACAAGGAGGAGAGCCGTGAGGCACGCGGACTGCGGCTGATCGACGCGTTCCGCACGGACCTTCGGTATTCGGTGCGGCAGCTCCGCAAGTTTCCGGTCTTCACCGCCGCGGCCGTGCTGACGCTGGGGTTGGGCATCGGGCCGAACGCGACCATCGCGACGATCATCGGCACCGTCTTCAGACCGCTGCCGGTGCCCGATCCGGATCGGATCGCCGTGCTGACGACGACCCTGCCCAACAATTCTCGAGTCTGGCAGCGGCTGGCGTACCCCGATTATCGGGACTACGGGTCATCCACGGCGTTCTCCGACATGGCCGCCTGGGATCTGAGCGCCGTGGGCCTGACCGTCGGTGGACAGACCGATCGCCTGATGGCGACGGTCGTCTCGGGAAGCTACTTTTCCACCTTGCGGCTCGATCCAGCAGCAGGACGGTTGATCCTTCCGTCGGACGGCGAGCTCGGGGGAACCCAACCGATTGTCGTCCTGAGTCACTCGGTACTGGGTTCGCCGCTTTGGCGGCAGCGCGTCGATCATCGGCACCGACGTCCGGATCGACGGCCGGCCGTTCACCATCGTCGGCGTCGCCCCTGCGGACTTCCACGGAACCTTTACGCTGCTGTCCTCCGATGCATTCCTGCCGCTCGAGCTGTTTCAGCCCAAGGCGCGGCTTTCGAACCGTGATGTCTTGTCGGTTCGTGTCATCGCCCGATTGAAGCCGGAGACGACGCTCGACCAGGCTCGTGGATCGATCGACACGCTTGCGACGCGGCTCGAACGAGATTATCCGGCGACCAACACCGGCCGGCGAGTACGCATCTTCGCGGAGCGGCTGGCCAGGCCCGAGCCGCAGAATCAGTCGCAGGCGGTGGTGCTGAGTGCGTTGTTCCTCATGCTGGTCGGCGCGATTCTTCTGATTGCGTGCGCCAACGTCCTTGGTCTCTTTCTCGCCCGAGGGCTCGGCCGCGGTCGCGAAATGGCGATCCGCGCGGCACTGGGCGCAAGCCGGTGGCAGCTCGTTCGGCTCTGTCTTGTCGAAGCGCTCGTCATCGCGCTGCTCGGGGTCTTTGCGGGTGGCCTCGCTGGAATCGCGACGGCGCGCGGCCTGGCGACGATGGCAACCACGCCTGGCTTCCCGTTGTTTCTCGATGTCAGCCTCGACTGGGGAACGCTGGCGTACCTGGCGGTGCTGCTGGTCCTCAGCACGTTGTTCATCGGGCTTCTGCCGGCAATCCGGGCATCGCGCATCGAACCGCGCAGCGATCTCGCGAGCAGCAGAGACTGGACCGGGGGCCGGCGGCAGTGGCTGCGGAAGGGGCTTTCGGCTGCGCAGATGGCAGCGTCTGTCGTGTTGCTGGTTGTATGCGGGTTGTTCATTCGTAGCCTGCAGGGTCTCCAATCCGCCGACCTGGGTTTCGATGCCAGCCGCGTGCTGCTGGCCTCCGTGAACCCTGCCGCGCTGGGTTACGATGCCGGCAGAGCGCGCTCGTTCTATGAGTCGCTCGATGCCGCATTGGAAGCCCTGCCCGACGTGGAGTCCGCGGCCGCTTCGGTGTTCGTCCCGTTCGGCACCGGCAATTCCACCCCGTATCTGGCCGCCGACGGCCAGCCCCTTCCCACGAGCGCCAGCGGCGTCCTCGCCGACAGGCACTTCGTCACCTGGGATTATTTTCGTGTGATTGGAACGCCGGTTCTGCGGGGACGGACCTTCACAACCGGAGACACACCAGGCTCCCCGAAGGTGGCGATCGTCAACGAGGCGCTGGCGGCGCGTCTATGGCCCGGCGAAGACCCTCTCGGCCGGCGGTTCCGGGCGAGCTCGGAGCCTGCCTCGCTGCTCGAGGTGATTGGAATCGTGCGCGATGCGAGGTATCGCCGCAGCGAGATCGGCGGGGCCGCCGTGCCGCGCTACTTCGTCTCGTTGGATCAGTTCGATTCGACGAGGCGCACGTTGCACGTGCGTTCTCGATCGGCAACAGCCGAAGCACTGACCGCAACAGTCAATGCGACGATACGTCGGCTGGATCCTGCCATTCCTGTGTACGACGTCTACACGCTCGAACGGCAGATCGGTGAGAGCGGCGCGGGCTTCGGCGGGGCGAAGGGCGCCGCCCTGCTGACCGGACTGCTCGGCCTGCTGGCGCTCGTGCTGGCGCTGGTCGGAACCTACGGCGTCCTTTCCTTCACCGTCAGGGCGCGTACTCGCGAAATCGGCATTCGGATCGCGTTGGGGTTAGAGCCCGGTCGCGTGTTCAGGATGCTGCTTCGCGAAACCTGGAACATCGCGCTGCTCGGTGTTGCGACCGGGCTGGCCGTCAGCGTGGCGGCAGGCAGGGCCATGGAGGGATTTCTATTTGGCGTTGCCCCGTATGATGCCCTGACCTTGATCTCGGTGGCTCTCCTGATGGTCGGCGTCTCGACGCTCGTCGGCTTCCTTCCTGCGCGCAGAGCGGCCCGTGTGAACCCGACGGACACCCTGCGGTACGAGTAATCCTAGAACAGAAACTTCGCCGCGAGCTGAATCACTCGCGGATCGCCGGCGCTGGTGATCGAGCCAAACGCCGCGGAGCCAAAGACGCCGTTCGGCGCGCCGAACGGCGGGGTGTTGGTCGCGTTGAAGATCTCCGTTCGGACCTCGAGCGCTCTCGCCGACCCGAACGGGATGCGACGGACGATCGCGAGATCGACGTTGCGGTAGGCCGGCCCGTGAACCGGGTTGCGCGAGCTCGTGCCGAGGGTGAACTGCGGTGCGGCTGCGAACGCGCTGGTGTCGAACCACCGGCCGACTGTGCGTTCGCCGGCAGGCAGGTCGGGACTGCCCACGAGATTCGGCCGCTGCGTACCGAATCCAGCGAACGCGTTGTTGTTCGTTGCCTGGGTCACCGCCACCGGAGCGCCGGACTGGAGCGTGAGGATTCCGGTGACGGTCCAGTCATTGACGAGCGCTCCGAGAAAGCTGCCGGGCCGAAATCGCCGGCCGCTCCCGACCGGGATCTCCCATACGGCCGAGGTGACGAACACGTGCGGGATGTCGCCCGTCGAGACATCGCGTTCGAGCCGGCGGTTGAAGCTGTCGGCAACGGGATAGTTTGCCACCGGCCCGGTGAGAATCGACGCGTCGAACACCGACGAAGCGTCGTCTTCGAGCCTCGAGCGCGTGTAGCAGACGAGGTACGACAGGCCTCGCGAGAGCCGCTGTTCCAGCTTGGCGGAGACGCCATGGTAGATCGTCGTTCCGACGTTGTTCCGGTACAGGCTCACGGTCGTGTACCTGCGGATACGGCTTCAACAGTTGCGCGAGCGGTAGGGTCGGGTCTCCCAGCGAAGAGGATCGTGGAATCGTTCCGAAGTAGGGATTCGGCACCCGCTGCAACAGCGACTGGCCCTGGGCGAGCTGTTCGGCCGTCAATTGATTGAGGTTCGTATCGGGGATCCCCACGCGGGTGATCTTCGAGCCGAGATACGCGACCTCCACGGCGAGGTTCGGCGTGAGCTCGCGCTGGAGCGACGCGTTCCACTGCTGGACGTACCCCGAACCCAGGTCGCGATCCACAGCGAACACGCCCTGTCCGAGACCGGCGTTCGGGGTCAGCGGGATCGGTTCAACGCTGGGACCGTTCGCGAGGATGAACGCCGGCACGAGGTTGTCCAGCGTCCGCTGGGACACGGTCTGGAGGAACGGAAACACCGGGGTCGTGAACGGCGTCGTGATTCCGGCCTGTTCGATCCAGACCAGCCCGTAACCGGTTCGGACGACGGTCCTGTCCGTCACGCGTGCGACGACACCGAGGCGCGGCCCGAAATTCAGCGTGTGCAGTTGTCGGGCGGCACGGGGATGGCCGTCGCGCCCCAGGTCCTCGAGCTGCCTGGTGTCGAGATTGAACACCGCGGCCTGATTGTTCTCTTCCGTCGACGGAAAGTTCAGCGTGTAGCGCACGCCGGCGGTGATCGTCACCCGGCTCGACTGCCTCCAGTCGTCCTGTACGAAGTACTCCTGGACGTGCGCTCGGTTCCTGATCTGCTCCTGCTGAAGGTCGATCGAGAACTGCTGAACCTGGCCGAGCAGGAAGCTGGCCATCGGCGTTCCCGTTCCGGCGGTGCCCGGCAGGTCGGTGAAGAGGCCGCTGAAGGTGAACGCGCCGGTTGGCGACGGCGGCTGCACCACGTTGAGCGAGGACCACCGAAGGTCCCCTCCAGCCTTGATCGAGTGCGTACCTTTGAGCCAGGTGAACGTGTTGGCGACTTGAGTCACCCTGGTGCTGAAATCGGTGGCCGTGTTCGGCGGAGATCCGAGCTGCTGGTAACCTGCGATGAGGAACGTCGGCAGCGTATCGGGGAACTGCGCATATGAGGGAATGCCTGGCAGGCCCAGAACCTCCGAAACGGAGCCCGCGAGGACCGCGGCTGTCCGGCCGACGGATCGCCTCGTGTCGCCGAAGCGAATCTCGTTCACCATTCGGTCGGAGAACGCACGCTGATACCTGGACGCGAACGACCACGCGTGCGTCGACTGGCGGCCCAGCGTCCCGGTGGTCACGCCGCTGCCCTCCGGCAGGGGCGTCACCGGCATGAACGTTTCGCGGAATCGCGTCAGACGGCCGAAAACCTGATCGCCGCTGCTGCCAAGCCGATGGTCGACCCTCAGGCTGAACTGATCCTGGTCGACGCGCTCGTCGTCCACGCGACTGAAGTTGTTGGCCGTGCCTGGGCTCGTCGGCGCTGGGTACCGCTGTAACAGGGCACGCGCCACCGGATCCATGCGGTCGAGCGGAATTGCGTTGCCGGGAAACGCGGTTCGTGTGGTGCCGCCTGCGCCCGCGGCCGTCGTCGCCGGATCGTAGATCGCCGGCACGCGACCGCTGATGGCTTCCGTGAAGATGCCTTGGCGCTGCAGGGCCGTCGGCACCGTGGAGATGACCGTGCGCCCGATGGTCTGTCGCTGCCCCTGGTAATCGGCGAAGAAGAAGGTCTGGTTCTGCCGGACGGGCCCGCCGAGCACGCCGCCGAATTGATCCCGCCCGAACCTGGGCTTGACCGGGTTGGCCGACGCGAAGAAGTTGCGAGCGTTCAACGCTTCGTTTCGAAAGAACTCGAAGGTAGTGCCGTGGAAGGCATTCGTGCCGGCCCTGGTCGTCAGATTCACGACCCCGCCGTTGAAGCGGCCGAATTCGGCCGGCGGGCTGTTGCTCTCGATCTTGAACTCCTGGATGGCGTCGATGTTCGGAAAGAAGGCGACCTGGCCCGGCTCCGGCTGAAGGACCGAGATGCCGTCGAACAGGTACTCGTTGGTTCGCGGTCGTCCGCCGTTGATGCGGGGGAGTGATGAACCCGGGGGCAGCGCCACACCTGGCGCCAGACCGGCCAATGTGATGAAGCTGCGACCGTTGAGCGGGAGTCCCGTCACCGCTCGATTCGGGATGACCTGGCCCAGCCCTGACGCGTCGCTGCGCAGCAACGGAGCGTCGGCGCGCACGACGATCGCTTCTGTGACGCTGCCAACCTCCAGCCTGAGGTCGAGCCGCACGGTATCGCCTGTAGAGATCCGGACGCCCTCACGCGTCATTGGCCGGAACCCCGTCAACCCGACCACGACCGCGAATTCGCCCGGCGGGAGCGCGGCAATCGAGTAGACGCCATCCGACGCCGTTACGGTCGTGCGCGTCAGCTTCGTGTCTGCTTGCGTCACGGTTACCGTCGCGCCAGGCAGGGCTGCGCCCGCTTGATCGAAAACGCTTCCGGTCAGCGCCCCTCCGCCGACTTGCGCATGCAGCGGTACTCCGAGGCCGCACACCACGAGCACGTACCAGCAGCAACGCGCCAGGCTCCGCCGCTCGACCATCGATCCTCCTGAAGAGACTTTAGATCGCGCTAAAGCGTCAATCAAATCGACTTAAATCGACTTGATTGACGTGATCGTGGGAAGCGTCGAGCTGCTGCAGAATCCCGCAGGAAGTTCTTCTTGGGGGCTCCAGGACGGACGTCACGTATCCTCAAGCCGCGCTAAGCTTTGAGCCAGGGCGTCGGCCCGCACTCACGATTTCACATGCGAGGAACGAGCATGTCAGCCATCTCGCCGAAGATCTGGTCTCCTGTTCTCGGACTCTCCTTCGTCCTGGCCGCAGCGGCGATTCAAGCGCAGGCACCCACGCGGCCCGCGGTCATGGGCCGTACGGCGGCAGTATCGGCTGGTCATCCGCTGACCACCGCGGCGGCGTTCGAAACGCTCACCAAGGGCGGCAACGCCTTCGATGCCGGTGTGACTGCGATGCTGGTCGGCGGCGTCGTCGAGCAGGATCTCTACAGCCTCGGCGGCGAGGGTCACGCCCTCGTCTACCCGCGACGCGAGGGCAAGGTCGTCTCGATCAACGGGCAGGGCTGGGCGCCCAAGGGGGCCACACTCGAGTCCTTCACTTCGCGCGGGAAGACCATGGCGGGGACCGGCCTCGATCCGGCCGTGGTGCCCGGCGTGGTCCATGCCGCGCTGACGATTCTCGAGCGCTGGGGCACGATGACCTTCGCGCAGGTCTCGGCCCGGGCGATTGACTATGCGGAGAACGGATTTCCCCTGCGGCCCCGAACGACGCAGTCCATCGACAACAATCTCCCCTTCATCCGCTCATGGCCGACGAACACGGGGATGTGGCTCAAGCCGGACGGATCGAGCTACAAGGCCGGCGACACCATCCGGATGCCCGACCTTGCCAACACGTTGAAGCGCATGGTCGAGGCCGAGCGCGGCGTGGCGCCGCGCGGACGTGCCGCAGGCGTCGCCGCGGCGCGGGACCTCTTCTACAAGGGGGACATCGCGCGCGAGATGGTGGCATTCCTGAAAGAGCACGGCACGCCATGGGAGCTGAGCGACTTCGCCGAGTTCTTCGCGAAGGTCGAGCAGCCGATGACGACGACGTATCGCGGCTACGAGGTCTACACGCAGACGTTCAACAGCCAGGGGCCCATGCTGCTCGAAGCGCTCAACATGCTCGAACCGTTCGACGTCCGCGGCATGAAGCGGAACAGCGCCGACTACATTCACACGATCGCCGAAGCCCTCAAGCTGGCGTACGCAGATCGCGACACGTACTACGCGGATCCGGATTTCGTCGCGATTCCGGCAGAAGGCCTGCTGTCGAAGACGTATGCCGGCGAGCGGCGCAAGCTGATCGATCCCGCGCACGCGTCCAAGTCGTACATCGCCGGCAATCCGCTGCCGTTCGACTCGAAGGTGAAGACGTGGCCCTACTGGGTGGCGACGATCGCCGATGTCACGACGTCCGTCGAAGACGCGCGGGCGGCGGAGGCGGACCTGCTGCGCGGAATCTCGCGCGACACGACGCACATCTCGGTGATCGACAAGGACGGCAACCTGTTCGACAGCACCCCGAGCGGCGCCTGGATTCCGAGCGCGGTGGTGCTTGGCCGCACGGGCATTCCCATGAGCGTCCGAGGCGAGGCGTTCAGGCTCGACACGACGCGCGCGCAGCAGTACCGGCCGCGGTCACGGCCCCGCCACACGCTCGCGCCGACGATCGTGCTGCGCGCCGGCCAGCCGTTCATGGCCCTCGGCAGCCCGGGCAGCGACAACCAGATTCAGACGATCCTCCAGGCGCTGCTCGATGTCGTCGAGTTCCGTTCCGAGTGGTACCCCAACCTGCATGCCGCTTTCGAATGGCCGCGCATGCAGACCCTGCACCTCTTCGGGACGCCGTACCCGCACGCGGCCGCCTTCAACAAGCTCAATCTCGAAGCCGGCATCCCGCAGTCGGTTGTAGACGACCTGAAGTCGCGAGGTCACGACGTCTCGATCGTGCCCGCGAACAGCATCGCCGCCTGCGCGACGGCCGTGCTCGTCGACGAAGGCACCGGCAATCGCATCGCCGGCGCCGACCCCCGGCGGGACTGCTACGCGATGGCGTATTAGCCCCTCGCGTCGTTTCTGTGGCTTCCGCCTTAAGGCGGAAGCTACCTGCCGGATTCTGGCCTACGGTTTCGTCTTCGACTTCTTCGATGTCGACGGCAGCGCAAAGACCACGTAAGCGGCTTCCTCCTTCGGTGGCTGCACGACGGGCGGCGTTGCATCGGCCGCGGCGGCCGCTTCCTCCGGCGTCGACGATCGTTCTGGCGGAGATCCGGCAATGACGACGTACTGCCTGCCGGCAACTTGGCGTTCCTCCGTTTGTGAGCGTCTCCGATCCCTCCGTCACCGCTCGATTCGTTTCTGGATGTCGTTGGCGCGCTGGCTGGCCCGGAACTCGATGATCCGGAAATCGGCGAGGCCGCGCGCGACGAAGGGATCTTCCTCGACGATCGCCTGGATCTGCGGTCGGGTCTTGCCCGCCGCGAGGATGATGCCGCCGTCCCGCGGGATCTTGCGCCCCGAGACCAGAAAGTGACCGGACGCGTAATACTTGTTCAGGAACGCGACATGCGCGGCCATGTTCGCGTCGATTTCAGCGAGGTCGACCTTGTAGATCAATTCGATGACGAACATGTCGAAGAGCTTGCGTCAAACGAGGATGCCGCGTAAAGAGGTGGAGCCAACGTGTTGACTGACGAGATGAAGCAGGTCGTAGAACGGCAGAGGCTCGGATTCGTGGCCACCGTCTGCCCGGATGGCACTCCGAACCTCTCCCCCAAGGGTACGCTGAGGGTTCTCGACGACACCCACTTGATGTTTGCGGATATCCGCTCTCCCGGGACAGTTGCCAACCTTCGAGCGAATCCCGGGATCGAGGTCAATGTGGTGGATCCATTCGTGCGGAAGGGATACCGGTTCAAAGGCCGGGGAGAAGTGCTGGAGGCCGGCGCGGATTTCGAGCGGCTCGTCGGGTTCTACTCCGATCCCGGGCCGTCCGATGCGCCCCGTCGGATTCGGGCCGTCGTCGTCATCAGAGTCGAAGAGGCTCGAGCGTTGATCTCACCGGCCTACGATCGCGAGAGTGACGAGTCCGCGATCCGCGCCCGCTGGACGCAGTCCATACTTTGGCGGCGACACATCGTAGCCTTGCAGTGTGAGGTCCGGTGAGGATGCCATGACCGAGTCGATGAACTACGTGATCCGAGGTGGGGTTCACGGGCGCGAGCGCCTGCGCGTCCTGTCCCGCATCATGCGCGAGAGCACCACGGCGCTGCTCGATCGAGTGGGCATCACGGGCGGAATGAGCTGTCTCGACGCCGGGTGTGGCGGCGGAGACGTGACGCTGGAGCTGGCCCGGCGAGTCGGCCCGAACGGCACGGTGCTCGGCATCGATATGGACGCCACGAAAATCGAGATTGCGCGAGACGAAGCCCGCGCTCAGGGCGTCACGAACGTCGAATATCGGGCCGCCCCGATCGACGATCCGATCGGTGCGGCGTTCGATATCGTGTATGCGCGCTTTCTGCTCACGCATCTGCCGGATCCGCAGCGCGTGGTGGGGCTGTTCTACGAATGGCTCTGCCCAGGCGGGTCAGTCGCTCTCGAGGACATCGACTTAAGCGGGCACTTCGTCTACCCGGATTCTCCGGCGTTCCGTCGCTATCACGAGCTCTACTGCACGGCCGCGAGGCGGCGGGGAGGCGATCCGGATATCGGGCCGCGCCTTCCGTTGTTCCTGCGGCAGTGCGGTCTCACCGGGATCGGCGTGTCGGTGGCGCAGCCGATTGGCCTCGAAGGGGAGATGAAGTTGATCAGTGCGCTCACGATGGAGAACATCGCGGACACGGTGATAGGTCAGGGCCTCGCGTCGCGCGACGAAGTCGAGACGCTGACTCGAGAGTTGTACGACTTCGCTGCCGATCCGGCGACCCTTGCCGGCACGCCTCGGATCGTTCAAGCCTGGGGCATGAAAGCCGCCGTCACTGTTTCGTGACCTGCCACGATCCGCTCGCGACTTCGCTGCCGCCTTGCTGAGCCGCCCAGGTTCCCTTCGCGTCCTTGCCTTCGAACGTCGCGACGAGGACGATTTCGATTTGGGGGTCCGGCGGGAATCGTACTTCCGGTACCTGACCGACGGCTTCAAAGACAAGAAGGACGCGTTACCAGGCCTACATCGCACGCACCTTCACGCTGATCAAGGACGCGGCGCCCGACGAGAAGGCCAGGGCCGTGCTCGCGTTCGAGACGGAAATCGCCAAGGCGAGCTGGGCTGCCGCCGAACGTCGCGACATCGACAAGGTGTACAACCCGATGACGGTCGACGCGCTGCAGAAGTTCGCGCCGGCGATCGAGTGGCGTGCCTATCTCGATGCCGCCGGCCTGAGTCGGTCTCCAGGCGGTCGTCTTCACGGAGACCACCGCGGTGAGAAGATTGCCAGATCGTCGCCGATACGCCGCTCGATACCCTGAGGCCGGGAAACGTTCCACCTCGTCAGCGTGTCGCTTTGTCCCGTTTCGAGCGTCAGCTCGAAGCCTCCCGAGCCGCCGCCCTCCCAGGTGCCGGACCATGTGCCCAGGAAGGCACCGCTTGCGGCCGCACTACCTTGTGTCGCGCCCGAAGAGACGACACCGAGGAACAGCAGCGCTATGGAGGTGCAGATGAGTCTTCGCACGGTTCCCCCTCCGGCATTGCCCGCTCGCAGTCAACCGCGATCGGCGTGTCGCGTGCGGCACGCACGGCCATCGCTGATGAGCCGCGTGTTTCTCGGCTACGCGCAAAGCTGGCGGGGCAAGACGCGTGACGATGCCCTTCGCGCGCAGATGGCGTCGGACCCACATTCTCCGCGGAAGTTCCGCGTCGTCGGCGCGACCCGCAACGTCGACAGCTGGTATCAGTCGTTCGACGTCACCGCGAGCGACAAGTTACTTCCTGAAGCCGGAGGATCGCGCTCGAGTGTGGTGATGTTCCCGCGTACGGGGCATCCCTCATTGCACCCGTAGCGCAGCCTGTGAATCTTTCTCCTGTGGCTTCCGCCTTCAGGCGGAAGCTACGGCGGACCGTCGGCACTTGACCGGCGTATACTGGTCCGAGCGCGAGGGGCGCATCCAGTCCGCGGAAAGGGCCGTGCCCACCCACAGCCGTTCGAACACCACGAACCTTCTTTCACGCCCGCCGAAGCAGTGACCTGCTGAGGCGAGCAGCCTGATAGTGCGGACTCCAGGCATCGGATGAAAGGAGATTCGCATGTACCCGAATCCGCAGGACGCCCTCCCTCTCCCCCCACGTCCGAACGTCGAGCAGTACAAGAAGCTCGCCAAAGACCTCGTCAAGGCGTGCAAGTCCGAGGATCCAGAGGCGATTCGGCTCTGGGGGAGGGGATGGGTCGAGTCGCTCGCGGCCCTGCAGCGAGAACCTGACGTGCTCCGGGACTCGCACGAGGTCGCCCGTCGCGCCGATCAAGTCGCAGAGTTCGCGACAGAAAAGCTGTCGGGCGGTAACGAGGCCGCGTCTCGATGCGTGCTGACGAGCGCCCAGTTCGTCATCGCGCGGGCGCATGGTTTCCTGAGCTGGCTACGGTTCACGGAGCACATAGAATCGCTCGCTGCCGCCAGCTCCGGCATCTCGGCATTCGAAGCGGCTGCGCGCGCCATCGTCAGAGGCGATCGGCCGACGCTCGAGCGGCTGTTGCTGGAGCACCCCGGCCTGGTACGGGCACGGTCCACTCGCGAGCATCGCGCCACGCTCCTCCACTACGTGTCGGCGAACGGCGTCGAGGGTTTCCGCCAGATGTCGCCGACGAACAGCGCTGAGATCGCAAAGATCCTGCTCTCGGCCGGCGCCGAGGTCGATGCCGAGGCGGACGTTTACGAAGGCGCCTGCACTCCGCTTGGGCTCGTCGCCACGAGCGCACCGCCCTTCAACGCTGGCGTCCAGCAGGAAGTGATCGACGTCTTGCTGGACCACGGAGCACGCGTGGATCGTCCCGGATTGGCCGGCAGGAGGGACGGTCTCATCCGTGCCTGCCTCGCCAATGGTCAGCCCAAGGCGGCCGAGTACCTCGCGACGCGCGGCGCGCCGCTCGACCTTCCGGGCGCAGCCGGCCTGGGACGCGTCGACGCTCTGAAGACGTTCTTCGGCGAGGACGGAGCGCTGAATCGCCGTGCCAGCCACGCGCAGCTGCTCGAGGGCTTTTCGCTGGCCTCCGCGTACGGCCGCGCCGATGCGGTCACGTTCCTCCTCGACCAGGGGATAGACGTGGACACCGAGCTGCCGGGGCATGGAGCCGGCCACAAGGGACTCCACGTCGCCGCGTTTCATGGACACGTCAACGTCGTCTCGATCCTCCTTCGGCGTGGTGCGAGCGTCGATCCGATCGACAAGACGTGGGGTACGCCGCCGATCGTCTGGGCGCTGACCGGATGGAGCCGGAAGCCCGCGGAAATGGCCGAACGGTATTACGACGTCGTGTCGCGTCTGGTGGCGGCCGGGGCTCAGGTCAGCAAGGACCTGCTCGACTGGGACGAGGCGAGGGCCGATCCCAGGATGCTCGCGGCGCTGACAGGGAGCCGCAGGGCTTCCGCCTGAAGGCGGAAGCCACGTCAGTTGGTTGGTGCGCTACACACGAGTGAACTCCGCTGTAGGCCAGCCACACTAGAAGCCGGCTCACAAACCCGACGCTCGCTGCACGGTGCGAGCGAGCATGGCGAGCGAGCCACGCGAGCGGCCCGCCTACGCCAAGGCTTCGGCGAGGTCTCGCCGTAGCGCTTCGCGCGGAGGCGGAAGCGCGCCGGCGCAGCGGCGCGCGAGCGCGCGTGTCGGGGAGTCCGAGGGGCGAAGCCCCTCGGATCTTCAAAGATCTTGTCCGGGCGGACCTACGCCGAACGTCGATGCTCTGAGGCGCCACGGGGAGATCCGTCGTGGCCGAGGACGACATCAGGAGGCAGCGATGAGCGACTTCATATTCCTGTTTCGGGCCGGCGAGGCGGATCGCCGCGAGGCGATGGGGACGCCCGAGCGCGCGCAGAAAAGTCTGCAGGCGTGGCTGGCCTGGATTCGTGAGCTCGAGGCGAAGGGACATCTGAAGAATCCGGGGCAGCCGCTCGAGCCCGGCGGGAAAGTCGTTCGTGGCAAGAAGAGGATCGTCACTGACGGACCGTACGTCGAAACGAAGGAGCTGGTTCTGGGGTTCATCATCGTCCAGGCGCGAGACCTGGAACAGGCAGTCGAGCTCTCGACCGGGTGCCCGATGCTCGACGGTGGCGGGTCCGTGGAGGTGCGACCGATTGAGGTCGGGATGCCGAGTCGGGCGTAGTGCAGGGCTTCGGCCCTGCCGTCTCTCTAATGCACGCTCGTTCGAGAGGTCACGCGTCCGTCGAGCGCCACGTCAAAGGGCAACTCTCGCTCGCCCACGGCTGGATCCTCCGCAGGATGACGCTCGAGCCAGAGGCACCAGCAGAAGGCGGACGCGGTGGCACAGACGAAGCCTACGTAGACAGGGGTCCAGACGAGCACGGCAACGCCGACAATGGCAACCAGCAGGGAAACAGTGGCGTTTTCAACCAGGATCCGGGACGTTCGCATGGGATCCACTGTCGACCCGAACGCCATAAAGCGCCGATAAAGCCTCCGTAAAAAAGGCATAAAAGCTCACCCGCGATCAGGCGATCGACGTCGTTTCCCCGAGCGGCACCACCTGGACTGCCGCGTCCCTGACCTCTTCGAGGAAGCGGTTCAACGTCGAACCCTTGACCAGGATTTCCCATCGCGTCCGCGCAGACTGGCCGAAGATCACGTGCGTGATCCCCTCGCGTTTGGCGAACGCGATCAGCCCATCTGCCGGCCGGTCGGCTGTCACACGCACGACCGTCGCTCCCAGGCTCTCGGCAAGCGCGATGTTTCGCTGCAAGGCCTCGCGGTCGGCCGTCGTGATGCGGCCGGGCGCTTCCCGCGGCGTTTCGACGTAGACCGCGTACCAGCGTGCGCCCAGCCGCCGGGCGATGCGCGTTCCCGCACGAAGCACGCGTGGGGCATCGGCGTTCGAGCTCATACACACCATGACGCGCTCGGGAATCAGCGCGGGCTCCAGCCCTTCGCGCTGCCGGTGCGAGGCCGCCTTCCCGCCGATCTCGTCAGCCACGGCGCGCAGCGCGAGCTCGCGCAGCGTCGACAGGTTTGTCTCGCGAAAGAAGTTGGTGAGCGCTTGCTCGACCTTGTCGGGCTTGTAGACCTTCCCCTGCCGGAGGCGGCTCTGCAGCTCCTGCACCGTGACGTCGACGTTGACGACTTCGTCCGCGCGATCGAGAAAGCTGTCGGGGACGGTCTCGCGGACACGCACGCCGGTGACGCGGCCGACCGCGTCGTTCAGCGTTTCCAGATGCTGAATGTTGACCGCGGTGAACACGCTGATGCCCGCGTCGAGTATGTCGGTGACGTCCTGGTAGCGCTTGTCGTGCCTGCCGCCGGGGACGTTCGCATGCGCGAGCTCGTCGACGATGCACAGCTGAGGCTTGCGCCGGAGGATCGCGTCGGGATCCATCTCCTCGAGCACGACGCCTCGGGTACTCGACCTTTCGCCGCGGTATGACCTCGAGGTCTCCGATCTTGGCTTCGGTATCCGCACGGCCGTAGGTCTCGATTAGACCAATGGCCACATCCACCCCCTCAGCTTTGAAGGTGTGCGCATCCTCGAGCATCGAGTAGCTCTTTCCGACGCCCGGCGCCGCGCCGATGTAGATGCGCAGCCGCGCCCGCTGCTCCGCCAGCACCCTTTCGAGCATCTGCTCGCCGGTTGGGCGTGTCCGCTCGGTCACAGGTGCATGGTAGCGCGCGGATTCCACACGATTTCGCGAGCTTACGAACTCTTTATGGCTTTCTGTCGACGCCCTTAGGCCTGGCGACCCTATCGTGGGGTCATGGACTTCATCTTCGTCACCATCTCCGTCCTCTTCTTCGTCGTCAGCCTCGGCTACGTCGCCGCGTGCGACCGGCTACACCGGAGTTGACTTGTGTTCCCACGCCCGACACCAACACAGGTGAACTCCGCGATTGATGAAGTGAGGTGACACATGGGCCTCGACTACATCGTTGGCCTGCTCGTCAGCGTGGCACTGCTCGCCTATCTCGTGCTCGCGATGTTGAAACCGGAGAAGTTCTGACATGACCTTCAATGGCTGGTTCCAGATTCTCTTCTTCCTTGGCGCGATCGCGCTCGTCACGCCCGCGCTCGGAAGCTTCATGGCGCGCGTGTTCGCGCGGCAGCGGACGTGGCTCGACGCCGTGCTGCGGCCGATCGAGCGCCTCATCTACAGGCTGACCGGCGTCGACGACGCGCACGAGATGCGCTGGACGGAATACGCCGTTTCCATCTTGATGTTCAGCGTTGTCTCGATGCTGCTCCTGTACTTCATGCAGCGGCTTCAGCAGGCGCTGCCCTTCAACCCGCAGGGGTTCGGGCCAGTGGCGCCGGACCTGGCGTTCAACACGGCGGCGTCGTTTACGACCAACACGAACTGGCAGGCCTACAGCGGCGAGTCGACCATGAGCTATTTCACGCAGATGGCCGGGCTCGCGTACCACAACTTCGTGTCGGCGGCGGTCGGCATCGCGGTGGCCGTCGCGTTCATCCGCGGCATCGCCCAGAAGGAAAAGGAGACAATCGGCAACTTCTGGGTCGATCTCGTCCGATGTACGCTCTGGCTCCTGCTGCCAATCTCCGTCGTCGGAGCGCTGTTCCTGGTGTCGCAGGGCGTCGTGCAGAACCTCAAGCCGTACGACAAGGTCGCGGTCATCGATCCCCAGACCGTCACGTCAAATGGACCCGATGGCAAGCCGCAGACCACGGTGGTCAGGGAACAGACCATCGCGCAGGGTCCGACAGCTTCGCAGGAGATCATCAAGCAGTTCGGCACGAACGGCGGCGGCTTCTTCAACGCCAACAGCGCGCATCCGTTCGAGAACCCGACGCCACTCTCGAATTTCCTGGCGATGTTCGGCATCTTCGCGATCTCGTCGGGCCTCACCTACACCCTCGGGTCGATGACAGGCTCGCGGAGGCACGGCTGGGCGGTCTGGGCCGCCATGGCGTTCCTCTTCCTCGTCGGGCGTGACGGTCGCGTATTGGGCCGAGGCCCGCGGAAATCCGCTGCTCACCGCCGCCGGCGCCGACCAGACGGCGACTGAGATGTCCCCAGGCGGCAACATGGAAGGAAAGGAGGTCCGGTTCGGGATCGCCAACACGGCCCTCTTCGCCACGGCAACGACGGACGCCAGCTGCGGCGCGGTCAACGGATGGCACGACTCGTTCACGCCGCTTGGCGGCCTCGTACCGCTCGCCAACATTCAATTGAGCGAAGTCGTGTTCGGCGGGGTCGGCGCCGGGATGTACGGAATCCTCGTCTACATCATCCTGTCGGTGTTCATCGCCGGGCTGATGGTCGGCCGGACGCCTGAATACCTCGGTAAGAAGATCCAGGCCTTCGAGGTTCAGATGGCCATGCTCACGGTCCTGATCTTCTCTCTGTTGATTCTGACGTTCACGGCCATCTCCTCGGTGTCGCCGAGCCTCGGCACGTCCAGCATCCTCAATCCCGGGCCGCACGGACTCTCCGAGATGCTCTACGCCTATTCGTCGGCCGCGGCCAACAATGGCTCGGCCTTCGGGGGGATCAGCGTGAACACGCCGTGGTACAACACGACGCTCGGATTGACGATGCTCTTCGGCCGGTTCTTCATGATCATTCCGCCCCTCGCGATTGCGGGGAGCTTGAGTCGCAAGAAGGTCGTTCCCGCCTCGCTCGGAACGTTTCCGGTCACGACGCCTCTCTTCACGACGCTGCTCGTCGGCGTCATCGTCATCGTCGGCGCATTGACGTTCTTCCCCGCGCTGAGCCTGGGCCCCATAGTCGAGCACTACATGATGAACGCTGGACAGGTGTTCTGATGGCGACACAAACGATCTCAATCTGGGATCCGCAGATCGTGCGGCGCGCGATCCGGGATTCGTTCCGAAAGCTGCACCCGCGGACGATGGCCCGCAATCCGGTCATGTTCGTCGTCGAGGTGGGGAGCGTGCTCACCACGCTTCGGCTGGTGCACGACGCCCTGACGGGCAGTGGAAGCCTGGGGTTCGAGCTCCAGATCACGTTCTGGCTCTGGCTCACCGTGCTCTTCGCCAATTTCGCGGAGGCCATGGCTGAGGGCCGCGGCAAGGCGCAGGCGGACACCCTCCGCAAGGCGAAGACGGAAACGATGGCGAATCGCGAACGGCCGGACGGAACGCTCGAGCGCGTGCCGGGTCCCGCGCTGCGCAAAGGCGACCTCGTCCGCGTAGCCGCCGGAGAGGTGATTCCTGCCGACGGCGAGATCGTCGAGGGCGTGGCGTCGGTGGACGAGAGTGCGATCACCGGCGAGTCGGCGCCGGTGATACGTGAGTCGGGTGGCGACCGCTCCGCCGTGACCGGCGGCACGAAAGTGCTGTCCGACTGGATCCGCGTGGAGGTGACGGTCAACCCGGGCGAAACGTTCCTCGATCGGATGATCGCGCTCGTCGAGGGCGCAGAGCGCCAGAAGACGCCGAACGAGATTGCGCTCAACATCCTGCTGGCCGGGCTGACCATCGTGTTCCTGATCGCGGTGGTCACGCTCCAGCCGTTTGCGATCTACTCCGGCGCGCCGCAATCGGTGTTCGTGCTCGTGTCGCTGCTCGTGTGCCTCATCCCGACGACGATCGGCGGGCTCCTCTCGGCGATCGGCATTGCGGGCATGGACCGCCTGGTGCAGCACAACGTGCTCGCGATGTCGGGGCGCGCGGTAGAGGCCGCCGGCGATGTCCACACCCTGCTCCTCGACAAGACAGGCACGATCACCCTGGGCAATCGTCAGGCCACCGAATTCATTCCGCTTCCGGGCGTCAGCGAAAACGCGCTCGCCGGCGCCGCGCAGCTCGCGTCGCTTCCCGACGAGACGCCCGAAGGCCGCTCGATCGTCGTGCTGGCGAAGGACAAGTACGGCATTCGCGGGAGAGGGCTCTCGCCGCAGCATGCGACCTTCATCGCCTTCACGGCGCAGACACGCATGTCCGGCGTCAACCTGCCTGTGTCCCGCCCGGCGTTGATGCGGTCGGGCGGCCCGGCGGCCGACGAGGATGCTGGCATCCGCGAGATTCGGAAAGGTGCGGCTGATGCCGTCGAAAAGTGGGTCGTCTCGAACGGCGGGAAGGTCCCGGAACAGCTGTCGGGAATCGTCCAACGGATTGCCCGCGCCGGCGGCACGCCGCTGGTGGTTGCCGAAGGGCGCCACATCCTTGGCGTCATCCACCTGAAGGACGTCGTCAAGGGCGGCATGCGCGAGCGGTTCGCGCACCTGCGAGCGATGGGCATCAAGACCGTGATGATCACCGGCGACAACCCCCTCACGGCCGCGGCGATCACCGCCGAAGCCGGCGTCGACGAGTTTCTCGCAGAGGCAAAGCCCGAGGACAAGATGGCGCTGATCAAGCGCGAGCAGGCCGAGGGCAAGCTCGTCGCGATGACGGGCGATGGGACCAACGACGCGCCGGCGCTCGCGCAAGCCGACGTCGGCGTCGCCATGAACACCGGCACTCAGGCTGCGAAGGAAGCGGGCAACATGGTCGATCTCGACTCGAACCCGACGAAGCTGATCGAGGTCGTCGAAATTGGCAAGCAGCTGCTGATTACGCGTGGAGCGCTGACCACGTTCTCCATCGCGAACGACGTGGCGAAGTACTTCGCGATCATCCCCGCGATGTTCCTCGCGACTTTCCCGATGCTCGGCGCGCTCAACATCATGGGGCTGCGCACGCCTCAGTCAGCGATTCTGGCCGCCGTGATTTTCAACGCGCTCGTCATCGTCGCGCTCGTGCCGCTCGCGCTGCGGGGCATCCGCTATCGTCCGGAAGGAGCGGCGGCTCTACTCAGGCGGAACCTCCTGATTTATGGGCTAGGCGGCGTGATCATCCCGTTCATCGGGATCAAGATCATCGACGTCGTGATCACGGCGTTGAGATTGGCGTAGGGGCGGGTGGTTACCCACTGGAACCAGACGCATGGGAGCTAACTCGTGGAGCCTGAAAAGCCAACAGGAGGAGGGAGGAAGGGAGGATCTTTTCGCAAGGAAAGTTCCTCCTTCCTCCTTCCTCCTGTAAGGGTTTTCGTGACAAGTGAACAACGCGCGATCAAGGAACGATCATGAACATCACCCGCAATCTCATCGTCGCCGTCCTGATGACGATCGTCACCACGATCATCCTCGGACTGATATATCCCCTTGCCGTCACCGGCCTCGCGCAGGTGCTCTTCCCGGACAAGGCCAACGGGCAGCTGATCGAGCAGAACGGCAAGGTCGTGGGCTCGAGGCTGATCGGGCAAGGGTTTTCGTCACCCGGCTACTTCAGGCCACGCCCGTCCGCGGCCGGAACAGGGTACGACGCCGCCAACTCGGCGGGCAGTCAGCTCGGGCCGACGAACAAGCAGCTGATCGACACCGTCAGGGCGAACGTCGAAGCCGCGCGCAAGGAGAATCCCGGCGCGCCGGTTCCGGTCGATCTGGTGACGGCGTCGGCGTCCGGCTTCGACCCGCACATCTCGCCGGCCGCGGCCGCCTTCCAGGTCCCGCGCGTTGCCCGCGAGCGTGGGATGTCGGGACAGAACGTCCAGGCCCTCGTTGCCGCACACACCGACGGGCGTCAGCTGGGCTTCCTCGGTGAGCCACGCGTCAACGTACTGGAGCTGAACCTCGCGCTGGACCGCGAGTGGCCAATGAAGCTGCGCCGGTAACTTCCGCCTGAAGGCGGAAGCCACACGATTCAATGCCATGCTGCACGATTCAAGTGCTGCCGTGGCTTCCGCCTTCAGGCGGAAGACCTGACTGTTCGTCCGCGAACCGGTACCCCACCCACGGTTCGGTCAGGATGTACTGCGGAGATGATGGGGTCGGCTCGATCTTCTTGCGAAGGGACGCCACGAGCACGCGCAGGTGCTCGGGCTGATCGACGGCGTTCGGGCCCCACACGGCTTTCAGGATCGTGCGATGGGTCAGGACGCGTCCGGGACGTTGGGCGAGGTAGGTGAGGAGCTCGAATTCCTTGGGCGTCAGGCGTACTTCCTCTTCCCTCTCTGAGCACGCGGAAGCGCTCCCGATCGATGACGAGCCCGCCCCGCACGATCTGCTCGTTGGGCGGCGCCGGCGGCTCGACGCGGCGCAGCGCGGCGCGAATGCGCGCCAGCAACTCCTCCGCGCCGAACGGCTTCGTGACGTAATCGTCTGCGCCGGCGTCGAGCGCCGCCACCTTGTCGCCTTCGGCACCGCGAGCCGACAGCACAAGGATCGGAACGTTGCGGGTCTCGCGAATCTGCCGCACACACTGCACGCCATTGATGTCCGGCAGTCCCAGATCGAGGACGACCAAATCCGGATTGTCGCGCTCGACGGCAGTCGAGGGCGGCGCCTCCGGTCATCGCCGTCAGCACCTCGTAGCCCCGCGATCGCAGCAGCGGCGCCACGCTCGCCAGGATGTTCGGCTCGTCGTCGACGACCAGAATCCGAAGGCCCATGTCACATCCTCGCTCGCTCCTCCGGGGCGACCGCCCGGACGGCTCCTCGGAACCGTCATCGAGAATCGCGCGCCCGCGCCGGGCACGTTCTCCGCCCACACGCGTCCGCCGGCGGCAGCGAGCAGTCCGCGAGTGATCGCGAGTCCCATTCCAGTGCCGGGCGCAGCTGCCGCGCGACGCGTCCACGATAGAAGCGCTCGAAGAGATGTTCGAGCTCGCCGGGATCCAGGCCGGGCCCGTGATCGGTCACCGAGACATGGAGCCCATCGCCCTCTGCGCGGGCGACCACGACGATGTCCGCGCGGAGGTGAATATTGCGCGGCATTCTCGAGCAGGTGCGAGAGCGCGCCGGACGACAGACGCGGGTCGATCTCGACGACGGTTTCAGCGTCGCCGTCGACTTTGACGGAGCGTCCGTTCAGCGCGTGTCTGACATGCGCCATCGCCGCGTCGACGACGTCAGCCGGCGTCACCCATTGCCGCTCGATCGGAATGGCGGCGGCATCTACCCGTGCCATGTCCAGGATGTCCTGAAAGAGCCGGGTCAGGCGATCGAGCTCCGCAATCGCGAGGTCGGACTGGGCCCGGCGGTCGACTGGGGCGCATCTCGCTGCGCAGGTTCTCGATCGGCCACTCGGATGGCGGTCAGCGGCGTCTTCAGATCGTGACTGAGTGACGCCAGCAGGGTCGCCGCCAGGTCGGCCTTCTGACGCACCAGCTCCGCGGCATCGCGTTCGGCCAGGAACTGCGCGCGCTCGATCGCGATGGCGACCACGCCGGCGAGTGCGTCGAGCGTACCCAGGTCCAATGCCGGCGCGACGGCGGCCAGGAGGCCGATGGCCTTCGTTCCATGGCGCAGCGGCACGACGGTCACGGGGTTGTCGTCGTTGCCGACGCGGAGATGACCGCCATAGGCGCGCTGCCGGGCGTCGAACTCCAGCGTGCCTCGCGCCCTGGCGAGGGCGGTGTTCAGCACGGCCTCCTCGATCAGGAGATCCTCTCCGCCCCCTTGGTACGTGTTCCAGCCGTGGTTTGCGGGAAGGCAGATCGCCACGCGGGACAATTCGAAGCGGCGCGCGACGTGCCGGGCCAACGCCTCGATGGCGCTCGCCGTATCCGTCGTCAAGAGCACATCCCGCGTCAGATCGAAGAGCCGCGTCACTTCGTGACGGCTCGCGATTGCTTCGCGCGCGCGATCCTGGACCGCCGCCGACAGATTGCTGCCGATGATCGCGACGGCGAGGAAGACGAACAGCGCAACCCAGTTCTGCGGATGGGCGACCGTAAAGGTGCCGATCGGCGGGATGAAGAAAAAGTTGAACGCGAGCATCGCGACGATCGAGACCGCGGTCGCGATCCAGAGGCGCGCACTCGTGGCGGCCCCGAGCACGACGAGCAGGAGCGTCAACGCGACCGTCGTCGTGCTCACGCCGGGGAACGCCCGGAACACGGCGGTCACCGCCGCGATCGCCGCGAGGCTGCCCAGGAGGACCGTGACGTCCCGCATCGAAAAAGGAAGGCGGGTGCTCAAATCGAGCTCAATTGTGTCACCCCGACAGAATTGGTGGGACCCGCAGTCTCCCGGCGTCAAAAAGTCATAAAAAGTTCGTAAGTACCGCCGCCAGACGCCTCACTTCCAGCGATTCGCCTCGCATAATGGTCGTAGCGCCAAATTCGCTCCGCCCATACGGAGCGATACGGGGGACCCACGTGAGCATGGCGCTCAACGGGGCGAATCCAGCGTGAACCGCTGGTAGAGGACTTCCAACCTCGAGCCCGTCAGCTAACCCCGTCGGCGGTTGGAGGGCCTGGTGGCCGAGGAATCTTTTCTAGGGCAGGTCAAGCGCCTGATCGTCGGCGCACCTATCCCGTCTCATCTCGCACATCACGAACGCTTCTCTCGGGTCACGGGGCTCGCGGTCCTGTCTTCGGATCCGCTGTCCTCGGTCGCGTACGCGACAGAGGAAATCCTGCGGGTCCTCACAGTCGGCGGTGTCGCGGCGCTCAGTCTCGTGACCCCGATCGGCGCGGTCATCGCGACGATGCTCGCGATCGTCGTGTTCTCGTACCGCCAGACGATCCATGCGTACCCCAACGGCGGTGGCGCCTACATCGTCGCCAAGGAGAACCTCGGCCGGCTGCCCGCGCTGATCGCCGCCTCATCGCTCCTGATCGACTACGTGCTCACCGTATCGGTCAGCATAGCGGCCGGCGTGGCGGCGATCACGTCCGCGGGTCCGCACTGGGCGCTGGACCCTGTGTTGCTGTGTCTCGGGTTCGTCGCGATTCTGATGCTGGGGAACCTGCGGGGCATCCGCGAGTCGGGGCGCTTGTTCGCGGGGCCGACCTACTTCTTCATCATCAGCATCCTGGCGATGATCGCGGTAGGCGCGTGGCGCTACTTTACTGGCACGCTGCACCCCATCCCGGTGACGGAGCACCAGCTGCCTCCAGGCACCACGGCACTTCCGCTGTTCGTGCTGCTGACGGCGTTCTCGAATGGCTGCACGGCGCTGACGGGCGTCGAGGCCGTGTCGAACGGCGTGCCGGCCTTTCGCGCGCCCGAGAGCAGGAATGCGGCGCAGACGCTCGTCGCGATGGCTGTGATGTCGATCACGATGTTCGTGGGGATCACGCTCCTCGCGCATGCCTACGGCATCGTGCCGAACGACAGCGGAGACCGTCGTCTCGCAGATAGCGCGCGCGACGTTCGGCGGCAGAGGCTGGCCCTACTACATCGTGCAGGCGGCGACGATGGCGATTCTGGTGCTGGCCGCGAACACGGCCTACGCGGACTTTCCTCGGCTGGCATCGATCCTCGCGCGTGACCGGTTCCTCCCGCGCCAGTTCATGAATCAGGGAGACCGGCTGGCGTTCTCGAACGGGATCCTGATTTTGAGCATCCTCGCGTCCGTTCTCCTGATCGTCTTTGGCGGTGACACGCACGCGCTGATCCCGCTCTACATGATCGGCGTGTTCGTTTCCTTCACGCTGTCGCAGGCGGGAATGGTGCTGCACTGGCGGACGCTCGGCGGCCCAGGGTGGAAGACGAGCGCCGGCATCAACGGTTTCGGTGCCATCGTGACCGGCATCGTCCTGGTGATCGTGGCCACGACGAAGGCGGCCGAGGGCGCGTGGATCATCCTGGTGATGATCCCGGTGCTGGTCGCGATCTTCGAGATCACGCGCCGTCACTACGATCGCGTCGCCGCCGAGCTCTCGCTGCGCACGTGGCATCCGGAGCCCGAGGGCCGTCACGTCGTCCTCGTGCCGATTGGCGGCATCCAGCGCGCGGTGGTCAAGGCGCTTCGATACGCACGGACGCTGTCGGACGACGTTCGGGCGATCTACGTGGAGATCGACCCGGCCGGCACCGAGGGGATTCGGCGGCTGTGGCCTGAGTGGGGGCAGGGCGTGAAGCTGGTCGTGCTCGAATCACCGTACCGCTCGCTGATGGAACCGCTCCTGGAGTACGTCGAGCAGGTCCAGCAGCTTGATCAGTACGGATACGTCACGGTGATTCTGCCGGAGTTCGTGCCGCACCGGTTGTGGCAGCATCTCCTCCACAATCAGCACGCGCTGCTGATCAAGGGGGCCCTCCTCTTCAAGCCGAACGTCGTGGTGACGAGCGTGCCGTTCCATCTGGGCAAGCAGATTGAAGAGCCAGTCGGAGCGCCGGTGAAGGCCGGGTTCGAGACGGGGTAGAGACGAACCGTTCCCTGTTCGAACTGGCTGCATGGCAGCCAACTCGCGAAGCCTGAAAGCCACACAGTGTTCCTCCTTCCTCCCTCCCCCTGTGATGGCTTGCGGCGCGCCGACCGTCATACACTTTTGGCGGATGAGCCTGATCTGCCCGACATTATTGCCCCTTTCGTCCCACCTCCGAAATGTCTTAACATTTTCGCCGACCTCAAACGTTATGAACATGTCATTCCGTCAGCCGATCGCGGCAGCACTGTTGATTCTGTCAGCCTGGGCATCGGGCGCCGCCGCGGGCCCGCAGGGCCCGGAGCCGAAGGCGCGTCCCGATCTCGTTCGCGCGCCATTCAGCGCCGCCGACGTCGAGTTCATGTCCGGCATGATTCCTCATCATGCCCAGGCGGTGCTGATCGCCGGTTGGGCCGCCTCACATGGCGCGCGACCGGACGTCCGCGTCCTGTGCGAGCGGATCGCCGTCGGGCAGCGTGACGAGATCGAGTTCATGCGGACCTGGCTTCGCGATCGGGACGAAACCGTACCGGACGCCAACGCCACGCATCACCGGATGAAGATGAACGGCATGGAGCACGACATGCTGATGCCGGGCATGCTCACCCCCGAGCAGCTGGCGCAGCTCGACAAGGCGAAGAATGCCGAGTGGGATCGGCTCTTCCTCACCTTCATGATTCGCCATCACGAGGGCGCCCTCAAGATGGTCGACGATCTGTTCGGCTCGTACGGCGCCATGCAGGACGAGGATGTCTACAAGTTCGTCTCCGACATGTACGCAGACCAGACGACAGAGATAGAGCGCATGCAGAAGATGCTCGGTGCCGCCGGGCAGCGGTGAGACCCCTCTCTTTTTCAGGTGAACGGAGTGCATTCATGAGGTCGTTCGTCTTCGTGTCGGCCGCGGCCGTGTTGCTGGTCGTCGCGTGCGCCGAGAAGTCCCCACGGGTGGCTGCGCCTGCCTCGTCTGCACCGGCGAACCCGTCGCCGGCTGCCGCGGCGCCAGCTCCGGCACCGTCCACCCCGTCGGGCACGTCTTCGACAGCGGCGGCCTCCGCGGAAGCCGCCGGCCGCCCGCGGAAGCGCCGACCGCCGCGGCTGCGCCGGGCGCCGCGGCGCCCGAAGGTCGCGGAGGCCGCGGTCGAGGCACACCACCGCCGCCACCCACACCGCCGCCCGCGGTCCTGCCCGAGCCGGTCAAGCCGATCGTCTCGGCGACTGCGCCCACACCCGACCCGCGCGTCGGACTGTCAGCCGGGCGATGGGATGCGGCGCAGGCCGCCTGGAACATCAAGCTGGTCTCGCTGACTCCGCCGACGGAGAAGTTCCTCGGCGTCACGAACTCCGACCTCGCCTTCACGGGGAAGTACGCCGTGCAGGGCAACTACAACGGCTTCCAGGTCTTCGACATCTCGAACCCGCTCAAGCCCACGCTCGCACAGACGTATCTCTGCCCGGCGTCGCAGAGCGATGTGTCCGTGTACAAGAACCTGCTGTTCGTGTCGGGGGAAGGTGTGACCGGGCGCCTCGACTGCGGCATCCAGGGTGTGCCAGAGCCCATCAGCAAGGATCGGCTCCGCGGGATCCGCATCTTCGACATCTCGAACATGGCGAGCCCGAAGTACGTCGCGAACGTGCAGACGTGCCGCGGGTCTCACACGCACACGGTCGTGACCGATCCGCGCGACAAGGACAACGTCTACATCTACGTGTCTGGTTCGTCTCGTGTGCGTTCGCCGGAGGAGCTTCCGGGATGCACCGATGGTCCGATCGAAGACCCGAACACCGCGCGGTTCAGGCTCGAGGTCATCAAGGTTCCGCTCGCCGCTCCGGAGAAAGCGGCGATCGTGAGCTCGCCGCGGATCTTCTACGGTCTTGCTCCGCCGCCGCGCCGCGTCGAGCCGGGCCGTGGCGCACCGCCGGCTGGCGCTGATGCCGCGGCTGGTGCTGCTGCCGGAGCGGGTGACCCCGCAGCAGGGGCCGCCGCCGGTGGAGCAGTCGCGGGCGGCGCCGGGGCGGGCGGTGGGAGAGGTCCGGCCGGTCCACCTTCGGGGCCGAACCAGTGCCACGACATCACGACGTACTCGGAGATTGGCCTCGCCGGCGGCGCCTGCGGCGGGTACGGACTGCTGCTCGACATTCGCGACGTCGTGAACCCCAAGCGCATCGATCAGGCAGCCGACATCAACATGTCGTTCTGGCACTCGGCGACCTTCAACAACGACGGCAGCAAGATCCTGTTCTCGGACGAGTGGGGCGGTGGAACCCAGCCGCGATGCCGCAGCACGGACAAGCTCGAGTGGGGCGCCGACGCGCTCTTCACGATCGAGAGCGGCAACAAGATGCATTTCAAGAGCTACTACAAGATGCCGGCGCCGCAGACGTCATTCGAGAACTGCGTCGCGCACAACGGATCCCTGATTCCAATTCCTGGCCGCGAAGTGATGGTTCAGGGCTGGTACCAGGGCGGGATCTCGGTCTTCGACTGGACCGACGTCTCAAAGCCGAAGGAGATTGCCTACTTCGATCGGGGTCCGGTGGACGCGACCCGGCTCATCACAGGCGGCTCCTGGTCGGTGTACTGGTACAACGGAATGATCGTGAGCTCGGAGATCGCCCGCGGGCTCGACATCTACGAGCTGCTGCCGAGCCCTCTCATCTCGCAGAACGAGCTGGACGCCGCGAAGACCGTGAAGCGGGAGTATCTGAACGCTCAGGAACAGCGCAAGATGGTCTGGCCGGCCAGCTTCGCGAAGCCGCGCGCCTACCTGGATCAGCTCGAGCGCGGGAACGGTCTCGCGGCCGCGAAGATCGCCGCGGCCCGAACCGGGCTCGATAGCGCGGAGAAGCTGTCGGGTCAGGCGCGCCAGCAGGCGCTCAGGAAGCTCGCGTCCCAGCTCAAGTCGGACGTCGCTGGCGCGGCCGACCACGCGAAGGCGAAGATGCTGGTCGAGGCGGTCGGCGAGCTGGCGGCAGCGCCCACGACAACGACGTCGATGACGCTTTCACGCTGACCTGTAAGTTGATCTCGTGTGGCTTCCGCCTTCAGGCGGAAGATCAGCGGCTGTCGCGGGCCTTCCACCTAAAAGGTGGAAGCCACAGCATCGATATCAGAACGGGTTCTCCCTGGCGCCGCGCGCCGCCACGCGCGTTCCCTGACCCTCCGTCAGCGTGACGACCCGATCGGCCTTTCCTCCCGGGAACTGCTCGCGCGCCCCGCCCGGCCACTGCACCTCGATGCGATCGTACGCGTCGTCTCTCGCGAGTCCGATGTGGACGCGGCTGTCGTTCTGCGAGATGTAGCTGCTCCCGCTCTGCACCTCCCCTGAAATCCGGCGCCCGGCGACCTGGACGGCCACGCGCGCGCCGATCGCGTCCTTGTTCGCCTTGACGCCAAGCAGCCGCACGAGCAGCCAGTGCTGGTGCGTGCCCGTGTTCTTCAGAAGGCTGGGGCGGGAGCCCATGTTGCTCACGACGACTTCGAGCGAGCCATCGTCATCGAGATCACCGGCCGCGGACCCGCGCGACGACAGACGCGCCGACACGCCTGCCCCGGCTTGCACCGACAGATCCTTGAACTTACCGCCGCCCACGTGCCAATAGAAGAGCCGCGGCTGCCGGTATCGAATCTCGGGCGTCTTGTCCGCCTCCGGGTACACGTGCCCGTTGATCATCAGCAGATCCCGGCGGCCGTCGTGATCGACGTCAGCCAGCTGCACGCCCCAGCCGACGTACTGCACGTAGCCGCCCAGGCCAGACTGCAGCACGCGGTCCTCGAACGTCCCGTCTCCGTTGTTGTGATACACGTTCGGCACATCGTCGCTGAAGTTCGTCTTGACAATGTCCATGTTGCCGTCTTCGTCGTAGTCGGCGACGGCGACGCCCATGCCGCCCTGTTCCTGGCCGTCTTCGTTCAGCGCCGTCCCCGAGAGCAGCCCGATGTCCTCGAACGTGCCGTCATGGTTGTTGTGGTAGAGCAGGCTGGGCGTCGAGTCGCACGCGACGTAGAGATCGGGAAAGCCATCGTTGTCGAAGTCGGACGACACCACGGTGAAGGCGTAGCAGCCCTTGGTCTTCCCGATTCCGCTCTTGAGCGAGACATCCACGAACCGGCCGCCGCCTTCGTTGTGGAACAGGCGATTCCGGGAGAAGGGCAGGCCGCGTGGACCGCACATCACGGGAATGCCTTTCCACTGGCAGTAGCCGCCTGTTCCTGGCTCCGGGATCTTCGTTCGATCGAACTCGAGATAGCTCGTGACAGCGAGATCGAGCCGGCCGTCGAGGTCGTAGTCGAAGAACGAGCAGCCGGTGTCCCATCGCGGCGCCGGCACGCGGAGGCCGGCGCGATCCGTGACGTCTTCGAACGTACCGTCGCCGCGATTTCGGGAGAGGACGCTCTGGCCGTAGTAGGTGACGAACAGATCGCGGTGGCCGTCGTTGTCGTAGTCGCCCACGCAGGCACCCTGCCCCCATCCCGTTCGAGCCAGCGCCGCTTTGGTCGTGACGTCTTCGAAGCGGAGTCCCCCCAGATTGCGATACAGGTGCCCGGTTGCGGCGTCCGGTCCACCCGCTGAGCCATCGAGCGTTGTCCCGTTCGGAAGAAAGATGTCGAGCCGGCCGTCGTTGTCGTAGTCGAAGAGCGCGACTCCCGTCCCTGTCGTCTCGAGGATGTACTTCTTGCGGTCTTCGGGGCCGGAGACGCTGATGGCCTCGAGGCCGGCCTGCTCGGCGACGTCCGTGAAGGCGACAGCGATCGGAGGCAGGCTGGTGTCGACGCGCGCCACCGGCTTCGACGACCGCTTCGGGCTGGCCATTCCCTGAAAGGCGGAGAGGCCGCCCCAGAGGCCCATGGCGAGTGCGGCGATGACGGCCGGAAAGACGACTCGGGGGACGCATTCTCTCGGACGGCTGAGTTTCATGCGCGGTGTTCGAGGTCGGATCGGCACGGGCGCTCGCGTGAATGGACTTGACAACGAGCCACTCCTAATACCATAAATCAGCCGCGCAGACTGACATTTCAGTTCTAGCGAGGCTGCGCTTCGGACCGTTGTGGCTCCGCCTCGCTAGCACGCATTCTTGATAACGCCCCGCTGACGCGGGGACGGTCTTTGACCTAAGAAGCTTGGCTCAAGCAGGGCAGGTTCTGGGTGGTCAAGACCTCTAGCCGCTGGCGTGTCACGGAGAGACGACGATGACGATCCGAACGCACCTGGCGGTTGTCGTGACCTTCGCGGTGATGGTCGTGCTGTCCGGCGCCCGCCCCGCCGACGCGCAGTTCGCCAGCGCCGTCGAGGGTACGGTGACCGATTCGACGGCCGGCGTCGTGCCGGGCGCGACAGTCACGCTCAAGAACGAAGAGACCGGCGTCGTGCAGACCGCCCAGACGGGACCCGCCGGTTACTACCGTTTCCCGTCGCTCGGCAACGGGCTCTACACCGTTCGCGTCACGCTGCAGGGCTTCAAGACCGTCGTGCAGGAGCACATCCGGCTGCAGGTCGCCGAGACGCGAACCATCAATCTCGTGATGGACGTCGGGACGGCCGCCGAGGAAGTCACGGTTCAGGGCGCACCGCCGCTGATCGAGACTGCCCAGGGCCGCGTGTCCGGGCTCATCGAGGAAAGCCAGGTCAAGAATCTTCCGCTCGCCGGGCGCAATTTCTTCAACCTCGTCGTACTCACTCCGGGGGTGCTCGGGCGGGCGACCGGCGGCACACAGGCGTACGCACAGTCCAGCTCGGATCTGTACAGCAATGAGTTCAGCGTGAACATGAACGCCAACGGCGCCAGGACCGAGTCGAACAACTTCCTGATCGACTCGTCCACGGTGAGCTCGAGCCAGCGCAGCGGCGTCGTGAACATCAATCCGAACACGGAGAGCGTTCAGGAAGTGCGCGTGTCGGTCAACAACTTCTCGGCCGAGTACGGCCGGAACGGCTCCGTGCTCGTGAACATCGTCACCAAGAGCGGCACGAACAACATCCACGGCGGGGCGAGCTACTACTACACGAACAACAACCTGCAGGCCAAGAACTACTTCGAGAAGACGACGCCCGATTTCAGCCGGAACGAGGTGTCGTGGGGGATCGGCGGCCCGATTGCACGGGATCGCACGTTCTTCTTCACATCCGGAGACGTCCTGCGATCCGACGTGGCGATCAGCCGGGACACCACGGTGATCACACCGGACTTCGCGCGCTTCATGCAGCAGAGCCGTCCGAACAACATCTCGACTTACATCATGAACACGTTTCCGGCGTCTTTCACGCCGGACCGGAACATCCGGACCGCCGGATCCCTTCTCAGCTCGACCTGCTCGGGCGCCACGCCGATCGATTCGCCCGTGGGCCCGATCCCGTGCAACCTGGGCGTATTTGGCGTCGGTACCTGGAACGACACCTCCCCGCGCAACGGGCTGCAGTGGACCGGCCGCGTGGATCACAACCTCAACGGCGGCCACGATCGGTTGTATGGCTCGTTCAACCGGACGACAACGGACAAAGTCGGGTTCGGGGAGCCGAGCGTGTATCCGGCGTTCACGGCGCCGTCTCCGACGAGCAGCATGCACGTCAACGCGAACTACACGAAGATTCTGTCGCCGAGGCTGCTGAACGAGGCGTCGTTCTCGTGGGTCCGCCCGTGGGGCGAGCTGACGAACCCGTATCCAGAGGTTCCCGGAATCACCGTTGGCGGGCTGACGGGGTATCAGCAGGGGTTCGGACCGAACGAGTTCGTGCAGAACAGCTTCGAGTGGCGCGACGTGGTCACCTGGACGCGCGGCTCGCACAACCTGAAGGTCGGCGGCGGCTACACTCGCGAGCATGCCGACAACGATTCGTCCCGCACCTACAACCGGCCCACGTACGACTTCAACAACGTGTTCGATTTCGCGGCGGACACTCCGCGTGCGCACCAGCAAGTGGGAATGGATCCTCGAACCGGCGGGCTCGTCACGAGCCTCACCCGGTTCCATCGCACGCAGTCGGTGTCGACCTTCGTGCAGGACGACTGGAAGGTCAGCCGGAACCTGACCCTGAACGGCGGTCTGAGGTACGAAGGCTTCCTGAACATCTACGATGCGTCCGGGAACATGGCGAACATCGTGATGCCTGGTGGGACCGACCTGCGCACTCGCCTGCAAGGCTCGCAAGTCGTCGAGCGTCACTACTACCTCGAGGGCGGATTGTGGGGCGGAGGACAGCACACGCTGGCGCCACGCGCGAGCTTTGCGTGGGATCCGACGGGTGACGGCCGCATGTCGGTGCGGGGCGGCATCGGACGTTCGTACGATCGCATGTCGAACCAGATCTGGGACTCCGAGCACCTCAACCTCCCCGGGTTCGCGATTGCGACCGTCCTCGCGAGCGACCCGACGGCCAGGCCCGTCTTCGGTCTGGGCCGCAACCGCGACATGCCGTACGACTACCCGCGTCCGATCGGCTTGACCAGCGGGCTCAATCAGTACGGCGGGCTGACCAACGGCCGGGGCCTCGTGCACGTGGTCGATCCGAACTTCGACGACATGTACTTGGACAACTGGTTCGTTGGTGTCCAGCGCGCCTTGAGCCGGGCAGTGGCCGTGGAGGCGGACTACCTCGGATCGCGCGGGCGCAACGCGTATCGAAAGTTCGACATCAACCGATTCAACGGAGACATGCTCGACGGGCGGTTCGATGGCATTCTTCCGGGCTTCGCGACGATCAACTTCACGGAATCGACGGATCAGAGCAAGTTCCACGGCGGGACCATCGCGCTGAAGGTGAATCGCAGCGCCCTTCAGCTCTCGAGTGCCTACACGTTCGGGAAGGCGACCGACTACTCGAGCTCGTTCTCCGCAGCCGGCCGCCCTGATGCGTATGGACCGCCCGACCAGGAGAAGGGTCCAGCCGACTTCGACGTGCGTCAGAAGCTCGCGCTGTCGGCGAACTGGCTCCTCCCGAGTCCGGCGGGAGGGGTCGCACGAAGGCTGGCTGGAGGCTGGCAGCTCGCCGGGGTTCTCGTCGCCCAGACGGGGACACCCTTCTCGGTCGTGTGCAACGGCCGTGCGTTTACTCCCGTTCGCGACGCCTCGGGCGCCATCGTCGGCAACAGCGGGTGCGACTTCAACGCCGACAACAGCGGCAACGACCGCCCGAATGTCCCGACATTCGGCGATTCGAAGGGGGGCCTCTCGAACGACGACTTCCTCTCCGGGATCTTCGCGGCAGCTGACTTCCCGATTCCGGCCCCGGGCCGGCCGGGAACGCTCGGACGGAACACCTTCCGGGGACCGCGGTACTTCAACGTCGATCTCGTGCTGGCGCGCGTGCTGCGGACACCGTGGGGGTTTGGCTCGAGCGGCAACCTGCAGCTCCGACTCGAGTCATTCAATCTGTTCAACACGCTCAACCTGAACAACCCCGACAACAACATGATCAATGCCACGTTCGGCCGAACGACGTCCGCTCAACCCGGGCGTATCGTCCAGTTCTCGACGAGATTTTCGTTCTGAAAACAGCTGCCAGCTTCCAGCTTCCAGCTAATCCTTGCCAGAAGCCAGAAGCCAGAAGCCAGAAGCCGGAAGCTGGAAGCTGCAAGGTGGAAGCTGGAAGCTGCAAGCTGACGGTTGTATCGTGTGTGTCGATGGGTTCCGGGTACCGTCCCTTTCTGCGCGCCGCGCTGTCTGCTGCCATGCTGTCGCTGACGGCGCCGACCATCACCGCTTCTCCCACGCAGTCGACCTCGGACTGTGCCACGCCATACGACTGCGCCGTCCTCCAGGTCCAGCGTCATGAATTCGACGCCGCGATCCGCGCGCTGGAGCCGCTCGTCGCCAAGTTCCCGAAAGACCTGCGGGCGATCAACCTGCTCGGCATCGCGCTGACCGGCGCGGGCAAGCCTGACGAGGCCGACGTCAGATTCCGCGCGGCGCTGGCGATCGATTCCAGCTTCGTGCCCGCACTGAAGAATCTCGGCGTCAACGAGTTCAACGCAGGCCGCCTGGATCAGGCCCAGCGACGTTTCGAGAGCGTCTTGAAGCAGTCGCCGGACGACGAGATTGCGCACGTGCACCTCGCAGAGATTCTGTTCGAGCGCAAGCAGTGCGCCCCGGCGCTCGCGCATTATGAGAGGAGCGCGGCCCGCGTCGCGCAGAACCCCCGATGGATCCTGCATCACGCGGATTGCCTTCTCGATCGGAACCGGAAGGCGGACGCCATCGCCCTGCTCGATCGGCTGCCGGCTGGCGATCCGACGAGTGCCTTCGACGCCGGCACCATGCTCGGCCGATTCGGCGCGCGCGCAGAGGCGGCGCGGTTTTTCGGTGTCGCGCGTCGCAACGGGTACCGCGATCCGTATGCCGCCGGTTACAACGAGACGTTGATGCACATCGACGCCGGCGAGCACGACGCGGCAATCCAGGTCGCGCAGGAGCTCTTCGCCACGGGGATGAGGTCGGCGGAGCTCTACAACCTCGTTTCGCGCGCGTACGCCGCGAGCGGCCGGATCAAGGAGGCGTACGACGCGCTGCGCGAGGCCACACGGATCGAGCCCGCCGTGTCAGAGCACTACATCGATCTCGCGATGCTCTGTCTCGAGCATGAGAACTACGGCCTGGCGCTCGAGATCGTCGACATCGGCCTGAAGCATCGTCCCGAGTCCTCGATGCTGTACCTGCAGCGGGGCGTCGTCCTGGCGATGACCGGGGCCGTGGAGCAGGCGCAGCAGGAGTTCACCCGCGCGAGCCAGGCGGCGCCGGAGGAGGCCGCTCCGTACGTCGCGCTTGCCATGGTGTGGATGCAGCGGGGGCAGACGCCGAAGGCGGTCGACCTCCTGCGGACGCAGGCGCGCGCGACAGGCCGCAAGCCTCGGCCAGCCATCCTTTATGCTCTTGGTATTGCGCTTCTCCGGTCTGGCGCGTCGGTAGACGATACGGAGGGCACCGAGGCGCTGCAGGCCTTCAGCACCGCCGTTCGCGTCCAGCCGTCCTTCGTTCAGGCGCAGGCGGAGCTCGGCAAGCTCCTGCTCAAGCGGGGCGACGTCGCCGGCTCGATCGCGCACCTCGAGCGTGCGGTCGCGTTGGAGCCGGAGAATGCGGCACCGGCATACGTCCTGGCGCAGGCCTATCGTCGCAGCGGACAGACGGATCGTGCGCGCGATCTTCTTGCACGGGTCAGTCGTCTCAACGCGCAGGAGCGTGGCGACGACCCCGACACCGATCTGAGGCGCATGATGTTCCGCATCGTGCGCGAAGAGCGCACCGGCTCGACGGCTCCGTCTCCGGCCCCGAACCCGGCCAGTGCCGAGGCCTGCGCCGCGGCCGGCGATCTCGATGGCGCGATCGCGCAGTTGCGGCAGACGAACGCCACGACACCACGCTCGGTGGAAGGACGGTACCAGCTTGCGGTGACACTCTGGAACCGCTACCAGCGGGCAGGCGGTCGCCGGCAGCGAGCGGATCTGGACGAAGCGGTGGAGGTTTTGTCGGCTGCCGCCGAACAGGATCCCGACCAGGCCCAGGTACAACTCGTCCTCGGTCAACTCCTCGCCGAGCAGCAGAATATGGGCGCCGCCGTCGTTCATCTGCGCCGCGCGCTGACGCTGGCACCGGACAACCCGGAACATGCGTACAGCCTCGGGCTTGCGCTCAGGCTGCAAGGCGATCTCGACGAAGCCGAAACGCAGTTCCGTGCCGCGCTCGCGAAGAGTCCCGCGCATGCTCTGGCGCGCCGATCGCTCGGCCTGGTGCTGCGACAGAAAGGAGAGATTCCGACGGCGGCACGGGAGCTGCGCCGCGCCGTTGCGGATCGGCCCGGCGACCCGGAGGGTCATCATGTGCTCGGAGCGACGTTGCTGCGGCTTGGGGAGCTCGAAGATGCCGTAGCGGAGCTACGCGAAGCGACGCGTCTGGATCCACAACTGAGCGAAGCGCGCGTCCTGCTGGCGCAGGCCCTCGCGAAACAGGGTCACAAGGAAGAAGCCTCGCATCAAGAGGCGGAGGTGCGGCGCATCAACGGCGAGAAAGCGGACTTCGGCCGCATGCTCGTGCTGCTCGATTCGTCGGCGACGCTGCTGAAGAACGGCGACGTCAAGGGCGCCATCGCCCAGCGCCGCGAAGCGGTTGGCATCGTGTCGAGCTTTGCCGAAGCGCACTACGAGCTCGCCCTCGCGTTGCGCGCGGCGGACGCCGCGAGCCCGGAAGCTGAAGCCAGCTTGCGCCGGGCGATCGCGCTGGATCCCGGCTACGCGCGCGCCTACTCGGCGCTCGCGCAGTTGCTCGAGCGGCGGGGTGACGAGACCGGCGCGCGTGCCGCGCGCGGCCGCGCAGCCACGCTCGCGCCCTGTTCGGAATCGAGTCGATAGGCCAGGAGAACCGTTACCTCACGGAACTGGCGGCGTCGCAGCTCATTTCTCTTCCGAGGGGCTTCGCCCCTCGGACTCCCCTACACGCGCTCTCGCGCGCCGCTTCGCCGGCGCGCTTCCGCCTCCGCGCGAAGCGCTACGGCGAGACCTCGCCGAAGCCTTGGCGTAGGCGGGCCGCTCGCGTGGCTCGCTCACGGTCGTTCGCTCGCCTCGTGAACCGAGCGGCAGGTTCATGAGACGGCTTCTACTCTCCTCTCAGTGCTACCGTCGGATCGACGCCGGCGGCCCGTCTTGCCGGGATGGCGCTGGCGGAGATCGCCGCGACCGAGAGCGCGATGACCGCCGCGAGGAACGCCCTCAGGTCGTGCGGCTCCAGGCCGAAGAGGAACGCTTGCGCCGCCGCACCCAGATACCAGGCGCCGACGCCCCCGAGAACCAACCCCGCTCCGATCAGCACACACGCGTTGGTCAGGATCATCCTGACGACCTCCGTCCTGGTTGCGCCGAGCGCCATGCGGACGCCAATCTCTCGCGTCCGCTGCGAGACGGTGTAGGCCATCACGCCGTACACGCCGACCGCGGAAATCACGAGACCGAGCAATCCGAACAACCCGAGCATCAGCATGTTCAGCCTGCGCTGGGCGGTCTGGCGACCAATCTTGTCCTCCATCGACGTCACGAATCGAAGCGGGACGTCGGGCAGGGCGTCCAAAGCCGCAGCCTTGACGGCAGGGAGGACCTCGTACGGGTCGACGCTCGTGCGAATCACGAGATAGCCGGAGCCAGTCTGGCCTTGCGCCATCGGGACGTACACCTCGGGCCGGGAGTTGCCCTCCAGGGTCCATTGGCGCACGTCGCCGACGACGCCGACGACGGTATGAGGCGTGTTGCTGAGATTCACGGAGCGTCCGACCGGATCCTCTCCGGGAAAGTGCGTTCGGGCCGCCGAATCGCTGATGATCACGACGTTCGCGGCTCCCTGGCGATCGGTCGCGTCGAACAGCCGCCCGCTCCGGAGCGGAATTCTCAACGCTCTGTGGTAGTCGGGGGTCACGGCTTTGATGCTCACGCCGAGGTCTCCCTCTATCGGCTTGCCGGGGACGTCCAGGCGGTCAATCCTCATGTTGATGGCGAGCGGGATCCCTGGAGACACGGCAGACGAGTGGACGACACCCTCCGCGTGGCTGAGGCGCTCGACGATCCGAGCGAATGCCGGAGTCCAGTCAGGAGGGCGCTGGCCGGGCTGCGTGCGGGCATACAGCTGCATCGTGAGCACACCTTCAGGGTCGAATCCCGGATCCACTTTCATCAGCCTGATGAAGCTGCCGATGAAGAGGGCCGCTCCAACCAGGAGCACGACAGCGAGCGCAATTTCCGCGACGACGAGCACACCACGCAGGCGCTGGCGTCCACGGCCGGCAGTCTGGACGCCTTCCTTGAGAGAGCTCGTCAGATCGGGCTTCGACATCTGAAGAGCAGGGACGCTGCCGAACAGAGCGCCCGTGACGAGCGCCAGGCCGGCTGCCGCCGCGAGCACTCGAAGATCGATCGCGATCGTCGTGACTCGCGGCACGCCGTCGGGCATCGCGCCGCGAAGGACGTCGACCGCCCACCACGCGAGCGCGATCGACAGAAGCGTGCCGCCCACCGACAGGACGAGACTCTCGACCATCAATTGGCGGACGATCCGCCAACGAGTGGCGCCGAGCGCCGACCGCACGGCAACCTCGCGTCCGCGTGCGCTGGCGCGCGCCAGCAGCAGGTTGGCCACGTTGGCGCACGCGATCAGCAGCACGATCGCCACGGCGGTGAGGAGCATCATCATCCACGACTGCATGCTGGCGCCGACGAGGTGATCGCGAAGAGGACGCACGCCGAAGGTGTTCTTCCCGGGCAGGCCAGGATTGGCCTGGTCGATCGCGGCGGCGATCTGATCCATGTTCGCCTGCGCCTGCGCGACGGTGATGTCCGGCTTCAGCCGCGCGATGCTCTCCAGATACGCGCTGAAGCCTCGACCCCTGAGGCGCTCGTTCGGCGGCACGACGTAGGGAACCCACAGATCGGTCGGGCGCAGGGCGCCGACCGGATACCCGAACCCGGGCGGCATGACACCAGCGACGTCGTAGTTGCCATCCGCCAGCGTGAGAGTGCTGCCGATGATGCTCGGATTCCCCCCGAACTGTCGGCGCCAGAATGCGTCGCTGAGGACGGCAACCCGGTGACGGCCGTCCACTTCGTTCTCGACAGTGAAGGCGCGTCCCACCGCAGGCCGGACGCGGAGGACGTCGAAGAAGCTGGAAGTGACTCGCTGTGCCGCAACGTCTACCGGCTCGCCCCCCGGCATACGAAGGGTGACCTCGGCGCCCGCGATGGCGGCGATGGACTCGAACACCTGCTGCTGGGCGATCCAGTCGAGGTAGTTCTGCGGTTGCGCGCGCCTCAGGGCCAGAGGATCGCCGGCGTCGACGCCTGGCGGGCCCGGCAGCCCGGCGGGCGCGGCCTTGCCGCCTTTTCCAGGAGCCGTGCGCTCTCCAATCGCGACGATCCGATCCGGTTGGTCGAACGGCAGGCTGCGCAGGACCACCGCGTCCACGACCGAGAAGATGGCAGTCGTTGCGCCGATGCCGAGCGCCAGCACGAGGAGCGCGACGAGCGTGAAGGCGGGGGCCGCCCGAAGAGCACGGTAGGCATCTCGCAGGTCCGTCATGAGGTCCTCCACAAGCAAGCGTTTCGGTCGACTCCGCGACCCGGTTGTTGTCGGTCGGCTGCCGAGGCTCTCAGCCAGCCGCCGCTGCAGATTCGGACCGAGCGATCGCCGAGTCTGGCGCCAGTACCATCGCCGCGCATCGCGCGGTCCGCGATTGGCGGCCCGGCTGGCGAACTCCTCTGCCAGATCTCCGAGGATCGCGTCCCGGTCGCTCGCCGGAAGCGACCACGCCATCAGGCGTTCGGCAGCGCGTGGCGGGCGCCGGGTCACGATCGCGCCTTTCGAAGATCCGGTGCCAGCCCGGCCCACATCCGAGACATCCGTTCGCGCGACTGGCGAAGCACGGTCGCGCCACGCGCCGTCAGCGTGAAGTACCTCTTCGACCGGCCGCCGCGCTGCGGCGTCGGATCCGACATGGTCGAGCGGAGGTATCCCTTGCGCTCGAGACGGTCCAACGAGGTGTAGAGCGCTCCGATCGCGACTTCGCGGTTCGTGCGCGTCTCTATCTCCTGCCGGATTGTGACCCCGTAGGCGTCGTGCCCGAGGTGCACGACCGCGAGGAGCAGACACTGTTCGAACTCGCCCAGGCTCTCTGTCTTCATCTCGTCAATCACCTCGTAGCGCAGACCTCGCCATACGGCGGACCGCCAACGAGAGCAAATTAGAACTTCCCCGTAGGACTAATAGACGCACCCGCCGGCGATTTGGTTGAGAGGCTCGGCGTGCAGCTCAGCCCGCGCGCTACTCGGCCCGTAGCGCCACGATCGGATCGACGCCAGCCGCCCGGCGCGCCGGAATGGCACTGGCCGCAAGCGCCGCCACAGCGAGAGACGCCAGGGCCGCACCAAACGCCCTGGGATCGGTCGCGTCCAACCGGAACAGGAACGCCTTCGCCGCCGTGCTGAGATACCAGGCGCTGATGCCGCCGATGACCAGCCCTGCAGCCACCAGGCCGCAGGCGTTGGCGAGCACCATCGCCACGACATTCGATCGTGTCGCGCCGAGCGCCATGCGGACGCCGATCTCTCTCGTCCGTTGCGAGACGGTGTAAGCCATCACGCCGTAGATCCCGACAGAGAAATCACGAGACCGAGCAGGCCGAACAGTCCCAGCAACAGCATGTTCAACCGGCGCTGCGCCACGCGCGTCGCGTACAGCTCCTCCATCGTCCGCACGTTTCGAAGCGGCACGTCCGGACCAGGACGATCAGTGCGACGCCCGTGAAGGTCTTCGAGGACCGAAGCGAGCGGAAGGCAGCGGTCAGGTCGTCACGCATGGGCATAAGACGCGGCAGGGGAGACAGTGGTTGAATTAGCACAGCAGTTGTATCATCGTGCGCAAACCGACCGCGGACGATTCGATGACCCGTCACTCTATCCGGAAGCGCCCTTCGCCACGAGGGACGTGAGGTGCCGGCGCCGCTCGTCGTCGGTCTCGTGAACGGCGGTCGCGGCGGCGTCCGGTTCGAGTGATTCGGCGCTAACCATCTCGACATTTCCGGCCCCTTTCGAGTCTCCAGGAAGAATCGTTGAACCTCGCCACGTAGTAGATCGTCTACCATGCGTGATCGTCGCGGGCGACGTCCAGGAACGGGGGAACCATGTGGCGGTGGAGAGCTCGACGCGAGCGTCAGGAAGCCGACCTGAACGCGGAAATCCAGACGCATCTGGATCTTGAAACCGAAGAGCAGCTCGACCGGGGTCTCACGGACAGCGATGCCCGCGCGGTGGCACGCCGCGCGTTCGGCAACGTCATGGTCGTGCGCGAAGAGGTCCAGGATGTCTGGGGTTGGACGATGATCGAGCAGTTTCTGCAGGACGTGCGCTACGCCTTGGTCACCATGCGGAGATCGCCCGGCTTCGCTCTGGCGGCCGTCTTCTCGCTGGCGCTCGGGATCGGCATGAACGCCGGCATCTTCAGCTTCGCGGACGCCGTCGTATTCCGGCCTCTCCCAATCCTCGATCCTTCCTCGCTCGTCGTGATCCGATCGACGAGCCCGGAGACGCCCTTCAGTGGCGTCTCCTACCTCGATTTCAAGGATCTCCGGGACAGGAATCACTCGTTCAACGGCCTGATCGCTCATCGGCTCGCCGTGCTGCCCTTCGCGAAGACGGTGGACGCCGTTCCGCAGATGCGCATGGGTATGAAGGTGAGTCGAGACTTCTTTCAGACGATCGGTGTCGAGCCGTTTGTCGGTCGTGCGTTCCTGCCCGAGGAGACCGAGGTGCCAGGCCGGGATGCCGTGGTCGTGTTGAGCCACGGGTTCTGGGTCAGCGAATTCAACGCTGATCCTCATGTCATCGGACGCGTCGTCCAGGTCAGTCAGACGCCGGTCACGATCGTTGGCGTCGCGCCGCCAGGCTTCACCGGCATGGATCCGATCATCCAGCCATTCATGTTCGTGCCGGTGACGCTGGGAGAAAAGCTCGGAAAAGACGGGACGCGCACGTCCGCGAGCGTTCTCGAGCGGCGCGACGAGCTCGGCTTCGTGGTGCGAGGCCGGCTCCGGGACGGCGTCACGCGCGCGCAGGCGCACGCCGAAGTGGCGTCGTTCGCACGTGCGCTCGAAGGAGAGTTCCCCGACACGAACCGGAGACGGGGAGCGGCGGTCAGAACGGAGCTCGAACTTCGGGGAGAGCAGGCTCCCGGTCTACTGCCCGTCATGGTGCTCCTGCTCGGGCTCTCCGCGCTCGTGCTCGCGATCGTCTGCGCCAACGTGGCCAATCTGTTCCTGTCGCGCGCGCGGGCGAGGTCCAGAGAGATTGCCATCCGGCTCGCGATTGGCGCCGGCCAGTTCCGCCTGGTCCGGCAGCTCCTCACCGAGAGCGCCGTCGTCGGGTTCGCCGGCGGCGCCGCTGGTCTCGGGCTGGCCTTCGGGGTCGTCCGGTACCTGCAATCGATTCGGATCCCCACCGACACGCCGATGGCGATCGCCGCGCAAGTCGATATGCGCCTGCTCGCCTTCAGCGCGGCGGCGGCGCTGTTCAGTGCCCTTGCGTTCGGCGTCGCTCCAGCCTGGCAGGCCGCCCGTACCGATCTGGTGTCGGCGCTGAAGCGAAGCGACGCCGCGCCGGTCCGGCGGAGCCGGATGTTCGGCCGTCACGCTCTGGTCGTCGGGCAGATTGCCGTCTCGCTGGTACTGCTCGTCGCGGCCGGCCTCATGCTGGAGGGGTTCCGCAGGATGCTGACACTCGACACCGGGTTTCGTACCGAGCGGGTGCTGATGATGGAATTCGATCCCGGCACGATCGGTTACTCGGATCAGCAGTCCCGCGATTTCTACAGGCAGCTCGTCGACCGGACCCGTGCGTTGCCGGCCGTGCGCGGTGCGAGCCTCTCGCGCGCGGTTCCGTTTCGCCCGAGCTTCTCTGACGCGATCGTCGCTCCCGAAGGCTTCGAGCTTCAGGCCGGGCAGGAAGGCGTACGCGTCTCCACCAACACCGTGGACGAAGGGTACTTCGACACCATGGGCATCGCCATCGTCTCCGGCCGTGCGTTCGGGCGGGAGGATGCGGCTGACGCCCGGCCGACGGCGGTGGTCAACGAAACGTTTGCCGCGACCCACTGGCCCGGCCAGAGCGCCATCGGCAAGCGGTTCCGACTGGGACGTGAGGTGACGTGGACGGAGGTCGTCGGCGTGGCGCGGACGGCCAAGTACCTGCAGATCACCGAAACACCTCAGCCCTACATCTATCTGCCGCTCGAGCAGCACCGCATCAACCGCCTGACCTTGCTGGTGCACACCGAGGGCGAGCCGCTCGGGGCTGCCGATCCCGTACGGTCGATCGTCCGATCGCTCGATGCCCGGCTGCCGATTTCCAACACGCGCGCGCTGCGCACGCTGTACGAAGACGGCGCACTCGGTATCCAGCGGCTGATTCTCCAGCTGGTGAGCAGCATGGGCCTTCTGGGGTTGTGCCTGGCGCTCGTCGGCATCTATGCCGTCGTGAGCTACTCGGTGCGCAGGCGCATGCGGGAGTTCGGCGTCAGGATGTCGATCGGGGCGGGCCGCGCGGACATTCTCAGGCTCGTGATGCGAGAAGGCTTCGTCCTCGGAGTCATCGGGATTGTGCTCGGGACGATGTTGAGCGTGCCCGTGGTGCGAGCGCTCGGCAAGGCGCTGGCAGGGCTCGGGCCGTTGAGCCTGTGGACCCTCGCGCTGGTGCCGGCGGGGTTGCTGCTGGTGGCCATGGCGGCGTGCCTGGGTCCCGCGTGGCGCGCGTCACGTGTGGATCCGTGCCTGGTCCTTCGACTGGAGTAAAGAGTCCTCTCGAGTTTCCACTGAGGACCTTCGGCTGGCGATGCGCCGCTATCGTTCCATCTTCGAGCGCCTGCTCTCGCTCTGATGGATCGACACGCCGGGGCGGGCCGAGGGCCCGCTTCGGCTCAGGTTACGCCCCCGCCAGTATTCGATCCGGTCGATCCTGATGCCCTGGCGATCAGCACGCGTGTGACGGCCTGGGCAATCTCCGCCGGGCTCCCTTGCAGGAGCTTCTTCGCCTGAATCGTGCCCTCGATGAGCAGCGTCGCGAGGCCGTGCACCGCCGACCAGCAGGCGACCGCTAGCGGCTCTGGTGCCGTCCGTGGGAAGGCTCCCGCTGCCTGACACGCGGCTACGACTTCGAGCAGCATCGCCAACGTCTGCCGCTTCGCCTCCGCCAGCTCCGGCACGACGTCGTCGAAGCTTTTTCCGTACATGACCCGGAAATGTGACGGGTGCGCCACGGCGTATGTAACGTAGGCCACACCGAGGGCTTCCAGCCGGTCCACCGGGTCTGCGACGTCCCGTGTGGCCGCGATCATCGCGTCCCGCATGCCGGTCACACCCTCCAGCGCGACCGCGGCGAGCAGCGCCGACTTGTCCGGAAAATGGCGGTAGGGCGCCGTGTGGGTCACGCCGACGAGACGCGCTGCTTCGCGGAGCGTGAAGCCGACTGGAGTCGCACCCAGCGCGCGTACTGGATGTTCGGCACGGGTGCCGGGATCACCGTGCTGATTGCGGCCGGCCTCGGCCTCCTTGTCGGCGTCGTCGTGGTCGCCCAGACGATCTATGCGGCGACCGTGGATCACATCCGCGAGTACGGCACGCTCAAGGCCATGGGCGCCACGAATCGATATTTGGTACGCCGTGATTCTGCGGCAGGCGCTGACGAGCGGTCTGATGCGGGAGATCGAGGATGGACGCGTACACCCGCGCGACGTGCCCCAGAACGATCGACAAGCCGAGCGCGCCGATCGGCCGTTCGACGTCGACGGGGTACACCTGATGTCATCGATGTCAGGGGCCGGCCCGCGCGGAAACTCGTTCCAGTTGCAGGAAAGGTGATCGTCATGCGGATCGGTGTTCGAGGACTTGCGATCGTTGTCGGCGTGGCCACGACGGCGGCAAGCGTGATTGCGGTCGCCGGCAGGTCTCACGCCCCGGTTGCCTCCGCCGCGGCTACGGACGCTCGACCCGAGGAGGGGGGAGTGGTCGGACTGGGTCGAGTGGAACCTTTATCGGAGGAAATCGAAGTGGGCGTCGAGATTCCAGGGCGCATCATCGCGCTGCTCGTGGACGAAGGAGACCGCGTCCGTTCAGGTCAGACGATCGCCGTGCTCGAGAATCGTGACTACCGTGCGCAGGTCGCCCAGACCACCGCGCGGCTGGCCGAGGCCAGAGCCCTGTCGGCGCGTGCGCACGCGGGCTCGCGCGACGACGAGATCGGCGAAGCGCGGTCTGCGGTGGCTCAGGCTGAAGCGGTCCTCGCGCAGGCAACCCGGGAAGCGGCGATGCGAGAGCGGCTCCTCGTCGAGGCGGCGATTTCGCGCGAAGAGCGCGATCGTGCCACCCGCGATCAGGAGGTGGCTCGTGGCCGTCTGGGCGAGCTGAAAGCGAGGCTCGCGCTCGTCGAGGCCGGTCCGCGCGCCGAGGACCGCGCCCAGGCGGACGCAGCGGAGGCCGCAGCCGAAGCAGCCGTGGCCGGTGCCCGCGCGATGCTGGCGAAAACGGCCATCACATCGCCCATCGACGGCACCATCCTGCGCCGAAGAGTTCGCGTGGGAGAGACGGTCTCGCCGGAGGTGGAGGGCACCTCACTCTTCAGTCTGGCGAACCTCGATCGGCTCCGCATCCGCGTCGAGGTCGACGAGCACGACGTCGCGCGCGTGGCCCTCGGTCAGCCTGCGTACGTGACCGCCTCTGCGTACGGAGCGCGGCGGTTCCATGCCCGCGTCTCACGCAATTCGCACCGACGAAGCCCAGGAGCGCGTGGACACGAAGGTGCTGGAAGTGCTGCTCGATCTGGACCCTGGCGTCGTGCTGCCGATCGGCCTTCGCGTCGACGCGACGATCGTTCATAGGAGCTAGGAGCTAGGAGTTAGCGCGAGCGAAGTGAAGCGGCGGATAAGCCGCGGGGCTGGGGCCCCGCGGCATTGAGAAAAGCACGCTGGAAGCTGTGACGCGTCAGGCCGTCTTCCTGCCCGCCACGGCAGGTGGCTCCCCTTCGCGATTCTGGGTACGGGACCGTCGTCTCGGCGCGATCGTGATGGTGTTCTGGACGTCATTGATGGCCGGAATCGCCCAGACAATCTCACCGATGTCCCGCTTCAGTCGCTTCTGCGACACGGTACCCATCAGCGACGCTCGTCCTCCGTCGCACCGCACCTCAACCTCGCCCGATCCAGGCAGGAGATCGAGTGCGTCGTAAATGAAATCTTCGATTTCCGGATCGCTCGTCGGGCCGGCCGGCTGGCCGCGTCTCATCGCGATCGCCGACACCAGCGCTGGCGCAGTGACACCGGCGGTGACGATCCGGACTGCCGTAGGCCGGAAATGCGGCGGCGAACGACGGCGCCGGGCCGGTCCCTGCCGTCATTCCCGCAGCCGTGCCGCCGATCGGACTCGCTCTCGACATCGGCGCCTGGAGCCACGCAACACCCGGAGAGGGGATCGCGGACCAAATCGGGGAAACCGTTCCAAACATCGGTTCTGCCATGTGACGTCTCCTTTGTCCCAAGCTGTGGCTGCACGATCTGCAGGGATGTCGTCAGTCCGCAGATCGTGCAGAACGACACTCGCGTCCGGTGTTACATCACGTGGCTCGGTGGTGCGCCGAAGGCCTGAGGTCCGATTCCCCACTGCGGCGTCGCCGCAAAGCTGCCGAGACCCACGCCCTGACCGATCGGCTGCTGGAACTGCGAGAGCTGCTGCAGGTGCTGCGGCACCAGCTGGATCAACTGCTGAACCTGCTGCAACTGTGCTGGCAGGAGTTGGACGATCTGCTGCAGCTGCTGGAGCTCCTGCAGCTGTACGGACACCAGTTGCTGCAGATGCTGCAACTGCTGCGGCACCGTGTGCAGCAGCGCAAGGATCTGCTGCCCACCGAACCCGGGGCCTGCGATCGTCGAGCCGAGCGGGGTGCTCATGAGTGGTTGATTCTGCAGGTACTGCTGGAATGCATACGGATTGATACCCAATCCTTGAACGCCCTGCTGGGGCCAATCCCCTGCTGGGGAACGCTCCATGAACTGAGCTGACCGGGATAGCCGAACTGGGTACCAAACGCGCTGATTGCCATTTGACCTCCTTCAGGTTGACGTGTCGATCCCCCTGGCGACATGTGTGAAGCAACGTGCCCTCGCAACGTCCGTTCCCGGCCCTGAACGCTTCGAACGTTGGCGATCGCGATGATTCCCTTCGACGTGTTCATCCAGCTGTCCCAGTCTCGCCGCATGCCCTCGTCCTCACACGCGCGCGACTGCCAGCGATCGTGGCGAGTTGACGCGAGCTGTGTCGATCGGCCACGCCTGTGGCGATGTGCAACAGCTTCACGTGTCGCCCGCGGCTCAGCCGATCCGCCCGATGTGCAAAAAAGATGTGCAAAAAAAACTGTGACGAAGCGCGCGAGACATCTCTCTCACTCTTGAACCCGTACCCGTGATGATGTTCAATGACCTTAGATGTCATCGGCGCTCGCCGCGGAAGAACTGTCTACCGGAATCCTCGTCGAGTCTCGCGCCATGCGCGAGGTGATGAGGCTCATCGATCGCGCCGCGTTCAGCGACACGCCGATCCTGCTGGTTGGAGAAAGCGGGACCGGCAAGGAGCTTCTGGCTCGAGCGCTGCACGCGAGGAGTCCGCGAGCCCAGGGTCCGTTTCTCGCCGTGAATTGTTCTGCTATTCCGGAGGCGTTGCTCGAGAGCGAGCTCTTCGGTCATCGCCGAGGTGCGTTCACTGATGCCCGTGACGACCAGCCGGGTCTGTTCCAGCTGGCTCAGCGTGGGACGGTCTTCCTTGATGAGATTGGCGACATGGCGCCAGCCCTGCAGGGCAAGCTGCTGCGCGTGCTCCAAGAGAAGGAAGTGCACCCGCTCGGTGCGCCCGCCCCGGTACCGACGGACGTGCGCATCGTCGCCGCAACGCACCGTGATCTGCCGGCGCTGGTTGCGGAAGGGCGGTTTCGGGAAGACCTGTTGTACCGGGTCAACGTCATCGAGGTGCGAGTGCCTCCGCTGCGCGAGCGTCCCGACGATTTGGCCCCGCTGATCCGGCACCTGCTGGCCAAATACGGCGCAAAGGTCGGCAAGCGTGATTGCACGGTGTCTGACGATGTGATGGCAGTGCTCCGGCGCCACACATGGCCGGGCAACGTACGAGAGCTCGAGAATGTGATCGAGCGCGCGATGGTCCTCGGCGCGGGTCCGCGCATTACCGTCGACGACCTTCCGGAGAGTGTGAGGGATCGGTCTCCCCACTCAGGAGGACCTGGAAGCCGGAGGCTGGCCGACGTCGAACGGGAACACATCGTTCATACGCTCCGATCGGTTGCGGGCAACAAGGCCGCGGCCGCGAGAGTGCTGGGGCTGAACAGGAAGACGCTCTATCGCAAGTTGACCCACCACGGGATCCCCACGCGCTGAGGCGCTCAAACCGGCAGCGGGATGATCCCTCGCTGGAGCGCAACCGTTACCGCCTCGGTGCGATCGGAGACGCCCAGCTTGATCAGGATGTTGCTGACGTGGATCTTGACGGTTCCTTCGGTGATATCCAGCGCCGACGCGATTTCTTTGTTGCGCCTGCCGGCGACGACGAGCCGCAGCACGTCGAGCTCGCGCGGTGACAGATGGGACCGAGGTGACCTCGCGGCCAGCCTGGCGGAAACCTCCGGCGAGACGTGCCTCTCACCCGAGACCGCTTTGCGAATCGTCAGAATCAGCTCCTCCGGATGCACCGTCTTCAGCAGGTACCCGATGGCGCCCGCCTGCAGCGCGACGTAGATCTCCTCGTCCGCTGCGTACGTCGACACGACGATGATCCGCGCGTCGGAGAACTCGCTCAGGATCGCCTGCGTCGCCTCGATGCCGCTGATTCCGGGAAGGCGGAGATCCATCAAGGTGACGTCCGGCCGGTGCGCCCTGAACATGGCCACGGCCTGCTCGCCGGTGGCGGCTTCGGCGCATACCGTCATGTCGCCCTCGACCGTGATGATGCTGGTCAAGCCCACGCGTACGAGGTAGTGGTCGTCGACCACCATGATCCGATGGGGCGGACGGTTGGGATCAGGCATGGACCGGCTCCCGCCGGGCGTCGGGCGTGGCGCCGGCTGCGAGCGGCACGCTGACAGCCAGCCGCGCTCCGCCTTCGGGTGAGTTCCCCAGCAGCAATGTGCCGCCAAGTTTGTCGACTCGCTCGCGAATGCCTTTCAGACCGAAGTGCCGCGGCGAGATGTCGATGCCGGCGAGGCCACACCCGTTGTCGACGACGCTCAATACGGTCGCCTGCTCCTCGAACCGCAGCTCGATGTCGACCCGCGTGGCGTTTGCGTGCTTGATCGTGTTCGTGAGCGCCTCGAGGCTGATCCGAAACAAGTGGTGCTCGTGGGCCGTGTCCAGCGCCCGCGGCGTGCCAGAGACCTGGACCGTCGCGGTCAGCGGCGTACGGTCGGTCATCTGGCTGGCGAGATCGAAATCGCCGAGGCCAGGTCGGTGCTCTCGAGCGCATGCGCGCGCAGATCCATGACAGATCGCCGCGCTTCGCTCAGGCTGTACCGCAGCATCTCCGACGCGACCTCCAGCGATTTTCGGGCCGTCTCGGGGGAGGTGTCGAGGCTCCTGGCGACCGCGCCCAGCTGGAGGCGGATGCCGGCCAGGCCCTGTTCGAACGTGTCGTGCAGCTCCCGCGCGAGCCGGCCCCGCTCCGCGAGCACGACCTGATAGCGCTCCCGCACGAGCGCGTTCCTGTTCACGATCATCCGGACCCACAAGAGCGCGGCAGATCCTATCAGCGCGACGACGATCATCACGACGAGCGTGTGCCTCGGCGACCACCAGGGGGCCGCTTTGAGCAGCGCGACGTCACCGGGCGATCGCAGGAGCAGCCGGATTGCAGGTGGCGGCCCCAGCTGATAGGTGTAGATGCCCGTGGTGGAGACGAGGCTTCCCGGCCTGATCTGCCCGACCTCTCGCGGAAACCCCGCGTTGAGCGTCGCCTCGAAGACCGACTCGCCCGAGCGCAGGATCAACGTCGGTCCCGCCGGCGTGGTCACCTGTCCGAGCAATTCGGCGTTGACCCGTACCAGTTGACCATCGTGATCCGTCGCGACGAGCGTGTCGGCCGACAAGGCGAGCGGCTCCGGCACGGGAGCCGTGCCTGCGGGCCGGAAGATCGCGAATCGCAGCGCAGGCTTGACTGCCGTGAGCGCCGGGAAACCCACCAGGTCGACGACATCTCCCGGCTGGACGAGGAGATCCTGATCGGTCTTGACGCGAGCCGTCCCGGTGGCATCGCGGAGGTAGAGGCAGGTGTCGCGTCTCGCGGAACCTGGCATGCATTGCGACGTCGTCCACGAGCTCGGTTCGGCCCGGACGGTGATAGGTGATCGTGCCTTTGACCCGAACCCGGCGATCGATCTCGCCGTTGAGCGAGAACGTGTACAAACTGGCAATCGGCCGCACGGCCAGGGAGAAGGGATTGCTCGGCGGCTCTTCCACGACGACTTCGCTGGCCCGTCCGGCCATCAGCGAGACGCCCCATGCCTGTCGAGTCCGGCGACACCAACGCGCCCACGCTGCCACGCAGGCGCACGCGGGCATCGATGAACCGATCCCGGTCCGCGGGGTGAATGTTCCCAGAACCAGGCACGCACCGTGCCGCCCTCCACGGCGACCTCGAGAAACAGCACCGTCGACGGCGGCTCCGCCTTCCAGGTCCGTTGGCCGATGCCGGTGATCTCCACGTAGTCGCAGTCGTAGCGTCCCGTCATCAGCGCCGCGTACCAAGGGTGCTTCGGTTCCGGAAACGACGAGTCACCGACCTTCGTGATCCGTTGCGGCACCACGTCGGGCGCGAAGCCCCCCTGAACCGTGACGCCTTCGACTTCGACGAATATCTCCACGCCGGAGGTCCAGCTCCGGGTGGGCCGAGAAGTGAGCGCGGTCGTAGAGCACGAACTGACCGGCGTTTCCGTCGTGAACGATCATCCCCGCCGGAGCGGGTTCCTTGAGATGCGTGATCGTTCCGCGAATGCGGACGCGCCGGCCGACCGCCGCTTCGTCGGGCGAGAGGACGCGGATGGCCTTGATGTTGGTCAGAAGGGGAGGTGCAGGGTCGCCGGCAGCCGAGGCGACACTGGAAAGGCCGACGATGATGGCCGCCAGGATCAGGATCACGTTTCCCTCGTCCATTGCCGGCAGGGAGTGCCGCCGGTGCGCATATCATCCACCGATGGTCGGCTGGCTTCAACCGATGGACGACGCGCGCCGGCGGCTCGAATACCGTTAGGTATCCCCAGGGTTGTGAAGAGGGTTCTCAGAACATCAGCTTGATCGCGAGCTGAATCTGGCGCGGCCCGTTCGCCTGGGAGCTCACGATCCCGAAGTTGCTGTTGCCCGCCTGCGTGTTGGGCACGCCGAACTGTACGCGATTCAGCACGTTGAACGCTTCGATGCGCAGCTGCGCGTTGCGACGGCCTCCGTGGAAGTAGTTGTTCTTGAAGAGCGAGAAGTCGAGGTTCTTGACGCCGTCGGCGCGCAGGTTGGGCATCACCCGCGGGGTGTTCCCGAATCGGAACGCCGGGGTGACGGAAAACGCCGACGTGTCGAACCACCGCAGGATCTTGTCGTTCTTGCTGACGTCACTACCCGCGATGTTCGGATCGGCACCCGTCCAGGTCGGACGCTGGCTGAGGCTGAACAGATTGGTGTTGTTGACACCCTGCGTGATGATGAGCGGCGTGCCGCTCTGGAACGTCAGGATTCCGTTCACCTGCCAGCCGCCCAGGACCCAGTCGAGCGGCCCGCTCCACTGGCTGCCGAACGGCCGGCCCTTTCCGACCGGCACGTCGTAGACGAAGCTGGTCACGAACCGGTGTGCGATGTCCTGGCTCGAGATCCAGCGGTCCGCCGCCTCGATTGTAGGCGTCCTGCTGGGCGCCGGCCTGGCCGAGGAAGCCGACCGTTGTCGAGGCGTCGTCGATCAGCTTGCCCCAGGTGTACGCCGACAAGAGGCTCAGCCCCTGAGAGAAGCGCTTGTCGAGCCTCAGCGTCATCGCATGATAGATGGACTCGGCGCCCGGGACGCGGAAGGCGCTGACGCCGTCGTATTGCGGGAACGGGCGCAGCAGCCGCGCCCGCTGCACCGTCTCGAATCGAAGCGGAGACGACGGGTTGGTGATGATGCCGAAAAACGGATTCGGCACCTGATCCTGCAGCGCCGTGCTGAGGCTCAGATACGACGGATCGAGCTGCGAAAACGTGATGCCGCTCTCTCCGATCAGCAAATTCGTACCCTTGCTGCCGAGATACGCGATTTCAGCCGAGAACTTGCCCGGCAGCTCGCGCTGCACGTTGAAGTTCCACTGATGCACGTATGGCGTCGCATTCGTCGTGAACACGCCGCCGTTGCCGCCGCCGATCCCCAGGCCAAGGAAGGTCGCGGCTCCCTCGGAGCTCCCGGGCGGCAGGTTGAAGCCGTCGGGGAATGGATTGTCGATGGTGCGCAACGGAATGCGTCCGTCGAGGCTCACGATCATGTTGCTCTGGCTGTTGAAGCCCATCATGCCCGCGGAGCCCGAGTGGCCGGCGGCCTGAACGTGCGATGGCATGTAGTAGAGCCCGTAGGCCGATCGAACGACCGTCTTTTCGTCAGTCTGTACACGACGCCAATCCGCGGGCCGAAGTTGTTGTGATCGGTCGCCACTTGACGGCGATTGTCGTCGTCGACGAACACCAGCCCGCCCGCGAGGCTCGACGGGTTGAAGAAGGTGTTGGCAGGCACGCGGCCGGCGATTGGCGACTGGGCGTCGAAATCGAAGTAGCTCAGACGATTGAAGCGTTCGGTCCGAGGCACGTCGAACTCGTAGCGCAACCCCAGGTTGACCGTCAGCTTCTTCGAGACCCTCCAGTCGTCCTGGATGGTACGAGGCCCAATAGGAGCTCGCCGACGCCGGCGTCGGGTTGTGGCTCATCTGGCCGAAGCTCGGTACCCCGAGGAGCATGGACGCCAGCGCGAATCCCTGCGTCGAGCTCGTGACGTTCGGATCCCGCTGCGTCCACTGCGCGTTGCTGAACCCGTACTGGCCCGATGGGAAGAACAGCTGCAGGAAGTTCAGGAAGAACTTCCGATAGTCCAGACCGAACTTCAGCGTGTGAGCGCTCAGGATCTTCGTCGCGTTGGCGTTGAACTGGTGCGTCGTCGGCGCGATGACGAGGTCGGTGAAGGTCGCCTGTCCGAGCGACTGAAAGCCCTGGACGTCGACGCGAGGGAACTCGTCGGCCTGAGCCGTCTGCACGACATTCGAGGCGAAGCCGAGGCCGGCAAGGCCGAATCCCGCTGAAATCGGCCGGCGATCGACATAGCGGCGGTTCAGGCCGTACCGCAAGTCCAGCACGAATGTCGGATTGATGATGAACGAATGGTCCATCGACAGGCTGTTTGTCGTGGTGTAGGTCGGACCATCGCCCCCCGACGAGCTCGCTTCGTTCTGGAAGCTGTTGAATGGCAGATTCGTCTCGTCGGATCGGGAATAGCGGACGAACATCCGCCACCTGCTGTTGAAGACGTGGTCCACCCGCGAATCCACGCGGTCCGCATCGTTCGGGGCGACGCCCGATAACGAGTAGTTGTTTGCCTGCGTGAAGGCGTTGCTCGGAGTGGCATTGGGCAGCGGCCAGTACGCGCCAGCGCCCGCCCCACGGGGCTCAGCCGATCTGCCGGAATCCGGTTGCCCGGAAACGGATCGCGGATGTACGCGCCAGCATTGTTCGGATCGGGGCGCGTGGTGGCAGGATCGTAGATGATGATCGGCTGGCCGCTCGAGGTTCTGAGGTTCGAGAAGTCGCCCACCCGCCACTCCTGAAGCGGCACCGTGAAGGTCGACACCGATCCCGCCCGTTGCCGCAGGCCCTCGTAATTCACGAAGAAGAACGTGCGATCTTTGCCGTCGTATCCCGGCAGTGTCACCGGCCCGCCGGCATTGCCGCCGAATTGATTGCGCTTGAAGCTGCCTTTCTTCTGACCCGCCCGGTTGGTGAAGAAGTTCGTCGCATCCAGCTTGCTGTTTCGCAGGAACCCGAAGACCGTCTCCCGGAACGCGTTCGAGCCGCTCTTGGTGACCAGATTGATCACGCCTCCGCCGAGGCGTCCGAACTCGGCGCTCACCGAGTTGGTCTGCACGCTGAATTCCTGAACGGCGTCGACAGACGGCGTGTAGTTCAGGTCGAGGATCGACACGTTGTTCTCCGCATTCACGTTCGAGACGCCATCGATGGTGACCTCGCTGGTGGCGTTGCGCCCGCCGCTGATGAACGGCGAGGAGCCTGGCGCCGGAGCGACGCCCGGGACGAGCGTCGCGAGCGAGAACGGATTGCGGCCGTTCAACGGCAGATTGACCAGCCGCTTGTTCTCGATGGTCTGGCTGACGGTCGAGCTCGTGGTTTCGATGGCCGAGCCGGCGCCGAGAACGGTGACCTCCTCGGAAGCCTGTCCGACCTCCAGCGTCACGTCCACCGCTCGAATCTGCTGGACGTCCAGCTTCACATCGTCCAGCGTCGCGGTCTTGAAGCCGTCTTTCTTCACGATGATTCGGTAGAAGCCGGGCTTCAACTGCGGCACTTGATAGCTGCCGTTGGCGTCGGTCACCGCGGTGTGCCTGTCGTTCGTGCCGGTCGCCACCACCGCCACCTCCGCTTTCGGGACGACACCTCCAGTCGAATCCTGGACCGTTCCGCGAAGGGTTCCACTGAACTGCTGTGCTCGAGCCGGCGTGCAGAGCCCGATCGCCAGCACGATCACGTTGAGCGCGACGACGCGTGTCACTGCAGATGGTCTTGACATGGTCCGTGTCCTTTCAGCTCACTCAGCGCCTGTGTCGAGAGCGGCCGGCTCTCGAATCATCCCCTCCTCAGAGGAGCTGGCCCGGCCAGATGATCTCGTTCGCGGCATCACGCTCGAGTCACGAGCGGGGCCGTGCTGTGATACGCCTCACCTGCACCGACGGTCAATCGGACCTTAGAGGTAGGTCTTTCGGCATATGCCTAAGGAGATGCTCCGCTGGTATGGGTTCGATGGGGGCGTGTCTTGCCGCATCTGTCAAGGCGGCGAGCGTCGCGTCGAAGTCGCCAGCCATCAATCGTGTCCAGTTGTTCGCCGGCATTCCGGCGACGATGCCGTCGTAGTCGGTTGGGAACCGTTGCGCGGACATCAGCCCCTCGTACCTGCCCGACGAGCATCCGATGAGGTACGAGCGCTCGGCCGGTTCACTGTAGAAGGCCTGCACGAGCGCCTTGGCCTGCACCGCTGTCTCGTGGTGGGCTCGGTAAGCAAAGTCGACCAGCTGGTCCGGTTTGTCGAACGCAAATCTTGCGGCGTTCGTACCCGGGCTGACCTCATGACCGGTGTTGGTCGACGCCGTCGCGTAGCCGCGCCTCAACTGGTCGGCAAGAGGCCCGAAGGAAATGGTCCCGGCCCAGCCGCCGTTGCCGACGCCGGCGAACTTTCCGTTCCAGTTGTCGAGCGGCAGCCGGACCTCGAAGACGATCTGCGATGAAGTGTGACGTCCACCTTCGCCAAGGCTACGGCGGACAGCCGTCGCGTGGCTTGCCAACCGTAGCTCACGCCGACCTTGACAAGCGTGAGCGAAGGTCGGTGAGCCGCATTTTCGTGAGTTGGAACCAGATCGCGGCCTGGTTGCGGAGAGTAGATTCCGTCAGACGCGCGGCCTGAGCGGTTCCCATGGCCCAGGCGCGGGAGAGTCGGATGACCGCCTGACACGAGCCGCCCCCTGCCATGTCGATACAATCGTCTCGCGGATCACTCGACATGAAGGTGGACAAAGGCGCCCTGCTGGGGCACTACGAGGTCGTGGCCGCCCTCGGCAAGGGCGGAATGGGCGAGGTGTATCTCGCCCAGGACACACGCCTCGACCGCCGCGTCGCGCTCAAGATTCTCCCAGCCGAGTTCGCCGTCGACAGCGACCGGCTGCATCGCTTTATTCGCGAGGCGAAATCCGCATCGGCGCTGAATCACCCGAACATCATCACTGTCTACGACATTGGCGAAGCGGCAGGCACTCCATTCATCGCCTACGAGTTCATCGACGGCACGACGCTGAGCGAGCGTGTCCGACACGCGTCACTGAACATCGCGTCGTCGCTGGAGATTGCGATCCAGATTGCATCGGCGTTGGTCGAGGCGCATCACGCGGGCATCATTCACCGCGATCTCAAGCCTGACAACGTGATGATTCGGCCAACCGGCCTGGTCAAGCTGCTCGACTTCGGTATTGCCAGGTTGTCGAGGCCGGCCGAGCCCGGCCACGATGCCGCCACCGGCATGCAGGTTCAGACGCACCTTGGCTCGCTGATCGGCACGCCGCTGTTCATGTCACCGGAGCAGGCTCGCGGCACAGACGTCGATCACCAGACGGACATCTTCAGCTTCGGTGCGGTCCTGTACGAAATGCTGTCGGGTGTGTCGCCGTTTGCGGCCGACACGGTCAGCGACGTCATCGCCGCCGTGTTGACACGAGAGCCGCCACCGTTGGCGGATGTTCCGCCGAGACTCGCCGGCATCGTCAACAAGGCGTTGCAGAAGGACAGGGCCCGCCGCTATCAGACGGCGACGGATCTGCAGCGCGACCTGATCGACGTGAAGCACGAACTGGACGCGCAGGGCGTGCGTGGACACGCACCCGCGCGCGCTGACGGCGCAGGCGCCACGCAGCTTCGGGAGGTCGGCATCACGGCCATCGCCGGCTCGAAGTCCGACCGCAACAAGGTGCAATCCGTCGCCGTGCTGCCGTTCGTCAACATGAGTGCGAACGAGGACGACGAATATTTCTGTGACGGTCTCGCGGAAGAGCTATTGAACGCGCTCTCCAAGATTGACGCGTTGAAGGTCGCCGCACGAACGTCGGCGTTTTCGTTCAAAGGCAAGAGCGCGACCGTCAGCGCGATCGCCACGACGTTGGGCGTCAACAACGTCGTCGAAGGCAGCATCCGACGATCGGGCAATCGGGTGCGCATCTCGGTGCAGTTGATCAACGCCGCGGACGGCTACCAACTGTGGTCCGAACGCTATGACCGCGAGATGCGCGACATCTTCGTGCTCCAGGACGACATCACCCTCGCCGTCGTCGAGGCGCTGAGAGTGACGCTGTTCGGCGATGAGAAGGCGGCGGTGCTGAGGCGTTACACGGAGGACGCCGAGGCCTACGAGCTGTTCTTGAAAGGCCGGTACCACTGGTACAAGTACACGGCTCAGGGCTGGAAGCGGGCGATCGAGTTCTTCGAGAAAGCGATCGAGAAACAGCCCGACTACGCGTTGGCCTACGCTGCGATCGCGGCGGCGCGCGGATGTCAGTGGTTCTTCGGCATTCTCCCCGCCGAACAGACGATTCCGCAGAGCAAGGCCGCCAGCAGCCAGGCGTTGGCGAACGACGACGGTCTGGCGGACGCGTATCTGTCGCTGGCCATGATCACGTTTTTCTATGACTGGGACTGGCAGCGGGCAGAGCAAGAGTTCAAGCAGTCCATCACCCTCAATCCGAACAACGCCGAGGCGCTGTCCTACTACGCGATGTTCCTCTCCTTTGCCGGACGCTTCGACGAGGCCATCAGGCTGAATCGGAAGGCGCTCACACTGGATCCGCTCGCGCCGCTCATCAACATGAATGGCGGATGGACCTACTTTGCGGCGGGGATGTTGGCCGAGGCGTCAGAGCAAGCCGCGAAGATGATCGAGAGTGACCCTGACTTCTACGGCGCTTACTGGTTGGAGGGCGCCATCGATCTGAGCAGCGGCGAATTCGACAAAGCCGTCGAACAGCTGAAGACTGCCGTGTCGCTCGGCGGTCACCAAATCGTCGTCGCGGATCTGGCCTCGGCCTGCAGTCTCGCGGGAAGAGACGACGAGGCGGCCGAGATTCTGCATCGGTTGCGCGAGGCGCGGCGGCAACAGTACGTGCCGGCCATCTGTCTGGCGCGCGTCTACAGCCGCGTCGGGGACACCGCGAAAGCGATTGAATGGCTCGAAACGGCGTTCGCGGAGCGAAATGGCGAGATGGTGTTCCTCCAGGGAGAAATTGCCGGCGCCGCCGACGGCGACCCCCTGGGCCGTCTTGCCGACGAGCCGAGGGTCACGGCGTTGCTGCAGAAGATGAACCTGCCGTGAGTGGTCACGGCCATTCCACTGAGAGACACACAGGAACAATATGGACACGTCGTCTGAAGAGCGAGGGATCCGTGAGGCGATCGCACACTACGCCGACGGCATGCGAACTGGCAACATCGAGACGCTGAAGCGAGCCTTTCACGAGCAGGCGATCCTGTGCGGCTATCTCGGCGACGAGTTGATTGCCGCGCCGATTGCCGCTTTGTACGACTGGGTCGGCGCCAACCCCGCGCCTGCCGCAACTGGAGAACTGTTCGATTGTGAGGTGCTCGAGATCGAGGTGACGAACAGGGTCGCCGCCGCGACCGTCCGGGAAACCGATCACCACGGCACCGTGATCGATCATTTCCACGTGCTCAAGGTCAGCGAGCGATGGTGGATTGTCAGCAAGCTCTGGGACGCGGAGCCGTATCCTGGATTTCGACCTGAGGTAGCCGGCCGACGTCCACCTACGCGCTTCGCGCTACGGTGAACAACCTTCGCCTGGCTTGCCAGCCGTAGCTCACGCAGAAGATTTGCAAGCGTGAGCGAAGGTTGGTGAGCCTGACGTTCGCCAGTTGGAACCAAGTCACGACCCTGCTGCTCCGGATCCAAGCACTGCGACAGGCTGGGTAGATCGGGCGGAGGCGCCCCGGTCGGTCTCTTGCCTGAACGCGGATTCATTGTCGGGGACGGTCGCGTTCAACGTTCGCAGGCGTAGCGCAAAGGGGAACATCGTGGCCTCTGGCTGTCTCCACGACAGTCCGGATCGCGTCCACAACGACCTCTGGTTCGTCGACCGACACGACGTGACCGGATTCTTGCGCGACGATCAGACATCCTCGGTCTGACAGCGAGGCTTGATCTCGTTGCAACTGTCGCCAATTCTCGTCGGCTCCTCGGCCACCGGTGACGACGACGACAGGGATGGTGAGCTTGCGGCGCGAGCTCCTGACTTCCTCAGCGCTCTCTCGAATGTGAATAACCTCGTCAGCCGCCGCTTGGTATCCCGCTGCGCGAAAACGCGTCGCTTGCGCGAATTGCCGCACTGATGGAGCCAGCGATTCGATGTTCTGGCCGAACGACGGGCCGAACAGTCGGAGGACGCCGATCGTCGACAGCAGGGGAACAAATCGCGCCATCCGCGGCACTTCATGTACGTCGTCTTCGTGGGAGGCATCCACCAGCACGAGACCCGCGGCGCGCTCTGGGTGATCGGACGCGAACACACGGACGTCGAAGCCCGCGATCGAGGCCCCGACCAGCACCACCGGTCCGGCAATCCCGCTACGCGCGAGGAGTTCGGCCAGCTCGCTCGCGATGCGGCGTGCGGTCCGCGGTGACGGCCCGGGATCGCTGTAACCCATACCGGCCCGGTCGTAGGAGCAGACACGCGTGAATCGAGCAACCTCAGGTTGGACGAACCCCCAGCCAGGAGTTGAGCCGCCGAGGCCCGTGTCGAGGATGACGGCAGGTGCGCCGTCCCCGGTGCACCACAGATGCAGCCTGTACCCTCCGATGTCGACGAGATGTCCGGGAGGCGGAGTCGCCGCGAGCTCCTTTCGAGTCGCAAGCCATTGATACGTGGCGCCGGACAGTGCGGCAACGATAAGGAACGCGCCCAGCACGACGAAAATGCGCATCGTCCAGCGCCACATGTCGACATCTCCCGTCAAATCGTGCGCTCAGCCGACTCACTCACGTGATGAATACGATTAGTAGCCTTCCACGTACGCGCGCAGCCTGACGGGGACTCCTCCTGTCAGCTCGCGAGGTGTGACATGAATCCGGATGCCGATCCATGTTCCGATCATCGCAGGCGCGGCGTTTGTCAACCTGAGGGCCTGGCCACGGGCGCGAAGGCCGTTCAACACTGCCTCCGGGAAATCTCCCTCCAGAATTATCTCCTTCTCGAGTTCGAGTTTTACCTGGCCCGATTCGGTCATCTCGTATGAAGGACCATGGTAATTCGGCTGGTCGACTGCTGCTTTTGGATCCATGTCGAAGTCGAGAACGCTGATGAGGTTTTGCAGGGTGGCTTCATGCAATCCAGAGCCGATTGCTGCGGATGCGAGCATGGGTCTGCCGCCCTTCAACACGATTAACGGGTTCGAGGGGTCTGGCAAGCGGACACCAGCGCCGGCACTCGCGATCTGCTGCTGCTGAAAACTCGCCGAATCAGGGATGGAGACACCGTCCACAAAAATCGCTGTCGATCCCCAGCCGTAGCAGTTGCATGTGTGGAGAATAGAGGCCACATTTCCCTGTTCGTCGACGGTCAAGCACGCCTGCGGAATGGTTGGGCGTAACCGTCAGGTTGAGCAGTCGCAACATTTCAGGCCGCCAGTCGGGCCTGCGAATGTGGGCCCACAGTCGCTCGGCGGTCTCCGGCGTCACGCCTGAAGTTGGCGACCAGTCGACATCAGGCGACCATCCCTTTCGAGCTCACGGCGAACTTTTGGAGTCGTTTCGGTGCGTCGCTGTAGGAGAGACCTTGAAGAGCCAGATACCGATCGCGGTCGTGCTGTGGCCAGCGGTCCGGCGAGAATTCCGAGCGGACACTCGCCGGGTTTGAGGAGCGACCGCAGCCCACAGCAAAGTGAGCCAGCAATGCGGCCAACGCAATGATCACTGGACGGAACGCCGGCTGCATTGAGATCCTCCGTTTGGGGCTGTCTGCTCCAGCGTCCTTCGTCATCAGGGCGTTTGCTGCTGGCGATGCGCACGTCGCTTGAGGCTTTATCGCGAGCACGTGCAGGGGGTTCAGGCTGCGTGCCGGAACGGATCCATACGCTCACAGCGCGAACGGCGGGGATGGTCGGCTGATGTGGGCAGGCGAAGGGCGTTCGCCGGCAGCGTGACAACACCCACAGTGTTGCCGGTCATCTCGAACAACTCGACCGAGTAGCCTTCCTCGGCCACACCCGGCACGGCGTGCCGCGCAGGGACGGTTGCAACATCGCCGGCTCGGAGCCCGCGCTCGGTGACGTGGCGGGTCAAAATCGGGTCGCCGTACAAGTCGAAAGGCACTCCCTCTTCGTTGCCTTTGCGGCTCAGCGAGACCTGGCGCGTTTTTCTGCGGTGGCTTTGCGAGGGCGACCACCAAGACGGCCATTGGTTCGCGAGGCGCGAGCCTTCGTGGCGCTCCGACGGGCACCCACCAGGGCCGCGACGCCGACGATCTCAACCTTCCGCTTCCCGCTGTCGGAGAAACGTGCCACGCGGACCCGTGCGTCTGGCCGACTGTCCGGGTGCCCGTTCAAGTACCTCCGTCAAGACGCCTCGAATGGCGTGCTCTGCCTTCGCGTGCGTCTCAGCCGCAGCATAGACGGGCAATCCCGGTACGTAGGCGCTCACGGCGCCGCTCTCTTCAATTTCGAGGACGATCGGATAGAGCATTGTCATTCGACACCCGCCTCGCGCAGGATGCGGTTGCCCAGGCGCCCGGAGTCCTTCTTCGTGTGAACGGCCACCCAGACTTCCTTGCCGGACGTGGGATGCTTCAATAGTAGGTGGCTACCTTTCCCGGACCTGACCTCGACGAATCCTGCAGCCTTCAACTTGCGGATCACCTCGGCCCACGTCACCTCGCGATCGTAAACCTACCGCTAGGTTTCGTCAATGCGGCCAACTGGTGGCGGAATCGATGGGTTCGGGCTATTCGATTCTCAGCGCCACCCATGGTTCCACCCCCGCCGCCCTCCGCGCGGGGTAGAACGCCGCGACCAGACACGCCGCGATGACGATGACGATCCCGGCCGAAAACGCGGCCACGTCGAACGTATCCATCATCACGAGGGTGGACGCCAGCGCCGTCGATAGGGCGACCGCAAGCGTCAGGCCGATGCCCAGGCCAATCGCGCACAGCCGCATCGACTGCTTCAGGATCAGGCCGACGACCCCGGCGGCGCTCTCGCCGAGCGCCATGCGGATGCCGATTTCCTTCGTCCGCCTCGCGACGGCGTAGGCGAGCACGCCGTAAATGCCCGAGATCGTCAACACCAGCGCGATGCCGCCGATGACCCCGGCCGCCCACGACATGGCCTGGAACGGATAGACGCGCGTCTCGACGAGATCCTGAGCCGTGATGATCTGCTCCGCGACGCCTGGCGCGGCGGCGCTCAGGTCCGCGTCGATCTGCCGCAGCGCGGCCGACACATTGCCGCCGCGTGTCTTGACCAGCATGTTCAGGTTGGATCCGTTGACGGACGTGGGCGAGTAGATGGTTGCCCGCATTGCCTCGTCCCACGACGTAAAGACCGTTCGCGCGACGCCGACCACCTCGACCACCGGGGAGGGCGGCTTATACGCGTCTGGCACCCGCGAGTCCGGCGCCAGCCGGACCAGCCGCCCCACGGCGCTCTGGCCGGGCCAGAGCGTCGCCGCGGCCTGCTCGCTCAGGATGACCACCGGCGCCCCGCCGCTGGCTTCCGCCTCGGTGAAGTGACGCCCGCTCACGAGCCCGATCTCGTACACGTCGAAGTAGCCGGTCGAGACGAGCTTCTGGGGCATGCGTACGGGCGCCGCGGACGGTGCGTCGCCGCCTCCGCCAAGGCTTCGGCGCCCAAGCGCGTCCGAGGCGATCACCAGCCGGCCCGCTGCGAAGGTCGACCCCGACGCTGCGGCAACCATGCGGACCAGCGGATGCGCGCGCAGCGTGGCGAGCGCGGTCTCGTTGGATTGGTTCCTGGTGCGCACTTCGATGACATCGCGCGTCTGCAGCCCGAGGTCCGTTGTGGCCAGACGTAAAGACCCGCGCAGCAGCACGCCGCACGTGACGATGAGCAGCGCCGACACTGTGATCTGCGCGACGACCAGCCCATGACGGAGCCGCGACGTTCGCCCGTCGGGCGTGGCGCCATGCGACGCGATCGTTCCGGCGTGGCGGGTGGCATGGAGGGCGGGCAGGGCGCCGAACAGGACGGCAGTACCGATACCCGCCGCGATCAGCGCCGCCAGCACGCGCGCGTCGGGGACCACGGGCAGCAGCCGGATATAGTCGGCCACCACCGGGGGCAGGGTGGCGTACACCGCGCGGATGCCTGCATCGAGCGTGACCCGTCCCAGCGCGAAGCCCGCCAGGCTGGCGACGAGCGCCAGCAGCAGGCTTTCGACAAAGAGCTGCCGGACGATGCGGCCGCGTGATGCGCCCAGCGACAGACGGATGGCGATCTCGCGCTGTCGCACGGTGGCGCGCGAGAGCATCAGGCCGGCGAGGTTCGCGGCGGCCGTCAACAGCACGAGGCCGAACGCGACCATCAGCGGCGTGAAAGCGAGGAGCACGTTGAACGACAGCGCGATCGGCGTCGCTGCCGGCTGGAGGATGGCCACCACGGCCTGCGTCTCCGGCGGATTGCTCGCCGTTGTACGCTGCGCCCAGGCCAGTACCGCCGCCCGGGCGGAGCCTTCGGTCTGCGTGGCGCCGAGGCGTCCGACCACTTCGAGCCGCTGCGGCTGTTCGGGCCCGAAGAGGCTCGGCCCCTCTTCGAGCGCGGGCAGCAGCGTCAGCGGCGCCCAGAAGTCGCGGGGGAGCAGGTCCAGGCCGACGAAGCCTTCGGGAGCGATGCCGACAATCTCGACGTAGGCGCCGCGAATCTGCAGCTGCTGACCGACCGCTGCCGGGTCGCCGCCAAAGAGCCGCATCCACGCGGCGTGGCTGAGGACGACGACGGGCTCGCGCCCGGGGGCCTCGCTGTCCGATGGTCGCAGCATGCGTCCACGGAAGGCCGGGACGCCGAGCAGGGAGAAGTAGTTGCCCGTGACCAGCTCGCCCATGGCCGGCCGCCCGTTGATGCGCGTCAGCAGCTGCGGCATGGAGACGTACGTCTCGGGGAAGACGCCGGCCATGTCGCGGCCGAACCCCGCGGCCTCCGTCCACGAGAACCGATGGAAAAAGCCTCCGCGGTTCTCCCAGGACGCCTGATACAGCGTTCCGGGATCATGCACGGCGGCAGGCTTGACGACGTAGGCGTTGAAAAACGAGTAGGCGGTTGCGTTGAGGCCGAGCGCCACGGCCAGCGTCCCAATAACGGTCAGAGCGACCGCTGGCGAACGCTTGAAGATGCGGAACGCGAACCGGATGTCTCCCCACAGCGACTCAAGGCGCATACGCGCCTTAGACGGCTGAGCGCGTGCGATGTTTCAGTTCCTGTGTCCACGACACGTGCTCCGGTGGTCGGTCGAGCCTGCGGCCGCAATATGAGAAGATAGGGGTTGCCTGCCATGCCGAGACGGACGATGGGCCTACCAGGCGTCGGCCGTGAGGTGCGCGACATGAGCGGCGCGAGCGTTCTTCCTCGACTCCTTCTCCAGACGTCATGTTTCATGGTTGCCCTGACGCTGTCGGCGTCTGCCCGACAGCAAGCGCCCTTCAAGAGCGGGGCCCGGACGGTTGCCGTCTACGCGACCGTTACGGGTCCGGACGGCCGCCTCGTGCCCGACCTCACACGCGATGACTTCGAGATCTACGACAACGGCAAGCTCCAGACCGTTTCGGTGTTCGTGAACGACATCCAGCCAATCACGATCGTCGTGATGCTCGACCGGAGCGGGAGTATGAAGGCGAACTTCCGGCTCATCGAATCGGCGGGGGAGGCGTTCGTCGAACGGCTGCTCCCGGCAGACAAGGCGCGGATCGGCAGCTTCGCCGCCAGGATTCAGGTCGACCCGCGGGACTTCACCAGCGACAAGGACGAGATGGTCCGCATCCTCCGGACCGAGCTGCAGCCTGACGGACCGACGCCGCTGTGGAACGCCCTGAACGTCGGGATGACGGCGCTCTTGCGTCAGAACGGGCGGCGGGTGGTTCTCGTCTTCACCGACGGCGTCGACATGCCCATGAACTTCAGCACGCACAACGTGAGCCTGCGCGACGCCATGAAGCGGGCGCAGGAAGAGGACGTGATGGTCTACGCCGTCGGCCTCGAGAGCCACGTGCCGTTCGGCGGCCGGCGCTCGCCGATGCCTGGTGGGCGGACGGGCGGCTACGGCGGACGACGAGGCGGCATGATCGCGCAGAAACCGGATGAAGGTCTGGCGAAGATCGCGATGGAGACCGGAGGAGGTTACTTCGAGCTGACGAACGCCGGGGACCTGAGCTCCACCTTCTCGCGCGTCGCCGACGAGCTGCATCACCAATACGCGCTCGGATTCGAGCCGGTGAAGCTCGATGGCAAATCACACAAGCTCGAGGTGCGGCTCAAGCGTCCGGGCTTGATCGCCCGCGCGCGCAAGTCGTATGTCGCGTCGATCGATCGCGAGTCGACGCAGTAGGTGCTGATTGTGCGCCCGGCCTGAAGGTCGGGCCTACGGCAGCTCTTTGACCATCAATACCTGATTGACCGCGACGTCCTGCAGGACCTGCTTCGCTCCGCTCGGCCAGGCGATTTCGATTCGGCGAATGGTCTTCGCCGCGCCGAGGCCGAAGTGCAGGCGGATGTCGTTGCTGCTCTCGTAGCTCGCGACGTTGTTGACCTCGCCGACTTGCACGCCCTCCGAGGTTTCGAGCTGGACGGTCGCTCCCAGCCCGAATCGGTTGCTCTTGGTACCCTCGGCGCGGATCGTGATCCAGTTGCCTCGCCGGCCCGCTTGATTCTTCAGCAAGACGGCGGGGCGACCGACGCTCGAGATCACGACGTCGAGGGCCCCGTCGTTGTCGAAATCGGCGACGGCCAGCCCGCGGCCGACGCGCTCGACCTGCAGCGCCGGCCCGCTCTGGGCCGTGATATCGCGGAAGCGTCCGCCGAGGTTCTCATAGAGCTGATCCTTCTGCGCGTAGGTGTGCCCGGGCTGATACAACTGGATGTTGTCGATGACGTGTCCGTTCGTCACGTAGATGTCCGCGTCGCCGTCGTTGTCGAAGTCGAACATCTTGGTCCCGAAGCCGAGGGGCTCGAAGCCCGACGCGAGTCCTGCCTTTGTCGTCACGTCCTCGAAGATGCCGTTCCCCTGGTTCTGGTAGAGCGTGTTGAGCTCGTCTGAGAAGTTCGTGACGAAGAGGTCAGGCAGGCGATCGCCGTTCACGTCGGCGCAGTCGACGCCCATCCCGGCTTGCGGTTTTCCGTTCAGGTCGAAGCCCACGCCCGCCCCGTACGCCACGTCCGTGAAGGTGCCATCCCCGTTGTTGCGGTACAGGAAGTTTCTGACCATGTCGTTCGCGACGTAGATGTCCGTGTCGCCGTCGCGATCGTAATCACAGAACGTTACGCCGAGCCCTTTGCCGGCGGGGTTCGCGATGCCCGCCTGCTTCGATACGTCTGTAAACGTTCCATCGCCGTTGTTCCGGAAGAGCCGATCCGCCATGCCATCGAACATCGTCGGATTGCAGTACATGCGGTACCCCTCCTTTCGAAACCCGCAGTAGGGGTTGTCGTCGAGGTGGTAGTCGAGATAGTTCGTGACGTAGAGGTCCAGATCGCCGTCGCGATCGAAGTCGAAGAATCCGGTGCTGGTGCTCCATTCTGCCGGCGCGCCCGCGACGCCGGCCTTCTGCGTCACATCGGTGAACGTGCCGTCTCCGTTGTTGCGGTACAGGATATTCGGGCCGAGTGCGGTGACGTACAGATCGAGGTGGCCATCGTTGTCGAAGTCGCCGGCGGCCACACCGGTTTTGTGGGCGCGGTTCCCATTGGCCGCGACGCCGGCCTTCTGTGTCACGTCCGTGAACGTGCCGTCTTTGTTGTTGTGGTACAGGGCGTTCGATGCGCCGGGCGCGCCATTCACGAAATACAGGTCGGGGAAGCCGTCGTTGTCGTAGTCGATCGCGGCGACTCCGGAACCGAACGTCTCGACCATGTATTTCTCGGGCGTCGCACCGGACTGGTGCACGAAATCGATCTTCGATGTGGCGGTGATGTCGACGAAGGGCGGCGGCGGATTGCGGGCGGCGTTGTTCTCCTGGCTCGAGAGGGGCGCCAGCAGGACGATCAGGAGAGCGACGAGAACGCCGGGCCCGTTCACCGAGGGGCCATCGCTTGCTTGGCGCGGATTTTCTGCTGCAGGAGCTTGCGCTTCTCGTCGGGGAGCGGGAAGCCGAGCTTCTCCGCGCGGGCGGCGTGCTCAGCGGCGCGTGCGTAGGCGCCCTGCAGAAGGTAGACCTCCGCGATCTGCTGGTTCGCCTGCCCATGGTCGGGATCCATCTCCAATACCTTCGAGAAGGCTGCAGCCGCCGCGGCCAGGCGGCCCAGCCGCACTTCCAGGAAGCCTGTCTCGAGATACAGGTCGGAGTCCACTTGCTGCTGGCTGTACGTGGATCCCGGCGCCGGCGTGCCTGCGGGCCTGGCCAGCTTCAGCTGCGCTCGTGACTGGGCCAGCAGACCCTTCACCCGATACGCGCGCGCGAGCTGTATGTGGAGGTCCGGCCGTGAGGCATCGATTTGAATTCCCTGGCGAAGCGCCGCGACGGCCGCGTCCGTGCGCCCGAGGTCGATGTACGCGGAACCGAGGCTGAGGTACGGTTCGGGAGCTCGTGTCCCTGACGCGACAACGGCCTCCAGCTCCTGGACGGCTTCCTTGCGCTGGCCCAGGTCGAAGAGCGCCAGCGCCAGATAGTACCGGGCTTGGGCGAACGAAGCGTCGGCCTGGAGAGCCTGGCGATTCAGTTCCACGGACCGTCCTGGGTTCTTCAGTTGCCGCTCCGCCTCGCCCATCAGGGCCAGGAACTGAGGGTTGCCGGGCACCTGCGCCAACGCTGTTTCCATTTCCTCGCGCGTCTTCGCCGGTCGCCCCAGCTCGAGATAGATGTTGGCGAGGTACAAGTGCGCTGGAACGAGTCTCGGATTGAGGTCGAGCGCCTGAACCATCTCTGCCTTGGCTTCTCCCATCATCTCGGGAGTCCCCAGCGTGCGGTAGGCGATGCCGAGGAGAAGATGTCCCTCGGCGGACGCCGGCTCGAGCGCGAGAATGTCCTTCAACTCCTTGATCGCTTCGTTGACGCGATCCGGCTGCGAAAACACGATCTGGCCGACGCGGGTGATTCGCTCCTGGACCGACGGCTGCGCCACGACAGCCTGGGAGATCGTCATCGCGCTGGCCGGCTGCGGCGCGTACACCACGACGCTGGCTAGAGCAACGGACAGCTGCACCAGTGCGCGCGCTTTGAGGGAACGGGTCACAGATCTGGATGATTGGCGCAGCTTTGGCGTCGTGTCAAGGCGATCGCACTCGAGATCGACACGATCTCCGGGTTCAGCCGCTGGATCGAACCGCCGACAGATTCACTCCCATGACACCATATCGCCGCGCGGTGCGCTCCTTCGTCGTGCCGGCAAAGCAATCAAACCTCTGCGTGATCGCCACGTCGGCGAATCCCGCCGCGCTGAACACGTCGATGAGCTCTGCTTCCAGCAGAGCGCCGGCGATTCAACCCGTCCAGAGGTCGATGTCACGAAGAGCGCTGTCGGACAGGGTTTCACCGATGGTGATGTCGGCGATTTGCAAGCGCCCGCCTGGCTTGAGCACGCGGGCGATCTCGGCAACCGCGCGCTCTTTCTCCGGGACCAGATTCAAGACGCCGTTCGAGATGACGACGTCAACGCTCCGATCGGCGAGGGGCAAACGCGTGGCGTCGCCGTCTCTGACCTCGACATGACGGAGTCCGCACGCGATCGCGCCCGCTGATGCGCGGTGACGCATCGCTTCGGTCATATCCACGCCGATCGCGCGGCCCTCCGGCCCTGTCCGGCGCGCGGCGAGGAGCAGGTCGGTTCCCGCACCACAGCCGATGTCCAGTACGGTCGCGCCCGCAGGAATGCGCCCGATCGCGTGCGGATTGCCGATACCTGCGAACGATGCCGTCATGTCCGACGGTAATGCGACGAGTTCGGCTGGATCGTATCCAAGGATTCTCGTCGCATATTCCGGACCACGATGAAAGTGAAAGTTGCCGTCCGGCGAGGTCGCCACGCGAGCGTACGTCGTCTGGATTTCCGCGCGCAGGGCAGCGACGTCGAGGTCAAGAGGACAGGTGACAGGCACGGGGTCCCTCCAAATCCATGGCCTGTCATTTAGGTAGTTCCCCCCGGTTTGATTTCGTCCAATGAAGGTCCTGCAAAAAGCATCACAGGAGGAAGGGAGGAGGGGAGGAATGGGAGGAACTGGAATGCTCGCCGTAGGTTACGCCTGCTCGCGCGCCCGCCGTTCCGCGCGGCGCGAGCAGCGGGACATGGGTGTAGCCACCCGCGTATCTCCTCCCATTTCTCCCCTCCTCCTTCCTCCCTGTGAAGGTTGTGTCAGTGGAGGTTGTCCAACCGTGACCTACTCCAGCATCTCGATTTCGCTGCGGTCGTCGACAGACGCCCGCAGATGCGGATGCCGCTGCATGAACCTCACGCACGCGTTCCAGCGAAGCCTGGCGTCGTCGTTGCCATGCTGCCGCAACGCTTCGGCGCGCTCGAAATGGTGCATGGCTTCGATGAGCCAGTCGTAGACGCCGGCGCTGATCGCGGCGCCGGCGCGCGCGAACTGCGCTTTCGCGCGCCGCTCGGCGATGATGCCGGCATAGTACGCGCGATCGTACTCCGAGGCCAGGCCGGCGACGATCTCGCGCGCGCTCTTGTGCGCGCCCGGCTCATGGTCGAACTGATCGGTCAGCGCGAGCAGAAGTGTGATGCGGGCGGCCTGGTTCTCCGGATCGACGGCGAGCACATCGAGGCAGATGCTCTCGGCCTCGCTCGGCTCGTTCAGGAGCCTGTACCGTTCAGCTTTGGCGAGGGCGGCCGCGACGGCGTCCGGATGCAGCGGTCTGAGCTCGAACATATTGTGCTCCTTCTCAACCGGGGGGCTTCCGCCTTCGCTGAAGCTACGGCGGACCACCGTAGCCTTGGCGAAGGTGGTCGCCCCGCCGGACGACCCCCGGCGCCGTCGCGTGTTTTTCGCGCTGGGGTGGTGGTGGCCCCGTGCCCCGCTCCCCTCCCGCCTCGCTAACGCTCCGGCGGGCCGAACGACCGATGGAATCAGCTCCGGAACATGCGCAGCAGCTTCGTGATCGGATCATAGAACCGATCCACGACCCGCTCCTTCAGCGGGATGATGGCGTTCTCCGTGATCGTGATGTGCTCCGGGCAGACCTTGGTGCAGCAGCGCGTGATGTTGCAGAATCCGATGCCCTGTGTCTGTTTGAGATCCTCCGAGCGGTCGGCCGTATCCAGTGGATGCATTTCGAGCGCGGCGCTGTAGAGGATGAAGCGCGGACCGATGAATCCGTCGAACTCCCGGTGATCGCGCAGGATGTGGCAGACGTCCTGACAGAGGTAGCACTCGATGCATTTCCGGAATTCCTGGACGCGATCCACTTCGCGCTGCGACATCCGCCAGGTGCCATCGGGGGCGTCGGCCGGCCGGGGTGTGAACGGTTTGATGCCTTTCTTGACCCGGAAGTTCCACGAGACGTCCGTCACGAGATCTTTGATCAAGGGGAACGCCTTCATCGGCTCCACGGTCACCGGCGTCGTCAAATCCAGCGTGTCGAGCCGCGTCATGCACATCAGGCACGGATTGCCGTTCACCTCCGCCGAGCACGAGCCGCACTTGCCCGCCTTGCAATTCCAGCGAACTGCCAGGTCGTTTGCCTGCTCGGCCTGGACTCGATGCACGGCATCGAGCACGACCATGCCTTCGTTGACTTCGGTCGAGTAGTCGCGGAATGCGCCCTCCTCCCGATTGCCGCGCCAGATTCGAAATGTCGCCTGAGGCATGTCTTGTCCTTGCTACCCGCTGCACAAGAGCGAACTTGTGGCTTCCGCCTTGAGGCGGAAGATTGCGTCCGGCGTTGCCTTCCACCTGAAGGTGGAAGCCACACGATGATCAGCGGTTACGTATTCTCCTTGATGATCTGCTGCAACTCCGCCGGAATCGGCGGTATCGGGACGTGCGACACCTCCATCGCGCCGTCCGGCCCCTGGCGCACGACGATGTTGAACTCGGCGAAGGCCTTGTCCTTCTCGGGGTAGTCCTGGCGGAAATGGCCGCCGCGGCTCTCGCGGCGCTCCAGGGCCGATCTGGTGATGGCCTCCGACACGGTCAGCAGATTACCGAGATCCAGCGCGGTGTGCCAGCCGCTGTTGTACTCGCGATGGCCCGTCACACCGGCCCTCGCGGCCCGCGCTTTCAAGATGTCGAGCTCGGTGAGCGCCTGCGTCATTTCCTCCTCGAGGCGGACGATGCCGACGAGGTCCTGCATCATGGCCTGGAGGTCCTGCTGGATCTTGTACGGGTTCTCCGCCGAGGTTCCGCGGTCGAAGGGGGCGAGGGCGCGCTGGATGCTGGCGTCCACCTGGCGCTCGTCGATCTTCGGGCTGCCGTTCGCCTTCGCGAAGGCGGCCGCGTGCTCGCCGGCACGCTTCCCGAACACGAGCAGGTCGGATAACGAGTTGCCTCCCAGCCTGTTGGCGCCGTTGATTCCCGCTGCGCATTCCCCTGCCGCGAAAAGCCCCGGGAGCGTCGACATCTGCGAGTCGCTGTCGACCTTGACTCCGCCCATCACGTAATGCGTCGTCGGCCCGATCTCCATCGGCTCGGCGGTGATGTCGATTCCAGCCAGCTCCTTGAACTGGTGATACATGCTCGGGAGCTTCTTCCGGATGTGTTCCGGCGCGTTCGGCAGCTTCTCCTTGATCCAGGAGATGTCCAGGAAGACGCCGCCATGCGGGCTGCCGCGTCCTTCTTTGATCTCGCGGACGATGCAGCGTGCGACGTGGTCACGGGTGAGCAGCTCGGGGGGCCGTCGGGCCGATTTGTCCCCCTGTGTGTACCGCCAGCCTTCTTCGGGATTGTCGGCGGTCTGGCTGCGATAGTTCTCGGGGATGTCGTCGAACATGAAGCGGCGTCCCTCGCGGTTCCGAAGCACGCCGCCTTCGCCGCGCACGCCTTCGGTGACGAGGATGCCCTGCACGCTCGGCGGCCAGATCATGCCGGTGGGGTGGAACTGCACGAACTCCATGTCGATGAGATCGGCGCCCGCCTGATACGCGAGCGCGTGTCCATCGCCGGTGCCTTCCCAGCTGTTGCTCGTGATCCGGTAGGCGCGGCCGATGCCGCCCGTCGCGAGCACGACCGCTTTCGCCTTGAAGATTCGGAACCGCCCGCGCTCCCGCTCGTAGCCGCAGGCCCCGACGACGCGCGGGCCGTCGGTCAGGAGCGAGACGATGGTGAACTCCATGTGGATGTCCAGCCCGCGATGGATCCCGTGATCCTGCAGCGTGCGGATCATCTCGAGCCCGGTTCGATCGCCGACGTGCGCGAGTCGCGGGTATTTGTGCCCGCCGAAGTTCCGCTGGAGGATCCGGCCGTCGCTCGTGCGGTCGAAGAGCGCCCCCCACGCTTCGAGCTCGCGCACGCGATCCGGCGCTTCCTTCGCGTGCAGCTCCGCCATGCGCCAGTTGTTGACGTATTGCCCGCCGCGCATGGTGTCCGCGAAGTGGACCTTCCAGCTGTCGCGATCGTCGACATTGGCGAGCGCCGCCGCGATGCCGCCCTCGGCCATGACCGTGTGCGCCTTGCCGAGCAGCGACTTGCACAACAGACCGACCCGCACACCCACCGCCGACGCCTCGATCGCGGCGCGTAAGCCGGCGCCGCCCGCTCCGATGACGAGCACGTCGTGCTCGTGGGTCTGGTACGTCAGAGAATCCTCCAGTCCGTCACGAGGCCCATCGAGCAGAGGCGCACGTAGAGGTCGGCGAGCGCGACGGAAAACAGGCTCGCCCACGCCCATCGGTTGTGATGGCAGTTGAAGCGGCACGCCGCGTCGTACAGCTTCGTCTGGGTCGGATGTGCGGAGAACTGGTCCAGCCGGCCGCCGACCAGATGACGCAGCGAGTGGCACCCGAACGTATAACCGCTCAGGAGCGTCGTGTTCGCGGCGAGGACGAGCGTGCCGAAGCCGATCCCGAACGTCGTCGCGCCCGTGAGCGGATCGACGAACCACATCGCCTTCCAGACGTCGCGCCAGAGGAAAATCAGGAAGAGCAGCGCGAGATACATGAAGTAGCGATGGACGTTCTGGAGGATCAGCGGAAACGAGTTCTCACCAAGGTAGCGCTTCCTCGGCTCACCCACGGCGCAGGACGGCGGGTCCGCCCAGAACGCTTTGTAGTACGCCCCGCGGTAGTAATAGCAGGTGACACGGAAGCCACCGGGCGCCCAGAGGATCAGGAGGGCCGCGGAGAAGGGGATGGTACTCGGCCACCAGCCTGGCACCGGGCCGAACCAGCTGTGCGGCCCGTCACCGAACAGGAGTGGCGAGTAGAAGGGCGAAAGATACGCCCCGTACTCATAATGATTGCCCTGGAACGCCGCCCACGTGGCGTATACGACGAAAGCTCCGAGCACCAGAAACGTGACGACCGGCTGGGCCCACCATGCGTCGCGCCGCATCGTGGATCCGAAGCCGCGCGGCTGCAGAGGAATGACGACGGGTTCCATTCGCGCTGATTTTCCTCCTCGATGGCAGGTACCGTTTCGTGACGGCTCTTCTGGACACAATACTCAGCGGCTCCGCGGAATGCAAACCATCGAATCGCTAAATCCGGGGGGCTTCGCCCCGCCGGACCCCCCAGCGCCGTCGCTCGCGGGGGCCCCAAGCCCCGCTTCCGCCTCCGCTAAAGCTACGGCGGACGCGCCGAAGCGCCTGCGGCGCGAAGGCGGGCCGCTCCCGCCTTCGCCAAGGCTCCGGCGGGCCGCCGTAGCTTCAGCGGAGGCTGGCCGGCGGGCGCGCCCGTGGCGCGCCAAGTCCTTTGGCTGAGGCGAACTCGATTGGCCGGCTGCGCGTATTGGTTTGAGTCCTCGAGGTTTTCATGCATTTTGTTCCTGCCAGGCTTTCTCGTGTCTCGCGACGCCTCATCCAGGCGCCGCTCTTCACATCGGTGGCGGTGCTCACGCTGTCGCTCGGCATCGGCGCGAACACCGCGATCTTCAGCGTCATCCGCGGCGTGCTGCTGAAGCCGCTGCCCTTCGATCACCCCGGCGAGCTGGTCGGGGTCTGGCACACGGCGCCAGGCATCGGGATACCGCTCCTCAATCAGAGTCCGTCGCTGTACTTCACCTACAAAGAGGAAAGCCGGACGTTCGAGAGCTCGGGCATGTGGGATACGTCGGCTGTCGCGGTGACCGGTACCGGCGAGCCCGAGCGCGTGACCGCTCTCGTGGTCACCGAAGGCACGCTCGGTGTACTGCGCGTCCAGCCTCTGGTCGGCCGGCGGTTCACCGTCGAGGACGATTCCCCGAAGGCCCCTCCGCGCGTCATGCTGGGGCACGCCTATTGGCTGCGGAAGTTCGGCGGCGACCCGGCGGCAATCGGACGTCAGGTCACGCTCGACGGCAGGCCGACCGAGATCGTCGGCGTGATGCCCGCGGGTTTCAGGTTTCTCGATACGACCCCGCAGCTCGTCATGCCCTTCGGCCTGAATCGAGCGGACGTCTTCGTCGGGAACTTCAGCTATCAGGGCATCGCGCGGCTCAAGCCGGGCGTGACCATCGAGCAGGCGAACGCGGACGTCGCGCGGATGATTCCGCTCGTCATGGAGCGTTTTCCGATGGCGCCCGGCTTCACGAAGCAGATGTTCGAGGAGGTCAAGATCGGACCCAAGGTCCGGCCGCTCGCCGACGACGTCATTGGTGATGTCGGGGGCGTCCTGTGGCTCCTGCTCGGCACGGTCGGGATCGTCCTTCTGATCGCGTGCGCGAATGTCGCAAACCTGTTCCTCGTCCGCGCAGAAAGCCGGCAGCAGGAGCTGGCGATCCATGCGGCGCTCGGCGCCGGATCCCGCCGTATTGCGTGGGAGCTCCTGTCCGAGAGCCTGATGCTCAGCCTGCTGGGCGGGGCGGCGGGGCTTCTGCTCGCCTACGCCGGAATTCGCGGGCTGGTCGCCCTCGCGCCGTCCGGTGTCCCCCGATTGCAGGAAATCGGCATCGATCCCGTGGTGCTGCTCTTCACGCTGGCGGTGTCGCTCGTCGCGGGGCTGCTCTTCGGCCTCCTCCCGGTAATCAAGTTCGCGACGCCCAGGCTGGCCTCGGCGCTCAATCAGGGAGGGCGGCTCGGGACCGCCAGCCGCCAGCGTCATCGTGCGCGCAACGCGCTCGTCGTTGCGGAGGTTGCGCTCGCCGTCGTGCTGCTCGTGGCATCCGGCCTGATGATCCGGACGTTCCAGGCGATGAGGCACGTGAATCCCGGTTTCACGGATCCGGCGCAGGTGCTGACGATCCGGATCTCGATCCCTGACTCCGTCATCAAAGATCCAGAACAGACGGCCCGCACGCACGAACAGATCGCCCACAAGCTCGAGCAGATCGCCGGCGTGACCTCGGTCGGTCTGACATCGTCGGTGGCCATGGACGGGTCCGGCGAGCACGATCCGATGTTCATCGAAGACTTTCCCGGCCCGGGCGGTCGCATTCCACCCATCCGCAAATACAAGATGGTCGAGAGCGGCTACGTGAAGACGATGGGAAATCGGGTCGTCGCTGGGCGGATGCTCACCTGGAACGACGGCTACGCCCGCGTGCCGGTAGTCGCGATCAGCGAGAACCTGGCGCGGGAGTTCTGGAAGGAGCCGTCCGCCGCGCTCGGGCGACGCATCAGGAACAGCCCGAACAACCCCTGGCGGACAATCGTCGGCGTCGTTGCGGACGAACGCGACGAAGGCATGGCGAAGCCCCCGACGGCGATCGTGTACTGGCCGTTGGTGATGGATCAGTTCTGGGACAGCAAGGTTTACGTGCAACGGAACGTCACCTACGCCATCCGGACGGATCGCGTGAAGTCGCCTACGCTGCTGAAGGAAATCCAGCAGGCCGTGTGGTCGGTGAACGGCAGCCTGCCGGTGGCGAACGTGCGGACGCTCGCGAGCATCATGTCCGCGTCGATGGCGCAGACGTCGTTCGCGCTCGTCATGCTGGGCATCGCGGCGGCTGTTGCGCTGATGCTCGGGATCGTCGGGATTTGGGGCGTGATCGCGTATATCGCCGCACAGCGGACGAAGGAGATCGGGATACGCATCGCACTCGGCGCGGCGACACGCGACGTCACGAGCCTGTTCCTCCGGCAGGGGCTGCTGCTCGCGTGCGCGGGCATCGCGATCGGGATGGTGGCGGCTGGCGCCGCGACGCGCGTGATGTCGACGTTGCTGTACGGCGTCGACGCGCTGGACCCGCTCACGTACGTCACGGTGGCACTGGGTCTTGGTGTGACGGCCGCCTGCGCGTCGTATGTGCCCGCCGCACGTGCGGCTCGAGTGGACCCGGCGGAGGCGCTGAGGCGGGAGGTCTAGTCTCACCCGAGGGGCTTCGCCCCTCGGACTCCCCGACACGCGCGCTCGCGTGGCTCGCTCACTGTCGTTCGCTCGCATCGGGAAACGAGCGGCAGGTTTATGAGACGGCCTAGTCTGGTCGGCGCTCGGCGCTCGGGACTCGGCGCTCGGGATCCGGACGGGCTTCGGGCGTAGAATGCGGCACATGAGCCGAGTGGCCGCCGTCCACGTCGCTCCTCCACCAACGCGCGCGGCGGCGGTGTCTCCAGCCGTCACGCGGGTGACATCGATCGATGCCTTTCGAGGCTTCGTGATGTTCCTGATGCTCGCCGAGGCGATGCGGCTCTGGACGCTGCACACGGCCTATCCGGCGAGCCGCTTCTGGGCGATCGTCGCCTACAACACCACTCACGTTCCGTGGCAGGGCTGTTCGCTCCACGATCTCATCCAGCCGGCGTTCTCGTTCCTCGTCGGCGCCGCGCTGCCGTTTTCGATCGCAAGTCGGCGGGCCCGGGGTGAAACGTTCGGGCGGATGCTCGGGCACGCCGTCTGGCGCAGTGTGGCGCTGATCTTTCTCGGCATATTCCTGCGCTCGCTGGAGCGCCCCCAGACCTACTGGACGTTCGAAGACACCCTCTCGCAGATCGGTCTCGGCTACACGATGCTGTTCCTGCTGGCGTTCGCGTCTCTGCGCGTCCAGGTCGTGGTTTTCACCGCCATCCTCGCCGGCTTCTGGATCGCGTTGGTCGCCTATCCGCTGCCCGGCCCTGACTTCGACTACACGCGCGTCGGCGTTCCGGCCGACTGGCCTCATCTCTACACGGGCTTCCTGGCGCACTTCAACAAGAACTCGAACCTCTCCTGGGCGTTCGACGTCTGGTTCCTGAACCTGTTCCCCCGCGAGTCGCCGTTCGTGTTCAACGGCGGCGGCTGGTCGACTCTGAGCTTCATTCCGACGCTCGCGACGATGCAGCTGGGGACGTGGGCGGGAATGTGGCTCCAGTCGCCGCGTCCGACGCTGGACAAGCTGAAAGGGCTCCTCGTCAGCGGAGTTGCTCTGGCTCTCGCCGGACTCGTCCTCCAGTGGCTGCACATCTGCCCCATCGTCAAGCGCATCTGGACGCCCGCCTACACGCTGTACAGCGGCGGACTCGTGATCCTCTTGCTCGCAGCGTTCTACGCCGTGAACGAGTGGAAGGGATGGCGCCGGTGGTCGTTCTTCTTCCTCGTGATCGGCGCGAACTCGATTGCGGTCTACGTCATGAGCTGGACGATCGAGCACTTCGTGACGTCGGCGCTCGTCAGGCATCTTGGGCGCGCGCCATTCGCCGTCTTCGGTGCTCCCTTCGAGCCGGTGCTGCGCGGCGCCGCCGTACTCGCTGTGTTCTGGGGGATCCTCTACTGGATGTACCGGCGGAAGATCTTCCTGCGGATTTGACCCTCGGTGATTACGGAGGTTACGGAGAGAACGGAGACGCTCACACGGAGAAACGGAGTCAACGGTGACGAAACGGAGGGATCCGGATGGCCAGTCGCGTTGAGAATGCTCGCGCCGCGCGGAGCGCGGCGGAATGAACGGGCAGGCGCGCGATCGCGAGCGCGTCGCGATCGACCACGCGTTCGCGATCGTGCACCAGTCCGTTCATTCCAGCGCCCACCTGCGGCGGGCGCGCGAGCATCAGAACCTCGGGCGTTTCGTCCTCTTCTCCGTTTCGTCTTCGTTGACTCCGTTCCTCCGTTTGTGAGCGTCTCCGTTCCCTCCGTCCTCTCCGTCGACAGATGACCACATGACACACGCCATCGAGCGCGTGGAGGCCGAGATCGACCGCCGCAGTGCCCCGTTCAAGAAGGAGCTCGGTCTGCGCGACCTCGTGTTGACGCAGGTCCTCTTCATCGTCGGCCTCGGGTGGGTCGGCACCGCCGCGCGGGTGGGACCCTCGCACGTGGTCTTCTGGCTCCTCGCGATCCTCCTTTTCTACATTCCCAGCGCCCTGGTCGTCATTCACCTGAATCGCCTCATGCCGCTCGAGGGAGGCCTCTATCAATGGGCGAAGCTCGGGTTCAACGAGCTGACCGGCTTCCTCGTCGCGTGGAATATCTGGATCTACGTGATTGTGAACGCCTCGGAGATTGGCCTGCAGGTGACGACGTATCTGTCGTACGCGCTCGGGCCGGAGGCGCGCTGGATGGCCAGCCACAAACCGTTGATCGTGGCGGCGGCCTGCGGCGTCGTGTCCGGTCTCGTCGCCGTTTCGGTTCGCGGCCTGGCTCTCGGCAAATGGGTGCACAACGCGGGCGGTGTGTTGATTCTGGTGCTCTTCGCGGCGCTCGTCGGTCTGCCTGTCGCGAACTACGTGATGGGCACGCTGCCGCCCGTCCGTCCGTTCTCGCTGGCGTTACCGGCGCTCACCCTGCTGAACCTGAACATCTTCGGCAAGATGGGATTCGCGGCACTCGGCGGGTTCGAGTACACGGCCATCGTGGCAGGGGAGTGCCGCGACCCGGGGCGGACGATCGCCCGTTCCGTGATCATCGCGGCGCCGATCGTCGGCGCGATGTTCATTCTTGGCACCGGGGCCGTGCTCTGTTTCGTTCGGCCGGAGCAGGTGGACCTGATCGGCCCGATCGCCCAGGTGCTTGACGTGGGATCGAAACCGCTCGGGCTGGCGTCGGCGATTGCGCCGGTCGTGATCATCGCCATCACGCTCGTGCGCGTCGCGCAGGCGAGCGTGAACTTCACTGGCAGTACCCGCCTCCCGATGGTCGCCGGTTGGGACGACCTGCTCCCTCAATGGTTCGTCCGGCTGCACCCACGCTATTGCACGCCGGTGAACTCGATCCTCTTCGTCGGCGCGGTCACTTTGGGCTTCGCCGTTGCCGTCGTAATCGGTGTCGGCGAGCAAGAGGCGTTTCAGCTCCTCAACAATGCCTCCGGCATCTTCTACGCGCTGACGTACCTCGTCATGTTCGCGCTGCCGGTTGCCGGATTTCGCGGCGCGCGCACGACGGCGCCGTTCTGGCTGAAGCTGGCCGCCTGTTCCGGGTTCCTGATGACGGCACTGTACGTCGCGCTGTCGATCTTTCCGATCGTGCCCGTGGGCAACGTGGCCCTGTTCACCACGAAGATCACGCTGGTCATCGTCGGGACGAACGTCGCCGGCGCCGCGCTCTTCCTGGCGTCGCGACGCCGCCAGCGAGCGATCCGAGCAACCGTCTCGATCTCCGGCTGAAAAGCGCATGCAGAACAACCTCGTCGAGACGTTATCGGGCACCTGGAGCACCATTTGACCCAGGTGCTCGAGCGCTGAGCCGGTTTTTCCCCAGCAAGGCGAATTCCTCCGCTCTCCACGCCGCACGTCAGGCCCAAAAAGCGCTAGTATTCCTGCCGTGCCTGGCTGGCATCGTCGTTGCCTTCAGGTATTCGGGTATTCGGGCCATTCCCCGTGGGCGCGAGGCAAGCGGACTGTCACGTGATGGGCTGGACGCCACGCCTCGAAGGAGAGAGTCATGAGCGCCATCAAGACGATCCTGGTCCCGACCGACTTCAGCGACGCCGCGCGCGCGGCTCTCCGCTATGCGTGCACGCTCGCCGACACCCTCGACGCGTCGCTGCACGTGTTCCACGCGACCGTGAATCCGTACACGACGGCCGGCTACATGGAGTTCGCCGCCCTTCCGCCACAGCTCCTGGACGATGTGGAACGAAGCGCGAACGAGCAGCTGGTGGCATCCCTCACGTCTGAGGAGAAGACGAAATACCGCGCGCAGTTCGTGAACCGTGTGGGCGCGGCGGCTGAGGAGATTCTCGTCTACCTCAAAGAGCATCCCGAGATCGATCTCGTCGTGATGGCAACCCACGGACGAGGGAGCGTCGCGAGGTTGATGCTGGGCAGCGTCACCGACAAGATCGTCCGAACGGCTCCCTGCCCGGTCCTCACGATTCGAGAGCCCTCGACGGCGCACGGCCGGAACGCGACGCGCGCGGCCTGATACGGGCGTGGAGGTCGTCCGAATCGATCGATAATCCCCGCATCAGATTCTGCTCTCGTGTGGTGACCTCCGATGCTGAACTGGCTCGAGCAATCCTTCCGCGACGTACGACTGGCGGCGCGCAGCCTCGTCAAGAATCCCGGATTGACGTCCGTGGCCGTGATGTCCCTCGCGATCGGCGTCATGGCCACGACGGCGATCTACAGCGTCCTCTACGGCGTGGTGCTCAATCCCTTCCCGTACAAAGACGTCGATCGCCTGATGAGCGTCCGCGTGTCGACGGCCGCGCAACGCGGATCTCGAACCGGATATTCGGTCGATCAGTTCATCGAGCTCGCCGAGCGGAACACCATCTTCGGCGGCCCTGGCGGCGTGATCGCCTCGACGATCAGCGATGTGCTCTGGACCGGGGACGGCGACCCGCAGCGACTGCGCGGCAACTACGGAACGTTCAACACGTTCGAGGTGATGGGTGTGCCGCCGCTCCTCGGCCGCACGCCCACCGCGGAAGATGCGCGGCCTGAGGCGGCGCCCGTGGTCGTTCTGGGCTACCGTTTCTGGCAGCGCCAGTTTTCGGGCGACCCAGGCGTGCTCGGCCGACAGCTCCAGTTGAACGACACGAGCCGGACGGTCATCGGCGTGATGCCCAAGCGGTTCATGTGGCGCGGCGCCGACGTGTACGTCCCGATCGTGTTCCAGCGGGGGCGCCGGATCGAGGGCGTGCGATCGGTCCACCTTCTCGGGCGGCTCAGGCCCGGAGTCACCGACGCGCAGGCGGAAGCCGATCTGCGCCCGATCATCGCGGACCTGAAAGCGAGAGAGCCGGCGGAGTTCCCAGACAACTTTCGTGTCGGGGTGCTGTCGTTCGCCGAGACGTTCCCGAGCGGCATTCAGCGGGACGTCTGGGTGCTCTTCGGCGCCGTGGGAGTCCTCCTCGTGATTGCGTGCGTGAACGTCTCGAACCTGCTGCTGTCGAGGGCGAGCGTGCGGCAGCGAGAGATGACGGTGCGCGCCGCGCTCGGGGCAAGCCGGTCGCGCCTGGTCCGTCAGCTCCTCGCCGAGAGCCTGCTGCTCGCGCTCGCCGCGGCAGCCGTCGGTGCCGCTCTGGCGTATGCAGGCCTCCCGGCTATTCTCGCGCTCGTGCCACCAGGCACGATTCCAGACGAGTCCGAGGTCACCCTCAATCGGTCCGTTCTGGGATTCACGTTGCTGGTGGCACTGCTCACGAGCATCTTCTGCGGCCTTGCACCGGCGCTCCACAGCTCCAGCCGCGACCTCGCGAACCGGCTACGCGAAGCCGGTCGTGGCCTGGCTGGCAGCTCGAAGCAGGCGATCATCCGCAAGGGCCTCGTCGTCTTCGAAGTGGCGCTCGCGCTGATGCTCCTCGCCGGCGCGAGCCTCCTGGTTCGCACGTTCGTGACCATGCGCAACGTCGATTTGGGTTTTCCAGCCGATCGAGTGCTCACCCTGCGCGTGCCGCTGCCGGCGCGACGATACCCCGAACCAGCCCGCAGGATTGCGTTCTTCCGGGAGCTCCTCGAACGCGTGGGTGCTCTCCCGGGCGTGACGGCGGCTGGCCTGAACACCGGTCTGCATCCGTTCACCAACATGTGGACCGCGGCGGATGTCGTGGGCACGGCCGCGCGAACCGAGCCGGTCGAGGTGCACCAGATCGGCGGGGCCTACACGGCAGCCCTGGACATTCGTCTCGAGTCGGGGCGGCTGCCAACCGATAGCGAGTTGAACACGGCTCAGCCTGTCGCGCTCGTCAACAACCGCTTCGTCTCGACCCGGTTCGAAGGACGGCCCCCGCTCGGGCAAATCGTCAGGCTGCCGCGATTGAAGTCACCGCCGTTCTCGGTCAAGGACGACGCCTTCCAGGTCGTCGGGGTCGTTCACGACGTTCTGAACGACGGCCTGGCGGATCCGTTGATCCCGGAGATTTACGTGCCGTATTCGGCGGCAGGCGTCGCGGAGATCGTGGTCATTCGCACGCCGTCGGATGCGGCCAGCCTGACGCGCGCGGTCGTGGCCCAGGTTCACGCCATCGACCCGAATCAGCCCGTTCACGAAGTAAAGACGCTCGACGTGCTCCTGAAGGAGTACGAATACGCGACGCCGCAATTCAACCTGACGTTGTTGTCGATCTTCGCCGTGATGGGGCTGGCGCTCGCACTCGTGGGTGTGTACGGCGTGATGTCCACGGCCGTCGCGCAGCAGAAGCACGAGATTGGAGTCCGCATGGCCCTCGGCGCCAACACGGGCGCCATCGCCCGGATGGTCCTCACCCGCGGCGCGCGGCTGCTGCTGGTGGGGATGACGTTGGGGCTCGCAGGCAGCCTCGCCGCCGCCCGGGTGCTCGCGCGTCAGGTCTGGAACGTGTCGCCGTTCGATCCGCTCGCCTTCGTCATCGTCTCGCTGATCCTGTTCGCGGCCGGCCTCCAGGCGTGCATCATTCCGGCCCTTCGAGCGGCGCGCATCGATCCGATCATCGCGTTGCGGCAGGACGAGCACTGAGGCTCGTGTGAACGGTCGTTCCTCTCCAGAACTTGATGCAACCAGCTCACTCGTGAAGCCTGAAGAGCTCAACAGGAGGAGGGAGGATGGGAGGAACCAAATCAGGATCGCCCCTTGCCGTCGGGACGATTCCGGGCTGCTCGCGCGCCGGCCAAGGCCGGCGCAGGAGAGAGAAGCCGCGCGGAGCGCGGCGCGAGCAGCAGGCGCAATCGCTCGACCGTGAGGGGCAAGGTCCTCCCTCTTTCCTCCGTTCCTCCCCTCCTCCTGTTTAGCTTTTTTCAGCCCAGCGAGTAAGCTCCACCGCCGCCAGTTCCAGTGGGGAACGACCCGGCAATCGATATACTCGAACGAGAGACGATGCCCGGGACACGCTCGCACATCGACGTGGCGCCGTCCGCCTCCGGCGCGCTGGCCTCGGAGCCAGGACGCGAGCTGTTTCAGCAGCGCCTCGGCATTTTCGGACTCTGGAACGCCATCCTCGCCTCCGGCTTCATCCCGCTCCGTGTCGTCGGAGAGCTGTTGCTGGACCCTGGCCGATCTCTCGGTGCCACGTTCGCCCAGGTCAGCATGATCGCCCACCTGGGCGCGACGGCGGCCGGCGCCGTCGCCTGGCTGATTACGCGCCGGCGGCTCTGGAGCTCCCGCGCGTTGCGCACCCTCGACATGGCCGTGACGTTCGCGATCGGCGCATTCTTCGCCCTCATGGGGGCGACGCTCACCCGAAGCGGTTCGACCCTCATCGACGAGCCGCGCGTCGCCATGCTCACGGCCACCCTCGCCGTTGCCCTGACGATGCTGTGGCGCGCCGTCACGCTGCCGTCGTCGCCGCAGCGCACGGCTGTGCTCACTTCTCTTGGTGTGGCTCCGCTGGTCGTCGCCGATGTCGTAGTCCTCTCCGGACCGGGGCCCGCCGGCCTCGTGGCTCCTGTGTTCACCGCGGGCTGGGCGATCCTGAACCTCGTCGCCTGCATCGTCACGTCTGATGTGGTGTACGGCCTGCGCCGCGAGGCCCAGCGCGCGCGCCGGCTGGGTCAATACGCGCTCGACGAGAAGATCGGCGAGGGCGCCATGGGCGTGGTCTACCGGGCATCACACGCGATGCTCCGTCGGCCGACCGCGATCAAGCTGTTGCCGCCCACCCGGACTGGCGTGATCGATCTGCAGCGCTTCGAGCGCGAGGTCCAGCTCACGGCCATGCTCACGCATCCGAACACCGTCGCCATCTACGACTACGGGCGCACGCCCGACGGTGTGTTTTATTACGCGATGGAGTTCCTCGACGGCATCAATCTGGAGGAGCTCGTGCGACACCACGGCGCGCTGCCGTCGGGCCGCGTCGTCCACATCCTCCGGCAGGTCTGCCGCGCGCTCGCCGAGGCGCACGGCCTGGGGATCATTCATCGCGACATCAAGCCCGCGAACATCATCCTCACCGTGCGGGGCGGCGAGCCCGATGTCGCAAAGGTCGTCGACTTCGGCCTCGTCAAGTGCCTCGACCCGGTCCGCGTGGATGTCACGATGACGATGGAGGGCGGAGCGGTGCTGGCGGGTACGCCGATGTATTTCGCCCCTGAAGCGATCGCATCACCGGATGGGGTCGAGGCGAGGAGCGATTTGTACTCGCTCGGCGCCGTGGGCTATTACCTCGTGACCGGGCAGCAGCTGTTCGACGCTGGAACGATCATCGAGCTCTGCGCCCACCACCTGCACACCACGCCCGTGGCGCCCTCGTTGCGCCTGGGTCGCGCCATCGACCCCGGCCTCGAGGCGGTGCTCATGCAATGTCTCGCCAAAACGCCGGCCGAAAGACCCGCGAGCGCGTTGGCGCTCGAGGAATCGCTCGGCTCGACGGCCGCGGCGCGGAATTGGACGGCCGATGATGCGAGACAGTGGTGGGTGGAGCACGGCGAAACCGTACGGGGGGCCGTGGCTTCGCCTGGTGATGCCGAGGCGATGACAGTCGCGATCGATTTCGCCGCGCGGTGATCCGTCCAGTCTCATCCGAGGGGCTTCGCCCCTCGGACTCCCCGACACGCGCTCTCGCGCGCCGCTTCGCCGGCGCGCTTCCGCCTCCGCGCGAAGCGCTACGGCGAGACCTCGCCGAAGCCTTGGCGTAGGCGGGCCGCTCGCGTGGCTCGCGCACTGTCGTTCGCTCGCATCGTGAAACGAGCGGCAGGTTTATGAGACGGCCAGCTATTGCACGGGCCTGATTCGTATGCGCACGGACAGGCGGTCGGGAAGGGCGGGGCCGCCGGCCGGAATCTGAAGCGGTGGCATCTCGAAAGCGAGGACGTCCGAGGGGCCGGGCATCGGGATCCTGGTTTCGCTGCCGCCGGATGTTTCAGGCGCGCGGACGTCCACGCCTGTGTTTCCGCCGGCCGGCTCGAACGTGACCGAGCGCTTCGTCGAAAAGGTCAACTGTTTTTCACCGCTGGTTCCGATCGTGATCGCATATTCGGCGCCGACAACGACTTTCAGCGTGCCGCGCGAAGTCGGGACCATCAGCGCCGGAAATGTAAAGCGGGCCCAATCCCCCTTGATGCGCGGCTTCATCTGCAGCACCTGTTCGTCTCCCGACGGCGGCTGACGCACGAGCCATAGCTCGACGTCGTACACGGAGTCTGCGCTCGCTCCCCCCGGACTCGCCCCGCCGACCCGGACGCCTCCGCCTGATCCGGACCCCGCACCAGATCCAGACCCGCCTCCCGATCCAATTCCACCTCCGCTGGAGGCTGCACCACTGCCGGGCCTTGGCCCGGATCCCACGCCGCCGCCGCGGCCGACCGATCTCGGCGCAAGCCTCGCCTCGAGGCTGATGCGAACGATGTCGCACGAGCCGGTCGCGTCAGCCCAGACCGAGTCGAGAATCACCGGCGTGCCGTTCTGAAGCGTGAGGCGCTCGGAGCCGGCCGGGCTGGCAGTGGCCTCGCCGGACTGCTTCGATCGCTGCCAATCGACCTGCACGACCGCGCCATCGGACGAGATGTCGATCACTTGTCCGGTGATCCGCCACGCATTCCGGGCGGCGGGTGGCGGCTCCTTGCTGCCCGAGCCGACGCTGCACGGGGAGCTTGCGAAGACGTTTCCCTCGAAGGGCCCGAGGACGCCGCCTGTTGTCGCGGAAGCCATCGTGGATCCGTCCGCGCGATAGGCAAACACGCCGACCTGCACGCTCAATGCGGGTTTGTCCTGCCCTTGAGCGGAAGGCTGTCCCAGTGCGAGCGCAAAGAGCAGGGGATAGAAGGGCATGTTTACTTTCCTCCGATGTTGTCCGACCAGTTCACGCCGGGTTCGAGCTTGATCACCTGTGTGGGTTTGGGTGCGGAGGGCGCTGACGTGACCGCCAACACCTCTGATTCGCGAGTCGTCTTCGGTGTGCCCGCTGGCACGCTGACGCGATAGCCGGCGATGTAGCCGCCTGCGAGCGCCAGTAGCAGAAAGGCCGCGGCCGCTGTTCCCCGGACCAGGTTCCAGACCGGTGCCGCCTTCCGACCGGCGGGAGCGAAGGGACCGAGACCGCCGATCGCTTCGCGGATCGTGAGCAGATCGACGAGGTAGTCGCGGCCCGCTGGCAGCTCGAGCGCGCGTTTGAGCTCTCCGGGCGCGATGCGCTCGCCATCGATGAAGCTGGAGATCACCTCCAGGACGTTCGAGTCCGGGCCCGATTCGGGCAGCTCATTGGTCATTGGTCGTTCCTCTCGGCGCGCAGTCGAACACCGCTGCTTGCCTGGTCGGTAGTCAACGCCGGAGCGAGAGCGGCGCGGAGTTGCTGACGCGTGCGATGCAGCCGCGATCGAATCGCCGCCGGCGTCAGCTCGCTGGCTCTGGCAATCTCGTCGTAAGTCAGGCCGGCGACTTCGCGTAGCAGGAACACGTCTCGATCGAGCTCGGGCAACGCCGCGATGGCCTCCCGCAAGGCCGCCGAGAGCTCCTGCGTCGCCGGCCGCGACCGGTCGACAGGCTCCGCCGATGGCCGCCGGCGGTCGTCGCGCACGTGATTCAACGCGAGGTTTCTGGCGATGCGAAACACCCACGCCCGGCGCCCGGCGTCGTCGCTCTTCGGGACCGGCCCCCGGGTGACTCGCAGGAAGACTTCCTGGGTCAAGTCACGAGCGGTGTCCCCATGGCCGAGGAACCGGCTCAGATAGCGGAAGACGCGGTCACGATGGGCGGCGAAGAGGACATCGGCGTCCATTGCTAAACCGGGGGCTTCGCCCCGCCGGACCCCCTATCTCCACCCCAGCGCGCAAAACACGCGCGCCGGGGACCCCGGTCGCCGTCGCTCGCGGGGGCCCCATGCCCCACTCCGCTCCGGCGGGCGCGCCTTTGGCGCGTCTCTCATATCACCTAAAGACACCTGAGAGGCCAATTCGTCGCAGGAGGGAATTTGGGGCCGGGACTCGGGATCCGGGAGAGCCGGGGTCCAATCGCCGATCTGAAGGACGGGTCTGTGCAGGACGGACCAGCGGCTTACAGGAGATTAGGAGATCAGGAGGCCAAGAGTTTTCTTGTGATTTCTGAACTCCTGAACTCCTGAACTCCTGTTGAACGACCGCCGGCACATGCCGTCTAGAAGCCGTCTCACAAACCCTACGCTCGCTCCACGGTGCGAGCGAGTATTGCGAGCGAGCCACGCGATCGGCCCGCCTACGCCAAGGCTTCGGCGAGGTCTCGCCGTAGCGCTTCGCGCGGAGGCGGAAGCGCGCCGGCGAAGCGGCGCGCGAGAGCGCGTGTCGGGGAGTCCGAGGGGCGAAGCCCCTCGGATGAGACTAGTCCCAGCCAAAGTACCGGCTGGCATTCCGGAAGGAGACGTCTTCGACCAGAGCGCCAACGAGCGCATCATCGCCGGGAAGCTCCCCATTTTCCATCTCGTGCCCGAGCAGGTTGCAGAGCACGCGCCGGAAATATTCGTGGCGCGGGTAGGACATGAAGGACCGCGAATCGGTGAGCATGCCCACGAAGTGCGAGAGCAGGCCGGCGTTCGAGAGCGCGTTCAGCTGCCACTCGATGCCTTCCTTCTGATCGACGAACCACCAGGCACTGCCGAACTGGATCCTGCCTGCCAGCGAGCCGTCCTGGAAGTTGCCGATCATCGTGGCGAGGGTGTAGTTGTCGGACGGGTTCACGTTGTAGACGATGACCTTCGGCAGCGCGCCTTCCTGGTTGAGCCGATCGAGATACGCGCCGAGCGGCTCCGCCTGCGGCCAGTCGCCGATCGAGTCGAACCCGCCGTCGCGCCCGAGCGACCGCATGGCCTCCGTGTTGACGTTGCGCAGCGCGCCGAGGTGGAGCTGCTTGGTCCAACCCTTCTCCGCATCCAGTCGCGCGAAGAACACCATCATGAAGGACGCAAACGCGCGAGCCTGATCGGGGGTGCTCACCTTACCGGCGCGCGCTCTGTCGAACGTCGCCGCGACGTCGGTCTCCGTGTACGGGTCGGCGTAACACACAGAGAGACCGTGATCGGAGAGCCGGCCACCGGCGTCATGGAAGGCCTGGTGACGCGCGCGCAGCGCGTCGAGGAAGTCGGCGAATCGGGCGATGTCCGTGTTCGACGTGGCCGAGAGCTTTTCCACCCACGGGTTGAAAACCTCCGGCGCATGCACGTCCAGCGCGCGGTCCGGCCTGAAGGTGGGGTAGACGGCAGTCGCAAGTCCCGATGCGCGGATCTTCGCGTGCCAGTCGAGCGGCTCAGCGGGATCGTCGGTCGTGCAGACCGCCTTCACACCGAACATTCGCAGAATGCCATGCGTCCCAAGGTCATCGGACGCGAGACGCTCGTTCGCACGTTTCCAGATGCCGGGCGCCGTTGCCTCACTGAGGAGATCGTCGATCTGGAAGTATCGCGACAGCTCCAGGTGGGTCCAGTGGTAGAGCGGGTTGCGGAGGCAGCGGGGGACCGTCGACGCCCAGGCGAGGAATTTCTCGTACGGGTCGGCGTTGCCCGTGCAGTAGCGTTCCGGGATCCCGTTGGCCCTCATCGCGCGCCACTTGTAGTGGTCCCCCTCGAGCCAGATCTCGAAGAGGTTGGCGAACCGCCGGTTCTCGGCGATGTCCTTCGGCGGCAGGTGACTGTGATAGTCGATGATGGGTTGATGCGCTGCGTACGTCTCGTAGAGCCGGCGGGCCGTCTCAGTGTGCAGGAGAAAGTTCGGGGTGATGAACGTCACGAATGCTGATCCTCCGATACGGTCGATGGGCCACCGTTCGAAAGTATGCCACCACTCCGAAATTCCCGGGAGATAACACCCTCGATTCACTTCGCTTCGTGCATCCCGGACGCTCGAAGGAACAGTGGCACAATTGACCCGACATGCGGGGTGGAGATCAGCTTGCCCGGTTCCGTCTTCTGGGTCTCGCGACTCTTCTGGTGGGAGCGGCGAGTACGGTCGCCGCTCAGGACTCCGCGGCGCTCGCCAAGAGCGCGTATGCCCGCGCGGTGGATCTCGAGGCGAAGGGAAACGACTCGGCGGCGCTGTCATTGCTCTGGCAGGCGGCCGGTCTCGCGCCGCGCGACGCGGACGTGCAGAACCGCCTCGGCGAAGCGCTCCAGCGCCTGGGCGCACTCGACGCGGCGGTGGATGCCTTCGAGCGGGCGCTTTCCGCGCGCCCGGACTTTCAGAAACCCGCCAACAATCTGATTCTCACACTGGTTCAGGCCGGGCGGGGCCCGGAGGCGCTCCGGCAGGCGCGCGCGTTCATCGCCGCCTCACCGGACGATGCCAATCGCTATTTCCTGTTGGGCCTCGCGCAGTCCGAGCAGGACGTCGAGGAGGCCATCAGGACCTTCAGGCAGGTGCTCGAGCGCGCGCCGCGCCATACGCTCGCGCGGTACAACCTCGCGCTGGTGCTGCAGCGGGCGGATCGACAAGCCGAGGCCGTCGCGGAGCTGTCTCGGGCTATCGAGATCGAGCCCCGCCCCGAGGCGTACTACTCGCTCGGGGTCATCTACTGGCACCAGGGCGATCTGGATCGTGCGGTGAAAGCCCTCGATGCTGCCATCGCTCTCCACGCGGGCTACGCGAGTGCGCACTACACACTCGGTGCGGTCCAGAAGGATCGCCGCGATTGGCCGAAGGCTGCGGCCTCGCTCAGGCGCGCGATCGCGTTGCGTCCGGATCTTCCGGGCGCCCATGTCACGCTCGCGGCAGTACTTCGCGCTGCGGGCGACGACGCTGGCGCGCGCGCGCAGCTCGCCGAGGGCGAACGTCTGCGCCGGCAAGGCGAGCTGGAGCACGAGGCGCTCGTCTGGACCGCGGTCGGCACTCGGAAGCTCGAATCCGGTGACCTGACCGGCGCGCTGGACGATTTTCGGCGCGCCACGGCGGCCTTCGAGGGCTACGCGGCCGCGCACTACCAGCTAGGCGTGGTCCTGCGGCGTCTCAACCAGCCCGAGGCCGCGCGCGCAGCCTTCGCGCGGGCCCAGCAGCTCAATCCAAGCCTCGTCGCCCCGCCATACTCCCCATAAGCTGTAGCCACAGTGCTCATAAGCGTCGTATTTGACAACGCGAAACGTCACTTGACTCGCGGAGACGCCCTCTCTAAGCTTGCAACCCGGTTGCAACTTTAGCGGTTTCGCTTGATCTGCTTTACGGCGATGGGAGGAGTGCCGATGAGGAGATTTCAGTTCTGTTTGCTTGCGATCGCGCTGTTCGGCGCCTTCGCGGGCAGCGCCGCCGCGCAAGAGTTCCGCGCCACGATCAAGGGACAAGTCGTCGACTCCAGCAAGGCCCCCGTACCTGGCGCCACCGCCACGGTGCAAAACACCGACACCGGCGAAGTCGCCACGACGACGAGCAATGCCGAAGGTAACTACACGCTTCCATTCCTGAAACCGGGGCTCTACACGCTGACGGTGGAGCTGACCGGTTTCAAGAAGCATGTTCGGAGCGGCCTCCGGCTCGAAGTCGGTCAGACCGCCACAATCAACGTGCAGCTGGCGGTCGGCGGCGTTACCGAGGAGGTGACGGTCGCGGCCGAGTCGCCGATTCTCGAGACGAGCAAGGCCGATCGCGGAACGGTCATCGACAGTGCGCGCATCGCCGAGCTGCCGCTGCAATCGCGCAGCCCGATGGCGCTCGCCGTGCTCGTCGCCGGCGTCAACTACAACGCCCAGGCGGTCTACCTTCGCCCGTTCGACAACGGCGCGCTCGCCGCCTGGTCGATGAACGGCGGATCGAGCAGCAACAACGAGTTCCTGCTCGACGGCGCGCCGAACAACGCCAACCAGGGCGGCAACAACATCGCCTACGTGCCGCCGGCGGAAGCCGTGCAGGAAATGAAAATTTCCACGAACTCGTACGACGCGCAGTACGGCCGCACTGCCGGCGGCGTCGTCAACATGTCGCTCAAGTCGGGCACGAACTCGTTCCACGGTGTCGCGTACGACTTCATGCGGCGCAAGGGCCTGGCCGCCAACTCGTTCCTGCTCAACTCGCGCAGCAGCCCGAAGACCGATCAGTACATCGATCAGTACGGGTTCAGCGTCGATGGGCCGGTCTGGAAGAACAAGACCTTTTTCCTGTTCACCGGCGAGAAGTACCGGGAAGGCACGCCCGCGCCGCTGTTCAGCACGGTGCCGACGCGCGGCGTTCAGGAACGGCGATTTCAGCAATCTCGTGGACGCCTCGGGCAACCTGATCCGGATTTACGACCCGGCGACCGGCCGCGACGTGAACGGCGTCTGGACGCGCGATCCGTTCCCGGGCAACTCGATTCCGGCCGACCGCATCAACCCGACGGCCCGAGACCATCATGAAGTACTACCCGGAGCACGAACAATGTCGACCCATCGGTCGCGCCCTGGCAACGGAACCTGGCGTGGGCCGAGCACTTCAACAAGGACGTGTTCTGGAACTGGGTCGGCAAGGTCGACCACAATTTCGGCGCGAACGACCGGGTCTTCTTCCGCTGGGCCGAGAACGAGCGGCACGAGATCGGTAATCGAGGCAACGCCATCCAAAGCGGTCCCGCCCAGGACGGCCAGCTGCCGCTCATCAGGTCCAACCGCGCCATGGTCGGTGACTGGGTGCACATCTTCGGTGCCGGGACCGTCTTCAACCTGCGCGGCGGCTACACGAATTCCTCGAGTGGAGCATGTCGACTGACGCGTTCAACTTCGATGCGACCGAGTTCTGGCCGGCCAGCCTCGTCAACCAGTTCCCCAGCCCCCCGCTCGGCCGCCTGTTCCCGCGCATCGAGCTCGACCAGTACGCGACCGCTGTCGCGTGGCACGAGTCCCAACCGGAACCAGAACTGGTCGCTCCAGCCGAACGTGTCGTTGACCCGCGGCGCGCACAACATCCGCAGCGGCCTCGACCTCCGGTGGATCAACGTCCACAACGAGAACTACAACAACTCCGGTGGCCTGGTGCAGTTCAACCGCGACTTCACGCGCCGCACGCTGGGCAGCACCGCCGCGCTCGAAGGAAACGCCTTCGCCTCGTTCCTGCTCGGCGCGCCGAGCGGCGGCGCGGTGGATACGAACCCGGTGGCTCACTACAAATGGTTCTTCGCGGCGCCGTGGATCCAGGACGACTGGCGCGTCACCAACAAGTTGACGTTGAACCTCGGCTTCCGCTGGGACGTCAACGGTTCCGTCACCGAAGAGAACAACCAGCTGAACTACGCCTTCGACCCGACGATCGTCAACCCGGTGTCCGCGCGCGTCGGCCAGCAAGTGCTGGGGGGCATCCGGTTCGTCGGCGTAGACGGAGCCCCGGATCGGCCGTGGAAGCTCGACAAGAACAACTACCAGTTCCGGGTCGGTGGGGCCTACTCCCTCAACGACAAGACCGTCATCCGCGCCGGCTACGGGAAGTACTTCCTCAACCCGACCAGCCAGGGCAACAATGCCGGCTTCTTCTTCCCCACGAGCATAATCACCTCGATTGACGGCGGCCGCACGCCGACCTACTTGCTGTCGAACCCCTGGCCCAACGGGATTCAGAAGGCCCCGGGAAGTTCGCTGGGGCCGCTCACCTTCCTCGGGCGCGGTCCGAACTTCTCGAACCCCGACTTCGTCGTGCCGAACGTCCACCAGTTTTCGGCGGGCGTCATGCGCCAGCTGCCAGGAAACATGTCACTCGAAATGACCTACGCGGGCAGCCGCAGCTACGACCTCGAGGTGGGCTTCAACGCCTACAACGAGCCGTCGGCGGCGTTCCAGACGCAGTGCGACGCCACGCTTGGCGGTAGCCGTAGCTTCTGCGACCAGCTGCTGCCCAATCCGTTCCATCTGGTGCCGGGATTCGAGGGGACGACGCGCTTCAGCAACCCGACGCTGTCGCGCTTCGAGTTGAACCGCCCCTTCCCGGCGTTCAGCGGCATCACCCAGAACCAGAACAACATCGGCAAGCTGATCTACGACTCAGCACAGTTCGTGCTGAACAAGCGCTTCGTCAAGGGCGTCACCGTGAACGCCAGCTACACCTACGTGCCGCGGTGGACCGAGATCGGCGGCTACGTGGACGCGGTCTCGGGTCTCCTGAACGAGGGGCCCTATTTCTCGCAGCGCAAGCACCGGGTCACCGCGTCTGGCGTGTGGGAACTGCCCTGGTTCCGCAACGAGCGCAGCATCGCCGGGTATCTCCTCGGTGGCTGGTCGATGGCGCCGATGCTGGTCTATCAGTCCGGCCAGCCGTGGGACATGCCCGGCAACGTCGATTTGGCGCCGGGAGTCGATCTCGCCCAGATTGCGCGCGAGGGCAAGAAGGAAGGACAGTTCATCTACGGCGTGAAGCCGTGCGTCGGCCAGCGGAACGCCACGACTGGCAACTACACCCTGCTGGCGCTCTCGACCGCCTACGGCTGCACCGAGCCCGTACTTCCTGATCCGCGAGAACTTCCAGCGCCGCACCGCGATGAACCGCTACGACGAGTTCCGCCGCCCCTCGTTCTGGCAGGTGGACGTGAACTTCGCGAAGACGACGCCGATCACGGATCGGGTCCGGCTCCAGGTGCGTCTCGAAGCGTTCAACCTCTTCAACAGCCCGCAGTACGACGAGCGTCAGTACGGCACGGATACCAACAACGCGGATTTCGGTCGCATCAACCGCAACACCACCGCTCAGTCGAACTTCCAGCGGTTCATTCAGCTCGGTTTCCGCTTGATCTTCTGAGTGTGAGCTGCGAGATTCGGGGAGGTGAGGGCCTCTCCGAATCCGCCTTTCCGAGTGCGACCCGCCGGCGTGCGTTCGGGTACGATCACCTGCCTCACGCTCGGCATCGCGTCGGTCGCGCTCGCAATCTCGCTCGGCCTCTCGGCAACCGCTCCCCTCAGTCCGCGGCATATCCGCTGGGACGACCTCCCCAGCGCGATTCAACGCCGCTTCCGGGGCGCGGGCCTCGACGAGCGATCGTTCGAAGCCTTCCGTCAGGATCACGAGCGCCGCACGCAGGCGCGCGTTGTCGAAGGGGATCTCGACGCGCTGGTCTATTACGCCCTGCAGTCGACGGCCTTCACGAAGTTACCCCCGATCGAGCCGGCGTTGAGCGCCAAAGCGTTCGTCGAGGGTTTCGACGTGGAGACGCGGCGTCGCTTCCTCTCGGGCGAGACGATCGCCTCCGCCCGGGTGCCTGCGCCAGTGAGACAGCGCCTCGAGGCTCTGCTTCCCGCGCTTCGAGAACCCCCGCCGCGCAGCCGCCTGGAGTACTTCCGCGACATCCTCCTGCGTCAGCCGAGGATGGGGTCCGGGTCCGAAGACGTTCTTCTCGCGCAATACGTGCGCGCGATGCGGTTCCTGTATGAAAAAGAGTTCGTCGCGCAGCGGACCGGTGGCGCCGACGCCGTGGCGACGCTCTACCGCGAGCGGGGGCTGAGCACCGATACCGCCGTCGAGGCCGGATACATCGTGCACGTCGGCCTCGCCACGCTCAAGGCGCTCGACCCGTCGCGGCGCATCCGTCGGGTGCTCATCATCGGCCCCGGATTCGATCTCGCGCCACGAACCGGCCTCATCGAAGCGGGTCCGCCGGAGAGCTATCAGCCCTACGCCGTCGTCGACTCCCTCCTGTCGATCGGCCTCTCCAGACTCGAAGATCTCGTGGTGGTCGGCGCCGACGTCAACCCGCGCGTTGTCGACCATCTCGAGGGCGCCGGCACACACGATGTCTCGGTTACGCTCGTGACCGGCGTGGGTGACGCCGGAGCGGTGACGCTGCAAGAGGACTACCGGCAGTACTTCAACGACATCGGCCGCTCCATCGGGGTGCCGCTCACGGCGCCCGTGCTGCCCGCACGATACGACGGCCACTTGAGGAAGGCGCTGCGAGTTCGAGCCGATGTCCGGCGCGTCGTCTCCGGCGTCGGGCTCGACATCGCGACCGATCGCGTCAACCTTGTCGGGGGCGGGACGTTCGATCTCGTCGTCGCGACCAACGTGCTGCCATACCTCGATGACACGCTCTTGACGATGGCGTTGGCGAACATCGCGGCGATGCTGGAGCCTGGGGGGGCCTTCCTGCACAACGAGTCGCGCCGCCTGCTTGGCGAGGTCACGTCCGAGCTGGACCTGCCGCTACAGCAGGCGCGCACCGGCGTCATCGCGATCGTGCGAGGTGCACCGCCACTCTCCGACGCGGTGTTGATCCACGAGAAGGTTCGGCGCTGAGAAGTGCTCTTCAAAACGACACACACTTGTCAAAAGAGCTTTACAGGAGGAGGGGAGGAGGGGAGGAAAACGGGAGGAACGGCAATGGTCGCCGTGGGATTGCGGCTGCTCGCGCCGCGCAACGCGCGGCGGAGTCAGAGAGCGGGCGCGAAATCGCGAGCGCTACCTGGTCTGGACAAGCGTTCGCGATTTCACGCCCACTCTCTCACTCCAGCGCCCGCCTCCGGCGGGCGCGCGAGCAGCGGAGTTGCTCGTAGCCATCCGCGTATCTCCTCCCGTCCTCCCCCCTCCTGTAAAGGTTTTAGGGGTAGCCATCCTCCGCCGATGAGAACGCCTTGACCGCTCCTCCCGCCCGCAGGATACTGCGGCGGCGGAGGAGCACATGTCGACACTCCGAAAAGCGCTTCTGGTGGCCAGCGTGCCCATGCTCGTCATGCTCGCGGACCGATCGACACGCGGCGAGATGAGCGGCGATCGGGGGCGTCCGATCGTCATGCAGGGAACGCTCGCCGGTGAAGATGGCCGCGACCGCTGCCGCTTCAGCATCGAGATCGAGCGCGTGAGCTTTCTGTTGAACACGGTGCAGGGCCGCTACAAGCTGGCGCGATTGCGATTCGAGAACCTCGGTACCACGGCGGTATCGCTGTCAGTCGACCGGGACCGCGTGGAAGCCGAATTGCCGGCTGGCGCTCCCGTGCCGGCCGTCCTGAACCTTCAGAGCAGCGACAGCGCGTTCTGGGACGCCTTGTCCGTCGACCTCCGTCAGATCCTCGCGTACCCACAGGCGGTCAAGGCGCGGCCCACCGGGTCGGGAGCGTCGCCGGAAGTCATCTACGTGTATGCCCTGTTTCCGGCGGACCGTGTCGGGGAAGTGCCCCGGGCGTTCACGTACCGGATCGACAGCATCGGTGAACCCATCCGGATCGAGCATCGCGCGATGGCGGCCCTACCCTGAAGCGGTTCCCAGCGCGTTATTCATGCGGCTCCTCACGAGAACTTTGTATTGTTGGCGAGTCACATAACGGGCTAGGCGCGCCGCAGGCGCGCCCGCCGGCCAGCCTCCGCCAAGGCTACGGCGGCCCGCCGGAGCTTTAGCGAAGGCGGGAGCGGAGCGGGGCGAAGGGGTCCCCGCGACCGACGCCGCTGGGGGGTCCGGCGGGGCGAAGCCCCCGGTTCCCCACGCCGAAGGCGCGCCGCCGGAGCGGAGCGGGGCGAAGGGGTCCCCGCGAGCGACGGCGCTGGGGGGTCCGGCGGGGCGAAGTCCCCGGTTCCCCGCGCCGAAGGCGCGCCGCCGGAGCGGAGCGGGGCGAAGGGGTCCCCGCGAGCGACGGCGCTGGGGGGTCCGGCGGGGCGAAGCCCCCCGGTTAACTATGCTCTGGAAGCTCTGGGACATCTTCACCGGCTATCTGAAGGACACGCCTTGGGGGCGTGCCTTACAACCCTTCCTGTTCGTGCTCGTCGCCGGAATCGTCTCGGAGGTGTTCGCCTACCAATTCGTCCGGACACAGGTCCGGCTTCAGCCCGGATCTCGGCGTCTTCCTCTCGAGCTACGTGTCGGTCCGCATCGCGATTGTCACGGGCGCGGCGCTCCTGTTGATGCTGCTCCTGCGGCTGGAGCCAAAGCCGGACGCGCGGCCCGAGCCGGGCCGCCTTGCGGCCTTCTACCGGCGCAACCGGCGATCGATCCTCTACAGGACTGGGGTCACGCTCCTCATCGTGGCCTGCACGGCTGTCGGGTTCCTCGTTCGATCGCCGTCTCGCGTCAGCCACATCACCGTGCGATTCATGGGGCTGCCCGAGGATGTCCGCAGCGAGGCGCTCGCCTACATCATCTACGAGCTGAATCGCCCGCAGCGGCAGTGGCACTTCGACGTCGACTACGCGCCGTTCAACGAGCTGGTGCTGACGTCACGCGAGAAGGAGCGCTGCCAGGCGGACACGCAGCCGCTGCTCTGTTACGCCGAGCAGATGGCCGGCGATCGCGGTCCGATCATCGCGATCACGGATCGTCCGTTGAACGGGGCCTACTTCGCCACGCATCGAGGCCTCGCGTCGGTGATCACGACGGCCGATTCCGCCAGCTACGCGCCGCTGACCACCTATGAGTACCTCGCGTACACGGTCGTCGTCCAGAGCGTGCTGCTGCACCTGGACATGAATGGAGGGCTGCCCGCGGATGCCTTTGCGCCGCGGAGCTCGAGCACTGGGGACGTGTTCCAGTTCGCGCCCGAGCGCGCGACGCTCAAGTCCACGATCCTGGCGGCGAAGCTCAGCCCAGAAGAGGAGTCCCTCATCTTCAACCGCTTCGGCCCGGAATACCTCGGCGTGTGCTCCAACCTCATCTCGTTGGACTGGCTGTACTCGACAAGGGTCCGGACGAACTTGGCGAAGATCTTTGGGGTGAGTTTGAGCAGGTGAGATCACGGAGAGCACGGAGAAGACCTTCGTTCAACAGGGAGGTGGGGAGGACGGGAGGAGCTTTGTCATCAAAGAAGAACCGAAGCTTCCAGGCCCGACTTCGGGCCGAATCCACCGAACGAGTGCAGCAAATTCTTGAGAGATTTCCTCCCTTCCTCCCCACCTCCCTGTTGAACCCTTGGTTGGTGAAACTCTTCGCTCTTGACACCAGTCCCTCAACACCTACAATGTAGGCTACGACAATGGCGGACATCCTCGGTGCCTTCGAGCAGGCGGTTCTCCTGGCCGTCGTGCGCCTCGGCGAGGACGCCTACGGTCGTGCGGTGTTGAAGGAAGTCCAGCTGCGGCTCGATCGTGAGGTCGCGGCAGGTGCGGTGCACGCCACCCTCGACAGGCTCGAAGGCAAAGGGCTCGTGTCTTCGCGTCTGGGGTCGGGGACGCCCATTCGATCCGGCCGACCGCGGCGATTCTACCGGTTGCGGCCCAAGGGTGTCCGGGCGCTCAACGACGCCCGGGCGGCCGTCGAGGGACTGTGGCGGGGCATCAAATGGCCCCTGGAGGGAATCTGTATGACGTCCGCGACACCTCCCGATTGGGCAGAAGCGCTGTTGCGAGTGGTTCTCCGTCCGGCGGACGCCGACACCGTCTCGGGCGATCTCCTCGAGGAGTATCGAGCGAGCATTCATCCGGCCCGCGGTCAGCGTCGAGCCGACCAGTGGTACGTGAGGCAGACGTTCGGATACGTGTTCCGGAGCGCCAGGCTCTGGGCGGTGTTTTTCGGGGGCGCGTTCGTCGCCAGGACCGCGCTGGACTGGCTGATGCCGACCGATGACTTCTACATCCGCTCGAGCGTGTCCACGTTCGTTGGTGTCGGAACGTTGCTGGCGGCCGGGTTCTGGGGGGCGTGGCGATGTGGTTCGATCGCCGCCGGCACGGTGGCCGGTGTCGCAACCGCCGGGCTCGGCGCCATCGTCAGCATTGTCGGGGCGGCGGCGCTCCTCGCGGCGGTGCACGATTCGGGAACGATGGCCGCCATTCGCGGCAGCGGCGGGCTGGCGGAAGTCTTCACGCTCCCATTCACGCTGCTGCTGCCCGGACTCCTCGTCGGCACCATCGGAGGTGCAGCGGGCGCGGCAGTCAGCCGGCTGCGCTCGTCTGGATCAGCATCTCGGACGCAAGCTCTCTGACGATTTTCGCCGCGACTCCCGCGGTCAGATCCTGCACATCCCTGTTCGGGTTCAGCTCGACGACGTCGGCGCCGACAATGCGTCCGTCGAGTGAGTGAACGAGTTCGAGCACCTCGCGCACCGTCAGCCCGCCAGGCTCGCGGTGCGACACGCCCGGCGCGAAGGCCGGGTCGATGCCATCGAGGTCCACCGACACGTAGACCGGGCCAGAGATGGCCGGCCGCGCACCCCTGGCCCACGCCCGCATGTCGATCGTCTCCACGCCGAACCGTCGCGCCTGATCCCGCTGGTGTTCCGTACCCGCGCGAATGCCGACCTGCACGAGCCTCGACGCGAGCCGCTCCTCCATGATGCGCGCGAAGGGGCAGGCGTGCGAGTACCGATCCCCTTCGAACTCGTCGTACAAGTCCGGGTGGGCATCGACGTGGAGAATCGTCAGCGCCGCGTGCGCGGACGCAAGCCCGCGAACGACCGGGTAGCTGATCGCGTGATCGCCGCCCAGCGCGATCGGCCAGTCGCCCAGCTGAACGATCCGCCGCACGCCCTCCTCGATGAGCGAACGTGCCTGGCCATCAGCCGGCAGCGCGAGATCCCCATCGTCCGCGATCGCGTGGGAGAGGTCGACGAGCCGCTCGCTCCAGGGATTCCCGGCGGGAGAGTGCAGCGCTCTTCGGATGACCGGCGGCGCGCCGGCCGCGCCTCGGAGGTAGGAAGAGGCGGCGTCGTACGGGACGCCGAGGAGTCTGGGACGAGCAGGCATACCGGAGCGTTATACGTGGTCGTGCGCGCGCCAGTCCAGTCTCATCCGAGGGGCTTTGCCCCTCGGACTCCCCGACACGCGCTCTCGCGCGCCGCTTCGCCGGCGCGCTTCCGCCTCCGCGCGCAGCGCTACGGCGAGACCTCGCCGAAGCCTTGGCGTAGGCGGGCCGATCGCGTGGCTCGCTCGCCATGCTCGCTCGCACCGTGGAGCGAGCATCGGGTTTGTGAGACGGCTTCTAGTCTCATCCGAGGGGCTTTGCCCCTCGGACTCCCCGACACGCGCTCTCGCGCGCCGCTTCGCCGGCGCGCTCCAATCGCGTGGCTCGCTCGCCATGCTCGCTCGCACCGTGGAGCGAGCATCGGGTTTGTGAGACGGCTTCTAGTCGTTGCTTGCGCCGAACGTGTCGACGGCGCGTTGCCCTTGAGCTTCGACAGAAGATCGAGTATCGTGCTGTCGAAGGAACAGGGAAGACAGACAATTCGTCAGATACGCGGAGAGCATGTATGGGTGAAGACCGACTGGAGCTGCCGCAGGGCACGCTCGACCTCCTGATTCTCAAGACGCTCGCGCTCGAGCCACAGCACGGCTGGGCCGTGTCGGAGCGGCTCCAGCAGATCACCGGGCAAGCGCTGCAGGTCGGACAGGGGTCGTTGTATCCGTCTCTTCACCGCCTGGAGCGATCTGGTCGGATCAAGGCCGTCTGGCGAACGACGGAGAACAATCGACGGGCGAAATACTACGAGCTCACTCGTGCCGGCCGGAAACAGCTCGAAGCCGCAACGGACGACTGGCGACGTCTCACGGCGGTCGTCAATCAGGTGCTCGACTTGTCGTGAGGTGACGCCATGCTCAGCGATCTGTGGTACCGGCTCCGGGCGCTGTTGAGACGCGATGCGGTCGAATCGGAGCTCGACGAGGAGCTTCGCCTGCACCTCGAAAGAGAAGCGGCGAAGTACGAACGATCGGGGTCGACGCCGGAGGAGGCGCGCCGGCGGGCGCGCGTTGCGCTCGGTGGGGTCGAACAGGTCAAGGAGGACTGCCGCGACGTGCGCGGCACCCGGTGGATCGAGGATTTGGCGCAGGACCTGCGCTATGGGATCCGGCAGCTTCGCTTCAATCCGGGGTTCGCGGCCGTCGCCGTCTGCTCGCTGGCGCTCGGCGTCGGCGCGAACACGGCGATTTTCCAGCTCGTGAACGCCATCCGCCTCCGCACGCTCCCGATCGAGCGCCCGTGGGAGCTTGCCGAAATCCGCATCGCCGGAGGCAACAAAGGGATGGGGCTCAACCCCAGTCGCTATGGAGGGATGACGCGGCCTCTCTGGGAGGAAATCCAGCGGGACCACCCGGCGTTCTCGGCCGTATTCGCTTGGAACAGCAATGAGGTGGGGGTCGGTCGGCCAACCGATATCCGCCGCGCGAACAACCTCTCGGTGGCTGGAGACTTCTTCGCGACACTTGGCGTCGCCCCGTTCCGCGGGCGCCTGCTTCGGCCGGATGACGAAACGAGCTGTCCTTCTTCGGTCGCTGTCGTCAGCTACGCGTATTGGCAACGCGCTCTGGGTGGGCGCGAGCTCGACGCGAGCACTCAACTCCTCATCAACCGCGAGCCGAAACAGGTCGTCGGCGTGACACCCCCCGGTTTCTTCGGCCTCGCGGTCGGCGAGTCGTTCGACATCGTCCAGCCATTCTGCCGCCCGCCCCAGGTGCGTCGTGACGTGTTCTCGATGATCGTCATGGGCCGGCTGCGGCCGGGTTGGAACATCGCGCGCGCCACGAGCCAGCTGAATACAGCGAGCCCCGCCCTCATGGAGGCTACCGTACCCACCGGTTACGCCGCGTCGACGGCCGAACGATACAAAGCCTTTCGCCTCGAGGCGGCGTCAGCAGCCAGAGGCGTGAGCTGGCTGCGCGACGAATACGATGCGTCTTTGATCCTGCTCCTCGGGATCACCGGTCTCGTGCTGCTGATCGCCTGTGCAAATCTCGCCAACCTGATGCTGGCGCGAGCGAGCACACGTGATCGAGAGGTCGCCGTCCGGATGGCGCTCGGTGCGTCGCGGGGCCGGCTCCTCCGTCAGATGATGACCGAGAGCGGACTGCTCGCCGCCGTCGGCGGAGCGTTCGGACTCGGACTCGCACAGTTCCTCAGCCAGACGCTGGTGAAAGCGATTTCGACAGAAAGCACCGTCGTAGAGCTGCCGATCGCGACAGACTGGCGCGTCCTTGCGTTCACCGGTGTCGCGGCGGCAGGGACCTGCATACTGTTCGGCGTCATTCCGGCGCTGAGGGGCACCCGAAGCCAGCCCGTCGAAGCGATGAAAACCGGCGGACGCGGGCTCTCACAGGCGCCGGCCAGAACGATCATCCATCGCGCCATCGTCGTGGCGCAGATCGCCGTCTCGCTCGTGCTGCTCGTCGGGGCCGTGCTCTTCGTCCGCAGCCTGTACAACCTGAGCACGTTCGATCCCGGTCTGCGACAGCAGGGCATTACCATCGCGTTCGTCGGCTATCCCGACGTCAAAGGGCCGATCGAGCGGTTCGAGGCCGTGCAACGTCAGGTGCTCGAATCGATCCGGTCGATTCCGGGCGTGATCGATGCAGCCACGACCACCAACATCCCGCTGCTCGGCGGCAGCTGGACGCACGGGGTCAAGATCGGAGCCGTGGAGAACTCCTCGAAGTTCACGTGGGTGAGCCCCGGGTACTTCCGGACGATGGGCATTCCGGTGCTGGAAGGGCGAGGCTTCGACGAGCACGACACCTCGACGTCACGACGCGTCGCGATTGTGAACCAGATGTTCGCGCGCGTGTTTCTGGGAGGCGCAAGCCCGATCGGCCGGGTGCTGCGGACCAGCCCCGAGCCGAACTTTCCGGCGACGGAGTACGAGATCGTCGGCGTGATTCCGGACACGAAGTACAACGAGCTGCGCGGCGACTCCTATCCAATGACGTTCGCGCCGGCGGGGCAGTATCCGGTCCTGGGGTCGTGGGCCAACGTCTTGATCCATTCCCAGACGGACCCTGGCGTTACGATGGACGCAGTGAAGCGGGCGATCTCGAAATTACTTCCTGATGCGTTCATCAACCAGATCGTCTTCGAAACACGAATCCGCGAAGGCATGGTCCGCGAACGCGTCGTCGCCCTTCTCGCCGGGTTCTTCGGCGTGCTGGCCACCGTGCTCGCGATGATCGGGCTCTACGGCCTGATCGCGTACCTTGTCGCACGCCGGCGAAACGAGATTGGCGTGCGGCTGGCGCTCGGCGCGCGGCCGGGCCAGGTCGTCTCGATGGTGGCGCGCGATGCCGGACGGCTCCTCGCCTCCGGTCTGGCCATCGGCTTGGTCCTCGCGCTGATCGCAGGTCGCGGTGCGAGCTCGACCTCGCTGCTCTTCGGGGTGACCGCCTACGATCCGCCGACGCTCGTCGGCGCGTGCCTGCTGCTCGGCGCGATCGCGGGATTCGGCTGCCTCATTCCCGCGCGCCGCGCATCGAAGCTCGACGCGCTGATCGCGCTGCGACACGAGTAAGGAACGGCTCCGGGCTAGCCTGGAGCCCGCCGCAGGCGGGCGAGCAGGTCGCTGAAGTCCTTCGGCGGCGGCGCTTCGAAGACGAGGGGTCGATCGTCAACAGGATGCCGGAAGGCCAGCCGATGCGCGTGGAGCGCGTGCCGGCCGAAGGCGATCGTTCGCAGCGAGTCGGGGCCATACGTGTAGCGTTGCTCACCGACGAGGGTGTGGCCCCGCAGCCTTGCCTGAATGCGAATCTGGTTTCTTCGTCCGGTTTCCAGTCTGACTTCGAGCCACGACGCGTCCCGAAAGGCTTCGAGCGTCGAGTAATGGCACACCGCGTCGGTGCCCTGCGGGTCGCGAGGGTGCGTTTCCTTCTGGATGAGTGCCGTCGTGTCCCAGACGAGCCGATCGCGCCACGTTCCGGATGCCGGGTCCGGTCGACCGTAGACGATGGTCCAGTACACCCGCTCCGGCTCGCGGCGCTTGAACTGCGCCTTCAGCCTGGCCTGCGCGATCGCGTCCTTCGCAAACACGACGAGGCCTGACGAGTCCTGGTCGATCCGGTGCACGACGTAGGGTCGACGCCTGCCCGCCGGTCTCAAATACATCACAATCTGGTCGTACACGGAGGGCACGTCCCGCCTGCGCTCCAGCGGAACGGTCAGCACGCCCGCCGGCTTGTTCACCACCACCAGCGCGTCGTCTTCATAGTTGATGTCGAGGTCACCGCGGAGTCCCGGCCTGGTCGGTCGCCTGGCGCTGCCGGGCTTGTCCATCCAGACGCGGACGTGGTCGTCCGTGGCAAGGCGAGTGGATGCGTCCGCCACGGAGTCGCCGTTCACGTACACCTTTCCACGCTCGATTGCGGCCGCGGCCCGCGCGCGCGACCCGAGCCGCGCCGGATGCGCCAGGAACTTGTCGAGGCGTGCCCCCGCCTCGTCTTCGGTGACTTTCCAACCCGGGTCCGTCATCGCCGTCAGCGTACCATCGCTGCGTGAAGACGGAGGAGACGGAGCTAACGGAGACGCTCACACGGAGGAACGGAGATAACGGAGACGAAACGGAGAAGAGGGGATGGTTGGCACATCAAGGGGCGCGACGCCGGCTGCAGACCTCATGATTCGACATTATCGACGGCGCTCCTCGCTCATTTCCCAGTTAAAGTCGTAGAACACACGCAGCTGATTGCCGTCCAGATCCGCGACCCTGAACTCACGCAGGTTCCACGGTTTGTCCTCCACTGCCTCGATAATCTTCGCCCCGGTATCTTTCCAGCGCTCGAACAGTTCGTCGACTTCCTGTTTGCTGTTGAGATTCAGCCAAACGATCACCGCGCCTTTCGGCCCGTGGACAGCGCGGAACGGCGCGTTCGTGAGGAACATTCGGCAATCCCCTTGCGAGATGCCTCCAATCCCGCCGTCATCATTTCCCCAGTCAAAACTGAATCCGAGCACATTCACGTAGTACTCCGCGGCTTTGTCAACGTTGCTCACCGGAATCTCGGGAACGGCTTGTGGAAAGTGGGTCAGCATTGGACCTCCCGTATCTGGAGAAAATGCAAGGACGATCTGTCGGAACGCAGCGCGGCGACGCCGGGACACTTGAACGCTGCTGCCGCTCGTGAGTACCCGCGGCCATGTTTCCCTCGCGCGTCCACTTCTGTTCGCACACGCTCTTCACATGAGCGAGCGCCTGGCGGTGCGCACGAACCAACCCGTGGCCTCGTACCCGGGCGCGCGTCGCTCAAGTCGATCGCGGGAGCTGCGCCCTCATATATTCTCAGACCAGTCTCTCCGAGGGGCTTCGCCCCTCGGACTCCCCGACACGCTCTCTCGCGCGCCGCTTCGCCGACGCGCTCAGAGGCCAGCGACGCTGTGACGAATCATGAGGCCTGCGGCCGGCCGTCGCGCCCTCCACACACACGAGCCAGCTCGTTTCCTCCGTTCGTCCTCCGTTCGCTCCGTTCCTCCGTGTGAGCGTCTCCGTTCCCTCCGTCACCTCCGAGGAGGGCCGCACGATATACTGCCAACCACCCCACCATGCCCGACGCGCGCGCCATCCTGCAGCACATCGCCATCCGCGCGATGATCGATTACGGCCTCGAGCCCGAGCTCGCCCCACAGGCGCTCGAGGAGACCAGGCGGCTGCGCGATGCCGCCGTCGACGGTCTTCGCGATCTGCGCGGTCTGCCGTGGTCCTCCATCGACAACGACGAGTCGAGGGATCTCGATCAGCTCGAGGTCACCGTCGAAGAGCAGGGCGGGGTGCGACTCCTCGTGGCGATCGCCGACGTCGACTGCCTGGTTCCGAAAGGCTCGGCGCTCGACGATCACGCACGGGTGAACACGACGTCGGTCTACACGACCGCGCGGATCTTCCCGATGCTGCCGGAGGCGCTCTCGACCGATTGCACGTCGCTCAACGAGGAAGAGGACCGCCCGGCGCTCGTCGTGGACATGCGGGTCGGCGAGGACGGCGTGGCTTCCGGGGACGTCTATCGGGCCGCAGTCCGCAATCATGCGAAGCTCACGTACTCCGGCGTTGCGGCGTGGCTCGACGGCGAGGGGCCCGCGCCGTCGGCGCTCGGCCGCGCCCCGAACCTCGAGCGGCAGCTTCGGACACAAGATCGGCTGGCTTCGCTGCTGCGGGCCCACCGCGAGCAGGCGGGTGCGCTCGACTTCGATCGCACGGAAGTCAAGCCGGTGATGGCTGACGGCGCTGTGAAAGAGCTGGAGGTCGTGGCGTCCAACCGCGCGCGCGAGATGATCGAGAGCTTCATGATCGCGGCCAACGGCGTCACCGCGCGTTTCCTGACGGATCACGGATGGGCGTCCATCAGGCGCGTGGTCCGCGCTCCCAAGCGCTGGCCACGCATCGTCGAGATCGCCGCGGGGTACGGGACGAACCTGCCCGAAACGCCGGACTCCGGCGCCCTCGAAGGATTTCTGAAGCTCCGGCGGCAGGCGGATCCTGACGCGTTCGCCGATTTATCGCTGAGCATTCTCAAATTGCTCGGCCGCGGCGAATACGTCGCGGACGGACCGGGCGGGGAGGCGGCGCACTTCGCGTTGGCAGAGTCCAACTACACGCATTCCACCGCGCCGAATCGGCGTTTCCCCGATCTCGTGACGCAGCGTCTCGTCAAAGCCGCGCTCGAGAACAGCCGCGCGCCCTACAGCCTCGCGGAGCTGACGCCGCTCGCCGAACACTGCACGAAGCAGGAGGATGCGGCGACCAAAGTGGAACGCCGCGTGCGCAAGTCGGCGGCCGCACTCTGGCTCGCCGATCGGATCGGCCAGGAGTTCGATGCCGTCGTGACCGGGGCCTCGGACAAGGGGACGTGGGTTCGTCTGGATCGGCCGCCGGTCGAAGGCAAGCTCGAGCGCGGCTTTCAAGGGCTCGACGTCGGCGATCGGCTCAGGGTGCGCCTGGTGAAGACCGACGCCGAACGAGGATTCGTGGATTTCGTGAGAGTCTGAGTTGGAGGGACTTCTACAACTTGCGGCGCTGCCAAAATCATTCAACAGGGAGGAGGGGAGGAAGGGAGGATCTAGAAAAGGATCCAACCAATTTGAAGTTCCTCGTCTCTGACTCCCTCCTCCCTGTTGAAAAGCAGCCATCCAAGAACCCCGACGCCACAAGTTCACTGCTGTGGCTGCCGGTGAGCCGAATCTCAGAGAGATATCACTGTGGGCGCGCGACAACGCGCTTCTTCGATTCCTTCCGCTCTCGCTCCTCGGCTTTTTCCCGCGCCTCGGCCTCCTCGCGCTCTTCCTCCTCGGTTTCGGCCGCGGCGACGACGAACGCCGCTCGTCTGGGGGGAGGCATCGGCGAGTCGGCGCCGCGCACCGATCGCCAGATGATCTCGTTCAATTCGAGCTCCGGCGCCATGTCGGCCTCATCCAGGTTCATCCGCAGTGACGCCTCGGCCCCGTAAGCGGTAAACGTGTTCAGCTCGTCGAGTGGCACGCGCGCCGGGAGCGCGGCAAACGGTGCGGCATTCGGCGTCGGCTGAAATGCCCCGTACATCGGAGCCGCCGAGGCGTCGGTACTGGCTCATCGGCTCGAGACCGAGAATCAGCTCCATCGTCCGCAGCATAGACGAGGTCGTGTAGAGCGTGCTGTCCACGACACGGCGCTTGGCGAACGGGCTGACGACGAGCGCCGGCGATCGATGGGCGTCGACATGATCCGGGCCGTTCTGGGCGTCGTCTTCGAGGACGAAGATGGCGGACTCGTTCCAGTAGCGGCTGCGCGAAATCGCTTCGACGACACGCCCGAGCGCCGTGTCGTTCTCCGCGATCATGGCCCGCGGCGTACGCGCGCCCGGCCTCGTGCCGGCCGTGTGATCGTTGCCCAGACGAATGATGCTCAGCTGCGGCAGCTGGCCATTCTTCTCGAACTCGCGGAATTCGCGGAGCCACGCATCGACCCGCGTGTTATCGGGGATGTTGACGTCGTAGGGCGGGTAGTCGGGGCTGAAGCGGCCCTTGAGCCCGGGGACGCTGGCTTCGACCACGCCGGTCTTCTCGTCCTTGTCCACGAATTCGCCGTAGCTCCGAACACTGACGCCCGCGCGCGCCGCCATGTCCCAGATGTAACCCTGCGGCGGCGCCGAGAGGTTGCCGTACGGGTTGCGCTGGCCACCTCCACCTTCGCTCAGATAGATGCCGCCGCGCGATCCGTAGTTGGTCGGCCAGATCTTCTCGACCGCATCGGTCGCGTAGGCCCCCATCGAGAACGCGTGGCCGTCGTAGCTGACCTCGGCGTCCACGTAGAAGTTGTCGAGAAGGACGAACTCCGTGGCGAGCGCGTGCGCATTCGGCGTCACCGACTCGCCGAAGAGGGTCAGCGTGGGATCGCCGTTGCCGGCAGGGATGTCCCCGAAGACCTGGTCGTACGTGCGATTCTCGCGAACGACGTAGAAGACGTATTTGATGGGGGACGGCGCCCCCACGCGGCCCGGAATCGGGGAATCGACGGGCGCGTCGGCCGGCGCCAGCTTCGTCTTGTCGTCGTACGGCGTGACCTCGTACACGCCGCTTCGTCAGCGACTGCAGCTCTCCATCGTCCGGAAGCGCGATCTCCGAGAGCGCGCCCTGAAGGAGCGCCCCGATGTATTGACCCTCGGCGCCACGCACGCCGGGAGAAGGACCGCGCAGGTTTGCGGCTGGTGAGAGCCCTTTGCCGTTCAGCACGTAGATGCGCCGGCCGTCACGGTTGAAGGTGACGCCTGTCGGATACCATCCGGTCGGGATGAATCCGCGGACGTGGCTCTCGCCTGGCGTCGAGACATCCACCACAGCGATCGTGTTGTTGTCGGCGTTGGCGACGAGGAGCGTTGCGCCGTCCGGCGACAGCGCCAGGGCATTTGGCGTCGTACCGGGCGGTGCGTTGGGAAACAGCGCAACGCCGATCTGCTCGGTTGGGCGTTGGGCTTTGAGGTCGACGACCCAGACCGCATTCGTGTTCGCGCAGGCGACGAAGAGTCGCGAACCGTCCTTCGACTGCAGCATCGCATTCGGATGTTCGCCGACCTGCATGTCGGCCTTGAGCTCGAGCGTCGAGGCATCGAGCAGGAGCACCTTGGCGCCGCCCCACAGCGACACGAAGACCGTCCGGCCATCGGCGGAGACGACCGAGGAGTAGGGCTCCGCGCTCAAGTGTGCGGTCCGCTCGACCTTCCGGCGCTCCAGATCGATCATCGACACCGCCGATCCAAAGACCTGGACCGCGTAGAGCCGGTTGCCGTCAGGAGAGACGGAAACGCCGCCGATGAAGCCCGAATCTTTCAGCGTCTCGAACGTGGGGCGGAGAAAGGGCTTGGAGATGACGATCGGCTCATTGGCCTTCAGCGCTTCGCCGTTCCAGCCCAGTTCGTTCACGAGGTTCTGGGCGGCGCCCGAAGAGTACAGCCGCTTGCCGTCCGGATGCCAGGCGAGGCCGAGCCACGCGTGATCGAGCGGGAGGACCCCCTTGACGTTGAAGTTGGTCGTGTCGAAGACCGTAATGCTCGGCTTGGACCAGCCGTTGTTCGTGATGAGTAGGTAGCGCCCGTCCGGCGACCACACCATGTTGAGCGGCAGATCGCCGATCGGCGCGTGCCGCCCGGTCGGCGCGATCCGCCAGCCATTGGGAAGCTGCGCGATGCCGCCTCCGAGGATCCCGGGCCGCCGCGGAGGCGGGGCGCCCTGCCTCGCAATAGTGGACAACCCGGCCGTTGCGACGATCAAGATGGTGGCAAGCGTGGGGAAGACGTACCGTCGGCGCATGCGACATGGTATGTCAGAGCTGCAACAAAAGTGTTTCCGCCTGTGAATTCTCCGCGTGTGCCTTCCGCCTTTAGAGAGGCGGAAGATCACCGCAGGCGTTCGTCTTTCATCAGAAGAGCCTGTGAATTATCTAGCGAGGCTGCCCTCAGACCGGCGAGAGGCTCCGCCTCGCTAGACCGCAAGCTTGATAACGCCGCGCTGACGCGCGGACGGCCTTGACCGGAAGACTCAAATACTCAGAATCGAGCCGGTCAAGGCCTCTAGTGTGGCTTCCGCCTTTAGGCGGAGACTCTGCGCGGCGAAGCCACCTCGGCCCCGCGACGCCTCGGCCTGACGCGCGGAAAAATGCGCCTCCGGCGGGTGGCCTGACGGACCCGCGTCGGCTCGGGTTGTTCGAAGGCCGGTGTGGAATCATTTGGACGGTCGGGTCGCGTGCGCGGCAGCGGCGAAACAGCGCCGCCGCGGCCCGGCGCGCCTACAGCGCATTTTTCGAGCTACGCCTCGCGCTGGCCGCATCGCGGCGCGGGACCGAGGTGACTTCGCCGCAGCGACCCGGTCGGAGGCATCCAGGCGGGCGCGCGATTTCTTTCACAGGCTCTGAAGGTGGAAACGACGAGTGGTGGTTTGCCTACTTCGGGACGATTCTCCCTGTCAGCCTGCCCAGCAGCTTGACCGCGTAGAACGCCGCCCGGTTCCGGGTTTCGTCGACATCGGTCGAAGGGTAGTTCAGCCCGACCGACTGCAGCTGTTCGATCGCAGAATCGTCTCCGTCCATCGGGTGCAGCGCGATCCAGAACAGCGCCTGAATGAGCTGTGGCTTCGGGATGGTCTGTTCGAGCTGGTCGTACACCACGACCGGCGCGAAGCGTTCGATTGGCGTCTGGAGCACATCGGGAACCGCGGCGATGTACAGGAGATTGCGCGCGCGCTGGACGGGGTCCGCGACCTTGCCTGGCGGCCAGTCGGGCAGCCGCGTCCGCAGCGTCTCGAGCTGCTCAGCGACTTCGGGATCCGGGTCCTCATCCGGTCGCGCGATCGGTGTGACGACGCCGGAGTCGGGCGGCAGGCGCGTGAAGTCGATCTCGCGATCGATGTCTTCGATGGACGACTTCTGCCAGTCCGGAGGTGCCGCCGGTCCTGCCGGCTTCGCCGGAGCAGGGGGCGCTGGTTCCGACGGCGGCGAGGGACTGGATGGCGTCGGGTCGGGCGCTGTTGTCTTTGGTGCCACGGGGGCGCTGGCGACGGGCGCCGGCGGCATGGTCGGTCGAGCAGGCTCCACCTTGGGTGCCGCGCTGGTGCTCGGTGACGGGCCTGGCGATGCGGCCGCGGGTGGATGCAACTCGGCGCTCTTGTCGGGCGTCGCCACTGGTGGTGGTGCGGACGACGAGGGCGCAGGCGTTGGTGCGGGCTGCGCCGTGAGTGCGGGCGGCGCCGGCTGCCGGGCCGCCACCGTCGAACGCACGAGTGAACGGTGGCGCGTTTCGGCAGCGATTCCGACCACGGCCCACGCGAGGAGCGCCACGACCACCCAGGCTTTGCCGGCAATCGCCGCGAAGCGCTGCTGCGAATCCCACCGGAAGAGACGTCCACCCGTCAGGCAGCCGGCGCCCCCGATCAGCAACAGCGCCAGGAGGCTGAACGTCGCAGTGCCAAGACCGTCGCCCATGACAGAGGCTTTGAGCGCCTCCACGGCGTAGCGTCCCGGAAAGAACGCCGACACGTGCTGCGCCCAGTCCGGCAGGCTCTCGAGCGGCACGGCGACGCCTCCGATGATCAGCATCGGCAGGAAGATGCACTGCCCGAGTGCCTGCACCGCCGGCACGTTGTCGGCCATCGTCGCAATGACGAGCCCGAGACCGAGGAAGGCGAACGAGACGCAGCTGAATGCGACGAACAGATCGAACGGATGCCGCGGCGGAGGCATGCCGATCAGCATCGCGAGGGCGAGCTGGAGGAGCCCCGCCATCAGCAGAAGGACGTAGCGCGCGGCGACCGTGCTGGCGACGATGGTGAAGGTCGGGACAGGCGTCAGGCGATAGCGGCGCCAGACGCCGCGCTCGCGGTCGCTCACGAACGTCGTCGGCAGCCCGAAGCAGGCGCCGCCGAGGACGGTCACCGTCAGCAGCTCACCCATGTGCCGCACGAGTGGCGGCGTCTCGTACCGATAGAGGACCCAGAAGGCCAGCAGGAAGATCGTCGGGAACAGATAGCTGTAGATGAGGGCCATCCGGTTCCGGAAGTGGAGCCGCAGGCTGACGGCGAGCTGAAGGAAGAGACCGTTCATTTGGCCGCTGTGAGCTCGATGAACACGTCTTCGAGCGAGGCCTTCTGCACGTGCAGCTCGGTGACCTCGATCCCCCCCGCCTCGAGAACCTTCATCAGCCCGCCGATCGCCTGGTTCACGTTGGTGCTGTGGAAGCGCCAGCTGCACCCGTCGCCCTGCAGACCGTCCACGTCATCGAGTGCTTCGAGGGTTGCACGAGACACCGGCCCTGCAGTGACGAGCGACACGGTTGGCATTGCGGCCGATCGGGCCATCAACTCCGCCGGCGCGCCGGAGGCGATGACCCGGCCGTGGTCGATGATCGCGATCCGGTCGCAGAGCTGCTCCGCCTCCTCCAGATAGTGCGTGGTCAGTAGCACGGTGTGGCCGTCCCGCTTCATCCTCGCGATGTCGCCGTGGAGCTCGCGCCGGGCATGCGGGTCCAACCCGGTCGTCGGCTCGTCGAGGAAGACGACCTCGGGGTTGTTGACGAAGGCGAGCGCCAGAGCCAGACGCTGGCGTTGGCCGCCGGAGAGCGTGTCGAAGGCGACGTCGGCCTTGTCGAGGAGCGCGAAGCGCTCGAGCAGCGCCTGCGGCGCCGACCGGCTCGCATAAAAACTGCCGTACAGCGCAAGCGCCTCGCGGGGAGTGATCGTGTCCTGGAGGGCCATGCTCTGGAGGGAAGCGCCGATCTTCTGCTTCACCTCCTGCGGCCGGCGGCGGGCGTCGATCCCACAGACCTCGACCGCGCCCCCATCCGGCTCGCGCAGCCCGATCACGCACTCAACAGTGGTCGTCTTCCCGGCGCCGTTCGGCCCGAGGAGACCGAAGATCTCGCCCGCCGCAACCTCGAAGCTGACGCCGTCGACGGCTCTCGTCCCGTCGTAGTGCTTGCGGAGATCGTGGACAACGACGTGTGCCATGGGCCTTCAGGGAGGATACCTCAGAGGGCTCGCGCCTTTTCAGAACGCGAACCTCACCTCGACTTGCCGATGGACGAGCGGCGGAATCGGCCGCGGCTCGAGCAGCGGACGCCCGTTGACGACGCACGTGGTCCAGTCCGGTATCCGATCGGTCTCGTAGTAGCGCTCGACGTAGCGCCAATCCGTCTCGACGAAGTCGCTGTACCACTGATCGAGGTGCGTGACGCCCGCATCGCGGAGCAGCTGCATCCCGAACCCGGCCGCCTCGAACTCGTAATCGTGCAGCACCTGCATGAATCGCGCTTTGTCCTCGGTGTGCTGAAGGTCTCTCAGCTTGTGCTCGATCGAAGGGGCGATCCATTGCACGGAGTGCCCGAACAGGTGCAGCAGCAGGAAGCACTGCATCTCGAAGCCGACGTCCGGATCGATGACGATCCGCAAGCCGTCGAAGATGCCGGTTCGCGGCGGTTCGAGATCGCGGTACTCGATCACGAAGCCCCGCTTGACGATCGCCGACGACACCGGGCTCCACAGCGCCACCAGGTCGGTGGTGGGCAGGGCGCCCACTAGACCGGGGGGCTTCGCCCCGGCCGCCTCCGCTAAAGCTTCGGCGCGGCGCGCCTCCGGCGCTCTGACCAATCGCGTGCCGACGAGCTCGTGCCCCGGGATGTGTGCCATTGAGTGTCTCAGGTGATCCGGATGTCGCCCTTGAAGATGATCAGCACCAGGGTGATGTCGAGCAGGGCCACGAATGACGTGAACATTCCTCCGTACGGCACCGGGAGGTAATCGAATCCCACGTACGCCGCGATCCAGAGACCGACAAAGACGGCCGTTCCCCTGAGCTCGAGCTCGCGTGTGGCGATGCCCCACGCGAGGAGTACCCAAAAGGCGACGCGAGCGATCCAACTGGCGATCAGCGCGGAGCCGATGGTGCCCTCCTCTACGGATCGAATCGGCGCCCGACCTGTCGGGCCTACGCCACGTGGGCGCGCGCCGGTAGGCCCGACCTTCAGGTCGGGTGCTGATTACGGGAGTTTACCGAATGGCCCATCCACCTGCACCGCGGCTCCGTAGAGTGGCTGATGGAATCGGACGGCGTGATTCGACAGCTGACTCTCCACCCGCTCGTCATGGCGCTCTTCGCCTTGGCGCTGGTGTCGACCCCTGCGGCCGCGCAGGCCGGCCGGATTGAGGGGTCGGTCACGGACGAAACCGGCGGCGTGCTCCCGGGCGTCCGTGTACAGCTTGTCCAACTCGTCGATGGCGATCGCCGGGCCGATCAGACCACGGATGCCGCAGGCCGGTATGCCTTCGAAGATGTGCCGCCAGGCGCGCACGAGCTCGTGTTCGGCCTGATCAATTTCGTCGGCGTGCGGCGGCAGGTCGTCGTCCCGATCTCAGGGGTCATGCGGGTGGAGGTGGCGCTGCACCTGTCGCTCAGCGCCGACGTCACGGTCACCGGCAAACGGACGTTCAGCAACCTCGCCGATGCCGCCGATCCTGCGCAGAATCTGCTCGGGATCGCGCAATCAGCCAGCCAGGGCGCCATCACGGCACGACAGCTCGACGCGCGGCCCGTCCTGCGGTCCGCCGAGGTTCTCGAAACCGTCCCGGGGGTCGTCATCAGCCAGCACAGCGGCGAAGGCAAGGCGAATCGGTACCTACCTCCGCGGGTTCAATCTCGATCATGGGACCGACTTCGCGACCACGGTGGCCGGCATGCCGGTGAACCTGCCGACTCACGGTCACGGGCACGGCTACTCGGACTTGAACTTCCTGATTCCCGAGCTCGTCAGCGGAGTGCAGTTCTCGAAGGGCCCTTACTTCGCCGACCAGGGGGATTTTGCCACCGCCGGCGCAGCCAGCATCAGCTACGTGAGCAGCCTCGATCGGGGCATCGCCCGAGTGCGAGGAGGGGAGGCCAGGTTCGGGCGGGCCTTGTTCGCCGGATCGCGTCCCCTCCATCGTGGCCAGGTGCTCGGAGCCCTCGAACTCCAGCACGACGATGGCCCGTGGGAACGGCCCGAGCGGTACCGGAAGGTCAATGGTCTGCTGCGATACAGCCAGGGGGATGCGCTGAACGGCTTTTCCGTCACCGCGATGGGATACCGCGGCGCGTGGAACGCAACAGATCAGGTCCCGGGCCGAGCGGTGGCGGCCGGGTCGGTCGGCCGGTTCGGCACCGTTGATCCCACGGATGGGGGCGACACGTACCGGTATAGCGGATCCTTCGAGTGGCAACGCACTCGTGGGAGTGCGACGACCAGATTGACGGCGTACGGCGTCGGCTACGACCTGAATCTGTTCTCCAACTTCACATTCTTCCTGGAGGATCCGGTTCACGGCGATCAGTTCCATCAGGCGGACCACCGCTTCGTCAGCGGCGCGAAGATGAGCCATCGCCGGCTGGGGACATGGGGCGGACGGCCGGTACAGAACACCATCGGCGTGCAGATCCGGCGCGACGACATCACGAACGTCGGGCTGTACCACACCGAGGCCCGTGCGCGCCTCGACACGGTGCGTCAGGACGTCGTCCTGCAGACAAGTGCCGCAGCGTACGCGCAGAACGAAACGGCATGGGCGCCGTGGCTACGCACGCTCGCCGGGCTCCGCGTGGATGGTTATCGATTCGCTGTGGACTCGAACAACGCAGCGAACAGCGGCGAGGCGCGTGCCGGTCTCGTCAGCCCCAAGGGTGGCGTGGTGACTGGGCCATGGAAGGGCACCGAGCTTTACGCGAACGCGGGCCTTGGCTTTCACAGCAACGACGCCCGCGGTGCGACAATCACGGTCGATCCCTCGACCGGCGCAGCTGCGGAGCGTGTGACCCCGCTCGTTCGGGCGAGAGGCGCCGAGGTCGGGCTGCGGACGGTCGCCGTTCCGCACCTCCAGACGACCGTTGCGGCGTGGACGCTCGATCTGGATTCCGAGCTGGTGTTCGTCGGCGATGCCGGCACGACCGAACCAGGACGCCCCAGTCGTCGATCGGGTCTCGAGCTGTCGAACTACTACTCGCCGCAACCGTGGCTGATTCTGGACGGCGACCTCTCGGTCTCACGCTCGCGTTTTCGCGACGGCGATCCTGCGGGCCCCCGCATTCCTGGCGCGGTCCAGACGGTCATCTCGGCCGGCGCAACGGTCGATAGCGTGCGGAACGTATTCGGCAGCCTGCGCCTCCGCTATTTCGGCCCCCGTCCTCTCGTGGAAGACGATTCGGTCCGCTCGAAGGCGACGAGCCTCTTGAACGCGGAGATCGGATACCGCCTCTCGCGATCCCTGCGGGTGGCCGTCGACGTGTTCAACGTTCTGGGCGCCAGACACAGCGACGTCGACTACTTCTACACCTCGAGACTGCCCGGCGAGCCCCCGGCCGGCATCGCCGACGTGCACTTCCACCCCACGCTGCCCCGCACCGCACGGCTGACGTTCTTCCTCGGCTTCTGATACAACTGACAGCTGAAAAAGCGTCGATCGGGACTCGCCGTCCGAAGCTCGGGACTCGGGACATGACAATTGATCAGACGATGACAGGCAGGATCGCGCTCGTGACCGGTGCGGGCAGCGGAATTGGAAGTGGGATTGCCGCAGCGCTCGCGCGTGCCGGGTGCCGGGTGGCCGTCAATTACCACGACACGCCGGACGGCGCCGTTCAAACGGTCGCGGCGATCCGCCAGAGTGGCGGCGACGCGTTTGCCGTGCGCGCCGACGTCAGGAACGGCGCGGCGGTGCAGTCGATGATCGCCGAGGTGGTCGAGCGCTCCGGCACGCTCGATGTGCTGGTGAACAACGCCGGCGTCCAGACATGGACGCCGTTGCTCGACGTGACCGGAGAGGAATGGGACCTGGTGATCGACACCAACCTCAAGGGTTGCTTTCTTTGCACGCAGGCGGCAGCCCGCCAGATGAAGACGCAGGGGCGCGGCTCAATCGTGAACATCGGCTCCGGCTGCAACAAGATTGCGTTCCCACGACTCGTGGCCTACACGGCGAGCAAGGGCGGCATCGAGATGCTCACGAAAGTGGCGGCGGTGGAGCTCGGGCCGCTCGGGATTCGCGTGAACTGCGTGGCGCCCGGCGCCATCGACATCGAGCGCACGCGCCTGGAGGATCCGAACTACGCCCAGACCTGGGGCTCGATCGCGCCGCTGCGGCGGGTGGGCGTGCCGAAAGATGTGGCCGAAGCCGTCGTGTTTCTCGCGAGCGACGCGGCGTCGTTCGTCACAGGTCAGACACTGTGGGTCGATGGCGGGCTCTTCTCGCAGCCGCCGTGGGGGTATGGGAAGCAGTAACGTTCGCTCGACGCGCTGAGAACCTGCAGCGGAGCTTGAACGGGACGCGCCTTTCCGCGATGCTGTCGGATCTGAGCTCGTTCAATAACTTTGACTTTTCGTAGCGCAGGCCTCAGCCCTGCACGTGGCAGCCCTGACCGCCTTCGCCAAGGCTTCGGCGGTCCGCCGTAGTTTCAACGAAGGCGGAAGGCCTGCGCTACGGCAGTTGGATCGTGAGGGCGCAATGCCTCAGAGCGAATCGACGAATCCAGGCGCCAATCGTATCGGCGTCTACCCGGCCGTGATGTCCACACCGACGAGGCCAGAGCCCAGACGGCACAGCACCGAGTTGCGCGGTCTGATGGCCGTGCCGAGCTCGCCTCTCTTCGAGGGGCGCTTCGGGCGCATGTTCCGCGGGCTGCCCGTGTTCGCGCACGACGAGGCCCACCTTCTGGCGCTCGGGAACGCGATGATTTCCGAAGCAGAAGAGGAAGTGACGCCCGAAGGTGAAATAGACGAAGAAGAGACGACCAAGCCAATCCCGGCCGGCTACACCTATCTCGGGCAGTTCATCGATCACGACCTGACCTTCGATCCGGTCTCGATGCTCGACCGGCAGAACGACCCGGACGCGCTCACGAACTTCCGCACGCCGCGGTTCGATCTCGACTCCGTGTACGGCCGCGGGCCGTCGGATCAGCCGTACCTCTACGATCAGCAGCGACCCGCCGGCAGCACGCAGGAGACGGGTCTCTTCTTCCTGACCGGTAACTCCGTCTCGCAGAATCCTCGCATTGCCGGCCCCGATCTTCCACGCAACTCGCAGGGACGCGCGTTCATCGGCGACCCGCGCAATGACGAGAACCTGATCGTGTCGCAGCTCCACTCCGTCATGCTGCGCTTCCACAACAAGATGCTCGAGAAGGTCGCTGCCGAGACCACGCTGACCGGATCCGACTTGATGAAGGAGACGCAGCGCCGCGTGCGCTGGCACTACCAGTGGGTGGCCATCCACGATTTCCTGCCGCGGATGGTGGGGCAGGAGATGGTCGACGAGGTGTTCGAGCCGGACACCAGGACCATCCACGAGCCCGGCGGCAAGAAGCGCAAGGTCAAGGTTCGTGAACCGAAGCTCCGGTTCTACCATCCAAAGAACAAGGCCTTCATGCCGGTCGAGTTCTCCGTCGCCGCCTACCGGTTCGGGCACTCGATGATTCGTCCGATCTACCGCTTCAACTCGGTGATCGGCCGGGTGCCGATCTTCAGCGACGATCTGAGCCCCGGGAACCTCTCGAACCTGAACGGCTTCCGGCCCCTGCCGCGGGAATGGGGATTCGAGTGGCAGTTCTTCTTCGAGCTGGGTGGCAACCCGCCGACCATGCCGCTGCAGAAGGCGTATCGGATTGATCAGCAGCTCGTGAACCCGTTGGGCCATCTGCCGCCGGCCATCGCGGTCAATCCTGGCGTGCTCGCGCAGCGCAACCTGCTCCGCGGCCTGCGCCTCGGCCTCCCGTCCGGCCAGACGATCGCGAGGGCGATGCACATGCACCCGATTCCCGATGCGGACCTGCGCGTCGGGCCGCACGACGAGGAGCAAAAACCGCTGACCGACTTTGGCTCCGACTTCAGGCAGAATGCACCGCTCTGGTACTACGTCCTCCGGGAGGCGGAGCTGTTCCACGAGGGCAACCAGCTCGGTCCAGTCGGCGGGCGCATCGTCGCCGAGGTGTTCGTGGGGATCCTCTGCCAGGACAAGCTCTCGTACCAGAGCGTGGATCCGGCATGGACGCCGGATCTGGCGAACGCGCAGGGCACCTTCGCGATGCCCGATTTGATACGCTTCGCGACGTCCTGATTTGCCCGACCCGAAGGGTCGGGCCTGCATTCCGAATCAACCACTCTGACGACCTCACCGTCCAACAGACGTTGAGACCGCCGGTCGCTGGCGCAGATGAGGTCGACGATGCTTGAAGCGCTCCTGAAGGATCTCCGGTATTCGTTCCGCATCTTCCGGCAGAGTCCCGGGTTCGCGAGCGCGGCAGTCGCCGCCCTCGCCCTGGGGATTGGCGCGAACACGGCGATCTTCTCGGTGGTCAACGCCGTGATGCTCAAGCCTGTGGCGTTCCCCGATCCCGATCGGATCGTGATGTTCCAGAACAAGTCGCCCCAGGGCTCCGGGTCGAACGCCTCGCCCGCCAAGTTCCAGCACTATCGCGAGCAGAGGAGCATCGCCCAGGACGTCTCCGCATTCCGCACCAACGTCGTGAACTACACCGGCGGATCGTTTCCCGAGCAGCTCCGATCGGCGCAGGTTTCGGCGGACTTCTTCCGGCTGCTTGGAGCACCGATCCTGCGCGGGCGGACGTTCTCGGCGGAGGAGGACAGCCCGAAAGGGCCACATGTCGTCGTGTTGAGCGGGCAGCTCTGGCAGCGCCGGTTTCAGAGCGATCCGGAGGTCATCGGCAGGACGATCTCGTTGAGCGGCGATCCGTACACGGTGATCGGCGTTCTCGGTCCCGGGTTCGATGTGGAGGAGTTCGGGCCTGCTCCGGAAGTGTTCGTGCCGTTCCAGCTCGACCCGAACACCCGCGACCAGGGCCACTACTTCAGCGTGATGGGCCGGCTGAAGCCCGGGGTCAGCGTGGAGCAGGCAAAGGCGCGAATGGATGCCTCGGCCGCCGAGTTCAAGCAGAAGTTTCCGACGGTGCTCCGCCCGAACAACAGCTTCACCGTCCAGCCGCTCCGCGAGGCTGTCGTCAGCGGCGTGCGGTCGTCGCTGTTCGTCCTGATCGGCGCCGTCAGCTTCGTGCTGCTCATCGCCTGCGCGAACGTAGCGAACCTGCTGCTCGTGCGGGCGACGGGGCGCAGGCGCGAGATCGCGATCCGGTGCGCAATCGGCGCGGGCCGGGGCCGGATTGTTCGCCAGTTGCTGACCGAGAGCGTGGTGCTGTCACTCGCCGGCGGCGTGCTGGGACTGGCGCTCGGCATGGCCGGGATCCGGCTGCTGCTCGCGATCAACACGGCAGGCCTGCCGCGGATCGGCCGGGACGGAGCGCTCGTCGTCCTCGACTGGCGCGTGCTCGTGTTCACGCTGGTGGTGTCGCTCGGTACAGGTGTGCTCTTCGGGCTCATTCCAGCGCTGCAGGGCTCTCGAGCAGATCTCGGCATGACGCTGAAGGAGAGCGGCGCGCGCTCTGGGAGTGGCGTCCGGCAGAACAAGACCCGGTCGGTGCTGGTCGTGGCGGAGGTGGCGCTCGCCGTCATCTTGCTCGTAGGCTCGGCGTTGCTGATCCGGACGTCAATCGCGCTCCGCTTCGTCGATCCGGGATTCGATACGAAGAACGTGCTCACGATGCGCATGTCGTTGAGCGGCCGCGATTCCTCGAGTCGGTAGGCGTGGAGCGCATGGTGCGGGACGGCGTCGAGCGGATCCACGCGATTCCGGGCGTCGAAGTCGCGAGCGCGACCTGCTGCGTGCCGCTCGAGGACGGATACGGCCTGCCGTTCATCATCGTCGGCCGTCCGCTGGAGGGAACCGCTCATGGAGGCGGGGGATGGCTCACGATCTCGCCCGGCTACTTCGACGTGTTCAAGATACCGGTCAAGAAGGGCCGCGCATTCACCGATCGTGACACCCGCAACGCGCCGCCCGTCGTCATCATCAACGAGGCGATGGCCAACCAGTTCTGGCCGAAGGCCGATCCGCTCAGCGATCGGCTCGCGATCGGCCGCAACGTGATGCGCGAGTTCGCCGACGAGCCCGAGCGCCAGATCATCGCGGTCGTGGGGAACGTCCGCGACGGTGGCCTCAACAACGATCCGCGCCCGACGATGTACATTCCGCAGGGGCAGGTGCCTGATGCGGCCAATGCCTTGAACGTGCGAATCACGCCGATGGCCTGGGTGATCCGGACGAAGGTCGAGCCTCACTCGGTCAGCGTCCCGGTGCAGGAAGCGCTGCGGCAGGCGAGCGGATTGCCTGTCTCGGATATCCGCACGATGGGCGAGGTCGTGTCGCGCTCGACGTCGCGCGATCGGTTCAACATGTGGCTGATGACCGTGTTCGGCTCGTCGGCGCTGCTGCTGGCGGCAATCGGGATCTACGGGCTGATGGCCTACTCCGTCGCGCAGCGAACCCAGGAGATCGGAATCCGCCTCGCGCTCGGCGCCGAAGCAAGTCAGGTCAAGAACATGGTCGTGCTGCAGGGGCTCCGCCTGGCGCTGGCCGGCGTCGCGATCGGCCTGACGTCCGCGTTCCTGCTGAGCAAGGTGCTGTCATCATTCCTTTTCGGCGTGACGGCGCGCGATCCGCTGGTCTTCTCGCTGGTGCCGGCGCTCCTGACCATCGTGGCGCTGGTGGCGGTCTGGATGCCTGCGCGCCGCGCGAGCCGCGTGGATCCGATCCTCGCGTTGAGGTGTGAGTAGGATCCGCGACCAGCCTCGCACCAGCCTGAATTGCCCGACTGCGATCGTGCAAGTAGTTGTGGCGCTGAAAAGATAAGAGGGAGGAGCAATCTATTTGGTTATTGAAGTTCCTCCCTTCCTCCCTGTTGATTTGAGCAGCGTGCCCACAACCCGATTGTCCCGACTTCGAGTCTGTCGCTGTGGCCGCTGAGGAACTTCCTACTTCACGTACAGCATCACCCTCGGGAACGCGAAGCGCCCCGCGACAGCGTCGATGACGTTGATCTGGCACGTGTACAGACCTGGCGTGAACGCATCGGGTGGGACCTCGAACTGGAACAGCGCCGCGTGGCGCTCCGGCGCGTCGATCGTCGTTCGCTCGACGATCGGCGTCTCGTAGACCTTGACCTTGCCCCGGTAGAACGCCAGGCTGGTCCTGATCTGCGGAGGCGAGCCCGCCGCCTCTGATGGCTCGTACACCTCGTAATAGAAATACAGCTTCTGATCGCGACCGACGACGTGCGTCAGGTTGGGTACGAGCTGTACGCCGTCGCGCACCAGCGGGTTGTCGGTCTTGCCTTTGGCCGCCTGCTCCATCTGCGTGCCCAGGACGATGGAGCTCACCTTCATCGGCTCCTTCTTCAGCTCGGGTACGTTGATCGCCGACTCGTATGTGCCCATCAGGCCCGTGGCGTTCTCGCGCACCACGGCTTTGACCGAGAAGCGGCCGGGCGGCAGCGTGACGCCCGATTGATAGAGCACTTGTTTGCCGGCGAGCGTCTTGCCGGTGCCCGGCGGCAGCTGCAGGGTCTCCCTGAAGCGCCCGAGCGGCCGGCCTTGTTCGTCGCGGACCATGCCGAGCACGTCGAGCGAGACCTTGTCGGTCTGGTTGGCGACCGGAACCGCGTAGCCCGGGACGGCGAGTGCGACGGGCACGTAGTACTTGTCGGCCGCCAGCCTGAACCACCCGGCGGTCACCATGACGGGGAGGTCGGTCGCCGAGACGGCGGAGAAGAGCTGATCCTGCAGCTGCGTTTCGCGATCGCCGCGGTTCGTGTGTCCGAAGTCGCGCTCGGCATAGTAGCCGCTTCGCGCTTCCACCTTGTAGCCGTCCCGCTTCACGCGCACCTGGATGCGGCGGTACCGGCCGTCGCGCGCGGGGTTGCTGCTGCTGTACGCCAGCAGGTAGTAGGCGGACATGTCGCTCTGCACCCGGGCGAAGGCCTCGCCGAAATCGTTCGTGTCGGTGAAGGCCCGCCCTCCGGTGTCAGCCGCCAGCGACGTGAGCGTGTCCTGCGAGCCCGCGAGCGTGTCGAACTGCTGCGCCACGCCGCGTCCCGAGAACATCGCATTGCCGCGGCCGCTCGCCTGCCTGGCATCGCCGCCCGGCACGACCGCCTGCAGCCCGCGCGTATCGATCGGATAGAAGGACACGTTCGCGCGGACGGCCGAGTTGATCGCGGCACGGAGCTCGACCTGGTTGTCCTGACCGCTCCGCTGCATCCCCGCGCTGAAGTAGATGATCGACTTCTTCTGCTCGATGGGCGCGAGCGTGTCGGCGAGCGTCTTGAGCGCGCGCAGGCGGATGTCGTTGTTGAAGAGATCCAGATCCGACGATTCGGCCGTGGCATCGTCGGTGGCCGCCGCGGCGGCTTCATCGGTGGCCGCCGTGCTCGCATCGGGCGGCGGTGTGGCCGTGCCTTCCGCGTAACCCAACGTCGAGAGCGCCGCTGCGACCTTGCCGCGGTCAGCGGTGAAGTCCGTCAGCACGGAGAGTGTGGAGCTGACGGTGACGACCGCGACGAGGTCCGCGGCGCTCATCTTCTCGCTGACGTACTTCTGGGCCGAGTCCACGGCCCGCTGCACGTCGTCAGGCTGCATGGAGCTGACGTCGAAGAGCAGCGTGATCAGCCGCCGGCCGGCCATGGATTCGGACGTCAGCGTTTCCGCGGCCGGCGCAGGGGTTGCCGGAGCCTTTGGCGTAGACGACGAAGCCGAACGAGTCTGCTCCTGCAGCTTCGCCTCGACGCCGGCGAGCAATTCCGCCGTCTCGATCGTCGCCGGCGCCTTGTCGCGAATCTCTTCGAAGCTGAAGTTCAACACCTCCTGGGGGCGTCCGTCCTCGCGAACCTCGAAGTCGGCCGCTGGTCAGTCCCCGAACGACCGCCCCGGACTTGTCGCGGACGATGGCGTCGACCGTGATGACCTCGCGGCGTGAGCGGAAGACCGGTTGCGGCGCCTGCGGGGACGGTTGCGCCACCGGCGCGCTCTGCTGCGCGGACAGCGCCGCCGTCACGACGAACGTCGCGATCGCCATCGCTGCGGGACGATTCCAGATGAGAGTCGCTCATGTCAGTTGTCAAGAACCCGTAGCGCAGCCCTTCAGGGCTGCCTGAGGCAGGGCTGAAGCCCTGCGCTACGAGTGAATCTCCCGTGCCTTCGAACCCGTGTAGAACCTCGTCTCAGAACCTGAACCTCAGAGTGAACTGCATCGATCGCATCGGGCGCACGGACAGCACCTGACCGAAGGTCGGCGAGTTGACGACGGTGTCCACGGTGGCGTAGTTGACCATGTTCAGCAGATTCGTGGCGTTCAGCTGCAGCGTGACCGCGCGGTTCCCGCCCATGCGCACGTCGCGCGCGAACTGCGCGTTGAGCTGCCGGCTGCCAGGCCCGATGATCAAGTTGCGCGCCGAGTTGCCGAACAGTCCCGGCGCCGGGACCGAGAAGGCCGACGTGTTGAAGAACTGATCGATCGTCGGCCCGGCGAGCTGGATCCGGTCGCCGTCGTAGTCGGCGCGCAGCGTGCCGTTCGTGCCACGGAGGACGTCGCTCACCGACGACGAGCACGCGAGCGGTCAGCGGCGTCCCCGACTGCCAGGTGTAGGTCGTCGATCAGACGCCAGTCGCGCAGCAGCCCGGCCCACAGTCCGCCGCCGTTCAACCACGGGCGGTTGGGCCCGAAGGGCAGCTCGATGCTCGTGTCGGCAGTCAGCTGGTGACGGCGATCGAAGCTCGAGAGACCCCATTCGGCGTTCAGGTCCTGATCGTTCTGAGCCACGACCGTGCCACCGCCACCGAGCGCGCCGAGGAGGCGTTGTCGCGCGAACGCGCCAACGTGTACGACGCGCCGAACCCGATGCCCTTCACCGGACGCCGGCGCGCGCGAAACGTACCGGCGTGGAGGATGGACGATCCTTCGGATGTCTCCCACAGAAACGGCTGCACGCCTTCGATACGTAGTCCGTCCGGATCGCGATTGGGCGCCCGGACGATGTCGAGGCTGGAGCCACGCGTCTGGGTGTAGCCGACGCTGACATTCCAGGCCTGCCGGAAGTCGCGGGAGAGATCCGCGTTCCACGTTTGTACCAGGCCGAGGCCGTAGTTGCTGTCCACTCCGTACGTGTTCGTGGTCTCGTCGGGCAGCGCAGCAATGAACGGGTCACTGAAGAGGAGCGGCGATCCGGCGACGCCGATGCTCGTGTTCGTGACGGCGAATGGCGGCTGGCCGACGAGTTGCCGGGCGATTGTCGAGTAGGAGCCCGAGTTGTAGCTGATGCCGTAGCCGCCACGCAGGATCGTTCCGGGCTTCAGCCGCCAGGCGAAGCCGACGCGCGGCGCAACATTGTTCGCGATCGAGATCGATCAGGCCCTTGCTGAATCTGCCCGAGAACGGTCCGCTGGCGCCGGACAGCACCGGCACGGCGGCGGTGAAGTCCGAATTCACGTCGAGGTTGACCATCTGGCCGTTCTGCTCCACATACGGCCAGAGGAGCTCGTAGCGGACGCCGAGATTGAAGGTCAGTGTCGCGCTCTTCCGCCAGTCGTCTTGTATGTACAGCACTGATCGACTTGCCGCGCAGCTTCACGTCGCCGGGTCCGTATTGCAGCGAGGCCTGTTGAGGGAACCCGAGCAGGAAGTCGGCGAAGTCGAGCCCACCTGCCGCGAATCACGGACGCGCCACCGGACGAGTACAAGCCCGTGAAGACGAACGCACCGTTCGCGTTCGAGTCGGTCTGGCTGTTCGTGTTGTCCAGACGGAAATCCGCGCCGGCACGCAGCGTGTGCTTCTGTGATGGGTGCGTCCATCCGTATCCCATCGTGAGCCGTGAGTCCGTGCGCCGCGACGGCGTCACGTCGTGAAGGCTCGAGAGGCTGGAGAACGAGAGCTGCGGCAGCCCCCAGTCGAACGGATCCGAGGAAACGCCGGCGATGCCGGCGGCGCCCGTGACATCGTCGACGAAGGCATACCGGTTGAACGAAGAGGACTCTGTCCGGGAGAAGTTGACGGAGATGTTGTGCATCATCCGCTTGTGGACGATGTTCAACGTGACCGGTATCGGCAAGGTTCGACCCGGTGGTCGTGCCGCCGAGCGCCGGGAAGACGTTGGTCTGGTCGTTGTCGTTGCGGCGGTACTGGAGCTGCGCCGTCATGCTGACGCTGGTGCCCTGCTGGACGCCGCGACCAGCGCGCCCGCCGGGTCCCCCGGCGAACACGCGGCCGCCTCCGCCCGGGCCTCCGCGACCGCCTCGCCCTGCCACATTCGGCGTGAAGTTGTGCGTGACGCGCAGGTTGATGTTGTCCGTCGACGAGCTCGTGGTCGTGACGTAATGGAAATTGCGGCTCGTATCCGTCAGGTTGGGTGAAGGAATGTAGGGCAGGAGCGCAAGCGCTGTCGCGCTCATCTGAGCCGCGGGAATCTGGTTGCCCGCGAACGGCTGGCCCGTTGCCGGATTGATGATGGCGGCACCTGCTGACGAGAAGTCGCCGGCGCGCATCGCATCGGTCGGAACGGTCGCGTACTGATCGAAGAGATTCGCCCCATGGTTGCCGGAGTAGGAAAGCATGAAGTTGGTGCGCCGTGTGCCGTCGTAGATATGACGGATCTTCACGGGACCGCCGACGGTGCCGCCGTAGGTGTTCCGGGTGTACGGCCGCTGGGTCACGGGCGAATCCGGGTGGAGCTGATACGGGGCACTGTCGAGCACCGAGCCGCCGAACGTGTAGTTGCTCGTGAACGAATACGTGTTCTGACGACCGCCGCGTCCGGCGAGGACGAACGGGCCCGGGCCGCCTGGGCCTCCGCGTCCGCCCGGTCCTCCGGGACCGCCGCGCCCGCCAAATCCGCCGTCGGGTCCGCCAAATACTCCGCCGAGGCCGCCTTGTGCCCCAGGTCCGAAGCCCTGAGCGAACTCACCTGTCACAGGATCGAATTCACCCCGCCCGATGGCTTCGAGTCGATCGCTGAGCATCCCGCGATCGAGGCTGGCCATGTTCCCGTTGATGGCGACGGCCTGCGTCGGTCCTTCCGTCGAGAAGCCGGGCGGAAGCAGCAGAGCGGCTGCTTCTGTCTCCCGTTCCGGAGGGTTCACTTCGAGCCCCGCCGCAGCGCCTGCCTGCGTCTGGACGGCGAGCGTTTCGAACCGATGTCCCCGCCCGGCGGCCGTCCCGCTGGTGCCCGATCCGCCCCCGCGTCCATTCACCGCGGCGGTCGGCTGACTCGAACGACCGCTGCCCGCACCTGCTTCGGCAGGAGCTGCGGCGGCGCCTCGTGACGCTGTCTGAGCGACCGGCTGCCGTGGCCCCAGCGCCAGCTGAAGGTCGACGGTCTGCGTGCAGGTCGCATCGGTGACGGACAGATCGCGCTCGACCTTCGCGAACCCGGTCAGCTCTGCGCCCAGCCGATAGCTGCCGATGGGCAGGTTGACGTGATACGTCCCGTCCGTGTCGGTTGACGTCGCGCCCTTGACTGCGCCGTCCGCCTGCACGGTCACCGACACACCCGGGAGCGGCGTCGTCCCGCTCGTCGCCTTCCCGCTGATCCGGCAGGCGCCAGCGACGGCGCCCTGCTGGGCGTCAATTGGATTGAGTGGACCGATGGCCAGCACCGCCGCACCCACGACGACCGCCCACGCGCTCTTCATGCCTTCAGTGGCCTTCCTGCTCTCCGTCTTCAATTTACGCTGGCCGGATAGCCGGCGCTTCAGCCTTCGCGCGCTGCCACGGTCTTTTCACAACCCGGGAAGGTCTACTGATTGTTGAGTCTGACAGGGTGCGGCGCAGGGCAGCGAGGACGGTTTCGCCTCGTGAGAGCGGGGAGGCATGCTTCAGCGCGGCAGCTGGCGAAAATGATCTTCTTCAGCACGCACAGGTTCGACATGGTCGAAAAACTGTGCTCGCGCGTGATCGTGCTGTCGGCGGGTCGGTTCTCGAGTCGTCTCGCTCGTAGTCGTCGAGGGACTGATTGGATGGCTGCTCGTCGAGTGGCTGATGACGGAATGGCGCCAGTGCCCGCCGGTTTCCTCTGCCATCGTCGAACGCGCCAGGCTCGAATCGTGAGCCTGACCTTCGAGGACGAACTGCCCACCGACGTGACGCCGCTTCGTCTGAACGCGGACTGAACCGTCGGCGACGAGCGGTTGCGGTTGGGGTCAGGTCTTGTAACGCCGCAAAATGCGTCAGTGCAAGACCTGACCCCAATGACAAGACCTGACCCCGCGGACCCCTACGCCCAGCTGAAACCGTGCTTCGCGAGCGGTATCGATCGAATCCGTGTGCCGGTGGCTGCGAAGATCGCGTTGCACACCGCCGGCAGCAACGGCGGCATGGACGGCTCACCCAAGCCGGTGGGCGAATTGTTGCTCTTGAGGAAGTGCACCTCGATCTCGGTCGGCACCTGATTCAGGCGAATCAACGGGTACTGGTCGAAATTGCTCTGCACGGTCCGGCCGCGATCGATCGTGATCTCCTGTCCCATCAGCGCGCTCAGGCCGTCGATCACCGCGCCTTGCGCCTGGTTCTCGGCGCTGCTCATGTTGATGATCGCGCTCCCGATGTCGCCGGCAATCCAGACCTTGTTCACGCGGAGCTTGTTCCCGGCGCTGACGGTGACCTCGGCGACCTCTGCGAAGAACCCCCGGTGACTGAACTGGAAGGCCACGCCGCGTCCTGTGCCCTTCGGGAGAGGCTTCGCGCCCCAGGCGGACTTGTCTCGCACGAGCTCGAGCACGCCACGCATCCGCGCCTGATCGAACCCGTCGCCGCCACCACCTGCCGGCGGCGCTCCAGGCGGGGCAGGCACCGCGGCGAGCTTCCGCGGAATGTTCAGGAGATCGAGCCTGAACTGCATCGGGTCTTTTCCGGCCGCGTGCGCCAGTTCGTCGACGAACGATTGGAAGACGAACGAAAACGCATTGCTTCGCGGCGCGCGGAGCGCGCCGGTCGGGACGCCGAGCGGAATCAACGATGACTTGAACGAGAAGTTCGGCACGAACCCGGCGGGAAACTCGGTCGGCGGAATGTTCGCCGAATTCGCGAACCGTTCTCCCTCGCCGAAGCTGATGAAGTGATTCTGCCAGGCGACGAGCGCACCGGACGCATCCACTCCGCCTTTGAGGTAATGGAAGCCGGCCGGGCGATAGAAGTCGTGCCGCATGTCGTCTTCGCGGCTCCACAGCAGCTTCACGGGTACGCCAACGACCTTCGCGATCCAGGCGGCCTCGGCCATGTAGTCGTTGTTCAAGCGGCGGCCGAAGCCTCCGCCCATGCGCACCATGTGCACGCTGATGTCGGCTTCGTTCATCGAGAGCGTTCGCGCGACGAGCTGCCGGCCGTTCTGCGGGAGCTGGCTGGGCGCCCACATCTCGAGCTTGCCGTCCTTGAAGTGCGCGGTGCAGTTCATCGGCTCGAGCTGCGCGTGAGAGATGAACGGATAGGCGTACGCGGCCTCGACGACCTTGGCCGCTCCCTGCAGCGCGGTATCCGTGTTGCCGTCGGTGTACAGGTTGATCGCCGGCGGTTGCTTCGAGAGCTCGTCGGCGCGTTTTGCAAAGAGCTCGCTGCTCTGCGATGCCGTCGGACCTTCGTCCCAGGTCACCTGCAGCTTCTCGCGGGCGGTCTTCGCCTGATACCAGGTGTCAGCGACAATCGCGACGCCCGGCAGCAGCCCGGCCAGATCGGTGCCGCCCTCTACGACGAAAGCGTGCTTGACGCCAGGGAGCGCCTTGATCGCGTCGAGGTTCGCGCTGGCGACCTTCCCGCCGAAGACCGGACACTTCTCGAAGACCGCCCAGAGCATCCCGGGGACCGTGAAGTCGATGCCGAACAGGGGCTTGCCCGTGACGATGGAGGGGTTGTCGACGCCGCCGGCGCGACTGCCGATGATCTTGTAGTCCTTGGCGTCCTTGAGCACGACGGTCTTGAGCTCCGGAGGCGGCAGCGTAGCAGCCGTGGCGGCGAGGGTGCCGTAGGCCGCAGTGCGGTTGGACCCTCGATGCCGCACGACGCCGGCGGCAGTGTCGCACTCGGACTCGGGCACGCTCCACTGCCTGGCCGCCGCGGCGATCATCAACTGGCGGCCGGCCGCGCCGACGCGCCGCAACGGATCCCAGTTGGTCGGCGTTGCCGTGCTGCCACCGGCACGCTGCGGACCGTATTTCACTTCATCCAGATCGGTCTGCACCACCTTGACCGTCTTCCAGTCGACGTCGAGCTCCTCCGCGATCAACATCGGCAGGGCCGTCTTGACCCCCTGACCGATTTCCGGGTTCTTACCCATGATCGTCACGCTGCCGTCGGGATCGATCCTGATGAATGCGTTCGGCGCGAGCGGCGCTGCCTGAGGTGGTCCCTGTGCGAGTGCATCGGCGACCGGCCCGATGTAGGTCGCGAGCAACAGGCCACCACCTGCCGTGGCCGTCACCCGGAGAAACGAGCGTCGATCGATGAGCGACGTGCCGCTCGGCTGCATGGCGCCGCGTGCCTGTTGATGCTTGCGCATGGCGTCTACTCCACGCCCTTTCCGGGCTGTCCTTGTGTGGCGGTGCCTTTTGGACCGAGGGCGGCGGCGCGCTGCACGGCCTGACGGATCCGGAGATACGTGCCGCAGCGGCAGAGGTTGGCGCTCATAGCAGAGTCGATTTCGGCGACGGTCGGGCGGGCCTTCGAGGCCAGGAGCGCCGCCGCCGTCATGATCTGACCCGCCTGACAGTAGCCGCACTGCGGCACGTCAATCTCCTGCCAGGCAATCTGGACCGGGTGCGTGCCGTCGGCCGAGAGGCCTTCGATGGTCGTAATCGGGGACGCCGCAGCCGCTGACACCGCCGTCATGCAGGAGGGCACGGCCGTGCCTCCCAGATGTACGGGTACAGGCGCGGCATTGGCCTACTCCGCAACCGTACTTCGTGCCCTTCAGATTCAGCACGTCACGCAGCACCCAGAGGAGTGGCATCTCGGGCGGCACGTCGACGGTCACGGATTTTCCGTTGACTCGCAATGTATACGGCATAGTCAGACCTCTTTAGACCGGGGGCCTTCGCCGCGCCGGAACCCCATCGCCGTCGCTCGCGGCGCAAAGCCCCGCTCCGGCGTTGCGCTGCTAAAAAGACGCCTATACGGCGACTCTCCGTTTACAGGAACGAGCGCAGAAATGCAAGCTAGTGGATCAGTTACGGCATGCGAGCGAAGCGAAGCGGCGAGCAACCCGCGGATCGGGCAAGGAGAAAGAGGAAGCCGGAAGCTGGAAGCGGGAAGCGGGAAGCGGGAAGCGGGGAGCTGGAAGCTGGGAGCTGACATGAGACACACGCTGTCTACGCGTGCCCTCGGCAGGAGCGGCGTCGAGATTACCGTGGTCGGGTTTGGAGCCTGGGCGGCCGGCGGCGGCGGTTGGTCGTTCAGCTGGGGACCGCAGGACGACGACGAGTCGATTGCCTCGATGCAGCACGCGCTCGACCTGGGGGTGAACTGGATTGATACGGCCGGCGTCTACGGGCTCGGCCACTCCGAGGAAGTGGTCGGCCGGCTGCTGAAAGATCTGCCGGCGTCGGACCGCCCGCTCGTGTTCACCAAGTGTGGCCTCCAGTGGGACGACAACGACCGCATGATGAAAGCGAAACGGTCGCTGCGGCCCGAAGGCATCCGCAAGGAATGTGAGGATGCCCTCCGTCGGCTCGGCGTCGAGCGCATCGATCTCTTCCAGTTCCATTGGCCGGACGAGAGCGGTGTCCCGGTCGAGGACTCGTGGGCCGCGATGCTCGGGCTCGTCCAGGCCGGGAAGGTCCGGCTGGCTGGCCTCTCGAACTTCGACACGACGCTGCTGGATCGCTGCGAGGCAATCGGGCACGTCGATTCGCTTCAGGTGCCTTATTCCCTGATTCGTCGCGGCATCGTGGAGCGCGAGATTCCCTGGTGCCTCGCGCATGGCTCCGGCGTGATCTGTTACAGCCCGATGCAGACCGGCATCCTGACCGATACGTTCAGCCGGGATCGCGTGGCGCGGATGGCGGATGAGGACTGGCGCCGCAGCTCTCCAGAGTTCCGTGAGCCCAAGCTGTCGGCGAACCTTGCGCTGCGCGACGCGTTGCGCCCGATCGCGAGTCGGCACGGCACAACCGTCTCCGCGATTGCCGTCGCCTGGACGATCGCGACTGCTGGCGTGACAGGGGCGATCGTCGGCGCGAGGTCAGCCGGGCAGGTCGATGGCTGGATCGACGCTGCGCGCGTTCGCCTGACAGAGCAGGATCTGGCGGAGATTGCCGGGGCAATATCGAGGCAGGAGTCACCGCAGCCTGCCAGCTGAAGAAGGTCGAGTGGAGGGCAGCCACTGAACAACCGTGTTTCACAGGGAGGTGGGGAGGAAAGGAGGAGCCTTTTCAGAAAGAAAGGAAGCTGTCCTTGAGGGTTCCTCCCATCCTCCCCACCTCCCTGTTTAGTTGGTTTTTCGGTGGCTGTTCTCCACGCGGGATTTGACAATGAGTGTGATAACACGTATTATCTCCTCGTGACCGAAGTCCGCACGCTTCAAGAGGAGCTCAAACAGCGCAAGCCCTTCCAGAGCCTGGAAGAGGAGGCCTTCCTCAACATCGCGCGGACGCACGCCCTGCTCGAGCATGCCCTGGCCCAGGCGCTCAAGCCCTTCGACATCACCCCCACGCAATACAACGTGCTGCGGATTCTTCGCGGCGCGGGCGCGGAAGGCCTCTGCCGGAACGAAGTGGGAGAACGGCTCGTGCGCCGCGTGCCGGACGTCACCCGGCTGCTCGATCGCATGGAAGAGATGGGGCTCGTCGGTCGGGTGCGTGGAGACGAGGACAGACGATACGTGACCGCGCGAATCACGCGTCAGGGGCTCGCGCTGCTGGAGCGCCTGGACCAAGAGATCTGTCGCATCCACAGGAGCCAGCTCGGTCATCTCGACCGCAAGCTGCTGCGCAGCCTCATCGATCTGCTCACCGCCATACGCGGCGGTCGAGCCGGCTGAAATTTTTTTCCGATATTGAGTGTTTAAACACTTAGTGTCTGAACAGGTAACCAGCGATCGGAGCTCGCAAGAAGGCGACGGGAGGTCGGAAGAAGAATGACGAACGCGCCACAGGCCGCACACGGGATCCTTCCGCCGGGCTTCCGCCTGCCGGCCGAAACCACCGTCGGCGGCGTCCGCCTTCAGGTCAGCGATCTCGCGGGGTCGATCTGCGTACTACGAGCGCGTCCTCGGCCTTCGCGCAGGCCGCCTCTCGGGTAATCGAGTGGTCCTCACGTCAACAGAGGACGACCGGCCGCTCCTGCAGCTCGAGACCCGGCCTGGCGTTCGACCGGCCGCGCGACGCTCGACGCTCGGCCTCTACCACTTCGCCATCCTGCTTCCGAATCGGCCCGCGCTCGGAAGATTTGTCGCGCATGTGTCTGCGCTCGGCATCCCGGCTGGCATGTCTGATCACCTCGTGAGCGAAGCGATCTACCTCACCGATCCCGACGGGCTCGGCATCGAGGTCTATGCCGACAGGCCCCGAGCGGAGTGGCGCTACGTGCTCGACGCGGGGCGGCAGGGACTCCAGCTTGCGATGGCGACCGAGCCGCTGAATGTGAAGGCGCTCATGGCGGCCATGGCGGCCGACGTCAACAAGTCGTGGACCGGAATGCCGGCAGGCACCGTGATGGGCCACCTCCACCTGCACGTCGGCGATCTCACGGCCGCCGAGGCCTTCTATCACGCCGGGTTGGGCTTCGACAAAGTGGTCTGGGAGTACCCAGGCGCCCTCTTCTTGTCCGCCGGCGGGTACCACCATCACCTGGGGACGAACACCTGGTCGTCCGGTCCGCCACCGGCCGAGGATCAGGCCCGGCTGCTTTCCTGGGACGTGGTCGTCCCCACCGCAGACGACGCCGACGCCGCAGCGCGCAGCCTCGAGAAGCGGGGCTATCCCATCGAGCACCTGGACGATGCCTGGGTCGCAACCGATCCCTGGGGCACGACCCTCCGGCTCGTCGCACGAGATCGCTGAATCCGAGAACCTGGAACCTTAGAAGAACCGAGAACACCAGAACCCTGGAACCAAGGAGTCCAACGATGTCTTCCGTCGCCACCGCCACACGCACCTATCACATTGACAAGTCGCACTCCGAAGCGACGTTTCAAGTCCGCCACCTCTTGACCAAGGTCCGCGGACGCTTCTCCGATTTCCAGGGCAGCATCGTCCTGGACGAGGCGCACCCCGAACAGTCCGCCGTGTCGATCACCATTCAAGCGGGCAGCGTGGACACGAACGAACCCAGCCGCGACGCGCATCTGCGCTCGCCGGATTTCTTCTCCGTCGACGAGTTCGGGACCCTGACCTTTACCAGCACCGGGATTTCGCCGTCGGGCGGCGATCGCTTCGATGTGACGGGCGACCTGACCATTCGAGGCGTGACCAAGCGGATCGTCGTGCCCGTGGCGCTCCTCGGAAAGGCGAGCGATCCCTGGGGGAACGAGCGGCTCGGTTTCGAGACCGAGTTCACGATCAACCGAAAGGAGTTCGGGCTGACGTGGAATGCGGCGCTCGAGACCGGCGGCTTTCTGGTGGGGGACGACGTCCGGGTGACGCTCTCCATCCAGGCAATTGCCGGATAAAGGGCTGACCAAAGAGACGATCGGCGGATCGGGCGCCGCACGAGCTGGCAGGCACCTCAAAGTTCCATTGTCGGCGTGCCTGCCAGCGTATACTATGTTCGCGCGCTTTCCTGGGACTGTCGCTACGCCGGTGTTCGCCCGACGACGCTCCAGCACTCATCAAAGCCATACGGTCGGCGCATTTCGCGTCGCGCCGCACGTCTCTGTTTCGCAGGAGTGTTCTCGATGGCAGCCACCAAGGGTACTATCAAGCGGCTCGTGACCGACAAGGGCTTCGGCTTCGTCGCCGCCCAAGACGGCAGCGAGTATTTCTTCCACCAGTCAGCCTGCGAGGGCGTGCGCTTCGACGATCTCCGCGAGGGTCAGTCCGTCTCTTTCGAGAAGGGTCAGGGACCGAAAGGTCCGCGCGCCGAGCACGTTACTCTTGCTTGATCGATCTTCCATGCGCGACCTTCCCCGCGCGGACGACGTGATCGGCACGCCGACACATTGTCCCACCTGCCACTCGCACGACGTGAAAACCGCCAGCAAAGTGGTCAACGCTTCGAGTTACTGGCGCTGTGGCGCGTGTGGGGAAGTGTGGAACGTCGGCCGGCTCCGCGCCGGCAACCGCTACGCTTCGCCGCGCAGTTTCTTCAAATAGGTCATCAGACGACAGGAGTCACCTGGGCCGGCCCAGGTGACTCTCTGGCTGGACCGAATTCTTAATTAATTAGTTGACAACCAGTCGGCCGATGGATACAGTCCGCAAGGTTCTCTTAATTCTTTACTCGTATGGCTAGAAGACGGTCACCGTCGCTGACCGACGGCGAAGCACGGCTGATGACGATCCTCTGGGACCGCTCGTCCGCCACCGTCGCCGAAATCGTCGCGGCCCTCGAGCCCGAAGGGCCCGTGAACTACAGCACCATTCAAACGCTGCTCCGGATTCTCGAGAAGAAGGGCTACATCGAGCATCGGAAGGAGGGCCGGGCGTTCGTCTACAGCCCGGTCATCGATCAACAACAAGCGCGTCGGCGGGCGTTGAGCCATTTGCTGGCCAGGCTGTTCAACGGTTCGCCAAGTCTGCTCGTGCTCAACGTGCTCGAGCATGAGCGGATCAGTCCCGATGAGCTGAAGCGTTTGAAACAGATGCTCGATCGTGCGAGCTGAGCAGCCGGATCCGACCTCGAAGGAGGCGCTGTGCACGTAGTCGTCAACTGGCTCTGGCAAGGTGTGGTGTTGACGCTCCTGGCCGACGCAGCGATGCGGACGACGGCACGGGCGAGCGCCAGCACCCGGTATGTGCTCTGGTGGATCGCGATGATCCTCGTACTGCTGCTCCCGGCGCTCTCGTGGCTCGTGGCGCTGGGCGGCACGCCCGTCATGCCGGCCGACGCGGCGTCGGCGATTGCTCCGGTGCCGCTCCCCTCCGTTGCGGCATGGCCGCTCGTCGCCGGTCTCGGGTGCTGGGCGCTCTGGACGCTCGTCGGAACCGTGCGGCTCGTGGCGTCGGCGATGACGCTCGCCCGGCTGCGCCGCGAGGCCCTGCCGTTTCCGGCCGCCCGCGAAGCACGCCTCACATACTGGCAATCGGTTCGAGGGTCCGGCACTCGACGGGCACGGCTCGTCATGTCCGACGGCGTCCGGTCGGCGTCCGTGCTCGGTCTCGGGCCGGCGCTGATTGCCGTCGCGCCGGGTACGGCCGCGCGCCTCACCGACCAGGAGCTCGATCAAGTTCTCCTCCACGAATGGGCGCACGTGCAGCGTCGGGACGACTACGCGCGGCTCGTTCAGATTGCCGTGCGCGCCGTGGCCGGCATGCACCCGGCCGTCTGGTGGATCGGCCGCCGTCTGGAGATCGAGCGCGAGATCGCGTGCGACGACTACGCCGTGAACATCACAGGTGGCGCGCGGATCCTGGCGGAGTGCCTGACCAAGCTGGCGGACGTCCCTACTGGTCCCGTCTCCGCCGCGCTGGCGCCGGGCGTTCTCCTCGCGTCGCAACTCACGCTGAGAGTCCGGCGGCTGCTCGATCCCCGGCGGAACACCTCCACTCAGCGCTCTCGCGGTCTGCTCGGATCGGCTGCGGCCGCGCTGACGATGGTCGCCATCGTCTTGTCCCACGTGGAGCTCGTCGTCGCCGCATCGCCCATCACCGGGCCGACGGTTCAAGTGCAAACATTCCCGATAACAAGCTGGTCGCCGCTCTCTTGGTCTCCGTCGAGAGGGCCGTCGGACGCGCCGTTTGCAGGTGACCGTCGACGGAGCGCGCCGGCGGGCGCGCCGCTATCGACGGCGGAACCACAGACCCCCGAGGCCGCTCGACCCTCGCAGTCGCGCCAGGACGCCTCGGGTGTGGCTTCGTCTTCTTCTTCTTCTTCTTCTTCGGGGCCGTCGCTCCAGGCCAGGGATCCCGGAGCCGATGCAGGGCCGATCGAGCCCCTCGGAGGCGTGGTGTGGCAGCTTCCGGAGCTGCCGTCGCTTTCGAGCGAACGGCCTCCTTCCGCTGGCGCAGCGACGGTGTCCGCGCCAGTCGACGGCGACACCGGCCCGACACCGTGGGGCGCGGCGGCCGGCGCCGGCATCTCGATCGGGCATGGCTCACAGAAGGCCGCTTCGGCTACGGCCGACGCAGGCACATCCGTCGGTCGCGGCTCGCAGAAGGCGGCCGTGGCCACGGCAGGTTTTTTCACGAAGCTCAGTCGAAAGATCGCCGGTAGCTTCTAGCGAGACTGCGCTTCAGGCCATCGAGGCTCCGCCTCGCTCGAACACGTTGTTGATGACGCCGCGCCGACGCGGGGACCTCTAACGCCGGGTTCGAACCGTGCACGCCGGACGGTAATCGGATCGTCCGTCTCCGAAGGATCACGATGCGCGTACATCTGGTCAACCCGAGCGACCTGTCGTTTGGAACGGCCGTTATCACACCCCGCTGGCTGTTCGTGCTGGCCGCCGCGACGCCTGCGGCCTACGACACCCCCATCATCGTCGACGAAACGCTCGATCCTTTCGATCCGTCCACCGTCAATCGCGGCGACGTCGTCGGCATCGGCATTCATACGGGGAACGCGCTTCGTGGGTACAAGGTCGGGCGCCTGGCGCGCGAGCGCGGCGCGCATGTCGTCTTCGGCGGAATCCACGCGACGCTCTATCCCGACGAGTGCCACGAACGAGGCTCGGCGCATGCCGTTGTCCGCGGCGATGGCGACCTCGTCTGGGCATCGGTCCTCGCCGATTGCGCGGCAGGGACGCCGCGTCGTCAATACGAGGGCGGCCGTGTGGAGGGCGATGCCTTTCTGCCAGCGCGGTGGGATCTCCTGCAGACCGGCCGCTACATGTGGGGCTCGGTGCAGACGGTTCGCGGGTGCCCGAAGCACTGCTCCTTCTGCTCAGTGTGGCGGACCGACGGCCAGAAGCCGCGACAGCGGAACGTCGAGGCCGTGGTGACCGAGGTCGTGGAGCTGAGGAGGCAAGGGTTCCGGTTCATCGTGCTCGCGGACGACAACTTCTATCCGGTCACACTCGCGGACCTCGCCATGGCGGCGCGCAAGAGCGACACGCGGCAGCTCGAGACGCTGAAGGCGATTCGGCAGGAGCGGTTCGAGCTGATGGCTCGACTCGAGCAGCTGCCGAACGATCTGGTCTTCTACACGCAGATCACGATGGAGGCGGCCGAAGATCCGGAGTTCCTCGACGCGATGCGACGCGCGCACATCCACGGTGCGCTCGTCGGGGTGGAATCGGTCACGCCGGAAGGCCTGAAGGCCGTCTTCAAGGATTTCAACGACGCGGGCGATGCGCTCGTCACGAGGCTGCAGGCCTTCCGCCGGCACGGCGTGCACGTGCTCGGATCGTTCATCTTCGGACTGCCCACCGACAAGGCGGACACGTTCCCGGCGACCGCCGCGCTGGCGCAGCGGGCAGGAATCTCAATGGCGCAGTTCGTGATGTTACAGCCGCTCCCGGGGACGGTGGACTTCGGCAAATGGGAGAAGGACGCGTCGAGCGCCGTCACCGTGGGGGGCACGCCGCTGTCGCGCTACTGGCTGATTCCCTCGAACGATCGCCCGAAGATCTACATGCCGCATCCGCAGATGTCGTCAGAGGACATCCGGCGCGGCACGCAGGCGACGTGGGACGCCTTTTACAGCCTGCCACTCATCTGGCAGCGTTCGTCGTGCGTGAAGTCGATCAAGGCACGCGTCGCCTTCGTGCTGTTGTCGAAGTTGTATCGACAGATGTACGCCAATACCGGCATGACGACCGACAGCGCCCGTGTCGCCCGGTCGGCCAAACGCGCGCGGATCCTCGCGCGCTTCGCGCACCGATTGTTCATGGCGAAGCCGATGCCTGATCTCCAGGTACCCGGCCGGTCAGGCGGAACGCCCGTCGCGATGACCCTCCCGCTGGCCGTGTCGCCGGCGTCCAGCGAGTGAGGCGCGAGAAGCCATTTCCCAACCTCGTAGCGCAGGGCTTCAGCCCTGCCTCCGGCGAGCTCTCGCCGAAGCGTGCTCGCCATTGTCGCGCGCGAAGGCGCTCAGGGCTGCGCTACGGCGTGTGAAAGCACTCCGCTCTACCGGACCAGCTCCCAGTACTGGCGATACTTCCCTCGGGAGAAGCCGTCGAGCAGTTCCGGCAGACCCTGCGTCTGTGAGACGCTTCCGCCTCCGAATCCGCCGCCGCCACCGAAGACGCTGCGCACGATCAGCGCGCGCTCGCCGTGAGGCATGCGCGAGAGGTTGTCGATGAACCGGCCGAAGCTGCCCTCCCGGAACAGATAGAACTCGACGTTCGACGTGTAGAACACCGACAGCCGCTCGTCGTGATCGCGGAGCCATCGCCCGATGGAGACCATGGCTGACTCACCACTCAGGTTGCCGACGACGGGAATCACCATGTCCCTGGCCTCCAGCGACTTCACGAACTGGAACGCCTCTTCGGACGCCAGATAGTTCCGCTGCCGGCCGGCAGCGTCGACCTCGAGGAGGAGCTGCCGGAACGTCGGGTAGTACATCTGAGGCGGGCGTCCCAGACTCTGAAAGCGAAGACCGAGTCCCGCTTCCATGAATCGGCGATGAAAGCGATCCAGCGTCTGAAGATCGGTGGCGCTCAGTGAGACGCCGAACGACCGCACCTTCGTCGTGACGCGCGCGCGGAGAGCATCCGTCGCCGCACGGTCCGGCGACGGCGCGGCATCGACGTAAGCCGTCAGCACTTCGATGCTCTTCGATCGCCAGGGCTCGATGTCGCCAGGCACTTCGCGGCCAAACAGGAGAGTCAGGGTACTCCACACGCGTACGCGCGAGCGCGAAGAGGGCTTTGAACAGAAGGTGCAGCAGCAGGTTGTCGCGGCGCACATCGATGATGAACGCAACACTGGGGCGGGCGGCGGCGATATAGGAGAAGTTCTGATCCGGTCCCACGCCGACGTACGCGCCGCCGCGCACGGCCGCGCGCTCGATGTCCTGCAGCACCGACAGATACCCCTGCTCGTTCGAGATCAGGTTGTCGGTGTCGAAATAGCCCTCGGGCTCCGAGAGGCGGGCAATCTGGCCGGCGAATCCTGCAGGAGCCGGCGCAGGCGTCTGCGCGTGACCGCCGCCTCCAGCCAGGGCGAGTACGGCGATGGCGGCTGCCACGCGGAACCGGTAAAGGGCAGACAAGAACGTCATGGAGGCGGCCGCATTGTCAGTGACTCACGCGCCAATCACGGCCTGCGAAAGCAGGCGTGAGCAGACCGCACCGGCGGTTTTGATTCTACGACGTTCAGTGGCCGCGAACGGCGACGAGAACGGCGCCCCACCTCTGGCGCCGAAGGCCGCGGCCCTCGGTCCCGACCACGGCGGACCGTCTGTAGGTCACTGTCAGGGGAATGCCAGCCTCGGCCAGGCGATACATCTCGAGCTCGGTAAGGACAACTCGTGCTTCGGGATGGAGGTCGAGGAAGCGTCGCAGCTCGTCCAGGGTCTCCACGGTGACAACCGGCCGGCCTGAGTAGAACCGCAAGCTCGCCTTCCATCGCTCGAGTCGATAGAGGGCGAGCGGCTCCTTCGAATCGGGCTCGGTGCGCGTCAGCCAGCGTGCGATTTCCGGTGTGGGCCGCGTTTGATCGATAACCGGGAAGCCGGCTGCCACGACGGTGGCGTACGCGCAGACCAGGGGCACGATGAGCGCGAGCCCGAATGCCGGCGGTCTCCAGCGCGCGCGGAGAAGTTGAACAGTCAGGGCCGTCCCGCCGGTGATGAGGGCGACGGGCAGGATCACGGCGTAGCTCGGGATCGGCAGGTTCAGCCGGAAGAGGAAGACCCAGACACCGACGCCACCCAGGGCAAGAACGGTCGAAATCAGGATCAGGCTGCCGCGGACGCACGAGCGTTCCGGCCCGCCGTCCCTCGACTGCTGCCACGCGTGCGCCGCGAGGAGACACACCGCGGGGGCGGCCGGAAAGATGTAGCTATCGAGCTTGAACCAGGACAGGCTGAAAAAGCCGAGCACGGTCAGCACCCAGGCGCCCAGTACGAACTCCCCGAACGGGATCTCGCGGATGGACGTGCGCGATCGGACGATGTCGATGAGGCGAGCCAGGAGGATAGGACTCCACGGCAAGAATGCCGTCATGAACACGCGGCCGTAGAACAACGGATAGCGGTTCGACCGGTACAACGGTTGGCCGAATAGCGAGAGGTTGTTGTAGAGCACGTACTGATCGATGAACTGTGGACCGAAGCGGTACCACATCGTCAGGAACCATGGGGCCGCGATCGCCAGCACGATACCGATGCCTCGACCCCACCGGAGCTCGAGCGTCGCCGCGCGAGCACCTGGGTGCAGCAGGCAGAGGAGCGCGGTAATCGACAGGAGGACCACCGCGACCGGTCCCTTCGTCAGGACCGCGCCCGCGACCAGGAGGAAGGCGACGTACTGCAGCCGCGGGCGATTCTCCACGGCGCTCACGCACAGCGCCGCCAGCGCGCCGAACAGGCACACCGTGAAGAGCATGTCGAAGATGCCGATGGACGCCAGTGCGAAGGTTGCGGGAATCGTCGCCAGGAAGAGCGCAGCGCGCTCGCCGGTGTCCCGGCCGAACAGGCGGGCTCCGCACCACGCCGTCACGAGGAAGAGCGCCATCGCCGAGAGAGCGGAGGGCAGCCGTGCGGCGAATTCGGTTTGCCCCAGCACGCGGAACGAGCCGGCCTGAATCCAGTGGAACAGCACCGGCTTGTCGATGTGCGGCTGGCCCTCGAGCAGCGGCACGACGAACTCCTGTGCGCTCATCATCTCCCGCGTGATCTCCGCGTAGTGCGCTTCGTCCGGATCGAGTAGCGGGAGGTAGCCGAGCCGCCAGAAGATGACGACCCAGCAGAGGAGCAGCCAGGCTCCACCCTTCAAGAAGAACTGAATACGCCCAAATCGAGCAGGCCCTGGGGAGACCAGCCCCGCGAATGTCATAGGAAGCGGGGGGAGTATAGCAGAGCCAGTTCAGCGGACATCAGGAATCTACCACGACCAGGACGCGCAGGCCGGCCGGGGCCGATGGCGCGTCGGGCACCATCGCCGCGTGCGGCGGGATCTTTGGGGAGATCGCGGCGAGCGGAAGGCGCACGATTAACTCGCTGCCGTGTCCGGGTCCGCCGCTTCGTGCCTCCACGCTGCCGTCGTGCATGTCGAGCAGACGATGGACGAGCAACTGACTCAGAGCGGCGCTGCGGAGCCGGTCCACTGAGAAAGTAGACGGGATCAGGGATCGGGGATCCGGGATCCGACAGTTCACTTCCCCTTGGCCGCGCGGCGCGTCCGCTGGCCAGGCCTCGCGGGCTTCGTCGACTCCACACCGTGCAGACGTCGGAGCATTTCCGGTCGAAGCGAATACCTGCGTCCTGATTTCTGCCAGAACCGCGCGAGCGGACCTCGGATCGCCGCGAGCTGCCTCGTCTGGCGATCCACGCTGTCGAATCGCTTGTAGATCGAATACCTGATCTCGCCCTGAGGGTCGATCACCAGCGTACAGCCGCCGTTCATGTCGAAGAAAGTGCCGTTCTTGACGATCGTGCACGCCTGCGTGACCTCCGCCACCAGGTCGAACACCACGCGACCGTCGGGCGCGGCGCGCCGTGTCACCCGGACCGATTGCACCGTCGGAGGCGAGGCCTGGGTCACGCCCTTCGGCAGCGTCGCGCCGGGCGGGATCAGGTGGAACGCCCCGGCATGACGGGGGTCGGTCACGAAACGGCCGAGGGCGTGCGCCTGCCGCAAGAGCTCGTTCACGTCCGCAGGCTGCCCCGGATCGCCGTCGAACTTCAGGTTCCGGAACGCCAGATCACGAATGCGCAGCGTTTCGTCGGGCGGCTGCCATCGAACGGCGTCTTCCGTCATGAATCGCACGTGCTGCGGGAAGATCTCCCGGCGGCGGAACGACCGCATGAGCGCTTCGCGGAAGCCCCACTTGTCGCTCTTCTCCAGATCCCCGTCCGCTGTGATGATGGCCCGGAGGTACTCGCCGAGCTCCATGTCGGCGGGTGGGCAGTAGTCGATCGCGCGGATGCAAATGGCGAGGAACTGGCCGGCGACGTCGCTGGCCTCCTGTGCCACGGCCTTGATCAACGCGTCGTTCATTGCCGCACCCGCAAGATTCTGCGGATCGAGCCCGGCAATGCGAAAGAACCGCTCGGTCTTGCGCTTCACCACAGTGGCGAAGGCTTCGAAGACTGCCGACACGAGGACGGAGCCCAGCGCGTGCGGCTCCAGCTTCGGGTTGTAGACGGTCGGCGAAGCCGCTCCCGCGGTGCCGTCTGGCTGCGGTAGCGCGTCGGAGTCGAACGCGGCGACGCCGCTGATGTCGACGCCGGAGCGGAGCGCGTCGGCGCGTCCTGATTTCGACCGCGCAAAACCGAACTCCCGCGCCAGGTCGGTCAGGATCACGCCTCGCGCATATCCCCCGCGCAGCTCCCGGATCCCGCGCTCGACCACATCCGCGTAGGTGAAGTGCAGGAAGAGCGCGACCAGATCCGAGAGGGCCTCATGGAACGCCGGCACGTCCACGTTGGACGGGTCCATGAAGGACGATCGCAAGCCGTCCAACAGCGCGTGCGTGGTCTCGTGCGCGACGATGTCATGGCTGAGCGCGGTGGCGATCAGCCCATCACGCAGCGTGAAGCCCGCCGCGTGCTCCCCGGCAGAGAAATACCCGAACGAGAGGTCCCCAGCCTCCCGGCTGTATCCCGCATTGCTGCCTTCGAATCCGAACGGCCGCACCACCAGCCGCAAGGGACCGTCGTCCGAGGGTGTGGTCGCCCACGCAATCTCCCGACCCAGCGCTTTGCGGAAGGCGGCGTACGTCAGATTGCACACCGCGTACACCATCTGGAGGTGGAAGAGCCCGTTCGCCGGCGACGGTGCGAGGCCGCTCGACAGGAGCAGGTTCGGATCGTCGAGATCGAGCGCTTCGGCTCGAAGCGGCGACGGGGCGCCGTCGCTGACGATCTTGAAGAGCGAGCCGATCGGCCCGCGCTCGAGCTTTTCGTACGGGACGTTGACCGTCGCGATCCCGCCCATGCGGTCCGAGACGGACGGATCCAGCGTGTAGATCCGCAGCGGCCGGAAGAGTGGCGCTTTCGGGTCGCGTTGATAGGGCCGGACGAGCGCTTGCCGCGCAACGCGGTCGCTCACCTCGTAAGCCGTGGCTCCTGGCGACTTCTTTTTCATAGCGGGGGCACAATCGAGGCCGTCAGAATCGGGAACGCCGCCAGCCTTCGAGACCCGAGGCCGTCAAAGAGATCCTACGGCTCGGTTCGTTGGGCCGAACGTCGAACGACGAGGCGCGTGGGTGAACGTTCGACGATCCGCAGCGCCGCGCCTCCGGAGTCCTGTCGGACGACCACACCGCGAGCGTCCTCGGTCCATCGCGCCGGCCGTGGCGCCGGCCGATCGTCGGGACCGGGCGCGAAGACGGTCGCCGAGCCATCCGGCTTGAGCTCGAGCCGCTCCCGCGGCCGCCGCGAGAGCGGGATGGGCCCATCCTCGGGCGCATAGACTTCTCCCTGGGGAGAATCCTGCTCGAACAGATGGACCCACCGCGTCGTGAAAAGACGGTCATCGGATTTCGGCTGGTCGGACATGTTGCTCCAGGTCCGGGCTCCGCCGTGTTCAATCAGCCTCCGGTTTCAGAGCTTCGCTTCACGCCTTCGCTGGAAGCCGGAAGCTGAAAGCTGGAAGCTTTTGCCTACATCAGCCCCGAGCGCAGCGTCTCGAGCGCGGCGCGCATGCGCAGCACCTGCTGCGACGTGAACATGAACATGCCGGCATCGTCCGTGTAGTCCATGTAGTTCATGAACATGTCGCCGTTCGGTCCGTTGTTGCACGTCACGACGGGCCAGGCAGGCTTGCCCGTGTTCGGGCCGGCGCAGTTCGGCGTGTCGGCGACATTGTCCGATCCGCTGCAGTCAGCCGTGTCGCCCCAGATGTGCCGCAGGTTGAAGTAGTGGCCAATCTCGTGCGTCGCTGTGCGACCCAGGTGGAAGGGATCCTGTGCCGTGCCGATCGTTCCGAACGCCTGATGGTTGATGACGACGCCGTCGCTGGCTGGTGGACCGCCGGGGAATTGCGCATATCCGAGCAGACCGCCGGTGAGGGGGCACACCCAGAGGTTCAAGTGCGTGTTCGGTTGAAAAGGCGCGATGCCGCCCGTCGCCGCCCTTTTCACCTTGTCGTCGTGCGTGAACCCCGTTTGGGCCGTCTTCGTACGAGTCACCTTCACCAGCTTGAATTGGATGCGCGAATCGGTGACCAGGCCCAGCCACGGCGGCGGCGTGCCGGTCTTGTCGGGATTCGTCGCCCGAAAATCTTTGTTCATCGCCTTGAACTGGCTGTTGATCTGCGACTGCGAGATGTTCTGCTCGTCCGTGTTGTACACGACGTTGACGATGGTCTTGATGGTCACGAGCTTCGCCTTCTTCAGGTCGAGTCCACGGTCCCTCCGCTCGCTGGTGGCGCCCTCGAGCCGCATCTGGTTCGCCCTGAACGACGGGTACTGCTCGAGCAGCGCCATGTGCGCGGCCATGGCCCCGCACGAACGACGGAGTTTGGGTGCGGTCCTCTTCCTCTTCGCCATGCTGTCCTCCCGGCCGCGATCCGCGAACGCGGCACGGCCATCTTACTCTCCTGGAACGAACTCGCGGCTTCGACCTATCGTGGCTTCCATCTATCGTGGCTTCCACCTATCGTGGCTTCCACCTTTAGGTGGAAGCACACTACCGCAGTCTTCCGCCTGACCAGCCTCCGCCAAGGCCACGGCGGAGGGCGGAAGCCACACGAGGCACAACACAGGTGACCCCGTGGGCCACAGTGTCGCTTACCCAAACGACACGCGTGATGTTTCTGAACAGTCGTGCAGAGCGAGCGCGAGGACGGGCAGGATCGCGGCCCGGCAGAAACGGAGGAGGTCAGAAGCCGATCGACCGTGAGACGTATCGCTCGTCGTCGCGTTTCCACAGCACGCCATCGGTGACGAGAGTACCGAGGACACGCCGGCACACGTCCTCCCGGAGACCGAAGAGACGCATAGCCTGCGGAATCGTGAGTGACAGGCAGGGCATCTCGCCGAATTCGCCGCGCACGCGCGCGAGTAGCAGATCCCGAGAGGGCTGCGCTCGCCGATCGATGCTCGGCCGCGGGGCTGGCAGCGTGCGGTAGACCACTGTGAGGGCGCCAGAATCATAGGGCGATGTCATGGCCAGGGCCTCCTGAGTCCGAAGGAATCGTCGCAAGGGGAGTGCCACATGTGTCGGCCGCAACAGTTCGGAGAATCAGACGAAGAATCCGAAAAAAGAGACTGGAAAAATCCACTGCCGCGCGAAAAGTTGCCGTCCTTACGGATGAGGTGGGCTGGTTTTGCTCGTGTTCAGTAAAGGTGAGGCAACCATGCGCACAATAGCGCGCACCTGACGCAAGAACTGTCCGAAACAGGTTGATCTTGCGGCTGACCCGATCTATACAGGCTATCTGCATAATGTTGCGCTGAACCGCGGCCGGCCTGCGGCTGAGCGTGCGTGTCGCAAGGCTAATCCGCCGATGTCGTTCGGAGGGAACAGTGGGGATCCAGGACGGACGCACAGGTAGGCAGGCCAGCGATCCTTCCAGGCGAGCATCGCTGCAAGTGGAGCTGCGGGTCCCTGAAAAACAGATGCTCGTGACGTTCCGCGAAGCCTTTCTCAAGTGGCTGACGGATTGAACGGGCCCGCTCGGACGCGCGCTCGGGCTGGGGGAGCGGTTCTCGCTCGACGAACAGCAGGGCGCCGACGTGCCCGGCGTCTCGACTCTGCGGCTGACCGTGACCTGGTCCGTGGCGCACTCCACCGTCCGGGCGGTGTCTCCCTGGCTCCGGCCCGCGAGGGACCGCAGGACCGACCCGGCGGGACGGACGCCGCCCGATAACTTCGTGTTCGTGCCGTCTTCCGCTCTCGCCGACGCGCCGCGTCATCCGGAGCTCCCGGACCTGGTTGGCGAATCAGTTCCGGCACCGTACCCACACCTTCCGCAGCCACGCCGCACAAGGCCGATCGGCGTCAGAGTCGGAAAGGCGGTTGCCGCGGCGATGGCCGTCGTTCGAGAGCAGTCGGCCCGCGGACTTCAGCGTCTGACTGCCAGCGCAACGAGCGCGGCCGCCGCAGCCCGCGGCATTGTGACCGCTGTCAACATTCACGAGCCCGGCAACGCAAGCCGTCTGAGCGCACGGTTTCCGACGCTGGCGACACACCCGCGAGTCTGGGCGTTCGGGACTGCAGTGGTGGCCACCGGCTTCGCTGTGGGAGCCCTGTATCTTGGGACGGGCAATCGTGTGACGCCCGACCGTAGCTCCTCTCCGGCTGCTGCAGCGTTGGCGACGAGCGCTGCGGCTTCCGTCCCGCCGGTCGAAGCGGCTCCGGCTGCTCCTGGGCCTGCCGGTATCGCGCCGCCGGCTCCGACCGCGCCTCTGCAGGTTACGCCTCCTGCGCAGCCGGCCGCCGCACGTCCTGAGACGGGGAGCCGAGGTGGCTCGTCTCGGGTCCGGGCGCCGGCCGCCGCCCGCCGCGACGCTCCGGCCGCGAGAGCAAGCCGGGTCACCGAGGTCGCGACGACCGGATCGACGAAGAGTGGCCGGATCGAGATCACCAAGGGCACTCTCCTCGTGAAGTCTGATCCGCAGGGCGCGGAAGTCTCGATCAACGGCATCGTCCTCGGACGCACGCCGTTGATGATTCGTGATTTGGGTGCGGGAAGCCGCGTGGTTCGCCTCGAGCTTCCCGGCTACGAGCGGTGGTCGTGGGCCGTGGCCGTGGTCGCCAACAAGCGGACACCGGTGAACGTGAAGCTGCGGCGGGATGTGCGGAGGGTCAGCAATCCGGATTGAGTCTGGAAAGCACGCCCGTTGGCTTCCGACTTGAGCCGGAAGTCGAGGATGGGTTGTCGAGCGATGGACACGACTCGCAGCTGCTCCCTGTCGGATTGCATGGCCGATTACTCCGCGGCAGGGCCTGATACACCGCTCTTGCAACCAATCGGCAGCTCACTGGAAAGGCTTGAATCCTCCGGGCAGCCGTGAGCGGAATCAGCGCAGTCCGAACAGCTCCGACACGTTCACCCGTATCCAGGCGGCCCGCTGAAGCCAGCCGTGCTCGAAGGGTTCCAGGGTCGGGACGTGAAGGTCTTCGTTGGTGATCTTGGGTGTAATCAACACCGCGCCGTAGGCAATCTCGATCAGGCCGCGCCAGTCTCCCTTCTTGTTGGCGCGGCCCTCCCGGATCCTGGCCCTTTCCGCCGGAATGAACTTGAGCGGCTTGAGGACGATCTCCGGCGACAGCGTGAGCCGCCATTCGCCGAAGTCGTCTCCGAGGAAGCGCATCGCGCCGGCGGCGACCGACGGCTCGAACGCGGCGAGCCACCACTGCCTCTCCCAACGCTCGAGCGGGAAGCCGACGCGGCCTTCGACCGCCCTGAGGGACATCAGGCCGACCTCTATGTTTTCGCGATCATTGTTGGTCGCGGACGTGTATTGAAAATCGATGCACAGGAGGCGCGTCCGGTCCTTTCCCACCAGTTTTCCCTGTTCGGGGGCTTGGTCGTTGGATCCCGGAGTCTGGGCGATTGGAGTCTGGAAGAACCAGAAGAACTTCTGCGCGTCCGGCGTGTTCCATTGGCAGGCGACGGGCACTTGAAGGCCGATCCCTTCGAAGGGTCCCGGGCCGCTCAGCCTCTCCATCCATTCGCGTCCCCAGCCCTGTGCAGAGACAGACGAGGCGCAGCCCAGACACAACAGTGTGAACGCAACTGACCAACGGTGGAGACGCATAGCGATCCTCGAGTGACGGCCGGTTGAACGCCACGCCGGACAGGGCGGCCCGCCCCCCGTTTGCCGGCGGTGCACAGATATCAGTGCTATCAGTGCGTCGAGAAGACGGTCTCGGTAATCCCGGTGTCGTGCAGTCGCGTGTCTTTGACCGACACGCGCAGCACGCGTTCTGGTCCATCAGGACAATAGAGAAGGACCTGCGAACCCTCGCGTCCCAGGTCGTAGCAGCGCTGGCCGTCGAACAGCATTTTCGGTCTGTCGGATTGCATCACCAGCCGCCAGGGGGCGGCCCACATCACGACAGCCGGGATCAGCACCCCGACCAGGGCCGTCAGCAGCGCCGCGCTCGTCGGCGTCCGTTCTATCCGGCGCATGCGCACGAGGCGGATCGATGCCAGCGTCAGTGGCCCAGATCAGCCACTCCAGCTGCCACCGGTACCGGAAGTAGGCCTCGCGGTGCTCCGGAGACAACGCGAGGCGCTGCTCGACGGTCATGTTCGAGACCGTCGAGCCGATTGCGGACACCAGCGTCGGGTGCGACAGCACGATGATGACGAAGAAGGCCAATGCACAGATGAACGCGATCAACCCGTAGGAGTCGACGTTCCACAGTCCCAGCCGGCGCGCCAGCGATCGCAGCTGTCTGGACAGCCGGGCTGCGTACACATCGAAGGGTCCCACGAACCGACGCAGCGCCCTCCAGATGGCGACGACGACGACGATGCCGAACAACACCTGGACAACGTTGAAGATAGGCGCCAGGAGTGCCCGAAGTCCCCAGCTGAACCAGCCTCTCGGGGTTTCTCCGGAGACCGCCACACGTTCCAGCGCCGCGTTGAAGGCGATCGATGTGACGAAGCCAAGCAGCATGATGCCGATGGCTGCGATACCCGCCCATGCCGCTCCGAGAAACACACGCTGGGTGACCGTGCGCGGCGGGAGGGTGAGGGCGCCTCCTGTGGTTTCCAGGGAGACGAGATCGTGCACCAGCAACGCGGCCGTCTCGTACCGCGCGTCCGGATCCTGGGCGGTCGCCCGATCGACGACGCGGATGAAATCATCCGGCAGATCGGGCCGGCGTTCGGCGAGCGGCTTTCGGCGACCTCGCACATGCGCCTGGATGATCTGGTCGAGCGTCTTGCCCTCGACCGGATACTGGCCGGTGACCAGGTAGTACAGCAGAACGCCCACGCTGTAGATGTCGCTCTGTTGCGTCGCCGCCGAGCCGGCGAGCACCTCGGGTGCCATGTAGAGCGGAGTGCCCGCCAGGTCGCCGGCGCCGGCTTTTGCGCGATCGCGTCCGGTGCCGAAGTCCATGAGGACGATCCGTCCCCGGTCTTCGCGCATCACGTTGCGCGCCTTGACATCGCGGTGCACGATGCCTGCGGCGTGGACCGCCGACAGCGCGTGACCGACTTTCAAGCCGACCGTCACCGCCTCCCCTTCGCCGAAGGGGCCCTGCGCCTTGAGGATCTCTTCGAGCGTGCGGCCTCTGATGAACTCCATGCAGAGGCCGACCTGGCCCTCGTGCACCTCCGCCGCGTACACGTTGACGACGTTCTGGTGGCGGACCTTGGCAAGGGCACGCCCTTCGCGGAGCATGCGCTCGCCGACGCGGTCGGAAGCGGCGAGCCTCGGCTGCAGGACTTTGAGCGCGACCTCGCATTCGAGTTGCGGATCCCAGGCGCGATAGACGGCACCCTGCGCGCCGGCTCCGAGCTTCTCGCGCAACTCGTATCGGCCCCATTTCCCCGCCGCCAGAACCGCACTCTCGGCGGCCGGCATCGTCTGGGCTGCCGGCTGGACGGTCCGCGTGGGCGCCTCGCTCTCGCCGCCGACGCTGTCGTGCACGGTCCCGATCACGGAGACGAGGCGGAGGCTGCGCAGCACGCGCTTGTCGTCGTCGGTCGTGATCTGGGACTCGGCCTGATCCCAGTCGACGACCGCGCCGTCCGCTACAGCGGCCGCGATGCCGAGCATGAATTCGCTCTCATTCGCCATTGCTGATCTCGCGCGCGAGGCGATAGACCGCCCGTGCCACCGCCACGCGTGCGGCATCGGCCGAAGGCTTCCCGAGCGCCACAGCGAGCTCCTGATAGCTGTATCGCAGTTCGACTCTCGCGATGATGGCTTCCCGATCGGTGTCGTGCAGCCGGAGCATCGCCGCCTCGTACCTCTCGGTGTTCTCCAGACCGATCACCTGGTCGAGGGGGGAGTCGCCCATATCCCGGGCGTCCTCCGGCAGCTCGGTCTGGAGCGGCCGTCGGCGCTTGTACCGAATGACGTCTTTGATACGGTTGGCGAGAGCCTGGCGGAGGTAGGCTTGCAGCGCGCCCTCGCGCCTGGCTTCGAAGCCTTCGATCCGGCCGAGCGCGGCGAGCACCGACTCCTGCACGAGGTCTTCGGTGTCGAGCATGTCCCGGGCGTACGGTGGCAAGCGCCCGCGTGCCCACCGGCGGAGCGGCGGAATACAGCGTGCCACCAGCCGCTCCCTCGCGGCGTCGTCGCCCGCTTTCACCCGGTTCAACAGCTCGACCGTTGTTTCCGGATCCAGCGCACGATCGTTCCCTCCTGACTTCCCATCGGGCGTACGAGTCATGGAACCTGGCGCATCTGGTGCCCCATGATACTCGTCCATGGTCGGGGGACGATACGAAAGTGCGTCGAATCCGCACGCGAATAGCTCCTGGAGGGGTAACGCAAGAGACTCGCGATTCGAACAGGCCAACGCTGCGCGGGGTTGCGCGAAGTGCCAGCTTGCGCGAACCGCAGCCGGCGCGAGGCGCAACCCTGCGCTACAATCCCTCATGCGCGGGCAGGTCCTGGGCGTTGCGGCAGTGTGCGTGCTGGCAGTATCCGTTGCCGGAGCACGCGCGCAGGACATCCCGCCCGTCCCTCCGCTCCCAGTTCTGAAACCATTCCCGGAGTGGCTCACCGAGCTGCGCGCCGAAGCGCTGACCAAGGGGATTCGTCCCGAGATCCTCGATTCTGCCTTCGCCGACCTCGCCCAACCGGACGACACCATCCTCGAACGAGATCGAGCGCAGGCCGAGTTCACGCTGCATCTCGACCAGTATCTGAAGCGCCGGCTGACACCATCACTCGTCCGCACGGCGCAGGCGATGTTGACGAAGAGCCGGACGCTGCTGACGGACGTCGGGAAGCGGTACGGCGTGTCGCCGCGCGTCCTGGTGTCGGTGTGGGGTCTCGAATCGAACTTCGGCCGGTTTGCCGGCGTGCGCCCGACGATCCCGGCGCTCGCCACTCTGGCCTACGATCCGCGTCGCGCCACGCTCTTCCGGTCCGAGCTGTTCAGTGCGCTCGAGATTCTCAATCGGGGCGACATCGAGCTCGCAAGCCTGAAGGGTTCGTGGGCGGGCGCCCTCGGGCAGCCCCAGTTCATGCCGTCCAGTTATCTCAAGTACGCCCAGGACTTCGACGGCGACGGCCGTCGCGACATCTGGACGTCGCAGCCGGACGTCTTCGCGTCGGTCGCGTTCTACCTGACCGAACACGGCTGGTCGGACAAACTGACGTGGGGCCGCGAGGTCCTCGTGCCGAAGGCGGCGCGCGCAGCGATAGAGTCCGTGCCGAAGCGGGACGAAGGCTGCCGCGCGGAGCGCGTGATGACCGTGAAGCGGCCGCTCGCCGAGTGGAAGAAGCGCGGTGTTCGCGCGCTCGGAAATCGGCCGCTGCCGTCCGGGACGACACCGGCGTCGCTCGTGGCCGCCGGCTCCCGCTACTTTCTCGTGTACGAGAACTACGAAGCGATCCTCGGCTACAACTGCGCGCACACGTATGCGCTCAGCGTGGCGCTGCTGGCGGATCGAATCAAGTAGGGACGGCTCCAGGCTGCGGTGTTGATGAATTCCCAACTAATAAACGGTTGGGACTGTCCAATGAGCCTGGAGCTCGTCCCGAGACCGATTCCGACGTGACCAAGTGAGTTGCTGAACCCTTCGGCGAGATCATGAGGTTTCCGGATCCCGGATCCGCGGATCCGATCACGACGAGTTTTCTTAATGCTCAAAGATCTTCGTCACGCGATGCGCATGTTGTTGCAGGCCAAAGGCTGGACGGCCGTGGTCGTGCTCTCTCTGGGGCTGGGCATCGGCGCCAACACGGCGCTCTTCAGCGCGATGAACGGCCTGTTGCTGACGAAGGTGCCGGTCAAGGATCCCGATACGCTCGTGCGTTTCCGGTTCTGGGGCCGCAACGACATGGTGAACAGTTCGAGCGGCTATGGGTCCCTCAACAAGACACCGGACGGTCAGGATGTGCGTGCGTCGTTCTCCTACCCCATGTACAAACAGTTCGTCGCCGACAACCGGACGATGACCGATCTGTTTGCGTGTGCGCCGTACGGGCAAGTGAACCTGGTCGTCGACGGCCAGGCGGAGCTCGCGCGGGCGTTCATTTCCTCCGGCAACTATTTCCAGCTGCTCGGCATCGGGGCGCGGCTGGGCCGCACGATCGGGCCCAACGACGATCAACCGTCGGCGCCTCCGGTGGCGGTCATCAGCTCCAAGTACTGGCACTCGCGGTTCGGCACCGACCCGAACGTCGTCGGGCGGACGGTCAAAGCCAACAACGTCATGGTCACGATCGTCGGCGTCCTCCCGCCTGATTTCACCGGTATCCAACAGCCCGTCGGGGACCCTCCCGACATCTCGTTCGCGCTCGCGCTCGATACGCAGCTGAGTACGTTTCCGGAGAGCGGCCCGCCTCGCCTCGCACAGCCCACCAATTGGTGGCTGCAGGTCATGGGACGGTTGAAGCCCGGCGCGACCGCTGGGCAGGTGCAGGGCAACCTCGAGGGGCTGTTCCAGCAAACGGCTCGCGCCGGCATGGACTCCTACCTGCAGTCCCTCTCCGAGAAGGATCGCGCGACGTCTGGCAATCGGGATCGTACGGCGGTGCCGCACCTCCGGGTCGAGCCCGGCGCGAGAGGTGTGTACGACGTCAACACCAACGACCTCCGCTCGCTCACGATCCTGACCGTAGTGGTCGCGCTGGTTCTGCTGATCGTGTGCGCGAATGTCGCGAACCTGCTGCTGTCGCGTGCGACGACGAGGCACAAGGAGCTGTCGGTGCGCCTGTCGCTGGGCGCCACGCGATCGCGGCTGGTTCGACAGCTCTTGACCGAGAGTCTGGTGCTCGCGTCGATCGGCGGTGCGCTCGGCATCCTCGTCGGTTACTGGGGGCGTCAGCTCCTGCCAGGCACGACCGGTCAGATGACGATCCTCGACTGGCGCATGCTCGCGTTCATCGTGGCGATTACCGGCCTGACCGGAGTCCTGTTCGGCATTGCGCCGGCGCTGCGAGGCACTGGAATGAACGTGAGCTCGGCGCTCAAGGAAACCGGACGCAGCGTGATTGGATCGCGGAGCTTCCTCGGCAAATCGCTGCTCATCGTGCAAGTGGCCATCTCGCTGGTGCTCCTCGTGGGCGCGGGGCTGTTTCTGCGGACGCTGCACAACCTGCGGCAGGTGGACGTCGGGTTCAATCCGGAGAACCTGCTGCTGTTCCGGATCAATCCTTCCCTGAACCGTTACGACGAGAAGCGGATGACAGCGCTCTATCGCGACATGCTCGAGCGTCTGGCAGCCGTACCGGGCGTCCGCGGCGTCGCCATGTCGAATCCGGCGCTGCTTTCGGGCAGCGTCAACAGCACGAGCATCTACGTTCAAGGCCGCGTCTATCCTCCGGGAAGACCGCAGGGCGAGGGCAACAGCATCAACCGGCTCGTGATCTCGACGAACTTTTTCGAGGTGATGGGAATCCCGCTGGTCAAGGGGCGCGGCATTCACGGATCGAGACACCAGCACCTCGCCGAAGGTCGTCGTCGTCAACGAGGCGGCGGCGCGCAAGTACTTTCCAAACGAGGATCCCATCGGGAAGCGGTTCGGGTCGAGCCCCGAGATCGTCCGGGCAGCAGGAGATCGTCGGCGTGCTGCGCGACGTGAAGTACAACAGCGTCCGGGATCCTGCTCCACCCACCATGTATGTACCGTACACGCAGACGCGCCTCGGTGGCGGCGTCGTCGAGGTGCGAACCGCCGGCACGCCCAGCGCCGTCACGGGCGCGGTCCGCGAAGCTGTCAGGCAGATCGATCCGAACCTGCCGGTCACGGACGTGTCGACCCAGATCGAGCAGGTCGAACGGCGCTTCATGCAGGAGAAGCTCTTCGCCAGGGCCTACGCCCTCTTCGGCGGCCTGGCGCTCCTGCTGGCGTCGATCGGGCTCTTCGGCCTGATGTCCTACAGCGTCTCGCGACGCACCAACGAGATCGGCATCCGCATGGCGCTCGGCGCGCAGCGGCACGGACGTCCTGCGCCTCGTCATGCGCGAGTCGATGACGCTCGTCGTGATTGGCGTGGTCGGTGGGTCTGACCATCGCGCTCGCCGCGAGCCGCTTCGTGGCGACGCTCCTGTTCGGTCTGCCACCGACCGATGTCTCGACGATCGTCGCGGCCATGGGCGTCATGCTTCTGGTGTCCGCGCTCGCCGGCTACCTGCCCGCACGACGGGCCTCGAGAGTGGATCCGATGGTGGCGCTGCACTACGAGTAGCCGGTGCGCGTGCGAACGGATCGATCGTGTGGCTTCCACCTTCAGGTGGAAGTCGCGCATCTTCCGCCTGACCAGCCTCCGCCAAGGCTACGGCGGTCCGCCGAAGCGCTCCGCGCGAAGGCGGAAGGCGGAAGCCACAAGCGATCAATTCACAGGGTGTGAACGCCCGGCCCTGCGTACCAGGCAGGGAGCTCCGCTCCGGCTACACCTCATCAGTCATGAGCTCGACGATCATCTCTGGCTGCGGCAGCGTGCAGTTCACACCACCAGAGCTCCTGCACGCCAAGGTCGCCTACAGCAGGGCCCCGGGAAACGCGGACATCGACCACGATTCGTCCACGGCGCTCTCGGTTGCAGCCATTCGACAGCCGTTGTGACCTGCAGACGCTGATGAGCGACTGCCGACTGTCGACTGTTCGGATCCCCGATCCCGTCTTCATTCCCGAGACGCCCACTCCAACAGATGGATCCACGATCGATACTGGCGCTGGGTTGCACGCGACATGCCGATCTCGCACGTCCGGCTGGTTGAGTAGTAGCCGTCCGCGGCAATGGCCCTGACCTCCGCGGCGGGGATGCGCGTTGCAGCCTCGGTCAGTTCCGGCACGAGAAATCCGCGATCGCCCGCGAAGCCACAACAACCGGACGACGGCGGCACGAAGACACGCTCGCTGCACGCGGTGGCGACGGCCGTGAGCGCCGGACCGTTCCCCATTTTCACGAGCGAGCAGACGGGGTGTAAGACGACGGTTCCGGCTCGTCTCCGCAGCGTCAGAGACGGCACGACCGTCGTGTTGAAGTACGCCACACTATCGAGAATTCGCATCCGAGCCAGGCGTTGCTGGTTTTCGGTCGTCAATCCTTCGCCGCTCGTCAGCGCGTACGCGCACGGGCTCGTATCCACGACGACCGGTAACGCTCCTTCCTTCGAGGCGGCCCAGAGCTCCGAGACTGTCGCGTTGGCGGCGATTGCCTGCGCCTCGCGATAGCCCTTGGACCCGAATGGCATTCCACAGCAAAGACTGCCGGCGGTGGTGGGGATGTGGAGCCGCTCTCCGGCGCGCGCGGCGACGGCGATCAGGGCCTCGGGCACTGACCGGTCGGCAGGTTCGCCCTGGCATGACGCCGATCGTCCGGCTGACGCATGACGGGAACAGGATCGCGGTCGCGCCCGCTTCGCTCGTTTCGGGCAATGGCGCCGCGGCCGCCGGAAGAGCCGACATCAATACTGACCCACGCGCGCCGGCCAGTTGACGCAGTGGTCCCGCGAATCGCAGGCTGCGCAGTGCCGTTCTGGCGAGACGCTGAGTCGCCGAAAAATGCCCTGCGGCGAGCGCCGCCAGCCGGCGCGAGGTTGGCGACTGCACCGACGAGCGAAGACGCTTGGTCAGCCGGCCCGTGTCGATCGAGACAGGGCAGGCGAGCGCACAGAGCCCGTCGGTGGCGCAGGTGTCCAGCGCGTCGTATTCGAACGCGGCGCGCAGAGCGGCGACGTCCGCTCCCGGCCGCTGCATCGCCCGGCGGACGACGATCCGCTGTCGGGGCGTGAGCGTGAGATCGCGACTGGGACACAGCGACTCGCAGAACCCGCACTCGATGCACTTGTCGACTTCCTCTTCGACCTCCGGCAGCGATTTCAGATCCTTCAGGTGCACCGCCGGATCGTGGTTGACGAGGACGCCCGGGTTGAGCAATCCGTCCGGATCGACGAGCGTCTTGAGCCGCGCCATGATCTCGAACGCGGCGCCACCCCACTCGGCTTCGACGAACGGCGCCATGTTGCGCCCGGTGCCGTGCTCGGCCTTGAGCGAGCCATCGTATTTCGTGACGACCATCTCGACGAGATCGACCGTGAACGCCTCGTACTGCTGGATGGCGGCGGCATCGTTGAAGGACTGCGAGATCACGAAGTGGAGGTTGCCGTCCTTCGCGTGCCCGAAGATGATCCCGTCCTCGTAGCGGTGACGCCGGAAGAGCGCCTGCAAATCCAGCGCGGCGGGGGCGAGGACGTTGGTCGGCACGGCGATGTCCTCGAAGATCACGCTGGTGCCCCGCTTTCGGACCGCTCCCACCGACGGGAACATCCCCTTACGCACCTTCCATAGTCGCGCCTGCTGAAGCGGATCGTTCGTGAACTCCGCGGGCATCAGGAGCGTCAGGCCGGCGGCGGCGTCTCTGGCGGTCGCCTGGAGGAGTGAGAGGTCGGTGCCCGCCGGGGACTGGAACTCGACGAGGATGCCCGCTGCCTCAGGACCGATGGTGGCGATGGCAGGCGGCACACCGGGCATCTTCTCGACGGAGCGCATCGCCGCCCGGTCCATCAGCTCGATCGCCGCCGCGCCCGCGCCGGCCAGCGGCACCACGGCATCGGCGGCGGTCTCGATGTGCCGGAAGAGCAGCAGCCCGGTGTACTTCACCGGCAGATCGGGCACGGTCCGCAGCACGCCCTCCGCGAGGAACGCGAGCGTGCCCTCGGAGCCGATGAGCAGATGCCGGAGCATCTCGAGCGGCGAATCGAAGTCCAGGAACGCGTTGAGGGAGTAGCCGATGGTGTTCTTGATCCGGTATTTCTTGCGGATTCGCTCGACGAGCGCAGGCTGCCGGCGGACGTCGTCTCTGAGCGCCAGCAGTCCGGCCGCGAGCGCCGGCTCCGCGCGCTCGAAGTCCCCTGCGGCATCCGGCCGCGACGTGTCGACGACGGTGCCGGACGGCAGCACGAAGACCAGCGAGTCGAGCGTGTGATAGCTGTTCTGAGCGACGCCGCAGCACATCCCGCTCGAGTTGTTCGACAGGATCCCGCCCATCATGCAGGCGTCGATCGACGCGGGGTCGGGTCCGATCCGCGCGCCGAACGGCACGAGCGCCCGGTTGACGCGGCCGCCAATCGCGCCCGGCTGGACGCGAACGCGGCGCCCGCCGTCCAGCGGCTCGATGTTGCGCCACCCGTGCCCCACGTCCACGAGCAGACCGTCGGTGATCGCCTGACCCGAGAGGCTCGTCCCCGCCGCACGGAACGTCACGGGTATCCGTGTCCGTTTCGAGAACGCGAAGATCGCGCGCACCTCGTCGATCGACTCCGGTCTCAAGACCGCTCGCGGCACGAGTCGGTAGAAGCTCGCGTCCGAGGCGTACGCCGCGACGTCGATCGGGCGATCGAGGATGCGATCCGCGGGGAGAATGGTTTCGAGGTCGGTCCTGAGTTGAGACACGGAGGCTCCGGAGATCAAGAGAAGACCACTCAAACAGGGAGGTGGGGAGGAAGGGAGGGATCCTCTTTCTTTATTAGGGGCTCCTCCCATCCTCCCTTCCTCCCTGTGAAGAATTGTGTGTTCCGGACCCTTCCGATCTCAAGCCCGCTCCCGAGGTCGTTGCGGGCTCGATGAGGGCCAGCGACGCGATGAGGATCAAGCCCACCGACAGCAGCGGCGCGGCGCTCGTATCGGCGTCGGTGCCGAGCGCCAGGGCGGAGAGGAGGAGGACGACGGCGAGCAGACCCTCGGCGGCGACGACCCAGGGAAACAGGCGGGCCCGGTGGGACGCGAGCATCGGGGCGTGGACGCGTGACGTGAAGAGCAGGTTCAGACGCAGCATCACGGCGATCGTGGCGAGCGCCAGCACCGCGAGGAACACCGAACGTCCATACGGCGCGCGCAGAGACTGCCGGACGAGCAGCGCCAGCACCGGCGTGGCCGCATCGAGGACGGCCAGCGTCGCCTGATGGAATTGCCACCACCAGAGCGAGGCCGGGGCTCCAGCCGGCTGCACGGCCGCATCGCTCGGCGCTCCCTGCACCGCGCGGAGGTCCCCGAGCAGGGCCGACGCGGACGGATAGCGATCGGAAGGCGACGCCCGCAGGCATCTGAGGGTGATTCGATCGAGGCCGGGCGGAGCGTTTCCCGGCAGGGCCGTTCGCCCCTCCATCAGACCTGCCATCCGCGTGAGAACCGCGCCGGGATCGGTGCCGAAGGGATGTTCGCCGGTGGCGAGCTCCCACGCCAGCACGCCAAAGGAGAAGATATCGGCGCGTGCGTCGGCCTCTCCGCCGCTCAATTGTTCGGGAGCCATGTAGCCCGGGGTGCCGAGCGCGACCCCCGCTTCGGTCAGGCGCGTCATCGACGGCGTGTCCGGCTGTGGCTCCCACCGCGCGAGACCGAAGTCGAGCACTTTGATCTGCCCGTCTGTGCGCCGGATCACGTTTTCCGGCTTCAAATCGCGATGGACGATGCCCATGCCATGAGCGGCCTCGAGCGCGGCGGCGATATCGATCAGGGTTGAGATCAGCGGCCGCGGTGGGAGGGCACCGTCCTGCAGCTCCTCCCGCAACGTGCGCCCCCGCACCAGCTCGCTGACGATGCACAGGGCGTCGTCGGTTTCTTCGAGCGCAAAAATGGTTGCGATGGCCGGGTGCGACAGCGCCGCGGCCGCGCGCGCTTCGCGGGTGAGCCGGGCGCGTCGCATCGGGTCGCTCGTGAAGGCCGGCGGCAGCGCCTTGAGCGCGACCATCCGGCCCAGGCGTTCGTCCTTTGCCGCGTACACGACCCCCATGCCGCCCCTGCCGATCTCTTCGATGACCTGATAAGGACCGATCTGGCGGCCGACCAGCGAGTGCCCGTCCGTGTCGTCGAGGAGGAGCTCCGGTGCGGCCTCCCACGCAGGCGAGTCGAGGAACGTGCTCGAGGTCTCGTGGCTTCGAAGGAGCGATCGGACCTCCCGCGCGAGCTCCGGATCGCGCGCCTCGACGTCGGCGAGGAGGATCTCCCGGTCGTGGGCGTCGCGGTCGATCAGCGTGTGGAAGAGCGTGTTGACGTCGCGCCAGCGCGAAGGGTTCACGCTCTCGAGCTTTCCTCGAGCTCGCGCGCCAGCCACGCGCGGGCGACGGTCCAGTGGCGTTTGACGGTGGCGGGGGAGATGTCCATGGCTTCCGCCGTTTCCTCGATCGTCAGGCCGCCGAAGAAGCGCAGCTCCACGAGTCGCGCCTGTTCGGCATCGAGCTGCTCCAGGCGCTCGAGGGCCGCGTCGAGCGACACGAGATCGATCGAGCGCGCTTCGGCTGCGACGAGGCCCTCGTCGAGCGTGACGCGCGGCTGCGCGCCACCGCGTTTGAGCGCGCCCCGGGCGCGCGCGCGCTCGATCAGGATCTGGCGCATCGAATGGGCGGCGATGGCGCAGAAGTGCGCCCGGTTCTGCCACCGCCCCGGCTTGTCTTTCATCAGCCGCAGGTACGCCTCGTGGACGAGCGCCGTCGGCTGCAGCGTCTGACCCGGGCGCTCGCGGCGGAGGTAGGCGGCCGCAAGCCTCCGCAACTCTTCGTACACGATCGGCAGCAGCGCGTCGAGCTCGGGGCCGCGCGGCTGACCGTCCGCCATTATCCGACCCGCTCGATCGTGACCTTGTTCATCACAACCGGCGACACCGGACGATCCTGGCGTCCCGTCGGGACACCGCCAATTTTGCGGACGACGTCCAGACCCTCGACGACCGCGCCGAAGACGGAGTGCCGCCGATCGAGATGCGGTGTCGGACCGAGCGTGATGAAGAACTGGCTGCCGTTCGAGTTCGGCCCGGCGTTGGCCATCGACAGGATCCCCGCGCGATCGTGGCGGAGCGAAGGGTGGAACTCGTCGGCGAACTTGTAACCGGGGCCGCCGGTGCCCTGGCCGAGCCGGTCGCCTCCCTGAATCATGAAGCCGTTGATGACGCGGTGGAACACGACGCCGTCGTAGAACGGGGCCTTCTTCTTTTCACCGGTGACCGGGTCCTTCCACTCCTTGGTGCCCTCCACGAGCCCGACGAAGTTGGCCACGGTCAGCGGCGCCTCCTGATCGAAGAGCCGGATGGTGAACGAACCTTCGGTGGTCTCGAAATGCGCGTAGACGCCAGGTTCCATAAGTTCCTTTTAGACCGGGGGGCTTCGCCCCGCCGGACCCCCCATCGCCGTCGCTCGCGGGGCCCCGTCGCCCCGCTCCGCTCCGGCGGGCGCGCCCTTGGCGCGCCTAGTCCTAACGGGCCGTTTCGCAGCGATTATAGCCAACAAACCTGCGGCTGCTTGCGTCTAACCCCACCGGGGGGCTTCGCCCCGCCGGACCCCCCATCGCCGTCGCTCGCGGGGGCCCCGTTGCCCCGCTCCGCTCCGGCGGGCGCGCCTTCGGCGCGCTGTCCACGCATGAGGAGATGTGGAGCGTCGTCCAACCTACGAAGTTCTTCGTTGACATTACGAACGGCTTCGTAGATAGTCTCTTCTCGTTATGGCGAAACCGACTCCGACTCTGCCGAAGCCGACCGACGGCGAGCTCGCAATCCTGCGCGTGCTGTGGGAGCGCGGCCCCAGCACCGTGCGCCAGGTGCACGACGTGCTCTCGCGCGACCGCTCCGCCGCGTATACGACGGCACTGAAGCTCCTGCAGATCATGACAGAAAAGGGGCTGGTTCGTAGAGACGACTCCGACCGCTCCCACGTCTATCAGGCACGGATGACGGAAGCGCAGACCCAGCGCCAGCTGGTCCGCGACCTTCTCGACCGTGCCTTCGGGGGGTCAGCCTCCAAGCTCGTGATGCAGGCCCTTGCGGCGCGTCGCTCGACGCCCGAAGAGCTCGGCGAGATCCGCCGGCTCCTCGAGGACCGTCGGCGCCATCAGGACACAGCCGAGGAGAAGCGCGAGGGGAAGCCCGAGGAGAAGAACGATGACCTTGATTGAGCTGTTGATGCGTCAACCAGTGGCCCAGGCCATCGGATGGGCACTGCTCCAGTTCGTCTGGCAGGGCGCCGTCCTCGGCTTGCTGACCGCGGTGGTCCTGGCCGTTCTTCGTCGCAGCGCGCCGGACATTCGCTACGTCGTCAGCACGATCGGCCTGCTCTTGATGCTGACGATGCCGATCGTGACGGCGTGGCAGTCGGCGACGAATGCTGTTCCGGCCCGCGCGACGATCGCAGCGGAGACCGGCGAGTACCGGGTTCCGAGCTCCCACTCGACGACCACCGCGCGCGCTCGAGGCTCCGCACCCTCGGTTCAGCAACGCACGGTCGCGCATCCCGTCGCGCCGGCGCCCGCGGTCGTCGACGCTCCAGAAAACATCGAGTCGTATATCCCGTGGATGCCGCTGGTGGTGTTCGCCTGGATGTGCGGTGTTCTGGTGCTCTCGCTTCGGCTGGCGAGCGGCTGGCTCTGGGTCCAGACCATGAAGCGGCGTCGCGCGTCCGCCGCAGCGGACTACTGGCAGCAGATGTCGCGGAAGCTCGCGCGTCAGCTTCACATCCGCCGGCCGATCCGCCTGTTGGAATCGGCCGCCGTCGGCGTGCCTATCGTGATTGGTTGGCTGCGGCCTGTCGTTCTGCTGCCGGCGAGTGCTCTGGCCGGATTGTCTCCGCAGCAGATCGAGGCGATCCTGGCGCACGAGCTCGCACACGTCCGCCGGCACGACTACCTGGTCAATCTGCTCCAGACGCTGGTCGAGACGCTGCTCTTCTATCACCCCGCGGTCTGGTGGCTCTCCCGGCGTATTCGCGCAGAACGCGAGAACTGCTGCGATGATCTCGCCGTGAGCCTGTGCGGCGATCCGTACGCGTATGCCAAAGCACTCGCCGACCTCGAAGAGCTGAGGGGGACGTCGGGTCGTCTCGTGCTCGCCGCATCCGGTGGATCGCTGCTGCAGCGTGTCCGTCGGCTCGTGGGCGCGCCGCCGCACGCCGGGCGCGGACCTGGCTGGGCGGCCGGATTTGCGGCGCTCCTGCTCATGACGGGCGTCGCGGGAGGCGCAATCGGCAACGAGCTGCTCCTGCACGATGGGCGCTCTCTGCTCGGATCGAACCTGCGATCGTGGGAGCGCGACGGAGGTCGTCTCGAGCTTCGGGTCAGAGACGCCGCCGATGCGGTCAACGTGCTGGCTGGCGCACGGGATGCGACGCGCGCGTTCGCCGAAGGCGCGCGGGATGCGACCCGTGCGTTCGCGGAGGGCGGTCGGGATGCGATGCGCGCGCTCGCACAGGGTGCGCGCGACGCGTCGCGTGCGGTCGCCGGGGGCGCGCGGGATGCGAAGCGCGCGCTGGCGAACGAGTCGCGGCGGCTCCGTGGGAGGCAGGCGCGGTATCAATCGCTGGAAGATCTGCCACCGCTCGAGCGGATAGCGGCGCGGACGCCGAGAGCACGGTACGCAACGGTTGCCAGAGAGCTGCCCTCGGCTCCCGAAGCTCCGGCAGCGCCTGAAGCGCCCCGAGCGATCGAAGCTCCTCGAGCGCCCGAAGCGCCGCAGGCGCCACCAGCACCCGAGGGGCGGGCCAGTGGCCGCCGAATCTCACGGCACCTTCAGCTGGTCGAACGGCCGCGAGAAGCTCGAGGTTCGCTACGACGGTGAGGTCGAGTTCACCGACGACGACGCGGACGTCAAATGGCTGTCGTCGGATGGCTACCTGAAGATCTCCGAGGGTGGATGGTTCAGCGGACGAAGCGTGGAGTTCCGCGCCGGTCGGTCCGGCAGCATCGAGCGCCGGTTCTGGGTCGGCTCCAACGAGAAGCCGTTCGATCCCGAAGGGCGCCGGTGGGTCGCGGATTCGCTGCCGCGCTTCATCCGCCAGACCGGCATCGGCGCCGCCGCACGCGTCGCGCGGTTCCTGAGAACCGGCGGGCCTTCCGCGGTCCTCGCGGAAATCTCGCTCATCGAAGGCAGCTGGGCGAAACGCATTTACTTCAACGAGCTGCTGAAGGCGTCGACGCTCGATGCGCCGGCGCGCGCACGGGTCCTCGCTCAGGCCGGGCGCGAAATCGACTCTGACTTCGAGCTGGCGACGCTGCTCATCGAGCGCGGCGACCAGCTGATCACGGACGACTCGACGCGCAAAGCCTACCTGGACGCCGCTCGCAGCATCGACTCGGACTTCGAGCAGCGGCGCGTCCTGTCTTCGGCTCTCAGGGTAGGGGTTGCAGCCAATTCAGCGTTGCTCGCGAGCTTGCTCGACGCGAGCCAGTCGATCGACTCCGACTTCGAGGAGGCGACTCTCCTCATCGACGTCGTCAAAGCGGCAGCGATCGAAGGTGCCGCTCGCCCCGCGTTCTTCAAAGCGCTCGGCACGGTGCAGAGCGACTTCGAGCACCGGCGCGTCCTCAGCGCGCTGGGCAAGCGCGGTAATCTGTCGGACGATACCGTTCGCGCCATGCTCGGGTCGTCGCTCTCGATCGACTCCGACTTCGAACAGGCGACGCTCCTCATCGAGATTACCGACGAGAGTCAGATTGGCGGCGCAGTCCGCGAAGCATTCTTCAAGGCGGTGGCAAATGTCGGGTCAGCGTTCGAGCGCGGCCGCGTACTGCAGGCCGTCGTCAAACGGACCGATGTGTCCCAGGAGACGATCGTCGGCGTGCTGCATGCGCTGACGGACATGAGCGGCAACTTCGAGACGTCCCAGGTCCTCCAGACAATTGCCTCGCACCACCGTCTCTCCGGCGAGGCGCGCGACCTGTACATCGACGTCGCGGGCCGCCTGGGTCAGTTCGAACAGGGTCAGGCGCTCACCGCGCTCGTCAAAGCGGATCGGCGGTAGTACTTCACCGGGCGCCTGATCAACAGGAGATCAGGAGATCAGGAGATCACGATCGCTTGATCTCCCCCTTTCCTCCCTGTTGAAAGGGTTTTCCGTGGGCTGTAGCGCAGCCCTCAGGGCTGCCCGCGGACGCAAGGCTCCGGCGAGGTCTCGCCGAAGCGCGCGGAATCTGCTGCACGCGAAGGCGGAAACCGTCGCTCGAATTTCATCCGAGTCTCCTCCTCGAGCTCGACAGGGATGACACCGCCACATTTTCCGGCCGGGCTTTGGCGATAGAATACCCGACCAGCCATCGTTCCGTTCCGGTCCATGCCTGCCCAGCCCCTTCACGCTTTGCTCGTCGAAGACGACGATGCATATGCGGCGATGCTGCGGCTCGAGTTGGCGGCGGAGTCGGGGTCTCCGGTCACCGTCGAACGGGTCCGCAGCCTCTCGGATGCGATCCTCCGCCTGTCGGCCGCTGACTTCGATGCCGTGCTGCTGGATCTCGGGTTGCCGGACAGCTCCGGCCTCGAGACGTTCGGGCGCCTCCAACACGCCGCCCGCGACACTCCCATCGTCGTGCTGACCGCGAGCGACGACGACGGCCTCGCGTTTGCCGCCGTGCACGCCGGTGCGCAGGACTATCTGGTCAAGAGCGCCACCGACGCACAGCTGCTCGGGCGATCACTGCGTTACGCATGCGAGCGGGCGCGGCTCCGCCGCAGCCTGACGGAGCGCGAGGCGCGGTTCCGCGCGCTGGTCGATCAGAGTCAGGAAGCCATCACGCTCCTCGACGAGCATCGTGTCGCGCTCTACAACAGTCGCGCCGTCGAAACCGTCACCGGCTATCTGCCCGAGGATCTGAAGGGAGAGTGCATCGACCGGATCGTGCACGCAGACGACCTGCCGCAGTTCGTCGACGCCTTCCAGCGCTGCCTGGATCGCCCCGGAGTGCCGACCCCCGTCGAGTACCGCTTCAGACATCGGTCGGGCTCGTTGCGGTTCGGGGAGGCGGTGTTCGTCAGCCATCTCGAGAACGCCGCCGTCCGCGCCGTCGTCGCGAACCATCGCGACGTCACGGAGCGCAAAGAGGCGCAGGACGCACTGCGCACGACCGAGGAGCGCCTTCGGCAGGCGCACAAGATGGAGGCGGTCGGCCGGCTGGCGGGCGGCATCGCGCACGACTTCAACAACGTGCTCACGGCAATCTTCGGGTACACGGATCTGCTGCTCGAGCAACTGGCGCCCGACGATTTCTCGCGCGGCGACGTGCAGGAGATACGCCGCTCGGCCGAACGTGCCGCCTCGCTCACGCGCCAGCTGCTGGCGTTCAGCCGGAAGCAGGTGCTGCAGCCGAGAGTGCTGGACCTGAACGATGTCATCGGAGCGATCGAGACCCTGCTCCGCAGGCTGGTTGGCGCCCACGTCGACATCAAGATCTACTGCGGAGTGCCGCTCTCGAAAGTGCGAGCCGATCCGGGCCAGATCGAGCAGGTACTGATGAACCTGTGCACCAACGCGCGCGATGCGATGCCCGAAGGCGGCGTCGTGGAGATTCGCACTGAAGACCGCGACGTGACGAGGGACGAGGCGAGTACCCGCGCCGGACTGAAGCCGGGTGCTTACGTGGTGCTGAGCGTGGGCGACAGCGGCCCCGGAATCCCTCCGGAGATTCAGCCGCACATCTTCGAGCCGTTCTTCACGACAAAGGAGCAGGGGAAGGGCACCGGCCTCGGCCTCGCGACCGTTTACGGGATCGTGAAGCAGAGCGGAGGGGGCATCTACCTGGACGAGGCGGGAGGTGCGAGGTTCTCGATCTACCTGCCGTCTCTACCCTGATCCGGGGGCTCCCGCCCCCCGGACCCCTTACGCCGTCGCTCGCGGGGGCCCCACGCCCCGCTCCGCTCCCGCCTTCGCTAAAAGCTCCGGCGGGCCGCCGTAGCCTTGGCGGAGGCCGGCGGGCGCGCCTTTGGCGCGCCGAACTACTTATTCTGCTGCTTGAAACCGGCCGGGATCTCCAGATCGGCTGCTGCGACCGTCGTCGCGATCTCGAGCGTCTCGCCGGTGGCCGTGAAGATCGTGACGCGCGGCTTGTCGTCCTTGTCCTTCTTCATCATCTTGCGCGCGAGCATCCCGCTAAGCCCGCCGCCGCTCGAGGACTCGGTCTCCTTGGCCATCTGATCGGGGCTCTTCACCGCGTCGAACGTGGTGACGGTCGTGAGCGGCGTCCCTTTCATGTTGACCTTTTCACGGTTCAACCGGTCCATACCCTGCTTGACCAGCGGGTACATCGCCATCACGGCGGCCATCTGTTCGGCGGACAATCCCGGAGCCTCCGGAGCGATCGCCTTCCAGTAGCGGAGCTCGAAATCAGCGAGCTCCTTCATCGCCGGAATCTCCGGTCCAAGCCACATGTCGGACGTAACGATGAGGCCGCCTCGATCTTCGACCGTGCGTCCCTTCTCCCGGACGGTGATCGTGGCCACGACTTCGCGCGCCTCGTACCCGGCGATGGACTTCTTCTGGCCCGTCTCCTTGAGGTCGAAGTCGACTTCCATCTCCGGCGCCTTCTTCTCGGGCTCCTTTTCCTTTTCCTTGCCGGCTTCCTCTTTCGCGGCCTTCTCGGCGTCGCGCTGCGCCTTCTCCTGCGCCTCCTTCAGCTGCTGCCGCAGCTCCGCGAAGGTCACGACGGTGTAGGACTTCTTCTTGAGATCGAGCTCGTAGACCTTTTCTTCGGCGAGGTCGACGATCCGGCCGGTCGAGTCGTTCATCGTGACCTTGCGATCGCCTTTGACGGCGCTCGTCGACACGACGCCTTCCTTGACGGCCTTGCCGCCGAACATCCCCATCATCCGGCCAAGCATGCCTTCGAACTTCACCTGGTTCCTGTCGCGTGTCTTGACTTCCGCCTGTGCGCCGGCGGCACACAGCAGGGCGAGCGAAAGAGCCACGGCACAGGACTTCAGCAGACGCTTCATGGGGCCTCCAAACGTAGCCGGGGGGCTTCGCCCCGCCGGACCCCCTTACGTCGTCGCTCGCGGGGACCCCGATGCCCCGCTCCGCTCCGACGGGCGCGCCTTCCGGCGCGCCGGATGAGGAAGTATTGTATGACGGGGATGGACCGGCCTCAGCTTGCGGTGATGGGCCGGTCGTCCCGGTCTCGGTTAACGCCTATGTCGGCAGACCGTCTTCCTCAGCAGATGGAGGTTGCGGCGTTGCGTCCCGTCCTGCCGACCGCCGGACCGGGGGTGGCACGATTCGACCCGGCCCACGCGTCGGAGGACGGCCGGCTCGTCTGTGAAGCGCGCGGCGGGAACGAGGGGGCCTTCGGCCGCCTGTACGATCGGTACGCCCGTGTCGTGCACGGGCTACTCCTGGCGCGAGTCCCGCGAGCGGACGTCGACGATCTGGTGCAGGACGTGTTTCTCACGGCCTGGCGGCGGCTCGAGGCGCTCCGCGAGCCAGCCGCGTTTGGCGGCTGGCTGGCGATGATTGCCCGCAACCGCGCAACCGACTTCCATCGCCAGACCATCGATCATGAAGAGCTGCCCCCCGACCTGCAGGCGCACGACGGGACGTCGGCGAAGACCGAGGCGCACGCCGTGCTCGGGGTGATCCGGTCTCTGCCGGAGGCCTACCGGGAAACGCTGGTGCTGCGGTTGGTGGAGGGGCTCACCGGCCCTGAGATAGCGGAACGCACCGGGCTGACCGCGGCGTCGGTGCGCGTGAACCTCCATCGCGGAATGAAGCTGCTTCGCGAGAGACTGCCCCGATGACGGACCATCGACCCGATTACCTGTGGGACCGATCCGGCGAGCCGGATCCCGAAGTGCAGCGCCTCGAGGAGGTGCTGGGAGTCCTGCGTCATCGCGGGTCGGGGCCGGCGTTGCCCGCGCGGCCGCCGCAGCGTCCGGCGCCGGGCCGACACGTGCGCCTGGTGTTCCTCGGCATCACCGCTGCGGCGATGGTCTGCCTGGTGGCCGGCGCGGGCTGGTACGCCTTCGTACAGCAGCGCATGGGATGGGCGGTCGAGCGGATCGCCGGTCAGCCCGCCATCGACGGGAAGGCGGTCGACGCCAGCGGACGCCTGCTTCGGGGCACCTGGCTCGAGACCGGAGAGGCGGGAAAGGCGCGCGTCACCGTAGGGCAGATCGGCCGGGTCGACGTGGATCCGAATACTCGCCTGCAGCTCGTCCAGGCGCGCGGGCGAGAGCATCGGATGGCGCTGGAGAGAGGCACCATACACGCCCAGATCTGGGCACCGCCGAAGTTCTTCGTCGTGGACACGCCGTCTGCCGTCGCGACCGATCTGGGGTGTGCCTACACACTGCAGGTCGACCCGTCGGGCGCCGGTCTCGTTCGGGTCACCGCCGGATGGGTGGGGTTCGAATACAGGGGACGGGAGTCGTTCATCCCCGAGCAGGCTGTGTGCCCGACACGTCCGGGAGTCGGCCCTGGAACGCCGTACTACGAAGACGCGCCCCCGGGTACGCCGCGGCATTGGCCGTGCTGGACTTCGGACTGCCAGGCGACGCCGCTCGCGCCGCGGCGCTCGAGACTGTGCTGTCGACGGCCCGTAAACGTGACGCGCTGACGCTCTGGCACCTCCTGACCCGCGGGACGACAGACGAGCGCCGACGCGTGTTCGATCGGATGGCGACGCTCGTACCGCCGCCGGCCGGCGTCACGAAAGAAGCGGTACTGCGTCAGGATCGCCGCGCCACCGATCGCTGGTGGAACGCCCTCGGCCTCGACAACGCCTCGTGGTGGCGGCTGTGGATGCGGCAGTGGTGATCGTGTCGGGATCGGGATCAGGGATCAGGGATCCGAGGTCGGCGCTCGGCGCTCGGCGCTCGGGGTTCGGGGCTCGGGACGAAGCAACTGGCTTCAAGCGGGAAGCGGGAAGCGGGCAGCCGGATCAGGGATCAGGGATCCGAGGTCGGCGCTCGGCGCTCGGCGCTCGGGACGAACCAGCTGGCTTCCAGCTGGAAGCTGGCAGCTGGCAGCTGGCAGCTCGTATTGACTGACTGATGCCCCACCTCATACGCAACGCCGCGCTGCTGTTCCTCGCCGTGATACTCGGCATCCAGATGATCCGGCCGGCTCGCACGAATCCACCCGTCGATCCGACGCGAACGATCACGGCGCGCCTGCCGGTGACCTCCGAGGCCGCCGCCATCATGAACCGCGCGTGCAAGGACTGCCACTCGAACGAGACGACCTGGCCTTGGTACAGCAGCGTCGCACCGGTGTCCTGGCTGGTCATCGATCACGTCAGGAGCGGGCGGCGGCATTTCAATTATTCCGACTGGGCTTCATACGACTCCGAGAAGGCCCGCAAGAGAAAGCTTCTTTGGCATCTGGCCTCCTGAACTCCTGATTTCCTGTGATGCTTTTGGGCCGGCCGATTCGAGCTGGCCCCCGGTGTACGGCTCGAGAACCGAAGCGCGCATGAACCCCCGCCTCGTGTACGCTGATACCCATGTCCATGTCCGCCCGTCGAGCCATCAATGTCGGTACAGCCCCGGTTGGTCCCTACAGCCACGCTGTGTCCGCCGGAGGCCTCATCTATCTGGCCGGCGCCGTGGCAGACGATGGGAACCGCGAGATTATCGGAAGAGGAGACGTCGCGGCGCAGACGCGCGAGGTCGTCGAGCGCCTGCGTGCACGACTCGAGGCGGCCGGATCGTCGCTCGAACAGGTCGTGCTCGCGACGGTGTATCTGAAGTCCGCCGCGGATTTCGCAGCGATGAACGAGGCGTACCGCGCGCACTGGCCGAAGGATCCGCCGACACGGACGACCGTGATTGCCGACCTGGTCCTGCCGGACGCGCTCGTCGAGATTGCGATGATCGCGGTGCCCAACGGGGCCGAACGTACGGTGATCCATCCGCACGACTGGCAGCCGTCCCCCAACCCGTATAGCTATGCGATCCGGACGGGAGACACACTGTTCTTGTCCGGCCTCGTCGCCAGGAGAGGACGGGACAATTCGTTCGTGACAGGAGACGTGCCGCTGCAGACGCATGTCGTCCTGGACAACGCCGGCGAGCTGCTGGCGGCCGCTGGAATGACGCACGCCAACGTCGTGAGCGCGCGCGTGTTCCTCACGGACGCTACGACGTTCAGCCAGATGAATGTCGAATACAGGAAGTACTTCGCATCCAGCCCGCCGGTTCGCGCGACGGTGGCGGCCGGCCTCGCCGGGCCGCAGGCGCTCGTCGAGATGACCTTGATCGCCTCCTCGTCTTCACGCGAGGTGATCGAACCGGACGCCAATCGGAACCCGAACCTGAGCACCGCCATCGTCTCCGGCCGGCGCGTGTATCTGTCGGGGATGCTGGGTAATCTGCCAGGCAACACCGGCGATGCCGGAGCGCAGACGACCGAGACCCTTGCCCGGATTCGGCGCGCGCTCGAGGCCGCCGGATGCAGCCCGGGCGACGTCGTCGACAGCCTCGTCTATCTTCCCGATCTCGCCGTGTACCCAGCGATGAACGACGCGTATCGCCGGTTTTTTGGCGACGCCTTCCCCGCGCGGGCGACGGTGGCCTCCGGGTTGTTCGCGCCGGACGGCCTCGTCGAGATCATGATGACAGCGGTCAAGCCGTGACCGAACCCGACACTCCGGTCGAACGGTCGCCGATCCGGATAGGGATTTCAGCGTGCCTTCTCGGCGACCAGGTGAGATTCGACGGAGGCCACAAGCGCGATCAGTTTCTGAGCGACACGCTTGGACCGTTCGTCGAATGGGTCCGCGTCTGCCCCGAGGTGGAGCTGGGGCTGGGCACGCCTCGCGAAACGCTCCGCCTGGTGAGCGTCGATGGCACGCTCCGGATGATCACGACCAGGACGAACGTCGATCACACGGACGGAATGAACCGCTGGGCGAAGCGCCGGACGGCGGAGCTGGCGGGCGAACATCTCTCTGGCTACGTGCTCAAGAAGGATTCGCCGAGCTGCGGTATGGAGCGGGTCAAGGTTTATGGTGCCGGAGCGCTACCGGAGCGGTCGGGACGCGGACTGTTCGCCAGCGCGCTCATGACCCGATTTCCGAATCTGCCCGTGGAAGAGGAGGGCCGGATGTCCGACCCCAGGCTCCGTGAGAACTTCATCGAGCGCGTGTTCGCGTACCGCCGTTTGACGGACCTCTTCAAGGGCCGCTGGTCGCCCCGAGATCTCGTGACTTTTCACACCGCACACAAGATGTCGCTCCTCGCGCATTCCACGATCGCCTATCGTCAACTGGGACGACTGGTCGCGGCAGCGGGCGCGTTGCCCAAGCGGGAGCTGCGGGACGCCTACGAAGCGCTGTTCATGTCCACGATGTCGCGGGTGGCGACGCCGGCGCGCCATACCAACGTCCTGATGCACATGGCCGGACACCTGAAACGCATCCTCGATGCCGACTCCAGGCGCGAGCTGCTCGACGCGATCGACGAATATCGCCGCGGTCTCGTCCCGCTCGTGGTTCCGTTGACGCTTCTACGCCACTACGTCCGTCTCCATCGAGTCGCATACCTTGCCGGTCAGACGTACCTGGAGCCGCATCCGCGCGAGCTGATGCTGCGGAACCATGTCTAGCGAACTCGAGCGCCGCATGTTCCTGCGCGTGCCCGTGACGCGCGTCGGTCGTCCAGGCGGCCAGGACGATTCGGCGGCGGTCGAAGAACCGCTCGAGATCCGGCTGCACGGCAAGCCATTCGCCGTGATCATGCGCACGCCCGGCGACGATCGGGCGCTGGCGGCAGGATTCCTGCTCTCGGAGGGCGTCATTGCGGGCATGGACGACCTCGGGGCAGTCGAACACTGCCGGCATCCTCATCATCCCGAGGTGCACAACGTGGTCGACGTCTACATGCTCGGTGACGCCGCCGCGCATCTCGACGAACAACTCGCATCCCGCAGGCAGATTCTGACGACGTCGTCCTGCGGGATGTGCGGACGGGTGAACATCGAATCGCTGGCGCAGCGGGCAAGGTTCGTGACGCAGGCGTGGCGCATGGAGCAGGCCGTCGCGGCCTCGCTGCCCGTCAGGCTTCGGGAACACCAGACCACGTTCGATCGCACCGGCGGGCTCCATGCGGCCGCGCTCTTCACGCCGGACGGCCGGTGCGAACGCTCCGCCGAGGACGTCGGACGCCACAATGCAGTGGACAAAGTCGTCGGCGCGATGCTTCTGGACGACCGCCTTCCGCTCGCCGATCTCGCGCTGGCCGTCAGCGGCCGCACCTCGTTCGAGATCCTGCAGAAAGCCTGGATCGCAGGCATCGGCCTCGTGTGCGCGGTCTCGGCCCCCTCGACCCTGGCGATCGACGTTGCGAACGAGGCGGGCATCACGCTCCTGGGATTCGCGCGCGACGGCGGATTCAACATCTACACGCATCCCGGGCGGATCGCGTAGTCTTTCGGCGCTCGGCGCTCGGCGCTGCCGGAATCCCCGCGCACGGGTTCGTCGCGGCGTCATATCGCGGGGCATGCGGACGCCATCCTGACAACCGGTGACCCCACGCAAATCGATACTACGGGCAGGCTAGAGGCTCTGGTGGGATCACAGAAGATCAGAAGATCAGAAGATAACAAGGTTTGAGAGATTCAAGAAAATTGGCTCCTATCTCCTGATCTCTTGTGAATTCCACTGGCGCGGCTGTCCCGGACCCCTTTTGACCTTCTGATCTTCTGATCTTCTGTTAATGCTGCGCTGCGATAACCCCGACCTTCAGGTCGGGCTTCCCACCCTTTTCAATCTCCTGAACTCCTGATCTCCTGTAAATGCGACGTGCTTATTTCCGGCAGGTCGGCGCCAGTCAGCCGTACGAAGAGCGCTGCGGCGCTCAGGAATTCACCCAACGCATCGCGAGCATCACGAACAGCGCCGCATTCGAGACGTGTCCCGTCCAGCAGATGCGGCACTGATGACCATTCGCGATGAGGCTATAGCCGAGGAATGCGCTCATGGCGACTGCTGGAAGCGTCATGAGCCACAAGAACCATGACGGCCAGCCCGCGAGGAGGCCGACAGCCAGGAGGGCGTAGAGCACGAGGCCCAGAGCCGCATTCGGTACGCCGAGCAGGGCGGAGCGCGGACTCCGAAAGAGCACCGCGCAACCGCCGCCTTCGATCCGGCAGATCTCCGGACCGGTCATCCACTCGGGCAGCTCGCGGTAATGGCCGTACAAGGCGGATGCAGCGGCCGTCGTTCCGCCGAGAAGGGCGAGCCAGATCAGGACTGGCATTACCTACTTGCCGCGGGGCCCCACCCCCGCGGCTACTCGCCGCTCGCTTTGCTCGCGGCTGGTCAGGGACGACAGGCCGCGTTCAGCACGATTCTGCATAGCTTCTACAACTGGCACGTTTTGCACCAGTACGTCAGTCTGCCGTTCGGCCCCTGCGGCTTGACCTCGATCGACGTCCCGCACTTCCGGCAGGGGCGGCGCGCGCGACCGTAGACCCACAATCGCTCGGCCGGATTGTGCCCGCCGGTCGTCCGTCTGTATCCGGTGTAGGTCGTCATCGGCGCAACCCCGGTGCTGACATTCATCTGCAGGAATCGGCGCGCGGTGGCGATCAGGTTCCGCAGTTCCGCGTCGCTCACCTCGGACACCGGCCGGAACGGATTCACCCCGCACGCGAAGAGCACTTCGGACTTGTAGACGTTTCCAACGCCGGCCATCACGCGCTGGTTCAGCAAGACGTCGCCGATCGAGTCGGACGATCGCCCGCGCGCGCGTGTGAACGCCTCCCCGGCATCGAACTCCTTGCCGAGCAGATCGGGCCCAAGCTGCCGGAGCTCGTCGTGTCGCCGGAGCTCCTGTTCCGTGATGAGCTCCGCGACTGGGATACTGAATCCGATGGCCTCGAAGGTGGTCGTGGCGAGCACTATCCGCATGTCGCGCCGGGGGAGCCGCCAACGCTCGCCGGGGCGGTAGATGTGCCAGCTTCCGTTCATCCGCATGTGGGTCCGCAGGATCAGATCGCCGGAGAAGCGCATCAGGATGTGCTTGCCGATCGATTGAACCGATTCCACTGTCCGTCCGGTCAACGGCTCGTCTTCGTGAACTCGGTTCAGCGCCGGGAACATCGATTCGAACCGGGCGATCCGAGCGCCGGCCAGCGCGCGATCGAGCGTGCGTGCCGCGCGGAAGATCGAATCGCCCTCAGGCATGTCGCCGCATCTGGAACCCCATGGCCGACGGGCTGAACCCTGCGTCCACCAGGTAGGCTGCCAGCGGATGTTCGGATGCCGGGATGCCGTTGATCTCGCCGATGAGGAGTGCGAAGCGGCTCTCGTCCGGCCGCGTCAGGTTGGCGAGACGCGCCGCCAGCGCCCGTCCGGTGACGGACCGCGCCGGTTCGTCCTCCGGCAGGAACACGGTCAGCTGGCGGGCGCCGCGGCTGATGTAGGCCGCGAGCGCGCCGTTGACGATCACCACCAGCGCGCCGACCGTGCGCGTCGGGCCCGCGGCCTCCGGCGTCGCCCTCGCCCGGCCTGCGGCGGCCACTTCAGAATCGCGCCGTAAGGATTCGCCGGATCGGTGGCCGCAAGCACCACCACCTCGGGCTCATCGGGCATCGTCGTCAGCGATCGCAGGAGGTCCAGCGCGGCCGGGAGCGCAAACTGCGTCGCGCCGACTCCGCCGACGAAGTAGCCACGGCGGATCCTGCCAGCATCCTCGAGCGCTTTGAGAACGTCGTAGACGGCGCCGAAGCCGCCGAACATGCCTTCGGCGCCGGCAACCTCGCGCGTCAGCACGCCGTAGCGTGACAGGAGCTGCTGTGCAACGGCCGTCGACCACTCGGTCGGAGACGCGACGTGCTGGATGCGGTCGGTGACGAGCGACCATCGTCCTTCCGCCGATGGCGGCGCCATGCGACGGCTCCTGAATGCCCGTCCGGTCGCCGGTTTGCGAGCCCGGCGTTCCGTCGGTCCGCGTGAAGGCGCGCAGAGCGTGGAACGTGTCGTTCGTCAGGGCGCCGCGCCACACCAGGTTCCAGAGCGCTTCGACGGACTCTCCGGGATACCCGCCGCCCGCCGCTTCGTGCAGCGCGGCGAAGAACGACGCGCCCTGATCCCGAAGATGATCGACGATGGCAGTCTCGCGCGGCGAGAGATCGGTGAGTGCGACCGGGCGTCGCAGCCGCGCGAAGTGGTCGGCCAGGTACAGCGCCAGGCGTCCGTCCCGGTCGCCGAGCGGCTCCACGCCGCACCACACGACTTCGCCCGCGGCGGTCAGCGCGTCGAGGTCGGCAGGATTGTAGCGCTCGACGCGCGCAGCGAGGATCTCGCTCTCGAAGATCGAGGCGGCCACCGGCGCGCCCTGCAGGTTGTCGATCGCGTCGAGGAGCGCGTCGAGGCCGGCGCGCTTCCGGATGACGCCCTGCCAGCTCGTCAGAAGACGCACCAGCACCGGCGGATCGACCGGCTCGACCTGCTGGCGGAGCTTCGCGAGCGATCGTCGTCGGATCGATTGCAGGACGTCCGGATCGCACCACTCGCGGCCGGCGCCTCCCGGACGGAACTCGCCCTCGAGGAGCCGGCCGGTCGAAGCCAGCTCGCGAAGGATCGTTTCTGCCGTCGAGCGACCGAGTCGCGTATCGGGCGGCGAACTCGAGGGAAGTGAACGGCCCGTGCGTGCGCGCGTAGCGCCGCGCGAGATCCTGGGCCGCGTTGGCTGACGGGTGGAGCAGCGATTCGGGGAGTCCCGACGGCAGCGGCACGCCCAGCGCATCCCGATACCGGCCCGCGTACTCGACCGGGATGAACCGGCCGCTCGCACCGATGCTGACTGGAACCACACGGCGCGCGCGGACGAGTGCACCGAGCGCGTCAGAAGCGTCGATGAGGCTCCGCGCGGCCACCTCCTCCAGCGTCAGGTCGCCGAGGCGCAGCAGCAGGTCGTGGATGCCGTCGGCGGTCTTGACGCGCTGGTTGTCGCCGAGCTGCTGCAGCTGGCGCTCGACGTCGGCGAGCGCGTCCGCGTCGAGCAGCTCGCGCAGCTCCGCCTCGCCGAGCAGCTCGCGCAGCTGTGCCTGATCGATCGACAAGGCCTGGGCGCGGCGTTCGGCAAGAGGCGCATCGCCGTCGTAGATGTAGTTGGCGACGTATCCGAAGAGGAGCGCTGACGCGAACGGTGACGGGGAGCTCGAGTCGACGGTCACCGGTTTGATCTCGCGTCGCTCGATCCGGCGAAGCGTTTCGACGAGCGCCGGCATGTCGAAGACGTCGCGAAGGCATTCCCGGTACGCCTCGAGCAGCATGGGGAAGGATCCGAACTGCGCGGCGACCGCCAGGAGATCTGCGGCGCGCTTCCGCTGCTGCCACAGCGGGCTGCGTCCGCCCGGCCGTCGCTTGGGCAGCAGCAAAGCCCGCGCGGCGGCCTCCCTGAACTTGGCCGCGAACATGGCGGTTCCGCCGAGCTGTCGCAGCACGAGCGCCTCGGCCTCTTCCGATGACGGAATCATCAGCATCGGATCGGGCGGATCGTCCGTCTCCGGAAACCTCACCACGAACCCATCGTCGGTCCACATCGTCTCGACGTCTACGCCGGTTTCCGCACGGACACGCTCGACGACGGCCATCGCCCAGGGTGCGTGGATGCGGCCGCCAAACGGTGTGAGGACGCAGATGCGCCAGTCGCCCAGCTCGTCGCGGCAGCGCTCCACCAGAATCGTGCGATCGTCGGGGACGACCCCCGCGGCGGCAGCCTGGTCGGCGAGGTAGCGCATCAGGTTTTCGGCAGCCTGCGGATCGAGGTCGTGGTGCTCGACCAGCCGCTGGATCGCGGCGGCCGGCGGCATGTGTCGGAGGCCGCGGATCATCTCGCCGATGTGGCGGCCGAGCTCCAGCGGCCGGCTGGCGGAGTCCGCCTTCCAGAACGGCATCTTCCCCGGCTGGCCGGGCGCGGGCGACACGAGCACGCGATCGTGCGTGATCTCCTCGATCCGCCAGCTCGAGGCGCCGAGCAGAAACGTTTCGCCGACGCGGCTCTCGAAGACCATCTCTTCGTCGAGCTCGCCGACGCGCGCCGCAGGGCCCCGCTCGCCGATGAGGAAGACGCCGTAGAGTCCGCGGTCGGGGATCGTCCCGCCGTTGATGACCGCGACTCGCTTGGCACCCTCGCGAGCCGTCAGCGTGCCGGCCAGGCGATCCCATGTCAGGCGGGGCCTGAGATCGGCGAAGTCGTCCGAGGGATATCGGCCCGACAGCATGTCGAGGACGCCCTCGAACGCGCCGCGGCCCAGCTCGGCGAAGGGTGCCGCCTGGCGTACCGCCTCGAACAGATCTTCGACCGGCCATGTATCCATCGAGACCATCGCGACGATCTGCTGCGCGAGGACGTCCAGGGGGTTGCGCGGGTATCGCGTGAGCTCGACCCGCGCTTCGTGCATCGCTCGCGTCACAGCGGCACACGCGACCAGGTCGCCACGAAACTTCGGCACGATCACGCCTCGGCTCGCGGCGCCGATCGTGTGGCCGGCCCGGCCGATTCGCTGCATGCCGCTCGCGACCGATGGAGGCGCCTCGATCTGGATCACCAGGTCGATGGCGCCCATGTCGATCCCGAGCTCCAGGGAGGACGTCGCGACCAGCCCGCGCAGCTGGCCCGCCTTCAGCCTGTCTTCCACCTCGATGCGCTGGTGACGCGCGAGCGAACCGTGGTGGGAACGCACGAGCGTCTCGCCCGCCAGCTCGTTCAGCGCAGAGGCCAGCCGCTCGGCGATGCGGCGGCTGTTGACGAAGATCAGCGCGGACGTGTGCGCGCGGACCAGCTCGAGGAGGCGCGGCTGGATCGCGCTCCAGATGGACGTGCGCGCGGCGCCCTGAGAGGCCGGTCCGCTCGGAATCTCCTCGATCTGACCGATCTTCGCCATGTCCTCGACCGGGACTTCGATCGTGAGCTCGAGCTTCTTCTTCTCCGAGGTGTCGACGATGGTGACCGGGCGGAAGCGGGGAGTGTCGTGTGCCGCGAATTCGTCGTGGATGACGGCGGACGGGGCTCGGGCCTCGGAACTCGGGGCTCGGGGCTCGCCGAGGGCCGAGCGCCGAGCCCCACCGAGATACCTCGCCACTTCGTCCAACGGACGCTGCGTGGCCGACAGGCCGATGCGCTGCAGCGGCGGCGCAGCCGGATCGCGGAGGCGCTCGATCCGTTCCAGCGACAGGGCGAGGTGGGCTCCGCGCTTGGTCGGGACCAGCGCGTGAATTTCGTCGACGATGATCGTGTCGAGGGACCGGAGCGCGTCGCGCGCGTTCGAGGTCAGGATCAGATAGAGCGACTCCGGAGTCGTGATCAGGATGTCGGCCGGCTCGCGCTGGAAGCGGGCGCGCTCGATCGACGGTGTGTCCCCGGTCCGGATCGCGATCGATGGCACGACGTGACCATCGCCGCGTGCCGCCGCGCGGTTGGCAATGCCGGCGAGTGGCGACCGCAGGTTGCGCTCGATGTCGACCGCGAGCGCTTTCAGCGGCGAGACGTAGAGGACCCGGCAGCGATGTCCCGCGGCGGGAAGGGGGTCGAACATCAGCCTGTTGATACACCAGAGGAAGGCCGTGAGCGTCTTGCCGCTGCCGGTCGGCGCGAGGATGAGCGTCGACTCTCCCTCGGCGATCGCTGGCCAGCCCTGGTGTTGTGGAGGCGTAGGCCTCTCGAACGAGGCGCGGAACCACTCCGCGACCGCAGGGTGAAACAGACTCAGGACGTCCGTGGGCGCCGACATGGATCAATTCTAAGAGAGCAGGAAGCCAAAAATGGGTTTCTGAGGTCCACCTTTGCAGCTTCGCTGCGACGGCGGACACTCTTCCTGGGCTTGCCACCCATAGCTCACGCCTGCGTGGCAAGCGTGAGCGAAGGGTGGAACGGTTCAGGCCGGGTGCCTGAGCTGTCGCGGCCGAACCTGCGAAGACGATTGCCGCGCGCGACGGAATCGGGCAGAATCAAGAGATAACCCGTGTACCACCAGCCAGAGCTCGCGGACGCCGTTCCCGCGGGCCCAACGCGTTCGGGCGGCGCCAACCTTCCGGCCTCAGTGGTCCGGGCAGGGTTGTCCGGTCGCACGTGCTCCGTTACTGAACAGAGAGCCAGAATTGTCTATGGGTGATTCCGGAGAAGGCCTGGTCGACGCCGAAGCGCGGATCCAGGAACAAATCGACGAGCGGGAAGCCGAGCGCCGGAGACGCAGCAGCGCGCAGCCGGCCATCGATCCAGAGAGGGTCCGGCGCATCGAATCGCTGCGGCTCGCCAAAGCGGAACTACAGCGCCAGTCGAGTGCCACCACGCACCCGGTGCGCCAGCAGCAGATCGCGGCTGCCATCGCCGAGATCGACAAGCGCCTGGCGGCAAACTGACCTAGTCCCCTAGGTTTCCACCGCGGATCCGACGAGATGGGCGAAAGCCTGCGCG
>CAWDRS010000015.1:0-500601 GCA_963804795.1 uncultured Acidobacteriota bacterium | reverse complement strand
GCTCGCGCGCGGAGTCACGGCTGGAGTGTAACAGCTCAATGAATCGAATCAGCGGGGCGTGGAGGGCATGTAGACCTGCCCTAACCCCGCGAATTCGATTGTGTTGATGCAGGGCGGGGTCTTCCGCCTTCGCTGAAGCTACGGCGGACCACCGTAGCCTTGGCGAAGGTGGTCAGACCCCGCCTGGACGGGCCTGAAGGCCCGTCCCTACGTGACGACACATGTGAATCCCGATTTACGCCGGGAATCCGGCCCTTGGCGCGGTCCGGCAGGCGACGCAGGGCGGGTAACTGTTACCGGTGCGCGCGTTGGCTCCATTCATTTCTACATCACTCGAATCCAGCCAAACCCAGCAATAGTGGCGCATTTTTGTTGAGCTACGCTTTTTGTTCGCAGGGTCACATTTTGCGCTACGATGGTGGTCTTCCAGAAGTTGAAGGGCGTTGCCTCCAGACAGCCCCAGAGCTGTACGCGGTGTCCGGCAACTGGCACCCCCCCAGAGAGCGTTTGGTATGCTCTATTTTGTGATTGAAATGCCAAAACCTGACGGTGAATCGACATGGAGCAAGCAACTTTGGACGTCTACCGCGTGAATTCATTGAGGTTTATCCCGACTCCACGGTCCGATCTCCCTGGCATACGCGTTGCGGTCTAGCCCAGACGCCCCCCAACTTATTCGTGGTTACCTGACCACGCCGGTACGTTTGAAAAAGGAGAGTGTTATGCGGAGGTTTGTCATCCTGGCGTCGGTGATGGTGCTGGCGGCGGCCAGCGCGAATTGTGGCAGCAACTCCGAGAAGCCCGTCCTCGGCCCGTCGTCGCTGAGCGGGTCCGACGCGGTGAGCGCGAACTGGAAGGGCGGCGGGAGTCAGCCCGGCGGTGGTGGGACCACCGGTGGGAGTGGCAGTCTCTCGCTTGTTACGCCCCCTTATATTGACAACAATGGGGACGGCCTACCCAATTGGAATGATACTGTGACGTTCAACGTGTCGACGACCGCGACCGACACGCCAACAGTCACGCTTACGTGCTACCAGAACGGTGTCGGCGTGTATGGCGCCTCGGGGGGCTTTTACGCCAGCGACCCGTTCCAGCCGGAACTCGGTACCCGCCCCGCGTTTGGGGGCATGGTCGGGCGGCGCGGCCAACTGCACCGCAACGCTGACACCTCTGGGCGGCTCGCCTGTGCTCGCCACACTGAACTTCAACGTCGGTGCGTAGTTGACAGGGCGGGTCTACCCTGCCTCCACGCCAGGCCCGCACCACTACGTGAACTAATGAGGGGCCCCGCATTGCTCCGGGGCCCCGCGTCGTGCCATCCTCCTCGGCCATCGGGTGCTGCCTGCCGAACTCCTTGTCCTTGTCATCATCATTTGTCTACCGCATAGCCGGTCGACTCGCCAGGAAGTGCGCGTACGCACGCAGAGCGTCTCTCCGTTGTCGCGATTAGGCGCGCGCGATACGTCACCGGCCGCTTGCCTTCGTCTGAATCCTTCGGCCGCTCGGTAGCGGTGTCGTAATTCATCAAACCAAAAGCGCGTTGTCTGAAGCGCTGTAGCTGTTCGTGTGTCGAACGGCGATGCTGGAGGCTGGAAACAGTCCGTCACGCAGAGGCGGCGGGTCCGCCGGACCGTCATCGCCCGAGGAGGCGGCACGTGTTTCGGATTTGTAGTCCCAACGCCAAGATGGAAGGCGTCCGGAGACTACATATGTGCCTTGGAGATACTGAACGATCGACTTATCGAGGTCTATCGCGCCTCCATCGCTTCAATTCTCCTGGCACGTGCCTTGCGCTTGTGTTGACGCGCACCCCATTGGTTCGTGGTCCCGCTTGGAGCTGATGTAGTTAGGTTTCAAAGGAGAAGTGTTATGCCGAGATTGACAATCGTGGCGTCGGTGATGGTGCTGGCAGCGGGTGTTGCCCAAACCGCATTCGGAGAGCAAGGAAAGGGCAAGGCCAAGGGCGCGACCGGCCGCGACAGAGTTCCGGACTCATGCTTTCTTCATGTACAATGACGTCAACGGCGACGGGTTCCCCAACTACAATGATTCGGTGAGGTTCGAGGTCTCGGCGACCGAAAACTGGAATCAGGTCGACGTTACGTGCTCCCAGAACGGAGTCCCGGTCTTTGGGGCGGCTTGGCCATCTTCGCCAGTCGGTGACTTTGTCATCGATGTCATGGCAGGGAGGCGCGGCGGAGTGCACCGCAGTGTTGACCGCTTGGAGCAGCAGCAAGGTTCTTGGGTCAATGAGCTTCACCGTGGGCCAGTAGTTCTTCCGACCGCGCCGTCCTTTTCCGTTTCATGCCGTTCCTGTGAAAAGCAACAGGCTCCGGCACTGTCTTCCCGGGCCTCTCTCGTTTGTTACCGCTCGGTCTTTTACCCCGGGCCTCTCTACGGATAAATCGATGTTGTTGATAGTTACGCTGGATTGCTCGCAGTTACTCGTCGAGTTGCCGACGTTAGTGTCACTTGACGTAAAGCTACTCGCCAAGAGATCGCCTGGCTCGACGTGTAATAGCTTGCGTTGCTGGTTACAGCCGTTCCTCCGACGAAGCGCGATCGGGCCAAATGTTGTAGCAGCAGGGGCGGTGCAGTTTGCGTTCTCAAAGAGTGAGAAGATCACCGATCCGCTCGCAGCCCCGCCACCAGACTTCAACACTGTCGCCGTATCCTGTGGGAGCCACTTCTGCGCCGTCGTCGTAGTCGTCGTGTCAGTCACCCGGAAGCACTCGTTGGTGGCATCGGTATACCTCGTCAGGATCAGCGTAGTTCGTCACATCCGCCTCCGCCCGGAAGCAGTAGAAGCCTGGAGCCAGCGGGCTGGCTGCCGTGTTCACGAAGTCAGAGAAGGCACCCGAGACGCCGTCAGTCGTGTTGCGCCGGGCTCCACGTATCGACGAGCGCCTCGTCGGCGCCGGCAGCGCGTCCCGCCGGTGAGCAATCCGGGAGGGCGGTCGCATTGAAGCACAGGAAGAAGTCGACGTTCCGGTCGCGTCGGCAGGGCTCGTGGCGCCGCTGACGGTGACCGTCGCTGTGTCGCGGACGGCAGCGCCCTGGGCGATGCTGCCGTTCGGCTCCACGCCCGCCACCTGCGTCGTCAAGTCCGGTGCGCAGACGCCGAGCTGGCCGAGGATGAAGTCCTTCAGTTCCGCGGTCGTGGAAGGCGACGAGCGGGTCTCCGAGCCGACGCTCGCAGAGCACTCGCCCTGTAGGCCGAGCACCGACAGGTCGACGCCGGCCTCGAAGAACTCGCCCTGCAGCGCCCCGTTGCCCGCGCTGCGGCTCTTATCCACGAACGACCACGGCATCGTGATGAGCTCCGGGTTCACGAGCCCGCAGGCTACGTCGGAACGACCCGCGGTGGCACAATTGGCCCAGGAAGGCCCGTCTGTATTCCTGAGCAATCTCAGGTTTTGGTCCCCGCAGTTGCCACCAGCCTTGATATCGTCCTTCAAGAAGGTGGCATCCCCATTGGTAGATTGTGATTGTGGACACTTCGCCGCCGATCGAGAAGTTGCTGATGATCAGCAGGTCGCCGACCCGGTGGGTCGCCGGCAGGCCCGTGTTCGGGTCGCACATACCCCGTCCCGCCGCCAATCGACTGTGGACAGGGGACGTCCGGGGCGGCCGTCGCCGTCATTGTCAATCCCCGTGCTCACTGCGCCCTGGAAAAGCCATAATCCTGTCTGCGCGGCGCCGCTGTTGTCGAAGTGATTGCAGCCCAAGAGAACAGCATCTTTGATGGCTTGTTCGGGATTGAAAGTCGGCTCTCCCGGCGCGCCGGTGCCGTTCGGACATGGCTCCAATGGTATTGGTCGCGGGGTCGGTGGCTGGGAGCGAGTAGCGGACCGCGAAGGCGTGGACCAGGTTGTCCTTGTCCGGCAGGCCGCCCGCTCCGTCCTTCCACGCCCACTTGTTGACGTCCTGCGGATCCTTCTTGCTGCCCCCGGTGAAGATGGTGGCATTGTTCGAGGGCCCATTGCCGATGAGGTCCGTCTGTCGACCACGCTACGGCTTTTGCCGGGACCGGTGGTGGTGCGCCGTCGTGCCGCACCCGGCTACCCCACCACCGGTGACCTCGTTACAGACCTTGTCCCAGTCGTCTACTCCTGTGGTCTCGTAGGAAAATCCCAAGCCTTCCCCGTGTCCCCCCGTCCCCATCCAACTGGAACCGGCCATTGTCGTGCACGGCCAGCAGGATCACCCGCGCCCGCGCCCACGGCAAGTGCGAGCGTCAGCATCACCGCCCAACGTTCTCTGGAATGCCCCTTGCCCTGTCGACAACGTTCTTCGTCACACCTATCGGCCTCCCGGATCCCCATCCCTCCGGTGATTCGTCCCCCACCGGATTGATGCCCAGCGCGCATGACGGGAGGCGGTAATACACACCCCTTCCTTCATGGCCACGGATCAGGAATCTTGAGGGACCGGTTCGATGCTGAGCACCGCACGCACGCTTCCCATCGATGGCGTGCGTCTCTGTGCTTCCTGGCCGCAGGCATCACAACAACAGTGCCAGCTCTCAGAAACCGAGTTCGGCCGTCGATGTTACGAAATTGTCTTCGGGAGGGCGCACGACCTTTGGCTCATCACACTCCCTTTAGGTTAGCGTGCTTTGGCACCACAATCCACCGCACGCGCATGCAGGATCGAGGCAGGATCCGAATGAACAGTGGGGAACTGCCCCAAAACGTCAGTTTGAACCAATGCCCCACAGCTCATCGGCCCGACGTCGAACTGAACCGCAGCTGATGAGACAACAGCGTACCTGGCCATTGCGCGTAAGTGAGCGATCCAGACAATTTCGGAACAGTTGATGGCAATCAACGAGATCTTTTTGTCGGTGGTGAAGTCACTCATCCAGAAGACTAATGACGTTAAAGTCAGCCATTCTTATAAGGCAATGCGAGGACCCATCCCAATCAAATTGTTGATAAGATTATGCTTATACCATTTTGGTATACATCCAGCAAAGGTCTAGCTTTGGACCTCGAAGCGACTGGGTGCTGCTTCGATTGCGGGGCCGATCCTTCATGGGTTCATGGCGTTTCTTAATAGCCTTTCAAGTTATGGCTCGTGGGTCGGCTCTCAGCACTTCAGCGACTCGTAAGCCCAGGCGCGGCTCCCATGGCGTCCTCCATCTGCCCGTTGACGACGCGCAGAGAACAGTTCTGCGAAGTGGGTGTGTCTTGCTGGGCTCGAGAAGCGTCGTCTTGCCGCGCGCACCCCGTTGCGAATCCGCTCGCGGCTGGTTTCGAGTGTGTAGGGTGACAGGAGCTCGAGCGATGCGAGCGAAAGAAGCTAGCCAGGCTGGACCAAAATCGGAGCCCAAGGTCCGGGGACAGGGTGAAGCTGAACCAGCAGGGTGGCAGTGGCTAATGACGTTACTAAATTCGGATCAGATTCGTTCACATTTCAATAGAGTAAAGAAAATAGCGATAGCAATGAGATCTAATTTCGGAACAATCGGTCGCGAAGAGAATCTACCTCAGCCTGACTAGTCTGCCGCTCGGACAGTCTAGTGCTGCTTCAATCGTTTCTCCTACTTCCGCCAGCGCTTGGACCGTCGAGAAAGCCCGCGCCACGAAGCCCTATCCACCGGGGTAACTGTTACCGGCTTTCCGGACTGAAATGTAACTTCTCCCGACACTATCCGGAACTAGTAATCCCAGCGATATGTCCACTTTCTGCAGAGCTTCGCATTTCCTTCGTCGGGCGCGCTTATTGCGCTAGACTATCAAGCTTCTTTCAATCCACCGCTCGCGGACTATATGCGGCTCCGGCCGCGTCCGTGTGCGCAGCCGTCAACGAATCGGTCCACGGTTCACGACGGCATCATGTTTTGGGAATGGAAAGAGAGTGTGCAGATGCCGAATTCGAATCGGTTGGTGATCCCCGTCGCACTACTGAGTGCCGTTGTTGCTTTTCCCGGCTTTGCTGTTGCCCAAAAAAAGGGCGGCGGCTCCTCCGGCGGGTCTACGAGCTGCAAAGGCGACAGAGCCGTGGACGTACCGATTCAGATTGCCATGGACGTGCAGACTTCTAGCCGGATCCACGCTTCCGGCTACGGCGGCTCCGATAGGAGCGGTCTGATCTATCCGACGACATGGACACTGTACGACGCCTCAGGAGCTCAGGTGAGCAAGTTTCCGACGGCAACCCCTGTCTGGACTTCGTCGGCCATGTTGAAGGAAGTCAACATCGAAGGCCTGGTGCCTGGCGCGACCTACAGCGTGGCGCTGAACAGCCAGGACTGGTGCGGCAATAACAGCGTCGTCAAGAAGACGGTCACGATGCCGGCCGCGTCGGGAGAGGGCAACGCTCCGGACCTTTCGACTCCGACGACCGTTCAATCTGGGCTCATGGGATACTTGTTCACCCAGATCACGTTCGATGTCACCGATGACACGGGGCTGCAGAGTGTGATTGTCTCGATCGACGGTACGGCGGTCAGCTCGTTCACGTACGGTGACGGTTTGGGTTTCCGGTGGTGGTTCGACGACTATCCCTTTGACAGCACGCAGTCCACGCTCGAGGGACCGATTTACTACATCAGTGTTCCGGACGCCTACAAGAATGGGTCTCACCTCGTCGAGGTGGTAGTCGTAGATATCATTGGCAATCGCAGTGTCAACAGCGCCCTGTTGGGCCTGTAGTTCGCGCACCCCGCATTCCCACTGCACTTCGTTCCGGCCGGCCGCGGTACTGCCGCTTCAGCGACTACCGCGGACCGGCATCGGTTCACTCCCTCACCGCTAAGACTGTAAGGTTGGCGCCCAATCTGTGGGGCATCTCACCGTCTCGCGGCGCAAGAACCGCGTAATTCCTCGAAAAACCGCGGGATCCATTCTTGCCAGTCATCCTGGTTAGGACCCGTCACGCCCCGGACCAAGGCCGAAATTCGCGCTGCGGACCGCTCCTGCCCCCCGAGCGATCTCATGGCTGCTTCAGGAGAACGCTCGATGTTTCAACGCTCTTGCGGTCGGATGGCTCGTGCTGTTCTGAGCGTGACCGTGGTGCTGCTGAGCGCTGTGCCCAACGGCAACGCCCAGTCGCCAACACACTTCGAGAACATGTGGCAGTCGGGCGAACCTATGACCGTGACCGGCCTCGTAACAACGGTGCAGTCCGATGATTTCGCCAACAAGCGGTCAGAGCAGGTCCACACAATTCGCGATCGGAGGACTGGGAAGTCGTTCACCCTTCGATTTGACGGCCAGGGCCCGACGGGATTCCGGTCCGGCGCGATTGCCACTGTGAAGGGACGAGCGCACGGGTCGGAAATTTACCTGCAGTCCGATCAGACATCACCGACGGGAACGGCGTCCTCAACCGGCCAGCCGGTCGTCGCGCTGACCGCCGATACGGGCGACCAGCGAACGCTCGTCATCCTTACGAACTTCACGGATCGCGCCGTGAGTTGTTCGCCCACTGACGTCAACAACCTGATGTTCAATGATCCCGTGAACGGGTCGACCGATGCGCTGTATCGCGAGAGCTCGTTCGGTCAGGTGTCCTTCAGCGGTAACGTCGTCGGGCCGTACACAATCAACTATTCCTCGACGGATCCCTGCGATACCAGCGCGTGGGCGAACGCGGCCAACGCGGCCGCGGCTCTTGCCGTCGACGTCAACGCGTATTCCCGGAGGGTATACGTCATGCCGAGCAGCAGCTGTCCGGCCGCCGGCATCGCCGAAGTGGGTGTCAAACCGAGCCGTGCATGGGTGTTCGCCTGTGACATTCCGGACGTTTACGCCCACGAGCTCGGGCACAACCTCGGAATGCAGCACGCCTCGACCGAAGGCAGCGAATACGGCGACCTCTCGGACTTCATGGGAATGGGCGTAGGGATGCTGCGGCAGGTCAGCGCCCCACACAAGGTCGACATGGGATGGCTGCCCTCGTCACAGGTGGTGACTCTGACGCAGGACGGTGTTTACAACATTGCCCCGGCGGAAGCCGATCCCACGACGGCGGGCGGACCACAGGCGCTGAAAGTCTTCAAGCCTGATACCGGCGCCTACTACTACCTTTCCTATCGGCGAGCGATCGGCTTTGACGCCAACCTCGTTTGTTGCACGTACCTGGATCGGTTGAACGTTCACCGTTGGTCGGGCGGTGGCACGAAGCCCGTTCTCTTGGCGACGCTGCAAGACGGTGAAACATTCACGGATTCGATCAACGGTATTTCTGTAACGCAGGTGAGTCATACGGACCCGTACAGCAGCGCATCCGTCAGTCTTGGAGCTGGCTGTGGGTCGGCGTCTCCCGCTCTAACGTTTACGCCACAGAGTCGAACCGGGACGCCGGGAACTGCGGTGACCTATGATGTGGCGGTGGCGAACTACGACAGCGGTAGTTGCGCGCCGAGCACGTTCATGCTTTCCCACACGCTTCCCCCAGGATGGCTGGGCTCCGTCTCGCCGGGAAGCCTCCAGATCTCTCCGGGCACGACTGGCCATGCGACGCTGACCGTGACGTCAGCGAGCGACGCGCCCGTTGGCGCATATGGTCCGGCCGTCAGCGCGGTGGACGCAAACGTGCCGGTGCACGTGGCGTCGGCGACCGCTGTGTACCAGGTCATGGCCGCGTGTGGCGTCAATCCCGCAGTAAACATCTCACCGGCCACGCAGTCTGCAGCCGCGGGAACGAAGCTCAATTATTCGGTTACCGTAACGAATCGAGATCTGGCTGGATGTCCGGCGACGACATTCAACCTGACCCCGGAGTGCCTGGCGGCTGGATATCGGCGGTCACGCCTTCGGCACTAACCCTCGCAAGCGGAGCCACCAGCAGCGTGATCTACTCGGTGACGTCGGCGGCCGGTGCGGCCGCAAGCAACTACGCCGTCCGTATCACCGGATCGGACAGTGCTAACGCCGCTCGCAGTGCCCTGGCGGACGGAACCTACACCGTTCTCGGCGACACGACACCGCCAACCGCACCGACTGCGCTTACAGCGTTGGCCAAGCGTGGGCAGGTCAATCTGTCTTGGCAGCCGTCGAGTGATAACGTGAAAGTCACCGGTTACCAGGTACGCCGAAATGGCAGTGTCGTGGCGTTGGTGACCGGGACGGGTTGGGTAGATTCGCCGCCTGTCGCGGGTTCAACGAATGTCTATTCAGTCGTGGCGCACGATGCCGCGGGAAACGCGTCGGCCGCGAGCAACAGCGTGTCAGTGACCACTTCGTCGCCCAAAGGAAAACCGCGATAACTGGCAGAAGCGTCAAAAAAGGTGGGCCGGCTCTGAGAGCCGGCCCATTGCTATTTCATGACCGATGCGAATGCCTTACTGAATGAAATTGATCGTCGTGATCTCGTTGCAGGGCGTCAGGAAGTCCGCGTTCGCCGGGCTCGTCCGGCTTGGTGGAACAAGGCGCGCCAGAAGCGTGCGGTGGTGGTGCCAGGCGATCCCGAGGCCACCGTCCACCTGACTTCGATCGCGCTGCTGCGTCCCGTCACCAACCGTGCCGACGGTGACAGTCGTATCCGCGATCACGTTTGGAGTGATCGTGATCTCCTTCGGAGCCCAATGCGGGGGACCCAGCATTACAGGCAACGGAGTCGCCATAGACGCTGAACGTTACCGTCATCGTCGTCTCACCGCTATTAAACCTGCGAAGTCCCATGCATGTCGGCCTTGTCGAACAGCAACACCCGCTGTCTGGTGACAGCGGCAGGCGTGGCCTGGGTCGCCGTGTTCGTGACCGTGCATGTAACCGGTGTTCCCGAGATCGTCAGGCCCGTGCAATCGGTAGAATGACCTGTCAGGTCGCTGGAGTACGTAACCGTGTAGCCTGTCACCGGAGTCGGCTCCACGACCGTATGCGACGTGCCGACGTTGAACGTCTCGGTTCTGCAGACCGCACCGGAGGTGCAGGTTGTGCCGCCCTGTGACTTGTCCTGTGTGAAGAAAGCCGACGTTCCATCAAGCGTGTAGCTGAAAGATCCGGGAGGATCGTTCAAGCCGAAGCCTGGGACGACAGTCTTGATGATCTTCAGCAGCCCGGTTTGGAGCGAGTTGGTGATCACGCAGGCGGTTGTCTTGGTCGCCAGCACGGTGAACGGCCCGCCGGCAGTGATGTCGACGGCCGTGGCTCCGTCTGTCGAACAGAAGATCGAAGTCAGATTGTAGTTTGTGGCTATCGAGTTCTCAACGAGATGGTAGTTGGCGCTCCCGAGCAGGTTCGTGATGGTGTCCGTGTCATTGTGCTTCAGTTCACCAATGCACGTGTTGAGGTTGCTACCGGTAACGGTGCAGTCCGCATCTGGCGTCGGTACGCCGAACATCGGCTGACCGTCCGACAGCGTGTACTGGAACACCGACGTCGCGGGGCTCTCTGCCGGCACAGTCAGTTTCTGTACCGTCACCGTGCCGCAGTTCGAGGCGACCGGGAAATTCGAGAGGACGGTGTCCTTGTAGTCGGCCGTGTCCGAGTTACCGGTGAGAGTCGTCGGGATGATGTTCGCAAACGTCAGGCATTGGGTTGCACCGCCTCCTGTCACCACGCTGAAATTGATGCCCAGTTCGCCCTTTGACGAATCATTGAATCCATAGAGTGCCACGGCGGCCCCCGCACCAGACACGTCTTGCGGCGGTCCGAATGCTCCTAAGGACTTGTTGTAGTAGCGGACGGAGATGTTCTGCGGCCCGATCTTAGACCCGGTCTGGTCCCACAGGATGAGGAAGTCGCTGTTGGCTGGCGTGCCATCCCCGTCGCGATTCTTCCACGGGTTGCAGCCCAGGATTCCGACCGGGTCGATGGGCGGGCCGTAGCTCGAACTGCAGATGACCGGCTTGGCCGCGCGCTCGAACTCAACAGCCAGGAAGCCGCTGCCGTTCGTGGTTTCACGGTTCCAGGCAAAGTAGAACCAGAAGTCTGTCCCAGACAGCGCTGCCTGCGTGAAGACACCCGTTAGGTTCACTTTCGGGGGCTGGGTCGTGTCCCCGAGCATAGGGGTCGCAGCGAAGTTGATGACCCCGAGTTGGTTGGTGGCACCGTTTGTCGGGCCGAACTCCGCACCGCTCACAGGATCGGGTGTGAAGAGGGCGCCTGCCACGCCGCTGTTGTTTGTCGTCGTGATACAACCATCGATCGAGAATGGACCTGCATTTGCGGGTCCTGGTGTCGTGCAAGCCGGTGGCTGCGCCTCTGCTTTCGTCGCCATGCCTACTGTCAGGGCAAGCGCGACGCCGATACACGTACTCGTGATTCTTCGCATCTCAAATCCTCCGGTTATCTACTTGTCCCCTGGGCTGCCGCTCGCACGATGTCGACGCTTCGACACACTTCCACTCAGCGGACAGAGTGGTTCCCGTCACGGGCGCAGTGTCCTTTACTGCGGCCTGTGCAGACTCGCGCAGCGTTCGTACTGTGTGATTGACTCCGGCGACTAAGTCACAACAACGGTGCCAATCGTTGCTCTTTCACTCGGTACAAAATGTTTCTAATTTGGCTTTACTGTGTGCTGTGACATCCGCCAGCTAAGACATAACGACGTGATCTCGTCTTTCGAACAGGCGCATTCGAACATAATTCAATTGGTGAGCAGCACCGCGAGATCGGCGGTGACTATGACTGCGGCACTTTACCGCAGCGCACGCCATAACGCCGATGCACTGACTCCAAGGAGAATCTGAGCGTGTTCACCCACCGGCAGGCGGAACCTTCTTAATCGCTCTCCATAAGGCCGACGCGCTCACACCCAGGAAACGCGCTGCCTTACGCAGGCTCACCGGATTACCCTCGGGAGTGAGCATCCCCGCATCCGCGAGGCGCTGCCGCACCTCCGCCGGATTCAAAGACGCGTGCCTCCCGCGGCCAGGCGCGTCGCGCAGCAGTCCTTCCACACCGAGCTTGTCGAAGCGCGCAAGCCACAACCGGACGGTCGGACGCGACACGCCGACTCTCGCCGCGATCTCCTGCTCGCGCACGCCATCGAGGGCGAGCAGGACGATCCAGCTGCGGCGAGCGACACGTTGTGGTGTGGTTGGTGCCTTGAGCCAGCGTTGGAGCAATTGCCGGTCACTGGCAGACGCAGAGCGCATGAATAACCAGCTCGCGCCCATGGACCAGCCCAGGGCCGGTCAGCGTTGACGATGCCCTCGAGCAGAGTGCGCGTGGGGCAGCCGTCGCGACCCGAATCACCGTTCAGGCGCGATGACAGTATCGGTGGGGCGGGGAGCCGGACGATGCAGCTGCAGACATCGTTCCAAGCCCATCAGTTTTGCCACGCGCCGGCAGCGCCGGCCCTGACTGCCGTCCGGCGTCACGCCGTTCCGTTAATAAACTGAGGAGGTGACGTCAAGCCCAGCAGCAGACAATTTGGAAACACAGAGTCGCACTGAGTCCTACCAACGTGTCTTGAAGTCCGGTTCTTGGCAGACTAATGATTACAAAGTCAGCCATTCTTTACTGACGAGGTAGAAGCCCGCACACAGCTCAGCAGCTCAAACTACTGGAGAGGTGGGATTTAACTATTTGGGAATATATCTTGACAGGTCTACTCCTGGGTACCGAAAAACGACGGAACTCGCCGAGCGTCAAGATGTGCGCCTGACCAGAGCCACAGACGCGCCGTGTGTTTCGAAATAGACTTTCACATCACAATCTCATTCCTTCCCGGCGCCATACAGCACCCTCCCCGGGCGCGCCGCCGTCATCGCCCCGTTCTCGAATCCGATCTGACCGTTGACAATGACGTAGGACACGCCTTCCGCATATTGGTGCGGCTGCGCGTAGGTGGCCGTGTCCTTCACGCGTGCCGGATCGAAGACGACGACATCCGCCTTCAGACCCGGTCGCAGCACGCCGCGGTCGCTCAAACCCAGGCGCGCTGCCGGAAACGACGTCATCTTCCGGACGGCGTCCTCGAGCGTCAGCAGGTGTTTCTCCCGGACGTAGACACCCAGCACGCGCGCGAACGTGCCATAACTGCGCGGATGCGGCACCGCGCGTCCGAAGATCGGGACCTCGCCATAGCTACCCGTCGAGACGCTGAGGCCCATTGCGCCGCGGCGTTTGACCGACTGATTCTGTACTTTCTCTTACAGTTTCGTCTTCGCGATCCCTGCTTATCCGAGTGCGCATACAACAATGTCTGTAGTTTTCCAGACATTCGGGCCCTCCCTCCCGTGGCACTCCCCTTGCCCAGGCGCTAGGTACACCGGCTGACAGCTGCGGCACGGCCCAAGCCGCGGGTTGCTCGGAGTCAGCCTGGCTCGCCTCCAATTACACACGGCCGGACCTGGACGACACGCTACGACGGGAGCGGTGTGCCCACCGCGCGAAGAGACCCCGAACGAAAGTCATGAGAGCGAGGAAGCTGTGAAACGAATGCTGTTCATCACCGATCGGATCGTGGACGTCGCGAAGCAAATGATCAATCGCAGGACACGTGTCGCGCTGGTGTGGGCTGGCGTTATTCCTGTCGCCCTGACCCTGTCCACCAGCCTGGCGCCACGAGCGCTCGCGGCTCAATCGCTGGCTGCCGTCCCTGACGGAGATCAGGCGGTGGTGGTCACCACGGTTGGTCTTGCTGCGCCAGCCTCACACCCGTCGCGGGTCCTGGTTCGATTCCGAGACGGAGCGCGAGCCGATCTTCTTCCGGGATCACCTTCCTCCAGCGATTTCCCCGGGCAGCCCAACCTTCACCTGGTTCAGAACCCGCCAGGACTCTCGGTGGCGGAGGTCGTGCGGCGTTACCAGGACAATCCGAACGTCCTCTATGCTGAACCCGATTACGTGGTCCACACCAACGTCTATCCGACCGACCCGCGCTGGAACCAGCAGTGGGACATGACGAAGATTGCCGCTCCGACGGCCTGGAACACTCACACGGACTCCGCCACAGTGGTCGTTGCGATCATCGACACCGGGATCGATTTCACGCACCCGGATCTTCAGGGCAACCTCTGGACGAACACCGACGGCTCACACGGGTTCGATTGCATGAACGGCAGGTGCTCCAAGGGAGGATTGGACAAGTTCGGGCATGGCACGCACGTGGCGGGGACGATCGGCGCAGCCGCCAACAATGGGATCGGCATGGCGGGGATCAACTGGAACGTCCAGCTCATGTCGCTGAGGTTCCTGGACGCGACTGGCAGCGGGTACATCTCGGACTCGGTCCTTGCCTTCGACCAGGTGACCGCGTTGAAGCAACAAGGCGTCAACGTCCGCGTGACGAGCAACTCGTGGGGAGGTGGCGGGTTCAGCCAGTCTGTCAAGGACGCGATGGCGCGAGCTGAGGCGGCCGGCATCCTGCACGTGTGCGCGGCGGGAAACAGCAACCTGAACGCCGACGCCTCGCCGATGTACCCGGCGGCCTACGACAATCGCGGCATCATCTCCGTCCTGGCCTCGGACCAGAACGACGCCGGCGCGTCGTTCACCAACTACGGCCTGGCGAGCGTCGACATCGCCGCACCGGGCGTGAGCACGCTCTCGACCGTCCCCAAGGGAACCTGCACGCTGTGCGATCCGAGCGGCTACAAGCTGCTCTCGGGGACCTCGATGGCCACGCCGCACGTCTCCGGCGTCATCGCCGCCCTGTTCTCCTTGAATCCCGCGCTCACCCCGAACGAGGCGCGCGATGCCGTCCTGGACCCGCGGAGCTACGATGCGCTGAGCAACGCGAAGGCGAAGACCACATCGACCGGCGGACGTCTCAACTTCGCGAAGGCTCTCGCCAATCCGCTTCTCTTTGCTCCCGCGCTGAATAACTTTCCAGTACTGACCATGTCGCCGGCGGACGTGTTCGCCTCGTCTGGCAACCCTGTGAGCCTCACTGCAACGGCTGCCGACCTCGACAACGACTCCCTTCGGACCGCGTGGTCCACCACGACCACCACGTCACAATGGCTGTTTGGTTGGATGCTCAACTCGATCTTCCCCATGCCCAGCGGGAGCTCCTTCACGGCTCCGGTCGTCGCGCGAACGGCAACCGTCCCCTACGACGCCTCGGTGGCGGACGGCCGTGGAGGATCGGATCATGGACGGACCTATGTGACCGTCGCGCCCACTCTTAGCAAGCTCCAACCGCCGTCACGGACCCTGACCGTGTCACCCACGGACGCTCCGGTGGGTAGCACGATTAACGTGAGCTTCCCGGCTACCAGCCTCGAAAACGGTCAGGTGGCTTGGGCGCTGTCGGTAGGGGAAAAGGGAGGCACAACCGAGGCGTGCTGCTACACGGGCTCATCGACCACCGTCAAGGTGAGCGCAGCGGGTGTCTATCGGATTGCGACCCAGGCTATTGACCGCGCGCTCAACCTTTCCACGAGACCAAGCGTGGTCGTCCGGATCGGAGGGGCCAGCGGCGAACCGCCAATTGCCAGCGCGACTCTCGACAAGTCGAGCGGCGCTGCCCCGCTCGCGGTCAACGTTGACATGAGCTCGAGCTTCGACTCGGACGGGAACATCAGAAACTACTATCTGAGTTGCGGGGGCGCGGCATTGGTCCAATCGCGGAAGCCGCAAGGCAGCTGCACCTTCACGACGCCTGGCGCTTATTGGATCAGGGTACTGGTCGAAGACAACAACGGCAATGTGGACGCCGTCTCGACCTACGTTGTGGTGACGCCAGAGCGTTGACACCCTCGCGGTCCTACCGCGGCTTCGAAGATTCCGATCGAGTGAGCTCCGGCGACGGCAGTGGCCTGCTGAATTCAGGCCACTGCCGCGTCATTGTCAAGAACTGTGGGGCCTGGCAGCACTCGCCCCTTGCGTTCAGTTACGGAAGGAACACTTCCGTGGTAAGGACGGTCACGAAATCACCCTGTGCCGTCTCCTGCCTGATGGTGAGGGTCCCGCCTCCGAAAGTGATGTTATCGAACGCCGCGGTCCAGTTGCCATTCGGACATCCCGCCGCCTGCGGCGTCGGATTCTCCGGGTCGTCGGTGGTCACGCTAAAGGACACGGTGCCGTTCTTGACCCTCGTGATCAACTGACTGCCGGACGTGGCAGCTGGAGTCGCCGGATTCTGTCCGGCGGCCTCGTTGCCGCCCGGGTTCGTACAGATTGTGGTTCCTGTGGCGTTCGGAAAGCTCAACGTGACTATCACGTCGCCGTTGCCAAGACCCGCAATACTCCCGGTGGCCGTTGCCGTAAAGCCATTATCGGCGACAAAGGGACCCTTCTTGTAGTGAACGCTGGCAGCAATGGCGACCGCCGCCGTAACGCTGACGATCAGCGCGACCATGAATCGACCGACGTTTGTTCGTGTTGACATAGTCCCGACGCTTTCTCTCATTCCCGGGTCCCGCCGGGCCGGTTTCCCGATGACGACCTGCCAGAACCTTTTCTGCTCGAACGGAACGTTGTGACCGGCTGCTCGGTGCTCTCGTCGTGCGCCGGTGGAGACACCTCCGGCCGCGGCGACGATCTTCGAACCTCAAATTAGGGCTGAGTTGCGCACTTAGTTCGCGGGAGCTCGCAGTGTTTGCCGTGCGCTTATTGCCCGGAGTCAGCCAACAACAATAAAGGTGCCACGCCGCGCATCTTGGGTCGGGCTCGTCCTGTTCCCAAATTGATTTCCGATACTGTTCGACTCGTGGTGCGTGGTGATTCAGGTCGACTGACCATCCAGTCGACTCGTGCGAAGAGGGTTCGCTCGCCGAAATGAGCGTCGACGCGGGCCGCGACGCGTTGACGGATGTGGCCGTCTGTCTGGTGGTTGGCGTCGCCCCTCAGGGCTCGCCAAGAGACGACATGTTCACACCGAGCAACGCGGACGGGCGCCGCAGGTTCGGCTGCCCGTCCGCATCGAGCAGCCAACCGGATTCAGTTGCTCGCGCACTGTCGCCGCATAGGGGTACCCGTGATGCCACAGCCAATTTAGAAACACTAAGTCGTGGGGAATGTACTGTGGTGCTGCAGAAGTCCGTTGACTGGCAGACTAATGATTACAAAGTCAGCCATCTCCGCCGTATCGCACACGGCTCAGACAGTGCAACTTATTGACGAGGTGTGGTTTAACCGATGGCGGCATACACCTGGAAAGGTCTACTGGTCGGATGCCGAAAAACAACCGCAGGTCCGGTAATGCCCGCGCAATCCAGAGTCGAGCCCGCGAATCGCCGGTGTGTTCCGAAATAGTCCTTGCGACCAACGCTTCATTTCCCGGCCGCCATACAGCACCCTCCCCGGGCGCGCCGCCGTCATCGCCCCGTTCTCGAATCCGATCTGACCGTTGACAATGACGTAGGACACGCCTTCCGCATATTGGTGCGGTTGCGCGTAGGTGGCCGTGTCCTTCACGCGTGCCGGATCGAAGACGACGACATCCGCCTTCAGACCCGGCCGCAGCACGCCGCGGTCGCTCAAACCCAGGCGCGCAGCAGGAAACGCCGTCATCTTCCGGACGGCGTCCTCGAGCGTCAGCAGGTGTTTCTCCCGGACGTAGACGCCGAGCACGCGCGCGAACGTGCCATAACTGCGCGGATGCGGCACGGCGCGTCCGAAGATCGGGACCTCGCCATCCGACGCGATCATCGCCGCCGGATGCCGGATGATGCGATCGAGATCCTCATCGCTCATCGCGTGGAAGACACCCTGACAGCCGCCCTGCTCGACGATCCAGAGTGCCGCGTCGGCGGCGTTTTCAATCGTCGGCTCGCCGCCGCGGAGACGCGCGACATCGGCGAGCGTCTTGCCGGCGAGTGACTGGTCCCACGCACAGCTCGCGAGCTGCACGTTCTTCGGATCCCCGCCGCCGCGCTCGTCGCGGATCACCGCGATCGTCGCGGCACGGATCTTCGCGCGCTGCGCCGGATCCTTCAGCCGCGCCAGCGTCCCCTCTCTCCCACCCTCGAGCGCCCACGCCGGCAGGAGCGCCGATCCGATGCTCGTGCTCGACGCCGTGTAGGGGTAGACGTCGATGGTGACATCCACGCCGCGCGCCCTCGCATCGTCTATCAACTTGAGTGTGTCGACGCTCCGGCCCCAGTACGCCCGACCGATCACTTTGTGGTGCGTCGCCTGCGTTGGCAGCCCGCCCTGCTCGCCAATCGCAATCGTCTCCTTGACGCTTTCGATCACCCCGGCCGCCTCGTCACGCTGATGCGATACGTGGCTGCCGCCGAACCTGCCGGCCACGCGCGCCAGCTCGATGACTTCGGACGTCGGCGTGAACGTGCCCGGCACGTAGAAGAGACCTGTGCTGAGCCCGAAGGCGCCGTCCTTCATGCCTTGCTCGACGAGGGTCATCATCTGCGTCATCTCTGCCGGCGTGGCGGCGCGGTTGACGTCGCCGATGACGGCTGAGCGGATCGAGCCCTGGCCGATGAAGCTGCCGATGTTCGGCGTCTTCGGCAGCGCGTCGAGCTTGGCGAGGAACGGCGCAAGGGGCACCGGCGATGATCCATCCGGTCCCTCGATGACGGTCGTGACCCCCTGGCGGACGTAGTTGTCCGCCGTCGGCACCTCGAAGATGCCGCGCCGCGCGTGCGTGTGGATATCGATGAAGCCAGGCGCGATCACCGCACCGGCCACGTCGACGACGCGCGCGGCGGCCGAGTCGAGTCGATACGCGATGGCCGCAATCGTGTCGCCCTTGATCGCGACGTCGCCGCGGAACCACGGGCTGCCGGTCCCGTCGACGATGAGGCCATTCTTCAGAAGAAGATCGTACGGTGGTGTCTGGGCGGACGTTGCGAGTGAGGCGGCGGCAATGGCTGCGGCGCACGCAGCTCGAATCGAGAGCGAATGCATGCGGGGAATGTTACTTCGGCGGTGATCCTGATGCTCCTGTTGAAAGTCAACATGAGCAGTGTGCCTTCGGGACATCGGTTCGGCTGCCAGGGCGGAAGTCTGTGGGGAAGCATCGTGACAGGTTTCAGATCGTGCTTTCCCTGTTCGGGCATCACCGCGCAGTTTCTGCGGACTGCCCGGAACCGCCCGCCGATTCTGGAGCGATTTCTGGCGTGTGCCATTGGCACGCACCCTGCTGTTCGTCGTGGAGACGGGACGATGCTAGACTTCAACGCGGGAGCGACGATGTCACCCTCGGATCAGAACCTCACACGGCGAGTCGACGGCCTCGAGGTCAAGCTCGATGCCGTTTCCGAGAAGATCGACCGCCTGTCGGACTCGGTCGACCGGCGGTTCGAGCAGGTCGACCGGCGGTTCGAGCACGTCGACGCGGCGTTCGTGGAGCAGCGTCAGTATACGGAGTTCGCATTCCAGCGCCTCGAGGGCACGATGGATGTGAGGTTCGGCCGGCTGGAAGGACACATCGGCAGGGTCGAGCGCAAGGTCGATCAGCTGATCGACATTATCAAGAGCTAGGGTCCTAGCGATCGCCAACCTCTGCGCGTCGTCGTCTGCCCGTCGGTCGTCGCCAACCCTAAGCGCCCGCAAAGGAATAAAGGTCGCAACTCCGAGCGCCACCGCTCCTACCACATCGTCCGCGCCGGATACTGCGTGACGAGCGGGTCCGGCGTGACGATCGTCAGGCCGTGCACGATGGCCTGGCTGACGAGCAGTGCGATCGAAGGGATCGCGATGCAGCACCGGAAGCCGCGACAGATGCAGCGTCGACTCCTCGTCTATGGGCAACGGCGCGATGCCGTGGCCTCCCGCTCGGCAGGCACGAATCGCTCGGGCGGCTCCGGAGGGGCAGCCGCCCAGTCCATGTTTGATCGCGATTTCCCACGACGACGCCGCGCTCAGGAAGACGTCGTTGTCCGGGTTCTGGAACTGCCGGAGCACTTCCGGCGGAACAGCCGCCGGCGACGACGCGATCCACAGGAAAGTGCACGTGTCGAGCAGCAGCTTCACGATTTGTTCCGCGGCCTGGGCCGGGGAGTCCGGCTCGGACCGTAGGACGCCGGGCGTTTCCCGGCGGCCACGGAAACCCCGGCGGCACGTGTCCCGGCCTCGAAGTCGCTCAGGACCTCCTCGGGCAGAGGCAGGAAGAAGCTCTCGGGGACGGTCATCCGCCCGGCGGCGCCGCCAACCTTCCGCAGCTCGGTCCGGGCAGGCACGATCGCGCGCAGTTCGGCGATTGGTGTATTCCGCTTGCAGATCACGACCCGTTCCCCCCGGCTCACAGCCTCGAGGTATTCGGAAAGCTTGGCTTTGACCTCGTTTATATTGGTCACAATCATAGTCATTATCATGACCATTAATAATCGCCGTCGTCAAGGAAAAATAGACTCCTTTATTGGCCGAACGGTCGAGCTCCTGAGCGCGGCGAAGGCGCGCCCGCTGGGAAGTAGGGGGGAGAGGGGGGGAGCGGAGCGGGGCGACGGGGTCACCCGCGAGCGACGGCGATGGGGGGTCCGGCGGGGCGAAGCCCCCCGGTTAAGGAGGACACCCCGCAACTCCGTGATACTTTCCTCAGCATTCCAACGGACCTCGATACGGCGAGTTGCAGGAATCCGTTTTTCTCGTCCGCATAAGGGTCCAGGCGCGCCGAAGGCGCGATGGGGGTCCGGTCGAGTTTGGAGAGCACGATGCCCAAGAGTTCGTTCTTGTCCACACGGTTCCGGCTTGCCGGCGCGCTGACGCTGGCAGTCGCCCTGGCCGCTGCCGGGTCCGCGCCGTCCGAGCGCTCAGGCCGGCGGCAAGGCGGCCGCGCAGAAGCTCGACGAGGACTACACCGCGCAGGATCAAGAAGGCGACGCGCCGATCCGCGCATCCTGACCGAGCTGGTCGATCACATGCCGGCGTCGGACAACGGTGCCGTCGCCGCTCAAGTTCCTCGGCTACGTGCCGGGCGAGCCCGGGCAAGCTGACGTATCACGCCGACATCGTCCGCTACTACGAGGCGCTCGACAAGGCGTCGCCGATCGCGTGAAGCTGTTCAGGATCGGCAAGAGTCGACGAAGGACGCGACATGGTCGCGCTCGCGATTGCCGACGAGGCGACGATCAAGCAGCTCGACAAGTACAAGCAGATCACCGCGCAGCTCACCGATCCGCGCAAGCTGCCGGAAGCGGAAGCGAAGCAGCTGATCGCGACGGGCAAGCCGATCTACTACGCGACCGGCAGCATCCACACGCCCGAACTCGGCAGCCCCGAGATGCTGATCGAGCTGGCCTTCCGGCTCGCGGTCGAAGAATCGCCCTTCATCCAGACGATCCGCAACAACTCGATCGTCGTGCTCACGCCGGCGACGCGAAGTGGACGGCCGCGAGAAGGCGGTCGACAACTTCCGCTTCGCGCTGAAGAACCCGGGCAAGCCGGCGCCCGGCCTGGTCTACTGGGGCAAGTACGTCGCAGCACGACAACAACCGCGACGGCATCGGCGTCGGGCCTGAAGCTGACGCAGAACATCCTGAAGAGCTTCCTCGACTGGCACCCGCAGGTGTTCCACGACCTGCACGAGTCGGTGACGCTGCTCTACGTCTCGACCGGCACCGGCCCGTACAACACCGTCGTCGATCCGATTCAGGTCAACGAGTGGTGGCTGCTCGCGCAGAACGAGATGATGGAGCTGGCCAAGCGCAACGTGCCGGGCGTGTGGACCTACAACTACTACGACGGCTGGGTCCCGAACTACATGTTCTGGATCGGCGTCACCCACAACTCGATCGGCCGCTTCTACGAGACGCAGAGCTACCGCGGCGCAGTAACCACCCGATCGGCCCGTGCAACCAGAGCCGCGAGTGGTACCGGCCGAACCCGACGCCGCCGCGACATGCACGTGGGGCCCGCGCGACAACGTCAACATGCAGCAGAGCGCGCTCCTGCATCTCGATGAACAACGTCGCGAAGAACAAGGAGACGTTCCTCGAGAACTACTACCTGAAGAACAAGCACACCATCGAGCGCGGGCAGGCGAAGGCGCCGTACGCCTACGTCGATTCCGGCGGCGCAGCGCCGCAAGGTCGAAGCGGCGGAGCTGATGAACCTGATTCGCCGCGAGGGCGCCGAAGTCCACACCGCCGAACGCGGCGTTCACCGCTCGGCACCGTCCAGGTCGCCGCCGGGCGACTACATCGTCCGCCTCGACCAGCCGTACGGCGGCGATCGTCGAGACGCTGCTGGGCGTGCAGTTCTACGCGCCGGAGAACCCGCGGCCGTACGACGACACCGGCTGGGCGATCCCGCTCGTGCGCAACGTCAAGAGTCATCGCGGTCGCAGACAAAGTCGATCCTGACAGCAGCCGATGACGCTGGCGACCGCGCGACTTCAAGATCGCCGGCACGATCGCGGGCACCGGCCGGTGCTCATCGTCGATCACACGACCGACAACACGCTGGTGACGTTCCGCTTCCGGCACGCGGACGTGAAGATGTCGGCGGCGGAGCAGGAGTTCGAGGCGGGCGGCCACAAGTTCGCGCCGGGCGCGTTCGTCATCGCCGACGCGAACCGCGCCGGCGCTCGAGCCGTCGATCAAGGAGCTCGGGCTTTCGGCGTGGGCCGTCGACGCCGCGCCGAACGTGCCGATGCACGATCTCGACGTGCCGCGGATCGGCTACATCCACACGTGGACCAGCACGCAGGACGAAGGCTGGGTCCGGCTGGCGTTCGACAACTTCAAGGTGCCCTACACCTACTTCGCCGCCAAGCTGCGCGCAGGGCAACCTGCAAGCAGAAGTACGACGTGATCGTCTTCCCGCACGCGGGCCAGGGCGGCACGGCGCTCATCTACGGCGGCGTGCAGGGCAACGAGCCGCGGCCGTACAAGAAGACGGAGCTGACACGCCGCACCTCGGCATCCAGGACTCGACCGACGACATGCGCGGCAGCCTCGGCGTCGAAGGACTGCATGGAGCTGTACAAGTTCGTGCAGGAGGGCGGCGTGCTGATCACCGAAGGCGGCACGTCGACGGTCTTCCCCGAGTACAACCTCACGCCGGGGATCATCGATCGAGACGCCGGAGAACCTCTACGCGCGCGGCTCGGTGCTGAAGGCGCTGCTCGGCGATCAAGACCAGCCCGGTGCTCTACGGCTACGACCAGAACGCGCTCGCGGTCTACTTCAACCAGGCGCCGGTCATGCGTCGGTCGGCGGCGCGGCCGGCGGTTTCGGCGGCGGGCGCGGCGGGCGCGAATCTGCCCGGCAACCCAACATGCAGCCCAACGCCGTGCCGCCGCGGCTGACGACGCTCGACGGTCCGCCGAGCGCCGCACCAGCGCCGGCGCCAGCGGGCGCGGCGGCGGCCGTGGCGGCCGTGGCGGCGCGGCGGGGCGGACGCCGCGGTCGGGCGCGGCGGTGGCCGTGGCGGCGGCGCGCGGCGAACCCGCAACGCGCCGCGCGTGCTGCTGTCGTTCCCGACCGACCCGAACGACCTGCTGCTGTCCGGGCTGCTCGTCGGCGGCGAGGCGCTCGCCGGCCGCGCCGTCGCGATCGACGCGCCGATCGGCAAGGGTCACGTGGTGATGTTCGCCAACCGCCCGTACTGGCGCTGGCAGACGCAGGGCAACTTCTTCCTCGGCTTCAACGCGATCCTGAACTGGAACGATCTGGACGCGGGCAGGGCGCAGGCCAAACCGCAGACGACGCAACCGTCGGGGGAAGGCAGGTAAAACTAGTCTCATCCGAGGGGCTTCGCCCCTCGGACTCCCCGACACGCGCTCTCGCGCGCCGCTTCGACGGCGCGCTTCCGCCTCCGCGCGAAGCGCTACGGCGAGACCTCGCCGAAGCCTTGGCGTAGGCGGGCCGATCGCGTGGCTCGCTCGCAATACTCGCTCGCACCGTGGAGCGAGCGCGGGTGTGAGACGGCTTCTAGTGGCGATGCCCGCCCGGCGGGCGGCAAGCCGCCTACGGAGGTGCAGCTACCCGGGGACTACGTCCTTCGACGCCGTGCCGCCACGCCGGCGATGCCCAGTGCCAGGAGCGCGAGCGAACCGGGCTCCGGGGTCACCGCGATATTGCCCCGGATCTCGCCGCCCCCGAACTGCGTCGTGTGGAAGTTGATGTAGGACTGGCCTGCCAGGATGTTGTCCAGCTGCGCTGACAGCGTTGTGCCGTTTCCTTCGGGCTCATTCCAGATCCCGCTGAACGTTCCGCCAACCCCACTTGAAAAGGGTGTGAAGGAGGAGTTGTTGGGATTGTTGTCGTTGAACGGAGCGCCGAAGAACCCCCAGACCACGCCAGCGTTGGTCGTCGGCGTGACGGTCGCACTAGCATGGATGTGCGCCGCGGTCAGGTTGTCGTTGACGTCAGCGGTCTGCGATCCCGTGACATCGATGTTGAAGATCGTTGCGTTGAACGACAGCGTCAACAGCACGTCATCGAGCACGAACGTTGCGGTGCCGAACGAGGCAGGCCGCGGTTGCATGCCGGTGGTCGTCGGGACCGCATCCGGGTTCTCGTTTGCGTTGTTCAGCTCTGCGAAGAGCTGGATGATTGAGGCTTCCCCACGACCAGCGGTCAGGAGCATCACAGCGGGAATGAGGAGCAAAGCGCGAGCGTAACGCATAATCCCTCCCTGCAACGGTTGGCGAGCATATCTCAAAACGTGTGCGACTGGTATGCTCACTCCGAGTATCCGAAACATACCCGGAAAAGACGCGTTCCGTCCCCGCCGCCCGGTCGCCGGCGTCAAAGCTGAACCTTTGACAGACGACGCCTCGACTAGTCTCATCCGAGGGGCTTCGCCCCTCGGACTCCCCGACACGCGCTCTCGCGCGCCGCTTCGCCGGCGCGCTTCCGCCTCCGCGCGTAGCGCTACGGCGAGACCTCGCCGGAGCCTTGGCGTAGGCGGGCCGATCGCGTGGCTCGCTCGCCCTGCTCGCTCGCACTGTGGAGCGAGCGTCGGGTTTGTGAGACGGCTTCTACTACGTTTCAGGTCCCGGTGTCGCCGTGGCCTATCGCGAAGCAACAAGGTAGGCCCGACCTTCAGGTCGGGCGATCACCCGTGTTCGATGTGCCCGGTTGCGAAGCCGTCGATCGATGGGGGACAATCTCAAGCTGATGTCCCTGAATCGACGGATTCCTGCGCTGCTTCTCCTTCCGCTGCTGTTCGTGACCTCCGCGTGCGACGACTCGCCGACGTCGGCGTCGGAAGTCCCCGGCTATAGTCAGACCGACGTTCGCTTGGGCACCGGAACGGCCGCAGCCACCGGCAATCTCTTGACGGTCCAGTACACCGGGTGGTTGCACGATCCCTCGAAGACGGACCAGAAGGGCCTGCTGTTCGACACGTCGCTTGGAAGCACGGAGCCCTTCGCCTTCACATTGGGTGGAGGGCAGGTGATCAGCGGCTGGGATCAGGGGCTCGTGGGCATGAAGGTGGGCGGCCTCCGGCGACTCGTGGTGCCGCCCTCCCTGGCATATGGATCGTCCCGCAACAGCTCGATTCCTCCCAACGCGACGCTGGTGTTCGACATCGAGCTCGTGAGCGTGCAGTAAACGACTGTCACTTCCCGATCTTGAAGCGCATGCCGGCGAGGACGGTCGTCAAGTAGTCGCGCATCTCGCCCTGCGCTCCTTCCACGCTGTCGCCCTCGAGGCGCGTGCGTCCGACCTCTGCGTAGATCCCGACGGAGGGTTTCAACCAGATTTCCAGGCCGCCGCCAATCTGCCAGCCCCAGCCGCCGGTCTGCACCTCGAGCACCTGCGTCCCACCGGGCACCGTCTGTGTGACCCCGCTGATTGTCAGCTGCACGTCGTCGTTGGTCTGCGACGTCTTCAACTGCGCGCTGTGATAGTTCATGCCGCCCTGGCCGTAGATCCGCGTGCGGCTCACAGGAATACCGATTTTGCCGTTTATCGAGAAGAAGTGGGCCTCGAGCGTGCTGTCGAAGCGGAAGTTGGAGCCGGAGCCGTTTGCGTTCACGTCGGCCGGCTGGACGTAGGCCCCCTCGACGCCGATCAGGCGGCTCAACCAGAAGGTTCCGCCCAGGGTGAACGTCGTGCGTGCGCCCGAGCTGTCGCATTGCGAGACGTTGCCGCAGAGAAACAGGGCTTGATCGCGGTACCAGCCCAGCCCGGCGCCCCCGAACACGACCAGGCCCGTCGGCATCGCGTTCCAAGGGCCGCCGGGCCCCTTCGCCTTGAGGTCGACCGGGCCCTGCCGCAGCCAGACGGTCGGATTCACGGCACCCGTGTCCACGACGAGATTCGAGACCTTCCTGACCAGGAAGAGACCCTGAACGTCCTTCCGGACGCACCCAGCCTCGGGCGGTGCCGGGGAGCGGCCGCGTTCCACGACGACGATGCGGCGGACGGAGTCGCAGATGTCCACGTGGACGGAGGCGTCCATCTCGGTCTTGCCGCTGGAATCCTGAATCTTGAACGGAAGCTTCGCGTCGCCTGCGGGATCCGCCGTCGCCGTCCCGACTTTCGTGTCGTTGAGCACGAGCTCCACGGTGGATCCGGCGGGGGCGGTTCTCGCGATGACAGTCTGGGCGGAGGCGACACCGGCCTCCGCTATCACACCAAGTGCGGCCGCAGCGACGAGCGGCCATGCTTTCCACATGCTTGTCCTTTGTTTAGACCGGGGAGCTTCGCCGATTCAATCATTATGGTTCAGATATCCGCCCTTTCCCGGCGATCGATATTAGCAGTGCACGTACTTCAGCGCGGCTTCCGCCTTCAGGCCGTGCCCGTGGCTTCCGCCTTGAGGCGGAAGGCTGGGGCTGCCGTTCGCTTCCGCCTGAAGGCGGAAGCCACGCGTCGTAATGCCGCCCGCTGCGGTTCGTCCCATACGCAAATTGAGATCGCAAATTCAGCGTATTGGAGAGCGTTGCCCGGCTTTCGCTTGCGAGCCGGTATCTGCGTGGGACGAATGACGTTCGTCACTCAATTGTGCGTCCACGCCCCACGGCACGACTGGTGCTTGGTTGAACACACGCTGAATATCGTTTGTTTGATGCCTGTGACAGGTTTGATGCCTGTGACAGGTTGAAGGAGGTTGGGGATGAGGCGCTTTCTCACAGCGCTTGCCGCGCTGTTGGTTCTCTCGACGGCGTCGACGGCTTTCGCACAGCTCGGGGGCGGCACGTTGTCCGGGACCGTTACCGATGAACAAGGCGGGATCCTGCCGGGTGTCACGGTCACCATCACCGGCACCGACCGGACCACGACGGCGACCTCGGACGAAGCGGGGAAGTTCCGCTTCCTGAACCTGGCGCCGGGACCCTACAAAGTGATCGTGGGCCTTCAGGGCTTCACGACGTCGGTGCGAGAGAACGTCGTAGTCGCCGTCGGCGTGACGATCGATCTTCCCGTCAGTTGAAGGTCGCGACAGTCGCCGAGACGGTCACGGTCAGCGGAGCGTCACCGGTCGTCGATACCAAGGCGACGGGCACCGCCACGAACTTCACGTCCGACGAGCTCACGAAGATCCCCACGTCCAGGGATCCGTTCGCGCTGATGCGCGGCGTGCCGGGCGTGCTCGTCGATCGCGTGAACATCGGCGGAAACGAGACGGGACAGCAGTCGAACTTCGCGTCGAAGGGCACGCGGCCCCAGGACGCGAGCTGGACGCTCGACGGCGTCGAGGTGACCGACATGACGGCCACCGGCGCCTCGCCGACCTACTTCAACTACGACAACTTCGAAGAGATCCAGGTGTCCACGGCGGGCAACGACATCAAGTCGCGCACCGGCGGCATCGGGCTGAACATGGTCATCAAGCGCGGGACCAACCAGTTCCGCGGGAGCGTGCGCGGCTATTTCGACAACGAGTCCATGGAAGCCTCGAACGTGCCCGACGAGTTGAAGGCGACGGGCGTGACGCACGACACCTCCGATCACAACAAGCAGATTTCGGACTACGGCGGTGAGCTGGGAGGGCCGATCTTCCGCGACAAGGCGTGGTTCTACGCGTCCTACTCGATCCAGGACGTGCGTCTGGTCCGACGGGCAGGGTCGCTCGTCGACCGCACGCAGCTCAAGAACCCGAACGTGAAGGTGAACTACCAGGCGACCAGGAAGGACAACGTCAGCTTCCTGTATCTGGATGGGTTCAAGATCAAGGACGGCCGGAGCCCTGGCATCAGCGGGATCAACTTCGATGCGCCGACCGCGACCCACCACCAGGACAACGCGTACACGGACACGCCGTTCCACGGGCTGTGGAAGGTGGCCGACGATCACGTCTTCGGCAGGAACGTGTTCGTCTCCGGCAAGTACGCGCTACTACAACACCGGTTTCATTCTCGATCCAGTCGGCGGGCTGTCGCAGCAGGCGGGCCGGAACTTCGTCAACGCGACGTCATACGGCTCGGTCAATCAGAGCATCAACATCCGCCCCCAGCACACGGCCACGGTCGATGCGCAACAGTTCATCACCGGGTTCGGCGGCTCGCACGATCTGAAGTACGGCGTGGGATGGCGGCGGGTGGAGGCGACGAGCGGTACGCTGTGGCCGGGCAACATGATCCTGGCGATCGAGCGCGCGAACAACCTGCAGGCGCAGGTGTTCCGTCAGGGCTACGGCGGCAACCGGGCGAGCTATCTCAATTTCTACGTCGGCGATACGCTGTCGCGCGACCGCTGGACGCTCGACGTCGGCGTTCGGTTCGACCGTCAGAACGGCGAAGCGCTTCCGAGCGAGACGCTCGCCAGTGCGGGGTTTCCTAACGTCGTGCCGGGGATCGTTTTCTCCGGCTACAAGGCGCCGTTTACGTGGAACGACTGGTCGCCTCGCGTGGGCTTCACCTATGCGCTCGACAGCTCGCGACACACGGTGGCCCGCGCGAGCTTTACCCGTGCGGCCGGGCAGCTCAACACCGGGACGGTCGGCGTGAGGAACCCGAGCTCCACAGCAGGCTCCGCGACGTACCGGTGGGTCGATCAGAACGCGGACCACTTCGCGCAGACCAACGAGGTGTTGCTCGATCAGTTCATCACGTCGGCGGGCGGGTTCAACCCGAACAATCCGACGGCCGTGACCTCGGCGAACGTGCTGGACCCCGACTTGAAGGCGCCGGTGACCAGCAGTGTGGTGGCGGGCCTCGATCGCGAGCTGATCCCGAACCTGGCAGTGGGCGTGAACTACAGCTACACGCGCACGTCGCGGCTGTTCGGTAACTTCACCGGGACGATCACGCCGCGAACCGGAGTCACCCTTGCGGACTACACGCCGGGCAGCGGCTTCTCCGGCACGATTCCGCTCGATGGTGGCGTCCCCTACAACGTGGCGACGTTCATCCCGAATCCGACCGTGGTGACCGCGGGCGGCAACGGCTTCGTCACGACCAACGTTCCCGGCTTCTACACCGACTACCACGGCGTCGAGTTCACGGTGAACAAGCGGCTGTCGAACCGGTGGATGGGCCGGGTGGGTGTCTCGCTGAACAACTCGCGCGAGCACTTCCCGGATGCGGCGGGGATCTACGACACCAACGGCAACCCGACGCCCACGGTCACCGAGCCACTCCAGGATGGAGGGCAGTTCGCGCCGCAGAGCGGCGGGAGCGGCGCCGGCACGATCTACATCAACGCCAGGTGGCAGATCAACGCGAACGCTCTCTATCAGGCCCCGTACGGGATCGAGTTGAGCGCCAACGTGTTCGGCCGGCAGGGTTATCCGTATCCGATCGTGCGCCAGGGGACGTCCGCCGCTCTGGGCGGAGACTCGGCGCTGACGGTGCTCCTGAGCCCCAAGATCGACACGTTCCGGCATCCGGACCTGTGGAACACCGACTTCCGCGTGGCGCGCGCGTTCCGCGGCGGGATGTCGAACGTTCGATTGATGCTGGATGTCTTCAACGTGTTCAACGCGAACACGGCGCTCGTGCGCGTCAACGACGTCACCGCCACGAACTTCGGCGCGCTCTCGCAGAACCTCAGCCCGCGCATCGCGCGCATCGGCGTCGTCCTCGGGTTCTAGTCTCATCCGAGGGGCTTCGCCCCTCGGACTCCCCTACACGCGCTCTCGCGCGCCGCTTCGCCGGCGCGCTTCCGCCTCCGCTAAAGCTACGGCGAGACCTCGCCGTAGCGCCTGCGGCGCGAAGGCGGGCCGCTCGCGTGGCTCGCTCACTGTCGTTCGCTCGCATCGTGAAACGAGCGGGGCCACGCCCCGCTCCGCTCCGGCGGGCGCGCCTTCGGCGCTTTCGTTTAGTCTAGGGCGGGGGCTTCCGCCTTCGCTATAGCTACGGCGGACCACGTAGCCTTGGCTCAGGTGGTCAGCCCCCGCCGTTCTTCCGTCAGTGGTCGCCGCCCGTCCCTCCGCGTCCTGCAGGCCCTTGCGGTTGCAGCTGGTACTCCTTGGGCGGCTCGGCTCCCATCAGGTAACGCACGAAATAGTCCCACCGCTTTCGCGTCATGTAGTTCGACATGCTGCCGTAGCCGTGCCCCTGATTGGGGAGCATCAACAAATCGAAGTCCTTGTTCGCCTTGATCAGCGCCTCCACGACGAGCAGCGTGTTGTTCGGCGGTACGTTGCTGTCCATCGTGCCGTGCGCCAGCAGCAGGTGGCCCTTCAGGTTCTTCGCGAGCGTCTGATTCGCCTGGGAGTCGTAGTTGCTGGTGCCGTCGGCCTTTTTCTGGAGCAGCCCCACCCACTTCTCGGCCCAGTCGTCTTCGTACACGCGGTTATCGTGATTCCCGGACTCTGAGATCCCGACCTTGAAGAAATCGGGGTACCGGAACATCGCGCCCGCTGCCGCGTAGCCGCCTCCCGAGTGACCCCAGATGCCGGCCCGGTCGATATCGATGAACGGGTAGCGCTCCGCCAGCTGCTTCATCGCCGTCGACCTGGTCGGGCAGCGTGTTGTCTCCCATGTCCCCGAAGTACGCCTCGTGAAACTTCTTCGAGCGCCATGGTGTGCCCATCCCGTCGATCTGGACGACGATGAAGCCGAGCTCGGCGAGTGCCTGCGTGTCGCCGCGAGCCGGGGAGAAGCGTACGGCCGCCCACGCTTCCCGTCTGTGGTCCTGGGTAGATCTGGTTGATGATCGGATACTTCTTCGTCTGATCGAGCGCCGACGGCTTGAACATGAGGCCGTACAGATCGGTCTCGCCGTCGCGGGCCTTCACCGTCACAGGCGTCGGCGGACGCCAGCCGGTCGCCGTGAGGCGCGAGATGTCCGCCTTCTCGAGCGTCAGGATCAGCTTGCCGTTGACGTCGCGAAGGACCGCAACCGGGGCGCGGTCCGGCGCCGAGTAGCTGTCGACGAAGTAGTCACCCGTATCGGGGAGGAACACTTCGTGGGTTGCATCTTCGGGCGTCAAGAGGCCGGGGATGCCGCCGTCCATGCTGACCTTGTAGAGACACGTGAAATACGGATCACGGCCCTTTTCCCGGCCAACCGCGAGCAGGAAGAGCAGCCGGCGTTTCTCGTCGACCTTCAGGAGCTGAGTGACGTTGCCCTCGCCGCTGGTGATTTGGTCGCTTCAACGTGCCAGTCTGCAGGTCGTAGAGATAGAGCTGGCCCCAGTTGTCGCGCTCGGAGAACCAGATCACCTCGTTGGATGCCGGGAGATATCGCCAGTTCACCCGGCCGTTGCCCGATTCGAAGAACGTCGTGACGGTTTCCTCGAGCACGTCGCGAACGCCACCGGTCGCCGGGTCCGCGACGCGAAGCGTCGTCTTCTTGTGGTCGCGCGACGTCGACACGAACGCGACGCTCTTCGAGTCCGGGGCCCACTGCACGTCGGCCCACTCTCCGCCACGGCAGGCCAGGTTGTCGCAGAGCGTCGAACGATGCTGGTCGGGCTCCATCTTGAATCGAACGACCTTCGCCGTGTCCACATCGATCGCGACACGGTGGATCATCGCGACGACGTCGTCGCCGGGCAGGGGATATTTCCAGGCCTGCAGCTCGGGATGGCCGGCCGTGGTGCTCACGAGGTACATCTCGCCGACCTTCCGCTGGTCCTGCTGGAACGTCGCGACCTGCTTCGAGTCAGGCGACCAGACGACGATGGGGCGGTTGCTGCGCGCCCACCCGGCGTTGTCGGTGGCATAGCCGAAGTCCTTGACGCCATCGGTCGTGAGCGCTGTCTCCCTGCCGCTGGCGACGTCGCGGACCCACAGGTTCCAGTCGCGGATGAAGACGGTCCGCTTGCCGTCAGGCGACGGGACGTCGGTCCGGATCGCGCCGCGTCCGCCGCCGGCCGGCGCCTGACCGGCCGCGCCGCCGCGCCCCCCGGCCGTGCAGGCGGGCAGGTCGCACGGCGTCTTGACGGCCTTCAGCGGATCGACAACGAACGCCTCGCTCCCGGTCTCCGTGGTGATCCGGTACCAGAATCGGCCGTCCGGCAACCAGGTGGGTCTGACGCCAGATCGCAACACGAGCGGCGTCGTGTTGTACGCCATGTATTTTTCGGCGCGCGCGTAATCTCCTTCCGTCAACGCGCGCGCAGCCGGCGCGCTCTGCTGCGCCAGGCTCGGAACGCCTGCAGCTGCGGCAGCTGCCGCAATGGCGATCCCGCTCGTCACAACCCACCGTTTCGTCCGCGACAGCATCAGTCGTCTCCTTCGGCTATCATCCTAGCTCGGCGCTCGGCGGCGTCGGCGGCTCGGCGCTCGGCGCTCGCCGCTCGCCGCTCGCCGCTCGCCGTATGCCGTATAAGGAAGCCGATGGACACACCGGCCTCAGTTGCCACGGATCTCCAGCCCGAATTTTTTTCCGCGCAGATCACGCGCGCACGGCGGTTCTGTCTGGAGCTCGACCCGCCCCCGGCCGAGCCGCTCGTGGTCGTGTGCGGCGGCCGGGAACATTGCACCGCGGACTACGAGATCCACCGCACGAACTTTCCTTACTACGCGATCGAGTTCGTGGCTCACGGGCGTGGCGCCGTGACGCTGCGCCACAAGACGTATCCGCTGATCGCCGGGACGCTCTTTGCGTATGGTCCCGGGATCCACCACGACATCGTTCCGGACCGTTCCGAGACGACCATCAAGTATTTCGTCAACTTTGCCGGCAAGGAGGCGGTCCGGCTCCTGAGGCGCCACGGGCTTCCGCCAGGCACGGCGTTGCAGACCAGGGCGCCGAACGACATCCTCGCGCTCTTCGACGATTTGATTCACAACGGCCTGCGGCGGACTCCGTTCACCGCGCGGATTGCTGCATTGATTCTCCGACACCTTCTGCTGAAAGTGGAGGAAACAGCGGCGCCGCCCGGTTCGATCGATCCGCAGGCGTTCGCCACCTACATGCGCTGCAAGCAGTACATCGAAGAACGATGGGCCGAGCTCGCGACGATCGAACAGGCGGCCCAGGCGTGCGATCTGGATGTCGCGTATGTGTGCCGGTTGTTCCAGCGGTTCGACCACCAGAGTCCGTACCAGTACCTGATGTCGCTGCGGATGAGCGACGCCGTCGACAGGCTCCGGATGTCCGGGACGACGGTGAAACGGGTGGCGGAGGATATGGGCTTCGCCGATCAGTTCCACTTCTCGCGCGCGTTCAAGCGTGTGTTCGGCTTGTCGCCGGGCCAGTTCAGGCGATCGCTGCACCGGGGCTGACCCTGTTCGCACGGGTCCGTGCAGCACCTGCCGGAAATTGACTCCGCATGCCGATTCTTGACCTGTTTACGAAACCGCGTTCGTAACGCTCTTCGGCCGTTGCGTAGGGCGAAACTGTCCACCAGGCGTTCGAGATTCTTTCCCATCCTCTCGAACCCCGCAACGTCGCGTCACCTCCGAATCCATTGACGAATCCGCGACGCCATCGATTGGCCGGTGTTTGGGCATGCGAAAACCATCGGGAGAACCAGACAATCGTTCCACTTTCGTCACCCGTTCGGATATGGTCTCGCCACTTTAACGGTTACGGACCTTCCTGACGGGGCGTGCGACCGCACGCTCCGCGTTGTGGTGGAGGAGGCTCAATGTCCACATCCAGATCGACACTCGGGCGTGCATGCTGGCTCCCGCTGCTGGCAGCCCTGCTGTTTCCGGGTTGGCCGGCGGCGCAGGCCGTCACCGGCACCATCTCGGGGACGGTCATCGACGCGCAGAAGGCGATGGTTCCCGGAGCGACCGTGACGATCACCAACGAGGCGAACGCCGATTACGCGGGCCGCCACGACCGACGAACAGGGAAGCTTCCAGGTGACCAACCTGCAGCCGGGCTCCTACACCGTTCGAGTGGAGCTCGCGAGCTTCCGCACGCTCGAACGGAAGAACATCGTCCTCAGTGCGGGCGAACGGCTGGCCATCGGGACGCTGACGCTCGACGTCGGCGGCCTTGGCGAGACCCTGACGGTCGAGGCCCGCGGGCTCGCACGTCAATACCGCCGAGACCCAGCACGCCGGCGTGATCACCGCGCGTCAAATCGAGCAGGTCCAGGTCCTCGGCCGCGACGTGACCTCGATCATGCGGCTGCTGCCGGGGGTTCGCTACGAGAACATCATCGACTCGCTCGGGATGAGTTTCGGCACGCACGTGCCGAACGTCGGCGGTGCGCGGAGGGACTGGAGCAATGTCATCGTCGATGGAGTCGTCGCGAACGAAGTCGGCGCAAGCCAGTTGATGGCGCAGCAGATCAACCTCGATGCCATCGCCGAAGTCCGGGTGCTGCTGAACTCGTACCGGGCCGAATACGGCCGTACGGGCGGCGGCCAGGTGCAGATCGTCAGCAAGAGCGGCGGCACGGCGTATCACGGCAATCTCTATTACTACGGCCGCAACGAAGCGCTGAACGCCAATGATTTTTTCATCAATCGGCAAGGCGTCAAGAAGCCGCGCTACCGCTTCAACACTCTACGGGCCAATCTGGGAGGCCCGGTCCCTGGCGGGCGGAAGAAGCTGTTCTTCTTCTACTCGGTGGAGGCGCCGGTCGTGAACCGGCCAGGACAGGCTGCGGAACTGGACGATGCCGACCGATGCCGAGATGCGCGGAGACTTCTCGCAGACACTCGATGCCCAAGGTCGGACCATCTTCATCCGGGATCCGCTGCGTTCGGGAACCTGCAGTGCGACGGCTGGCGGCGACGCCTGCTTCCCAGGCAACATCATCCCGTCCAACCGACTGAACTCGAATGGCCTGGCGCTGTTGAACATGCTCCCGCGGGCCACCAACTTCGATCGGACGTTCACGCCAGGGCAGTTCAATCACTCGACGCAGGAGAACGCCGAGAACCCGAAGTTGAACAACGTCGTCCGGGTGGACTGGCGTCCGTCGAACAGCGACAGCTTCTACTTCACCTTCAAGGACTGGTATTCGGACCAGCGAGGCAGCGAGATTACGGCCGGGACCGGCCAAATGGGGGTTCTTCAATACCCACTACCTGAACACCGACCGGGGAGTCAGCATGAACTACACGAAGATCATCCGGTCGAACCTCGTGCTCGACACGGACGTCGGCACCCGTCAACAGACCGAGCAGTTCTATCCGCTGACCGAGTCCGACTGGACGCGGATCAACCGCGGACACAGTGGGCTTCAGGGTCGGACAGTTTCTTCCCGGAGCTGAATCCGCGCAACGTCATCCCGAAAGTCAACTTCAGCGGAAACAACCCGCCGAACTTCACGTTCGACAACCGGCTCGTCGATCAGGGAGAGGCATGGCTGTCGTCGCTCCGCACGAACCTGACATGGATAAAAGGCGCGCATTCCATGAAGGCCGGCTTCTACCTGGAGCAATCCCGCAATTCGGAAGGGAGCGGCGGCGTCGGCGCTGGGCCGTGGGCCGGCCAGTTCAACTTCAATGCGGACACCAGCAATCCCTTCGACACGAATCATACGCTTCGCCAATGCGCTCATCGGCTCCTTCCAGAGCTATACGGAAATCGACGCTTTCTCAGAGGTCAGAGGTCGCCGGATGATCTCGGAGTTCTACCTGCAGGACACGTGGAGAGCGAATCAGCGGTTGACGTTCGACTACGGCGTTCGGTTCCTGTGGTATCAGCCCTGGCACTCGTCCCAGCCCGCCTCGGTGTTCGTGCCCGAACGGTACGACCCGGCGAAGGCGCCTCGGCTCTTCCAGCCGGCGCGGATCAACGGAGTGAACCTGGCGCTCGACCCGGTGACCGGGCAGACCGCTGCCGAACGTGTTCGTCGGGACGTTCGTTCCGGGCACCGGTGATCGCGCCAACGGGATGGTGACCAACACCGATCCGAACTATCCGCTCGGGTTCCGTGACAACCAGGGGATCGAGCCGGAACCCCGACTGGGTATCGCGTACGACCTCGACCGGCGACTCCAGGACCGCGCTGCATGCGAGCGTGGGCATGTACCACAACCCGCACGTCAATGCGAACGGGATGGACGCGATGGCCCGGAACCCGCCGGTCCAGAACACGCCGAGCATCATCTACGGCACGATGGACACGCTTCTGGCGCTCGGCAACGCGGGCGCCTTCGCGAACCGCCCGAGCAACGTGTTCGGCCTCGAGCGCGACGCAAAAACGCCTGTGAGCTACAACTACTCCGTCGGTGTGCAGCGCGAGGTCGGCTGGGGCACGGTCCTCGACCTGACATATGCCGGCTTCCAGATGCGCCACGGCGAGATGGAATCCAATATCAATCTCATTCCGGACGGCGCCCGGTTCGTGGACGTGAATCCCCAGAACGCGGATCCGCGCAACTCCGACGACCGCCAAGCCCGCCGAGTTCTTGCGGCCCTATCTCGGCTATCAGAACATCATGATGCGCTCGCACTTCGGCAAGGCGTCGTACAATTCTCTGCAAGCGCAGCTCAATCGCCGGTATATCAACGGCTTGCAGTTCGCGATCGCCTATACGATCGGCAAAACCGATCAGCGATGGAACCTTTTTCAACGTGCTTCGGCCGCAGGACTCCTGGAACAAGAGTCCGGATGGCGCGACGCAGTTCCACAACCTCGTCCTCAACTACACGTGGGACGTGCCGAATGGCAGTGGAATGTGGAACAACAGGTTCACTCGGGGTCTTCTCGACGGCTGGCAGCTCTCGGGCGACACTGGCATCGTGAGCGGCGATTGGAATGGCGTGACAATCTCCACCACCGACAATTTCGACTTCACCGGTGGCGATGGAGGGACGGGCAGCGACGTAGGTGGCGGCGGCCGGACCGTGCGGCCGACGATTACCGGCGATCCTGTTTGCCACAGCAATTGTGACCCGACACCTGGCGGGACCGGTCGCTTTCTCAACGTCTCAGCCTTCAGCCGGCCGGCCGGGCGTGGCGACTATGGGAACGCCGCCCGCACGTTCTTCCGCATGCCGCCGATCGTGCTGTCGAACATGTCCATCTTCAAGAACTTCCAGCTTGGCGGCGGCCGCAGGATCCAGTTCCGCTGGGAGGCGTACAACGTCTTCAACCAGGTCAACTGGTCGGAAATCAACACGAACGCGCAGTTCAATCCTGCCGGTGAGCAGGTCAACGCGAACTTCGGCCAGGCGACTGCCGCACGGCCGGCGCGCGTGATGCAGGGCGCCATCCGATTCAGCTTCTGACGCCGAGTAGCGATGAGCATGAAGGTTCTGGCGATGACACTGGCGAGCGCGGCTTTTCTGAGCCTGCCCGTGCCGGTGATCGCCCAGAACCCCCATCTCGTCGTCTACGAAGGCGACAAGGGGCCGGGCCGTGGAAAGCACATCGTGTTCCTCGCCGGCGATCACGAGTACCGATCCGAGGAGTCGCTGCCCGCGCTGGCGCGGATCATGGCGAAGCACTACGGCTTCAAGTGCAGCGTCTTCTTCACGACGAATCGGGAGACGGGGTTCATCGAGCCAGGCAGCTCGAACATCGCCGGACTCGAGGCACTGAAGACCGCCGACCTGATGGTCGTCTTCCTCAGATTCCAGGATTTCCCCGACGCCGAGATGCAGCACATCGTCGACTACCTGGACCGGGGCGGGCCGGTCGTGGGCTTCCGGACGGCGACGCACGCGTTTCAGATTACGCGGCCCGACGCGAAGTTCCTGAAGTACACGTGGAAGGGATCCGACCCCGCGTATCCGGGAGGCTTCGGCCGGCAGATCCTCGGCGAAACGTGGGTGTCGCACCTCGGCCAGAACCACAAGCAGAGCTCCCGACTGCTCCTCCAGCCCGATCAAGCTGGCCATCCGGTCCTGCGCGGCGTCAAGGACGTGTGGGTGGAGTCGGGAGGGTACACTGCCGATCCGATCGAGGGCAGCACGATTCTGGCCGTTGGCCAGATCCTCGATGGCATGACGCCCGATTCGCCTCAGGCGAAGGACAAGAAAGACATGCCGGTCGCCTGGTACCGGACGTATAAAGGGTCCTCAGGGAAGGCCGGTCGAGTGTTCACGACGACACATGGCGCGTCCGAGGACTTACGCAATGACGGCTTCCGGCGCATGGCCGTCAACGCGCTGCTCTGGGCCGCCGGTCTCGACGCGAGCATCAGGCCCGACAACGACATCAGTTTCGTCGGCCCGTTCGAGCCCACGACATTCGGGTTCAATGGATACGTCAAGGGCATGAAACCGGCGGACGTGTCGGGATGGGATTCGTCGATTCCGAAGCGAGGAAAGTAGCATGACGAAGACACGCTGGAGCGGGGCGATGGGTGTTGGACTCGCGGTGCTCGCTGCGCTCGCGGTGCTGACTTCGACCGGGAAGGCGGCGGCGACCTTCCAGCTTCGAGAGAACGATCACATTGCGATCATCGGGAACATGCTCGCAGAGCGGCTGCAGTACGACGGGTGGCTCGAGACGATGCTGCACGCGCGATTTCCGCGGCACGATCTCGTCATTCGGAACCTCGGGTTCAGCGGGGACGAAGTTGCCACGCGGCTGAGATCCAAGAACTTCGGCACGCCAGACGAGTGGCTGAGCGGAAACGCGGCTCCGATTGGTGGATACCAGGAGAACCGGCTGAAAGGGACGAACACCAAGGCGGACGTCATCTTTGCGTTCTTCGGTTACGGCGAATCCTTCGGCGGCGAGGCCGGGCTGCCGGCATTTCGCCAGCAGCTCGAAGAGTGGATCGCCCACACGCTGGGACAGCGCTACAACGGCACGTCGGCGCCGCGGATCGTCCTGTTCTCGCCGATTGCGCACGAAGACCTGCGCAACCCGGATCTGCCGGACGGGCGCGAGAACAACGCTCGCCTCGAGCAGTACACGCTGGCAATGTCCCAGATAGCTGCGACCCGCGGGATTCAGTTCGTCGACCTGTTCGGTCCGACCAAAGATCTCTACGCGGCGGCGAAAGCTCACCTGACGATCGACGGCGTGCACCTCAACGAAGAAGGCAACCGGCGCCTCGCCGAGATCATCGATCGCGAGCTGTTCGGCGCGCCGCCGCGCGCGTACACCCCCGCGTATCTCTCGGCGCTGCAGCGGACGGTTGCGGACAAGAACTTCCTCTGGTTCAACCGCTACCGGACGACGGACGCCTTCGCGACGTTCGGCGATCGCGCCTTTCTCACGTTCATTCGCACCAATCCTCGAGACGTGAATCCCGCGCGCGTCAAATTCGACAAGGACGATCTTCTGCCAACCAACTACGAGGTCCTGGAGCGCGAGGTCGAAGTGCTCGACAGCATGACCTCGAACCGGGATCGTCAGATCTGGCGTGTCGCTCGCGGCCTCGCGTCGAGCCCGACGGAACTGGCAGCCGCTGACGCCGCGACCCCGGCATTCATCGATGCGGGCACCAACGAGGCGGGCAAGGGCCCCGACGGCGCGCACACCTACCTGAGCGCGGACGCCACCGTGGAGAAGATGAAAACGGGGCCCGGTTTGAAGGTGGAGTTGTTCGCGTCGGAGAAGGAGTTCCCGGAACTGGTGAACCCCGTTCAGCTCGCCTTCGATACCCGAGGCCGGCTTTGGGTCGCCGCCTGGAAGAACTACCCGCATTGGCAGCCCAAGACGCGGATGGATGACAAACTGCTGATCCTCGAAGACACGGATGGCGATGGCAAGGCCGACAGACGGACCGTGTTCGCCGGCGACCTCAACAACCCCACTGGTTTCGAGTTCTGGAATGGCGGCGTGATCCTCGCACAGGCGCCGAATCTGGTGTTCCTGAAGGACACCAACGGCGACGATCAGTACGACACGAAGCAGATCCTCCTCGGCGGGCTGGATTCTGCCGACACGCATCACACGATGAACAGCTTCACCTTCGACCCTGGCGGCGCGCTGTACATCCGAGAGGGGATCTTCCACCGCAGTCAGATCGAGACACCGTGGGGGCCCACGGTACGTCAGGCGGACGGAGGCGTGTTACCGGTTCGAGCCGCGAACGTTCAAGTTCGAGACCTACATTCCCATGAACTTTCCGAATCCCCATGGGCATGTGTTCGATGCCTGGGGACGCGACATCGTTTTCGACGCAACAGGCGGTCAGCCCTATTACGGCCCCTCGATGTCGACCAAGAAGTACTACCCGGCGATGGAAAGCACCAAGGCGCCGCGACCCGGGCAGGTTCGCACGCGTCCCGTCGGCGGCGTCGAACTGATCTCCAGCCGTCACTTCCCGGACGAGATGCAGGGCAACCTCGTCGTCCTGAACACCATCGGCTTCCGAGGCCTGCTCAATTACAAGGTGACCGAAGACGGAGCGGGTCTGAAGATAACCGAAGCGGAGCCCGTCCTGGAGTCTGCCGACGAGAACTTCCGTCCGGTCGACGCCGAGGTCGGCCCGGACGGCGCCCTGTACGTTGCCGACTGGCACAACCCGATCATCGGGCACATGCAGCACAACCTCCGGGACACCTCGCGCGACCATCTGCACGGCCGCATCTATCGAGTCACCTCTCCGGGCCGACCGCTGCTGAAGAACCCGAGCATCGCAGGAGCACCAGTCGATCGTCTGCTCGACTATCTGAAAGAGCCCGACAACCGGGTGCGCTATCGCGCGAAGATCGAGCTCAGCGGCCGCGACTCTGGAGATGTGTTGTCTGCGCTGACTACGTGGATCTCACGGCTCGACCAAAGTGATCCGCAATACGAGCACCACATGATGGAAGCGCTCTGGGTGCAGCAGTGGCACAACCGGGTCGACCAGACGCTGCTCAAGCGCATGCTGCGATCGAAGGACGCGCGCGCGCGGGCCGCGGCGACCCGCGTGCTGTGCTACTGGCGCGATCGCGTCCCGGATGCGTTGGCGCTGCTGAACGCGCAGGTGAACGACGAGAGCCCTGCCGTCCGGCTCGAGGCCGTGCGCGCGGCGAGCTTCTTCCGCACTGCCGAAGCCGCCGCGCTGGCGCGGGAGTCGCAGAAATATCCCCAGGACCGATTCCTCGAGTACACGTTCGCGCAGACGATGAACACGCTGAGCTCGTTGGGCCTCGCCAACACGTCCGCCACGTCGACGCCGCCGGCGGCCCCTGCGCCGGACACGCCTGCAGCGGCGCTGCCCGATCTCTCCGCATCCGCGATGCGCCGCGACCTTCGCGACAAGGGCGTACAAGTCGTTCGAATCGGCACAGTGCCTGAACAGATGCTCTACGACGTGCAGTGGTTCGTGGTCGAGGCGGGGAAGCCAGTGCAGCTAGTGCTCACGAACCCGGACGCGATGCCGCACAACCTCGTGATCGGGCGGCCAGGCTCCATCAAAGAGATCGGCGCCGCTGCGGCGACGATGCCACCACCCGCTGACAGTAATGCCCGAGCCTACGTTCCGGAGGGTCCGCAGGTGCTGCAGGCCACGCGTCTCGTGCAGCGGGGCGAATCCGACACGATCAACTTCACGGCACCGTCGACACCGGGAGAATACAATTATCTCTGCACGTTTCCGGGACACTGGTTCCGAATGTACGGTGTGATGGTGGTCGTGCAGAGCCTCGACGCCTTCGAGGCCAGGCCGGCGATACCGAACGACCCGATGACGGGAAACCGTTACGGCGCTCAGCGAACTGTCCCAGGGAAGTGAAGCTTCCTGGCCTCGATTTCGCCGGACGCGGCCTGCAATGGAGCCACGGCGACCCTTCCTCTGCACGTTCCCAGGCCATTGGGTCCGGATGTATTCCACCGACATTTGGTGGCTTCCACCTTTAGGTGGAAGACCAACGCCGGCCGTGATCTTCCGCATGAACGCTCGACTTCCACCTAAAGGTGGAAGCCACGGGTGGCCACGGGTGGAAGCCACGGGTGCCCACGGGTGGAAGCCACGGGTGCCCACGGGTGGAAGCCACCTGAAACTCATTCACAGGCTCTGAGGGCGGAAGGCACGAAATGGAGTGTGGCAGATCGCCGATAATCGGGGGAAACGCCGGTTCCGGAGGTCTCCTGATGCGCCATTCCTTGCGTACGGTCGCGGTCATCGTGCTCCTGGCAGCTCCGGTTGCCCTGACGGCGCGTCAGAATCCGACACCACCAAATCCCAGGCCCAGCCAGCACGGCGAGGTCAGCCAGCGTGTGGCCGGGACGACGATTACGGTCTCCTACAATCGCCCGGTGGCCCGCGGCCGGGAGCTGTTCGGGCAACTCGTGCCATACGCGCACGTGTGGTGTCCGTGCGCAGACGATGCGACGACGATTGCGCTGACGACGGAGGTGAAGGTGAACGGGCAGACGCTGGCGGCCGGTACCTACTCCCTCTGGACCGAGCCGAACCCCGAGGTATGGACGATCATCTTCAATCGAACCGCTCAGACCTGGCACACGCGATATCCTGCCGGCCAGGACGCCTTGCGAGTCACCTCCAAAACGAGGACCGGATCGCACATGGAGACGCTGGCGTTCTACTTCCCCGTGGTCGACGGGCACAAGGCGGAGCTCGTGCTGCACTGGGGGACAGTGGTGGTGCCGCTGGAGATTGAAGTGCCGTAGTCAGCTTCCGGCTTCCAGCTTCCAGCTTCCAGCTACGAGCTGCCAGCTGCCAGCTTCCAGCTTCCAGCTGAGGATACGGAGATTAATCGGCCGCCAGCTACCGATGAGCTGGGCCATGCCGCTCTCCGTTCTAAGCTGGAAGCTGGCAGCTGGAAGCTGGCAGCTCTTTCGAACCATGACCAAACGAGAGCCCCGCGTCACCGAGATTCACGGCTACACGCTGAGGGACGATTACTTCTGGCTGCGCGACAAGAGCAACCCGGAGGTCCTGAAGTACCTCGAGGCGGAAAACGCCCGGACCGAGCAGATCATGCAGCCCACCAAGGCGCTGCAGGAGACGATCTATGCCGAGATGCTCGGGCGCATCAAGCAAACCGACCTCAGCGTGCCGTCCCGGATCCGCGACTATTTCTATTACTCGCGCACCGAAGAGGGTAAACAGTACACGTACATGTGTCGGCGGAAGGGGAACATGGAGGCGCCGGAGGAGTTGCTCCTCGACCTGAACGCGCTGGCCCAGGGGCACTCCTATCTCGGCGTCGGCGCCTACGTCGTCAGCGACGACGGGGGTTGGCTGGCATATTCGCTGGACCCGACCGGCTACCGGCAGTATTCGCTGCACGTGAAGGATCTGCGGACGGGACGAGAGTCGACCGAACAGATCGAGCGCGTCGGGGCAGTCGTGTGGGCGAGTGACAACCGGACGGTCTTTTATACGACCGAAGATCCGGTCTCGAAGCGTTCGAACAAAGTGTGGCGGCACGTCGTGAGGGCGCAGGACAGTGGGTTGGTGTTCGAGGAACGCGCCCTGGTTTTCGAAGAGAACGACGAGCTGTTCGATGTCACCGTGGGCCGATCGCTCGATCGGAAGGTCCTCTTCTTCGGATCCTTCGCGAAGACGTCGTCCGAGCAGCGGTTCCTGCGAGCCGACGATCCGACCGGGACGTTTCGCGTCATCGTGCCCAGGCAGGCCGGGCACGAGTACGACGCCGACCATTACGAGGGCCGGCTCTACCTCCGCACGAACAAGGGCGCGAAGAACTTCCGGATCGTGACGGCGCCGCTCGAGGATCCATCCGAAGCGCAGTGGCAGCCGTTCATCGATCACAACCCCGCTGTCAAGATCGACGGCATCTCGTTCTTTGCCAGGCACGCCGTCGTGTCCGAGCGCGAGGGCGGTCTGTCGTACTTGCGCATTATCGACATGAAGACGCAGCAGTCGCACCGCGTCACGACCGAGGAGCCGGACTATGCGCTGGCGTTCGCCAGCAATCCCGAGTACGACACGGACACCGTGCGCTTCACGTACCAGTCGATGGTCACGCCGTCGTCCGTGTACGACTATCGGATGGATTCGCGCGAGCGGACCCTGTTGAAGCAGCAGGAGGTACTCGGCGGGTACGATCCGTCGCAGTACGAAGCGAAGCGCGTCTGGGCCACGTCGCGGGATGGCACGCGCGTGCCGATATCGCTCGTCTACCGCAAGGGCCTGGCGCTCGACGGGCGTGCGCCGCTGCTGCTCTACGCCTACGGTTCCTACGGAATCTCGATGGCGCCGGTGTTCTCGTCGAATCGGCTCAGCCTGCTCGATCGCGGGTTCGTCTACGGCCTGGCGTACATCAGGGGCGGCGGCGAGCTCGGCGAAGAATGGCGCGAGCAGGGACGCATGATGCAGAAGATGAACACCTTCAACGACTTCATCGACTGCGCCGAGTATCTGGTCGCGAACAGGTACACGTCGTCCGATCGGCTGGTGATCCAGGGTGGAAGCGCCGGCGGCCTTCTGGTGGCGGCCGTGGCCAACATGCGTCCCGATCTCTTCAGAGCGGTCGTCGCGGAAGTGCCGTTCGTGGACGTGTTGAACACGATGCTCGACGCGAGCCTGCCGCTCACGACGAGCGAGTACATCGAGTGGGGGAATCCCAACGAGAAGGCGGCGTTCGACTACATGATCCAGTATTCGCCTTACGACAACGTCAAGGCGCAGGCGTATCCGGCGATGCTGGTCCGGGTGTCGTTGAACGACAGCCAGGTGGCGTACTGGGAGGGGGCGAAGCTGGTCGCAAAACTCCGCTCGACGAAGACCGATACGAATCCTCTGCTGCTGAAGGTGAACCTCGGCGCGGGGCACGGCGGCGCGTCAGGCCGCTACGATGCGCTGCGCGAGATGGCGTTCACGCTCACGTTCATGCTGCAGCAGGTCGGACTGGCTCCGGCCGTCCCGACATCGTCGGCGGCCGTCAAGCGAGGCGGGGATGATGTTGCCCCCACCGCGACGAATGGATGAGGTGTGTCCATTCTCGCCAGATAACGGTGCATCAGGCGGGGATCAGCGGGTGCAGGAGCCTCCGCATTCTGGCTGTGAGCGACGTGGCCTCGAGCCTCTGCTGCCACTGTTGCACGCCGTTTTCACCGAAGACCACGTAGACGTAGCGATCACCGATTCGCGGCCCGACAACCTTCCATGTCGCCCGGCAACGATCTTCACTGACGGTTGCGCGTTGATGCGACTCGCTCTCGGTGAGGGCATACTTCACCAGACTTCGCTCGGTCGTCAGGTGGCGCCATCGCGGCCGCTTGAACGCGATGGCGGTCTCGATGCGACCGGGCGTGGCGAATTCCAGGTGCATCATTCCGGTTCGCGTGTCGCAACGCAGCTCGGTGTACATCGCGGCCTCTGCAAACCAGCCGGGCGAGCTCCACCCGGATTCGTGTGCGTAGAGTGCATACGGGACGACGGGCTCTTTCGGCATCCAGGACACCTGAATCCCGGATCGGCACCGTGTGCGGCCGATTTCCGTCGAATCCGGCGACATGAGGCTGACGCTGTCCGGGTCGGTGTCAGGATCGATCGGGATGATGTCTCGCAGGTCGCCTGGCTGTGGCGGAGCGAGGAACACCAGGGCGCGCCGTATCGTGACGTCGGTCCTGCCATCTGCGGCAACCGCGATTGTTTTCACGTGCTCGGTGCAGATGACGTCCGCGAACGAAAGCTCTATGCCATAACGCCGCAGTGTGCGTCGAAGCCATCGTTTCATGGCAATTCCAACCTTCGGCTCACTCCTGATCGTGTCGACAGAACGGCTGCGCCGTACGCTTTACCCGACCTGGCGGATTTCTGCGCCGGCGCGCGCGTGAATATTCTGGACGTTTGCCACGATGCGCTGCGCCAGCTTGCGTTCGGCCTGCAGCGCCTTGGTGGTGCCCCGAGCCTCCTCGAGGACTCCATCGAGTCGCGCCAGCATCTCGCTGACGTGATCGATCATCGCCTTCTGTTCGCCGACCGTATTGAGCGTCACATGGACATCGTCGAGCAGTCGCGCCACCGCGTCCGCCTTCCGCCGCACCTCGTCGACGGCGGCACTGCGTCGTTCCACGTCCGCGAGCTTGTCGTCGGTTGCGACCAACGCTTTCGCGACCCGCTCGACGTCGCCTCGCGCCTCGACGATGGCGGTGCGCTGCTCAGTGATGACCCCCAGGTCCTCACGACTTTTTCGGGCGATCTCGTGGATGGTATCGAGCTCCTGCTTGACGGCGTCGACGATCCCGTCGCGCTCACCGATGGCCGAGATCTTCGCGTTCAGGCCGTCGGCGAGACGATCGAGGGTGGACATCCGATCTTCTACGGCCTCCATCGTGAGCTCGACCGCAGCGAGATCGGTACGACGCTGATCGAGCTCGTTCCAGCGGCCGGTCAACTGCTCGAGCAGTGAGTTTGCTTCCTGGAGGCGCTCGAACGACTCCTGCTCCATCGTCTGGATCTGTTCGAACGCCCTGTAGAGGTCGTCTTTCCGGGCGCCGACGCCCGTCAACTCGGCCTGGACCGTCTGCAGTGTTTGAATGCGGGCGGTGATGTCGGCGAAAAGCGCGGCTGCCGATTGATTGAGCTCCCGGAGGCGACGTTCCTGTGCGACAACCGCTTCCTCACCGCGCTGAAGTGACTCGAGGCTCCGACTGGCGGCCGTCAGATCCGCCTGGAGTTCCGCGATCTGATCGGGCACTGCTGCCAGTGCAGAGTGGGCGGCTTCGAGGAGCTGGAGCTTCTGATGCGCGTCGCTGACCTGCGTCGCGAGACCATCGCAGAACACGCGTGCGCGCTCGACCTCCGCCTGGCGGTTCACCTGCGCCGCCAGCTTCTGATCAATCTCTGCGCTCAGCTCGTGCAATCTGCCGAGACGCGCGTCGACGTCGTCTACGACTTGGAGTCGGGGCGTGAGCAGGTCCAACCGGTTCGCGACCTCCTCGATATGACGGCGCATCGCCACTACTCGTCCGGCGGAGGTCTCGGTCTCACCAACACGCGACTTCAGGTCGTCGATCGCCGCGACGATCCCTGGGGCACCGTCCATGAACTCTCGCGTCTTGTCGAAGAACTGCACAATCTGCTGCTTCTCGTCGCGCAGTTCGTCGCCGAGCCTCCGCGTCTGTGCATACGTCGCTTCGCAAGCGGCGAATTCCGCTTTGATTGCCATCAATTCCTGCCGGCGCTGCGCGAGGCCGTCCAGCTGCACGGCCGTGCGTCTCGCTTCGCGGTCCACGTCATCGAGCCGCTTCTCGAGCGTGGTGAGGAGCGGCTGTTTCTGCTCGATCGCGGCCACCTGCGTCGCCACACGGTCCATGCGCGACGCGAGGCTGCCGAGCTTCTCGCCAAAATCCGACAAGGTCTGCCCTGTCGTCGAGAGCGCCTCGAGCCGCTTCTCGGTATCGGCGAGGCCCATCTGCGCTGTCTCGAGACGCTCGCCGAGCGTGTCCATTTCGTTCTTCTTGAGGGCCAACCCGTCGAGGCGATTCTGCAGGTTCTGCAGCAACTCAGCGGATGCCCGCCGCTGTTGCTCGACGGTCTCGCCGAATTGCGTACGATCGCGCGCGGCACTCTCGAGCCTGGCGGTGATTTCCTGGTGCAGTCGTTCCAAACGCCCAAGAGTCTCCTCTACCGACGCTGCCAGCGTGGAGCCCTCACGGAGCTTGGCGATCTGCGCGTTCATCTCCCAGACCATTTCTCCGACCCGTCGCGAATCGACCAGAGCTCGCTCAATCGTCTGCTGCTGGTTTTCCAGCGCCTTCACCTTGATCGAGACGTGCTCGGCGAGCCCGTTGAGTGTCTGGAGCTGCTCAGTGGCGTCGAATGTCAACACGTCGATCTGTGACACCTCTTCAAGCTTGCGCTGAACGGATGCGAGCCGTTCGGCCGCGCCAGCTGCTCCCTCGTTCGCACGCTTCGAGACCTCTCCGGCGGCGGTCGCGTCCTGCATGATGGCGGTCGCCATGGTCTGCAGCTGACCGAGTTGGGCCGCCAGTGACCCCTGCTGCTCGATGACCCGCTCGCAGTCGTGTGTCAGCGCCGGTATCTGCTCGGTGATATGCGCGATCCGTGCGTCGCCCACGGCAGCTTCGAGCCGCGTGAAAGTGCTTTGCGCCGTTGACACGAGCTCCTGAAGCGCTGCGCGCTGGCTACGGATCTCCTCGGATCGCTGCACGGTCTCGCCCGTGAGAGCTTCAGCCTTCTTGACGGAGACCTCGAGAGTCGCAATCCGTTCCTGGAGGGCGCTCGCGTCGGCCGTGGAACGACGCAACTCATCCGCGCGGCTGCTTGCCGCTTCCAATTGCTGCGTCAACGCCGAGACGCGCTGTTCGAGCAGCTCCAGCGCGTGCGGCACCGCAGCTACGTCATCACCCTTCACCGAGGCCAGAACGCTCTCGAGCTTCTGACGCTCACCCTGAACGTTGGCGACAAGTTCTTCGAGTTGGGTAAAGAGCGGGGGAAGGGCAGACTCGTCGCGCCGACCCGCCAACTTTGCAAAGAAGTCCATAGCTGCTCCGGAAACAGGTGGAAGTCGACCAGCAACGGCCGTACCGCGCGCTCTTGCGCCGCAGAAAGCCGGCCTGACTTGAACAGTTGTTGCATGTCGGCGGCACGATCGGTCACCGGCATCACGATTTTCGTAGCCGAAAGAACAGACACGTCATCGCTCGATGCGGCCGACACGGCCGCTCGGGTCGCGTCGTGTCGGAGATTCGCCACGAAGTGACGCGGCCTGCACGATCATGTCCACATGTCGATCGGCCACCCGCGAAGTGTGCTGTGCGCAGGTGGTCGCACCACACGCCTGTCCTCGACGTTCGCTGCCACGAATCTTGGGCTACCATTTTCAGCACTATGCCTTCACCCGCTAGCGGGACCGCGCCAGCCAGGAGAACGCGCCAGGTGGCGTCTCGTGCCCGCCCGGCGCGCAAGCGGGCAGACACCGCGAAACCGAAGGCCGCGAAATCCCGTCCGACGAAGCGCCACTCGGTGTACGTCGTGTACCTGCGGAACCCGAAAGGGGACGGCAAGGCGGGTTACTACGTCGGCATGACCGGCCTCACGCCCGAACAACGCCTCGCCAATCACCTGAACGGCATCAAGGCCGCTCGCATCGTGACGAAATACGGTGTGCGTCTGGTTCCTACGCTCTACGAGCACCTGAATCCGATGACGTACGCGGACGCGCTGCGATTGGAAGAGGAGCTGGCCGGCAGCCTACGCAAGCGGGGGTTTCAGGTGTTCGGGGGACATTGAGTCAGTTACCGCCGGCGCTCGGGGCTCGGCGCTCGGCGCTCGGCGACCGCCAGGATTTGAGCTGAGTCGCAGATCTTCCAGGAGCCTGGAGCCGGAAGCCCGGAGCATTCTCTTACCGCACCCACTCGACTGTCGGCGACCAGTAGGCGTTGATGCCGAGGGCGGTCCATCGCGGGGCTTGGGCGCCCAGGCGAACGCGGAATTCAGTCCATTGCCTGGCTTCCTGCGGCGACCAGGCGACCTCGGCGACACCCGCCAGCCGCGGAAACGCCAAGTACTCGACGTCGGCCATCGTCACGACCGTCTCCGACCAGATGGGCGCCTCCACTCCGAGGATTGCGCTTTCGGGCACCTTCGGCAGAAGCGTTGCCGGGTCCCATTCGTAGGCGACCGGCACGTCGACGTTGCCGGCCCAATTGAGGCCGAGCACGGTGTCGTTGTGGTACTTCATGTCGAGGTACGTCTTGTTGGCGGGCGATAGCACGAGCTTCGTCCCCGGCGGCGGCGTGATCGATGCGTCGGGCCGCCAGTATTGCACGACGGTCGAGGGGCGCAGGGTCGAGTGGGCGATCTCGTCCCATCCGATCGTCTGCTTCCCGTGCTTCTCCACGATGCCCTGCACCCGCTCGATGAACTGCCGGTACTGATCGGGCGTCAGCGTTTTGACCTCATCGCCACCGATGTGGAAGTAGGGCCCCGGCGTCATCGCCGAAATCTCCCTGACGATATCGTCTATGAACCTGTAGGTGACGTCCTTGTCGACGCAGAAGTTGCTGAAGCCAACCTCGATCCCCGTGTAGAGCGCGGGAGCAACGCCCTTGCAGTTCAATTCCGCGTACGACGAGAGCGCCGCGTTGATGTGGCTCGGCATGTCGATCTCGGGCACGACGGTGATGAATCGATCGCGGGCGTAGGCCACGAGGTCCGCATAGTCCAGTTTCGTGTAAAAGCCGCCGGCGCCGCCGCCTACTGCCGTCGAGCCGCCGTGCGTGGTGAGGTTGGGCCAAGCGGCAATCTCGATGCGCCAGCCTTGATCGTCCGAGAGGTGCAGGTGGAGGCGGTTGAACTTGTACAACGCGAGCAGATCGATGTACCGCTTCACGTCGCGCGGACCGAAGAAGTGTCGCGCCACATCCAGCATCGCGCCCCGCCACGCGAACCGGGGGCGATCGACGATGTGTCCGGTTGGTACGGTGAGCTTGTGAGGGCGGGCACCGCGCAGCTCGACGGACCACGGCAGCAACTGCCGCAGCGTTTGCACGCCGTAGAAGACGCCCGCCGGGCTGCTTGCAGCGATGCGAATGCCTGTGGCGGTAATCGCCAGGTCGTATCCTTCCGCGGCGTCTTCGCGGCCCGATGCGGCAACTTCCAACCGGATGGTGTTTGGCGTGGGCTGGGCGCCGGCGTCTCGAACAGGCAGCGTCGCGTCGAGGGCCGGTCGCAGCAGAATGGCGAGATCCTGCGCGATCCGCTTCAGATCGGCCTGGCCCGCGGAGACTTCGATCGCGAAGTCCTTGGTGATCGTCAGTTGGTCGGTGGCGCTGAGGGTGGCGGACAGGGGCCTCGGGATGAGCGCCTGGCCCGCGGTCCGTGCAGGAGTGGCAGGGCCCCCAGGGCTTGTACGAGCTCTCGGAGGGGCGCACGAAGCACTGAACACGAGCCACATCGCAAGATGAAGCGCTGCAAGAGACCACCCCGTTCGGCGCATGTGCAAGCCCCCTGGAGCTGAGAGCTTACCTCAGTAGCTCATGGCTTCAGGCGTCGGGCCTCGCCCGGTCGAGTGGGACGGCCTTCCATTCCACCCGCGGCCGTTCCTGCAACGCGAAACAGAATCCGACTGGCATCCTATCTCAATGGACTCATCGATCTGCTCGAACGCCACCATTTCGATTTCGAGGCGCCCACGTACATCATCTGGGAAGGAAACACGATGTACCTCCCGATGGACGCCGTGAAACACACGCTCGAACAGCTGAGAGCGCGGGTCCGGCATTTCCGGCTGTCCTGTGATTACATGGCCGAGGCGGTGATCTCGAATACGACCGGCGATCCAGGCATCGCGACGCTCGTTCAGAGCTTTGCCGACATGGGAGCTCCCTGGCTGTCAGGCATCCGTGACATTCAAGGTTTGGCTCTCGAGTTGCGCCTCACGCTGTTCGAGGACTTCAAAACCGCGGAGCTCGCTCGCATGTATCGGATTGCCCGTCCGCTGACCTCGCGGATCTTCGACTTCTACTCCGTCTGCACGGTCGGAACCTAGTCTCATCCGAGGGGCTTCAGCCCCTCGGACTCCCCGACACGCGCTCTCGCGCGCCGCTTCGCCGGCGCGCTTCCGCCTCCGCGCGAAGCGCTACGGCGAGACCTCGCCGAAGCCTTGGGTAGGCGGGCCGCTCGCGTGGCTCGCTCACGGTCGTTCGCTCGCATCGTGAACCGAGCGGCAGGTTTATGAAACGGCTTCCAACCGGTCGCGGCGTCCGTGCCGTTGCCGCCAGCCATCCCCGGGAAAATGAGCCCCTCCCTTCCTCCCCACCTCCCTGTGAAAGGCTCTTCTCGGCCCCCTCCATCACCTCTGTCGAGCCACGATCCTCCCATGCCACACGAGCGCCCCGATGTTGACGACCGACAGCAGCACGCTCAGGTCGATTCCGAGTAGCAGCCGCGGGATCGACCAGCCCCAGCCAATTCCAATCCCATAGAACAGATTCATGTTCAAGGCAACGATCGCGCTGACGGCGTAGAAGAGTGGACGCAGCTCAGGCCTGAGGGCGGCCGCGAGCGCGAGTAGAGGGACCGCGAGCATCATGTGGTGCTCGTGCACGCCGACCCCGAGCACGAAGAATGCGTGCACCACGAATGCCGACGCGAGCGCGTGCGTCGCGAGGTCGGGCGCCTGGCGGAGCCGCCACACTCCCCATCCACTCGTGGCGAGCACCGCTGCACCGGCGAAGGGCTTCGGATTCGGGAAGCCTGCTTCCTGAAACGTGCTGACAGCCATGATGCGTCTGACTTCCACGAGGAACGCATGCGGAAAGCCGAGCCTGGGTATCTGGTAATACGCGCGCAGCCCGTAGTTGACGATCCACCACAGGTTGGCGGCGTTGCCGGAAAGGATGTTGCGTCGCGCGTAGAAGGATCCGAACGCGAGCCACATGTTCGGGAGCGCGCCGGCCATCGCAAAGGGCAACAGCAGCAACGTCGCCCCGAGGGCTCCGCCGGCCGCGGTACGCGCGAGCGCTCGCGTGCCGCCCGTGTGCCATGCGGCGAGCGCGCACGCGGGAAGCAGGAAGACACCCTGGGGCTTCGTGAGGATGGCCAGCGCGAGTGCGAGACCGGCGGATTCCGCGGCGCCGAGATGAAGCAGCACCAGCGCGCCGATCCCCGGCAGCATCATCAGCGGGTCGAGATAGCCGAGCACCTCGCCGTTGAGGATGGTCGCCGGATTCAGCCAGTAGGCCAGTGCGACCCACGGCGCGGCGGCAGCGTCGGACGTGAATCGCTTCGCCGCCCAGGCCAGGAGCGCTGTCAGGCCGAGGCCGCAGAGGAGCCCGGGAATCTTGATCGCGGCAGTCAAAGAGGGCGCGTCCGCGAATGCCGGGTCGAGGTGTCTGTAGAGAAGCCCCACGAGTCCGAGCTCGTACAGCGCGGCCGGCGGGTAGTCGACGGTGGTCTCGAGTGTCTGCCAGGTCACCACGCCGCGGACCGGCGGGTTGCCGCCGACGCCATACACGTGCGTGACGTGGCGCGAGGCGCCGAAGGCCCAGATCTTCCACGTGAGAACGTCTTCGGTTCCTGGAAGCGGCAATGCCGCCAGCCGCACCACGAGCCCGAGCAGGAGCGCGGCGAGGAAGGCGCCGCGCGTCTTCACCAGAAGACCTTCTGGATCCCTGTGGTCGTGCGCGGCTTGAGCTTGAAATAGATGATGAGCCCCGAGGCGGTCAGCACGAACAGCGCGACCGCCCAGAGCATGGCGAACACGAGGCCGCCGTCGCCGAACGCCTCGCCGCTGTGCACGCGGTTCAGGAACGGTTTGTCCGCATAGACATCGGTTCGGATCAACGCGCCGGTTTTGGCGTCGACGACGAACTGGCGATCTTCGCCGCCGGTTGGCTTGCCCGTGAAGATCGTGACCGTCGGCTGGTCGCCCTTGAACTGCATGGTGATCTTGTCGATGGGCGCCCCGCCCGCGGTGGCCGAGACCGTCGCCAGGGCACGCGCGAGCGGGTCGGACCAGTCCTTTGCGGGAGACGCGAGCGTCACGGGGCTGACGAGGTCACGGGTGGCCTCGCGCAATGCTTCCTCCACCCCGAAGAACTCCGTGAAAGCCAGAATGGCACCCGTGCAGGATGCGAAGAGCAGAAAGAGCGATGCCGGAAACCCAATCCACCGGTGCCACTTGCGCCAGAACTGTAAGGTCAATGATTAGACCGGGGGGCTTCGCCCCGCCGGACCCCCCATCGCCGTCGCTCGCGGGGCCCCATTGCCCCGCTCCGCTCCGGCGGGCGCGCCCGCGGCGCGCCAAGCAATCTGCCGAACGCGTGACGCTGTTATAGCATTGCTCATACGACAACCATCGCCTCAGCGCTTCCGGCTGGAATCCTAGAAGCCGTCTCACAAACCCGACGCTCGCTCCACAGTGCGAGCGAGCATGGCGAGCGAGCCACGCGATCGGAGCGCGCCGGCGAAGCGGCGCGCGAGAGCGCGTGTCGGGGAGTCCGAGGGGCGAAGCCCCTCGGATGAGACTAGAGTAGTGTCGACGATAGTCCCACGACCACGCCTCGCTGACGCCGATCTCAGACGTCTCTTCCTCCAGAGCAAGGCGGATCGATGGGGACTGGATATCGCGCGCTTCGCCGAGGCGCTCGAGGCCAGCCTCGATCGGGCTCTTCGCGGCGCCGACGTCGCTCCGCGAGAGATCGTGCGACAGGCATCATCGCTGCACCTCGAGGATCTGGCCCTGGCGACGGCGTGCACCGACGGTCACGACGGAGCCTGGGAACACTTCATCCGCGAGCATCGCCCTGGGCTCTACCGCGCGGCGGACGCGCTCGATCCGGGTGGCGGCGCACGCGAGCTGGCGGACGCGCTGTATGGTGACCTCTACGGGCTCCAGAACCGCGAGGGTGAGCGCCGCTCGCTGCTGGTCTACTATCACGGACGGAGTGCGCTGGGAACCTGGCTTCGGGCGGTGCTGGCCCAGCGCGTCGTCGATCGCGCCCGCACACAGAGACGGCTGGCTCCGCTTCCGGATGAGCGGGTGCCGTCTGGTCCTGCGCCTGCGAGCCCGGATCCCGAGCAGCTCCGGCGTGTGGAGCTCCTCGGGCGCGTGCTGGCCACGGCGGTCGCACGGCTGGAGCCGCGCGACCGTCAGCGTCTCGGCTGCTACTACCGGGATCAGCTCACGCTGGCCCAGACCGGGCGCCTCCTGGGCGAGCACGAGGCCACCGTGTCGCGGCAGCTCGCGCGGACGCGCCGAGTCCTTCGAGGCGAGATCGAAGTGCGTCTCCGCGCCAACGGGCTCTCGGCGGATGAGATCGGCGAGTGCTTCGACGCAGCCGTCAACGACGTCGGTCCACTAGACCTCGGCGAGGTGTTCGCGCGCAAGAATCCGGCAACAGAGCGTTCTAATAGTACGTAGCTCGTAAGGCGCAGGCAGCCGCTCCGGTGTCGCGGCTGCGGAATGCAGTTCAGGTGGTGGCTAACTCGTAAATCGACAGTAGCCGCCCCGGTGTCGCGGCTGCGGAATGCAGTTCAGATGAAGCCTAGAAGCCGTCTCATCAACCTGCCGCTCGTTTCACGATGTGAGCGAACGACAGTGAGCGAGCCACGCGAGCGGAGCGCGCCGGCGCAGCGGCGCGCGAGAGCGCGTGTCGGGGAGTCCGAGGGGCGAAGCCCCTCGGATGAGCCTAGAAGCCGTCTCATCAACCTGCCGCTCGTTTCACGATGTGAGCGAACGCCAGTGAGCGAGCCACGCGAGCGGCCCGCCTACGCCAAGGCTTCGGCGAGGTCTCGCCGTAGCGCTTCGCGCGGAGGCGGAAGCGCGCCGGCGCAGCGGCGCGCGAGAGCGCGTGTCGGGGAGTCCGAGGGGCGAAGCCCCTCGGATGAGACTAGTTTCTCAGCCACCGGCGCGGAGGCACCGCGTTGACGCCTCGGCCGGACCGCGACGAGGCGCTCGACCGTATCCTCCATCGCTTTGCCCTTCCGGCAGAGCCGTCGATGGATGCCACGCCCGTCTCCGGGCAGTGCCTCGATGCCGAGACCGTGGCAGCCATGGCTGACGGTGGGCTGTCGGCGGATGAACAATCGGCCGCGGCCGAACATGCGTTGACGTGTGCCCGGTGCCGGGAGCTGATCGTCTCGGTGGTTCGCACGACGCCCGAGCCCACACCTCAACCTTCCGGGTGGCGGACGTGGTGGCAGGTGCCCTCGCTACGCTGGCTCGCGCCAGTGGTTGCGACGGGTCTCGCAGTCGCCGTGTGGGTGGCGGTCGACAGCCGCCATCCGAACGTGACGTCGTTGACCGTGCCGCTGCGGGCGCCCGAGAAGAGAGAAGCGGTTGTCGTACCGAGCCCGCAGGAGCGCGAGGCGAAAGCCGACGCCGCGCCGGCGCGGAAGGCGTTGGGCGAACCGAAAACAGAGCCTCCGAAGGAGGAAGCTGCACAGGAGAAGGCGACGGCAACCGGTCAGGCCTTCCGATCGGACGCACCGGCAGACCGTCAGGCGGCGCTGCAAAGAGATCGGTCGAAGACTGGACCCGTCGATCAGCTCGCGGCGGCGAAGCCGGAAGAAAAGCAGCCGAAGGCAGAAGCGCTCGACAAGAGGGTGACGGCGACTCCACCCCCGGCGCAAGCGTCGCCCGCGTCACCGCCCCCGGCGGCGTCTCCGGCGCCCCCCGCCACCACGTCGAACGAAGCCGGACGCGGCGGAAGGAGAGATGCGGGGGTGTCGGGAGGAGCCGGGACTCTGGCTCGAACCGAAGCGTTCACCGATCGAGCCGCCGTGGGTGCGATTGCCGAGACTGTGGCCGTCGCGATCCCTGATATTGCGTCACCCGACGCGCGGTCGCGCTGGCGCATCAGCGGGGCATCGGTGCAGCGCTCGACCGACAATGGCGAGACGTGGACCGCGCAGAAGACTGGCACCACGGTGCGGCTGACCGCCGGATCCGCTCCTCATCCTGACATCTGCTGGATTGTCGGCGACCAGGGTACGGTGCTGGTCAGCGTCGATGGCCGGTCCTGGCAGCGCGTCAAGTCGCCCGACGCGATGCGGCTGGTCTCGGTGACCGCAACGAGCGCCGATGCTGCCACCGTGACGACGAGCGATGGCCGCACGTTCGCGACTACGGACAGAGGGCGGACGTGGGAGGTCAGATAGGGTTCAAGGGGTTCAAGGTTCAAGGTTCAAGGTTCAAGGGTTCAAGGTTCAGGTAAGGTTCAAGGTTCAAGGTTCGGCCCTCCTGCAAGAGATTCCCGCCTCCTCGTTCTAAGAGAGCAAGCAGTCAGCGGAAGCTGGAAGCTGGCAGCTGGAAGCTCTTTTTGACAGGAGTCACTCAATGCAGTCTCGAATTCCTCTGGCAGGCTGTGTGGCGCTGGTACTTCTTGCCGCTGGCAGCACCTACGACACGAGCGCGGCGCGTGTGCCGATCGCCGGGCAGGACACCTCCACACTCGACGACCAGGTGGAGCTGTCTTTGACGGTCTACAACTCCGACCTCGCACTCGTTCGCGACGTCCGGAACGTGGAGCTTGCGTCCGGCACGTCGGACCTGCGCTTCATGGACATTGCGGCGACGGTCAATCCGGCGACGGTCCACTTTCGATCGCTCAGTCAGCCTCCTCGCGTGCACGTCGTCGAGCAGAACTACGAATACGATCTTCTGGAGCCGGACAAGCTGTTGCGCAAGTACGTCGGTCGGGACGTGACACTCGTGCGAAAGGTCCAGGAGGCGGGGACGACGCGCGAGGAGGTCGTGACGGCGCATCTGGTCAGCTACAACAGCGCGCCGGTCTGGCGGATCGGGAAGGAGATCGTCACGGGGCTGCAGGCCGATCACATCCGGTTTCCGGAGCTTCCAGGAAATCTGTACAGCCGGCCCACGTTGATCTGGACGCTCGACAACCAGGGCGCCGCGAAGCATCGCGTCGAGGCCGCGTATCTGGCCGGCAAGCTCTCGTGGAGCGCCGACTACGTGCTCACGGTCGCGCGCAACGATGCGTCCGCCGATCTCGACGGGTGGGTCACGCTCGCGAACAACAGCGGGACGTCGTTCCGGCGGGCCGCGCTGCAGCTCGTGGCGGGCAATCTGAACCGCGTCACGAGCTTCATGACGGACATGATGGCGCGGCGCGACGCGCCGGCCGCCCAGGAGGCCGTCAAGATGGCGCAGGAGTCGTTCTCCGAATACCACCTCTACACGCTCGGACACAAGACGACGATCAACAACAGCGAGACGAAGCAGGTGAGCATGCTCGCCGGTACGTCGATCCCCGTCCGCAAGCGCTACGTGGTCGACGGTCAGGCGGTCTACTACCGGAACGCTCAGCATCCTGGCGCGCCTCTCAAGGATGATGTGGCGGTGTACTACGAGCTCCGGAACGAAGCTGCGTCCGGGCTCGGCACGCCCATGCCTGCGGGCGTCGTGCGCGTGTATCAGGCGGATTCGAAGGGCGGTGTGCAGTTTGCCGGAGAGGACCGCATCGATCACACGCCCAAGGACGAAACGCTGAAGCTTCGCATCGGCACCGCGTTCGACGTCGTGTGCGAGCGCAACCAGGTGGACTTCGAGAAGATCGGCCCCTCGACGTACGAGATCGGCTACGAGATCGTGCTCAGAAACCACAAGCCGTCGCCCATCAGCGTGGAAGTGAACGAGCCGATCGGGGGCACCTGGCGCATGCTGAACGCATCGCACGCGTGGACCAAGACGGCGGCCTGGGCGACGCAGTTCACGGTGCCGGTGGCGGCGGAGGGCGCCGCGACACTGAAGTACCGGGTCCGGGTGACGTACTGAGCGCACGTAGCCGAATCCGGCGCCCTCGTCCCCCTGGAACTGGATACGTTTGCAGTAACTCGTGAAGCCTGAAAACCCAAACAGGAGGAGGGAGGACGGGAGGAAGAGGGAGGAGCTTCCCAGCCTTCTAACAGCTACAGGTGCTGCTCGCGCGCCCGCCAACGGCGGGCGCTGGAATAAGCGGACGGGCACGAGGTCGCGAACGCGTATCGATCGTGGCGCGCTCGCGATTCTCGTGCCCGTCCGCTCATTCCGCCGCGCTCCGCGCGGCGCGAGCAGCTCTCTTGCCACGACGTAGAAAGCAAGGTTCCTCCCTCTTCCTCCGTTCCTCCCCTCCTCCTGTGAGGCTTTTGTGACAGTGAACAGCCGCCCGAGTGCCACTCTATCTCTTGACAATCACATCTTGACAATCAAGATGAGAGGCGCTACCGTGCTTCGTCATGACGGACGAGCCGAACACCGATGTCATCCAGGGCACGCTCGACATGCTCATCCTCAAGACGCTGAGCCTGGAGCCCATGCACGGGTTCGGGATTGCTCGACGCGTGGAGCAGATCTCGCGCGGGGTGTTCAGGGTCAATCCCGGGTCGCTCCTCACCGCGCTGCAGCGGCTCGAGCGCGCAGGCTGGCTCGACGCCGAGTGGCGCAACACCGAGAACTCGCGCCGCGCGAAGGTCTACACGCTGACTCGCGCCGGCCGCGCGCAGCTGCACGTCGAAACGGCGGACTGGACGCGCCGCGCATCGGCGATTGCGCGGCTCCTGAAAGCCGAGGGGTAGGCGGATGTCGCTCTGGCGCCAGTTCACCCGCGGCGTCCACGTCCTGATCCGCCGAACAGCCGCCGACCGGGAGCTGGCCGACGAAGTCGAGGGCTACCTCGAGCAGGCGACCGCCGCGTTCGTCGCGAGCGGGCTGTCCCCCGAAGACGCGCGCCGGGCCGCGCGGCTGGAGCTCGGCAACGCCACGGCCGTCCGCGAGCAGATCCGCTCGTCCGGATGGGAGTACGTCGTCGACGTGTTCGCGACCGACCTGCGCTGCGGGGCGCGTCGCTTGCTCGCCAACCCGGGGTTTACGACCGTCAGCGTGCTGACGCTCGCATTGGGCATCGGCTCCGCGACGGCTATCTTCAGCGCCGTCAATCCCATTCTGTTCGAGCCGTTGCCGTACCCGCAGGCCGCCCGGATCGCAACGATCTGGGACGCCGGACGGTACGGCTCACGCGTCGAGGTCACGTTCGGCACCTACAGGGAGCTCGTCGAACGGAGCCGTACCTTCGAACATCTCGCGGTCTGGAAATCGTGGCGGCCGACCATGACAGGGCCGGGCGAGCCCGAACGGCTCGTTGGTCAGTCTGTCACGGCAGACTATTTCCGCGTCCTCGGTGTCGCGCCGGCAATGGGCGGGGGTTTTCAGCCTGCCGACGATCGCGCCAATGTGCCCGGCGTCGCGATTTTGAGCGACCGTTTGTGGCGACGCCGCTTCGGTGCCGATCAGACCATCGTCGGACGCCAGATCGCCCTCGACGAGCGCAACATCACCGTCGTGGGTGTCATGCCCGCGACCTTCGAGAACGTGCCGTCTCCATCGGCCGAGATTTGGATGCCGCTTCGGTACGACAGCTCGCTTCCCGCTCAGGGGAGGGAGTGGGGCCACCACCTCCGCATGATCGGTCGACTGGCGCCCGGCGTCGATCTCGATCGCGGCCGACAGGAGCTCAACGGAATCGCGCAGGCCCCGCTGGCTTCGTTCGTGAGAGCGCCCTGGGCGGCTCTCCCGCACGGGTTCCTCGTCAGCTCCCTGCAGGAGGACGTCACGCGAGGCGTCAAGCCGGCGCTCGTGGCCGTCGTTGGCGCGGTTCTCCTCCTGCTGGCGATCGCGTGCGTCAACGTCACCAACCTCCTGCTGGCTCGCGGCGCGCAGCGGCGCGGAGAGCTCACGATGCGGGCTGCGCTGGGGGCGGGGCGCATGCGGATCATCCGTCAGCTGCTCACCGAGAGCCTCCTCCTCGCCGCACTCGGCGGCGTCGCAGGCATCGCATGTGCCAGCTTCGGCGTCGACGCGTTGGTGGCGCTCAGTCCTCCCGAGTTGCCGCGGCACAGCGCGATTGAGCTCGACGGCTCCGCCCTTGCGTTCGCGGTTGGCATCACGGCACTGGTCGGCATGGTGGTCGGGATTGTCCCGGCATTGCAGGCCTCGCGCGTCGATCTGCATTCCGGACTGCAGCGGAGCTCGCAACGGGTCGCACGAAGCCACCACCGGACACGGCGCATGCTCGTTGTCGCCGAGGTGGCGCTGGCTCTGACGCTGCTGATCGGTGCAGGGTTGCTGTTCCGCAGCCTGCATCGGCTGCTGGGGGTCGATCCGGGGTTCGATTCGAGGCACGTGCTCACGATGCAGGTCCAGACATCCGGCCGGCGCTTCGATGACCGCCTCGTCAGCCGGCGCTTCTTCGACGAGGCGCTGGACGCTGTGCGGCGGGTACCTGGCGTGGGCACCGCCGCTCTCTCGAGCCAGTTGCCGTTGAGTGGCGATAACGAGAAGTACGGGGTCCGGTTCGAGTCGGCCGTCAACGTTCGCCCGGAGGAAGACGGCAGCGCGTTCGTCTACGCCGTCACGCCGGCGTACTTCGAGACCATGCGGATACCACTCCGACGAGGCCGCCTCCTCGAGGAGCACGACGTCGCAGGGAAGCCGGTCGCCGTGCTGATCAGCGAGTCGCTTGCGAAGCGGAAGTTTCCCGGCCGGGACCCGATCGGTCAGCGGATTCACGTCGGAAGCCCCGACGAGCCCTGGTCCACGGTCGTCGGCGTCGTCGGCGACGTGAGGCAAACGTCGCTGGCGGTCAGTCAGCCCGATGCCGTATACGTCACGGCGGACCAGTGGTACGTCTCGAATCAGGCGTTCTGGGTCGTCGTTCGGTCCAGCGCCCATGCCGCCGCTGTGGCGCGCGACGTGAGGAGCGCGATCTGGTCGATCGACAAGGACCAGCCCATCGTGCGGACCGCCACGATGGCAGATCTCGTGGCGGCTTCAGCAGCGGAGCGGCGCTTTGCCCTGATTCTGTTCGAGGTGTTCGGCCTCGCGGCGCTGATCCTCGCCGCCACGGGCATCTTCGGCGTGCTCTCGGGAAGCGTCACGGAGCGGACCCGGGAGATTGGCGTCCGGTCCGCTCTTGGCGCTTCGCGCGGTGACATCCTCGGCCTCGTCCTTCGTCAGGGGATGTCGCTCACGGTCTTCGGAGTGATGCTTGGACTGGCTGGAGCATTCGCGACAAGGCAGGCGCTCGCCACGCTGCTGTTCGACATCTCGCCGGTCGATCCGATTACGTACGGCGGCGTGCTGGCCATGCTGCTGGGCGTGTCCGCCATTGCCTGCGGTGTGCCCGCGTGGCGCGCCGCGAGGGTCGACCCGGCGATCACGCTGCGCGCGGAATAGGGCGTTCCTCGCATTCCGGGGCACAACTCATCAACTCATATCTGGGCGACCGGTCAACCGCTCTTGCTCTGGGACCGTCCAAGTGGGATGTGACGCAGACCCGGAGGTCTGCCTGAGGTGCAAGAGATGGCCATACGCACTGCTGCCGAACGCATCGGCGAAGACCTGCGGTATGCGCTCAGGGCCGCGACGAATCGCCCTGGCTTCGCGCTGGTTGCGGTGCTCAATCTCGCCATCGGCATCGGCATCAACACCGCTGTCTTCACCGTCGTGAACGCCGTGCTCCTCCGGCCGCCGGCGTTTGCCGATCCGAGTCGGCTCGTGACGGTGTACGAGCGCTTTCCGAATATCGGCGAACAGACGACGGGAGTGTCGCAGGCGGAGTACCTCGACTATCGCGACCGGACGCAGGCCTTCGCGGCCCTCGCGGGCTACGCGGATGCGGTCTTCGACGTGACGGGTGGCCGCGAGCCGCTGCGGATCCGCGCCGAACGCACCACTCACGAGTTGTTCGTGACGCTCGGCGTCACGCCGATCCTGGGTCGCACGTTTTCGGCGGCCGAAGATCGGTTCGGGTCGGCACAGGTCGTCGTGTTGAGCTACGACCTCTGGCAGCGGCAGTTCGCGGGAAGCGCGGCGGCTCTCGGAGCCTCGATTGCGCTCGACGAGCGCCCCTACACCGTGATTGGTGTGATGCCGGCGGGATTCGAGTTTCCGTTCACCATCGCAAGCGCCGCCGAGCCGCCGGCCGCGTGGGTGCCGATGGCGTTTACGCCGCGGGAACTCTCGGAACGCGTCGCCGAACTCCCGGTCCACATCATCGCCCGATTGAAGCCCGGCATGTCCCTGGCGCAGGCGCGCCAGGACGTGCAGCGCGTCTCCACCGAGTTCCAGCGCGAGCATCCCGAAACGTATCGAGGCAACCAGCAGATTGTGTCAGGTGTCGAGCGGCTGGGCTCCCGCGACCTTGCCCGGACCCAACCCGTGCTGGTTGCCATGAGCGGCGCGGTGCTGTTCGTGCTGCTCATCGCCTGCGCGAATGTCACGAATCTTCTGCTCGCGCGTGCAGCAGCCCGGCAGCGCGAGATCGCCATGCGGACCGCGCTTGGTGCGACCACCGGCCGGCTCATCGGACAGCTGCTCACCGAGAGCCTGCTGCTGTCTGCGACAGGCGCGTTGGTCGGCTGTGCGCTTGCGGCCTTCATTCTGGCGATCGTTCCAAGTGTCTGGCCCTGGTTCAGCGCAGGGCTGACCCAGATTCGAATCGACCTGCCGGTCCTCGCCTTCACGGTCGGGATTTCCGTGATCGCGGCCGTGTTGTGTGGGCTGGCGCCCGCGCTGAGCTCCGCTCGCACCGAAATCTCGTCCAGCCTGCAAAGTGCGGGCAGGCAGGGCGGGGCGCCGGTGCGGCAGGGGCTCCGCCGTGCGCTTGTCATCTTCGAGGCGTCGAGCGCGGTCGTGCTGCTCATTGGCGCCGGGCTCCTGATTCACAGCTTCGTCGAGGTGCTTCGTGTTCCCGCCGGGTTCAGCGCCGACGGTACGCTCATCGCCCGCACGACGTTCAACCGCCAGCGATATCCCTCGGATGAGCGCCGGCGCGAAACGCTGCGGCTGATGACATCGCGGCTCGCGACGTTGCCCGGCGTCACCATGGTTGGCGTCAGCACCCACATTCCGCTCGCGGACGATCGACAGATCGGGTTCCTTCTCGAAGGCGAAAGCGGGGACTCGGTGCGGTGGGCGGACAACGCGCTCGTCACCGGCACGTACTTCTCCGCCATGGGCATCCCGCTGGTGCGCGGACGGACCTTCGGCGACCAGGACACGCCGCAGGCACCGCTCGCCGCCGTCGTCAATCAGTCGATGGCGCGACGCTTCTGGCAAGGCCAGGATCCCTTGGGCAAGAAGATCGTCTGGGGAGGCCGCACGCTGACGATCGTCGGGATTGCCGGCGACGTCCACATCGGCGCGCTCGACGCAGCTGACGCCAACCCGACGATCTACGCCTCGCTCTACCAGGTCGAGAGCGGAGCGACGACGCGTGCGGTCTTCATCGTGCGGACCGCAAGCCGCGATCCTTCGGGGCTCGTCGCTGACGTTCGCCGAAGCATCTGGTCCGTGGACGCCGGCGTCCCGGTCTTCGACATCCGCCCGATGACCGATGTCATCGCGCGATCGCTGGCGGTGCGGAGGTTCGCCGTGGCGCTGCTGTCGGCCTTTGCCGTGGTGGCGCTGGCCCTTGCGATCGTCGGGCTCTACAGCGTGCTCTCGTATGCGGTCGCGCAGCGCACCTCCGAGCTTGGCATGCGGCTCGCGATCGGCGCGACACCTGCGCAGGTTCTCCGTCTGGTGCTCGCAGACGGCCTCCGCATGACGCTCGTGGGGCTTGCGCTCGGAGGCGTACTTGGCGCGGCACTCGCGCGCGGCCTGTCACGGCTCCTCTACGGCATCTCGCCTTTCGACCCGCTCACCTTCGCTGGCGCCGCGATCCTGATGGTGATCGTGTCGTTGCTCGCGGCCGGCGGGCCGGCCCGGCGAGCCGCTCGAGTCGATCCGTTGACCGCGCTCCGCTGGGAGTGAGCTGCGCTGACGGAGCGCGGGGTCTTGAGAAGAGCCCGTGATTCGATTCTTGTGGCTTCCACCTTCCGCCTTCGCGCGAAGCGCTTCGGCGGACCGCCGTGCCTCGGCGGAGGCTGGTCAGGTGGAAGGTAATGCCGCGCTGTTCTTCCGGCTAAAGCCGGAAGCCACAAGAGATTGATTCACGGGCTCTGAAGGGGAAGCCACACGAGAGCCGCGCCGTCACTCGCATCTCAGCGCGACGACCGGAACGAGGTCCGCCCCCGGTCTAGTACCGAGAAAGTGCCGAAAAACGACGAGCGCTTGTCCGGATCGCTCCACTTGGTGCCGAGCGTCGAGCCGCTGAACGCGTTCTCCGCGGTCGTGCCCATCAGCGGGCCTTCGACGGTCGAGAGCGGATGGAACCACTGCTTGCCGCCGCACGTGGGATCGTGCTTCATCTCTTTCGCGACGGTCAGCCGAACCGACTTCGCGGCAACCCGGAACGTCTGGCCATCGTCCACGAACTGAATGGCGGTCGGCGTGGTCTCGACAACCGTGTCGATGACGCCGTTGGAGAGACGTTTGGCCATCGACACGAGTGCGGCCCGCTGGGCCGCGGTCGCGCGCTCATCCACGAATATCGCCGATCGCGTCTGCGCCGTGTCGCCGCCGATCTCGCGAATGCTCAAGTTGACGTCGCCGGCCACCGCCGCGACCACGGCGAGCCCATTCAGCGCAACGCCCTCGAAGCTGCCGCGATCGACCTTCCATGCGAGCAGCGCCTCGCGCCCGGTTGTCGCCGCCTCGCCGTTGATGATGCACCCGCCCGCGAAGACTTCCCCCGTCCGTGCTTCGACGTAGGCCCCCTTGATCGAGACGCCGCCCGCGCCGAGACGCGCGGCCACGAGGCCCGCCAACACCGCCGTCATGACTGTTCGTCTCATAGGTACCTCTTCATCAAATCCACTCGTGGCTTCCACCTTCAGGTGGAAGATCAACGGCTGCTGTGATCTTCCGCCTAAAGGCGGAAGCCACGACTTCTCTAAGCGGAAAGCCGCGACTCTTTCAGTGCCTACAACCCGCAACACCCGCGGCCGCTGCGGCAGGTGTCCGGCCGGACCGGCTGACCATCGGGCCCGAAGCCGCTCTGCGTCGTGACACACCAGTACGCCGCGCTCTCATACGAATCATAAAACGTCGCTTCGTCAGGATCCACCACGGCCGTGACGTACATGCTCTTCGTCCGGAGCTTGAGGCAGTGAAGCCCGACGGTGATCTTTGGCGAGGTCAAGGATTCCATGCAGCTCCTCCAGACTCAAGCGGGGCTCAAACGGTCCTGATTCCAGCGGCGTTCAGGATCGCGCGTTTCACGGCCGTTCGGGCGACCTGAACTTTGTACCCGTTCTGGCTCAGCGGCCGGGCATCCCGCACGGCGGCATCGGCCGCGGCCGCGGCCGTCTCTTCGGTGATCTGCTTGCCGGTCAGCGCGGCCTCGGCCGCCTGGGCGCGCCAGGGGGTCGGCGCGACCGCGCCCATGACGATTCGCGCCGTGCGGACGGTCTCGCCGTTCATCGCCACGACGACCGTGGCGAAGGCGATCGGCCAGTCGTGCGATTCCTTGTATCGCACCTCGTAGTGACCGCTCTTGACGGGACCGGGCGCGGGGAGGATGACGTGCGTCAGCAGCTCGTTCGGCGCGAGGACGTTTTCCGTCCGCACGTTCTGGAGCGTCGGCATCGTGAAGTAATCAGCAGCGGCCACCATCCGTTCACCTTTGGGGCCGGCCAGCCGGAAGGTCGCGCCGTAGGCCACCGACGGCACCGCCAGGCTCGATGGGATGCACGATGAAGCTGGGGCCGCCGCCGAAGATCGCGTGGAACTGGTTTTCGCCCGCGGGGGAGAAGCACTGATTGCCTCCCTTCTTGAAGCAGACGAACTCCTCGTTCCGGAAGTACCAGCACCGCGGGCGCTGATTGAGATTTCCCCCGACAGTGCCCTGGTTGCGAATCTGCGGCGTGCCGACTTCACCCGCGGCGAGCGCCATCGCCGGATACAGCTTGACGACCTCGGCATGTTCGGCCAGATCGGCGACCTTCATCGCGGCGCCGATCTTCAGGCCGCCGCCGGGCATCGGCGTGACGGTGGCGTCCAGCGCCGCCTTCACGTTGACGACCCGATCCGGTTGCGCGACGTAGTCCTTCAGCCGTGCGAGCAGGTCCTGTCCGCCTGCGAGCGGCATCACCTTGTCGGGCTCGGCGCTCAGCGCGCTGATGGCTTCCTTCTCGTTCCGGGGGCTGACGTATGAAAACGGCTTCACGGCGTTCTCCTGATTACCGGAACCTCGTCTGGCGGCTCGGCCTTCCGCCTTCCGCCAGCGGCGGCGCCTGCGGCCCGCCTACCTTACGAGCTTGCAGCGGAAGGCCGCGACTACACCTCGGTTACGCTGCCGACGACGTCGGTCGCTGCTGTGCCAGCGTCTGCAGGATCTTCGCAGGCGTCAGCGGCAGGCTTCGCACGGTCACGCCGATGGCGTTTCGAACGGCATTGGTGATCGCCGCCGCCGTCGACACGGTCGGCGGCTCGCCGATTCCGATGACGCCGCGCTCCGGCTGATCGACGAGCCGCACATCGATCTTCGGGATGTCGGACATGCCGGCCAGCAGATACCACTCCATGTTCGGGTTCACCATCTGCCCGGTGTTGCGATCGAGGATCCGATCTTCGAACAGCGCAAAGTTCAGCGATCCGATGACGCCGCCGTAGACCTGACTCTCCGCCGTGAGCTTGCTGACGACGAGCCCGCAGTCCTGGACGACCAGCACCCGCTTTACCTTGACGATGCCGGTCTCGATGTCGACCGAGACCTCGGCGAACTGCACGCCGGATGTGGTCACGGAAGAGAGGCCGGGCTGCCAGATGCCGTCGACGGAGATCGGCTGCGTGCCAACGAGCTTGCACGCGTCGGCCCACGACAGTCCCTTCGACGGGTTGTCCTTGACCTGAATTCGCCCGTTCGCGGCGACCAGTGTGGCGGCTTCGACCCCAAGCGTCGGGGCGACCTTCTCCTTGAGCGCGTCGAGTGCGTTGACGGTCGCGATGCGGACGGCAGGGCTCACGCCCGCTGCGGTCGTGCTCCCGCCCGATGCACCGCTGATCGGAAACATCGTGTCGCCGATTTCCGGCCGGATCGCGCTCGGCTGAAGGCCCAGCGTGTCGGCGGCGACAACGGCGATCATCGTGCGCGTGCCGGTCCCGAGATCCTGCGTCCCGATTCTGACGACGACCACGCCATCCGAGGATATCTCGCAGTGGGCCTGCGACCCGCGGCCGCCGCCGCCCCACGTGTTGATCGCCACGCCCATTCCGGTCTTGATGGGACCGGGCGTCGAATCACCTGTCGGATGCCGCTTGTCCCAGCCGAACTCCGCGGCGCCTCGCCGGAGGTAATTGCGCCACATCGCGTTGGGTGCCTCGGGCGGGAGATTCTTGATCCGGAATTCGACCGGATCCATCTTCACGCGGTCGGCGAGCTCTTCCATCAGCACTTCGGTGATGAACGAGCCCTGCGGATGTCCGGGCGCCCGCATTGGACGTTGTTGTCCGGTGTTGATGTAGACGTCCTTGTGCGTTCGTCGCCGGTTGGGGAACTGATAGATGTATGGCAGCGGGAAGCCTGCCGCGGCGCCGGCTCCGCCCGTGCCCCACGTGTCGGCTTCGAACGCCGTCAGCATGCCGTCGGCCGACACCCCCGCTTTGACCCGGGCGGTTGCTGACGGACGATTGCCGGTCGCCAGATGCTCTTCCTTCCGATCGAGCATCAGCTTCACGGGCGCTTTCGCCTCTTTGGCCAGTCGCGCGCAGATCAGACCCTGGGCGTCGGGCGCCATCTTGCTGCCGAAGCCGCCGCCCATGTGATGCGTGATGACACGCACGTTGGCTTGAGGAATGCCGAGGCCACTGGCGAAACCTTCACGCGCCGCGCTGACGCCCTGCGTGGACACCCACGCCGTCAGGTTGTCGCCGTCCCACTCGCACACCGCGCCGTGTGACTCGAGGCACACGTGGGTGATCACGTGCGTCGCGTAGGTCTCTTCGATGACGTGTGCCGCCTGCTTGAATCCCGCGGCCAGATCGCCGCTTTCCTGCACGTTGCCCTGCCTGGTGTTGCCTCCCGCGAACACCGCCGGCGCGTTTCCCGAGAGCGCCTGATCGACGAGCGTCAGATGCGGGAGGACTTCGTACTCCACCTTGACCATCCGAGCGGCGTCGATCGCATGCTCCTCGGTGTCCGCCGCGACCGCCGCGACCTCGTCTCCCTGAAACATGACGGTGTTGCGCTTGGGATCGGCGGGATCGCGCCAGGCCATAGCCACCTTGACGCCCGGCGCCTTCTGCGCGGCAGACAGATCGATCGAGACAATCCGCGCGTGTGGATGCGGCGACCGGGCGATCCGGCCGTAGAGCATGCCGGGTCGATTGATGTCGAACGTGTACTTCGCCCGGCCGGTGACCTTCTCCGGGCCGTCGAGGCGCTTGACCGACGTGCCGAGCACCGAGCGTTCGGTCGGCCAGTGGTACTTGGGGTCGGCCGGCGGCAGCTGCGGCTGCGCGGCGCCGCCGCCGCGGCCGCCGCCCTGCGCGGGCGCCTGCGGGGGCGGGGCGGCCGCCTGGGTCAGACGCTCAGCCACGCCGCACCCCCTTCACACTCGACACAGCTTCAAAGATGCGTGAGAAGGTGCCGCACCGGCAGATGTTGCCGTCGAGCCCGCGCCGAATCTGCTCGGGCGTTGGCGTTGGATGCTTCTCGAGCAAGGCGACGCTCGCCATGATGAAGCCGGGCGTGCAGAACCCGCACATCAGGCCATCCGCGTCGCAGAACGCCTGTTGCACCGGATGGAGAGCCGAGCCGTTCGCCAGCCCGTCGACGGTTCGAATGGCCTTCCCCTGAACCTCGATGGCCAGCGTCGAACAGGAATAGACGGGCCGGCCGTCGACGATCATCGTGCAGGCGCCACAGGCGCCACGATCGCAGCCACGTTTGTTGCCGGTGATATCCGCGCGCATGCGGAGCGCGTCGAGGAGGGTGACCCTCGGCTCGATCATGAGGTCGAGGCGCCTGCCGTTGACCTGGAGCCGCACCGGCACCTCGCCTGGCCCGACCGCACCCGTCGCGGCGCCCTGGGCGTCGAGCGGCTCAGGCGGCGCGACCGCAGCGGTGACCGTGCCGACTACGCCGGCTGACTTGAGAAACTCCCGACGATTGACCGTGAAGCCCTTCGGCTTGTCCCTGCGAGCCATCGACAGTTCCTTTCGGATCGGGCGGAGGCCTTTGGGTCCTTAGTGTAGGTCTGTTGCGATCTCACTGCAATCCGGGGGAGCCCGGCTCTGCCGGCGAGGAGGTGACGGAGTGTCGGAGACGCTCACACGGAGCAACGGAGATAACGGAGAAGACGAAACGGAGGGATCGGGATGGCTACCATTTGAACGACCACTGAGACTCGCGTCGCGCCGCGCGGAGCGCGGTCGAAATGACGAGCGTGGCGGCGGGCACAAGCCGGGCAGAAAACAGTCATTAGGCTTGTGCCCGCCGTCACGCTCGTCATTCGACGCCGGCCTTACGGCCGGCGCCGCGACGCGAGTCTCGGTGTCTGTTGTTCCTCGCCGTCCGGCCCGCTCCGTTTCGTCTTCGTTTGCTCCGTTGCTCCGTTTGTGAGCGTCTCCCTTCTCTCCGTAGCCTCCGCGACGATCCGCCCGATGTTGTCCGGGTTCATGAACGCCGGCAGCGGCATCGACCCCGTGATCGCCGAGTAGAACTGGTTCGTGGCCTCCTGATTGTGGTGCAGCGCGGCGAACAGCTGCTGCATCTGCGGAGGCGGCGGCTCCAATTTCGCGAGCTCGCACGTGAAGTGATAGAGCGGCGTGACGCGCTCGTCCCGCCGCGCGACATGCTCCGCCAGCGCCTCTTCGAGCGGCTGTCGCTCCGAGAAGCCGGCATCGATGGCGTTCGCCAGGCCCTCGGCATCGATGAACGCGTCGCTGATGCCCTGCGCTGTGATCGGATCTTTGTTGTAGGCCGCGTCACCGACGAGCGCCCAGCCGGGACCGTAGGGCTTGCGGAAGTAGTTGGGGACGCCGGCGGTCCCAACCCACTTCTCTTCACGCTTCGCGACCGCCAGCCTGTCGGCGACGCTTGGCGTCGACTGATGCAGCGTCCTGACGTGCCCCTCGACGTCGGCGCGGACCTCCGGAAACCGTGCCGCCGGCCACACGGCCGCAATCAGCGTCAGCCCGTCGTGGGTCGGGAAACAGCCCACGGCCTGATAGTCGCGGATGTACTGCTCGATGTCCTCGGCCTCGAAGCCGCTGTAGTAGCTGTAGTAGAAGGTGCCGAGCGGCGGAATCGTATTGTATTCGGCCGCGTCCACAGACTTCGCGACGAAGGAATGGACGCCGTCGGCCCCGATCACGATCCGCGCCTCTTCCGCGACGCTGCCGCTGGTCTTGCTTCGTCCCTTGATCCCGGTGACCTTGTCACCCTCCTTCATCAGCTCAACGACGGAGAAGTCTTCACGCAGCTCCGCTCCGCTCTCGACCGCCGCCCGCACGAGGATCTCGTCGAGCACGGTACGCCGCGGGCAGAAGCCGCCCCTCCCGCGGTTGGTGTCGATCACGCCGCCCTTCAGAGCGAACGGACCGACATCGAAGATCATCTGCAAGGCGATAGGCGGACACCCCGTTGCGGCCAGGCGCTCGAGGAGCCCCCATCGATCGAGGACCTCGGCGCCGTGAGGCCAGATGATGTGCGTGGACAGCGTGTCGCTCGGGAACGTCGCTCTATCCATCAGCAGCACCCGATACCCCTTGCGTGCCAGCAGCATCGCCGTGGGAGATCCGGCGCAGCGCGCACCAACAACGATCGCGTCGTACATCGCTTCGCTCCCTCCTTCCGCAGAGTCGCTCGGAGCCTGGCCGAAGGCCCGCTCGCACCACGTGCACTTCCTCTTATGTGATTTCACCCAGAAGGTTTTGAAGACTTTGTGTTCCTCCCTTCCTCCCCACCTCCCTGTTAAAAGCTCTTCTCCGTTGTCTCCTTGGGATCCACTACCGTCTCTTCAACGCGCAGCGCGATATCGACCTCGTACGCCGGAGACTCGAACGTCCGGACGCCTCCTCCCCGCACGTCCACACCGCGAACCAGGTGTCCACTCATGGTGACCCAGTCGGCCCGCCAGACGCCGTCCGGAAGCTCGATTTGCAGAGCGGTCGCGGCTGACGAACGAGTCGCCGGTGGCAGCGGCTTTCGAACGTAGATCGCTATCTCCGCCCCGGGTTTGACCAGCGCTCGCGCGACGCCCCCCGGCGGAATGCCACCCTCGATCACCGAGTTGTCGGGCGACATGTGCACGAAATCGAAGCTGTCGATGAAGTCGCGCAACACCTTCAGTTGCTGACGGAGCGCGTGACTGCCGCCGCCCGGCTGCGTCGGCGGATACGCGAACGTCCCGTTTTCGTGCCCGGAGACGAAGGAGTAGTCGAGATTGTTGTACAGCCCGCCTCCCGCAAGGACGAACTCCCACGCCTCGCTTCTGTAGAACACGTCGTCCACACCTCGGAACCCGGTCTCGTCGTCTCCGATCACCTTGTTGAGCGCGTAGTTCGCCGCCACAGCGTCCGGTGGCGTGGCGTAGTGGAAGTTGAAGATGGACACCGCCGGATGCGGGTCGACGATCTGCGCCGATTTGTTCGCGATGTTCTGCGCGATGAGGTGCTTGGACGGAAGCTCCCGTTCCGCCTCCACGATCGTGTCCGCGATGTGATGCTGCCAGGCCATCGTCACGCCGCCGAAGTAGGGCTCGTTGCAGATCTCGTAGACCACGTTGTCGAACCGGTTCAGCTCCGTGACGATCCTGCGCACGAGCGCGACCTGGACCTCCAACAGGCCTCCGTGGCGATCGAGCGTGTAGACATCGGTCCGCGCAATGGAGCCAATCCCGTTCACGTTGTTGACGGCGTTCATCGGACTGAGGGCCCACTGCATGTCCTCGTACATGGGACAGAACAGCGTGAGCTCGACGACGATGTTCCTCGAAGCCGCGTAGGCGACGAAATCCTTGAGCCTGGCGAAATAGGCCTCGTCCCAGCGTGAGAGGTCGAACTTGTTCCCGCCGTTCGCGTAGCCCGGCTGGTTGCTTCGGGCCCAGGGAGCGACGTATCGGGCTGGCAGCGGCGCGAGGGTATTGCGCGCGATCTTGAACGCACCCTCCGGCTCGACGTAGGCCCCGCTGAAAACCCGTGTGTAGTTCATGCCCTCAGCCAGCAACGTATCGAGATACCGCGACCAGTCGAAGTCCAGGTTCATCACCGCGCCGTAGTGTTCGGCTGAGCTGATGAGGATGGTGGGGCGTCCGCGCCACAGAAAGTAGTGAGGATTCTCGGGGTGGAGGGCGATCGGGTGGCGAGTCTGCGCCGGCGCAGGCCGTTTCGGGCCTGTCGGAGGACTACTGCTACAGGCAGCGGAGGCCCAAGCCGCCACAACCAGGACCGTCACGGACCAGCGAGGCGCCCGGCTGATGATCCAGTTGGTCATGTACCTCAGGAGGCCACGACAGTCTCAGCCGAGGGGCTTCGCCCCTCGGACTCCCCTACACGCGCTCTCGCACCGCATTTGTGAGATACGTTCTAGCACACCAGCGCCTTGCAAGGCGCGGGCAGGGCGCGCGCGAGGTGGTCGCGCCGGATGTGGGGCAGTGGGCGATAATCTCTCCGTGAAGAAGATTTGCGGGACCATCCTCGAGGCCATCGGCCACACGCCGATGGTGCGCATCAACCGGATCACCCGGGGGCTCATCGACGCCACCGTGCTGGTCAAGATCGAAACCTTCAATCCGGGCAATTCCATCAAGGACCGCATGGCTGTCCGGATGATCGAGGATGCAGAGCGCCAGGGTCTGTTGAAGCCGGGCGGGACGATTATCGAGGGCACTTCGGGCAACACCGGCATGGGCCTGGCGATTGTCGCAGTCGTCAAGGGCTACAGATGCATCTTCACGACCACCGATAAACAATCGAAGGAGAAGGTCGACGCGCTGAAGGCCTTCGGCGCCGAGGTCATCGTCTGCCCGACGAACGTGGCCCCCGAAGATTCGCGGTCGTACTACTCGGTTTCGTCCCGTCTCGAGAAGGAAATCCCGAACAGCTGGAAGGCGAACCAGTACCGACAACCTCTCGAACTCTGCCGCGCACTACGAGCAGACGGGACCGGAAATCTGGGAACAGACCGACGGGCGGGTCACCCATCTCGTCGTCGGCGTCGGCACCGGTGGCACGATCTCGGGTGCCGGGCGGTACCTCAAGGAGCGGAACCCGGCGATCAAAGTGTGGGGTATCGACACGTACGGGTCGGTCTTCAAGAAATACAAGGAAACCGGCGTCTTCGACAAGAACGAGATCTATCCCTACATCACCGAGGGCATCGGAGAGGACTTCCTGCCGAAGAACGTCGACTTCGACGTCATCGACCACTTCGAGAAGGTCACCGACAAGGATGCCGCCCAGATGACGCGGCGGATCGCCCGCGAGGAGGGCATCTTCGCCGGCAACTCGGCCGGCTCGGCGATGGCGGGCCTCCTGCAGCTCAAGGACAACTTCCACGAAGACGACATCGTGGTCGTCGTCTTTCACGATCACGGGTCGCGGTATCTCGGCAAGATGTACAACGACGACTGGATGCGGGAGAAGGGCTTCCTCGAGAAGTCCGGAATGACGGCGCGCGATCTGGTGGCCACGGGGCTGTCAGGCGAGCTGCTCGCGATCGAGGGATGCGAGCCGGTCGAGACCGCGGTGAAGCTGATGGCGGCGCACGACTTCTCCCAGATCTCGATCACGCACGACAAGCGGCTCGTCGGATCACTGAACGAGACGCACCTCTACGCCAGGATCCTCGAGAAGCCGGCAATCAAGGAACAGCCGGTCGAGACGATCATGCAGCCGGCGTTTCCGTTCGTCGATATCTCGACACCGGTGGACCTGCTGGGCAGCATGCTCACGCCCGAAAGCCCGGCAGTGCTCGTGCGTGATTTCAAGACGGACAAGACCTTCATCATCACGCGTTCGGACATCATCAAGTTACTCTGCTGATCGGTCCCTGTGCGATAATCCGCGCTCTGGAGGCCCTCATGAAGTACCTCGCTCGCGCCGTGTTTGCTCTTGTGGCCGCTGGTCGGCATTCTCGTCGGTCCAGCCGCGGCGCAGTCTCCTGACGCCAGTGGCAAATGGGATGTCGTCTTGAACGCCCCGGACGGCGCGCACAAGGCGACGCTGACCCTCAAGAACGCTGCGGGGAAGCTCACCGGTACGATCGGCAACTCCGACGGGGAGATTTCTGTCGAGGGGAACCAGACGGGCAGCGACGTCACGGTGTCATTCACGTACAAGGGCGGCGATGCCCCGATGCTCATCACGATGAAGGGCGTTCACAAGGGGAACTCGATCGCGGGCGACGCGAAGTTCGGAGATGCGGCGGGTGACTGGACCGCCACCCGGGCAGGATCCAGCGACAGTGCGGCCGGGGGTGGTGCCACATCCGCGCTCGACATCAGCGGGGCCTGGGTCTTCGAGGTCAACTTCCCGGGCGGTTCAGGCACGCCGACCATTACCTTCACGCAGAACGGCGAGAAGCTGACCGGCCAGTACGTGGGGGGGCTCGGAGAAGCGCCAATCCAGGGGACGCTGAAAGGGTCGGAGCTGACCTTCAGCTTCGACGTCACCTTCCAGGACACGAAGCTCCACGTCGTTTATTCGGGGACCGCGACGAAGGATGCCTTGAAAGGGACGGCAAGCTTCGGCGACATGGGGGAGGGCACCTTCACCGCCAAACGCAAGTAGGCCTCCAGCCAGGCCACGGCGAAGATCGGTCGAAGCCCTGTGGGCACACGGGCGCGAGAGCCGGTCGGGAGGAAGACCAGGACTCCCCGGAAACCCTGCGTGGCAAAGGGGTAAGTGATGTTATGCTAATCGATGGCGGTCGTTGCCCGTAGTCGATGCCGTTGGCACCTTTGGAATACACACTCGAGTTGATCCCGAGGGCGCGTGTCGATGTCATCGACGTGCGGCAACGGGTCTCCGATCGCTTTGGCGACGCGCTGGATGACTACAAGCGCGTTCTCTGCTGCTCCTTCCATACCACCGCCGGATACCTCGATCAGAGCCTGGCTTCGCGATTGAACCAGAGTCGCACGGGCGTGATGCCCTACATCGAGCTCTTCCGGACGATGTTCCCCGAGGGCGCGGGCTACGAGCACGACAAGATCGAGCGTCGGACGGAGCTGACCGACGAGCAGCGTCCGGAGGAGCCGCAGAACGCCGACTCGCACCTGGCGTTCATGGCGGGAGCGCTGCGCACCTGCGTCTCCTACACCAACCGGATCCAGGAGCCCATGTGCTTCATCGATCTCGATGGTGTACACGCCGGTCGCCCGCGGCGGCGGGTGACGAGCGTCATCGGGTACTCGCACGAAGAGCAGGTCGCGCAGATCCGGCTCACCGTGCCTGTCTCGCGATTCGCCGTGGACTCCGTGAATCTGAAGGCGCCGGCGCTCGGCATCTACGAAGAGTGCTCGGCACTCGTGGCCGCGCACGGCGTGACGAAGGGGCGCATCCGCATCACGCTCGCGCCCGGCGAGCGACACGCGGGGCTGACCGTGAACGAGTACGAAACGCTGCTGATGCGGCACGATCTCTCCGAGGTGCTGCGCGATCCGCTGCGCTTCATGGCCGAGAAGGCGGGCCACATCCTCGGCAACCCGAGGGCCATTCCGGCAAAGACGCTCGACTACGCGAAATACGATCTCGTCCGGGTGTTCAACCAGCTGGTCGAGGCGCTCGGCTTGCGCGACTCGTTGCTCGAGAACGTGCTCTCGCGGGCCATCGCCATGCCTGCCGCCCGCTTCCTGCGGATGAAGCGATCGGTCAGCCTGCTCGTCTCCGATCGAGCGGCCGAAGGCCGCGGCGCGATCGTCGAAGGCACCTACCAGAGCCCGATTCTCGTGCAATGGCACCGCACCCAGAAGCAGGCGCGCGCCCTCGACGTCATCCTCACCCGTTTCGTCTAGCGACGAGCTAATCCACTCAACAACATGCCGGGAGCACTCGAAGCGTCGCGGCTCGAGCCCGGGCGCTTCGTCGCTGCCCTCCTCGCGTCCGTCCTCCTCGTGGTGTCGGCGCCGTTCATGGGAGAAGCGCGGCGATGGCTGCGCCAGACCTTTCCGGCACAATTCGTCACGATCGTCGGCGGCGCGGTCGCGCTCGCGGCGCTGATCGCCGTCGCCGTCGCAATCAACAGGATCAGGGACCGTCGCGCCGCCCGTTACGGACTTGTTGTCGTGGCACTCGCGCTGGCGGTCGGGTACTCGGTGCGATCGTCAATCGGCAACCCGGAATCGGACGTGGTCGAGCACGTCCACTTCATCGAGTACGGAGTGGTGACGTGGCTGTTCTATCGTGCCTGGGTGCCTCTGGGCGGGGCAGCGGTCTTCGTTCTGCCCCTGCTGGCGGGCCTGGCAGTCGGGACGTGCGAGGAATGGTTCCAGTGGTTCCTGCCCGCGCGCGTGGGGGAGTTGCGGGACATCTTCCTGAACGGCGCCGCGATCGTGTCGGGACTGCTGTTGAGCGCCGCCATCCGGCCGCCATCCGGTCTGGTGGCCGGAACTCGGCGGCGTTCTCGCGCGCACATTTTTGGCGTCGCCGCTGCACTGGCCGCATTGCTGGCGGCGTTCCTGAATTCGGTGCACGTTGGCTACGAGATCTCCGACCCTGAGGCAGGGACTTTCCGCTCGATCTACACGGCCGAGGAGCTCGCGGGGCTCTCGCGCGATCGCGCGAGTCGATGGGCATCCAATCCGCCGATCGAACGGCCGGCGCGCCTGTCGCGCGAAGATCAGTACATCAGCGAGGGCCTGCTGCACGTTCAGGAGCGGAACAGGCAATGGGACGGCGGCCAGCCGTCGGCTGCGTGGTTCGAGAACCGGATCCTCGAGACGTACTTCGCCCCTGTGCTGGACACGCCATCGTACATATCCCGGACCGGGCTCCGGTGGCCTGCCGAACAGCGCGCGGACGCTCAGCGGAGGACGACGGGCGATGCGGGCGGATTCAGGAGCGCGGCTCAGGGCGGCTTTCCGATCTTCACGTGGCGGAGGCCGGTGTTCCTGGGTCTGTCAGCCGCCATCGTTCTGATCCTCGCGTTGCTGGCGGCCGTCTCGAAACCGGGCCGAGGTGCGTGACGAGCCTCGGTCCGTCGACACACGCTATCATCGGCGGATGATCCTCGAGCACCAGCTCGACACGGTGCGCGGACGCTTTCGCTGCTTCGAAGCCGGAGCGGGATGGCCGGTCCTCTTGATCCACGCGTTTCCGCTGACGGCGGACATGTGGCGTCCTCAGCTCGAGCGCGCGCCGGAGGGATGGCGGTACCTGGCACCGGACGTCCGAGGGTTTGGCGCATCGCCGCTGGGATCGCCTCGAGCCACCATCGACGATTATGCGGCCGACATGGAGTCACTCCTGGACGCGCTCGAGATCGAGAGCGCTTCCATCGGCGGCCTGTCGATGGGTGGCTACATCACATTTGCGCTCCATCGTCGCGCCCCGGAGCGCTTCACCAGCATCGTGCTGGCCGATACGAAGGCCGAGGCCGACACGGCCCAAGGGCGAGAGAACCGACGCGCGATGTCGGCACTCGTCCGCGCCGAAGGTGTCGAGGCAGTTGCGGACACGATGCTGCCGAAGCTCATGAGCGGGCAGGCAGATCCTCAGCTGGTGCGTACGGTCCGGCGGCTGATCGAGCGGAACACCGCCGATGGAATCGATGCGGCTCTCCACGCCATGATGGACCGGCCGGACTCGACCCCCGACCTCCCGCGGATGGCGGTTCCCGTGCTCGTCATCGTAGGCGGCGAGGACGTGCTGACGCCGCCAGCCGACAGCGAGCGCATCCTGAGCGCGTGCCCACGATCGCAGCTGGTCGTGCTGCCTGGTGCAGGACATGTGTCGAACCTCGAGGCGCCGGAGGCTTTCTCGAAGGCACTCGAGAATTTTCTGACGGTTCCAGGGGACTAGCGAGTTTCCGCCTACGTCCACTTCATCCTGCTATCCTGTGGCCATGAGGAAACGCACCGCGCTCGCGCTGGCTCTGGTCGCTCTCTTTGCCTCGGCCATGACCGCCGACGAAGGCATGTGGACCTTCGACAACTTTCCCAAAGCGGAAGTCATGAAGACGTACAAGGTCGACGTCACCGATCGGGTGCTGGAGCGCCTGCAGCACGCGGTCGTGCGAATCGAGAGCGGTTGCACCGGATCGATCGTGTCGGCCGACGGTCTCGTGCTCACCAACCATCACTGCGCGCGCAGTTGCCTGTCCGAGAACTCCACCGCACAGCGCGACCTGGTGGCGACCGGGTTTGTGACCCAGGCGCGCGAGAACGAAGTTCGTTGCCAGGGTGAGCAGGCCTCGGTGCTGATGAAGACCGAGAACGTCACCACAAAGGTGGGGAGTGCTCTGGCTGGTGCCGCTCCGGCAGACGTCGCGCGGCGACGTAATGAGACCCTCACGAATCTGGAATCCGCGTGCGAGGCCGAATCACAGAAGGCCGGCGCGCCGCTCAAGTGTGAGGCGGTAACGTTATACCAAGGCGGGCAGTACTGGCTCTACAAGTACAAGAGATACGACGATGTGAGACTCGCGTTTGCGCCCGAGGAAGGGATCGCAGCGTTCGGCGGTGATCCGGACAACTTCCAGTTTCCGCGCTGGTGCCTCGACATGTCGCTGCTTCGGTTGTACGAGAACGGCAAACCGGCTGCGACCACGAATCACCTGACGTTCAACTGGGCTGGCGCCAAAGACGGAGAGCCGGTATTCGTGGCGGGACATCCCGGTACGACGGAACGTCTGCTCACGGTCGCGCAGCTGAAGACGCAGCGCGACGCCTACCTGCCGTTCTGGCTGCTTCGCTATGCGGAGCTGCGCGGTCGTCTCCTCCAGTACTCCAAGTCGTCTGCCGAGGCGGCGCGCACGGCCAGCGACTACCTGTCGAATATCGAGAACAGCATCAAAGTGCGGCGCATGCAGCTCGCGGCCCTGCTCGACGATCGCATGATGGACGCGCGCGCCGCCGAAGAGCAAAAGCTGCGCCAAAAGGTGATGTCCGACCCAAAGCTGAAGGCGAGCGCAGGAACGGCATGGGAGGACATCGCTCGCGCCGAACAGGTGTATCGCGACACGATCGTGCCGTACGCGCTGATCGAAGGCGCCGCGGGTTTCAACAGCACGCTGTTCAACTACGCGCGACTGCTCGTTCGGGCCGCGGAGGAGAGCACGAAACCGAACGCCGAGCGGCTTCGCGAGTACACCGACGCCCAGGCGCCGCAGCTGCGCCAGCAGCTTGCAGCGGAAGTTCCCGTCTATCCCGAATTCGAAGAGGTCCGCCTGTCGTTCTCTCTCGAGCGCGCGCGCGAGTACCTCGGGCCCGACAACGGCGTGGTCAAACTGGCGTTGGGCAACGCGTCGCCGGACGAAAAGGCGAAGGCGCTGATTTCAGGCTCGAAGCTCGCGGATTCCAAGGTCCGGCTGACGCTGCTCGAGGGAGGGAAGAAGGCCATCGATGCCAGCGACGATCCGATGATCGCGCTCGCGCGCGCGGTCGACCCCCAGGCGAGGGCGCTGCGCAAGCAACACGAGACCGAAGTCGAAGGGCCTGAAGGTCGGGCCCAGCGAGCGATTGCCGATGCCCGTTTCGCGGTGTACGGCACCAGCATCTACCCGGATGCCACGTTCACGCTCCGGCTGTCGTATGGCGCGGTGCAGGGCTGGCTCGAGGCCGGCCGTCGCGTTGAGCCGTTCACCTCTCTCTCTCGGCTGTACGAGCGTGCGACCGGCGCACCGCCGTTCGAGGTGCCCAAGACGTGGCTGGACGCGAAGCCCCATCTGGACATGCGAACGGCCGTGAACTTCGTAACCACCAACGACATCATCGGGGGCAACTCCGGCAGCCCGATGGTCAACGCGGCTGGCGAGATCGTTGGACTCGTGTTCGACGGCAACATCCACTCGATCTCCGGGACCTACTGGTTCGACGCCGAGAAGAACCGGACCGTGGCCGTGCACCCCGCCTTCATCGGTACGGCGCTGCTGGACGTGTACGGCGCGAAGGCGCTCGCGGGCGAGCTCAAGGTCGTGGCCTCCGCGACCCGAGCGCGTTGAATCAGCCTTCCAGCCTTGGCGCATCGGCGTCCGCGCAGGCGCGAGCGGTCTGGGCGGCATTCGTCCGCACCGCATCGCTTCACGGTAGGATTACGTCCATGGTTCGAGCCTTGGTTCCCACGGTCGTGCTGGCAGTGTCGCTGCTTTCTTCCAACCTGCCGGCGCAGCGATTCACTCCGGCGGAGGGAGCGGATCCTCTTCACGTTCCACTCGACGAAATCCTGGATGTCACGGTTCGTGATGGACTCGTCTACTATCGTGCGCTCAAGTCCGATCGAAGCCGTCTCGATCGCTACATCGCGACGCTCAACATTCCGGCCCAGACGTACAGCGGCTGGACGCGCGAACAACAGGTCGCGTTCTGGCTCAATGCGTACAACGCCTTCGTGCTGGAGACGGTCATCGACAACTATCCGATCCGCGCTCGATCGACGACGTTCCCTGCCGTGAGCGTCAAGCAGATCCCCGGCGCCTTCGAGCAGACCAAGCATCGTGCGGCGGGGCGGAGCGTCACTCTCGACGAGATCGAAAAGACCATCCTGCCGGAGTTCAAGGACGCACGCGTCTATCTCGCGCTCGGACGCGGCGCCATCGGCAGCGGCCGGCTCCGCAGTGAGGCCTACACCGCGCAGCGCTTGAAGCAGCAGCTCGAATCGGTGCAGAAGGAGCTTCGTGTCCGAGGAGCAGATGATCCAGATCGATCGAATCGGCAACGTCGTGTCGGTCACGCCGATCTTCAGCTGGCGCGAGGCCGACTTCGTCGCCGGCTACGATCCCGGGGCCACCGGCACCTTCGCACAGCGTTCGCCCGTCGAGCGCGCCATCATGGCGTTCATCATGCCGCACGTGCTCAGGCTCGAACGCGAGCTGCTGCAAAAGAACGAATTCAAGATGGAGTTCCGCCAGTTCGATTGGCGCCTGAACGATCTCTCAGGACGCTGACGCGTGGACCTTCAACTCACCGACAAAGTGGCCCTCATTACCGGTTCGAGCCGCGGGCTCGGACTGGCGAGCGCGCACGCGCTTGCGGCGGAGGGGTGCTGTGTGTGTGTCTGCGCGCGAGGAGAAGAGCGGCTCTCGGCGGCGGTGAAAGAGGTTGGAGCGTCCGCCGGGGATCCTGCGAGAGTACTCGGCGTCCAGGGCGACGTCTCGACGGCCGCCGGAGCGCAGCATGTCATCGACCGGACGGTCGAAACCTTCGGCGGTCTCGACATTCTCGTGAACAACGTGGGCCGCGCCGCTGGGGGCGACCTCGTGGGAACGAGCGACGCAGAATGGCAGGCCGCCTTCGACGAGACGCTGTTTCCGGCCATCCGTGCCTCCCGGATCGCGGTGCCCCACCTGCAGCGCCGCGGCGGCGGCGCGATCGTGATGATCGCCTCGATTTGGGGCCGGGAGTCCGGCGGGCGCATGACGTACAACGCGATGAAGGCGGCCGAGATCAGCCTGTCGAAGTCGCTCGCGCAGCAGCTGGCGCCGCACGACATCCGCGTGAACAGCGTCGCGCCCGGGTCCATTCTGTTTCCCGGTGGATCGTGGCACCGTCGGCAGCAGGCCGAGCCCGAAGCCATTGCCCAGTTCGTCGCGCGCGAGCTGCCATTCGGGCGTTTCGGACGCGCAGACGAAGTCGGCGCCGTCGTCGCCTTCCTCGCCTCGCCGCGCGCCAGCTGGATCAGCGGCGCCTGCGTGCCCGTCGATGGATGTCAATCCAGATCCAATATCTAATCGCTTCCCGCTTCCCGCTTCCCGCTTCCCGCTTCGCTTGTAGCTGGAAGCTGGTAGCTGGAAGCTGGAAGCTGGAAGCTGGAAGCTGATATAACCCCCGCGTGGCCTCTCTCATCCAGTCTCTCGCCGACGGCCTGTTCATGCCGTGGGTCGTCATCGTGCTCCTTGGTGCGGGCGCGTTTCTGACCGTCAAGACCTCTTTCGTGCAGGTCCGACGATTCGCCGAGGCGTGGCGTGTCGCCTTCGTGCGTCGTGCGAGCGGAGAGAGCGGCGCGTTGACGCCGTTCCAGGCGTTCATGACGGCGCTCGCGGCGTCGATCGGAACCGGGAACATTGCCGGCGTCGCGACAGCCATCGTCTCCGGCGGCCCGGGGGCGCTCTTCTGGATCTGGGTGTACGGCTTTGTCGCGACCGCGATCAAATTCAGCGAAGCCGTGCTCGGCATGACCTTTCGCGAGACCACGAGCGGCACGGTGTTGTCCGGTCCGATGTACTACCTGCGCGATGGGCTCCGGTCGCCGTCGCTCGCGTGGCTCTTCGCATGCGTGGCGGCTGTGGCGGCGTTGACGACGACCCCGTTTACGCAGCCGAACTCGATGGCGCTGGTGCTGGATACCGTGTTCGGTGTCCCGAGGCTCGCCTCGGGCATCGGGATCGCCATCCTGACCTGGCTCGTGATCATCGGCGGGATTGCGTCGATCGGCCGCGCGGCGGAGAAGCTGTCCCCCCTCAAGGTCGGTTTGTATCTGGCCGGCGGCCTGATCGTGATCCTGTTCAATGCGGCACGTATTCCGTCCGTGCTGGCGCTCGTCTTCTCCGAAGCGTTCACCACGCGCTCGGCGCTCGGCTTCGGGATGTTCGTCGCCATGCGCTATGGAATCGCCAGGGGCATCTACGCCAACGAGGCAGGGTATGGCACGGCAGCCGTCGCCTACGGCACGGCGCGCAGCACGCAGCCCACGCTGCAGGGGCTGAACGCCGTCATCGAAGTCTTCATCGTCTCGTTCGTGACCTCGTCGATCAGCGCGATGACGATCCTGCTGACGGGGGTCTGGCGATCCGGCCTGACGAGCACGGCGGCGGTCGCCGCCGGCTTCAACACGGTGATGCCGGGCGTCGGCGGATGGATTGTCGCGTTTTCGACGTTTCTATTCGGCTACACCACGTTGATCGGGTGGGCGTACTACGGAGAACAGTTCTTCGAGTACATCCTGGGGCGCGCGGTCACAGTGCCCTACCGGTGGATTTACTGCCTGCTGATTCCGCTCGGTGCCATCTCGAAGGTGGATGTCGTGTGGGCGTGGGGCGATCTGATGAACGTGCTGCAGGTGTTTCCCAACCTGATTGGCGTCATCGGATTGAGTGGGATCGTGGCGCAGGCGGCGCGCGCGAAGCTCGCCGCGACCGCCCCCGCGGCGCGCGGCGTATGACAGTGGGGTCAGACCCAGGCAGATTCTGATTTTCGCCTCTTGATCGCCCGTCCGCCGGCTGTTAGGATCGGTCGCAATTCTTTCGCTTTCAACAGCTTCCCATGGCTTCTCCCACCCTCCCGGTTGTGGCCGGGGACAAGGACCGGTCGCTTCAGGAGGCCCTGAGCCGGTTGACGGCGTCCCGGGCGCCACTCGGGCGCGAGGCGGACCCGATCGTGACCGCGGCGCACCGCCTGCCGGCGGTGCCCGCGAGGTTCGCGCCCTATCCTGATGGGGTGGACCCGCGGCTGCGGGCCGCGCTCTCGGTCCGCGGCGTCGAACAGCTCTACACGCATCAGGCGGAAGCGTTCGAACACGTGCTCGCCGGGCGCAATGTCGTCACGATCACCCCGACGGCGTCCGGAAAAACGTTGTGCTACAACGGACCGGTCCTGAGCGCGATCCTGCAGGACCCGTCTACCCGCGCGCTCTATCTCTTTCCGACCAAGGCACTCGCGCAGGATCAGCTCGCGGAGCTGCACACACTGTCGGAGCTCCTTTCGGCAGATTCGGACCTCGAGATCGGGGTCTTTACGTACGACGGAGACACGCCGTCGGATGCCCGCCGATCGATTCGCGGGAAGGCACATGTCGTTCTCAGCAATCCCGACATGCTGCACTCGGGGATCCTGCCGCATCACCCGCGCTGGGCGAAACTGTTCGAGAACCTGCGTTTCGTCGTCATCGACGAGCTGCACGCGTATCGCGGTGTATTCGGGAGCCACCTTTCGAACATCCTCAGGCGGCTCCAACGGATCTGCCGGCACTATGGCTCGGACCCCATCTTCATCTGCTCGTCCGCCACGATTGCGAATCCCCGGGAGCTGGCCGAGGGCCTCACCGGTCGGCCGTTCTCGCTGGTGGATCAGAGTGGCGCGCCGCGTGGAGAGAAGTTCTTTCTCTTCGTCAACCCACCGGTCGTGAACGCCCAGTTGGGTATCCGGCGGTCGTACCTCTCCGAGGCGCGCCGGGTCTCGCTCGAGTTCCTGAAGCACAACCTTCAGCTGATCCTCTTCGCGCAGAGCCGCCTGGCGGTCGAAATCCTGACGACCTATCTGAAGGATGCGTTTCACGGCCCTCCTGGCGCCGCGGATGTCGTCCGAGGTTATCGCGGCGGCTACCTGCCGAACCGGCGGCGCGAGATCGAGCGCGGCCTTCGCGAGGGGCTCGTGCGGGCGGTCGTGTCCACGAACGCGCTCGAGCTCGGGATCGACATTGGCGCCCTCGATGTCTCGGTCCTCGCGGGGTATCCAGGGACGATTGCTGCAACCTGGCAACGCGCCGGCCGGGCAGGCCGCCGGACCACGCGCTCGGCAGCCGTGCTGGTCGCAAGCAGCGCCCCGATCGACCAGTTCATCGTCCGGAATCCGTCCTATTTCTTCGATGCGTCACCCGAGCACGCGCTGATCAATCCGGACAACCTCCACATCCTCGTCGATCATGTGAAGTGTGCGGCCTTCGAGCTGCCGTTCCAGGACGCCGAGCGGTTCGGCGGGGAAGATCTGCAGGAGGTCCTCGGGGTACTGGGCGAAGAGGGGTTCGTGCATCACGCCGACGGGCAATGGAACTGGACGAACGAATCGTACCCAGCCGACGCCGTCAGCCTGCGGTCGGTGTCCTCGGACAACTTCGTCGTCGTCGACATCACGCACGACGAGCGGGTGATCGGCGAGACGGACTTCACGAGCGGTCCTTCGACGCTCCACGAAAAAGCCATCTACATCGTCGAGGGCGCGCTGTATCAGGTGGCACGCTTCGACTTCGACGGCCGCAAGGCATACGTGCGGTCCGTAGACTGCGACTACTACACCACTGCGATCAGCTACGCCAAGGTCACGATACTGGAGACGTTCGCGAGCGATAGCGAGAGCGAAACCAGTTCGATGGTGTCGTCCGAGGAGCGAGCGCCGAGCGCCGAGCGCCGGATCCCGACGGCGTCAGCTCGCAGTCACGGAGAAGTCCACGTCGTCTCCCGCGTCGTCGGCTTCAAGAAGATCAAGTTCTATACGAACGAGAACGTCGGTTCCGGCGACCTGGATCTGCCGGAGCAGCAGATGCACACGTCGTCCTACTGGCTGACGATCTCTGCCGCTGTCATGGCCGCATTGCCGTACTCGATTGCCGACCGCCGCGACGGCATCGTCGGGCTGGCGTTTGCGATGAAGAACATCGCCCAGCTCCTCCTGATGTGCGATGGGCACGACATCGGGTTGTCGGTGGACGGCGGCGCTCTCGATCGTCCGATTCGCACGGGGGGAATTTCCACCGTGCCTGATGCGCTCGCCACCGAGCCGAACATCTTCATCTACGACAACTATCCGGGCGGCATCGGGTTCAGCCGGCCGTTGTTCGCGATGCACTCCGAGCTGCTCGATCGGACGCGGGACCTCATCGCGGGATGCCCCTGCGACTCGGGCTGTCCGTCCTGCGTCGGCCCGGAGGGCCATACAGGCCCCTACGCGAAGCGGGTGGCGCTGCACATCCTCAGCAGGGTGATTGCGGGGGAGGCGGTTTAGGCTGTTATGCGGTCCCTGACAAGAATTTGGCTGCGCAAACCGCGTAACGGCGGCGCGCACGGCGCGCCCGCGAGGGAGCGGAGTGGGGCGAAGGGGGCCCCGCGAGCGACCGAGCCGGGGTGTGGGGCGGAGCCCCACGTAAACTGACATGGATCTGACCTCCCGCCTGAATCGATCGTCCGGCCAGGTGCCCAGAAGCCGGCCGGGCGTGAGCTGACCTACGAGCCGGACGTCGGCCGGTACGAGTCCACGCTCGATCTCGACCGCGTGAGCGACCTGCTGGGCGGGGTCATCATCGAGACCGCGTTCGGGCGGTGCCTCGCGGTCGATCGGCGATACGAATCGGATCGCTGGCACGGCGACATCCGCATCGGAGACTGCGAGCTCCGCGCGGGAGGGGGTCTCACGATGCTCGACCCCGCGCTCGAGGTCAGAGGTCGCTCCGACGTTGCTGAACCCGAACGTGCAGAGCGCCATCAATCCGAGGCGCTGTCGCGCACGGTCTTCATCGACCTGGAGACGACCGGTCTGAGCGGCGGCGCCGGCACCGTGGCGTTCCTCGTGGGCCTTGGCTTCTTCGACCTCGGCGCGTTCCAGGTCCGTCAGTTCCTGCTCACGAGTCATGCAGCCGAACGAGCACTACTCGCGGCGGTGTCCGACTGCTTCGAGGGCGTCGATCTGCTCGTCAGCTACAACGGGAAGACCTTCGACGTGCCCGTGATGGAGACCCGGTGGGTCTTCCATCGCATGGATCTGCCATTCGAGGGCATCCCGCATTTCGACATGCTGCACTCCGCACGGCGGCTTTGGAAGTTGCGGGCCGCGGCAGCAGGCGAATCAGATGATGGAGGGTGCCGCCTGGCGACGTTGGAGCGGACGCTGTTCGACGTGCGGCGGGTGGGCGATGTGCCGGGCGGGGAGATTCCGCGGCGGTTCTTCAACTTTCTCCGCACCGGGGATCCGCGACCGCTCGAGCCCGTGCTCGAGCACAACCGGCTCGATCTCGTTTCGCTCGCCGCTGTCACCGCGCGGGCCGTGCGACTCGCCGAAGATGGCGTCGACGCATGCCGCGACGCGAGCGAAGCGCTTGCGCTCGGCCGGGTGTACGAGCGTGGTGGTGATTCGATCCGGGCCGAGAGCTGTTATCGTCGGGCGACAGCCTCGGACCAGGTCGATGTGCGTGGAGAGGCGCTGTATCGTCTCGGCTTGCGATGCCGGCGAGCCCGCCGTTTCGAAGAGGCAGCGACGGTATGGCGTGAGCTGCTCGCGTTCGGGGACTCGCGCGCGGTCCGGGGCAGCCTCGTCGTGGAAGCGCTTCGCCAGTTCGCGGCGGAGGCGCTTGCCATCCACGAAGAGCACCGCGTCCGCGATTACTTTGCGGCGCGGGAGCTCGCGATGTTTGCGCTGGAGGAAATCACGGAAAGTGACGGTTCACCAGCCCGGCGCCGCGAAGAGGGGCTGCGGCACCGGTTGGCGCGGCTCGATCAGAAAATCTCGAGGGGGCAGAACCTCCGGCTGATGTTCGGCTGAGCCTACTTGGCGGCGACCTGCGCCACCTTCTTGGCCTTTCCGGCCTTCACTGCCTGCTTCCGGCTCTCGGACGTCTGAGCGCCAAATCGCTTCGTGAATCGCTCGACGCGGCCCTCCGTGTCCACCAGCTTCTGCCGGCCGGTGAAGAACGGGTGGCAGTTATTGCAGATCTCGAGATGCAGCTCGGGCTTCGTCGACCGGGTCTGCCAGGTCGCGCCGCACGCACACCGCGCCTCGATCTCGTAGTACTTAGGATGAATCCCTTCCTTCACGGCTCGCTCCTTGGGGCTGAAGACAAAAGGGTATTCTACCAGAATTCTGCCGAATACAGGATTTCCTATTCCCAGTCGACGGTTCGGTTCCAGCGATGACGCTTCAGCTCTGCCATAAACGCCGCTCCGAGAGGCTCGGCATCGCTTGCAGCGATGTTCTCGTCGACGTGTCCAGGTTTGCGCATCCCAGGAATGACGGTGCTGACCGCCGGGTGGTTGAGGATGTGCCGCAGCGCGAGCTCGGGCAGTGTCATTCCGGCCGGAAGACCTTCTTGAGCGCGTCGATCCGTGGGAGTGTCGCGGCGAGATTGTCGGGCGTGAAGTAGCCATTGCGAAAATCACCCGCCGGCCAGCGCGTGGTCGCGGTCAACGTACCCGTGAGGCTCCCCTCGTCGAACGGGACCCGCGCGATGATCGCGATGTTCTCCGCCTGGCACACGGGGAACAACTCGTCCTCGGGGTTCTGGTCGAGCACGTTGTAGACGACCTGCACCGAATCGACGAGTCCTGTTTTCAAGGCTCGTAGGACGTTCGTCGGCTGAAACCGGTTGACGCTGATCCCGAAGGCTTTGATCAACCTCTCGTCTTTCAGCGACCTGACCGCCCGCTGCCAGCGTTCATCGTCCGCCCACGCGTCGTTCCAGACGTGGAACTGCTGAAGGTCGAGCGACGAGACTCCAATATTCGCGAGGCTCGCCTCGGTGTACTCCCTGATGTAGTCGCTCGGGAAGACGTCCTCCAGCGCGTGGCCGTTGCGCGCCGGCCACTGCCGGTTCTTCGGCGGGATTTTCGTGGCGACGTACAGTCTGGCGCCGGAGTTGCGGCGAAGCGTCTCCCCGAGGATTCGCTCGCTTCGTCCGTCGCCGTACGCCCAGGCTGTGTCGAAGAAGTTGCAGCCGAGCTCGATCGCGCGGTCGAGTGACGCGTGCGACTCCTCGTCCTGGCTGCCCGTCCAACCCGCCAGTCCCCACATTCCGTAGCCGACATCCGAAACCTGCCAGCCGGTTCGTCCGAACGTCCGATAGCGCATCAGCGGTGGAGCCTCATTTGCCGGCGTCGCAGGGCGGCCCGGTGAGGATGGAAACCATGATCATCGGCGTGTTGCTCTTTCGGGTCACCGTATGCGGCGTCCCTCTCGGGATGACGGCGAAAGTACCTGCGGTCAGGTTCATGTCGACGCTGCCGATGCGCTGCACGCCCTCGCCGGCGACGATGTAGAGCATTTCGTCGGCGTCGCCGTGGGAGTGTTCGGCGAGCGGTTCGCGCAGCTGGACGAGGGTCGCGGTCGACGTCGCCGTACAGCCCACGGGCGAGCTCTTCAACGGTGCGCCGCGGCCGATGTAGTTCTTTTCGACGAAGTCCGGAATCGAGACGGAGCTCGGCGGTCCGGCGGGGCGCACCGGAGGTGGTGCGGGCGCGACTGGCTCGGGCGGTGGCTCCGGCTTGGGGGGCGGAGGAGGCGGTGGGGCAGCCGCCAGCTCGGCGGTCGTCTTGACGGGCCGGCCGGCGGCAACCGTGATTTCCCGCTCGAGGGTAATCGTCCCCGGGCTCTCGAACCGCAGGCGGTACGTCCCCGCATTGAGGTTGCGGAGAACGATGGTCCCCTCAGCGTCCGTCTTTCCTTCGCGTTCCATCGGGCCCGTAGCCTTGACCGCGATCTCCGGAAGTGGCTTGCCCAGTCGGTCCGTGACGAGGACCGTGATGCTCGGGCGGGCCGCCGGGGGCCGCGGGGCCGTCTGCGCTGGCGTCGTCGGCGCCGGCGCCGGGGGCTGGGCCTGAGGAGGCTTCTCGGCGGGCAACTGACCGATGGTCAGCCCGGCGAGTAGAACTGCGGTTATCAGCATCCCTCTATCTCAAGCCGTTGGGGAGGGTCACGTCAAGCGGAGTAATGAATGAGCTAAAGCAGGGTGCCAGGGTGCCAGGGTGCCAGGGTGCCAGGGTGCCAGGGTGCCAGGGTGCCAGGAGTGCCAAGGTGCCAGTTTTTGACGCGGGGCTCAGGGGGAGTCGGGCGGAAGCTTGGACTGCAATAGTCGCGTCGTGGCGGCCATAGCGCGGCGGGTGAGGATGTCTGCGCGGGTGAGGTCTTTGGCAGAGCAGTAGCTATGTCGACGTGCGAAGGCCAGCGCGTTCTGGATCTCTCCGAGCTCTCCTCGCGCCATTCGAAGGTAGCGGACGAACTCCGGCGAAGTCCAGCGCAGGAAGCCCTCGGTGATGAGCGCTGGCGCTTTCTTGGCCGCGTTGCGAATCTGATCACGAAACTCGAAGTCCTGAGAGCTGCGCCCGGAGGCCGTGATGTCGAAGACGACGTCGCAGAGCTGCGACGCCAATTGCCACGCGATCAGGTCTTGGAAGGTCCGCGCCCCGGCCATGCCCAGTCAGGAGCAGGACGCGATCCAAGTGAGTTGTGCCCGGAATTCGAGAACCTTCGGCAGTACCAAGCTATCGTGCGGCAGGATCTGCGGTCGTCACCACCGCCCGTCGCAGCAGAAACTGCACCCTGGCACCCTAGCACCCTGGCACCCTGGCACCCTAGCACCCTGGCACCCTAGCACCCTGGCACCCTGGCACCCCGGCACCCTGGCACCCTGGCACCCTGGCACCCCGGCACCCTGGCACCCTGGCACCCTGCTCTTACTTCCCGTTGGCCATCGCCCCGAGGAACTCCGCATTGTTCTTGGTCTTGCCCATTTTCGACAGCAGCAGCTCCATCGCCTCGACGGGTGACAGAGGGGTCAGGACCTTGCGGAGCACCCACACGCGATTGAGGTCCTCCTTCGGGATGAGGAGCTCCTCCTTGCGCGTGCCGCTCTTCTGGATGTCGATCGACGGGAACACGCGGCGGTCGGTGAGCTTCCGATCGAGGTGGATCTCGAGGTTGCCGGTGCCCTTGAACTCCTCGAAGATCACTTCGTCCATCCGCGATCCCGTGTCGATGAGCGCGGTCGCGATGATCGTCAGCGAACCACCTGACTCGATGTTCCGCGCGGCGCCGAAGAAGCGCTTCGGGCGCTGCAGGGCGTTGCTGTCCACGCCGCCCGAGAGGACCTTGCCGGATGGCGGCACGATCGTGTTGTAGGCGCGCGCCAGGCGCGTCACGGAGTCGAGCAGGATGACGACGTCCTTCTTGTGCTCGACGAGCCGCTTGGCCTTCTCGATCACCATCTCGGCGACCTGCACGTGCCGCGTGGCCGGCTCGTCGAACGTCGACGAGATGACCTCCCCCTTGACCGATCGCTGCATGTCGGTGACCTCCTCGGGCCGCTCGTCGATGAGCAGCACGATCAGGTACACCTCCGGGTGGTTCGTGGTGATGCTGTTCGCGATGTTCTGCAGGAGCATCGTCTTGCCGGTGCGCGGCGGCGCGACGATCAGGCCGCGCTGACCCTTGCCGATCGGCACCATCAGGTCCATGACGCGCGCCGACAGGTTGTCGGACGCCGCCTCGAGCCGGATACGTTCCTGCGGGTAGAGCGGCGTGAGGTTCTCGAAGAAGATCTTCTCGCGCGCCCGGTCGGGCGGCTCGAAGTTGACCGCTTCGACCTTGATCAGGGCGAAGTAGCGCTCGCCCTCCTTCGGCTGGCGAATCTGGCCGGACACCGTGTCGCCGGTGTGCAGGTCGAACTTCCGGATTTGCGAAGGGGAGACGTAGATGTCGTCGGGGCCCGGCAGGTAGTTGTAGTCCGGCGCCCGCAGAAAACCGAAGCCGTCCGGCAGCGTCTCGAGCACACCTTCCGAAAAGAGCAGGCCGCTCTTCTCGGCGCGCGACTTCAGGATCTCGAAAATGAGCTCCTGCTTGCGCATGCCGGTCGCTCCCGGCACGTCGAGCTGCCGGGCGATGTGCGTCAGCTCCGTCACGCTCATGTCCTTCAGCGTCGTGAGCTCGACGACGGGGGCTTCAGTGGCGGCGGCGGTGGCGGCCGGCTCGGTCACCCGCGCGGCGCCGCGTCCCTGGCGATTTTCGCGATCATTCTCCACAGTTCATCCAATCCTTCGCCGCTCGTGACCGAGACCGGCACGGCGGGCATTCCAAACACATTCCCGATGATCCTCAGGTTGCGCGCCCGCTCGGCGCGCGACAGTTTGTCGATCTTGGTGGCGACCACATGCCGTTCCACGTCCAACCCAGCCAGCCACCGCGCGGCGTCGACGTCACTCTCCAGGTCCGGATGCCGCGAGTCGACCAGGTGCAGCACCCCACGGCTGCCCGAATCGGTTGCGCGGAAGTACGACTCGGCGACGGCGCGCAGGTCGTCCGCCGCGTTCGCGCCTCCACGTGCGTAGCCATAGCCGGGGAGATCGACGAAGTAGACCGACCATCGCCCGGGACCGCCGGCGCCGCCCTCTGCGATGAGCCGATATACGTTTGCCAGACGGGTCTTGCCCGGCGCCGCGCTCGTGCGGGCCACCTTCGCCCGGCTCAGCGCGTTGATCAGGCTCGACTTGCCGACGTTCGATCGTCCAACGAGCGCGATCTGGGAGAGGCCGTCGTGCGGGATGCCCTGCGCACGGCTCGCGGCGCTCGTGACGAAGTCAGCGGACAGAAGCCTCAACGGATACCGGCGCTCGGCGTTCGGCGCGCGGCGCTCGGATTCAAGCGGAACGCCGCGTTCCGCTTGCCGTTTGATCGCTTCGGGGCACGAGCTCTGTGTTTCGAGCCCGAGCGCCGAGCGCCGAGCGCCGAGCGCCGAGCATTCGTCAGTGAGTAATGGTTTCGTCTGAAATGGCGGGATCGACTTCCGCGTCGGCCGTGGTCGCCGCGGCGGCGAGAACCGGGAATGGCCCGGCCAGGGCGATCTTCAGCACTTCGTCCATGTTCTCGACCATGTACAGCTCGAGAGAGTCCAGGACGTTCTTCGGAATGTCCGCCAGATCCTTTTCGTTGTCCTTGGGAACGACAATCGTCTTCAGCCCGGCCCGATGCGCCGCGAGAATCTTCTCCTTCACGCCGCCGATCGGCAGGACCTTGCCGCGGAGCGTGATCTCGCCTGTCATCGCGACGTCCTTGCGCGCCGGAATCCGTGCGATCGCCGACACCAGGGCGGTCGCGAGGGTGATGCCGGCAGACGGTCCGTCCTTCGGGATCGCACCCTCCGGGACGTGCACGTGTACGTCCGTCTTGCGGTTGAAGTCCTTCGGGATGCCGAAGTCCTCCGATCGCGACCGGACGTAGCTCATGGCGGCCTGCGCCGATTCCTGCATGACGTCGCCGAGCTTGCCGGTCAGCGTGAGGTGCCCCTTGCCGGGCATCAGGGTCGCTTCCGTCACGAGGATTTCGCCGCCGACTTCCGTCCAGGCGAGCCCTGTGGCCACGCCAATCTCGTTCGTCTGCTCGGCCAGCGTCGGCCTGAAGCGCGGCACGCCCAGGTATTCGGTCACCTTTGCCGCGGTGATCTCCTCGCTGAACTCCTTGCCGGCCGATACCACTTTGCGGGCGATCTTCCGGCAGATGGAGGAGATCTCGCGTTCGAGATTCCGCACGCCGGCTTCACGCGTGTACCGCTGAATGATGGCGGAGAAGGCCTCGTCGAGGAACGTGATGTTCGTGGCCGTGAGACCTGTGCCCTCGATCGCCTTCGGCGACAGGAACTTCTTCGCGATCTCGACCTTCTCCTGCTCGGTGTACCCGGCGAGCTGCAGCACTTCCATGCGATCGCGCAGCGCCTGCGGGATCGTGTGCAGCACGTTGGCCGTGCAGATGAACATGACGTTCGACAGGTCGTACTCGACGTCGAGGTAGTGATCGAGGAACGCGTTGTTCTGCTCGGGGTCGAGGACCTCGAGCAGGGCTGCCGAGGGATCACCGCGGAAGTCCATGGACATCTTGTCCACTTCGTCCAGCAGGAAGACCGGGTTCATCGTTCCGGCCTTCTTCATCATCTGGATGATCTGGCCGGGGAACGCGCCGATGTAGGTCCGCCGATGGCCGCGGATCTCCGCTTCGTCCCGGACGCCGCCGAGCGACAGCCGCACGAACTTGCGGTTCATCGCGCGCGCGATCGACTTGGCGAGCGAGGTCTTCCCGACTCCGGGCGGCCCGGAGAACGTCAGGATCGTCGCCTTCGGCTTCTTGATGAGGGCGCGGACGGCCAGGAACTCGAGGATGCGATCCTTGATCTTCTCGAGCCCGTAGTGATCTTCGTTCAGGATCTGCTCGGCGCGCTTCAGATCGCGGCTCTCCTTGGTCTTCTTGTGCCAGGGCACCGCGATGAGCCAATCCAGGTAGTTGCGCGAGACAGTCGCTTCGGCCGACATCGGGGGCATCGCCTCCAGGCGCTTGAGCTCCTGGACGGCCTTCTCCTCGACTTCCTCGGGCATCTTCGACTGGTCGATCTTCTTCTTCAGCTCCTCGACCTCGTTGCCCTTGTCGTCCTTGCGGCCCAGCTCCTTCTGGATCGCCTTCATCTTCTCGTTGAGGTAGTACTCCTTCTGCGCCTTCTCCATCTGCTTCTTCACGCGAGACTGGATGCGGCGGTCCACCTGGAGCTTGTCGACCTCGGCTTCGAGAATGCCGGCGATTCGGTTCAGCCGCTCGATGGGGGAGATGATCTCGAGAAGGTTCTGCTTTTCGTCGACACCAACCAGCAGGTGCGCGGCGATCGTGTCAGCCAGCTTGCCCGGATCGTCGACCCGGACCGCGGCAATCATCGCGTCGTAGTGCAGGTTGTTCGAGAGCTTCACGTACTGCTCGAACAGGGAGACGACGCGGCTCATCGTGGTCTCCGCCTCGCCGCCCGATTCCTTGTGCTTCGGAATGACCTTCACGACGACGCGATAGAAGCCCTTGTCCTCTTTCCACTCGACCGCCCGGGCCCGCTCGATGCCCTCCACGAGCACCTTGATGTTGCCATCCGGCAGCTTCAGGCTCTGGACGATGTTCGCCACGCAGCCCATCGTGTAGATATCGGCCGGCTGCGGATCGTCCACCGCCGCGTCGTGCTGGGCGGCCAGGAAGATGCGCTTGTCCTTGACGAGCGCGTGCTCGAGGGCCCGCGTCGACGAGGGGCGTCCGATCACGAACGGCATCATCATGTGCGGAAACACGACGACGTCGCGGAGCGGGACGATGGGGAGGGTTTCGTAGAGTTCCATGTATTGGTGAGTACTGCACCTTCCGGCTCCCAGCTGCCAGCTTCCAGCGGAGAGCACGGAGACGTTCGTGGCTGGAAGCTGGCAGCTGGCAGCTGGCAGCTATCCTGCTTTCTCGATCAACGTGATGGGCTTTTCCTTGCTCTGCACGACTTCGCGAGTGATCACGCACTCGCGGATCTTCTTCTGACCCGGGAGCGTGTACATCAGGTCGAGCATGAGATCTTCGATGATCATCCGAAGCCCGCGCGCGCCGATCTTGCGCAGCAGCGCGGCCTCCGAGATCGCTTCGAGCGAGTCGTCTGTGAAGCGGAGCTTGACGTTCTCGTACTCGAACAGCTTCTGGTACTGACGCGTAATCGCGTTCCGGGGTTGCGTGAGGATCTGCACCAGCGCGGCCCGATCGAGCTCGTGCAGCGTGCCGACCACAGGTAGCCGCCCGACGAACTCCGGGATGAGGCCGTACTTGATCAGGTCTTCCGGCTCCACCATCTCGAGCGTCGTGCCGATGTCGCGGTTGGAAACGGACTTGACCTCCGCCTTGAACCCGAGCGTCTTCTTGCCGATGCGCCGATCGATCTGCTTGTCGAGCCCGACGAACGCGCCGCCGCAGATGAACAGGATGTTCGTCGTGTCGACCTGGAAGAACTCCTGGTGGGGGTGCTTGCGGCCGCCCTGCGGCGGCACATTGGCGACGGTCCCCTCCAGAATCTTCAGCAGCGCCTGCTGGACCCCTTCGCCCGAGACGTCACGGGTGATCGAGGGGTTCTCGTCCTTGCGGCAGATCTTGTCGACCTCGTCGATGTAGATGATGCCCTGCTGGCACTTCTCGATGTCGCCGCCGGCCGCCTGCAGCAGCTTCAGGATGATGTTCTCGACATCTTCCCCGACGTACCCCGCCTCGGTCAGCGTCGTCGCGTCGACGATCGTGAAGGGGACGGAGAGGAGCTTCGCGAGCGTCTGGGCCAGGAGCGTCTTCCCGGTACCTGTTGGGCCGATCAACAGAATGTTTGACTTCGTCAGCTCGATTTCGTTGCGGCTGCGCGTCTGCTTCTGGATTTCAATTCGCTTGTAGTGGTTGTAGACCGCGACGGCGAGCTTCTTCTTGGTCTGCTCCTGGCCGATCACGTACTCGTCCAGGAACTTCTTGATCTCCTGGGGAACCGGCAGGGAGGACCGCGTGCCGCCCCGCGCCTCGAAGCGGTTGTCGTCCGCGATGATGTCGTTGCAGACCTCGACACACTCGTCGCAGATGAAGACCGTCGGACCAGCAATCAGCTTGCGGACGTCGTTTTGATCCTTATTGCAGAAGGAGCAGCGAAGGACCTCGCCGTCGCCGGTTTTCTTGACCATGGGGTGAACTCTGAAGCTCCCGGCTACCGGCTCCCAGTTTCCAGCACGTCCCGGCTCAGAGCCGGCAGCTGGACGCTGGAAGCTTCATGCCCGCTTCCGGATGACTTCATCAATGATACCGTATTCCTTGCCCTGGTCGGGCCCCATGATGTAGTCGCGCTCGGTATCGTCCTGAATCCGCTTCAGCGGCTGTCCGGTATGCTGCGCCAGGATCTGATTGAGGCGCTCGCGGGTCCGGAGGAGCTCCCGGGCGTGGATGTCGATATCGGTCGTCTGACCGCCGAGCCCCTGGACCCACGGCTGGTGGATCAGGATCCGGGAGTTGGGGAGCGAGTAACGCTTACCCTTCGCGCCGGCCGCCAGCAGCACTGCCGCCACCGACGCTGCCTGCCCGATGCAGTAAGTCGCCACATCCGGCTTGATGAACTGCATGGTGTCGTAAATCGCCATCCCCGCGGTCACCACCCCCCCTGGGCTGTTGATATACAGGAGGATGTCGCGGTCCGGATCTTCGGCCTCGAGGAACAGCATCTGGGCGATTACAAGATTGGCGATATTGTCGTCGATCGGCGTGCCGATGAAGACAATACTGTCCTTGAGCAGCCGGGAGAAGATGTCGTAGGCGCGTTCGCCTCGGTTGGTCTGCTCGACCACCATCGGGATGAGCTGCATGCGTTCTGACATATCGGGTCTGTTGCAATCTGTGAGCGAGAACAACTGCAGGGAAGCCTGGCGACCGGCTCTGTCCTAGTATATCGGTCGAAGGCCGGGGACCGTTAAGTTATCCGACGGTCAACCCTCCTGGATGACGGTAGCCCGGCCCAGGAGGAAATCGACCGATTTTTCGCGGCGGAGGCCCGAATACAGCCGTGCCAGCCCGCCTTCCTTCTCCAGCCGCGCACGGACCGCGGCCGCGGTCCGGCCGGTCCGCTCGGCATAGCGACCCACTTCCGCTTCGACCTCGGCCTCGGAGACCTCGACGTGCTCCCGGCGGGCGACTTCGTCGAGGACCAGCGCGCCCTTGACGGCATCGGTCGCGGCGTCCCGCTGCCGCTCGCGGAACTCTTCCCAGTTGATGTTGGTCTTCATCGGGTCGATCTGCTGCTCGATGAGCCGCCGCACGAACTCCTCGACCCGCCGATCGACCTCCCGATCGAGCAACGAGGCGGGAACCTCGAACGTCACGCGGGTCGCAAGCTGTCGCAGCAGGTCGGCACGGGTGTCGCGCTCTGCCTCGTGGCGCATCTCGTGCTCGAGATCCTGCCGGATCCGCTCGCGAAGCGCATCGAGCGACTCGAACTCCCCCATGTCCTTGGCGAACTCGTCGTCCAGTTCCGGGACGACGCGGGTCCGAATCGCCTTGACCTCGACCCGGTATTTGACGGTCGTGCCAGCCAGCTCTTTGATCTCGTAGGTCTCCGGATACTGCACGTCGAAGGACTTCGACTCGCCATTGAGGAGCCCGGCGAGCTCCTGATCGAACCCCGGAGGATTGGCGGGCGCGCCGATATCCACCGTGACGTTGTCGTGTCGGTCGGTGCTCGGTTCGGCCGGCTGGTCGTCGGCGGCCGGCGCCCCCATCGCCGTGCGCGTCATGTCGAGGAGCACCGAGTCGCCGCCCTCGATGCCACGACCCTCCACCGGCTCGTACCTGGCGGCGCGATCGCGCAGCCGGCCGAGCGCGTCGTCGACGGCGGAAGGCTCGACGTGCACCGGCTTCCGGCGCAGGGTGATGCTCGCGTAATCGCCAGGATCGATCGGGGGCACCGTGTCGAAGGTCGCCGTGAACTTCAGCGGCTGTCCCTCTTCGACGACGACATCCCGGATGTCCGGCGTGTCCACCGGTTCGACGCCGCGCTCCCGCAGCGCGTTGTCCACGGCCCGAGGAATGAGGCCGTGCGCAACGTCGTGCAGAATCTGATCCCGGAACCGCTGGCGGACGACCTTGGCGGGGACCTTGCCGGGACGGAAGCCCGGAATCCGCGCCGCCTTGCTGTAGTCGCGCGAGACCTTGTCGATCTCCGCGTCGACGACGGTGCTGGGGATTTCGACCACGAGGTTTTTCTTCGTGTCGCTGACGTCGATGAACTCGGTTTTCATTGAACGATGCTTTAGCGGTCCGCCTTCGCGCTGCGCGCTTCGGCGCGACGCCTTCGCCTGCCCAGCTTGTCGCGCCGTAGCTCGAGGCGAAGCAATCGAGCGAAGGCGGATGCGAAAGGGGGGAGTCGAACCCCCACAGCCTTCCGGCTACCGGATCCTAAGTCCGGCGCGTCTGCCAGTTCCGCCACTTTCGCGCAAGCGCGTCGGCCGAACATCCTAGCGTAACACAGCGGTTCCGCGTCCTCGATCTCGAACAGGACCGGCTTTTTCGAGATTCTGAGGACCTTGACGCGTCGAGCAGTGCGCCGGCGGCCTGTTAAGACTGACACGTCAGTATGAGTTCATGACTCGACCGTCAACGTCAACCAGTTGGCGGAGACCGAAACGACTCGCTGACGATCGAATTACTCCTCGTGTGTCAGTGATATCCCCGAACGTCAGCCGTTTAGCGCGATTCACGTGCTCTGCTGGCGCGCTTTCTGCAGCCGCGCTGGCGAAAATGGTAGCGGACCCACACATCTCTTTCAGGAGGATCCCGATGAAACGCGCGATCCCGTCTACGTGCCTCGCGGCGGCTTTCGCAGTCGGCTTGTCGGCGCAGACTCCAGCGCCCGGCGCCTCTGCGTCGGTACAGTCGGACAAGGACAGCACGAAGACCGTGACGGTCACCGGTTGCCTGCGCGCCGGTGATGCACCTGGCTCGTTCGTTCTGGCGAACATCAAGGGTGGGGACAAGACGTCGACCACCGCCAGCGCGACGACGACCACGCCGGGCACCGCCGGAACGGCGGGGACGGCTGGTACGGCTGGCACGGCCGGGACATCCGGCTCGACGACCACGACCACCACGACGACGGTGACCAAAGATCTGGAAAACGCGACCGTGAGCCTGACGGGGAGTCCGGCCGGGGTCACCCTGGGAGATCATGTCGGTCACATGGTGCAGATCACGGGTTCGCTGTCGGGTCAGAGCGCGTCGGCTTCCGCAACAGCCGGCGCCCCCGCGACGGCTCCTGCCGAACCGCCAGCCGCATCGGCGACAGCGTCCAAAGCGCAGCCGAGCATCGCGGTCAGCGCATTCTCGATGGTGTCCGGCAACTGCTCGATGTAGCACAGCGGACTCTTCTGCCTGTGGAAGTTCGAGCCAGCCCGGCGCGTTCGGGCTGGCTCTTTCTGTCTCCGCCCAACCCGGCTCGATGGATGCAACACTATGGGTGTGGGTCTTGACTGCTACAGCCCGGGTGGCGAGCTGTCGGCAGCGGCCCGAAACCTGTCGGGTCTGCCCGGCGTCGAATGAGTGGCGCGCCGCAGGCGTTCCGGCGAGCGCTCGCCGTAGCGTCGCGCAGGAGCGACGAGAAGGAGCTCGAGGGACGAAGTCCCCCGGAGGACTAGTTGGAGGGAGTGCCCATGCCAGTCAGCGATCATCGGGGTCATCGGACCCTTCGCGTCGATCGGGCGTCGCTCGTGGAGTGGTATCTGCGCAACCGCGAGCGGTCTCGCCGCCTCTTCGATTTGATCGATCCCGATGTGTACTACACGCGTCCGATCGCGCTCCGCAATCCGATCGTGTTCTACGAAGGCCACCTACCGGCGTTCAGCGTGATTGCGTTTCTCGAGCGCGGCCTGGGCCATCCCGGCGTCGACGCGCGGCTCGAGCGGCTCTTCGAGCGCGGCATCGATCCTGACAGTGTGGATGCGGCCGTGCCGCGGAGCGGGGCCTCGACCGAGTGGCCGGCGCGCAAGGAGGTGCTCGCCTTCGGACGTGCGGCAGACGAGGCGGTTCTCGAGGCGCTGCGCGATGCGCCCTTCGTCGAAGATCGGCCGGCGATGCAGCACGGCGAAGCCATCTACACGGCGCTCGAGCACGAGGCGATGCACCAGGAGACGCTGCTGTACATGTGGCACCGGCTGCCGCACGATCACAAGCACAAGCCGGTCGATCTCGTATACGAAACGGGCGGCTCACCGGTGACGCCGGGTGTCGTGCGGATTCCCGCGGGCGTGGCGACGCTCGGCGCAGATCGAGCTCGCTGTCGCTTCGGATGGGACAATGAGTTCGGCGAAGTACAGCGTCGATGTTCCCGCCTTCGAGATCGACACCCACAACGTGACCAACGCCGCATATCTCGACTTTGTCGAAGCCGGCGGCTACCGCACGCGCGATCTCTGGACCGACGACGAGTGGGCGTGGAAAGAGAGCGAGCGGCTCGAGTTTCCGATCTTCTGGGTGAAGCGTGACGGTGCGTGGTACTGGCACGGCATGTTCGAGGATCTGCCGCTGCCCCTTGCGTGGCCGGTCTACGTGAGTCAGGCGGAAGCGAGCGCCTTCGCCCGGTGGCGGAAGCGCCGCCTTCCGACCGAGGCGGAATACCATCGCGCCGCCTTTGGAACACCCGACGGCGATGGTGGGAACGAACGGCTGTTTCCGTGGGGCGACGATCCGGCGGACCCGTCACGCGGCAACTTCGACTTCTCGAACTGGGAGCCGGTGCCGGCCGGATCGCGGCCTTCGGGTGCGAGTGCGTGGGGTGTGCACGATCTCGTCGGGAACGGATGGGAGTGGACGTCCTCCATCTTCGGGCCGTTCCCCGGATTCAGCGCGATGGCGTCGTATCCGGAATATTCGGCGGACTTCTTCGACAATCAGCATTACGTCATGAAGGGCGCGTCGTCGGCGACGGCGGCGGAGCTCGTACGCCGCAGCTTCCGCAACTGGTTCAGACCGAATTACCCGTATGTGTACGCGACGTTCCGCACTGTCGCGTCGAGCTAGGACATGAGCGTCACCAACCGTTCGATCGCCGCTGAATTTGCCGCGGACGTCCGGCGCGATCTCGCGCTCGACCCCAAACAGATTCAGTCGAAGTATCTCTACGACGCGCTCGGCTCGAGCCTCTTCGACGCCATCTGCCGCCTGCCGTGGTACCGCATCACGCGCGCGGAGACCCGATTGCTGTCGCTGCACGCCGACGACATCGTCTCGACGATCGCCGACAACGACGGCACCATCGTGGAGCTCGGGTGCGGGAGCGGCGAGAAGCTCGTGCTGCTGGCGGAGGCGCTGCAGGCGCGAGGTGCATCGGCACACGTGCATCTCATCGACATCTCGTCCCAAGCGCTCGAGCAGACCGAACAGCGGCTCGGACGCCTGCACCATTTCTCCGTCGTCGGTCACCAATCGACGTACGAGGTCGGCCTGAGGCGCGCCGTCGCGCAAAGACGAGGCGACGGCCCGATGCTCGTCCTGCTCCTCGGATCGAATCTGGGGAACTTCGACACGCCCGCGGCGGCGGCATTCCTCGATCGCATCCGTCGCGCGCTGGCGCCGGGTGACTTCCTGCTCCTCGGCGCGGATCTGGTGAAGAGCGAATCGGCGCTGCTGCTGGCGTACGACGATCCACTCGGCGTCACGGCGGCGTTCAACCGCAATCTGCTGGTCCGGATCAACCGGGAGCTGGGCGGCAACTTCGATCTGTCCGCTTTCGCACACCGTGCGCTTTGGAACGGCGAGCATCAGCGGATCGAGATGCACCTGGTGAGTTCGAAGAAGCAGATGGTCTGGATTCCGGCTGCGGGCTCGACTGTCAGGTTCGAGCCCGACGAATGGATCTGGACCGAGAGCTCCTACAAGTACACGCCCGATCAGATAGTCGACATGGGTGCCGAGTCAGGTTTTGCGACTCGCGACCAGTGGGTCGACGATGACGCCCGCTTCGCCCTGACGATCCTCGCCGCCCTCTGACGGGTTCCGCGGGTCGTCAGCGCGGTGCTGCGTGCCCTGCCCACGCGGGGTCAGGTCTTGCACTGACGGTTTTTGCGTGGCGTGCAAGACCTGACGCCCACGTCGGTTCGGCGGTTGCAAACCCCAGGACCGCTCCCTTCGTCTAAGCGACAGTTCGGTCAACTGTTGCGATTCGGAAGGATCAGTCTTGTATCCCACGCTCACGGTTCTGGCGCTCCTGCTCCTTCGCGGACGCCGGCTCGTCTACATCGCGCGTCTCTGCCGCGCCGCCTTCCGCCGCAGAAGCCATCAAGGTCGACGGCGAGTTCACCGAAGCGGCCTGGCAGCAGGCGCCGGTCGTCACGGGATTCCTCCAGCGCGACCCTACGGACGGCGCACCCGCCACATACCAGACGGAAGCCCGGATCGCCTACGACGCGACGTCCCTGTACATCGCCGTCACCGCGATGGACCCTGAGCCTTCGAAGATCGTCGGCCACAGAACCCGCCGCGACGAGCGATCGCCCTCCGACTGGATCCGGGTGATGGTCGATTCGTTCCATGACAAGCGGAGCGCCTTCGAGTTCGCGGTCAACCCGGCGGGCGTCAAGCAGGACACCTACTGGTTCAACGACAACAACTCCGACGACGGGTGGGACGCGGTGTGGGACGTGTCGGTCAGCCGCAAGCCCGACGGCTGGCGCGCCGAGTTCAAGATTCCGTTCTCGCAACTCCGCTTCCAGCCAACCGAGGCGACGACCTTCGGGTTGGCGTTCGTGCGCGCAGATCGGCCGGCTGAACGAGACGTCGACCTGGCCGCTGCTCTCGAAGAACGCGAGCGGCTACGTGTCGTCATTCGGCGAGCTGAATGGCCTTCATCTCGATCGATCCCCGAAACGGCTCGAAATGGTGCCGTATCTCGTAGGCGATGTGACGCGGCAGCCGTGGAAGCGGGAAACAGCCTGATGAAGGGAACCGACCCCGACCTCAACGTCGGTCTCGACGTGAAGTACGCGCTTCGGCCCGGGCTGACGCTGACCGGCACCGTGAACCCGGACTTCGGTCAGGTCGAGGCCGACCCCGCCGTTGTCAATCTGTCGGCGTTCGAGACGTTCTTCTCCGAGCGCAGGCCGTTCTTCATGGAAGGATCGGGCATCTTCCGCTTCGACACCGACTGCAACGATGGGTCGTGCAGCGGCCTGTTCTACTCGCGCCGGATCGGCCGCGCGCCTCGCGGAGAGCCGAACACTCCCGACGGCGGCTACGCATCCACGCCGACGCAGACGACGATCATCGGGGCGTCGAAGCTGACCGGCCGCATCGGCGGCTTTTCGGTCGGCGCGTTGAATGCCGTGACCGCCGAGGAGAGCGCCGTCATCACCGACGGCCTGAACCGCACGCCGACAGACCGTGGAGCCGTTCTCGAGTTATTCCGTCGTCCGCGCGAAGAAGGAATTCGCCAACCAGTCGTCGATGGGCTTCATCACGACCTCGACGAACCGCAATCTGGACGAGGCGACGAGATTTCTCCCCGGTCATGCCTACACCGGCGGGCTGGACTGGGACTGGCGGGTCGCGAAGCGGTATGCGATCCAGGGCTTCTGGGCGGCGAGCAGCGTCCGTGGCGATCGGGAGGCGATTCGGGAGCTTCAGGAGAGCACCGTTCACAGCTTCCAGCGACCCGATTCGTCGCAGCTCGAGGTGGATCCGACCCGCACGTCGCTCAACGGCTACTCCACGCAGCTCGCGTTGAGCAAGATCGCCGGCCAGCGCGTGCGCTTCAACTCGAACGTCGTCGTTGAAGAGTCCCGGCTTCGATTCCAACGACGTCGGCTTCATGCGTCGCGCCGATCAGCGCAACATGAGCAACTGGATGCAGTGGCGGAACGACAAGCCGAACAAGTACATGCGCAGCTTCCGCTTCAATCTCAATCAGTGGGCGGGCTGGAACTACGACGGGGACCTGCTCAACTCCGGCGGCAACGTCAACGCGCACGCGACCTTCCCGAACAACTGGGCGACCGGGACCGGCGTCACGATGAACGCGAAGACCTTCGACGATCGCGCGACGCGCGGCGGCCCGGGCGCGTATCGCAACGCGCAGCGCAGCATGTGGTGGTACGTGCAGAGCGACAATCGACGGCGGGTATCGGCCGGCCTCAACATGTTCCGGCTGAACGACGGCCTGGGCAGCACCTACCGCGATTTCAGCCCCGAGGTGACGTGGCGCCCGTCGTCGTTCCTCTCGCTGAGCGGCGGATTGAGCATCACGAACAATCTCGATCAGTCGCAGTGGATCGAAGAGGAGGATGGCCACTACGTGTTCGGCAAGCTCGATCAGCACACCGTCGGTCTGACCACGCGCGTGAACTACACGCTCTCGCCGCGCCTGTCCATCCAGATCTACGCGCAGCCCTTCGTCTCGGCCGGCGACTACTCGGACTTCAAGGAGCTCGCCGACGGCCGCACCAAGTCGTACGGCGACCGGTTCCGTCCGTACGGCTACACATCCAACCCCGACTTCAACTACCGCTCGTTCCGGACGACGAACGTGATGCGGTGGGAGTATCGCCCCGGCTCGACGCTCTTCGTCGTCTGGCAGCAGGGGCGCGAGGCGACCCTCGATCAAGGCACCTTCGATTTCCGTCGAGATATCGGTGGCGTATTCGACGCGCCCGCGACGAACGTGTTCCTCGTGAAGTGGGCGTACTGGTTGAATTACTGAGGTTGGGAGAAGAGCAGTTCTTCTAACAGGGAGGAGGGGAGGACGGGAGGATCCTTTCATCTAAAGAGCTCCTCCCTTCCTCCCCTCCTCCCTGTGAAAAAAGGTCTTCTCCCTTACTCGTATCTCCCTCTCGCGCGTTCAAGTTCGTCCAACACCTGCGCGACGAGCTCCGGGGGTGAGAGCACCCGCGCCAGCGGCCCGAATCCCAGCACCCAGCTCCGCAGCGCCCAGTCGTTCGAAACGTGCAGCACCAGATGGACGGCGCCGTCCGCCTGATCCTCGGCCTGCTGCGACGCGTGCCACGCCCGCTCCTTGACGTATCGCGCGATCTGCGGCGCGAACGCGATCTCGACGCGCTGTGGCGGCGTGCCCTGATGAACGCCGAGCGAATGGGCGAACACCTCCTCCGGCGCATCGGACGGCTCGAAGTGTTCCTCCGTCAGCGACAACCCCAGAATGCGATCGACGGCAAACGTCCGCAGCTGACCGTACTCCGGCACGAACGCCACGACGTAGAGACCACCCTGAGCGAAGACGAGCCTGTAGGGCTCGATGAGGTACACCTTCTCCCGATCGCTCGACAACGAGTGGTAGCGCATCGAGACGCGCCGGTGATGGAGCGACGCCTCGACCAGCTGCGCCGCTCGCGTGCTGCGCCCGGCGGCCTCCCTCGCGGACCGCGGCTCGGTCTCCGGCGTCCGCGGCCAGTGCGCCCGGCTCCGCTTTCGCCTGCAGCACGAGCGGCAGGCGATCGAGGAACTGCCGCATGCCGGGCGTCAGCGCGCCCGACAGTTTGTCGAACGCGCTGCGAAGATCCTGATGGAACGGGGTGGAGGCGAGCGCCTCGACGAGCGTCCGGCTGAAATACAGCGCGCTCAGCTCCGCGAGGGTGAACCCGGTGTCGTCGAGCCTCCGGAAGGGACGCTGCTCCAGCATCCAGTACCGCTTGCCTTCGTGCAGATCGTCGTACAGCGGGAAGCCGGAAGCCTGCAGCGCCTCGAGATCGCGCCGGATCGTGCGCGTGGACACGCCGGTCCGCTCCGCCAGGTCGTCGATCGTCATCCGCCGAGACGACTCGAGATCGCGCAGGATCGACCACTGCCGGATGACTTCCGCGTTCCTCACAGGCGGGAGTCACCATATCTCACTTCGGTACGAGGACCGAAACGGACTCGCTCGAGACGTTGCCCGTGACGTCCGTGCAGCTCGCCGTGACGAGGTATCGCCGGCCGGTTCCCGCGTCCGATCGTTCCGCGCGCAATTTCACGAGGTGTGCATCGACGACGAGCCAGTCGGTGTCGGTGTTCCCGTCATCTGCGCCGTTCGCCGGCTCGTTGCTCGACACGCTCAGCGCGCAGCTGGGCGCACCGCTCGCGTCGGTCGCACCGTAGGTTGCGACCACGTTCACCAGTCTGTGATTCGGAGGCGACAGCAGGTTCGGTGTCGCGCGCAGGCCGGTGATTGCCGGCGGGATCGTGTCTCGGACGCGCACGGTTCTCGTGATCGTCGTGGTCAAGTATCCGTTCGTCGCGCTGTAGGTCAGCGTGTAGTCTCCGGGCGTGTTGACGTCGACAGTGCCAGACGTCGTCACGAGCAGCGGACCTTCGTCGTCATGGGCGCTAGCGCCGGGATCAGTGAAGCTGGTGTACGCCTCCACGTCGAGTTGCTGCTGTCCGACGAGCGTGACGATCGGTGCCCCCGGGAACGAAAAATACGCGATCGCCGCATCGTGATCGGACAGCCGCTCGGGACGCGTTCCGTCGCCGCGAAGCGACTCGGGGAAGTCGGCGTTGCTGCGCGCGTATCCCGCTCGGCTGAAACGTTCGAGCGCCAGGCTGTTCACGATGATGTGATCCAGAGCCTGTGCGTTGCCGTCGAACACGAACGAGTACTGCCCGCGACGGGCCGAGGCAGTCGCCGAGATTCGTCAGATCCGGATCGACGAGGTCGGCGCTCGCAAGGGCAACCTGATCGGCAGGTGTCGGCGTCCCCTTGATCGTGCCGACGACTGTCGACGAAGCCGTCGTTGAAGGCGAACGCATTGTAGTCGCCGACCGAAATCACTCGCTCCGTCGCTTGGCGCGACTGGATCAACGATGCGAGGAACTCCGCCTGCGCCCGCCGCTTGGCCCGGATCCGGTCGCCGTCGGCGCCGTCGATCCCGCTGAGCGACCGAAGATGATTGACAATGACCGTGACCGGGAACGGCGTTGCGATGGGGCCGTGCACCGCCGCCTGCAGCACGAGCGGCGGCCGATCGTTCAGCAGCGGAAGCGGCGCACCGGGCGACTGCCCGGGCGGCGTGTACGTCGCATCCTTGCCGACCTGCTCGACGCTCAGGACGTCTACGCGCGACGACTTGACCAGGAACCCGGAGTCGATGCCGCCGATGTCGTTTCCCTCCTCGAGGTACGCCACGTACATCGGGTCGTCTTCTCCCTGCGCCACGGCGTCGGCGTTGATCCTGGCCGCGAGCCTCTGAAGGATTGACAGATTCTCGACTTCGACCACTCCGAGGATGTCGGGGGATCGAAGCACGTGCCGGACCGTCAGGGACGCCTTCTGCAGGCGCAGGTTCACCGCGTCCGGCGTCAGCACCGCGTCGTCGTGTCGGGGTCGTCAGCTTCATCGAAGAAGCGCTCGAGATTCGCGGACGCGATGGTGAACTCGGTGCCGCTCGGCACCGGAACCGGCGTGGCCGCGAGGGGCCCAGACACGACGCCCGTGCCGGGATCGGGAAGGATGGTGTAGCTGCCGAAGGCGAAGTCGAGAACCCCACTCACGCCGAAGATGTGCTGACCTGCCGCAACGTTCAGGAGCGCGCTCCCTGGCTGCGCGCTGCTGTCGACTCGAAGCCGTTCAGGATTCCCGTCGAAGTGCGGCACGTTCGGAGGCAGTCCGGGGGGCGCGGCTGACGCCGGATCGAGCCCCGGCTCGCGGACGGGACGTGCAACGCCATCGACGACGGCATAGAACACTCCGGTGGACAGAGCCGTCGCGTTGGACTCGAATCACGTTGCCATCCGTCGGTGCGACGACGCTCAGGTCGGCCTGCACACGCATGCCTTCGTACTTCTCGAGCTGCTCGAGCGGGCCCGCTGGAGAGGTGTCGGAGGGGTGAAGCGTCGACGGGCAGCGGCACCGGCTGACTCGTGGCGACCACGGCGAAGAGCGGACCACCACTGAGCTCCGTGAGCGGCGGACTTGGCGGGGCGGGCGCGAACTCCGAAACGAGGCCGCTGACACGGACCTCGTCACCCACCACCGGCTTCACCGCCGCGCCGCTCGTGAAGACGAACAGCCCTTCGGAGGTCGCCGGATTGGAGTCGTCGAAGCCGTCCCGCGTCTGCACATAGAAGCCGCTGCCTCGCAGCGCCGTCACGACCCCGGTGGTGGTGACGAACTGGCCGACCTGAGGCGACTGCGACCCGTCGCCCTGGATGGTCGAGATCGGGGTCGGTGTTCCTGACTCGATCGCGAGGCGGATGGACGCGGTCCCCGACCGTCCCTTCGTGATCGCCGATCGTGGCCGTCAGCGTCCTGAAGCCCGGCGCGCCGATCACGGCCGTCGGAAGGAGTAGATGCCGTCGCCGGCCTGAACGTCTCCGTGCGTGGCGTCGTCGAAGAACGCCTGGGACGCTCCGCCGATCGGAGTCAGGTCAGCTGTCACACCAGTGATCGGGCTCGGAGGAAACGCGCCCGGCGTGACCTTGAGCGTGAGGAGCGTTGTGGCGCCGCTCGCGAGCGACGCGGGCGTCGCCGCGCCGACAGCGGTGGGTGGCACCCCGAGAGTCGACCTCGGCGTCGGGTCGGCCGCGATGAAGTCTGCGCTGTTGTCGTTGGTGTCGACAGAGCCGCCGCCCGCATCGACGAGGCGAACGGCCGCTGTCGTATTCGACAGCGTGGGCGCGGCCGCCGATCCTTCGAAGCACGTTGGCGGCTCCGTACCCGACGAAGTCGAGCGCTCCTGCGAGCGGACACGCGCCGGTCAGCGCGCGTCGCCGCCGCGACCAGCGCAACTTTTCCGCTCGCCCGCGGCCATGGCGATGTGTCCCGATCGCGTCAGGGGCGGGCAGCGAAAGCGAGCCGCCGCTGCCGGCCGCCTCCTGAACGAGGTAATAGCCGCCCGCGGGAATCATGCCGGTCAGCGGCGTGACCGCCCACGACGCTCCTGCAGCCGACGCGTACTGCACCGACCAGCCCGCGACGCTGACGTCGAAGGTCTCGCGATTGCGCAGCTCGATGAAGTCGTTGCGGAAGTCCGCTCCGCTGTTGCCTCCGCCTCCGTAGACCTGGCTGATGACGACGTTGGCCGTTGGCGCGACCCGCCGACCGCAAGCGCGATCGTCGCGTCGCGCGTGCGACCCTCAGCATCAGCGATGGAGACCGGCAGCGAGAAGCTGCCGGTCGTCACCGTGGGCGACACGGTGAACGAGAAGACGTTGTCGCCGGCGGTGACGTCTCCCACCGGTGCCGGAGTCGCTCGAAGGCTTGCCCGGTGCACCGCCGATCGCCGCAGGTCCGCCGTGACGGCGATGCCGGTGCTCGGCGGACTCGCCGCAGGCGACACCGTGACGGTGAGCAGCGACGAATCCGCCGGCGTTGATGGCTGCCGGAGTTGCCGCGCCGACGCCGGCAGAGCGCGTCGCGGTCGCCGGAGTTGCGCGGGGACCGGTGGCGCCGGCAGCGAAATCCGCCGCGTTGTTGTCGGTGTCCGTGCGCCGCCCTGGAGCCGCAGAGCCGCAGTCGTGTTGGACAGTCGCGGGCGCTAGGCGACTGTCTCCGCGCAGCTTGCCGCGATGCCGTAGCCGATCAGGTCGGCGAGTCGACCGCCGGCTGGGCATGCTCCGGCGAGCGCCGTCCCGTTCCGGACCAGCGCGACCTTCCCCGCCGTCGCGCTCATCGCGATCGTGCCGATGGCGTCGGGCGTCGGCAGCGCCGTCGTGCCTCCGCCGCCGGTCGCCTCCTGCACCAGGTAGTACCTGCCCAGGCTGGACCGTCCCCGACAGCGTCGTCGTCTGCCAAGTCGCGCCAGTGGCCGACGCGTACTGGACCGTCCATCCGGTGACATCAACTGGCGCCGCTGCCCCCGGTTGTAGAGCTCGATGAAATCGTGCGTGAACGTCGCGCCGGCGTTTCCGCCGCCGCCGTAGACCTGGCTGATGACGATGTCGGGGCTGACGGCGCGCGGGGCTGTTGCCGTGGCGATGACTGTGAAGAGCAAGGGCGAGCAGCCGAGAGACGCGGTTCATAAGACCCCTGGGGACACCTGTTGAGCTCGGGCGGCCGAGTCGTGAAGACCGCTGAGATTGTCCGTGACCCCTTGAATGCCAGTCAACGACGGCCTGCAAATTCGCTCGAAATCGTTGTGACCTACCTTGTCACACCCCTTTCGTAGACTCAGTCGCAGGACGGGGACGGGACACGAAGCCGGCCGTTCGAGCAGGGGAGGCGGATGTGATGGGACCAATCGACGGAACGCTCGCGCGCAAGCTGGATTTCGGAGAGACGCCGATCGCGCTCGGAGCGGCAATCGAGACTTCGCCTGGCGCCGGCCTCCCGGACGCTGCGAGGGCCGGACAAGTACAAGGTCCTCGAGCATCGGCGGCGCCAGGCGCAGATCAAAGCGCGGCGGCTGTTGGAACTGACGAGACGAGGCTCAGTAGGAGTCAGCTGGTTGGAGTCGACTATGAGGCCTGCTATGAAAACCACCGATCACATCTGCGCGGCGCATGCGATCTGCTTCCAGTGCTTCAAGGCGGGTGCGGACCGGACGCGTGCGCGGCGCGAAGCGTGGGCGCAGCGCTCGCTTCCATTCGAGCCGGCGCAGCCGAGCTGTCGACGCGGGAGATTGCGCACCGGGAACAGATGCTGGCGCACCTCGCGCGCGGTCAGTACGTCGATAACGAAGGGTTCAAGGTTCAAGGTTCAAGGTTCCGGACCGCTGAACCGTTGAACCTTGAACCTTGAACCCGGAACCCTGAACCTTGAACCCTTGAACCCTTGAACCTTGAACCCTTGACCTTGAACCTTGAACCTTGAACCCCTGAACCTCTGAACCTCTGAACCTCCCTACCCCGCCCCAGACGCCCCGCCTCCGGCCGCGCCGCCGCCCCCACCCACACCGGCACTGCCATGCGCGCCGGTGGACGTGACGAACGCCGCGAAGGCACCATCTCTGGACGAGGCCGACAGGGCACGGAACCACGGCGGCGCGCCGCCGGGATGCCGCTTCAAATATTTCGCCCACCCTCCGGCAAGTCCGGTGGCCACCGCGAAGGGCAACAGTGCGTCCACGCCGCCGTGAGCCGGCTGCCGGTGTTCCTGGGTCAGCGACCGCAAATATTCCCGGAACCCGCGCCAACCCGCCGCACGTCGCAATCCCTCGTTCGAGAGCGGCGTCGTGGCGGCAGCGAAAATCAGCCCGGTCATTCCCACCAGGGCGAGTGCTGCAGGGACGAGCATCGGCCACCCGCCATATCGGCTGACGAGCAACACGCCGACCGCGGCCATGCTGAGGCCGGCGAACACCAGCACGGCAATCGAGATCCGGACGTATCGATCGCGAACGCGCTTGCGATCGAGGTCGATGAGGCCTGCCGACTTCAGGTCCTCCCGCACAGCCGCGCTGAATTGCCTGAAATGCCGGACCAGCCGCCGCCGCGCATTGGCGAGCGAAGTAACTTGCCCGATCTTCGTCTCGTCCATCGTGATGGCCAGCAGTGCGCGTTCGTGCGCAGAGGCCGGCTCTTTCGCCGGGAGGCGCCGTATGGCGAACGCCTGTTGACCCAGGAATCCGCGTGGCTGCTCCTCGATCGACACGACACCGCGTTCGGCGAGCGAAAAGAATGTCGCCATCGCGTGCTCGTGCGCGATGCGGCCGTTCGAGAGCAGCGGCCCCACGAGCCCGGGTGCGAGGGAGTCCGGCACCGATGGCGATACCGACGTGGCCGGCTGATCGCGGCGGGGCGGATCGTACTGCTGCCGCAGGCCGAACAGCACGATGAGGCCGGAAACCGTTATCAGGATGGCGGCCGTCGTCCAGCGCGGAGCGAGGGCGTGCGCGGCCAGCTGCGCCTGCTGCCATGCTGGCGGGCTCGTCAGGATGCTGCCGCGTGCGAGGTCGAACTTCAACTCGAGCCAGCCGTTTGCGCGGATGCCCGACGCCGTGGCGCGCGCCACGAGCGGCGAAGCCGCAGTGTCCTCGCTGCCGCGCCGAATCGTCGCATCCACCGGGCCTTCGATCCGGTGCGATTCCACCTTTGGCGTGGGGGCGGCCCCGGCTGTCGCCGAAGCGCCGCCCGGGAGCTCGACTTCAACAGTCGACGACGCTATCCGGTACTGGTGTTCGCTTGGGAGCGCCCGCCACGCCAGCACGTCTGCATCGCCAGTCTGCGTGACGACGCCGCGCGCGACGTACGTGAGGACGAACACGTGCGTCGAGTCCGCAATCGGATGAAAGCGCCACTGCACCCGGACCTTGGATTCCCCCGTCACCTGAATCTGGTTCACGTCGTCGCCGCGCGGGAAGGGGCGGCCGTCCATGCTCGCGCGAACGATCTCGATCCCGTCCGTACGGCGGGTCGGAATCTCGCGAAAGACGTGGTCGAAGGTGCCGCTCTCGAACCGGAACGCGACTGTTTCGGTCACCTCGAGCGACCCACCGGGCAGCACCCGCACGTACGAGTCGAAGCGCTCGGCCGAGTAGCTCTTGGCCGTCGCAGGGGCCGCGGCGAGAATCGAGCAGGCGATCAGCCCGGCGATTGGGACGAGACGCCTGGTTCCGCTGCGAAGAACGCTGCACATGCTGGCCATGCCGGCGATCATACCGCCGAGCGACAGGTCGTGCAGGGGGTCGTGCAGGGCAGGTCTCGCAACCCGCCCTGCATCCGTCCTACCTGTCAGAACGCGCTGCGGCCACCGGGGCCAGCGGGGAGATCGCGAGCCTTCTGGCGCTGTTCGGGCGTCAGAATCTGCGCGATCCGGAGTTGAGGGTCGACAGAAACATCGACCGCCACTTCAAGGCCAGCCGCGAACGCCTCGATCAGTTCCAGCAGGACACGCACAACCGCCTCGAGGGCGAGCAGCGGGCGCTGCGTGAGGAGATTCGCAAGCGGCTCACGCCGCCGCAACAGACGCAGTTCGACCGCTGGATCGAAGCAAACCCACCGCGCGGGCCAGGCCGACGAAGTCGTGGCGACCGTCCGCCAGGTTTGCTACCGTAGTACTGCCAGCCTGCCCGACCCGGGTGAATTGCCGATGAAGTCGCACACCGTTGTTCTGTTCTTCCTGGTGCTTGTCCTGGGTGTTGCGGGTACGACGATCGATGCTCGCGAAAAGCACGCGCGGCTCGATAGCCGCTGGCTCGAGGCTCCGGTCACGGTGGACGGGTCGCCCGTCGACTGGCCAGGACCACTCGTTCCGTTCAACGACGAACCGATCTCGATCGCGGCCTCCAACGACGGCGAGTCGGTGTTTCTCGTGCTGACCGCCAGCGATCGCGCGGCGCGCATGCAAATCCTCAGGCGGGGACTGATTGTCTGGTTCGACGCCGGCGGGAAAGACAAGAAGCGCTTCGGCGTGAAGTTCCCTGTTGGCGGCGGAGCTGGCGAAGAGGAGTTCCGCGGTCGGCGACGCGGCGGCAGCGCTCCAGGTTCAGCTGCCGGCGAAGAGCCTCCGCGTGAGGGTGCGCCGCCGCAGGACCCACCGATTGAACCGCCGAACCGACTCGAGCTCCTCGGATCGGATAAGGACGACGCGCGGAGCTTTACGGCGGACAAGGCCCCCGGGATCGAGGTGAAGGTCGCGCAGGCGGACGGCCTGCTGACGTACGAGCTGAAAGTGCCGCTGGCTGCCAACGACGCACATCCGTATGCCATCGGGTCGAGGCCCGGCGCGCTGATCTCCGTAGGCCTCGAAATGCCGAAGCCGGAGACGCCGGATGGCCGCGGTCGCGAGGGCGGTGGCCGCATGGGTCCCGGTGGAGGGATGGGCGGTCCCGGCGGCGGCGGGATGGGAGGTTTCGGCGGCATGGGCGGCAGGGGTGGCCGCCCACGCGGCGGAGATTTCGAACGCGCTGAGCAGCCGAAGCCGCTCAACGGGTGGGTGGCCGTTCAGTTGGCGGCGAAGTGAAGTGCGTTGAGTTCCGAGACGACTCGCGAGCGCAGTCACGACAATGGAGCGCGCAGGACGAAGCGGAGTCAGCGAGAGCGCAAGTTCGATCTTGTGATTGGAGTCCGAGGGGCGAAGCCCCTCGGATGAGACTTGTGAACGGCGTGCGAACGAGCTCTCAGGTTCAATACAACGCGTTGAACAACAGCTTGAATGTGCCATGCGGCTGCGCACGCTGGAGGATCTCCGGGCCGTAGAGCACGACCCGGCCCTTGCCGAGCCGTGCCTCGATCGCGATCACGCCGCCATCCAGGTACTTCTGACCCCACGCCCAGCCGCTTCGGAGCGGGGTCGGGCTGTCGAACGTTGCGAGGCTGCGGACGCCGGCCTCGGCCGCGCCCTGTCCGAGACGAAAGACCGGGCTGTTGTCGAAGAATACGTCGGTGCGCGGACGCATGCCCCACGCGAGCGGCTGCGTCGTGTCGACCCGGGCGGCGAGCACCGATCCCGGCACGAAGAACTTCGCGCGTGGCAGCGGCGCGCCGTTTTCCGTAAGGTGATTCTCCACCGGTAGCCGGAGATACGCGGCAAGATTGGCCGCCGAATCTCCGATCGCGACCACGGTGCCGCCGTCCCGGGCGAAGGTGCTGATCGCGGGCACGGTTCGTTCGCCGGATAGCCGGCCGAGTTGATCGCGGTATTCCGGTGGCACATCGTCTCGCTGAACAGCGGCTCCACCACGTCCACCGGCACCAGGCGCCGGGATCGCTCCGCTCGGGAAGATCAACACGTCGAACGACGCGCGCAGGTTGCCCGCGTCGAGCCGCGGCGCGTACACCCGCGCGAACGAGAACTCGAACTGCTCGAGGATCCAGCGCGTCCAACCGGAATCGATCGATCCGCCATACTGATCCCACAGGCCGATCCTCGGCGGGCGTACCGGCGTTGCGGTCTCGGGCACGCTCGTCACGGCGTTGAAGCTGATACCGAACTCGGTCGCGAGCCGCCGGATCCGCTCGAGCGTGGCGCTCGACGTCCCCACGTAGAAGGATTCTCCGGCGCGGACCGGTTCCCCGGCCGCGAGCAGCCGGTTCACGGCGCGGAAGGCGTCGTTCGCGTCCCGCGTCAGCGAAAAGGCGGTCGCGCCGTCCGCCGTGGTGACCCGGCCGGGCGCCGGAGGCACGTTCCAGTCCGTGACATGTTCGAATGGGCCGGTGAATCCGTCGAGGATGCGATCGAACTCGATGCCCATCTGGAACGCCAGCGTCCAGCCGGCGTTGTCGTACGGCGGCGTGGGCGGGCCCCCCGGATACGGAATCACGTTCGGATGATCCTGTGGCTCGAACATGTCCAGGATGTGCGGCCGGAATGCCTGCGCTGTCATCACGACGAACGAGCCGGCCGGATACTTCCTGCCCGCCACGTCGAACTCACGCGTCGCCCGCAGGACGTCGATCCCGACTTCCCGCAGCGCGTTGACGAACTTCGTGGCGGTCGGGAAGTCGATCTGGCTCGACGGGATGACGTAGCCGCGCGGGTCTCGCAGAGCCGGTTTTCTCAACGCCGACCAGACCTCCGCCTCTTTCTCAGAAGAGCCGGCACCACCCCCGCCGCCGCGCCCGGTCCCGGACGGCGGCCCCAGTGCTTCGATCCGTGACGGGGACGGTGTCCACGTGTCCTCGCTGCCACGCTCGATCGCCCGGCGGCCCATCCGGTAGATGTTGTAGAGGAGCGGCTCGCGGTTCCGCGACGCGTAGTCGAGCACGGCGCGGTTGAACGAGACCGAGTAGTCGATCGATTGACGGAAGTGCCACTCCTGCGGCGCGATTGGATATGGAAGATCGCGGTTCGGAATCTGGCGCTGCAGCACGAGCGGAATCCTCGACGGCGTCGGGCTGCCGATCGTCTCGGTCAGGACGGCGATGATGTTGTGAAAATTCCCCGTGTTCCTGATGCCGCCGTTCCACCACCCGTCATACGCGCCACCCGATGCCATCGTCACACCCGGTTTCCCTTCGGCGGCGAGCCGCTGGTGCATGTGGGTGCCGAGCGCCTGGAGCCCCAGGATGAGCAGCGGGTCCAGGTTGTAGTTGTACGGATCGCGCTGCGGCGACGACCAGGCGACCGTGCCCGCAGGTCCGCTCTGGTGGTGGTTGTACAGGATCTGCGGAAACCACTCGTGATAGAGCACGCGGTTGATGTTCTCCGTTTCGGCCTGCGTCGAGGCGAAGAAGTCGCGGTTGTTGTCGTGCCCGATGTACTTCTGGTAGAGGCGAGGCAATCCGGTCAGCGTCCGCTGCTCCGGCACACGATTGCGCATGTACCAGTCGGACACGAGCTCGTTGCCATCCGGGTTGGCGTGCACGAAGAGGATGATGCAGTCGTTCAGAAACCTCGTCGTCTCGTCGTCCGTGCGGCTGACCATCTGATAAACGGTCTCGATCAGCTGCTGAGCGCCCAGCGTCTCGGTTGCGTGGAGACCGCCGTCGATCCAGACGACCGCCTTGCCGTCTCGCGCGAGCCGGTGCGCTTCCTCGTCGCTGAGTCCTTCCGCCCGTGCAAGCCGGCGCGAGATGTCGCGGTACTTCGCCAGGTTCCGGTGGTTCGCCGGCGAGGTCACGATCGCCATCAGCTGCGGCCGGCCCTCGGCGGTCTTGCCAATCTCCTGCACCGCCAGCCGATCGGATTCCGCATCGAGCTTTCGCCAGTACTGCGCGAGCTGCGTGTAGTTGGCCAGCTGGTAGTCGTCGCCGACGTTGAAGCCGAGGTATTCCTTCGGGGTCGTGATCCGCGGCTGCGCGGAGAGAGAGATGGAGGCGGCAGCCGTGACGAGCAGGATGACGAGGCGTTTCACGTGGGAGAGTATAGACGGGGGACGGTGCTGGTGCGTGACTTCCAACAGGGAGGAAGGGAGGATGGGAGATCTATCCCATAAGATTGTGCTCGTTCTACAATCGGGTTGGCTGAGCCTGGCGCCCGCAGCGCGCACCTGATTACTTAGGTTCCTCCCCTCCTCCCTTCCTCCCTGTTGCGAAAGCCTTTCGTTATCTCAATTCCTCCAACGCCGCGAGCACCTCCCCGATGTCCTCGGCCGTGTGCGCGGCGTTGATTTGGAACCGGATCGTGTCGTCCCCGCGCGGCACGACCGGGAAGGTGAGCCCGACCGCGAGGATGCCGCGCTCGAAGAGGCCGCGGACCATCGCTCGAGTGCGATTGGTGTCGCGCACCAGCAGCGGGACGACCGGATGCGGCCCTTGAATCGATTCGAATCCCAGCGACGCGAGTCCCGCCCGGAATTGATCGGTGCGTGCTTTCAGATTGGAGAGACGCTCCCGTCCCTCGGAGCTGTCGGCGACATCGATTGCCTTGACGGCCGCCGCGCAATCCGCGGCGCCGAGCGGATTTGTATAGATGTAGGTGTCCGCCTTCTGCCGGACGGCCTCGACGACCGCCGGGCTCGCGGCGACGAACCCGCCGTTCACGCCGAACGCTTTCCCGAAGGTGCCGATGAAGATGTCCACACGCACGCCGCAGTGCTCTTCGGTCCCGCGACCGGTGGCGCCGTACGCCGCCACGCCGTGCGAGTCGTCCATGACCGTGACGATGCCGTCGCGAAAACGGGATTCGTGGCGGGCGACGACCGCGGCAATCTCGGTGAGCGGCGCGTGATCGCCCCGCATCGAGAAGATGCCGTCGAAGATCACGATGACGCGCCCCACGCCATCGGGTACCTGCGCGAGATGGCTGTCGAGGTCTCCGGCGTCATTGTGCTTGAAGATCGCGCGCTGTGCGGAGGGGACGTTCGCAATCCGCATCGCGCGGATGATGCAGTTGTGATTGAGCGCGTCGCCCACCCAGAAGGTGTCCGGCCCCGACAGCGTGATCGCGAGGCCGAGCGTCGTCGTGTACGCGGAGTTGAAGACGCGGGCCGCCGGGCGGCCGACGAAGCGCGCGATCCGCGCCTCCAGGTCGGCATGCGGCGCGAAGGTGCCGTCGATGAAGCGTACGGCCCCCGGCCCCACGCCGAGCTCGCGCGACGCCTTGTCCGCCGCTTCGAGCAACGCCGGATGGAATGACAGCGACAGATAGCTGTTGCTGTTCATCCGGATGTACTCGCGGTCGCTGCCCTGCAGCCGATACCGCGGACCTCGCGCGCCGGACGGCGGCACGTATCCGACGATGATGCGTTCAGGGGCTTTGGAGCGGCCTTCTCGTTCGAGCCCCTCGAGCTCCGAAGCGAGCGAAGCGTTCAGCTTGTCGAGTGCCATGATGAGGAACAGGGTATCGCGGTGGGGGAGGAATGTGTGAAGTCCGCAGCTCCAAGGCGGACGTCAAAAAAGGCCGACAGCATCACAGGGAGGTGGGGAGGAAGGGAGGTGCCTTCCCCTTGGTGACTTCACGCAGAAGGTTTTGAAATGTTGTGTTCCTTCCCTCCTCCCTTCCTCCCTGTTGAAGATCTTCTCCTTCGCCTCCGTCACCTCCGGACGTCAGTCGATCTCCGCTTGCGCATATGCACGGTACGTCCGCCCTCTGTAAAGCTCACATCATCCATGAGCCTGTTGATGAGGAACACGCCGCGGCCGCCGGGCTTCAGCATGTTGTCCGGATCGAGCGGGTTCGGTACCGCGGAGGCGTCGAACCCCGTTCCGGGATCGCGCACGACGACGGTGACGGCTCCGGCCTGATCGACGGCGACACAGCACTGGACTTTGCGGGTCGGGTCTCCCTTGCACCCGTGGCGGATGCCGTTGGCGAGCGCCTCCTGCAAGGCAAGCTCCACGGACATGATCTCCTGCTCGGCCCAGCCCTTGCCCTCGAGAATCTGCTTCACGCCGTCGGTGACGGTCGGGATCGCCCGAGGATCGGCGGGAATCACGAGGTTCAATTCGCAGACCGAGCAGTAGGGGAGCAGGGCCCCGAGCTTGCTCAGGCCATTGAGAGAGGACTGCAGTTCGCCGATGAGCCGCCCCTGGTCGGCCTCCGCCTTTTCGCGGCGTGCGAGTGCTTCCTCCAGCTCCATGAGATTGACCCGCAGCTCGAGCTGCGCCTGCGCCTGCCGGCGCAGGGCGTCGAGCGCCTCGAGCTGACCCGGCGTCAGCGTGCGCGGGACCCGATCGACCACGCAGAGGGTCCCGAGCGCGTGGCCCTCCGGTGTAACCAGCGGCGCGCCGGCGTAGAAGCGGATCTTCGGTCCGCCGGTGACGAGTGGGTTGTCGCGGAACTTCTCGTCCCGCCTCGCGTCCGGCACGATGTACAGCCCGGTCAGTTCGATCGCGTGGCTGCAGAAGGAGATGCTGCGCGACGTTTCCGCCTCAGACATGCCGACGCGCGACTTGAACCATTGGCGGTCGGTGTCGATGAGGGAGATGAGTGCGATCGGCGTTTCGCAGATGTAGGACGCGAGCACCGTCAGGTCGTCGAACGCCTGCTCCGGTTTCGTATCGAGGATTCGGTATCTGTACAGCGCCGCGAGCCGGTCCGGTTCTCCCATGTCGTTGTCGCCGGTGATGATACCAATTCCCGCGGTGCCCGGCCCCGGCCACACCATCAGCCGGGTACAAAGAGAGTAGAAACTGTCTCCTAAACCTGCCGCTCGGTTCACGATGCGAGCGAACGACCGTGAGCGAGCCACGCGAGCGGCCCGCCTTCGCCAAGGCTTCGGCGCGTGAGCGCGCGTGTCGGGGAGTCCGAGGGGCGAAGCCCTTCGGATGAGACTAGAAGCCGTCTCCTAAACCTGCCGCTCGGTTCACGATGCGAGCGAACGACCGTGAGCGAGCCACGCGAGCGGAGCGCCGGCGAAGCGGCGCGCGAGCGCGCGTGTCGGGGAGTCCGAGGGGCGAAGCCCCTCGGATGAGACTCGACCGATCACGTCTTCCCGCGGAGTGACTTGAACCAGAGCCAGGCCAGACCGGCTATCAGGATTGCCGCGACGAGAGCAGCGGGAAGCGCGCCGGGGAACGGTCGCTCCATGCCGCGGGCGAGCGCTCCCAGAGCGGCTCCCGTGCCCAGCGTCAGCGGCGTCATCGAGAGGTCGATCCGGAGGAGCGCCGCGTAGACGATCACGAGCGCCACGGCCATCAACGCTCCAGCCGCCAGCCATCCGGATACTGCCGCACCGGTGGGCGCGCCCGCCGCCAGGAAGCCCACCAGCGCCAGCCCGATCGCTGCCGGCACGCGCAGCCGCGTCCAGCCGGTCGTGAGGCGATCGACGCCGATGAAGATCGCGAGCATCACGGCAAGACGAGTCAGAAACCCGGTGATTGGATCGGTGGCCCCCTCGATGAATGGGACCACCGTGTTGAGCGGGGTGGTGTCGGGGATCCGCGCCCACGGCGGGGTTCGCAGCCAGGTGGCGGCGCCGGCGACCGCGGCCGCGACGAATCCTCCGCTCATCCCCATGGCGACGGCGTCACGCTCGGGCAGCCGCGCCATCTCCGTGAGCCTGCGGGGCACCGCCCCGAGCGCAAGACCGACGAGCGCCGACACGAGCGTCAGGCCGACCAGGCCAATCCCCGCCACCGCGCCGAGTTGCAGCGGCAGCGGCTGTGCCGTCGAGAGCGAGCCCAGAATCGCCGGGTACCCGTTCACGGCGTTCACCACAGAAGCCACGAGCATCAACGCGGTTCCGATCAGGAAGACGCGCGGAGCGTAGCGGCCTCGGCTCCAGACGATCACGCCGAGGACGGCAGCCGCGAGGAGGACCCCGCCGAAGAGGACGCCCGACAGGATCCGCGCGATCGTCGAACGGGTCCCCGCCGCCCGTTCCTGCCGGGTCCACTCTTCCGGCACGAAGACGTAGCGGCGGACGGCGGCAATCTCGTCGCCCGCGATGTTGACGTCGATTCGCGCTTCTCCCTGGGGCAGCGGCGTGATTACCGTGTCCGCGAACGTGAACGTCCAGTCGGTGCGCGCTTTGAGCTTCGACGGCCGCGCCGACACTTCTCGAGCCTGCCCCGCGGTTGCGTCCAGCTGTGCGCGGTCTTTGATCGCCTTTCGCGCGATCTCGCGCGCGGCGTTCTCTTCGAGCGACGCACCGGGCCGCTCCTCCGGCAGCGTGTGCACCACCTGCTGCACCGCGCCGTCTCGATCGACCATGACCAGCCACTCTTCGGCGCGCTCGACGAGATCGCCCTCGAACGTGGCAATCCGCACGCGCCAGCGCGGCAGCGGAAGGTAGCGTCCGAGCAGCTCCCGGCGCCGCGCCTCGCCGGCGGTCCGAGAGACGAAGTCGTGCGGCCCTCCTGCGCCGATGTCGACGAGAGGGAGATAGCGCCAGCCGGGCCCGAGCGTGACCCCGCGGGCGGCAATCTCGCCTCTCGCGGCCTCCAGTGCCCGCGCTCGGGTCACGGTGAACGTCTCGTGGCCGGACGGCCAGAACGCCGCCGCGAGCACGCCGACCAGCGCGAGCCCGCCGGCGATCAGCCACGCGCGTCGCGCCATCGGACCGAGTGTCAGCGCCTGCTGCGTCGCCGCCACCGCCGCGTGCCGCTCGATGGCCGGCGGTGGCACCCACGCCGCGTTCCGCGCTTCTGGCGCCAGCTCCGTCCATCGGCCGGCCTGCAGCCGTCTGACCAGGACCACCCAGAGAGGCACCAGCGTCAGCGCCACGATCATGAACTGCTGGAATCGGATCCCTGGCGCCACCGCGATGAACACCGGCAGCGCGAACCATACGACGTCGAACGTGAAGTGAAGGATGATGCCGGGGAGCAGACCGAAGTACAGATACAGGAGCCCGAAGCCGATCGAAGGGATGATCAGCTCGACGGGCCGTGCGAACGACGGCTGGTTCGGGTACGGCGCGTGACCCGCGCCGAAGACCGCCGCTTGCACGATGAACGCGATTACCAGGAAGAGCCGTCGGCGGCCGAAGCGATCGCCGATGAGCGCGGCGCCGGCGAGCGGGACTGCGCGGAACAGGCACTCTTCCCAGAACCCGGCCTGGAACGAGTTGGCGATTGCCGAAAGCCACGGCGCGTAGGTGGCCAGCACGTCGGGATGCAGCAGCGCCTCGGCGGGCGACCACCATCCGAACACGCGCGTGGTGAAGAGATACAGCAGGACGTCGTAGGCGAAGAACAGGGAAACGAGCAGGTATCCGCCGGCCGTTCCTCCGAGGATCGCCGTCGAGCTCCCGCCGGCTCGCGACCAGACGCGCCAGAACTGCGGATGATCGCCGAATGCGGCACGCGTCAGGGTTTCTGCCGCCATGAACGACAGCGCGAAGAACACGGAAAAGCCGAGAAACGTCACCCCGATCGTCGCGACCTGCTGCGCGAAGAACGTCGTGCGCGGAACCGCGGTGTCGTACGACATCCAGAGCAGCGGCCACTCGTTGATCGCCGCGAGCGCCTGCATCAGCGCGACCGCCACGCCCCACACGGCTGGCTGGCGCCATAGGACGAGCCGGCGGCGGAGCATGAAGAACAGGCCGACGCCGATTCCGCCGAACACGTACAGCAGGACCATGCCGACGGCCGACGCCACGCCGATGGCCTGGTTCGCCGAGCGCATGTTCTCGTAGCGCCGGCTGAACGCCTCGGGGATCTTGACGTACTGACGGACGCTGGTCAGGCGATCGCCCGAGACGACCAGCTGGAGACGGTAACGCCCTTCGTTGAGCGTCGGCGAGGGACGCTCGTACGTGAACGTGTGGTCGACGCGGCCGCCGGGTCGCCGCTCCTGCCCCTGCTCGACGAGCGCGAACCGCGCGACGTCGACCCGCCAGTTCGCTCCGGCGGCCGCCTCGCCGATCGCCCGAGCGGCGGCGGGCTCGAGCGCCGCCCCCTTGGCATTCTCGTCGAGCCGCTCGCCGAACCCGTAGGGCCGGCCGTCAGGCGTGAATTGGATCGTGGTCTCGTTGACCTGCCCCTCGGCAAAGTGACGGACACGCCAGGTGTACGCGGCATACAACCCGTCCCGCATCATCTGGGTGAACGCTTCCTTGCCTCCGCCCTCGAGCTCGACGAAGGTCTGCGTCTCGTCGTCCAGCCCGAACGACGCGGCCTGCCGGTAATCGGGTGGCCCCAGCCGATCCCGGGCCATGATGCCGCGCGCCTGCTCCAGCGCGTGGTCCCGGTCCATCGTGATGTCCAGCGTGACGATGGAGAAGGCCTGGGGGAAGTAGTGGTAGCCGATCGCGGCGGCGGCGATCGAGGAGAGCCCGAACAGCAGCCAGAAAGCAGGACGCCTCACGCGGGTGGCTCCTTCCAAGCGTAGCGGTCGCGTTGCGAGTCCGATTCTAGTCTTATCCGAGGGGCTTCGCCCCTCGGACTCCCCTACACGCTCTCTCGCGCGCCGCTTCGTCGGCGCGCGCCGCTCGCGTGGCTCGCTCACTGGCGTTCGCTCGCATCGGGAATCGAGCGGCAGGTTTATGAGACGGCTTCTATCTCTTGCTCCTCCCTTTCTTTCGTTGCTCCGCCGTGCCCGCCTTTGCTTCGCCATCTCTACCGTCGCTTCTCCATCCCTGCCGTTGTTCCTCCCTTCCTCCCCTCCTCCCTGTGATTGTCTGTCTCTCGTCGCTCTGAATTTGACGAAACTGAACGGTTTAGTATAGAAATACGGACGGCATGAGCACCAACATGATCGAGGTCCGCAACCTCTCCAAGAGCTTCGGCGACGTCCAGGCGGTCAACGACATCTCCTTCGACGTCGCGCGCGGCGAGATCTTCGCGTTCCTCGGCCCGAACGGCGCCGGGAAGACCACGACGATCAAGATGCTCACGACGCTGCTGCGCCCGAGTGCCGGGACGTTGACCCTCGACGGGCTGAGCCCCGTGACCCATCAAAACGAGGTCCGCCAGCAGTTCGGCATCGTCTTTCAGGACCCCAGCCTCGACACCGAGCTCACGGCCTGGGAGAACCTGATGCTCCACGCGGTCCTGTACCACGTGCCACGCGCCGTCCGGCACACGCGCGCGGAGTCGCTCCTCAAGCTGTTCGAGCTCTGGGACCGTCGCGACACGCCCGTGAAGCAGTTCTCCGGTGGAATGAAGCGGCGGCTCGAGATCGCCCGCGGCTTTCTGCACACGCCGAAGATCCTGTTTCTCGACGAGCCGACGCTCGGTCTCGATCCGCAGAGCCGGAACCAGCTCTGGACGCACGTCAAGCACCTCAATCAGACCGAAGGGGTCACGGTGTTCCTGACGACGCACTACATGGAGGAGGCGGATCGCGTGGCGCACCGCGTCGGCATCATCGATCACGGCCGCATCGTCGCCCAGGGCTCGTCCCTGGAGCTGAAGGAGCGGACGAAGACGGACTCGCTGGAAGAGGCCTACCTGGCGCTGACCGGTTCGTCGATCCGGGACGAGAAGGCTCCGACCGGCGAGCAGCTGCGTCAGTTCGCCAAGATGTGGAGGCGGTGAGCGATGAGTGCGGTCTACATCCTCTGGTTGCGCGAGCTGAAGCGCTACACGCGCTCGCGGGCACAGATGGCGGCGTCTCTCGGGCAGCCGACCCTCTACCTGCTCGCGCTCGGGTTCGGCCTGGGCCCCACCTTTCAGCGGGCTGGCAACGGGAGCTACCTGCAGTTCCTCGCGCCTGGAGTCGTCGGCATGACGATTCTCTTCGTGTCGATCTTCTCGGGCGTCGGGCTGCTGTTCGATCGGCAGTTCGGTTTCCTGAAGGAGACGCTGGTCGCGCCGGTGCCGCGGATCCAGATCATGATCGGCCGAACGCTCGGCGGCGCCACGGTCGCGACGCTGCAAGGCACACTGATGCTGATCGTGTGCACGATCGCCGGGTTCCGTCCGGACCGGCTCTCGAGCGTGCCGATTGCCTTTCTGTTCATGATGCTGATTGCCGTGGTGTTCTGCGCGCTTGGGACCGCCATCGGGTCGCTGCTCGAGGATATGCAGGGGTTCCAGCTCGTGATGAACTTCCTGGTGATGCCCATCTTCTTCATGTCGGGCGCGTTGTTTCCGCTGGGCAATCTGCCCAAGCCGCTGGCGCTTGCGACCCGCATCGATCCCCTGAGCTACGGCATCGACGGACTGCGCGGCACGCTCATCGCGGCGTCACATTTCGGCGTGGTCACGGATCTCGTGGTGCTCGGCGCCATCGGCGCCGCGTTCCTGGCGATGGGCGCGCATTTCTTCTCGCGAATCCAGATTTGAAGCGGACCGCACCCGTGGCTTCCACCCGAAGGCGCAAGGCGAATACCGCGGGTCTTCCGCCTGAGGAGGCTGTGAATTCTTCTCCCGTGGCTTCCGCCTTCAGGCGGAAGATCCTGGCCGGCGTTGAGCTTCCACCTGAAGGTGGAAGCCACGAGTTCAGAGTCGGGGCCTACGAGACATCATGATGATCCGCGACGGAGGCAGGGACTGACGTGGGCAGGCCGAGAAGCGAGCAGGCGCACACGCGGGTGCTCGAGGCTGCGGCGCGTTTGTTCGCCGACCAGGGGATCGACGCCACGAGCATGGATGCGATCGCGGAGGCCTCGGGCGTCAGCAAGGCGACCATCTACAAACATTGGCCCGACAAGACCGCGCTCTGCCTCGAGGTGATGTCGTCGCTCCATGGACCGGAGCCGGTCCCGGCGTTGCAAGCCTCGGCTGACGTGCGTGCGGACCTCGTCGCCTTCCTCGGCCGCCAACCACCCAAGCCACGATCCGATCTGCGCGGCCGCATCATGCCGCACCTGATGGCCTACGCGGCCAGGCGGCCCGCGTTCGGGCAGGCCTGGCGGCTCCGTGTCATCGACCCGCCGCGGCTGCAGCTCGTGGAGCTGCTGAAGCGGGCGGTCGAAGAGGGCCAGCTTTCGGCGGACCTGGATGTCGACGTAGCGGCCGTCGAATTGCTCGGCCCGATGATGTACCGCAACCTCCTGCGGCTGATGGGCGGCCATCCTCCGGACAAACTGGCAGAGGGCGTCGTCGCGACGCTCTGGAAAGCGCACGGTGCGCAGACGCGGCGGCGATCGTCGAAACGGTGAATGATGAAATGAGTCGGGATCCGGGATCCGGGATCCGGAAAACCTCGAGATCCGGAAAACCTCGAGATCCCGTCGAAGGCCTTCCGGATCCTCGATCCCGCTCGCGACGGTGATCCAATCGATGACTCGTACGATCTCGCGGGTTCTGCTCGCGCTCACAATCTGTTCCGCTGTGGCGGTGACGCTGATGTCTGCGCGACAGGACGCGGCGGGGATCCCAGGCGTTCTCCTCTCGCGACAGCTGATGGAGGCGCGCAATCTGCGCGTCGGTGACATTGTCCGGCTGTCCACCGAACCGTCCGGCATCAAGACCCGGACGTTTCGAATCGACGGCGTGTACGAGCCCGCCCCTGATCCGATGCGCTTTGCGCAGTCACGATTCGAGGCACGTCTTCATCTGCCGGATCTCGCGCCGCTCGTCGGTGACCCTGCGGATCCCGGATCGACTGACACCGTCACCTCGATCAATGTCGCGCTGAAGCAACCGGGGGACGCTGCGGCGTTTGCCCGCGATCTCGCGTCGCGTGTGCCGGGCGCCGTCGCACGTCCCACTTCGGCGCCGGACGAGCGCACCAGCACGTTCGTTGTCCTCGAGCGTTTTCACCTGGCAATTGCAATCGTCACCGTCGTCGGCAGCGCGGTGTTCCTGCTCGCGCTGATGGTGATGCTCGTCGAAGAGCGTCGGGGGACAGTCGGCATCCTCAGGCTGATCGGTTTCACGCGCCGGCGGATCCTTCTCCAGGTGTTCGCGGAAGGTGCGCTCATAGCGGTCGCCGGCGCGGCCTTCGGCGTCCTGTTTGCGCTTGCGGCCCAGGGCTTCTTCAATCGCTTCTTCCAGTGGCGCTACGACACGACGCTCATCTTCCTGCGGATCACCCCAGGGGTCGCGCTGCAATCGGTGGCCATGGCTGTACCTCTCGGCGTTCTCGCCAGCCTCGTCGCGTCCTGGACGCTGCTGCGGCGTGGGCTCCTGACGCTGATCCGACGATGAACCTGCTGAACCGACCTGAACCTTGAACCCTGAACCTTGAACCCTGAACCTTGAACCCTCTTTGAGATGTTCCGCCTTTCCTGGTTGACGATCGTCCGACAGCCGGCGCGCACGGCGCTTGCCGATCCTCGGCGTCGCCGCCGTTGGCGCGCTGCTCTTCGACATGCTGCTCCTCTCGCGCGGGCTCGTCTTGTCGTTCCGGGACCTGCTCGATCGCGCCGGATTCGACGTCCGCGTGCTGGCGAGCGATGCGCCGCCGTTCACCGGACCGCGCATCCCGGACGCAACCGCCGTGACCAGAGCCATTGCCGAGCTGCCCGAAGTCGAGTCGGTCCTGCAGCTTCGCCTGCGGGACGCGGTGACTCGCCGATGCGGCGACCGGCGCCATCGAAACGCAGCCCGTCGAGCCGGCGAGCGTCCGGATGATGCGGGCGCTGTCTATTTCATCGGCGCCGATCCCGGTGTTCGCCCGATGTGGACGCTGCTCGAGGGACACGATCTCCCACGCGAGCCGGGTGGTGCCCCTGCAATCGTGATCAATCGCAACGTTGCCCGGGCGGCGAATCTCGGAGCCGGCGGGCGGCTCGTGCTGCGCTGCGGCGGGCGAGACGAGCGCGCTGCCGTCACGTGACGTTCGTCGTATCGGGCATCGCCGACTTTCCGTTCGACGATCCCGAGGCGCAGGACGGCGGCCGGCAGCCTCGACGACGTGGCGAGGTTGTGCGGCGAGACGAGCGAGGACCAATCGGAGATGCTCCTGGTGCGATCCCGCTCCGGCGCTCGGCGCGAGTGCCGCGGCGGCCGCCATCCACGCGGCGCGGCCCGATCTTCACGTCGTGACGAACGAAGATCTCGTCGAGCGCTTCAGCCGGGTCGAGTTCTCCTACTTCCGGCAGATCTCGGTCGTGCTGGCGACCGTCACGCTCTTCTTCGGCTTCCTCCTGATTGCCGTGCTGCTGACCGTTTCGGTGAACCAGCGGCTCGGCGAGATTGCGGCGCTGCGGGCGCTCGGGCCTGTCGCGCTGGCGGGTCATCGGCGGTGTGCTGATCGAGTCGGTGATCCTCGTGTTCGCGCGGCGGCGCTGCTCGCAGTGCCGCTCGGCGCGATGCTGTCGTTCTGGCTGGACGACATCCTGCGCAGGCATGCCCGGCGTGCCGGCCGATCTGCACTTCTTCGTGTTCGAGCCGCGCGCGATCGTGCTCCACGGCGCGCTCCTCGCGCTGGCGGCGCTGGCCGCGGCGGCGTACCCGATGCGCATCGTGGCCACGCTGCCCATAGCCGCGACGCTGCGGCGCGAGGTGGTGTCGTGACGCCGCCGATTGTCGAGGCGTCGAACGTGTCGCGGGTCTTTCCGATGCCGGCCGGGCCGGTCGCCGCGCTGCGGGAGATTTCGCTCGGCATCGCGGCCGGCGAGTATCTCGGAGTCGTCGGGCCGTCGGGCTGCGGCAAGTCGACGCTGCTGCACGTGCTCGGCTGCGTCGACGTGCCGACCAGCGGGAGACGTCCGGTTCCAGGGCCGCGACGTGAGCGCCTTGCCGGACGCCGAGCGCAGCCGGCTGCGGCTCCGCGAGATCGGCTTCGTCTTCCAGCGCTTCTTCCTCCTGCCGATGCTGACGGCGTTCGAGAACGTCGAGCTGCCCCAGGCGGAAGCGGGCGTCGGCCGCGCCGAGCGTCGCAGCGCGCGCGCAGGAGCTGCTCGAGTACGTCGGGCTCGCGGGGCGCGCCGGCCATCGGCCGTCGGAGCTGTCGGGCGGAGAGATGCAGCGCGTCGCGATCGCCCGCGCGCTCGCGAACCGGCCGCGTCTGCTGCTCGCGGACGAGCCGACCGGAGAGCTGGATCAGGCCACGGGCGAACAGATTGTTGCGCTCCTCGATCGCCTGCACGCGCAACGGCACGGCGGTTGTCGTCGTCACGCACGATCCGGCGGTCGCGGGGCGTGCCCACCGGCTGATCAGGATGCGCGACGGCCGGATTGTCGAGGACGCTGCCCCGATGATCGTCACCCTCGCACTGCGATCGCTGCTGTCGCGTCCGATCCGAAGCGCGGTGCTGGCAGGCGGCTTCGGCCTGGGCGTGAGCGTCATGGCGGCGCTCCTGGGCATCGGCGGCGTCATTCTCGAGCAGGCGCGTGCGCCGCAGCTCGCCGGCGGCGGCGACGTCGTCGTGGGCGGCGCGTCCGGAAGATTGGCGAACGCGCGCTTCGTCCTTTCCGGCGTGCTGGGCGCGGGACCGCTCGCGCCGAGGGTCGCGGCGGCGGCGCCTGCCATTCGCGCGACCCTGTATCTGATCGACGACCGACGGCGCGACGCCCGTCCGGGCGCGCGGCGGCATCCCGAGCCTCGAGCGCGCGCTCGACGACTCCGAGACCCGGGACGTCGCCGCGTGGACCGATACGCCCGCCGATCGCGCGTGGGCGTATCCCGATGGCTGGTCGGTGCTTCGCGCGATGGATCGCTTCCATCCGATCCCCGATGTTCCGGCGCGCGCGGCGTCCTGGGCCGAGTGGCTCTACTTCAACGGCCGGTCGGGCGACACGCGGTTCTACCTGACGTTTCTTGCCGGCCCACGCGCCGCACCGGGCCGGCGCGTTCTGGGCGTCCGGCTGCAGCTGGAACGCGGCGGGCCGCATGACGTCCTACGCGGCTTCGTCCGAGGTGGCCGAAGAGGAGCTGCTCGCGTCGGCGCCGGATCTGACGGTCGGATCGAACCGAGTGCGTCTCGAGGGCCAGGCCTATCGCATCGCGCTCGATCTGCCCGCAGAGTCGAGTGCCCGTCGCGCCATCGGCCGACCTGTCGCTGCGCGCCACGCCCGGACGATCGCTCGCGCCGATCGTCATTCGCGGCGCCGCAGGCTGGATCTCCGGTTACACGGTGCCGGTCATGTCCGGTCGCGCTCGAGGGTTCGATTCGCGTCGACGGCCAGCGACATCGATCTGACCGGCGGTACCGGCTATCACGATCACAACTGGGGCTTCTGGGAAGGTGTGCGCTGGCAGTGGGGTCAGGTCCAGGGCGACGGCCTCTCCTTCGTTTACGGCCGCGTCCATCCGCCTGCCGATGCCGCGGACGCGCAGTCGCGTCCCGGGGTTTCTCGCCGCGCTCGGCCCGGACGGTCCAATCGGCTACGCGACGGACGTCACCATCGACGAAGTCAACGATCCCGCCACACGACGACCGCAGCGAATCATCGTTCGAGGCCGCAGCGAGTCGCTGACGCTGACGATGGATCTGGCTGATCGAGCAGCAGACGGCGACGAAGATGAGAGAGGGGCTGTTCGGCGGCGGCCTGGATTTCCTCCAGCTTCGCGCACAGCTACGCCGTCTCCGGCCAGGCTGGCGGTCGCACCGTCAACTTCACCGCGCCAGGCAGTGCGGAGACGTTCCGGGGGCGATAGCCCCGGCTCCCGGACCTGCGAGCCGATCTTTGCGGCTGAAGTAACATTGCCGCCGTTGGCTCCCTCAGCAGACTCGAAGCCTGCCCTCGGCTTCTGGATGGCCGTGGCGCTGGTCATGGGCAACATGATCGGCTCCGGCATCTTTCTGCTGCCGTCGTCTCTTGCGCCGTTTGGCGGCGGTCTCAGCCTGGTCGGTTGGCTGGTCTCTGCGGCGGGCGCCGTCGCGCTGGCGCTGGTGTTCGCCCGGCTCGCGCGGCTCGATCCGGCGGCAGGGGGGCCGTACGCCTACACACGCCGCGCGTTCGGGGATTTCGCCGGGTTCTTCGTTGCCTGGGGCTACTGGATTTCGATCTGGGTGAGCCTTGGCGCGCTGGCGGTCGCGTTCGTCGGATATCTGGACCCGTTCCTTCCGGCGCTGGTCCGATCGCCGATCGCAGCGGCGATGACTGCGGTGGGCGCGGTGTGGGTGCTGATCGGCGTCAACGTGATCGGCGTCCGATCCGCCGGCTGGGTGCAGAGCGTGACCACCGTGCTCAAGATCCTGCCGCTGCTCGTCGTGGGCATGGCGGGCCTGGGAGCTTCGACGCCGTCGCACTTCGCAGATCGCCCCGACGGGGATCCGCGTCGTTTGCCGGAAGCGTCGTCTGCAACAGCAGCGCTGACGCTCTGGGCCTTCCTCGGGCTCGAAACGGCGACAGTGCCGAGCGGAAGCATCGCCGATCCAGGCCGGACGATCCCGCGAGCGACGATGGTCGGCACGCTCATCGCCGCCGGCATCTACATCCTCAGCACCGTGGGCGTGATGAGCCTGCTGGCTCCGGAGACGCTCGGTCGATCGACCGCGCCCGTTTCCGACGCGGCTCGCCTCCTGGGCGGCGAAGGCGCGGCGCGGCCGTCGCGCTCGGCGCGGCCATCTCGTGCTTCGGTGCGCTGAACGGATGGGTGCTGCTCGTCGGACAACTTCCGCTGGCGGTGGCGCGCGATGGCATGTTCCCGGCGGTGTTCGCGCCGCCTGTCTCGCCGGGAGCACCCCTGTCGCCGGCATGCTGATCGCGGGTGTGCTCGACGACCGGCCTCATCGCGATGAACTACACCCGCGATCTGGTCGAACCTCTTCACCTTCATCATCCTGCTGTCGACGCTCAGCACGCTGGTGCCGTACGTCTTTTCGTCGATGGCGGTCTTCCTGATTCGGGATGAAACGGCCGCGCTGCGCGAAAGGGTGCGAGCAGGAACTGGAGCGATCGCCGCGCTCGCGTTTGCCTATTCGCTGTGGGCCATCGGCGGCGCCGGCGCCGAAACGGTGTATTGGGGCTTCCTGCTGCTGCTCGCCGGACTGCCCGTCTACGTGGCGTGTCGTCAGGGACGCAGCAGCGTCACGGAACACGCGATACGCGGCAGGGCTTTAGCCCTGCGTCACAGAACACGCGTAGCGCAGGGGCCCTGAGCGCCCTGCCAGCCTCCGGAGTTCGCTCCGTGAGCTCCGTTCTCAGGGCTTCGTCAGCAGCCCCCGCCCCCGCATCCAGTTCGTCAGCAACGTCGGCCACATGCTGAGCGCGGGATCTTCGAGCGCCAGTCCGACGCCGTGCGGGCCCGTTCTCGAAGATGTGCATCTCCGCGGGCACCTTCGCCTTCCGCAGCGCGAGATAGAAGCGCACGCTGTTCTCGGCGACGACGGTCGTGTCGGCGTTGGTCTGGAAGATGAACGTCGGCGGCGTCTGCGGCGTCACCCGCAGATCGTTCGACATGTCCTCGAGGAGCTTCGGATCGGGGTTCTCGCCGAGCAGGTTGCGGACCGAGCCCGCGTGCGCGATGGCGGGATCGGTCGAGATGACCGGATAGCCGAGGATCAGGAAATCAGGCCGGCTGCTGGCGCGGTCGATGGCGTCGGTGGCGTCCGCCTTGCCGGCGTCGAAGTGCGTGGCGGCGGTCGAAGCCAGGTGGCCGCCCGCCGAGAAGCCCATGATCCCGATCCGGTCGGGCACGACACCGAGCTCCTGCGCTCGGGACCGGACGATGCGGATCGCGCGCTGGGCGTCGCCGAGCTCGATCGGGTGGTGATACCGCGGCCCCAGCCGGTACTTCAGCACGAACGCGCTCACGCCCATCGCGTTGAAGAACGACGCGACCTGCCGGCCCTCGTGGTCCATCGCCAGGTTCGCCGTACCCGCCGCCGGGCGCGACGACGACGGCCGTGCCGTTCGGCGCGGCGGCTGGCGCGGTAGACCGTCAGCGTTGGCTTGTCGGTGTCGGCAGTGCCCAGCGCGCCAGGCGCTCCCTCCGGCCAGAGCGGAATCTCCTCCGGGACCATGTTCATCGACGACTGATTGCCACGGCCGGCCGGCGGCGTCTGGGTCGTCGGCGGCAGGGGCCGCGCCGGTGGCGTCTGGGCACGCCCACTGATGCCCGTGACACCTGCCATCCCCAGCGTGACCATCGTCACCCACGCCGATCGCTATCTGCCGATTGAGAGTCATGTCTCTGCCTCGCGGGACGGAACCATAACACAGGAGGCTCCAGCTGCCAGCTTCCCGCTCCGGCTCCGCTGCCCGCTTCCCGCTCCCGCTTCTGCCTTGCTCGCGCTACGGCTCTGGGTTCGCGGCACCTGCTACACTTGCTCCGCGGAACCGAGTTTGCGCAGGGCCGAGCCTGCGCTAGGGCTACGAAAACCTTGAACGTCATGCGAGAGCCCTATGTCTTGAACCGTCGTTCGTTCCTTGGCCATCTTGGAGCTGGCGCTGCGACGGCCGCGGCCGGCTCGACTCGGCTCTTCGCGCAGCAGCGCCGCATCGACCGGCTCGGCATGCAGCTGTACACCGTGCGCGACGCGATGGCGAAAGACTTCGACGGCACGCTGGCGAAGGTTGCGGCGCTCGGTTACAAAGAGGTCGAGTTCGCCGGCTACTTCAACAAGTCGCCGCAGGAGGTGAAGGCGGCGCTGGCCAAGAGCGGCCTGACCTCTCCGTCGACGCACATCGGCTACGACATGCTCGCCGACAAGTTTCAGCAGGTGATCGAAGACAGCAAGGTCATCGGCCACTCCTTCATCGTCAACCCGTGGATAGACGATGCGACGCGGAACCAGCCGGGAGCGTGGAAGCGCGCCGCCGACACCTTCAACCGCGCCGGCGAGATGGCGAGCAAGGCGGGCCTGCAGTTCGCGTATCACAACCACCACTTCGAGTTCGTGCCGGTCGAAGGGCAGGCGCCACTCGACCTGATCCTCAAGACGTGCGATCCCGTCGCTCGTGAAGATCGAGCTGGATCTCTGCTGGACCGCGGCAGCCGGCCAGGATCCCGTGGCCTGGTTCCAGAAGCATCCCGGCCGATTCCCGATGGTGCACGTGAAGGGGCTGAAGCGCATCGTGCCGGACGCGGCGAAGTGGACGACCGCGCCGCCGATCAAGGAGCTCCTGCCGGACGTGTCGGACGTCGGTCCCGGGCCGATCGATTGGGCGCGCATCTTCTCGCACGCCAAGGAAGCCGGAATCCAGCACTACTTCGTCGAGCACGACCAGCCGGCGTCCCCGTTCGACAGCCTGGCCGCGAGCGCGAAGTATCTGGAGGGGCTGCGGTTCTGAGACACGTGTATTAGCATTGGGTGGATTGACCCTCGACCTCCCTCAGACGTGGCCCCGGCCTTCGAAGCCTCGTCCCATCGTCATCATCGGCGCCGGCGGCATCGTCCGCACCGCTCATGTTCCGGCATATCGCCGGCTCGGCTATCCCGTTGCCGGGATCTTCGACGTCAACCTCGAGGCTGCGAAGCAGACGGCCGCGACCTTCGACATCCCTGTGGTGTACGAATCGCTCGAGCGTGCGGCGTCGACAGCGGACACGATCTTCGATCTCGCGGTGCCGGGCGATCAGATCGTCGGGATTCTCGAGCAGCTTCCGGACGGCGCGGCGGTCCTGATGCAGAAGCCGATGGGACGCGACCTGGAAGAAGCGCGGCGCATCCTGCGCTGCTGCCAGGAGCGTCACCTGACCGGAGCCGTGAACCTGCAGCTGCGATTCAGCCCTTCGATGCTGGCGCTGCGCCGGCTGCTCGAACGAGGGGACCTCGGCACCGTGACCGACATCGACCTGCGGCTCGTGATCGAGCAGCCCTGGCATCTGTGGACGTTCATGATCGGCGCGCCGCGGCTGGAGCTCGTCTACCACTCGATTCACTATCTCGATGCGATCCGCCTGATCGCCGGCGAGCCTCGCGGCGCCTACTGCAAGGCGGTCGCGCACCCCGAGACGCCGCAGCTGCGAGACACCCGCAGCTCGATCATCCTCGACTACGGGGACACGCTCCGCTGCTCGCTCGTCATGAACCACACGCATCGCGCAGGTCCGCGATACCGGACGTCCGAGCTGATGGTGGAGGGCACTCGCGGTGCGGCGAGGCTGGTCCTCGGCGTCAATCTCGATTACCCGACGGGATCTCCTGACGAGATGGAGGTCGCGCACGGTCACACCTGGGAGCAGGTGCCGCTTCGTGGATCCTGGTTCACCGAGGCGTTCGAAGGGCCGATGTCGAACCTCCAGCGGTTCGTCGCCGGCGAAGACGTGCACCTCGTCAGCCCGGTCGAAGACACGATCAAGACGATGGCCCTCGTCGAGGCCTGTTATCAGTCGAGCGAGCAAGGCGGAACACCCATACCTGACGTGCGGCCCTGAGAGCCGGCCGACACGTCAGGGATGAACGCCCCGTGATGAAACTTGATGAGAATCGACGCGCATCAGCACTTCTGGCGCTACGACCCCGCAGAGTACGACTGGATAGACGACTCGATGGGGACGCTGAAGCGTGATTTCTCTCCGGCGGACCTCAAACAGGAAATGTCGCGCGCCGGTGTCGACCGGAGCATCGCGGTTCAGGCCAGGCAGACGCTCCAGGAAACCCGGTGGCTTCTCGACCTCGCAGACGAACATCCGTTCATCGCCGGCGTCGTCGGCTGGGTGGACCTGCAGTCGCCGGACGTCGATGTGCAGCTCGAACAGCTGGCCGCCCACCCGAGGCTGCTGGGCGTGCGCCACATCGTGCAGGCCGAGGGACCGGGATTCCTGTCGTCCGCCGAATTCCGTCGTGGCCTCGGACGCCTCGAGCGCTACGGCCTGACGTACGACGTGCTCGTCTACGCCCGTCAGCTGCCGGAGGTCCTCGACCTCGTTCGAGCGTTCCCAAAGCAGCGATTCGTCCTGGACCATCTCGGCAAGCCGGACGTCAAAAGCGCGGGCTTTCAGTCCTGGCGTCCGTATTTCGAGGAGCTGGCGTCGTTTCCGCAAGTCTGGTGCAAACTATCCGGTCTGGTCACGGAAGCGGATTGGCGGACGTGGACGGCGGAGCAACTTCGGCCGTACATTGAGGCAGCGCTCGAATATTTCGGCGCCGATCGGCTGATGGTAGGGTCCGACTGGCCGGTCTGCACGCTGGCGAGCCCGTACATGCGGACGCTGGAAATCGTGGAGGACGCGCTCGCGGGCTGCTCCTCGAAAGAGCAGGCGAGCGTGTTCGGTGGCACCGCGCAACACCTGTGGAATCTGTAGAACCTGGCTTGACGTCCCTCGTGTGAATTGCGCATAGGAGTCATATGAATCGCACGCCGATCGACCGCATCGCACTGGCCCTCGTCATCCTTGTCATCGACATCGATCGCGGCCTGCTCGAGATCCGGGCAGCAGCAATCGTCATCGTCAGGATCGGGGATTACCGTCGCCGTCATTCCCAAGGGGACCACGCACGAGTTCTGGCAGAGCATCCACGCCGGGGCGAACAAGGCGGGGCGAGAGCTCGGGGTCGACGTCATCTGGCGCGGCCCACTTCGCGAGGACGATCGCGACGCCCAGGTGTCGGAGGTCGAAGGGTTCATCAGCCGCGGCGTGTCCGGGATCGCGCTGGCGCCGCTCGACGAGAGCGCGCTCGTCGGCCCGGTGTCGGACGCCATGAGCCGCAAAATCCCCGTCGTCATCTTCGACTCCGGCCTGAAGGGAGACAATTATGTGAGCTTCGTCGCAACCGACAATCTCAAGGGCGGACGGATGGCGGGAGAGCGGATCGCGCAGTCGATTGGCGGCAAGGGAAAGGTCATCCTGCTGCGATACGCCGAGGGGCACGACAGCACCGGCAGGCGCGAACAAGGGTTCCTCGACGCCATCGCCGCGCACCCGGACATCAAGATGATCAGCTCCAATCAGTACGTCGGCACGGACGTCGAGGGCGCCTACAAGAAGGCGGAATCGATCCTGACCGGTCTCAAGAATCCGGACGGCAGCCTCGGCGTGGACGGCATCTTCTGCGCGAACGAGTCGTCGACGTTTGCGGTGATGCGTGTCCTGCAGGAGAACGGGTGGGCGGGCAAGGTGAAGTTCGTCGGCTTCGACGCGTCGACGAACCTCGTGAAGGGATTGCGCGACGGGGCCCTCGACGGGCTGATCGTGCAGGATCCGGTGCAGATGGGATACCTCGCGGTCAAGACGATGGTGACGCATCTGAAGGGCGGCAAGGTCGAACGGACGATCGACACGGGCGTTCATCTGATCACCCGCGACACGATGGACCAGCCCGAGATGAAGGCGCTGCTGACGCCGGACCTGTCGCAATGGCTGAAGTGACAGAGCCGCGCGCGCTTCTCGAGATGCGCGGCATCGCGAAGCGGTTCGGCGCGACCGTCGCGCTCGATCGGGTCGACCTCTCCGTTGCAGCCGGCGAGATCTGCGGGTTGGTCGGCGAAAACGGCGCGGGCAAGAGCACGCTGATGGCGATCCTCGCGGGGGCGGTCCAACCGGATCAGGGGACGATGGCCATCGACGGCCAGACGTACGCGCCACGGAGCCCCATCGAGGCGCGCCGCGCCGGCGTGGCGATGATTCACCAGGAGCTCTCGCTCGCGCCGCATCTCTCCGTCACGGAGAACATCCTGCTCGGGGTCGAGCCCGCACGCTTCGGCTTCCTCCAGCGCCGCCAGATGGCCGAGATCGCGACGCGTGCCTTAGGCGAGCTGGGCCACGGGGATCTTCGGCCAGACACGGTCGTTGGGCCGCTCCCGATCCCGGTGCAGCAGATTGTGGAGATCGCGCGCGCCATTGCCGTCGGCTGCCGCGTGCTCGTCCTCGACGAGCCGACGAGCAGCCTGGGCCGCGAGGACGCGCGACGTCTCTTCGCGATGCTGGCGAAGCTCCGCGGACAGGGGCACGCGATCGTCTACATCTCGCATTTCATCGAGGAGGTCACCGAGATCGCCGATCGCTTCGTCGTGCTGCGCGACGGACGGAACGCCGGTGGCGGCCCGACTGCCGGCGCCACGCACGACGGTATCGTCTCCATGATGATCGGAGGATCGACGCGCACGATGTTCCCGCGCGGCCCGCGGCAAGTGCGGGAGCCGATCCTGACCGTCGACGCCCTGCAGCCCGGCGACGCCAGCTTTACGCTGCATCGCGGCGAGGTCTTCGGCATCGCGGGACTGATCGGTGCGGGCAGGACGCGCCTGCTGCGCACCCTGTTCGGTCTCGAGCCGGTCCGGAGCGGCAGGATTACGCTCGCCGTGTACTCGGGTCCAGCGACTCCGCACCAACGATGGCAGCAGGGCATGGGCATGCTGAGCGAGGACCGCAAGCACGAGGGGCTCGCGTCGGGCCTGAGCATCGCTGACAATCTGACCATGACCAACCTCGCGCCGTTCGGTACGGCGGGGACCGTCTGGCCCGACCGTCAGCGGCGCACGGCGTCGACCTGGATTGAGCGGCTCGCCGTCCGCTGTGCGGGTCCCTCACAGGCGGTGTCCGAGCTCTCGGGAGGAAACCAGCAGAAGGTCGCGCTCGCGCGGCTGCTGTATCACGACGTGGACGTGCTCGTGCTCGACGAGCCGACGCGGGGTATCGATGTATCCAGCAAGGCGCAGATCTACGCGCTCATCGACGGGCTCGTGGGCACGTCGGCCCGACCGGCCCCCAAGGCCGTGCTGCTCGTGAGCAGCTATCTGCCGGAGCTCCTGGGCGTCTGCGACCGCGTCGCGGTGATGTTCAGAGGACGGCTGCAGCCGGCACGCCCGGTCTCGGATCTCGACGGAGTCGGAGCTGATGGTGGCGTCGATGACTGGCGGGGCGGCGAGAGCGTGACGACGCGCGCGCTGCTCGACCGCACGGGGGTGTTCATCGGCCTGGTGCTGGTCGTCCTGGTGTTCACACTCCTGGCCGGCGTGCAGTTCGTCGAGCCGGGCAACCTGAACCTGATGGCGCGCCAGACAGCAATCGTCTGCATGGCGGCGATCGGCATGACGGCCGTGATCGTCGCTGGCGGCATCGACCTGTCGGTCGGCTCGGTCATCTCGCTCACGACGGTCGTGATCGCGGTGCTTCTCCGGAATGGCGCGTCGCCGGCCGTCGCCGGCCTGAGCGGCGTCGCCGCTGCGGCGGCCTGCGGACTCGTGAACGGTCTCCTCATTACCCGGCTGCGCGTCGTCCCCTTCATCGTCACGCTCGGCACCATGCTGGTCGTGCGAGGGCTGGCGAAGGGCGCCGCGGACGAGCGGCGCGTCGAGGCCCCGATGACATGGCTCAACAGCCTGTTGCGGTCGCCAGCCGGGTCGTTCTCGCTGCCCTCGGGGATCTGGCTGGTGATCCTGGTCGGGGTCGCCGTCTCCGTGCTGTTGCAGTACACGCGGCTGGGGCGTCACGTATTCGCTGTCGGGTCGAACGAGCGGATGGCGCGCCTCTGCGGCGTCCCGATCGACCGCACCAAAGTGATCGTCTACACGCTGAATGCCGCCCTGGCCGGCCTGGCGGGTGTGCTGCAGTTCTCGAAGCTCGCCGTGGGGGATCCAACTGTCGCGGTCGGTCTCGAGCTCGACGTGATTGCCGCCGTCATCATCGGCGGCGGCAGCCTCCTCGGCGGACGCGGCACCATTGTCGGCACCGCCATCGGAGCCGGCATCATGACGATCATCCAGGTCGGCTGCTCGCAGCTGGGTCTGGCGAACTGGATCCAACAAATCGTGACGGGCGGCATCATCGTCGTCGCGGTCGCGATCGATCGGGTACGGTCGACGAAGTTATGAGAGCTTCCAGCTTCCCGCTGGAAGCTGGACAAACCGAGTTCCTCAGACTGAAGCGCAGCTACGAACCGCAGTCGAGCGGTCAAACGCTGGTTGCGGAGATAGCGTGGCAGCTGGTAGCTGGATAGCTGGAAGCTGGATAGCTGGAAGCTGGCAGCTGACTTATGCGCATCAAGTCCTTCGACGTCCTCGACGTCCGTTTTCCAACGTCCCTCGTGAATGCCGGCACGGACGCCGTGCACAAGGATCCGGACTACTCCGCCGCTTACGTGATCCTGAGGACCGATGGCGACCATGAAGGGCACGGGTTTGCCTTCACGATCGGACGGGGGAACGAGGTCGTCGTGCAGGCGATCCGGGCGCTCGAGCCGCTGGTTGCGGGGAAGCGTCTGGAGGACATCACCGCCGAGCCCGACGGGTTCTGGCAGTCGCTCGCGAACGACACTCAGCTTCGCTGGCTCGGTCCCGAGAAGGGCGTGATCCACCTCGCCCTGGCCGCGATCGTCAATGCGGTCTGGGATCTTCAGGCAAAAGTGGCGGGGAAGCCGGTCTGGAAGCTGCTGGCGGACATGCCTTCACGCGACATCGTCAAGTGCATCGACTTTCGCTACATCACCGATGCGCTGACCCCGGACGAGGCAACCGAGATCCTCGAGCGGCAGCGGAAATCCCGCGGCCGACCGAGAGGCCATCCTCCTGCGTGATGGCTATCCCGGCTACACCACGTCGGCTGGATGGTTCGGCTACTCGGACGACGAAGTGAAGCGGCTGTGCCGCGAGGGGCTGGCCGAAGGATGGCGGCACTTCAAGGTCAAGGTGGGTGGGGCGCCAGAAGACGACGACAGGCGCGTTGGTCTGGTCCGCGAGACGATCGGTCCCGGACTGCAAGCTCATGATCGACGCCAACCAGCGATGGGACGTGACGCGAAGCTATCGATCGCGTGCGCGCACTCTCGCGACACGACCTGTGGTGGATCGAGGAGCCGACGAACCCGGACGACGTGCTCGGGCACGCGGCGATCGCCAGGGCCGTCGCTCCGGTGGGCGTCGCAACGGGGAACATGCGGCGAACCGCGTGATCTTCAAACAGCTGCTCCAGGCATCGGCGATCAGCTTCTGCCAGATCGACAGCTGCCGGCTGGGTGGCGTGAACGAGAACCTCGCGGTGATCCTGATGGCTGCCAAATTCGGCGTGCCCCTGTGCCCGCATGCCGGCGGCGTCGGGCTGTGCGAGCTCGTGCAGCACCTCTCGATGTTCGACTACCTGGCGGTGTCGGGCCGGATGGACGATCGTGTCACCGAGTTCGTCGACCACCTGCACGAGCACTTCCTGGATCCCGTCGTCATCCGCAATGGCCGCTACCTGGCGCCGAAGCGTCCCGGCTACGGCAGCGAGATGTTCACCGCGTCGACGACCGAGTACCGGTTCCCTGACGGCCCGGCGTGGGCGCAGGCATCACGTGCTCGAGTGTGAGATTGTTAGTCTGACCCCCGCATCCTGACCCGCCGCGCGGTGCAATCGCCGCCCGCAGACCTCATAGTCTTGTCGCAGCCGCCCTGAAAGTCCTGCGGCTGCCCGACTTGATCCGGTCACAACAGCGGCGCGTCCGACCTGTTCGTCCCCACCAAATTGTTGGATTTGCTGGCAAATCAGGCGCACTTCAGGCCCCGACCTGTCGAAGACCCGCGTGTGGCCCGAAACTCGCAGTTGCATCCAACACGCAACGCTTCGCACCGGGTACGGACTGTCCCCTGTTGGGGGCCTCGGATAAGTGCGCGCCGGTGAAGGGTTATCCGGCGCCAGCGGTCCTGCGTGCGGAGCGATCGACACATAGCACGAGCAGCGGGCCGCCGAAGGCGGGCACGCCAGATCAGAAACGACGAACGATATGCAGATCTCTTCGAATGTCAATCGCACGGCGCGGCGCATCAAGTCCAGGGCTGCGCTTTCAATCGTCATTCTGCTTGCGGCTTCCTCGTGGCTCGTCCTGCGGGCGGACATCCCCCAGGTTGCGAGCGGTGCGTGGACAGCCGCCGGAGAGGTCGGAGTCATTCCGCCCGGTGCCGCGTCTGTGGCACTGCCGGACGGACGCGTCCTGGTGGCTGGCGGAGCGAGCGACGGCATTCCGTCGAGTAGCGTCGCCACGTTCGACCCGACGTCCGGCGGCGTGGACGGCGGGCAGGCGGCCTCGTCGTGGCCGCGGTCGGGTCACGCCGCGACGATGTTGAAGGATGGCCGCGTGCTGTTTGCCGGCGGGCTGGCTTCATACGGCCCCTCGTTCGACATCGAGATCTACGACCCGGCGACAGGGGCCTCGCGTGCACGCCGGCGACATGACGCTGGCGCGTGTCGATCACGCCGCTGCGACGCTCGACGGACGGCCGCGTGCTCATCGTCGGCGGTTCCGACGGCGTGTCACCGCTGAGTGTCGCGGAGATATTCGATCCGGCGACCGGCCAGAGCGTGGTCGTCGCGGTCGTCTATGTCAACGGCTCGTGTCAGGGCCACTGCCACGACGATGCTCGACGGACACGTGCTGATCGTCGGCGGCAGCGACGGCGCGAACGATCTCTCGTCCGCTGAGATCTTCGACCCGGCGACGGCGTCGTTCTTCGCCACAGGCAGCATGCAGACCGCGCGGAGCGGGCACGTGGCGGTGTTGCTGCCGAACAACAACCAGGTGCTGATCGCGGGCGGGACGTCCGGCGCGTCCGCCGTCGCGTCCGCGGAGCTCTATGCGGACTGGAAGGACGGCTTCTCCCCGACGCCGAACCCGATGTCGGCGGCACGTGCAGGCGGGATCGCCGCCGGCCTGAAGCCGTACGACCTGGCGTTCGTCGGCGGCGGCGGCGCGACGACCGGCGAGTACTACGGTTACGCGACCGTGAAGACGGATCGCGAAGATTACTGGCCCGGAGAACCGGTTACCGTCACGGGATCCGGATGGCAGCCTGGCGAGACTGTGACGCTGACGATCTCCGAGGACGCCGATACGCATTTCGACTTCATCTACAGCGCGGTTGCGGACGCCGATGGCCACATCACGAACTCGGAGTTCGCGCCGATCGAGAACGAGACCTTTCACCACTTCGGGAAGAAGTTCTATGTTGCGGCGCGCGGCGCCGCCTCGGAGGCGCTGAACACCTTCACGGACGGGAACGGCACCATCGCCGGAACGGTGCGTAACTCGGTGACCAACGCGGTGATCGCCGGGGCCACCATCACGTGCTCGGATACCGGAGCCAATCCCTGCAACAACCCCCTGACGACCACGAGTGCTGCCGACGGCACGTATAGCCTCACCTTCCAGTTCCAGAGCAACAGCAACTCCGTGAACATCACCGTGTCGGCGGCTGGCTACACGACACAGACGCAACTGCTGGCGTTCACCAACCATGAGACTCGGACGATCGACTGGAACCTGGTTCCATCGATCACGGCCACCTCGCTCAGCGTTTCGCCCGCGACTGGTGCTTACGGAGGCAATACAGCAGCTGCGCTCACCGCCACGCTGACTGCCGGCGGCGGCGGTGTGAGCGGCAAGACGATCAGCTTCAGTCTGAACGGTACGAACGTTGGCAGCGCGACGACGAACGCTTCCGGAGTGGCGACGCTTGCGTCACCGAGCAGTCTCTCCGGTATCAGCGCGGGGAGTTACCCTGCGGGTGTAGCCGCGAGCTTCGCAGGAGACGCCAGCTACTCCGGGCAACCGGCTTCCGCCGCTCTCACGGTCACCAAGGCGCAGTTGAGCGTCAAGGCCGACGACAAGACGAAGCCCTACGATGGCGGGACGTTCAGCGGCTTCACGTCGACCATCTCCGGTTTCGTCGGCGGTGAAACCGAGAGCGGCCTGCGCGCCTCTGGTGCGCTGACGGGGGCCGCTGCTTATGCAGGTGCTGCGACGACCGCCGTCAACGCCAGCGTGACGCCCTATGCGATTACGCCGACCGTCGGCACGCTTGCGGCGACCAACTACGACTTCGCCTTCGTGAATGGCGACCTGACCATCGGCACACGGGCGATCACGGTGACGGCAGACCCCAAGACCAAAACCTACGGTGACGCCGATCCGGCGTTGACGTACCAAGTGACGAGTGGCTCATTGGTGGCGGGCGACAGCATCAGCGGGGCACTCACCCGAGCGGCGGGTAATTCCGTCGGCACCTATGCCATCCAGCAGGGTACGCTGACGGCCGGGGACAACTATGCGGTCACGTTCGTTGGAGCAAATCTGACGATCGGACAGAAGGCAGCGTCGGTGACGCCGAACGCGGCGGGCAAGACCTACGGCGACGTCGACCCGACGTTGACCGGCACGCTGGCCGGGTTCCTGGAGGCGGACAACGTGACGGCGACCTACAGCCGCACGGCGGGCGAGACGGTCGGCGCCGTACGTCATCAGCGCGACGCTCGCGCCGGCGGGTGTGCTCGGCAACTACGACATCACGTCCAACACGGCGAGCTTCGACATCGCGAAGAAGGCGGCGTCGGTGACGCCGAACGCGGCGGGCAAGACCTACGGCGACGTCGACCCGACGCTGACCGGCAGCGCTCGACCGGGTTCCTGGCGGCGGACAACGTGACGGCGACCTACAGCCGCACGGCGGGTGAGACGGTCGGAGCCGTATGTCATCAGCGCGACGCTCGCGCCGGTCCGCGGTGCTGGGCAACTACGACATCACGTCCAACACGGCGAGCTTCGACATCGCGAAGAAAGCGGCGTCGGTGACGCCGAACGCGGCGGGCAAGACCTACGGCGACGCGGACCCGGTGTTCAGCGGGACGCTCGCCGGGTTCCTGGCGGCGGACAGCGTGACGGCGACCTACAGCCGCACGGCGGGCGAGACGGTGGGCGCGTATGTCATCAGCGCGACGTTGGCGCCGGTCCGCTGTCCTCGGCAACTACGACATCACGTCCAACACGGCGAGCTTCGACATCGCGAAGAAGGCGGCGTCGGTGACGCCGAACGCGGCGGGCAAGACGTACGGCGACGCGGACCCGGCGTTCAGCGGGACGCTCGCCGGGTTCCTGGCGGCGGATGGCGTGACGGCGACCTACACCCGCACGGCAGGGGAGACCGTGGGAGCGTATGTCATCAGCGCGACGCTCGCGCCGGTCCCTGTCCTGGGCAACTACGACATCACGTCCAACACGGCGAGCTTCGACATCGCGAAGAAAGCGGCGTCGGTCACGCCGAACGCGGCGGGCAAGATCTACGGCACCGCCGACCCGGTGCTCAGCGGGACGCTCGCCGGCTTCCTGGCGGCGGACAGCGTGACGGCGACCTACAGCCGGACGGCCGGCGAGACGGTCGGTGCGTACGTGATCAGCGCGACGCTTGCGCCGGTCCCCGTCCTGGGCAACTACGACATCACATCCAACACGGCAGCTTTCACCGTCAGCAAGGCCACGCTGACCGTAACAGCCGACAACAAGACGAAGCTGCTCAACGCGCCGAACCCGACGATGACGGCCAGCTACAGCGGGTTCGTCAACGAAGATACGCTCGCGAGCGCGGTGACCGGCACCCCGGATCTCGTGACGACGGCGGTGACGACCAGCCCGGTCGGCACGTATCCGATCACCGCCAGCGTGGGAACATTGTCCGCGCAGAACTACGCGTTCGTCTTCGCCAATGGCACGCTGAGCGTGCTCTACCGGTGGGACGGCTTCCTCCAGCCCATCAACGACACGGCTCACGACTTGGGCAACATGAGCAGGTTCAAGCTTGGGCAGACGGTTCCGGCGAAGTTCGACCTCAAGGACACCAACGGCATCGCCGTGCTACAGACGTGTGAGTCCGACGTTCAACTTCGCCTTGATTGGTGGGTCTTGCAGCGCTTCCGAGCCGGACCCGATCGACCTGGTCTACCAGGCGTCCTCGCAGCCGATCTATACGCTGAACGGCGGGCACTACCAGTACAACTGGAGCACGAAAGGGGTGCCGGCTGGTCTCTACCGCATCTTCGCCAAACTGAACGACGGCACGACCCAGTCCGTCGACATCTGCCTCTCCAAGTAGGCTGATCATCCCCGCGGGGTCAGGCCGGGGTCAGACCTGGTCTGACTCCGGCCCAGAGCGCGCACGAACCGCACACACCACTCTCTGCCCGCAAGTTCCCTCCGCGCCTCAAGTTTCCCACCCTGAGGCCGATTGGATCGGACGGTGGGATCCCCCGCCGCCCATCATCGCGATGACGGCTCATGCGATGAGCGGCGATCGCGAACGCTGCCTCGAAGCCGGGATGGACGACTACGTCACCAAGCCGATCTCCTTCAAGGAGGTCGATCGGATCCTGCAGCAGGTCGCACAAGCGCGCGCGGCGTGACCCCACGGAGGCCTTGAGAACATTCGCGGGTGATGCGGGAGTCGATCGGGCGGTACAAGGTCATCGGGTCTGAGCCTCTTCGTCCCCCCTTCTCGCCTTACTCCCTGACGACTTCGCTGAGTTCTGACTGGAAGTCGTCCGGGAGGTGCGCCGTGAGGGATCTCGCGAGGACCCTGGCTGTCATGTCTCATCGTGCTGAGCGCTGCGGGACCTGCCGTCGCTCAGGACGGAGAGCACGGAAATGCGATCGCGGTGAGCTACACGTACATGCAGGCCATTCAAGCCGATGTGTACTCGGCGCCTGTCGGGTGGCTCGTGACCGTGGGAGGCAATGTCAACCGCAGGGTCGCTCCGGTCGGCGAGCTGGCTGTCAATTACCGCACGCGCACGAGGGGGACGCTGGAGTTCTATACACTCCAGGGCGGGGTGCGATTTGCGCCGGTGCGGCGCCACGGAGCCACACCGTTCGGGCAGGTCGTCGCTGGCGTTGCCGCGGCACGGTGTTGTGGTGATGTCAGCCTGGGTCTCGTGTTCGAGCCAGGAGGCGGCGTGGACATCCCGATTTCGCCGCGAACATCCGTACAGATTGCCGCAGGGATTCCGATTGTCCTGGCCGAAGGCGGACCTGCGCGCCTCTTGCGCCTGAGAGTTGGCTTGTCGCTGGCGTTTTGAAACTAACCGGCGCCGGCTACCTCCGCCGATCGCCCGTCAGGCGCAGCAGCATCAGGAACAGATTGATGAAGTCGAGATAGAGCGTCAACGCACCGACAACCGCATAGGCGCCGGTTCCGCCCGCCGGCGCCGCCAGGGCCATGCCCTTGAGCCGCTGCGCGTCGTATGCCGTCAGCCCCGTGAAGACGATGACCCCGATGAACCCGAGCACGAACTGGAAGCCCTCGTTCTGCCAGAAGATGCCGACCACCGACGCAATGACGACGCCGATGAGGCCCATGAAGAGGAATTGGCCCCACCCTGCAAGGCTGCGGCTCGTCACCGTGCCGTAGAGCGCCATCGCGCCGAACATGCCCGCGGAGATCGCGAACGTCGACGCCACCGATTCCGCGGTGTAGGCCAGCAGCACGAACGACATCGTGACGCCGGTGAGGGCGGAATAGGCGATGAAGAGGCCCGCGGCCGTGCCGGCCGCCATCTTCTGCGCGCGAAGGGAGAGCGCGAAGACGAGCCCGAGCTGCGCGAGGACGAGCCCAATCAGGACGAACGGCGTGCGCACGAGCGTCTGCACGAGCGCCGGTGATGAGGCCACGAAGAATGCGACCGCCGCGGTGATCGCCAGGCCACCGCACATCCAGGCGTACACCGCTCGGAGGAACGCCGAGACGCGCTCTTCTGCGCTGAACGGCGTCGAGAACGCCGTGTCGGGGGTCATCGGGTATTGCGGCACGGGCAGCTCCTTGGTGAGTCCAGCAAACTCCATCCTAGCATGCGCGGTCGGCCGGAGCCGCCGGCGGAGAACAGCCGGACCGTATCGCAGTAGACTTCGTCCATGCAGCGGAGCCATTCGAGCGTGCGCGACGTCCGACTCAGAGGCACCGTGGTGCTCGCCCTGCTGATGCTCGCCGCCGCCATTTCCGCGCCGGAAGCCCGGCGCGCGGCGACGATCGGAAACGGGCGACTCAGCATCGTGCTCGGCGATCGCGGGATTACCACCATCACCGACATCAGCATCGGGCGCGTCTTCAAGCTGAAGGAGGACGGGTTCCGTCTGGTCGTCGATGGGAAGAGCATCGACAGCGCGACGCTCGGGAAGCCTCGCCAGACCGCCGGTCAGGGGCGGGTCGTCTATGACTGGAGCGCCGGCGGATACGAGATTTCGGTGACCTACGAGATCGGGCCGAACTGGCGCTTCGTCAGCAAGCAAATCGCGATCGCGAAGGCGCCGACGGCCACCTATCGGGTCAGCGAAGTCCATGTGTTTCGAGGCGAGCTGCTCGAGACCATCGCGGACCGCTACGTCCCCAAGTCGGCGCGCAGCGATCTCGGCACTGGCGAGTATGGCGTCTTCCTGCGGTTCGCGGACGCGCGCGGCCTGCTGGCCGCCGTGCAGAACCCGTTCCTGCGGACCGAGTCGGCCGGGGCCGCCTTCGCCGTGAGCTACGCTCCGGACGTCGAGTGGCGTTCGGAGTACGGGCCGTTCGTGGCCGACCGAGGCATGCTGGCGCCCTATCGTCAGAGCGGGCGCGTGGTGCCGTCCCGCATGCCAGCCGAGTGGGTGATGCCGTCGCCGGAGCCCGTACCGCCCGGTATGGACGAGGCGGAGGTCGCGGCGTTCACCGATCTCGTGCGCGCGTTCCTCCTGCACCATCCGGCCCGCCCGCTCAACATCATGGTCGGCTGGTGCGCAAACGACTACCAGATAGACGTCGCCGGCGCGGACGGGAGGGCGGAGTACAAGCGGGTCATCGATCGGGCCGCGGAGCTCGGTGCGCAGTTCCTCCTCTATGCGCCGTCGAATACCGCATTGTCACGGCGTGAAGAGAGCGTAGACGACTGGAGCTGGGAACACGTCCTCTGGCTCGGGCTGGGCCAGAAGATTCGGGCCGGCACATGGGACATCAAGACCGGGGAGATTCCTCCGACGGTACGCGAGATGGTGGATTACGCACAGTCGAAAAACGTCAGGCTCGTCGCGTACGTGTATCCGGTCGTGCCTTTCGCGCAGAACCCCGACTGGCTGGTGGCGTCGAAGAACAATCCAGCCCGGAAGTATGCGAGCCTGGGGGTGCGCAGCCTGCAGGACTGGCTGATCGAGTCGCTCGTGACTTTCCATCAGCGAACCGGGATCGGCGGCTACGCGTTCGACCACACTTTCATGGCGTACGACGGTAGCAGCCGGTACGCGCAATGGGCAGGATGGCGGCGCGTGATGGAGGAGCTGAAGCGGCGGGTTCCGGACATCGTCATCGACGGACGCCAGGCGTATCACCTCTATGGCCCGTGGTCGTGGCTCGCGGGGAGCTATCCGCATCCGACGTTCGACGACGAACAGCCCGAGAGCTTCGTTCCGTTTCCCGATCTGCACTTCGACCGCGTCTCCGCGGATCGCCAGCGCTACACAGCCTATCGGTATCGCGTGTACGATTTCGCACCGAACGAGATCGTCCCCGGTTTCATCACGCACCAGACGCCGCGCAGCGACGACACCGGGCGGATGCCGGAGGGTCGTACCGAGGACCGCGGCACCGTGCCGCTGCCGATCCGGGCGCGCGACTGGGACTACCTCGGATGGCGGTATTCTCTGCTCTCGTCGATCGCGACCGGCGGATGGAACAACGTCATCAACATGATTCCAGCCAGGGACTCGGAAGAGGGCAGTCACTTCTCCGAGGCCGACCGGCGGTGGTTCCGGGCGTGGATCGATTGGACGCAGGAAAACAAGGACTACCTGCGGCACACGCGGCCCATCCTCGGACCACCCGCGCTCGGCCGCATTGATGGCACCTCCGCCATCGTCGGCAATCGAGGCTTCATTTTTCTCTTCAATCCGAACGGGCGTCGACTGACTGCCGATCTGACGCTCGACGACAGCATCGGCCTGAGCGTCCGGGGTGCCGTCGTGTTGAAGGAGCTCTATCCGCTCGCAGGACGGCTGGTGGGCAAGCCTGACGCCGGGGTCTGGGCGACTGGCGATCGTGCGTCGATTGCGATCGACGGCGGCACCGCCGTCGTTCTCGAGCTGCAGCCTGCGACGTCGTCGAGCGAGCCTGTGCTGTTCAACGGGCCCGGGACTGCGAGCATGGACGGTCAGGCGCTGACGATCGCGGGCGCGCGAGGCGAGCCCGGTTCGAGCGTCGACCTGTTCGTGCAACTGCCAGTCGGTCGAGTGGCGGCGACGGCGACCGTCAATGGTCAGGCTGTGGACATCACGTCTCGGAGCGCGGCCGGCGCAACGGTCCGCGCGACGTTCGAGGGCACGCCGTTCCGCCATTATCAGCCGGTGGTCGAGGTCGCGGACGGTTTCGCCGGCGGGAAGATCACCGGGACGTTCACGATTCCACGGCGGATCCTCGAACAGCTTGCGGCGCGCCGCAAAGCGTGGCCGATTCCCTGGACGCCGGAGGACTTTCGCACGACGTGGCTCGTGCCCGAGCGGCTGCTCCTGTTCGTCCAGATCGCGCAGCCAGATTCGCGGTGGGATGCGCGCCTCACGATCGATGGCCGGACGATGGAGCTGCGGAAGGCGTACTCGGCGATCCGGAGCGCACCGCGCACGTTCGTCGGCTTCTACGCCGACCTCTCGATGCTGGACGCGGATCGTCCCTACACGTTCGAGCTGGAGCTGCCGAAGCTGTCGCCGGGGCAGCTGCAGGGCGTGTTCTTCGAGAACGTGGAGACGGAGTATACGGATCAGATCAAGGCTGGGGGTCAGGTCCTGCGCTGACGGATTCTGCGTCGGGGGTCAGGTCTTGTACCAACGCAGAAAGCGGCGGTACAAGACCTGACCCCGGTTGGGCGGGAGGCTCGGTAGCGTCAAGAGACTGCCGCGGGCCGGTCGGGGTCAGGTCTTGTACCAACGCAATAACTGGCAGTACAAGACCTGACCCCTACGGTGAGCACCCACTGCGATCCTTGGGGTGGCCTGCGTGCGAGATTCCTGCTACTAATCCGCCTCAGCCCGCACGATTCTCGCCAATTCTCGAGTGGAGCGGCCCGTGAATAGCTACCGGGCATGTCGAGACCACTTCGAATCCTCGGTGCCGGCTTGGTCTATCACGTCACAGCGCGTGGTACCGGCCGCATGGCGATCTTCCTCGATGACTTCGATCGGCGTCGGTTCCTGCTTCAACTTGCCCGTTGCGTTGAGCTCGATACTCTGCTCGTTCACGCGCTATTGCTTGATGCCGAACCACTACCATCTGATCACCACGACCGTGCACGCGAACCTGTCACGCGCGATCCATCGACTGAATGGCCAATATGCGCAGTGGTGGAACGTCAGACACGGTCGCGTGGGTCACGTCTTTCAGGGTCGCTTTGGGGCCCAGGTCATCGGCGACGACGTCTACTTCCTGAACGCCTGCCGGTATGTTGTCTTGAACCCTGTCAGAGCGGGTCTGACGAAGACCGCGCCGGAGTGGCGATGGAGCAGTTATCGCGCAACGGCAGGGCTGGAGCGGGCCCCGAAGTGGTTGGACCGGCACTCCATTCCGGAATCGTTGGGCAATCTCCAGGCCGGCACGCGATACTCGGATTTCATTGCGGCGCTCGAGCCGCCTGATGTTCGGCTGCCTGTCGATCGAATCGTGGGAGATCGCGACTTCGTCGAGAGATTCTCACCAATCGCCGCTTGTGCCAGTCGAGAGGTGCCACGGTCCCAGCGCCTACAGCCGTTGTGCCTGGATCGAATCTTCAGTGGGGCATTGCGCCCCGAGCAGAGAGCCGCGGCAGCGGCCACCGCCCACCGCGAGGGTTATACACTCGTCCAAATCGCTCGCTTCCTGGGGATTCACTACGGCACCGTCAGCCGGATGATCGCAACGGTGCGCTGATTTTGGGTCACGCCCCTTGGGGTCAGGTCTTGTAACGAAGCAAAAACCGTCGGTACAAGACCTGACCCCACCGTCGGGGTCAGGTCTTGCAGCCCAGCAAAAACTGGCAGTACAAGACCTGACCCTCACGGGCCCCTACGGGGAGCCGAAGGCGTAGAGCGCGCTCTTCGTCCTCACGTAGATCCGGCCGTCCGCGATGGCGGGCGTCGCGTAGACCTCGTCGTCCAGCGTGTTGACGGCGATGATCTCCCACGCGCCCTTGGCGTCGACCACCGAGACCGTGCCGTCTTGACTGGCCAGGTACACCTTGCCGTCCCCGCCGACGGGCGACGCGAAGTATTTGTCCATCGCGCCCTTGAGCCGCCCCTGCTTCAGGACGCTCCCGGTCGCTGGATCGAACGCGATCAGGATCCCGCTGTCGTTGATCATGTAGAGGACGTCCCGGTAGAGCAGCGTCGACGGCACCTGTGGCACCGGCCGCAGGTATTTCCACTTCACCGCGTCGGCCGTCATGTCTCCCTTGCCGCCGAGCGCGATTGCCAGCAGGCCGTTCTCCGACGCGAGCATCGCGCGGAAGACGTCCCACTCCTTCGCGTCGAGCGAGCCGTTGCCGTCGAGGTCGAATGCCGGAAAACCGGCCTTCGAGCTGAGCATCCTGTCCATGCGCTCGGTGCCCGTAATCTCGGTGGCTGCGATTCGGCCGTCCTTGTTCGCGTCGTACTTCGCAAGACCCTCCTCGAACGGCACGGTCGGGATCTGCGTTCCCGCCTGATTCTGTGAGAACCCCCATCCGTTCACGTAAGCGACGTCCCCGTTGATGCTGAGGACCGACTTCATTTCACACGCCAGGCCGCGCACCCACCACACGCGATGACCGTCCTCGACCGAGTAGGCCGAGAGCTGAAAGCTCTCCGGCACCAGGATCTGCTTCGGACCGACTGTCGGTTGATACACCGTTGGCGTCGAATACCCGGAGATCACGCCCGGCCGATCGATCTTGTAGCGGGTCTTCCCCGTGCGCGCGTCGACGCCCAGCAGATAGGATCCGATGTTCTGGTCGACGGCGAGCACCACGGTGCCGTCCACCAGAATCGGCGACGCGCCAAACCCATAGGAGATGTTGAACGGCCCGAGCGGGACGTGCCACAGCTCCTTCCCATCGACAGTGAACGCGGTCAGGCCCGCGTCCTGGAAGAAGGTGTAAACACGTTCGCCATCGGTGACCGCTGACGGCGAGGCGGGCGAGTTCGGCCCGTCGAGATGACCCTTGCCGTGGCGGCGCACCTCGCGTCGCCACGTTTCGCGGCCGGTGTTCCGCTCGTACGACAACACCAGCAGCTTGTCCCCCTCGTAGGCCGTGAGGAAGATCCGCGTCGCCGTCAGGACCGGTGACGAGTGCCCCGGAGGCACGGAGGCCTTCCAGATGACGTTCTTCGCGGGACCGAACTCCGTCGGAAGCCCTGTCGATGCGGAGATACCGGTGCCGTTCGGGCCGCGGAAGCGCGACCACTCCTCCGGGCCGGCGGACAGGACGCCAGACGCCGCGCCGATTGTCCAGGCCGCCACACACAACGCCGCCCTGCGGATCATCGTGTTTCCTTCCTCGTTTCTGTGGGCCGTTCGCTCCGATGATTGCTATCGTTATACAACCAAACCCTCCGATCTCGCGCCGGCTCGACACGGCGTTGCGCGGCCGCGGGCCGAATCCCCGCGCTGCAGTGATGGCCGGCGCTTCGGAGACGAAAGGCGGAGCTCATGTCCAGTCCGGATGCCGTTGTTCGCCGGTGGTTCGAAGAAGTCTGGAATAAACGTCGCGAATCGGCGATCGACGAAATGTTGCCGTCCGACGCGATGGTCCACGGTCTCGGTCCGGAGCCCCTGCGCGGCAGCTCAGGCTTCAAGCCGGTCTTTCACGCCTTCAGTCAGGCCTTCCCGGACCTCCATGTCGACGTGGTCCGGACCGTGACCGAGGGAGACATTGTCGCGGCGCACATTCACGCAACAGGGCGGCACACCGGAGCCGGCCTCGGCCCGCCGACGGACAGGGTCGTCGCGTTCGACGGGATGGTCATCGTCCGTGTGAAAGGCGATCAGGTCGTCGAAGGCTGGAACAGCATCGACTTTCTGACGATGTACCAGCAGATGGGATGGGTGGGGGTGCCGGTGCAGCCACAGTGAGACGTCAGCTCTTGTGCCGGCTCAGATAATCCAGCACGACGTAGCCACTACCTGCAGTTTCTCTACGGGCGCACGTTTCCATCGGACGTGCGCAAGGTGTTCGGCGCGGGCAGCAATTCCGACGGCTGGGCGCACTACAGCGAGCAGATGGTGATAGACGAGGGGTTCCACGCGGACGATCACGGTACCGTCTGGCGCAGATTCAGGACGCGCTGCTGCGGATGCCCGGTTCATCATCGGGATCCGGATGCACACCACGGGCATGACGGTTCCGCAGGCGGAGGAATTCTTCATCAAAGAAGGGTATCAGCCGGCGCCCGTTGCACGCTCGGAAGCCAAACGGGGCACCGCCGACGCCACCTACGGCTACTACACCATGGGCAAGCTGATGATCCTGAAGCTCCGCGACGACTACAAGGCGAAGGTGGCCCCAGTGCAGAAGTTCCACGATGCGTTCATCAAGCTCGGACCGCTGCCGCTTCCGCTGATCAGAAAGGCCATGCTGGGAGAGGTGGGCCAGCTGTTTTGAACGCCGACCGGGCGCGCACGAATCAGGCAGCGCCGGCGATGGTGTCGACCAACGACGAGGATCCCAGCGTCAGTCGTCGCAGCGCGCGCTGCATGGCACCAGCACTTCGATATCGGGCTCGAGGGTCGGCATGTAATGCGCGATCGACCAATTGACAGAGCTCATGGGGCAGGTCTGGCCGCAGGTCTCTCAGGCGGCGAACGTTCCCGCGTCGGTGCGCTGCGGCCAGCTCCTCGACCGTGTCACCGAGAACAGGGTAGCTTCCCGACGCGAGACGAAAGAGGAGCACGCCGAGACTGTAGATGTCGCTCCCGATCGATGGGGCGCCGTCGGTCAGGACCTCCGGTGCGAGGTAGAGCGGTGTTCCAGTGATGCGGCGGCGCGTGCGCGCTCGCCGTGACACATCGCATACGGAACCGAAGTCGATCAGCACGACTCTTCCGCTGACCTCCCAGATGACGTTCTGCGGCTTGATGTCACCATGAACGAGGCCGGCAGCGTGGATGGCGTCGAGCGCGGCGCAGAGGTCGCCGCCGACGCGTGCCACCTCGCTCGCGATGAGGGGCCCCTCGGCAAGGAGTATCCGATCGAGAGTCTGCCCCTGAAGGAACTCCGTCCATAGACCGGCACGACGGCCGTGAGTCGCCGCGCCGCGCAGCGTCACGACGCCGCGGTGTCTGACCCGCGCGAGATGGCGGGCCTCCTGCAACAGACGCTCGTTCGCCTGACGATCGGGGACGGGCGTGCTCGGCACCTTCAACGCGACCTCGACCCGCAGGCGCTCGTCGAAGGCACGGTAGACCGTGCCGAACGAACCGCAGGCCACGCGACCCTTCACGGTCAGGTGACCCCAGCGCGAACCGATGTTGAAAGGCGGTTGCCGGTGACGAGGGGCCTCGGCCGGATTGCCGCAGCCATCGTCCGACCGGCACGCGAGAGCCAGCCGCACACACGCCAGGATTCGAAGATCCTGAAGGGCCGAGACGACGTGACGGCTATTCATGCTTGAGGGCCGACGCGAGCCGCAGCACCGCCCGCGTCGATGCCATCCGCGCCGCAGCGGCGGAGGCGATGTCCAATCGTTTCGCGACCTCTTCATACGAGAGGCGATGTCGCAGCCTCAACACGATCAGTTGACGGTCGCGCGGCTTCAACCGGCGAAGAGCCACGCGATATCGCTCCATTTCCTCTTTGTCGAGGATCGACTCGAGCGGCGACGGAAACATGCCTGGGCGTTCACTATCGAACAATGTGAACCTCCGTCGTATTGCGCATCTGCGCACCTCGTCAACGACGCGATTGATCACCGCCTTGCGGAGATAGGCGAGCAACGCTCCCCGCTCTCGACACTCGAAGTACCGCAGACGTCTGATCGTGCTGATGAGAGCGTCCTGGACCAGATCGTCGGTGTCGTTCATCGATCGTGCGTAACAAGGCAGTCGGTGGCGGTGTGCAGTCTTCTTCAGCGGTTGAAGATACCGACTCAGGAGGGCCTCCCACGCCGGCTGGTCGTTGGTTCTGACCCTCTCGAGGAGATCGAACGTGTCCTCGAGGTCGGAGGCTGGTTTGCGCAGGAACGCATGATTCCGGATCGACAGTCCGGGCGCCGCGTCGTGATTGGTAGGTCGCCTGAGTCGTGGCTGACATCTTCTGTCCCCGCGCGCTTCGGTAGTGTTAGACGGACGGGGTTCGGATATTCCAGTGTGTTCGCCGATCCTCAGGTCGAATGTCGTGGAGATCGCCGGCCCCGAGCACTCGAGGCCGGCCGTGTGGGTCGAACCAGGGAGCCGCCAACGGGTCCCGCTGTCATCACTCGATCGGTGCGGGCTCGAGCTCCAGGTCGATCGCTTGCGCGACTAGCGCGTCAGCAGATCCGCTCGTTGAGATCGTCTGACCTCTTTGCTGACGACGAGGGCGATGCGCTGCGCTTCCTCGGTTTCCCAGTCCTCTCGCATTCCCGATTCGTGGATGGAGAACCCGATTCGGGTGTACAGGAGCCGGAGCGACTTCAGATCGACGACCTGCGGCGCCCGACCAACTTCCAGGGCGTGCTGAAGTTCGTGGGCGGCCGCCGCCACCAGGCACTCGTCGTCGAGATCCTTGTCGAGCACGATCTGCAGGTATCGGACTCCTGACTCCGCCGCCGAGAACATCAGGCAGGATCTGCGGATGCCGATGCTGGCATTGGCCTGGCCGGATATAGACGATCGTCGAGGACGCCTCGATTTCATCGATCAGGCGACGGCACGCCGGCGAAAGGCGGTAACACGCCGTCGATCGCCGAGACGATCTGCCCGTCGGACGTCTGGAGATTTCGGAATGCCACGCTGGCCCTGCTGCGTCCGCCGCCAGGCCCGTGCGCGGATGTGACGAGGACTGATGACCGTCGCCGCGCAAGTCACCGAGAGTCGAAGCCGCATGTGTCCCTCCCGTGTCCGCCGGCCTGCGGCCGGCTGTTCGTTCGCACGGAAGAGACGGACTCGGGCCGGAGATTCCCAAAAACCGAAAGAGGAAGGAAACGAGGGGAGGCGTCTCGGAAATCCTCCTCGGGGGCCGTCTAAGACGTAGGACCCGGGACGAGTGCCGGGAGAGGAACTTGGCCGTTGCCAGACGGGAACCGCTGGTGAATAATCGCGTTCCGACACTTCGTCTTGCGAGTGTGAGGCCTCTTGCGGCGCTCGCCCGCCCGATGTACGGAGTGTTGCCAGGCTGCCCTCCCCATGCCGGCCAACGGCCCGAGCCAACGCTTGCGTCTCGCGACCACACGTGATGCGAGTGGCGACGGCGCTCCTGCGGCGGCCGATGGCACTGCCCACTACGAAGCGATGTTCGTCTCGAACCTCGACGTCGTCGAGCGCGTGATTCGCTACGTGTGTCAACGGCACAAGCTCGCAGGTCCCGAAGCGGACGACTTTGGATCAGAGGTCAAAATCCGGTTGATGGACCACGACTACGAGGTGTTCCGGAAGTTCCAGCAGCGGAGCAGCCTGCGCACCTACCTCACCATCGTCATTCAGCGGATCTATCTCGATTACCGGAACCACGTGTGGGGGAAGTGGAGGCCGTCGGCGGAGGCACAGCGTCTCGGGCCCCATTGCGATCCAGCTGGAACGGCTGATGGGTCGTGATGGTCTGGGATTCGAACAGGCGTGCGAGCACCTTCGGACCAACGAAGGCATACGTGCCACCGATGCGGATCTGGCCGCCCTCTTCGTCAGGCTGCCGGTCAGGACTCGCCGGGCGATGGTGAGCGACGACGCGCTCGAGGCGCTGCCCGACCGTACGAACGCCGTGGACGATGGGCTGCTTTCCACGGAGCGCCAGGCTGCGGCGCGTCGGATTCTGGATGCCCTGACCAGTGCCGTGCAGGCGCTCGGCGACCAGGATCGCGTGATTCTCCGGCTTCGATTCCAGGATGGGCTCGCGGTTGCCGACATCGCCCGCGCGCTGCACCTCGATCAGAAGCCGCTCTATCGGCGCTTCGACGTCGCTGCTCAAGCAGCTGCGCGTGGCACTCGAGGCGGCAGGCATGGATCGCGACGGAGGCGACTGAGATCGTGAATCGAAAGGATGTGGACATCAGTCTGGCGCTTCTCGGCGGGCCGCCTGGAGCGGATGGACCTGCTGCGGCTCCGGATCCGAGCGGCGCACATAAGGCACACCATCATGGATGATGACACCTCTCCAGGAGAACGGCGCGACGCGATCGAAAGGTGCCTGTCTCGATGCCGAGCTGTTGGCCAGCTATGTCGACGGGCGTGCGACGCCGGAAGAACGAGTCGAAGTCGAGGCGCACCTCGCGCGGTGCGAGGACTGCTACTTCGCGTTCTCGGAGACCGTGCAGGAGCAGCAGGCGGAGGGGACGGCGTCGGAGGATGTCGAGGCTCAGGGTCGCCGGCGTCGATGGTTGCCGCGGGTCGCCGCCGGCCTCGCCACCGCGGCAGCCGTGGTGATTGCGGTGCAGGTTTTCCGGTCCGGCCCCCCGGTCGCGACTCCCGACGCCGACCTGAAGATCGCGCTCGATCGGCTCGACGCAGCCACCGGCCCCTCCAGAAAGTTCGAGGCCCGCCTTACCCTCATCTCCACCTATCGACCGTTGGAACCCGCGATGCGATCGGCTGCACCGGGCGCGGAGGCGCCGCTCGACGTGCGTGAGCGGCCCTCGGAGTGGGAAAAAGCCTCGACGAAGCCCGGGACGGGGCTCGAGGGTCAGCGGGCGCTCGCCGCGATGCATCTTGCGCTCGGGCAGGCCGAGCGCGCCGCCGACGTTCTCGGGCCGTCGGCGCAGTCCGACGATGCCGGTGCCCTGAACGATTTGGCGGCCGCATACCTCGCCCGGCGCGGTGTTGGCGATGTCCAGCGGGCGTTGGATTTGCTGGAGAGAGCCGTTGGTCTGGATCCGAACCGTGCCGAGGCGTGGTTCAACCTGGATTGGCCGCAGAAGCCGCGGACCAGCGAGCACGGGCCGCGGAGGCGTGGACCCGTGCGCTGGCGCTCGACTCGACCTCGGGATGGGCGGACGAGGCGCGGAAGCATCTGGAGAAGCTGAAAGTGCCTTGAGCCTGAAACGGCCCCGCCCGTGATTCCGATCTGTTGTGTGGTTTACCTCCCCTGCGCGTTACAGAAGTGTTCAATCGACGTTGAGTAACCAGGGACCTGTCAGTGCGATCGTCTTGCGTGGTTGGGCTGGTTCATCAGGTACCCGAGCCCCGCGACAGGACCCTGCCTGACTTCCTCGGCCGGGGAACGCCCATATGTGGCACTTGGGCCAGAAGATGACAAAGAGCGGCCACTCACGGAGCGGGCATCCGCCGTCGGAAACAGGAGCGGTCGAGGCCCTCTCCGGTCCCGTCGTTGTGCAGCCTGCCCCAGGCGGCCAGGCACGCCACGCTTCTCTTCGCTGGATCGCGCGCATCGTCTCAGTCACGGTCTCGGCCCTCGCCACCGCAGCGGCGATCATTCTGGCCGTGTGGGCTGGCAGGTCCCGCCTCCCGGAGGACCCGCTTCAGTCGACGCTCGAGCGTCTCGATCGCTCGCTCGGCGAATTTCGTCCGATAGAAGCGCAGCTCGCAGGGGCGTCTCCGGCCGGTGGTTCCGGCGAAGCGCGCCGCCGCCTCGGACGTCGAGGCCCCTCTGAGCGTGCGTGAGTCAGCGAACGCCGTCGAACGCGCTGCGCTCGCGGCGGCGCCTGCAAACGCGGCGCGCGCGCGAAGATGTATCTGGTATCGGGCCGCCGGACCGGGCCGTCGATCACTGGCGCCGCTCGTCAGCGGCTCTCGTGAAGCCGGCTTTCTGAGTGACGCGGCCGCCGGCTACTTCATGCGGGCACGCGCCAGCCAGGCGATCACGCCCAGGCGCTCGATGCCGCCGCGCGTGCGGTCGAGATCGATCCGCACCTTGTCGAAGCCTGGTTCAACCTCGGTCTGGCGAGCGAGGCACTCGGGCTGTACCCGCGCGCCGCGGCAGGCGTGGGATCGCGTGACCGCGCTCGGAGGCCCCCTCGTCGGGGTGGGCGCGCGAGGCCCGTGCGAAGCGTCCGAACGCCCCGAAGCGGCAGTCCTGGCGCCCGCAGGACGAGATCGAGTTTCGCGCCGCCGATGGATCGCGGCGACGATGAGGCGGCGGCGCGGGTGGCAGATCGATCGCTCGCCGACGCGCGCGCGTTCTTCGAACAGTCGATCCTGTCAGCCGTTGCCGAGCGGTGGGATGCCGGCGAGAATCGTCAGGCGCTGACAGAGGCGGTCCGCGCGCGGAGGTGGCCGGGCGCGCGCTCGGCCGGCTGAGTGCCGATCGATGGCCGGTCGATGTCGCCGCGCAGCTCGGGGGGATGGTCAATGGGGGGATGCCACGACCGGTCGGGCGGCGTGCATTCCAGCCATGCTGGATGCGATCAAGCTGCGAAGCGCCGACCAGATGGTCCGAGGCTGACCTCCGGCTGTCACGAGGTCAACGCCTTGCGGTGTTGCCGTCCCGGCGCACTAGCCCTCCACACGTCGTTTGTCCGGCTGCGCAACGCGGCGAGCGCTACTCAGCCAGCGGACGATCTGCCGAGTCAGCTGGCGGAAGTCAGCCGACGAGCGGGTGCTCGGGAGTATTCGGCCTGCAGGGTAAAGCGCTGAGGGCGGAGGCCGTGCGTTCTGGGTCGAGGGCGAAATAGTCGAAGCGCATCAATGGATACTGCCGCCGCCGAAACCGCATCACGTCAAGCGAAGCGATCTGGACACCGAAGTCGCGACCGCCGACGCTGTTGGCGGAGGTCTACGAGTATCTCGGCGCGCAAGAAATGCTTGGAGGGAGCGATCGCGCGCGTTGACGCGACTCTACTCGATTGGAAGTCCTCAGCGCCGCTTCAACGTCTATCACGATGCCATCCGGTCGTGCGTAGATGGATCTCTGAACGCGGCGGCGCTTGCGACTCTTGATGCTGCACTTCTCGATATGCGCGGCGAGGAGGTTTCAGTCTCGTTCTCCTGGCCGACCGCGCCGCGCTGCTGTCGCGCCTCGGTCGGCTGGCCGACGCGAATACCGACGCTGAGCACCGGCCCTTGGACTCCTGCCCAAGCCGGGCGGTCGGCAGATCCAGAAGGGTTTCGCAGGAGCGTACTGAAGTCGGAAGCGATGGTCGCTCTTCGCAACGGATCCCGCCACCGCTGTAAAAGCGCTCACGGGTCTTGCTCGAGACCGGCGGATCCCATGTCGCTGACCTTCGATCGCGCAGAGTTGTTTTTTCTCCGCGCCGGCGCCTACGCTGGTCAGGCCGACCTGAATGGCGCCGACCAGGACTTCCGACAGTGGATTCGATCTGGTCGAGCAGCGCCAGTCGAATCTGCCGGATCACCTCCAGCCGGCTGCATTCGACCGCACATGGGACGCGGCGGCGGCAGCCATTCGACTCCATGCGCTGACGCGAAACGATCCCCTGGAGCTGCGCTGACGTTTAGCCGAGCGCGCGCGTGCCGCCGCGCTTGACGGCGCGTGTGTCACGACAGCCGACCTTTCGAGGGCGTCGGAAGCATTCCGTCGAGAACTGCCGCCGGATGTGGCTGTCGTCTTCCTTTCCGCGCTCGATGACGCCGTGCTGTCCTGGGGCATCGACGAGAGAGGCCCGGAGTCGTTCCATCCGGCGCACCGATCGCGTATGCGGAGTCTGGCCGATCTCACCAAGCGGTTTCGAGACGCGCTCAGATCGGACTTGCGTTCGCGAGTCGTTCGAGCCTCTGCAGCGCGCCAGCTCTACGACATCGTCCTCGACATCCCATGCCGGCGTGGCTGTCGGGAACCTCGGTGCTAGTGATCGTTCCGGACGGTCCCTTGCTCGCTGTTCCCTTTGCCACGCTGGTGGGTCCGAGCGGTCGCTTCGTCATCGAGGACCGCGCGGTGCTCATCGCGCCAAACCTTCGACTGCTTCGCACGTTTTCGTCGCGGCGACGCGATCGGGTCTGGGGCGCCGTCGGCCGTCGCCTTCGGGAATCCCTCGCTCGGACCAAACCTGCCCTGGTCGTTGCGGCCATTGGTTGCTGCTGAGAATGAAGCGCGAACTGTCGCGGCGACATATGGCGGACCGGTGCTCGTTGGCCCCACTGCGACGAAGGCCGCCTTTCTTGACGCACTACGACGCTACGACGTCGTCCACTTCGCCGGGCACGCTGTGGTCAACACCGAGTCGACGCGGAGTCCTCGTCCCTGGTTCTGGCCCCGTCGGACGGCGATGCCGGCGTGCTGTCTCCAAATGAGATCGGTGCGACACGAATCGCGCCCGGCGCGTTGGTCGTGCTCGCGGCCTGCGACACGGCAGAAGGGAGCGTTTTCAGAGGAGAAGGATTGATGGGCCTGATAAGGCCATTCATCGCGGCGGGTGCCGCCAATGTCGTGGCGAATCTGTGGCCCATCGAAGACGAGGCGACTGTCGGGTTTAGCGCCGCCTTCCATCACGAAGTGCGAGCCGGCATCACACCCGGTCGCGCCCTTCAGCGGGTCCAGGCAGATTTCGCGTCGCGCAAGATCCCGGCTAGGGCCTGGGCCGGTTGGGTCGTCATCGGGGGATTCAATTGATTTCACACGCGTATTCAAAAGGAGAACCGCAATGGCGTACAGAATCTTTCTGAGCGGGCTGATGGTTTTTGTTGAACACGGCGGCTTCAAGCAAGTCGACGTGCTCCTCCTGAACCCTTGCGCCGACGATCACAAGCCGGGCGAAGGGGTGCACGAGGGGGCGTCGCACGAGAGAGAGTGCCTGGACCGCCATCTCCCGCAGCTGACCGTGAAAGCCACGGACATGGCCGAGTGGAACCTCTCCGGGACGCTGCATGGCTGTGGCTCGCGTCATTTCGATCTGACGGGTAAAACCGTGTTTGCGAACATTGACAGGCGCACTTACAAAGAGAGAGCGGTCGATCACACGTCAAAACCGGAGCTCGATCCGTACCCCGTGGATCCCTTCGGAGACATGCGTCACGTCTCGTTCGCTGAAGGCATTGTTGACATGCGCAAGGTACTTGGCCCTGGGAAGGGAACCATCGACGGCGCGAACCTTAAAACTCTGCTGAAAGGCCTCGGCACAAATCTCATTGCCGCGAAGGTCCGTCTTCCTCAAGGCACACTTACAGCACTTGCGCCGCTCGACAACTCGGTAAGACAGGTCGTGAAGTGGAACATCGGGGCTCAGAAGGACCTCATAGTGATGTGCGAAACGGCCATGTTCGAGCCGTTTGAACAAGACAATCGCCGTATCGATCTGGGAGATGGAGAGTATGTCCAGCTGAAGAACAGGGCCGACGTCACGGTCTGGATCACCGATGAACCACGTGTTCGGAACCGTTTCCAGCCCGAAGGGAAATTCCCCGGCGTTCTGCACTTCCATCATTATTATGCCTTGTTGCCGGTTGGCACACTGCCGGTTATGCGCATGGATGATCCGGACAGGCCACTGCCTGGGCTGGACAAAGCCTCCTTCAACATCGACACGCCGCCGTGTCCGCAGTGCCTCATGGACTCGGACAGCCCCTTGGACTAGCGCTCGGTGAGTGCTTTCGCACGTCGAGGAGGTTGACCTCGCACGGCCATGACAAGCGCCAGAGAGCGTTCAACGGTCGAACCCACGACGTCACGTGACGTTCGGAGCCGGCTTCACGTTCGAGCGCCGTATACGCCCGATCGGACAACTCCACTCGCAGCTGACGACGGGTGGGACCTCGCCGACGCATACGTCGGCGCGGTCGGCTGTCAATACGGCCTGACTTGCCACGACGTCCAATCCGATCGCGTCGTGTCGATTTGCGACCTGTCCGCCATCGATTCCGCGGATGCGCGCCCGCATCTTCGACGGGCCGAACGCCGCCGTCTCGGGCGCACGACAACGGTGGTGTTTCAGCAGGCGCAGTTCGGCGTCCCGGTCTGGGGCGCGTTCCTCGCGGTCCAGATCCAGCACGCCGGCGTGCCTCACGTCGTCAGCTCGCAGCAGAGCCTGCGCTTTCTGGGAGAGGGCGCAAGGCGGCGGTTCGGCGTCGACGTTGAGCCCGCTTGCGGCGTCGAATCCTTCGGTCCCGGTCGCGATGCGTTCGACATCTTCGCGTGGATGCTCCGCGCCCGCACGGGCCTGACGCTCGTCAACGACGGCCGGCCGCGTGAGCAGGCCTTCATCTACCGCTACGACCAGCGGACGCGCCTCGGACTCATGGAGGCGAACACGTTCGGGTTTCGGAGCCGCGATCTGGGGCGGCCTCATCGCCTGCGCGATCGGTTCGTGACGGAGGTCGTTGCGCGGTCGCGAGGCACCGGGGACGCCGGGCTCTGGTGGCGCGCACTGATCGATCTCGAGACTGGCGCGGCGCTGTACCTGCGCGCGCTCGCGGCGAACGTCTCGCCGCAGGTGCTTCTGTTCCCGGCGGATCCCCTGACGCTCAAAGGCCCCGCGCACGCGCTCACATTCGGACCGGGCAACTGGGATAACGAGCTCGATCGGTACCGCCAGCGCTTGAAGGCCATCGACGTTCCCTCCGACGAGACGATCATGAGGAGCGAGTTCGTCGAGGTCGTGGAGATCGCGCCGCCGCCATTGCGCCCACCGGACGTGACCGGGGCCGGGGCGCTCGAGAGCCGTGACCGCTACCTGCCGTACGTCCGCGGCGACTACTTCGCCCGCGCGACCGCCGTGTATCACCTCGACCGGTGTGTCCGCACCCTGCAATCGATCGGCGTGGACCTCGACGCCTTCTTTGCACGGCCAGTCGAAAACGAAACCCATCGGGCGGCGCAGTTGGGTTTGCCCATCGAAGTCGATCCCTGTGTGGAGTCGATCGCCGGCATCAACATGGCAACCAACGCCATGACGTTGGGGAACGCCACGGGGGTCGAAGGCGTCTGCATCGGCGAGCTCGCCGTCGATGCCGGGGTGACAGCGGCGGTCGATCCGCGTCTTGTGTGGCACGAGTTCGGTCACGTGCTCCTGTTCACGCGAGACCCGCGCAGCAACGGGCGTCTGCCCTTCGCGCACGGCATCGGCGACGCGCTGGCGGCGATCCATTTCGATCCCGATTCGGCAGTCCGTGGAGACGACTCGCTGCGCGGACTGACCTTCCCGTGGTTTCGGGACTATCGCCCTCATCGGATTGCCCGCCGGCACGACTGGCGATTCGACGAAACGCAGGGAATGATCTGGGCCCGCCTCGATCTGGACTCGCGCAGCGAGTACCAGCGTGAAGAGGTACTCTCGAGCACGCTGTTTCGCATCTATCGCGCCTTCGGCGGGGACTCCAGCTCCGCTGCACGGCGTCGCCTCGCTTCCAACTACGTCCTGTTCCTGATCGTGCAGGCGATTGGTACCGCGAAGCTCGAAGCACTCCAGGGCCCGCACGAACTGCGCGATCTGCTTATGGCCGCCGACGCTGGCATCGATCGCGGCGCGTTTCAGGACATTCCGCGAGGCGCCCTCCAGAAGGTCATTGAATGGGCGTTCGAGGAGCAGGGTCTGGACGCGTGGCAGGACGACACCGGACGGTGGCGACGATCGCCACCTGCCGTCGACATCTATATCGATCCTGCGCCGCAGGGCGACCCCAGCGATGCGTGCTGGACGGGATACTTGGGGTCTGAATTCTTCTGGGAATCGGCGGCGATCCGGAATCGACTCAGGCCCGACAGGGGAGTCGAACCCGAGACGCCCCGACTGGGTTGCAACAACTTCCTTCACGTCCGGATCCGAAATCGCGGCACGCTGAATCTGCAGCCGCCGTCGGTCCGGCTGTTCTACCGAAAAGCGGAACTGATCCCCGTTTGGCCTGCCCGAAACGTTTCGGTGGATCCACACACGCGATGGCTCGAGGCGACTCCAATCCGGGAGCTCGTTTCGATGCCGGCCGATTCCGTGACGTTCCAGGAGGCTGTCTTCGTCTGGCGACCCGACGCACCAGGCCCGTGGTCGTTCGTGGCTGCCGTCTCGGCCAGCCAGGGCGATGAGGGAGACTTCTGTTCTCTCGAAACATTGGAGGCTGCCGATGGCTCGGCGATTGACGCGACGGGTCGCGTTCTCTGGGCCCTGGCGCCGTACAACAACAACCTTGCCGTTCGATCGATCGCGTCGGCGGCCGGCGGTGGAGGCGCCGACGGGTTACTGGCCAGCATCGACCCCGACCTGCTGCTGTCGAATCCCTACGTGCATCGCAGTTGCGCCGTTCGTGTGTCTGTGGAATTGCCGGCGTTCTTGACGCGGCTTGGCTGGCGAGCTTCAGTGACGTCGACGTCTGACTCGATCACCCTCTCACCCGGGGGCACGTGCGGCGTGACGCTTCAGATCACACGTGGCTCAGACTTCGCGCCGTCGGACGTTCCGGTTGGCGCTGGCGAGCGACGTCTGCGCATCTGCTGCACGGACGTATCGCACGATCGGACCGACACTCTCGGCATCGTCCTCGGCGGCCTCACCTACGACATCGATCGTCGCCGAAGCTCTTGAGCCAGACCATCCCGGTCGAGTCAGTCCTCGTGTCGGATGATTCTGTCCAGGAACCCCTTGAGCTTTCGCTTGGCTTCGTTCTGGAGCGCGCGATTGACGGCGGCGGCGACGTCAATCGACACGGCAGGCGCCGCGAGCGTGCCCGTGATCGTCGCCGGGACGACGACCCTGCCGTCCTCCTGCGCGTAGCGCCGCAGGTCGGTTCCGGCCTGCGCCGTCAGCTCGCGTGAGAGCATGACGTTGGCGTGCACGTCGAGCGCTCCCGGGGCTCCGTCGGGAATCGCACGAGGGCGGTGCCGGCCATATCGAAGTCACGTGACGCGAACGTGATGTCCGGTACGCGGAGCGTCCGGTCGGCCAGCGCGAAGTTCCCTCCGAGCTGTGTGAAGCTCGACCCCGAACCTGCAGGCGGCGCGCCGGACGGCTTGCCGAACGCCAGCACGATGGGTCGCACCATCTCCAGCCCCGGGATCACTCCGTCCGCGATCGTGACGCGGCCCGAGCCGTGGGCCGCTCGCACCACATCGTCCGAGGACGAGCCGCGGCTCGCCAGGGCGACCGTGCCGCTCATGAGGCCGGACATGGGGCTCGACCCGCGGACTTCGCGGAGGAGCCTCGCGACGTCCAGCCGGTCCACCCGACCGTTCAGCGCGATGTCCGGCGCGCTGGCTGACGACAGCACGCGCAACTGACCGTCGAACTGCCCGCCGAAGATCCCGAACTTGAGGGGCTGCAGCAGGATCTGCTGCGGCGTGACGCGGAGCGTCGACGAGAGCGTCTGGAAGGTATAGCCACCCAGCTCGCCACCTGGCGCCGTCAGTTCCAGCTGAAGATCGATCGGCGAGGCGGCCTCCGCGGCGGGCGCCGACTTCGGTGCCGGCGCCGCGCTCGAGAGCGTCGACGCAAGCGCCAGCAGCTCGTCGAGGTTCAGCCGGCCTGCGGCGGCCGTGAACTTTCCCTCGTGCTTCGCAATACTCGTCAGCGCTCCCCGCGCTTCGAGCCGCGTGCCCTGCGACTGCGCAATCAGCCGTCCGACCTCGAGACGATCGCCGTCAAGAGAGGACTCGAGGTCGACGGTCAGCGACCTCGGCCCCGCGACGAGCTCGACCTGGCGGAATGCCAATGTCCGGATCGAGACGATCGTCAATCCGGCCCCGGAGGTATCTCCACTTCCGCCGGAAGCTGCGGCGCCCACGATCCCGAGCACCATTCCGACCGGCAACCGGCTGTTCGAGACCACGACCTCGGCGCCTTCGACGCGCCTGGAGAGCAGGCCTCTCAGGCCGGTGGCGATCGAAATTTCGGTGATGGTCGCCCTGACCGGCTGGCCGACGGCAACCTCGTGGAGATCGAGCTCCACACGCGGGAAGAACGACGCGCTGAGGGACGCGATCGTAACGGGCTCTGCGACCCGCGCCGACAGCTGGCTCTCGAGCGTCCGTCGCACTGCGTCCCCGCCAATAAGCCCTTTGACAAAAAGGACGACGCCGACACCCAGCAGGACGAGGAGGACGCAGAAGACGGCGAGGAGTTTACGGAACATGGGTAAGGTTCAGGGTTCAGGGTTCAAGGTTCAAGGGTTCAAGGTTCAAGGTTCAAGGTTCAGGCTCCACCGCCGCTTTCACCGACGGCTTCAGGTTGAAGTGAGGCAGCAGCCCCGCAAGCTCCATGACCAGCCGGACCGGTTCGGAGACCTCGCACAGGATCAGTGTCCCGCCGGCTTCGTGCATCCGTCCGGCAGCGGCATCGAGGACCAGCAACCCTGCGCTGCTGGCGTAGTCGACCTCCGTCAAATCGAGGACCAGCCGCCGATCTCCCTCCCGGATGGCCCGCACGATCGCCTCGAGCAGGTCGCCGGATGTGGCGGTTCCCAGCCGGCCGCGGATCCGCAGAACTACCGCGCCTGCCACAGCTTCCCGTCGGATCGTCAACTTCCACGTCATGCCGGACGTGTCCCCGAGAGGGGGTGACCCGTACACAATTGATCCCATCCTGCTGTAGACTCGCCCCATCCCACCAACTTTTCCCCGGCTCGAGTGTATTTCAATGCAGGAGGCGGACGACGCCGCTCTGGTCGCGCGATCGGTCAGCGGCGAGACTGGCGCGTTCGAGGTTCTGGTCCAGCGGCACCACCGGACGTTGTTCAGCGTGGCGCTGCGGATGCTGGGGGACTACAGCGATGCCAGCGACGCCACACAGGCGACGTTGGTCAAGGCCTACGAGAAGCTCGGGACGTTCGATCCGCGGTTTCGGTTCTTCAGCTGGATTTACCGCATCCTCCTGAACGAATGTCTCAACGCGCGGCGGGATCGGCGGCCGGTCGAGACGCTGGACACGGATATCGCGGGGGAGGGCAGCCCACTCGAAGCGCTGGAGGCGGCGGAGCGGCGCCGGCTGTACAGCGAGCGCTCCTGGCCCTGCCCGTCGAGTATCGGCAGGTGATCGTCCTTCGTCATTTCGGCGGGCTGAACTACGACGACATCGCGGCGACGCTGGGGATACCGTCCAAGACGGTGAAGTCGCGGCTCTATTCGGCGCGACAGCGATTGGCCTATTTGCTGACGGGAAAGGCGCAGTGATGCATCCGCAAGACGACAACGGCGGTATGGGGAGCGGGTCGGAACTGGAGTTTGGCCCTGACACGGCCCGGCTCGACGCGCTGCTCGGCGAGCTGAAGGAGGCCGACCCGCCGCCGCCAGGACTGGTACGGAACGTAATGGTGACGATCGAATCCGCTAGGCGCCGGAGGACGAGCGACCGGCATGGGGAGACACGCATGGCGAAGAAGGTGCTGATCGGGTTGGCGGCAGCGGCCGCCGTGTTCATTGCGGTGTTCACGAAAATCGGCTGGCCGCCCGTTGGGTCCGGCACCGAGGGCACCATCGGCGCCGCGAAGCGTCATCAGGCCCAGCAGCTCTCCGCGGCCGACGTGAAGCTCGGGGATCCGGCAGTCCAGGAGTTCCTCCAGAGCGATCTTGCCGCCCGGCTGATGAAGGACTCGCAGGCGCGGGCGCTGCTTGGCAGCGCCGGCGTGCGGGAGGCCCTGGTCAACGCGCGACTCCGCGAGGCGCTTTCTCTCGCGTCGGTCCGCGAGGCGCTGGAGAACCCGCAACTCCTGCAGGTGCTCGCCGACGCGCAGGTCCGCGAAGCGCTTTCGAGCTCGCAGCTTCTCCAGGTGCTCGCCGACGCGCAGCTTCAGCAAGCGCTCGGCAATCCGCAAGTTCGGGAGGCGCTCGAGAACGCGCAGCTCCACATGGCGTTGGAGAAGGCCGGCGCAAACGCCGCAGCCAATAGTGCCGCCCTGCGTGCCATCGAGGATGCTGCGGTGCAGGCTGCTCTCCACGACAAGGCATTTCTGGCCGCCGTGGAGAGCGGCGTGATGGCGCAGGCGCTCCAGACCGGCATGCTCGCGAATCACGCCGACCTCCAGGCGATCGGGCAGGCGTTCGACAGCGGCGCAGTGAGCGCGGTGCTGGAAAACGCGGCGCTCGCACAGGCGCTCGAGACCGGCGTGATCGCCCAGGCGCTCGGAAACAGCCAGATCCTCTCTGCGCTGCAGAGCGGCGTCCTCTTCCAGGTACTGGAGAACGGCGCGCTCGCGCAGGCTCTCGGCAACCAGGGCTTTCTGCACGCGCTGGAGAGTCAGGCGTTCATGCAGGCGCTCGGCGCCGACGCGCGAGGCGAGCGGTAACATCCTCCGCTCCAAGACGTTAGCGCCGAAGTCACCCGCAAGGGGTCAGGTCTTGCACTGACGCAAAAACTGGCAGTGCAAGACCTGACCCCCTTCGGGGGGCGGGTGCTGCTCAGCTGGTTCGGGTATCATCCTCGCGGATGCTCCGGCTCGCCCCTGTCATCGCACTCATCGCGATTCTTGCTCCCATACACGCAGCGCACGCCCAGCTCGCCACGGTCGAGACCCCGCAGGTGCGTCTCGTCTACTTCGACGGCACCGAGTCGTATCTCGTGCCGCACGTGGCACGAGCGTTTCTGAACGCCCTCCAGTTCGAGCGCGCCCTCTTCGGCTACGACCCTCGAGAGCCGATCACGCTTCTCCTCGCTGACTTCTCGGATGCCGGCAACGCCGCCGCCGGCAGCGTGCCGCGCAACCTGATGGCGATCCAAATCGCGCCGCTCAACTTCGCCTTCGAGACCATCGCCACCAACGAGCGGATGACGACGCTCATGGACCACGAGCTCGTGCACGTGGTGACGATGGATCAGCCCGCAGGGCGGGATCGGGTGTTCCGACGCCTCTTCCAGGGCAAGGTGACGCCGATCGCCGAACATCCCGAGTCGCTCTTGTACTGGTATCTCACCGCGCCGCGTTCCGCGGCTCCGAGGTGGTATCACGAGGGCATCGCGGTGTTCGTCGATACGTGGATGGCCGGAGGTCTTGGCCGCGCGCAGGGTGGCTACGACGAGATGGTCTTTCGCGCGATGGTCCGCGACGACGTGCAGTTCTACAATCCGCTGGGTCTCGTCTCGGAAGGCACCAAGATCGATTTCCAGACCCAGGTGAACTCGTACCTGTACGGCACGAGATTCATGACCTGGCTCGCGCGACGCTACACGCCGGAACAGCTGATCGCGTGGACGTCGCGTCGCGACGGGAGCCGCGCCTACTACGCGACGCAGTTCCGTCAGGTGTTCGGACTTTCGCTCGAGCAAGCCTGGGCCGCGTGGGTGGCAGACGAGCACGCGTTCCAGCGCCGCAACCTCGACGAGGTCCGGAAGTTCCCGCTCACGCCGTACCGTGATGTCACGGCGGTCCCGCTCGGGTCGGTCTCGCGGGCGTTCTACGATCCTGATGCGGACTCGTTCTATGCCGGCTTGAACTACCCGGGCGCGGTGGCGCATGTCGCACGGGTGTCGACGAAGACCGGCAGCTCCGATCGGCTCGTCGACATCAAGGGTCCGCTCATCTATACCGTGACCTCGCTCGTGTGGAACCCGGCCGACAGGCAGATCTACTACACGACCGACAATGGCGCGCATCGCGACCTCGTCCGGCTCGATCCCGTTACGCGTCGCACGCGGCTCCTTCAGAAGGACGCGCGGATCGGGGACCTGGCGTACAACGCCAAGGACCAGTCCATCTGGGGCGTCCGACACCTGAACGGCCTCTCGACGCTCGTCCGGATGAAGCCGCCGTACACCGACTGGGAACGGGTCGTCACGTGGCCGTACGGCACGGACATGTACGACATCGACGTGTCGCCGGACGGCTCGCTCGTGTCGGCCTCGTTCGGCGAGATCAGCGGCAAGCAGGACGTGCGAGTGTTCGAGGCCGCAGCGATGTTCCAGGGCAACCCGACGCCGGTCGCACGATTCGATTTCGGCACCTCCGTGCCGAGCGGTTTCGTGTTCTCGCCCGACGGCCGCTACCTGTTCGGCAGCTCCTATTTCACCGGCGTCTCGAACATCTTCCGTTACGACCTGGAATCGAAGAAGGTCGACGCCGTGAGCAATACGGATACGGGATTCTTCCGGCCAGTCCCGCTGGCCGACGGCCGGCTGCTCGTGTTTCGGTACACGGGCCGCGGCTTCGTTCCAGCCTGGATCGATCCCAAGCCGCTCGAGGACGTCAGCGCGATCACGTTTCTCGGCGAGCGACTTGTCGAAGAACGACCCGTGCTGAAGACCTGGATGCTCGATTCACCCGCGAAGGTGCCGTTCGACACCATGGAGAAACGCACCGGCGTGTACCGCCTCGGCGGCGGGCTGAAGCGCGAATCGATCTATCCGATGGTCCAGGGATACAAGGACACCGCCGCGGTCGGTGTTGCGATCAATCTGTCCGACCCCTTGATGCTCAATCGACTTCGCCTGTCCGCCGGATGGTCGCCCGCCGGCGACCTCGAGGCGGACGAACGGCTGCATCTCTCGGCCGATTACGAGCGCTACGACTGGCGAGCGAGCGCCGCGTTCAACCGCGCCGACTTCTACGATCTCTTCGGACCGACGAAGACCGGACGCAAAGGGTACCGAACGTCGCTGGGGCACAAGACGACCCTGATCTTCGACGAGCCGCGCCGGCTCGAGCTCGACGTGAACGGTTCGGTGGCGGGCAACCTCGATCGGCTGCCGGACTATCAGAACGTGCCGGTCGATGTCGATACGCTCGTCACGGTTGGATCCGCGCTGACCTTCACCGACATCCGGAAGTCGCTCGGTTATGTCGACGACGAGAGCGGACGCGCCTGGTCGCTCGATTTCCGCTCCGACGTCGTCGACGGCGATCTGTTTCCGAGGGTCGTAGGGACGTTCGATCGCGGCGTCGGCCTGCCGATCGGACATTCGTCGATCTGGATGCGAACTGCCGCCGGATTCTCCCCGCGCGACCGGGCGCTCCCGTTCGCCAATTTCTTCTTCGGCGGATTCGGCAACAATTACGTCGATCGCGGCGACGAGAAGCGGTATCGGCACGTCGAGAGCTTTCCGGGCGCGGAGTTGAACGAGATCGGCGGCCGCAACTTCGCCAAGGGCACGCTCGAGTGGAACCTCCCGCCCTGGCGGTTCCGCCGTCTCGGCACGCCGGGGCTCTACGCGACCTGGCTCCGGCCGGCGCTGTTCGCAACGGGCCTCTCCACCGACATCGACAGCGATCCCGCGCGACGAACTGCGGTGAGTCTCGGAGGGCAGTGCGACATCCGGTTCACTGTGCTCTCGAATCAGGACATGACGCTGTCGTTCGGTGGCGCCGTCGCGTTCGAAGATGGCCACCGTGCGCGCCGAGAAGCCATGATTTCCCTCAAAGTGCTGCGGTGAGCGCCGCCATCGCGCTCCTGCCCGTGCTGCTGCTGCTCGCACTCCTGCAGCTGATGGACAGCTTCAAGCTGGTGCGGTTGACGTCGGTGCTGATGGCCATCGCCGCGGGCGTGCTGGTGGCCTTCGCGTGTCTGCCCCTCCACGCGTGGCTGATCGATGCGACCGGCGCAGATCTGGGTCTCTTCACGCGATATGTGTCGCCGATCACCGAGGAAGCGCTGAAGGCGTTGTTCGTCGTTGTGCTCCTCTGGCGTCGTCGCATCGGCTTTCTCGTGGATGCCGCAGTGCAGGGATTTGGGGTTGGTGCCGGGTTCGCGCTGGTCGAGAACGTCGACTATCTCCGGCACCTCATCGATGCGCCCCTGGCGTTGTGGCTCGTGCGCGGGCTCGGCACAGCGGTGCTTCACGGTGCCACCACCGCGGCGTTCGCGATGGTCTCGAAGACGCTCGTGGACCGCTGGAGCGACCGCCGCTGGCTGGCAGTTCTGCCCGGCCTCGTGCTCGCGGTCGCGATTCATTCCGCGTTCAACCATCTGCCGCTTCCGCCGCTCGCCATGACGGGTTTGGTACTGCTGGTCCTTCCACTACTCGTGGTCGTCGTGTTCCAGCGCAGCGAGCGGGCGACGCGTGAGTGGGTGGGTGGCGGTCTCGACCTCGACATCGAGCTGCTCGACCTGGTCCGATCCGAACATTTCAGCGGGACGCGATTCGGCACCTACCTGCAGGAGCTGCGCACCCGCTTCAACGGCCTGGTGGTCGCTGACATGTTCTGCCTGTTGCGTCTCGATCTGGAGTTGTCCGTGCAGGCGAAGGCGCTGCTGCTGGCACGAGAGGCGGGGCTCGACCTGCCTGTGAGCGACGACATCCACGCGAGCCTCGAGGAGGTGGCGTATCTGCAGGCGACGATCGGCCGGACGGGCCTTCTGGCGCTCAAGCCGCTGGAAGTGACGTCGGATCGTGACCGATGGCACCGGTACCTGCTCACGGCAGGAAAGAGACGTTGAGTGCTCCTCCCTTCCTCCCTGTAGAAACTGAAAGTCTGCACCTCTATTCCCCGAGCACGCGCTCGAGCCACGCTTCGACTTCCTCACGGAAATCGCGGCCATCGGAATCGTCCCACGCGGATTTCGGCGGACCATTCGGAAACTGACGTCGAATGCCGGCTTCCGCCTCGGTCCCTTCGAACAGATTGACGAATATCTCGGTGAGGAATTTGCGGTCGGTGAGCGACGACCGCACGCGGGACGGAGCGCCGCCCGACATCTCGATGCCGAAGTGATCCCCCGCGGACTCGGAGAGCAGCTCGAGAAACAAGCGGTCGGACTCGTCGCCGAGGTTTCGTCCGCCTGAGGCCAGGATCCGGGATTCCTCCTCGCCCGAGTCGCAGAACAACTTCAAACCCGAGGGAAGCACGATCACCCAGAGATCCCAGGCGCTCCCATCATCCCACTCGAGGTGCAGTAGCGTCCGCGAACGGAGCGTGCCGGCGTCGAAGTGGCGGCCACCGTCACCGATCGCCGCCGCGATGGCGTCGTCGAACGCGAGCGGTGCCTGTGGAATCCGCAGCGGATACAGCTCTTCGCGGGTCCTGAACTGCTTGACCACGCGCTCGAGCGCCTCGAGCACGCGAACACGGAGCTCACGAGCGGGGAACATCGGTCGCCGCTTCCCGGATCATCTCCGCGATTCTATCCGCGCTGTTCACCTGCAGTGTGGACACAAAGCGGCTCGTCCCGACGTCGGCACCGGGCCGACCGGGCAGGGCTGAAGCCCTGCGCTACGAGTTCGTCAAAATGTGCCCTCTGTAGCGCAGGGCTTCAGCCCTGCCCACGAGTTCGTCGAATGTGCCCCCCTGTAGCGCAGGGCTTCAGCCCTGCCTCAGCCAGTCTTTGAATGAAGGCGGTGTCGTGCGCAGATCCGGCGCCTTCGCGACCGTGGTACCATTCCGCATATGAGCAAACTCCTGTCCGTCTGCGCGATCGCCGGCCTGGCCAGCGCGATCCTGTCGGCACAGGGTCAGACCCCGGAACCGCAATATTCGGCAACGCTGAATGTCGGCGACCCCGCGCCGGAATTCTCGCTGCCAGGATCCGATGGCAAGACGCACAAGCTGTCGGACTACAAGGGGAAGACCGTGGTGCTGGCGTGGTTCCCGAAAGCGTTCACCGGTGGTTGAACCGCCGAGTGCAAGTCGCTCCGTGAGAGCGGCGCCCTCCTCAAGACCTACGACATCGCCTACTTCATGGCGAGCGTCGACGACGCTGACACCAACAAGCGCTTCGCCACCGAGCACGAAGCGGACTTTCCCATTCTCGCCGATCCCTCCAAGTCCACCGCGAAGGCGTATGGTGTAATCCGAACCGATCGCCCGCCTGAGCAGCAGCTCGCCGCACGCTGGACCTTCTACATCGGGCCGGACGGGAAGATCCTCGACATCGACAAGTCTCCGACGACGGCAACAGCCGGAGACGTGATGGTGAAGAAGCTCGACGCCCTGAACGTCAAGAAGAAGCCCGTCAAGCAGCAGCCGGCGAAGGACAAGGCGGCGAAGCAGAAGCCGGCCAAGCCGAAGGCGACCAACAGCCTGTAGTTACCGGGAGCCCGCCGCATCCTCGAGATGCGGCGCGTGCTCCACCAGGTGCATGTCCACAGCCGGATCGAACGCCGGCGCTGCGAGACGCAGCGATAGCCAGAGGGCAATGGCGAGCACCGCGATGGCCGTCATCGCAAACACCAGGACGAGGTACCAGACCAGCGAGCGGAATGGTGCCGTGATTTCATCCCTCTCCACCGACAACGCGACGAGCCAGTTCAAGTTCGGATAGCTTCGCACGAGCTGTCCAGGCGCCACCGCCACGAGCCGCGCCGGGTCATCACCGCCGCCGGCGGTGAACGTCAGCGGCCCTGGCTCCGTCTTCGCCTGCTGCCGCTCTTCGAGGCGCTGGCGCAGCAGCTCGGCGGCGAAGAACCGGTTCCTTGGATCGTAGGAGTGACGGCTGAAGACGATCGTTCCGTCCGGTCGCACCAGCATCGCCTCGCCGCTCGTCCCGAGCTCGAGCCCGGCGATGCCGACGAGCATCTCCCGGCTGTCCGCCACGATCTTCATCACGCCGGCAAGCTCCTCGCCGGTAGGCGAGGGTACGGGCACCGAGATCTCGAACGCGTAGACTCCGGCACTCTGATCGCGCCGAACGTCGCTGACGACGACGCGCCCGCGCCCGTTGTCGATGGACTCCTGCCACCAGTCCTCGTCCCCTTGGAAGTAGTCGGACGTCACGTTGGACGCGGCCACCAGCCGCCCCCGCCGGTCGGTCACGAGGATCTCGCGGTAGACGGAGTCATGACCGACGATATCGGTGAGGAACTGCGAGGCCGGGGATCGCAGCAGTCCACTCTGTTCGGCGGTACCGCTGTCCGCTTGCCAGCGTCGATCCATCTCGAGGACGGCCGCCTGATCGAAAGCCTCCTGACTTCCTGCTGCCGCGGCCTTTCGGACCTCGGGCACGCGGCCCAGAATGGCCGCGTCGAGGATGCGCCGGAACACGTACGCGTCGACTGTCGCCGCGGTGTACTCGGCATTCTGCGCGAGCCGTGCCGCAGCCGTTTCGTGGAGCCGGCTCTGGCCGATGCTGAGGACGATGGCCGCGCCGATGAGGAGGACCGGAATTGCGACGAGGAGAACGGCGGTCAGCACCCGTGTGTTGAGAGCCGGGAACCGGGAACGCATAAGCCACCCCCTTCATCAAGGCGGTGAAAAGGCTCGCCGTCTCTCTCAATCTCCGCCCGACGGGCGTGTCGTGTCAAGCCGTGTCAGAGAAGCGTCCGGTGACGTCAGGGAGTGACGTCCGTCAGGACGATCCCATCAGCCCCATAGCCCGCAGGTTTTCCACGCTGCGCCGCATCTGTGCCATCTCGTAGTCCACGAGCGCCTGGCCAACGATTCCGCGCTCCCACGGCGTTCGCCACTCGAGATCGTCCGCGAGCCTGCGCCGGTGCAGCCTGGCGAGGGCGGTCGCGAGCTCGCTCGCCTGTCGCGGCGGATAGCGGGTCCACCACTCGGAAGTAAACAGGCGGATGTGCCGAGCTTCGAGCGCCCCTGGCTCGATCGATGCGGTCAGCCCCGATGGGAGCGCCGCCGCAATCTCTTCGAGCGGTACGCATCCGTCGCCGACCGCGCACCGCACGAGTCGGTAGCCCTCCGGCGTGAACTGCGCGACATAGTCCTTGAGGTGCACGTGGCGGATCCGATGGACCGCGCGCCTGACGAAGGCGAGGGGATCTTCGCCGACGGCAAACGGGTTCCCGGTGTCGAGCACGAGGCCGACGTTCTCACCGGCCTCGTCCGCAATCGCGATGAGCTCCTCGCTCGTCAGGTCCTGGTGATTTTCGATCGCGAGCGGAATTCCGGCGTCCGCGGCCCTCCGGGCCTCCACGTTGAGCGTCGCCCGCGCGTGCGCGACCATCTGTTCCCAGCGCGCGCCCAACCCGGTCCTCGCGCCTTCGAGAACGGGGGTCAGGTGCAGCCGGAGGAGCGACGCGCCAATCCCGCTCGAGCAGCGGATGGCGCCGGCCAGGGTCTCTCCGGGCTGCTGCAGCAGCCAGTCGCTGCACACGACCGTCATCCCGGATCTCCGCAGTGAATCGCCGACCCGCGCAAGATCCACGTCGGTCATCGGCGCCAGCCACCGCCCATCCAGCTCGATGCACCTCGCACCCATCTCACGCGCGAGATCGACGAAGCCGGACAGGCCGAGAGGCGCAGGCGCCACACGGGGCGACGCCGTCTGGTGGAGCCCGACCGTGTAGCTCAGACCATATGGATTCAGTCCGACTCGGAGCATAGTCAACCGGGGGGCTTCGCCCCGTCCGCCTCCGCGCGAAGCGCTCCGGCGAGACCTCGCCGAAGCCTCGGCGAAGGCGGGCCGGACCCCCCTGCGCCGTCGCTCGCGGGGGCCCCTTCGCCCGCGCTCCGCTTCCGGGCCCGTGCGGAGCTGCCGCGGGCGCGCGGTGCGCGCCACCGTTATGCACGAGAACAGGATTCTCGTTGGCTGTCGCATACCGGCTAACGGCCGTGCTTTTGGCGGTGGCGGGGACGTCCAGGCCGGCCGTCGTGGGGTCGCCCGCTGGCCGCATGCGGGCCAGCCGGACGCGGGCCGTCGGGCCGCGATTTGGCCGGTTGCTCCGAACGCCCCGGCGCCGGATGCGCGCGTTGCGCGGCCATGCGGCTTGCGGCCTTGGTGTCCCGGTGCACGCGCTCCTGCCGCTTCCGCGTCCGAATCTGGGCGATGCGCTGCGCGAGCGGGATCTCGAGCCTGCCCTTTGGCACTGCCGCGTAGTCGAAGTCGGGCACCATCACACGCGGAAGCCGGCGGCCGAGCGCGCGCTCGATGTCCCGCAGCGATCCCTCCTCTTCGGGCGAGACGAACGTGAACGCCTCGCCGGTCGCGTCGGCCCGGCCCGTGCGGCCGACTCTATGGATGTAGTCCTCCGGAGCGAGCGGGACGTCGAAGTTGACGACGTGTCCGAGGGCGTTCACGTCGATGCCACGCGCGGCGATGTCGGTGGCAACCAGCACGGGAAACGTACCGTTCCGAAAGCCGGCCAGCGCCGCGGTGCGCTGCGACTGCGAGCGGTTGCCGTGGATTCGCTCGGCCTTGATGCCGCTCTTGACCAGGGATTCGGCGAGACGGTTGGCACGATGTTTCGTCCTCGTGAAGACGAGCGCCTGCGTCATGCTGCCCTGGGTCAGCAGATGCGCGACCAAGGCAGCCTTGAGACCCTGCACGACCGGATAGACGGCCTGCGTGATGCCGGTGGCCGGCGCCGCTTGCCGCTGCATCTGCACGCTGACCGGATCGCGCAGCATCTCGGCCGCGAGCGCCGCGATCGGCGGCGGCAGCGTCGCGCTGAACAGCAGCGTCTGCCGCCGGGCCGGCACGAATTTCAGGATGCGGCGGATCTCCGGCAGAAATCCCATGTCCAGCATACGGTCCGCTTCGTCCAGCACGAGATGCTCGATGTGGTGCAGCTTCACGTATCGCGTGCGCAGGTGATCGAGCAGCCGTCCGGGCGTGGCAATGACGACATCGACGCCGCTTCTGAACGCGTGCTCCTGGGGCCCCATTCCGACGCCGCCGAACACCGCGGCGCCCGTGACCGGCGTGTGGACCGCCAGGGCATTGAGGTCGTCCAGTATCTGCGCCGCCAGCTCACGCGTCGGCACCAGGACCAGTGCGCGGGTCGAGCGGCGCGGCCTGTCGATGAGATGGTGAACGATCGGCAGCAGGAAGGCGGCCGTCTTGCCGCTGCCGGTCTGCGCAGTCGCGATCACGTCCCGTCCCTGCATGACCGACGGAATGGCCTCGGACTGAATTGGTGTGGGCCTGACGTAGCCGAGATCTTTGATTGCCTTGCCGAGCGCAGGATGAAGCTTCAAATGAGTGAATGGCACAGATGATTATCCTGCGTTTCACCAGACGATGGAGTCGATGCTGGCCGATCGCTGACGATCCGATCGGGGAGGATTCGTGCCGAAGTGTCCGTTTTTGTCTTGAATTCGACCATACTGCCTGTTACACTCCTGTCACCCCAGTAACTCCCTCCCGTGGAAGGCGTCCATGCCTGTCACGTTCCGTCTGCGGGAAACCCCGCCCGGTCTCGAGTTGTGTCTGCGTGAAGCGGTGGAGAGCACCATCGACGGCGACTGGTGTGTCACCGTCTCGCAATCCCACCTGGATGGCCAGTGGTACCTGCAGCTCGATGGTGTGGCGATGCGGTGTCGCGCGGTGCTGCCGTCACCAGCCGCCACCGTCCGGCAGCTCGAGGCGCTGTTGCGCCGTCTGAGCTCGGTCGCGCTGCCCGCAGAACTGCTGCGCGAACAACAGGTGGACCAGCCGATTCGTCAAGCTTCGTAGGTTTGTTGGAAGGAGGGGCGAAGGCCCCTCCCATCCGCTCAGTCAGCAGAGGGAGTTCGTATGAACTTCGGCAGTCTGCACATCGCCACGCTCTGGCGGCTCTCGAAGAACGGCGTCGAACGACGAGCGACCGTCCTCGACAGCCCGCATGGACCCCGGCTCGTGATCCTCGAGCCAAACCGGATCATCCAGTGGGAAACCTTTCGGATGGTCAAGCCGCTCCGGAATCGCGCCGTAGCGATCCGTCGCGAGCTCCGCGCCGCAGGTTGGGAGCACACAGCGGCCTGATCGAGCGGTTCCCCGAGACAATTCTGTTATTTCGATCGCGGTTCTGTCAGCGGTCCCACCCCTGTCGCGCCCAGGCTCCCGCGCTCAAGTCGTTGACCCGACAACGCTTTTCCGTATCTCAGCAATCGGCACCACCCTTGCCCTCTTGGGGGACGAACGGCACCCGACTTCGCTCTTCGAGCTTCGTCGAGGTCTCGCCGTAGCGCGTCGCGCAAAGCGGAGTTCGGCACTATTTAGGGAGAGAAAGTCGTGAAACGCACACTGGGAGCGGCAATCGGAGCGGTGATTTTCATTCTGTTCATGTCAATCGTGGCGACACGCTTGACTCCGCAAGTTGCGGCCGCGCCGCCGGCGCCGTCCGCACCTGCTGTGGCCTCCGCGGTCAACCCATAGGTCCACCGACCCCGGCGACTGTTCGTCGGGGTCGCTGACTTCGTCGTCGGCGGGATGGTTGGGGTCGCGGGCGGCGTTTGCCTTCCACCTGAAGGTGGAAGCCACGCGCCGAACGGGACGCCACACGCCCGAGAGGGGACGCCACGCGCCCGAAGGGGATGCCACGAGCTCGCCCTCCAGGCTCTCTCGAGCCTGCGCGATCGGATCATGGACGAGGCGCGACAGAGATAGAGGCGGCTATGTGCGCGCGGCGATGAATCGGTCATACTGGTTCATTCGATGCTCGCTCGGTATCTCACCAGCTCGGTTCCTCAGCCGATTCGGGCTAAAGGCTTTCGCTACCATCGCATGGGCGCCGTCGTCGCGATCAGCGGCGGTGAGTGGGCGGCGCATGCCGTGGTGCGCGGAGGGCGCAACTACCGCGTCGAGGTCGTCCGCGACCGCGAAGCGTTCCGTGCCTCGTGCGACTGCCCCTACTTCACCGATCGCGGCGAGATCTGCAAGCACATCTGGGCTGCCATCATCGAGGCGGACGAGCGGGCCCTCCTGTCCGGTAACGGCAGCCCGTCGGCCGACGCCTTTCTCGAGGCGGACCTCGGTCGGTCCAGCGGCCGGAAACGGCAGACTCCTCCGGTGACGCTGCAGAAAGCGCCGCCTCCGTGGCAACGTTTTCTCACCGACCTCAGCCAACGCCTCGACGCGGGTGAGCGGCTGGTCACGAGCCGCCGCTTCACCGAGGGGGAGATTCTCTACACCCTCGATGTCCCCCAGACGAAGGCGGGTCGCGGCGCCGTCCTGCACGTCCTCCATCGCACGCGCCGGAAGAACGGCGACTGGGCCAAGCCGAAGCCGGCCGCGGTGTCGATGCAGGAAGTCGACGACCTGCCGGACCTGGACGATCGGGAGATCCACACCCAGCTCCTGGGAGCCGTCGATCAGGCGGCTCTCCAGGCGAGCTACTACGGGCAGGTCCAGGCCGAGCGCGCGACCTACCTGCTGGTCAATTCCTCGGCCTCGAGGCTGCTCCCGCGTCTGGTGCAGACCGGACGTCTCCACTTGACGCTGGAACGCGGCGTGCCGGAGCTGGATCCGCTCGTGTGGGACGACGGTCCGGCATGGCGCTTCGAGCTGGCCATCAAGACCGCTGCGGATGGCAGCATCCAGGTCGACGGCGATCTCCGGCGCGACGGCGACACCATGGATCTGAAGGAGCCCGTGCTGCTGCTCGAAGCGGGATTCCTGGTCACGCGCGTGGCGGTCGCGCGCTTCGACCCAGGTGATGCGTTTGCGTGGATCGCCGAGCTGCGGCGTTCGAACGACGTCACGTTTCCACCGACGGCTGCTGACTCCCTCGCAGAGGCGCTGGCTCGCGCGGGTGTGAGGCCCGAGCAGTTGCCGGAGCGGCTGCGGTACGAAGTTCGATCGACAACGCCGCAGCCGTCGGTGACCCTGGGACGTACAGGCGGACGGTTCGCGGACGGCTATCGCGATACGCTCGGCGCGGTGCTGCGCTTCGACTACGCCGGCACGACGGTCGAGCCCGGAGGCGGGTCCGGTGTCTATGACGCCGCGAACCGGCGGCTGATTCGGCGCGATCTGGTGGCGGAGCACCGCGCGTTCAACAGGCTCCGGCAGCTGGGATTTCAGCAGGGTTGGGATTACGCCGGCAGCAAGCCGACACTCGGCATTCCAGTCGATCTGTTCCCGCGGGCCGTTCGTTCGCTCGTCACGGAAGGCTGGCGTGTCGAAGCCGAGGGTCGGCTCTTCCGCGCCCCTCGCGACATGCAGATGCGAGTGTCGTCGGGCGTCGACTGGTTCGAGCTGCACGCCCGCGTCGATTTTGGTGACGACGTGAGCGCCAACCTGAAGGATCTGCTCGCCGCGCTGCGCAGAGGGGAAGGCACCGTGCTGCTCGACGACGGGACGCGGGGCCTCGTGCCCGAGGAGTGGCTGAAACGCTACGCGGGGGTCGCGCGATTCGGAGAGGCGGAGGGAGATCACGTCCGCTTCCGCCCATCGCAGACGGCGCTGCTCGACGCGCTCCTCGCCAGCCAACCTGCCATCGCGGTGGACGAGGCCTTCACCCGGGCGCGTGCCGCGCTCCAGTCTTTCACGGGCGTCGTTCCTCAAGATCCCCCTCCGTCCTTCACAGGCACGCTGCGCGACTACCAACGCGATGCGCTCGGCTGGTTCGCATTTCTGCGAAAGTTCGGGTTCGGCGGGTGCCTGGCGGACGACATGGGGCTCGGTAAGACCGTCATGGTCATCGCGCTGCTCGAGTCGCGCCGGCTGGCCCGGACGACCGCGCGCAGGCCGCATCGACCGTCACTCGCCGTGCTGCCGCGCTCGCTCGTCTTCAACTGGATGGAGGAGGCACGACGCTTTGCGCCGGAGCTGACCGTGCTCGACGCGACCGGTGCGGCGCGAGATCTCAGCCAGGTCGCCGGGTTCGATCTGGTGCTCGCGACCTACGGCACGCTCAGGCGCGACATTGCCGTGCTGAAGGATGTCGAGTTCGACTACGTGATCCTGGACGAGGCACAGGCGGTGAAGAACCCTGCGACGGCGGCGTCGAAATCCGTGCGCCTGCTGAAAGGCCGGCACCGGCTCGCGCTGAGCGGCACGCCGATCGAAAACCATCTCGGCGAGCTGTGGAGCCTGTTCGAGTTCCTCAATCCCGGCTTTCTTGGATCGGCGACCGCTTTCAAAGCGGCCGCCATCGGGCGGCCGCAGGCGGAGCCGGAGGACCTCGCGATCCTCGCGCGCGCCGTACGCCCATTCATCCTGCGCCGCACCAAGGAACAGGTCGCGCCGGAATTGCCCGAGCGAAGCGAGCAGACGATTCAGTGCGAGCTCGAAGGACCGCAGCGCCGGCTCTACGAACAGCTGCGCGCACACTATCGGCAGTCGCTCCTCGCGCGGATCTCGAGGAGCGGGATCAACAAGTCCAAAATCCAGGTGCTGGAGGCGCTGCTGCGTTTGAGGCAGGCTGCCTGCCATCCAGCGCTCGTCGACGAGGCGCGACGTGGCGAGTCGTCTGCCAAGCTCGACGTCCTGGTGCCGCGGCTGACCGAGGTCGTGGCCGAAGGGCACAAAGCGCTCGTCTTCTCCCAGTTCACCAGCTTTCTTGCGCTCGTCCGCGCGCGTCTCGATGCGGAAGGGATCCGGTACGAATACCTGGACGGCCAGACACGCGATCGGGCGATTCCTGTCGCGCGATTTCAGGAAGACCCCGCGTGTCCGGTTTTTCTGATCAGCCTCAAAGCCGGGGGCCTGGGCTTGAACCTCACAGCGGCGGAGTACGTCTTCCTGCTCGATCCCTGGTGGAATCCGGCCGTCGAAGCGCAAGCCATCGATCGCGCCCATCGCATCGGTCAAGAGCGGCACGTCTTCGCCTACCGGCTGATCGCGAAGGACACGGTGGAAGAGAAGGTTGCCGAGCTGCAGCAGTCGAAGCGCGATCTTGCCGATGCCATCCTGTCGGCGGACGCCGGCCTGATCCGGGATCTCAAGGCCGAAGACGTCGAGTGGCTGCTGTCCTGATCGCGGTATAGTGCTCCGATTTTCAGCTGGTAGCCGGTAGCTGCAAGCTGAAGCTGATCCGGAGGCGCGAATGAGACGGCACGTGATTCCCTCACCTGCCGACTGGCAAGGATTTCTGACTTTTCTCGACAAGTACTTCAAGTGAGCCCGCACGGTTGTTCCCTTCCAGGGAGACGAACGTCACACGGAATGGTCACATCCGCACCATGGGGGAAAGGACCTATAGGGTTTTTGCCAAGATCGCGTTTGGCACGAATACTGCTTAGTAAAAGGGTGCGCGTGGCGAGTTTCGCGACTTGATGGGCTGCGCGGCCCGGGTATTCCGGTGATTTTCTATCGAAGTTGCGAACGAAAGGCTCGCGATTCGTCGTGAGCCTTTTGTTTTTGATTCGTCCCGCCTCCGGCCCCCCGTTTCGGTAGCACCCGCCGCCATTGTTACCTCAACTGATCGCTCAGCCCTGGCTCCGCCATCAGCCGCTCGATGGCGTCGATCTCGATTGGCACGAACGCCGACAGATTCTCGTAGCCGGTGTCGGTGATGACGAGCATGTCCTCGAGCCGGATGCCGATGTGCTCGTCCTCGAGGAGCATCGCCGGCTCGATGGTGAAGACCCGGCCCGGCTCGAGGGTCGGTCCAGCGCCGCGTGTCACGTCGTGCACCTCCATGCCGACGTCGTGCCCGAGTGAGTTCGCGTTTCCCGTCCGGTACCGCGTGACGAACGCCGTTGAGGCCGACTTGATCTTCTCGTCGGTGAAGGCGAAAGACGCCATGATGCCGTCCATCTTCGCGACCGCGTCGCGGATGATGTCCCGCGGTGTCTGGTGGACGCGAATCGATGTCATCACGGCCCGATAGAGCTGGAGGTAGATCGTGTAGAGCTCGCGCTGTCTGGCTGTGAACCGGCCGTTGGCCGGGAAGACGCGCGTGACGTCCGACTGGTAGTTCTTGAAGTCCGGCGCATAGTCGAACTGCACCAGGTCGCCGTCCTCCAGCCTGGCCGTGCCCCGGTGGTAGTGTGAGTAGCGCGTGTTCCTGCCGGTGGCGATGAGGGCGAAGTACGACGGCCCATATGCGCCGTGCTTCTTGAAGACGAATTCGGCGTCCGCCTGCAGCTCGTATTCGAACATCCCCGGTCTGGCGTCACGCATGGCCTCCATGATGCCCAGCCCCGCAATCCGCGTCGCCTCCCGGATCACGGCGATCTCCCGCGGGCTCTTGTAGATCCTCAACGCGTCGACGATCGGATCGAGATCCTTGATCTCCGACTGCACGCCGGCATCCTTCAGCTTCCGCACGAACTGCTCTTCGCGGGAGAGGCGTCCGTCCCACGGGTCGTTCTTCGTCGCGGCGGCCAGCGTACGGGTATCGCCCGACGAGGCTTCTCCCAGCACTTCCGGACGGAGCGGCGTGTACACCGTGCGGCCGTCGGCCACGACGGACGCGAGCAGGGCAGCGAATTCGGGACGCGGCAGAACGGCCTCGACCCCGAGTGCCCGGGCAGGCTCGTCGCCAGGATGGAGGCCGGGTCCAAACATGCGCGACTCGCGCAATTCGTTGTACGGCTGCAGGAACACCGTCGTCTTTTTCGTTCGTCCGTCGAGGACCGCGATGGCCCGCGGCTCGACGACGCCGGTGAGGTAGAAGAACTGATTGCTTTGCCGGAGCGGCTGCTCGCCAGGGCGCTCGGTCGTCCCCTGGAGGATGGCCACGGCGTCGCCGATCTGCGCCATGACCTTCGCGCGCCGCGCCGCGAACTCCTCGGGAGGAAAAACGTCGGACCCCGAGAAGACCGGCTGGGCGGATGGGAGAGCCGAGAGCAGCACGACGCTGAAGAGTGCGAGAGAAGCTCGTCTCAGCATGCGGAGATGGTAGCCCAGGAGGGGACGGAGGAACGGAGACGGTCACACGGAGAAACGGAGTTAACGGAGAACGAAACGGAGAAGATTGCGCTGGGCTGGGGTTGCTGTGACTGCTCGCGGCGCGCGGCGCGCGAGCAGCCCAACGCCGCTAGCCATCCGGATCCCTCCGTTCGTCTTCCGTTGGCTCCGTTCCTCCGGGTGAGCGTCTCCGTGACCTCCGTCTCCTCTTTGGGGTATCGTGTCGGGCTCAGGAGGTGACATCGATGGACGCCAGTCTTCCCAGGCGCGACTTCATCCGCACGGTGTCGGGCGCGGCCGTCGCGTCGACCGCGCTTTCGTATTCGAGGATCCTCGGTGCCGCGGATCGCGTGCGGCTGGGTGTGATCGGGTGCGGCGCCCGGGGCACAGGGGACATGAACAACTTCCTTGCGCTCGGGAACGTCGACGTGCCCGCGCTATGCGATATCTATTCCGCGCAGATCGACAACGCGAAGAAGACCGCGACGAGCGCCGTTCCGCTCAAAGACCATCGGCAGTTGCTCGATCGGAAGGACGTGGACGCCGTCCTCATCGCCGTCCCCGACCACTGGCACATGCCGATCACGATCGATGCGCTCAACGCCGGCAAAGATGTGTATGTCGAGAAGCCGCTGACGCTCGCGATCGAAGAGGGCCCAGCCATCGTGAAGGCCGCGCGCCTGAACAAGCGGGTGTGTCAGGTGGGCATGCAGCAGCGCTCCGGCAGGCACTACCTGCAGGCCAAGCAGGAGTATTTCGACACCGGGAAGATCGGCAAGATTACGCTCGTGCGGACGTGGTGGCACGGCAACACGTACCACCTGCGCCGGGCGCCGGCGACGCTGCAGACGCAGCCGGCTGACATGGACTGGGCGCGATTCGTCGGTCCGTTGACGTGGCGTGACTACGACCCGCAGCAGTACTACAACTGGCGCGCGTATCTCGACTACGGCGGCGGCCAGATCACGGATCTCTTCACACACTGGATCGACGTCGTCCACATGTTCACCGGGCAGGACATTCCGATCTCGGCGAGCGCGGCGGGCGGTATCTACCACTACAAGCAGGACCGGACGGCGCCCGACACGATCAACGTGCTCCTCGAGTATCCGGCACCGTTCACGGCCACGTTCGAGGCGACGCTCGCGCCCGGCGTGAAGGGCGAAGCGATCGAGTTCTGCGGCACCGAGGGCCGGCTATGGATCGCTCGCGGCCGCTACGAGTACTACCCGGTGCCGGCGCCGGCAGGATCGAGCACGTCGAGCGCCGCATCGGGTGGGGGATCGAACGGCGGTCCGCAGCCGATCGTGGTGCAGGCGTCGGGCAGTCTCGATCGCGATCACATGCAGAACTTCCTCGACTGTATGGTGTCGAGGAAGACTCCGAACGGCGATGTCCTGATCGGGCACCGATCGGCCCAAGCCTCTCATCTCGGCAACATCGCGTACTTGCAGAAGCGGCGAATCCAGTTCGATCCGCTGCGCGAGCAGATTCTGCCTGCGTGAGCGAAAGACCCCAAACCAGCCAGCAGAAGTCGCATCAGGGAGTAGAGGGACACCGCATGAAGGAAGCGAGGTACCTGATGGAGCGCCTCGTGGCGCGTGCCGGTCGAAAGATCTCGCTCAAGGACTACATGCGGGCGTACGAGGATGCGTTCTCGCACACGAGCACAAAACACGCGCCCTGGTACATAATTCCGGCCGACAACAAATGGTTCATGCGTCTGGCGGTTGCCGCGATCATGCACCAGACCCTGCAGGACCTCGACCTGCCGCACCCCACCGTCTCGAGGGAGAAGAAGGCCGAGCTTCAACAGGCTCGGGACTTGTTGCTGGCGGAGAAGGATTGACACGACCATTCAGGAGCCAATCATGAACGTTCACCTGAAACATATGAGGCCGGTGATCACGGCCGCGGTCTTTGCGGTCTGCAGCGCGGCGTATCTCACGACGAGCGCGCAGAACCAATCGCAGATGAGCTTCTTCATCGCGAGCGCCGGACCGGGCGACGGCGCGAACCTCGGCGGTCTGGCGGGGGCCGACAAGGTCTGCCAGACGCTCGCGGCGGCTGCCGGTGCGGGCAGCAGGACGTGGCACGCGTACCTGAGCGGGACTGCGGCAGACGGTCAGCCGGCCGTCAACGCACGGGATCGGATTGGCAAAGGCCCCTGGGTCAACGCCAAAGGCGTTCAGGTTGCGAGCAGCGTCGCCGACTTGCACAGTGACGCCAACAAGCTTGGGAAGGAGAACTCGCTGACGGAGAAGGGCGCGGTCGTCAACGGGCGAGGGGACACCCCGAACACACACGACATCCTCACCGGATCGAATGCGGACGGGACGCTGTCGAGCAAGGCCGACAACACGTGCGGCAACTGGTCCAAGAATACGGCCGGCACAGCGCGCGTCGGCCATCACGACAAGCAGGGCGGCGGCGACGCGCCGAATTCCTGGAACTCCGCGCACGACTCGAAAGGCTGCAGTCAGGCAGATCTGGTCGGTACGGGCGGCGCGGGGCTGTTCTACTGCTTCGCGATCAACTGACCCCTGAACGCTGTCGGGATCGGGGGGTCTGACGCTGTCGGGATCAGGGATCAGGGATTAGGGATCAGGGATCCGGAAAGACCTCCGAATCTCGCCGGAGCTTTTCGGATCCCTGATCACGGATCCCGCCTCGCTACACCAACGACGGCTCGTACTCCTCGTACGATCCCTTGAAGTCGCGGATGGTGCCATTCTCGAGGTGCCAGACGCGCGTGCCGACCTCCTCCATCACGTCCTGATCGTGCGTCACGAGGAGGACGGTGCCCTCGAACTTCTGCAACGCGACGTTCAGCGCGTTGATGGACTCGAGGTCGAGATGGTTCGTCGGCTCGTCGAGGACGAGCACGTTCGGCTTCTGCAGCATGATCCGGCAGAAGAGCAGCCGCGCGGTTTCGCCGCCCGAGAGCGCGTCGGTCGGCTTGAAGCCGTCTTCGCCGCTGAAGAGCATCTGCCCCAGCAGACCGTGGATGTCCTGTCGTGACGCATCCGGGTCGAACTGATGGAGCCACTCGACCGCGGTCATCCCCTTCCGGATCGCACCCGTGTGATCCTGCGGGAAGTACCCGACGGCGACCTCGTGTCCCCACCGGATGTTGCCGCGGTCGATGTCGGCGGGAGACCCGGCGACGCCGGGGGCGTCCGACATGAGCGCCTTGAGCAGCGTCGTCTTGCCCTGGCCGTTTCGCCCCACGAGCACGATCTTTTCGCCGCGGTTCACGATTCCGCTGAAGCCCTTGATGACCGCCAGGCTGCCGAAGCTCTTGGCGACGTCGGAGAACTCGATCGCGAACCGGCCGGACGGACGCGCCATCGCGAACTTGATGTACGGCCGCTGAATGTTCGAGCGCGCGAGCTCGGTCGTCTGCAGCCGCTCGACTTCCTTGCGGCGCGACTGGACCTGGCTCGAGCGCGTGCCGGCCGAGAAGCGCGCGATGAAGTCGTTCAGCTGCGCGATCTTCTTTTCGCGTTGCGCGTTGTCCGACTCGACCCGCACGCGGATCTGCGTCTTCGCCATCACCATCTCGTCGTAGCCGCCGGTATAGGTGATGATCGTCTGGTAATCGATGTCCGCGGTGTGTGTGCAGACGGCGTTGAGGAAATGCCGATCGTGCGAGATGACGATCAGCGTGCCCTCGTAGCGGACGAGGAAATCCTTCAGCCAGTGGATCGAGTCGAGGTCCAGATGGTTCGTCGGCTCGTCGAGCAGTAATGCCTGCGGATGCCCGAAGAGTGCCTGCGCCAGCAGCACGCGCACCTTCTGGCCACCCTGCAGCTCCGACATCGCGCGCTCGTGCAGCGCCTCCGGGATGTCGAGCCCCTGCAGCAGAATCGCGGCGTCGCTTTCGGCCGTGTACCCGTCCTCGTCGCCAACGATCGCCTCGAGCTCCCCGAGACGCATGCCGTCCTCGTCGGTCATGTCGGCCTTGCCGTACAGCCGCTCACGCTCCTCGAGCGCCGACCACAGCCGTTCGTTCCCCATGACGACGGTGTCCAGGACGCGGAACCGGTCGAACGCGAACTGATCCTGGCGGAGGACGCCGAGCTTCGCCGGGCGGTTGACCGAGCCCTTCTGGGGTGGGAGCTCGCCCGTGAGCAAGTTCATGAACGTGGACTTGCCCGCGCCGTTCGGGCCCGTAAGGCCGTAGCGCCGCCCGGCCGTAAACGTCGTGGTGACGTCGTCGAAGAGCACCTTCGATCCGTACCGCATGGACACGTTGGAGACTGAAATCATGGGATCGTTTCTGTACGGGAAAAAGTGATGCGAGAAAACCCCTTATTTTACCAAATTGAGGAGCCGGGCGCGACTCGATGCGCCGAAGACATCAATCACAGGGAGGTGGGGAGGAAGGGAGCGTTGCCACAAGGTCTGCTCGTTCGCAGAACCCTCGCGGCTTCCAGGAGGTCACAGCACTCCAATCAACCGCAACCCCGCGATCCCCGCGAACGCGATCATGAGCACCTCGAACACACCTTGCGGCAGCCGACGAACGATTTGCCGCCCCGTGAAGACTCCGACCAGGATGGGAGGTATCAGCGCGATGTTCAACCACAACGTCTGACCATGGATAAGGCCGAGCCACAAGCTGAACGGGACTTTGAATGCGTTGATGAGCAGAAAGAACCAGGCATTTGTCCCGACGATCTCCAGTTTCGGCAGAGCCAGCGCGATGGTGTAGAGGCCGAAGATGGGACCCGCCGCGTTGGCCATCATCGTCGCGGCGCCGACGAAGAGGCCCATCACCCACGCGAAGGCGCGCGAATGCGGCACGGTACCCAGCCACCCGGGCCGCAGCATCCGCATCACCTGCAAGATGGTCAGGACCATGATGATCCAGCCGATGACGAGCTTGAACAGCGATTCATTCAGCCGTCCCATGACGAGGGCCGCCACGATGACGCCAAGGCACGCGGGCGGCAGCATCCGGCGGATGGAGTCCCAACGCGCGTGCTGATGGAACGCGGTGACCGCCGTTACGTCCCCCGCCAGCAGCATCGGCAGCACGACGCCGGTCGACTGGCGCGCGCCGAACAGAAAGGCGAAGATGACGACGTGGAAGAGACCGACGCCGGCGAGACCGGCCTTGCTCAAGCCGACGCCGAATGCGCCGGCTGCCGCGAGCAGCCATTGAGCTGAAGTGAGGTCAGGCAGATCGTCACTATAACCGGCCCTGGGGTCAGGTCTTGTATTGACGCAAAATGCATCAGTGCAAGACCTGACCCCAATCGTGTGCGACAGGCACGCATCGGTTGGAAAATCCGCGAACGGTTCGAAACAGCTCTTGACGTCGTTAGATCGGTGAGATAGAACCGCCTCCGCCAAGGCTACGGCGAGTCTTGCGGAAACGAGCCCGGCACTGCGCGGTTCCGCGCTGTGGAAGAAGCTGTAGGCCACGGCCAAGCCGCTCCCGTTCCCGCCCGCGCGGGTAGGCAAAGGCCTCGTACAGGCGCCGTAGCTCGGCTGCGGATCTCGGAACGTAGAAAGGGCCGGGCCGTGAGGTCCGGCCTTCCATCAGCAAAAGAAAGTTTCCTTTGCGAGGGATCGCGATGGCTGACGAGAAAGGTTGGATCATCACGACGTCGGCGGAGCGCCCGATTGGCGAGATCACGAAGGATCTCAAGGACGCGGGATTCTCCGTCGGGCAGGTGCTCGAAGAGATCAACAGCATCACCGGTGCCGCAGCAGAGGCGTCGGTCGAAAAGCTGCGATCGATTAAGGGTGTGGTGGACGTGTCGCCGGACGCACCGATCGACATCGGACCGCCTGGATCACCCGAGACCTGGTAGCGGCCCGATGGAGCGCAGTTGAAGGTCTATTGAATGAAGCCCTGCTGAAGCTTTATGTGAAGCCCTTACTGGAGCCTTATGTAAAGCTTTTACTGAAGCTTTATTAAAGCTTTTACTGAAGAATGTCGTGCTCGGTCACGCCGCAGTCGGGTGAGGCGCCGACCCGGCACCATTCCGCAAGCGAGGTGTGCGCCTCGAGCGCGTCGGCCTTGGTGCAATTCCGCACTTCTTCGGAGTCGAGGACACCGCCGAACACGCGGGTCTCGAACAGCCGGGGTGGCTCGCCTTGGGTTGAGTGATCGACGCCGCTGAAGGTCGTCAGCACCGTGACCTCGGGCGTGACCACCGTTCGAGCGACGCTCCGATCGGCCTGCTCGAACCAGCGGGTCCAGGCGGCAAAGTCCGGTTCCTCCACCGGCTCGCCGCCGTCGTCCAGTACGAAGTAGCCTTCCATCACTGACCTCTGCCGAAAGATCATATGCAAGTCCTTGACCAGACTTCCACCCCTGCAATACACCCAATAGTGGCGAGAGTTGTAACTGTGGGTTCAACATGTTGCGAAAGTGGTTGGAACAGATCACAGTTTTGAAACAGTTGGACGGAATCGGGGTGTGGTGCTATACTCCGTCGGTCAGGTGGAAGTCAGCCCTCTGCTGTAGCCCGCGCCGCGCCGAATCCGAGCCTTCCAGAGTCTCGCCTCTCCGCTACGTGTCCGCTTAGCACTCAGCCGAATCCATCCGCGATCCGTTCAGGATCATCAACCGTCAGTGCCCCGCCGGCCCCGCCGAGCGGGACGAAAGTGAGAAGAGACAGATGGCTCGAAAGCTCTACGTTGGTAACCTGCCCTACCAGACCGCCGAACAGGACCTCCAGGAACTGTTTGCCAGTGCTGGTGCGGTGGAAAGCGTGAATGTGATGCGCGATATGGCGACCGGCCGTGCGCGTGGCTTCGCGTTCGTCGAGATGGCGACCGACGAAGACGCGCAGAACGCAATCAGCACGCTCAACAACTACAGTTACGGTGGCCGCAATCTCACCGTGAACGAAGCTCGTCCGAAGCCGCAGGGCGCGGGCGGTGGCGGATTTGGCAACAACCGCCGACGCTCCGAGCCACGCTGGTAACAGCCGCTTCGGCCAGGTTTTGAACAGGCGGCATCCCATCGCGGGGTGCCGCCTTTTGTTTTTTGGGAAGCCTCTCGCCGAAGCGAGTCGTTCCCGCGGCGGTCAGGCGGCCCGGCCGCGCTTCGCACGCATCTTCGACACGGCCTTCGTCTCGATCTGGCGGACGCGCTCCCGCGTGAGGGACAGCCGCCGACCGATCTCCTCGAGCGTGTACTCACGATCCGTCCCGAGACCGTAGCGAAGGCGGACCACCTCGCGCTCGCGCGCGTTGAGCGGCGCCATGGCACGTTCGACCTCTTCCGCCATCTCGCTGCGAATGGCGGACTCTTCGGGCGTTCGCGCGGTCACGTCACGGACGAGATCGGCGAGTCGTGTTTCCTCCGAGTCGCCGACGGGGGTCTCGAGCGACGTCGGCTGCCTGCCAGCCTCGAGGAGGAGCTCGACCTTTCCGACCGGCAGATCGAGCCGCGCCGCGAGCTCCTCCGGCGTCGGGGGCCGGCCGAGCGATTCGGTCAGTGCTCGCCGCTCCCGGGTGAGCCGGCTGAGCGAATCGAAGACGTGAACGGGTAAGCGGATCGTTCGGCCGTAGTCCGCGATGGCGCGCGTGACAGCCTGGCGGATCCACCAGGTCGCGTAGGTCGAGAACTTGAACCCGCGCCTGAACTGGAATCGATCGACCGCCTTCATCAGCCCGATGTTGCCTTCCTGAATCAGGTCGAGGAGCGACAGCCCGCGGTTCATGTACCGCTTCGCGATCGACACGACCAGCCGCAGGTTCGCTTCGAGCAGCTCGCGCTTCACCTCGAGCACGGCGGCCTCGTTGGCCCGAACGACGGCAAACGCGCGGCAGAAGCGCAGGCGAGGCAGGCGTGTGCGGTCCTCGAGCGCGCGGCGCGCCGCCGTCCGGCTCTCACGCGGCAGATCCTCCAGTGCCTCGAAAGCGCGCTCGACGTCGCGCAGCTCGGCGATGATCTGGTCAATCAGCGATGGCCGAAGCGGCAGCGTCCGCAGCACGGAGGAGACCTCGGCGTGTGAGTCCGCCATGGTCTTGCGGAAGGCCGAACGCGTGGCTACGGACGACCGCTTGTCGGAGCACTTGCGACGGCACTCGTCCATCCGCGCGGTCGCTCGTTTCACCCGCTCGAATGCGGTCAGAACCGGATCGACGTTCTCCGGCTTCAGCTCCCCACCGTCAGGCAGCAGGATCAGCTCCGCCGCCGGAGCCGTCCCCGCACGCACGTGAGCGGCGAGGCTGATCAACGTGCTGACGGCACAGGGCAGCGGCGCGAGTGATCCCTGCAACGCGCCGCGCGCCTCTTCGATGCGGCGGCCGAGCTCCTGCTCCTCGCGCGCCTTCAACAGGCGCCGCTTTCCGACGTGGCCGAGATACACGCGCACCAGATCCAGTTCTTCGCGCGGCACTCCGGCGGCGACAGGCGCGTCGCCGCCGTCCCGATTCGGATCTTCGCCTTCGGCGTCGGCGATGGGCTGATCGTCGAAGGCTTCCGAATCTTCCTCAACCAGCAATCGGTCGGGAGGCTCGGTGCTATGTTCGGGGGTCTCGTCTGCATCGCCTGTCGCGGTCAGGCCGAACTCCTGCGCGCGCCTGCGCCAGTCGAGCACGTCGGCGTTCGCCTCGGGCTCTCTCCAGTCGATGAGCGATGCGGTCGCGCCGGCATCTGCCGGCGATCGTGCCGCGCGAGCGGGGCGTCTGCGGGCCATGTCGCAAGCATAGCAAGTCGGTTGCCGATCGTTGCTGCCGATCGATGCCCAAAAACAGCCGATTACCTCGCGTTCTTCTGACCGCCGATTGGCAATGACGACACTGTCATTGAACACCCGACGGGCACGATTGCAGACCCGATTTCGGTCAGTCGAGACAGCGATCGCGCGCCGCCGCCGAGCGCTCGACCGAAAGGTCGAGCCTGCTGTCGCCGTTCGCAGTTCGCCGCTGTGTCCACTAAACTAGACGGCTGATCGGCGGGGCAAGCGTGAATGTGTCTGAACAAGAAGCATCTCGAGCGATCTTCCTGCAGCGCGGGGCGATCGGAGAATTGGTCATGGGTTTGCACAAGTGGAGTCACGGGTGAGGATGACCAACATGATGCGAGTCAAGAGTCGCGCTCGGGGATCCACGGCGCTCGTTGCCTCTGTCGTTGCGCTTACGGTGACGGTGTCGTCAAGCGCACAGACGCGAATTCAACCTCATTCGAACAGCTTCAAGCCTGAGCAGGACGTCGAGCTCGGACAGCAGGCCGCAGAGGAAGTTCGTCAGCAGTACCCGCTGCTCAACGACGAGGAGATCCACTCCTACGTCGCCCGGCTCGGGGACCAACTGGTCGACAACATTCCGGAAGATCTTCGTCAGCCGGCGTTCCGCTACACCTTCGAGGTGGTCAATCTGAAGGAGATCAACGCGTTTGCTCTGCCGGGCGGCCCGATGTTCCTCAACCGCGGCATGTTGGATGCGGCGAGGACCGACGGGGAAGTCGCCGGCGTGATGGCGCACGAGCTGAGCCACGTCGTCCTCCGTCACGGGACCGCGCAAGCCACCAAGGGTCAGAAGTTTCAGATGGGCGCTCTTGCGGGACAGGTTCTCGGCGCCATCGTCGGCGGCCGGACCGGCAGCGTGATTGCTCAGGGCTCGCAGTTCGGGCTCGGGGCGTACTTCCTGAAGTTCAGCCGCGAGTACGAACGCGAAGCGGATCTCATGGGCGCGCAGATCATGGCGCGCGCGGGGTACGACCCGCGCCAGATGGCCAACATGTTCCAGACGATCCAGAAGCAGGGCGGGTCGCAGGGACCCGAGTGGCTGAGCGATCACCCGGATCCCGGGAACCGGTACGAGGCCATCAGCAGGGAGGCGGAGGCGTTGGGCGTCGCGCGCTCGAATGCTCCCGCCGGCCGGATCGAGAGCGTGCATGCGCGCCTCGCCAAGCTCCCGCCCGCGATCTCGAGCGAACAGGCCGCCCGCCAGGCGCAACAGCGGAAGCGGGAGTCACAGGTAGGGCAGTCAGGCGGGCGTCGCCCCGGCGGGATCATCGAGGCGCCCGCGTCGGAGTGGCGGACGTATCAGCCGGGCAGCTTCCTGCGGATCAGCGTACCTGCCAACTGGCGGCAGATCGGAAGTGGCAATACCGTGACGTACGCGCCCGAGGGCGGCTACGTGCAGACGGGGGACGGCCATTCGGCGTTCACGCATGGCCTGGAAGTCGGCATTACGCAGGGCAGCGGCGGGAGCCTCCAACAGAGTACCGAGCAGCTGTTACAGAGCTTCGCTCGAACGAATCCGGATCTTCGTCGCCAGGGTGGGTATTCGCGTACCGCGATCGGCGGCCGGCTGGGTCTGACGACGACGCTGAGCAACGTGTCGGAGGTGACGGGGGAGAGCGAAGCGGTGAATCTATCGACCGTGCAGCTTCAGGACGGCAGCGTGCTCTTCATGATCGGCGTCGCGCCTCAGGGCGAAGCGCAGGTCTATCTGAACACGTTCGGACGCGTGCGGCAGTCGGTCCAGATCGCGAATGCCGGGAGATAGGGCGGCCTCGTGGCTTCGAACCTCGTGGCTTCCAACCGCGTGGCTTCCAACCGCGTGGCTTCCACCTTCAGGTGGAAGACGAACGCCTGTCTTCCGCCTCAAGGCGTAAGCCACACGAGCAACCACGAACAACGCAGATGAATCGCGGATCAGACCGTCAGGACGGGTGCCGGCCGCTCGGCATCAACTGTCGCAGCGCGGAGATCAACCGGCGCGGCTCGCTCGTCGCCGGCAGCACCACGTCGAATGGCAGGTGCTCGCGCGGGTGCCTGATGAACGGATCGATCCGGACGACCGGGATCGCCCACGCCAGCAGCGTACTGTAAATCGCGCTGACGTTCGTCCGGTGGTCGCTCAGAAGGCAGGCCGCGATCACGCCTCGTGGGGGATGATCGAAGGGGTCGGTGCTGCTGATGCTCACCGGCTGGTATCCGGAGAACCTCAGCGTCATTTCGTACCGAGCCCGCAGACCGCCGTCATCGACGACAAGAAGCACTTTCGGCTGGCTCATAAGCGGTCAATCTTACTGCGTCCTGTCGTCCGCTTCCAGTCCATTTCTGCTCATGCGATCCGGGGCTCGAACCGTCGAGGCTCTGCCTCTTCAATGGAGCTTATGCGAGGCGCTGCCGGCGCTCGACCGATTTGTGAGACGTTCTAGATATCGGCAGGTGACGGGTTTCCGTCAGGTCACCGACCCAGCGATCCGGACGAGGTCGAGTTGCCGCTGGCTATAATTCCCTGGTGCCCTCACAGAACTACGCAAATCACGCGCACCACCCACGATGACGCTGGTCGCGGGCGCCTGTCCTTGCGCCGTCGTCGGATTCGTGATGCAGTGGCGTGGGTCGGCGGGCCGCGGCGTCCGTCATGGGCGTCGGCGGCCTCACGGCGGCCGTGACTCTCGTTTCCATCAGCCGGCATATACGACCGCTCCAGGATGGATCATCCGCCTCGAGATGCGCGTCCGCTGCGCCTCCTTTCCTCGCGCCCGAGCAGCAGGGCACTTCTGGCGCTGGACCTCCGTCGCATTGCGGCACTCCGCTTCGCCTCCGACGAGGAGATTCCGGCTGCTCGATCGCGCCGTGCGCGACGCACTCTCCCCAGACCAGATCAAGCGCTCCGTCAAGAACTGGGTCCCGATTTCGATCGCACGTGAGCGGCAGTCGGGAAAACGGCCCTCGATTGCGACTCCGCCTTCAGGCGTCTCACGCTAGGATCACGTCTGGGCCGCGCCAACGGAGCGGGCGCGGCCAAAGGAGCCGTACATGCCGTTCGTCATCACCGATCCGTGCATCGAGACCAAGGACTCCTCCTGCGTGGATGTCTGCCCGGTCGACTGCATCCATCCCCGCAAGGACGAACCGGAGTTCGAGTCCGTGACGATGCTGTACATCCATCCGGAGGAGTGCATCGACTGCGGCGCCTGCGTGCCGGCGTGCCCGGTATCAGCGATCTACGACAGCCACGACGCGACGCCCGACAGCCAGAAAGGCCTGATTGCCGCCAACGACGTGTATCGCAGCGGCGATCCGGATGCGATCGCGAAGGCCGAGGCCATCGTGAAGGAACACATGGCGGCGCACGCCGATCTGCTGGCCATCGACCCCAAGGATCGACAGGCCTCGCACGGGTGACACGCCCGGCGGTGCAGCCGCCCCTCCGACGTCATAGAATCCTGCGATGGGATTCTTCCGCGTGCCGCTCGTTCTGCTGGCGGTCCTGGCAGCGGCAAGCCCTGACGCGCAGGCGCAGCTTCGGACTCGCGTCTTCGCGTCCGGATTCGTGGCGCCGGTGTTGTTCCTCCAGGATCCGGCCGACCGTGCTGTCCAGTACGTCGTGGAGCAGGCCGGACGCGTTCGGGTGATCCGGGACGGCACGGTCCTCTCCACGGATTTTCTCGATCTGCGCGGCGGGATCTCGTCGGGTGGCGAGCGTGGGCTCCTTGGGATGGCGATTGCGCCGGATGGTCGGGTCTTCGTCAATTTCACCAATCCCGCGGGGCACACGGTGGTGGCCCGCTTCCGCCGGTCGGCAAACCCGCTCGTGGCCGACACCGGCTCGCGATTCGATCTCCGGTGGGGGGGTGGCGATCCTTTCATCGCCCAGCCGTTCTCGAACCACAACGGCGGCAACCTGGTGTTCGGGCCCGACGGCTACCTCTACATCGGGATGGGGGACGGCGGATCCGGCGACGATCCCGACCATCGCGCGCAGAGTCCCTCGGATTTGCTGGGAAAGATGCTGCGCATCGACGTCAACGTCCCGGACGGACACCCGACGGGCTATCAGATTCCACCGGACAATCCCTTCGCGAGTGGGGGCGGTCGGCCCGAAATCTGGAGCGTGGGCCTCCGCAACCCGTGGCGCTATTCGTTCGACGACCCGGCTCGCGGCGGGACTGGCGCGCTGGTCATTGGCGACGTCGGACAGGGCCGCTTCGAGGAAGTCGACTACGAGCCGCGAGGGGCTGGAGGCCGGAATTACGGCTGGCGGAACCGCGAGGGGGCCCACGACAACGTCACATCCCGCCCGCCAGCATCCCTTCCGCTCATCGATCCGATACATGAGTACAACCGTTCGTCGGGCCAGTCCATTACGGGCGGTTACGTGTATCGGGGACGGCTTTTGGGCGCGAACTATGCCGGACGCTACTTCTTTGCGGACTATGTTCAGGGCCATGTGTGGTCTGTCGCGCTGACCGTCGATCCGGGGACCGGCGAAGCACGAGCGTCCGATTTGACGGACCATACGGCAGAGCTTTCGGCCTCCGGTTCCATTGGAAATGTCAGCTCGTTTGGCCTCGATGCCGACGGCGAGCTCTACATCGTGAGCCACTCCAGCGGGAGCATCATCAGGATGTTCGGGCTCTCGAGCGCTCCGGCCGCACCCACTGGTCTCAGAGATCATCATCCGGCAGTGAGTCTAGCGAGGCTGCGCCTCAGACCGGCGAGAGGCTCCGCCTCGCTAGACCGCAAGCTTGATAACGCCGCGCTGACGCGCGGACGGCCTTGACCGGAAACCTGACTCAAATATTCAGAATCGAGCCGGTCAAGGCCTCTAGAGCGCTGAGAACAGTTCCAATGCCTCTCGAAGTATCATGCCGATCCATGCTCCTGGGACGGGTTCCGGCTGCGGCGTTCGCCTGCCTCGTCTCGGCCGCGCTCGCCGCGAGCTGCGGCGGTGGGGGCGGCGGCTCGAACGATTCCGGCGGAAACGTCGTGAACGGTTCGAGCCGGATTGGCTGGGATCAGCGATCGGACAGCGAATCAGACCTCGTATTCCTTCATTTCGTCATCTACGTCGACGGCGCTCGGACCGAGCTCGGCGACGCGAGTTGCTCGACGCCCGCCGGCAGCGCCGGGTTTCCCTGCACGGCGACGCTGCCGTCCATGTCTGCAGGCCAGCATACGTTGGCGCTGGCGTCTTACGTCTTCCAGGGCGCCGAGGTGATCGAGAGCGCGAAATCGGCGCCGCTCACGGTGACGGTCTCTGGATCGAGCGGGTCGACGGCGGGCCTCGTCTCGTTGGCCGCGGATTCGCCTCCCGTCTCCGTGCCACCGCCGTCGGGCGTCCGTGACGTGACCGCCGCTGACGGCACACAACTGCGGATCCAGTCGCTGACGCACGTGGACCATCCTTCCGCGCTCGCGATTTCCAACGACGGGACGGTGTTCGTTGCCGATCGCGAGGGACGCGTCCTGGTCCTGCGCGCAGGCACGGTCGTCGGCGAGACAGACACGCCGCGCGGACGGCGAGACCGGCGTCATCCTCGATCTGGCCCTCGACCCCGAGTTCGCCCGGACGCATCACGTCTTCGCGATCGAGGCGGTCGCCGGCGACCCGCCGACGTTCAGAATCTCGCGCTTCCGCGAGAGCGGCGGGCAGCTTGGAGAGCGCGCGGTCGTGTTCGGCAACGTGCCGGCCTCGCCCGATCGACCGTCTGCGTCACTGGCGTTCGGGCCCGACGGCCACCTCTACGCCGGGCTCGACGATGGCGGCGATTCGGAGAACGCGCGCGCGCCCCGGTTCGTACAACGGGAAAGTCCTGCGGTTGAACGCGGATGGCACGACGCCCGGTGATCAGGCCGGAGCGTCGCCGATCTACGCGTCGAATCTCCACGCGCCGCGCAGCCTCGCGTGGGACGCGTCGTCAGCGTCTCTGTGGGTGGCTGACGCGGGAGCCCAGCGCGCCGAGCGGATTCGGAGTGCCGGCCGGCGGGGCACGATCGTCACCCCCTATCGTCTCCCGCTCGCTGCCGGACCGTCGTCGCTGGCGGTCTACAGTGGCGGGTTGATCCCGGCGTTCGACGGCAGCCTCCTGATTGCGCCCGCTGAGGACGCCATGTACGTACTTCGCGCAACGGTCGGCGCATCGAGCGTCGTCTCGTCGACAGAGAAGCTCGAGGTGTCGTCCGACGCACCCGTGCGGATCGTGAAGGTTGGGTCGGACGGGGCGATCTACGTCGCAACCGACAGCGAGGTCCTGCGGATCAGGCCGCGGTGATCTCGATCAAACGCACACCCTCCTCCTTCCGTCTAAGCACCCATGCAGGACATCCGATTCGCGCTCCGGACGCTCAGGAAGCAGCCGATTTTTGCGGTTGTCGCGATCCTGACGCTCACCCTTGGCATCGGTGCCAACACGGCGATTTTCAGCCTGGTCTACCAGACGCTGCTCGCGCCTCTGCCGTACGCTCACGCAGACCGGCTGGTGTTCGTCTGGAACACGTATCCGACGATGGGGTTGCCGCAGGCCAGTGTGTCCATTCCCGACTACATCGACCGCCGCACCCAGGCGGAGGCGATCGAGGACGCGACGCTCTTCACCACCCGGTCGATCAGCCTGATGGCGGGCAGTCAGCCGGAGCAGCTTCGGGCGCTCGCGGTCACGCCGTCCTTCTTCAGCACGCTCGGCCGGCAGCCCGTGCTGGGCAGAGGCTTCACCGAGGCAGAGGCGACGCCCGACGCCGACAAGTTCGTGATCCTTGCCAACACCATCTGGGTGTCCCGATTCGGCGCCGATCCGCAACTTGTCGGGCGCGACGTGCGTCTGAACGGCGAATCCTATCGAGTGGTCGGGATTCTCCCGGCCGATTTCGACCTGCCGTCACGTGACGTCGCGGCGCTCCTGCCGTTTGCCTTCACGCCGCAGCAGATGTCGGACCAGGGCCGGGGCAACGAGTTCAGCTCGATGATCGCGCGGCTGCGGCCCGGCGCCACGATCGAGCAGCTCAACGCGCAGATGAAGGTCATCGTCAAGCGAAACCTGGAGCGCCTGCCTCAGTTCCAGGCGTTCGCGACGTCGAGTGGCTTTGGCGGCTTTGCCGTGGACATTCGCCAGCAGCTGGCCGGCGACGTGCGGACACCTCTGTACGTGCTCCAGGCCGGCGTGCTCGTCGTCCTGTTGATCGCGTGCGTCAACGTCGCCAACCTGCTTCTGATGCGCGCGACCGGGCGCTACCGTGAGCTCGCCATCCGGACGACGCTCGGGGCGGGGCAGTGGCGGCTGGTGCGACAGCTCGTGACCGAAGCGGTCGTGCTCGCGCTCCTCGGCGGCATCGGCGGGTTGGCCGTTGGCCTTGCGGGTGTTCGCGCGCTGATCGCGCTCAGCGGTCAACAGCTGCCCGGCGGGCCTGATGCGGCGCTCCACGCGCCGGTCCTCGCGTTCACTTTGGGTCTCGCCGTCGTCACGGGAATCGTCTTCGGCCTCGTGCCTGCCTTGACCGTCATGCGCGGCAACACGTCCGCCATGCTGAAAGACGACAGCACGCGGGGTTCCGCGAGCAAGGGCACCAGCGTGACGCGGTCGGGTCTCGTCGTGATCGAGACGGCGCTCGCGCTCGTGCTCCTGATCGGCGCGGGTCTGCTCGTCAGGAGCTTCGCGCGACTGCAGCACGTCGATCCGGGCTTCTCCGCCGACAACGTGCTGACGGCGCAGATTGCACTGCCGCAGACCCGTTATCCGGATCCCGCCAGAATGACGTCGTTCTGGCAGCGCCTCGTGGCGAAGGCGCGCGAGCTTCCGGGCGTGACCGCCGTCGGCCTGACGTCGAACGTGCCGTTCAACGGCATGGTCAGCTCCGGGTCCTACTCGATCGTCGGCTACACGCCGCCTCCGGGCCAGGCGAACCCGCATGGACGGCAGGAGGTCGTCGGCGCGGACTACTTCACCGCCATGCACATCCCGCTGCTGCAGGGCCGCGTCTTCACCGACGGCGACACGGCGACGAGCCCGCCGGTCGTCGTGATCGACGAGTATCTCGTGAAGCGCTATTTTGCCGACCGGAATCCGCTCGGCCAGCAGCTTCAGCGCGGCAGCCCCAACAGCCCCAAATTCACCATCGTCGGAGTGGTCGGCACGATCAACGCCATCGATCTCGGCGAGCCGGTCGCCAAGGAACGCATCTACCGGCCCGCGTCGCAAGTGGCGCGTCAGTCGATGGCACTCGTGCTCAAGACGGGTCTCGATCCGCAGACGCTCGTGTCGCAGGTGCGGAGCGCCGTCCAGGCGATCGACCCGGAGCAGCCGATCGCCGACGTACGAACGATGGATCAGTGGGTCGCGCGGTCGCTGGAGACCCGACGTACGCCGATGGTCCTGCTGGCGCTCTTCGGCGCGGTCGCCCTCGTGCTCTCCGCGATCGGCATTTACGGGGTGCTCGCGTTCGGCGTCGCGCAGCGGGTGCGCGAGTTCGGAATCCGGCAGGCGCTCGGTGCCGATCGCGGGAACATCCTTTCGCTCGTCCTCAAGCAGGGTCTGCTGACGGCCTCGATCGGGATTGGCATCGGGCTGGTCTCGTCTGCGCTGCTGACCCGGTACCTGAAGACGCTGCTCTTCGGAGTCGGATCGCACGATCCGACGATCTTCGTGGGTGTGCCGGTCCTGCTGCTTGCCGTCGCGGCGGTGGCCTGCTACGTCCCCGCGCGCCGCGCGACCATCGTCGATCCGATCGCTGCGCTCCGGGACAGTTAGAGGCGCGATTCACCCCGACTCGGCTCGCGGCAACTTCGTAGATTGCCCGCTGGAAGAGCTTTAACAGGAGGAGGGGAGGAAGGGAGGAACTGAGTTCCTCCCTTCCTCCTCCCTCCTCCTGTTGATGGTTTTTCAGCCCCGCGCCTCCAGCCAGACGCCTCGATTTCCATGAGATTGCCAGCCCCCACCCCTCAGCACGCCGCGCGACTATAATCGGACGGAGTATGGTGAATGGAAATGAGGTTCACCAGTGATGACGATCCAGGAACGGCGCGTCGGCCCGGTGACTTTTCTCGCGCTGAGCGGGCGTCTCGTTCTCGATGATGGGGACGTGCTGCTGCGGCAGCGCGTGGACGATCTCGTCGCTCGCGGCCAGCTTCGGATCGTTGCCGATCTGACTGAACTGGATTACGTCGACAGCGCCGGTATCGGCGTCCTGATTGCCAAGTACCCTCAGCGTGCGTCGAAAGGGCGGCGACCTGAAGCTGCTTCGGCTCTCCTTGCGCACGCACCACGCGCTCGAGATCACGCACCTGCTGACAGTGTTCGAGACGTTCGACACCGAAGAAGAGGCCGTGCGGAGCTTCGAACGCTGAAAGCCGTCTCATCAACCTGCCGCTCGGGTCACGATGCGAGCGAACGCCAGTGAGCGAGCCACGCGTGCCCGTATCCGGTCCGTTCTTTCCTGCAGCATTGGCGAGGCCTTGCCGCCAGCGTCCGTCGATATAATCAGCCGTACGCCGCGCGGCGCCTGTGATGCCCTTCTACCTGGTCCTTGCTTTCGCCACCACGCTGTTTGCCTCCCCTCAGGAGCGAGCTGCTGACTGCGCGACGGCACAGGTCTGCCGGACGCTCGCGCTCGAAGCAGCCGAGCGTCAGGATTTCGAGAGCTTTCACGATCTGGCGTGGCGGGCGGTTCGGAAGGGACGCCCGAACGACGCCGAGCTGATGCAAATGCTGGCGCGCGCGCAGAGCCTCAGCGGCCGCCCGCTTGACTCGCTGGTCATGCTCGAGCGTCTGCTGGCACTCGGCGTCACGACCGATGCCGCCACCAATGACGACTTCCGGCGCGTGCGCGCGCTGCCAGGTTGGGCGGACTTCGAGAAACGCGCCGGGGAGCTCGCCGCGGCACCGCCATCGGCTGCCGGTCGGCCACCTGGTCCGGAGCCCGGACCGGCACGCGGTCGCCCGCTCCCGCCCCCGCGCGCTCCTGCGGCGGAACCGCCGGGCTCCAGCAAGGATCCGAAGGGGCGAGGCAGTGCGCGCGGGCTGCCGCCGGAGGCAGGCGCGGTCGTCGAACCCGAGCCGCTCGCCGGCGACGCCGCAGAGGCCCTACGGTTCGCGACACCCGCCTTCACGCCGGCCGGACTCGCGTACGATCGCGTTTCGAACCGCTTCATCGTCGGCGATCGTGATGCCAGCAAGCTCACGGTCGTGGACGAAGCGTCGCAGCGCGTGGCGAACCTCGCGGGCGCGCAGTCGGCAGGGTTCGGGTCGATTGCGGCGCTGGAGATCGATCCGAAGGAAGGGGATCTGTGGGTGGTCTCGACCGGCGAACAGGCAGCACCCGCGGCCACGCTGCACAAGCTGCAGCTGATCTCAGGACGCGTTTTGTATGCCGTTGCCCTCGAGCCGTCATTCGGCCCCGCGCGGTTCACGGACATCGCAGTAACGCCTCGCAGCTCCGTGCTCGTGCTCGATTCCGACGGCCGTCGCGTGTTCGTGGCGCCTCCGAAGGCGCGACGTCTCGACCTCGCGCTGGAGCTCGACGTCTCGAATCCGTCCAGCCTTGCTCCCGAATCGGAGTCGGTCGTCTACATCTCGCATCCGGACGGCATCCTCCGCGCTGACCTTGGCGGCCGGAAGGCCCGGCCTCTCACGGCGCCGAAAACCGTGAGCCTCACCGGCATCACGCGGCTTCGCTGGCATCACGGCGCACTGCTCGGCGTGCAGACATCCGGTGATGGCAGCCACCGGGTCGTGCGTCTGAAGCTCGATGCGTCCGGTCACCGTGTCTCCAGTGTCGAACTGCTGGATCGGTCGCTCCGCATGAGAGACCCGACGGCCGCCGCGCTCGCAGGCGATACCTTCTACTACCTGGCGGCGCCGGCGTCAGCCGATGTCGGGATCAGATCGGAAACGATCGTCAGGCGCGTGACGGTCAAGTAGGTGACGCCGCTCGCGGTTCCGGCGCTCGAGATGATCGTCAGCCGGTTCTGGTTATCGAGAGCCCACTACGGTCCGGCGGAGTGGATTTGGCGGCAGTTCACCTATGGGAAGCGATTCGCGCTGTTGCGCGTGTAGCGGTGCCTGTGCCCCCAGTTTGACTTGGGGCAGCGTTGCGGACGTCGGTCGACGGTTCTCACAGAAGATTAGAAGGTCAGAAGACAAGAAGGCTTTGGGTTTTGATCTGCAACTTTTTGCCTGAACTCCTGATCTCCTGTCAGGGTGTTCTGTCGTGATCCCGGGGCCGTTCTTTGGCGTTCGTCGGCCGTGAGAGGTGAAGCGTCCGTGCGAGACGAGGAGCGCGCGGCGTCTAGTACCTGCGCCGCGGTCCAGCCTCCAGCCCGGAGGTCCCGTACGCTCGTATCACGATCCGACTTGCTCAACTTCTGAGTCGCCGACTTCATCACCAGCTCATGATGCAGGAAGCGGGGTGGCTCGCGTCGGCCGAGGAGGCGGGCCAGGCGGATCTGGCGTCCGGTCGAATCCAGGAGATCGGTGCCACGGATGACCAGATCGATCTCCTGCAGCCAGTCGTCTACTGTGACCGCGAACTGATAGGTCCAGTTCCCGAGCCGATCGCGGATCAGCAGGTCGCCGCACTGCGTCGCCGGCTCCTGACGCTGCGGACCCAGCCGGAGGTCCTCGAAGTCCTCGACCCCGTTGTCCATTCGCAGGCGCCATCCCAGCCCTGATGCGGCCGGCAGGTTTTGGTCGCGGCAGCGTCCAGGGTGAATGATTTCGCCTGCGGGTGACCGCTGGGCGGACGCCAGCTCCGCCCGGGTGCACTCGCAGCCGAAGAGGAGCCCTTCCCCCAGCAGCCGGCGCGCGGCCCATTCGTACACAGCACCGCGATCACTCTGTCGGCCGTCGCACTGTCTCCCGCGGTAGGCGGAGGTAGGGAAGATGTCCGCACGGAAACCAAGCCAGTCGAGGTCGTCCAGTAGGGCCGTTTCGAACTCCCGCCGGGACCGCTCGCCGTCGTGATCTTCGATCCGGAGCAGGACGCCCGCTCCGAGCAGCCTGGCGGCACCCCAGACGTATTCGGCATTCAAGACGTGACCGAGGTGCAGGTACCCGGTCGGCGCCGGCGCGAACCGGGTCCTCACCTAGTGCCCGGGGGCCTTCGTGACCGTGTCACCTTCACGAAAAACCCTCACAGGCGGCCGTCGCTCGCGGGGGCCAGCCATTCACTCCCTGCTCGTCGAATTCTGAAATCGCTGCAGCAGCGGCTCCCGCGTCGGCAACCGGCGACGTTCCTCAACGCCCACTCCTGCTGCCGCCTGTGTAACCGTTCGTCTCCGGCCACTCTGCCGTCGAGCTCCGACCGCACCTGTCTCGCGCGTCACGGATTTGCCTGGCCGCGCGATCCCGGAATTGTGATCCGTGCTCAGGTTTGTAACGGCGGCGGGGTCGCAGTGCGACCGCAAAACGTCCGCTCTGCCTGATTTTTCCAAGGACTGCGTCAGTCTGTAATCCAAAAAACGGCGGAACGCTTCGTGCCTTAGGGGATGCCAGCAACGGCACCTCTCCTCCTGACGAGGGCAGGGCGGGGCCTCAGAAACCCGCCCTGCCGTCTCGTTCATCTTCGATGTAGCGCGGGGAGCTTTAGCCTCCGCGTGGGACAGCACGATGAATCTGTTTTCAGCCTTCGCCACAGATGTGGCCATCGATCTCGGCACTGCCAACACCTGCATCTTCGCTCGCGGGCGCGGCATCGTGCTCAACGAACCGTCCATCGTGGCGTTCAACACCGCCAAAGGTTGTATCGAGGCGGTGGGAACTGAGGCCCACGAGATGCTCGGACGCACGCCGGCGAACATCAAGCCGGTGCGGCCGATGAAAGATGGCGTCATCGCCGACTTCGATGCCGCCGAGAAGATGCTGATGTACTTCGTGCGCAAGGTGCAGGGCAGCCGGCCGCTCCGCCGCCCGCGCCTGGTCATCGGCGTGCCGCCGGAGATCACGCAGGTCGAGCGCCGAGCGGTCAAGGACAGCGGCTTCCGCGTCAAGGCCAGCGAAGTACACCTCGTCGACGAGCCGATGGCGGCCGCGATCGGGTCGGGACTTCCCGTCACCGAAGCCAACGGCAACATGATCATCGACATCGGCGGGGGGACCACCGACATCGCGGTGATCTCGCTGGCGGGCACGGTGTACGGTCGCTCGCTGCGCGTGGCCGGCCACGCGCTGGACGAGGCGATCATGCACTACATGCGCCGGAGCCACAACATGCTGATCGGCGAGCGTACGGCCGAGCAGATCAAGTTCGAGATCGGCTCCGCCGCTCCGCTCGACGGCGATCTGACGATGGAAGTGAAGGGGAGGCATCTGCTGGAAGGTGTGCCTCGCACCGTGATCATCAGCGACTCGGAAATCCGGGAGGCGCTCGCCGAGCCGGTCCGCCTCATCGTAATTGCGGTGCGCGATGCGCTCGAGCGGATTCCACCGGAGCTCTCTGCCGACATCTACGATCGTGGCGTCGTCCTGACCGGCGGTGGCGCGTTGCTGCGCAACCTCGACCAGAGACTGCGCAACGAGACCGGGCTTCCGGTGATGGTGGCGGAGAATCCGTTGACATCGGTCGTGCTCGGCGCCGGCAAGATGCTCACGGATCTCGCGCTCCTGCGTAAAGTGACGAACGACTAGTCTCATCCGAGGGGCTTCGCCCCTCGGACTCCCCTACACGCTCCCTCGCGCGCCGCTTCGCCGGCGCGCTTCCGCCTCCGCGCGAAGCGCTACGGCGAGACCTCGCCGAAGCCTTGGCGTAGGCGGGCCGGTCGCGTGGCTCGCTCGCCATGCTCGCTCGCACCGTGGAGCGAGCCTCGGGTTTGTGAGACAGCTTCTAGCGATCTCGTTCCGATCGCGAGGCGCCTGCGACCCCTGCTCGACTTGGATCAACGTGCAGGCGCCGAACGCCAGCTACGAGATCAGAAGTTCAGAAGATCAGAAGGAAAACCGCACGCTTTTGTCGCTGCCTTTTGGTCTTCTGATCTTCTGATCTTCTGTTCGAGCAGGCCGCCGCGCTGCTCCCTCCGTCTCGCGTGATACAGGGTAACAAGCGCCCGATTCTGACCCCCAAGCCCAAGCCAAAACCCCGGCCCACACTTCCGTAATTCGTCGAATCCGTTCGGTTCCCGAAAGCCCACCGTTACCTTCTACTGAGGGCCGGAATCGGGTGCGGACGGGTTTATCATCTCTACCCATGGCGCAAGATCCTTGCCATGGATGAGTCGGGTCGACCTTCCAACCTTACGTCTACCCTGGACCTGCTCGGGCGAGCCCGCGCAGGCGATCAGGACGCCCTCAACGAGCTCTTCAAGCGTAACCAGGCGCCGCTCAGGCGCTGGGCGCGCGGTCGCCTGCCTCGATGGACACGCGATCTGCGCGATACCGAAGATCTGGTGCAGGAGACGCTCGCGCAAACGTTGAAGCACATCGACTCGTTCGAGCACCGGCACGAGGGCGCACTCCAGGCGTACATGCGCCAGGCGCTCCTCAACCGAGTCCGCGATGAGGTCAGACGAGTGAATCGATATCCCGCGGTCGGCGGTCTCGAGGACGCGGATCAGCACGCCGTCCAGGCGGCCTCTCCGCTCGAGGAAGCGATCGGGACGCAGGCGCTCGAGCGATACGAGGCGGCGCTCGGACGGTTGCGGGACGAAGAGCGGGAGCTGATTCAGGCGCGAGTAGAGATGCAGCAGAGTTATCAGCAGATTGCTGCGGCGCATGGCAAGGCGACCGCCGACGCGGCCCGGATGGCCGTGTCGCGCGCGCTCGTCCGCCTCGCCGAGGAGATGGATATTGAGTCCTGAGGCAGGCGTACTCGGAAGGCTGGCAGCCTCCGTCGCTGACGGTACCCCGGTCGACTGGAATCACGTCGAGCCCGACATCGCGCCGGGCGAGCGTCGTCTCGTGCGGCATCTGCGGCTCGTCGAGAGCATCGCGTCGCTCTATCGCAGCATCCCAGAACTCGACGAGACCGCCCCGGACGATGTGCCGAGCGGCCCGCGGTGGGGCCGGCTGGTGATGCTCGAGCGGATTGGCGAGGGCATGTCGTGCGAGGTGCATCGAGCGTTCGACACAGATCTCTACCGGCCCGTCGCGCTCAAGCTGCTCCATCAGGAAGGTCAGGCGGCGCGCACCGCCCACGAGCGCATCCTTCAGGAGGCCCGCCGGCTCGCGCGCGTTCGTCACCCGCACGTCGTTCAGGTGCTGGGCGCCGAGCAGCACGACGATCGCGTCGGGCTCTGGATGGAGCTCGTCGAGGGGGAGTCACTCGATCGGATCGTGAAGACGCGCGGGACGTTCGGCGCGCGGGAGGCCTCCGGGATCGGCCAGGACATCTGTTCCGCCCTCGCCGCCGTGCACGGGGCCGGTCTGCTGCACCGTGACGTCAAGGCGCAGAACGTGTTGCGCGAAGAGGGCGGCCGGATCGTCCTGATGGATTTTGGAACCGGCGAAGAGCTGCACCGCGGTGGCGGCACGGCGCGCATCGTCGGGACGCCGCTTTATCTCGCGCCGGAGATCTTCCAGGGCAAGGCGGCGTCGATCCGGTCGGATCTCTACAGCGTGGGAGTATTGCTGTTCTATCTCGTCACGGGTGATTTCCCTGTTGCGGCGAGCAGCATGCAGCAGCTGGCGTCTGCGCAAGGGCAGCGGCAGGTCCGGCGTCTTCGCGACGTCCGTCCCGACCTGCCGTCCGGGTTCGTCAAGGTCGTCGATCGGGCGCTCGAGCACGAGCCCGCCGCCCGATTCCAGAGCGCGGGGGAAATGGAGGCTGCGCTTCGGGACCTGCCGGGCGCTTTTCAGCCCCAGAAGCTGGTAGATACCGCCACGCCAGCAGCGTACAGTCGTCGAGCTATTGTTGCCGGGTCGCTTGCGGCGATGCTCCTGCTCGTCGTAGGGCTGATCGCGTGGCAGCGGGTCGCCACACGTCCGGCAGTTACGACGCCTGGTCTGACGCGGATAGCTGTTCTGCCGATGAAGGACTTGTCGCCGTCTGCGACGCCTTACCTGGCTGACGCCCTGACCGATCAACTCATCGCCACGCTGGGCCAGATTCAGTCGCTTCGGGTCACCGCATCCGGATCCGCCGCCCGGTTCAAGGGATCCAGCGCTGCGGCGGACGAAATCGCGAAACAGCTTGGTGTTGACGCGCTCGTGGAGACGAGCATGACGTCTGAACAAGCGGCGCCCGACGCGACCGCTTCGAGCGCGCGTGGACACGCGCGTCGTCAAGGCTGGTGTGGCAGCGCCGCTTTGGACCGGATCCGTCGAATGGGTGGCGGGCGACAGCGACGCCCTCCAGGCAGGTCTTACCCGCGCAATCGCCAAGGCCGTCGAACGCGGCCGTGACCCCCGCAGAAGCCGGGCGCATCGATGCCCCGCGCCAGACGAACCCCAACGCGGAGGAAGCCTACCTACGAGGCCGTGCCGAGCTGCATGGCCTATGGTCCCGATGCGGCTCGACGGGCGCAGCAAGCGTTCCAGCGCGCCCTGACCTTCGACCCTAAACACGCCGGGGCGCACGCTGGTCTGTCGCGGGCCTACGTCGTCCTCGGGCAGTTCGGGATGATTTCAGAAGCGGACGCTCGACAATCAGCGCTCGCGGCCGCGCGCGCAGCGGTCGACTTGAACGACGACCTCGCTGAAGCACACCGGGCGCTCGCCGATCTGAACTTCTTCTTCGACTGGGACTGGGCGCGCCGCCGAACGGGAGTATCAGAAGACGCTCGCGCTGAATCCCAGCTTCTCACGAGCGCGGATGACCTACGCCGAACTGCTCGCGATGCTTCGAGCGGTTCCCCGAGGCGTTCAAGCAGGCCGAGATCGCTCGAAGTCTGGATCCCCAGTCGAGCCGAAGTGACCACGTCGAGCGCCGTGGTCCTCTTGTATGCCCGGAAGCTCGACGAGGCAAGAGCGCTGATTGAGCAGACGCTGCTCGAGCAGCCGGGCTCCGCTGGCGGCTCCTTGTGCGCGTGCAGAGTCGCCGATGCCCAAGGCAGTTACCGCGAGGCGCTGCGAGGCCGTCGATCGCGCCGCTGAACTCTCGGCCGGTGGCGGTGTAGCTATGCAGGTCGACGCCGGCTGCAGCTTCTGGCCCGCGCGGGCCGGACCGCAGGAGGCGCGTGCCGGTCTCGCCGCGCTGGAGCAGCAGGCAGCGGCGCGCAAAATCAGGCTGAGCCATCGGGATCGCGCCTACGTGAAGCTCGCACTTGGAGACGAGAGCGGCGCGTGCGACGAGTTCGAGCAGTCCTTCGACGAGCGGGAGTCCGCGCTCAGTGGATCGCCGTCGATCCGCGCGTTGATCGCATTGCGGCCGCAATCCCCGGTTCCAGGCAGTGCTCAAACACATGGGGCCTGATCGTTCCGCAACCGCGATTTTCTTGACGGCCTCGTTCGCGCTGACCTAGACTCGCTCATCTGTTTCTTGTTTCAGGAGTGAGTTGTGGCGAAAACGCGCAAGACCGCAAGGAAGTCGGCGTGCGAAGAAAGCCTCGGCGCGCCAGGAAGACTGGCGCAAAGAAGAAGGCGCGAAGGAAGGCTCGGTCCCCTAAAGAACTGGATCTGCGACCGCTTGAAGAAGCAGTTGAAGGCGCATCTGGCGACCTTTGAGCGCCGCGACCCACCTCGACGGACGCTACGCGTGCAGAGTGCGATCGCCACGCTGCAGCGTCTGCACGAAGGCTGAACATAGACTGCGATCCGACGATGATCCATTCCGCTCGAGTAGTCTGCACGATCGCGGGTGCGGTAACAGGCCAATGCGAGTCCGGCGTTCGCCGCACCTGATTGCATATTGGCGCAGTGGTGGTCTCGTGGCCACCAACTACGCCACTCGGCACACCGCGCCCGTCGATCCGTTCGTCTGCCAGATCCTCGACACCTGCGAAACCTGGACGAGCGTGCGGCAGCTTCGAGCGCGTCTCGACGTCCCTCCGGACGCGCCGCTTCAATCCTTGCTCGATCGTCTCGTCGATCTGCACCTGCTGGAGCAAGACGGCCGCGCGCCCGATCCCAGGGTGAGTGCGATGTCAGCGCTTGGACCGTGGAACCCCGAGGCCGGGTTCTTTCACACAGCCAGCCGCGACGTTGCGTTTGCGACGACCCGGCAGGCGGCGCGCCGAGCGCGTCTGCAGGCAAAACGCTGGCCCATGCCGGAAGTGGTGAAGCGCTACCGGGCTGCGAAAATCGTCGAACTTCCGAAGCCTCGGGCTGACGGCGAGTTCCCAACCGTGTTGCGAACGCGGCGGACATGGCGGCGGTTTTCATCGAAACCGATCGCTCGCAACGATCTGGCAACACTCCTCAGCCTGACCTCCGGCGTGCAGCAATGGGTCTCGTCGAAGCCTCGTGACCTCGCCCTCAAGACATCACCATCCGGCGGTGCCCGTCACTCCATTGAAACCTACGTCGTCATTCGGGACGTTGAAGGGCTGCGTCCTGGGATCTATCACTACGCGCCCGATCGCCACGCACTGGAGAAGATTCGCGGGCCCGTGTCGGTGAAGCGGATGCGCGAGTACCTGCCGAACAGCGGGTATTTCGCGGCGGGATCGGCGATGGTGTTCTTCACGACCATCTTCGAACGCATCCTCTGGCGGTATCCGTACTCGCGGGCGTATCGCGCCGCCCTCGTGGAAGCCGGACACCTCTGCCAGACGTTCTGTTTGACGGCGACCTGGCTCGGGCTTGCTCCGTATTGCGTGATGGGTTTGGCCGACTCGTTGATCGAGCGCGACCTCGGCATCGACGGCATCACGCGAGTCGGTTCTCTACTGTGCCGGCGTCGGCCGTCCGCCAGCTGGCTCGGCGTGGGCACCGCTGCCCAGGGGAACGCTGAAGGTCCGAAGGAATACCAGGCTTTAGAAAAGGCTTCGGGCTCCTCCGAGCGCCGAGCGCCGAGCGCCGAGCGCCGAGCGTCGAGCGCCGAACGCCGAACGCCGAGCGCCGCGCCTCACCGATACCGCACCCCATGCTTGACGACGACGTCGACGCGCTGGAGGAGGGCGATATAGCGAAGCACGTCGCCGCGAACGGCGATGATGTCGGCGTACTTCCCGGGGCTGACCGTTCCGACATCGCGTTCCACCTTCATCGCCACTGACGGCCAGTACGTGGCGCCGCGGATCGCGGTCATCGGATCGACGCCGAGGATGTTGACCCAGGCGTCGAGCTCGCGCCAGGTGGACTGGCTGTGGAACTTCATCGGGATGCCGCTGTCGGTCCCGACGAGCATGACGACGCCCGCCTCGCTCAACTGCTTGAACTTCCGCGCGAGTGTGGGTCGGCGCGCGGGCGTCAGCTGAAAGTACGGGAGCCGATCCGGGTGCTCGATCGATTTCTTGATGTCCGCGATAATCTCCGGCGTCAGTCCCTCGTGCCACGAGGCATCGTCGAGGGCCTCCGGGTTGTCGCGCAGGTACTCGTAGTTCAGGAGTCCCTCGATCGTGGGCGTCCAGAACAGCGGGCCGAGGCTCATCTTCGCCGTGCGCTCGCGGATCATCCGGATGATGTCCTCGGGATATTCGGGTGCGCTCGCCAGGCCCGTGTGCTCGAAGCAGTCCACCCCGGCGGTCAGGCCGCGGCGGATCTCCTCCGGCCGGTGCGCATGGGCCACGACCGGCAGCCCGCGTTGATGCGCTTCTTCGACGACAGCGCGCATCTCCTCCATCGTCATCTCGTCCTGGTCGATCAGCTTGATGACGTTGACACCGGCGTCTGCCAGCTTTCGAACCTTCGCGCGCCCGTCGTCCGGGCCGGTCACACCCCAGCGGAACAGCTCGGTTCCTGGATACGGCGCGTGCTGGATGAACGGCCCCGACACGTACACCGTCGCCCCCGGCAGCTTGCCCGAGGCGATGCGGTTCCTCACCGAGATGCTCGCCTCCAGCGGGCCACCGAGGTCGCGGGCGCTCGTCACGCCCGCCAGCAGCAGCTGCTTTGCCGAAGCGGGCATGATCACCGGCTCGAGCTGCGAGGGATAGGTCTTGTCCCAATGGGTGTAGTCGCTGTGCCCGTTGATCATGAGGTGGACGTGCATGTCCCAGAGGCCCGGCAGCACGCTCATGCCTTCAGTCGATATGACCTCCGCCCCCGTCGGCACGGCGAGGTTTCCCGCCTGGCCTACGGCTGAGATTCGGTCACCGCTGATGAGGACGACGCTGTTTCGAACCGGACGACCGCCGTATCCGTCGATCAGTGTGCCGCCGACGAGCGCCTTGACGGCCGGGGCAGCCTGGCGCATCGCCAGTGGGGCTGGAATCCTCAGCAGGACCGCGGCGAGAAGAAGCGCCAGCCCGGCTTTGAGGCGGCCAGGAACGGCTACGCGGTCGGCAGTCTCGATCATGGCGACGAGTTGTACCACAGCGCGCTCGCAGGCTTCGGGTGGACGCAAGCTCGACCGTTGCCCGTCCCTTCTCACCCTTCCGACAGGAATTGGCCGATTTCGCCACTTAAGGATGAAGTGTGCCCTGGCGGAGCGCTGCCCAGCGCCGCCAGCAGCAGGTCCGAGCTCATGTTGGACCGCTACCGCACACCAGGGTGTTCGGTTCGAGCATTGTCAGCGTTTCTTGATGCATAAGGCTCTTGAGAGGACGGGTAATTCACATGATGACAGCGTCTTCGTTGAACCGGCTCGATAGGCACGCGCGACCGGGGGTGTTGCGAACAACGCACGAGCCGCGCCTGCTCGTTTGCGCGCGAGAGAACGTTCGGCTCGCGCAGGAAAACGAGGTGTTGCGCCAGTCGTGTGCCGATCTGACGACCGCTGCCGAAACCTGGATTCGCCTCTACGAGTCAGCCCTGGCGCGAGCCAATGCGGCGGAGCAGGAAATCGGCAGACTCGCGGTGAAGGGGTAAAGGCGACATGGGCCGTTCGGAGGATGGAGTGTTTCCGGGAGCTCGTCGGATGCGAGCCAGCGTGCCGGCGGAGGACGGCGTGCTGGTGCGGATTCTCCAGAGGGAGTACCGCGCCCGGTACGAGTCAACACACGGGTCAGGTGCGGGTCGCGGCGCCAGTGCAGCGTGGCGGCCGATCACCAGACTGGAAGACGGGCAAGAGGTCATGCAGACGATTACGAATCAGGATCTCACCGCGCGTCCGGCGAGGGGCGCGCGGATCAGCGAACAGTCCAAACGGCTGACGGCGTACGCGGCGCCTCATCGGACGCCGGTTCTTCCGCGCGGATGGGCGCCCTTGACGACGGAGCAGCAGCGTGCGGTGCTGGAGGCGTGCGATGCCGCGCCGAATCACCTGACGTTTCGCCTCGGCTCGGTCAGGGATCCCGAAGTGGACTACCGGGTGTACCAGCTGCAGAAGGAATCCTGGGCTGGCATCTGGGTCGCCGCGCGCTGCTTCACCGATTGCGACGGCGTCGTGAGCAACCGCGATCTGCTTGGTCTCGGCGCGGAGTCGCTTCGAGCCATCCGCATAGCGCTCGATTTCTTCAATTCGGATCTCCAGGCGCGCGGCGAAGCGTGGCGTCTGGGAGTGGAGCTCCCCGCTGTTCCGCTAGGAGACCCCAGGCGGGTCTAGACGCTGGAACACACAACCCTGCCATAACCCTTTCACATTGCCGCCGTTCGCAGCGTAAGCTGCGGCGGCGCCCTCGAGTTGCTGGGGCTGGGTCCGAAGGACCCAGCCCTTCGCGTTTAGAGGGGGACGACCCTCACCGCGCAACACCCGACCCGCGGTTCGGACCCACCGCCGGTTTGAGCGGCGTCAAGGTCACCGGCCCGATCAGTCCCGATTCGATCGGCTCCCACTTCGCCGCGCTGAAGAGTCCGTCCGGCCCGCGATTCTCCGGGAACCGCGCAGGGAAATTGACGTTGTAGAACTTCCGCCAGGGCACGGCCGCCCTGTCGAGCGCTGCGATACGGTTCGCGGCGAGATTGGTGACCTCGATCTCCAGCGTGGTGACCGGCGCCAGGCTGCCGCTCTCGATCACGACCTGAAACGACGGGCCGAGCAGGACGCCGATCTCGCGGCCATTGAGCCTCACGCGCGCGCTGTCGTGTACGCGACCGAGATCGAGCCGCCACGCATCGGCGGACCCACCAGGCCGGGAGAACGTCGTCGAGTACACGGCCGTTCCGGCAAACGCTTTCACATCGTCGCCTCCGCTATCCGTCCACGACCCGAGACGATCGATCGCCCGCTCGGCTGGAAGTGCAGGCCCGCCAGCGGCGAAGCGTAGCTTCCAGGGTCCGCCAACGGCGACTGCGGCGCCTGCATCGACGTAGCTCGGATATCGCCTGCCGACCGGCGAGTCCGTGGTTCGAACGATGAGCGACGTCGCGGGCGGGAGCGTCAGCCGGACCTCGAGAGTCCCGGTTGAGGACCGTCGCACTGGCGCGTCGCCGTACCGTCCCGTGATCGGATCGAAGACGACCGCATAGCGGGCCCGCCTCGCGAGCGGTACCCAGCCATCCATTTCCTTCTCGCTCGAGTTCAGGATGAAGTACGACCGGCTCCCTGTGTGGCGGCGCCGCACGAACTGAAGGCCGCGATCGACCAGCGTTTCGCGCACGGCGCCGGCTCGCGCGGCGAGGCGATCGAGATCTTCGCTTTGCAGGATCGTGCCGCGCCCGACGCGCGCGGACGATACGCCGCTTGCGTCCGGTGGACCGAAGTGCACGGCGTCCCGAAGCGCATGGAATCGAGCCCGATGTCGCTCGAGATCGCCGAGCCCCGAGACGTCTTCGGGCCATCCATCGAGCGAGACGATCGTCGCTCCCTCGCGCGCGAGCGAGATGATCTTTTCGAACGTGTCGAGTGGGATGTACCGGCTCGCCGGGAGCACGATGGTCGCGTACGCGCCGCCGCCGGCAGTCACGAGCCTGCCTCCGGCGAGCCGAACGCGCTGGAGCTGCGCGTCGGAGATGAAGTCGAACGAATATCCGCGCTGCTGGAGGATGTCGTTCGCGCGCTCGAACGTCGTGCCTTCCGCCGGAGGGCTGGCACCGCCGAAGTGCTTCAGCAGCCCCTCCTTGCCCCGCTTCGCGAGCGATTCGTAGAGCGGAAAGTAGAGCAGCACGTCCTGATCGGGCGCGCCGTCCTGCAGGAAGGACTGCACGCGCGTGACGTAGTCGTTCAGAGCCCGGAAGTCCTTCCACCACGGGCTGCGCGAATTGAACTCGACCGACGCGTAGAACTGCCATCCCGGCCACATGTCCCCGGGCGGCGAATACGCCGTCCCGTGGTAGACGATGTGATTGACGCCGGCGATGAAGTAGCGATCGACGTTGGCGCGGACCTCGGCGAGCGTCGTGCGGAAATGTTCGCCGAGCCATGTGGCTGCTTCCGCCGAGACCAGCCGGCGGCCGGCGACGTGCGCAGCGGACGTCGCCCACTTCGCCCGCGTCAGCTCGGTCCCTTCCGTCTCGGGGATGTCGCTGTCGGCGTACAGATCGAGGAGGCTCGCCGGCGAGCCGTGCGCCTGGTTGCGGACGATGGCGCCATGACGTGTGGCCCAGGCGCGCCAGTCGGCGGTGAAGGTATCGCGCAGCAGATCAGAAATCGTGAGCCGATAATCTGCGAGGACGCGGTCGCCGTCGGCACCCGTGTCGCCGCCGAACAGCGCAGGCAGATGGCGTCGCAAATCGTAGCCGCGCCGCTTCTGGAATTCGTCGAAGACCGCGACTGTCCCGTCCGCCTGGCCCTCGGCGTCGTCGACCTCGTACGAGTCGTTGAAGAACGCGCGAAGGCCGGGGAGTGGATGCGCGGCCAAGGCCTTGTCGAATCGTTCGAGGTAGTGACGGATCGCCTCGTGCGAGAAATGATCGATGACGTTCCCCTCGCCGCCGGGCGCGGCGCGCTCCACGAGCTTGCCGTGCCACCCGAGAAAGACGCCGTAGAGGGTCCACGTGCCTTCGGGTGCCACCCATTCGAGTGCGCCATCAGTCGACACGCGTGACGTGAGGTCGACGACCGCGCCAGCCTTCGAGTACGCGATCAACGCTGCCAGGGGAAGCGGCTTGGGATAGCGGATCTGCTCGAGTGCGAGCGCCTGCAGGTTGGGGTTCGCCTCGAGGGGGTCGACGAGGTCGCCGATCTGGAGCCTGCGAGGGGGTGGCTGGTTCGCGCCCTGAGCGGCAGACCCGCGACCCGAGAAGCCGATGGCTCGAACGAGGGGACGCTGATCGAGCCGGATCGGCTCGCGAAGCCGCTGACCGGCCTCGAGGGTCCAGGTGCGATGCGCCAGCCCGCGCGCCGCGTCGGCCTCGCCGCACCCACGGACCGCCGAAGGGCCAGCCAGTGCCGGTAGCCATGTCTACGCCGAGGCCGAGCCGTGACGCTTCGCGCAGCGTGTGCTCGAGCAGGCGCACCCACTCTTCCGAGAGGTACGGCACGAATTGCGATTCCGTGCCCGCGACGCCGTAGATCGGCGTGACTTCCACACCGCCGAGCCCGGCAGCTTCGAGCGATTCGAGATCCGCTGTGAGTCCGGGAGGATCGACAGCGCTTCCCATCCACCACCAGCGTGTCCACGGTCGCGTCTCGCGCGTGACGGCCGGCCAGCCCGCGCTCCTGGCGGGCTGTTGCTGTTGCGCGGGACGTCGCGCGGGTGCCTGCGCCAAACCTGCGCCGGGCGTACCCGAGTACAACGCGCCCGTAATGACGACGGCGAAGAGGAGCGCGCGCGCGCCCGACGTCGTGGATGACACGGGCCCCATCTTAGAGGACTGAGACTCCCTTTGATAGAACTGGGGGCAATCGGATGGCTCGATGCGGTGATCAGTTCAACAGGGAGGTGGGGAGGAAGGGAGGATGACCGCAGGTTGGGTCGAGAGGACAACGCTTCAGAAACTGCGACCCGCGGCGAGGCAGGGCGACGCAGCAGCTGCGACATTTCCGACCCACGCTGCTGATTCCCTCGCAAACCCGCGAGGCATGGCTCTCGCACTCTCCCAGGACATGATCAGGCTCGAGCAGATCCGCTCAGAGGTGCTCGAACGGTTCGAGCGTGTCGATCGCCGGTTCGCGGCGAGCGATCAAAGGCTCGCCAGGATCGATCAGCGGACCCAGGAGCTCAACGATCGGATCGAAGTCCTGCTGGCGGCCTTGACAGAAGCTCGTTCCGAGATCAAAACACTCACAGGAGGGTCCTCCCTTCCTCGTTCCTCCTGTTGATGGTTTTTCAGCGCCGCAGCCGTATCGGGGCCCAAGTTCAGTGGGATGGCAGCCCGCCAATATCAAGCGAGGTTGTCGACGAAGTCCCGCCAGATCGGCACGGGATGCTGCTCGCCGATGATCGAGATACCGCAGAGGCAGTTCGCGCCGTCGCGGACCCGCGCAGACCACACGAGCTCGCCGTTGACGCGCAGGCTGGCAACCGGGATGTCTATCTGCACGCGGGCCCGCAGATCGTAGCTCTCGCCGGCCATCTCGAGGCGCAGGCCCCCATAGCTCACGTCCAGCAGCCTGCCCGGCGCGCCGCTGACTTCCACAGGAACGTCAGCCTGCACCCGCTTCCGCGGCCACCGCTGTCGGCGACGAATGGCGGCCAGTTTCTCGGCGACCGTCATCAGGAAATGTTGGGCGTCGAGCGGCAGGATGATGGGCGTGATGCCGTGGCGCCACGCTTCCATCTCCGGCACGTTGTTGCGATCCGACGCCAGGAGGATGCCGGTCAGCTCCGGCCGGCGCGCCCGACAACTCACGATGAACTGAAGACCGCTCAGCGAACCGATCCGTGTCCCGGCGATCACGAGATCCACCGGCTGCTCCGCCACGCGCGCGTACGCGTCTTCGAGCGTCCAGGCCGTGGCCAATAGATAGTCGCGCCGCTTCAGCAGGGTCGTCGTCTGATGATGGGCCGCCGGATCATCGTCTGCGATGAGGATGTGGTAGGGGCGACGGTACATTCCGCGTCCAGTCAGGTTTATGGACAGTCCGGGAGCGTCTCATTATGGGTGGTCCACTCCAGTTCCGCAATATGGGAGGTTGTCTGGGGGACTGCGACCCCTCTGTGACGAGGCATCCGGATGGTCAGAAGCGACCAAGAAATCATTCACAGGGAGGAGGGGAGGTGGGGAGGAGATTCATGATGGTCCTGACGACAAGATTCGATGAGAGCTCCTCCCCTCCTCCCTCCTCCTTGTGGCGTAAGCACATCCGACCCCCAAATCTCCTCCCTGGCAAGCGGATTGCTTAGCGCCCGGTCCGGAGGCTGGCCCATGGACGTCACGATTCCCCGCTTGTGCTATCTCGACGCCTGGAGGGTGATGGGGCCGACGGGTCTGCTGGCCACCTTGGACGTCAGGACCCGGCACGACCAGCCCCTTGGCAACATCGACGGCGTCCTCATCGATCCCGCGCAACGGAAACTCTGCTATTTCGTCATCGGATCGCCGGGATCCCCGAATCACCGCCGGTATTTGCTCCCGATCGACGCAGCCGCCACCATGACTCCTGAGGGGACGTCTCTGCGTCTCGACATGGAAACAGCCGATTTCACCGCCCTCGATGAGTTCGATACCGCGACGGTTCGGGACTTCACCGAGGAAGACGCGATCGCTCCGACCCTCTCCCGCTACCTGGCGTAGGCTGGCCATACCCTCGTCCGGTTCTGTAACTGGACCCTCAGTCCTGTAACCGGCTCATCTTTAACTCTCCACAGGGTTTCTGCTTTCGCCGCTGTTCGAATTGGGGCATAATCTCGTTTGTCCCACCAGTATGTTCTGTTCCTATTGCGGTGCGGGGCTGCCGGATCGTGCGGCCGCCTGCCCTGCCTGTGGTCGCCCTGCACCAACCGGTGTCTTCACACAGGACGCCGAGGCCGCAACTCGCCTTGGAACAGTCGCCGAACCCGGTCACGGAGCTTCCCCCGATCTGTCGGCGACCATGGCTTACGCCGGTGTGACAACGTTGACGCCGCCGCCCGCGAACGTGTCGCCTCCGCACACGGTTGGAGTTGGAAGCGCACCCGGATTCGGGGCGCCGCTCGCGCCCGGATCGGCCTTCGGCACGCGCTATCACCTCATTCGCCTGCTCGGCGTCGGCGGCATGGGCGCCGTCTACCAGGCGTGGGACGACGCGCTCGGCGTCTCGGTCGCGCTGAAGATCATCCGTCCGGAGATCACCGCGGATCCTGCGATGGCGCGGGATCTGGAGAAGCGCTTCAAGCGCGAGCTGCTCCTTGCCCGTCAGGTCACCCACAAGAACGTCGTCCGCATCCACGACCTCGGAGAGATCGACGGCATCAAGTACCTGACGATGCCGTACATCCAGGGTGATGACCTCGCAACGATCCTGAAGAAGCAAGGCAAGCTGCCCGTCGGGCAGGCGGTGTCGATCGCAAGGCAGGTGGTCAGCGGCATGTGCGCGGCCCACGACGCGGGTGTCGTCCACCGCGATCTGAAGCCTGCGAACATCATGATCGACGAGGACGATCAAGCCGTCATCATGGACTTCGGGATCTCCAGATCGATCGCGGGCGGCGGTGCCACTGTCGCTGGCGCAGTGGTGGGCACTCTGGAGTACATGGCGCCAGAACAGGCGATGGCGCGGCCGTGCGATCATCGCGCTGATATCTACGCGATCGGACTCATCCTTTACGACATGGTCTTGGGGCAGCGGGAGGCGAGCCGCGCCGAGAGCGCCATCGCGGACTTGATGATACGGGTGCAGAAGCCGCTGGCGCCGGCGCGAACAATCGATCCGTCGATTCCCGAAGCGCTCGAGCGGATCATGGATCGCTGCACGCAGCCCGATCCGGAATCGCGTTATCAACGGACACCCGAGCTCGCGGCGGACCTGGACCTGCTCGATTCGGCAGGGCGTCAGGCACACCCAGGCACCCTGCTGTCTGCGCCGGCGATTACCCGACTCCAGCCAGCCGCAGCGACGCCGGCGCCGCGGGCGGTGTCGTCAAAGGTCCTGGCAATCGTTGGCGCGTTCGTCGTTGTCATGGCCGGAGGGTACCTGCTGCGCGACAAAATATTTCGCGCCGGTGCGGAGCCGGCAACGGCAACGGCGACGGCAACTGCGCGAGCCGTTTCTGTGGCCGTTGTGCCGTTCCAGAACGCGACGGGTGACCCGACGCTCGATTCTCTGGGCGTCAGCCTCGCCGATCTGATTACGGCGAACCTCGGTCAGTCCGCGCGACTGCGTCCCGTGCCCGCAGCACACCTCGCCCAGCTCCGCCGCGATCTCGGGCTGGGCCAGAACACCGAGCTCGATCAGACGGCGGCTCGCCGCTTCCGAGAGTTCAGCAGCGCAGACCACGTGGTATCGGGTCGGATTGCCAAAGTTGGCAACCAGATTCAAATCACGGCCGCCATGTTCGGCGCAAGCGGGGAACCGGTTTCATTGAACAAGGTGGCGTCGAGCGAAAACGACCTTTTCACAGTGGCGCAGGAGATTGCGAGCACGATCCACAACAATCTTGCGCTCGAGTCGTCCGCGATCGAGGAGCTGCAAGCGACGGCATCCAAGCCCGCGACACAATCGGTGCAGGCGCTGACGTATTACAGCGAAGGACAGGCACTGGCCCGTGACGGGAACAACATCGACGCTGTGCAGCGCTTCGAAGCGTCGGTCAAGGCCGATCCGCAGTTCGCCCTCGCGTACTCGAAGCTCAGTCAGAGCCTGGCTGCGCTGGGGAAGTGGTCCGACGCAACGAAAGCCTCGCAGCGCGCCATCGACCTGAGCTCGAAACTCCCTCAGGACGAGCGGGAAATGATCGCCGCGGGTCATGCCCTGGCGACGAGGGATAACGATAAGGCGATCGAGGCGTACGAACGGGTCGTGAAAGCCCGGCCCAACGATCTGCAGCTCCGGTTCGAGCTGGCCAGCCTTTACGATACGAACGGTGCGCTCGACAAGGCGCGCGACGAGTACGCGAAAGTGCTCCAAGCCGATCCGAAGTTCGCGGACGCGTTGTTTGCGGCAGGTCGAAACGCAATCCGCCGTCGCGACTACAAAGGCTCGCTCGACTGGCTGACGACCGCCGAGAGTCAGGCCGTTCGCCTCGACAACAAACCGCTCAAGGCGAGAGTGCTGCACGCCCAGGGAACCGCGTACAAGAATCTCGGCAGCCTTGGCGATGCGATGCGCAAATTCAAGGAGGCGCTCGAGATTAGACAGGAAATCGGCGACAAGCGCGGAGCCGCCATGCTCCTCGCTGACATCGCCGCGATCCATGATGTCCAGGGCCGCTCGGAAGAAGCGGTGTCAACGTATAAGGAAGCCCTCAAGAGCGCCAGGGACGCCGACGACAAGCGCACGGTCGGGATGGTCCTCATCAACCTCGGTGTGTACTACCTGGATCGAGGCCGGCACGACGAGGCCCTCGCATCGCTGAAAGCGGCGCTGCCGATTGAGCGCGACCTGGGCGATGTGGAGCGGCAGGCACTGTGCTTGAGCAACATCGGCACGACCTACTACGCGAAAGGGGAATACGAGGAGGCGCGCACGTATCTCGAACGCGCCCTCGAGATCCGCGAAAAGTCCAACATCGCGGCAGCCATCTCATTGACGCTGTCCAACCTCGGCGGCGTCTCCACGGTTCTCGGAGACTACGATCGGGCTCAGAAGCAATACGTCCGTGCCGTAGAGTTGTCACGGGGCGCGGATGACGGCCGCGGAGAAGCGATCGCCTCCCTCGGACTCGGCGTGCTGTACGCCCTCCAGGGACGCTACGGGGCAGCCCTCGAGGCGGACGATCAAGCGCTGAAGAAATGGCGCGAGTTGAAGGAGCGCTCGTCGGAGGTGGTCCAGACGTTGAGCGAATATGGTCTGGCGCTCAGTATGGTTGGCCGGTTCGACGACGCGAAGAAGCATCTCGACGAAGCAATGCAGGTCGCCAAAGGACTCAAGAGCGAAAGCCTCACGGCGCAGACGCTGAACTATCAGGGGGACAGCGCCTATTATCGCGGTGATGTGAGGACCGCGCGTGCCTTTTTCGAGCAAGCGGCTCAGACGGCGAAACGCGCGTCGAGCCGGTACGACGAGTTGCGCGCAAGCCTGAATCTCGCGAAGATCGCCGCCGAAGAGGCACGTTCCCAGGGTGCGGTCACCCAGCTCAGGACGCTGATGGGACAGGCCGACGCTTCGGGGCTCAAGTACCAGTCGGCCGAGTGTTCGCTCTACCTGGGAGCGGCCCTGATTGGCATGAAGGATTTTCGTCAGGCGAGGACGGAGCTCGAATCTGCCGTGACGAAGAGCGACAACCTGGGTGCGCGCGCCGTGCTGGCGCGCAGTCACTATTTCCTCGGCGAGGCGCTGCGCCTCGGAGGGGATTCTGCGGCGGCCGCCGGCCACTACACCAAGGCGCGACAGACCGTCGAGGAAATGAAGTCGGAAGCCCGCAGTGACGGACTGCTGACCCGGTACGATCTCAAGCCGCTACTGCAATCGCCTGTCCGCTGAAATTCGTACCTGTTTAGCGGGAAAGACTCGACTGGGAATCGGCACACCCTGCTCGTCCAATTCGTGACCCCACGTCAGCAGCGCCGGCTTCGCTTGTTTCAGCAAGAGCGTACTGTCCGTCATCTTGAGTGGTGCCAGAATGTGGCGCTGCACGTAGTCGTCAAATGACTCGCCTGAGACGCCATATGAAAGAGCGATCGAGTGGTCAGCGAATCCGCCGGGCGTCCGAGATGCTTCAGACCGAACGCGTGCGCATACACGAGCTGATTGTGTTCGACGATACCGATTGCAAGGCCAGGGATTTCCTGCCATTGAACAAACTGCTCCAGAAGGGGTTGCAGCTGTTGCACGTAGCGCTGATCCGTCTGGGGCGCTCGCACCGCCCGACACGAAGTCGCACTGGCGACCATCAGAGCGACGAGGAATGCCACCATGCATGTCTTTTCACGACACGGCAGTTCTCCAGCAGGGCGGCTGGCGATGAGAGAGAGGCGGACCAACGTCATCTGGCGGGATTGTAAACCAGTCGTACGTCGACCTCCCTTTCCAGATCGGCGCGCTCCCGATCCGTTTCAGCCCGCTCGCGACGCAGGGAATCGATTTCGGCTTTTTGTCGCTCCAGCTCAGCGATCAGATCATCACGCGACACGGAGCGCCAGCTCGCTTGCACGCGCTCGTTTATGCCACGATTCTGTCGGAAGTACAAGAGGGCGCTGCGGCGCTCGCGTCGCTCAGAGGGACGTTCGCGGGTTACGACCCGCTAAACAGATACTGAAATTCTTGAGTGCCTATTTCTGAACAGTAAAGTCGCGGGAGATGGCCGCGCCACCCTGCCAAGGGTCGTCACGCCATGACAGGGGCAGAACGGAACTCGAGTCTGCGGTGACCAAGCCAGACAGCTTAGGTGCCGCCCCGCTCGCGCGCAGCCACTATTTCCTCGGTGAGGCGCTGCTCTGGCGGGGGATTCTGCGGCCGCCGCCGGCCATTACACAAAGGGCCGCGGCAGACGGTCGGTGAGATGAAAACAGAAGCCCGCAGTGACGGACTGCTCACCCCGATACGATTTCATGTCGATTCTGCAGTCGCCTGTTCGTTGAAAGTCCTGCCGAAGGGTAGCGGAGCCGGTCGGGTTGACCGGCTCCGCTGTCCGCTACCGAACAAAGAACTCGTGGAAGATGGGCCCACCCACCGTGCCCGAAATCGTCACGCGATAGCTACCAGGCGTAAGGGTATTCAGCAAATGGTAAATGAAGCTGCTTGGCCCGTTGGGCTCCATGATGTTGTCGGTTTCAATGTTCGACGTCACGGTTTCTTTTACGAACTCGGTGGTGTCCGTCCGGTGGACGTCGACGATCAGCGTCCCGCCGGTGCAACCACCCTGAACATTCACATTGAGCGTGATGTTCTGCCCGACCTGGAACCGCTGAGGCTGCACGTTTTGCAACGGTGGTCCGAAGGACAGTGTGCAGCCGTTGTTGTTCTGGGTCGGCGCGTTGAAGACGACGCGCTTCGAGCAGCAGGTGTCTCCTCGTTCTCCGGCCGGCGGGTCGAGTATGCCTGCCTCCCAGTAGTCAGTGCCTACTTTGGTGGTAAAGGGTTCGGTGGTCTCGTGGCTTTCCGCGCTACCAACACCTGGTTCGTGGATGATCACCTGCGTGAAGAAATGGTAAATCAACTCGATTGGGTGCGTGGCGTCATCTGCGAACGGGTCATTACCGGATATCGAGAGCACGTGCTGTACGACGAAATCTCCCATCGGGCTGTACTGCATCCCTTCGGTAGAGGCCGGGAAGGCACTACTGAAATTGGTTTGGGACGGCATCGCTTTCACTGCCGTGATGTTGAAATTGGTGATCTGTACCCGGAGGGACCGATGCGAACGTGTTGTCGCAATCGGGAAACGTTAGCGTAACGGCGTGGTAGCCGAAATCAAACTTTTTCGTGACACTGCCGTTTTGACAATCGCCCGACGAGAATGTGTTTGTGATTGCCACGTTATTGGGGCCGAGCGCGATACCGATGGCTTTGTTGTCGCTAAAGCGCTGACTCTTGCTATTCACGCTATCGCATGTGGCGTCCGGAGTGCCCACTGGCGACGCCGGATTGTATCGGTACAGCTTGACGGTGTTGGTGCCATTCACATTCGGACCGGCCAGAAGGTATCAGACGGCCCTGAGTGTCGAAAGAGGCGTCTAGAGGTATTTCAGGATTGCGCCTCCGGCGAGATTTATGCCGGTGATCTCGAAAACATCGAAGTGCGAGGATCAATCGGAGGAACAGATCGACAATCTCGACAATTCGATTCACTTTGCGGTTCGATGTATCGGTATACACGACTTGGCGGCAGGTGTCCAAAGCCAGGCCGAAGGCGCTGTCGGGCACGAGCTGAGTGGACGTACCCGTCGGTGTCGTCCCGAGGTAGTTCGGCGGCGTGATGCGGCGTACGGCTCCGTCCAGAATGAAGATCAGATTGCCGCTCACGTCGAACAAAAGGTCGCGACCCACACCGCTAGGTGTCGGAGTCAGTTGTGTATAGCTGTTTGGAAAGCCCAGTGGCACACCAGGAGTTGTCGTGACCTTCACAACACCGCTACTTGCCGTGTTGATGTAATACGTCGATGCGTTGAATGCCGCCCCGCGACCATCAGTCTCAAGTTGTGGGCCGACGAATTCTGCCGAGCTGCTGGCTGTGTTCTTGCTCGTCGGATCCAGTCGCAGAATGCGCAAATTGTTCAGGACGTACAGGTATCCGTCAGGCCCGACGTCGCAATGGTCGAACCGGCCGGTGCCGGTGTACAACTTCGTCGACGTGGTTCCGACGACCTTGTAGATGACGGCGTCGGGTGTGCACACATAGACGATCGGATCTGTGGGTTGCGCAAACGCGAGCCCCGGGGCCAGCAGCAACACTGCGAGGGCAATGGGGAGCGAGAACCGGGGGCGCATGGTGAACCTTTTCCAAGGCCGTCCGGGGCCACCTGTATCGAGAGTCGTTCGCGGCACCAAGGGGAGCGTTCGGGTAACCATGCAATCCACCTTTGTACAAAAGAGCGAGTCGCGTCGCCTGCGCAGGTGCCCTCCGTCCTGCGCGGGCGCTGGCAACGCCAGAACTATCGAACCCAACATCCAACAACCACTTCGCAAACGAACCGCGATCGAACTACTGCCGTCAGGGTGTAATGGACGTTTTGTAAATCGTTCGCGATATAGGGAGGCGATCTCCACCTGAACTCGCCGATACGGTCAGCACCAGGCCCTGGACCATTACGGGTCCGGCAGGCCACTGCCGCCGCGTACCGGTGGGCATCAGACGAGATGGAATCGGACACAGGACCCACCGATCGGCCTCCGGATCGAGGGGTTCCTGCGCCGCGCACCGGTGTTGTTGCGAAGGACCACAGCTAATCACAGTTGAGCTCGGTCTGCAACCGGCATCTCGCTCGCATCCGAAGTCGCCGCCAGGTTGTTTCGGAATTGCGTTTGCGCCATTCCGTCCCACTGTGTCCTCCAGTTCGTACCCTTAAACGCACATGAGTGCCAGATCGAACATTGATGAACGAACCGCCCGAGATTTGCGTAAACTGGGCCAGCAAGCCCGGCTGTCCGATGTGGCCGGCGCAGTCATGGAGGCTGTATGAGACATCTGGTGGTTGGGGTAGTGGCAGGGGTCTGTCTGCTGGGGGCCGGCGTCGCGACCGCAGCGGCCCAGCCGACCAAGACGGTGAGCGGGACGGTCAGTGCCGTCGGCCCGGATTCGATCACCGTCAAGGTGAAGGATCAGGACATGAAGTTTCTCGTGGACAGCACGACCGAGGTGATCACGCGAGGCGGCAGCACGGCAACACGCACAGCCAAAGCCCAGGGGAAGAGTGGGCCCGCCATTTCAACCGTTGTGAAGCCTGGTCAGAGCGTGGAAGTCAAATATCACGAGGCCGCGATGCACGCGGCCACCGTACGAGTCCTGGGAGCGACGGCGGATGCGCCGCCCCCGCCTCCGCCACCGCCCGCGGCAGCGGCCGGCCAGGACAAGCCCAAGTCGGCGACCGCGTCGGGAACCGTGACGGCGATGACCGGGACGTCGCTCGCGGTGAAGACCAGTGCCGGCGAGTCCACCTTCACGATCGATCCCAAGACGAAGATCATCGGAACCGGGCTGGGCACGAAGGACAAGAAGGCGGCGGACGAGGGCAAGAAGCTCGTCCTGTCCGATGTCATCGGCGTCGGCGACACAGTAAGCGTGACGTATCAGGAAACGGCCGGCACGAAGCACGCGTCGGAAGTTCGCCTCAGGACCAAGGCCCCGAAGATAGTCGGTGTTCAGGAAGGGGACCGCGAAGGCCGCTTGGCCGTCGCGGTCCCTCACCTCCCCAGTCCCCCAGCACGGCTCCACCCCACGACCAACCCATCTCGCCAGCGCAGCAGCAATACGTCTGGCCCTGGAGCCTCGGCCGTGGCGATGAGGTTGTGGACGACCTGATCAACAATCATCAGTTTGAGAGGGGCGGACAGTCGGCAGTCGACAGTCGGCAGTCGACAGTCGCAGTCGACAGTCGCAGTCCCAGTCGACAGTCGAACGCCGAACGCCGAACGCCGAACGCCGAGCGCCGAGCGCCGAGCATGCCGGACTCAGACCATCGGTGCTGAGAGCAGGCTGTCGCCGCTAACCAGGCGCGAGCGCAGCGAGCGCCGAGTACACACGCGCATGGGGGTGGGGCCCCATGCGCCTTCAGGAAAGAGGACGCGTGCAGCTCGAAGGGGTGTATTCAGTTCTGCCCACGCCGTTCACGGCCGCCGGCGACGTCGATGAGCAGAGCTTGCGACGGGTGGTCGATCTCTTCATCGACGCGGGCGTCAACGGAGTGACGGTGCTGGGCGTGACCGGCGAGGTGGCGCGTCTCGACGATGGCGAGCGGCAGCGGGTGCTCGAGACGGTGACGAGCCACGTCAACGGGCGGATTGGAGTGGTCGCGGGCACGACCGCCGAGGGCACGAGGACGTGCATCGGGTACAGCCGCGCCGCGAAAGCTGCGGGCGCGACCGCGGTCATGGTGAGCCCGCCCCGCATGCCCAAGCTGAACTCCGAAGCGGTCGGTACGTCACTATCACGCGCTGGCGGAGTCCGTGGACGTCGAGATCGTCGTCCAGGACTATCCCCCGATTTCCGGCTATGCGATGGAGCCGTGGCTGCTGGCTCGAGTGGCGCGCGAGATCCCCCGCGCACGCACGATCAAGCTCGAAGATCCCCCGACGCCGTTCAAGACGTCACGCATTCTCGAGCAGGCTACCGGGCTGGACGTGCGGATTTTCGGCGGCCTCGGCGGCGTGTTCCTGCTCGAGGAGTTGATGGCCGGCGCCACCGGTGCCATGACCGGCTTCGCGTATCCGGAAATCCTCGTGCGAATCGTGAAGCTCTTCCGCGCGGGTCAGCTGGACGAGGCGGCCGAGGTTTTCTACCGTTCCGTGCCACTGATGCGATTCGAGTTCCAGGAAGGGATTGGGATGGCGATCCGCAAGGAGGTCCTGCATCGCCGTGGCGCGCTCGCGAGTCCCGCGACACGGGCGCCCGCCGCCCAGCTCGATGCGACAACGCGGCTGGCGCTCGATCGCGTGTTGGAGTGGACGGAGACGATCTGAGACGATCAGGGATCAGGGATCAGGGATCCGGGACTCAGAGGTCGAGGGCTCCGGTTTCTCGAGCGAGATGGAGAGGTTGCGATCGGATCACTGATCACTGATCACTGATCCCTGATCCCGATCCAGTTCTCACATTAGACTAGAGAGGCTTTGCATGGATCTTGGTTTGACAGGAAAGGTTGCAATGGTGTCGGGTGCGAGTCGCGGGCTCGGGTTCGCCGTCGCGCAGGCATTGGCGGCGGAGGGAGCGATCCTGTCGGTCTCCTCTCGCAACGAGGGTGCGATCAAGGCGGCAGCGGCGAAGCTGGGACCGCAGGCATTGGCGACCGCCGCCGACGTCAAGTCCGCCGACGCGATCCAGCATTGGGCCAACGTGACGATCGAGCGGTTCGGCGGTGTCGATTTGCTCTTTGCCAACGCCGGTGGCCCGCCCGCAGGCCCGGCACTGTCGTTCGACGACAGCGCCTGGCAGGACGCGGCAAACCTGCTGCTGTTCAGCACGCTGCGAATGATCCGCGCCGTCGTCCCGTCGATGAAGGCGCGCGGCGGTGGTGCGATTCTGGTCTCGACCTCCTCGTCGGTGAAAGAGCCGATTCCGAACCTCGGGCTCTCGACGGTGCTCCGTGCATCGGTGTCGGCGCTGTCCAAAACGCTCGCGCTGGAGCTGGCAGTCTCGAAGATTCGGGTCAATCAGATTGTGCCAGGCAGGCTCGACACCGACCGCGTCCGCGAGCTCGACGAGATCAACGGCAAGAAACAGGGGATCTCGGCCGCGGACGCCAAGACCCGATTCGATCGGCGCCATTCCGATGGCGCGATACGGTGACCCGGCAGAGTTCGGAAAGGTCGGCGCCTTCCTGTTGTCGGATGCCGCCGGCTACATGACTGGCGCCACCGTGCAGGTCGATGGCGGACAAATCAAGAGTGTGACTGTGACGGCGCTCGGCGCTCGGCGCCCGGCGCTCGGCGCTCGGCGGACAGCGCTCGGCGGACAGCGCTCGGCGGACAGCGCTCGGCGCTCGCGGCTCGGCGGTCGGGGTCTCGCGTGGGTGCCGGCGAACGAGTTGAAGGGGACCTCGTCGGCGTTGTGATCCGGCCGAACCAACCGGCCAGTACCCGAGCGCCGAGCCCCGAGCGCCGAGCGCCGACAAGGATCCATAAATGAGTTTGATGCGAAAGGCGCTGCTCGCGGGATCGACCAATCCATGGCTGCGCGACCATGCCACCAAGTACGGGTTCGTTCGGCGCTCGGTTTCGAGGTTCATGCCTGGGGAGACGGTCGATGATGCGCTGCGTGCGGCGCGTGAGCTGGCGTCAGACCGGATCACGACCATCCTGACACGTCTCGGGGAGAACCTCACGACGGCGCAGGAAGCCGACGAAGTGACCGAACACTATCTCCAGGTGCTGGACAAGGTCGCCGCCGCCGGCCTCGACGCGCAGATTTCCATCAAGCCGACGCAACTCGGTCTCGATCTGGACCGTGGCATGTGCGAGCGCAATCTCGATCGGATCATCGCGCGAGTCGAGCAGCTCGGCAACTTCCTGTGGATCGACATGGAGAGCTCGGCCTACGTCGATCCGACGCTCGATCTCTATCGCCATGCGCGCAAGAGGACCACGCGAATCGGCCTGGCGATACAGGCGTATCTGTACCGCACCGCCAAAGACATCGAGACGCTGATTCCGCTCGGTGCCGCCATCCGCATCGTCAAGGGCGCGTACCTCGAGCCTGCGGATGTCGCCTTTCCGCACAAGGCGGACACGGACGAGAACTTCTTCCGCTTGTGCACGCGCCTCATGTCGGAGGAGGCGCAGCAGGCCGGCGTGCTGCTCCACATCGCGACCCACGACGCTGCGCTCGCCGAACGGTTGAGCGCGTGGATCGCCGAGCACGGCGTGCCCTCGTCTGGCTACGAGTTCGCGATGCTGTACGGTATCCAGCGCCAGCAGCAGCTCCGGCTGGCCCGCGAGGGGAGGCGCCTCCGCGTCCTCATCAGCTACGGCGAGTTCTGGTTCCCTTGGTACATGAGGCGCCTGGCAGAGCGCCCGGCGAACGTCTGGTTCGTAGTGAAGAATCTCGGGAGCTGAACACACTCCGAGGCCGCCGCTCCATTTCTTGAAACAGGGAGGAAGGGAGGTGGAGAGGATTCTTGATTAATGAAGTTCCTCCCTTCCTCCCCTCCTCCCTGTTGAACAGCTCCCTGACTCCGTCACCTCAGAACGCGAACCCCACTCCCAAGTGCAACCGCATATCGCCGTCGGTGAGGCCGTGCGCGACGTCCAGATTCAGCTTGACGAGCGGCGCGAGCAGGAACACGCCGCCGCCGACGCCTTTGTGCCAGCGGGCGTCCTCGAATCGAGTGCCGAAATCCCAAGCTTTGGCAGCGTCGAAGAACCCGATGACGCCGAGCCGCGCGCTGCTCAGCACCGACGTGATCGGCACCCGGACTTCGGCGGACGTGACGAGCGTGCGGTCCCCGTCGAAGGTACCCGTCCGGAAGCCGCGTAGCGTGGATGCTCCGCCGAGCAGCAGCCGCTCGTAATCCGGGAGGGGCGCCGAGGCTGTTGTGTACTGCACGCGCGCGGCTCCGACCGCCTGGCCGATGAGGCCGACGTATCCGCGGGCGTCGCTCGTGTAGCGATTGATGCGCGCCGGTTCACTCCGAATGTGCAGGCCGTTCCACCCCGTGCTCAGGACGAACGCGTTGCGAGGGAACGTGGGATCGGCACGGGTGTCGAGGGCTGCGTCGGCGCCGAACGTCCAGAGGTGATCGTCGAGCCCTCCAAAATCGACCGAGCTCCGCGAAGCCTGGGCGCCCATTCGCAGGTACCGCATGAGCCGGCGCTCGACGCGTCCTTTCAGCTCGACACGCCGATCGTCGAGCCCGAAGTGCGGGTTCTCGCGCTGCCAGATGGCGACGCTCGATTCGACGCGGGTGAACGGTCCGCTCTTGAACGTCCGATCGATTTCGAGCGCTGCGCGACGCGTTCCACCCCACGTCAGCGGCACCGCGATCCGCTCACCCATTCCGAGCGTATCGCGGGCACTCATCAGCCCGCCGTAGGTGAAGCCATAGCCATCGCTGTAGTTGAGGATCGGCAGGAACATGAGCCGATCGCCCACCCGTCCGAACGGACGCGAGGGCCGCCGAAGGACGCCTGCCACCGAGGTCGTTCCAGGCCGCTCGTGCACCAGCAGGACGATCGCCACGTCGCTCTCGTCGGCCAGCGAGCGATACCGCTTCCGGACTTCGACCGTTTCGAATTTCCCGCTCTGCTTCAGACGCTGCTCGATCGCCTCGATCGCTCCGGGCGGGAGCTCCTGCCCGACCGTCAGGCCGGCCAGCTTGATCACATCTTCGTCGAGGACCGCGGCGTTCCCGTGGACCCTGATCTCGCGGACGACTTCCGCCTGCGGGTCGTCGTCGCGCACGGAGGGACCATGCGCAAATGCCCCACCTCCGTCGGCTTCGCCCAACAGGGAGGAGGGGAGGAGGGGAGGATCATTTTGATTATCAAGATTTGAGGTTCCTCCCTTCCTCCCTTCCTCCCTGTTAGAAGTCAATTGGGTCTCTCCACTCTTGGGCAACAGCTCGGGACTGGGAGTCTCCTCGCGCGCCTCCTTCGGAATACGGATGATTGACTTCACCTCCGCCAGCTTGTAGTTCGTGAATTTGCGCGCGTAACTCGCCTCGAACGGTCCGGCTGCGAGCGAGACGCCGGCGTGCACGTTCATCTCACGCGGAAGCCACACTCCCGGAAACGGCTGGCCCATCGTCATCGAGGCGCGGATGTCGTCCACCCGAACGAGCCAACCGCCCGGCAGGAAGTCCATCCACACGTTGTCGAACGTGTATTTCACGATCTGGTATTCAGCCGGATCGACCCAGAGCGTGACCAGCGCCGTCTTGTTCATCTTCCGGTTGATGTCCTCTTCCAGCTTCTTCTCCTTGTCGCTCGGCTCTTTCGGCTGGCGGCGCGGTTTTTTATCGTCCTGTTTCTTCTCCTCCGGCTTGCTGTCGTTCTTGTCTTCGTCTGGATGGTCGTCGAACATCCGGGTCGGGTAGTACTCGATCCGGAGCACCTTGTGCCCTTCGAGCTCCTCGCGGCCCGCCAGGTAGTAGTTGCCGGCCTCGAACTTGAAGTCCATGAAGTAGGCTTCCGAGACGAAGCGCGGCGTCGCGATTGGCGCGCCGCCGCCGACCGTCGGTCCGTCTGGCTCGGTGGGGTCCGGGACGTCGGTCTTGGCGCCCTTCTCTGCCTCACGCTTCGCACGCCGCTCGAGGCGCTCGCGTTCCTGCTTGATCCAGTTGTCTTCGTACTTCCGGCGGTCCTCCTCGCCGACGGTGACGCCGTCGAACCGTACGGGGCTGCGGACGTGCATGCCGTCGCGGACGTACCAGGCGAAGTCGCGCCGGCCGCGATGGAGCGGGGTCCGGCCCGGCCCCAGGATCTCGAAGGTTTCGGCGTCGTCGAGGATGTACTGCTGAAGAGCCTGCCGGTTGACGTCGCGCTTCGCCAGCACGCGAGCCATGAACGCGTCCAACTCGTTCGACGGTGTGGCTGAGGCCGGCGGTTGCGCGTGGAGGAGAATCGTGGACAGGCAGAGCAGAGTGGCTGCAATGCCCGCGCGGCTCAGGATGAGCCGGCGGCAGGCCCCGCTGGTTGGTTGATGCACGGATACTCCTCCGGAGGGCGGGCTGGCAGGCCTGGATGCGTAGACGGAACGGCTCGGTCCATGGTTCCCACCGGGGTCCGCCAGAACTCATCTCTCGAACGCCCCGCTGACTGCGAGGTTGGAGTTGACCCAGTTGGACCGCGCGCCCTTTGTAGCGCAGACCTTTCAGGCCTGCCCCGCCGGCGCGCGTGGCAGCCCTGAAGGGCTGCGCTACGGGAGCGCGACATGGCGAACACAAGTGAAGCCCGGCGTAAGCGTCCAGGCCTCTAAGACCCGGAAGTATAGCGGTTTGACGTATGCTTTTCCCACAGTTGGGGTGCTGAGATGCTCCTTTCGAGAATCACGGCCTGCGGCCCCAAGGGCCGCTCGATCACGAAGATTGTCGTTGGTGTCTCACTCATGCTGGCCTTCTCGGCGGCGGCCCTGGCCCAGGGCCGCGGCGGGCGCGGTCAGCAGCCGGAGCCGGAGCCGCTCAAGTGGCGCTTCATGGGGCCGTCGGTGGGCAACCGGATCGCGGCTGTGGCCGGCGTTCCAGGTGATCCGACGATCTACTACGCCGGCGCTGCGTCGGGCGGCGTCTGGAAGTCGACCGACAGCGGCGCGACATTCGCGCCGATTTTCGATGGCCAGCGCGTCGCGGCCATCGGCGCGCTCGCGGTCGCTCCGACCGATCCCAATACGGTCTGGGCCGGCACGGGCGAGGCGTGGGTCATCAGACCGAGCGACGTCATTGGCGACGGTATCTACAAATCAACGGATGCCGGTGCGACCTGGACGCGGATGGGCCTCGAAGAAACGGGCCGCATCGGTCGCATCATCGTCCATCCCACCGACCCGAACATCGTCTACGCCTGTGCGCTGGGGCGCACGACCGGTCAGCAGCAGGAACGAGGTGTCTTCAAGACCACCGACGGCGGCCGCACGTGGAATCGTGTGCTGTTCGTCGACGCCAACACCGGATGCTCCGGCCTCACGATGGACGCGAAGAACCCCAACGTCCTCTTCGCCGGAACATGGCAGGTCGAGATGCACCCCTGGGCCATGCTCAGCGGAGGTCCGGGAAGTGGCATCCATGTTACGCGCGACGGCGGGGCGACGTGGACGCGCGTGACGCACGCCGGGCTGCCGAAGTCGCCAGTCGGGAAAGTCGACGTCGCCGTGGCGCCGTCAGACTCGAGCCGCGTCTACGCTCTCGTCCAGACCGCCGATCAGGGCTCGCTCTGGCGATCCGACGACGGCGGGAACGCGTGGAAGGTCGTCAGCTGGGATCGCGCGCTGATCGGCCGAGCCGGTTATTACATACGACTCGGTGTCTCGCCCGGGAACGCCGACGAAGTGCTCGTCGCCAACAGCAGCTCGCACCGCTCGACTGACGGCGGTGTCACGTTCGAACCGTGGGGCGGCTGCGGCGACTGCCACGACATCTGGTTCGATCCGAAGAACGCCGACCGCTTCGCGATGACCGACGACGGCGGGATGCAGATCACGTCGAACCACGGGCAGAACTTCCAACGCATCCGCCTGCCGATCGGCCAGATGTATCACGTCGCCGTGGACAACCAGGTGCCGTACTACATCTACAGCAACATGCAGGACAACGGGACCATGCGCGGTCCCAGCAATTCACCGGAGGCCGTCGCCAACAACGCGCGCGGATCCGGACCGCCTGCGGGCGGGCGCGGCGGCGGTGGTGGCGGACGCGGGGGAGCGGTCGTGCCCTGGGATCACGCGCTCGGCGGCTGCGAGTCGGGCTTCACGATTCCCGATCCGTCCAACCCCGACATCGTCTGGTCGTCCTGCTACGGGAACAAGCTGACCAGATGGGACGCGAAGCAGGGCACGGCGCGTTCGATCGCGCCGTGGATGATTTCTCTCGACTCGCCGCCGACGGACGCAAAATACCGCTGTCACTGGACGGCGCCTCTCGCGGTGGATCCGTTCGATCCCAAGACCGCGTACTACGGCTGCCAGGTGATCTTCTCCACCTCGAACGGCGGGCAAAGCTGGAAGGTGATCAGCCCGGACCTTTCGACCAGGGATCCGAGCCGCATCGTGCCCTCCGGCGGCATCGTCGGAGACAACCTGGGCCAGTTCTACGGAGAGGTCGTGTTCGCGATTGCGCCGTCGCCCGTGCAGCGCGGGCTGATCTGGGCGGGCACCAACGACGGCAAGGTGTGGAACACGCGCGACGGCGGCGCCAACTGGACGGACGTGACGAAGAACATCGCCGGGCTCCCATCGTGGGGCGTCGTCGCGAAGATCGATCCGTCCAACTTCGACGCGGGTACGGCTTACGTGGCGGTCGACGCGCATCTCACGGATGGCCGGGAGCCGTTCCTCTTCAAGACGACGGACTTCGGCCAGACGTGGAAGAGCGTCGCGGGGGATCTGCCGTCGAAGCATCCGCTCGACTACACGATTGCCGTTGCGGAGAATCCCAACCGCCGCGGGATGCTCTTCGCCGGCACGGGTCACGGCTTCTACTATTCCCTTGACGACGGCGTCCACTGGAAGCAGCTGCAGGACGGCCTGCCTCCGGCACCGGTCACGTGGGTCGTCGTGCAGAAACAGGCACACGACGTCGTGCTCTCGACGTATGGTCGAGGGTTGTACATCCTCGATGACGTCACACCTCTCGAGCAGCCGGATCAGATGACCAGCTCGAGCTCGGCGCCGCAGCTCTTTGTGCCGAGGCCGGCGTTCCGGCAGGCACGCAGCGGGCGAGCGCAGTTCACCTACTCGTTGCCGGCCGCCGGCCAGATGAAGGCCGAGATTCTGGACGGCAAAGGCGCCGTGATCAGGACGATGGATGTGCCCGGACGGCAGGGGCTGAACCGTCTGTCGTGGGATCTTCGATACGACGCGCCGCGTGTCGTCGCGCTGAGGACGACGCCGCCCGAGAATCCGTTCATCTGGAACGAGCCGCGCTTCCGCGGGCGGGAGACGCGGCCGGTGACGCACTGGGGCCTCGCGCAGGCGCAGGTCGGCCCGATCGCGGCGCCAGGTCGATACACGCTCCGCCTGACGGCTGGCGGCCAGACGCTGACGCAGCCGTTCGAGGTGCTGAAGGATCCGCAGATCGTGGCCACGGACGCGGATCTCGTCGCGTCCACCGAGATGCAGAAGCGCATCATCAACGATCTGAACGAAACGTCGGACATGGTGAACCACCTCGAGACGATGCGCCGGCAGATCGAGGACAAGCTGAAAGCCGAGAAGCGAGCGGAGACGCAGAAGTCGCTGCGCGGCATGGACGCGAAGCTGGCGGCCGTCGAGTTCAAGCTGCTCGAGAAGTCGTCCACCCTCAGCGACGACAAGTACTTCGTGCAGGCGTACAAGGTCTACTCGAATCTGATCTGGCTGAACGGTGCGGTCGGCACCGGTGCCGGCGACGAAGCCGGTGGAGCGGACTATCGGCCGACGGATACCCAGGTCACTGTGCTCGAAACGATCGAGAAGGATCTCGCGGCCGCGCGGAGCGAATATCAGGCGCTCGTCAAGACGGATCTGCCGGCGTTCAACCGAACTGGGATCGTGCAGATTCAATGAAGGTTCACAAGGTTCATGGTTCAAGGTTCAAAGTTCATGAACCTCCGGAACCTTGAACCGCTGAACCTTTGAACCTTGAACCTCATGAACCGACAGCGTTCCAGAGATTTCCTATGAATCGTTTCGTGACGTGGATTTCTGTCGTCGTTTTGATCTCTGCGGCCGGATTTGCCCAGGCGCCTCCGTCCGCCCCCGCAGGCGCTGCGTTCAAGGAGTTTGCCTTCCGCAGCCTCGGGCCGGACTTGACCACCGGGCGAATCTCCGACATCGCGGTTGATCCCAGGAATCCCAGCGTCTGGTATGTGGCGGCTTCGGCCGGGAATCTGTGGAAGACCGAGAACCGGGGGAATACCTGGACGCCGATCTTCGAGAACTACGGCTCCTACTCGCTCGGCGTGGTCACGGTCGACCCGAAAGACTCCAACGTCGTCTGGCTCGGGACGGGGGAGAACAACAACCAGCGGAGCGTCAGCTACGGGGACGGCATCTACAAATCGACCGACGCCGGCAGGACGTGGAAGCGAACGGGGCTCGAGAACTCAGAGCACATTCAGAACATCATTGTCGACCCTCGCAACTCGAGCGTCGTCTACGTGACGGCGATCGGGCCGTTGTGGACGTCCGGTGGCGATCGCGGCCTGTACAAGACCACCGATGGCGGGCAGACGTGGAAAGCGGTGCTGACGGTGAGCGCCGACACCGGCGTCACCGACCTGGTGATGGATCCGAAGAAGCCGGACGTTCTCTACGCGGCGGCTTACCAGCGCCGGCGCCAGGTCGGGCAGCTGATCGGAGGCGGTCCGGAGAGCGGGCTCTTCAAATCCACCAACGGCGGGCAGACCTGGACGAAGCTGACCAAGGGCCTGCCGACCGGGGACATCGGCCGGATCGGGCTCGGGATCAATTGGAAGAACCCGAGCACCATCTACGCCCTCGTCACCGCTCAGAACAATCAGGGCGGCTTCTTTCGATCGGACGACGCCGGTGCGACGTGGACGCGGATCGGCCGCCAGGTCGGTGACGGCCGCGGTGGTGGAGGAGGCGGGGCCGCTGGCCCGGGTGGGGGAAACGCGCCGCAGCCGGCGCCCGCGTGCGGGCCGTTGAGCGCCACTCCGTCGGCAGCGTCGTCCTCAGCGTCACCTTCCCCCAGCGCCCCACCGTCGCCGCCTGCTGACGCGCCCGCAGGCGCGAGCGCCCAGCCGCCCGCCCCGCCGCCAAGTGGCGGACGCGGCGGTCAGCCGGATGACTGCTACAGGGGCGGCGACCCTGGCTACTACAACGAGATCTTCGTGGACGGTCACGATCCGGAGACCATCTGGTCGCCGCAGACGAATGTCTGGCGGAGCACGGACGGTGGGAAGACCTGGGCCGCGGTGCAGATGCAGGGCGTGCACGTCGACCATCACGACATCGTGTTCGACCCGGCCGATCGCAACCACATCCTGATCGGAAACGACGGCGGGCTGTACGAGACCTACGACGGGATGAAGACCTGGCGCCACTTCACCAATCTGCCGCTCTCGCAGTTCTATCGCGTCGCGACCGACAACGCGCGCCCGTTCTACAACGTGTGCGGCGGCGCCCAGGACAACGGATCGATTTGCGGCCCGTCGCGCACGCTCAACCGCGCGGGGATTCGAACGAGCGACTGGTACAACGTCGGCGGCGGCGACGGATTTCAGCCCCGCGTCGACCCGGAAGATCCGACCATTGTGGTACTCGCAGTCCCAGGAAGGCGCGCTCGGACGCCTGGATCTGAAAACAGGAACGCGCGTCGCGATCCGTCCGACGCGCCAGAACACCTCAGGGCTCGAGCCCCTCCCGCAGGCGACCGGCGATCAGGCGGGCGGCGGGCGCGGAGGTCGGGGCGGCCAAGCGCGGCAGAGGGGGAGCCGGCGGGCGAGGTGGGCTCGGGCGCTGGCATTGGGATTCCCCGCTGATCATCAGCCCGCACTCGGCGCGGCGGCTCTACTTCGGCGGCGAGCGGCTCTATCGAAGCGACGATCGCGGCGATTCGTGGACCGTCGTCAGCCCGGATCTCACCCGCAATCTCGATCCGGCCACGATCGCGATCATGGGGAAGGTCTGGCCGCCGAACTCCGTGGCGTTCAATCAGGCGACGACGCGGCTCAGCACCATGACGGCGCTGGACGAGTCACCACTCCTCGAGGGGCTCATCTATGTCGGGACCGACGACGGCCTGGTCCAGGTGACGGAGGACGCTGGCAAGAGCTGGCGGAAAGTCGAGTCGTTTCCTGGCGTCGCCGAGCACGCGTACGTCACGGACGTCTTCGCCTCGCCGCGCGATGTCAGCACTGTCTTTGCGACGTTCAACAACTACCAGCGAGGCGACTTCAAGCCCTACGTGATGAAGAGTGTGGATCGGGGGCGGACCTGGACGTCGATCGGCGGGAACCTGCCGGAGCGTTCCGGTGCCTGGAGCATCGTGCAAGACCACGTGAACGGCAACCTTCTGTTTGCGGGCATGGAATTCGGCGTGTGGTTCACCGTGGACGGCGGGCAGCGGTGGACGCAGCTCGACGGCGGTCTTCCGACGACCCAGGCTCGCGACCTGGTGATCCAGCGCCGAGAGAGCGATCTCGTAGTCGGATCGTTCGGGCGAGGCGCGTTCGTGCTCGACGACTACACCGCCCTCCGAGAGGTGACTCCGCAAGCATTCACCGAAAGCGCGCACTTGTTCCGGCTCCGCGATGCGTACATCTACGACGAGCTGACCCAGGCGGGGGCGGCGTGGGGGAACACCGCCTCGCCGAACCCTCCGTACGGTGCGGTGTTCACATACAACATTGGTCAGGCTCCGGCAGCGGATGCCAAGCTCGTGCTGAACATCACCGATGATGGGGGACGAGTGGTGAGACGAATGGAGGTCCCTCGAGAGCCCGGGCTCCATCGGGCGGCCTGGAATCTTCGGGGCGACCCACCAGCCCAGCCTGCGGGAGAAGCCGGAGGCCGCGGCGGGCAGGGCGGCGCCCCGGCCGGCGGGGCCGGCGATCAGGAACAACCGGCGCAGGGCACCGGCCGGGGTGGTCAGCCGCAGGGGCCCGCGGTGCCGGCCGGTCGGTACCGCGCGACGCTCGCGACGGTGTCCGGAGACACGGTGACACCCATTGGCCAGCCCCAAACCTTTGCCGTGATCCCGCTGCCACGCTAATGTCACAGAATGGGAAGCCTGATGTGCTGAAGCTGAAGGGCTTCCCTCGTCGTCTTTAGCAGAGATCGCGTTCCCGCGATTCCGTCAGCCGGCGGTACAATCAGCCGACAGCGGCGCGCGTGTGGTCCCCCTGAAGGACGCATCGCGCGCTCGCGGTTTTTGGGCCCTTATGCGGTTCGGACGAGAAGGTTGTACTCGCTTGAAGAGCCGCACAACGGACTAGGCGCGCCGCGGGCGCGCCCCGCCGGAGCGGAGCGGGGCACGGGGCCCCCGCGAGCGACGGCGCAAGGGGTCCGGGGACGAAGTCCCCGGATCGGAGATGAGCATTGCTCGAATCGCTCTTTCGGCTGCTCTTCAACTACAGACCGGTCATCTTCCAACAGGGAGAGTTCCGTCTCGTGCCGTCGACAGGAGCCTATGTCGCCGCAGCCGTGGTGGGACTGGCGATCGCGGCCACGTTTCTGACCTACCGTTCCGCGAAGTCCAAGAGTGCCGCGCGGCATCGCGTCGTCCTTGCGGCGATGCGGACCGCCATCCTGCTCCTCGTCCTCTTCTGCCTGTTCCGGCCGGTGCTCGTCGTCAAGGCCGCGGTGCCGCAGCAGAATTTCCTCGGCGTCCTGATAGACGATTCGCGGAGCATGCAGATCACCGACTGGAATCAGGCTCCGCGGGCGAACTTCGCGCGTCAGGAGTTCGCGACGCCTGAGGCGGCACTTCTCAAATCGCTGTCCGATCGCTTCGTCATCCGGACGTTCAAGTTCTCGTCGACCGCGTCGCGGGTCGGCGCGCCCTCCGATCTGACGTTCGCCGGCGCGCAGACGCGTATCGGCGCGTCGCTCGACGGCGCGCGGCAGGAGCTCGCCGGTCTTCCGCTTGCCGGCCTGGTCGTCGTGACCGACGGCGCGGATACGACGGACGCCTCCCTCTCGGATGCGCTCCTGGCGATGAAGGCCGCGTCCCTGCCGGTCTTCACGGTCGGCGTCGGACGCGAATCGCTCGCGAAGGACGTCCAGGTCGATCGCGTCTCGGCTCCCCGCGCCGCACTCAAGGGCACCTCCCTGATGATCGACGTCGTCGTCACGCAGACCGGATTTGCGGGCGAATCGGTGACGCTCGACGTCGAGGACGGCGGGAAGATCGTCGGATCCCAGGAAGTGAAGCTGCCCACCGATGGCGAACCGGCCGCGGTGCGGGTCCGGTTCATCGCTTCGGAAGCCGGCCCCCGAGTCTTCAAGTTCAGGATCACGCCGCGGCCCGGCGAGATCGTCACGCAGAACAATCAGCGGGACGCGCTCATCGACGTACGCGATGGGGTGCAGAAGCTGCTGTACTACGAGGGCGAGCCGCGGCCCGAGATGAAGTTTCTCCGGCGCGCAGTCCAGGATGACAAGAATCTCGAAGTCGTGACCCTCCAGCGAACCGCAGACAATAAGTTCCTGCGGTTCTTCGGGGCGGATCCGAAGACTCCCGATGAACTTGCGAGCGGGTTTCCCAAGACGCGCGACGAGCTCTTCGCCTACACCGGCATCATCCTCGGCAGCATCGAGGCAGGGGCCTTCACGGGCGATCAGCTTCGAATGATCGGCGAGTTCGTCGAGCGTCGTGGCGGTGGCCTGTTGATGCTCGGCGGCTCGCGATCGTTCAGCGAGGGCGGATATGCGGGTACGCCAGTCGCGGACGCCCTGCCGGTCGTGGTCGAGCGTGTGGCGCGATCGCTCGACGACCTTCCAGTTGCCCGGCTCAAAGTGCAGCCGACCCGTGCAGGCGAAGCGCATGCGCTCACGCAGATCGCCAGCACGGAAGCCGCATCGAGCGCTCGCTGGAAAGAGTTGCCGGTGCTCACGAGTGTCAACCCATTGAAGACGCTGAAGCCTGGCGCGACCCTTCTGCTGAGCGGCACGGATGAAAAGCGGCGGACGCAGCCGGTGCTCGCCTTTCAGCGCTACGGGCGGGGCAAGGCGCTCGCGTTCACCGTGCAGGACTCCTGGCTCTATCAGATGCACGCCACCATGACCCTCGAGGATATGACGCACGAGAACCTGTGGCGGCAGCTGCTTCGGTGGGTCGTCGACGGCGTGCCGAATGTGGTCGACGTTCACACGAGCATCGAGCGTGTCGAAGCCGGCGAGCCTGTCACGCTGACGGCGGAGGTCGTCGACAAGTCGTTCGTCGAGCTGAACGATGCGCGCGTCGTCGCGCACGTGAAAGATCCGCAGGGGAACACGGTCGACGTGCCGCTGCAGTGGACCGGAGAGCGAAGCGGCGAGTACAAGGGCACCTTCACCGCGGCCACGGAAGGGATGTACGCGACGGACGTCGAAGCGTCGCGCGAAGGCAAGCCGCTCGGCACGGGCGCCGTCCACATGCGCGCCGCGCCCGGCGACGCCGAATACTTCGACGCGACGATGCACGCCGCGCGGCTCAAGCGGATCGCCGACGAGACCGGCGGCAAGTTCTACACGCCGGAGACGGTCAGCGGTCTGCCCGAAGATCTGAAGTACGCCGGTCGCGGCGTCACGACCGTCGAAGAACGCGATCTCTGGCACATGCCGATCGTGCTGCTGTTGATCGCGGGATTGATGGCAGGTGAGTGGGCGTACAGACGCGCGGTGGGATTCGCCTGAGACAGTCGGCAGTCGGCAGTCGTCGATCGACAGTCGCAGTCGGCAGTCTGAGTCGGAGTCGTCGATCGACAGTGGCGGTCGGAGGCGTCGATCTACGGGAGGCGCGTCGGGAACGCAGAGCGCCGGGCCTGAAGAGCCTGCGACTTCTTCTCGTGTGGCTTCCGCCTTCAGGCGGAAGATCGCGGCTGGGGTCGCCTTCCACCTGAAGGTGGAAGCCACAGATGCGTTTGTTCCCCGGCCTGAAGGCCGGGCCTAACGGAGACTCGGTGTCATATCGATCGTGGCTCGTCACGTTGACTCTGCTGTTGTTCGCCGCTCCAGCGGCGGCGCAGTCGACGTACGTCGCGGTCGTGGTCGGCCTGGCCGGCGATCCGGAGCATGGCGAGCTGTTTCAGCGCTGGGCGGGAACGCTCGTCGACGCCTCCGCGAAAATGGGCATCACGCCGGATCATCTCGTGTATCTCTCCGAGAAGCCGGAAGCCGACGCAAAGCGGATCAACGGCAGGTCGACGAAAGAAGAGATCGTCAAGGCGTTCGCGAAGCTCGCGCAGGCGGGTGCCGACGATGTGGTGTTCGTGTTCCTCATCGGTCATGGCACGTTCGACGGCAAGGTGGCGAAGTTCAACCTGCCGGGGCCGGACATGACGCCCGAGGACTTCGCGCCGCTCCTCAAGGGCCTGAAGTCGCAGCACGTCGTGCTCGTGAACACGTCCAGCGCGAGCGGGCCCTTCGTCGAGGTGCTTGCCGGACCGGGACGCACGATCGTCGCGGCGACGCGGAACGGCGCCGAGCGGTTTGCGACGCTCTTCGGCGGGTATTTCGTCGACGCGCTGGCCGGTAACGAAGCGGACACCGACAAGAACGGCCGCACGTCCGTGCTCGAGGCGTTCGCGTTCGCGAAACGGGAAGTCGGCGTTGCGTACGAGCGTGAGGGGATCATGCTCACCGAACATCCGATTCTCAGCGACAACGGCGAGAAGACCGGGACGCAGACGCCGACGGCGGACGGGAAGCAGGGTCGCGTGGCCTCCATCGTCACGATGGGCGCGGTCTCGGCCGAGGCGCTCCCGGCCGATCCGAAGCTCCGGGCGTTATACGTCGAGCGGCGCGACCTCGAGCGGCGCATCGAAGGGTTGAAGCTCCTCAAGGACAGCATGGAGCCAGCCAAGTACGCGAGCGAGCTGGAGCGGCTGGCGACAGAGCTCGCGCTGAAGACGCGGCAGATTCGGGAGAGCGAAGGAAAGCGCCAGTGAGGATGCCCGCCCTGTTCCGTTCGACGGCGCGGCTCTGGATCGGCGTCGTCGTGTTGACGGTGGCCGCCGCCGGGGCCGCGGCGTACGCGCAGGGGCGGAACCGCCGCGCGGGGCCTCAGTACCAGGTACAGGGAAACACCCCGTACGACGGCCGATGGGTCTTCGTCCGGCTCCAGTACGACACGGGGTTCGGGGGTGGATTCGGACGGCGTGGTGAGCCGTGGTCGCACGACTATCCGGATGGCGAGCTGCACTTCACCAGGATTCTCGACGAGCTGACGTTCCTGCACGTTCGAACGGACGGCTCGAACATCCTGACGCTCGACGATCCGGAGCTGTTCAACTACCCGATCGCCTACATGGCCGAGCCCGGTTTCTGGCAGGTGTCCGACACGCAGGCGGCGAACTTCCGGCAGTACCTGTTGAAGGGAGGCTTCGCGATTTTCGACGATTTCCGTGGATACGACTGGAACAACCTGCAGGACCAAATGCGGCACGTGCTGCCCGACGCGCATTGGATGCAGCTCGACGGCAAGAGCACCGTGTTCCACTCGTTCTTCGAAATCGATCACCCCGAGACGCTCGCGGTGCCGTCCATCTACGATCAGAGCCTGATTCCGACGTATTGGGGCCTCTTCGAGGACAACGATCCCGCGAAACGCCTGATGGTGGTGGCGAACGTCAACAACGACATCAGCGAATACTGGGAGTTCTCGGGCACGGGCCTGTTCGTCGTCGATCTTTCGAACGAGGCCTACAAGTTCGGTGTCAATTACGTGATGTATGGGATGACACACTAAGAAAGCTTCCAGCTTCCAGCTTCCAGCTTCGCAGCTTCCGGCTTCCCGCTGGGATTGCGACCGGGGCTGGGGAACGGGAAGCGGGAAGCGGTTGAACTCGGATGTAGCGTTGGGCCCTCAGGCCCGGCCACGAGGGTTTAGCGGGAAGCTGGAAGCTGGCAGCTGGAAGCTTCTTCAGACGTTTAGCTGGAAGCTGGCAGCTGGAAGCTGGAAGCTTTCTTTCAGAAAGTGAGGCCGTGTGAATCGCGTCGCGCAGGAAGTCGTGAACCTCGAGTCGCCGGACGAGATCGCCCTCGCGGACCGGATGAAGGCCGGCAAAGATCAGATAATCACCGAGCTGCGGAAGCTGATCATCGGGCAGGGCGATACGGTCCAGGAAGTGCTGCTGTCGCTCTTCGTCGGCGGCAACAGCCTCATCGTCGGCGTCCCGGGTCTGGCGAAGACGCTGCTCATTCACACGCTCGCCCGCGTGCTGGATCTGAAGTTCAACCGGATCCAGTTCACGCCCGACCTGATGCCGTCGGACATCACCGGCACCGACATCATCCAGGAGGACACGACCACCGGACGGCGGCAGATGGTGTTCGCTCCGGGCCCGATCTTCGCCAACATCGTCCTCGCCGACGAGATCAACCGGACGCCGCCCAAGACGCAATCGGCGCTCCTCGAAGCGATGCAGGAGCATCGCGTGACGATCCAGGGACGCACCTACAAGCTGGAAGAGCCGTTCTACGTCTTCGCGACGCAGAATCCGATCGAGTTGGAGGGCACGTACCCGCTGCCGGAGGCGCAGCTCGACCGCTTCATGTTCCACATCGTGATCGACCATCCGCCCGAAGATGAGGAGTTCGAGGTCGTCCGCACCACGACGGCGATTCTTGACCCGCAGTTCGAGCGGCCCGTCAGCGGCGCGGACCTGATTGCCTTCCAACGGCTCGTGCGTCGCGTGCCCGTCGCGGAGCCGGTGATGCGGTACGCGCTGAGCCTGGTGCGGGCGAGCCGGCCGAAATCGCCGACCGCGCCGGAGAACGTGAAGAAGTGGGTGGCATTCGGCGCGAGCGTCAGGGCGGCGCAGTATCTCGTCCTGGGGGCCAAGGCGCGCGCACTCACAGAGGGCCGCTACCACGTGAGCTTCGAGGACATTCGGGCGCTGTCGCACCCGGTCCTGCGTCATCGCGTCCTCACCAACTTCCACGCCCAGTCGGAAGGGATCACGACCGACACGCTCATCGACCGGCTGGTCGAGAGCGTGGCCATGCCGCGATCGGGAATGTGACATCCGATGATTGATTCATCCGCGATCCCCGGCGCGCGCTTCGTGGACCCGAAGGTGCTCGCCCGCATCGGCAACCTGGAGCTCGTGGCGCGCTCCGTTGTCGACGGGTTCATCAACGGGCTGCACCGCTCGCCGTTCTTCGGAGCGTCGGTGGACTTCGCGGAGCACCGCGGCTACGTGCCGGGGGACGACATCCGTCGTGTGGACTGGCGGCTCTTCGCGCGGACGGATCGGTTCTACATCAAGGAGTACGAGGCGGATTCGAACTCCAACTTCTGCGTGCTGCTGGACGTCTCGAAGTCGATGGGCTTCGGCAGCTCGACGATGACGAAGTTGGACTACGGTCGAATGCTCGCAGGCTGCCTGACCTACCTGGTGCACCGCCAGCGGGATCGCGTTGGCTTCGTCGCGTTCGACGACGACATCGTCGAGCACGTGCCGCCGTCCGCGAAGCACATGGAAACCGTGCTGCACGTGCTCGATCGCCTCACAGCCGGCGAAGCCTGGCAGCCTGAAGCCGCCGCTCCACAAGATGGCGGAGCATTTCGGCCGGCGCGGCGTGCTGGTGCTGGTGTCGGATCTGTACGAGGAGCCGGACGCGGTTGTCGAGGCGATCGGGCCGCTGCGGTTCCGGGGGAACGAGATCATCGTGTTCCACCTGCTCGACGAGGCGGAGTTGAACTTCACGTTCTCCACGCCTTCGGCGTTCGAGGATCTGGAGAGCGGCGAGCAGCTGCCGGTGGTGCCCGACGTGCTCGCCGAGCAGTATCGCGAGCTGGTCAAGGCGCATACGATGGCGCTGACGGAGCGCTTCTCGGCCAATCGCATCGACTACACCCTGGTCAACACGTCATCGCCGCTCGATCACGCGTTGTTCAGCTACCTTTCCGCGCGTGAAAGACTGAGCCGGGTACGGTGATGTCGTTTCTGACCCCTCTGTTCCTCGTCGGGCTTGCGGGCCTCGCCATTCCGGTGCTGCTGCACCTGATTCAGAAAGAGCGCCGCAACGTCGTGCAGTTCCCGTCGCTGATGTTCATCCGCCGCATCCCGTACCAGTCGGTGCAGCGCCGGCGCATCCGTCACTGGCTGCTGCTGGCGATGCGCCTGGCGGCGCTCGCGCTGCTGGTGCTGGCATTCGGGCGGCCGTTCTGGCGGCGCACGGACGTCGCCGCCGCCAGCGCCACGGGCGCGCGGGAAGTGGTCGTCCTGCTCGATCGGTCCTACAGCATGGGATATGGCAGTCGCTGGCAGAAAGCGCTGTCGGCGGCGCAGGGCGCGGTCAACGGGCTGAAGCCGTCGGATCGCGGCACTGTCGTGCTGTTCGCGTCGAACGCGGAAGTGGCGCTGCGGTCGACTGCCGATCGCAGCAGGCTGGCGGCCGCCGTCACGGGAATCCAGCCCGGGGCGGGCGCGACGCGGTATGGCCCGGCCTTGAAGCTTGCCGGCAGCATCCTCAGCGAATCGGCGCTGCCTCGGCGGGAAGCGATTCTGATCACGGACTTCCAACGGACCGGCTGGCAGGGCGCCGAAGGTGTGCGACTGCCGGATGGGGCGGAGCTGACCACGGTCCCGGTGGCGGACAGCCGACACCGCCAACCTGTCCGTGACGCCGGTCGCGCTGCAGCGCTCGATGTTCTCGAACCAGCAGCGCGTCGCCGTGACGGCAGGCGTGCGTGAATCACGGAACAGCGGCGGTTCGCGGCGTCGAGCTGACGCTGGAGCTCGGCGGGCGCGGCGTACAGACGCAGCGCGTCAATGTGGAGCCAGGCGGGTCGGCTTCGACGACCTTCGAGCCCGTCACCGTCGCTCGAGCGCAACATGCGGGCGTCGGTGCGGCTGGCGAACGACGCGCTCGAGCGCGACAACGTGTTCAATTTCGTGGTGTCGCCGGATGAACCGGTCCGCGTGATCCTGGCCGAGCGCGCCGGCGCGCCGCGTGACGGCAGCCTCTATCTGTCCCGCGCGCTGGCGGTCGGCGAGTCGCCTCGCTTCGAGGTCACCGCCCGGAGCCGCCGACTCGCTCTCGAACGAGGACCTCACGCGCGCGTCGGTCGTCGTCCTGAACGATGTCGCGGTCGCCTCGTCGACCGCCGATCGTCTCGCGCGATTCGTTGAAAGCGGCGGCGGGTCTGTTCGTGATTGCGGGGGAGCGCGCGGCGTGGTCGGGCCAGCCGGCGGTGCTGCCTGGCGTGCCCGGGAATGCAGTCGACCGGAGCGCCGGCACGCCGGCGCGACTCGGCGCGCTCGAATACGGCCATCCGGCCCTCGAAGTATTCCGCGCGCCGAGAACCGGCGATTTTGCTGCTGCGCGCTTCTACGGCTATCGCGCCGTCACGGCCGGCCCCGGCTCGCAGGTCCTCGCGCGATACGACGACGGTGCGCCGGCACTGCTCGAGCGGAAGAGCGGGAACGGGCGCGTGCTGATGTGGACCTCCTCCATCGATACGTTCTGGAACGACCTCGCGGTTCGGCCGGTGTACCTCCCGCTGATGCATCGGCTGATGCGATACCTCGGCGACTACAGCGAGCCCGCACCGTGGCGAACCGTGGGAGAAGTCGTGGATGCGCCGATGGGGTCGCGAACCAGATCGGCCGGGCCGGCCACGGCAACGCCAAGCATGCCAAGCATGAGTCGCGTGGCGCTCACGCCATCGGGCCAGCGTGTGTCGCTCGACGGTGAAGGTCCGGAAGTGCTGGAGCTGCCGAGCAGGGGTTCTATGAGATTCGAGCGCAGGGGCGGGATGCCGAGCCGTCGGTCGTGGTTGCGAGCAACGTCGATCTCGCCGAGTCGGACATGACGCCGCTCGATCCGAAGGAAGTGGCGGCGGCGGCGATGGGCCGGGCGGGCGGCGTTGCGGCGAACGGGACGCCGACACCGCCAACCGACGAAGCGCAGGAAGGCGCGCAGCGGATCTGGTGGTACCTGATGTTTGCCGGATTGGTGTTCCTCGCAGCCGAGACGGTTCTCGGGAATCGTTCGACAGTGTAGGAAGAATCGCGCTCACGTACTTCCGCCTGAAGGCGGAAGCCACGGGGAAGAATCGCGCTCACGGGGAAGAATCGCACTCACGTAGCTTCCGCCTTCAGGCGGAAGGCACGGGGAAGAATCGCGCTCACGTAGCTTCCGCCTTCAGGCGGAAGGCACGAGATGGATTCTCGCGGGTGTAAGCTGGGTGAAGGAGAGACAGTCCATGTGGAATCCCAAGCGGCAAACCGAGACCCCCGGCGGTCTGGTGGAGATCATCCACGACGTGCGGCGCCGATGGCGCTACAAGCTCGCGCTGCGGGGCGCGGTCGGTGTGCTGGGGCTGGGCGTGACGGCGCTCCTGCTGTCGGCATTCGGACTGGAGTCCTGGCGCTTCAGCGCCGGCTCGATTGTCACGTTCCGGGTCGTCCTGGGGCTGACGCTGGCCGCCCTGACCTACTGGTTCCTCCTACGCCCGCTCATGAGGAGCGTCTCGGACGAGCAGGTGGCGTTGTATCTCGAGGAGCACGAGCCGTCGCTCCAGTCGGCGATCATCAGCGCCGTCGAGATGAACGCCATGAACGCCATGTCGAAGGCGAGCGCGGACTCGCCTCATTCAGCCGCGCTCGTCGAGCGTCTTGTGGATTCGGCGGTCGAGAAGTGCCAGGCGATCGACAGCGGACGCGCGGTCGAGCGCAGGCCGGTGCGCCGCTACGCCGGCACCATTGCGGCGATTGCGGTCTGCACGCTGGCGGTCTTCTCGCTCGGCCCCGCGTACCTGCGGCACGCGCTCTCCGCACTCTTGATCGTGTCGCGCAGCGTCGAGGCCGCGGCCCCCTATCGCATCGACGTCACGCCTGGGAATGCGACGGTGCCGCGCGGGATCGACCAGACCATCACGGCGAAGCTCGATGGCTTCGACGCCGAGCAGGCCGCGCTCATGATGCGCAAGTCGCCTGACGCGCCGTTCGAGCGGATGACGCTCCTGCGGTCCGAAACCGCGACGGACGGCCATCAGTACGAGGGGATGCTCTTCGACCTTGCAGGTCCAATCGACTACTTCGTCGAGGCGGCAGGGGTCCGGTCCTCGACGTTTTCGCTCAAGGTCGTCGATCTGCCGTACGTGCAGAAGCTGGAGCTCGAGTATCACTTCCCCGCCTATACCGGTCTCGAGCCGCGCAAGGTGGAAGACGGCGGCGACATCGCGGTGCTGAAAGGCACGGAGGTGCGCGTGCACGTCGTGCCGACGATGACGTCGCCGGGCGGGCAGATCCTGCTGCACGACAAGGAGTCTGCGGGCCTGGCGCCTCGAGCCGGTGGTGACGGCGGCCTCGACGGCAAGTTCGTGGCCGATCGTGATGGCTTCTACCGCATCGAGCTCAACGCCGCCACGGGGGAGCACGTGGCGGCCTCACCGCAATACACGATCGACGTGCTGGCGGACCAGCCGCCGACCGTTTCGATCTCGAAGCCGGGACGCGATACCTCGGCGTCGCCGATCGAGGAAGTCTTCGTCGAGGCGCGCGCAGAAGACGACTACGGCGTGAAGGACCTCGACCTCGTGTACTCGGTCAACGGCGGCGCGGAGAAAACACTCCGTCTCTTCAACGGCAAGAACAGGCTGAGCGAGGTGACCGCCGGACACACGTTCTACCTCGAGGAGCTGAGCGTGGAGCCGGGCGATTTCGTGTCCTACTACGCGCGTGCCGCGGACAACGACGCGGTCGCGGGCGCCAAGCGTACGACGAGCGACCTCTACTTCCTGCAGATCCGTCCGCTGCGCAAGGAGTTCAAGCGCGCCGAATCGAATGCCGGCGGCGGGGGCGGCGGCGGGGGCAATCAGCAGGTCGGCGCCCTGTCGCAGCAGCAGCGTCAGATCATCGCGGCGACGTTCAACATCAACCGCGATCGCAAGACGATGGCGGCCGACAAGCTGCGGGAGAATTCGACGGTCATCGGGTTGTCGCAGGCGAAGCTTCGCGATCAGGTGGAGGGTCTGGTGACGCGGATGAACAGCCGGCTGATCCAGCAGGACCCCGCCTTCAAGAAGGTTGCCGAGCTGCTGCCGCAGGCCGCCACCGAGATGAAGTCCGCGGAGGGGAAGCTTCAGCAGGCCAGCCCGGACGGTGCGATCCCGTTCGAGCAGAAGGCGCTCCAGATTCTCCAGAAGGCGGAGGAGGAATACGAAGTCCAGGTCAGCATGCAGCGGCAGCAGGGCGGCGGTGGTGGCGGCGGCGGGAGTCAGATGGCCGAAGATCTGGCCGACTTGTTCGAGCTCGAGATGGACAAGATGGCCAACCAGTACGAGACCGCCCAGCGCGCGCAGCAGCAGCAGTCGGACCAGAAGGTCGACGAGCTGGCCGAGAAGCTCAAGGAGCTCGCGCGCCGGCAGGAGCAGGAAGCCGAACGGCTTCGGCAGCGCGCCGCGGGGCAGCAGGCGGGCGGCAACGGTGGCAACAGCCAGCGCCAGCTCGCCGAGCAGGTCGAGGAAGCGGCCCGTCGCCTGGAGCAGCTCTCGCGTGACGAGAACCGACCCGATCTGATGGACTCCGCCCGTCGCATGCGCGAGGCCGCGGATCAGATGCGGCAAGCGGCCGCCAACGGCGGTCAGATGAGCGCCGCGCAAGCGACCTCCGCGCTGCAGCGGTTGCAGGACGCGCAGCGCAAGCTCCAGCAGGCGCAGAGCGCGCGAGGGACGCGAGACGTCGCCGACGCGCAGCGTCAGGCCGAAGAGATGGTCCGCGATCAGCAGCAGATCGCCGAAGGTGTCAAAGGCCTCGAGGGCACCGCCGCGGAAAACAAGGTCGACAAGATCCAGCAGCTCAGCGACCGGAAGGACACCCTCGAGTCCAAGGCGACCGCGCTCGAGAGCCAGCTCGATAAGACCGCGTCGGACATGCGGCGCGGCGACCCCGATACCGCACGAAAGCTCTCCGATGCGGCGCGTGCGATGCGCGACAGCCGGTTGCGCGACACCATCCGGTACACGCGGTCGCAGATTCGTGCGCGGCGTTCAAGGGTCGGAGGTCAACGATTACGAGCAGCGCATCGGCACCAGCCTCGAAGATCTCCGGAAGCGGTTGGGGGATGCGGCGTCATCGGTCGGGAGCTCGAGACCGGACGCGATGGGCGATGCGCTCGACAAGGCGCAGCAGGTCGCGCGGGGGCTGCAGTCACTCGACGAGCGGACGCGCGAGCGCGTCGGGCAGCAGGGTCGTCAGGGCCAGCAGGGTCGCAACGGTCAGCAGGGCCAGCAGGGGCAACAGGGCCAGCAGGGGCAACAGGGTCAGCGAGGGGCAACAGGGGCAGCAAGGCCAGCAGGGCCAATCGGGGCAGCAAGGTCAGTCCGGCCAGCAGGGGCAATCCGGGCCAGCAGGGCCAGCCGGTCAGGGCCAGCAGGGTCAGGGCGGGCAACAGGGTCAGGGTGGTCAGCAGTCTCAGGGTGGCCAGCAAGGCGGCAACGGGGGGCGCAACGACGGTGCGCCGACCAATCGGCGGCCGGAACGGTGACGGCGACACGTACGGCGCATTCCAGCCTGGAGCGGCAGGCGGTACCGGTGATCGCCGCTACAACCAGGGCGTCTTCACGCCGGGCGACGTCCGCCAGTTCCGGGGCGAGGTTCGCCAGTACACCGGACAGGTCGAGCAGCTCCGCCGGGCTCTCCAGGGGCAGCGGGTCGACGGACGCGAGCTCGACGAAGTCTTGAAGGGTCTCCGTCAACTGGACGACGACCGGGTATACCAGGACGCCGCCGAACTGACGCGGCTGCAGAGCCAGGTCGCCGACTCGATGAAGCGGTTCGAGTACGGCTTGCGCCGGCGCGTCGAAGGTGACGCCAATCAGGTGCTCCTCTCCGGCAGCGACGAAGTGCCGGAGCAGTTCAGGAAGCTCGTCGAACAGTACCTACCGGTCGCTCTCGAAGGCGCCCGAGAAGCCCGGCGACAAGCCGGTCGACAAAACGCCGGACAAGAAGTGAAACGGATCGCCGCGCGCGCGCGCCGGAGGGCGGCTGCAGTCGTCTCCCTCTTCGTGGTCGCGGCCACGGCGGTGACTTTCGCCCAGTTCCAGGGGCAGTTCCAAGGATTTCGCGGCGGCGGCCGTCGCCGGCTGCCGCCGCGATTCGCCACGGCCCAGAGCTTCGACGGCGGCTTCAACTTCTGCCGGCTGCAATACGATCAGGTCCGCTGGGAGGATGGCGGCCAGGGCTGGTGGACCGACTACCCCGATGCCGACATCAACTTCTCGATCCGTCTGTCGGAGCTGACCAAGACCCGCATCAGCCGCCAACACGGCGGCGAGCCCAACCACCTCGTCGTCCGGGCGACCGACGACGCGCTCTTTCAGTGTCCGTTCGTCGAGATCGAAGACGCCGGCACCGCGTCGTTCAGCGACGAGGAGGTCGAGCGCCTGCGCGACTACCTGCTGAAGGGCGGCTTTCTCTGGTCGGATGATTTCTGGGGGCCCGACGCGCTCGAGTCCTTCGAGTCGGAGCTCGCCCGCGTGCTTCCACGGCACGACTATCCGATCAAGGACATCTCGCCGGATCATCCGATCTTTCGGACGATGTTCACGGTCACCCAGATCCCGCAGATTCCCTCGATCCAGTTCTGGATTCGCAACGGAGGGGCGACCTCCGAGCGCGGCGAGAAGAGCGCGCACGTCAACTTCCGCGGGATCGCCGACCCCTCCGGCCGCCTGATGGTGCTGATGACGCACAACACGGACATCTCGGACGCGTGGGAGCGCGAAGCGGAGGATCCGCGGTTCTTCTACGAGTTCTCGCCCAATGGATATGCGGTCGGGATCAACGTCGTGTTGTATTCCTTGACGCACTGAGTGTTCGGCGGGCAGCTCTCACCTGTCACAAAAGCCTTACAGGAGGAGGGGAGGAAGGGAGAAAAACGGGAGGAACTGGAATGGTCGCCGTAGGACTGCGTGCTGCTCGCGCGCCCGCCGCTAGGCGGGCGCTGGAGCGAGAGAGCGGGCGTGAAATCGCGAGCGCTTGTCGAGACCACGTAGCGCTCGCGATTTCGCACCCGCTCTCTCACTCCGCCGCGCGTAGCGCGGAGCGAGCAGCCGCAGTCCTTCGGCGTCCATCCCAGTTCCTCCCGTTTTTCTCCCTTCCTCCCCTCCTCCTGTTAGGTTTTTCGTGACAAGCGAAGGTTGTCCAAGTGAACCCCCGAAAGCGCTTGACGGCCAGCGGCTCGAACGTCTAGAATTTTCCGGATGTTCACCGTGCGCCAGACTACCGACCGAAAGCGAGTCAAGCGACTCTGCAGGTCGGTGGTATCTGTACGCCCGTGACGTAGCTCCGAAAACGATACGGAGACAAACGGACGACACGAACCCGCTGACCGAGTAAACGGTCGGCGGGTTTTTTTTTGGAACTCAGGTTCCTTCCAGGAGTGATCGAGGCATCATGGGCACAGCGGATCGATCGCCGCAGCAACGCATCGAGGTTGGAATTCTCGGCGCCACGGGGATGGTGGGGCAGCAGTTCATCCGTCTGCTCTCGGGCCATCCGTGGTTCAAGCCGGCGTGGCTGGCGGCGAGCGGCCGCTCCGAGGGCAAGGCCTACGGTGATGCCGTGACGTGGCGGCTCGACACGCCGCCGCCTGACGACGTCTGCCGGATGGAAGTTCAGGCGTGCACGCCCGGCAAAGGGCCGCGTCTGGTGTTCTCGGCGCTCGACGCAGCCGTCGCGACGGACCTCGAGCCGGCCTTCGCCGCCGCGGGCCATCTCGTGATCAGCAACACACGCACGGCGCGAATGGACCCCGCCGTGCCTCTCGTCATTCCCGAAGTCAACCCCGATCATCTTGGTCTCATTCGCCGCCAGCGACGCGAGCGCGGCTGGTCCGGCGCCATCGTCACCAACCCGAACTGCTCGACGGTCGTGATTGCGATGGTGCTCGCGCCGCTTCGCGTCTTCGGTCTCCGCTCCGCCATGGTGACGACGCTGCAGGCGGTGTCCGGTGCGGGATATCCGGGCGTCCCGTCGCTGGACATCCTCGGAAACGTCATCCCGGCCATCTCCGGCGAGGAGGAGAAGATCGAGACCGAGACCCAGAAGATTCTCGGCGCCTACGCAGACGAGGCCGTCACGGCCCACACCGTCGTCGTCAGCGCGCAGACGACGCGCGTGCCGGTCATCGATGGGCACACGGTGTCTCTGTCGGTGGCCCTCGACTCGCGCCCGTCACCCGATGACGTCCGTGCCGCGCTCCGATCCTTCAGCGGGCAAGCCTCAGGCCCTGGGCCTCCCGACCGCGCCGCACCCGCCCATCGATGTGTCGGATGCTCCCGACCGCCCGCAGCCGCGGCTGGACGTCGGGAAGGGCGGCGGAATGACCGTCACCGTCGGGCGCGTCCGTCGGTGCCCGATCCTCGGGACGAAGCTCGTGGCGATGGGGCACAACACGATTCGAGGCGCGGCCGGGCGCGGCGCTCTTGAATGCGGAGTTGATGTTCGCCGACGGGTGGGTCGACTGATATGGGCGCGGGAAACGAGACAAGTAGCTTCCGCCTCGAGGCGGAAGCTACGGGCATCGTCGGGACGTCGTCATGAAGTTCGGCGGCACGTCGGTGGCCGATGCGGAGGCCATCGGCCGGCTGCTGTCGATTGTCGGGACGATGCGCGTGACCGGCGAAGCCCGCTGGGGCCGCGGGGACAGTGACGCGCCGCCCGTGGTCGTCGTGTCGGCGACCTCCGGAACCACCGATCAGCTGCTGGCTCTGGCGTCCGATGCGCAGCGCGGGCGCGGAAGGAGTGGACGCGGGGGTCGATCGCGTCCTCGAGCGGCACCTCGACTCTGGTGCGCGCGCTCACCACGGGGGAGCGCGCGTCCGCGCTCGCCGCCATGGTCACGCGCGACCTGGAGGATCTGCGCGCGGTGCTCACCGCGATCTCGATCCTCCGCGAGTCCTCGCCTCGATCGCTCGATGCGGTGGCGGCGGTCGGCGAGATCGTCAGCAGCCGCATCGTGGCCGCTGCGTTCGAGGAAGCCGGCATGCCAGCTGCGTGGGTCGATGCCAGGCGCGCGCTGTGACCGACGATCAGCACACCGCCGCCCTGCCCCTGGCGCTCGAGACGCGCGCCGCCGTAGAGCGCGAGCTGGTACCGCACCTTCTCCACGGGCGTGTCCCGGTTCTCGGCGGGTTCGTCGGCAGCACGCCATCCGGCGCCACGACAACGCTCGGCCGCGGAGGGTCCGACTACTCGGCGGCGTTGATGGGTGCGGCGCTGCATGGACTGCCGGCTTCCGCGCAGCGCCCGTTTCGAGTGCCGCGAGATTCAGATCTGGACCGACGTCGACGGCATGCTCACGGCGGATCCGCGAGTCGTCGATCGTCCCGCCGTCGTCGAGCGGCTATCGTTCGCGGAGGCATCGGAATTGGCGTACTTCGGCGCCAAGGTTCTGCACCCCAGCACGATTCTGCCGGCGGTCTCTGCCGACATCCCGGTTCGCATCCTCAACAGCCGGCGGCCGGAAGGGGAGGGGACGCGGATCACCGCGGAGCCTTCCGGCGGCGGGAGGGCCGTCGCCGCGCTCGCCTGCAAGCGCCGCGTGACGGTCGTCGAGATTACGTCCACACGCATGCTCATGGCGCACGGCTTCCTCCGGCGCCTCTTCCAGGTCTTCGAGACGTATCGCACGCCGGTCGACGTCGTCACGACGTCCGAGGTCAGCGTGTCGGTGACGGTAGACGACGACAGGCAGCTTCCGGAGATTGTCGCCGCGCTCGAGCAGTTCGCCGACGTGATCGTGGACAAGGACATGGCGATCCTGTGTGCGGTCGGCGACAGCCTGCGCACCGATCCGCGGCTCGCCATCCGCCTGCTCTCGGCGCTCGAGGGCGTGCCCCTGCGGATGGTCTCGCAGGCAGCCTCCCGCCGGAACGTGACCGTCGTGCTCAGCGACCGCGACGTCGCGACGGCCATGACCCGCCTCCACGAAGCGGCGTTCGATGCCGCGAGCCGCCTGGGTACCGCCCGATGACCGACTCCCGCTCCGAGCCGCCTCCGCGTGTTGCTGCTCGGACGCGGGCGCATGGGCCGGCTCGTCGAGTCGCTGAGCGGAGAGTACGGCTTCGAGGTCGCCGGCTGGGTCGATCGCGAGAACACCGGCCGCAGCGCCGAATGGCCGGCCGCGGACGTGGCGATTGATTTTTCGACGAGTGACGCGCTGGCGGCGCATTTTCCGGCTCTTACCGCGCGCGGTTACGATGTCGTCATCGGCACGACGGGCTGGGCCGCGCACGAGGCGGCCATTCGCCAGGAGGCGGAGAAGCGGGGAATCGGCGTCGTCGCCGCGCCGAATTTCGCGCTCGGGGTGAGCCTGTTCGGCGCGATCGTGGCGCGCGCCGCGGAGCTGATGGCGCGGCGGCCGGAGTTCGGCGCGTGGGTGCACGAGCTGCATCACGCGGCGAAGCGGGATGCGCCGTCCGGCACGGCGCTGGCCCTGATGGAGACCATGTCGGGCTCGGGATACAGGGCTCACATCGACATCGCGTCGACACGGGCCGGCGCGATCCCGGGGACCCATACGATTGGGTTCGACGGTGGCGGAGAGACCATCACGCTGACGCACACCGCGCGCGATCGCAGCATCTTCGCCCGCGGTGCGCTCGAGGCGGCACGGTGGGTCCACGGCCGCCGAGGGTGGTTCACGATGGAGGACGTGGTCGGGTTCTGACGGGGGCGGTTCAAGGTTCAAGGTTCAAGGTTCAGAGGTTCGAGGTGGAGGCGATCAGGTCGGGCGTTCAATACGGAGGACGCATGGCAACAGCATGGACAGGGTGTGGTACGGCGCTGGTGACACCGTTTACCCGCGACGGCGGGCTCGATGAGCGCGCGGTGCGGCAGCTTGCGCGACGCCAGATCGAGGCGGGCGTGCACTTCCTCGTTCCGTGCGGAACGACGGGGGAGAGCCCGACGCTTTCGGACGACGAGCGCGTCCGGGTCGTCGAGCTCGTGGTCGAAGTGGCGGACGGTCGCGTCCCGGTGCTCGCGGGTGCCGGCGGCTACGATACGCGAGAGGTCATCGCCAGCGCGCTCAGAATGAAGCGCGCCGGTGCGGCCGGGATCCTCTCCGTCACCCCCTACTACAACAAGCCGACGCAGGAGGGGCTCTTCCAACACTACAGCGCGATTGCGGGCCAGGTGGGCCTGCCGATCGTCGTGTACAACGTCCCTGGCCGGACGGGATGCAACGTCGAAGTTCCGACGCTGGTGCGGCTGAGCGCGGTGCCGGGCATCGTGGCCGTGAAGGAAGCGTCCGGCAACATGTCACAGATCTGCGACGTCTGCAGCTCCGTTCCGAGCGACTTCGTCGTCCTCTCCGGAGACGATGCGCTGACGCTGCCGGTGATGGCCGTCGGCGGACGGGGCATCATCTCGGTGGCGTCCAACGAAATCCCGGCGGACATGGCTCGCATGGTCGACCTCGCCGCGAGAGGCGACTTCGAGTCGGCGCGGAAAATCCACGCCCGGATTTTCCAATTGCTGCAGGTGAACTTCGTCGAGTCGAACCCTGGACCGGTGAAGTGCGCGATGGCGGCGATGGGGCTGCTCGAAGAGGCCTTCCGGCTGCCGATGGTCCCCCCGCGCGACGCTTCGCGCGCGAAGATCCGGTCCGTTCTCGAGTCCATGGGCCTCCTCGCCGAGACGGCGGCGTCCGCAGAGCGGCGCTGAACAATGGCGAGCGTTCTGGCAGACGAGATCGCGTCGCTCGTGGCGCTCGGCCCGGCCGCGGATCGCGACCGGGCGCGAGAGGTCTTCACCCGGCTGCGGTCCGCGCTCTCGAGCGGCGAGGCGCGCGCCGCCGAGCCTGATCCCTCAGCGCCCTCCGGCTGGCGCGTGAACACGTGGGTGAAGCAGGGCATCCTCCTCGGCTTCCGCCACGGTGAGACCGCCGACGTTTCCGCGGATCACGGCCGCTGGCCGTTCTTCGACAAGGACACGCTGCCGTTGAAGCGCATGTCGACCGAGAGCCGGCGTGCGGATCGTGCCTGGTGGATCGACCGTTCGAGACGGCGCGTATCTGGGCAGCGGTGTCATCTGCATGCCGCCCATGTACATCAACATCGGCGCGTACGTTGGAGACGGCACGCTCGTCGACTCGCACGCCCTGGTGGGATCCTGCGCGCAGATCGGCGCGCGCGTGCATCTGAGCGCCGCCGCCCAGATAGGCGGGGTGCTCGAACCGGTCGGCGCGCTCCCGGTCATCGTCGAGGACGACGTGCTCGTCGGCGGCAACTGCGGCGTGTACGAGGGCACGGTTCTGAAGCGGCGCGCCGTGCTCGCCGCAGGCACGATTCTCACCGGTTCGACGCCAATCTACGACCTGCCGAACGGCCGCATTCTCGAGCCGGTTCCGGGCGAGCCGCTGGTCGTGCCTGAAGGCGCAGTCGTGGTGCCCGGAACGCGCCCGATCACGAAGGGTGCGGGCCAGACGTGGGGCCTCTCGGTGTCGACGCCCATCATCGTCAAATATCGGGACGAACGGACGGACGCGCGGACGGCACTCGAAGCATGGATCCGTTAGAGACCATCGAGGTCGCCCGGGCGCTCATCGACATCGACTCGACGACGGGGCGCGAACGCGCGGCGGGCGACTGGCTCGCCGGCCTGCTGCGCGACAGGGGCTACACGGTGACGGAACAGCCACTGGCACGCGGCTGCTCGAACCTCGTGGCCACGCTCGACGATCCTGTCGTCGTGCTCTCCACGCATTACGATTGCGTCCCGCCGTTCATCCCCTCCAGCCGTGCGCGACGGCAGACTGTACGGGCGCGGATCGTGCGATGCCAAAGGCATCCTTGCCACGCAGTTGGCGGCCGCCGAGCGACTGCGCGCGAACGGCGAGCGCCGGGTCGGCCTGCTGTTCGTCGTCGGCGAAGAGCGGGGCAGCGACGGCGCAAGCCTCGCGAACACCCGCGCGCTGCGATCGCGATACCTGATCAACGGCGAGCCGACCGACAGCAAGCTCGCGACATCGACGCGCGGAGTGCTCCGCGTCAGGCTGCACGCGCGCGGCCGCGCGTGTCACTCCGCGACACCGGAGCACGGCATCTCGGCGATCGACCTCCTCATCGACTCCCTCGTGCAACTGCGAACGCTGCCGCTTCCGTCGGATCCCGACATGGGTGCGACGTCTTACTCAATCGGCCTGATCGAAGGCGGCATCGCGCCGAACGTCGTGTCCCCCCACGCGTCGGCGGAGCTGGTCTTCCGGATCGTCGGATCGGCCGATGACGCTCTGGAAGCCATCAGGCCGCTGGCGTCCAGGGTAGAAATCGAGGAAGTGCTGCGGGTGCCTGCCATCAGGATGTACACCCTGGACGGGTTCGAGTCGGCGGCCTTTCGGTTCACGACCGACGTGCCGCTGCTCGGCGCGTGGGGCACGCCGCTGCTCTTCGGGCCCGGCTCGATCCTGGTCGCGCACACCGAAGAGGAACATCTCGATCTCGAGGAGATGGCCGGAGCGATTGTGATCTACGAACGATTGGCGCGGCGACTCCTCGACGAAACGCCGGGGGGGTGAGGCCGCATGCGGAGACGCACGTTAGCGCGACAGCCACTTGTCAAAAGAGCGTCACAAGAGGAAGGGAGGAGGGGAGGAATGGGGAGGAGCTTGCCGCTATAGTTCCAACAATCGTTGGCCGCTCGCGCGCGAGCGCCACGGAATCGTTTCGAACGTGGCGGCAAGGTTCCTCCCCCTCCTCCTTCCTCCCTGTGAAAAGGCACCGCCTCTAGTCATCCGAACGCAGCCAGTTTCAAAGAGTGCCGGAGTTCGCCTGAAGAATCGACCCTGGAAAACCAGCCCTTGTGTCGGCGACTAGATTATCGATAATAGAGCGTCATGTGGAGGGAGCCTATGCAGGCCAGACGACGTTCGGTCAATACCCTGATTGCTGTCGCGGCCTTCATGGTCGTGGCTCTGTCCCCGGTGCCTCGCGCTCAGCAGGCCGGCCCCGCGCCGGGGGCGCCGGGACCTGTGATGCTGACGAACCAGGAAGATCGTCAACGGATGATGGATCTCCTGAAGATCACGATGTTTCCCTCAGGGCCTGGGGCGTACCTCGCGGCGACCTACGATGAGGCGACCGCGAACCCCTATCCGAAGTTGCCGGATCCGCTCCTGATGAGCACTGGCAGCAGGGTGACGACCCCATCACAGTGGGCGAAGCGCCGCGCGGAGATCGTCGAGCTGTTCGATCGCGAGGTCTACGGGCGCCGACCCAAGGTCATGCCCAAGGTCAAGTGGGAGGTCCTGAGCACGACCCCCGGAACGACGGGGAACGTTTCCGTCATCACGAAGCAACTAGTCGGTCATGTCGACAACGCGGCGTATCCCGCAATCACGGTCAACATCTTCGCCTCGCTGAGCACCCCGGCTGATGCAAAGGGACCGGTGCCTGTCGTCCTGATGTTCGGTGGCGGGGCACCGCCTCCAGGCGTGACCGCGCAGCCGAATCCATGCCTCCCGCCGGGGGCGCCTGCGCGCGGCGCAGGCCCTGCCGCCGGTGCTGCCCGCGGCGCTGCCGGAGGGGGAGCGCCCGCGCCTCCGCCAGGACCCACGGCGCAGGAGCAGATTGTCGCGCGCGGATGGGGCTACGCGAGCGTCAATACCGCGAGCGTCCAGGCCGATTGCGGCGCCGGGCTCACCGTCGGCATCATCGGGCTCGTGAACAAGGGTCAGCCGCGCAAGCTGGATGACTGGGGTGTCCTCTCGGCCTGGGGTTGGGGCATGAGCAAGGTGCTCGACTACTTCGAGACCGACAAGTCCGTCGATCCGAAGAGGGTCGCGGTCCAGGGCCATTCGCGCACCGGCAAGGCCGCGCTCGTCGCGATGGCGTACGACGAACGTTTCCTCACGGGCTTCATCAGCTCGTCCGGCCAGGCGGGCGCGAAGCTCCATCGGCGCAAGTACGGCGAGCTCGTCGAGAACATCGCGGCACTCAACGAGTACCACTGGATGGCGGGGAATTACCTGAAGTACGCAGGCCGCTGGGATCAGTTGCCGGTCGACTCGCACGAGCTCGTCGCGATGTGCGCGCCACGGCCGGTGTTCCTGAGCGCAGGGAAAGGGCCCGACACGAACGAGGACGGCACGATCAAGATGCTGAAGCCGGGCGACCCGAACGTCATCCTCAGTCGTGGTCCGGTCGAGCAGCAGGCCGCCAACATCAACGACGCGTGGGTCGACGCCAAGGGCACGTTCCTCGCGGGTGTCGGCGCCGGACCCGTCTACCGGCTGCTCGGCCGCAAGGACCTCGGCACCACCGAATTCCCGAGTATTGAGACGGCGCTCGTCTCCGGCGACATCGGTTTCCGCCAGCACTCGGCCGGCCACACGCCCGGGCCGAACTGGCCGGTGTTCCTCGATTTCGCCGCCAAGTACTTCAACGCGCCGGCAACCGGTACGAAGACAACGGTGCAGGCGAGATAGCGGTTCGTGGCGAGGACGCTCCGCGCGCTCGTTGCCGCGACGGCAGCGGCGGCAGCGGCGGCAGCGACGGCAGCGGGCGCCTGCCACCCGCCAAAGTCGGACGACAGGGCTGACTCGAGGCGATGGTTTTACAGGAGATCAGGAGTTCAGGAGATCAGAGGGTTTATCTTGGTTTCTTGATCTTCTGACTCCTGATCTTCTGATCTCCTGTTCAGAGACTATAGAAGCCGTCTCACAAACCCGACGCTTGCTCACGGTGCGAGCGAGCATGGCGAGCGAGCCACGCGAGCGGCCCGCCTACGCCAAGGCTTCGGCGAGGTCTCGCCGTAGCGCTTCGCGCGGAGGCGGAAGCGCGCCGGCGAAGCGGCGCGCGAGAGCGCGTGTCGGGGAGTCCGAGGGGCGAAGCCCCTCGGATGAGACTAGTGGCTGTCCGTCGATGAAAGCGGTCCAAGCTTCGACCGGCTCCGCTGACGCCTACGTCTTCTCCCTCGATGCGGAGATCAGCATCGTCACGGCCGTGTAGAGCACGACCGCGATGACGAGCCATCGGACGGTGGAGAGGTTCATCGAGACGACGAGGAGGGCGGCTACTAGCACCGCCGGGATCCCGCCGACGGCCAGGCCGATGGCATTCGGCAGGCTGTAGGCGCGCTCGCGAATGAAGCGCAGGCTTCCGACCGGCATGAGGAACGCGCACGAGCCCATCATGATCGGGAAGGCGGCGGTCGGATTCATGCCCAGCAGGCTCACGAGAATCATGCAGGGGGCGTACAGCCCGATGCCGAGCGTCATCAAGGCACCGAGCATGAAGTTGCCGGCGATCGCGACGAGCAGCAGAACTCCGCGGACGCCCAGCGCCTCGCCGCCGAGCGGCAGGATCCGGCTTCCGGTCGCCGCCTGTAACTGCGTGATCAGCATGAGGGTCGCGGCGACGAGCAAGGCGCTGCCCATCCCGACCTGGATCTTCTGTTTGGGCCACCGCGCGACGACGCCGGCTCCGAGCCAGGCGCCGAGGACGGCGGCGGCAATCATCGAGAAGAGCGTGAGGACGTCGACGGGGATCAGCTTCGTGTAGATGAAGGCCTGTGCGACGGTCGGGAGGGTATGTCCCACGTTGAGTGTGCCCGGGATCATCTGGTCGGGCACCATCTTCCAGAGCCGGAAGGCGGTCGTGGTCGTCGCGAACGAGCCGATCCCCAGCGTGTCGAAGAAGTTGGTGACGGCTCCGACGCCCAGTTGGAGAAGGCCTGGCCCTTGTTCCGACCGGGACCATCCGACGACATACACACCGGTCAACGCGCCAAGCGTCCACAACAGTCCGCTGATCGGATTCATGCAGGTATCTCCGGGTTGAAACGCGAGCGTAACGTGTTGGCCCCGTTCGCGCAACCGGACGAGCCAGTTAGGTCCGACCTGTAGAAGGCGCGCCGCGAGGCGCGCCCGCCGGAGCGGAGCGGGGCGACGGGGTCCCCGCGAGCGACGGCGTAAGGGGTCCGGGGGGCGGCAGCCCCCCGGATCTAGGTTAGAGTGACTCCATGACGATCAGCGCTACCCGGCTGTTCACGACGCTCGTGTTGTCTTCGGCGATGCTCCAGACCGGTGACGTCCGGGCTCAGGGCACGGCGCCGGCGCCGGCGGCGCCGGCAGCGTTCGCGCCAACCGACAAGCTCCCGTTCGACCCTCTCGTCACGACCGGCACGCTTCCAAACGGGCTCGGGTACTACATCCGCAAGAACGGAAGGCCCGAGCAGCGGGTGTTCATGCAGCTGGCGGTCAAGGCCGGGTCGATAGACGAGGAGAACGATCAGCAGGGGCTCGCGCATTTCCTCGAGCACATGGCGTTCAACGGCACGCGCCATTTCAAGCCCGGCGAGCTCATCGCGACGTTCGAGTCCACCGGGGCCCGAATGGGACCGCACCTCAACGCCTATACGTCGTTCGACGAAACGGTCTACCAGTTCGAGCTGCCGAGCAATCGCGCAGGCGTCGTCGAGAAAGGGCTGCAAGCGCTCGCCGACTTCGGCGGCGGTATGCTCCTCGCGCCCGCCGAGATCGACAAGGAGCGGGGCGTGGTCGTCGAGGAGTGGCGCGGCGGGCTGGGCGCCGGATCGCGCCTGCGCGACCAGCAGATACCGGTGCTCTACTACCAGTCCAAGTACGCCGAACGCCTGCCGATCGGCAAGCCCGAGATCCTGAAGTCCTTCACCCCGGATCGGCTGCGCGCGTTCTACACCAAATGGTACCGTCCGGATCGTATGGCGGTCGTCGTGGTCGGTGATGTCGATCCACCGAAGATGGAAGCGTTGATCCGGACCGAGTTCGGCACGATCGTCAATCCCGCGACGCCGGCTCCGGCGCGGTCGTATCCGGTTCCGCTGCCGGCGGAGGTGCTCTACAAGGTCGCGACCGATCCAGAGGCGACCCAGTCGTCCGTGTCGATCGTGCGGAAGCGGCCCAGGGAGCCCCAGGACCGGGTCGCCGACTATCGGCGGGCGCTGGTCAATCAACTCGTGTTCCAGATGGTGAACGATCGCTTCGACGAGTTGTCGCGGAAGCCGGACGCACCGTTCCTGAGCGCCGGCGGCTACGGCAGCGGCCTGACGCCGACCGTGGAGACCGTTTCGCTTGGCGCCGGAGTCCAGGACGGCAAGATCGAAGCCGGCCTCGGTGCGCTCGCGATCGAGGCGAAGCGGGTGCTGGAGCATGGCTTCGGACCGTCCGAGCTGGATCGCGCGAAAAAATGGACTCTGGCGGGCTACGATCGCGAGTTAGCCGAGCGCGACAAGACCGAGAGCGGCCGGTATGTTCAGGAGTACGTGAACCACTTCCTCGAGGCCGAGCCGAGCCCGGGCATCGCGTACGAACATCAGCTCGCGCACGCAGCTATTCCCGCAGTCACCCTGGCGGACGTCAACGGGGCAGCCAAGGCCCTGTTCTCCTCCCCCAGCCGCGTGATCCTCGCAGTGTCCCCGCAGAAGGCGAACGTGGTGGTGCCGTCGGACGCCCAACTCAAAGCGGCGCTTGCCAGCACGGATGCGGTTGCCGTCACGGCCTGGAACGACACTGCGAAGAGCACCACGCTCATGGAGCACGTGCCCGAGCCAGGCGCCGTGACGGCCCGGCGCGAGATCAAGGAGCTCGGCGTCACGGTCGTGACGCTCTCCAACGGCGTCGAGGCCTGGCTGAAGCCCACTGATTTCAAGAACGATCAGGTGCTCTTCTCGATGGCCGGATTGGGAGGGACGTCGCTGGCCGATCCCGACAAGTACTCCGAGGCGCAGCTGGCGACCTCGCTCGTCGGCCTGTCCGGTGCCGGCGGCCACAGCGCGGTGGAATTGCAGAAGCTTCTGGCAGGCAAGATTGCCGGCGCGTCGCCGTTCTTCACGCTGTCCACGCAGGGCATTTCGGGCTCGAGCACTCCGGCGAATCTCGAGACCGGCCTGCAGCTCCTGAATCTCAACTTCACGGCGCCCGGCGACGACGCGGACGCCTTCGGGCTGATCAAGCGGCAGCTCGAGGCGGCGTACGCGAATCGCGACAGCAATCCGAACGCGCTCTTCGGCGAAAAGCTCGCCGCCCTGAACACGATGAACCACTACACGGCGCGCCCGCTGACGCTCGCGAGGATCGGCACGCTCGATCGGGCGGCGATGTCGTCCTTCTATCGCGCGCGGTTCGTCAACGCCGCTGACTTCACGTTCTTCATGGTCGGCGCCTTCAAGGTGGAGGAGGCGCTTCCGCTCGTGGCTCGCTACGTGGGTTCGCTGCCGTCCACCGGCACGTCCTCGAGCCGGTTCAAGGACGTCGGCATCACATTCCCCTCGGCCAACGAGAAGGCAATCGTCGAGAAAGGTCGGGAGCCGAAGGGCACGACTTTGATGAGCTTCTCGGCGGATCCTCCGCTCGAGGAGAACGAGCAGGGGCGCGTCGAGGCCGCGACGCAGGTACTCGAGATCGCATTGCGCGACATCCTGCGGGAGGAGCTCGGCGAGACCTACAGCGTGTCCGTCGGGCTCTCGCAGCGATTGCCTCAGACTACCGGAGGATCGATCGGCGTCAGCTTCGGGTCGGCCCCCGAAAACGTGGACAAGATGGTCGACCGCGTCCTCCAGGAGATCCGTCGACTGCAGGATCAGGGACCATCGGAAGATCTGACGAACCGCGCGAAGGAGAGCGCGCGGCGCACCTACGAAACATCGATCAAGCAGAATGGCTTCTGGATCGGACGACTCCAGTCGGCGAAGCTGCTCGGGCGCGATCCGACGCTCGTGCTGCATCGCCTCGAGCGAATCGACGCGGTGACTGCGCCAATCCTTCAGGACACGTTCAAGAAATACTTCCCGATGAACCGCTACACCGTCGTCACGCTCGTGCCGGAGAAGAAGCCGTAGGGTTGTCCAAGAAACGTGTCGGGATCCGGGATTATCCGGCGCTCGGCGCTCGGCGCTCGATTGAACCTTGAACCTTGAACCCTGAACCCTGAACCTTGAACCTTGAACCTAATGAACCCTTGAACCCCTGAACCCTATCGCCCGATCGGGGAACTAGGATGCGTGTGCGTTTCTGGGGTGTGCGGGGATCCGTGCCCTGGGCGATCCCCGCTGCGATCGGGCATGGCTGCAACACACCCTGCCTTGAAGTTGAAGACGACGCAACGGGGGCGGTCGTCATCTTCGACGCCGGGTCGGGGATTGTCGGGCTTGGAGAGGCGCTCGGATCGCAGCCACGCGACGTCACGATCGTCCTGACGCACTATCACTGGGATCACCTGCAGGGCCTGCCGTTCTTCCATCCGCTCTACGTACCTGGCTGCCGCGTGCAGGTGTTCGCGCCGGCCTTCGAATCCCACGATCCCGAGTGGGTGAGCACCATCTTTCGATCCCCATTCTTCCCGGTGCCGCACGAGCGCCTGCCGAACCGGCCCGTCGTCGAGCTGATCGAGCCAGGGGAACTGCGGGTGGGCGGGCTCGAGATCTCGGCCCACTCACTCAATCATCCGGGCGGTGCGTTGGCCTACCGAATCAGGGGGATGACCGGGGATCTCGTGTACGCCACGGACCATGAGTTCGGCGATCCGGAGATTGACGAGGCGCTGGCCGATTTCTGCCGCGACGCTGCCGCGGTCGTACTCGACGCACACTTCACGCCCGAGGAGCTGCCGCAGCATCGTGGGTGGGGTCACAGCGACTGGCGACAATGCGCGGAGTTCGCACACACCTGCGATGCCGGCGGGCTCTGGCTCTTCCATCACAAGCCCGGTCGAACCGACGAGCAGCTCGTCCGGATTCGCTCGGACGCGCGGCGTGTCTTCAACGCCACCGAAACGGCGAGCGAGGGCGAGCGGCTCGCGCTGTAGGACTCACAGATTCGGCTCCGGTGCCGCCGCCTCAACTTGATCGTCGGGACGCGGCTTCAGCTCAAGCCCTGAACCCCTGAACCCCTGAACCCTTGAACCCTGAACCCTTGAACCCTTGAACCCTGAACCCTTGAACCCTTGAACCCTTGAACCCTTGAACCCTACCGAACCCCTCTTATCGACACCCCGATTTTGCAATGCCGATGACAGTATGGTGCGGCAGGCTCAGGTCGCCGCTGTCCCGGTGACGCTTTAATCAGAGACTTACGAGCGAGTCCCCCGGTACGGTGTGTGAAGCTGCCACCATGTGCGCCCGAGTGTCACTGTCTGCCTCACGTGTGCCTTGACCGCCGTTGTCGCCACTGCGGTGCCGTTGGCGCCGGTGCTCAACGATCCGCTCACCGGCCGGCAGGTGTTTCCGGCGACGAACTGGTGGAACCTCGACATCAGCCGCGCGCCGGTGGACTCGCGGTCGGCCCAGTTGATCGCGTGGATCAGTGGGCGGACGACCGCGGGATCGACGGCGGTCAGGCGGCTGCATCCCGACTTCGGTCCTCCGCCGTACGGCATTCCATACGTGGTCGTTTCGGGCGACCAGCCGCGCGTGCTTTTGACGTTCGTCGAGTACGGGAGCGAGAGCGATGCCGGCAGCCCCGGTCTGCCAGGCTATCCGATTCCGCCCGAAGCGCAGTCGCAGCCGCACTACATCGAGGGTGACGTCATCGGTGGCGGCACCTCGGGCGACCGGCATCTGCTCGTTGTCGATCGCGACCGATGGCTCCTCTACGAGAGTTACGCGACGCGGTGGAATACGTCGTTGTCGCGGTGGGAGGCCGGGTCCGGCGCCGTCTTCGATCTGTCGTCGAACGGGCGGCGTCCAGAGGGGTGGACGTCGGCGGATGCCGCGGGGCTCGCGATTTTCCCCGGCCTCCTGCGCTACGACGAGCTCGCCGGCTCCGGAGACATCACGCACGCACTCCGCGTGACGACCCGCGGCTCGAACGGACACGTCTGGCCTGCCTCGCACAGCGCCGGATCGAACGCCAGTGCGCCGCCGCTCGGCGCCCGCCTCCGCCTGAAGGCCTCCCGCGACATCTCGTCCTTCACACCGCAGGTCCAGAAGATCTTTCGCGCGATGAAGCGTTACGGTCTCATCGTGGCGGACAACGGTTCCGACATGTACATCGGCGGGTCGATGGATGCGCGCTGGAACAACGACGTGCTCAATCCGGCGTTCGCGGCACTGACCGCAGACGACTTCGAGGTGATCCAGTACGGCTGGGGCCAAGGAACCCCGCTCGCCGCGCCGCAGCATCCGCGGATCATCAGATAGCGTTCAGCACAAGAAAGCCATCACAGGAGGAGGGAGGACGGAGGAGCCTTCTTTTTCGTTTCTTAGAAAGAGGATCCTCCTTCCTCCTTCCTCCTGTGATGGTTTCCTGCGCTCCGCCACTAATCAATCGGGATGACTGGTTTCAACGGTCCTGGACCGGGATCGCCATCGTAATAGACTCCCTCGAGAAACAGTCCCGCTGCCGGCGCTGTCAGAGAGGCAGGCGTCGCATCGAGACCGGATACCTCACCGCCGTGAATCAACGCATCTGCCTGGCTGGCCGTCATGTCGCCGTGGCCGACGGCCACCAGCACGCCGACGATTCGACGCACCATCTTCCACAGGAAGTGCGAGCCCTGCACCCGAATCAGAATCAACTCACCACGTTCGGCCAGCTCGAGCCGTTCGAGCAGCACCTGCGTCGACTTCTCACTCGGATCGTCGTCCGTGAAGGCCTGGAGATCCTTCATACCGACGAAGCGCGTCGCCGCGTCCCGCATCGCAGGCACACTCAATGGCTCGCGAACCCACCAGACGAAGGCTTTTGCGAACGCCGTTCGCCTGCGCGAGATCTGGTACAGATAGCTCCGCGATCGCGCGTCGTGCCGCGCGTGGAAGCGGTGCGGCGCCTTGTCGATCGTCTTGATGTGGATATCGGCCGGAAGCTCGTCGTTGATCTTCCGACGGAGCAACTCGGGCGCCAGCGTGGTGTAGACGTCGAGGTGTGCGACCTGCGCCAGCGCGTGGACGCCGGCGTCGGTGCGTCCTGAGCCGTACAGCTCGAACTCCCGGCGGCCCGTCACCGACGATACGGCGCGATCGATCTCGCCCTGCACCGTGCGCGCATTCTTCTGGATCTGCCAACCGCTGTAGCGCGTGCCGGCATACTCGATGAGGAGCTTGAAGCGAGGCATCAGGGCCGGGATCAGGGATCAGGGATCAGGGATCAGGGATCAGGGATTAGGGATCCGGGGTCCGGGTCCGTCGCTCGGAGTCAGCGGAGAGGCGAGCGCCGCGCTCGCGATGGCCGTGTCCTGGAAGCCGACGCCGGTGAGGTCGGCGATCGTGAGCTGCGCGGCGCTCGTGCGGCCCGGCCGCTGGCCGGCAACAATCTGTCCGAGCTCGGCGTGCACGTGATTGCGGGTCAGCAGACCGGCGTCGATCGCGTGCCGCAGCTCACCGAACGCTTCGCACTGGGTGAGCCGATCGACGACGATGAGATCTGCGCGGGCCAGGCAGCCGCCGTCCAGTTCCTGCTTGTCCGGCGAGTCGGAGCCCACGGCGGTGACATGCTGGCCTTCTCGCAGCCACGCGGCCCGCACCAGCGGCTCTCGCGAGGGCGTCGCTGTGATGAGCAGGTCCGACGCGCGGCACACCTCCTCCGCGCTGCCGGCCGCGACGGCGTCATAACCCTCGGACCGCATGTCGGTGACATACCGATTCAGGTGGGCACGCGTCGGACTCCACGCCACGATCCGGCGAATCCTTCGCACTCGCGCCAGGCACCGCACCTGCCACCGTGCCTGGGCGCCTGAGCCCAGGATCCCCACGACGTCAATCGAGCGGGGTGCGAGGAGGTCGGCGGCCACTGCGCCGGCCGCGGCGGTCCGCAAGTCCGTGAGAAACCCGTTGTCGAGCAGGAGCGCCTTGGGCAAGCCCGTTGCGGCGTCGAAGACCATCATCACGCCCGAGCCGGTTGGAAGGCCGTGCTTGGGGTTGTCATAGAAGCCGGACGCCACTTTCACCGCGACCTCTTCGACCCCCTCGATGTGCGCGGTCTTGACGTGGAATTCGCCTCTGGCGCTTGGAATGTCCAGGTTGATTACCGGCGGCACGTGCGTGCGTCCGAGCGCATCCGCCTGGAACGCGGCGCGCACGGCCGCGATTGCGAGGTCCGGTGAGACGGCGGCGCGAAGCGCACCCTCTTCAAGGATTCGGATCATCCGCCGGTGCTCGCGGGGCGTTCATTCATGCTCGAGGCATTCTACGTCGTCGCCAGGATCGGTTGGGAAGTCTGGCAGCGATCCGGCGCGCGCGACCCCCTTAACCCGCCCCCACGGCTTGCGTGTTCGAGCCCTTGGGCCGCCGAGCCCGCGTTGGCCTGTTCTGTTGCAGCAGCTTGGCGACGAGACCAGTCCACCCGGTCTGGTGGCTGGCGCCGATGCCAGCGCCGTTGTCACCGTGGAAGTACTCGTGAAACATCACGTAGTGCTCCCAGTGAGGATCGCTCTGAAAGCGTTCGATTGCACCGGCCACCGGCCGGCGTCCGTTGCTGTCCTTCAGAAAGATGCGGGTCAGCCGCTGGGAGAGCTCGGCCGCAACGCCCTCCAGCGTGAGGAAGGTGCCGGACCCGGTCGGGCACTCCACCTTGAGCTCATCCCCGAAGTAGTGATGGAACTTCTGCAGCCCCTCGACGAGCAGGAAGTTGACCGGCATCCAGATCGGCCCGCGCCAGTTCGAGTTGCCGCCGAACAGGCCCGTAGACGATTCGGCCGGCTCGTAGTCGACGCGGTGGTCCGTGCCATCGACGTGCAGGACGTAGGGGTGTTCCCTGTGGAACCTGGACAGCGCACGAATGCCGTATGGCGACAGGAACTCGTTCTCGTCCAGCATGATCTTCAGCACCCGCGTCAGGCGATCGCGGTCCACGATCGAGAGGAGCCGCCGCTCCGCCTCGCCGTGCGTGCGCATGCAGGCCACGTTGTCCGTCAGGTCGGGCCGATGGGCGACGAACCATTCGAGGCGCTTCTTGAACGCAGGGAGCCGATCCAGCAGCTCGGGCTCCAGCGTTTCGACGGCGAAGAGCGGGATGAGGCCGACCATCGATCGGACCTTCAGCGGAAGGTGCTCGCCCGACGGCGCGTGAAGGACGTCGTAGAAGAAGCCGTCCTGCTCGTCCCACAAGCCGGCCCCCTCCGGGCCGATGTTGGTCATGGCGCGGGCAATGTAGAGGAAGTGCTCCCAGAACTTGCTCGCGACATCTTCGTACGCCGGATTCTCGTGTGCGAGCTCCATCGCCATCGCGAGCATGTTCAGCGTGTACATGCCCATCCAGCTGGTGCCATCCGATTGTTCGAGGCGTCCACCGGTTGGCAGCGGCGCGCTGCGATCGAAGACACCGATGTTGTCGAGCCCGAGGAACCCACCCTCGAACACGTTCGCGCCTTCCGTGTCCTTCCGGTTCACCCACCACGTGAAGTTCAGCATCAGCTTCTGGAAGACGCGTTCGAGGAAGAGCCGGTCGCCCACGCCTCGTCGCTTCTTCTCGATCTTGTAGACCCGCCAGGCCGCCCAGGCGTGCACCGGCGGATTCACGTCGCCGAGCGCCCACTCGTACGCCGGGAGCTGGCCGTTCGGGTGCATGTACCACTCGCGCAGCAGGAGCACGAGCTGGTCTTTGGCAAACTCCGGATCGACGATGGCGAGTGGGACGCAGTGGAACGCCAGATCCCACGCCGCATACCAGGGGTACTCCCACTTGTCGGGCATCGAGATCACGTCGGCGTTATAGAGCTGCGGCCACGCGATGTTCCGCCCCTTGAGGCGTTCGGCCGGAGGCGCGGGTAACGTCGGATCACCTTCGAGCCAGTCGCGCACGACGTAGTGGTAGAACTGCTTCGACCACAGCAGGCCTGCAATGGCCTGGCGCATGACGGCGCGCTCGTCACTGCCAAGGTTCGCCGGAATGATCGACGCATAGAACTCGTCGGCCTCCTCCATCCGCTCCTGGAACACCCGGTCGAAGTCGGAGCCGGCGCCGCGATCCGGCACCGTGTCCGACAGGCGGAGCTTGATGACGAACGTCGCGCCCGGGTTGACGACCGCGTGGTATCGCGCCGCTGCCTTCGTGCCGTCCTGCGCCGGGTTGACGGCGTCCTGCCTGCCGTTCACGACGAAGTCGTTGATGCCGTCCTTGACGTACGCACCGTTTGGTGGGGCGCCGAACAGTCGCGTGCCATTGGTCTCGTTTTCCACGAAGAGCAATTGCGGGTCTCCCTCGGCGACCAGCGTTCGCCTTCCGAGATCTCGATTCTGCAGCTCGACGGACACGGCGTTTTCGAGCGGCGCGCCGCGTCGCAGGCGCGGTGGCGTGTGTCCGTTGTTGCGCCCCCACGACCAGGTATTCCGGAACCACACGGTCGGCAGCACGTCGATCGGCGCGGCTTCGTCCCCCGATTGACGATCGAAATCCGGCACAGGATGTCTTCCGGAGTGGACTTGGCGTATTCGACGAAGACCTCGAAATAGCGATCGTCGGCGAAGACACCGGTGTCGAGCAGCTCGTACTCCGGCTCCGTCCTGGCGCGTCGTCGGTTCTCCGCGATGAGATCCGCGTAGGGGAACGGCCGCTGCGGATACTTGTAGAGGTATTTCATGTAGGAATGCGTGGGCGTGCTGTCCAGATAGAAGTAGTACTCCTTGACGTCCTCGCCGTGGTTGCCCTCGGAGCCCGTCAGGCCGAACGCACGCTCCTTCAGAATCGGATCGCGGCCGTTCCACAGGGCCAGCGCGAAGCAGATCGTCTGATGGCGGTCGCAGATTCCGGCCAGGCCGTCCTCGTTCCACCTGTAGGCACGCGAGCGTGCGTGGTCGTGGGGGAAGTACTCCCATGCGGTCCCGCCTGCGCTGTAGTCCTCGCGCACAGTGCCCCAGGCGCGCTCGCTGACATACGGGCCCCAGCGCTTCCAGTGGGCCATGCGCGCGTTCGACGCGTCGAGTCGGAGCTGTTCAGCCGTCACGATGTCCTCTCCACCACAAAGGCATCACACCAGGCCTGTTACGGATCGCGGCGGATGCTGACGTACAGAGGGCCCGCGCCGAGGAAGCCCACCATCGAGTACGTACCGAATCCGGCCCGGTTCACCGCGGTGAAGCGGACGTGGTCGCCCGCACGAAGCTCGAAGTCGACCGTCCGCCAGACGAGGGTGTTGTGAATCCTGAGGCGGTGCGGGCCTGGCTGCAGCTCGCGGGTCATCGATTCCCCGTAGAGCAGCGTGCCGGCCAGTTTTCCGTCAATGGACACCACCAGCTGCCGGATCCGCACATCTTCGTCAGAGGTTCGCGCGACCGTAAGGCGGCCGGATTCCATGGACAATCCGCTCAACGCGAAGCTGACCCGGCTCGTCTTGCAGCAGGAAGGCTGCCCCCGCACGTTGATGAACCAGATCCTCGACTACCTGGGCCGGCGGCGAGACCGGTGACGGCCCGGCTCTTAGTCCTTCCGGCCCTGTCCTCCCGCTGACAGTCCCCCTGTCCAGCGAGGTGTAGATCATACAGTCGACGTACAGCTCTGCTGCAGCCGGGGCCCTCAGGACAGGACGCCAATCGGTGGTCGCATCCTTGCACGATTAGAAGCTCGCATTGGCGTCGTCGAGTGACCGGGGACCTACAATGAACCACCGGACGTTGAATACGACGAATACGACGAATACGACACCAGCGAACCCCGACAGGACGGAGACGCGGATCGTCTGGCGTGACGGATCCTTTCGCGTCGAGTGCGTCGGTCAGGGTTCGAGGATGAGGGTACTGGTGTATTACGGCCGGTTCGTCCTCGCTGAGGAGATTGTCGAGTCGGCCGACGCGGCCTGGCAGCGTGGAACCGAGATCTGTCGCCAGCTCAGCGCTCGGGATATGGCTGCCTACCAACGGGGCAGGGCGTAACGGCCGGTCCGCCCTTCGACAGAGTCGAACGTGAGCTGACGGCGGTCGAAGCCGTGGAGGAGGCTCGCAACGTGCGAGGCCGAGCCCGAGCGCTCGCCAGCTCACTAAATGAGACGTGGTCAGCCCGCGATTGGTTTGCGCTTCCGATCAATTTCCCCCGCGGAACACGTGCGCAAAGACGTAGTCGGCAACCTGTCGACCTTGTGCAATTCCAGCCGTCACGTCGAATCCCCAAAGATTGCCGAGGTAGATCCGACTCTGCGCATTCTCCGCGAACCTACCGTACGCCGAGCAGCACTTCGATCGTGAGCTGATCGAGCCGTTCGTAGCCGAGACCGCGCGCTGCGAGCCCCGTCCGGTCGAAGGAGGCCGTGAGCAGCGCGTCGCGATGCGCTGCCGAATACGTGTTCAAGGCGGGGGCGCCCTGACCTGCGGCCTGCGCCTCTGTCAGGAGCGCTTGAATTTCGGCGTCCGCGTTCCAGCGCGCGGCCTTCTCCTTCAGAATCAGGTAGGTGCGCATGCACCCGCGAGCGAAGTCCTTGACGCCGTCGTAGTCTTCCGTGCGGTAGGCGTGGGCGTCGAAGTGCCGCGGACCCTGATATCCGACGTCCTCGAGGAACTTGACGAGGAAGAACGTCGATTTCAGGTTGGCGGCGCCGAAACGGAAGTCCTGGTCGTAGCGACCTGGAGCTTGATCGTTCAGGTCGATGTGAAAGAGCTTGCCCGCCTCCCAGGCCTGTGCAACCGCGTGAACGAAGTTGAGGCCGGACATCTGCTCGTGCGCGACTTCCGGGTTCACGCCGACGAGCTCGGGGTGCGCGAGCGTGCTGATGAATCCCAGGTAGGCGCCGGTGGTCGCCATGTAGATGTCTCCGCGCGGCTCGTTGGGTTTGGCCTCCAGCGCGAAGTGATAGCCGTACTTCCGATCGATCGAGTACTCGCAGAGATAGTTGACCGCGTGCCGGAGCCGCTTCACCGCCTCGTCCGGCCGGCGGCACGCGTCGGTTTCGGTCCCTTCGCGCCCGCCCCAGAGCACGAACGTCTTCGCGCCGAGCTCAGCTCCAAGATCCATCGCCCGCATCGTCTTCTGCACGGCGTACGCGCGCACGCGCGCGTCGTTGGCCGTGAAGGCGCCGTCGCGGAAGACCGGGTCGTAGAACAGGTTCACCGTGGCCATCGGCACGACCAGGTGGTGCTGCTCGCACGCGCGCTTGAAGTCGCTGACGATGCGATCCCGTCCGGCGGGCGTCGCGTCGATCGGGACGAGATCGTTGTCGTGGAGGTTCACGCCCCACGCCCCGACCTCCCCGAGGAGAGCGGCGGCGGCGACCGGCGAGAGGACCGGACGGACCGCCTCCCCGAAGGGATCGCGGCCGCGATTGCTGACGGTCCAGAGACCGAACGAGAACTTGTCTTCGGGGCGTGGGCTGTACCGATCGGTCATGACGTCTCCGGGGCGCGCGGGATCGCGCGCGCAAAATCAGAGCACATCTGCAGGGCGTACCGCAAACCGGAGGGGCACGCGGCTCTCACGAGATCAACAGGGAGGTGGGGAGGAAGGGAGGAATCCTTCAAGCCGCCTTGGTCGGCGGACTCGCCGTCGAGACACGGTTCGTGTGGGATATCATCCTCTCGGATCCTCCCGGCCGATGAAGAAGAAAGCCACCATAGGAACGGTTGCGGCCGCTGCGGGCGTCGCCGTCAGCACGGTCTCGCGCTATCTCAATGGCCACTACGTCAGTCAGCCCGTGCGGGCACGGCTCGGCGAGGTCATCGAGACCCTCGGCTATTCGCGTTCGTGGACGGCACGAAACCTGAGCCTCGGACGGCGCGGCTGCATCGCGGTCGTCGTCGATTCGAGCGCCGACCCGTGGTTCGTTCAGCTCTTGACCGGGATCGAGGAGGAGCTGTCGACGCGCGACACCGGCCTCATGCTGGCGAGCCTCGAGCTTCGTGGGACATACGATCCGGGGCTGGTGCTCGAGTGGGTGCGTGCGAGGCGCGTCGACGGACTCATCACCGCGAAATCGCAGCGTCGCGAGCGTCCACTCTTTCGAGCCTGCGCGGAGGCGAAGCTGCCGACCGTGGCGGTCGTTCCGGACGAAGCGCCACCACACGCGCACGTCGTGAGCTGCGACAACGTCGGCGCGGGAATGGCCGTGGCCCGGCACCTCGCGACGCTTGGCCACACCCGCATCGCCTTCGCCGGCGGCCCGGCTCACTCCCTCGACTCCCGGCACCGCCTGCGCGGCCTCCGCCTCGGCCTGGCTGAGGCGGGCCTGGAGCTCAGCCCGGCGCGAACCTACTCGTGCGGCAGCTGGGATGCAGCGGCAGGCGAATCGTTCGCCGACGGTTGGCTCAATGGTCCGCGCGATGCTACAGCGGTTGTGCTGGCCAACGACGCGCTCGCGTTCGGCTTCCTTCGGGTGGCCCAGCAACGCGGGCTCCGGATGCCAGCCGACCTCTCCATCGTCGGATTCGACGGCCTGCCGCAGGGCGAGCTCTTCCATCCCGCGCTCACGACGATGGCGCAGCCGATTCGGGAGATGGGGAGGGCGGCGTGCCGGACCCTGTTCGGGAGCATCGAATCGCCGGGCCAGCGTGGCGCGGGCGGAATTTCCCATGCACCTGCTCGTTCGAGAGAGCACCAGCCTCGCGCCCGAAACGGTTTCGCTATGTGAACTCGCTGTTGACACTCGGGTCGCGGGCAGCGTACAAGCCTAGGGCTGGAAGCGGTTCCATCTCGCACTGGAAGACACCCCTGATGCCGAGCGTTCGTCCGAGCACGCCGCGCTGCCTGCGGCTTCTTTCCGGCGCCGGGCCCACGTGGGCGATCCGGCGTCATCGCGCCTGTCAGCGTCCTGTGGGCGACACCCGGTGAGCCGCTCACCCTTTCGATCCGTCTCCGGAGACCGTCGATGAAAATCGGAGTGAATACGTGGGTCTGGACGTCGCCGCTGACGATCGACGAGTTCGCCCGGCTGGCGCCGCACATCGCCAGGCTCGGATTCGACCTCGTCGAGGTGCCGATCGAGAGCACCAGCGACCTCGACTACGGTCGCGCGGCTGTCAGTCGCACGCGATCAGAATCTCGATGTCACGGTCGTGGCGGCGATGTCGCCGGATCGCGACCTGATTCATCCCGACGAGAGCATCCGCGCGAACGGCATGGCCTACGTGCGTCACTGTATCGAGGCGGCGTACACGCTCGGCGCGACGCGGGTCTGCGGACCGCTGTACGCCGCGGTCGGACGCACCTGGCAGGCCACGCCCGATGAGCGCGCGCAGTACATGGACCTGCTCGTCGCGCAGCTGAAGGAGCTGGCTGTCCACGCCGGCGATCACGGTGTCGTTCTGGGGGTCGAGCCGCTCAACCGCTTCGAGACGAGCGTGCTCAACCTCACCGCCGATGCGATCGCGGTCGTCGATCGCGTTGCGCACCCCGCGTGCGGCCTCCTGCTCGACACGTTCCACATGAACATCGAGGAACGGTCGATTGGTGACGCGATTCGATCCGCAGGCCCGAGGTTGAAGCACGTGCATGCGTGCGAGAACGACCGCGGCGCGCCAGGGTCGGGCCATGTGCCATGGACCGAGGTCGCGCAGGCGCTGCGCGACATCAAGTACAGCGATGGACTCGTGATCGAATCGTTCACCAGCAAAGTGAAGAGCATCGCCCGGGCCGCCGCCATCTGGCGGCCGCTCGCCGCCAGCCAGGATGCGCTCGCGGAGAACGGGCTGCGGTACCTCCGGGAGTTGCTGGGGACGTCGTAGGCGTGGATTTTCGGCGTGAGCGGATCGCGTGAAATGGGATCTCGTGGCTTCCACCTTCCGCCTTCGCGCGAAGCGCTACGGCGGACCGCCGTAGCCTTGGCGGAGGCTGGTCAGGTGGAAGGCAAATGCGCGCTCCAATCTTCCGCCTGAAGGCGGAAGCCACGCGACGGGGATTCAGCGGTAGCGACAGGAGAACGCAGTGAAACGTATCGGAATGGGAATCGTCGGCGCCGGATTCGTCGGGCCGCATCATGTCGACGCGGTCCGCCGGCTCGGGTACGTCGACGTCGTGGCGATCGCCGGCAGCAGCGACGCCTCCGCGAAGAAGAAGGCGGACGCGCTCGGCATCGAGCGGTCGTACGGCAGTTACGAGGCGCTGCTGGATGACCCAGCCGTCCAGGTCGTCCACAACGCCACGCCGAACTACCTGCACTATCCGGTGAATGCCGCGGCGCTCGCCCGCGGCAAACACGTCGTCTCCGACAAGCCGCTCGCGATGACCGCGGCCGAGGCGCGCACGCTGCTCGACCAGGCGACCAAGGCGGGCGTCGTTCATGCAGTGACCTTCAACTACCGCGGGAACCCGCTCGTCCAGCAGGCCCGCCTCGCGATCGCGCGCGGCGACATCGGCCGGCCGCAGTTCCTCATCGGCCAGTACCTCCAGGACTGGCTGCTCAAGGACACCGACTACTCGTGGCGGCTCGAGCCGGACAAGGGCGGGGCGTCGTCCGCGCTCGGCGACATCGGCTCGCACTGGTGCGACCTCGCGCAGCACATCAGCGGCCTGCGCATCACACACGTGCTCGGCGACATCACGACGGTCATCAAGAAGCGAAAGCGCCCGAAGGGCTCGCGCGAGGCGTTCCAGGCCGCCGGCAAGCGACGATGCCTTCGATCTCGTGGACATCGCAGTCGAGGACCTGGCGTCGGTGCTGCTGCGGTTCGACAATGGCGCGAAGGGCGCGTTCTCGGTCGGACAGGTCTGCGCCGGCCACAAGAACGACCTCATTCTCGAGATCTGCGGCTCGAAGTCCTCCCTGCGCTGGACGCAGGAACAGCAGAACGACCTCTGGATCGGCCACCGCGACAAGGCGAACGAGCTGCTGCAGAAGGACCCGTCGCTGATCGACGCCGAGGTCCGCGGCTACGCGCACCTGCCCGGCGGCCACCAGGAGTCGTGGGCCGACGCGTTCTCCAATCTGATGCGCGACATCTACGGCTTCATCGCGAAGGCCGGAAGCCGTCCGACAAACACCCGCCGGCATTCGCGACGTTCGAAGATGGCTACCGCGCCAACTGCATCGTCGAAGCCATTCTCGAGAGCGCGAAGGGTGGGAGTCGGTGGACAGAAGTGAAGTACTGAGCTTGAGCTAGAGCTAGGGCTTCAAGCAGTTCCGGTTTTCAGCGCTGCTGGAGCAGCGCCGCGAAAAGGGCTTCTGAGTCCGCGTGCGCCGGGCCTGGTAGCTCTCAGCGGGAACTGGAGCAGCTGGAAGCCTGAAGCTGGAGCTGGAAGCGACAAGGATCAATAGATGACAATCCGTCCGTTCGAACCGCAGTTCATGAAAGTCGGCGTCCTCACCGCGGCGCTGCAGGAGCTCACGCCGCGCGAGGTCCGGGATCCGGATCCTGACAAGGCGATCGAGGAGTGGCTCGAGTTCGCGCGGGACCTCGGCGCGACCTACATCCAGCTGTCGGCGGCGCTGCACCCGAGCGAGTCCGACGTGCCGCCCGAGGCCATGCTCGATCCGGTCGCCAACACGCTGGACCTGCGGCAGCCGTTCGACAAGTCGCGGGCGAAGCGGGTCGAGGCGGCGATGAAGGCGACCGGCGTCGGGCTGTCCGACATCGGCTACTTCGACAACCTGCTGCACCACGATCCGGCCGTTCGCGCGAAGAAGCACGACTTCATGCTGCGCGTGTTCGATACCGCGGCGATGCTCGGCGTCAACGCCGTATGCGGGTTCGTCGGCCGCAATCAGCAGCACAGCATGGACCAGAACCTGATCGACTTCGAGCAGCAGTTCATCCCGCTGCTCAAAGCCGCGAAGGAGCGCGGGCTGACATACCGTGTCGAGCAGTGTCCGATGCCCGGATGGACGACGGGCGACAACTTCCACAACAACATCGCCTACACGCCCGGGACCTGGATCGCGCTCCACCGGATCTGCGAGAAGCACGGGCTCGGCGATCAGTTCCGCATCCACTACGACCCGTCCCACGCGATCCTGATGGGGCAGGACACGCGGTCGATCTTCCAGTACCTCAAGGACAGCGGCTACAACTTCCTGATCGGCGGATTCCACGTGAAGGGGCAGGTCATCGACGCGAAGGGCGTGTCCGCATGGGGCTACGGCGGCCAGACTGTCGAGCGCGGCGATTGGATCGGCGGCAAGCCGTCGGAGAATCCGGTCGATCAGCTGAACGCGTGGAAGAAGCAGACGATCCTCTGCGAGCACGAGCTGCCCGGCACGGCGCGGCACGATCCGCTCGCGTATCTCCAGAACCGCACGGTCGACTGGCTCGATCATCAGCTCGCCGCGCGCGAGTTGCTGAAGCTCGACGTCGCCAACACGCACCTCGTCGTCGAGCACGAGTACCCGAAGGCGCGCTTCCAGGATCGGGACCGCCTCAAGCCGATTCTCCAGGGCTCCATTGCCTTCGTTCGCCGGATAGACGAGGCAGCGGCGTGCATGTACGCGCTGCAGCACGAGGTGCTTGGCGCACAGGATATCCCGGTACAGGGCATCGGCCGGGAGGCCTATCGATCGTGACGGACGATATGTCCGAACTGCGTGAAACGGCCTGTTCATTCCGCGCTGGCAGGAGTCACCATCCATGATCACGTCATACGCCGTCGTCGACACGCCCCGGTGTCGCGCGCCATATTGCGCCGCGCGGTGTTCGTCGTCTCTGGCCTGCGTGATGCTGCTCGCAGGCGTGCGCGCCTACACGGCCAGACGGCCTGCAGCAGGCGAGCACCACAGCCGCGTCCGCTGAAGCTGCTGTTCCTCGGCGACGGCGAAGGCACGCACCAGTCCGCGGGGCTCTTCACCGCGCTCGCGCCTGTGCTCGCCCGGCACGGCATCCAGCTGACGCACGTCTCGACGCCCGGCGAGGCGCTGAACACACAGGTCCTGGGTGACTACGACGGCCTGCTTGCTCTACGGCGATCACACGGCGATCACCCCGGCGCAGGAGCGCGCGCTCGTCAGCTTCGTCGAGGGTGGCAAGGGTGTCGTCGCGCTCAATGCCGCGATCGAGATGTTTCCCGCCTCTTCCGCGTACGCCGACCTGATCGGCGCGCGCGGCCAGCGGAAAGGTGCCGCGCGAGTTCACCGCGGAGTCGCTCCAGGCCGTCCAGCACCGATCCTCAAAGGACTGCAGCCATTCTCCACGACGGACGACACGTACACGTTCACCCGGCAGAGCGCGGCGGGTCGCACGGTGCTGATGGAGCGCGTCGAGGGCGGCGTCCGCACGCCGCAGACCTGGACACGGACGCAGGGGAAGGGCCGCGTCTTCTACACGGCTTACGGGAACGAGACAGATCGTGGCCCGTTCCGGGCTTCCGGCAGCTCGTCGAGCAGGGCGTGCTCTACGCCGTGCCGGATGACGCGCGCAAGTGCTGGGACGAGCTGAAGATGCCGGACCTCCGGTACGAAGACGGCCACAACATCCCGAACTACGAGAATCGCAATCCCGCGCCGAAGTTCCAGCTGCCGTTCACGGCCGCGGAGTCGATGAAGTTCATCCAGGTGCCGGCCGGTTTCTCGCTCGAGCTCTTCGCCTCCGAGCCCGACATCGTCAAGCCGATCTCGTTCACCTTCGATGAGCGCGGCCGCATGTGGGTCATCGAGGCGATCAATTACCCGAACGACGTGCGCAACGGCGAGGCGGGGGACGACCGGATCAAGATCGCCGAGGACACCGATGGCGACGGGAAGGCGGACAAGTTCACCATCTTCGCCGATCGCTTGAACCTGCCGACCAGCCTCGCGTTCGCCAACGGCGGCGTCGTCGTTGCCGCTGCACCGCACATGCTCTTCCTGAAGGACACGGACGGCGACGGCAAGGCGGACGTGCGGCAGATCCTCAGCACCGGCTGGGGCATTCGCGACACGCATGCGGGACCGTCGAACCTCCAGTACGGTCCGGACAACTACATCTGGGGCTCGGTCGGCTACTCGGGCTACGAAGGCGAGATGAACGGCAAGAAGCTGCAGTTCACGCAGGGCACGTACCGGTTCAAGCCGGACGGCAGCGGCTTCGAGTACGTGACGATGTCGACGAACAATACGTGGGGGCTCGGCTTCACCGAGAACTTCGACGTGTTCGGATCGACCGCCAACAACGACCCCAGTTTCTTCGTCGCGATTCCGAACCGGTTCTTCGAAGGCGTGCAGGGCCTGCCGCCGGCACGTGGAAGCGGTCCGGGCTACCAGAGCGCGGCGCAGTTCTATCACGCCCACTACACGACCCCGTACATCCGGCAGGTGGACGTGTTCGGCGGATACACCGCGGCAAGCGGGCACTTCTTCTACACGGCACGGTCGTTCCCGAAGGAATACTGGAACCGCATCGCGTTCATCACCGAGCCGACCGCGCACCTGGTCGGTCAGGGCATCATCGAGTCGCAGGGCGCGGGATTCGTGACGCGCGACGGCTGGAACCTGCTCTCAGGGGCTGAGGAGTGGGTCGCGCCGGTGCACGCGCAGGTCGGACCGGACGGCGCCGTGTGGGTCTCCGACTGGTACAACTTCATCGCGCAGCACAACCCGACGCCGATGGGCTACGCGAACGGGCGGGGCAACGCCTACGAGCAGCCGTTGCGCGACCACACGCGCGGCCGCATCTATCGGGTGGTCTACAAGCATGCGGCCCCGGCAAAGAAGCGGTCGCTGTCGGCCTACCGATCGCGCCGGACTGCTCGACGCGCTCGCGCCGACAACATGTTCTGGCGGCTGCACGCACAGCGGCTGCTCGTCGAGCGCGGGCAGAAGGACGTCGTGCCGCAGCTCGTCGCGCTGGTGCGGAACAAGACCGTCGACGAGGTCGGGACCAACGGCGGCGCGTTCCACGCGCTGTGGACCCTGCAGGGGCTTGGCGAGACGGCGAACCCGTCGAGTGAGGGTTACCGTGTCGCCGTCGAAGCGCTCAAGCACCCGGCAGCGGGCGTTCGCAAAGCGGCGGTGATGGTGCTGCCGAAGACGCCGGGCTGCGGCCTCGGCCGTCGTCGGCGCCGGGCTGCTTCAGGATCCGGATCTCCACACTCGGCTCGCCGCCGTGCTCGCCCTCGCGGAGATGCCATCGTCTCCGGAGATCGCGCCGGCGCTCTATGCGGCCGCCAAGAAGCCAGAGAACTTCGGCGACCGGTGGCTGAGCCGGGCGTTCTACATCGCCGCGACCAGGCATAAGGACACCTTCCTGTCGCAGTACAAGGCGGACCCGGCTGCGACGCCGTTCACTGCGCTGCCCGTCGGCGCTGCGGCTCGGTGACACGAAGCCCGATTGGCGCTCCCCGGCGGCGAGCGACCTCAAGGCCGACTGGAAGGACATGCAGGTACCCGGCGCGTGGGAAACAAAGGGCCTTCCTGATTTCGACGGCGTCGTCTGGTTCACGCGCACCGTCGAAGTCCCGCAGGGCGCCGCACGCCGTCGGCGCTGTCGCTCGGACGCGTCGGCAACAACGCCGAGGTCTGGGTGAACGGTCTGTCGATCACGCTCGCGGCCGAACGGCGGACGCGGTGCGCCAGCGGCCGGCGGCGGCCGCGGCGGACCACCGCTCTATCCGCTTGCCGCGCCGGCGCCATGCGCCCGGCCCGAACACGATAACGGTCCGCATCCAGAACAACCGTAACGACGGCGGTTTCCTCGGCACTGCCGGAGGCGATGTTCGTCGAGGCGGGCCAGGCGCGCGCGCCGCTCGCCGGGACGTGGCGGTATCGCGTCGAACGCCAGACCAACGCCGGTGCGCTCTACGCGAAACCCGGCGATCTCGCGGCGCACGTCGCGTTCACCGCCGAAGGGCGGCCTGGCAGGCGCGGCGGGCGCCGCGCTCCCGAAGGTTGCGGCCCCGGCACCCGACGTCGTCCTGCGGCTGGGCGTTCTACCGGGCCAGATGCAGTTCGACCTCTCGGAGCTGACCGTCGCGCCGGGGCAGCTCGTGGAGATCGTGTTCAGCAATCCCGACGGCATGCAGCACAACTTCGTGCTGGGCGCGCAGGGCTCGCTCGACGCGCTCGGCGCGGCCGCGGACGTCATCGCCCGCTCGCCGAACGGCCTGGCGCAGCAGTACGTACCGGACTCTCCGCAGGTCCTGTTCTCGACCAAGCTGCTCGAGCCAGGTCAGACGGTGACGTTCCAGTTCAAGGCGCCGACGGATGCCGGCAAGTACCCTTACGTCTGCACCTTCCCGGCGCACTGGAAGACGATGAACGGCGTGCTGAACGTAGTCGCGCCGGCAGGGCGTGGACGCGGCGGACAGTAACAGTCGGCAGTCGGGAGTCCACAGTCGGCAGTCGCGGTCGGCAGTCGACAGTCGACGGTCGCGGTCCGCAGTCAGCGTCGGCAGCCGATAGTCAGAGCCGCCGGTGAAAGCAGGCTGTCGCCGCTGACCAGGCGGGAGCGAAGCGACCGCCGAATACTTGCGCGCGGGGGTGGGGCCCCGCGCGCATTAGGAAAGAAGCCCCCGGTGTAATCAATGACCACTGACAAGAAAATTCGCGTAGCGATCGTCGGGCTCGGGTTCGGCGCCGAGTTCATTCCGATCTACCAGCGCCACCCGAACGCCGAGATGTACGCCATCTGCCGCCGCGACAAGACCGAGCTCGACGCCTGCGGCGATCGATTCGGCATCTCCAAGCGGTACACCAGCTACGAGGAGCTCCTCGCGCGACCCGAACGTCGACGCCGTCCACATCAACTCGCCGATCGCGGACCACGCGCCGCAGTCGATCGCCGCGCTCAAAGCCGGCAAACACGTGGCCAGCACGGTGCCGGCCGCGACGACGATCGATGAATGCCGCGAGATCGTGGAGTCGCAGCGGAAGAGCGGCACCGTCTACATGATGATGGAGACGGTCGTCTACAGCCGCGAATACCTGTTCGTGAAGGAGCTGTACGACAGGGGCGAGCTCGGACGGATTCAGTTCCTGCGCGGCAGCCACCAGCAGGACATGGACGGATGGCCGGGATACTGGGAAGGGTTCCCTCCGATGCATTACGCGACGCACTGCGTCAGCCCGTGCCTGGCGCTCGTCGGCAAGCACGCCGAGCACGTCGTGTGCCACGGCTCCGGGCGGATCCACGAGGACCTCATCCCGAAGTACGGGAGCCCGTTCGCGATCGAGACGGCGACCTTCAAGCTGCGCGACTCGGATCTGAGCGCCGAGGTGACGCGCAGCCTCTTCAACACCGCGCGGCAGTACCGCGAGAGCTTCGACGTCTACGGCGTCGAAGAAGTCATTCGAGTGGCAGCAGGTGGAGAACGAGGAGCCGGTGATCCACACCAAGAGCACGGCGGCGGCGCCGCTCACCGAAGCGCAGATTCCGCACCGCGTGAAGGTGCCGGACTACGCGCACCTGCTGCCCGAGCCGATCCGCCGGTTCACCCAGCCGGCGGCAATCCAGGATGCCGAGCACCTGTCGTTCCTCCAGGGCGGCGGCCACGGCGGCTCGCACCCGCATCTCGTCGCACAACTTTCTGCATGGCCTGCCTCGGTCAACAGCCGGCGATGCCGGACGCCGAGACGTCCGTCAACTGGACGATGGTCGGGATTTGCGCGCACCAGTCGGCGCTGAAGAACGGGGAGAAGATTCAGATCCCGCGGTTCTGACGGCTGACAGCTCCCAGCTTCCAGCTTGCCAGCTTCCAGCTTCCAGCTACAGACTGCCAAGGCCGACTGCAACCGCGAGACGTTCCACGGCTACCGCACGGACTTCGACTCAACGAGTGGAGCCCTACGACTTGAGCCTCAGAGCTCTTAAGCTGGAAGCTGGAAGCTGGAAGCTGGCGCACTCAGCACCCAACCACATCACTGCTCGTGCCCCCCGCTGCCGGAATGTACGTCTTCAGCACGTAGTCCATCACCATCCGGTCGGCGCTGAACCTCCAGCCGAGCGTGCGGATTGCGCGCTTGACGCGGGCGATCCAGCGACGGGGCAGTCCGTCTCCGTCGCGATCGTAGTAGAGCGGGACGACCTCGTCCTTCAGGACGTGCAGCAGCGCGGTGGCGTCCCGGCGGTCGTGCGTATCGATTGACGTGTGCGTCTCGCCGCCGCCGATGGCGAACCCGTTCAAACCGTCATACGCTTCGGCCCACCAGCCATCGAGGATCGAGAGGTTCAAGCCGCCGTTCAGCACCACCTTCTGACCGCTCGTGCCGCAGGCCTCGAGCGGACGACGGGGATTGTTGATCCAGAGGTCGACCCCCTGGACCAGGTGCCGGCCGACGTTGATGTCGTAGTCCTCGAGGAAGAGCAGTTTGCCGGCGAACCGGGGATCCTGCATCAGGCGGGCGACCTGCTGCAGCATGTCCTTGCCCGCGTTGTCGTGCGGATGCGCCTTGCCGGCGAAGATGAACTGCACCGGGCGCTGCGCATGGCCGACGAGCGCTGCCAGGGCCTCGATGTCCTGGAGCAGCAGGTTCGCGCGCTTGTACGTGGCGAAGCGCCGGGCGAAGCCAATCGTCAGCGCGTCGGGGCTCAACGCGCGCCGCAGCAGCGCGATGAACGCGGGGGACTCTCCACGGGCGGTGGCGTACTGGACCGCGCGACGGCGTGCGGTTTCGATGAGCTGCGTCTTCAGCGTCTGGTGCGTCTCCCACAACTCGCCGTCGTCTATGCCCTCGATCGCTTCCCAGAAGCCGGGATCGGCGGAGCGCGATCGGCCAATCGGGACCGAGGTGGCGGTTGTAGACCTGTCGCATCTGATCGGCGAGCCAGCTGGGGACGTGCACGCCGTTCGTGATGTGGCCGATCGGGACCTGCTGTTCGCTGCCGCTGGGATAGAGTGGCGCCCACATCGCGCGCGACACCTGGCCGTGGACCGACGAGACCGCATTCGCTCGCCGACAGAGCTTGAGGGCGAGCACCGTCATGCAGAACGTCTCTCCGCGATCGTCTCGGTTGACGCGGCCGAGCGCCATCAGGTCGTCGTAGCTGAGGTGCAGCGCCTCGCGGAGCGGACCGAGGTGCTCCTCGACCAGGTCTGGCGAGAAGCGGTCGTGGCCGGCCGGCACCGGCGTGTGGGTGGTGAAGACGACCTGCGAAGACACGCGCCGGATGGCCTCCCACGCGTCGATCCCTTCGCAGTCCATGCGATGGCGCATCAGCTCGAGCGCGGCAAAGGCGCTGTGGCCCTCGTTCAGGTGGACGACGCCTGGCGAAACGCCCATTGCCAGCAGCGCCCGGACACCGCCGACTCCGAGCAGCAGTTCCTGGCGGATGCGGACGCGATCGTCGCCGCCGTACAGGCGCGCCGTGAGCTCGCGATCTTCTGGCTGGTTGCCGTCGACGTTCGAGTCGAGCAGCAGGAGCGTGTTGCGGCCGACGGAGAGCGACCAGACGCGCGCGGCGATGGTCCCGGTGCGGGTGTCGATCGCGACCGTGATCGGCTCGCCGTCGCGAGTGGCCGGCCTGAATGGGCAGCAGCCCGCTGTCGACGTCGAGGTAGTCCTCGTGCTGTCGCCCGTCGAGGTCCAGCCGCTGCTTGAAGTATCCCTGGTCGTAATAGAGCCCGACGCCGATGAGCGGGATGCCGAGGTCCGAGGCGCTCTTGATGTGATCGCCGGCGAGAATTCCGAGCCCGCCCGAGTAGATCGGCAGCGACTCGTGGAGTCCGAACTCGGCGGAGAAGTAGGCGACCGGCCGCGCCCAGAGGACGCCCGCATGGCGCGCGCCCCAGGTGTGCTCCGACTTGAGGTACTCCTGCAGTCCGGCGGTAGGCGTAGTTGATGCGGCTGTGCAGCTGCAGCTGCTGGGCGCGCTCCTCGAGCGCCTCGATGGGGATCTGCTGGAGCAGCGCGATGGGGTTGTGATCGAACTCCCGCCAGCGGACCGGATCGAGCTCCCGGAAGAGGGTCGTGGTGTCGTTGTCCCAGCTCCACCAGAGGTTGCGCGCGAGCGCGTAAAGGCGCTGGTGCGCCGGCGCTACCGACTGTCCGAGCGTCCGCGCTTCGTTGACGATCGGCGCCAGCTGAGTGCCCGCCATCACGAGCATCCGCACATCGTCCTGGCTGAAGGTGCGTCGCTCGATCGTCTGCACCACCAGCACGCCCACCAGCAGCCCGCGATCCAGGATGGGAACACCCAGGAAGGATCGATACGGATCTTCGCCCGCCTCGTGGAAGTATTTGAAGCGCGGATGTGTGGTGGCGTCAGCCAGGACCTGCGGCCGGAGTTGCTCGGCGACCAGTCCGGCAAGACCTTCGGTGAGCCGCATGCGCACGCGCCCGACACCCTCCGGCCGGAGGCCGATCGTGGCCGCGAGCACGAGGCTGACGCGGTCGGGCTCCAGGAGATAGACGGAACAGACGTCGGTGTCGAACCGGCGTTTGATCAGGTGTACGAGGTTGTTGAGCGTCTCCGCCGGATTGCCGCTGTTCGATACGAGCCGGCCGATCTCCTCGAGCGTCCAGAGCACCGACCCCTGGTCGGTCGCCGTCGTCGTCGTCACCTGATCTCGCACACTCACGCCTACCTCCGATCGCTGGGACGTCCGGGGAGCGGTGCGCAGCAAGAACGCTGCCTCACGATGCGCCGAATTGCTCAGGAATTGCGCGGCTTCTGGAATCGATCCGCAACATTTCTGTTCAGGCAGGCGACGGCCTAGACATTAATGTAGGATTTGTGGCACCTGATGGAGCCGAAGGAAGCCGCTGTCCGCCGGACAGGGCTTCGCCAAGACAATATTGTCGCTCGGGTCGTCGTTGCGACGTTTTTGTGTGACCTGGGCTTTGGGGTCAGACCCAGGTCTGACCCCGGAGACGGATCAGGATCGCGCGAGCGCGGCCTCGTCGATGTGTATCGGCTTGTATCCGCCGATCGCCTTGAAGTAGAGGAAGAGGAGAAGGTAGATCGCGGCCATCGCGGCCGGGATGTACGAATCGGCCTTCAGCGTTTCCCTGTCGCCGATGATGCTTGCCTCGACTGACGAGTTGCTGCTCCGGGGTCTTGACCGCAGCCGTCTGCGCCTGCGACAGCTTCGTGCCGTCGAGGCCACTGACTTCGCTCAGGAAGAGGAACTTGCTCGGCACCGGCGCTTTGTACTGCTCGTAGACCGCTGGCGCCGTCGCCATCAGATGTTCGGCGGTGAAGCGGTCCTTCGCATAGCCGAGTCCGGGGCCGCCCAGTAAGCCGGCGGACATCATGCCGATGCCACCCATGATCGACATCGCCACCGCGCCGGTACGCGGGAAGCGATCGCCGACGACCGCCAGCATGGTGGGCCAGAAGAACGTCTTGCCGAACGCGTACACGGCCAGTGCGACCATCGCTCCCACGAAGGTGTCGATGCCGCTGACCATCCTCAGACCGATCACGGCCAGCACCGAGCACAGGAACAGCAGGCCGATGGGCGAGAGCTTGAGATTCTTCTCGATGAAGTCGGCGCAGAAGCGGAGCGAGAACATCAGTAGTGACGTGAACACGAACAGGATCTTGCCCTGCGCGGGCGTCAGGATGTTGCCGGTGATGTTCTGGATCCAGCTGTCCGTCCCGAGCTCGACCGAACCGAGCAGGGCGTGCGTGATGAACAGCACGAAGAGGAGCACGCGCCAGTCGAGAAGTTCGTGTAGATCCCGACCACCAGCAGCAGCCCGAACGCGACGCGCCCACGAGAGGTAGCCCCACGCTGCGGACGTAAAGAACGTGCTTCCTGTGAGGAACGCCAGCACCACGCCCATCTGATCCTTGAAGAACAAACCGACCAGGACACACGCCACGAGCGCGCCCAGGAGACCGACTTCCTGGAGCATCTGACCGATGCGTGAGGCCTTTTGCGGACGCTTCGGATTTCGGGAACGATCTGACCGAAGAAGGCGACGCCGTAGAGCGCAGTCGGGACCAGGAACAGGCCGAGTTGAATCTTCCAGCTCACCTGCATGCCCTCGCCGAGAATCCAGCCGACGAGGCCACCGAGCACGAGGCCGGCCGGCCAGCTCGCGTGCAGAATGTTCAGGTAATGCGTCCGGTTGTGCGGGAAAGAGCGTGGAGACGAGCGGGTTGGCCACCGCTTCGAGCGTGCCGTTGGCCAGCGCGAACACGAACGTGCCGAGGTACAGGAACATGTACGCCGTGCCCTGAGACTGTCCGCCGGTGGCGGCAAACGTGATGACGGCCGAGAGCACGTGGAACAGGAACGCCGCCACGATCAGCTTGCCATAGCCGATCTTGTCCACGACGACGCCGCCGATGATGATGCCGAAGCAGAAGCCGGTGAAGCCGGCTCCGCCGATGGCACCCAGCTGGGCACCGGTGAACCCGAACTCGGCCGCCCAGTTGGCGAGGATGCCGCCCCGGATGCCGAATCCGATACCCGCGGCGAGAATAGCCAAGAAGCCGGCCCAGAGCAGACGCTGGGCATTGGGGGCGATGCCTTCTGACGTTCTGGCGACGTGTGCGCTCATGGATTTGACTCGGATTTGACTCGTGTCCACCGTCAGCGACTGGATAGAGAAAACGCTGAGGGTCTGGTGAAGGTTGGCGCGCGGGCGAGGTCGGCCTGACGGCGCATGCATGCACCGACGAGGGCCTCGGGCGAACCGCACGCAGGGTCAGTCCAGCCCGGCTGGCGCAGGCCGGACACGATCATCCGCGGGAAAGTCTCCGCGCAGGACGCCAAAACGGACAAGTCAATTTCGACCGAAGCAGGCCGTCTCTCATGGCGAAACGAGCAGGCGTTTGGATTGACTTGTTAAATACCTGATAAAAGGCGAGTTGGCAGCTTCGTGATGTGTGCGGAATCTGTGGCAGCCTGGGGATTCGCGTGAAAGCGTTCTGTTCTGCAAGATGACGTGCCGTCTACGGCTGAGTAGCCGGCACGTCACGACAGATTTACTTGACGACCAGATTTCCCTTCATCCCCGCTGTGAAATGGCCGGGGAAGCTGCACATGAAGGGGTAGGTGCCTGCGGCTGCCGGCACTTTCAGCGTCGCTTCCACCGTTTCGCCCGGCCCGGCGAGTCCCGTCGACGCCAGGACCTCCGATTTCATCGCTGCCGGAATGAAGTCGGTCTCGCGGGCCGACGCCGCCGCGGTGTTGAACTCCACGACCTTCGTGGTGGGCTTGAGGACGATGACGTTGTGCGCCATCGCCATTTTCGGAAGCGTGCCGGTGTTCTTGAACTGGATGCGGATCGTTTCGCCCGGCTTGGCCGTGATCTCCGTGACGCTGAACTTCATATCGTCGCCGCCCGTGATTTCGATCGTTCGGGCACCACCCGCGGCTTTGCCGCCGGCAGGTTTGGCGGGTGCGGGCTTTGGCGGCGGTGGCGTCTGAGCGGCGTGCATCACCGCGAGGGGCAGGCCCAGAGCCAGGAGTGCTACAAGACAGGATCGTTTCATGTCGGAGGTCCTCAGTCTCAATGAGAAAAAAATGCGACGGCATCCAGTCGGTTGCCGACCGGTCCGCCCCCGCTGAGCCCCTGCGAGGCCCGCCGTGGCCCTGGCGAAGCTGCGCAAGGGCGATACCCTGACACGCCCATTATTCTACAATCTGCCCGGACCCCACACGCTCCGGCCCCGACCTGCCCTATCTCGGGCGTTCGAGCCGCTCTGGCACGGCGGTGGCCGGACGGCACAAAATCCAGTACTCAGCCGCGACCTTGGTCCGCGCCGGGATCCACCGATACGTCGGCACGCCGAACAGACGGCCGCGCTCGATCATCGCGCGGCGAGACTCGGGCACCGGCGATACCCCGAACTCCATACCTCGCGTCAGCGTCTTGCCGTTCCACGGCGGTTGCGACCGGCTGTGGTTTTCTTCCCAGATCCCCATCCATGGGAATTCCGCCGTGTGCCAGACGTAGCCGAACGCGAGCCGCGCTCTCGGTGAGTACGCGACGAAGAAGGCATCCGGCTGCGCAGGATCCATGAGGTGCGACGTGTACGCGCTCGAGGCAGCGGCGTCGACGTACCGCTGCATGTTGACCGTGCCCCCTTCGGCCCTCGGGGCGAGCGGCCACTCGAACTCGGCACCCGGCTCGAGGTAGTCGCCGACGCCGAACGGTTGCTCGAATACGAGCGACCGGGTCGCCGACGCGCGGAACTCCGTGACGCCCCGTTCGAGAAACGGGGGGCCGAGCGTGACGTGCTGCGTCCATGCGATCGGCCGATCGCAGGGGCTCAGGTTCTCGACTACCTCTCGCACGCGAACCGCGCGATCGGCCAGCTCCAGCTGCCGCTCGAATCGCAGCTGCGCCATCGGAAGCTCGGCCCGCATCGTCAGGTCCGTTCCGGATCCCTCGAACGCGTACGCAGCAACCGGGGCCTCCCCATGTGCCGCCTGGCCCGCGGCAGCCTCTTCGGCGGACGGCCCACCGAAGATGTCGAGGCACACGTTGTGCCCCATGATGCCGGCCAGGAGCCGGCTCTCGATGCCGGTGCCGTACGTCTCGTAGGCACCTGGTCCGTAGGCCGCTGGTTCGATCGAGGGCCACGGCGGAATCCAGAGCGGATTCACCCCCGATGTCTTATCGAGGACCGATGCGATGTGCCCTCCACCCTCGAGGACGGTCACCCGCAGCGCCGCGTTCTCCAGGACTGCTGCCCGCCGGCCGTTGAATCGTTCCAGTTCGACCATGCCGCGTATTATCCATGACCAACCGGGGGGCTTCGCCCCGCCGGACCCCCCTACGCCGTCGCTCGCGGGGGCCCTTGCCCCGCTCCGCTCCGGCGGGGCGCGCATAATCCACGGCCTGCAGGCTCCATTCTCCTCGTGTGTTTTGCACAACGGAACCAGGCTGGCGGATGGAACCGTCGGGGCGATCTGAAGTGGGCGGCGGTATCTCATCGCGCCAGCAACGTCCGCTGGACTTTTCCAATCTGGAGCCGCGCGTCTCGCTGTTTGTCTGAGCGAAACGGACTCGCTCGCCCCGGGACGCTTGCCACCGCCGTCGCGCAGGTTGTATCGTGCCGCCTTCGCCACGGCTACGGCGCGCCAGGGCCGCCTTCGCCAAGAGACGGCGAGCCATAACCCGCTTTCCTGTTGCGCATGGCGCCGGGACAAGCGGCATCGATCACAAACACTGTGGACCGATCATTCGTTCGAGATGCGATTGCTGCCGACGCCGGACTCCTCCGGCTCGAGCCGACCTGGGTGCCCCTGAAGACCAGACAGTAGATGCAGCTTCAGCTGGAAGCTGGAAGCTGGAAGCTGATACCGACAGGACGCAGACATGCACAAACTTCCCGCCTTGCACAACGCGATGTGGCCTGGCCTGGTCGGAAAAGGGCCCGACAGCGAGCCACCAATCGATCTCGAGACGATGCTGGACATGACGGCCGCGACCTCGGTCGACGGCGTCAAGTTCGACGGCGTCGATCTCTTTCTCTCGGAACCCCACACGAGCATCGATGCGAGCGCCGACGATCTGAAACGGCTCGCGGACGGCGTTCGCCGCCGCGGGCTGGTCGTGGGATCGCTCGTGGCGCCCGTCTGGCCACCCACTGGCGGAGGGTCGGCCATGGGTGACGAGACCGATCGCAAGAAATTCCTCACCCAGGTCCAAAAGGCGTGCGCCATCGGACGGACGTTGCGCGACCTTGGCGTCAGAAAGTACGGCGTGATCCGAATCGACTCCGCGGCAAGCCCGGGCGATTGGGCGAAGGACCCCGCCGGCAACACCAAACGGATCGCCGAGACATTCCGTCAGGCCGCCGAAATCGCCGATGCACATGGCGAGCGGCTTGCCGCTGAAGGGGAAATCTGCTGGGGCGGGATGCACAGCTGGAAGCGGATGGTGGAGCTCCTGGAGGCGGTCGGTCGCCCGAAGACCGTCGGAATGCAGACCGACATGGCGCATACGCTGCTGTTCCTGCTCGGCGCCAACGCACCCGACGATCGGCTCCTGCCACCCGACTATGACTGGTCGGATCCCGAACGTCCTGGACGAAGCCCTTCGCAAGATGACCCATGCGCTGCGTCCCTGGACGATCGACTTCCACATCGCGCAGAACGACGCCACCGTGAAGGGGTCCGGCTCGCACGACAAGACCGGCCGACACTGCCTGCCCCTCGACCCCCACGGCAAACTCGACATCGTCAAACACGCCGGCTTCTGGCTGCGGGACGACAATGGCGACGTCACCCGCGCCGTCGAGCACGTCTGCTGGGACGGCTGTATGTTCCCGAATGCCGTCATGACACAGGCCAGCACGTGGAGCGACGTCCTGCGGGTTATGGTCAAGGTCCGCGATGCGCACGGCTGGGAGCACAGTCGACGTCGGCAGTCACAGTCGGCAGTCGCAGTCGACAGTCGCAGTCGCAGTCGACAGTCGCAGTCGGGAGTCGCTCTGAAAGCAGGCTGTCGCCAATAGTCATCCGCAAGCTGGAAGCTGGAAGCTGGAAGCTGGAAGCTGGAAGCTGGAAGCTGACACATGAAGAATCTCAACATTGGCCTCGTGGGCTACGGCTTCATGGGGCGCACGCACTCGAACGCGTTTCATCAAGCGCCGCGGTTCTTCGACCTGCCGTACCGGCCTGTGCTCAAAGCCGTTTGCGCGCGCGATGCCGATCGCGTGCAGCGCTTCGCGAGCAACTGGGGGTACGAGACGGTCGAGACCGACTGGCGGAAGCTCGTCGACCGCAAGGATATCGATTTGATCGATATCGCCAGCCCGAACGATACCCACCACGAGATTGCGATTGCGGCGGCGCAGGCGGGAAAGATCGTCATGTGCGAGAAGCCTCTCGGCCGCAACGCCACAGAGGCCGAGGCGATGGTGTCGGCGGTCGAATCGGCCGGCGTGGCGAACACGGTCTGGTACAACTACCGGCGTGTGCCAGCCGTCACGATGCTGAAGCAGCTGCTCGACGAAGGGCGCCTCGGCCGAGTGTTTCACTACCGCGCGAAGTTCCTCCAGGACTGGACGATCTCACAGGATCTCCCGCAGGGCGGCGAAGGACTCTGGCGGCTCGACGTGAAGGTCGCCGGCAGCGGCGTAACGGGGATCTCCTGGCGCACTGCATCGACACGGCGCTCTGGCTGAACGGCTCGATCACCGAAGTGACGGCGATGACCGAAACGTTCATCAAAGAACGCAAACACAACCTCACCGGGAAGGTCGAGCCGGTCGGGATAGACGATGCGAGTGCGGTCTTGACACGGTTTGCGAACGGCTCGCTGGCGATGTTCGAAGCGACGCGCTACGCACGCGGACACAAGGCGCTCTACACGCTCGAAATCAACGGCGAGCACGCGTCCGCCTTCTGGGATCTCCACGACCTGCATCGCATCCAGTACTTCGATCATCGCGACGAGGGACGCGTCCGCGGCTGGCGGAGCATCCACGTGACCGATGGCGACCAGCCGTACATGAAGCGGTGGTGGGTTCCAGGTCTGCAGATCGGCTACGAGCACACGTTCATCCACCAGTTCGCGGACTTCGTGGAGGCGCTCGGCCAGGGGAAAGGCGTGGCGCCGACGTTTCGTGATGCGCTCCAGACCGACTACGTGACCGATGCCATCCTTGCGTCCGCCCAGTCAGGGCAGTGGGTCAAGGTGGGAGGGCGAATGGGATCGGGATCGGGATCGGGTGATCGAATGGCTGATCGGTGATGGGCGACGGAGACAGATCAATCGGCGTCGATCCCGATCCGATCGCTCGATCGCCGATCGCGTGCCTCGCGGCCGTAGGGCCGGCGCGGCACGCGAGTGACGTTCTCCGCCAGGAACAGCCCGCTCTTCCCAGCGCAGATCACGTCGAGGTCACCATCCCCATCGATGTCGACGACCGGAATCTGCATGCCGCCTCCCATGCGGCCGCCGAAGTCGATGATGTGGCGGACCCACTCGACGCCTGGCGTGCCGCCCGCGGCGGGTGTCGCGCCGGGACGATGTTCGAACCAGTAGACGCCGAGCGGCTCGCGCTCGCCGGGGTCGCTGCCGTTGTGCGCCATGAACCGCTTGCCGGTGACGAAGTCCAGCTGCTTGTCTCCATTGAGATCGACCAGGGTCGAGGCGTGGCCTTGCGACCACGCCGTGTCGATCGGTCGACGTGTCCACTTGCCGCCCTCGCCCTGCTCGAACCAGAACACGCCGTAGTCGTGGCCGGCTGCCGCGATCACGTCGTTGCGGCCGTCGCCGTTGATGTCCGCGACGTGGATGAACCCGAGCTCGGTGACCGCGGGGAGGCGCGGGTGAAGCAGCGGACGCAACGGCCGGCGAGACGTTGAGGGTCTCCCAGTCGGCGTGAAACGTCCACGGGCCGGATCGGGGGTCGGCCGGCGCCTCGGCCCATCCTCGCGGCGTCAGGATATCGGTGCGGCCGTCCTTGTTGACGTCGCCCGCGCCGATGCCATGACCGTAGCTCTGTGGGCTGACGACATGTTTGATCCAGCTGCCGCCCTTCGGCTCGTACCACGCGAGCGGCGTCTGGGTCGAGCCGGCCTGCGGCAACAGCTCCTGCGCCTTGCCGTCGTTGTCGAGATCGGCGAGGACGGCAAACTCCACGGGGAACCCGGAGTCGATCTCCGCGTCGGTCCACGTTCCCGCCAGCCTTCCCCGGATTCTTCCACCAGGCGATCCTTCGGGCGAACCACGACACCGACACGATGTCAGGGATAGCCGTCCGCGTTCACGTCGACGGCAAGGTCGCTGAAAGCGTCGACGTAGTTGTTCGCGAAGTTGAGCTCCCGGAACGGATGCGGGGTCCACGTCGGTCCTTCGTACCAGTTCTCGCCGGAGACGATGTCGGGGCGGCCGTCTCGATTGATGTCGGCAACCGCGGCGGTCTCGCTCGCCCCACCGTCGAGCATGTGGATCCGGAACGGAATATCAGGCGGTCTGCCAGCCGACAGATAGAACAGCGCACACGCCGTCACCAGCACCTTCGTCGTCCGTTGGCCAGTCATTGGGGCCTCCGCTCCGAGGAAGCCTATGGTCCCCCGGCGTGCCTCGCAATCGCTTTCCGAGTCCCGGCTCCCTTTTTGGCCTGACAAACGGCGGCCGGCGCGGACAGTGTCGGAGGCTGAGGTTACTGCGGCGGCTCCGTTTTGCAGCATCAAACGACGAGCCGCCTTCAAACTCTTTCATGTTTTCCGCAGCGTGGAGCGTATGCTGTTGCCGCTGCAGGTGTGACGCGTCTACACCTTCCCGTCACGCGTCGGCAGACCAGGCGGATCACAGGGTGCGCAGGGACTAAAGAGCGCATCCTGATGGCAGGTGGCAGGTTCGACCATTTGCCATTCTCCGTTCAGGCCGGGCGATTTCAGCGGCCTGATGAGGAACATGGGCGCGTGACCAATCGTTTTCTGGCGTTTGATCTGGGGGCCGAGAGCGGACGAGCCATCCTTGGGCACCTCCACCGCGGGGCTCTGACGATCACCGAGCTCTATCGCTTCCCGAACGAGCCCGTCCGCTACGGCGGCGAGCTCCACTGGGATCTCCCGCGACTGTGGTTGGAGATGCAGCGTGGCCTCGAGCGGCTGAGCGGTCCGGCCATCGACAGCATCGGCGTCGACACCTGGGGCTGCGACTACGCCCTGCTCGGCGAGCGCGAAGGTCTGCTCGAGAATCCGTTCAGCTACCGCGACGCGCGGACCGACGGCGTCATGCAAGCGGTGAACGATCGCATTGGCGCTCACACCGTGTATCACGCCACCGGCACGCAATTCCTCCCCTTCAACACGCTCTATCAGCTCTACGCCGCGTGCCAATCGACGCCGAACCTCGTGGCTGCCGCGCAGTCGCTCGCGACGATTCCGGACCTGCTCAACTTCTGGCTGTCGGGCCGGCTGCAGTCCGAATACACGAACGCCACCACCACGGCGATGGTCGATGCGCGCACTCGCAGCTGGGCGACCGGTCTGCTCGACTCGCTCGACCTGCCGACCCGGCTTCTGCTGCCGCTCGTGGAGTCCGGCACGGTTGTCGGCGGTGTGACCGCCGATGCGTGCGCCGCGAGGGCGGGTACGCCCGTCATCGCGCCCGCATGCCACGACACGGCGTCCGCGGTGGCGTCGGTCGAAGCGGGCGGCACGAGCGCGTTTCTCAGCTCGGGGACGTGGTCGCTGCTCGGGACGGAGTTGTCCGCTCCGATCGTGACCGACCGTACTCGCGAGCTGAACTTCACGAACGAAGGGGGCGTCTGCGGGACGACGCGGCTGCTGAAGAACATCGGGGGCTTGTGGCTGCTGCAGTCGTGCCGGCGGACCTGGGCGCGGGCCGGCAAGACGTACGGGTATGACGAGCTCCTGACGGCGGCGAGCCAGCACGCGCCGGCATTCGCGTCCCTCTTCGATCCCGACTACCGCGGATTCCTGCACCCCGACGACATGGTGAACGCCATCGCGCACTACTGTCGGCAGACGGGCCAGGCCGAGCCTGGGAGCCCGGCGGCCTACGTTCGCGCGATTCTCGAGAGCCTGGCGTTCAAGTACCGGCGAGTGCTCGATTCGCTCGAGGAAGTCACCGGCACCAGGTTCGAGCAGATTCGAATCGTCGGAGGCGGATCGCGCAACCGGCTCCTCAACCAGTTCACCGCCAACGCCACCGGACGCAGGGTCGTCTCGGGACCGGTCGAGGCAACGGCGCTCGGGAACATCGCCATGCAGATGCTGGCCACCGGCGCGGTGTCCTCGCTGCGCGAGGCGCGCGCGGTGATCGACCGGTCCTTCCCGGTCGAGACGTTCGAGCCGTCGGAGGCGGATCGATGGGATACGCACTATCAGCGCTTTCACGAGTACGTGGAGTTGACCTGTGTCTGAGACAACGACGATAGAGACGAGATTTCTGAAGAACCTGTGGGATGACCAGGAGGCGGCGGCGTTCACCTCGCCCTTGGAATTGCTCCGATATCGCTCGAACCTGCTCGGCGCCGACCTTCGCATCACGAACTTCGGTGGTGGGAACACGAGCTCGAAGTTCAATCTGCCCGACCCGCTCACCGGCGAGCCCCAGCGTGTGATGGCGGTCAAGGGCAGCGGTGGCGACCTGCGTTCGATGGGCACGTCGGGATTCGCCATCCTGTATCATGGACAAGCTCGAACGGCTGATCGGGCGATATCGGGGTGAGGCGTTCGAGGACGAGATGGTCGGGTTCTACCCGCTGTGCGCGTTCGGGGAGAATCGCGTGGCGGCGTCGATCGACACGCCGCTCCACGCGTTCCTTCCCTTCGATCACGTCGACCACCTGCATCCCGACTGGGCGATTGCCCTCGCGGCGAGCGCCAACGGCCAGAAGAAACTGGACGAGTTCAACAAAAAGTACAGGCCGGAAGATTATCTGGGTGCCCTGGCAGCGTCCCGGCTTCGAGCTCGCGCTCATGCTGAAGCGATCCGTCGACGGCCAATCCCGGCTGCGACGGACTGATCCTCGGCGGTCACGGCCTCTTCACGTGGGGCGACACGCAAAAGGAGTGCTATCTCGACCAGCGTCCGCACGATCGACCAGATGGGGGAGTTCGTTCAGGAACATCGGGACCGCAGCGCGACGCCGCTGTTCGGCGGGCAGAAGGTCACGGCCACGGTTCCCGATCGCGAGGCTGCCGTCATCGACATCTTCCCGTCGCTGCGCGGCGCGGTGTCGTCCAACCGCCGCGTGATCGGACACTACGACGGGAGCGAGGACGCGATCGGGTTCGCCAACTCGCACTGGGCGGAGGACCTGTGCCGGATGGGCACGAGCTGCCCGGATCATTTCCTGCGGACACGCATCTCGCCGATGTTCATCCCGTGGAACCCTGGCGAAGAGAACCTGACAATCGTCAAGGAACGGATCGCCGAGCGCATCACGACATATCGAGACGACTACGCGGCCTACTACAAGGCCTTCGCCGAGCCGGACTCACCCAGGCTTCGCGACAGCAATCCGTCGGTCGTCGTGATTCCGGGGCTGGGGCTGTTCGGCTTCGGCAAGGACAAGCGGGAGGCGCGCATCACCACCGAGTTCTTCGTGAACGCGATCCACGTGATGGCCGGCGCCAACGCGCTCGGGAGCGCGGAGCCGGATTCGACCGGCCGGCGTCGTGCCGCAGGTCCGGCGGCCGGAACAGGCAGAGCAGTTCAAGACGTTCAAGAATTACGTCGCGCTGCCGCGCCTCGAAGCGTTTCGCATCGAATACTGGGCGCTCGAAGAGGCAAAGCTTCAGCGGATGCCGCCCGAGCGTGAGCTGAGCCGGCGAATCGCTGTCGTCGTCGGTGGGGGCAGCGGCATCGGGCGCGAGGTCGCGCTGCAGATCGCCAGGCGCGGCGGTCATGTCGTCGTGGCAGACGCCAATACCGCAGGCGCAGACGAGGCGGCCCGTGACGCCGCGAAGCTGTCGAATGCCGAGATGGTCGGGTCGTCCGCGCTGGACCTCACCAGCCGGGAAACGATTGTGTCGGCGCTCAAAAAGACGGTCCGGCAGTTCGGCGGCGTCGACATCGTCGTCAACACCGCCGCGATTTATCCGACACCCGATCCGGCGACTCCGGCCGAGGAGGTGTGGGCGCGCACGCTGCAGATCAACGTGACGTCGAACTACGTGCTGGCGCAGGAGGCCGCGAAAGTGCTGACGGCGCAGAATCTGCCCGCCTCGATCGTGCTCACCAGCTCGGCGAACGCGCTCGTGCCGAAAGCCGGCAGCGAGGCGTACGACGTCAGCAAGTCGGCAATCAACCATCTCGTACGCGAGCTGGCGCTCGGCCTCGGGCCGCTCGTGCGCGTGAACGCGATTGCGCCGGCCACAGTCATCGCCGGCTCGTCCATGTTCCCACGCGATCGTGTGATCGTGGCGCTGAAGAAGTACTCCCTCCCCTTCGACGATTCGGAGTCGACCGAGGAGCTTCGGTCGAAGCTGGCGGAGTTCTACGCGCGCCGGACCATCACACGGCGCCCGATTCTGCCGGAAGACAACGCCAACGCCATCTGCTGGCTCGCGGGCGACCAGAGCGCGAAGACGACCGGCCACATCATCCCCGTCGATGGTGGCCTGCCGGAGGCGTTCCTGAGGTAGCTGCCAGCTGCCAGCTTCCAGCTTCCAGCCCGACTTGCTGCTTGCGTCATCTGGGTGAAAGCCGGTCCGACGCGCCCTGAGTGAAGCCTCGGCGGGAGAAGCCCGGAAACTACAAGCCAAGAGCTCTTAGCTGGAAGCGGGAAGCTGACTGCATGCACATCTCCCTCTTCATCGGCTGCTACAACGACACTCTCTTTCCCGAAACAGGCAAAGCGGTCGTCACGGTGCTCGAGCGCCTGGGCCACACCGTCGAGTTTCTCGACGCGCAGACCTGTTGCGGCCAGATGCACTACAACACGGGCTATGCGGGCGAGGCGCTGCCGCTGATGCGGCTCTTCCTGCGGGTGTTCGAGCGGGCCGACGTGATTTGCGTTCCGTCGGCGTCCTGCGTGGCGATGATGCGGGACCACTATCCAAAGATGGCTGACGAGACGGGCGATCCCGACGTAAAGCGTCAGGTTGCGACCCTGCTCCCGAAGGTCTTCGAGTTCACTGAACTGCTCGTCGACAAGCTCGGCGTCATCGACGTCGGCGCGTCGTACCCGCACCACGTCACGCTGCACACGTCGTGTCACTCGCTCCGGTCGCTCCAGCTCGGCGACCGTCCGGCGCGGCTCCTGCGGGCGGTCCGCGGGCTTCGACTCACCGACCTGCCGCGCAGCGACGAGTGCTGCGGCTTCGGCGGGACGTTCGCCGTCAAGAACGCGGACGTCTCGACCGCCATGGCCGCCGACAAAGTGAGCGCCGTCATCGAAACGGGCGCGGAGGTCTGCACCGCGGCCGACAACTCCTGCCTGATGCAGATTGACGGCCTGCTGGCCCGCAGCGGCCCCGGCAGGCGGTGCGTCCACGTCGCCGAAATCCTCGCGGCTACAGAAGCTTCGACAGGCAACCGATGATTCATGTCGGCCATGCGGACGAAGCGCCGGAGTTCCCGGACGCGGCTCGGATCGCGCTCTCGAATCAGCAGCTTCGCAGCAACGTCAGGCACGCGACCGACGTCATTCGTGGCAAGCGCGCAGCGGTGGTCGGCGAGACCGGTGACTGGCAGGAGCTGCGTGAGGCCGGTCGGCAGATCAAGGCCCACGTGCTCCGGCATCTCGCTGAATACCTCGAGCAGTTCGAGGAGCAGTGCACTCGAGCCGGCGGCCAGGTGCACTGGGCGCGCGACGCCGACGAAGCCAACGAGCTGATCGTTCGGATCATCCAGTCCCACGGCGAGAAGGAGGTCATCAAGGTCAAGACGATGACCTCGGACGAGACGCGGCTCAACTCCGCTCTCGAGGCGGCTGGGATTACGCCGTTCGAAACGGATCTCGCCGACCTCATCGCCGTACGCGTCATCGCTCTGCGGGGCCTGCTACGAGGTCTGTCCGGTCAAGATCAATATTCCCGAGATCCTCATTCACCTGCGTCGCCGGATAGTGGAGGCGCATCGTCCGATAGGTGAGGGGCTCGCGATGAGGGCGGCGTCGCTGGCGTTCTCGAGCGGAGGGTGGCTGTCGATGGCGCAGCGGCTTGGACGCCTGGCGCAGTGGCCGTTCGTAGCGGACGCGAAGATCCGATCGCTCCCCGGGCCTGCCGCCGGATGGACGTCGAGGCGCGATCTGCCTGCCGTGCCGCCACAGACGTTCAGGCAGTGGTGGGCCGGCCGAACGCGGGAGAAGGAGGCGCGTCGATGACCGAGCGCCCCGGCGCTCGTTCGGACATCCTTGCCGCGATCCGGCGGGCGGCGCCAGGTTCTGTCGTCAATCGCGAGGCGGACTATGCCTCCATCACCAGGAACTACGTCGGCGAAGGGCGGCTCGACACGTTCGGTCGGCTCGCGCTCTTCACAGATCGCCTCGAGCACTACGACGTCGGCGTCCATCGCACAACGCCCGACCTGCTGCCCGCCGCGATCGCGACCGCATGTGTGGGTCGACGCAAGAATCGCCTCGTCATTCCCAGGGGATTTCCGGCGGCGGCGTTGCCGCGCGAGATCGAGTTCGCCCCCGATCTCGATCTCTCGTACGACGACCTCGATCGGTGTGATGGCGTGGTGACGATGTCGACGCTTGGCATCGCGGTGACCGGCACGATCGTGCTGACGCATACGGAGGAGGAAGGGCGGCGCGCAGTCACGCTGATTCCGGACTACCACCTCTGCGTCGTTCCAGCGGATCGGATCGTCGAGACCGTCCCTGAGGCGTTCCGGCGTCTTTCAGCCCTCCAGCCGCCGCTGATAACGACGATCTCGGGGCCATCGGCGACCGCGGACATCGAGATGATTCGCGTGAGAGGCGTTCATGGCCCGCGGACGCTGGATGTGATTGTCGTGGGGTGAATCGAGACGGGATCGGGGATCAGCGAATCATGAAAACGTTCTAGTCTTTTCTCGGCGCTCGGCGCTCGGCGCTCGGCGCTCGGCGCTCGGCGCTCGGCGCTCGGCGCTCGGGCGCGATCGGCCAACAGGATATGTGGATGACGCAGGTCGCGTTGACTCGTCTCCTTCTTCGAGCAGCTGTCATCGGAATTGGAGCTGAGGCGCAACACGGCTCGATGCCGCGGATCAAGAAAGAGCACGATGACAGACGAACTGGAGCGGAACAAGCGAACGGCCCAGGCTTTCTACGACCTGATGTTCAACCAGTGTGAACCAGCGGAGGCCGTGGAACGTTACGTCGGCGACGTGTACACACAGCACAACCCCATGGTGCCGGACGGGAAGCAGGCGTTCATCGAGTACTTCAGGCGGATGGCTCGCGACTATCCGGGCAAGCGCGTCCACTTCAGACGCGCCATCGCCGAGGGACCTTACGTCGTCCTTCACTGCTTTCAGGAGTGGCCCGGCGACGGTCCCTGGGCGGGGATCGATATCTTCCGGTTCGACGCCGCCGGCAGAATCGTCGAGCACTGGGATGTCCTGCAGCGGGTCCCTGATCAATCGGCCAACGACAACTCGATGTTCTGACAAGGTCGCCGTCAGCCCACGCCAATAGCTGCGGTCCTGCCTCGCCCCTCCGGCTATGAGACGATTCATCGTCCATGGCGGCTTCGCTGCTGCTCTACATCGGATCGCTCGGCATCCTTACTGGCGGGTCTCGCTGGTGCGGCCGTTGCGTTCAGCGCGCCGAGAGGGGAGGGTGAAGGCGAAAGTGTCGGGATCGGTATCTGAGATCCGGATCCCGAAAACCTCGAGCTCTCCATCGACCGTTTCTGATTGTTCCCGAGCACCGAGCACCGAGCACCGAGCACCGAGCGGCCCGAGCGCCGAAGATCTCTCGGATCCCTGATCCCCGATCCCGGCACTAGCGCGCCGAAGGCGCGCCCGCCGGAGCGGAGCGGGGCGAAGGGGCCCCGCGAGCGACGGCGATGGGGGGTCCGGCGGGGCGAAGCCCCCCGGTCTAGATCGCCGCGTTCGAAATCTGCATCAGCTGATCGTTCGGGTAGATGTGATTGACGGTATCGGGTGTGACGAGCTGATGCTTGACGAACACGGCCGGAGGCACCGGCCGTCGATGGAGGATGTCGAGGGCGACGGCGACGATCTCCGGTCCGTATTTCTCTGGGAAATACGCGACCGATCCGATGAGCCGCGTGTCGAGTTGTCGCAACTCGTCGCGGCCTTCAGGGGACGCATTCTGCCCCATGATCGCGCAGCTCTCGGCGCGACCCGCTTCCTGGAACGCTCTGAGCGCACCGAGCGCACTGGGATCGTTGATTGCGCCGACGAGCAGGCGCCGGGACTTCGTGACCCGGAGGTGCCGCCGCATTGCCTCGAAGCTCTCCCCGAGCTTTCCGTCGCCGTCCAGATACGTGACGCGACAGTTCTCGAGCTGCGGGAAGACTTCCTTCATCCCCACCAGCATCCCGGTGAGCCGCATCTTGGGGAGACTCCCGGCGCGTTCGAGCGCGAGCAGGACGATCTCGTCGATGTCGCTGTGCCAGTGCTGCTTCGCCCATCGTCCCAGATGCCGGCCCCCGATCAAGCCGGCCTCGTAGTTGTTGGCACCGAAGTACGTGGCGCCCGGGTGCGGCACCTCGATCGCGATCAGCGGTATGTTCGCCTCGCGGTACTTGGAGGCGACGATCGGCGCGACGTGCTCGTCGGTCTGGAACTCGATCACGAGGTCGACCTTCTCGCGCACGAGGATGTCGGCGTTGCGCTGAGCGACTTTGGGGTTGTAGCGGTTGTCGACGCAGATGAGCTCGATGCCCTGCGCCGCGGCCGCGCGCTGGAGACCGGTGGAGATCTCCTTGGAGAATTGGTAGTCGGTGCCTTGCGCCGCGTAGCCCAGTCGATGGAGCCGCTGCCGCAGCGGCCGCACGTACGACCGATACAGGTTTTCGCCGACCTTCTCGATCATCCCGCAGCGTTCGAGTGTATACAGCAGGCGGAACGCCATGCTCTTCGGAAGGCCGCTCCTGGCGGCCACTTCGCGCAGTGGGAGGGCCTCGCCGGAGGATCGGAACGCCGAAAGCAGCTGCGACGAGTGGACGACCGACTTGACGAGATAGGGATCGCGCCCCTCTTTGCCGCTCATGTATGACCTCGGTGTAAAGTCGCGTGTAAGACGGCGCCCCGAAAAGCCGCTCCATTATCCTCAAACGTTTCGCTGAGCGCAACGGTCGCGCGAAACGAAATTCAGCTTTAGCGCTAACGTTGAGCCCCAGGGCACATTCCCGAGGGCCAAAAGCAACTGGTATGACCACCGATCCCGCGTGGCCGCCGCAAATCTTCGGGCCCAGCGCGTGCCTGGCGGCAGTTTCGCAGGAGGAAACGACCCAGCGTGCATGCAACGATGTACGCCGAATCGGACGCTGACGCCTGATGGGGTAACATCCCGCCGCCATGTCGATTCAGCCTCATCTCCTGCTCTCCGCCCGTTCCATCACGAAATCGTACGAGGGCGTGCACGCGCTGCGCGACGTGTCGTTCGATCTCCGCGCGGGTGAAGTCCACGCACTCGTCGGTGAGAACGGCGCCGGGAAGAGCACGCTCATCAAGGTTTTTACCGGCGCGGTGCAGCCGGACGCCGGAACGCTGACCGTGGCCGGTCAGCCGGTGCCGCACGTGACGCCCGCGATTTCGCGTGCGCTCGGCCTGGCAGCCATCTACCAGCAGCCCTCGCTTTTTCCACATCTCACCGTCGCGGAGAACATCGCGCTGGCACTCGAGACCGGTCATGCCTGGCGGCGCGTCGACTGGGACGTGCGCGCGCGTGTCGCGGTGGACCTGCTGTCGCGAGTCGGCGCGTCGATCGCCCCGGAGCGCCTCGTCGAGACGCTGAGCATGCCCGAGCAGCAGATGGTGGAGATCGCCAAGGCCCTCGGCGCGGACGCGAAGATCCTGATCATGGACGAGCCGACGGCGGCCTTGACCGAGCGGGAAACGGAGCAGCTGTTCGAGGTCATCGGGCGGCTGCGCGACACGGGCGCTGGCGTCATCTACATCTCGCACCGGCTCGAGGAGATCTTCACGGTTGCCGACCGCATCACGGTCCTTCGCGACGGCCAGACCGTTGCGACCGCGGCTCGCGCCGACGTAGGCCGTGCGGATCTGATTCGGTTGATGGTCGGGCGCGAGCTGGCGTCCGTGTTTCCCAAACGCGCCGTGACCATCGGCGATATTGCTCTCGAGCTCCGAGGCGTCGGGCACCGCGCATCCGGCATCCGCGACGTGTCGCTCTCGGTGAGGCGAGGGGAGATCCTCGGCGTCGCGGGTCTGGTCGGGTCCGGACGGACCGAGCTGGCGGAAGTGATCTTCGGGTTGCGGCCGGCAGACGACGGCGACATCCTGCTTGGCGGGAGGCCGCTCGTGATTCGTTCCCCGGAAGACGCGATCGAAGCCGGCATCGCCTATGTGCCCGAGGATCGCCGGCAGCACGGCGTCGTGCTGGAGATGTCGGTCGCGGCCAACACCAGCCTCGCGAACCTGGCCGGGGTGTCTCGCGGGGGTCTCATCGACACGCGTGCCGAGCGTCGTGCCGCGCGTGCGTACGTCGACGACCTGCGGATCAAGGCTTCGTCCATCGACGCCGACGTGGGATCGCTGTCTGGGGGCAATCAGCAGAAGGTCGCGCTGGCGCGATGGCTCGAGACGAACCCCTCGGTGCTGATCCTCGACGAGCCGACGCAGGGCGTGGACGTCGGGTCCAAGGCGGAGATTCACGAGCTGATGGGACGTCTGGCGGCACGCGGGGTGGCGATCGTGATGATCTCCTCCGAGATGCCGGAAATCCTGGGAATGAGCGATCGCATCGCGGTCATGCAGGCCGGCCGGCTGGCCGGCACGCTGGCACGTGCGGATTGCACGCAGGACGCGATCCTCGCGCTCGCGATTGGCTGACGCCCGCGGGCCGCGCCGCGCCATTGTGCAAAGCAGAACCGGTTCGGTTTGACCGGATGCCGGCCAAATTCCGGGCGGGAACCGCAGGTTTTTGCGTGAATTCTCCGCAAATACCAAGGCATTTCGCGTGCCCGGCTGCTGTATACATCCGTTTCGTAGCGCCAAAAAGGCTCCTGCTGCATGAAACCGATTGACCGGATTTCACGCAGGGCCTACAACTCCACGCTGGCTGAGGCCGACGGCTCTGCCCGTCAAATCCGAGGCCATCGCCATATATCGACAGCGATCAGTGACGGCGTTTTCGAGAGGAGGAGCACGTGAACTTCCGTCTCTGCAGGTTCGGCCTTCGGGCCCTGGCAGCCCTGGCAACAGTGATGCTGCTGGTCGCGTTCGGCGCGTCTACGCATCTACGGGCTCAGGGACTCACGGCACAGATCTCGGGCGTCGTCACCGATTCGGGTGGCGGCGTCATGCCCGGTGCAACCGTGACGATCAAGAACACCGGCACCAACCTCACGCGCGACGTGACCACCGGCGCCGACGGCACCTTCCTGTTTCCCGACCTGCTGGCCGGAGATTACGACATCAAAGTGTCTATCGAGGGCTTCAAGACGTACGAGCAACAGGGGTTGAAGCTTGGCGCGACTGAGCGCCTTGCGCTCCGCACCATCAGTTTGGAAGTCGGTCAGCTGAGCGAGCAGGTCACGGTGCAGGCGGAGTCCACGCTCGTGCAGACCAGCAACGGCGCGCGCTCGGGCCTGGTCGACCGTCAGAAGATCGACGATATCGCGCTCAAGGGCCGCGACTTTGCCGGTTATCTGAAGCTGCTGCCCGGTGTCATCGACACGAGAAACCGGGAAGCGCCGGGTTGGGAGCAACATGAACAACCTGTCGATCAACGGGCGCAGCATCCTTCAACTTCTCCTACGATGGCGTCACTAACAAAGACACCGGTCAGAACGGAGCGAATTACGCGGCTCCAGCCCTCGATTCCATCGCCGAGATCCGAGTGCAGACGTCGAACTTCCAGGCCGAGTACGGCCGCAGCTCAGGCGCGACAATATCGGTCGTTACCCGAAGCGGGTCGAAGGACTTTCGTGGCAGCGCCGCCTACTACTATCGTGACGATGCGCTCAACGGCAACGAATACCTACGCCGCCAGCAGTGCAATGCGGGTCAGACGGCCCAGTGTGAACCGGCGTTGTACACATTCGACAACACGGCGTGGACGGTCGGTGGGCCCGTGCTCATCCCGGGAGTCGGGTTCAACAAAGGCCGGAACAAGCTGTTCTTCTTCTGGTCGCAGGACCTGCTCTCTCGCACCGACCCGGGCAACCTGAATCAGCGACGGATGCCGACTCGCGCGCGAACGCACCGGAGACTTCTCGCAAAGCTTCGACAACCAGAATCGCATGGTATTCATCCGCGATCCGCTGCTTGCAGGGAACTGCAGCTCCACGACCGGAGGGCCGGCGTGCTTCCCGAACAACATCATTCCGGCCAATCGCATCGACCCGGTGGCCCAGGCGCTGATCAATCTGTTTCCACAACCGAACGCGGTCGATCCGACGAATACGAACCAGTACAACTACGTCTTCCAGACGGTCCAGGATTGGCCGCGCAACGACCAGGTCTTGCGGATGGACTGGAACGTCGCACCGAACACCACCGCCTACGGGCGCTTGCAGTTCGGCTACGAGAAGCGCGCTGGCGGCGTCTCCCTGCTTGGGGCATCCGGCGGCTGGCCACAGATGGCGACGAAATACGAGATCGATACGGTCAGCTACGTGAACACGCTGTTGCACACGTTCAATTCGACGTTGTTCTCCGAGTTCACCGTGGGCGTGAACTGGGCGCACCAGTACACGAGCCCATTCGACCAGGCCGCCCAGGACGCCAACGATCGCCGAGTCGTTCTGCCTGGTCTTCCCCAATTCTTTCCAGCTGCGAATCCTCGAAATCTGCTTCCCCAGGCTTCGTTCAACGGAGGCTCCCCTGGGACGATCGCATCGTTCGGCGTCGAGCAGCGGTTCCCCTTCTTCGGGTACAACACGCTGTTCAATATCTCCGGCAACATCACCAAGGTGAAGGGCACGCACAACTTGAAGACGGGGCTGTTCGTCGAGCACACCACGCGTCCGGCGGCCCGGTCGTCGAGCTTCAACGGAAACCTCAGCTTCAACAGTGATTCCGCGAACCCGAACAACACGAACGTTGGATTCGCGAATGCGCTTCTTGGGGTTGTCTCGGAGTACACGGAGTCCGACGACCACCCGTCTGCACACGGGAGATTCCTGCTTACCGAGTGGTACGGGCAGGACAACTGGCGTCTGAAACGGAATTTCACCATCGACGCCGGCCTGCGCTTCTACTACATGACCCCGACCTCGAGCGAGGGCGACCAGGTACCGCAATTCGAACCGGAGCAATTCAGTGCCTCATCGGCGCCGCTGCTGTTCCAGCCGATCACGACCGCGCAGGGCCGCCGGGCGGTGAATCCGCAGACCGGCGAAGTTGTTCCGCTGGTGTACCTGGGACGCCTCGTACCCGGGTCGGGCAACTTCATCAACGGCATGCAGGTGTACGACGGGACCCCCCAGCAGACGTCCCCGTTCCGCGTCGCGCCGCGCTTGGGGTTCGCCTGGGACGTGACGGGCGACGGGCGGACCGCTGTGCGTGGGGGCGCCGGCGCGTTCTACGATCGGTACTCGGACGACAACATCCTCGACCTGATCGAGTTGCCGCCGGTCCTCAACACCTACCGGACCAACTACACGACGATCAAGGACCTGCTCGCGAGCCCATTGACCGCCACGCCCACAAATGTCCGTCGATTCGTAGAGTTCACGACGCCGCCGGTCGTCTACAACTGGAGCCTCGGGGTGCAGCGCGACCTCGGGTTCAACCTCATCGGCGACGCGGCGTACGTTGGGAACGCCGCCCGCCGTCAGCGCGCCGACCGCGCCATCAACGGCCGGCCGTACGGCTACACCTACCAGCCATCGAGCCTCGACTCGACGAACATATCTGGCGGTCAGGCCCAGCCCCTTCCGGACGACCTCCTGCGTCCCTATCGTGGCTACGGCTCGATCACGCAGCGGGAATTCTCTGGATACTCCAACTATCACTCGGTGCAGTTCTCGATCGGTCGCCGACGGTCATCCGACGGTCTCTCAGTCGGCGCGGCGTACACGTATCAGATCTTCAACAAGAGTCTCGGGACAATCGATCCCTTCGTGGACGACAATCGCGCAAGGAACTACACATCGAACGGGCGCCGGCCACACACGCTCGTGTTCAACTACACCTACGATGTCCCGAACCTCAGCCAAAAGTGGAACAACATCGGGATCAAAGCGGTTTTCGACAACTGGCAGTTCTCCGGTGTTACGACCATCACCAGTGGAACCTATGGCGGCTTCGGCTACTCGTATGCCAACGCGCCGACGGGCGCGTTGACGGGAACCGGAGCGATCAACGGCGGCGCCAGCCGCGTGATCATCACGTGCGATCCGAACCTGCCGAGGGGCGAGCGCACGTTCGAGCGGCAGTTTCGGACGGAGTGCGTGGCCCCTCCGACCGATCAATTCCGCTTGGGCACCGCGCTCAACGATGAATACCTGGGGCCCGGCTACATGAACTGGGACATCTCAGCGTTCAAGAACGTCCCATTCGGAGGCGCACGCCGCCTGCAGTTTCGTGTCGAGCTCTACAACGCTTTCAACAATGACCAGTGGACCGGTGTGAACACAACGGCGAACTTCGACTACACCACCGGTGTCCTGACCAATCCGGGGGTGTTCGGCCGGCTGAACGGCAACACGAATAGCGCCCGACGCATTCAGCTCGGGGCACGGTTCACCTTCTGATCGGCCTGACGGGAGAGGTATCCCTCCTGTAGAATGGACGTCGCGCAGCAATGCGCGACGCCGTGGCGCGGCGGCACCCGAACCTCCTCACGGGTGTCGCCGCCAACCACGGTGCTCCCCATCCCCACCGCCGAGCGCACCCGATCTCAGTACTTGAAACTCGATGGTAGGCTCTTCCGAGCGCCGAGCGCCGAGCGCCGAGCGCCGAGCGCCGAGCGCCGACAACTGTCTATGCTGCGCACCCATCGTCGTGAAGTCTCAGTCGCCGCCGCCATCGTGGCGCTCGGCATCCTGCTGTTACTCGCCGCCCCCGGCTACTTCTCGGCCGAAAATCTCAGCGACCTGTTCCTCGCGAGCCTTCCCGTCCTCATCGTCGCCCTCGGCGCGACGCTCGTCATCCTCACGGGCGAGATCGATATCTCCGTCGGGTCGGTGTTTGCGATCTGCGGTGTGGCCGCCGGTGTCTCGGCGAAAGCGGGCCTTCCGATGGCAGCGGTGCTCATCGTTGCCTGCGGCGCCGGCGCGGCGCTGGGCGCGCTGAACGGGTCGCTCGTCGCGTATCTCCGCCTGCCCTCGATTGTCGTCACGCTCGCAACGATGGTCGCCCTGCGCGATGCGCTGCGCTGGACGACGGAGGGCGCGTGGGTGCAGGACCTCCCGGTGGGGTTTCAGTGGCTCGGGCTGTCGCAGGCGGTCTATCCACTCGTCGCCCTTCTCGTCGCGGCCGGTCTGCTGATCCTGATGGCCTGGGGCGCGGCCAACCTCGCGGCCGGCCGCGCCATCTATGCGACCGGATCGAACCCGGACGCTGCGCGATTGGCCGGCTTCGACACCGCGTTCGTCAAGTGCGCGGTCTTCACGACTGCGGGCGCGCTGACCGGACTCGCGGCGCTCCTCAACTCGGTCCGCTTCAACCAGATTCCGAGTAACGCCGGCCTCGGGCTCGAGATGAAGGTCATTGCGGCCGTCGTCGTGGGCGGCACCGCGATCCGCGGTGGGCGCGGGACGTTTGCCGGCACGCTGCTCGGCGTCGTGCTGCTCGGTGCCATCGGTCCGGCGCTGACATTTCTCGGCGTGAACGCCTACTGGGAGCGCGCCCTCCAGGGAGGGATCATCCTTGCGGCGGTTGCCGTCGACGCGTGGCGCGATCGGCCGTCGACGCACACCCGCTCGATCGCCGCCGGAGCACGCGCCTGACGAACATGGCTTGGGGCAGCCGTTGGTTTCCGAACGGCGAGTGGCGGCTGGCGCTCGCCCTCGTGTGCGAGATCGCGCTCTTCGCCGTCGTTGCTCCGAACTTCTTCACGGTCGGCAACTTCTTCGAGGTCACTCGACTCAGCGTGGAGCTCGGGCTGCTGGCGGTCGCCTTGACGCCGGTGATCATCGGCGGGGGCATCGATCTTTCGGTGGGCGCCATGCTGGGTCTGTCGGCGGTTGTCTTCGGGGCGGCCAGCAAAGATTTCGGTGTTCCGTTGCCGGTCGCCGCGATCGCCGCGCTGCTCGTCGGTGCAGCGGGCGGCGGGCTCAACGCGCTCCTCATCTCCCGCTTCGAGATCCCGCCGCTCATCGTCACGCTGGGATCGCTGTCGCTCTTCCGCGGCGTCGCCGAAGGCATCACGCACGCCGCGACGAACTACACGGGGTTCCCGCGCGGCTTTCTCGCGCTCGGGCAAGGCTATTTGTGGGGTGTCATACCCGCGCAGCTGCCGCTCTTCGTCGCGGTGCTCGCCGGATACGTCATACTTCTGCACCGTTCGGTCGTTGGCCGCGCGCTGTACGCGATTGGTTTTTCGCCGGCGGGCGCTCGTTACGCCGGGATCCCGGTCCGCCGGCGCGTCGGACTGGTGTATTTGCTGTCGGGCGTCGTCTCGAGCCTGGCGGCGATCATCTACGTCGCGCACCTGGGGCAGGCCAGGTCCGACGCCGGAAACGGGTACGAGCTCGACGCGATCACGGCCGTCGTGCTGGGTGGCACCTCGGTGTTCGGAGGCCGTGGGACGCTCTGGGGCACCGTCCTCGGCCTGTTCGCGATCTCCGTGCTGCGCAACGGCCTTCAGCTGGCGGCGCTTCCGTCAGAGTTGGTCGGCGTGCTCACCGGGACCCTGCTCCTGATGTCGATCGCCATCGACCGTCTCCGGCTGAAAGAGCGGTCGTCCACCGAGATCCCTTCGGAGGAAGAAGTGAAGAACAGTCAGGTTGCCGTCCTCTGCGCCGCGATCGTGGCGGGCTCGCTCATCGTCGCCGGCACGAACGTCTGGCTGGTGCGATCGCTCGAGCCGGTTGCGAGCCCAGCGACATCCCGAGTCCCGGTCGTCACGTCAGGCGGGCGACGGACCGTGATCGCGATGATGCCGAAGGCGAAGGGAGATCCGTACTTCATCAGCTGCCGCGCCGGTGCAGAGGAGGCCGCCAAAGAGCTCGGGGTGGAGTTGATCTGGGACGGCCCCACAGGACTCGACGCCGCCCGCCAGAACGAACTGGTGGAGAACTGGATTACGCGCGGCGTCGACGCGATTGCGGTGGCGGTCGAGAATCGCGCGGGTATTTCCACGGTGCTGCGCAAGGCGCGCGGCCGCGGCATCAAGGTGCTGACGTGGGATGCCGACGCCGAACCTGACGCGCGTGATTTCTTCGTCAATCAGGCCACCCCCGAGGGGATTGCCAACACCCTGACGGACGAGGCCGCCAGGCTCCTGAACGGCACCGGCGAGTTTGCGATCATCACCGGCGCGCTCAGCGCGGCGAATCAGAACGAATGGATCGCCTTCATCAAGAAGCGTCAAGCCGAGAAATACCCGAAACTGAAGCTCGCGACGATTCGACCGAGCGACGACGACCGAGATAAAGCGTTCGCGGAGACCCAGACGATCATGCGGGCCTATCCGAACGTGAAGCTCGTCATGGCGATCTCTGCCCCCGCCGTCCCCGGATCCGCCGAGGCGGTACGGCAGGCCGGGAGGAAGGACGTGAATGTCATCGGGCTTTCGCTCCCCAACATCAACAAGCCCTACGTCCACGGCGGCGTCGTGCAGGCAGTGATCCTCTGGAACACGCGCGATCTCGGGTACCTGACGGTCCTTGCGAGCTCGATGTTCGTCGAGAACAGGTTCCAGCCTGGCGCTGGGTCGATTCAAGCCGGGCGCCTCGGAGCGATCACCATCAAGGGCAGCGAGATCGTGCTCGGTGCGCCGCTCCTCATGAACAAGGCCAATATCGACAAGTACGATTTCTGACGGGATCAGGACTCGGCGCTCGGCGCTCGAAACTCAGGACTCGGGATCGAAACCGCTCGGATGAGATCGTAAGGATTTCCGGATCCCGAGCGCCGAGCGCCGGATCCCGAGTCCCGGATCCCGAGTCCCGGATCCTGCACCTCTTCGATAAGATATCCGCGTGCCAGATATCCCGTCGCAACTCGCGGCGGCGCTGCTGCCCCGATACTGCATCGAGCGAGAGCTCGGTGTCGGCGGAATGGCGACCGTGTATCTTGCGCGCGACGTCAGGCACGATCGTGATCTCGCCATCAAGGTATCGGTACGCGAAGCCCAGCAGGTGACATTCGGCACCGAGAAGATCGAGAAGCTGGCGATCTCCAGAGATGGCCGGCTGGCGTACCATTCGGATCGCAACGGTCAGGCCGACATCTGGAAGGTGCCGCTGGTGGGCGGAACACCGGAGCAGGTGACCCACGGTCCGAACAACAAGTTCGTGAACGACTGGTCTCCCGACGGCCAGGAGATCGTCTACCACAGCATGCGCGAAGGAGGTCAGCGGGACGTGTTGGTCGTTTTACAAAGCCTACGACGCGCAGCTGCAGACGAGCATCTGGGCGGTGTCGGTCGACGGCGGGGCGCCGCGCTTGCTCGTCGCGTTCGACGATCCCACCCGGCGATCGTTGAGGCGCGAGTTCGCCACTGATGGACAGCGGTTCTACTTCACGATTGCCGACGATGAGAGCGATCTCTGGGCCATGGAGCTGATCTCGAAGTGAGCCAGGGTGCCAGCAATGGGGTCAGACCTGGGTCTGACCCCGGTCTGACCCCGCGGGCCAGCTCCAGCGATGCCGGTCGCTGGCTGCTCATCTCCTTGGTGCTGCTGGGGTTGATCCTGGTGCCGTTCCTGCTGTTCGGTGAACAATTCGACCGCCTGGGCGAGCGGATGATGCGTGGCGATCTCGCCGGCTGGCCGGCCGGCGCCCTCATCGGCGCGTTCCTGATGCTCGACGTCGTCCTGCCCGTCCCGTCGAGTATGGTGTCCACTGCCGCCGGCGCGGTGTTCGGATTCGTGCAGGGCACAGGCGTCGTCTGGATCGGCATGATGGCTGGGTCCGTGCTCGGGTATTTCCTCGGGGCCCGGGCCACCGGTGCCACGCGCTGGTTCGTCGGTACCGAGAGCCTCGCGCGCGCCAGGCGCGTCGGCGCCGAGTACGGCGACTGGGCCATCGTCATCTGCCGGCCGGTGCCGGTGCTGGCCGAGGCGAGCGTCATCCTCGCGGGTCTGATGCACACGCCCTGGCGACGCTTCGCCGTGCTCACGGCGATGTCGAATCTCGGGATCGCTGCGGCCTACGCGGCGATCGGCGCCTATTCGATGAGCGTCGGATCGTTCCTGCTCACGTTCGCCGGGGCGATCGTGTTACCGGGTTTGACGATGCTCGCGGCGAAGTGGTGGTTGACAGGGAGAGATCGTTAGCGGGTCCTGCGGCTTGTCAAGATCAAAAGCTTTACAGGAGGAGGGGAGGTGGGGAGGACGGAGGAGGAGCGTGCCCCTCACGGTCGACCGATACGTGGGCAGCTCGCGCCGCGCTACGCGCGGCTGGAGAGACGAGTGAGTGAGCGATCACGAGCAACGCGTGTATTTTTCTTGTTGCTCGTGATCGCTGACTCACTCGTCTCTCCGGCGCCGGCCGTTGGCCGGCGCGCGAGCAGCCCTACGAGTGGTTCGCTCATTGGGGCACGCTCCTCTCCGTCCTCCCCTCCTCCCTTACTCCTGTGAAAGAGCAGCGCATCGAGTCATCCAGTCGCCCCGAGTTTCACCAAAGTCGCCAGCCTTCAAACTCCCACTCCCAGGTGTCGGAGCATCAAGGAGTACACATCCACCGACATCATCTGATCGGTGCGGAACAACGATTTCTGTCGGCTGATCACGCACGGTCCTCCGTCGCTCCACTCCCCGAAGCGTCCGTGCGACCCCCTCACGAGCGTCGCATCGAGTGGGATCACGTCGAGGAGCGTCCGGAAGCCGGCCTTTCGCTTCGCGAGCTTCCATCCGATGCTCAGTGCGGGCATCCCGATCGCCGGATCGAGGAAGAGCTCGACCGGGTCGTAGCCAGGCTTGCGGTGGATGTCGACTGTCCTCGCGTAGTCCGGCGCGCGCGCGTCGTCGAGCCAGTAGTAATAGGTGAACCACGCGTCCGGTCGCGCGACGGCGATGAGGTCTCCGGAACGTGCGTGTCGCACGCGGTGATCGCGCTGGCCGTCGTCTCCGAGCACGATGTCCACGCCGGGCGTCGATTCCAGCAGTTGTCGCACCTCGTCTTTGCGGCGCTGATCGTTGACGTAGACGTGCGCCACCTGATGATCGACGACCGCAAATGCTGCGCTCGCGCCCGGGTCGAAGACCTCGAGACCGAGCTCCTGGCGCACGGCAATCATGCCGTTCTGCCGAAGCACCCGGTTGATGTGCACCGGTGTCGATACCGGGACGATCCCGTACTCGGATAACACGATCACCCTCGCGCCCTGCTGCTCATAGAACGCGATCAAGTCTCCAGCCACGTCGTCGGTCGCACGGAGGTCGCTGTCGACGTTCGAAGCGTCGGGGCCGAGTTTCTGAAGGTTGTAGTCGAGGTGGGGAACGTACACGAGCGTCAGAGTGGGGCTGTACTTCTGCTCGACGCGTTTTGCGGCCTCGGCAATCCATCGGCTCGAGTTGATCGAGGCGCGAGGTCCCCAGAACTCGAACAGCGGGAACGTTCCGAGCTCCGCCTGCAGCTCGTCCCGCAGCGTCCCCGGTGCGGTGTAGACGTCCGGAACCTTCCGCCCGTCGGCCGGATACATCGGCCGCGGGGTGACGGAGTACTCCGCCGCCGAGTACATGTTGAACCACCAGAAAAGGTTCGCGCAGGTGAACGCCGGATCGGCTCGGTGGGCCGCATCCCAGATCTTTGGCGCGTGCACCAGATGGTTCGACTGTTTCCAGAACCGGACCTCGCAGTCCTCCCGCGAGTACCAGCCGTTGCCGACAATCCCGTGCGTGTCCGGATACTGTCCGGTGAGGTAGTCGGACTGCGCCGTGCACGTCACCGCAGGGAACGCCGGCTTCACGCGCGACGTCGTGCCCTGCTGCACCCATGCGGTCAGCTTCGGCATGGCCGGACCCAGCAGCTTGGGCGTCAGCCCGACGATGCAGAGAGCGACCGTTTTGTGCATGGGTCACCGTTGTGAGGCGGCGGACCGATACGTCGACAACACCCACTCGTACTCGCGGTGGATCGACTCCAGCAAGTCGAACTTGAGCGCGTGGGGGAGCACATCCCAGGTATAGGTTTCGATTTCGAGATGCGCCGTGAACCGCGCGCGCGCCGCGGTCTCGATGACCCGCTTGACGTACTCCTGTGTGGAGCCCAGACCGTCGTAGTCGCGCGTGAAGAGCGGCACATGAAAGTGGATCCGCCACTCCGTGTGGTCAGGCGATGCTGCCGCCTCCTGAGGGGCGTCGAGTGCGTCGCCCAGATCGGGGAAGTGCCTGAGCGCACCGTTCTGCCGTTCGATGACCTGGTGCAGGTAGGTCGCGTCGGCGAACGGCCGGAGGCGGTCGAGCACACGCGCGCGGTCCGCGGCGACTGACGGGAGGTTGACGTCGATGGCGGAGCTCAGTTGAACCCGACCGACCCTGATCCCGGCGCGATGCAGGTTTTCGAGAGCCACGCCCGGGTCTTCGTATTCGACGGCGAAATGGCAGCAATCGAAACAGACCTGGATGTGTTCGAGGAGGGCGCTTTGTGCTTCCTCCAACGTCAGGCCGAGCGCATCCGCCAGCGCCGGGCCGCCGACCGGCAACAGCCATTGCTCGAAGAACGCGATTGCCTCGGCGCTCGTTTCGAGCAGGCAGTCAGGCTCAGGCTCGATGTCGAGGTGAATGAACGCCCCGTGATCGCGACGCGCCTCGATGAGCGCGCCGGCGATGCGTGCCACATTCCGCGTCATGACCTGCATGGCGTCGGCGCCCGCCGAGCGCATCCAGGGTTTGTAGGTGAGCGGGGCCGTCGATACGCCACCGTCCACGCCCTTCGGCAGCAGATGCGCGAGAATCCGGATTAGATCGCTTGTGTAGTCGACGCGCGCGTTGTCGCGCCAGTCCGGGGCGTAGACGTCCGCTTTGACGGCGGTGCTGTGGAACGGCCCGTATGGGAAGCCGTTGATGATCGCGACGTAGAGACCGGACGCCTGGAGGTACTCGCGGAGCTCGTCGAGATGGTTGCCGGCGACGAGCTCGCGTGCTTCCGCCGCGGAGAGACGCAGACCCAATCCGAAGGGTCGCTGCGGCGAGAGACGCGACTTGAGCGCCGGACCGAAACGGCGGATGTTCGCGTCGACTGCGGCCCAACCGCTCGCCGGATGGATGTTCGTGCAGTACGTCAGGTGGAGTCCGGTGTCCCGATCGAGCTGCACGTGTGTTCCAGGCCGGCTTGTTTATCGGGCGCACGACTGCGCGCGCACGTGGTTTTCGGGGCGCTGACGCGCTACCCGACGCGCGCCGGCACGGCGTCGGACACGCCGGCCGGCAGCACGAACTTTGGTGACTGGCTCAGGAACTTCACCGGGTTCTCGAAGATGACCTGAGAAATCAGCGATTCCGGATGACGCCGCCGGCGCATCTCCATGACGAAGCGCGGCACGGCAATCGGATCGCTCGGGCCCCAGTCGCACGCGCCGGCGACGAGGATCCGGTCGGAACCGTACTGCTCGATGACGTCGACCGCACGCTGCGGCGAGATTTTCGTCTGCGGGTAGAGCGTGAGCCCCGCCCAGTAGCCGTGCTCGAGGATGGCTTCGATCGTGTGCTCCTCGGCGTGATCCACGAGCACGCGACCGGGCTTCAGTTCCGGATAGCGCTGGAGGATGTCCAGAGAGATCCGCGTGCCCTTGTGCTTGTCCTCGAGATGCGGCGTGTGGATGAGGACGAGCTGCCGGCGCTCGGCGGCCATCTCGATCTGCTCCGTGTAGGTCGCGATCTCGTTGCGCGTCACGCGGTTCAAACCGATCTCGCCGATGCCGAGGACGGTTGGATTGTCGAGAAACACCGGCAGGCGCTGGAGCACCTGTCGCGACAGCTCGCGGTTGTCCGATTCCTTCGGGTTCATCCCGACCCACGCGTAGTGGTTGATCCGGTACTGAGCGGCGCGCTTGGGCTCGAAGTCGGTGAGCTGGCGGAAGTAATCTTCGACGCCGGCCACTGTGCTGCGATCCCAGCCGGCCCAGAATGCCGGCTCGGTGACCGCCACGCAGCCGGTCAGCGCCATCTGCTGATAGTCGTCTGTCGTGCGCGACACCATGTGCGCGTGATGGTCGATGTACTCTCACGGCCGCACCTCCCGTGTTCGTCTATCGAACGCGCCGACGGCGCCCTTGCGATCCAGAGTTTCGAGTGGCTCCGTCGTGGGATCGCTGAAGAGCATCTGGACCTTGCTGATGCGATCTGGAGACGCGAGCGCCGCCACTGCTTCGGTGAACGCCTGCATGCGGAAGTCCGTGGTGGCGCAGGCCGGATCCGTCCGGTCGAGGCGATCGAGGAAGGCCGCAATGTCGAGCAGCTTGGTCCGGTTCTCGATGAAGTACTCGTCGACCAGCTCGGTTGCGGTCAGCGGCGACGTCCGGGAGTGCGATGTCATGACGGCCTCGGGTGCTTGGCCGGGGTCAGGAGGCCCGGCGGGCGATGCCTCCCGGTCGCGCGGCTTTCTGCGCGGTCGCGACCAGCTCGATACTCCGAATCATAACGTCCCGGTCGATTTCGTGCACGTCGAACGGCTGACCGATCCCCCGAAGCAGCATGATGGTCAGGCTGCCGCCGAGATGCTCCCGGAACTCCTCGAGGCCGTGGAGCACACACGACTCCGCATCGGGAGCGTCGAGGTTCCTCGACAATTCCGGTGCCCACAGATCGAATCCGATGGCCGCGAGCAGTCTCAGAATCCGCTGCCAGTCGCGGCTCCGGCAGAAACCCGCGCAGATACGCGTAGCTGCTGTCGAGCGCGATGCCGATCGCCACGGCTTCGCCATGCCGAAGGCGGTGCTCGGTCAGCTGCTCGAGCTTGTGGGCGGCCCAGTGTCCGAAGTCGAGCGGGCGGGAGGATCCGAGCTCGAAGGGATCTCCTCCGCTGGCCACGTGCGCGAGGTGCAGGCCGGCCGAGCGCCGGACCAACCGTTCCATGGCCTCGACATCGCGCCCCACGAGCCGGGCTGCGTCGTGCTCGAGAAGATCGAAGAAGGCCGGGTCGCGGACGAGCGCCACCTTGATGGCTTCGGAGATACCGGAGCGCCAATCGCGCTCCGAGAGAGTCCTGAGGAACGCGAAGTCGATGATCACGGCGGACGGCGGGGCGAAGGTCCCGAGATAGTTCTTCTGCCCGAACGCGTTGACTCCATTCTTGACTCCCATGGCGGAGTCGTCTTGAGCCAGCACGGTGGTTGGAACGCGCACGAGCCTGAGGCCCCGATGTGCCGTGGCGGCGGCATAGCCAACGACGTCGAGCACGGCGCCTCCGCCGACGGCGGCGACATACGAGTGCCGGCACAGCCGCGCACGGTGGATGCCGGCCAGGACCTGGTCCAGCACGCGCGGGTCGGTCTTCGCCGGCTCGCCACCATCGATCACGAGAGGCGGGGCAGCGGGATCGAGGTCCGGGTTGCGGGCGCAGGACCGCTCGATCGCGTTCAGGAGGTCCGGCTGCGCGTCGGCGACGCCGCGGTCGATGACGAAGAGCACCCGGGCGGCAGAGCCTGCGGGCCTTTGACCGAAGACGTGCCCCGAGCGTCGGGTTTTCAGGCGCGAAAAGATCGGTGGTGAAGATGACCGGGTAGTTGAAGGTGACCCGAATCGACTGCTGCTGGATATCGTCCATGTCCCATCATCAGGTGACGGCAAATCGCCGCGCCAACCAGCCAGCGGTCATGGCCGTGGCCAGGATCGCCGCGCTATACGCCGGTCCCGCGTAGATACCGCCGAGCACCGCGTCGAGCAGCACCAGCGAAAGCACACCAGTACGAACAGCCTGTCGGATCGTATCGGCCGCCGGGCGCCGCCACACCCTGATGTACGGCGGCATGAGCCGGACGGCGAGGAGCGCCGTGAGCACCAGGCCCGTCGTCGACAGCCCCTGGGCGGCTCCACCTGAGCTCAGCCACAAAAGCGCCAACAAAACGGACCCTAAGGATATCAGAGCGAACATCGCAACCGGCCGCTTTCCTCCGTGGACCTCCCCCCGGCTGACCGCAGTGACGGCCGTGATGTAGACGAGTGGCAGCCCGCCCAACGGCCAGGCCCAGCCGAGGGCTGGCGGGACGGCGGCGACACCGAGCATCAGGTTCCCCGCCCGGCAGAGGCCCATGTTGACCGGGCCGAACCAGGTCTGGCGTTTGCCCCAGGCGTCGTACAGAAGGATGCAGACGGCAGTCGCGCCTGCGACCATGCCGGCACCCACGGTCCCGGCGAAGGCGAAGCCGATCCCCGCGAGGAGGAGCACCGCTCCGAGGGTCGCGGCCGCCTGGCGGGACACGCGGCCGCTTGGCAAGGGACGCTCGGGCCGTTCGACCCGGTCGATCTCGAGATCGAAGACGTCGTTGAGGACGACTCCGCCGGCATAGAGGCACATTGTCGACGCGAGCAGCCAGGGCAGCACCCAGGGCCGGGCGAGGCCCGCAACGGCGTAGCCCGCCAGCACGTCTCCGATTGCGGTGGTGACGTTGGGAGGACGCAGCAGCTCCAGATAGGCGGCGAGCGTCGATGAGCTCCTGGGTCGGGAGGTGTGCGCGCCCTCGGTCGTCACGGTCGGGCTATTCTGCGCGAGCGCGAAGCGGTCGGCAACGCCCGCGTTTCGTTTTCTCTTTCCTCGACGCTACAACGTTGTCGGTCGACACGTGATAGCTACGAAATTGTCCTAGCCCTGTCGGTTGAAGGGTTACCGGCTATCCGTCCGCCGCCGACCTCCCAGGCTTGACCTCGAGCGTTCGACCACGGACCGCTCGTCCGGGGGGCTGCCAGCCCGGACAGGTACTCCTACGCGTTTGTTCGAATGATGGCTTCAGTCGACAAAAATGTCGGTCGCCGTGTGCCATCACAGAAACAGAATCGTGCGATTCGTTCCAGTTTTCGCGATCGCCCGGTCGGCGGTGCCGTCCCGGTGTGGCGTCACGCTTGCTCAAGCGACCGCAACGACGACGGCTCGGAGCCGGTTCGTCAACGACTCTTTCTATCATCGTCAGCTCGAAGAAGCGGACTACCCAGCGTCCGCTTCGGGGGGAAAATTCATGACCTCTTCTATGCGTGCGTTGCGTGTAGTGCTCTGTGGGATGTTCCTCGCTTTGTTTGTGGCGGTTATCGCCCGGCCGATCACCGCGCAGGCGCAGACGCCGCCGCACGCGCCGATGAACGATCCATCTGGTGCCGCGACGGGGACCGCCAAGGACGTGACGGTGAAGGATGCCGCCAACCCGCAGCTGTCGGAGGTCATGGAGACCGTCGGCCACAACAAAGTCGCGATCAACATGGTGTGGACGCTCTTTGCCGGGTTCCTCGTCATGTTCATGCAGGCCGGCTTCGCGATGGTCGAGACCGGGTTCACGCGTTCGAAGAACGTCGCTCACACCATGTCGATGAATTTCATGGTGTACGCCCTGGGCATGCTCGGGTACTGGATCTGCGGTTATGCCCTGCAGATGGGCGGTGTCGGCGCGGTCGCCGCCCTCGGGGGAACCCCGGGGCTCAACCACGAGTTCACCATCGAGCTGTTCGGAAAAACGTTCGGCCTCTTCGGGATGAAAGGGTTCTTCCTGAGCGGTGACACGTACGACGTCGGCATCTTCGCACTCTTCCTCTTCCAGATGGTGTTCATGGATACGGCCGCGACGATCCCGACCGGCGCGATGGCCGAGCGGTGGAAGTTCTCGGCATTCGTCGTCTTTGCCTTCTTCATGTCGATGCTGGTGTATCCGCTCTACGCGAACTGGGTCTGGGGCGGCGGCTGGCTGGCGACGCTTGGCAGCAACTTCGGTCTCGGCCATGGTCACGTCGATTTCGCCGGATCCTCCGTGGTCCACATGGTTGGCGGCGTCGCGGCGCTCGCCGGTGCGATCGTGCTCGGCCCGCGCCTCGGGAAGTTCAACAAGGACGGCTCCCCGAATCCAATGCCCGGTCACAGCATTCCGATGGCGATGGCTGGCACCTTCATCCTCGCGTTCGGCTGGTTCGGCTTCAACGCCGGTTCGACGCTGGCCGGCACCGATTTGCGGATAGCGGTCGTCGCCGTCAACACCATGCTCGCGTCGGCTGCAGGCGCGTTCACCGCGATGATGTACGTCTGGATGCGCTACGGTAAGCCCGATCCGAGCATGCTCGTCAACGGCATGCTGGCCGGCCTGGTGGCCATCACGGCCCCATGCGCGTTCGTCAACAGCGTGTCGGCAGTCATCATCGGCGGGGTCGCGGGCGTTCTGGTCGTGCTCGCCGTGTTCTTCATCGAGCAGACGCTCAAGATCGACGATCCGGTCGGCGCGGTCGCGGTACACGGCGTCTGCGGCGCGTTCGGCGTCCTGTCGGTCGGCCTCTTCGCGGACGGAACCTACGGCGATGGCCTGAACGGCGTTCCAGGCGCGGTTCGCGGTCTGTTCTACGGTGATGCGTCCCAGCTGGCGGCGCAATCCATTGGCGTGCTGACGAACATCGTCTTCGTGTTCGTCTCCTTCTACGCGTTCTTCAAGATCGTCGAAGCAACCATCGGCAACCGAGTGTCGGCCGACGCGGAGCTCGAAGGCCTGGATATCCCGGAGATGGGCGTCCTTGGCTATCCGGACGCCGTGCTTTCGCCGACGGGGTCGGAAGGCCACAGCAGACCGATGGAGCCCGCCGTTGCCAGACCGGCGCTGCACCCAGCGACCGATCGGCTGTAGCCGCGGGTTGCACGTCGGACCTTCGGTCGTCGTCGGGTGGGGTCTCTGGCCCCGCCCGCACGGGCCCGAGCGTTCGCTCTCCTGCCAACACACGTGCGGGTCGTCTGGCTGAAGACTGTTGTGTTCGAAAGGATGAGAGAGGGAGGCCGGAGCTTCTCCGCTCGCGTTTGAGGGACCGCTGCGAAGAAGCCCCGTCGCTGGCAGAAAGACCGTCTTTGCGGGCGTCCTGCCCAGCGGAGTGAGGATAACACGGTGCTTCTGGCGCCGGCGTGGATCCTGACTTCGTCGGGGACGCACATGGATCTCGGGCGGTCGGAAGACGGCTGCCTGAACTGATACGCCACGGGTCCGCCGGGCAGGCCCGAGGCATTTCACAGGAGCCGTATGCGAAACCTTGCGTGGAGTGTGTTCGTCCTGGGCCTGATTGGTGTGACGTCGACGGCCGCGATGGGTCAGGCACCAACCGAACGGGAGGGACTCGCCTCTGCGACCGTCTCACCGTCGGCCTTGCCATCCCTGAGCGCCTCGGTGTCGTCGGGGACGGGACAGGCGCCCGCCCCGACGCCCGCGCAGGCCGCTGCGCCAGCGCCTGCACCGGCACCTGCACCGAAGCGGGTGACATTGACGACGGGCGTTGATTTTCCGGCGGCGTACATGTTCCGGGGCATCTTCCAGGAGGACGAAGGGTTCATCGCGCAACCGTTCGTCGACCTCGGGATCGCGCTGTATTCCGGCGAGGGACAGCTCAAGAGCGTCAGCGCCAACGTGGGCAACTGGGACAGCATTCACTCCGGGCCGAGCGGCAGCGAGTTGTACGACAACGCCTGGTACGAGGCCGATTACTACGGATCGGTGACCTTTACGTTCGGGAAGCTGAAGCCGGGTGCCCTGTTCACGTCCTACACGAGCCCCAACGACGCCTTCAAGACGGTCCACGAGCTGGCCGGCGTCCTGGCGATCGACGACAGCAGCAGCAAGTTCCCGCTGTCGCCGAAGGTCATCCTCGCATTCGAGCTGTCGTCGGGGCAGGCCGATGCCGGCGAGAACAAGGGCACGTATCTCGAGCTCGGCATCCGGCCCAGCATCAAACTCGGGACGACGCCGGCGACGTTGTCGATTCCGGTGAAGCTTGGTCTGAGCCTCCACGACTACTACGAGTTGCCGGAAGGCAGCGACACGTTCGGATACTTCGACACCGGCTTCATCGCCGGCGTGCCGCTCCCCATCAAGGGCAAGGTGACCTGGGAGGTGCACGGCGGGGTCGACCTGTTCTGGTTCGGGAACAATCTGAAGCTTCGCAACCACGACGACGGCTTCAAGCCGGTCGGCACGATTGGGTTCAGCATCACGTATTGAGGCGATTCCAGCTCGCGAGGAGAATTCCGGTCGCGTTCAGCCCGCGGTGAGCTCGCGGGTTCAGGCTCAAAGCGCCTGCGGCCCGAGCGAGGGCGACGGAGTGCAGTCCGGCGGAGCCGGACCGCCGAGCGAGAGTGCATGGGGCTGGGGCCCCATGCGCATTGAGAAGCGGCGTGGCGTTCCCGATAGCCGGCCTGAAGCAGCTGACAGCGAGGGCGATTCGAACCAGCATGGCGATGGTACCCGTGAGCTCTACCGACGGCCCTGTGTCCGGCGTAAGTGGACACCGGCAGACAGCAGATAATCGGGCGAGATTGAGAACCCACCTCACCGACGCCCGGGATGAGTACGTCGCGCGCGCCCGCGAGGGGCGCGGCGGCCGGGACGTGCTCGCGCGCTATGCCGATCGCATGGACGGCCTGGTGCGCGAGATTGCGGACCCGCCTGCGCGCAGACCACGATGCCCATCGTGATCTGCGCGCTCGGAGGGTACGGCCGCCGGACGCTCTGTCTCAACTCGGACATCGATCTGCTCATCCTGACCGAAGGGGCGATTGGCCCGCGCGAGGAGCTGGCCATTTCGACCCTTCTGCAGCCGCTCTGGGACCTCCACCTCACCGTCGGCCAGCATGTTCGCGAACTCGCGGACTTCAATCGGATCGAGACCGACAATCCGGAGCTGCTCCTCGCCCTGCTCGACCTCCGCTTCCTCGCCGGAGACCAACCGCTCTTCGATCGCTTCCGGGCCCGTCTCGACGCCGATGCGTCAGAGCGCGCTCGTCTCGTCGTTCCCGCGCTGGTCGAGTTGATCGGATCGCGACACGAGCGCTTCAACCGCACCATCTACCAGCTCGAGCCCGACGTGAAGGACGCACCCGGCGGGCTGCGGGACATCGAAGCCACACGGATCCTCCGCTCACTGCGGCCCGATCTCCTGGTCGATCGCCCTCTCAACGAGGACGAACGTCTGCGCGATGCCGAGGACCTGTTGTTCCGGTTGCGCTCGCTCCTGCACGTGTTGAGCGGTCGCAACGCGAACATCCTGACGCACGAGTTGCAGGAGACCGTCGCCGAGGCCCTTGCCTACGACGGCGCCGCGCCGCAGCGGCGCGTCGAGCTCCTGATGACCGACTACTTCCGGCGCGTGCGCCCGGTGGCCCGCGCGCTTTCCGCTGCGCTCGAGGCGCTCGAGCCGGCGCCACCGGAGTCCGTCGTCCTTCGGCGCATCGGGCGGCACCTCGAAATCGCCGCCGACGGCGTGCGATTCACCGACCCGGCCCGCGTCGCGTCGATGCCGGCGATGTGGGTCGAGGCCTTCCGGATTGCGCTCGCCAACGGCTGCCGCGTCTCCGAGCAGGCGCGCACGTGCATCGAGCAGAACGTTGGCGCGTTCACCGCCGAAGATTTCGTCGGCACCGAAGGCGACCGTCAGCAGGTGCGCAGCTTGTTCCTGCCGCGTCCGGGCCTGTACGACCGCCTCTCCGAGATGCACGACTGCGGCCTGCTGTCCTGCATCTTCCCCGAGTTCGGGCTGATTCATTTCCGGATGGTCCGCGACTTCTATCACCGCTATACGGTCGACGAACACTCGCTGCTCGCGATTCGGAACATCGAGCTGCTCCGGCAGCCGCCCTCGACGCCGGGGCGCGAACGTTTTACCACCATGCTCTCGGAGGTGCACGCCCCGGAGCTGCTGTCGCTCGCGTTGCTCTATCACGACATCGGGAAATGGCAGGACGCCGAGCACGCCGCCGAGAGCGTCCGCCTCGCCCAGCCGATGCTCGACCGGCTCCAGCTCCCGCCCGAAGCGCGGCAGACGGTCACGTTCCTGATCCGGCACCACCTCGTCATGTCTCGCGCGGCGTTCTTGCGCGACTCCGAAGATCCCGAGGTCGTGTCGAGCTTCGCCGCAGTGGCACGGACCGAGGAGCACCTGAAGTTGCTCTGTCTGCTCACGCTGGCTGATATCGGCGCCGTCAGCCCTGAGACCCTCACACCCTGGAAGGAAGAGCTCCTCTGGCGGCTGTACGTCGACGCGTACAACCGGCTCACGTTCGGCTACGCCGACGAGTTGATTCAGACGGATCATGCGGGTCTCGAGGTGGTCGTCGCCGGACGGCCCGAAGACATCTCCGAGACGGAGCTCTGGTCCTTCCTCGACGGGCTGCCGCGCCGCTATCTCGCCTTGTTCGGGCTGGCGACCGTCTATCGGCACGTCCGGCTGGCCCGCGACATCCATCCCGACGAGATCCATGCGTCGCTCGAGAAGCACGACGACATCTGGGAGCTGTCGGTCGTGACGCTCGACAAGCCGTTTCTCTTCTCGAACATCTCCGGCGTGCTCTCGTACTTCGGGATGGACATCCATCGCGGCCAGGCGATGACGACGCCGAACGGGCTCGTGCTCGACGTGTTCGAGTTCTCGGACGACGAGCAGTTCCTGTCGCAGAACCCGGCCGGCGCTGCGGAGATTCACAAGATCCTTCAGACCGTCGTCGCGGGCGCGGTCGACGTGACGACACTGCTGCGCGGCAAGACCCGGAGCGTGATTTATCGGCGCAAGCCGCGGTTCGCCCCGACCGTGCGCTTCGACAACGAACACTCGCAGAAGTACACCGTCCTCGAGATCGTCGCCGACGATGCGGTCGGCTTGCTGCATCGGATCGCCAGGACCATCTCGCGCCACGGGTGCGATCTGGACCTGGCGCTGATCTCGACGGAGGGGAAGAAGGCCATCGACGTGTTGCACGTCAGCAAACGGGAAAGCAAGTTGTCGGACGCCGAGCAGGCGGCGCTGAGGCGGGAACTGGAAGGCATGTTGGAGGGATCGAATGAAGCTGATTAAGAGCATCGTCCGACCGAACAAGGTGGACGAGGTCCGTGAAGCGTTGGAGAGGTTGAACATCGCGGGGATGACGGTGACCGACGTGCGCGGTCATGGCCGGCAGAAGGGGCATACCGCCGTCTACCGCGGGAAGGAATACGCGGTCAGCCTGCTGCCCAAGGTCGAGATCGAAGTCGTCGTGTCGACCGACGTTGTCGAAGAGGTCATTCAGGCCGTCATCACTGCGGCTGCGTACCGGCGAGATTGGCGACGGACGAGTGTTCGTGCTGCCGGTCGACGTCGGCTACAACATCCGGACCGGCGAACAGGACATCGTCTGACGTGAGCGCCCGTCGTCGCGATATCGATCGAGGCTTCCTGACGCGTCCCCGCCGGCGCCTGGTGCTCGTCCTCCGCCTGCCTCCTGAACTGGTGATGTCGGTGCCGGCGGAGATCAGAACCCTTCCATGACCTCCGACTTCCCACTCCCGCTCTCCGCGTATCCAGCGAGGACTGGATTGATCGACACCCTTCGGACGCGGCTCGCGATCGAACCGGTGAACGGCGCTGCGACGGCGATCTTTTTCCTGGCGATCCTCCACACGTTTGCAGCGCCAAAGTTTGCGGCGCTGGCGCACCGGGTCCAGGATGCCCACGACGCGCGAACGGACGCCCGCGGCGTGCGGCGATTCCCCAGCGTGCCGGCGGAAATCCTGCACTTCCTGGGCGAAGTCGAAGTCGTCTTCGGGCTGTGGGCGGTTCTCCTGCTGATGGTCGTCACGGGCTACAAGGGCTGGGACACCGCGACGCACTACTTCAGCGAGACAGTCAATTTCACGGAGCCGCTGTTCGTGGTCGTCATCATGGCTCTTGCCTCCACGCGGCCTGTCGTGGGCCTCGCCGAGGCCGCGATGCGACACGTCGCGAAGAGAGGCGGCGGGACGCCCGCCGCGTGGTGGGTGACGATTCTCACCATTGGCCCGGTGCTCGGGTCGGTCATCACCGAGCCTGCCGCGATGACCATCAGCGCACTCCTGCTCGCGCGTCAGTTCTACGACCTCGAGCCGAGCAGAGGCTTGATGTATGCGACGCTCGGCCTCCTCTTCGTCAACGTCTCCATCGGGGGCACGCTCACACATTTCGCCGCACCACCGGTGCTGATGGTGGCGGCGCCGTGGGGCTGGACTACGGCCTACATGTTCACGCATGTGGGCTGGCGCGCCCTGGTCGCGATTGTCGCGTCGACGGTCGTCTACTTCGCAGCGTTCCGCGGTGAGTTCCGCAGGCTTGCGACGTTGGCGCCACGCCCGGATGTTGAACAGCCAGACGAGGAAGCCGCCGCCGGCGAACAACTGCTGCCGGTTCCCGCGTGGGTTGCCGCGGTCCACCTGGCATTCATCGCGTGGACGGTCGTGAACGCGCATCACACGGCGCTCTTCGTCGGCGGCTTCTTGTTCTTCCTCGGCTTCGCGCGGGCGACAACCGCGTATCAAAGCCGCGTCGAGCTGCGGTCGCCCCTGCTCGTCGGATTCTTTCTGGGCGGTCTGGTCATCCACGGCGGGTTGCAGGGCTGGTGGATTGCGCCGGTGTTGGGCGCATTGTCGGCGGGCCCGCTGTTTCTGGCCGCATCGATCCTGACCGCGTTCAACGACAACGCCTTGATCACGTACTGGGCACGCTCGTGCCGAACCTGGATAGCGGCCTGAAGCACGCGATCGTCGAAGGGGCTGTGACCGGAGGGGGGCTCACCGTGATCGCAAACGCTCCCAATCCGGCCGGTCAGGCACTGCTCGCCAGGTTCTTCGGGGAGGCCGTGCTCCCGCTGCGGCTGATGCTTGGGGCGCTCGTTCCGACGCTCATCGCAGGCTTGGCGTTTCGGCTCCTCTGATATGCGGCAGAGTGCGTCAGGGTTGCTCGGCCGCGCAGGCCGTTTCCGGCGGTTCGGTATTCATCGGGAGGGAGTGCATGAAGCTCGTGAAGGCGATCGTTCGGCCGAACAAGGTCGATGAGGTGCGGGAAGCGTTGGAGCAGCTGAATCTCGGGGGCCTGACCGTGACCGATGTGCGCGGACACGGGCGGCAGAAGGGCCACACAGCCGTCTATCGCGGCAAGGAGTACGAGGTCAGCCTGCTGCCCAAAGTGGAGGTCGAGGTCGTCATCGGCGACGACAGGGTCGAGGAGGTCATCGAGGCGGTGGTGCGAGCAGCCCGTACCGGTGAAATCGGTGACGGGCGCGTGTTCGTGCTGCCGGTCGAACAGGCCTACAACATCCGCACCGGAGAGCGGAACGTGATCTGAGGTCGGCGGCAGGCAAGGGTGGTGGTTGTCGCGTCGGTGGAAGCGGCGCGGCGTGGTCGATGAAGTGCCTCGTTGATATTGAAGAGGGGTGATGGACATGAACCAAGCGGATACTGCATGGATGCTGATCGCGACAGCGCTGGTGCTGCTGATGACGCCGGCGCTCGCATTCTTCTATGGCGGCCTCGTGCGGTCGAAGAACGCCCTCAACACGATGATGATGAGTTTCATCTCGTTGGGTTTCGTCGGTGTCCTCTGGGCGGTTCTGGGCTACTCGCTGGCGTTCGCGCCGGGGAACAACTGGATCGGCGACACGTCGAGGGTGTTCCTGAACGGCGTCGGGCTGGATCCGCAAGGGACGATCCCGCATTTGCTGTTCATGTGCTTTCAGGGGACGTTCGCGATCATCACGGCGGCGCTGATTTCCGGTGCCATCGTCGAGCGGATGCGCTTCTCGGCGTACGTCGTGTTCATCAGCCTGTGGGCGCATCGTGGTCTACAGCCCGATCGCGCACTGGGTCTGGGGCGGCGGCTGGCTCGCGGACATGGGCGCGCTTGACTTCGCAGGCGGCACGGTCGTGCACGTGAACGCCGGCGTCGCGGCGCTCGTGGCCGCTATCTGCGTCGGCAAGCGGAGCGACTATCCGTCGTCGGCACTGCTGCCGCACAACGTGCCGTTCACGCTGCTCGGCGCCGGAGTGCTGTGGTTCGGGTGGTTCGGATTCAACGCCGGAAGCGCCCTGACGGCCAGTGCCTCGGCCTCCCTCGCGTTCACGACGACGTTCCTCGCGCCCGATGGGCACGCTGGTCGTCTGGACGCATCCTCGACATGATGCGCCAGCAGAAGTCGACCGCTGTCGGCGCGGCGACGGCCATCGTCGTCGGGCTCGTCGCGATCACGCCGGCCGCCGGGTTCGTCGGTCCCATGAGCGCGATTGCGCTCGGGGCGATTGCCGCGGTCCCGAGCTACTTCGGGCTGATCATCCGATCGAAGACGAAGCTGGACGACTCGCTCGACGTGGTGGCGGCGCACGGCGTCGGCGGCACGGTCGGGGCGCTGCTGACCGGCGTGTTCGCGCAGAAGGCGCTGAACGGCGTCGCCGACGGTCTGCTGTTCGGCAATCCGCGTCAGTTGTGGATTCAGGCAGTCGCCGTTGTGGCCGCGCTTGTCTACAGCGGCGTCATGAGCTTCGTGCTGCTCAAGCTCATCGGGATGGTCATCCCGCTTCGCGCCGAAACGAAAGACGAGGCCACGGGCCTCGACGTCACGCAGCATGGCGAGGAAGCCTACATCCACGAAAGCGACGTCTCCGGTCGGGCGTATCAGTCCGCCGTGGACGACGGAGCGAAAGCGTATCCGAACAAGACGGCGCCGGCTCATTGAGCCGGGCCTTCGGCGCCCGATCGTGGGAGGCGCTGCTTCTGAACGGGGGAGGGGAGGAGGCGGCGCCTCCTTTTCCTCCCTTCCTCTTCGACCAGCCGCACGTGTGAAATCTTCGCGGGCGTTCGCGCGCACGGCGGTAACGAACCTACGAGTTCGTAGCTTTTCGGCCTTCGCCCTACACCGTCGTTCGACGATGGCCTGTCGCCGCATGCGGGAGATGCGCGGAATATCGAATAAATACGCGCATCTCTCCAAAACACCAGCCCGTCAATCGTGGCGCAGCTCTTGCTCCTCCTTCTGTCAGCCGCGGCTTTCTACCTCGCGGCAGGAGGGCTCCATGGACAATCAGAACGTCGTACAGCGCGTGCGCAGCGAGTTCCTCGAGATGCCCGGATTGCACCTCACGCCGGCGCAGGCTGCGCGCCTTTGGCACCTCGACACGGCCCTCTGCCAGCAGGTCATCGACTGTCTCGTCGGCAGCGCGTTCCTCCGATGGACGCGGACGGGTGCGATCGTCCGGGCCGAGCAATAGAACGCCGCCGCTCGGACGGTCGCCGCACGCTTTCGAATCTTTCAAAAATGTCTGAACACGGGGCCGAGCCCACACTGTTGTGGATGCGGATTCGCGCAGCTAGAAGCCGTCTCATAAACCTGCCGCTCGTTTCCCGATGCGAGCGAACGCCCGTGAGCGAGCCACGCGAGCGGCCCGCGAGCAGCGCGTGTCGGGGACGTCCGAGGGGCGAAGCCCGCTCGGATGAGACCGGAGTCATGGGTCCGTCATATCGGGCTGTCATCCTCGACCCGTGAAGGGCCATCACACACACATGTTCAACCTCGACCACTTCTGTGCAGAAGATTTCGTGTCGACCGACGTCGCTCGCACGGCCGTGCTGGACCTGCTCAGTCCAAGACCCGGCATCTCGGCGCGCCTGCTCGAGATGGCGGAGTGCGGGCTGCTCGATCGGCTCTTCCCCGAGCTGCAGCAGATCCATCGCCGGGCCGCACCCGATCCGTACCGCCGCTACGCAGCCGCCGTGCACGCCGTCCTGCCGATCCGCCGAGTCGAGATGCTGCGCAGTCCCGCGAGCCCCGCGCGCGCGCGGTTCACCGGGCTTCTGGAGGAGCTGCGGGCACCGGAGCTCCTGACGCTCGCGTTGATCCTCCACGAAGTCGGAACACGTCGCGATCACGGCCATGCTCGCGAGAGCCTCCGCGTCGCGCAACCGGCGATCGATCGTCTGCAGCTCCAGCCGGCGGCCGCGGAGACACTGCGATTCCTCATCCGTCACCACCGCCAGATGGCGCGCGTCGCGTTCCGTCGCGATGCCGGGAATCCGGATGTGGTCGCCCGCTTCGCGACACTCGTCGGCAGCGAGGAGCTGCTGAAGATGTTGTGCCTGGTGACACTGATCGACATCGAAGCGATCAGCCCGGAGGCGCTGACCCCGTGGAAGGAAGATCGTCTCTGGCGTCTCTACACCGACACCAGCATCCGGCTCGCGCTCGGAGTGACGAACGTGGCCGGGCAGCACGACGCTGGCCTCGCCGTCGCGATGGCCGGGCGCCCGGACGACATTTCCGACACCGAGCTCGCACGCTTCGTGACGGGGCTTCCGCGCGCGTACCTCTCGGTCTTCGGCCTCTCCACGATCTACGGCCACCTTCGCCTCGCCCGTGGCATCCTGCCACACGAGCTCCACGCGTCGCTCGAGCAGAAGGGCGACGTGTGCGGCCTCACCGTGGTCACGCTCGACAAGCCGTTCCTTTTCTGCCACATCGCCGGCGTGCTGGCCTACTTCGGGATGGACATCCACCGCGGGCAAGTTATGACCACGCCGGAGGGCCTCGTCCTTGCCGTGTTCGAGTTCACCGATGCCGAAGGCTTTCTCGTCCGGCACCGAGGTGCGCCGCGGCAGATCCAGGGCATGCTCGAAGCCGTCGTCGCCGGCTCGGTCAACATCGCCGATTTGCTCAGCGAACAAGCGCGCGCCGTACCGCTCGATCGCCGTCCGTCGACTGGCCAGTCGATTCACCTCGACAACGCGCAATCGGAGGAGGACACGGTGCTCGAGATCGTTGCGGACGACGCGCCGGGCTTCCTCTATCGCATCACGCGGGTGATTGTCGAGGCCGGCTGCGCGGTGGGCCTGGCGCTCGTGTCGACGGAGCATGGAAAGGCCAACGATGTCCTCCACATCACGCGCGACAGGCGGCGCTTGAGCGAGGCGGAGCAGCAGTCGCTTCACCAGGCGTTGGAGAACGTGCTGGCCGGGAGGTTGTGAAACGGGTTCGAGGGTTTCGACCACCAACATACGCGCGTCCGACGACGGGGGTCGGGCTGAGCCCCGCCCCAGGCAACCTGCCGCTACAAACACCGGCATCGCGGCAGGTTGTCTGATTCCACCGCCGCTTCTCCCCATTCCATTCTGCAGAACGGTTCCCTACAGCCTCACGCCCCTTGCCGCCCTGCGATCCGTGACGCAGACTGTGCCTCGTCATGGAGGACAGACGATGACGTTTCCAACTGCTGTTGCCCCTGCTTCGAAACGTGCGGCCCGCGCTCTGACAACGCTGGCAACGGCTGCTTTCGTCCTCGTTGCCGTCGTCACCTGCGCGGCGCAGACGCCGGCGCCGACGCCAGGTGTTCAGCCATCGGCGCAGGGCGGCGAAAGGAACCCGGCGCAGGGTCAGGGGGCTGGCCAGGGACCCGGCCAGGGACGAGGCGCGCAGGTGCAGCCGCTCCCGTACGAAGATCGAACCGGCTTCGAGCAGATCTTCGACGGCGTGAGCCTCAAGAACTGGGACGGCGACCCGAAATTCTGGCGGGTCGAGGGCGGCGCGCTCGTCGGCGAGAGCACGCCGGAGAAGACCGTCAAGCCCAACACCTTCATGATCTGGCGGGGCGGAGAGCCGAAGGACTTCGAGTTGAAGGTCGAGTTCCGCCTCAACTCCACCAACAGCGGAATTCAATACCGGAGCGTCGAGCTGCCGGACGTGGCCAAGTGGGTGCTCAAGGGGTATCAGGCGGACATCGACTTCGACAATCAGTTCACGGGTCAGATCTACGAGGAGCGGGGCCGCGGATTCCTCGCGCTTCGAGGGCAGGCGGCGTACGTGACCGACGGCCAGAAGTCGCGCGCCGTCGGCACGCTCGAGAGTGGCGACGCACTCAAGGGATACATCAGGCAGAACGACTGGAATCAGGTCCACATCATCGCGCGCGGCGGCACGATCGTGCAGATCCTCAACGGACAGGTCATGAGCGTGCTGGTGGACGACGACACGAAGAACCGGGCGCTTGGAGGACTGATTGGCTTCCAGATGCACATGGGCCCCCCGATGAAAGTGGAGTTCCGCAACATCTGGCTGAAAAAACTGTAGGCCCGACCTTCCGCCTTCGCGCGAAGCGCTTCGGCGAGACTCGCCGTAGCCGTTGCGGAGGCGGTCAGGTCGGGCGCGCAGCCGCCAACGCCAAATAACCGCTTGACCGTTCGGCGACCGACGCGATTCAATCCAGCGCGTGGACCTTCGTCAGCTCGAGATCCTTCGCGCGGTCGCCGACACCGGTTCGTTCACCGGCGCCGGCCAGCGGCTGCACCTCTCGCAGTCAGCGGTCAGCCGCCAGATCCTGCTCCTCGAGGAAGAACTGAAGGAGCAGCTGTTCCTCCGCCTGGGACGCAAGGTCCGCATTACGCCGACGGGGACGACGCTCCTCGGTCTCAGCCAGCGGCTCTTCGACGATCTCGAGCAGACGCGAGCGTCCATCGTCGAGAGCCAGCAGCGCGTCACGGGAAGCCTCCGGCTGGTCGGCGGCATGACGGTCTGCCTGTACGTGTTCCCGCCGCTGCTGAAGGCGTTTCGAAAGGACTACCCGGACGTCGACGTCAAGCTGACGCCCGGCGCCACGCCGCGGCTCATACGGCAGCTGCGTGCCGGCGCCGCAGACCTCGGTCTGCTGACGCTCCCGGTCGATGACCCCAACCTGGTGAGCGTGCCTGTCATGCGCGAAGAGCTGCTGCTCGTGACGGCGCCGCAGCACCCGCTCGCGCGGCGCAAGCAGATTACTCCCCAGGATCTCGTCCGCCAGCCATTCGTCCTCTTCGAGCAGGGCTCGGGCAGCCGGCGCGCGATCGAGGAGTTCTTCGTCAAGGAGCAGATCGCGCCGAAGGTCGTGACCGAGACCGAGAACGTCGAGATCATCAAGGCGTTCGTTCGCGTGGGGATGGGGGTGACGATCATTCCTTATCAGGCGGTGGCCCGGGAAGTCAGGGCGGGAACGCTCTTCTGCGCCCGGATTGCCGGCACTCAGCTCGTGCGCGAGACGGGTTGGGTGCACCTGCGGCTCAACCGGGTCCCCAGGGCGGTCCAGGAGATGATGCGGACCCTCGAGCGGATCCGGCCGCACCTCAAGCTTTCGCCAGGGGGCTCGAGGACCCGCTCCAGCCATGCACCCGCTGCGCCGCCGCGCGTCCCCGACGTGAAGGCCTGAATCGACCACCGCTGAACCATCCCTTTCACGCACGGGAAGCATCGGTTCTCGTCATGCGGCGGCCAGGACGGCTTGACAAGACCTCGGGTGGCCAGTAGTCTGCCAGGGTGACGTTTGTCTCGGTAAGCATCTGTACCTGTTGTTGCCCGGAAGCCCGGGAGGCCGCCGCGGCCGAGGTCTTGCTGCCTACACGATGCTGAACTGAACAGTCGCCAGCAACAGAAAAGACCACAGCCCGGCAGGCCTCGAGCCTACCGGGCTTTTGCTTTTTCAGGCGTGATTGCAGGCCGGCACTAGGCGCGCACAGCGCGCCTGCGAGGGAGCGGCGCGGGGGCACGGGGGCCCCCGCGAGCGACCGAACCGGGGTGTGGGGCGGAGCCCCACGTAAGTCGGAGGTCAGGTGTCAGTCTTCCCGATTTTTCTCAAGCTTGCTGGTCGCCGCGTCCTCGTGGTCGGTGGCGGACCGGTTGCCGCCAGCAAGCTCCGGGCGCTCCTCGACGCCGAGGCGACCGTCGTCGTGGTTGCTCCCGAGATCGTGACGGAAATTGCCGCTGCTCCGGTCGAAACCGTGCGCCGCCCGTTCGTTCCGACAGACCTCGAGGGCATGTCGTTCGTGGTCGCGGCGGCTCCGCCCGATGTAAACCGTGAGGTGGCGGCCGCGGCGCACGCACGTGGCCTCTTCGTCAACGCGGTCGACGACATGGCAAACGCCACCGCCTACATGGGGGCCATCGTCCGGCGGGCGGGGGTCACGATGGCCCTGTCCACCGACGGCGAAGCGCCGGCACTGGCCGGACTGATGCGCGAGGCTCTGGAGGCTCTGCTCCCGGACGATCTCGACGCATGGGTGACCTGCGCACAGGCGGCTCGTCGCGACTGGCTGGCGCGCGGCGTGCCGATGGCCGAACGTCGTCCGCTCCTCCTGGAGGCGCTCGTCGCGTTGTACGACCGTCCCGGACCGGGACAGCGAGCAGTAGAAGAAGAAGTCAGGCCGGTGGGCGCATGAGCCTTCACGACAATTCTGCCCGTCACCCGGTGACGCCCGTAAGCCGGGGATTCGTCTCGCTTGTCGGCGCTGGTCCGGGAGATCCGTCGCTGCTGACGCGCCGCGCGGTCGAGCGCCTCTCCCAGGCGGACCTCGTGCTGTACGACGCGCTCGTGGATAGGGAGGCGCTGGAACTGGCGCCGACGGCGCAGCGGATTTTCGTCGGCAAGCGCGCGGGCCGGCCGGCGGTCACCCAGGAGTTCATCATCCGGCTGCTCGTCCGAGCGGCGCGCCGCGGCCGCAGAGTCGTGCGGTTGAAGGGAGGCGACCCGTTCGTCTTCGGGCGCGGCGGCGAAGAGGCGCTCGCGCTGACGGCGGCGGGTCTCCCGTTCGAGGTGGTCCCGGGTGTCAGCTCCGCCGTCGCCGCACCGGCGCTGGCGGGCATCCCCGTGACGCACCGGGGGATGGCGTCAGGGTTCGTAGTCGTCTCCGGACACGCGGAGGAGGCGTACCGGCCGATTCTCGAAAGCCTGGCGCCACACTGTGCGACGGTCGTCGTGTTGATGGGGCTGGGGCGGATCGACGCCATCGCACGTCTTCTGCTGACGCGCGGCTGGAACCCGTCGACGCCCATTGCGGTCCTACTGAGTGCAGCAACGCCTGACGCCGCCACGACGGTCGCGACCCTGGCGGATCTCGAGCGCGGTCTGGACGTGACCCGCACGCCTCTCCCAGGCACGGTCGTGATTGGTGAGGTGGTTCGGCTGCGAGCGGCGCTGGCGGTGGAGGCGGCCGACGAGGACGACGAAACCGCGATGGGGATAGGGGCGGGGCTTTAGCTCGGCCCCTGGCGCTCCAGGAGCCGCTTAACGGGGCGCCGCGCCGGGGCCGAGCGGGGCTTCGGGGCCCGCGAGCGACGGCGATGGGGGGTCCGGCGGGGCGAAGCCCCCCGGTCTAGTAACGAGGGACACAATGGCTGCGACTGAAGATCGCGACACGTTGGGACGCGCCCGGTTGTCGTTTGCAGACGAGGCCGACATCGATCAGTTCGTCGCGGTGCTCGGGCGCTTCGAGAGTGGCGACATCGGGCCGGACGAGTGGCGCGCGTTCCGTCTGCTCCGCGGTACTTACGGGCAACGCCAGGCCGGTGACGCGCAGATGCTGCGTGTGAAGATTCCGCAAGGCATCCTCACCGAACCGCAACTCAGCGCGCTCGCGGACGTGGCCGAGCGGTACTCGCGGGGCTTCGGGCACATCACCACTCGTCAGAACATCCAGCTGCACTTCCTCAAGCTGCACGATGCGGAGCCGGCGATGCGCCAACTGGCGGACGCAGGGCTGACGACGCGTGAGGCGTGCGGCAATTCGGTGCGGAACATCACCGCGTGCCCGTATTCGGGCGTCGCCGAAGATGAGCCGTTCGACGTCACGCCGTATGCCGAGGCGCTGACCCGCTACCTGCTGCGTCATCCGCTGAGCTCGTCGCTGCCCCGCAAGTTCAAGATCGCGTTCGAAGGCTGCTCTCACGATCACATCAGCAGCGCCATCAACGACATCGGCTGGCTCGCGCGCGTACAGCACGAGGAGGGCCGGACCCGGCGTGGCTTCGCCGTGACTGTCGCGGGAGGGACGGCGACCATGGTGCGCGCCGGCCACGTGCTGTTCGACTTCCTGCCCGCCGGCGAGATGCTCAACGTGGCCGAGGCGATCGTCCGGGTGTTCCACCGGCTCGGGGACTACAAGCACAAGCAGCGCAACCGCCTCAAGTTCCTCGTGAAGTCGCTCGGGTGGGACGGCTTCCGCGCCGAGTTCGAGCGTGAACTGGAGGCCTTCCGTGCGAGTGGCGGCGCCTCTCTGCCCTTCGATCCCGATCGTGCCCCGGTCGAAGATCCACCGTTGCCGGCGGAGCGCCGGGCGCCGGCGGTCGCGGAGATTCTCGCGCGTGCGGGTGCGACACGGGTGATCGGACCCGGAATCGTCCCGCAGGTCGAGCCACGCGCGAACATCGTTCCGCACGAATTCAAGGCCTGGTCGCGCACGAACGTTCGCCCGCAGAAGCAGGCGGGTTGGTCGATGGTGATCGTCGCGACCGTCCTCGGCGATCTGACCTCCTCGCAGATGCGCCTCATCGGCGAGCTTTCGTCGGCTTACGGTGACGGCACCGTGCGTGTCACGTCCGATCAGAATCTGGTCTTCCGATGGGTGCGCAGCCGCGACGTGGAGGCGCTCTATCGCAGCCTCCATGCCACCGGGCTCTCGAGAGGCGGCGCAGGGACGCTGGCTGACGTGACCAGCTGCCCGGGGGCGGAGTCGTGCAAGCTGGCGGTCACGCAGTCCAGGGGCCTGGGCCGGCTGCTCGGCGACCATCTGCATGCACGCCCCGATCTCGTCGCCTCGGTGCCGGGGCTCGACATCAAGATCAGCGGATGCCCGAATGGCTGCGGCCAGCACCACATCGCGGGGCTCGGATTCCAGGGCAGCCTGCGGAAGGTTGGCGGGCGCCCGGCGCCGCACTACTTCGTCATGGTTGGCGGCGGTGTCGCCGACGGCTCGACGACGTTCGGGCGACATGCGGCGACGGTTCCCGCGAGGCGATGCGATGAGGCCGTCGACCGGCTGATCGGTCTCTATCGGGAGCAGCGCAACGCGGAGGAGTCCGCCGTGGCGTTCTTCCGAAGGGTCGACCTCGCGGCGGTGAAGACCAGCCTCGCAGGTCTCGACAAGCTCGATCCGGCGACGGCGACTGCCGAAGATTTCACAGACCTCGCCGAAGACCACGCCTTCAACCCGGAAGTGCAGGAAGGCGAATGCAGCGCGTGAGCTCCATGCTGACACCCGCGATCTCGTCGACGGCGGTGCTGGACCTGATCGGGCGCACGCCGCTGCTGCGCCTCGATCGCTTCGTGCCGGCCAACGCCAGCGTCGAGATCTACGCGAAAGCGGAGTTCCTGAATCCTGGCGGTTCGGTGAAGGATCGCGCCGCCGCCGCGATTATCGCCGACGGCGAGCGAACCGGCCGGTTGCACAAAGGTGTCACGATCCTCGACTCGACGTCCGGCAACACCGGCATCGCCTACGCGATGATCGCCGCGGCACGCGGCTACAAACTGAAGTTGTGCGTGCCGGAAAACGTCACAACCGAGCGCAAGCGGACGCTCCGCGCGTACGGGGCCGAGCTCGTGCTCACCAGCCCGATGGAGGGCTCTGACGGCGCGATCCGCGAAGCCCGACGTCTGAACGAGTTGAACCCCGAGCACTATTTCTACGCGGATCAGTACAATAACGATGCCAATTGGCGGGCGCACTACGAGACCACTGCCGAGGAAATCCTGGCACAGACCGACGGGCGGCTCACGCACTTCGTGGCGGGGCTCGGGACGAGCGGCACCTTCATCGGCGTCGGCCGTCGGCTCCGCGAACACAGCCGCGATATCCGCCTGATCTCGGTGCAGCCCGACTCGCCGCTCCATGGGGTCGAGGGGCTGAAGCACATGGAGACGGCCATCCGCCCGGGCATCTACGATCCGCTGCTGGCCGACGAGGATGTCCGCGTCTCGACCGAGCGTTCGCACGAGCTGACACGGCGCCTCGCAAGAGAAGAAGGGATTCTGGCGGGCGTATCGAGCGGAGCGGCGCTTGGCGCCAGCCTCGATCTCGCTGCCCGGGTGCGCGAAGGCGTGATTGTCACGGTGTTTCCCGACAGCGGCACGCGATATCTCACGGAACGATTCTGGGAGGGGCAGGACCGATGAGCGCAACTGTTGGGACGGGCTCGAAGATCACCGCGGCGGCGCTCGACCGAATCCGCGCACATGGCGTGGAGACGTTTCCGGACGAATGCTGCGGCGCCCTCATCGAGGTCGGCGGCGTCATCGTCGATGCGTTCAGGCTGCCGAACACCACGAGCAGCGGCGCCGCGCGGCGGTTTCGGATCGGTCCGGGCGACTACCGGGCGTCCGAGGCCCGGGCGTCGGAGTTGAAGGGGACCCTCGCGGGCTTCTATCATTCCCATCCGAACCACCCGGCCAGGCCGTCCGAATACGACCTCGAGCACGCGTGGCCGAATTTCTGCTACGTGATCATTTCAGTGAACGCGGCGGTCCCCGGCGACATCACGTCCTGGTACCTCAAGGACGATCGATCCGCGTTCGAACAAGGAGAGTTGATATGTCACACCGAGTCCTGATCCCGACGCCCCTGCGTCCGTATACCGGTCAGCAGGATGCTGTCGAGGCGGACGGTGCGACCGTTGGTGAAGTCCTGTCGTCGCTCACCTCGCGCTACGGCGAGCTCCGGCGGCACCTGTACGGAGACGACGGAAAACTGCGGCACTTCGTGAACATCTACGTCAACGACGACGACATCCGGTATCTCGAGAAGGACGCCACCTCGCTGAAATCGGGCGACGTGATCAGCATCGTGCCGTCCGTGGCGGGCGGTGCGCCGGTTTCGGCGCCGCCGTCAAAGCCGGACGTGGCGCCCGCGTCGCTGCCTGAATTGACAAACGACGAAGTCCAGCGATACAGCCGGCACCTGATTCTGCCGGAGGTCGGCGTCGAGGGTCAGCGGAAGCTGAAGGCCGGCCGGGTGCTGTGCGTTGGCGCCGGTGGCCTCGGCTCGCCGGCGGCCCTCTACCTTGCCGCCGCCGGCGTGGGGACGATCGGCATCATCGACTTCGACACCGTAGACGCCAGCAACCTCCAGCGGCAGATCCTGCACAGCACGCGCGATGTCGGCCGGTCGAAGTTGCAGTCGGCGCGCGAGCGGCTGTCAGCTCTCAATCCCGGTGTGAAGATCGAGACGCACGAAGCGGCGCTGACGTCCGCGAACGCGCTGGAGATCTTCCGCGACTACGACGTGATTCTCGACGGCACCGACAACTTCTCGACCCGCTATCTGGTCAACGATGCGTGCGTGCTGCTTGGAAAGCCGAACGCGTACGGGAGCATCTTCCGCTTCGAAGGGCAGGCGTCGGTCTTCGCCACCAAGGGGGGGCCGTGCTATCGCTGCCTCTACCCGGAGCCGCCACCGGCCGGTCTGGTGCCGAGCTGCGCCGAAGGCGGCGTTCTGGGCGTTCTGCCGGGTGTGATCGGAACGATTCAGGCGACCGAGACGATCAAGCTGCTGCTCGGTGGCGGCTCGACGCTCGCGGGACGATTGCTGCTCTACGACGCCTGGAACATGCGCTTCCGGGAACTGAAGCTGCGCCGCGATCCCGAGTGCCCGGTCTGCGGCGATCACCCGACGGTGAAGGAGCTGATTGACTACGATCAGTTCTGCGGCATAGCGCCGCAGCCCACCGCGACGGCGCCGGCGGCACCCGACGCACCGGTACCGGAAGTCACCGTGCAGGAGTTGAACGCCCGGCTCAATTCGGGCGCGCCGGTCTACCTGCTCGACGTCCGCGAGCCGAACGAGTTCCAGATCTGCCGCATCCCGGGCTCGACGCTGATTCCGCTCGGTCAGGTCGGATCGCGGCTGGACGAGATCACTCAGGGCGCGGCGGGCCGCGAAATCCTGGTCCACTGCAAGATGGGCGGCCGGAGCGCGAAGGCCGTGCGCCTGCTTCGCGAGAAGGGCATCGAAGCCAAGAACGTCAAGGGCGGCATCCTCGATTGGATTGACAAGGTGGACCAGAGCCTGCCGAAGTACCTGACGGCTTGGTCCAGAGGTTCAGGGTTCAAGAGTTCAAGGTTCAAAAGTTCAAGGTTCAAAAGTTCAAGGTTCAGGGTTCAGAGGTTCTAGAGTCCTCTGAACCCTTGAACTTTGAACCCTGAACCTTGAACCTTGAACCTTGAACGCTGAACCTTGAACCTGTCGCCTCGGAGCTCACGAAGACGCGCGTCAGCCGCCTTCCTGACGGAGAGCCGAACCATCTGGTGGTCCGCGCGGCCGACGAGGCGCTCTTCCAGTGCCCCTTCGTGCAGATGTCCGACGCCGGGACTGCCGGATTCAGTGACGAAGAGGTGGCAGCTCTCCGCGCGTACTTTCTCCCCAGACGGCTACGCAATCGGGATCAACTTCATTCTCTACAACCTTACGCACTGAGAGAGCCCTCGTAGCGCAGGGCTTCCGCCTTCGCACGAAGCGCTTCGGCGAGACTCGCCGTAGCCTTGGCGGAGGCGGTCAGCCCTGCCCGACGCTGCCGGCGGTCTGTATGTGTGCGGTAGCGCCCGCTGGTGCGTTTACTAGTCAGATGTCACCGGTCCAGGACGTCCCGACCAGGAGCCGACGTGGTTTTTCCGGTGTCAGAACGTGGCAAAAGAATGGCAGTCCGATGACATTCCAGTCGAGCTGTCACTTACGTGTATCAACCATTTGACTCCAACCGTATTCTCCATCCATATGGCGGACACGCGCGAAGTAAGAACCTTCGCTACTGAAATCAAGTTCGTGGTGGACCCGGTCCTCGCGGCCAGTATTCGCCGGTGGGCCAGGACCTACCTCGGGCCCGACCCGCACGGTGCCGGGCCGTCCGGTGATGAGTACCTGACGACAAGCGTCTATTTCGATACCGAGGAGCTCGACGTCTTCCACCGGCGTGGCTCATTCGGCCGGAGCAAGTACCGCATCCGCCGCTACGGCCGCGAGTCGGTCGTCTTTCTCGAGCGGAAGCTGCGTGAGCCCACCGTTCTGGCCAAGCGCCGGACGATGACCCCGTTGACCGCGCTGGGCCGCCTGGCCGCGGGCGCGCTCGGGCCGTCGTGGTCGGGCGACTGGTTCCAGGCGCGGCTCGCGGCACGCTGTCTCCGGCCCGTCTGTCAGGTCTCGTATCGGCGTACTGCGCGAGTCGCCGTGGCGGGGGGTCATCTCGTCCGCCTCACATTGGACGACGGGCTGGCCGCGCAGGCGTCGAGCGGCGCACAATTCAGCGACGAACCTGGCGTTCCCGCGATCGACGGCCGGCAGATCCTCGAGCTCAAGTTCCGCTACGGGACGCCGTCCCTCTTCAAGCGGCTCGTCGAGGAGTTCGCGCTCACGCCCGAACCGGCTTCGAAGTACCGTCTTGGGATGGCCGCGACCGGTCAGGCGCCGGTAGCCGGCGTTCCGGCCGTCGGACACGATCTCGCTGAGGCCGGCCCCGTGCATGTCTGACTTCTTCACGAACGGGACGATGTCGCGAGAGCCGTTCGCGATCTTCCTGCGGTTGATTGTCGCGATGATGCTCGGTGCGGTCGTCGCCTTCATCTACCGCCGCACGCGTTACGCCAGCAACACCACGTCGTCTTTCACGGTGACCCTGGTGCTGCTGACGATCCTGATCGCGATGGTCACGCAGGTGATCGGCGACAACGTGGCTCGAGCGTTCAGCCTGGTTGGCGCCTTGTCGATCGTCAGGTTCCGCACGGTCGTTCGGGACACGCAGGACACGGCGTACGTCATTTTTGCTGTCGCCGTCGGCATGGCGGTCGGCGCGGCGCACCCCTGGCTTGCCCTCGGCGCCATTGCGGTGATCGGCTTCGCGGCGTACGTGATGCGGGAGCGCGCGGGCTCGACCGCGCTCGCGCTGGCCGAAGATCCATACCTTCTGCAGGTTCGCGTCGGCGTGGGGAGCGACCCGAACGCGCTCCTCGGCTCCACGCTGGAGAGTTACTTGAGAGGGCGGCGTCTCCAGTCGATCGCCACGTCGCGTCAGGGACTCGCCATCGACGTGACATACAAAGTGGAGCTTCGGAGCGAAGATGGGGCCGGCGATCTGGTGAAGGCGCTGAACCGATTGGAAGGCGTGCAGAGCGTCACGCTCCAGCGGCAGGACGTGCCACTCGAATAGCGGCGGAGATTTCATCATGAACAGCGACTCGACGCCCGAGGGCCGGCCGGCGCGCGCCGCCTGGGTGACGCCGGTGCAGGTGGCGCTGCTGGGAATCGTCGCGCTCCTGTGTGGATTCGCGCCGACGGCGTACTGGCCGCAGAGCACGGCGAGGGCGCAGGGGCCGGGCGGGTTCCCGGGGGGACCGCCAGGCCGCGGATTCGGCGGCGTCCAGCAGGAGCGCAAGATCCTCGCGCAGTTCGACACGGACAAGAACAAGCGGCTCAGCCTCGCGGAGCGGAAGGCCGCGCGTGACTGGCTCGCGACGCAGCCGTCATCCGGCCCTGGGGGCCGGCGCGGCGGGCGTGGCTTCGGCCGTGGCGGGTTCGCGGCCACGACGGAAGGCCGGCGGCTCTCGCCCGCCGACGTGAAGTCGTTTTCCACCGCGGCGCTCTACGATCCCGCCACCCTGCGCACAGTCTTCCTGCAGTTCGAGGAGTCCGACTGGGAGCAGGCGCTCGCCGACTTCAAGAATACCGACGTCGACGTTCCGGCCACCGTCATCGTCGATGGCAAGACCTACAAGGACGTCGGCGTGCACTTCCGGGGCATGTCCTCCTACATGATGGTGCCGGAGGGAGCGAAGCGGTCGCTCAATCTGTCGTTCGACTTCGCGCGCGACAACCAGACGCTGAACGGGTATCGCACGGTGAACCTGCTCAACGCGAACGGCGATCCCACATTCCTTCGTGCCGTGATCTATTCAGAGATCGCGCGCGCGTATATTCCGGCGCCGCGCATCAACTACATGCGCACGGTGATCAACGGCGAGAGCTGGGGGATCTATCTCAACGCCCAGCAGTTCAACAAAGACTTCCTTCGGGACAACTTCGGAACGGAGAAGGGCGCGCGCTGGAAAGTCCCGGGCAGCCCTGGTGGGCGCGGAGGCATGGAATACCTCGGCCAAGATGCGTCGGAATACAAGCGTATCTACGACATCAGGACCAAGGACGATCCGAAAGCGTGGAACGACCTGATCCGCCTCTTCAGAGTTCTGAACGAGACGCCGCCGGAGAAGCTGGAAGCCGCGCTCGCGCCGATCCTCGACGTCGACGCGGCTCTGAAATTCCTCGCCGTCGATGTTGCGCTCGTCAACAGTGATGGCTATTGGACGCGCGCCAGCGATTACAACATCTACCAGGACGAGAAAGGCCGTTTCCATGTCATCCCGCACGACATGAACGAAGCGCTGGCAGACGAGGGAGGTGGTTCCGGTGGACGCGCGTTTGGCGGTGGCGCGCGCGGATTTCCGCCGCCTCCCGATGGGGGCCTTCCCGGCGGCCGTGGAGCCGGCAGGTTCGGCGGCGGGGCGAATGCGGAGTTGGATCCGCTCGTCGGGCTGAACGATTCCGGCAAGGCCCTCCGTGCCAGGCTCCTGGCCGTACCGGCGCTCCGCACACGGTATCAAGCGTACGTCCGCGACATTGCGGAGAAGTGGCTGGATTGGAGAAAGCTCGAGCCGATCGTCCGCGCGCGGCAGGCGCTCATAGCGGAAGACGTGAAGCTGGATGGGCGCAAGCTGTACAGCACCGAGGCGTTCACGGCCGATGTCAGCGGAGCTGAGAACAGCCTGCAGGCGTTCGTGGAAAAGCGGCGCGCGTTCCTCTTGAAGTGAGCCACCTTCAAGGGCTGCTCAGGCGCTCGCTTCGGTGGCCAGGCCCGCCGGCGCCGTCGTCGAGCGGATGATCAGCGTGTGCGGCAAGGTGATCGATTGTGGAGTCGTGATCCTGCCATGAAGGATGTCCAGCAGGAGCCGCACCGACGCTTCGCCGATGTCCCGCATCGGCTGCGCGATGGTCGTCAGCGGCGGATCGACAAATCGCGCGAACCGGATGTCGTCGAACCCCACGACGGAGAGGTCGCGGGGGACGCGCACTCCGCGCTGCCGCGCGATATCGAGCACCCCGATCGCCATCTCGTCGTTGAAGCAGAAGATCGCCGTCGGAGGCGAGGGTTGGCTCAACAGACGGTCGGCAGCCTCCGCGCCCGACTCGATCGAGAAGTTCCCGGTCACGATCTCGAGAGCTGATTCCGCGCCGGCCAGCTTTGCGCGCGTCTTCACGCCGTGCAGCCGATCGCGGCTGAGCGGGCTGACCAGCGGGCCCGTCACAATCCCGATGTGTTGATGACCGAGCCGATAGAGATGTTCGATGGCGTCGGACGCAGCCTTGGCGTTGTCGATGTGCACGCCGGGCACGCCCAGCCTGGCGCTGAACTCGCAGCTGTTCACGACTGGAGCACATCGCGGCGCAACGCTTCGGATGAAGGCCTGTGCCGCTTCCGGCAGACGATGGCCGAGGAAGATCAACCCGTCCGCTTCTTTTCTCCGCAGCATGAGCGCGTAGCGCTCTTCGCGCGTTTCGTCGTGCTGGGTGTCGCCGAGCAGGACCGCGTAGCCGTCCCGATGGGCCGCATCTTCGATGCCCTGCAGGATGAGGGCGAAAAACGGATTGGAGATGTCGGGTACGGTCACCAGCAGTTTGCCTGATCGAAGCGTGCGGAGATGCCGCGCCGCCGAGTTCGGCGTGTAGCCGAGATCTTCGACCGCCTGCAGGACCTTGTGACGGGTGCCTGGCGAGACGATCTCGGGCTGGCTCATCACGCGCGAGACAGTAGCGGTGGATACGCCGGCGCGTTTCGCGACGGTGTAGATAGTGGACACCAGTCAGGCTCCGGTTTTTACCGGGGGGCTTCGCCCCGCCGGACCCCCCACCTCCACCCCAGCGCGCAAGAAACGCGCGCCGGGGACCCCGGTCGCCGTCGCTCGCGGGGCCCAACGCCCCGCTCCGCTCCCGCCTTCGCTAAAGCTCCGGCGGGCCGCCGTAGCCTTGGCGGAGGCTGGCCGGCGGGCGCGCCCTTGGCGCGCTTCGTCCCTATGCGGTCGTCAGAAGAGCTCAAGAACTCTCGAAGCGATCCGGACAACAGTCGGTTATTCGCAAACTCCGGCGAACCTGCAAATCGGCGCACATCATATCCGCAAGTGTGACAAGACCGTGACAACTTGTTTGCGCACGTTGTATACAAAGTCGAGACGACAATCGCTGGATTCGACTCCAGGGATAGTTCGTTGGGCGACGTAATCGTGGGCAGTAGGCCGCGCGGGGCAATCGTGCAATCGATTACAGGGGCCGTCCTGTATTCCGCGCGTTTTTTCGCCGGACGATCTCTCCCCCTCAGCCCGCGATAGACTCACAAGCTCTCGAGTCGGATACGCCTGGGCGCGGAGCGCTCACGAAGTTGCTCGCCGGTATGGCACCGTTCCCAGGCCATTTGCGAGGTCGCATATGAGACGACTGTTCGGCATGATGCTGCTCTTGTCCGCCGCCATCATCGTTCTGCCCGGCGCCGCCGGACGGGACGTCCTTGCCCAAACGACACCGCTCCGCATCATCGCCTTCGGCGCCCATCCCGACGACGCCGAGCTGAAGGCTGCCGGCGTCGCCGCGCTGTGGGCAGCGCAGGGCCACAAGGTGAAGTTCGTCGCGATGACCAACGGTGACGTCGGTCACTTCGAGGAGGCTGGCGGTCCGCTGGCGCGCAGGCGCAAGGCGGAGGTCGCCGAATGCGCGCGCATCTTCGGCATCGAGAACGCCGTGCTCGACATCCACGACGGCGAGCTGATGCCGACGCTCGAGAACCGCAGGACGATCTCGAGGCTCATTCGCGAGTGGCAGGCAGACATCGTGATGGGGCACCGGCCGTACGACTACCACCCGGATCATCGATACACCGGTGTGCTCATGGACGATTCAGCCGTCGTCGTCGTCGCGCCGTTCTTCGTGCCGGACACGCCGCCCACCAAGCGGAATCCCGTCTACATGTACTACTCGGACAACTTTCAGGATCCAAAGCCGTTCACGCCGACACTCGTCGTGGGGATAGACGACGTCGCCGAGAAGAAGTGGAAGTGCATTTCCGCCATGCCGTCGCAGTTCGGCGACCAGGACTCCTGGCAGGCGCGCACGCTTCCCAACGTTCCGCAGACCGACGCCGAGCGTCGGGCGTTTCTGCTCGACATCGTCAAGAACCGCGGGAGCGCGCTGGCGAATCAATATCGCGATCGGCTGATCGCGTTGTACGGGAAGGAGCGCGGCGAGAAGATCAAGTATGCGGAAGCGTTTCAGCTCGGGCAGTACGGCCGACAGGCGTCACTCGAGGAGTTGAAGGCGATGTTCCCGACGCTCCACTGAGAATATGGCGCGCTGTTGTCCCCCCCTGAACTTGATGCCTGACAGCTAACTCGCGAAGCCTGCAAGTGCTCAACAGGAGGAGGGAGGAGGGGAGGATCTTCTGGTCTTCTCAGATGAGTGAGCTTGTCGCCGCGTCGCGCGGAGGGATGAGAGGGCCCGCGATCAGCGCGCCCGGATTTGAAGAACAGGCAGGTTCCTTCCCGTCCTCCATTCCTCCTTCCTCCTGTAAGGTTCTTCGTGACAAGTGAACACCGCCACGAAGGAGGCTCTGAAGGTCGGGCCTACGGTCGCGCGCCGCTGCCGCGGCGGAGCGGCAGGATTCGATCCGTCTCGACGCGCGGCCACCGCTCCGCCTCGCCGTCGGGCCAGCGAACGACGACCGCATCGACACTGGAAGAGGACCCGAGACCGAAGTGCACGCGCGGGTCGCTGGCGGACAGATAGCTGCCATCCGTTCGAACGCGCCTCCAGAGCGTCGGACGCCCGGCGCGTTCGACGCCGACCATCGCCCCGAACGCGAAGCGATTCCCGCCCGTCTGTGACAACTGCAGCGACAGCCAGTGGCTCGCCGGGGCGGCGCGGTTGATCAGCAGGCTCACCGCGCCCCCGTTGTTCGTCACGACGATGTCGATGTCGCCGTCGTTGTCGATGTCGCCGAAGGCGGCGCCGCGCCCGACGTCGGCTCGAGCGAATGCCGGGCCGGCAACCGGGGACTTGTCCTCGAAGCGGCCGGCGCCCGTGTTGCGGAACAGCTGATTGCGCATCCGAAAGGGCCGCGGGTCGCCGCGGAGCGCCTCGATCACGTTCACGGCGCCGTTGGTCACGAACAAATCGAGCCAGCCGTCGTTGTCGTAGTCGATCCAGTCCGTGCCGAATCCGGTGAAAGCTGCCGTCGGAGCCGCAAGACCCGTCTTCGTTCGCACGTCGTCGAAGTTGCCCTTCCCATCGTTGGCGTACATCGCGAAGGTTTCGCCAATGATGTTCGTGACGAAGAGATCTTCGTCGCCGTCGTTGTCGAAGTCACCCGAAGCGATCCCCATGCTGCCTTCGGGATTCCCGGCGGCGTTGACGGCGGCACCCGAGAGCAGCCCGTCATCCCTGAACCTGCCGTCGTGCAGGTTCATCCAGAGCTGGTTTGGCGTGGCGTCGTTGGCGACGTACAAGTCGAGCCAGCCATCGGCGTCGTAGTCGCCGGTGGCCACGCCAAGGCCCGCCCCGTCAGCCTTGCTGATGCCCGCCGTTTCCGTGACGTTCGAGAACCGTCCGTTGCCGTCGTTGCGATAGAGCCTGTCGGGCGCCGGGTGGTACGCTCGCGGGCTGCAGTAGTCGCGCGATCCCACCGGATCGCGGCACTCCTTGTTGCCGGCCAGCGTGAAGTCGAGATAGTTGGCGACGAAGAGATCCAGATCGCCGTCGCGATCGTAGTCGACGAACGCGGCGCTCGTGCTCCACAGGCCGTCGCTCACACCTGCCTGCGTCGTCACGTCCGTGAACGTGCCGTCGCCGTTGTTGTGAAAGAGCGTTTCCGGTCCGAAGGACGTGACGAAGAGATCGAGGTTGCCGTCGTTGTCGTAGTCGCCGACGGCTGCGCCCATGCCGTACGCGCGCAGCGCCACTCCGGCGCGGTCGGTGACGTCGGTGAAATGCAGCGTGCGCTGGCCCTTCGGGCCGGCTTTCAGATCGTTGCGAAAGAGCCTGCTGGTGGGCGCCGGCCCCTTCGCTGAAGAATCGGATCCGAGCGGTCCGCCCTGGACGAGAAAGACATCGAGATCTCCGTCGTTGTCGTAGTCGAAGAGTGCGACGCCGGCGCCCATCTGCTCGGCCATGTAGTACTGACCGCTCGCGCCGTTGACGTGAGTGAAGGAGAGACCGGCGGCTGCCGCGCTGTCGACGAAGAGAGGCTCCTCGGCAGCAGGGTCGACGGCGACGATTGCGCAGGCCAGCAGCACGGTAGCGCAGAGGCTGGTGTAGGAAGGGGGAGCGAGTGCGAGTCGACACGACTGCATGAAACGGACACTCATTTGATCGTCGCCAGATCCCGTTCGATGCTGGCCGCCAGCTCGGTCTGCCCGAACGCCAGCGCGAGCTGACGCGCCTCCTCAGCCCACTTCCGCCCCTCGTCCCGGTGCCCCGCACGGACGTGCGCGGCCGCCAGCGCGAACAGGTAGCGCGGCGCTTCCGAGTCACGGGGCTCGGTGAGCTTCTCGAGCTCGGCGATGGCGTCGTCGAATCGTGATTGTGCGACGAGCATCCGCCCGAGGTTGAATCGTGCGATCCGGAGGGTCGGCTGGCTGTCGACAGCCAGCTTGTACTCGGCGGTCGCGGCGTCGAGCTGCCGCTCGCGCTCCAGAATCTGACCGAGATTGTTGTGCGCGCGCGCGTGCTGCGGGTTCAACGCGATGGCTTTGCGATACGCCTCAGCGGCCGGCACCCACTTCTCCTGCATGCTGAGGATCACGGCGTAGTCGTAGGTCGCGTCCGGAGCGTTGGCCCCGAGCCGGACGGCCGCATTGTAGTGCTCTTCCCCTTTCGTCCAGTTCCTGGCACGGCCATACAGCGAGACCAGGTTTTCGTGCGCCTGCACCAGCGACGGATCTTTCGCAAGGGCCGCCTCGTGCGCGGCAATTGCTCCCTCGAGGTCGCCCGCGTCGGCGAGCTTCGTGCCTCGCTGTAACAGTGCGCCGGGATCCTCCCTGAGCGCGTAGACGGTGTCGAGGACGGGATCCGGCAGCGCCGGCCAGCGCGCGCCGAATTCGGCGTGCCGCTGAAGCTCGGTCTTCGCTTCGTCGCGCTTCCCGGTCGCTCTGTACGAAAGCGCCAGGGCGTAATGAGCCGCGCCGAATTGCGGATAGAGCGCGACCGCTCGCTCGAGATGCCGGATGGCTTGCGCGTGTTGCCCGTGTGCGGCGTCGATTCTGCCGAGTCCAAGCTCCACCGCTGGCTCGCAGGCAGGTTCCTTCAACTCGGCGAACAACCGGGCGCTCTGGTCGAGATCGCCCGCGTCGAGGAGCGCTTCTGCAAGTCTGAGCCGCGCGGGAAGGTAATCCGGGGAGACCTTCAGTGCCTGCTGAAGTCTCTGGACGGCGTCCGCCGGTTGCGCGAGGCGCTGGAGGACGACGGCATCGAGATACGGCCACTCGAACGTGTGAAGCCCGATCGCTCCAGCCCGCCCGTAGGCTTCGTGCGCAGCGCCCCATTGCTCCCAGGCGTGCAGCACGCGCGCGAGCGCGCCGAGCGCTTGTTCGTCGTTGGGCCGCTCGCTGGCGCGCTGATGTGCCCGCGAGATGTCATCGCGGGCCGCGGCCGGATAGGTGTCGAGCGCGAGGCGGGGAAGTGGGGGCTGGGCCGCTGCCGCTGAGGCGATGCTCACGGACAAGACGAACGGTCCAAGCCGACGGGCCACCGGAGCAGGAACGGAATCCATGAAGAGCAGGCTGTCGCCAGTATCCGGCCGCGAGCGTAGCGAAGCGGCGAGTAGCCGCGGGGGTGGCCGCCTCCGCCAAGGCTCCGGCGAGCTGCGCCGAAGCAACGCGAAGGCGAGGGCCCCGCGGCATAAAAAAGGGCGCGGCGTTGTCGCCGCGCCCTCTCAGATACCCGATTGTTACGTCGCGATCAGAACGAGAAGCGCAGGCCCATCTGGATCTGCCGTTCCGGATACTGATTCGCGATGCCGGTGATCCGTCCGAAGTTGCCGGACGTGATGTCGCCGTTCGGATTGCCGTAGACCGGATGGTTGAACACGTTCCCAGCCTGCAGCCTGTACTCGAGCCGCCGCGTGGCGCCGATCGGGAACGATCGGAACATGGAGAAGTCGAGGTTCCAGCCACCCGGGCCGCGGAACTGGTTCCGTCCGGTGTTGCCGAAACGAACGCCAGTCGGCTGCGCGAAGGCCGTGGTATCGAACCACGTGCCGGCCGCGCCGATGTTGCCGGGTGTGGTGAACGTGCCGACGAGGTCGGCCGTCTGCATGTTGCTCGGCGTATCCAGGCTCGTGCCGCTCGCGGTAACCGAGAACGGCGTCCCGCTGAACGCGGCCAACAGCCCGTTGATCTGCCAGTCGTTGACGATGGCGTTCAGGATGTTGCCGTAGCCGCTCTTCGTCTGCCATGGCAGCGCGTACGCGAATCCGAGCTGGAAGTTGTGCGGCCGGTCGAACCCTGCCAGTGTGTAGTTGCGATACAACTCGCTCGGAGTGTTATAGCTCAGGGTGGCCCGACCGTCGTTGTCGCTCTGGTTCTTCGACTGGCTGTAGGTGTAGGCGCCCTTCAGCAGGATGCCGTGGGTGAACGGCTTGTTCAACGAGACCTGGAGCGATTGGTAGTCGGTCTTCAGACGCTGGCCCCACGAATCGAGGCGGATGAGGCGGCCCAGACTGAAGTACGGCCGGCCCGCGTTTCCGGTGCCGAGCACCGTCGGAGCGTTGATGTCGAGCGCTGCGTAGCCACCCGTACCTTTGGCGCCGACGTACGCGACGTCCACTGACATATCGAACATCACGCGACGTTCGAACGCGGCGTTCCACGTCTGAATGTAGCCGCGATCGATGTTATCGATCTCCGGCGTGTACTCGGCCACCGAGCGGTCGAGCGGGACGCGGCCGGTGCTCTGGTTCGGCGCGACGATCGTCGGGATGCCCTGCTGAAGCGTGTTGTAGAAGCCGAACGAGTCGGCGTTCGGGAAGCTGGCGGCAAGCGTGATCGGGTAGTCGTTGTCACCGCGCACGGCCCGCGCCCAGGGCGTCGCGTTGTAGGTGAGTCCGTAGCCGCTGCGAATCACCGTCTTTTCGTTGAGCCGATAGATTCCGCCGATCCGCGGTGCGAAATTGTTCCAGCTCATGCTCATGCCGCCGTTCTGGGGGTTCCCGCCCCGGCCGGCGATGATGACGTCGAGGTTGGCCAAGTCAACGCGATCGACGCCGCGGCCATCGGCACGGTGCATGATCGGGTAGAGCTCGTAGCGCACGCCAACGTCCAAGGTCAGCTTCGTCGTCGGCGTCCAGCGGTCGCGGACATACATCGTATGCTGCCACTCGCGGGCCGTCATGAGCTCGTTCTGGACGCTCTTGCCAGGCTGCGTATAGCCAAGCAGGAACGTGGCGAACACGTTGTAGAAGTTGTTCGTCTGTGGCCCGCCGTTGAGCGCCGTGACCGCGCCGTTGAAGTTGAACGCGCCACGTGGATTTCCCGTCTCCGGCTGCCAGTGGTCGAGGTAGAAGAAGTTCATGAGGTATCCGGCGCGGATGTCGTGCCGGCCCATCATCTTGGAGATGTTCGTCGAGAGCGAATACGTGCGCTCGTCGCGGTAGATCGGATTCCATCCATCACGGTTGCCCACCGCGCTGAACGTGGTGTAGTTGAATTGCGGATAGCCCGCGTACCGGTCCCGGAAATCGAAGTTGTCGTTCCCCTGATCGTTGGTGCCGGGAATCCCCAGCACGTCGAGGCCGAAGTTTCCGGCCTGGAAGTCGGGACCCAGCACGGTCTGATCCTGACGGCCGAATCCGAACGTCATGTCCATCAGCAACGTCGGGGTGAACGTCCAGGTCTGACCCGCCGTGGCCTGATACACCTTCGTGAAACCACCATCCCCTGACGCCTTGGGGTCGGGACCGAGGTAGTTCGTGAGGTCGTCGACCGTTGCGTTCATGTAGCTGAACTTGCCCCAGATCTGGTGCGCCGACGTGCGGTTCCAGTTGACCTTGGTGTCCCAGTTGTCGCGGGCGAACGTGCGGTCTTCCTGCCGCTTGTAGTTGTTCGTGTAGCCGCCGGTGCCGGTGCCGGGGTTGTTCGGCGTTGGGAAGAGGTTCATCACCTTCACGGCGATCGGGTTGATCCGGCCCGCAGGAATCTGATTGTTGGCGAACTGCGTGCGATTGAAGCCGTTGCCCGTCCCCGTGGTGGGGTCGTAAATCAGTTGTGCACTCGTCGTCGCGCTGCGAAATCTCCCGCGCGCAGTTTGGCGTCCGGCACGCTGAAGAACTGGAACAGGCTCTGATCGCGCCTGAATCCCTCGAGCGATCCGAAGAAAAAGACCTTGTTCTTCTTGATCGGGCCGCCCACCGTGCCGCCGTAGGTGTTTGCGGTGACGGGCAGCTTCTTCGGGACCTCGCCGGCGCTGAAATACTTCGGCGTCGCGTTCAAACCGTCGCTGTTGTAGAACTCGAACGCGGAGCCCCGGAACTGATTAGTGCCAGACTTCGTGACGACGGTGACCGCGGCGCCGCCGGCGTTCCCCTGCTCGGCATCGAAGCTGCTCGTCGAGATGTTGACGGTGTCCACCGTTTCCGCCGGCGAGATATACATGTTGTGGTTCGGCAGCCAGATGTTCATGTTCGTGGCGCCGTCGGTCCGGGTCGTGTTGTTCGTGTTCGCCTGCCCGTTGACGTTGGTGGCCAGCGAGCGCGCCGGCGTGTCGGTCTCGGCGTTGCCGAACGCCATCGGCGTGGTGCCAGGCACAAGGCTCATGAGGGCCTGATAATTGCGGAACCGGTTGAGCGGCATCGACGTGATCTCGCCCGATTTCAGCTCGGTATGAACGTCGGCCTTGTCGGTCTGCAGCAGCTGGGCTTCGGACGCGACCGTGATCGACTCGGTCAAGGTGCCGACTTCGAGCGTCATGTCGATACGGGCGATATTGCCAATCGTCACCGGCACGTTCGTGCGGACGGCCTCTTTGAAGCCGGGGAGAGAGATCTTCACGTCGTACGAACCGGGCAGGACGTTGGTCAGCGTGTACGCGCCCTCCCCATTCGTGACGGTGTCGCGTGTGAGGTTCGTCTCTTTGCTGGTCGCCGTGACGGTGGCGCCGGGGACGCTTGCCCCCTGCGCATCCTTCACCACGCCCGTGATGCTGCCGTAGAGAATCTGTGCCTGAGCGGGGACCGAGGCGAGCACGAGGCCCGCAACGGTGAGAAAGGTAGCGAGGGCCCTGACGATCGATCTGACACCACTGCGTGATAGTCCTACGGACTGACTCACAGCATCCTCCTTCTGGACCGAGATCGACTCAATGTTCCAAATGCCGGCGCAGCTGGCGCCTGAGTCACAGAGGAGCTTGGGCCTGCCCTGTGACGCGCTAACCTGTTTGCACTACCCGGCGGCGCGGAAGTGTATACGATTTCTTGTTCGGTGAAGCATTAATCTTGCGGTCGTCTTCGGGCTGTATACAGCCCGGTTCTGCGGCCCTGCAATGGGTTACAGCCCGGGGGTATTGACCCTCCTCCCTGAATCCCCGCGGTACCGGTTCCACGCCTTGGAATCCGGGGCTGCCGATCTCCTTCCGCAGAACCCGGCTGAACGGCCGGAGCCCACGGAATGGCTGGGATGCATGCAAAACCAGCTTCCAGCTTCCAGCTACCAGCTTCCAGCTATTCTCCATTCCCAGCGCCCAGCGCCGAGCGCCCAGCGCCGAGCGCCGAGCGCCGCAGCGCCGAGCGCCGAGCGCCGAGCGCCGAGCGCCGAGCGCCGAGCGCCGAGCCGCCGAGCGCCGAGTGATAGCATCCCGTGCGCGCGTGTGCGCGGCGGAGGTATGGATGCAGACGCTTCTTGCGGAAGTCATCGGCACGATGATGCTCGTCGTGCTCGGCGATGGGGTCGTGGCCAACGTCGTTCTGACTGGAACCAAAGGTGAGAAATCCGGCTGGATTGTGATTACGACGGGCTGGGGCGTGGCTGTCGCGATGGCCGTGTACGCCGTCGGCCGAATCAGCGGCGCGCATCTCAATCCCGCCGTCACGATCGCGCTCGCGACGATCGGCAGCTTCCCGTGGGCGGATGTGCCCGGCTACATCGCGGCCCAGCTGCTCGGCGCATTCGCTGGCGCGGTGATCGTATGGGCCGCGTATTTCCCGCACTGGGCTCGCACGACGGATCCGGGCGCCAAGCTGGCGGTGTTCTCGACCGGGCCCGCGATCGCGCACACGGGCGGGAACCTCGTCACCGAGATCATCGGGACGGCGGCGCTCCTGTTCGGCATCCTCGCGATCGCCGGCAATGCGCAAACGTTCGTCCGCCCGGGAGACGTCGATCTGTCCGCCGTCTTCAGCCGCGGACTGCAGCCGCTGCTCGTCGGCATCCTCGTCCTCGGCGTCGGCCTCTCGCTCGGCGGACCGACCGGCTACGCGATCAACCCCGCGCGCGACCTCGGCCCGCGCGTCGCGCACGCGCTGCTGCCGATTCCCGGCAAGGGCCCATCGAACTGGTCTTACGCCTGGATCCCGATCGTCGGACCGATCATCGGCGGAGTCCTCGGTGCGGGGCTGTACGCGGTCATCGGGTTCTGATGGATCAAAGCTTAAGGTTCAAGGCGTTCAAGGTTCAAAGGTTCAAGGCGTTCAGGGGTTCAAGGTTCGGTTCAGGGTTCAGGTTCGCAGGTTCAGCATGGCTCGGCAGCCTCGACCGGATCCACAGAACCCTGAACCCGGAACCTTGAACCCTTCGAACCCTGGACCTGGAACCTTGAACCCTGGAACCCTGAACCTTGGAACCTTGAACCTTGGAACCCGTGGCCTCTTCTGGAGTTCCCCATGTCTCAGTTCGTCGGTGCCCTCGACCAGGGCACGACCAGCACGCGGTTCATGGTGTTCGATGTCGGCGGCAACGAGGTCGCGCGGCATCAGCTCGAGCACCAGCAGATCATGACCCAGCCGGGCTGGGTCGAGCACGATCCGCTTGAGATCGCCGAACGGACGAACACCGTGATCGCCGGTGCGCTCCGGCAACGGCGGGCTCGAGGCGGCGGACCTGGCGGCCATCGGCGTCACCAACCAGCGGGAGACCACGGTCGTCTGGAACCCGAAGACCGGCCAGCCCTGGTACAACGCCATCGTCTGGCAGGACACGCGCACCGACCGGATCGTCAGCGCGCTCGATCGAGGCCCGGGCGGCCGGTTGATTCGCGAGCGGACCGGCCTGCCTCCCGCCACCTATTTCTCCGGCGGCAAGCTGCAGTGGATCCTGCAGAACGTCGACGGCGTGCGCGCCGCGGCCGCGCGCGGCGAGGCGGTGTTCGGCACCATCGACTCGTGGGTCATCTGGAATCTCACCGGAGGGCCCGACGGCGGCGCCCACGTGACCGACGTCACCAACGCCAGCCGGACGATGCTGATGGATCTGCGGCGGCTCGACTGGGACGACGAGCTGCTGCGGCTGTTCGACATTCCGCGGGAGATGCTGCCGGCCATCCGCGCCTCGTCCGACCCTGCGTCCTACGGCAGCACCCGGCGGAACGGACCCCTCCGGGACGAAGTGCCGGTCAGCGGCGCGCTCGGCGATCAGCAGGCCGCGACGCTGGGGCAGGTCTGCACGCAACCGGGCGAAGCGAAGAACACCTACGGCACCGGCAATTTCATGCTGCTGAACACGGGGACGGAAGTCGTCCCCTCGAAGGCCGGCCTGCTGACGACCGTCTGCTACAAGCTCGGCGACGCCGACGCGATCTATGCGCTCGAAGGGTCCATCGCCGTCACCGGGTCCGCCGTCCAGTGGCTGCGCGATCAGCTGGGGATCATCAACACGGCTGCGGAGATCGAGCCGCTGGCGCTGACCGTGGAGGATACCGGCGGAGCGTACTTCGTGCCGGCCTTCTCGGGCCTCTTCGCGCCGTACTGGCGGTCCGACGCGCGCGGCGCCATCGTCGGGCTCTCGCGATTCCACACCCGGGCGCACCTCGCGCGCGCGACGCTCGAGGCGATCTGCTTCCAGACCCGCGCCGTGCTCGACGCGATGGTGTCGGATTCGGGCGTGCAGCTCGAGCTGCTGAAGGTCGACGGCGGCGCAACGGTCAACGACACGCTGATGCAGCTCCAGGCCGACATCCTCGGCGTGCCCGTCGTCCGGCCGGTCGTCGCGGAAACCACCGCGCTCGGCGCCGCCTACGCCGCCGGCCTCGCGACCGGATTCTGGAAGGACCTCGATCAACTCCGCCAGAACTGGAAGGCGGATCGCCGCTGGGAACCACGATCGACGGCCGATCAGCGAGAGTCGAGTTATCGCGGCTGGCAGAAGGCTGTCGAGCGGACGCTCAATTGGGTGGATGTGGGGTAGCGATCAAGTGGGTTCAAGGTTCAAGGGTTCAAGTGGTTCAAGGTTCAGGGTTCATCAGGTTCACGCGGTTCCTGAACCCCTGAACCCCTGAACCTCTGAACCCTGAACCTTGAACCCTGAACCTGGAACCTTCTACGTGAGGAACATCCTGTACGCGTGATTCGCGTCTTCCCGCTGATGCTGATACCCGAGCGCTTCGAGGAACGTCTCGAACCCTTCCATCTCGTCTGGCGGGACTTCGAAGCCGGCGAGGACGCGGCCGAAGTCGGCGCCGTGATTGCGATAGTGGAACAGGCTGATGTTCCAGCGGCCTCCAAGCGTTTCGAGGAACGTCACCAGCGCGCCCGGCCGCTCGGGGAACTCGAACCGGCACAGCTGCTCGTGCCGCACGTCGGGGCTCGGTCCGCCGACCATGTGCCGGACGTGCAGCTTCGCGACTTCGTTGCCGGTGAGCTCCACGGTCTCGTAGCCGCGTCCGCTCAGCGTGGCGGCCAGGCCGGCGGCATCCTCGCGCGACGTGGTGGCGATCCCGACGAAGATGTGGGCGCGGTCGCGGCCGTTCAGCCGATAGTTGAATTCCGTGACGACGCGCCGGCCGATCGTGGCGCAGAACTCGCGGAAGGCGCCGGGCCGCTCGGGGATCGTCACGCCGAAAAGCGCCTCTCGCGCCTCGCCCACCTCCGCTCGCTCCGCCACGAACCGCAGGCGGTCGAAGTTCATGTTCGCGCCGCTGAGCACCGCGACGAGCCTGGCGCCCGACGTGCCGGTTCGCTCCACCCACTCTCGCAGGCCGGCGACGGCGAGAGCTCCGGCCGGTTCCATCACGGATCGCGTGTCGTCGAAGATGTCCTTGATCGCCGCGCAGATGGCATCGTTCGAGACGCGCACGATCTCGTCGACCGTCTCCTGCACGATTGGAAAGGTGAGCTCGCCGACCTCGCGGACCGCGACGCCGTCCGCGAAGATGCCGACGCGATCGAGCGTCACGCGCCGGCGGGCGGCCAGCGATTGATACATCGCATCCGCCTCGTACGGCTCGACGCCGACGATCCGGACGTCGGGCCGTACCGCCTTGACGTAGCTGGCGACGCCGGCGATCAGGCCGCCGCCGCCGACCGGCACGAAGATCGCCGTCACGTCGCCGAGCTTGTGCCGGAGGATCTCGTGGCCGACGGTCCCCTGTCCCGCGATGACGTGAAGATCGTCGAACGGGTGGACGAACGTCATGCCGGTCGACTCGACGAGCTCGTCGCATCGGGCCTTGGCTTCCGCGTAGGTGTCGCCGTGCAGCACGACTTCGGCCCCCAGGTCTCGCACGGCTTCGACCTTGATCTCCGGAGTCGTCTGGGGCATGACGATGAGGGCGCGCAGACGCAGGTGCCGCGCCGCGAATGCCACGCCCTGGGCGTGATTGCCGGCGCTGGCCGCGATGACGCCGCGTGCCCGCTCCGCTTCCGTGAGGTGGGCGATGCGGTTGTAGGCGCCGCGCAGCTTGTAGCTGAAGATCGGCTGCAGGTCTTCACGCTTGAGCAGGATGTCGTTCCGCAGCCGGCGCGACAGGCGGACCGCAGGCTCGAGCGGCGTCTCGTTCGCCACGTCGTAGACGCGGCTGTTGAGGATCAGCCGCAACATCGATCTCGGGACTGGTGGCGACGTCGGTCATCGATGCGGCTACCGCACTTTCTTTCTGAGACGTCATATCAGCCCGCCTGAAAGGGAGAAGATGTCGTTCAGGATGCCTGCCGCCGTGACCTCGGCGCCCGCTCCGGGCCCGCTGACGACGAGCGGCTCGGTCCGATAGCGGCGAGTGGTGAAGGCCACCAGGTTCCGCGTACCTTCGAGCGATCCAACAGGGCTCGACGCCGGCACCGCCACCAGCCTGGCGGACACCGCTCGATGCGTCGCCGTCACGAGGTATCGCAGCACCCGCCCTCGCTTCGCTTCCGCCGCTACTCTGGTCGCCCACTCATCGTCGAACGCCTTCAAGCGGTCGATGAATTCCGACGCCGGCACCCGCTTCAGGGATCGCGGCACGAGATCCTGGGCGGCCGGCGCGGGCCCTCGATAGCCGAGCAGACGCGCGAGGATCAGCGCCTTGCGCGCGGCATCGCGCCCCGTCAGGTCGTCGCGTGGATCCGGCTCCGCGTAGCCCCGCTCGACGGCTTCCCGCACCGCCTGCGAGAACGGCTTCCCGGACGACACGGCCGACATCACGTACATCAGCGTCCCGCTCACGGAGCCCTCGATCCGCAACACGCGATCGCCGGTCTCCACCAGCTTGTGGAACGTGTCGATGATCGGGAGCCCGGCGCCGACGGTTGCCTCGTAGCGCATCGTCCGGCCGGCCTGCTCGGCGGTCGCGAGGAGCCGATCGTAACTGCCCCACGATCCGGCGAGCGGCTTCTTGTTGGCGAGCACGATGTCGAATCCGTGGCCGAGGGCGGCACGCAGCAGATCGTCGGTCTCGTCGCTGGTGACGTCGACGAGCACCGGCCGCGAGACGGCGTGCCCGGCCATGAACGTGAGGGCGTCGGCCGCTGACGCCGGCTGTCCGCCGAGCGCCGAAAGAAAGGCGCCGGCATCCTTCTCGCGCGTCAGCTGGAGCAGCCGGCGCCTCGAGAGGCCCCGCTGCTCGAACACGTAGCCCGATCGATCGAGCAGCCCCACGACGCGCACGGCCGGATGACCGTTGGCTGGCGCCGCCATCTGATCGGCGAGGGCGCGCCCCACACGGCCGAAGCCGAGGAACACGACGTCGGTGCGCGGCGCCGACGGCGGGCGTCCGCCACCGATCTTCGACAGCTGAAACGCCGTGTGCACGCGGCGCGCCGCCTCCGCGGCCTGATCCGCTGTCACGGCAAACGAGATGTTCCGCTCCGAGGATCCCTGTGCGATCGCGACGACATTGATTCCGCCGGTCGCGAGGGCCGAGAACACGCGTGCCGCGATGCCGGGACTCCCGGCCATGCCGTCGCCGACGACCGCGATCACCGCCATGCCGGGACGCTCGGTCACGTTGTCGATCAGGCCGCTCGACAGCTCCTCCCGAAACGCGTGCCGCAGGCTCTTCACCGCGCGCGGCGCCTCCGACTCCGCGAGCGTGAACCCGATCGAGCTCTCGGACGACGCCTGGAAGATCGTCGAGACCGACAGCTGCTCGGTCTCGATGGCGCCAAACGTTCGCGCCGCGATTCCGTGGACCCCGACCATGCCCTTGCCCGCCACCGTGACGATCGCCTGGCCGCGGACGATGGCCAGTGCCTTGACGGGATACTTCACCATCGACCGGCGCGCCGAGACTTCCGTGCCCGGCGCTTCGGGATCGAGGAACGATCGCACGTGGAGCACGATCCTCGTGCCGGCGATCGGGATGAGCGCGCGAGGATGCAGCACTTTCGCCCCGTAGTGGGCCACCTCCGCCGCCTCGCGATGATGGAGCTGTGGTATCAGCCGCGCATCCGGCACGAGGTTGGGATCGGCCGTCAGGATGCCGCGGACATCCTTCCAGAGCACGGCCTTGCGCGCGCCAAGCGGTCCGGCCAGCAGCGTGGCGGTCAGATCCGATCCGCCGCGTCCGAGCGTCGTCGGGCTCCCATCCGGAGCCTGACCGATGAAGCCGGGAACGACCGGCGTCGTGCCCGCGGCGATGAGCGGGCGGAGCGCGCGCCGGGCGCGCCGGCCGGTCTCCGGGAGGTTGGGTGCGGCCCCCCCGTGTTGCCCGTCCGTTGCCACTATCTGCCCGGCGTCCACATATTGGGACCGGCGACCGTGCTTGGACAGCACGGCAGCCAGGAGCGTTGCCGACATGCGCTCGCCGCGGGACACCAGGATATCGCTGGCACGCGGAGGGATGTGACCGAGCACGGCGATCGCGCCGCAGAGCTCTCGATACTCGCGAGCAGACGAGTCGATGGAGGCGTGGAGCGCCCGCCGGGCGGCACCAGCGGGCAGCAGCTCCCGCGCGATGTCGCGATGCCGGCGGAGGAGTACCGCGGCAACACGCGTGGCCTCGGCGGCTTTACCCTCGGCGGCGTGCCGTGCTCCCTCGAGGAGCTGATCGGTCACGCCGGCAAGCGCCGAAGCCACGACGACGAGGGGTCCTGGATGCCGTGCCATGAGTGCCGCAGCGCGTTGAATCGCGCGCGCGTCGGCCAGCGACGCTCCGCCGAATTTCCACACCTCGAGAGCCGGACGCTGTACAGCGCTCACATCTGCCTTTCGGTCACACCCCGCCGACCGGCGCGGCGAGTTCATCGATCGCTCGACGCACCGCGTCGTAGCTGTTGGGCAACTCCACTGGGGGGTTGGGGTAGCGCGGCGTCACGCCGGCGAGCGAGCGCGTGTGGTACGCCACTTTGAATTCCGTGAACTTCAAGCCGTTGGCCGTCGAGATGACGATGACCCGATCCGTCCGCCGCACCTCGCCTCGCGCCAGGAGCTTCTCGAGAGCCGCGAGCGCGACGCCTGTGTGCGGGCAGTTGAACATGCCCGTACGATCGGCGCGCGCCGAGGCGTCCGCGATCTCATTCTCGGTCGCCTGCTCGACCAGGCCGCCGTACCGCTTGAGCGTTCGCACGGCCTTGTCGAACGAGACCGGATTCCCGATCTGAATCGCCGAGGCGACCGTCGGCTGCGCCGTGACCGGCTCGAACGCCCAGTCGTTCCGGAACGCCCGATAGAGCGGATTGGCGGCCGCCGCCTGGGCGACGACGATCCGGGGGCGTTTGGCGATGAGGCCCAGATCGAGCAGCATGTCGAACCCGGCGCCGAGCGCGCTGACGTTTCCGAGATTGCCGCCGGGGATCACGATGAGGTCCGGGACCTCCCAGTCGAACTGCTGAACGATCTCCACCGACAGCGTCTTCTGACCCTCGATCCGGAGGCTGTTCATGGAGTTCGCGAGGTAGACGCCATCCTCTTCCACGAGCCGCCTGACGATCGCCATGCAGCCGTCGAAGTCGGTATCGACCGCGAGCACCCGCGCGCCGTTGGCGAGCGGCTGTACGAGTTGCGCAGCGGTGACTTTTCCTCGTGGGAGGATCACGACCGCCGGCAGACCGGCGGCCGCCGCGTACGCCGCGAGCGACGCGGACGTGTCGCCCGTGGACGCGCACGCCACGGCGCGGACTCCGGCGCCGTTGGCGATCATCTGCTTGACGACGGAGACGAGCACGGTCATGCCGAGGTCCTTGAAAGACCCGGTGTGCGAATTCCCGCACTGCTTGACCCACAGGTCCTCGAGCCCGATCTCCCGGCCGAAGCGTTCGGCCCAGAACATGTTCGTGCCGCCCTCGTCCATCGACACGATGTTCTCGTTCCGGATCTCCGGGCAGACCCACTCCTTCTTGCCCCAGACGCCGGAGCCGTACGGCCAGGTCGTTCGCTTGTAACGCTCCTCGAAGGTGCGCATCCAGGCGGCGGCGCTGCGGTCGCGCAGCGCGTCGAGGTCGTGCACGACCTGGAGGAGGCCGCCGCAGGTCGGGCAGTGATAGATCGGCTGCCAGATCGAGTGCTCGCCGTGGCAGCCGGCGGCGCAACGGAACGTGGCGTGGAAGGTGCTCATGATAGGTGCTGTCTTACTGTCTCTTCTGTGGCTTCCGCCTTTAGGCGGAAGATCGGTCGCCGGTCTTCCTGGCTTCCACCTGAAGGTGGAAGCCACAAGATCGGTTAACCAAATCTCTACACCGACGTTGCCGCCGGCGCCGCCGCACTCGCCTCGAAATCCGCGAGCGATCGCCCGATGTGCACCGGCGTCACGCCGTGCCCGTTCAGCACCTCCGCGGTCTTGTACCCGTTGCCGGTGATGCAGATGACGATCGACTCGTCCCGCGGCAGGGTCCCTCGCTCGATCAGCTTTTTCGTCGCCGCGACCGTCACGCCACCGGCCGGCTCCGTGAAGATGCCCTCGGTTTCGGCCAGCAGCTGAATGCCCGCGATGATCTCGTCGTCGGACACCATCGCTCCGCCTCCACCGGTCTGGCGCACCGCCCGGAGGACCTGGAAGCCGTCGGCAGGATTGCCGATCGCCACGGACTTCGCGATGGTCTGCGGCTTCACCGGATCCGGGAACTCCATCCCGGCCTCGAGCGCGCGCACGACCGGTGCGCAGCCCGCGGCCTGCGCCGCATAGATGGACGGCAGCTCGCCGGAGACGAGGCCGACGGTCCGCAGCTCCTCGAAGCCTTTCAGGATGCGGGGCAGCAGCGTCCCGCCCGCCACGGGCGACACGACGTGGCGCGGAAAACGCCATCCGAGCTGCTCCGCGATCTCGAATCCGTAGGTCTTGGCCCCCTCGGCGTAGTACGCGCGCAGGTTGATGTTCGCAAATCCCCACCCGTACCGATCGGCCACCTGGGTGCACAAACGGTTGACGTCATCGTAGTTGCCCCGCACGGCGATGATCTGCGGGCGATAGACGCTGGCGCCCGCGACCTTGGCGGGCTCGAGGTCGTCCGGGATGAAGACCGCGCAGGAGAGCCCGAGCCGCGCGGCATGCGAGGCGACGCTCCCGGCGAGGTTGCCCGTCGAGGCGCAGGCGAACATGTTGAACCCCAGCTCCACGGCACGTGTCGCGGCGATCGAGACGACACGGTCCTTGTAGGAGCAGGTCGGGTGATTCACCGAGTCGTCCTTCACGTAGAGCTCGCGAACGCCGAGCCGGGCGGCGAGGCGCTCCGCTATGACGAGCGGTGTGAAGCCCGAATGGAGCCCGGTTCTCGGTTCACCCGCGATGGGCAGCAGCTCGCGGTAACGCCACAGGTTTCGCGGGCGGCTGCCGATCAGCTCGCGCGACACGAGCGGGGCAATCGCGGCGTAGTCGTACGTCACCTCGAGTGGTCCAAGACACTGGCTGCAGACCCAGAGGGCCTCGGCGGGGTAGATCGTCTGACAGAGATGGCAACGGAGGGTGAAATGCATCATGACTTCCTGATTCTCACTCATACGGGATCACTAGCGGTTAGGCGCGCACGGCGCGCCTGCGCAGGAGCGGAGCGGGGCTCAGGGGTCCCCGCGAGCGACTGAGCCGGGGTGTGGGGCGGAGCCCCACATAGGTTGATGCGCGGCGAGCACCCTGATCGTACTCGGCACGCCGAGCTGACGGTAGATGGCGGCCAACCTCGCCTGAGCCTCGGCTGCGCGCCCCTTCGTGAACACCACGATCGACGGCCCGGCGCCGCTGAGGCAGGCCCCGAGGATGGCCTCGTCCTCGAGCGCCAACGCTTCCGCAAGGCCCGGCACGAGCGGCGCACGCGTCGGTTGGTGCCACCGATCCCGGAGCGCCTCGCGGAGATCGCCGTAGGTACCGGCGGACAGCGAGTGAACGAGCAGCAGCGCGCGCTGGAGATTGAAGACGGCGTCACGCATCGAAATCGTGTCTGGCAGCACCCGCCGCGCATGTGTCGTCTCGAGCTCGGCCTCGGGTGTGGCGGCGACGATTTGGAGGTCCGAGGGCCATTGCCACGCGCGTGCGGTGACTCGCCCATCATCACACTGACAGCTCACGGTCAACCCGCCGAGCAGCGACGCCGCCGCGTTGTCGGGATGGCCTTCGAGGTCTGCGGCGAGCGCGAGCAGATCCTCGGCCGATATCGGGCACGACAGCAGCTGATAGAGCCGGAGACCCGCCACGGTTGCCGCACCGCTGCTTCCCAACCCCGCGCGGGTGGGAATGTCGCTCCGGACCTCGATCCGCACCCCTGGTGCGCGAGCGCCCAGGCGCGCGCGCGCGTGACGGAATGCCGTCTCGATCCGGTTCTCGCCGGCCGGCGCGGCGCCGACGAAATCGGTCTCGATCGTGTCGGGTGCTTCCGGCCGCACCTCGACGACCCGAACGTCGAGATAGACCTGCACCGCAACGGACAGCGCATCGAACCCGGGCCCGAGGTTGCTGACCGAGCCAGGAATCCGGAGCTCGTACCGATCAAGAGCGCGCGGCGCACTGCTCACGAGGGAGCTCCGGCCAACGCCGGGTCATCGGACGACGCGGTACCGTCCGAAGGGGCGTCCGTCCGTACCGAACCGCCGTACTTGTCGTGGAGACGCGCCATTGCGTCGGGCAGGTCCGCATCGTCCCGGATGGCGATCACCGCGTGCGTGGACGGTGTAGTGGCGAGCGCGTGAACCGTCAATCCATCCACGGTGGCGACGACGTCGTCCGCGGCGGACGGCGAGGTCGCGATCGTCTCTGCGACTTGCGCCAGTCGGTCGGTCACTCCGGCGAGGGCCGACACCACGACGACGCGGCCGCCTGGCTGGCGGCCGACGATCGAGGCAACACGCACGATCGGCTGCGAGTCCGCGATCGAGGTTCCGCCAAACTTCATCACGACCATGTCAACGTCCCGTGAATGCCGCCGGTGGCAGCGGCCAGAAAAAACAAAACCCGCCGGCCTCAGGGCCCGGCGGGTTCTGCGAAGCTCGTGGCTGTCTGGTGCTTGTCAAGCCTGAGCGCGAACGCCACCGACCCCGGGGCCCGGATTCATCCGGTTCCCCATGGTAATGGTCGCCGTGGACATACGCGTCAGCATCGAATGGTCAGTATAAGAAGGGGGATCTCGGCCGTCAACCCATTCATGTTGTTGGTAGTAGTAGAAGTTTCGCTTATGGGTCGCTTCGCGATGCAAAGCCTCTATTTTCCGTGCAACCTTTCGACCTCGGCCCGTAACTTCGCCAGCTCGTCCGTAGAAAATGGGCTGCGTTCCCCGCCCTGAGGGTTGGCAACGAGGGTTGGCATCAGGGGAACTTCTCGCGGGTGTAGAACCACGCGAACACGACTCCGCCGCCCAGCGCCAGCAGGGCGAGCAATGACCCGGCCGCCATCGCCCAGACAGCCGACCGTTTCGTCGCCCACCACATGAACCGGGATGCCAGGATTGCGCACGTCACGGCGGCAATTACGACGAGTGTGCCCGCTAGCATTTATTCAGCTCATGACTGGTCCAAACCCGGCGCGTAGGCAGTCAACCACCGCCGGGCAGCGTCGATATGGTCGAACAGACCGATGCGCAGGCCCGCAATCGACGCTTCCCGCTGGACGACCTGCGCCGTGGGCGCGATGATCGACGAGAGGACCACGGCCAGTGCCGGCCCGATCGAGGGACGCAGGATCTCGACGACAGTGCCGACACGGAAACGAACTTCGTCATCCGACAGCCCTTCGGTTCTTGCACGGGCGTCGAAGAGCAGCAACGCGCCTTCGGATAAGGCCGGGTCGTCGCGGATGGCCTTGAGCAACGTCCGGAGTTCGTCCAGTTTTTAAGTGGCGCACAGCGTGATTTCTACGAGGGGACCGTCGATCCGATAGGACAACACTGCAGACAGTGTAGGTTGCCTCAACGCCAGGTCACAAATCACACAGCCCGCGCCGGAACGGAGGCCGCCCACGTGGACGCCTGCGCCAACGTCTACGAGATTATCGAACAGACTGAGGTCGCCTCCGGGCCGACGCCGTGTCCGACTGGCAGGCAGAGGCCTCCAACGCTGCTATCAAGGTCCCGCCACCGCGCAAGACGGTCTTCAATCGCTCTATGGCGGTGAGGTGCGGCGTAAGCAGTCCAATCGTAGTCAGCGTCATCGCGCCTTCGCTCAGGAGGTCGAGGACGATCGGGAACCGCCGCGCGCAGCGCGCCGCCTCGATGCGTCCGTAAGCGGCGTGCTCGGATAGGCGCAGTACGTGCGTGCAGTACGTGAAGAGGGATGAACACCCCTCGCCGAGATACAATCGCCGCGTGTCGAGCTCCGCCAGCAGCGCGATCAGATTCGCAGTTGCGCCGCGCTCGTAGGTGGCGGCCTGCGTGACCGCGGTGAGGAGCTCGGCGTCAGTGATCGCCGTCAGTGAGGCACTCATGATCGTCATACTGCAGTTGTAGCATCGCGATTTTTGCCGCGCGAGGATGCCACAGGATCAACTGGTTGCGCGCCGAAGGGGTGAGACGTGGGAGGTCGGACGACGTGTACTCAGAGTCGACCCTGGCGCTTTGACGAGGGTCTCTAGCAGACGCCTGCGACGTAGTCGGACCCCCCGTTCAGAAACCTGTCAAATACTTTCCGTTGACGTTTGAGCCAAAACCGACGTTGCCTAGTCCCGATCGGCGAACAGAGGATCATCCCGCCGAGAACTTCCTTCTCGCGTCCTCGGTCCGGACCGAGAAGCGTGCATGGTCTCTCGCCGTGTCGCGTGGGGCACAGTCTCCGCACGAGTGGAGGGGGTGTCAAGGCGCAACAGGCGCAACCGGGCGCGGATGTCGCGGAGTGGAGCAGAGGTACGGAATTGTCGGATGGCGCGTTCCCTTCACTTCGTCCTGCATTCCGCCGGAGCGCGAGGATACGATGATCGTCGGTGAGCGGAGCGGCGGTTCCAGACGCGACAACTCAGACTGCCCGCGACGCGGCCGGCCGCGGCGCACTCGAAATCCTTCGGCAGGGACGCCGCAGCGTCGTGACGCGTGCGCGTGCGACCAGCCCGCTGCGACTGCTCACGCCCTCGAATCACGGCCACGCCGCCTGGGTCTTCACGAGTACGTATGGCGGCGGCCTGCTCGGTGGGGACGATGTCGACTTGCGGATTGATGTCGGCGACGGAGCAACGGCGCTCCTCCAGACGCAGGCCTCGACGAAGGTGTATCGCTCGCCGCGCGGCGCCTTTTCCAGGCTCGAGGCTCGCGTGGGAGCAGGTGGGCAGCTGCTCCTGATGCCGGATCCCGTCGTCTGTTTCGCGGGAGCGGCGTTCGACCAGTTGCAGCGGGTCGACGTCCAGGCGGGTGGCAGCCTCGTGCTGATGGATTGGATGACGGCGGGGCGCCGGGCGTCCGGCGAGCGCTGGGCCTTCGATCGGTATGCGAGCCGTTTGAGCGTTGACTACGCTGGCCGTGCCGTCGTGCGCGATGCGTTGCTGCTCAGCCCCATTGAAGGGCCGCTGGCGGAACGCATGGGGCGATTCAATTGCGTGTGCCTGATCGTCCTCGTGGGCGCCGCCGTGCAGACCTACACGGCCGCCGCATGCGAAGCGGGTGCGCGCACGGAAGACGCCCGGCGTGCGGACCTGCTCATGGCCACGGCGCCGCTCGGCTCGGATCCAGCCTCGAGCAACGCCGCCGGCTGTGTGATTCGCATTGCCGGCGTGTCAGTGGAAGAAGTCGCGAGCGCCGCGCGCGCGTGGCTGCATTTCGTGCCGGGACTCCTGGGCGACGACCCGTGGGCCCGCAAGTGGTGAGCGATGCATCTGACCCCGAACGAACTTGACAAGCTCCTGCTTCACCAGGCCGGATTCCTGGCACAGAAGCGCCTGGCGCGAGGCCTCCGACTGAGTTATCCGGAAGCGGTCGCGCTGATTGCGACGCAAATCCTCGAGTTCATCCGCGACGGCCGCTCCGTCGCCGAGTTGATGGATCTGGGCCGGCGGTTCCTCGGTCGCGACGATGTCCTAGAGGGTGTCACCGAGATGATTGACGAGGTCCAGGTCGAAGGCACCTTCCCGGATGGAACAAAGCTCGTGACCGTGCATCATCCCATCGTGGCCGAGCGCGGCGACATGTCCCTCGCGCTCTACGGCAGCTTTCTGCCTTCTCCATCGAGTCAGGTCGGGGACCAAACGACGGCACTCGAGTCGCCGGCAGGCGCAGTGGTCGTGCAGCCGGGCCACATCACGCTGAACGAGGGACGGCAGACGGAACATCTGACCGTGACGAACCGCGGCGATCGTCCGATTCAGGTGGGCAGTCACTACCACTTCATCGAAGTCAATCGCGCGCTGGAGTTCAATCGTTCCGCCGCCTACGGCATGCGGCTGGACATTCCAGCCGGCACTGCCGTGCGCTTCGAGCCGGGCGAGTCGCGGACCGTCAACCTCGTCGACATCGGCGGTCACCGTGTGATTCGTGGAGGGAACAGCCTCGCGGAGGGACCGGTGACCGAAGAAGGGCGCGAGCGGGCGTTGAGCGCAGTGCGGGATCGTCAGTTCGGGGACAGCTGAGCCGCGCCCGCAGGCGCGATGGGGTCCGGCGGGGCGAGGCCGCCGGGTCGACGTTCGGTATTAAGGCGCGCCCGTGGGCGCGCCGCGCCGGAGCGGCGCGGGGCAGGGGGCCCCCGCCAGCGACGGCGATGGGGGGTCCGGCGGGGCGAGGCCGCCGGGTCGACGTTCGGTATTAAGGCGCGCCCGTGGGCGCGCCGCGCCGGAGCGGCGCGGGGCAGGGGGCCCCCGCCAGCGACGGCGATGGGGGGTCCGGCGGGGCGAGGCCGCCGGGTCGACGTTCGGTATTAAGGCGCGCCCGTGGGCGCGCCGCGCCGGAGCGGCGCGGGGCAGGGGGCCCCCGCCAGCGACGGCGATGGGGTCCGGCGGGGCGAGGCCGCCGGGTCGACGTTCGGTATTAAGGCGCGCCCGTGGGCGCGCCGCGCCGGAGCGGCGCGGGGCAGGGGCCCCCCGCCAGCGACGGCGATGGGGGGTCCGGCGGGCGAGGGCGCCGGGTCGACGTTCGGTATTAAGGCGCGCCCGTGGGCGCGCCGCGCCGGAGCGGCGCGGGGCATGGGGCCCCCGCCAGCGACGGCGATGGGGGGTCCGGCGGGCGAGGCCGCCGGGTCGACGTTCGGTATTAAGGCGCGCCCGTGGGCGCGCCCCGCCGGAGCGGCGCGGGGCATGGGGCCCCCGCCAGCGACGGCGATGGGGGGTCCGGCGGGGCGAAGCCCCCCGGTTAATAAATGAGCCATCGGATGGATTCGGCGGTACTACTCGGACATTTACGGTCCCGACGACCGGCGACCGCGTGAGGTTGGGCGACACCAATCTCTTCGCGGAGGTCGAGGCAGACGCCACCGTGTACGGAGACGAGTGCAAGTTTGGCGGCGGCAAGGTGCTGCGCGATGGCATGGGGCAAGGCTCCGGCGTGTCCGATGAGCGCGCGCTCGACTGTGTGATCACCAACGCGCTCATCGTCGATTGGACGGGCATCCGGAAAGCGGACGTCGGAATCAAGGGCGGGCGGATCGCAGGAGTCGGCAAAGCCGGCAATCCCGACGTGATGGAAGGTGTGTCGGAGCGCATGGTCGTTGGCGTGACGACAGAAGCCATCGCCGGGGAGGGGATGATCCTGACCGCGGGCGGCATCGACACGCACATTCACTTCATCTGTCCCCAACAGGTGTACGAGGCGCTGGCCAGCGGTGTGACGACCTTCATCGGCGGCGGCACCGGCCCGGCAACGGGCACCAACGCCACGACGTGCACGCCGGGGTCGCGTCACATCGAGCTGATGCTCCAGGCGACCGACGCCTTGCCGATGAATTTCGGGTTTCTCGGCAAGGGCAACACGTCACGGCCGGAGGGGCTGGGCGAACAGATCGCGAGCGGCGCGATCGGCCTCAAGCTCCACGAGGACTGGGGGACAACGCCCTCGGCAATCGATATGAGCCTGTCCATCGCCGAGCTCTACGATGTGCAGATCGCGCTCCACACCGATACGCTGAACGAGTCCGGCTACGTGGATGATTCGATCGCGGCGTTCAAGGGACGAACGATCCACACCTACCATACGGAAGGGGCCGGCGGTGGGCACGCCCCCGACATCATTCGCGTGTGCGGCGAACCGAACGTCCTGCCGAGCTCCACCAATCCGACGCGGCCGTACACCGTGAACACGCTCGACGAGCACCTCGACATGCTGATGGTCTGCCACCATCTGGATCGCAACATCCCCGAGGATGTCGCCTTCGCGGAGAGCCGGATTCGCGGCGAGACGATGGCCGCGGAGGATGTGCTCCACGATCTCGGCGCGATCAGCATGATGTCGAGCGACAGTCAGGCAATGGGACGCGTCGGCGAGGTCATCTGTCGAACCTGGCAGACCGCGCACAAGATGCGGGATCAGCGCGGACGGTTCGACGACGAGCAGGGAGACAACGACAACCTTCGCATTCGTCGCTACGTGGCGAAGTACACGATCAATCCGGCCATTGCGCATGGCATCGCCCACGAGATCGGCTCCGTGGAGGCCGGCAAGCTCGCCGATCTCGTGCTCTGGAAGCCGGCCTTCTTCGGGGTCAAGCCCGAGATGGTGCTGAAAGGCGGCTTCATCGCGTGGGCTCAGATGGGGGACGCGAACGCCTCCATTCCCACGCCGCAGCCGCTCATCATGCGTCCGATGTTCGGCGCCTACGGTCGGGCCACCGGCAGCACGTCGCTGGCCTTCGTGTCGCAGGCGTCCCTCGACGCGTCCACCGTTCAGCGATACGGGCTGACCAAGCGGCTCGCCGCCGTGCGCGGCTGCCGCGGCATCGGCAAGCGCGACATGAAGCTGAACGACGCGTTGCCGAACATCACCGTCGATCCCGAGACGTACACCGTCACGGCGGATGACGAAGTGCTGACGGCGGCGCCAGCGCGGGTGCTCCCGCTGGCACAGCGATACTGGTTGTTCTGAGGTCCGGAGGTACGAAGTGCTCGTCAACAGTGAGGTGGGGAGGATGGGAGGAGCTGCCACCACTCTGACCATCTGGCAGCTCGCCGACTCCGCATTTCCGACCGGCGGGTTCGCGCATTCCGGCGGGCTCGAGGCTGCCTGGCAGGCAGGGGAAGTGTCGACGTCCGATGCACTCGATCGCTTCGTTCGCGCGGCGCTCTGGCAGACCGGCCACGGGCTGCTCCCGCTGGTGTCGGCGGCGTACGTCGATCCCTCCCGTCTCGAGGAGCTCGACCAGCTGTGCCACGTCTTCCTGACCAACATCGTCGCGAGGCGCGCCAGCTGCGTTCAGGGCCGCGCGCTGGCTGCCACGTGTGCCAGGGTGTGGCCCGGAGACTCGACGAGCGCGCTCGACTCGCGCGTCAGCCACCTGCATGGCCACCACGCGCCGGTTTTCGGCGCCGCGTTGTCGCTCATCGGGCTACCGCTTCAGACGGTGCAGCAGCTCTTTCTGTATTCGTCACTTCGAGGACTGACATCCGCAGCAGTCCGGCTCGGAATCGTCGGCACCTACGCCGCGCAGCGGCTGCAGGTGGACGCTGCCGGCGAGCTGCACGTGATCCTCGAGCGCTGCGCCGGTCTGCGAGATCCCGACATCGCCCAGACCGCGCCGATTCTCGATCTGCTTCAAGCCGGCCACGATCGGCTGTATTCGCGGCTGTTCCAATCGTGAGCGGCAGAATTACGATCAAGGAGATCTGAATGCGCCGAACTCTGTAGCGTCGTGTCCCGAGCGCCGAGCGCCGAGCCCTGAACCTTGAAGCTTGAACCCTTGAACCCTGAACCGATCATGCCCCGTCCCCGCTTTCACCACGACCCGAATCATCCGCACAACCACGGGCCCGCCGGTCCCGGCGCGTTCCGCGATCGCGCCGCACCGGTCCCACGCGACTTCGGCAGGCGTGCGTTCACGATCGGCATCGGCGGGCCCGTCGGCAGCGGCAAGACCGCGTTGCTCCTCGAGCTGTGCCGCCTCCTCCGGGATCAGCACAACATTGCCGTGGTCACCAACGACATCTTTACGAGAGAGGACGCGGAGTTCCTGACGCGGCACCACGCGCTCCCGGCCGAGCGCATCGCGGCTGTCGAAACAGGCGGGTGCCCTCACACGGCGGTCCGGGACGACGTCAGCCAGAACCTCGAGGCTCTCGACCGGCTGATGCGCGCCTTCCGGCCCGAGCTGCTCTTCGTCGAGAGCGGCGGCGACAACCTCGCCGCACAGTTCAGCCGCGAGCTCGCCGACTACACGATCTACGTGATCGATGTGTCGGGCGGCGACAAGATCCCGAGGAAGGGCGGTCCAGGCATCACGCAGTCGGATCTGCTGGTCATCAACAAGACCGATCTGGCGCCTCTGGTCGGAGCGGACCTGTCTGTGATGGACCGCGATGCGAAGAAGATGAGAGGGGACGGGCCGATCGTCTTCGCTCAGGTCACGAACGGCATCGGTACGTCGGAGATTGGGGAAGCCGTGCTGCGCGCGTGGAGTCAGTCAAAGGCGTTCATGAGGTTCAAGGTTCAAGCGTTCAGCGTTCATCCGTTCAAACCATTGAACTCTTGAACTCTGAACCGATGAACCTTGAACCTTTGAACCTTGAACCTCTGAACCCTAGACCGTCACGCCATCCGGGCGGACGGTCACGGGATCCAGGAACGGCATCATCGACCGAAGCTTCGCGCCGACCTGTTCGAGCGGTTGATCCTGTTCTTTCACCCGCGTCGCGTTGAAGTTCGGGCGTCCCGCCTCGTGTTCGGCGATCCAGGCCTTGGCGAACGTGCCGTCCTGGATCTCGGTGAGGATGCGCTTCATCTCACGCCGCGTTTCTTCGGTGATGATCCGCGGTCCCGCGGTGTAATCTCCGCGCTCCGCCGTGTCGCTCACCGAATACCGCATGTAGTTCAACCCTCCGCGGTACATCAGGTCGACGATCAGCTTCAACTCGTGCAGACACTCGAAGTACGCAACCTCGGGCTGATAGCCCGCCTGGGTGAGCGTCTCGAACCCTGCCTTGACCAGCGCGCTCACGCCGCCACAGAGCACGACCTGTTCTCCGAAGAGGTCCGTTTCGGTCTCTTCGGCGAAGGTCGTCTCGATGACGCCTGCGCGCGTTACGCCGATCCCCTTGGCATACGACAGCGCCAGCGCTCGCGCCGTCCCCGTCGCGTCCTGGTGGACGGCCAGGAGCGCCGGCGTGCCGGCCCCTTCGACGTACAGCTCGCGAACGCGGTGGCCGGGCGCCTTCGGCGCGATCATCGTGACGTCGACGTTCGCCGGCGGCGAAACCCATCCGAAGCGGATGTTGAAGCCGTGCGCGAACATCAGCATCTTGCCGGCCGTGAGGCCCGGCGCGACTTCGGTCTCGTACAGCTTGGCCTGCGTCGTGTCGGGCACGAGGACCATGATGACGTCCGCCCACCGCGCCGCATCGGCGACCGGGTTGACCGTCAGACCGGCCGCCCGCGCCTTTTCGACAGAACGACTCGTCGCCGGCAGCCCCACGCGAACGTCGACGCCGCTGTCCTTGAGGTTGAGGGCGTGGGCGTGCCCCTGCGATCCATATCCCAATATGGCGACCTTCTTCGCACGAATGAGCGATAGGTCGGCGTCCTTGTCGTAGAACATCGTCGTCATGAGCTCTCCAATGCCGCGCCGCCTTCGGACGCGACGAATCAACCGAGTACGTGGTGCCGGTGGCTTCCGCCCTCGAATAGTCTCTCGTGGCTTCCGGCTTCAGCCGGAAGAACCGCGCGGACGCTGCCTTCCACCTGACCACCTTCGCCAAGGCTACGGTGGTCCGCCGTAGCTTTAGCGAAGGCGGAAAGTGGAAGCCACAGGCATCGATTTTTTCACACCCTCGTGAGCGGAAGCCTCGACGGGCCCGGCGCGGATCAGACCGAGTAGGAAACGCTGGAATCGGTGGAATCCGACAGCGTCGTCGACGGTCCGGTCCCGTTGGCCGTCTTGACACCGCGGGCCATCGCGACGCGACCGGTGCGTGCCATCTCCAGCACGCCGTAGGGCTTCAACACTTCGAGCAAGCCGTCGATCTTGTCCTCGGCACCCGTGATTTCAATCGTCAGAGAGTCGGGCGCCAGGTCGATGATCCGCGCGCGGAAGACGTCGACCAGATGCACGAGCCCCGGCCGGCAGGCCGGCGTTGCCGCCACCTTGATCATCGCCAGATCGCGGTAGACGGCGGGCGAAGAGGTGATGTCTGTCACCGAGATGACGTTGACGAGCTTGTAGAGATTGGCCGCAACCCGCTGCGCTCCGGCTTCGTCGGTTGGAACCACGATGGTCATCCGCGAGATGCCGGCCTGCTCGGTGCGCCCGACCGTGAGCGAGTCGATATTGTAGTTGCGCCGGCGGAAGAGCGAGGCGACGCGGTTGAGCACGCCCGGCTCGTCCTCGACGGTCACCACGAATGTGTGGGGCGTCATTACGCGTCCTCCGCTGTTTCGACGAGGGGGCTCGGCCGCCGGATCATCGCGTGCAGATCCGCGCCGGCCGGCACCATCGGGTAGACCGTATCTTCCTGCTCGACGCGGAATTCGAGGACCGATGTTCCGGTGCGCGCACGTGCCGCCAGCACTGCGGGCACGACGTCCGATCTGGTCGAGATCGCCTGCCCGGCGAGCCCGTACGCCTCGGCAATCTTCACGAAATCCGGGCTGTAGAGCGGCGTCGCCGCATACCGCCGCTCGTAGAAGAACTCCTGCCACTGCCGGACCATGCCGAGATAGCCGTTGTTGATGATGGCCACCTTGATGTCCAGCCGCTCCTGCGCGATCGTCGCAAGCTCCGGCATGGTCATCTGGAAGCCGCCGTCACCGGCCACGACCCAGACTTCCTTGTCAGGGCAGGCCATCTTGGCGCCGATGGCCGCCGGCAGCGCGAAGCCCATCGTTCCGAGGCCGCCGGACGTGATGAGCGAGCGCGGCTCGTCGTGATGGTAGTACTGCGCCTCCCACATCTGGTGCTGACCGACGTCGGTCACGACAATCGCGCGCCCCTGCGTGGTCCGCCAGATATCGTGGATGACGTGCGCGGCGTAGAGGTGTCCGTCGTCCGGGAGGTTCTGGATGTCGCGAACGGCGGAGTCGCCCTTCAGTTCGATGATGTGATCCAGCCACTCGCGTCGATGGCCCGGTACGACGCCTGGCAGCAGGGTCTCCAGCATCGTCCGCAGGTCGCCGACCAGGCCGACGTCCACCTTGACGTTCTTCCCGATCTCCGCCGGGTCGATGTCGATGTGGACCTTCTTCGCGTTCGGCGCGTAGGTCTTGAGGTTCCCGGTGACGCGGTCGTCGAACCGCATGCCGAAGGCCAGCAGCAGATCCGCTTCCTGAATCGCGGTATTCACCCACGCCTCGCCGTGCATGCCCATCATCCCGAGGTTGAGCGGGTGGGACGCCGGGATGCCCCCGATCCCGAGAAGCGTCATCGAGATAGGGATCTGCGCCCGCTCGGCGAAGTGGCGGACGATGTCGGTGGCTCCGGAGAGGATGATGCCGTGGCCCGCGAGGATGATGGGCCGCTGCGCGCTGTTGATCATTTCGAGCGCGGACGAGAGTGCGGCCTGGTCCAGCACGCGCGCCGGGCGGGCGTGCGGCCGCGGTGCCGCGGCATCCCAATCGAACTCGCAGGCGGTCTGCTGCGCGTCCTTCGTGATGTCGATCAGCACCGGCCCGGGGCGGCCGCTGGCGGCGATCTGAAAGGCTTCTCGCACCGCGGGCGCCAGATCCTGCGGCCGCGTGACCAGGTAGTTGTGCTTCGTCACCGGCAGGGTCACGCCCGTGATGTCGGTTTCCTGGAAGCCGTCGCTGCCAATCAGCTTGCTGCCGACCTGCCCCGTGATGCAGACGATGGGTGAGGAGTCCATCATCGCAGTCGCCATGCCGGTCACCATGTTGGTGGCGCCAGGGCCCGAAGTGGCAATCGCGACACCGACCTTGCCGCTGGCGCGGGCATACCCGTCAGCCATGTGCGTCGCGCCCTGCTCGTGGCGGACGAGGACGTGGCGGATCGGATAGTCGAGCATCGCGTCGTAGGCGGGAAGAATGGCGCCGCCGGGGTAGCCGAACACGGTCGACACCCCCTCGCGCACCAGGCATTCCCAGAGGATCTGCGCTCCAGTCCGTTTCATTGGTTCCTCTTCTATCAATGCGCATGGGGCCCCACCCCATGCGCTCTCGCTCGGCGGTCCGGCTGCGCCGGACTGCAGCTCCGTCGCCTCGCTCGGGCCGCAGGCGCTCTCCACCCCGAGTCCCGAACGCCGAGTCCCGAAGGCCGAGTCTCGAGCGCCGAGCGCCGAGCGCCGAGCGCCGAGTCTATGCCGTGATCGCTCCCTTTGCCGCAGACGAAACGAGCCGCGCGTATTTGCCCATCACGCCGGAATCGATGCGCGCGGCTGCGGGCGGCAGCGCCTTCAGGCGTGCCGCGAGCTCCTCGTCGCTCAGGTCGACCGTGAGCGCTCTTCCCTGAATATCGAACCGAACGGTGTCGCCTTCACGAAGCGCGGCGATCGGGCCGCCGTGGGCGGCCTCGGGCGCGACGTGTCCGGCCATCAACCCGCGCGTGGCGCCGGAGAACCGGCCATCGGTGAGGAGGGCCACGGAATCGCCAAGCCCCGCACCCATCAGCGCGCCGGTGACCGCCAGCATCTCGCGCATGCCCGGCCCGCCGCGCGGGCCCTCGTACCGGATCGCGAGGACATCGCCCGGCCGAATGGTCCCGGAACGGATGGCTGCTGACGCCTGTTCCTCGCTGTCGAAGACCCGCGCGGGACCAGAAAACTGCCGGACGTCGTAGCCGGCCACCTTCACGACCGCACCGTCCGGCGCGAGGTTGCCTTTGAGGATCACCAGGCCGCCGGTCGGCTTGATCGGATTCGTGATCGGCCGGACCACCTGCTGCCCTGCCGTTTCGGTCGCCTCCCGTGCATGGTCACCGATGGTCCGCCCGGTGACCGTGATGGCATCTCGGTTCAGGATGCCGGCGTCGGCCAGGCGCTGGACGACGAGGGGGATGCCCCCGGCGCGGTACAAGTCGGTGGCCACGAAGCGGCCACCCGGCTTCAGGTCGGCCAGCAGCGGGACCTTCGCGCTGATTCGATCGAAGTCGTCTATGTCGAGCGGGACGCCCGCCTCGTTCGCGATCGCGAGGAGGTGCAGCACGGCGTTGGTCGATCCGCCGGTGGCCGCGACGGCGGCGATGGCGTTCTCGAGCGCGGCGCGCGTGATGATCTGGCGCGGCCGCAGGCCCCGCCGCAGCACGTCCATCACCAGTGCCCCCGCCGTTCGCGCGACCGCCTTCTTTCCCTCATCGGTCGCCGGCACGCTCCCGCTCCCGAACGGCGAGATGCCGAGCGTCTCGCAGACGGTGGCCATCGTGTTCGCCGTGAACTGCCCGCCGCAGGCGCCGGCGCCCGGACAGGCGTGACGCTCGAGGTCGTCGAAGTCTGCGTCCGACATCTTCCCCGCGTCGTGCGCGCCGACCGCTTCGAAGACGTCCTGAATCGTGACGTCGTGGTTCTTGAAACGCCCCGGCGCGATCGAGCCCCCGTAGAGCACCAGACCGGGAATGTCGAGCCGGGCGAGCGCCATGACCGCCGCGGGGATCGTCTTGTCGCACCCGACGAGGACGATCAGCGCGTCGAAGAGATTGCCGCGCGCGACGAGCTCGATCGAGTCCGCCATGACCTCGCGGCTGACGAGCGAGGCGCGCATGCCCTCCGAACCCATTGTGATGCCGTCCGAGATCGAAACGGTGTTGAACTCGAGCGCCGTGCCGCCCGCCTCGCGGACGCCCTGCTTGACGTCGACGGCGAGATCGCGCAGGTGATAGTTACAGGGTCCGATCTCGATCCAGGTGTTCGCGATGCCGACCAGCGGCCGCGCGAAGTCGTCGTCCGTGAGGCCGACGGCGCGCAGCATCGCGCGGGCCGGCGCCCGGCTGGGGCCGTCAGTGAGAGCGCTGCTCCGCCACTTCAGCGGGTGAGTCGGCATCGATCGAGAGTCTCCGGCAACGGCCGCGCCTCATGGCGCGGGCACACACTATTGTCTCGCAGAGGCTCTGAATAAGTGAAATCAATTAATTCACGAATATCATAAGCTAGCGTTATCACAACGAGCGGTTGGCTCCCGCTATAATTCGAGCGGCAAGGGGCCATGCCGACGCCTCGCAAAATCTTCACAGGGAGGAGGGGAGGAAGGGAGGATCCAAAACAACGTTTTGTCGGTTGCCTCTCCTCCCTCCCTTCCTCCCTGTGTGAAGATCTTGGGCGAGTGAAGTCCACTCCAAAGTCAACACGATCATGACCAACACACTCATTCCGCTGTTGTCGCCGCAGAAGGGCACCTCGTCGACTCGCAGCAGCTCAAAGCGATCTTCGACAAGGTGATCGAGCGCGGCGGGGCGTTCGAGGTCCAGCACTTCCAGCTCGGTCGGACCAACGACGAGTACCTCGCGCCTCACCCTGAAGGTCCAGGCGCCGACGGCTCCGGCGCTCGAGGATCTCCTCGAAGAGCTGCTGCCGTTCGGTTGCCATGCGGTCGACGTGCAGGATGCGACCGTGCGCGTGACCGACAAGGACGGCTGCGTGCCGGATGACTTCTATTCCACGACCAACCAGCGGACCGACGTCCGCGTGGGCGGCGCCTGGATCGAGGTCGAACGTCAGCGCATGGACGCCGTCGTCGTCCTCGTGTCGGACCGCGCCGTCTGCCGGAAGCTGCGCGAGGTCCGCGCCGGCGATCGCGTCGTGTGCGGTCTCGAGGGGATCCGCGTCAGGCCCGAGTTCCGCGATCGCACCCGCGCCGACTTCGGCTTCATGACCAACGAGATCTCCTCCGAGCGGCGCGTCGGGGCGAGCGTCGGCCGCATTGCGGCCATGATGCGGCATGTCCACGGGCAGGGGCTGAAGATCGCCTTCGTCGCCGGGCCGGTTGTCGTCCACACGGGCGGCGGCGCCCACTTCATCGAGCTCGTTCGGCGCGGCTACGTGGACGTCCTCCTCTCGGGCAACGCCCTGGCCGTCCACGACGCGGAGCAGGCCCTGTTCGGCACCTCGCTCGGCGTCGATCTCGAGGCGGGCACACCGGTCCGCGGCGGTCATCGCCATCACATGCGCGCGATCAACGCCATCAACGCCGCCGGCGGGATCCGCGGGGCTGTCGCCTCAGGCGTGCTGAAGACCGGCGTGATGGTCGAATGTGTTCGCGCCGGCGTGCGCTACGTCCTTGCCGGAAGCATCCGCGACGACGGCCCGATCTTCGATACGGTGACGGACATGGTGGCGGCGCAGGATCAATACGCGGAGGCGCTGTCTGGGGTCGGTCTGGTGATCGTCCTGTCGTCCATGCTGCACGGGATTGGCGTGGGGAACATGCTGCCGGCGTGGGTACCGGTCGTGTGCGTCGACATCAACCCGGCGGTCGTCACCAAGCTCGCGGATCGCGGCTCGTCACAGACAATCGGTCTGGTCACCGACGTCGGGCTGTTCCTGCACCAGCTCGCGAAGAGTGTGGGGGAGGGAGCGGGGGAGGATTGAGCTGATTCGCGGCTGCCCCCAAAAAGAGCTCTTCAACAGGGAGGAGGGGAGGACGGGAGGATCAATAAAGTTGGGAATGCGAACTACTGCAGTGTTGCCGTTTGAACGGGAAGGCTCTTCCTGATTTGTTTGATCCTCCCCTCCTCCCTGTTGAAAGACTCTGGGGCTGCCGCGAATCAGCTCAGTGCTTCTCCTGCAGGTGGATCCCGCACTCCAGCTTCTGTCCTCCCCACCTTCCGGAGCGGTCGTTCGACGGATCGAGCGGCAACGTGGTGCACGGCTCGCACCCGATGCTCGTGTATCCAAGCTCGTAGAGCGGCAACAGCGGGATCTGGTGCGCTTTGGCATACGCCCAGACCTCCTTCGTGCTCCACCGCGCGAGCGGGCTGACCTTTCGCAGCGTCTTGCCGGTCGGCAGGGCGAACGACTCGATGGGCTCGAGCGCTGCCCGGGTTGGTGACTGATCGCGCCGCAAACCCGTGAACCAGGTGTCGTGGTGCTCGAGCGCGCCGAAGAGCGGCTCCACTTTGTGCTTGCCGCAGCAGGCCTTCAGGTCGCGCTGCCACAGGCCCGGTTCGGGCGTGACCGCGCGCAGGGTGACCAGGTTCAATCCCCACTTGCTGACGATCTCGTCGCGGTAGGCCAGCGTGAGAGGGAAGTGGTGCACGGTGTCGAGGAAGAGCACCGGAATGTCCGGACGTACTCGCTGGAGCATGTGCACGAGGACGACGCACTCGGCCTGAAAGCTCGAGGTGACGCACGGGGCCGCGGCCGCTTCCACTTCGGCGGCGATGATATCGAGCGCCACGGCTGCCGGGGAGACTGCTGCCTGATGGACTGTTGCCTGAGGTTTGACTGCCTGTGTCATACCAGGACCTCCTCGAGCACGCGCCGCACGGCCTCGACGGCGTCGGCGTGGTTCTGCGCTGTCCGCGCGGCGGCCGCGAGCCGCTCTGCCGCCGCCGGTCGCGCGCCATGCCTCGGCATCTCGCGCGCGGCTCCGATAATCATGCCCGCCCCGGCCGTGAAGTTCGTCGCCGAATCGATGAGGATGAAGCTCCCGGTCTCTCGGTTCTGTCCGTAGGGATCGAACAGCAACGGGCGCGTGGTCGTGATCACGGCCTTGCCGATCTCGTTCAGCGTCAGCCCGCGATCCACTTCGGCCGCGACCGTCCGGGCGTTGTGCTTGATCAGGTACATCCGGCTCGGATTGAGCGGCCGCTCGTCCATCCAGACCACGTCCGCCTCGAGGCGGCTGGCGACCTGCACCGGTCCGCCCGCCAGCAGATCGCCGCGGCTGACATCCACCTCCCGATCGAGGACCAGCGTGACGGACATCGGCGCGAACGCCTCCTCCAGGTCGCCGTCGAAGGTGACGATGCGCTTGACCGACGCTGGCAGCCCGGATGGAAAGATCGTGAGCGTATCGCCAGCGGCAACGCGGCCGGAGACGATTTGTCCGGCGTACCCGCGGAACGTCTGATCGGGCCGGACGACGAGCTGAACCGGCATCCGGAACGCGCCGGCCGCGCGCTCGCGTTCGACGTCCACGGTCTCGAGGTGGGGCAGCAGCGCCGGTCCGTCGAACCAGGGCGTCCGCGGGCTCGACGCAATCACGTTGTCCCCCTCCAGGGCGCTCAACGGGATCGCATGCGTCGCCTCGGCCGGGACCAGCCTCGTGAAGTCCTGGCGGATCGCGTCGAACACACGGCGATCGAAGCCCAGGATGTCCATCTTGTTGACGGCGAGCACGAAATGCGTGATGCCGAGCAGCCGTGCGATCCGGGCGTGGCGCTCGGTCTGCTCGCGCACACCGTGACGGGCGTCGACGAGCAGAACAGCCACGTCCGCCGTCGAAGCGCCAGTTGCCATGTTGCGCGTGTACTGCTCGTGACCGGGCGTGTCGGCGAGGATGAATTTGCGACGTGCCGTCGCGAAATAGCGATAGGCGACGTCGATCGTGATGCCCTGCTCCCGCTCCGCCTTCAGCCCGTCAGTGAAGAGTGAAAAATCAATCGGGCCGGCGCTGCGGTTCCGCGATGCTTTCTCGACCGAGCTGATCTGGTCCTCGTAGACACCACGCGAATCGTAGAGGAGCCGTCCGATGAGCGTGCTCTTTCCGTCGTCCACGCTTCCGGCCGTGCAGATGCGAAGCAGACCGGACATCAGAAGTAGCCCTCGCGCTTCTTCACTTCCATCGAGCCGTCCTGGTCGTGGTCGATGACGCGGAGCTGCCGTTCCGAGTGCTTCACGGTGACGAGCTCCGCGATGATCTTGGCGACGGTATCCGCTTCCGAGCGCACCGCGCCCGTGCACGGGGAGCAGCCGAGCGACCGCATGCGGCACATGACCCGCTGCGGCCGCTCGCCCGGCTCGCCCGGCTTGCCAACGTTGAGCGGCACGAAGGGTTGCTCGAGGAGCAGCAGTGAATTGCCACGCACGATGACTTCGCGCTCCCGCGCGAAGTAAAGCGGCACGATGGGAATGTCCTCTTCCTGGATGTATTGCCAGACGTCGAGCTCGGTCCAGTTCGAAAGCGGAAAGACGCGGATGCTCTCGCCCGGATTGATCCGGCTGTTGAGGTGGTGCCAGAGCTCGGGGCGCTGTCGCTTCGGATCCCACTGACCCAGAGGATCGCGAAGCGAGAAGACGCGCTCTTTGGCGCGCGATCGCTCCTCGTCTCGACGAGCCCCGCCGAACGCCGCCTCGAACCGGCCGTTCTGCAGTGCGTCGAGGAGCGCCCGCGTCTTGAGGAGACCGCAGCACCGCTGCGTGCCGACGGCGAACGGCTGAGTTCCGTCCGCAATCGCAGCCTCGTTCGTATGGACGATCAGCCGCGCGCCGACGTGCCCCGCGTACCAGTCCCGGAACTCGATCATCTCGCGGAACTTGTACGTCGTGTCGATGTGCAGCAGCGGGAAGGGGATAGGGCCGGGGTAGAAGGCCTTCTGCGCCAGCCGCAGCATGACCGACGAGTCCTTGCCGATCGAGTACAGCATCACCGGGCGCTCGAATTCGGCCGCCACTTCACGAATGATGTGAATGCTTTCGGCTTCGAGTGCGCGGAGGTGCTCCAGGCGCCGGACAGGCGCCTTCGGGAGATCCGGGATCCCCGCCGCCGGCACACCCGGGAGATCTTCGAGCCGCCCTGCCGGCGCTCCCGTCGGTTCCGTCGAATCCACCATCGTCGATGTCAGCATGAAGGTCCCATGGCTCGATATCCCCTCGAGCGCGATTTCTTCGACCACCGTGTTCCTTCGGTAGGACGCGGTTGGCCCTCGGCCCGGTGCGCCGGGCGCTACGGATAGCCGGATCGGATCAGAGTGCGGGAAAGGCCGGGCTCAGCGGGATGAGAAGCTGGTGCGTGACCAGAAGAAAGGATGTCGTTCGAGGCTTCTCACCGGCCGGTCGCCGGCACCGTACACGAGCAACAACACGTGCTCGACGCGATGCATCGACGACAACACGGGGTGAGGGCGGATGCCATGAACCAGACCAACGTAGCACGGCCGAGCCCATGGGTGTCAAGGTGGGCGGCTCCAGCCGCGCGCCGGCACGATAGCGGCCATGCGCTGTACGCATATCGAGGCCACAAGCAGAACGCATGGACACGATAAGTAGAATCCGTTTTCCTTCTGGCTCACCTTGGCCCATAAAAGGTTGTGCCACACGTGCTGCCACCTTCCGCCCGCGGTCTCTACGACCCGCGACACGAGCACGACGCCTGCGGCGTCGGCTTCGTCGTGCACGCCAAAGGTCATCGCTCGCACGCCATCGTCCGGCACGCCCTCCGAGTGCTCATGAACCTCGAGCACCGCGGGGCCTGCGGCTGTGAGGCCAACACCGGCGACGGTGCCGGCATCCTGATCCAGATGCCGGATCGGTTCTTCCAAAAGGAGGCGGCCCGGCTCGGGATGACCCTTCCGGCCGCGGGCCGGTGACGGTGCCGGTCTGGTGTTCCTCCCCAAGGAGGCCGACGCCCGCGCGCGCGTCACGGCAACGATCGAGCGGATCGTCGGGGAAGAAGGCCAGCTCCTGCTCGGGTGGCGCGACGTGCCGACCGACGACAGCCAGCTCGGACCGCGGGCCGTGGCGGCGGAGCCCATCTTCAAGCAGGTGTTCATTGGGAGGTCCGACGCCGTCTTTACTGGAAGCTCCGATGCCGTCGCTGACGACGACGGGTTCGAGCGCAAGCTCTATGTGATTCGCAAGCGGATCGAGCACGACGTGGATGCGCTGGGCCTCTCCGCCGAGGCGCAGCAGTCGTTTTACGTCGTCGGCCTGTCCTCCCGGACGCTGATCTACAAGGGCATGCTGACGGCCAGCCAGATTGCGCCGCTCTTCCTCGATCTCGCGGACGAGACCGTCGAGACGGCACTTGCGCTGGTGCACCAGCGGTTCAGCACGAACACCTTCCCGTCCTGGCCGCTGGCCCACCCCTATCGCTACGTCGCCCACAACGGAGAAATCAACACCCTGCGCGGCAATATCAACTGGATGAAGGCACGCGAGGCGCTCCTTCAGTCAGACGTGCTCGGCGAGGATCTCGCGAAGGTCCTGCCGATCATCCGCGAGGGCGGCAGCGACACAGCGACGTTCGACAACGTGCTCGAGTTCCTGGTCATGGCGGGGCGCACGCTGCCGCACGCCCTCCTGATGATGATCCCCGAGCCGTGGCAGAACCACGAGAGCATCAGCCCGGAGCGGCGCGCTTTCTACGAGTACCACTCGTCCTTGATGGAGCCCTGGGACGGTCCTGCGTCCATTGCGTTCACCGACGGCCGGGTGATCGGTGCGGTGCTCGATCGCAACGGCCTCCGTCCCTCGCGGTACTACGTGACGAAGGACGACGTGGTCGTCCTCGCGTCGGAGGTCGGCGTTCTCGACATCCCGCCCCAGGACGTCATCGTCAAGGAGCGGTTGCACCCTGGGAAGATGTTCCTCGTCGACACGGAGCAGGGGCGCATCATCTCGGACGACGAGATCAAAGATCAGCTGGCACGTGAACATCCCTATGGCGACTGGCTGAAGCAGCACCTCATTCCGATCGAGGCCGTGCCGGCCGCGCCGTATCTTCCGGAGCCGGATCACGAGACCGTCCTGCGGCGGCAGCAGGCATTCGGGTACACCCGCGAGGATGTCAGACAGCTGCTCGAGCCCATGGCGCGCGCCGGCGAGGAGCCCGTCGGATCGATGGGCACGGACACGCCGCTGGCGGTGCTGTCCGACAAGCCGCGGCTCCTGTACGACTACTTCAAGCAGCTGTTCGCCCAGGTGACGAACCCTCCACTCGATGCGATCCGAGAAGAGTTGATCACCTCGATGGAATCGACCGTCGGTCCCGAGCGCAACCTGCTCCGGCCCGAGCCTGAGAGCTGCCGGCAGATCAGCGTCCGGTATCCCATCATCGACAACAGCCAGCTGGCGAAGCTGCGGCATATCCGCCTGCAAGGCTTCAGCGCGGTGACGCTGCCGATGCTGTTCCGCGCGGCCGACGGCGCCGCCGGGCTCGAGCGTGCGCTCGACGAGCTGAACGCGCAGGCATCCCACGCGGTGAGCTCCGGCTACACGATTCTCATTCTGTCGGATCGCGGCGTGAGCGAAGAGTTCGCGCCGATCCCCAGCCTGCTCGCGACGGCCGGCGTGCACCATCACCTCGTGCGTCAAGGTGCTCGGACCCGGTGCGCGCTGGTGGTGGAGTCGGGGGACGCACGCGAGGTGCACCACGTGGCGCTCCTCATGGGCTACGGCGCGGGCGCGGTGAACCCGTACCTGGCATTCGAGAGCCTCGAGGACATGCTGCGGCACCGCCTTCTCGAGGGCATTTCGCACGACAAGGCAGTCATCAACTACATCCGCGCGCTGAACAAGGGCATCCTGAAGGTGATGTCGAAGATGGGGATCTCGACGCTGCAGAGCTATTGCGGCGCACAGATCTTCGAAGCGATCGGACTCGAGGCGTCGTTCGTCGATCGCTACTTCACGCACACCGCCTCACGCATCGGGGGCGTCGGCCTGGACGTCGTCGCGCGCGAGGTCGTGCAGCGACACAGGCAGGCCTTCCCGTCACGGACGCCGGCGCCGCCGGACCTCGCTCCGGGCGGAGAGTACCAGTGGCGCCGCGACGGCGAGTTCCATCTGTTCAACCCCGACACTGTCTTCAAGCTGCAGCACGCGACGCGCAGCGGTCAGTACCCGCGTGTACAAGGAGTACACGACGCTCGTCAACGACCAGAGCCGGAACCTCGGCACGCTGCGGGGGCTCCTCGACTTCAGGCGCACGCAACCGCCGGTGCCGATAGACGAGGTCGAGCCGGTCGAAGCGATCGTCAAGCGCTTCGCCACCGGCGCGATGTCGTACGGATCGATCAGCAAGGAAGCGCACGAGACGCTCGCCATCGCGATGAACCGGATGGGGGGCAGGTCCAACTGCGGTGAGGGCGGTGAGGATTCGGCCCGGTACGTGCGCGATCCGAACGGCGACTGGCGTCGGAGCGCGGTGAAGCAGGTCGCCTCGGCGCGCTTCGGCGTGACGAGCGAGTACCTGGTCAACTCGACCGATCTCCAGATCAAGATGGCGCAGGGGGCGAAGCCGGGTGAGGGCGGGCAGCTGCCGGGGCCCAAGGTCTACCCGTGGATCGCGAAGGTCCGGAACTCGACCCCCGGTGTCACGCTGATCTCGCCGCCGCCGCACCACGACATCTACTCGATCGAGGACCTCGCGCAGCTCATTCATGACCTGAAGAACGCGAACCCGCTCGCGCGGATCCACGTGAAGCTCGTCGCCGAGGTCGGCGTCGGCACGATCTCCGCCGGCGTCGCGAAGGCGCACGCCGACGTCGTCCTGATCTCGGGGCACGACGGCGGAACCGGCGCATCGCCGCTGACCGCGATCAAGCACAGCGGCATTCCGTGGGAGCTCGGCCTCGCGGAGACCCAGCAGGTCCTGATGCTGAACAACCTGCGCGACCGCATCACCGTGCAGGTCGACGGCCAGCTGAAGACCGGTCGCGACGTGGTCATCGCGGCGCTGCTCGGCGCAGAGGAGTTCGGGTTCGCCACGGCAGCGCTCGTGGTGTCGGGCTGCGTCATGATGCGGGTCTGCCACTTGAACACGTGCCCCGTGGGTATCGCCACTCAGGATCCGGAACTGCGAAAGAAGTTCACGGGCAAGCCGGAGTTCGTCGAGAACTACTTCCGCTTCGTCTCCGAAGAAGTGCGAGAGCTGATGGCGGAGCTCGGCTTCCGGACGGTGGACGAGATGGTCGGCCGGGTCGATCGTCTCGAGATGCGCAACGCCGTGGAGCACTGGAAGGCCGCCGGCGTCGATCTCTCGGAGGTGCTGCACGCGCCTGACGTGTCGGAGTCTGCGGTTCGCCGTCGGATCCGGGCTCAGGATCACGGGCTGGAGCAGGCGCTCGACAACCAGATCATCGCCCGCGCCGGCGACGCCCTCGAGCGCAAGCTGCCAATCGAGCTCCACTTCCCCGTGCGGAACGTGAACCGTACGGTCGGGACGCGCCTCGGGTTCGAGATCACGCGTCGCCATGGTGCGCAGGGCCTGCCCGACGACACGATTCGGCTGCAGTTCACGGGCTCGGCCGGCCAGAGCTTCGGCGCGTTCGTGCCTGCGGGAGTCACGCTGACCCTCGAAGGTGATGCGAACGACTTCGTCGGGAAGGGACTCTCCGGCGCGCGGCTCGTCGTCTATCCGCCACGACTCGCTCGATTTGCGGCCGAAGAGAACATCATCGTCGGCAACGTCGCGCTCTACGGCGCCACGGGCGGCGAGGCGTACATCCGCGGGATCGCCGGCGAGCGGTTTGCGGTCCGGAACAGCGGCGTCCGTGCGGTCGTCGAGGGGGTCGGTGACCACGGCTGCGAGTACATGACCGCCGGCCGCGTGCTGGTCCTCGGACGCACGGGACGCAACTTTGCTGCGGGTATGAGCGGGGGCGTCGCGTACGTCATGAACGCCGACGGGACGTTCGAGCGCCGCTGCAACATGGGGCTCGTGGACGTCGAGCCGCTGCAGGAGCAGGAGGACATCGATCTCGTGCTGCAGATGCTCGAAGATCACGTTCGCTACACGAAGAGCACGGTCGGGTCGGACCTCCTGGCCGACTGGTCGCCGTCGCGATTCGTCAAGGTCATTCCGCGCGACTACAAGCGTGTGCTGCAGGCCCAGGCTCGGGCGCTCGTCGACACTCGCGCGGTGGCTGCCGCCGACAACGGACTGCTGGCGGTGGCGAATGGGTAAGCCGACCGGATTCCTCGAGTTCAAGCGGACCAAGCCGCAGGCCCGGGCGATCGAGGATCGGCTGCGCGATTGGAAGGAGGTCTACCTCCTCGATCCGGTGCAGGAGATTCGCGAGCAGGGCGCGCGCTGCATGGACTGCGGCATCCCGTTCTGCCATCAGGGATGTCCGCTCGGCAACCTGATTCCTGACTGGAACGACCTCGCCTCGCGCGATCAGTGGCGCGCGGCGATCGATCGCCTCCACGCGACGAACAATTTCCCGGAGCTGACCGGCCGCCTCTGTCCGGCGCCTTGCGAAGGCTCGTGCGTCCTCGGCATCAACGACGATCCCGTCACGATCAAGCGCATCGAGCTGTCGATCGTCGAGCGCGCCTTTCTGGAAGGCTGGATCACGCCCCGTCCGCCTGCGAGGCGAACGGGCAAAGCGGTCGCGGTCGTGGGCTCAGGCCCCGCGGGTCTGGCGGCCGCCGATCAGCTGAATCATGCCGGCCACAAGGTCACCCTGTTCGAGCGCGCCGATCGAATCGGCGGGCTTCTCCGGTACGGCATCCCCGAGTTCAAGCTCGAAAAGCACCATCTCGAGCGCCGGCTCGCGATCATGGAAGAAGAAGGCGTCGTCTTTCGCCCCGGAAGCCACATCGGCGTCGACGTGCCGGTCGACGCGCTCCGGCGCGACTTCGATGCGCTGGTGTTGTGTTGTGGTGCCTCTGCCCCGCGAGACCTCGTCGTGCCCGGCCGCGATCTGGCCGGCATCCATTTCGCCGTCGATTATTTGACGCAGCAGAACCGGCGCTGCGCTCAGGACGAGGTGCCGGCTGACGAGCTCATCTCGGCCGAGGGGAAGCAGGTCGTCATCATCGGTGGAGGCGATACAGGCGCCGACTGCCTGGGCACGGTGCATCGGCAGGGCGCGCTGTCGGTTCATCAGTTCGAGCTGCTGCCGAAGCCGCCCGACGCTCGCGCCGCCGACAATCCCTGGCCCCTCTGGCCCAACGTGTTCCGGACCTCCTCGGCGCACGAGGAGGGAGGCGAGCGCGTGTACTCCGTCTCCACGGAGCGTTTCGCAGACGACGGACAGGGGCGTGTGCGGGCACTGGAGGCGGTCGAAGTCGAGATGGTTCGCGACAACGGTCGGGTCCAGTTTTCGCCGCGGGAGGACTCGCGCTTCGAGCTGCGGGCCGATCTCGTGCTGCTCGCGATGGGCTTCGTCGGTCCGGAGCGCAACGGCCTCGTGTCGGAGCTCGGCGTCCGCCTGACCGATCGTGGCAATGTCTGGCGAGACGACGACTGGATGACGAGCGAGAAGGGCGTCTTCACGGCCGGAGACATGCAGCGCGGCCAGTCGCTCATCGTCTGGGCGATCGCCGACGGCCGCAACGCGGCGCGCTCGGTCGACACGTATCTGATGGGTCACTCGGAGCTGCCGTGACCCGTCAGTAAGAGCCGCGGAAGCCGGGGGATTTCCTCCAATCTTCCGTCTTCCGCGGTTCGCCGTCTCCGGAGGGTCAGGTCTTGCACTGCCAGTTTTTGCGTTATTACAAGACCTGACCCCGAGCGCAAGGTCTGACCCCTGAGTACTTGAGTCAAGTTTTTCGGTCAAGGCCGCCCGCGCGTCAGCGCGGCGTTATCAAGCTTGTCGCCTAGCGAGGCGGAGCCTCGCTAGAATTCCCCCATGCCATCGGTCGCTATCATCGGCGCGGGCCCTGCGGGTCTGGTCGCCGCGCGTTACCTCAAGAGCGAAGGCTTCGAACCGGTAATCTTCGATCGGGGTCGGAGCGTCGGTGGTCAGTGGTCGGGCGACCCGCGCAGCAGCGGCGTCTGGCCGGCGATGCGCACCAACACGACGCGCATCACGACCGCTTTCAGCGACCTTCGCCACACCGCAGGCACCTCGGTCTATCCCAGAAATCAGGACGTCCTGGCGTATCTGTGCCGATATGCGGAGGCGCACGGGCTGATGTCTCACGTGCGCACAGAAACGTGTGTCGAACAGATCCGACGCGCGGAGGGTGGGTGGACGGTGCAATGGAGTCCCACGAATGGTCGCTCCGTCCGGGAGACGTTTCCCCATGTCGTTCTCGCCATTGGACGTTACCAGAAGCCGGTGACGCCCGACGTTCCCGGGCTCGACACCTTCTGTGGGCCGTGTGGAGCGCTGCACACCAATGCCTACAAAGATCCGGAGCGGTACCGCGGTATGCGTGTGCTCGTCGGCGGGTGCGCGATCAGCGCGCTCGAAGTCGCGAGCGATCTGGCGATGCTCGGAGCCGCCCGCGTGATCACCACGAATCGGCGACAACGCTACGTGCTGCCGAAGCTGTGCGCCGGCGTGCCGACGGATCACGTTGCGTTCTCGCGCTTCGGCGGGCTCGCAGCCGAGCACCTGCCACCCGAGGCTGTGGCCGATGCGTTCAAGGCTTTTGTGCTCCGCATCAGCGGCAACCCGGAACAGTTCGGCGCCCCGAAGCCGGCGGACAACATTTTCGAGGCGGGGGTCTCGCTGTCGCAGCATTATCTGCCGCTCGTGGCGGAAGGCCGCATCACGATCAAGCCATGGCTCGCCCGAGTGTCGGGGCAACGCGTGACGTTCGGCGACGGCACCGAGGAGGAAGTGGACGCGATCATCTTCGGGACCGGCTACGAATTCGATTGGCGGATCCTGGACGACGAGCTGCGCGCGATTCTCGACGCGGACGCCGAACACGTGGATCTGCACAAGTTCACCTTTCATCCGGATCTGCCGGGTCTGGCCTTCGTCGGGCTCTTCCACCAGGTAGGACCGTACCTGCCCGTTCTGGAGCAGCAAGCGCGGTGGGTGGCGTACACGTGGAGCGGCGCCCGGCCGGCGCCCACCGACGCGGAGATGCGGACGGGCGTCGAGACGTACCGCGCGCGGCGGCATCTTCCGCAGGTGGTTCCGATGCACACGACGACGAGAATCTTTGCGGGGGAAGCGGGCGTGGAGCCCGACCTCAGCCAATGGTCGCACCTTGCGCGGCCGCTGCTGTTCGGACCGCTGACGGCGATCTCGTTTCGACTGAGCGGGCGCGACAGCCTGCCCGACGCGAGCGAACGACTCGTTCGAGACGCCGCGGAGTTCGGCGTCGTACCGTCGCTGCAACTCCTGCCGGAGCAATGCGCGCAGCTCCAGGCGCTCGCGGCGGCAAGACGGGATCTCGATTTCGCGGAGTTCGTCGGACGAGTCACGGCGCAGGGCGGGGCTCCCTTCCTCCCCACCTCCCTGTGACGTTTTGATGTTCGTCGTCTCAGGGGCAACCTCGCGTGGTATAAAACCTGATTCCTTGGTTGATCCGTGCCCGCCCGGAGACCATACATGCGTCGTCACATCGTCCTCTCGGTTCTCGTTCTGATCGCCCTCGCGTTGGCTGAGCCGCGCGCCATAGACCAGGCGGCCGCGTCCCGTCAGGCCGCGCCGGCGCCGGCCGGCCCCCGTGCTCTGGCTGCCGCGGCGCGCGCCCCAATGGTGAGCGTGGTCGACCCGGCGCTCTTCCGCGGGATGCAGTACCGGCTCGTGGGCCCGTCTCGTGGCGGACGAGTCACGACGGTGACCGGCGTGCCCTCGCAGCCCAAGACGTTCTACATGGGCGTCGCGAGCGGGGGTTTGTTCCGAACGACGGACGGCGGCCTGAACTGGGTGGGGATTGGTGACGGCAAGATTCCCGTGGGGTCGATGGGATCGATTGCTGTGGCCGATTCGGATCCGAAGGTCGTGTATGTCGGCACAGGCTCCGACGGCGTGCGCAGCAACGTCTCGACCGGACGGGGCGTCTACAAGACGACCGACGGCGGCGACACGTGGCAGTTCGTCGGGCTGTACAACGCCGGCCAGATAGGGGCCGTTCGCATCCATCCGACCAATCCCGATGTGGTCTGGGTCGCGGCGATGGGCGACGCCTTCAAGAAGAACGACGAACGGGGCATCTTCAAGACCGCCGACGGCGGCAAGACCTGGAAGAAGGTCTTGTTCGTCAACGACGGTGTCGGAGCGATGGACGTCGAGGTGCAGCCGGGCAACCCGAGCGTGGTGTACGCGTGGATGTCGCGGCTCGAACGCAAGCCCTGGACGATCATCAGCGGCTCGCGGGACGGCGGGTTCTACAAGAGCACCAATGGCGGCGACACGTTCACCAAGATTGTGACGGGGTTGCCGGCCGAGTTGATCGGCAAGGCGAACCTGGCTGTCACCGCCGCCAAGGCGGATCGGATCTACGCCCTCATCGAGGCGCTGCCGGGCGGAGGGTTCTACCGCTCGGACGACAGCGGTCAGACCTGGTCCCTCATCAATTCTCAGCCCTCGCTGCAGCAGCGGCCCTTCTACTACACGACGCTCGGTGCCGATCCGACGAATGCCGACGTCGTGTACGCCGGCGCCGAGGGATTCTTCAAGTCGGTGGATGCCGGCAAGACCTTCACGACGCTGCGCACGCCGCACGGCGACAACCACGACATCTGGATCAACCCGAAGGACGGCAACACGATGATCCAGTCGAACGACGGCGGGGCGAACGTGTCGACCGATGGCGGGCGCACTTGGTCATCGCAGATGAACCAGCCGACGGCCGAGTTCTACGGCGTGTGGCTCGACGAGCAGTTCCCCTACAACCTGTACGGCGCGCAGCAGGACAACACGACCCTCATCATCACGAGCCAGGCCACCCCGTACGCGCGCGAGGATTGGCGCACCGGACCGGGCTGCGAGACCGGTCCGATCATCCCGCACCCGAAGGCCCCCGACATTGTCTACGGATCGTGCAAAGGCCAGTACAGCGTGATGAATCTCAAGAGCGGCCAGGAAAAGCAGTACTGGATTGGCGGACAGTCGTTGTACGGCAATCCGGCGCGCGACCTCATCTACCGGATGCAGCGCGTCTCGCCGATGGCCCTCTCGCCACACGATCCCGACGTGCTCTATTACGGCTCGCAGTACGTGCACCGCACCCGCGACAAGGGTGTCACTTGGGAGAAGATTTCGCCCGACCTGACCGCGAATCCGGAGTGTTGCCAGGGCGCGAGCGGCGAGCCGATCACCAGGGACGTCACGGGCGAAGAGTTCTACAGCACGCTCTACGCGATCACCGAGTCCCCCCTCGAGCGTGGCGTGATCTGGACAGGGGCGAACGATGGGCCGTTCCATGTGACGCGCGACAACGGCAAAACCTGGACGAACGTCACCCCGAAGGATCTGCCGTCCGGCGGGCGAGTCCAGTGGATCGACGCGTCATCCCATCGCCGCGGTTCGGCCTATTACGCGGTCTACCGCTATCTGCTCGGCGACTACGAGCCGTACATCTACCGGACCGATGACTACGGGAAGTCGTGGACTCGCCTGACCAGCGGCGCCAACGGCATCCCGAAGGACTGCCCGACCCGGGTCGTGCGCGAGGATCCCGATCGCGAAGGGCTGCTGTACGCTGGGACCGAGTTCGGCATGTTCATCTCGTTCGACAACGGCGCGCACTGGCAATCGTTCCAGCTGAATCTGCCCGTGACGCCCATCACGGACATCAAAGTCCACCACAAGGACCTGATCGTCGCGACCCAGGGTCGCGGCTTCTGGATCGTCGACAACGTCACCGCGCTGCATCAGATCGGCGCGATCTCGACGACGTCGCCGTCCGATGTGGTCCTCTACAAGCCCCGCGACGGCTATCGCACGCAGGTCGGTGCGCTCGGACCGATGTTCGACTACTACCTGCCAACCGCAGCTGTTGGCGCCGTGGTGATCGAGATTGTCGATGCCCAGAACGCCGTGGTGAACACCTACAGCAGCGAGACGGCCTCGAGCACGGGGGGCCGCGGTGGCCGAGGCGGAAGGGGCGGGGGCGCTGGCGCGGCCACCGGTGGAGACCCGGACGATCCCGAGGCGGCCATGGCCGGCGGCCGTTTCGGGCGCGGGAACGCCGCGCTCGGGCGAGTGACGAAGAACGCAGGGACGAACCGCTTCGTGTGGGATGTCCGTCACCAGTCGGGACTTTCCGTTCCTCCAGGCACGTATCAGGCGCGACTGAAAGTGAACGACAAGGTCCTGACGCAGCCCCTCACGGTCCTCATCGATCCGAACGTCGCCGCCGACGGCGTCACGGTTGCGGACCTCAAGGAGCAGTTCGAGCACAACCTGCGGGTGCGCGATCTCGTGACGTCCGTAAATCAGACTGTCGTACGGCTCCGCGAGGGACAGGCCCGGGTCAAGACCGGCGGAGACGCGGAGAAGGCGAAGCAACTGGAGGCGATCGCCGGAAAGCTCCTCACCGAGCCGGTGCGTTACGGCAAGCCAGGGCTGCAGGCACACATCACCTATCTCGCGGGGATGACGTCGCGGGCCGATCAGAAGGTAGGGCGGGACGCCGTGGAACGGTTCGCGGTGCTGAAGAAGGAACTGGACGCCGTCAACGCTGAGCTCTCGCGCGTCCTCGGACAGTAGCGTGACCAGCGGGGAAGTCAGACCCGGCCGCGCGGCCGGGTCCAACGATTGAGTTGCGCTTTACGCTACGCTCCGTTTGGTATCGTCCTTGTCCTCGGTGAGGACACGCAGCCGGTTGTCCACGCCCAACGCACCCAGTGCGCGAACGAGGATATCTGCGCGACGACGGTCCATGCGCGTACGCACGACGCCGTTCAGAGTCACGTGTCCGTCGTCCACTTCGACGGTAATGACCGTTCGGCGCTTACCGCTGCCGGTCCAGAACGTCGGGTCCTCTTCCAACCGATCCGTAATGAGCTGCTGGAAGTCGTCGTCTTCGAGCAGCTCCGAGATTGCTCGGCTCGCCTGGGTTCTCATACACCTCTCTCGCACAGTCCAATGCCCTCGGCGGAGGCGCCGACTTCCACTTCAAGTCGGCCCGCCTCGGGCGGTTCACCTATTAAGACGCCGTAACAGACTACACGGATCTTGCCAGCTATTATTTCGACTTTCCGTGCCGGCGTCATCAGGCATTCACAAAGCGGCGGGTCCGATAGTCTCGCGCGGGTCCGGTCCGGGGTCAATGGAGAAGTGCCGGATGTGGTCGGATCGATACGCTGATGCCTGTATCACTTTACTGCACAGGATGTTGCGGACAGCGAAGGCTTGACGGTCCGAGCTCGGGTCGCCAGCTCGACAGCAGTCGGAGACCGAATGTCACGTTCGAAAAAAATGAAGCTCTTCCGTGCGGTTGCCGGGATCGGCCTCCTGGTAGCAGCGGCTGCCATTTGGGCGTTCGCCGCCAGCCAGAGAATGCTGACGAAGGTTTATCCGGTGCCGCCTTCGGCGGTCAGCGTGCCGACCGATCGAGCGGCAATCGAGCGGGGAGAGCATCTGGTGCAGGCAGTCGGGGCGTGCGCCGTGTGCCACGAGGCGGATCTCGGGGGCAAGGTGTACGCGGAGATGGGTCCGGTCGGCCTGGTCGCCGGCACTAACCTGACGCGCGGCGCAGGTGGCCTCGGCCGGGACTTCACCGATGCCGACTGGGTCCGCGCCATCCGCTACGGCGTTCGGCGCGACGGCACGACGCTCATCATGATGCCGAGCGAGGTCTACACGAAACTCACCGACGCCGATCTTGGCGCGGTCATCGCCTACGTGAAGCAGGTGCCACCGGTGGATCGCGAGATGCCTCAGAGCCATTTCGGCCCGCTGGGCCGCGTCCTGCTCGCGATCGGAAAGATGAGCATCCTGACCGCACCCAAGACGTTTCATGACGGAACGGCGTCGTCTGCGGAGCCGATGGCCAGCACCGGGTACGGCCGGTATCTGGCGGACGTCAGCGGATGCCACGGCTGCCACGGGTTCGGACTCTCCGGCGGGCGCGTCGCCGGCCCCGACGATCTGCCGCCGGCCGCGAATCTGACGCCTGCCGGCATCGGATCGTGGACCGAGGCCGATTTCGTCCGCGCGCTCCGCGAGGGCCGGCGGCCGGATGGGACCGCCATCAACGAGTTCATGCCCTGGCGCAATTACGCGTCGATGAGCGACCTCGATCTTCAAGCGCTCTGGCTGTATCTGCGCAGCGTTCCACCGAAGGCCACCGGCGGCAAGTAACGCGCGCTCAGGCGGTCGCCGGAGCGGGGCGTCGGAGTGCCAGATTCGCCAGGCCTACGGCCACGCCACCGGCCAACGCCAGCAGCGTGATCGACGGCGTCCACACGTGTCGGAGCCCGAGTATCGCGTCGAGGGAGAAGGCGCCAAACCCGGTCAGCGCGATCACCACGGCCCCGGTCGCGTAGAGCAGCGGAACCTCGACGCCGTTCGTCGTCGCAAAGATTCCGTTCTGCCAGTGCACGCTCACGGCCGCGACGATCATCACTGACAGCATCAGTGCCGGACCGATCGGTCCGAGCAGCCCGAGCGCCACCAGGAGGCCGCTCGCGAGCTCGGTGCCCGCGGCGGCGGCAGCAAAGAAGCGGCCGGGGCGGAATCCGAGTCCCTCGAAAAACCCTCCGACGGCGGTCAGACCATAGCCGCCCAACCACCCGAAGAGCTTTTGGCCCCCGTGTGCTGCCATCAAGCCGCCGAGCACGATTCTTCCGAGCGCCAGCCCTGCATCCATTGCGTCCTCCTCGATCTTCAGCCGCCTCACGGCGGGACTCATCCTCATCCTCAGCCGCCGCACCGCGGGGGACCGCAGCCGCGCTCGGCTATGACATTGGTAGTGACTATACAAAAGGAAGTTACTACTAGTCAAGTAGCTGCTTGCGTCAGGTAAGCCGGCGGCGTTATCCTTGTGATGAACTCATGCGCGATCCTGCCAACCAGGAGCTCTCGGTTTGCGCGCAGTTCCATCGCGCGAGCGAGCTCATCGGCCGCCGATGGACGGGCGCGATCATCTTCATCCTGCTGAAGTCGCGCTGTCGTTTCGCAGCGCTTCGCGACGCCATTCCCGACATCACGGACCGCATGTTGAGCGAGCGGCTGCAGGAGCTCGAGCAGGAGGGCATCGTCGAGCGCACGGTGCTGCCCGAGACGCCGGTCCGCGTCGAATACGCGCTCACGAAGAAGGGGCGTGCGCTCGGCGCGGCCATCGACGCCATCGCGGAGTGGGCCCACAAGTGGGGGGTGCCTCCAGCCTCCTCCGGCAAGCCGCGACAGCGCCGGAGCGCGTGAGCCGCGACACGGATGCCCCACCTTCAAATCTTCATCGTGAGCACGCGTCCGTCACGGAAGGGTCCGTTGGTGGCCGCGTGGTTCGAGCGGCAGGCACGCCAGCACGGGCGCTTCGACCTCGAGATCGTCGACCTCGCGGAAGTGAATCTGCCGCTGATGAACGAGCCCGAACATCCGCGGCTCAGGCGGTATCAGCACGATCACACCAAGGCCTGGAGCGCGCGGATCTCCAACGCTGATGCGTTCGTCTTCGTCACACCGGAGTACAACTTCAGCGCGCCGCCGTCGCTCATGAACGCGATCGACTACCTCGTGCACGAGTGGGCCTACAAGCCGGTCGGCTTCGTCAGCTACGGCGGCGTCTCGGGCGGCCTGCGGTCCGTGCAGATGACGAAGCTCCTTGTCACATCGGTGAAGATGGTGCCGATGTACGAGGCCGTGGCGCTCCCATTCTTCGCAAACCTCATCGACCCGGTAACCGGTGCCTTCACGCCAGGGGAGGTCCAGGACAAGGCGGCTGCCGTCATGCTCGACGAGCTCGCGCGGTGGACGGGCGCGCTCGCGGTCCTGCGCTGACGGAGGAAACGGAGGCCACCGAGACGCTCACAAACTGAGCAACGGAGTCAACGAAGGACGAAACGGAGGGAACGAGCCGGCTAGGGACATTCGCAGGGCGCGACCGCGCGCCGGCCTACGGCCTCATGATTCGTCACATCCGCACGACCTGCCGCAGCCGACTCTTCTTTTCGCGTCCCAAGGGCCTCCAGACGACGGCTATCCGATGCGGTTCGCGGCAACCGCTCTGGGGCGCAGCTCCTGTTCAACAGAAGTTCAGAAGATCAGAAGGCCACAAGGTTTATGACATTCAGGCAGTGGACATCCTGATCTCATGTGAATACCACAGGCGCGGAGTTCCTGGGGCCCTTGTTGACCTTCTGATCTTGTGATCTTCTGTGATCCCACGAGAGCCTCTAGCCCCGCCCGTACGAATCGATTTGCGTGGGGTTCTTCGTTTTGTGAACGTCTCCATTCCTCCGTCCCCTCCGTTACACCGCGATTCACTTGTGTCGCCCGTAGCGCAGCCCTTCAGGGCTGCCACGCGCGCCGGCGGGGCAGGCCTAAAAGGCCTGCGCTACAAGGGCGCGCGGTGACAACCCAAGTGAATCGAGGGAATAGGGGTTCCCCGGAAAAGCAGTTGACCCGACGACGACGGACGACGTACAAGGTCGGCCCCAGGAGGATCGCTTGAGAAATCCACTCTCTCTGCGCGTCGCCGGCGTGCTGCTGTTCGCCGCCATGGCCGGTTGGTGGCTCGCACCGCCTTCGCGAGCCGCATTTCTTCAGACGGGCGGCGGCCAGGCGTCCCCGGCGGGAACGGCTCAACCGTCCCCGGCTGCGCCGGGGCAGGCGGGCAGGGGCCGCGGCGGCGGCGTGTACCCCGAAACCGAACCTGACGACAACGCGGGATTCGTCTCGATCTTCGATGGCAAGAGCCTCGCCGGCTGGGATGGAGATCCGCTCTTCTGGCGCGCCGAGAGCGGCCAGATCGTCGGCGAAACCACACCCGAGAAGGTCGTGAAGGCCAACAACTTCCTCATCTGGCGTGGAGGGACGGTCAGAGACTTCGAGCTGAAGGTCGAGTTCCGGATGAACGGCGCCAACAGCGGCATCCAGTACCGCAGCACGGAGCTGCCGAACGTCGGCAAATGGGTGCTCAAGGGATACCAGGCGGACATGGACTTCACGGAGGGTTATCTCGGCAACGTGCACGACGAGCGCGGGAGAGCACCCACGGGCGAGGGGCATGTCGTCCTCTCGAAGCGTGGTCAGGTGACGCGTGTCGTCGAGGGTCCGAAATACAAGGTCGTGGGAACGATAGGGGACCCGACGTTGCTGCGTGGGGTGATGAACGTGAACGGCTGGAATCAGTACCACATCATCGCGCGCGGTCCCGTCCTGATGCAGTTCATCAACGGGCAGCTGATGGCCATCGCGATTGACGAAGACTCCAAACACGCGACGGCCGAAGGAGTACTGGGCTTCCAGATGCACGTCGGGCCGCCGTTCAAGATCGAGTTCCGGAACGTGCTGTATCGGAAGTTGTAAGGACTCGACGGAGGGGGCGGAGGCAACGGAGACGTCTCCGTTGCCTCCATCTTCTCCGTATCGCTCAGCGAAACACGCCAGCAATTCCGGAAACCTGTTGACCTGGCGTCGTCGAGTGCGTACAACCCTTCCTTCCACTCCGTAGACTCCGCGCGCCCGGGAGCCTGCGGCACGTACGCGAGGGGACCTTCTAGATGGACAAGAAAACAATCGTCGCGGTCGCGCTGCTGGCCGGCGCCGTGGCGTTCTGGCTCGGCGGCTCCGTTTCCGCGCAGCAATCGACGACGCACAAAGCCCAATGGCTCACCGACGGGGGCGATCCGCAGCGCACGTCGTGGCAGCGTCACGAGACGTTGATCGGAAAGGGTAATGCCAAGGACATCAAGCTGCTGTGGACCCTGCAGACCGACAACCAGCCACGTCAGCTCCACAACCTGTTCGCGCCCCTCATCGTCAGTGACGTCAGCACTGCGTCGGGGCCGCGGGAGATTGCGATTCTCGCTGGTGTGTCGGACAACATCTACGGGATCGACGTCGAGAAGGGGACGCAGATCTGGAAGCGTCACTTCGACAGCACCTTTCAGGAGCTCCCCGGCACCAGGTACGATCCGCTCTGCCCTGGTGGCCTCACGGCCACGCCCGTGGTCGCGCCGCTCGAGTCACCCGGCAAGTACAAGGTGTACGCCATCTCGTGGGACGGTCGGCTCCGGCAGCTCGACGCGGCGACCGGTGAAGATCTGGCGCCGGCCGAGCCCTTCCTTCCGTCGAACGGAAAGCCATACGCCCTGAATCTGGTGAACAACGTCCTGTACACGACGACCGCGCAGGGCTGCGGCGGCAATCCGAATCAGTTCTACGCCTACGACCTCGCGACGAAGAAGGTCGGAAGCTTCAATCCCGGCAGCGGCGGCCTGTGGCCGCGGCTCGGTCCGTCAATCGGGAAGGACGGCACCGTTTACGCCGGGAGCGGGGACGGCGACTACTATCCCGAGCGCCAGATCTACGGTCAGGCCATCATCGGAGTGAAGCAGAATCCCACAACGAAGGCGTTGGATCTCAAGGACTGGTACGCTCCGTCGAACGCGTTCTGGCTGCGCAAGCGAGACCTGGACATGAACGTGACCGGCCCCGTCTTCGACTACAAGGGCAAGGAGTACACCGTCCACTCGAGCAAGGAATGCCGCATCTGGCTGCTCGACACGAGCGCGCTCGGCGGAGAGGATCATCGCACTCCCGCCAATCGCACTCCGCTCGTGTGCAACGAAGAAGTGCAGTTTGCTTCGGCCGGCGTCTGGGGGGCGTTGTCGACCTGGGAGGACCCCGATGGCACGCGCTGGGTCCTGATGCCGTTCTGGGGGCCCAAGCACTCGAAGTTCAAGGCGCCGATCGAGCACGGGGAAGTCATCCAGGGCGCCATCGCGGCATTCAAGGTCGAGCAGCGTCCCGCTGGGGCGGGGAAGGCATCCACAGTGCAGCTGACGCCCGCGTGGATCTCGCGCAACATGTACCAGGCCGATCCCGCGATCATCGCCAACGGCCTCGTCTACGGATACGGCAGCGGCGCGGACACGACGCAGGCGACCGCGCAGCTCGGCCTGCCGTACAACACCGCGGCGAATCGCGTGGCGAATTCCGGCCACGCCACGCTCTACGTCCTCGACGCCCGGACCGGCGAGGAGCTCTGGTCGAGCGGCGATCAGATCAAGTCCTTCAATCACTTCAGCAGCCTGTCGATGGCCAACGGACGCGTGTACATCGGCACCTACGACGGAAAGCTCTATTGCTTCGGCATCGAGCGCAGCGCGGCAGGTGCGCGATGAAGAATGTCGAATCACGGGCGACGACGGCAATTACCGCGATCCGGGAAAACAGAGGGCTGAGCCTTGCTGGGGGCCGCTCCTCGGTGGCATTTTCGTCTCGGTTGTACTCGTGCAGGCGCAGGGTCGTGGCGGCGGCGAGTGGACCACTGCCGGCTCCGATGCGCAGCGCACGGGATGGGTGCGCTCCGACGCGCGCCTCACCAGGGAGGCGGTCGCGAAGGGGGAATTCCAGTTCCTCTGGAAGCACCGGTTCGACAACGAGGCGCGACAGCTCAACTCGCTCACGCAACCGGTGCTCCTCGATCGGCTGATCGGGTTTCGCGGCTTCAAGGCGCTCGGGTTCGTTGGAGGCAGCGCCGATCGGATCTTCGCGATCGACACGGACCTCGCGCGCCCGTACTGGACCGCGCATCTCAACTACACGGCTACGACAGGAGGTCCTCCTCCGAGCTCCTGGGCGTGCCCAGGCGGGCTCATCGCGACGCCGACCCGACGCACCGTGCTGGCGGTCTCAGCGTTCGCGGGTGGCGGTGGTGGCGGGCGCGGAGGTCGCAGCGGCAGCGCCGTGGGCGAGCCGGGGCGTGGCGCCGCGGTGCTCGCGCAGATGGCGACCGCACAAGCGCAGGGGCGCGGTCGCGGCGCCGCCGCCGCGCCGCCGCCGCCGCAGCCGGCGGGTCGCGGCAATGCCGCGACGGCACCGATCCCATTCGGCGGTGTGGATCCCGTGTACGCCGTCGGCAGTGACGGATACCTCCACACGCTGCTCTCGAGCAACGGGGCCGATTCGGAACGTGCGATCCCGTTCCTGCCACCCAGCTCGAAACCCTCGGCGCTGATCTTCGTCGATGGTGTGGTCTACGCAAGCACATCGGAGGGCTGCGGCGCTGCACCGAACGCCGTGTGGGCGCTCGATCTTTCTGCCGAGGGCGCGGATCGCAAGGCCGTGTCGTGGCAGACCGGCGGCCCCAGTGTTGCTGGCTCCTCCGGCCCCGCGTTCGGAACGGACGGGACGCTCTACGTCGCACTGAGCGCGTCGTCCGATCAGCCGAAAGCCGCGGGCGCGACCAGAGATCGCACCGACCGTTACGCCAATACCGTCGTCGCGCTCGATCGCAGCACGCTGACGGTGAAGGACTGGTTCACGGCGGAGGGCGCCGACTTCAACGCCTCGCCGATCGTGATCCGGTACAAGGACAAAGATCTCGTCGCGGCGACGGCGAACGATGGCCGCTTGTACCTGCTCGACGGCGCATCGCTCGGCGGATCGGACCACAAGACTCCGCTCTTCGCGACGGCCAAATTCTCGAAACCAGGTGCGGGCACCGCGCTGGCGACCTGGGAGTCGGAGAACACGCGCTGGATCCTCGCGACGGCGTCCGGTGTGCCGCCCGCATCGTTGAAGCTCGCGGCGAACGGACCTGTCGTGAGCGGAGCGGTCGTGGCGTTCAAACTGGCGGATGAGGGAGGGAAGATCACGCTCGAGCCCGGCTGGGTGTCGCGCGACATGACGGCACCGTTGGCGCCGATCGTCGTGAACGGCATGGTGTTCGCTGCCTCCAGCGGAGAATTCCGCGGCGCCGGCGGGCTCGCGGCCTCCGAACGCGCTGCGCGATCGGTGCCCGCCGTGCTCTACGCACTGGATGCCGCGACGGGAAAGACGATCTGGTCGAGCGGCCGGACGATGACGTCGTTTGCGCGCTCGGGATTGGCGGCAGGCGCGGGGCAGGTCTACGTAGTCACGTACGACAACACGCTCTATGCGTTCGGGATACCGATGGAGCACTGAGACTTCGAGTGACGGGATCAGGGATCGGGGATCCGGTCGGCGTTGGTCGCTAGTCGCCTCCAGTCAGCATTATTACAGCCGCGGGGCCCCACCCCCGCGGCTACTCGCCGCGTCGCTTCGCTCGCGGCTGGTTAGCGACGACAGCCTTCTTCCCAACGGCTCTGGCTACGAGCCGCCAGAACGCCGCCTCGTTCAGCAGCGTGATGCGGTGGCCCTTCTCGCGAAGCCGCTTGATCTCCATCAACTTCAGCCCTGCGTCGCGGCCCGCTGCCTGCAACACGTTCGGCCGGCCCCTCACGACAACCGTCGTCCGCGCCGAAGGGCCACCGTGGACGATTGCGCCGGCTCGCTTCGCGGCGAGCGCGGCCTCGCTGCGGCGCGTGCTCAGGATCCCTGTGAACGCCAGATGCACGCCTTTGAGGCTTCCGAGCGCACTGCGGGCGTTCAGCGGAGTGGGCCGCGTTCGCAGCGCGTCGACCAGCTCGTCGGCGCTCTCGTAGCGCTTCCGGCGCTCACCGATGCAGCGGTAGACGATCTCCTTCAGATGATCGCTGCAGGCCAGGGCGCGGACGTCCTTCGTCCGGACTCTGGATCGCGCATCCCCCCTGATCAGCATCGCCAGGAGCTGGCCGACCTGGTAGACATCGTCGCGTGCCTGCCACTTCGGGGCCTCTCCCGCGAGGATATCGCTCGGTGCGGTCATCGCGTTCATCGTTCGCGCGGTGATGCCTCGGCGGTCGCTTTGTTGCTGGACGATCCCGAAGTCGCCGAGCTTGAGGCGGTGCCCGTCGCACACGAACACGTTGAGCGGCGTCAGATCGCGGTGGAGCAGCTGTCCGCGATGCAGTTTGCCGAGAACCTGAAGGATGCCGGCGATCTCCCGTCTGACCGCCGCCTCCGACCATCCGCGCTCGGCGCGGTGCAGAAAGGCGCTCAGGTCGCCGTGCGGCGCGTATTCGAGCGTCAAGGCATAGAGCAGTGCGCCAGCGTCCCTGTTCGTACGGGTACAGGGGGAACTTGTCGAAGACGCGGATCGCGCGGGGATGTCCGTCGAGGAGCTGCCCGAAATATGCCTCGCGAAGCCAGCCGTCGATGCTGGCGCTCACCTTGATGCAGACCTGATCCGGCACCACGAGCGATCGATCGAGCCGGCGAGCGAGATAGACCTGGCCGAACCCGCCTTCGCCCAGGAGCCGCTCGATCCGGTACCGGAGATGCGTCTCTGGGCTGGATACGACCTCGGCGGCCGAGAGGAACGACTCGGAGCGCTGCAGAGGGCGGATGGCGCGGGTCGTGCGCGTCGTGGCGTCGGGCGCGAGAAGTGCTCGGGTTGGCATCGCGGCGGTTCCATCGGCTGGCGACGTTGTGGACGCCGCGGGTCGGGAGCGATCAGCATAACTGACTTCCGTCCGGCGGCGTCAGGCACGCGCGCCAATCGAGGATCTGGTGTAGGCTAGCCCTCTCTTCGAGGCAGGAGGGCTCATGATCAGGAAGCTGACGTCGTTGCTCGTGTTCGTGCTGTTGGCCCCCGGTGTCGCGAGCGCCGGGCCAATTACGTCGTTGTATGTCTTCGGCGACAGCCTCTCGGATAGCGGGAACGCCTTCGTTCTGACGGGCGGCTTTCCACCCGCGCCTTACGCCCAGCGAGCGTCGAACGGTCCCGTGGCCGTTGAGCAGCTGGCCTTGGACCTCGGGATCTCGCTCACGCCAGCGGTACTGGGCGGCACCAACTATGCCGTCGTGGGTTCGACGTCTGGTCCCGTGTTGATCCCCGGGTCGTCGCCGCCGACCTTCATCGACAATATCGCGACGATCACCTACGGTCAGGCGGCCCTGGCCGGCAGCAGCCTGCTCAATCAGGTCGCTGCGTTCGTCGGGACCGGACCGGTCGCCGACCCGGACGGGTCGCTCTTCTTCCTCTGGGCGGGTGCGAACGACTTCTTCATCAATCCGAGTGCACAGACCGCCAGCAACGCCGTCACGAACATCGCCACCTCGATCGGCGCGCTCTACGCTGACGGGGCGCGTGCGTTCCTGGTGCCGAATCTGCCCGATCTTGCGCTGACGCCCGCGGGCAGCGGGTTGACACCTGCCGAACAGCTGGGGCTCCGCCAGCTTTCGCTCGGCTTCAATGCCGGATTGTCCAGTGCGCTCGGGGGGCTGTCGCTGCTGCCTGACATCAAGATCACGCAGTTCGACACCTTCGGCCTGATCTCTTCGATCGTCGCGAATCCGACGGCGTACGGATTTGCCAATTCGTCGACGCCCTGCCTGACCGGGAGTCTTTTCCTCGGGAACGGCGTCGTTTGCCAGAATCCCGACTCGTTCGTCTTCTGGGACGGCGTCCACCCCACGACGGCGGCGCATCGCGTGCTCGGCGACGCGTTCGCGACCTCCGTGCCGGAGCCGGCGACGTTGACGCTTCTCGGGTTCGGTCTGGTGGTGGCAGCCTCCTGTCGCCGTCGTCGTCTCGAGCGCTGAAACAAGTACCTTCGCTGCCAAACCTTCACAGGAGGAGTTCCTCCCTCCTCCTTCCTCCTGTGTTGGTCTGGCAGCGCGTCGAGCCATCCGACCGCATCAGGTCGAACGGGTCGCCCCTACTCGTTCCGGATCGCCTCGACGGGATTGAGCCGTGTCGCGCGCCGAACCGGCACGAGCGTCGCGATGGCTCCGACCGCCAATAGAATTGCTGCCACGATCGCGAGCGACCGGGGATCCGTGACAGTGACGCCCGCGCGACCGGTCGACAACATCCGGCTCCATCCCACGGTGGCGAGGACGCCGACCAGGAAGCCGAGCGTGAGCTGCGACAACGCGCGTCTCAACAGCAGGCGGCACACCTGCCCGGGCTGAGCGCCGAGGGCCATGCGCACGCCGATCTCTCTGGCGCGCCGGCTCGCTCCATGAGCCGTGACGGCGTAGAGGCCAACCATGGACAGTCCAAGGGCGATTGCCGCGAGGACCGTCAGCAGCGCGCTCGAGAGCCGCCCGTTCCACCCCACGTCCCGAATCACCTGCCGCATGCTCTGGACGCGGTAGAGCGGAAGGCTCGCATCGAGCGCGACAACTTCACGCCTCAACACCGGAACCAGCGTCGCCGTATCCGGTCCTGTTCCGAATGATGACGAACGCCGTCGCTGGAGCCGTCGCCCGGTAGGGCAGGTAGACGATCGGCTCGACGTCCGGACGAAGACGCTGCCGAAGCGTCGGCGCAATGCCGACGATGGTCAGCAGCTCGGCGGGAGATCCGGAGGGACCCTGCGGGCCCAGCGAGATGCGTTGGCCGATCGGCTCCTGGCCGTCGAAGTACACGTCGACGAAACGCTGATTGACGATGATTTGTCCGGCTGATTCGGTGCCGCTATCGCCGAAGTCCCGTCCTCTGCTGAGCGTGAGTCCCAGGGCGTCGAAGTAGCCGGCTCCGATGGTGACCGTCGCCACGACTGGTGCGGCGGCAGCCGCGAACTGTGACCGTCCAGCGGCCTCCAGCCGTCGGTCTGGTGCTCCGACGAGCGGCAGCACGCTGGCCACGGATACCGCCGATGTGCCCGGGACCGCGCGAAGGCGTTCGTTCAGCCGGCGGTGGAATTCGACACGAGCTTCCGGGCTGCGGTATCGCTCGCCGCCGAGGGTCACGGCGGCAGTCAGGATGTCCGTCCGATCGATGGCGCGTTCGGCGGGCGGGGCAGGGTCGGCGATGCGCAACCCGACCGTGAGGTTGGCGAGCATGACGACCGTCAGCGCGAGCTCAATCGTCAGGAACACGGACGTCCAGCGCGCCGTGCGCGTTCGCCCTTCTATCGCTGCGCCGGTTTTCAAGACCTGGGTCACATCGGTCCTCGAGGCTGCGAACGCCGGCACCAGCCCGAACACGAGAACCGTCGCGGCGGACACGGCCGCCAACGCCATGACGACGCGTGCGTCGATGGAGTAGTCGAACCAGTACGGGAGCACGTTTGCCGGAATCGCCTGACGAAACGCGCGCACTCCACCGACCGCAATCGCCAGACCGACGATCCCTCCAAGCCCGGCGAGTAGAGCCGCTTCGATGAGGAGCTGCCTGACGAGCCGGCGCCGGCTCGCGCCAAGTGACGTCCGGATCGCCAGCTCGCGCGTGCGGTGGAGCGAACGATCGAGCATCAGATTCGCGACGTTGGCGCACGAGATCAGGACGACCAGGATGGCTACGGCGCCGAAGGCGAGCCACGCAGGGTCGCTCACCCTGCCGAAGAATCGATCGTTGATCGGCACGATGCGCGCCCGCACGCCGGTGCTCACCTCGGGGTGCTCTCGTGCGATCCGATCGACGGCCGCGTCGATCTCGGCGCGCACGTCCGGTAGGCGCGCCTCGTCTCGAAGGCGGCCGAAGACCCGCAGCACGCGCGCGTCGCGGGCGGCCGTCCCGACGCCGGGCATGGTGGAAAGTGGGATCCAGACGTCAGCGGTGCTCGGGAGTCCCGGGCGCTCTGCCAGCACACCCACGACCCTCGTAGGCACATCGTCTATCGATATCGGACGATCGAGCACGGCGCGATCGGCACCGTAACGCGTGTGCCAGAGCCCGCTGCTGAGCAGCGCCACGCGCGGCGCGCCGGGCCTCTCGTCCTCGTTGGTGAATGCCCGGCCGACAACCACTCCCGAGCCTGGTCCAGGTGGGTTCGCGATGACGTCGAGCGTGTTGGCGGTGACGAATGCGGCTTCGAGGCGATCGGGCGGCCGTCCTTCCTCTTCAATCACCGCGGGCGACGATGTAAAGGCCGCGACGCCCGACAGCGTGCGGACGGATTCGCGGAGATCCGTGAAGTCCGGATAGGAAATGCCTCGCTCGGTCTGCCGCGCGTCGATCGTCGACAGGAACACCACGCGGTCCGCACGGTGAATCGGGAGCCCTCGGATCGTGTGTGCGTTGAGGATCGTGAACAGCATGTTGTTCACGCCGATCCCAAGGCCCAGCACGAGCACGGCGAGGAGGGTGAAGCTTCGATTCCTCCCGAGCAGGCGGACGGCGAGCCGGGCATCGAGCGCGAGCGCGTCGAGTACCGGCAGGCCGCGCTGGTCGCGATACGCGGAGGTCATCTGGTCGACGCCGCCGAACGCGCGTCGCGCCGCGGCGCGGGCATCCGGCAGAGAGAGACCTTTCTCCAGATACTCAGCCGTCAACAGGTCCAGATGGCCCCGGATCTCGTCGTCGAGCCGTCCATCGCGTTCGCGCCGCCGAAAGAAATCCGAGAGACGAGAGAGAAAGACTTTGAGGGGAATCACGAATCCTCCTCGGCAGGCCATGAGGCCCGACCGTGGAGATCGCCGCTCGAGCTGCCGGGCAGCCCCGCGCGCGACTCCTGTTGAAAGTCAACAGGACTGTGACATCGCTCCTGTTGAAAGTCAACAGGTCTGCGAGACTGAATGACCGCAACTCGTCGGCGCGGTTACTCGGTGCCGAGCGCCACGACCGGATCGATCCTCGTGACGCGCCGGGCAGGAAGGAAGCTCGCAAGGAGGCTGGCGAGCGCGAGCGTCGCCACGACGCCAAGGAAGACGGTCACGTCGCGCGGGCTGACCCTGTACAGGACCGGCTGGAGTGCGCCGGACGCCAGGAGCGCAAGCACCATCCCGAGGGTCAGGCCGATCGCCAGCTGGATCATGCTCTTGCGCATGACGAGCAGGACGAGCGAGCGGCCCTGCGCGCCGAGTGCGGAACGCACGCCCATCTCTCGGGTCCGCTGGGTCACCGCAAACGACATCACACCGTAGAGTCCGGCCGCCGCGAGGAAGAGGGCACAGACCCCGAAGGTCATGAAGAAGGTGCCGAAGATGGTATAGAACAACATCTGCCGGTCGATGATCAGCCTCATCGTGCTGATCTGATACAGCGCCAGATCCGGGTCCAGGGATGCGACGGCCGAACGCATGAACGACGTCATGCCCGCCGGCTCGCCGCGCGTGCGGACAGCGATGCGGACGCCGTTGGCGACATCGCTCTGAGCGATCGGTATGTAGTAGCCGACAGGGCTGGCGTTGTTGTTGCCGATCCCCTCCATCAGCAAGTCGGGGACGACTCCGACGATCGTGAGCCACGGCTCCTTCGAGGACGGCCTGATGCGCCTCATCTGGTGCCCGATTGGATCGACGTTCGGGAAATGCAGCCGGGCGAACGACTGGTTGATGATCGCGACCGGTTGGCTCGAGGCCGTGTCGGCCGGCGTGAACTCACGTCCGCCGAGCAGTGTCGTCTGAAACGTGTCGAAATAGCCGGCCGTCACGATCCCTTCTCGCGCAACGCGGGTAGTCGTTCACCTGAGGATACGACTTGCCTTCGATCTGCACCGAGATCGCACCGTTGCCCGCGGCAGGCAGTCCGTCGGACAGAGTGGCGGCCTCCACGCCGGGAAGCGCTCGAAGTCTCGGGAGAAGCTGGTCGAAGAATCGAATGCTGGACGGCGAGTCGGGATAGCTGGCGCGCGGCAGATCGACGCGCGCCGTCAGGACGTGCTCGATCGCAAACGGCATTGGCACCGTCTTCAACTGGGTCACGCTCTTGACCATCAGGCCGGCGGCGATGAGGAGGCCGCACGACACGGCGAGCTCGATCACGACGAGACCGCTGCTGAACCGCCCGAGGCTCGCGCTCGTGGACGATCGGCTGTCATCCTTGAGCGCGGAACCCGCGGTCACCCGCGCCGCATGCAGCGCCGGCAGCGCGCCGGCGAACAGGCTCGCGAGCCCGATCAGGCCGACCACGAAGAGCATGACCCGGTAGTCGAGCTCGAACGTGATCCAGAAGGGCGGCGGATCCACTGACAACGCCCGCGTGAACCAGCGCATGCCGAGGGCGCTGAGCAGCATACCGAGGCCGGCCCCGACAACAGCCAGCACGAGCACCTCGGTGAGGTGCTGACGCACGACGCGGCTGCGGCCCGCGCCGAGCGCCATGCGCACCGCGACCTCCCGACGGCGAAGCGACGCTCGCGCAACCAGCAGGTTGGACACGTTGACGCAGGCGATGAGCAGCACTCCGACGCCAGCGCCAAGCATCGTGTACAGGAGAGCGTAGATCTCCGGCCCCAGAACGGTCCGCGCATACGGAAGCACGTCCGCTCCGACCCCGCGATTCGTCGTCGGGAACTGGATCTCGAGCTGGCCGGCGATCGTCGCGGCCTGCGCCTTCGCCTGCGTGATGCTCACACCGGGCCTGAGGCGCGCGATGACGTCGTGGCTCGGCCCCTGGCCTCGGGGTTTCGCAAGCGGGTCGACGTTCAGGGGTATCCACAGCGACTGGCGGATGGGGAACGCAAACCTCGGCGGCATCACCCCCACCACGATCCGCTGGACACCATTGGCGCGAATGGTCTTGCCGACGACGTCGGGAGAAGCCGCATATCGGTCGTGCCACAGCTCGTAGCCGAGGAGGATGACGGGTGGCGCACCCGGCCGGTCGTCTCCGTCCCGAAAGCCCCGCCCCATGATCGGTTGAACGCCGAGCGCCTCGAACGCTCCGACCGTGAGCTGACCGCCGCTGAACCGTTCCGGCCGGCCTTCTTCCGCCGAGAGGTTCACGGGTGTCTGAGCGAAAGCGCCAATCCGATCGAACGAGCTCTGACGCTCGAGGAATACGGCGAGGTCCTGCACAGCGACGGATTCCTGGAACTCCTTCCGACCCGGATTCGTGGAGACCAGTGAGACGATGCGGTCGGCATCAGGAAAGGGCAGACCCTTGAACAAGCCGCCATTGACGACGCAAAAGACTGTCGTGCTGAGGCCGATCCCGAGGCCAAGGGTGATCACCGACACAATCGAGAGCGTCGGATACTTGAGCAGCATCCGAACCCCGGACCTGACATCGTCCAGCAGCTGTGTCATGGTTCAGCCTCGGGGAATCTGCCGCAGGCGTCTTCCCCACGGACCGGCTACCACTGAGACGAAAAGTGGCGCTTCGAGGTTCGGAGGGCAGGCGTTACCTAAGGCCGCATCGCGGCCGACGACCGGGGTACGCTGACACTGCCTACAGCTTCGCCAGCGGTTGTCGGCTTTGCGGCGCTGACCCGCTCCTCGATGGTCGAGGCGATCCGATCGGCGTCCCTTCCGACGCCGTGAATCATCGTCGAAGAAAACGCATAGAGGAAGTGCAGTCCGACGAAGTATAGTCCCGCCTCGCCGATCGCAAGGCCTCGCTCGTGCCGAGGTTCTCCATCCCAGTCGAACACGGGAAGATCAATCCAGGAGAACCCCGGGTGGAATCCCGTGCACCAAATCACGTTGGCGACGTCGAGAGCGCTGCCGTCCTCGAGGAGCGGCTTGCCGCCCCTGACGCCGGACACTCTCGGGACGCGCTCGACGCCGGCAGCGGCGAGGTCCCGAGGCCTGGTTCGAATGAGCGGTCCGCCCTTCGAGATCACCTTCGGGCGGACCTTCCGGCCCATTGGCGTGTCCGTCGTCAGGATCCGGTGGAAGAGCACACGGAGCACGAACCGGATCAGAATCGTTCGGCCGATGAACCCGTTGATTCGGAAGGGCACGGCGCCGGTTGCCCTGCCGGACATCCAGACGCGGTGCCCCCGGGCGGACTCGAGCGCGATCTCCGCGCCTGAATTGCCGGCGCCCACGATCAGGACGGCGCCTTCCCGCAGCTGGGCCGGACTGCGATAGTCGATCGAATGCAGTTGCACGATGGCCGGGTCGAGCTGCGGGCTGAATTCAGGAACGCGCGGTGACTGGTAGCTGGACATCGCGACCACCACATGTTCCGCCTGGATCGTGCGGTCGCCAGCGGACACGAGATATCCGCGCCCGTGCTCCGGGAGCCTTTGGACCCGGTCGACCTTGACGCCATGCCTGATTGGGAGCTCGAACCTGGTGGCATAGGCCTCGAGATAATCGGCCATCTCGTTCTTCGTGGGGAACGCGGTCGGCGAGGCCGGAAACGGCATGCCGGCGAGCCCGTCGTACCTGGCCGGGGTGAACAGGCGCAGCGAGTCCCATCGGTTGCGCCAGTTGTCGCCGACGCGGGCATGCGCGTCGAGGATCACGAACGGAAGGCCTCGTCGCGCCAGGTGGTACCCGACAGACAGTCCGGCCTGACCGCCGCCAATCACCACGGTCTGAATCTTTTCTGGCTCACTTGTATTGGTCATTTTTCCTTCCAATCGGGGGGCTTCGCCCCGCCGGACCCCCCACCTCCACCCCAGCGCGCAAAACACGCGCGCCGGGGACCCCGGTCGCCGCCGCTCGCGGGGCCCCAAAGCCCCGCTCCGCGCCCGCCTTCGCCAAGGCTCCGGCGGGCCGCCGTAACTTTAGCGGAGGCTGGCCGGCGGGCGCGCGCCTGACGCGCTATGGAACTGTTCGCTCCAGTATGGTTCATTCGCAGATCTGGAGTGTTGCGTCGCTATTGCGTTGGTTCAACGGCAACATCATAGGATTCCAACGACAGGCCCGCATTGACCGAACTGTTCACGAGAGCCTGCGAAGACGTGGGTAGTTTTATGTAGGAGCGTCGAGAATCGCTGCTGAGAGCGGCTGTCGCGCTGAAGCGCCAAGCGGGAAGCGGGAAGCGGGAGCGGGAAGCTGGGAGCTGGGAGCTGGCGCGGGATGGTCGGGACGCTGGTTGACGCAGAACTTATACATCATGTGTAATAGCGCGTGTGACGGCTCCTGAATATCGCCGCGCCCTCGAGGCGGCGATCGCGGAATACGAGTCACTCGGCGCGCAGCGGCGCGAGATCGACAAGCGTCTCTCGGAGCTCGCGCAGACCATCGGCACGCTCTCCCGGCTTTGCGGGATCGTGCCCACGGTGCCCTGGGGGCTCACGGACGCGTGCCGCACCGTGCTGCGCAATGCCGGCGGACCCATGACTCCTGTGGAAGTGCGGGATCGCCTGCAGGGGATCGGGGTCGATCTCTCCCGATACTCCAGCGATCTCGCGGCGGTCCACACGACGCTGAAGAGACTCAACGAAGCGGGGGAGATCCGGTTCATCGCCGCGACCGGCGGCAAGCGCGCGTTCATCTGGGAGCGTCCGGGCCGCGCGGCGGCGCTCGGACCGGCCGTTGGGCAGCTCGCGCGCGAGATGCGGCTCGGGGAATCGGACAAAGGAAGGAAGAAGAGGTGACGCCCGAGTCTCGCCGTCGATTTTTTGCTGAAGAGATCGAAGCGCTCGCGAACCTCGAGACGCCGTCGTTGATCGACGCGCTCGCCGCCGTGCCCCGCGAGCGATTTCTCAGGCCCGGACCCTGGCTGGTCCGAGGCGAAGCAGACATCACCGGCGGGCCGCGCCGGACACCGGACGCGGACCCCCGGCACACGTATCACAACTACTCGATCGCGATCGATCCCGAGCGGCAGCTCTTCAACGGCACTCCGAGCCTGCTGGCAGCGATGATTGACAGGCTCGCGCTTCGAGCGGGCGCGCGTGTGCTGCACGTCGGCGCCGGGCTCGGGTACTATTCCGCGCTTCTCGGCCAGGTCGTAGGGGAAACGGGGCGCGTCCTGGCCATCGAGGTCGACCCGGTGCTCGCCGCCGAAGCCGCGTCGAACCTGTCGTCGATGCCTTGGGTGGAGATGCGGTGTGGCGACGGCGTTGCTCTCCACGGCGAAACGTTCGACGCGATCCTCGTGAACGCCGGCGTCACGCACCCGCAGCAGGTGTGGCTCGACGCCCTGTCGCCGGAAGGCCGGCTCATCCTTCCGATGACCGCGACCATGCCAGCCATGGGAACCATCGGCAAAGGCATCATGACGCTCTTGACGCCAGGGCCAGAGGGAGACTTCAACGTCAGGGTGCTGAGCTTCGTCGCGATCTATTCCGCCATCGGCCTTCGCGACGCCATGCTGAACGCGGAGCTCGGGAAGGCGCTGATGCGATCGGCGTTCCCGAAGCTCAGGCGACTCCGTCGCGACCCCCACGAGGCCGCGACCGCCTGCTGGCTCCACGCGCCCTCGTGGTGTCTGTCCACATAGCCCCCGACACGTCTCGCGTGGCTTCCACGTTCAGGTGGGCGAACGCTCGGCCGGGTCTTCCGCCTGCCCAGCGGAGGCGCCTGTTTTGACAACCTGTAGCGCAGGGCTTCAGCCCTGCCGCGGGCAGCCCTGAAGGGCTGCGCTACGAGATTGTGAAACGGCGTCGAATCCGAAGCAGGCCACACGACAAGGCGGAAGCGACACGAAGATGAATGTCGGAGCGCGTTCAGCGCCGGCCGATGGCGAGAGAGCGTGCGGCCTCGAGTGCGGCCAACACCGGAAAATGGTCCGAGGCATTGGACGCCTCGACCACTCGGCCGCTGAGCGACTTGACGTTCTTGACGAAGATCCAGTCGATGGGGTCCGGCTGGCCGAGCGACGTCGGACCCCGCTGGCTCACCTCGCCCAGGGCGTCCGCGAAGGACGCGCCGGTGAGCGACCGGAAGATCGACGAGCCCTGGACCGGGCCGCTGTTGAAATCGCCGCCAATCACGACGGGAACGCCGGCCGTCGCCTGCCGGGACTGGTCGACCAGGATTTCGGCCATCTGATGGCGCTTGATCCGCGCGTTCTGGCCGCTCTCGATGTGCGTGTTGTAGACCAGGATTCCGCCGGTCTTCGCCCGTAGCGCGATCCGTCCTCCGCGCCTGGGCTGGACGGGGTTGATCGACCATCGCCAGCGATCCTGCGTGGCGAAGCGCAAGACCTCGGGCTGGTCAATCGGAAACTTGCTCAGGATCGCCTGTCCGGTGATCGCCGCCCGGCGGCCGCGTGCCTCGCCAATCTCCTGGAACTCGCCGGCAGCAACCCAGTTCATCCCGAGCGCCTGGGCCAGATCGCGCGCCACGTCCCGGTACTCCGTGCGGTGGCAGTGCCGGTCGACCTCCTGGAGCAGCAGGATGTCCGCATCGAGCCGTCGCAGTACCTCGAGGATCGAGCTGTACGCCGTCCCACGCTCGATGTTCCACGTGATGACTTCGAGTTGGTCCTCGCCGGTCCACGCTCGATCGATCCGGGCAGGCTCGCCGGCGATGCGATGAATCTCGCGATCGCTCAGCCACGGTTCCACCACGAATCCGAAGACACGGAGTCCGGACAGCCCCAATGTGAGCCACAGCTTGCTCATAGGTTCTAACGCTCGATCGGTTGTCAGGGACATGGCGTCTGAAGACGCCCGAGTGCACTCTAGCACAGGTGCAGACGGACGGCGCGTCGACGTCGTGAATTCCATGCCAACCGAATGCGACTGCCGTGCGTCAAATTGGCGATAACATATGTGGCTATGACAACTATTGGGGCCCGCGAAGACACCCGCATGCTGGATCGCGAGCTCAAGAAGGGCTCGGCCGAGCTGATGATCCTCTCGATCGTCGAGCCGCGTCCGCGCCACGGCTACGAGATCAGCAAGCTGATCGAGACCCGCTCGCAAGGGCAGCTGAAGTTCCACATCGCGTCCCTCTACCCCTTGCTCTATCGACTGGAAGAGCGCGGATGGCTGCAGGGCCGGTGGCTGGAGAAGTCCGGCCAGCGCCGGCGCCGTTTCTACCGGCTGACACCCGAAGGCCGCCGGGTGCTCGCACGCCAGCGCGACACGTGGAAGGCGTTCGTACAAGCGATGAGCCGCATCACCGGAGTCGATCATGCCTGATTGGACCGCGCATCTCCGCCCGCGCCTGGCGCCATTGCGTCTGACCCCCGCCCGGGAGAGCGAAATCCTCGAGGAGCTCTCGCAGCACCTCGACGAGCGCTACGGCGAGCTGCGTGCGTCGGGCGTGCCCGACGCCAGAGCGTACGACCTCGCGCTCGACGAGCTCCGCGAGGGTGGCGCGATCGCGCATCACATGCGGTCGCTTCGCCAGGTGCACGCGCCGACCCTCCTCACCGAAGCGGCACCGCGGGGCCGCCTCCTCGGCGATCTCTGGGACGACCTGCGGTACGCCGGCCGCATGCTGCGAAAGCAACCGGGATTCGCCGCAGCCGCGGTTGTGACGTTGGCGTTGGGCATCGGCGCGAACACCGCGATCTTCAGCCTCGTGAACGCCATGCTGCTCCAGCGGTTGCCTGTCGCCAACCGCGATCGCCTGGTCTACGTGCACCGGAGCAGCATCGGCAGCGTGTTCTCCTATCCGATGTATTCGGCCCTGCGTGACGGCAACCACGTCCTCGATGGTCTCGCGGCGTGGGGCGGCATCCAGGCGAGCCTGAACGCCGACAACACAACCGACCTCGTGTCAGGCGTGATCGTCACGGGCAACTTCTTCGATCTGCTCGGCATCACCGCCGAACGCGGGCGTCTTCTGTCGACCTCCGACGATGTGACGCCCGGAGCTCATCCGGTGGCCGTCGTCGGCCACGACTTCTGGCAGACGCGCTTCGGCGGCAGGCCCGACATCGTTGGTCTCGAGATCCGGCTCAATGGCCATGTCTTCACCGTGGTCGGCGTGACGCCGGCTGGATTCCCTGGGCCCCAGCTCGGGACGATCCGCGATCTGTACGTGCCGATGATGATGCAGGCGATCATGCGGCCTCCGCGCGCCGGCTATTCGGGCGATCAGAATCCCGACCTGCTCAAGAACCCGCGCAACGGATGGCTCTTCGGATTGGGCCTCCTGAAACCGGGCACGCGGCTGGAACAGGTCCGTGCCGAGCTCGAAACGCTCGCGACGACGTACGTCCGGTCGGCGAGCTTGCCGGCGCAGCCCAACCAGGCCCCGATCGTGCGCATCCCCCTCGTGCCCATCGATCAGGGTGATCCCAACGAGCGTCAGCAGATGCGGTCGGTCGCGCTGCTGCTCGAGGGCGTGGTTGCCGCCGTGTTGCTGATCGCGTGCGCGAATATCGCGAATCTGCTCCTCTCGAGAAGCGCCGCGCGACGGCGCGAGCTGGCAGTACGACTCGCGATTGGCGCGAGCCGTGCGCGCCTCGTGCGTCAGCTCCTCACGGAGAGCCTGCTTCTCTCGTGCATCGGCGGTGTCGCCGGGATCGGGGTCGCGTGGGCTGTGGTGAGAGGGTTCACGGCGTCGCCTCCACCGCCTGGAGCGTTGCCGCTCGCACTCGAATTCGCGATAGATCAGCGCGTGCTGCTGTTTTCGATCGTGCTTTCGTTCGTGACGGGCATCGTGTTCGGTCTGGCTCCGGCGTTGAAGGCTTCGCGTCCTGGCCTCGTGCCTGCCCTCAAGGACGCCTCTGCCGAGAGCGACGAGCGGGGACGCCGCTTCGATGTGAAGCGGATACTCGTGGTGGCGGAGGTCGCGCTGTCGCTGCTGCTGCTGATCGCCGGTGGGCTCTTCGTCCGCAGCCTGCAATCGGCTCGAGCTATCGATCCTGGCTTCGAAGTCGGCAGGCTCGTCTCGGCGCCACTCAACATCAACCTCCTCCGCTACACGCGCGCCCAGGGCCAGGAGTTCTATCGCCAGGTGGTCGAGCGCATGGAGCGCCTGCCGGGCGCAGAGGCGGCGAGCGTCGCGCGCGTCGCGGTGATGACTGGTGGCGCGCGCGTCCTCAGCCTGCTCGTCGAAGGCAGGCAAGGCTCGGCCGAGCGATCGCTGAGCGAGGGTGACGGCACGGTCAGCTCGGATCCCACTCGGATCAACGCCAACGTTGTCGGCCCGTCGTTTTTCAAGACGCTCGGGATTCCGCTCCTGAGGGGCCGTGATTTCAACGATCTGGATGTCGAGGGCCGTCCGCGGGCAGCCATCGTGAACGAGACGATGGTGAAGACGCACTTCGCTGGCGTCGATCCACTTGGGAAGCGCATCAGCTTCGGCGGGGTCAACGGGCCCTGGTACGAAATTGTCGGCGTCGCCAAGGACAGCAAGTATGCGACCCTGGCGGAGGCGCCGCTGCCGGTCGCGTACCTGCCGGTTGCACAGAATCACGAAACGGGTATGACGCTCTATGTTCGCGCGTCCGGTTCGCCGACGGCGCTCATAGCCAGCATCAGGCACGAGATTCAGGCGATCGAACCAAACCTCCCGCTGCCTGGCGTAGAGACGATGTCGCAGACCATCGGCACGTCGCTCTACGCCGCGCGGATGGGCGCCTGGCTCCTCGGGGTCTTTGGCGGGCTCGCGCTGCTGCTGGCTGCGATCGGGATTTACGGCGTCCTCTCGTTTTCGATCGCGCGCCGGACGCGGGAGATGGGCATCCGACTGGCACTCGGCGCAGAGACACAGGACGTCTTTTTGCTCGTCGTGCGAGACGGCATGCTGCTCGTCGTCGTCGGCATTGCGATCGGCCTGACCGCTGGCCTGGCTGCGGCCCGATCCGTGGCGAGCCTGCTCTATGGCGTGCAGCCGTCCGATCTCCCGACGTTCATGGCGATGACAGCGGTACTCGGCGTGGTTGCGCTCGTGGCCTGTGCGATTCCAGCGCGTCGTGCGATGCGCGTGCCCGCGACCACAGCGCTTCGAGCAGATTGAACAACATCCTTCCGCGCCTTGCCATAGGTGTCCCTCGGTTGCCGTGCAGCGAGCGCGAGTGAGCTGATCGCGAGATCCGCCATCGATCTACAATCGCCGGCATGCGAATCACGCGCCCGGCCGCCGCCGTTGCCGTTGGGATGTTCGCGCTGTCGATCTGCGACCCAGCGGCCGGGCAGCTCGCCTCCCGCCCCGCGGACGAATGGATCAAGACCCTCGAAGGTCCCGCCCGCGTCTCCACGCTCAAGATAGACGAGGTCGTGGCGGCGTTACGGCTCCATCCGGGTGATCAGGTCGCGGACATCGGTGCGGGATCGGGGTTGCTCGAAGTGCCGTTGTCCAAGGCCGTCGGATCGGCGGGTCGCGTGTACGCCGTCGAGATCGATGCCGCCTTCTTTCCCGAGATCAAGAAACGCGCGGCCGACGCGAAGGTGACCAACGTACAGACGGTGCTCGGTAACGTTCACGGATCCCGCGCTGCCGGCGACGAACATCGACGTCGCGCTCTTCCACGACGTGCTGCATCACGTGGAGGATCGCCAGGGCTACCTCAAGACGCTGACCCGGTATCTGTCATCGTCGGGCCGGGTCGTTGTCGTCGACTACGAGGGGGGACAGGGTCCGCACGCGAATGAGCCCGGGCTGCAGGTCGCCCGCCAACAGCTCGCGACGTGGATGACGGCAGCAGGATTGACCCTGGTGGAAGACGTCAAACTGTTTTCGTCGAAGTACGTGCTCGTCTACGCCCGAGGCACTTCTCCTGAGCTGAACGGCAAAAGCAAACGTCCGAGTGGCGACGTTTGAAATCAGCCCGCCGATGTACGGTAGGCTCGCGGGCATGCTGACCCTCCTGTCGGTCGTGACATCTCTCGTGGTGACGGCTGCCGCAGGCGAAAAGCCGGCACTCGTCGTCGAAGGCTCGCAGCCGCCCGCGCACATCACGCGTGCTGCGGTGCTCACTCCCTCCGAAGGGCCGCCAGTCGTCCTCTATGCGGCCGTCAGCCTTACTGACCAGCGACTCGAGCAGTTCACCGTGATGGCCTTCGTGTTCCGGGCCGATGGAACGCTGAAGGCGAGGCAGGTCGCGCCCGGGCGGCGGACGCTCGAACCGCGCGAAACGAAATATTCGACGCTGGTGGTCGATGGCGTGGCGCTCGATCCGACGGACGCGATCGTCATCGGGATCAACCAGGCGCAGAACGAAGGATCGGAGGCGTGGTGGCGGGCAGAGCTGCAGCCGGCAGCCGAAGCGGCCATAGCGGCAAAGAAGCATTGATCAGGCTCATCCGTATCCTTGAATGCGCCGACCAGGATTGAAATCGTTCGAGCAGCTCAACTACAGATCTGTGAGAACGCCCACAGAATCGAGATCGCGTTAGTCCCCTCCTGACGGATCTCGCCGCTACTCCTTCAAGGATGTAACGACGACTAAGTCGTTGCAGGGCGAAGCCCTTCCTCGCGCGCGCGTCGGTACGCCAGAAACACCAGGCCTGCGGCGCGCCCTTTGCCCTGTGACGTTCATGGCTTCCCCTTCACTCCGGCGCGTCACGGCCGCTCTCGTGATCATCGGTGCGGCCCTCTACCCGGGGTTTGCGACTGCACAATCCTCCGAAAGATCGTCGTCGAAGTTCGACTCGGCGACGTCGGATCGCGTGAAACACGGCGACGGGGGTCGCCAGCAGGTCATCGTCCGGCTCCAGCCCGGCGAGCTCCTGAACCTCAAGGCACATCTCCAGCAGAAGGGACACGCGATCTCCCATCTGCACCCGCTCATCAACGCTGTGACGGTCTCGATGCCGATCGCCGAGCTCGAGGAACTGTCCCGGCTGCCCTCGGTGCTCTCGATTTCCGTCGACGCGGTCGTTCGGGCCGATCAGTCAAGCTCCACGTACACGCTTCGAAGCACGTTGGGTCTCCCGGGACAGAATCCCACCGGCAATCGGGTCGGCGTAGCAATCGTCGACTCGGGGATCCAACCAGGCCCCGACTTCGGCGATCGGCTCGCCGGGTTCTACGACTTCACCAACGGCGGAACGATCGGCACGCCGACCGACGCCTACGGGCACGGCACGCACGTGGCCGGGCTCATTGCCGGCGACGGCAGTCAGTCGCAGAAGCAGCATCGAGGCGTCGCACCGAAGGCCCGGCTGATGGCGTTCAAAGTACTCGACGCGAACGGCGCAGGCCTGACGAGCGACGTCATCAATGCCATCGAGTACGTGACCGGGCACAAGGACAGCCTCGGCATCGATATCATCAACCTGTCCCTGGGCCATCCCATCTACGAGCCGGCAGCCTCCGATCCGCTCGTTCAGGCGGTCGAAGCAGCGTCGCGCGCGGGCATCGTCGTCGTCACCTCGGCTGGCAACTACGGGATCAACCCGGCCAGTGGTCTTCCTGGATATGCGGGTGTCGTCTCGCCGGCCAACGCACCATCGGCAATCGCGGTTGGCGCCGTCACGACCTCCGACACGAACGTCCGCAGCGACGATCGCGTGGCGCCGTACAGTTCCCGCGGGCCCTCGTGGTACGACGGCATGGCGAAACCGGATCTCGTCGCCCCCGGACATGGCCTGGTGTCGGTGGCGGCTCAGAACAGCACGCTCTACGTGAACAATCCCTCGTTGCACGTCGGTAGCGCGTACTTGTCTCTGAGCGGGACGAGCATGGCCGCCGGCGTCGTCACCGGTACCGCGGCACTCGTTCTCGAAGCGAACCGCACATCGTTTCCTGGCAGTCCGGGGCTGACCCCGAATGCGGTCAAAGCGATTCTTCAATTCACCGCGGTTCGGCTGCGAGACGACGTTGGGAATCTGTACGACGAGCTGACCCAGGGCGCAGGCGGGGTCAATACGGCCGGAGCCATCGAGCTGGCTGGGCACATCAATCCGTCGACCGCAGTATCGACCTGGTGGCTCACCAGCGGTGTCCCCACGGAGACAGTCATCGCCGGAGAGACGCTCGGCTGGGCGCAGAACATCGTCTGGGGCAACGCGGCCAGCTCCGGTCCGATCGTCTACATGAATGAGCCGGCCTGGGCCCTGAACATCGTGTGGGGCAACAACATCGTGTGGGGCAACAACATCGTCTGGGGCAACAACATCGTGTGGGGCAACAACATCGTCTGGGGCAACAACATCGTGTGGGGCAACGGACTGATCGGCACCGTCGACGGCAGCAACATCGTCTGGGGTTCGGCTGAGGAGGATCCGTCGTTCATCGTGTGGGGCAATCTCCAGGGCGTCGTGACATCGATTGGATCCGTGCTGACCGCGGCCCGCTGAGGCCGCCTCGCGCCGGATTGTTGATTTAGGCGCGCCGCAGGCGCGCGCCGCCGGAGCGGAGTGGGGCGATGGGGCCCCACGAGCGACGGCGCCGGGGGGTCCGGCGGGGCGAAGCCCCCCGGGTGATATTGGAGTTCATGCTGTGAGACGCCTTCCTTGGATTGCCCGAGTGTACGTAAGCGTCGTGATTGCGCTTGGTGCCGTTGTCGTCGCGGCGACACTGCCCGATGTTCAATTCACACGGCCCGGCCTCTTCGTCACGCTGCTCGCGCTGTCGGTCATCAGCTCCGCGATGAAGGTCGATATGCCGGTCGGGGTCGGAAGCTCCTGCATCTCGCTCTCCTACGCCGTCGACTTCACCGCGCTGCTGTTGCTCGGTCCCGGGCCGGCGATACTGATAGCCATGGCCAGCGCCTGGGCCCAGTGCTCCTTCCGCATGAAGGAACGCAATCCGCCGCACAGGACAGTGTTCAGCATCGCGAGCCTGGCGCTGACCGTCTTTGCTGCCGGTGGGGCGTACACCTGGGTCGGCGGGACGTACGGGCAGCTGACGACGGCGCTGCAGCCGCTTCTGGCTGCGGCGATGACCTACTTTCTCGTGAACTCGTTGACAGTCGCCGCCGCGTTCGCCCTGGCGACCCGGCGGGACGTGTTTCGAGTGTGGCACGACAACTTCCTCTGGAGCATCACGAGCTACGCCGTCGGCGCGATTGCCGCCGGTGTAGCGGCGGAGGTCTTTCAACGGGCCGGGCACTGGCAGACGTCGCTTGCGTTCCTTCCGTTATGCCTGACGTATCGCACCTATCGGATCTACCTCGAGCGCATTGCGGACGAGCAGCGGCGGACCACTGAATGGGCGCAGCTACACCGCGAGAGCACCGAAGTGCTCGCTCGCGCGATTCAGGCGAAGGACGGCAACGGCAACAGCCACGTCGAGCGCGTGCAGTACTACGCGTCGAGCCTGGCGCGCCGGTTCGGACTGTCCGAGATGGACGTGCAAGCCGTCGAGACTGCCGCCCTCCTGCACGACATCGGCAAGCTCGCCGTTCCCGAGCACATTCTCTCCAAGCCTGGTCCGCTCACGCCCCACGAACGCAAGAAGATGCAGATTCACGCGCAGGTGGGCGCCGAGATCGTCGGGGCTGTCCCGTTCCCGTGCCCGGTGGCCCCCGTCATCAAGAGCCATCACGAGCGCTGGGACGGGATGGGATACCCGATGGGTCTCAGCGGGACCGACATTCCGATTGGCGCGCGAATCCTGGCCGTCGTCGATTGCTTCGACGCCGTCACCTCGGAGAGGCCGTATCGGCGTGCCGTCACCCCGGAGGCCGCGGTTCGAATCCTCGAGGAGGACGCAGGGAAGGCGTTCGATCCAGCCATCGTCAAAACGTTCACGGAGCTGCTGCCGAACCTGACGCCGCCTGGCGATGATCCTTCTCGCAAGCTACAGCTCGTGAAGGGCATCGGGCGGCAGCCATCGATGTCGCCCCATGCAACCATCGGCGTCGACGCATTCGCCGAAATTGCGCTCGCGAACCGGGAGAGTTACACGCTCTACGAGATCGCTCATGCCATGGGCAGGAGCATGAGCCTCGCCGACACCATGACGTTGATCTGCTCGAAGCTGAGCGGTCTGATTCCGTTCGCCGGTGCGGGAGTCTTCATCCGGGAGCGCGACCGAACGCTTCGATGCCGGTTTGCGACGGGGCGGCACGCCGACCTTCTCAAAGACGCGGCGATCGCGAACGGCGCCGGGTTGAGCGGGTGGGTCGCGCAGCGCAGCCTCCCGCTCGTGAACGGCCTCGCACGAGCCGAGTTCAACGCCGCAGGGCTCCCCCTGGCCAACCTCCAACTCGAGTCGGCGCTCGTGTGTCCGCTGATCGTGGGCGGTGAGGCGATCGGGACCATCGCCGTGTTCGATGATCACGTCGAGTCCTACACCGACGATCACCGGCGGGTGCTCGAGTTGATCTCGCAACAGGCAGCCGCCGTCGTGAAGAACACGCTTCGCTTCGAGCAGACGCAGGAAGAGGCGCTCAAGGATGGCTTGACGGGCCTGGCGAACACGCGCGCGCTCCAGGTTCACGTCGATCGAGAGCTTGGGCGTGCCCGCCGCATGGGTTGTGAATTTTCGCTGATTCTCTTCGACATCGACGACTTCAAGACCATCAACGACGAGTACCGGTCATCTCGTCGGCGATCGCGCGCTGCAGGAAGTCGCACGGGTGCTAAGAACGACGACACGTCCCTACGACATGTCGATCCGTTACGGCGGCGACGAGTTCGTCGTCTTGTTGTCGCCGTGCAACCGCGTAGAGGCGGAGGAGCGCAGGCGCAGTTTTCAGGACGCGGTCGCGTCCATCAAGCTCGACACCGCCGATGGCCGGACGATGCGGCTGGGGGCCAGCGCCGGCGTCGGTGTCTTCCCAGACGACGGGGAGACGTACGAGCGGCTGCTCGCGAGGGCGGACCGCCGGATGTATCGCGACAAGGCCAGACGAAAGGATCCGGCGCGATTGGACGTTGTCGAACTGCCGGTGCGCCGGGAAGCCGGTCGGGCGAGGTACTCCGTCGGGTCCTGAGTCACGTCACCTTCGATCGATAGACTGACGCGACCGCCTGTGCGATCGCTTTCCAGAATCTGTCGCGCGCGTCCCCGGACTGTTCCAGTTGTACGCCATTGTGGCCGTTGGCCGACAGGCGCCTCCCTCCTTGAATCCCCGGCACCGCCAGACGCTGGAACCTGGTCGCCAGCCGTCCTCTCGATGCCAACAGGGCCCGGTGACGTCGCGACACCTCATAGGACGTTCTCGACGTAAGATGACCGGGTTCGGTCACCGTTAGCTGGCACCGGAACGGCTGCGCGACGTTCGGGGGGACGCGAGTCGCCGAGTCGAGTGTCAGGCTTCGAGACAATCGGGAGAAGTCGAGAGGCTCCATGGCGCCGGATCGGGCCGGGACGAGAGAGGAACGCACGCGCGACCAGTATCTTCGCCTGATCCTCGGACAGGTGGCCGGTGTGATCTGGGCGGTCGATCGCGACCTTCGTCTGACCCACGTCCAGGGACATGTCGTCGGCATAGGCCATCTCGACTCACGTCGGATTCTGGGCCGGCCTCTTCAGAATCTCGTCGGCACCCGAGACCCCACCGAGCCGGCCATCGAGCACCATCTGGCGGCGTTGAGCGGGAAGATCGAGTCCTTCGAGTACGTCTACTTCGACCGTTTCTATGACGTGCGGATCGAGCCGCTGCGGGACGCGGACGGCGAAATCGCGGGCTGCATCGGAACGGCGGTGGACTTCACGAGCCGATTGGCGTCCGGTGAGCCCACCTTACGACGCCGGCGACCGCAGGCCATCGCCAACATCGGCCAGGGCGTCGCGCCCGATCCGCGTGATTCGGACGAAGAGCTCCGGCGGTCCGTGTCTTTGCTCACGGCGACGTTCGAGGCGTCCGCCGACGGCCTCCTCGTCGTGGACGCGGACGGGAACATTGCCGCCTACAACCAGCAGTTCCTCTCGTTGTGGCGCATTCCACCCGACGTTGCGTCGAGTCCGGAGGCCGTCCGCCTCCATGTGCTCGATCAAATCGAAGAGCCGAACGAGGTGCTCCGGGCGATCCGCAAGCTGTCCGGGCTGCCGGACAACGAGGGCTTCGATCTCGTCCGAACGAAAGACGGCCGCCTCTTCGAGCGGTATTCGAGCCCGCGGCATCCGGGCACGGCGTTCGTCGGCCGCGTCTGGAGCTTCCGGGACGTTACCGCGCAGAAGAAGATGGAGGCCACGCTCCGTGAGAGCGCGGCACGCCTCGAGCTCGCTGTCCAGGCGGCGCACGTCGGATTGTGGGACTGGGACCTTCGAACCAATCAGGTCTTCTTTTCGGCGGAGTGGAAGCGGCAGATCGGCTACGCGGATCACGAGATCGGGAACAGCCTGGCCGAGTGGCAGGAGCGCATTCACCCCGAGGACCGACATCGCACGCTTCAAACAGTCCAGGCGTTCATCGCGAAACCGTGGCCCGGCTACACGCTCGAATTCCGCATTCGTCACAAAGATGGGTCATATCGCTGGATCCTGACGCAGGCCTCGCTCGTGCAAGACGAGTCCGGCACTCCGATCCGCATGCTCGGCTCGCATGTGGACATCACCGATCGCAAACGTCAGGAAGAGGCGCAGCAGAGCGCGCATCGCCACCGGGCCGCCATTCTGGAGAGCGTCTCCGACGCATTCGTGGCGCTGGATCACGACTGGCGTTACACCTACGTCAACCGCCGGGCCGGCGAGATGTTCGGCCGTGAGCCCGAGGATCTGATCGGCAAGCACATCTGGACCGAGTTCCCGGAGGGCCTGGGAATGGAGTTCCAGCGCGCGTACGAAAGGTCCGTCGTCGACCGAGTCCCCATTCAGCTCGAGGAGTTCTACCCGCCGTGGGGTCGGTGGTACGAGAACCGGATCTACCCCAGTGACGATGGGGTCGCGATCTACTTCACCGAGATCACGGATCGCAAACGCGCGGAGGCGCTGCTCGAGGGGCAGAGGAACGTTCTCGAGATGATCGCCCTCGGGGCGTCCCTCGACGAGACGCTCGTGGCCCTGGTTCGTCTGATCGAGGCGCAATCGACCGAGATGCTCGGCTCCGTCCTGCTGATCGAGCCCGACGGCATCCACGTACGCCATGGCGCGGCGCCGAGCCTGCCGGCGAGCTTCATCCAGGCCATTGACGGCTCGGCGATCGGCGAGCGAGCCGGATCCTGCGGCACGGCCGCGTATCGTGGCGAGCTGGTCATCACCGAAGACATCGCCACGGATCCCTTGTGGGAAGGGTACAGACATCTCGCGCTGCCCTACGGTCTGCGCGCGTGCTGGTCGACGCCCATCTTCGACGGACAGCGACGTGTGATCGGCACGTTCGCGCTGTACGTTCGCCGGCCCGCCAGGCCGACGGAACCCGACCTGCAGCTGATGCAGATCGCGACGCACACTGCGTCGATCGCAATCTGCCGCAAGCGCGAAGACGAAGAGCTGCGCGGGCTCAACGCCGAGCTCGAAGCCCGGGTCGTCGAGCGGACCCGGAGCCTGGAAGCCGCGATGCGCGAGGCGCAGAGCGCCGATCTCCTGAAGTCGGCCTTCCTGGCGACGATGTCGCACGAGCTGCGGACCCCGCTCAACTCGATCATCGGGTTCACCGGTGTGCTCATCCGGGGGCTCGCCGGCCCGCTGAACGACGAGCAGATCAAACAGCTCGGAATGGCGCGCGAGAGCGCCAACCGTCTGCTCGCTCTCATCAACGACGTGCTCGATATCTCGAAGATCGAGGCAGGACAGCTGGAGGTGATCAGGACGCCGCTGGACATCCGGGTGATCATCGAGTCGGTGCTTCGCTCCGTCGCGCCCCACGCGCACAAGAAGGGGCTCGCGTTGAGCGCGGCGATCGGTCCCGAAGTCGGCACGATCGTCAGCGACAGGCGGCGTGTAGAGCAGATCCTGCTGAATCTTCTCAGCAATGGCGTGAAGTTCACCGAACGCGGCGAGGTGCGCCTCGAGTGCCGCGTTCGAGGGGCGTTTCTCGAGACCAGCGTCTGCGATACGGGCATCGGTATCCCGGCGGAGGACATGGATCGACTGTTCAAGCCGTTCCAGCAGCTCGAGACCGGCCTCGACCGTCGTCACGAGGGCACCGGCCTCGGGCTGTCGATCTGCCAGAACCTCACGAGGTTGCTCGGAGGCAGCATCCAGGCGGAGAGCGCGTTGGGCGCGGGCAGCAGGTTTACGTTCACGTTGCCTCTCTTCTCGCCCGACCTGAAGGTCGGGCCTGCGGCCGGTGTGTCCGAGCTGAAGGCCGGCCCGACCACGGCTGCTGGGTGAACGACGTGGCGCGAGTGCTGGTCATCGAAGACAACGAAACGAACCTGTATCTGACGACGTTCCTGCTGAACAAGGCCGGTCATGAGATCGTGCAGGCCCGCGATGGGCGGACCGCCATCGAGCTGGCAGCCACGGTGTGCCCGCAGCTGATCCTTCTCGACATCCAGCTGCCGATCATGGACGGCTATGCCGTGGCGGGGGCGCTTCGACAGAATCCGGCTCTCGCCGACGTTCCGATCGTTGCGGTGACGTCGTATGCGATGGTCGGCGACCGCGAGCGTATCCTGGCGGCTGGATGCAACGGATATATCGAGAAGCCGATCGACCCCGACACGTTCGTGGACGAACTGGCGGCGTTTCTTTAGGCGCTTAGGCGCTTAGGCGCGCCACGGGCGCGACCGGCGGAGCGGAGCGGGGCATGGGCCCCCGCGAGCGACGGCGTAGGGGGGCGGCGGGGCGAAGCCCCCCGGTCCAGTTAGGACGGCGAGCCACGTGTGTTTACAGGTAGCGCAACCCTTTAGGGCTGCCCGCGCTACGGGAGCGCGCAAGAGCGTGAACATGAAGAGCGCCCTGATCGTCGACGATCACGATGACAACCGATACCTCTTGCGCACCATTCTGTCCGCATCCGGGTACGCGGTCGTCGAGGCGTCCAGCGGCGTCGAAGCGCTCGCGCAGGCCAGACGCGAACGGCCCACCATCATCATCTCCGACATCCTGATGCCGCAGATGGACGGCTTCAGCCTGTGCCGGGTCTGCAAGCGCGATTCGGCCCTGGCCGATATCCCGTTCGTCTTCTATACGGCGACATACACCAGCGCTCAGGACGAGGAGCTGGCGCTGAAGCTCGGGGCCGCGCGTTTCATCATCAAACCGGTCAGCGACGACGTGTTCGTGGCGGTCATCGCCGATGTGCTCGGCGAGCACGCCGGCGGCCGGCTCGGGGTACGGCCGCCGCCGGCCGACGACGAGACGGTGTATTACCGCCTGTACAACGAGGTCCTGATTCACAAGCTGGAAGAGAAGGTCCTCGAGCTGGAACGGCAGATCGCGGAGCGACTCCGCGCCGACGCCGAGCGTGAACGGCTGCAGGCCCAGCTGACGCAAGCGCAGAAGATGGAGGCCGTGGGCAGGCTGGCGGGCGGCGTCGCGCACGATTTCAACAACGCGTTGTGCGTCATCATCGGGTCGGCCGAGCTCGCGCTCGAGACCACTCGACCGGAAGCGGCCGCGTACGAATATTTACAAGCGATTTGCGACGCGGGCCGGCGCGGAGCACAGATCGTCAGGCAGTTGCTCGCCTTCGCCAGAAAGGAAACGGCGTCCGCGATCGGCGTGAACCCCAACAGCGCCCTGACGTCGGTCCATGGAATGCTGTCGCGTCTCATCGGCGAGGACATCGAGCTCACGATGGCACTCCAGCCCGGCGTCTGGCCGATCAGAATCGATCCCACGCACTTCGATCAGATCGTCATCAACCTGCTCACGAACGCGCGGGATGCCATGAGCGGCGGAGGACGAATCGGGGTATCGACCTCCAACGTCACTCTGGGCGACGAGCCTGATCGACCTGGGCACCCTCGCCTGCCGCCGGGCGAATACGTGTCGCTGACGGTGACCGATACGGGCTCCGGCATGGACGCCGCCACGAGGGAACGAATGTTCGAGCCGTTCTTCACGACGAAGCCCGACCAGTTCGGCACCGGCCTCGGTCTCTCGACGGTTCTCGGGATCGTCGAGCGCAGCGGCGGCCGGATCGACGTGCGGAGCGAGCCGGGGGAGGGGACGACGTTCACGATTTGCCTGCCCAGGTACACCGAGGTGGCCCCGGTGGAGCCGGCGAAGCCGGTCGCGGCGTCGAAAGCCGGCGGCGGGACCGTGCTCGTCGTCGACGACAATCCGGAGCTGCTCACGGTCGTCCGGCGAACCCTCGAGTCGTACAACTACCGCGTCCTGACCACCACGACGGCGACCGAGGCCGTTCGGATCGCCCAGGGTCGCGATCCGGAGATCGATGTGCTCCTGACGGACCTCGTGATGCCGTTCATGAGCGGCAAGCAGGTGGCGCAGGCGGCTCGCGCACACCAGCCAGGATTGCGAGTGCTGTACATGTCCGGCTATCCTGCCGCCGTATTGAGCGAGCGTGCACTGATCGGGGAGGGGGATCCGTACATCCAGAAGCCATTCACTCCGCAAACGCTCGCCGAACGGATTCGGCACGCGCTGAGCCCCTGAACCTTCTGATCTTCTGGTGAATTCTTGACCTCCGGACGCGAGTGGGCGACCCCTCACGCTCGTCCTTCGACAGCTATAGCACAATATGCTATAGTTGCCCCGTGCGATCACGGCCATCTCGTCATCCCGATCCGGCGCCTGAGTCCTTTCTCCCGCTGCCTCGAGACACGTTTCACATTCTCGTGTCTCTCGCCGACCGCGATCGGCACGGCTACTCGGTCATGCAGGATGTGCTCGAGCGCACCGATGGTGCGCTTCGGCTCAGTCCCAGCAGCCTCTACGCCTCGATTCGCCGCTTACTCGAAAAGGAATTGATCGAGGAGCTGAGCGAGCGCCCCGACCCGGAGCACGACGACGAGCGTCGCCGGTACTATCGCCTGACGGCACTCGGGCGAGCGGTTGCCGGCGCGGAGGCGAAGCGGCTGGAGCGGCTGCTCGCCGACGCGCGCGCCACGGGATTGCTTCCCCGGCGGGCCTGAGGTCGCCGTGGCCGCGAATCACGTGCGGCGCGAGACGGCCAGCACGAGAGCTTTTCGCGCGTTGCTCGCGCTCTATCCGGCAGCGTTCCGGGACGAATATCACCGCGAGCTGATGCTCGTGTTCCTCGACCGCTACCGCTACTCGACAAGTCGCTGGGATCGAGCCCGACTGTGGCTCGAAGCCTCGACCGGCATCCTGGCCGAAGCCCCGAAGGAGCACGCACGCATGGTTCTGCAGGATCTCCGATACGCCCTGCGCGTACTGCGGCAGCGGCCCTTCGTGACCGCGACGATCGTGATCACCCTGGGCCTGGGCATCGGCGCCAACACGGCGATGTTCTCGCTGTTGAATGCGGTCGTGCTCCGCACGCTTCCGGTGTCCGATCCCGAGCAGCTCTATGCGGTCAAGGGCACGTCTCCTCTTACCGCAAACAGCAGCCGCTTCTCGGGACCGACGTTCGAGCGTCTTCGTACCGCGGTGCCGGAAGGGACTGCCCTGGCGGCCATGAGCCGGGTCGCTCGCGTGTACGTCCGCGCGGACCAGGAACGCGAGATGACGCCCGCCGCGCTCCAACTCGTCTCGCCCGACTACTTCCGCGTCCTGGCCGCCGCGCCAGTGCTCGGTGGGTTCTCGCCCGCCAAGACGCCGGGCGCGCCCTCGAGTGCGACGGCCGCGGTGGTGAGCCATGCGTACTGGCAGCGGCGATTGGGCGGAGCCGCCGACATCATCGGCCGGACCCTGACGATCAATGGGACGGACTTCGTCGTGGCCGGTGTCGGGCCGCCGGGGTTCACCGGCGTGTGGCTCGAGTCGCCGGTAGATGTCTGGGTGCCACTCCCGATGCAGGGCGCCGTCAAGTATTCGCAGAACTACAGCATGGACGGCGCCGACCCCAATCGCCCGTGGGTTCTGCAGGAACGTGTGTGGTGGCTCGATGTCATCGCTCGAATCCCGCATGGGAAGGCGACGATGGTGGCCGGTGCGTTGAACACGAGCGTGGAGCCGTTCACCAAGGGCGGCGCCCCGATTACGCTCGAGCGGTTCGCGCATGGGGCGTCCGGTTTTCGACAGCGGTTCACGACGCCGTTGTTTGCACTGATAGCCATGGCGGCGCTCGTGATGCTCATCGCGTGCGCGAACATTGCCAACCTGCTCCTGGCCCAGGCCGCGAGGCGTCAGCGCGAGATGGCCGTTCGCATGTCGCTCGGCGCAGGGCGGGCACGGCTGCTCCAGCAACTGTTGACCGAAGGCGTTCTCCTCGTCGCGCTCGGCACTGCCGCGGCGTTGCTCTTTGCGCAATGGGCCGGCGACCTGATCGTGCGCACCGCCACCGACAGCCTCGACGGCACCGCGCCGTTTGCGGCCCGCGTCGACCTGCGAGCATTCGCCTTTACGGCGGCTGTGGCGTTCGCCTCCGTTCTGCTCTTCGGCCTCCTGCCAGCCTGGCGTGCGTCGCGAGTGGATCTCGTTGGCGCCCTGAACGCAGGCGGGAGGGGAGCCGCCGGTTCCTCGACGACCAGACCGGCGCGGATTCTCGTGGTCCTGCAAGTTGCGTTGTCGCTCGTGCTCGTCACCGGGACAGGACTCCTGGTGCGCGGGTTCCAGAGTCTTCTCGATCTCGACCTCGGGTTCGATCGCCAGCACCTGCTGTCCGTCACGATCGATCCGCGACTGTCGCAGATTCCGAAGGAGGCCGCGCCAGAATTGTACAGGCGGCTCGTGGAGGGGGTAGAGAAGCTGCCGGGCGTCCAGTCGGCCGCGCTCGCCATGTGCGGACTCCAGAGCGGCTGTCGGGCCCGCGAGGACGGAATGGTCGTCGAGGGCTATCGGGCTCGCGGAGACGAGCAGATCGAGTTCACCGTCAACATGGTCAGCCCGGACTACTTTTCGACAACCGGGATGCGGCTCATCGCCGGACGCTCGCTCGAGGACGGCGATGCGCCCAACGGACCGAAGGTCGCGGTCGTCAACAAGACGCTTGCGCTGAAATACTTCGCGGACGGGCAAGCCGTCGGCCGGTATTTCGGCGAGGGACGGCCCGACGTGGAGATTGTCGGGATTGTGGATGACGGGCGGCTGCTGAACGTCAAGGAGCCGCCGGTGCCGTCGGTGTTCTTCTCGCTGACCCAGCGGATGGTCGCTGCGCGTCAGCTCGAGGTCCGCACTACGGGTGACCCGAGACTCGCCGCCGCCGCGGTGCGAAGGACGATCAGGGAGGTCGCACCGGACCTGCCGATCGAACGAATCGTGACCATGGAGGATCGCATCCGGCAGGGGCTCAGTCAGGAACGGCTCATCGTGTCGCTGACGTCGGGCTTCGGGGCGCTCGCACTTGGCCTCGCCGGTTTCGGACTCTTCGGGCTGTTGTCTTATACGGTCGCCCGGCGCACGTCGGAGTTCGGCCTTCGCATGGCCCTGGGCGCGTCGCGGGTCAGCGTCCTCTGGAGTGTCGTGCGCGAGGCCGTGTGGTTGGTTCTGTTGGGTTGTCTTCTCGGTCTGCCGTTCGTGATGACCGGCGGCGATTTCGTGTCGAAGCTCTTCGTTGGTGTCAGGTCGCACGACTGGCCGATGTTCGCGGCCGTGACGGGCATCCTCGTCGCCGTCGGCTGCGCGTGCAGCGCGGTGCCGGCTCTCCGCGCGTCTCGCGTGGACCCCATGGTCGCCCTCCGAGACGAATGATGGCAATTCTTGTTGTCGCCCCCGGGCTCCCGCGCTACGATTCAGCCCGGTGCCGCGAGGGCGGCCGACGGTCCGCGTAAAGGGTTCAACCCGCCCCCTTCGCTCTTCCATAACCTTCTCTTCCTCGCCCAACCGCGGACACGGGCAGCACGAAAGGGAGCAATCCCTTTCGAAGGAAAGAAGGTGCGTCATGTCCGAACCGATCCCGGCGTCGCTGCCCGAGAATCCCGACCTCGACTGGCTTCGCAAGCAGGCCAAACGTCATCTCCAGGAACTGAGGCAGGTCGAGCCGGCGGCTCGATTGGCCGACGCACAATTCGACATCGCGCGGCGCTATGGCTTCTCGAGCTTCTCGTGGGCCGCGGTGCGCGGCACCACATGTTCTCTGCGATCGCCCTCGACCTCAGCGACGAGGTCCGGCGCATCGTCTCAGAGGATCCGTCGGCCGTGAACACCCGGATGAGCCGTAACGAGAATCATCAGATGCCGCTGCACTTCGCGGTGCGGAAGAATCGTCCGAGGATGGTGTCGCTGCTGCTCGACCTGGGCGCCGACCCACTGGCGGTGGACGGCTCCGGCCAGCCGGCGGCGACGTACGCGACCTCACCTGACATCGATCGGCGCGTGATGGAGAGGATTCGAGCGATGACCGCATCGGAGCTGCTCAGCGCCGATCGCGGGCATCGTCCGCCGCGCGGAGGCCCTATGGACCTGGTCGCCACGCTGTCGGTAGGTGACATGGACAACGCCGCGCGGCTGGTTCGGGAGAATCCTCGAGTGATGGAGCCCGGCGCGTTGCATCTGATGGCCAAGCGGAACGATGGTGCGGCCGTGAAATGGCTCCTCGAGCACGGTGCCAATCCCAACGCCCGATGGGCGCATTGGGACGCGGAGGTGACGCCACTGCACCTGGCGGCCTCGCAGGGTCACGAGGAGGTCGTACGGCTGCTCCTCGCGGCAGGGGCGGACCCGATGATCCGCGACAGCAAACATGATAGTGACGCGTTGGGGTGGGCGGAGTTCTTCAAGCGGCCGGAGGTCGCGCGGATCCTGCGGAAGAACGGTCCGGCCCCCCGGTAGCGAAAGAGGGTGTGGCCGCGCGTGCTTTTACCACTCCGCGAGCAGCTATGAAATGATATCCCTCTGGAGACATCCATGAGCTTCCGCAACCGAGCACAGTTGATGCTTTTGACGTTGGCGATCGCCGCTGCGACCAGCGTGACGGCGACACCTCAGCGCGCGGTGACAACCGGGGCGCAGAACGCGCCGCTCACCCAGCCAGTTCCCGTCGATCCTCGAATCACCGTCGGCACGCTCTCGAACGGCATGCGCTATTACGTTCGGGCCAACAACCGGCCGCAGGGTCGAGCCGAGCTCCGGCTCGTCGTCAACGCCGGGTCCGTTCTGGAAGACGACGATCAGCGGGGGCTCGCGCACTTCGTCGAGCACATGGCGTTCAACGGCACGAGCCATTTCCCCAAGCAGGATGTCATCGCCTTCCTCCAGTCGACGGGCATGCGGTTCGGAGCGCACATCAACGCGAACACCAGCTTCGACCAGACCGTCTACCAGCTTCAGATCCCGACCGACAACCCCAAGGTGATCGATCGCTCGCTGCTGATCCTGGAAGACTGGGCGCACACCGTCACGTTCGATCAAGAGGAGGTCGACAAGGAGCGCGGCGTCATCCTGGAGGAGTGGCGTACGGGCCTCGGCGCGGACGGCAGGATTCTGGACGTCCAGCTGCCGGTTCTGCTCAAGGACTCGCGCTACGCGGAACGCCTCCCGATCGGGAAGCCGGAAATCATCCGGGCGTTCACCTACGATCGGCTCAAGAAGTTCTACACGGACTGGTATCGCCCGGATCTCATGGCGGTGATCGCCGTGGGCGATTTCGATCCTGCGGTGATGGAAGGGCTCATCAGGTCCCACTTCGGCTCCATCCCGATGCCGGCCTCGCCGCGTCCCCGGACCAACTACGACGTGCCGGACCATCCGGGCACACGCTACGCGATTGCGACCGACAGCGAGGCGACAGCCACGATCGTGGGCGTCACGAGCCTGATGGCCGCACGCGATCAGACCACGATCGGCGCCTATCGGCAGCAGACGATCGAGCGGGTCTTCAGCGGTCTGCTCTCCGCGCGGTTCGCGGAAATGACACAGAAGCCGGACGCGCCGTTCCTCGACGCAGAAACCAACCGCGGCCTGTTCGTGCGCACGACCGAGGCGACGACGCTGACGGCGCTGGTGCCGGAGGGGGGAGCGGAGCGTGGGCTGGCGGCGCTCTTCACGGAAGCCGATCGCGTCGCGCGATTCGGCTTCACGCAGACGGAGCTCGACCGGTACCGCTCGAGCCTGATGCAGACCTTCGCGCAGCTCGCCTCCTCGAACGACGAGCATACGTCCGGCTCGCTCGCAGACGAGTTCATCCGCAACTTCATGCAGCAGGAGCCGATCCCCGGCATCGCATACGAAAACGGCCTGGTCCAGCGCTTCCTGCCGGAGATCACACTCGCCGACGTCAACAGCCTCGCCAGCACGTGGGTGCCGGATCGGAACCGCGTCGTGGTCGTGAGTGCGCCCAAGAAGCCAGGATCGACGGTGCCAGACGAGGCGAAGCTGGCGTCGATCATCAAGAACGCCGGCGGTGGCGCGCTGACGGCGTATGTCGATGCCGTGAGCGCCAAGCCGCTGCTCGAGGTGCCGCCCAAGCCAGGTCGCGTGACGAAGACAGCCGTCAAGGAGGCCTCCGGAGTGACCGAGTGGACGTTGTCCAACGGCGTCCGAGTCGTCCTCGACCCGACAACGTTCAAGCAGGACGAGATTCTCCTGCGGGCGTTCAGCCCCGGAGGGACATCGCTCGCTGCCGACCAGGACTTCGTCGCCGCCGAGACCGCGACACAGGTCGTGGCGCAGGGAGGGCTCGGCTCGCTGACGACGATTGATCTGAGCAAGAAGCTCGCGGGCAAGGCAGCCTTCGTGCGAGCCGACATCGGGGACATGTCCGAAGGCCTGAGCGGCCGGGCGCTCGGTCGCGACCTGGAGACGATGTTTCAGCTGGTCTACCTGACGTTCACGCAGCCGCGAGCGGACCCGGAAGCCTTCAGCGTGATGACCGGTCAGATGCGCGCCGGTCTGGCCAACCGACAGGCGCTCCCTGACGCCGCGTTCGAGGACACCCTGACGGCGGCTTTGACGCAGAACCACCTGCGCGCGCGGCCGATGACACCGGAGCTCGTCGCGCAGATGAACCTCGACAAGTCGATGGCGTTCTACAAGGACCGCTTCGCGGATGCGAGCGACTTCACGTTCGTCCTGGTCGGAAGCTTCGATCTCCCGACCATCAAGCCGCTCGTCGAAAAGTATCTGGCCAGCCTGCCGGCGCTGAATCGAAAAGAGGCGGGACGGGACGTCGGCATTCGCCCGCCGCCGGGCGTCGTGGAGAAGCAGGTCAACAAGGGCACGGCACCGAAGAGCCAGGTGGGCGTCGTGTTCACCGGGCCGTTCCAGAACAATCAGAGAAATCGCCTGATCGTGCGCGCGCTCGCGAATACGCTGGCCGGGAACCTGCAGCGTGTGCTGAGGGAAGATCTCGGAGGCACTTACGGCGTGAGCGTCGTGCCCGACTACACGAAGCGCCCGGACCAGGAGTACCGGATGACGATTACTTTTGCCTGTGATCCGGCCCGCACCCAGGATCTCGTGAAGGCCTTGTTCGCGGTGGTGGAGGAGTTCAGGACCAACGGCCCGAGCCCCGGGCAGGTCTCCGACGTGCAGGCCGCGTTGCGTCGTGACCTCGAGACCGACAGCCGGCAGAACGGCTACTGGCTGAATCAGCTGACGTACGCGTATCAGTACGACGAGCCGATCCCCGATCCTGCGACGCTGCGCGGACTCTACGGGGAGCTCTCATCATCGCTCATCCGAGACGCCGCGCGCACCTACCTCGACACGGCGCGTTATGTGAAAGTGGTGCTGATGCCGGAAGGGAAGTAGTTCACCGTGAACGGGCGGAGCGTTCCCGTTGGGGTACGCGTCGCGCTTGCTGTCGGGATCAGTGTTTCGGCTGGCGTGGCGGCCGCGGAGCTAACTCGGCGGCCAGCGGCCACCTCGCCAACCGTCCGGAACAACCAGGCCACCCGGGACATCGCCACGACCTGCGGGTCGTGTCACGATGTGCCGCCAGCTGATGTCCTTCCCCGTGCCGCGTGGCGTCGTTCGGTCGAACAGATGGCGCTCATCCGAAGTGGCGAGCGTCAGACCGCCGAACCGCAGATCCCAGCCACGGTCGTGCTGCCGGACGACATGCAGCGAGCGCTGCAGTACTACGAAGAAAAGGCGCCCGAGCGACTGCCCGCGCCTGAGCGCTGGCCCGCAGCAGACGCCTCGCGATTCAAGAGACGGTCGATGACGCCGGACCTCCCTGGCGTGGCGCCGACGATCGCCAACGTGCGCCTCGTCGACACGAACGGCGATGGCGTTCTCGAGGTGATAGCGACCGACATGCGAGAGGGAGTGCTGCTGCGGGGCAACCCCGCCCAGGCGGTCCCGAAGCTCGAAGTCATCGCGTCGGTCCCCCATCCGTCGCGAGTCTCGCTGGCTGATCTGGAAGGCGACGGACGCCCGGGGTTTCTGGTCGGCGATCTCGGCCGTCTGCTCCCAGGCGATCATCTTTCCGGCGCCGTGATCTGGATGCGCCCCCAGGCGGGCGGCGGGTACTCACAAGTCGCACTCGAGGGCTGGCCGCGCGTCGCTGACGTGCGCGCCGGGGACTTCGACGCAAATGGGAAGCTCGATCTTGCTGTGGCGGCATTTGGCTGGCGCACGGTCGGACGTCTCGCCATCCTCGAGAACAGAGCTGTCGACGGCCGGCAGTCGCTGTCCGAACATGTCATCGATCCGCGCCCTGGCGCGCTCGACGTTGTACCGGTGGACCTGAACCAGGACGGCAAGCTCGATCTGGTTGCCCTCCTCTCCCAGCAGTTCGAGACAGTCGTCGCGTACATCAACAAGGGCACCCCGCCATTCGCGTTCGATCCGGCCGTCTTGTACAAAGCGCCTCACGCGAACTGGGGCTCGTCCGGGATGCAGGTCGTGGATCTCGACGGCGATGGCGATCTCGACGTGCTCGTCACGAATGGAGATTCGTTCGACGACGACATCGTGAAGCCGTATCACGGCATCCAGTGGCTGGAGAATCGGGGCGGCATGAGATTCGAGGCGCATCACCTCGCTGGCATGCCTGGCGTCCATCGTGCGGTGGCCGCCGACTTGGACAACGACGGTGATCTGGATGTCGTGGCCGCGGCCTTGTTGGCTGGAGGATCCGATCGGGACGAGTCACAGCTGCCGGCGCTCGTCTGGCTCGAGCAGAAGCGGCGCGGCGTGTTCGAGCGCCACACGTTGTCGATGGGCGCCCCCCGCCATGCCACCCTCGACGCCGGCGATATCGACGGTGACGGTGACGCGGACATCGTCGTTGGGGTCATGACACCGGAGAGCCGCGCCAGCGCCTGGGTCGAGGTCTGGGAGAATCAATGCGTTGACGTCTCGAAAACCACGGGACCACGATCGCCAGGCGTAAAGGACGCATCCGGTCCCCGGAAAGGGCAGAAGCCCACCTGCCAGTAGAACAGTTTCGCGAACCTTCTTTCGGCCACTTTCGCTCGCGCCGATCGCGACTAGGAGCTTGCTTCCGCGTCGATCTGAAGACCACCGGCGCATCAGTGCGCCTGGCATCTGTCACCCACCGATCTTGACGCGCGAATCGGCGTTGCCGACCCGCCACGGAGATCCAGTCTCAGAAAGTATCGGCTTGCAGATATATCGGCTTGCCGATATAATCAGCTTCGCAATGGCAAAGCCCCTGCTCCCCGAACGCCCCATGGCTCCCGCGGTCTTCCAGATTCTGATTGCCTTGGCCGATCGGCCGCTTCATGGCTACGGCATCATGCTGGACATCGCGGAACGGAGCGATGGCAAGGTCAAGATGAGCCCCGGCACGCTCTACGGCTCGATCAAGCAGATGCTGGAAGACGGGCTGATCGAGGAGATGGACAGCCGGCCTGCGGCCGACGACGAGCGGCGGCGATACTACCGGCTGACTCGCGATGGCCGGGAGGCGGCCCGACAGGAGATGGCGCGCATGTCGGCGCTCCTCGGGCACGCCAGGCTGACCAGCCTGCGGTCCAGCGAAGGGTGAGGCCATGAAGATGTCTGAACGCGTCTATCGCTGGCTCCTTCGCCTGTATCCGCGCCGATTTCCGTCATGAGTACGGCCGGGAGATGTCGCTCCTCTTCCGTGCCCGGGCCGACGCCGGCGATGCCCGGACCGCGGGGCTCGCAACGCTCTGGTTTCAGGTGTTGGGCGATTTGCTGTTCCATGCGCCGCGGGAGCATTGGGCCCTGATGAAACAGGACGTACGATACGCCTTCCGATCGTGGAGGCGCACGCCGGCGATTCCGGCAATCGCGCTGACCGCGCTGACCCTCGGCATGGGGGCGAACATCTCGATCTTCAGCGTGATGCATGCCGTGCTGTTGCGTTCGCTTCCAGTACCGGCGCCGGAGCGGCTCATGCTGCTGCGCGAAACGAACATCGCGCGAGGGCTCGAGGCTTCCGCGGTTTCGCTGCCGGACTATCTTTCCTGGAAAGATCGAGCCCGCAGCCTCGAGCTCGCGGCCTTCAGCGGGCAGACGCTGACGTGGAGCGGCGCCGACTATCCCGAGCGTCTGGAAGCGCTGGCTCCAACCGACTCGTTTCTCGCCGTGCTTGGCCGTCCGCTCCACCTCGGTCGATGGTTCACCGCGGACGAAGGGCACCAGGGGCAACACAGAGTCGCAGTGCTCAGCAACAGGTTGTGGCGCACGCGGTTCGGAGCGGATCCTGCGATCCTGGGCCGTCAGCTGGTGCTGAATGGATCCCCTTACAGCGTCATCGGCGTGGCGCCCGCCGATTTTTCGGTTCCGACGGAGCCGGATTTGTGGGTGCCACAGGTCATCGATCAAACCAACTCGAGGCGCGTCAATCGCTATCTCGCCGTGCTGGGCCGCCTGAGGCCTGGATTCACCCGCGAGCAGGCCCATGCGGAAATGGCGGCGATCGCGGCGGGCCTGGCTCGAGAGTTTCCTGATTCCAACAGAGACGTTCGCGTCAGCGTGACGCCGTTCGCGGAGTCGCTGGTGCCGGAGGAAGTGCGGACGGCGCTGCTCGCGTTGTTCGGCGCCGCGACCGTGGTCCTGCTCATCGCCTGTGCGAACGTCGCGAACGTCCTGCTCTCCAGGGCAGTCGCCCGACGCAAGGAAATCGCGATACGCGCCGCGCTCGGCGCCGGCGCCGCACGTATCGCCCGCCAGTTGTTGACCGAGAGCGTGCTTCTCACGACGGCAGGCGCGCTGCTCGGTGTGTTGCTGTCCGGCCTCGTTGTCACGGCCGCGCGCCGGCTGCTGGCGGGCATCGTGCCACGCATCGACGAAGTGGGCTTGAACCCCGCTGTCCTGGCGTTCGCTTTGGGGGCAGGAATTGTGACCGGCGTCGTGTTCGGGTTGATCCCGGTGTGGCAAACCAGGGGAGCCCGGCACCTCGGCCTCCTTCACGCAACCGGGTGGGGAGATCGAACGCCAACCAGGCATCGCGTGAGGGCCGTCCTCGTCGTCGGGCAGGTCTCGCTGACGACCTTGCTGCTGGTGGGCGCCGGCCTGTTGATTCAGAGCCTGGTCAAGTTGCAGCGTGTCCCGTCGGGCATCGATGCTGAATCGGTGCTCACGGCGAAGCTCGCCCTGACGAGGGCGCGTCTTCCGAACGGGGCTGCCATCAGCGGATTCCTGTCGCGGCTGACGAGCGACCTGCAGGCTGCTCCAGGCGTCAGCGCCGCCGGGATCTCGAGTGCCATCCCTCTGAGTCCCGGCGCGTTGACCGTTACGCAGGTGGCGACCGACGTCGGTCCGTTCGTCACGTGCGAATGGCGCCTGGTAGACGAGGGGTACTTCCGCACCATGCGGGTGCCCCTCGTTCGCGGGCGATTGTTCGGGCCGCAGGACGGTCCGGATGCACCGCACGTCTTCGTCATCAGCCAGCAGACCGCCCGTGCGCTGTACGCGGACGACGATCCCATAGGCCGCCGATTGAGGCTCGAGAACGGAAACACGGGCGAAGTGGTGGGCATGGTCGCGGACGTCCGGATGCGGAACCTGGGAGAGCCGCCGGAACGCGTGGTGTACTACCCGCCTGCCCAGTTCGGGTTCTTTCCGCTGTTCAATGTCGTGGTGCGCACCGAAGGACCACCGGAGACCGCGGCTCCTCTCATCCGCGAGCGACTCAAGGTTCACGATCCCAACCTGGCGGCCTACGACGTGCAGAACATGCGTCACTGGGTAGAGCGGAGCTCGTCGCTGATGCGCGTCCGGACGAGGCTCGTGACTCTGCTCGGCACCCTGGCGCTGCTTCTCGGCGTGATCGGGATCTACGGCGTCATGTCGTACCTCGTGTCGCAGCGCGCGCGCGAGTTCGCGATTCGTGTCGCGCTCGGCGCGCGACCGCGGGCTCTGCCGCTCGTGGTGGTGGCACAAGCGCTCCGGTTCACGGTGCCGGGAATCGTGCTGGGCCTTCTCGGCGCGCTGTTCGTCGGCAGCCGCATCCGAGGCCTCCTGTTCGAGGTGGACGCGCGAGATCCAGCGACGTTCGCCGCGGTCGGCATCGCGGTGGCGCTGGTCGCCGTGACGGCCTCGTATGCGCCTGCCCGCCGCGCCGCGACGGCGGAATCCCCTCGTCGTGTTGCGGGCCGAGTAGGCGTCAGGCGTCTGTCAGCTCTTCGACCGGGTCCGGCCGCGACGCTCGAACAGTCGAGTCTCATCCGAGGGGCGCCCCTCGGATAGACTAGTCCAGTCGCAGCGCCTCCGCCGGATCGACCTTGAGCGCCCGGCGCGCCGGCACATAACACGCCGCTACGGCAACCAGGAGCAGCCCGACACTCACGGCCAGGAAGGTCACGGGATCGGCGGACGTCACGCCGAAGAGCAGGCTTCGTAGCAAGCGGGCCAGCGGCAGAGCCACGGCGACTCCGACGATCACACCGGCACTGGCGATGCCAAGCCCTTCGCGGAGCACGAGCCTCACGATGTCTCGGCGCTCCGCACCGAGCGCCAGCCTGACGCCGAACTCACGAGTGCGCTGGCTGGTCGAGAAGCTCATCACGCCATAGACCCCGGCCGTCGTGAGCAGCAAGGTCGCAAGCGCGAACCCGCCGAGCACGAAGAGGTTGAAGCGCTGGCCCCTCAGCGTTTTCGAGATCAGAGCGTCCAGCCGTGAGGCGTCGTAGATCGGCTGAAGAGGATCGAGCGCCCAGATCTGTTCCTTCAGGACTTGCGGGTTCGCGGGCGATCCGGGCGCCGTGCGGACCACGAGCGTCAAACCGTAGAATCCCGACTGCGCATAGGGAACGAAGACCTCGGCCGCGGCGGGGGCATCCAATGACTCGTGACGCACGTCGCCCACCACGCCGACGATCTCGGCGTCGAACTCCTTCCCCATGAACTTGAATCGCATCTTTGCTCCGATGGATCGGAGCGGATCGGATCCGGGCCAGAACTGTCGCGCGGCTCGCTGCGACACCAGGGCGACCTGTCGCGAGGCCGCACCGTCGGTGGCGTCGAAGAGCCGTCCCCCGAGGAGCGGTACGTTCATCGCCTGGAAGTATTCGCCGGCGACAGCGGTCGCGTACGCCAGGTCCGCCTCTCCTGAAGCGGGTGCCCGCCCGGCGATCGCGACAGGCTGCCGGTTGATGACACGCGCTTCTCCAAACGGCATGGACGTCACGCCGCCCGCAGCGACGACCCCCGGCAGCCCACGCATACGGTCGAGCGCCTGTTGAAAGAAGACGACGCGCTTCTCAGGCGTATCGAGGCGGCGGGTCGAGAAAACCTGGAGCACGGACACGTCGTCCCGGCTGAAGCCGGGATCGACGCGCTGGATCAGCACGAAGCTGCGCGCGAGCAAGCCCGCGCCGACGGCGAGCACCAGCGCCGCCGCAACTTCGACGACGACGAGCGTGCCGCGCACGCTTCGGCGGGAGCCCGTCCGTCCCTCTCTCAGCGCACCGACAGCCGACGGCCGCGACAGCTGTACCGATGGAGCCAATCCCGCCATGAGCGCTGCGGCGATCGTCACGCCGCAGGCGATCAAAGCGGCGCGGCCGTCAATCGGAATGTGATCGACGAGCGCAAGGTCCCCCGGTCGCAGGCTGGCGATGACGTCCAGCGTCCATCGCGCCAGGACGAGGCCCAGCGTCCCTCCCGCCACCGCGAGCAGCAGGCTCTCGACGAGCATCTGACGGACCAGGCGGAAGCGGCTCGCGCCAAGCGCCTGGCGGACCGCGAACTCCCGACCACGCGCAGAACCGCGTGCGAGCAGCAGGTTCGCGACGTTGGCGCACGCCACCACCAGGAGAATCGCCGCTGCGCCCAGGAGCAGCGGCAGCACGTCACGCAGGCTCCCGACGAGGTGTGCGCGAAGCGGTACCACCTGTGCCGAGATCCGGGCATTGGTCTGCGGATACTCGCGCGCGAGCTGCGCGGACAGCACGTCGAACTCCGCCTGGGCCTGATCGACCGAGACGCCCGGTCGAAGCCGGCCCACGACGTTGTAGAACGCCTGCCCGCGAAGCGTGGGCTCGAAGTCGGCGATCCCTTGTTTCGGCATCCAGATCGCCGGTTCCGGCCGCCTGTCGCGATCGTTGAAGAGCCGCAGCTCGAGCCCTCGTGGCATGACGCCGACGACGGTGTACTCGTCGCCCGGGTCGAGCCGGACGCCCTTCCCGACGATTGACGGGTCGCCATTGAAGCGGCTGGCCCACAGCGCGTGGCTGAAGATCACGACGCGGGCGCCGCCGCGGCGGTACTCCTGAGGAAGAAACGTCCGGCCGTACAGGACCGGCGTACCCAGCACCGTGAAAAACTGATCGCTCACGCGAGCGGCGTAGAGATAGTCGGGTTCGCGGCCGGCGAAGTTGAGATTGAAGCTGAACGGCTCGGCCATCGCCGCTGTTTCGAAGGATCGGTTGCGCGCGAGCCAGTCGATCGCGTTGCCCGGCGCGACGTCCAGGCCACCCGCGCCCGTCTCCCGGTTGTACTGCCAGACCGTCATCACACGTTCGGGCTCCGCTACGGCAAGCGGCCGCATGAAGAGCGCGTCGGCCACGCTGACGATCGCCGTCGTCGCGCCGATGCCAATCGCGAAGACGAGCAGGGTGACCGCGGTGAAGCCGGGCGCCTTGACCAGCATCCGGACGATGTGGGCGGCGTCGTGCACGGCGTCCGCGTCGAGGGTGAATTGGCGCCTGATCCAGGCGGCGTCAGGCACCGAACCAAGCGCGCGGCCAGTCAAATCCATGGTCATGGTCCATGTGAGGTTGCGTCGGCTCCGCAGGTGCGCCGAGCGGTGGCTCAGCTCCGCTTGCCACTCCCGGCGCCACTCCGCGCGCGCGGCGGCCGGCACGAGCATCGCGGCGACGGAAACGATGCGCATGGCGAGCCAGAGGGACAGGCGGAGCATCACGACGAGGTCTCGGGGCGCAATCGTTTCGCGCGCGCCGCGATCGATCGGGGCACGCGATACCGTGCACGGGCCGTGTCGAGGACGCGTCGGCCCGCGGGCGTGAGCTCGTAGTAGCGGCGTGGCGGCCGTTGTTCGTCATGGGCGATCGCGGCGTCTTCCCACGCGGCGGAGACGAGGGCCTCGCCCTCGAGTCTGCGCAGGATCGGGTAGACGGTGCCGCTCGGCAGGCCCGTCGCGTCGATCACGTCGAAGCCATGGCGAACGCCGTTGGCGAGCGCGTGCAGGACGAGCGTGGTGGGGTAGGTCAGGTTCACGATGTCGTGAATCCTACCTATGTAGAATTATGATGTCAAGAGGCCGACACCAACGGGCGGGCTCAAGCCTCCTGTGCCCGAAGTGCCGTGTTCATCGCCAGCGCGGCGCGGTTCCAGCGTTCGGTCTCGGCCTTCAGCCGCTTTCGCCCGGCCGGCGTCAGGCTGTAGAACTTGGCCTTGCGATTGTTGTCGGACGTGCCCCACTCGGTGTCGAGCAGCCCTTGATGCTCGAGCCGGTAGAGGGCGGGGTAGAGCGCGCCCTGCTCGATGGCCAGCGCGCCGCCGGTGATTTGCTCGATCCGCAGCAGCACGCCGTAGCCGTGATGGGCCCCGAGCGACACGGCCTTCAGGATCAGCAAATCGAGTGTGCCCGGCAGGAGCTCGGCTTCTGGCGCCACGGTAGCTCTCCTATATGGTTTAGGAGGGCATGCTACGGCGGCCCCTCCTGAGTTGTCAAGGAGGAGCTCTCCTATCCAGAGATTCACTTTTGTCCATGTGTAGCGCAGCCCTTAGGGCTGCCCCGCGCACGGGCAGGCTGAAGCCTCGCACGGAGGCGCAATAGCGAACACAAGTGAACCCCGGTGTAAGTTATTAAAGAGTAGTTGAGGGCGAAGCGACGCTAGAAGCTGTCTCACAAACCCGACGCTCGCTCCACGGTGCGAGCGAGCATGGCGAGCGAGCCACGCGAGCGGCCCGCCTACGCCAAGGCTTCGGCGAGGTCTCGCCGTAGCGCTTCGCGCGGAGGCGGAAGCGCGCCGGCGAAGCGGCGCGCGAGCGCGCGTGTCGGGGAGTCCGAGGGGCGAAGCCCCTCGGATGAGACTAGACTCACCGGTCGATGGACTACAACTACCGTCACCTGCGTCGCACTGCTCTTGCGTGGATTGCCGGCGCGGCCGCCGCGTTCGGGAGTTGACCGTGGAATTCCAAGACAAGGTCGTCGCGATCACGGGCGCCGCCGGCGGGATCGGCCAGGAGCTGTGCAGGTACTTCGGCGGCCAGGGCGCTGCGATTGCCGCACTCGATCGCAGGGACACGGTCATCGCGTTTGCGGACCAGCTCCGGCAGCAACGAATCCGAGTCGAGCCGGCTGTCGTCGATATCGGCGACGCCGAAGCCGTCGGTTCTGCGTTTGCGCGTCTCGTCTCGCTCCTCGGCCCGATCGACATCCTGATCAACAACGCCGGCGTCAGCACGAACGCCAGCCTCGAGCGCACGACACCGGAGGGTTTCAGGGCCGACGTCGATGCCAACCTGAACGGCGCGTACAACTGCGCGCACGCGGTTCTGCCGTCGATGAAATCGCGGCGTGCCGGCTCGATCGTCAACATCGGATCGGTGAACGGGCTCGTTGCTCTCGGCGACGCCGCCTACAGTGCCGGGAAGGCCGGCATGATCAGCCTGACCAAGGCGCTCGCGCTCGAATTCGGCCGGTACAACATCCGGGCCAATATCGTCTGCCCGGGCACGGTGCGCACGCCGCTCTGGAACGAGCGCGCCTCTCGCAACCCGGCGGTCCTGACCCAACTCCAGCGCTGGTACCCGCTCGGCCGCATCGTCGAGCCGATCGAAGTCATGCGCGCGGTCGCCTTTCTCGCCTCCGATGCGGCGTCGGCGATCACCGGCGTGGTCCTCCCCGTCGACTGCGGGCTGATGGCGGGGAATATCGTCATGGCGCGCGAGCTGACGCTCGAGGATTTGTGACCGCGTGGCCGGGCCTGAAGGCCCGGCCCTACGTGACGCACGAAGGTGAGCTCCGGTCTAAGGCGTGTGCTCGCTTGCGCGAATCGTCTCGAGTCCATGACCCTGCGGCCCTCCCTCCCGGATCCGGAGCGCGGCCGCGAAGATGAAGCCGAAGAGGCTGAGCAGGAAAAACATCCACAACATCGGGCGATAGCCGGACGGGTTGGTCGGACCGGCGCCGCTCGCATCATTCAGCGCGCCGGCGGCGAGGTTCGCCAGCATCATCCCGATGTTCTGCAGCATCGTCATCAACCCGTACGCGGTGCCCAGCCGGGTCGGCTCGACGATGTAGGGCACGGCGGGCCAGAGCACTGCGGGAACGAGGGAGAAGGCAACGCCGATCATCACGGTGGCCACCCAGAGGCTCGCGCTCGTGTACGCGAGGACCGGGAACACCGCACACAGGAGACATGTGCCGAAGGCCATGAAGGCCGCACGCCGGCCGACCCTGTCCGCCAGCAGTCCGAACGTGGGGGTGGCGAAGATCGCGGCCAGGAACACGTAGGCATTCATCGACCCGGCTTCCTGCAGCGACAGGCCGTGCGCGTGCTGAAAGTACTTGATCGCGAACGTGCTGCGGAACGGGAAGATGACCGAATAGAACGTCACGCAGAGCCCCACGATGTACCAATAGGAGCGATCGAAGCGCCACAGGTCGCTCCAGACGATGCGGTCGGACGGCGACGCCTGCGGAAGCTCGTATCGTCGTCGCGCGCTGCGATCGAGCAGGTAATAGGCGGCCGATCCCACCACACACGCGGCGGCGAAACCCACCGCGAGCCACAGCGGCGGTTGCCAGCCGCGATCGTAGAGCGGCTTGAACCACGTCGTGGACATGTCCGCGCCGTACGACCCCAGACGCGCGAAGCTCAGATTCAAGCCGAACGCGAACCCCAGTTGCCGCCCGACGAACCACTGTCCGATCGCGACCGTGATCGCCACGATCATCGATTCCGCGCCCAGCCCGAAAATCAGGCGGCCGGCCGCCATCACCGGAAACATCGGCGAGAGCGCGGTGACCAGGGCGCCGATGCCTTGAATCGTGGCGAAGGCCAGCGTGGCGCGCGCGGCGCCGAACCGGTCCACGATGACGCCACCAACGAGGACCATGATGATGTTCGGGAAGCTGTAGATGGCGTTGAGGGTTCCGATCTGCGTGTCCGTGTAGCCGAGCATCCGCTGCAGCGAGTCGGCGACCGGACCGATCGAGTCGTAGGCGTAGTAGTTGCCGAACATCGCCAGGCTGACCGCCGTCAGGACGGCCCAGCGCCAGGCGGCGGGCGGATCGGGTTTGCTCGGGACCGCGCGGTTCTCGTGTGCCACGGATAGCGGGGATTATAGCGAGGTTCAGGGGATGGGGGTTCAGAGGTTCAGGGGTTCAAGGTTCAGGGGTTCAAGGTTCAGGAGTTCAACGTTCAACGCTATCGATCGAGCCAGCTCGCCGACGCTCACAACAGATCAAGTCTGAACCCCAGAACCTTTGAAACTCTTGAACCTTGAACCTTGAACCTTGAACCTCTGAACCTTGAACCCCTTGCCTCGCGACATCTGCCGCGACGTGATCCTCACTCGCGACCCAACGCGGTGATCGGATCCACCCGCATGGCCCTCGCTGCCGGGATCACGGTCGACAGCAGGGCGACGGCGAACAGCAGGCAGGCTGCGCCTGCGAACATGCCAGGATCACGCGGCCCGACTCCGAAGAGGAGCGCGGCCATCCAACGCGTGCACACGAAGGCGGCCACCAGTCCGACGCCGATTCCGACGGCCGCGATCGCCGCACCTTGACGCAGCACCAACGCCAGGACCGCGCGTGGCGCCGCGCCGAGCGCGAGACGAACGCCGATCTCCTGTGTACGCTGCGCCACCGCGTACGAGATCAGTCCATAGAGCCCGATCCCGGCGAGCGGTACCCGAGAGGACAGCGAACAGCCCCAGCAGCAGCGAGCTGAACCGAGGCTGGACGACGGTCGAAGACATGTACTGTTCCAGCGTTTTGATACGGGACACCGGGATGGATGGGTCCAGGCTCGCGACCAGCCGTTTCGCCCTTCGTCCGACGTCCTGCTGGTCGAGATCGGTTCGCACGACAACGATCGCGTTCCCGATCGACGGGCATTGGGCGGCCGGGACGTACACCTCGGGCTCTGGTCCGGTTCTCAGGCTGGACGCGCGGATGTCACGCACAATCGCGACGATTTCGCGCAGCGGTTCCTTGTCGTAGCCGTTGCCGATGCCTGGTCGAACATGACGCCCGATGGGGCTGGTGCCGCCGAAAAAGCGTCGCGCGAACGTCTCGTTGACGATCGCGACCGGCGGCGACGCGAGGCTGTCGCGCGGCGTGAAGTCTCGGCCGTCGAGCAGCGTCACGCCAAGCGTCCGGAAGAACTCGGGCTGAACGATATTGAAGTTGGCCTGATCGTGAAGGTTCGACCTGGCCGGCCGGCCCTCGATCTCCATGCTCGTGTTGAGGCCCCGCCCGCTGAATGGCACGCCGTACGCCGCGCTGGCGGCGCGGACGCCGGGCATCGCGCGCAGACCGTCCAGCAGGTCCCGGTAGAAGATCCCTTCACGGACGACCGAGTGTTCGTCCGGGATGTCCACTCTGAACGTGACGACGTGCGTGGCAGCGAAGCCGGGGTCCACGCGCTGCAGGCGCACGACCGTCGTGATCAGCAGCGCTCCGCCGACGAGCAGCACCATTGCGACCGCGATCTGCCCGATCACCAGCATGCGCCGGATACGGCCTCCGACTCCGTCGCCGCGACTGCGGCCGCCAAGGCTCGCGAGACGTGCCGGATCGCGTGCGGAGGCGTGCAGGGCCGGAACGAGGCCGAACAGCCCGACGGCTGCGAACGAGACCGCGGCGGTGAAGAGCAGGACGCCTGGCTGCAGGCCCGCGTCTTCGAGTCGCGGAACGTCGGGCGGTGCAGCCTGCTTGAGGATCGAGATGCACCAGTAGGCAAAGACGAGCCCGAGCGCTCCGCCCAGTGCGCCGAGCAGCGCATGTTCGGTCAGGAGTTGGCGAACCAGCCGCGCGCGGCCGGCGCCGAGCGCGAACCGGACCGCGAGCTCCCTGCGGCGCGATGCCGCGCGAGCCAGCAGCATGTTGACGACGTTGCCACACGCGATCAGGAGCAGACAGCCGGCGGCCGCGAACAGGGCGAGCCATTCCGATCGCACGTTGGCGACCAGCTCGGCGAGCTCGGGTCGGACGAGCACGCCACGCGGATCGTTTTCCGGATACTGCTTGTTGAGCGCGCTGACAATGGCGGCCAGCTGCGTCTGTGCCTGCTCGAGTGACGCCTCCGGTCCGAGCCGGGCAATCCCGTTGAGATAGTGGACCCCTCGCTGCTGCGCCAGAGAGCCCGCGTCCACGGCAATCGTCGTCCACAGCTCGGTCCGCTCCGGCTCAATCGGAAACGCGAAGCCCGCCGGCATGACGCCGACGACAATCGCCGGCTTGTGATCGAGCTCGATGGTCCGGCCGACGACGTTGGGGTCGGCGCCGAAGCGATCGCGCCAGAAGCGATCGCCGAGCACGACGGACGTGGCTGCGCCAGGGGAGTACTCGGCTTGCACGAAGATCCGTCCGAGCTGGGCAGATACGCCGAGCATGGGGAAGAGATCTTCGCTCACGACCGCTCCGCGCACCTGGCTGATGCCCTCTGCCTCGCGCAGGGCGAAGTTGCGGGACGTGTACACGGCCATGCCGTCGAACGTCGTGCTCCGGGAACGCCAATCCTGGAAGTCCGGGTACGAGATGCCGCCAGGCTCGCCGTTGGTCCGCAGCGAAATCAGCCGGAGCAGCCGATCGGCATCGCGAAACGGCAACGGCCGCAGCAGCACCGCGTCGACGATGCTGAAGAGCGCGGCGGTTGTACCGATGCCCGCAGCGAGCGTGAGCGCGGCAATCACGGTGAACGCACGCTGCGTGCGGAGGATCCGCAGGCCGTAGAACAGATCACCCGCGAGGCCGGCGGTCGAGCGCGCCCACCAGCTCTTCGAGGCCAGACCGTCGAATCGCTCCGACAGCCGCGTTTCGACGGCCGCCTTGCGCAGGCGGTCCTCCCGTGCGATATCGTCGGCCAGCTCCGCCCAATCGGGGACGTGCCGTTCGGCGATCGCGCACGCCTCGTCTTCGGCTGCCCCTGCGTCGATGGCGCCGCGCGCCACGTCCTCGAGCTGGAGGGCGAGCTCCTCGATCGCTTCGGCTTCGCGTTCGGGCGTGAGCCCCGGCAGGCGGAGCCGCTCGCGCACGTAGGCGCGCCAGTCACGCATGATCGGGAGCCGTCACGCGGGCGACCGCGTCCATGAATTCCTGCCAGAGCGTCCGCTGCTGCCGGAGCGCCTTGCGTCCGTTTGGCGTGAGTCGGTAGTAGCGGCGACGCCGTTCTGCGCCCTTCTCGACCCATCGTCCCGCAATGAGGCCGCGCGTCTCGAGTCGGCAGAGCAGCGGATACAGCGAGGCGATCCGGTAGCGGAGCTTCCCGCCGGAGCGTTCCTCGATGAGGCGGCCGATCTCGTAGCCGTGTCGCGCACGGGCTTCCAGGAGCGAGAGCACGAGCAGCTCGGTGTTGCCCTTTTTCAGTTCGCGGCTGAACACCTTGAATCCCTCCCTGATGTACCCTGATGCAATATACCTCTTAACAGTATATGACGGCAATATCGTGGGCCAGGGCGAGGACCGGGCGGGGCCATGCGGCGCGGATTCAGGACGAGTAACGCCTCTTTCAGCTTCAACGCAGTCGCGGGTGAAGGCAACGGATTGCCCGATCGGTTCGTCTGAGGAAATGACAACGGCACGGTAGAGGCCTGCGCGCCTGTGCGATCCTTGTTTCAGTGGCCCCGCCAAGTCCTGGCGCGTGCAGGGTGCCAAGGGGAGGAACCCGCGATGCGGCTTATGCAACGGCTCGAAGAACTGCTCAGCGACGTCCGCCTGGCAGTCCGGCAGTTGATCTCGGCCCGTAGCTTCACGCTGGTGGCAGCGCTCACCCTGGCGCTCGGCATCGGCGCCAACAGCGCCATCTTCTCGCTGGCCGACGCGGCGCTGATGCGGCCGCTGCCGTTTGGCGAGGCCGAGCGACTGGTGATGCTGTGGGAGCGCACACCGACGTCGCCAAAAACCGGTGTCTCGCCTCTGAACATGCGCGACTGGAACCTGCAAAGCGGGTCGTTCGAGGGCATCGCCTTCGTCCAGCGCGGCATGGGCGGCGGGCCGTTGCTGACCGCGCCTGACGGCTCGATCGAAACGGCGGAGCGTCAGAGCACCAGTGCCAACTTCTTCGACGTCCTCAAGGTGGTCCCGATTGTGGGCCGCACGTTCAAGCCCGAAGACGACGGCCCGTCGCCGCGCGTGGTGATGCTTGGCGAAGCCGTGTGGCGGCGCCGACTCAGCAGCGACCCTTCGATTGTCGGCCGTCTCGTACGGCTGAACGGCCAGCCGTACACCGTCGTCGGCGTGGTCGCCGACAATGTGCAGTTCTCGCGGCCAGCCGAGATCTGGACGCTGGCGGGGCAGTTCCCGGACATTCCGACGTTGCGCGCCGCCCGCGCCTTCGACGTTGTCGCGCGCCTGAAGCCCGGTGTGTCGATCGAAGCGGCGCAGGCCGAGCTGAACGTCATTGCCGACCGGCTCGCGCACGCATATCCCGAAGCGAACAAGGGTAGCGGCGTGATCGTCGAGCCGGTTCGCGCCGGAATCGTCGGGAGCGATTTGGCGACGACGTCGATGTTCCTGCTCGGCGTGGTGGGCTTCGTGCTGCTCCTGTGCTGCGCGAACGTCGCCAATCTGCTGCTCGCGCGGGCTGCCGCGCGCACCCGTGAGATCGCCGTGCGGTCCGCGCTCGGCGCCGCGCGCGGACGCATCATCAGGCAGCTGCTCACGGAGAGCCTCGTGCTCGCGATGCTCGGCGGGATGCTGGGCATCGGCGTCGGCGCCGCGATTCTTCGGGCCGGGCCAGCGCTGATTCCGCCGGGTCTGTTGCCGGCGGCAGTGACACCCGCGTTCGACGGGCGGGTCGTGCTGTTTGGACTGGCCGCAGCGCTGGCGGTGGGCGTCGTGTTCGGTGTCATCCCGGCGTGGCAGGCGACCGGCGGGTCGCTCGCCGGTGTGATGGCGTCCGAGAGTCGGTCATCGACCTCGACGAGCAGGCGCTTCCGCAGCCTGCTCGTGTCGGGCGAGGTGGCCGCAGCGGTCGTGCTGTTATGCGGTGCCGGGTTGCTGCTGCAGACGCTGCTGAAGCTGGTCGGCGGGGACACCGGCTATCGCGCGACGAGCGAGTCGGTCCTGACGCTCGACTTCAGCGTGCCCACGGGCAAGAGCTCACGCTATCCAACCCAGGAAGCGATCACACAGTTCTACGACGCGGTGGGTCGCGACGTCAGCGCGCTGCCCGAGGTGCGCCGCGTCGGCTGGGCGTCGAGCCTGCCGTACGGCACGAGCGAGCTGGGTCGGTGGGCGTTCGAGATCATCGGCGATCCGCAAGTCGAGGCGCGCGATCGGCCGAGTGCGGAGTACACGACCGCCGATCCCGGATACTTCAGCACGCTCGACCTGCCGATCGTGAGTGGGCGCGGTTTCAACGACCGCGACACGCTGCACAGCCTGCCTGTGTGTCTCGTCACCGAGGTGTTCGTGCGCCGGCATTTCCAGGGCCGCAACCCAATCGGCGCGCGTCTCTCGCTCATCGCGCCCTTCAACGGGCCCACACAGATCCGCGAGATCGTCGGCGTGGCGCGGCAGACCAGCGGCGAGCCCGATGCGCCCGAAGAGCTGCTGCAGGTCTACGTGCCGCTGGCGCAGTTCCCGACTGGCGACGTCTACATGGTGGTGCAGCCGTCGGCTGGTGCGGCGGAGACGCTGACGCCGCTCGTGCGGCGCGTCGTCGCTCGGATCGATCCCGACGTGCCGGTGCGGCGCGACCGGACGCTCGAGACGCTGTCGATTGCGTCAACCGCGGGCTATCGCTTCCGGGCGAAGATGGTCGGGACGTTCGCGGCGCTGGCGCTCGTGCTGGCAATGGTGGGGGTATTCGGAGTGCTCGCCTACACCGTGCAGCAGCGGCAGCGCGAGATTGGCGTACGCATGGCGCTGGGCGCTACCTCCCTCCGTGTGACCTGGCTCGTGTTCCGTGACGCCGCCTGGATGATCGCGACCGGTGCCGTCGTCGGCATGGTGCTCGCGGCCCTCTCAGGACGGGTAGTGGCGACGTTCCTCTTTGGGGTCGATCCGCTCGACCCGCTGACGTTCGTGAGCGTACCGGTCGTGATCCTGCTGACGGCGATCATCGCCGCCGCCGCGCCCGCGTGGCGGGCCAGTCGCATCAACCCCGTCGAGGCGTTTCGCTACGACGGGTGAGTCGGTAGCGTAGCTCCACGAGGCTCGCGGCCCGATATACAGCAGCGCGTCGTTCTGATCCTCCAAGCGCCTGGACCGCCATTGGTCACGGGGCACAGATACGATCCGGCCAGTTTGAACCGACACGCGAGGGCCGTCTGTACCAGACAGGCGCCGCCCCCATGTCCGTGCCTCGGAAAACGACCAAGCTCGGCACGGGCCATGAGGCCACATCGAGTCGTTTCTGTTCCAGGTCCAACGTCAGGCCGACGTTGAATACTTTCGCGCCGTTTGGTCTCTTCCAGAAGGCTGACGAGGGATCTGATTATTCTCCGAGGAGCCCGTGGCCATGCCGCGGATCCTCGTCAGCGGCGGAAGCCGCGATCGGCTACGATGTCGGCACGACGTCGTCCGTTTCCGTGCGTCCGCCCCAGTCGACTGAGAACAGGCGCATTCGATGGCCGAGGGAGGTGTGATGTCCTACCGAGCTGCCCGTTTGTTCGTCGCTTCGGGTCTGGTCCTCTGGGGCTCGACTGGAGTGGAGGCGCAGACCGTCGTCACTCCGCTGTTTCCCGGCATCACGCACATCACGCGAACGGAGCAGTACCCGCCGTTCCAGTGTCCCGGGTGCCCCGCGCCGACGCCGAACCCGCGCCTGGCGCGGATGAACATCCTGCTCGTCGACCTGACGTCGCCCGGGGTCCACTTCAAGCTGACGCCGCCCGGAGAGAACCTGCCGGCGGTGGCGCCTGGCGCTACCACACCGAACTGGCCGGTCGTCCCCTTCGAGGTCGTCCGGCAGCGAACCCTCGATTTCCTCAACACCTCGCACGCGCAGGCGGCGATCAACGTCCACTTCTTCGCGCCGTTCCCGGTGCCCGGCGGGTCGACCCAGGGCGCGTATGCGTACGTGATCGGCCTCGCCGCCTCGCGCGGGAAGGTCTACTCAGGCTTCGAGTCGCCCATCCAGAGCTACGCGATCGTCACCAACTCCCCCGGCCTCAACATCGACAGGTCCAACAACGCCAGCATCGTCCATCGTGATCCCGACTCCGCCGATGGGATGGACGTCCTCGAGGACGTGGAGCTGTGGAACGCGCTCGCCGGATCCGGCCAGATCCTCACGAACGGCGTCAAGACGATCCCGGAGTACACGGACGCGACCCACCCCGACGAGCTCCTCACCCCCGGCCCCGTGCCTCCGCTCGGCCCGCTGCCGCTCACGTACACGCGCGCCGGGCGGCACTGGTACGACCTGAGCAACGCGCGCACGGCCATCGGCGTGACCGAGGACGGCCGGACGCTGGTGCTGTTCACGGTCGACGGCACCAATGGCGGCCACGGCCTGCAGGTGGGCGAAGTAGCCGACCTGCTCAAGAACGACTACGGCGTCTGGAACGCCCTCAACCTGGACGGCGGCGGCTCCACCACAATGGCGGTCGAAGACTCCGTGACGCACGTGCGGAAGCTCGTGAACGTGCCCGCCGAAAACCCGCCGCGCCTGGAGGCGAGCAACTTCGCCGTATACTCGGACGCCGTCGATCCGGTCACCACGGCCACCGTCCACCCGCCGCCGAACGCGAACGGCTGGAACCAGGCCGCCGTCAGCGTGAGCCTCGAAGCGACCGACCTCGCGAGCGGTCTGAATGACACTCCGGCCGGATGGGTCGACCTGCTCCGGTACTCGCTGGCCGGTGCGCAAACGGGCACTGAGGCAGTCGTGCCCGGACACTCCGCTTCGTTCGGAGTCGCCCCGGAGGGCGTCACGACGGTCAGTTACTTCGCGACCGACGCCGCGGGCAACGAGGAGACGGCGCGCACGCTCGACGTCAAGATCGATGGTGCCCCCCCAGCCTTGAGCGGGCTGCCCCCGGAGGGGTGCACGCTCTGGCCCCCGAACCAGAAGCTCCAACGGGTCGCGGTCCTGCGCGCCAGCGACGCCGTGTCCGGCATCGCCCGCGGCTCCTTCCGGGTGAACGCAACCAGCAACGAGCCGATGAACCCGAGCGACGTGGCCGTCACCGAGGACGAGAACGGCGGACTGGTCGTCGAGCTGCGTGCCGAGCGGTCGAGTGGCAGCACGTCAGGCCGGGTCTATCACCTGACGGTCACGGCGAGGGACCTGGCCGGCAACGAGGTGACCGGGACGGCCACCTGCATCGTCCCGCACGACAGGGGCACGGGGAAGTAGCGTAGTTGAGTCGCGGTCGCCGGAGAACAGCACGAACTTGCCATCGGGGCTGGACGCTGCCATCCCGAGGACCGAGTCGGCGCCATAGCCGTCGGATTGATGATAGCGTGTAGCCGCCGCGCCGACGCGGGTCGGACCCAGCCTGCGGCTGGCCGCGCTGCTGGCGCACAACGGCAGGACCTGGAGGGAGGCCTCGTATGAAGCTTCGAAACTCGGTGCTCGCAGTCGTGATGTTGGCACTGTGCGCGGCACCTTCCTCGGCCGGGCCGCAGCCGCCGGCCGGGTGGACCGACGGCTACGTCGTCGCGAACGGCATCCGCATCCACTACTGGCGCACCGGCGGCAACAAGCCGGCGCTCGTGATGGCACACGGATCGTCGGACGACGGCTTGTGCTGGACGAACCTCGCCCGGGAGTTCCAGGACCAGTACGACATCATCATGTTCGACGCGAGGGGCCACGGCCTCTCCGATCCGCCTTCACCGTCCGATCCGCCCGACGTGCAAGTCGAGGACCTCGCGGGCCTGATCAAGGAGCTGAAGCTCGCTCGTCCGATTCTGATGGGACATTCGATGGGCAGCTCGTCGGTGGCGCGTTTCGCAGCCAAATATCCGGACGTGGCGCGGGCCGTCATTCTGGAAGATCCCGGACTGGTCCGCCCGGCTACGCCGGCGGCGGCAGCGGCCACGCAGTCGCCGGAGCAGCGGCGCATGACGATTGTCGCGCGCAACAACACGACCGAAGAGGAGCTGGTGGCCGGCTGCATGAAGAACTCCCCGAAATGGGGACGCTCCGAGTGCGAGTTCTGGGCGCCTTCCAAACGACGGCACCATCCCGGCACCGTCCCGACCGTTCCTTCCGCCCTGCCGCCGGTCGGCGAACTGTTCCCGAAGATCACGGCGCCAACGTTGATTCTCAAGGCCGATGCGCAGGGAGATCTCAGAAAGCAGAACGAGGACATCGCCAGCCGGCTGCCGCGCGGAAAGATCGTGCACATCGAAGGGGCTGGGCACAACGTCCGACGCGAGAACAAGCTGCAGACCATCGAGGTGATGAAAGCGTTCCTCAGCGGAACGTAGCGTGAGCGGGACTCTCGCAGCTCCGCCTCAGATCGCGATCGATCGCGCGACTGACTTAGTGCTGCGTTTCACAATTACGGTGACGTATTCGGGCGTCGAGGCGCCCGCCCCGCAAGGCGCGAGGAGGGAGAATACCGGGAGTATTTGACCGACGAGCAACGCCGCGCGGCGGGATGCATCGACGGCCGAATGCCACCGTAATTGTGAAAGTCAGCACCTAGCCTTCCCTGAGGACACGGGCTGGGTCGATGCGGGCCGCGCGGAGCGCGGGAATCCAGCCGGCCATCGCTCCGATGAGCGACAGCACCAGCGCTGCCAGGACAAGCGTCGCCGGATCGCGGGGCTGCAGGCCGTACAGCAGCGTCGTCACGAACCGTGAGGCCCAGACGCTGATGCCTGCGCCGAGCGCCACGCCGATACCGACGAGCAACGCCACGCGCCGGAGTACCATTCGCACGACGCAACTCGGAGCCGCGCCAAGCGCCATACGGATCCCGATTTCTGTGCGACGACGAGCTCACCGCGTAGGACGTCACACCGTAGAGACCGAGTCCAGCCAACAGCAATGCCAGTCCGCCAAAGAAGCCGGACAGCATCGCGACGATGCGTTCCTGAATGAGGGACGCATTGACCTGCTCAGAGAGCACGCGGAACGTGATGGCGATGTCCTTGTTCACGCCCGTAAGTGCGGCAGCGAGGCTCTTTGTCAGCAGCGCCGGCGATCCTCCGGCTGCTCGGACGCTGATAGACATGGACGATGGCGGATCAGGCTGCTGCGGCAGAGGAGATACATCGTCGGCGGGACAGGTTCGCGGAGCGCACGATAGACCGCGTCTTCAACATAGCCCACGATTTCACGGTCGATGGCCGGACGCGTCGGTGATCCTGGCTGGACCACGCGGCGTCCAAGAGGATTCTGACCATCGAAGAATTTGCGCGCGAACGCTTCGTTCACGATTGCGACTGATGCCGATCCGGAAACATCGCGATCTGAAAAGTCACGGCCGGCAATCAGCCGAGTGCCCATCGTTTTGAACCACGAGGAGCTGAGGAGGTTGATGTTGGTCAGACGCTCGCGCTCCGGTCGCGCGGCGGCGCCGGGAATCTCGACCACATTGTTCCAGGTGCTGCCACTCACCGGTGTGACCGCTGGACAGTGCGGCGCTCGTGACGCCGGGCACGTTCGCGGCCGCCTGGCGCAGGCGTTCGAACAATGCGGGACGCTGCGATGGATCGAGCTGGAGCCGCTGGGCGTCGATGTTCGCGACGAGCACAGCCCGATGATCGAAGCCGAGGCGCACGTTCGCCAGCGACGAGAACGTTCGCACGAAGAGCCCGGCGGCGACGACGAGGATGACCGACAGCGCGACCTGCATGACCACCAGCAGATTGCCGAGACCGAAGCGTTCGCCAACGACGCCACGCCCTTGCTCCTTGAGCGCTTCGTTTGGCTGCACACGTGACGCACGGAGCGCAGGAGCCACACCAAACAAGATGGCGGTCGCGATGGCAATGAGCGCCGTGAAGCCTAGAATCCGCCAGTCGAGCCCCAGATCCAGAAACACGGTGTTGGTCGTGGACGAGAGCTGCCGAACGAGCAGCCCGCTACCCCACCTCGCGAAGAGCAGTCCAACGAGCGCGCCCACTCCCGAAAGCAGCAGGCTCTCGGTCAACAATTGCCGCGCGATCCGGACCTTGGAGGCGCCGAGCGCGATGCGAACGCTGAGCTCGTGACGGCGCGCGTTTGCACGAGCGAGAAGGAGATTGGCGATGTTGGCGCACGCGATGAGAAGAACCAGCGCCACGACGACCATGATTGCCGTCAGCGGTTGCTGGTAGCGGCGGCGCAGTCCCGAGCTGCCGGTTGCGGCAGGAACGAGTGTGAACGCCTCGTTGAGATACGTCTTCTTGTACTGCTCCGGCCAGTCCTGAGGCATCGTGGCCTCGCGGATCTGCGGCTGCATCCCGCGCAGCGCCGCCGCTGCGGCTTCAATATCCTGTCCCGGCTTGAGGCGCAGCGTGACGTTCAGCCACCACCAGGACCTCTGGTCCAGCGAGTTCTCGCGGCCCTTGACGAGCGGCTCGGTGCCAATCGGGATTGCCACATCGAACTTTCTCCCGACTTCCGCGCCGAAGAACTCGGGCGGTGTGACTCCGATAACCGTGTAGCTCACGCGCTCCACCATCAGCGGTTTGCCGATGACATCAGCGCTTCCGCCGAAGCGCCGCTGCCAGAAGCTGTAGCTGATGACGGCGACCGGACCGTCCGGCCCGCCGCCGCGTCGATCGTCGTCTGGCGCGAAGGTGCGCCCCAGAATTGCCGAGGTGCCGAGGACCTCGAAGAACCGACCGCTCGCCCAAACGCCGTCGACCAGTTCCGTCTGACCGCCTGCGGCGAGGTTGAATCGGGTCGGCGACCACGCTGTCGCGCCGTCGAACGGTAGCTGGCGATCCCGGATCGCCTCCCAGATGGGGTTGGTCCACGAGCCTCGATCGATCATCACGAGCCGTTGGGGCTCTTTCACCGGCAGCGTGCGAAGGATCAGGCTGTCAAGGATCGAGAAGATTGCTGTGTTTGCCCCGATCCCAAGCGCCAGCGAAAGAATGGCGACAACCGACACAACAGGTGTAGCGACGAGGGAACGGAAGGCGTCACGCAGGTCCTGCATATCAACGTTCGACGGTGGAACCCGGGTCGGGTTGGCTCATCATAGTCTCATCGTTTTTGAGTGACACACGTGAAGCTCGAAATCTGCGCGCCTCGACGGCCGCAGCGTGAGGTCGACTGCAAGAGCGCAGCGAGGACCCGATGCAGTGCGGATCTGGCACGACCCCGTTCGAAAGCGGACAGGTCAAGTTGCCGGGCGACCGATCATTTTGGCCCGTAGTAGCCAGAAGTCGAAACAATCACCGTCGTCCCCGGCTGGCGCGTCGTGGAACCGAACTTGCGTGGAGAACTCTCAAGCGTAAACAGCGCTCACGGCACTTTGAGCGATGCGACAATTGTCTCCCCCTCGCTGGTCCCGCCGCTCATCCCGTCGATGCTCAGACCGTCAGACCGGATGGTAAGCTTCGGCAGCGGCGATCCCAATGATTTCCGACCGCTTGTCCGGCTCAGCTCGCCGCCGCCTCCCTGGTGCGGCGAGGCGTCGTCGCCTGCCGCTTGCGGTGGCTGCGATGACGCTTGCCGTGTTCGCCGCGCACATCATCGAGCAGCGCCTGTCAGCGCGCACCGCGCTCGCCGAGGGGGAGGAGGCGTTCCGCCGCGGCGATTTCGTGCGCGCCGCGGACCGGTTTCACTCCGCACTCGAGATCGATCCCGCATCGACGGCGGTGCGACTGCGGCTGGTCGCCGCGTATCAGATGCAGTACGTGCGAGGCGGCGAGTCGCTCGCCAATCACGACGTCGCGAAACGGGCGCTCGAGGAGATCGCGCGCGTGCTCGACCGCGACCCGTCGAACCGGGCGGCAATTATGGCGGCTGGCGAGATCAACGATGGTCGATCGGATTACGATCAGGCGCGCGACTGGTATGGCCGTCTCGCCGCGCTCGATTCTTCGAACGCCGCGGCGTTCGCGGGGATGAGCGCCGCGTCGTTGACGCAGGTCTCCGGCGCGGTGCTCGACGCCGAGTCGCGCGCCGGACTGCTGCCGGCCGCCTTCGCGCTGCGCGCTTCGGCGCCCAAGGGAAGCGGGCACCCGATCGCGAATGACGATCTGCGGCGGTCTCTCGCCGAGCGCTGGTCGGCCAGTATCGCGGAAGGCATCGTCGCCGCATCGAAGGCGGTAACAATCGATCGCGAGCACGAGGGCGCCATGCTGACGCTGGACGCCTGGCACCGGCTCGCAGCCGACCTGGCGGCGTCGCCCGACGAGTCTCGGCGGCACATAATCTCCGCGGACGAGTGGCGTCACAAGGCGCTCGACTTACGCCGCCTAGCAGGCGCGCGCAGCGCGCCCCGCCGGAGCGGCGCGGGGTATGAGGGCCCCGCGAGCGACGGCGTAAGGGGTGCGGGGGCGAAGCCCCCGGATTTAACGAAGACCGAGCGGGGCTCGCAATGAAAGCAGGGCGTGCGACGTCTGGCGAGCCGCTCACCCTCCTCTTGATCGTCGTGTCGATTCTCGGCGGCATCGCGCTCGCGATCGCGTGCTCGTACCGACCAATCGCGCTCTGGTGGGTGATGGTGGGCTGCTCGGCGATCAACGTCGTCCGATTCGGCGCTCGGCTGTCGCGACAATCACGCGCCGATCGCGCTGGATTGCCCGCGGCTCGTTCGCGGCTCGCCGCCGCCGTCACTCGAGCGCTGGCCCGGTCACTCGACGCCTTCGCGCGCGCCAGGTCGGGGACGTCGAAGGCATCCCTCGATCGACAGCACACGCGCTTCCTGGTGTGGTTCACGGAGCACAACCTGCTGTGGACAACCATCGGCTTCGGCGCCAGCCTGCTGCTCTGGTATCGGTTCGGCCCGACCACGCCCGCGCTCGTGGTGATGGCGGCGCTCATGTCGTGCGCCCTCTTCGCCGCGCTCGGCGCGGCCGCCGGCGCCTCGGCGCCGACCCTCGGCCTCTGCTGGCGGGAGCCGTGCCGGACGCCCGACCTCCGGTCGCTCCGCCGCCTCGTTCACGACATCGGCTGCGTGGTCGTGCTGACGAATCGGCGCGACTACGCGGCGCGGTGCGACTGGGCGAAGGGCGGACGCTTTCACGAGCTTTTCCTGACGGTGGACGATCTCGCGCGGGCGGGCGTCGAGCCCGGGCTGGAAGCCGTGCTCGCCGCCGACGATCCCACGGCTCGGCGTGCGCTCGCCCGCAAGGAGCGACTCGACCGCGCGCTGGCGTTGACTCCGGTCTTCGCCGCCGGACTTCTCGCGGCCCTGTTTGTCGTACCGCCTCTCGCCGGCTCGGAGCCTCTCCCGTCGCTCTGGACCATCGTCACCAGGAATGCGAATGCGCACCCCGCGATCCGCCAACGGCGACGACGATTCGCGCGACCTTCCACCCGGCACCGCGACATCGTCCGACGCGCACCAGGCGCAGAAGCAAGCGAGCGACCGATCGGGTTCGCAATCGTCGCCGCGCGCCGATGGCGACGCGACGTCGCGCGCCGGCCACGAGCGGCCGGACATCACAGGCCGGGACGGCGAGAGCTCGATCACCGGAGACGCGGTCGCGTCGGCGCGAGGCGACGGCACAGAGGCGGCCGGCCAGGGAGCTGGCGCACAGGGAGGAGAGGGCGCCGGTGCAGACAGTGGCTCGGCGGGATCGGGCGGCGCATCGTCATCGCGCGAAGATCGATCGGGCGGTTCGGACGGACGCGGAGGCGGACCGCACGGGTACGGCACGGGCGGTGTCGCACCACAACGCGCGGAGAGTCCGAGCGCGCTGCCTGACGCGCCCGTGAATCCTGGCAAGGCGCTCGAGGTGGTGCTGCCGGCGTTCTCGCAGGCACGGGACGATGCACCTGGCGACGACCCGATGGGCACGAAGCGTAAAGCGAAGGCAGCCGACCAGGCGAACGCCTATCAGGCGCGCCGAGACACCGCGGCCGCGCCGAACGAGCCGGCAACGCGCGAGCCCGTGCAGCGCTGGCCGAACTGGGTCTTCCAACTGCTGCACAAGTAGACGCGGAGCTAACTCACAACCAGCGCGAACGAGCGAGAGCGCCCGCCTTCGCGCCGTAGGCGCTTCGGCGAGGTCTCGCCGTAGCTGTAGCGGAGGCGGAAGTGAGCCTGGCGAGCGGAGCGGGGCGTGGGGCCCCCGCGAGCGAGCCAGTCGGGGAGTCCGAGGGGCAAAGCCCCTCGGAAAGAAGCGATGGATGTAGCCCACGCCAGGCGGCACACCACACACGTCATAGACGCGGTTGCCGACGAGCTGTACGGCGTCGAGACTGTCATCAAGCTCTCGCTCGCCGCGCTCCTCAGCGGCGGACACGTGCTGCTCGAAGGAAACCCGGGCCTCGGCAAGACCGAGCTGGTCAAACGTCTCGCGCGCGTCATGAACCTGAAGGCTGGACGCATTCAGTTCACGCCGGATCTGATGCCGGCCGACATCACCGGCACGCTGATGCCGACAGGCGACGGAGGGCTGCGGTTCCAGAGCGGCCCGATCTTCACCTCGCTGCTCCTTGCCGACGAGATCAATCGCGCGACGCCGAAGACGCAGTCGGCGATGCTCGAGGCGATGGCCGAAAAGATGGTCACGGTGCTCGGCGAACAGCACGCGCTGCCTTCCCCTTTCGTCGTACTGGCAACGCAGAACCCGATCGACCACGAAGGCACCTACAACCTGCCTGCGGCCCAGGCCGACCGATTCATGTTCAAGGTGAGGATGCCGGTGCCCGACGGCCCGACGTTGAAGCGGATCGTGCGCAAGCGCGCCGGCGCGGGCGCGCCGGATCCACAGTCAGACTCCGCGACCGCATCGAAGGCGGAGCCGGCGAGCTACGATCTGCCGGGCGATGCGCGGGCCGCCGAATTGCTCGTCCGCGAGATCTCGCAGGTCATTCGGACGATCGCGCCGCTGCCCGCGGTCGAGGCGCACGTGACGAACCTCTTCCTCGCGACGAATCGCTCGTTCGCGGGCCTCACCAATCCGTCGGGCACGCGCGCCGACATCGAAGCCGCCGCGCGGCGCATCCAGTACGGCATGAGCCCGCGCGCCGCCGGAGACATCATGCTCGCAGCGAAGGCCTGGGTCTGTCTTTCGGACACGGACGTTCAGTACGTCGCGGCGTCGCACCTGCAGGCGGTGGTCGTTCACGCGCTGCGACACCGGCTGCGCCTCTCGCTCGACGACGACCACGCCGGTGTGAACGACATCGACGGCGATCCCGGCGATCGGCTCGATGACGCGATTCGCCGGCTCTGTCTCCTCACGGCCCCCAAGGACTCCGGCTATGACGCGCTCTGGCAGCGGTGCTACGCCTGAGGCGCTGCCCGTCCCGTCGTCGCAGCTGGATCGCTACCGGCTGCGGCTTCGCCAGCGCGATCGCGGAACGGTCGCCGGTGCGCACCTCATTCGTCAACGAGGACAGAGCCTCGAGTTCCGCGAGTTTCGCCCGTACTTGCCGGGCGACGATATCCGCCACGTAGACTGGCGCGCGTCCGCCCGGCACCACCGTCGCGACGAGCTGGTCGTACGAACGTTCGAGCACGAGGTCCAGACGCGCGTCGTCATCTCGATCGACACACGCGCGACGATGCGGCTGCCCGAGGTGGCGTCCGAAGCTGCAGCTCGCGCTCTGGTTCGCGGAGGCGATGTCCTACATCGCCGGTCGATCCGGTGACTCCGTGGCGCTTCATGCGCTCGAGGGCGGGCAGGTGGTCGAGCTGGGGTCGTCGGCGGATCGCTGGCGCATCCGTCACGCGCTGCAGCGCGTGAGCACTCCGAAAGCAATGTCAACGGGGGCTGGTTCGCCAAGGCGCGCACGGCGCGCCTGCGAGGAGCGCAGCGGGGTGAGGGGCCCCGCGAGCGACGAGCCGGGGTTCGGGGCGGAGCCCCGACTAAGTTGGACCGCACTGGAACGCGCGTTGCCGCCGGGAAGCGTCTGGCTCGTGCTTACCGACCTGTACTTCGCCGATGAAGGCGAGGTGATGTCGCTGGCCGCGCGCGTCCGCAACGCGCAGCAGGGATCGCGCTGGGTGGTTGTCGTCGACTTCGACAGCTGGGCGTGCGAGACGCACCGCGTCGGGTACGGGCTGCACCGCCTCGAGGGCCCGGGCGTGTCCGAGCCGGAGCTGCGCGTGAGGTTGACCTCGGGCCTGCTGGACGAAGTGAAGGGGCGCATCGATGAGCGGAAGCGCCGATTCGATCGCGCCGCGGCGGCGGGCGGATACGACCGTCTCAGGTGGACATGGCCGCCGGAAGCCGATCCGGCGGCAACCGCCATCTTTCGTGAGCACTTCTTCGGCCAGGAGATCGTGCGTCGCCTGGTGATGCCGGACGGGGCGCGATGACCTACGTCTTCGGCGCGCTCGCGGCGGCGCTCGTCGTCATCTACATGGCGAGGCCGAACTTCCGCCGCGCCGTCCTGTCGGCGGCACTCTTCTTCCGGGACGATCCCGTCCTCGGATCGACGAGTCGGATCGCCTGGAGCACGCCGCGTCCGACGCCGATCTTCTACCTGCAGCTGTCGGTGCTGCTGCTCCTGCTCCTCGCCGTCCCGCACTGCCCCGCGGCCGCTGTGATGGACCGCTCGATCAAGACCGGCGTCCGCGTGCTCGTCGATCGATCGGCGAGCATGAGTACGCAGCAGGACGGCGCGACACGGTTCGATGCGGCTATCGCCGCGCTTCGCTCGGTAGCGGCGCCGCAGCAGTCCGCGATTGCCTGCTTCACGCTCTCGGCATTCGACCTCGAGGTGACCACGATTGCCGAGAACGTGGCGAGCGCCGACGAGCTCGTGGATCTCGGTGTCTCGGCTCCAGCCGCGGCCACTCGGCACGGAGCTGTCGCTCGTCGAGCGCGCGCTCGCGGACGCGCCGCGCACGGCACCCGCGGTGTGCGCGACCGGCACGACGATCGTGGTCAGCGACATGCCGGCGCCGCCATGGATGGAAGAGCCGGACGGTCCGGCATCGCGGGGCGACGTCTGGATCGACGTGTCGCAACCGGCGCTGAACGCAGGGATCGTCGACCTCGTGGACAATCGCGACCGCGTGAGCGGCGAGGTTCGGCGCGTGCGAATCGTCGTCGGCACGTTCGACGGCATGGCGACCTCGAACGTGACGCTCAGCGTGAGGTCGCCCGACGGCACCGTCCGCACGCTCCCGGTCGAGGCGTGGGACGGGCCGACGGGAAGCGTGGACGTGATCCCGTCGCTGCCCGGCCGCTACACGTTTCACGTCAATCCAGGGGGCGCGTATCGCTACGACGACGACGCAGCAATCGACGTGCCGCCATCGGGTCCGGTTCGCGTCGATTGGCGGGTCACGCGGCGTGAATGGCTCACGCGATTGGGATGGATCGAGGATCGTGACAATCCCGACCTGCGAGTGCTGCCGTCGATCGAGATGCTCGACTCGCGTCCGGCCATCGTTCTCGGATCGGGCTACGCACCCCGCACCGGACCTGCGCAGCCGGTCACGACGTTTCTCGAGACGAGCCCGCTCGTGACCGGGCTCAACCTCGACGTCGCCGAGCGCAGCGGGATGAGGGGAGCACCATCGCTGCCGCCCGGGTTCAACGCGGTGCTGAGCGGTCCCGAGAGCGTGGTCTGGATCGCCGAGCGGGGGACGCCGGTCGCCGCGTTCGTTCCGGGCCTTCCGCTCGATGGGGACGACAACGTGGCTCGGTTTTCATCGACCGTGTTCCTGAACGCCGCGCGCTGGATCCTCGAGCGGCGTCCCCGGCCGCCGCTCTTCACGCTGACGTCGCCGGAGCAGCCGGAGCCGTCGGGAAACCGCATAGCCCTCCATCCCGGGGAAGGGAATACCGGACGCACGCAGCGATCCGTCGGCACGTTCGATCCGCGCGCACCGCGCGGACGCCAGACCGAGCGCCGCCTCGCGCTGTGGCCGTGGCTGGTCGGGGCCGCGGCGCTCGTCTTCCTGACCGAGCGCGGCCTCGCGCTGATGCGAGGAGTCGCATGACCTTGACCTTCGCGCCCGAGTACGCCTGGCAGCTCTGGCTCGCGGCGCTCGTCGTCGCGGTGGCCGGCGCGTGGCTCGTCGCGGCGGGTTGGCCGCTCAAGCGGCGTAATCTCGGCGCCGCGCGCACGACGCAAATCGTCGTGAGCTCGGCCACGGCGATCGCGGCGGTCTTCCTCGCGATCGCGCTCTCGGCGCCAACGCTCGTGCGCCGCGGCGATCGCGGCAGCTTTCATGTCGTCGTGCTCCTCGACGTCTCCGACAGCATGGCGCGCGCCCAAGGCGGACTTGGGCGCGTGCGGGCGATCGCGAGCGCGCGGCTTCGCAAGGCGACGGCTTCGGCCGAAGCGAATGCGACCGCGCAGGTGTTTACCTTCCGCTCGGACGTCGTCGCCTTCGGGCGGGCCGGTCCGCTTCGCAATATCGCGGATCGACTCGACGAGATCCCCGAAAGCGCGTTCGCGGTGGGGCCAGGCACCAACATCGCGAGCGGCCTGGCCAGCGCGGGCGACGCGATCGAGCGCGCCGGCGGCCGGGGCGCGGTGGTCCTCGTGAGCGACGGCAACGAGACCGACGGTGACGGCCTGGCGGCGGCCGCGGAGCTCGCCGCGCGCGGCATCGCGATCCACGTGCTGCCGATCGCCGCGGGCGCGCCGGCGCTCGGCATCCTCTCGGCCAACCTCGCGGCATACGTCGACGCCAGCAGCGAGACGTACGTCCGCGGCGTGCTCGGCAACGCGGCCGGCGTCAAGCAGGCGGCGACACTCGCGCTCTCGGCGCATGCCGTGTCGAACGGACGGCCGAACGGCGAAACGTTCGAAACGCGGCGGGCGATGGAAGTGGCCGAGCGTCAATGGGCGCAGTTCCGGACGCCGGTGGTCTTCGCCCAACCGGGTCTTCAGTTCGTGGACGTTGCGGTGGACGGCCCTGGCAGCGTGCAGCGGCGCCGGCTCTTCACGCACGTCGAGCGCGCGCCGCGCGTGCTGGCCATTGGCGACGATCGGTGGGCCGCCGCGTTCCCGCCTGGCGCGATCCAGGCGGTCCGGAAGGAGCCTTCAGCGCTCGGACCGTCCGAGTCGATCGAGGACTTCGACGCCGTTGTGATCGACGGGGTACCAGCCGGCGCGTTCGCGCCAGGCGCGCTCGCGCGGATCGCGGGCGCCGTGTCCTCGCGCAAGACCGGTCTCTTTCTCGCCAACGGCGATCACGCGGGATCCCCGCTCTCGGCGACGATCCTGATGTCGTACGACGAGAGCCCGCTCGAGCCTTTGCTGCCGCTCGCCAGCGAGGCGCGCGCGCGGCAGGGGGGCCCGCCGCCGCGCCACCTCGTGATGCTCCTGGACACGTCGGGATCGATGTGCGGTGGACCGCTGACGACCGCCCAACAGATCGCCGTCTCGATCGTCGATCGATACCTGCGGCCGCACGATTTGCTGGACCTGATGGCGTTCACTACGTCGGCGTCGGCGCCTCTCACCGACGAGCCGATGACGCCGCAGGGCAAGGCGCGCGCGATGGACGAAATCCGCCGCATGAGCTGCGATGGCGGCACGGATCCGCAGGAGGCGCTGCAGCAGCTGGCCACGCGACGGTTGAAGAACTGCGGGCTCCTCTTCTTTTCCGACGGCGGCTTCGCTCCGCTGCGGCAGCTCTCGCAGTACCGCCCCGATTGCCGCACGACGGTCTTCGGGATCAGGCCCGAGCCGTTCTCGCCGAACGAACCGATGAGCGCGCTTGCCGATCCCATTCACGTCGATTCGGGGTTCGATCCCCAGCGGATCAAAATCCCGTACTTCGATCAGGACGCGAAGAACCATTTCTTCGAGCCCGGCGGCTACACGCCGCTCTCGATGAAGCACGTCCTGCCGAGCGGCTTTGCCATGGAAGTGCCGGAGATTCCGCTCGAGGGATCCGCGACGACCTCGCCGAAAGACGACGTCGTGCCGGTGGCGGTGCGGCCGAAGCTGACGGATCCGGTGCTCGCGTATCGCGAGAGCGGAACGGCCAACGTCGGCGAGCTGGCGACGGCGCTTCCGCAGGCCTGGATTGGGCGCGCCGACGGCCGCGCCGCCGTCCGTCAGTGGATCGAGGCCGTGCTGCCGTCGGTGAGCAGCCGCCGCTACACGTTCCAGCTCGCCGAGCAGGGCCACGATCTCGAGATCGACATCGCGCTCGCGCCCGAAGGGAATCGCCTGCCCCAGGTCGAGCGGATCGATGCGTCGGTCGAGATGCCGGGCGCGCCGGCGCTCGAGGTCTCGGTTCGTCGGGACGAGGAGGCGCCCGCGACGTTTCGGGCGAGGCTCACACTCCCTCCGTCCGACCGCCCGATCGACGCGACGCTCGTGCTGAAAGAGTCGGGTCCGGGTGCGCTCGTCCGGCCGCAGCGCATCCCGATGCTCGTGCCGCCGCGGCAGCCGCTCTCCGGACGCCGTGTCGCCGAGTCGTTCAGCTTCGGACTGAACGAGCCGCTGCTGCGCGCGATGGCGAAGGCGGGAAGCGTCAGCTACGATGCGGTCGAGCGCATGACCGGCGATCGCACCTTCGTCGCCGGCGGCCGCATCGATCTCTGGCCGCTCGCGGCGGCGCTTGGCTGCCTCGGCTATCTCGCGGCGATCCTCGCGCGGCGGGTGGATCCATGAGCGCCTGCGGCCCGAGCGAGGCGCGCAGTCGCCGAGCGAGAGCGAGCGGGGGTGGGGCCCCGCGAGCGCTGATGACCGAGCGGGTGCTCGACGTCCGCCCCGAGGAGCTGAGGGCCGCGACCGCGGCGCTGCAGCGGCTCGCGCTCGCGCTTTTCGAGGAGCTGTTCGACGGCGGTCCCGGTCTCACGGCCGAGCGATGGTTCGAATCGTCCGATGCGCGCGTGCTGGATCGCATCCCGCTCCTGCGGCTCGGATGGCGGCGCCTCGTCGCGCGTGCCGCGCCGTTCCTCAGTGACGCCCTCACCGATCGCAAGCGATGGGCGGGCTTGCCGTCGAACCGGCTGCGGTGGTCCGGCGGCGCGGTTCGCGCCCGGCTGGCGCTCGCCGCCCACGGCGTCGAAGGGCTCGTGATCCCCGATCGCCTGCTCGGTCTCGTCGCCCGCGCGGCATGGGAGTCTGCCACGTTCCGAGTGCAGGCGTCCACGCTCGTACTGGATCACTTTCGGTCGCGGCTCATCGCGCCGCCGGACAGACTTGCGGCGCCGCGCATCGCCCCGGGGCTCGTGTGGATGATCGTTGCCACGGCGCGGGTGACGCCGCCGACGCTCGTGCGGCTCGGACTCGCGCACCGCGCCGAGCGGCGCGCGCTCGCGCGCCTCCAGCGCTTCGCGCAGGGGGTGCTCGATGAAACGGCCCTGCCAGACGACTTCTGGTCGCATTGGATCGCGTGGCACGTCGAGCGCCGCTACGGCCAGCGGTCGGAGCTGCCGCCCGAGTGGCACTCCCGGCTGAGCGCTGCCGATCGCCCTGGAGAGACCTCGATCCGAGGGCGCGGCGATCCAGTCGATCCGTCGCAAGCATGGGCGGCGCCCGAGGCGCTCGCCGCGGCGTACGCCGCCTGGTATCCCCAGCAGCCCGTGGTGAAACGCCAGCGTCGCACCAGCGCCTGCGAGCTCGGCGAGTCGGAAGCGCGAGCGGGAGCGAGCGCCCCGCCGGCCAGCCTCCGCTAAAGCTACGGCGGCCCGCCGGAGCCTTGGCGAAGGCGGGAGCGGAGCGGGGCAGAGGGCCCCCGCGAGCGACCGCGTAGGGGGTCCGGGGGGCGAAGCCCCCGGATAAAAAACCAGACAGGAGAGTGGCGCGTGTTCGATTCGACCCGCGTTCTTGAGATCGTCAACGCTCACTACCGGACGCTCCAGGACCTGCAGCGCGTGCATCGCGAGCTCGACCGGCGATTCGCCGGCCTCGAGGATGCGACGCTCGCGCTCATCCTGTCTGCGGCGAGCGGCGAGCCGCTCCTCCTCATCGGTCCGCCCGGTACGGCGAAATCGATGCTGATCAAGACGTTCTGCGAGCTCGTGGGCGTCGACCGCGAGGGCAGTGCCTCGCGCTACTTCGAGTACCTGCTCACGCCCTTTACCGAGCCGGGCGAGCTCTTCGGCTTCTACGATCCCAGCAAGCTGACCAAGGAAGGGACACTCGAGCGCATCCACGCCGACTCGATGATGCAGAGCGCGCACGTCGTCTTTCTCGACGAGGTGTTCAAGGGATCGAGCGCGATCCTGAACGCGCTGCTCTCGTTCATAAACGAACGGGCCTTCTACGATCGTGGGCGGCGGCACAGCGTGCCGCTGCAGTGCCTGTTTGCCGCGACCAACGAGCTGCCCGACTCCGACGAGCTGCAGGCCATCTGGGACCGCTTCACGCTGCGCTGCCGGGTCGACAACGTCGCCGCCGATCGCGGCCGCATCCAGGACATGCTGACCAAAGCGTGGCCGCTCACCTACGGTGCGGCGGCGCGGACGTCCTCCGCCCCCCACCTGCTGGAGGAACTGCAGGCGCTGCGCGAGACGATTCGAGACGCCACGGGACTCTTCGATCCCGAGGCCGACACCCTCGGCATCCTGACCCAGCTGGTCGAGCTTGCGCGCACCCACGGCCTTTCGCGGGTCTCGAACCGTCGGATGGTCAAGTTCATTTATGTAATGCTCGTGAATCGGGTGTACGACAGCGTGCGCGCCGGCGACGCGAGCGCGTCGGCGATCGCGCTCCGGCCCGAGGAGCTTCGCCTTCTGCCGAAGTATTTCCTCGACCAGGAGAGCCACGAAGAAGGTGTGCGCCAGCTCCACGCCGCAATCGTCGACTGGCACGCCGAGCGCTCAGCACTGGCATGATCGACGTCCGTCTAGTTCCTCCGTCGGTCTGGGGGCCCGAGGTCGCGCGGTACGCCGAGCCCGGGAACCCGAGCGATCCGTGGACCGACCCGGCTCGTCTCGCCCATGCGGCGCTCTGGGTCCTGCAGGACGCGCATGTCGGCATCACGCCGAGGCTCGCTCACGAGCTCGGGCGGTTGTTCGCGCGGAAAGGCCCCGCGGAGCCGGGGGTCTGGCCGAAGCTCTTTCGGCGGCTGCAGGAGCGGCTGCCGCGCACCGAGCGATCGGGCCTCGTCGCGGGCAACGCTCCCGTCTACGTCGTGCAGAACCTCGTCAAGCCGATCGTGCGCGAGGCATGCGCCGAGCTCGGCTACACCTGTCTCCTCTGCCATGATGAGAACGTCGACACCGAGGGGGCCGTTACCGCCGACGAGTACACGGTGTACGGCGCCGGCCTCGAGCGGATCGCGTCGCGCATCGCCGCGCAGCTCGCCGCGGGGCCGCTCTTCGCCGCAGAACACGGCAACATCGTCGCGGCGCTCTCCGAGCCGTCGCCGTACGTCCGATCGCGAGCGCTCGTGCCCGAGATCGATCGCGACAGTCTTGCGCTGCTCCTCGGTCTTGGCGCCGATATCGATTTCCCGGAACGTGCCTCGCGCTCGACCCCAACACCGAGCTATGTGCCGAAGCGACGGCCGGCAGCGGAAGGGGATGGCGGACGCGTCGAGGGCCTCCGTCAGGGACGGGGCGAAGGCCAGCTCGGATCGATCGTGCTGAGCGAGTTCCTGAACCATCCGGTGGTGCTCGTCGACCGGCTGCTCAACTCCGGCTATCTGGTGCACGAGCGCCGGCCGCGACGCGCGAAGCTGCGTGACGCCCTCGTCGTTGGCCTGATGCCGCACGAAGTGCGCGCGACGCCGCAGGGCGCTTTCGCCAAGGCTTGCTGGGTCGACTGCATGGCGCGGCTGGCGCGCCGCCTGGTTTCGGCGCACCTCCAGGAGAGCGAGTTTCGATGGATCGAGGGAGATGCGGCCGGCCGGGCGCGACGCACGTCGTTTCCACTCGGCCCACTCGGTAACGTTCCGCCCGACGTATCGGCCGGCCGACACGAAGCTTTCCGCGACGCCTTCATGACGCTGTCACGCTGGGTGCCCGACTACTTCGAGACGCGGGCCGGATTCCGCCCGCTTCGGGCGGACACCAACACGATCGCGAGCGCCGACGAGTGGGCGGTCGCCGCATGGGCCGCTCACGTTGACCGCGACGAGCGTGCTGGATCCGACGCGCCGACGGGATCGGTCGACGGCTTCTCGTTCGTGCACGTCATGGCGTTTCATCCGCCCATCGACGACGGGCGCAGCGCGGCGGCGGAGGGTGCGGGACGGCTCGGAAGGCTTCGGGCGGGTCTCCGGCTCGGCTACCGCCGGCGTCGCCACGTGTCGGTCACCTACGTGCCGGGCAAGTTCGATCGCGACACGCGGCCGTGGCACTTCGGCTCGGACTCGGATCCCTATCGCGCGCTCACGCCGACGCCGTCCGAAGACGGCGCGGCACTCGCGCGTGCCTTGCAGTCGTCGTGGCTCGATCGCCTCACCAAGGACATCTGGCATGGATGACGTCTATCGCCCACATGCGTGCACCGAGCGCGAGGCGCTCGAGCGCCTCGCGTCTGAAGCCGACCTCGGACAGGATCGTCTGTCGCGCGTGCGGATCGACTTCGATTCGAGCGTCCACCGGCGCATTACCCTGTGGGTGCCCGATCTCGTGGGACAGTCGCAGCCGCCGGAGTCGGCGGTAGGCCTCGACGAAGGGCTCGCACGCCTGCTCGTCAATGTCACGACGGCCACGACGGGCACCGCCGACCCGCGTCGCGCGGCGGCGCCATCGGACGAGCGGCTCTTCATCACCTCGCGCGTGTCAGCCGACGTCGTCGTCGCGACGCTTCGACGCCTCGAGCGTTTCGCCACCCCGGCGCGCGTGGCGAGGCTGCGATCCGAGGCGGACGCCCCGGGCAACCCCGCGGGCAACAATGTGTGGCTGCTCCACGTGCTCGTCGACCGCGGGCGTCACTCGGGCTTCTCCGGGCTGGAGGCGCTCGGGCTCTTCGAGTCGTGGCACTCGTTGAGCGCGTATGAATCGGAGGGATGCCGGCTGTTTCTGACCGCCGGCGTATCGCTGCCGCGCGATCTGCTGTCGCCGCTGTGGCGTCTCATGTCGAACGACAACGCCGCCTCGCTCCTCGCGCTCGCTCCGCAGGGGCCACGGGACGAGCGCTTCTACGTCCTCTGCCGCACGGAGCGAGCGAGCATCGCGCCCGCCTCCGCGCCGGAGGCGCTACGGCGAGGTCTCGCCGGAGCTTTCAGCGAAGGCGGAAGCGAGCCACGCGATCGGAGCGCGCCGGCGCAGCGGCGCGCGAGAGCGCGTGTAGGGGAGTCCGAGGGGCGAAGCCCCTCGGATAACGAACAGGATGACGAAGCGAGCGGTTTCGAGAGGATCGCGCTTCCGCCTCACGCCTTCGTCGACTCGATCGAGGTCGGCATCGCGCTCGACGCCTCCGTGCGCGTCTCCACCCTGTTTCACGGCGTCGAGCCGGCGAATCTGGCGCAGCACCTGCGCGAGCAGGCTCCGTCGAGAGGCTACCGACTCACGCTCGAGAGCACCCGAGCGATCGAGGAAGCCGGACGCGATCTCCACCGGCTTCGGAGCCAGCAGGCCTACCTGGCGCAGCGCGTTGCGTATGCCGAGAGCCTCCACCGCCCGCGTCCGCGTCTGCTCCGCTTCAACCCTCGACAGCTCGCGGCGCTCGCGCACACGATCTACAGCTTTGCTCCCGACTCGCTCTTCAGCGCACGGCCGCACATACGCTACGCGTTTCGTGCGACTCCGCAGGAGCCGACCGGCCTGCATTACCTCTGGATCGATCCCGAGGCTGTCAGGCGCACTCCGGATCCCCTGCCGCTCTATGAAAGCTCGCCGCCAATGCGATTCTGGCTCGACCCGACGTGGGGCCGCCATTATCACGACGAGGGGGGCGCCGCTGGCTGTGTGTTCGTGCCCGAGCAGACCGCGCTCGCGCCGCCGCTCCACACGTGGATCCCTGGCGACATGGACGAGCACCTGCGGCGCGTCTTTGCCCGACCCGCAGCCTGGACCGAGTCGGCGGCAGCGTCCGGCGGCAGCTACGTCTACGTGCTCGATCGCGACCCTGGCAACACCGGCGCGCTCGAGCTGACGGTGTTGGAGCGCGACGCGTTCGAGCCGATCGACGCCTCGGTCAACTGGCTCAACGACAACATCATCGTGGCCGATCGCCTCGACGTCGCGCACCTCCTGCGCGAAACCGCCGCCATCACGCGTGCCGATCTCCTGGCGACCGACGCCGCCGACGCCGCGTCGGCGGCCCGCCGCGACTTCCTGCGCGACGCGGCTCGCACGCGCGAGCGCTTCATGAAAGACCTCGACGCCGTCATCAGCTCGATCAACCGGTGCACCTTCGAGGTGCTGCAGCGCGCGCATCTCGCGATCGACGCGATGAAGGGCCTCGACAACGACATGGACAGTCTCGCGGACATTCGCGAGCGCTCGAAAGGCATTGCCTCGGTGAGCGACTCTGTTGAACGGCATCGATGGCTTGACGACGGCGCTGAGGGATCGTGTGAGCGCGCTCGAGCGCGAAGTCGGCGACGCGCTGCGACAGGCCGAGGCCCAGTCGGAAGACGAGCAGCGCCGCGTCGAGGCGTTCATCCAGTCGCTCGAGGCCAGGCGCGCCGACCTGCGCGAGCGGCTGCACCGCGGGAACTGAGAGGGTGTGAATCAATCGCGAGCGAGCATCGCGCCAGCCTTCGCCAAGGCTACGGCTGGTCCGCCGTAGCTTCAGCGAAGGCGGAAGCGAGCCACGCGAACGGACCCGCCTTGGCGCCGGAAGAATGAGCGGCGCTACGGCGAGGCAAGGCGGCGCGAAGGAAGGCGCGAGCGTGTAAGGGGGTCCGGGGACGAAGTCCCCCGGATGAGAACATTCATGTCAATTCGATATCGAAACCGCGAGCGCCGCTTGGAGCGGACGATCTCGAGGATCGAGACGGCCCGCCGGGCGATTGCCGGACACACGAAGGCAGCGTCCGAGCATGAGGCCTGGTGGCGGCGGCACGGCGGCACGCTCGACGCGTGGCGGTACGCGATCGCGGAACGCCAGCACCGCCCGCCAACCGAAAGGCCGGCGATTGCGGCCGATCGCTTCAAACGGTGGACGTCCGGTCTGCGATTGCGCCCCACCGTGCTGCGGCTGCGGCTCGAGTGCTGGTGGCTGACGCTGAAGCTCGGCGTGCGCGGAATCGGAAGAGGACCGCGAACGTAGGCCGACAATGACGCCCCCGAGCGACCGCTTCGTCCGCATTCGATCGCCGCTCCTGCGGGCGATTGGCGACTGGAGGGATCCGGAGACGCCCGGCATTCTTCGCCGCCGCCGCGCCGCGACCGCCAGCATCGCCGCGCTCGCGGCCGCCCTCGTCCTGCTGACCCGTGCCGGCCTGTTGCCTCCGCCGGCGCTGGACGCGCTCTACGTTCTGCACGACTACGCGGCCCTGCCGTTCTGGGGTTACACCTGGACGCTCTTTGCTCCCTACAGCATCACGTGGTGGAGCCTGGCCGGGATCGCGCTCGTCATCTGGCTCGCGACGTTCCTTACCCGGCGGTCCGCGGTGCGCGGGCTTCACGCGCGCCTCTGTCGCATCGTGGTCGTTCACTTCGTGGCGCAGTCGAGCCGTTCGCCACGGCACGTCGCACGGCTCACGGCCTGGGTCGACTGGCTGGCCGCGCGGACGCTCGGCGCCGAGCTTCTCAAAGACGTCGTGCGCCTCGAGCAGACCGATGCGCTGACTGCGATCGTCGGCAGCAGCTCGGCGCTCGACGAGCGCGCAGCATGGCGCCTCGTGCGGCTCACCGATCTCCTGGCGAGGCTCACGAGCGACGCCGGCGCGTCGGCCCGCGAGCGCTGGAGATCGCTCGCCATCTGGCACCAGACGCTGATGTGGATCGATCGCCGTGCCGGCACCGCCCCGCGGGCGGACGCGGTCGCAGCGCTCTTCTCCGCGCTTGCCGCAACCGGCCGATCCCTGCTCGATCGTCTCGACGGCGTCGAGGACGTGGAAGGCGACGCGTTGTCGAGCGGGCTTCGCCGCGATCTCCATTGGCTCGTCGAGTACGCGGAGGGCCGCTCGGACGGGAGCACGGCCTTCGTGCGCTCCGTCCTCGAGAGGCTCGACGAGTTGTGGGCGCTCGCCGAGCGCGGGAGCAACGACGACGGCGCGTCGACCTTGACGGCCAAGGCCCGCGACGGCGTGATCGAGGCGCAAGGGATCCTCGTCTCGAGTATCGGCCTGCACGCGGCATCGCGAGCAGACGACGTGCACCTCGCGGCGGCTCACCTCCAGGCATTCGAGGCGCTCACCTTCGTGGGTTACCTCGGCGCTGCGGCACGCGAGGGCAGTCGCCACGCGCGGGCGCTCACGGCCGAGGCGCCCGAGCGTGATCACTATCGACTCGTCGCCGACATCGCCGAGCGCCGTCGGGCGCGGCGCGCGACCGCGCCGAGCGTCGGACGCGCCGTGCTCGACGAAGCAGCCAGACACGAGCGGATCCGGGTCGACGGGCTGCACGACGCCGCTGGTCAGGACTTCGCCCCGCCCTCTTCGAAAACGGCGCGAACCACACCTCGACCCGAGCCGGCCAAAGGCCGGTCGCGCCGAAGCGCGCAGCGCGAAGGCGGACGGGATCTGCGCAGCCGTTTGCGGCGGCGGATCCGCCACCGCCCGCTGCCACTCAGGAGGCGCACGGACCCGGTGCTGCTTGGCGGCCTCGCGGCCGCGACGGTCGTGTACTGCGTCGCGACGGCGGCGCTCGTGCTGCTCTTCAGTTCGGGCGACACGGCCGGCTGGAGCGCCCGCTCGCTGCCCGATCGGCGCCTGCTCGAGAACGTCCGGCGCCGGCTCGACACAGAGCCGTTTCTCGACGCAATCTTCCACGCGCCCGATCGCCAGCTGGTGGTGTCACAGCGCGGCGGCGTATTTCACTCGTACGATCCTGACACCGGCCTCTGGTCGACCGCGCGCCCCTTCTGGCCGAACGATCTCGCGCGACCCGACGTCCGCCTGCTCGCATCGTCGACTGACGAGAGTTCGGGTGCGCTCTGGGGCGTCACCGCCGACGGTGGCCTCGTGCGGCGCCTGAACGGGCGCTGGCAGGTCATCGTCGGCGACACGAAGTTCCTCGGCCGGCGGGGGACGCCCGTCCAACAGGCCGAGATCTCGGCGATTGCCGCGTCATCCGACGGCAAGTGGCTGCTCGCCGCAGCTGGCGCCGAGGGCGTGGGGCTCCAGGATCTCGAGCGGCGGCGGTGGCTCTCGCGCGACGAGATCTCGCCGACCGGCAGTCCGTCAGCCGTGACGCAGGCCGTCTGGTGGCGCGATCGTTTCTACGTCGGCGGTCCCGAAGGCGTGTCGGAGCTTGCCGTCGATCGCAGGCCGCTCGCGTTCCGGCGCGTGAAGGGACTCGAAGGCACCGTCGTCGCGCTCGAGGCGACACCGGCGGAAGGACTGTTCGTGCACGAGACGGTGCCGTGCGAGAACGGGCCGTCGGCGTGCGTCCGGCTCTCGAGGATGACCGAGCCCTTCGCCGATCCGGCCGTGCTGATCGACGAGCGCAACCGCTACACCGAGCTGAGCCTCGACCGGCTGTTCTACGCCGTGCAGTGGAAGGACCGCCTGCTTCTCGCGGGTGCCAGCGGCATCTACGACTACGACGCGCGGCTGCACTCGTGGAAGAGACAGGCCGCCGAAACCATCAGCGCGATCGGCCCGTGCGCGTCCTCCTCGTGCTTCTACTACGGCTACGGTGGACGCTCGTCGGGCGTGGCGCTCTTCACGTCGAGGACGATGACGGGAGACGCACCGTCGAGATGGGCGCTTGCGGGTGAGCAGCCCACCAGGATCGCGGCGGAAGCGCCGGGAACGGCAGCCGTTCTGACCGCGGCCGGACGCGCGTATGCCCTTGCGCCGGGTTCGGTCTCCAATCTGATCAACCCGGCGACCTCCTCGCCGGTGCCGCTCGATCGCTATCGCGACGCGGTCACGTTTGGCGACAAGGTTCTCTTCTTCGGACAGCCTGGCGCGCTCCTCCACGATATCGTCCGCCGCAGCTACTCGCCGCTGCTCGCCGTGCCGGAGTGGCTGCGATCGCCGGCGTCGATCGTCGCCGCGTCCGGGGCGTTTCTCTTTGGGCTCGAACCGCATGGAGCGAAGTATGACGCGCACGTCGCGCCGCAGCGACAGGTCGAGCTCGGCACGCTCTTCTTCAACACGTCGAAGCCGTTCCCGATTGACGGGCCCATTCGCGCCGTCGACGCGTCGACCCCTGGCGTGCTTCGCGTCATCGACGGCAAGGGACGCGTTCAATCGATTGCGGCGTCAGGTGTGACGCCGCTTACCGGCGGCCGATCGAGCGCCATGGCCCACACCCGGCTGCTCGACGTCGCGGGAACGGCGGACGTGCTCGCCGCCTCGACTGTCGGAGGCGTGCGGCTCTATTCCATGCGCACGAGGTCGTGGAGCGATCCGCTGCTCACGCCCGCAGGCGAGCGCGCCGTCGATATCGCGGAGCGCAAGGGCACGTGGATCGCGCGCTCGGAAGCCAATCGCCTTGTGCTCGTCGGCGCCCGCCCGTCGGCCCTCATCGGCGGCGGCGAACAGATGCCACGTCGACAGCCGAGTGATGTTCTCCAGGCAGGTTCGGAGATCTACTTGTCGTGGCCGGGGACGATCCAGCGCTACGACCTGCGCTCGCGCCAGGTGGCAGCGAGCTGGACGTTCGACGCCGCCGAGCCTGCCAGGCTCGCCGGCGTCATCGGTTCAGAGCCGCTGAGCGTCGCTGGAGGGGTTGCGCGTGCAGGGGCGCGAGAGGTCGCGCGCGGCGTACACGGCATTTTCACGAGCGGTTCAAACGTGTGGCTCACGCGCGAGGACCGCGGCCGGCGATATCTCGAGGCGCGTCCGCTCGCGTCGCTGGCGCCTCAGTCCGCGGCCCGAGCCTCGACGCCGTCGTGCCTCTTCCGTACCCCCAGCGCGGGAGTTGGCGCCGCCGTCCTGCACGACGCGCGACGGCTATCGAATGGCCTTGTCGCCATCACGACGGACGCCGGACTCAGGCTGCACAGCCGAGACCGCCGTTCGTGGTACGGCGTCGCCGGCCTTCCTCCCAATACGGGCCGGGGCACGCTCGCCACCATCGGGTCGACCCTGATCGTGTGGGACGGCAGTGACTCGCGCGGAACGCTCCAGATCGTACGCTCGCCGGTCACGCTGCCAGACACCTGCTCCACCGCTCCCGCCCGCATCGATCGCGCGCCCGACGTCGTCGCTGCACGCGCTGTCGCGATCGACGAGCGCGCCGGGAGGGCTTACGTCGTGAAGGACGACGGCAGCGTCGATCGCGTGGACGAGGCAGAGACGAGGCCGATGATTGTCAGAGAGAGCCAGGGACCGCCGGAAACCAACGTCGTTCGCGTCTGGCACTTTCCCGACATTGCGCCGTCTGTGCTGTGGGTCGCAACGCGGAGCAGTCTGTGGCAGTACGACCTTGAACATCACAGCTGGTTCGAGATCGCGCTCGAGTATCCCGCGACAACTCGAAGAACCGAAGAGGTGTCCATCGATCTCGATTCGGGATCGAGTGAGATCGCCGTTTTCGTCACCGCAGCCTCCGAGGCATTTCGCGGAACGGTCGCGAAAGAGCCGGGCCGCCAGGCAAAAATCGCGCTCGCCCGATCAAGCGGTCCGAGGCCGGCCAGCGATCTTCGCGCGCAGTCACCGGTGTTCCGGATCGGCGCCGTCACGTTCTTTCGAAACGTGTCGCATGGCCTGCTCGCGATCCTGCAAAGCGAGGACGGCCGTTCCGCCGTCGCATACCAGAATCGCACGTTCCTGTGGGATCGCGGACGACGGGGGATTGCGATCGGGCGGGAGGGTCCGCTGCTCCTGACCGACGCGGGCATTCATGCGGCAGGATCGCGAGCCAGCTTCTCGAGCTTCGATCCCGGTCCGCCCGGCGCGCCTTCGCCGGCAGACCGGCTGACGTCGGGTCCCGATCTCGTGCCGCGCATGCTGCGCGGCAACCGCTGGTATCGGCGTGTCGCCGCGGGCGTGTGGGAGCCGGCGTCGCTGCCTTCGACGGATGCGGTCCTGGCGGATGACGACGGGCTCGTGTGGAGCCGGCTGAACGGGTCGATCGGTCGTCGAATCGGTGTCGGGCGCCCGCGTCTCGGTCGTGACCGGCGCGAATGGAGCCGAGCTGTCGACCGATCGTCTCATCGACGCGGCCACGTACGGAACCGGCATCGCGCTGCTCACGCAGGGGTTCGTCGAGCTCGCCGAGGCGCGTCCTTCGGCACCGTTCGTTGCGAGCGGCGCGCTGCTCCCGGCGCCGCAGGGCGACACGCTCGAGAGCGCGACGATCAACAGCCAGGAAGTGATGTGGCTCACGCGGTCCGGATCGGCGTCCATATGGAATGTCGAGCGCCGGGCGTTCGAGCCGGCCATGCCGAAGGCGAACCCGCTCGAGCGGCGCACGTTGGCGGAAATCGGCCCACTCCGACTGACGCGCGTCGCGAGCGAGCGCAGCGAGCGAGCCACCGGAGCGGCGCGGGGCACAGGGGTCCCCGCGAGCGACGGGGAAGGGGGGGCCGGCGGGGCGAAGCCCCCCGGAGAAGAACTGACGCGCGTCGCGAGCGAGCGCAGCGAGCGAGCCACCGGAGCGGCGCGGGGCACAGGGGTGCCCGCGAGCGACGGGGAAGGGGGGGCCGGCGGGGCGAAGCCCCCCGGAGAAGAACTGACGCGCGTCGCGAGCGAGCGCAGCGAGCGAGCCACCGGAGCGGCGCGGGGCACAGGGGTCCCCGCGAGCGACGGGGTAGGGGGGGCCGGCGGGGCGAAGCCCCCCGGAGAAGAACTGACGCGCGTCGCGAGCGAGCGCAGCGAGCGAGCCACCGGAGCGGCGCGGGGCACAGGGGTGCCCGCGAGCGACGGGGTAGGGGGGGCCGGCGGGGCGAAGCCCCCCGGAGAAGAACTGACGCGCGCCGGCGGAGCGATCGAAGGCGCGCTGCGAGTCGCCGACTTGCAGGGACGGCTCTCCTGGATGCCCATCGACCTCTCGAGCGGGCGATTCCCATTCGACGTGGTCCGCTCGATCGCGGTCGTCGGTAACGCGCTGTACGTCGGCACGGATGCCGGCCTGCAGGTGTACGACGGGACCAACTTCGCGCTCGAGGACGCGCGGCTCATCACGCTCGCGGCTGACGCGTCGGCCGCTCCGCCCACGGTCGAGCGCGTCGGCGAATCCTGCGATGCCCCCGGTACGGCGGTTGCCTGCGGACCGCGCGGCTGCGCAAGGCAGGCGGCGTCCGCGTTCGTGGACGCGCCGGCGGATGCGCTGTCGTGCCGGCTGCGCGCGCGCTCGCCGTTCTGGTCGTGGCAAGTCGACGCCTCAGGGCTATCCGGGCGCTACGTGATCACGCCGGTTCCGGGCACGCCGGCCAGCGCGCCGCCGGTGACGCTCGCGGACGGGCAGCTCCCACACGACGACGTCGGCCAGGTCGTGTCGTTCGGCGGAAGCACTTTCACCGTGTGGCAGAGCCGCTACGTGGGCGTCCATCCCACGGGCCTCGCGCTCGCCGGTGCGCGCAACCATGCGTTTACGCTGCCGGTCCGGCTTCTGAGCGTCACTGCTCCGGTTCCCATGTTGAGCATGTTGAGCATGTTGCGCTCTGGCGACCGCGATCTCGCGCCAGGTCTCTACGCGATCGAGGGGCCGCGAACGTGGCGCTACCAGAACCGGGGCTGGACGATCGTGACTGACGCCGCGGAAACCGCGACAATCGCAGACTACGGTGCGAATCCGCCGCTTCTCCAGCGCAAGCGGCTGCGCCTCGTGCGCCACGCGCCTCACACGGCCCCGGCCTTCGAGATGCGCATGCCGCCGGGAGCCTGGACGCCGCTCGCGTGGGACGCGTCCGCAAACCGCTACGCGCTGGACGTCTGGCAGGACATCGCGGTCCATCGGAAGACGCTGTGGACTGCGACGCCGGCCGGCCTCGTGAGCCGCGACGGCAACTGGTCGTTCAATCCCGACACGTTTCGTGTCCTGGAAGGCCCGTCGGAGGAGGCAGGACGAACGGCGACAGATCTTCGAGTCGACGGCAGCGTGGCCGACCTGCGGTACGACGGCGCTCGCGCGTATCGCATCGCGATCGACGGACCGGCGCCCCGGCCGGCCGTCCGCCTGGAGCACGATCCGTTCGCCGAGCAGACGTTCGACGTTGACGCCAGGTATTGGGCGTGGCGCATCACCGGAAGAACCGGCTCCAGCGCGGGACGGCTCGCCGGCACCTGGAAAGGAGAGCCGATCGCGGTCGTGAACGGACGGTTCGACTTCGACGCGGTCAATTCGATGGCGGTGTTCCAAGGTCTGCTCCACGTCGCCACCAACACGCGCGGTTGGTTCGCGCTGCCCGTCGACTCGGCGGCGCTCGAACGCCTGTCGCGGCCCAAGCAGGTGTCCATACTTCCGCTGGACGTGGCGAAGCTCTACGGCAACCGAGACCCCGACGAGCCGGAGCTCTGTCTCCAGGGCGTCGATGGACAGTTCGCGCGCCTCTCGCCGAACGGCGCCAGCCGGCGGACGCAAGGCTGCCCCGTCCTCGCTGCGCGCACGGGGTTCTGGCGCTACACGCGCGACGGCTCGACCCTCCGCGTGCTTCCGGCTGCGGGTGCCGCGCGTCCCGGCGAGCGCCGCCTCGTCGATGGACGGTTCACCGACGAAGTGATCACCGGCGTGCCCGTGACCGGCACGAAGAATCGTCGATCGTTCACGCTCGTGCCGACGTCCGCCGCGGTGATGTGGTGGGACGCCGCGGGACATGTCGCCGACATGCACGCGCCGCCATTCCAGGGCAAGCCCGACGTGCCGCGACTGCTCCAGTGGACGGCCGGGGGCTCGCCCGCGTACGTCGCGGATGGGACGCTCTACTCGCTCGAGAACGACGACAAGCCGCGCGGCTCGTGGACCGTGCGGCTCCCGCCGAAGGCCGTCTTCGAGCGGCTCGGCAGCGGACCCGGACCGCTGCTCTCCATCGATTGGTCGGAGGACGGCCGCCGCCATCACACCGTCGTCGATCCGCGCAACAGCTCGGTCTCGCACGACGACATCCCGATCGACGCGCGCAAGATTCCGGCGTACTTTCAGCGCGCGATGAGGGCGCGATCGCACGACGGCCTGATCCGGCTCCGGCTGCGCGACCACGTCGTCTCGGCCTACGCGGCGAGCGAGGGCTGGCCGATCGTCGAGACCGATGATTCGTTCCAGCTCCTGGCGGGCGTTTCGCGCGGCACGCGCGCGATCCTCGTCGGACCGCACCATCTGATCGAGCTCAATATGGAGCGGATCGCGCGTGCCGTCTACTCGGGCGAGTCTCCGCCGGCGCCGCCAGGATCTGACAAGAAGAAGTAGCGCGCCCCACCTGGAGCAACTTTGTTCCAGATTCATCGTAACGGAAGCGGATCGAATCGTCGCCTGGTGTTCGGATGACCGGCTTGATGCAGCGTGTCGCCCCAAGACCATGGACGAGGCCAGACGGATCTCGGGCGATCTCTGTTGTGAGCGGGTCCACGGCGGCGGGCGCGTATACTCGCCGGTGGAGATCGCCCATGCCCAGACTCCTGCTGGCCGCGCCATTCCTGCTGGCGCTGCACGCCGCCGCGCAGGCGCCCGAGGACAGCCGGCCGTCCTTGTTCTTCCGCGAGGACTGGAAGGAAATCGCCGCGGTCGCGCCCGTGACCCAGGAGCACGTGGCCAACCCGGCACTGCTGCTGGGGCTGTACGGACCCGGGAAAGATGGTGTCCGGAAGAGTCATCACGACACGCCCAGGGACGACCCGTACTACATCTGGCTCGGATCGTGTCCGTCGAGCTGCGCGATTGCGCTCCGCAGCAAAGACGCGTTCGTGGATCTGACCGGACTCGCGAAGGTCCGCTGGCGGACCAAACAGACCGGCTTCCGCAGCTTGCGCCTCACGCTCAAGCTCGCGAACGGCATGTGGCTCGTGAGTGATTACGCCGAAGGTCCGACCGTGGACTGGCACGAGAGCGAGTTTGCGATCGCGGGTATCCGCTGGCGCCGGATGAACATCGAGACGATCGTCGAAGGCGCGTGGGTGGAGAAGCCGGATCTCAGCAAAGTCGACGAGATCGGGTGGACCGAGCTCGCGCCCGGCGGCAACACGCCGGCGTCATCGCGTGTGGACTGGATCGAAGTCTACGGAAAGCCGGTCAAACGCTGATGAGCGGCAGACCGTTCCCTGTCGCCATCGTGCTCGTCGCGGCCGTGGCCGCGTCGTCGTCACTATGGGCCCAGCAGCGCGGCGCGAACCCGAACCTGCTGCGATTCTGCCCCGGGAGCGGGATTCCCTGCGTCGAGATCACGCGCGAAGCGTACGACCGCGGCCACGATCAGTTCCGGTCGTCGTGCGGGTTTTGCCATGGGCCGACGGCGGCGGGCGGCAACGGCGGGCCAAACCTGATTTTCTCCTCGGTGATCCGGCTGGACGAGAAGGGCGCGGACATCACGCGGCTGATTCAAACGGGACGTCCGGAGAAGGGGATGCCCGTGGTGCCGCTGACGGCCGCGCAGGTCGCGGACATTGTCGCGTACCTGAAAGCGCGAATCGCGGAAGTGGACCTGACGAGCGGCCGTCGCCCGGCACGCGACTACGATTTGAAGAAGCTCCTGACAGGCAACGCGGATCGCGGCAAGGCGTACTTCAACGGCGCGGGACAGTGCGCCACGTGTCACTCGGCAGACGGCGACCTCAAAGGCGTCGCGAGCAAGTATCCGCCGATCGAATTGCAGGCGCGGTTCATGTATCCGACCGGCGTCGCGAAAAAAGCGACGGTGACAGAGGCCACCGGGGCGCAGTTCACGGGCGATCTGGTGCGGCAGGACGCGTTCGAGGTAGTGATCAAGCCGGCCGATGGACCCGAGCGATCCTGGTCGTCGGATTTGGTGAAAGTGCAGGTCACCGATCCGCTGGCGAAACATTTCGAGCTGCTCCCGAAATACACGAACGCCGTCATGCACGACATGTTCGCGTATCTGGTGACACTGAAATGAAGAAGTTGCTGCTCGCTTTCGCGGGCGCTGCCGGACTTTGGGCACAAGGCTCGGCTCAAGGCGTCGATACGGCCATGTTGCTCGAGCGCCTGGGATCGAGCTGGCCGCAGCACAACGGGGACTACACCGGGCAGCGGTTCAGCCCGCTCAAGCAGATCAACACGAGTAACGTCGGCTCGTTGACGCGGGCGTGGGCGTTCGAGACGCGCACCGCGATCAAGGCCACGACGCTCATGGTGGACGGTGTCGTGTACTTCTCGGTGCCGGACAACGTGTGGGCCGCCGATGCGCGCACGGGCAAGGAGATCTGGCACTTCTCACGGACGTCGTTCGGCGACCACCTGGCCAGCCGCGGCGTCACGCTGTTCAAGAACCAGATCTACTTCGGCACGCCGGACGCGCACCTGATCTCGCTCGACGCGAAGACCGGCGCGAAGAATTGGGAAGTCGTGGTCGCGGACTGGAAGTTCGGCTACTACATCAGCGCGGCGCCGCTCGTGGTGAAAGACAGATTGCTGGTCGGCATGTCAGGCGATCAGCTCGACATGCCAGGGTTCCTCGAAGCGCGCGACCTGAACGACGGCAGGCTCGTGTGGCGTTGGGACGCCATTCCGAAACCCGGAGAGCCCGGATCGGAGACCTGGCCCAACAAGGAAATCATGGCGCACGGCGGCGGCGCGACATGGGTGCAGGGCGTCTACGATCCGCAGCTGAACCTGACGTACTGGGGCACGGGGAATCCGCATCCTGTGCACGCGGGGAATGTCCGCAAGGGCGCGAACTTGTACACGTGCTCGCTCGTGGCGCTCGACGCGGATACGGGCAAGTTGAAGTGGTACATCCAGACGTCGCCGCACGACACGCACGATCGCGACGCGAACCAGACGCCGGTTTTGATCGATGCCGCCGACTATCAAGGACGGCCGCGCAAGCTCATCGCGATGGCGAGCCGCAGCGGCTACTACTTCCTGCTCGACCGCGCGACCGGCGAAAGCCTGGTCACCGTGCCGTACGGCGGCGCAGAACTGGTCCGCCGGTGTGGACAAGCGCGGGCAGCCGATTCCCAGGGAGGACGTCGAGCCGACGGTCGACGGCGCGTTCTTCGAAGGGACGACGACGAACTGGTACTCGCCGAGCTACAGCCCGGACACCAGGCTGTTCTATGTGAACGCCAGCCACGGATTCAGCATCGGCTACCTGATGCCGGACCCCGAGACCGGCAAGATCGAGGACCACCAGGGCGGCGGCAGCACGAGCTTGTGGAGCGAGAACATGCTGCTCGCGATCGACTACCAGACCGGAAAAATCCGCTGGAGTCGGGTCCGATCGGGCGGGGCCGGCGGCAACGGGATCCTCACGACGGCCGGAGGCCTCGTCTTCACCAACGAGTCGGGACGGCTGGTGGCGCTTGATGCGGCCACCGGCAAGATGCTGTGGCACGAGAATCCCGGCGGCAACCTGAGCGGAGCACCGATGACCTACGCGCTCGACGGGCGCCAGTTCGTTCTGACGCCCGTCGGCGGGTGGTTGTACGCGTGGGCGCTGCCGGAAACGCGCTAGCCGTCTCCTGCTTGTCCGGTTTGTTTCAGGACACCACAACCGATTGCAGTTCGTGGACACCGCGAGGACACCTGCAGACCCGGTGGCGGACGGCGCCTCCGATCGACGCGACCTCTGAGCCGCGTGACACGCGCGCAGCGTCCCAAAACAGGCCCGGAGAGGTTCCCAGCGGCGGCGGCGAAGAGTACGCGGACGGCGCTCGGCAACCCCTCGCTGCTGACCAGTCGGCTCACCGGCGTGCGGCACCCCCAACCGCCGCCGGCATCGGCAGGTACGCGCCGGAGGGCCTGTTTTGCCACGCGGCGAAGCGGGAGCGGCCGGCCGTCACCTGACGGAATCGTCGATGCACCACCGATTGGGGCTTCCTGAAACAACCGGACAAGCAGGAGCCGTCTTGACCGCCGAAAACTCATGATCTTGAATCAAGTTTTCGGCGGTCAAGCGGCGAAATATCAAGGAATGCCACCTAGCGAGGCGGAGCCTTCTCGACGGTCTGAGGCGGAGCCTCGCTAGGTTCAGGCTGAAGATCGAGGGCGGTGGTCGAAGAGATCACCGCCCTTTCTTTTCTACAGCTGGTGGTAGAGGAGAGGAGTCGCCTCCACGAACCAACGCTCCCGAAGGCGGGGCGTTTCCTGCCGAATCGTCTCTGCTACGCTGCTCGCCGGCGCGATCGGGCCGCGGGAATCAATACATCAGCGGAGATGTGAAACCGGTCTCTGAGCCGTTTCACCATCGTCATGCTCAGCCCGCGCTTGCCCCGGATACCTCGCTCACGCGGCTGGGAGTGCCAAGCAGCGGCACGAGGTCAGCGCGCGAGAGGTCATGCTGATCCATCAGGTACCGTAGCAGGTCCGGCAGGGCCGGGCGCTCGCGGGACCAGCGCGATCGCTCGTAGCTCTCGATCAGACGCGCCTGCGCGACCATTCGCGCTCGGTCGGACCGAGCCTCCGAGCGCATCAGTCGTTCGACCAGCGCCATGGCTTCGGCGTGGTCCTCATCGTTCTCGATGACGATCAACGTCGCCTTCATCGCATGCTCCGGCGGTCAAACCGTGTTGGCATCCACTTGGTCATACTCCCCGTGCGTTCCGAAGAAACGGATGATGACGATGCCGTCGAGGTACTGCACCTGGCTGATCAGGCGGTAATCGTTGGCCTTGATATTGAAGACAACCCGCCCACTCTTGAGAATGCTGGCCTTGGGATGCGATCTCTTCACGTCCTCAGGTGTTCGCCACCGCGCGGCTTCGACCACGGCCAGCCACGCCAGGTACTGCGTCCGTGCAGCCTTGATACCTTTGTGCCCAACCCGAGATCGGAAATAACCTTCCATTACGTCGGTGCCGATCACGAGCATCGCTCAAAAGTGTATTCCAGGATTCCCAAAAATGGAAGCATGGTTGCGAGCGCTCCCGACAGACCGGCCGAGTCGATCACCCGATTGTTGGCGGACACTCGAGGCCCCAGATGCGTCCTGATCCTCGCCTAGCGCGCGCGTAGTCGCGTGTCTGCAATTCAGAGGGAAGACTCTCTGATGCCGAAGGGCGCGGTGCGATCCGGATCTCGTGTCTCGCACGGGACGATCACTGCTGGGTGCAGAATCTGCCAGGTCCATCAAGGGCTGCATGCGCAGGAACCTCCATGAACCGCCACCGGGTCGTCAGCATCACTCGGAATTCACGCGTCCCGTCGTCTGGCATGCCTTCCGCCTCTGTCGTGGCGCGTGGCCAACCCCTCGGTGTCGTGACGAGCCGCGACGTGCGGGAGATGGCGTCCTGTACCGGATCGTGGACGAGCATTTCGAGACGTTCCGCACCGAGGCGGCGCGTCTGCGTGACGGCGCCGACGTGCCGTCGTTCGTGGAGCGAGAATTCCGCGAGTTTCTGAGATGCGGCGTGCTGGCGAACGGCTTCGCGCGATTCCGGTGTGCGGGCTGCGGGCTGGATCGCTTCGTGCCCTTCTCGTGCAAGGGACGCGGGTTCTGTCCGAGTATCGGTTTGGCGACGCCGATGGCCCAGCCATCGCACGAGAGTTTGGTGTCACGCACCTGGTCGAAGGCAGTGTTCGCGTCGATCGCGGCCGCGTGCGCGTCGCCGTCGAGTTGGTCGAGGCGGCCACGCAGCAGACGCGCTGGTCGGACCAGGTACCGACCGCGAGCTCGCCGATGTGCTCGCGGTGCAGAGCCAAGTGGCGCTGCAACTCGCCGGGGGTCTGGCGGCCACGTTGTCGCCCGCCGAGCGCGAGCGCGTCGACCATCGGTCCCCGACCAATCCCGAGGCGTATGCGCTCTATCTCCGCGCCCAGACGCTGAAGGGATTAGCCATCCACAACGCAACCGTGAAGGCATCGACCTGCTCGAACGGGCACTGCGGCTCGACCCTCGGTTTGCGCGAGCCAAGGCCACTCTCGCCTATCGCGTGTTCTTTCGGGCCTACATGGAGGATCGCAGGTATGTCGACGACGCAATTCCGCTCGCGCTCGACGCGGCCGCCATCGATCCCACGCTCGCCGCTCCTCACTTCGTGCTCGGCAGCGCGTACGGCCTGCTCGGGCAGCTCGACCAATCGCGGCTTGCGTTCCTGCGTGCCTTGGAACTCGATCCCAATCACATCGGGAGCATGCAGAACCTCTCGTACATGTACGCGATGAGTGGGCAACTCGACGAGGGCCTCTACTGGGCACGACGCGCGTGGCCGTTGTCGGCGAGGCGAGCGGGCGACGCATACCACGTCAGCGTGCCGTTGGTCCTTCTTCGAGACGACGAGCTGTCGCGGCGCTGGTCCGCGAGCGCCGAGCGCCTCACGTCGCACGCGCGCACCGAGCTCGTGGCGGCCACCTTACGGGTGTACGGTGGCGACCTGGCGGGTGCGCTGACCCGGGCTCGCGCCAACGCGCAGAATGATGCCGGCGATTCGGAAGTCAGCTTCATGCGCAACGATCTTGCGGTCTTGGCGGCGGCCGACGATGCCGAAGCCCTCAACGAAGAGATGTTTCGAACCGCGCCCGAGGTGCCTGGGATTGTGCTGCCGGAATCGGGTCGGCTGCGGTATGCGTTTCTCCTGCAGCGACGGGGCGACCCTCGCGCGCGAGGATTGATCGAGGAGAGTGAAACGCGGGCGCGCGCGCGGATCGCCTCTGGCGACCTTGCGGCCGCAACGTTCATGGAGGCCGGTGTCGCGCGTGCGCTCGTCGGCGACGTGAACGGCGCGCTCGCCGAGCTTCAGCGTGCCTACGATGCCGGCTGGCGAGACTATGGGATCATTGCCATCGATCCCATGCTCGCCGGTTTGCGCGACGATCCTCGGTTCCGTGCGCTGGTCGATCGCGCCAGGACCGACGTGGCCGCGCAGCGTGAGCGCGCCAGGCAACGCGGGCTGCTCGATTTTGCGCCGCTGCTCGGACGTTCCCTGGAGTCGAGGGTCGGCATCAACAGGACCTGAGCGCCCGTCTCATCCTTCCTGCGTCACACATTCTGCTCGCACTTGGCGACGGGTAAAGCAGCGGCCAGGGCGATTCAGGGCTCGCCGGACACAAGGACCTTTCGACGACACAGCGATACATGCACTTGAGTCCGAACGCGAGCGATGACGTGTTTCGGTTGCCCGAGATGCCTGGGTCGTTCGGTTGGCGTGGGGACATTGTGGAGACGGCAACCGGCTGGCGGATTGGCTCTGGGAGGCGGAGCGCCTTTCGACGGCGGCGTAGATCCGAATCCCGCCCTCTCCGCCATTAGTCTTCAGCCAAATCCCTGGTAAAAACGCACACCGCATCGAAGCCGTCGAGCTGTCCTTGGCCGACACCCGCGCCCAGCAGCTGAGCGGTGAAACCATCCGAAGTACGAGAACCTGCTGAGACGGCGCCTGCTGCCTGGTCTCTCGCAATGTTCTTCCGAGGCGTGCCAGTTCTCTTGGGCCCGATCGAATCGAGCAGCTACCGCACTGGCACGAGCCGGACGACCCAGCCAGGCACCGGCGAGATGAGACCGTATGTCGTTCCTGCACCAGTGGCGTGGTTAATGGCGAGGTACATGTAGCCATCCGGTCCCTCGACCACGTCGCGAACGCGGCCGTACTGATTGAAGATCACTTCCTGCCGCGTCACCCGGCTGCCAGAGATTTCGAGACGGCGAAGTGCCTGCCCGGCGAGACCGCCGACAAACAAGCTCGTATTCTTCCACGCGGGATAACGATCGCTTGTCGAAAACGAGATGCCCGCCGGTGCGTACGTTGGGATGTAATACACGACCGGCTCGTCCATCCCCGGCTCCGAGCTCTTGGTGATGCCGGGCTCGGTGCCCTTGGTCGCGATTCCCCATCCGTAGTTATGTCCGCGCTCGATGATATTGACCTCGTCGCCAGCCGTGGGCCCGTGCTCCGTTTCCCAGAGCCGGCCCGAGATGGGATCCCACGCGAGGCCTTGCGGGTTGCGATGGCCGTAGCTCCAGATTGACGGTACCGCGTTCGGCGTATTCACGAACGGGTTGTCGCCCGGAATCGTGCCATCGTCATTCACCCGATGAATCTTGCCAAGCGGGTTCGACAGATCCTGCGCGTTCTGCATCACGCCGCGATCGCCAATCGAGTAGAAGAGATGCCCTTCACGTCCGAACAGGAATCGCGACCCGAAGTGCGAGCCGTCGGTCGTGTAGAGCGCCGGCGGCGCGTGATAGATGAACTGCTGATCGACCCACTCGTTGTTTTTCAGGCGTCCGCGGACGATCGCGGTCATCGACGGCGCCGTCGCCCCGCCGCGCCCGCGACCCGCGCCGGCGGCCGGCTCGGCCGGCGGCGTGTAGCCGGGAAGCAGCTCCGCGTAGGACAGATAGATCCAGCCGTTTTCGGCGTACCGCGGGTGCACTTGCACATCGAACATCCCGGCATCCTGTTGGACGTGGACCCGTGGCGTGCCCTTCACGGCCGGCAGTACGATGCCCTTCTCGACCACCCGAAGCTGACCGCCGCCGACCGTGCGCTCGGTGACGAGCATGCGGCCGTCGGGCAGAAACGCGATGCCCCAGGGCGTGTCCAGGTCCTTGGCCACGACTTCCATACGCACCGTCTGCTTCTCGCTTTTCACCACCGCGCCGTCCAGAGCGACGACGAACGCGGGACGCGTTCGCAGGACGCCGCTCTGCGTTCGCATGTACTGCGTCAGTTGCCAGATCTGTTCGTCACTCAAGCTCTTGAACGGCGCCATGGCGGTCTTCGGGACGCCATTGCGAATCGCGTTCGCAATTCGCTCGTCGGTCGTGGATGCGAGCCACCGCTCATCGAACAGGCTGGGTGCGCGGCCGCCCGCCAGGTCCGTGCCGTGACAGCCTGAACATTGCTCGATGAAGAGCGCAGCCGTCGGATTGGCGTCGCGACCACCACCGCGGCCATCACTGCGGCCGCCCTGGTCCGGCGCACCGCCCTGACGCGCTCCTGCTGCCGGCTTCGCGGGAGCCCCCGCCTGGGCACGTGGCAAAGCGACGGCGATGGCCACCAGCCCGATCACCAATGTCACACCGCTAACGGCGGCGTTCGTTCGAGTCATTGTGGTCCCCGCTGAATGTGGAGCATCGCAGTGAGCAGTCGCATCGCGCGTTCGTCGGAATGACGGAGGAAGTTTCGAACGCTCGGGGCATGAACGCTTAAGAGAGTCGGCGGCGCGAGCTCGAGGACAGTGTAGCTCGGAACAGGTCGGCTCGCTGCGCGTGCAAACTAACCTGCCGATGACGCTTGGCCGGGTCCTCGTCATCGCCGATGACGCCGGGAGGGGGTGCTGCGTGGGCGCATCGTGATCCCGATTCACAACCCGTCCGGCGGACTGATAGCCTACGCCGGTCGCGCGATCGATGGTGCGGACCCGAAGTATCGGTTTCCGGCCGGCTTCCGCAAGTCGCTCGTGCTTTCAACCTCCACCGAGCGCTCGAGAGCCGATCTCGCACAGTCATTTTGGTCGAAGGCTTCTTTGACACACTCGCTGTCCATCACTCCGGTTATCCCGCAGTCGTCTCACCTTATGGGATCAACGCTGTCGCAATGGCAAGCCGACTTGCTCTCGACGCATTTCGATCAGAGTCCTGCTCATGCTGTACGGCGATGCGGCTGGGCGCAGGGCCAGCATCGCGATCGATGACATAGCTCGATCACGAATGCCGGTGACTGCTATTTCAATCGGTGATGGGCGGCAACCAGACCAGCTTGCATCCGAAGACATCCATCGTTTCGTGAAAGCGACGAAACGAGACCTTGGCAGAGCGGCGCTCCGCACAGCGTCCTGCCTGCAGCTGCATGAACCCGACGATATCTTGAATTGACCTGACGACGATGGAAGACAAACTGATACGGCGCATTCCGCATTCGGCCCTAGCGCTGATCATCCTCCTGCCCCTCGTCGGGTGTGTCCTGAGGCAGGACGGTGGCGCACGAGCGGACACCCAGCAACTGAGTGACGGCACAATCCGCGACATCCTGGCCCATCGGGTCGATGCGAAGCAAAGCGCTGGACTTGTCGTCGGCATTGGTAATCACGATACGGCACGATTCATTTCCTACGGTAATTTCAACGGTCCTGGCACGCCACTGATTACTGAGGACACCGTCTTCGAGATAGGCTCCGTCACGAAACTATTCACGGCCACCGTGTTGGCTGACATGGTGGCGCGCGGGGAGGTGGTCCTCGAAGATCCTGTAGGTCGATATCTACCGCCGGAGGGGCATCTCCCGTCCAGGAACGGCAAGGAGATTACGCTACTCGATTTGGCCACGCACTCATCTGGACTACCCCGATTTCCGGCAAACATGAACCCCGCGGACAATGCGAATCCGTTTGCCGACTACACCGAAGAACAGCTTTACGCTTTCTTGTCGGGCTACGTGCTGCCCAGGAATCCAGGCGAACAATACGAATACTCGAATCTTGGGATGGCCCTCCTCGGGCACGCGTTGGCACGGCGCTCGGGTAAGCCGTACGAGGCCTTGGTCGTCGATCGAGTGCTCACACCCTTGAAGATGCGGGATACGCGGATCAGTCTGACACCGGCTCTCCAGCGGCGTTTCACTCCGGGGCATGATGCGTCTCTTGCGCTGCAAAAGGCATGGGATCTGCCTACATTGGCCGGGTCTGGCGCCTTTCGGTCAACGGCGCGCGACATGGTGAGGTTTGTTGCCGCCTATTCTCGGCCTCATGGAACAGCTCTCGAGCGAGTGGCTCCACTTGCACTCGAGCCGCGTCGGTCGGCTGGCAATCCATCGGTGAGGGTCGGCTTGGCGTGGCATGTCGTCGAACGGAATGGCGCCCGCTTCGCCGGCGTCGACGGTCAAACGGGCGGCTACGCGGCGTTCGCCGGCTTCGCTATGTCCACTGGCACAAGCGTCGTCGTCCTGTCCAACTCTGCCCGTAGTGTCGATGATATCGGCTGGCACGTCCTCGATCCGTCAATGCCCGTCCAAACGTTGTTTGCGCCTGCGGCGCGGGAGATCGTCCTGGACCCTTCCGAGCTCCATCGATTTGTCGGCCAGTACAGGCACCTCGCCCGCAGACTTAATCACCATTACTCGGGAACGTGACTCGCTGTGGGCGCATGTCACCGGGCTCAAGTACCAGCTATTCGCTGAAGGACACGAGACGTTTTTCTTGAAGGCGGTGGATGCAAAAATCGCGTTCACCGTGGACGCCTCCGGCGATGTCACAAGTCTAACGCTACGTTACGGCAACATGGATTTCACAGCACCGAGAGTCCGTTGATGTGCGAGCACCATTGTGAACTGGCGCCAGGAGCAGCGGAGGGGCGGCCGGCGGTGAACTTGCGGCGGAGAAACCAGAACACGCCCGAATTCCACATAATGTATGTGAGCGTGAATTCTGTCGCCGCAGGCAAGCGCGCCAGGACTCGTGACTCGATGGCCTCAATCCGCCGCGTCTTCCTTGAAGCCGACCATGATGCCGACGGTGTTCCTGAGCGGCAAAGCGGCACCTCAAGAACGAACGATGTCGTCGAGGCGGCGCGAGCGAATCGGCGCACTCAAGACGATGATGACCGCCATCCGAAGATCGACTCGGAGACGGGCGAGATGATCTTCCTCAGCAACTCGCCCGCGGCGCCGCATCTCAGGAGCGTGATACGCAGCTGTTCAGGAGACCGCTGCACAACGGACTTA
>CAWDRS010000014.1:0-247166 GCA_963804795.1 uncultured Acidobacteriota bacterium | reverse complement strand
CATCCTGCTGACAATGCTGGTTTGCGCAGCGGTGTGGGTCGCTCCCCGCGCCTCGGAACAGCCTCCCGCCGATTGCAAGCCAAATCCGCTGAACATCCCTGGCGCTCCCTATCCCTGCATCTATCCGGACAACCGGGTCATGTTTCGCGTGGCTGCGCCGGACGCCCAGAAGGTGCGCGTGCGATTAGGTCAGGGCTTCGACATGAGCAAGGAAGCGGATGGGCTGTGGTATGTCACGACCACTCCGCAAGTGGTGGGGTTCCATTACTACAGCCTGGCAATCGATGGCGCCATCGTCCCCGACCCCGCAACCGCACCTTCTTCGGATCGGGCTGGTATAACAGCGCCATCAAGTGCCCGAGCCGACGGCCGCCCTACTTACGGCCTGAAAGACGTGCCGCGGGGGATAGTGCGCCAGCACTGGTACCTCGCGAAGGTCACGGGCACTGGCGCCGCGCTACGTCTATGCGCCGCCGGACTACGACGCCAACACGGGACCAGATATCCGGTCTTGTCTCTGCTCCACGGCTAGGAAGAGGACGAACAAGGCTGGCACGTGCAGGGACGCGTCGACCTCATCATGGACAACTGATCGCCGAGAAAAAGGACAGGCCCATGATCATCGTTATGGACAAGCTGAACGCGGTCTAGCCGGGCGCGGCGCCTCCCTGTTCGCGGCGCGCGGATCATCGGCGGGACGTTCCCAGCCTCCGCTGCCGGCGGGCACTCCGCCGGCAGGGCGGGCCGCAGGTCCCGGGCGCGGCGGCGGCGGCTCTTTGGCGAGCACGGTTTTCACGGAGATGATGCTGCCCGATCTGATCCCTATGGCGGAGCGCGCGTACCGTGTACCCCAGGCCGGGAGAACCGCGCAATGGCGGGTCTCTCGATGGGCGGCGCGCATACGTTCATGACGGTACTGGGCAACATAGATAAGTTCGCTTTCTCGGTGGCTTCAGCGGGAGCAGCGGGGACGGGGCGGGTTCGATCCGAAGACTCCGATGACGGCTTTTTCCGACAACGCCGCATTGAACAAGAAAATGAAGGTCCTGTTTCTGGGGATCAGGTCGGCCGAAGGACCCGGAACGAAGAAGTTCGGCGAGAGCTCACCCAGGCAGGATCAAGACATCTGCTCGATCGGCTGGCACCGCGCACGAGTGGCTGACGTGGCGCCGCTGTTTCAAGGAATTCGCGCCGCGGCTGTTTCGATAGCTACCTGGAGACGGCTGACTTCTGAGCTGGCCGTGTGGCGCCGGATGGCTGTCTGCCCGCACCGGGTTGACGCGGCTGTTGCACCAATCGCCGTGCAGTTGTCCCCGCTCGTCGGCTCGCGCGAATGACTTCATCGAGGAGTGACGATGACACCGAGATTGCGTGCGTGGTTCATTACACCCGCGGTTGCCGCGCTGTCGGTGACGTTGGCTTCAGCAACCGGCGCGGCCCAGGAAGTGGGGGCTCGCCAGCGGCGGCACGGGCGTTACGTCCCCGGAGGTGGCGCAAGACCGCCGGGTGACCTTCCGCCTGCGGGCGCCGGAGGCCAAGGCGGTGACCGTGTCTGGCGACTTCGGCAACGATGTCGACATGCGGAGGAGGTGCAGACGGCATCTGGACCGCGAGCGTCGGTCCGCTCGACCCGGAGATGTACGTCTTCTCCTTCACCGTCGACGGAGTCCGGCTCACCAATCCAAGCAACCCGCAGGTGAAGATCGGCTACGTCACGAGCACCACCACGAGCTTGCTCACCGTGCGCGGCGACTCGCCCCCGTTCTATGACGTCCAGGACGTCCCTCACGGAGAGCTCCGGACGCTGCTTTAAAACTCCCGATCGAACGGCGTCACCCGAGAGCTGACCGTCTATCTGCCGCCGGGATACGAGGAGGCGCGAAACCGACGCTATCCCGTGCTCTACCTGCTCCACGGGTTCGCGGACGATCATCATTCGTGGCACCCGTACGGCCGGGCGAACGACATTCTCGACAACCTGCTGGTACAACGGGCCATCGAGCCGTTCCTCGTGGTCATGCCGCTCGGCTACGGCGGCGCCCACGTCAACGGCGACGGGACTGGCATTGCGCCTGAAGGAGCCGGGGCGTTCGGCGGAGATGCGGCGCTGTCCGAGCGCGACCTGCTCGAGGACATCGTCCCGATGATCGACCGCAAGTACCGGACGATCACCGATTGCAGGAGCCGGGCCATCGTCGGTTTTTCGATGGGCGGCGGTCAGGCGGGGCGTTTCGGCCTGCGGCACCTCGAGACGTTCAGTCGGGTCGGGATCATGAGCGCCGGCACTGGCGGGCGGCCCGGAGACCGAGCCGCTGGCCACGCTGACGGCCAATGCGGCCAGATCAACAAGCTCATCGATCTTCTGTGGATCGCGTGCGGCAGGGAGGACACGGCGGTCAAGGGAGCCAGAATGCTGCACCAGACGCTCGAGCAGAGCGGCATCGAGCACACGTACCTCGAGACCGATGGCGCACATCACTGGCGGGTCTGGAGGCGCTATATTCCGCGATCTCGCCCCCCTGCTGTTCAAGTCCGCGGCCCCGCCGCGGCCATGAACTGGCGTGACGCGGATCGACGACCATACCGGCACGAGGAGGTGGGTTGTGCTCCGCAAGCACCTTCGTCCGGGTCATGCCAGCGAAACGGTGGCCTACGACTTCTTCTTCGCGGTTACCGCCACATTCCGGCGCGTCTACGTCTTTCTGATACTGGAAATCGACACCCGGCGGATTCTGCATTGGAACACGACCGAGCACCCGACCGCCGAGTGGACGACGCAACAGTTCCGAAGCTGCCTCACCGGTGAGGAACCGTACCGATTCGTCATCCACAGGGATCGAGATGCCATCTTCTCGCCAGCCATGGACAACGTATTGCGGTCCACGAATCTTTGTGTGCTGAAGACACCTCCCGGTGCCCGCGCGATCACCGCCCGCACGCCAGGTGAAGCCGTGGCGCCCGACGTCTGACCTACGCTGACCCGCGCATGAAGAACCTCGGCTCACCGTGCCACCGCGACGAATTTGGCGCGTTGGTTCCTTGCCCGGCACGGCGGCAGAGGGCCGCTCACCTACTGATCCGGCAAGGAATGGTTCTCACTGCCGCCGGCCTGGCGGTTGCCAGCTCAGTGCATGGCTGCTCTCACGGGTGCTTTCGAGCCTGCGGTTCCGAGTCAGTCCACGCGATCCGATCACCTTTTGCGACTGTCGCTGGCGTGCTGTCGATCGTGGTGGATTGTGCGGTCCTGGCCTGACGCGTCACTCGAGGGGATCCGCTCATCGTGCTTCGGATCGTTCGATGCTCGCATCTGGTCGTTGAGGCTGTCTGACGGTACACTCCGGACGTGCAACGACCCACTGGGGCCGAAATTGGAAGCGACTCTTCAATGAGCGACCGCGCGCTGCGACAGCTCTTTCTGCTCGCCAACGCTTTCAAGGAGGGCGACCTCGCGGTCGGCGGCACCCGAGACGACGACGTGCGTGCGGACGCGCGGCGCGCACTCAGCGCGTCACGCTTGGCGAGATCCGCCGGACGGTTTTCGTCGACGACGCCGTCACGGCCGGTCTCGACCGCTCCCGTGATCGCCGCTTCGACGCCGACCTCGATGCGCTGACGGCCGCCCAGGTGAGAACCCTCCTGCTCGGGCCAGGCGCCGCGGCCTGGACGCGCCGGCACCGTGACGCGCTTCCAAGCGAGGCAGCGGCGGCGGTCGTCAAGATCATGACGAACGACGAACTCTCGGCTGTCGCGTGCACGCTCTTCACCCCACGAGGGCACGGGCGTGACGATTGGCTCACCGCAGCATCTTGGATCGCGCATTCAACCTAACAGCCCCGGTGACAACGATGAGGAGATTCTCTTCTCGATCCTCGAAGGTCTGTCCTACGGCTGTGGCGACGTCATCATCGGACTCAATCCCGCGTCGGACGACGTCGATAGCGTCGTTCGGCTGGAGCAACTCCTCGAGCAGGTCGTGCGGCGGCTGAACCTTCCGACCCGCTACTGCGTGCTCTCGGACATCGTCAAGCAACGGGAGGCTCAGCGCCGCACGCGCGTCGACATCGGGTTCCAGAGTCTCGCCGGCACGTCGCGCACGCTCGCGGGCATGGTTGGCCTCGATGTGGACGAGCTCGTCGAGATCGCGCGGCACTTCGACGGTTTGTACTTTGAGACCGGCCAGGGATCGTCGGTGACGAACGGCACGGCCGAGGGCGTCGACATGGTCACGCTCGAGGCGCGCGCCTACGGTGTCGCCCGACACGTGCGCCGGAGCCTCGACCCGAGCACATCACCTGCATGTTGGATGATCGTCAACGACGTCGCCGGCTTCATCGGTCCTGAGGTGTTCACGACCGCCGGCCAGCTCGAGCGAGCCTGCCTCGAAGACGTGGTGATGGCGAAGCTGCACGGCATCACGATGGGGCTCGACGTGTGCTCGACGTTTCACATGGGCATCGCGCCGCGGGACCTGCGCGACCTTACGCGCCGCATCGCACGCGGCGCGGCGCCGGCGTACCTGATGGCGGTCGCCGGCAATGCCGATCCGATGCTCGGCTATCTGACCACCGCGTTTCGCGACCACGCGCCGCTCAGGTCGCACGCCGGCCGCCGCATGACGACGGCGATGGAGCAGCGCCTGCGGGCACTCGACGTGTTCAACGCCGATGGAGATCGAGACGGCGACACGACCAGGATCGCGCGGCTCTACGCCGCCTACATGAAGGCGGGGGGAGAGACACGCACCTCGACGACCCTCGAGGAACAGGGCGCGCGGCGGCTTGCGGCGCTACGCGAGCGCGGCCTCGATCTGGGGCTCACGATCCGGCCGACGCCGATCGCCGCGTCGAGGCTCTCTACGCGCACGCGCGCGCAGCGCTTTACGCCCGCATCCAGGACGTCGTCGTTCGCGAGGCGACGGCGAAGAGCGTGCGGGTGCGGACGGCCGCGAGAGACCGCGACGACTACTTGGCGCATCCGCCAGCCGGCGAGGTTCTTCCTGACGATGCGGTTCGGGTAGTGGCGAACCTGCATGACGGCCGCCGCCCGGGCATCCAGATTGTCGTGTCGGACGGTTTGAATGCCAACGCGATCAACGCGCAGCTCCGCAGCGTGTTGCCGCCGCTCCGCCGGCGCCTTGCGGCCGCCGGTCATCACGTCGCCGAGACCGACATCGTCGTCGAGAATGGGAGGGTGCGCGTCGGCTATGAGATTGGCGGGCTCGTCGGTGCCGAGCTGGTCGTTCACCTGATCGGCGAGCGGCCCGGCACCGGCCTCGACACGGTCTCCGCCTACATCACCTACGGCCGGGACGACCAAGGCCGCATCCGCTGGAGCGGCGCGCTCGACCACTCATCGACGACGGCGGTCTGCGGTGTGCACCCGCGGGCAAGCCACCCGACGTCGCGGTCGAGGAAATTGCGACGGTCGTCACTCGCGCGCTGGTCGAGCGGCGAACCGGTGTGACCCGACCATGAATGGCGTCGTCGCGAGACGCTTCGTGACTGCAGGCGCGGTGTTTGCATTCTCGTTCGCACATCGAGCATTCCCGCGAAACCCGGCAACCGATAAGGCGGTCAGGTTGGGGGCACGTCGTCGTCGCTGATGCACACAACGAGTTACAGCGGACTGGTTGGTATTCGAACTCATGACACGAACGTGGAACTCGATGTTCTTTCAATCAGCCCTCATCACACGCATTCTGGTCGGCTGCCTGCTGGCCGCTAGCGCCGTCGTGACTTCTGCACAGACGTCAGGCGTCAGGGACACCACCTGGACCCTGTCGTCGGTACCGGGCCGTGCGCTTGTTGCTGGCGCCACCGCCACACTGGGGTTCGAGAAGATCGGGTCACCGGCTCCGATGGCTGCAACCGGTTCACGGCGCCGTACACCAGCAGTGGCACCTCGTTGCAAGTAGGCTCGCCAGCGGCGTCCACGCGGATGGCCTGCCCCGAACCGGTGTCTGCCCAGGCCCTGGCATTCATGAACGCAGTCACGCGCGCGCGTGCATACCGCATCAACGAGGGGCAGTTGCAGTTGCTCGGCGAAGACGGTGGCGTGCTTGCGACGCTTGCCGCGCAACCGGCGACGCTCGCCGGGACGACGTGGCGGGTCACCGGCTACAACAACGGCAAGCAGGCGGTGACGAGCGTCCTCGGCGGCACGACGCTGACGATGGCCTTCGGCGCCGATAGGCGCGTGAGCGGGTCGGCCGGCTGCAACACCTATGCGGGCCCATACATGTCGGATGGGACGAAGCTCACGTTCGGCCTGGCCGCCACGACACGAAAGATGTGCACAGGGACCGATCGCATCATGGAGCAGGAACAGCAGTTCCTGGTCGCCCTCGGGACCGTGGCCGTCATGCACCTCGAGGGCGACCGGCTGGAGTTGCGCACAGCGGCCGGCGCGATGGCCGTTACGCTCACGCGCTGATCGCTATCGCGGTCTTCCGGTATCGCGGGCGATGATCACTGCGGCAGACGAGAAGCGCCTCCGTGAGATGGCGCTCAGGGCAGGCGCATCGGCCTTCGTCGGGAAGCTTCGGATCGGTGACGATCTCGTTCCGGCTCGGCCCAGCACCTCGCGGCACTGCTCGCTCGTCAATTCGTGGCTCAACATGGGCAGTACGGATGAGAGCCGCGGTACCGCGGCGGGTGCAGTATATAGCGCTTTCGATTTCACGCTGACCGGAAGCGGTGCCAGGCGCACGTGCTGCCGATGTACAAGCACTCGACCCGAAGAATCATCGGCACATCGCTGAGGTGAGGAAGAGGACGGGAAACAACTTGCGGGGGATCCGGGTGCGTGATATCAGCAGCATAGCCAGTTAGCTCGAAGCCGTCAGCAATCCGGAGGTATCCATGAAGCCCCTTTCCACATTCGCCGCGCTTCTCGCCGCCGTCGTCCTGTTCGTCAACGTGCCGGCTGTCGCGCAGGACAAAGGCAAGACGGCTGCCGCTGAGCTGACCGCGGACTCGGAGAAAGCCCTGGCCGCCTTGGTCGCCAAGGTCCCGTTGGCCAAGTCACTGCAGCCGAAGGCCACCGCGATTCTGGTGTTCCCCAGCGTGAAGAAGGCCGGTCTTGGGATCGGGGGACAGTACGGTGAAGGGACACTGCTCAAGGGCGGCAACGCCGCCGCGTTCTACAAAACCACTGGCGCGTCGATGGGCCTCCAGGCCGGCGCACAGCAGTACGGCTACGCGCTGTTCCTGATGAACCAGGGCGCGGTCGCGCAGCTCGACGTGGCGAAGGGGTTCGAAGTTGGCGTGGGGCCGAGCTACGTGCTGATCGATGAAGGTAAGGGCAAGTCCACGACCACGACCACGATCGACAAGGACATCTACGCGTTCATCTTCAGCCAGGGAGGCCTCATGGCCGGCCTCGGGATCCAGGGAAACAAGGTCACGAAGATTACGCCGAAGTAGCGCGCTGGCCCGGCGCGATCGGCCTGGACGTGACATGTGGCGACAGTAACCATGCGCCGCTGCCTAAGCATGGGCGGCTCGGACGAGTAACCTACGCGGGTTAGCCTGACTGATTTCAGCGACTCGCCGATCCGAGCGCCAATTCCCTACGAGCTCTTGGGGAAGCCTTCCACTCGTCCTGCCATTGATTCGCGCCGCTGTGCGCCTTGGCAGCGCTACGCTTGCGACCGAGCAATGCGCCGAAGCCCACGAAGCCGACATCCGGGTTTGACTGTCCCTTGCGGTATGTGACGTTCGCGACCCGGAGGCTGGCCTGGGCGAATGTCCCGTGGCTTGCAGCGTGTGGAGAGCAGCGAAGTGAGCCCTCAACGCCGAACGGATCGGCGTGACGGCTGTCCGCTCAGAGTCCGCCCCGGCAAACCCGCCGGGCAGTCCGCCGACCTACGCGCGTACCGTTCCGTTTCATTCATCCTCCAGCACAATCGGGTAATGATTCGTCATGTGTCTCTGCGCCTGTCCTACCTGATGCCGGCGTCCTTAAGAAGAGAAGTTCGCCTCTCTGTCACTCCCAACGGCGTGCGCATTATGGCCGGCCGCGAAATTCCGCCCCCCAATTCTGAACGACACGGATCGCCGGCCGGGGTTCCTCTAGTGTTTCCGGAAAGACAAACCGCTGTCCGTCAGGAGTCACGTCGTAGCGAAGACTGCGCGACCCGAATCTGTTTTTGTCTTCAAAGAGCCGCGACGCACTGGCAACGGAGATCGTGGGTGTTGTCCTGATGGCGAGTGCGATAACCCAGTCCCCCTCGATGTAGAACAATTCCTTGCCGTCTCTGCGCCACCGTGGTCCGACGCCACCATTCGCCGAGATGAGTGTCTTGCCGCCACCCTCTGGGAAACGCTGGACATACACTTCGTGCCTGCCCGACTCGTCCGACGTGTAGGCGACGAACCTGCCATCCGCTGAAAGGCTGGGAGAGAACTCGTCGGCTGGACCTTCGATGAAGGGACGGATCTCATGATCGTTCTGATCCGGTTTGGACAGCAGGTACCAGATGTCGCAGGCGCCGGTGCCGCACCGGGTGAATAGCAAATACTTGCCATCGGCCGACCAGTCGTACGGGTAATCACCGTCAGGTGTGGCGACGAGCGCACGTGGCCCGGCACTGCTGCCCACCTGCTGTATGAATATGTCGGGATTGCCGTTGCGATTGGAGGTGAACGTAATGTGATCTCCGTGCGGGGTCCAGATTGGACGATCCTGATCGGTTGGATGCGAGGCGAATCGAGATTTCGACCCACGAGCAACGTCGTGAATCCAGACGTCCCATCGTCTTCCTTTGTCTGTGCCTATGGTTACAACTCGGGTGCCATCGGGAGCCAACCGCGGGAATTCAGTGCGGTTCTGAGGCTGACCGATTGATCCCAGCTTGACTCCCTGACGATTTCTCCAGACCAACTGCTCCAGACCTCCGCCGGCTGTCAAGTGCACCAGTGTTCCGTCACCGGCCACGCTCGCGTTCGAAACGTCTTCCCTGAGCGGAAACGCGTCGCCTGTGCGGTTTAGAGTACTGGCGGCAAAGGGCGCTGCCCAAAGATCGCCGGCGGTTTTGTACCAAAATGTGTCCCGTCGTTGAATAGAGAGGCCGTCGCCCAGGCCCTAGCACCGTTCGCGTTCCGGTCTCGAGGTCCTGGGCAACAATCTGTGTGTTGCCGAACGAACCCATGTCGAAAAGAAGCCGGCGACGCTTCCCGTCATTTGGAAGAAAGTATGGGTTGTCAAATGCGAGCGTCGACTCCGATGCATGAGGCTGGAAAAGCAGCTTCGGAGTCCCTCCGGCCGCCGGTGCTTCGTACAGTCTGGACGGTGATCCTGCGGCGAAAACAATTGAGTCGCCATCCGGGCTCCACGTCAGTTGTCCATAGACTCCGCCCGGCGTTTCGCAGACGGTCGCTGCGGCCCCGCCATGAACCGAAAGCCTGCTTATCCTCCTCTCGCCGTTGCGGAACCCTATAAACGCGCTATCCGGTGACCAGAAAGGGACGCGGTTGAAGCCTGCTGTCACAAGTTTGCGCGGTTCATCGCGATCCAAGTCCTGTATCCAGAGCGTATGGTCCGGAGGCGTGGTATAGACGATATGCCGCCCATTGGGGGAGATCGCTGCAAAACCGACCTCGCTGCCTGCCGTGAACGTGAATCTGCGCAGGAGCGCTTCCGGCGGCATTGGCGGTCGCCGCAACCACGAGCCCAAAACGACTGCAAACGCGAGGAACGTGCCGGCGAGAACGGCCAACATCAGCCAATTCACCATCCTGGATGGCACCGCCGTGCTCGCCGCCTTGGAACGCTCCGCTGCGATCCATTTGAGCTCGGCTTTCACATCACGGATCGTCTGCCAGCGCTCCTCCGGATCTTTGGCGACACAGCGCCCGACCAGATGATCGAGTGATGGTGGCGACTCGGGTCGAACTGTCGAAAGGGTCGGCGGTTCGGTTTGCAGGATCGCCGAAACGATTGCCGCCGCGCTCTTGCCTTCGAAGGCCGAGCGGCCCGAGATCATCTCGTAGAGTACACACCCGAACGCGAAGATGTCAGACCGCTGATCTGCTTCTTTCCCTTCGAGCTGCTCTGGCGACATGTCCTGCGGCGTGCCGAGAATGGCGCCTTCACGCGTCACATCCGATGAGATCGTCGCCGCCTCCCCACCCGGCGCCACCGGCTGAGGTGCCCGCTTTGCGAGGCCGAAGTCCAGCACCTTCACACCGACCTTCGTCACGAGGATGTTGCCAGGCTTGAGGTCGCGGTGCGTGATGCCGTTTCGGTGTGCGGCGTCGAGGGCGTCGGCAATCTGAATGGCGAGTCGCAGGGCCTCTGGCAATGGCAGCGGACCGCGAAGGGGAACGCCCTCGATGTCCTCCATCACCAGATAATCTGGGCCGACATCGTGCAATGTACAGATGTGCGGATGGTTCAGCGTCGCAACGACTCGGGCTTCGCGTTCGAAGCGGTTGCGAAATGTCGGTTCGCCTGCGAGCGCCTCCCTGAGGACCTTGATAGCAACTGCTCTATCGAGCCGAGTGTCTTGCGCACGGTAAACCTCGCCCATGCCGCCGGCGCCAATGGGGGCGACAATCTCGTAGGGCCCGAGACGAAAGCCAGAGGACAGCGGCATCAGTGCGCGGGAGGGAATTATACAGGCCTGAGTTTAGCGGGTCAGTCTACTGCGGGTAGCGTGGCCTTCGCCGCACTGGGCATGGACCGCATCGATGCCGATCCGCGCTGGCGCCGGCACGCCCGGCTGCTTGCGGCGCACGTGATCGCGCACGGCCCGATGCCGTGGCCGTTCGGACTGTTCCAGGATATCCGGACTCGTGTGCCTCCCGCTCGATGTCATCGGCATGGCGGCGCGATCACTCCGGTGCTGACAGCCGGCGCCGCACCGCCAGCAGGTCGTCTTTGAGAAAGTAGCCGCACGCGCCCGCCTGTCGCGCGGCGGCCCGCCAACGCTCATCGTCGTACTCGGTGACGATGAGGATCCGCGCCTTCGGCCAGGCGGCCCGAATCCGTCGGGTCGCCTCGATGCCGCCCAGCCGTTCCATGTGCAAATCCATCAGCGTCCAGTCGGGCTGCTCGACCGCATACGCCGCCACCGCCTGCTCACCGTCGGCGCACTCGACAATCGAGTCCGCCAGGTCCGACAAGAGCTGTGTCAACAACCGACACATGTGCGGGTGGTCTTCGACAATCATCAGCTTCATCGGTCACACTTTCAGGGAGCTGGCACCTGCTGCGGTCTGACCACAGCGGCCAGCTTCAGCGTGGTGCCGGCGGCCTTCACGATCGTGACATCCTTCTCCGGCATGTGTGCGAGTGGACCGAAGCTGATGTCGCATGGTCAGATGAGGAACTGCTCCTCCATCCACAGCATCCCCGGGGCGTTCGTCTTGGTGATGATCGGGCCGTCGATGACGATCTGCTTTGGAATCGGCAGGCCGGTCTTCGGCCCTCGCGCAGCGGCGACGCCGGCGACGATGGCGCCGCCGTGGATGCGGCAGGAGGAATTGCGGACCGTGGCGTGCATGCGGCCGTCGACCACCGCCTGGATGGCCTGCGGCATCGCGTCCACGCCGCCAATCAGGATCTCGGTACGCTCGTGCGCGTTCATGACGTTGGCCGCGGCGAGCGCCATGTCGTCGTTGTGGAAGAACGCGGCGTCGATCTTCGAGAACCTGGTGAGGTACGTCTCCCAGAGTTGCGCCGTTTTCGCGACATCCCAATCCGCCGAATCAGTCGCCAGGACCTCGACGCCGGGAAACCTGTCGATGACCGATTGGAATCCGCGCGCACGCCCTTGCGCGCCGGTATGCCCGAGCGCGCCCTGCGTCATGATGATCGTGCCATGGCCGCCGATCGCGTCCACGAGCGCCTGGGTGACCGCGGCGCCCATGAAGTCGTTGTCGGGAGCAAGAAACGTGACGACGTCGATCTGATCGAGCGGCGCGATCAGCGTGTCCATGTCAATCACGGGGATACCGGCCTCAATCATCCTGACGACGGGCTCGGTGATCGTGTTGATGTCCACCGCCTGGATGGCGACGAAGTCCCACTTTTCAGATGCGATCTCTTCGACCAACGCCAGCTGTTTCATGGCCGACAGCTCGGGGTCGAACCAGCTGACGTCGACGTTGAACAGCCGGCCCCAGTACTCGGCGGCCTCTTTCCCTTGCGCGCACCAGCTGACCTGCAAGCCGATGTTCGAGAACGCGGCGCGCAGCCGCCTGCGTGAGTGGCCTGCACTGGCGCCCTGCTGCGCGCCGGCGAGGAGGTTGACGCCTCCGAAGGCCGCGATGCCAGTCGCCGCTGCGGCCAGTTGGAATAAATCGCGTCTGCCGGGCTGAAAGCGAAACTCTGGATGCATTGCGTCCTCAATTTCTGAGTCCGGACTGGGGCTCCGGGTCTAGTTTGTGCTCACCCTGTGCAGCACGATCGTGCTCACCGGGCTGCCGTCCGGCAAGGTCGCAGTTTCGATCATCAGGCCGCGCTCGACCAGCTCGAACCGGAGGTGCAACTGGACCGTCGCGCCGTTGTTGAAGCACTGGATGGTGAGCGAGTTCGACTGCATCACAGTTCGACTGACGACGGTGCCGTCATCGAAGCTGGCAAAGCCGCGATCCGTGCTGTCGCAGAGATGAAGCAGGGTGTCGCGGGCCGCGAGCGTGTACGTGCCGTCGGTGCGCAGAATGAGACTGCGCCGCGCGTCGCCGCCGTCGGAGGGGTCCACGCCCATCCAATACCCTTGAAAATCGGCGTGGCCCCGGGACTGCGCCGACGCCTGGTCCGACCTGGCCGACATGCCTGCCATGAGAATGACTCCGAGAACACTGGCGGTGACGAGTGCGGTTCGCATACCTTGGCCTCCTGCATGATGGGTAGAGCGATACGTTATCGCTGGGAGGACGCGGGTGACGGCGCCCACAGCACCGCGTGCAGCGCGTTCGTCTTCTTCTCGACCGTAAAGCCGGCGAACAACCCGTTCGAGCTCGCCACGTCCACGGCCTCGAACCCGTACTGTCCCAAAACTCGGACGCGTCAGCGCTACGCGACGTACGAGCGGATGATGGCCGCGATGAACGTTCGCCATGCCATCGGGCGTCGCCCACTCGGAGGAATGCCCTGCTCCTTGAGGATCCGAGCAATCGTCGACGGGCCCACACCGTGGCCGAGGTTCTTCAAGGCGCCCTGGATTCGGGTATAGCCTCACGTCGCGTTCTCGACGGCCATCCGTCTGATCAAAGACAGAACGGCTGCCTCGACACGAGGACGGCCGGTTCGCCGTCGTAGCGGCGCACATCGGCGTGCCGGCAGCTCGCGGTGCCAGCGGAGAATCGTGTTTGCCGTGGCGACGGTCGCGACCTGCGCCAGTGCGGCACGTCCCAGCTGGTGTCCGAGCACAGCCAGACGCCGCCGTTCCTCATCACTCAGTTGCAGCCGTCGCCACGCAGCTGCGCCCGCAACACTCGATTCTCCCCGCAGGAACGCGATCACGTCGTCCTGCTCGCTGAGGATCCAGCCGCAGAGGGCCGCGACGAACCACAGGACCGGAGACACCGCCGGATTCTACGTCAACCACGTTCGATCCACTTTTGGCACAGTACGCCCCAGGCCGACCACCGTTCCGACCACGGCCTCGCACCTTTGTGCGCCTTGAGGCGACGTTAGGAGAACCGGACCGCGCGGTCCCACGAGCAGAGGGGCAAAACTGTGTCCGGGATCAGAGGCCGCTGTTGAACGACGCCCCGTGCCGCCTTGAGTGGCGAGAACTCGCGCGCAAAAATCCAGAATGTCCATGAAGATAGCTCGGCGGAAACGCGGACCTCTGGAAGCAGCGTGTTGGTCAGCCGGACCCCGAGCAGCTAACTAGCTGGGAGACCGATGAGACGACGCCAGCATGGTCACCAGACGGGCAATCAATTGCCTTCCGCTCGGAACGTGACGGCGGCGGACTGTACGTGATTCATGCGGCCGGAGGGGCCGCACGGAGGATTTCTCCGTTTGGCTATGAGCCGCGCTGGTCACCGGACGGAAAACACATCCTGTTCAACCGGTCCGAGGTGTTCCCCGATCTACCGACTGTGTACGTCGTCAGTCTTGATGGCCGACCGCCGCGCCCTCTCCGACCAGACGTGCTCGCTCGTTTTAGCTCCGTTTACGCGGCCTGGCACCCTGACGGCCGAAGCGTGTCGATCTGGGGACGAGTCGCGAGAACAGAACGCAGTTTCTTGACTGTGCCGCTCGACGGTGGTGAAGCAGCGACCCCAGAGATCGACAAGGGCGTGCAAGACGGATTGCGAACATTGTCGCCGGGCCGCTTCGTCTGGGCGGCATCACGGCGATTCATTTATTTCGAGGCAAACACCCGCGACGCTCAGAGCGTCTGGCGTGTGATCGTTGAGCCGAAGCCGTCGGATCCATTTTCGCGAGTCATCATGCCGGGCGATCGTAGGTAGTTGAGCAATCCGCCGAGGTGCGGACGCCGACGAATTCGACCGACTGTGCCGGCCGCCGGCGCACCCGCGATCAGTTCTTTCGAAATGTCCTGATGATTCCGCTCCCGGTGGTAGTGTTCGACGTACCTGCGTGATCGTCCGCCGGAGATGGCCTTCCCCGAACGGGATCACGCGACGGACCTTTCCTCACGCACAGCTGCATGAACAGATCATGGGGATTGGGCGTCGAGCCGACAATCTGCACGCGACGTGAGGCTAGGTCGATCACGAACACCGTGTAGTACGTGACCAAGCCGCGCCACGTCCACACCTACCGAGGCTAGTGTACGGCGTCTCGCGGCCCAATCAAGCGGAGCACGCGTGCCTTATGCCGCCTGACGCATCAGTTCAACCTGCCTCAGCCATTTGCCAGTCTGGTTCCAATTCGCGAAAATGCGGCTCACCGTTACTATTCTTAATAGCTGGATGCCACGTCGAGGTGATACATGCCACGCCTCACTGACCTCGTTCACGAGCGCTCTCTAAAAGACCCCGACGGCTTCTGGGCCGAGGCGGCGGAAACGATCGACTGGTACCGGAAATGGGATCGCGTGTGCGATGGCTCACGTGCCCCGTTCTATCGATGGTTCTCAGGCGCCGAGGTGAACACCTGCTACAACGCGCTCGACCGTCATGTCGCCGACGGCCGATCCGATCAACCGGCGCTGATCTACGACAGTCCTGTCACCGGAACCGTTGCCATCCTCACGTTTCATGAGCTCCTGGACAAGGCGTCCGAGTTCGCGGGCGCTCTGGCGCGGCTAGGCGTCTTCAAAGGCGATCGCGTCATCATCTACATGCCGATGATTCCCGAGGCCGTTATTGCCATGCTTGCCGTGGCGCGGATCGGAGCCATCCACTCGGTCGTGTTCGGGGGCTTTGCCTCGCGCGAGCTTGCCACACGCATCGACGATGCGCTGCCGAAAGTCGTCGTCACAGCGTCGTGCGGGATCGAGCCGGGGCGGGCGGTCCCGTACAAGCCGCTCCTCGACGCGGCGATCGCGATGTCGCAGCACAAGCCGTCACACTGCATCGTCTATCAACGGCCGATGGCCACCGCCGATTTGATCCCGGGACGCGATATCGAATGGAACGACGCCCTCGCGGGCACGCAACGGCACGACTGCGTCCCGGTTGCGGCGACCGATCCGCTCTACATCCTGTACACGTCCGGAACGACCGGGCAACCCAAGGGCATCGTGCGCGACAACGGGGGACACCTCGTCGCGCTCGACTGGACGATGAAGAACATCTACGGCGTGCAGCCGGGCGAGGTGTTCTGGGCGGCGTCGGACATCGGCTGGGTGGTCGGCCATTCGTACATCGTGTACGGCCCGCTCGTTCATGGATGCACGACGGTTCTGTTCGAAGGCAAACCGGTCGGAACCCCCGACGCCGGCGTCTACTGGCGGGTCGCGTCGCAGCACACGGTCGCGTGTCTGTTCACGGCACCGACGGCGTTTCGGGCCATCAAGCGGGACGACCCCACCGGATCGCTGATCAAGAACTACGACCTGTCGACATTTCGCACGCTTTTCCTCGCCGGCGAGAGGACCGATCCTAATACTCTCGCGTGGGCACAGGACAAACTGAAGGTGCCGGTGATCGACCATTGGTGGCAAACCGAAACAGGGTGGCCGATCTGCGCCAACTGCGTCGGTATCGAGATGCTGCCGGTGAAACCGGGATCGGCGACCAAGCCGGTCGCGGGATGGGACGTCCAGGTGTGCGATGGGAGCGGCCGGCCCGTGAAGGCCGGCGAGATTGGATCGCTGGTGTGCAAGCTCCCGCTGCCGCCGGGAACGCTGCCGACGCTGTGGAATGCGGATGCCCGGTACGAGCAGACGTACCTGTTGGACTTTCCCGGCTTTTACAAGACGGCCGACGCCGGATTCATAGACGAGGACGGTTACGTCTATGTGATGACGAGAACCGACGATGTGATCAACGTCGCGGGGCACCGGCTGGCCACCGGCGCGATGGAGGAAGTGCTGTCGTCGCATCCCGACGTCGCCGAATGTGCGGTTATCGGCATTGCGGACGCCCTCAAGGGGCAGATTCCCATCGGGTTCGTCGTTCTCAAAGCCGGCGTCCCCGACACCCGGCACGACGACATCGTTGCGGAAGTGGTACAGCTTGTCCGCGATCGCATCGGGCCGGTCGCCGGGTTCAAGACCGCGATAGTCGTGAAGCGGCTGCCGAAGACCCGTTCGGGGAAGATCCTGCGCAGCACCATGCGGAAGATCGCCGACGCGCAGGTCTACGATACGCCGGCGACGATTGACGACCCGACGGTCCTTCCGGAAATCGAAGAAGCGGTTCGCGTCGTGCGCCGCCGCAGCACTGTCTGAGGGCCGGGATCGCGAGGCGCGACGGCGTGCCGACCTTCGAAGCAGAAGCCGGGCTTTTTATGGCCGCCGCGTCGGAAATCTTCTTCGCCGGCTACTCCTTCGATTGAGCGTCCTCCCAACTGGCCTCGAGCCTACCGAACCCTGCTGTTCACACACATCCTCTCGCTCCGGCTCACCCGGCAGAACGAGAGGAGGTGTCTCGCCGCAGCATGAACAGAAGGCAGACGGCACCGTCGGCAGGCCACCAGTGTCGATGAGCTGCCATCGGCTGCCCTGTCTAGGCCATCCTGCCGAGAATCTGTCCGATCTCGTCGGCCGAGAAGGCGCGGAGCGTCTGGGTTCGGACATTGCCGAGCGCACCGACGCTCAGGAGCAGCGCGTTGACGGACGTGTCGTCCGGTGCGTCGACAATCGTCGCGATGTCGTACTGACCCAACGTCCAGTACACCGCATTGACAGTCGCACCGAACTTCTTCGCCATGTCCTTGAGGGCTTGCGCCCGCTTCGTGGTCTCCTTGACGTTCCGGATGCCCTGGTCCGTGAATTGCCCGAGGACGATGTAGGTAGGCATGTGGTCCTCCTTCTAGGACGACGCGGGGCTCGGGGGCTGACGCAACGTGCCGAACATTACCGTATCAACGCTGTGCCGGCCAGCGATTGCCTCTATCGAAAGGAGTGATACCTTACGGGACGCGCCAAAACAAGTACGCGGCCCAGAGCGTGCCGGCGAGTTGTACTCCGCAAGAAACGCGGCGACCGGCTCAAGCCGGTATTCGTGATGGAGACCGTCGAGAATTGGTCGGCTGCCCAGTTCGATGAAGAAGAGCACGTAGAGCCGTTGCAACCAGATCGTCTCGACGGTGAAGAAATCCACCGCGAGCATCCAGGAAGCGCGATCTCATCCGTTCGAGAGTTCCGTCCCTCCAGCGCAAATTGACATCGTTGATGGAGGGCATCAGAATCGGGCCCCGAGCCGCCACATGTGGTTTGCCTTCAAGCGCCTTGCGCTCGGCATCACTCTGATCCTCCTGACGTCCGCCGTCCTGCTTTTTTCTGACCTCGGCCGCCGGACCTCGGCCCGCGGGTCGGTCGTCAAGATCGCCATCCTGCAGCACGCGTCCAGTCCCGTCCTCGATGACGGAATCACAGGCATGATCCAGGGACTGGCCGAGCACGGGTTCGCGGACGGTGCCGCGGCGTCGATACAGCGCTTCAACGCCGAGGCAGACATGGCGGTCGGCAACGCCATTGCCACTCAGATCGTGAACGGCGAGTACGACCTCGTCCTCACGTCGAGCACGCCGTCGATGCAGGCCGTCGCCAACGCCAACCGGGAAGGGCGCGTGCGTCACGTCTTCGGCATCGTGGCGGATCCCTTCGTCGCCGGGATCGGCCTCGACCGCGCCGATCCCATGAAGCACCCGAAGCACATGGTGGGCCAGAGCACGTTCCTGCCAGTCAACGACGTGTTCCGGCTCGTGAAGGAGTCTCTGCCCGGCCTCAGGGTCGTGGGCACGGCATGGAATCCGGCGGAGGCGAACTCGCGCGCGTTCGTGATGGCGGCGCGCGAAACGTGTCGCACGTTGGGCATTACGCTGCTCGAGGCGAACGTTGACAGCACGTCCGCAGTGGTCGAGGCCGTCAATTCCGTCATCGCCCGTGGGGCGCAGGCGTTCTGGATTCCCGGCGACAACGTCATGATGTCCACCGTCCCCACCACGGTGGAGACGGCGCGGCACGCCGGCATCCCGGTGTTCACCATCACGCCGGGGAAGCCCGATCGCGGTACGTTCCTCGATGTGGGCCTCGATTTCGTCGAGGTCGGACGTCTGGCCGGGGCCCTCGCCGCGAGCGTGTTGCGCGGGACCGATCCGGCCACGATTCCAATCCGCGACGTCCTGGACGAAGTGCCCAGGCGGATCATTCTCAATACGCTCGCGTTGAAGGGACTGAAAGAGCCGTGGCGCGTGCCGGAGGAAGCCCGCAACATGGCGACGATCCTTGTCGACGAGACGGGGATCCACGACAGATCAGCGAACAAGCCGGACCGCAAGGCGGCCGGACGTCCGCTCGCCAAGCGGTGGAATGTCGATCTCATCGAATACAACACCGTCGTCGACGTCGAGGAGGCTGAGGAGGGCGTGCTCGGCGGGCTGCGCGACTCGGGCCTCGTGGAAGCCCGGGACTACAGCGTCAGGATCCGCAACGCGCAGGGCGACATGGCCACGATGAACAGCCTTGTGGATGCGGCGATCAGCGACAGGACGGATCTACTCATCACGTTCTCGACACCGACGCTGCAGGCCGCCATTCAACGCTCGCAGGGCGTGCCGGTGGTGTTCAACTACGTGGCGAACGCCGTGTGGGCCGGAGCGGGGCGGAGCGACACCGATCACCTGCCGAATGTGACCGGCGTCTACCTGCCGGGCGCTTACGACGAGATGCTTGCACTGATCCGCGAAGTCCTGCCCCATGCCCGGGTGCTCGGCACGCTGTACGTGCCGTCCGAGGTGAACACCGTCTATCATCGCGATCGGTTCGGCGAGGCCGCCCGTAAGGCGGGACTCGAATTCGTGACCGTCGCGGCGAACACGGCCTCGGAAGTGGCGGATGCGGCGCTGTCGCTGGCCAGCCGAAAGATCGACGCCATCTGTCAGCTCCCGGGCAACCTCACTGCCTCGGCCTTCCCCACGATCGCCGAGGCGGCGCGGCGCTCCAGGCTCCCGCTCTTCGGCTTCCAGACGAGCGCCGCCGAGGCCGGCGCCCATCTGGTCGTGGCGCGCGACTATCGCGACGCTGGCGCGGCGGCAGCGCGCCTGGCCGTGCGGATCATGCGCGGCGAGAGCCCCGCTTCGATTCCGTTCGAACCGGCCCGCGAGACGAAGCTCGTCGCAAACGTGGAAGCCGCCCGTGCCATCGGTCTGCGCATTCCCGCGTCGGTTCTGGCGCGCGCCCAGCGCGTGATCGGCGCCCGGCCGGCCGACGGTTTGGTACGCGGACCGGCGAAATAGAGACCCAGAAACGACACCGGCGACTCCGACATGGAAATCACCCGAATCCAGACTTCCGGCGCCCTCGAGCTGCGGATCCGCGGAAGGCTCGATGGGTATTGGGCGGATCACCTGCAGAACAGCCTCGCGGAGACGATGCGCGAGGGGCACGATCGCATTCGGCTGGAGCTCTCGGACGTCAACTTCATGAGCTCGGCCGGCATTGCCGTCCTGATGAAGTGTTACAAGCAGCTCCAGCGCATCGACGGTTCGCTTGCCATCATCCGCCCGTCGCCGCAGGTGAGGACGGTGCTGGAGATGACGGGTCTGGCCAACATGCTCATCGAGGCGGGCGAGGGGACGTCTGAGCTCGAAGCCGGTCCGGTCGACGGCACCCGTTTCGAGCGCGCGGGGGCTGTCTTCCATATCTTCGACCTGGCGCCCGGCGCCGAAGTGCGTTGCCGCGTCATCGGCACCGACGCACCGCTCGCAGCGAGCGCCTTTCGCGAAGAGCATTGCTCGAGCGTTCCGCTGCGAGACTCGGGGTTCGCATTCGGGATCGGCGCCATCGGTGAAGGCTTTTCCGATTGCCGCGACCGCTTCGGGGAATTCGTCGCCGTCGGTCACGCCGCCGCGTATCAGCCGGCCGACGGGACCAACGTTCCGGACTACCTGGTCGGATCGGGCGATCACGCGTCGAAGCTGCAAGTCCTGTATTGCCTGGCCGGCGACGGATCCTTCGCCCGACTGGTCCGCTTCGACGCCGGGTCGTCGCGCGCCATCACGCTCGGCGATCTCGCCACGAGCTGTCTCGAGATGTCGGGGGCGGACACGGCGGCCGTCGTGATCGTTGGTGAAGCGGCGGCTCTGGTGGGGGCCGCGCTGCGGCAATCGCCCGCGCACCCGGGCGAGGCGGATCTCTTCGCGTTCCCAGCGGTCAGATCGCGACTGACCTTCACGACCGAGCGCGCTTTCGCACGGAGCCTCACGCTCGCCGTCGGCATCGTTTCGCGGAGCCAGCAGCCGCAACTGCGGCCGCTCGGCAAATCGCCCGATCTCTTCGGACATTTTCATGCAGCGGCGTTCTCCTTCGGTCCGCTGAAGCGTGGCCGCATCGATCTCAAGGAAACCGTCGTGAACCTCTTCGAGACGGAGAGCCTGCTCGGCGTCCTGCACCTCCTCAACGACACCAGAGAGGTGGTGGGGATCGGGCAGAGCGAATTCATCCGGGGAGCGTGCTGGGCCGGTCCGGCCGGCGTCTGGGAGATGAGCTGACATGTCCCTGTTGATCGGCGCGTTCACGATCGGAGCGATCCTCTCGCTCCTCGCTCTCGGCGTGTTCGTGAGCTTCCGGGTGTTCGAGTTCCCCGACATCACCGCGGACGGTTCCATTACGCTGGGCGCCGCGGTGGCCGCCACGCTCCTGGTCGCACAGGTGCACCCCGTGCTCGCCACGGCGATCGCCTGCGCAGCAGGGGCGGTCGCCGGAGCCACGACGGGAGTGATCCACACACGCTTCGGCATCAACAAGCTGCTCTCTGGCATCCTGGTGATGACGGCGCTCTATTCAGTCAACCTGCACGTCATGGGCCGGAGCAACGTGCCGCTGCTCTCGGAGCGGACGCTCGCGACGATGGCGGAAAGTGCTGGGACGACCGCCCTTGGCGCCGCTCGCCTCAACCTGGCTGGTTGGGAGGTCAGCACGCGCGACGTCTCGGTCCTCGTCCTCGCGCTGCTTGCTGCCACGCTGGCCGCGGCGATCCTCTTCGTTTTCTTCCGCACGCATCTGGGTACAACGATGCAGGCTGCCGGCGACAATGCGCAGATGATCCGCGCGCTGGGCGTCAACGTGAACACGATGATCATCCTTGGCCTGGCGCTGTCGAATGCCATGGTGGCGCTGGCCGGCGCGCTGCTCGCGCAGTATCAGGGCTTCGCGGACGTGCAGATGGGCATTGGGATGGTGGTTTGGGGACTCGCCAGCGTCATCATCGGAGAGGCGCTGGTGGGGACGCGGCAACTCGGGTTCATCATCACGGGCGCGGTGATGGGATCGGTGCTCTTCCGACTGCTCGTCGCGATCGCGCTGCGCGGCGGTCTCAACCCGAACGACCTCAAGCTGATCACCGCGGTCTTCGTATTCGTCGCTCTCGTCCTCCCGACGATGGTGTCGAGGGTCGCGGGGGCGCGGCGTGGAAAGCCATCAGGCGCCCGGGCCTGACTCCGGGACCATGCTCGACATCCGACAGATTTTCAAAACGTTCAACGCCGCGACTGCAAACGAGCTGCGCGCGCTCCAGGGCATCGACCTTTCCGTCGAAGAGGGGTCGTTCGTCATCGTCGTGGGTACGAACGGGTCCGGCAAGTCGACGCTGCTCAATGCGATCGCCGGGACGTTCCCCGTGGATGCGGGGACCATCCGGATCGACGGCGTGGACGTCACGGCGTGGCCCGAGCACCGGCGGGCGAGCCTCGTCGGACGCGTTTTCCAGAACCCCTTCAGCGGCACCGCGCCTTCGATGACGATCGCCGAGAACCTCGTTCTGGCGACGCGGCGGGGTCAGGGGCGCGGCCTCGGATGGGCGCTGACAGGCCGGATGCGCGGCGAGCTGCGCGATCGCGTCCGCTGGCTCAACATGGGTCTGGAGGATCGCCTCGATAATCCGATCGGCAGCCTGTCTGGAGGCCAGCGTCAGGCACTCACGCTGCTGATGGCGTCATGGGTGAAACCGAAGCTCCTGCTGCTCGACGAGCACACGGCCGCCCTCGATCCGAAGAGCGCTGATCAGGTGATTCGCCTGAGCCAGGAGATCGTCTCGCGCGACAAGCTGACGACCCTTGCCGTGACCCACTCGATGACGCAGGTGACGCACCTCGGCGACCGGGTCGTGATGATGCACCGTGGCCGTGTGATACACGACTTCCGCGATGCCGAAAAGCGACGCCTGCGCGTCGACGATCTGCTCGCGCGCTTCGAAGAGGTCCGGCGGGCGGAGCAGATCGACGAGACGGCGGCCGAGATGCTCCGGCAAATGTACGCCTAGAGCATGAAACGACTGACGCGTCTTGCGCTCCTCGCTCTCGTCCTGGCCCTGGGCGCGCTCGCGCTCACGTGGGTTCGGCGGGGAGCAGCCCGCGATCCGATTCGTGTGGGCGTGCTCCACTCGCTCACGGGCACGATGGCGATAAGCGAACGGGCCGTGGTGGACGCCACGCTGGTCGCTATCGAGGAAGTGAACCGGTCGGGCGGTGTCCTGGGCCGACCCGTGGAGGCGGTCGTCCGCGACGGAGGCTCGAACTGGTCCACGTTCGCCAGCGAGGCCGAGCGTCTCATCCTTCAGGATCGCGTCGCCGCCACGTTCGGGTGCTGGACGTCGGCGAGCCGGAAGCACGTGAAGCCGATCGTCGAGCGGCAGCGGCACCTGCTCTTCTATCCACTGCAGTACGAAGGCCTCGAGCAGTCCCCTTACATCGTCTACACCGGCGCGGCGCCGAACCAGCAGATCATTCCGGCCGTCAGATGGGCGGCCGACAACCTGGGCCGCCGCTTCTACCTGGTGGGGTCCGACTATGTGTTTCCCCGCACGGCGAACGCGATCATCCGGCACGTCGTCGAGATCCTCGGAGGCGCGGTCGTCGGTGAGGACTACCTGCTGCTCGGCAGCCGCGACAGCCGCCCGATCGTCGAGAGGATTCAGGGGGTCCAGCCGGACGTCATCCTGAACACGATCAACGGCGACAGCAACATCGCCTTCTTCGAGGATCTCCACCGTGCGGGCATCACGCCGGACAAGCTGCCGGTGATGTCGTTCAGCATCGCGGAGACGGAACTGAGCACCATGAACCGCGCATACGTGGCAGGCCACTACGCGGCGTGGAACTATTTTCAGAGCATCAACCGCGAGGAGAACCGTGCGTTCCTGTCACGCCTGCACGAGGCGTACGGCACATCGCGCGTCGCCGCCGACCCGATGGAAGCGGCCTACGTCGGCGTGCACCTGTGGGCCCTCGCGGTAAAGGACGCGCATTCCATCGAAACGGAAGCGGTGCGGAGGGCGCTCGGCGATCAGAGCTTTCCGGCCCCGCAGGGCGTGGTGTATGTCGATCCCGAGACACAGCACACGTGGAAGATGGTGCGTGTCGGCCGCATCAAATCGGACGGCCAATTCGACATCGTCTGGGAATCCGGAAAACCGGTGCGACCGGCACCGTATCCGCCGTACCGATCGCGCGCCGAGTGGGACGCGTTCCTGCAGGTCCTGTACGGACGCTGGCGCGGCTGGGCCAACCCCGGAGCGGACGCATCGCGCACGAATTGATGATGCGGCGACTCTCCCATCAGCTTCTGCTCTGGTTCATCATGATTGCGCTGGTGCCGTTTGCAATCGTGGCGTACCTGGCCTATGCAGGCGCGGAGCGCGCCTTGCGGGCCGAGGTGACCAACGGCCTGTTCGCGATCGCCCGCAGGCAGGTGGACGCAATCGGCGCGGTGGTGCGTGCCCACGAGCGAAACGTAACGGCGCTCTCGCGCTTGCCAGCTGCAGCCGACGCGGTTCGGTCGCTGGAGCGGGCGTTGCGCGAGGCCGGTCCGGAGTCTGCTGCCTACGCTGACGTCGATCGGCGGTTCCGGCCGTTTCTGACGTCCTACGTGGAAGCGTTCAACTACGTGGACCTCGCACTGATCGCATCCTCAGGAGATGTGGTCTTCTCCATCAGGCGAGGGGACGAGTTCGGGACGAATCTGAAGACCGGATCGTATCGTGCCACTGGTCTGGGCCAGGCCTTCGAGCGTGCAAACACGCTGCTGGTCACGGAGTTCTCCGACTATGCCGTCTATCCGGACACGGGAGAGATCGCGGCGTTCGCGGCCGCCCCCGTGCTGCAGGAGAACCGGCAGGTCGGCGTCGTTGCGCTCCACTTGAATAACGACGAGTTGTTTCGCGTGATCCACGACTACACGGGACTGGGGGAGACCGGCGAGACGGTGCTGACGCGGAGCGCCGGCGAAGATGTGATGTTCATCACGCCGCTGCGGCACGACCCCCACGCGGCGTTTCGCCTCAAGGTGCCCGTCGGCGGGTCGCAGGCGGCCCCGTCTCAACGTTCCGCTCGCGGCTATCGCGGTGAGGGACTCGCAGTGGATTACCGCGGCGAGCCTGTCCTGGCTGTGTGGCGCTATGTGCCGACCGTCGGCGCCGGCCTGGTCGTCAAGATCGACACTCGGGAAGCGTTCCGCCCCATTGCGCGTCTGAAGATGCTGACCTTCGGCCTGGCCGGTGCGACGCTCCTCGTCGTGGTGCTGGCGGCGCTGTCGGTCGCGCGCGCGATCGCCGGACCGGTCGTGAAGCTCACGGCGGCGACTGCCCGGATCGCCGATGGAGACCTCAGCCGGCGAGTCGACGTCGAAGCCAGCAACGAGATCGGCCGCCTGGCCGCCTCCTTCAACCGCATGGCGGGTCAGCTCGCCGAATCGATCGAGCGGCTCACGTCCACGACTGCTGCAAAGGAACGGATCGAGAGTGAGCTGCGTGTGGCGCACGAGATCCAGATGAGCATCCTGCCGAAGATCTTCCCGCCGTTTCCGCAACGGCCCGAGTTCGACCTGCACGCCCTGATCCATCCGGCGCGAGAGGTTGGGGGAGACTTCTACGACTTCTTCTTGTTCGGCGAAGACGAGCTGTACTTCGTGATTGGCGACGTGGCCGGCAAGGGCGTACCGGCGTCATTGTTCATGGCGGTCACGCTGACGCTCTTCCGATCGTCGCTCGTCTGGGGGCTCGATCCGGCGGCGCTGCTCAGCAAGCTCAATCAGCACCTGTGCGCTGATAATGACTCATCCCTCTTTGTCACGATGTTCTGTGGCAAGCTGCACGTCCCCTCGGGTGAGGTCATCTACAGCAACGGCGGCCACAATCCTCCTTACGTGCTCCGCTGCCACGGCAGCCTCGAGCCGTTGCCCCGCGTCGGCGGGCCGGCGCTCGGTCTTTCCGACGCGGCGACGTACCGGCTGGGCCGCCTGACCCTGCAGCCGCAGGATGCCTTGGTCCTCTACACCGATGGCGTGACGGAGGCCATGGGTCCTGACGAAGAGTTCTTCCTGGAGTCGCGGCTCGAGGCCTGCGTGCGCACGGCGCCGGGCGAAACGGCGCGGCAGCTCGTGGAACGTGTGTCGCGCGCGGTGGAGTAGTTCACGGCCGGCGCCCCCCCCGCCGACGACATCACCCTCGTGGCGCTGCGCTACTGCGGCTCGGCGGATGGCAGCCGAGAGGATGCGTCATGACGCCCTCGATCTCCGTCACGCTCGTCAACCAGCTATCCGAGGTGGAGAGGCTCAGCCGGCTCGTCGAGGCGTTCGGCGAGGCGGAGGGGCTCGGGCCGGAGGCTGTCTTCAGCATGAACCTCGCACTCGACGAGGTCGTCACGAACGTCATTCGATATGCGCACGACGACGATGGCCGGAAGCATCCGATCGTCGTGCGGCTGGCGCTCGAACAGGACGTGCTGACGGCGCAAGTGGAAGATGACGGCCGCGCCTTCAATCCGCTGGAGGCGCCAGCCCCCGACATTGGCGCGAGCATCGACGAGCGGCCGATCGGCGGACTCGGCATCCACCTGGTGCGATCGGTGATGAACTCGGTGGAATACCGGCGGGAGGACGGACGGAACGTCTTGACCATGAAGAAAAAACTGTAGAGCTGGAGGCAGGAGGCAGCGTGGAAGTCACGACGGTGTCACACGGCCTTGCCATCGTGCTCGCGGTCACCGGGCGGCTGGACGCAGAGACGGTCACTCCATTCGGAGCACGACTCTTCGACCTGATCGCCGAGGGACACCGGCGCATCATCATCAATCTGGCCGGGCTCGGCTACATCAACAGCGCCGGTCTGCGGGTGCTGCTCGTTGCGGCCAAGCGCCTGAACGCCGACGGTGGCCGACTGCTCCTGGCAGCTCCGGGCGATCTGGTCGGCCGGGTACTCGACGTATCCGGTTTCTCAGGGATGCTCGAAACGTGCGCGACAACCGAGGAAGCGCTCGCCCGTATAGAGAGGTGAGTTCGAACGACAGGCGTTCACCGGGATAACTCCAGGCTGATGATCGCCTCGCAGAGCAGGGCTGCACTGTAGGCCGCGTACTTCTTTTGCCAGTCCGACATCTGCGCGTAGATGACCACCGGCAGGGTCCATTCGAGAAGGGGCGAGCCAATACGGCACGATATCGGTCTCGAAGATCGTGACAGTGTCGGCGTGCCGGCGCAGGAGCCGAATCACCTCGTAAACATCTGCGAAGGAATCGAACCTTCAACCCGCAGATTAAGATCCGCATCAAGAGATCGAAATAGCTGGATTTATTGACAACCGAGCCATTTCCTTTTTGCCGAAGATTAATCCTTGGTCGTGTGGCTCGGGGGGTCTCTTCACATGCAGAGTTTTCCGTATGACAACGTCGTGTATGAGGGCAACCCAACCGAGGTATCCCTCCTCGACAGTATTCTCAAGGCTGAAGGAATCGAGACGATTATCGCGCCACCGAAAACCGGATCACGCAGCCGCCGCGCGGTCTATATTCTCGACAACGCACAACTCGACCGGGCACGGGAAATCGTTCGGCGATACGTAAGCGGAGAGCCGCTCGTAGATCCGAAGACCATCCGCTCGTGGCGCTGTCGCACATGCAATGAGCTGATCGAAGGGCAGTTCGCGGTCTGCTGGAAGTGCGGCCGAGCCAACCCGAGGACGACCTGAAGCAGTCACGCCTGTCGGGCAGACCGAGGCGTTTCCTTCGTCACCTCTGCCGATGGCAGGTCCCTGTGCGCGCGAGGTGGGGGACCTGACGTGCCGCGCTTGAGCGCCTCTGATGCACATCGGCCTCGATGGTGAAGGCGAGGACAGGCAGTCGGAGACGTGTACGAGCTGGGGCGAACGCTCCTGCTGCGTCAGCGCTCGCCTTCTCGCCGACTCGATCGATCGTGGGCCTCGTTCGGGGATGTCTGACTCAGTTCACGCTCGGCCTCGAGCCAATGGTCGAGATCGTGGCCGGGCTCGCCTCCACGCGCCTGGAACAGTTCGTATGCGCGTCTGGCGACGTCCTCGTTTGACGGGATTCTCGCTGTATATTCTCGGGACTCGGACTGGTTTGCCATGTCGATTTGCTCCTTGCTGCACATTTTGAGTAGATCGCGAACCGAATCGGCGGCGCCCATCAGCTGACCAGTCGACTATCAGCCAGTCGCACAATGGCTTCACACCAACCCCGTGGACCGTCGGCACTGACAAATCGGGCGGTTGGGATCTTTCGGCTCAGACGAGGGGCGTCCACTGCGCCGCTCTGAACGACGACCGGAATATCCACGGCCTGAAGAAGGCCCGTCTCGCTTGGCTCTTTCGCGAGACCGACGGTCAACACCGGTCCGTCGTGGGCTTCGCGATAGAGCGAGCCCAGCGTTCGGACGCTTTGCGTCTTATCGGCGACGCCAGTGGCATGATGAAAGAGTTCGTGAGGAAAGCAGCGCAAACCGACGCGACGAAGGGCACTGCAGATACGGCTGTACGTTGCTGGCTCTGAATCGACGATGCGGAAAGGCTCGTCGTCACTCGCGTAATTTTGCGAGCCGCGCCTGAGACAACGAAAGGTCGCACTGCTGCGCCACGTCCTCGATGGACATGTCGTTGAAGCCGGTAATCTCGATCTCGACTGCGCGGGCAACCTCGCGCAGCGCCCCCGCAACCTTGTAATACGGTCTGCCGAAATCGATGATCTGGTAGTTCTGGACACAGCGTCCAATCCGAGGGCGGTCGAGAAAGTATCCGTGGCCGACGAAGAGGCCTCCACCACTCTCACTAATGAATGGATGGTGGAGGTTCAGGTCACTCTGGATGAGCTCCATTTCCGATCGCGTTTCATTGCCCCACAGTACGACAGCAATGCCCTCGTCTTCGAGCGCGTTCACGAGAGTGCGCGTCTCGGCCCATCCACGACTGCCTACTTCGCGAAGTGTGTCCGGGTCGCTGAAAAGCACGATCCGTTTGGCGGGGAACCGAGACTCGGTCGGATTTCGCCGATGCCCGGTCCACCATCGCGATGCGAATCCATTCGACCGTGACCACCAGGCGGCCGTCAGGCTGGGCATGATCGCTGCTCCGTCGTGGTGACGCGTTCGTCGCTATGGCTGCCATGGACGGAAACGTCTCGAGACGTTTCCCCATGGCTGCGTTCCTCATTGTGGGGGACTATGACAGGTGCGGCCTGCCACTGGTATCCGGCCGACGCGGTATTTGCGACTCAACGATCCGGTACGTGAATGGTCAAGACCTAGCGAGGCTGCGCCTCAGACCGGCGAGAGGCTCCGCCTCGCTAGACCGCAAGCTTGATAACGCCGCGCTGACGCGCGGACGGCCTTGACCGGAAACCTGACTCAAATATTCAGAATCGAGCCGTCAAGGCCTCTAGCGAGGCCCTTTACCGTATGACGCCTTTGCGGACCGCATACAGGACGATCTCGGCAGCGCTATGCACATCCAGCTTTTCCATGATGCGTGCCCGGTGCGTTTCAACGGTACCGGGGCTGATATGCAACAGGCCGGCGATGTGCTTGTTGCTGTGACCCTCGGCGATGAGCTGAAATACCTCGCGCTCGCGCTCTGACAGCGCGTCGAATCGGTCGGTCACACCTCGGTCCGCGAGGTGTCGCACATAGTCGTCGAGGACGACTTTCGTGACTGCCGGGCTGAAATGCGAGTTGCCTGTCGCCAGATCAGTGACGGCCCGGACGAGGTCGGTATCGGCCGAGTCCTTCAGCAGGAACCCACCGGCTCCCGCCTGCAGCGCCTGCGTGATGTAGACGTCGTCGGAGTACATGCTGACGATGAGCACCCGTATGGCAGGCAAACGTCGAGCGATCTGCCGCGTCGCCTCGACGCCATTGAGACGAGGCATCGCGATGTCCAGAATTACGATATCCGGCTCGTGCTCGAGCGTCAGCCGGACCGCTTCTGCGCCATCACTGGCCTCCGCAACCACCTGCCACCCGGCCTGTTCTTCCAGCACGCGGCGAAGACCCTGTCGGAACAGCGTGTGATCGTCGGCCAGCACAATGCGGAGGTTCTCCACGGCTACCTCTTGACGGAGGCACTGGCCGGCGCCGGTTCAGAGCCCACGGAGGCGGCTTCCGTGCTCACCTCCAGGGCGGGCACGGGGAGTTCCACGGTCAACCTGGTGCCCCGGCCGGCGCTTTCCATGTTGACGGTCCCCCCTGCTCGTAGCACTCTCTCTCGCACGCTGACCAGACCTACGCCGCCGCGTGTCTCGGTGCGTCCCTCGACTGCGACCGCCATTCCCCTTCCATCGTCCTCCACGGTGACCAGAAGCGAGTACGGCAGGCGATGCAGGTAGACTCGACATGCGCTCGCTCGAGCGTGTTTCGCGACGTTGGTCAGTGCTTCCTGCACGATGCGATACGCGCACACCTCCACGTCCGACGGGACCCGTGCGTTCATGCGATCCAGCACGAGTTCGGTTCGGACCCCGGTCCGTTCCGAGAACGCCCGTACGTATGCCTGGAGTGTGACTGCGAGTCCGAAATCGTCAAGCATGGGCGGGTGCAAGAGCTGTGAAAGGTCACGGACGGTGTGTATGGCGAGATCGGTGGAGGAGCGCGCTTCAGCCAGCGCTGCCGCCGATGCGCCAGAGAGTTGACCGTTGCGTTCCAGTACCACCCAGATCCAGCTTGATAGTCATCAATGCCTGCCCGATTTCGTCGTGGAGATCGCGGGCGATCGTGCGCCGCTCGTTTTCCCGGGCATCTTCCAGCTCCGCCGACAGTCGCTGCAGTTCGCGCTTATGCTGGCGCTCCTGATTGTGTTGCTGACGAATCCACGACTCCAGACGCCCGATGTAGCTGCCGGCAAGGAGCGCGACGAAAAACCCGACTGCGACGGCCAATCCGCTCGTCCACCAAATGCGTTCGCGGACGCCGCGGTGCAATTCCGCCACAGTTGCGTGCTGTTCCCGAAGTGCGTCCTGGTTGAGGGTTCGGAGATCCTCTGACACCCGAAGGACGAGCTCGTGTTTAGGGATCACCGTGCCGCGCAGAAAGACCTGTGCCGCGTTGCCGGTCACTTGCCCCGTCAGCACCGGCGACAGACTCGTCCAGTATTCATCAAGCTCGGCTCGCAGCCGGGTCCAGTGCTCGCGCTCGACCGCGGAATCAACACGGGGTACGTACCGCTGGAGGGTCCGCTCAACCTCGTCGCGGATCTTCTGCAGTTGGTCGCGATGCGAGGAGATTCCGTCAGCCCCGTTCTCCAGGGCGGCGTCACGAACGAGTACCGAGGTCACCAACACCCGTTCTCTGACCGCGAACAACACTTCTTCACCCTCGGTGAATCCCGTCGTAATCGCGGCGACTCGGGTGTCCGCCTCGATCATTCGTTGTCCCAGCACGTACGCGGAGACCAGCCAGAGCGCGAAGATCGCGGAGAACCCAAGCAGGAGGGTGCGTCGAATCGGCGAGCCATCGCGGCCCGACAGCACGAATTTCAGTGGCGCTTGCGGTTCGGCCGAGTCCGTCGAACCCATCCCTGGATCGTAGCACCGACGCGTACGGATCTTTTGAACGCGAAATACCACATCGGGCGGATACCGCAAAAATTTCGGTTCCTCTAAATTGCGACCAATGCGGGTATCAATTCCGGAATTGCGGTACATGCCTCGGGTACGGTCGAACAGTGGACGGAATCTCTCGAGAACCGCCTGAACAGCCCGCAGTTCAAGGCCACTGAGGCGAAACAATACATTGACAATCGTCTGCGCATCCTCAAGGCGCTCCACGACGGAGGCGGCGGCATCCTGCTCGGGACGGAAGGGAACAATGTCTGAAAAGATCCCGGCTCGAGCGGATGCACCGGTACAGCACAGAACTGATCTCGAACAACAGGAGAGCCTCCAGAATCGCCATGGTGGAGAATTCACGGCGGAGGCGGCGACGTTGTCTCGTCTTGCGGTGCTGGTGCAGGTGGGCTGGGCTGACGGCCGGATCTCGACTGGTGAGCGTGCGATAATCCTCAGCGCCGCAGCGACCAGGAATATCGAGTGGGAAGGGCCGGCGTACTTTCGGCTTCTCGAGTGGATCGCGAACCGGCCTCCGCAAAGGTTATTCGACGCCAGTCTGCAAGCTGTCCGGTGCGAACTGTCTGCACTGCCATCCGAAGAACGCTCGAAGCAGCTCCGGGATCTGATTGCCGCCTGCACGTGTGTAGCGTCTGCGTCCAGTGACCAGCCTGGATTTGGCGGTGAGATCAGCCGAGAGCAGGACCTGATTGATCGCCTGAGCCAAGAGCTCCAACGGGACGGCGAGGCGCCCGAAGAGCCCAGCCTCGGGTAGACTACGGAGCCGTCATCGATTGTCTTTCCGCCGCTCGAGCAGTTCACCCAGCTTGCGGATTTCGTCTCCATACAGTCCCCAGTTGCCTTCGCGTTGTGCCTTCATCGCGCGGCGATAGTGCTCGATGGCCTGAAGGATCAACTGGTCGGATTGCTGTGCTGGCGCGGCGTCACCTTCCGCCACTCGCTCTGATGTGGCAGCGGCGGCGGTCTGCGCCGTTTGGCCCCTCGGGAACAGGCGATCGAGGGCCCGCTCGAGCGTCTCTTCCATCACGATCTGATTCTGATGGGCAACGATCACGCGTTTCAGTTCGGGAATCCGACCGCCGGCCGAGCGCAAGTAGAGCGGGCGAATATAGATGAGCGATTCCTCAATCGGGATCACCAGCAGCGTCCCCTGCAGCACCTCCGACCCCTGCTGGTTCCAGAGCGTGATCTGGGGCGCGATGGCCTGGTCCTGATTGATGCGTCCCACGATCTGCCGGGGCCCGAAGACCGTCTTCTGCTTCGGAAATTGAAAGACGAGCATCCGGCCGTAATGTTCGCCGTCGCTGCGTGCGACCATCCACGAGGCAAGGTTGTCTTTGCGCGCCGGCGTGAAGGGCAGCATCTGAACGAACTCGGGCGCCGCTTCCCCAGGGAGCTTCATGATCGTGTAGTACGGCTGTATCGGTTCGGCACGAGGCTCGGTGCCAATCGAGGGAATGTCCCATTTGTCTTCCTTGTTGTAGAAGACCGCGGGGTTCGTCATGTGGTACGTCGCGTACATCGCCGCTTGCATCTTGAAAATTCCCTCCGGGTAGCGCAGGCGGCTACGGATGTCTTGGGGCATTTCCGTCAGCGGCCGGAAGAGATCGGGAAAGATGCGTCCCAGGGTCGACGCCACTGGATCGGATTCGTCGACGATGTAGAAAGCCGCTGTACCGTGATAGGCATCCACAGTGGCTTTGATTGAGTTGCGAATGTAGTTGGTTCCGTCTGACACAGCCGTCGAATAAGGATAACGGTTGGACGTCGTGTATGCGTCCTGGAGCCAGAACAGACGCTTGTCTGAAATAAGGAGGTATGGATTGGGGTCGTACTGCAGAAACGGTGCGATGCGCCTCACACGCTCTGACAAGCGCCTGTGGAACATCACGCGGCTTTCGTTGGTGATGTCATCGCTCAGCAAGACCTTCACGGATCGAAATCGTATGCTGAACATTGCGCGACGAAAGAAATTCGAGAGCGGAACTCCGCCGGACCCGTCATAGGTTGTGTAGACGTTGTCCTCGCCTTTCGGGTAGTGAAACTCACGTGCCTTCGTTCCGACGAACACGTGGTCGTTGGAGCGCTCTCCGTAGTAGATCGCAGGCTGATCGACCTGGAGATTCACGGACGACTGAGGTGGCAGGTCCTTGATGAACAGCACTGGCAGGCCTTCGGGCGTCACTTGATTCACCGGCCCGAGCGTCAGCCCGTAGCCGTGGGTGAATGTCAATCGCTCGTTGATCCAGTTGCGGTTGGGGAGGCTTTCGGAATCGAGCTCGCGCGCCGACAACATGATCTGCCGGTATTCCCCGTCGATCATGTAGCGGTCGTTGTGCACCGACACGAAGTCGTAGTAGGTCCGGATCTCCTGAATCTGCGCGAACGTCTGCAACAGTGGCTCGTGATCCCAGAGCCTGACGTTGCCGAGCGTCGCGGCATTGGCGTCGATGTCCTGACGTGACAGGAGGGCATCGCCGGACACTTCACGTTCCTCGACAGCGTCCAATGCGAACGCCCTGCGCGTGGCTGCAATATTGTGTTCGATGAAGGGCGTTTCCCGTGTCTGCTCGTTTGGAGCAATCACGAACCGTTGCATCACGGCTGCTGTCAGCGCCCCGCCGCCGGCGACGAGAACGTACAGACCGACAGCTGTGAAAACCGGCCACAACGAGGAGGTAACCATCTGGTAGAACGCCAGGACCGCGCCCACCAGCGCGACGATCATGAGTAGCCGCAGGGCCGGAATGCGGACCGCGACATCGACGTTGGTGGCGCCATGAATTACGCCACCGGGGCTGTGAAGGACTTGCGGCACATCGACGTACGCCCCGAACGCCAGCACGAGAAAACACAGCGCGCCGACTGCCGCCAAGTGCCGCCGCGCGTTCACCGCAACCGCAAGACCGCGGTTTGCGTCGAATGCGAGCGCGCCGACGAGCAGGTAGATTCCGACGGCGGCCACGCCCGACAGGGTCACGAGCGTGAGCAGGAAACCGCTGAGTGCATCAAGGAACGGCAGCTGGAACACGTAGTAGCCGACGTCCCGACCAAGTACGGGATCGGATTGCCCGAACGGCTGGCCGTGCCGAAACATGAGCCAGGTCAGCCAGTGACTCGCGGCGAACAGTCCCAACAGAAGCGCCAAGAGTGACGCGATGGCCGTGGTCAGCGCGCGTGCGTGCCGGGGGTCGATTGGGATGGCAATCGGACCCTCGCGGGTGGGAACCACCACGTGCCGCGCCACAAAGCCTCGCAACGCCAACCGGACGCTGCCGAACAGGGCGGCGAACGCGAGCGCCGCTGCGGCGGCGCCGACGTACCCCTGGGTGGTGATTTTGTGGAGGAAGACGTTTCGAAACCCCGTTTCACCGAACCACAGCCAGTCCGTGTAGAACTCGACACCGGCCGGGACCACCAGCGCCAGTACAGCAATACCAAAAACGAGTTTCGCGCGCCGGTTCATTGAGCCTCCTGCCCGAGGATTCACAGGCCCGTATCCGGGCGCCCTGCGGGTTCATCTGATCCGTGTCGCGTATACGTCGTCATTCATCGTTCGAACCCTTCCGCATGACACCGCACGAGGGCTTCTGGCCAGAGCAGTACTGCGCAGTCTGACTCACCCGAACGGGTCGCGGTATCTGGTCAAGAGGGTATTCGGACCTCGAACTGGCCGTACCTACGGATGCCGCGCGGGCTCTGCGGCAGCAGGGCATCGACGCTATCCACGGTGACGCCACCCGGCCCGAGAACGTGAGCGGGCGTACGACGAACTTGTCCGACGGGCGAGCGTCCCGGCTTTTTATGTTCAAGGGTCTCGCAAAAACGAAATCCTCGATTGTCTGTCACATACGGCTGAGGCTCAGGAACTCCCGTGAGGCGCTATGGCATCACGCGGTACCGGTCGCGAGGATACAGGCTGGCTTCACGAACGTTCGACAGACCGAGGACCTGGGTCGTGAGTCGCTCCAAGCCGATCGCCAAGCCGCCGTGCGGCGGCATCCCGGTGTCGAACATCCTGAGGTGATCCTCAAACGATGCAGGTTGCAGGCTGCGCGCCCGCAACGCATCTTCGAGGTCCTGGCGCCGGTGGAGGCGTTGCCCACCCGTCGTGACCTCGAGCCCGTTGAAGAGCAAGTCGAAACCGGCCGCGTACCCCGCCGAAAGCGGGTGCGTATAGAAGGGACGGGCGGTGAGCGGGAATCCGAGGACAAACACGGCTGCGACCCCGTGTTCACGCTCGGCCAGCTGACAGAGCTGGCGCTCGGCATCGGGGTCGAGGTCATCGCGCAGATCCGGTCGCTCGAGCCGTTCCAGGCATTCACGAAACGTCCAGATGGGTACCGTCATCATCGAGGGCAGCGGCCCTCTCCTGTACCGGCCGAGCACCGATGCCGACTCCGCGTTCAATCTGTCAAAGATGTGAGTCAGCAGCTCCCGCTCGAGTTGAATCACTTCTTCGGGACCGTCGATGAATCCCATTTCGAGATCGAGCGAGTAGTACTCAGTCAGATGACGGCTCGTCGCGTGCGGCTCCGCGCGATACACGTGGCCGGTCTCGAAGACGCGCTCGAAGCCTGCGACACCGTGTTCTTTGTAGAACTGCGGGCTCTGGGCGAGATACGCAACACGATCGAAGTACTTGATCTCGAAGAGATTCGTGCCGCCCTCCGTGCCTCCGCCCACGATCTTCGAGGAGACGATCTCCGTGAAGCGACGGGAGGTGAGGTAGTCGCGGAAGTGCTTCAGGATTGCCGCCTGCACCCGAAAGATGTCTCCGACGCGATCGTTTCGCAACGACAGGGCGCGGTACGCCATCAGCGTCTCGGGCGCGACTGCGGCCACGTCGGAAGAGGACGTGAAGGGGAGCAGATGAGCAGCGGGATTCAACACGGCTGCATGGGCGATGTCGATCTCAATCCCGCCGGGTGCTCGATCGTCCAAGCGGATCGTGCCCTGAATCTCTACCGCGTCGTCGATCTTCGGACGATGACCGTGCAGCGAGGCGGTCGCCGCCACGCACTGGACGTGCCCAGTGCAGTCGCGAACGACGACGAACGTTGTTTTGGCGAGCGTCCTGAGACGGACGACCCAACCTCGGATCAGGACTGGCGAGCCCGGGACTCTGGGTTGCTCAGCGATGAACGTTCTTCGGACGGCGGTCACAGCAATCAGTCCTTTCCTGATTGCTGGAACGGCGAGCTGAGATCAGCGGCCGCGGTGCCATCCAGCTTCCGCCCGGAAACGAAGGCGGCGCTCACTTCGTGCGGTATCGTCGCACCGACGTTCTTCCCTACTAGGGCCTGTCGTTGGTCACGACTTCCTGTTCGGCAAGACCTCTCGGAGGGGTCTGTCCTCGTCAGCGAGTTGCCGCACATTGTACAGAGTGGCCGCTTCGGATGCCAACGGCAGCATTTCTATCGCCACTCGCATGGGCTCGACGGCGGGGCCATGCTGAGATGTCAGCTCTCCTCAGGCGGCACGGGGCCGAGCGATAGGTCGGTGACCGCGTTGGCGTCGGCATGCCTCGTTTCGATGTGGCGGCTCGCTTGTAACAGTCACTTCGCGGCCAACCATTCTGCGCGATCGGCTGCTCCGACAATGAGCGGCGAGTTCGACTCGCCCCGCGTCGGCCGCCACTTCGGATCATGGGCATCGATGCTTATGATGGCCTTGGCAGTAATGCTCCCTAGTTCGGCGGTGCTCTCAGATTCAAACTTATATTGAGATTCGACCAGCGGAAATCAGCTGACACGAGTGCTGCGTAAAGCTCAACAGCGCGGTTCGTCGTCGTGCGCCTTCGCTCGATCATCCACGACAACTCAGCGTTGGTCAGACCCGCCCCGGCAGGTGCGTGAGTACGTGTTTTGCTGTCACCGTGCTTGGGGGAGTGACCGGTTACGGGAGGGTAGTCGCGGTGTGTACTTCTGGAGACCGGAGATGCATTACCTTCCCAAGGCTGGCTCCTGTCGATCCGTCGTCGGATTCGTGAGTACGCGTTGTCCCAAATGTCACCGAATCACGTCCTACCTGAGCTTTCAGACCTCGCCGCTTCTATCCTGCACATGGACCGATTGCGGGCACGCGTGGGTCGAACCCGAAACCCAGCCTCGCGGTGACCAGACAGCGCGTGCCAGCGACGAGCCTGGTCCCGACGGGCCGACAGGATCGCAGCCACGATAAGGAGCGCGTCGTAATCATGCTCGCGTATTTATGGAACTTCGAACAGTGGTTCACAAGAACAGAGATGAAACTACTGCCGTTGCCTCCGACATCGCGGCGGAGCAACCGCGCCCGGTCGCCCTTTGTCACCTTGGCCGCGCTTCGCCTTCGTCCTGGCGCGCCGCCGACGATCCGCTGAGAGTCTCCCGTAGTTGCTGAAGGAAAGGGCCCGAACGAGAAAGGTCAGGAATTCGTGTCGCGCGAATCGGCCTGTGTGTTGGGGGGCTTCTGGATGCTCCAGAGGCGTCCGCAGCGTGAACAGTGGAAGTGCACGGCGCTCTGGGTGCGGAGGACAGCAGCCTCCGCGATGGCGTGACAATCGGGGCAGGTTGATGGATTGAGTGGCCGCGAGTCGGCACGACGATCCGGCTTATGCACCGTGATCCATGAGAACCTCTGAGTGTCCGGGCGATGCCTCGGAAGCCTCCGGGCCGATTCACCCAGACGTCTTCGTCGTCAGACGGAACGTAAATCGCGGCTACATTATTGTTCCAGGAGACTGCCGCCGCACAGAGTTCCACAGCAGCCGCATCGAGATCCATGTTGGCAGGCGCAAACTGCGTCGTCATCAGGGCTTTCCCTGATCCCGTCGGGGAGCGTGTCCGGACGTTTGCGCGACTGTCGCCCATTTGTGGGCGATTTTGACGAACACCAGCGCACCGCTCACGGCCAGACGGCGCGTCCGTCCTCCGTCAGGAGCGTACGATTCTTGTTCAGGGATGGACGGACTGGGGGAGGCGAGTTTCCCGACGGCATGGAGTGGCAGTAGCCAGCCGTTATCTGGGAATTCCAAATACCACCTCCGGGTAGGCTGTCCGTGAGATCACCATCAACACTTTGGCGGGCGTGTGTCCTCCCGCAGCGCGTCAAGTTCAGCCCGCAGGACGCGCCCAATCACGCAGTCCGGGTTTTGGCAGATGACTCCGGAACTAGCGCACTCATCGTGCGGCCACCCATAATCCGGGTGTTGCTCGCAGATCCAGCCGCTCCGGCAGTGACACGACATGCCACGAACAAGTGCATGACGCATGGTCAAGTCGGCGCAACGTTAGCCAAACTCGGGCCAGCCCAGAGGCTGTTCTCCCGATGGAGTCGGGGAAAACCCTAATGATTTACGACGATCCAGGCTCATCCGATGCGAGGAAAGCGGTGCCGGGCACCGCCTCAATCGCGGAAACCGAGTATTCGCGTTGGATGGAGATGCTCGACCGAGTTCGGGGGCGACAGCGCGGATATTGACTGAGTTGATCGGCGGCGTGCAGTGTGGCTATCGCTGAAGTCGGCGCGCAGGACTCCGGCAATCGTTAATCGATCGTCACGGGCTCGCCGAAGATTGCCAGATGGAACACCATTCCCATGACGATCGCCCCGCCTATAGCCGTATACGTCACGACCAATGCGATCAGGACGTTCTTGACGAGCCCGCGCCAGGTTGAGGAGGGCAGCGCCGACGCGACGATCACTGCCAGACACCCGGCCAACGTCAGGAAGACTGGATCGGGAAACATCGCTCGATTGGCAACACAGACAGGCGGCCCGGCAGACAGTATACTCACCCCCCGGCATGACGCACCCGACGCCCAGCGTCGTCATCGCGCCCTACCGGCGTGCGCGTCTCGTGACGATACCTACAACGTGACGTGTCATCGTGAAGGCGCACACCCCATACATACCGCCATCTTGTCGAACAGCAGTTCTCTCGTGAAGGAGCACAGCGAATGAAAGCGCACCGTGTCGTCCTGATGTTGCTCGCGGCGTGCACGACGGTCGGCCTGCTCGCGCCGCCTGCCGCGCACGCGCAAGTCAATCCCTGCACCCTTGCGGACTACGCGTTCCCGGGGGAGGTCTCGCAGTACGATTCCCTGGCTGCGGGAGGTGACGTCTACCTCAAGACACGCCTGAGGGCGGACCGATCGTACGTTGCTCTAGCCTGGGGGCCGGATGGTGGAGGACCCCTCGGAGAGGATGACGTCGACCTGAGCGTGGCCTACTTCACTGACAGCACCTGCACCACGCCTGCGGCGACTGTGGCGACGCTGACCAACGAGCCTTTCCTGACGGTGCCGGGCCATGCAGGCGGTCAGGTCAGCATCATTCCCACCGCGAGCGGTCCGGTCTACATCCGCGTACACAACAACGCGCCGACCGTAACGCTGGTCCACATCCTGGTGTTCGAGACCTCGATTTTTTCGCCATGGTGGTTCACGGGCGGCGCGAACCAGGCCTTCGCCGAGATTCGCAACAACTCGAGTGATACGGTTGCCGCGACGCTGACAGTGTTCCGTCCCAACGGAACAGTGTGTGGCACCAGCACGCTGTCGATTGCCGGTGACGGGAACACCGCAGTCAGCATCGGCGGAGTCGGCACGTGCCAGGCCGCTGTGTCGGGATCGGCGCAGATCGCCTTTCAGGGCATGCCCGGCGGCGTGACAGCCAACATCACCACTATTGACGTCCCGAACGGCACGTCGTTCGATTCGCCATTTACGCCGCGGATGGTCTGGTCGCTCTTCAAACGGTGACCGTTGCCACCCGAACCGACCTCACTTCGACCATGGCGGGACGACGCCGTTCGTACGCGCGTAGGCGATGGACTGGCCCATGTGCTCGTTGTTGTGGATGAGGATCCGAAGGAACACGCCGTCCGCGGTGGCGTCCTTGCCCAGGAACTGCACTTTCTTCTGGCGATCGGCGGACTGGTACCCTTGGCTGACCGCGTCCATCGAGCTGCGGAGCCACTGGATCACGTCGGATTTCTTGGTGATGCTCGTCTCCGCATCCTTGGGCAGCTTGCTCAGGTCGACAGACGACTTGGCGCCTGCCTGTTCGAGGAGCCAGAAGTTGCCCAGCGCGAGGTGCATGTAGACCTCACTGATGGAACGGACGCCTGGCGCGGGGCGCCACGTGAACTTTCCCTCGGGCGTCGCCTCGGCCAGCTGCAACAGCTGCCGGGCCGTCGCCGTGAATTCGGGAAGCCAGCCTTGCCCGAGCTCCGGCGGCGGCGACTGCGCGGCCGCGCGCCCAAGGAAGAGCGCCGACGCGCAGAGAAGTGCGACGAGAAGAATCAGGGATCCGTTGCGTTTCGGCACGGGGGGTTACCTCCGCGCGGATTGTCGCGGGATCCCTCTCCCGACGCAAGCCCGTGAGAAGCGGCGGGCGTGGGCCGCCGCTTCGCCGGAGCCCCGGTGACCCTACTTGATGGTGATCCCCCTGAAGCCGCTGTTGTTCGTTTCGCTTGCTTCGGCGACCGCGTTCGTCGCATCCGTGACGGCGAGGATGAAGTAGGTCCCGCTCACGCCGGCCGGCAGCGTCACGCTGGTGGTGCCGCTGTGGGTCGCGCCCGTCGCTATCGACGGGACGTCACGCGAGCCAGCCAGGAGCACGTCTCCGCTGTCGAAGAGCACGTTGCTCGACAGGTAGAAGCGGGTGACCGAGGCGCCGGCGTCGCCCGCGCCCATGTTCCGGACGGTGTCCGACACGCTGATGGACGCTCCCGGCGCCGCTGAAGTGGGAGCTGAGACTGACGAGATCGTCAGGTCAGGTCCAACAAGGATGGTCCTGTACCTGATGTTGTTGGTCTCGTAGGTCTCTCCAACCTGACCCCCATCGTCAGCATTGGCCATCAGGTACCACAGTCCGGGCTGCAGCGCCGGTACGGTCACGGTGGTCGACCCCGTGCTGGATGCCCCTGCAGTAATGGCTGGCACCGGCCTCGACGGAGACAGGCGGATGTCGCTCGCGTCGAATGCGTAGTTCGGCGAGAAATAGAAGGCCGTTGCGGATGCGCCGGCGATCCCGCTGCCCGTGTTGGCGGTCGTCTCGGAGATGACGATCGACCCGCCGATGGCCGCCCTTGCCGGCGCCGCAATAGACGACACGACAAGGTCGGGCCCGATTCGGACCACCGCGTACCTCGCGTTGTTGCTTTCGACCGACTCTGGAACGGCGTTGCCTTCATCCGCGTTGGCGAAAAGGTAGTACTGGCCGGTTGGCGTCCCGGAGGGAATGGTGAGGGTCGTCGTGGCATTGCTCGACCCTGACGGGGCCAGCGCCGCGACAGCACGGCCCTCGAGCGCGGTGTCGGCGGCGTCGAGCTTGAAGTTCGTCGACAGATAGAACCGCGTCGTGGAGGCGCCTCCGCTGCCACCGCCCTGATTCGTGGTCGTTTCGGATACGGAGATCGTCCCGCCAGGGGCGGCGATGGCGGGCGCGGTCATCGCGCTCACGATCAGATCCGGCCCGATCTTGACCGAGGCGACGCGGGTGTTGTTGCTCTCCTGGATCTCGGAGACCTCGGAGTGGCTGTCGGCTTTGGCGAAGAACACAAAGGTACCGGAGCGAGCCCCGTCGGCAGCGTCACGGCTGTGAGTCCCGCGTCGGATGCTCCCGCCGCCATGTCGCCGACACTGCGGCCTTCGAGGAGCACATCCGACGCGTCGAGCAGGAAGTCTCTCGACAGGTAGAAGCTCGTGACGGACGCGGGCGCCGCGCCGCTGCCTTGATTTTTGGTCGTCTCCGAAAGGTTCACCGTGTCTCCGGAGCCGGCGATCGCCGGCGCAGTCAGGGCGCTGACGATCAAGTCGGGTGCGATGTCGTCGCTCACGATCGAGAGTGTGGCGGAACCGGGTGACGCGATGGTATAGGCGCTGCTGGTTCGCAGAAGCAGCGAAACGGACTCGGCCGCCTCGACCAGCGTGTCGTCGATCGGCGTGATGACGACATCCACGAAGGATGAACCGGCCGGGATGACGGCGGTCAACGGCGTCGAGACGTAATCGACGCCGTTGGCGGCGCTGCCGCCCAGGTTGTATCCGACCGTCAATGCGGCGCCGCCCAGGCCGCTGCGTGAAATGCGAAAGCTTCCGCCGACAGTCCCGGCTTCAGTCGCCGTGCCGTTGATCGTTGTCACGTTCACAGACGGCGGGGGAGGCGGCGGCTGGCAGCCGTTCGGGACGGCGAAGCCGGCCTGCACGCGATTCATGCCGTTGTCCGCCGTGTCGGTGGCGTCCAGCCCCATCCCGCGCGCCGCAAACGACTCCCAGATCCGGCAGAAGTTCAGGCTATCCGGCGAAGACGGATTGCGAAGCGTGTCGGCCAGCACGATCGCGTCCCGCATGTCGAGCATCGTGGGTGAGGGCGGGGAGAGGGCGAGCGCGTCCACGTAGAGCTGATGTGCCTCGTTGATCGCCGAGGCCGCGCTGCCGCGCACGTTGTCGTAGCGGAACCGCTCGCGCATGTCCCACAACGTGTTCGCCCAGATCTCCCCGTTGTCGTGGGGCTCGCAGATGATGCCGAGCAGGCAGGTCCAGTCGCCGTAGGCTCTGCTGTTGATGCTGCGCAGGCCGCCCGGCCGCGCGTATTCCGCGAGCACGGTATCGCCGTTGACGCTGTAGGCGAAGAAGTCACTTCCGCCCTCGCCGATGGCAGCGGCTTCATTGCCGTTGAACGCCGTATTCAAACGAGAGCTGACGCCGTGGTGGTATTCGTGCAGGACGATGTCGAGGTCGAGATCGCCGTCGAGATCATTCGTTCCATCGGCGTCGAGGTCGTGTCCCCAGCAGCCGACGGCGTCCCAGAGAAACATGCTGATCGTCGGGCTGGAGCCGTCGGGGGTGGGTTGGAATGTGGCATTGTTCCGCCCGACCGCGCGCGCGAGGCCGACGATGGGATCGCCGCCAAGGCCACCACGACCGAAGTTGTCCACCTGGAAGTTCCCCGCCGCCTCGTCGAACCCGAGGTCGTAGAAGAAATCGTGCGCGAAGTTGAGCGCGAAAAAGAGTGACGTTTCCGAGCCACCAGGAGAGTCGAGCGGGAAGTCGAAGGTCCACTGAGTGCCATCGAACACGCCCGGTTCGGCCTCGGTGGCAGCCGTCTTCCGATACACGTGGGTGCTGTTTCCCGCAAGACGGCCCGTACCTGACAGGACCGTTCCGGGATCGCGAAAGGGCGCCACCAGGTCGCGCAGCTCGTAATTGGAGGCGGGCGGACAGTCCGTCTGGCTCGAGGGGTGCTGGTCCGGCCGTCGAGCGTCCAGGAGGGCCGTCGAGGCCGACTGCAGCACGCGTCCCTGGCCGGATGCATAGAGGATCTTGTTGCGCCGCAGGAGGACTTCACCGGACTCGGCATCCACGACGACGTCGTACAGCTGCGGATCGCCGTCAGGCTCGACTTCGACCCGCCAGGCGAGGCGGAGCGCGCCGTTCAATGGGAACCACACAGGCGTGGCGGTGACGTCCCGTTTGAAGGGGCCGCGGTCGAAGCGTGCGGCGCCGGCGCCTTGAGGTTGGACTCCGGCCGGCACGGGTGAGAAGGCCGCCGAAGGCCTGACGTTGCCCGCCGCGGCGATCGCCGCCTGAGCCGCAGCAACCAGGCGAACGCTGCGTCGATTCTGCCCGCGCGCGGCGCTCGAGGTGATGCGAACGGCGCGGCCCTGGGGATCGAGGTGAATGGCGACCTCCGCATCGAGCACCGGGACGCCGTCGACGCTCTGGCTGAACACGACGTGTCTCACGTTGTTGGACGTGCTCGTGTAGTCGCGGAGCAGCGTCAGCGACTGGAGATCGGCGTCGGCGAGGCCAAGCCGCCCGGCCAAACGCGAGAGGGCGCTGCGGATGGCGTCGGAGGACGATCCGCGCTCGAGCGTGAGGTCAGGAGCGTCCGTCCCACGCAGGGCGCCGGTGTGGCGATCGATCCGGGAGCGCTGGCTGCCAGGCGCGGCTCCCGGACGGTCTGCGCCGGCGGATGGCGTTGATGCATCGCGATCGCGAATGTCGAAATTCGGGAGGGCGCGGCCCTGGTCTGGTGGCTGCTGACCGGCAACCGATCCAATGGTGCCGAGCATCAGGCAGACTACGGCCACGGCAGTCCAGGTTCGGGGCATCATCGCGCGCGTCTCCGTGGGAGCAGGGCTCGACGTGCCAAGCGCGGGCCACGACGCCCGATCGAGAGCGGTCAAGCATTTGCGGCCGTTGGAGTCGCCGAGGCCCTCACACTTCCGTGGCGGGCGTCACCAATCCGTGGATCGAAACCGTAATCCGGCGAGAGAACGAGAGCGCGGGAAGGACGAATCGCGAGGATCCGGGAGGACCGCAATGTGTGATGCTCGCGTCGCATCCCCGGGACATAATCAGGGGCATGGCGTCCCCGTCACAGCAACGGAGCGTGGAGTTGCTGCTCATGGCCGTCCTGGTCGTCCTGGTGCTCTGGATCCTCTTGGCGTCCTTGTGAGCGAGCCGGCCACGGCTGGGGTGCGAGCCCAGAGCTGCGCTCGGAAAGATATTCGGCGAGAAAGATTCTGGAGGAAGAGGAGCCGATCGCGGATCCGGCACTCCTCAGGCAGTCCGGCGCGGCTCCTTGCGGTCCGGCTCGTCGCCGTTCGTGCGTTTCCGCCGGTTCTGGCGCAGGCGCCACAGTGTGAACGCTGTACCGCCCGCGAAGATTGCGGCCAGCAAAGGCCATCGCCGAGGCTGCGGCTGCCTGAGAACCCGCTCGAGATGCCGGCGTGCGCTATCCTGCGCCGGATCTCCCGAGAAGTAGATTTGGTCGCTCATGAGGTCTGAAGTCTACGATCCAGTGTAATACAGGACCCTGTCGCCGGCTCGACTGCCGCATGCGCGCCGGAGACATCCCAGCCGGACGGACTCGGCGATTCGGCTACTGCGCAGGCGAGTGTCCACATATGTGTTACGATGTCCACATATGGATATCAAAGCCGTCCGCAGACGGCAGGCTGAGATCAGGCGGGATGCAAGCGCCGCTGCGCCGGTCGAGCTCCGGCCCGATCCAGAGGTCCGCCGCCGGCTCTCCGGTCCGGCCCTTCGCACCTTCTTCAACATCGCGTCAGCCTGGCAGCTGACGGTCCAGGAGCAGCGCGCGCTCCTCGGCTGGCCCGCCGCGTCGACCTTCCACAAGTACAAGGCGGGAGACCACGGTGCGCTGACCTTCGACACGCTCACGCGCCTCTCGCTCATCGTCGGTATCTACAAGAGCCTGCAGCTGCTGTATCCCGAGCCGGCCTTCGCCGATGCCTGGCCGCGGATGCCGAACAGCCATGCGCTCTTCGGCGGCCGTCCGGCGCTGACGCTCATGACCGACGGCGGCATCGACGGCCTGTTCCGCGTTCGGCGCCTCCTCGACAGCCGGCGGGGCGGATGGAGCTGAGCCCGGTCCCAGCACTCGTCCGATGGGCCGCCGCACCGAGACTGATCCCCAGCCGGTACCCCGTCGTCGGGCTGCTCGATCGCGTCGCGGCGCCGGCGGATCTCGATGCGCTCTTCGAGCTGGAAGGATGGACCAACGATCGCATCAGCAACGAGCTCGGGCTGCTGCACACGATCCCCGAGGACGAGTGGGTGGTCGGCGAGCCGATGGCGACCGTCGTGATGGCGGCGTATTGCCATCCTCGCCCTGGCGGCGGGCGGTTTTCCACCGAAGATCGGGGCGCCTGGTATGCCGGCCGCAGCCTTACCACGGCGCTTGCCGAATCGATCTATCACCGCACGGCGGAGCTCCGCGAGGTCGGCGGCTTCGAGACGGCGGTGCAGATGCGTGTCTACCTCGCCGACTTCCGCGCGCGCTTCCACGACCTGCGGCCCGCCAACCGGGCCTGGGCTCCGCTCTACGATCCCGACGACTACAGTGAGTCTCAGGCACTCGCGCGCAAGCTCCTGCAGGCCGGCTCCAACGGCGTCGTGTACCGATCGGTTCGCGATCCAGAGGGCGAGTGCATCGCCTGCTTCCGCCCCCCGCTCGTCCGCCACGTGCGCGCGGGCGGTCATTACGAGTTTCGATGGGAGGGGAGACCCGACCCGGTGATCCGCAAGCTGTAATCGCCGCGCCCCTTCCTCGCAGGCGCGCCGTGGGCGCGTTACAAGCCGCATGCCGGCCTGACCGTGTACACTTGAAGAGATGCACCCATGGCACGACTGTTACGTTGACGACGCCCTCGTCGAAGCGGCGTTTCCCGTCATCATCGAAGTTCCGAACGGCAGCAAGAACAAGTACGAGCTGGACAAGGAAACAGGGCTGCTCCGGCTGGATCGCGTCCTCTACAGCGCGGTCCACTATCCTGCGGATTATGGGTTCATCCCCCGGACGTTCTGCGACGACGGCGATCCGCTCGATGCGCTGGTGTTGGGCCAGGCGCCGGTCCAGCCGCTGACGATCGTCGACGCTCGTGCGATCGGCGTGATGCGCATGCGCGACGAAAAGGGGATCGACGACAAGATCGTCGCCGTGAGCGTGAAGGATCCGGCGTTCGTCGACTACACCGACAAGAGCCAGCTGCCGCCGCACATCCTGCGCGAGATCCGCCGCTTCTTCCAGGACTACAAAGTCCTGGAGCAGAAGCAGGTCATCGTCGAGGACATGCTCGGAGTGCAGGACGCCGTCCGGATCATCCGCGAGGCGCTCGAGCTCTATCGCCAGCTGCGGCGCGGAGAGCTCGGCGGGGCGCGCAATCTCCAGGTCTGACGCGTCATCGCCTCTCCTTGGCCCGACCTTCAGGCCGGGCGGTGCACGGCCCAAGGGAGACGTGGTGGTTTGGCGCGCACGTCGAACCTTGCCATAATCCTGCCGCATGGCCGACCGCGACGAGTTCGAACGGCTCATCCTCGCGCTCCAGAGCGGCGACGAGGCCCCGCCGCTCCCGGTGCAGACCAACCCGGGATCACGCCTCGAGGAATGGCTGCGCCTGCTCGCAGCCCGCGGCGGCAGTGATCTGCTGCTCGTTGCGGGAGCACCGCCCGCGATCCGAATCGAGGGTCGCGTTCAACGGTTGGATGCCGGGCCGCTCGACGGCCAGGACATCGACGAAGCGGTGGTGCCCGTGCTGCCGCCGCATGCCCGGGAACAGTATCGTCAGGCGCACATCGCGGACGCGTCGTTGCGGATCCCGGGTCTCGCGCGCTTCCGCATCAACCTTCATCACGAGCGCGGCCGCGCGGCAGCGGCCGTCCGGATGCTGCCGACGCGAGTGCCGAGGCTTGCAGGCCTCGGACTGCCGCCCGGGATCGAGCAGCTCGCGTCGCTGCCGCGTGGGCTCGCGATTCTCGGCGGTGCGACCGGGTCCGGCAAGACGACGACGCTCGCGTCGATCGTCGACGAGATCAACCGTCGGGACGCGCGGCACGTCGTCACGATCGAAGATCCGATCGAGTACGAACACGTTCACCGCGGCAGCGTGATCGAGCAGGTCGAGATCGGCGTCGACGCGCCGGACTTTCCAACGGCGCTGCGCGCCGCGCTGCGGCAGGCCCCGGACGTCATCGTGATCGGAGAGATGCGGGATCCCGAGACCATGCGGATCGCGCTGGCGGCCGCGGAGACCGGCCACCTCGTGCTGTCGACGCTCCACACGACGGACGTCGCGTCCACGGTCTCGCGCATCGCCGATTCTTTTCCCGTGGAGCGCCAGAACACCATCCGCCAGGAGCTGGCGATGGCCCTCGCCGCGGTCGCCACGCAGATGCTGCTGCCACGGACGGGCGGCGGTCTCGTTCCCGCGGCGGAGCTGTTGATGGTCGGCTACGGCGCACGGCAGCACATCCGGAAGAACGCGCTGCAACACCTGCATCAGGAGATCACGATCACGCGGAAGCACGGGTCGCTGACGCTCGAGGAATCGCTGGCCAAACTCGTACGCGAGGGCCTTGTCGACTGGCGGGATGCGCACGGGCGCGCGGTGCACACCGAGGAGTTCGAGCAGTTGTCCCCGAGGCCTGTGGCGTGAGCGGTGGCTGAGAAGAGGTCGTAGGTTCCACCTTCAGGTGGAAGACAAACGCCGGCTGCGATCTTCCGCCTGACCAGCCTCCGCCAAGGCTACGGCGGTCCGCCGAAGCGCTTCGCGCGAAGGCGGAAGGCGGAAGCCACGTGAGATCAATTCAGAGGCGCCAAAGGCGAAGGCCCGTGGAGTGTGCCCGTGGGCTCTACAGCGGCCGACCGATCCGCTCCTGCAGCTTCTCCCGGTAACCGCGACTGAGCGTCAGCCTCGCTCCGGTCCGCAGGAACACGACGTACTCGCCGTTGAACCAGGGCTGCAGCTCCTTCACCCGCTCGATGTTCACGATGTGGCAGCGGTGGATGCGGTAGAAGGTCTCGCGCGGCAGCTGGGCCTCCACGGCGTTCATCGTCTCGCGAAAGAGGTGCGTCTCGGATCCCACGTGGAGCTTCACGTAATTGCCGGCCGCTTCGATCCAGTCGATTTCGTCCGCCCGGACGAAGAAGACGCGCCCCCCGGACTTGATCACGAATCGCTCGAGCCGCGGCGGCGCCGGTTCCAGATCGCGCACGAGCGCGAGCAGGCGGCTCCGGAGGTCGCCGTTCGATGGGCGCTCGAGCTGTTGCCGCGCGCGCGCGAGCGCCTGCAGAAATCGATCGCGATCGAAGGGCTTCAGCAGGTAGTCCAGCGCGTGCACGTCGAACGCCTTGAGTGCGTACTTGTCGAAGGCGGTGACGAACACGAAGAGCGGGAGGTCGTCTGTGCCGAGCGCCGCGACAACGTCGAAACCGGTGGCGCCTGGCATCTGGACGTCGAGGAAGACCAGATCCGGCCGGGTCCGTCGAATGGCCTCGATGGCGGCGACTCCGTCGTGGCACTCGCCGACGATCTCGAACCCCTCCTGCCCGTCGAGGAGCATCTTGAGCCGCTCGCGCGCGAGCGGCTCGTCGTCTGCGATGAGGACCCGCGTCATGCCACGCGGGCAGCTTCGTTACCGCCCAATGACGCCGTGTGGAAGGGAATATCGATTCGAACGGAGAGACCGGGGCCGCTGTCGGAGAAGTCGAGGCGATGACCGTCGCCGTAGAGACACGCGAGTCGATCGCGCGTGTTCGCCAGGCCGATGCCGCTGCGGAGGCGCGCGCGAGCCCCCGCGTTCAACCCCACCCCGTCGTCACGAACCTCGAGCCACAGGCGGCCGTCTTCGCGCCCCGACGCGACCTGGACCAGACCCGGCCCGCTGCGCGGCGCGATGCCGTGCTGGATGGCGTTCTCGACGAGCGGCTGCAGAATGAGCCGCGGCACTTCGGCGTCGAGTGTCTCCGGCTCGATCTCGAACCGCACCGTCAAGCGGTCCTGGAATCGGGTCTGCTCGATCTCGAGGTACTTCTGGAGGAACTCGAGCTCCTGCTGCAGCGGAACCTGGTTGACCCCGGCTCGATCGAAGGTGAGTCTGAGCAGATCGCTGAGGCGGCTGATCATCCGATCGGCGAGATCCGGTTTCGTGTGGACCAGCGTGGAGATGGCGTGGAGTGTGTTGAAGAGAAAGTGCGGATGGAGCTCCGCCTGCAGCGTCCGCAGGCGCGCGTCCGACAATTGGGCCTCGAGCTGCAGTGCACGCATGGCCCGCGACTGCGCCTCGCGATAGTAGGCGAGCGCGTGGCTCAGACCGACGATCACGGAATAGGTCATCAGGGCCCAATCCATGTTGGTCAGGAACTGCCGCTGCGCGAACGTCATCCAGTTGTACGACGGCGACCGCGTCAAGGCCGGCCACAGTGCCAGGCGAACACCGAACAGCACGGCGAAGTGCAGTACCGAGAAGCCGAGAGCGGCCGTGGCATGTGCGGCGAGAGCGCGCGGCCAACGGGGAGTATCGAGCCGGAACCGATGTGAAAAGCCGAAAATGACGGTCGTCAACCCCGCCGGCACGTACCAGTACGCGAGGTTGAGCACGAGGAGGCGAAGGAAGTCCGGCGGTGCCCCCTTCCACACCTCGAGGGTCATGAGGCGGTAGGCCTGGAGAGCCGAAAAGACTCCGAGGAACGTCGCGACGAGGAATACCCATCGCAGCGGCGGAGCCCAGGCTTTCTGCATTAGTTCCACTATCTGGTCTGATGGGGTCGGCGTCAAGGCAAGAGTCGGCCGCAGGTCGGCACTCGGGGCACTCGTCGTCCCTGAAATCTCGCCATTCGACTCACCTGGACGACAGTTGGTCACCGCAGAACACCGTTTTGGCCCCGCGGCATGCTTTTTTGGAAAAAGAGTCCGTTCCGGAGCTTATTCCGCCGCCATCACGATCAAAGTTGCGTCGTCCTGGAAACGGCCTGCCGTAAACGCCGACACGGTGTCGGTAATCCTCGCCTGCAGCGCGGGCGCGCTGCAGGTCCGGTGTTCGCGGGCGAGGGCCACGAGTCGGTCCTCGCCGAACTCCTCGTCCGCCTCGTCGCGTGCCTCGGTGATGCCGTCCGTGAAGAGGACCACTCGATCGCCGCTCCCGATCGACACGCGTTCCTGTCCGTACGTTCCGTCAGGGAAGACCCCCAGCACGGCCCCTCCCGAGGCGAGACGCTCGACACTGCCGTCGGAGCGGACGAGGACGGGAGCGTAGTGCCCGGCGTTGGCGAAGGTCAGCAAGCCGAGCTCGGAGTCGACGATGCAGTAGAAGAAGCTGATGAAACGATCTTCGGCAATGCGGCCGCAGAGGATACGGTTGACCTGTTGGCAAAGCTCGGACGGCTGCGCGGCGTCGGTGGCGAAGGCGCGCACCGCGGCCTGCAGGTTGGACATCAACAGCGCGGCGGGAATCCCTTTACCGACCACGTCGGCGATCGACAAGCCTAGCCGCCCTCGGCCGAACGGGATCGCGTCGTAGCAATCGCCGCCGACGCCGGTCGCAGGCTGCCACGATGCGGCGATCTCCCAGCCATCGACCGAGGGCATCACCGCGGGAAGCAGCTTTCGCTGAATTCGCCGCGCCTCGGCGAGCTCCCGTTCTTCGTATTCCGCGCGCTTGCGGCGCAGCCGGCCCTCGTCGACCTCCGCCCGCACCATGCGCACGAGATCGGCGTTGTCCCACGGCTTCTGCACGAAGTCGCGGACCCCGCGGCGCATGGCGGCCACCGCGAGGTCGACGGATCCCCACCCCGTCATCACGATGATCGGGAGCAGCGGGTCGAGGGCCTGGACGCGAGCCACGAGATCGATGCCCTCGCGCCCCGACGTGGTGTCGGTGGTGTAATTGAGATCCATCAGCAGCAAATCGAATTGCTGGCTGGCGACCGCGGCGAGCGTCGCGTCGGGCGACGTGACCGCCTCCATGGACATGCCTTCTCCCTTCAGGAGCAGGCGGAGGGCGTCGAGCAGGTCCGACTGGTCGTCGGCAATCAGGATGCGTGGCTGAACGGCGCAAGCGAGCATGATGGCCCCTGAATGTCAAGTCGCATGCCACCGCGTCCGGGTCGCAGACGACGCAGGAATGTTAGGCATTCCTGAATGTCTTGGACGGATCCGGGCGGCGGCGGGTTGACAACCGTCCGCAATCGGACAGGTCGTTTCCGAAACCGGTTGACGAGGGAGCCGACGATTAGGGCGGCTGCCTCTACAGTAAAAAACCGCAGGACCGATATGGGGTGAAATGCTTTGGTTCTTCCGCAAGCAGAACGCGCGCGTTCACTACGAGATCAGACGTCAGACGGATGGCGATGATTTCGAGCTGGTGATCACGCGTGAGGATGGGCGTCAGCAGATCGAGAAGTTTCACGACGCGCGGGCCGTGGTTGAACGTTCGCAGCTGTTGCACGACAGCCTGATCGCCAGCGGATGGCGGCCACCCGAGGCAGCCGGAGAGATGCGTCCATCGGCGGCCCGGGCACACATTGTCTCGAGGTTACCTCACGGCTCCCAGACGACCGGTGAGAACTAGTCTCAAGCCGAGGGGCTTCGCCCCTCGGACTCCCCTACACGCTCCCTCGCGCGCCGCGTCGCCGGCGCGCTCCGCTCGCGTGGCTCGCTCGCCGTGCTCGCTCGCTCCGCATTTGTGGGAACCGCTCTAGTCAGAGAGCGCCCAGGCGGGCCTGGCGACGCCCTCTTCGGCCTGACGCCGGCATCGCGAGAGCACTCCGCACTTTGATCGACCCGCCGAACGACTCGAGCTCCATGCGAGCACTGCCGCTCCCAAGTGTGTAGAGCCCGTGCCCGCCGCGCCGCGCGGCGGCGCTGCCCTTGACCGTCAATTCCGAGCTGAAACTGCCGTTGTAAGTCTGGACGTCGAAGGTCACGTTCGATCGATCGGGGATCGCGACCAGGATGTTGCCGTTGTGCGTGGAGAGCCTGTAGTGCCCGTCGTCCGCAATCGGCCCCTCGTATGTGATGCTGCCGTTCACTGTCGTCGCCTCGACCATCGCCGATTGGATCTGCCTGAGCGTGATCTCCCCGTTGGTCGTCTCGGCAGCGATCTCGCCGACGGTCCTTTCGATGCGAATCAGATCGTTGACGGAGCCCGCCTCCACGTGTCCCTTGGCGCCTTCGATTTCGACCCGGCCTTCAACCGAGTCGGCTTTGACCGAGCCGCTGCCTCCTCTGATGGTGATGTCGCCGCGTACGGTCTCGGCGGACACATCGCTCTCGGTTCCCTCGATCGTGATGTCGTCGTAGGTGACCTCGATCGCCACTGGCATCCAGCGGGGGACGCTGATCTGGTACTCGACGCTCCCCAGGCGGCCCGTAGTCGATTCACTCTGGATCGAGACAGTCGATTTGATCGTTCGGATCGATACGCGGTTCACATTGGAATGCCGCGCCTGTACCCGCACGCTGTCCTTCTCCCAGGCCCGTACGGTCACCGCGCCGGAGAAGCCTTCGAGCACGAGCCTGCTTCCGCGCGTGACGTCGACGGTCTTGTCGGTCTGCGCGGCATCGCGGCGCCCATCCTGCGCGGCAGCAACATCGGAGGTCGCCGCGGCCATGGCGAGCGTCACGAGAAGCGAGGCGACGAGGGCGAGTCTCATATCTGGCAGTCGTCTGTCGCGGTGCTCACGACCGCGCGGCCATCAAGGCCGCCGCGCGGCGGAGCAACGTCAGCTTGCGCCGCTGAGCACTGGCGAGATGCGTATTGAGATACACGCTCGACGAATCGCCTTCAAGAGCTGTACGGCACTGCTCGATGGCCTGGTCGATCACCTGGAGATTGCTCTCGAGGACGCGAACGGTCTCCGGATCGAGGCGTCCGCGGCCGGCTGCCACGGTTTTCTGCAGCTCCGCGATGGCCTGGTCGTAGTCGACGTCGACGGCACGGACCTCTTGCGGCTGCGCGGAGATCGGCTCGAAATCCGTTCGGGAGCCTCCCATTCTGGCGAGCCACACGGTGCCGCCCGAGAGGAACATCAGGGCGAGCCCTGCCGCGACGAGCTGAGGCACGGTGAACGAGATTCGCCTGGCAGGTGGTCGCATGGGCAGGATCGGCTTCTGCGATCCGCTCCGCGCGGCGTCGACGCCAGGGCCGATTCGCGAGGCGACGCCAGGCCAGAGGTCTGCGGCGGGCGGCGTGTCCGCGAGGTTTGCCGCGTGCGCCGCCACCTCGCGCAAATCCGCCAGCGTCGCACGGCACTCGGCGCAGCCGTTCAGATGTCCGTCGATCCGCTGTCGCTCGCCGGGCGACAAGTCTTCGCCATCGAGGTAGTCCGATAGCAGGTCGGTGAACTGATCAGCCATGTGTGTTGTCACTCCGACGCGGAGGATCGTTTCCCGGGCTTCAGATACCGGCGAAGCATCATGCGCGCCCGGTGGAGTTGCGCTTTCGACGTTCCGGGCGAGAGATCGAGCAGCGTCGCGATCTCATGATGTTTGTATCCGTGCACGTCGTGCAGTACGAAGATCCGACGCGCGCCGTCGGGCAGCCGCGCGACGGCCGCCTCGAAATCCATCGCCAGATCGGTGGAGCGCTGGAGCGCCGGCAGCCGATCGAAGATGCCCTCACCGTCGTGCAGCCGCTGGCGCCGCACCGCATCCGATCGGAAGCGCTCAATCACCACGTTCACCGCCAGGCGATGGAGCCAGGTGCCAAAGGTCGACGCGCCCCGAAACGTGCCGAGCTTCTGCCACGCGCGGACGAAGACATCCTGCGTCAGCTCGTCGGCGTCCCGCCCGGCGGTCATGCGGCGAACGAGGCTGTGCACCTTCGGTAGATGCGTCCGATACAGCGCTTCGAACGCCCGGACGTCTCCTGCCGCGGCGGCCGCCACGTCGTCTGAGACATGCTCTGAAGCAGAGCCGGCACCTTCCGGCGTCTGCTCGGTCTGGAACGGCAGCGGTTGTGCCCTCGTGTCCGGGCGGCGGAAAGGTTCCGTGCCCCCCGCCTGTAGGCGGAAGCTCCCCATCCGCACCAGGTTGGACGGCGAGCCCCTCCCCAAAGGTTGGAAAAGGCTGGAAGCCGTCTCATAAACCTGTCGCTCGTTTCACGATGCGAGCGAACGACCGTGAGCGAGCCACGCGAGCGGCCCGCCTCCGCCAAGGCTTCGGCGAGGTCTCGCCGTAGCGCTTCGCGCGGAGCCGGAGAGGGGCGAGAGCGCGTGTCGGAGGGGAGTCCGAGGGGCGAAGCCCCTCGGATGAGACTAGTGCAGAACGTCGTACGGATCGATCGGTGTGCCTTCCCACCAGTGTTTCTCGGCGGTCAGCCGGAAAATCGCGAAGTGGAGGTGCGGCGCATCTTTCGGGGCGTTTCCGCTCGTGCCGACGTAGCCGAGGATCTGCCCTCGCGAGACGAGGTCTCCTTCGTGGAGGCCGTCTGCGTAGCGCTCCAGGTGCGCGTAGTAGTAGCAGTAGCGCTCGGACGGATCGAACTGATAGACCGTGATGCCGCCAGGCTTGCTGAGGAACAGCCGCGCGATGCGGCCTCCCTCCACCGCCCGGACCGGAGTGTTCCGAGGTGCAGAGATGTCGAGCGCCTGGTGCTCGCGGGCCTCCCCGCGCTTTTCGTTGAACTGCCGAGCCAGCTGATCGGGGCGCACGCCGTGAACGGGCATTTCCAGGTGCCGTTCGACGAGCTCGGCGGCGCTCGCGGACGAAGTCCACTGTTCCAACGCGGCGGGACGTCCAGGATCGTCTCTGCCGACGAGCGCGGCGATCCGATCCCCTGCCCGCTCGAGCACGCCAGGGCCCGACGGGGGCTGGTCCACCGGGTGCTCTGCGGAGGGTTGATCGGCCTGGAACCGCAGATCGGCAGCCGACCGGGGTTCGATCAGCCCGACCAGCCACGCAACGAGGCACACAGCGAACGCGCCCGCCAGGAAACCGCAGGCCAGGCCCCGCGCGAACGTCCGCGCATCCTGATACCTGACGGGTGTGGGTGGGCTGGTCAACCTGTTACTCCATAAACAAGACGCGCGTTCCCGGTTTGACCATGCCCGCCAGCTTGAGCGCATCCCAATTGGTCAGCCGGATGCAGCCGTGCGACTCGGTGCGGCCGATCGCAGAGGGCTCCGGCGTCCCATGGATGCCGTAGTGCTCTTTCGAGAGATTGATCCAGACCAGGCCGACCGGATTGTTGGGTCCGGGCTGAATCTCCGCCTTCGCGTGCGCCGGGTCCGCGTCCCAGAAGAGATCGGGGTTGTAGCGGAAGATCGGATTGAAGAGCACTCCGGTGACCTTCCATTCGCCCACCGGCAACGGATCGTGTTCGCTGCCGGTCGTGACCGGCGCGTAGAAAATCACGCGCCCCGATTCGTCAGCCACCGTCAGTGCGGACTTCGATCCGCTGACGGACACGACGACGTCGGGTTTCTGCGCCTGGTCGGCCGGCGACTCTGCCCGGCGTCCCCTGGCGTCGGCCGGACGCTGGAGGGTCGAATCGGTTTTCAGTCGCTCGACAGGCACCACCAGCGGGTTGACGTTCGGCACGCGGATCGTTTCGCCGGCCGAGAACTGCGACCCCGGGTTCAGCGATTGAAGCAGTGCGGGCGCGGAGTGGAAGCGTTCCGACAATGCCTCGAGAGGCGTGCGATAAGTCAGCACGGTCAGCTTGGACTGCTCCATCAAGTCGGCGGGAATGTCGGCCGTATAGGGCCCGCCGGCGTCTTCCGCCGTGATCGTGTACGGCACGACGGCATCGGTCGGCAGCGCGTTGGGATCGTGGCCGGCGTGTTCGTAAAGATCCAGGGCCTTGTCCGTGTTCTGCCCTGGTCGCCCATCGATGACGCCGGGGGAGAAGCCGGCCCGATCGAGCATCACCTGCAGGGCGACCGCGTCGCTGGCGGCGCTTCGACCGCGCCTGGCGTCAACCGTCGACGCAGTGGCTGGTTGTACGGTCCGCGCGGGAATCGCGCCGGCCGACTGCAACAACGTCGTCACCATCAGCATCAACGGCAGCGGCAAGTCAGGTTCCTCCGGACGTACTTTGCGCGACCTCGGATGCTCGAGTGCCCGGCTGCCCCGCGCCAGCCGGCTCCGTCATCCGCACCTCGACGATGCGGAATGGACGATCGGGGAAGAGCTCGCGCATCATCGAGAGCGAGACGTTGAAGACCGGCGCGTTGGTGCGCGTTCGTCCTTCCGGACGTCCATGGTGTGCGTGGCCGTGGAAGACGGCTGTCACCGGATAGCGGGTCAGTGGCTCCTCCAGACGGCTGCATCCCAGGAAGGGATAGATCTCGAGGGGTTCGCCTTCGACGGTCTCCTGAATGGGGGAGTAGTGCAGCAGCGCGATGATGCGCTCGGTCCTCAGCCGGGCCAGCGCGGTCTCCAGCTTCAGCGCTTCGTCGACCGCTTCGTGGACGAACCTCTTGATGATGTCCTCGCCCCAGGGGCCGAGGGCGCGGCGTCCGAAGCCGCCCGCGAAACCTTTGACGCCGGCGAAGCCAATCCCGTGGATCTCGGTCGTGTCGCCGTCGAGCGTCGTCACGCCGGCATCGGCGAGGATCCTGGCGATTTCAACCTGCTGGCCTGATTGGACATCGTGATTGCCCAGCACCGTCACCGCGGGGATCTTCAAGGTCGCCATTTCGCGGACGAGTGCGCGCGCCTCTTCCGCGAGCCCGTAATCGGTGAGGTCGCCGCACAAGGCCAGAATGTCTGCGGCTTCGCTGATCTGGGAGAACAGTGGCTGGAGCGATCCGGCGGGAGCCGTGCGACTGTGATGAAGGTCGCCCAAGGCGGCGACCCGAACGAGGTTCTTCACGCTCAGCATGACCTCCCGGCCGGAATCAGCCCGGCGGCCTCATACTGAGCAAGATGTATTCCGGGGACGCGATCAGCTCAGTCGAAGCAGAACCAGAAGCCGCGGTCAGACCTGGGTCTGACCCCGGGTTAGCAGCGAATCCAGCTGGGCGTCGAGGTCGGCGAGCGCACGCTCCAGCATGCGCCGATGGGGTTCAGCAGAGGCGTGGATCAGGTCGGCAGCGAGGCGCGCGCGCGAAAGCTCGAGTGTCCTCCGGCGAGCGAGCCGCTCCTGCTCGTCCGGGGTCAGCGCGGGCCTGACGTCCTTCCTGCGCGCCGCATCGTCCTGCTGCGATTCGACCGACTTGGATTCCCAGCCGCGAGCCATGACAATCAGAATTCAGCATACAGAATCCAGGGGTCCGAATCGCGAGAAATACTGGCGCAGCCGGAACCTCCGCTCACTGGATTCGGTCTATATAATTGGCAATCCATGACTTTGTGGCGGCGGCAACGCCTGACGGCGCTCGCGATCTGCGGCCTCCTGCTCTGGCAGGGCGCCGCCTGCCGATCCTCGCAGGAAAACCAGGCCAGTCAGGCCTCGGGAGCTGCACCGGCCGCCTCGCCGGCGCCGTCCGGTGGCGGGTCCGGCGAGGGCGAGCGGCCGAAGATCGTGCTGCTGGGCGACAGCCTGACGGCCGGCCTCGGCCTCCTCGAGACCCAGGCGTATCCGGCGATCCTTCAGCAGAAGATCGACGCCGACGGGTATGGCTACGAGGTGGACAACGCGGGCGTCTCCGGTGATACGTCTGCGGGCGGACTGCGCCGCCTGGACTGGGCGCTCCAGGGGAACGTGCGAGTGCTGGTCCTCGCGCTGGGCGCAAACGATGGTCTGCGCGGTCTGTCCGTCGCGGAGATGACGAACAACCTCACGGAGATCGTCAAACGCGCGCGCGCCCGAAATGTCATGGTGATCCTGGCGGGGATGGAGGCGCCGCCGAACTACGGTCAGGAGTACGCCACCGCCTTCCGTCAAGCCTTCAGGACGATCGCTCAACGCGAGCGCGTCGTGTTCATTCCGTTCCTCCTGGACAAGGTCGCCGGGCACCCCGATCTGAACCAGGGCGACGGGATTCACCCCAACGTCAAAGGGGCGCAAATCGTCGCCGAGACTGTCTGGACCGTTCTTCGGCCGGCGCTGGACCAGATCAGCGGATCATGATCGAGCTGCGCGGCATCTGTAAACGCGTGCCGAGCGGCGGCGGCACGCTCACCATCCTGCACCCCCTCGACCTCACGGTTCCATCAGGGCGCGTTCTCGCCATCACCGGTCCATCGGGGAGCGGCAAGTCCACGCTGCTCGGTCTGCTCGCCGGGCTCGATTCGCCCTCGGAGGGGCGCGTCATCATCGACGAACGTGGATATCACGGCGCTCGACGAAGATGCGCTCGCGCGTCTCCGCGGGCAGCGCATCGGATTCGTCTTCCAGTTCTTTCACTTGTTACCGTCGCTGACGGCGCTGGAAAACGTGCTGGTGCCGATCGAGATTGCCGGCGGCCGGGACGCCGCGCGGCGCGCCGACGCCCTCCTCGTGGAAGTCGGTCTGGCCGATCGCAAACATCATTATCCGTCCCAGCTTTCCGGCGGCGAGCAGCAGCGGGTCGCGATCGCGCGTGCGCTCGCCAACGAGCCGCCGCTCCTGCTGGCTGACGAGCCGACGGGGAACCTGGACAGCCAGACCGGTCATCAGGTGATCGAGCTGCTGCTGAACGTGAATCGCGCGCGCAAGACGACCATCGTCCTGGTGACGCACGATCCGGAGCTCGCGGCGATGGCGGACATGACGGTCGCGCTCCGAGACGGGCGCGTGACGCGTGTCACCGAGCGGGAGAGCGGCGAGCACGTGGCGGCATTATGAGCTTCGTCCTCCGCATGGCCGCGCGCGAGCTGCGCTCCTCGTGGCGGCGCCTTCTCTTCTTCTTCATCTGTGTGGCCGTCGGCGTCGGCGCGATCGTGGCGCTGCGCTCGATCGTGCAGAGCGTCCGGGCTGGACTGACGCGGGAGGCGCGCAGCCTGCTCACCGCGGATGTCGTCGTCCAGACCAATCGCGGGTGGGATGTGGCGACCCGTGCCAAGCTCGATCAGCTCCTCGCGGACTCCCGCATCCTGGACCGGACCGAGGCGACTCGAGACGGCGACGATGGTGCGGCCGGATTCGAATGCGGCGGTGGCGCGGATGGTGGAGCTGCGCGCCGTGCAGGAGAAGTTCCCGTTCTACGGGAAGATCGTGCTCCAGGACGGAGTGCCGTACTCGCACGATCTGCTCAGGGGTCAGGGGGTGCTGGTCCGGCCGGACCTGCTGATGCAATTCAATCAGAAGGTCGGGGATCGCCTGATGATCGGCGGACGCCCGTTCACCATCCGCGGTGTGATCTCCAAGGAGCCGGGCCGCCGCGCGGGCGCGTTCAGCCTGGGTTCGCGCGTAATGGTCGACTACGCCGACCTGAAGGCCACCGGGCTGCTCTCGTTCGGCAGCCGCGCGAACGAGCAGGTGCTGCTGCGCGTCGCTGCCGACCGCAGCGAGGCGCTGGCGCGAGACCTGCGCCAGAGCATGCGCGACCGGTTCGTCAACGTCCGATCCTACCGTGCCACCGAAGACCAGATCGGCGAAGAGCTCGAGCGCGCCGAGAACTACCTGAGCCTCGTCGGCTTCATCATCGTTGTCCTCGGCGGCATCGGCGTGTGGAGCGTGACACGCGTGTTCGTGCGGCAGAAGATCCGCAGCGTCGCGATCCTGAAGTGCCTGGGCGCGACGGTCGGACAGGTTCTGGCCACGTACGTGCTTCAGGTCGTTCTTCTCGGCCTGACCGGCAGCCTGCTCGGCGTTGTGCTCGCCGCGGCGGCGCTTTCCTCCATTCCCGCATCGCTGACGGCGTCGCTCGGTGACATCTCATACGGGCTCACCGCGTCCGCCGTGCTGCAGGGGCTCGCGGTGGGCCTGCTCGTGTCGCTCCTTTTTGCGCTGGTGCCGCTCCTCGAAGTGCGGCGCGTCAAGCCGCTTCTCCTGATCCGTGGGCTGGACGCGCTCCCCGGTGCGGCCGGGAGCGCGCCGTCTACCGCGACGGCGCTCGATTGCCGGTTGGTGGCGTGCCATCGACTGGACGCAGGTCGGCGCGACGTTCGCCGTCAGCGCGGCACTCGTCTCCGTCGCCGCGTGGCAGGCGGCGTCGCTCCGCGCCGGTGCAATCGTGTCGATCGGCTTTGCCGCGGTGGCTCTCGTGCTGCATCTGGCCGGCGCAGGCCTGGTGCGTGCGGTCCGGCCGCTCGCGCTCGCGCCCTGGTTTCCGCTTGCGGCACGCCGTCATCGGCCTGCGACGGCCCGGCAACCAGACGCGCGTCATCCTGCTCGCCGTCGGGTTGGGCAGCTTCTTCGTGCTCGGCGTCCGCGCGTTGCAGTCCAGCCTGATTGCGAACTTCTCGCTCGAGGCGCAACGAGGCGGCCCCGACATGTTCCTGATCGACATCCAACAGGATCAGGTCGCGCCGATGCGAAGTTTTCTCGGAGAGCGCGCCGGGAACCCGACGCTGATTCCCGTGCTGCGCGCGCGCGTCACCGGGGTCCGCGGAAGCGACCTGAATCTCGACAGCTATCAGGACGTGCGGGGCCGTGGCTCGCTCGGGCGCGAGTACGTCATCACCTACCGCGATCATCTCGAGCCGAACGAGCGGGTCACCGGCGGCACGTTCTGGTCGGGGCAGGGCGCGCTGCCAGCGGACGCGCCGCTGCTCGAGGTGTCCATCGAGCGGAGCATCCACGATCGCTTCAAGATCAATGTCGGCGACGAGATGCGCTTCGACGTGCTGGGCCGCGTCGTTCAGGCTCGCGTGACCAGCGTCCGGGAAGTCAAGTGGGAGGACTCCCGCAGGGGCGGATTCATGTTCGTGTTCCGGCCTGGGCCGCTCGATCGCGCGCCTCACAGCTATATCGGGATTCTGCGCGCCCCGGACGAATCCGCGGAGCGTGCGCGATTCCAGCGCGACCTGGTGACCCGGTTCCCGAACGTGTCGGCGATTGACGCGCGCGAGATCATGGCGACGATCCAGTCCGTGCTCGACAACGTCACGCTCGCGATCTCGATCGTCGGTGGGATTGCCCTGACGAGCGGGGTGTTGATCCTGATCGGCGCCGTCGCGATGACGAAGTTCCAGCGCGTCTACGAAGCCGCGATTCTGCGCACGCTCGGCGCGAGCACCCGGCTGCTCGGCGCGACGCTCGCGCTCGAATACAGCGCGCTCGGTCTTCTCGCGGGGCTCATCGGTGCCATCGGTGCCTTGGCGCTGAGCTGGGCCGCATGCCGCTGGGTCTTTCACATCGAGTGGCAGCCAGCGACGCTGATTCTGAGCCTCGGTGCGCTCTTCACGATGCTGCTCGTGGGCGTCATCGGCGTGCTCGCAAGCGCAGATGTGTTGCGGAAGAAGCCGTTGGCGACACTGAGAGCGGAGTAGAAGCTCAGGAGCTAGAGGCTAGCCGGAGTAACTAGAGCCCCGAATCTCGAGCGCGCCGAGCGCCGACCGCCGGCGATGCATTTGGAGGACGCGGATGGTGACACACGAGATCATCGGCGACGACATGCAGGCGGTCATCCTCAACCTGGCGCCAGGTGACGAGGTCCGTGCCGAAGCGGGCGCGATGATGTTCATGACCGACCAGATCGAGATGGACGCCAAGATGGATGGCGGATTCCTCGGCGGCCTCAAGCGCAAGTTCCTGGCCGGAGAGAGCTTCTTCATCACCTATTTCAGGACCACGGCCGCCCCGGGCCGCGTCGCGTTCGCAGGCCCGTATCCCGGAAAGATCATCCAGATCGACCTCAATGCGAGCCAGATGTTGTGCCAGAAAGACTCGTTCCTGTGCGCCGTGGGGCCGATCGATCTGAGCATTGCGTTCACGAAGCGCATTGGAGCCGGATTCTTCGGCGGCGAGGGATTCATCCTCCAGAAGATGGAGGGGACCGGGAAGCTGTTCATCCACAGCGGCGGCACGATAGTCCCCATGACGCTCGCGGCCGGCGAACGCCTCAAGGTCGACACCGGATGCCTCGTCGCACTGGATCCCACCATCGATTACGACATCGTCCGGGTCGGCGGGATCAAGACGTCCCTTTTCGGGGGCGAGGGCCTTTTCTTCGCCTCCCTCACCGGGCCGGGGCGGGTCTGGCTCCAGACGCTGCCGTTCTCGCGGCTGGCCGACCGGATCCACTCTGCCTACAAGGGTGACCGGGAAGACGTCAAACGGGATTTCGGGGGCCTGGCCGGCGGCCTGGGCGACCTGATTGGCGGCGACCGTTGAGGGGGTCGGGGCTGCTGCCGGGGTCGAAGCAGATCTGCTAAGATTACGTTTTGCCGTCTGGGCGAAAGGGACGCCTGTGCAGAACGAAATTGCCGACGATCTGTCCCCGTACAAAGACGCGCTGCTGAAGAAGCGGGGAGAGATCCTCGCCGCCGGCAGCGCCGCAAAGCCGATTCAGCAGGCCGGGATGGACAACAACTCCCGCCAGGGTGACCTCGCGGATCAGGCTTCCGGCAACAACGAAGTCCACATTCAGCTGAAACTGAAGCAGGTGGACGCCAAAATCCTCCAGGCCATCGAGGAAGCGCTCTGGCGTCTGGAAAAGGGCACGTACGGCATCTGCCGGGACTGCGGCGAGCCGATCGCGCCCGCCAGGCTCAGGGCCATCCCCTGGACGCGGGTCTGCATCACCTGCAAGGAAAAGCAAAGCGCGTGAAGGCCACCGAGCTGCTCGACCTGCTGACCGAGTTCTATCGGAACAAGTTGGTGATGCGCCAGCGCCACGTCGCTGCGGCGCGCTTCGTCAGCGACTACGACTTCAACAACACGTACCAATACATCATCGCGCGCGAAGATCTGCAGCTCAACTGGTTGCGCGATGCGGTGACGGACATGGGCGGTGTCCCGCCGGACGCGCCGGAGCCTGTGATTGCGGGCAACGGCAAGGGTGCGCAGCTCCAGACGGCGATCCTCAAAGAGGACCGCGACGCGGCTCAGGCGTTCCTCGACAAGTGGAAGCCGCGCGTCGAGAGCTTGACCCATGCTCGGCATCGCACGATGCTCAACGTCATCCTTGGCGAGACGGCGGAGCACCGCCGGTTCTTCGAGCAGGCGCTCGCTGGGCGCAGCGACCTGCTCGGCCGGCGCGCCGATGGCGCGGGCACGGGCGGAGGAGTGCTGCCAACGCGCTGGGTCGAGTAGCGTCACGTGACCGGCCAGCCGCGCCGGCGCGTGGCGATAGCCTTCGGCAGCAACCTCGGTGACCGTCACGCCGCTTTGGCGTTTGCGGTCGGGCGCCTGTCACGCGTGCTCTCCGACCTCCGGGTCTCCAGCGCCATCGACACCGACCCGGAGGGTCAAGGGCTCGAGGGTCAGCCCTGCTACCTGAACGCCGCCATCGTCGGCGAGTCCGATCTTCCCGCCCGCGACCTCCTGCAAGAGCTCCTGGACATCGAACGCGAGTTCGGCCGTGAACGCCCATATCCGGGCGCACCGCGAACTCTCGATCTCGACCTCGTGCTGGCCGGCGGGGACGTCGTCGAGGAAGAAGGACTGACGGTCCCGCACCCGCGATTTCGAGGCCGGTTTTTCGTGCTGGGCCCGCTTGTCGGAGGTGGGTGCCGATCTCCGGGATCCGGTCTCTGGAATGACGGTGGGGGAGCTGCTGCGGTCACTCTTGAGGGACAAGAGCCGATACAAAAAAGGCCGGAAGCCTGCGCTTCCGGCCCGAGCTGATGACTAGCTCTAAGCGTTCTGACTACGTGGTCTTCTTGTAGGTGGTCTTCGAGGGGCCCCGGCCGCCGGTGCGGTCGATGGTGAGGGTGCCGCCGTCGATGGACAGGGTCTGCACCTGTTCGCCCTGGTCGGTCTTCGTTGTGATGACGAGCTTGCTGCCATCCCACTTCGCGCTGGACTTTTGCCGTCATCTGACCCATCGTGATCTCGGTCTCGCTACCGTCGAGCTTGTAGGTCCGAGTCTGCGGACCGTTCCGCCCTTCCGTCTCGATGGTCAACGTGTCGGCGGTCTGCTTGATCGTCATCGGGCCCGCCGCCTCCGCGACCGCCGCCCATGCCACCACCGGCCGGCAGGCGCACCGCCTCCGGCGGGAGGCGCACCGCCGCCGGCCGGAGCCGTGCCGCCCGTGCCTGCCGGCGCCGCCGCTGCGTCAGGCGCCCAGGTGCCGGAGAAGTCCGGCTTCGCCTGCGCGAACGCCATCGTCGCCACCGCCAGCACCGCGGTCGCGATCATTCCAACTGTTGCCCGCTTCATGCGCTCTCTCCTTTGATGAATGACACTGCCACTTTCCCGCACGCTCACAGCCCTGACCGTGGAACCGTCAGGTCATTCGTTATTCGAAACGCAGACGCTTCGATCGGATCCAAGCGCGATGCCTTCATCGCCGGATAGAAGCCGAAGAACACGCCGGTCATTGCGGCGAATCCAAATGCCATTCCAATTGCTTCAGGTGGAATCGACGTCGGCCAGGAGAGGAACTTTTCAGCGGCTCCGGACAGTGCATAGCCCATTCCTATGCCCAAAAGGCCGCCAAGCAGGCTGAGAACGATGGCTTCGACGAGAAACTGCAGCAGAACGTCCTTTCCCCGGGCGCCAATGGCGAGGCGCAGGCCAATCTCCCGTGTCCGCTCCGTGACAGAGACGAGCATGATGTTCATGATCCCGATGCCGCCGACGATCAGGGACACGCCGGCAATCGTCGCCAGCAGGGTCGTCATCGTCTTGGTGGTCTCGGTGCGGACGCTGGCCATCTCTTCGAGTGTCCGGACCATGAAGTCGTTCGGGTCGTTCCCGATGAGCTTGTGGCGGTTTCGTAGCGTCTGCTCGATCGCCGCCGCAACCGGGGCTGTGTCGGCATTGTCCGCCGACACCGTGATGTTGTTGATGTGCTGGATGCCCTGCAGCTTCTTCTGCACCGTCGTGTACGGCGTGAAGATGGTGTCGTCCTGATCCTGGCCGAATGCGCCGGCGCCCTTGCTGCAATCATCACGCCGATCACCTTGAAGGGCTGGTTGCGGATGCGGATGACCTGACCGGTCGGATCGACATCTTCGCCGAAGAGCGTGTTCGCGACGACCGTGCCCAGCACCGCCACCTTGGCCGCGCTGTTCACGTCCTGCTGCGTGAAGAACGACCCGTATTTGGTCGGCCAGCTACGGATCAGCGGGAAGTCGACCTCGGTGCCCTGGACCTGGGTGGACCAGTTCTGGTTCCCGGCGATGACCTGCGCCGCGACTGTTCACGCCGGCGGCGACGTACTGCACGCCAGGCAGCTGGCGGATCGCCATTGCGTCCTCCGGCACGAGCGTGGTCGAGTTGCCCTGGCCCTGACGCACGCCGCCCTGTGAGAAATTGCCGGCGTTGATGTTGATCATGTTGGTGCCGGCCGCCTTGACCTGCTCCTCGATGGTGGACTGCGCGCCGCGCCCGAGCGCCACCATCGTGATCACGGCGCCCACGCCGATGATCATCCCGAGCATCGTCAGGATGGTGCGCATCTTGTTGCGATTGAGCGCCTTCAGCGCTATCACCAGCGTCATCACGATGGACATGGTGGTCTCCTACGCGACCCCGCCGAGGTGGTCAGCCGACGCCGGATCGGCCTGCACGGTGTGCGGGTCGATCTCTTCTGCCGGAGGCAGCGCTGCGAGCTCCTGTTGCCGCGTCTCGCCGCTCTTTGATCTTCTCGTCGAGCTGAATCTTCCCGTCCCTGAACCGGACCAGACGCGTGCCGTACTCCGCGATGTCCATCTCGTGGGTGATCAGGATGATGGTGATGCCACGCTCGATGTTGAGCCGCTGGAAGATGCCCATGACCTCGACGCTGGTGCGGGTATCGAGGTTGCCCGTCGGCTCGTCGGCGAGGATGATCGACGGCTCGTTGATCGAGCGATCGCGCGATCGCGACACGCTGCTGCTGGCCGCCGGAAAGCTGGTTCGGATAGTGGTGGTACCGCTCACCGAGCCCGACGGCCGTGAGCGCCGCCATCGCGCGCTTGTGGCGCTCGGAGAGCTTCATCTTGCTTCCGCCGTTGTAGAGGAGCGGCAATTCGACGTTGTCGAGCGCGGTCGTGCGCGAGAGCAGGTTGAAGCCCTGGAACACGAAACCAATCTTCCGGTTCCGGACCGCCGCGAGCTCGTCTTTGGACATCCGCGACACATCCTTGCCGTCCAGGAAGTACTGGCCGCTGGTCGGCCGATCCAGGCAGCCGAGGATGTGCATGAGCGTGGACTTGCCGGAGCCGGACGGACCCGTCACGGCGACGAACTCACCCTTCTCGACGTCGAGGTCCGCGCCGCGCAGCGCGCGGACGATGACCTCACCGACGGTGTAGGTCTTGAACAGGTTCCGAACAGAGATGACAGGCATCAGTGATCTAGTCTCATCCGAGGGGCGTTCAGGCGCTCGGAGCTATGCGCTCGGAGCAGCGCTCTCGCAGCCGCTTCGCCGGCGGCTCCGCCGCGTGGCTCGCTAGCGTTCGGCCAGCGTGAAGCGAGCGGCCGTCTCATGAGCGGCTGCTCGCTTCACGCTGCGGCGAACGCCATGAGCTGTTCGCGAGCGCTGCCGTCCGAGGCAGCGCCTGTCAGAACTTCAGAATTCTGACTCCTGATCCTGACTCCTAACTCCTAGCTCCTAGCTCCTAATTCTTAGCCTGGTCCCCGGCCGCCGCCACCGCCGCCGCCGCCCGGTCCACGACCGCCGCGCTGCGGACCCATCAGCGGGTTGTTGGCATTGTTGTTCTGGCCTGGTGTCGTGCTTCTCGGCTCGAGGCCGGTCACCATCGACGTGACGACTTCCTGGCCCTGCTCAATCTCGCCGCTCAGGATCTCGGTAAAGGTCCCATCGGTGACGCCAAGCCGAAGGTTGATGGGCTTGAGCTTCTTGTCCATGAACAGCCAGGCCCGTCCGCGGCTCTCGACTTGAGGGAGCGGTCCGAACAGGGCATCGATCGTCGTCGCGCCGGTAGCGTGCGTCGGCCCCGCCTTGATGCTTGCGGTCACGCCGCGTGAGATGTCACGTCGTCCGGTTCGTCTCGCCGGGCGCGCTGATTCTGCGCACGTTGTCCGCCTTGTCCACTCTGTTCACCGGGACCGCCGCGTCCACCGCCACCCTGGCCGCCCTGCCCGCCCTCGCCGCGACGAGCCCGCCTCTCCTCGAAGCGCTGGCGCTCCTCGGGTGACATCTTCGCGAGCCGCTCTTCCATGGCCTTCCGGCGTTCTTCGGGCGTCATGTTCGGGATCGAATCCGCGGCCGCCTCCGAAACCGCGCCCTTCGCCTCCGCCTTCCGGCCGATCTCCGCCGCCACGGCCTTCGCCGCCTCGCGCACTGCCGGCTGCGCCGGGAGCCTCCGGCGTGCCGGCCCTCGCCTGTCGGCTCTCCGGCTTCGGTGTCGCCGCGGGAGCGCCGGAGGGCGCCGCCGCGGCGCTGCGCGGGCGCCGCTCCACCTGCTGGAGGCGCACCGCCGCCCGGCCCCTGGCCGGACCCGGGCTGGCCCTGTCCAGTGCGTCCACCGAAGCCGCCGCCGTTGCGTCCGCCGCCGACCGCCGGCCATTCATGCCGCGGCCGCGCGCCTCAGGAGGCATCTCCTGATTGAGCACCTGGAACATCTCTTCGGTCGGCCGGAAGCGGAGCGCCGCGGAAGGCATTCGCAGCACGTTCGACTTCCGCGCCACCTCGATGTTGACGTTCGCCGTCATTCCCGGCTTGAGCTTCAGCTCGCTGTTCGGGCACCGCGATGACCGTCGAGTAGGTGACGACGTTCTGAACGACCGCCGGCTGGAGCCGGACCTGTTCGACGACGCCGTTGAAGGTCTCAGTGGGGAAGGCGTCGACCCGGAAGGTGACCAACTGACCCGGTCGCATCCGGCCCACGTCCGCCTCGTCGATGTTGGCGAGGACCTGCATCTTCGTGAGGTCGGCCGCGAGCACGTAGAGCGTCGGCGCGTTCATGCTCGCCGCAACGGTCTGGCCCTGATCGACGCTCCGCGAGATCACGATGCCATCGATCGGGGCGGTGATGACCGTGTGATCGAGGTTGACCTTCTGATTGTTCAAGCTGGCTTTCGCCTGCACGAGGCTCGCTTCGGACGACTTGATCTGCGCGTCGGCGGACTTCACGTTGACTTCCGCAGTCTCGAGGTCCGTGCGCGGGATCAGGTTCCTGTCGAACATCGCTTTCGCGCGGTCGTACTTCTGCCTCGCGTCCGCGAGCGCGACCTTCAACCGCTCGAGGTCGGCCTCCGACCTCGTGACGTTCGCTTCCTGCTGTTCGATCTGGGTTTGGATCAGCGAGGGATCGAGTCGCGCGATGACCTGCCCCTTGCGGACGATCGAGTTGAAGTCGGCGTAGAGCTCCTGAACGGTGCCGGAGACCTGCGTGCCGACGTCGACGGTTTCCACGGCCTGCAGGGTACCGGTTGCGGCAACGGCATCCACGACGTCGCCCCGCGTGACAGGCATGGTCGTGACCTTCGGCTCTGGTGCCTGACGACTACGGTAATAGGCTCCGGCGCCGACCCCGACGGCCACGAGCACGACGACAATCGCAATGAGCTTTTTTCATGTGAGCGAATCCCGAAGTTCCGGTACCGAACGCGTGATCGCCGGTCCGATCCTCGACCTGATCTGCAGGTCGTCTTACTTACGACTACGCCTGCGGCCGTGATTACCCGGGCCGGGGCGATGGCGGTGACAAAAGGATGGCAGTTGCCCGGTCGTCAGCCATCCTTTGTCTTGTCGCCGGCGCTACCTCGGGGGGCTGACCTGCGAGCGCTCGAAGTCGACGAGGGCCCGCTGGTAGTTCAGCGTTTCGCGCAGCTCACGGTTCCGCGCGTCGGCGAGATCGCGCTGCGCCTGCAGGACCTCGAAGTTGTTCGACATGCCGACCTCGAACTTGCTCTGCGCCGCCTCAAGCCGCTTCTGGGACAGCTCGCGCGCGACATTGGCCGCCTGCATCGCTTCGAGCGAGTTGCGGATGTCGAGCGCGGCGGTCGTCACGTCGGTCGCGATCGTGAGCTCGGCGGCCTTCAGGTCAGCCTCGGTCTGGCGGCGGATGAGCCGTTGCCGCGCGACGTTGGCCTTCGGCGCGCTGATGCCGAGCGGCAGCGAGAACTGCACCAGCGCGTTCCACGTCGGGGCGTCGATCGTGCCAATCCCGCGGAGCGCATCGATATAGCCGCCCGGGATGGTGTTGGCGATGATGAGCGGATTCTGCGGGTCGCGCAGCAGTCCGGTGCCGCCGCGGCCGTTCAGCGTGTAGGTGCCGATGAAATCGAGCTGCGGCAGCGTCTGGTTGACCAGCGTGCGGAGCTGCACGTCGGTCGACTCCAGGTTCTTCCGCGTCGTCGCGATATCGGTGCGGTTCTGGAGGGCGACCTGGACCGCCGCTTCGAGGTCGACCGCCTGCGGCGCCGCGGTCGGCAGGTCGGTCGGCACAATCGTGGCGCGCCACAGCTCGTCGTCCGTGCCGCTGACGATCAGACGCTTCAACGCGAGCTCGTCGTTGCGGAGCGTGGCCTGCGCGTTGACCAGCGTCTGCCGGCGCGTGGCTTCGTCGGCCTGGGCCTGCACGACGTCGATGGGCGCCATCGTGCCGATCTCGACGCGGGATCGGTTGTCCGCGACCAGCTTCGACGCCAGGTCCAGCGACGCCTGCGCCGCATCCACCGCCTGGCGGGCGTAGACCAGTTCCCAATAGGCGTTGCGGACCTGCGCCACCGTGCTCGCCGTCGTCGACTTGAGGGCGATCTCGGAGATGTCCTGCGAGATCCTGTTCGACTGCACCAGCGCGCGGTTCTGGTCGATTTTAAAGTTCTTCAGCAATGGCTGGACGTACTGCGCCCGGAGGCCCGACTGATAGCTGGGATTGACGGTCGAATTCGTCGCATCGCTGGCGGCACGCTGGTTGGTGAAGTTCACCGTATAGTTGCCGCCGCCCCACCACACGTTCTGCGCGAGTCCACCCGACCAGTTCTGCGTGTCCTGCGTGACGCGGTTGCCGCCGGCGAAGAGGTTCGTGTTCAGCTGCACCGCGCTCTGGTTGCTGAACGCCGACGTCAGGTTCGGCTTGTAGTTGGCGAGGTTCGCCGCAATCGTCAGATCCCACGTCTCGGGCGTGATGCGCTCGCTCGCGAGTGTGAGGTTCTTGTCGAGCGCACGGGCCACCGCCTGTTCCGATGTCAAATCGATCGTCGGCCCGGATGGCTGTTGCTGCACCGTGACGCCAGTCGACGAGGGCGCCTGGCCCGCCATCACCTGCGCGATGAGCGCACGTGCCTTCTCACGATCGGTATCCTGCGCTGCCGCGGGCGCGGCGACGCCGGCGGTCAGCGCCGCCACGAGCCAAAGTGATGCGGTCTTGCTCACGAAAAGCCTCCAGGGTGCTATGCGGAACTGCGGGTTCGGGGGTCTGGCGGTGCTCAGCGCTCGTCGTGTTTGCCTTGCTTCTTGCGCGCCTCTTCTTCCTTACGGCGTTGATCCTCGTAGCGATCGTTCAGCGCCTTCACCTTCGCGCGCTGTTCCGGGTTCAGCAGGAGGTTCATCCGATAGAGCATCACCGTCCGCGCCTTGTTATACGCCGAACGAGCCGCCTCGACCTTGTCAACTTGTTGTGAGACGGTCATGAGGTCCGCAGTGTTCTCATGAATGGTCCGCGACAGGACCGCTTCGAGGGATTCCAACTCCTTGCGGGCTTCCCGCAACCCCCCGATACTCGTCGAGAAGATTTGCTCGATCGCGGCAGACTGTTGGTCCGTGATGCCGATCTCCTGCCGCAGCTTCGGCTCCACCCAGAACTTCGGGCGAGGCTGCTGCGACCCGGACTGCGATCCGGAGGAGGAAGGGCGTTTGTCCTGCTGGCAATCCGCAAAAACCGGCGCCGCCGTCAACAGCACAAGGACGCCGATAGCGCACGAGAAATGCCTGGCCATGCTGTCTCGCTCTCCAAAACGGAATGATGTCGCCGGTATTACGACCCGGTACCGAATCGACGTTTACCCATCTGCTGGAGAGCGCACGGCCACTTGCGACCGACAACATTCGTAAGTTACTGCGTCCGGCGGGTATACGGTGTGAAAATTCCGTGGCAGCCAGCTTGCATCAGCGGCTGCTGCTGGGCCAGCGTTCTGGCCCGCCAGGGAGGTCGGCTCATGCGGCGGAGACGTCTGTGGTTTGCACTGTCGTTGCTCGTGTTGATGGCGCTTGCTGGCGTCAAAGCCAGCGACCAGCTTGCTGGCAAAGCCAGCGGACAGCTTGCTGGCGGCAAGGCCAGCGGACAGGACGAAACGATTCTTACGGTTCAGGTGAGCGCCGCCGAGCACGAAGTCGCGGAAGGCTACTTCGCCCTCGGTGACTCGGCGACCGTTATGGTCAAGCCTGGCACGGACTTATACAAGTTTCTGGCACGTCAGCGCGGTCGTTCGGTCAAGATTACGTTCGTCGAGAACGCCGGCCACAAGCTGTCGAGGCTCGACAAAGGGCGGTAGGTCTGTCGCGGCGGCAGCGCTGAACGAGGGTTGCGGACGGGCTGGCGCGGATCAGCTGATAAACCGCTCCAGCCGTTCGATCACCTGCCCGACGATGTTGTTGGGGGTGGACGCGCCGGCGGTGAGCCCGACCGTAAGCGCGCCCGAAGAGGGCAGCCACCCGAGTTGCGCCGACTCCAGCACCTTCCCGGTCGACGGCGCGCCGACCGGCCGGTATCGGATTTCCGTGGCCGAAACGAGGCAGTCCGGCTCGGCGATGTGGAACGTCCGCACGCGCTCCGCGCAGAGCCGGGCGAGGTTGCACGTGTTGCTGCTGTTGTAGCCTCCGACCACCAGCATCAGATCGAGCGGGTGCTCGTCGAGCAGCGCAATCACCGCATCCTGGCGCTCCTGCGTCGCGCTGCAGATGGTGTCGAAGGCGCGGAAATGCGTCGCGAGATCCGCCTGTCCGTATCGCTCGGTCATCGCCGCTCGGAACATCTCGCCAATCTCGAGGGACTCGGTCATCAGCATGGTGGTCTGGTTGGCGCAGCCGACGCGCACCAGATCGCGCTCCGGGTCGAAGCCGGGGGACGCCACGCCGCCGAACCGGCCCAGGAACGCGGCTGAATCCCCACCGCGCCGGATGAAGTCGCACACGAGCCCGGCTTCTTCCCGATCCAGCACGACCAGATACCGGCCGCCCGGATATTTCAGCGCCTGCGACGCGGTGGCCCGGGTCTCCTCGTGGTGCACCTTGCCATGGATGATCGCCGTGAAGCCGTCCTGGGCGTAGCGGACGACGTTCTTCCAGACGTTCAGGACCGAGCCGCACGTGGTGTCGACGAGCGTGCAGCCCTGGCTGACGAGCCGCGCCATGTCGCCGACCGTCACGCCGAAGGCCGGAAGGATCACGACGTCGTTCGGCCCGAGGGTGTCCCAGCGCTCTCCGGGATCGCTGAGAAACCGGATCTCCGCGGCGCGGAGCTGGTCGTTGACGTGAGGGTTGTGAATGATTTCGCCGGTCAGGAAGACGTTGCGTCCCGGAAAACGGCGGCGGGCCTGGTAGGCGTAGTCGACGGCGCGATCGACCCCATAGCAGAACCCGAACTCGCGCGCGAGATGGATCGTCAGCCTGCCTGCGGCGTACTGGAAGTCATTGGCGCGGACGCGATCGACGATCGCGCTGTGGTAGGCCGCCGCCAGCTCTCCGGCGACGGCGTCCTTCATGTCGAGGCCTTTGCGGAAGATCAAAGGCTGGGAAGGAGCCACGAACCTACCTGGCCTGATCCACGTCTCGGACGCGCGGCGTCAGCGCATCGAGTGCCTGGAGGGCCTCGACGCTGGGCGATGTGGCGTCGGAATCGTCGTATCGTAGAGAAACGCGTCGTCCAAGCTGACCGCGACTGGCTGGAGCACACCGCGCGCGGTCTGGCCGACCGGCGAGAGCGCCTGGCTGCCCAGGTGCCCGGCAGACGGGCCGCGGTTGATGCTGCGCCGGAGGTCCAGGAGCTCGCCGGTGGCAAGGCCCGACGATGAAGCTCGCGGCAGCGGCCGCCGCGATCCAGCGCTGGGGCCCTCGTCGGACCGTTGCGGTGGCGTGGGGCACACGCGGGAACGCGAGAACCCGTCCCGGACGTTCGAGCGCTTCGAGCCGCCGGAGGATCTGCGCCTGCTGTGTGGCCAGCCGTTCGGCTGAAAACACGGCGTCGGCGTCGTTGACGGCCTCGGCGCGAGCGTCCTCGAGCCAGATGGCAAACGCGTCGTAGCGGGCGCGGCACTGCGAACACGACCGGATGTGCGCGTCTTTATCGGCAATATCAGCGACCTCAGCCACGGCCGACGCCGCGTCCGCCGACGCTGAATCCGGGATGCTCCCGACACCAGCGACTCGGGCGCTCCACAATGCCGCAATGGCATCGTCGTCCAGATGACGTCGCCGAGTGAGCTGGTTAAGGATGGACACGACGTTTGCCTCCGGTCATCTGGGCCGGCCGGCTCCTCTCTCCCGGGGCCTGAAGGGCCCCGTCGGTGAGCAGCGTGCGAAGCCTCCGGATCGCGCGAAACAGGTGCACTCGAACCGTCGACTCGTTCAAGCCCGTGAGCGCGCTGACTTCTCGCGAGGTGCAGCCTTCGTAGTGGCTCAACATGAACACCGAACGCTGACGTTCGGGCAGACGCACCAGCGCGTCGGCCAGTTTCTGCCGGCGTTCTCTCGCGAGGACGTGATCCTCGGGGGAGGGGCCGCCGCCGGCCACGCGATCCGTGAAGTCCGACTGCCCGGGCGCCGGCTCGGGAGCGGACACCAGCCACCGTTCGCGACGGGTCCGCGCCTTGATGCGGTCGAGACACCCATTGATCAGAATCCGGGTGAACCAGACCTCGAACGGGAGCTCCTCCCGGAACGACGCCAGATGCGAGTACGCCTTCACGAAGGCGTCCTGGACCGCTTCGTCGGCTTCGGCGCCGTCCCGCAGATAGTGGAACGCGATCCGCGAGGCCCGGCGCTGGTGCCGGGCGACCGAGATCCGCGTACCGCTCCCGTGCTTCGGCATGCCGGCCGTCGGCCTGCATCGCCTTGACGGCTGACGCCGAAGCGCTGTCAGCCTCGCGTGGCGGCAACCCGACGGCGTGAGCTCCTGTCATTCAGATACGCCTCAGCGGACCAGGTGTTTACCCGGTCCGGACTCCCCAAGTATAGAAGATCGCCCTCGAGACCGCCGTGAGCCGGCCCTCGGGGGTCATTTCCGCACGCTACAATTCGAACGTGGCAACGCCGAACTGGGGGCGGAACGTGACGGACAGTCCCGCACAAGGGCGACCCCGGGCGTCGGAGTTTGTCTTTGCGCGGCTGCGTTACGACTCTGGTGACTGGGACTATAACCCGAAGGTGGCCGCCAATGTCCTCAATTCTGTTGTCGAGTACACCAACATCCCGGTCTACCCGGAAGAGGTGGTCATCACGGCCGGGAGCGAAGACCTGCTGGCGTTTCCCGTTCCTCTTCATGACGGGCCACAAGCTCGTGCGGTTCACTCACGAGGAGCGCGATCGTCTCCGGCTCTTCGTCGATCGTGGCGGGCTGCTGTTCTCGGACGACTGCAACCACGACATCCATGGTCTCTACGCGCGGAGCTTCGAAGAGGAGATGAAGACGACGTTCCCGGACGGCGGGAGCTTGCCCAAACTACGGAAGGAGCATCCGCTCTACCGAAGCTTCTTCACGTTCGAGAGCGGCCCGCCGACGACCTCGCACGAGTTGAATGGGTGGGGGGACGAGATCGTCCACGACTACCTGCGCGGTCTCGAACATCGCGGGCGGCTGGGCGTCCTCTACAGCAACAAGGACTACGGCTGCGAGTGGGACTACGACTGGCGCAACAAGCGCTTCCAGCGCGAGGACAACACGAAGTTCGCAGTCAATCTGGTTGTCTATGCGATGACGGCCTGAGGCTCGGGGCTCGACCCGCCGTATGGAGGGCGAGCGTCGTACCAGGGTAGTAGTGCGACAGCACCGCGCGCGGCGTCTCCCCAGCCGCCAGCCGCGCGAGCGCGCCGACCTGGCAGAGACCGACGCCGTGGCCGAAGCCGCTCCCGGAGAAGAGGTATTGGCCGCCAGCCGGGACGACATCGAAGAGCGTGCTCCGGATCGAGCGGGCGCCGAACGTTCTCGTCAGGACTTCCCGAAGATCCGTGCCTCGAACGCTCACGTCCGTGTCGGCACGCAGCAGCACCCGCTGCGCGCGGCCCGATGCATCGCGTGAGAGGATGGCGATCGAGAGGAGCCGTCCACTCAATCGAGTTCGCGGATCCGCATTCAGCGCGCGGCGGAGCGCTTCGGGGTCGACGGCATACTGCCATCTAGTGTGCGCGTCTCTCCCTCCAGGCGCGTCGCGGCGATCGCGTTGCGCGTGGAGGTACGGGCGGGGTAATCCTCCCCAGACGTCGGCGGCGTCGCTGGTCCATCCGCCGCAGTCGGCATGATACACCGCGTCGGCCGGCGCGCCGTCGTAGATCAGGATCAGGCCGGCGGTGCGCCTCACCGTGTCACGCAGCTCCGGCGTCCATCGCGAGCCGGACAGACGATCCGGCTCGTACAACTGGCAGTGCGTCGTCGAGCAGAGATCGAACCCCTCCGCCGAATGCCGGCCTCGATGGGACTCGGCGTACGTCCGCGCGACGATCGTCTGCACCTCGAGCATCGCCTCACGTTCAGCGGTCGGCCCGAGCTCGCTCAGCGCAGCGCCCGCCACGTAGTCTTCTATTGGCACGTCACGGACGGACTCGATGGTCCCCTCGTGCACCTTGACGCGAATGGTCTCTCCCGCGGGATGGCGTGGGAGCACGGGCCGCGGCGCGCAGGCGCTCGCCAGAAGAGCTGTTGCGAACCAGATCGCGTGTAAAAGGCGACGCACGATCGCAGTATCGGTTGAGGATGGCAGTAAACTTACGGCCGTCGGCTCGTGGCTCGATCGAGCTCGGGCGGTGGCCATCCGATCGGCCGCCAAGGGAAACCACGGATGGCGCGTATTCTCGTAATCGATGACGACGCCGGCGTGCGCGAGAGCATGGCACGCATGCTGAGCAGCGCGGGGTACACGGTGCTCGTAGCCGCGACCGGCGAGGAGGGCTTCGACCTCGCGCGCGGCGACGCGTTCGACGTCATCCTCTCGGACATGCGCATGCCGGGCCTCTCCGGCCTGGACATTCTCCGGAAGCTGCGTGACGTCAACGTCGATGCCTGCTTCATCGTCATGACCGGTTTCGGGACCGTCGATACGGCAGTCGAAGCGATGAAGCTCGGCGCCGTCGACTTCGTGCAGAAGCCGTTCTTCCGCGACGAGCTCCTGATGCGCGTACGCGCCGCGACCGATCGGCGTCAGCTCGCGCGTCAGGTGACGCTCCTGCAGCGGCAGATTCCGGCGGCGACGCCACCGGAAGGGCTCGTCGGCAGCAGCGCGCCGATGACGAAGGTCAAGGAAGTCATCCGCCGCGCCGGCGGCCGCGCCGGGCACGGTGCTCATCACCGGCGAGACCGGCACCGGGCAAGGAGCTCGCCGCGCGCGCCATCCACGCGGGCAGTCCGCGGGCCACCAAGCCGTTCGTCGCGCTGAACTGCGCCGCGCTGACCGAATCGCTCCTCGAGAACGAGCTCTTCGGTCATACGCGCGGCGCGTTCACAGGCGCCGCTGGGCCGCGCCCCGGGCTGATCGAGCACGCCTCGGGCGGCACGCTCTTCCTCGACGAGATCGGGACGATGAGCACCGCGCTCCAGGCCAAGCTGCTGCGCGCGCTGGAATCGGGCGAGGTGCGCCGGATCGGCGAGAACGAGAGCCGTCGGGTGGACGTTCGCTTCGTGACCGCGACGAACGTCGACCTGAAGTCGGCGGTCGACAGCGGGTCGTTCCGGAGCGACCTGTACTACCGGGTGAACGTGCATCGCGTGCACATGCCGCCGCTGCGCGAGCGCGAGGGCGACGTGCCCGCTCCTCGTCGACCACTTCCTCGACCGATACGGGCGGACGGCGTCGAATCACCGGCGTGGCCGCGCCCGCGCTCGCCGTGCTCGAGTCGTACGCGTATCCAGGAAACGTGCGGCAGCTCGAGCACATCATCCAGCGCGCAGTGGCGATTGCGCAGCCGCCGGAGCTGGTCCTCGGGGATCTTCCCGAGGAGCTCCTGGCGCCGGAGCGACCCCACCCGCTGACCTCGGAAGGGACGGTCTCGGCCGCGCGCGAGCGGGCGGAACGCGAGATGATCGTCGCGACGCTGGCGCGATGCCACGGCGAGATCAGCGCCACCGCCCGCGAGCTTCAGGTCAGTCGCACGACGATGTGGCGGCTGATGAAGAAACACGGGATCGAGGCTTGAGAAAAGGCTCCAGGCTTCGGGCCCTCGTGTTCCACAGGTGAAACGCGGGCGCGTTTCACGGCTGGAACCGGGCCCCTTCGGCCTTTCCACGGCGCGACCAGCCTCCGCACCTCTAACCCTCTGAAAACACACGGTCAGTTCTGGGATCGCACACGTGGGCGGAATCGGCCTCGCTCTTGCGATCCGAGCGCACGCCCCGCGTATCACCGCACGCCCGGCCAGACCGGGCGTGCAGGCGTGACGGCTCGCTGCTTATGCCAGAAACACTCCCGTCCGTGCTCATCGTCGCTGACGATCGCGATCTGGCAGGTCGTCTCGCCGCTGTGGTCCTGCGGCTCGGATACCGGCAGACGTCGGTGCTGCCCCTGACCGGCGCGGAACGCGCCATCGTCGAAGGTTCCGTCGGAGCGGCGGGCGTCACGATTCTCGGCTTGTCTTCGGCCTCCGATCCCGCGATCGGCATCGCCCGGGCCATCGCCGGCCAGTCACCGGCCCGCGCGCTGGTTGCGGCGCTGGCGCTGTCCGGCGACGAGGCCACGCGGGCGCTGGCGGCGCTGACACCGCTCCTTCCGGTCGTCGATGTCTCGGAGGAGCCCGCGCTGGCGGTCGCGATGCGGAGCGCGGTGCAGGCGTCGCGCGCGACGGCGGCGGATCGGCGGCGCGTCTGGGAGCTGCAGATCGTCAACGAGATCTCGGAGGTCATCGGTCGATCGCTGGAGCTCGAGGACGTGCTGGCCGGCGCTCTCGCAGCGACTGTTGCCGGCGCTCGACGCCGCCGGCGGGTCGATCCGCCTGCTGAACGACGTCACCGGCGAGTACGAGACCAAGGCCGAAGTCGGGCCGCCAGATGTGGCGGCGGTCTTCCAGGGGATCGCAGGCATCCACCGAGCGCGTGATCGCCACGCGGTGTCCGCGCTGTCATCGACGACCTGCCGCCGAGGCCGCTGCGGGGCTCGAAGAACCCCTGCCGGTCAGGAGCACCATCAGCGTGCCGATGCTCGTGAAGGACGAGTTGGTCGGGACCCTGAGCATCGCGGCGGTCGATCCATACCGGTTCGAGCGGGCCGACGAGCACCTGCTGCGGATCATCGCCGGTCAGATCGGCGTCGCGGTACAGAACGCGAGGCTGCACGACGTGCGTCCGTCGCGGCAAGCGGGAGTGGGAGCACACCTTCGACGCGATCAGCGATCCGATTGCGGTGTTCGACAGCCGGGGGCGGCTGCTCCGCGGCAACAGCGCGCTCGCGGCGCACCTCGGCCGGCACGTCACGGATCTGCCGCGCTCGACGTGCCACGCCATCGGGTTCTGCGGAGGCATCGTTTCCGCGGTGCGCGGTCGGCGAGGCGGCGGTCCACGGCGCGGCTGGGCGCTTCGAGGTCACGTTCGGAACGGGAGAGATCTTCAGCGTCACGACGTTCCCGATCGCGGGCGAGGGAGACGGGCCGTCGGTCGTTCAGGTGGCGAAGAACGTCACGGAGGAAATCCGGTCGGCGCGCCGGCTCCGGCAGACTGAGCGAGGAAGCTCGGGTCGGCGAACGGACGCCTGACGGCGACGGTCGAGCAGCTCAAGTCGACGCAGGCGCAGCTGCTCCAGTCGGAGAAGCTCTCGGCGATCGGCCAGCTGGTCGCGGGCGTCGCGCACGAATTGAACAACCCGCTGACGAGCGTCATCGGATACGCGCAGCTGCTCGAGGAGGAGCTGCTGGAGCGCACGCAGTCCGATCGAGCTGCGGCGGCCATCGGAGCTGGCCCAGGATCTTCGGCGCATCGTCGACGAATCGGAGCGCGCGGCGCGGATCGTCCGCAACCTGCTGGCGTTCGCGCGGCGCCAGACCGCAGCGCGCGCGTCCCAGGACATCGCCGACCTCGTCACGCGGGTGTTGTCGCTGCGCGCCTACGACCTCCGCCTGAACTCGATCGAGCTGAAGACGTCGTACGAGCCCGGTTTGCCGCCAGTGGTCGGCGACGCCGGCCAGATCCAGCAGGCGCTGCTGAACCTGATTCTGAATGCCGAGCAGGCCATGCGCGGGCGGGCCACGCGACGTCTGACGGTCGCCGCCCGGTTCGACGAAGCCGCCTCGGCGATCGAGCTCTCCGTAACCGACACCGGGCACGGCATCGACGACGCGAGCCTGACGAGGATCTTCGATCCGTTCTTCACGACGCGCGACGTGGGCGACGGCACGGGTCTGGGGCTGAGCATCTGCTACGGCATCATCCGCGACCATGGCGGGCAGATCCTCGTGGAGAGTCGCGTCCACGTGGGCACGACCTTCTCGATCCTGCTGCCGGCAAAGCCCGACGAGCCGGCCCCGACGGCGGAGCCCGATTCTGGTCGCGCATCCGGATCAGGGAGAGCGGGACTTCATCGCCGCGGCGCTCCTGGCATGGGGCTACACGGTTGCCTCGACGGCGGAACCGCAGCAGGCGCTGGCCAGATATCGCGCGGGCGGATTGCAGGCGGTGCTCGTCGATCGAGGCGTCATCGCCGTGGACCTGCCCGCGTGGTCGGGCGTGCGGGACGCCGACACGCGGCAGATTCCGCTGGTGCTCCTGTCGCGAGCGCCGGACGAAAGTGAAATCGATCGGTTCGGACGAGAACACGCGAGCGCCATCCTGGCGCCGCCATTTCAGCTGCAGGCGCTGCGCTCGGTGATCCGCGCCGTGGCCAAGGAGTACGTATGACTGGGCAGCGACCCCTCCTTCTGGTCGTCGATGACGAACAGGGCATTCTCGATGTCGTCGGGCGCTTTGCGCGTCGCGCCGGCTTCGACGTCGTCGCGTGTTCCGGAGGCCACGAGGCCATTGCGCAGATGCAGGTGCGCCGTGCCGACCTGGTCATGGTCGACCTGCGCATGCCCGACGTCGGAGGGCTCGACGTCCTCAGAGCGATCCGCGAAACGGATCCTCACTGCCAGGCCGTGCTGATGACGGGCTTCGCCTCGGTCGACACGGCGGTGGAGGCGATCAAGCTCGGGGCGACCGACTACCTGAGCAAGCCGCTGGACTTCGCCCGCCTCGAGCAGCTGCTCGGCGGCGTCCGCGAGGAGCTCGAGCGCCGCCGCAGCCTGCTGTCGATGGAGGGCGATCTCGCCCGGCGGCTGGAATTCGCCGGCATGATCGGGCGCGGCCCGGTGATGCAGGAGCTGTTCGGGATGATCCGGCGGCTGGCGCCGCACGTTCGCACCGCGCTCATCACGGGCGAGACCGGCACGGGCAAGGAGCTCGTCGCGCGGCGCGCTCCACAAGACGGGGCCGCGGCGCGACCGCCGGTTCGTGACGGTGAACTGCTCGGCGGTCGTCGAGACGCTCTTCGAGAGTGAGCTGTTCGGCCACGTCCGCGGCGCCTTCACGGGCGCGACCGAGAACAAGCCGGGACTCTTCGAGCTGGCGGACGGCGGGACGCTGTTCCTCGACGAGATCGGCGAGCTGCCACTGACGGTACAGGCGAAGCTGCTGCGCGTTCTCGAGCTCGGCGAGGTGCACCGCGTCGGCTCGCTCGAGCCGCGCCGGGTGAACGTGCACGTGCTCGCCGCGACGAATCGTGACCTTCGCGTCGAGGTCACCGGCGGCCGCTTCCGCAGCGACCTGTACTACCGCCTCAACATCGTCGAAGTGAAGCTGCCGCCGCTGCGCGACCGACGCGAAGACATTCCGTACCTGACGGCCGCGTTCGTGCGCGACACGTCGGAACGGCTGCAGAAGCCTCTGCTGGGGCTGACGCCGGGTGCCGAGCGGATGCTGACGGCGGCACAGTGGGACGGCAACGTGCGCGAGCTGCGGAACGTCATCGAGCGGGCCTGCATTCTGACGGACGGCGACTTCATCACCGAGCGCGAGCTCGCGAGCAGCCTGCCGGCCGCGGCTCCCGCGACGCCCGCTCCCGCATTCCCGTCGTCGGTGACCCAGGCGTTCGGTCCCGCGTCGTCGGCCGAGAGCGATCTGCTCGTCAACGTCGAGCGCGACCACATCCAGCGCGCCCTCGTCCGCGCGGGCGGCAACAAGAAGGCGGCCGCCAAGATGCTGGGCCTCAGCCGGCGGGCACTCTATCGCCGCCTCGAGCGGCTCGATCTCTCGTCGACCATCGCGCGCCGCCGGGACGTGGCACTGATGGAGGCGTAGCGCACACGCGATCAAACAGAGTTCAAGGGTTCAGGGTTCAGGGTTCAGGGTTCAAGGTTCATCCCCTGAACCTCATGAACCTGTTCGGTGTCTGTTTGACTTCCGCGATCCGCTCTCGGTACCATCCTGCCGTCGCCACGTTCTCATGCCCTTCGAACCCGTCATCGGTCTGGAGATTCACGCGCAGCTGCTCACGGAGACCAAAATCTTCTGTGGGTGCAGCACGCGATTCGGCGCGCCGCCGAACACGCAGATCTGCCCTGTGTGCCTGGGGCTGCCGGGTGCGTTGCCGGTGTTGAACCGGCGGGTCGTGGAATTCGGCACTCGCGCGGCGCACGCGCTCGGCTGCGCGGTGCAGCCGATCTCGATCTTTGCGCGCAAGAACTACTTCTATCCGGACCTCCCCAAGGGTTATCAGATTTCGCAGTACGAGCGGCCGCTCGCCACCGCGGGCCGTGTCGACTACGAGAGCGGCGGCGCGCCGCGGCGCGTCGGGATCACGCGCGTGCACCTCGAGGAAGATGCCGGCAAATCGCTGCACGAGGGATTTCCGGACTCGGACCGTTACACCTATCTCGATTTCAACCGCAGCGGCGTGCCGCTCATCGAGATCGTGACGGAACCGGATCTCCGATCCGCGGCGGATGCGAGCGACTTCTTCAGCCGGCTGCGAGCGATCCTCGTCGCCATCGGCGTCAACGACGGCAACATGGAAGAGGGGAGCCTCCGGTGTGACGCGAACGTCTCCGTCCGTCCGTCGGGCAGCGAGACGTTGGGCGTGAAGGCGGAGGTGAAGAACCTCAACTCGTTCCGCCACGTGCAGCGCGCGCTCGAGTACGAGATCACCCGCCAGACGGCACTCGTCAGTGAAGGCGGGCGGGTCGTTCAGGAGACGCGTCTCTGGGACACCGCCGCCGGCCGTACGGTCTCGATGCGCAGCAAAGAGGAGGCGCACGACTATCGGTACTTTCCGGAGCCCGATCTGGCGCCGCTCGAGCTCGATCCCGCGTGGATCGAAAGCATCCGCGCGACTCTGCCGGAGCTTCCCGACGCACGACGGCGACGTTTCGTCGAGCAGTACGCGCTGCCCGAGTACGATGCCGGCGTGCTGACGCAGTCCGGCGATGTCGCGGACTTCTTCGAGGCCACGGCCGCGGCCGCTGGCAACGCCAAGGCGGCGAGCAACTGGATCATGGGCGACCTGATGCGAAAAGCGAACGAGGGGAGTGTCAGCCTGACGAGCCTCCCGATGACGCCTGCGGCGCTGGCCGGACTCATCAAACTCGTCGACGCGGGTACGATTACCAGCCCGGTCGCGAAGGAAGTGTTCGAGAAGATGCTGGCGACCAGCCGGCCCGCGGAGGCAATCGTCGCGGCGGAAGGGCTCGCCCGCATCGACGACGAGTCCGCCATCGAAGCGGCGATACGGGAGGTCATCGACGCCAATGCGGACGCCGTGAAGCAGTATCGGGCGGGAAAGCACCAGACGTTCGGTTTTCTCGTGGGCCAGGTCATGAAGGCGACCAGAGGCAAAGCCAGTCCGGCGCGCGTCAACGCGATGATGCGAAGTCTGCTGGACGGCACGCCGTGAGACGCCGGCTTCCACCGGCCGGGGCGCGTTCGTGATCGAGGCCAACGGCATCTCGAAGGTCTACAGCCGCGGGCTCTACGCGCTGCGGGATCTCACGCTCAGGATCGACAAGGGAGAGTTCGTTTTCCTGACCGGACCGAGCGGCGCGGGGAAATCCACGCTGCTCCGGCTGCTCCTCCGCCGGGACGTCGCAACCGAAGGCGAGCTGCTCGTCGGAGGCCGCAACCTGGCGACGCTCACACCGAATCAAGTCCAGACCTATCGCAGGTCCCTCGGCTTCATCTTCCAGGACTTCAAGCTCCTGCCCAACAGCACCGTGCTCGAGAACGTGGCGTTTGTTCCCCGCGTGCTGGGGATGCCGCTGGCACAGCAGCAGCGGCGCACGTTCCAGGTGCTGAAGTGGGTCGGGTTGCAGCACCGGATGAACGCATTTCCGCTGGAGCTCTCGGGCGGAGAGCAGCAGCGGATCGCCATCGCGCGGGCGCTCGTGAACGATCCGTTGATCATCCTCGGCGACGAGCCGACCGGGAACCTGGATCCAGACCTGTCGCTGGAGATCATGAATCTCTTCCGCGAGATCAACGCGCGCGGCACGACCGTCATCGTCGCGACTCACGATCGGGAGCTGATCCGCCGGGTGGGTCGACGGACGCTGACGCTCGATCACGGCCACATCGTGGAGGTCTCGTAGTCCATGCTCCGCGCGATCCGGTACTCGGTGAGCGAAGCAGCCGCGAGCCTCTGGCGCGGGCGACGGTCCGCGACGCTCGCCATGCTCACGATTGCGGCCGGGCTGTTCGTTCTGGGCTTCTTCCTGGTGGTGCACGCGAACCTGCAGCGCGTCATGGCCCGATGGACAGAAGCTGCCGAACTCTCGGTGTATCTCAAGGAAGACATCTCGCAGGAGCAGCTCCACGCGATCGAGGCCCAGATCGACGGGAGCGGGCTGGCGGCCGGGCGGCAGTACGTCTCCAAGGGCGACGCCGCGACCCGATTCCGCCAGGACTTCCCGGATTTGTCGCGCACGGCGGATCAGCTGGGCACCAACCCGTTTCCGGCCTCCCTGGACGTACGGCTGAAGCCCGAGTCGCGCGAGACGGGGGACGCCGTGGACGCGCTCGCAGCCAGCCTGTCGGCGGCGTCCGGGGTCGCCGACCTCCGGTATGATCGGCGGCTCCTGTCGAGGCTCGGAACCGTCATTCGGGCCGTGCGCGGCGTCGGTCTGGTCATCGTCTCGCTGCTGGCGATTGCCGCGGCGTTGACGGTCGCCAACGTCGTCCGCCTTGCGGCCCACGCCCGGCGCGACGAGATCGGGATCATGCAGCTCGTGGGCGCCCCCCTCACGTACGTCCGGGGGCCGTTCGTGGCGGAGGGTGTGCTGCAGGGTGGGGGCGGGGCGATCCTCGCCCTGGTCTTGCTGTGGGGCGGCTTCGTGATGGCACGGGCCCGCTTCGGCCAGGCCGCGGCGGACGCCCTGGGAATTGCCACTCTGTCGTTTCTGCCATTTCAGTTCTGGATCGTGCTGGTGCTCGGGGGCATGCTGCTCGGCTGTATCGGGGGTCTCATCGTCGCCCGGGGGGTCCGATGACAATTTGGTGATGTTTCGAAGGAATTGTGTGACAGTGGTGGTTGACAGAGCTTCTTCGGCACGTTTACACTCGAATTATCCAAACATGCCGCACGCGAGGAGTCGCATGGCACGCTTCGTCAGCCCGGCTGGGATTTCGAACGCATCTGCCGCCCCCCTTACCGACTTCTACCGCCAGGAATTTCTCAAACATCGACGGTGCCTGGCGGCCCAACGCGAGTACTTCTCGGAAGGGGCCATCTCCACCGCGGACCAGGCACTCGCAAAGGTCCTCGGTCAGCTCGATCAGCTGTGCGCTCAGGACGACGCGGACAAGTTGATGAGCGGCCTCCTTCGAAAGTTCAACGCGGTAACTGGCCTGTCCGGCTGGCTCGACCCGACGCAGCTTCACTGACTCCCACTCCTTCCGATCTTCGCGACGATCTCCAGCGCATTCTCGACGCGGCGCTCGATGCCATCGCTCCGGCCTCATTGGTCGACGCGGCGGCAGCGCGTGGGGCCTTCGATTCTGTTGCCGGCACCCGTGTGGTCGTCATCGCCGCCGGCAAGGCGGCCTGGCGGATGGCGGCCGTCTTCTCGAAGAGAGCGCCTGTTTCGATCGTTCAGGGCATCGTCGCAGGGCCGAAGGTGGGGCCGGAAGCCTTACCCGACCGGTTCGAGTGGTTTCCGGCCGGGCACCCTGATCCGAACGACGCGAGCATCGCGGCGGGGCGGCGGGCCCTCGAGATCGCGCGCCTCACCGAGCCGGATCCCAGCCTCGTCGTGCTGCTCTCCGGTGGCGCCTCCGCGCTGCTCGTAAACCCCGCTCCGGGGCTCAGCCTCGACGACAAGATGACGACGGCGCGAGTGCTGATGAATGCCGGAGTCGCGATCGACGGTTTGAACTGCGTGCGGAAGCATCTGTCCGCCCTGAAAGGCGGGCGCCTCGGCGCGGAAGCGTGGCGCAGCCTGACGCTCGCGATCTCCGATGTGCACGGCCCTGTCCCCGACGATCCGAGCGTGATCGGCTCGGGACCGACTGTGGCCGATCCCACCACGTACGCCGACGCGCTGGATATCGTGCGACGGGCGGAAGCGGGGTCGTCGCGGCGTGACGCCGTGCCGAGCGCCGTCGTCGCCCACCTGGAACGCGGCGCGCGGGGTGCGGTGCCGGAAACCATCAAGCCCGGCGACCATCGACTGTCGCGGGCGGAGTTCCGGATCATCGGCAACCGGCTCACGGCGATCGAAGGCGCGCAGCGAGCGGCGGAGCGTCTTGGTTATACCGTCGCTGTGCTTCCTGGAGCGACCCACGGAGAAGCGCGCGAGGCAGGCGAGAAGTTTCTCGGCGAAGCCACGCGTCTGGCCTCCGCGGTGCAGGGTCCCGTCTGTGTCCTGGCCGCGGGCGAGACCACCGTCAACGTGAAGGGCAGCGGGCGCGGCGGGCGCAATCAGGAGTTCGCCCTCGCACTGACGCCGCATCTCGCCGGACGAAGTCGTCCCGTGACGGTTGCCAGCGTGGGCACCGACGGTATCGACGGGCCGACCGACGCCGCCGGCGCCATCGTCGATCGGTCCACTCTGAATCGGGCCGTGGCAGTCGGCAACGATTGGCGGGCTTTCCTTGCCGGCAATGACGCGTATCATTTCTTCGGGCCACTGGGCGATCTTATCGAGTGGGGGCCGACAGGTACGAACGTGGGAGACCTGCACGTATTTCTCGGCGGCTCGAGGGGCCGCGAATCCGTATCGAGGTGACGTCGAAATGAGTCGCGCCAAACTCGCGCTGACAGCACTCGTTGCGCTGATCGTGACGCTGGGTCTCGGGTATGGATGGGGATCGTCGGGCCGATATTCGATGACGGCTGCGCTGGATGAGGCCCGGTTGCAGCTCGACGTGGCGGAGTCGCGGGGGCATCTGCTCGACGCGAGGGTGAGTCTTTACAACGTGAACTTCGGCGACGCCAGCCGGCACTTCGAGGAAGCCAAAGCGCCCCTCGGCCGCGCTCGGGATCGATACGAGGCTCAGGGGAAGGACGCCGCCGCGAAGAGTATTGCGGCGGCGCTCGAGCGCGTAGCGGAAGGGCAGCAGCTCGCTGCCAAGCTCGATCAGACGGCGAACGCCAAGGCGGCGGACGCACTCGACGCGATCAAGATTGCCGGTCAGAAGTGATTACTTCACGATTGATGCGCGGAGCTCGACGGTGATCTTTCTGTCGGAGCCTGGGTCAGCGGCCTGCGAGATGAGCATCGGCTTGTTCTCCTGAAGGATCACCGTCAGGCGCTCGTTGAGTTGCGACAGGCGTCCCAAAGGCGCTGTCGTTTGCTGTGGTTCCAGGGGTGGTCTCGGCTGATATTCGAGACCGAACTGCAACCGTATGCTGCCGTCCCGCAGGATGGTTGGCGTGGCGTCCACGTTGATGGATACCGGCTGCGTCCCCATACCGGCTGTGCTTTGAAAGCCGTTCGACCGCACGCTTCCGACCGCGCGGTCCGCAACGAACATCGAGACGACTTTCCGTGTCGGTTCGCCGGGCCCGGCCTGGTCAGTGATGGTCACTTCCAGCTTGATGTTCAGAGGCTGCCCGGTCGGTTCCGGCGGACGGGCCGGCTGCTCGCGCGGCGGCGCCGGCTGCGCCCGCGCCGGGGACTCTGCTTGAGGCACGGGGGCCGGACGGGTCGTGGCCGGAGCGGGGCGCTCCTGCGCGACGGCACCGGCGGTCAGAAGACTGGCTGTGGCCACGATGATTGCGGTCTGCTTCAGCATGCGTACCTCGAAGCCGCTCAACGCGGCGTTGACGACAATGGCTCCATCCCGACCGGTTCCATCTGCAGCGGCGCAAGGGCAATCGCTTCAATCCGCACGACCTCGGACGGGAGCGGCGCAGGTTCGATTCTGCGAAGGTCGTCGAGCGGCGTGACGACCACACGCTCGTCTCCGTCGGCAAGGGAGGTCGCCGCGACGATTCGCTCGTCGCGGCCGCGCGGCCGCCGCTCCACGGCGGGCACGCTTTGCGGGCGGGTTTTGGCGACGATTGCCGGACGCACGCTTTGCGGAGCGCTTCTCGGCGCTGGCTCCGGCGCGCCGGTCGCGGCATCGATCGGCGGCGATGTGGGCGCCGAGACGACTTGACTGGGTGCGGCGGTCCGTTCGCGGTTCATCTTCACGACGACGAACCCGGCCATCGCGACCGACAGTGCCAGGCCTCCGACAAGAGCCAGCCTCCGCGCACCAGGCAGCGGACGCCGCTCAGGCTCGGAAAGTCGTCGCAAGACGCGATGGCGCAACCCGGCCGGGGGCTCCGCGCCCATGATCTCGCGCACGGCGTTGTCTATCGCGTGGTCTACGTCGTCGCCGTTCACCGTCGCAACCTCCGAACAGCCCTGCCAAGGCAGCCCTGAAGGGCTGCGCTACTGGTCTTTGAACCTTGAACCCTGAACCTTGAACAACCTTGAACCCTGAACCTTTGAACCTTGAACCTTCAGATCCGACGTCTTCCCTCCAACTTCAACCTCAAGATCCGTCTCGCCTCCGACACGCGCCACTTGACCGTTCCGATCGGGACACCGAGCATCACGCCCATTTGCTCGTAGCTGTAGTCGCCGGAACCGGCCAGCAGCAGCGCATCCCTGAACTTCCGCGGGAGCGTCGCAATCAGCTTTCGCACCGTGCGCTGGAGATCGGCTGCGGCAAGCGCTTCATCGTGCGGCCGGTCGGACGACGCGATGTGATCGAAGGGATCGCCACGATCGTCCTCGAAATCCTGCCGGCTGGCGGCCAGTCTCAGCCAGCGTGTGAGCCCCTTTCGCCGGTCCAGGGCCTTGCGCCAGGCAATCGACAGCAGCCACGTGCGAAACGCCGATTCCGCCCGAAAACCGGAGAGCTTCCGATAGGCCGTCACGAAGGTCTCCTGCGCGACGTCGTCGGCCTCCGCGGCGTTCCCGACCGCCGCAAGGGCGGCCCGGAACACCGCGCTCCGGTTGCGCTCGACCAGCTCCCCGAACGCATCGGAGTCTCCAGCCTGAGCCTGGCGCACCAGGTCCAGGTCCGAGAGCACGGCACGCTCGGTAGCGCTCACACGGAGAGTAGACAGCACTGGGGAGGGGGCGGTTGGAAAAAGATCGGGCCGGCGCTCGGCGTTCGGCGTTCGGCGTTCGACCAAACCCTCAGCCGGCATCCCGGAGTCCCGAGCCCCGAGCCCCGAGCGCCGAGCGCCGAGCGCCGATCCATTGAACTAACATGACTTCCATGAACCACGAGCAGCTGCTCGCCCTCATCCGCGACAAGATCGATCACCCCTCCACACCGCGCGAGATGCTCCAGCACCTGAAGATTCCGCGTGAACAGCGTCCGGCCTTCAAACGTCTCCTGACCGATCTGGTCGGAACCGGCGACCTCATCGAGACTCGCGGCAACCGCTTCGGGCTCCCGGACCGCATGAACCTCGTCGTCGGCCGCATCACGACCCATCCGCGCGGCTTTGGCTTCGTCGTTCCGGACAGGCCGCTCGACGACGTGGAAGGGGACATCTACATCGCGGGGAGCAATCTGAATCAAGCCATGCACGGAGACCGCGTCGTCGCACGCGTCGAGCGGGTCACCAGCAAGGGCGCCGAGGGGCGCATCCTGCGTATCCTGGAGCGCGGCTCGAGCACGCTCGTGGGCCGTTACGACGTCGACCCCTCGGGGTTCGGCTTCGTCGTCCCGTTCGATCGCCGGATGATCATGGACGTCCAGATCGCATCGGCCGACACGCTCGAGGCGAAACCGGGCGACATGGTCGTCGTCGAGATCACGCGGTGGCCCACGCCGACGCGGGGCCCGCTGGGGCGCGTCCGGGAAGTACTCGGCGATATCGAGGAGCCAGGCGTCGACAACGAAATCATCATCCGGAAGTACGGGATCCCGGACGAGCACAGCGAAGAGGCGGTCAACGAAGCGAAGCGGCTCGGCACCGAGGTCAAGGATCGCGACCTGCGCAGCCGGACGGACTTCCGGCAGCAGTTGACCGTCACGATCGACGGCGAACATGCACGGGATTTCGACGACGCGATCACGCTGGATCGATTGGACAACGGCAACTTCCGGCTGGGCGTGCACATCGCGGACGTCGCCCATTACGTGGGCGAGGGCAGCGCGCTCGACGTCGAAGCCTACGAGCGCGGCACGTCCGTGTACTTCCCGGAGCGTGCCGTTCACATGTTTCCGGCGGAGCTCGCCACGGGCCTGTGCAGCCTGAACCCGCACGTCGATCGTCTCGTGCAGTCGTGCGTAATGGAGATCGACAAGCGCGGCACGGTCGTGAGCTACGATCTGCACGACGGCGTGATCCACAGCGACGCCAGGATGACGTATACGGACGTCAGCGCAATCCTCACGGACAAGAACCCGGACGTGATCGCGCGCTACGCCTGGCTGCTCCCGCTCTTCGAGTCGATGCGCGACCTCTTCGAGATCCTGAACAAGCGGCGACATCGTCGCGGATCGATCGACTTCGATCTGAAGGAGCCGGAGATCGTCCTCGACGACCAGGGGATGGTGGAAGAGATCGTCGCCGCGGAGCGGAACATCGCTCACAGGATCATCGAAGAGTTCATGCTCCTCGCCAACGAGACCGTCGCGCAGCACCTCGACGAGTCGGCGACGCCGACCCTCTATCGCATCCACGAGGAGCCGGATCCGGTCAAAGTCGCACAGTTCGAGGAGTTCATCTCCACGTTGGGCTATGGCCTGAGCCGGTCGGGTGACGACGTGAAACCGCGGGATTTCCAGAAGCTCGTCGAGCGGATGCGCGGTACACCGGAAGAGAAGCCGATCGCCTTTCTGATGCTCCGGACGATGCAGAAGGCGCGGTACGACCCGTCGAACCTCGGTCACTTCGGGTTGGCGGCATCGAGCTACACGCACTTCACCTCGCCGATTCGGCGGTATCCCGACCTGATCGTCCACCGCACGCTGCGCGAGGCGCGGCACGGCCTGATGACCGAGGAGCGCCGCAGCGAGCTGACGGACGATCTCCCCGAGATGGCGCGGCACACCTCGGAGCGCGAACGCCGGGCCGACGACGCCGAGCGCGAGCTGGTGCAGTGGAAGAAGGTCCGGTTCATGTCGGACAAGGTCGGGGACGAATTCGACGGTTACATCACGGGCGTCAGCGCGTTCGGGCTCTACGTCGAGCTCGTCGAGCATTTCGTCGAGGGAATGGTGCACGTATCCACGATGGCCGACGACTACTACAGGTTCGTCGAGAGGGCGCATGTACTGAAGGGCGAGAACACGGGCAAGATTTACCGCCTCGGCGACCGGGTGTCGGTGCAGGTCGTGAAGGTGGACATGGAGCGGCGCCAGATCGATCTCGGCCTGACGGAGATCCTCGACAACGTGCGGGAGTCGGAACGGAACCGCGGACCGCGCCGCAGCAAAGCGGAGCCCCGGCGCGAGACGCAGGTGCGCCGCGCGGCGTCGCAGCCCGCCGCCGCGAAACGGCGCAAGCAGCGGCCGGGACGGAAGGAGCGCGCGTCCAAGCGTAAGCGATGAAAGGCCGCTCGGTTGTCATCGGCACTGCGGGGCACATCGATCACGGGAAGAGCGCGCTCGTCCGCGCCCTCACCGGGACCGACCCCGATCGACTGAAGGAAGAACGCGAGCGGGGCATTACCATCGATCTGGGGTTCGCCCACCTGGAGGCCGGGGATACGGCGCTGTCGTTCGTGGACGTTCCAGGCCACGAGCGGTTCGTGAAGAACATGCTCGCGGGCGCCGGCGGCATCGACCTCGTGATGCTGGTCGTCGCGGCAGACGAGTCCGTCATGCCCCAGACGCGCGAGCACTTCGAGATCTGCCGGCTGCTGCACGTGCCTGCCGGGCTCATCGTCCTCAGCAAGTGCGACATTGCCGACCGCGAGATGCAGGAGCTGGCGGCGCTCGAGGTACGCGAGCTGACGGCAGGTTCCTTCCTCGATGGCGCCCCGATCGTCAAGGTCTCTTCGACGACCGGCGCCGGGCTCGACGAGCTGACGGCAACACTCGTGAGGCTGTCGGCGCTCGCGCGTGGCCGCCCCGTCGATCGTCCGGCGCGTGTGCCGATCGATCGCGTCTTCACGGTCAAGGGTTTCGGGACCGTCGTGACCGGGACGCTGGTCGCGGGGCGGATCGTCGACGGCGGTGGGCTGCACGTACTGCCAGGCGGCATGGCAGTGACGGTGCGAGGTCTGCACGTCCACGGCGCAGCGCGTCGGGAGGCGGTGGCGGGGGAGCGCGTGGCGGTCAACCTGGGCGGCGTGGAGCTCTCTGATCTGTCACGTGGCCAGACGCTGTGCGAAGCGGGATCGATCGAGACCACGCGTCGCCTCGACGCCGCCATCGATCTGCTCTCGAGCAGCCGGCCGCTGCGGCACGGCACCCGCGTGCGGTTCCATCAGGGGACGACGGAGGTCATCGGGCGCGTGTCGGTCGCCGGTCCGATTGAGGACATCACGCCAGGGGCCATGGGCTACGCTCGTCTCAGGCTCGAGGCGCCGGTGGTGCTGACCCGCGGGGACCGGTTCATCATTCGCTCGTATTCGCCAGCTGAAACCGTGGGCGGAGGAGTCGTCCTCGATCCGCAGCCGCCGCGAGCGGCCACGAGGACCGAGTCCGCCCACCGGCGCTTCTGCGCGCTCGACGCGGATGCGGAGTTGTCGCGCGTCGTGGAGGCGATTGTTCACGAGCGGGCGGCCATGGGCCTGGCGCGAGACGCGCTGATATCCAGGATTGGCCTGTCCGGTCGAGACGCCGGGGAAGTCGCCGGGCGGCTGTGCGCCGGCGGGACGGTTGTCGCTGTCGGGGATGTGCTGGTGGCGGAGAGCACACTCCAGCGCCTGGAGCAGGACCTGTGCGCCGCGATCGCGCAGCACCATCGCGATCATGCGCTTGCTGATGGGCTGCCCCGGGAGGAGGCGCGCGAGCGCATCTTCCGGAGAGCGGCCGCCCCTGTCTTCGAGCACGTGCTCGCGAGGCTGGTCGCCGCCGGAAAGATCGTCGCGCGCGAGCGGCTTGCACTCGCCGGGCACCAGGTCACGCTCAACGCCGACGAAGCGATCACCATCGAGGCGATCGAAGAGATCTTCAAGGCGGCACGGTTCACTCCGCCTGATCTCGCGGCCGCCGCGCAGGAGGCGAAGCTTCGTGCGGACGTTGCTGATCGGATGGCGAGACTGCTGGTGCGGCGCAACACGCTGGTCAGGCTCGACAGCATGCTCTTCCACACGGACGTGCTCGAGGACCTGAAGAGGGACGTTCGTGCAATGAAAGCGACGGGGCTGGAGCGAATCGACGTGGGAACGTTCAAGGACCGGTATGGCCTGTCGCGCAAATACGCGATCCCGCTGCTGGAGTACCTGGACAGGGAGCGTGTTACGCGGCGCGCGGGCACGAGCCGCGTCATCCTTTAGCGCTCAGTCTTTGGGGCCACTCCGGGTCGCATCCTTGAAGTTCCGGATGCCTTTGCCGAGCCCGCGGCCGATCTCGGGCAGACGGCTTGCTCCGAAGATCAGGATGATGATGAACAGGATGACGATCAGTTCGGGGATCCCGAGGCCCATATTTGCTCCTTCTACTGCTGGATACGTCCTGGATTCTATCACTTTCGCTCTGGTGGCGGCGGTCGTGGTCTGTTTCGGTACGCCGCTATCCGGGCAGTTTGCCTCCGGCGTCAGCGTCGTGGAGGTATATGCGAGCGCGACTGACGCTCGCGGCGAGCCGGTGACCGCATTGACCGCGCAGGACTTCGCCGTGCTCGAAAACGGCAAACCTCAGACAGTCTCAGTGTTTGCCTCCGCCGACTTTCCGCTGAGTGTCGCCATTGCCCTCGATCGCAGCTTCAGCATGGCCGGGCCGCGGCTCGCGGTTGCCAGATCCGGCGCGCGTGTCTTCCTCGGCGAGCTTCGGCCCCAGGATGAGGCGGCGATTCTCGCCATCGGCTCGGAGGTCGAGACGGTGGCGCCCCTTTCCACGGACAGGGAAGCGCAGTACGCAGCGATCGCTCGCATCGACGCCTTCGGCACGACCGGCCTCTATGATTCGGTCATGCGCGCGATCGACCTCACGCAGGTGGCGAAGGGCCGGCGAGCGCTCGTGGTGCTGTCGGACGGGAGCGATCGCTACAGCAGAGCGACGGCGGAAGCGGCACTCGAGCGGGCGCGACGCTCGGACGTCATCGTCTATCCGATTGCACTCGGGTCACCCCCTTCGTCGTTCTTCACCGACGTTGCGTCGATCACGGGGGGCCGGGCCTACTATCTGCGCGACACCAGCCAGCTTCCCGACACACTGCGCCGCGTGGCTCGCGAGCTTCGCTTTCAATACTTGCTCGGCTACGTGCCTCCCGCCGCGACGGGAGCTGCTGAATGGCGGCGCATCACGGTCAGCGTCAAGAGGCCTGGGGTGACGGTTCGTGCGCGGGAGGGGTATCTGACACGATAGCTTCGAGCTTCCAGCTGCGAGCTTCCAGCTTCCAGTCTCCAGTCTCAAGCTTCCAGCTCCTGTAGCGTTTCATCGGCCGGCCCGGAAGCCCAGGTTATCTATGGCTCTGAAGCTGGCAGCTGGCAGCTGGCAGCTGGAAGCTGGGAGCTGGCAGCTGTCTTTCACGACGCTCGCTGTCGATACAGCTCGAGCATCAGGCCCAGCTCGAACGTCGACAGGAGTCGACGCCGGAGGCCGTGATACGTCTGACGGCCGGCGACGAGGTCACCCATCACGTCCCGGACGGCCGCGCTCGTCTGGAGTGCACGCAGCAGCAGTCCGATGAAGCGCGGCCGAAAGAACCGTGCCTTGAGATGCGCGGCGCGCCGGAGCTCGACATGGATCTCGTCACGAACGGAGGTCGAGAATCTGGCGGCCGGATCGCGTGCGGCAAGAAGGCTCTCGGCGGCGAGATCGCCCGAGCGCAGCGCGAAGTAGATGCCTTCGCGCGTAATGGGGTCGACGAGGCCGGCGGCATCGCCGACCAACATCCATCGGGACCCCGCCGGTTCCTCGCGCGCCAGGGCCGATTGGCTCAACGACGGGATCGGCCAGGCATATCGATCCAGCGACCCGACAGCGGAAAGGGAGCGAGCGATCCAGCGACGCGCGTGGGCCTGCAGCTCGGGAGTGGTCGATTCATCCGCCTGGGCGCAGATGCCGACGGCGAGATGATCCGGACGCGGGAACGACCAGAGATAGCCGGCGGGCGAGTCCTCGAACGCAATCGCGACATCGCTCGAGGTCACACCGTGCACGAAACAGCCGGTGGCGATGGACAGGTCGCCCCTGGCAAACGGCCTGAACACACGCCGGCGGACGAGGCTGCCCGGTCCATCAGCGCCAAGGAGCCACCGGCAATCGACGTGGCCCTGGCGCGTCAGGATGCGCCAGCCATCGCTGGTGCGCTCGACATCTTTGGCTCGAGAGCTGACGTGTGTCGCACCGGCTGCAACGGCGGCGCTCACGAGCGCCCCGTCAAAGGAGCGGCGCGCTGCGACGAGCAGCGCCGGCGTCGCCCGGTCGTCTCTCAGGCGCATCGATGCGCGCCGTTCCCCATGCTCGAAGGTTGCGCCAGCGATCCGGACGGCTGGAACCGTGCCTACCTCGACGGCCGGGGAGACGAGGTCGAGTGCGCGGCCCGTCAGCCCGCCGCCACACGGCTTTTCTCGCGGATGGCTGTCGTCGATGATCGCCACGAGCGCACCGCCCCGCGCCAGCCGATACGCTGCCCACGCGCCGGCAGGGCCGGCCCCGACGATGCCGACGTCGTATTTGGTCATAGGAACGTGTCGGGATCAGGGATCAGGGACCCGGCGCTCGGCGTTCGGCGCTCGACTCTCGACGGGCCCTTGAGCCTTGAGCCCCTTGAACCCTGAACCTTGAACCTCGAACCGACAGTCTTCATCGTAAGATACCCCCGATGCCCCATCCTCTTGTCCTCGGGCTCTACTCGAACGCCGCCATGGCGGCGGCAGGCGCTCGCGCGGCGCATGCGCTCGGCGTCGGACGGACTCGAGATCTCGGTGGTCTCGCGCAATCACGATGAGGCGGGTGCGCTGGCCGAGCAGATGGACGCCTCGCCAGGCGCGGACATCGAAGATTCGCGTCCGGCGGCGCGCCTGGGAGAGCTCGGCGGCCAGGTGCTGGCGGCCATCGCGCTCGTGATGCCCGGCATCGGGCCGATCGTGGCGGCAGGCCCGCTATCGGCGGATCTCGGCGAAGTCGCAGGGCATGCGGCCGGTGGCATCGCGTCGGTCCTCGCGCGCGCGGGCCTCCCGGAGGCTCGTGCCGAGGCGATCCAGCGCGAAGTGGAGAAAGGGAGCGTTCTGCTCGGCGTGCACGTCACGAGCGGCGACGTGTCCCAGATCGTCCAGGCCTTCGCGGAGACCGGCGCGGTGGACGTCGTGACGGCCAACTGGGCGAGCGACGACTGATGCCGGTCCCGACGGGGGCCTCTCCGGAGTGACCTGATGTCTCCGGTCTCACAACCTCTCGATGTCCACGTCCTGGGTGTGTTTCAGGATGCCGAATGGGCGCGGCGCGGACTCGAGGCGCTCGTCCGCGACGGGTTTGCCCCGAGCACGCTGACGGTGATTGCCACACCCGCGCCAGGCGTCTCATCGTTGTTCGCCGACATTCTTCTCCACGAACCTCTGACGTTCCTGCTACGCGACGTTGGAGCCGTCGTGGGAGCGGGGCCGCTCCTGACAGTGCTGGACGGCGAAGACGAGGCGCTGACGCGGCGGGGGCTGACCGCGACCATCCGTCGCGCCGGCTTTCAGGCGCATGACGGACAGATCTTCCAGCGCCTGCTGGCGAGAGGTGGCGTCCTGGTGGCCGTTCTCAGCGAGCCGCGCGCCGCGGACGCGCTGGCCCGGCTCCATTCCTACGGAGGGGCCAACGCGGCGATTGGCGCGTGGGCGGGGCGAGTCTGACCGGTAAAGCGTCCATTCGCGGCGGAACGGCGTCCAAACGAAGTGACGATCGGCGCAGCTCGACTAGCCCCGCAAGCGGTTGAGTGAGGCACCTTTATTGCAGCTTGCGCATCGCGGCAGCGTTCAGCGACAATGGCAACAGCATCACCTTTTCCTCAATCTCCGATGGCAGCATTTCCGGGCGCGAGCCCAAATGCGCGGTTGCTCACGGATCAAGCCCCGGGCAGCAGCGCGGGAGCACAGCGGTTCGGCGGCGCGCTCAGCGTCTCGATGCTGAGCCACGTGGCGATGTTCCTGCTGTTCCTGTTCGTCATGAGCCTGCCCGCGGCCCCGCCGACCGCGAAGCCGCCGTTCCAGATGCCGGGAGAGATCGTCTGGCTCGATCAGAAGGGACCCGGAGGCGGTGGTGGCGGCGGCGGCAACAAGACGCCGGAGCCGGTTCGAAAGGCTGAGCTTCCAGGCAAAGAGAAGATCACCGTCCCGGCCGTGAAGCCTCCCAAGCTCGAGCCCGAGCCTCCGAAAGAAATCCCGAAGCCGGTGGCCCAGCTGACGATTCCGGCGCAGACGATGGCGACCGGCGTACAGGAACTGCCGGGCGCGATCTCGAACCTGCCGACGTTGCCGACCGCATCGCAGGGACCAGGCACGGGCAACGGCGCGGGCACGGGCACCGGCACCGGAATCGGTCCGGGTCGTGGCTCCGGGCTCGGTGACGGAGAAGGTGGTGGCACCGGCGGTGGGGCGTACCGGCCCGGCAACGGCGTCATTTCTCCCCGTTTGCTGCGTGAAGTGAAGCCGGGATACACCGGCGAGGCGATGCGCGCCAAGATTCAGGGCGTGGTGTTGATGGAGGCGGTCGTGATGCCGGATGGCTCGATCGGCAACGTCCGTATCACGCGCTCGCTCGACCCCACGTTCGGATTGGATCAGGAAGCCATCAAGACCGTCCGCAAGTGGCAGTTCGCTCCGGGCACACGCTTCGGTCAACCGGTGCCGGTGCTGGTCGAGATCGAGATGACTTTCACGCTGCGCTGAAGCTTCCAGCTACCAGCTTCCAGCTTAGAGCTCTGAGAAAGAGAAGGCCGGCCTGATTCATGGGCCGGCCTTTGTGTTTCTGGGCGGGCCGGGCTCACGGAGCGATCGGAGTTTCACAAAGGGAGCAACGGTGCCAACGGAGACGAAACGGAGGAGTGCACAGAAAACTTGATTAGACCTGACCGGAATCAGGTTTCCGGTCAAGGCCGTCCGCGCGTCAGCGCGGCGTTATCAAGCTTGCGGTCTAGCGAGGCGGAGCCTCTCGCCGGTCTGAGGCGCAGCCTCGCTAGAACGCGAGGCAATCGGATGGCTCGACGCGCTGCTGGAGGAAGTGAGGAACAAAGAAAACTTTCAATGCCCAATCGCAACATCTGTGATCCCTTATTGCGTTCCTCCCCACCTCCCCTCCTCCCTGTTGCGCATTTGATCTTGGAGGTGAACGGCGGTCGGGATGGCTTGAAACAGGGGCCGTGCTCGCGAGCCCGCACAACGCATTGACCATCCGGACCTCTCCGTTTCGTCTCCGTTGCCTCCGTTTCTCCGTTTGTGAGCGTCTCCGATGCCTCCGTGACCTCCGTCTACGGAGGAGTCACTGCCTCCTGATCGCGTAATCCACCCAGCACGACACCGGGTCAACACTCACGTCGAAGTCGAGCCCCCCGTCCGCCGCAGTTCGACTGCCGGCTGCGCCGGGGCCGCTCTCCTGCACGGCCGGGTCGAGCGCGCGCGCGATCTGCATCCGCACGTCCTCGAGGTGCAGCCGTGTCTCGCGGTCCGTGGTCCTGGTGACCGCCGTTCGGAGATCCGTGTCCAGTGTCTTCAGCTCGCCCCTGAAGAAGGCCCTCGCATCGTCTACCGCCGCCAGCCGGCCGTTGACGCGGTCCGCCAGCGTCTCGACGTACGCGCGCTGGAGGTTGCGTCGGTACGCGTCGATCTTGACGGGAGTCGTTCCATAGGCCTCGCTCCAGATCCCTTTTCGAACGTCGGCGAGAAAGTCCACGGGGCGATAGGCTGCCGCGCCGTCGATCGTTTCCTGCTCGACGAGGCGCGCGATCCGCGTGCTGCTCAGGAGCGAGCTGAGCACGCGCTGCTGCCCCGTGCGGACGCGGTCCAGCACGCCGACCGGTTCGATCCGTCTGAGGATCTCAGGGTTGACGGCCCACGACGGCACTTCGAACGCATTCGCGTTCAGAAAAGTCACGGCGTGCACCTGCTTGTCGCGCGCGATGGGCGTGAAGCGGAGGCCCGTCTGGCCGGCGTGCTTCTGCTGCGAGCTGAAGCCGCCGACAATCGCCGCCACGTGGTTCATCTCGAGCGCCCACTGACCGAGCATCCGGCCGTAGACTTCGTCGAGATCGTCGAAGGGTTCGCCGGGCTTCGCGGTCGTGGCGGGGAGCAACATCCCGGCCACGCGCTCCAGATTCTTCATGCCGAGCACCGTGGACGCGACCGCATCTTCGTCTCCGACCGCTTCGGTCAGCTCGCCGGGATCCGCGCCGCGCGATCCGGCCGTGGAGAACCGCAGGTACGGCTTGTCGTCCTGTTGCCGTGCCCAGGTGTCGAGCGTCTTCTTCTCGTCCTCAGCCGAGTGCGCGCCAGGGATCGGCTTGTAGCCCCACATCGTGGCCCACTTGTCGTAGGGCCCGATTCTCGGCACCAGATCCGCGACGTCGACTTTGTCTTCGGGCTGCGCCAGGTAGTTGAAGCGCGAGTAGTCCATCAACGTCGGCGTGTGGCCCATCGTCTTCAGCCACTGCGGGTCGCGCAGCTTGGAGGCGGGATACATCGAGCTCGCTTTCATGTTGTGCTGGAAGCCGAGCGTGTGTCCGATCTCGTGCGCCGCGACGTATTCGATCAGCCGCCCCATGAGGTCGTCGGGCAGCGGAAACGTCTTCGCGCGAGGATCGAGCGGCCCGACCTGGACGAAGTACCAGTCGCGCGCCAGGTTCATCACGTTGTGGTAGAACTGGATGTCCGACTCGAGGATCTCGCCCGTCCTCGGGTCGTGGATGTGCGGCCCGGATGCGTTCTCCGTCGTCGACGGCAGCCACCGGATCACCGAATAGCGCGCGTCCTCCGGACTCCAGTCGGCGTCCTGCTCCGGCGTCGGGGCGTCCTTCGCGATGATGGCGTTCTTGAATCCGGCGGCTTCGAACGCCGGCTGCCAGCTCTCGATCCCTCGCTTCAGATACGGCACCCACTTCGTCGGCGTGGCGGGATCGATCCAATAGACGATCGGCTTGACCGGTTCGGAGAGCTCCGCATTCGGGTCCTTCTTTTCCAGGCGATAGCGCGTGATATAGCGGCGCTCCGGCGCGCGGTGCTCGTCTTTGCCGTAATCCATCTGGCTCACGGAGAAGTATCCGACGCGCTCGTCGAACTCGCGCGGCTGCATCGGCTTCTCGGGAAGCAGCACCATGCTGTAGTGCATCACGACGCTGGAGCTCCCGGTGCGCACTGGTGGGGCGCCGCGTCCTCCGGGCACAGGTGCGGGCGCGCCGCCGCCGGTGCCGGGCTGATCGGGCGGATTGTTGTACGTGTGGGTCGCCTCGACTTCGATGTTCTCGGGAAACGACACGGCGCGCTCGACGAACGAGCGTGACGCATCGAACGTGCGCGCACGTACGCGCGTTCGTCCGCTGAACTCCGGCACATCGGTCGTGAACAGACGCGTGACTTCGATCACCGGCGCATCATCTTTTCCCAGTGCCTCGATGTTGAAGGCCATGAGGATCGAGTCGTAGTTCGCTGCCTGCACGGCCTTGGCGATTGGCGTCGACGGATCCGCGACAACTTCGTACGACACGCTGCGGAGCAGAACGCGGTCGCCTCGGCGCTCCCATTTGACGACGCGATTGCCTGCGGCCTGCCCGCCGTATCCAGCGCCCATCGTCGTCTTGGCAATCTGGCTGACCCAGAGGAACTCTTTACCGAGCTTGTCTTTTGGGATCTCGTAATAGACGCGATCCTTGATGCGATGGACGGTAAAGATGCCCTGATCGGACTTGGCGTCTTTGGTGATGACGCGATCGTAGGAACGGATCTCGGGCTCTCGTGCAGGTCCGCCGCGACCTCCGCCCGCAGCCTGAGGTTCCTGCGCTCCACCCGTCGTCGGGTCCTGGGCGAATGTCGACAAGGGCAAGAGCGCCGCCGTGAGCGCGATTGCCGCCACGGGAATCTTCATGAGCAACCCTCCTCCTCGAGATAGCTGCTTATAACACAGGCCCAAAAAAAGAGCCGGCCGGGATTGCTCCCGGCCGGCTTTCGCCAACAAAATGCGACCGTCGACTTTCGACTGTAACCGTCGACTGCGACTGCCGACTGAAGACTCCCGACTGCCGACTGTTTAGTACATTCCGCCCATCCCGCCGCCGCCAGGCATGCCACCGCCGCCCGCTTCCTTCTTGTCCTCCGGAATCTCGGAGACGAGAGCCTCGGTGGTGAGGAGGAGCGACGCGATTGAGGAGGCGTTCTGGAGGGCGGTGCGTACGACCTTGACCGGGTCGATGACGCCAGCGGTCACCAGGTTCTCGTACTTGTCGGCCGCGGCGTTGTAGCCCTCTTCGCCCTTGCCGTCCTTGACCTTCTGGACGACGATCGAGCCTTCCTGGCCCGCGTTGGTGGCGATCCACCGGAGCGGCTCCTCGATCGCCTTGCGGATGATCTCGGCGCCGACCTTCTGGTCGCCTTCGAGCTTCAGCGCTTCGAGCGCCTTGGTGGCGCGGAGAAGGGCCACGCCGCCGCCGGGGACGATCCCCTCTTCGACGGCCGCCTTGGTCGCGTGCATGGCATCCTCGACGCGCGCCTTCTTCTCCTTCATCTCGGTTTCGGTGGCCGCACCGACCTTGATGACGGCGACGCCGCCGACGAGCTTCGCGAGCCGCTCCTGCAGCTTCTCGCGGTCGTAGTCCGACGTGGTCTCCTCGACCTGCGTCCGGATCTGCTTCACGCGGCCTTCGATCGTGCTCTGGGCGCCGGAGCCCTCGACGATCGTCGTGTTGTCCTTGTCGATCGTGACCTTCTTGGCCTTGCCGAGGTCATCGAGCTTGATGTTCTCGAGCTTGATGCCGAGATCCTCGGTCAGCGCCCGGCCGCCCGTCAGGACCGCGATGTCCTCGAGCATGGCCTTCCGGCGGTCGCCGAAGCCGGGAGCCTTCACGGCCGCCGCCTGCAGCGTGCCGCGCAGCTTGTTGACGACCAGCGTCGCGAGCGCCTCGCCGTCGACGTCCTCCGCGATGATCACGAGCGGCCGGCCCGCACGAGCCACCTGCTCGAGCAGCGGCAGCAGGTCCTTCATCGAGCTGATCTTCTTCTCGTGGATCAGGATGACGGGATTCTCGAGCACCACTTCCATGCGCTCCGGATCCGTCACGAAGTAGGCCGAGAGGTAGCCACGGTCGAACTGCATGCCTTCGACGACCTCGAGCGAGGTCTCCATGCTCTTGGCTTCCTCGACGGTGATGACGCCGTCCTTGCCGACCTTCTCCATCGCCTCGGCGATGATGCGGCCGATCGTCTCGTCGCTGTTGGCCGAGATGGTGCCGACCTGCGCGATGGCGGTGCCGCTGACCGGCTTGGCCTGCTTCTTCAGCTCGGCGACCACGACTTCGACCGCCTTCTCGATGCCGCGCTTCAGCTCCATCGGGTTGGCGCCCGCCACGACGTTCTTCGCGCCTTCGCGGAAGATTGCCTGTGCGAGCACGGTCGCCGTGGTGGTGCCGTCACCCGCGATGTCGGAGGTCTTGCTGGCGACCTCGCGAACCATCTGGGCGCCCATGTTCTCGAGGGGATCCTTCAGGTCGATTTCCTTGGCGACGGTGACGCCGTCCTTGGTAATCGTTGGGGAGCCGAACTTCTTGTCGAGGACGACGTTGCGTCCCTTGGGGCCGAGCGTGACCTTGACCGCGTTGGCGAGGGCATTGACGCCGCGCAGGATGGCCTGGCGCGACTCCTCACCGTAAATGATCTGCTTTGCCATGTTGTCTCAATCTCCGTACTGCCGCAGGGTTATGAATTGATGACGCCGAGGATCTCTTCCTCGCGCATGATGAGGTACTCCTCGCCGTCCAGCTTGATCTCCTGGCCGGAGTACTTGCCGAACAGGATCGTGTCGCCTTCCTTGACGTCGAGCGGCGTGACCTTGCCGTCCTTCTCGACCTTGCCCTTGCCGACGGCGACGACCTTGCCCTGCTGCGGCTTTTCTTTGGCGCTGTCCGGGACGATGATGGCGCCGACCTTCTGCTCGCCTTCCTCGATGCGCGAAACGATGACGCGGTCGTGGAGAGGCCGGATTCTCACTGCCGTCTGTGTTGCCATAGCGATGTGACTCCCGAAAGTTAGGGGTTGAGCGGGTTAGACGTAAGCCCTTGTTTGTGAAGCCGGGGTTGCTCTGCGGCTTAGCACTCAGCCCTGGCGACTGCTAATCTTATGGGCCTCGCCGGGCGTTGTCAAGCAGTCGGGGGAGGGGAGTGCTAAATGAAGAAAGCCTTCCAGCTTCCGGCTTCCAGCCACGCCGGAGCCTTGGCAGAGGCGGGCGGGGTGAAGCCCCCCGATCAAGTTCGTTTTATGCGGTATTCCGTCATCTTGCGTGCAACGGTGTTGCGGTGGAGTCCGAGCAGGCCTGCGGCGTCGCCGACGCTCCCTTTGGATCGCTGAAGCGCGCGAGTGATGAACATCTTCTCGAACTCGCGCCGCGCGTCGTCGTACAGGATGCCCTTGTCGAGCATTTCCTGGATGAGTCTGTCGAGTTGATCCCGCACGTCGGCTTACTTCAGCTCGCGGCCTGAAAGCAGGGTGTAGGCTTCGACGTACTTCTCCCGGGTCCGCCGCACGACGTCGTCGGGCAGCGAGGGCACGGGAGGCTGCTTGTTCCACCGGATCTCTTCGAGATAGTCGCGGACGTACTGCTTATCGAAGCTCGGTTGCCCGCGCCCCGGCTCGTACTGCGCTTCGGGCCAGAAGCGCGACGAATCGGGCGTGAGCACTTCGTCGATGAGCACCAGGTCATCCGCCTCCACGTCGGGGCGCGTGTCGTCGAGTGGCCCGGCGCGTCGGCGAGACAGACTATCCTCAGCGTTGCGAGGAGCCAGCCCGAATTCGAACTTGGTGTCCGCGACGATGATCCCCTTGGACAGCGCATGTGCCGCGCCACGGCGGTAGATCTCGAGCGTCAGCGCCTTGAGCCGCGCGACGAGCCCGTGACCCACGAGGCGGCCCGCTTCCTCCTCGCTGATGTTCTCGTCGTGCCCGCTCTCGGCTTTCGTCGCGGGCGTGAAGATCGGCTCGGGCAGTCGGTCCGACTCGCGCAACCCCGCAGGGAGCCGCACTCCGCAGACGCTGCCCATCTTCTGGTATTCCTTCCATCCGGATCCCGACAGGTAGCCACGGGCGACACATTCGATGGGCACCGGTTCGGTGCGTCGCACGAGCATCGTTCTTCCGCGCAGGACGTCGGCGTGGTTGCGGGCGGGCGCTGGAAACTCAGAGACCTCCATCGAGACGAGATGATGCGGGACGAGGTCCGCCAGCTTTCCGAACCAGAAACCTGACAGCTGCGTCAGCACTTTGCCTTTGTCAGGAATCCCCGATCCCAGCACGTAGTCGAACGCCGAGATCCGGTCCGTGGTCACGATGAGGAGCTGGTCGCCGATCTCGTACACGTCGCGAACCTTGCCGCGGCGGTGGAGCGTCAGGCCATCGAGGGAGGTCTCGAGCAGGGGAGCACTGGTGGAGATCACGGCAGCCTCGCGAAAGCGGGAAGCTTACCAGATCTCTCGCGAGGCTGCGCCTCAGATCACCGGCGCTCGGCTTTTGGAGGTTTCGGAGGTCGCGGCGGAGCCGGCGGCTCTGGCGCTTCGGGCATTCGCACTGAATCAGGCGTACGAAGAACGATCTCCCCGTGAGTGGCGCGCAATGTGATCGTAGGGCCGCCGCCATTCACCGCCGCGGACGCTCGCTGTTCGGCGCCGTCGACCTTCACGTCGATTGTCGAGTCGCCGAGTTTGTCGGGCACAGAGATCCGTCCGCCACCGGTCGCGATGGCGTCCAGCTGAAAGCCGCCGGCCGGCGGCGTCACCTCTATCTGCTCACCGCCCTCGGCGTACACGGCAATCGCTGCCGGCCGCGCCATCGAGACCCTGACCTCGGCGTTGCGGGCGTCGATGCGAGTGTCCTTCGGAGCGCCGTTGATCCTCACCGAGCCGTTCGTCGCGGTCACATGAATCGGCGCTTTCGACGTGTCGAGCCGCTCGAGCGTAACGTCGGTGTTGTTGGCTTCGATGTCGACCGTGCCCTGGAGCTCGCTGGCGTTCAGTTCGCCGGCCTGAGATTGAACCGTCACGTCCCCGCGGACTCGCGCGAGCCGCACGTCCGCGCCGCGCACGTTCAGCTTGATGGTGGCCACGTCCGCAATGTTGAGATCGCCGCCGCGATGAGAGACCGCCACCCGGCCGCTGACGTCACGCACGGTGGCCTCGCCGCGCGAGTCGAGCAGCTCCACCTCGCGGGTGTTGGTAATCGAGAGCTTTCCGGAGTAGCGCGCGATGCTGACGCGCATCTTCATCGGCACGTGGAGCGTGATGTTCGCCCGCTGCCGCGCTTCTCTGGGATACGTCAAGGCGAAGCTCAGACGTCCGCCTGCTTCGTTGGCCTTCAGCAGCGTCTCGCGCGCCAGCCGCTGCGCCTCCGCATCGTCGAAGCCGTTCGACCAGACCTTGAGCTCCGACCCGACGTCGTCGCGGTCCTCGCCGGTGATGGTCAGGGACTCCGCGCTGCCCCTGTCGAAGGTGACGCGCAGTTCCGTTGTGGCATCCGAAAGGGGGTGGGTGGTGGTGGTCGTTGTCTCGGCGGAGGCCCGGTTACCACGCACCTCGCGACGCACGTGGTCGATGAGAGTCGACAGGGAGAAGCGGCGCTCCCCCTCGGCCGCGGGCCTGGCAGTGAGCTGGTAGACCACGGTGCCCACGACCGCGAACCCGAGAACGAGCAGTAACTCGCGTTTACCCATAGACTTGGAGTAGTTGATGTAGTAGAGTCGCGAGGCGTCCTCCGAGTGGGACGCCACTCATTCTCCGGATTCTAGTCCCGACTGCCGTCCACTCATGCGGAGACGCGTTCGTCCCGTTCTCATTTTCCTGCTTACGCTGGGACTGCTCGCCTTTTCGTTGCGCAACGCCAATCTGCAAGGGGTGTGGGCCGAAACGCGTCGCGCCGATGCCTTGCCGCTGGCCCTCGCGCTCGTCGCCACGCTGTCGGCCTACGCCGTCCGGGCGCTCCGGTGGCAGTACTCTGTTGGCGCCGCTCGGAAAGACCCATTTCACCACAGCGTTTCGGGCGACGGTGATCGGCTTTGCCGCGAGCTTTCTTCTCCCTGCCCGAGCTGGTGAGGTCATTCGACCTTACGTCCTCGCGCGGCGTGAACGGCTGAGCGGCCCAGCCGCCTTCGCGACGATCATTCTCGAACGCCTGCTCGACCTGCTGATCGTGCTGCTGCTGTGCGCGTTCTTCGTGCTCACCGTCGGCCCCGGCGTGGTCGTCGGCGACCCCTCAGAGCTGGCGCGGGTCAAGCTGGGCGGTGTCACGGCCCTTGCCGCGGCGCTCGCGGGCGTCGCGTTCTTCTTCGTGATGGCAGGTCACCCGGACCGCTTGGGCGGGCTGGCGTTGCGCCTCGAGGCTGTGCTGCCGGCCAGGCTCTCTCACGCGGTCGCCGGGTTCGTCCGAACCTTCACGCAGGGCCTTGCGGTGATGCGGCAGCCCCGTCGCCTGGTGGTCTCCCTGCTGCTCTCGTTTCCGCTCTGGCTGTCCATCGCGGCAGGGATTTGGCTGACATCACGGGCTTTTCATATTACGTTTCCGTTCGATGCTTCGTTCCTGGTGGTGGCGGTCCTCGTCGTCGGCGTGGCGGTGCCAACGCCCGGCGCCATTGGCGGATTCCACGCGGCCTATGAGTTCGCGGCGCAGACGTTCTTCGCCGCCCCGGCCGATCGGGCAGTCGGCGCCGCGTTCGTGCTGCATGCGATTTCTTTCGTGCCCGTGACGATCCTCGGCGTGATCTTCATGGTGGGAGAGGGGATGACGCTTGCGAGCGCGCGCGAGATGGCCGCTTCAGCCAACGCGGACGACGGCCCGGCGGCGCCGGCGCGAGCCGAGGAGACGTCCGGCCCCAATGGACGGGCGGTCGGGTCTCCGGCCCTCGAGGCGCCCGCCAAAAGGGGCGCGAGGTGAAATGCCCTTACTGCGCGCATCTCGGGGACAAAGTGGTAGATTCCCGCGAGAGCAAAGAAGGGGAAGTCATTCGGCGGCGGCGGGAATGTCTGGGATGCGGGCGTCGGTTCACCAGCTACGAGCGGATCGACGAGATCCCGTATATGGTGGTGAAGAAGGATGGCAGCCGGGAGCGTTTCGAGCGCCAGAAGCTGCTGGCCGGCCTGCTGAAGGCGTGCGAGAAACGGCCAGTCAGCGTTGCCTCGCTGGAAGCGGTCGCCGATCGCGTGGAGTCGGCGCTCCAGGAAAAGCCGGAGCGCGAGATGAGCACCGAGGAGGTCGGGGCCTTCGTGATGAACGAGCTTCGCCGTCTCGATAAGGTGGCCTACGTGCGGTTTGCGTCGGTCTACCGGCACTTCCGCGACATCGGGGAATTCATGTCCGAGCTCAAGGATCTGCTGAACACGAAGGAATGATGGCTGCAAGAATCAGGTTCGTGCTCGCCCTCGTGAGTGTGGTCTTGGTCGTCTCCGGGGGCGTCCTCCGGGCCGACCAGAACATGCAGGTCACGCCACTCGCCCGGGACGGTCGCCTCCTCGTGACGTTTCGATTGAGCGATGCCTTCAACGAGGACATCCGCACCGCGATCCACAGCGGGCTGACGATCACGTTCGTCTACGATGTCGAGCTCCGGCGCGGCACCTCGTTGTGGGTCGATCGGACCATCGCCCAAGCCACGGTCATGGCCACCGTGCGGTTCGACAATCTGACCCGGCGTTACTACGTCACGCGCCGGGAGGACGGTCGGCTCGAGCGGGCCGATACGGTCGATCGCGAGGACACCGCCAGGGAGTGGTTGACGGCGTTCGACAAGCTCCCGCTGTTCAAGAGCGACATGCTCGAGCGCAACGGCGAGTATTACCTGCGGATCCGCGCGCACACGATGCCTCGAAACGCGTCGTTCGTCTGGCCGTGGGAGCGCGGGATCGCAGGCCTCGCCAAATTCACGTTCCTGCAGTAGGGAAGAGGGACATTGGCGCCGCCATGACCCTTGCCCGCGACACCATTCGTCCTGGCCTCCCGCCGCCGGCTGCCGAGCGTCGACCCTTCCGCGACAACCCCCGTCTCGTCCTTCTCGGCATCCTGCTCCTCCTCGTCGCTCTCGTCGCCATGGTCACGCTGGCGGACCGCTCGACGGAGCTCAATCCGGACTTTCTGAGCGAGGTCGTCCTGTACGCGGTGTCCGCCGCGGATCTGACGATGCTCGTCGTCCTGGTCTTCGTGCTGGCGCGCAACGTCGTGAAGTTGATCGTCGAGCGCCGCCGCGGCCTCCCCTTCTCCCGTTTCAGAGCCAAGCTCGTTCTGGCCATGCTCGGCCTGACGATCGTGCCGTCGGTGCTCGTCCTGATCGTCGGGGGCGAGTTGATCCGGAGCAGCACTGAACGGTGGCTCCGCGTGCCGATTGACGATGTGCTCCGGCTGTCCACGCAGATTGCGGGCGACTACTACCGCGAGCGCGAGGGGCGCATCGAGGTCAACGCCGCACGGATTGCGGCGGCGGTGCCGGCGGCGTCGGTCGCGAGCGGCGATGCCGACACCGTGCGGCGGGCCATCGCTGCAGAGGTCACGCAGGGCCGCGTGGCGCTCGTCGAGGTGTATCGCGTCCAGCGCGAGCCGGGCGCGCGGCCAGGCGTGTCGGCGCTCGTGGCCGTCGAGTCGCCGACGCTTCCGCCCGGCCAGACGCGAGCAGCGGCGGACCTGCTGGCCTCGCGGGTCATTGCAGGAGCGCGCGATCCGCAGGCCTTCGAGCCGCTCGAGGGAGGCAGCGAGCTGGTACGGGCCGGCGCCGTGATTCGGGATCGCGACGGCGCAGCCGTCGGCGTCGTCGTGGCCAGCGACCACCTGCCGGGGCAGCTCGCCACGCACGCGCGCCGCATTGCCGAGGCGTACAAGAAGTACAACGAGATCGCGGTCATGAAGAGGCCGCTCCAGGGCATCTATCTGTCGCTCTTCCTGACGATGACGCTCATGATCCTCGTGAGCGCGACGTGGATGGGGCTCTACCTCGCGAAGCGGATCACCCGTCCCGTGCAGAGGCTGGCGGCCGGAGCGCGCGAGATTGGCGCGGGGCACCTCGATCACCGCATCGAGCCGGAAACCCGTGACGAGTTCGGCTCGCTCGTGGAGGCCTTCAACACGATGGCCGGCGGCCTTGCCGCGAGCCAGCAGAAAATCGAGCGCTCGCGCCTCGATCTGGAGCAGAAGAACCTTCAGCTCGACGAGCGCCGGCGGTACATCGAGACGGTCCTCGAGCGAATCGCCACCGGGGTTGTCTCGCTTGGGCCCGACGGGCGGATCGAGACCATCAACAGCGCCGCCCTTCGGCTGCTCGATGTGGATGCTCGGGTGATCGGATCGCGGGCCGACGCGTTGTTCCAGCGCGAGGACCTCCATTCGCTCGAGCCGCTGCTGCGGCATGCCCGGAGCGGCGCTTCGCCCGCCGCGGCGCAGGAGTTCGCGCTCGTGCGCGAAGGGCGGGAGCTCCACCTGGCCGCCGCCGCCACGCCGCTCCTGCGCGAGGACGGGAGCTTCGAGGGAGCCGTCCTCGTGTTCGACGACGTCACGCCGCTCATCAGGACGCAGCGCGTCGCTGCCTGGCGTGACGTGGCGCGGCGGCTCGCACACGAGATCAAGAACCCGTTGACGCCGATACAGCTCTGTGCCGAGCGGATGCGCCGCCACTTCAGCGCGGCGCCGGCGCCGGCACGCGACCTCGTCGAGGAGTGCACCGCGACGATCGTCGGCGAGGTCGAATCGCTCAAGGAATTGGTCAACGAATTCGCGCAGTTCGCCCGCATGCCCGCGCCGCGGGTCGTCCCGGTGGACCTGCAGGCACTGTTGGCCGACACGCTGGCGCTCTACAACGGTCTCTTCCGCGACATTCGACTGGAACGACGTTTTGCGGAGGCCCTGCCGCGGGTGCGCGTGGACACCGAACAGATCAGACGCGTCGTGATCAACCTCGTCGACAACGCCGTCGAGGCCCTGGGAGGAACCGCCGCCCCTTCGCGCCCGAACGGCGATCCGCCGACGATTCTCATCGAGACCCGTCACGACCGCGTCAACGGCGTCGCGCGCATCCTGGTTTCCGACAACGGCCCCGGCATCCCTGCAGCGGACCGCGACAAGCTGTTCATGCCGTACTATTCGACCAAGCGCCGGGGCAGCGGTCTCGGGCTGGCGATCGTCCGCCGAATCATCGCGGAGCACGGAGGGAGCATCGAGGTGGCGGACAATACGCCGGCAGGGACGATCTTCACGATCGATCTTCCTGTGTGAAGGTGATGCGGGATCGTGATCAGGGATCGCGTGATCAGGGATCCGAAGAACCCTGGAAAGGGATTTCGAGGCCTGTCGGATCTCCGACCAAAGACCTCGGATCCCGTCAGGATCCGGCGGAATCAGGGATCCGAAGACCTTTCGACCGAGTATCCGACGTTTTCCGGATCCCGGACGACTGATCCCGCATCCCGTCAACGCAACGCATCATGAAACCCCACGTGCTGATCGTTGACGACGAAGCCGGCGTGCGTAGTGCGCTGAGTGGAGTCCTCCGAGACGAGAGCTACGAAGTCGAGGCGGTGGACTCCGGGGAGGCGTGCCTCGATCGCGTGGCCCGCGGGCCGTACGACGTCATCGTGCTCGACATCTGGCTCCCCGGGATGGACGGCCTCGTGACGCTCGCACGTCTTCGCGAACGCCGGGTCGACGTGCCCGTCGTGATGATCTCCGGTCACGGCAACATCGAGTCGGCCGTCCGCGCGATCAAGCTGGGCGCGTACGACTTCATCGAGAAGCCGCTCTCCCTCGAGAAGACGGTCCTCGTCGTCGGGAACGCCGTGCGGCAGCGTCGTCTCGAGGCCGAGAACCGCGCGTTGCGGGCCCACGTCGACCGGCGGTTGACGATGGTGGGGGAGAGCTATGTCATGGCGCAGCTGCGCGAGCAGGTGGCCATGGCCGCACCAACCAACGGCCGCGTGCTGATCTATGGCGAGAACGGCACGGGCAAGGAGCTCGTCGCGCGGAGCATCCATGCGATGAGCCGGCGGCGGACCGGCCCGTTCGTCGAAGTGAACTGCGCAGCGATTCCCGAAGAATTGATCGAGAGCGAGCTCTTCGGTCACGTCAAGGGCTCGTTCACGGGCGCCACAGCGGACCGCCGCGGGAAATTCGAGCTCGCCGACGGCGGGACGCTCTTCCTGGACGAGATCGGCGACATGAGCTTGAAGACGCAGGCCAAGGTCCTGCGTGCGCTTCAGGAGCAGTTCGTCGAGCCGGTCGGGGGCACCGCAGGCGTCCGCGTCGACGTGCGAGTGCTGGCCGCCACCAACAAGGATTTGCCGACCGAGATCCGGGCCGCACGGTTCAGGGAAGATCTCTACTTCCGGCTGAACGTCATCCCGATTTCCGTTCCGCCGCTGCGAGATCGGCCCGGGGACATCCCGCTGCTCGCGCAGCACTTCATGACGGAGCTGGCCTATGAGTACGGGCGGCGACCGAAGCGGTTCGATGCCGGCGCCGCGACCGGCCTCCAGAGCTATCGCTGGCCCGGCAACGTCCGCGAGCTGCGCAACGTGATCGAGCGGCTGATGATCATGGTGCCGGGCGAGACCGTGACCGTGTCGGACCTCAGCTTCTTCGATGGTGGGATCGTGCCGGCGGAGCTGGGCGCGGGCCCGACGATGTCGTTGCATGACGCGCGCGAGCTGTTCGAGCGCGAGTACATCCTCCGTGCGCTGTCGGCCCAGCACGGGAACATCTCGCGAACCGCGGACGCCCTCGGCGTCGAGCGGAGCAATCTGTATCGGAAGATGCGGGCGTTCGGGATTGCGCCGTCGCGCAAGTCGGAGGGCGAAGAAGAGCCAGCCGAGCGTTGACGGCCGTTCACGCTTCGCGCAGCTTGTTCTCGAGCACCTGCTGCGAACCGAAGCGCTCGAGCTGCAGGTAGTATTCGGCGGCCGAGACCAGCGCAGCAGACGGAACCAGCCCGACGATCTCGCTTTCGAGGATGCTCACGCCGTACCGGGCGGCTTCGCGACGGACGAGATCGAACACACGAAAGATCGGCGTCTTTTCGTAGTTCGTGAGGTTCATCGACACCTGCACGATGCCGCGATCTTCGATCGCGATGCCCATCGCTTTCACGTAGCGCAAGCCGCCGCTGCTGTGCCGGATGGCCGACGCGATCTTTTTCGCAACGTCGAGCCTGTCGGTTTCCAGGTTGATGTTGTAGGCGATGAGCGGCATTCGAGCCCCAACGACCGAGGCGCCTGCGCTCGGGTGCGGTGCCGGGGGGCCGAAGTCAGGCGCCCAACCCGGCAGGGCCATTTTCTGACCGAGGCCTTCGAATTCTCCTCTCCGGATGTCTTCGAGGTTCTTGCGTATCGGATTGGCAGAGGCTTCCTCGTAGAGATAGACCGGCACGCCGAAGCGATCGGCGACGGTCGCGGCAACATCGGTCGCAAGGGCCACGCACTCCTTCATGGTGACGCCCTCGATCGGGACGAACGGCACGACGTCCACGGCGCCAAGCCTCGGGTGCTCGCCGCGGTGCTGACGGAGATCGATCGCCGCAATCGCCCTCTCGAAGAGCGCGAGCGTGGCCTCCTTGAGCGGCCCTGCGTCGCCGGCGAGCGTGAAGACCGAGCGATTGTGCGACGCGTCGGATGAGTAGTCGAGAAGCCGGACTCCCGGAATGCCGCGCACTGCGTCGGCAAGCCGTTCGACGATCTCGGGACGGCGGCCCTCGCTGACATTGGGGATGGACTCGATGATCGGCATTCGCGGGTTGTACCACAGTTGCAGGGATGGCTCTTCCAGCCTCTTTCATCTCCGCTTCCGGATTGACGCGGGGTGTCGCAAGCGACGATAATCGCCGGTGTCGGGCCCGCTTCACCTTCCAAGAATCTGATGACCGACCCGCTTCGCTCCGACCGGCCCACGCTACCGGCCGATCTTCAGGAGCGAGACCGCGACGCTCGAGTCGAACATCTCCTCCTCGCCGGACTCGACCACTATTTTGCCGGCCAGTACGAGCTGGCGATCAGCGTGTGGACCCGCGTGCTGTTCCTCAATCACGGGCACGCGCGCGCGCGCGCCTATATGGAACGGGCGCGCAGCGCCATTTCCGAACGCCAGCGAGAGAGTGAAGAGCTGCTCCATACCGGAGTCGAGGCCTTCGGCCGCGGGGATACCAGGTCGGCGCGGCGCCTGCTGATGTCGGCTGTGGAGCGCGGCGCCGGAACCGAAGAGGCACTCGCCCTCCTCGACCGTCTGAACCGTCTCGAGTCCGCGGGCTCGGCACCGGGCAGCCTCACCCGGCTGGCGCACACAGTGTCGCCCGTGCTGGATGTGCCAGCCGACAGGCCGGACGTCGCGCCATCGCGCGTCCGGTGGGTCGCGGCGGGTGTCGCGGCCGGCGTCGTGACTGCTGCCGCGGCGGCGTGGCTCTGGTACCGTGGCGCCGATGCCTGGCTGGTGCAGGCCCCGACGCCGTCACGAGGCGCTGTTGCCCAGGATGCGGAGCCCCTGCCCGTTCCGGCAGCGTCCGAAGCATCGCTCGCGCGCGCGCGTGCGCTGCAGGTCAAGGGCCGCTTGCACGAGGCGCTCGTCGCGCTCGACGCCGTCCGCCAGGGCGACAGCTCGTGGCCGGAAGCACAGGGCCTGCGCGCCGCGATTCAGCGCCAGTTGCTGGCGGGCGCCGGTGCCCCACTCAGTCGGCCTGATGGCGCCTCCGAACAGGGTGCGCGGCAATGAGATGCCCGAAGTGTCGGTACATCAGCTTCGACGAGAATGTTCGCTGCCGCAACTGCGGGTACGACTTCTCGCTGATTCAGACCGACGCGCCGATCGACCTGCCGATCCGCACGGAGGAAGCGATTGGTCCGATGGCGGATCTCCGGCTCAAGGTTGCCCAACGGCGCCAGGCAGCCGCGGCGGCGCTCACCCCACCGTCGGCCGGCGAAGGCCTTTCACTCCATCAGCCTGCCGACTTGCCTCTTTTCAACGGCGCGACCGAGCCCGACGCGCCCGATGACAAGCCGCTCGTGAGCGGCAATGCTCCGCCGCGTCCGCCGCTTGCCGTGCGGCGTGCAGCGCCGGTCGCGCCTGCGCCGACCCCCGTTCAACGATCGCGGCTCGAGGACCGCGTCCAGGAGGAGCAGGCGCTCGACTTCGCCGAGTGGGCGGACGTCGTTCGCCCACTCGGCAACGTGCCGGCCTCACACGCGGGTTCGCAGCGGATCGAAGACGTGCCGCGCGCCATCGGCGTCGTCGACACGGAAACAACGGCGTCAGCGGGAGCGCGCCTCGTGGGCGCGGCTGTCGACGCGTTCGTCACGGTCGCCATCGATGCGGGCGTGCTGTATTTCACCCTGCGCCTGTGCGGCCTCCAGCCGGCCGAGATTCGGGTGCTCCCTGTCGTGCCGATGGTCGCATTCCTGCTGCTGCTGAACGGCGGCTATTTCACGATGTTCACGGCCGCGGGTGGCCAGACCATCGGGAAGATGCTGGCGGGGACGCGCGTGGTCGCCGCAGCTCCAGCCGCCTGGCCACAGCGTCTGCCGTTCGGGACCGCGGTGATCCGGACCGTCGCCTGTCTCGTCTCGGTCCTGCCCGCGGGTGCGGGCTTCTTCATGGCGCTCTTCCGCGCCGACGGGCGTGCGCTGCACGATGCGGTCGCCGACACCCGTGTCATCAAAGCGTGACACGTCTCGGGGTCTTCATCGCCACGGTCGGTTACTGCGGATACTTTCCAATTGCACCGGGAACCGTCGGGTCGGCGGCGGGCCTGGTCGTGTACCTCCTCGTGTGGTGGGCCCAATCGACGTACGTGGAGGCCGGGTTGATCGCGACGGTCTACGGAGTGGGAATCTGGGCGGGGACGATCGCGGAGCGCCATTTCGGCGGCATCGATCCCGGTCCCGTCGTGATCGACGAAGTGCTGGGCATGTTGATCACGCTCGCGTTCATGCCGGTCGGGTTCGCCACGGCGGTCGCCGGGTTCGTTCTCTTTCGAGTCTTCGACGTGATCAAGCCATACCCGGCTGGGCGCTTCGAGCGGCTGCATGGTGGACTCGGCGTCATGTCGGACGATGCGATGGCTGCGGTGTACGCGAACCTGGCGCTTCGGGCGCTCGTGTACTTCCTTCCCGGATGGTTCGCATGACGTCGCCGCGGGAGCCTCTTCGGTCGGCTGAGATCATCGCCGTTGGCAGCGAGCTGCTTGGATCTTCGCGCGTCGATACCAACTCACTCTTCCTCGCCGACAAACTGGCGGGTCTCGGCATCGCGCTCCGAGCGAAGAGCGTCGTCGGAGATCGCCGCGGCGATCTCGCGACGTTCGTTCGACTCGCGCTCGGACGCGCGGATCTCGTGATTCTGACCGGTGGATTGGGGCCGACCGACGACGACCTCACGCGTGACGTGGTCGCGGAGGTGCTGGAACGTCCGATGACGGAGGATCCGGCGATTGTCACGGGCATCGAGGCGAGGTTTGCGCGCCGTGGATTGAAGATGCCGGAGATCAACCGTCGACAGGCGATGGTGCCGCGCGGCGCCACCGTGCTCGACAACCCCAACGGAAGCGCTCCCGGGCTGCTGATTCCGGTCGGCGATCGCGTGGTCCTGCTGCTGCCCGGGCCGCCTCGCGAGATGAAGCCGATGTTCGAGGTCGTCGCCGCCTCGTTCCTCAGCGACCGTGCCGGTCGCGAGCGCTTCTATCGCGCGACCATCCTGATCGCGGGCCGGTCCGAGTCCCACATCGAGGAGGCGATCCAGCCGATCTATGCGCCGCTGGCCAACGCGGTGCCTCCGATCGAGACGACCATCCTGGCGGCTCCGGGTCAGATCGAAGTGCACCTGACGGCGCTGTCCGACGACCAGCACGGCGCAGAGCGTGCTCTCGCATCGGCTCGCGATCGGATCGTCGCCGCGATCGGTCACGACGCATTCAGCGTCGACGGTCGCGCGCTGGAGGAGATCGTCGGCGATCTGCTGCGCCGCTCCGCGAGCACCATTGCCGTGGCCGAGTCGTGCAGCGGCGGCCTTCTGCTCTCGCGCCTGACCGACGTCCCCGGAAGCTCGGACTACGTGCTGGGAGGCGTCGTCGCCTACAGCAACGACGCGAAGACGGCGTTCGCCGATGTGCCGCCGGCGGTGCTGGCGGAGCACGGCGCGGTGAGCGAGCCGGTCGCGAGCGCGTTGGCCGAGGGCATACGGCGACGCATGGCCGCGACGATCGGCGTCGGCGTCACGGGCATCGCCGGACCGGGCGGTGGAACGCCGCAGAAGCCTGTCGGCACTGTCGCGATGGCGGTCGCCGGGCCGACCGGCACGGTCGTGCGTACCGCGCTCTTCCACGGCAACCGCTCGATGATCAAGCACTACGCGTCTCAGACCGCGCTCGATATGGTCCGCAGAATGGTCTTGCGGGATGCGACTGTTCGTCGGGATTGATCTCAGCCCTCAGTTGACGGCGTCGATTGAAGAGGACGTCGCGACCCTGCGGTCGACGCTCCACCGGACCTGTCCGCGTCTGCCGGCCCGTTGGGTCAGTGGTTCTAACCTGCACCTCACGCTCGTGTTCATCGGACAGGTCGCTGACAGCGACGTGCCGGCGCTTGCCGCGACGTTGCAGCCGGCCGTCGAGGTTTGCGCGTTCGACCTCGGGATTGGAGGGTTCGGGACGTTCCCGCCGTCAGGGCCGCTGCGTGTGATCTGGATGGGAATCGTCGCTGGCGCGCCTGACCTGTCGTTGGTGCACGATGAGATTGCGGGCCGCGTGGCGAAAGCGGGCCGGCCGCTGGAGGCGCGACCTTACTCCGCGCATCTGACGATCGCGCGCGTAAAGGATGCGCGCGGCCCGTCGGCCCGCGCGGCTCGTGACGTTGTGCGATCGGCGGTGGGTCGCGGCGGAGCGTCGCGGGTCGAGGAGATCACGCTCTTCCAGAGCCGGCAGTCGGAAGGAGGATCGGTGTACGACCCGCTATTGCGGATACCATTGCTGAAATGATCTCGATCCTGCTCGGCTATCTTGCCGGATCGGTGCCTTTCGCGTTTCTGCTTGCGAAGCGGCGCGGGGTCGACGTTCGTGTGGCGGGCAGCGGGAACGTAGGAGCCGCCAACGTGATGCGCACGACCGGTACCGGTCGGGCGGTCGCGGTCATGGCGCTCGACGTCGCGAAAGGAGCCGCGGCGGTCGCGCTCGCGCAGATGTCGAGTGGAGGTGCCCCGCTCGCCGCGGTCACCGGGGCAGCCGCCGTGGTCGGACACATTTATCCGGTGTGGCTGAGGTTCCACGGCGGCAAAGGCGTGGCGGTGGCCGCCGGTGTCTTCAGCGTGCTCGCGCCCATCGCGACGGGCATTGCGGCGGCGCTGTTCGTCTTGACCGTGTGGCTCACGCGCTACGTCTCACTCGGGTCGATCGCCGCCACGGTGGTGCTGCCGCCCGCCGCCTGGCTGGCCGGCGCACCCAGAACCGTTGTCGTCGCGGCCGCCGGGACGGCGGCGTTGATCCTGTTTCGTCATCGCGCGAACCTCCGCCGCCTCCGCGCCGGCACGGAGCGCCGGATGACGGGGGGTCAGGCATTTCTATGACGCGTGGACGGGTGGAGAGGATCGCGGTGCTCGGAGCCGGCAGTTGGGGCACCGCGCTGGCGGTCCATCTCCGGCGGGCCGGCCATGACGTGCGGCTCTGGGCTCGCGACGAAGCGCTCGCCGGCGAGATCAGGTCGCGACGGCTCAACCCGCGCTACCTGACGGACATCGCAATCCCCGACGGGGTTGTGACCTCGAGCGATCCCTCGATTGTTCTCGACGACGCACAGACAGTCGTCGTCGCCGTCCCCTCGCAGGTCGTCCGTTCGGTGGTGCGATCGGTTCGCGCGCTCGTTCCGGACCACGCCGTGCTCGTGAGCGCGACGAAGGGCATCGAGGTCAGCTCGCTGAGTCGAATGTCCCAGGTTATCGCGGAGGAAGTGGCGCCAGGAATGCCCGTCGTGGTGCTGTCCGGACCAAGCTTCGCGTTGGAGGTTGCTCGAGGCCTGCCCACGGCGGTGCTCGCCGCGTCCGCTGACGCGTCGGCCGCCGCATATATCCAGGAACGCTTCCGCGGCCCGTCATTCCGGCTGTACGGGAGCGACGATGTCGCGGGCGTCGAGATTGGTGGGGCGTTGAAGAACGTCATCGCAATTGCCGCGGGTGTGGTCGAGGGCCTCGGCCTTGGACACAACTCGATGGCGGCCCTCATCACGCGCGGGCTGGTGGAGATCTCACGCCTGGCGGGTGCCGAGGGCGGACGGAGAGAGACGCTTTCCGGTCTGAGCGGTCTCGGCGACCTCGTGCTGACCTGTACTGGGGACTTGAGCCGCAATCGTCATGTCGGCATCCAACTGGGAAAGGGGCGCAGGCTGGACGAGGTGCTCGCCGGTATGCGGATGGTCGCCGAAGGCGTTCGGACCACGGGTGCGGCGATTGCGCTCGGGACGCGTCACGGGATAGAGCTGCCGATCGCCGCCGAGATGTCCGCGGTCCTCGAGGGCCGTCGATCCCCGGGCGAAGCCGTCGAGATTCTGATGGGCCGGCGGCAGCGACTCGAGCCCGAGCATCATCATTAACGCCACTAGAACAGCCTCCGACCTGACCGCCGCCGCTGAAGCTCCGGCCGAAGGTCGGGCCTGCTTTCGCCCTGAAGGCGGAAGCCACACGAGACCGGTTCCGATTGTGACCATGGGTGTCTTCGACAAAATCAAGCAGTCCCTGACGCGCACGACGCAGCAGTTCTTGCAACGCTTCGACGAGGCCGTCTCGCGCGCCGACGAACCCGACCGGAGGAGCCGGCCGGTGGACATCGAGACCATTGACGCGCTCGAAGAGGCACTGATCTCGGCGGATGTCGGCGTTGCCGCAACTGGACGGATCGTCGATGCGGTGCGCGCTCGAACACGCGACGGCGCGTCGCTCCGGGATCTGGTGAAGGGGGAGATCCTCACGATCCTGCGCGGCGCGGACGCCCCCGCCGGCAACGACCATCGGCCGCACGTCGTCCTCATCGTTGGCGTCAACGGGACCGGGAAGACGACAACGGTGGGAAAGCTGGCACGCCTCATCAAGGAGTCCGGCCAGGCGCCCGTGATATGCGCGGCAGACACCTTTCGCGCGGCGGCCGTCGAGCAGCTCGAGATCTGGGCCCAGCGTGCCGGGGTCGACATGATCCGGGCGCGCACGGGCGCGGATCCGGCTGCGGTCGTCTTCGACGCCATCGCCGCCGGGAAGGCCCGCGGCCGTGACGTCGTGCTGGTCGACACGGCGGGCCGGCTTCACACGCGCGTGAACCTGATGACGGAGCTCGACAAGATTCGCCGCGTCGCTGCGCGCGAGGTCGAAGGCGCGCCTCACGAGGTCCTCCTCGTGCTCGACGCGACGGTCGGGCAGAACGGCCTGGCCCAGGCGCGCGAGTTCATGTCCGTCGCCGGCGTGAACGGCATCGTGCTGACCAAGCTCGATGGCACGGCAAAGGGCGGCATTGCTGTCGCGATCGCCAACGATCTCAAGCTGCCCATCCGATACGTCGGCGTTGGCGAGGCGATCGACGACCTGATCCCGTTCTCGCCGGAGGACTACGTCACCGCGCTCTTCGAGGACAAATGGTGACGTGACCTCAGACGCCGATTACATGGCACGCGCGCTCGCGCTCGCGGAGCGCGGACGCGGGACCACCAGCCCGAACCCGATGGTAGGCGCCATCATCGTGGACGGCGAGGGCGTCGTGGTCGGGCGCGGATCGCACGAGATCGCCGGTGGGCCGCACGCAGAGGTTCTTGCTCTGGCCGACGCGGGGGAACGATCGCAGGGCGCAACGCTCTACTGCACGCTGGAGCCCTGCAGCCATACGGGCCGCACGGGTCCGTGCGCGCCGCAGGTCGTGGCCGCCGGTATTCGCCGGGCAGTGGTGGCGATGGAGGACCCGAATCCGCTCGTCAGCGGAAGGGGCATCGAGGTGCTCCGCGCACACGGCGTGGAGGTCGTCGTTGGCGTTCTGGAGTTGGCCGCGCGCCGGCTGAATGGTCCGTTCCTGACGAGGATTTGTCGGGGCCGGCCCCACGTCACGATGAAGGTGGCGCTCAGCGCCGACGGCAAGGTGGCGCTCGCCGGCGGCCGCCCGACCCGCCTGACCGGCCAGGTCGCGGACCGGCGCATCCACCGCGATCGCGCCGAGGTGGACGCGATGGCCATCGGATCGGGCACGATGCTCCACGACGATCCCCTGTTGACGCCCCGAATCGCGTTCCGCCACCGGCCACTCACGCGGGTCATCTTCGACCGTCGTCTCCGGACGCCCCCAGGCGCACGTGTCCTCTCGACGCTCGAATCGGGGCCGGTGATAATCGTGACTGCGGCAGCCGCGGCGGGTGCCTCACGGGAACACGTGACGGCGTTGGAGCGGGCCGGAGCCCATATGGAGATCATTTCCGGCGACCGGTCGACGTTCGTGGATTCCGCCCTTCGGCAGCTTGCGGAATCGGGCACGTCTTCGGTCGTCCTCGAGGGAGGCCCGACCCTTCACCAGGCGTTCTGGGACCGCGGGCTCATCGATCGCGTCCAGATGTACGTGGCGCCGCGCGCGATTGGCGCGGACGGCGTCAACTGGTGGGCCACGGTCGAGGAAGTGGTGGCAAGGCTCGACGACGTACAGTCGACAACGCTCGGGGCCGACCAGTTGATACAGGGTGATGTTCACAGGATTGATTGAGGCCATTGGAACGGTCCTGGAGGTCAGCCCGTCGGACGCCGGGCTTCGGCTTCGAATCGACACGTCGCTCGCGCATGAGCTGACGCCCGGCGAGAGCCTGGCCGTCAACGGCGTGTGCCTGACCGTGGTCACGGCAACCACGGAAGGCGGCGTGGAGATGGACGTTTCGCCGCAGACCGCCCGCGTCACGACCCTCGGAGCGGTGAAGTCCGGGACCGTTCTGAATCTCGAACGATCGCTTCGGGCCGGCGCGCGCCTGGGAGGCCACTTTGTACAGGGTCATGTGGATGCGACGGGCACCGTCGAAACGATACAACCACAAGGGGAGTCGCACTGGCTGGCGATCCGCTACCCTTCGTCCCTTGTGCGATACATCGTGCAGAAGGGCTCGATTGCCGTGGACGGGATCAGTCTCACGGTGGCCGAACTGGACGACGTGCGATTCAGCGTCCAGATCATTCCCTTCACATGGGAGCACACGAACCTGAGGGAACTCGCGGTGGGCGGGACGGTCAACCTCGAGTCCGATATCCTGGGGAAGTACGTCGTGCGGGCGATCGAAGCGCAGGAGGCTGGCGTCGTGAGAAGGAGCAGGTCGGTGAGCCCGGCGCCGGGCGGAGAGCTGTAGAGGCGGGCCGTCGGCCAGCCCACTTCGAAGATGGCGGAGTCATGAGCAAAGCAGCGCGTTCCCGCAAGAAATCGCCGTTCGCGCCGATCGAGGATGCGATCGCCGCCATCGCACGCGGCGAGATGATCATCGTTGTCGACGACGAGGATCGTGAGAACGAAGGCGACCTCACGATTGCCGCCGACAAGATCACGCCGGAAGCGATCAACTTCATGGCGACGCACGGGCGCGGCCTGATCTGCATGCCGATGCTCGAGGAGCGCCTCGAGGAGCTCGACATTCCGCTGATGGTCAAGGAGAACACCGCGCGCTTCGACACCGCCTTCACGGTGTCGATCGAGGCCAAGCGGAAAACGAGCACCGGCATCTCCGCCGCCGACCGCGCCGCCACGGTTCTGGCCGCGATCGATCCGATGACCCGGCCCGCGGACCTGGCGCGTCCCGGACACATGTTCCCGCTGCGTGCCCGGACCGGTGGAGTCCTGGTGAGGGCCGGCCAGACGGAAGCCGCCGTGGATCTTTCCCGCATCGCCGGCCTGTATCCCGCCGGCGTCATCTGCGAAATCATGAACGACGACGGGACCATGGCGCGGGTGCCGGAGCTGACGAAGTTCACGAAGCGGCATCGCATCCTGATGATCACGATCGCTGATCTGATCCAGTACCGGATGCGTACGGAGGCGCTGGTGCGGCGCGTCGCATCGGCGTCCCTGCCCACTTCCCATGGCGATTTCAAGGTGTTTGCATTCGAGAGCCTCATCGATCGCGAGACCCACGTCGCCCTGGTGAAGGGCGAGCTCGGAGACGGCGAGAACGTGCTCGTGCGGGTGCACTCCCGCTGCCTGACCGGCGACGTCTTTCACTCGGCGCGATGCGATTGCGGGCCTCAGCTCGACGCGGCCATGGAGAAGATTGGGGAGGAAGGGCGCGGGGTGCTCTTGTACCTGAATCAGGAAGGACGGGGGATCGGCCTGGCCAACAAGATCCGGGCCTACGAGCTCCAGGACCAGGGGCTCGACACCGTCGAGGCGAACGAGCGTCTCGGGTTCAAGGCCGACCAGCGCGACTACGGCATCGGCGTGCAAATCCTGCGGGATCTGGGGGTCCGTTCCATGCGGCTCCTGTCCAACAATCCTCGCAAACTCGTCGGGATCGAGGGCTACAACCTCTCAGTCGTCGACTGGATCCCGCTCGAGATCCCGCCATCGGAGCATACCCGGCGGTATTTGAAGGCCAAGAAGGACAAGCTGGGCCATAAGCTCACATCAGTCTGAGACCCTCCTATACTTGAGCGGTCGGGGCATCCTCTGGTAGGATAACGGTTTGCGCCTGAGCCGGTTAGCGCCCTTTCCAGGGTGTCCGCGGCTCTTCGGGGCGCCGCCAGCGGCTGGTCCATGCTCGATTCACTCAGCAACCGTCTTCAGGAAGTGTTCCGCTCCTTGCGAGGCGAGGCCCGCCTCACCGAGCAGACGGTGGAGCTCGCACTGCGCGAGATCCGGATGGCGCTGCTCGAAGCGGACGTCAACTTCAAGGTCGTCAAAGCCTTCATCGATCGCGTGCGCGATCGTGCGGTCGACCAGGAGGTTCTGCGAAGTCTCACCCCCGCCCAGCAGGTGGTGCGGATCGTTCGTGACGAGATGCTCGCGCTCTTCGGCGACACCGCGGGCGGCCTGCCGCCTGCCGCGCAGCGCCCGCGCGTCATCCTGCTCCTCGGACTTCAGGGCTCGGGCAAGACGACGACATCAGGGAAGCTTGGGCGCTGGCTGGCAAAACAGGGTCGCCATCCGTTGCTCGTGTCGACCGACGTACGGCGTCCGGCCGCGATCGAACAGCTGTCCGTTGTCGCGAAGCAGGCGGGCGTCAAGTCGTACGATCCGTCGGGCGATCTGGATCCGGTGCGGCGCGCGTCGGGCGCCTTGACCGAAGCGAAGAACAGCGGCTTCGACGTCGTGATCGTCGACACCGCCGGCCGGCTGCACATCGACGATGAGCTGATGGAGGAGCTCCAGGCCATCAAGGCCGCCGTGGAGCCCTCCGACCTGTTGTACGTGGCAGACGCCATGACGGGCCAGGACGCCATCAAGAGCGCAGGTGAGTTCAATCGCCGCGTCGGCGTGACCGGGGTCGTCTTGAGCAAGATGGACGGCGACGCCCGCGGCGGCGCCGCCCTCTCGGTGGTCGGCGTCGTCGGCGTGCCGATCGCGTTCGTGGGAAGCGGCGAGCGGCTGCAGGATCTCGAGCCGTTCCATCCCGACCGCGTCGTGTCGCGGGTGCTCGGCATGGGTGACGTGCTGTCGCTCATCGAGAAGGCGGAAGAAGCGGTGTCGCTCGAGGACGCCGAGAAGCTCGAACAGAAGATCCGGAAGGACGAGTTCACGCTCGAGGACTTCCGCGATCAGCTCCGCACGATCAAGAAGATGGGGCCGCTCGAACAGATCCTCGGGATGCTGCCCGGTATGGGGCAGATCAAGGAGCTCGCGGCCAATCGCGAGGCCGTGGACGACAGGCAGCTCGGACGTGTCGAAGCGATCATCAACTCGATGACGCCCAAAGAGCGCCGCAACCACCAGCTGATCAACGGCAGCCGCCGGAAGCGCATCGCAAGAGGCAGCGGCACGTCGGTCGAAGAAGTGAACCGCCTGTTGAAGCAGTTCGTGCAGATGAAGAAGATGTTGAAGCAGCTCGGGGGCATGGCGGGCTTCGGCGGTGGAAAGAAGCGTGGCCTCGGGATGATGAAGTCGTTGATGAGATAAGAAGCTTCCAGCTTCCAGCAGAGAGCGACGGAGCAAACGGACCGGGAGCGGGCAGCAGGAAGCGGGAAGAGGGCAGCAGGAAGCCTTGATAAGTCACCGCCGTCGAAACGTGTCAACCAAGAATGGATAGGTTCCAGCGGGAAGCTGGAAGCTGGAAGCTAGTAGCAGGTAGCTGAAAGGATCACATGTTAGCGATTCGTTTGAGACGCACGGGTTCGAAGAAGCGGCCGTTCTTCCGCGTCGTGGTCACCGACTCGCGGACGGCACGGGACAGCCGGTTCGTCGAGGTGCTCGGTCATTACAATCCGCGGACGACGCCCGAGACGCTGAAGATTGACCGGGAGCGCCTGGAGCACTGGCTCAAGACGGGGGCGCAAGCGTCCGATACGGTGCGGACGCTGGTGGCGCGTATGCCGGCGCCCGAGGCGGCGCCAGTCGAGCAGCCCGCGTCGTGAGCCGGGCGCGCGACGTCGTGGAGGTCGTGGCGCGGGCCCTCGCCGATCATCCGGACGCGGTCCGCGTGACCGAGCGCGAGCATCGCGGGCAGACGCTCGTCGAGCTGTTCATGGCCCCCGGCGAGCTCGGGCGCGTCATCGGCCGGCAAGGACGCACGGCTGCGGCGATGCGCACCCTGGTCGGTGCGACCGCGGAGCTCGAGGGGATCAAGGCCACGCTCGAGTTCCGCGATCAGCAGTAGCTCGCGGCGGGCAGGAACAGCGAAGCAGCGATGGCGAGCGAACCGTTGGTGGTCGGACGTGTGGCGCGGCCGCATGGGCTCCGCGGTCAGGTCATCGTGAACCCCGAGACGGACTTTCCGGACGAGCGGTTTCGCGTCGGTGAGGTGCTCCTCGTGGCGAACGCCGGAACGGAGACGACGCCCGCGGCGGATTCTCTCGGTGCGGTTCCACCAGGGCCGTCCGATACTTGAGCTCGAGGGCATTCAGTCGATGTCGGACGCGGAGCGGCTCGCGGGCGCCGAGCTTCGGCTTCCGGCCGGGGCGATCGGACAGCTGCCGGAGGGGACGTTCCACCACCACGAGCTGATTGGATGCGAAGTTCGCGATAGATCGGACGTGCTGCTCGGACGCGTGAGCGCCGTCGAAGGACCGATGGAGCGTAGCCGGCTCGTCGTGCAGGGTCGACGGGGCGAGATTCAGATTCCAATGACGGCGGACATCTGCGTCAGCGTCGATCCCGCGGCGTCGCGGATCGTAGTCGATCCGCCGGAGGGGCTCCTGGATTTGAACGTCACGTCGCGATCGAGTTGAGTGGCTAAGCACAGCCGAAGGTCCCCGGTTTCAAGGCGCGCCCGCGGCGCGCCCCGCCGGAGCGGAGCGGGGCATGGGGCCCCCGCGAGCGACGGCGATGGGGGGTCCGGCGGGGAGGGGCTGCTCGAGTTGAACCTCACGTCGCGATCGAGTTGAGTGGCTAAGCACAGCCGAAGGTCCCCGGTTTCAAGGCGCGCCAGCGGCGCGCCCCGCCGGAGCGGAGCGGGGCATGGGGCCCCCGCGAGCGACGGCGATGGGGGGTCCGGCGGGGAGGGGCTGCTCGAGTTGAACATCACGTCGCGATCGAGTTGAGTGGCTAAGCACAGCCGAAGGTCCCCGGTTTCAAGGCGCGCCAGCGGCGCGCCCCGCCGGAGCGGAGCGGGGCATGGGGCCCCCGCGAGCGACGGCGATGGGGGGTCCGGCGGGGAGGGGCTGCTCGAGTTGAACCTCACGTCGCGATCGAGTTGAGTGGCTAAGCACAGCCGAAGGTCCCCGGTTTCAAGGCGCGCCAGCGGCGCGCCCCGCCGGAGCGGAGCGGGGCATGGGGCCCCCGCGAGCGACGGCGATGGGGGGTCCGGCGGGGCGAAGCCCCCCGGTGTGAAGATCGACATCGTCACCATCTTTCCGTCGATGGTGAAAGGACCGCTCGCCGAGGGGATTGTCGGACGCGCCGCGGAGCGTGGTGTGCTCGACATCCGGGTGCACGATCTGCGCGACTTCACGACGGATCGGCATCGGGTCGTGGACGACGTCCCGTTTGGGGGCGGACCCGGCATGGTGCTGAAGCCGGAACCGCTCTTTCGGGCGGTGGAGTCGATTCGCGCGACGCGTGGGGCGCCGGCGGCGGTGATTCTGACAACGCCCGATGGGCGCCGCTTCACGCACGCCGAAGCCCAGCGCCTGAGCGCGCTCGGGCACATCGTCGTGTTGTGCGGCAGGTACGAAGGCGTGGACGATCGCGTGCGGCAGACGCTGGCGACCGAGGAGATCTCGATCGGCGACTACGTGCTGTCGGGCGGCGAGCTGCCGGCGCTCGTGATCGTCGATGCGGTGGCGCGGCTGGTGCCGGGGGTCGTCGGCGACGAGGACTCTGTGGCGCGCGACACGTTTGCGCGCGGGACGCTGGACTTTCCGCAGTTCACGCGTCCGGCGGAGTTTGCGGGGATGCCGGTTCCGCCGGTCCTGTTGTCAGGCCATCATGCGGAGATCGAGAGATGGCGGCGGCGCGAGGCGCTGGCGCGGACGCTCGACCGACGGCCGGATTTGTTGAACGGCGCGCAGCTGGACGAGGAAGACCGCAGGCTGCTGCACGATTTGTTGGAGCAACGAGCGAAGGAGTAGTGTGATGATTGCCGTAGATTCCGTCGAGCGCACTCAACTCACCACGCGCCCGGCGATCAAGCCTGGCGATACCGTGCGCGTCCACGTCAAGGTCCGCGAAGGCGACAAGGAGCGCATCCAGGTGTTCGAGGGCATGGTGATCGGCATGCACCGTGGTGGCGCACGCGCGACGTTCACCGTTCGGAAGGTTTCGTTCGGCCAGGGTGTCGAGCGCATCTTCCCGCTGCACTCGCCGATCATCGAGAAGATCGACGTGGTCCGCACGGCGCAGGTCCGGCGCGCCAAGCTGTACTTCCTGCGCGACCTGAAGGGCAAGGCTGCGCGTATGAAAGAGCGCAAGAAGCCGACCGCCTAGCAATCGCGTCCGGCTCGAGGCTCATGGCCAAGGTTCGTGCTTTCCGCACCCTGGAGAACGCCATCAGGCGTATGGGCTTCGTGTATGTGGCGGGTGTCGACGAGGTCGGGCGGGGATGCCTTGCCGGACCGGTCGTGGCCGCGGCGGTGGTGCTCAATCCCGACCGGTACGTGCCGCGGATAGGCGATTCGAAGACGGTCACGGCGCTCGAACGTAACCGCCTCTACGATCGGATCACGCGAAGCGCGGTGGCCTGGGGGGTCGCATCTGCCTCCTGTGACGAAATCGACACCATCAACATCCACCAGGCATCCCTGCGTGCGATGCAGCGGGCCGTGCATCTCCTGGCTCCAGCACCTGATTTCGTGCTGGTGGACGCCTTCCGAATCCCCGATCTGCTGATGGCTCAACGGGCGGTCATACACGGCGACAGCCGGTGCACGGCGATTGCCGCGGCCTCCATCGTGGCCAAGGTCACCCGGGACCGGATGATGCTGGAACTGCACGCCGAGGACCCCCGATACGGGTTCAATCGCCATAAAGGTTACGCAACCCGGGAACATTTGCAGGCGGTTGCACAGTTTGGCTATTCCCCGGTGCACAGACAGTCGTTCCGTCCGCCCTCGCTCTTTGATACCATCAATTGATCCCCTTTTGGACGCTCCCCGGCGTCACGGCCCTGCGGAGAATCCCTTGGCCTTCGATCGCGACAGCACGCTGAAAAGAGGCGAGAAGTTCCTTCGCCAGGGACGGCTGGACGCCGCCATCGGCGAATACGTCAGGGTTGTCGAGGAACAGCCCCGCGACTGGAACACCGCCAACCTGCTCGGGGACCTGTACTTCCGTGCCGGCCAGGTCGATCAGGCACTCGGCCAGTACCACCGCATCGCCGACCACTTGATGCGCGAAGGGTTCTACCCGAAGGCCGCCGCGCTCTACAAGAAGATCCTGAAAGTCAGACCGGACGACGAGAACACTCAGTTGGTGCTCGCTGAGATCTCGACGAAGCAGGGGCTCCTCGCCGACGCGAAGGCCTACCTCACGGCGGTCGGCGTCCGGCGGCGTGCGCGCGGAGATCGCGCTGGCGTTGCCGACATCGCTGTTCGACTCGGGTCGCTGGACCCGTCGGACTACGAGGCACGGCTGGAGGCCGCGCGCACCCTCGAGGAGATGGGCCAGCCCGCCGAGGCTGCACTGCGGTTCCGCTCGGTGCACGACGATCTCCAGATGGAAGAGCGGACCGCCGAAGCGCTGGACGCGCTGCGGCACGCCGTGCGCCTCAACCCGCAGGATCGCGACGGACGCACGATCCTCGCCCGCGCGACCGTCGCGTCTGGCGACCTGCTGGCCGCGCGGGACTACCTCGATCGCGACACGGCCGGCGACGATCCGGTGCTCCTCGCCGCCCTCGTCGAGCTCGATCTGCGCTCGGGCCGGGTCGACGCCGCGCGCGCACTCATGACGGAGCTGCTCGAGGGCGATCGCGACATGCGCCATCGCCTGCTCGCGACCGGATGGACCGTGTGTGAGAGCAACCCCGAAGCGGCGTATGCCTGCGTGGACGCGGTCACGGACTCGGCGATTGCAGCGACCGACTTCTCGGAAGCAGCCGCACACCTTCAGGAATTCGCCTCCCGTCGTCCGGGCCACGTTCCGGCGCTGCTGAAGCTCGTCGAGGTCTGCGTCGACGGCGGGCTGGACGCGGCGCTCTATCAGGCCCAGGTGCAGCTCACCGACGCCTACCTGGACAACGGCCAGGCTGTCGAAGCCCGGGTGATCGCCGAAGACCTCGTTGCCCGCGAGCCGGAGGAGCCGACTCACATCGAGAGGTTCCGCCGGGCGCTCGTGATGCTCAACGTCGAGAATCCCGATGCGCACATCGCCGATCGGCTGAGCGGTCAGACGCCGTTCATGGCGAACGAGCCATTCATTGATTTGTCGACGGACGAGACGCCCGGCGCGCCAATCGAAATGGCCTCGGCAGCGTCGCAGGAGCCCGTGGCTGCCAGAGCGGCTGCCGCCCGACCGCCGGCCAAGGGTGGTCGACGCCAGGCCGCGAGCCCTACCGCCGTGCCGGTCGAGGAGATCGACCTCACGGGTGTGCTCGGCAACCTCGATACACCTGGCGCGCACGGAGGTGAATCGTCCGAGCTCGAGCAGGTATTCGATGAGATCCGCGCCGACGCCGAGGACGACGACGCCGAGTTCGCGGCGCAGTATCTGAAGCTGGCGAGCACCTACATCGAGATGGGGATGCTGGACGATGCCGTCTCGTCGCTGAAGACGGCGGTGCGCTCGGCCGGGCATCGATTCGAGGCAGCGGCGATGCTCGGGCGCCTATACCTGCGCCGGAGCGAGACGCCCCAGGCGATCGAATGGCTCGAGCACGCCGCTGAAGAGCCCGCACCGACCCCACAAGACGGCCGCGCCTTGTTGTACGATCTGGGTGTCCTGCTCGATCAGACCGGCGAGATCGCCCGAGCGCTTGCGGTGTTTCTCGAGCTCCAGGCCGATGCCGGCGACTATCGCGACGTGCCCGCGCGCATCGACCGCCTCGCCCGCGTGCAAAGCGGAGGCTGATCATCTCGTTTTTCGTACGGCTCCTTTTCGCGGCGTATTTCCTGGAGACCGGTCTCATCCTCGTCGTGATGCCCTGGTCCTCGTTCTGGGATCGCAACCTGTTCATCGTGGCCGTTCCGATCGTGGAGCGACTCCTCGCCAGCCCGTACGCGCGTGGGGCAGTGTCGGGCGTCGGCGTGATTACGGCCGTTGCCGGCGTGCTCGAGCTCGCCGCGGCGTTTGGAGCGAGGCGCGCGCCGGGCACGGAAGAACCGAAAGCCGGCGTGTGACGCCGACGCCGGAATACGCGTGATCCTCCCTCGGCCTGTGATCTCGGCCATCACTAATCGTCACCTTCTGGGGGAACACGACGACGAGGCCTGCGCGCGGCTCGTGGAGTGGTCCGCCGCAATCGCCCGCGCGGACGTCGACCTGCTGCAGATCAGGGAACGGGGCCTGGACGACGCAACGCTGGCGCGCCTGGTGCGTGCGGCTGTCGCCGCGGCCGCCGGCACCCGACTGCGCGTCGTGGTGAACGATCGCACTGACGTTGCGCGTGCCTCGGGCGCGGCTGGTGTCCATCTGCCTTCGTCTGCGCCTCTGGCTGCGCGAGTCCGCCGAATCGTTGCGGAGGACTTTCTGATCGGGCGTTCGGTGCACGACGGCGACGATCTCGCACGTATCGAGCTGGAAGGCGGTTGCGACTATCTGACGTTCGGAACGGTCTTCCCGTCGACGGGGAAGCCGCCGGACCACGCCGTGGCCGGCGTCGAGGCGCTCGGTCGCGCGTGTCGGCTCACGAGCCTTCCGGTACTGGCGATTGGGGGCGTGACCGTGCCGCTCGCTTCGGAGGTGGCTCGAGCCGGAGCTGCCGGCGTCGCGGCGATCGGGCTCTTCCTCAACCCTTGGCGCATGGAGATCCGTGAACGGGACCGCATCGCGCGGCTGACCGAGACGGTCGCTGCGGTGCGCGCAGCGTTTTCGGCGGCCTCCCGCGAGGCCTGAACTGTATGGATTCCGGTTACCGTACACCGCTCATCGACCTGTTCCGCCGGGGCGACGCCGACCGAGAGCATCCGATTGCTCGGCGCTCGGGGCGCGCTCGCGTTGCGCGCGCACGAGCAGCTTGCGCTGCTGATGATCCTCCTGGACGATGCCGACGCCGAGGTCTCGCGACGCGCCGAGGCCACCATCGCCGCGCTTCCGGGGCCGGCGCTGTCGTCGTTTCTCGCCAGGCCGGAGGTGCCGGACGTCGATGCGTGACTTCTTCGCCGCACGCGGCGTGCGGCCGGCAGCAGCGGCGCCCGCCCTTGACGGGAGCGACGATTTCGCGGAACCGTCGCTCGATACGCTGGACCAGGACCCGGAGGCCGGCACCGTACCCGCGTCATCGGCGCTCCTTTCGTCGCTGCCGGTGATCGATCGGCTCAAGCTGGCGACCAAGGGGACGCGCGAGCAGCGCGCGCAGCTCATTCGCGACTCCAACCGGATGGTGGCGATTGCGGTGTTGAGCAGCCCGAAGGTCAACGAGTCCGAAGTGGAGGCTTTCGCCAAGATGGCCAACGTCTCGGAGGACGTCCTCCGCGTCATCGGCGCAAACCGAAGCTGGATGAAGCACTACGGGATCGCGCACGGTCTGGCTCGCAATCCCAAGACTCCGCCTGGGGTCTCGATGCAGCTCCTGCACCGGCTCTCGGATCGGGACATAAAAGCGGTCGGCATGGATCGCAACGTGCCCGAAACCCTGCGCCTCGCGGCGCGCCGGCTGATGACGCGCACGCACAAATAAGGAGCCAGGACCTCTAGCGCCGCTTGCCGGCTCGCCACTCCTTCCGCATCTCCGCCAGGCCTTCCATGTACACGGTTGCCCGCTCGCGCTCGGTTTCGCTCGGCAGCGATTTGAGCAGATCGATCGCGCGCTCGAAGTCGCGCTGAATGGTCGACGGCGCCGCCTCGAAGTAAAGGCGCCGGATCTCCGCGAGCGCAGCGTCTGGATCCATCGTCATGTCGTGTTCGCCGATCGGCGGTGTCGTCGGAGGGCTCCGCGGAGCTCGTCGAGAGGACGCGTGTTGAGGACGTCGCCGGAACTGAGCCAGGCGCGGCGTGCGACGAGCACGCCCCAGCGGAGACCGGCGAGTGCGGCGGGGCTGTGCGCGTCGGAGTCGATGACGAGCTTCAGCCCCCTCTCCTGCGCGAGGCGCGCGTGCGCGTCGCTCAAGTCGAGCCGGTCGGCGAGGCTGTTGATCTCGACGGCCACGCCATGGCCGGCTGCCGACGCAAAGATCCGCTCGATGTCGTATCGGTAGCCTTCACGTTTGAGCAGCAGCCGTCCGGTCGGATGCGCCAGGATGTCGACCCACGGGCACTCGAGCGCACGCAGCAGGCGGTCGGTCATCTGTTCCGCCTCCTGGTTGAATGCCGAGTGGACGGACGCCACGACGATGTCCAGAGCGGCGAGACAATCGTCGGCGAGGTCCATCCTTCCGTCTGGAAGGATGTCACATTCGATCCCTGCGAGCAGAGTGATGCCGTCGATTCGACCGTTGAACTCGCGAATGCGCGCGGCGTGCTCGAGCGCGCGACGCTCGTCGAGGCCGTTTGCCATCGCCAGCGACTTGCTGTGGTCGGTAATCGCGATGTACTCGTGGCCCGCCTCCCTGGCGGCCAAAGCCATTGCCTGGACATCTGCGCGGCCGTCGCTGGCCGTCGTGTGCATGTGCAGATCGCCTCGCATGTCCAGTCGCGTGATCAAGGTTGGGAGCATCGCCCTGTTCCGCAGCCTGAATCTCGCCGCGGTTCTCGCGAAGCTCCGCCGGAATCGAGCGCGAGACCGAGCGCGCGATAGATCTCCGTCCTCGGTCGATCCGGCCACCACGCTGCCGTCGTCGATTTTGTAGAGCCCGTACTCGTTCAGCTTGAACCCGCGCTGGAGCGCACGATCCCGAAGGGCAATGTTATGGGCCTTGGAGCCAGTGAAGTACTGAAGCGCCGCGCCGAGGCTCTCTTTCGGCACCAGGCGGAGGTCGGCCTGAAGTCCGCCGGAGAGCAGGACGCTCGATTTCGTTTCACCATGCGCCAGGACGCGCTCCACCAGGCGATAGCCGGTGAACGCCGGCATCAGAGAGGGAGGTGCGCCGGCCGCGAGAACGTCGAGATCGCCAGTCGTCTCGCACCCCCGGCGGAGGCTTCCAACGACGCTGATGTCGGCGTCCGGCGAGCTGCTCGCGGAGCGCCGATACGAGGGCCTCTGCGGCCGCGCTCGCTTCCGCGATGATCCGACGTCCGGCGAGCTGCGCCCGCTCGCCGATCGCGCGGAGGATCTGCGCTTCTTTCTTGGCTCCCATCCCCTTGAGCGTTCGGAGCCGGCCCTCGCGGATCGCCAGCTCGAGCTCGTCGAGGTTCCGGATGTTCAGCTGACGGTAGAGGAGCGCCGCTGTCTTGGGGCCGACGCCCTGCAGGTGAAGGAGATCGAGGATCGTGGCGGGAAACTCGTGGAGCAGCTCCTGGTGGTACGCGATCAGCTCCGGTTTCGATCAGCTCGCCGATCTTGCCTGAAAGGTCTTTACCGATCCCTGGGATGGCGAGGCGCTGAGCGGGTGTCAGGTCGGACAGACGCGCGGTGGAGTGCGCTGCGGATTCGGCGGCGTTCCGGTACGCGCGGATCTTGAACGGGTTCTCGTTCTTGATCTCGAGAAGGTCGCCGATTTCGGCAAGGACGCGCGCGATCGCAAGGTTGTCCACGGGCCGGAGGAATCAGACCGCCACCCGGCTCTCACGCGGAGGCTGTCGACGTGCCCGCAGCCCCATGGGCTGCGTTGGGCAGCAAGGATGGCTCATTATAGGGCACGCCGCGCCGCAGTCTCCAAGAGCGGTCTCTCGGTGTCTAATGGCGCATGCTCGACGTTCAGGACGTGTCGAGGCGCTACGGCGCCCTCACCGCCTACCTGATCGGCGTCCTCGTGTTCACGAAGGGGGTTCCGCGGTTGGAAATACTCCTGTTCGACTATCCGCGAGCCGCCATCTGCTCAGCGTTCCTGTTCGTCGTGGTGGCGGTGGCACATCGTTACCGTTTGCTGAGACGATCCGGGTCCGATGCCGGGGAGGCCGACGTCACGAGCGCCGGCGAGCTTCTCGGACTGAATTGAGCTCTGCGAGTGCGCGAAGCGGGAGCTGGAAGCTGGCAGCTATCCTATAATCCCCTCACATGCTGTCGAGAGAGATCCGCCGGCACATCGGCCAGCTGGCCGATCGCGGGCTTCGGAGGATACGAAATCCCGGCCGAGATGCGGTCGATGGCGCGCGAGTTCGACCTCGGCGGGATCATCCTGTTCGCTCGAAACGTCGAGGCTCCCGATCAGGTGGCGGAGGTCTCGCGTCAGGCGCAAACGCTTGCCGGAGAGCTGCCGCTCTGGGTGAGCGTCGACCAGGAGGGTGGCCGCGTCGCCCGGCTGAAATCGGGCTTCACGCTGTGGCCGCCGATGCTGACGCTCGGGCGGAGCGGCGACGAGCAGCTGGCGGTGCGTTTCGCGGCAGCGCTGGCGTCGGAGCTGAAAGCCGTTGGTATCTCGCTCGACTACACGCCTGTCCTGGATATCCTGACCAATCCGAAAAACCCCGTGATCGGTGATCGTGCGCTCGCGGAGCGTGCCGAGGATGTCGCGAGGCTGGGACGCGCGATCATCACGACGCTCCAGAGTGCAGGCATCGCGGCGTGCGGCAAACATTTTCCCGGGCATGGCGACACCAGCACCGACTCGCATCACGAGCTCCCGGTCATCGAGCATCCGCCGGATCGGATCGACGCCGTCGAGCTCGTGCCATTTCGCGCCGCCATTCAGGCACACGTCGCCGCGATCATGACGGCGCACATCCTGATTCCCGCGCTCGACGACGAGCGGCCCGCCACGCTCTCCCCGCGAATCGTGGACGGGATCCTCAAGCGTCAGCTGGGATACACCGGTCCCGTGTTCAGCGACGATCTCGAAATGAAAGCGATCGGCAGCACGCTACGGCGTTCCGGAAGCGGCAGTGGCCGCCATTGGCGCCGGCTGCGACGTCGTGCTGCTCTGCGGCGCCTCGCAGGAAACACAGGTCGCCACGTTCGAGGCGCTGATTCGCGCGCTGGAGGGAGGGACGCTGCCGCGTCAAACGGGTCGAAGATGCCCTCGAGCGCCATCGCCGTGCGAAGGAGCGCTTCCTCGCGCCGGCCCACCCGCGGCCGCTCTCGGGTGCCGCCCTTCGAGCGGCGCTCGGCAGCGACGAGCACCAGGCCGTGGCCGCCGAAATGGCCCGATTCGCCTAGCAATCGATGAGAAAACCGCGCGCGCTTCGCCCAGGCGACCGAGTCGCCGTTGTCGCTACCGCCAGTCCGTTCGCGCGTGATGAGTTCGACGCTGGTCTTTCCGAGCTGCGGTCGCTTGGGTTCGAGCCAACCTACGAGGAGAGCGTCTTCGAGCGTCAGGCGTACCTGGCCGGGCCGGCTGCGGTGCGGGCGTCAGCCTGGATTCGCGCGTGGACCGACCCCTCGATTGCTGCGCTCATCGCCGTCCGCGGTGGGTACGGCAGCGTGCAGATTCTGCCGAGGCTGGCTGAGCTGAGCTTCCACGATCTCCCGCCCAAAGCTTTCATCGGCTACAGTGACAACACCTCCATCCTGTCCTGGCTCACCACGCGCAAGGGCATCGTCACCATCCACGGACCCATGATCGAAAAGCGGCTGGCGCACGGCGAGGCCGGATACGATCGTGACACGTTCCTCCGGTGCGTCTGCCGGCCTGAACCGATGGGGGAGATCTCGCATTCGCAGACCGAGACGCTTCGTGCGGGGGAGTGTGCCGGGGTGCTGGTCGGCGGTACTCTGACCCAACTCGTCGGATCGCTGGGAACGCCCTACACCTTCGATCCGCCGGCGGATTGCGTGCTGTTCCTCGATGAAGTGGCGGAACGCCCGTATCGCCTCGATCGCCTCCTGATGCAGCTGAAGTTGAGCGGGCTGTTGCGCCGGGCGAGCGGGGTCGTCTTCGGTGAGCTTCCGAACTGCGACGACCCGGGCGGCGGCGTCGCCGCGCGCACCGTGGTGCGCGACGTCTTGGCGGATTTTCCCGGGCCGGTGCTGTTCGGCCTTCCCTCTGGGCACACGGCGGGCGCGACGCTCACGCTGCCCCTCGGCGTCCGCGCGCGTGTCGTCGCGACCAGCCGGCCCGTGCTGGTGATCGAGGAAGCGGCAGTGGAGTAACGAGTGTCCCGTATTCATCTGATTGGGGTATGCGGCACGGCGATGGCGACCCTCGCGGCGCTGTTGAAGAGCAAGGGCCACGACGTTCGTGGGTCGGACCAGAACGTCTATCCTCCCATGAGCGACTTCCTCGAACAGCAGGGGATAGCCACGCTGCAGGGATACAAGCCCGAGCACATCACCGCCGGCATCGACATGGTGGTCGTCGGCAACGCCATCTCGCGCGGCAATCCGGAGCTCGAAGAAGTGCTCGACCGGAAGATCCGGTACTGCTCGCTCCCCGAGGCCATTCGCGATCACTTCCTGTGGGGCTCTCGATCGATCGTGATCTCCGGCACGCACGGCAAGACCACGACGACCTCGCTGACCGGGTGGGTGTTGGCGCACGGCGGCGCGGACCCGAGCGTCTTCGTCGGAGGCATTGCCGAGAACTTCGAGAGCAGCTACCGGATCGGGGGCGGCCGGGAGTTCGTGATCGAGGGGGACGAGTACGACAGCGCCTTCTTCGACAAGACTGCGAAGTTCCTCAAGTACCTGCCCGATATCGCCGTGGTCAACAACATCGAGTACGACCACGCCGATATCTACCCGGACCTGGCGTCGATTCGCCTGGCGTTCCAGCGCTTCGTCAACCTGGTCCCCCGGCGCGGCCTCCTGCTGCTTGGCGCGGACAGTCATGAGACGCTTGCGCTCAGGGCCAAGGCACGTTGCGCGGTCGAGACCTTCGGGCTCTCGGACGGCGTCGACTGGCAGGGGCGCGATCTGAAGACCAGCGGCACGTCGACGACGTTCAGCGTGCGCCTTCGGGGTGAGGCGATCGGCAGCTTCGAGCTGCCGCTGCTCGGCGCGTTCAACGTCCGCAACGCACTGGCGGCGCTGGCCGTCGGTGCCGCTGTCGGGCTCAACACCGACAACATGCGCGAGGCGCTCCGTCGGTTTCGCGGTGTGCGCCGACGGATGGAGCTGCGAGGGACCGCGGCCGGCGTCGCTGTCTATGACGACTTCGCCCACCACCCCACGGCAATCGCGGAGACGCTCGAAGGCGTCCGCTCCGCCTTCCCCGGCCGACCGGTCTGGGCCATCTTCGAGCCGCGATCGGCCACGTCGTGCCGTCGCATTTTTCAGGACGACTTCGCCCGGGCTCTGGCGCGAGCCGATCACGTGATTCTGCCGGCGGTGTTCCGATCGTCGCTGCCGGAAGATCAGCGACTGGACGCCGAGCAGGTGATCGCGGACCTGCGGCCTCAGGGCGTGGACGCACGGTACGTCCCCATCGTCGACGACATCGTCCGAACGGTCGCGCGCGAGAGCACGCCGGGCGACATCGTGGTCGTCATGTCGAACGGCGGCTTCGACGACATCCACGGAAAGCTGCTGTCCGCGCTGCAGGCGCGCGCCGCCCGGTAACCTGGCGATGTACCCCGTTCGCATACTCCCGGCGGGGGACGCCGCGATCCTGGTGGCGCTGCCGCCTCAGATCGATCCGGCCGCGAACGCCTGGTGCGTCGCGTTTGCAGAGGAGGTGATCCGCCGTCATGGAACGGCGTTGCGCGATGCCGTCGTCGGCTACTGTTCCGTGACGGTCTATTTCGATCCGATCCGGACGGATCCGGAGTGGCTCGAAGGGGAGTTGCGCGATGCGGCGACCGGCATGCCCACTGCCGCGGTGCGCGACGGCGCCACAGTCGACGTTCCGGTCGTCTACGGAGGCGTGTTTGGTCCAGATCTCCAGGACGTCGCCGATTTTGCCGGCTGCTCGACGGACGAAGTGGTCGACCGCCACTCCAGTCGCAGCTATCGCGTGTATCTCGTGGGGTTCGTGCCCGGTTTTGCCTACATGGCAGAAGTCGATTCCCGCATCGCGGCACCTCGGCGGTCGACGCCGCGCACGTCGGTTCCGGCGGGCTCCGTCGCCATCGCGGGCGGCCAGACCGGCATCTATCCCGATACGACGCCGGGCGGCTGGAACATCATCGGACGCACGCCGCTTCGACCCTTCGACCCGTCGCGTGACGAACCATCCCTCTTCAAGGCAGGGGACCAGGTGCGTTTCCATCCAATCTCAGAGGCCGACTTCGCGCGCGCTTCGTCATGACCGCTGAACCTCCGGAAGCCCTGAACCTTGAACCCTGAACCTTGAACCCTGACCCAGCCTCCGTGATCACCGTCTTGCGACCCGGCATGCTGACCACCGTTCAGGATCTCGGACGATGGGGAAATCAGGGTCTCGGGATCCCTGTCGCAGGGCCCATGGACGCGTACTCGCACCGGTATGCGAACGCGATTGTCGGGAACGACGAGGCCGCCGCCGCGCTGGAGGTGACGCTCATCGGCCCGGTGCTCGAAGCCTCCCGGAGCGTCACGTGCGCGATTACCGGCGCGCGATTCGACGTCTCGGTCGACGATCGGTCGATCCCGCTCGAGCAGCCATTCGAGGTAGGGGCCGGCGGTCGGATCCGCTTCGGAACACGGAGCGCGGGCGCGCGTGCCACGCTTGCGGTGCGCGGCGGATTCGACGTTCCCGCCGTCTACGGCAGTCGCGCGACCAGCATCATCAGCCGTCTAGGGCCGTTCGGCGGCCGCGCGCTGCTGGCGGAAGACCAGCTGCCTGTCGGACTGCGCGCGGTCACCGCGCGCAGTCCCGGTTCCGACCGCCGCCTGCCGCTCCCCGTTGGCGGCGCCCGGCTGCGCGTGATCGAGGGACCACACGCCGGGATGTTCGAGGCCTCTGCGCTCGTCACGTTGTACGAGTCCCGCTTCGTCGTGACGGCCAGCTCGAACCGCATGGGATATCGTCTGGAAGGGCCCGCGCTCCGACATCGCGGGCCGGCCGACATCCTGTCTGACGCGACGCCGATCGGCTCGTTGCAAGTGCCAGCTTCAGGACAGCCGATTCTCTTGATGGCGGATCGCCAGACGACCGGTGGCTATCCAAAGATCGCCACGGTGATTACGGCGGACCTGCCGATCGCCGGTCAGCTGGCGCCGGGCGACTGGATCGAGTTCCATCCGACGACGAGGCGCGACGCCGTCGCCGCGTTGAGAGACCAGGTCTCCAGGCTAAAGGCCCCAGCATGACGGACGCGGTATTCGATCGGCTGCTGTTCGACAGGTTCGGCTCCGCTCGGGTCGGCCGCGACGTCCCTCTCGCGCCCCTGACGACCTTCAAGGTGGGAGGGCCGGCAGACTGGCTGATCGATCTTCACGATCCCGCGGAGCTTCGTGACGCGCTCGACATCGCCGCCGGTCGCGGGATCCCGGTCGTCGTACTGGGTGGCGGCTCGAACGTGCTCGTCTCGGACGCCGGCGTCAGGGGCCTGGTGGTGAGATTGCGCGGTGGACAGGCTAACCGGGTTGCTCCCGACCGCATACGTGCCGACGCGGGCGTGACGATCAATGGGCTCGTTCGATGGACGCTCACCCATGGTCTTGCCAACCTGGAGGCGTGGGCAGGTACGCCTGGGACGATCGGCGGGGCCATCCATGGCAACGCGCATTTTCGCGGCCGGCTCATCGGCGAGCTCGTGGCCGCCGCGACGGTCATTGCCCGCGACGGCCGGATGGAAGACGTACCCGGGTCGGCGCTGGAGTTCGGGTACGACTACAGCAGGTTGCAGCGGACCGGCGAGATTCTCATCTCGGCTGACTTCGTCGTCGCACCTGGCGATGCGACCGCCCTCCGTGCGATCGCGCGAGAGTCGCTCGCCTTCCGGAAACGCACGCAGCCGCTGGCGTCACCGAGCGCTGGCTGCATCTTCCAGAACCCGGACCCGGCGCGAGATCATGTTCCGGACGGCATACCGTACTCCGCCGGAGCGCTCGTGGATCGGGCGGGGCTCAAGGGAGCGGAGGAGCAGCAGGCCCGGGTCTCGTCCACTCACGGCAACTTCATCGTCAACGAAGGCGGAGCGACGGCGGAGCAGATTCGGACGCTCGTCGAGCGGTGCAAGTCGGGCGTCCGCGCGGCGTTCGGCGTGGAGCTGCGCGAGGAAATCGTTTATCTCGGGTTCGATCGCACCTGACTGGGAGAGGGTGGGCGGCGCATGTCAACGTTGAAGATAGAAGGCGGTCGTCGGCTCTCGGGCCGCGTGGCGGTCGAGGGCAACAAGAATTCGGCGCTGCCGCTGATGGCTGCCTGTCTGCTGACCGACGAAGAATGCGTGCTGACGAACGTCCCGCGCATCCGTGACGTTGCCGTCCTCGCGGACCTCCTCGTAGGCCTCGGGGCCACGGTCGAAGGCGTCGGCACGTCGACCGTGCGGATCCGCTGCGCGAAGGTGACGAGCGATCGTCCGAACGCCGCGCTCGTCGGCAAGCTGCGCGGCTCGGTCCTCCTGCTGGGACCGTTGCTCGGCCGGCGGGGCGCTGCGCGGCTCGCGCAACCCGGCGGAGACTTTCCCGCCCGGCGGACGATCGGGACTCACCTCCAGGCGCTCATCGCGCTCGGCGCGGTTCTTCGAGACGAGCCGGGCTACGTCATCGATGCGCCGGATGGCCTCACGGGCGCGTCGTTCTATCTCTCTGAGGCCTCGGTCACGGGGACGGAGACCGCGCTCCTGGCCGCGGTCGCCGCCCGCGGTGTCACCGAGATCCGGCATGCCGCGATGGAGCCGCACGTCGCGGAGCTCTGTCGATTCCTTCGCGCGATGGGGGCATCGATCGAGGGAGAGGGGACGACGACCCTCCGCGTGCAGGGCCCGGCACGGCTGCGAGGCGCGAGCCACACGCTGGATGGCGACTACATCGAGGCTGGGAGTTGGGGAGTCGTGACCGCGATCACCGGCGGGGACGTCGAGGTGACCGGCGCTCGGGGCACCGATATGGAAGTGGTCGCCGCACCCCTTCGCAAGATGGGCCTCCAGTGCGTGACCGAGGACAACCACTTCGTGGTCGAATACCGGCCGTTGACGGCGGTGAGACGCATCACGACCGGCCTCTGGCCGGGATTCCCGAGTGACATGATCAGCCTCGTCACCGTGCTCGCGACGCAGGCGGACGGCAGGACGCTGGTGCACGACTGGATGTACGAGCTGCGGCTCTTCGCCCTCGAGCAGCTCAGCTCGATGAAGGCCGATCTGTTCCTGTGCGACCCGCATCGCATCATCATCAGCGGTCCGACGCGGCTGCGCGGGCGGGGTCTCGACAGCCGGGACATTCGATCGGGTATGGCGCTCATCGCCGCGGCACTGGCCGCCCAAGGCTCCAGCGAGCTGGCGCCGCTCGAGACCGTTGAGAGGGGATACGGTGCGCTCGTCGAGCGCCTGCAGTCACTCGGGGCGCAGGTGGAGAAGAGTGAGACGTAGCGCAGCCCTTTCCGCCTTCGCGCACAGGGAGTAAGGTGCGCTTCGGCGAGACCTCGCCGGAGCCTTGGCGGAGGCGGGCAGGGTGCCTCCGGCAGGGCTGAAGCCCTGCGCTACGGGGTGCACGGCTACGAGCCGCAGGGCGGCTTCGGGCACGGGGGCTTTGGCTGAAGGGGCTGCGGGAACGGTACCGGCGGCGGCGTTTCGGGCGGTTTCGTGGTCGGATCGCGAATCATCGGCGCGTTGATCGGCTCGTCCCGCGGAGTCTGTTGCGGCGCTTCCCCGATCGCCGTGCCAGAGTCGCGGCCCATCCTGAACGGGCGAAGATCCTCCTCGGTCAGATCCAGCACCCGAACGATGTGGGGCGTCAGCGTCAGGACGATGTCGGTCTGCTGCGTCTGTCTGTGGTTGTTGGCGAACAGCCGCCCGATGATCGGTAGATCGCTCAGCCCGGCGACACCCGAGAGCGTCGTCCGTTCCTCGTCGCGAATGAGACCAGCGAGCATGTTCGTTTCGCCGTCCTTGAGACGGATTGTGGTGCTGATCTCACGGTTGCCGAACGTGGGCAGTCCGCCGAAGCCCTCGCCCGAGATGCTGCTCAGCGCGATCTTGAGCGTGAGCGAGACCTCGTCATCGTGATGCATGCGAGGCACGATATCGATGTTGACGCCGATGTTCTCGTAGTTGAACGAGGTGATCGGCTGCTGATTGACTCCGCCGGATGCGATCGGGGCGAACGTCGTCACTGGAATCGGAACCCGCTCGCCGAACCTGGCCTGCGCGGCAATCCCCTCCGACGTGCGGAGCTGCGGGTTGGCGAGGGTTCTGGTGCTCGTGTCGTTCTTCAGCAGGCGATAGTAGATGCCGGGTACGCCGGCGAGCGCGACCCCTGACGCCGTGAGGGTGCGTAGCCCCTCCAGCGTGAGGTCCGGTTTGTTGACGTCCGCGGTGCCGGCGATGCCGGGGGAGCCCGGGGACGCAAGCCCGAGTCCGTACTCCCGCAGTCGGGTCCGATCGACTTCGAGTAGCTCGACGTCGATGATGACCTCGGGGCGTGCTTTGTCGATTGCCGCGATCAGCTTCGTTGCCGCGGCGATTCGCTCGGGCGTGTCCTTGAGCGAGATGGCGTTGGTCGACGTGATCGGCGAGATCTGGCGGATGTCGACGACGATCCGGAGAAGGTCGATGACCTCCTTGATGTCGGCGTTGCTCAGATAGAACGTCTTGACGACCGACTCCTCGTATTCGCGACGCTTGGCAGGCGTGTCAGGAATGATCGTGATCGTGCGCTGCGCGGTGACCCGATAGAACGTCCGCGTCGCCGCCGCCACCGACGCCAGGGCGTTGGCGAGCGTAGCCTTCCGGAGATCGATCGAGAGTGTGGCGTCGCGGAACGTCGTGTCGAAGACAATGTTCAGGCCGGAGAAGCGGGCGATCGCCGTGTAGACCGCACGACTGCTCGCCTGGCTGAAGAGCAGCGAGTCGGGGAGCGTCGCGTCGTCGGGCAGGTCGAGCCCCGGGGGGGGAAGGTCGCGCGTGCGGTCGAGGAGTGTCTGGAGCTCGGTTCTGCCTCCTCGAGACACTGACACTTTGTTGCGGAGCAGCTGCCGAGTCTCGCGCAGCGCCGTCTCCGCCTGGGCGTCGCTCGGGTTGAGCTCGGAGGCGAGCTGATATTCGACGACGGCCTGTTCGTGGCGCTCCGCGGCGGAGAGACGGCGGCCGGCGAAGAAGTGTTCCTGGGATGCCCGGATCCGGGCGCGCTGGAGGGCGCCCCGCGCGTTCCGATCGTCCGGCTGCGCCTTGACCGCCGCGGTATAATCCACGACCGCACGATCGAAGTCCTGGGCGCGTTCTGCCTTCTCTCCAGCTCGCAGCGCGCCATTCGTCGCACACCCGCAGACAGACAACGAGGCAAGGCAGATCGCCAGCGCCCCGATGCGGCGGAGCGAATCAGCGTCCGGGTTGGCCAGCCTGAATGACATCAGCACCGCGCGGAATGGTGAACGCAAACGTCTTATCGGGCAATCCCACGTTTTCCTTGAAGTCGGAGAACGTGAACGTCGATCGCGTGCCTTGTTTGTCGGCCGCCGTCAGCGACCGGATCTGGAAGGTTGTCCGGTCAACGACGAGCTGGAGCCAGTCGTAGTCCCGCTCCTCGAGCTTCGGCTGGAGCTTCAAGGCATACGTCCCTGCGGGCGCCCCGTCGGTGAGGGTCACCGCGAAGTCCCGGGTCAGCTTGCCCTTTCCGGTCAGAAAAAGGACAGCGGTCGTGGCCTGGTCGTCAGCCGGGACCTGACTGACGATGACCTGGTTGTCGGCAGGCGTGAACATGAACATCCGCGACCCGTCGGAGACAAACAGCTTCTCCTCTGGCGCCTTGTAGGCCCACCGCATCTTCCCCGGCTTCTTGACCATGACGGTCCCGCGCTCGACGAGTTTCTTCCGCAGCACGCCGCTCTCGGCCTCGTGGGTAAAGTCGGCGGAGAAGTCCCGGACGGCGTCGTATTTCTGCTGGACTCGCGCGGCGATTTCACCGGCGGCGGGCGACTGGGCACGCGCGGTGACAGCGCCGCCCACACAGGCTGCGACGAGCAGCGCGGGAAGTAGGTCTCGCATCATGATCGGGCTGGCCCGATCATCGTATCAGCTTTGGCGGCCGCGAATTGGCCGTCGGTTAGCTACCCTTTGAGGGAACCTGGGGCCGGAGGGGACGTCTGTGGTGCCGTCTTCGGGTCGGTCGGGAACTTCGCGGCCACCCACGCCGAAATCCCACCTGCCAGCGCGTATGCGCGGTAACCAAGCTTGATCAGCTCGTTAGATACCTGTTCAGCTACAAGCTCATCAGGATCCGAATCGTAGGTGACGATGTCGCGATTCTGCGGCAGGCGCGATCGGTCGAGTTGCCCAGGCGGCATCCGCACGGCGCCGGGCAAGGTCAGGGTGCTGTGTTCGTAGGGGTATTTGAGCCGGACGTCGAGGACGACAGGGCGTGACTCGGGCGAGTCGTCGAGCAGCCGCTTCAACTCTTCCTTCGAGATGCGCGGCACGGGCATACGGGCTATTCTTCCCGTCCCGCACGAACGGTGTCAAACCAAGCTCACACCGCCTGGCGGTGTGCGTGCGCGTGTTCCGGGTGTACGACCCAACCCTGCGAACGACGTCCGCAGGCGACACAACGCAAGAACATGGCGCCGTTCACGCAGCAGACAGAATAGTCGTGACCGGTGACGTAGCAGCGGATCCAAGTCCACATGGCATGCTTTCCTTTTTCAAATCGTTGCATGCCCCCGGCGCAAGGCGAGTGCCAGCGTGTGCGCGGCTACTGCCCGCGGATTCCTGGGGCAATTCCCCCAGGCTCGCATCCGGTGTGTCATTGGGCGGGACGCTTTCGGCGGACGGATCACGATTTTGAAAACGAGTTGGAACGAGTTGGGGTCAGACCCAGGTCTGAGCCCGGGGCGGAGGGCAGTCAGTCCTGAGGCTTGGTGAAGTCGACGACGACCGCCGCCGGCTGTCCGGCCCTGATCGTCGCGCTGACCTTGCGTTCACCGAACTGCGGGTGTTTGAAGGTGAATTCCTGCGTGCCGAGCGGCAGCGCGTGGTTCGCGATCGGTGTGTCGCCGACCTTCCGTCCGTCGGACCAGACTTCGGCCCACGGGATCGCGTTGAAGTTCGCCTGCCCCGTCGGCTCGAGCCGTAGGGAGCTGACTTCGCCCGCCGTCACCTCGACGTCCTGTTCGGTGCGATACCCCATGTCGGCGTTGGTCAGCGTGAGCCGATGGTGGCCGGGGGCGAGCATGATCTTGCCCTGCTCGGTCGTGCCGAGAGACCGGCCGTCCTCCGCCACGTCGACGACGAAAGGCGCGAACAAGGACACCCAACCAGAGAAGATCGGCACGTCGAGCGTCACGGATTTGCCTGCCACCACCTTCACCGTTCGCTTGACCGATCCGGAGGACGAGACGAACGTCAGTACGTGACGGCCGGCTGAGATCCCGTTCAGAGTGAGCGGGCTCTCGCCGGCCGCCTTGCCGTCGAGCAGGACACGTGCCCCCGCCGGCTCCGTCTTGATCACGATCTGACCGGTCCCCGTGGGATTCAGCCCGGAACTCGCCGCTTCTTCGGGGGCAGCCGGGGGGAGCGTGGCGGTCGGCGTTTCAGCCGGCGCTTTGGCGAGTGCTCCGCCGGGAAGATACGCACGTCCGACAAGCACCGCGGCCGCAACCAGCACGACGACTGCTACCGTCAACTTCCACGGGAATCCTTTTGTGGGGACCTCCTCCTGGAAGCTGGGACCGCGGAATGCGCCCGGAAGGTGCGCAACAGGCTCCAGCGATTCGACACCCCGGTTTGCGCGCCGCGGTTTGGCCGCAGGCACGTAGCCGGCTGGCGGCTCTGTTTTCACTTTCAGGGTCCCGATGCGCGCCACAGGCTCGAGCATGACGGGTGCAGCGGCGACTGGCGTGGGCGGAGCCGCGGCAGCGACTCGCCCGCCGACCGGCGTACCGAACCGCGGCATCGGCGCCGCCTGTGGGGGCAACGTCCCGACGGCTGGTGATGCCGGGAGCGGCATGACCGGTGGCTGAAGCGACACGACCGGCTGCGGCGGCATCGAGAAAGGCGGCGGTGTCGCAGCGTTGGCGAAGTTCGGCGGCTGGACCATCGCAGGCTGGAACGTCGGGACGAGATCGGGTGGGCTCGTCTCGAACTTTGCCGTCTTCTCCGGGGGTATCAGCCAGCCGGACTTGGATGGCGCGGGCGCGGTGCCGCCGCCGCAGCGGGGGCCGCGACGACCGTCTGGCCCGCGATGCTCTCGGGCTTCGTGGTCGACCGGAGCTTGTCCTTTCGCGCGCGGGCTGATTTCTGCTGGTGCCGCTTCCTGCGGTGGTTTCCACCTTTGGATGGCGGGTCAGCTGAAGGAGCGCTGCCGTCCGTTATCGAGAGGTCCGGTGCGTCGACGACGACGGGCTCGCTCGCCAAGAGTTCGACCGGAGGCGCTTCAGGCGCCGGTTCTTCGATCGGCGCGGCGACCTCTTCGGCGACAGGGCTCGAGTCAGCAGCAGGTGACTCGGAGCTCTCGAGGGCCGGCAGCGGTTCGTCGGCGGTCGCGTCGGTCGCGTCGGTCGCAATCAACGGAATGGGTGCGGGGCTCTCCTCCACGGATTCTGCCGGCTCGATCGGCTGCGGGAGAACCGGTGGCTCGGATTCCTGGAAGACAGTCGCCGTGTGAACATCGGCCGGCTCCGGTTCGATGTTCGATGTCTCGATCGAAGAAACATCGGGCGGTGCGTCCACCGCGAGTTCAGCAAACGCACCGACGTCATCGGTCGCTGCTGATTCGGGCTGCGCCTCGATTTCTGCGAAGAGCAAGGACTCTTGCGTAGAGAGCTCCGTCGAGAGTGGATCGATGTCCTCGCCTGCGGCGTCCAGGTCCGGCTCGGAGAATGTGTCTGGCTGGAGCAGCGATATGGGCTCGGGATCCTCAACCGGCGCGAAGTTGCCGAATCCTTGCGCCAGATCGTCCGAGCTCAGTTCGTAGACGTCGTCCTCGTTTCGCTCGTGCGCGGCGGGTCTCTCGATGTGCGCATCGAGATCGAGATCGAACTCCACGACCGATTCCGATTCGAAGTCTTCGTCGGGTCCTCTCGTCCTCGAAGAGCTCTTCCTCCGGAATGAGACGGGACACCGGCTGTGGCGGGTGGAGCTGTCGAATGAATTCGACGAGCGCTTTCTGGCAGACGTCGACGCCGATCTCTCTGCGAATCAGCTGACGGAGATCCGTGAGCGCTTCCTCCGCGGTCGCGTAGGGCCGGCGCCCGGGAAGTGGAAGCATGCGCTGGAGCAGCCGCTGAAGGCCGCTTGCAAATTGGGTGGTGCCGCGAATTTGCGCGACCTCCACGACTTCCATCAGGAGCGACGGAACGTTGTCCGGATAGTCCACTTCCTCGAGCCTTCGGCCCAGGATGAGCATGACGGTGATGAGCGCCGCCTGACTCAGGTCGCTCGCCGCATCGAGACGCACCGGCCCAGCACCTGGCGCCGCTGCAAGGCCGAATTCCGTCCAGAGCCGCCGGCGAGAAAGCCCCAGCCGGTCTACGACCGCGGCGAAGACCGGGTCGAGAAACACGAGCCTGCCATCGGCGGTGAAGACCGTGCGGTCGGGCGCAACGAGTCCGTGAGGGAATCCCACTCCTTGATGGAGTGCACCGAGAGCGGACAGCGATTCGACGAGGTATCCGAGCGCGGCGTCCAGGCCCGGGACGAGGGTTTCTTCAGCCGCCGATTCGAGGAGATCCGCGAGCCTGATGCCGGAGACGAACTCCGACACGACCGTCAGCTCGCCGGAGGCCGGGATCCGCTCTGCCGAATACGCTCTGGCGAAGCGACGGTCTTCGAAGACGGCCAGGTGCCGGAGACGCTCGCGAATCGCGGTCTCGAAAGCGGCCAGCTCCGGGCGCACGTGCAGGCGCTCGAGCATCGCCCCGGTTTCCCGGTCGAAGCACAGCTCACGTCGTCCGAGGCCGTCGGTGTGGCCGGACGAGGAGACAGAGATGGCGGGTTCAAGATACGGTGCCGACATTGCAGGCAACACACCGGCTGTGCAACCCGCGCACCAGCGGACCAATTCCGTCGCACAGCGGTAAATCCGTTATTCCGCCCGTTCGTCAGCGAGAGTCGGCGCCAGGTGCGCCGGAGACGACGTGCCGAAACTGTAAGCGCCGATTGCAATCCTGTAAGTGCGATACAGTGCTGATGTATGTCCGACGTCGGTGCAGGGGAGGGGACTGTCGCGGCCGTCGAGGTCTTGAAGGCATCGTTCCGAGGCGTCTTGCGCGCGGCCGACCCACTCGGTGCGCTCCGTGAGAGGGTCGAGGCCCTCTCACCGAAAGAGCCGCCGGATTCCGGCCTTGCTGTCGGAGCTCGCGCGGGTCGGAGCCGGTGTTGCCGTCGCTGCGGCTGCGCTGCGAAGCCTGAGCGAGTCGTTCCCGCATCAGGACAGCGCGAAGCCATGATGTTCAGCGTGAAGATTGGGACGCGCTGCGTTGCGCCTCGCGTAAATGGCGTGTTACACTCGACGTTCGCGTCTGCGCTCGGATTTCTGTCCGAGATGCCGGGCGTGCACAACCTACAAGTGGGCGGCTAGCTCAGCTGGGAGAGCGCCGCGTTCGCAACGCGGAGGTCGGGAGTTCGATCCTCCCGCCGTCCACCAAAGAACCCCAATAAAATCAAGCACTTACGCCAAGGTTCTAATAGAACCTTGGCTCCGGTCCGGTCGCCGGGGGTGCATTAGGGGTGCAGAATTTTGGGGCCATGGCCCCGGCAATCTTGATACGTATCAACGCTGTCTCCCTGGGAGACACTGTCGATTCGAATCGACAAGGTGTCCACGTGTACACGCTGTAACCTCCGTCGCAGATCTGCTACGGAGGTCCAAGCCGCAGCCGCCGCTGCAGGACGGCCACAGAGAAACGGTTCCCGGTTGGAACCGTTTGTTGCCACGCCTGCAGGCTCCGCTGCGCGACCGTCACATCGGTCTGCGGATAACTCGGGAACGCCGTCAAGCTGACTTCCAGGAGGTCGATGTCGAGCAGTTCCCGGACGACCAGCCCGCCGTCACTGCGCCAGGTATCCGTCACCGTCGTGAACCCGAAGCTGGCACCCTTCAGATCCCCCCGTCGAACCAACTCGAACGTGTCCCGGCCGGTCACGGTGTCGGCCGGGTCGAGCTCGAACGCCAGGCCGCGGGTATCCTTCGCGAGCCGGAGCGTCTGCGGCGTTCGTCCGAGCACCGCCGAGACATCATGGTTGTAGAGCGCCACGACGTCGGCGCCGGCCTGCAGCGCCCGGTCGACTGCGCCCGGGCGCACGACTTCGACGAACCCGCCGAGGTCTCGAGATCGCGTATCGAAGACGACGGCATGTCCCACAATCCGCGAGCGGTCCGCCCGGACTTCGGCGACCGCTCGGTATTCGATGGCAACTGATTGCGGAACCGCAATCACTTGACACTGGTTAGGCGACATTGGGAGCTCCGGTGATTGGCTGCAGCGCGCTGTTGACGAGATACGCATCGCCGTCCGGAATGGGATTCAAGCCGAGCGCCTTGCGGCAATCGTTCGCCGAGTAGAAGCCGGTGTTGCGGCCCACCGCGAGCGAGTCATGCAGCGACTTGATGTCGCTCCGGACGAGCGCCGAGCGGTCAAAGCTGATGGTGAATTGGCCGTATTGTCGGGACGTCAACAGATCGCGCCGCATCGCATCTTCCCAGAGCTGAAAGATCGGATCGAGCGTGCTGGTGACGTAGTCGAGCGCCGAGCTTTCCATGTTGGCGTAGCTCGTTTTGTCCAGGTTGCCCGCCTTCCACGCCGGAACGCGAAACACGCCACAGATTTGCGTCGTCAGCTGCGCCATCGTTTCATTCAACTGTGATTCGTCGTTGTCGCTCGCAATCGGTTTGAAATCGACGCCGCCTTCGAGGATGGCGACGCCGCGCCGGCCGGTGCCACTCTGGCCAAAGAGCGCCAGCCACTGCGTCCGGAGCGTGTCGGCGAGGGACTGCGGCACCTTCCCCTCCACCTTGAGCAACCCGCCCGGTTTCGCGCCATTGGCGAAAAACTGGCCGACATACGACTGCAGCGCCAACGCCGCGCCGACCAACTCCTTGCAGCGCGTGAGCGGCGTCTCCATCACGAGCTCGAAGATCGGCGGTTGCGACGGATCGAACAGCCACGTGTAAGTCTGCCCCTGGGGGCGATACGTCCACCGCTTCACCCGCGCGGGCGTGCGGTCCACTTGCATCACGCGCGCATCGAGCGGCCAGACACTGGTGATGCGCCCGTCCACCCGCACCACTTCCGCATACGCCCGCCCATAGGTGAGCAACGACCACATCAACGCCGCCTTCACCTGAAACGCCGTCTGCTCGGGATTCGGAAGGCTGTGCAGAATCTCGTATAACGGATGATCCACGGCGTCGATGTAGGTGTCCTCACCGATCTGCTGGCGCAAGCGGATCGGCGTGCGGGCCACATCCTGCGCCAGCACCTGCACGCAACTGAACACCGCCGGCACGCTGAGACTGTTCTCCGGCGTCACCGTCACGCCCGCCGCGGTCGGCCCGGCGGAGAACCACGAGAGCACCTCCGGCGACGGGAGGGCGACGGACGTCCGTTGCTCGAACCAGGGCCACTTCATCGCAGTCCTCTCGGGTGCGCCGCGATACAAGATGGGTAACTTCTAACGCCGTTAGAAGTTACCCATCTTGTATCGCGGTTCACCCATCCGCCGCTGGCGACTTAAATCGCGATTTACGTCGCCTGTTAGATGGCGCGCACGCCTTCGATCCGCACGACCGCCTTGGGATTCGGCACCGTCAGGGTCGCCCGCATAATCGCGCGGACTTCACTCTGATCGGTGTTGAACAGCCGCGAGCGATCGACTTCCACCCGCGCATCGGTCCGGAACACGCCGTAGATCTGCGACGCATCCACCACGTAGATGGAGCTCGCATCGCTCGACGTGCCCTTGGTTTCCGTGATGGACAGCTGCGAGGTCAGAAAGACGGGCAGCCCAAACAGCACCCGCGTGACCCCCGCCGATCCGCTCGCCGCGGAATCCTGCAGCAGACTCTTCGTCGAGCCGGAGACTTCCTTGATTTGCAAGAAGGTGGACCAGCTGCGCGGGTGCATGAAGATCGCGGTCGGGGTCGCGTCGTTCCCGGTGAGCGAGCCAATCGCCGACGCGATCGTATCCAGGTTGACCGGCTTCAAGCCATTGGTGCCGAGCGTGCTATCGAGCGTGATCCCGGTCACATTCTTCAAGCCCTTGAAGTTGGCGTTGTTCTCCTCGAAGCCCGCCAGGTCATAGCGCAGCGCCAACGACCGCAGCATCTGCATCTCGAGCAGATTCGTGATGTCCGGGCTGCTATCCATCGCCAGTTCGTTGCTGATGACCGTGAGGGTGCCGAACTTGACCGGCGTCGCCGAAATGTCGGTGTAACCGGGATCGGCCGGACCAATCGCCGATCCTTCCGTGACGATCGTCGTCGCCGGATCGCTATCCACCCGCGGCAGGTGGAGGGTGTCGCGGTCCGTGCGGAGCACCTGAATCCCCGCCCGGAGCAGGACGCTGAGCGGGGCCAGCCGATCGAAGAAGCCCGGCCCGAACTGATCCGGGCTGACGACGGCGCCCGCGCCGCCCGTCGTCACGAGGGCGCGGAGTTCAACGCCGCTGCCGAAGATGCCGCGCCGCTCCGGCGATCGATCTCCCGTGGTGACAGCCTGCGACGGCGGGACATACGCCCGCTGCTCGGTCCGCCGCTCAACGCTCTGCTGCAGACTGAGAATCGAATCCCGCTCGCGGACGTGCCCGTCATAGCTGCGCTGTTCACTGGCGAAGCAGGGTGTCGCGGTTCGCTTGCGTGGCGGCATCGAGCACCGCTTGTGCCGACTGCGCCCGGAGTTCGATCTGCGTGCGGAACCCCGCGATCACATCGTCGCCGAACGCCGCCCGATCGGCCGCGATCGTCGTGAGCTCGGACAGCGGGAGACTGCGCGTGGTGGTTTGCGTGAGGAAGTCTTGAATCGTCATACGTCACACCGTTTACGAATATTGAAATCGGGATGTGAGAAAACCCGATTTCGGTGATCTCCCGGCTCGGGGAACCCTCGGAGACCTGAGCGGCCGGCTCGGAGAACCCTCAGCCGCGGTTCCTTCCAGGCTGCGGAAATTTCCGCAGCCTATTGACTGGCAAATTTTCGTCAGTCAGATTTCCTAGCAATTCCATCTGCGGAAATTTCCGCAGATGAATTTCCTAAGAAATTGAGGTGCCGAAATTTGCGCACCTTGATTTCCTAGCAATTCCTACTGGGGAACTTTCCGCCAGTAGAATTCCTTAGCAATTCCTGCGCAATTCGTCGAATCAGGCCTCCAGGAACAGGATGCGGGGCTCGACGGCCGGGGCGGTGCTCGCCTCGATCAACCCAGACAACGCCAACAAGACGGCGTCGACGGCGTCGGTCTTGTTCGCGCTTTCCGGACTTTCTTTGGTCGGCAAGAGACTGCCATCACGCCGCCGTTCGACGCAGACGTTACTGACCTGCCACTTCAGGAACGAGCTGCCGGTGTGGCGCAGCTTCCCGGCCTTGATACGCGCTTCGAATTCTTTCGCGGGCGCCGTAAACGTTTTCGCGGACTTCGATTCAATGCGCGCCGGTAAGCCAGACGTCACGAGGTTACTCGCGAGATGCAGCGCACTAAATCGTTCGATGACAATGTCCTGCACATCAAACGCGTCGCAGTCCTGGCACAGGTCCGCTTCGATCACGGCGTAGTCCGTCATGTTCCCGGACGTTGGAATCAATTCGCCGGCCTGCAGCCAGAGCCGATACTCGGGCACCGCGCGCGCCCGGTCGGTGATGACGAGCTCGGGGAGATAGCCGCGAACGAAGACGTAGACGATGTCGTCACGGAGGAAGGCGAGCGCGACCGCGGCAATGTCGTCGCGTTCGGCGAGGTCGACGCCAATCCAGCAGCGTTCATGCGCGAAGTCTTCGAGGCGAATCTCGAGATTCGCGCAGCGGTCCCATGCGGGTATCGACAACCAGCCTTTCGCGGAGTGCAGCCATCTATTGCAAACTTTCGTTTCGAACTCACCTTGTAAACCAGGTGTCTGCTGCGCATCGAGGCAATAGCGCCGGACGTAGTCGAGCGTCGGCGTGATGCCCAGCATCGGCAACGCCTTGACCCAGACCTTCTCATCGCGCCAGTCGTCGCCGTCATCGAGTTCATACAAGACCACGAAGCTATGCGGCGAGTCGACGACGCCATCGAGAATCTTCATCGCCGTTGAGCGCAGCGCGTAGCCGACCGATGTGAGCGAATAGCCGGCTGTTGTTGGTGCCCATAGCGCCGCATCGGGTCGCGCGCCTTGCGCCGACTTCAGCACGTCATGTAGTTCGAAACTTTGCGCGTGCGATTCATCGAGTGAGATGAAGCTCGGATTCAATCCGTCTTGCGTGCTGCTCTTGCTGTTGATGGGTTTCGCATTGCCGCCGCCGGTCTCATCGTCGAGCGTCACGGCATTCGCCCACGCGACAAACCCGAGCTCGCGCAACCATGGAGACCGCTTGACCATCTTCTGCATGATGCCGAAGACGATGCGGGCTTGATTGCCCGTGCTGGCGCCGCAGACGACTTGCGCGCCGGGTTCGTGTTCGCGCGCCAGGTGATAGAGCGCGGTCGCAGCCACCAACGTGGACTTCGCGGACTTCCGGCCGACTTGAAAGAAGCAGGTGGAGACGAGCCGGACAGATGGTTGTTTCCCGTGGGACACAAGGCGGAATCCGTAGCAGGCCGCGAGCATCCACACTTGCCAGGGTTCCAGGTGAATCGTTGCGGTGCTCCATCGTCCCTCGACGTGCGGTAGCTGCTCGATGAAGCGGCAGACGTCCACGACATGTGAGGGAGACCAGAAAAACTTGGTAGCGTTACTACCTAGTTTCTCCCGCATGCGTCGATACCGGGCGCACGCCTTCTGCACCCACTGACCATTGACGATGCGCTGCGACAGCACATCGTCGACGTATCGGTCGGCAATCTTCACGTAGTCACGGCGGACCACCGGATTTTTCGGCAACCTGGTGGTCGGCTTCGCGCGTGTCCGTTCGCGCTGGGGCTCGACGGTGCCGCGCTTTTGCTTCACGTGCAGCGGTGTGACCGGTCTCGCCATGTCTCAGTTCTGCGATTGCGAAAGATTGCCGACCGGGCCTTCGCAGGCAGCCCCGTTTGCAGCGATTGCGACATCCCCGTGCGAGGTATGCATCTCTCGCAGGTGCGCAACGATACCGGGTCCGGTATCACTGCGCGCTTGACGCGTGAAGCGGCAATGCGTGACGGCGTCACGCATTAGATGTGTCGTCATCATTCGCCTCGCATGGTGCGTGCGTGATGATGCCTGCGACACAGACCGATTAGGTGTTTGGTCTCGAAGAACCGTTCCGCGTCGCCGTGATGCTTGACGGTGTGATGCACTTCTTGACAGGGGCGCAGGTGCCCTTGCGCTTCGCAATCCTTGCACAGCGGCTGGAGCATCAGGACCCATGCACGGAGTCGCTTCCATCGTTGCGTGCGATACAGGCCTTCCACGGGCAGCAATGCGCGTCGTTCGGCGTGCTGATGCGCCGGACACCGCCCACGAGCGACACGAGCGGTGCAGCCCGGTTCGAGGCAACGAGCGAGCGGTGCTAGCGGCACGGCCGTCTCGGTTGCGTGTTGTGCGGCCGGTAGTGCGCCGGCATCCCAGTCGGCTCATAGACATCCGCGAGCGCCTGGCGCAGCCGCAGTTTCCCCGTCTGCAGCACCGTGGAGACGCGGCTGTGCCGAACGCCGAGCGCCTGCTCGAGCTCTTCGAGGGTGTAATCCTTGAAGAACCGCAGCCGGGTAGCCTGGCGCATCTGCGGCGGCAGGGAGCAGAAGGCCGCAATCAGCCGGCGCCGCAGCTCACGGCGATAGGTCCAGACGTCGGGATGGTCACGGAGCGCGCTACTGCGGACGGCCGCGAATGCCAGGTCGGGGTCATCGTGGGCAGCGTCGTGCTTGTGCCGGCGTAGATGCTGAATCGCGCAAAGACGAGCGCGAAAAACGATGAGCCCAAAGACATTCGCGGGCCGGACGTCGTCGCCGAGCCCGCCGTCCGTCAGGAGTTCCACGAACAGCGTCTGCAGGACGTCGTGAGCCGCGTCCGCGCCAACGACCCTGGCCGCGGTCCTCAAGATGACGGCGCGAAAGCGGCTGTAGAGCTCCGGAACCGGGGGAACCGCTGAGTCTCTTCGAGGTAACTCGGCCGTGTGCTGTCTCGCCATGCGTCACCCTTGCTGAGCGCTTTCAGGGCTTCACGCGTCAAGCCCGCGGGACGAAGATAGCGCAACAGTGTGCTGTTTTGAGACATTTCGGAGGGCTGGGAACCGGTTCCGCTCCCCGGTTCCGGTTCCCATCTAAAGATGGGGAACCGGGAACCGGTTCCGCAGAGGCCAAGAGTTCCCGGAACCGGCGGAACTTTGGGAACCTCTAGCTCAGGCGAGGTAGAAGCCGCCCTTGGGATGTTCGTGCAGTTCCCCGTGCTGCTTGAGCTCGGTCCAGGCCGCCAGTCCAGCTTCACGCCGGACGCGAATCGCGGTAATCGCGGCCGTCGCCGACTTGGGCCGGTCGTCGGCCGTGTGGGCCAGCTGGAGATAGTTGCGCAGCTTCCGGATCACGGTGGTCCCGGTGTCCACGCCGTCCACCCGCCAGCCGGTCGGGGTCAGGGTGGCCGTGAAGGGGGCGACGCCGGCGCCGTAGATGCCGCGCGTCTTGTCGAATTCCACCAGGAACGTGGCGCCCTGGTCCGCGGTGTAGCCGTCCGGCCGCGACAGTTTGATCAGGACGTTCATCACATCTTCAGGCTTGGAGTGGCCGCGGGCGCCGCCTTGTCGGTTGCTGTGATGGACGAGCAAGGTCGCCTTGCGGCGACGCCGGAGGGACAGTAGCCAATCCTGCGCGGGCTGCCACGCGACCGGATCGCACTCGCTCTCGGGATCGAACAGCGTGGATCGGTTATCGCAGATGACGAGGTCGGCCGCCTCCACGAAGGGTTCGACCGCCACGCGACCCGCGGCGGTATCGAGTCGGGGCAGAAACGTCTCTTGCCAGTCGGCGCCGAGCACCACCAGGTTCGCGGTGCCCTTCACGGCGAGCATCTCCTGCAGCCGGGTGAATCGCTCTTGGAGATCCGGGCCGGCCATTTCGCCGTCCACGTAGAGGACGCGGACGGGTTCCTCCGTATGGAACCCGAGCGCCGACGTGCCGGTCGAGGCAATCAAGGCGAGCGTCTGCGTCAGCCAGGTCTTGCCGATGCCGCGGGGGCCGAAGATCTCGCTGATGTGGCCTTCCCGCACGATGACGGTGTCGTCCCGCTGGAGCAGGGGCCGTCGATGTTCGAAGACGTGCCGATCGAGTTCGGGCAAGGTGAACACCTTCAGGCGTGGCGGTTCGGCAGGTGCACCCGCCGGATGCGGCACATCGACGAAGGGATCCTCGTTGGAGATCGATTCTCCGGGCCGATGGCGATACGGCCTTGGTGGGAAAGTGCACCGTGTTGCGTGGGCGGCCGTTCCGACGCCGGGCCTCGCGGTCGAGGGGGTCCTGTCCGATGTCGCGCGCCGCGCGCCGATATTCCTCGGGCGTCATTGCCACTTCTCCCGGCCACGCCCCCGGCGGGTGCGCGTGCCATCCCCATGCGGCCGGAGCATGCGGTCCACGTCGTCGATGTAGTCCTTGATGTCGGCGAGCTCGAGGTCGATGTCGTCGAACCGGTTGATCAGGCACTTCAGCAGCGAGACGAGCTCTTCGAAACGTGCCGAGCGGACGGCGTCTGCGGAGGTCATCGGCTCAATGCCTCTGGCGCCCGGGCGCCAGGGTGCCGGGAGTCACCGGGCGCCAGTCGGGATCGATGGCGTCGAGGTCCGTGCACAAGTCGATCAAACAGTCCAGCGCGGCCTGGATCTGGTCCTCGACGTCGAGTTCCCGCGTCGTCTGGCCACGGACGTGGGCGTCGAGTCGCTCGACCATCAGGGGGACGATGGTGCCCATGCGGTGCAAGATGCCGAGCAGCGCCTCGAGACGCGCCCGGTCGACCGCGGCGACGCGGGTCATGATGCCTCCTTGGTCCGGACGCGATGCCGCTGCAGCCAGTCGTCGAGGTCGCGCGGGAGATAGCGCACGGACCGATTGACGCGGATGAAGGCGGGGCCGCGGCCGTCCAGCCGCCACGCGCGCAGCGTAGCGGCTTTGTAGCCGAGATACATCGCGGCGTCGTCTTCGGTGAGGGGGGCGTGGGCCGGCTGCAGGCGAGTCATGCCGCCCAAACTACCCGACGAATCGGCGGGCGGGTATTTATCTGTCGGAAAACCCCAATTTTGTAGTTTTGTCGTCGAGAGACGACAAATCAGGCACCCACGAGTTTCGCGACGGCTGCGGCCCGATGCTCGGGTGCGAGATGGCTATAGCGCAAGGTCATCTTGATGTCGGCATGTCCGAGCAATTCGCGGACGGTGTTCAGATCCACGCCGGCCATCACGAGTTTGGACGCGAACGTATGCCGCAGATCGTGGAACGTGAAGTCGTCGAGTCGTGCGGCTGTCGCAATCTTTTTCCACGCGGTTTTGAGACTCTCCATCCGTTCGCCGGTCGGACCGGGGAAGACGAAACCCTCGCAGATCGGCGAGGGTTTCCACGTCTGCAAGACCGTCACGGCTTCCTCGTTCAACGGCACATAGCGCGTGAGTCCGGACTTCGCCGTCGCGCCTCGCACGGACAGCAGCCGCGTCGTCAGGTTCACGTCCGCCCATGTCAGCGCCAGGAGCTCCCCACGTCGAAGCCCGGTGTTGAGTGCCAACACAATGAGCGGATGCAGATGATCGGGATAGACATCCGGACCGATGTCCGGAAGCGTCTGATACCCGCGGTCTGCCCGCCACGCGTTGAAGCGTCGCCGGCCGTCCCGTCGCGCCTCATCGCGATCGATGAGCGTCTGTCGCAGACGCTGTTCTTCCTCGACGCTGAGATAGCGCACCCGTCCGAGCGTATCAACTTTCGCCCGCTTCACCTGTCGCATGGGATGCTCACGCAGGATCCCCCACTCCACGGCTTTCGAGAGCACGGACCGCAAGGCGTCGAGGTCGCGGTTGATGGTGCTGTCCGTGATGTCGTCTTTGCGCCGTCTCGTGCGCCAACTTTCGAGCGCGAAAGTGGAGATCTCCAACAACGGGCGGTTGAGGAACGCATCCCCGAAGGCGGTGCAAACGCGGATGACGGTGTCCTCGCCGGTCTTGCGATGCGCCACGGCCCACGGCCGATACTGCGAGTCGAGGAATTGCCCCAGCGTGCCCGCCTGACGCTTCCGGCGCTCCGCCGCGGGGTCTTTGCCGTGGGCGACGTCCCCGAGTATCCCCCGCGCCAACGAGCGCGCCTGGGGCAACGTGAGGGCTTCCAGCTTGCCGAGTGTCTCCCGTTGCCCACGGCCATAGACGACCGTCCAGGTCGCCGCGCCACTTGTCCGAATCCGGAGCACGAGCCCCGGCATCTTGCTGTCGCGAATCTCGCAGGGACCGGCCGGGAGCTTACTCAGCAGGTCTTGCGTGATGGCCGTGATCATGTCTCTCCCCTTACCTGGTATGGGAACGGGGGTGCATTAGGGGTGCAGATGCCCTCGCCCGCCATCAACGACGGTCGCTCAGCGTAGCACCGGCATGTGCAGAAACCCTAAGGAAATCCGTGAATTGGTGTGATGGTGAGCGATGGTGCGCGATACTGTGAGAGGGGGGCAACGCGTTCGCAACGCGGAGGTCGGGAGTTCGATCCTCCCGCCGTCCACCATCGCAAAACCGTTCAAATTCAGCTCCTGGCAAGCGCTTTCGAATGAGCGCTGCGTTTGAGCGAGCCTCCGCGCCACAATCCCCGGGCGCGGTCACCGCGCCGCCGACGATCCGAACCGGTGGCGGATCAGCTCGACGCCAATCGGGATCACCGAGACGAAGACGATGCCGAGCGCGAAGAGCGAGAAGTTGTTCTTCACGATCGGCACGGTCCCGAACCCGTATCCGGCGAGCGTGCAGATTCCGACCCAGACGAGGCCGCCGACGACGTTGTACACCGCAAACGTCGCATAGGTCATCGCGCCGGCGCCCGCGACGAACGGGACGAACGTCCGAACGATCGGCACGAAGCGCCCCAACACCACTGCCTTGGCGCCGTACTTTTCGAAGAACGCGTGCGTACGATTCAAATGCTCCCGGTTGAGGAGCCGATGCCACCCGCTCGCGCGGTCCGTCGCGCTGAACACGCGTGGCCCCACGAACCTGCCGGCGGCGTAGTTCACGGCGTCGCCCAGAACGGCGGCTACGCTGAGAAGCGCAACCAGCACCCACACGTTCAGTCCGCCGGCGGCGGCCAACGCGCCGGCAGCGAACAGCAGGGAGTCGCCCGGCAGGAACGGCGTGACGACCAGGCCGGTCTCTGCAAAGACGATGAGGAAGAGCAGGCCGTACACCCACGCGCCGTAGGTCGCCACGAATTGGGCGAGGTGCGTATCGAGGTGCAGGAACAGGTCGATCAGTGTGTCCATCAGTGTCCGTCGCCTCCGGTGAGGGCCTTGACGATCTCACCGAGGACGGTTTTCGCGTCGCCGAAGATCATCAGGGTGTTGTCCGCAGAGTACAGCTCGTTCTCGATGCCGGCGAACCCGGGGTTCATCGAGCGCTTGTTCGCGATGACGAACTTCGCCCGGTCGGCGTCGATGATCGGCATTCCATAGATCGGGCTCTTCGTGTCGTGCCGCGCGGCGGGATTCACCACGTCGTTCGCCCCGACGACGAGCACGACGTCGGTCTGCGGCAGGTCACGATTGATCTCATCCATCTCGATGAGCGCGTCGTACGGGACCTCCGCTTCAGCGAGCAGCACGTTCATGTGGCCCGGCATGCGACCCGCCACGGGGTGGATCGCGAACTTCACGTCGATCCCCTGCTTGGTGAGCGCATCGTAGATCTCGCGGACGCGGTGCTGCGCCTGCGAGACCGCCATCCCGTACCCGGGAACGATCACGACCTTGCTGGCGTTGCCGAGAAGGTCGGCCGCATCCTGGGGCGTGCCGCTCTTGACGGCTTTTGCCTCCGCCGCGCTGCCACCGGCCTGCACCTGCCCGAATGCGCCGAACAGCACGTTGGTGAACGACCGGTTCATCGCGCGGCACATGATCACCGACAGGATGAAGCCGGACGATCCATCGAGTGCGCCGGCCGTAATCAGGACCTTGTTCTCGAGCACGAAGCCCATCGCCACTGCGGACAGCCCCGCGTAGGAATTCAGCAGCGAGATCACCGTCGGCATGTCGGCGCCGCCGATCGGCACGATCAGCAGCACACCGAACACCAGCGACAGGATGATGACGACGGGGAACAGCTGCCACAGCTCCGGCCGGACGATCAGCACGACCGAGGCAATCACCGCAATCGCCAGCAGCCCGAGGTTGACGACGTTCTGTCCGCGGTAGGTGATCGGGCGTGTCGGAATAATCTCCTGCAGCTTGCCCGCAGCCATCAGACTGCCCGTGAACGTCAGGTACCCGAGGATCACTTCGATCGCGATGGCAGCCGTGCGAAATGCCGTCAGCTGACCGTCCTCGAGCCACAACATGTATTTCGCCGTGCCGACGAGCCCGGCCGCCAGGCCGCCGAAGGCGTGCGAGAGCGCCGTTCGCTGTGGGACAGCTGTCAGGGGCACCTGCGACAGCGGGACGCCGATGGCCGTGCCGATCACCAGCGCGACGGCGATCCACTTGAAGCTGACGATCTCCGGATGGAGGAGGGTGCCTCCGATCGCCGCCGCCATGCCGGCCACGCCGGCGCCGACGCCGCGCCGCGCCGTCTTCGGGTTGCTCAACCAGCGGAGCGAGAGAATGAAGAGCGCCGCGGCGGCCAGATAGCTGGCTTGTGTGAGGTGCTCCGCGATCACGAGCGTGGTCCCCGCTCGCGGAACATCTTCAGCATCCGGTCGGTGATCAGGAAGCCGCTGACGATGTTCGTGACGGAGGCGGCCACGGCGACGGTGCCGAGGATTGTGCTCAGGACGGTCTTCTCCTCACCGGCGATGATGAGCGAGCCGACGACGGCGATGGCGGAGATCGCGTTCGTGAGCGACATCAGCGGCGTGTGCAGCAGGCGCGACACGTTCTGGATCACCTGGAAGCCCACGAAGGTCGCCAGCAGGAACACGAAAGCCATCGACCACAGATCGAGCGTCATTCACAGTCCTCTTCCTTTTGCGCTCTGCTACAGCGGCGCTCCGCTTCAGAGCACCGCCATGCGCGGCGAGTGTAGTCAACCCGATGCGCCGCGGCAAGTGGCTGAGTCACCGGCTGTTATACTCGCGCCATGTTAGGCATGTCAGCCACGTCAGGGGCAGCCAGGTGACACCTTCGAGCAGCCAGCGCATCGGCGTTCTCACCGGCGGCGGCGACGCCCCAGGGTTGAACGCGGTCATCCGCGCCGTCGTCAAGTCCGCCGTCAACTGCGGGTGCGAGGTCATCGGACTCGAAGACAGCTTCGCCGGCCTGATCGAACCCGATCGGTGGCGCCGGTTGACCCCGCGCGACGTAACCGGCATCCTCCGGATCGGCGGCACCATCCTCGGCACTACAAACCGCGGTAATCCGTTCGCGTATCCGGTCGAAACCACAGGCGGCACCCGCGACTATTCCGACCGCTGCGTCGAGATGTATCACCAGCTCACTCTCGACGCGCTCATCGTCATCGGCGGCGACGGGACGCTCGCCATCGCCGAGCAGTTCCACCGGCGCGGCATTCCCATCGTCGGCGTTCCCAAGACCATCGACAACGACATCGTCGAAACCACCAACACGTTTGGATTCGACACCGCCGTGAGCTTCGCGACCGACGCGATCGACCGGCTCCACACGACCGCCGAGGCGCATCACCGCGTCATGGTCGTCGAGGTGATGGGGCGGTACGCCGGGTGGATTGCGCTGTATGCCGGCGTCGCCGGCGGCGCCGACGTGATTCTGATCCCGGAGATCCCGTACGACCTCGACAAGGTTGCGGAGCGCATTCGCGCTCGAGACGGTCACGGTGCACGCTTCAGCATCGTCGTCGCGGCCGAAGGCGCGAAGCCGATTGGCGGCCAGGTATCGTTGCTCACAGCCGGCACGACCGCGGTCGCCGAACGGCTCGGGGGCGTCGGCGTTCGCGTTGCCGCCGCACTCGAGATGAAGACCGGCAAAGAGACCCGCAGCGTCGTTCTCGGGCATTTGCAGCGCGGCGGGGCGCCGACGAGCTTCGACCGCATCCTGGCGACGCGCTTCGGTGCGCGCGCCGTGGAGCTCGTGCTCGAGAAGAAGTTCGGCCACATGGTTGCGTTCCATCCACCCAACATCGTCGCGGTTCCGCTCGAGAGCGTCGTCGGCCGGACGCGCAACGTGCCGCTCGATTTCGACGTCGTGCGGACGGCGAAGGCCGTCGGCATTTCGCTCGGCGATTGAACGGCGGGCCTTCAGGCCCCGCCGAGCACGTCGAGGTACTTCAACGCGCCGCCGGTGTTGAACAACACCACCGAATCCGTCCGGCGGATCCGGCCGTCCCGCACGAGAGTTCGGATCGCCTGCAACGCCGCGCCGCCTTCCGGCGCCGCACTGACGCCTTCCGTCGAGCCAATCTCGCGCATCGCGGCGACCATCTCGGCGTCGGATACGGCGAGCGCGGTGCCGCCGCTTTCGCGTACGGCGCGCAGAACCAGGAAGTCGCCGATCGCTTTCGGCACGCGAAGGCCGTCGGCGACCGTGCGTGCATTCTGCCAGAGCTCCGATCGCTCGGCGCCGTTCTCGAACGCCCGGACGATCGGTGCGCAGTGCTCCGCCTGCACCGACACCATCTTCGGCCGCGCGGTGGAGCGCTTCCATCCGATCTGCTCGAGCTCGTCGAACGCCTTCCACATCCCGACCATGCCGGTGCCGCCGCCTGTCGGATAGACGATCCAATCAGGGAACTCCCAGGCCAGTTGTTCCCCGATCTCGTACGCCATCGTCTTCTTGCCCTCGATGCGGTACGGCTCCTTGAGCGTGGAGACGTCGTACCAGCCGAGCGCCTTGCCTCTCTCGGCCGCGATTCGGCCGGCGTCGGTGATGAGCCCGTCCACCAGAGTGACCGTGGCCCCGTACAGCTCGCACTCGCGTATGAATGGGACCTTCACGTCACGCGGCATGAAGACTTGCGCCTTCAGCCCGGCACGCGCCGCGTAGGCGGCCATCGCGTTCGCCGCATTTCCAGCCGAGGGCACCGAGAGGGTCCCTGCCCCCAGGTAAGCGGCGCGCGTAACCGCAGCAGACAGCCCGCGCGCCTTGAACGAGTTGGTCGGGTTGAGGGACTCGTCTTTGATGTACAGACGCTCGAGGCCGAGCTCACGTCCGAGCCGCCGCGCGTGCACCAGGGGAGTCCACCCTTCGCCGAGCGTGAGCGGCTCCTCGCCGTCGAAGCAGCGGCATCAGCTCCCGATAGCGCCACATCGTCGGCTCGCGGCCGATCAAGGACTCGGGCTGCCAGGCCCGCGCTGCCGTCAGGTCGTACCGCGCGAGGAGAGGAGCACCGCACGTACAGAGGTGCTGCGGAACACGAGCGTCGTACGGCTCCGAGCCACAGGGCACGGAACACTCCAGATGCGTGAAGTAGGACATGAGAGGAAGCGGCCAGCTCCCAGCTTCCAGCTTCCAGCTCGGAGGGAACGGAGTGAATCCGAGTCGGAAGCTGGAAGCTTCCCTCTGATTCTCCGTTGCCTCCAGCTGGAAGCTGGGAGCTGGGAGCTGGAAGCTATTTGTTCAGCAGGTCCGCGTCCTTCTTCTTCTGCAGTTCGTCGATCTGCGCGATCTGCTGATCGGTGATCTTCTGGACTTCGTCGAGGCTGCGTCGCTCGTCGTCCTCGGAGATGGCGTGGTCCTTGAGGAGCTTCTTGAGCCTGTCGTTGGCGTCGCGTCTGACCTGTCGCACGCCGTTGCGGCCCTCTTCCGCGTACTTGTGCACGAGCTTCGAGAGTTCCTTGCGGCGATCTTCGGTCAGCGCCGGGATCGGGATGCGGACGATCTTCCCGTCGTTCGTGGGGTTCAGCCCGAGGTTGGAGCTGCGCACCGCCTTCTCGATCGCTGACATCAGCGACGGATCGAAGGGCTGCGCGACGATGAGCGTCGGCTCCGGGATGGACAGCGACGCCACCTGGTTCAACGGCACGTGCGATCCGTAGGCTTCGACGTGGACCGCGTCCAGGATCGTCACGGACGCGCGTCCGGTTCGGACCCCTCCGAGCTCGCGCCGGACGTGATCCAGCTGCGCCTCCATGCGCTTCCTGACTTCCGCGAACAGGCCCTTTACATCGGTGACGTCCATACGTGTGCTCCAGCAGTCGTGTCAGCCGTTCCGCGTTCGGCGGCGGGCGGCGTGTCTCTCCTTCGGTCCGGACAGGCGCGTCAAGAAATCAGGCTCTGACCGTCGTGCCCACCGGCTCGCCCATGACCACGCGACGAAGGTTGCCGCCGGTGCGCAGGTTGAAGACCACGATTGGCAGCTTGTTGTCCATGCAGAGCGAGATAGCGGTGGCATCCATCACCTTCAGGCCCTCGCCGAGGACCTTCAGGTAGGAGATATCGTCGTATTTCGTGGCATCCGGGTGGAGCATCGGATCGGCCGTGTAGATACCGTCCACCTTCGTGCCCTTCAGGATTACGTCCGCCTTCATCTCCATCGCCCGCAGCGCCGCCGCCGTATCGGTGGTGAAGTACGGGTTGCCGGTGCCGGCGGCAAACACGACGACGCGTCCTTTCTCGAGGTGGCGAACGGCGCGCCGCCGGATGAACGGCTCGGCGACCGCGCGCATCTCGATGGCAGTCGCTACGCGTGTGACGACGCCGACGTGCTCGAGGGCGTCCTGGAGTGCCAGCGCGTTGATCACGGTGGCGAGCATGCCCATGTAGTCGGCCGTCGCCCTGTCCATACCCTTGGCGCTGGCGGCAAGGCCGCGGAACAGGTTGCCGCCGCCGATCACGACCGCCGTCTCCACGCCGAGCCCCTGAATCTCGCTGATGTCCTTCGCGATCTGTGTCGTGACCGCCGGATCGATCCCGAACGGCTGCTCGCCCATGAGGGCTTCACCAGAGAGCTTCAGAAGAATGCGACGAAACACGGGGGCGGACATATCCGCCTGATTATAAGGTGACCGAGACAACGGAGAAGACCATTTTCAACAGGGAGGTGGGGAGGACGGGAGGATAAGAAGAGATCACCAGAATGAAAAATCTCCTCCCTTCCTCCCATCCTCCCTGTGAAAAAGAGTTTTCAGTGTCGAGGTCTCTTCGCGCTAAACGCTCTCCCCCAGCTTGAACCTCACAAACCTCGGCACCGCGATGTTCTCTCCCATATTGGCGACCGCCTGCTGCACGAGCTGACCGATCGTCAGCTTCGGGTCCCGGATGGATGGCTGATCGAGGAGACACACCTGCTCGTAGAAGCCCCCGAGCTTCCCTTCGATGATCTTGTCGATCACCGCTGCCGGCTTGTTCTGGCCCTCCATCTGCGAGCGATAGATCGCGCGCTCGCGCTCGATGATGTCGGCCGGGACGTCTTCGCGGCGGACGTACTGCGGGTTGGCAGCGGCGATATGCATGGCGATCTCGCGCGCCAGGTTCTGGAAGTCGTCGGTCCGCGCGACGAAGTCGGACTCGCAATTGACCTCCACGAGCACGCCGATCTTGCCGCCCATGTGGATGTAGTGGCCGATCATCCCCTCGTTGGTCGAGCGGCCGGCCTTCTTCGTAGCGCTTGCGAGTCCGCGCTTCCGCAGGATGGTCGTGGCCTCTTCGAGGTTGCCGCTTGCCTCGGTGAGGGCAGCCTTGCACTCCATCATGCCCGCGCCCGTCGCGTCACGAAGCTTCTTCACCAACGGTGCCGTGATTTCCATGTCTACTCTTTCTCCTCAATCGTCTTAAGCCCGGGTGACGCCGTACAAAAAAACTGCCGGCCAGGGATCCGGCCGGCGCATACGTGAGTGCCGTCCGTCGTCAGACGGAGGCGGGGGAAGTCGCCTGCTCGGGGCGCGGTTGACGCGGTGTGCGCGGGCGCCGTGACCAATCGTCGCCGTTCACATCGCCCTCGTCGTCAGCCTGCGCGGATTCGCGGAGCCCACGCCCGGAGAGGACGGCATCGGCCACTCTGGACGCGAAGAGCCTGATGGAGCGCAGCGCGTCGTCGTTCCCGGGGATGACGTAGTCCACTTCGTCCGGGTCGCAGTTGGTGTCGACGACGCCGATGACCGGGATCTTCAGCTTGCGCGCTTCGTCGACCGCGATCTTTTCCTTGCGGGTGTCGACGACGAACAGCGCGTCAGGCAGCCGCGACATGTTCCGGATGCCCTCGAGGTTCTTCTGAAGCTTGCGCTTCTCCTTCTCGAGCTGCGAGATCTCCTTCTTGGAGAGCGTGTCGTACCGGCCGTCGGTCTCCATCGCTTCGAGGTCGCGGAGCCGCCCGAGGCTGCGCTGGATCGTCGAGAAGTTGGTCAGCAGCCCGCCCAGCCATCGCTGGTTCACGAAGAACATGCCACAGCGCTGCGCCTCTTCGGCGACCGCGTCCTGCGCCTGCCGTTTCGTGCCCACGAACAGGACCGTCCGCCCGTCGGCCGCGAGGTTGGTCGTGAACTGCTCCGCGTCGCGGAACAGCTTCGCGGTCTTCGAGAGGTCGATGATGTAGATCCCGTTCCGCTCGCCGAAGATGTACGCCTTCATCTTCGGGTTCCAGCGCTTCGTCTGGTGCCCGAAGTGGACGCCCGCTTCGAGAAGATCTTTTAACGCGATGCCGGCCAAGCTGCCTCCATAAAACTCTCCGCCCCTTATCGTTTGCTGAACTGGAAGCGTTTGCGCGCTCCCTTCTGTCCGTACTTCTTGCGTTCCTTGATGCGCGCGTCGCGCGTCAGGAAGCCCGCCTTCTTGAGCCGCTGTCGGAGCTCCACGTTGTACTCGACGAGGGCGCGCGCGATGCCGAGCCGCAGCGCACCTGCCTGACCGGCGATCCCGCCGCCGGCAATCGTCGCGAGCACATCGAACTTGTCACCCGTCTCGGTGACCGCCAGAGGCTGCTTGATCTGGGTGCGGAGCGCTTCGGTGGGGAAGGCCTGTTCGATGGGCTTGCGGTTGACGGTGATGCCGCCCGCCCCGGGGCGAAGAAACACGCGAGCGGTGGATGTCTTTCTGCGTCCGGTTCCGTAATATTCGATGCCTGCTGCCACGTTATGCGACCTCGCCCTTGCTCGTCTTGCTCTTGTTCCTGATGGTTGCCGGGTTGCCTGTCGTCTTGGTGTCCAGGGCGGTAGGCTTCTGGGCTTGATGGGGATGTTTTGCGTCGGCGTAGACCTTGAGCTTGCGCCACATCGCTTCCCCGAGCTTCGTCTTGGGGAGCATTCCCCGAACCGCCTCTTCCACGATCCGCGACGGGTTCTTCTGTCGGAGATCTTTGGCACGCTCTGAGCGAAGCCCGCCTTCGTAGCCGCTGTGATATCGGTAGACCTTCTGCTCGTCCTTGCGGCCGGTCAAACGGACTTTCGCGGCATTGACCACGACCACGTGGTCCCCCGTATCGATGTGGGGGGTGTAGACGGCCTTGTGTTTGCCCTGCAGCAGACGCGCCGCTTCGGTTGCTATCCGGCCGAGGACCTGACCCTCGGCGTCAATCACGTGCCACTGCCGCACCACGCTGCCGGCGGTGGGAACAAACGAACCCATCCAGATTTCCTTCCGGCCTCTGCGAGGCCTGCGTTCCTTGCGACCTTTGCGAGGCCTGCATTTTCTTGCCTTTCGCCCCCTGCAGGCGCTTCAGGCGCATCGTTCCGGCCTCTGCCTCCGCCGGAATCACCCCGTCTCGGCGAAGCCGAACGTACGCGGCGAGACACTCTCAAAGGACGGCAAACCAAGAGGATACGTGTCCTGCCACACATTGTCAAGCTTAGGTGACACCGCCTCGATTCGTCCGTCGACCGCGCCGCGCCGATGGTCCGGCCCGCGAGGTACGCAGACCTTTCGCTTACAGAACCGTTACTGGCGATCAGATTTGTCGATCTTGCCGCCGGCCTTCCCCGTGGGGGACTGCCATATCTGGCTGATTCCTGCGGATTTCGTTGCCGCTGAGCCGTGGCACCCAACTTGCGCCAAGCGACGGTAACGAGAGGCGGGGCCACCGCGCGTGCGGCCGAACGCCTGCTCTCGAGACGACTGGTGGCCCGAGCCGCCGAGCCTCTTCCACTCGACAGGCACAGGACAGGACAAACGCGGTGTTTCGACGAAGAGCCATGTCGCTCGTGGGGCTCGACCTGGGATCGAGCGCCGTCAAGGCCATCGAGCTCAAGCCGGTCGGCAAGACCTACAAGGTCACCGCCTTCGGAGCCGAAGCGATCCCGCCCGACAGCATCGTCGACGGCGCCATCATCGACAGCACGGCCGTCGTGGCAGCCATCAAGCGACTCTTCGAGAGCCGCCAGATCAAGACCAAGGAAGTCGCCGCCTCGCTTTCGGGGAACGCCGTCATCGTCAAGAAGATTTCGCTGCCGGTCATGACCGAGGCGGAGCTCGCCGAGTCGATCTACTGGGAAGCCGAGCAGTACATCCCCTTCGACATCCAGGACGTCAACCTCGACTACCAGATCCTCGACGCCCGCGACCCGAGCAAAGGGACGATGGACGTGCTCCTGGTCGCGGCGAAGAACGAGAAGATCGCCGACTACACGGGGGTCATCGGTCAGGCTGGCCGGACGGCAGTCGTGATCGACGTCGATGCCTTCGCGCTGCAGAACGCGTACGAAGCGAACTACGGCGCCGACGGCGACTCCGTGGTCGTCCTCCTCAACGCCGGCGCGAGCGCCACCAACATCAACATCCTGAGCGGCGAACAGTCGGTCTTCACCCGCGACATCTCGATCGGCGGCAACGCCTACACCGAGGCGCTCCAGAAGGAGCTGAGCCTGCCCTTCGAGCAGGCCGACCAGTTGAAGCGCGGCCAGGCGGTCAACGGCACCACCTACGAGGAGGCGCGCCCGGTGCTCCGGGCGGTCACCGAGAACGTGATGCTCGAAATCCAGAAGACCTTCGACTTCTTCAAGGCCACGGCCGCCTCGGACCGCATCAATCGCATCGTGATCAGCGGCGGCGCATCGCGGGCCGAGGGCTTTGCCGAAATGCTCGCGGATCGGTTCGAGGCACCGGTCGAACCGTTCGATCCCTTCAAGAAGATCTCGTTCGACGCCGCGAAGTTCAAGGCGGACGTCGCGGAGGTGGCCCCGACGGCCGCCGTAGCGGTCGGCCTCGCGCTGCGACGGGCAGGTGACCGATGATTCGCATCAACCTCCTGACAGTCGAGCGCACGCGCACCCGCGCCAAGAAGCCGGCCGTGGCGATGCCAGCCGCGCAGCGCGTCACGGTCGGCGCCTGCATCGTCCTCCTGGCGACCGTGACCGGCATCGGCTGGTGGTTCTGGTCTCTTCGTGAGCAGTCCCACGCGGTGGATCGCGAGATTGCCCGAGCCGAACTCGAGACCCGGAATCTCCGGTCCGTGCTCGCGCAGGTCCAGAAATTCGAGTCACGCAAGACGCAGCTCCAGCAGCGCGTCACGCTCATCGAACAGCTCCGGAAGGGTCAGTCAGCCCCGGCGCGCGTCCTCGATCAGATCAGCAGAAGCGTTCCAGACCGGCTCTGGCTCGCCGACTTGAAGCAGGCGGGCAACGACTTCACGCTCGACGGGTTTGCGACGTCGATGACGGCGCTCACGGACTTCGTCGCCGGCATCGAGAGCACGAAGTGGTTCCGCAAGCCGGTGGAGATCATCGACAGCCAGGTGACGACCGACGCCAAGACCGGCGACCTCGTACGGTTCGTCGTCCGGGCCACCTACTTCGATCCCGACGCGCCACCACCGCCCGCGCCAGCCAAGGGCGCCAAGAAATAGCCGGAAGGCGCAACAGGACATCATGCAGCTCTCGCTCAGCAAGCTTCCCTGGCACGCGCAGATCGGCGCATTCGTCCTCGTGTGCCTCGGTGCGGTCGCCGGCTTCTGGTACTTCTACGTGCAGGACGTCCGGGCCGACATCGCCGTCCGACGGACGCGCCTGACGGCGCTCCGCGGCGACGTCGCGCGCGGAGTCGCGACGGCGCGCCGGCTCCCGGAGTTCGAGGGGCAGGTCACCCAACTCGAAGGACGACTCGAGAGCCTCCGCGCCGTGCTTCCGGAGGAGAAGGACGTCGCCGACATCCTGCGACGACTGCAGGGGCTCGCCGCACAATCCAGCCTCTCGATTCAGCGCTTCACGCCGCAGCCCTCCGTGCAGCAGACGATGTATGCGGAGGTTCCGTTCAAGCTCCAGGCCGAGGGCACGTATCACAACCTCGGCGCGTTCTTCGATCGGATCAGCAAGTTCCCGCGAATCATCAACATCAGCAGCATCACCATCAAGGCCAAGCCGCAGCCGGAGCCGAACGCCACCATCGTCGCCGAGTGCGTGGCCACGACCTTCGTGCTGCAGGAAGGCCTTGCGGCCGCGAAGGGCAAGGCGGTGCCGAAGCAGCCCTCCGTCGCGAAGTGAGCCGAGTACAGCCGAGGTTTTCATGCTGACCACCGTTCTCCTCGCTCTCAGCGCTGTTTACGGAGCTTCCGGGGCTGCCGGACAGGCGCCCGCCGCGGCCGCACAGCCCGCCGCGCCGGCGACGTCGCCGCAGACGGCCGAGCAGCCGCCGAGCCCTTCGGGCTACTCGTACAACTCCGAGGGCCGTCGTGACCCGTTCTTGAGCCTGGTGGGCAGAGGCAACGACGCTGGGCAGGGCGCCGCACGCGCGGCCGGCATCCCCGGGCTGCTGGTGAACGAAGTGACCGTCAAGGGCGTCATACGCGGCCGCTCCGGCTACATCGCGATGATCCAGGCGCCGGACAACAAGACGTACATCGTGAAGAGCGGCGACCGGTTGCTGGATGGCGCGGTGAAGACGATCACTGCGGACGGTGTCGTGTTCTCGCAGGATGTCAACGACCCGCTCTCGCTCGTGAAGCAACGTGAAGTTCCGAAACGGGTCCGCGCCGGCGAAGGCCGCGGCTAACGTGCGGTGGCGCAGCCGCTCCGGGCTGCCACACGCAGACAGTGGGAAAGAGCCGAAGAGATGATCGCGTACAAGGTGAGGCAACAGCGGCGCCGGATGGCGGCCGCGGCAGTAACGGCGCTGGCGGCCAGCAGCATGCTGGTCTCGGCCGCGGCTGCACCGGTACGGCTTCTGGGAGTCTCGTCGCAGGACAATGCCGTTCTCATCGAGTCGACCGAGCCCGTCGCCTATGCCGTGAGCCGGCCCGATCCGCTCACGCTGCTCGTCGATCTGCGGAACGTCAGCGTGTCTGACGCGCGAGCAGACGTCGTCCGCGCCGGATCGCTCGCGGGGGTGAAGCTGGAACAGGCCGCCGCCGTGGACGGCGCGTCGCTGGCGCGCGTCCGCGTATCGCTGACCGAGCCTTCGGAATACCGCGTGCGCAGCGCGCGCAACACCATCCGCGTCGAGTTGACCAAGTCCGGCAGCCAGCCCAAGCCGGCCGCCCACGCGGCGCTCGAACAGAATCCGATCACCAGCCAGGTCGAGGGCCCGGGCCCGGCCACGCTCATCGAGCGCGTCCGCTCCCGGCGGACGCCGTCCTCCACCACCATCACACTCAGCGGCAACGGTCAGCTGATGCCTTCGAGCGTCGTGGAGTCAGAGGAAGGTCCCCGCCGTCTGACGCTCGATTTCCCGGACGTGACATCCAAGGCGGGGAGCCAGGTCAGCGTCGATAGCACGCTGGTCAAGAAAGTCCGGCTCTCGATCAACAGCCGCCAGCCGCTCGTGACACGCGTCGTGATGGACTTGAGCGACGACGCGACGTACCACGTCGAGCGCAGCGGACCTGCAGGACGGGACATCGACGTGGTGTTCGAGCCGCCCACTGCGTCGTCCGATCGCGTGATGTTCGCCCCGGGTGACGCAGCCGGTGCCGGAGCCCCCGAGCCGCCCATCAGCCTGGAGCAGGCGATCCGGAATGCGGCGGCGATTACGCCAGAGGCGCCGCCCGATCCGATCACCGCGTTGGAGAGCGCTCGTCCAGTGGCAGCCGCGGTCGAGCCCGCGCGTGCCGCGAATCCTGCGCCGAAGGCTTCCGCACCGGCCCGCGCGCCGGCGCCCGCAGCGAAAAGCGCTGCCGCGCGGCGTGAGCCGAATCCGCCTCCAGTCGTGATGGCCCCTCCACGCACGCCGCCTGCGGCAACGCTGCAGCAAACGGCCGGTGGCGAGAAGCGATTCACCGGTCATCCCGTGAGCCTGGACTTCCAGGGCGCCGACCTCCGCGCGGTGCTTCGGGGCTTCTCGGAGATCAGCGGCCTGAACATGGTCATCGACCCCGACGTTCAGGGGACGGTCGACATCATCCTCAACGAAGTGCCATGGGATCAGGCGCTGGATGTGATCCTGCGCGGTAACCAGCTCGATTACACCGTCGACGGCACGATCGTCCGCATCGCGCGGGTCGACACGCTGCGCAAAGAGCAGGACTCGCGACAGGCGCTGGCCAAGTCGGCCGCAGATGCCGGCACGCTCGCGGTCCGCACGTTCTCTCTCAGCTACGCGCGCGCGGCGGCGGCCGCGCCGCTCGTCAAGAAAGCGGCGCTGTCGCCACGAGGCGACGTCCAAATCGACGACCGCACCAACACGCTCATCATCACGGACCTGCCCGCGAAGCTGGATACCGTCGCCGCCCTGCTCTCGACGATCGATCGCCCCGAGCCACAGGTCGAAGTCGAGGCCCGCATCGTTCAGACGACGCGCGATTTCGCGCGCGCGGTCGGCATCCAGTGGGGCCTGAACGGCCGGGCGATGCCGGACGTCGGCAACACCACGAGCCTCGCCTTCCCGAACCAGGGAACGATTGGCGGCCGCCTCGGTTCGCAGGGATCGAGCGATCCGCGCGCATCGTCGACCGAGCAGACGAGCACCGCGGTCAAGCTCGGTGTACCGGATGCGAACTCCGCGATCGGGTTGGCGCTCGGTGCCGTCAACGGGGCGTTCAACCTGGACATCGCGCTGTCGGCCCTGGAGCGCACCGGCAAGGGACGTGTCCTCTCGACGCCGCGCCTGACGACGCAGAACAACATCGAAGCGGAAGTCGCGCAGGGTATCCAGATCCCGATTCAGACGGTGGCGAACAACACCGTCACCGTGTCGTTCAAGGATGCCGTGCTCGTGCTCAAGGTCACACCGCAGATCACGGCGGCCAACACCGTGATCATGAAGATCACGATCGAGAACGCGACGCCGGACTTCAGCCGTCAGGTGAACGGCATCCCGCCGATCGACACGCAGCGCGCCAACACGCAGGTGCAGATCAACGACGGGTCGACGACGGTCATCGGTGGCATTTTCGTGAGCCAGGAGCAGTCGTCGAACGACCGCACGCCGGTGCTGAACCGCGTGCCGCTGCTCGGATGGCTGTTCAAGCGGGATCGAGTGGAAGACTCCAGCCGCGAGCTGCTCATCTTCATCACACCTCGCATTCTGAAGGGTTAGGTCAATGAGAACGGGAACACAGATGCTCGAACCGGGCCGGGCGGCCCTCCGGCGACGCGGATTCCGGGTCGCGGCGGCGATTCTGGTGGCGACGGCGCCGACGGCGTGCGGCGATCTGCAGCGGCAGGGGACGGCGTCCTCTTATTTGACCGTGTCTTCGTTCCAGGCGGCGCCTGGCGCCGAGCCCGAGAAATTCGGCGGCACGCTGCTGTCCGACGTGATTACCAGCAAGGACGGCCAGACCGGCGCGTTCAACGATCTGGCGAAAGTCGAGTTCGCGCTCGCGATGAAAGATGCCGGGAGCGCGGCAGGCCCGACCAGCGTGAACTCCATCACCATCGACCGGTATCACGTCCAGTACGTCCGCGCGGACGGCAGGAATACGCCTGGCGTCGACGTGCCGTATGCATTCGATGGCGCGTTCACGGTGACGGTCAGCGGCGCCGGCGCCGGCGCCGGTTTCACGCTCGTGCGACACACGTCGAAGGCAGAGGCCCCGCTGCTGGCGCTCCGAACGAACGGCCTCGTGCTGTCGACGCTCGCGGAAGTGACCTTCTACGGTCACGATCAGAGCGGGGCGCGAGGTGTCGGTGTCGGCGCGGATTGCGTATCGACTTCAGCAATTTCGCGGATCCGAAATGCACAATCATGACTCGAAGAACCAGCGTCTGGATCGCGGCGGTCGGCGCCGTGTTGACTTTGGCGAGCGCCTGCACGATGAAGAGCCAGGAGGCGCCACCTCTCTCCGGGCCGTCGGAGTTCGCGACCTCCATTGGGATCACGATCTCGCCCGACGTCCTCACGCAGGACGGCGCGTCCCAGAGCCTCATCACGATCACGGCGCGGGACTCGAACAGCTCGCCGATCCGCAATCTGTCGCTGAGAGCCGAGATCACGGTCGGCGGCATTCGCGCCGATTTCGGATCCCTCTCGGCGCGCAACCTGGTCACCGGCTCGGACGGCCGGGCATCGCTCGTCTACACGGCGCCGGCGGCTCCGAGTGTCGCCGTCGACAACGGCACGATCGTGGATATCGTCATCACGCCGGTCGGCACGGACTTCAACAACAGCTCGGTCCGCACCGCCGCGATCAGACTGGTCCCGCCCGGGAGCGTCGCGCCACCCGATGGTCTGAGGCCGGCGTTCACGTTCACGCCGGCCGCGCCGGTCGACAGCCAGACCGTCCTCTTCGACGCCAGCGAGAGCACATCGGCCACGGGCAACCCGATTGTCAGCTACGCCTGGAACTTCGGTGACGGCGGACGCGGCTCCGGCGTGACGGCCGGGCCACGCCTACACGACGGCCGGATCGTACGTCGCCACGCTGACCATCTCGGACGCGTACGGACGCACCGCACAGAAGTCCGCGAACGTGGTTGTCCTGGCGGGCCTCAACCCGACAGCGTCGTTCACGTCATCGCCGAACGACCCGCTCGTCAATCAGCCCGTGAACTTCAACGCGTCCGGCTCGCGCGCGGCGCCGGGACGCACGATCAAGAGCTACGAGTGGGATTTCGGCGACGGCTCGTTCGGCTCCGGCGCAACGACGTCACACTCGTACGGCCTGGCCCGGACCTACGTGGTCGTCCTCACAGTCACGGACGACTCGGGGAAGAAGGGGACCGCGACCGGCACTGTCCTGGTGAAGTGATTTGTCCGTGGCCGTCGAGACCGCACGCATCGAAGAGCTGAGACGCCGGGTCGACACCGACCCGGCGTCCATTTCGTTCGCGGCGCTGGCCGAGGAGTACCGGCGGGCCGGCCGGCACGACGATGCGCTGGCGACGTGCCTGGTGGGGCTCGCGCGGCACCCGGCGTACGTGTCGGCTCGCGTCACGCTCGGCCGCACCCTGATGGAACTCGGGAAATACGACGATGCTCGGGTCGAGTTCGAGCGGGTGCTGCGGATGGCGCCCGAGAACCTCGCCGCAATCCGTGCCCTGGCCACCCTCCACGAACGAATTCGAAGATCAGGCGCCGTCCGGCGTTTCGGATCACGCGCCGTCAGGCGCCCGGCTCTCCGCGGCGGAGCCTGCGGCTGGAGCTGGGGCAGGGTCGGCGAACGCGCAGGCTGTTGCCAGACCACAGGCACCCTCTGTCGGAGCTCCGCGGTGCCGGCGCTCGAATCGTTCCTCGCCGCCATTGAGCAGCGCCGGCAGGCCACGTAAAATCCGCGCGGCTTCAGGCCAGCTGTCGTAGGCTGACGGCATGGTTGCTCTGACATCCGCCCCCCAGGCGGCTAGACTCGCCCATCTGCGCGGCTCCCTCGAAAACGCCCGAATCGACGCGCTGGTGGTCTCGCATCCTCCGAACATTCGCTATCTCACCTCGTTCAGCGGCATCGGCGGGCCTGCTGCTGGTGGAGCCCGGGCGCGCCCAGCTCGTTGTGGATTTCCGGTACGCTATTGCCGCCCGCGAAGCAGTCACGGCAGGCGGCGGACATCCTGACGACCTCGACGTCGTCGTGGCGCCGACGAGCCTGGAGGAGACGCTGGTCCAGCGACTGCTGGCCGGCGGCGCGGGCCGCGTCGGGATCGAGAGCCAGTGGATGTCGGTCTGGCGATTCAATCGGCTGTCGAAGTCCCTCGCGACGGACGCCCCGTCGCCGCTCGCCAGCCCTCGGCCGTGCCCGGTGCTCGTCGCCACTGAGCGGCTGATCGAGCGCGCCCGTGCTGTGAAGGATGACGCGGAAATCGCAACGCTGCGCGAAGCGGGCCGGCGGCTGGCGCAGGTCGCCGACGCGAGTGCCGGCGTTCGTTCGCGAGGGACGGACGGAAGTCGAGGTGGCCGCCGACATCGACGCCCTGATCAGGGGCGCCGGTTTCGAGCGTCCCGCTTTCGAGACGATCGTGGCGTCCGGGCCGAATGGCGCCCGCCCTCACGCTCGCCCGGGCCCGCGCCGCCTCGAGGCGGGTGAGGGGGTGGTGCTGGACTTCGGGGGCGTCTACGACGGATACTCCGTGGATCTGACGCGGACGGTCGAGCTTGGGACACCAGCCCCGGAATGGCGCCGGCTTGGCCGCTGCCGTCGCAGAGGCACAGCGGGCGGCTATAGCCGCCGTCCAGCCAGGCATTCCGGCCAGTCGTGTCGACGCCGCCGCCCGGGAGGTCCTGATGCGGCACGGGCTGGGAGAGGCGTTCGGACATGCCACCGGCCATGGGATCGGCCTCGAGGTCCACGAGGAGCCCCGGATCGCCAGGCGCATCGAGGGGCAGACGGACGCATTGCTCGAACCGGGGATGGTCTTCACGATCGAGCCCGGTGCCTACGTGGAGGGCATCGGCGGCGCTCGTCTCGAAGACGACGTCCTCGTGACGGCCACGGGCTGCGATGTGCTGACACGCGAGTAGTCGGCGCTGGGGGGTCCGGCGGGGCGAAGCCCCCCGGAGGGAGTAGGCGCGCTACGCGCTGGGGGGCCGGCGGGGCGAAGCCCCCCGGTGAGTTCGGAGGCTGATTGGAATTCGACGACATCGAACGGATCCTGGAGCTCGTCAAGCAGCATGAGTTGGCGGAGTTCGAGCTCGAGCGTGACGGGCTGAAGCTCCGGATTCGGAAGACAGGACCGAACGCCGCGCCGCCGCTGCCGCGTCTCCGCGCCGCCGGCTGTCGCGGCGCACCCGCCGCCGCCGCCGACTCCCGTCCTGCCAGCCGCCTCCGCTCGGGAGACGGTCGAGGAGGAATCGCCGCTCGAGCTCGTGGTCGTGAAGTCGCCTATCGTCGGGACGTTCTATCGCTGCCCGGAGCCGGGCGCCGCGGCGTTCGTCGAAGTCGGTGAGCGGGTCAAAAAGGACCAGGTGCTGTGCATCATCGAAGCGATGAAGCTGATGAACGAGATCACGTCGGAATACGAAGGCGAGATCGTCAGCGCCTACGTCGAGAACGGGAAGCCGGTCCAGTATGGCGAGCGGCTGTTTGCCATCAAAACCACCTGACCGGCCACTGACGGCCACCTCCTTGATCAAACAATGTTCAAGAAAATCCTGATCGCCAACCGCGGAGAGATCGCCCTTCGGATCATCTGTGCCTGCCGGGAGCTTGGCATCCGCACAGTGGCCGTCTACTCGGAAGCGGACGAGAACTCGCTCCACGTGCGCTTCGCCGACGAGGACGTCTGCATTGGTCCCGCCGCGCAGCTCCGACAGCTATCTGAGCGTCCCGGCGGTGCTGAGCGCGGCCGAGATCACGGGCGCCGACGCCATCCATCCCGGCTACGGCTTCCTTTCGGAGAGCGCGTACCTCGCTGAGGTCTGCGAGGCCTGCCACATCAAGTTCATCGGCCCTGCGCCGAACATCATCCGCCTGCTCGGCGACAAGGCGCGCGCGCGCCGGGCGATGAAGAAGGCGGGCGTCCCGATCCTGCCGGGCAGCGACGGTCCGGTGGACGGCGAGGAGAAGGCGCTCAAGATTGCGCGGGAGCTCGGCTATCCCGTCATCATCAAGGCGATCGCGGGCGGCGGCGGGCGCGGCATGCGGGTCATTCGGACCGCCCCGGAGATGGGCAAGTCGCTCAAGACCGCGCAGCGCGAGGCGGAGGCGGCGTTCGGCGTCGGCGACGTGTACCTCGAGAAGTACGTCGAGAACCCGCGCCACATCGAGGTGCAGGTCCTGGGCGATCACCATGGGGCCGTCGTCCACCTGGGCGAGCGCGAGTGCTCGATCCAGCGGCGGCACCAGAAGCTGCTCGAGGAAGCGCCGTCGGTCGCCCTGACCGATCGGATGCGCCGCAAGCTCGGGAGCACGGTTGTCGACGCCGCGCGCGCCGTGCAGTACACGAACGCCGGAACGTTCGAGTTCCTGATGGACGACAAAGGGAAGCTTCTACTTCCTCGAGGTCAATACCCGTCTCCAGGTGGAACATCCGGTCACCGAGTTCCTGACCGGCGTGGACATCGTCAAGGAGCAGATCCGGATTGCCGCAGGCGAGCGGCTGTCCTTCAAGCAGGGGGACGTGACGTTCACGGGCCACGCGATCGAGTGCCGGATCAACGCCGAAGATCCGGACACGTTCGCACCGTCGCCCGGCGTCATTCGCGCCTTCAGCGTTCCGGGCGGACCCGGCGTCCGGGTGGACACGTTCGCCCATTCGGAGTGCACGATCCCGCCCGTACTACGACTCGATGATTGCCAAGATCATCGTGCACGGCCGCGACCGCCAGGAGGCCATCGCGCGCATGCGTCGAACGCTCGAGATGACGGTCATCGAGGGCATCAAGACGTCGATTCCTCTGCACCTTCGCATCCTTGCCGAGCCGGACTTCGTCGCCGGCCGGCTGAGCACGTCGTTCATGGAACGATTCGTCACGGAGAAGAAGCCGGGACGGTTAGCAGAAGCGGTCTGACGTCAGCTGGAAGCTTTCTCGAGGCCCCTATCCTCTACGCCATCATCGACACCGACATCTGCGCCGCGCGTCGGCTCGAGCCACTGAGTGTCGCCGAGGCCTGCGTGCGAGGCGGCGCGCGCCTTCTGCAGCTGCGCGACAAGTCGGGTGCGAGCGGCCGCTTCCTCGATCTCGCGGAACGGATCATTGCGCTCGCTCGACCGCAAGGCGCGAGGGTCATCATCAACGACAGGGCAGATATCGCGGTACTCTCGCGGGCCGACGGCGTACACGTTGGTCAGGAAGATCTGCCCGTAGACGAGGTGCGCGCGATCGCGGGGCCCTACGGCGATCATCGGTGTGTCGACGCACACCCGGGAGCAGATCGACCGTGCCCTCGAGAGCGACGCGAATTACGTCGCCGTCGGACCGATCTTCGCGACGTCGACGAAGGACACCGGCTACGGGCCGCGAGGTCTCGAGCTCGTGGCCGTCGCCGCGAACCGCGGCAAGCCGGTGGTGGCGATCGGCGGAATCACGCTCGCCACCGCACAATCGGTTATCGAAGCCGGCGCTTCGGCCGTGGCGATCATCACCGACCTGCTGCCTTCGACCCGCGTCGGCGACATCGAAGCTCGTGTACGGGCCGTCGTGAGCGCCCTGCCAGCCCTTCCGTGTCAAGGTATAATCGCCGCGTTTTTCTTGCACTCGGCCTGAGTCAGTGATGGTCGTCTCCGCAAGAGGTCTCGACCGTTGCAAAGCCAGCGTGCGGGTCGGGCCGGGAGTGCGGCCACCTTTTCACGGAGGGTGAATGGATTCGAATCTCCTCAAGACCAAGTCCATCGAGCAGCTGGTCGGGGACGTCGAGCATGGCTCGAAGGCGCTGAAACGCACGCTCACCGCCATGGACCTGACCCTGCTCGGCATCGGCGCGATTATCGGCACGGGCATATTCGTACTGACCGGGACTGCCGCAGCCAACTCGGCCGGGCCGGCCATCGTTCTCTCCTACGTCCTTGCGGGTCTCGCCTGCGGATTCGCTGCGCTCTGCTACGCGGAGTTCGCGGCGATGATCCCGATCTCCGGCAGCGCGTATACGTACGCGTACGCCACGCTCGGCGAGATCTTCGCGTGGATGATCGGCTGGGATCTGATCCTCGAGTACGCTGTCGGATCGATGACAGTTGCCGTCGGCTGGAGCGGGTACTTTCAGCGTATCCTGCTGGGTTTTGGCCTCCACCTTCCCACATGGATGAGCGCAGCCCCGGCCGCGGCGCCCGGGGCGCTCATCAACCTCCCGGCCATGATTATCGTGCTCGGGATCATGGTTCTGCTGGTCGTCGGCGTCCGCGAGAGCGCGCGCTTCAACGCGGCGATGGTCGCCGTGAAGCTCTCGGCCGTCCTCTTTTTCATCGTCGTCGGCGTGACCTACGTGAAGCCGGAGAACTGGTCGCCGTTCATGCCGTACGGCTTTCCCGGCGTCATGACAGGAGCAGCAGTCGTCTTCTTCGCGTACATCGGCTTCGACGCCGTGTCGACGACGGCGGAGGAGGCGAAGAACCCCAGTCGGGACCTGCCCATCGGCATCATCGCGTCGCTCGTCGTCTGCACCGTCCTGTATCTGGCCGTGGCCGGCATCCTGAGCGGCATCGTCCCGGTCGTGCAGTTCAAGACCGACCCCCAGTTCCTGAACGCCCCTGTGGGATATGCACTCGCACTCATCAAGAAGGACTGGGCGGCGGGTCTCGTCTCGGCGGGCGCTGTGGCGGGCATCACGAGCGTGCTGCTCGTTATGCTCATGAGCCAGCCGCGCATCTTCTTCTCGATGAGCCGTGACCAGTTGCTGCCTGCGGGCGTCAGCAAGGTTCACCCGCGGTTCCGGACGCCCTACATCACGACGATGATCACCTGCTTCATCGTCGCCTTGGTGGCCGGCTTCGTCCCCATCGAGATCCTCGGAGAGATGACGAGCATCGGCACGCTCTTCGCGTTCGTTGTCGTGTCGCTCGCAGTCATCGTGCTGCGGGTCAAGCGGCCCGACGCGCGGCGCCCCTTCCGCGTGCCATTCGGCTTCGTGATTCCGGTGCTCGGCGTGCTGTCCTGCCTGTATCTCATGGTCAGCCTGTCGGTGATGACGTGGGTGCGCTTTCTGGGCTGGCTTGACGTCGGGATGGTGATCTACTGGTTCTACGGCCGCACACACAGTCCGCTTGCCGACCGTGGCGAGGCGTCGCGGCGGACGGGCACCGAGAGCCTCGCAAACTTCTTGAAGATGGCCGGGTACATGCTCCTCTTCAACGGTTTCTGCATTACGCTGCTGGCGTTCCTGACGATCTGGGGCGTGACGACCGAAGTGCAAGCGAAGTGGGCCGAGCTCGACGGCGTTCTCAGTTACGTCGGCATGCACATCAACCCGGAGATCGCTGACGCGTTCGGGCTGAAGATTCTCGGTCTTGGTGCAGTCGTCGCCGTCCTCGGCTTCATCCTCGGGCGCGGCCAGAAGTAGCCCGGCCGGGTCAGGGCTTGCAATGCGGCATTCTGCAAGACTTGACCCCATGGTGAGCAAGCCGTCCGCTCAGCCGCACCCGTGGTGGGCAGGCTGGCGGCTTTCCGTCGTCCTGTTGGTCAGCGTCATCGCCGGGGGGACGCTCGGCTACACGCTGATCGAGGGGTGGGATCCGTGGGACTCTCTGTACATGACGGTCATTTCGGTGACGACCGTCGGCTATCGCGAGGTTCAGCCTCTCTCCCGTGCCGGACAGCTCTTCACGATGATCGTGCTGACGGTCGGCGTGGCGACCGTCCTGTACACGTTCTCGTTCTTCATGGCGCGCCTCGTGGAGGGGGATCTCCAGGCGCGCTGGACCCTCCGGCGGCGTGAACGCATGCTCGACGAGCTCGACAAGCACTTCATCATCTGCGGTTTCGGCCGGATTGGGCACATCATCGCGCGGGAGTTCGTGCGACAGTCCGTGCCGTTCGTGATCATCGAGCGCAATCCCGTACGCATGCACGAGGCGATCGACCTCGGCTATCTCGCGGTGGAGGCGGACGCGAGCAGCGAAGCCGTGCTCGAGCGCGTGTGGATCCGGCGCGCGCGCGGTCTGATTGCCGCCGTCAGCACCGACGCCGAGAACGTCTACGCCGTCCTGACCGCCAGACTCCTGCATCCCACGCTCTTCATCATCGGACGGGCGGAAACCGAGGACGCGAAGGCGAAGCTCGTGAGGGCTGGCGCCGACCGCGTATTGTCCCCCTATCAGATCGGTGGCCTGCAGCTGGCGCAGACGGCGCTTCGACCGGCGGTCGTCGATTTCGTCCAACTGGCGACGAGCTCGGACAACCTCGACTTGAACATGGAACAGGTGCGGATCGAACAGGGAGCGTCGCTGGCTGGCCGGACGATCATCGAAGCGAACCTCCGGCAGCGATTCGGTGTCGTCGTGGTCGGCATTCAACGCGCCGATGGGCGGATGGAGTTCAACCCAGCGCCCGACGTGTCGATGGAGCCGGGGGACTACCTGGTCGTGCTCGGCCGCTCGGAGAGCCTCCGCGAGCTCGAGGCGGTGGCAAGCGGGGAGGCGGCGCGGAGGTAGGAACTGGCTCCAGGCTCCGGCTTTGCTTCATAGTGCGACTGTTGGATTGAAGACGCGGCGCCAGCGGCCTCTGCTCGAGTGTCGCGAGCCACTCAGTGAGTGGAGCCCGGAGCCCGAAGCCCTGTTTTGGAACGGAGTGAAATGACCGCACGTCTGCTCGATGGCCAGGCCGTCGCCGCCGCGATACGCGAGTCGGTGCTGCCGGATGTTCATGGGTTCACCGCGTCGGCGGGTCGGCCGCCCGGACTCGGCATCGTGCTCGTCGGTGACGACCCCGGCTCCGAGATTTACGTTCGCAACAAGATTCGCGCGGGAACCGAGTCTGGGCTGTGGGTCGATTTGCGGCGGCTGCCGGCGACGGCGGCAGTCCAGGATCTGCTCGCGCTCGTGCAGGAGCTCAACGCCAGCGATCGTCATGACGGCATCCTGGTGCAATCGCCTCTTCCGGTGTCCATGGGCAGGGGAGCGGCGCAGCAGGTGTTCGACGCGATCGATCCCGCCAAAGATGTCGACGGATTCAATCCCGTCAATGTCGGCCGTCTCGTGCAGGGTCGCGCGCTCCTGGCGCCGTGCACCCCGTCCGGCGTGATCGAGATGCTCGATCGCACCGGGATACGCGATTGGCGGCACACGCGCGGTCGTGATCGGCCGCAGTGAGATCGTCGGCAAACCGATGGCGATGCTTCTCCTGCAGCGCGACGCGACGGTGACGGTCTGCCACTCGAAGACGCCAGACCTCGCGGACGTCTGTGCGGCGGCGGACATCCTGCGTGTCGGCGATCGGCCGCCCGGGATTCGTGACGCCCGAGTTCGTCCGCGCGGGCGCGACGGTGATTGACGTCGGGATTTCCCGGCTGACCGACGAGGCGACGGCTCGGAGGCTGTTCGCCCCGGGGTCCCAGCGGCTGGCCGACTTTGCTCGCCGCGGGTCGCTCGTCGTCGGCGACGTGCACCCGGCCGTGGTCGACAAGGCGGGCGCCCTCACCCCGGTTCCAGGCGGTGTCGGACCCCTGACGATCGCGATGCTCCTGAAGAACACCTTGACCGCCGCGCGTTCGCGCCGCGGGTACTCATCGTGAGCCTGCCCGCCGGCACCGGCACGCGGCGCCAGGGGCCCGCGCAGTAGACAATCATGCGCGGGGCGCTGACCGGCGGCATCGCGACGGGAAAATCGTTCTGCCTGTCACGATTCGCCGCGTTCGGGGCGCAGCAGTCATCGACGCGGATGCCCTCGCACATGAAGCGCTGGCGCGCAAGTCCCCCGGTCTTGAGGAGGTCGTCCGGCGATTCGGCCCGGCATGCTGCAGCATGACGGCACGCTCGACCGCCAGGCACTCGGCCGCCTGGTGTTCAGCGATGCGTCCGCGCGCGCCGATCTCGAGGCCATCGTCCACCCGCTCGTCTATCGCCAGATCGACCAGTGGTTCGCGGACCTGCCGTCGGGCACGCGGGTCGCACTCGCCGACATTCCGCTGCTCTTCGAGACCGGCCACGAGCACGACTTCGAGCGTGTCGTCGTCTGCGCGTGCGACGCCGGGCGAGCAGTTGCGGCGCATCATGGCGCGGGATCGGCTGGATGCGGGGGAGGCGAGGGCGAGAGTCGCCGCACAGTGGCCCATCTCCGAGAAGATCAAGCGGGCGGACTACGTGATCATGACCGACTGGACGTTCGCGGAGACGGAAGTCCAGGTCCGCAAAGTCTTCGAGATCCTGTCGATCGCAGGCGTGAGCTGGTCAGCTCGTGAGCGTGGACTCCGTGTCCTTGGCCGGGCGCGATGCGCTCTTCGATGAACGTGTTCCACTCGTGGCAATGCGGGCACTGCCAGAGCAGCTCGGTGCTGCGGTAGCGGCAGCGCACGCAGATGTGGGGATCCAGATAGAAGATCGAATCGCGTGTCAGGTCCACGTAGCGATCGACGAGCGCACTGCGGCAGGTGCAGGTTCGACAGCGTCTGCCAGATCGCTTGATGGAGCGCGAGCGCATGCGGATTCAGCTCGACCGCCTCGAAGAGCAGTTCCAGCGCCTCGGCGGAGCCGCCTCTGGACGAGAGGTGGCGGGCAAGCGCGAGCCGGGCGCGCCAGTCCTGGCTGTTGGCGGCGATGAGCCGCCGGCACAGCTCCGGCGAACCGTGCGCTACCGCCCGCCCTGGAATACGCCGTGTCCAGCCGAGAAAAGGCCAGGTACGCGCGCTCGGGTGACTGATCGATCAGACGCTCCCAATCCGCAATGGCCCCATCGACGTCTCCTCGGTCGTACCGAACGTCTCCCAGATTGAGAGAGGCTGGCGCGTTCGTCGGATCGAGATCGATGGCGGCGCGGAACCGGCGCGCCGCCTCCGCGTAGTCCCGCCGCTTCAAAGCCTCCAGCCCGATCTCGTTCTCGAGATAGGCCAGCGTTTCGTGGTGGCGGGCTGGCGTCGTCTGGTCGGCGCGAGCGGCGAGCTTCTGGCGGGCGGCGTAGGCCTCGGCCCACTGGTGCTGTTCTTCGTACAGCTTCTCGAGATTCGAGAACGCGTACTGATTCTCGGGATCCAGTCGGAGGACTTCCGTGAACGCCTCGAGCGCGCGGTCGACGAACCCGCCCCGCTTGTAGTCCAGACCGAGGCAGAGCAGCACGTTGGCGTGCTCCAGTTTGCGAAGATCCGGGCGCTGCAGCAGCGCCTGATGCTCCTGGATGGCGCGCCCGACCTGACCCTTTCTCCCGGTACAGAGTTGCCGAGAATCATGTGGATCTCGAGGGGATCTCCAGCGCTCTGGGCTGCCTTGACGAGCTCCTCGATCGCCGGGTCCATCTGATTGGCGACGAGGAAATTCAAGCCGAGCATGTAGTGCGGCGAGTCGCGCGCGCGGCGTCGATCGACCCAGCGGCCGTCCTGAAGCTTGTAGCGCTCCCAGGCCTTGCCGATGGCGAGGCCCGCCAGCAGCGCGAGCAGCGCACCGAGAAGAACGGCGGGATTTTCCATGACGCTACGTTCTCGCGCCGTATTGCTGGACGACCTCGTCCCAGCGCCCTTGAGCCCGCAGAACCAGCTCGATCAGCTCGCGCGACCGCGCCGCGACCACCGCCGGAGGGGCTGACCCAGTCGACACGCTCACGTACCTCCGGCGCTCCGTCGGCCGGCGCGGCCGACAGGCCGACGCGCGAGAGCACCGGCAGATCGAGGAGATCGTCTCCCATGAACGCGATAGCCGCATCCTCGAGTCCGGCCTGTCGTCGGATGGTCTCGTAGCGCATCCGCCTTGTGTGCAACCCCCTGCGAGACGATCCGGATCCCGAGCTGCGCGGCGCGCTGCGCCGTGGCACCAGAGGTTCTGGCCGACAGCAGTCCCACCGACAGGCCCGCACGTTGCGCCCATACGAGGGCAGCACCGTCCCGGATGTGGAAGCTCTTGGATTCCGATCCGTCCGCGTGCATCAGCACCGCGCCGTCGGTGAGCACACCATCGACGTCGAACAGGAGAAGACGCACCATTGAAGCCTTGGCGTGCACCGACATCGGATCAGAACATCTGCGTTCGCCACAGGTCGTGAAGGTGCACGACCCCTTCGACGAGTCCCTGCGGATCGACGACGACGATCGAGGTGATCTTGTGCGTTTCCATGATCTTCAGCGCTTCGACCGCGAGCAGCTGGCGCGGAATCGTAATCGGCCTCGGCGTCATGGCGTCCGCGGCGCTGAGCGTGAGCACATTCGGCGTTCGGCTCATCAGGCGCCGAAGATCACCATCGGTTACCACTCCGACCAGCCGCCGCCCGTCGTCGACCACGCACGTCATCCCGAGTCGCTTGCTCGACATCTCGTGGATCACTTCGGGCATCGGTGCCGATGTGCCGACGATCGGCGCGGCGTCCGCGGCGTGCATGGCGTTCTCGACGCGCAGCAGCCGGCGGCCGATCCTGCCGCCCGGATGGAAGGACGCGAACTCCTCTTCGCTGAAACCTTTTCGCACGAGCAGCGTCATCGCCAGCGCGTCGCCCAGGGCGAGGGCTGCGGTCGTGCTCGCCGTCGGCACCAGGTTCATCGGGCACGCTTCCTCGGCGATCCCGCAGTCGAGCGTCACGTCGGCCGCACGGCCGAGCGTCGACCGCGGATAGCCGGTCATGGCGATCAACCGTGCGCCGATCCTCCGGATCGACTCCAGGAGCCGCAGCAGCTCGTCGGTCTCGCCGCTGTGCGACAGCGCCAGCACGACGTCATCCTCGCGTATGGCGCCGAGGTCTCCGTGAATGGCTTCCGCAGGGTGCAGGAACCAGGCCGACGTTCCGGTACTCGAGAGGGTCGCCGCGATCTTGCGGCAGATGATCCCCGACTTTCCCATGCCGGTGACGATGACCCGCCCGCGGCAGGCGAAGAGCAGGTCGAGTGCCCGTTCGAAGTCGTCGCCGATTCGATCGATCAGGCTCGCGATCGCCTCGGACTCGATTCGAAGGAGCTTCTTCGCGAGTTCGAGCGAGGACGAGATCTCGTTCTTGACGGCGGGCTTCATGCCAGGCTCCCGATCGTACCCGCCTGCTTGCCTGGCTTGCCTGGCCGGCCGGAGAGGGCTCGTGGGCGATCGCGTGGATCCGCACGAGCCGGTGGAGCAGCGCCTCGAGCAGATCCAGCCGCAGCGCGTTCTGCGCGTCGCTCTTGGCAAGCTCCGGCTGCTCGTGGACTTCCATGAACACGCCGTCCACACCGGCGGCGACGCCGGCAGAGGCCATCGGTTCGATGAACTCGGCCTGGCCGGCGGTCACGCCGTCGCCCGCTCCCGGCAGTTGCAGGCTGTGCGTGACGTCGTACACGACCGGAAACCCGAACCGCCGCATGATCGGGAAGACGCGCATGTCGACCACGAGGTTGTTGTACCCGAAGCTGAAGCCACGTTCGGTGACGATCACCTGCCGGTTTCCGGTGGCGGTGACCTTTTCGATCGCATGCCGCATGTCGGCGGGCGCGAGGAACTGACCCTTCTTGAGGTTGACGACGCGGCCGGTGCCGGCCGCCGCGACGATCAGGTCAGTCTGGCGCACGAGGAAGGCAGGAATCTGAAGGACGTCAGCGACCTCGGCGGCGCGGGCCGCCTGCCAGGGCTCGTGGATGTCGGTCAGGATCGGTACACCAGCCGCTTCCCGAACGCGCGCAAGGATACGAAGCCCCTCGTCGATGCCGGGGCCACGGAACGACCGTGCGGAAGTTCGGTTGGCTTTGTCGAACGAGGCCTTGAAGATGTACTGCACCCCCGCGCGCGCCGCGATGTCGCGCACGGCCAGGGCGAGGCCGACCGCGTGCGCTTCGCTCTCGATCACGCAGGGACCGGCAATCAGGAGCAGCGGACGAACCGCCCCCGATTGTCAGTCCGGCGAACTGGATCGGCGTCACGCCGCCTAACCTACCACGGACGCGGCAGGTTGCTGAGCGGCGGCGGCGTTTTGTGGCCGTAGCTGGCGCCGACGAACCCCGCGAAAAGCGGGTGCGGCTTCAGCGGCTTCGACTTGAACTCCGGATGGAACTGGACCGCCACGTACCACGGGATGCGACGGGACCTCCACGATCTCGACGAACTTGCCGTCGAGGGACCGGCCGACGATTTCCATGCCCTTGTCGGTCACCGCCTTTTGTACAGGCAGTTGAACTCGTAGCGATGCCGGTGCCGCTCGTGGATCACCGTCTCGCCGTACAGCTCGCGCGTTCTGGATCCCGCCTTCAGCTCGCAGGCGTAGCTCCCGAGCCGCATGGTGCCACCGAGGTCGTCCACGCCGAGCAGGTCCCGGAGCTTGTAGATGATCTTGGTGGGTGTGTCGGGCGCGCACTCCGTGGAATCCGCGTCCGCGAGCCCGCAGACGTGCCGCGCGTACTCGACCGTCGCCCATTGGAACCCGTAGCAGATCCCGAAGTAGGGAATCCCGCGCTCGCGGGCGATCTCGGCCGCACGCATCATGCCGCGCGTTCCACGATCGCCGAATCCGCCGGGTACCAGCACGCCGTGGGCGCCGTCGAGCAACTGCTCGCCGCCGGGCTGCTCGAGCGCCTCGGCCTCGACCCAGCGGATGTTCACCCGCAGCCGGTGCTTGAAGCCGCCGTGATACAGCGCCTCGTTGAGGCTCTTGTACGAGTCCTCGTAGCCGACATACTTCCCCACGACGTGAATCGTGATCTCGTCGGAGGGATGTTTGATCCGATCGACGAGATCCGACCAGGCCTCCATGTGCGCCTCGCTGCGCGGCAGATTGCAGCCGATCGAGGACGATCCGATCGAGGCCTTCGTCTGCGAGCACGAGCGGGACCTCGTAGATGCTCGAGACGTCTTTGGCCGTGATGACCGCTTCTTCGTCGACGTCGCAGAAGAGCGCGATCTTCCGTTTGATGTCCTGGTCCAGATACCGGTCCGTCCGGCACAGCAGGATGTCGGGTTGGATGCCGATCGCCCTGAGATCGCGCACGCTGTGCTGTGTCGGCTTCGTCTTCAGCTCACCCGCCGCGCCGATGAACGGCACCAGCGTCAGGTGGATGTACAGGCGTGTTCTCGCGCCCGACGTCCTGCCGTAGCTGCCGGATGGCCTCGACGAACGGCAGGCTCTCGATGTCGCCGACGGTCCCGCCGATTTCGACCAGGACGATGTCGACGTCCTTCGCGACGCTGCGGATGCTGTCCTTGATCTCGTTGGTGATGTGCGGGATGACCTGGACGGTGCGCCCGAGGTAGTCGCCGCGGCGCTCCTTGTTGATCACCGACAGATAAATCTTCCCCGTCGTCCAGTTGTTGTTGCGCGTCGTGACCTGATTGGTGAAGCGCTCGTAGTGGCCCAGGTCCAGGTCCGTCTCGGCCCCGTCGTCGGTGACGTAGACCTCGCCGTGCTGGTACGGGCTCATCGTGCCCGGATCGACGTTGATGTACGGGTCGAACTTCTGCAGCGCGACACGGTAACCGTGGCCTTCGAGAAGCGCCCCGATCGACGCGGCGGCGAGCCCCTTGCCCAGCGACGACACGACGCCGCCGGTCACGAGGATGTATTTGACGGGTCGGAGAGCGCCCGGAGCGGGCGCCGGTGAATCGGGAGCCGAGAGCCTGTCGTTCATCCGTGTACTGTGCTCCTGGGTATTGTTCCGGCTGTCACTACAGCGCGCGCGGCCATCAGCGCGCGGACACGCTCGAGGTCGGCAGGCGTGTCCACGCCGATGGACTCGCAGGCCGTTTCGACGCACTTGATTCTGATCCCGTGCGCGAGCGCACGGAGTTGCTCGAGCGCCTCCGCCTGCTCGAGAGCAGCCGGCGCCATTCGAGACAGGCGCAGCAGCGTGTCGCGGCGGTAGACGTACATGCCGATGTGCCGCCAGGCCGGCGCATGCGGGCAGCCCTCGCGCGTGTGCGGAATCGGCGCGCGGGAGAAGTACAACGCGAAGTCGTCTTCGTCGACGACAACTTTGGTGACGTGTGGATTGTGCAGGTCCGCGAGATCGCCGATCCGCTTTCGCAGCGTGCTCATTTCGAGCATCGGATCGGAGGCGAACGGCCGGACGGCCTCGTCGATCATCTCCGGCGCGATCAGCGGCTCGTCTCCTTGAACGTTGACGATCAGTTCGCAGTCGAGCGACGCCGCAACTTCAGCGAGCCGATCGGTGCCGCTCTGATGCGACGGCGACGTCATCCTCGCATTGCCGCCGAACGCCGCCACGGCCTCGGCGATCCGCCGGTCGTCGGTCGCCACGATCACGCCGCTGATGGAACACGCCTCCGATGCACGGCGATACACGTGCTCGATCATCGGTCTGCCGGCGATCTCCGCAAGTGCCTTGCCTGGCAGGCGAGTCGAGTGATACCTGGCGGGGATGATGGCGATAGCGAGACGGGAACTGGTTTGAGCGGGCTGCCCGGAGTGTGAAACAGGGGGCACGGCAAATATTACCACAACTGCACGCGCTCGCAACGCGCGTTCAGGTCGAGGTTCAAGGTTCAGGATGGTTGAACGCTCTTCAGAACCGCGGTGATCCGCGAGCTATCAGACGCCGGTGTGCCGGCGGTCACGAGGTCGGTGAGCTCGACGAGATCCGGCCCGACCGTCTTCACTCGATACCGGCCGCCGAGCGTCTCGCCTTCGATCAGCATGAACAACTCGTCCGAGTCCGCGGTGATCATCGCGGTTCTCACCGGACCACTCGGTGTTTCGCGCTCGGCTACGCCGACGAGCTGCAGCGGAGGCTCGGGAGGCGTCGCAGGAAGGGTGGCATTCGACTTTCCGGTGGTGCCTGTGGGCACGAGCGTCGGCTTGACCTGTACGCGACACGAACGTGAACGGATTGCGGGAGGGCTCGCGGGGAGCGGGCGCGACGGCCAGACGCCCGCGAAGGCGCGACGTCTGTGACTGGACTTCGTTAGCCAGCGCCTGCGTGGCGGAAATCTCCGGGCGTTCGGTCGGGTACTGCGGCGATCCGGGACCGACGGCCGCAGCGCCCGCCAGCCAGGCGACCAGGACCGACGCGAGGCCCACATACGCCGTCGCACGCGTGGGAGTCATCGGAAGTTCGCAGCCATGGTACCACAGCCGCACCGCCGGGGCGGTGCGGCCCTGCGTGTCGCGATGCCACTTACTGACGGGGCGTAATCGTGGCGAGCCGGGCGTCCTTGACCGCGGGAAGCGCCCGGATTTCCTGCACGGCCGCCAGGAGTGCCGGCGCGTCGGCGTCCGAGTCCAGCGCGACGACGCCGACTGCCTCGGTCGCGTTCCGGCCCAGCGCGAAGCTGGCGATGTTGACGCCGTGGCGTCCCAGGATCGTGCCGACGCCTCCGATCACGCCCGGACGGTCGTCGTTGTGCAGCACGAGAACAACCCCTTCGAGCGGCGCTTCGACGTCGACGCCGTCGAGCATCGACAGCCGGGGACTTCCAGGCTCGAAGACGGTGCCCTCGATCCATCGCTCGCCTTCGCTCGTGTGCAGCTTGATCGAGAGAAGGTTCGCAAAGTCGCGCGGGCGGGAGCTCTTCGACTCCACGATCTCGATACCGCGTCCCTCTGCCACGGCTCGGGCATTCACGACGGTGACCGTCGACGACAACATCGGTCGAAGCACTCCGGCAACCACCGAGCTGGCCAGCAGGCCGGCGTTGGCACTCACCAGCGGCCCGTAGTGGCGTATCCCGATGGAGTGGGTGCGTGCAGGCGCCAGCTGGGAGACCAGTGCCCCCATTCGGTCCGCGAGGACCATGAACGGGCGGACTTTGTCGAGATCTTCGGATGGCACGGCGGGGAAGTTGACGGCGTTCCTGATCAGGCCATCGAGGAGGAAATCGCGCACGGCGGCGGCGGTCTCGAGGCCGACCTGTTCTTGCGCCTCCACCGTGGACGCCGCAATATGGGGAGTCGCCACCACCTGCGGGAGCGCCGTCAGCGTGCTGTCGCGGGGCGGCTCGGCCTCGAACACATCGAGACCCGCGCCGGCGATGTGCCCTGAGGTGATGGCCTTGGCGAGCGCGGCCTCGTCTATCAGCTCGCCCCGCGCGGTGTTGACGATGCGCGCGTTCTTGCGGCACTTCGCCAGCCGGTCGCTGTTGAAGAGGTGTCGAGTTTCCGGCGTGGCCGGAATGTGGAGGCTGATGTAGTCGGCGCGGGCGCACAGGCCGTCCAGATCGAGGAGCTCGACGCCGAGCGTGCCGGCGACCTGCTCGGAAATGAACGGATCGTGCGCGACAATCTCCATGCCGAACGATCGCGCGCGGGCCGCGACTTCCTGGCCGATTCGGCCGAGGCCGACGAGCCCGAGCGTCTTGCCCCGCAACTCGATGCCGGTGAGCTTCTTCTTGTCCCACACGCCGCGCTTCATGGTGGCGTCCGCCGCCGGCACTGCTCTGGCGAGTGACAGCATGAGCGCAAGCGCGTGTTCAGCGACGCTGACGCTGTTGGCGCCGGGCGCGTTCATCACGACAATCCCGCGCTTGGTCGCCGCCGGGACATCGACGTTGTCGACGCCCGTTCCGGCGCGGGCAATTACCCGAAGTTTCGGCGCGGCTGCGATGAGTGCTTCGTCGACGTTGGTGGCGCTGCGAACGACAAGCGCGTCCGCATTGGCAAGGTCGCGCGCCAGGTCCGCGGCCGCGCGGCCGGCCTTCGCGTCGACGGTGCAGCCGGCAAGGCTCGTGAGCAGTCCGACCGCGGAGGCCGGCAGTTGATCGGCGATGACGATGTGCATGGAGTAACGGAGCTGGTGCGGTAAATGTTGCGTCCGGATTGCCTTCGGACAGGTTCTCTGCGTCGCTTGGAGTCCTGAGGCGCTCGCGCGCCCTTGGGGCCGGAGGCGCCTGAGCGCCTCCGGGATATCGGAGGCGCTCGCACGCCCGAATCCATCGGGCCCCCGGACCTCCGCTCGACCAAGTATAATCCGCAGTTGCGCTCGCGACACCTTTGCGGACCGCGCACCAACGTGGTGCAAAGCGGTCCGAGCGCAGGAATGATGCGGATTCGCGGGCGTTTCGCGAACGATTTCCACAACCTTTTCCACAGTTTCTGTGAAGATCCGGTGAGAGCCCGCCGGTGATGTGACCTAACTTTTTGCCCATGCCTAACTTCACGCAGCTCAAGCCGCCAATGACCGGGACCGCCATCACGAAGAAGGACGGCCGCCTGATAGTTCCGGACGACCCGATCATTCCGTTCATCGAAGGGGATGGCACCGGTCCGGACATCTGGCGCGCCAGCGTGCGGGTGTTCGACGCGGCGGTGAAGAAGGCGTACGGCGGCAAGCGGAAGATCGAGTGGGTCGAGGTGTTCGCCGGCGAAAAAAGCTTCACGCAGTTCAACACGTGGCTGCCGGACGACACCGTCGAGGCGTTCCGCCACTATCTCGTTGGCATCAAGGGGCCGCTCACGACGCCTGTCGGCGGCGGTATCCGGTCGCTGAACGTCGCTCTTCGTCAGACTGCTCGACCTCTTCGTCTGCCTCCGCCCGGTCCGCTGGTACCGGGGCGTGCCGTCGCCGGTCAAACATCCGGAAAAGGTCGACATGGTGATCTTCCGCGAGAACACCGAGGACATCTACGCCGGGATTGAGTACGCGGCCGGCACGGAGGAGGCGCAGAAGATCCTCGACTTCTTCGCCCGCGAGTTCCCGAAGGAGTTCAAGAAGATTCGTTTCGGCACCCAGCAGGCCGCGAGCGACTGGCAGGCGAGCGTGCGGGCGATCGGAGGGCCGGCGCGCGAGGTTGGCGTGCAGGTCGGAATCGGGCTCAAGCCAATCAGTTATCTTGGCAGCGAGCGCCTCGTGCACAGCGCGATCAGCTACGCGATCGCCAACCAGCGCAAGAGCGTGACGCTGGTGCACAAGGGCAACATCATGAAATTCACCGAGGGAGCGTTCCGCGACTGGGGTTACGACGTCGCCAAGCAGTTCTTCGGGGCCGTCGAGATCGATGGCGGACCCTGGTGCCGGATTCCCGGAAGGCAAGCCGGGCGCTGGCATTGTGATCAAGGACGCGATCGCGGATATCACGCTGCAGCAGGTCCTGACCAGGCCGGACGAGTTCGACGTCATCGCCACGCCAAATCTGAACGGGGACTACCTGTCGGACGCGCTGGCCGCGCAGGTCGGCGGCATCGGGATCGCGCCGGGCGGCAACATCAATTACGTGACCGGCCATGCGGTGTTCGAGGCCACGCACGGTACCGCCCCCAAATACGCGAACCAGGACAAGGTCAATCCCGGCTCCGTCATTCTCTCGGGCGAGATGATGCTGCGGCACCTCGGGTGGGGCGAGGCCGCCGACTTGATTGTGAAGGGGATTGACGGTGCCATCGCCGCGAAGCAGGTCACCTACGACTTCGCGCGTCTGATGGACGGCGCCGTCGAGCTGAAGACGTCGGAGTTCGGGGACGCAATCATCAAGAACATGTGAAAAAGCTTCCAGCTACCAGCTGCCAGCTTCCAGCGGGACGGAAGCAGGTCCAGCGCTCCGGGTCAACTTGAGCCACGTTCACGGAAAACGGAGTGGTTACTGCTCAAGTTCGCCCCCCGAGCGATCGAATCATCCGGACGCGCTGGCAGCTGGAAGCTGGAAGCTGGAAGCCATTTTTCAAGGACTCTGATACATGAACCGAAAAGTCACTGTAGTGGGAGGCGCCGGGAACGTCGGCGCGACAGTTGCGCGCGCCGTCGCCGACAAGGAGCTGGCCGACGTCGTCATCATCGACATCGCCGAGACGAAGTCCGCCGGTGTCGCCCTCGACATGCTGGAGGCGTGCCCGATCGAGGGGTCTGACTCGCGTGTGGTCGGATACGGTGCGACCGACGAGGGTTGGAAGCACACGACCGGTTCCGACGTCGTGGTGGTCACTTCCGGGGTCCCGCGGAAGCCAGGCATGAGCCGTGACGACCTGCTGCAGACCAACTACAAGATCATGCAGTCGGTGACGGAGCAGATCGTCAAGTACTCGCCGAACACGATCATCGTTCCGGTGGCGAATCCGCTCGACGCGATGTGCCAGGCAGTGTACCGGCTGAGCGGCTTTCCACGAGAGCGTGTCATCGGCATGGCGGGTGTGCTGGATTCGTCGCGGATGCGCACGTTCATCGCGCTCGAGCTGAACGTCTCGGTGGAGAACGTGCACGCCTTCGTGCTCGGCGGGCACGGCGACACCATGGTGCCGCTGGCGCGCTATTCGACCGTCGCCGGCATTCCGATTACCGAGCTCATCTCGAAGGAGCGAATCGACGCGATCAGCAAACGAACCGCCGATGGCGGGGCCGAGATCACGAAGCTGGTCGGAACGAGCGCCTGGTATGCGCCGGGCTCGGCGGCGGCGGAGATGGTCGAGGCCATCCTGAAGGACAAGAAGAAGATCCTGCCGTGCTCGGTCTTCCTGCAGGGGGAATACGGCGTCCGGGATCTGTTCGTCGGCGTGCCGGTGAAGCTCGGCGCGCGCGGCGTGGAGCAGATCATCGAGATCACGCTGACGCCGGAGGAGGATGCGGCGCTCAAGAAGTCGGCCGCTGCCGTGAAAGAGCTGACCGACGTAATCAAGGTGTGATGAAGACGGGATCAGGGATCAGGGATCCGGAAACCTCGGAATCTGGCTCGAACGCTTTCGGATCTCCCGATCCCTGATCCCGACAAGAATCACGTCCTCGAGACCAGCATCGCCCGGAAGTACTCCCGGTTCATGCGGGCGATGTTGGTGATCGAGATCTCCTTCGGGCAGACCGCCTCACATTCCCCTTCGTTCGAGCAGCTGCCGAATCCCTCGGCATCGTGGCGCTCGACCATCGAGATCACTCGGGTTCGCCGTTCCACTTCGCCCTGCGGCAGGATCGCCAGGTGGCTCACCTTCGCTGACGTGAAAAGCGCCGCTGACGCATTCTTGCACGCGGCGACGCAGGCCCCGCAGCCGATGCAGGCTGCCGAATCCATCGCCTGTTCGACGGTGCCCTTCGAGATCAGGATGGAGTTGGCATCCTGGGCGCCGCCGACGTTGACGGACGTGTAGCCCCCCGCCTGGATAATCCGGTCGAAGGCGCTGCGATCGACGACCAGATCCTTGATGAGGGGAAAGGCTTTCGCACGCCAGGGCTCGAGGACGACCGTGTCGCCGTCCCTGAACCGTCGCATGTGCAGCTGGCAGACCGTCGTGCCGGGATCCGGGCCGTGCGGGATACCGTTGATCAGGAAGCCGCATGCGCCGCAGATGCCCTCGCGGCAGTCGGAGTCGAACGCAATCGGGTCGTCGCCTTTCGAGATGAGGGACTCGTTGACGACGTCCAGCATTTCGAGGAACGACATGTCGGCCGAGACGTTTTCGGCTGTATAGGCGACCAGCCGTCCCTGCTGCGTCGGACCTGGTTGGCGCCAGATTTTCAGATGAATGCGCATGGGAAAAGAGCTTCCAGCTTCCAGCTTCCAGCTTCCAGCTACCAGCTTCCAGCTACCAGCTTCCAGCTTCCAGCTTCCAGCTTCCAGCTTCCAGCTTCCAGCTTCCAGCTTCCAGCTTCCAGCTTCCAGCGCAACTGGCTGTTCACAAACGCCTGAGGTCTTTCAGAGCGTTGGTTGCCAGAGGGCGGAGACCGCATCTTGTCACTGAACGCTGTTCGTACCTCCTCCGAGTCGGCTCACGCTAGCTTCGCGAACCGGCGCTCTGAGGGTTCTCAAGTGCTGGGAGAACCCGTATCGATTCGTTGCCGCTGAAATGCCCAGATGCCGCAAACCAGCGTGTTGCGCTGGAAGCTGGAAGCTGGAAGCCGGAAGCGTTTTTATTTGTAACTCCTCTGACTTGGCTTCACGTATTCGAACACGAGCGGCTCGCTGTGCAGCACGGGCGCCTGCCCGATGCCCTGGAACTCCCACGCCGCAACGTAGCTGAAATGCTCGTCGTCTCGGAGCGCTTCGCCGTCTGGCGTCTGGCTCTCTTCGCGGAAGTGTCCACCGCACGACTCGGTCCGGTGCAGCGCATCGAGCGTGAGGAGCTCGGCGAACTCGAGATAGTCGGCGACCCGGCCAGCGTACTCGAGGTTCTTGTTCAGATTGTTTTTGGGTCCGGGGACGGAGACGTTCTGCCAGAACTCCTCGCGGAGCTGGGGAATGCGCGCAAGCGCCCCCCGCAGACCTGCGTCGTTGCGCGCCATGCCCACGTCGTCCCAGAGGATGGCTCCCAGCTCCCGATGGAGCTGGCGCGGCGTCTTGGAGCCCTTGATCGACAGCAGCGTGTCGATGCGCGACTGCACGTCGTTCTCTGCCTCCTTGAAGGCCGGATGGTCCGTCGTGACGGGCTGGAACGTGGTGCTCCCGAGATAATTCGCGAGCGTGGAGGGAATCACGAAGTAGCCATCGGCGAGGCCCTGCATCAGCGCGCTGGCGCCGAGGCGGTTGGCGCCATGATCGGAGAAGTTGGCTTCACCGAGCACATGAAGCCCGGGCACCGTACTCATCAGGTTGTAGTCGACCCAGAGGCCACCCATCGTGTAGTGGATGGCAGGGTAGATTCGCATCGGCGCCTTGTACGGATCATCGTCGGTGATCTTCGTGTACATGTCGAAGAGGTTGCCGTAGCGAGCCTGGATCACGTCGGCGCCCAGGCGTGTGATCGCATCGGTGAAGTCGAGATAGACCGCCAGGCCGCTGTCGCCGACCCCACGGCCTTCGTCGCAGACCGCCTTTGCGTTGCGGGACGCCACATCGCGCGGCACCAGGTTGCCGAAGCTCGGGTACCGGCGCTCGAGGTAGTAGTCGCGCTCCGCCTCAGGAATCTGCTCCGGCGGCCGCGTATCGTGCTTCTGCTTCGGGACCCAGACGCGTCCGTCGTTGCGAAGGCTTTCGCTCATGAGCGTCAGCTTCGACTGGTGTGTGCCGGACACCGGGATGCAGGTCGGGTGGATCTGTGTGTAGCAGGGGTTGGCGAAGTACGCGCCGCGTTTGTGCGCCCGCCAGGCGGCCGTCACGTTCGAGTTCACGGCGTTCGTCGAGAGGTAGTACGCGGTACCGTAGCCGCCCGAGCAGAGGAGGACCGCATGCCCGGCGTAACGCTCGATCTCACCCGTCACCAGATTGCGAACGACGATGCCGCGAGCCTGGCCGTTGACGAGCACGAGGTCGAGCATCTCGCGATTGGCGAACGACGTGACGCTCCCGCGCTCGACCTGTCGCATCATCGACTGGTACGCGCCGAGGAGCAGTTGCTGGCCGGTCTGGCCGCGGGCGTAGAACGTCCGTGACACCTGAGCGCCGCCGAAGGACCGATTGTCCAGCAGCCCGCCGTACTCGCGCGCGAACGGCACGCCTTGGGCGACGCACTGGTCGATGATGTTCACGCTGAGCTGCGCGAGCCGGTAGACGTTTGCCTCGCGCGACCGGTAGTCGCCACCCTTGACCGTGTCGTAGAAGAGCCGCTGGATGCTGTCGCCGTCGTTCTGGTAGTTCTTAGCGGCGTTGATGCCGCCTTGGGCGGCGATGCTGTGCGCGCGACGCGGGCTGTCCTGGATGCAGAAGCTCAGGACGTTGTATCCCAGCTCCCCCAACGAGGACGCCGCGGACGCGCCCGCGAGGCCGGTGCCAACGATGAGGATGGTGTACTTGCGGCGATTGGCGGGGTTCACCAGCTTCGATTCGAAGCGGTACCGGTCCCACTTGTCCGCGAGCGACCCGCCGGGGATTCTGGAATGGAGTGCCTTGATGGTGCTGGGTTCTGCCAGCCGGTGCATGGTGGCCGTCCTCATGTCGTGAAGTAGACCAGAAGCGGGATGACGGCGAGGCCCCCGCCCACCACAATCGCGCCGATCACGCCCCACGTCACGAGCCGCCGCGTGTAGAACGGGTGATCGAATCCGATGGACTGGAAGCCGCTCGAGATGCCGTGACGGAGATGCAGCCCGACGAGCGCTGTGCAGACCACGTAGAACGCCACCCACAGCGGCCGATGGAAGACGTCGACCTCCGTTCGATAGAGATCACGGACCGCCGGGTTGCCCGCGGTCGCGTAGTAGGCACCGAACTTGAACTGCTTCACGTGCACGAGGATGAACAGGAGGATCAGCGTGCCCGACACGATCATCGTTGACGAGGCCAGACTCTTCCGGCTGGTGTGGCCGGCCATCTTCTTCTTCTGATACCGCACCGGCCGCGCTGCCTGATTCGCGACCCACATCGTGGCGGTCTTGTAGACGTGGAGCACGAAGATGAGGAGCAGGCCAATCTCGATCGGCACGATCAGGGGGTTCGAGATCAGCATGTGTGAGTATTCGTTGAATGTGTCCTGACCCAGGAAGATGAGGACGTTGCCCGCGAGATGCAGGACGAGATACGCGAACAATGCGAGCCCGGTCAGCCCGATCAGCAGCTTCGTGCCGACCGACGAGGTGAAGACGCGGCGGAAATTCGAGGACATGCGGATGTGAGCGCGACGAGGACGTGGCGATCTGGACGATTGTAGCTGCTGAAAATTGAGGCGCGCAACTCGCGGACCGGAGGGGACGGAGATCACAGAGACGCTCACAACGGAGCAACGGAGCCAACGGAGGACGAACGGAGGGGTAGGGATGGCTAGCGGCCTTCCGGTGCTCGCGGCGCGCGTAGCGCGACAGGGCGGAGCGCGCGAGCACCTGTACCCGGCCAGATGGGCTTCAACGCGCGAGTAGCTTCCTCTTCTCCGTTCGTCCTCCGTTGCTCCGTTTCTCCGTGTGAGCGTCTCCGTAAACTCCGTCTCCTCCGACGGAGGAGACGGATGGCAGCCCTTGATTCCCCTCGCGCGCCCGGCACATGATGGTGGGATTGTGCAGAGCCGAAAGGTGGCTCTGTAGCGGACACGGTCGAAAGACGATGAAGATTCACGAGTATCAGGCGAAGGCCATCCTGGCCAAGCACGGCGTGCCGGTTCCTCAGGGTGAGGTCGTGCTCGACGCCGACGCGGCGAAAGTGATTGCCGAGCGTCTTGGTGGCGGAACAGTCGTCGTCAAGGCACAGATCCACGCCGGCGGTCGAGGGAAGGGCGGCGGCGTCAAGGTGGTCAAAGGCCCGCAGGCCGCGGCGGAGGCGGCGGCGCAGATGCTCGGCATGACGCTCGTGACCTACCAGACCGGACCCTCCGGGCAGAAGGTCCGGCGCGTGTTGGTCGAGCAGGGCCTCCAAATCACACGGGAGCTCTACCTCGGGCTCGTCATCGATCGCGCGAGCGAGCGACCGGTCCTCATGGTCAGCCCTGACGGCGGCGTCGAGATCGAGAAGGTCGCAGAAGAGACGCCGGATCGGATCTTCAAAGAGTTCATCAACCCCGGAGTCGGGCTCGCGGCGTTTCAGGCCCGGAAGCTGGCATTCGCGCTGGGCCTCGACGGCAAGCAGGTCGCACAGGCGGTGTCGTTCATGACGGCGGTCTGGGATGCCTTCAAGGCAAGCGACGCCTCTCTGATCGAGATCAATCCGCTCATCGTCACCGGGGACGGCAGCCTGCTGGCGCTCGATGCGAAGATGAACTTCGACGACAACGCGCTCTACAGGCACCCGGACATCAAGGCCCTGCGCGACATAGACGAAGAAGATCCGCTCGAAGTCGAAGCATCGAAGTTCTCGCTCAACTACATCAAGCTCGATGGCACGGTTGGCTGCATGGTCAATGGCGCTGGGCTGGCGATGGCCACCATGGACATCATCAAGCTGGCGGGCGGATCCCCGGCCAACTTCCTCGACGTCGGGGGCGGCGCCAACGCGGAGCAGATCCGGAACGCCTTCAAGATCCTGATGTCGGATGCGAGCGTGAAGGCCGTCCTGATCAACATTTTCGGCGGCATCCTGCGGTGCGACGTGCTCGCCGCAGGGGTGATCGCGGCCGTGCGCGAGCTCGGCGTGCCGGCCCCCATCGTGATTCGTATGGAAGGCACCAACGTCGAACAGGGCAAGCAGATGCTGAAGGAGAGCGGTCTGAACTTCACGACCGCCGACACGATGAGCGAAGCGGCCGAGAAGGTCGTGGCGCTGGCGTAAGCGAGGCTGACGGGATCTGATCCGGATCCCTGATCCCGGATCCCTGATCCCGACTTCGGTTCATAGACAGAGCTCATTATTCAATGGCCGTACTCATCGATCGCAACACGCGCCTCATCGTCCAGGGGATTACCGGCCGCGAAGGGACCTTCCACGCCAAACAGGCGGCCGCCTATGGCACCAAGGTCGTGGGTGGGGTCACGCCGGGAAAGGGGGGCACCACCCACGAGGGCTGGCCCGTCTTCAACACCGTGGCAGACGTGGTGAAGGCAACGGGCGCCAACGCCACCGTGATCTTCGTGCCGCCGCCCGGTGCGGCCGACGCCGTGATGGAAGCCGCCGACGCTGGACTGCCGCTGGCGGTGTGCATCACCGAGGGGATCCCAACCCTCGACATGATGCGAGCGTTGACGGTGGTCCGTGCGTCCAAGACCAGGCTCATCGGACCGAACTGTCCCGGCCTCATCACGGCCGGACAGGCCAAGGCCGGCATCATTCCGGGACACATCTGCAAGGAAGGCCGGGTGGGGATCGTGTCGAAGAGCGGCACCCTGACCTATGAGGCCATCCACCAGCTGACGCGGCTCGGTCTAGGTCAGACTACCTGTATCGGCATCGGAGGTGACCCCCTCATCGGGACCAGCTTCATCGACGCGCTGGGGCTCTTTGCCGGCGATGCGGCCACCGAGGCGGTCGTGATGATAGGGGAGATCGGCGGGAGCGCGGAGGAGGAGGCGGCCGCCTACATCCAGCGGTCCTTCAAGAAGCCTGTCGTCGGCTTTATCGCCGGTCAGACGGCGCCCCCAGGCCGGCGCATGGGCCATGCAGGCGCGATCATTGCGGGCGGCAAGGGGACGGCAGCGGAAAAGATGGCGGCCCTGAGTGCCGCCGGTGTTCAGGTCGTCAAGAGCCCCGCGGATATTGGTGCGGCGGTGAAAACGGCCCTTCGGGCCTGACATCGGAGCCGTTCCCGGCAGCTCCACCGGGCCCGGCTGGGTCGAGTGTTATAATTTTCGTCAGGTCGACTATACAAATAGGAATAGCTCCCGTCGCGGAAGGACAGGCCATGTCTCCGAGCGATGTTGCGGTTCGGGGCACAGACGTCCCATCCGCGCCTCGTCTTATCGTCAACGATTTCAGCATCCAGGTCGCCACTGTCAACGGGTCCGGGAGCCAGACCGCCAACCTGGTCCTGCTCCGATCGATCTTTCAGATGGGTGTGCCGGTGTCCGGGAAGAACATGTTCCCGTCGAACATCGCCGGCCTTCCGACCTGGTACACCATTCGCGCCAACAAAGACGGCTATATCGGTCGCAAGAAGGAAATCGACTTCCTGGTCGCGATGAACCCGGAGACGGCGCGCGAGGACGTGCTGTCGCTCGAGGCGGGAGCCGCCGTGTTGTACGACGAGCCACTGAAGCTCAGCGGTTTGCGCGACGACCTCGTGTTCTATCCGGTGCCGTTCGACAAGATCGTGGCCGAGGTGTGCAAGGACGCCAAGCTCCGGCGCCTCGTCAAGAACATGATCTACGACGGCGTGCTGTCCCGGCTGATCCACGTCGATCTCGACCAGATGGAGCACGCCCTCCGGCGTCAGTTGGGAAAGAAGACGAAGGCGATCGAGCTGAATCTCGCGGCGCTGGAGGCGGGCGACAAGTACGCCGCCGACCACCTCCAGAAGCGGGATCCGTACTGGATCGAGCCGGCAGACAAAACGGCCGGGATGATCCTGGTCGAAGGCAACGTTGCCGGCGCCCTGGGCTGCATGATGGCCGGGGTCACCGTTGTCGCCTGGTACCCCATCACGCCGTCGTCTTCGCTGCCCGAGGCGCTGATCGGGTTCATGAAGAAGTACCGGATCGACAAGGAGACTGGGAAGGCGACCTATGCGATCGTCCAGGCCGAGGACGAGATCGCCTCGATCGGCATGGTCGTCGGTGCCGGATGGGCGGGCGCTCGCGCGATGACTTCGACGTCAGGCCCCGGAATCTCGCTCATGGGGGAATTCGCCGGTCTCGCGTACTACGCCGAAGTGCCGGGCGTCGTGTGGGACATCCAGCGGGTCGGGCCGTCGACCGGCCTTCCCACGCGGACGGCGCAGGGCGATATCCTGACGATCGCGATGCTGTCGCACGGCGACACCAGGCAGATCATGCTGCTGCCGGCGTCGCCCGAAGAGTGCTACCTGATGGCGATGGACGCGTTCGATCTGGCCGAGCGCTTCCAGACGCTCATCTTCGTTATGAGCGACCTCGATCTCGGCATGAACACGTGGCTGGCCCAGCCGTTCAAGTATCCGGAGGGCCCCATCGATCGAGGGAAGGTGCTCGACGAAGAGACGCTCGCGCGGCTCGGGCAATGGGGTCGCTACAAAGACGTGGATGGCGACGGGATCCCCTACCGGACGATCCCCGGCACCGGCATGCCGGCGTATTTCACGCGCGGATCGGGTCACAACGAGCGTGGGCAATACAGCGAACGGCCGGACGACTACACGCACAACGTGGATCGGCTGGCGCGCAAGTTCGAGACGGCGCGGCAATACGTCCCGCGGCCCGTCGTCGACGAGCCCGCGGGCGCTCGGATCGGGATCATCGGCTACGGCTCCAGCCACTGGGCCATCGACGAGAGCAGAGCACAGTTGGAGCAGGATGCGGGTCTGCGAACCGGTTACCTGCGGCTGCGCGCCTACCCGTTCACCGAGGAAGTGGCGTCATTCATCGAGCGCTGCGACCGCGTATACGTCGTCGAGCAGAACCGGGACGCGCAGATGCTCGCGCTCCTGCGCCTCGAGCTGACGCCCGTCCAGATCGACAAGCTGCGGAGCGTGTTGCACTACAACGGCCTGCCGATCGATGCGCGCTCGATCACCGACGAAATCCTCGTCCAGGAGGGCCGGAAAGTAGAGCAGCCCCTGGCGAGCGGCGTCGCGTAAACAGTAACCATCATGACCACCACAACTCCCGAACCTGTCAGAAAGCTGAATCGCATCGGGCTGGATGTCCAGCCGTATCGTGGCGGCAAGACCACGCTCTGCGCCGGCTGCGGTCACAACGCCATCTCGGAGCGTATCGTCGACGCGTTCTTCGAGATGGGGATCGATCCCCGGACCGTGATCAAGCTGTCGGGCATCGGCTGTTCGAGCAAGAGCCCGGCATACTTCCTCGGCGCGGCCCACGGCTTCAACACGGTGCATGGCCGCATGCCCTCGGTGGGGACCGGCGCGATGCTCGCCAACCGGACGCTGAGAGCCATCGGGGTGAGCGGAGATGGCGACACGGGCGCGATCGGGATCGGGCAGTTCGTGCACCTGATGCGGCGCAACCTGCCGATCGTCTACATCATCGAGGACAACGGGTGCTACGGCCTCACGAAGGGTCAGTTCTCGCCCACCGCCAACGTCGGCTCGACGCTGAAGACCGGCGTCGTGAACGAGCTTCCGCCGATTGACACCTGCTCTCTGGCCATCCAGCTCGGCGCCACGTTCGTCGCGCGGTCGTTTTCAGGCGACAAGAAACAGTTGCTGTCGATCCTGAAGGCCTCTCTCAGCCATCGGGGGACCTGCCTCATCGACGTGCTGTCACCGTGCGTCACCTTCAACGACCACGAAGGCTCGACGAAGAGCTACGCCTACGTGAAGGATCACGACGAGCCGCTCGGTGAAGTCAGCTTCGTGCCGTTCTTCGACGACATCACCATCGAGTACGACGCCGGCACGACCAAGGAAGTCGAGCTCCACGACGGATCGAAGCTGTACCTGAAGAAGGTGGCCGAGGACTACGATCCCACCGACAAGCTGGCGGCGATGCGTCTGATCCACGAGACGTCGGAGCGCGGTGAGTTCGCGACCGGCGTGTTGTATGTCGAGCCGGCGAAGGAAGACTTCCTCGGCCTGCTGAACATCGTCGACGAGCCGCTGGCCACGCTGCCGATCGAGCGAGTCCGTCCTGGGCGCCACGTCCTGGACGAGGTGATGGAGTCGCTGAAATAGGCTGAAACACGAGGGGGATATCTTGATGCGCCGCGTGATCGCGCTTGCGCTTGCGATCGGGAGCTTCAACGCCGCTGCTTCCAGCGCGCAACCCCGCCGGCTCCTGACGGTCGATGACCTCTTCAACCTTCGCGAGGTGCGCGATCCGCAGCGGTCGCCGGACGGCAAGTGGGTGGCGTACACCGTCACCCGGGCCATTCGGGAGACCGACAAGAACGACACCGACGTCTGGATGGTCAGCTGGGACGGCGCTCAGCAGATCCAGGTGACCTCTACTCCTGAAGGGCGAGTCCCGTCCGCGCTGGAGCCCTGACGGCCGATATCTGTCGTTCGTGTCGTCGCGTCAAGGTGCGAAGCATGCGCAGGTCTGGCTCCTCAACCGAGCCGGCGGCGAAGCCGTGAAGCTGACCGACGTCAAAGGTGTTGTGTCGGACTACGCCTGGTCTCCCGACAGCGCCCGGCTCGTTCTCGTGGTCGAGGATCCCGATCCCGCGGATCCGCCCGAGGACAAGGAGCCCGTCAAGCCCGAATCTCCAAAGACCCCCAAGCCGATCGTCATCGATCGGTACTACTTCAAGGCGGATGTCGACGGGTACCTTCGCGGCCAGCGGTCGCATCTGTACCTGTTCGATATCGCGTCCAAGAAGGCTGAGCCGCTGACGCCGGGCACGTTCGACGAGGAGTCTCCGGCCTGGTCACCGGATGGACGCCGGATCGCGTTCATCCGGCGGCATGGCGAAGGAGACGTCGACAAGACGCCCAATCGAGATCTCTTCGTGATCGAGGCACGGTCCGGCGCACAGGCCACGCGCCTGACAACGACGACCGCGGAAGAGACCGGCCGTGTCGCCTGGAGCCCCGATGGCTCGTCGATCGCGTATCTTCTGGGCGAAGAGCCGAAGTACTCGGCGTACGATCAGCACCGCCTCGCGGTCATCCCTGCCGCCGGCGGCACGCCGCGAACCCTGACTGATACGCTCGACCGACCGGTCACCGGCCCCGTCTGGTCGGCTGACGGAAAATCGCTCGCGTTCGTCGTGATCGACGACCGGTCGCAGCGGGTCGCGCGTATGCCCGCCGCGGGCGGGCCCATCGAAGACGTCGTCTCCGGCCCGCGCGTCGTCACGTCGCTGTCGTCAGCCAACGACGGCAGCCTCGCGGCGCTCGTGTCCGCTCCGACGGAGCTGCCCGAGGTCTACGCGATCGAGGCCGGCAAGCTCCGGAAGCTGACGCATCAGAACGACGCGTGGACGACTGGCGTCTGGTTCGGTACGACCGAGGCGTTCAGCTCGTCGAGCCGCGACGGCACCGAGGTTCACGGTCTCATCGTCAAGCCGGCGAGCTACGTCGCCGGACGGAAGTACCCGACGCTGCTGCGGATCCATGGTGGTCCGAGCGGTCAGGACGAGCAGGCGTTCAGCTTCGAGCGCGAGCTGTTCGCCGCGAACGGTTATGTGGTGGTCGCGGTCAACTATCGCGGAAGCAACGGGCGGGGGAGCGCGTACCAGAAAGCCATCTTCGCGGACTGGGGCAACAAGGAAGTGGTCGATCTTCTCGGCGCGATGGACCACGTCGTGAAGACAGGTCTGGCCGATCCCGATCGCCTCGGCATCGGCGGCTGGAGCTACGGTGGGATCCTGACCAACTACGCGATTGCCACCGACCAGAGATTCAAGGTGGCCATCAGCGGCGCGGGAAGCTCCAATCAGATCTCGATGTACGGAACCGACATGTACATCCAGCAATACGAGCAGGAGCTCGGTCCGCCCTGGAAGACGCAGGATCTGTGGCTGAAGCTCTCGTATCCATTCTTCCACGCCGATCGCATTCACACGCCGACGCTGTTCGTGGCAGGCGAGAAGGACTTCAACGTGCCCCTGCTCGGGAGCGAACAGATGTATCAGGCGCTCCGCAGCCTCGGTGTGGAATCGAAGCTCGTGATCTATCCGGGGCAGTTCCACGGCATCACGACGCCCAGCTACAAGAAGGATCGACTCGAGCGCTATCTCGAATGGTACGGCAAGTATCTGATGGCGCCGTCGTCGACGACGCCGCCGGGTCGGTAGCGCGCCCGAGTCAGCCCTGTGTCTCGTCGGCGTTCGCGCCGACCACATCCTCGAATATGGCCACGTCGTTCTTCGGCATTCCGTCCTCGTCGAGCGCGGGCGCGTTGCGGTTGCCTGGAGGCGCGTCGCCTGAACGATCGCCCTCCACGGCACCGAGGTGCTCATCCGAGATCGCGTGCGTAACCTTCGGCTTCGGATTGGATGTCGAGTCCGTCATGGTTCAGGGTCCCGAAATGGTGTGAGTGCCCCAGACGCGTCTCCGGTTTGCGGTCGCGCTCGATGTTGGTCTGTGACTATAATCCCTCGGATATGGAACAGACATTGGCCATCATAAAGCCAGACGCGGTTGCGGCACGCTATGCGGGCCGGATTATTCAGCGCATCGAAGAGGCGGGATTCCAGATTCGTGCCATGCGCCTGCTCCACCTGTCGCAAACACAGGCGGAAGGGTTCTACGCGGTCCATCGTCAGCGGCCGTTTTTCAAGAGCCTCACGTCGTTCATGGCTTCGGGTCCCGTGGTCGTGCTCGCGCTCGAAGCGGACGATGCCATCAAGAAGTGGCGGGCTCTGATGGGTGCGACGGACCCGGCGAAAGCCGATGCCGGCACCCTTCGCAAGGAGTTTGGCGGCTCCATCGAGAACAACGCAACCCATGGGTCGGACGCGCCCGACACCGCTGCTTTCGAGCTGGGGTACTTCTTCCCGGGCCTGGAGCTGGCCCGATAGAGGTCGAGTGGGAAAGCTTCTCGTCGTCGTCGGCCTGATCATTACGGCGATCGGAGCGCTGGTGATCGCCGGCGTGCCGCTTGGCCGTTTGCCCGGCGACATCGTCTACCGTCGCGGCAATGCGACGTTCTATTTTCCTCTCGTGACGTCGATCGTGCTGAGCGTGCTCCTGTCGGTGCTGCTGGCCCTTTTTCGCCGCTGACGACGACCGCGGCTGCCAACGAGAACTATGTCGATAAAGTCGGACACCTGGATCAGGAAGATGGCGCGCGAGCACGGGATGATCGAACCGTTCGAGGATCGTCAGGTCCGAGCCGGGGTCGTCTCCTACGGGTTGTCGTCGTACGGCTACGACATCCGGGTTGCCGACGAGTTCAAGGTCTTCACGAACATCAACAACACCTTGATCGACCCCAAGAACTTCGATCCGCTCTCGTTCGTCGACATCAAAGCCGCCACCTGCATCGTTCCGCCGAACTCCTTCGCTCTCGCGCGGACGATTGAGTATTTCCGGATTCCACGCGACGTGCTCACGGTCTGCTTGGGGAAATCCACCTACGCGCGGTGCGGCATCATCGTCAATGTGACGCCGTTCGAGCCGGAGTGGGAGGGCACGGCGACGCTCGAGATTTCGAACACTACACCGCTGCCGGCGAAGATCTACGCCAACGAGGGCATCGCGCAGGTGTTGTTCTTCCAGAGCGACGAGCCCTGCGAGATCTCGTACGCGGACAAGAAGGGGAAATACCTCAAGCAGCAGGAAGTGACGCTGCCGAGGATCTGAAAGCGACTGGTCTTCCACCTGAAGGTGGAAGCCACGAGTTTTCTTGTTTGAGGTCATCGCTCTAATCGGAAAACGGGCGGACTCCTTGAATCGGCGCGCTCCGGTGCCCGGTCGATTTGCGATTAGAATGGCAGCCGCCCGGCCGCGGTGGCGTTCACGCGGCCGACCCCTCCGATATGGCCACTGAAGGCGAACCGCCGATCGACCCAAAGATTGCCGACGATGCGCTGCTGCTCTTGAACAGGGCGACGCTCGTCGCGCATTCGGTCAGGAGCGCCGTCCACGAGCTGAACAACGTCCTGCAGATGATCAGCGGATCTGCAGAGATGCTGGCTTCGGCGGGTATCCCTGCGGCCGCAAGCGCGCGCATCGAGGCCATCCTCCGTCAGACAGGTCGAGGGCACGCCATCCTTCAGGCTGTCGGTGACCTTGCGCGTGCGGACGGCGCATCGTCTCAGCCGGCCTCGCACGCGAATCCCCAACCAGTCGATGTGGCCGCCGTTGCGGACCGAGCGCTGGAGCTGCGACGCTACGACCACAGGCGGGCCGCGATCACCTCGACGCTGGAGCGCGGTGCTTCGGGTCCCTTCCGCGTGCGCATCGACGCCCAGCAACTGCTGCAGGCGATCCTCAACCTGTTGCTGAATGCCGAGCAGGCCCTGTCGGGCACACGGAACGGTGCCATTCAGATCTCCTTCCGGACCGACGATCGCCACGTCGAAGTGACGGTGTCGGACAACGGGCCCGGGATCGATCAGGACCTCGACCTGATCGCGCCATTCGTGACGACGCGCGGGCCCGCCGCGGCCGGACTTGGCCTGGCGGCGGCACGGCTCATCGCGCGGCGATCGGGCGGTGACCTGGCGGTGGTCAGCAGCGCCGACGGCGCGCGCTGGACGTTGCGGCTTCCCGCCGCGGCTGGGCCATGACGAGCCCGTGAAACTCTCTCATGTGGCTTCCGCCTTTAGAGGCGGAAGATCGCGGCTGGCGTCAGCCTTCCACCTGAAGGTGGAAGCCACCGGTGGTCTCTCGAGGGTTCCTACGACGCCGCGGCAGCATCGTCTGCCAGGTGCAGCCGCTGCAGCTTGTCGATGAAGGTCGTCCGGCTCAGATTCAGCAGACGCGCCGCCTGGCGCTTGTTGCCGCGCGTCTTCTCGAGCACTCGCAGAATCAGCTCGCGTTCGAGTTGCGAGACGACCGACGTGAAGTTGATCCCCTCGTCGGGGATCGAGACCGTCGGGACGATTGTCGAATGGCCCGGAGCGAGGACTTCCTCGGGCAGCGCCGAGGCGCCGATCACCGATTCCGCTCCCGACAACGCGACCGAATGTTCGACGGCGTTCTCGAGCTGCCGGATGTTGCCCGGCCAGGTGAAGTTCATGAGCGCCCGCACGGCGTCCTGCGACAGCGTCTTGGCCGGCAGGTTGTTGCTCCGGCAGGATTTCTGGACGAAATGCCGTGCGAGGAGCGGCACGTCCTCGCGGCGGTCGCGAAGCGGCGGCAGCGTCACCGGAATCACGTTCAACCGGTAGAACAGGTCTTCGCGGAAGGTACCTTCCTTCACCATCTTCCGGAGGTCGTTGTTGCTCGCGGCGATGATCCGGGCGTCGAACTTGATCGGACGCGATTCGCCGATGCGTTCGATCTCACGCTCCTGGAGGGTGCGCAGCAGCTTCGACTGCAACGGGAGCGGCATGAGTCCGACTTCGTCGATGAAGAGCGTTCCGCGGTGGGCCATCTCGAAGCGCCCGACGCGGCTGTTCACGGCGCCGGTGAACGCCCCCTTCGTGTGCCCGAAGAGCTCGGCCTCGGCGAGCGTCTCGGGAATCGCGGCGGCGTTGAATGCCACGAACCGCTGATCCGCGCGCGGGCTGTTGTGATGAATCGTACGGGCGATCAGCTCCTTGCCGGTGCCGGTCTCGCCGTGAATCAGCACCGTGCTGTTCATCGGCGCGACGAGCTCCAGCGTGGAGAAGACCTGGCGCATCGCCGTGCTCTGTCCGACGATGCTGTCGAAGCGGTACCGGTCCTGGAGCTGGGCGCGCAGCTCCGCGTTTTCCGCGCGGAGTCGCTGTTGATCCAGGCCGGCCGACAGCACCCGCGAGAGCCGTCCGAGCTGGAACGGCTTGATCAGGAAGTCGATCGCTCCGTGCTTGATCGCCGTGACGGCTTCGTCGACGCCGCCGAATCCGGTGACCACGACGCCGAGGATTCCGGGATAGCGTTCGGTGGCCGCCGTCAAAACGTCCATCCCGTCGGCGTCCGGCAGCCGGAGGTCGACGACGAGCGCGTCGAACGCAAAGGCGTCGAGCCGGCTCATGGCTTCGGCCGCCGTCGCTACGAGCACCGGCTCGAAGCCCGCTGCCTGCAGCGAATCTCCAACGAGCTGCCGGAGGTCGCTTTCGTCTTCGACGACGAGGACGGACGGGGGCGTGACGTAGTTCATACTCGGACTCGTCTCCTCAGCGCGGGCCTGAATTCATGTTTTGCCGCGCCGTGCCGATTCTATTGAGGGGATGCTCCTGTCAGCGACCGAGCAATGCTCATGCCACGCACCGATCAACCCGCGAAAGCCTTCGAAGTTCTCGTCATAGACGACGAACCGGAGATCCGCGAGCTCCTCGCCGAGCACCTCCGAGCCCGCGGCTACCGAGTGGCAGTCGCGAGCGATGGTCTCGCCGCGGCCTCGCTCATACAACGCAGCGCCGGGCAGTTCGGCTTGATCCTGACCGACCTGAATCTGCCAGGCGCGGACGGCCTCGGCGTGTTGCAGGCGGCGCGCGCGGCGAGCCCGTCGACCCAGGTCGTCATTATCACCGGGTACGCCTCGCTCGACTCCGCTATTACTGCAGTTCGCCTTGGAGCCTATGACTATCTCACAAAGCCGTTCTCGCTGGGGCAAATCGACGTGCTGCTGGCGAGGGTGGAAGACCGCATGGCGCTCGAGGCCGAAAATCGCGCACTGCTGCGCCGAATAGACACACGCGAGGCCGAAACCGCACACGGCGCACACGACCGATTGGGTGCGATCGAGGCCCGCCTGGGCGCAATCGAGCTTTCGTTGCGGGATTTGGTGTCGGAGCTGACGCGGCGGCGTCAGTAGAGCGCTTCAGGGGCCGGTCCACCGTCCGCCGGTGTCGGGCCGCCGACGGCCTTTTGTTGATTCTCTCGCCTTCCACGGGGGCTCACGTCCTTCCACCCCGGGCACCCTTCTTGCTCAACAGCTCGCCAGCGGGGTGCGCGAAGCTCGCGCCCATCATCACAATCGACAGGCGACCGTTTTTCTTGAGGCACCAGGACCGTGGCTGAAATCCGCGATACCGCAATCATCGACGCGCTGCGCCGGCAGATGGCCATCGCCGCGGCCAAGCAGGTCGTTGCGGCCGGCAATCTCGCCAACGTCAACACGCCGGGCTATCGGGCGCGTGCCGTCGACTTCACCGCGGCCCTCGAGCGCGAGCTTGGCGGGAGCATCTCGCTGACCGGGACGACCGAGGGTCATCTGCAGGGCACGGTGAGCCAAGCCGCGGGCACCGAGGAAATCGAAGGACTGCCGATGCGCCGTGACGGCAACAACGTGCAGATCGACCGCGAGCTGCTCACGATGTCGACTGCTGCTGGAGAGTTCGCGCGGGCGCAGACCGCGCTCGCGGCCCGTTTCCGCATGGTGCGGTACGCGCTCCACGAAGGACGCTGATCATGCCGAGCCTGAGTGCAGCCATTGCCGCCAGCGCGAGCGGCCTGAACGCCGAGCGAGCGCGCATCGAGGTCGCCGTTTCCAACCTGGCGAACTCGGAGTCGACGCGGAGCGTGTCGGGCACACCGCTCGGACGCTGAATCTCCGGAGCTAAGGACAAAGGACCATGCCCATCGAGCCGATCGGGACGATTGCCACGCAGGCCGTTTCGGTCCTCGCGTCTTCTTCGACCGCGGTGCCCGCGGCCGGATCGGGCGCCGCCTTCACGGCATCGCTCGGCAAGATGCTCGAAGCCACCAACGTCTCCGACCAGGCCGCCAATACGGCGGTGGGCCAGATGCTCGATGGAACGGGCGACGTGCACGAAGCCATGATCGCCCTGCAGCAGGCCGACATGATGCTGCAGCTCACCGTCCAGGTACGCAACAAGCTCGTGCAGGCGTATCAGGACATCATGCGGATGCCTGTCTAACCCCCCGAAACGGCCCCTATCCGTGGAATCCCTACAGCTCTTTTCCCGTCTCAAGACGCTCGGCGGAGCGCTCTCGGCCGGCCAGCGCGCCAGCCTCGCGGGCGCATTCCTGATCGTCGTGCTCGTGATGGGCGCCTCGACGTATTGGCTCCAGCATCCGACCTACGCGCTCCTCTTCGCCGACCTCGACCCCGAGGCCGCGGGCGACGTCGTCACACGGCTCAAGGCGGCCAAGGTCGAGTACCAGCTGGACGAGGGCGGTCGATCCGTCCGCGTGCCGGCGTCGCGGGTCGACGAGCTGCGCCTGGAGTTCGCGTCGAGCGGGCTCCCGTCGTCGGGCCGAATCGGGTTCGAGATTTTCGACCGCACGGCGTTCGGCGCCACGGAGTTCCTGGAGCAGGTGAACTACCGGCGGGCGCTCGAGGGGGAAATCGCGCGGACGATCGGGACACTCGGAGAGGTCTCGAGCGCGCGCGTGCACATCGCGATGTCGCGCAGCTCGCTGTTTGCGTCCAAGGAGCAGCCGGCCAAGGCCTCGGTCGTGTTGAAGCTTCGCGGCAATCGACCGCCGACCAGCGGCACCGTCCAGGGCATTGCCAACCTCGTGGCTTCGAGCGTCGAAGGCCTCCGTCCTGAAGCCGTCGTCATTCTGGACAGCTTCGGACGCCCGCTCGCGCGCCCTGCGGGGAGCGAGGACGAGCCGATGGGCGGACCGCAGATGGAGCGTCAGCAGCGTATCGAACGCGATCTGACGACGAAGGTGGTTTCGTTGCTCGAGCCCGTGGTGGGCGCTGAAGGCGTGCGCGTCAACGTGTCGGTCCGCCTCGATCCGCAGAGCGAAGAAGCGACGGAAGAGAAGTGGGACCCGACCACACAGGCGATTCGCAGCCGGCAGGTGACGGGCGATGCCGCAGCGGGCGCCTCAGGCGGCCAGGGAGTGGCCGGCTCCAGGTCGAATCTGCCGGCGCCGGTTCCGTCGGCACCCCCAGGCACGGAGACGCCGCCCGCGCCCGCTCCGGCGGCGACGACGACGTCGTCTCCCGCCGTGGCGCGCGGATCCGAGACCACCAACTACGAGATCAGCAAGACCATTCGCCACACCGTTCGCCCGCGAGGCGAAGTGGCGCGGGTCTCGGTCGCCGTCATCCTCGACAACGAGTCCGTCGTGACGAAGGCCGCGGACGGCACGGTCTCGCGTACGACTCACGCGCGAAAGCCGGAGGAGCTGCAGAAGATCCAGGCAATCGTTGCCGCGGCGGTTGGTCTCGACGCCGCGCGCGGCGACCAGCTCACGATCGAGAACGTGCCGTTCGAGGAAATTCCCGTCGTGGAGCCGGCGAAGCTCACCATGTGGGAGCGTGTCGCACCGCAGGCCTGGGAAGGCGGCCGCCTGCTGGGCGTTGTCGTCCTCGGAGCGCTCGCGTTCTTCATGTTCGCGAGGCCGCTGATGCGCAGCGCCACCGCCACCGTGACCTCCGTGGCCGTTCCGGCGCCCGTGCTCGCGGCGAGCGGACCGCAACCCCGAACGGTTCGAGATCTCGAGGGAGAGATCGAGGCGCAACTCGATGCCGCTGTTGCGGAGAAATCGGCAGAGAACATCAAGCTGCCGGTCCTGACCCGACGTCTCGGCGCCCTCGCGGCGAAGGAACCGGAGAACGCCGCCCGCCTGCTGCGTATGTGGCTGACCCAGGAGAATCGCTGACCCATGTCTGGCACGCCTGCCGCCTCCCCCGCACTGAATGGCGTCCGAAAGGCCGCCGTGTTCACGCTCCTCCTCGGAGAGGAAGCCTCCACGGAGGTCTTCAAGTACCTGCAAGAGGATGAGATTGAGCAGATCGCGCGCGAAGTCGCCGTCGTGGGCAGCGTCCACGCGGCATCGGGCGAACAGGTTCTCGAAGAGTTCCACAACATGTGGATCGCGGCGGAGTACGTCGCGCGGGGCGGCGTCGACTACGCACAGAAGCTGCTTGTGAAGTCGCTCGGGCCCGAGATGGCCAAGCGGCTGCTGGACCGGCTCGTCAAGTCGTTCGAGTCCACGCTGGTCTTCACCGCGCTCGAGAAGGCCGACCCCCAGCAGCTCTCGAAGTTCATTCTCGCGGAGCACCCGCAGACGATCGCGCTCATCCTCGCGCACCTGAAACCTGCGCAGGCCTCACAGCTCGTCGGACTCCTGCCTGACGACGTGCGCGTCGACGTGATCTCCCGGATGGCCAGCCTCGAGGAGATCTCTCCGGAGGTCATCGCCAGGATTTCGTCGGTCATCGAGCAGCGCCTGAAGTCGCTCGGCGGCGGTGGCGCGCACGAATCCTACGGCGGCGTTCAAGCCGTCGCCGAGCTCCTCAACCGCATGGATCGCGGTCTCAGCGGCCCGGTGATCGAGGCGATCGAAGGGGAATCTCCGGATCTCGCCGTGTCGATCCGGAATCTGATGTTCGTCTTCGAAGACCTGGCCAAGGTCGATCCCGCGGGAATTCGCGAGATCATCCAGCGCGCGGACAAGAAAGTTCTCACGATCGCCCTCAAGGGGACGACCGAGGACATCCGGGTCCGCTTCTTCGAGAACATGTCGAAGCGTGCGGCGGATCTCATCAAGCAAGAGATGGAAGTCCTCGGCCCCATCCGTCTGCGCGAAGTCGAGAAGGCCCAGCACGAGATCGTGGCGATCACGCGGAAGCTCGAGGAGGAGGGTCTGCTGACGACGGGTGCGGCGGAGGACGAACAGTATGTCACCTAGAGCCTCGCGGATCGACGCCGCGCAGGCCGCCAGCTTTCCGTGGGCCGCGGCGTCCGACCTGCAGCGGGCGTCGCTCGCAGCCGCTCCGGACGTGGTTTCGGAACCGGGACCTTCCGCGAAGCGGTTGCAGCCCGATCCAGCCGAGCACGAGGCGCACCTGGCCGCGCTGGAGCGCGACGCGTTCGCGAAGGGTTATGCCCAGGGGGAGCGCGCGGGCGTCGAGGCCGGGAACCGCCGCGGCGACGCGATGGTACGGCGTCTCGGCGAAACCCTCGACGAGCTCGCCTCGTTGCGGCAGACCCTGCTGCAGCAATCGGAACGGCAGCTCGTCCAGCTCGCGCTTGCGTTGGCGCGCCGCATCGTGCGGCGGGAGATCGCCGCGGACGAAGAGCTCCTGATGGCACTCGCGCGGGTGGCAATCGACAAGTTGGGGGAGGCGGGCCAGGCGACGGTCCGGCTTCACCCCGAAGACTTCGCCCGCGCGGCGGCTCGAGGCGCGGAACGATGGGCCGCCGCACACGTCACGGTTGTGGCCGACCCTGCCGTCAGCCGCGGCGGCTGTCTGGTCGAATCGCCGTTCGGCTTCGTAGACGCCAGCATCGACGCGCAGTTCCAGGAGCTGGCGCGAACGCTGCTCGAGGGGGAGATGTCGGGCCTCGAAGTGAGATCCGATGTCTGAAGGGTTTTCGCTCGGGCGCTATCTCGACATCGTCCGGCGCACCGACCCGCTCCCACTGTGCGGGCGTGTCACGCGAACGGTAGGACTGGTCGTCGAGTCGCGCGGTCCGCGCGCCAGCGTCGGCGAGCTGTGCATGCTCCAGGGCGACGGCCGTCCGCCGCTGCCGATGGAAGTCGTCGGGTTCCGAGACGGGTCGCTCCTGACAGTCCCACTCGGCGGCACGGCGGGCATCAGACCTGGCGATCGCCTCGTGGCGCGTGGCACCGTCGCCTCCGCGGCCGTCGGCGACTCGCTCCTGGGCCGCGTCATCGACGGGCTCGGTAGCCCGCTCGACGGTCTGGGCCCTCTTGGCGCGACGACGGAGTATCCGCTTCAACCGGCATCGATCAACCCGCTGGCCCGCGAGCCGATTGCCGCGCCGCTCGGCACCGGCGTGCGGGCGATTGACGGGCTGCTGACCTGCGGCCGCGGTCAACGTATCGGCGTCTTCGGCGGGAGCGGCGTCGGGAAGAGCACGCTCCTCGGCATGATGGCCAAGGGCACGGCTGCGGACGTCGCGGTGATCGCCCTCATCGGCGAACGCGGTCGCGAAGTGCGGAGCTTTCTGGACCACGACCTCGGCCCCGAAGGCCTGAAGCGGTCCGTCGTCATCGTGTCGACGTCCGACAGCCCGCCTCTCGTCCGGCTGCGCGCGGCGTTTGCGGCGACGAGCGTCGCGGAGTACTTCCGCGATCAAGGCAAACACGTGCTGTTCATGATGGACTCGGTCACGCGCTTCGCCATGGCCCAACGGGAGGTCGGCCTGGCGGCAGGCGAGCCACCGACCGCGAAGGGGTACCCGCCGTCCGTGTTTGCGATGCTCCCTGGTCTACTCGAGCGCGCGGGCAATCTGCGGGGCGGCGGCGGGATCACGGCGTTCTACACCGTCCTCGTCGAAGGTGACGACCAGACGGAGCCAGTCGCCGACTCGGTCCGCGCCATTCTCGACGGTCACATCGTGCTCTCGCGCGACCTCGGCGCGCGCAACCACTATCCGGCGATCGAGATCCTCTCCAGCGTCAGCCGGACGATGCCCGACGTCACACGGGTCGAACACCGGCTGAAGGCAGGCCAGGTACGCGACTGGATGTCCGCGGTGAAGGAAACCGAAGATCTCGTGAGCGTGGGCGCGTACGTCGCGGGCAGCACACCGCGCGTCGACGAAGCGCTCGCGAAGCGAGCGAAGATCGTGGCGTTCCTGAAGCAGTCCTCGGACGTCGCCTGTACGCTCGACGAATCGATCGCGGCACTCCAGGCGATCTGAGCGAGCTACCAGCCGCGCTTCCAGCTTCCAGCGCAAGGGCCGTTTTCCAAGACTTGTAGCGCAGCCCTTCAGGGCTGCCTGAAGCAGGGCTGAAGCCCTGCGCTACGAGGTCCAGAAAATGCAACGGAGACCCCATGCCCCCATTTCGATTCAGGGCCGCCGCGGTGCTCGATCTTCGTCAGAAAGGCGAAGAGCGCGCGAGGCGGACGCTGGGTGATGCGCAAGCCGCGCTCGAACGGGCGGAGCAGGCCCTCACCGAGGCTCGCGCTGCGCTCGACGCGACACTCGCGAGGGGGGCGTCAGCAGTGGACGATCCGGGGCTGAGCATCTGGTATCGGAATTGGATTACCAGGCAGCGTCACGAGCTGTCACGGCGGCGAGCGATGGTCGCGGATCGTCGCGCGGCTGTCGACGCAGCCATCGCGCGGCTCCAGGCGGCGCATCGCGACGTGCGGGTGCTCGAACGCCTGCGCGACCGGTTATATGCGGAGTGGGCGCTCGCGGAACGGCGGAAGGAACAGAAAGAACTGGATTGGCTCGGGAGCGTCCGGCACACGCTCGCGGCCGATCCGCATGAGGAGGTCAGATGACCGTCCGCTCGACAAACAGCATCGGCGCGCCGACAACTGGCGCTGACACGACGTCGGCAATCGACACGCGGCTGCATCCAGTCTCACGTGGGACATCGAAGAGGAGTGAGGCGAGCCTCGCGCCAATGACCTAGCGAGGGAAAGCGGCGCGCGGATCGTGCTGGCCGGCGCGCCGTCACCCCTGTCCGGACTGCCGGCCCAGGCGTGGCCAGAACCCCCGGAAAACGCAGCGTTTCCAGCGATTTCCCTTCCCAAATCCCGGGTATCCCCCTTGCTCTGTGGACTGTGCGCGATCCCGCGTATTGATGTCCTCTTCACTGATTTCGTCGTCCAGTTCTGAGCCGGTGAGCGCGACGCCGTTCGACCACGTGGGTGAGCTGCGCTGCCCGATCACCGTGGTGCTCGGCACGGCGAAAATCACCGTCCGGCAGTGCCTGGCGCTCGAGCCGCACGTGGTGCTGCGCCTGGAACAGGCGGCGGGCGAGGACCTCCGCATCGACGTCAACGGCGTGACGATTGCCCGCGGTGAGGTGGCGATCATCGACACGTCGACGGCCATCAGGCTGACCGACTTTGCACCTCCGCCGGGAAGAGGCCGGCGCTCGTGATGCTTCTCGCGCTGAATGCGGCGGCGCAGATGGACCCCTTGCCGTCGCCGGCGGGTGGCTTTCGGGCCGTGGCCGGGCTGCTAATCGTGCTCGGCCTGCTCTTCACGCTCGCGTGGATGGCTCGCCGCGGAAAGCTCCGCTTTCCAGGAGGGCGTGCGCGCGCGCTCGTCTCCGTCGAAGCGGCGGTGCCGCTCGGGGATCGTCGCTCTCTCGTCGTCGTGGCGGTCGAAGGCCGTCGCCTGTTGCTCGGCCTGACGCCGGCGCAGGTTTCGCTGGTGACGGAGCTCGCTGCGGCACCACCCGCGGCATTTCAGGACGCGGTCGATCGTCGCGTAGTGCCTCCTGCCCCCGGATCATGAAGAAGCCCCTGCTGCGTCTGCTCCTCGTGCTCGCGCTGGTGCTGGTGGCCACCCCGGTGCTCGCGCAGGCTCGCTCGAGCGTCGACCTGAAGGTCGACGGCGTGGGCTCGGTCTCCGCGCCGCTGCAGCTCGTTCTGCTGCTCACGCTTCTGAGCTTCCTGCCGGCCATCCTCGTGACGATGACCTCGTTCACCAGAATCGTCATCGTCTTCCATTTCTTGAGGCAGGCCATCGGCACGCAGGAAGTGCCGTCGAACCAGATCCTCGTCGGGCTCGCTCTGTTCCTGACGCTCTTCATCATGTCGCCGGTGGCGGACCGCATCAACGCGCAGGCGGTACAGCCGGCCGTGGCAGGTTCGATCGATGTCGGCGAGGCGCTGACGAGAGCGGCGCCTCCGCTCCGCGAGTTCATGCTCAAGCAGACTCGAGAGACGGATCTTGCGCTGTTCGTCGAAGCGGCCAAGGCGGATCGCCCCTCGACTCCGGCAGACCTCCCGATGAAGGTCGTCATCCCCGCGTATGTCATCTCCGAGATCAAAACCGGCTTCCAGATGGGGTTCTTCCTCTTCGTGCCGTTCATCCTGATCGACCTGGTCGTGTCGACGACGCTCCTGTCGATGGGCATGCTGCAGCTGCCGCCCGCGATGATCGCGCTGCCGTTCAAACTGCTGCTGTTCGTGATGATCGACGGGTGGGCGCTGGTCGTCGGCTCGCTCGTCAAGAGCTTCGTCTGAGTTCCGATCATGCCTGAAGCCCTCGTCGTCGGCGTCACCCGTCAGGCCATCGAGCTCGCGTTGATGGTCAGCCTGCCCATGCTGCTCGCCGGTCTCGTTGCCGGCGTGCTCGTGAGCATGTTCCAGACCGTGACGTCGATTCAGGACAGCGTCCTGGGCTTCATTCCGCGCGCGCTCGCCATCTTCGTGACCTTTGCGCTCACGTTCCCGTGGATGCTCCGGATGACGTGCGGGTTCGCGACTCACCTGCTGCAGCGGCTGCCGGAGTTCGTCCGGTGATCGAGACGGCGGCGCTCGCGAAGTTCGGCCTGCTGCTCGTGCGGCCCGGGCTGCTCGTGAGCACCACCCCGGTGTTCGGCGGCATCCACATCCCCATCCCCGTGCGCATTGCGCTCGGCATCATGCTGAGCCTCGCGATTGCTCCCGTCGTGCCGCCGCCACAGGGGGCGGGCACTCTCGGTCTGGTCGTGATGGTCGCCGGTGAGGCGCTCATCGGAATCGCCCTGGGCCTCGGCGTGCGCGTCCTCGTCAGCGCCGCGGAGTTGGCGGGCCACCTTGCGGGCTTTCAAGTGGGCTTTTCGTACGCCGCCGTCGTCGACCCTCAGAGTGGCGTCAGGAACAACGTCGTCGCCGCGCTGTACGGGAACCTGGCGATGGTGACGTTCCTGGGGATCAACGGGCACCACAGCGTGATCCGCGCTCTGGCCGGCTCGTATGAGGCGTTGCCTATCGGCGGGGTCGGTCTCTCGGGACCGCTGGCGCCGGTCGTGGCCCACATGCTCGGGCTGGTCTTCGTGACCGGGACGCGGCTCGCGGCGCCGGTCGTGACGGCCCTCCTGCTCGTGGAGATCGTCATGGGGCTCGTCGCGCGCGCGGCGCCCTCGCTGAACCTGCTCATCGTCGGTACGCCGCTCCGGCTGCTTGCCGGCATGCTCGCGCTTTCGGCGGGCATCCAGGTCGTACCCGGCGTAATCGCAGGGGCGACGACGCCGGCGCTCGAGTCGGCGATCCGGCTCGTGCGGGCGTTTCACTGAGGCCTGGCCGTGTCCCAGTCTTCACAGGAGCGCACAGAACAACCGACAAGCCGGCGACTGCAGGACGCACGTCGCAAAGGCAAGGTGGCGCGCACGAAGGAGGCCGGCCAGGCCGCCTCGCTGATTGCGGCCACGGTCGCGCTCGGATGGCTCGGCGGCGGCGTGTTGACGCGGCTGGGGGAGTCGATGGCGTCGGGCATCGGACGCATGGGCTCGCTTGCGCGCGCGCCACTCGATCAGGCGCAGGTTTCGACACTGGCCGTGGAGGCGGTCATGACGGTGGGGATCGTCGCCGCTCCCATCGCGCTGACGGCGATCGTGACCGTCCTGGCGCTCCATTCCGCGCAGGGCGGCTGGGTCTTCGCGTCCGAGGCGTTGCATATCGACTGGAATCGCCTCAATCCCGCCACGGGCTTCAAGCGGCTCGGTCCGTCGACTGGCGGCATCGAGCTCCTGCGGATGCTGGTCTCCGTGAGCGTGATCGGCGTCCTCGGCTGGATGGCGTTGAGCTCGTACGTTCACGGCAGCGGCGAGCTCGCGCGGCTTGCGCCGGCCGATGCCGCGTTGGCTATGTGGACGGTGGCGGCCCGCGTCATCAAACAGTCGGCGATCGGGCTGCTGGCGATTGCCGCCGCGGATTACTTCGTCCAGCGCCACCGGCTGATGTCGTCGCTGAAGATGACGCGCCAGGAGGTCAAGGACGACCACAAGATGACCGAGGGCAATCCCGAGATCAAGTCGCGCGTGCGGCGAATCCAGCGGGAGATGGTCAGGCGGCGCATGCTGGCGGCGACGAAGAAGGCCACGGTCGTCATCACGAACCCGACGCATTACGCCGTCGCGCTCGAGTACCGCCGCAACGGAATGAATGCGCCGGTGGTGGTTGCGAAGGGTCAGGGCGTGCTGGCGCAGCGGATCAAAGCCATCGCACGGGACCACGGCGTCCCGATGGTCGAGAACGTGTCGCTCGCCCGCGCCCTTTATGCCGAAGCGGAAGTCGGCGACGTGATTCCCGGCGCGCTCTTCGAGGCGGTCGCCGAAGTGCTGGCGTACCTGATCCGGCTGAAGCAACTGGTGCTCTGATATGGCCCACTCCGCAACCGCGACTCGGCGACCGGCAACCCGCGGCGAGCGTGCGGCGCATCTTCTCGCGCCAGGCGCGATCATCGCCATCGTCGGGCTGATGATCGTTCCACTGCCGCCGCTGCTGCTCGATCTGCTCCTGACGATCGACATCGGGCTGGCGGTGGTGCTCCTGCTGACAGCCATCTATGTGAAGGAGCCGGTCGAGTTCTCGGTCTTCCCGTCCCTGCTCCTCGTCCTGACGCTGCTTCGGCTGTCGCTGAACGTGGCGGGTACGCGGCTGATCCTGCTGCATGGATCGGAGGGGGTCGAGGCGGCCGGGCACGTCATCATGTCGTTCGGCCAGTTCGTGGTCGGCGGCAACTTCGTCGTGGGCGCAGTCATCTTCCTCGTCCTGATTGCGATCCAGTTCCTCGTCATCAACCATGGCGCCGTCCGCATCTCGGAAGTGACGGCGCGGTTCACCCTCGACGCGATGCCCGGCAAACAGATGGCGATCGACGCCGATTTGAACGCAGGGCTCATCGACGAGCGCGACGCGAAGAAGCGGCGCGAAACGATCCGGCGCGAAGCGGATTTCTACGGCGCGATGGATGGAGCCATTCGCTTCACCCAGCGTGACGCCCTTGCGGCCTTGCTCATCACCGGCGTCAACATCGTCGCCGGGCTCGTGATCGGCGTGATGCAGGACGGCATGGACCTGGCCACCGCCGGGCGGACGTTCACGATTCTGACTGTGGGCGAAGGGCTCGTGACGGCGATTCCCGCCCTGCTCGTGTCCATGGCGGGCGGCCTCATCACCACGCGGGCCGCCTCCGAGTCGAACCTGGGCGAAGAGGTCGCGGGTCAGCTGCTGGCGGGCACCCGTCCGATGGCCGTTGCCGCGGGCGTTCTGACGAGCCTCGCACTCATACCCGGCCTGCCGAAGGTCGCCTTCTTCGTCGTCGCTGCGGTGATGGGCGCGGCGGCCTTTGCCAATCGGAAGCGCAACGACGCGGAAACAGATGATGCGGCGCTGCCCACACCGGCACCGGACGTGGTCGACGGCGTGGCGGCGGTCGAGCCGCTCGGCATCGAGGTCGGCTACGCCCTGGTGTCGCTCGTCGACGAGAAGCAGGGTGGAACGCTGCTGTCGCGCGTGCGATCGATTCGCCGGCAGATTGCCTCCGAGACGGGCCTCGTCGTGCCGTCGGTGCACATCGCCGACAACCTGCAGCTCGGCCCGCGCATCTACACGATTCTCTTGAAGGGTGTGGAGGTCGCGCGCGGCGAGCTCTACCCGGACCGGCTGCTCGCGATCAATCCGGGCACTGCGTCTTCGAGTCTCGACGGCACGGCAACGCGGGAACCGGCGTTCGGCCTCCCGGCGACGTGGATTTCGTCGGAGCAGCGCGACTGTGCCTCGGCCGCCGGCTACACCGTCGTCGATCCGACGACGGCCCTCTCGACGCACTTGTCGGAGATCATCCGCAACTTCCTGCCGGAGCTGCTCACGCGCCAGCAGACCAAGGAGATGGTCGATCGCGTCGCGCAGACGTCGCCGAAGCTGGTCGAGGAGCTCGTGCCCAAGGTGCTGTCTCTCGGCGAGATCCAGCGCGTGCTGCGGCAGCTCCTGCGGGAGCGCGTGCCGGTGCGCGATCTGACGACGATCCTGGAGTCCGTGGCGGATATCGCCGCGATCACGAAGGACCTGGACGCCCTCACCGAAGGTGTGCGCGCGTCGCTCGGTCGGGCGATCTGCCGGCAGTATCAGACCGACCGCGGCGAGCTGCCGACGATAGCGTTCGCGCCGGCACTCGAGGAGCGATTGCTGGGCTCGATCGTGCGGACCGATCAGGGGGCTGTCCTCGCGCTCGATCCCGGGGAAGCGCAGGGTTTGGCGTCCAAAATCGCGCGCGCACTCGAAACAGCCGTGGCACAGCCTGTGCTTCTCTGCACGCCAGCGCTCCGGCCCCACCTGTGGCGATTGTTCGCGCGGGTGCTGCCTCACATCGGAGTGCTCTCACACAACGAAGTACCGTCGCACGTCCGGGTCACACCCGTCACGGTGCTGGAGTGACATGCATCTGAAGCGATTCCGCGGCGAGACCGTGCGCGACGCACTGGGCCGAGCCCGAGCCGAGCTCGGGCCGGACGCATGGGTGCTTTCGACGCAGCTCGTTCCGGCGAGCGGATGGCGCGGCCTTCTGGGCGGACGCGAGGTCGAGGTCACGGCTGCCATCGATCGCGAAGTGTCGGAAGGCCGGTCGGAGCGGCAGGAACTCCGACAGCCTGAGCCGGAAACGCTCACGTCGTTGGTCGCCCGTCTCGAGGCCGCAGGTTTTGCTCCGGCTGTGGCCAGGGACGTGAAGCCGGCCCTGGGCATCAAAGGCCGGCGGAGCGCGACCGCCGAAGCGGTCCGCCGCGCGGTCACCGAATGGGCCGTGCCGTACGTGGCGACCGACGAAGGGTATTCGGCCGTGGAGGTCTTCGTCGGGCCTCCAGGGGCCGGCAAGACCACGACCGTTGCGAAGATCGCCGCGCAGGAGCGCGCGCGTCGAGGGGCGCGCCTGCGTCTGGTCTCGGCCGATGGCTTCAGGGTGGGTGCGGTGGAGCAGCTTCGGCTGTACGCGGACATCATCGGCGCGCCGTTCGTGGCCGCGCGCACGCCTGGCGATCTCGATCGAGCCCTCATCGAGGCGACCGGCACGGTGCTGGTCGATACGGCTGGCCGCTCGCCGCGTGATGGTGCCGCACGAGAAGTGCTGGCGATCCTGCGCGGAGCCCGTGGCCTTCGCACGCATCTGGTCGTGCCGGCGGGAAGCTCCGCTCGCGAGGTCTCGCGGCTCATCGCCCTGCACGCCGATGCGAAGCTCGATCGGCTCGTGCTGACGAAGGTCGACGAAGCGGAGTCTTCCGGCGCGATGGCGTCGGTGCTTCGCGATTCAGGGTTGAAGGTCTCGTATCTCGGCACGGGGCAGCGCGTGCCGGACGATCTCCTGCGGGCAACGCCAGGCCATCTCGCCTCAGCCCTCCTCGGTGATGGCGGCGCGGAGAGTGCGGCATGACCGCGAGGCCGCGCGGCATCAACGGGCTCGTCAGCATCGCCGTCACGAGCGGCAAAGGAGGCGTCGGCAAGACGAACGTCGCCATCAATCTTGCTGTCTCGCTCGCGCGGCTGCGGCACCGCGTGGCCATTCTCGACGCCGATTTCGGTCTTGGGAACGTGGACGTCCTCCTGGGCCTCGCCCCGTCCTCGCACATCGGGCACGTGCTCGCCGGCGAGAAGCAGATCGCCGACATCATGGTGGCCGGCCCGCGCGGCGTGCAGCTGATTCCCGCGAGCTCGGGGATGGCGCAGCTCACGGCGCTGACGGCCGGGCAGTGGGACCTCCTCGGAGAGGCGCTCGACGAGATCGCCGAGGACTTCGACTACCTGATCATCGACACGGGCGCCGGGATCTCCGGCAACGTCATCGACGCCGTTCGCATCGCGTCACGCGTGATCGTGGTCACGTCTCTCGAGCCGACGGCCGTCGTCGACGCCTATGCGGTCATCAAGCTGCTGTCGACGACCGATCCGTCGCAGGAAATCGGCCTCGTCGTGAACAACGCGCGCGACGCCAGCGAAGCCCAGCTCGTGTTCGCGCAGCTCGACGTCGCCGCGACGCGCTTCCTGAACCGGCGGCTGACTTATTTTGGTTTCATCGCACACGATCCCAGCGTTCGGGACGCCGTGCTCGTGCAGCGGCCGATCGTCGATCACCTGCCGCAGTCGCCGGCCAGCCGCTGCTTCCGCATCCTTGCTTCGCGTCTGTCCGGAATGGTGCCGCAAGGCGGGTCGGGTCTCAGGCTCGTCGCGCCGGCCGAGTGCGCCGCTCCGTCGTCGCCAGAGACACCGCAATGCGCATGACGAAACGGGAGATCGATCACTCGGAGCGCGACCGGCTGGTCGTGGCCCACATCGGTCTCGTGAAGGCGCTCGCCCATCGGCTTGCTCAGCGGCTCCCGCCGCAGGTCGAGATTCCCGATCTGATCAGCATCGGCGTGCTCGGGCTCATGGACGCCGCGGGCCGCTATCGGGCGGCGCTCGGCGTGCCGTTCGACGCGTTTGCGCGACGGCGCGTGCAGGGCGCCATGCTCGACGCGCTCCGCGATCTCGATTGGGCGCCGCGTTCTCTCCGGAAGATGCGCCGCGAGCTCGACGTCGCGCTCGCCCGCCTTCGCCACGAGCTCCGGCGCGAGCCGGCCGAGGAAGAGATCGCCGGGGCGCTCAACATGACGACCGCGGCCTACGGCCGGTCGCTCGAGCAGCTGCGCAGCCTGGAGCTCGGCGCCGTCCGCCGGCTCGACGATGCGAGCGGCGAGGGAGGGCTGCTCGATCTGTGCTTCGATCCGGACGACGGCCCAGAGGTGCGGCTGCAACGCGCGGAGCTGCGGGACTACCTCTCGCGCGCCATCGAGACGCTGCCGCCGCGGGAGCGTCACATCCTCGCGATGTACTATCAGCAGGAGATGACGCTCGCGGAGATCGGCGAAGTCATCGGCGTCGGCGAGTCGCGCGTGTCACAGCTCAGGTCACTGGCGATCTCGCGGCTGCGCACGTCGCTGCGGGAGACGCTGGGCATGACGGAGAAGGCGGCATAAATGGGTCGCATTCTCTCGCAGGACGAAATCGACGCGCTGCTCGGATCGTCGTCGACCGTCGACAGCGGACCGCGGGCCCCGGGAGCGCCGGAGCCGGTCGTCACGTACGACTTCCGGCGGCCGGATCGCGCGTCGCGCGAGCAGATTCGCGCGCTGCACGTCCTCCACGACCGCTTCGCGCGCAACATGTCGACGTCGCTCTCGGCGTATCTCCGGACGGTCACCGAGGTGACCATCGTTTCGGTGGAGCAGTTCACGTACTCCGAGTTCCTGATGTCGCTCCCGGACCCGACGGCGTTCTACTCGCTCACGCTTCAGCCGATGGAGGGCATCGGCGCGCTGGAGCTGAATCCGGCGGTCGCGTTCACGATGATCGACCGCATGCTCGGCGGGAAGGGGCAGCGCGTGTCGGCGACGCGCGCGTTGACCGAAATCGAACAGAACGTCGTGGACGGCGTCGTGAAGCTGGTGCTCGAGAACCTGAGCGAGACCTGGGCCACCATCGTTCCGGTCCGCTTCAAGACCAAGGCGCGCGAGACGCGGCCCCAGATGCTCCAGGTCGCCGCGCCGAACGATCCGATGATTCTCCTGGCATTCGACATTCGAATCGGCGGCTCCAGGGGAATGCTGAATTTCTGCATCCCGACGTCGGTGATCGAGGCGTTCGGCGCCTCGTTCACGCACGGCTGGTACCGGACCAAGCGCGAGCCGACGGACGAAGAGCGTGGCGCGCTTCTCGAAAATCTGGCGCGCGTGCCGCTGCCTGTCGCGGCGGTGCTCCGCACGACGTTGACGGGACGGGAGCTGCTCGAGTTGCGGCCGGGTGATGTCGTCTCGCTCGGGCTGCCGATCCAGCGGCCGCTTACCGTCAGAGTCGGTCAGATGGACCACTTCGAGGGTGTACCGGTCCGGACCGGCGGCAACACGGGGGTTGCGTTGACGGCGCCGGTCGGAGCGGCGGGGGAAGGGGCGGCACAGTGACCAATGCGATGTTGATCGAGGCCACCTGCGAACAGCTGGCGACCGTAATCGAGGCGCTGCTGGACGCACCGGGGACCGCGCGGCCGTCGACCGGCACCGTCAACGTGCAGTGGGCCGTGTCTCTCGCGGTCGCGGGCCCGTCCCAGGGCACCCTGATTCTCGGCTTCGAGCCCGAGGGAGCGCAGACACTCGCGAAGCTGATCATGGCGCTCGAGGAGGATCCGTCCGAGACCGCCGTGGCCGACACCTTGCTCGAGGTCTGCGGTCAGGCGTTGAGCGCCGTGGGTCAGCGCGATGGATTCGGAGGGCTGCGGCTCGTCGAGGCAAAGCTCGTCGCGATGCCCCCGATGATGGAGCAAACGACGTTTGCGCTCAGGGCCGGGGATCGCTACTCGACCTCGATTGCGAGCTGGGCGTTCCTCGAGCCCGCAGCAGCCGAGGCGCCCGCCGCCGCAGCCGCTGGAGCGGCGACGGCCCCTCCGGTTGTCGCGACAACCGCCCCGGCGAACCTGGACTTGATTCTCGACATCGATTTGCCGCTGACCGTACGGTTCGGCGAGACGGAGATGAGCCTCCACTCGCTGACGCGGCTCGCGCCCGGGTCGATCATCGACCTCGGACGCTCGCCGGACGATCCGGTCGACATCCTCGTGAACGGCCGGCTGGTTGCCCGCGGCGAAGTCGTCGTGGTGGCGGGCAACTACGGGGTTCGAATCGTGGAAGTGATCAGCGCGGCCGACCGGCTCAAGACCGTCGCAGCATAGGAGAGGAACATGACCATTCAACTCGGAATCTTCGCAACCATGCTGCTGCTTCAGGCGGTCCTCGCGTGGCGGCTTTTCGCGACCCACAAGGCACTCGATCGCGTGCAGGCGCGGCTGACTCACCACGGTGAGGCGCTCTCACTGCTCACAGACACGTCGGAGAACGGCTTCGGCGCGATCGCTCGTGAGCTGGATCGCCTCGCCAGCCCCGTGAAGCCGGCGCGCCGCGCGAGCACGCGGCGCGTCGCCATAGCGGCACGCAAGGGGCGGAGCGTGACCGACATCGCGGCAGCCGAGCGCGTCTCGGAAGGGGAAGTGCGGCTGCGGCTGCACCTGGCCGGCCATCCGCAGCCCGAGATGGCCGCGGACCGCGGCTGAGAGGCTCATCATGTCCAGCGGAGCATACGTCGCGCTGAGCGGGCTGCAGGCCCGCGCCGAACAACTCAATCGCCTCGCAGGCGACCTGGCGAACGTCAACACAGCCGGGTACAAGGCCGAGCGCGGCACGGCCGCGGCAGCCGAGCGGCCGGTCGATGCGTTCAGCAGCGCGCTGCAATCGGCGATCGACGTGGCCGAGGGCCCGCGCTCGCTCGACCTGCGATCTGGCGCCGTCACGCCGACCGGCCGCGATTTGGATCTCACGATCGACGGGCGCGGATTTTTCGTGATCGACACCCCTGAGGGCCTCCGCTACACGCGCAGCGGCCACTTCACGCGGCGCGCCGACAACGTCTTGACGACGGAAGCGGGCTATCCCGTGCTGGGAGACACAGGCCCGTTGACGCTGCCCGCGGGCGGCGGCGCGCTCCGCATCGGCGAGGGCGGAGAGATCATGAGCGGGGACACGCCGATCGGCAAGCCACAGATCGTGGACTTTCCCCAGGCCGTCGGGTTGAGCCGCGAGGATGGCGCGCTCTTCCGTGCGGGCGCCGGCAGCGTTCCCACGCCCATCGCGGGAGCGACACTTGTCGCCGGCGCGGTGGAGCAGTCGAATGTGTCGCTCGTGGAGCGGATGGCGTCGCTGACCGAGGTATCGCGCAGCTTCGAAGCACTCCATCGCGGCGTCACGATCATGATGAACGACATCGACGGGCGGGCGATCACCGAGTTGGGAAATACCGTCCAGATCTTCGCGGATGCGGCCCTGGCGAACGACGCGGTCAAGGCGGCGAACGAGGCGCCCGAGGTCCGGACCAACCTTGTCGAGCGGATGCGCGCCCTGCTCGCGTCAGGCGAGCTCGGGAGCGACGCCGCGCTGCTTGCCGACAGCCTGATCGACAGCATGATCGACAAGACCGGCGGGACGGACAAGAAATGACCGGCGAAGAGAGGGCGGCGTTCGCCCCGCCTGGCCCTCGCGCTGCGAGCCGTGGGTGATGCCCTCGGCCGCGCGGATCTCGACAGGTTGCTCTCGACGGAGCCTGAGCTCGGCGCCGCACTCGAGGCGGTCGCGCGAGTGCAGCCGCGGTGGACCAGGCGACGAGGTCATCACCACGCCCCTGACCTTCTGCGCGACGGCGAACACGATCGTCCACGCGGGTGCGACGCCGGTCTTCGCCGACGTCGACCGCAGGACCGGCAACATCGATCCCTCGTCCATCGAAGCGGCGATCACGCCACGCAGAAGGACAGCGACCTCGCCAGTGCTCATTGCGCTCGGAGGCGGACCGCGGCGCAGCGTCGCGCGGCGCCTTGCGAAGGCGCTTCGCGAGGCCAGGCCCGACGTCACGATTCGCGTCGCCGGCGGCTTCGCCCGGACGGACATCGGGACGCGCGACGGGATTACGTGGCTCGGCCCGCAACCAGGGCTCGCGCCGGGAACCCGGCCAGTGCGCAGTCGCGGTCACCGGCGGCGGCATGTCCCTCTACGAGGCCGTGACGCTTCGGAAACCGGTCGTCGCGTGGCCGGTCGTCCATGCGCAGCTGCCGACCGTGGAAGCGTTCGGGCGCAGGCGGCTCGCTTCTCCGGTCATGCCCGGACCGGGGTGCGTCGAGAGAGCGGTCACGGCCGTGTTGTCTGCGATGGACGCCGGGACAGCGGGACGGCCGCACGCGCGCCAGTACCGCTTCGACGGGCGCGGCGCGGCGCGTGTGGCTGCCGCGATTGTCCGTCTCGCGCGACCCGCGATGGAGGGCCGCAAATGAGCCGTCAGCCTCGCGCGGTGTTGTTCGACCTCGACGAGACGCTCTATCCGGAGCGTCGGTTCGCGCTCAGCGGGTTTGCAGCGGTCGCCAAGGCGACCGCAACCGATGCGGGAGTGAGCCCAGCCCGGATTTATCGGACGCTGGTCGGCGCTCTTCGGCGCGGTGAGCGCGCGACGGCGTTTCAGCAATTGTGCGCGTTGCTCCATTGGCCCGAGGAGCGCGTTCCGGAGCTCCTCAACATCTATCGGCGACACGATCCCAACCTTCGTCTGCCTGAGCTCAGTGTGCGGACGCTGCAGACGCTCAGGCCGTCCTGGCGTCTGGCGATCGTGACGAACGGGCCGGCCTCGATTCAGAGCGGAAAGGTCCGAGCCCTGGAACTGTCCGGTTGGGTCGATACGGTCGTGTTCGCGGCGCAGTGCGGGACTGGGCAGGGGAAGCCGGCGCCGGAACCGTTCATCGACACCGCCCGGCAGCTCGGCGTGGCGCCCGCGCGCTGCGTGTTCGTCGGCGACGATCCGGTGTGCGACGTGGCGGGTGCCCGTCGTGTCGGGATGAAGACCATTCGAGTGCGGCAGGGCGTGCACGCCGGAGTGACGCTCGGCGCGCATGAAGAGGCGGATGCCGTCGTTGAATCGCTCCACGCCGTGCCACATCTGGCGGGCGTGCTCCTTGGAGAAACGGAAACGCTATGTGCATGAACATTGCGGGTCGTTCCATCGCGTCTGACGCGCCGTTGTTCGTCGTCGGCGAGATCGGGTTGAACCATGGTGGTGCGCTGTCCGAGGCGCTGGCGATGGTCGACGTCGCGGCTCTCGCTGGAGCGTCGGCCGTCAAACTCCAGAGCCTTCGAGGCGAGACGCTCGTGACCGCCGCCTGCCCGGCGCCGGCACACGTCGAGTCCGCGTCGCTGCAGGATTTCTTCCGCCAGTTCGAGCTGGACGAAGAGGCGCACTCAGCCATCGCCGCGCGTGCCCGGTTCCTAGGCCTGGCGTTCATGTCCACGCCCTTCGACGAGGCGGCAGTCACGATGCTGGAGCGCGTCGGTTGCGACGCCTACAAGATCGCGAGCGGCGATATCACTCATCACAGGCTGATCGAGCGCGCGGCGGCGACAGGCAAGCCGCTCGTGCTGTCAACCGGCATGAGCGGTATCGTCGAGATCCGCGAGGCCGTGCACGTGGCCAGGCGTGCCGGCGCGCCGTCGATCGCGCTGCTTCATTGCGTCTCTGCGTATCCGGTTCCCAAGGGCAGCGAGAACCTCCAGGCCATCGCGACCCTCGCGCGGGAGTTCGGACTGCCAGTCGGACTCTCCGACCATGGCACCGACCCGACCGACATCGTCATTGCCGTCACGCTCGGCGCCGTCCTCTACGAGCGGCACATCGTGCTCGAAGAGGACTCGTCGGCCATCGATGCCGCGGTGTCCTCCACGCCTCACGATCTGGCGGTGCGACTCCAGGCTGCGGACCGCGCGAAGACCGCCCTCGGAAACGGCCGCAAGGTCTGCCTTCCGCCGGAGGCCGCGAACGTCACCGCCAGCCGCCGCGCGCTGTATGCCACGCGGGATCTGGAGCCGGGCCAGACCATTCGGCCCGAGGACGTCGTCGCGCTCCGGCCCGCCGTCGGGCTCGGTGCCGATCGGTGGCATGAGCTGATGGGCAGCCGGCTTCAGCGACCGATTTCGGCCGGCGCTCCGTTCGAGGTCGAAGATCTCGATCTGTGGGCTATCGCCGGCCGGGAAGCGCGTGATGCGGCGTAACGTCCTCATCACCGCCGCGTCGCGACGCGTGCCGCTCGTGGAGGCGTTCCGCAACGCCCCTCGCGGAAACAGGCGGGGGCCGTGTCCTCGTGACGGACGTCAACGCCATGTCGCCAGCCGTCCACATGGCCGATGCAGCCTTTCAGGTCCCGCTCTCGACTGATCCGGGCTACGTGGAGGCACTCGCCGATATCTGCCGCGCCCACCACGTGGGCCTGCTCGTGCCGACGATCGACGACGAGCTCGAGGCCATCGGCGAAGCGCGCCAGCGCGCCAGTCGACGCGACACCAGCCACTTGTAACAGCTGAATCGGCTCCACGGGTCGTGGGGGTTCCGGGCCCCGGGATCCCACTTCATGATGCCGCCTCGTCGACCATGCCGAACGAAGTCTCTGTGAGATTCGGCAGCATGGCTGTGATGGTGGGCGCGCCAAGCGCTTCTGCGACGGTGCGGACGTTGTCGTAAAGGTTCAGGTCGCCGCTCGCACAGCCGATGACGACGCGCTCGAAGCCACACTGACGCAGCGACGAGAGCAAAGCGGGATCGATCGCGGCGAGTCGCATGCGTCCGGCCGGCAGCACGTGAACCGCCTCGGCCACGACAGCTCCGGCTCGCTCCATTGCGTCGTCAGCCGGCGTGAGGAGATGGAGCGGCTGCGGGCCAATTCGGTCTGCCAGCGCCGACATCTGCGCAAGAGCGTGCGCCACAGGCGCGGCCCGAACGAACAGCGTGCCGCCGGTTGCGAGCTGACGCGCCGCCCGCATTGACGTCAGCCCCGGCCAGGATGCAGCGATCTCGCGCAACCGGCCGCTGTACTCGCGGGCCTGCTTGGACACATCGAACGCTGATTCGATGCGAGCCCGCGCGTTGGCCGCGAGGCTTCCGGCCAGCTCCGGAGACCGCCCCAAACGCTCGATCGCGCTGGCGATCCCCTGGTCGTCTCCCTCGTCGACAAGAAGTCCTGATTCCTCGTGGACGACGAGCTCGGGAATGCCGGAGTGCCTGGTCGAGAGTACGGGCAGACCGGAAGCCATTGCCTCCATCAGAACGACGGGGATTCCGTCGCAGTCGCCGTTCGTGCCGGTGATGCTCGGTTGCAGCAGGACGTCGTGTTCGTGCATGGCCGCGCGGACGTGGGAGAGATCGCGCGGCCCGCTGAACTGGACCGCGTCGTTCAATCCGAAGGCGCCCCGGAGCGCGAGGAGGTAGCCGTGCAGCTCGCCGCCTCCGATGACGGTCATGGTTTCCCGCCCGCCAGCCTGGCGTCGTCGTTGGAGGGCGCGGAGCGCCGTGTGGATGCCCTTTTTTTCCGTCAACCGCGCCACCATCAGTAGACGGGTCGCGGCAGATTCGATGATCTCCGGGGACGGCGCCCGGAACGCGAACGCGGCTGGATCGACGCCCAGATGAATCGTCGTGATTCGGTCGCCGGGCAGACCGGCATCGATCAGGCGCCTGCGTCCCGCTTCGCAGACCGTGATGCCATGCGCGCTGAAGCGGAAGAGCGCGGCGTATCGCGCGACCCACTTCGGATCGCGCAGCACCATCGACATGTCGTAGCCGTGGAAGATCGTTACGAGCGGCAGGTTGTTCACAATCGCGGCGGGCAGTGCCGCAACGCCGGATGGGCCGAAGTGTGCAAAGAGGAGGTTGACGCCGTGCTCGGCGGCGAGCCGTGGGTATGCCTCTTCGGAACGTGCCAGGACGAGATCCGCGGTCGGAAACAGATCCAGGTTCTCGGTTCTCGTGGTGAAGATTCGATGCCGGACGTCCGGCATCGACCGGAGCAGCGCGTCCGTAAACGTCTCCGTGCGCGGCAGCCAGGACGGTACGACGTGTCCGATGGTCAGGGTCATGCAGAAGCTCCGGTCGCCGGGGCGCGTCGTGGGCGACGCGCGAGCCCGCGGCTGACGGCGCGGACGAGGAGCGCCAGCGACGCGAATCTCGCGGAGATAGCGGTCGCGCTGTTGCGGACGGCATCGCCCGTGCGCAGCGTCGAGGACGGCGTGTCGGTGGAGATGGACGGGGAGACGCCGAATGCCCGTCCAGGGGAAATCCAGGCCGCTGCGGTTTCGGCTTGCCTGTAGCCCCCGCGGCCCGCCGCGTTGTACGGGACGATCGCAAGGTCGTAGCCGCTGCTCCTGAGCTCGCGCAGGCGGGCTGGACCGAGCCGGGCGATCGTGAACGAACCGTCGCCGTATGAAATCGCGCGCCCGCCCTCGTGCAACGGCACAACACTCGAGAGCACCGACGCCTGGCACAGGCTGTCGATGACGGCGCCCGGATAACGCGCCCGCAGGCTGCGGACGAGGGCGGCGTAATCGTCGAACGGGCACAGGCGCCACACGAGGATTCGCTCGGCTGCAGCAGGCCAGCTGACCGCCGGCTGCTCTCCAGCGAGAGATGCTCCTGGCGGCGCCGCATTCACGGCACGCCGATCCTCGATGCCTGTGCCGTAGACCTGCTCCCAATCGGCGATGAGGCGCTGAATGGCGAACAGACTGACGACCCGCTCGTGGCCTTGGGACGCGTATCGCGCGCGTAGCGCAGGTTCTTCGATCAATCGCAACAGCGCGGCGGCGACCCGCTCGTCGTCTCCTGAAGGAGTAAGGAGACCGCTCCGGCCGTGCTCGATCATCTCGCCGATCCCGCCGACCTCGGTCGAGACGACTGCCTTTCCGGCAGCCATGGCCTCGAGGAGCACCACCGGGAAACCTTGTCGAGCAGATACGAGGTGCCTCCGGTCAGAACGAGCACGCGGGCATCGAACCGCTTCGCGTCCAGATGGCGCAGGCGGAGATACAGCTGGAACTGGACCCTGGCGGTGTCGAACTGCGTGATCAGGAACAGGATCCTGATGGGGCGCTGGACCGGGCCGCTCACTGGAAGACTCTCCGGCTCGTGATTCTGAGCGCCGCCGGATCGTGGGTGTCACCGTGGATGCTGGCCTCGTCCGGTACGCCGTCTCATTGGCCGGAAAACCGGCCGTCCGGTCGCGGGTCCAACCGCCAGAACCCTCGAGACGCGGGGTTTCTGGTCCGGATTCGCTCGCGATTCGGATGTTCGCCGCCTGCATCGCAATGAGGGTGCCAGGGGCGTCCCGCGCACGCGGCTTGCAACGTCCACTGCGTGTCGTCCAGCAGCACGGCCCCCATCGCGCGGGCGAAGCACCGCCAGGGCCGCCACGCCCGATGGCATGCGCATCGAGCTCATCGACTCGAAGGAAGGCACGTTCTTCGACAGCGCCAGCGCCATGTTGAAGCCGGCGACGGAACGCATTCTCGGCGTCATCGGGCGCGAGATCACGACCCTCGATCGGCCGGTCGTCATCGAGGGACACACGGACAGCCGCCCGTACAACAACACGGACGGGTACACGAACTGGGAGCTCTCGGCCGATCGCGCGAACGCGGCGCGCCGGCAGATGGAACGCACCGGGCTCAAGGGATCGCTGATCCGGGCCGTCCGCGGCCTCGCAGACCGGCAGCTGGCCAGCGGCGCGGACGCGCTCGACCCTCGGAACCGCCGCGTCTCGATTCTGGTCGTCGCACACGTGTCCGACAGCGCGGAGCCCCACGCCGCAGCCGCCAGCACATCGCCAGACGCTGCTGACGGCAAGTCCGACGCCGCTTCACCCGGCAAGCCGCACGCCGCCTCCGGCCGCAAGCCCCTTCACTGATATACTGCGGCGGCCCGCCGATCACTCGGCTCCGCATGGCCCAGGACTCGATCGCCGTCCTCCTCGTGGAGGACGACCTCGCATACGCCCGCTTTGCCACCCAGACCATCGCCGCGGTGGCGCCCGAATACCTCGTGGTGCACGTGCCCGCGATCGCGCCCGCATTGGAGCTGCTCCAAGATGCGCGGTTCGATGCCGTACTCCTCGACCTCGGCCTGCCTGACAGCGAAGGGCTGAGCACGCTGGTGGCTGTCGCCCGCGCCGTGCCGGCCCTTCCGATCGTCGTGTTGACCGCGCGGTCCGACGAGGAGCTGTCTCGAGCCGCGCTTCGGCAGGGCGCCCAGGACTACGTCATCAAAGGTGAGACGGAGCCGGATCAGGTCGTTCGTGCGCTTCGGTACGCGATCGACCGGAAACGGGCCATCGCCGCCGTCGAGCGGCGGCTGCGGCTGCTGAACGACGCGAGCGCTCTCCTCGAGAGCGGCGACTACGACACGATGCTCGATCGCGTTGCCCGCCTGGCGGTCTCGTCGTTTGCCGAGCTCTGCGTGATGCTGCGGTTGAACCCGGGGGGTTCGGTCGAGCAGGTCCATCTCTCCCATGCACGCCCCGAGAAAGAGAGCGACCTTCAGGTGCTCGCCGACGCGTTGCGTGACGGGGCGACGCCCGTGCCTCGAGAGTATCTGTCGGCGATTCTCGACGGGCGTTCGGTGATTGTCGACACGGACGAGGAGACGATCGCGCACAGGCTGTTCCGCGAAGAGGAGGCGATGGCCGCGTACCGCAAGTTGGACGTGCGCTCGGCGATGCTCGTGCCGATCGCCGTCGGCGCCGTGCCGTCGGGCGTGATGATTCTCGCGTCCAGCCGATCGTCGCCGCCCTTCGACGCCACCGATCTGGCGACCGCCGAAGATCTGGCGAGGCGCGCGGCGCTCGCGATCGAGAACGGCCGTCTCGTGCGCGAGGCGCGCGAGCTCTTCGACGCGGACCTGACCGGCAACTTCGTGGCGGCTGTCGATGGAACGCTGACCGACTGCAATCCGGCGTTTGCCCGGATGCTCGGGTACGAGAGCGTGCGAGAAGCGGTCGAGGGAGGCGCGCTCGCGATCTTCGGCGGCGATGTAGGCTGGCGCGGCTTCGTCGGAGGCGTCGCGCGCGATCGCCGGGTACGGCAGCACGAGATCGCGCTCCGCAGCCGCGACGGGGGAGCCGTCCACGTCCTCGTGAGCGCCACGGGCCTCTTCAGCGAGCGCGGTCAGCTCGCGACGATTCGCGGCCAGCTGTACGACCTGACGGCCCACAAGCAGCTCGAGGAGCAGCTCAGTCAGTCGCAGAAGATGGAGGCCGTCGGGCGGCTCGCGGGCGGCATCGCGCACGATTTCAACAATCTGCTGATGGTGATTGGCGGTCAGACCGGGCGCCTGCTCGAACAGCTGCCCGAGACAGAGCCGCTGCGCCGGAATGCCGAGGCCATCGCGGCAGCGGCCGATCGGGCGGCCGGACTCACGCAGCAGCTCCTGGCCTTCAGCCGCCGCCAGGTTCTCTCGCCGCAAGTGCTGTCGCTCAACACGGTCGTCCGCAACATCTACGGAATGCTCGAACGGGTCATCGGTGAGGACATCACCTGCGTGCTCTCGCTGTCCGAGGAGATCGAGAGCGTGAAGGCGGATCCCGGACGTATCGAGCAGGCGCTCCTGAACCTCGCCGTCAACGCGCGCGACGCGATGCCCGAAGGCGGCACGCTGGCGATCTCGACGTCGATCGTCGAGCTCGATGAGGTCTACAGCCGGCAGCACATCGGGTCGCGTCCGGGGCGTTTCGTGATGCTGGCCGTCAGCGACACCGGCTGCGGGATGGACCCCGAAACGAGGACTCGTGTCTTCGAGCCGTTCTTCACGACCAAAGAAGTGGGGAAGGGCACCGGGCTCGGCCTGTCGATGGTCTACGGGATCGTCAAGCAGAGCGGCGGATACATCTGGGTCTACAGCGAGCTGGGCCTCGGCACCACGTTCAAGATCTATCTGCCTGCGACCGAGGCGCCCGCCGAGACGCTGCAGCCGCGGCCGGTGCCGTCGGTGCCGACCGGTACCGAGACGATTCTGCTGGTCGAGGACGAAGACGGCGTGCGTGAGCTGCTGGAAGAGATCCTGACGGCGCAGGGCTATCACGTCCTCGCGGCGAGCCGCGGCGTGGAAGCGCTACAGATCAGCGAGCTCGTGGACGAGGAGATTCAGATACTCGTGACCGATGTCGTCATGCCTCAGATGAGCGGGCACGAGCTCGCCATGAGGCTGCGCGCCCGGCGGCCGGCGCTTCGGGTGCTGTATCTGTCGGGCTACACCGACGATGCGATTGCGCATCACGGCGTCGTCGAAGTCGACGCGTCGTTCCTCCAGAAACCCTTCACGCGGGCCGCGCTGGCGACGAAGGTGCGTGAGGTGCTGGCTCCGCGATCAGAAGGGTGACGCGCCGCTGGTGGAGCGAAGCCACGGCTGGAGAAAGAGTAGCGCGAGCGAGCGCAGCGAAGCGAGCCACGCGAACGGAGGGAGCGGGCGAAGCCGCGACCGAGTGAGCGTGTAGGGGTCCGGCGGGGCGAAGCCCCCCGGTGAGACCAGAGCCGCGCCTATTCGGGCGCCCACTGCCAGGCGGTGCCGCCGGTGCCGGCGGACTGGATAACGTCGATCACGCCGACCTTGATGCCTTCCGGCGAAACGTAGCTGCCGAAATCCAGCTTGTCGCCATGCGGCTCCTCGAAAGTTGACTGTTCGCTCGACATTGAGCAAGCGGGATGCCGGCCGCGCGGTTGACGGTTTTCGAAGGTTTTCCGCCAATCCGGGTCGCGCGAACTGTCGGAAGGCGTCAGCCCCTGACGCTCCGGCCGCTTGAAGATTCCTGGTCGGACGCCGATTGGATGGAAGAGTGGCGTCTCGCACATCTCCGGCAATCGCGCGCAACGACGGGGCAGACCGGGATTTCGTGTCCAGGTGCTCGGATGGCGTCTGGTGCCTCGAGCTCACGCATCCGGTGTCGGTCTCCCTGCCGCCGGCCGGCGCTGCCGACCTGATCATCAGGGGCGGGCGGATCTCCGATGCCAACGACGCCGCGGCCTCCCTGCTCGGACGAAGGCGGGGTTACGAGCTCCTGGGCCACCGTCTGCCAGGGCTCCTGGTGCGCGATACGGGGTGCCTCCAGAAGGTGCTGACCGACTTCATCAGGCAGGGCCATCGCTTGAAGGACTGCGCTCTCCAGATCGGTACTGGCTGCGAGGCTCGCACGCTCGTCCACAGCCTGACAGGCGTCGTCGAGAATGGGGCGCTCGTTCGGATCTGGGGTGTACAGCGCGTGGGGTCGGAGCGTCGGGCGATGCCGCACGAGTTCCACCACGTACAGAAGATGGCCGCCATCGGCGAGCTTGCCGGGAGTATGGCGCACGATTTCAACAACCTGCTGACCGCCATCCTGGGCTACGGCGAGATGGTCAACGAGTCGCTGGAACCGGGCAGCCTGTGCCAGCGCGACATGGAACAGGTGTTGACCGCCGCGCGGCGCGCCGAAACCCTGACGCGCCAGCTGCTCACGTTCAACCGGCGTCAGCGGAGGCAGACGGACGTCGTCGATCTGAACGCCGCCCTCGTCGAGCTCGAGCCGCTGCTGCGCAGGCTGATCCCCGAGGAGATCGAGATCTCGCTGTGCCAGACGCCGATTCCCGCGCTGGTTCGGGCCGATCGCGGTCAGCTCGAGCTCGTCGTCATGAACCTGGCGGTCAACGCGCGGGACGCGATGCCGCACGGGGGACGCCTCACGATTCGCACGGCCGTGGAGGTCACCGACGAGGAGACGCCGCGGGTGCGTCTGACGGTCTCCGATACCGGTGTCGGCATCCCCGACGAGGTCCGCCCGCGAGTGTTCGATCCGTTCTTCACGACGAAGCCCGGCGCCATCGGCCTCGGGCTCGCCACGGCGCAGGAGATCGTCGTCTCGCGATGCGGCGGCCGTCTCGAGGTCGAGAGCGAGCCGGGCCTCGGTGCGACGTTCATCGTCGTGCTCAATTCCGCAGTCTCCGACACCAGCCAGAGCGCCCAGCCTTCGACTGTTGCGCGCATCGCCAGCTACCGTTCCAGACAGGACCATTGAGCGGCCCGTGATCCGATCGCCAGGCACGTCGTGATCGGGCCCGGCGAGTTGCCCGTAGATCAGCCGTGAGATGGCGCGCGGCGATTGCCAGCGTTATGATTTCGGGGATGTCTGCAGTTATTGCCGCCGCGTCAGCGATGGGGAGGAGACCTGGCTCGCCGCCGATCGCTATCTGGCGCTCCATGCAGGCGTGCAGTTCACGCACGGCCTCTGCCCGGCGTGCGCACCGCGACTGATGGAACCCAAGCGGCCGGGTGACCGTGTGATCGGTGACCGCGACGGGGGAGCGGGCGTGATCGAACGCCGTGCGGTCCGTCTGGAATCGAGATGTGACTGAGCCTGTCGCCGCAAGAATCCCGGTCGTGGCGGGTCTAGCCTATATCGAGCGGGTGCGTCGGCAGCCGTCGAGCTTCACGGCGACGCTCGTCGCAGAGCCCGACAATCGATATCTCCCCAATGCCATCGCGGTCGTGGCGGCCGGCGAAAAGCTGGGGTACCTCGCGCCGGAGGTTGCTCGAGAGTATGGCGAGACAATCCGCGCAGGGGCATCCCCGCTGACCTGCCCGGCCCGGCGAGCGTCTGGAGCAGACCACGAGACGTCAGGCGTGGAGCTTCTGCTGGATTTTAGAAGCTTGTCGGTTGTGTCCTAGCGAGCGCCAGCCCTTGCGCACTTCGGCACGGGGTGTTACGATCTGTCTGTTGACGCGGGGTGGAGCAGTCCGGTAGCTCGTTGGGCTCATAACCCAAAGGTCGCGGGTTCAAATCCCGCCCCCGCAACCAATTGAACCGGCACGAGAAGGTCGCCCGTTTCTGGCGACCTTTTCGTTTGTTGGGCAGCAGTCAACATCGCGGCCAGATTCCCTCTCAGCTCGATCCGGAGCTGGCCCTTCTCCGGAGTCAGGACAATCGAATCGATCAGTCCTCGGAGCATCTCTGAGGCTTCCAGGCGGGTGTCCTCGCGCTGGAGCGCCTCGGCGAGTTCCTCAACTTTCGAGCGGTAGAGGTCGGCCATGGTCGGGTGCAGGAGAGGTGCTGGCTCCTCCGCGGTAGAAAGGCTCGCCAGCAACGCTTCTTTGCGAGCCTGGAGCGCGTCCATCTCCACCTTCAGCTCCGGGAGCGCGAATCCGGCCTTGATTGCCTCAATGACCTTCTGAATGTCGCGCTTGACCCGCTCCAGCTCGCGTTTCGCACCGCTCAGACCTGCCCGTTGCTCCATGCGAAGCCGGTTCATCTCCTTCGCGAACTCGTGGCAGAACTCCTCGAAGAAGTCCTGGCGCATCAACTTTTCTTGAAGCGTGCGCAGCACCCGCCCTTCGACTTCCTGACGCGCGATTGTCAGCTTGTTGGTGCAGGTGCCACGGTCGCGGGTGCCGAAGCATCCAAGGTGGTCGCGCGAATAGACGATGAAGCCGGCGCCGCATTCGCCGCACTTCGTGAGACCCGAGAAAAGGTACTTGGGGCGCCTGAACTGGTTGAAGCGCCTGCCTTCCTCGCCGGTTTTCCATTTGCGTTGAACACTCGCGTATCGCGTCTGTACCTGCCTGCCAGAGTTCATCGTCGATGATGCGCAGCTCGGGCACGTCCTTCGTGATCCACTCAGACGGCGGATTCACCCGGGCGACACGCTTGCCGGTGTCTGGATCCTTCAGGAACCGCTGCCGATTCCACACCAGACGACCGATGTACAGCTCGTTGTGGAGAATGCCAATGCCTCGCTCCGGATTTCCGTGAATCGTGCTCGGGCTCCAGAGCGCTCCACGTGGGCCTCGCACACCCTCAGCGTTAAGCGCTTTCGCGATCTGTTTCGGTGATGCGCCGGCCCTGTAGTCGTTGAAGATCCGTCGAACGATTGCGGCTTCGGCGGGCACGATCTCTCGTTCTCCGGTGCTGACGGCGCCGTTCTCGAGCCGACGCACGATGCGATAGCCGAAGCTGACGCCGCCGCCTGCTTTCCCGAGCTCAATTCGGCCACGGAGTCCACGTCGGGTCTTCTCGGCCAGCTCCTTCAGGAACAAGGCATTCATCGTTCCCTTGAGGCCGATGTGCAAGTGGGTAATGTCGCCTTCAGCGAGCGTGACGATGTTCACGCCGGCGAACGTAAGGCGCTTGAAGAGGCCGGCTGTATCCTCCTGGTCGCGGCTGAAGCGATCGAGCGCTTCCGCCATGACGATGTCGACCTTCTTCTGGAGCGCCTCGCGCATCATCGCCTGGAAGCCGGGCCGCATGATCGTCGCGCCCGAGACCGCATGATCGGAGTACTCGGCGGCGATGTGCCAACCCTGGCGCTGCGCAAACTCGCGGCAGATGCGGAACTGGTCACCGATCGATGCGTCCCGCTGGTTCTCCGACGAGTACCGGGCGTAGATGGCGACTTTCATTCGCGGTCCTCTTCGACAGAACGATCCGACTCCGCGACGGCCTGGTCGAAGGCTTCACGCGCGGCCTGTCGTGCCAGCAGGCGGACGAGCGCGAGCATTGACTCGTCGGCCTGCCCACCGACATGCGGCCGGCGTCGCGTGCGACGAGCAACACCGCTCGTTCGCGCTCGCTTTCGAACTGGCGGCCAGTACCGTGATCCTCTTCGTCCACGCATGATAACCCCGCGTTGACAAGCAACGATGACCTGTTGTTGTTGAATCAACTCGAGGCTGGCCGCTCCGTCCTGAGAACGGAACGGCCATCTCCGCGCGGACGATGTGGACAATGTGGACGCGCATCGTGCCGCCGAGCCTGACGCCGTGTGGGCGATCAACGACCGCCCGCACGGTTCGTCGCTGCGCCTGAGGAGCAGCCGAGTGCGGGACGTGACGCGAGGTGGTGACCACGACGCGCCAAGCGCCCGCGGCACGGTAGGACGGGCTCTCCTGAGGAGGAACCCGCGCGTGGTGCCTCTGTCGTTGGGGGTTCCGGTAGGTGTCGGTCGGCGCCGACCGCCGCGACTGCCCTGGGGGCGAGCTCGCGTGTGGTGAGCGCTCTCTCGTGCTCCGTCGCACTGGTCAGATGACGCTGGGTCGAAGCTGACGAGCGGGACCGGTCAAGCCGAGTGATCCGACGCCGGAACGAGTTGGTGTGCCCGACTCTCGTGCCCTGAGAGCGACGAGAGGTGAGCGCCTCCATGGGCCTGGGACCGATGGAGGGGCGTGGCGAACGACGCCGCCACGAACGAACGATGAGAAAAAGCTACGCTCGTCAAAGTCCGGTGTCAACGATCATATATTGCTGAGGTTCGGTGCGACTCGTTGACGTCACGTGCAACACATCGCTGGAAGCGGCGAGCGAATTTCCATGAACGATTCACGGAATGACCCGGCGCGATTCTCCCCGCGGGATTTTCTGCGGGCGCGTCGCCCCGAACGGTTTCAGACTCCGCGGTTGATGAACGGCCAGTCCTCGATCGTGGCTTCCTCGAATATCACCTCTCCACTTTGACGAACCGAAATCAGGAGAACGACTTCGAGGAGTTTGCACGAGAGCTTGCTCAGCGAGAGATCGCGCCAAATCTCCTGCCTCACACGGGACCGACGGGCGGCGGCGACAGCAAGGTCGATTCGGAGACGTATCCAGTAGCGGATGCGATCGCTGCAGGCTGGTACGTTGGCGTAGGTAGCGCCGCGTCCAGCGAACGCTGGGCCTTTGCTTTCAGCGCGAAGAAGGACTGGGTTCAGAAGCTGCGCGAAGCGCTCGCGTTGTTGGGGCCCGCGGCCATCGCGGACTCGCGCTGGTAAGGGTCAGCAACGGGCCACGAAATTCGCACTCGCGTTCGCCTGCCCCCTCGTTGAGCTCGAAACTCAAAGGCAGTCTCGCGAAGCTGGCGACGCTCTTTTGTGCCTGATTAGATGTGGGCGGCGAAGGCAGGCGACGTGTAGCCGGAGATCCATGAAGCGTGGCGGCGGTGGTGACGAGGACGGCGGCGGCGACGAGTACAGCCGCGGGCAAGAACTTCACGTTTCAAGACTTTCACGCAGACCTCCTGCTCATTCCATCAATGGCCCGCTACCTCAACTAGCAGGACGGCCGGGGATGGGCGAGAGCGCGCCGCCCACCACGACCGCGATCGCACTTAGTTGTCGTCCTCGCCTCCGAGCTTGCGAATCCCGGCCGCGAACCACTGTCCATTGGCGGTGCTGCGAATCAGAAGCACCGGACTCTCGCATTCCGGCGGGGGCGCAGGATTCAGCGTGTCGGCGATGCGGAAATCCCCGTTCGGTTCCAGCTGAACACCGGCCGCGTCTGTGCTGCGCAGAACGACACCGTCCAACGGTTCACAGGTGAGCGTCGCAAAGACTCTATTGTTGCCGGTTGTCCCAATGCCATTGCCGGCCGCTAGGAGCAAGCCCTTGCCACTGATCTCGATGACGCCGTTGGTGGTGATCGTCGCTCGGAGATCCGCGATCTTCCAGGCACCGGCGGGGGACACGGTCTTGACGACGTTCCGAAAGACGTTCAACGTGCCGTCCTCGTTCGTGGTCAAGCGGGCCACGGGTTGGACGCCGATACCGCCCTTGAAGCTCACCAGAACGTCTGGCTCCCCTGCGCTAACCTGAGCCGTAAGTGCCACCACCGATAAAACAATTGCTGCCTGTTTCAATATTTCCGCACCTTTCCTTCAAGCCGGTGGTAACGGCAGCGGGAGTCGCTGACGGTCATCCACGGTGATTCACGTACACGCCGGAGGAAAGGTTCCACGTTGTCGCCCAAACACTCCTGTGCGCTTTCTTTCATAGGAACGAGCCGGCGGAAATCTTTCTGGCCGCCGAATTAGGGGGCGGGCTTTGGACACTGGGGAGGCGGAGGAAGAAGGCGAAGAAGGAACGCTGACTCGCCCATGAGGCAAAAGGCGAATTTGGAGTAGACGCGGCGACGCCTATACGCATGAGCTGGTCCTCCATGCTGAAAGGTATTCCGCTCGGGCCTCCTACCCAAGGTAGAGGCATGCATGAAAAATATCAAACGACAACCGCAGTGGATTGTGACGATTGCGCTCATTGGATTCTTGATTGCTCCTGCCCTAATTGGGACCGCGACGGCTCAAGATGGCACGCTCGATCCGACTTTCGGCAATGGCGGCGTCGTCATCCAGGACTTCGCGATTGCCGACGACTTGCTATCCGACATGGCGGTGGCTGGCGACGGACGAGTCGTCGGCGTCGGGCTTGCGGCGCGGCGCAACGCCCTCGTCCGCTTTCAGGCCGACGGCACGCTCGACACGACGTTCGGGATTGGCGGGATCGTCAATGACGACGCGCGCTCCTTCGAGAAGGTGACCGTACAGCTGGACAACAAGATCCTCGTGTTCGGCCGCCAGAACAATCTGACGTTCGTAGCGCGCTACAACGTCGACGGCACGCTCGATTCGACGTTTGGCACGAACGGTGTCGCGACGATTGACCACGGCGAACTGACCCACAACCACGCCGTCCGGGTCGCGGTTCGCGACGATGGGACCATCGTTGCGTTCGGGGATGTCTTCGACAGCACGGCTTTTGGTACGCACTTCATGACGCTGCGGCTGACCGCCACCGGGGCCTTAGACACGTCGTTCAATGGCACAGGCGTCGTCATTCAGCGGTTCGAGTTCGACGGCTTCACGTTCGCGAGCGCCATGGCACTCGCGCCTGGCGGCAAGGTCGTCGTCGCCGGCAGTGAGACGAATGGTCATGTGGTCGTGCGGTACAACAATGATGGCTCGCTGGATCGGACGTTCAGAGGGACCGGCATTGTCAGCGGCAGCACGAACGGATTCATCCAGTCTCCCACGGGCCTCGCGGTGCAGCCCGACGGGGCCGTCGTCGCCACGATCGATTCAACGGTTTTCGGTGTGGCGACCCCCTCTCAGGTGATTCGATATCGTGTGAACGGTGTGCTGGATCCGTTATTCGGGAACCTTGGCGTCAAGGACTCCTTCAACGGGGCTGCCCTCGCCGTCGTGCTCCAGACGGATGGCCGCATCGTCACGGCAGGCGTCGGCTTCGGGAGCAGCGGACCGCAAGTGACGGTGGCACGCTTCCTGCGCGACGGCAGCGAAGACCTGACGTTCGGCGCGCAGGGCGGTCTCGTGACGGTGGCCTTCCCGCCAAACCGTCCGAGTCTTGTACGCATGGCGCTGCAACTGCAGCAGGACGGCCGTCTGGTAGTAGGTAGCACGCTGGAGCGGCGTTTCTTCGGTCAGCCGCCGTTCAGCGATTGGCTGCTGCTGCGATTCAACAACAGCTTCTGAGTCCGTGCGCGACAGCGGAGACGAGTGCACATCCTCGATGTATTGAAGCAATGGCTCCATCAACGACCGATACGGGGATGGCAGGATGACAAGCTCGACGCCTTGTCCCCACTCGCTCCACTGCCGTCGGATTGTGTCTGTCGACGCAGGATCGATGTCCACGTAAACCGCGCGGCCGTCTGGCGAGAGCGTGTGCCCGTATTGCAGGTCGGAGCGGCGTAGTCGCGACGCACCATCTCGTCGCGCAGGCATTGCAGTAGCTTGGTCACAGACACCTCCTGTGACCATGCACCCTATCCTGCTACGAATCACCCGGCTGCCCGTCGGCCGCCGCGCCAGCGGCTTCGTTGTGTGCTGGGCATGTTCAGCAGCTCGGAGGTGAAAGTCCTCCGCCCAACCTGATGGAGGTGAAGGGCTAGCGAGAACGCAAGGGCTATCGTCGCGAGGCGAGGTCTGAAGGAAGCGTAGAGCAAACGTGCGAGTCGATGGACAAGAACCGGATATAAGGCGTGAGCGTCGGACGAGCGGGCAACTTACCGCGAAGTCCTATCCATCAAGGATGCGAAGCGTAGATCCGGCGACTGTGCACGGAAGGCGGCTGAACTTACCCCAGGAGATCTGCGCCGTGTCGCCTCGGCGACTGAGACCGCCGAAAGACGGTCTGACCGCGGGGCAGAAGTCAGCAGAGGGCGTAGTAGGTCATGACGTCGGTCGAGGCTAGTGAGGCACTCCAAAGCCGAAAGGCGGAGCAACGGATAGGCCGAACCGGGAACGATGGCTGAAGGCCTGAACGAGAAGGAGTGGCC
>CAWDRS010000013.1:0-7270 GCA_963804795.1 uncultured Acidobacteriota bacterium | reverse complement strand
ATATAACCGGCATGTTTCATAACTTACCGGTAATATACAGACGTCGAACAGGCCCGTCAAGTCGTCCGCAAATAACCCAGCGAGAGCACGATCCCGACAACGTATGGCATGAAACTCCTCGGCCTATCGAACGACGACGGTGCCGTGCAGCATGTTCATCCCGCAGGCGAACGCGATGTCTCCCGACTTGGCCGGCGTGAACTCAATCACCACGGGCTCATTCAGCGGGAGCGCTCGTTTGATGTTCAAAGACGGAAACACCACTTCTGTGCCGCACGTCTTGTCGGTTGTGCGCACGAACGTGATGCGTGCCGGTGTGCCGGCGCGCAACGTCACTTTCGCAGGCTCATAGCCCTGCTCGTTCACGACCACCTTCGCAGTCTGGGCGGCCTCGCTGCTGCGTCCGTCGCTCGATGATGCTGGCGTTGCGCTCGCATTCGCCGTACTTGCCGCCGGCCTGAGACCAAGACGCTCACGCTCGGCCCTGACGAAGAAGCTGCCCTCGGTCACCACGACGTCGCCTGGCTGAACGCCTGACACGACTTCGACCTGTTCTCCCGAGGTCTGACCGAGGCGGACCTCTCGTTCAACAAACTTCCCGGGTTCCTTCGGATTCGCCAGATAGACGACCGTACGGTCACCAACGTTCTGCACGGCGTTGCGCGGGACTCTAGGAGCCGACGTGCCCGCCGCTCCGGCCACCACGACATCCGCGTACATCCCGAGCCGCAGCTCGCCGCCGGGGTTTGGCACCTCGATCCGCACCTTCGCCGTTCGTGTGTCGGCGCTGACCTGCGGATCGATGTAGCTGACGCGGCCGCGCAGCGTTAGGTCTGGACGGGCTGACGTTGTGATCGCGGCCTCACTGCCAACGCGCACTCGGGAGAAATCCTTCTCGTACAGATTCGCCACGACCCAGACCGTTGAAAGATCGACGACGGTGAACAGCTTCGTTGCCGGATCCACGTTGAGACCGACATTCGCTCCGCGCTCCGTCACGACGCCGTCAATCGGGGCAGGGACGTTGGTCGTGGCGCTCACACTGCGGCCAGAAGCCATGTTCTCGAGCGCCGACGCGGAGACGCCGAGCAGTTCGAGCTGCGATCGCGCACTCTGGACAGCCGCTGTCTGCGCCGCGTGCTCGGCGTGAATCTTCTCCAGCTCCTGGCGGCTCGCGGCCCCGATCTCGACGAGCTTCTGGGTCCGCTGCAACTCGCGGTCATGCGCGTCGAGCATTGCCTGTGCCGACACGTACCGCGTCTGCGCCTCGGCGAGCGCCGGGCTGTAGATCTCCGCCAGGGTTTGGCCGCGACGAACGCGGTCGCCGAGCGCCGGCCCAACCTTCGTCACGCGCCCGGCGACGAGCGGCGTCACCACCACCTGACGATAGGCGTTCGGCTCGACGACACCGGGCAAACGAATCTCCGTCGCTGACGTTCCACTCGCGACCGGCGCCACGACGATCCCCGCTCGTTCCACCGCATCCTGACTGAGTGGAACGACGACGTCAGATAGTGGCGCGTTGCTCGCGGCCAGCGGACGCAGCTGGAGACGGCTGCGCGCCTGTGGGAGACGGCATGTCTCCAGCGTGTCCGCCGGCCCCGGCATCCCCTCGCATCAATAGGTACGTGGCTCCGGCTCCAGCTGCCAGCAGAGCGATGGCGACCAGCGCCGCGGCGCCCCTGTGCATCGTCACGCGTGTGTCGCTCGTCATCGTTTCTCTCCAAGCGCCCGGTTGAGCGCTGTTCGTGCCTCGTACGCCGCACGCAAGGCCTCGGTATAGGCGCGTTCCACATCCAGGTATCGCCGCCGTTCGGCCAGGACCTCGAAGACCGTCACCCGCCCGAGCTCGTAACTCTGACCGACCACGGTCAGGTTCTGGCGCGCCAGTGCCTGCGCGCCGGCGCCATAGATCTTGACGGCCTCCCTCGCACGCTCGTCCCGTGCGCGAGCGGACGCCAGTTCGGCCTCCGCGGCGAGCCGCGCGGCATCGTAGGCGGCGGCCGCGCCCGTCCGCTCTGCGCGCGCCACGGCCACTTCTCCCTGATTCCGGTTCAGGACGGGAATCGTGAGCATCGCGCCAGCAGACCAGTAGTTGAACTGCCCACGCACGCGTTCCAGCCGGCCGTCGGGGGCGAACCCACGCTGCGGGAAGCCGGCGTCCATGCGCATGTAATTGGCGAAGAGGCTGACATCGAAGCTGCCTTCCGACTCCGCTCGGTCGATCTTCGCCACCGCCGTTTCGATGCGGGCCGCCGCTTCTCGAACGTCAGCCCGCTGTTCGACGGCCATTGATGCGTTCGCCACCTGCGGCGCGACAGCAGACTCGCGCTGGACGAGATCCTCGAACGTGTCACGAACGGTGAGTGTGGCATCTGCCTTCATGCCGAGCACGCGTTTCAACTCGAACACGGCGGTCTCGGTCCGTCCGGCCTGGAGCAGACGCTCCGCCTGTACACGTCGGAGCTCGACATCCAGCAAATCGCGCTCGAGCGGCGGCGACGCGCCCTCCTCGACACGAGATCGAAGCAGCTCGTATTGCTTCTGTGTCGCGGAGAGGAGATCGTCGAACAGCTCCAGATTCCGAATGGCCGCAAGGACGTCGCCATACCGCATGCGCACATCGGCGGCCAGCACACGTTCGCGATCCGCGACCGCCAGCTGCGCGGTCGTGAGCTCGCGATCGGCGACGGCGATACGCCCATCCTCGCCGGAAGAGCTCCAGCGGCCATTCGATCCCGACCGTGGCCAGGTGGTCCGTGCCGCCGGGTTCGTCACGCCATTCGAACGAGACGGATGGGTTGGGCCTGAGTGACGCCTGCTGCCTCATGCCTTGCGCGACATCGACCTCACTGCGCGTTGCCCGAAGCGAAGGCTCTTGTTCGAGGGCGCGCGCGATGGCCTGTTCCAACGACAGGCCGTTCGCAGGATCGACAAACCGACTGGCAAGCGGCGCCTGGCCGCTTGGCGATTGCGCCGTTGTGGACACACTGGTCAGCAGCGTCGCAATGAGGACGCTCAACGCGATTCGCGTGGTCATTGCACGCCTCCCTGGAAATTCACCGACCCTTGGCCCGCCGGCCCGTTCCACTCGATCGCCATCTGCCAGGCGCCGGCCATGCCGAACTCCGCGGTCGCGGCGTACCGGCCGGGCACGCCGGTCGGCGTCACCTGGAGACCACCAGACATGACCATGCCGGGCATCGGCATGTTGGCGCTCGCGCGCACGCTGCCGACGTCGACCAACGTGGTGGTGCCCGTGCGCCTGAACTCGAACGTGAAACTATTCCGTCCTTGCCGCAGGGTGCCGGTCGGCGACAGCAGCGCGATATCGAGGTCGCCTGCGCGAACCGTTTGCACGACCGCCCCGGCACTCTGAGCCGTGGGCTCGCTGCCGCCTGGTCGCGTCCGCCACACCACGAACGAGGTCACCGCAACGAGGGCGAGGACTCCCGCAGCCATTGCCACGCGCCGGGGACTGCCGCGTACGCTGCTCGTCTCGCGGCAGTGGCTCGCGCTGAAGCCCCAGGCGCCGCTCACGAATCCAGAAGAAGATCACCGGCGTGACGATCAGCACATGGAGCAGCGACGACACCATGCCGCCGAGCACCGGCGTCGCGAGCGGCTTCATCACCTCGGCGCCGGCGCGCGTGCTCCACATGATCGGGAGGAGTCCTGCGATGACGGTGGAGACCGTCATCACTTTCGGCCGTAGACGAAGCAATGCGCCCTCCATCACGGCATCCCTGAGTCCCGCCCGCGTCAGTGTTCCGCCGAGCTCATGTCGCTTCCGCTCGACCGCTTCCTCGAGATAGATCACCATGACGACACCGGTCTGCACGGCGGTGCCGAACAGCGCGATGAAGCCGACCCACACCGCGACGGAGAAGTTGTAGCCAAGCAGCCACAGGAGGTAGACACCGCCCGTCAGGGCGAAGGGCACGGCCAGGAGCACGTGGGCGGCTTCGAGCGCCGAGTGATACGTGAAGTACAGGAGCACGAAGATCACGAGCAACACGATCGGCAGGACGATCTGCAGCCTGGCTCGCGCCCGTTCCTGGTTCTCCCACCGGCCGCTCCAGCCGACGTAGTACCCCGCTGGCAACGCGACATCCCGTGCGACGGTCGCGCGGGCTTCCTCCACGAAGCCCCCGACGTCACGGCCCTGCACGTTCAGGAGCACCGTCGCGAGCAGCAGGCCGTTCTCCGAGGAAATCATCGCGGGACCGCGGGCGTGCTCGATCCGAGCGACCTGACTGAGCGGGATCTGCGCGCCATTGGACGAGGCCACGAGGACTTGACCGAGCGCCTGAGGATCCGCGCGGTACTCAGGGGCATACCGAACCCGGACGGGAAAACGCTGACGGCCCTCGATGGTCGTCGTCAGGGTGGTCTCCCCGACGGCCGTCTCAATCACCTGCTGGATGTCGCCGACGCCGATCCCGTAGCGCGCGGCGGCGGCGCGGTCGACCTCGATGTTGAGGTACTGACCACTGGTGACCTGTTCGGGGTAGACGTTGCTCGCGCCCGGCACTCGGCGCACGGCGTCAGCGACCTTCCGCGCCAGTTCCTCGAGCACGGTCAGGTCGGTGCCGAAGATCTTCACGCCGACTTCCGAGCGGATCCCCGTCGTCAGCATGTCGATGCGGTTGATGATGGGCATCGTCCAGATGTTGGAGACGCCCGGCAGCTGCACCGCTTGCCCCATCTCCGCGCGCAGCCCATCGAGCGTCATTCCCGACCGCCACTCGTTCTTCGGCTTCAGGTGGACGATGGTCTCGGTCATGTTGAGCGGTGCCGGATCGGTTGACGTGTCGGCTCGCGCGACCTTGGCGACGACGTAGGCGACTTCCGGAAACTTCATCAAGGCGGCGTTCTGGCGCGCCGCGATCTTGGTGTTCTCCTCGAGCGAGATGCTGGGATCGGCGATCGGCATGAACATCAGGTCGCCCTCGTTGAGCGGCGGCATGAACTCGCTCCCGATCCCACGCGCCAGGACCAGCGCTCCGACGAAGAGGACCGCGGCGGCCGCGATCGTGAGCGCCCGATGCGCGAGCGCGCTCTGCAGCACAGGCCGGTAGACTGCGCGAAGCACACGCATGACGGGGTTGGCCTCTTCCGGATGGAACTTCCCCCCGAGCAGCAAGCGTGCAGAGCACCGGGACGAGCGTGACGGCGATGACCGTCGCCGCGAGCACCGCAAACGTCTTGGTGAAGGCCAGCGGGTGAAACAGCTTGCCTTCCTGGCCGGTCAGCGCGAACACCGGAATGAAGGCGAGCAGGATGATCGCCATCGAGAAGAACACGGGCCGCCCGACCAATCGCGTGGAGTCCCGAACGGTCTCCCAGACTCGGCGGCGATCGCTGGCGTCGACTCCGCGCTGCTCGACGAATCGGAACGCGTTCTCCGTGACCACGATGCCCGCATCGACGAGCACGCCAATCGCGATGGCGATGCCGGCGAGGCTCATGATGTTGGAGGAGATGCCGGCGTAGTACATGCCCAGGAACGACATCAGGACGGCGAGCGGCAACGGAAGGGTGACGATCAGAATCGACCGGAAGTGCATCAGGAAGATGACGTGCGCCAGCGTGACGAGCGCGATCTCCTCGATCAGCGCCGTGCGCAACGTGCCGACCGCCTGCTCGATCAAGTCCGAGCGGTCGTAGAACGGCACGATCGTGACGCCCTGCGGGAGGCCCGGCGCAATCTGGGCGATGCGCGCTTTCACCGCGTCGATGACGTCCTTCGTGTTGACGCCGGTTCGCGCGACGACGACGCCGCCGACGGCTTCCTGCGTCCCTTTCACGAGCGAGGCGACCCGGAACGCGTTGCCGATCTGGACGTTCGCCACCTGCTCGACGTAGATCGGGACTCCGTTCGCGCCGCCGACGACGATCCGCTTGACGTCGTCGACGGACGCGATCAACCCGACGCCTCGCACGATCAGCCAGGCGCCGTTCGACTCGAGCACGTTGCCGCCGACATTCAGGTTGCTGGCGCGGACGGCCGACACCACCGCGCTCAGGGGCAGGTTGTAGGTCCTGAGGCGATTCGGATCGACATCCACCTGGTACTGCTGGACATGGCCGCCGACGGAGGCCACCTCCGCGACGCCCGGCACGGCATTGAGCTGGTAGCGGATGAACCAGTCCTGCAGGGTGCGGAGCTCCCGGAGAGAATGCGTCGGGCTCTCGACCGTGTACCAGAACACGTGACCGACACCGGTCGCGTCTGGTCCGAGCGTCGGCGTCACGCCCGTGGGCAGGCTCTTCGTGACGAGGCTCATGCGCTCGAGGACGCGAGTCCGCGCGAAGTACAGCTCCACGTTGTCCTCGAAGACGACGTAAATCATCGAGAAGCCGAACGCGGATTGCGACCGGACCACGCGTACACCGGCGAGCCCTTGGAGGTTCGTGGTGAGCGGGTACGTGACCTGGTCCTCGACCTCCTGCGGGCTGTGCCCGGGCCAGTCGGTGAAGACGATGACCTGGTTGTCGGACAGATCGGGAATCGCGTCGATCGGCGTGGACGTCAGCGCCCACCATCCCCAGCCTGCAAGGCCGAGGTACAGAACGACGACGATGAACCGGTTCTTCAGTGCAACGTCAATGAGTCGATTGATCATGCTTGCCTCGCCGAAGCCCGCCGTCGCTCAGTGAGCGAAGGCGGAGCCACGACACTCGTCATGCGCGCGCGTACACGCGCGAACCTACACGCCCGGACGTAGAGTCCGAGCAGACACACGACGACTGTGAATGGCTAGACGAGGAAGACGGAGAGGAGAACGTGCTTCGGCACTGGCGCGATGGGTATCGGCGCAGACGTGCGCCATGCGTCACTCAGAACGAGAGCAGGGACGCTGGCGGGAAGGACAATCCCGACGCCGAGCACCGCCGCAGTGATGGCGGCAACAAACGAGGGGTTGGACTGGTTGGAATTCTCGCGCTCTGATGACGCGCAGCAACTGTCGGCCTGGGCCTGCGTGAGAACGCGCTCTGACCCGGAGCGGTGCGAATCGCCCTTGTGCATCGGGCATTCGGCGCCGTCAGCGCAGCACGCCATGCGCGCTTCAGGGGTCGGCAGCCACCCGGCGCAGACCGCAGCGTTCCCGCCATCAACGCCGAGGGTGAGCGCGAGAGCCGACAGACGCTGGACGAGCCTCAGCACCTGTCTAGGATGCTCGACGGAGAGGCGGTGTCAAACGAGCGGCTCGAACCTTCTTCGTTAAACGGGGCGTAGTAGACTGTCTCCGTGCGCCGGATCATG
>CAWDRS010000012.1:0-366767 GCA_963804795.1 uncultured Acidobacteriota bacterium | reverse complement strand
TGGAGAGAACAGGGATGAAAAGATTGAGCATCCTGTGTTCTACGGTGAGAAGGTTATTCCTGCCCTGCGATACCAAATTGATACCTACCACTCGAGATGGCGGTGCGGCTTCCTACGAGCCTCTGGAGCCGTTTACCGACCTGTCTGCATCGGTAATTGGCCTGACGCGGAGCAGGAGTCTCCGCCGTCACACCGTCCATGAACCGATTAGCCGCTGATCACGTTTCAGGACATGTTGCGCCGGCACCTCGTCGGCCATCTGCTCCCCCGGGGCACGCTTCTTGTAACTTGACCCAGGTCTCAGTGCCGGCCTGCCTCCCCCGGCAGGACCTGGAGCAGCACGTCTGGACCCACAGAGAGCTCCCCCGTGAACGGCCGGTCATGGGAGGAGATCAGCACGACTGAGACGGCCACCCCGGTCGCAAAGAGCCCCATGGCAAAGGCGGCGCTCGCTCGGTTGTCACTATGGACCATGGCGATCGCGAGCAAGGTGCAGACGGCCTGCACGAGCAGAGCGGTCCACTTGACCCAGTTCACCGTCGATTGGCTGACAAGGATGCGCTGCCGGCGTGCATCAAAAGCGTTCTGCACCGCGGCGAGGATCTCACGTTGTGCCGCCACTTGGCCGTCGCCGCGTGGCGTCAGGGCGAGGCTCACTTGCAACGCCTCGGCCAGGGGTGCCGGGGTCATCGTCAGCGTGGCGCGTCGGCGGGCCATCGCCGGCCATTCCTGCGTCGCGGCGTCTTCAATTTGGCGGTGGACGAGCGCGCGCAGCCGCGTCTCGGGCTCTCCAGGGAAGCTCGCGGCCAAGAGGACGATGGCGCGCAGCGCGCTCGCCTCACGGTTCACCGCTGCGTGCGCCCGATCGAGATCACCCCAAACCTGTGCGGCGATGAATGCCACGAGCAGACCGAAGATGATTCCCAGCGGGGGCAGCATGCCAGGCGAGATCGCCTTGAACGCACGTGCCCGCTCGCCGACCGCGAGAGCCATGACGAGCCAATAGATCCCCGCGGCGACTAAGTAGGTGACGACGAATACCACGAGGGCCATCCACCCGAGCGGCAGGTTGTGCAACCAATCGATCATTCGCGACTCGGTCCCTAGGCCAACGCTGATCAGGCCGATGCAGGGATGCCTTCGGGTGTCGGTCTGATTTTCTCTTGGAATAGACGGCTCGTTCCCATCGGATCCATGCGCGACGGTTTGGACGACCGCACTCGCGACCGCATGTGTCTGTGCGCGCGGATGTTAGCATGAAAACCGCCGGAATCTACTGGGAACGCATTTGTGGCGGCTGACCATTGGCGCCAGATTCCCTCTCAACTCGATTTGGAGATCGCCCTGGCCCGGTGTCAGGACGAAGGCGTCAGGAATGCGAGATCGCGCGCCTGCCACTTGGCATCCAGCCAGCGTAGGATCGCGTCTACGTGGACGTGTCGTGTTATTGACCAATTCGGCACATCGATGCGGGCGCTCCGATGGTTGTGCCCGGAGGGACGCCGAACGGATTCCCCTCGAGGAACTGCACATGAGGGCACCGACGTTTGAGAAGGTGTGGTCCTCAACAGCGCAACCAAATCATATACCTCAAGCAGACGATCGGTCGGCCGCTTCGGCTTGGCTGGTGGTTTCGAGGTGGCCTTCTTAAGCCGCTTTTGCATGTCCCCATCATCGCACGCGAAGCGCCTGCATAAATTTCTGGCCCTATGCAAAGGAGCTTACTACCCACGCTTGCGAACCTGCTCATACGCACCACCAACAATGGGACCATGCGGCAGGTCCGCACGCCTGACGAACTCCAAAATCCGGATGCCTATCACGGTGTCACCTGTTGGTTGCTTCCGCGATGTCAGATGTCGGCCTGCCTTCGTGATAATTAATAAATACTCTGGATTGTTTATTTTCTAAGGACAAGAGTGTTAGGACCCCGTCTTCACCTTCACTCTTCACTCCGTTCCAAGCTCCATCAAGCCGTTCACCTCCCAGGGCAAAGCGGACCCGAGGAGGCCTGGGTCTGGCTTTCTTGGGTTGCCCCCGCGGACCCGAATCACGGTCTCCTCGTCATCTCGGGCCGCAGTCGAGAGTAGAACGGGCGACCGGGCGAGGCGGCACGGTGGAATCGCACGGCGCCTTTCTGCGGTGGTCCTACCCGGCCAAGTGCCTGGGCGGCGCGTCAACGTCCGGTTCGAGGGGTCCCAACGTCTCCGCCCTCTTGGCAACGTCTGCCATGAATGCCGGGATTTGCAGCTGGTTGTAGGCGGCGTTGGCTGCCACGGGGTCAGTGTCCCACAACGCCGCCACCCCCCTGACCTGCTCTTGGTTCGGGTTCGAGACGATGGAGACAAGTCCCGGATTGAGCAGAGCGTGCACCACTTTCTCTGCAACATCGGTGGTCGTCGTCTCCCCGAAGGCGTCATGGCCGGCGTGCTCGAGGCGCTCCCAGATGCCATCGTTCTTCGTGAAGCCCGGGTTGACGGCGGTGGAGAAGACACCCGTCTCCTGCAGCTCGCCCTGCAGCGATTGGTTGAATCCGACGTTGGCGCTCTTGGAGGCGGCGTAGGTGCACGAGTAGGGGAGCGCTGCCATCCCAGCGATCGAGCCGATGTGGATGATGTGGCCGCTTCCGCGAGGCCGCATCTCACGGAGCGCGGCTCGGGTCAGCTGCTGCGGCGCCACGATGTTGATGAGCGCAGTCATCAGGTCGTCCTCGTCCGAGCGATGGTCATGCTGGCCGCCAAGGTAGATGCCAACGTTGTTGACCAGGATGTCCACTCTGCCCAACTTAAGTTGTGCCTCCGGGTAGAGCCGAGCTCGGTCTGACGCCCGCGTGAGGTCCGCAGGGATGACCGTGATAGTCACGCCGTACCGATCGATCAGCTCCTTCGCGAGCGCCGCAAGGCGGCGCGGCGATCGCGCGCTGACCGCGATGTTGATCCCTTGTGCCGCCAAGTGCGCCGCGATCTGCGCCCCAATGCCATAGGAAGCGCCGGTCAAGAGGGCGTTCTGCCCTCTGAGGGGACTTTCGAGCTCGGCCTGCGGGAAAGACACCTTGCTCAGACGGCTAACGTTGCTCTCGGTCATTTTTCCCCTCCAAACCGACACTCCGATTTGATGAGTCTCGATCGGTCGCATCCTGCACTAATCAGAGTCTCATCCAGCTCTAGCCGCCGGGCCGGTCTTCGGGTTTCTTGAAGTTGCCGTTTTCTGCCGGTACTCGAGAATCCGCTGCGCCGCCTTCGCGCCGATGCCGGGCAGCGTCTCGAGCTGTCGAAGGGGGAAGGGCTGAGCAGGGTCCGAGACTGGGCGTTATGCTCATCGAGACGGCCCTAATACGGCCTATCGTCCTCCAGTCGCCTTGGACAGGCTTAGAATGCGGGACTACATGCGCTGCCCTTTGACGTTCGTCGCAGCCGGACTCTCGATTCTCGCCGCTCTCCCGGTCTTCGCCCAGTCCGCGGGTGGCGAGTCCCACTGTGCGCAGATGGCGAAGCTCGAGATCCCGGGGCTGTCGCTCGAGATCACGAAGACCCAGTGGTTTCCGGCCGGGTCGGCGCCTCCCTCCGCGGCTGGTGCACCACTCTCGAAGGTATTGCTTCCCGCCTACTGCCGCGTGGATGGCGTGCTCGACCGGCGCACCGGCGCGGACGGAAGGCGGTACGGCATCGGCTTCGCGCTCGCGTTGCCTGGTGATTGGAACGGCCGCTTCCTTTTTCAGGGCGGCGGCGGGTTGAACGGCACGGTGCAGATGCCGCTCGGCAACACGGCAGCCGGGGACAGACCAGCACTGGCGCGCGGCTTCGCTGTCGTCTCGACCGACTCCGGGCACACGGGTCAGGTGTTCGACGCCACCTTCATGCGCGAACAGCAGGCCAGCCTCGACTTCGCGTACCTGGCCGTCGGCCGCGTCGCAGTGCTGGCCAAGCAGATCATCGCGCGTTACTACGGCAAGCCAGCCGATCACTCCTACTTCACGGGCTGTTCGACCGGAGGCCGCGAAGCGATGCTGATGACGCAGCGCTATCCGACGTATTTCGACGGCGTGGTGTCTGGCGCGCCAGCCATGCGGACCGCGTACTCGGGCATCGGCGACGAGTGGGTCGCGACGATGTTGAACACCGTCGCACCGAAGGACGCCACGGGCCGCGCCAACCCTCGGGCGGCTCTTTCAGACGATCAGAAGAAGACCGTGATGGACGGCTTGCTGCGTGCGTGCGACGAGGCCGACGGACTGAAGGATGGAATGATCTTCAACACGAGTGCATGCCGCTTCGATCCCAAGACGCTGGTCTGCGACGCCAGCAAGTCTGCCGGCTGCCTGACAGCGGCGCAAGCAGACGCGATCGAAAAGGGCTTCGCCGGTCCGAAGGATTCGAAAGGGCGCGCCGTTTATCCGGGCTTCCCGTTCGACACCGGCATCAACGCAACGCAGGGCATTCCCGGACTCCTGCACGGCGGTTCCAATCCGGTAGGGCCGCCGTTTTCGTCAACGACGATGGACGTGGATGCGCGGGCAGCGGCGGCAGCCGCGAGCCAGGCGGGCATCCTGACAGCCACTGCAAGCTGGACGAACCTCAACACGTTCTCCGGGCGTGGCGGCAAGCTCCTGTTCTTCCACGGCGTCAGCGATCCCTGGTTCTCCGCGCTCGACACCATCGACTATTACGACCGGCTCGCGATGGCCAACGGTGGTCCGGAGCAAGTGCGCGAATGGAGCCGGCTGTATCTGGCGCCGGGCATGGGGCACTGTGGTGGCGGCGCGGCCGCAGTGGACTCCTTCGATCTGTTGTCTGCCGTCGTCGACTGGGTCGAGAAGGGCGCGGCGCCGAACTCGGTTACCGGCACGAGCCGCGCCCAGCCTGGCAGGAGCCGTCCGCTCTGTTCGTATCCGGAGTACGCGCGCTACAAAGGACAAGGCGACCCGGAGGCCGCGGCGAGCTTCGAGTGCAGCAAGTAGAACGGTCGGCTCAGGGCTAGCCCGGAGATGGCAGGCTGGCGCGTTACTCCGGGGCTCACTCGAGTTGACGTGAATTGCTGGTCTCGTCGAGCGACCCGAGGATCATCTCGCCAACAGACGTTTCTACGAGCGGGTCCGCCCCGGCAAGCTCCTGAGAACTCCAGCGAGTTCCCGCAGCCCAGAGGACATGCCGCCAGCCCCATGGCGGCCGCTGCCATCATCGCCGTTTGAAAAACTCCGCCGACCTCCTTCAGGATCAGGCTGTAGCTCAGGTCTCGGTAGGGAAGTCCGGTGCGGTCGAATCGCGCCGCGAGCACGACGAGAATCTGCGGCAGCCGATCGAGGTTGGCGGCCGCCGCAGCGTCGGCGAACAGACGCTCGAGGCCCGCTCCCGCTTCACTCACCGCGACGAGCTCATGCCGGGTGGGCGAGTAGAAATAGAGGCCGGACCCGATGCCGAGGCAGCGGTGAATTGCGATATAGGCATTCAACGGATAGCAACCGCCGCCACTCGGATAGGGACGCCGCCCTCCAGATTCGTGCAGCGTCCGAAACAGGAACTCGGAGTGCTGCTTCGACGTGATCGGATGCGATCTGTCGAAGGGGGAAGGGCTGAGCAGGGTCCGAGAACGCAGAGCGTTATGCTGACCGCGAGACGGCCCTAACGGTCGGCCGATGGACAAGAGCAACGCTTTCGAGATCTCTACGCCTCGCTCGCGGGGTTCGAGACGCCGCTCAGCTGGCGGGCGTCATGGGGGTTGTAGGTGGCCATGGACCAAATCTCCCGCCGAGCCGCTCGATTGCTCGTTGTTGATCCTGAAGGGTGCGTCCTGCTCTTCCAGTACCGAGGATGATGGGCGCAAGTGGTGGGCGACGCCGGGCGGTGGGCTCGAACACGACGAAACATTCGAACAGGCCGCAGCTCGCGAAGCGGGTGAGGAACTCGCTCTCACTCTCACTCGGTTCATTCCTCTTTGGTGCCTGACCGTGAACTTCAGCTTCCGAGGCCAGTCGATCAACCAGGTTGAACGCTACTTTCTTGTGCGAACCTCGCGGGATGACGTCGGGGTCGGCGAGCCCGTGAGCGACGCGCATCGTCTCGAGGGCATCGTTTCCGCACACTGGTGGTCGCTCGCGGAGATCGAAACGACATCGGAGCAAGTCTTTCCAGAAGACCTGCGCGAACGTCTTCGTAACTTGTAGGGACGGCTGCCAAGACCGCGGCGGATGGCGGGCGCGTGGTGGCCGCGATCCCCGAGCGCACAGGAATTTAGCGCTTGTTATTTTTCTAACATCGATGTTATAAAAATCACATCATGCCGGACCGCCCCGACGGGCTCTCGCGCCGCGAACGTCAAATCATGGACCTGCTGTACCGGGCCGGGCGGGCCACCGCCGGCGAGATCATGGCCGGGCTTCCCGGGAATCCGACCTCGTCGACGGTCCGGACGCAACTGCGCGTGCTCGAGCGCAAAGGCCATGTGCGGCATGACGATGACGGGCAGCGGTTCGTGTATCAGCCAACCCGGCCACGGCGGGACGCCAGGCGGACGGCACTCCGCCATCTGGTGGACACGTTCTACGAGGGATCGGCGGAGAAGGTCGTGGCCGCCGTGCTCGGCGGCGAGGGTACGAAGGTCTCGGAGGACGCCCTCGAGCGCATCGCCGCGATGATCGAGCGCGCCCGGAAGGAGTCGGGGCAATGAAGATCGCCATCGTCCTCTCGCTCGGGTTGCTGATCGTGGCGTTGATGCGGCGGCAGGCGGCGGCGATGCGCCATTGGACGCTGGCGGTGACCATCGCGTGCGCAGCCGGGGTGCCGGCGATCGGCGCGGTCGCCCCGACCTGGCAGTGGCCGGCTGCGGCGGTGCCGGACCGTGGTGCCGGCGCGGTCGCGGTGGATGTGGCCTTCGCCATCGATCCCGGCAGTGCCGCGCCCGCGCGTGCGCATGCGCGGGCCGGGGACGGCCATGGGGTGACGTCGGCCGGAATCGGACCATGGCTGACGCGCATCCGCTGGGTGGGTGCCGTACTGGGGCTGATCGGATTGCTGGCCGGTCTGACACGGCTCGGCACGATCGTCCGACATGCGACGCCGGTGACGTCGGGGCGACTGTGGGACCGCTGGACCGACGCGCGCGCCGAGTTGGGGATCACACGGCCGGTGCGGCTGCTCCAGAGCGACACCCGGCCGATGCTGATGACTTGGGGCCTGCTGCGTCCGACGGTGATCGTGCCGGTCATGGCGGCGGACTGGACCGACGCCCGACTCAGGGCCGTGCTGCTCCACGAGCTGGCCCACGTCCAGCGCGGCGACTGGCCGGCGCTGATGATCGCCGAGCTGCTGCGCGCCGTGGACTGGATGAACCCCCTCACGTGGATCGCGGCCCGGCGGCTGCGAGCCGAGAGCGAGCTGGCGTGCGACGACCTGGTGCTGTCGTCGGGGCTGCCGGCGCACGAGTACGCCGCCCATCTGTTGGCGATGGCGCGGCTCGTTGGCGAAGATCACCGCCGGGCAGCCCAGGCCATGGCGCGTCCGAGCGGCATCGAGAGGAGAGTCGAAGCGATGTTGAACCGTCATGTGAATCGCATTCCCGGCACGCGGCTTCGGCGGACGGCAGTCGCGGGCGCGCTCGCGTGCGCCACCGTCGCCATCGCCGGCTATGGGCTGGCGGCGCAGGCGCTCACCAGCGTCTCTGGCGTCGTCTACGACCCGATGAACCTCGGCGTGCCACGGGCGACGATCTCGCTGACCGAGACGCGGACCGAAGCACGGCATGAGGTCAAGAGCGATCCCACCGGCCGTTTCGAACTTGCCGGCCTCATGCCCGGCGACTACCAGCTCGAGGCGCGCGTGCCCGGCTTCGAGCCCGCGCGCGCGTCGGTCACTGTCAGCGGCCGGCATGTCGATGCTGACATCAACCTTCGCCTGGGGTCGTTGCGGGAGACCATCACGCTGCGGAAGGACGCCGGTGGCACCACGCCCGAGCGTCCGCTGGTCCGTACCGCCCCGCAGCCGGTCTCCGCTCCGGCGTGCGAGCGCACCGCGTCAGGTGGCAACATCCGCCAACCTTTGAAGGTTCTCAACGTCCCACCGATGTATCCCGACACGGCGGCGCCAGCCGCGGGGATCGTGGTGGTCGACGCGCGAATCGGGACGGACGGCACGGTCGTGTCAGCCATCGCCCGCGAGCCGGCCCACCCGGATCTAGCCAGTGCCGCACTGGCTGCGATCGAGCAGTGGCGCTTCACGCCGACGCTGCTGAACTGCGTGCCGGTGGAAGTGGCGATGACCGCGTCGTTCGAGTTCAGCGGTGAGGGATAGAAATCCGCATACTCGGTGATAAGGAACAGGGGCGGCAGTAGGCTACGTCCGCTTCATACGCTCCACCTGACATTCCGTCCTGTGCCAGTGTCGGTCACGTTCTGCAGAGCTGTCCGCGCCCAGTCGACGTGTTGATTGCGTCGGTCTCCAACGTTATTAGGTATAGCGGCGGGGCGGAATCGGCTTCCGTGGTTTCTGCTCGTCAGAAAGGACGCCAGTGGAACTCGAGCCTGTGTATTCCCGGACGCTCGACCCTTCGTACACAGGAGGAAGTCACCATGAGCAACCTGAGATCCAGCGGTCGCTCCGCGGTTGCGACCCCGGAGCGGACCGAGGACGGTACGGCTGACGCCCCTTCGACCGTGGCGCCGCGTTCCAGGCTCGGCGGCGATTTCGATCTGATGGACGCGCCGTCGCCTGGTGTCGGGGACGTGGCTCAACCCGGACGTGGCGCCGCCGATGAAGAAGTCGGGCACGACCTGCCCGTAAGCATCCCGGGCGAGACCCAGAGTCCCGCCAAGACGTCGGACATCGAACCGGTTCCTGGCTATAGGCCAATTGCCCAGCTGAGGTCCGAGAGTGAGCAGGCCACTCTTGCTCGGGCAACACGGCAGCCGCTCGACGCGTGGTATGCGACATACGCGGATCCCGCGACAATCGAACGCATGGCGTATCGCCAGCAGGAGCTCACGCGCAGCGTCGTCGAGGTCGTGATCGGCGCCGACGACCGCGTAAGGATCAACCCCACCACCGCCTACCCATGGCGCTGCGTCTGCTCACTGGGTATTACCGCCGCCAACGGATCGACGTGGATCGGAACTGGCTGGCTCGTGGCTCCCAGGACGGTCATCACGGCCGGACATTGCGTGTGGATGCATAGCCAGGGCGGGAGAGTTGCGTCGATTCGGGTCATGCCCGGCCGGAACGGATCGGCCACAGAAACGCCGTTCAAGTCGTGCCTCGCGACGCACGTGCGAACGACCGTCAAATGGATTGACGACAAAGACAGCGACCGCGACTACGGGTGCATCCTCTTGCCGCAGAGCTTCCTGGATTACAGCAGCCTCGGAACGTTTGGATATGCCAGCCTGTCGGATCTCGACGACATGACGGTCAACCTGTCGGGGTATCCAGGCGACAAGCCGACGGGCACCCAGTGGTTCCACTCGCGCAAGATCAAGAATGTTGAGTCGCGCCGCTTCTACTACGACATCGACACTGCCGGCGGGCAGAGTGGAGCGCCCGTGTGGCGGTTCAAGGACAACGAACGTCACGTGGTCGGCATTCACACCAACGGGGCTTCTACGGGCAATTCAGCCGTTCGCATTACGTCGGCTGTGTTCGACAACATCAAGACGTGGAAGCACTGGTACGATTGAGCCATGGCTGCTGCGAACGCCGGCGATCGCCGCGCGTCGGGCGCGATCGCCGGCCGCATCTCGATGCCATCCGGCAGTGCAGCAGTTGGTGCTCGCGTGATGATTGGGGGCGATAGCCCAACCCACGTGGACATCGCGGCCGTGACTGGTCCCAGCGGCGAGTATCGGTTCGACGACCTCACGCCGGGGAACTACGAGATACAGGTGAACGTAAGGGATCGGCTGCAAGTACAGCGCGTGCAGGTCAGCGCGGGCGTCGTCGCGCGCCTCGATTTCGTGGCAGAAGACTGAATGCTGAACGAGCAATGACGCAATTGCTGACAGGGTGTGTCGCCACGCCCGTCATGATGTCGAGCCGGGCACTGTGCTGGTCCTCGACGCCGAACCAGGTCGCCTGCGGAGCAGCGATCGCGCCTACGACTGCAGGGTGGCCGGCGTCGTCTCAGGCGCCGGGGCCTACCGACCCGGCATCGTCCTGGATCGCAACGGCCCGGCGGCCGGACGGCGGCCTGTTGCACTTGTCGGCAAAGTGTTTTGCAAAGTCGACGCGACGGCAGCACCAGTGCGTCCTGGCTCGTTGCTCACGACAGCGGAGTGTCCCGGTCACGCGATGGCAGTCGGCGATAGAGCCCGGGCATTCGGCGCCGTCCTCGGCGAGGCACTGCAAGAGTGCGAATACGATCCCTGCTCGAGGGCGCCGGGGCCCGCTATTCAAGCGCCTCAATCCGTCGGCGCAACGCCTCATCGGCGCTGGCAAGGGCGACGAGCGTGGCTGCGTGGGTGGCCACGAGCCGTTCAAGTTCGTCCACGCGCTTGGCCAGATCGGGTGACGGCCCCAAGTGGTTCACGGGCTCGACCACCATGAACACCTGTCCCGGGAGTTCTTCCATCCCTGGGAACTGCGGTTCCCGGGTCGACTCGTTGATGACAACCGCCCCGTACAGCTTTGCCTCGAACATGCGGGCGATAGCGTCCTTGGACGGCGGCCGGCCTTCACCGGCGCGCTTTGTGCCCCACGATTCCCCGAGCTCGAACCGGATTTGCTGCGCAAACTTGAGCGTGAGGGCCCGGCGCTGATCGTCGTCGCCCTTCCGGAGATCAGGAAACCGATCCGCGAGGATGGTGATGATCTCTTTGATGCGATCGGGGAGCGGCAGCTTGTCATCGAGATGGTTCACGGGATTCACCGAGATGAAGTGCTGCCCGGGCAGTTCCTCCATGTCGGGGAATTGCGGCTCCCGCGTGGATCCGCTGATGACATCGGCTCCGTAGAGCTTCCCCTCGAACATGCGGGCGACAGCGTCCTTGGACGGCGGCCGGCCTTCTCCCGCGCTTTTGGTGCCCCAGGATTCCCCGAGCTCGAACCGGATTTGCTGCGCAAACTTGAGCGTGAGGGCTCGGCGCTGATCGTCGTCGCCCTTCCGGAGATCAGGAAAGCGATTCGCGAGGATGGTGATGATCTGTTTGACGCGATCAGGCAGCTGCATGGTTGCTCCTGGAACATCGCGCAAATCCACGCGCGGGTCTGACAGAGAAAAGACGCGCTCGTTCAAGGCGCCAGCAGCATCTGTGAAGCTGGCCGCGATGACGCCAGAGCGGTAAACGCCATCGGGATAGAAGGTGTTGCCGCCATTGTCGAAACGGTAACCCCGCGATGGATCATTCGCTGGCCGAAGCACGATTCCCGTGTGTGTGTGATTGAGGACCCACGGCCCTTCTGGGGTATCCACCGGAATCGGACGGAACGTCGCGACGCCCGGGATGCGCAAATCGAGCAGTCCGGGATTCCGGAGATCGAAGCCCCACGACTGCTCGGGGCCTTCGGTCCACACCAAGAGCTGGCGAGACACGCGGACATCGGCGATGGGCCCGTTCCTGACGGTGCCGACGCCCTCGAGAATCAGGTTCTTGACTTCGGATTGTCGATCGTCAACGTAGGCGAAGAGGCCGTCTGGATTCAGCGCCGCGGAGCCGGCCCCCGGAATGATGTCCGCCCACGATCGGAAGACGCCCGGGCCACCTTTGGTGCCCGCCCATTTGCCACCGCCCGCGGCGAGCTCGTTCAAGGGCGGATGCTGGGTGATCGCGCCGTCGACAACGAGGTGGTTTCCGTCGTGCCAGATCTCGGAATCGTCGGTGATCCACTGCGCCTGCCATTTTCCTGGCGCTTCGGAGGTCAACCGCGTCCCGGTCGAGTTGTAGCGAGGAAACCAGCCCATGACTGAACTCCACGAACATTCGTCATCTGGTTTCGCGACGTCAAAGTGTAACCTGCGTTGGTTCGCTCGGAGTCATGGATTTCGCGTACCACTCTCCTCCTTCCTAATAAAGGAGTGACTCAACCGTTCTGAAGGGAGCGGCCACGAGCGGAAGCGTAAGAGTGCCCGCTCGGGCGGACCGAACCGCGCCTATGGTGTTGGACTTCGTCATCGACAACGTTATTACTCCTGTGGCGACGACTGGAGGAGTGACGTGGCGAAGACAACCAGATCGAAAAAGGCTACTCGACGAGAGAAGGATCCCTGCGATCGGATCCGTGACCGCATCACGATGGTCGAGGGACAGATACAAGAGTTGAAGGAGTTTCTATCCGAGTCTGCGCCCAGCCAAAGGCCGAGCATAAGAAAGGCAATTGAACGGTTAGAAATACTCTTGAGGCAGCTCCTGAGAGCTCTACGGATCTGTGAAGAAGGTCGTTAGCCAGGATCGAGCCAGGTGGCGAAGCTCCTGGCTCATCGCGACGCGCGAGGCCACGCACCGATTACGAGGAGGCCGGGTGCCCAGGCGATGAGCCAGCAGATGAACTGCAGCGTGTAGCTCCGGCCGCCGACCGGCGCGCGGCCCCAGACGATGCTCGAAACAGCGTAAAAGGTAAAGCCGCTCAGCACCGCGGCGGCGATGCCGCCTGCACCGACCGCGGTCCACGGGCGCCGCGGCGTCTGGACGATGCGTCCCTGTCCGAGCGCGAGCAGCAGCCAGTTGGCCGCCCATGCCGCCAGGACCGCGGCCCGGCCGATGGCGGGAGCCAGTGCGTAGTAGGTGAGCGCCGCCAGGACGCCCGCTCCGATCCCGATTGCGAGTCCGGCGCCGACGCGTCCTGCAGGCCAGCCGAGCGCGGCGCCCGCCGCCATGAGCAGAACGGCGCCGTGCAGGACTCCGATCGCCATCCGGTGCTGGACACCGAACTCGTACCACACGTAGTCGCCGATCGTCGCCGCCGCCGCGACCCCGACGATCCCGATCGCCAGCTTCCCCATTGGGCGTCGATTATCGATCCATCCGGGCGGCGGCCGCCAGGAGGCGTTCAGGCGCAACAGACTTCCGCTTCGCACGAACGGCCCGACGAACGCCGCTACTCCGGAGACGCCAAGAGCGCAGAGCAACAGGGCGGTGTCGCCAAACTCAACGCACCGTGAGGGCAGCATGCTTACCGAGAACAAAGACAAACTGCAGGGCCTGTCGACTTACATCGACGGGAAACTCAAGCGTTACAACTTGCTCTTTGCGGTAAACGGTGGCGCGTTCGCCATCGGCAAGCTCCTGGGCTCGCCGCAGGGCGGAGCGCTGGGAGGGCTCGCATTGTGGCAGTTGGCGCTCGGAGCGATCTTGTTCACCGTGATCATGGGCGTGGACATCTACCTGTTCGCCGCAATGATGAAGCGCGAGTTCCTCGGTCATCTTGTCTTCAACCGATTCGGCAAGACGGTTCTCGTGCTGCTGTGTCTGCTCGTTATTGGGGGATGGTCCGTGGTGGCGTTCTGATCTGACCTGGTGTGCGCTGCGTGATTGAAAGTTCACCCGGTCGAGGTGCTGGTCTGGGAGAGCACTGAGGCCGCGCGCTGACACGGCGACGTTGCGGGTGGTGGTGGTCCTTTGTCAGGACGTCAGACCGATCCCTGACGCGTCGTGCGACGTCCGTGCCGGGGGCAGCATCGAGGGCATGTTGGAGGGCTCTCCCTCAGGCCGTGGGGCCGATGCCGGCCTGGGCCGATCGTCCTCGGAATGAACTGTCACCCATGTGTCCGGAATGGACCTGGTTGGACGGTCCCGCCCATGTGTAGGCGAAATCCAGTAAGCGGCCGCAACGCCGAGATCCATTGAATCGCCATCAGGACGGCGAACAAACGATCGGTCTGCCGAAGAGCTGTCGCTGCTGCTCCTTGAACAGTTCCAGGGACCGCATTCGCGGCCCGATAGAACAGCACGACGGCCTCGAGGCGCCCTTGGACGTGTGTCATCAGGCGCCCCAGCTCGCCAAGGGATGCCCTCGAGCAGGGACACTTCGGGTGTGCGAACAGAATCAGAGTGGGCGTGGCCTGCGCGCGTGGCACCGTGGTCGGCGATGGCCAGGCCTGCGCGACCGGGCTCTACGGTGCAGCCACACTGGCGTAGGCCCAGAGCCGTGACAGCCCCAGGCCGACCACGCCAATCCACACCATGAGCAGACCGACCAAAACCAACCGGCGAGGCGTCATTCGGCTGTCCTCAGGAGCGTCAGAACCTGGCGCACTGGGGGCCGCCGTCATCGTGTGCGGAAACGACACTTGTGATTGTCGTTTTGGGCCCTTGGCTGCCGTCTTCTTATTGGGAATCGGCATCCCCAAGGGCGGGTTTATTAACGAAACATGTCAAGTGAGCGTGCGGTGAGACCGCACACGGCGACCCGTGGCTCATTCGCGCGGGAGCAGCGGAGCTGCTCATTTGATGTCGAGCAGCGGAGCTGCTCACTGATCTTGAGCAGCACGGCGGGATCGATGAGCCGCGCCCGCCGCGACGGTACCCACATCGCCAGCATGGCGACAGTCAGTACCAGGACCACGGGGAGGATGAAGGCGGGCAGTCTGGGATCGAAGATGCTGCCGCGCCTCCATTGGCGCGCACGACGCGCGCGAGAGCGAACGTCAGCCCGCCCCCGAGCAGCGTGCCGAGGGCCACCAGCCGCAAGCCGTGGGCGCCCACGAGCCGCGTGACGGCGAAGGCGAGCACGCCGTAGATGCCTGACGCGGTCAGGAACATGCCGATGGCGATCAAAGGAAGGGGGGCGCAGAGCCGACCAGAATCTCCTGTCCCATGACGTCCAGCAGCTGGGAGAACGTGTATGCGCTCGACACCGTCGTGCCTGGCGCGACCTCGAGCCCCTTCCGCCGAACGGGCTGGACGAGCGGCGCCGGGTCGCCCGCCGCGCGCAGCACGAACTGGAGCCGCGTGATCTCCTGTGAGGCCGGCGGCAGCAGCTGAAACACCCAGCGAAGTCCTCCGCGGATCGCCGCAAAGGCCTATGGGTTGACATTCGACCTGAGAGTACACATACTCGCGTCGGATGTCTATACGCAAGCGGACCGACCGCGACCACGCGGCTCATCTTCAGGGCACCCTCGATCTCCTGATCCTTCGCACCCTCATCTTCGGCCCGGAGCATGGGCAGGGCATCGCCCGGGCGATCCAGCGGGATTCAGAGGACGTGCTGATCGTCGATCACGGATCGCTGTACCCGGCGCTCCAGCGGCTGGAAGATCGCGGGTTCATCGAGGCCGAGTGGGGGACCTCCGAGACGAACCGCAAGGCGCGGTTCTACACCTTGACCGCGAAAGGCCGCAAGGAGCTCGTCCGGGAGGAGGGCGAATGGCGCCGCATCGCGGCGGCGATCATGCGCGTCCTCGGACCGCAGACGCGCAGTTGATCACGCGAGCGCCCGACCCCCCGCTCCGCCAGCCTACGGCGAGTCTCGCCGGAGCGCTCCGCGCAGGCGGAAAGTCGGGCCAACGTCACCTCGGAACTGATTCGCAGGCCCGGCCTGTCGGCCCGGCGGACTCGGACGATCTGGCGACCTCGCCCAGTGCCCGACGGGAGGCCGCGAACTTGAAGAACCGCCGTAGCTCGCGCGCGGAGGCCAGCGCTTCGGACGGCGACGTGAAGGTTTGATCGGACAGTGTCTCGCCCGCCGAGACGATGCGAATGCGCCGCCAGTCCGTCATCCAGAAGCAGGCAACGGTGCCGACGCGCCAGAGCTCGATATCGATTTGGTCCATGCCACGGATCACCAAAGCAAACTCCGTGACGCGCGCAAACCCCTGAAAATCGGCATTTGACCGCGTGTGAAGCGACGCCTCCGCGACACGACAGTCCGGGACGTCGACACCGCGCCGCGTTCTTGACCGGTCAGCGAGCGGCATAGTACCGTTGAATGGTTGTGCCGGACGCTAGTCGCGCACGCCGTGCGCGTCTGGCCGGCTCCCTGATTCAGGGCTGGTCCCGCAGATGGTCGGCAGCACACGCCGGCCGGTCGTTGATCCACACGATGGCCCAAGCGCCTACCGGCACGCTCAAGAAGACGCCTCTGCATTCCAGGCACCGTTCGCTTGGCGCTCGCATGGTGGAGTTCGGCGGCTGGGACATGCCGGTCGAATACAGCGGCATCGTCGACGAGCACCTGGCTGTGCGGACGCGGGCTGGCGTCTTCGACGTCAGTCACATGGGCGAGATCGAGATCGCCGGCAAGGACGCGCTGGCAGCGGTTCAGCACATCACGTCGAACGATGCGTCGAAGCTCGTCGACGGCCAGGCGCAATACGCGGCGCTGATGACGCCCGGCGGCACCTTCGTAGACGACGTGCTCACGTACCGGCTGAACGGCGAGCACTTCATGCTCGTCGTGAATGCGTCGAACATCATCAAGGACTTCAACTGGATTTCGGGGCGGGTCGGCGAAGCGGGCGACGCCGTGGCCGTCAACACGAGCTCGCGGTACGGGCTGATCGCGGTGCAGGGCCCGGTGGCCCGCGAGGTGTTGCAGACGCTCACCGCCGTCCCGCTTGGCGAGATCAAGTACTACTGGTTCACGACCGGCGAGGTCGCCGGCGTTCGCGTCACGATCTCGCGCACGGGATACACGGGCGAGGACGGGTTCGAGGTGTTCGTGCAGCCCGCGTCGGCTGAGCGGGTCTGGGATGCGATCCTGCGGGCGGGGCAGCCGGCGGGCGTCGTGCCGGCCGGACTCGGTGCCCGCGACACGCTGCGGCTCGAGGCAGGCATGCGCCTGTACGGCAACGACATCGACGAGACGACGACGGTGCTCGAAGCCGATTTGAGCTGGATCGTTGGCTGGAAGAAGGCGGATTTCATCGGCGCCGACGTGCTCCGCCGCCAGAAGCAGGATGGCGTCAGCCGAAAGCTCGTCGGCTTCGAGGTCCTCGACCGCGGGATCGCGCGTCACGGCCAGGACGTGTTCGTCGCGGGAGAGAAAGCGGGCGTCGTGACGAGCGGCACGCAGACTCCGTACCTGAAGAAGGCGATCGGGATGGCCTACGTACCGGTCGATCGTGCGGCCGAGGGCGCCGAATTCGAGATCGATTGCCGCGGTCGCCGTCTTCGTGCTGCGGTCGTCGGGATGCCGTTCTACAAGCGAGCGCGATAGCAGGGTCACACCCGCGCGTATTCACGTGTGGGGCCGGGTCTTCCGCCTTCGCTGTAGCTACGGCGGACCACCGTAGCCTTGGCGAAGGTCGTCAGACCCAGCCGCAGTGCCGATCGCGGGGGTTGAAAGCCCCCGCGCCACATGACGATTTCTGGGGGCTGTTTGATGTATCCGTCCGATCTGAAGTACACGAAGGAGCACGAGTGGGTGAGGATCGCCGGCAGCGAGGCGCGCATCGGCATCACCGACTACGCCCAGAAGCAGCTCGGCGACGTCGTCTACCTCGAGTTGCCGGAAGTGGGCCGCGCGTTCAGCAAAGGTGACGTCTTCGGGACCATCGAATCCGTCAAAGCGGTCTCGGAGCTCTACGCGCCGGTCAGCGGCGAAGTGACCGAGGTCAACCAGTCGCTCACCCAGAAACCCGAGACCGTGAACGCCGCTCCGCATGAATCCTGGATGATCGTCATGAAAGTGACGGGAGACAACGCGGATCTCCTCGACGCCGCACAGTACACCGAGCTCACGAAGTAACGGCGCCAGGCGCCACGCAGCACATTTCGAATGACCCAAGAGAACCCCCGATCCTTTCAGTCACGGCACATCGGACCGGATTCGGCCGCTCGCGGCGAAATGCTGCGTGCCATTGGCGTGCCCTCGCTCGACGCGCTGATCGACCAGACCATACCGCCGGGGATCCGGGCGTCGGCCCCACTCGCTCTTCCGCCGGGCGAGGGCGAATACGAGTACCTGCGAAGCCTTCGCGCCGTGGCGAGTCGCAACGTCGTTGCCCGCTCTTACATCGGGATGGGCTACTACGACTGCGTGACGCCCAGCGTGATTCTGCGGAACGTCTTCGAGAACCCGTCTTGGTACACGCCGTACACGCCGTATCAGGCAGAGATCGCGCAGGGGCGGCTCGAGTCGCTCCTGAACTTCCAGACGGTCGTGAAGGATCTCACGGGAACGGACATCGCGACGGCATCGCTCCTCGACGAAGGCACGGCGGCCGCCGAGGCGATGACGATGTTCCACCGCGTGCAGACGAAGAAAGCGAGACCCGGGCAGGAGAGCCTGTTCCTCGTGTCGGACCGATGTTTTCCGCAGACCCTGGCGGTGCTGCGCGGGCGCGCGGAGCCGCTCGGCATCCGCCTCGAGGTCGGTCCGGTGGAATCGCTGACCGATGAACAGCTGACGCATGCTTTCGGACTGCTCCTGCAGTACCCCGACGATCGCGGCGCCGTGGTCGATCCACGTGCGGTCATCGAGCGCGCCCACGCCGCAGGCGTGCTGGTGGCCGTCGCGACCGATCTGTTGGCGCTGACACTTCTCACACCGCCAGGCGAAATGGGCGCGGACGCCGTCGTGGGCAATTCACAGCGGCTTGGAGTGCCGCTCGGTTACGGAGGTCCGCACGCTGCGTTTCTCGCGACGCGCGACGCCTACGTCCGTCAGGCGCCAGGTCGCATCATCGGCATGTCGGTGGACGCGAAAGGGAGGCCCGCCTACCGAATGGCGCTGCAGACGCGCGAGCAGCACATCCGTCGGGAGAAGGCCACCTCGAACATCTGCACGGCGCAGGCGCTTCTGGCCAATATCGCGGCCATGTATGCCGTCTATCACGGGCCCTCGGGGCTGAAGGCGATCGGAGAGCAGGTACACGGTGCGGCGGTCGCGCTCGAAGCCGCGCTGGTGGCGAGCGGCGCGACGCAGTCGAACCAGGTGTACTTCGATACGCTTCACGTCCGCGGTGTCGACGCCGCGGGCGTTCGGCGGGGAGCGGAGGCCGCGGGGCTGAACTTCCGGTACCTCGCCGACGGCGCCGTCGGCATTTCTGTCGACGAAACGACCACGCCGGCCGATCTCGCGGAGATCGTCCGAGTCTTTCGGCAAGTGGCTGGAGGGCCCCCAGCAGCCGTAAGCCCGGCCTTGAGGCCGGGCGGCGCTACGGACGCCGAGCACGTTCCGTCCGCCCTGCGCCGTTCGACACCGTTCCTCACGCACCCCGTGTTCAACACGCATCACTCCGAGACGCAGATGATGCGGTACATCAAGAGCCTCGAGCGCAAGGACGTCGGGCTGGACACCTCGATGATTGCGCTCGGCTCGTGCACGATGAAGCTGAACGCGGCGTCCGAGATGATTCCGGTCAGCTGGCCGGAGTTCTCCAAGATGCACCCGTTCGCGCCGCCGTCGCAGGCGGCGGGTTACGCGGATGTCTTCAGGGATCTCGAAGCCGCACTGTGCAAGATCACGGGGTTTACTGCGGTGTCTCTGCAGCCGAACTCCGGAGCGCAGGGAGAGTTTGCCGGCCTCATGACGATCCGCGCCTACCACCGCGATCGCGGGGACGAGAGGCGGAACGTCGTGCTGATTCCGTCGTCGGCACACGGCACGAACCCGGCGAGCGCGACGATGGCCGGGCTGAAGGTCGTTGTCGTGGCCTGCGACAGCAACGGCAACGTGGAGCTCTCGGACCTTCGCGCGCGAGCCGCTCAGCATCGCGACGCGCTGGCGGCGCTGATGGTGACGTATCCCTCCACGCACGGTGTCTTCGAGGAGGAGATCCGCGAGATCTGCGCTGTCGTTCACGAGCACGGCGGCCAGGTGTACATGGACGGCGCGAACATGAACGCGCAGGTCGGGCTGACGAGCCCCGCGGCGATCGGTGCCGACGTGTGTCACCTGAACCTGCACAAGACGTTCGCGATTCCGCACGGCGGCGGGGGACCCGGGATGGGCCCGATTGCGGTTGCCCCGCATCTCGCGCCGTATCTGCCCGGGCATCCGGTCGTGTCGGTAGGCGGCGCCAAAGCGATTCCCGCGGTGTCGGCCGCTCCCTGGGGCAGCGCCAGCATCCTGCTGATCTCGTATGGTTATATCCGCATGCTGGGCGCCGAGGGCATGACGGACGCGACGCGCGTGGCGATCCTGAACGCGAACTACATCAAGGCGCGATTGCAGGGGCACTACGACGTGCTGTACGCGAACCACAACGGTCGCGTGGCGCACGAGATGATCTTCGACCTGCGGCCGTACAAACACGGCGCCGGACCGTCGGTGGACGAGCAGGATGTCGCGAAGCGGCTCATGGACTACGGCTTCCACGCACCGACGGTGTCGTTCCCGGTCGCCGGGACGATGATGATCGAGCCGACCGAGAGCGAATCGAAGGACGAGCTCGATCGGTTCTGCGATGCGCTGATCGCGATCAGGGCGGAGATTCAGGACGTGATCGACGGCAAGGTGGATCCACGCGACAACGTCCTGAAGAATGCGCCGCACACCGCTGAGGAAGTCACGGCCGATGCCTGGCCGCACCCATACTCGCGTGAACAGGCTGCCTACCCGCTGCCGTACGTGCGTGCCGGAAAGTTCTGGCCGGCCGTCGCGCGGATCGACAACCCCTACGGCGATCGGCACCTGATCTGCTCGTGCCCACCCATCGAGGCGTACGAGACGGTTCAGGCGTGAGAGTCAGCATTTTGCGCTGAAAAGACATCAACAGGGAGGAGGGGAGGAGTGGAGGAAAACACCGCTGTGAATCGGTTCCTCCCGTCCGCCCCACCTCCCTGTTTTGTCTTCCTGCCAGTAGGAGCCCGGTAGTTTCGACTGAGTTTTGGGAGGCGTCAGCGCGTCGAGGCGGCCGACGTCATCTCCAGCGCACGTCGGTGATAGGCGTCCCACACTTTCAGCGTGAGCTCTCCAGGCCGGCCGTTTCCGATCACTCGATCGTCCACCCGGACGACAGGACTGATCTCCCGAGTCGTGCTCGTGATGAAGAGCTCGTCTGCGGCATCGAGGTCCGCTGGCACCAGGGTGGCGTCCCGGACCTCGACCCCGACTTCCTGACACACGTCGAACAGGAACGCGCGGGTGATGCCCTCGAGCAGGCCGGCCTCGGACTTCGGGGTAAGAGCGACGCCGTTCCGCACGAGGAAGACGTTCGACTGCGAACATTCCGCGAGCTCGCCGCGGTAGTTGCACATCAGCGCCTCTTCGCCGCCCAGGCGGTGGGCCTCCTGCATCGCGAGCGCGTTGTTGAGCAGGTTGTTCGATTTGATGATGGGGTTCACGGATCCCGGGTGATTACGAAGGACTCGCACGAGCGAAATCCGGATGCCATCGGTGCGTACGCGCGCCGGGGCGCCTTCCTGCGGCTTCACGATGATGACGACAGAGGGCGTCGGCGTCGCTCGGACGTCGTAGGTCAGCTCGCCGATGCCGCGCGTCAAAAGGATGCGGATGTAGCGTGTCGCCGGAGAGCGCCGCGGCGTCCGACGTTCGATCGACCCACGATCGCAGCGTGGAATCGTCGAACGGCACGTCGAGGTGCAGGTACCGCGCGGAGTTGCGGAGTCGCGTGATGTGCCGATCGAAGAGGAACGGTACGCCGTTGTACGTGCGGAGGACCTCGTACACGCCCTCGCCGTACAGGAAGCCGTGATCGAGGACTGGAATGACGGCGGCCTCGGCCGGCGTGATCGTCCCGTTGACATAGACTGCACCGCGCATGTGTGATTAGCTTCCAGCTTCCAGCTTCCAGCTTCCAGCTCCCGCCTGGCCGGCCCGAGTGGGGAAACCCAGAATTGAAAAAGCGAAGGCCTTCTTGGCGGCGCTGCCTCCAGGCAGCGCCAGTCAAGATAAGAATTCTGAATTCTGACTCCTGAATTCTGACTCCTGACGGAGCTCTTGGCTCAATTGACCGCAGTCTAGCACAAGCGGTACGCTCCATTTCTGATGCGCGTGCTCAACACACGGCAGATGCGTGAGGCCGATCGCCGCACGATCGAGGAGATCGGGATTCCGTCGATCGTGCTGATGGAGAACGCCGGCCGCCAGGCGGTGGCTGCGATGGAAGCGGCCTTCGACGATCTGGCCAGCAGCCAGGTGGGTGTGCTGTGCGGGCGGGGGAACAACGGCGGTGACGGGTTCGTTGTCGCGCGCACGCTGATTCAACGCGGCGTCGACGTAGGCGTCTTCCTTCTCGGCAGCGTCTCTGAAGTGACCGGTGATGCTCGCGTCAACCTCGAGGTCCTCGGCCGCATCGGCTTGACGGTCGTGGAGATCACCAGCGCACAGGAATGGGAGCTGCACTTCACCGAGATCTCGGAGTGCGATCTTGTCGTCGACGCAATCCTCGGTACGGGATTCCGCGGGCAGTTGAGCGGTCTCCTCGAGACCGTCGTCGCCGACGTGAATGCGCTCGGCGTGCCGGTCGTCTCGATCGATCTGCCGACCGGATTGTCCGCCGACACGCACGTGGTCGAGGGCACGGCGATCGAAGCCTCGATGACCGTCACCCTCGGCGCGCCGAAGATTCCGCTGGTGTTCCCGCCGGCCGATTCGCACGGCGGAGACCTCGTGATCGCCGACATCGGGATTCCTCTCCCGGTGTTCGACGAGCTCGAAGGCGAACACCTCGAGCTGTTGACGCGGGAACAGATGCGCGAGGTCGTCCCGTCCCGCGCCGCAGACTCGCACAAGGGTGACTTCGGGCGCGTGCTGGTGATCGCCGGTTCGGTGGGTCGCACGGGGGCGGCGCATCTGTCGGCGCTTGGGGCTCTGCGATCCGGCGCAGGCCTGGTGACGATCGCCACGCCGCGCTCCTGCCTGCCTGTCGTCGCCGGGATGGCACCCGAGTACATGACCGAAGGACTGGATGAGACAGCTTCCGGAACGATCGACTACGGCGCGATCGATCGAATTCTGGATCTGACGGCCGATGTCATCGCGATAGGTCCGGGCCTCGGGCAGGCGCCCGGGACCTCGGCCTTCGTGCAAGCGCTCGTCGAGCGGGCGGGCGTACCGCTCGTGCTGGATGCGGATGCGCTGAATGCGTTCGTCGGCGAGCCGGAGCGGCTCATGGGCCGCGACGGCGTCGACGTCATCATCACCCCGCACCCGGGCGAGATGGCCCGCCTGCTGAACACGTCGATTCAGGCCGTCCAGGCCGATCGGTTGAAGCATGCACGCGAGTTCGCCGCCGCGCACAAGGTCCACGTCGTGCTGAAGGGGCACCGGACCGTGATCGCCGGACCCGACGGCCGCACGTTCGTGAACCTGACCGGCAACGCCGGGATGGCAACAGGTGGCACCGGCGACCTGCTGACGGGCATGCTGGCAGCCTGGTTCGCGCAGCTCCTGGACGCGGAGGCGGCATGCAAGTTGGCGGTGTATCTGCACGGAACCGCCGGCGATCTCGCGGAGGCAGACGAGGGGGAGGTCGCCCTCATCGCCAGCGACATTGCCGCCCGTCTAGGGGACGCCGTGCTGGAGCTGACGGCGCGGCGGAAAACAACGCAGGCGGAGTAGCTCTTCCGCCTGAAGGCGGAAGCCACAGAAGAGGAATAAGTTCACGTGCCTTCCGCCTTCAGGCGGAAGCGATACCTGACGATGGCGACGCCTGTGATCCACTCTGCCAGCGAAGAGCAGACCGTGCAAACCGGCGAACAACTCGGCGCGAGCCTGCGCCCGGGCGATGTCGTGCTGCTCACCGGGGAGCTGGGGGCCGGGAAGACCGCGTTCGTCCGCGGACTCGCTACCGGGATCGGCGCGCTGCCCGAAGACGTCTCGAGCCCCACGTTCACGCTGATTCAGGAGTACCGCGGCCGCGTCAAGCTCCACCACGTGGATCTGTACCGCCTCGAGCCCGCGGAAGTTGCGGAACTCGGCCTGGACGAACTCGTCTCGGGCGGGGACGTCGTGGCCATCGAGTGGGCGGAGCGATGGAAGGACCGCCCAGCCGACGCAATCGAGGTGAACATCGAGGATGCGGGTGAAGATCGGCGGCGCATCCGGATTGAGCGGCGGGCCTACTCGACGCGATAGTTCGGCGCTTCCTTCGTGATGATCACGTCGTGCACGTGCCCTTCGCGCAGCCCGGCCGGGCTCACGCGAATGAGCCGCGCCTCGCGCTGCAGGGTCGGGATATCCGGGCAGCCGCAGTAGCCCATGCCCGCGCGCAGGCCGCCCGCAAGCTGATGGATCATGGCCGCGACGCTGCCTTTGTGCGCGACGCGTCCTTCAATCCCTTCCGGCACGAGCTTCTCGCCGGCCTCGGGGTTCGCATCGAGGTCGAATTCATCCTGAAAATACCGGTCGCGGCTGCCGCGGCGCATCGCGCCGAGCGACCCCATCCCGCGGTACTCCTTGAAGCTGCGGCCCTGATACAGAATCAGCTCGCCGGGGCTCTCGTCGGTGCCCGCGAACAGGCTGCCGATCATCACGGCGCTGGCGCCGACAGACACCGCTTTGGTGATGTCGCCCGAGTACCGGATCCCGCCGTCCGCGATGATGGGCACCTTGTGGGGCGCCGCGGCACGCGCACAGTCGGCAATGGCCGTGATCATCGGCACGCCGATCCCGGCGACGACACGCGTCGTGCAGATGGAGCCGGCGCCGATGCCCACTTTGACGGCATCGACGCCGAGGTCGATCAGCGCCTCGGTCGCTTCGGCGGTTGCCACGTTGCCGGCGACGATGTCCACGTCCTTGAACTCGCGACGGAGGCGCTTGATCGTCTCGAGCACGCCTTGCGAGTGCCCGTGCGCCGTGTCCACGACCAGCACGTCGACGTTCGAGCTGACGAGCGCCTCGGCCCGCGGCAACACATCCTTGCCGACGCCGACAGCGGCGCCGGCGCGCAGCCGCCCGAGGGTGTCCTTGCAGGCGTTGGGGTACTTGATCGACTTCTGGATGTCCTTGACGGTGATCAGCCCCTTGAGCATGAATCGTTCGTCGACGACAAGGAGCTTCTCGACTTTGTGCCGGTGCAGAATCTCGCGGGCCTGTTCGAGCTTCGTGCCGACGGGCACGGTGAAGAGCGGATCGCGCGTCATGATGTCGGCGATCGGTCGATCCAGGTTGTTCTCGAACCGGAGGTCGCGGTTGGTCAGGATGCCGACGAGGCGTCCTTCCTTGCTCCCGTCCTGTGTGATCGGCACGCCCGAGATGCGGTACTTCTTCATCAGCTCGAGCGCTTCCGAGATGCGGTTGGAAGGGGAGAGCGTGATCGGGTTGACGATCATGCCGCTCTCGGACCGCTTCACCCGATCCACCTCGGACGCTTGTTCTTCAATCGAGAGGTTCTTGTGGATGACGCCGATGCCGCCCTGCTGGGCCATCGCGATCGCGAGCCGCGACTCGGTCACGGTATCCATGGCCGCGCTGAGGACCGGGACGTGCACGCGGATGTTCCGCGTGATCCAGGAGGACACGTCCACCTGGCTGGGCAGCACCTGCGAGTGCCGCGGCACCAGCAGGACATCGTCGAACGTGAGCGCCGTGGAGAGGCCCACGGAGATCTGGTCGGTGTTCAGAACGTCAGTTCGCGTTTCCATTCAGGCTGCACCATGGCACTTCTTGTACTTCTTGCCGCTGCCGCACGGACACGGGTCGTTGCGCCCGACCTTCGGCTCGTCACGCTTGACCTGTTTGATGACGTCGTCGCCGCCCGTGCGTGGGGGCTTGGGCCCATTGCTCCCAGCTGCCGATCCGGCGTCCGGCGTGCCGCCGCGTATCGCGCCGAAGGGTGACGACGACGCGGCGGATGGCGTGTTCAGCGTCATCTGCGGCGGTCGTCTGGCAACCGGCGGTCGAACCGGGGCGCCCGCCGCCGGGCCGGCTTCGTTCCCGACGACCGGCGTGAGCCGCCAGAGGTACCGGACTATTTCTTCCTCGATCCGATCCTTCATCGCCTGGAACAGCTCGAAGCTCTCCTTCTTGTACTCGACGAGCGGATCGCGCTGACCGTAACCGCGCAGGCCGATGCCTTCCTTCAGGTGGTCGAGGCTGTACAGGTGATCCTTCCACTGCGCGTCGACGATCTGGAGCATGATGTCGCGCTCGACACGCCGCAGGATCTCGACCGGGATCAGCCCTTCCTTGCTCTCGTACTTCTTGAGGACCAGCGCCCAGAGCTCGTCGGTCGCGCCGTTGGCCGACAGGGATTCGAGGTCGATTGCCTCGAGCTCGGAGGGCTCGACGCCGTAGATCTCCGAAACCGCCGTGCGCAGCGCGTCGAAGTCGCGGTCCTCCACATCGACCTGCTGCCCGGCGTAGCGCTCGACCGTACCTTCGAGGAGCTCCTGCGCGAGCTCCAGCAGGTATTCGCGTGTGTCGACTTCCTCTTCTTCCGTGAGGTGAATCTTGCCCTCGAGCAGCTCGCGACGGAGCGCGTAGACGCTCTCGCGCTGCTTGTTCATCACGTCGTCGTATTCGAGGAGGTGCTTGCGGACGGAGAAGTTCTGCGCTTCGACCTGCTTCTGCGCGCGCGCGATGGCGTTGGTCACCATCTTGTGCTCGATCGGCACGCCCTCTTCCATCCCGAGGCGCTGCATCAACCCCGAGATCCGATCGGACCCGAAGATCCGCATCAGATCGTCCTCGAGCGACAGATAGAACCGGGAGGACCCGGGATCCCCCTGACGGCCGGCGCGGCCCCGGAGCTGGTTGTCGATGCGTCGCGCCTCGTGGCGCTCGGTGGCGATGATGTGCAGACCGCCCAGCGTGACGACATCGTCATGCTCGCCATCGGTTTGGGCCTTCAGGGCCTTGTAGATCCGCTCGTAGCCCTCGCGCGGCACGCGGTAGAAGTTGTCGATGTGATAGAAGTAGACGAACTCGTCGTCGTCGACGAACTTGGCTTCGGACTTGGGGAGCCGCTCGGCGATCTCGTCGGCGAGCGTCTGCTGCCGGGCCATGAATTCCGGATTGCCGCCGAGCAGGATGTCCGTGCCGCGGCCGGCCATATTCGTGGCGATCGTCACCGTCGCCCTGCGGCCAGCCTGCGCGACGATCTCCGCCTCCTGCGCGTGATACTTCGCGTTCAACACGACGTGCTTGATGCCGCGTCGTTTCAACAGCGTCGACAGCCGTTCGGACTTTTCGATCGACACGGTGCCGACGAGCGCCGGCCGGCCTTCTTTCTGCTTCTCGAGGATGTCGTTGACGATCGCCTCGTATTTCTCGTTGGCGGTCCGGTACACGGTGTCGGGCTCTTCGACGCGGCGCAGCACTCGATTGGTGGGAATCACCATCACGTCGAGCTTGTAGATCTTCATGAACTCTTCCGCTTCGGTGTCGGCCGTGCCGGTCATGCCGGCGAGCTTGCCGTACTTGCGGAAGTAGTTCTGGAAGGTGACGGTCGCGAGCGTCTGGTTCTCGCGCTCGATCTTGACCTTCTCCTTGGCCTCCACCGCCTGGTGGAGGCCGTCGCTCCAGCGGCGCCCGGGCATGAGCCGCCCGGTGAACTCGTCGACGATCACGACGCCGCCGTCTTTGATCATGTAGTCGACGTCGAGCCGGAAGAGCGTGTGCGCCCGCAGTGCCTGGTTGATGTGGTGGAGGAGCGGCATGTTGACGGGGTCGTACAGCCCACCAGGCTGAAGGCGATGCGCCAGCATCTTCTCGCCCTTCGCCATGCCTGTCTCTGTCAGCGTGACCGTTTTGTGCTTCTCGTCGACGATGTAGTCTCCGGTCTTCTCGAGCTCTTCGCGCTCCTCCGCTTTGACGTCGCCACGCGTCACGGCGCCGGGCGTGAGCTTGGGGATGATGCGATCGACCTCGTAGTAGAGGTCGGTGGACTCTTCGGCGGGACCCGAGATGATCAGCGGCGTCCGCGCTTCGTCGATCAGGATGCTGTCGACTTCGTCCACGATCGCGTAGTGATGCCCGCGCTGGACGTAGTGCGCGAGATCGAACTTCATGTTGTCGCGCAGATAGTCGAAGCCGAACTCGTTGTTGGTGCCGTAGGTGATGTCGCAGCCGTAGGCGACCTGCCGTTCCTGGTCGTTCAGGTCGTGTTGAATGACGCCGACCGACATCCCGAGGAAGCGATAGATGCGGCCCATCCACTCAGAGTCACGCCGGGCGAGGTAGTCGTTCACGGTGACGATGTGCACGCCTTTGCCGGCCAGGCCGTTCAAGTAGGCGGGAAGCGTGGCGACCAGCGTTTTGCCCTCGCCGGTCTTCATTTCGGCAATCTTGCCGCGATGAAGGACGACGCCACCGATGAGCTGGACGTCGAAGTGCCGCATGTTGAGCGTGCGGCGTCCGGCCTCCCGGACAACCGCGAACGCTTCGGGCAGCAAATCGTCCAGCGATGCGCCGCGCGCAAGACGCTCGCGGAACTCGGCGGTCTTTCCGCGGAGCTGCTCGTCGGTGAGGCCCTGAATCTGGGATTCTTTGGCGTTCACTTCACGCGACGAGAGGCTGCACGCGCTTCAACTCGCGATCGTTCGCCGTTCCGATGACTTTGGCAAGGAGTGTGTCGACTAACATCAGGAGTGCCGCTGCGGCTCAGGGTATCAGGGGATTATATCGCGGATCACGACGCCCGACCTGAAGGTCGGGCCTACGGAAGGGGCCTGGTGTAGCCGGTCGGTCGTAGGCCCGACCTTCAGGTCGGGCGCGAGCGGGAGTAGGCCCGACCTTTCGGTCGGCCGCGCCTCAATGGTGCGCGAGCAGGCGGAGCGGGTTCGTCTGCACGCCGTTCATCCAGATCTCGTAGTGGAGATGCGGGCTGGTGGAACGGCCCGTCGTCCCGACGAATCCGATCACGTCACCGCGCCGTAGCCGCTGGCCCGGTCATGACGGCGAAGCGGGACAGATGGCCGTACTTCGTCACGATGCCGAACCCGTGATCGAGGACGACCAGGTTGCCGTAGTTTCCGCTGAAACTGGCGGCCGAGACGGTCGCGTCCGCGGGTGCCAGCACCGGTTCGCCCTGGGGCGACGAGATGTCCAACCCGGGATGAAAATCGCTTCCGCCGGTGAACGGGTCGCGCCGGTTGCCGTATGACGACGACAGCCAGCCGGTGACAGGCCAGATCGATGGTGTGGCGAGCGCCAGCGCCTGGCGCCGCTCGACGCCGGAACGGACGAGCGCGAGCCGATCCTCGATGCCGATGAGCAGATCGCGCAGGACTCCGAACGCCGTATCGGGGATCCGATGGCGCTGCCCAGGAGGGGCGCGACGCTGCCGGTCCCGCCGCCCATGGCGCGGGACTTCACCACCGCGGGAAGTCGATCCATCGCGCGGCTCGCGGCGGGATCGACCGCGGCTCTGGCGCCGATGTCGTCGACGGCGCCTTGCAGTGCCGCAATCTGCGAGGCCAGCTGTCCGGTGGCGTCGCGGTAGCTGTCGTTCTCCATCCGCAGGGCGATTGCCGTCGCCGCAAGGTCCTGGAGGTCGGTGCGAACGGCCCACCGCGCACCAAGGCCAACGAGGATCGGCAGGAGGAGGATGGCGACGAAGCCAGCGAGCGCGGGCAGGAGCGGCAACGAGAAGCGTCGCTCGGTGCCGCTCGTGCAGTCGGTTACGAGGAATGAATAACGTCTGAACGTCAACGGGATCCTCTCGACGTGGCCTGTGAAGGCGTCGGGGGCGCCTTCTATGGGATGTAACCACTGAATCCGTAGCGGCCGTTCCGTTGTCAACGTCCACGGATTCGGGGCGAACGCAATCGAGTGCTACTGAATCAGCTAATACAGGCTAATGAATAACCGGGGCACTCTACCACACGGATGTTGGCAAAAGGGCTAGAACCGGTTGGAACGGCCGTCCTAGACCCCTCGGAACTGCAGAGCTTCAGCGACGTGGTGGGCCGGCCGTTTGATCGGCCCCTTCGAGATCCGCGATCGTGCGGGCGACACGCAACACGCGGTCGTACGCGCGCGCGCTGAGCGCCAGCTTCATCATCGCCTGCGCCACCAGCGGCCGGGCGTCCGCCGTGAGCGCCGCCCGACGCCCGCAACGCACGGCCGTGGAGTCGAGCGTTGAGCACGCCCGTTCTTTGGAGCTGACGATCCCGCGCGGCGATGACTCTCGCCCGGATGGCAGCCAGAGGACTCCGCCAGGTGGTCGGACTGGAGCTCCTGCGCTGGAACAGCCGCAACGGGGACGGTCAGATCGATGCGATCGCGCAACGGTCCCGACAGCCGCATTGCATACCGCGTCACGTGTGCCGGGGCACAGCGGCATGCGCGGACCGGATCGCCCGCAAAGCCGCACGGGCAGGGATTCATCGCGCCGATCAGCATGAACCGCGCGGGGAAAGAGGCCGTTCGGGCCGCCCGCGCAATGCGGACGGTGCCCTCTTCGATCGGTTGTCGCAGGACTTCGAGCGCCCGGCGGCTGAACTCCGCCATCTCGTCGAGGAAGAGGACGCCGGCGTGCGCCAGGCTGATCTCACCGGGCCTCGGAATCTGTCCGCCGCCCACGAGCGCGACGTCCGAGATGGTGTGATGCGGCGCGCGAAATGGCCGCTGTTGCAGGAGTCGTGTGCCGGCGGGCAGCAAGCCAGCGACAGAATGTACGGCGGTGGCCTCGAGTGCTTCATCGAAGGTGAGCGGAGGAAGGATTCCAGCGACACGCCGCGCCATCATCGTTTTGCCTGCGCCTGGTGGTCCGATCATCAGCACGTTGTGAGCGCCGGCGGCCGCAATCTCCAAGGCCCGTCGGGCGAGTGCCTGCCCCAGCACGTCGGCGAAGTCGGGTCCAACGTCGACGTGTGGACCTTCTGTGGCAGCCTCGTAGTCCCCTCGCGCCGGGACGAAGGCATCCGGATCGTTGAGCGCCGTGACCGCTTCGGCGAGCGAACGTACCGGGAGGAGCATCAAGCCCTCGACGACCGATGCCTCGGCGGCATTTCGAAGAGGAAGCAGGAGTCCCGCGAATCGGTCCCGTCGGGCGCCGGCGGCGACCGGCAGCACGCCGCGCGTCGGCTGGATTCCGCCGTCGAGCGAGAGCTCTCCGAGCAGAAGGATCTCGCCGATGTCCCGCCGCTTGACGAGTCCGGTCGCGGCCAGGATGCCGAGTGCGATCGGCAGATCGAAGGATGATCCGGCCTTGCGAATGTCCGCCGGCCCCAGGTTCACGGTCACGCGGTGAGGCGGGAACTCGAAACCGGAGTTCCGGATCGCGCTCCTCACCCGATCGCGGCTCTCTTTGACGCTGGCGTCCGGCAAGCCCGACCATCCCGAACGTCGGCAGGCCGAACGAGACGTCGACCTCGACCTGGACCGTGCAGGCTTCGACGCCGAACACCGCTGCGGTCCGCACGCACGCGAGCATGGCTGGTGCGGATGCAAGCCGTCTCGCGGCGGCGAAATCGCGTTAACTCGTTGACCCGGGACGGAGGGTTGGAGAAATCTGCAACGCGCGGGCGGCGGCGAATGGCGGAAAATGCCAGGCCCCGCGGCTTCCGCCTCAAGGCGGAAGCTACGGGAGCGACGGCGGAAGCTCGACGAGCACCGGACAAGGCGGAAGCTACGAGACCGAAGGCGAAGCCACGAGAGCGGGACCGGACCGACTGCTACCGCGCGGCGAGGATCTTCAGCCGATCGCCGGGCGCGATGTGACTGCCGTTCAAACGATTCCAGCTTCGGATCTTCGCGACGGTCGTGTCGAACAGCCGTGCGATGGACGACAGCGTGTCGCCCCGCTTGACGCGGTACGTCAGCGCCGCCGATGGCTCGCGCCGGGAGGGCGAGACGGTAGCAGGCGCGCTGATGGCGCGTGACGCGATCGCGTCAGGCGCCGGAGCGGCCGCGGTCGAGGCGAGCAATCCTGTTGGCGCCCGAGGGATCAGGAGCTCCTGGCCGGTTCGCACGCGGAGAGCGAATCGACAGCTTGTTGGCTTCCGCGAGATCCGCGCGACTGACGTGCAGCTTCCGCGCGATCGTCGCGATCGATTCGCCGCTGCGGACCGTGTAGAACTTGAGCGACGCCAGCTGGTCAGGAGACGCCGACGCCAGTCGGCTCGCAAACATCTCTGCCGTGCCGGCCGGCAGCTTGATCTCGTAATTCGGCGTGGCGAGCGGGGTGGTCCAGCGACGCAATTCCGGGTTCAGCGCCTGGACCTCGTCGATGGTCTGCCCGGTCCATTCCGCCACGCGGCGCAGGTCGATCGCCCTCGGTACCAGGACCTTCTCGTACTCGACCGGCGCGCCGGGGAGGACGTTGAAGCCGGTACTGCACCGGGTTCTTCGCGACCACGATCGCCGCCAGGATGAGCGGCACGTACTCGCGCGTCTCCTTCGGGAGGTAGCGCGAACTTTCCGAGAGCTGCCAGAAATCTTCGGTGCGCCCCTTCTTCATGGCGCGCTGCAGCCGGCCGAGCCCGCCGTTGTACGCCGCCAGCACCAGGTGCCAGTCGCCGTTGAACATCTTGTGCAGAGTTTTGAGGTACTTGGCGGCCGCCAACGTCGCCTTTTCGGGGTCCGACCGCTCGTCCACGTACCAGTCGTGCTTCAATCCCTGCTCGACCGCCGTCGCTTTCATGAACTGCCAGGGGCCCTTCGCGTTCGCCTTCGACAGCGCGTTGGTCTTGAAGCCGCTCTCGATGATCGGGATGTAGGCGAGGTCGAGCGGCAGGCCCTCCGCCTTGAACACGCTCTGAATCATCGGCAGGTACTTCGTCGCCGCGGGTCAGGCTCTCCTCGATGTAATCGCGCAGCCGGCCCTGAAACAGCTCGACGTACGCGTAAATCCGGGAGTTCTGAGGAATGGGGATGTCGTGCTCGTTGGCCTCCAGGTCGGCCTTGACCGCGGCGGCGGTCTCGGCGTCAGCCGGCGGCTTGGGGAAGGTCGCGATTTTCAGCAGCTCGTCGATCGACGCCGGTTCTTCCTTCTGCTCGGAGAAGCCATCGCCCTTGTGCCAGCGACGTCATCTCCTGTGCATTGATTCTGTCCACGAGCCGATCGAAATGCGCGCGCAGCCGGGCGTCGGTCCGCGCGCCGTACGGTGACTCGAGCAGGACGTCCAGCGCGCGATCGAACTCGGTGCGCGCGCGGTCGAGGTGTCCGACCTTCAGCTCGCGCTCCCCGGTGTCGTAGTGCTGCTGTGACGTGTTGATCAGCGCGTGATCGGATCCACGGGCGGTGGCTGCGGCGCCACAGGCGCGACAGCCGCAGGTTGAACCGGCGGCGCCTTGGGAGCCTGGACTTTCGGATTGTTCGATCCGCAGCCGGCACTCAACGCGAGTCCGATGACTGCCAGGGACGGCAGCCATGCACGATTCATCATCTGGGCGCTCCCGCGAGGACCGTGGCACAGCTCGAGCGATGTTTCCGCTCTAGCAATGCTGGTGCCTGTTGAGGTCACCCCCCACCGGCCATCCCAGACACAACCTTGCCGTGACAGGTTCTGCTGGTGCGGTTCGCGAGGCGCGGCCGCGTGGTCGGTCGGGGGCTCCCGGGTTACGAGCGATGCGCAACCGTGCTGTCGCGCACCGAACCAAGCATCCGCCGAGAGGGGAAGCCCTGAGTTCTGCTGGGGATTCTCAGGATACCACCGCTATCTCAGCTAGTCAACTAACTCCAATCTTGTCAGTAATAACAGCCAACCTGACCCCATCAACGGGGCCATCCGGCCTGAACGAAGAGCTTGTGCTGCTCGGCAAGGTCGCGCGCCGCCGGGGTGATGATCGTTCGATCGCCGACCAGGATCTTCCGGCCTTGCCGCACGGCCTGCCTGACGTCTTCCTCGCACACGAAGTCCGCAGCCTTTTCGACGGCAGGAGCTGCCGCCGGGCCTGACTTCGGGACCGGCTCGGTCGCGAGCCGGGCTGACGGTGGGTTGGCCGGCGGCCGGTCGCCCGTCGCACCCGGCGGCGTGTACCCCCGCGATGCCAGGAACTCGTCGATCCGCAGCGCCAGCGACGCCGCGCCGATCCCCGAGGCTGCTTTCGGGGCGGGAGGCGCCTTGGGAAGCCCCGGGCTCTCCGCAACTGGCCGCGCCGCAGGTCGGAGGGCCGCAACCGGGGTCGTTTCGTAGGCCAGACGCTTGATGTTGAGCAGGTGGCGGGGGGAGATGTTGTCGGACGTGATGTTCCCGCCGTAACCTCCGCATCCGAGCGTCATCGACGGATCCAGGCTCGTCGTCAGCCCGATCGACCCGAGCGTCGTCGGCGTATTGACCACGATGCGGAAGGCTGGCTTCTTCAGCCCGAACTGGAGAATCACGTCGTCGTTCCGCGAGTGGATCGACATCGTGTGACCCATCCCGCCGTATCGCAGGATCTGCTTGCAGCGCTCGCAGCCCTCGCGCCAGTCGGCAACGACATAGAAGGAGAGCACCGGGCAGAGCTTCTCGATCGACAGCGGATAGTCGCGTCCGACACCCTCGAGCTCCGCGATGAGGACACGTGTCCCCGGCGCAACCTGGATTCCAGCCTGCTGCGCGATATAGGTCGCGGGCCGGCCGACGAGCGCGGGGTTCGGCAGCCGCTGAGCGGTGACGAGCACTTTGGCGAGGGCGTCCCGCTCGGCGGCAGAGAGGAAGTGAGCGCCTTCGGCTGCGAAGAGCCGCTTGGCTTCCTCGGCGAGCGGCGCGTCGACGACGACCGAGTTCTCGGACGAGCAGAGGAGGCCGTTGTCGAACGTTTTGCCGGCGATGATGTCGCGAACAGCCTTCCCGAGGTCGGCGCTGCGTTCGATGTAGGCCGGCGCATTGCCCGGACCGACGCCGTAGGCCGGTTTGCCGGCGCTGTAGGCCGCGCGCACGAGTCCCATTCCGCCTGTCGCGAGGATGACCGCCGTCTCTCGGGCCTTCATCAGCTCCTGGGTTCCCTCGAGCGTAACGGTCTGCATCCAGTTGATGGCACCCTCGGGGCAGCCGGCCGCCCGCGCGGCGGCGCTCATCAGCTCGGCGACCCTCGTGATGCACCGGACGGCGGAAGGGTGCGGGCTGATCACGATCGGGCAACGCGCCTTGATTGCGATCAGAATCTTGTAAATCGCGGTCGACGTGGGGTTTGTGGAGGGGACGATCGCCGCAACGACGCCGAATGGCTCGGCAATCTCGATGACCTTCCGATCGTCGAGTCGCTGGACGACGCCGACGGTCTTCATCGGCCGGATGAACGTGTAGATTTTCTCGGAGGAGAACAGGTTCTTCTGGATCTTGTCGGCCACGACCCCGAAGCCGGTTTCCTCGCAGGCGAGCCGGGCGAGGGCTTCCGCCTGCGGCGTGACGGCTGCAGCCATGGCGTCGACGATGGCGTCGATCTGCGATTGGGAGAGCTCGGCGAGGAGCGGTGCCGCCTCCTTCGCCCGTCGCGCCAGCGTGCGCGCTTCGCTGATGGACGCGAGGTCGCGATCGGTGGGTGCCGTGGGCTGCGCCATGCCAGGCGACCGCTAGGACGCCTTGGCGTCCTTACTTCTGGGACCTTGGGGAGGATCTTCTCGACTTCCGTGTGTGGCCGTGGAATGACGTGGACCGATACGAGCTCGCCGACGCGCCGGGCGGCAGCCGCGCCTGCGTCGGTTGCCGCCTTGACCGCTCCGACGTCGCCGCGAACCATCACCGTCACGTAGCCCGCGCCGATGTATTCCTTGCCGACCAGCACGACGTTCGCCGCCTTCACCATCGCGTCGGCCGCTTCAATCGACCCGATCAATCCCTTGGTCTCAACCATCCCGAGCGCTTCGAGCGACATTCTCTGGGACCCTCAATCTCGGCCGGCAGGGCCCGGGATCGGCCTCCGGCAATCGGAATCCGACATCACGACCCGCAGAACGACAGCAAGCAGACTGTGGAACGAGCGAAGGCTAACATATTGCAGTACCTGCGACAACTGCGGTACCGATTCTCTGCTTCAAAGCTCCGCGGTTCTTCTTGTGATCATGTCCAAACCGACTCGTGCTCTCGTGTGCGCGCTGGCTGCAGCTCTGCTCGCCGGCTGCGGCAGCAAAGATGATGTCGAGCCGCCCGTGGCGGCGCCCGCGCTCTCGGTCAGCCGCGATCGTGTGCCGATCGGCAGCCCGCTGAAGCTGACGTATCGGTTCGACGTCGCGGCCAACGCGAAGATAGACGGCGACTACTGGGTGTTCGTCCACGTCCTCGAGCCGGACGGCGAGCGTCTCTGGGTCGACGACCATCTGCCGCCGACGCCGACGTCCACGTGGAAGCCGGGGCAGAAGGTCGAATACACGCGGACGGTCTTCGTGCCGAACTACCCCTACATCGGGCCGGCGATCGTGCGTCTCGGGCTCTACGATCCGAAGACCAGCAAGCGACTGACGCTGACGGGCGATCCAGGCGTCACGGAAGGAGTATCAGGTCGCGAAGTTCGAGCTCCAGCCGCAGTCCGAGAACATCTTCCTGATCTTCAAGGAAGGATGGCACCCGGCAGAAGTCTCGTCCGACGATCCCAGCACCGAGTGGCAGTGGACGAAGAAGTCCGCCACGGTCTCGTTCCGGAACCCGAAGAAGGACGGAACGGTCTATCATCGAGTACGCCGCGCAGAATCGACAAGTTCACGTCCGCCGCAACAGGTCACCCTCCGCATCGGCGATCAGACCATCGGCACCTTTGCCGCGGACTCGAAAGGAAAGTCGCTCGTCACGTTCCCGGTCACGGCCGCCCAGCTCGGCTCCGGCGACGTCGCGGAGCTCGTCCTCGACGTCGACCGGACGTTCACTCCCGGTGGGTCCGATACGCGCGAGCTCGGGATTCAGGTCTTCCACTCGTTCGTAGACGCAAAGTAACGAGCGTCTTCAGCCGATACAGAAAGAGGGCGACCGAAGTCCCGCCTGTAAGCTCTACTGTATTGTTTCTGGACACGTTTTGGAGCCGGATGGTAGGATACCCGTTCCTCATGAAGCTCAGGCTGTGCTTTGTCACCTCAACGGTGATTCTGGTGTTCGCTCGGACTGGTGTCGTCCGCGAGGGCGGAGATCGTCTATCTCTCCTCGAACCGGACGATATCGGTCAAGGGGCATCGTGTCGACGGGGATTCCATCATTCTGACGCTTCGGAACGGTGGGGAGGTGACCTGCGACAAGTCGCTCATCGCAGAAAATCGTGCCGCGACGAGGTGCCGTATCCGGAGCCGTCGGACCTCCAATCCGACCCGCAGGCGCCCAGGACAGGAGTCGACCTCCTCGAAGGGACGCCCTACGGAGAGATCATCGCGGCCATGTCCGAGGCCCACGGGGTCGACCCCCTGCTCGTTCGGGCCCTGATCCAGGTCGAATCGAACTACGAGGCCGAGGGCAAAATCCCCCAAAGGCGCCATGGGGCTGATGCAGCTGATGCCGTCGACCGCCCGGGAGTACAAGGTCCGGAACCCGTTCGACCCCCGCGCCAACATCGAAGCTGGCATCAAGCGCCTGAAGTTCGCTCATCGACCGGTGGGGGACCGAGATGGCGCTGGCCGCGTACAACGCCGGGGAAGGCGCCGTCACGAAGTTCAACGGCATTCCTCCGTACCAGGAAACCCGGAACTACGTCACGAAGATTCTGGCGCTCGCCGGCCTGAAGTGACTCCCGGGCCACCCCGATCCCGGCGTCTTTCCAGCCATCGGGACAGCCATCGGGCCGTTTCCACTGTCTAACCTGAGAGCGGCCCCGTGCCCGGTCGGGCGCGGCAGGTATATAATCCAACGCGCAACCAGCCGATAATGTGCTCAAAGACAAGAGCTTGCGCGGTGGTCAACCGTAAAGAGGCAAGGCACTAGGCGCATGGAGTTTCGCTGCAGGCTCGGGACCCCGGGCGGCGAGATCATCGAGGGCGTGTACGTCGCCGACAGCGAGGCGCGGCTCAGGCGCGAGTTCGAAGAGAAGGGCCTGTTCGTGCTGGGGCTGCATCGCGCCGGCCGTCGCGCCTCGGCGGCTTCGCGCTGCCGCGGCGCGCGCGGATTTCGACGCGCGAGTTCGTGGTCTTCAACCAGGAGCTCGCGACGCTGCTCAAGGCGGGTATGCCGCTCGTGCAGTCTCTGGACATCCTGCGCCGCCGCGCCACGAATCCGCTCTTCAAGGCGTTCTCGACGATGTGAACGAGCGGGTACGGGCGGGGAGCTCGCTGTCCGAGGCCTTCGAGGCGCACGGGACGCTTTTCCCCGGTGTCTACACCGCATCGCTGCTTGCCGGCGAGAAGAGCGGCAACCTCGAGCAGGTGATCAGGCGCTACGTCTCGTACGTGAAGGTTGTGGCCAGCGTCAAGCGGCGGACGATTTCCGCGCTCGTCTATCCGGTCGATCCTGCTGGCGCTGTCGCTCGTCGTGGTGTCGATCATCATGCTGCGGGTGGTTCCGGCCTTCGGCGCGTTCTACTCGCAGTTCGGTGAGGAGCTGCCGCTCTCGACGCGGATCATCGTGGCGTTGTCGTCGTTTGCCTCGTGCGTACTTCCTGCCGATCCTGCTTGCCGCTCGTGCTGCGTCGCGGTCGGCATCTGGCAGTGGCTGCAGCGGCCGGGTCAACGGGAGCGGTTCGATCAGATGATCCTGCGGCTTCCGGGGCTCGGCAGCATCGCCCGCAAGTTCGCGACCTCGCAGGCGGCGCGGACCCTGGCGACGCTTCTGGGCGGCGGCATTCCGCTGGTGAACGCCATCGACGTGTCGGCGCGGTCGATTCGGAACCTCTACATGGCGCGCGAGCTCCGCACCGCCGCGCAGCAGGTGCGCGAGGGCCGGGCGCTCGCACTGGCGATGTCCGACAGCGGCGCCTTTCCGGACGTCGCCATCAAGATGGTGGAGGTCGGCGAGTCGACCGGCGCGCTGCAGGAGATGCTCAACAGCCTCGCGGACTTCTACGACGAGGAGATCGAGACGAACCTCGGCCGTTTCGTGACGCTGGTCGAGCCGATTCTGCTGATCGTCATGGGGATGGTGATCGCCGGGCTCCTGCTGTCGCTCTACATGCCGCTTTTCAATCTGTCGAACGCATTGCGTTGAGGCTGTCCAATACGTCGCGCTGAGACAGCTGGTCCAGGAATCGTCAGACTATGAACGGACAGACATCTTCGCCGCCCGGCGAACGAGACGGACACCCACCTGTACGCGGGTGGCCGCGAGACGACGCCGGCGGACCGCGCGGTGGAGACGACCGAGCGCCCGGCGGCTGGCGGAGCGCTACCGGCTGGAGTTCGTCGACCTCGGCCAGTTCAGCATCGACCACGAGCTGTTCCGCAGCATTCCGGCCGACCTCATGCTGCGCTATGGGTTCGTTCCGTACCGCCGCGACGGGCAGTCACTCGTCATCGTGGTGTCGGATCCGACCGATCTGCCGATGATCGACGAGGTGGCCGTTCAGCTCGCCTCGCCCATCAGGGTGGCCGTGGGCACGCGCTCGGCGATCGAAGCGATCCTGAAGAAGAGCGAGAGCTCGCAGCGCGTCCTCGAGGAGGCGACCGAGAGCTTCAAGATCCAGCTGCTGCGGGAGGACGACACCGGCGAAGATCAGCTGACCGTCGACAAGCTGACGGCCGATTCGAGCCCGGTCATCCGGCTCGTCGACACGACGATCTACTCCGCCATCCAGCGGCGCGCGAGCGACATCCATATCGAGACGCAGGACGACTCGGTGCACGTCAAGTACCGCATCGACGGCGTCCTGCAGCCGGCGATGCCGCCGATCGACAAGCGGCATCACAGCACGATCATCTCGCGCGTGAAGGTCATGGCGGAGCTCGACATCGCCGAGAAGCGCGTGCCGCAGGACGGGCGCTTCAAGCTGCGGCTGCCCGGGCAAGACGATCGACTTCCGCGTCTCGATCATGCCGAGCGTGCACGGCGAGGATGCCGTCATCCGCATCCTCGACAAGGAATCGATCAGCGAGCGGTTTCGCGAGCTTGCGGCTCGACATCCTCGGTTTCCCGGAGGAGGAGCTGCGGCGGTTCCGCAAGTACATCGCCGAGCCCTACGGCATGGTGCTCGTCACCGGCCCGACCGGCAGCGGCAAGACGACGACGCTCTACGCCGCGCTCTCCGAGATCAAGTCGATCGAAGACAAGATCGTGACGATCGAAGATCCGGTCGAGTACCAGCTGCCGGGGCATCACGCAGATCCCGATCAACGAGAAGAAGGGCCTGACGTTCGCGCGGGGCCTGCGCTCGATCCTGCGCCACGATCCGGACAAGATCATGGTCGGCGAGATCCGCGATCCCGAAACGGCGCAGATCGCCATCCAGTCGGCGCTGACGGGGCACCTCGTGTTCACGACCGTCCACGCCAACAACGTCCTCGACGTGCTCGGCCGCTTCCTGAACATGGGCGTCGAGCCCTATCAGTTCGTGTCGGCCCTCAACTGCGTGCTGGCGCAGCGGCTGGTGCGGAACATCTGCGTGCACTGCAAGCGCGCGGCGACGGTCACGCGCGCGCAGCTCCTCGAGTCGGCCCTCGATCCCGAGCTCGAGCACGCCGGCTGCTTCTTCGAGGGCGCCGGGCTGCATCGAGTGCGGAGGCACCGGCTTCAAGGGACGGACGGCGATCTGCGAGCTGCTGGACCTCTCGGACAACATCCGCGAGATGATCCTCGCGCGGCGGCCGTCCTCCGAGATCAAGAAGGCGGCGCGCGAGGAGGGCATGCGCTTCCTGCGCGAGTCGGCGGTCGAGCGTGTGATGCTGGGCGAGACCACGCTGCGGGAGATCAACAAGGTGACGTTCGTCGAATGAGCACCGCAAGCGCAGGCGGGGAGCGCACGGCGCACGAGCTGGCTGGCGAGCCCGCCTCCGTCGGCGGCGGTCGAGATCTCGTCGAGGCACGTCGCGGCCGTCGCCATCGCCGCGCAGGGCGGCGGCTCGGTGATCTCGGGCTACGGCGCCGAGCCACTCCCGGCTGGCGCCGTCGAGCCGGGCTTGAACGCGGTCAACGTCCACGACCCGGCGGCGCTGACGGCGGCGATCCGGGCCGCGCTCGACAAGATTTCGCCGCGGCCGCGCCGGATCGCGCTCGTGCTGCCCGATACCGTCGCCAAGGTCTCGCTGATCCGGTTCGAGAAGGTGCCGGCGAAGGTGCAGGACCTCGATCAGCTGATCCGATGGCAGGTCCGGAAGGCGGCGCCGTTCCGGATCGAGGACGCGCAGGTGTCGTGGGTGCCGGGCGTCGCGCTCGACGGGGGTGGCCGCGAGTTCGTGGTCACCGTGGCGCGGAAGGACCTGATTCGCCGGCTACGAGCGCGCGTGCGAAGCGGCCGGCGCGCAGGCGGGCGTCGTGGACCTGGCGAGCTTCAACCTGATGAACACCGTGCTGGCGGCGACGCCGAGCACGCCGGCGCGACTGGCTGCTGGTCCACATCGGCGCCGACTACGCGACCCTCGCGGTCGTGAGGGGCCCGGACCTCGTGTTCTTCCGCAACCGCGACCGCGGCCGGACCGGCGGAGTTCGCCGACCTCGTGCATCAGACCGCGATGTATCACGAGGATCGGCTCGGCGGCGGCGGCTTCGCGCGCGTCGTGATGACCGGCGCCGCCCTGCGCGGGCCCGATCAGGCGGACTGGATCCGCCGGAGCATCGAAGAGCGGCTGGAGTCGCGGATCGAGTCGCTCGACTTCCGCAATACAGTGCCGATCCGGGACCGCATCGGCGCGGGGCCGGAGCTGCTCGACGCGCTGGCGCCGGCGCTCGGCGTGCTGCTGCGCGAGAGGGTCGTGTGCGGTGAAGTTTCCGGTTGGGTCAGGATGACTGACTAGTGCTGCGCACCAATCTTTCCACGCGTCCGTTCTACAACGAGCGGATCGTCCATCTGCTCATCGCGCTGGCCGGCATCATCGTCCTGGCTATCACGTTGTTCAACGTCGTGAAGGTCGTCGACCTCTCGCGCCACAACACCGAGCTCTCGACGCGGATCGGCGCGCGATCGGACCGAAGGCGACAACCTGCGGCGCGAGGCGGCGAGCATCCGCAAGGGCATCGACGCGAAGGAGCTCACGGTCGTCGCGGCCGCTGCGCGCGAAGCCAACACGCTGATCGACCAGCGGACGTTCTCGTGGACGGCGTTCTTCAATCATCTCGAGGCCACGCTGCCGCCGGACGTCATGCTGCGTGTCGGTGCGCCCCAGCGATCGACCGAGGCGCGACGCGCGTCAGCATGGTCGTCGTCGGCCGCACGCCCGAAGACATCGACGAGTTCATCGAGAAGCTCGAAGCGACCGGCGCCTTCGACAAGATTCTCCCGCGGCAGACGGACAAAACCGACGAGGGGCTGAACCGGGCCGTGCTGGATTCGGTGTACACGCCGGAACAGGCAGAACCGGCCGGAGCCGGAGCAGGCGAAGCCGACAGGAACCGAGGTCAAGCCGAAGTCCGGCAATCAGGCCAAGCCGGGGACGAAGACAGGCGAGACGTCCAAACCGGCGGACGGAGCGGCAAACGCTCCGGCCCAGGGGAAAGCCGCGGAGACGAGATCATGAGCCTGACGCAGCGGATCTTCGAGGAGAAGCGAGCGGCTGATCTATCCGCTCGTCGTCGCGCTCGTCGTGAACGTCGGAGTCTTCGCTGCCGTCGTCTATCCCCTGTCGCTCAAAGTGGCGGCGGCCGAGCGGTCCGCCGCAGGCCGCCTCCGTTGCCGCGATGGCAGCGCGACGCGATTTCGAGTCGGCGAAGAACACGGTCACCGGCAAGGTCGCGGCCGACGCGGAGCTGAAGAAGTTCTACGGTGAGGTGCTCCCGCCCGATCAGAGCGCGGCGCGGCGCATCACGTCGCTCCAGATCGCCCAGCTCGCGAAGAAGACCAACGTCAACGACGAGCGGTCGACGACCGAGGTGTCGCAGGAGCAGCGACAGCGCGCTCGGCAAGCTGCTCGACCGAGATTACGCTGTCGGGCCAGTATCGCGACATCCGGCACTTCATCTACGAGCTCGAGTCAGCGCCGGAGTTCCTGATCCTCGAGACGGTGACGCTGTCGCAGGGCGGCGACTCGTCGAACGCGCTGAACGTGACCGTGAAGGTGGCGACCTACTATCAGGCCGGTGGCGATGGAATCTGAGAATTCGGCTCCGAGCGGCCGTCCGCGACCGTGGCTGCTGATCGCGCTGGGCCTTGCCGTCGTCATGTTACGTGGCGAACTGGATTTGGCCGACGAGTCCGCCCACGGCCCCCGGCGCCAGCGTCTAATCAGGCGCGGGCGCCGCAGCAGCGGCCCGGGGCCGCCGTCGATCCGTCGGACCTGGACGTCCACCTCGAAGCCTTGAACACCGAGAAACCAGGTGCCGGGTCGGTCGAGCGCAATCCGTTCCGATTCCAGCCGAAGGCGCCGCCGCCCCCGCCGCCGGATGAAGCGAAGCGGACGCCAGTCGTGGATCCCGGTCCGCCGGCAGAGACCGGCCCGCCGCCCCCGCCGCCGATCCCCTTGAAGTTCATCGGGATTGTGGAGAAGCAGGGCCTCAAGGTCGCGGCGCTGAGTGACTGCCGGTCGACGTATTACGGGGCGGAAGGACAGATCATCGACGGGCGGTATCGGCTCATTCGCATCGGCGTCGAGTCCATGGTGATCGAGTACGTGGACGGCCGCGGGCGTACGACCGTGCGCCTGGAAGGATGTCCGCCGCGATAGCGCTGTATCAGGTGCTACAGTGACAGCCGCTCCGCCGCCGCGGGGAGGCCACGTTGAATGGAGTGTCGGCGTTGAAGCACAGGCTGGTTGTTTTCGTCGTCTTCACGACGCTTGCGGCGCTGGGGTCGGGCTGCACGGCCGGGCGCGCGTACCGGCGAGGCCAGGAGGCCTCGCGCGCGGGGGACTGGGACGCGGCGGTGACGTACTTCACCAAGGCGGTCCAGGATGACCCTGACAACGCCGCAATTCAAGATCTCGCTGGAGCGGGCGATGCAGAGCGCGGCGCGCGATCACATCAGCCGCGCGCGCGAGCTCGAGGCGAAGGACCAGTTGGACGGCGCCCTGCATCGAGTACAAGAAGGCGATCGAGATGGACGCGACGAACCGCCTCGCCGAGTCCCGGGCCGCCGAGCTCGAACGCACCATCCGCGATCGGATCGAGAAGCAGCCGTCCGAAACCGCCGATCGACGCGCTGCGGCAGCAGGCGCGCGCCCAGGGCCAGCAGCCGCTGCTGAATCCGGCGAATCGCGATCCGCTGCGCGATCACGTTCAACAACTCCAGCCTTCGCGACGTGCTGATGACGCTCGGCGAGATGAGCGGCATCACCGTGCAGTTCGATCGCCAGTACTTCACCGACACGCCGGTGACCGTGCGGCTCGACGGCGTCACGATCGAGCAGGCGCTGCAGCAGGTCCTGTCCGCGAACGGGCACTTCTACAAGGTCCTGAACCAGAACACGATCATCGTGGCGCAGGACAACGCGCAGGCGCACGCGAAGTACGACGATCTCGTCGTGCGCGTGTTCTATCTGTCTCACTCGGACCCGACCGAGATCTCGCAGATCATCAACACCGTCATGCGCATCCCCACGGCCGCGCAGCCGGCGCTCTTCCCGAACAAGACCGCGAAGACCATCACCGTGCGCGGGACGGCGGCGATGGTCGAGGTCATCGACAAGCTCATTCGCGCGAACGACAAGCCCCGGGCCGAAGTCGTGATCGACGTCCAGATCCTCGAGGTCAACAAAAACCGGACGAAGGAGTTCGGCATCAATCTGAGCAACTACGCGCTAGGACTGACGTTCTCGCCCGAGGTCGCGCCGCCGAACACCGCCTCGCCGCCGATCCCGCCGACCGCGCCGCCGCCCTTCAACCTGAACACGATCAGCCAGGGCATCAGCACGGCCGACTTCTATCTGACCGTGCCGACCGCTGCCGTGCGCTTCCTCGAGAACGACACACGCACCAAGCAGATTGCGAAGCCCCAGCTGCGCGGGGCAGAGGGTCAGGAGATGACGCTGAACCTCGGCGAGGAGATCCCGGTCATCTCGACGGTGTTCGGTGCGGCTGTATCGGGTGGATTCGCCAGCATCCCTCAGTCGTCCTTCAACTACCGCCCGGTCGGCGTCAACATCGCAATGACGCCGCGGGTGACCTACGAAGGTGAAATCATTCTCGACCTCACCGTCGAGAGCAGCAATCTGGGTCCGTCGATCAGTGTTGCCGGGCAGGACGTGCCGTCGTTCGGGTCGCGGAAGGTCAAAACGAAATTGCGGCTGCGAGAAGGTGAGTCGAACCTGCTCGCCGGACTGCTCAGGGACGACCAGCGCAAGTCGCTGACCGGATTCCCCGGCGTGCTGCACGTGCCCGTCCTGCGATCGCTCTTCGGGTCCACGACCGACACGATCAACCAGACCGACATCGTCATGCTGCTGACGCCGCACATCGTGCGCACGCACCAGCTGACGGCCGAAGACCTCGCGCCGATTTACATCGGCACGCAGCAGAACGTCGGCTTGAGCGGCCCGCCGCCGCTCATTGCGCCGGTCCCGAACGAGGAGCCGGCCGCTGCGGCGCCCGCCGGCACGGCTCCGGCACCGGCCGGCATTCCAGGTGCGCCGCCGCCAGGACCGGCCCGGCCTCCGGCCGCCGCGGCGCCCGGCGTGCCGCCGACCAGTCAGCCGGTGCCACCGGGAACGTCTCCGGTGCCGGCGTTCCCGCCGCCACCCCCGCCGCCGGTCGTGAATCCCGCGGCGCCGGTACCGCCGCCAACGACGGCCCCGGCCGCGCCGCCGCACGACGACCGCCGGCTGCGGCCGCCTCCGGGCACCGCGGTCGTGCCGTCGCCGGTCGATCCGAATGCTCCAGTAGCGCCGCCGCGTGACGTCACGCACGACGCCCGCCGAACGCGCCGCCTGGGACGCCGGTGACGCCATCGACACAGGTCATCATCACCGCGCCGCCCGAGATGCGCATCGCGAGTGGGCCGTCTACCGTGCCGCTTTCGGTGAACAACGCGTCGCGGCTGTCGGCGATGACGCTGACCATTACCTACAACCCGAACGTGCTGCGCGTGCGCCAGCGTTCAGGAAGGCACGTTCATGCGCCAGGGTGGCGTGACGGCGTCGTTCACGCCGCGGATCGACGCCGTGGCAGGGCCGGGTCGATATCGTGATCACACGCAGCGGCGACCAGGCAGGTGCTTCAGGCACCGGCCTGCTCGCGGCGCTGCTGTTCGACGCGGTCGGCACGGGCAACTCGACGATCACCGTCAGCGGCGTCGCCAGCTCGCCGGAAGGCTCGCCGGTCGCGCTCCAGTTCACGCCGGTGGCGGTCACGGTGAGGTGAGGTTCAGGGTTCAGGGTTCAAGGTTCAGAGTTCAGGGTTCAGGTCGGCGTTCTATGGTTCCAAGGTCGGAGCGCGGCTTCACGTTCATCGAGCTGCTCGTCGTCACGACGATCCTGATCATCCTCGCGTCGGCGATCATGCCGCTTGCGCGAGTGACGCTTCAGCGCGAGCGCGAAGCGGAGCTCCACCGCGCGCTTCGAGAGATTCGCCTGGCGATCGACAAGTACAAGGATGCCGTGGATACGGGGCAGATCGGCTCCACCGACATTCGGGCCGGCAGCGAGGGCTATCCGCCGGATCTCGAGACGCTCGTCGAGGGCGTGTCGAAAGCCAACGACGCCTCGGGCATCAAGCTCAAATTCCTGCGACGCGTGCCGATGGATCCCATCATGCACTCCACCGAATGGGGCATGCGGTCGTATCAGGACAAGCCGGATTCGAGCAGCTGGGGCGGGCAGAACGTCTACGACGTGTACTCGAAGGCGGAGGGCACGGGTCTCGACGGGACAAAATATAGAGACTGGTGAGGTCAGTCGGCAGTCTTCGGTCGACAGTCGCAGGCGGGAGTCGCAGTCGCGGTCGTCAGTCGGTCGTCGAAGTCGGAGTCGCGAGTCGGAAGTCGCGGTCGGCAGTCGGGCGAGATAAAGTCGCAGGACGCTGGGAGTTACAGTGGCTTGGAATAGAGAGCGGTCACTGGGTTCGGGTTCGAAGGTGTGCGCACGACCGGTCCATTCGGAGCGGGGATTTACGCTCATCGAGCTGCTGGTGGTCCTCTCGCTCATCTCGATTCTCGCGGCGATGGGCATGGTCCAGCACCGGAACTCGGTGCAGCACGCGCGTGAGGCGACGCTCAAGACGGATCTCTTCCACATGCGCGATGCGATCGATCAATATTTCGCCGACAAGGGCAAATATCCCGCTTCGCTGGATGCGCTCGTGACGGACAACTATCTGCGCAAGATTCCCGAAGACCCGATTACGCGCTCCACTGATTCGTGGGAGACGGTCCCTGCGGAGCCCGATCCCAGCAACCCCTCCGCCGAGCCGGGCATCTATGATGTGAAGAGCGGGGCGCAGGGCACGGCGCTCGACGGCACCAAGTACTCGGACTGGAAGTGAACATGGCCAGACCTCAATCGCCGCGCTTGCCTCGCGGCCAGCGCGGGTTCACGCTGATCGAGCTGCTCGTCGTGCTCTCGCTGATTTCAATCCTGGCCGCGATGGGCATGGTGCAGCATCGCAACTCCGTGCTGAAGGCGCAGGAAGCGACGCTCAAGACCGACCTCTTCCACATGCGCGACGCCATCGACCAATACTTCGCCGACAAGGGCAAGTATCCGGCGTCGCTCGACGCGCTCGTCACCGACAACTACCTGCGCAAGATCCCCGAAGATCCCATCACGCGCTCCACCGAGTCCTGGCAGACGGTCCCGGCGGAGCCCGATCCCAGCAACCCCTCCGCCGAGCCCGGCATCTACGACGTCAAGAGCGGCGCGCAGGGGACGTCACTCGACGGCACGAGCTACGCAGACTGGTAGGTCAGTCGACAGTCGGCAGTCTTCAGTCGGCAGTCACAATCGCCAGTCGCAGTCACAGTCGAGAGTCGACAGTAGCGCTCGAGAGTCGACAGTCGCGCTCGAGAGTCGACAGTCGCTTTCTCGTAGGCCCGACCTTAAGGTCGAATCGCACGACCCGCCCATGGCCCTCCCGTCGACGATGTGTTTGTAAGGCGGGGGCTTCCGCCTTCGCTGGAGCTACGCCGGACCACCGGAGCCATGTCGAACGTTGTCAGACTCCGCCTGAGGGCGTCCGCCTCTAGGTGATTCAGGTACAAGAAAACGCCCGCGCGACTCGAGGTCGCGCGGGCGTTTTGTCTTCCGGGCTTCGGCCTACTGCCGCACCGTGACCGAGGCGAGGCCGTCACCGCTCGGGCCGGTGGCCTGAACGGCAGTGACCGTGATCACCTTGCTGCCGATCGTAATCCACGATACGGGCAGCTGGGCGCTGGTCGTGGACGTCGGACCCAAGCTGGCGCCGGGGCCGAAGGTCCAGTCGTAGCGGATGATGCTCGACGTGTTGCCGGACACCTGCACGCGCACGATGATCGTCTCGTTCAGTGCTGGCGACAGGTTCGACGGGGTCACCTGAACAGTGGGTGGCTGCGCCGGGAGGATGGTAATCGATGTCGACACGGGCTCCGTGAAGCCGCTTGTGTCAGTTGCCGTGGCGCGTACCGTGTAGGTACCCGATTCCGTGTAAGTGTGCGAAGTTGTAGTGGACCCTGACAGGGCGCCAAGCGGTTGCGTCGGTGAGTCATCACCCCAGTTCACACTGACGTCCCTGATATTTGCGGTCGTGCTGACGGCAATAGTGAAGGTTGCTGGCTGACCGGCTGCGATCGACGTGGTCGGCGCCGTAATCGTGATACCTGTACGCGGATTCAGTGCAACCGCGACCGTGGCGGTTTTTCCGGCGACGTTTGCGGTCACCGTCGACTTCGCCGTTGTCGTGAGCGTCACGCTCGCAACGCCGCTCCCGTCGGTGTTCGCGCTAGCCGACGAGAGCGTTCCGACGTCTGCCGAAAAACTGACGGGCACGTTCGTGATCGGTTGCCCGGTGACGCTTTCGACGCGCGCGGAAATCACCGACGCCCCGCCCGATGCCCCAAGCGTCTGCGGCGTTGCCGACAGCACGACGTGATCGACTGCCGCGCTCCCGACCAGCAGATTCTCGATCTTCCCGGACGCTCCTCCGGAGTACGCCGTGATCGTCGCCGACCCGCTCTGACCTCCGGGGATGAACCGCACCTTTACTTGTCCATTGGACGTGCGTGCCTCCGCCGGCTCAATCCGGCCGATCGTCGTCGTAAAGGAGACGAGCGTGCCGTTCTGCACCGGTGTGCCGGACCCGGTCGTCGACGTGCTCGTTGTTCCGGTGCCGGTTCCTGTTCCCGTTCCGGTGCCGGTGCCGGTCCCGTTACCGGTGCCCGTGGAAGGAGCCGAGGCGGTGCCATTCTCGATGACCGTGGCGGTGATTTCCACGTTGCCGTCGATGGGGACCGTCGTTGCGGCAGGGAAGAGCGTGATCACCGTGCCTGTCGGCGCGAGCAGCGGCACTTTGTCGCACGCAGAGGCGAAGATGGTACTCAGCACCACAGCAGTGGTCAGAGAGGCATGGCGCGCGCGGCGCCCGGGTTGTGTTAGCATTGGAAGCGCTAAAGATAATACTCTCATGGATTTAGAGGGTCAAGCTCTCACGGATTTTGAAAGTCGAGAACGGGGCTACGCCATGGCGGCGCTGCTTGTCAGCCTCGCCGTGATGTCCGTCCTCATGAGCGTCGCGCTCCCGACGTGGCGCCACGCTGCCCAGCGCGAGAAGGAAGCGGAGCTGGTCTTCCGCGGCGAGCAGTACGCGCGTGCGATAGCCCTGTACCGCGCAAAGAACGCGAACGCGTTCCCTCCGAGCGTCGACGTCCTGGTCCAGGGCAGGTTCCTTCGCAAGAAATACCTCGATCCGATCACTAAGAAAGATTTCGACGTGATCGGGGTCGGAGCACAGTCCACCGTCCCAGGTCAGGGTGCCGGAAGGGGAACGGGGACGGGGACGGGGACGGGACGGAACCGGATCGGGGATCGGGTCCGGCCGTGGCCCCGGTTCCAGCCAGGGCGCTCGCGGAAGCACGGTTTCGCAGCCGTCGGGCGGCCGCGGCGCGTCGACGGCCCAATCGCCCAGCGGGATAGGGAACGTGCCGGGCGCTGGTACCAGCAGCTTCAATCCCACCACCGGCGCCGTGAGTGGCGGGATCATGGGCGTCCACAGCAAGAGCCAGGAGACCTCGATCCGTATCTACAAAGGGCAGACCCGCTACGACCAGTGGAACTTCGTGGTCACCGCGGTCAACCGGCCCGGCGGAGGGGCCGGCGCTGTCAATCCCGGGGGACAGGGCGGAGCACAGCTCCCGGGAGCCCGCGGAGGGCGCGGCCCCGGCACTGGCACGCAATTCCCGGGCGGCCGCGGAGGGCCGGGCCGTGGCCCGGGAACCGGCGGACAGGGCGCGCCACCGCCCCCGCCGCCGCCACCGTTTCCCGGTGTTCCCCGAGGGCCGGGCGGCGCCGGATCGGATCCGAACTTCTGAGCTGCTGCCCGTCACCTTCAATTGGACGAAGGGTCGGCCGGTTCGGCCGAGCGCACACACCCACCAACCCGAAACGTTATCGGAAGCTTCGAATCGAACGCTTCGACGACAGCGTCGTGTACCTGCGGGCGCACACGCCGGATGGCCTCATTCTCGCGAGCCGGGTGCACGCGGTTGGTCAGCAAGGCGATGTACAGGTCGCGTTCCCAATCAATCCAGAGCGATGTGCCTGTGAATCCGGTGTGACCAATAGACGATGACGACAGGCGGCTGCCGCACGAGGACGTTGGCAGCATCGTGTCCCAGCCGAGCGCGCGCGAGCTTCCGGGTACTCCGGAGAGTTGGATGAAGCGCCGCATGGTCTCGGTCTTTGCCAGCACAGGCCGACCATCGAGCGTTGCCAGCACCGCGCGCGCGAATGTACCGACCGCGCCAACCGTGCCGAAGACTCCGGCGTGTCCTGCGGCACCGCCGAGCGCCCACGTATTCTCGTCGTGGACTTCGCCAACGAGCAGTCGGCCGCGCCAGGGATCGTGTTCCGTGGGCGCCGTTCGATCGCGCCAGCTTCGGGGCGGGTTGAAGGTGAGCGGCTCGGGCGTGAGGCTGCTCGAGAGCTGTCGAAACTGCACTTCCAGCCGGCGCTCGGGATCTCTTGCGCCAGGTGCGCCCGCGAAGCGGGCGCTCGTCGGCTGCGCATCTTCGAGGATGAAGCCGAGAAGGATGAATCCCAGGTCGCTGTAGATCGATCGCGTTCGCGGCGCGTACTCGAGCGGGATCCGGCAGATCGCCGGCTGGTAGTCGATCCGTCCGGTGTGATCCCGGAAGAAGGGCAGGTACGCGGTCAGCCCGGCCGCGTGCGAGAGAAGGTCGGCGATCGTGACGGACCCTCGATCATCCCCCTTCCATTCAGGGATCCATCGCGCGACTGGATCCTCCAGCAGCAGCCGGCCAGCGTCGACGGCCCGCATCGCGAGCGAGGTCGTGGCGATGACCTTGGTCAGCGAGGCAAGGTCGAAGATGGTGTCGGCCGTTGCAAGGCCTGAGGATGGCTCGTACGTCAGGGTGCCGGTGGCGCGTCGCCAGAGGACGCCATTTTTCCCACCGACCTCGATGGCGGCCGCCGGAAAGGCGCGCTCTCGGTTCGCAGTGGCGAGGAGATCGGATACCTCGGCGAATGGCGGGGGCATGTCACGAGCCCAGACACTCGCTCGCGCTGCCAGGGCACATCGGCCGGTTAGCGAGACCCTTGCGTCGATGCGCGCGGCGCGAACGCGGCACGGGCAACCTGTGCGAGGTAATCGGAGGCGGCCACGCGCGGATCGCTGAGGCTGTCGTAGGAGAAGAGGATGACGCCCGCCGCGCCGAGCTTTCGGGCCGTCTGGATGTTGTCGACTGTCTGTGACGGCGACAGCCGGTAGGCGCCGATGCCTGCCCAGATCGGCCGGCCGTTCGCCGCGGCGTGTGCTGCCGAGATCTGCTCCCCGAAGCGCGCGGCTTCCTGCGCGTACGCCATCGGGCAGACAACGTCGACGATCCCGTCGTGGAGCCAGGTGCCCCAGTCCTGCAGGCGGTCGTCGTACGCCTCGCGAGGATCCGGTTTGACCGCAACCGTCACGAGCGTATCGGGTCGCTCCGCTTTGACGGCCGTGCGGAGCCGACGCATCAGCAGCGTCATGCGGGAGACGCGGAACGCGCGCCAGTCGTCCGGCAGTGCATCCGCATACGCGAAGAGATCGACCTTCTCCCGCGCGTCGAGCTGTCGCCGCAACGCAAGGTCCACCCTCGGACGCACGGTGTTCCTGAATTCGGCGAGCGCCAGGCGGCTGTAGTCGAACTTGGCGTTCGGATACCGGGCGTAGTCGAAGTGCACGCCGTCGAGCGGGTAGCGCTTCGCCAGATCGCGGACGACAGTCTGAAGGTACTCTCCGGCGGCCGGAACGATCGGGGACGCGTACAGTCCCTCGAGCTCGCTCGTCTGCGCCCGGGTCCACCGGGCGAGCTTGCCGACGTACGCCGGGCTCTCAGCAGGTACCTTCGCGACGTCCTGCGCGATCTCGCGCGGCACCATGAGCCAGTCGGGATGTCTGTAGACCAGGTGTTCGCGCGCGAGCGGCAGATCGACGGCACTCGACACGAGGTTGACGTTGAACCAGGCGTGTACGCGCAAGCCCGCGGCATGCGCTGCGGTCAGGACGGTGTCGAGAGGATCGAAGCCCGCCGCCTGATGCTGCAGCTCCGCGGCGCGCGGTTCGATCCCGTTGTTGAAGTATGCATCGCCGCGGCCGCGCACCTGCACGAGCAAGGTGTTGAAGCCGTGCTCACGCGCCGAGCGCACGAGCGAGGCGATGCTGTTGGGAGACGCGAGGGAACTTCGGAGGACCCAGAGTGCGCGGACTTCGCTCGGCGCTTCGGGTTCGGCGGCTGCCGATGTCGACGGCATCCCCGGCGAAGACACCACCAACGCGACGGCGGCGACGAGGGCCAGGAGCCCGCGCGCCGTGCGCGGCGCGAGTCGAACAAACGGCATAAAACATGTGAAGTTAGCAGTTTGCTGACAGGTGTGTCAACGGATGTGTCGCGGGGTGCCACCGGCACTGACGATATGCCATCGCGATGAAAACGGCGGCGTTCGCCGGTGGGTCAGAACAACCTCTACGCGATCCGCGCTGGATCAGGCCGATAGAATCGTTCAGGGATAGAGCAGGAACGGTTTGCGACTCTCGAAGAATTCCGCCGCCTCGCGGTCCCACTGCTGCAGCAGCGACCCGAGCCGGCCCGCTTCGATGGCAAGCCTCACCTTGTCGGACCCCGTGAGACGATCGATGGTTTGGCTCCACGCGAAGTCGGCCGGATGCTGCCTGCGTATCTCGTCGATGAGCAACAGCGATGTGCGGACCGGCCTGTAGGCCTGCCGGTCGGTGATGACGAAGCGGATGGCTGGGATCGTCTGTCCTTTGAACTTGGCAGCCGTTTTCCGCCACCGGCATCGGTGATCGCTTCGAACCGAACACCCGGCAGCTGCATCTGGTTCATGACCTGGGCAACAGCGGGCGCCTTCAGCCACGACGCCCCGATCTGCTCGAAGGGTCGGTCGGTGCCCCTGCCCTCCGTCAGGTTGGTGCCTTCGAAGTAGACCGACCCGGGATAACTCGTCAACGCAGCCAAGGAGCGCAGGTTGGGCGACGGGTTCACCCACGGCAGCCCGGTCTCGTCGATCCATTGTGATCGCCGCCAGTTCTGCCGCGCGGGCGACGATGAGATCGACGCCCAAGCCGTACTTCTGGTTGAAGAGGGTCGCCAGCTCGCCGACCGTCATCCCATGACGCGCCGGGATCGGGTACATCCCGACGAACGACCTGAACCTCGGGATCGAGCAAGGCACCTTCGACGATCTCCCCTCCAATCGGATTCGGTCGGTCGAGCACGACGAAGGGAATCTTCCGTTTGGCCGCCGCCTGCATCGACAGAGCCATCGTCGAGACGTAAGTCCACGTGCGGCCGCCAACCTCCTGGAGGTCATAGATCAGAACGTCAACGTCCTTGAGCATCTCCGGTGTAGGGCCACGATCCTCCGCGAGGTACAGGAGAAGATCGGGACGCCTGTCCCGGGATCGGTCGCGTCGACAAACTTCACCCCCGCCGGGAGGTCGCCCCGGATCCCGTGCTCCGGGGCCAGGAGTGCCACCAGTTTCAGATCCTTATTGCCGCGCGATCAGGTCGATATCCGGAGTCCTGGAGCGATCGATCCCTGTATGGTTGGTGATCAGGGCGACCCGCTTTCCCCGAAGGGCGGGAGGCAGGTTGGAGAGGAACTCTTCGATGCCGGGTCGAACGGGAGTCGGCGTCTGCAAGGACAGACCGAGCAGGAACAGGGCAGGAATGAGGGACTTCATCGTTTACAGCTCACCCTCATGATACGGGACTGACTTGATTACGGGAGTCGGCCTCCCGAACACGTACTGATAAGCTGACAGCTGCGTCTCCTGACAACGGCCGGCGGGGACAACCTGCCGGCCGTTTGTTGTGAGCGGCCAACGCGGGTTGTCGCGAATCGCCGGCGGACGCACTCATGGAATGACCCAAGGCACCCACGTGATCGGGATCGACGCTGGCGGCACCAAGACGGTGTGTCAGCTGGCGGACGCTGCGGGGCAGGTCCTCTCCGAAGCGCGCGCCGGTGGCGCCAACCTTCAAGCGCTGGGCGAGCTCGAGGTCGAGAAGGTCCTGCATCGCGTGATGGACGAGGCGATCGGGGACCGCACCATCGTTCCAACGGTCATCTGTCTTGGCATCGCCGGCGTCGATCGGCCGGACGATGCGGCGGCCGTGCGTGGGATCATGCGGAGGATCGGGTACCAGGCGCGAGTCCTGATCGTCAACGATGCGCTCGTCGCGCTCGAGGCAGGCGCGCCTGGGGCGCCCGGTGTCGTGATCATCTCGGGCACGGGCTCGATCGCGTACGGCCGCAATCGCGCGAACGAGGCCGCACGGGCCGGCGGTTGGGGCTACGTCCTGGGAGACGAAGGCAGCGGCTACTGGATCGGGCGGGCGGCGCTGCGCGCGGTGCTCCGCGAAGCGGACCAACGCGGGCAGAAGACGGCGCTGACGCCGCTCTTGCTGAAGTACTTCGGCATTGCGCAGGCGCAAGGGCTCCTGCACGAGGTCTACTACAGCAACCTTCGGCCGTCGGCGATCGGCTCGCTGGCGCAGTGCGTCGAGGCGGCCTTCCGCGAAGGCGACAGCGCTGCGATCGGGATACTTCGCGCGGCGGCGAACGAGCTCGAAGCGTCGGGCCTGACGGTCGCTCGACGCCTCGGCCTCATTGGAGACGCGTTCACGTTCGTGCTGTCCGGCGGCATCTTCCGCGCGGTACCCTGGTTGCGCGAAGAGCTCGAGCGACGGCTCCCGGTCGCCGCGCCGGGCAGTGTCACGGAGCTGCTCGGTCGCGAGCCTGCGACGGGCGCCGTCGCGCTCGCCCTCAAAGAGGCGGCGGGCGGCGCGGTCGTTCCGACGTTACAAAACGCTGAAACCGGGCTGTTGCCGGTGACCAGCCCGCGAGCGAAGCGAGCGGCGGATAGGCCGTGGAGTCGGCCCCGCAGCCGTAATGAAAGCAGGCTGTCGCTGCTGAGCAGGCGCGAAGCGAAGCGACGCGCCGAATAGGCCGCGGGGGTGGGCCCCGCGGCAGTAAACATTGATGACCGACATCGTCAGAGCCCGCCTGCACGTCTATCCGAACGATCGCACCGCCGCGCGCGCGCTCGCCCGACACGTGGCAGACGCGATCCGCGTCAAGCCCGATCTCGTTCTCGGTCTGCCGACGGGCCGGACGCCTGTCGGCTTCTATCACGAGCTGAGTGCGCTCGCCGAGCGCGGCTACTTCGAGTTCCGCGGGGTCACGACGTTCAACCTCGACGAGTTCCTCGGCATTCCGCCGACCCATCCCGGCAGCTATCGCCGGTTCATGGAGACGCACCTCTTCAACCGCGTCGACGTGCCGGCGTCGCAGATCAACTTCTTGAGAGGCGACGCCCCGGATCCCGAAGCCGAGTGCGAGCGGTACGAGCAGGCGATCGCCCAGGCAGGGGGCATCGACGTGCAGATTCTCGGGATTGGCACCAACGGGCACATCGGCTTCAACGAGCCTGGCCCGAGGCTGCAGGCCCGGACGCACCGCGTGACCCTGCGCCCGGAGAGCCGCCGGAGCAACGCGGGGCTGTTCGATGGCGATCCGCAGGCCGTGCCGCGCGAGGCGCTGTCGATGGGGATGGCGACGATTCTTCAGGCGAGAGCGATCGTCCTGCTGGCGACCGGACAGTCCAAGGCGTCCTGTGTGGCACGTCTCATCGGCGGCGACATCACCACGGAGCTGCCGGTCTCGTTCCTCCAGCTCCACTCCGCCGTCGACGTCGTCCTCGACGCGGCTGCTGCGAGTCGGATTCCCGGAGCGGTGCCGGAGCATTGAGAATCTGGGCTGCGCCCCAGACCTCGTAGCACAGGGCTTCAGCCCTGCCGCGGCAGCCCTGAAGGGCTGCGCCCAGACCTCGTAGCGCAGGGCTTCAGCCCTGCCGCGCCAGCCCTGTAAGGGCTGCGCTACAAGAGTGTCCAAATCGGTTCGCGATGTGGCCTTCTCAGGTGTGCAGCTGCTCCCGGATGCGGTCCTCGACATCTTCGCCGATGGCTTCGCGGACGGAGTCATCCGCCTTCTTCAACCGCCGAAGCGCCATCGGCAGCGTCAGCCCGGTCTTCTGCATCACGATCGCTGCTTTGACGTTGAACCTGGCACGCTTGAGCAGGGCGTCCGCTTCGTCGTAGTCGATGCCGGTGACCATGCTCACGATTCGACGGGCGCGATCCTTGAGCTTCTCCGATCCGGTCTGCACGTCGACCATCAGGTTCCCGTACGTCTTGCCGACCTTGATCATCGCGACCGTGGTCAGCATGTTCAACACCATCTTCGTCGCGGTGCCCGCCTTCAGTCGCGTCGACCCTGCGATCAGCTCGGGTCCGACGGCCGGCGCGATCTGCAGATCGACGAACGTCTGGAGCTCGGATCCCGGCCAGCACGTGACGAAGATGATCTTGGCGCCAGCCTTTCGGGCCCGCGTCAGGCCGCCGCGCACGAATGGTGTCATGCCGCTCGCCGAGACGCCGACGACGACGTCCCTCTGAGTGAGGCGGAGCCGCGCGATGCTGCGCGCACCTTCTTCGTAGTTGTCCTCGACGCCTTCCTTCGCCTTGAACACGGCCTCCTGACCGCCGGCCATGATGGCCTGCACGATCCGCGGCGACGTACCGAACGTCGGCGGCATCTCGGAGGCTTCGACAACGCCGAGACGGCCGCTGGTGCCGGCGCCGACGAAGATGATGCGCCCGCCCTTGCGTAACGCCTGAACGACGATCTCGATGCCGTGCGCGATGCGCTCTTTCTCTTTCTGCACGGCGGCGATGACCTTGCGATCCTCGTTCACCACCATGTCGATGATGTCGCGGACGGGGGTCTTGTCGATAGCGAGACTGACGGGGTTGATGGCTTCTGTTGGCAGGGACTGCCACTTGGATCGGGTCGTCATCTGGCGATGTTCTGTCTGCTGACCGGAGAAACGGCGTACAGGTACTCCCCGAGCGGATCGCTGTCAACCGGAGTGCCTGCGTCCGACGGAGGTGACGGGGCGAAGGGGGACGCTCACAAACGGAGAATCGGGGTCAACGGAGAACGAACGGAGGGGCTGGGACGGCTTGTGGCATGCAGGGGCGCGAAGCCGGCTGCAAGCCGGCGTCCGGGGGGACAAGCGCGACGGTGGGCGCAAGCCGCCTCAGCACCCACCGGCTTGTGCCCGCCGTCACGCTCGTCCCACCCACCGCGCTTTTGCGCGGTCGCGCCCCTTCGAACGCTGCTAGCCAGCGAGTTCCCTCCGTTCGTCCTTCGGTATCTCCGTTCCTCCGTTTGTGAGCGTCTTCGCTCTCTCCGTCCCCTCCGGACGTGTCGTAGTAGACTCGCAGGCAGGCCGCATGTCCGAACGCAGTCTGCATCTGACCGAACGCGAGGAGCCGCCGATTCCCCTGGAGCGGGTCGCTGAGCTGTCCACCCGGCTCGAGCGCGAGCTCGCGAAGGTCATCGTCGGGCAGCAACGGGTCATCCGCGAAATCCTGATCGCGTTCCTGGCCGGCGGCCACTGCCTGCTCCGAGGCGTGCCGGGTCTCGCCAAGACGCTGCTGATCAAGAAGCTCTCCGAGGCCGTGGACCTCAAGTTCAACCGGATCCAGTTCACGCCCGACCTGATGCCCTCGGACATTCTCGGCGCCGAAGTCATCGAGGAGGATCGAGCGACAGGAAAGCGCGTCATCCGATTCATTCGCGGTCCGATCTTCGCGAACATCATCCTCGCCGACGAGATCAACCGGACGCCGCCGAAGACGCAGGCGGCGCTGCTGGAGGCGATGCAGGAGTATCAGATCACCGTCAATGGCGTCCGGTTCGCGCTCGATCGCCCTCTGTTCGTGCTCGCCACCCAGAATCCGATCGAGCAGGAGGGCACGTATCCGCTTCCGGAGGCGCAACTCGATCGCTTCATGTTCAACGTCGTGATCGAGTACCCGTCCGCCGAGGAGGAGCGCCGGATCCTGTCGCAGACAACCGGCACCGCCGATCCGTCGATTGCGGTTGTGGCATCCGGCGACGAGATCGAGCGCCTGCACGCGGTCGTGCGCGAGGTGCCGGCGGCGTCGAACGCAGTCGACTACGCCGCTCGACTCGTGCGCGCCACGCGGCCGTCCGGCGGAGAGGAGACGCCCCCGGAGTTCGTCCGCCAGTGGGTACGGTGGGGAGCCGGGCCGCGAGCCGGGCAGGCGCTGCTCCTCGGCGCCAAGGCCCGCGCGCTCCTCGAGGGCCGCAGCGCCGTGTCGCTCGAGGACATCAAGGCTGTCGCCCTGCCGGTGCTGCGCCACCGGATTCTCCTGAACTTCCAGGCCGAAGCCGACGGCGTCGATGCCGACCAGGTCGTCCGCCGGCTCCTCGACACGATCGCCTCCTGACCGGCAACGCGTCGCACCGGGGGCCACGCCGCATGTCAGCAGCTCTTCTCGATCCGGCGGTGCTCAGCGCCATTGGCGACCTCGAGCTCGTCGCACGCGTCACCGTCGACGGAACTGTCTCCGGCCTGCATCGGAGCCCCTTCCACGGCTACAGCGCAGAGTTCAGCCAGTATCGGCACTACCGGCCCGGCGACGACCTGAAGTACGTCGACTGGAAGCTGTTCGCGCGGACCGATCGCATCTACACCAAGCAGTATCGCGAGACGACGAACATGCCGGCGCAGGTGGCGGTCGACGCCAGCGCGTCGATGGCGTACCGCGGCGCGGGCCCTGTGTCGAAGCTTGACTATGCGCGCCTGCTCGCGGCGGCGCTGTCGCATCTTCTTTCGGGGCAGGGCGACGCGGTCGGCCTCGTCACGTTCGCCGATGCCCTCCGCGACTACATTCCCTCGCGCGCCGGGCGCCTGCATCTCCGGCGGATCCTCGTCGCGCTCACGAAGCTCGACGCGTCTGGGGAAACATCGTGCGGGACCGCGCTGCGACGCGCGATCGATCTGCTCAAGCGCCGCGGTCTGCTGATTCTCGTGTCCGACCTGTATGACGATGGGGAAGGTGTCGAGGCGGAGCTGCGCCGCGCGATTCGGATCGGGCACGAGGTGGCCCTCTTCCACGTGCTGTCGCCGGACGAGCTCTCGCTGCCCTTCAAGCGGGACGTCGAGCTCGAAGACCTGGAGACCGGACGGCGTGTGCTGACGAGTCCCGCGGTCCGCGACGCCTACACCGAGGCGTTTCGCCGGTTCCTCGATCGCTGGCGTACGACCTGCGCCACCTACGGAATCGACTATCACCGCATCACGACGGACATGCGGCTCGATTCGGCCCTGCGCGACTATCTGCGTCGCCGGACGCGGAGCGACCGGCGATGATTCACTGGCTGAATCCAGCGGCCCTTGCCGGACTGGCACTGCTCGCGCTGCCGATCGTGATCCACCTGCTGCGGACGCACCACGCCGAGCGAATACCGTTCCCGAGCCTGCGCTTCGTGATGACGGCGCGAACCGCCGCCGTGCGCCTCCGCCTGCCGGCGGACTGGCTGCTCCTCCTCGTGCGTCTGGGCATCGTGGCAGCCGCGGTGGCCGCTGCCGCGGCACCGGTGATCGTGACCGCCTCCCGCCTGCGTGCATGGAACGATCGCATCGTCCGCGCGGTGATCGTCGACACGAGTCCGGCGATGTTCGTCGCGGACGCTTCCGGACAAAAACCGATCGCCGCCGCGCGTGAAGCGGCGGCTGCCGAAGCTGGATCGGCGATGCAGGTCGAGCGAATCGAGAGCGGGAGTGTCGGTGACGGGCTGATCAGCGCGGCGGCGTGGCTGGAGCGGACACCGCCCGCGCGGCGCGAGATTGTCGTGATCTCGGCGTTCATCGATGCTCACCTCGGTGAGATCGACGTCAACGCTGTACCTGCTGGGGCAGGCCTGCGGCTCGTCCGCGTGGGAGCGCAGGTTGGCGGGCGACATCTCCCCGCGGCGCAGCTGCTCGCGGTGCCGGGCGGCCCGGCACCGGCGCTCGAAACCGAGCTGAAGGGGTCGCAGACGCTCGTCAAGATGACCCGAGGGCCCGCTCGTCAGTCCGGACTGCGCGTCCTCGGTGCGGATTCAGCGGGAGTGGACCGTCTCTGGCGAGCCGTGGCCGCCGCCGGCGCGCCTGCGCCATCGCCGGATGAACCACTCGTCTGTCAGTTCGGCCCGGGCGAGATGGCGGTCACCCCCGTCCCGCTGAGTCCAGTGACGCCACGATGGATGCTACGCACGCTCATTCGACTCGCAGCGTGACGAGCAGCTTCGACGCGTGGCGAACACCGAGGCGGGATCGCCGCTTCAGCCGTCTGATCTCTGGACGGTTGTCGCAGCCGATCGGGACGCTCGGCCTCTCGTCCGCGTGTCTGCAGCGAACGGCCAGCTCGTGATGCAGGTCGGGGCGCCTGCCGGAAGCTTCGTTGCTGCTGTCGCCCTGCGCGCGCTGCTCCAGGCCAGGGTGGGCGACTGGGCGCGTCCGGACCAGGAAATCCTGCGCACGCCACCCGAGACGCTCTCGGCATGGTCCCGGCCCGCCGCCCCGGTCGACGGCGACGCGTGGCGACGGTCCGACGGATCGGATGCACGATGGTTCTGGCTGGGGGCGTTGATTCTGCTCGGCGTCGAGCAGCAACTGCGTCGATCGGATTCGCGACAACTCGGTCGAGGTACGCGATGCCGCGTGACGCCATCAACCGCTCGGAGGCGACTGTCACCTCGTTCCTGGCCGGCGTGGCGCGACGGATCCAGCTGCTCGATTCGGTTCGCGCGGTGAGAGCCGGGTCGGTGGCCGCGGCAGCTGGTCTCGTTGTTTCCACGGCGATCGGCTCCCGACTGTCCTCGGTGCGTCTCGCCATCGGGCTGACGGCGATCGTCGTGGGGGCAGCGGTGATGTGGCGCGCACGCGGTCGATGGAGCCCGGACGCGGTCGCTACGCTCGTCGAGCGCCGCATCCCGGAGAGCCAGAACGTCATCTTTACGGCGCGCGAGCTGCTGGCGAGCTCGGGTGCGGCTGTTCCCTGGATGCACCGCAGGGTCGTCTATCGGGCCGCGACGATCCTGGAGACCGCCAGCGTGCCCGCGATCGTGCCCGTGACGCGCGACATCCTCTGGGCGGGTGTCGCCTCGGCGGTGCTGGTTGGAGTTGCGTTCGGCCTGCCGCAGCGTCTGTCGCATGCGGCCCCAACAGCGCTGACCGGGGTCACCAATCGCGCAGCGAGTGGCCTGGCCGCGCAGCTTCGCGTCACGGCGACTGTGACCGCTCCGGCTTACACGGGCGTCGCCCCTCGAACTGTCGCCGATCCGGATTCGCTCGACGTGATTCAAGGCGGCCGCATCGGCCTCGCGCTCGCAGGAGACGACGGGTGGTCGGTGCGCTTCGGCAACCAGGCACTGCCGTCGACGCCCTCAGGGATCGAGATCGTTCCAGAGGCAAGCGGCTACTTCGCGATCGAGCGGCGCGGCGACCGCCGCCTCGTGCCAGTGACCGTCACGCCCGATCGCGCACCTGCGGTGCGCGTCGAAGCGCCGGCGCGCGATCTGCTGATGCCTGCGGCACGCGGATCGGTCGGGGTGACCCTGTCCGCGAGTGACGACTTCGGGTTGGAGGCGCTCGAGCTCCGGTACACCAAGGTCTCGGGATCGGGCGAGCAGTTCGAGTTCGTCGAAGGTACGCTCCCGCTCTCGCTCGTGCACGAAAGCGGGCGGGCGTGGAAGGCGAGCGGGTCGTTCGATCTGGCCCGCCTGAAGCTCGAACCGGGCGACTCGCTCGTGTACCGAGCCGTCGCCCGCGACAGGCGGCCTGGAGCCGGAGGCCTGGCGACGTCCGATACCTTCTTCATCGAGATCGCCGGTCCTGGCCAGATTGCCCTCCCCGGCTTCGAGCTCCCGCCGGATCGCGAGCGGTATGCGCTCAGCCAACAGATGATCGTGTTGAAGCTGCAGCGTCTCCGCGCTCGCGAGGCGTCCCTCTCGCGCGCCGCCCTTGCAGACGAAGTGAGTACCCTTGCCGCGGAGCAGCGCGCCGTTCGTGCCAATTTCATCTTCCTGATGGGCGGCCACGTCGAAGACGAAGAGGAGGAGGCCGAGCAGTCGAGCGAGATTCAGGAAGGCCGGCTGGAAAACAGCGCGCGTCGTGAAATCAACACCGCCATCCGTTTCATGGGTCAGGCGGAGCAGGCGATGGTTGCCGTCGACACCGGAGCGGCACTGCCGCCGGCGAAGTCTGCTGTCGATGCGCTCCAACGCGCGTTCGGTCACAACCGGTACTTCCTCCGGACGCTCGCCGTCCGCAGCCGCATCGATCCGTCGAGGCGCCTGACCGGCGACTTGAAGGAGGCGGCCGGCTGGCATCGCTCGCTCGATGCTTCTGCGGGAGACGCCGCCATCGTTCGAGCCCGATCGCTCCTCGCCCGGGTAATGAACCTTGTTTCAGCGGAGGGTATCCCTGCCGCGACGGCGTCGAGTGCCGTCGGCGCCCTGGCGGAGGAGGCGCTGGCCGTCGATCCGGGCTCGCCGGACTGGCGTCGCATTTCGGCCGGGCTGACGAAGCTGCGCGAGACGCTGACGGCCGAGCGCGGTCTCCGCGCTCCCGATGAAGTGCGGCGCGCGGTGCACGACGCCGTCAGCCCGCTGGTGGCGATGTCCCGGAAAGGCGCCGTGCTCGTCTCCGACCCGGACAGGACGACGGACGGCTTGCGAAGCGCCTGGACGGACGAGGCCCGACGGCGATGAGCGCGAGCGCCGTGCTTCGATTGCTCGCCTGTGCGATAGCCGTTGCCGCGGCGGTCGATTTCCCCGTCCGTGTCGGACGTCCGGCGCCGGTGACGGTGTCGCTCCGTGACCCGACCGGCGCCCTCGCCCGGGATCCTGGAGTGTCCGGCGAGCCGGCCGATACGATTGCCGATACGATTGCACTCCGCTCGCGGCTGGCCGCCGCGATGCCCGATGCGCTCGCGATCAACACCGGTGCCGAGCCGCGGGCGGTCATCGTGACGGGGCGTGGGCTCGAACCGTCGGCTCTTCCCGAGCGTGGGCCAGTGTCGTTCGTCTCACCCGAGCCGGAGCAGGGTCCACTCGTGCGCGTCGTGTCGGTGACGAACCCACGACCCGTTCTCCCGGGGTGGGCCGCCGTTTTTACGGCGGAGATTGAAGGCCGCGGAGTTGCCGCGGGCTCATCGTCGACCATCGTTCTCGAGAGCCAAGGGATCGAGGTCGATCGCGTGGAGCACAAGTGGGGGAGCGGCGAAAAGCGGTTCACGGCCCGGCTCTCGTTCGCGCCGCCGGCCCCAGGCAGCTACAGTCTCGCGGTTCGTGCGCTGCCACCGGCCAACGCGGAAGGCCGGGAGGCCGAGCCGATGCCGGCTCGAGTCGTGTCGGAGCAACGGCGGCTGAAGATCCTGGCGTTCGACCCGCGGCCATCATGGGGAGCGGCCTTCGTGCGGCGGGTGCTCGAAGGGGATCCCGACTTCGACGTCGCCGCGCGGGTTCGCGCGTCGCGCGGCCTCGACGTCCGGACGGGTGGCGCTCCACTGGCGCTCTCGGAAGACACGCTGAACCCATTCGACCTCGTGATGGTCGGCGCGCCGGAAGAACTGACTTCGGCGGAGATCGCCAGCCTGGAAGCGTTCGCCCGACGACGCGGCGGCACCGTCGTCTTGATCGCGGACCGGAAGCCGAGCGGGCCGTATCCGAGACTGCTCGGCGTGGAGGCGTTCGACGAGGTCCTCGTCGAGAAGCCGGTTCGGATCGCGGTCGATCAGGGGATCGCTCTCCGCGTGTCCGAGCTCGCCTGTCCGCGGGCGCTGCCGGCGGGAGCGGAGGCCTTGGTCACGCTTCCCCAGGGGGGCGGGTCGAAGGCGGCTGTCGTGGCCATCCCGGTCGGAGCAGGGCGGGTCGTCTTTTCCGGGCTCCTGGACGCATGGCGCTACCGCGGCGAAGATGGAAACGGATTTGCCGCGTTCTGGCGATCCCGGCTCGGGCAAGAGGCCGAGCGAGCGCCGCGCCGCCTCGAGGTGACCTTGAATCCAGCGGCGGCGACGCCCGGAAGCGTGGTTCGAATCCGCGCTGCCGTGCGTGCCACCGATCAGAAGGCGTCGGGGGGCGTCCTCTCTATTCCGGCCATCGCCGCGCAGACGGTCGATGAGCGGGGAAAGCAGCAGATCGTCCGGCTCTGGCCGACTTCTGAGGCCGGCGTGTTCGATGGGACGTTCGTGGCCACCCGCGCCGGGCGGTACGACGTGCGCGTGGAGACTGAGGCCGGCACGTCGGTCGACACGCCGTTGAGCGTCGGTGGCCGCGAGGTATTGAAAGATCCCGGCGACGGCGCGTCGCTGCCCGCGACCATCGCGCAAGCGACCGGCGGCGTTGCGGTCACCACGCGGAACATCGATCCGCTGGTGGAGCAGCTGCGGGCCCTGTCGCGCGATGCCGTTCCGGTTGTGCGGTATCCGATGCGGTCGCCCTGGTGGGCCGTCGCGTTCGTGGGCCTGCTCTCCGCGGAGTGGCTCACCCGGCGTCGGCGTGGCTTGCGCTGAACGCCCGCGCGCGGAACGGAACGGTCCCCATGATTGATGTCTATCTGACGTACCTCCGCGATGTCCGCCGCGTGTCGCCGAACACGGTCGAGAGCTACGCTCGCGACCTCGCCGCCCTGGCGTCGTTCGCTGAAAAGAAGGACATAGCCGTCGAGGCGTTGACGCGCCGTGACCTCGAGGCGTTCGTGCGCACGCAGATGGCGAGCGGACTGTCGCCCCGTTCCGTCGCGAGGGCCGTGGCGTGCGTGCGCGGTTTCTTCCGCTTCGTCTCGCTGGAGCAGAAGCGCGACGTCAGCCCGGCGGACGATCTGCAGGCGCCGCGTGCGTGGGCGGCACTGCCGAAGTTCCTCGACCTCGAGGATGTCGACAAGCTGCTGGCGGTGCCGGACACGTCGACGCCGCGCGGCCTCCGCGACAAGGCGATGATTGAAGTGCTCTACGCCACGGGTCTGCGGGTCTCGGAGCTGATTGCCGTGAGGCCGAACGACCTCCATCTCGACGAAGGCTATCTGACCTGCGTCGGCAAAGGCGACAAGGAGCGCATCGTGCCGCTCGGCCAGGAAGCCGCCGATTGGATCCGCAGGTACGTGCGGGACGGACGGGCCCAGCTCGCCAAGCGCGGCTCGCCATGGCTTTTCGTGAATGCGAGGGACGGGGGATCCTTGTCCCGGGTCGGCTTCTGGAAGGTGCTCAAGGAGTACGGCGTCAAGGCGGGCGTCACGCGAGAGCTGAGCCCGCATGTGCTCCGCCACTCGTTTGCAACGCACCTCCTCGAGCGTGGGGCCGACCTGCGCTCGATCCAGATGATGCTCGGGCACTCAGATCTGTCGACCACTCAGATCTACACGCACGTGCTCGAGGCGAGATTGAGGGCGGTTTACGATAAGTTCCATCCCAGACGGTAACCGTGTAGCGCGGGGCCGGCCCCGCGGAGAGCGAACTCCCACCACGGCCGCTCGTCAAATCATGAGAGGGCAGTCTTGACGGCCCCTCGCAGGAGCCACACACAATGGAAAAGACCTGGCGCGAGAAGATCGAGGGCACGACGGATCAGATTCTGGCGCAGATTCGAAAGCTGTTGGACGAGGGCAACATTCGGCGCGTAGTGGTGAAGCATCAGGGCAAGACCGTGGCGGAGTTCCCGCTGACAGTCGGGGTCGTTGGAACGGTCATCGCCCCGGTCGCAGCCGCCATCGGCGCGCTCACCGCGGTCCTGGCGGAGTGCTCGATCGAGGTCGAAAAGGCCGCAACGGCCCCTCCGGCCCCGCCGCCCAGCCAGCAACCCGACCCGCCGGTGGAGGTCGCGCCCGACTGACCAGGGCGGCACTGCTTACACTCCTGTGGCTTGTTCGGATCGGTGGAACCTGCTAAATTGGTTGGATTTGGTCCGCGTCGCTCGGACGCTGCACCACCACCGCCGTCACATTTTCCGATTTCCGCAGGAGTTCGATCGACATGAGCCGTAAGGGCCGATACCTGTTCACTTCGGAGTCCGTCACCGAAGGCCATCCCGACAAGATTGCCGACCAGATTTCCGACTCAGTTCTCGACGCGATTCTGGCTCAGGACCCCATGGGGCGGGTCGCCTGCGAGACGCTCGTCACCACCGGCATCGCCATGATCGCCGGCGAGATCACGACGACGTCGACCGTGGACTACCAGAAGGTGGTCCGCGATGCGATCAAGGATGTCGGCTACACACGGGCGAAGTACGGGTTCGACTACGAAACGTGCGCGGTCCTGTCGTCGATTCACGAGCAGTCTCCCGACATCGCCCAGGGCGTCGATCCAGGAGGCGCCGGCGACCAGGGCCTGATGTTCGGGTACGCGTGCACCGAGACCGACGAGCTCATGCCGCTCCCCATCATGCTGGCGCACAAGCTGGTCAAAGGCCTCTCGTGCGCACGGCGCGACGGCCTCCTCGACTACCTCCGTCCCGACGGGAAGTCGCAGGTCTCGGTCGAGTACGACAGCGGCCGCCCGGTTCGCGTCGATACGGTGGTCGTCTCCACGCAGCACAGCGCCCTCGTCTCCAATGAGACGCTTCGCGAAGACATCACCGAGAAGATTGTCACCCGCGTGATCCCCGCCGAGATGATGGACAAGAACACCCGCGTCCTCATCAATCCCACCGGCCGCTTCGTGGTTGGAGGACCACACGGCGATGCGGGCGTCACGGGACGCAAGATCATCGTGGACACGTACGGCGGCGCTGCGCCGCACGGCGGCGGCGCCTTCTCGGGCAAAGATCCGACGAAGGTCGACCGCTCGGCCTGCTACATGGCCCGATACGTCGCCAAGAACGTCGTCGCCGCCGGCCTCGCCGAGCGCTGCATGGTACAGCTGGCATACGCCATCGGCGTCGCCGAGCCGGTCTCGGTCCTCATCGACACCTACGGGACCGGAACGGTTGCGGACGAGAAGATCAGCGACAGCGTGCGCGCGACGTTCAAGCTCACGCCCAAGGGCATCATCGAGACGCTCAATCTGCGACGGCCGATCTACCGGAAGACAGCGGCCTTCGGACACTTCGGCCGCACGGAGCCGGAGTTCACCTGGGAACGAACGGACAAGGCCGAGTTGCTGCGCGCCGACGCCGGGCGCTGAATCGCACAACGCCAGAGCGCCGCCAATTGACGGCGCTCCAGTCGTGCACATGCGGAAGAGGGTAGTGAGAACGGCGGCCATCGCGGCCGCCGTTGTTCTTTTATGGGTGGCTGCCTGGCCACCCGAGCCGGCGCCCGCCAGCGGTTCTGCCAATCCGGACCTCGAGCGGCGAACCCTCACCGGGGCTTTTCACGTCCACAGCACGCAGTCCGACGGCTCGGGGACGCGGCCCGAGATCACCGCCGCCGCCGCGCGGGCGGGACTGAAATTCGTGGTGTTCACAGACCACGGCGACGCGACCCGCCAGCCAGAACCTCCTTCGTACGTGAGCGGCGTGCTCTGCATCGATGCTGTGGAGATCAGCACCAGCGGCGGCCACTACGTTGCGCTCGGACTGGGTCCCGCGCCGTACCGTCTCGGTGGGGACTCAGCATCCGTCGTCGAGGATGTTCGTCGCCTCGGCGGGTTCGGGATCGTCGCCCATCCGGACTCCAAGAAGCTGGCCCTCGCCTGGCGCGACTGGAGCGTAGAGGCTGACGGCGTCGAGTGGCTCAACGCCGACAGCGAGTGGCGAGACGAGTCCTGGCCGAGCCTCGGCCGGACGCTCCTGGGGTACCTGGCAAGACCGGGCCCGGCGCTCGCCTCGATGCTCGATCGGCCGGCCGATACGGTCGACAGATGGGATGCCGTCACGACGCGCCGCCAGATGGCGGCATTTGCGGGACACGATGCGCACGGGGGACCAGGCCGATCCAAGGAGGAAGCGAGACGTTTCGCACTGCCTCGTGTCCCGTCGTACGAGGCCTCGTTCCGTTCGTTCGGGCTCAGGGCGGTGCTGCACGCGCCGCCCACGGGCCGCGCCGCGGAGGACGCGGCCGTGCTGCTCGAGGCGCTGCGAGCCGGGCGGACCTATACGGCCATCGACGGCGTGGCGACGCCAGGCTGGCTCGAGTTCCGAGCCGAACGCAGCGGAGAGGTGGCGGTGGCGGGGGAGACGCTGGCAGGAACGGGTCCAGCCAGGCTGACTGTCCGTGCTCCCGTCGCAGGAGCCAGCTCCATCGTCCTGCTGCGCAACGGGAACGTCGTGTCCGAGGCTCGGGGTGGGGAAGTCAGCACCACGGCCTCCGAACCGGGTGCCTACCGCGTGGAAGTCCGTCTGCCCGATCGAGGAGGGCACGCCCCCTGGATCTTCAGCAATCCGATCTACGTGGATCTACCCCGTCCGGCGCCTACGCCCCAAGTTCCCGGAGTCATTGAAGTCGCTTCGCTGGTCAACGCCGATTGGCGCACGGAGCACGATCCGTTCTCCTCCGCGAGCGTCTTCGACGAGAGCGGCCGGAAGGGGATGGCCTTCGAGCTGCGGCAGGGAACTCCCAGCGCGTTCGTGGCCCTCGTCGCGCCGGTGGTTCAACCGGTGTCCCGCTTCGATGCTGTTCTGGTCGATCTCGTCTCCTCCACTCCGATGCGGATCTCGGTCCAGATCAGGAATGCTGACGGATCGGCGCGGTGGGCGAAGTCGGTGTATGTCGGGCCAGGCACTGGCTCTGCGATTCTCCGGACTGCCGACTTCGTTTCCGCGGAGCGTGATGGCCGCCCTCTCGATCCGTCGGCGGCAGCCTCGGTGCTCCTCGTCCTCGATCTCGTCAACAGCCTGCCTGACTCCTCGGGTCGCTTCCTCGTCCGCAACCTGGCGCTGGCCTCCAGCCGCTGATTGCCGTTTCGTTGACCCGTATCTTGTGGCTTCCACCTTTTAGGTGGAAGCAAGCGACGGCCGCGCATCCAAAATCAGGAACCTAGTGAACTAGTGCACTGGTGTGCTAGTCTGGTAGTGTGCTGATGAGCCTCGATCCCGCGGATCCGCGACCTGTCTTCCGTCAAATCGTGGACGAGGTCCAGCGCTGCGTGGCGGTCGGCGTCCTCAAGCCGTCGGATCCCCTTCCAGCCGCACGAACGCTCGCGGCGCAACTGAAGATCAACGCGAACACCGTCCAGCACGCGTACCGGACGCTCGAACAGGAGGGGACCGTGACAGTCCGGCGCGGCCTCGGCACCTTCGTCTCGGCGCCAAAGAGCGGACGCGATTTCCAGGCCCGGCAGCAGACCGTTGCCAGGCAGATTGCGGAGAAGATGTTGAGGGAAGCCTATCGTCAGGGTCTTCTGGCCAGCGATCTGATGAACGCCCTTCAGGAGATCGCGCCGCGTCGTGGAGAAGCGCCTGGCTCAGGTCCGCGCGGTCAGGAAAAGGTACAAGGCGGCTGACGCAACCAGGATGTTCGGGGCCCACCCGGCCAGTGCCGGGGGCAGGAGGCCGCCTTTCCCTACCGCGACGAACGCGCTGATCACGATCCAGTAGCTGAGCGCGATGACGATGCCGAGGCCGATGCCGTAGAGGGTGCCGCGCCTGCCGGTGCTGACACCGAAAGGTACGGCGAGGAGCGTCATCACGAACGTCACGAGTGGGAAGGCGAGCTTCTTGTGGAGGTCCACCCTGAGCGGGACGACGTTGGCTCCGCTCTCGGACAGCTCGGTGACATAGCGTTGGAGCTGACCGACCGTCATCATGTCGGCGACCGGCTGCTCGGTCTTGAAGTAATCCGGCGTCTCCAGCCCCTCGAGCGTCCGTGTGTCGAACGGTGTCCAGACCGCTGGATTCGACTTGAAGTTCTGCTCCCATCCCGCGGACGCCTGCCAGCCATGCTTCCACATGACGCGCTCGGCGAAGACGGCGCTCGACAGCGTCCACGACAGCTGGTCGGGCCGGTAGATCACCAGCGCCGACATCTCGTCCCGCTCCGGGTTGTAGAAGCTGTAGTGATAGACGCTCCCGTCGCGCCCGACCACCCATTGCCGGTTCATGATGTCGAACAGGCGCGGTGCCTTGTTTCGGATCTTGGCGTCGAGCACGTCGGCGCGGCGATTCGCCCGCGCCAGGACCTTCTGCTCGAGGCCGAACAGCACACCGCTGAAGACCAGGGACAGCAGCACCACCGAGACGGCCGCGCGGTACAAGCTCACGCCGCACGCCTTCATGACCGTCAGCTCGCTCGTCTTCGACAGCAGGCCGAAGGTCACGAGCACGCTCAGCAGCGCCGCGATCGGGATGACGTAGTAGACGAACTGCGGCGTCATGTACACGAGGAGCTGGAGGACCGTCCCGGTCGAGGCCTGACCTTTGAAAATCCTCTCGGACTTGTCGATGAAGGTGGAGATGTAGAACAGGCCGAGCAGCGCCAGGAACGACAGGCCGACGATGCGGAGGTAGACGCGGCTGATGTACCGATCGATCAGCCTGGGCATCGGCACGTTCAGATGGGGGATTCGGATCACGACCACTGGCCGCTTGCCGGCGGAGGCCGCTGGCACTCGTCTGCGCGAGGCCGGTCTCTCGGCCCTGACGCCATTCGTCCAGCCGTCTTCGCACCGCCGCCGGAACCCGGATGGGCAGTCGACCCTGCGTGTACCTCGCGCGCCAGACGAGGGCTGCGAGGCCGAACGCGCCGAGCGTGATGTTCGGTACCCACCGGGCCATGTGCGCCGCGAGAAACCGTCCACCGGCCTGGACCGTTGCCGGATCGGCGTAGTAGCCCTTCGTGGACGATTCGGCCAGCAGAAAGACGATGTAGTAGGCAAAGATGACGGCGATCCCGACGACGAATCCGGCGAGCTTGCCGTCGCGCGCCACCGACATTCCCAGCGCCAGGCCGACCAGCGCAAAGACGAGGCAGGCGACGGGAATCGAGAACTTCTGCTGGATCGTGATGATTTCGGGGTGCGGGGAGATGCCATTCTTGATCTTGTCCCGCATATCCGCCTGGAGCTCCGGGATGGTCTTCTCGTTCGGGCCGCGCTGAATGTTGATCTCCGGGAAGATCTGATCGGGGTTGAGGGCGAGAACAAGGGCTCCAGGGAACCTGAACGTATCGGCCTGTCCCTGCTTCGTGATCGAGTACCGGTTCCCGTTCTCCAGGACGAGGTGGACCTTGCGCTCGGCGCGGTTGATCACCATCCGCCCCCGGCGCGACAGGTAGACCGTTCTCGTGCCTGAGGACTCGTCGGTCCGGGTGACCAGCAGGTCTTTCCATCCCGGCGTTCCCGGGTCCGGCTCGTCGCGCGCGTACAGCACCCACCCCGGGAAATCCTGGAAGAACACGCGCGGGTGGAGGTCGCTCTCGATCCGCTTGGAGATGACCTCGAACGTGAGCTCGCGGAAGGTCTGGTTGGCGTCGGGGATGGAGACCAGCATGACGTACAGGGTCGCCGCCGCGGCCGCGCCCCCCAACAGGCCGACCGGCCGAAGGAGCCGGTAGGGGCTCACGCCGCAGGCGAGGAGGGCGACAGCTTCCCGATCCGCGGAGAGTCGGCCCAGCCCGACCAGCAATCCCACCAGCAGAGACATTGGGATGGTCAGCCCCAAGGCCTGCGGCACAGCCGTCCAGATGATGCGGGCGGCGGTCGTCCAGCTGACCCCCTTGGCCAGGAGCTTCTCGAGGTGCTCCATGACGGGGGGCAGAACGAGCAGGAACGTGAGGATCAGCAGCGCCAGCAGGAACGGCGGAATGACTTCTCGAATGATGTAGCGATCGATCGTCCGGACCATGGTGGGTGGCTCAGGATAGCACGCGCGATGGAAGGTGCCGGCGCCCGGGGCTCGGATCCGGGCCTCGGCAGCCGGGGTTCCGGACCTCGGTTCGGATAGGTCGGGGCCCGCGAACCTTGTCCGCAATCCTTCCACAGGCCGGTTTTATTGGGTTTAGTCCATGGGTCTGATAATGAGTGTTATGTTAACTATGGCGACTGAAATCGAGCTCACGAGGCAGCTTCGGCTCCGGACTCGCCGCTCGCCCAGGGCGCGTCGAGGGCTTGTACCGTGCCGGCGGCTGTCTTCGAACCGAGTCCTGGCTTTCCGGCTGTGAACCGCAGTCCGGCGCTACGAGTTGCTCTCGATGTCGCCCGCTGGGTTCTAACCTGCGATCCACTGGTGTTGGTTGTAGCGCAGCCCCTTTCGCCTTCGTTGAAACTCCGGCGAGGTCTCGCCGAAGCGCGCGGAATCTGCTGCGCGCGAAAGCGGAAAGGTCTTGACAGCCTATCCAGTGGGGTTCAACGGTCTCCGAGCGCCGAGCGCCGAGGCCGAGCGCCGAGCGCCGAGCGCCGAGCGCCGAGCGCCGAGCGCCGAGCTCCTGTCAGTTCTTGCTCTCGGACTTCGACTGCCGCAGTTCGTCGATGATCGCTTCCAGCGCGGAGATGACCTCCTCGCGGTCGACGCGCGACTTCGTGAACCGGAGCTGCAGCTTGAAGGCCTTGGTGGGAGCGCGATAGCTGAAGACGTATGACTTCGGCCGCCCAGGTTTGGGTTTGGCAGTCTCTTTTCGGACTTCTTCGCGGGTCGCACCGCCGTCTCTGGCGATTTTTTCGACCAATGCGACCATTTTCTGGGGGTCGTTTTGCCTAACTACCTGCAACAGCAGCGATTTAGAGTGAATGTCGGCCAGCCGACAAAGATTCTTGACGTCATCGGGCATCCCGTTGAGCGACAAGGACTCGGTAATCGCTGTCCGGGACTTGCCCAGCCGGCGCGCCATGTCCTCATGCGTGTAGTTGCACCGGGTCTGCAGCGAGAACAACGCCTCCGCCTCTTCGAACGGCGTCAGGTCCTTCCGTTGGATGTTCTCCACCAGCGCGATCTCGATGATCTCGGCGTCGTCCACCTCGCGGATGACGACCGGGATCTCTGAGATGCCGACCTGTACCGCCGCCTGGTAGCGTCGCTCCCCCGCCACAATCTGGAATCGCGCGCCCCGTTGCCGGACGATGATCGGTTCGATGATCCCCTTCTCGGCAATCGACGCCATCAGCTCCGAAAGGTCTCCCATGACCTGCCGGGGCTGGTTCGGATTCGCGTCGATCTGATCGATTGGCACCAGCCGGCCGATAGGCGCTCCGGCCGAGCTCGTCAACGCTTCGACGTAGTGCACGTCGTGCCGCATCCGAATGCTGTCTGGAAGTCCTCGCTTAGGCACGATCAATAACCTCCTCGCACAACCGGTAGTACTCCGCCGCCCCGCTGGATTCGGGCGCGAATGAAAAGATGGATTCCTTGTAGGCGGGGCTCTCTTCGAGCCGCACGCTCTTCGTGATCACGGTCTTGAACACCTTCGTCCCGAACACCCGGTCGATCTGCGACCGGATGTCCCGGGCGAGCGACGTCCGCTTGTCGTGCATCGTGATGACGACCCCGAGGATGCGCAGCGACGGGTTCGCTCGGGCTCGCACCTTCTCGATCGTCTCGAGCAGGTCGTCCGTGCCCTCCAGCGCGAAGTAGGACGACTGGATCGGAATCAGCAGGTGCGTGGCCGCCACCAACGCGTTGACGGTCAGCAGCCCCAGCGTGGGCGGACAGTCGATCACGATGTGCGGGTACTGCTCGCGGATCGGATCGAGCCGATCCTTCAGGCGGAAATGCGCGTCCAGCTCTCCCACCAGCTTCGACTCGAGCTTCGCCAGCGCAATCCGCGACGGCGCGACGAACAGATTCGGTTGCGTCGAGGGAAGGATGACGTCTGCGAAGCCGATGTTCGGTTCCGAGATCGCGTCATAGACGCTCCGCGTCACCGCCGTGACATCCAGATACGACATCGAGCTGTTGGCCTGCGGGTCCAGGTCGATGAGCAGCGTCGGCTTGCCACGCATGGACAGAGCTGCCGCCAGGTTGATGGCGGTCGTCGTTTTACCGACTCCGCCCTTCTGGTTTGCGATCGCAACGATCATGTGGTGGTGAGGGACTGAAAGCGCACGCCGGGTTGCCCGCCATTGTAGGGACGGGCACGAAGAGTGTCAATGAAAGCGGGACGTGCGAGGAAAGAAAGCTATAAAGCGCTGAAGATGAAGGGCTTGCCTGGATGACCTTTGGTCACCACTAATGATGGGCTGGCTACATCTTGTACTTCCCGAGGTCATCCGGATCGAGGCTCTCGAGCCACTTCTGCAGCCGTTCCGCATTCTCCTTGTCGGGCGCGAAGTCGGTCAGCTTCGCCTCGTCTATGACGCGATCCTCGACGAAGATCGGCGCCTTCGCCCGCAGCGCCAGCGCAATCGCGTCGCTCGGCCGTGCGTCGACGGCGACCGCTTCCCCATTCACGGACAGATAGATCAGCGCGTAGAAGGTGTTCTCCTTCAGGTCGCAGACCACGACCTTGTCGATCCCCGCCTGCAGATCGTAGATGACGTTGCGCAGCAGGTCGTGAGTCATCGGACGCGGCGTGGCCACGTTTTCGATTTGCAGCGCGATGGCGTTCGCCTCTGCCACCCCCACCCAGATGGGGAGCACGCGGGAACCGTCCTTGTCGCGCAGAATGACGATCGGCAGGTTGGTCGCCGGGTCGATCATCAGCGTCTTGACCGTCATCTCGATCTGCATCGCGACCTCGTACCTGCAACACTACGAGCAGGCCTCATCGTCGTCAAGCTCGGACGCGCTCCGGGATGACTGCCTCACCCCGCAGACTGTTCGGGTTTGCTCCGGTGATCCGCACCGGCACCAGCTGACCGATCAGGTCGGGGGTGCCGGAGAAGTTCACGACGGTGTTCCCGCTCGTGCGTCCCGAGAGCTCCCAGTCGCGCCGACGGCTGCGCGAGTCCGCCAGGACGGTTTCGACGCGCCCGATCGCCTCCTGATGCAACGCTCCCTGGATGTCCCGTTGCAGGGCCTGGAGCGCAACGATCCGCCGCGTCTTCTCCTCCTCGGCCACGTCATCAGGCAGCCGCTTGATCGCGAGCGTGTTCGGGCGCGGCGAGTACTTGAAGGAGAACATGCTGTGGTATCGCACCGCGGCCGTCAGCGAGAGCGTGGCCTCGAAGTCTTCCGCGGACTCCCCCGGGAACCCGACGATCATATCGGTCGATAACGCGATGTCCGGCATGGCCTCTCGAAGGCGCTCGACGAGCGCGAGGTAGTCCTCACGCGTGTGCCGCCGCCGCATGGCCGCCAGGACGCGCGTGGAGCCGGACTGCACCGGCAGGTGCAGGTGCCGGCAGATCTTCGGCACGTCGCGCATCGCGGCGATCATGCGAGGCGTCACGTGGCGCGGATGCGGACTCGCGAACCGGATCCGCTCCAGCCCCTGGATGTCATTCAGCCGCGCGAGCAGCGCCGCGAAGTCGCAGGTCGGGTCGTCTGGAGCCTCGTAGTGGTTGACGATTTGTCCGAGCAGCTGAATCTCGCGGGCGCCCGAGGACGCCGCCTGCCGGGCGTCTTCGAGGATCTCGGCGACCGGCCGCATGCGCTCGTGGCCGCGCGTGTACGGCACCACACAGAACGCGCAGAACTCGTTGCAGCCTTCGATGATCGTCACGTAGGCCTTCACCGGGTCGGCGCGTCTGGCGATCCCGAGTGGAAACGACACATCGTCCAGCGGCTCGAGGTCTACGACCGGACGGCGGCTTCGGCCCTCCACGGCGTCGTCCACGAGCATCGGCAGCCGGCGGATGTTCTGCGTGCCGATGATGACATCCACCGCGGAGGAACGCCGGAGGATGCGGTGGCCTTCCTGTTGCGCGACACAACCGGCGACCGCGACGATCGGACGCGTGCCTTCCTCGAGGGCGCGCTGTTTGAGCTCGCCCAGCCGCGTGAACAGCTTCTCCTCGGCGCGCTCGCGGACGCTGCAGGTGTTGATGACGATGACGTCCGCATCTCGGTCGTCCGTCGTCGGCTCGTACCCCGCTTGATCGAGAAGCCCCGCCATCCGTTCCGCGTCGTGAACGTTCATCTGGCAGCCGTACGTTTCGATGAAGTACTTCCTCGACATGGTCCTGGTCAGGCCCTCCGGCCGTGCGGCCTTTCGCTTTCGCCTTTCGATTTGTATTCGCCTTTCGCCCCCGCCTGGCGGGCCCGGAGCATCTCCCCCGCACTCGCCCGGACGGCCGGCGAGACGACGTTCCCGGCAATCATGCGCGCGATTTCCTCTTCCCTCTCCGGGGCGGCCAGTCGTGCGACGGAGGTGAGCGTCCGGCCCTGCTTCACCGCCTTGGCGATGTGGAAGTGTGTGCCGCCATGCGCGGCGATCTGCGGCAGGTGCGTAATGCACAGCACCTGGAAGCGATCGGCCAGCCGTTGGAGGCGCCCACCGACGACATCGGCGACCGCGCCGCCGATGCCGGCGTCGACCTCGTCGAAGATGAGCGTCTTGCCGGGCGCGTCCGTCGAGGCGAGCGTCTTGAGCGCGAGCATGATCCGCGAGAGCTCCCCGCCCGAGACGATCCGCGCGAGGGGCCGCAGCTCCTCGCCCGGATTGGGAGAGATGAAGAGCTCCGCGTGCTCGATCCCCTGGGCCGACCATTGCACCTCGGAGGCCGCGGGTGTGAAGCGCACCTCGCAGCGAGTCCGCGCCATCGCCAGATCCGCCAGGGACCCCTCCAGCGCCTTCGAGAAGGTCGACGCGGCCGCATCTCGTCTCTTGGAAAGCGCCTCCGCCCGGGCCAGGTAGGCGGCGCGCGCCCTGGCAAGCGCGGCCTCGATTTCCGCGGTCCGTTCGGCGCCGTGGTCCAGGTCGCTCAAATCCTGCTTCAACGCCGCCGCCTTCCGGATCACATCGTCGAGCGTGGGTCCGTGCTTTTTCTTGAGACGCTCCACGAGCGCGAGGCGGTCTTCGACTTCCTGCAGCCGCTCCGGGGAGGCGTCGATGCCGGCAGTGTACGAGCGCAGAAAGAACGCGAGGTCCTCGAGCTGCGACTTCACGACGTCCCGCGATTCGACGTACGTCGAGAAGCGGCTATCGATGGCCGCCAGATCGGCGAGGCGCTTCCAGACGATGCCCAGCGCCGGAAGCGCCGCGTGCTCCCCTTCGTACAGCGCGTCGTAGGCGTCTCCGCAGAGGCGCTGCAGCCGGTCGGCGTTGGCGAGCACCTGCCGTGTGGCGGTGAGCTCTTCGTCCTCCTCCGCGGTCGGGGCGACCCGTTCGATTTCCCCGAGCTGGAACGTCAGGAACTCGGTCCGAGTCGCGTTCTCCCGGACGTTGGCCAGCAGCCGCTCGCGCTCGGCATGCGCGTCGCGCCAGCTGGTGAAGGCCTCCGCCACGGCGGCGCGCTCCGGCGTCAGTTCCGCGTAGGTGTCGAGGATGTCGATGTGGGTCCCAGGGTCCAACAGCACCTGGTGCTCGTGCTGGCCGTGGAGATCCACCAGGAGGCCCGACAGCTCGCGCAAGGCGGCGCTCGTGGCAAGGACCCCGTCGACGAAGGCGCGGCTCCGGCCTTGGGCTGAGATCTCCCGCCGAAGAATGACTTCCTGCCCGTCCGGCTTGTCGAAGATGGCTTCGACGGCCGCCATCTCTTCTCCCGTCCTGACCAGATCGGCTGAGGCCCGGCCGCCCACGAGCAGGCCGACGGCGCCAACCAGGATGGACTTGCCGGCGCCCGTCTCCCCCGTCAGGACGTTGAGGCCCGGTTCGAATTCAAGCTCGAGGTGGTCGATGACAGCTAGATTGCGGATTGAGAGGAAGCGGAGCATGAACGGCCAAGTGCCATCTTATCAAATATTTGACAGCAAAAATCAGGGCATGCTACGCTCGGTCGAACCTGCGCTGTCCCAGCGGCGCTCAAAATCTGTTGCGGAGGGCTGTTTGTACATGCCTGTCTACGCCCTTGCGCGTTTTGCGCAAGCGGCGCAGCCGGAGGCTGGGGCCGGCGAGCTGACTACGAATTCCGATATCGTCCGTCTCATCGCGGACGCCAGCCCGCTGGCCAAAGTCGTTCTTCTGATCCTGTTGATTTTCTCGGCGGCTTCCTGGGGCATCATCCTTTACAAGTTCTGGACCTTCCGGCGCGCTGAGCGCCAGACGTCCACCTTTCTGGATGTGTTCCGGAAGAGCAGCAAGTTCTCCGAGGTCCAGGCGGTCTGCCCTGGCCTGACCGAAAGTCCGCTCGTCGGATTGTTCCAGTCCGGCTACGCGGAGTTGAACGCGCAGCTGCGTGCGTCTCAGCCCGAGTCTCAAAAGCCGTCGCAGGTTCCCGGACGTCCTACACTGAAGAGTCTGGATGCCGTGGACCGCGCGCTGCTGCGCGCGGCGACCGTGGAGATGACGAAGCTCGAGAGCCGCCTGCCCTTTCTCGCGACGACTGCGAGCGTAACGCCCTTCATCGGGTTGTTCGGGACCGTGTGGGGGATCATGAGCTCGTTCCTGAACATCAGCGCGACTGGCTCGTCGAGCCTGACCACGGTCGGACCAGGGATCGCCGAAGCGTTGGTCGCCACGGCAGCAGGGCTCTTCGCGGCTATTCCGGCGGTGGTCTTCTACAACCACTTCGCGAACCGCGTGAAGCACTTCAGCAACGACATGGACGACTTCTCGCTCGAGTTCCTGAACATCTCGGAGCGCAACTTCACGTAGTCGCGGCGACGCAGTCGGATGCCGTGAGTCGACTGTGCGCGCCGCGAGGCGCGCCCGCCCGCCGGAGCTTAGCGGAGGCGGGAGCGGGGCATGGGGCCCCGCGAGCCACGGCGGGGGGTCCGGCGGGGAGAAGCCCCCCGGTTTATACCGGAGCACCGACAGTGCCCAAGGTTCATGACATTGCAGCGACGGGAAGCCGGCGCGGGCGTGGGGCCCGCGTCGTGACCTCGCTCGCCGAGATCAACGTCGTTCCGCTCATCGACGTCATGCTCGTGCTGCTCATCATCTTCATGGTGACGGCCCCGATGATGCAGCAGGGGCTGCAGGTGAACCTGCCGCAGGCTCGGCGCGCGGATCCCATCAACGCGCAGCCGGTGACCGTGACGCTGTCTGCGGATTTTCGCAGCAGCAGAGTGGTCCAGCTCGGGACCGAGACCGTCAAGCTCGAGTTCCTGCACGAGCGCGTACGGCAGACGATTCTCGGACGCGAGGACAAGTCCGTGTTCATCCGGGCGGACGCAACAGCGAGCATGCAGGATCTGTTCGACGTTACCGAAAAATTGAAAGAGGCGGGCGTGGACAAGGTAGGGCTGATGTCCAAACCGAGAGAGACACGGTAGGGGACGGCCAAATCGATCTCGTGGCTTCCACCGTTAGGTGACGAACGGCAGCCGTTGATCTTCCGCCTGAAGGCGGAAGCTAACAGGCGACAATCTGAAGGCCGAAGCCACAGGCGACAATCTGAAGGCGGAAGCCACAGGCGACAATATGCACGAAGCAGTCAGCGACATCCTGGACCTGCGTATGCGCGAGAGCGAGGGGCTCTCGCGGATGCTGGTCGTGTCGCTGGTTGCGCATGTGGCGCTGCTCGCTGCGCTCGTCTTAATGCCGGCGGACTGGCGCGGCGCGAAGAACGACAGGAATACCGTACGGATGACGATCTCGTTGAACGGCGGGGCACCCGGCCCGAACGCGGGCGGGATGACACAGATGTCCACGCGGCCCGTTCAGGCCGTCGCGCCCCCTGAACCGAAGCCGCGGCCCGAGACGCCGCCTGCGGCGAAGAAGCCGGAGATGACCGTTCCGGATCCCGCGCTGAAGGTGAAGCCGGTGCCGCCGAAGGTGGACAAGTCGGTAGACAAGTCAGCCGCACGCAATCCGACCACCGGACCGAAGGTCACCAGCGGTGACGCGCGGGTGAACACGGGGGCGGCGCCGATTCCGTTTGGTGGGCTGTCGACGTCCGGAGGCGCGAGGGCTGGCGGCGTCAAGCTGGACGTCGGTGATTTCTGCTGTCCTGAGTACATTGCGACGATGCTGGATCGCATCCGGGCCAACTGGAATCAGAACCAAGGGGCCTCCGGCAGAGTCATCGTCAAGTTCACGATCAAACGTGACGGCGTGCTCGCGAACGTCGAAGTCGAGCAAGGGACGGGGAACTATCTGCTCGACACCGAAGCCCGCCGCGCGATTCTGTACACCCGACAGCTGCCGCCGCTGCCAGCCCAGTTCACCGAACCTACTCTGCCCGTCCATCTCACTTTCGACTACGTGCGCTGATGAAACACACTCATCTATTGACGCTTGCCATTGCCGGTTGCGCCACACTGGTGCTGCCAGCCCAGACAACCCCGCCGGCTCCCCCGCAGCAACCGCCGCGGCAACAAACCGAGCTCGAGTTGGTGATCAGCGGTGCGCCGGGCCTGCCTCCGAAGCTCGCCGTACCAGACTTCATCCCACTGAGCAACGAACCGGAAACGATCGAGGCGGCAAAGACAATCGGTTCGGTACTCTGGGACGATCTCAACTTCGAGCGTGAGTTCTATCTGATCCCCCGCGATACCTACCGCTCGATTCCGCAGGCACCCTCGACGGATCAAGTCGCGCTCGATCGCTGGAAAGAAATCGGCGCCGACGGGGTTGTCGTCGGATCGATCCGGAAGAACCCCAGCGGTTTCGTGGTCGAGGTGAGGTTGCTGCAGGTGGTGGGCGGGCGCGTTGCGATCGGAAAGCAGTACAGCGGTTCGCTCAACTCGGTCAAGGACGGCGGGCGCATTTATGCACACACGGCGTCCGACGACATCCACAAGAGTCAGCGGAGCCTGGACGGCGTTGCCAGAACGAAGCTCCTCTTCTCGTCCGATCGGGACGGTACCCGGATGAAGGGGCCGGTCGCGGAGCGGGACATCTCGAATATCTACCGCTCGGATTACGACGGCGCCAACCAGATGCGCATCACCTACACGCCGTCGATCGACATCACGCCGGTGTGGGCGCCGGACGGAGCCCAGATCGCGTACACCTCGTGGCGGAGCGGATACCCCGACATCATCGTGCAGTCGATGACGACCGGTACACCCGCGCAGAAGCCCGCACGGGGAACGCCCGAGGTGCAGAACTACCTGCCCGCGTGGTCGGCCGACGGATCCAGGATCGCGTTCACCTCGAGCCGTGACGGCAATCAGGAGATCTACTACATGAACCGTGACGGCAGCGGGCTCCGTCGAGTCACCAACAGCCCGTCGATCGACGTGACGCCGACCTGGTCGCCGACCGGACAGCAGATCGCGTTCGTCTCGGACCGCACCGGCCGGCCGCAGATCTACGTCGTGAACATCGACGGCACCGGCCTGATCAAGATCACGAACGAGCAGCATTGCGATCGCCCGACGTGGTCGTCGGCGCCGTTCAACGAGATCGCCTACACGTCACAGTCCGGCGGTGGGCACGACATCCGCATCTACGAGTTCGCCACCGGGCAGACGCGCACCGTGACCGACGGCAATGGCAGCAACGAGAGCGCGGCCTTCTCGCCGAACGGCCGGCACATCGCGTTTTCGTCGGATCGCACGGGCCGCGAGCAGATCTACATCATCGATCGCGATGGCAAGAACCTTCGTCAGATTACGAAGACCGGACGGAACCGTTACCCGAACTGGTCGCACTAGCGCAGCCGTTCCCATGCCGCCGAGCGGGTCTGAAAGTAGCCGGTCGCGACTAACCAGCGGCGAGCGAAGCGAAGCCGCGAGTGGCCGCGGGGGTGGGGCCCCGCGGCATTGATTAAAGAGAGAGAGCATGAAAAGCAGACGAGTGTCAGCTGTGCTGGTGACGATCGCGCTGGCCGCGGCCATCGGCGCGTGCGCGAAGAAGAAGCCGCCGGTGGCCAGACCGATTCCGCCGCCGCCCGCCACGGGTGACACGACGCCCGGGCCTCCACCCAAGCCACCGGAGCCGGTGCGCGAGACGCCGATGCCGCCGGAGCCGCTGGCGAGCGATCCGCTGACGGCAACGGACATCGACGTCATCAACAAGAACTCACCCGTTCCAGCCGGTGTTCTATGCTTTCGACAGCGCTGAGGTGGACGCTGACGCTCAGAAAGTTTTGAACGCCAACGCCGATATTCTGCGAAAGTATCCGACGTGGGTGATTACGATCGAGGGACACGCAGACGAGCGTGGCACGGGCGAGTACAATCTCGCGCTGGGCGAGCGCCGCGCCGCGTCGGCGCGCACCTATCTCGTGTCGCTCGGGATCCCGGCCGATCGGCTGAAGACGGTGAGCTACGGCAAAGAGTTCCCGTTCGATCCCGGTCATGACGAGTCGGCATGGGCCAAGAATCGCCGGGCGCACTTCGTGGTGACTTCGAAGTAGGTTCAAAGGTTCAAGGTCCAGGGTTCAAGGTTTTGCGGTTCGCTGAGGGTGAGGACGCTATGAGATCGACTGGATGGCTTGCGGGTGCGGTGATGGTCCTGACGCTGGCGGTGCCGGCGGTGGCGGGCGCGGCCAACAAAGAGCATCAGCAGCTCATGGCGGAGATCCGCATGCTGCAGGAACAGCAGCAGCAGCTCCAGCAGATGCTGGGCGGGCTCGCCGACACGCTGAAGGTCATGACGTCCCGGCTCGACAGCGACGCCGACGTGACGCGCAAAGCCTTCGCAGATCAGAAGCTGCTCGTCGGCGGCATCGGCGACACGGTCCGGGTGCTGCGCGAGAAGGCGGACGACACGAACGTGCGCCTGTCGACGATGACGCAGGAGCTGCAGGCGCTTCGGCAGTCGGTCGCGTCGATGCCGTCGCCGACGGCGGCGATGCCCTCACTGACCAACGATCCGGCCGCGCGATCCGGCGGCGCCAGGGGCCGCACCTGCGCCCGCCGGTGCGCCTGGCGCGGCCAACATCTCGCCGACCCGCATGTACGATCAGTCGTACGCCGACTACGCGGCCGGACAGTTCGACCTCGCGGTCGACGGATTCCAGGCTTTTATCCGCACCTTCCCGACCTCACCGAAAGCCGCTGAAGCGCAGCTGTACATCGGCTACTCCCTTTACAACGCCGGCCGGAATACCGAAGCCGTCGCGGCGCTGCAGAAGGTGATCACCGACTACGGGCAGAGCAACACCGTCTCCGCCGCCTACTACAAGCTGGGGCTGACCTACGAGGCGCTCAAGCAGCCGGACAATGCTCGCAAGGCGTTCGAGACGGTGGTCCAGAAGTATCCGAACTCCTCCGAAGCCGTACTGGCGCAACAGGCGCTCGAGCGGTTGAAGCGTCGTGACAACCAAGAAGAGCCCTGAGCCACGCCCACGGGCCAGGTAGCTTCCGCCTTCAGGCGGAAGCTACCTGGCCATCCTGCTAGAACGGAATATCGTCGTCCGTCAGCTCCGAGCCGGGCTCGCCGCCCATCGGTTCGTCTGCGGGTGATGACGCCCCTACTCGGCTCTGACGAACGGCTTGCACCGCCGCCCTCCGGCGCTGCCCAGGAGCACGACGCGATCGCCGCTGATCTCGGTCGTGTAGCGTTTGTTGCCGTCCTTGTCGTCCCACTGCCGCGTCTGCAGCCGCCCCTCGACGTAGATCTGCTTGCCCTTCACGAGGTACTCGTTCGAGCGACTCTGCGGACTTGCCCCAGAGGACGATGCGGTGCCACTCGGTCTTTTCCTGCTTCTGGCCGCCCTTGTCGTTCCACACCTCGGTCGTGGCGAGGTTGAGCGTCGCGACCGGCGCGCCGCCCGGCGTGTAGCGCAACTCCGCGTCGCGCCCGAGATTGCCGACCAGGATCACCTTGTTCACACTGCCCATGCGATCGTTCCTTTCAAGAGTGCCGCCATTGCGGCCGGCACGGAATTGCCCGTGATTTGCGCGGCGCCGAGCCGCGCATAGCAAGATCTGCGAGAGCGGCGGCGTGTGCAGTGTGCAGCCGCTGCGATCAGCTGCCAGCTTCCAGCTTCCAGCTTCCGGCTTCCAGCTGCCAGCTAAAAAGCTTCTGTCATGGCTCCCGGCTCAGAGCCGTCGACTGTCAGCGATCGACTCCCCGACTCCCGGTCTCATCTCCCAGCTGGAAGCTGACAGCTGGCAGCTGTCTCTACGTGCTCCGCCCGTATCGATCTTCGAGCCGCACCACGTCGTCGAGCTCCGGCGTCGAGACCTCGAAGATGTCGCAGTCGTCGATCGCGGTCATGCGATGGACGGTGCCTGGCGTGATGTGGACCGACTCCCCGAGCTTCATCTCGCGCTTCACCAGCTTGCCCTGCTCCTGAATCTCGAACAGCAGCCGCCCGGCCCAGAGGAAGATCGTCTCGTCCTTCTTGTTGTGGTATTGGAGGCTCAGGGCGTGGCCGGCGTCGACGTGTATCAGCTTGCCCACGTACCGATCGGTCTTCGCCCAGTGCAGCTCGTATCCCCAGGGTTTGTCTACGCGTGTCACGTCCTCTGCCACGTCTGACTCCTTGTCCGAAATCCAGAATCGCCGTGCCTGCCGTCAGGCCGTTTGTGGCCCGTCTCAGCGACCGGGCTGCTCCTGCGGTAACAGCAGATCGAGGAGCGCGCGCTTCGACTTCCTTGCACCGTCCGTGCGGCGAGCGCGCGCCGAGCGGCAGCGCGGCGTCGCCGGCGCTCAGGCTCCGCAGCACCTGCTTGGCGAGCGGCAGTGCGCTCGGCGCCATGCTGAACTCGCGCAGGCCGAGACCGACGAGCAGCGCCAGCAGCGCCGGATCAGACGCCATCTCGCCGCAGACCGCGACCGGAATGCCGGCGCGCCGGCCCGCGCGCGCAACCAGCCGAACGATCCGGAGGATGGCCGGATGCATCGGCTCGTACAGGCTCGACACGCGATCGTCGGTCCGATCGACCGCCAGACAATACTGGATCAGATCGTTCGTGCCGATGCTGAAGAAATCCGCCTCGCACGCCAGGAGATCGCGCGGTGACGGCGGCCGACGGCACTTCGATCATGATGCCGATCTCGACCGTCGCCCGGCGTCTCGCCGCGGGCGCGCAACGCGTCGGCCGCGCGATGCGACCGCCGCCCGGCCGGCGCGCAGCTGCTCGAGGCCGGACACGAACGGGAACATGACGCGCAGCGGCCCGTGCACCGCGGCCCGCAGCAGCGCTCGCAGCTGCGCCTGGAACACCTCGTCCATCGCGAGGCTCAAACGGATCCCGCGCAGGCCGAGTGGCGCCCGGGCGCCCTCGATCGCCGCCTGACCCAGGCGCAGTTGCGTCTCGCTCACGTCGAACGTGCGGATCGTCACGCGGCCGGGGGCGGCGTTCTCGATCAGACGGCGGTACGCCTCGTACTGCGTGTCCTCCGTCAGCCCCGACGGCGCACTGCCGGCGAGCAGGAACTCCGATCGAAACAGACCGATGCCGGCCGCGCCCCGCTCCAGCGCACGCGCGGCGTCGTCCGGGCTCTCGATGTTCGCCTCGAGGCGGATCGCCGACGCCGTCCTCGGTGATGGCCGGCAGCGCCGCGGAACGGCTCGAGCGTCGCCTCGTACGCCAGCAGCCGGCGCCGCGCCGGGCAGTGATCTGGGCGAGCGTCTCGGCGTCCGGCTCGACGAACACCTCGCCGGTCAGTCCGTCGACGGCGACGAGCGCGCCAGGCGCGATGACGCGCGCTGGCATCGTGCAGCCCGGCGACCGCCGGGACGTGAATCGACCGCGCCAGGATGGCGGTGTGGTAGGTCCAGCTCCCGGCGTCCGTGACGAGCGCCGCGAGCCGCTGCCAGTCGAGCTGGGCGATGACGGAGGGCGTGATCTCGTCCGCGACGAGCACGAGCGGTCCTTCGATGCCCTCGAACAGGTCAGCCGGGTTCGTCGGCGCCCGCAGGTTCATGCACAGGCGGCCGACGACGTCCGCGACGTCGCCCTTGCGCTCGCGGAGATAGCTGTCCTGCGCTTCGTCGAACAGGGCGGAGATCTCGTCGAGCGCGTGCTGGAGCGCCGACGCCGCGTTCAGCTGCTCGCTCCGGATGATGGTCGAGGCCCGGCCGATCAACATCGCGTCGTCGAGCATGAGCAACTGCGCGTCGAAGATGTAGGCGTGCTCCGGCCCGCCGCTGCGGGCGATGCGGCTCTTGATCTGCTGGATCTGCTCGCGGGATCGCTCGCGCGCTTCTTCGAGCCGCGCCAGCTCTCGCTCGACGAGCGACGGAGGGATCCGGAATCGCAGATCGCGCGTGCTGCCTTTGAGCACGAGCGCCTTGCCGATGCCGACGCCCGGCGAGACGCCGAGACCGGTCAGGCGCATGACATCTCGTCGAAGCCGCGTTCGACCAGCCGGGTCAACGCTTCCAACGCCTCTCGCTCGTCCGGCCCGTCGGCCGTGAGCGTGATCAGGCTCCCCTGCGACGCGCCAAGGAGCAGCAGTCCCATGATGCTCTTCCCGTCCATTTCTCGGCTCCCGCAGCGCCACTCGGACACGCGACACGAAGCCGCTAGCGGCGTGCACGAACCTGGCGGCGGCGCGTGCGTGCATGCCGAGCGGGTTGGTGACCGTGAGGGTGGAGGCATCATGCCTTCTCGCCGCGCAGCAGGTCCGAGGTGACCCAGATGGCGTTCCGGCCGTGCTCCCGCATCTCGCGAGCGAGCGTGAGGAGGTCGGTCTCCTTCGGCGGCCGCGCGAGCTTGATCAGCATCGGCAGGTTGACCCCCGTGATCACCTCGACGTGGGGACCCACGAAGGTCACGCCGAGATTCGCCGGCGTGCCGCCGAACAGATCGGTCAGGACCAGCACGTCGGCCGGCTCGCCCTCGGTCCCCCCGGCTGACGCCTGCACGCGTTCGATCGCGCGCCCGATGTCCTCGCGCGCGTGCTCCACGTCCTCGTGCCAGCCGATCGACACCGAGGCCATGTGCGGCAGCTCGCCGACGATCATCTCCGCCGAGTTCATCAGCTCCGCCGCGAGCTGACCGTGCGTCACGACCACGACGCCGAGCTTCATGCTGATGCCTGCCTCGCCGCTGCCACTGTCATCCCTCCTGTGCGATGTCCCTGTGGGTCACCCGCAAGCGGACGCCGCTCAGTCCGGAGAGCCCCTTCCTCAGCGCCTCGGCAATGGCTACTGAGCGATGACGCCCGCCGGTGCATCCGATGCCGATCGTCAGGTAGCTCTTCCCTTCCGTGACGTATTGCGGAATCAGGAACTTCAGGAGGTTCAGCGTGTGCCGCAGGAAGTCGTGCGTGGCATCCGATCGCTCGAGGTAGCGCACGACGTCGCGGTCGCGGCCGGTATGCGGCCTCAGCTTCGGCACGAAGTGCGGGTTCGGAAGAAACCTGACGTCGAACAGCAGATCGGAGTCGACCGGGATGCCGTGCTTGAACCCGAAGCTCAGGATCGTGACGACGAGCTGGGTGCCCGGGGCGCGGCCGCTCGCGACGCTGGTGAAGGCGTGCCGCAGCTCGTGGACGGTCATACCCGAGGTGTCCACGATGTGATCCGCCATCCGTCGGATCGCGCGCATGGCCTTGCGCTCCTCGCGGATTCCCTCGATCGCGGACCGATCGGGTGCCAGCGGGTGCGGCCGCCGTGTCTCGCTGAATCGTCTGACGAGCGCGGGTTCGGATGCCTCGAGGAAGATCAGCACCGGGTTCAGGTCGCGCATCGACTTCAGGCGCCGGTAGATGGCCGGAAAATCCGTCAGCAGCTTGCCTTCCCGCACGTCGACGACCACGGCGGCGCGGGCGATCTCGCTGCCGGCGCGCAGCGTGAGCTCCGCCAGCATCGGCAGCAGCGACACCGGCAGGTTGTCGACGCAGAAGTAGCCGAGATCCTCGAGGGCGCGGATCGCCTGGGATTTGCCGGATCCGGAGACGCCGGTGAGCACGACGAAACGCGACGTGACGGCCGTACGCGCGGCGCGGCGCGCGGCGTGCCGTTTCTCCGCCATCTATATGGACCGTATCGGTTGATTCAAGATCGAGTGAACGCGGTCATTCGGCCACGAGAATCCGCGGACGCGACAACGGATCGACTGCCCCGATTCAGGGATTACATCGTACTACTCTACGAATCAGTCGTGTTGGCGCTGCAGCCAACAACCACTGAATCGGGGATCAAAAGTCTTCTCCCGACTCGATGTCGGTGTTTCCCTCGACAGAGGAGGGCCTCAGCTCCCGGTTGACGCGCTCCACCAGCCGACGGGCCGCGTGGTGCCCGCTCGTTCGCAGCAGCTGGTTCCGGGCGGCGACCTCGACGAGCATGGCGACATTGCGGCCGGGCGCGACCGGCATCTTCACCATCGGGATCCGGATTCCGAGCAGCTCGTAGAAGTTGTCGTCGACGCCGAGCCTGTCGTACTCGCGTCCGGGCTCCCATCGTTCCAGCTGCACGACGAGCTCCACGCGCTTGGACGTCCGCGTCGACGCAATGCCGAACATGTCCTGAACGTTGATCATGCCGAGCCCGCGGATTTCCATGTGGTGTCCGCGTCAGCTCGGGGCAGGTTCCCAGGACGAACGACTGCGCGCGGCAGCGGAGCTCGACGGCGTCGTCGGCGACCAGGCGATGACCACGGACCACCAGATCGAGCGCACATTCGCTCTTGCCGATCCCGCTCTCCCCTATCACCAGGACGCCGAGCCCCAGGATGTCCAGCAGCACGCCGTGGATGATGCCCCTGGCCGAGAGGTACGTATCGAGAACGGCGGACAGGCGCGACATCGCCTCCGGCGTGGCGGCACGGGTTCGGAGCAGCGGCACCTGCGCCGTGTCGGCTTCGATCAGCACCTCGGGCGGCGGGTCGAAGCCGTCGGTGACGAGCACGCACGGCAGCGCGTATCCGAGGATCCGCCTCAGCACGTCGACGCGCGTCTCGTGGTCGAGGCTCTCGAGATACCGGATCTCGCTCTCCCCGAAGACGAGCACACGGCCTTCGCGCAGATACGCGTCGAAGCCGGAGAGCGCGAGGCCGGTCTTCTGGGTGTGGGGGATGGTGATCCGGCGGCCGAGACCGTCGATGCCCGCGAGCACCTCGAGGTCGAGGCTGCGCGACTCCGCCAGGTCGTGCAGAATCGTCCGGATGGTGACGCCGGCAGGCTCGTTGGTCTGGACCATGTTTAGCCGGGGGGCCTCGCCCCGCCGGACCCCCCATCGCCGTCGCTCGCGGGGGCCCCACGCCCCGCTCCGCTCCGGCGGGCGCGCCGCCGGCGCGCCGTTATCGGGGGGCTTCCGCCTTCGCTGAAGCTACGGCGGACGCGCCGGAGCGCCTCCGGCGCGAAGGCGGGTCGCCCCGCCGGACCTCGGCGCCGTCGCTCAATCGTCAGGGCTCGATCAGCCCCAGGTTGCCGTCCTTCCGCCTGTAGAGAATGCTGATGGCGTCGTTGTCGGCATTCCTGAATACGACGAAGCTCTCGCGGGCGGCGTTCACCTGGAGCGCGGCGTCCTCCACCGACATCGGCTTGACCGGGTACCTCGTGGCGCGGACGATTCGGGGCCGCCGGGCCGGCGCGTTTTCGCCGTTCGGCGGGACACTCACGGTCCTGGCGCCGGCGCCCTGTCGCTTGCGCTCCGCCCACTTCCCTTTGACCTTCTGCGCCTGCTGCTCGATCTTCCCGGAAGACTGCCGCAGCGACGCCGGCCAGCCGGTGCCCTCGCCGAGGCCGCGGAGCGTGCGGTCGCCCCGCGCGTGGACCACGATCTCGGTGACGTGCCGGTACTTCTCTTTGGTGAGGATGACCTGGGCGGAGATGGCGCTGTCGTTCAGCAGCCGGCCCAGTCTGACCAGGCGCTTGTCGATCAACTCGCGAAGCCCCGGGGTGATGTCTACGTGACGGCCGGTGATGTCGAGTCTCATGGTCTGAGCGTCCAGCGTCCAGCGTCCGACTTTCCAGCTTCTCCGAAAGTGCTGGAAGCTGGGAGGCTGGAGCTGGAAGCTATCTAGAACAGCACCTTTCGCTGGTTGGACGTTGGGATCTTCAGCTCCTCGCGATACTTCGCAATCGTACGGCGGGCGAGCATCAGGCCTTCCTTCTGGAGGATGCTGACGATCTTGGAATCGCTGAGTGGTTTGCGCGGATCTTCGTTCTCGATGATCTTCCGGATGCGTTGCTTGATCGTCACCGACGAGACGCTCTCGCCGTACGAGCTGCTGATGCCGCTGTGGAAGAAGTACTTCATCTCGAACACGCCCTGCGGCGTGTGCATGTACTTGTTGTTCACCACGCGGCTGACGGTCGACTCGTGCATGCCGATGTCGTTGGCGACGTCACGAAGCACGAGCGGGCGCAGATATTCGATCCCGTGGTCCAGGAACTCGCGCTGAAAGTTGATGATGCTGGTGGCGACCTTGTGGATCGTCTTCTGCCGCTGGTCCACCGACTTGATCAGCCACAGCGCCGATCGGAACTTGTCTTTGACGTACGCGCGGGTCTCGTCGTTCGATTCGCCCCCCGCGCCGCTCTTGTCGAGCAGCCGGCGGTACACCGGGCTGATGCGCAGCTGCGGAAGCCCCTCTTCGTTCAACGCCGCCACGTACTGATCCTCGACCTTGACGATGTACACGTCGGGGATGACGTATTGCGACTGTGTGGGGTTGTACCGGCTGCCCGGTTTGGGATCGAGGCCGCGGATGATCTCGATGTGCTCGCGGAGGTCCTCGATGTTCATGCCGAGCTTGCGCGCGATCTCGGGCACCTGATGGTTCTGCAGCAGGCGCAGGTGCTCGGTGACGATCTTCTCCGACGGTGTGCCCTCGAGCCCCAGATGGCGAATCTGGAGCCAGAGGCATTCCTGCAGATCGCGGGCGGCGACCCCGATCGGGTCGAAGGTCTGCACGTGCTGGAGCGCGCGCTCGACATCGGCCACGGGCCACTCGCCCATGGCGGCGATCTCCTCGACTGATGCGACGAGGTAGCCGTCGTCGTCCAGATTGCCGATAATCGCCCGGCCGATCTCTTTGAGCTGGTCCTCATCGGTCTGCATCGAGAGCTGCCAGACGAGATGATCCGAGAGAGAGCCGGCCGTCGACAGCGTGTTCTCGATTGGCGGAAGCTCTTTGACCTCCGAGGGCGTCCGTGACCGATACCCGTCGTCCAGGTAGTCGCCGAAGAAGTACTCGTAGTCGGCGTCGTCCCAGGCGTCGGTCTTTTCGGCGGGCTTCTCGGCTTCCTGTTTTTCGGCCTGTTGCTGCTCCGCAGGCTGGAGCTCCTCGGTCTCGACCTCCTCGAGGAGCGGGTTCTCGACCATCTCCTGATTCAGCAAATCAGCGAGCTCGAGCGTGGACATCGGAAGCAGCTTGATGGCCTGCTGCAACGATGGCGTCAGAATGAGCTTCTGAACGAGTTTTGTATGCAGTTTCTGCTGAATTGCCATGAGTTCGGGTCCTGGTCCGTCCCTACAATCTTAGCCCGTTATGCGGCTCGACACCCGAACTTTGTACTCGCGCTCGGCGCGCCACAGGCGCCCGCCGGAAGCGGCCACCTCCGCCGCGAACCGGCTACGGCGAGGTCTCGCCGTAGCTTCAGCGAAGGCGGAAGCCCGCGATGTCAGCGCGCCCTAGGCGCGCCCGCCGGAGCGGAGCCATGGGGCCCCCGCGAGCGACGGCGTAAGGGGGTCCAGGGGCGACCACCTTCGCCAAGGCTACGGTGGTCCGCCGTAGCTTCAGCGAAGGCGGATGTCCCCCGGACCTTTCTTAGTCCAATCGGAAATCGGCACCGAGGTAGATTCGCTTGACCTCTTCGTCTGCTGCCAGGCCATCGGGCGTCCCGCTGCGGAAGATCACGCCATCGTGCACGATGTAGGCGCGGTCCGTGATCCGCAGTGTTTCCCGCACGTTGTGGTCGGTGATGAGCACCCCGATCCCGCGCTCCTTCAGGTGGAAGATGATCTTCTGGATGTCGGTGACCGCAATCGGATCGATCCCGGCAAAGGGCTCGTCCAGCAGCATGAACATCGGGGCCATGACGAGCGCGCGTGTGATCTCCACCCGTCGCCGCTCGCCCCCGGACAGCGTGTATGCAGGCGACTTCGCCAGGGGCGTCAAGGAGAGCTCCGCCAGCAGGTTCCTCAGACGAGTCCGGCGCGTGGCCCCATCGAGGTTCAGCGTCTCGAGGATGGCCAGGATGTTCTGCTCGACCGAGAGACCTCTGAAGATCGAGGCTTCCTGCGGGAGATACCCGATGCCTTTCCTGGCCCGGACGTACATCGGATCTTCGGTGATGTCCGCGTCGTTCAGGAGCACGCGCCCCGAGTCGGGTGCCGTGAGCCCAACCACCATCGAGAACGTCGTCGTCTTTCCCGCGCCGTTCGGACCGAGCAGGCCGACCACTTCGCCCGAAGCGATCTCGAGCTGGACGCCCTTCACCACTGTCCGACCGCTGTACGATTTGGTCAGGTCGCGCGTGCTCAGCGTCGCCATTCAGTCGCGCGTTCCGGGACACGGGATCGTGGTGTTCCTCACCGGGCTGCCTTCGGTCGTGATGTTGTCGACGGCCCGCTGGAAGCGCAGCACGCCTGCCAGAGTCTTCTTGCAGGACGTCGGCTCCTTCTCCACCACCTCCACCGGCGACCCCACCATCACGTACGTCTCGTCAGCCGCCGTGTAGGTCAGGTGCCGACCCTGCGCGGTCCGGTTGCCCTCGATCGTCGTGACGGTGCCATCCGCTTCGAGCCGCTCCAGCTCGTTCTGCCCCTGCTTGAGGAACAGGTCGATTCGCAGTCCCGTCAGGTCGCCCTGTGCGCCGACCAGATGCGCCAGGTTCGGGGCGGTCGACGTGTACGTCGCCAGACGCTTGGCGTCCTCGTAGACGAAGTGTTCGCCCGTGCCGATGGTCTCCGTCGAGGTGCGCTTGTTCGTCTTCGGATCGACATCGTCGATCAGCATCTTCGTTCGCACCTTGACGTTGGCGATCAGGTTGCCGGACTTGTCGTCGAGGTCGATCGTGTCTGCCTGCAGCTCGGTGCCGCCGGGCTGCGTCAGCCGCGCCGATCCCGAATAGACCGCGCGGGATGACGCGCCATCGTACTCGAGGCGGTTCGACCGGATCGTCACCGGCTGATCCTGTTTCAACAGCGACGGCAGCTTCGTCTGGTCCTTTGGCTGCTGGGGCGCCTGACCCGGAGAGCCGCGGGCCGCGTCCGGTTTCCGGTCCATGATGCTCCGGACGTCCGTCTCCGCCTTGAGCTTTTGCGTTCCCATCTCCATCGAAATGGTGCGCGCGTGGACGATCAGCTGCCCGTCCGTGACGGTCGGTGGGGGGCCTGGATCCGTCGTCGAGGGTGTGAGGTCGAGGCGGTCCTGGTCGACCTGATAGAGGCCCACGGGGCCTTCCGCGGTCCGATCGCCGTCGACGAACTTGAAGTTGCCGCGGAATTCCGCCTGCTGCACATCGCCGAGTCCTGGCTTCGTGTGGACAATGAGTCGGCGTGACGTCCCGTGGCGATCGACAGCCGGGAGATTTCCTCCGGCGGCGCGGGTTTCCCGATAGTCCACCGGTCCCTCGAAGGTCGCCGTCTGCAGACCTGCCCCGCCTTCGCCCGACGCCTCGAGCCGCGACGCCTTGATCGTCTTCGCGGGCATCGTGCCCTGCGCCGGCAGATTCAGCTCGACGTTCTCGTTCGCGTTCAACTGCGCGACGGTCGAACCGTCCGGCGCCATCGTCATGTCGATCAGGCGCGCCCCGATGCGTCGTGCGCCTCCATCGGACGGCAGCTGCACGGCGCTCTGTTCCATGAGCTTCGCCAGCTGCAGCGTGCGACCGTCCGGCGCGTACGTCAGATCGATGTCCTTCGCCGACATCGACTGGGCGTTGGCGCCGGTGCCCACGATCCGGCTGTTGCCACGCAGCTGCATGACCTGCACTTTCTGATCGTCCGGTGTGAGCGTGGCGGTGAGGTCGTCGGCGTCGATGGTGCGATTGTCCGCGACGACGTGGGCGTTCTTCGAGAGCCGGACGTAATGATCGGCCCGCGCGAGTCCGGCCGTTCCGGATGTGGCCTGCATCGACCCGCCGCCGGTGGCGTCCGGGATCACCGAGACCTGCGCATCGGCCAGAAGCCAGAGGACGTCACGGTTCCGATCGTAGGTCGCCCCTGTGCCCTTGCCGGTCATCCGGCCGCGCGTGAACGTCACCGGCCCGGGAACCTGCAGGAGCCCGTCCTTGTCGTTGTAGGTCCCCTCGTCGCACGTCACGATCAGATCGTCGCTCGTGCGCAGCTTGACGTTCCGCCGGACGATCGCCGTGGAGAAATCGTTCGTCCCATCGGGCGGCTTCGTGGCCTCCGCTTCGTCCGACGTGATGGTGATGGTTCGTCCGTCCCGATCCGGCAGGCTCAGCGTCGCGTACGCGAACACGTTCCTGCCGTCTTCATAGATCTTCTGATCCTGCGATTTGATCGCAAACTGGACTTTCCCGTTCACGACGCGCTTCCAGTCGGCACCCCCGAGCGTCTGGACGACCGCCTTGTCGTCGATCTTCAGCTTCTCCGGCCGTACGGGTAGCGTTCCAGTCTTTCTCAGGGCGAGAAAGACAAAGCTTGCGAACGCGACGATGAAGACGGCGATGGCGAGCCGTGCGATCTTTTGCCAGCGCATGAAAAGTGCGGCTGTGGGATGCCACAGCCCAGCTCTCTATTCTACGCCGTCGAGGCTCTTGATATCCGCTACGGAGAGCTCGAGATACGTCTCTCCCTGGTAGTCGTTGCGGTCGAGGGAGAAGGCCAGGTTCACGCCGGCGCGGTGCTTCTCGAGAAACTCGGCGCGCTCGGCCAGCCGCCACGCCATCGCGCGGAACCGCCGGCCCTCCTGGTTGAACGTCATCTTGAGGTGTCGGTCCTTGATCGACCGCGGGCCGTCGACGATCTGCACCGGTCCTGCATGGAACACGGGCCGCGGGTTCGCGAGGCCGAAGGGACCCATCGAGTCGAGGCCTCGCACGAGGTCGTGCGTGATCGCTTTGAGGTGGAGGGGACCATCGATGCGAAGGCGCGGCCGGAGCTGATCGGGCTCGAGGACCTGGTCCGCATACGCGTTGACGCGAGCGCGGAACTCGGGGACGCGCGCCGCCTCCATCGTCAGCCCTGCCGCCTGCCGGTGTCCGCCGAACCGCGCGAACAGGTCCGCACAGTGCTCGAGCGCCCCGAGCATGTCGAAGTCCGGGATGCTCCGGCAGGAGCCGTGCGCGACGTCTCCGTCGATCGAAAGGACGATCGCCGGCTTGTGGTACGCGTCGACGAGCTTGGATGCGGCGATTCCAATCACACCGCGATGCCACCCGTCGCCTCCCACGACGAGCACGTTGTGCGCCCCGACGGCAGGGTCGGTCTCGATGGCTTTCCGAGCCTGGCTGACGAGCTCCGCTTCCTCCTGCTGACGACGCAGGTTCTCGTCGTTGAGCTGCTGGGCGAGACCTCGCGCCTCGTCGCCCATGGATTCGGCCGTGGCGAGCAGCAGGCGCGTGGCAATGTCGGGCGTGCTCATCCGGCCAGCGGCATTCACGCGCGGCGCAATCATGAACGCGACCTGATAGCTGTCGATCGTCTTCCCGGACAGCCCCGTGGCTTCGAGCAGCGCCCGCAACCCGATCGTGTGCGGCCCCTTGCTGAGGGATGCCAGGCCGAGCCTGGCGATGACGCGGTTCTCGCCGACGAGCGGCACGACGTCCGCCAGCGTCCCGATCGCAGCGACCTTGACGAACGCCGGGAGCCACCGCCCCTTGCCGGCCCGATCGCATAACGCCTGCACGAGCTTCAGCGCCACGCCGACACCCGCGAGGTACTTGTCGGGATACGTGCAGTCATGACGCTTCGGGTTGATGACCGCCAGGGCAGCTGGCAGCTCGGTGTCCGGCTCGTGGTGATCCGTGATGATGAGATCGACGCCGAGCTCGCGCGCGCGTCGCGCCGCGTCCGCGCCCCGAATTCCGCAGTCCACCGACACCACGACGGACACGCCGTCGGCGTGCAGACGGTCGATGGCCGCCGGCTGAAGCCCGTAGCCGTCCTTCAACCGTTCGGGAATGAAGTGGCTGACCGTGCCGCCGAGGAGCTCCAGCGTTCGGCGCAGGATGACGGTCGACGTAATGCCGTCCACGTCGTAGTCGCCGTGAATCGCAATCCGTTCCTTGCGTGCGAGCGCCTGCTCGAGACGGACGACCGCCCGGTCCATGTCCGCAAGCCTGAAGGGATCGTGCAGCTGCTCGAGTGACGGGTTCAGGAATCGGCTCGCCGCTTCCGGATCCGAGAACCCACGCAGGCACAGAAGTCTCGCGACCGTCGGATGCAGCCCGAGGGCCGACGCCAGGATCGATGCCTGGCCGTCGTCGCATGGCAGGTGCTGCCAGAGGAGGGACTTCATTCGCGATTCGAGCTGGCAGTCGTCGGCGGCTGCGGCGCCGCCTCCGTGTCCACGAAGGCCTGCCCCTCCTGCCCCATGCGGCGGAACTTCTGGTACCGCCGCTCGAGACGCTCCTCGACCTGAAGGCCGGTGAGCTCGCCGAGCGCCTGGGCCAGCGCCTGATCGACGAGCGCGGTGGCGCGGTCGTGGTCGTTGTGGGCGCCGCCGGTCGGCTCGGGCACGATCGCGTCGATCAAACCGAGCTTCAGCAAATCCGGCGCGGTAATCTTCAGGGCCGCAGCCGCTTCGACCTTGCGTTCCGCGTCGCGCCACAGAATGGCCGCGCAGCCCTCCGGCGGAATCACGCTGTAGATCGAGAACTCCTGCATCAGCACCCGGTCGCCGACGGCGATTCCCAACGCGCCGCCGCTCCCTCCTTCCCCACACACGATGACGACGATGGGGACCTCGAGGATGCTCATCTCGCGGAGGTTGACGGCGATCGCTTCGGCGACGCCACGCTCCTCGGATTCGATCCCCGGATACGCCGCAGGCGTGTCGATGAAGACGACGATCGGCCGCCGGAACTTTTCGGCCAGCTGCATCACGCGAAGGGCCTTGCGGTATCCCTCGGGCCGCGCATACCCGAAGTTCCGGAAGATCTTCTGCTTGGTGTCGCGCCCCTTCTGGTGGCCGATGACGGCGACATTGCTTCCACGATAGTCCCCGAACCCACACACGATGGCGTGGTCGTCGGCGAACCGGCGGTCTCCGTGCAGCTCGTCGAAGCCGGTGAACAGGCGCTCGACGTAGTCGAGCGTGTTCGGACGGTTCGGATGTCGAGCGACGAGCACGCGCTGCCACGGCGTCAGGTTGGCGTAGAGCTCGGTCCGGATCTCATCGGCCCGCTTCTGAAGGCTCTCGATGGACCGCTCGCGCTCGGGCGTGCGCGGCAGCATGCTGAGCGCCTCGATCTCCTTCAGAAGGACGCCGATCGGTTCCTCGAACTCCAGCAGGTCAGGGGGCATTCGGAATCCTTCGGATTGCTGTCGGGATCCGGGATCCGGGATCCGCGATCCGGAAAACCTCGGAATCTTCGTGGAAGGACTGCCGACTCTCGACTGTTGACTGCCGACTGTCGACTATCGACCGCCGACTGTTGGGGATCCCTGATCCCTGATCCCCGATCCCGACTCTGTCACCGTTCGTCATCGAAGCTCCACACTCCCCGCGCCGCACAACTGCTCCACCTCCGAGACGAGCCGCTCCGACGGTTTGACTCGCTGCGCGACGTCGGCGCGCACCCGCAAGGGCGTCTCGGGTCCCGGCACCTCGAGCTCCAGATACACACGCCGATCGCCCCGGTGACGGGAGAGGAGCTCCGCCAGGGCCTCGAAGACGGGCCGGCCGTGCGTCGGCACGCAGAGGTGAATCGCCACCTCCCGCGTCGTGCGCTCCTTGAGCGCCGCCATGGGCATCAGCTCCGTGGCCACGAGGCGCGCCGACTCGTCGTCTTTTTCGAACTTGCCCCGCACCAGCAGCATCGCGTCGGCCTCGATGAGCGATCCGTGTTTGCCGAACGTTTCGGGGAAGACGACCACCTCCACTGCCCCCGCCACGTCGTCCAGCATGAAGACCGCCATGCGATCGCCCTTCTTCGTCTTGAGAGGCCGCAGCCCGGACACGATCCCGCCCACCCAGATATCCGCTTCGGAGGCGGCAAGCTCCCCGACGCGGCGGGCGCCGAACGTCTTCATCTCCTCGGCGAAGCGCTCGAGCGGGTGACCGCTCATGTACAACCCGAGCGCCTCCTTCTCGTAGGCAAGCTGCTGCGCTTCCGGCCACGCCGCGGCATCCGGCAGGGGCACCGGCGCGGCCGGGCCGTCCTCGGCCGAGTCGCCGAACAGCTGGTGCTGCCCTTTGTCGCGGTCTCGCTGATGCCGGCCTCCGTGTTCGATCGCCTTGTCGACGGCCGCAAATAGCCGGGCGCGCGCCACGGCGGGCACGACGCCGCCGGCCAGCGAATCGAGAGCCCCTGACTTGATCAGGCTCTCCAGCACGCGCTTGTTGACGAGGCGAAGGTCGGCGTGCTCACAAAGCGTGTAAAGAGATCGGATCGGTCCTTGTGCCTTCCTGACCGCGATCATCGACAGGATCGCCCCCTCGCCGACGTTCTTGATCGCGCAGAGGCCGAACCGGACGCCTTCGGGGCTGACGGTGAAGGCCAGCTCGCTCGCGTTGATGTCGGGCGGCAGGATCGGCACGCCGAGGTCACGGCACTCGCCGAGGTACGTCGCGAGCTTGTCGGTATTGGCGGCTTCGATCGTGAGCAGCGCGGCCATGAAGTGGCGCGGATAGTTGGCCTTGAGATACCCGGTCTGGTACGCGATCCACGCGTACGTCGTCGAGTGAGACTTGTTGAACCCGTACCCCGCGAAGAATTCCATCAGGTCGAAAATCTTCGTCGCCTTCTTCTCGTTGACCCCCTTGGCGCGCGCGCCGGCCGTGAAGGCCTCGCGCTGCTTGGCCATGACCTTCGGGTCCTTCTTGCCCATGGCCTTGCGCAGCACATCCGACTGGCCCATCGAGAATCCGGCCAGGACGGCGGCGATGCGCATGACCTGTTCCTGATAGGCGATGACGCCGTACGTGTCCGAGAGGATGGGCTCGAGCTGCGCCAGCTCGTACTTCACCTCAGTCCTGCCCTGTTTTCGCGCGATGAAGTCGTCCACCATGCCGCTCTTGAGCGGGCCCGGGCGGTAGAGCGCGTTGAGGGCGATCAGAATCGTCGAGCCGCTCGGGCTTCGCTTTCCGGAGCAGCTCCCGCATGCCGGAGCTCTCGAACTGGAAGACGCCGTAGGTCTGGCCGTCGCAGAACAGCTTGTACGTCTTGGCGTCGTCGAGCGGGATCGCATCGATGTCGAGCTCGATGTTCTCGGTGCGTTTGATCTCGTCGAGCGCGTCCCGGATGAGCGTGAGCGTGCTCAGCCCGAGGAAGTCCATCTTCAGGAGGCCGACCCGTTCGACCTCCTTCATCGCCCACTGCGTGACGATTTCGTCCTTCGGGCTCTTGTAGAGCGGGAGGAACTCGGTGAGTGGCTTCGGTGCGATGACGACGCCTGCGGCGTGGACCGAGGCATGGCGCGTCATGCCCTCGAGCCGCTGGGCCACCGCGATCAGCTCCTTGATTCGCTCGTCCTTCTGGACCATCTCTTTCAGGGATGGGCTCTCCTCGAGCGCTTTCGCGAGGGTCATGTCGAGCGCAGGCGGGACCGCCTTGGCCACCTTGTCGGCGTCGGCGTAGGGGATGTCCATCACGCGCGCGACGTCGCGCACGACGGCACGCGCCTTCATGGTCCCGAAGGTGATGATCTGCGCGACGTTCTCGCGGCCGTACTTGCGGGTCACGTATTCGATGACCTCGCCCCGGCGCCGTTCGCAGAAGTCGATGTCGATGTCGGGCAGCGAGACGCGCTCGGGGTTCAGGAAGCGCTCGAAGATGAGGTCGTACGCGATGGGATCGACGTCCGTGATTCGGAGACAGTACGCGACGAAACTGCCGGCGGCCGAGCCGCGTCCGGGCCCGACCGGAATCCCCCGCTCGCGCGCGTAGCGAATGAAGTCCCAGACGATCAGGAAGTACCCGGGGTACTTCATCTGCTTGATCATCTCGACTTCGTAGGCCAGCCGCCGCGCGTACTCGTCGATGGTGTGCGTGAGGACGCCGCGTGCCGCGAGCTCCTGGAGCCGAGGCAGCCGCTGGTCGAAACCGTCGCGGACGACCTTCTCGAAGTACTCGTCGAGCGTGAACCCGGAAGGCACGTCGAAGTTCGGGAGGTGGTTCACCGTTCCCGACAGATCGACGTGGCATCGCTCCGCGACGCGCACCGTGTTGGCGAGCGCCTCCGGGAATTCCCCGAAGACCTGCGCCATCTCCGCCGCCGTCTTCAAATAGAACTGGTCGCCGTGGTACCGCAGGCGCTCGGTGTCGCTGACCGCCTTTCCGGTCCCGATGCACAGCAGCACATCGTGCGGCTTGAAATCGGAGTTCTGCAGATAGTGGACGTCGTTGGTCACGACGAGCGGAAGCCCGAGATCCCTCGCAATCGGCTGGAGGCCGACGTTGACTATTCTCTGCTCGTCAATCCCCTGATACTGCATCTCGAGGAAGAAGTTGCCGGGGCCGAGGATGTCGCGGTAGGCGGCAGCCGCCTGGAGCGCCTTCTGCTGCTGCTCGGTGCGGATCCCGGTGGCGACCTCTCCCTTCAGACAACTGCTCAAACCGATGAGTCCCGTCGCGTGCTGTGCGAGCAGGTCCTTGTCGATCCGCGGCTTGTAGTAGAAGCCCTCCGTGTAGCCGGACGAGACGAGCTTGATCAGGTTGTGGTAGCCCTCGTTGGTCGCCGCGAGCAGCACGAGATGGTTCGCCGTTTCGCCCGGCGTCCCGCTCTTCGTCCGCCGATCGCCGGGAGCCACGTACACCTCGCACCCGAGGATCGGGTTGATCCCACGCTTCCGCGCCTGGTCGTGGAAGATCACCGACGAGAACATGTTCCCGTGCTCGGTAATGGCGAGCGCCGGCATCTGCAGCTGTACCGCCCGATCGAGGAGCTCCTCGATGCGGCACGCGCCGTCGAGCAGCGAGTACTCCGAGTGCAGATGCAAGTGGACGAAGTCAGTCATTGGAACTTACGCTCGTCAGCTTCCAGCTTCCAGCTTCCAGCTTCCAGCTTCCAGCTTCCCGCTTCCCGCTTCCGCTTCCGCTTCCCGCTTCCCGCAAAACCAGCCGAAGCCGTGGAGGTCGACTGCCGACTGCGACTGCCGACTGAAATCATTCCCATTCGATCGTCGAGGGCGGCTTCGAGCTGATGTCGAACACGACGCGGTTGATTCCCTTGACCTCGTTGACGATTCGCGACGAGATGGATGCCAGCAGGTCGTGCGGCAGGCGCGCCCAGTCGGCGGTCATCCCATCCTTACTCTCTACGGCGCGGATCGCAATCGTGTATTCGTAGGTCCGCGCATCGCCCATGACGCCCACGCTTTGCACGGGCAAGAGCACGGCGAAGGACTGCCAGAGGCGTCGGTACCATCCCGCCTTCTTCACTTCTTCGGCGACGATGTGGTCCGCGCGGCGGACCAGCGCGAGCCGCGATGGGCTGACGGCGCCGAGGATGCGGACCGCCAGGCCAGGTCCGGGGAAAGGCTGCCGCCACACGAACTCGTCATCGAGTCCGAGCTCGGAGCCGAGGGCACGCACTTCGTCTTTGAAGAGCTGCCGGAGCGGTTCGACCAGCTTGAAGCGCATCCGCTCCGGCAGGCCGCCCACGTTGTGATGGCTCTTGATGACGTGTGATGGCCCGATGACCGAGACGCTTTCGATCACGTCGGGGTACAACGTGCCCTGTGCCAGGTAGTCGAACGATCCGAGCTTCGCCGCTTCAGCTTCGAAGACGTCGATGAAGGCCGCGCCGATGATCTTGCGTTTCTCCTCAGGGTCGACGATGCCGTCCAGACGCTCGAGAAAGAGCTGAGCGGCGTCCACGAACACCAGCGGCAGTCGAAGCCGCTCGAACCGCGACTTGATCTGCGCCGCTTCGTCTTGCCGCATCACCCCGTTGTCGACGAAGATGCACGTCAGGCGGCTGCCAATCGCCCGGTGCACGATCATCGCCGCGACGCTCGAATCGACGCCGCCGCTCAATCCGCAGACCACTCGCCCGTCGCCGACCTGCTCACGAATCTTCGCTGTCGCCTCGTCAACGAACGACGCCATCGTCCAATCGCCAGTGCAGCCGCAGACGTCGAACGCGAAATGCCGGAGGATGTCGAGCCCGTGGTCGGTGTGCGCCACCTCCGGGTGGAAGAGTAGCGCGTAGAGGCCGCGCTCGGGGGCGGCCATAGCCGCTACCGGCGCATTCGCGCTCGTCGCCGTGATAGCAAATCCTTCCGGCGGCGCTTTCACGAAGTCGCCGTGGCTCGCCCAGACGCGCAGGCTCGACGGCACCGACTCGAAGAGCGGCGCATCCGCAGCGATGTTGATCGTTGCGAGGCCGAATTCCCGATGCGGCGCGGCGGCCACCTCGCCGCCGAGGGCGTACGTCATGAACTGCATGCCGTAGCAGATGCCGAGGACCGGCACCCCTGCCGAGAACACCCCGACGTCGCAATGCGGCGCGCCAGCCTCCGAGACACTTTTCGGACCGCCCGACAGGATCACTCCGGCCGGGGCGCGCATCCGCAGCTCCTCGAGCGGCGTGTCGAACGGGAGAATCTCGGAGTAGACCGACAGTTCCCGCAACCGTCGGGCGATGAGCTGGGTGAACTGGGAGCCGAAGTCGAGGACGATGATGGTCTGATGGGTCACGGGGAGAGCGCTATTATAAGGTGTGCGTCACGCGGGCACCACCATATCTTGTAGGTTCAGCGCCCCAACTCTGCTCATCCTGGTGCTCCTTCCCGTGATAGCCGGGATGCTGCGTATGGACGTGGTGGCGCAGCAGACGCAGCAGCCGGGCTCACCACCGATCGCCCCGGTTCCGCAGCTCGCACCGACGCCGAAGCCCAAGCCTCCGCCAAAACCGGCCGCACCCCAGCTGAAGTTTCCATCCGCGGTCAAATGGTCCACGACGCTGGATGCGGCCCCGGTCGTGCCGCCGATCGTCGCGGAAGGTCGCATCGTGCTGGCTCTCCGCTCGGGCGCCCTTTCTGCGCGTCAGCTGTCAGATGGAACGGAACTGTGGACGATCAAGCTGGCCGTCGACCAGACGATCGCGGCCGACGCCGACACGATCTTCGTCGTGACCGCGGAAACGCTGCATGCGCTCAACGCCGCCGACGGATCGACGCTGTGGACCGCGGAAGTCGGCAAACCAAGCGCGCCGATCCTGGCACGCGGCGGCTGGGTCATCGCAGCCAGCGGCGGCTCCGTCACGGCGTTACGCGGCGCGGATGGCGAAAAGATCTGGAACCAGGCGACCGGACTGGTCTCCGAGCGACCGGCGATCGACGGAGACCGTCTCTACCTCCCGATCGCGGAAGGGCGGTTGTTGGCGCTCGACCTGAAGACCGGGAACACGCACTGGGATCAGCCGGTCGGCGGCTCGCCGACCGAGCCCCTGGCCTATGGTGACCGGATCTATCTGGGCTCGGACACGAAGCGGTTCATGTGTCTGCGGGCGGCGTCGGGCCGCGAGGACTGGCACCACGAGGTCGGCATTCGGATCATCGGTCCCGCCGCTGCAGACGAGGGCCAGGTGTACTTCACGGCCATGGACAACATCCTGCGCGCGTTGAGCCGAGGCAACGGCGGCCAGCGCTGGAGGTTTCCCCTGACGTATCGGCCGTCCAAGGGTCCCGTGGTCATGGGTGGCCAGGTCGGAGTGCCCGGCATCACCGTCGAGCTCACCGGTGTCAACGCCATGTCGGGCAGGCCCACCGGCAAGCTCACCCTCCCCGCCCAGCTGGCGATCGGCCCGTCATTCGTGTCGCCAATCGGGACCGACGGCCTGCCTGCCGTCGTGTCGATCACGGGCGGCCTGACCCCGCAGTGGACGTTGTCGGTGTCGGTGCCGCCGCCTGACGAACCGCCAGCCGAGGTCGCGAAGGACTAGTCTCATCCGAGGGGCTTCGCCCCTCGGACTCCCCGACACGCGCGCTCGCGCGCCGCTGCGCCGGCGCGCTTCCGCCTCCGCGCGAAGCGCTACGACGAGACCTCGCCGAAGCCTTGGCGTAGGCGGGCCGCTCGCGTGGCTCGCTCACTGGCGTTCGCTCGCATCGTGAAACGAGCGCCAGGTTTATGAAACGGCTTCTAATCTTCTGAACTCCTGTTGAACCGGCGAGCAAATCGTTTCTGTCGCCCAGGTTGATGCAGGGAAACAGCCGCCACGATCATTCCAGCTGCGATCCCGACTCTTTGGTCTCCCGGTCGCTCGATGTGCCGTTTGTCTCAAGCAATTGTTTGCGGGCGAGCGGTGGCCGCCGCGAGCTCGTCCTTCACCGTCGCCGCGAGCCGCTTCACCCCTTCCCGGATGCGGTCGGCGGATGGCGCCGAGAACGACAAGCGCAGGTAGTTGCCGCCGGCACCATTGACGAAGAAGGCCTCGCCGGCGACATAGATCACGCCGTGCTCGATCGCGCGTGCGAGCATGACGTCTGCATCGATGGTGTTGGGGAGCGTCGCCCACAGGAAGAACCCACCACGAGGCTCCGGCCAATCGAGGATCGTGCCGAACTCCTGCCGGAGCGCCGAGACCATTGCGTCGCGCTTCTGCTGGTAGTAGGCGCGCAGCGCCGGCAGCTGACGATCCAGGAGCCCTTGCCGGCAGGCTTCGTACACGACGCGCTGATCGAGTGTCCCCGTGCACAGGTCGGCCGCCTGCTTGGCCATCTCCAGCTTCGCGGCAATCGGCGCGGGCGCATCGATCCAGGCGACGCGATAGCCTGGCGCGAGCGTCTTCGAAAAGCTGCTCAGGTAGATCACGCGTCCGTTCTCGTCGTCCGATCGCATGGGCCGCACGTCGGCCTCGGACGCCGAATCTTCGAAGTACAGGTCCCGATAGGGGTCGTCCTCGACGATCAGCACGTCGCGGCGGTCGGCCCACTCGAGGAGCGCCCGGCGTTTGTCGAGCCCGATCAGGAGGCCGGTCGGGTTCTGAAAGTTGGGGACGACGTAGAGCGCGCGGACCCGGCGGCCCTCGCGCCGCAGCCGGAGCCAGGTCTCGTCGAGGTGCTCGAGGGAGACGCCGTCCGCCTCCTGCTCGACGCCGATCATCGCTGCCTGCACGTTGCGAAACGCGGTGATGGCGCCGGTGTAGGTCGGGAGCTCGACGAGCACCACGTCGTCCGGATCGAACAGGACACGGGCGACCAGATCGAGTCCCTGCTGCGAGCCGGTCGTCACGATCAGCCGTTCGGGCGAGGTCGCCGCGCCGCGGCTCCGCATGAGCCCGGCGATGCATTCGACCAGCGGACGATAGCCGCGAGTGGGACCGTACTGGAGCACGCCGCCGTCGCGTCCGGACAGCAGCTCCCGCGAGATTTCCTGGAACGCGGCCCAGGGGAACGTCTCTGGTGCCGGGTAGCCGGGCGCGAACGAGATGATGTCGCGCCCCTGCGCGACGAGCGTACCCATCTTGCGGATGGCCGACTCCTTCATCGTCTCGGCGGAGCGGGAGAAAAACGTGTCGTAGTTGATCATGCCGGGCGTTGTCCGGGGACGGCGGCGATCGGCGGGGCGCCGCGCAGGTAATGCCGGTACTGGGTCAGATACGCACCGAGCGCCGTGAGCGCCAGGTACTGGAACACGAAGCCGCGGAGGAGCCATCCGGCGGCCGTGAGCGGAAACACGACGAAGCCGGCGAGCGGAACGAAGGCGATCGAGCCCGAGGCCCGCGGTGGCGAGAATCGAGGCGATCGTCGCGAGCACGACGAACACGAGCACGACGCCGAAGATGCCGGCGACTTCGCGAAGGCTCGAACGGACGAATCGCGCCACGCCGACGAGCGCCTCGCGGACGCCGACGTCCTCGACGGCGATGACCATCTGCGTCAGCAGGTACACGAGATTCACGATCGTCAGCCAGACGATCACGATGCTCGACACGGTGAAAGTGGCGAGGGTCCATCCGAGCAGGATGCCGGAGTTCCAGGCGAGCGCCAGTCCACCGAGAACTGGTCCGAAATACGCGACCGCAGTCCCGGCGTAAATGAGCAGCAGGCAGGCGCCCAGCTTCACGTAGCGGACCCACAGCCGGCGGCACCCGTCGAGAAACGGCTCGATGTTGGTGACGTTGGCGCGTCGCAGCGCGCGCAGGCTCAAGGGCGGCCGGTCGATCGGTCCGGCGGCTGCCTCCGCGCTCGCGAGCACGGAAACGGTCCCGGCCTTGACGACGAACGTCAGCGCGGATCCTCCGAGCATGACCAGAAGAAACGCGGCGACGAAGGCGACCAGCGCCGGCGGGCTGGCGGCCATCGCGTTGAAGACCGCCTGCACGATCTCGCTCGGGCTGCCGCTGATGAGCTGTCCGACGTCAGCGTCCATCAGCAGTGCGACAAGGAAGATGCCGCCCAGGACAGGAACCGCCAGCAGCAATTTGAGCGTGGATTCGGCCACGAACTGTGCGGCCACCAGCGGCCAGTTCGCGGCCGTGATCAACGCGCCGCGTTTGAGCGCCGCTTTCAGTTCCGGGGCATGCGACATCGGACAGTCCCAGTTTACCTTTGCGGTATCCTGCTTTACGAGTGCCTCGCATCCTTCCGCGCGAACGGCAGGTTGGCTGGCGGCGGCTGATTGCCGCTGGCGCCACGGCTGCTGGAATCGTGCTCGCCGTCGGCTTCGCGACCGAGCTGTGGCGGTTCGGTGCCACCGACGACGCGACCGCCTCCCGGATCGAGTCGGACGTGCAGGCGGACTTTGCGGCGATGACCAGGGCGTTGTCGCGCGTGGCGTCCGAGGTGGCCAACAGCCCCACAGCCGCCGGCAGCCTCGATGCCGGAGAAAACGGCCAGCGCGCGCTGTTCGATCTCCTGCGCGACGCTCGGCGCGACCGCACCAGCGCGAGAGACGTCGCGATTACGATCTACGACGTGCGCGGCGTCGCGCGCGCCTGGGCGGGTCGTCCCTCCGACCTCCCAAGAGATCGCATTGCAGGCGCCTCGGACTTCTTTGTCACCCCGTCGCCGCTCGGCCTCCGGCTGGTGTACGTCCAACCGATTCTGGCGGCCCCTGCGCGTCGAGTGGGTTCGGTTGCAGCGGAGAACATCCTCTCGCCGACGCCTGCCGCGGCCCGCATGGGGCCGGTCGAGTTCGCGTTGACGAATCCGATCGCGCCCGTTTCGCTTCGGACGCGTTACGAAGGAGCGGGCGACAACGTGTCCGACGGCGCGTTCCTGCTGCGGGCCCCTGACGGTGATGCCGTGGCCGAAGCTGCCGTCGCGCCGAGCGACGTGCGACGCGCGAGACATGCGTGGCGCGTCATGGTGCGCGCCCAGGCCCTGGCGGCCGGAGGGATCACCCTTCTCCTGCTGATCGGTCCCTTCCTCGATCGCCGCACAGCGTCGCACGAGGCCCGACGCTTCGTCGTGGACACGCTGCTCGCCTCCGCTGCTGCTCGTCGGCGGCGCGGCCGCTCTCTGGACTTCTTTCGGCATCGTCGGCGGTGCGCCGTTGTCGATGCCGGGAAACCTGCTGCTCGGCGGTCTCGTGGCCGCGGGGCTCGCGGCCGTGTGGGCGGCTGGAATCCCGCGTTTGCGAGCGCGTTTCAGAGGAAGGAGGCGGTCGCCGTCGGAAGGAGTGACTGCTCTTCTGGTCGTTCAGCTCGCCGCGGGGACGGTAGTCGCGCTCCTGCTCGTGGGTGTCGAGCGCTTGTTCGATTCCGTCGTGCAGGCATCATCGATCGACCTGCGCCACTTTTCGCTCCACCCGTGGAACGGCTCACGAATAGCGCTGTTCGGCGGGTTGCTCGCGATACAGCTCGCCGCTCTCTGGACCGCCACGCTCATCTTCGTGGCCGCACCTTCACGCTGGCGCCTGGCGACCCAGGGCTCGTCGTGGCGACTGTTGTTGTGTGCGTGCTGGGCCGCTCCCACCGGAATTGCCGTCGCGCTCGTCTATGCGACCGGTGCGCGTGTGCCGCCGTTGGGTCTGTTGCTGTCGGGCGTCACCTGCGCACTGGCGGCGCTCCTGGGGCGACGAATCGTCAGGTGGTACCGCCACGCCACCGCCGTCGCGCGAATTCTGTCGCTCTTCGTCGCGTTCCTGATCCCGGCCCTGCTGCTCTACCCGTCGATCAACTTCCTGGCGGAGCGCGCGACCGAACGGCTGATCACGACGCAGTACGCCGTCGAGGCCCAGAACCACGTCACGCACTTGCAGGAGCTGATGCTCGTGGCGCGACACGAGATCGATCGCGATCCCCGGCTTCCCGGCCTGGTCAGCGAAGCCGCCCGCCAGGTCGGCCCCGGTGCGAGTTCCGATGGCGCATTCGCTGTCTGGCAACGAACGGCGCTCAATCGCGAGCGTCTGACGTCCGCGATCGAGCTGTACAACCGGACCGGCGATCTCGTCAGCCGGTTCGGCCTGAGTTTCCCCGAGTACACCGGGAGCACGCAGAAGCCGCGCAAGTCCGCATCGTGTGAATGGGAGACGTTCGGCGAGGCACAGCCGTTCGGCTCGGAGGAGCGCAACATGCTGCATGCCGAACGGAGCATCTGCGATCAGGACAAGAATCCCGTCGGCACCATCGTCGTGCATGTGATGCTCGACTACCGCAACCTTCTGTTCATCAGCTCCCAGAGTCCGTACTTCGAGCTGTTTCGGCCGACGGCGTCCAGAGCGCCTGGCGAGGGTACGCCGGGGAGCGACGTGGACGTCGCGATCTACGGCTGGGGCCTCCATCCCCTCTATACATCGGGCCGGACGGCGTGGTCGATCGACGACACGCTCTTCCAACGGATCTATGACAAATCTCGCGCTCCGTTCTGGGCCAGGATGGGGCGGAGCGACGGCGAGTTTCAGGTCCACTTCTCGAACGATCGCTTCTTCATTTACGCGATCGGATACCCGACGCTCACCCTGTTCGACCATCTCGTCCATCTCGCCGAGCTGACCACGTTTGCCGGCGTCGCCTTCGTGGTCGTGCTGGTCGGCACCGCCGTCTTCACGAGGGTCAGCCGACAGCGGCCGCTGGTCGGCCGCGCCCTCCTGCGAGAGATCCGGGCGAGCTTCTATCGAAAGCTGTTCTTTGCGTTCGTGCTGGCGGCGGTCGTCCCGGTGCTGACGCTGGCCTTCGTGATCCGCGTGTATTTTGCGGATCTCCTCCGGGATGCGGTGCAGGCAGAAGCGGCGCGCATTGCTGCCGTCGCACAGCGAGTCATCCAGGAATCCGACGAGCTCGGACGGCGCAACAACGAAGAGATCACGCCCGACGCTGACGACGTGCTGGTATCGATCAGCCAGGTGATCGAGCAGGACGTCAACATCTTCAATGGCGCGGAGCTGTTCGCGACGAGCGAGCGCGATCTGTTCTCGTCCGGCTTCCTGCCGAAGCGCACGCCGGATGCCGTCTACCGCGCGATCGTGCTCGATCGACTGCCCAGCTTCGTCGACGAGGACCAGATCGGGACCGTCCCGTACATCATCGCGGCGGCGCCCGTCCGAACCGGCGAACAAGATCGCATCCTGACCATTCCACTCGCGACGCGGCAGCGCGAAATCGAGCGCGAGATCGACGACCTGGATCGCGGGGTCCACCTGGCGGTGTTGTGCTTCATCCTGCTCGGGGCCGCGATCGGCCTCTCGCTCGCCGAGCGCATTGCCGATCCCGTTCGCCGGCTCACCCGCGCGACGCGCCGGATCGCGTCGGGCGACTTCGACGCGCGCATTGCCGTCCGCTCGGCCGACGAGCTCCGGCGGCTGGTCGACGCCTTCAACAGCATGGCGTCGGAGCTGAAGGCTCAGCGCACGCAACTCGAGCGGACGCATCGCCTCGAGGCATGGGCCGAGATGGCGCGGCAGGTGGCGCACGAGATCAAGAATCCGCTCACGCCGATCCAGCTGTCGGCCGAGCACCTGCGCCGCGTGCACGAGGATCGCGGCCAGCCGCTCGGGCCGGTGCTCGACAGTTGCGTCGAGTCAATCCTGGGGCAGGTGCGGCTGCTGCGGCAGATCTCCGCCGAGTTCTCGAGCTTCGCGTCGTCACCAACGGCCCGGCGTGCGCCGGTCGACGTGCCCGCGCTCGTCGCCGAAGTGATCGATCCGTACCGCACGGGACTCGCCGGTCGCATCGCGATCGACAACCGGGTGCAGCCGCCGCTTCCCACGGCACTGGTCGACCGGACGCTGATCGCCCGCGCCCTCGCCAACATCGTGGAGAACGCCCTCCACGCGATGCCCAACGAGGGGCGACTCACGATCCACGCGCTCACCGAGCCTGCGGATGTGATCCTGGTGATCAGGGATACCGGAGTGGGTATGGATCAAGAGGCGCTCTCGAGGGTCTTCGAGCCCTACTTCTCCACCAAGACCACAGGCACGGGCCTCGGGCTCCCCATTGCAAGGCGTAACGTCGAGTTGAGTGGAGGAGCGATCGAAGTGGAGAGCGAGAAGGGAGTCGGGACTGTGGTGAGAGTGAGATTGCCGATCGCCTGACACGCGCTCGATTGCGCACCTGAAATCAACAACAGGGAGGTGGGGAGGAGGGGAGGTTCGTCATTCTGTTTCCGTGTCTCTATTCCGCAAGGATGGATGGAGGAGACGGCGGATCCCGATGCCGCAGGATCGGAACGTTGAAATTCAGGAGGAGACCTACCGCGCAACCGGTGAGCTTGAGTGTGATCACTTGAGCGTTGTGGATCGACGTGCCTTACCGCTTCACTCATGAGCCGTTTCTCGAGTCAGTCGCAGAAGCCGCTCGAGCTGAGCATGCCTCAGTAGACCGGAGTCGGCTTCGCTTCACAGGGACCTGGAGCGGATTCGCGCGGACACGTTGTAGACAGACTCGAGAGTCAAGCGGTGCCTTGCACCGTGATCGCGCAGCGATACTATCTGCAGTGACAGGCAGCCCTGTTGGCCTGCTTCAACTTCAAGTCGCGCTCGCATGAGACGATGCGTGGGCTCGCGTGCAGTCTGACTTCCGATGCGATCGTCCGCGATGTGCGACTGTGAGTTCCTCCCTTCCTCCCCTCCTCCCTGTTGGATTTGTTCTTCTCCGTCACTCCAGGTACCTCTCATGCGTCTCCTCGGCACGACTGCCATCGGCCGCATGCCTCTTTCCGAACTTCCCCACCCCCCACATCACACACGCGAACACCACGTAGGTGTAGGACATGATGACGAGCGCGAGCCGGGGGTGCGACGCGATGAGCGCGAGCACGACGGCGGCGAGGAACAGCGCGAGGTACGAACGCCGCCACCCCATGTCGATGGCCTTCACACTCCGGAAGCGGATGGTACTCACCATGAGGAAGGCGGGCACGAGGACCATCGCCAGCGCGGGCGCGGCCGTGCCTGGTTCCTGCAGGCCGTAGGGGAACAGATACACGGTCGACGCGATGACGGCGCCGGCCGCGGGGCTCGGCAGGCCGACGAAATGCCGCTTGTCCGTTGCCGTCGTCGTCTGGATGTTGAACCGGGCGAGCCGCATCGCGGCGGCGGTGACATAGATGAAGCCGGCCGCCCACCCGAGTCGCTTGAGCGGCCAGAGCCCCCACGTGAACGCGAGGATCGCCGGCGCAAGGCCGAACGATACGACGTCGGCCAGCGAATCGAGCTGCACACCGAAGGCGGTGGACGAGTTCGTCAGCCTCGCGATGAGACCGTCGAGCGTGTCGAGCACCATCGCGATCCCGATGAAGAGGGCGGCCGTGTCGAAGTCGGCGCGCGTGGCGTAGACCACGCACGCGTAGCCGCAGAACAGGTTCGCGACCGTGAAGAGCGAAGGCAGCAGGAACACGCCGCGGCGGAATCGTCGCGGCTGATCCTCCCGGCGACGCAGCGGAAAGTTACCGAGCACCGGAAGGCTCCAGCGTCGCCAGCACCGTTTCACCACCGATCACGCGATCGCCGGCCGCTACGCGCAGCCGTGCGTCGGTTGGCAGGAAGACATCCATGCGGGATCCGAACTTCATCAGGCCGATCCGCTCGCCTCGCCCGATGTCTTCACCCTCTCGAACGCGGCATACGATCCGCCGCGCGAGGATGCCAACAACCTGCCGGACGACGACGGGACGGCCTTCGTGATCGATCCAGATCTCGTTCAGCTCGTTGTCGTTGGATTTCTCGTCGAACGCCGGAAGAAAACGGCCGGGCCGATACTCGATCCGCGTCAGGCGCCCTTCGACCGGTGAACGGTTGATGTGGACGTCGAGCGGCGACAGAAAGATGGTGATCTGAAGCCAGTCACCCGGAGGCGCCCATCGCGGGTCACCCGGTCCTGCAGACATCACCCGTCCGTCGGCGGGCGACACGACAAGGCCCGGAGCCGTCGGCACCTGTCGGTCGGGGTCGCGGAAGAAATACGTCAGGAAGCCGCCGAGAGCGGCGAAGCCGGCACTCCAGCCATAGCGCCGAGCGGCAGCGAGCCCAGCAGCCGGCACGAGTGCGGCCGCGATGAACGGATACCCGGCGCGATCGATTTTCATGGACGCAGGGAGCGAAACACGAAGGGCCAGCACCGGCGGGCCGGTGGCTGGCCCGAAGATCCATCACGTAAGGCGGGGCGGTCGGTCAGTGCCGCGCCGCCGGAACGATCGAACCGTCAGCGCTTCGCCGCAGGATCATTTCCATCTGATCCTTCAGGTGGAGCTTGCGCTTTTTCAGGGTGACTTCTTCGACTTGCTCGGGTTCGGAAAGGTGATGGCGGGTTGCCAGGTTGTGGATTTGCTCGTCGAGGTGGTGATGCTGAGCAGCGAGCCGGCGGAACTCCTCATCGGTTTGCAGAAGCTTTCGCTTCAGCTCTTCGAAGTCTGTCGGCATCTTCGCCTCCTTTGAGAAGAGATTGCATATGTCTCCGCAGAAACACTCGGTAAGGGGCACGGTAGCACAAGAGAGCAGGGCCTTCAAGGACGGTTCCACGGCATTTGAGATTTCTCGGAAATCGGGCCCGCCACGTTTGTTTCACGCCACAGGATCAGCGCATCTTCCTCGGGATGCGTGTAGTACCGTTTCCGCACACCGGCGACGGCGAACCCAAGTCCCTCGTAGAGCCGCAGGGCGGCGGCATTGGATCGGCGCACTTCGAGCGTGGCGCGCCTGACCCCTTCGAGAGCCACTTCGGCGAGCACTTGCACCATCAAGGCGCGGCCCAGGCCTTGCCGCCGGCGTACCGGGTCGACCGCAATCGTGTTGATGTGGAGCTCGTCGGCGATCACCCAGCACGAGCAGAATGCGGCCACGCGGACCTCGGTCAGGCGGAGCACGTACACGCGCGCAGAGGTCGGCTGCGCGAGCTCCCGCGTCAACATGTCCCGCGTCCAGGGGTTCGTGAAGGACGCCGCTTCGAGCGCGACGACGGCGTCCAGGTCGTTATCGTCGGTGAGCCGTTCGACGATCATCGGCGGCGCGTGTGCGGGGGTGTGCGAGGTCTCATTGTGCCGCCACCGGTCGGCTCAGGCTTCACGCGCCCGCCGGTCTCTGGCGAGCTCGGCGTCAGGACGCCGGACATAAATTGGCGCAACGGCGTGCGGCGCAATCGCGCGCCCGGGCGCCTCCGCCGCGATTCTGGCGATCCAGGAGGCCAGCGTCGGGACGACGGGATCGACATCAGCGCGTACGTCGAGCGCGCTCGCAATGGTGTTCGATACCGAACGGCGCCGTCCCCAACGAGCCGGATCCGTCGGCCGCCTGCGATCGTGGCGAGCGACGTCAGGGTTGCTGCCGGCGGGAGCGCCGTCGGTTCGCCGATTGGCGTTCTCCCGGTGTCATAGAGCGCGCCGAAGACTTCGCCACGCTGCGCGTCGATCCACGGGGCGACCAGGGCGTCGCCCTCTTTGAATCCGGCCCTTGCGAGCGCCTCGAGCGTCGAGACCGGCACGATCGGCTTGCCTGTCGCCACCGCGAGCCCCTGCATCGTGGCGATACCTACCCGAAGGCCCGTGAACGATCCTGGCCCCGCAGCCACAGCGAGCAGATCCACAGCCTCCAGGGCGATACCGGCATCGTCGACGAGACGCATCAACTCGCCCGGCAGCCGCTGCCCGTGTGTGACCGCGGGATCGCCGGATAGTTCCGCGAGCACCACGCCGCCCTGGACGATCGCGGCACTCCCGGCCCGTCCGGTTGTGTCGAGCGCGAGGACAATCATGCGAAGAAAGCCAATGGGCTCAATGTTATACTCGCGTCACGAGCACTGGTTCCAAAACCTCGTCGCGCCGTCCGTCAAGGCCGGCGCTGCGGCAGGGCTGAAGCCCTGCGCCACGGGTTTTCGACACGAGACGCTCTGCCAGCCATTCGTTCCAGCAACCCGATGACGTCCCCTGTGTTTTCCGAACCAGCCGGCGCGACGCCGGCCATGCGGCAGTATTTCGACGCAAAGCGACAGCACCGCGACGCGATCGTCTTCTTCCGCATGGGGGACTTCTACGAGATGTTCTACGAGGATGCGCTCACGGCGGCGCGCGCCCTCGAGTTGACGCTGACGTCGCGGTCCAAGGACGCGAACGGCGGCGCCATTCCCATGTGCGGCGTGCCTCATCATGCCGCGGACACGTACATCGCCCGCCTCGTGCGGAAGGGTTTCCGGGTGGCGGTGTGCGAGCAGGTCGAAGATCCGCGTAAGGTCAAGGGCCTGGTGCGGCGCGAAGTCGTGCGCGTCGTGTCGCCAGGCACGCTCACGGATGCCGGCTACCTCGAGGCCCGGGAGCCGGCGCTGCTGATCGCGATTGCTCCGGCTGTCGACGCCCACGGGCTTGGTGCGGCGCGTACTCGATCTGTCGACAGGCGAGTTCACCACCGCGGAGTATCCCGGCGCCGACGGCCCGCAGGCACTCGCCGACGAGCTGATGATCCTGCGCCCTCGCGAGCTGTTACTGCCGGATCACTCCACGCCCGCTTCCCTGCCGCCCGGTACCTCGGAGCTGCAGGCACGCGTGACCTCGATCGACGGCTGGGCCTTCGACCTGGAGCCCGCGCGGCGCACGCTGATCGAGCAGCTCAAGACACACGGGCTCGACGGCTTCGGCCTCGAGGCGCATCCCGCCGCCGTCCGCGCAGCCGGCGCACTCGTGCACTACCTGCGCGACACGCAGAAGGCCGACCTCGCCCACGTCCGCGAAATCGGATTCCGCGCCGGGGCCGACTGCCTGCTCATCGACCCGACGACGATGCGCAACCTGGAGGTGATCGAATCCTCCGGTGGGACGCGTGCGGGGTCGCTCCTGGACGAGATCGATCGCACGGTCACGCCGATGGGCGGCCGGATGCTGCGAGCGTGGCTCCTCCGGCCACTCCTGTCCTTGGAGCGCATCCAGGATCGGCTCGACGCCGTCGAGGAGTTTGCCTTCCGGACGACCGAGCGCGCAAAGGTTCGCGACACGTTCAAGACGATCCACGACGTCGAGCGGCTCGTCGGCCGCGCGGCGCTGGGCACCGCTGGTCCGCGCGACCTCGTGTCGCTCCGCCAGTCGCTCGCCGCCGTCCCGCGCGTGAAGCTGTTGCTGGAGGATCTCCAGGCTCCGCTCGTCCGGAGCCTGCTCGCGGAGCTCGACGATCTCGTCGATGTCCGGCAGGCGCTGGAGCAGACGCTCCTCGACGAGCCGCCGGCCTTTGCGCGCGACGGCGGCGCGATCCGCGATGGCGTGGATCCCGACCTCGACGACCTGCGCAGCATCAGCCGGTCGGGCAAGCAGCGCATCGCGGAGATGGAGGATGCGGAGCGGGCGCGCACCGGGATCACCTCCCTGAAGATCCGCTACAACCGCGTGTTCGGGTACTACATCGAGATCTCGAAGTCGAACCTCGCCAACGTGCCGTCGGACTATCACCGCAAACAGACGATTGCCGGCGGCGAGCGATTCATCACGCCGGCGCTCAAGGACTACGAGGAGAAGGTCCTCGGCGCGGACGAAAAGATTCTCGAGAAGGAGCTCGCCATCTTCGAGGCGCTTCGAGCGCGCGTCGCCGCCGCCGCGCCGCGCATCCAGGACACGGCCCGCGCTCTTGCCGCGCTCGACGTCCTGAGCGCGCTCGCGGATGCGGCGGCCGCACTGAACTACACGAAGCCGATGGTGCACGCCGGCGACGAGCTGACGGCCTCCGACGCGAGACATCCGGTGGTCGAGCGGCACGTATCGGATGCGTTCGTTCCGAATGATGTGGCACTCGATTCGGCCGGCCATCAGGTCGTGATCCTGACCGGCCCGAACATGGGCGGCAAGTCCACGTACTTGCGGCAGACGGCGCTCCTCTGCCTGATGGCGCAAGCAGGCTCGTTCGTCGCGGCGCGATCGGCAAAGCTCCCGGTCGTCGACCGGCTCTTCGCGCGCGTCGGAGCGTCCGACAACCTCGCCCGCGGCCAGTCGACGTTCATGGTGGAGATGCAGGAGACGGCGAACATCCTGCACAGCGCGACCTCGCGGAGCCTCGTGATCCTCGACGAGATCGGGCGCGGCACGGCCACGTTCGACGGTCTGAGCCTCGCCTGGGCGGTGGCCGAGCACCTGGCGTCGGGCAGCCGCGCACGCCCGAAGACGATCTTCGCGACGCACTACCACGAGCTCACGGATCTGGCCGATGCGCTGTCCTCGGTTGCCAACTTCCACGTCGTCGTGCGCGAGTGGAACGACGACATCGTCTTCCTCCGCAAGGTCGTGGCGGGACGCTCCGACCGGAGCTACGGGATCCAGGTGGCTCGGCTGGCCGGGCTGCCGCCGTCGGTGGTCGTGCGCGCGCGCGAGATCCTCAACGGGCTCGAGCGCGATGAGCTCTCGCGCGGCGGGCGCCCGTCCCTCAGCGGCAGCGGCGAACGCCGGCAGCAACTCGGCTTGTTCCAGGCGCCCGTCGTGGAGGACGACGCGTTGCGCGCGCGCCTGCGCGCCGTGGACGTCGACAATCTGACGCCGCTGCAAGCGCTCGCACTGCTCGCGGAGCTGAAGCGCGAGGCGGAATGACGGCATCGTCAGGTCGCCTCTGGTTGCTCGCCGCGGCGCTGACGCTCGCCGGAGGATGCGCGCTCATCGCGCAGGATGTGCCGTACATCAGCCTCTGGTACAAGACGAACGTCGCAGTCGCGCAACCGGCCTTCCGCGGCGTGCAGCTCTCACCCGTAGCCGATTTCTCCTTCCTCACGGGCGTCACGCGGTCGACTCCGCCGTCCGGCACGCACGAATGAGCAGCCGCGCCGGCGGCCGCGCCACGCGTCGGCTCCTCGGGTTTCTGCTGCAGCTCGCCGCCATGAGCATGCTGAGCATGCTGAGCGTGTTGAGCATAGTGAGCTTGACGTGTGAGCGGGCGATCGCCGCGAGCCGGTACGATCCGCGCCTGCGGTTTCGGACGATTGCGACGCCCCGATTCGATATCCACTTTCATCAGGGCGAAGAGGCTGAGGCGCGCCGGCTGGCGCTCATCGCGGAGGACGTCGCGACACAGCTCGATCGGACGCTCGGTCCGGCGTCGGGCCGGGTGCAGGTGGTCCTGGTCAACCAGAGCGACCTGCCAAACGGGTGGGCCACGCCTGTTCCCTACAACCTGATCGAGATCAGTGCGGCCGGGCCCGGCGGCGACAGCACGATCGGCAATATCGATGACTGGCTGCGGGTCGTCTTCACTCACGAGTACACCCACATCGTTCACCTGGGCCGATCGAGCGGGTGGATCGGCGGGCTCCGGCGGGCGTTCGGACGCAACCCGGTGCTCTTCCCCAATCTCGCGTTGCCACTGTGGGCGATCGAGGGCATCGCGACGTTCGAGGAGAGCGCGCAGACCGGGTACGGCCGAGTGAGCGCAGGCGACTTCCGGCAGATAGTGACGCGCGCGGCGTCCGCATCCCGATTCGAGCCGCTCGATCGCGTGAACGGCGGCCTGGACGACTGGCCAGGTGGCAACGCGCAGTACGCCTACGGCGCGCTCTTTCACCGATTCCTCGCGGATCGCCACGGTCCCGAGAAGCTGCGGCAACTCGCCGACGAGACCGGTCGCCGGCTTCCCTACTTCGGTGCGCCGGCCTTTCGTCGAGTCTTCGGCCGGTCGCTCGGACGCTTGTGGTCTGACTTCGAGCTGGAGATGCGTCAGGGTGAGCACTCCGAGGCCGCGACCGCGACGCGGCTCACGCATCACGGATTTACGGTGTCGGGCCCCCGCTTCGCGCCGGACGGGAGCCTCTACTACTCGACCGTCAACCCGCACGGCTTCCCGTCGTTGATGGCGCTCGATCGAAGCGCGTCGCAGCCTCGAGAGGTGACGACCCGGTACCTGGGCGAGCGAGTGGGATTTGCGGGCACCCTGGTCGTCTTCGATCAGGTGGAGTTCGTGGCAAACGTCGGCCTGCAGGGCGATCTGTACGCCTTTGCCCCGGATACGGGCCAGCGAGTGCGTTTGACGCACGGATTTCGTGCCGCTGACCCCGATGTATCCCCGGACGCCAGAACAGTCGTCTTCACTACGCAGCGCGAAGACCGCCGGGATTTGTCTGTCGCGACGCTGCGCAGCGCACCTGCCGCATCGGTGGGTCCCTCGACGATCCTCGCGTCGGCGCCAGACACGGAGTTCACGTCACCGCAGTGGTCTCGCGATGGGCGACGTATCGCCGTGGAACGTCACGTGCGCGGCGCGCTGCCGGAGATCGTGATCGTCGATGTGGCGACCCGATCCATGACGGTCGCGGCAGGTTCGAAGACCTCCCGGTGCGTGTCGCCAGCGTGGATGCCGGACGGCCGCCTGCTGTTTGCGTCGGACAGGGACGGAGGACCGTTTCGTCTCTTCGTCGTCGATCTCCAGACGGGCGCGGTGGATCGGCTGGAGGGCACGGGTGCCAGCGCCCAGTCTCCCGATGTATCCGATGACGGCCGCACGCTCGTCTACGTCGGGTACACGCCCGACGGCTACGACCTTTTCAAGCTGCCGCTCGACAGCGCGCGCTGGTCGCGCGTTGAGGGCGAGTTGCCCACACAAGCCGCGGCGCGGACGGTCCCGGTCTCGGACGCGGCCGGGCGCAACTATCGGCCGTGGCCAACCCTCGCGCCGCGCTTCTGGACACCGACGGTCGGATCGGACAACGGGGAGACCGTTGCGGGTGCTGCGATCGGCGGGGCGGACGCGCTGGGGCGCCATGCCTACTTCGCCGACGTCGAATGGGCTCCATCGCGAGCGCGTCCCGACTGGAACGTGGCGTACCTCTACGATCGCTGGTGGCCTGCGGTCTTCCTGAGCGCCGCCGACGACACGGACCCGTTTCGAAGCGGAGAGGTCCGCTCGACAGAGCTGAATGCCGGCGTCGTCCTGCCCTGGAAGCGCGTGAGATCGGCGCAGTCGGTGCTGGGCGCGTTGCACGTCGCGACCGACACGATCGCGTGCGCCACCTGCGACCGTCCGATCGACCAGCGCGCGGCCCGGCGCTCGATCAGGTCCGGCTATGCCTTTTCGTCCGCCAAGCAGTATGGATTCTCGATCAGCCGGGAGGAAGGCTGGAGTCTGAGCGCGACGAACGAGCTGATCGCGCAGGCGCTCGGCAGCGACGGCGACGCCGGATCGGTCGTCGCCGACGTGCGCGGGTACCGTCGAGCGGGGGCCCGCACCGCGTGGTGGCCGCACGCCTCGCAGCCGCACAGTCGTGGGGCGACGAGAGCGTTCGACGCGAATTCACCCAGACCGGCAACGGGCCGCAGGCCGGCGGGTTCCTGTTCGGCGAGGACGCCATCGGCCTCATTCGAGGTTTCGACGACGACACGCGCGGTTGGCACGCGATCGTTGCCAACCTCGACTATCGGTTTCCGATTCTGCGGGTCGAGCGTGGAGCGGGGACTCTGCCGGCCTTCGTCCGCACCATCCACGGCACGGTCTTCGCGGATGCCGGCCACGCGTGGAACGACAAGTTTCGGATGCGCGACGTCCGCGTCTCTCTCGGCGTGGAGCTGTCGGCCGATACGGTTCTCGGATACGCATTGCCCATCACGCTGACGTCGGGCGCCGCTTGGCGGCATGACGGCCTCAGCAACCGGAACAGCGGAGCGATCTTCGGCCGCATCGGCCGGGCGTTCTGAACCAGGGGATTCATAGTCTGCAGCCGCGAGGTCTTCAGACCCGGCGCCGACGAGAGACTCCGCTCCGTGCACTAACATATGTCCCGGCATGAAGAACAAGTCGCGCTTCCTGCGGGTGCCTGTCGAGCCGCTGGTCGTCCGCCCCGGACTCACTGTCGATGAGGTCCTGGAACGGATGGAGCACGTCTCTTTCCAGGGACGCAGCCTCGCGACCGCGCGCCGCATCTGGGAAAAGATGCTCCGCAGCGACTGCACGATCTTCTTCGGATTGGCAGGAGCGCTCAGCGCGGGAGGAATGCGCCTCGTGGTGGCCCATCTCATCACCGACCGCTACATCGACTGCCTGGTGTCGACCGGTGCAAACCTGTACCACGATCTCCACGAGACCCTCGGGCGTCGCCACTACGTGGGCTCTGCCAGCGACGACGACACGGAGCTGCAGGCGCATCGCATCGACCGTGTCTACGACACGTATGCGAGCGAGGACGAATTCGTCGAGAACGACGAGTGGATCGCCGGCTTCGCCCTGACCCTCGAACCCCGTCCGTACACGTCACGCGAGCTCCTGTATCGACTGGGTGAGTACCTGTGGAAGGAGACCGGTCGCGACGGCATCCTGACGTCCGCCTATCGCGCCGCCGTCCCGATTTTCTGTCCGGCGATCGCGGATTCATCGATCGGGATGGGACTCTCGCAAGCGCGGCACTCCGATCCGCACGCAGGCCACGTCGACGTGATCGGCGACATCATCGAGTCGGTGAACCTCGTGATTCGGCGGCCGCGCACGGCCTCCATCGTGTGTGGGGGCGGCACGCCGAAGAACTTCATCAACCAGGCGACGGTCCAGGCGGAGTTCTACGACGACCGGGTCGGCGGGCATCGCTACGCTCTGCAGATCGTGACCGACGTGCCCCACTTCGGCGGTGCCTCGGGCTCGAGCCTGGACGAGGCGCGCAGCTGGGGCAAGCTCGCGGCGGACGCCGAGCAGGTGACCGTGCACGCCGACGCGACCATTGCCTTGCCGGTGATTGCCAGCGCGCTCGTCAGCAGTGCCGCCACACTGGTCGCGGCTCGATCGCGACTGCAATTCGATCTCGCCGCACGGGCCATGGTGGTCGACGGACGGCCGCTCCCACAGGATCGTTTCGAGGCACGTGAATGAGTTTTCCATTCGAGTACGACCACGGCGCGCCACTCATGTTCGGCGGCGCGCTGCCAGTCACCCGATCGTTCGAGGAATCCCGGGCCGTCGTCCTTCCCGTTCCGCTCGACCGGACGACGTCCTACGTTCCCGGGACCCGCAACGGACCGCGTGAGATTCTGCAGGCGTCGTCGCACATGGAGCTCTGGGACGAGGAAATCGGCGCCGACATCCACCCAATCGGTATCTTCACGCTGCCCGAGATGGAACTGCCCTTCGGCGAGCTCGCTCCGCTGATGGACGAAATCCGCCGGGTAGCAGCCGAGATCCTGGCGCGCGGCAAGTTCCTCGTGACGCTCGGCGGCGAGCACTCGATCACACCGCCGCTCGTGGCCGCCGCGGCGGCGCGACACCCGGGATTGTCGGTCCTGCAGATCGACGCACACGCCGACCTTCGCGACTGCTACATGGGCACACCCCACAACCACGCTTGCGCGATGCGGCGAAGCCTCGAGTACGCCCCGATTACCCAGGTGGGTATCAGGAGCATGTCGACCGAGGAAGCCGAGGTCGTCACGTCGCTCCGGACGACGATGTTCTACGACCACAGCATGAGGGCCGATCCGTACTGGATGGATCGACGTTGTCGAGAGCCTCAGCGGCAACGTCTATCTGACGATCGACGTCGACGGGATGGATCCGGCGATCATGCCGGCGACCGGGACGCCGGAGCCCGGCGGACTGTCGTGGTACGAGATGCTCGCCCTGCTGCGGAAAGTGATCGCCAAGAAGTCCGTCGTGGGCTGCGATATCGTGGAGCTGAGCCCACTGCCCGGCCTGATGGCGCCGAATTTCCTCTGTGCGAAGCTGGTGTACAAGATTCTGGGATATCGATTCCACCCGTAGCCCAGGTCGGATCTGCGATTTTGAAACCGGGACATTAGCAGATAACGCCTGTATACGAGGTATACTACGGCCCGTGTCCCCGTCGGACCTCTTCTCGCAAGCCCAAACTGCACTCGATCGGGGCCAGGGAGCCGAGGCGGCCGCCCTGCTCGTCAAGCTCCTGAAGCGGCCCGGACTGCCGCGGGGAGACCAAATCCAGACCCGCTGCTCGCTCGCCGAGGCCTGGCTGCTTCAGGACGACGTGCGGCAGGCGACCGACGCGCTCGGACCGCCGCCGGAGGCGCACGAACGCCTCGATCCGGCACATCTTTCTCATCTCTGGCGTATGCACGGGCGGCTCGCTGCCGCCCGCGGCGAGCCTTCCCGAGGGATCGCCTTTCTCACCAAGGCCGTGAGCCAGGCCGAGCGCGCGCACGACTCGCTGGCGATCGGGCTCGCACACTACGAGCTGGGGCTGTGCTACCGCCAGGTCGGTGATACCGCGATTGTCCGCGAACACATCACCCAGGCCGCCTCCGCCCTCCATGCGGCTGGTGACAAGCGACACCTCGCGATGGTGCATTCGCTTTCCGGCATCACGCTCGCGCAGGAAGGACGACTGGACGAGGCGATGGCCGCCTTGCGCCACGCCGAGCGCCTCGCCCTTGTCGTGGATGCCGGCGACGTGCTCGCCACTGTGTGCGGCAATCAGGCCAACGTCGCGCTGATGCAGCACCGGCACGATCAGGCGCTGACGCTCGCCGAGCGCAGCGTCGAGCTGCAGGAGGAGTCCGGAACGCCGCACGGCCTCGGCGTTGCCCTCGCATCGCTCGGGCAGATCTGCGTGCGTCTCGGCAATTTGAAGCGCGCCGAGGAGGCGTTGAATCGGGCACTCGATGTCCGCAGTCCCCAGCAGTTCATGCGAGAGACGACGGGCGGGGTCTTCGACACGCTCGCGGAGATTCATCTGATCCGCGGGGAGTACGACGCGGCCAACCGGCATCTTCAGAAGGCTCGCGAAGCCTACGGCGAGGACGAGATGCCGGGCACGCGCTGGTATCAGTGGTCGCTGCACGTTCTGGGCGCGCGGCTGGCACTGCGAAGGGGCGAACATGGTCCCGCTGTGTCCCTCGCCTCGGGAATAGCGCGTGCCCCCGAAGCGCCTCCCGCCTATGTACTCCAGGCGGAGCTCATTGTCGTCGAAGCGTTGCTCGCATCCGGTTTGATCGAGAGCGCACAAGAGCATCTCGACGCGATTGCCGATCGGATCCAGCCGGGGTCCATGGGCGGCAGCTGGGGCGAGTTCCTCCGGCTCCGCGGTCGGCTGCACGCCGCGGCCGGCCGCGCAACCGAGGCCTATCATGACTTCGGTCAGAGCGTCAGCGTGTTCGATCTGCTCGGCGAAAGGCACCAGGCGGGCCTGAGCTACCTGGAGTTGGGTAGGTTGTCCACGTCCGCCGGCGCCAGATCCAGAGCGGCGGCCTATCTGAAGGATGCGGCGGCGATCTTCGAGTCGCTCGGCGCCGGACCGGATCTCACCGAAGTACAGGCGGCGCTTGCCAGTTTGCCCGTGGCCCGGCCAGCGGAGCCAGGCGCCTCGGTCGAATCCGAGGCCGCCGACGCCGTCGAGTCGACAATGGGGGGCGACGACGCCATTGTCCGCCGGCTGGTGGATGCGGCCGTGCTGCCCGCGCTCTTGGCTCGCGAGGCGGCGACGGCTTTGATCGAGGCGTGCCGCGCTGAGGCAGCCGTCATCTTTGTCCGGCCCGGCTCTGGTCAGCCGCGCGTGGTGACGTCAGCCGGGTGTGACAGCGAGACGGCACGAAGCCTGGTGAGCGCTGCCGCACGGCCGACGGGCCGGACTGTCCCGACGTTGGCAATCGAGGCGCTCGGCCGTGATGCCGATGGTCCGCGGTTCGCGGTGGTGTCGAGTGACACGCGCGCTTGGACCGGGGGCGCGCCGGCGGATGCGGACGCTCGCCGCTGTCCTTCGCCAGGGGTTCGAGCTGTGTAGTGCGCGAGAGCGCCCCGTCGAAGTCTCGGGCAGCCCGGCAGACAGCCAGCTCGAGCCGCTTCTGCCAGGCTTCGTGTGCGCCAGCGCAGCGATGCACCGCGTCACGGATCAAATCCAGCGCCTGCAGGGCAACGACCTGACGGTCCTGATCACCGGTGAAAGCGGGACGGGTAAGGACCTCGTGGCGCGCGCGATTCACGCAGGCTCGCCCCGCCAGGCGAACATGTTCCTCCCCTACAACTGCACGAGCGCCACCCGTGAGCTGGCCGACAGCCAGCTGTTCGGTCATCGTCGCGGGAGCTTCACGGGGGCCGTGGCCGATCAGCCTGGTGTACTGCGGACCGCGGTCGGCGGAACGCTCTTCCTGGACGAAGTCGGCGACCTCCCGCTCGACGTGCAGCCGAAACTGCTGCGCTTTCTCGAGCAGGGAGAGGTTCTCCCCGTCGGCGACACGAGACCCCAGCGAGTCGACGTTCGCGTGGTCGCGGCGACGAATGCCGATCTCGAGCATCGCGTCGCGGACGGGAAATTCCGTGAGGATCTGTTCTATCGACTCAGCGTGATCCGGATCCACGTGCCTCCCCTCAGAGAGCGCCGCGAAGAGATTCCTCACCTCAGTACGTATTTCCTGCGCGAAGCCTCGGAACGCATGGGAAAGCCGGGCGTGCGCCTCAGCCCGGAAACGCTCGACCTGTTCGACGGATTCGCGTGGCCCGGCAACGTCAGGCAGCTTCGAAACGAGGTGCAGCGCGCGGTCGCAATGGCACCCTCGGAAGGCCTCATTACCCCCGAACTGCTCTCGCCCGTCTTCGGCGTGGCGTTGGATCGCGTAGATACACCGCTCAAGGGCCGTCAGGCGCGCACGACCCTGTCGGCCGCCGTCGAGAAGCTGGAGCGCGAGATGATCGAGAGCGCCCTCGAGCGGTCATCCGGCAACATCTCCGAGACCGCACGTACGCTCGGGCTCACCCGCCGTGGGTTGTACCTGAAGATGGAGCGGCTGGGCGTTTCTGCGTCGTTTCTATAACTCGACTCGTGCGCTCAGAAGACCGCGAATCGAGTGTGCGGTTGATTAGGATACCGGGTATACAGCAGTTGCCCTGTTTGTATACTGCATATACACCATGACGCGGATATACCAGAATCGTCAGATTCTTGTAAGCTGCTGATTACAGTAGTGTTCAACTCGATCAAAGTTTTTGCTGGGTCCTCCGTTCCCAGCGGGCGTGCGACTTGATATATAGAGGCGCGAAACGCAACGTCGGAGGTCCAAGACAGATGGAACAGCGACTTCGCCTTGTCCAGGGTGGTCAACCCCGCAGCGAAAAGCGCGCTGCCGATAGGCGCCGCATTGCGGTGCCCGGGCAGATTGTATGGAAGGACGCCAAGGGCACGACCCGGATGGCGGCCGTGGTCACACGCGACGTCAGCGACAACGGCGTCAGCGTCGACTGCCTGGGAGGCATGCCAATTCCGCTCTTCCGTCTTGTCTATTTCCAGGTGGACCGCGAGGCGCGCACGCGACTCGACCTGCCGAGCGCGCTGCGTAAGTCGAGTGTGCTGTCGGCCATCTTCCGGGTGGGGCCCTGCCGTCAGGCAACAGGCGCCCCCAGCGAGTATGCGCTGCGGATGCTCGTCGAGCCCGAGCGCGTAGCGCCGCCCGCTCCGAGGGTCAACGAGGACACACACACGCTCACCGCGTAGCGGCCGGGCCCCGACCGCTGCCGGGGCCGCTGTTCCGTTGATCCCGCAGCTCTTGGCATTCGTCACGCCCGCGAACCATTCCATCGCCGATCGATTCCGGCCGCCTGCCGTCTGAGGTAGGCTGTAGTCCTCACGCCGGAACACTGACTCCTCCCGAATGTTGGCTCGCGGGCGCCCGGCGTCGCTCGTGTCTGAGGTTCCCATGATCGATCGCCGTCGATTCGTGCAGTCGATGCTGGTGCTGGGTGCAGCAACAGGCGCACGTCCGTCCAATATCCTCCTGGCATATCCGCCCGCTGACGAGATGCGCGATCTCGCCGATGCCGCGCTCGCCGCCGCGAAACGGGCGGGTGCCACGTACGCGGATATCCGCATCAACCGGTATCGCAACCAATTCATCTTCACCCGCGACCGCCGCGTGCAGAACATCGTCAACACCGAGGATTACGGATTCGGGGTCAGGGTGATTGCCGAGGGGACCTGGGGATTTGCGAGCAGCAGCAGCGTGACGAAGGAGGAGATCGCCCGGGTCGCCGCCCAGGCCGTCACGATCGCGAAAGCCAACAAGGCGATCAACGTCGAGCCGGTCCGGCTGGCGCCGGTCGAGGCCTACGACGCCACGTGGAACACGCCCGTCACGAAGAACCCGTTCGAGCTGCCGCTTCAACCCAAGCTCGATCTCCTGCTCCAGATCCATGAGGAGGCGCTGAAGGTCCCCGGCGCGAGCTTCGTGTCGGCCTTCATGCAGTTCGTCAACGAGCACAAGTACTTCGCGTCGAGCGAGGGTTCGCACATCGAGCAGTCTCTGGTGCGATCCTACCCGTCCTTTTCGGTGACGGCAGTGGATCGAGCCACGGGGAAGTTCTACTCGCGCAACGCTCTGACCTCACCGATGGGCATGGGCTACGAATACGTCGACTCCTATCCGCTCTTGAAGGAAGCGCGAGTGGCGGCCGAAGAGGCCGTGGCGATGCACAAGGCCAAGACGGTCCAGGCGGGACAGAAGACGTTGATCCTGCATCCGACGAACCTCTGGCTGACGATTCACGAGTCGGTGGGCCATCCGACCGAGCTCGATCGCGCGCTCGGGTACGAGGCGAACTTCGCCGGCACCAGCTTCCTCACGACCGACAAACTGGGAAAGTTCGAGTTCGGGTCGAAGATGGTCAACATCGTCGCGGACAAGACGCAAGAGCACGCAATGGCGACGTGCGGATACGACGACGATGGAGTAAAGACGACGCGCTGGCCGCTCATCAAAGAGGGCGTGTTCGTCGACTACCAGACGACGCGCGACCAGGCGCATCTCATCGGCCAGAAGACGTCTCACGGGTGCAGCTACGCCGACAACTGGGCATCGGTCCCCTTCCAGCGCATGCCGAACGTGTCGCTCGAGCCGGGCGACAAGGACCTCAGCGAGCAGGACATCATCGGCGCGACCGACGATGGCATCTACGTGAAGGGCGACGGGAGCTACAGCATCGATCACCAGCGGTACAACTTCCAGTTCAGCGGCCAGACGTTCTGGGAGGTCAAGAACGGCAAGATCACGACCCAGCTGCGCGATGTCGCGTATCAATCGAACACGCCGGAGTTCTGGAAGTCGTGCGACATGTTGGGTGGGAAGTCGACATATCTGCTGGGCGGCGCCTTCAGCGACGGCAAAGGTCAGCCGACGCAGAGCAACTCGGTGAGCCACGGATGTCCGGTGACCCGTTTTGCGCGCGTCAACATTTTGAATACCTCGCGCTGACGCGCGGGGATATCGCCCGCTGGAGTCGACGTGCTGGTTCGGTACGCGGGCACCGCTGATGGCATTCGAGGGATACGGCAATGATCTGGACACGAGAACAGGCCAAGGCGCTCACCGATCGGGCGCTGTCGATCAGCAAGGCCGAAGCGACCACCGTCACGCTGACCGGCGGCGACCGCGCGAACCTGCGGTTCGCCCGGAACACTGCCACGACGTCCGGCGCGAGCTCCGGCTACAGCCTTGCCATCGCCGCGAGCTTCGGCAAGCGTAGCGGCACCGTGACGACGGCCGAATTCGACGACGCCGCGCTCCAGCGCGCAATACGGAGTGCGGAGGAGATCGCGCGGCTGTCGCCGGAGAATCCGGAAGCCATGCCGCCCGTGGCTCCGCAGACCTACACCCCCGTCTCTGCGTTTTTCGACGACGCCGCGAATGCGACGCCTGAATGGCGCGCGGCTTCGGTCCAGACGGCCATCGAGTTGAGCAAGAAACGTGATGTGGTTTCGGCCGGATTCGTCGAGACCCAGGCGTCGATCCAGGCGATCGCCAACTCGAAGGGACTCTTCGCGTACGACAAGTACACAGCGGCCGACTACAACTTGACCGCGCGCACCCCTGATGGCACCGGGTCCGGGTGGGCATCCCGGTCCTTCAACGAGCTGAAGAAGCTGGATCCCGCGGCACTGGCGGGAACCGCCATCGAGAAGGCAGCGCTGTCGAAGGGGCCGGTCGGCATCGAGCCGGGCAAGTACACGGTCGTGCTGGAGCCGGCTGCCGTTGCCGACCTGTTGGCGTTCATGCTCTTCTCAGCGGATGCCCGGCAGGCAGACGAGGGACGGAGCTTCTTCTCGAAGAAAGGCGGCGGCAACCGCGTCGGCGAGCAGATCTGCGGCGACAAGGTGCAGATCCTGTCCGATCCCGCACATCCGCTCGCGCCGACAGTGAGCTTCGACAACGAAGGCCTTCCGCTGTCGCGCCACGTGTGGCTGGAAAAAGGTGTGCTGAAGGATCTCTTCTACTCGCGGTACTGGGCCGAGAAAACGGGGAAGGAACCGACGGCCGGGCCGTCGAACCTGATCATGGAGGGCGGAACGGCGACGCGCGACGACCTGATCGCCGGGACGGAGCGGGGTGTCCTCGTGACGCGCTTCTGGTACATCCGTTCGCTGGACCCTCAGACGATTCTGGTCACGGGGCTCACACGCGATGGGCTCTTCCTGATCGAGAAGGGGAAAGTCACGCGTCCGCTGAAGAACATGCGGTGGAACGAAACGCCGGTCGTCGCGTTCAACAACATCGAGGCGATGACGCCCTCAGAGCGCGTCGTGAGCGGCGAGGGGATCGGCGGGGCCGGTCTGGCCGTCGTCTGCCCGGCGGCGCGCATCCGGGAGTTCACGTTCTCGAGCGCGTCGGACGCCGTTTAGCGGGAGTCCGTCAGGACTTCCGCACGCCTTGCAGCTCGCGCTGTGCCTCAGAGAGATAGCTCGACTTCGGGAACTCCTGGACGATTCGGTCGAACGTTCTCGCCGCTTCTTCCTTGCGGCCCGCGCGCACGTAGGCGCGCCCGAGCTGCATGAGCACGCCGTCGACCGGCATCTGCGAGTTGGTATCGCGGCTCAACTCCGTGTAGATCGCAATCGCGTTGTCGTACTTGCCCTGCGCCACCTGCGAGTTCGCGAGTCCGAGACGGGCCGTGCGGCCGTAGATGCTGGTGCTGCCCTTGCTGACCACTTCCTGGAACTTCTGCTCCGCCTCCTGATATTGCCCAAGGGACGCAAGGATGCCGGCGAGGTGGAACTTCGCGACGAGTCCCGGAGCCGAGTTCGGATAGCGGTCCGCCGCCTCACGGAACTTCGGCAGCGCGGCCTGGAGCTTTTCCTGTTCCGTCGTATAGGTCCCTGCCTGTGGCAGCGGGGCGGGGCTGCCGGGCGCGGGGGCCGCAATCGGCACGACCGGCGCCTCGTACACCGCGATGGCCGACGCGAGCATCTCGTTGGCGCCCGCATCCCGCGCCTGTCGCCACCAGACGTAGGCGCCGATCCCCGCCAGCACCACCACGAACGCCGCGAGGGCGATGGAGATGGTTTGTTTGCGGGCGTCCAGCGCGTCGCGAGCGTGCGCGACCGTCCGCGCGAAGTCGTTCTCTTTCAGCTTGTGCCGTTCGATGCTCTTCATAATTCTGGTAATGCCTGCCTAGTCTCAGCCGAGGGGCTTCGCCCCTCGGACTCCCCTACACGCTCCCTCGCGCCGCGTCGCCGGGCGCGCTCCGCTCGCGTGGCTCGCTCGCCGTGCTCGCACGCGCCGCATTTGTGAGATGCGTTCTAGCCTCGTTGGCCTGCCAGCCGTAGCCCGCGCACTGGCTTGCCAGCCGTAGCTCGCGCACGATCGCAGGCGAGCGCACTGGCTTGCCAGCCGTAGCTCGCGCACGATCGCAGGCGAGCGAAGGCTGGCGCGCCCGGCAGGACTCGAACCTGCGACCCCCGGTTTAGGAAACCGATGCTCTATCCTGCTGAGCTACGGGCGCCGGGAAAAACACTCTATTCTATCAGTTCAGCTGGTGAGGCAGCCGACTTTCAGTATTCAAGGACCACGTGCAGGTTCTCCCCGTCCAGTCGTGCACGCCCGTTGAGCCCGAGGAGCTCGATGAGGACCGCGACGCCGGCGACGCTGCCGCCGACTTCCTTCACCAGATCGACCGCCGCGCGCGCCGTGCCGCCAGTGGCGAGCAGGTCGTCCACGATCAGGACACGCTGCCCTTGATCGATCGCGTCGCGATGCATCTCGAGGCTGTCGGTGCCGTACTCCAGGTCGTACGTCTTGCGCACGGTGACCGACGGCAGCTTCCCGACCTTGCGCACCGGCACGAACCCTACACCGAGTCGATCCGCGACGGCCGCGCCGAGAATGAACCCGCGGCTTTCGATCCCGACGACGAGGTCGATACCCGCGCTGTGATAGGGACTGGTGAGGGCGTCGATCGCCATCTTGAACCCTTCGGCGTCCCTCAAGAGGGTGGTGACGTCGTAGAAGAGAATGCCCGGCTTCGGGAAGTCAGGGACGTGCCGAATCTTTGCTTTGAGTGCCTGCATCGAGCCTCAGTGTCGGAAAGTGTCGGGCGGGCGGCCCGACGCCAAGAGGCCTTGACCCACTCGATCATGAGCGTTGACTGAAGTTCCCTTTTCAAGGCCGTCCGCGCGTCAGCGCGCCGTTATCAAGCTTATCGCCTAGCGGGGCGGAGCCTCGACGGTCCGAGGCGGAGCCCTCGCTGAATCAGCTCTGAATATTGAACCCGGTGGCCCTGCCGGACGGTGCGACGTCCTCGGCGATCAGGTCCTGGATCCGTGCGCCGGCCGGTCCGCGCCGCAGCTTCGCCTCGGCTCGCTCGACTGCCTCCATGTCCCCCTCGAAGAGCACTTCGACCCGGCCGTCCCCGAGGTTGCGCACCCAGCCATGCAGCCCCTCGACGGCCGCCTGCGTCTCCGTGAACGCGCGGAAGCCCACGCCCTGGACGCGGCCGCTGATCAGATACCGTCGTGCGACCTGCATGAACCCAAGATTATGAATCGAGCGGCAGCCATGCGGCAAGGGCCGCCGTGCTAGAGTGCGGTCGTGCCGAGGATAAGCGCGAGCAGTCATGGAGAATCGCGGCTTCGCATGCTGCGTGTCGTGCGGCGCGGCGATCGCCACGACCCGAAGGACCTCACGGTCTCTTGCCGCTTCGAGGGGGATTTCGGCGCGTCCTTCACAGCCGGCCGGTCCGACGGGCTCGTGCCGGGCGAAGCGCTGAAGAATCTCGTCCACGCGACCGCGCGCACCGACGGCCACGGCGAGATCGAACCGTTCGGTCTGGCGCTCTGCGAGCGCTTGCTGTCATCCTTCCCGCGGATCACGAAGGTCCGCGTGGAGATTGCCGAGCAGCTCTGGTCGCGGCTCGAGATCGGGGGAAAAGCGCAGGGCCAGGCGTTCGAGGCGGGCGGCGGCGAGCGCCGGACGACCGCCGTGACGAGCAACGGCCGACAGATTGCCGTCGTCTCGGGGATCGATCAGCTGGCGCTCATGCGCTCCGCTGGCCTCCGGGCGCCCGGGCGGCAGGAGGACACGAGCGGCGTCCAGGACGGTGTCCAGCGTCTGCTGGTCGGCGCGCTCGGCGCGCGCTGGACCTACAGCAACCCGGACGTGACGTTCGGACCCTATCGGCAGGGTGTCCGAACGGTCATCGTCGAAACCTTCGCGGCACACGCGCGACTGTCGGTCGAGCACACGCTCCATGCCATCGGTGAGGTCGCGCTGGCGTCCTATCCCGAGATCGTCGACATCACGCTGTCGATGCAGGAGCGGCCGTATCGCCCGGCAGACCTCTTCAGCGCCGGCGTCGAGAACCCGGACGATCTCTTCCTGGTGGTTGAAGAGCCGCTCGGGAACGTCGAGGTGACGCTCGAACGGGGGGAAGGCTGACAGCTTCCAGCTTCCAGCTTCCAGCTTAAGAGCTTCCCATCAGCTATTGCGTGACGACCCTCGGCGGCACGCCATCCTGCACCGGCTCGAGCTTCTGATCCGTCAGCAGTTTGTTGAGCGCCGGGAGCTCGTTCTTGACGAGGGCCTCCAGCCTGGCCAGCTGCTGATCGAGTCGTGACGACAACTCCTTGAAGACGGTGTGCGACTGGTCGGTCGGTTTGGAATCCCCGCTCTCGACGATCCCCTGCAGCGCGGCGAGCTTGTTGTTCAAGCGTATCGGATAGTTGAGCGGGTCCTGGCTGCTCCGATTCCGGTACTGGTAGATCTCCCCTTCCACGTCGGTAAGTTTGTCGGTCAGTGTCTGTGCGGCGGACTTCAGCGGCTGGTCGCTGCTCTTGCCGCTTCGCTCGGTGATTTGCGTCTTCAGGTTCCTGATTCGCAGCACGGCTTCGTTCGCGACCGTGACCTTGTCGTTGATCGCCTTCGCCAGCTTGAACTGTTCCTGCAGGTCGGCATCGGTGACCGTCGGTACCGCCGCGTTGCGCTTGATCGTGAAATCCTGGGTCTTCGTGACGCCGGCCGCGGTGAGCTTCGCCTGGTATTCTCCTGGCGGCGCCTGTGGCCCACGCGTGCTGCCGGCCCACATGATCAGGCCGGGAAAGTCGCGGGCGCTCGGGTACCGCATGTCCCAGGTGAACCTGTTCATCCCCTGCTTGGCCGTGACGCGCGCGGGCGGTCCGCCACGGCCACCGCCGCCCTCTTCGCTGGGTTCGGCCGGGCCTTCTGCCGGCGCTGCGCCTCGGCCACCTTCCCTGCCGGTCCCCTCGGCCGCGGGCGGCCCCGTGAAGGTCGTGATCGACTTGCCCTGTGGATCCAGGATCTCCACCACGACCTTGTCGGCTGGCTGCTTCAGGTAGTAGTCGATGGCCACTCCCCGCGAGATCGATCGCGTCGCATCCGATGGATGGAACAGCACGACCGGCTCGTTGGTGGTCTCTCTGGAAATCTGACGGAGCACGCCGATGTTGTCCAGCGAATAGAACGACCGGCCATGCGTGCCGATCAGCACGTCATCGTTCTTGACCTCGATGCCGTGCACGGGCGTCACGGGCAGATCCAGCTGCAACGACTGCCACATGGCGCCGTCATCGAACGAGACGTAGACACCGGTGTCGGTGCCGAGGAACAGGAGGCCCGTCCGCTTCTTGTCCTCGCGAATGGCGCGCGCGATGTTCTCTCCGGTCAGGCCACTGGTGATCTTGGCCCAGGTCTTCCCATAGTCTTTCGTCCTGTACACGTAGGGAGCGCGGTCGCTTTTCTGATAGCGATTGCCTGCCAGGTACGCGGACCCGGCGTTGTGGGGGGAGGCTTCGATCAGACTGATGCGCGTAAAGGCCGGAAGGTCCGGCGGCGTGACGTTCTGCCAGCTCTTTCCGCCGTCGCGGGTCACGTGCACCAGGCCGTCGTCAGAGCCCGCCCACAGCACGTTGCCGTCGATGGCCGACGGTGCAAGCGTGAAGATCGTGGCGTAGGTCTCGACACCTGTCTGATCGAGTGTAATCGGGCCGCCCGACGGTCCGAGTGTGGACGGATCGTGACGCGTGAGGTCCGGGCTGATGCGCTGCCAGCTCTGACCGTCGTTGATCGATTTCCAGACGTGCTGGGAGGTCACGTACAGAACGTCGGGGTTCGTGGGCGCGATGACGATCGGGTAGGTCCATTGAAACCGCTCGGTGATGTCTCCGGAAGAGAAGCCCATCGGATTGTCGGGCCAGACATTGATCGCGCGCCTCTCGCCTGTGCGGAGGTTCGTCCGCGTCAGCAGGCCGCCATAACTGCCGGCGTAGAACACGTCCGTGTCCTGCGGGTCTGGCGCAATGTAGCCGCTCTCTCCGCCACCAACTGCGTACAAGTCGCCGCCGGTGCTTGGAACGCAGGCCGTGCTGTTGTCCTGCTGAGCGCCGCAGACGTGATACGGCACGTGCGCCGTCGTGAAGACGTTGTAGAACTGTGCCGTCGGAAAGTCCTGGTCCGTCCAGGATTCGCCGGCGTTCATGGACACGTTTGCGCCGCCGTCGTTGCTGTTGATCAGGCGTTTCGCGTCATTGGCAGCGATCCACAGATCGTGATTGTCGCCGTGGGGTACGCGAATACCGCGAATGGATTTGCCGGCATCCGTCGAACGGTAGATGCCGGTGTTGAGGATGTACACCGTGTCCTTGACCTGCGGATCGGCGTAAATCCGCGTGTAGTAGAACGCGCGCTGCCGGAGCCGGCGATCTTCGTTGACCATCTTCCACGTCGCCCCGGCATCGTCCGAGAGGAAGACGCCGCCATCTGCCGCCTCGATGATCGCGTAGACGCGATTCGGATCGGCGGCCGACACGGACACACCCAGCTTGCCCCAGATCGGTTTGGGCAGACCGGCGTTCTTCGTGATTTCCGTCCACGTCTGGCCGCCGTCGGTCGTCTTGAAGAGGCCGCTGCCCGGACCGCCGCTGGACAGCGAGTGAGGCGTGCGGAAGACCTCCCACAGGCCGGCATACAAGACGTCCGGGTTCTTCGAATCCATCGAGAGATCGACGGCACCTGTCTTTTCATCGCGGAAGAGGACCTTCTTCCAGGTCTTGCCGCCGTCGACGGTCTTGAAGATGCCGCGATCGGGATTTGGACCGTAAGGATCGCCCAGAGCCGCCACGTACACGACGTCGGTGTTCCAGGGGTGCACGCGAATCCGCGCCACCGTCATGGTTTTGTCCAGGCCGATGTGCGTCCACGTTTTTCCGGCGTCCGTGGACTTGTAGATGCCGTCACCCTGGAGCACGTTGCCGCGCAGTTCCGTCTCCCCCATGCCGACGTACACGATGTCCGGGTTCGACTCTGCGACGGCGATCGCTCCCACGGAAGACGACTTGAAGAAGCGATCGGACACGGGCTGCCACGTCTGGCCGCCGTCAGTCGTCTTCCAGAGCCCGCCTCCCGTCGCGCCGAAGTAGGTACTCGAGGGGGCGGCTGGTGCTTCCTGCGACGGCTTGCGACCGCCCGCCGCGCGCGGGTCCGAGAGAGCGCCAGCGAAGCCCCGCCAGGAGCGCCGGATCGATCGCGGCGGCAGGCTGTGTTGCCGTTGCGGCCTGGGCATGGACCGGCGTCGAACGCTCGATGGGCGTCGCCCAGCCAATCAAGGCCATTGCACACACACCGATCGCGGTACCGCTGCTCAATCGTCGACCTGCCATCGCGCCTTCTCCTTCACGTTGCGGTTGAGGCTGTGTATGACCCGCCATGCTACGCGAAGGCTCGCCTCGCAACAAGATGACAACCGTTCGAAGCATCGCATCAGCGGCGTCGAGCTTGAACCGCCACTGCGGACATGCTGATATGACGCCCGTTCGGTTCGACTACAACATGGACCTGTCCAGGCGACGGGCGATGTCGGTGGTGACCGCGCTCACCTGACAGCATGGGATCGATCCGAAGAGGCTGAAAGCTGCCGGCGTCGGTCTGCTGGCGCCGGTTGCTGCGAACGACACCGAAGAAGGTCGGGCGAAGAACCGACGCGTCGAGCTCGTGAAGCGCTGAGCGACCATGGAGCTCGCGAGACCGTTACACCGTCACTGGAGTGTTTGAATTTCTATCTGCGGTTGAACGGGATTGCCGTTCCCGCCATCTATTCCGATTCGGCCGACGAAAAAGGCGGGATGTTCAGGGATTGAATCGCGGACCCGAGGCACAAGGACGCGGACTGTCAGTCGTCCACATGTGGTCGCTCTGAGAAGCAGCGTCCGGGTAGGCGCTGAGATCCAGAGCACCGCGCGACCTCAAACTGGTCCATCGTTTTGGGTGAGCGCCTGAGCCGGATCCGCATGCGGCACGGCTTGTGCTGTCCTGCGTCCTCCAGGAGGGGCAGAACGATGTTGTTTACGATTGCGGTGATTCTGTTGGTGCTCTGGTTGCTCGGGTTGGTAAGCGGCTACACCCTGGGGAACTTCATCTACGTGCTGTTGGTGATCGCGCTCGTGCTGTTCGTGGTCGGCCTCGTCAGCGGACGGCGAACCGTCTGAGGACGACGACGGAGCCGCCCAGCTCCGTCGTAAGGGTGCGTGCTCGACGGATCTGAAGTGGCACCTCCGGAGTCACCTGCTGTGGGGGCCATCACGGAACTCCAGTCAGCCAACGGTTTGGCCGGCGGCCAAGCCGTTGGCCGCTCTGAAATGGCCCGTTCGTCGAGGACGATTGAATTGCTTAGGAAAATCGGGGCGGCTGGGGACCACCGGCGGGAACGCAAGTTGCTAAAGGCTCCTGCACGACTCACCGTCGGGCTTCGGGGTCGCGGACGCGACACCGAGGCTACGAACGGCGGAGAGTAGGCAGCAGGCTGCTCATGTGCATCTTCGGTCTCCTCCGGACTGAAGCGGGTCGCGGTCTCGCAACGCAGCCCCCGCGCGGCGCATCCTGCTGTCTACTCGCCGCCGTCGATTCTTGTTCCTCACGTCTTAACATCTTCCCCGCCACAATACGCTGAGTCTTCGACGCAAGCCGCCCAGACGGCACGCCACCAACTCACGCCGGAAGAGCCGCGGCTGAGGTGAACTGACGTCGGGGAGGCGCGAACAATCTCGCTTGAGACGCGAACTGCCTCGGTTGAAGAGTAGAAACGATACGGACGGCTTACTCGTCGTCGGGTTCCGTCGTGAGAGGCTCGTCGTCTCCCCACGGGCTGGGCTGCGGGCCGGGGATGATGCCGGCGATGTCGGGATCCTCGCCGTCGGCGGACCGGGCGGTCGGGGTCTTCCGGCTCTTGGCTTCCTCGCGTCGTCGGGTCTTCTCCTGCTGGCGCTCCTGTTTCGCACGCTCGCGCGCGCGCTTCTGTTGGGTCACTTTGGTTCGATTCGCCATAGGCAGGTCCCCTTTCAGCTCTTCGCCAGAGCGTGCGCGAAGAACTCGACGTTTCGCGCTGACAATCCGCGCGACTTCGCTCGACTGCAGCACCGGGCGGCTGTTTCCAGATAAGTCGCTCTGTCAGCATATCATGCGACGCGAACCGTTGAGCTTCGCTTCGGCATCTTCGTAGAGGTCGCGTGACGGCCTGCACGGCTGACATCGATCGCCGGTCGACGCGGCGGTCCGAGTGCTCGAATGCCGCGTCTCCGAGGACCCACGGCGTGCGATGATCGCGGCAGAACCTGGTTCGAGGAGGCTAGCGATGGAAGGCGTCAGAGGGCTTCATCACATCACTGCAATCGCAGGTCCTGCGCAGGAGAACCTCGACTTCTATGCGGGCATCCTGGGCATGCGGCTGGTGAAGAAGAGCGTCAACCAGGACGATCCCGGGACGTACCATCTCTTCTACGCCGACGCGGTCGGCCACCCGGGCACCGACCTCACGTTCTTTCCATGGGCGCATCTCGCGCCTCCCCGCCAGGGCCACGGCTTGAGCACCGAGGTCTCGCTCGCCGTGCCGCCGGGCACCCTCGATTTCTGGGGGCAGCGGCTGGAGAGCTATGGCGTCACCGCTGACCCGGTCGAATCGCGATTCGGCGAACGCGTGCTGCCGCTCGCCGATACGCACGGCCTGCGGCTGGCGCTGGTGGAAAGCGAATCTGCGATGCGACGGCCGTTCGAGCCGTGGGACGGCAGCCCAATTCCAGTCGGGCAGCAAATCCGAGGGCTGGAGGGTGCGCGCATGCTGGAGCGGGAGCTGGGCCCGACGACACTGTTTCTGACGAGCGTCCTCGGCTTCTCGCTCCTGCGCTCCGAACGTGGATGGCATCGGTACGGCGTCGGAGACGGCACGTCGGGCTCCTACGTCGACCTGCAGGAAGCGCCGCAAGCGCGCCGGGGCGCATGGGGTGTCGGCAGCATCCACCACATTGCCTGGCGCGTCGAAGACGAGGCGCACCAGAACGCTCTCCGCGCCGGGGTCGACGATGCCGGTCGCCGGCCGACGCCGATGATCGATTGTTTCTGGTTCAAGTCCGTCTACTTCCTCGAGCCCGGGGGCGTGCTTTTCGAGCTCGCCACCGAAGGCCCAGGGTTCGCCGTCGATGAGGATCCGGATCACCTCGGCGAGGCGCTGGTGCTCCCGCCGTGGCTCGAGCCGCAGCGCCAGGCGATAGTCGCGGCGCTGCCCTCGCTGAGCCTTCCATCCCCGGCGGTCAAGCCGACGCTTGCGGACTGATCACGAGCCGCGGGCCGCCAATCCGGGCATGTGCCGGGCCTCGCATCGGTGGAGGATTAACGGAGGCGCGAGGCGATGCCACGGCCGGTTCGGGTAGGGATCATCGGGACGGGCGCCGTCGGTGCGAGCGTCGCGATCTCGACGCTCCACTCTGGGATCGCGCAGGAGCTGCTCCTCCACGACCTCCGCGCCGCAGTCGCCGAAGGCGAGGCGATGGATCTGGCGGACGGCGTGCCCTTCTATCCGACCGCCACCGTTCGAAGCGCGCCTCTTATCTCCTAGCTCCTATCTCCCATTCGTCAGGAACACTCGCACGTTTCGGGGCGTCACGTAGAAACGCTCCCCACGGCCGGCGTGAGCTCGAGGAACCGCTCCCGGCTCAACTCGACCTGAATCGCACGTCCTTCGTCATCGGAGAGCTCGATTCGCGCCACGCTGCCCGCCTGCGTCACGGCCCCCACAGTCGCCCAGAGCCCTCCTGAGAGCTGCGCGCGGCTCAGATCGAGCTTGTACGGCCGGGCGTACCCGGCAGCCGGTTGCGGCGTGGGATCCGTGTGGGCCGGGTAGTCGATGGCCAGCGGTCCGAGCAGCGCCTTCCCGGATTCCACGCGACCGTGGAAGATGTTCACGTGGCCGAGGAAGTTCATCACGAACGGCGTCGCGGGACGTTCGAACACTTCCTGCGGACTTCCCTGCTGCTCGATTTGGCCGTGATCCATGATGACGACCCGGCCGGCGAGCTCCAGCGCTTCTTCCTGATCGTGCGTGACGAAGAGGCTGGTCAGGTGGATCTCCTCGTGCAGTCGGCGAAGCCACCGCCGGAGCTCCTGGCGGACCTTCGCATCGAGCGCGCCGAATGGCTCATCGAGGAGGAGCACGCGCGGCTCGACCGCCAGGGCTCGTGCGAGCGCGACGCGCTGGCGCTGACCTCCCGAGAGTTGGGTCGGATATCGCGTGCCCAGGTAATCGAGCTGCACGAGCTTGAGCAGGTCTTCCACCTTCCTGGAGATCTCCGCATCCGACGGTCGCCGGTTCCGGTGCCTGACCCTCAGTCCGAACGCGACGTTCTCGAAGACGGTCATGTGGCGAAAGAGCGCGTAGTGCTGGAAGACGAATCCGACTGCGCGATCCCGCGCGCTCGTATCGGTCGCATCCTCCCCCTGGAGCAGCACCGTGCCGGCATCTGCGGTCTCGAGCCCCGCGATGATGCGGAGGAGTGTCGTCTTGCCGCAGCCCGACGGTCCGAGGAGCGCGACGAGCTCGCCATCGGCAACCGAGAAGCTCACGTCCTTCACGGCGGTGAAGCTGCCGTACGCTTTCGTTACGTGACGGACGTCGATCGCCATTCTTCGAGCTCCTCGCGCGCGGACTCCACGACGCTGTGCACGACCCGCCGCTCGACAATCGTCTTCAACACGAGCGTCACGAGCGCCAGCGACGCGAGCAGCGACGACACCGCAAATGCGGCCTGGAAGGCGTACTCGTTGTAGAGAATCTCCACGTGGAGCGGCAGCGTGTTGGTCAGGCCTCGAATCTTCCCGGAAACGACGGAGACCGCTCCGAACTCGCCCATCGCACGAGCGTTGCAGAGGATGACGCCGTAGAGCAACCCCCACTTGATGTTCGGCAGCGTCACGCGCAGGAAAATCTGCAAGCCGCTTGCGCCCAGCACCCGTGCCGCCTCTTCTTCCTCGGTTCCTGTCGCTTCCATGACGGGAATGATCTCCCGCGCGACGAACGGAAACGAGACGAAGATGGTTGCCAGGACGATACCGGGGACTGCGAAGACGACCCTGAGGCCGTGGTCGGCGGCCCACGGGCCGAGAAGGCCCTGCCGCCCGAAGAGCAGGACGAACACCATCCCGGAGATCACGGGCGACACTGCAAACGGGAGGTCGATGAGTGTGGTGAGCAGGTTCTTGCCGGGGAAGTCGAACTTGGCAATGGCCCACCCCGCGCAGACACCGAAGAGGAGGTTTGCGGGGACTGCGATGCCGGCGGCGAGCAGCGTCAATTTGAGCGCCGCCAGCGCATCGGGATGAACGATTGCCGCGGTGTAGGCGCCCCACCCGTTCGAGAATGCCTCGGTGAACACCACAGCGAGCGGAAGCACGAGAAAGATCAAGAGGAAGGCAAGAACGATCCCCGTGAGGAGCCAGCGCAGCCAGCTCGGCTCGGAGAGATGCCGCGCGCGCGCCGCGCCTCGCCGAACCCGAAGGAGAACAGGACCAGCCATGTCGTCTCAGTTGGCCAGGTGCCGCCCGCTCCATTGCTGGAGCGCGTTGATGCCGAGGAGCAGCACGAACGACATGGTCAGCATCACCAGGGCGATTGCGGTCGCGCCCGCGTAGTCGAACTGCTCCAGCTTCGTGATGATGAGCAATGGCGAGATCTCCGTCAGCATGGGCATGTTGCCGGAGATGAAGACGACCGAGCCGTACTCCCCTACTGCCCTGGCAAAGGCCAGCGCAAAGCCGGTCAACCACGCCGGAAACAGGTACGGCAGGATCACCCGCGTGACCACATGGAAACGGCTCGCGCCAAGGCTTGTCGCCGCCTCTTCGACCTCGTGGTCGAGATCCTCGATGACCGGCTGGAGGGTACGCACCACGAACGGAAGGCCGATGAAGATGAGCGCGATCGTCACGCCGAGCGGAGTGTAGGCGACCTTGATGCCGTACGCGTCGAGAGGCCGGCCGAGCCAGCCGTTCGGCGCGTAGATCGCGGTCAGCGTGATGCCAGCAACGGCTGTGGGCAACGCGAACGGCAGGTCGATCAGCGCGTCGACCAGCCGTCGTCCTGGGAAGTCGTATCGCACGAGCACCCACGCGGCCAGCCCTCCGAACACGGCATTGACGAGCGCAGCGACGAGGGAGGCCCCCAGGCTCAGACGATACGAAGCGACGACGCGCGGATCGGAGATCGTGCTCCAGATCGTGGCCCAGGTCGAGGTCGCCGTTTTGAGCGGCAGCGTGCTCAACGGCACCAGCACGACGAGGCACAGGTACAGGACCGTGAACCCCATCGTCAGGCGGAATCCGGGCAGCACGCGGCGGCGGTTCGAGGTGGCCAAGAGATCGATTCTACCGCCGCGCCCCAGGTTTGTAGATCTGGTCGAAGCTTCCGCCATCCGCGAAGTGCGCCTTCTGCGCGTTCTGCCATCCGCCGAACGCCTCGTCGATCGTGAAGAGCTTCACGCTGGCGAACCGTCCCTGGTATTTCGCCAGAATCTTGGCGTCTCGCGGCCGGTAGTGATGCTTCGCGGCAATCTCCTGCCCTTCGGGCGAATACAGAGTACTGCAGGTACGCTTCGGCGATTGCACGAGTCCCCTTCCTGTCCACGTTCTTGTCGACGACGGCAACGGGAGGCTCCGCGAGGATGCTGACCGACGGCGTCACGACTTCGACTCTGTCTTTCGCTTCCTGGAGGGCCAGGTAGGCTTCGTTCTCCCACGCGAGCAGGACGTCGCCGATGCCACGCTGGACGAATGTAGTCGTCGCGCCTCGTGCGCCGGAGTCGAGGACCGGAACGTTACGGAACAGCTGCGTCATGAACTCGCGCGCCTTGGCGTCGCTGCCACCATTCTGCCGCTTCGCGTACTCCCAGGCGGCGAGGTAGTTCCATCGCGCGCCGCCCGACGTCTTCGGGTTCGGCGTGATGACGGCGGTGCCCGGCTTGACGAGATCCGCCCAGTCCTTGATGCCCTTCGGGTTGCCCTTCCGTACCAGGAACACGATCGTCGATGTGTACGGTGAGCTGTTCTGCGGGAGGCGCTTCTGCCAGCCGGGGTTGATCAGCCCGCTCTGCTGCACCGCATCGATGTCGTAGCCGAGCGCGAGCGTGACCACGTCAGCCTCCAGACCGTCGATCACCGCGCGCGCCTGGCCTCCCGAGCCGCCGTGCGACTGCTGGATCCTGACGGTCTGTTGCGATTTCGCTTGCCAGGTACTTGACGAACGCGGCGTCGTAGTCGGCGTACAGCTCGCGTGTCGGGTCGTACGACACATTCAGAAGGTTCTGCCCGAGGGCCGGTGTGGCGAGAGCCATCGCCAGCGCAACGATGCCAGGCACGCGAAAACACATCCTCATTGCCATTTCTCCGAGATCATTTCAATTCCCTGTTCCGGCCGCCATGTGTCAGGCGCCTTCAAAAACGGTTCAACGGCAAGGCTTCTCCTGAGCGGCATCCGCCAGAAGGCAGCGCATGCGCTCGACGATAATCAGCGAGAATCAGCAGCGCGAAAGGGAGAGCCGACGAGCGAGCCGGAGGAGGGTGCGGCAGGAAAAAACGTTGCTGGACCTCTCACCTGGCGATCGTCGGCACGATACACCCGCACCGACACGTCAGTCGGCAGGCGCAGCGACAACGGCGACAGGGAGAACCCATGAGCTCTCGATATTGTGTACCAACACCGGCAAGGGGTGTCAAGGAAAGCTCGTCTGATATGGTTTCCAGGCGCACGATGTCTGAAACCTCTTCCACCGTTGTGGGGTTCTGAAGATGAAAATCCGCTTCGCGATGACGCTACTCGCTTTCGCTGCCGGCGTCCCTGCCTGGGCACAACCATCCCAGACGCCGCCGCAGCCTCCCCTTGTCAAAGAGAATGCGACGGTCAAGGCTTCGGATCACGTCTACGTCATCCCCGACGGCAACGTCGGAATGGTGCCGAACGTCGGGATCGTCGTCGGTAGCAAGGGCACCCTGATTGTCGACACGGGCCTTGGGCCGCGCAACATGGAGACCATCCTCCGCGAAACGGCAAAGGTCAGTCGTAACGCCGATCTCTATCTCGTGGCGACGCATTTCCATCCCGAACACGCGGGAGGCGCGTCGGCTCTTCCGGCCGGCGCGAGATTCATCGTGGCGCGGGTCCAGCAGCAGGATATCGAAGAGCTCGGGCCCGGCATGATGAAGCAGTTTGCCGGCATGACGCCGCTCAATGGGGAGCTCCTGAACAACGTGCAGTTTCGCAAGCCCGATGTGTTGTTCGATACCGAATATCGGCTCGATCTGGGGGGCGTGAGCGTGGTGCTGCGCGCGCTCGGACCGACGCACACGCGCGGCGACACGATCGCGTTCGTCGAGCAGGATCGCGTCCTGTTCTCCGGCGATATCGTGATGAGCCAGCGGTTCCTCGCCTTCGGGGCTCAATCGAGCGGGGCGGCGTGGCTGCGAGTCCTCGACCAACTCGAAGCGCTTCGGCCCACTCGCATCGTTCCGAGCCACGGCGTGATGGGCAGCGCAAGCCTGATTGACCGGCAGCGGGCCGTGCTGCTCCAGATCCGCACGCGGGTCGCCGATTTGAAAGCGCAAGGGCGGACCGCAGACGATGTGGCCTCGACGGTGACGTCCGAGCTCCAGACGAAGTATCCGTCCTGGACGACCCCCAACCGCGTCGGGGCCGCCGCGCGGTCGTTCTACGCAGAATCGAAGTAGGCCCGACCTTCAGGTCGGGCGGCTCGCCGCCGGTCCCTTCGCCGATTGACAGGCCCGACCTGAACGTCGGGCCTACGACTGAACGGCCCGCATCGCGCGAATCCTGGCCTCTGACTCCGGATCGGCCGGAAGGAATGTTTCGATTCGAAGCTCCTGCAACGTGACGTCCTGCGGCGTGCCGAGCGTCATGATGGTGCTGAACAGCCGGATGTCGATTTCCCCGCGCCGGATGTGGACCGGCAGCAGGATGTCCGCGGGCTTCAGCGGCTGCGGGTGACGCACGGTGGCAGATCCGCCGGCAAGCCGGCGGATCTCGGCAAGCAAGCTGCGCGAGACTTCGTCGGCGGAGGGTCCACCCAGTTCACGTTCGCAGCGGCTCAGAAGATGCTCCGACACTTCGGGCCAGTTCACGATCCAACGCCGCAGACCGGACTCGTCAAAGACCAGCCGAAGGATGTTCGGCGTCTCAGCGATCAGGCCGGGCTCGACGATCGCGGCGAACAGTTGCTGTGACGCCTGGTTCGTCATGACCAGGTTCGAATAGCGGTCGAGCACGACGGCGCCGAAGGGCTCGTGCCGGTCGAGGATGAACTGGAGCATGCTGCGGATGTGCCGCAGTTCCTCCGCGTCGAGCGGCGTGTGGCGATACAGGTGCGCAAAGCCGCCCGCTTCGAGGAGGCGGTTGCGGTCGCGAAGCGGAACATCCAGCGCTTCCGCCAGCACGAGGACCGCCTGTCGGCTGGGCTGTGCCCGCCCCGTTTCGATGAAGCTGACGTGGCGGGCCGAGAAGCCCGCGCGCATCGCCAGATCGAGCTGGCTGACACCGCGCGCCGTCCGCCATTCGCGCAGGAGGCTGCCCACCGCCGCGCCGTCCCGTCCTGATTCTCTCGGCTGCATCGAGGTCGACATGGGCTCAATCCTATCTGCGCGGGCGCTCGTGTTCCATTACCTGTGAGGTAATTGCGAGCGGCCCCGCGGCCGGCGATGCTGTGCTCACGAACCGCTTCAAAGGAGTTGGGCACATGACACCGAATCGCATTCTGAACCTCAACGCGCTCTCGACGGCCGGATGCGCCGTCGCCATGCTCCTCGGCCGAGGGACTCTGTATTCCCTCTTCGGATTGAGCTCGCCGCTCCTGCTGGACGCGATCGCGGTGGGTTTGCTGGCCTATGCCGCCGCGCTTTGGGCCGTGGCCCGGCAGAACGCGATCAGCCGGCGATCGCTCCTCACGTTCACGCTCGTGGACGATGCCTGGGTCGTCGGGAGCGCCCTGGTGCTGATGACGTTCTGGTCAGAGATCGCACCGATTGCTCGAGTGTTGACGATCGCGGTTGCATTCGTTGTCGCGATCTTCGCCCTGTTGCAGTTCAAGGCGGCCGGTTGGATGGGGACTGGAATGAGACGGCTGGCCTCGTGATCCGGTGTGAATCCGAGCTCGTGGCTTCCGCCTTCCGCCTTCGCGCGAAGCCCTTCCACCTGAAGGTGGAAGCCACGAGTCCGGTCTTTTCACAGGCTCTTCAGGCTCCACATTCGCCCGACTCGCAGTAGGATGGCGGCAGAAATCGCTGATGCGCCGCCTGAAACCTGTTGTCGTCGCTGCCTGTGCGATCGCGAGCATCGCTGTCGTGCTCGCGAAACAGGCCGTCCAGCCCGCCGTCGTCCGAAGGATTGCAATCTTCGGCTCCTCGGTGGCGGGTGGCACCGGCGACGAGTCGGGGCAGGAGGGTTATGCGGGACTGTTACGCGGACTCCTCCAGCCGCGCGGCTGGGAGGTGGTGAATCAGTCCAGGCCGGGCGACAACACGACGATGTTGATGTCGCGCTTCGCGGCGTCGGGCGAGTCGGCGCCGGGCACACGCTTTCTGTTACCCGTGCAACCGGGCTATGTCGTGATCGCCCTGTCACTCGGCAACGAAGGCATTCGTGGGGCTGAGGGTCCGGCGGCGAAGGACGTTGTCTTCGAGCGGTTCCTGAAGGGCATCAAAGCCGTCGTCGATCGGAGCCGCTCGGAGGGCATCGTGCCGATCGTGACGCTGTGCTACACCCGAAACGACTTCACTGACGTGGAGTACGGTTACACGCTGCGGACGAACGCGGAGATCAACGGGTGGGACGTGCCGAGCGTCAACCTGCTGGGCGCCGTCGACGATGGCACCGGAAAATGGGCCGATGGGTTCTGGTGGGACAGCCTCCACCCGAACGCGGCGGGCCACGCCGAGCTCGCCATGACGTTCGTCCCGTCGCTGTTCGAGGCGCTCGAGCGGGGCAAACCTTCACCCCGACGTTCCGGGGGATCCCGATTCGCCCGGCTCACGGGCGGCGCGCTGACGTTCTTTCCGGACACGCCGATGCACCCGTTTGCCTTCGGGATGACGCTTCGCGCCACCGGCGAAGGAACGATTGCGCGGGTGACCGGCACGACCCTGCAGGCGACGACGAGCACCAAGACCGTGACGCGCGCCGCCCAGGCACCCGTCACGATTGCGTCCACGACTCTCAGCCAGGGCGAACCTTCGGCTGCCACCGTTGGGATACGGCGTGGCGTCTGGACCTACACCTCCACACGCGGGGAGCAGGTCGCATCAAAGGTGCCCGCGGATGCGAGGTGGCACCAGCTGCTCGTCACTCATTACACGGCTCGGGGCGAGACGTTGTTCTTCGTCGACGGAGTGTTCGCCGGCCGCGCATCCGAACGGCTCGCGCCGACCGGGTTCGTGGTCGGTGGCCCCGCGCCTTCCAGACGAATGGATGCGCGCGACATCCTGATCTACCGGTCCGCGCTGAGCGCAGACGAGGCGGCGACGCTGTCGAGGGGTGGTCTGCCCCAGGCGAGCCTGGAGGTGTACGCGCCGCTCGCGGACAGCCGATTCGTCAAAGGCGGCGCCGTAGAGAATCGCGCGCAGAGCCTGTCGGAGCTGAAGCTGGAGACCGGTGTGGCGGTCCCCGGTGTCCAGCGGTAGGGCCGACCTGAAGAATCTGTAGAAAACCGCGACCTTCCGCCTGACCAGCCTCCGCCAAGACTACGGCGGTCTGCCGGAGCGCTTCGCGCGAAGGCGGAATGCGGAAGCTACACGAAATAGGTTCAGGGTCGGGCCTAGTCCCCTCTGCGCAGTGCCACCAGCGGATCCACTCGGGCGGCACGGCGTGCAGGAATCGCGCACGCGACGAGCGATGTGGCGATCAGCAAGGCCGGCGCCGCGGTGAAGCTGACCGGATCGGCCGACGAGACTCCGTAGAGAAGCGTCGACATCAGACGTCCCCCCATAAACGCCAGCGCCACACCTGCTGAGGCGCCGCCGGCAGCGACCGTGAGTGCCTGCCGAATCACGAGCCCCGCGACGTCGCGCGGCCGGGCACCAAGGGCGGCGCGAATGCCGATTTCGCGAGTGCGCCGCGCGGTCGTGTACGCCAGGATCCCGAACAAGCCCACCATGGCGATCGTGACCGAACAGAGCGCGAACGCCGCAAGGAGGACGGCATAGATTCGCGGGCGCGCCAGACTCTCGACCACCCTGCCGTCCATCGTCATCACCGAGTCCAGGGCCAGCGCGGCATCCTCCTGCCGGAGGATGGCACCGAGCGTGGGTGTCAGCGGGGTTGGATCACCGGTCGTGCGCACGGCGAGAATCAACTCAGATACCTGAGCCGGCCACTGCCGCGTCGCGAAGAAGAACTCCGCGAGCGGTGGGTCGCCTACCCCACCGAACGGCGCAGGCGGGCGTCCGATCATGCCTCCTTGTCGCATATCGTCGACAACACCGACCACCTCCCACTCGCGGTGACTACCGAGCCTGAGCGCGAGTCTGGCGCCCAGCGGATCGGGTCCGAGGTAGGTGCTCGCGAACGTCCGGTTGACGACAACAACCGGTCGGGAGGTTGACGTGTCGGTGTCGTCCAGCGCGCGGCCTGCCAGCGTACGCAGTCGCAGAGCGGCGAAGTACCCTGGGCTGACCACGCGCACCATCGACGACACATCGATGGTCTCTCCGGGTCGTGTCGGGGACGGGAAGTTGAAGCCGCGGAAGCCGCCGCTCGTCACGAAGGGCAAAGCGTTCCCGAACGCAACGTTCGTGACGCCAGGGACCATCAACAGCCGCTCACGAATCCGATCGAGTAGATCCGCGCGCTCGCCGAAGGTGGACGGACGGGGAAGCGGGATGCGCGCTGTCAGCACGTTGTGCGGATCGTAGCCGCGGTCGGCCGCCAGCAGCGCCACGAAGCTACGGCCCAAGAGGCCGGCGCCCGCCAGCAGGGCGCACGCGATCGCGACCTGTCCGCCCATCAGCAGTCCACGCATCCGCGCGCTGCGGGTGCGCGATCCTCCCTCGAGGCTGCCGCCATGCTCACTGAGCGACTCGACGAGGCTGCGGTGACGCGTCTGGAGCGCCGGAACGAGACCGGCGGCCATCCCGGACAGAACCGCCAGGCCGATCGCGAGGGACGCCACCAGTGCATCGATGCGCACGTCCTCCAGCCGCGGGAAGTCCGCGGGAAGCAAGCCCGGAAGCGATCGATGCACGACGAACGAGAGCACAACTCCGGCGAGGCCACCGCCACACGCCAGCAGCAGGCTTTCGAGCACCCACCCGCGCGCGAGGCGGGCGAGGCCCGCACCGATGGCCATGCGAACGGCCATTTCACGGCGCCGAGTGGCGGCTCGCGCCATCTGCAGCAGGACGACGCTCGATGTGGACGCCAGGAACAGCAGGATGACCGCGCCGAGCAGCAGCAAGAGTCCCGGCCGCATCTCAGAGGTCAGCACCTCTACCGCCTCACCGGCCTGGACCGACGCTTCCCCGCCGCTGCCGAAGAGCGCGAGAGACATGCCGCCGGATGCGATGTCGGGCGCCGATCGCGCGCGCGCAGTCGCTTCTGCTGCGGCCTGGGCGGCCGTCACACCAGGCCGGAGCCGCGCGAGCACTGGCATGATCATCAGGCTTCGAACGCCGCCCTTCCCCGCCACCGGAGCCACGCGCATAGGCCTCCAGGCATCGGTGTCTTTCTGCGGGAACGTGAAGCCGCGAGGCATCACTCCGACGATAGTGAACGAACGACCCGCCAGTTGCACGACGCGGCCGATGATGTCTTCGCGGGCGGCGAAGCTCCGCTGCCACATCGCGTGGCCGATGAGGAGGACGTTTGGCTCCTCTGTCGCGTCGTCCTCTACGAATGTCCGGCCGACGATCGGATGAGCGCGCAGCAGGCCGAAGAGACTGGGAGTGACAGCGGCGACGTTCAGCTGTCGGGCATCACCTTCCCCGCTCATCGTGACCGACTGCCAGCGCCAGGCGCCCAGGTCTTCGATGGTCGAATGATTGCTCCGCCATTCGAGATACGTCGCGTTGCTGATGGTCCACGGAATGCGCCCGGGTTTCCCGCCACGGCGCTCCTCGATCCGGACCAGGCGATCAGGCTCGGGCCAGGGCAGCGGCCTGAAGAGAACGCCGTAGACGAGACTGAAGAGCGTGGTCGTGCTGCCGATACCGATCGCCATCGTCAACATCGCGACGGCGGTGAAGCCGCGGCTTCGAGCCAGCGAGCGGAACGCGTGCCGGGCATCCCGGCTGATCCCTTCGAATCTCAGCACTAGAAGCCGTCTCATAACCTGCCGCTCGTTCGACGATGCGAGCCAACGCCAGTGAGCGAGCCACGCGAGCGGCCCGCCTACGCCAAGGCTTCGGCGAGGTCTCGCCGTAGCGCTTCGCGCGGAGGCGGAAGCGTGCCGGCGCAGCGGCGCGCGAGCGCGCGTGTAGGGGAGTCCGAGGGGCGAAGCCCCTCGGATGAGACTGGTGGGGTGACCCGAGGATCCATGGGCGCCTCCGTCTGGAAAGCTGCAGCGCGTCTTTTCTCGTGTCTTCCGCTCTCGTGTGGCTTCCGCCTTCCGCCTTCGCGCGAAGCGCTCCGGCGGACCGCCGTAGCCTTGGCGGAGGCTGGTCAGGCGGAAGCCAAGCCCTTCCCTCTGACAGAGGCTGCATTCTCAGCTTCCATCGCCAACGCTTTGACACCGATTTTGGCGCTGCGGCTCGTCAGCGGTCCCGATCCCCCTCGATCCCGGCAAGGTGTCTTTCGATGTGCGCGATCAGCGCTGTGGTCACCTGGTTCGGGTGCTGGAGGCCGTCGATCGATCCGAAGGACGGACGCGCCCTGTAGTACTCGATGAGCGGCTCGGCGAATTCGGCATAGTTCTGCAATCGGCGCCGAATCGTGGCGGGCTCGTCGTCCTGGCGCCGCACGAGGCGGCCGCCGCAATAAGGGCAGGAATCGTTCTGGCCGTCGCTCCCCTCCGAGACCGACTGCGTGATCGAGCAGGACTCGCACACTCGCCGATTGCCGAGCCGCCGGATGATCGCCTCGTCCGGCACGGACATGAGCGCGACGATGAGGGGCGCGCCGGCGAGAATGTCGTCGAGCGCCTGCGCCTGCCTGACGGTTCTCGGGAAGCCGTCGAGCAGGAACCCGCGCAGCACGTCGGGCTTCGCCAGGCGCGAGCGGACCAGATCAGTCATCAGGCCGTCGCTCACCAGTCCACCCCCGGCGAGGGTCGCCGCGACCTGGCGCCCAAGCTCGGACCGCGCCTTGACGGTGGCGCGGAGGATGTCTCCAGTCGAGATATGCGGAATGCGGTACCGCTCGGCGATTCGGACGGCCTGCGTGCCTTTTCCCGACCCAGGTGGACCGATGAAAATGATGTTGACGCGCGCGTGTCCAGCGGCGCGTTGGGTGGGTGGCGTGGTCATGGATGAGGGAGGGCTGGTCAGTCGGGGCTGAACAGGATACCTGCTTTCCCGCGCCGGCGGAAGCCGCCGGCGGTCGGGTTCGCCGCGGCGACAGCTGGGTCAGGCGGGAGCCTCGGCTGGCGCCGGGGCGGCGTTCGACGCCTGGATTCGGCGTGAGCTCCGGAAGAAGAAGAGTACGAGCAGCATGATGGCGAATGACATCAGCGCCGAGCTGAGCCAGAAGCTGTCCCATCGTCGATGTCCGGCCGCGTCGGTGAAGAAATCGAGCACGCCTCCCGAGAGGAGCGACCCGATGAGCATCCCGACGCCGTAGGTCACGAACGTGATGAAACCTTGGGCAGTGCTGCGCAAATGCGCCGGCGCTTCCTGGTCGGTGTAGAGCTGGCCTGTCACGAAGAAGAAGTCGTAGCAGATGCCGTGCAGCAGGATGGCGGCATAGAACATCCACATTCCGGAGCCGGCATCCCCATAGCCGAGCAGGACGTACCGCACCCCCCACGCCAGCAGACCCGAGAGCAAGATGGTCCGGACCGAGTAGAACCGGAAGATCACCGGCATCAACAGCATCAGCACGACTTCGGAGACCTGCCCAAGCGTCATCTTGCCGGCGGCGTTCACGACGCCGACGTCGTTCAGATAGGCATTCGTGAAGGAGTAGTAGAACGTCAACGGAATGCAGGCGAGCACCGACGCAATCACGAAGATCAGGTACGACCGATCTTTCATCATCGCGAGGGCATCGAGTCCCAGCAACTGGCGGGCGGACACCTGCTTGCCGCGGGCCGGAGGCGGCGTGTGCGGCAGCGCCATGATGCTGTAGATCGCCATGACGACGCACGCCGCAGACGCCAGCAGGAACTGCGTCGATGCGGCTTCGATTCGCATCCACCCGACCACGTTGTTGATGGCAATCCAGCCGAGGGTGCCCATGACGCGGATCGGAGGGAAATCCCGTCCGGGGTCGGCCACCTGCTGCATCGTGATCGAGTTCGTGAGCGCGATGGTCGGGAAGTAACACAGGCAGAACGCCAGCACCAGCGTGTACACCGCGCCGAAGCTCTGTACCTGCGTCAGGAGGTACATCAGAATCGCGCCGAGGATGTACAGGGCGGCCATGACGCGCTCGGTCGCGAAGAACCGGTCGGCCACCAGACCGACGAAGAATGGGGACACGAGCGAGGCCACGGCGGTCGTCCCGAACACGGCGCCTGCCGCTGTCGCCGAAAACTGCAGCGTGCTCGTGAGGTACGTGGTAATGGTCACGTACCAGGCCCCCCAGATCACGTACTGGAGGAACATCATCACGCCGAGACGGGTCTTGAGGAATGTATTCATGATGGCTCTACAGGCGAAGGGCGACTATACGCAATCATCGGCATCCAGCGCAACGGGAGTGGCGGTAAACTGAAGCGACAGCCGGTTTTGAACGTAGCCCTTCAGGGCTGCCGAGGCAGGGCTGAAACCCTGCGCTACAAGCGAGCTCGAGGGTCGGCGAAGGAGCAACCGTGCGCAACTATGTTCAGGGTGAATGGCGGAAGTCCACAGCGGTCGAGAGCCTGGCTGTGCTCAATCCCGCGACGGGCGAGGAGCTGGGCCGCACTCCCCTTTCCCCAGCCGCGGAAGTCGATGCGGCCGCCCAGGCCGCCAGCCGGGCTTTCCCTGGCTGGCGGCGGGTGCCGGTAAACGAGCGGATCCAGTATCTGTTCAAGTTGAAGGGGCTCCTCGAAGAGCACTTCGAGGCCGTGGCCCGCACGATCACGATGGAGTGCGGCAAGACCCTTGTCGAGTCCCGGGCCGAGATGCGCCGAGCGATCGAGAACGTCGAGGTGGCCTGCGGCACCCCGACGCTCATCCAGGGCTACAACTCGGAGGACATCGCCTCCGGCATCGACGAGATGATGATCCGGCAGCCACTCGGCGTCTGCGCGATCATCGCGCCGTTCAACTTCCCCGGCATGATCCCCTTCTGGTTCCTGCCGTATGCCATCGCGTGCGGAAACACGGTCGTCGTCAAGCCGTCCGAGCGGGTGCCGCTGACGATGCAGAAGGTGTTCGAGCTGCTCGACGCGCTGAAACTTCCGCCTGGGGTGGTGAACCTCGTGAACGGAGGGCGTGAGGCGGTCGACGCCATCCTGGATCACCCGACGATTCGCGCCGTCAGCTTCGTCGGCTCGAGCACCGTTGCGCGCCACGTGTACGCCCGCGGAGCCGCATCCGGCAAGCGCGTCCAGTGCCAGGGGGGCGCCAAGAATCCGGTCGTCATCCTGCCCGACGCGGACCTGACGACGACCTCGGAGATTGTCGCCGACAGTGCGTTCGGGTGTGCCGGGCAGCGGTGCCTCGCCTCGTCGGTGGCGATTGCCGTCGGCGAGGCGGCCTCGCCGTTCACCGAGGCGATGCGCGATCGAGCGACGCGCCGCGTCACCGGCTACGGCCTGGACGACGGCGTGCAGATGGGCCCGGTGATCACGCCCGAGAGCCGCAATCGCATCGAGGGACTCATCGAAAAGGCCGTGAAGGACGGGGCGCGGCCGATCGTCGACGGCCGGCATCCAGCCATCCCCAACTACTCCGCCGGCAACTTCGTACGGCCGACGGTGCTCGAGGGCCTGCCGTTCGAGAGCGACGTCACGCGGACCGAGATCTTCGGACCGGTCCTCTCCATTCACGCGGTGAGTGACATAGACGAGGCGATCAAGTTCGTGAACACGGGGGGCTACGGCAATCAGGCGTGCCTGTTCACGACGAGCGGCGCGAGCGCCCGCAAGTTCCGCTACGAGGCCGAGGTCGGGAACGTGGGGATCAACGTGGGGGTCGCGGCGCCGATGGCGTTCTTCCCCTTCAGCGGCGCGCGCGAAAGCTTCTTCGGAGACCTCCACGGGCAGGGCCGCGACGCGGTTGAGTTCTACACGCAAGAAAAGGTGGTCGTCGAGCGCTGGCCGAAGGACTGGTCACGGAAGTTCTGAGCAAGCCGCCCGGACTAGAAGCGAACAGGGTGTCGGCGTCGCCGCCGGCACCCTGTTGTCGTTCGCTCGGGCGTTATTTCGAGGCCGTTGACTTCGGCTTCGCGCTCGGGCTGTCGTCCGCCTTCAGGTCGCCGAGCGAATACTGGATCCCGGCGAGCACGTGTTCGAGCAGCGGCTTGAACGCATAGTTCTTTTCGTTGTGGCCGTGGGCCTCGTAGAAGACGCGCCCCTGGCCTTCCCGTCGGATCCAGCTCAGTGCGAAATCGTGGTCGGTGCGCGCGGTCTGCGCCGGCTCCTTGGCCTTGTCCTCGTCGCTCATCTTCGAGTAGTCGACGCTCGTGAGGACGTGCACGTTCTCTCGCGAGAACGAGTCCTGGGCGAACGTGTAGGTCTCGTCGTTGATCTCGAAGCCCTGGCCCTTGAACATCGCGGTCAGCGGGCTCTTGGGGTCGTCGATTTTCACGGAGATGTGCTGCGGGTCGTTCCAGTGCCACTTGAAGTAGCCACCGACCATCTTGTTGAACTCTGGCCAGAGGGGCTCGTTGACCTGCGGACCACCAGCTCCGCGTCCGCCCCCGGCTGGAGCTTGTGGTTGCGGGAATGCCGCCGCAATCCGCGTTCCGAAGTCGGCCTGCGCCACTTTCCCTGACTTGTCGGAGTCGACTTTGTCGAAGAGCGCATCAGCCGCGGCGCCGAATTCATCCTTGGTCAGCTTCTGGTCGGCGTTCTTGTCGGCCACGGCGAGCAATTGAGTCGCAAGCCCCCTCCCCGGCCGGCCGCCGAAGCCCTCCTGGTCCGTCGACGCCGGGTTCCCATGATAGGTGTCGCTGGCGGCGTGAATGCCGGCAAGCCCCTTCCCGCCGCGCACGAAATCGAGCAGGGCCTTCTTGCGCGCGGCGGTTGCCGCGGGATCGATCGGATCGTCGAGGAACGTTCCCGTCGTGCTCGCGAGGAAGATGGCGTCGTACTGCTTCAGGTTCTCGGCGTTGATATCGGCGGCATCGTAGGTGATCGTCGTGGTCCAGGCCTTCGTCTTCGTTCCGAGCGCCTCGACGGTCTTCGTGGCGAGTGGAATGGACGAGTGGACGAAGCCCTGCGCCTTGCCAAGGACGAGCACCTTGCGCGCCCGCGCCGGCGTGGCCGGTGCTTTGTCCGGGAGCGCAGCCATCATGGCCGACAGGTCTTCCGGCTTGGGCGTCTGATTCTGGGGCCCGCCTCCGGAGGTCCCGGCAGGTGACGGGAACACGAGGTTGAGGCCGGCGGCGAGTTGCTGGTCTGTCAGCGCGCCAGCGGCTTGGTTCCACGTGGGAAAGCGTTTGTCCAAGGCGGTGGTGAACTGGTCGAACGTGGTTTTGAACTCCGCGCGGGTCACCGAGCCGTCCTTGTCGGCGTCCGCCAACGTGAACAACGCGGCGCCCGGGGCACCACGGCCACCGCCAGCGCCCCGACCCGCCCCCGCGGGCGCCTGGCCCTGGGGCGCCTGCGCGGGCGGCGCCGCCTGCTGGGCTCCGACCGCTCCTACCGCGAGCAGCGTCGTCGCGCAAACCGCCGCAGCCAGCGGGCTGCTCCAACCTCTTCCTCCCATACGGCCTCCTTGACGCGTCGGTCGTCGACGACGCAACCGATACAATAACGCCAAAGGCGTGTAATCCGTTTCGCAGGTTGATTTTCGGTGTTGCGGGACGAACTGGAGGCCGGCGGTGCGGTTCGGTAGGAGCCAAGAAAAGAGCGATCTTCCGCCTGAAGGCGGAAGCCACGAGAAATGCGTTCAAGGACTCGAGGCGCTCTGGACTAAGCCGCAATCCCTCGTGAACGGACGAGCGTCCAACCGGCGGCCGCGAAGACGGCGAGGTTTGCGGCGACGACAGGCGACGCGCCGATGAAGAGCCCGTAGCCAACCCACATCAGGGCGCCGACCATTTGTACGGCCTTGAGCACGTGGCTCCGAGTGCAGAAGTAGGATCCGACGAACACCGCGGTGGCTGCCCACCCGAGATACTCGATCACGACCGCGCCCCTTGTGTGTGCTGGGGATACCGCCTCATGCCACGGCCTCGTCTTCGTTGGCCGCAGTCTCGCGAAGAATGATCCGGTCGGTCCGCGCCTTCTCCCACTCGTGCAGCGACAGACCATTCGATTCGAAGAGCGATCGGATTTCGCCCGTTCCCCATCGGAGCACGCGCTCGAGCACCGGCGCCATGATCGAGAACGCGTTGTCGCTGAGGACCGTGCTCTTCGCGATGCTCGCGAGCTGCCGGTTCTCGGAGACGGCAATCGTGAAGCCGTCGCGGTTGTTGACGTGCAGCATGACGTGCACGTCCGAGCTGCCGTCGCCGACGTAGATGGTCCGGTCGGGCACGACTCCCAGCCGGCTCTCGAGCTCCTCCACGACCGCGACCTTGCCGTACCCGGCGGGCACGCGAGCCACTGACCTGACTTCGCCGGTACCGGGCTCGTATTCGAGCTCTGTTCCAAAAATCCTGTCCGCGGGCACGATCCCCTCCAGCGCTGACTCGATGACCTCCTTCGGGGCGGCAGAAATCACGAAGAAGGAGAAGCGATGGCCATCGATCCCGCGGTCGAGGAGATCGACGAGCGCTGGAATATGGCTGCGCAGCCGGACGCGCCGGCCCGTCTCCTCGAGATGCTCGCGTCGAACGCCTCGGAAGTCCGGGTCGTGGCGGATCAGATATGCCAGCTCGCCGCCCTGCTGTACCAGGTTGCTTCGTGCGAGCCCGTCGACCTTCTGCTGGAAGTTCGAGGCACCGATCAGCTCGCTGAGCACGGTGCCCGAGTCATTGAAACTCAGGGTCTGATCGAAGTCCGAGGCGATCAGGAAGTGGGACGGAGGACGACTGGTGGCCATGGGGGTACGCTCGCCTATTCATGTTGATATATCAATTACGCGCAACTAGCATAGCAGCCGGTTCGAGGTCTGGCAACTCCCATGTTTTGCCAATTTTGGCCTACAACAACGTTTAAGGCCTGACAATATTGTTGCCTCGTCGCGTCAAGTTGATATATCATTTACATCATGAGGAGCGAAGCAGAGTTGCCCAAGCATCGGCAGGTCTACGCGTCGATTCGCCGCGACATCCAGTCCGGCCGGCTGGCCGACGGCGCAAGGCTCCCGAGTGAGGCGGAGCTTGGGCAGAAGTTTGGCGCCTCGCGGATCACGGTCGGTCGCGCGATGCGGGACCTGCAGGTGGCCGGACTCGTGGAGCGGAGGGCCGGCTCGGGCACGTTCGTGAAGGCGGCGTCCCGGGAGGCGGGACTCTCCTTCGGCCTCCTCATCCCCGATCTGGGAGAAACGGAGATCTTCGAGCCCATCTGCCAGGGCATGATGGGCTCGCCCTTCGCCCGGCACCACGCGCTGATCTGGGGCAGCCCGAACGGTGCGGGGAACTCGAAAGAAGATCGCGCCTGGCAGATGTGCCGGCAGTACATCGATCGCCGGGTGTCCGGCGTGTTCTTCGCGCCGCTGGAACAGACGGCGCACCAGGATGACGTCAACCGCAGAATCGTCGATGCGCTCGACGCCGCGCGGATTCCGGTCGTGCTCCTCGATCGTCCGGCGCTCCCCTATCCCCGCCGCGGGCATCACGACCTGGTCGGGATCGACAACCGTCGCGCGGGCTACGTCGTCACCGAACACCTCTCACGCTTGGGAAGTCGCCGGATTGCGTTTGTCGCCGTGCCGCAGGCGGCGGCGACCGTCGACGCGCGCGAGGCGGGATATCGGGAGGCGCTCTACGCTGCGAACCTGCCGATCGCGCGCGAGCTCGCGGCGCGCCTCGATCCGTCGGACTCGTCAGCCGTGCGTGACTTCATGGAAGCCACCCATCCCGACGCGGTGGTCTGTGCCAACGATCGCACGGCCGCGCGGTTGATGCCCACGCTGCTCCGACTTGGCTACGCCATCCCGGGTCACGTGCGCCTGGTCGGCATCGACGACCTCGAGTACGCAGGCCTGCTGCCGGTACCGCTGACAACGCTTCGGCAACCGACGCAGCAGATTGGAGATGTGGCGCTCGGCGTGATGTTGGAGCGCGTCACGCGCGCGGACTTCCCCCCGCGCGACGTGTTGCTGCACTGCGAGCTGATCGTCCGGGAGTCGTGTGGATCAGAAGGTTCATGAGGTTGAACCTCTTGATTGAGACTATTCATGCCGCAACGCCGCCGCCGGGTTCACACGTGCCACCCGCAGCGCCGGGACGAGGCACGCAAGCAGTGCGACGGCGATGAGCGCGACCGAGACGATTCCATACGTCACGGGCCCGCTGGTCGCGCCGATCGGGAGCGTTTTCATGAACGGCGTGATCGCCATCGCGGAGACGAGCCCCCCCGCCAGGCCTGCTCCTACCAGCAGGAATGCACGCCTGACCACGAGCCGCGTGAGATCGCCAGGGTCCGAGCCGAGCGCGAGCCGAACCGCGAACTCGCGCATACGAGACGTCACGTTGTACGCGATCACGCCGTGCAGCCCGATGGCCGCCAGGAGCAGCGCCAGCGCCGCGAAGACACCGATGAGCCACCGATACAGCCGCAGCTCCCAGAGTGAATCGCTCACCACCTGCGTCATCGTCCGCACGTGGAAAATCGCGAGATTGGGGTTGACGTCTCGAATGGCACCGCGAATCGCATCGATCACACGATCGGGCGGAATCGAGGTCCTGACGGCGAGCGACATGCCGATGTCGGGTGCCATCGTGACGTTCTGCGCCGCCGCGTAGTAGATCTCCGGTTCGGACGGGCGATCGAGACCGACTTGCAGCACATCGGCGATCACGCCGACGATGAGGCCGCGATCGAGCGCAACGCCGACCGGGTCCTCGCCTGGAAAATAGCGCCGGGCCAGTGCTTCATTGATCACCACCACCATTGGGGCACCCGCGTCGTCGCGCTCGGTGAATTCCCGACCCTTGAGCATCCGGATGCCCAGCGTCCGGAAGTAGCCTGGCGTCACGTAGCGCAGCGAGGCGGTCAGTCGAGTCTGGGATGTGCGGCCCTTGATTTCGAAGCCGGCGTTCCATCCCCAGTTCTGGAGCGGCACGAACTGAGTGAGCCCCGCCGCCGCGACGCCGGGGAGAGCCGCCACACGCCGTTCGATGGCGGCGTAGTCCTGAGCGGGTGCGCGCGGCGTCATGTGCAGCGTCAGCACGTTCTCGATCGCCATCCCATTGTCCACGCGCTGCAATCTGAAGATCTCCCTGACGACCGTCGCCGCGCCGGTTGCGAGCACGAACGCCAGAGCGACTTCGAGCACGACGAGCGCATTCCGCAGCCGTCCGTACCGTCCGGCGAGCGTCGCATGCCCCGCCGATTCCCGCGTCATGCTGTGGACGTCGACTCGCGTGGCCGCGAGGGCTGGCGCCAGGCCGAACAGGATTGCCGTGGCGACGCAGATCAGGAGCAGGAACGCGAACGCCTGCCAGTCGAGGGCGATCTCGTGGGCGCGAGGGATCCTGGTGGCCGCGAGGTCCGTGAGCAATCTGGTGCCCCAGCGTGCGACCAGAACTCCCGCGGCGCCGCCGAGAAGAGAGAGCAGCAGGCTCTCGGTGAGCAGCTGTCGCGCCAGGCGCTGCCGCGAGGCGCCGAGCGCCGCACGCGTGACGACCTCGCGGATTCGGATCGTCATGCGCGCGAGCAGCAGGTTCGCCACGTTCGCGCACGCCGCGGCCAGGACCAAGCCGACCGCTGCGAACAGCATCCACAGGGAGCGCCGCACTCGTCCGACCACGACCTCGTCCAGCGGCTCGAGTCGCACGCCGACCCGCGCCAGCGGATCCGGCAGTTGCCGTTGTACCTGGGCGGCTATGCCCCTCAGTTCCGCGGCCGCCGCGTCGATCGTGACGTGCGCCTTGAGCCGCGCGACAGCGCTGACCCGGCCCCGCGACAGCGGGCCGGTCGGCGATGTGCGCACGAGCCGCAGTGGAATCCAGACATCGGTCCTGGCCTCTGACATTGCGCCGGGCAGCATCGAACCGGCGCGATACGGGAACTGGAAGAGATCGGGCATGACGCCGACGATCGTGAACGGGCGGCCGTCGAGGGTGATCGACCGCCCGATAACTGCCGGATCGCGCTGGAATCTGCCCTCCCATAAGCCGGCGCTGATCACAGCCACATCTGGCCCGTCGTCGGCGCGAAATGGGCGCCCCAGCTGGGCGGGAACTTCGAGCACCGAGAAGAACGTCAGGTCTGCGCGGACCGCCTTCAGGCGTTCCGTGCCTGCCGGCCCGACGAGGTGCACCGTCGTCTGGTCGTAGCCGGCCATTGACTCGAGGAGCGTGCTTTGCTGAATGTAGGCTTCGAGCTCTCGACCCACCGGTCCAGTCAGGGGGTCGGGCACTGATCCCTCGTCCCTGCCCCAGTTCCGGCCGTACGCCTGGACCAGGCGATCGGGATGACCGAATGGCAGCGGACGAAGAATCACGCCGTTGACGACGCTGAAGATTGCGGTGGTGGCGCCTGTCGCCAGTGCGAGGGACAGCACGGCCACGGCGCTGAATCCCGGGGCGCGCGCCAGCGCACGGACGGCATAGCGGAGGTCGCGCGCGAGGTCGTCCAGCCAGTGCCAGCCCCACACGTCACGCGACTCCTCGCGGAGACGCAGCACGTTCCCGAACAGACGAGGGTCCCCCATCATCGCGCGGTGCGACTCCATCTCCCGTTGCAGGGTCGCCTCGAGGCGCCGACGATTGATCAGGAACCAGACGCGACGACCCCACTCCCCGATGACACTCATGGCAGCCTCATGCCGTCTCGAGCACGGTAGCGATCGCGTCGGTCACGCGACGGTAGTTGGCGCGTTCCACCTGCAGCTGCTTTCGTCCACCGGGCGTCAGCCGATACTCGCGCACGGTGCGACCGGTGTCCGACACGGCTGGCGCGGCCTTGACCCATCCCTTGAGGAGCAGCTTCTGGAGCGCCGGGTACAACGAGCCTTCTTCGACGCTCAGCTCCTGATTGGAAAGCTGCGCGATGCGCTGCGCGATCGCATAACCGTGCAACGGACGGGTGGCGAGCACGCGGAGGATCAGCATCGCGAGGGTACCGGGCGGCAGGCCGTCGTCTCTAGGCATAGTTGTCCTATGCCTAGTTTTCACCAGGCTCGGGATCGCTGTCAACCTGATGCGCCGCCTCGGACACGACGGTGTAGCTCGAAGCGGTGTTCTGGGCAATCTTCTTTCCGATCCTCCTGACGATCGGCCTCGGCGTCGCATTCCGGAGTCGTCCGCCGGAGGTGTTGAAGATCGTCGCGACCTCGCCGACGCTCGCTGACTCGATGCGACGTGAACCCGGGCTCGCCGTGGACGTTCTGGCTCCGGACGCTGCGCAGCAGGCGCTCCGCGTCGGCGCCGTAGCGCTTGTCGTGGCACCCGCACCCGAGGGAGTCCTGTATCGGTACGACGAAACGAATCCGGAAGGGCACGCCGCGCGTGCGCTCGCCGACGCGGCGATTCAGCGTGCCGCCGGACGCAAAGATCCCGTGGCCGCGGGGGACGCTCTCGTCTGCTTCACGCTGGCGCTGAAGCTCTTTCGCTGGCGGTGAACGCTGCTCGCCCTACTGTCGCCGGCCTTTGTCGTCGAGGTTCTGCGTCAGGTCTTCCGGCGTGATGTGATCCACGACACCTTTCGCCGGGACATCGATCTTGGCCAGCCACAGGAGCCCGTTCAGGAAAATCTTCCGCTGATTCGGATCGCCCCAGTTGGTGTGCGTATGTCCGCCGGTGAAGCCGAGCCCTCGACCACCATCCGGGCGCTCGAGGACCCACATCATCGATTCCGCCTGGCCGCTGGCCGCGACGATGTGGTCGTAGGGCCCTTTGGGGCTCACATACGGGCCTTTGCGCACTTCGTCGCTCGGGGTTGCGACGAGAATTGGCGTCACGCGCTTCTGAGCCGCCGGGTCGGTCGACCAGCGCATGCTGAAGTACCACTCGTCGTGAGTCGCGAACGGCCCCACTCCGCGTGCGATTGGATGCCGCGGCAGTTTGTCGAACGCCGGCTTCCACATCGGATTCACCGAGTAGTTGGTTTCGTAGTAGCCCCCAATCCAGCGGTGCAGGGCCTCCCCGGGTGCGCCCGCCGGTACTTCGACACCGTAGTGCGCGAACCCGAGCCCGACGCCTTTCGCTGCAAGGGCGTCCAGGACCTTCATGTGGTCCCCCTGGATCGCCGGGTTGCCGCGCCCGCCGTCCGCGTAAATCATCACGGCATCGGCATTGTCGAGTGCGGCGCTGTCGTCGACCCGGGCGCCATCCACCATTTTCGAGGGCCAGCCACCGTCGTAGACCTGGACGGTGACGCCTGGGTAGCCGGTGAGCGCCTTCTGCAACAGCAGCGAGCCCGCGCGAAATTCGTGCATCCCGGGCGGATGGCTTGGCTTTCCGGCGATGAGCACGATGCGCTTGTCGGCGCCCCGCACGGGGAGAGACGCGACGATTGCGGCGGCGACAACAGCCAGCCCCGCCAGCCGTCGAAAGAACCGAGATGTCATCTGCATTGTGGAATCCTATCTATCTCCAGACGGATGTCGAACAGTTTTTGACAGGGCGCCGACATCCGCCTCACCGTGCGGCGGCCGACGACCGACTCTGCGTCAGCACCAGGCCCGCGAGGCCGACGAGGCCTGCGAAACGGCTGATCAGTTCGAGAGCCGCGGGCGCAGGATCCGCGGCGGCCTCCTCGCGGAGTTGCGGGACCGATTCGGCGAGTCGCACGAGCGCCGGGTCACCGTACGCGCGGCCTTTCTCTCCGTACACCACGGTGCGGCGCGCGCGGATGGCATCCAGGATGGCGGTCCGCGTCGTATCGGTCGCGAACACATACGTGCGGCACATTCCCATTCGTCCGAGACCGTGGAAGTCCGAGGAACCGATGGCCGCGACATGCCCGCGTGCGGCGAACCGTTCCAGATTCTGTTGATCGGTGTCGTTCCCGTAGATCAGGGGATGGCAGATTTCAGAGCCGTCGAGCCGTGCCATCGCGCTTGCGTCGAAGCCCGGCCAGAATTGCGGCAGCGGATGCGCGGCGATAGCGACGCCGCCCTGCCGGTGAATGTCGTCGATCTGCCGGACCACGTCCTGCCGCGAGTCGACCGCCTCCTCGATCCCAACGGCGATGATGTGGTGCCCGGGTGCGAGGACTTCCTGCCCGACGAAGACGGTCGGCCCCGCGGTCAACCCGGCGAACCACTGCCCGACCTTGGCATCCGAGACCTGGTTGTGGCCCGTGATCGCAATGACGTCGAGACCCTGTCGCCGGGCCTCGAGCCCGAGTCCCAACGGCGTCAGCGCGCCGTCGCTCCACGTCGAGCTGTGAATGTGGAAGTCGGCCGCCAGCACGCGGTAGCCGCCCAGCGAACGAGGCTCGCGCGGCCTCGGTCGATCGCTGATCGTGCCGGCGAGGATTCCGGCCAGCAGCAGGATGAGCGAGAGGATCCGTTGGAGGCTCACGGCCTGATCCACCGGATAACGATCGGAGCGACCTCGTACCAGATCGCGATGCCCAGGAAGTATGCCGTCGAACCACCCCAGGCGACGGCACGGTACACAAGAAGATCCCATGTCGCCGCGCGCGGCGTGCGCGCCATCACTTCACGGTAGAAGTGAAAGTCGAGAACGGCGGACCAGATCGCTGGCACGGCGAGCGATACCTCCAGCGGTGCTATCCATGGCCCCAGTTGTCTGGGCGGCACGATCGTGCAGATGGTCCCCAGCGCGATCAGCCAGAGGAGCCACGGCAACAGGCCGGTCAAGAACAGATCGAGGGCACGCGCGAACGGCAAGGGGCGCTCCCGGCTGATGAAGTACGCCGTAGAGAAGCCCGCCACGCAGAAGATCGGAAGAAAGGCGAACGACACGGCTCCATCCGCGATAAGACGCAGACTGAAGCGTCCGGAGACGCCAAGGGAAACGGTGCACCCCAGCACGAGGAGCCACCACAACAGCCTGGCGACAGGGCGGGGGCGGGTATCGACGTTGGAGAGGGCTCGATAGGTTGTGGCCGGTCGCATGAGCACCCGCGCGTCGGCTGATGCGAACCTTCGACGAATGTGCACTGGGCGCCGTTCCGCCTTACTTTCGCATGAAGCGGGGCCAGGCGCGAGCGCGGACGACGGAGGGGACGGAGCGCACGGAGACGCTCACACGGAGGAACGGAACAAACGGAGACGAAACGGAGAAGATTGCGCTGGGTTTGGGATCGCAGGCTGCTCGCGCCGCGCGACGCGCGGCTCCAGCGCCCGCCCATCGGGCGGGCGCGCGAGCAGCGGACTACCGCTAACCATCCGGATCCCCTCCGTTTCGTCTCGGTTGACTCCGTTTCTCCGTTTGTGAGCGTCTCCGTCCTCTCCGTCCTCTCCGTCTCCCAGGAGGGTCACAACTCCTCCGGCGCCGTTCGGAGGACACCGGCGATGATGTCCGCCATTCGATTCCAGTCGCGCGTCTGCTCCTGGAACCGCCGTCGTCCGGCGGCGGTGAGCGAGTAGTACCTGGCTCGTCGCTTGTTCTCCGACTCACCCCATTCGCCCGCGAGGAGACCCTGGTGCTCCAGCCGGAAGAGCGCCGGATACAGCGAGCCCTGCTGGATCTCCAGCCGCCCGTTCGAGATCTGCTGGATGCGAAGCAGAACGCCGTAGCCGTGGAGCGGTCCCAGCGAGACGGCTTTGAGGATGAGCATATCGAGCGTGCCCTGGAGCAGGTCGACGGGCTTGGGCATGTGTTCTCCTAGAGTGTCTTGGAGAACGACGATACGCTGGACTCCCCTAGTCCGTCAAGGAGAGAACGACGGACAGGAGGCGGCGGAGGCAGCGGACACGGCCACACGGAGGAACGGAGGCAACGGAGGACGAACGGAGGATTCGGGTGGCTAGGGGCATTCCGCTGCTCGCGCTGGAGTGAGAGGGCCGGGTGGAATTGCGAACGAGCCCGCGATCAAGTCACGTTTGCAATTCCACGCCGGACCTCTCGCTCCGCCGCGCGTCGCGCGGCGCGAGCAGCCTGCGATCCCAACCCCAGTGCAATCTTCTCCGTTTCGTCTCCGTTTGCTCCGTTCCTCCGTGTGAGCGTCTCCGTGCTCTCCGTCCCCTCCGTTCACCACCCGAACAGCAGTCCCACTGCGGCGCCCGCCGCAATCAGCAGGCTGGAGCTGACGCGAGACCGCACCAGGAGCACGGCGCTGACCGCCGCGATGCCGATGCCCATCCCGTCCACGAGCGTGTCTCGTGCGAGCGTCAGCGTGACGCTCGCCATCAGCGCGAGCGACGCGACATTCACGCCGTCGAGAACCGCACCCGCGACGCGTGACCGGCGCATCGCCGGAATGATCGGCGCGCTCAGCGCGACGAAGACGAACGCCGGTGCGAAGATGCCGATGGTGGCGGCCACGGCCCCAGGCATCCCGGCCAGGTTGTACCCGATGAATGTGGCTGTCGTGAAGACCGGGCCGGGCGTTACCTGCCCGACCACGATGGCGTCGAGCAGTTGAGCGTTCGTGAGCCATCCGAGCCGCTCGACGAGATCCGCGCGCAGGAACGCGAGCAGGACGTAGCCACTTCCGAAGAGCAGTGACCCCGCCTTCACGAACACGAGGAAGAGTGGCCAGAGCGCAATCTGGCCGGCGGCGGCAGTCGTCGCCTGGCCCGCCAGGGCCCACAACGGCACCCCCATGCGGGACGCCCCCGCTTCGGTGGGGCCCGATCGCCACCAGGCTGTCAGCCCGGCAGCGAGTCCCACTGCCGCCAGGATGGCGACTTCGTCCACGCGCCCGATGGCCGCGGCCAGCGCAGCGAGACCCGCCAGTGCCAGAGGGACATTCTTGACGGCGGCTCGCCCCAGGCTGACAAGGGCCTGCACCACGATCGCAATCACGACAGGCTTGATGCCGGCCAGGAGCGCGGCGGTCTCCGGAAGGTGGCCATACCGCTGATACGCCCAGCCGATCGCGGAGACGATGCAGAATGCGGGAAGGATGAACGCTGCGCCGGCCGTGAGGAGGCCGGGAAGTCCGGCCCGGACGCGACCGATGTGAATCGCGAGTTCAGTCGAGTTGGGTCCCGGAATCAGGTTCGTCGCGCCGACCAGATCCAGGAAGGCGTCCCGGCTCAACCAGCGTCGCCGCCCAACGATCTCCCCCTCCATCAGCGCGATGTGCGCCGCAGGACCGCCGAAGCCGATGACGCCGAGCTTCAAGAAGACCAGGCTCAACTCACGGAGGCGGGATCCGATCGGGGTCTCCTCCATTCGTCCCGCGCGACGGCATCAAAGGCCGAGGACGTGTCGCAGGTCGCCGATGCCAGACTCACCAGTGAAGTGAAACGTCTGGACGCCGACGGCCTCCGCCCCACGAAGATTCTCGATCCGGTCGTCCACGAAGAGGGCTCGGCCGGCAGCGACATCGAGCCGCTCGAGGCAGATGCGATAGATGGCCTGGTCCGGCTTGCACACACCCACTTCACACGAGACGATGACGACGTCGAACCAGGCCTCGAGCGCGCGTTCCGCGCGTACGCTGGAGATGACTTCGCGCACGCCGTTCGAGAGCATCGCCGTGCGGCGCCCGCGGGCCCGAAAAGCTCCCGCGATGTCCCAGACCTCGGACCGATAGTCGCGCCACGACCGTGCATCCTCGTCGATGAGATTCCGGATCACGCTCGGCGGAAGGTCGTCGCAGCCTTCGAGCACTCGACGCCAGTACTCCGGTGCGGGTATGCCGCCGTCGTACGCCGGACGATGCCGCCAGTAACGGGTCACGAACTCGTCGAGCGGCAGCCGCGCGAGTGAGGCCATGCGCTCCACGATGGCGTGCGGTTGCGGATAGGTCAGCACTTCTCCGAAGTCGAGAATGAGCGCGGTTGGTGTCATCGTCTGCGGGTCGAGCTCGAGGAGACCGGAAATGTCAGCATCACGACGCCCAGAACGACCGCCGCCAATGCCGCGAGGTGCGCGACAGATAACACGCCGAGTACGCGACGGTCCACGCGGATGAACTCTATCCCGAAGCGCACGGCGCCGGCGAGGACGAGGTAGAGGCCGAGCACTGTCCGGTCCGATTTCCCCTGTTTTCGCAATCGGAGCAGCAGGACCGCAATCGGGATGAGTGCCGCGGCCTCGTAGAGCTGCGTGGGATGTACGGGGACATCGGTCGGCGGCAGGCCCTCGGGAAAGGCGACGCCCCACGGCAGGTTCGTCGGGCGACCGTAATCATCGCCGACGAGAAAGCAGCCAAGCCGCCCGATGGCGTGACCCACGGCGAGTGCGGGGGTCGCGGCCGCGAGCACCGCCATTGGCGGCAGGCGCCTGCGACGCATGACCCACAGTCCGGCGAGGATTCCCCCCGCGAATCCGCCAAACCAGCTGAGACCCCCGCGGCTGAAGAGAAGACCCGTGAACGGCTCTTCGCCCAGATGTTCGAAAACCCACAGCAGCTTGGCGCCGGCCATCCCGCCCAGGAGACCGGCCATCGCGGCGTCGACCCCCGAGTCCGGAAGGCTTGAGCGACGGAGCTCCCGTCTGAACAGCCAGAGCCCGGCGAGTGCGCCGAGTGCGACGAGCACGCCAAAGCTGGTGATCTCGAAACTGCCGATGCGAAATAGAACCGGGTAGATGAGGCCTCCCTGCCCATCATGGCATGTCCCTTCCTCTTGTGTCGCTTGAACGCGGTCGACTCCGAGCCGATCCCGCCAATCACGGCATCACGATCGGAGCGTTCAGCGCGGAACCGACGCCCGAAGAAGAGCAACGTGCGCGGGATGCCGGCTGTGGCGCCTACATCACAAAGCCAATCGATACGCGCAGCTTCGCCGCCACAGTGCGCGGGCATCTCGCCTCACGATCCTCAGCCCTTTCCGACAACCGCCGTCACGAATCCTGACGCTCGCGTACCGTCCCGCTCTGAAACGTTCACCACGAACGGGGGCCTCGGAAGGCACCTGGTGTGCATCGAATTCGCCTGGGGTCGGATGTCACGACCTCTTCTTTGATCCAAAACCCGGAGGGAACCTATGGCGGAGGCGAAGACCAGCAGATCGGCGCCACAGATGGAGAGCGCCCGCGACACCGCTCACTCCATCGCACGTCAGGATCAGTCGAGGCGCGGGCTGGCACGGTGGGAGCCGTTTGGCGGCCCATCGTTCGGGGGCCCGTTCGAGCTCTTCGATCGCATGACCGACGAGATGGATCGCGCGTTCGATCGAGTGTTCCGCGGCTTCGGACTCGCTCGACGGTGGCAGCACGCGAACGCTCTTGCAGGTCCGGCCGCGATCGAAGGTTTGTGGGCTCCGCGCGTCGAGGCATTTCAAGAAGGCGATCGGTTCGTCGTTCGGGCCGAGCTGCCCGGAGTGAAGAAGGAGGACGTCCAGGTCGAGCTCAGAGACGACGCGTTGATCATCCACGGTGAACGTCGCGAAGAACGCAACGAAGAGCGAGAGGGCTACTATCACAGCGAACGGGAGTACGGGCAGTTCCACCGCACCATTCCCTTGCCGGAAGGCGCCATTGCCGAAACCGCGAAGGCATCTTTCCGCAACGGTGTGCTCGAGGTGGCGATGCAGTCTGCCCCATCGGGTGGAGGCCGCGGGCGACGCCTGGAGATTATGGAGGAATCGGGGAGCGGCAGCCAGAAGCCGTGAGCCGCCGTCGGCTCAGGCGCTCGGCGGTTCAGCTGCGCGCCCGCGATGGAATGACTCGAGCGCTTCGTTCGCGCGCACGATCACCGCCAGGCTTTGCTCGATGGCTCCGAGGTGCGCTCCAGGAACCGCGAAGTAGGCTTCGGTTTCGTCGGCCCCCGTGTAGACTCGGTTGCCGACGCAGCCGAATAACCCGCGATTGCGGCGCCGCGGTTACGGTCGCTGTCCCGCGAACGGCTCGACGACGACCGCGGTGCCGTACGCCAGCACCTCCGTGATGCCGCTCGAGATCTCGTTCGCATCGTAGCGGACGCCGATGATGGCGTTGGCGCCCGCTTCCGCTGCGTGCGTCATCATCAGGTGGAAAGCATCCTCACGGGCGCGCTCGCACAGCTCCGTGTAGAGCGTGATGTTCCCTCCGACGAGCGACTGCAGCCCTGCGCCGATGGTGCCGACGATGCTCCTGGAGCGCACGATGATGCCGCGCACCAGACCAAGGTTCCTGATGACGCGATGCTCCGGGAGCTCGAATGCCGTCGTGACGAGCCTGGGGTCAACCATGTAGCCTCCACGTAGCCTGCACTCTACTCGATTCGGACGGCGGCAGAATCACGGGAGATCTCCGACTGTAATGTCACCGCCGGAAGAAGCTTGATGCTCCGAGAAGGAGCAAGGCGACCGAGATTCCGCCGCACAGAAGCCCCCACAACCAGTACCGGCAGAAAGAGGGCGGCCGACATCACCGCGACGTCCGATGGCATCGGGCCCGACGATGTGAGGGCCATGCTGGTGAAGAGGTAGTCTCCGCGGGAGAAGACGGACAGCGCGAGCTGCACGGCGAGAAGCAGGATGGCCATCTGAGACAGGCGGGGGAAGCGCACCGCGATCAGGAGCAGCACGGCTGCGAGCACCAGCGTGAACGCGAAGCCGAACGTGTTGCGCACGAGCAGGAGCGCGACGAGGAGGAGTGACGCGCCGAGGACGGCCACGACGGTGGGTGCGCGTCGTGTGGTGCGTCCGAGGACCAGCAACAGAAATGCCGCAAGGGCAGGTCCTACGAGGCCGGCCCCTGCGACGCCCGCGGTCGCGAATCGTCCGAACGCCCCTCTCCAGAGCGCGACGCCGCTGCCATCCGCGTGCAGCCGCAGCGATTCGAAGCTGCCGCCAAGGAGTGCCGCCGCCAGGCCGTGCCCGAGCTCGTGGGCGAGCGTTGACACCAGGACCAGCGGCCAGGCGACTACGCGACCGAACGGCACCGCGTAGAGGAGCACTGTGACGAGCACACTGATCGCAAGAACGCGCGGGGCGCGGTCGGCGGCCATCGCGCGCGCAGCGTACCACGAATGCCTGCGGCCCCCGCGTCAGCTCAGGTCGACCGCCATCATCGTGCGTCGATCGCGAATGTACAACCGGCTCCCGACCAGGACGGGCGGCGTCCAGGCCAGGTGCGTGAGCAGCGGCGCTTTCGCCGCGATCTGGAATCCCTGCGGGGACGGGTGCGCGATCATGAGATTGCCATCCTGATCGAGCGTGATCAGCTTTTGATCGGCCCACACGAAGGTGGCCTTCTCGATACTCCGCTCCTGCCACAGAATCTTTCCGCTGCGGGCCTCGACCGCGCTGAGAATCGCCTGACTGCCCTTGCCGCCACTCGAGAAGTAGATCGCGTCGCCGACCCGCATCGCGTTCCCGTGATGGAGGCGCAGCCGGTTGGAGCTCCAGAGCTCGGTCGCTTTCGTTTGCTGCCCGTTCCTCTGCAGCTGAATCATCTTGGTGCCGGCGTTGTATTCGGCCGAGACGAACAGCAGGTTGTCGGGACTCCAGAGGGGCGTGGACACCGCGATCGAGTAATCGGCCTTGAACGGCACCTGCCACTGCAGGTCTCCGTTGTGGGGATTGACGCCGATGACGAAGCCATCCATCACCACCGCCAGCTGCTCGAGGCCGTTCACGTCGATGAGGATCGGCGAGGAGTACACGTTGCCGAAGTCATTCTTGGCCCACACGACCTTGCCGTCCGACTGCTGAAAGGCCATCAAGGCTTTCCCTGGGCCACCGACCGGTACGATGACCGTATCCCTGAAGGCAATGGGACTGCACGCGTAGCCGTACATGAGCCGGGAGCCCCGGTGCTCCTCCCAGAGCTGTTGTATCCACAGGCTCTTCCCGGTTTTCTTGTCGAGACACTGGAGGCGCCCGGCGATGCCCGTGGTGAACAGTCGGCCTCCCACCAGCAGCGGCGTCGAATATGGACCGTTTCCCATGTCCGGCGCAGCATCACTCTGGAAATTCATCGGTGCGGTCTGTTCCCACAGCGTCTCGCCCGTCTCGGCGTTGGCGGCGAGGACGACCTCGGCCCGCGGTTTGCCGTACATCGTGTAGAGCACGCCGTCCTCGACCGCCGTCGACGAGTAGCCTTCGCCGAGCGGGCGCTTCCAGATCACCGGAGGGCCGCCCGCCGGCCACGTATCCTTGAGGCCGGTCGCCTCCGTCTGAAAGTTTCGGTGAGGACCTCCCCACTGCGTCCAGGCGACGCCTCGAGACGTTGGGGTAGTCGGCTTGGCCGCGGGCCTTGTCGGGGCGGTGGGCCTGGCGGGCTGACCACCGGGGGGAACCGGTTTCGAGGCCTGCCCGAAGCCGGGCAGAGCCAGTGACAGTGTCAGGAACGTTCGTCGATCCATATCGTGCCCTTCCACAAGAGAATGGACTCTCGGAAAATGTGCGCGGAGCATCGAGACTGCGTCGCCGTCCGCGCGTTACAAAGCCCGTGCCGCAGAGGTGCCTCCACCTCCGGGGTTTTGCTCGTCGGATTTCGACACCGCAGCGGGCGGATTGTTCGTTCCTGGGAACGTCGATTCCGGAAGCGAACGCGGATGATCACTTCACTTCCAAGGGACAGACATGACGACCACTCACGACGCGATCATCATCGGGACAGGCCAGGCAGGGCCATCCCTGGCCAGTCGCCTGAGCCGGGAGGGCATGACCGTGGCGGTCATCGAACGGCACCTCTTCGGTGGCACGTGCGTGAATACCGGCTGCATTCCAACCAAGGCGATGGTGGCGAGCGCATATGCCGCGCACATGGCGCGTCGTGCGGCGGACTTCGGCGTCTCGATCGACGGCCGGATCGGCGTCGATATCGCCCAGGTGATGGCGCGCAAGGCCGCGATCTCAGCTCAATCCCGGCAGGGCCTGGAAAAAATGCTGAATGGCCTCGAGCGATGTGATGTGTACCGCGGCCACGCACGCTTCCGGGCGCCGCACGAAGTCGCCGTCGGCGAGACCGTGCTCAGCGCCGATCGGATCTTCATCAACGTTGGCGGCCGCGCCGCCACTCCCCCGCTGCCGGGCATCGATCGCACACCGTACCTGACGAACAGCTCGATGATGAGCCTCGTCGATCTGCCGGACCATCTCGTCGTCGTCGGCGGGAGCTACGTCGGCCTCGAGTTCGGGCAGATGTATCGCCGATTCGGCAGCCGGGTCACGATCGTCGAGATGGGATCGGCGCTCATCGGCCGGGAAGACGCCGACGTGTCGGCAGCCATCCACGATCTGCTCGAGGACGAGGGCATCGACATTCGCGTGAACGCGCGCTGCATCAGCGTCAGCGGCGAAGGGCGGCGGATCATCGCGCAGGTGGACTGCACCGAGGGTGAACCGGCCGTGACAGGGTCACACCTGCTCCTGGCGACGGGTCGCCGCCCGAACACCGACGACCTCGGACTGGATGCCGCCGGCATCAGCAAGGATGACCGCGGCTACATCCTGGTGGACGACGAGCTGCGCACGAACGTGGAAGGCGTGTGGGCCCTCGGCGACTGCAACGGCCGCGGCGCCTTCACTCATACCTCTTACAACGACTACGAAATCGTGGCGGCGAATCTACTGGACGGACGATCGCGGCGCGTCTCGGATCGCATCCCGGCTTACGCGCTGTATGTCGATCCGCCGCTCGGCCGCGCGGGCCTGACCGAAGTGCAGGTTCGCGCGCGAGGAAGGCCCGCCTTGATCGGCAAGCGGCCGATGACGCGCGTCGGGCGTGCGATTGAAAAGGGGGAAACCAAGGGCTTCATGAAGGTTCTCGTCGATCGCGAGACCCGCGAGATTCTCGGCGCGGCGGTCCTCGGCACCGGTGGAGACGAGGCGATCCACTGCGTGCTGGACGTCATGTATGCGAAGGCGCCGTGCGACGTCCTGAAGGAGGCCATGCACATCCACCCCACTGTTTCGGAGCTCATACCCACGATGCTGGGAGAGCTCGAACCCCTCTGATCCGAACGGCGTTCACCTGTCTCTTTTACAGGAGATCAGGAGATCAGGAGGCAAAGCTCCTGTTGCGGTTGGCGCTCGAGTCTACAGTCTCATCTCGATAAACCTGCCCCTCGGACTCCCCGATACGAGCGAACGCCCGTCGCGCGAGCCGCTTCGCGCGGAGCGCTCCGCTGCGCAGCGGCGCGCGAGCAGCGCGTGTCGCCGCAGTCCGAGGGGCGAGCCCCTCGGTTTATGAGACGGCTTCTAGTTCCACTGCCGGATCACCGCCTCGACTTTGCCGTCGAGGAAACACACCATTCTCATTCGATGACGTCGACGAAGCGGACTCCAGGTATATCGCCAGCACGACTCGGCTGGAGGCCCAAGCAGCCGCTTCACATCTGCGATCGTGAGCGTGTCCTCGATCCCCCGTTGCCTGCAGGCCTCTCGGTCCCGAGCGGTGGTGAGGACGCCATGCTGGAATGCAACCGTGATGCACTCGTCCAGAATAGACGCGGCCGACATGCTCATGGCCGACTCCGCCTGATGCCGCTTGGGTGAGTAGAACCAGTTTTCGCCGAATGGCGTACCGAGTTGCCGGCGTACTTCGTCCTCGGACTGTCCTGGTTCGATAGACCGAAAGGCCGCCTCGGAGAAGCCCGCCGTGTACGCAGTGTCCTCCCGCAGGGCAAACCCCACGATGGCTTCTCGAGCCGGATCGCTGGACGCGATCATCCAGACCAGGCACACCCAGACGGCGAGTAGGACACCATCTCGGCGCGTGACCGCGTTTGCTCGCCGAGATCGCAGGGCAAGTGCGATGGCCGGGCCGAAGAGCACCAGTTCCGTGAGAGAAATGATTCCACCGTACGGCGAGAAGAACGCCAAACCGATCGGGGCAACCGGGATCGGACGCCAGGGCGCGAAATACCGGGTCAGATCGAAGGGCCACAACAGAGCACAACCCAGCCCCCCATCGGTCATCGTGTCGAGTATTGAGTGGCTCGCGACAAGGAGGCTGGCCAGCAACGCCGGCCGCAGGGCCGGCCGCCCGGCCAGACGCGCGACGACTCCAATCGCCAGACCAGTCCCGACAGCGAAGACCAGCGAATGGGTCGCCCCACGATGGCCCCAGGGATCTGCGTACTGAACGCCCATCGAAAAACCGATCACGTCGCAATCGGGCAGCAGGGATACCGCCGACCACCACACCATCGACGTCCAGCGGCGCCCCGTCTGTTGGGGAGAGACGCGGGCCGCCGCCATCCCAAGTGCGATGTGTCCAACGCTCGCCATAGTGTCTAAGCCGAGCTGATCCTAACCCGGCCGTCGTCGGCAGCCGCACGTACAATGACCCGTATGCGATTTGCGATTTGCAACGAGCAGTTCGAGGGATGGGCGTTCGATCGAGTCTGCCGGTTCGTCCGGAGCGTCGGGTACGAGGGACTCGAGGTCGCTCCATTTACGCTCGCGCCGCTCATCACCGATGTCTCCCCCGCGCGGCGGGCCGAGCTCAGGCAGCAGGCTGCTGACGCGGGCGTCGAGATCCTCGGCCTCCACTGGCTGCTGGCGAAGACGGAGGGCTTCCACCTCACATCACCAGATCCCGCCATCAGACGCCGGACGACGGCATACCTGATCTCGCTGGCTGAAGCCTGCCGCGATCTGGGTGGGCGCGTGATGGTGTTTGGCTCGCCCGGCCAGCGATCGTTGCTGCCGGGCGTCACGAGGGATCAGGCATTCGACTACGCGTCGGAGACATTCCGTTCAGCGTTGCCTGCGATGGCGGACCTCGGGGTCACGCTCTGCATGGAGCCCCTCTCCCCTGCCGAGACCGACTTCGTCAATACCTGCGACGACGCCGTGCGGCTGTCGGGGTTGGTGGCGCACCCGAACTTCGTCCTGCACCTCGACGTGAAGGCCATGTGCAGTGAGAGCACGCCCTACACCGAGTTGATTCGACGTCACGGCGCCACCGCCGGCCATTTTCATGCGAATGATGCCAACCGTCGTGGCCCCGGATTCGGGCACGTGGACTTCGTCCCGATCTTCCAGGCCCTCCAGGAGGCCGGCTACGATCGCTGGGTGTCGGTCGAAGTGTTCGACTACACGCCGGACCCGGAGACGATTGCCATCCAAAGCCTCGAGTACATGACGGCTTGTCGGGATCGCGTGGCCGGGGCACGCCGACAGGCCGGTGTGTAGAAGCGTCATGATTGCCGCTCGTTTCACGATGCGAGCAACGACTGAGCGAGCCGCAGCGGCCGTACGCAAGCTTCGCGAGTCTCGCCGTAGCGCTGCGCGGACGGACGCGCCGGCGAAGCGGCGCGCGAGAGCGTGTGTAGGGGAGTCCGAGGGGCGAAGCCCCTCGGCTGAGCTAGGCGTTCAGTCTTCCGGGAGCGGTTGCCCCTTCGTCTCCGGCGCCCAGATCAGCGCGACGGTTCCGATGAGATACACGCTCGTCATGAACACCGCCGATTCGCGGAACGACATCATCGTCGCCAGGTACCCGAAGAGGATGGGCGCCGGAGCAGCCAGATAGCGGACGGTGTTGTAGCAGAAGCCCACGCCCGTTCCCCGCAGACGCGTCGGGAAGAGCTCCGGGAAGTAGATCGAATAGCCCGCGAACACCGCCAGCTGCGCGAATCCCATCATCGGCAGCATCCAGTACGCGTCGCTGGCCGAGCGCAGCGAGGTGAACACGAACGCCGTCACCGTCATGCTGAGGAGGAGCGCGCCGAGGAACGCGACACGCCGGCTGAGGAACGACGCGACCACGGTGAACGTCACCATCCCGAAGAACGAGCCCACGTCCTGGAGCGCCGTCCCCACGGCCGCGTACCCGGTCGACGACTGCCTGCGACTCGCCTCTGAGCGCCGTCGAGATCAGCTCCGGGGAGAAGAAGCCGATTCCCCAGAGCCCGATCATGCCTGAGACGCCGAGCAGGAGCCCGATGATCGTGTTTCGCCGCCAGCGCGGGTGACGGAACAGCTCGATTGGAGAGCCGATGCTCTTTCGTGTCTGCGGTACCCGCCGCGGCTTCGGCCTTGGCGCGCAGCCACGGTTCGGGTTCCTTCAGGACGAACAGATCGGCACGATGAGCAGTGCGGGGACGATGCCGACGAAGAAGAGGACCCGCCAGCCGGAATAGGCACCAAGGAAGTCCGGCGCTCCTGGAGGAATGGCCAGGCTGGTCAAGGAGCCGATGATGTTCCCGAGCGCCGACAGTGCCTGGAGCGATCCGAGCGCCATGGCGCGGAACGCGACCGGCACGCTCTCGGCCACCAGCGTCGTCGCCGCGCCGAACATCCCGCCGACGCCGAGGCCGACCAGGAACCTGTAGATGGTGAAGTCGACCCACGACTGCGCGATCCCGGACAACCCGGTGAATCCCGAGTAGATCAGCAGCGTGACGACCATGGTCTTCACGCGGCCGAGCCGGTCGCTCATCATGCCGAAGATGATCCCGCCGGTCGCCCAGCCGAGGATCATCGACGTCGTGGCGTAGCCGCTGAGCGTCTTGATGAGTTGCGCCGCCTGCGGATCGTTCGCGAGCAGCTCTCTGAGCGCCGGCTCGCGCGCCAGGATGAAGAGCCGCTGGTCCATGCAGTCGAACAGCCAGCCGCAGGACGCGATGACGACGACGAGCCAGTGGTAAGGGGTGACGCCGTCGAACACGCCCCGGCTGATGTCGGCCTTCCGCGCGCTGTGGTTGTTGTGGTGCTGCATCATGCGAGACCGGCGTGCCAGGCGCTCACGAGTGCCCGGAGGTTCCGGCCGCAGATCGTGCTCGCCTCGAGCCGGTTGCCGTTCGGGCCGCGCCAGTGGGTTTCGAGGCTGATCGCGCCCGTGTAGCCGTCGCGCACGAGGGCATCGATCTGCCCTTTCCAGTCGAGCCGCATCTCGCCGAGCGGACCCCAGGTCGGCGTGTGCCCGTCGACCACGCAGTCCTTGGCGTGGACGTGAATGATGCGATCGTGCGGGAGCGTGTCGTACCCATCCGGAAACGGGGTCTCGCCGAGGATGGAAGCATTCGCCGGATCCCAGATGAGGCCGAGCGCGGGATGATCGACGGCCGCCAGCATGCGCGCGGCCTCGGCGCCTGTGCCGACGTTGCAGGCGTGCTCGTTCTCGAGGCCAATCACGATCCCGCGCGACGCGGCCTGATCGGCGAGATCGCGCAGCGCCGACGCCACCCGATCGAAGACGCGGTCCGGAGTCGACCGTGCGCCAGTACGAGAACACCCGAATGATCCGTGCTCCGGTGCGCTCGGCGACCTCGAATGCGCGCCGCGTGAGGCGTGGCTGGTCCTCGAACGTATGGACGGAGCCGAAGACGTCCTGCTGGAATCGTGCATCGACCGGCGGCGCGTCAGGAAGGACGCACTTCAGCAGCGGCGACGCGAGGCTGAGGACCTGCATGCCGTGCTCCTCGACGGCCGCTCCGCACGGCGTCGAGCTCGTCGTCCGAAAGGTCGATGGCGTTTCGGCCGAACAGTACGCGCAGCTCCGCGCCCGTCATGCCGACCTCGCGCATGGCGCGCAGCGCGGCGTCGAGATCTTCGGTGGCGAATTCGTCGGTGATAGCGGCAGTCTGGAAGTGTTGCATGAGGTTGCCAATTGGCGCGCCACGCGCGCGTGAAAGGAGCGGCCCGCGCGATGAGTGCGGGACTACAGGTTCGTCGTCACGCCGGTTTCACGCCGGCAGCCTCGAGATATTCGAGCCATCGTCTGAGCATAGTGCGGGAAGGCCACTTCCGGCTCCTCGATCTCGGGGTGCCACTTCTTCTCCCACTCGAAGCAGTAATAACCCTTGTACCCCGCGTTCACCAGCACCTGCACCTGCGATTTGACGGGCACCTCGCCCGTTCCAGTCAGCACGTAGCGCCGTTCCTCGACGCCCGGGCCGGTGGACTTCGAGTCCTTGAGATGCGTGTGCCGCACCCAACGGCCCAGGGCCGCGTAGGTATCGGCGGGCGCCTCGTGGCCCGCGACGTACGTGTGATGGGCGTCCCACAAGATGGCGAACGCATCGGAGCCGACGCCGGCGCGGACGGCCTCGATGTCCTTCGAGTGCGTGAAATCGCCGTGCGATTCCATCACCACCGTCACGCCCGCCCCCTTCGCGTGCTCTGACATCTGCTGAAAACCTTCGATGACCCGCGCGAACACGGCTTCGCGCGCTTCGCCGGCTGGGATGCGGTCGCCGAACATCCGGACGTACTTGACACCCATCGCGTGCGCGAGATCGATGAACCGACGTCCCTCGTCCAGCGCTTTGTCCCGGGCGGCTCCGGTCTCGTGCATCGCCGCCGACGCGCCGAGGTCCGACACGACGAGCCCGAGCGCGGCCAGGTCCTTCTTGGTGTCCGCGAGCCGAGACCCGGAGAGCTCGGGTACTTTTGTCAGGTCCATCTCACCCGCGACGCCTCGCAGCTCGACGGCGGCGAACCCGAGCCGATCCGCCTGCTCGAGGATCGTCTTCCAGCTCCACGCCGGACAGCCGAGCGTCGAGAAGGCGATCGGAAACTTCGGTTTCCGGCGTGACCGCAGGATCGCAGGGGCGGCGACGCTGGCTGCCAGAGCTGTCATGAACGTACGACGGTTGGTGTGCATGGACACTCCATTCATCGCGGATTATAGGCTGTCGCCGAACGGCCACGAATTCCGGGCGTGACGGCTCACCTGGGGCCGCGCCCGTACTTCTTCAACAGCATCCTGCAAGGGCCCGAGCGGGATCGCCCGAATCGTCCGGCCACCGCTGGTCACGTCCGTCGCCCTGAGGAGGGAATTGTCGACCGCCTCTTCCGTTGCGTCGAGGACGGCTTCGAACAGACCGGACATGCCGTCGGTCGGGAGGATCGTTCGCGGCTGCGGGCCGGTCGCGCTCGTGACCCGCAGAGCCGGGTGAGTCGAGAACGCAATGGCGAAGTCGCCGCTGCCGTTCGAGTAGGTCGACCCGGTTCGTGCGAGCGCGAAGACGGCGCGAGCGGCGAGCCGCTGCAGCCCTTTCGCGTCGAGTGGAGCGTCGGTTGCGACGACGATCATGCAGGAGCCGTCGGCGCCCGGAGCATCGGGAGGACCGATGGCCGGCGGGCGCTGGCCGGAGCCGGCGGGCAGCTCCTTCCAGATCGGCACCCCGTCGATCACCAGCCTGCCGCCGTAGTTGCTCTGAACGAGCACTCCCACCGTCCACGTGTCGCCCGACTGTCGAACGCTTCGAGACGACGTCCCGATGCCGCCCTTCCAGCCGAACGCGACCGTGCCGGTGCCGGCGCCGACGGCGCCTTCGTCGACCGCCCCCTCCCTCGCGTTGGCGATCGCGGCGACTACGTGATCGCGCGTCACCCGGAGTCCGCGGATATCGTTGAGCGTGCCGTCGTTGGTTTCCCCGACCAGCGCGTTGACCGACCGCACCGTTTCGTTGCCCGGCTGTGCGAGCGTCCACCCCACGATCGCGTCGACCGCCACGCCCACCGAGAGGGTGTTGGTGAGCACGATGGGAGTTTCGATCGTCCCGAGCTCCTGGACCTGTGTTGAGCCAGCAAGCTTGCCGAACGCGTTGCCGACATACACCGCCCCTGTGACTTTTTCCTGAAAAAGGTTGCCCGCGTGGGGAAGGATCGCCGTCACGCCAGTCCGGACCGTGTCGCCTTCGACGATCGTGGTCTGGCCGACGCGCACGCCGGCGACGTCGGTGATGGCGTTCAGAGGCCCTGGCGACAACGCGCCGGGGGCGATCCCAAGCTCCCGCGCCCGCGGGCGCAGGCTTTGAGGCTGACCGGAAACGGCAGACGCGATCAGCAGTCCGACCAGAGACCCAAGTGCGCCAAAGGGCCCGAGAACGACTCGCTCCATCCGCGCATGATAGCTGGTGCGGTCGGCTGTTCGGCCGGATTTCGCAGTCGCGACAACGGAGCGGCTGCTACTGATTCAGGCGCTACATCCTACTAGAACGGATCTCACAAATGCGGCGCGAGCGAGCACAGCGAGCGAGCCACGCGAGCGGAACGCGCCGGCGAAGCGGCGCGCGAGAGCGCGTGTAGGGGAGTTCGAGGGGCGAAGCCCTCGGCTGAGACTAGACTGTGCGGATGTCTCTTCGATACTCCATGAGCCTCGTCTTCATGGTCACTGCCGTCGGCATCGGGACCCTGCACCTCGCTGCGGTGACGCGCCTGGCATCTGCGGACGGCCAGTTCTGGGACATTCAGGACACCTCGCCATGGGCGCAGGACAGTGGAGGGATCGCCACGGGTGGTCGAGCGAATCCCTTCAACGGCTTCGGGTACCTGAAACTCCGTGTGCGGACGGGTGGTGTCCCGACTGGCACCACGCTCGAGGCAAACGAGTACCTGCGCGGGTTCGGCCTCGCGCACGACGGCGACGAGCGATTCGACTCGATCACACCGGTCGTGACCGCGGGCGTCGCGATCTCACGGGCCCTCTACGCTCCGAAGGACACGAACTATCTTCGCTACCTGGATCGCTACACCAACACGACGAGCGCCCCGCGCATGGTCGACGTTGCCTGGGGCGGCGCGTCTGGTGTGTTTGCCGACGGCGGGATGGTGACGGTCGCCTCGACGTCGAACGGCGATCGCCGCATCGATCTCACCGATACGTTCGTCACGGTCATGCAGAATGCGCGGCAGGTGTCCGAGCCGGCGCGAGGCCCGTCGGGGCACGGACCCTCCGCTCACGTTCTCGGATCGACCGTCGCCGGGCATCTGACTGGGATTGGCGATATGTACGCCAATCCGTTCACCGACAAATATCCCGGGTACGATCCCGCCCATATCGGCTACGTGTTCACGCTTCGGATTCCGCCGGGCCGCACGCTTGCCTTGATGACGTTCGTCGTCAAGGGTCTGAGCGAGGTCTACGATCCGCGCGGCGGATTCCCGATCCCGATCCGCGACGGCATCGTCGCGCCGAAGTTCTCCGATCCCTACGCCGGGCCCGATCCGATGATTCCCGCGGCCGGATCGGAAATCGCGAAGGTCACCGAGACCGCTCGCCGCCTGCTCTCCACGCCCGATCTCCGCGGACTCACGGCTCGACAGCGCGGAGAGATCGTCAACTGGCGGCTCGAGACCACAACGCCCGCCTCGACCTTCTCCGTGGTCGACAAGACCGCCCCCCAGATACAAGACGCGCTCTCGCGCGGCGACGTGACCTCGGAAGACGTCGTCGACGAATACCTGACGCGCCTTGCCGTCCTCGACCGTCACGGTCCCGTCCTTCGGTCGATGCTCGCGCTCAACCGCTCCGCTGTGGCAGACGCTCGTACGCTCGATGTCGAGCGCGCGGCCGGACGGATCCGCGGACCTCTTCACGGCATCCCGGTCGCCTACAAGGACAACATCGACGTCCTTGGCCTGCCGACCACTGGCGGTTCGCTCGCGCTCCTCGACCATCGCCCGCGTTTGGACTCGAGGGTCGCCGCAGGGATGAAGAAAGCCGGTGCGGTGGTCATCGGCAAGACGAACCTCGACGAGTTCCCCTTCGGCGACTTTGGCATCAGCTCCGTGGCGGGGACGATTGGGAATGCCTACGATCCAACGCTCAGCACCTCGGGCTCGAGCGGTGGGACGGCGGTGGCGGTGGCTTCGAGCCTCGTGACGGTCGGGTTCGGGACCGACACGTGCAACTCACTTTCGAACCCGGCATCGTTCGCATCGCTTGCCACGATTCGGACCACGCGCGGTCTGACGAGCCGCGCCGGCGTGATGCCGCTCAACACCTACAACGACGCGGTCGGCCCGATCGCCAAGTCCGTGCGGGAACTGGCGCTCGTGCTGGACGCGGTCACCGGCACGGACGCCGAAGACGAAGCGACCGCTGAAGCCGATCGCCACGTCGACGGCTCCTTCGCGGCAGGGCTCGACTCGGCCGCCCTGAAGGGAGCGCGGATCGGCGTCATGCGGCAGTTGTTCGTCGGCGTCACCGGCGAACGGGAAGCCGCTGCGGCGATGGAACGTGCGATCGCGGAGCTGAAGGCGGCGGGCGCCACTGTGGTGGACGTGCGAATTCCGGATTTGGACGAGCGGTACAAGGAGGCGCGCGAGAGCGCTCCCGGATCGCTCAAGGCTGGCTGGGAGGCGTATCTCTCTCGAGGCGCCAAGTCGGGCGAGCCGGTGATCACGCTGGACCAGTTGATGAAGTCAGGCAGGCTCGCGCCGTCGGGCGCCCGGCGTTTCGAGGCCGCGCTCGAGCCGGCGCCGACTGGAGAGGCCCTTCGATCCGCGACGGCCGCCTTCTACGCGCGGCGCGAGGCCTTCCGCACGCTGTTCGTCGATCTGATGGAGCGCGAGCATCTGGACGCCCTGCTCTACCCTGCCAACCAGGCCCGTCCGGCAACGCACGAAGGAGGTCTCGCGCGTTACGGTCAAGAGCCTGGCACGTGTGAAGAGAGCGCCATGACCGGCCTGCCGCAGGTCACCGTACCGGCAGGGTTTTTCGGTGACAAGTACCCGTTCGGCGTGTCGTTCCTGGGCCGCTCGTGGGCGGATCGACGTCTGCTCGCGCTCGCCTACGCGTACGAACAGGCGACACATCATCGACGGCCGCCGCGTCGTTAATTAGACCGGGGGGCTTCGCCCCGCCGCCTCCGCCAAGGCTCCGGCGGGCGCGCCTACGGACGCCTCATTCCTGCCGCGGTTTTTTGGCTTTCAGCGCCTTCAGCTCCTGTTCACGCTGCAGGTAGCTCACGCCGCTCGTAATCCACGCCGACGCTGGCTCGTCTTTCAGGTAATGTCCGAACCACTCGACGATGCGCCGGTGGTAATCGAGTTGATTCGGCTTCTTCCGGAGTCCATGATCTTCCCCCGCGTAGTTGAGGAGGATCACGTTGGTCTTCTTCGCCCGTCGGGCGATGTTGTAGAGCTCGACGCCCTGGTGCCAGAACACGGTGCCGTCAGCATCGCCCACTTCAATGAGCAGTGGCGTCTTCATGTTCTGCGCGTTGAACACCGCGGAATTGCGGATGTAGGCCGGCAGATCCTCCCAGAGCGGAACCTCCATTCGCTGCTGGCCGGTCTCGATGTGATCCGTCTCGGCGATGCCGGAGCTCCAGTGATGATTGCCGTAGTTGCTCACCAGGTCGGTGATCGGCGCGCCGGCGACGGCGGCGGCGAACATGTCGGAGTGCGTCGCCAGGAACGACGCGTCGAAGCCGCCCCAGGAGTGCCCGACGACGCCGACCTTCCGAGGGTCGGCGAGTCCCATCTGCACGATTTTTTTCACGGCATTGCCGACACAATCGACTACGGACAGACCCGGATCGCGCGGACGGAACACGATGTCCGGCTGGAGCACCAGATACCCAAGGCTCGTGAATGCGGCAACGTTGTAGGACGATCGCTCATCGGGACTCACGTACCGATGGAGGCCATCCGAGAGCTTCTCGTACATGTAGACGATCGTCGGATACCGCTTGCCGGGCTCGTAGCCGGCCGGGTAGTAGACCGCGCCCTGCAGGCGATCACCGCGATCGTTCTTGTATTCGATGAGGTCTTCTCGTCCCCAGGCGTACCGATCCTGAAATGGGTTCGTATGAGTCACGGCCTTCGCGCTCTGGAGCTCGGGTCCGCCGATGAAGACGTCCGGCGAGTCGTCGAAGGACTCGGCGACATACGCGTAGACGTCGGCGTCTTTGGCCTTCGCGAGCCGCTGCACGCTCTTTTCGAGCCAGACCAGCCGCTCGGGTACCGTGGCGTCGGGTCGAAGCCGCCCGTAGCCTGACTTCTTGGTCCACAGACCAAAGAGGCTCAGGTAAATCGGCCGCGACGGATCGATGGCCTCCTCATCCGGATTCAGCCTCACGTACCGATAGCGAACCTGATCGGCAGCGCCATCGGTGAGCCGGTACTGCTTTGGACCCGTCCGGCGAGACGCGCCAGAGATCGAGTTTGTCGTACAGAATGACCGCCTCGTCCTGTTTCAGCCAGCCACCGACGCCGAACGGCGGCTTCTGCCGAACCGTGGCGTCGGACTCGCGATCGACGAACGACGTCGCGATGCTCTTCGTGATGTCGACGACGGCGCGGGTGGAGGTGTTGATGGTGAAGTAATGATCGTCCTGGAGGAACAGGATGTACCGGCCATCGGGGCTGGCCTGTGTGAACCGCTCGTCGACCCGATCTCTGATCCGCGTGCGCTGTCCGGATTTCAAATCGATCAGAGAGAGATCGGCTGCCGGCCGGCCGATGCTCCTGTCCATGGCGTAGGCCGTCCAATCGGCGACGTAGGCCAGCGGCTGATGTCTCACCACGGAGACCTGTTCGGTGAGCCCGTTCCCGAGCTGCACGAAGGCGCCACCCTCGAGATGCCAGGCGGCGAGCATGTTGCGTTCGCGGTCGCCCTTCGCGCCGGTCTTCTGCTTCGGCATGACGTCGACGTCCGCCGAATGCCAGATGTCGACGCCAGCAGGCTCATCGTCTTCAGCTGCCGGCGTGGTCGATGATTGCCCGGTCGACTGGTCGTGGAGAACGTCAGTGGTGGTCGATTTCCGTGGCGGCGCCGCGGCATCGCTCCATTTCGACACACCCACGAACACGACGCGGCCGTCGTCCGACCATGCCGGTTTTCGGAACGGCACGATGCGCAGACCAACGGGAAAGCGTGAATCGGCGGTCGGGTCGTAGATGTCGCGACGCTCGCCGGAGTCGCCGAGATGAGTCCAGGCCAGGATCGCGTGTGTTGGCCCATCGCGGCGATCGTCCGACTTGGATCGGAGCACAGCCAGGTCCGCCGACTCCTTGCGCCACACGAGGCCCGAGTAGACCGACGCCGAGGAGTCGAGGGCTCTGAGCAGCCCCGTTCGTGGATCGAGCAGCTGGACGCCATTGCCGGCTTTGTCCTCGGTGGCGATGGCGATCGCGAGGTGGCGGCCCTTGTCCTGCCACGCGTAATCGGCCACGTTGCCGAAGGTCAGGTCTGTGCCGCCGGCGAGCGTGCGCACGAAGAGCGTGGCGCCGGCGGGCGTATCGGTCTCTGCCGCCGGAGGTGAAGCGGACTGGTCGGCAGGCTTCTTTTCCGGCTCGTACCGCCGCATCGCCAGGTACTCGCCGCTCGCGTCGAACGCGAACGACTCGATGTCGTCGATCGTCGCGATGTCGCCACTCTGGAGGTTCAGCAGGCCGAGCTTCTTGCGGACCGGCTTCTTCTCCTTCCGCAGTTTCTCTTCTTGAGACTCCGAGACGCCGATCGAGTACGCGGCCCACCGTGAGTTGGCCGAAAAGACCGGCTGAGCGCCGAATGGCGCAGTTTTCGTGGTTCCGTCAGCGACGTTCGTGATGCGCAGCTCGTTGTTCCGGTTCGATCGGTTGATGCCATACGCGAGCCACCGGCCGTCTGGCGAGAGACCGCCGCGGCTTCCCGGCGTCTGCAGCGATTCCCACTGGCCGTAGTCGGCGGGCGTGGGTGCCGCCTTCACGTCCGTATTCCTGCCGGCGGCGGCAGCGGCACCAGCCGGACCCGTTGTCTGGCCGGCGGCGTCGATCGTCATGCCGAGGGCGAGGCAGATGATGATTCGAGTGGCGATGAATTTCATGCGGAGATGATAAACCTTCACGGTCATCTCCTGTGGCTTCCGCCTTCAGGCGGAAGGTGGAAGCCACGAGCTCACCTCTTCATCGGTTCTGAAGGCTCGTCCCTACGCCGGCTCGAGAAACGGCTGACTGATTCGGCCGAGGGTCTGGCGTCCGTGCCGCGACGCGAGCCGCAGCAGCCGAAGGAATACCTGGGCGGTGATGAACGCGTCGCCGCTCGCCGTGTGCCGATCGTGCGGAATCACGCCGAAGAGGTCGCAGAGCGCATCCAGCGTGAATCGGCGGATCGCCGGACGTCCGGCAAACGCGCCCTCTTTCTCGAGGTGCAGCGTGAGATCCATCGTGTCCAGGCTGCGGTTCGACATCCGGAATCCCCAATGGCGTTCGAGCGCCGCGTCGAACGTCCCGATATCGTGATCGATGTGATGACCGACGATCACGCCGTCTCCGAGATAGTCGAGAAATCTCGCGAGTGCCTCGGGCTCCTCGAGGCCGAGGCGGCTCTCGTCCCGCGTGACGCCATGCACCGTCACGGCGGTGGTGTTCTCCTCCACGCGGATCATTGCGTCGAAGGCGTCGTCCAGCAGGATCTCGTCGTTCTGGACGACGACGGCGCCGATTGTGACGAGCCGGTCCACGCGTGGATTGAGGCCCGTTGTCTCGGAATCCAGCACGACGAAGCGCACCTGGTCGATGGTCGTGTCGTCGTCCCAGGTACGGTCGAATCGCGCTCGATATCGATCGAGGAACGGGAGTCCGTCACAGCGATTCCTGCCACGACGAGTCGGCAGTGAACTCGAGCAGCCGGTGGATCGATCGAAATCCGCTTTTCAGCAACTGGCGATCCTGGCGGCTGACGAGCGACGGCGGAAGCTCGGTGCCTGCTGTCCCCTGACTGATGCCGATACGTCCCTGAAGCCAGAGGACGATTCGCAGGGTTTCGGCGGCCTCCCGAAAGATCGTCTGGTGCTCGGGCAGCAGGCTCATCGCCATTTCGAAGCGCTCGAGTGTCGACCGGCCGAAGACGCGCCTGGACGCGAAGCCGAAGACCCGGCCGACGTCGACGAGTGGGCGGAGCGCGCTCTGCTCGAGACGAAAACCGGACTCTCCCCGCCCGTGTCGTCGACGACCGCGTCCTGGAAGAACGTCAGCGGAGGCAGGCTGGCCAGACAGTCGTTGGCCAGAATGCGCAAGAAGCCGCGGTCTGCCGCGTGGGTCACCGTCCCTTCGAGCGTCTGCCACAGCGCGTCGGCACCATGGATGGGCCGAAGATCGAACAGCGGACGCGCGCGATAGGTCTGCTCGAGGATCGGGTTCCGGATCCACGCCTCGGTACCGCGTCCGCCATTCTTCACAGGTCGCGGCGTAGAACGATGGTCGAACGGCATACCGACTTTCGGGAGGTACTCGCAGTCGACGAGCGCATCCATCACGTGGCTGAACGCGGCCAGTCGCGGACTCGGGCGAATCGCCGTCAGGTACGACGACCACCAGGGATGGCGCGAGCCGTGTGAGTGTTTCCGAACGTCCCGACGAGCCACAGAAGCACCAGCACGCGGACCCGTCGTCGCCACTCATCGAAATGAGCCGTGTGACGATGGCGACGTCCGTCAGATGGAGAAAGCGGGCGACCCAATCGAGCGAGCGCGGCTGGCAAGCTGCTGAAGCGCGAAGGCACGCGCCCGCTGATTGAGTACACGGAGCGCCCTGGCCGTTGCCGCGCGCCGGATGTCGCGGAGGATGAACACGGGGTGATCGCCGAAGATTGGCGACAGATCGCGGGCCGTGACGATCGCATGAAGCGTCCCGCCGGCCGTCTCTTCCCCCGTGATCGCGATGGCGTGGGCATCCGCTCCACCCATCGACAGCAGGCCTTCGGCAATCGTGCTGTCGGGCCGGACCGCGAGCGGAGGGTCGAGAAAAAGGCCGCAGCAGGGGCGCTCGAATCACCGGCACCGCCCGCGATCCACTCGAGCAGCGACTCTGCGGTGACCAGCGCGCGGGCCCGACCGTCGCCGTCGACGACTGCGACCGCATCCGAGCCGGTCGAGAGCAGTCCGCGGGCGAGGTCCGCGATGCTGGCGTCACGCCGTCGTCGTGTAGAGCGGCTTCGACGCGACCAGATCGTGGAGGAACTCGTGCCCGGATCCGTGCGGGCGTCAGTCCACTGGTAGTCTGCGACGACCGAGCCGTGAGCCGTCACGTACTGCCGGGCGGTCGGGTACTTCTCGAGCAGCATCTCGAAGTCCGTACGCGGGGAACGCATAGATCAGGACGTCGCTCGAAGAGCGCGCCGAATGCACGCAGGCCTCGGCACCGTTGAAACGTTCGATGCCCAGCATGTCCCCTGCGCCGCGCACGTCACGCAGCTCGGCCTGCTCGGCCGCTTCGTCCCACAAGGAGACCGTCCCCTGCTGGATGATGAAGATCTGGTGCCTGTGCGGCTCGCCCTGCCAGAGGATGTACTCGTTCGGCTCGTGGAACTTCACGCGCCCGCGTGCGGCGAGCTCGAGGAGGTCACCCTCCTCCATCGCCTGGAACGGCGGGTGTTGTTTCAGGAAGTCGGCGACACGATAACTGATGGCAGACGTTTCCACGCGAGCCCCTCGACTTACTCTGTTGAGTTGTAAGTCTCAACCGTACCACACGTTCGAAGGGCATGTAAGGTCGGAACGTTCGAGGTTTCACTTGTGTAGCGTGCGGTCTGCTTCCTTCTTTTTTGAAAGAAGCTGCCCCACCTGTCACCTCGATCGAGTCGCGGGTATCGGGCGTCAGCCTATGTGCTCGACGATGGCGTCGGTCACGGTCCGGGTCGTTCCCTAGCCGCCGAGGTCCGGGGTGAGGGCGCTCCCATCGGCGAGCGCGCCGACCACGCCTTTCTCCACGAGCCTGGCAGCGGCGGGCTCGCCGAGGAACTCCAGCATCATCGCTCCAGCCAGCATCGTCGCCATCGGATTGGCGATGCCACTTGCCGGCGATGTCCGGCGCCGACCCGTGGACGGGCTCGAACATCGACGGGAACGTCTTCGACGGATTCAGGTTGGCGCTGGGCGCCAGCCCGAGGCTTCCTGTGATGGCCGGCGCTCAGATCCGTCAGGATGTCGCCGAAGAGATTCGAGGCGACCAGGACGTCGAAGCTCTCGGGCCGCCGAACGAGATCCATGCAGGCGGCGTCGACGAGGAGCGACTCGGTCTGGATGTCGGGGTAGTCGCGCGAGACGTCCGTGAAGACGCGATCCCAGAACGCCATGCTGAAGCCTTGCGCGTTCGATTTGGTCACCGACGTCAGCCGGCGCTTGCGGCCTCGCTGCCGTGCGAGGTCGAACGCGAACCGGATCACGCGTTCCGTCCCGTGACGCGTGAACATGGACGACTGCACGGCGACCTCGTGAGGCCCGCCGGAGTACAGCACGCCGCCGATTTGCGCGTACTCCCCTTCCGTGTTCTCCCGAACGACGACGAAGTCGATATCGCCCGGCTTCTTGTCGGCCAGCGGACACCGAACGCCAGGATAGAGCACCGCCGGACGCACGCACGCGTACTGATCGAACTCGCGCCGAATCGGCAGCAGGAGGCCGTTCAGGGTGAGGTTGTCCTGCAACCGCGGATCGCCGACGGCGCCGAGGAAGATGGCGTCGAACGGCCGCAGACGGTCGATGGCATCGGTCGGCATCATGCGGCCGTGCTCGAAGTAGTGATTGGAGCCCCACGGGAACGACTCCCACGCGAGGCGGAATTGCGAGCGCGTCCGCCACAGCGTCCAACGCCGTGATGGCCGCCGGGATCACTTCGGTGCCGATGCCGTCTCCAGGGATCACCGCCACTCGGTAGGTCTGCATGGCTGTAGAGTCTACTCGCGTGTGCCAGCGGACGGCCGGCCTGCCAGCTGGGCTACGTGAAGCTCTATCGAACCCGCTGTGGGCGCGCGTCGAGCCCGGTGAGACAGATCGCGCCGCTGGCGCGAGATCCAGGAACGCGGAGACTGCGACCGCACGTGCGTCACGCGGCTCGCTCGCCGGCATCCACTCGGCGCGAAGAACTCGCGGACTTCGGCCCACGACCCGACCCGCGGGTAGCGTGTCTCGCCGGCTGTTGTGCGGCGCCGAGAACAACAGCGGCCGCCCCTTGAAGCGCGCGAAATGGCGCGCACGATCGTCGATGAGATAATCCGCATTGACGACAGCCTTGTCCCCGCAGAACACGACGTTCGACGGCGGGATGAACGGGAAATGACGCCGAAGCCACCGGTACTTGGCGTCGAACGAGCACGGCACGTCCATCGCCGCCGACGCGATGACGACCTCGTGCCTGGCCGCGAGCTCGGCGATCACGCTGCGGCAATCGGGCAGGACTGCCAGGTTTTCGAAGAACGACGCGTCGAGCAGCGCCTCGACTGCCTCGCGATGCTCGGGCGGCACGGCATCCTCGAGGTGACGGCCGGGCAGGTCGGCGATCGCGATGCTCGCGCGCCGAACGCGGCGTTGTACCGCCGGACGTGCTCGGACAGTGCATCGGCCATCACTTCGTCCATGTCGATCGCAATGCGCAGCCGCCGAACCTGCCGCGTCGCACGGCGATCCGTGGCGATCTTCAGCGCCGCAATGGCAGAGACCAGCGTGATGGCGACGACGTTGGCGGCGACGACCGCGACGGCGCCGTTCAGTAGCCGTAGACCAGCCAGAGGCCCGATCCGATCAGGTACATCGACAGCATCATCAGAGACAGGTCTTTGCCGCCCTGGCGCTGCACCCGGATCGAGCTGCGGCAGAAACGACATTGTCGTCACCAATGCGCCACCGGTTCCGACGACCGCGCTCAGAGTGTCCAGAGACATAAAGGTTCAAGAGGTTCAAGGTTCAAGGGTTCAGAGGTTCAAGGTTCACGAGGTTCAGGGTTCAAAGTTCAAAAGGTTCAAGATTCAACCCCTGAACCTCGTTGAACCTATGAACCTGCGTTGAACCGACCGTGAACCTTGAACCCCTTGCAGCTTGCACCTCATGAACCCATCCTGCCTCTCCGTGCCCCATGCCGTCCAATGAAACATTGCGGCCTCATCTGATAACCTGTGGTTATGGATGTAGGGCTGGACGATCTCGAGGCGGTCGTCGTGCTCGGGGAGACGCTGCATTTCGGCCGGGCGGCCGAGCGGCTGCTCGTGTCGCAGCCGGCGCTGAGCAAGCGTATCAAGCGGCTCGAGGAGCGAATCGGCGGGCCGCTGCTCGTGCGGGGCTACCGAGACGTGCGGTTGACCGAGGCCGGGCGGCTGCTGGCGGGGCGAGGCCGGCACCTGCTCCGAGAGTCGGCCGCGGCCATCGCGGTCTCGCAGCGCGCGGCGCGCGGCGAGGCCGGCCTCCTGCGAATCGGATTCGGGATCGCGACGCATCCTGGGTCTCGTGCCGGATGTCCTGCTCCGGTTTCGGCGTGCCTACCCCGAGGTGCAGCTTCACCTGCGCGACATGTCGACGCCGGATCAGGTGAGCGCGCTCGGCAACCGCGACATCGACATCGGGTTCGTGCGGCGTCCCGTTTCGGACGATCGGCTGGTCATGCGGCCGGTCCTGGACGAACGGCTCGTGGCTGCATTGGGGCCGCGGAGCCCGTGGGTGCCGCGGCTGGGGCTGCGATCGGTCGCGGCCGAGCCCTTCATCATCATCGCGCGCACGCGTTCGGCCAGCTTCTACGATCACGCGCTCAGCGTCTGCGCCGCCGCAGGCTTCGCACCGCGAATCGTGCAGGAAGCGGGCGAGCTCTTCACCGTGCTGTCGCTCGTCCGCGCCGGCCTCGGCGTTTCTCTCGTGCCACGGTCGGCGGCGCTCATGCGCCTGCCCGGTGTACGGTTCCGCGAGCTCACGCATTCCGAAGGCGGCCTGGAACATCGCGCTCGCCTGGCACCGCGACTCCGGAGACGCGCCGCTCGTCCGGCGGTTCGCGGAGATGGTGCCGGTGCAGCGCGCCGAGCGCGAGGATCCCGGTGATGAGGGTTCCCTGGCGCGTGCCGGCGGCCACGATGGCAGTGACGTTCTAGGGCTTGGCGGCGAACTCAGTCGGGATGGCGGTGATCTGCTTCAGCTGGATGTCCCGGTAGAAGAGCTCCGCCCCCTCGGACTGGAGGATGATCTGGCCCGAGTTGACCGGCGTTGGCACCGGAGCATCGATGCGCATCGGGCCGTGAAGCCGCATGACCACTTTGCCGTTGACGATGTGGATCGCCTCGTCTCGAAACGCGATCAGCTCGACGGTGTTCCATTCACCCGTGGGCTTCTCGTTGTCGGGCTGCTTGACGCATCGGCCAGACGACCCTTGGATCTGTGAGAAGAAGGTCCACTCGCCCGCTGGATCGTAGTCGTACAGCGTCGGCTGCGTGCCGGCGCGCGGCTTGGCTCGAACGGCGATGGCCGATCCCACCGCGTAGAGATCGCCCACGTCGTGCTCCTGGATCTGGAGCTCGACCGACCGCGCCCAGGTGCGGCCCTCGGCGCCAGGCGCCGCGTGGACGTGATAGAGAAGTCCGCTGTCGCGCGGCGTTTCCGGCCTGTTGCGTGGCGGCCACTTCGTGGTCCCCCACTTGAACTGCAGCTTCAAGTGATAGTCCTTGTAGCTCGCCTTCGTCCGCAGCTCGCCGAAGACCTCGCCGGAAATCCGGATCGCGGGCTTGCCGTCGACGTCATTGACCACGGTGAAGACGCCGAGGGGATCGCGGCCCGATCCGATCGGCTCCAGATATTTGCCATCCGCGTCCCGCTTCAGGCCAGCCACCTGCGACTCCGGCGACGGCTTCTGCATCCACGTCGTCCAGCCGTCGAGGTTCTTCCCGTTCCACAGTGACGTCCAGCCGTCGGCGGCGCGCATCGGAATGACGGCGAGCACCACGGCGACCGATGGCGAGCAGAGCAGTCGGCGAAACCGCATACGAGGAGGACCTTTCGTTGCGAGCGCGTTGATAGCCACGGCCTCTCACGGCAGTGCCCGAGGAGCCCTGCCGGCAGGCGGGCTGATTATGGCCGAAGCCTTCCCGCCGCGCTACCTGGATGACTCGGGGCAATACGGCTCAGTCTGGTGCCACTCGACCTCATCCGTAACTCATACGCACACAAAGAGTTATCTTGACCACGAGGATTGCGCAGACCGAAAATCGGGTCCCGCGTCGGGCTCGGCCGACGCACACGCGCCGAACGAATCGTTCGTTGGAGAGGAGTCGAACGATGGTGAGTCCCTGCAGCGCCCTGCCCGTCCGCTCCCACACGAGGTCTGCTATCCGACGGATGCGTCGCATCATTCGCATGCCGACCATCCCCTGCATGGGCCTCATAGCACTGTGCGCGATGCTGTGGAGCGTCGCGGTCGTACCCTCGGCATACGCGCAGCTCATCTCCGGCGATCTCGTCGTTCGAGTCGTGGACCCGAGCGATCTGATCGTGTCCGGCGCCGCGCTGACGCTGACGGAAGTCGATACGGGCGTCGCACACAAGGCCGCGACCAATCCTCAAGGCACGTACCTGTTCGGTCAGCTGAAGCCGGGACTGTACAGGCTCGAGGTCAACTCGGCCGGCTTCAAGCTCACCAACGTGCAGGACATCCGGATCCAGGTCGGCCAGCGCGCGCGGGTCGATGTGAAGCTGGTCGGTGAGCGTGAGCGAAGACGGTCACGGTTTCGGCGGCGGCAGCCACGCTGCTGAACGCGGAGAGCGCGGCGATCGGTCAGGTGATGGACAGCAAGGCGATCGTGGAGCTGCCGCTGAACGGCCGCAACTTCATCCAGCTGGCGCAGCTCACCGCCGGCGCGATGCCGATCGGGATCGGCGTGTCGCCCGCCTCGTCATGGACGGGGCGCAGCGACATGACGCTCTCGATCGCCGGCGGCCGCGAGTCGAACAACAGCTTCCTCGTCAACGGCATCGAAACGCGCAACGCGCGGTTCGGCAACGCCGGGATCCGGCCGAGCATCGACGCCATCCAGGAGTTCAAGATCCAGCGATCGACGTTCGGCGCGGAGTTCGGCCGCAGCGCGGCGGTCATCAACACGACCCTCAAGTCGGGGACCAACGCAGCTGCACGGCAGCGTGCTTCGAGTTCTGCCACAATCGCGAGCTCGACGCCACCGACTTCTTCCTGAATCGCACCAACCGGGACAAGCCGCCGTTCAAGCAGAACAACTTCGGGACGGCGGTCGGCGGTCCGGTGATGATCCCGAAGCATCTACGACGGCCGGAACCGCACGTTCTGGTTCTTCAACTACGAAGGCTTCCGGCAGAAGGTCGTCGTCGAGCGCCACCGGGCTCTACCCTTCGCGGCGCAGCTGCTGGGCAACCTGGCCGACGACAGCACGGGCACCGGGCTCTTCCCGCGCAGCTCGCCGTTCTGCCAGGCCAACGCCGGCGTCGCGGAAGTGCGTCGATGTCATCGATCCGCTGACGGGCGCTGCCGTTCGCCGGCAACGTCATCCCGACGTCAGCCGGCTCGATCCGACCACCCAGCTCGCCACGCAGTTCACGCCGGCGCCGAACGTCGCGGTCGCGCCAGGAAACGCCGCACTTCCCGACGTTCAACACCGATCGGCGACGCCGCAGACGATCAACGACTTCGATCAGTACAACGTGCGCCTCGATCACCAGATCGGGCGCCGCGATCAGCTGTTCGGCACGTTCTCTTCGTCCGACGAGAATCGCGACGTCAAGGCCCTGCGGCCGTTCGGCGGCGAGGGCTTCCCGCTCAGCGAACCGGCTGGTGACGGCGACCTGGATACGCACACCTTCACGTCCGAACCTGCTGAACGAGTTCCGGTTCGGCTACAACCGCAGCGAGACTTACCGGCTGTCCGAGACCTCGTTACGGACCGGACTACGCCAGCGAGGTCTTCAACCTGAAGAACACGACCGATCAGCCGATCATGTTCGGCGTGCCGCCGTTCAACATGTCCGGGCTTCGGCGGCATCGGCTCGATCTCGCAGGCCATCGGCGCGCTCGACGAGAACCTGCAGTTCACCGACAACCTCAGCCTCGTGCGCGGCAAGCACAACGTGCGCACCGGCTTTCAGATCAGCCGGCAGCGCTATTTCCAGATCACGAACTTCAGCGGCAATCCCAACTTCACGTTCGATGGCCGCTATACCGGGCTGCAGGCCAACGGGATCGGGCTCGCCGACTTCCTGCTCGGCATGCCGTCGCGCGCGGCAGGCGCGATCGGCGACTCGCATCCAGGACATGCGAGACGACGTTACTGGGCCGGGTACGTGCAGGACGACTGGCGCGCTTCTCTCGAACTTGACGCTCAACTACGGCCTGCGCTACGAGTTCGCGCGCTCGCCGGTCGAGAGTCAACAACAAGAGCCTCTTCTTCAGCCCGGAGCGACGGCCAGATCCTTCTTGCCGGACAGGGCGTTCGTCCCGACATCGTCGATCCGGACTGGAACAACTTCGCGCCTCGGTTCGGCTTCACCTGGCGGCCCGAAGCTCGTCCAGGACTTCGTCGTCCGCGGCGGCGCCGGCATTTTCTACTCGACCGACAACTTCAACGAGGAGCAGTTCAAGGGTACCGGGCCGCCGTTCTTCCAGGCGCAGACGCTTGAGGGCGATCCGCGCACGCCGAACCTGTTCATGCGCGACATGCTGCCGTCGTTCACGACTTCGCCGAACGTGAGCCCGTTCACCTTCGACCGGCTGCAACCGCACGCCGTACCTGACCCAGTGGAGCTTCGGCGTGCAGAAGAGCCTCGGCGTCGACTAGCTCGCTCGAAGTCGAGTACGCCGGCAGCCGGGGCAAAAGCTGCCGCAGCGCCGCAACCTGAACATCGCGAGCCTCGATCCGACCGGCACCATCCCGATCGCGCAGCGCGTGCCGTTCCCGCAGTACGGCTGGTCATCCTGATGACGTACAACGGCGGCTGGTCCAGCTACAACGCGCTGACGGCCAAAGCTGGAGAAGCGCTTCTCGAATGGGCTGTACTTCCTCGGCTCCTACACGTGGCAGAAGAGCCTCGACCTCGGCGCGACCGACGAGTTCTCGGCGATCTCGGCCGACTTCAAGAAGTGGGACAAGGGGCACAGCACCTTCGATGTGCCGCATCGGTTCGTCGGCGAGCTGGGTGTACGAGCTGCCGTTCGGCCGCGGGCGACGCGTTCGGCTCGGACATGCCGGCGGCGCTCGACGCGGTGCTCGGTGGCTGGCAGGTGAACGGCATCGCAACCTTCGCGCAGGGGCAGTTCCAGACGCCCGGCCTCGGGACCGACTGGCTGATCATCGGTATCGTTCACGCAGTCCCGCCCGAACATCATCGGCGAACATCGAAGAGGGACGCCAGCTCCCTGATCGCTACTTGAACCCCGCGGCCTTCGATTTCCCGCGCGATGCGCAGGGCAACCGGATTCGTGTGCAGGGCAACGCCGGCCGCAACACCATCCAGCAGCCGGGCATCAACAACTGGGACATCGGGCTTGTTCAAGAACTTCCGTCTCGGCGATCGGTTCAACGCACAGTTCCGATGGGAGACGTTCAACACGCTGAACCACACGCAATTCGGCGCCGCGAACCTGAACACGAGCAGCCCGACGTTCGGCGCCATCACCAGCACGCGCGTGGGCCCGCGTCGCATGCAGTTCGGGCTTCGATTGACGTTCTGAGAGCGAACGGCAATTGAGCTACACGCCGGCTAGTGTTTGAAGCTCCCGGCCGGAATCGGGGCTTCGTGTCCCCACATGACCTGTCAGGTACGGGTGATTCCGACGCCCCATTCAACAGAAGATCAGAAGTCAGAAGATCAGAAGATCAGGAGGCCAGGAGGTCATCAAGAGAATCTGTTTAACCAGCGAGCGGACCACTTGTTGCGCCGAAGGTCATGACCAGTCACTCCGGCGCTGGATCCGCCGCGTCACGCCGGACGTCCGCCGGGCGCTTGTCATCCCGAAGCGCAATGAATTCAGAGTGCCGCAGCATGTCGTCTCGAGTCCACTCGACGAACGACACTTCGATGACCACTCGCGGCTTCACCCACCGGAGCTTCGTCATGTCCTCGGCTGTGATGCCCTCGCCCCAATGCCCCGACTTCGTGCTCGGCAGGTTCGCGAACGGGCAGCGCGAGATTCTGGTCTCCGGCGATTCTGCGGAAGACCTCGGTCCGGTTGAGCGGAGTAAGTCCTGCACGGACCCGCCCTGCGAACAGGAGCTTCCGGCTCTCGTAGTAGCCCACGACAACCGATTCGAGGTTTGCGTCGTTCGGCTTGAACCCCCCGATCACGAATTCCTGGCGGCGGTTGAACTTCACCTTGATCCAGGACGCGCTGCGTCTGCCCGGTTCGTAGATGGACCGCCTCCGCTTGGCGACGACGCCCTCGAGTTGGAGACCGCGAACGGCGTGCTCGATCTGGTCTGGCGTCCCCGGCAGAGGGTCCGAGTTGAGGATGCGCGTGCCGGTCAACACCTTCCGGAGCAACTCCCGTCGATCATCGAGCGGAGCTCTGAGCGAGATCGCGGCCGTCGCAGTGCAGCAGGTCGAAGGCGTAATACACGAGCGTGTGCGCCGACTGGTGATGGAGCGCCTGGAACGAGGGACGCCCCTGATCGTCCAACGCGACGATCTCGCCGTCGAGGAGCGCGGTCTCCGCGTGCAGCTGTGTGATGCCTCGCGCGATTGAGGAATATTGAGAGGTGGCGTCTTTCAGGTTTCGGGACAGGAGCGTGACGCGCTGCCCGGCCTTGAGCGCCAGCGTTCGATAGCCGTCCCACTTGACCTCGTAGGTCCACTCGGCTCCGGCCGGCAGCCTCGAGGCGGATGTCGCCAGCATGGGCCGAATCTCGCGCAGATTCACCTGCTAGAAGCTATCTCATAAACCTGCCGCTCGTTTCACGATGCGAGCGAGCACCCCGAGCGAGCCACGCGAGCGGCCCGCCTTCGCGCCGCAGGCGCTACGGCGAGGTCTCGCCGTAGCTTAAGCGGAGGCGGAAGCGCGCCGGCGAAGCGGCGCGCGAGAGCGTGTCGGGGAGTCCGAGGGGCGAAGCCCCTTGCAGGCTGAGACTAGTCCAGCTCGCGTGCTTCAGTCAGGGCTGAGCGCGCCGGAGGGACTTGCCGCAGCCGCGCGCCGAACCGGGAGGTACGTCGCAACCGCCGCCACACCGAGCAACGTGGCCGTGACCAGCGCGTACGTCTTGCTGTCGTGCGGGTCGATCGCAAATGCTCCCGCGAACAGCACCGGAGCCAGGATCAGTGCCGCGGCAAGCCCGATCGCCAGCCCGACGAGCACCGGCTGCATCTCGCGTCGGAGCATGGAGATCGTCAGCTCACGCCGCGTCGCTCCCAACGCGGTACGTATGGCGAGCTCACGCCGTCGCGTCCGCGCGGAGAACGCCGCAACGCCATAGACGCCAAGCGCGCAGAGCAACAAGGCGGCGTCGCCGAACACCTGGATACCCGCACCTGGGCGCGTCGAGGGCCGAGCGACGCGAGCCACACGGCTTCCAGCGTGCGGGCGCTGGACGCGGCCACTTCCGGATCGACCTGAGCCACCGCCGATCGAATCGCGTGTGTCGTCGACGCAGTCGTCCCCCGCGCTCGAACGACCCAGTACATTCGCGAGGCGATCAACGGGACCTGGAACGCCGGCATCTGATGGAGAGGGACGTACAGATCTGCAGTTGGCGGCGCGTCCAAGGTGAACTGTTTGACGTCAGTCACGACGCCGACGACATCGAGCCGAGGCGAACCCCCGGCCTGGACGATTTGAACGGACTTCCCTACTGCGGGCTCGCCGGGCCAGTGGCGTGCGGCGAAAGTTCGGCTGACGATGGCGACAGGCTGACCATCCTGGCGATCGCGATCGTCGAATGTGCGACCCTCCAGCACGTGGATGCCGGCGGCGTCGAAGTAGTGGTTGGATGCGATCCGGAAGTGAGCCTGCGGCACCTCATCGGGGGGCGGTGCGGGCCGGTCCGAAATCGCGATGTCCGCCGTCGAGAGGAGACCGCTCAAGGGCAGCAGCGAAACTGCGCCCGCGGAGTCGACGCCCGGAATCGCCGCCAGGCGGTCGCGGACCGACTCGAAGAAGCGAATCAATGCCTCGCGGCGACCGTAGACCCCAGGCGGTAGCGACAGTTGGACCGACACGGCCTGGTTCGGCGTGAACCCTGGCGACACCTCTTCCAGCCGCGACAGCCCGCGGGTCATCAAGAGCATGCCCGCAAGGAGCACGGTCGCCGCGGCGACCTGTCCGGCGACGAAGCAGCGCTGAAGCGTGCTCTGACCGCGATTCGTTGTCGCGGTTCGCGACGCATCTCGGGACGCGAGTGTTCCAGCCCGCGATGCAAGCCAGGCCGGGGCGACTCCGCACGCCGGAGCCGTCGAAGCCGAAACGACCATTGCGAAAACGAGAACAGGCCCATCGAGAGCGATCTCGGTCAGGAGATCCGATACCGGTGAGGTTGGTCGTCCAGTTCGTAAAGACTCCCAGTCCGGCCAGCGTGGAGGCTTCACGCCGGTAGTCGTCGAGATCGGGCAGAGACAAGGGAGCGCGATCCCGCTCGGTGCGCGCGTTGTACATCCAGACGAGGCGTTCCGGATCTTCGAACGGGAGCGCCCGAAGCAGCACGGTTCGCACGAGCGTGTACATCACCGTCGTCGCGCCGATGCCCGATGCCAGGACCGCGACGGCGAGTGCGGCAAAGCGAGGAGCTCTCCGAAGCGCGCGCATCGATCCTCCGATCAGCTCTTCTTGCGGCGCGCGGTCTTGCGAGGCGGCGCGACCTGTTTCCTGGGTCGCGCGACCGCCCGCGGGCCGGTCGACCGCGCCGTCTGCTCGAACGATCGATACAGCGAATCGAACAGCGCCATGCCCTGAGCGAGCAGGTCGTCGTCGTCCGGCCAGGCGAGCCGAAGGCCTTCGATGATGGCGCCCAGCGTGGCCGCTTCCGGTGCGCCGAAGCGCTCATCTTTGAGATCGAGGTCGTGCACGATGGCGGCGATCCGCGCCACGGCAGGCTCACGGATGCCGAAGGTCGCACACAGTGTTTCGAACGTGCAGCCGTCGCCCGTGTGGCTGAAGTCGACACCGAACATGTCGAACGGGACTCCGCCTTCCGGCACGGCTTCCCGATCGGCAGCGAAACCAAAGCGAGCGCCGGGGTCGATGAATCGGCGAATCAGCCACCCGGACGCCATGCGGTCGACGCCGGGTCGGGGACGAGTGATCCAGATCCGGCCCTGGTACGACTGGAGACTGGAGGTAACCGAGCCCGACGGACTGCCCTGGCCTTTGCCGCCGGATGTTCGATCCGCCAATTGGCTCAGCAGCGTGGTCGCGCGATCGCGTCCCGAGCTTCCGAAGAAGTCGACACCTTCGATCGCCGTCAACCGCTCCCTGAACCCTTTCAGCTGTCGGGGGCCTGCCGTCGTGCCGCCGCGAGCGGGCCGAGTGGCGCCGGTATCCTTCAGCGCTCGTTCGAGGTCTCCGGCCAACGCTCCATAGGCAGCCTGCCGCAATCTCCTGAACTCTTCGATGAGCGCGTCGTCTTCCCAGGGCTCGAGGGTCTCGCTCGAGAAGACGCTGGCTTCCCCGCCGACTCGGTTCACGTCGACTCTCAGCCACTCGAAGTCCTCGCGGGCATTCGGTGTGTCGGGCAGGACGTACACGGCCTGCTTCAGAGGGATGGCGCCAATGTGCTGGAGACGACGCCACGTGCGCACGCGCAGATTCGAGGGATTCGAAGGGAGCTGATGGACGAACAGCAACCATCGGCGCGGGCCGGATTGACGGTGGGGTGACGGAGGGGCCGACGCAGCCGGCAGGTGTTGTGACATGAGGTCGTCTCGCGCCTGACAATGCGGGTAACGTTCGTTTCATACTACGAGACGAACGTTACACGCGTCAAGTGGAGCTCCTCCGGCCGGCTGCCATCAGATCGCCTCCTGACGTGAACGGATGACATAGGACAGCCGCGGACGTCGCAGCGCGTGTCCGCCCGTCACGATCAGAAGCCGCAATGAGGACGAAAGAGGCTCACGAGGGAGTCACGCCGTGCGACTCACTCTTCCTTCTGTCCCACCCAGTTGGGCTGTCCCAGCCGCTTGGGCTGTTCCAGCCACTCCGGTTTGTCCGGCAGCAATTCGGCAAAAGCCAGATCCACTTCGCCCAATCGGTAGACCTCGGACGAGTCGATGTGGTCGCGAATGAACCCGAGAACGTCCGCGCGCCACTCGTGCCGCTCCGCCTCGTTCTCGCATAGGTGATCGGGAAGCAACGGCTCGTCGTCTGTCTCTTCCTCCGGTGTCCGCGCCTGCTCCCGCTTCCAGTGCTCGGCCCGACGCTGGTGTTCCTCCATTCGCTGCTCGAGCAGCGCTTGCAGCTCCTCCCCGGTCACGGTCAGCCTCAATCCCTCGATCATCAGATCCCTCCTGTTCCGACGACGATGGCCCGTCATCGATACGGTGACGACGATGGCATCGTCATCGGGAGCGAAACAAGAGGCAAGATTTGCGATTGAAGGGCTGGATCCGGATGTCAAATCCCGAGATCATCCGGCGCCCACCGGGCCGAGGCGGCGGGCTCCTTTATGACTCGACTGCCGCGAATCCCGCGCGTATGATTGCCGACATATGGCCGTCTGCAACCCCAGCAGGATGTCCATCGCCGTCGGCGTGGTTGGCCTTCTGGTGGCCGGCGGTGGCACGTTCATCGGCGGCAGTGGCGCGCTCACTGCCCGCGGAGCCGCGGAGAAGCCGGACGCGCAGCAACCGCCCGCCCGTTCCTCGACGCCCGCCCCTCACCTCGCGCTCGTCAATGAGTACTGCCTGTCGTGCCACGACGAGGACCACAAGAAGGGTGGGCTCGCGCTCGACGCGGTCGCGGCGCACGATGTCGCGCGGCATCCGGAGGTGTGGGAGAAGGTCGTCCGGAAGCTTCGCGCCCGTCAGATGCCGCCTATCGGAAAGTCGCGGCCGGACGACGCCACCTACGACGCGGTGATCTCGTCGCTGGAGAAGTCGCTCGACCGCGCGGCCGCAGCGAATCCGAATCCCGGCCGAACGGCGACGATCCGGCGGCTCACTCGAACCGAATACCAGAACGCCATCCGCGATCTCCTCGCGCTCGACGTCGATGTCGCGTCGCTGCTGCCCGGGCGACGAGTCGAGTTATGGCTTCGACAACGTGACGGTCGGCGATCTGTCGCCGACGCTGCTGGATCGCTACGTCTCAGCGGCGGAGAAGATCAGCCGGCTGGCGGTCGGACGTCCCAGCCGCTCTCCGGGCGGCGAGACGATTCAGGATTCCACCGGACCTCACGCAGGAGGAACACCTCGATGGCCTGCCGGTCGGCACGCGCGGCGGCGCGGCTGACTCCACTACACGTTTCCGCAGGACGGCGAGTACGAGATCCAGATCCGGCTGACGCGAGACCGCGACGAGCACGTCGAGGGGCTGAGCGAAGCCCACGAGCTCGAGCTGCTGCTGGACAAGGCGCGCGTGCAGTCGTTCACGGTGAAGCCGCCGCAGCGGGAGTCGGGATTCTCCGAGGACTATCAACCCTCCCACGAAAACGTCGACCAGCACCTCAAGATCCGCGTTCCGGTGAGCGCCGGTCCGCACGCGCTCGGCGTGGCGTTTCTGAAGAAGCCGTCGGTGCTGCTGGAAACCGGTCGTCAGCCCTACCAGGCCCACTTCAATTCCTACCGGCATCCACGCGATCCAGCCGGCCATCTACTCCATCTCGATCATCGGACCGTATGACGCAAAAGGTCCCGGCGACACGCCCAGCCGCCGCCGGATCTTCGGCCCGGAGTCCCGGAATGGGACCGACGAAGACGCCTCCGCCAAAGCCGATCCTGGCGGCGCTGATGCGGAGGGCCTACCGGCGTCCGGTGACCGACGCCGACCTTCAAGGGCCGTTCGCGCTCTACCGGAAGGCGCGCGCGGACGGAGGGCTTCGACGCGGGCATCGAGATGGCCCTGTCGGCGGTGCTGGTCAGTCCGCAGTTCCTGTTCCGCGTCGAACACGATCCCGCCGGCATCCCGCCGAACACGCCGTATCGCATCAGCGATCTCGAGCTGGCCTCGCGGCTCTCGTTCTTCCTCTGGAGCAGCATTCCGGACGATGAGCTGCTCGACGTCGCCGTTGCCGGAAACTCCACGAGCCGGCGGTGCTCGAGCGACAGGTGCGGCGGATGCTGGCGGACTCGCGCTCGCAGGCGCTCGTCACCAACTTCGCCTCGCAGTGGCTGCACCTGCGCAATCTCGACGCGATCACGCCGGACATGCGTCTGTTCCCGGACTTCGACGACAACCTCCGGCAGGCGTTTCGCCGAGAAACCGAGCTCTTCTTCGAAAGCATCCTGCGCGAGGATCGGAGCGTGCTCGATCTGCTGCGCGCGAACTACACGTTCGTCAACGAGCGGCTGGCGAAGCACTACGGCATCCCGCATGTCTATGGCAGCCGCTTCCGGCGCATTACGCTCGACGAGGACAGCTGGCGAGGCGGACTGCTTCGCCAGGGAAGCATCCTGACGGTCACGTCGTATGCGACGAGGACCTCGCCGGTCCTGCGCGGCAAGTGGGTCCTCGACAATCTTCTTGGCGTCCCTCCCCCGCCTCCGCTGCCCGACGTGCCGGCGCTGAAGGACAACACGGTGGACGGCAGCCTCTCGGTCCGCAAGCGGCTGGCCGAGCACCGGACGCAACCCGGCCTGCGCCTCGTGTCACAACCTGATGGATCCGGTGGGGCTGTCGCTCGAGAAGTTCGACGCGGTCGGCCGCCGGCGAGCTGCCGAAGGCGGGATGCCCATCGATGCGTCCGGAGGCCTTCCCGACGGCAGCAAGTTCGCCGACGTCGACGGACTCGAAGCGGCGTTGCTGCGCCGGCCCGGAGCTGTTCGTCGGCACGCTTACCGAAAAGCTCCTGACCTACGCGTTGGGACGAGGAGTCGAGTACTACGATGCGCCGGCGATCCGCGCGATCGTACGGGAGGCGCCGGCGCAGAATTTCCGCATGTCGTCGATCATCCTCGGAGTCGTGAAGAGCCAGCCGTTTCAGATGAGGAAGTCGCGATGATTATCACCAAGAAGGCACTGCCGCGCCGGACGTTCCTGCGGGGTATGGGCGCGAGCGTGGCGCTGCCGCTGCTCGATGCCATGGTTCCGTCGATGACCGCCCTCGCCAAAACGCCGGCCGAGCCGGTGCGCCGCCTGGGATTCGTCTACATGCCGATGGGATGCGACCTCGCCCGCTGGACGCCGCCGGGCGACGGCAGGCTGATCGAGCTTTCGCCGACGCTCCAGTCGCTGCGCCCCGGTCGTCGATCAGCTCACGGTCATCACGAACCTGGAGTTGAAGAACGCCTACCCCGGCACGCATGCGACCTCCAACGCCGCGTTCCTCAGCGCGGCCAAGGCGAAATGGACCGAAAGCACCGACTACTACCTGGGCACGACGGTCGATCAGATTGCCGCGAAGCAGATCGGCCACCAGACGCTGCTGCCGTCGCTGGAGCTGTCGATGGATCTGCTCCAGACGGTCGGTCAGTGCGACAACGGCTACGCGTGCGTCTATCAGAACAATCTCTCGTGGTCGTCGCCGACGACGCCGCTTCCGGCTGAGGCCCATCCGCGCATCGTCTTCGAGCGCCTGTTCGGCGAGGGCGGCAGCGCGGCCGACCGCCGCGCGGCGCTGCGGACGAAGGGCCAGCCTGCTCGATTGGGTTCGCGAAGACATCACGCGCCTTCAGAACAAGCTCGGACCGGAGGATCGCACCAGGGTCGGCCAGTATCTCGACACCGTCCGCGAGGTCGAGCGCCGCATTCAGAAGGCGGAAGCCGAGACGGCGGACGACCAGCTGCCGGATCTCGATCGCCCCGTCGGCGTGCCGGCGGCCTACGCCGACCACGCGCGGTTGATGTTCGACCTGCAGGTGCTGGCGCTGCAGGCGGACGTCACCAGGGTCATCACGTTCCAGCTCGCTCGCGAAACGAGCAACCGGACCTACACCGAGATCGGCGTGCCCGATCCGCATCACCCGCTCACGCACCATGGGAACGATCCGGAGAAGATCGCGAGGATGGCGAAGATCAATGCGTTCCACGTGTCGCTGTTCGCCTATTTCCTCGAGAAGCTGAAGTCCACGCCGGACGGCGACGGGTGCCTGCTGGACCACTCGCTCTATCTGTACGGCAGCGGCATGGGCAATCCCAACGTCCACGACCACGTGAACCTGCCGATTCTCGTCGCCGGCGGCGGCGCAGGCACGGTCAAGGGGGGGCGTCACATCAAGTATGCGGAACCCACGCCGCTCGCCAATCTTCACCTGACGCTGCTCGAGAGAGTGGGCGTCCGCCTGGACGCCTTCGCCGACAGCAAAGGCAAAGTCGATGAATTGCTCTCGCTCTAGAACGTATCTCCCAACTGTGCGAGCGAGCACCGCGAGGCGCGTGTCGGGGAGTCCGAGGGGCGAAGCCCCTCGGTTGAGCTCGAAAGCCTCTCGCTGTGATCGGCGCGTCCTGCGTCGCGGTACTGCTGTCGGCGGTCAGCCTGCACGGCGCCGATCCAGTCGCCGCTGGCGGACGCGGCCGAGAAGATGGATCGGCCGAAGATTCGCGCGCTCCTGAAGCAGCGCGTCGACGTGAACGCGCCGCAGGTCGATGGGATGACGGCGCTGCACTGGGCGACGTACCAGGACGATCTGGAGATCGCGGAGCTGCTGGTGCGCGCCGGCGCCAACGTGAAGGCCGCGAACCGGTACGGCGTGACGCCGCTCTCGCTGGCCTGCACGAATGGAAACGGCGCGATGGTCGAGATGCTCCTGAAGGCCGGCGCGGACCCGAACGCGCCCCTTCCTGGCGGCGAAACGCCGTTGATGACCGCCGCGCGGACCGGCACGCTCGCCTCGTGAAGGCGCTCCTGGCCCGCGGCGCCAGCGTCGACAGCAAAGACGATCGGCGCGGGCAGACGGCGCTGATGTGGGCGGCGGCGGAAGGTCACGCGGCCGTCGTGCAGGACGCTCATCGACGCCGGCGCGGATTTCCGAACGCGTCTGGCCTCCGGCTTCACGCCGCTGTTGTTTGCCGTGCGGGAAGGGCGCATCGGCGTCGTTCGGGTGCTGCTGAAGGCCGGCGCGGACGTGAACGAGACCGATACCGGCCGACGGGACGCCGGCGCGGCTATGGCGGCCGGCTGCCGCCGGCGGGCGCCAGCGCGCTGCTGCTGGCGGTCATGAACGCGCATTTCGAGCTGGCGGCACAGCTGCTGGACGCCGGCGCCAATCCGAATGCCGACCTGCCGGGATACACGGTCCTCCACGCGATCACGGCCGTCCGCAAGCCTGGCGTCGGCGACAACGATCCCGCTCCGGAAGGGTCCGGAAGCATGAGCAGCATCGAGCTCGTGAAGAAGCTCGCCGCGCGCGGAGCGAACGTGAACGCGAGGATGACGAAGAAGGCGAACCTGAACAACACGCGCGCTGAACGAGCTCGGCGCGACGCCGTTCCTGCTCGCGGCGCTGACCGCGGACGCCGAGTTGATGCGGACGCTGGCGGCGCTCGGCGCCGATCCGCTGCTGCCGAATGCCGACAACAGCACGCCGCTGATGGTCGCGGCCGGACTCGCCACGCGCTCCCCCGGCGAGGACGCCGGAACAGAGAGCGAAGTGCTGGAGGCCGTGCAGGTCGCGCTGGATCTCGGCGCCGACGTCAATGCGGTCGACAACAACGGCGAAACCGGCGATGCATGCCGCGGCCTACAAGAACCTCCCGAAGGTCGTGAAGTTCCTCGCCGCCAAAGGCGCGAAGATCGACCTCTGGAATCGAAACGACAAGTTCGGCTGGACGCCGCTGGCCATCGCCGTCGGCTACCGATTCGGGAACTTCAAGCCTTCGCCTGAAACCGAGGCCGCGATTCGTGAAGTGATGATCGCGGCCGGCGTCACGCCGCCAGCAACTGTGGTGGCAACGAACCGATAACACAGTCGGCGTGTTGGCTGCGCACGCCGGCCCCTCGGCCTCGGTGAGCGAAGTGACAGACGACTGCCGCCCGCCGACTGTGGACTGTGCCTCGCCCCTCTTTGACCCCGGCACCCGCTACTGCACCGTGATGGTGCCCTGCCAGCGCGGATCGCTGACTCGTGACAAATCGATGAAGCTGCAGGACCGCGTGACGCTCAATGCGCCGGTCTCGCACGCTCTGGCCCGGCGCGAGCTGTCCGACGCGGTTGATGGGTGGGCAATCGTCATACGTCGGAACGGGAGTCGACGCGATGTTGTGGGCCACGGTATCCTGATTGACGAAGGTGACGGACATTGCAGCTGCTCTATCTCGTCCTGGCTGAGGCTTGGCACGCGAACCATCCTGCTCCGCCGGAGCTCATGGGACAGCTCCTGCACCTCTTCGAGGCGCCGAATCGGTTCGGGCTGCCCGCCTTCTACACCCTGCATGTCTGGGCGTGGAAGCAAAACCCCAATGGCGCCTTCGTGAACTGGCACCCGAAGGTGTCCTGCGACGGATTCACCGCGCAGAATTGACAGACGCGATCGTCTGTCAGCGTCTGGCCATGCGCTCGATATCCACGGCTGGCGTTTCGGACCCGAGTATCTGACGAAGCGCGACTTCGAGCACCTCGTCTCGGCCGCTGCGAATGCCTTCGATCGTTGGTCGTGCCTCGACGTCTGGAATGATGCCGATTCGCTGGGTTGCCTTCTTGTCGGGATAGAACACGCCAATCCCGCTGATCATCGATCGCAATCCACCGGGCAGCGGGATCGGCGAGACGTTGCCGTCGGCGCCCGCCGTCGTGCTGCCCACCACGATCGCATTCGGCGCCGATCGAAGCGCCATGGCCGTGTACTCGGCCTGGCTCAGAGAGACCTCATCGACGAGAATGACGATCTTCCCCGAATATCGTGGGTTGGCCGGCTCCAACGAAACTGGTGGCGTCCAGTGAAACGCGCCGGGATTCGCCGGATCGCCGGCCGTGAAGCGGGCGAACTCGGTCCGCCGATCCACCAATAACGACCCCAACGCAAACACCACGAACTCCGAGGGATAGTTGCGGATATCGATGACCAACCCTTTGGTTCCGGCGGCCGACTGAATGTAAGTGGCAGCCTTCGATGCCTGCACGGACGAGAGTTTGAGGTACGCGACGTCGGGCGAGAGCTTGCGAAACGTCTCGCCAGGATGATCGTGAGTGCGCGAAGCCGACCCTGAAGGTGGCGGCTCAGGCAGGCGCTGCGCCTTCAGTTCCAACGGTCCACTCTGTCGGCGGACGCGCAGCGTCGCCGCGCCGCAGTCTCCTTTCGTCATCGATTGTGCGATGTCTCGCAACCGCGTCGGCTCGTTCGAGGCCGCATAGTACCGGCGTCCATCGCTGCACCAGGTCGCCCACAGCGACGGCATCAATCGCGTCCACGATGTCACCGACCTGGAGTCCCGTCGCCGGCCCGGACTCTGGATTCGAGTACCCCGAGACAACGAGTGTGTTCTCGATGAACCTGAGCGTCACTGGTATCCGGCACGCGCCGGTGGGCGGCCGTACATCGAGCGAGCTCCAGAGGTTGGCATGCGTGTCGTGGAGACGTGCGATGAGGGCCATCATCTCTCGTTTGTACGCATCGCTGTCGGTCGCCAGCGCGATGCGCGGGATGAACGCCGTCAAGACCTCGTCCCAGTTCTCCCCGATGACATCGCGGTACGGAAACCGGTACTCGGCGATGTTCCAGAAGCGATACAGCGCGAGCAGTTGATATCCGGCGTCCGGGAGCTTCAGGCTCGCGTTACGGCAGCTCATGATCGAAGACGGGGTTGCCGACGCCTGGTACGAACGACAGATAGAACTGCTGGCGGCCCGCCGGCCGGTTTTGATGGATCGCGCGCAAGGTCGTAGCCAGCTCCGTGCCCAGGGCTTCGGCGGTCAACCAGGTCACTGACGGCTTCAGATGTACGTCGTCGTCGACAAGGCGGGCGCACGGGTTGCACGTCGGCACGGCACCGATGCCCGTCACCCACTGATTCACCGCGGATCGTGCCGTCGGTACGTTGGATGCACTGAGGACCCGCGGGAGAACGCGGAAGAGCTCATAGTCCCAGTGCCGGCCGCCCGCCGCGATCAGCGGATGGTGATACTTCAGGAATCCCCACACCTTCCCGAGCATCGCCAGATTGGTGATCTGAGTCGCGGTAAGGTCCTTCGGTACGATTCCGGAGCCGCCATCGAACTCCTTGTCGAGGTCCAGCGCGGTCTTGGGAGGTTCTACACGCGGAACGTCGCCGATCGGTGTTCCATCGACGAGCAGGCGCAGGTCATCGGCCCACACTCGTCCGGTGCCGGCTCCGAGAACTCCAAACGTCAGGCGTTTCGCGGCCTTCTCCAGCGGCAGCTCGATGGAGTATTCGATCCACTCGGTCGTGCCCTTCAACTTCCGGCGCTCCATGTTGTCGAACGCCACCGGCCCGCCATCGTCGTCTTCGCGCATCCAGAGGCCCGCGAACCCCGAGATGTTTTCCGTGCGAAGGAAGCCGCGAAGTTCGAGCTTCGTGCCGGCAAAGTCGACCGGAACCATTTTGGAGACGGCCGTGAACCCCTGCGGACTGTCGTCTTTGCGCTCAATCCGCAACGACCACCGGCCGCCGTGCACGACCTGCGAGTCCACACTGAAGGTGCCGGGCGGAAAGCCTGCCCAACCTTTTGGCGTTCCTCCCGTATGGTCAGCTTCGAAATCAAACAGTCCAGTGAGCTCCGGGCGCCCGCCGGATTGTCGAGAGGCGAGATGATGCGCAGAAGCCAGTACAAGGACGAGCACGCCTGACGAACGAAATAGGAATCGGGTCATGCCGGTGGTCAGTATACGGCCGGCGTCCGGTAAGTGCTCAGTGAGAGCGTGATTCAGACGCCGCAGCGCTCTACGAGCTCTGAGTTCTGTAGCGAGGGGCTACTTGACGGTCGCCGGCGCACCGAGGGGAGCCCCACGGCGAGCGAGCGACGCGCGCAGGCCGAAGGCCGTGACGGCGGCCATGAGCGCGAGCACGGCGCTGCCGTAGAAGCACGCCGACCACGTCCCGAAGTGCTCGTACAACACCGCTGCGATGCCGCCGCCGATGATGGACGCCACGCCCTTCGCCGAATACAGGACGCCGTAGTTCGCCGTCGCACACCGCGTGCCGAAGTAATCGCCCACGAGGGACGGGAACAGGGAGAAGATCTCGCCCCACGTGAAGAAGGTGAGAATCAGCGTGACCGTGAACAAGGTGCCCGACAGGCGGCCGACCGTCAGCACCAGCACGAGGCACACTGCCTGCAGCAGAAACGCGATCCCCATTGCCAGCTCGCGTCCGACCCGGTCGGACGCCCAGCCCCAGAAGATTCGGCTGCCGCCGTTCGCGAGCGCGTTGAAAGACGTCGCCGCCGCGAGCGCCGCCGCCGGGATGCCCCATGACGCCGCCATCGGGCCGGCGTTTGCCGTGACGAGCAGCCCGCCGGTCGCCATCATCACGAACATCGCATACAAGACATAGAACTGAGGCGTGCGGAGCATCTCGGCGGTGGTGTAGTCATGCTGCCCCAGCTGGGGCGCGCTCTTCGCGGGGGAGTCTGGCGCCGTGGCACGTGGAGGATGTCGGAGGAACTGGGCGACCACCAGAATCACGACACCCTGGAAAATGCCGGTGGTCAGAAAGGCCGTCCTGTAGCCCTGGTCCTGAATCATCGAGGCGATGAAGGGAATGAAGAGCGCCGTGCCGCCGCCGAACCCGGCCGCGATGACGCCGGCCGCGAACCCACGGTCTTTCGTGAACCACTTCAGCGCAGAGCCCATGCAACCGCCGTACACGAGGGCCGCGCCAATCCCGGCGATGACGTACAGCGTGTACAGCATCGGCAGCGTCGTGACGAACCCGAGGCCCGCCCATCCGATGCCGCACATCACGCCCGCGGCTGTCGTGAACACGCGCGGGCCGAGGCGGTCGATCAGGAATCCCTGCGCGGGCTGCACCCAGGTCTGAAACAGGACGAACAGCGTGAACGCCCATTGGATGTCCGACAGCCTCCAGCCTGTCGCCTGCTGCATCGGCCTGACGAAGAGCGTCCAGGCGTATTGCAGGTTGGCGATCATGATCATCGCGATCACCGACGCCACCAGCTGAAACCATCGATTGTGGACGTTCACGCGCTCCTCCGTCGCTTGTCGTCCAGCATCTTCGCGCAGGCGTACACCACGCGGGTCGCCGGCATCGGAACGCCGAGACGGCCGCCGAGCTCGACAACGGCGCCGACGATCGCGTCGAGCTCCATCGGGCGCCCCGCTTCGTAGTCCTGCAGCATCGACGTCTTGTGTGCCCCGACCTTTTCCGCGCCGGCCATCCGCTGATCCATCGAAATGGGGATCTCGATGTCCACCTTCGCGGCGACCGCTGCGACCTCGGCCATGATGTCCCGAATTGCGTTCGACACGTCCGGATGACGGGCCATCTCCTCGAGCGTTCCACCGGTCAGCGCGCTGATCGGATTGAAGGCGACGTTGCCGAGCAGCTTCACCCAGACTTCCTGACGGAACCTGGTCGTCACCGGCACGCGAAAGCCCGCTGCCGCCAGCGCGTCGGCGAGGGCCTTGAGGCGCTCGGTCCGCGCCCCGCTCGGTTCACCCAGGGTCAGGCGATTTCCCTCGGTGTGGTGAATCACACCCGGCTCGGCGATGTCTGTCGCGAAATAGGCCAACGAGCCGACGACGCGCTCCGGCTCGATCGAGCTCGCGATCACGCCACCCGGATCCACGCACTCGAGATGCAGACCGTTCAATTCGCCCGGATGGTTCTGGAAATACCACCACGGGATCCCATTCTGCGTGCTGACGACGATGGTGGTCGGGCCGAAGAGGGGCCGGAGCTGGGGCGCAAGTCCGGCGATGCCATGCGCCTTCACCCCCAGAATCACGACGTCGGCGCCGCCGATCGCGCTCAGGTCGCCGACCGCGTGTGGCCTGACCTCGAAGTCCCCTTCCTGGCTGACGACGCGGAGCCCGTTGTCCTGCATGGCGCGCAGGTGAGGTCCGCGCGCGAACAGCACGACGTCGGCGCCCGCTTTCGACAGACGCGCGCCGATGTATCCGCCGATGGCGCCGGCCCCGACGATCGCGATCCTCACGGCGCGGTCTGCGCGTACGCCTTCGCCACGGCGCCGCGCTGGATCTTGCCCGTGGCCGTTCGCGGTATCGCGTCGGTGATGTGAATCTGCTTCGGCCGCTTGTAGTCCGCCAGGCGCTCGCGGCAATACGCGAGCAGCTCCGCCTCGGTTTCGTTCGCTGCTTCGCGCAGCACGACGGCGGCCGCGACTTCCTCGCCCCACGTGGCATGCGGCACCCCGAAGCACACGGCCTCGGAAACCGCGGGGTGCGCCAGCAGCACCTCGTCGATCTCGCGCGGCGAGATCTTTTCGCCGCCTCGATTGATCAGCTCCTTGATGCGCGCGACCAGATGCAGATACCCGTCGGCGTCCAGTACCCCTGGTCGCCGGTCCTGAACCATCCCTCGACGAAGGACGTCGCGTTCGCCTCGGGGTTGTTCTCGTACCCGCGGATCACGTTCGGTCCCTGGATGACGATCTCGCCCGGCTCGCCCCGCGAAAGGTGTCGCCCATCCTTGTCCATGATGCTGATCCGCACGTCCGTGCCAGGTCCGACCGAGCCCGGTTTGTGCTCGGCCGGTGGCAGCGGGTTGGAGGCCATCTGGTGTGCGGCTTCCGTCATGCCGTAGGCCTCCAGTACCGGCGCGCCGAAGGCCGCTTCGAGCGCGTGCATCACCTGGGGCGGCAGTGCGGCGCTGCACGAACGGATGAACCGCAGGCGCTCGGTGCCAGCCGGCTTCCGCGAAGCGTCGCCAGGCTCGCGCGCGCGCGCCAGCAACAGCTGATGCAGCGTCGGCACCGCGGAATACCACGTGACGCCGTAGTCGCGGGCCACACGCCAGAACGAGAGCGGGCTGAATTTCGCCGGCACGACGACGGTCCCGCCAGTCGCGAGCGTCGCGAGCGTCGACGCCACGAGCCCGTGCACGTGGAAGAGCGGCATCACGCACATCGACACGTCGTGCCCGGTCAGCGCGTAGCTGCGGGCGACATTCTGCGCCGAGATCGAGAGGTTCGCGTGCTTCAGCGGCACCCGCTTTGGACGTCCAGTGCTGCCGCTCGTATGCAGCACCAGGGCGACATCGTCCACGGACGGTGGAGCCACCGGCGTGCGTCCTGTGATGCCCGTCAGGCGAACCGTGCCGGACGGATCGACGTCAATCCCGAGAATCGGCACGCGATCCCCCGCGGCGCGACGCGCGTCGTCTCCGCCTTCGGCCGGAAGGAGCAGAACCTTCGCCGCCGTATCGTCGAGGAAGAAGCGGAATTCCTCTTCTTTGTACGCGGGGTTCAACGGCGCGGCCGTTCCGGCAATCGACGCGGCCAGAAACGACACGATCGCCGGCAAGCCGTTCGGGAGCGCCGACGCAACACGGTCGCCGCGGCCTACCCCGGCAGCAGCAAGCTGCTCCGCGACGGCCTGCACCTGCGTGCGGAGCGCGCCGTACGTCACGCGGATGTCCTGTTCGGGAACAATGATGGCGGCGCTGTCGGCTGGAGCGCTCTCGATCAACTCAGCGAGCGTACACGGAGTGGATATCGAATCGGTCATGATGCCTTTACCAAAATGGTGTATGCGGAGACGTTGAGGAATTGGTTGAGCTCGCTACCTAGAAGCTGTCTCATAAACCTGCTGCTCATTCTACGGACCGAGCGAGCATTGCGAGCGAGCCACGCGATCGGAGCGCGCCGACGAAGCGGCGCGCGAGAGCGCGTGTCGGGGAGTCCGAGGGGCGAAGCCCCTCGGATGAGACTGGACGACCATGCGAAGCGCTCGACCGGGAAAATCATCATGGCGCGTAGATTAGCGCATTTTGGCCACTACTTCTGTCGCCTTCGAGGGGCCTGATTACGGCGGAAACAGTCGATGGAATGATCGTTGACGATGCCGACGGCCTGCATCCACGCATAGACGATAGTCGGGCCAACGAACTTGAAGCCGCGGCGCTTCAGCTCCTTCGAGATCGTCTCGGACAGCGCCGTCCTGGCCGGGAATGACCGTCCGCTGCCTGTGACGACATGCCCTCCGCTGAACGACCAGCAGAAGTCTGCAAAGCTCTCGCCTCGATCGCGCATCGCGCAGACGATGCGCGCGCCGGCAATCGTGGCGTCGATCTTGGCCCGTGCACGGATGATGTCGGGATTCTTCAGGAGGCGATCGACGTCGCGCCCGGAGAATCGAGCGACCCGGTCCAGATCGAAACCCGCAAAAGCCTCGCGAAACGCTTCCCGTTTCCGCAGCACGATGGCCCAGGAAAGGCCCGCCTGGAAGCCTTCGAGCGCCAGCATTTCCCAGAGCGCACGCGGGTCCCGCTGGGGAACGCCCCATTCTTCATCGTGGTAGGCCTGCATGAGCGGGTCCTCGCCCGCCCAACTGCAGCGAGATGGTGTGCGATGTGACACCGGCGCAGCTCCTCTTGACCTGCGAGGGGACCAACGTCCATACTGACCTCTCGACCTGCGAGAGGACCGTGTGCCCGGGACGACGCCAAGGCGCCGCGTCGGGTCCGACGTTCTCAAAGACCTGAAACAGGGCCGCGACACGGAGCCCCGGACATGATCGCACGACTGACCGCCTACCTGCGGGGGCTCGCCCGACGTCGAAGGATCGACGCTGAAGCCGAAGACGAGCTGCAGTTTCACCTGGCACGTCAGGTCGAGACCAACATCGCGCGCGGCATGTCCCCGGCCGAGGCGAGACGAGTGGCACTCCGTGACCTCGGCGGGCTGACACAGACTCGGCAGGCCGTGCGCGAAGTCCGGATGACGAGGCTGGATTCGGTCTGGTACGACACCCGGCACGCGGCCCGCTCGCTCCGCCGCAGTCCGGTGTTCACGGCGGTCGCGCTGCTGACGATCGCACTCGGGATCGGCGCGAACACCGCCATCTTCTCGATCGTCAATGGCGTGCTGCTCCGTCCGCTCGCGTATCCGCGCCCGGAGCAGTTGACGTATCTGGTTCGCCAGCGCGCAGCTCCCAGTATCGGTGCCGGAGTACCTCGAGTTCCAGCAGTTCAACCGTTCCTTTGCGGAGGTCGGCGCGTTCCGCATCGGCGAAGCCAACCTCATGGCTGGCGATCGCGCGCTCCGCGTTCGCTCGGCCATCGTCGACGCGCACCTGCTGAACGCGCTTGGAGTCCAGCCCGCGGCGGGGCGTCTCTTCAGCCGCGACGATAGCGTCGTCAGCGCTCCGGCGCTGCCAGGCGGGAGCGCTGTGACCGCGCCGGTGGCGCTGATCTCTTACGAGCTCTGGCAGTCCGCCTTCGGAGCGCGTCCGATTGTCGGCGAGAGCGTCGACGTCGACGGACGGCGGCTCGAGGTCGTCGGCGTCACGGCCCCCCTCGCCGATCTCATGGACAACCACACGGAGATCTGGCTGCCGCTCGGGTTCTCCGACGGAGAACGGCTCGCGCGCAACAACCACAACCTTGCTCTCATCGGGCGGTTGAGAGAAGGCGTCACGTGGCCTCGGCGCAGATCGAGTTGCAGGCGCTCACCGAGACGTGGGCTGCGCGAGCCGGCATCACTCCGGGGGCGACCACGCCGGGCACGTCTTTCTTCCGCCTGGCAAACGGCAGCAAAGGTCATTTCCTGCAGATGACGCCGCTCGCGGACCAAATCCTCGGCCGTGCCGGCCGATCGATCTGGGTGCTGCAGGCGGCGGTCGGGCTCGTGCTGCTCATTGGCTGCGCGAATGTTGCGAACCTGCTGCTCGCGCGCGCCGAGACACGGCGCCGTGAGCTCGCGGTGCTGACGGCGCTCGGTGCTGGTCGCGGCCGGCTCCTCCGTAAGGCTGCTGACCGAGAGCGTCCTCCTCTCGGTCGCGGGCGGCGCGCTCGGCATCCTGCTCGCGCGTACCGGTGTCGAGGCGCTCGTTCGCGCGTATCCCGCGAGCCTCCCGAGGATCGGTGAGGCTGCCGTCGACCTGCGCGTGATGCTGGTGTCGTTGGCTCTCGCGCTTGTTTGCGGGCTGCTCTTCGGGCTCGTTCCCATGCTCACATGTCAGTGCTCGGGACGCCTCCGCGGAAGCCTTCAAATCGGGCCCACGCGGATCGAGCGGGACGACCCGCCACCACGTTCGTGCGTACTCGTGATGGCCGAAACCGCGCTCGCCGTCATCGTCGTCGTCGGCGCCGGTCTTCTGCTGCGGACAGTGCACAATTTGACGGCTGTCGACGAGGGTTCGATCGATCGCGTCTGCTGACGTTTTCGATCACGCTGCCGCGCGCCAGTACAAGACTCTTGATCGGGTCCGCGTATACCAGAGGCTCCTCGAGAACCTGCGCGCCCTACCCGGAGTCGATGGCGGCCTCGGCGATGACCAGCTTGCCACTCGATCGGCAGTTCCTCAGCAACCAGACGGAGATCGCCAACAGCACGACAGCGTCCGGAGCCGTTCGCAATCCAGTACCAGCGCGTGATGTCGGGCTATTTCGGCACGATGGGCATCCCCATCCTCCAGGGCCGCGGCTTTCAGCCCACGGATGCGGTATTGGATGGGGTGTCGCCGTTGTCAACGAGACGCTGGCGAACATGTACTGGAGAGGGGCGAACCCCATCGGCCAACGGCTGCGGCCTGCCGCACACCGTGGTTCACGGTGATCGGCGTGGCGAAAGACGTCAAGCAGACCGGCGTCGATCAACCGGTCGGGCCCGGAAGCCTATCTGCTCGTCGACCAGCTTGCACCGACTCTCCGACGACCTGGTCGCCATTTCGCCGACGATGATGCACGTGGTGCTGAGAACGACGCTGCCGCTGGCGACGCTGTCGCCTGCGATGGCGCGGGTGGTCCGCGACGTGGATCCGGCGGTGCCCTGGCGCACCCGCGCGAGATCAATGACGTCCTCGCCGATTCGATTCGAGGCCGCGCCTCCAGAAGAACAAGAAGACTTTTGATCTCCTGATCTTCTGATCTCCTGTGATTCGGCAGGCGCTCGAGACGGCACGTTGCACCCCCCTGCCCGTTGCTTGCAACATCCTGTGGCTTCCACCTTCAGGTGGAAGGCAATGTGAGCGCCGCTCTTCCGGCTCAAGCCGGAAGCCACAAGGTGACCAATCGCGCGCCGGAGGCGACCGAGGTCGACCGGGTCGGTCGCTCGCCCAGATGACGACAGCCTCTCAGCGCGGTCAGAACCCGCTCGGCTTGATCCAGAAGCTGGCCTGCCACGTGCCGCCCGGTTGAATGTGTTGGAGATCCTTGTACAGCCCCCTGTGAGCGAGATTCAGGCCGTTGATGATTCCCGCCAGGGGCTCGATGCAGATGAAGTCGGGATCCGGCGAGGGGCCGGCGCGCCCACCGCCCTGACTTCCGGCGCCGGCTTGACCGGAGGCACTCGGCGCTGAGACTGCGCCGCGGGCTGGAGCGCTCGAAGAGAAGGCGTTGCTGCCCCGACCGGTGCCAGCAGGGTTGGGGGCCCAGACCACCAGGCCGCGCCAGTTCGGTCCGAGCAGAATCTCGAGCCGCTGCTGCTTGCCCTCGAGCACCGCGCGCGCGCGGCCCTCCGCGTCCCGCACCAGATCGGTGAAGACGTCATCGAGGTTGTAGTCCTTGAGCGCCGCCGATTGAGGATCGGGAAATACCTGTTCGATCGGCTCGGTTTCTCCGGTCGGAACCTTGGTTGGCGCGAGAATCCAGTGCGTCCGGGCCGGGACCGAGATGCGCCACTCGTCACGTGTCGAATCGGTGAGCTTCACATACGGGTGGAACCCCACGGAGACCGGCATGGGCTCGGCGCTCATGTTCAGTATCGAGGTGTTGACCTCCAGCGCGCCTGCCTGCAAGCGGTAGGTCATCGTAATGCGGTGAGCGAATGGAAACTGCTTCATCCACATCGGCTGCCGGAAGAAGTCGAGCGTGCTCGTCACCCAGGCCGAGCCGGAGTCGGCGCTCACCTCCTGGACCTGCCACTGACTGGCCGTGATGAGAAATCCGTGAATGGGTCTGGCGCCTCGTACGTTCCCCAGCTCCATGTCGAACGCGTATCGCCGTCCGTTGGCATGAAACGCCTGTTCGTCGAGTTGATCGGCCCAGGGTGCGAGAAACGGAATCCCGGCGCTTCCGGGTCGTGACTGAAAATCGGCGACCGACGCATACGTCCAGCGCAGAATGTTGTGGCCGCGGACCTTCATCTCGAACGCCTGGTTGCCGATCGAGGGCATGATCGACACCGTTGTCTGATTCTTCACGTCTTCGAGCTGGACGACGTCTCCGTTGCGCCGTGCCGCGTACTGTTGGGCCCATGCCGATGGCGAGGTGACGACGCACAGCGCGACAACGGCGGAGGCTCGCGTCTTTCTCATGTCGCTACTCCAGACTGCATCGGGTGTAATCGCACGACGACAGCTACGCGCCACCGGGCGCTCCCTTACGAGCGCCGAAGCGACATTAGAAGCCGTCTCATAAACCTGTCGCTCGTTTCACGATGCGAGCGAACGACCGTGAGCGAGCCACGCGAGCGGAGCGCGCCGACGAAGCGGCGCGCGAGAGCGCGTGTAGGGGAGTCCGAGGGGCGAAGCCCCTCGGATGAGACTAGTTCACTGTTGCCATGACATAGCTGTCAAGTAAACCTTACACCGGCGAGAGGAGAGCGCTGGTCACAACCATCGCTGGTTGTTGTCATCAGTTTCAGAACCTCGAGAGATTTTTCGTGGGTTTGTTCCCGCTCATGCGTCAATAACGGTGTGACCCGGGCACCCTCCGAACAGGACCTGATCGAGACCTACCGAAGGACCGTTAGACCGCTCTACGCCTACGTGTGCCGCAGGGTCGGCGGCGATTCCGCTCTGGCTGAGGATCTCGTGCAGGACACGTGGATGCGGGCGATCTGCGATTGGCCGGGCAAGGGGATCCCGGCTGAGCCGCTCGCCTGGCTGATTCGCGTGGCCCGGAACACACTGATCAGCCATTTCCGGCGCGTCCAGCCGCAGCTCGTCGAGCCGGCGCTGCTCGAGCTGATCCAAGCCGAACCGTCGGCTCGCGATCGAGGATCCGGGCAGAGCTTCCGTCGTCAATTGGGGCCTCGCGCAACTTCGACGCACGCATGCGGAGCTGCTCGAAGACTTCTACTTTGCCGGCAAGAGCGTGCGCGACATGGCTCGCGAGCGGTCGCTGTCGGAACGTGCCGTCGAAGGACGGCTGCGCCGCGCCCGCGAAAAACTGAAGAAGAAAATCCAACGGTTGTCGTCGCGAGCCGCCGCGCGGTCGAGCGACGCTCATGCTCATGGAGGAACGTAAGATGTCCGGCGCACACGAGCCTCGTGAGGAGTTTGTGAACCAGCTCGAGCTCCAGTTGCGTGCCGATTCTGAGGCGACGCAACCTGGCGGCGGGAGCCCACACCTGGATGCCACAGTCGAGAATCGCGGTCGCCCTCGCGATTGCCGCGGTGGCGATTGCGTCCATGGCCCTGGGCGGTGGCGTCGTGGCGGCCGCGTATGAAGCTCGCCTCAGCGAGCAGCGCGATGTGCTGCTCGAGACCGTCGAGGGGCGGGCGGCGATCGCGAAGCAGCGACTCGCGCTGGCGACCCAGCAGCTGCGGAACGTGCAGCAGCGCGTCGCGGTCGGCATCGAACCGACGGAATCCGTGCCCGATGCCCAGTTCAAGGTGAACGAGGCGGAGGCCGAGCTGAAATCGATCGAGCTCGACATCGCGGAGATCCGGGCCACAGGTCGGGAGCCGGTGGGCGCGCTCTCCGCACCTCTCGTTTCGGGCCGGGACTTCGTCACGGAGCGCTGGCGCGTGGAGATGTCCGTGCCGGCAGCGGCGCTCGAGCTCGAGAAGGTGCGAGCGCAGGCCGCGCGAGGCCGGTTCGACGTCGGCTTGGCGAACGCGATGGAGGTGGAGGCTGCGGGGACGCGGCTGATCGAGTTGGAGTCAGCCGTCGAGGTGTTCCGGCGAAAGATCGAAATCCGTCAGACGTTCCTGAAGGGTGGTCTCGCGGCCGCAGCCGCGGATCTACGTGGGCTCGAGGCTGAGACCGACCTGCGCCGCACGGCTCTCGGGCGCCGGATTGACTTTGCGCGACGGCAGGTGCGGGACCTCAAAGCCAGGATTGACGTCGGCACCGCAAATCCGTTGAATCTCGCTGAAGCGGAACTGCGCCTCCAGGAGTTGCAGCTCGAGATGACGCGGGCGGACTACGACTTGCTGCTCATTCGCAAACAGCTCGGTAAGTAGCCCGGGATTCTCGCCCTGCGTCCGATGACCATCGGCCCGCGAAGTCGACCGGCACTCCGAGTTCAGTTGGACTTCGAGCGCCGGTTCCGAGCACCGAGCGCCGTCACAATCTTCAAGGCACAACCGCAACATCCCGCTTCACCGTCAGGAGCTCAGAAAGACTGCATCAAAGGCCAACGGGACGATATGGGTGCTCAGTAATGAGCCCCACGCGCATCGTCTGCACCGGGTCGAGTCTGCCGGAGTCCAACGTCCGGGCCGATGTCTGGATGACCCCGCGGCTTCCACCATGTAAACCAGGTGTGCCCGCGCGCCTTGCCGCGACGGATGTAAACGATGAAGTACGGAACCCACAGCGCGACGCAGAGCACGAGCGCGAGCGCGACGGCAGTATAGATCTCCATTGCTCAGCTCCTCTCCATGCTATGGATCTTCAGCTGCAAGCTGCGGTCCCAGGGGCCTACTTACCGGTCGACCCTGACCACGCTGCCGTCGAGTCAACGCCTGATCTGTGGGGTCGGCCCGGTGAAGGGGCTAACCCCCGCATCAGCCTGGAAATCTCGAGCCCATCGACCCGCCTTCGCCAAGGCTACGGCGCGGCAGGCCACCGACCCCTCGGTCCGAACCGACCAACAACTCCTCTCTGAGCGGGGAAACGAAAGTGCGCCGATCCATCGCTCGCTCAATTACCTTGACCGTCTAGGCAACTTCGTGCAAATGTTAGCTCGATACCAAGACCGTCTATGTCTCATGGGACCATTGAGCGATTGGCTGGGCAAGGAGGAGGTCCATGCGTTCCTGGGCAGCGATCGGCTCAATTATCGCCACGGCCTTCTTGGGAGTGGTGGGCGTCCGCTCGGAGCGTCAGACTCCCGCCGTGCGCGCCGTGGACGAAAAGGCTCTTCGCGAATACACCGGCGTCTATCAGTGGGGACCCAACACGTTCGTGTACCTGCAGATGTGGGAGGAGTTCAGCGGATTCGGCAAGCCTCGGCTCGTGGCGTTCGATGAATCGGGGGATGTGCGGATCCTCTATCAGACCGACGACGACCAGTTCTTCGCGGGTCCTGGCATCGCGGTGCCGGAATCGATCGAGTCGCGGATTGCGTTTCAACGCGACCGAGACGGCAAGATCGCGTCGCTCACGTGGCAACGCGAGAGCACGCCGCCGCGGACCGCGCGGCGGGTCGAGGTCGAGAAGCACGAAGATGTGCGCTTCGCGAATGGCGATGTGCGGCTTGCGGGCACGTTGATCGCGCCGTCCACCGGCGGCAAACATGCGGCGATCGTCGTCGTTCACGGGTCGGGCGCGGAGACGCGCGAGCACATGCTGCCGTTCGCGCGATTTCTGGTACGCCACGGCGTTGCGGTGCTCGGGTACGACAAGCGCGGCGTCGGCGAATCGACCGGCGATTGGAACACCGCCTCTTTCGAAGATTTGGCGGGCGATGCGGTGGCCGCGGTCGAGTACCTGAAGACGCGCCGCGACATCGACGCGGCCCAAATCGGATTGCTCGGCGTGAGCCAGGCCGGCTGGGTCATGCCACTAGCCGCGGTCCACACGAAAGACATCGCGTTTCTGATCAGCATCTCCGGTGCCGGCGTGCCGGGCGCCGAGACAACGATCGATCAGGCACAAAACGAAATGACAGCCAGCGGCATGCCACCACAGGTCGTCGAACAGATCGTCGGCCTGATGAAGCTACAGAATCAATTCGCCCGAACGGGACAGGGGTGGGATGAGTACGCCGCGACCCGCGAGAAGCTCGTTGCTCGTGCAAAGGCCGCTGGAGCTCAATGGCCGCCGCCTGACCTGTTTCCCGGAACACCGGACCATCCGTACTGGCAATTCATTCGGCGGTTGTATTTCTACGATCCGGCATCAACACTTCGTCGGCTCCAGGTGTCGACACTCGCGATCTGGGGCGAGTTGGACAATAACATCGTGGCCGACAAGAACAAGCTAGCTTGGGATACGGCGCTTAAAGGCGCCGGCAATCGCGACTACACGCTGATCGTCCTTCCGAAGGCGAACCACGACATGCTCGAGGCGAAAACCGGGAGCAACGCGGAGATGAAGTCACTTCAGCGATTTGTGCCGTCGTATTTCACGACGATCGAAGGCTGGCTCGCGAAGCGCATCGACGGATTTCACGCGACGAGATGAATAGGCTTACCGACGCAAGGTCCACCCTACTATGGCGATAAGGCAGATCGATCTCCTTCAAGGAACGCTGGACCTCCTGGTTCTGAAAACGCTCAGCGCTGGTCCGATGCACGGGTACAGAATCGCGACCAGAATCCGGCAGCTGTCGGACGAGGTCCTTCGGATCGAGGAGGGCTCGTTGTACCCTGCGCTCTATCGTCTGGAGCAGAAAGGCGTCATCGAGTCGGAATGGGGTGTCAGCGACCAGAATCGCCAGGCCAAGTTCTACAAGCTGACACGGAAGGGTCGCCGCGAAATGGATGCGGAGGCGGAGAGCTGGGACCGCCTGTCGACTGCCGTGGGGCGGGTGCTGAAAGCCATCGAGCAAGGGGTCTAATGTGGGGATGGTGAAGCTGGCTTGGCGTCGCGTCATCGCCCTCTTCACGTCAGGGTCGATCGATCGCGACATCGATAAGGAGCTGCGTCTCCATGTCGACCTGCTCGCTGAGGAATACGAGCGCGCCGGAATGTCGCCTGAGGATGCGAGGCGGGCTGCGTTGCGCCGGTTTGGTAATGTGCTGCACCTCAGAGAGCGCGGCCACGATGTTCGCGGCTTCAGGATGCTCGAGGCTGTGCTGCGCGACGCCAAATACGGAGTCAGAGGTCTGCTTCGAACCCCGGTCTTTACCGCGACGGCCGTACTGACGTTGGCATTCGGCATCGGCGCTAACACGGCCATTTTCTCGATCGTGGACGGGTTCCTGCTCCGTCCGCTTCCGTATCCAGACGCCGATCGACTGGTGGAGCTCTACGAGTCCATTCCGGGATACTCCCGGGCATCCGTCTCTCCCGCCAACTGGCTCGATTGGCAGCGCGAGAGCCGGACTTTCGAGTCATTCGCGGCCTGGAATCTGGCGCAGGCCACGCTCACCAATGGCAGCGAACCGGTGCGGATACGCGGCCAGCGGGTGTCAGCCGAGTTGTTTCGTGTGATGCGAGTTGAACCGCTGCTCGGCCGCACGTTCACGCAGGAGGATGACCGGCGGGGCTCCGCTCCGGTGGCAATCGTGAGTCAGCGCCTCTGGCGACAGCAATTCGGCGAGGGCCCGGCGATCATTGGGAAGACATTGGAGCTGGATGGCATCCCACATCGAATCGTTGGCGTCATGCCGCCTGCGTTCTATCTGGTCATGCGCGATATCGATTACTGGGTGCCGTTCGCCCTCGACCGAGATCAGGCGTTGCGACGGACCGACGGCCGGTTCATCCAAGTTGTAGGCCGCTTGAAGTCATCCGTCACCCTGACGACCGCGACGGCCGAGATGGAAAGCATCGCGCGCCAGCTGCAGATACACCCATCCAACAAGGACGTCTCAGTCACGCTCCTGCCTCTGCGGGAGGTGATCGGCGGTGACGTTCGCGGGCCGCTTTACCTGTCGGTCGCTGTCGTCGGAGTGTTCCTCCTCATCGCTTGTTTCAACATCGCCAGCATGCTGCTGGCCCGGTCCGCGGCCCGGACGCGCGAGATGGCGATTCGGGCCTCGCTCGGCGCTGGGCGCGGCGCGATCATGCGCCAACTGCTCGTGGAGAGCTTGGTGCTCGCCTTTATCGGAGGCCTCGGTGGCATCCTGATCTCATACGTCGCAATGAGCAGCGCGATGCGATCTGAGATTGCGCAGGTGGCCGATGTCTCGGTCGATCGCGCCGTGCTGCTCTATGCGCTCGGAATGTCCCTCGTGAGCGGGCTTTCGTTCGGGCTCACGCCATCCCTGACGATCACGCGCGGATCGTTTTACGGCTATCTGCGGGGCGAGGCGATGCCGCATAGCGGTCGGTTCCGTCAGGTGCTGGTCATGGCGCAGATCGCGATGACGGTTGTGCTGCTCTGTGCGGGAGGATTGTTGGCGCGAAGTCTCAGCGCGCTTCTCGGCACAAAAACCGGCATGGACGTCGAGAATGTTCTCACGATGTATGTCGGCCTGCCCGAGAGGCGATATATGGAGGCGGAGCGCGTCCAATTCTTCCAGCACATATTGGAGCGCGCGAAATCGCTCCCCGGAGTCGAATCTGTGGCAGCTGCAGGGAGTCTTCCGGTGGTCGGCCCCCCGCTTCAAGACGGACTCTTCCACGTGCACGGCACGGCGCCCCGGCTTCCGAGTCAGGACACTGTCAACGGTCTGAGAGCCTCGGATCTGCGCGCGGGATCCCTCACCGGTCCGTTCGCGAAGATCCGAGTAGCGACGCCGGGCTATTTCAGGACGCTCGGTGTCCCCATCGTCGCCGGACGTGATTTCACGGAGGAGGATCAGCACGATCGAGCCGAGCCGGTGTTCGTCGTCAATGAAGCGTTCGCTGGACGGTACCTTCGCCCCGGCAATCCATTGTCCGCTCGAATTTCCGTGCTGGGAGGACGTGAGAATCCGTACGGGCGCGTGATCGGTGTCGCTGGCGACGTATACGATCAGTCGCCGCGCCTGGGCGCGGCGCCGACGATCTTCTACGCTCACGCTCACCAACCCGTCAGCGGCATGGTGTTATTCATACGTGCGAACGCCTCGGCCGATGTCCGGCAGGCCATGGTTCGAACCGTGCACGACCTGGACAGGAATCTAGCCGTGAGCGACGTGCAGCTGCTGAGGGATGCGCTCAGTACGAGCCTGCTTCTCGAGAGACTCGGCGCGATGACCTCGTCGCTGGTCGCGTTGGCCGCGCTGCTGCTCGCGTCGCTTGGGGTGTACGGTCTGCTGGCCTCCCTGGTTGCCGAGCGGACCAGAGAGATCGGCATCCGGATGGCACTCGGAGCGCGGGCATCAGCAGTCGTGCGCATGGTGATGGCTCGCGGGCTTCGTCTGATCACGTACGGCGGCGTCCTGGGGTTGGCCGGTGGCCTCGCTCTTTCCCGGTTGATTCGGAATCTTCTCTATGGCGTCACCGCCACGGACCCCATGACGTTCGCCGGCGTCATCGTGTTGGTCGGCACCGTGGGAGCCATGGCCGCGTTCGTACCGGCGATCCGGGCAGCCCGAGTCGATCCGCTGATCGCTCTGCGACAGGAATAACCCACTACTGTGTGTCAAGTGGAACGCGTTCAGGCTTGCGGAGCGGCGATCTTCGTGCCCGCTTAGTTCGCTCGAACCTTCTTGATCGCCTCGTCATACGAGGTCAACAGACGTTGCTCGGCGGCCGTCACGTCGTCGAGGTACTCCTTGATGACGCGTATCTGGTCGCGAACAAATGATGGATTCTCGCGATCGCTGCCGAGCACCTTTTCATTCTTCAGGTCGGCAAGGCGGCGTGTCCCTGAAACTCACTGCCGCTGTACCCTGGATGCCCTGAGCGTGTGATCGCCGAGCGTGAGAGTGACGGCTGTCACTTCGTTGTCCGCACCTCGCTCGAAGGCGATCCCCATGCCCTGCACGACCCGGACGGTGAAGGTGTCTCGTCGAACGGTCGGGAACACTTGGACGTCCCCGGGCGAGCCGTCGTCGTCCACCATGGCCCACCATAACCACCTCAATTCGGCGCTCTGCACGACCGCCCCGTTTAGCGCGGAATGCCAACGACCGGAAAGCCGTGCGCGCGTGCCGCCAGCCCCAGCGCCGTGTCGTGCGTCGCCATGACGAGATCGATGCGCGACATCTCCCGCCAGAGCACGGCAGTGGCGAGATGCAGGGCGTCCAGGGTTCCCAGTTCGGTCGGCATCGGCTGCGCCGCGCGCTCGAGCACGACCTCATCCAGTTCGACGAGCTCCAGGGACGCGATGAGCCGGAGGATGGTCGCCCGGTGTGTGGCCACGTCCTCGTCCGACAGGCTCGCGCGTAACCGCAGCCTATCGAGCGTACGCAGGCTCTCGGTCGAGATCAGGGCGCTCGCGATGCCCCGCTCGATGCGACGCCATTCCGGCAGCGAGTCCGGCTGTCGCAACGCCACTCGGAGCAGTACGGACGCGTCGACGTACGCGATCATCGATGAGATTGTCGAGTCTCGAGCAATACCTGCACGACGTCAATCTTGGACGTCGAAGGCTTCGGCAGTGAAACGCGATTCGGCGCGGGCGTGCCAGCGGCCGGCTTGCGAACCCGGAGCGTATTGGTGGTTCGCAGCGGAACAATCATTGCGACGCGCGTTTCCCGATCGAGTACGGCAATCGTCTCACCGCGTCGCACCGCGCGGAGGTACTCGCTCAACCGCGCCTTGAGCTCTGCGATTCTCACCGTTTTCATGACCTCATTATGACCAGAAGTGGTCATCTTGGCAACCGCTGATCCCAACGAGATCGTGATCTGCCCCTCAACTCTGATTCGAGCGCCTCTCACGCCACCGAAAACGAGCCAATGGACTTAGCAGCCTGTAGTAAACGTCCGACTAAGACCCGCATGAGACCGACGGATGCAGGTGATCTGGTCTGGCTGACCTTCGACCCACAAGCCGGCCACGAGCCACGCGGCCGCCGTCTGGCCCTCATCCTCTCGCCGCGCGTCTATAACGCGAAGGCACGCCTCGCGATCGCCTGTCCCGTCACCAGCCAGGTGAAAGGCTACCCTTTCGAGGTTGAGCTCCCGGCGGCTGGTACGATCACCGGCGTCGTCCTTGCCGATCACGTGAGGAACGTCGATTGGGAGGCGCGGCGCATCGCCTTCGAAGCGAAGGCGCCTGCCGAGGTGCTCACCGAGGTCAGGGAGCGCCTGAGAGCATTGCTGGAACTGTAGCAGCGGCGCCAGCCCCAATCCCTGACTCCTTGTCGCCCTGCACTAGGCGACTGATCCAGATTGATCCGCTCTGGGCACGCCTCGTGGATCATTTGACCAGCGCTTGAACTCTGCCGTAGAGTCCAGCCCACATGGCCTCGGTCCTTTAAGCCTGGACTTGCTGACGACTGGCTGCACGTTGCTGCTGTACGTGTATCTGCGCTGCCGTCCGCCCTCCGGGTCTTCCTCGGCAACCGACCTTCGTTGATTGCTACGCCGCGCTGCTTTTCGGCCGGAGGTGTCGGTCGCGTGGCGAGTGCGCAACGACGCCGCAGATCAAGTCACGAAAGAGGAGAGCCATGATTATTCGAGAAGAACGTCGGGTCGACGTAGAGAGCATTCGTGCCGTGAACCTCGCGGCTTTCGAGACCAGCACTGAAGCGGAGCTCGTGGATGCCCTGCGACGACAGGCCACACCGCTCATTTCCCTTGTAGCTGAAGACGACGCGAACATCGTTGGGCACATCTTGTTCTCGCCAGTGACACTCACAAGCGAACCAGGGCTCAGCCTAATGGGGTTGGCCCCCATGGCAGTGATGCCTTCGAGGCAGCGCCAAGGGGTCGGCTCACGTCTTGTCCGCGAAGGACTTGAGCGATGCCGCGAGGTCGATGCCGCGGGTGTGGTTGTCTTGGGACACCCGGAGTACTACCCGCGCTTCGGCTTCGTTCCGGCGTCCCGTCTGTTCCTTCGCAGCGAGTACCGACGTGCCAGAAGAGGCCTTCATGGCGCGTGAACTTCGGGAGGGAGCCTTGAAGGGTCTTTCCGGAACAATTCGGTACCATCCCGTCTTCGCGGACTTCTAGCGCTGCCCTCGCACCAGCAGCGTGGCGGTGGGCACGGGGGCGTTCTGTGACCACCGGTGTCTATCGCTTCGACGGCGGAACTCTCTGGAGAAATCGAGGACTTGGGCCGTGCGGCAATTTCCCCTGATCGTCACCTGCCAGTGTGCGTGGCGCGGCAGGTAGTTCCACCGTGACGCAGAGTCCCCCAGCGGGTCGGGGGGTGAGGGTGAGGGTTCCGTCGTGTGCTTGGGTGATGCTCTTGACGATTGCCAGGCCGAGGCCGACACCTGCGTGGTCGGTGCGTATGCGTTCGGTGCCGCGCTGAAACGGCTCGACAAGCGTGGACACCAATTCTGGGGCGAGTTTCGCGCCGGTGTTCTCGACCGTGAGCACCGCAGCCTCGGGGCGAACGCTGGTCGTGACCCACACGGCGCCCTGTTCAGGCAGGTTGTGGACGATCGCGTTGTGCACGAGGTTCGTCGTCATCTGCAGCAGGAGCGCATGCGAGCCGACGGTGGGGGTCACCTCGCCGGAGGTCTCGATGCTGAGGCCGCGTTTTTCTGCGAGGGGGAGAAGCGTTTCTGTGGCCTCTTCCGCGAGGAGGGACAGGTCGACGTGTTCTCGGGTGAAGGACCGTTGGTCGGCGCGGCTGAGCAGGAGCAACGCCTCAGTGAGGTCGATCGCTCGGGTGTTGATGAAGTGGAGGCGGTCGACCAGTTCGCCGGTGTCGCGGTTCGGATCGTTGCGGGCCACGTCGAGGAGTGTCTGCGTGATCGTCAGCGGGGTGCGCAGTTCGTGGGAGGCGTTGGCGGCGAATCTCCGCTGTTCGCCGACATGGGCTTCGAGCTGCGCGAGCATGGTGTCGAAGGCGTCGGCAAGTTCCCGGAACTCATCTCTGCGACCTGGTAACCGGATTCGGTGGGAGAGCGATCCATTCGTGGCCGTGCGTGTGGCGTCTGTGATACGAATGAGCGGGGCGAGCATGCGGCCAGCGAGAATCCATCCCCCGAGGAGACCGAACACCAGGAGGAACGCGAGAGCGATGGCCGCAGCCGGAGCGTACGCGCGCAGGAGGAACGCGCGGTGCCCGGGCACTAAGGCACCGAGCGTGCTGATCACAGCGTCGGGCACGTATTGCAGCAGGAAGTCGAACGATTGCCCTGGCTGGCCTGCGAGCCAGGCGGCCACGAGCATCAGGAAACCTGCCAGCATGAGGAACCCGGCATAGCTGAGGGTCAGTTTGAGGCGAACACTCAGCCCAGGCGGCCTACCCACGGCTCTCTCCCCGACGTTCAGCGCCGGGTGCGATGTCGATACGGTAGCCGACGCCGGCCACGGTGGCGATGATCCCGGGTTCGCCGAGCCGTTTGCGCAGGGCCGAGACCGTGATGCGCACGGCGTTGGTGAACGGGTCTGCGTTCTCATCCCACGCCCGTGCCAGGAGCTCTTCGGCACTCACGACACCGCCTTCGGCCGCGACGAGGACCTCGAGCACGGCGAACTGTTTCCGGGTGAGCGCGACGTAACGGCCGTCGCGGTAGACCTCCCGTCGGAACGGATCCAGACGCAGGCCCGCGATCTCTCGCACGGGTGGTCTGTTGTGGGCGCGCCTGCGGTTGAGTGCTCTGAGCCTGAGCACGAGTTCTCGCAGATCGAAGGGCTTGGTGAGGTAGTCGTCGGCACCGAGTTCGAACCCCGAGGCCTTGTCGTCGAGCCGGTCGGCGGCCGTGAGCATGAGGATCAGCGTGCCGCTGCCGGAGGCCCCGGAAGCAACGATGCGTTTGGCGATCTCGTCGCCGGAAGGGCCTGGGATATCGCGGTCGAGGACGGCGATGTCGTAGACGTTGAGGCTCAACAGTTCCAGCGCGGTGTCACCGTCACCGGCGATGTCGGCGGCGATCGCTGCCAGGCGTAGGCCATCACGGATGGCTTCAGCCAGATAGGGTTCGTCCTCGACGATCAACACACGCATACACCCTCGATGCTACGAGCCTGGACATATCGTCCGTATATCGAAAACCACATACGTGCCGACAACGTCACGCGGTCCAGACTAACGGCATGTCCCACAGCGAGCCAGCACGAATCGCAGCTCGTCGTATCCGATCGGCCATCCTGGCTGCCCTTGTCGTCGTCAGCACGACGACTTCGTCACCTCCAACGGCACTTGGCGAGACAGATGGCACCGTCCCTGAGGGCGTGAGGGTCTTCGATGACGACATTCCGGCCGTGGCCAACCTCGATCCAGGTCTGCTCCATGCCCTCCGCGAAGCTGCAATGGACGCGGCAAAAGACGGGATCGAGATCGTTGTGAACAGTGGCTGGCGCTCCCCGGAGTACCAGGAACAACTCCTCCGTGTGGCGGTCTGGAAGTACAGGCTCGGAAGAGAAAGCGGCGCGATGGGTGGCCACCGCGGACACGTCTTCTCATGTGTCGGGACACGCGGTCGACATCGGGCCCTCCCGCGCCACGGCGTGGCTGTCCAAACACGGCGCCGAGTACCGGCTATGCCAGATCTACAGGAACGAACCCTGGCACTACGAACTGCGCCCCGAAGCCATCGATGACGGTTGCCCGTCCATGTATGCCGACCCCAGGCACGATCCAAGGATGCAGCAATGACCAGCCGAACGACTCCAGCCCAGGCAACCGGAAGCCTCTCTTCTCGATTGTTCCAGATGTTCGGCGCGACCGCGCAGGACCTACGTCACGCGCTGCGATTGATCCGGCGTGAGCCGGCGTTCACCTTCACCGCCCTCGCCACGCTCGCGCTCGGCGTCGGCCTCAACACCGCGATTTTCTCCGTCGCCTACGGGGTACTCTGGCGTCCGCTGCCGTATCCCAATCCTGATCGCCTCATCATCGTCTCGTCAGCGCAGCAGGCCGAGACGGGCGTGAAGACGTTCTCGACTTGGCCGCCCGTGACGTACGAGGGGCTGCGCCCGCGCGTCACCACGCTCGATCATCTCGCGGCCTATACCTCCATCGACGTGCAGCTCACCGGACGCGGCGAGCCGCTGCAGTTGCCCGCACTCAACGTGAGTTCGAATTTCTTCACCACGCTCGGCGCCAATCCGGCGCACGGCCGCGCGTTCCTCACTGGCGCCGCAGCGCCAGACGACGATCGCGCCGCGGTCGTCAGCGATCGGCTGTGGCGTACGTCGCTCGAGGCCGATCCGGCGATCGTCGGACAGTCCATCACCATCGACGGCGTTCCCCGGACCGTGGTCGGCGTGCTGCCGCCGACCTTCACCTTCAGGCCGGTGATCACCCGGCTCGGCGCGTTGCCGGACGCGGACATCTTTCTGCCCAATCGGTGGCCCGCCGCCACCGGCGGGAGCGCGGCTCTGTTCCTGCTGGGCCGCATGAAGTCAGGCGTGACGCGGGAGCGCGCGGAGGCGGAACTGACGGTGCTGGTGAACGAAGCGTCGATTTCTCCAGCCGGCGCACTCACGATGGCCGGCGCGTTCGCGGCAAACGTCCGCACCCTCGCGCGCACGGTCAGCTTGCAGAAGCAAGGCACGGAGTCGGTGCGTCCGCTGCTGCTGATCCTGCTCGGGGCCGTCTCGTTCGTACTGCTGATTGCCTGCGTCAACGTCGCAAACCTGCAGATGGCGCGCCTCAGCGCGCGCACCGGCGAACTGTCCGTCCGCATGGCCCTCGGCGCGGGACGCCGGCGGATCGTGCGTCAGCTGCTGACGGAAGCGGTCGTATTGTCGCTGCTGGGCGCGGCGCTGGGCGTGATGCTCGCGTGGCTCGCGATCGGCGTCACCCTGCCGCTCGTGCCGCAAGCCGTGCTGCCACGCCTCGGCGGCATCGTGATCGACGCCCGAGTAATGATGTTCTGCCTCGGCTTGTCGCTGGTCTCGACGCTGCTGATCGGGCTCTTGCCGGCGCTGCGCATGAGCGGGGTCGCGTTCGGCGAAGGCCTCGCGCTGCACGCCGGCGCAACGCGCACGACGGGCGACCGTCAGGGCGAGCGGCTGCGGACGCTGCTGGTCGCCGGGCAGATCGCGATGACGCTCGTCCTTCTGATCGGCGCGGGCCTGCTGATCCACAGCTTCGTGCGTCTCACGTCGGTGTCGACGGGCTTCGAATCGAACGGCCGCGACGGCGTCGTCCAGACCGTGAGGGTGACGCTGCCCGAACGCCTCGCCGACGAGCCCGAACGCATCCATGCGTTCGCGCGCGGCGTGCTCGATCGCATCCAGTCCCTGCCAGGCGTGGCGTCCGCGAGCCTGATCAACTCGATGCCGTTCGGCAGGATGTTCATCCAGGGCGACTTCGACATCGAGGGACAGCCGAAGCCGACGCTCTTTGCCGGCACGCCGAAGATCGAGCCGGAGTATTTCAAGACTATGGGAATTCCGCTGCTGGCGGGACGCGAGTTCACGCCCCAGGACACGGCGGCCGCGATGAAAGTGGCGATCGTCAGCGAGCGCATCGTGCGCGAATGCTTTCCCGGTGGTCCGGGCCAGGCGCTCGGCCGGCGCGTGCGCGTGAACGTGATCGATCGCGGCGAGTGGCTGACGGTGGTGGGCGTGGTCGCGGACATCCGTCAGATGAGCCTCGAGCGGGACGTGCAGCCAATGATCTACGTGCCGTTCCAGCAGGACCATAGCGGGTTCCTGCGGTTCGTGGCGTTCGTCGCGCGCACGACGACACCGGGCCCTGTGGTCGAAGGCATCCGGGCGGAAGTGCGCCGCGCCGCGCCCGATTTGCCGATCCAGAGCACGGTGACGATGGACGAAGCGGTGGCGGCCTCGGTGGCGCAGCCGCGTTTCCGGATGGTGCTGCTGGTGGTGTTCGCGACGACCGCGACGTTAATCGCGACGTGCGGCCTCTACGGATTGATGGCCTACGCCGTGGCGCAGCGCCGCCGCGAAATCGGTGTGCGGATGGCGCTCGGCGCCGAACGCCGCGACGTGCTCCGCCTCGTGCTCGCGCGCGCGCTCCGCATCGTCGTCGCCGGCCTGATCGTCGGCCTCGCCGGAGCGGCCGGCGTGACTCGCGTGCTGCAGCGGTTCCTGTTCGGGGTGACGTCGACCGATCCGATCGTGTTCACGATCGTCACGCTGCTGCTGTTGGCCGTGGGACTGATGGCCGCATGGCTGCCCGCGCGCCGCGCGACACGGATCGACCCGTGGGCCGCGCTGCGCGCGGAGTAGCCGTCAACGAAAGTGACCCAAGAAAGAAAAGCGGCGGGACGGGATCCGATTCGAAGCGCTGCGAGTCGAGTCGCGCGCGGTCAAAGCGTGTCGGGGCGGCGTCGAGCTGTCCCGATCTTATGAGGGAGTGCCAACTTATGCGACGTGTGACAGCAATTCTGAGCGTGGCGGCGGTCGTCCTGATGGCGGCCGGTTTGGTCGCGCAGGCGGAGCCCAGCTTCGCTGGCGAGTGGAAGCGCGTCGCCGATCCGGGGCTCGGCAAGCCCGAGATCGACCTGACCATCACGCAGAGCGCCATCGCGATGACTGTTGAATACAGGGCCGGCGGCCAGGCGCCAGCGCCGGTGCAGCTATAGGTCCAACGGATCGGTTTCCGATCCTCATTGTATCCAGGACGGTCAGATGTCAGAGAGGGTCTGCTGGTTCACGCCCTGATGCGGACGGTACGCGACAGGCGCGCGAGTCCAGACGCATCGTTGACGCTCGTGAACGTTGTCACGTACGGCCGGGCGGTGCGCATGCCGCTCGCGGTCGGCTCGTACCCTTCGGTTTCGAGGAGTGGATTCAGCCACACCACGCCCGCCGACCGCCTCTGCAGCTCGCGCATCGCGTCGCGCAGCATGTCGAGCGCGCCGACGTCGAGTCCGTCGCTCGTGATCATCACGACGGTATCGCGTCCCACCATGCGGTCACCGAACCGCCGCAGGAAGTCGCGGAGGCACGCGCCGATGCTGGTGCCGCCCGCCCAGGCATGATGCAGGCGATCGAGACGGCGCAACTCCCCCGCCGCTGCCCGCCGCACGTCGTCTGTCACGCGCTGGAGCCCCGTGGAGAACGTGAACACCTCGACCCGCATCGTAGCGCCGGTCATCGCGACCGCCATCTGCAGCGCGGTCCGTGCGTGGGCGCTCATCGAGCGACTGCCGTCGACCAGCAACACGAACCGCGGCGCCCGCCGTGGGCGGCGCAACCAACGCGGCGACAGCGCCTCCCCCCCGGTTTGAAGGCCGGCGCGCAACGTGCGTCGAAGGTCGAAGCGTCGTCCCTGAATCGCCGGCCGCCAGCGACGCGACAGGCCCAGATGCTGTCGGCGGACGAACGATCGCGCGGCATCGCGCCAGGCGCGCTCGGCGCGCGTCAACTCGGGCGCGTCGGCCCCGTCGGCGTCGAGCGGACTGTAGCTCGATGGCGCGAAGATCGCCGCCTCGTCGAGCCCATCGCCGCTTGATTCGAGCGGGGACATCGGACCGCCGCCCAGGCCGGACGCGTCGTCGGCCTCAGCGGCTGATGGCGACGAAGGGCGCGCGTGCTGGAGGTCCGCTGCGCGGCCGTTGGCGTCCGTCCCGGGCTCCCGCCGCGTGGAAGGCATCTGATCGTGGCGAACACCCGCGGGGCTGGGAAAGAAGAACTGCGTGAACGCCGCGTCGAAGACCGTGACCTCGTCCAGCGTCCCGCCGAGAATGGGCCGGAAGGCGTGGCGAACCGCGCGCTCGTCGGTAAGATCCACGACCTCGAGTGCACGAGCGGCGTCGCGCAGCTCGCCAGGCCCGATGTGAAAGCCATGGTCGCGGCGCAGCGCCTCGCAGAATGCGGCGAGATTCTCCGGCAGGCTGGCGAAGGGGTACATCAGCGGTCCGGCGCCGACACGGAACCGAAGCCGAAGTCGGTGTCGAGGCTGTACCCGCCGGAATCGAGGTTCGCGGGCACGGTGCCCAGAATAGGATCGATCGCCGCGTGATGCGCGTGCATGACGCCGCAATCCTCGTGCACCTTCAGCACGCATCCCAGCGTCTGCTCCAGCGTGCGCGCGTCGAGGTGCTCGCGGTGCAGGCTCATCAGCGCCAACGCCCAGTCGAGGCTCTCCGCGACGCCGGGCGCCTTCTGCAGGGGCAACCCGCGGAGCGCCTGCATGAGTTGCGCGATTTGCTGCGCGAGGCGATCCGACAACCCGGGCACGCGCGCGTGCATGATCTCGATTTCCTGCGGGAGCGACGGATACGGCAGCCAGACAAACAGGCATCGTCTGCGCAGGGCGTCGGACAGCTCCCGCGTGCGGTTGCTGGTGAGGATTACGTGCGGCTTGTGCCGCGCACGGATCGTGCCCAACTCGGGGATCGTGACCTGCCACTCCGCCAGCACCTCGAGGAGAAACGCCTCGAACGCCTCGTCGGCCCGATCCACTTCGTCGATGAGCAGCACCGGTGACTGCTCGCGTGTAATCGCATCGAGCAGCGGCCGCTTGAGCAGGAACCGATCGCTGAACATGTAAGCTTCACGCTCTTCGAGGCTGGATCCCTCCGCCTCGCTCAAGCGCGCGTGGAGCATCTGGCGGGGATAGTTCCACTCGTAGAGCGCCGCCATCGCGTCGAGCCCTTCGTAGCACTGCAGGCGGATCAGTTCGGTGCCGAGCACCTCGGCGAGCACTTTCGCGCTGTCGGTCTTGCCGACGCCGGCCGGCCCCTCGACGAGCAGCGGTTTCTCCAGCGCGAGCATGATCTGCAGCGCGGTGGCGAACGCCTCGTCGACGATGAAACCGCGCTCGCGGAAGCGGTCGTGGATGGCCGCAGCGTCCATCATGGATGGGCCAGGTACGCCTGGGGGTCCTTGAGAAACGTCGCACGACAATTCGCGCAACAGAAGTAATACGCGACGCCGTCGATCGTCGCCGTATGGCGGGCCGACGCAACACTCACGCTCATGCCGCACACCGGATCGACGGCGGCCGGCAGCGAAGGCGGCGCGACGATGGGAATGGCCGCCGCCGGGGCCGTTGCCTCCATGCGCGTGCCGTCTGGATGCGCCTGGACGATTTCGGCAAGGATTGATAGCGCGACTTCGGGCGGAGTCCGCGCGCCCAGATCGAGTCCCGCCGGATTCCGAATCGTTGAGACGCCGGGCACGCCGCGTTCCTCGAGCAGCGCGCGCACGGCCGCCCCGCGCGTCCGCGATGCCACGAGCCCGACGTACGGAACGCCGCACTTCAGGATCGATTCGAGCGCCTCTTCGTCGTAATGCCCTTGCGATACGACGACAGCCGCACGATCGGCGCCGCCAGGGCCGCCCTCTCGCAGGACGGCCTCGATCGCCTCGAGCGTAACAACCGTCACACCGAGCGTCGCAGCCTCCTGTTCGATGTCGCGCTGCTCGCGACCATCCACGACGCGCACCACGTCGTAGCTCATGCTCCGCGCCAGCCGCGCCAGCCACTCGGCAACCGGCGTGGCGCCCACGACGAGCAGTCGTCGTGCCCGCACGAACGGCTCGACGTAGACGTCGATGGCCCCCTCGGACACACAGGTCATCGGGACGACCACATGCTCGCCGGTCGACGTGGCTGTACTGCTCGCGTCCGGTTGAATCGAGACCAGGCGGCTGCACCGCGTCTTGAGGGCGTCGAGCGCCTGCTGCCGGATGATCTCGCGCGAGCACGCACCGCCGACGAACCCCTCCATACGGCCGTCGGCGAACACGATCGCACGATCGCCGAGGTGCGCCGACACCGGCGCGCGCCGCGCCACGACGGTGGCAAGGGCAAACGACTGCCCTTCGCGGCGTAATGCCGCAACCTGCTCGAAGAGATCCATAGCGTTCATGCTACCAGCCCACACGAGCCATCAGCGGCCCGACAGCCGCTCGAGCATCCGGGCCGCCCGGGTGTGCAGCGGCTCGAGACGGCCCGCCAACTGACCTTGAAACTCCACGGCGACGAGCCGCGCCGCCCTCACGTCGCGCCCCCACTGGTTCTCGAACAGCCCGTTCAACAGCGCGAATGTCTCATCATCGCGCCACAGCGCCTCTTTCGCCAGCCGCTCCAGATATCCCCACTGGAAGCGCTCTTCAGGCAACTGGCCCTGCAGGAACTGCGACAGGAGAACCCTGTACGGCTCGAGGGTGACCACCGCTTCGTTGCGAACGGGAGGGCCCACCTCGACAGGAAGCTGCATGCGCAGCAGGGGCACGAGCTGGTCAGGAACGATTGCGAACTCGTCCAGGTGAAAGAGCGCGTGCCCATCCTGAAAGAGAACGAGCTGCGGGCTGCGGTGCACGACGCCGGCGAGCGCGCTCACGCGATCGCTCGCGGCGCGATCGTCGGGAAGCCGGATGAAGCCCACGGCGACGTCCGTTCGGGGCTCCAGCGCGTTCTGCACCACCACCCACGCGTCGAAGGTCTTGTCGCTGGTGCCGGCCTTGAAGATGACGCACCAGGGAAAGTCCCTCAGGAAGCGCGCCACATCGTCGGGTTGATGCAGCGGGAAGAATCGCTCACGGAGTGTGACCCTGGACATCTGCGCGACGGCGTCAGGCGGTCAACTGCCGGCGCACATTGCCGAACGCCGCCGCGATCAGCTTCTGCGCCTGCGCGTCGAGCACGCGTCCGCCGACGGCGGAGACCGGACCGCGCGCTTCGGCCTGGCCGCTCCATTTCAGCAGCGTCGTGCCGTCGCCTGCATCGACGAGGTCGGCGCCGGACGCCAGATCCACCGTGCTCCCGAACCCGCCGCCGGACATCTTCATGTCCAGCCGACGTTTCGAGTCGGCGGGCACGAGCTCGACCTTCATCTTGAACTTGCCGCGCACCGGCCCGACGCCGACCTTCACCACGGCCTCGAAGTGCGTCGCATCCTGCACCGTGACGTCAACCACTTCGGGAAAGCAGCGTCCGACCTTCTGGGGATCGGTCACGAACGCCCAGACCTTGTCGAGACTGGCCGGGATCTTCTCTTCGCCCGTGTACTGCAGATTCACCGGGAAACCTTCTTGGCTTCCGCATCGCGGATCGCCCGCCACACCTTGTCTCGACTGAGCGGCATGTCGATGTGCCGTACGCCCAGGGGTGACAACGCGTCGATGACGGCGTTCACGAACGCGGCGGGGCTGCCGACGTTTGGGCTCTCCCCCACGCCTTTCGCGCCCATCGGATGGTGCGGGCTCGGCGTCACGGTGTTCCCCGTCTCCCAGTGCGGCGTCTCGAGGGAGGTGGGCACGAGGTAGTCCGTGAAGTTGGTGTTCAGGTTGTTGCCTTCGGCGTCGTACTGGATCTCCTGGATGAACGCCATCGCGAAGCCTTCGGTCAGTCCGCCGTGGATCTGTCCTTCGACGATCATGGGGTTGATGACGACGCCGCAGTCGTCGACGGCGACGAAGCGCCGCACCTTCGTCTCGCCCGTGTCTCGATCGACGTCCACGACCGCCACGTACGCGCCGTTCGGGTAGGTCATGTTCGGCGGGTCGTAGTAGTAAGTCGCTTCGAGTCCCGGCTCGTTCTGCGCCATGTTGGTGTAGGCGGCGAAGGCCACGTCCTTCATCGTCACGGTCTTGGAGGGCACGCCCTTCACCTGGAACTTGTAGTCAGTCCACTCGATGTCGGCCTCGCCCACTTCGAGCAGATGCGCGGCAATCTTGCGTGCCTTCTCGCGAATGCGGCGCGCGGCCATCACGATGGCGGCGCCGGCGACCGGCGTGCTGCGGCTCGCATACGTGCCGAGGCCATAGGGCGCCGTGTCGGTATCGCCTTCCTCGACCATGATGTTCTGCGGATCGAGCCCCAGTTCCTCGGCGACGACCTGCGCCCAGGTCGTTTCGTGGCCCTGGCCCTGCGACTTGGTGCCCGTGCGCACGATGCCGGCGCCTGTGGGATGGATGCGGATCTCCGCGCTGTCGAACATCTTGATGCCGAGGATGTCGAAGTGCTTCGATGGCCCGGCGCCCACCACCTCGGTGAAGGTCGAGAGGCCGATGCCCATGAGCTCCCCCCGCGCGCGCTTCTCCGCCTGTTCTTTCAGGAGGGCGCCATAGCCGATCTTCTCGAGCGCGACGTCGAGCGTCTTGTGATAGTCGCCGCTGTCGTAGGTGAACCCCAGCGCCGACGGGTACGGGAACTGATCCTTCTTGATGAAATTCTTCCTGCGCAGCTCGACGGCATCCATGCCCAGCTCATCGGCCAGGATGTCCATGCCGCGTTCGATCGCGTAGCTCGCTTCCGTGACGCGGAACGAACAGCGGTAGGCGATACCGCCCGGCGCCTTGTTCGTGAAGTACGCGTCGACCTCGGCGTGGGCGACCGGGAACGTGTAGCTGCCGGTGACGATGCCGAAGATGCCCGCCGGGTACTTGCTCGGATCGGCAGCCGCATCGAACGCGCCGTGATCGGCCGTCGTCGCGACGTGCAGGGCCGTGACCTTGCCGTCGGCGGTCGCGCCGATCTCCACGTCCATGTGGTAATCGCGCGCGAAGCCGGTGCTCGTCAGGTTCTCCGTGCGCGTCTCGATCCACTTGACCGGTCGTCCGATCTTGAGCGCGCCAACGATCGCGCACACGTATCCGGGATAGACCGGCACTTTGTTACCGAAGCCGCCGCCGAGATCCGGCGACATCACGTGGATCTTGTCCTCGGGAATACCGGTGACGAGCGACAGCGCCGTGCGATAGACGTGTGGCGCCTGCGACGTCACGTGGAACTGCAGCCGCCCCATCGTGTCGAAGTACGCCACGCAGCCGCACGGCTCGAGCGGCGCCGGGTGGCAGCGCTGGAACCAGAGGCGCTGCTTGATCCGCTTCGGGCTCGACGCCATGGCGCGGGCGGTGCCTTCCTTGTCGCCGACTTCCCAATGGAAGATGTGGTTGGTCTTGCTCTCGCGGTCCGGCCGCAGCAGCACCTTGTCCGTCTTCGAGGTGAACGGATCGGCGACGACAGGCAGTGGCGCGTAGTCGACCTGCACCGCTTCGGCGCCGTCGACGGCCGCGGCGCGCGTCTCGGCGAACACAGCGGCGACTTCCTGATACTGGAAGAGCACCTTGCCGATCGCGAGCACCATCTGCTTATCGAACCCGTGGAACGTCGGCAGCCATCCGAGCCCGGCGGCCTCGAGGTCCTTGCCGGTGATCACGGCCTTGACGCCGGGCACCTTCATTGCCTCGCTGATGTCGATGTGCTTGATCTCGGCGTGAGGGTAGGTGCTACGCACGAGCGAGAGGTAGAGCATGCCGGGAAACGAGAGGTCGTCGACGTAATTCCCTTTGCCCTGGATGAAGCGCGGATCCTCCTTGCGCTTAATCGGCACGCCGACCGAGTGCAACGGCTTCGCCTGAATGCTCATCGCTGTTCCTTGGTGCCGTCGTTACTTCGCGCCGACCGGCTGGCGGAGCGTCGCCGCCGCCTGCTGGACGGCTTTCACGATGTTGTTGTAGCCGGTGCACCGGCACAGGTTTCCGGCGAGCGCCTCGCGGATGTCGGCCTCGCTCGGATTCTCCTGGTGTTTCAGCAGCGCGTACGACGTGAGCAGCATGCCAGGTGTGCAATAGCCGCACTGCAGGCCGTGCTGGTCCCAGAAACCCTGCTGCAGCGCGTGCAGCTTGCCGCCCTCCGCAAGCCCCTCGACGGTAAGGATCTCGTGGCCGTCGGCCTGCACCGCGAACATCGAACAGGACTTCACCGCTCGCGTGCCGTCCATCACGACGACGCAGCAGCCGCAGCTCGACGTGTCGCAGCCGACATGCGTGCCGGTCAGCCCGCAGTCTTCCCGCAGGAAGTACGCGAGCAGCGTGCGCGGCTCGACATCTCGTTCGTAGCTGACGCCGTTGATCGTGACGTGGACCTTCATGCCTGGACCCCCAGCCGCGCGAGCGCCTGACGCAGACCCCGCGCGACGAGCACGCCCGCCAGATGCTTCTTGAATTCGACGGTGCCGCGCAGGTCCGCCTGCGGCGCGCTGCGCTGCCACGCGGCGTTGGAAGCGGCGCGAATCAGCTCCGCGGATGGTTTCTGGCCGGCCAGCAGGTGTTCGGCCGCGTCCACGCGCACCGCGCAGGCGCCTGCACCGGACAGCGCCACGCCGGCAGCCCGGATCGTGCCGTCGGGATTCAACGACACCTGCACGGCAGCGGCAGCGGTCGCGAAGTCGCCGACCTTGCGCTCGACTTTCTGGTACGACCCGGCGGTGGCATCGTCCGGCACCGGAAACTCCGCGCCCAGCGCCATCTCGCCATCCTCGACTGCTGTAGAGAAGCTGTCGACGAGAAAATCGTCGATGGGAACGCGGCGGGTTCCGCCGGTGCCGCGAACGACGACGGTGGCGCGAGAAGCGAGCGCGACCGCCGTCCAGTCGCCGGCGGGATCGTTGTGGCACAAGCTGCCGACGACCGTGCCCATCTGCCGCACGACCGGATCGGCGACCACACGCGACGCGTCGTGGATCAGACTCCACCGGCGCTCGCCGATCCACGGCGCGCGCTCGATGTCGCTGTCTCGCGCGATCGCACCGACCGCCAGCACGTGATCGCTGATGCGCAGCTGCCCCAGATCGGTCAGGGAGTTGATGTCGACAAGGACAGCGGGGCGCGCGAGCCGGAACCGCATGGCTGGAATGAGGCTCTGCCCACCGGCCAGCACACGGGCCTCGGCCCCGTGCTGCTGCAGATGTGCGAACGCCTCGTCTGTCGTGTGGGCCCGAAGGTAATCGAAGGCTGCAGGAATCACGTCGCCAACCTCCTGCCTCGGCAGTGCCGCACGTGGCGATGGCCACGCGGGCGTCGCAAAGGTGATCCTGAGAAAGCTGATTCTACTACAGCCGGATGTCGCTGGATCACGCGTTGCCGCTACACTACTCCGACATGGTGAGCGCAGTGGTGCTCGCGGCAGGCGCGTCGACGAGGATGGGGACTCAAAAGCTCCTCCTGCCGTTCGGCAACGAGCCGCTCCTCCGCCGGGCGGTCCGGCAGGTCCTCGCCGCGGACTTCGACGATGTCCTTGTCGTGCTGGGGAGCGAACACGAGGCCACGCTGGCAGCGCTCGAGGGGCTACCTGTCAGGCACGCCATCAACATGCAGTTCGCCAGCGGGATGGGCAGCTCGTTCCGCACGGCGGTCGGGCATCTGGATGACAGCGCCGCCGCCATGTTCGCGCTCGCCGATCAGCCGTTCGTGACGACGAACGAGTACCGGACGGTGCTCGATACCTACCGCCAGCATGCGCCGCCCATCGTCAGCGTCCGGTACGGCGAAGTCATGGCGCCGCCGCATCTGTTCGAGCGTGAGTTCTTCCCCGAGCTCGCGGAGCTCCAGCACGGCGCGCGTTCCGTACTGCAGCGCCACGTCGAGCGGACCACGATCCTGCGGTTTCCGCCGGATCTGCTGGTGGATATCGACACGCCCGAGGACTACGAGCTGGCCAAGAGCCGACTGTCCTCCGGGCGGTGAAGGCTGGCGATGGACCCGCTGAGAAACCCGCCGCCGAAACCGCGGCGAATCGCGAGCAGTTCCCCCAGAATGGAGGTCGCCACTTCTTCCGGTGTCTCAGCCCCCAGCGAGAGTCCCACCGGGCTTCGCACGCGGGCGGCCCTCATCGGGTCCGGCACGTACCCCTGCTCCGCCAGGCCTGCCAGCAGCTTGTCGTAGCGTGACCGGGGCCCGAGCACGCCGATGTAAGCCGCATTCGATTCGAGGCTGAACCGAAGACTCTCCTGGTCACGCTCGACGTGGTGGTTCATGATCAGCGCGAAGCTGCCTGGGCCGAGCGCCACGCGCTCGGCGAACTGGCTGAAATGCGCACACACCCGCGTCGCGCTGCCGAACCGCTCCTTCGTCAGGAACGTTTCGCGCACATCGACCACGGTGACAGCGAACCCGAGCGTCCAGGCCAGCTGCGCGACGGGCGCCGCGTCGTGTCCGGCGCCGAAGATCACGAGATCGGGTGCCGGCGTCGTGATTTCGTAGAACACGTCCGCGCTGCCCAGACGCTCGGGACCAGAGGCCGGATACGGCGCCCCAAGGCGCGCGCGGGCACTTGCGACCGCCCGCTGCTCGACAATCGGATCGGTCAACCCTCCGACGATGCCGCCCGTGCCGCGAACGATCACCCTGCCCGACACGCCGGAGAGGGGCGTGACGAGCACGGCGGCCTCCCCGCGTTCGAGAATCGTCAACCAGTCGTTCGTGATCGCATCGTCGCCGATCCGCTCGATGCGGATGTCTACCGCGCCGCTGCAGCCGATACCCAGGCCCCAGATCGAATCCTCAGCCAGGTCGTAGCTCACGATGACCGGCTCGCCGGTCGCGATGACGCGCGCTGCCGCCTCGGCAACCGTCGGTTCTAGGCATCCGCCAGACAGCGCGCATTCGTAGGTGCCGTTCTGCCGGACGAACATCCGTGTGCCTTCGCGGCGGTACGCGCTCCCTTTGACCCGCACCACCGTAGCCAACGCCGCTGGCTCGCCAGCCGCGCGCGCCTGGCGGATCGCGTCGAGGAGCCGCTCTGTCTCGCGCCGATCCATCGAATCTACGATGGCACAACCCGGACGTGCCGGCAACCGCCTCTGTTCTCTGGTCAGAACCTCGTCCGCCGCCCGCGGCGGCGCGAAACGCGTGCCACTGCACGCCGGGCATTTCACGCGGACGGGGAATCGCCGGACGCCCTGCCAACGCCGACAGCGCACCGAGATCGTCGACGGCGCGACGGGGACGGCCCAACAATCCGCCAAGCGCGTGAACAGCGCGTCTCCTCGGCCAGGGTCTTCCCTTTCACGCTCTCAGTCAGGAGCGGCGCCGACGCGGCAGCTCAGCCCCTCGACGCTCACGTCCCAGACGTCCCGGTTGTCGACCTGGTCGTACAACATGAGCGATCGCTGCAGAATCGGGTTGAGCCCCCTCGGCTTTTCGGCAGGCCTCAGCATAGGAACTTCCGGGGGCTTTGGTCGACGATCACGTCCCGATAGAGCGTTCGGCGATCGGACGTCGTCCGAACAGTTGGCTCGGTCTGCAGCGCAGCCGAGAGCGGGTCGATGTCGTCCTGGTTGTCGTACAGGGCGGCGAGCTCCGCGCCGGCGCCGGCACGCCGAGCCGATGACGACCATGTTGAGGGTAGCGATTCGCCGCCCGCGGGAAGCGCGGTCAGTGAGCTCAGCGTGCGGATTTGTTGAGCGTTTCGTCAGGTTGGCCTGTGATCAGGGAGGACTTGAGGCGCCGACTACTCGGTTGCGCACGTTGCTTCAAATGCGGATCCGTCAGGTCCCCGATCGTCCGTCACAGCAAGAAGGCCCGGAAAACCGGGCCCGAACTTGCAGTGTTGATTGGTCGGGGCGAGTGGATTCGAACCACCGACCCCTCGGTCCCGAACCGAACGTCTACCTGCAGATTTCCGAAGGATTCCTTGGTTTTTCAAACGCGGGTAGCATCGGGGTAGTGATTCGGCGGCGGCCAGATCCGACCTTCGCCGACCATGCCGGCCGATTTCGTCAGTGCCCGGCAGGTTCGGGAGAGCTCCGGCATCTCTGTCCTCCGGCCTAGTCGGCGGGCCCCTGACGGTGGACGCAGACGATGCGACCCTGAAGAGGAGGCGGTCGGCTAGCCGGACGAGGCATCTGATGATCAAGACAGTCGAAGCAATCATCGACGAGCACGGGACTGGGCGAACGCGGCTCGGTTCAAGCGATCGTGTTGGGCGTCGGTGAAGGGCCGTTCGTTCGAGAAGCCAGCGGTTGGATTCGTGTCAGCGAATCGTCTTCCGCACCATGTCAGACGCCCTGAGGCGCCACGAACAATCCTTGAGAGAGGGCCGCATCACGCAGACGGGAATCGAAGGTGACGACCGTCGCCGCTTCGGCGTCGAGCGCCGTGGCCAGATGAAGGGCATCGAGCGCGCGCAGCGGGATCGCCAGCGAGAGCATCAGCCTCTCGGCGCGGCGGTGGATCGGCGGCGTCAGCTCGGCACTGAGTGAGGACATGTGCAACTTCGACGCTTCACGATACAGGCGCTGCGCTTCCTTGCGAGTGAGGAGGTGTTCGCGCGTGCGGCGGCCAAGGGCAGACGCCATCTCGGTCAGGGCGAGGTCGGAGACGATTACGTCGGTCATGCCGGCGAGCGCCTTATTCAACTCGTCGCTTTCAGTTTCTGGCACGAACAACTTCACCAGGGCGCTCGCGTCCAGATAGACCGGCTCTGCCCAGCGTTCGGCTGCGGCGTCGGCGGTATCGGACGGGCTCACAGGCGATCTTCCCGTTCTTCGAGGACGGCCTGTGACAGTGTGGGATCGGGTCCGCGGAATGCGGCGCGTACACGCGCGAGATCGGGGAAGGGACGGCGACGTGCGACGGGCGCCAGGCGAGCGACCGGACGGCCGCGATCGGTGATTACGACCTCGCGTCCCTTCTTCACGTCCTCGAGTAGATCGGTGAGGTTCTGACGGGCTTCACGGACACCGGCGGTTCGCATATGCGCATTGTGTCACATGTAGCACTTGGCGTCGATTCGACGCCATTCCGCGACGCCGGTCGCCCGCCGCAACGCCGCACGCGGCCTTCCAGCGCGGCCGTGCAGCGCGCGCAGGGCATACGATCCTCCCAAGCTGGAGGAGCTCTCCTATTCGAGATAGGCCGGAGCCTTCTTCAGCGTCGCATACAAGCGTGTGTCGTGCTCGATCCAGATGGGCACGTTGTTCTGCGTCGCCCACGCCTCGAGCCGGACGCGCGACTGGCGTGACTTCTCCCGATCGTGCTCGAGGCTATGTGGCAAGACCCGCTGTTCCCGTTCTTCCCGGAAGTGATACAGATCTCCTGAGAGCATCACCCGGCCCATCTTCGGCAGGTTTACGACGAGCACCTGCTGACCAGCGGTGTGCCCGTGCGCAGCCATACGCTCATGAATCGTGTTCTCGGCTCGACGTTCGGGGCCGACACTTGGGCGACGTGGCGGTGCGTGCTCAAAGCCGCGCATGCCCTCGATCTGAGTGATGAGGACCATCGTGTACTTCGCACCGCTGACCCAACGCTCCACGTTCCCTTCGGGTCCTGTGCGTGAACTGTGGTTGCTCCTCGGGCGCCGGTCTGGCAAATCCATCATCGCGGCCTTGCTCGCGGTGTTCGCGACCACCTGTCGCTCGTACACGCTCGCCCCGGCGAAACGGGCGTCTTTATGTGCATCGCGAGCGACCGGCGACAGGCGCGCGTCGTTAAGAAGTACGTCAGCGGCCTCTTCAGATCGCATCCATCGCTCAATGCACTTGTGGACCACGAGACGGTCGAGGGGATCTGGCTGACGAACGGTCTCTGCATTGAAATTCACACCTGTTCGTTTCGATCACTCCGTGGGTACACCTGCATCGGCGCGGCCTGCGATGAAGTCGCCTTCTGGGCCGATGACGACTCGGCCAACCCAGATCGTGAAGCGCTGATCGCATTGCGAGCCTCGATGGCGTCCGTACCCAGCGCGATGCTGATTGCCTTGACGAGCGTCTACGCCAGACGCGCCGAAGTGTGGAGGACGTATGACACCCATTTCGGGCGCAACGAATCGGCCGATGTGCTCGTGGTGAATGCGCCGACGTGGGTGATGAACCCGTGCATTGATCACCGTGTGATCGAGAAGGCGTACGAGGACGATCCCATGGCGGCGGCGGCGGAGTTTGCCGGCGAATTTCGAACCGATGTGGAGGCCTTCCTCCCCCTTGACGTGCTCAACGCCGTGCGCATGCCGGGGCGGTTCGAGCAGTCGTATGCCTCCGTGTACAATACTACGCCTTCCTCGATCCCAGCGGCGGCACAGGTTCCGACTCGATGACGTTGGCCATCGCGCACCACCACGACGGGCGGGCGGTGCTCGACGTGATCCGCGAAGTGCGGCCGCCGTTTTCCCCTGAGGCGGTGGTCCGGGAGTTCGCGGCGGTGCTCAAGGCTTTCCGGATCACCACCGCCACGAGCGACCGGTATGCGGGCTCGTGGCCCACTGAAGCGTTTCAGAAGGTGGGCATCACGGTGGAGCCGAGTGAGCGCACGAAGTCGCAGATTTATCAAGACAGTTTGCCGTTGATCATGTCGGGCACGTGCGAGCTGCTGGATCATGCCCGCCTGCTGAAGCAACTCGCCGGGCTGGAGCGGCGATGCGCGCGCGGCGGCAAGGACAGCATTGACCACGCACCGCGCCAACTCGATGACGTGGCGAACGCCGCCGCCGGCGCGCTGGTCGCCGCCGCGCAGGTGCCCGAGGCGGAGTTTGCTGCCTGGTAACTCGAAAGAGGTTCCTCATGTCTGGATCGACCGTCATTCAGCAAACGTCAGGAGAAGGAGATATCCGATGCAGATTGATCCCCACCACCACTACGACAGCTGCGGCGGCCCACGGTGCTGCCGTTACTGTTCGCACATCTTGAACGAGTCACCGGAGGAGGGTGCCGCCCGCATCGAAGCTGAGAATCACGCGCGAGGGCTGCGCAGTGCCTCGCAGAGCGAGTTCCGCACATCCACCAACGCGAGTGCGCAGCACGATGCCCTCGGTCGCGCACTCCAAGGCTACGGCAGCGTGCAACTCGACGCGCCCCCGGACCCCTACGAGGCCGGACTCGCGAAGCTGCGTGCGGCGCAAGGTATCCCCGACGCGCCCGACGTCACCGACGCGCTGCGGGCCATGGCGGCGTTCCGTGACCGCCTCCGCGAGTACGCGCTGACCGCCGGTCTCGGGCTGCCGCCAGCGACCAACGACATCTACTACACGAAGCCGCCGGACCCGTACGCCGCAGCGATTACCACAATGGAGAAGAAGGCGCTGGCAGCGCGCTCGAAGGAGAAGACGCGATGACCGCTGGAGAAATCAAAAACGCGATCCACAAATATCTTCCGCAGGTCGAGGAGTTCGAGAAGACCCGCGCGCAGTACCAGCTAGCTCTGGCGGGTGCGCTGGCCGTCGAGCCGGCTCGCTACGATGAGAACCGCGTGCGCGAGGCACGGCACCAGCAAGCTCGAATCGAAGAGCGGCTCAGAGATCTCAAGGACCGAATTCGGGCGCTCGAAGAGCAGCTGCCGAGCGCCGAGGCCGTTCAGAAGGCGACAGTGGAGGCCGACGCGCTCGTTCGAGAGGTCCAGTCCGGGATCGCGCGTTTCAACGATGCACGAGCGTCGTCTGTCGCGGCCGTGGAGCAGGTCGAGGCTGCGGTGCGGCTCTTGACTGCCGCTCGGCGGGAGACGGGAAGCGTGATCGTACGCCTGAAGGAACTCGTGCGTCAGTACGGCCTCGACACGCCGATCCCCCATGAGCCTTCGCTTCCGCCACAGGAGCAGAGAATCACCTGGTTGGTAGGTCAGGTGCTCAGCCAGGCGGCCGATGGCGATCCAGATTTCGGTTCGCTGAATGTGGCGCGAGCCGAGCAGTCCCGTCAGATCGAAGCGATGGCGTAGAGGCGAGAGCAGAGCCGATTGACATCCGTCGGCCTGCAGCGAACATCAGCAACGTGCTTCCGGGTGCGGTAATGGGATTTTCACTCGGCGACATCGCACGCATGCGGCGCGGACGACTGCCTACATGCAGACACAAAATTCGACACAACACCCTCGTCGATGCTCAAGTGCATCGGGACGCGCTGCATCAACGGTTCGGCGTGGACTCGCGGCGCGTGTACCACTGTGCGTCATGGCATCATCGCAAAGGAAGACCTGGCTGGCTAACGTCCGGCGCTCAGCCGCGAGCCGCGAGAGTTCGTTTTCTCGATCTGGCTCGTCGCCGCGCGCGGTTCGTCGGCTGCAGCGCCTGGTTAGCCAGCTTTGTCAGTGATGGCGCTTTTCGGTTGCTAATTCGAAAGGTTCATCCGTCGAAGTATTGCTTCAAAACGCGGCTCACTGCGCACAGCATCCCAGGCCCTCCCGGCTTTAAGCGACACCATCATCGTCTCGTGTTCCTCGTAGGCCTTTTCCAAATAATCCAGCGCCAGTGCGGCTTCTCCGGCGCGGGCGTAGGCAGCGGCAATGCCTCCAGGTGACACATAGGTGCTCTGCGACTGGCGAACCAACGCGTCTGGACGTATGCGCGCGACTCTTGGAAATCCCCCTTCCTGGTAGGCGCGCTGCTGTGCTTCGACCACTGCGCGATTGTTCGCGTTGTTTTGTGCCATCATTGCCAGTGCCTCTTTGTACATGCGCTTTGCGGCGAACGCCTGCACCAGGTTGATCTGCGCCTGCCGCATACCTGGGTCGGCTTTCAACACCTGCTGCAGCACGGCGATCGCGTCGTCCTCACGGTGCGCGTCCATGAACGCGACCGCCAGCCGAACTTGGTACAAAGAGTTCTGCGGGTCCAATTCCACAGCCCGCCTGGCTTCCGCGATCGCGTCATCGACGCGACCGGCGACGTTCAGCAAGATAGTCGGCGTACCACATGTGCACGTCGGGATCGGCGGCGGCGACCTCGATCGCGCGCCGAAACTCGCGTTCGGCCGCGGGCCAATCCCAATCCACGTAGTAGGCAATGGCGGCTGTCTGCGCCTGGACCTGCGGGAGGTCCGGCTCGAGCTCTTTGGCTTTGCGGACGACCTCTTTCCATTTCGCCACCGCCTCACGGCACCGCATCACGCCGTTGTTGCAGCGCAGGCCCCAGACCGTTCCCATTCCCGTGTAGGGCGCCGCGTAATTCGGATCCTTCTGGACGGCGAGCTCGAAGTAACCCATCGCCGCATCGAGCGCCTTCGGCGCCATGGTCTGCCACTGGAACCGTCCCTTCAGATACGCCTCGTAGGCCTCTGGATTGACGGGACGAGCCGCGGCAAGACGACCCTGTTCGGCGGGAAGAAGCGTGATGGCCAGCGTGCGCGCGACACCGCGGGCAACATCGCTCTGGAGCGTGAGGACATTGGCCATTTCCCGCTCGAAGCTGTCGCTCCATCGCTGCGTCTGATCACGTACCTGGATGAGACTCGCGCTGATCCTGACGCGATTCCCCTCACGCCTTGCGCTGCCCTCCATGACATAGTCCACGCCGAGCTCGCGTGCGATCTGATCCATCGACAGGTCGCGTCGTCTTGTACCGCATCGACGACGTCCGTGCGATGACACTCAGACGCTGCGGGTGCAACCGGCCCAGTTGCGTGATCATTTCGTCGGTCAGGCCGTCGCTGAAATACTCCTGCTCGGGATCGCCGTGAGGTTTTCGAACGGTAATACGGCCAATTTGATCGGAGCCTGTTCGCGCGGGACACCGGTGAGCCTGTTCCGCAGCCCGCCCACGTTGAATCCCACCAGCACAGCGAAGGCCGCCACAAGGCCCGCGATTGGGGCGATGGCCGGTCGGCGACGCAGATGATAACCCCAGGTGCTCCATGGCGCCGCCGTGCCCGCTGCGATCGCCTCGAGCACAGCCCGAACCTCTTCCGCCCGCTGATACCGGCGCGCGGGATCCTTCTCCAGACACCGCTCGATGACAGCGGTCAATGGACTGGCACTGTCGACAGGGCGGCGCCGGTGGTCTAGTGAGAATCGAGGAAAAAGCTCACGACTGGCCGCGAACGGCCGCGCACCGGTCGCCATCTCGTAGAGCAGCACGCCGAGCGCCCATATGTCGGTGCGCGCATCGGCGGTCTCACCTCGCACTTGTTCCGGCGCCATGGCGTACGGCGTACCCGCCGCTGCGCCGGACGGCACCATCGACGCCATCGTCGTCGCCTCGGACACCTGCGGGTCCTCACTCCGGGCCAGGCCGAAATCGACGACTTTCAGCCGGCCGTTTCGCCGACGATGGCATTGGCGGCTTTGAAGTCGCGATGGACGACGCCGTGTTCATGCGCGTAGGCCAGGGCGTCGGCAGCCTGAATGCCGAGGCGCACCGCCTCGCCCATCGGCAGCGCGCCCTCGTCGACGCGATCGCGCAGCGAACGGCCCTCGACATATTCCATGGCGATGAACGCGGTGCCATCGGCCTCGCCCACTTCGTGGATCGTGCAGATGCCGGATGATTCAGCGCCGCGGCATTGCGGGCCTCGCGCAGGAGGCGGGGCTCGAAGTGGCATCGGCTGCGTCGCGGTCAAGGACTTTCAGCGCCACATGACGATGAAGCCGCATGTCGTACGCAAGAAAGACGGCCCCCATCCCGCCGCGGCCAAGTAGACGTTCCAATCGGTGGGTGCCCACCGTCATGCCGGGTGCCAACTCGGCGAGTAGCCTTCATCACATCACTCGATTGGCTTTCCTTCGTGAGAGCGTGTTCCTCTGACGGTCATAGTTGCAGGCGTCGCTGGTCTGGCTAGACGAATGGCTGTCGCCACATCGGTGACCCGCAGTGCGGCGCGACTCCGCGGTCAGCGGCAGATTCTTCGCGATGAGGCGTTGATTTTCGCGATGAGGAGGAGACTGATCTGTAAGACCTCGCCGCACCCCGTCTAGTCAAACACGCAAAGTGGTCCACAGTTCTCCGCACCAGGAGGATGCGATGGATCAGGACGTCAGGCGTTTCGCGCGGCGGCGGCAACGGGAGAATGGGCAGCGAACGGGGCTGCAGCGGCGCTACTCGCCGGCGTGCGAGGGCAGGCGGTCCGGTGTTGGCGTGCGCGGCAAGCGGCGGGCGAGGCGCTGCGTGATGTGGCGGTGGCGCTCGGCGTCGCCCCGTGGAGTCTCTACCGCTGGACCCGTGCGTCGCCGCACGTGCGCGCTTTCATCCCGTGGCAGATCGTCGCTCCGGAGCGACGCACCGGGAGCGCGGACCTCGTGGTCGTCGTGGGCGCGACGTCCACGCGTGTCGAAGGACTGGACGTGGAGACCGCGGCCCGGCTGCTCGCGCTGCTGCGATGAGATGGCACGGCCGGCGGGTGACGGTGTACGCCTACGGACGGCCCACGGACATGCGCAAGGGTTTCGATGGGTTGTGCGCCCTCGTGACGCAGGACCTGGCGCGCGATCCGCTGAGTGGGGAGGTCTTCATCTTCGTCAGTCGCGATCGCGTCAGGACCAAGGTGCTCCATTGGGATGGGACGGGCTCTGCGTCTATGCGAAGCGGCTCGAGCGGGGACGATTCGCGTGTCTCTGGCGGGACGACGGCGAGCCGCCGATCGCGCTGACGATCAGCGAGCTGGATCTGTTTCTCGATGGCAGCACGCTCGTCGGCCGCATCGCGCTGTCGCCGCCCGCGATGACGCACTTTTCGCTTGCGTCGGATCGGGCCACATGATCAAATGCTCTCCTGCATGGTGGAGCTCACGGACGAGCGCGACCTCGACACGCTGCGCCAGATCAGCCTCCTCCTCGATCGTGAAAACCAGCGCCTCATCGCCAAGAATCTGCAGCTGACCGCGGAGCTCGCGCGCCTGCGCGGCGTGGCCGATCCCGAGCAACTCGAACTCGCGCTCCGACAGCGCTCGAGCAGGCGCGCGCGCAGGCCTTGGCGCGCGCGCCGCGCCCGCCCGCCGCCGGCGCCCGCGGCCGGCACGACCGGGGCACGGCCCGCGCGCGCAGCCCACGTTGCCCACCGTCGAGATCCGTCACGAGCTCGCGCCGGATCAACGCGCGTGTCCGGCGTGCGGCGGCGAGGTGACCGCCATGGCGGGCCAGACGAGACGTCGGAGCGCGTGACCACGGTGAAGCTCACGTACCACATCGAACAGCATCTCCGGCAGAAGTACCGCTGCGGGTGCAACGGCGCGGTCGTGACGGCGCCCGGCCCGGCGCAGCTCATCCCCGGCGGCGCTATGCGCCGGCGTTTGCCGTGGGCGTCGCCGTCGCGAAGTACGCGGATCATCTGCCGCTCGAACGCCAGGTCCGGATGATGGCGCGCGAAGGGCTGATCGTCGAATCGCAGACGCTGTGGGATCAGCTCAACGCGCTGGCGCGCCATCTGGAGCCGACCTACGAGGCGCTGGGCCGCCGGGCCCTTGAGGCGCCGGTGATCAACGTCGACGAAACCCGGTGGGCGATCATGGGCTCGGCCAAGCCGGCGGCCGGCACGGTGTGGACCGTGCGCACGCCGACCGAGTCGTTCTATCGCATCCTGCCGGGCAAGTCGACGGAGGAAGGGCGCCAGGTGCTGGCCGGGTATCGCGGGATCGCGGTCGTGGATGGATTCGCGGTGTACGAGGTGCTCGCGCGCGACGGGCCGGGCTTCACGCTCGCGCATTGCTGGGCGCACGCGAAACGCAAGTACGACGACATCGCGGACCAGTGGCCGGTCGCGTGTGAGGCGATCGCCGGACTGATCGGCGAGCTCTACGCGATCGAACGCGAGGTGCCCGGTCCGTTCCCTGGCAACGCCGAGGCCCAAGCGTTACGCCACCAGCTCCGCCGCGAGCGATCGCAGCCGGTGCTCGATCGCATCTGGGACTGGGCCACTGTACAGGTCGGCTTGCCCCGCAGCGACTTCGGCAAGGCCGTCCGCTACATGCTCGAGCGGTGGGCCGGCCTGACGCGCTTTCTCACCGATCCGCGGATCCCGCTCGACAACAACGCCGCGGAACGCGCGCTGCGGGGTCCCGTCGTCGGCCGCAAGAATCATTACGGCTCGCGCTCGCTGCGCGGGACGCAGGTCGCGGCCCTCTTCTACACCCTCTGCGAAAGCGCACGCCTCATCGGGGTCGATGCCCACGCGTATCTGACCGTCGCGATCGACGCCGCACTCGCCGGCCCCGGCACCGTCACGCTGCCGGACACGCTCCTCCCGACCGCCTGAACTCCGGCCGGCCGCGAGCCGTCACTGAACGAGGACCGACGGGCCACGGCGAGGACTTACACTCAATCTGGCGAAGCGTGTCGACATCCCCCTCGTAGGTAAGCTCCACAATCCAAGAATTCATTTTATTATTTGGCACGATCCGACGCAAGCGAAAAGTGCGTGATCGCCGGCGGCGATAGCGCGACACGCCCCACCAACGTGCTGCCGTCGAGAAAGAGATCGAGCTCGGTGATCGTCAGCGCGATCGGCGGGTCGGCGTCGTCACGCCAAAGAGACGCGAACCGCCCGCGCTCCAGACGCTTCGCGTACACGCATAACCCGGTGCCGTCCCACTGGAGCACTTTGGTCCTGACGCGATCGCGGCTGACGAAGATGAAGATCTCGCCGCTGAGCGGGTCGCGCGCCAAGTCCTGCGTCACGAGGGCCGAGAGCCCATCAAAGCCTTTGCGCATGTCGGTCGGGCGCCCGTACGCATACACCGTCACGCGCCGGCCATGCCATCTCATCGCAGCAGCCCGAGCAACCGCGCGACGGACACCACGTCCAGGCCTTCCACCCGCGTGCTCTCCCCGTTGAGCACGACGACGATGCCCCCATCGACGCTCGGCGCCGCAGCCGACACCACCTGCACGGGATGAAGCGCGTTCGCGTCGGCGATGACCGCGTCCAGCGATGGAGACTCCACGGCGCCACGCCCAGCGCCACCGCCACATCACGCAGCGACTCGCCCGCTCGCCGCCGCACGCGCCAGCAGCGCACCGCCTGCGCGCGCAACGCCGGCGAGTACCGCCGCTGCAGGCCCGTCCGGCTCCCATTCTCCCGCCCCGCCGCCGCACGAAACGCCTTCACGTCGTGATCCATCCCATCCTCCTGGTGCGGAGAAGTGTGGACCGCCGAGGCGCATTTGACTAGACGGGGCGCGGCGAGGTCTTACAGCAAACCCAAGACTCAGACGAAACAGGTCGCTGACGTACAGGTCCGCCGCCTTCGCACGGTGCTGAAGCTTCCGGCTAGCGCATGAAATGAGCACAACGCGGTTCATGCTTGCGCCTTGTGACGTGGTGAATCCAAGTATGCGCGCATCGGCGCAGCTAGACTCGAGGAAGGTCTCGAAGAACATCCCGCGCCGCTTCCAGTACCTGTAGCGATGCTGCCACACTTGGCGCGGTGCGACCCTTTGGGTGCAGAACCTCGTTTCCCTTTTTCCGAACGATGTTCGCCAAGGCGCACGCGCCCTTGCTCAGCACGCTGGGCGCGAATCGCTCGATTACCTCGTCAAGACACGCCTCTTCGACTGCGCGGGCTCCGAATCGCTTCGCGCAGGCCTGTTTAAGCGCACGTTCGACGGCTGCACGCGAGAGAGCAACCGTCGCGAGCGGGAGTCCCAAGATGTAGCTGTTCGCAGCCTCTCGCAGGTACGCGAGCGATTCCGCATCAGGAATACCCGCCAGCGTCAGTGACCGTAACGCGAGAGTTCTTTCGACAATGTCAGGGACCGCCGAAAGTTGCTGACGACAGTGAATCTGGTTCAAGAGCGTGGGGTTCGACCAAAGAATCTCAAGCGCCTTTCGGTGCTCATCCGGCACGAACGTCTTTCGCCACTCCAAGAGATGCCTCATGGCAGCATCGAGCGTTTTCTGAGCGGCAAGCGTAATGCGGTCTCTCCGAGACTTGACGGGATAAAACATGAAGCGGTTCGCCTCATCCAAGAGATGCTGCGACAGTGTCAGTGCGCCGGTGTTCTCCATAGGCGTCCTTTTGGACACTACGCCGCCGCCGCCCGTTCCCGAATCTCCGCCAGACCGCCACGAGTTGGTCCACCTGCACGGACGAAAACACGCCCTCTGGACCTCTCGGGCTCACGTCCGTGAACGGCGACTCGTAGAGCCGCTTCGGGTCCATCACGCCGTTCTCGGTCAGGTAGTCCACGATCATGTTCACGAACTCGACCTGGTTCGCCGTCGCCGTCCCGCCCGACAAGAACTGGCTGAACGCCTGCTTCGCCGCTTCCCGGTCCAAGCCGACCAGCGACCGGATGAACACGCCCAAGCCCTTGGCTCTTGCTCCTTTTCCCGTGCGATGTCGTCCGCCGTCCCGACCCCGGCGTCCACCATCATGCGTTCGAGTTCAGCGAGGTCCGATGCCGTCAACGGCTGGTTGAGCCGCAGTCGGGAATGGTGATGTGATTCTCGTTCGCCTTGAGGAACTGCCGCGCCTTCGCCACGAACTTCGTGCGGTCGGCCACGCTGTGAACTCGGGCAGCGGGAACGGCGGTCTCGGCACCCATCTGGTCCTCGAAGTCGGTGTAGACCGGCTTCCGATGGACCTTCTCAATCAGCTTGATGAGCAACCGCAGCCGCTTCCGCGCCGTTTCCAGCATCGGCACGGTCACGTCCTGCCACCATTCCTCACCGGCCACGGCGTCAATCAGCGGCATCTGCTCCCGCACCATCGGAATGCTGCTCTTGTCTTCCAGCATCCCGACGATGGACCGCACCTGCTCCTTCAGACGCTCGAACCCCGGCTTGACGTGCAGCACGGCCAGTTGCAGGTTCAGCATCAGCAAGTCGAACCGCTTGGCCTCTTCGTCGTCGTCGGTGAGTTCGGTCGGCAGCGATGCGACTTCCTGCACCAACTCTCCGACCTGTTCCTCGCCCAGCTTCTTCCACGGTTCTTCCTGCGCGTATCGCTCCACGAACCGACGCTTCGGACGGACGATGAAGTTGTCGAGATTCATCGCGGCGACCTGTGACCGCAGCAACGTCGCGGTCTCGTCACGCACGCCGTGCTCCGTCTCGCCGTAGGCGGGACTGGCCTCTCTCGCCATGCCGTCCAGCCGTCGCGAACGGACCGATGCCGACTTCCGCAAGCCGCTGGTCCAACGCCACAAGCAGTCCGACGCGCGTCTTGAACAGGCGTGTGCCCAGCGATTCGCCCAGCGCACCGTCCGTCGTCGGCATCTTCTGGCTGAAGAACTCCAGGTTCTGGCAGTAGTCGAACAGGTAGAAGAACTCCTTGTCCTTGCCGGGACCGAACAGGTCGGGACACAGCCGGGTGCCGCGTCCGACCATCTGCCAGAACTTCGTCTTCGACCGCACCAGCTTGAAGAACACGAGATTGACGACTTCGGGGATGTCGATGCCCGTGTCCAGCATGTCCACGGAGATGGCGATGTGCGGCGACTTCGCGGGATTGGCGAAGCTGTCAATCAGGCTCTGGGCGTATTCCGTCTTGAACGTGATGACCCGGGCGAACTCGCCCTTGTAGTGCGGGTAGTTCTTGTTGAACCGGTCCGCGATGAACAGGGCGTGGTCGTTGTTCTTCGCGAAGACGATGGTCTTGCCGAGCCGGTCCCCACCCGCCACGGTCTGCCCACGGGTCATCAGGTGTTCCAGCACCTTGTCCACCGTGTCTTCGTTGAACAGCCAGCGGTTGACGGCGGCGGCTTCCACGTGGTCCGGCGCGTGGCCTTCGTCGTCCCATTCCAGTGCGTCCCACTGTTCCTGTTCTTCTTCCGACAGGTCGGCGTACTTGATGCCCTCTCGCGGGAACCTGAGCGGCACGGCCACGGCTTTGGCCGGGACCAGAAAGCCGTCGTTCACCGCGTCGTCCAAGCGCGTAGGCATCGGTCGGGACACCCCGTTCAAGGTCAAAGAGCCGGTAGGTGTTCCGGTCGATTTCGTCCTTCGGCGTGGCGGTCAGTCCGACCAGCAGCGAATCGAAGTAGTCGAAGATGGCCCCGTATTTCTGATACACCGACCGGTGGGCTTCATCGATGATGACCACGTCGAAGTGCCCGACGCCGAACCGACGCTGCCCGTCCGTGGCGTCGTCAATCAGGCCCATCATCGTCGGATACGTGGAGACGAACACCCGACCCTCTTCGTCCTTGTCCGTCACCAGATTGACCGGCGACGAATCCGGCAGATGCTTCTTGAAGGCGTTGACGGCTTGGTTGACCAGTGCGATGCGGTCGGCCAGGAACAGCACCCGCTTGACCCAGTTGCACCGCATCAGCAAGTCGCACAGGGCAATGACCGTGCGGGTCTTGCCCGCGCCGGTCGCCATGACGACCAAGGCTTTCCGCTGGTGGTCCCTCTCGAACGTCTCCGCAATGCGGCGGATGGCGCGGGTCTGGTAGAACCGCTCCACGATGGCGTCGTTGATGGGCGCATCCGCCAGCGCCTTGCGGGTCGTTCGCCGCTGCACCAGCAGTTGGAGTTCGGCCTTCTTGTAGAACCCCTGCACCGGACGGGGCGGGTAGTTCGTGTCGTCCCACAGCCAGTGGTCGTAGCCGTTCGAGTAGAAGATGACGGGACGCTGGCCGAACTGCTTCTCTAGACAGTCGGCATACAGCTTCGCTTGCTGTTGACCGACGCGGGCATCCCGCTTGGTGCGCTTGGCTTCCACCAGACCCAGCGGCTTCCCGTCGTCGCCCCACAGCACGTAGTCCACGAAGCCCTTGCCTTCGGCGTTGGGCATCCCCGTGACTTCGTATTCGCGGTCCTGTGGCCGGTCCAGTGCCCAGCCCGCTTCCTTCAGCAGCAGGTCGATGAAGAAATCGCGGGTCTCGGCTTCGGAATAGTCGTGCGCGTCGGGCGTGGCGGTGTTGGCCTTCTTCGCCGCCGCCACTTCCTCACGGAGCCGCACCAGTTCGGCATCCAGCGTCGTCCGGTCGGCCAGCAGCGCCGACAGCTTCTCGTCTCGTTCGCGGAGTTCCTGTTCCAGCCGTTTCAGTTGGTCAACGGTCTGCGTCGGGACGGCTGCGGGTGTCGGAGCCGCTGCGGGCTTCGGCACGCTGGCGGGGTCGAACGTCAGGCCAGCGGCGGGCTTCGCGCCTGTCGAGTAGGTGTGCGCCAGCCAGTAGCAGACGTGGAACAGTTCCTTGGTCGCCGTCAGCGCATCGAACTGCCGCACCGGACGCTGGCTGTGGACGGCGAGATTGCCAAGGTCTTTGATGACCCGCGCCTTGTTGAAGACGGCATCGCCCACGGTCTGCCGGAACGTCGGTTCGTGAATCAGGGCACTCAGGTGGTCCTGATACGGCAAGCGCAGCCCGCTGTCGTGTTTGTAGAGCCACGACACGGCGAGTTCCAAGGCGCGACGGGCGTAGAAGCAGGATGCCCGTGGGTCGGCGTAGACCAGCCGTTCAGCCTTCCGCGCCGATTCGTGGAGTGTCGCCCACTCCGGCTGCAGGAAGGCGAAGTTGCTCACCGTCAGAGTGCTCCGCTGAAGGCTTGGTGCTGAAGAGATGCGAACAGAGCGTCATCAACTGCTGCGACGGCGATCTCGCTGCAGCGTCTCAGTCGCTCCACGGCTGCCAACCGTCGTGCGAAACTCTCGCTGCAGAGTCAGCGGTGGCAGCGATAATCGTGAACTGCGAAGCTTTGACTTCATGATAGTTCGATCGATCTGCGATGCCGGTCTGTCACGTCTGGCCAAGCTCGCGTTGCGTAGGCTGAGTCTCGACAATGCTGACGCAGATATCGCGGCTCGATCTGCGTGTCAGACGATCGCAGCAAACGTCTGATGTCAGCACGCATACGGCATCGCGCGTGTCGACCTCGCACGAGCATTGCACGCCAATGTCGCAGCGCTTCGTGACAGAACAGTCGCCGACTGTCACCGTGCTTCACGTCTGAGCGTCATGTCGGTCAGCGTGTACTTCGACGTGCAGTGATCGTCATCAGATGACGCGTACGTCGCCGCAATCGCAGTGACTCGTGCTCATAGACGGCACTCTCGCCGTCGCACGTATTCTGCGATGGCTTCGACGGACCGCCGTTAGCGAGTGCCTCGACGCAACGTCGACCAATGCGGCACGAGTTGCCAACCCTGTCGGATTCGTCACCGGGTCACCGAACATCTCCAAGAACATCGACTGCGTGAGACCGTTCAGTTGCTCCAACGCTGCCCGTCGCTTCGCCCGCAACTCGTCCGCTTTGTCCAAGATGGCCGCGATGCGGCGTTGTTCGGGAAGGGGCGGGAGAGGAACTGCGAACGCTGCACTATGCCGATGTCAGATGTCGTTGACCGTCGCCGCCTGCGCCGAGCAGCTCGAGCTCAGTGCATCCGGCGTATTGAAGCCAGCAAGTGAAGACGATGTCGAACGTCGACGGGTGTCGGAGCTCAGCTTCGTCACGAATGCTGGCGAAGTCGCGTAGTCGAATCGTTCAGTCTGCGGAAGTCGCCGTGCGACTTGGCCAAGCGATGCCGCGTTGAGCTGAGCAGAACGTCACCGATCGCGAGATTGCCGTCGCGCAGTCGATTGCGCTCGTGCTCTTGCTGACATACGACCGTGTCAGCGAAGTCGCCGACTCGTACGCCGAGATTCGATTCTCGAATGCATGGACCGCCCTGCACGAAGTCGCCGATTCGTCGGCGGCCGAGTGCCTTCCGACGGTCGCCGATCTCGAACAGCAGTCGATTCGCCGAGCGTCAACTCGTCGGCCACGTCGCAGCTCACTTCAGCATCCCTTCAAGTTCCTTGAGTCCCTGCTGAATCTCCGCTTCCAGCTTCTCAAGGTCCGCCAGAATGTCCTTCGGTGCCCGGTGCTGCACTTCTTCGTGGACGACTTCCTTGTAGCGGTTCAGCGACAGGTCGTAGCCAGCGGCAGCGATGTCCGCCTTGGGCACGCAGAAACTCTGAGCCGTTCGGGGACGTTCCCGTTCAGCCTTGGCGTGTTGGCTCCATCGCGCCAGCACGTCCGGCAGGTTGTTCTTCTCGTGCTCGTCTGCCGTCAGCGGCTGCTTCGGAAGCGGACCCAGCTTCTCGTCCGGCAGCAGCGGCGTCCGCTTGTCGTCCAGGCTCCATCCGTCCGCATCCACGTCGTAGAACCACACGAAGTCCGTGCCGCCCGAGTTCGTCTTCGTGAACGTCAGAATCGCCGTCGAGACACCCGCGTAGGGACGGAACACACCGCTGGGCAGCGAAATCACCGCATCCAGCTTTTGGTCCTCAACCAGAATCCGCCGCAGTTCCTTGTGGGCCTTGGACGACCCGAACAGCACGCCGTCCGGCACGATGACCGCTGCCCGTCCACCGGGCTTCAGCAGCCGAATGAACAGCGCCAGAAACAGCAGTTCGGTCTTCTTCGTCTTGACGACCGCCAGCAAGTCCTTGGCGACCGTCTCGTAGTCCAGCGACCCGGCGAACGGCGGGTTCGCCAGCACCAGCGTGTATTTCTCGTCTTCGCCCGCGTGGTCCTGCGCCAGCGAATCCCGATAGCGGATGTCCGGGTTCTCGACGCCGTGCAGCAGCATGTTCATGCTGCCGATGCGGAGCATCGTGTTGTCGAAGTCGAACCCGTGGAACATCCCGTGGTGGAAATGCTCTCGGCTGGTGGCGTCTCGCAGAATCTCGGGATGCCGCTCGCGGAGATGTTCACCCGCTGCCACCAGGAACCCGCATGTGCCGCAGGCCGGGTCGCAAATCACGTCCGTGGCGGTCGGCTCCATCATCTCGACCATCAGGCGGATGATGTGCCGGGGCGTCCGGAACTGCCCGTTCTGCCCAGCCGTCGCAATCTTGCCGAGCATGTATTCGTACAGGTCGCCCTTCGTGTCCCGGTCGTCCATCGGGACGTGGTCCAGCATGTCCACGACCTTCGCCAGCAGCGCCGGAGTCGGAATCGTGAACCGGGCGTCCTTCATGTGATGGGCGTAGGTCGAGTCGTCGCCGCCCAGCGTCCGCAGGAACGGGAACACGTGGTCGTTGACGACGCGTGAACATCTCGGCTGGCGCGAGGTTCTTGAACCGCGACCACCGAAGGTCTTCGTAGGGACGACCCTTCGGGTCCGCGCCTTCGGGGAAGATGCGCCGCTCGATCGGCTTCTTCAGCCGTGCGGCCTTGTTCTCTTCCAGCGTGTGCAGGTCGTCCAGTCGCTTCAGGAACAGCAGATAGGTAATCTGCTCGATGACTTCCAGCGGGTTCGAGATGCCGCCGGTCCAGAAGGCGTTCCAGATGGCGTCGATTTGGCTGCGGATTTCGCCTGTGAGCATGGACTTCAATCACCTGAGACTGAACGAACGGGGACGGGTCGAATCGTCAGTTATTCGTCGTCAAATCGAAGGCGCGGCGGAGTGTCCGGCTTCGGCTTCGCTGTGCCGCTTCTTTGTTCGCGCCGGTTGCCGTCTAGCGGTCCCGGTGCATCGCCGTGAAACGGCTTTTTGAACTGAGCGGCGATGGCATCATCGCATTCTTCCTGAGAATGCTCCGGATGCCGCCACAGCAACTTCTTGGACGAATACGTAGGTGAGTAAATGGAGCTTTGCGTCAGATGCTCTTCCCACGTCTCCAGTGCATCTGCAGGACGGTCAGTCTCCCAGTCCTCAATTCGGGCGTAGCTGGCGGACTTCCCTTCGACCCAGCGGCTGGGCGTCAGGTGGAAGAGTTGTCGGAAATCGTCTGCGCTCATGACGAACCTCTCGACTACGTTACCAGTTTCGCGGCGCCCCACGCCGCGGTCCAGCTTCGCCTGACAGCCTCCTTCATGTCAGGTCCCTCAATCCTCGTGAACATGAAACCGGACTTGCCAGCGTCCTTTATCGACGCCCCGAAGTGGTAGACATCCTCATCATCGATGATGACAAAGCGGTCGTGAAAAACGTTTGAAGTGCGAAGCTCCAGCCCTTTGTATTGCTGATTGAAAGCATTGGCTGCCAACGTCACCGACGGCTTCGCGCTTTGTTCTTTGGTCAGGATTTCGACCCTGACAGCGGCGTTTTTGTCTTTTAGCAAATCCAAAACGCGCGCGTCGATGTACCCATCCACAATTTGAATCTGACGCTTCGCGCCGTTGAGAATCGCTTGCACCTGACGGAGTGCGTCGTACTGCTGCCCCTTGCCAAACAGGGCTTCGCTTGGGACAGGATGCCCGCTTGCCGGTGTCATGGCAACAATCTGTGCTTCGACTTCCGTGAGTTCGTCGCGAGCTTCTTCGACTAGATGGTCGAACTTTGCAATCGCTCGCTCTGAAGCACTGGAAAGCAAGGACGGCTTCAGGTATTCATTCGGTGACTCCGCTAGCCCGAACACGTCCGGATTCAGCATCTGTTCCCCGTTGTCCCATTCGTTGAAACGGTTTTCGTCGTTTCGCAACCGAAGGAGTCGTTCGTGTTGGGCTTTGTTGACTTCCTCGACAGAATTGCTGCCGTTGCTCACGCCCTTCAACAGTTCCACGTACCGCACGAATCTGTCTTTAAGGCGAAGGACGCCGTCCAAGGTGCGAGCCTTGGTCTCACGAATGCTCAGCAGAGTCTGAATATCCATACACCTAACAGGTTGGCGTCAGATGTACAAGCTTGAATGGCAGTGGCGCACCCGACACGGGTCCCGCGGTCAGAATCTCTCCGACCGCGTCGGCAAAGCTCAGAGTGACGGGTTCCCCATCTCCGTAGACGCAGGCGTTGTAATTCAACTTCGTCAGCGCGTAGACGTCGTTCAGCACGGTTCGAATGTCCGCGTGCCCACGGCAGACGTCTACTAACAATCCACGAGGCACTTCGCGTCCGGGATATGTCTGGAGACGTGGGATGAAGCCGTTCGCCCACAGGAACCCTGTCCGCTCGTCCCGGATGTGCGCGAGTCCCCGAAGAATCGCATGACGACCGGGACGGTAGATTCTCAGGTCCTCCGCTAACCGAATTCGAACGCCAACAACGCGGGTGCCGTCTGACGCTCCAGCGCGAAAACCACGCCACTCCGTGTCGTCAAAGCGCGCCTTCCCGTGAATGAAGAGTTCATCCGGCGGCTTACCGACACGAATGGCGTACTCGCGCACGGCTGTCTCCACGAGTTCGCGCGCTGCCTCTTCGTTCAAGTGAAAGCTGTGCGTTGATGCGGAGTACCACGGTCCGCCCGTGCCCTTGAACACGAGCCCGTCACCGGAATCAAGAAACATCTGCGCCCCGCAGGAGGCCCATCCCTTGTTCGGACTCGCGTCGTCTTGCTTGAACACGATGCCGAGGTAGCACACACCCGGACGGATATCTGCGAGCTTCCACGGTCGCGCGCCCGCCTTATAAAACGCCGTCGTGCAGAGATTCCACGCAATCTCAGAACGCAGTCCAACGCGCCGCTTCGGATGTCCGGCAACGTTCAAGAAGTCGGTCGGCGCGATGGTCGTTTCCCGAATGACCTGCGTCGGCACACCCACGTCAAGCAACCGTGCCTTCAATTGATTGTGGAAATGCGGTTGGTATCTGTACGGTGTGGCGTCCTCATTCAAGTCTGGAAAGAAGCTCGGCGTTGACAGCAGCTTTCGTGCGATGCGGGCGCTGATGGCGCCTTCCAAGGGAGTCCGCAGACTTTTCGGGACAACGGACTCAGGACGGCAGCTTACGTAAACTTCCTCAGGGACGATGACGAACCATACATCGGCTTCAGCTTCATCGTCCTTGACCACATTCCTAATCGGCTCCGAGTACAACTGCACGACGCGATGAACACGTTGATGCTGGTCTTCGATGTGGCACGCGTCAATCAGTTCGCGTTCGTTCAGTGGGATTTCGAAGACCGGCTTCGTGCTGAACGGCACGTTGAAGGCGGCTTCGAATCCCGGATACGGCGGGCGCGAAGTCTTAGCGTCGTCAATGGGTCGCTGAATTTCGTCCAGCCAACGCCGGAAACGGCGGATGCCATCCGGAGTACCGACGACTGCGGGACGAACGGCGAACACCTTGCTCTCGTCAAGTGGTCCGAACAGCGTCAGTCCATCGCGTGGGTCTTCCAACGCCTGTTCGAACCCGAATCGCAGCCTCGGTTCCGTCAATTTGAGCAGTGGAAGACGGCTCACTTCTCCACCTTCACTGCTTCGGAGGTCTGGACGTCCTCTATCGCATCCTCGTCGTCATCCTCATCCTCATCGACTTCGTCCGGCGTGGGCTCAGCAATTGTGGCGCGGGGTTCGCGCAATTTCACCGGACTGACGAATTCCACCGGGCGGGGATTGACCGCGGCGACCGCGGTACCAAGAGACAACGGGAGGTCCAGCGTTAGCGCGTCTCCCACAAGCCACGCCATCGTCGCCAAAATCCGGTCACGCCAATCGTCGTTCCACCACTGCTTGCACTGGCTACGACGGGTGCGATGCATCGCTCGCAGTACCCGTTCGCGCCCCTTCGCGGTTGGCGCAGACCACACGTTGCGTCCGTCGTCGGAGAACAGCACGTGGGCACGGAGTTGAAGCATCGGGAACGGGTGCAGTGCCGTTCGTGCGCTCACCGCAAAATGCCAGTGCCGAAGGGTCGGGGCTGCGTTCGGGTCGACGCCCGGACGCGGCTTCCGCGTCTTGTACCCCATCAACCCCCGAAACGTTTTCTTCCCTTCAACGGACGTGAACCACACGTCACCGGTTGGAAGCACATCGAGGTCGAAGTAGAAGGCGGGCTTCCCGTTCGCCATCTCATACCTCTTGAGTCCGCGCGACAGTGCGAACTGCTCCCATGCATCGTTCAACATCGCCGTGACAATGTTCTGCCGGTCACGGCGCTCAGCACTCTCTTCAGACAGGAACAACGCCGTCTCGCGCTGCTCTGCATGCTGAATCTTAAGAGAACCAAGACCGGGTTCGACGTCTGCCGCGGAGGCAAACGTCACGAGCCGGTAGTTGTGCCATCGGGTTGGGAACGACCATTCAGGGTCTTCGTGTTCGTTGACCAACCCGATTGACGAGTACCGATAGATTCGCTTCGGTAGCTCAATCGGAAACCAGTTGGAGTAGTGAACTTCCGGTTCTTCGGTGACCCCGGTGTCGGCGGCGAACTCGCGACCCCACCACTGGCGTACGACGTCTGGACCACTTGCTGCGCTCTTTGGAACGCCTTCCGCTGCCAGCTTCTTTAGAAGCTGCTTCAATCCCGCTGCCCAACTGCCGCCGAATTCAATGACGTTCAGCCGTCCGATTTCGATGTTGATTTCGTCGTGTGGCAGGTCATCGATGCGGAGCGGGATGACGAAGTCCTTGAGTAGCTGTTTCTTCGCGGTCGCGTGCGCGACTCGGAGTTCCTTCAGAGCACCGACTTTGGTATTCGATGCACGCGAGAGGACGTACAGAAACTTGATTGAACCGTCGCGTATGGCGGGTTCGATATCACGCCAGAAATCCTCGCCACCCAGTAGCTTTGTGACGTCGGACCAAACTTGATAGCCCGCGGCTGCGAGCTTGAGGGAGAGCCACCGGCTGAAGACGTTGTCTTCAGGATTCGCATGGCTCACGAAGACGAGCGCGCGGTTCGTCATGGTGGGGGTTCGCCTTTTTTTCGGGTCAGATACGTTACCACGACTGTTCAGGGAAAAGCACGACATGTTGTGGGTCGGCTTCAAATCAGGCGCATATCTGGGACTCAATAGATGGGTTTCGCGATTGGTACGGTGTCCCGCTGAGTTGGAGCCGTTAACAAACAGGGGTGCCGTTCAAGGCTGGACCGGCTGGACGAGAGACGAGCAGGGTCAAAAGGGTCCGCCAAGAAGGCATCCCAGTGAGGGGTATGACCAAACCACCCACGAAGAATGCGCCGTGCGAGAAGTGCGGCGTGGAAGCTACTTACCGTCACGGACGATTTGGGAGGATTCTCCAGCGAGCTTCACGTTGACCCGTGAATGCCGAGTATGCGGGAAGGCGTACATGCAGATGACGCCGATGAACGAAGCGACTGGACTACTGCTGTCGGGATGGATGTTGCGAATGAAGGAGCGCCGCGACCGGTCGGGTCGCGCGTGTTCGCGAAGCCTTGAAGCACATCCAGCGAACCGAACGTGCTCAAAATGTGCTCAACGCTGCCCGACACGACCTGACAGCAACCGAGATGCCACGACAAAAACCGGAGGAATCTGCGAGGAAAAGTGGTCGGGGCGAGTGGATTCGAACCACCGACCCCTCGGTCCCGAACCGAGTGCTCTACCAGGCTGAGCCACGCCCCGACAGACGTGAACGACTATTCTACCTCAACGCGAGGATCCAGCAACAACTGTTCGCCACGCTCCGACAGCTGCTGACCGAGCAGCGTCTCGACGAGCCCGATGGCCGCATATGCCGTCAGGTCGACCTGCAGCGGCGTCACCGACACGAAGCCGTCCTTGACGGCCTGGTAGTCCGACCGGTCGTGCGGCTCCCACTCGTTCTCCCCTTCCTCGATCCAGTAATACGGACGGCCGCGCGGGTCCTCGCGGTGATCGACGACGGTGACGTGGTTGCGTTTGGCCTGGAACGTGACGCGCAGGCCCTTCGGCTGCCCCGGCGGCACGTTGAGATTGAGGAACGTCCGGGCCGGCAGCCCGCCGCGCAGCGCGGCTTCGACGACGGTCGCCGCGGCTGCCGCCGCCGGATCGAAATCGTAGGTGCCCACGCTCCGCTCCAGCGATACCGCCACGCTCGGAATCCCCAGCAGGGCCCCTTCCATCGCCCCCGCCACCGTTCCCGAATAGGTGATGTCGTCGCCGATGTTGTAGCCCTTGTTGATACCCGAGACGACGAAGTCCAGGCGCCCGTCGAAGAGCTGCGTGAGCGCGATGTTCACACAATCGGTGGGTGTGCCGTCCACCTCGAAGACGCCCTCGGAGATCTGCTCCATCCGGAGCGGCCGCCGCAGCGTCAGCGCGTGACCGATCGCGCTCGCCTCCACGTTCGGCGCGACGATGATCACCTCCCCCAGCCGCCGGAGCGCGTCTGCGAGCACGTGGATGCCGTTCGGAGCGAACGCCATCGTCGTTGGTCACCAGGATGCGGGGCATGGGGTTCACTATTATATCAGGCGAACCCTGAAACTCTGGTCTCAACCGAGGGGCTTCGCCCCTCGGACTCCCCTACACGCTCCCTCGCGCGCCGCGTCGCCGGCGCGCTTCCGCTCCGCGCGAAGCGCTACGGCGAGACCTCGCCGAAGCCTTGGCGTAGGCGGGCCGGTCGCGTGGCTCGCTCGCGGTGCTCGCTCGCGCCGCATTGGTGAGATACGTTCTAGTGCGCTGCAGTCGTCTCGACCCCTCCGGTCTGACGGCCGGGCGTGAAGATGGAAGTCCAGCGCAATGCCGGTATGGCAGTGGCGAAGCCGCGACAGTGCGGGAACGACAGCCCTTACTGTTGTCCCAGAGCGATTGACGGGATCGACGGTGGCTGCGCGACGGGCGGGACCGAGACACGCGAACAACGAGACGAGCGCGAGGACGCCAGTCACGGCCAGCAGCACCATCGGATCGAAGGCTCCGACGCCGTAGAGCTGCGACGCAATCAGACGACGCAGCAGGGCGGCGCCGACGACACCCGCGGCCAGGCCCACGACCACCAGCACGACGCCCTCCCGCAGCACGAGGCCGAGGACCTTGCGCGCGTCGCTGCCCAGAGCCATCCGAATGCCGAACTCACGCGTGCGCTGCGACACCTCGTAAGCCAGCACACCGTAGATGCCGATTGCCGCGAGCAGGAGCGCGACGACAGCAAACGCCATCGAGAGGACCATCGGCGTGCGCTGCGGAGTGAGCGACTTCTCTACCCTCTCCTGCATCGTGAACACGTCGGACATCTGCAGCTCGGGATCGATCTCGGCGAGCGCTCGCTGCACGGTGGGGTCATCGCGCCGGGTTCGTTCGTGGTGCGAATCGCGAAGGCGACGTCGCGCTGCGTCTCCTGCTCGAGCGGGATGTAGTACGCGCCGACGCGCGCACGTTCTCCCTCGATCAGGCCCTGGAGCTTGACGGCGGCGACGACGCCCACGACTTGCATCCATTTCGTGTCAGGGCCTGGTTTGACTACGTCCTGCGGGCTGTTCGGCTTGTACATCCGGCGGCCGATCGGATCGGCATTCGGCCAGAACTTCTGAGCGAGCTGCTCGTCGATGATCACCACCCGCGGCGAATCGGCCTTGTCGCTATCCAGGAAGTACCGTCCGCGCCTCAACGGCACGCGCATCGTCTCCAGGTAGCCAGACGAGACATACGAGCTGGTTGGGCGAAACCACCGACTCGCCGGGCGCCGGCGTGTAACCCTCCGCGATGATGACGCTGCTGCTCGAATCCCAGCTGAAGGGCAGATAGGTGGTCAGGCCCACTGATGTCACGCCGGGCAGCGCTCGGATCCGCTCGAGCGTACGAGCGGCGTAGGCGCGCACCGACGGGTCGCTCGGATACTTGGTTTCGAGTGGAGTGACACGTCCGGTGAGGACGTGATCGGGCGAAAAGCCAGGGTCGACGCGCAGCAGCAGTCGAAAGCTCGTGAGCAACAGGCCCGCGCTGACGAGCAGCACGAACGCCAGCCCCACTTGCGTCACGACCAGTCCTCGTCGAACGCGGCGCGCGCCTCGACCGGCAGTTCCGCTCCGGCCTTCGTCTCGAAGCACGGCGCTCAGGTTCAACCCTGCGAGCTGCATCGAAGGCACCGCGCCGATGACGAGTCCGAGCACGAACGCCAATCCCAGGATGAAGAGGAAGACGACGGCGTCGAACCTGACCTCGTAGCTTCGCGGCACATCGGCCAGGCCGACGCTCGTCAACCAACCCAGGCTCCACCATCCGAGCATCAGGCCGAGCACGCCGCCGGCAATCGTCAGCAGCATGGCTTCGGTCACCAGCTGGCGCGCGACCCGACGGCGTGCGGCGCCCAGAGCGTGGCGCGTGGCCACCTCTTTGAGCCGGCCGCTCGCGCGAACGAGCGCGAGGTTCGTGATGTTGACGGCGGCAATGAGCAGCACGAACAGCGCGCCGCCCCACAGCAGATTCAGGACAGCACGGACGTTCCGAACGATGTCGGCCTCGAGCGGGACGACGATGGTGCGGTAGCGGGCGTTGATGAGTGCCGTTTTGAGCGGGCCCGGCGCGCTCGATGATGCGCTGATTCAGGGCGTCGATTCGAGCCATGGCCTGTTCCACGGTGGCGCCCGCCGGCGAGCCGGCCAATCATCTGGTGGTTCTGGCTGTGGCGCGCTTCTTCCGAGCGCGCTTTCGCGTCGAACGCCAGCGGCGTGAAGATGCGGACCTCCGGATCGAGGAAGGCGAAGCCCTCGGACAGAACGCCGACGACGAGATACGGTTCGTCGTTCAGGCGCAGGTCTCGGCCGACGATGCCGTCCATTCCGCCGGGCTGCTTGGCCGCGAAGGCATGACTGAGGAGCGACGACGTGGTTGTGGCCGACCTCGCCGTCGGCTTCGGTGAACAGCCGTCCGCGAACGGCGCGAGCGCGCAAGACGCGTGAAGAACGACGGCGTCACTTCCATCGCCGGCACGTCCTCGGCCCCCGGGCCCGGTGCCAACCTTCAAGCCGTTGGAGCGATAGAGCGCCTGCGATTCGAGGATATCGGTGAAGGCGAGGCGGTCGAAGTAGTTGGGCACCGACGTTCCTGCGCGCTCGACACCCGCTCCCGGGAACGAGTCGTACTCGAACACCAGGCGGTCGGCCTCCGCGATACGGAAGCGGACGCAACAACACCGAGCGCACGACGGTGAAGATGGCCGTGTTCGCGCCGATGCACAGCGCGAGAGTCAGGATGGTCGTCGCCGCGAAGGCTCGATCCTTGGCGAGCAGACGCAGAGCGAACTTCAGATCCTGGAAGAGCGTGTCCATGGGGGCAGGATCATATCGGTTCTAGGGTTTTACGGTTCTCGGGTTCCAAAGGTTCGCGGTTCAGGGTTCTAAGGGTTCGAGGTTCGAGAGGGCTCTGGGGTTCTGGGAACCTGCCATAATCCGCCTTCATGGCTCCATTCGACGCCGTTCTGATGATCTCGTTCGGCGGGCCGCAGGGAGTGAACGACATCCGGCCGTTCCTGCAGAACGTGGTGCGAGGGCGGCGGATCGCGCCTGCTCGGCTCGAGGAGGTCGCGCATCACTACGAGCTCTTCGGTGGGGTGTCTCCGCTGACGGCGCTGACGTTCCGGCAGGCGGACGGGCTGCGCGCGCGGCTCGAGGCGGCGGGCCGCCGCTGCCGGTCCACGTGGGCATGCGCAACTGGCACCCGTTCCTGGAGGACACGCTGGCCGAGATGTCGCGCGCTGGAGTCAGGCGGGCCGTCGGCTTCATTGCGGCGGCGCACCGGAGCTACTCGAGCTGCCTGCAGTACCGCGAGAACGTCGACGCGGCGCGTGCGGCGTTGAAGCAAGGAGGGCTGGCTGACGTCGAGGTCACTTACGTCGGGGACTGGCACACCCACGACGCTTTCATCACGCGAACGCGCTGCGCCTCGCCGAGGCGTTCGATCGCCTGCCCGCGACGCTCAGGGACCGCGCGGAGCTGGTGTTCACGGCGCACAGCATTCCGGTGTCGATGGCGGAACGTTACCCGTACCGCCAGCAGTTCGAAGAAACCGCGCGGCTCGTCGCGGCACGTGTCAACGAGGGCCGCGATCCGACGAACTGGTTCGACTACGCGACGGTGTACCAAAGCCGAAGCGGCCGGCCGGAAGATCCCTGGCTCGGACCCGACGTCTGCGAATACCTCCGCGGCATGCCGGGGCGCAGAGTGAGTGCCGCGGTGATTTGCCCGGTCGGTTTCCTCATCGATCACATCGAGGTGCTCTACGACCTCGATACCGAGGCGGGCGCGGTCGCCAACGAGATCGGGCTGACGCTCTCCCGTGCGGGGACGGTCGGCGACCACCCGGTCTTCCTCGACATGCTCGCGGACGTCGTGACGGCGACTGTCCAACGGTACGAACGCGGCCGGCCGCTGCCGATCGGACGAAAGGCCGCTGACTCCTAGTCTCAACCGAGGGGCTTCGCCCCTCGGACTCCCCGACACGCTCTCTCGCGCGCCGCTTCGTCGGCGCGCTTCCGCCTCCGCTTAAGCTACGGCGAGACCTCGCCGTAGCGCCTGCGGCGCGAAGGCGGGCCGATCGCGTGGCTCGCTCGCGGTGCTCGCTCGCGCCGCATTTGTGAGATACGTACGAGATCAAGGTTCTCCAGACCGAGGCTTCCCGCTGTCGGATCCCTGATCCCTGATCCCTGATCCCGACAGGACTCCCCCCTTCCGTTGTTTAACATTCTTAACAGCCGATTCATGTGACACTGGTGCCGCTTCGCAAAGCTCCTGGGATCGATGAGGCTCCGTATGCAGACGCTCCGAATCGCTTTTTGGTCCGCCCTGGTGTGTGTCGCGTGCAGCGTCGAGGCACGGGCGCAGCAGATCCAGTTCCAGCAGCAGGTGGAGGTCCTCGGCGACGATCCACTGCAGCAGGTCGGACCGCCGGGCCGGCAGCAGAGAACCGGCAGCGGACGAATCCGCGGCCGCGTGATCTCCGCCGAGTCCGGCTCGCCGGTGCGGCGTGCACAGGTCCGCGTCACCGGTCCGGACATCGCCCCGCGCACGGCGCTGACCGATGCCAATGGCCGGTTCGAGTTCGCCGATCTGCCGGATGGGCGCTTCACGGTGTTGGCCAGCAAGGCCGGTTACATGGCCGTCCAGGTACGGGCAGACGCGCCCGTTCGAGTCGGGAAAGCCGATCCAGCTCGCCGACAAGCAAGTGATGGACAAGGCGGACATGGCGCTTCCGCGCGGGAGCGTGATCGTCGGGCGAATCGTGGATGAGCTCGGTGATCCACTCGCCGACGCCAGCGTCACGGCGATGCGCCAGCAGTGGATAGGTGGACGCCGGCGGCTCGTGAGCGCGGGTCGCGGCGCACAGACGAACGACCTCGGGCAATTCCGTCTGTACGGCCTGCCTCCCGGCGACTATTACGTCAGCGCGACGGTCCGGAACCTCGAGGGGCCGCCGCTGGAGCTGCTGCTCCCTGGCACCGACGCTCCAGTCTACAGCCCGGCTGCGCCGCGCTCGGGCTACGCGCCGACCTACTATCCAGGAACGTCGTCAGTATCCGAAGCTCAGAAGATCGTGGTCGTGGCTGGACAGGAATCCCAAGGCACCGACTTCGCGCTGGTGCCCGTGCGATTCGCGCGCATCACCGGCTTCGTCCTCAATTCGGAGGGCCGGCCGGTCGACGGCGCGATGGTGTCCGCCGTGCCAAGCCGCGGACCCGACGGGTTCGGGATGATGGGAGGCGGTGGCGGACGCACCACCCGCGAAGGCGCATTCACCCTCAACAACGTCGCGCCGGGCGAGTACACGCTGCAAGTGCGATCGATCAGGGTCGTCACGTCATCGAGCGACGGCGGTGACACGATGATGTTCACGCGAATGGCGGCCGGAATGGGTGGCGAGTCAGAGTTCGCGGCGCAGCCGCTGTCGGTCAGCGGCGAAGATCTCACCAACGTCGTGATCACGACATCGAAGGGCGCGACAGCGACGGGAAGGGTCACGTTCGACGGCGAACGCCCGGCCTCGGCCAACAACCTGCGCGTGACGTCGATGGCGGCCAACACCGAAGGGCCGGCGCTGGGAGGCACCGCCGGCGCGGGCTTGAAGCCCGATGGAACGTTCGAGCTGAAGGGACTGGCTGGCCCGCAGCGCGTGTTCCGGGTCAATGGGCTTCCGGCCGGCTGGACTCTCAAGGCCGTCGAGCAGAGCGGAATCGATGTGACGGATACGGGCGTCGAGATCAAAGGAGCGGAGCCGATCAGCGGGATCGAGATTCTTCTCTCTCCCAAGACCACGGAGATCGCAGGAGGCGTGAGCGGCGGCGACGGCACCGCGATCAAGGACTACACGGTCGTCGTCTTCTCCGAAGATTCGCAGAAATGGACGGTCCCCTCGACACGGTGGGTGACCGGAACCCGGCCCGACCAGGACGGCCGGTTCGGCGTGCGCAGCATGCCTCCGGGCAGCTACTACGCGATCGCCGTGGATTACATCGCCCAGGGCGAATGGAGCGATCCGGAGCTCCTCGAGCGGCTGAAGCCGAAGGCCCAGCGCTTCTCGCTCGGTGAGGGCGAAAGCAAGACGCTCGATCTGAAGATCGGAGGAGCCTAGTCCCGCGATTCACTCGTGGTGGCTGTAGCGCAGCCCTTCAGAACTGCGCGCGTCGGAGTGGCAGGCCTGAAGAGCCTGTGAATTTATTCGTGTGGCTTCCGCCTTCAGGCGGAAGAGCGGAGCGCGTCGAAGCCACCTCGGTCCCGCGCCGCGGCCTGACGCGCGGAAAAATACGCCTCCAGCGATTGCTGACGATGCCGCGGCGGCTTGGGGTTGCCCGAAAGCCGGCTCCGCCCTGCAAGCCCCGGCCTACGGCTCGTTCAGGAGCGCCGTGGCTTCGTCCTCCGCGCTGTCCGGAGACGGTCCCTGACGACGCGCGTAGAGGTAGGCGATCCCGAAGATCACGACGATCAATCCGAACGACAGCCACTTGTTGACCTGGAAGTGGATCCAGCCCTCGGCGTGCAGGTACTCGATCATCAGCTTGAGCCCCACCCACGCGATGATTATGAACGCGCCGTCCACGAGCGCCGGGTAGCGCCGGACCAGCGCGAGCAGCTGGCCGATCACCATCCGCATCGTGATGATGCCAAGGATGCCTCCGCTGATGATGACCCACGTCTTCGGGGACATCGCAACGGCGACGAGGATCGAGTCCACGGCAAAGACGAGATCCGTGAGCTCGACCTTGACCACCGTTGCCCAGAACGCCGGCAGTCCCATCCACGCGCGCGCCGGCTTGACCGCGCGACGTTGTCCCCTGTCGCCGCTCCCGAAGAAGTGGCTCCACGTCAGGTACAGCAGGTAGCACGCGCCAATCAGTTTGACCCACGCAACCTGCAGCAGGTGCACGGCGAGCAGCGTCGCGAGGATGCGAAAGGCGAACGCGCCGAGAATGCCGTATCGGAGCGCTTTGCGCTGTTCGCTGCGCGGGAGCCCCAGCACGAGGATCGCGAGCACTAGCGCGTTGTCGGCACTGAGCAGTCCTTCGAGAAGGACGAGCAGGCCAATCGTCAGAAAATCGGTCAGGTGAACATCCATCAACAGTGGGCCAACCTTGACGCGAGTCGTATCAAGGTCTATATTTGGATCGACGCAGGGACGCCGGCTCCCCATGGGGCACCGGAGACCCGCAGATGACTTCAGCGGCTCAGAAACGCATGACGATCGAACACGATCTCTACTTTATCAGCATGGCCGCGCGGCTGCTCGACATGCACCCGCAGACACTGCGGAAGTACGAGCGCCTCGGTCTGGTGCGCCCGACCCGCACGGTCGGCAGCATGCGCGTCTATTCGGAAGACGAGCTCGAAAGGCTGCGTCTCATCAAGCACCTCGTCGACGAAGTGGGCGTGAACCTTGCCGGAGTTCAACGGCTGCTGGCGATAGCCGAGTCGGTGCAGCGCCTCCGGCCGCTGGTGCGGGAAGAGCACGGCCGCCACGACACGCGGAAGCGCCTGGCACGCGAGATTCGAGCGAATCGGGCAGATGGTCGGGCTGTAGACGGTCGCGCGGCAGTCATCGCTAGGCTGTCATGTGCTCCGCCGAGAACAGGCGCGCCGCAGGCGCGCCCCGCCGGAGCGGCCCGCCTTCGCCAAGGCTTCGGCGCGTCCGCCGTAGTTTAGCGAACGAAGCGGGGCGTGGGGCCCCGCGAGCGACGGCGTAAGGGGGTCCGGGGGGCGGTAGCCCCCGGATCTAGTTAGGATGGCATTGGACTTCAAGGACTACTACACCACGCTCGGCGTCTCGAAGACGGCGTCGGAAAAAGAGATCAAACAGGCGTACCGCAAGCTGGCGCGCAAGCACCATCCCGACGTGAACCCGGGCGACAAGTCGGCCGAAGCGAAGTTCAAGGAGATCAACGAGGCCTACGAGGTGCTGGGCGACCCCGAGAAGCGGCGGAAATACGACGAGCTCGGCGCCAACTGGCGGATGTACGAGCAGGCGCAGCAACAGGGGCAGCCGTGGGGCGGGTCCCCGTTTGGCGGCGGCGCGTACTCGGTGAATACGGGCGGCTCGGGCGGCACGGGTGCCTATCGCACGATGACCGAAGAGGAGATGCGTGACCTCTTCGGCAACGAGGATCCGTTTTCCGACTTCTTCAAGACGTTCTTCGGCGGCGGCGGGCCGAGCGTCGGCGGCCGCCAGCGGACCGCCCGGGCCACCCGGGTCCAGAAGGGGCGGGACATCGAACACGAGGTCGACCTCACGCTGGAAGAGGCGTTCCACGGAACGACGCGGCGAATGTCGATCAAGGAAGGCGGACACACGCGCACGGTGGATGTCCGCATCCCCGTCGGCGTGAAGGATGGCTCTCGCGTCCGTGCCGCCGGCGAGGGCGAATCGGGGGCCAACGGCGGCACCGCCGGCGACCTGTATCTCCGAGTCCGGGTTCGCCCCCATCCGATGTTCGAACGGAAGGGGGACGACCTGCACACGCGCGTCGCCGTCCCGGTGACGACGGCAGTGCTCGGCGGCGAAGCGCAGATCCCGACGATCAACGGCGCCGTTCGTTTGAAGATCCCCGAAGGCACGCAGAATGGCCAGGTGTTCCGTCTCAAGGGACACGGGATGCCGGCGGTCGGAAAGCCGGACGATCGCGGAGACCTCTACGCGACCGTCGACGTCCAGCTGCCCCGTTCGCTCACGAAGGAGCAACGAGACCACTACGAGGCGCTCAGAAAATCCGAGAAGTCGTTATGAATATCAACAAATACACCGAGAAAGCCCAGGAAGCCATCCTCGGCGCGCAGCAGCTCACTGATCGCGAAGGGCATCCAGAGATCACACCGGAGCACCTGCTCCTCACGCTGCTTGAACAGCGGGACGGCATTGTCCCTGAGATCGTGCGCAAGATGAATGCGGATCCGGCCGCGCTTGCCGCGGGCATCCGCGCCGAGCTCGGGAAGCTTCCGCGCGCGCACGGCGGCACGCAGGTCGCCCTGTCTCCCCGGCTGCGCCAGGTCACGGACGCAGCGGAGCAGGAAGCGGAACGGCTGAAGGACGAATACGTCAGCACGGAGCATCTTCTCGTGGCGATCGCCGCCGAGGGCGGGCGTTCGGCATCCGCTCGCCTGTTGCAGTCGCGCGGCATCACTCGTGACGCCATCCTGCAAGCGCTCACCACGATTCGCGGATCGCAGCGCGTCACCAGCCAGAACCCGGAGACGACCTACCAGGCACTCGAGCGCTACGGCCGCGACCTCACCGAGCTCGCGCGGAAGGGCAAGCTCGATCCCGTCATCGGTCGAGACGACGAGATCAGGCGCGTGATTCAGGTGCTGTCCAGGCGCACCAAGAACAACCCGGTGCTCATCGGCGAGCCCGGCGTCGGCAAGACCGCCGTCGTCGAGGGGCTGGCACAGCGCATCGTTCGGCAGGACGTGCCGGAAGGCCTCAAGAACAAGCGGATCGTCGCCCTCGACATGGGTGCGCTCGTTGCCGGCGCGAAGTACCAGAGGCGAATTCGAGGAGCGTCTGAAGGCGGTGCTGAAAGAGGTCGCGGATGCTGCCGGCCAGGTGATCCTGTTCATCGACGAGCTGCACACGGTCGTCGGCGCAGGAGCAGCGGAAGGTGCGATGGATGCGTCCAACATGCTCAAGCCGATGCTCGCCCGGGGCGAGCTGCACACCGTCGGCGCCACGACGCTCGACGAATATCGGAAGCACATCGAGAAAGATGCGGCACTCGAGCGGCGGTTCCAGCCCGTGATGATTGGCGAGCCGACGGTCGAGGACACGATCAGCATCCTGCGCGGGCTCCGCGAGCGCTACGAGGTGCATCACGGGGTGAAGTTCAAGGACTCGGCGCTCGTCGCGGCGGCAGTCCTCTCGAACCGCTACATCACCGATCGGTTCCTGCCCGACAAGGCCATCGATCTGATCGACGAAGCGGCATCACGGCTGCGGATGGAGATCGACTCGATGCCCGCGGAGCTCGACGAAGTGCAGCGGCGGATCATGCAGCTCGAGATTCGAGCGCGAGGCGCTCCGCAAGGAGACGGACAAGCCCTCGAAGGAGCGTCTGCAGAAGTTGGAGAAGGAGCTCGCCAATCTCAAGGAAGACAAGAACCGCCTCGCGGCGCACTGGCAGCAGGAGAAGGACGCCATTCAGACCGGCCGAAAACTCAAGGAGGAGCTCGAGCAGGTCCGTCACGAGATCGAGCAGGCCCAGCGGAGCGGCGACTATGCCAAGGCGTCCGAGCTGCAGTATGGGGCGCTGCCGGAAATGGAGCGCCGGATCCAGGAGCAGGAACGACGCCTCGCCGAGCTGCAGCAGGACAAGCGGATGCTCAAGGAACAGGTCGACGAGGAGGACATCGCCGAAGTCGTCAGCAGGTGGACGCACATCCCCGTCAGCCGTCTGATCGAAGGCGAAATCCAGAAGCTGCTCAAGATGGAGGAACGCCTGCACCAGCGCGTGGTCGGTCAAGACGAGGCGATCGGCGCCGTGGCCAACGCCATTCGCCGTGCGCGCGCCGGCCTGCAGGATCCCAATCGGCCGCTCGGGAGCTTCATCTTCCTCGGGCCCACCGGCGTCGGCAAGACGGAGCTCGCGCGCGCCCTCGCGGAGTTCCTGTTCGACGACGATCAGGCCATGATCCGGATCGACATGTCCGAGTACCAGGAGAAGCACACGGTGTCGAGGTTGATCGGCGCGCCGCCCGGGTACGTCGGCTACGAGGAGGCCGGCCAGCTGACCGAGGCCGTCCGCCGGCGGCCGTACGCCGTTGTGCTCTTCGACGAGATCGAGAAGGCCCATAGCGAGGTGCTGAACGTCATGCTGCAGCTCCTCGACGACGGGCGGCTGACCGACGGCAAGGGGCGGACCGTCGATTTCAAGAACACCGTGGTGATCATGACGTCGAATGTCGGCAGCCACCTCATCGCCGAGACGGTGGGCGCCGGGTCGACGTCGCTGGACGAGGGAACGCGCCGGCAGGTGCTCGACCTCCTCAGGTCGCAGTTCCGGCCGGAGTTCCTGAACCGCGTGGACGAGATCATCATCTTCCACGCGCTCAGCCGCGAGCAGATGCGTTCGATCATCGACATTCAGCTGCGAGGCCTGACGAAGCGGCTGGAGGATCGCAAGATCCACGTGGAGCTGACCGATCGTGCGAAGGATCTGCTGATCGCGGAGGGCTACGACCCGACGTATGGCGCCCGTCCCCTCAAGCGCACGATCCAGCGGCGGATCCTGGATCCGCTGGCAATGCGCGTGCTCCAGGGAGAGTTCCGCGAGGGAGATCGGGTCCGAATCGACGTGTCCGGGGGCGACCTCGAGTTCGTCCGCGCCGAGCGCGGCGTCGCGCAGGTGGGGGGGCAGGTCTTGCACTGACGGGATCTGCAAATGCAAGACCTGACCCCCTTGCGGCGCTGCAAGACCTGGCCCACGCGGCAGTACAATCAGATCGATGGCTGAGCAGACCTCAGGGAAGACTCCGAACCCGCGCGGACGGCGGCCGGGTGACCGGAAGCTGGGCGCACGCACGCCGCCGGGCTCGACGATGTGGTACGTCCTGGGGCTCCTGCTCCTTCTCGCCCTCGGCCAGGCCTTCTTCTTCTCGGTCCAATCCGGCGAGACGCTCTCCTACAGCGACTTTCGCAAGGCCATCCGCGATAACCAGGTGGTCGAGATCACGCTCGGCGACGACCGGATCCGCGGTACCCTCAAGAACCCCAGCGGGAAGCCGCGCAACTTCAGCGCCGTCCGCATCGAAGACCCGAAGCTCGTCGAGGACCTCGAGGCGCACGGCGTCAAGTACACGGGCGAGGTCACGAGTCGCTGGATCGGCGAGGTCCTGGGCTGGGTCATTCCGCTCGTGTTCCTTGTCGCCCTGTGGAGCTTCTTCTTTCGTCGCATGGGCGGTGCCGAAGGCGGTGTGATGTCGTTCGCGCGCAGCCGCGCGAAGATCTACGCGGAAGACGACGTGACCGTGCGCTTCGGCGACGTCGCGGGCGTGGACGAGGCGGAAGAAGAGCTGCGCGAGATTGTCGAGTTCCTGAAGACTCCCAAGAAATATACGAGCATCGGCGGCCGGATCCCGAAGGGTGTGCTGCTGGTCGGTCCGCCCGGCACGGGCAAGACGCTCCTGGCGCGGGCGGTTGCCGGCGAAGCGAAAGTTCCGTTCTTCTCGCTGAGCGGATCCGAGTTCGTCGAGATGTTCGTGGGCGTCGGCGCGGCGCGGGTCCGGGATCTGTTCGGGCAGGCCGAAGGCAAGGCGCCCTGCATCGTCTTCATCGACGAGCTCGACGCGTTGGGGAAAGTGCGTATCCAGACGCCGATGGGGAGCCACGAAGAGCGCGAGCAGACGCTCAATCAGCTCCTCGCGGAGATGGACGGCTTCGACGCGCGCAAGGGCGTCATCATCATGGGCGCGACGAACCGTCCCGAGGTGCTCGACCCGGCCCTGCTCCGGCCCGGGCGCTTCGATCGGCAGGTCCTCGTCGACAAGCCTGACGTCAAGGGGCGCGAGGACATCCTCCGCATCCACGTGAAGAACGTGAAGGTCGGGCCGAACGTCGACCTGAAGGTCATCGCGGCCCGCACGGCCGGCTTTGCCGGCGCGGATCTGGCCAATCTCGTCAACGAGGCGGCGCTGCTGGCGGCACGCCGCGACAAGACGCTCGTCGAAATGAAGGACTTCGACGAGGCGATCGACCGCGTCATCGCAGGTCTCGAGAAGAAGCGCGTGATGAGCGACAAGGAGCGCCGCATTGTCGCCTACCACGAGTCCGGCCACGCAATTGTCGCCACCGTGCTGCCGGGGCTCGATCCGGTGCACAAGATTTCGATCGTCCAACGCGGCTTCGGCGCGCTCGGCTACACGATGCAGCTCCCGCTCGAGGACCGCTACCTGATGACGCGCACGGACCTTCTCGGCCAGCTCGCGGTGCTGCTCGGGGGACGGACGGCGGAAGAGATCGCGTTCGGCGAGATCTCGACTGGCGCCCAGAACGATCTGCAGCGCGCGACGGACATCGCGAGGGCGATGGTGACCGAATTCGGGATGAGCGATCTCGTCGGTCTCGTCAACCACAACGGCCACAAGCGGAACCCGTTCCTGGAGTCGCCCTTCCAGCAGGAGCGAGGCGTCTACGCCGAGCAGACGGCGCTTCTGATCGACACCGAGGTCAAGCGGATCCTGGCCGGGGCGCACGACGAAGCCCGAAGGGTGCTGGTCGAGCGGCGGTCGGTCCTCGACGCGCTGTCTGCCCGGCTGCTCGAGGTGGAAGTCGTCGAATCGGCGGAGTTGCTGGCGCTTATGGGGCCGCTGCCGCCGAAAGCGCCGGACGCCATCCCCGCGGAAATCCCCCCGGTCTGAGCACGAGTCTCCCGCGTGCTCAGGTCCGCAGCTCCACGATCTACAATCCCAGTTCCGGTGGTCGCCCCCTTTTTTCGCCCCCTTATTCGATGAGGCATCTCGTAATGAGACGTAGAGCGATGTTCGTACTGGTGTGCGCCCTTCTTGCTGCGAGCGGCTCGCGTGGCGGCGCACAGTCGCCGTCGAACCCGTACGCGCGCGATGCGAAACAGCCGGTAGACGAGCCCTACACGCAGAAGATCAAGGAATACACGACTCAGACATACTTCTCGTCGCCGCTGGTGGACTACCTCCCCGCCTCGAAAACGGTGCCGACGCCGGACAAAGTGATTGGCGACATCGCCGGCGCTCCCGGCAAGCTGCCGTACTCGCATGAGGTCTACGCATACATGCGGATGGTCGAAAAGGCCAGCCCCAGGGTCAAGGTCTACTCGATCGGCAAGACGGAAGAAGGACGCGAGATGATCGCGGTCGCGATCTCGTCCGAGGCCAACCTTGCGAAGCTCGAAGACAATCGCGCGAGGCTGGCCAAGCTCGCAGATCCGCGCACCATCAATTTGAACGACGCGGAGGCGGACAAGCTTGTCGACCAGTCCGTGCCGGTGTACTACATCACCGGCACCATCCACTCGCCGGAAACGGGATCGCCCACGGCGCTGATGGAGCTCGTCTACCGGCTCGCAGTGGACGAGAGCCCGTACATCCAGAAGATCCGCAACCGCGTGATTACCCTCGTCACCCCGATCGTCGAGGTGGATGGGCGGGATCGCCACGTCGACGTCTATCGCTGGCATCTCGCGAACCCGGGCAAGAACTGGCCGTCCACGCTCTACTGGGGCAAGTACGTCGCGCATGACAACAACCGCGATGCGATGGCGCTCACGCTGAACCTGACGCGGAACGTGCTGAACACCTACGTGGGGTGGAAGGCACAGGTGCTGCACGACCTCCACGAGTCGGTCGCGTATCTCTACGACAACACCGTGGGAGACGGCCCTTACAATGCCTGGCTGGATCCGATCCTCACCGACGAGTGGCAGATGATCGGCTGGCACAACGTCTCCGAGATGACGAAGTTCGGCATGCCCGGCGTGTTCACGCACGGCACCTTCGACACCTGGACACCCGGGTATCTGATGTTCATCGCCGCGACGCACAACGGCATCAGCCGGTTGTACGAAACCTTCGGCAACGGCGGCGCAGACACGCTCGAGCGGACCCTCGGCCCGAACGAGACGGCCCGGACGTGGTACAAGCAGAACCCTCCGCTGCCGAAGGCCAAGTGGTCGCAGCGGAACAACAACAACTACCAGGAGACTGGGCTGCTCGTCTCTCTCAACCATTTCGCGGACAACAAGAATCTCTTTCTCAAGAATTTCTATCTGAAGAGCAAGCGTTCGATCCTGAAGCCGAAGACCGAGGGGCCGGCTGCCTACGTCTTCCCAGGGGACGATCCACGCATCGGCCCACAGGCAGCCCTCCTTCGGATCATGCAGCAGCAGGGGTGCGAGATCTCGAGGGCGACGACTCCGTTCACCGTGATGGTGCCTGGCCGCCGCCGGCCGGCGCGCGCGATCACGAACGACTCCGGCGTTCAGGGTCGCGGCGGACCGGACGATGGCCAGCAGTCGCAGGATCGTTCGACACAGGACAAGCCTCAGGAGCGCGCGGCCGAGCCGGAGATGCGCACGTTTCCTGCGGGGTCGTACGTGCTGCGCATGGATCAACCCTATAGCCGCATCGCAGACATGCTGCTCGACTATCAGGTACCTGGGCGCCGGACGATCCCCAGCGAAATCCCTACGACGACACAGGCTGGACGTTCGGCGAGCTGTTCAACGTGCGAGTCGTCCGCGTGGTCGACGCGCGCGTGCTCGACGCGACGATGGAGCCGGTAAAGGGGGAACTGGCGGCGCCGGGCGGCGTTGAGGGCACCGGCACCGTGTTCGCGGTGAATCACAACGCGGATCCCAAGCTGGCGACGTTGCGCTTTCGCCTGAAAGACGCGCAGGTCGACGTGGCCGAGGAGCCGTTCGAGTCGGGCGACGAGAAGTTCAACCGCGGGTCGTTCATCATCCGCAACGTCGGTGCCGACGCCCTGGGCAAGGTCGCCACCGAGCTCGGATTGAAGGCGGTCGCGCTCGCAGCGGCGCCGACGGTGACGACACATCCGGCAAGGGCGGCCCGCATCGCGCTGATGCACACCTGGATCAACACGCAGGATGAAGGCTGGTGGCGTCTCGCCCTGGATCAGATCGACGTGCCGTTCACCTACATCAGCACCCAGGATGTGACCGACGATGCGTCGCTGCGATCGAAGTTCGACGTGATTCTCTTCCCGCCAATCGGGCGCGCGGCCGGCCAGGCGATCATCACCGGCATGCCGATGTACGGCAACCCGATCCCGTGGAAGAAGACGGAGCTCACGCCGAATCTCGGAACGGTCGATTCGACCGACGACATACGGCCGGGCATGGGCTGGTCGGGCATGGCCAACCTCCAGAAATTCGTCCGCGAAGGCGGATTGTTGATTGCGGTCGACGACACGGCGAACTTTGCGGTGCAGTTCGGCTTCACCAGCGGCGTGTCGGTGACGCCCGCTCAGCGATTGAAGATCACCGGAGCCGTGCTGCGCTCGAAGCGGGTCGACGAGACGAGCCCGATCGCGTACGGGTACGACGAGAATCTGTCGATTTATTCGTCCGACGGCCCCATCTTCGGCGTGAGCAACCTGGTTGGCGGCCGGAGCGGGCGAGGTGGCGGCGCCGAACCGCGCCGCGCGACGGGACGCGGCACGCCGGACGACCCGGATCAGCCGCAGGGACGTCAGCCCTCGGAGCCAGCGCCAGACGAGCCGCGCGTCGACCCGTGGCAGGCCACGCCGATCCGCGAGGAGCAACTCCGGAACGGAGTAAACGTGATTCCTCCCGCCCAGCGGCCGCGCGTGGTGTTCCGCTACGGCGACGCGCGGGATCTGCTCGTCTCGGGTCTGCTCGATGCCGGCACCGAGATCGCGCAACGCCCGATGGTCGTCGATGTCCCGATGGACAAAGGGCACGTCGTGCTCTTCTCGAACAATCCGATCTGGCGCGGGGAGACGCAGGGCAGCTACTTTCTGGTGCTGAACGCGATCCTGAACCACGACAACCTGGATGCGGGGAGGAAGCTGGACGCGAGATAGACGGAGGGGGCGGAGAGAACGGAGACGCTCACACGGAGGAACGGAGCTAACGGCGACGAAACGGAGAGGCCGGCATGGCCAGCGGCAACCGCGCAGCTCGCGCCGCGCGTAGCGCGTGGCGGGCGCGCGAGCTGCTCGAAGTGTTGAATCCGAATCCTCTTCTCCGTTCGTTCTCCGTTGATTCCGTTGCTCGGTTTGTGAGCGTCTCCGCTGCCTCCGTCCACTCCGGAGCCCGCGTCACCCGTTCAACGCCTGTCTCACGGCACGCAGGAGAAGGTCCGCGTCGAACGGTTTCTGCAGTAAGGGCGCGCCGGTCTCCAGCCGGCGCTGATCGAGTGTCACGTGACCGGCATAGCCGGACATGTAGAGCACCGGCAAAGGTGACCGGCTCGCCGACAGGCGCCGGTGCAGGTCCGGCCCCGTTCCACCGGGCATGATCACGTCGGTCAGCAGGAGTGCCACGTCGTGACCTGATTCGCGGAAGGCCGCTTCCGCCTCCTGCGGGTTCCGGGCCGAGAAGACGCTGTACCCGGCTCGTTCCAGAATCGTGACGGTCAACGACCTGACGGCGTCCTCGTCCTCGACCACGAGGACCGTGCCCGCGCTGGTGACCGCGGCCCGGGGCACCTCCTTCAGCGTATCGACGCGCTCCGCTTCGCCCGGCGCCGCCGGGAGGTAGACCTTGAACGTCGTTCCGTGCCCGAGCTCGGTGTAGACGGAGACATGACCTCCTGCCTGGCTCACGATGCCGTAGACCGTGGCCAGCCCGAGCCCGGTGCCCTTGCCCGGCTCTTTCGTCGTGAAGAATGGCTCGAAGATGCGCGGCCGGATGGCTTCCGCGATGCCGACGCCGGTGTCGGTCACGGCCAGCTGCACGTAGGGGCCCGGAGTCACGAGCGTCCGTTCGATGGCGTCTTTCGCGAGCTGCAGGTTCGAGGTTTCGATCCGGATGGACCCGCCGCTTGGCATGGCGTCCCTCGCGTTTACCACGAGGTTGACGAGCACCTGTTCGAGCTGCCCACGATCGGCGCGAACGGCGTGCAAATTACTTGCGAGCGACGTGCCCAGGTCGACGTGCTCGCCGACGAGCCGCTGCAGCATGTTCGTTAGACCGCCGATGGTTTGATTGACGTCAAGCGTCGTGATCTGGACCGGCTCGCGCCGGCTGAACGCCAGCAACTGACGGGTCAGAGCGGCGGCACGGTTCGCCGCCGACAGAATCTCGTTGACGTCTCTCCTCTGGCGCGGGTCGGTCACCACTTCGGCGAGAAACTGCGCATAGCCGAGGATTGCCGTCAGCAGGTTGTTGAAGTCGTGGGCGATGCCTCCGGCGAGCTGCCCGACGGCATCCATCTTCTGCGCTTGCCGCAGGTGTGACTCGAGGGTGCGCCGCTCTGTCACGTCGGTCACGATTCCAATGAGCCGTGGGCCGCGTTCGCCTGTGTCCGACACGTGCCCGGTGCTGCTCAGCCAGCGCATGTGACCGTCCGGCAGCACGACACGGAAGTCGGCCACAAATGCCGACCGGTTGGTCATGGCCTCTTCCAGCGCCTGTCGGACGCGTGGCGCATCTTCCTGGTGAATGAACTTCAACCCACTGCCGAAGGCGCTGTCGAACGTCTCGAGCGGGCGTCCGAAGAGCGCCGCGAGGTTTTCCGACCAGGTCACTCGCCGAGTCTGGAGATCGATTTCCCAATCCGCCATCTTGGCGGCGGCAAGGGCTGTGCTCGTGCGCTCCTGCGCGAGGCGCAGCGCGACCTCGGTCCGCTTCCGCTCGCTGATGTCGGAGATCACCGCGAGCACTCCCGAGACCTCGCCGTCCGCTCGGCGCAGCGGCGACAATCGAATCCAGCTCCACGACTCACGTTCGGAGACTTCCTGCCGCACGTCCGGCATGTCGACGGTTTCCCCCGCGAGGGCCTTCTGGAGCGCCTCGCGGAGACCGTGCCGCTCCGCCTGAGGCAGCACGTCCAGCACGTGACTTCCAATCGCGGCCTCCGCCTCGATTCCTGTCACTGTCTCGAGAAACGGGTTGAAGGCCACGACGTGGAGATCCCGGTCGAAGACGGCGACGCCATCGCGGAGGTTGTCGATGATCTGCTGGTTGAACCGGCTCGACTCGCGGAGCGCCTGCTCGGCGTTCTTGCGGTCCGTGATGTTGCGATACGTGACGATGACGCCCGTGACCTCACCGGTGGCGGAGCGGAGGCCGGCGTGGTTCACGGCGAACCAGAGCGCCGCTTCGGCGAAGGGACGCTGCGCGTCGAAGCGCGCAGCGGTCTCACCTCGCAGGACGCGCGAGATGGCCTCGAACGACCTCGGATCCTTGAAGGACGGGAACATATCGCGCAGCCGATGACCCAGCACTTCTGCTTCAGGCAGGCCGCTGAGTTGTTCCATGACGCGATTCCAGAGGAGAAACCTCGACTCGCGGTCGGTGACGACGATGCCTTCCTGGGCGCTGTCGAGGATCTGTCGATGGAACTGGGCTGAGTCACGAAGCTGCTTCTCCGCCGCCGACCGCACGTCGTCTATCTCGTCGACCCGGCGGGCGTAGATCAGCACGACCATGGCGCAGATGAGCGCGCTGGCGGCCGCCGTCGCGGCGGCCCCCGCCTCCGACCCGAGGTACCCAAGCTGCTGGGCGTGCAGGCGGATCCAGCCGAGCAGGAATGGGACGGCGACAATCACGGGCAGCAGTGTGCGCGTGAGCGCGGCTCCGGGGCTGTCTCTGGCCAGGACACGTACGAACCCCACGTCGGGCTGGGCGGCCAGGACGCCGCTGGCGATCGCCACCATCGTGAGGGCCGTGTGGAGCGCCATCAGCGACTGCGACAGGAGACGGAACTCCAGCGTCAGGTTGTACGCGTAGTCCACCAGGACGATCGTCGCGAGCAGGGCCGTCGACAGGGCGCAGAGGTGGCCGATACGGCGCCATGCGATCCGTCTGCCCAGCGAGAGGAGGGCGATCCCGAGCAGCGTGAAGCAGAAGGCGCTCAGCTGGCTCATGAGCGCGATGGTGACGCTGCCAGGCAAGACGGGGGCGAACAGGCGATAGAACTGCAGGCCGGGCCAAAGCACCGACTCCCCCATCGTGAGGAGAGCCAACGACGCGAGCGCTACGGCGAGCGTTCGTCCGATTCTGCGGCTGGTGGTGGTGCCGTGCAGCGCACACCAGAGGGACGCGCCAGCCAGGATGAAGGCCAGCGCGGTGTTTGGCTGCATCACCCGGAACCCGCGCGGGCCGGACAGCGGTCCAATGACGCCGAAGCGCCACCCGAACAGCACCAGAAGCCCGGCGGTAATCGAGATGATGGCGGCGGTGCGCGACAGCGGGCGCGTGCGGGCGTCGCTCGGGACGCGGGTGTCCGGCACGTTCATCGGGTTGCTCGCGCGATCCCCGGGCAACGTCGTGTGCCCGGACGTATCGGTACCAGCCATGCCGGACAGCAGGCCGCGAGGTGGAGTCGACGAGACCCTTCCCCGTTCCAGCATGTCAGGGCCGCCGCCGCTCGCACTCGGACGACTGCGCTGAAACCGATGACCACGATCGCGCAGCGGGTTCGCTGCTCGAAACGATCGATGGAGACGACACCGCGGGCCCGCCGCGATCGATCAGCCCATCTTCTGCATGGCGGCGAGGAAGTCGCTGTTCGACTTGGTCTTCCCCATCCGCTCGAGCAGGAGCTCCATCGCCTCCACGGGCGACAGCGGGTTGAGCACCTTGCGGAGCACCCACACGCGGTTGAGATCCTCGCGCGGAAGCAGGAGCTCCTCTTTGCGCGTGCCGCTCTTCAGCATGTCGATCGCCGGGAACACGCGCTTGTCGGAGAGCTTCCGATCGAGGTGGATCTCCATGTTGCCGGTTCCCTTGAACTCTTCGAAGATCACGTCGTCCATGCGGGAGCCGGTGTCGACGAGCGCCGTGGCGATGATCGTGAGGGAGCCGCCTTCTTCGATGTTCCGCGCCGCGCCGAAGAAGCGCTTCGGCTTCTGGAGGGCGTTGGAGTCGAGACCGCCGGAGAGGACCTTTCCGGACGGCGGGATGACGGCGTTGTACGCGCGCGCGAGCCGCGTGATCGAGTCGAGGAGGATCAGGACGTCCTTCTTGTGCTCGACGAGGCGCTTGGCCTTTTCGATCACCATTTCGGCGACCTGGACGTGGCGCTGGGCAGGCTCGTCGAAGGTCGACGAGATGACCTCGCCGTTCACCGAACGCTGCATGTCGGTGACTTCTTCCGGCCGCTCGTCGATGAGCAGCACGATCAGGTACACCTCCGGATGGTTCTTCGCAACGGACTGCGCGATGTTCTGGAGGAGCATCGTCTTGCCGGTCCGTGGCGGCGAGACGATCAGGCCACGCTGCCCGCGGCCGACGGGCGTCATCAGGTCCATGACCCGGGCCGAGAGGTTGTCGGATGCGGTCTCGAGGACGAAGCGCTCCAGCGGGTAGAGCGGCGTGAGGTTCTCGAAGAACAGCTTGTCTCGCGCCTGGTCGGGTGCCTCGAAGTTCACCGCCTCGACCTTGATCAGGGCGAAGTAGCGCTCCCCTTCCTTCGGCGGCCGGATCTGGCCGGAGACCGTGTCGCCCGTCTGCAGGTCGAACTTGCGGATTTGCGAGGGCGAGACGTAGATGTCGTCCGGTCCCGGCAGATAGTTGTAGTCGGGCGCGCGCAGGAAGCCGAAACCGTCCGGCAGGACCTCCAGGACACCCTCGGAGAAGATGAAGCCGCTCTGCTCGGTCTGCGCCTTCAGGATCTGAAAGATCAGCTCCTGCTTTCGCATGCCTGTCGCGCCGGCGACGTTCAGGTCCTTGGCGATCTGGGTGAGCTTCTGGATCGACATGTCCTTCAGCTCGGTGATGTTCAGGCCCTGACCGCGACGGCCTTCCTGGCGCTGCTGGTTCTGCGGCGACTGCTGGGCCGGAGGCGCTTGAGCGGCGGGAGGCGGTGGCGCTGGCGGCGCTGGTGGCGCCGCGGCCTGGGGCGGCGGCTGGGACGAAGCCGTATCGGGCTCCGGGGTTTCGACGATGGTGTCTGTGGACGACTGGCGCGCGGCCGCTGCTTCGGCGGTCTGGCGCCCGGACGAGCGCTTGTTGGTTGGTGGCATGGGGCTACCGGCGTTCTCGGTCAGATGGTGGATGTGAACTTCTGAAAATGGCAGCAAGCAATCGATCGACGCTATCTCTGGTTGTCTATTGCGGATGGGCGACTGGAGCGCCCGGACGATACGTCAGGGGAAGTCTTGCGGTGCGGTTGTATTTGGCAAAGAGCAGTATAGCAGCTCAGGCCGAGCTGTCAATCCGGGAGCATCCTGAGCGAAGAAGAGGCGAACGGCTCAGAATCGCGATGGGCTCTCGCCGACCCCCGTGATGCTGCAGGCCTGGACGATGTTCAGGCCGAGCGCCCGAGCCTTTTCGACGACCTCGTCCTCGTCGGCGCCCGGGTTCAACCAGACCTCGGGCACACCTTTGCGTGCGAGCTCCTCGACGACGACCAGGCCTGAGGAAGGGGGGACGTAGACCGTGGCCATGTCGATCGGGCCGGGGATGTCGAGCACGGATCGGTAGGCGCGGTGCCCCTCGACTTCAGCCTCGTGCGTGTTGACGGGGATGACCGTATAGCCCTGCTTCTCGAACGCCCGGAGTGCCTTGTTGCCGTACTTTCGACGATTCCCCGATGCGCCGATCACCGCCACGATCTTCGCCATCCAGGGATTGTACCAATGCCGGGATCAGGGATCGGGGATCAGGGATCCGAAATCGAGGATCCAAAATCGGGGATCGGGAAAGCCTTCGAGCGAAATCTCGAGGTTTTCCGGATCCCTGATCCCTGATCCCCGATCACGATAAGATGACTCTATGCCGTCGCTCGCCGAAACACTCGAGGCGCGAACGGTCGAGGCCGCTCCAGAGCTCGTCGAATCGATCGACAAGGGCCGGATCCGCTGTTATGCCTGCGGGCACCAGTGCCCGATTCCTGAGGGCGCGCTTGGCGTCTGCAAGGTCCGCTTCAACCGTGGTGGGCGGCTGCACGTGCCCTTTGGCTACGTTGGCGGCGTGCAGTGCGACCCGGTTGAGAAAAAGCCGTTCTTCCATGCCTACCCGGGCGCGCTCGCGTTCAGCTTCGGGATGCTCGGCTGTGACCTTCACTGCTCCTACTGTCAGAACTGGGTGACCTCGCAGGCGCTTCGCGATCCGGATGCGCTGTCCCCGCCGAAAGACGTCACCCCACGCCGGCTCGTCGACCAGGCCCTCTCGCTGGGCGGTCGCATCGTCGTCAGCACGTACAACGAGCCGCTCATCACGAGCGAGTGGGCCGTCGCGATTTTCAAGGACGCGCGGGCGAAGGGGCTCATCACCGGCTACGTGTCGAACGGGAACGGCACGCCGCAGGTCCTCGACTACATTCAGCCGTGGGTGGACCTCTACAAGGTCGACCTCAAGAGCTTCGACGATCGGCACTATCGCCAGCTCGGTGGCCGAATCGAGCCGATCCTCTGGACGATTCGCGCGCTGCACGACCGCGGCATCTGGCTCGAGATCGTGACGCTGCTGATTCCAGGGTTCAACGATTCAGAAGACGAACTGCAGCGCCTGACGTCGTTCGTCGCCAGTGTGTCGCCGCTGATTCCGTGGCACGTGACGGCGTTTCACCAGGACTACCGGATGAACGATCCGGCCAATACCACGCCGGAGATGCTGCTCCGCGCCGCCACGATTGGACGTGCCAACGGCCTGAAGTACATCTACGCCGGCAACCTGCCCGGCCAGGTTGGTGATCTGGAGAACACGCGCTGTCACGCCTGCCAGGCGCTCCTCGTCGAGCGATTCGGGTACTTCGTGCAGCAGTACCGCGTGACATCGAGCGGCACGTGCCCGGACTGCCACACCGCTATTCCGGGACGATGGGGTGCGCGGTTCGAGGGGCAGATCACCGACAGGCCGTTCTTGCCTCCGAGCGGTTCTTTCCGACTGCGTCTCACAGGGAGGAAGGGAGGACAGGAGGAACCCTAGCCTTATTCTTCTTGTCGCGCTCCTCCCTACCTCGCTTCCTCCCTGTCAGACGCAGTCAGTTCGGCGGACAACATCGGTCTCCTAATCGGCGAGCTCGTACGCCGCCGCGAGCCAGCCGATCAACTCCTTGTCGACATCGTCCGGCCCTTCGAGGCGCGTCTCGAGATGCCAGCGATTCGCGGATGCGCGCTCGTGTTTGTCGATCCTGCTGCTCCGGATGTCCTGGGAGGCCTTGATGGTGAGCACGATTGCCGTCTTGCGCACGGCGACACCCGCAAACGCGCTCACGCGAACGAGATGAATGGATGTCTTCTTTGGCTCGACCTTGACCGGGCCGAACCGCCGCGATGCCGCGAGGACGGCGTCGTACGCATTCCGGAGAACGGCGGGACGGTTCTCGAAGTGATCGTCGACCCTGGGACGTGTGACTGTCGTCGCCATTCGAAGCTCCTGGACGGATTGTGCGAGCGCTCTGGCACACGATGGCACTCTGGTCACGCCGAAGGCAAGCGGGGCGGCCCCTGCCCGAAACATCAGCCCTTGGACGCACCTCGATGGCCTGGAGAATTCTCTGCGTCATCCTGGTGATGTGCAGGACCAGCATGAATACTCCGCCGAACACTGTCATCGCGAGCGCGAAGGTGGCAAGAAGAAGCGCCCCTTTCACGTCCGCGCCCTTGACACCGAAGATCAACAGGAACCACGCGGCCTGTGACAGTGCCGCCGTGATGCCCATGGTGATGACCCAACGTCTTTCGCAGACGATCGACGTAGTCCAGCGACTGCCGCAGAACCCTCTCCGATGATTCCGTCATCTCAGACTCCCTTCTCGCGATCCCGGCGAAGCGCCGCCAGGCCATATGCCAGTCGTGACTTGACCGTGCCCAGAGGCAGCTCGAGGATCGCTGCGACCTCGGCGAGGGTCATCTCTTCCTGAAAATGCAAGACCAGGACTGCGCGGCTTGCCGGCGACGCGCGTCCGTCTGTGAGGAGCTCCTCGAGCAGATCGTCCGCCGGACGGGCGTCGGGCGCAGGCAGGCTCTCGATGACGGACTCGTCAGCCGTCTGATCGAGCCGCCGCCGTTCTTTCTTCAAGTGCCGGAAGCCGGCGCGGCTGGCGATCCTGAACGCCCACGGGCGAAAGAGATCCGCCGACTTCAGCCAGGCCAGCTTGCGGCAGATCAGGATGAGCACCTCCTGCACCGTGTCGTCGGCGTGCAGAGGGCCCACCAGGCCGAGCAGGTAACGCCGAAGAGACGGTTGGACGCTGCGGAGCAGCTCCTCGAGCGCCTCCCGGTCGTGACACTGGGCCCGAAGGACCCATTGCTTCTCTTGTCTGGACGTTCCCACGCCTCCCCTTCATCCTCTAAGAGGCGCGGAGCAGGGCCGGAAGTTCGAATCGAATGTGAAGAAACGGCAATCGGCCGGCGGCGGGCGCTTCACGCGATCAGGTGACGATTGAACCCGGCCTGGACCAGGTCTTCGAACGCCTGCCACACGTCATCCGGGATGTCCTGAGGGATTTGGAAACCCCTGTCTGCATACACTCGCAGGCGCTGCAGATCGCCCACCATGATGCTGACGACATCGTCGCTCGAGAGGCTCTCGTTGGAGTACTTCCCAAGATACTCGTCGAACGACACTCTGGGAGAGGTCACCAGGAGCGTCTTCCCGGGCCAGAGCTTTCTGAACGTGGCGTAGCTCCGCCTCTCCATGTACGGCTTCTGCACGACGATGAACACCTGCGGATCGATGCCCGTGTCGCTGAGCAGCTGCTTTGTGAAGAGGACGTTCTCGCCGGTGTTCGTCGACCGATTCTCGATCAGGATTTTTTCGCGCGGCACGCCCATGCTCACCGCGATCTCGGCGAACTGATTGGCCTCCGGCTCTTTCCAGAGGTGTCTGGTGATTGAGCCAAGGCCGCCCGAATAGATGAGGAGCGGCGCCAGGCCTTCGAGAAACAGGCCTGCGCCTCGTTCGGCTACGGCCTTGTCATGACTGCAAAGAACGAGGATGGCGTCAGCAGGTGCCAGCTGATGATTCAGCTGATGGTAGTTCCAGATTTTCTCGGCCAGCTGACGAGTGCGGGGATCCATTGAGCGCTGTCAGCGAACGGCGATACGGGTGGCAGTGTAGTGAAGACGGACGTAGACCCGGCCTGAAGGTCTGGCCTACTTCAGCATCGAATCCAGCACGGCTTTGAAGTCCTCGAAGGGGACGGCGCCTTTGACCACTCTCAGCACCTTCATCGGCTGGCCGGCTGATGGCGTCAGGCCAAGGAGGAAGGTCGGCGTGCTGTCGAGGCCGAGCGTCTGCATCCGCGAAACGCTCTCGCGCACCGGCGTCGAATATTTGCCTCCCTCGAGGCAGCTCTTGAACTGTGACGTGTTGAGCCCGACCTTCCCTGCCTGCGCCACCAGCGAAGGCACGTCGCGCGCCGGCTGATCGAAGAGCTGCCCGTTCATCTCCCAGTACTTGCCCTGGTCCCCCGCGCAGTTGGCGGCTTCGTGCGCGCGGAACGCATCGGGATGGAGCTGTGCGATCGGGTAGTCGATGAAGGCATACCGCAGCTTGCCGGTCGCGATGTACTGCGCGTCGATTTGCGGTTGCGTCTGCTGGCGGAAGCGGCGGCAGAACGGGCAGTGATAGTCCGACACCTCGACCATCATCACGCGCGCGGTGGCTGCACCCTTCGTCGGCACGCCATCGACCTGGACCGTCTTGTTGACGAGTGCCGCTTCCGCTGGCTGCTGTGCCTGGGCCAGCGCCTGCAGGAAGTTCTTGATGGCGGTCAGGTCCCGCTGGATGGCGGCCTGCTGCGCCTTCAGCGTCTCGACTTCTTTCCGGAGCGCCGCCACCTCGTCCTGCGGCGTCTGCGGACCGGACAGCGAAAGCAAAGCGATCAGCGTGACGGAAGCAAGCTTTGGCATTTGGGGTGTCTAACCCGACATCATACCGCTTTCCCTTCGGGGCGCACGGCGGCATCGGCCGCCGCGGGTTCCGGAAAGATCTTCCCGGGATTCAGGATCCCCAGAGGGTCGAACGCCTGCTTGATCCGTTTCATCAGCGCGATCTCGTCTGGCGACAGCTCGATCTCCAGGAACCGAGCCTTCGAGAAGCCGATGCCGTGCTCGCCGCTGATGGCGCCTTCGAGCGCGACGACGCCTTCGAACAGCGCACGTTCGGCCGCATGCGCGCGCTCGACCTCACCCGGCCGCTGCGGGTCCGACATGATGTTGACGTGGATGTTGCCGTCGCCGGCATGGCCGAACGACGGAATCCGGAGGCCGAACTGCGCCTTCAATCGATCGACCAGCGCGAAGAGCTCCGGGATGCGGCCGCGCGGGACAACGACGTCGTGGTTGTACTTGATCGGAGCGATCATCCGCAGCGACAGCGAGAGCTCACGCCGGACGCGCCACAGCTCCGCGCGTTCCCGATCGTCTGCCGCGCGCCGGACCTCGATGGCCGCGGCATCCCGGCACGCTCGCTCGACGCGCTCGGCGTCCTCGGCGACGGCCGCTACCCCGCCGTCGACCTCCAGCAGCAGGATCGCGCCGGTGCCTTCCGGTGCGAGCGACCGCGTCTGGAGCGCGGTGGCGACCGCTTCGAGCGAGTCTCCATCCACGAGCTCGAGCGCCGCGGGCACGACTCGCTCGCTGATGATGTTCGTCACCGCCTGCACCGCCCCGCCGACGTCTCTGAAGCAGGCGCGAATCGTCGTCTGGACCTGAGGCCGCGGCACGAGCCTGAGCACCACCTTCGTGATGATGGCCAGCGTGCCCTCCGACCCGACCAGCAGGTGCGTCAGGTCGTAGCCGACGACGTTCTTGACCACCTTGCCGCCGGTCTCGACGATCTCGCCGGTTGGCAGGACGGCTTCCAGCCCGAGGACGTACTGCTTGGTGGTGCCGTACTTGAACGCCCGCGGGCCTCCGGCGCACTCGGCGACGTTGCCGCCGATCGCAGACTGGCGCAGCGACGAGGGATCCGGCGGGTAGAACAGGCCGACCCTCTCCACAGCGTCCTGGAGATCACCGGTGATGACGTTCGGCTCGACGACCGCCAGAAGGTTGACCTGATCGATCTCGAGGATGCGGTTCATCCGATCAAGCGACAGCACGACGCCGCCGCGGACCGGCACCGACCCGCCCGTGTAGCCGCTGCCGCCGCCGCGGGGCACGATCGGCTCACGATACGCCGCGCAGACCCGCACGATGCCTGCGACTTCCAATGTGGTGCCCGGGAAGACGACAACGTCGGCCGGATGGCCGCGCTTCAAGGCGTCTGTGCCGTAGATCTGGCGCGTGGCGGCGTCGGTACGAACATGTGCGGGGCCGACGACAGCTTCGAGCTCGGCGAGGAAGCCTTCGACGGGCACGCGCCCGCCTATCCGGCGACGGCGTTGGGTCGGCTTGCCGTCGCGCGGAGGTAGTCGATGATCTTCCGGGTGCCCCGTTCGAGCTCGGTCAGCGATGTCGCGTACGACAGCCGCAGGAACCCGGGCGCGTCGAACGCCTCACCCGGCGTCACCGCCACGCGCGCATCGTCCAGGAGGGAGTGTGCGAGCTCGGCGGAGGTGCGGATTCCGTCCGGCGACAGGAACTCTGAGACGTCGACGAAAAGATAGAAGGCGCCGGCCGGTGTCACGAACCGGAACCGTGGCTCCTCCGAGAGCCACGCGCAGAGCTGGTCCCGGCGATGGCGGTACTCCTCCAGCATGTCTCCGACACACCGCTGCGGACCGATGAGCGCCGCGGTGGCCGCCTTTTGTGTGATCGAACAGACGTTCGACGTCGCGTGGCTCTGAAGCGCGTTGCAGGCTGCGATCACCTTCGTTGGCCCGATCGCCCAGCCGCACCGCCATCCCGTCATGGCGTATGCCTTGGAGGCAGAGCCGCAGAGGATCGATCGTGCGGGGTTCGTTCGCGCAAGCACGCCCGGAAGGTTGTGTGGTGTCGTGTCGTAAATCAGCTTCTCGTAGCAGAGATCGACGAGGATCCAGATGTCGCGGCGCGCGGCCTCTTCTCCGAGGATCGCCAGCTCGGACTCCGGCATCAGCGCGCCGGTCGGGTTCCCCGGGGAGTTGATGATGACGCCGCGTGTGCGGGGCGTGAACGCAGCGATGAACGGCGCGGCGCCGATCCGAAACCCTTCGTCCGCGTGCGTATGCACCAGGACGGGCGTCGCGTCCGCCAGCTTGATCTGCTCGACGAGCGTCGGCCATCCCGGCGAGTGCGTGACGACCTCATCCCCTTCCCCGAACAAGACGAGCGCGGCGTTGTAGAGCGCCTGCTTGCCACCCGCCGTCACGATGATCTCGGATGTGGCGTACTCGACGCCATAATCCTCGCGGTAGCGCGCGACGATCGCAAGCTTGAGCTCTTCGGTGCCGGAGTTCGTCGTGTACTTCGTGAAATTCGCGTCGATCGCCGCGTGTGCCGCGGCACCGATGTGCGGCGGCGTGGGGAAATCCGGTTCGCCGGCGCCCAAGTCGACGACGTCCACGCCGGCGGCCTTGAGCTTCAAGGCTTCCGCCGTGACCTTCATGGTGGGCGACTGGGCAATCCGTCCTGCACGGGTGGCGAGCATTTATCAGGCCCTCAACGTTGCGCGCGCGAGCTTCTTCTCGCGCAGGCGCCGCTCGACAATCGATGGCACGAGGCCGGACACCGATCCGCCGAGAGCGACGACTTCTTTGACCAGACGCGAGCTGACGTAGGTGTACGGCTCGGCCGGCATCATGAACACGGTTTCGACCTCAGGATTGAGCCGCCGGTTCATCAGCGCCATCTGCATCTCGAACTCGAAGTCGGAGATGGCGCGCAGACCCCGCACGATGACTCCGGCGTGCTTCCGACGAGCGTACTCGACGAGGAGTCCGTCGAAGGTGTCCACTTCGACATTGGCGTTGTCTTTGAACACTTCACGCGCGATGTCCACGCGCTCCGGGACCGTAAAGAGCGGCGCCTTGTCCATGTTGAGCAGCATCGCGACGACGATGCGGTCGAAGAGCCGCGCGCCGCGCTGGATGATGTCGACGTGGCCGTTGGTCAGCGGATCGAACGATCCCGGATAGATGGCGATCACGCTCATGTTGTCTCGGTCCGCCGGTAGAAGCCGAGGGCGCTGTCGCCCGAAGGGACCACGCGAGTCCGCCGGAGCGTTCCCCGTTCGGCAGGCGACTCGTCTCGACGGGCGTGCTCGATGACCAGCAGCGTGCCGTCCGTCATCAGCCGCGCCGCCGCGTCGAGCGCATCCTCCAGACAGGCGCGGCCGTACGGCGGATCGAGAAAGATGATGTCGAACGAGGGCGGCACGGCGCTCGGGAACGCGAGGGCAAACCCAGTCCGGATAATAGCATAGCGGTCGTTCACGCCAGCCCGCCTCAGGTTGGATTCGATGAGGCCGACGGCACGCGGGTCGCGCTCGACGAAGGTCACGTGGGACGCACCGCGGCTCATCGCTTCGATCCCCACCGCGCCGGTCCCTGCGAAGCCGTCGAGGAAGTGAGCGTCCCTGATCTGTGGCGCGAGCACGTTGAACAACGTCTCGCGCAGCCGATCGGAGGTCGGCCTGAGCCCTTCCCAGTCGGGCGATTCGATCCTGCGGCCCTTGAGGGTGCCGGCGATGATGCGCATGGGGGATTCTTGTCGGGGTTCGGCGCTCGGCGCTCGGGGCTCGCGGAGTCGGTTCGTAACGCAGGTAGCAACCAGAAAATCCTACAAGAGGATGATGACTTCGGACTGTTGACCCGACTGCGACTGCCGATCCCCGACTCTCGACGGTCGACTATCCGACTCCGACCAAACCGAACCGTTGTTCCCAACTGCTCCGCACGAGAGCCGCGAGCGTCTCCGACTGCCGCACGTCGTCGAGCGCCTCGATCGCCTCGCGGCGGGCTTCTTCCATCAGCTGATGATCGCGCAGGAGGTCGCCGACGCGCAGGGTGGGCATCCCGGACTGGCGGGTGCCGAAGAAGTCGCCCGGGCCGCGCTGCTCGAGGTCGCGCTCGGCGATCACGAAGCCATCGGTCGTCTCGGTCAATGCTTTGAGGCGATCCCGTCCCTGATCGCTGAGCGGCGATTGATAGAGGAGGATGCAGAACGACGAGTATGGGCCGCGGCCGACGCGTCCCCGCAGCTGATGGAGCTGCGACAGGCCGAAGCGCTCGGCGTGCTCGACGAGCATCACCGACGCGTTCGAGACATCCACGCCGACCTCGACAACGGTCGTCGAGACAAGCAGGTCGATTTCCCCTCGTGCGAACGCTCCCATGACGCGGTCCTTGGCGTCCGGCTTCATCCGCCCGTGCAGCAACGCCACGCGGTACGCCTGGAAGACCTCCTGCGCGAGGTGATCGGCCATTTCAGTAGCAGCCTTGAGGTCGACCTTCTCGGACTCCTCCACCAGCGGATAGATGACGTAGACCTGCCGGCCCGCGTCGATCTGCTCGCGCACGAAGGCATAGATCTCGTCCCGTCGCGACTCGGGCTTGGCGATGGTCTTGATCGGATGGCGCCCGGGCGGCATCTCCTTCATCACCGACACGTCGAGGTCGCCGTAAGTCGTCAGCGCGAGCGTCCGGGGGATCGGCGTCGCCGTCATCACCAGGACGTCGGGGTGCAGCCCCTTGGAGCGGAGGGTCGCGCGCTGCATGACTCCGAAACGATGCTGCTCGTCGATGATCACGAGCCCCAGCTCGCGGAACGCGATCGGATCCTGCACGAGCGCGTGCGTGCCGACCGCCAGCTGGATCGAGCCGGCCGAGAGCTCCGCGTGTGCCTCGCGCCGCTGGCGCGCCGGCGTCGAACCTGTCAGCAGCGTCATTCGGAACCGGGATGATTCGAGGAGCTTGCGGATCGTGATGTAGTGCTGCTCTGCCAGGATCTCGGTGGGCGCCATGAAGGCAACCTGGAAGCCGTTCTCCATCGCGACCACTGCGGCCATCAGCGCGACGATGGTTTTTCCGGAGCCCACGTCGCCCTGCAGGAGCCGGTTCATCGGGGACGTCCGCTGCATGTCGGCGACGATCTCGGCGATCGCTTTCTTCTGATCCCCTGTCAGCCGGAACGGCAACACGCGCCGCACGGCGTCACGGATCTCGTCGGTGATGCGGACCGCGCGCGGCTTCTGTTCCGCTTCGGCCCGCCGCTTCCGCAGGATCAACCCGAGCTGGAAGAGGAAGAACTCTTCGAAGATCAGCCGCCGCTGGGCGCGCGACCGGAAGCGGTTCAACTCGTCTATGCTGGCGCCCTCCGGTGGGAAGTGCACGAATTGAAGTGCCGTGCGGCGGTCGACGAGATCCTGGCGGGCGAGCACGGCCGGAGGAATCGGATCGGGCAGCACGTCCGGGAAGCTCGGTCAGCGCCTGGTGCACGAGGACACGCTGCATCTTCGCCGTCAGGTTCCCGGTCTTCTCGTAGACGGGAACGATCCTCCCCGTGTGAAGCGTGTCGTCCTCGACCCCGTCGTGCGCGGCCGGGTCACTGCCTCCTTCCTGCCGCAGCACTTCGTACTGCGGGGTTCTGCAGCTGGAGACCATGCGACGTCAGCTCGAGCTTCCCGAAGAGGATGACGCGCTGATGTGGATGGAAGATGTCAGCCAGGAACGGCTGATTGAACCAGATGGCCCGGATTGAGCCGGTCGCGTCGCGCACCAGCAACTCGAAGATGCGGAACCTCGGACGACGAGTCGGCCTGACGCCGCCGCTGACGACCTCGCCGACGATCGAGGCGGTCACTCCAGGGCGGAGCGACGCAATGGTCTGGAAGTGACCCCGATCTTCGTAGCGGATCGGGAACCGATACAGGAGATCTTCGACCGTGTGCAGGCCGACACGCTGCAAATCCGCAGCGCGCCGCGGGCCGACACCCTTCAGGTATTGGAGTGCAGAGGCGAGGTAGTCCATGCAGCGCTCAGCATGCAGCCAACCTCACTGCAAGATAGTGGCTTGCCCACGCTCGACCCGGATTTCGCGGATGTGAGCGGGCAGCTCGAACGGATCGTCCATGCTGATGCCGCGCGGGTTCTCCGGCGTCCGCGAGTAGTAGGCCGAGCAGCTCCTGCAGCAGCGACTTTGGGACGGAAATTCCCGAGATCTCGCGCCGACTCGAGCTGGAACCGGCCCGACGCCGTCCTTTGTAATCAAGAGGCCGCTCGCCGTCAGCGGCAGCGATCCGGTGAGGTACGCCATCGGATCGAGCCAGCCCCGCTGCTTCTGCTTTCTCACGGCATCCAGATCGACCACCGCCTGTCCGCTGACGCGTCCCTCGCCCTGAGGCACTCAGGCGAGGCTCGACGATGCCGGGGGGAATCTGGCTCTTTGCGGCGTGCTCGAAAGTAGGCATTGATCTCGGCCTCGGAGATCGGGGTCGTCTGGGTCCCGGCGCGTGCGCGCTTCTCGTTGCCGAACGCCACGATTCGCGTGAGCTTGCCCTCGAATCGATCGGAGTCCAGTTTGGAGGGGCGCTGCCGGGCGACCGCAGGGCCGACGGTCACCACGCTCACGGCCACGAGGACGGCGAGACGTCGAGCATCGCATGAATCGATTCTACACGGAGGGCCGGCTCTTGCAATCAGGTCGTTAGCGGCTGCCGCGTCCGGGTCCCGTGGCGCGCGCGCTCGCGGGCCCGCATCAAGAGGTCGAGCTTCCGCCGCTCGATCGTCTCCTCGAAAATCCGGAATCTGGCCTGCTGGCGGACGTCGAGCACCTCGTCGAGCGTTTCGTAGGCCTTGCGCATTTCGGCGGTCGCTCGTTCGTCGTGGTCGCGCAGGGCCCTCAAGCGCTCGCGAACCACCGCCTCGTCTATCGGCGTCGGGGCCAGGGGGCCAGTCAGCTTGCGGAGGTCCTGGAGGATCTGGTTCCGCTGACGCTGATTGCGGCGGCGGGCTTCCTGCAGTCGCTTGAGCCTGGTGACGAACTGCGGGTACTGCGTATCGTTGAGGGTGAGCTCGGCCTGTGCCCGCACGATCGCGTACGTATCGAGCATATTGACGAGCTCCGCCGGTCGAAACCGGCGCCAGCGGATCCGGCGAATCGGGCGGGGTGCCGCGGTTCGGCGCCGTCGGGCTGGGGTCCTGCGACGCATGGCGCGGCGTCGTGGCCCTCAGCCGGCCCTCTGCGCGCACGGTGGCGAGCGCTCCAGCAATCAGGAGCATCACCACCAGCGAGAGCCATCGATCGCGATTCGTCTTCGTCACTTCCGGTCGCCTCACCGTTTGAGCTCGTGTTCGAGCAGCCGTGCGAGCTCGGACTGTTCCCGCCTGGACAACTCCGCCGCCATGCGCTCTGCGGCGTCGGGACGTGTGCTGATGCCCGCATCATGCGCATCGTCCCATTCGATCTGGTCCGCTACGTTGCGCACGACTGCCCATGCGTCATCTGCTTCGATGTCATCCGACAGCTCCGATCCAGCCGCGTACGGCCCCGACAGCGACGGGCTCTTGAGGACGATCGAAGTCGGGCGCGTAAGCGGTGCCCGCGGCAGCATGGAGTGGGATATCCCGACAGCCAGCGCGACAGATGCCACACCTGCAGCCCACGCCGTACCGGGCCGCCACACCCGCTCGCGCCACGTTGGTGTCGTTGTAGGGACGGGGGTCACGGCGACAGCTTCGCGAACCCGCGTCAGAGAGGCGGTCCCAGAAGAGTGGAGAGGGTTCCGGAATCTCCGCACCCTCGACCGCACGGGTGAAGACCGAGTCCATCTCGCTGGCCTGCGTCCGGCATGCCTCGCACTTTTGTAGATGCGCGCGGCGGGCAGGCGGCAGCACGTCGTCCAGGAGGTCGACGAATTCGGCGTCCGTGAGGTGTGTCATTGCAGCAGCTTCTTCAGATTGGCCAGCGCGTGAAAAAAGTTTGCCTTGACCGCGCCCACCGAGCTTCCGAGAATCTCGGCGATTTCCTGATGCGGCAGCTCATGATAGACGCGCAGGATCAGCGTCGCCCGCTGTTTTCGCGGGAGCCGCGCGATGGCGGCCCGCACTTCTCCGGCTCGTTCAGCACGGAGGAGCGCCGTGTCGGGCAGCACAGCCTCCGAGTCCCGATGCTCTCGATGCTTCGAGCGCCTCGGTTCGCGGCGTCTTCACCGCCATCCGATTGAGGCTGACGTTCACCGCGATGCGGTACAGCCACGTGCCCAGCGCGGACGCGAGAGCGAAACCCGCGCAGTCCGCGATAGGCACGAATGAACACGTCCTGCGCGAGATCACTGGCGTCTTCGTGATTGCCGACGAAGCGGTAGCAGAGCTGATACACCTGCCTGCGATAGCGCTCGACGATGACGTCGAACGCGCCGGGACGGCCGTCGAGAGAGGCATCGACGAGGGCCTGATCGTCGGCGGTCTGCCAATTGGCGTCCACTGCGGCCGATTCGCTCGAGGCGGCGTCGAACGGAACCTCGCGCGGCACGGGCGTCGTTACGCGAACCCGCATGCCCGGGGAACCACCCAGATGACCGGTCCATGTTCGAGTCAGCATCGCACGTCACGGCTCGGCAGAGACATTGGCCATTAGACGTACTCGCAAAAGATTAGACCAGCGAAACCTGGCGAAAGTTACTCAACAGTAAAGCAATTGACTTTCGCTTTTCCTTTGCATATAGTGCGCGACCATGCAGCCATTGACCAAGCGGCAGCGCGAAATCCTCGACTACCTGAACGACTTCATCCAGCAGCATGGCTATGCGCCGAGCCTGGAGGAAATCGGCCGAAGGTTCGGCCTGTCCTCGCTGGCAACGGTCCACAAGCACCTGACGAATCTGGAGGAGAAGGGCTTCATCAAGCGCGCGTGGAACCGCAGCCGATCGGTCGAGCTCGTGCCGACGCGGCTTGGTGGGCGCGCAGTCGAACTGCCGCTTCTCGGCTATGTGGCGGCAGGCGCGCCGATCGAGGCGGTGGCCGGCAACGAGACGATCGCCGTTCCCGAGAACCTGACCGGCAAACGGGATTCGTACGTGCTGCGGGTCAAGGGCAACTCGATGATCGACGAGCAAATCAAAGACGGCGACTTCGTCATCGTCGAGGACCGCCGCACGGCCGAGAACGGCGAGATGGTGATTGCGCTGTTGAACGGGTCGGACGTCACCCTCAAGAAGCTCTATCGCGAGCAGGGACGCATCCGCCTGCAGCCGGCGAATCCGTCGATGCAGCCGATGATGCTGCTGCCCGACCAGGTGCAGGTCCAGGGTGTCGTCGTCGGCGTCATGAGGCGCTACTGATTAGGCCCTCCCGCCGTCGCTCGCGGGGACCCCTTCGCCCCGCGCCGCTCCGGCCGCCGTGCTACAGTGCCCGGATGAGCGAACGCAAGCAAATCAACTTCACCATCATTCCTGACGACGCCGGCGACCTCTCGCGGATTTACGCGAACTTCTGCGCCATCTCGCACTCTCCTTTCGATTTCACGCTGTCCTTCTGCGAAGTGATGCCGCTGACCGAAAAAGACGTTCAGGCGGCCGAGGCGGACCATGTGATCCGTGCGCCCGTACGGGCCAAGGTCGCGGTGCCGCTCCAGGTCGTGCCGAACCTCATTGCCGCTCTTCAGGAGCACATGCGCATCTACAACGAGTCCACCGGACCGGGCTGGGACAAAGTTCACTGACGCTCGGCTCTGACCAACAGATTTCGCCCGAAGCGCGTTTAGGTGCTGAGGCGCGCCGGAAGCGGAGCGGGGCATGGGGCCCGCCGCGAGCGGCGCCTTCGCGCCGAGGCGCATCGGGAGCCCGCCGGGCTTCGAGCGTAGGCGGCGGCGCTGGGGGGTCCGGCGGGGCGAAGCCCCCCGGTGAGGGTTTAGGTGCGCAGGCGCGCCGCGCCGGAAGCGGAGCGGGGCGATAAGGCCCCCGCGAGCGGCCGCCTTCGCGCAGAAGGCGCAGGTCTCGCCGGAGCTTCCGCGAGGCGGACGGCGATGGGGGGTCCGGCGGGGCGAAGCCCCCGGTGAGAATCGGCGGCGCACGGGAGGCGCGCAGGCGCGCCGCGCCGGAAGCGGAGCGGGGCAATGGGGCCCCCGCGAGCGACGGCGATGGGGGGTCCGGCGGGGCGAAGCCCCCCGGTTAAGTATGACGGGTGACGCTCTGCTGCTTGCTGCGGCGACGGAACGTCCGAAGGACGATCCCGCCGCGCGTCTGGGGGCCCTGTTCGACGCCCATCAGCCCAGGCTGTTCCGGCTCGCGCGCCGGCTGGCGGGCAGCGCGGAAGATGCGAGAGACCTCGTCCAGGAGACCTTTCTCCGTGCGGCCCGGTCACCCGACTCAGTGCCTGACGGCTCGTCGCACGAGGAGGCCTGGCTCGTCCGCGTCCTGATCAACATCTGCCGCGATCGCTGGCGCCAGGTTGCGGTCCGCCGCTTCCATCAGCCCGTCACTCGACGTTTGTCCACCGTCGACCCATCCGGAGTCGGCGTTGATTGCAAAATCGCTCGTGTGGCAGGCGCTCGATCAGCTGCCGCCTAGAAGGCGCGCGATCCTGATTCTCTACGAGCTCGAAGGCACGCAGATTCCGGCGATCGCGCGGCCTCTTGGAGTCACGGCGGTGACCGTTCGCTGGCACTTGTCGGTAGGGCGGCGCGAGATGGCGCGGGCACTGACGGCCTCAGACATCGGGAGAACGAACATGAAGACCCTTGCCGAATTGATGCGCGAGGGAGATCCCCTTGCCACGCGACCCCGGGCTCTCCGAGGCTGAGGCGTCGGCGATTCGGCGTCGGGTCGTAAGCGAGGCGGCTGGCCAGCCTGCTCGGCGTGTCGCATGGAGGGGCGCCCTCGCGATCGCGGCCGCTATCGCTCTTGTGATTGCGTCGGCGTGACGGGCGGGCGCCGGCTGCCGCCTCCGTCGGTTGCGTCTGGAGGAACGGCCGTGGCTGACTCGGCCCGCCCAGCGGAGCGGCGCCAGCTCCAGTTTGCGACGCCCGGCGGCACGCGCATCATCTGGACGTTCGATTCCGACTTCTCGGTCAAGGAGACCATCCCATGAGGTCCTCGAGCGCGCTGGCGCCGGTGCTGGCGCTCGCCATCGCTGCGTGACTGCCGACCCCGCTCCACTTGCGGGCGCAGCAGGCGTCCGCCGGACAAACCGCGACGCCGAGCGGCCGTGGCCCCGCGCCCGGGGTCCTGGTCAGCGAGAGGGGTGGGCACGTCCGCAGGGATTCAGCGTCGTCCTCGTGCTCGGGGATTTGCGCGCGGTCGCGGGTGAAGAGGACATCCCGCCGGCAGCGCGCAAGGCGCTCATGGACATGAAGGACTTCCTGCCGTACCGCTCGTATCGGCTGCTCGACGCCGCCTGGATTCTGTGCTGCAGCAGCAGCCGGGCGATCACCCGGCTGCGTGGACCCGACGAACACGAATACGAGATCGAGATTGATCGGGCCCCGCGGATCAGAATCGCACTTCGGTTCGGTTCCTCCTGCGTGACGTCACGATCTCCGAGACCAGCCGCGCGCCCCGCGAGCCAGCGTCTCGCGCGATCTGCGACACGGGGAGCAGCGTTCTGGAGCAACGAGGTCGCGGTTGCGAAGGAACGGCTCGAAGCGGCGCGCGCGAAGCTGGCGCCGCAGCATCCGGACATCGCGCGGCTCGAGTCGGAGCTTCGCGCCGCCACGCAGCGCGTGGCCGAAGCGAAGGCCGCGCAGGCCGGCGAATACGTGCGTCAAGTCGAAGGCGAGAAGCGTGCCGGCGCTGAGGGCCTGGCGCTCCCGAAGTTCGGCGATCGGTCGATCATGAACACCAGCTTCACGATGGACCTCGGCGAGACGGTTGTCGTGGGCACGTCTCGATTGAGCGGGAACAGCAAGGCTCTCATCGCGCTGCTCACGGCCGGTACCTCCGAAGTCGGCGCGGTGGCAACGCTCCGGCAGCCGCAGGTTAGCCGCGCTCAAGTTTCCGGATCGGTCGCAGTCTGGCGACTGACGCGCATCGATAGGCGGCGTTACAATCAGATGCGATGCTCGAAGAACGCCGCGGCGACGCGGCAGATTCTCGAGCAGCTCTCCGAACAGCATCCCGGCGCCGACACCGAGCTGCACTTCTCGAACGCCTACGAGCTCCTCGTCGCGACGATCCTGTCGGCGCAGTGCACCGACGAGCGGGTGAATCAGGTGACGCCGGCGCTCTTCCGGCGTTATCCCGATGCCCGTGCGCTCGCCAGGGCCTCGACATCCGAGCTCGAGCCGCAGATCCAGTCCACCGGCTTTTTCCGCGCCAAGTCACGATCGCTCAAAGGCATGGCGACCGCGCTGGTCGACGAGCATGGCGGCGAGGTGCCGCGCACGATGGAGGCGCTCGTCAAGCTGCCGGGCGTCGGCCGCAAGACCGCGAACGTCGTGCTCGGACACGCGCTCGGCGTTCCCGGCCTCCCCGTCGATCGCCACGTCCTCCGCGTCGCCAACCGCATCGGCATCGCGCGATCGGACGACCCGGTCGTCGTCGAACAGCAATTGTGCGCCGCGCTCCCGCCCGCCGACTGGACCCGCGCATCCGACACGCTGATCCTGCACGGCCGCCGCATCTGCAAGCCGCGCCCGCTCTGCGACCGCTGCGCCGTGACCGAGGACTGCGAGTACTTCCGCCACGTCGTCTCGAAGGAGAGAGACGAGCGGCAAGGCCGAGCGAAGGCAGCGAGGTACACCGTCGGCGGAAGAAGGCGCCCCGACGCCAAGTCGCCGCTCCAAGCACCCCGAGCGCCCCAAACTACGCCGAGCGGCGAACGCCGCGAGGTACAGGTCGCCGCGCGGGAGAGCGGCGACAAGTAAAGAATGACTCGACACGATTTCGAACGTCTCGTCGAGGAGGCTCTGCGCGAGATCCCGCGCCGGTTCCGGCGCGCGATGAAGAACGTCGCGGTCGTGGTCGAGGACGAGCCGTCGGCCGCGATTCTGGACGAGATGGAGGTCGATCCGGAGGACAAGCTGTTCGGCCTCTACCAGGGCACGCCGCTGCCGGAGCGGAGCTGGAGCTACGGCAATGCCCTGCCCGATCGCATCTCGATCTATCAGCGGCCGATCGAAGAGTCGTGCGCAGACGAGGAAGAGATCCGCGACTGCGTGGCCGAGACGGTGATCCATGAGTTCGGCCACTACTTCGGCATGAGCGAGGAACAGATCGAAGAGATCGAGGAAAAGTATCTGGCGGGGCGAGTCGCTGGATGACGTCTGAACGGGACTCGCACCGCTCGCCAAGGCGCGAGGTGCCAACGCGCGGGCGAGGCAGCCGAGCATCGCGTTGCAGGCCCCTGCCCGCTCCCTCGGCGAGCGCTGTGGCGCATGGCGCAAGAAGCGATACGGTCAGCACTTTCTGGAGCCGCCTGGGCCGATCGGCTGTCCAGGCGATCGCGCCGCAGCGACGATCGGTTTCTCGAGATCGGACCTGGCCCGGGCGCGCTGACGCCGTCGGCTGGCGCCGCGGGTCGCGCACGCTGACGGCCGTCGAGATCGACCCTCGACATGGTGGTCGCGCTGGCGCTTCGCGGCTGCCCTCGAACGTGACGCTCGTCGACGCCGACATCCTCGAGTTCGACATCGCCGCGCTCGCAGCCGGCGGCGCGCAGGTCAGGGTCGCGGGCAACCTGCCTTACAACGTCTCGTCGCCCATCCTGTTTCGGCTTCTCGCCGCGCATCGCGCGCATGCGGCGGCCTCGTGGACGCAACGCTGATGCTGCAGCGCGAAGTGGCCGAGCGCATTCGCGCCTCTCCGGGCAGCCGCGACTACGGAGTGCTGTCGATCCTGATCCAGCTCACGCGGACGTGCGGCCCCTGTTGACCCTGCCGCCAGGCGCGTTCCGGCCCGCGCCGAAGGTGCACTCGGCCGTGGTCGCGCTGACCTTTCGGCCACCGCGCCGTCGCGCTGTCGGACGAGGCGCTGTTCGAGACCATGGTGCGATCGATGTTCACCCAGCGGCGCAAGATGCTTGGCAACGCCCTGTCGGCGATTCGCGGAGCAACGGGGCCGGGCGGCGGCGACGCGCTCGCGCGCGCCGGACATCGACCCGCGCCGGCGGCCCGAGACGCTGCAACTCACAGAACTGGCGCGGCTTGCGGAGGTTTTTGCTGCGAGCTGACGACGGGCCTGTGCTATAGTCGAGCCGATTCGAACCGTCCCGGGTGGGCTGTCCCAGCAGCCGTCCCGGTGGGCTTGCAACCGGTGGCGCCTGCCGCCGCGCCGTCCGAAGCTCCCGGCCCTCGGGAGCGCTTCGTGCGCGACCTGCCCTTTGACGTACAAGTCTCGCAACTGGGGTCTCATACTGACGACTGCGGACCGACACGTGGATGCTCCTCCGCTCGAGCTGATCCCGCTGGGCGGCGTCGGCGAGTTCGGCATGAACATGATGGTCATCGCCTGCGGCGAGACAGCCATCCTGGTCGATGCCGGCGTGATGTTTCCCGAGCCCGAGCTCCTCGGCGTGGATCTCGTGATTCCGGACCTGCGGCAGCTGCAGCAGTATCGGATCTCGGCCCTGGTGCTGACGCACGGGCATGAGGACCACATCGGCGCGGTCCCGCACGTGCTGCCGTATTTCGATGGCCCGGTCTACGGGACCGCGCTGACGCTGGCGTTCGTCGAGGCGAAGCTCGAGGCGCCGGCTCGACGAACGCAGGAGAGCTCGCCGCACGGTGAGGCAGACGGCACGCGAGCGGCTGATTCGGGTGAAGCCGCGGGAGCGCGTGACGGTCGGCGCGTTCACGATCGAGTTCCTCCGCGTCACGCACAGCATGCCAGACTGCGTGGCGCTGGCGATCGAAACGCCCCGCGGCGTCGTGATTCACACGGGCGACTTCAAGGTCGATCAGACGCCGCTCGACGGCGACCCGATGGACGTGCACCGGCTCGCGGAGCTCGGGTCGGCCGGGCGTCCTGGCGCTGCTGGCCGACAGCACGAACATCGATCGGAAGGGCGTCTCCGGGTTCGGAGCTCGACGTCACCGACGCCTTCGAGGAAATCTTCACCGGCGCCGACGGCAAGATCGTCGTCGCGATGTTCGCGTCGAGCATCTTCCGGATGCAGATCGTCGTCGACCTCGCGGCGCAGTTCGATCGGCGCGTGGCGTTCGTCGGGCGTGGGGTCATCGAGAACTCGGAGATTGCCCAGCGGCTCGGATACCTGCGAATACCGGTCGGCGTGCAGATGCGCGACTCGGACGTCCGGAACACGCCGGCGCAGGATGTCGTCTGCATCTGCACGGGGTCGCAGGGCGAGCCGCAGGCGGCGCTGCCGCGGATCGCGATCAACGATCACCGCCACGTGCGGCTCGAGCCGGAAGACGTCGTCGTGTTCTCGGCGCGGGAAATCCCGGGCAACGAGAAGGCCATCGGGCGCGTGATGAACCACATCGCCCGCCGGCATGCCGAAGTCATCTACGAGGGCATCAAGCACGTGCACGTGTCCGGGCACGGGAGTGAGGAAGAGCTCAAGCTCATGCTGTCGCTGGTAAGGCCGCGGTACTTCGTGCCGATACACGGGGAGTACCGGCAGCTGGCCCGGCACGCGCGGGTGGCCACTCGCGTGTCCCGGATCACGAAAGTCCTGCTGGCGGAGAACGGCGACGTCATCCGCTTCGACGACGAGGGCGGGCGGATTGCGGACAAAGTCCCGGCCGGCCGAGTGCTGATTGACGGGACCCGGAGCGGCGAGGTCGGCGACGAGGTGCTGCGGGACCGCCGCCATCTGTCGGGTGACGGCCTGGTCGTCCCGGTCGTGAGCATCGGGCGGCAGTCCGGAAGCCTGGAGGAAACGCCGGACGTGATCACGCGCGGGTTCGTGCTCGACGCGCGCACGGAAGCGCTGCTCAAGGAGATTCCGGCGCTGCTGGCGGCGACGCTCGACGGCGCCAGCGTCGAGGAGCGGACCGACCCTGGGCTCATCAAGGAGAAGATTCGCGTGGATCTGCAGCGGTTCTTCCGGAAACGTTCTGGCCTCCGGCCGCTGGTGCTGCCGGTCGTGATGGAGGTCTGACGTGGGAGGATCCGCGGTCTCCCGTCGTGTGAGCGAGTTTGCGGGCGTCGCGCTGTTTGCGCTGGCGCTCATCTGGCTCGTTGCGCTCGCCACCTACAGCCCCGCGCGACCCGGTCTGGTTCTTCAACACGGGATCCGACGCCGCGCCCGGTGAACTTCGCCGGACGCGTCGGCGCGTTCACCGCCGAGCTGCTCGTATCAGCTGCTCGGCTACGCGGCCTATCTCGTCCCGCTCGTGCTCGCGGTTGTCGGCTGGCACTACTTCTGGTGCCACGTGGTCGATGCCGCTTACACCAAGCTCACCGGCGCGGCGCTGCTCTTCTCGTGCGTCTCGTCGTTCCTCTCGCTGGCGTTCGGGACGCTCGAGATCTCGGGCAAGTCATTCAGGGCAGGGGGCTACGTCGGAGACGCGCTGGCGTCGCTTCTCGCGGCATATCTGAATCGCACGGGCTCGATCATCCTGATCCTGACGCTCCTCTTCCTGTCGATTATTCTGTCAACGCAGTTCTCATTCGGACGGCTCTTCTCGTTCGTTGCCGCGCTGGTCCGCGATCGATGGGCGGCCGTGCTCGGAACCGTGCGTGCCCGGCGCGAGGAACGGCGCAGCGACAAGCAGCGGCAGGAGGTCATCAAGAAGCACCTCGAGAAAGCCGCGCGCGAAGAACAGGACGCACAAGATGGCGAAGGCCGGCAAGGAACCGGCCGACGCCGGGATGCCCGGCCCTCGCGTCCAGTCATCGCGGCCGACGTCACGCCTCAGCGGCCGGCTCCGTCCGTCGCGGCGCGCGGAACGGGCGCGTCCGTCGCTTCGAAGACCCCGGCCAAAGAGGACATTCCGAAGCCCTCGCGCGCCGCCGCCGTCGTCGGCGCGGCCGCAGCCGCGCTCAAGGCCGCGTCAGCGAGACCGACTCCTCCCCCGGCGATCAAACGTCCACCACCGACGCCGTCGACCCCGACCCTGCCGCTGCCGGAGCCGGAGAAAGTGCCGGCTGAGCGCAAGCGCGGCGCGTTCATCCCGCCGCCGCTGGCTCTGCTGGACGCGCCCAAGGGCGAGCGCAAAATCGACGAGCGTGAGCTGATGGAAGGCGCGCGGCTGCTCGAGGAGAAGTGCCGCGAGTTCTCAGTCGAGGGCTCGGTCGTTCAGATCCATCCTGGACCGGTCGTCACGACCTACGAGTTCAAGCCGGACGCTGGCGTCAAGTACAGCAAGATCACCGGCCTCGCCGACGACCTCTGCCTGGCGATGCAGGCCGAGTCGGTCCTGATCGATCGCATTCCGGGCAAGTCGACGGTCGGCATCCAGATTCCGAACCCGAACCGCGAACAGATTTCGCTGCGCGAGTTGATGGAGTCCGACGCCTACCGGCGCTCGGCGTCGAAGCTCACGCTGGCTCTGGGCAAGACGATTCACGGCGAGCCGTTCGTCAGCGACCTCGGCGACGATGCCGCACCTCCTGATTGCCGGGCTCGACCGGCACCGGGAAATCCGTCAGCGTGAACGCGATGCTCTCGAGCATCCTCTTCCGCGCGTCGCCGGACGACGTGCGGCTCATCATGATCGACCCGAAGCGTCTCGAGCTCGGGATGTACGAGGACATCCCTCACCTGCTCACGCCGGTGGTCGTCGATCCCAAGCAGGCGTCGAATGCGCTGCGATGGGCGGTTCGGGAGATGGAAGAGCGGTACAAGACGCTCGCTGCCGTCGGGGTCAGGAACATCGAGCAGTACAACCGGAACCTGCGGCTCGCGCAGGAAGAGGCCAAGGGGCCCGTGCTCGACGACAACGGGAACGAGATCAAGGCCGCTTCCCTTCATCGTCGTGCTGATCGACGAGCTGGCGGACCTCGATGATGGTAGCGGGCAACGAGGTCGAGGAGTCGATCGCGCGGCTCGCACAGATGGCGCGAGCGGTCGGCATTCACCTGATTCTCGCGACGCAGCGGCCGTCGGTCGACGTCATCACCGGCCTCATCAAGGCGAACCTTCCGGCCCGCATCTCGTTCCGCGTGTCGTCGAAGACCGATTCGCGGACGATCCTCGACGGCAACGGCGCCGAGCAGCTGCTCGGCAAGGGCGACATGCTCTATCTGCCACCGGCGTCGTCGCGGTTCGTCCGGCTCCACGGTCCGTACATTTCCGAGCAGGAGAGCGCGCGGCTCGCCAGCTTCCTGCGCAAGCAAGGCAAGCCGACCTACGACGAGACGATCACCGCCGAGGACAAGCAGACGTCGGGTGATCTCGAGTTCGAGAAGGACGATCTGTACGACGAGGCGGCGCGCATCGTGGTGTCGAGCGGCCAGGCGTCGATCTCGTACCTGCAGCGCAGGCTGCGGATCGGCTTCAGCCGCGCCGCGCGTCTCGTGGACATGATGGAGGCGGAGGGGCTCGTGTCGGGCGCCGCGGGCGGCAAGGCGCGCGAGGTTCTGGTGAAGAAGGACTACTTCGACGAGGTCGACGCCCAGCTGCGGTAGCGCGGAGGGTCGAACCGGCATCCGACTGGACTCAGGCTCGGTATGGGAGCGTCGATGGACCATGGCACGTCAGGGCGTATTCGCGCTGTGGCAAGCATGTCGAACATGAGCGCCAGATTCGTGGCGAGCGTCGGGCTGGTGTGCCTGGTGATCGGGGCGTCCGTGCGCGCCACGCCAGAGGGCCAGCGCGACCTGTACACGCGCACGCTCGCGCGCGAGCGTGCCCTGCGGGACGGCGAGCCGCCGCCGACGGTTCAACAGATTCGGGAGGTGGTCGCCGCCTACGAGCGATTCGTGCGCCGGTTTCCGATCAGCGGCTACAGCGACAATGCGCTGTGGCAGGCGGGCAACCTGTCGCTGCTCGCCTACCAGCGGTTCGGACAGGCGTCGGATCGCCGCACCGGCCTGCGGCTGCTCAACCAGTTGAAAGTCGTCGTATCCGTCCAGCTCGCTTCTCGAGCGATTTGACGAGACGTCGCGGAGTTCGACGGCGAAGGCGGAGGACGACGCGCCGGTGAGCGCGGCGCCGAAGCCGGCGCCGCCGGTAGCCGCCGGCAGTCGCCGGTCCGAACGGCTCCGGCGCCGATCGCGCGCACGCGGAATCCGCCTCTGGCGCGCCTCCTCAAGGCAGTCGCCGTCGACCGGCGAGACCGTGGCCATCCGCGCGCATCACGCGCACGCCGCTGGCCGACGGCGTCCGCGTGAGCATCGAGATGGACGGCGAGATCACCTACCACCAGGAGCGCCTCGACAACCCGCGGCGCGTGTTCTTCGACCTGAAGGGCGCGCGCCCGGTCGCGGCGCTGCTCGACGCCACCCTCAAGTTCCCGGACGACCTCGTCCAGGAGATCAGGCTGGGTCGGCATCCGCAGAACACGACGCGGGTCGTCATGGACATGCGCGGCCGCAGACGACTACAGCGTCTTCACTCTCTACAACCCGTACCGTGTCGTCGTCGACTTCCACAGGGCCGGCGCTCCGGCGGCGGCGATTCCCGCGCCTGCCTGCGACCTCGATCTGTCTCGCTCAAGCCGGGTTCGCTCGCAACCGATCCCAAGGCGACGGCCGGGCTGGTGATTCCGTCGCCGGTCGTCCCGCCGGCGCCGATTGCGTCGACGCCGATCGAGAAGATCCCACTTCCCTCTCGCGCGGCCGTTCCGCCCGCGCTCTCGGCGCCTGCGGTGCCGTCGGCGAACTCGAACGGGCGGTTCTCGATCGCCCGTCAGCTCGGCCTGGGTGTCTCGCGGGTCGTGATCGATGCGGGGCATGGCGGACACGATCCGGGCGCCCATGGGAACGGCATCAACGAGGCGGATCTCGTGCTCGATGTCGCGCTGAGGCTCCGGAAGCTTCTCGCCGATCAGCCAGGAATGGAAGTCGTGATGACCCGCGACACCGACGTCTTCATCCCGCTCGAGGAGCGGACGGCTATCGCCAACCGGGAATCGGCAGATCTCTTCCTGTCGATCCACGCCAACGCGAGCCGCAATACGAAAGCCCGCGGGATCGAGACCTACTTCCTCAACTTCGCCTCGAACCCGGAAGCGGCGGCGGTGGCCGCGCGTGAGAACTCGGCCTCCGGAAAGACGATGCACAGCCTGCCGGAGATCGTGCGGGCAATCACGCTCAACAACAAGATCGACGAGTCACGCGACTTCGCCGAGCTGGTGCAGAAGGCGATGGTCAAGAAGCTGGCGATGAAGAACGCGGAGCTGCAGGGATCTCGGCGTCAAGCAGGCGCCGTTCGTGGTGCTGATCGGCGCCGGGATGCCGAGCGTGCTCGCGGAGATCTCGTTCGTGACCCACAAGCAGGAAGGACAGCTGCTCAAGACGCCAGCGTATCGGCAGCAGATTGCGGAAGCGCTGTTCGATGCGGTCCAGGGATATCAGAAGTCGCTGAAGTCGCGGAACGCGATCGCCGCGCGAGAATAGCGCGGCACTTCCGCGGCCTGAGGACTTGTCTCACGTGGCTTCCGCCTTCAGGCGGAAGCTCCCGCGTGCGTTCAACTTCCACCTGAAAGGTGGAAGCCACGAGCACACTATTTTACAAGCCAGGGCAGGTGATCACGTCGACCCGCCCGGCGTGACGCGAAGCGCGTCGCGGTCGGACGCCGGTTCGAGGTTGAATCGGGCGCGCAGGAGCTTGAAGCCGATCAGCGCGCCGCCGAGAGCGGCTCCCAGCAGCAGGGCTGCGAGCAGCAGCACGCCGGTCAGCCCCAGCGCGCCCGACGAGGATGTCGGCCATGGACGTCGACTCGACGGGCTGCTCCGCGACGCGGACGATGATCGGGTTCAACGGCTGTTGTGCAAGCACGTGGTCTCTCGACTCATCACAAGGCTTCTCGTTGATTAGACTCCGAAAGCGGGCCGTTGGTGCCCGAGACGGCCGTCCAGGCGCTATTTCCAGCTGGCGCTGGTGAACGCCAGCTCCGCCAGCGTCCGGACGGCCACACCCGTCGGTCCCTTCGCCAGCCACGGCTTGGCATCGTCAATCCAGGCTGTGCCGGCAACGTCGAGATGGGCCCAGGGCAGCCCGCCCGCGAACTCCTTGAGGAACATCGCCGCTGTGCAGGCCCCGGCCGGCCGGCCGCCGGTATTCATCATGTCGGCGATTTCGCTTCGCAGCTGGTCGGCGTACTCGTCGTAGAGCGGCATCGGCCAGCACCGATCGCCGGAGCGTTGACTCGACCTTCCGGATGACGTCCACCCAGGCGTCCGGCTGACCGAACAGGCCGGAGGCGGCGCGCCCGAGCGCGACTACGCAGGCGCCGGTCAGGGTCGCGACGTCGACGAGGTGGGTGGCGCCGAGCTCCTGCGCGTACCAGAGCCCGTCACCGAGGATGAGGCGCCCTTCGGCGTCGGTGTTGATGACCTCGACGGTCTTGCCGCTGCCTCCGGTCAACACGTCACCCGGCTTGATCGCCCGGCCGCCGGGCATGTTCTCGGCCGTCGGCACGACGCCGATGACGCGAATCGGGGCCTTGAGCAGCGCGATGGCGCGAAGGGCGCCGATGACTGCAGCGCCGCCCGCCATGTCGTCCTTCATCTTCTCCATGCCGTCGGCTGGCTTGATCGAGATGCCGCCGGTGTCGAAGGTGATGCCCTTGCCGACGAGACCCAGGACGGGCGCGACCGGCGCGCCAGGCGGGTCGTGCCGCAGCACGATCATGCGAGGCGGCTCCGCGCTGCCGCGGCCGACACCGAGCAGCAGCCCCATGCGGAGTCGCGCGAGCTCGTCCTCGTCGAGCACCTGCACCGAGAGGCTCGCGCTGCGGCCGATGGCGGCGGCGCGATCGGCGAACACCGACGGCGTGAGGACGTTCGACGGCTCGTTACAGAGATCGCGAGCGATGTTGCACGACTCCGCGAGCACGCGTCCGCGCTCGACGGCACGCTCGATCGCCGCGGCGTCAGCAGCCGGGTGGTCGACGACGACGGTCCTCTCAGCTGGCGGGCCTCCCCGCTCACCGCTCTTGTAGCGGTCGCCGCTGTAGCTCGCCAGCACGAGTCCCTCTGTGATCGCCTGCGCCGAGTCGGTCGCGTTGTCCAGCCCGCGGTTGAGGAATCCAATCCGCGCGAAGCGCCGTTGGCGCGCCGACAATGCCGCGGCGCTCGCGACACGCCGCAGCCGCTCCATGCCGGCCTCTTCGAAACGGCCGCACCCGATGAGCGCCACACGGGCGGCGCGCCAGCCCGCGCCGACCGGGAGAATGAAGAGCTCGTACGGCTTGGCCTGGAACTCTTTGGTGGTGATCGCTCGGCGGATGGCCTCGACCCCCGCTTCGTTCATGCCGTCGAGCAGCTCGCCTGGGTCCTCCCCTTCGAACACGGGCAGGAACAGCACGTCGGTGTCCACGTCCGCGGATCTGGAAGTGATCAGATTGACGACGGGGCCGGCGAGCGAAGAAGACATCAGGTGATTATATGGTAATCACTCACTCCGCTGGGTTCGTGGCCTGTTACAATACATTCGACTGCCACTCCGGGAGCGTGCTATGAGCAGCTGGTCGGCCACGTCACGCGGTTGGTGCCTTTCCCTGATCTGTTGCGCTTTCGCGGTCTCTCCGACCACTGCGGCGTCCGACAAGGACAACAAGCCGTCAATTGCGCTCAAATCAGCGCCCGTCACAGGTTTCGCGCCATTTCGCGTCGTGCTCACCGCCGACGTGAAAGGTGGCCCGGACGACTACGAGCAGTACGACTGCGCAACGGCCGAGTGGGACATGGGCGACGGCAACAAAGCTGAGCAATCCGTGGACTGCGACCCGTACGAAGCAGGCAAGAGTCAGATCAAACGCCGCTATGTTCGTGAGCAGGTCTTCGATACTCCCGGCGAGTTCAGGGTGCTGTTCAAGCTGAAACAGAAGAACAAGGTCGTCGGCAGCGGTGCGACGACCATCCGCGTGCGGCCAGGATTGCGGGACGGCGACGAGATCATACGGTAAGTTGCACGAGTCGATCTCGATCACGGCGCGCGTGTAGTCTCCTCGTGCCGTCATCCTTCCGGAACGATCAGCAGCTCCTCCACGCCACGATCGCGGATACGGTACGCGCGGATGACGGGCCGCCGCGGATCGAGCAGGGACACGATCACGCAGAGGAAGTCGTTCGAGAACGTTTCGGCGACATCGGACGGCGAGGGCACGGGCTCGGAGTGCGGATGCGAGTGGTATGCGCCGAGAATCTCCCGGCCTGTGCCCCGGAGCTGCTTCATCAGCGCGACTTGCGCGGCAGGATCCACCAGGAACCGCGTCACTCCGGGCTCCATGTTCGTGGTCCTGACACTCTGGTCCACGTAGTCCCGCGTCCCCACGAGCATCCCGCAGCACTCTCTCGGTGTGTCGGCCGCCGCGTGAGCCGCCATGTCTGCCAACACCGCTCGCGCGATACGCACACGCGCCGGCTCCCCGCTCGACTCCGGAGCGGTGTTCGTCATCGCTGCAGCTCGGAGCGGTCGCGGTACTGCTCGAGCGCTTCGGGGTTGGCGAGCGCATCGAGGTTCTTCACGGGCCGGCCGTGGACGACGTCGCGCACGGCGAGCTCCACGATTTTTCCGCTCTTCGTACCGGGGAATGTCGCGCACCGGCACGATGCGCGCCGGCACGTGCCGCGGCGTCGCATTCCGGCGGATCTGCTGGCGGATCCGCTCTTCGAGCTCCGGCGTGAGCGTGGTCCCCTCTTTGAGCCTGACGAACAGCACGATCCGTTCGTCGTGTTCCCAGCGCTGGCCGATGACCAGGCCTTCCAGCACCTCGGGCACCTGCTCGACCTGACGGTAGATTTCCGCGGTTCCGATTCGAACGCCCCCGGGATTGAGCACCGCGTCCGACCGCCCGTAGATGATGATCCCGTCGTGTTCGGTGAGCTCGACATAGTCGCCGTGATGCCAGACGCCTGGGTATTTCTCGAAATACGCCGCGTGATACTTGCGTCCCTCCGGATCGTTCCAGAAGCCCACGGGCATCGAGGGGAACGGCATCGTGCACACCAGCTCCCCCTTCTGTTGACGCACGGGCGATCCGTGCTCGTCGAACACTTCGACGCTCATACCAAGGAGCCGGGCCTGAATCTCACCTTTCCAGACAGGGCCGGTCGGGTTGCCGCCGACGAAGCAGCCGACGATATCCGTGCCGCCCGAGACGGAGGCCAGATGGACGTCGCGCTTGATGCGTCGATACACGTACTCGAAGCTTTCGGGAGCCAATGGCGAGCCGGTCGAAACGATCGTGCGAACGGTGCCGAGACGATGCGTGTCAGCCGGCGTCAGCCCCGCCTTGGCGATCGCGTCGATGAACTTGGCAGATGTGCCGAAGAGCGTCATCGCGGTCTCGTCGGCGTAATCGAAGAGCGAGTGACTCTCGGGATGGAGCGGCGAGCCGTCCCAGAGGACGAGTGTGGCCTCGGATGCGAGCGCCGAGACCAGCCAGTTCCACATCATCCACCCGCACGTGGTGAAGTAGAAGACGCGGTCGCCTGCCTTGACGTCGCAATGGAGCTGATGCTCCTTCAGGTGCTGAATCAACGTGCCACCTGCGCCGTGCACGATGCATTTCGGCACGCCTGTCGTGCCCGAAGAGTAGAGGATGTAGAGCGGGTGATCGAACGGGAACCGCTCGAACCCCACGTCGCCTCCCGGTGCGGACGCCAGGAAGTCGTCCCACAGCAGCGCTCGGTCGATTTTCTCGATCGCCGGCGTCTGGCTGATGTGTGGCACGACGACCACTCCTCGAAGACCTGACAACCTCGCGGGCGATATCGGCCAGCCGCGCGAGGCAGTCGTGGGTCTTCCCTGCGTACGCGTACCCATCAGCCGCCACGAGGATCCGGGGTTCGATCTGCCCGAATCGGTCGAGCACTCCCTGGGTGCCGAAATCCGGCGAGCATGACGACCAGACCGCGCCAATCGCTGCGGTTCCGAGGGCAGCGACGATCGTCTCGGGAATGTTGGGCAGGTAGCCGGCGACTCGATCGCCCTGGCCGACACCCGCCTGCGCCAAGGCACCGGCGAAGGCGGCCACGGCCGAGTACAGCTCACCGGACGTCAGCGTTCGCCGGCGGCCCGATTCGTCGCGAAAGATGATGGCCGACTGGCTGTCGCGCCGCCGGAGCAGGTTTTCCGCGAAATTGAGGCGGGCGTCCGGAAAGAATCTCGCTCCGGGCATCCGCTCGGGATGCTCGAGAATTCTATCGCCGCGCTCGCCGATCACGCCGGTGAAGTCCCAGAAGGCGCGCCAGACGTCCACCGGCCGCTCGATGGAGAACTGGTAGAGCGCGGGGTAGCCGGCGATCGGCACGCCACAGCTATCGGAGATCGCGTGGAAGAAGCGCGTGAGGTTGGCCGCTGCGACGCGCTCGCGCGACGGCACCCACAGTGGTTCTGTCACTTCAGAGAGAATACTCTTCCGACTTGAACGGCGTGAACCCGCGCTTGATGTAGTTGGGAAGCGCCGCGGGGTGGTCGAGAGAGCACGTGTGCAGCCAGACGCGGCTCGACGTCAGGCCCCACGCGCGTTCGACCGCGACGGTGAGCAGGTGCGCACCGAGCCCGCGGCCGGTGAACTCGTGGAAGAGCCCGAAGTACGCAATCTCGATCCCATCCTCCTGGTCCCGGTGCAGCTCGAAGTAGCCCGCGAGCGTTCCCTTGACCATCAGCAGCCAGATCGACACCGCGTCGTCGTCGAGGTGATCGCGGATCTGTTCGTCGGTCCACCCGAGCCGATCGACCCAATGGTATCGTCGGCCGACCTCCGCGTAGAGGAAACGCCAGAGCGCCGGGAAGCAGTCCACCGCGTGCTCTACGGTGATGGTGGGATCGTCGAGACGCGCGGCGCGGAGCGCCGCCGGGTCCCGCATCTCGAGGTAGGTCCGCTGCGCGGTCGCCATGGCCCCGGGGTCACTCACTCCTGACCGTCCGCTTCGAGCGCGCGCTTCCATTGCGCGGCGGACGCGAAGACCTCGTCGATGACCGCCCCGCTGTCGAGGTCCTGCCGCATCGCCTGGAGCACGGCGATCAGATCGTCGAGCGCGGCGCCGACATGGTCGCGATTCGTGGCGGCGACGTCGCGCCAGATGTCGGAGGGGCTCGCCGCTAGCCGGGTGGTATCGCGCAACCCTCGGCCCGAGAGCGCCAGGCCCTCGGCACCGGCGTGCTCCCCCACCACATGCATGAGCGCGCTGGCGGCGAGCTGCGGCAGGTGGCTCAGGTACGCGAGCAGCAGGTCGTGCGTCCCTGGCGTCACCCGACGCGGCTTTGCGCCGATGCCCGTGACGAACGCCTCGAGCCGCCGGATGTCGTCGTCCTCGCGCGATTCCTCTGCGGCGAGGAGCCAAGGCCGACCCTCGAAAAGATCGGCACGGGCGCCGTCGATCCCGCCCGCCGCTGCGCCAGCGAGCGGATGGCCTCCGACGAACCGGAGTCGCCCGGGCAGCGCCGCCGCCGCTTCCGCGGTCGTCACCTTGGTGCTGCCGACATCCGTGACCAGCGCGGGTCCGGGAACGTACTCGGCAAGTCGCTCGAGGACCTCGATGTTCTGCCGAACGGGCGCTGCGAGAACGATCAAGTCCGCTTCCGCCACCATCACGAGGTCGTCCCCTCCGACGTCCACCGCGTGGATCCGCATGGCGGTCTCGAGGACGTCCTTGCGGTCCACCGCAATGACGAGACTGGCCGGCCACCGCTGACGGGCGGCCATGGCGACCGACCCGCCGATCAAGCCACAGCCGACGATGCCGAGCCGTGGAAAGATGGGCGGGTCGTCAGGATGCGACCGCGGAGGAATGACGGGGAGAGTCTTCACGGCAAAGCGCGCGGAGCGATCGGCTCCGCCTCGTGGCTTCCACCACTCGTGGCTTCCACCCTCGTGGCTTCCACCTTTAGGTGGAAGCCAAGCGCCAGCCGGGACCTTCCGCCTAAGGGCGGAAGCCACGCGAGACAGATTGTGAAGCCCTGGAGCCCGAAGCCGAGAGCCTGGAGGCATTGACCTCAGACGCCCCACCCGCGACGTGACACGGCTTCCAGGCAGATGCTGCGTCCGATGGCCGGCCCGATGATCCGGAGTTCTGCCATCAACCGGTCGAACTGCCCGGGGAACAGCGACTGCGCGCCGTCGCTCAAGGCGTGATCCGGATCGCAGTGGACTTCGATCAGCAGGCCGTCGGCGCCCGCGGCGACGGCCGCGCGCGCCATCGGCGTTACCTTGTCCCGGCGGCCGGTGCCGTGGCTCGGGTCCACGAGCACCGGCAGGTGACTGAGCTTCTGCACGACCGGAATCGCGGAGATGTCGAGGGTGTTCCGCGTGTAGCTCTCGAACGTCCGTATCCCGCGCTCGCAGAGCATGACGCTCATGTTGCCGCCGGCCAGAATGTACTCCGCCGACAGCAGCCACTCCTCGATCGTCGCGGAGATTCCACGCTTCAGCAGCACCGGTGTCCGGGTGTGGCCCAGCTCCCGGAGCAGCGTGAAGTTCTGCATGTTCCGCGCGCCGACCTGCAGGATGTGGGCGTACTTCTCGATCAGTGCGAGTTGGCTGATGTCCATGACCTCCGACACCAGCTTCATGTTGTGGCGATCGGCCGCCGTGCGGAGCATCCGAAGCCCCTCTTCGCCAAGACCCTGGAAGCTGTAGGGAGAGCTCCGCGGCTTGAACGCTCCACCCCGAAGCACCTTCGCGCCAGCCACCCGAACGGCAGCCGCGGTGGCCTCGACCTGTTCCTCGGTCTCGGCGGAGCACGGGCCGGCCATCACGATCACCTCGTCGCCGCCTATTCGAAGGTCGTCGATCACGATGACGGTGTTGTCCGGCTTGAATGTGCGGCTGGCCAGCTTGTACGGCTCGGTGATGCGGACGACCTCCTGGACGCCATCGAGCACCTCGAGCAGCCGAGTATCGAACTGTCGCTGGCCTCCGACGGCGCCGAGGACCGTTCGCAGGGCGCCGGTGGACCGGTGCACGTCGAAACCCATGCTGGTCAACTGCGCAATGACGCCTTGAATCTGCTCGTCCGTCGCCAGCTCTTTCATGATCACAACCATGATGTCTCTGCCTTTTTCAGTGTAGAACGTTTCTCACCAATGAGCCGCGAGCGAGCACCGCGACCGGAGCGCGCCGGCGAAGCGGCGCGCGAGAGCGCGTGTCGGGGAGTCCGAGGGGCGAAGTCCCTCGGTTGAGACTAGAGTGACCCTGCTTGATCGTGCGGGTCTTCCTGTCCGTCCGCCATGCGCTCGAGCCGTCTTGCTTCGTCGATGATGCGCTCGAACAACCGCCGGATGGCTCCATCGTCCAGCGGGCCGCGATTCACGTGCGCCACGTGCGCCAGCACTTCCGCTTCGCGTGTGGGCTGATAGATGTCGACGCCCGCCGCCTTCTTGACCCGGCCCACCTCCAGCGCGCAGGCCGCACGCGCGGAGAGCAGGCGCACCAGCTGCTCATCGAGCTCGTCGATTCGCTTGCGTAGCGACTCGATGAGGGTTACAGGCCGCTCTTCAGCCATCTCACGTACTCACTGGCGTGCTCGCAGACATCGGCGGTCCCGTTGCGCGCGATGGTGTCGACCAGCGCGCTTCCCACGACGGCTGCATCCGCCGCTCGACAGGCTTCGGCCACGTGTTCGGGGCTGGAGATGCCGAATCCCACCGCGATCGGAAGCGTCGAGGCGGCGCGTACCCGATCGAGCAGCGCCGGGACGTCCGACGCCAGACGATCGCGCATGCCGGTCACGCCCAACCGGGAGATGACATACAGAAAGCCTCTGCCGAGCTCCGCCGACCGCCGGATCCGCGCGTCGGTCGTCGTCGGGCTCACCAGGAATATCGGATCGAGTCCGGCATCGACGAGAGGCTGCCGCAGCGGCTCGGCCTCCTCGACCGGATAGTCGAGAATCAGCACGCCGTCGACGCCCGCATCGGCGGCAGCGCGCGCGAAAGCCCTGGGCTCCATGCGCAGCACCGGATTGGCGTACGTGAAGAGCACGATTGGTGTCTCGACCGCCGACCTGACCCGGCGGACGAGGTCCAACGAACCTCGAAGTGTCATTCCGGCAGCCAGCGCGCGCTCGATTGCGCGCTGAATGACGGGGCCGTCTGCGAGCGGATCCGAAAACGGCACGCCGATCTCCAGAACGTCGGCGCCCGCCTTCGCGACCGCGGTGACGATGGCGGCGGATCGTTCGGCGTCGGGATCGCCTGCCGTGAGATACGCGACCAGCCCTCCGCGCGCATCGGCTTTCAGCTTGTCGAAGGTCTGCTGCAAACGTGACATCAGGCACCATTTCCCGCGCGGCGGAGCGTCTTCTCCACGCTCTGGACGTCCTTGTCCCCGCGTCCCGACAGGTTCACGAGCAGGATTTGATCGCGGGCCATCGTCGGCGCGAGCCTGCACGCGTACGCGATCGCGTGAGACGACTCCAGCGCCGGCAGTATCCCCTCCTCACGGCCCAGGCGCTGGAAGGCCGCCAGCGCCGCGTCGTCGTCGATCCAGGCGTACTCCGCGCGGCGGGTGTCGTGCAGCCACGCGTGCTCGGGCCCGACCGCCGCGTAGTCGAGCCCTGCCGAGACGGAGTGCGTCAGCTCGATGTTGCCGTTCTGATCCTGGAGCACGTACGTGTGCGTGCCCTGCAGCACGCCGGCGCTGCCGCCCGCGAAGCGCGCGGCATGTTCACCCGATCGAATGCCACGTCCGCCCGCTTCCACGCCGATCAGCTTCACGCCCGGATCGTCGATGAAGGCGTCGAAGAGTCCCATCGCGTTGCTGCCGCCGCCAACGCAAGCGACGATCGCATCGGGGAGCCCGCCGATCGCTTCGATGCACTGCCGGCGCGCCTCTTGACCGATCACCGATTGGAACTCGCGCACCATGAGGGGATACGGATGCGGGCCGAGCACCGAACCGAGCAGATAGTAACTATCCGACACGTTCGCCACCCAGTCGCGCATGGCCTCGTTGATCGCATCCTTCAGCGTTCGCGCCCCGGCATCGACACGCCTCACGGTTGCGCCCAGGAGCTCCATCCGAAAGACGTTGAGCGCCTGCCGTTCCATGTCCTCCGCGCCCATGTACACGTCGCAGCGCAAGCCGAGAAGCGCGCAGACGGTGGCCGTCGCGACGCCATGCTGGCCGGCGCCAGTCTCCGCAATCACCCGCCGCTTGCCCATGCGCTGAGCGAGGAGTCCCTGGCCAAGCGCGTTGTTGATCTTGTGCGCGCCCGTGTGGGCCAGGTCCTCGCGCTTCAAGAAGATCCGCGCGCCACCGAGCGCGTCGCTCATGCGGCGCGCCTCGTAGAGTGGCGTCGGACGCCCGACGTACTCGCAGAGCAGCGTGCGCAGCCGCGCCACGAACGCCTCGTCCTGTCGGGCCGCGAAGTAGGCCGCCTCGAGCTCCGCGACAGGCGCGACGAGCGTCTCGGGGACGAAGCGCCCGCCATAGGCGCCGTAGTAGCCGCGCGTGTCGGGATCGCGCTTCGCGAAAGAAGGCATCGTCATAGGGTGGCCAGGTTGCCGGGATCGAGACCGGAATCTTCGAGCACGCCGAACAGCTGTCGCAGCTTTTCTGGATCCTTCACGCCAGGACCAGACTCCACGCCAGACGAGAGATCGATTGCGTAGGGACGAACGCGGTCGATCGCGTCGGCCACGTTGCTCGCGTTCAGCCCGCCCGAGAGAATGACCGGGCGCCGCCGGGCCGCGGCAGCCGCGGCGCTCCAGTTGATCGCACGCCCGGTGCCTCCCCGACGTATGGGATCGTGGGCGTCGAGGAGCATCGTGGCCGTTCGTGGGAGCTCGTCACACGCCCGCGCGGGATCGAAGCCGCCCGTTACGGGGACGGCTTTGATGACGCGGTGCCGGCTCTTGATGTACGTATCCGGAGCCTCCTGGCCGTGCAGCTGTACGGCCGACAGCTTGACGAGCGTGGCCACACCGTCGACGTAGTCCGGCGTCTGATCGACGAAGACGCCGACCGCCGTCACGAACGGTGGGAGCTCGGACACGATGGCCCTGGCGCGCTCGGGATCCACGAATCGTGGGCTGGCCGGCCAGAATACGAATCCGATCGCATTCGCGCCGAGCTCACACGCGAGTCGAGCGTCCTCGAGACGCCGCACGCCGCAAATCTTGACGAGCGTTCTCATGATCGTGTTGGTTGTGGGGCGGGACCTTCAGGCCGCGCCGACGTGGAGCCTGAAAGAGCCTGCGTTACATCAACGAGGTCACTCGCCGAATTCCCAGATCTGAGCTCGCGCAGCGCCGCACCTGGGTCCGGCTGTGCGATGAGCCGCTCCCCTACCAGGAATGCATCGTATCCGGCTGCCGCCAGGCGATCGAGATCGGCGCGCGTTCGAATGCCGCTCTCCGCTACTTTGAGGACCTCGCCCGGCAGCGCGCGCGCGACGGACTCATGGATCGACGGATCGACCGAGAGTGTTCGAAGATCCCTGCAGTTGACCCCGACGATCTCCGCGCCGGCCGCGAGCGCTCGCGCGGCCTCGGAGACGTCGTGAACCTCCACCAATGCCGCGAGTCCGAGCTCTCGACAGGTCCTCAGCAGCATTCGCAGATCCGCGTCTGCATCATCCAGGGCCGCGACAATCAGGAGGGCGGCGTCCGCGCCGAGCGACGCAGCCTCGACGAGCTGATAGGCGGTGACGATGAAGTCCTTGCGCAGGATCGGGATGTCGACAGCGGCCCGGACCTCCGCGAGATGCTCGATGGCGCCGTCGAAGAACGTCGGCTCGGTCAGGACCGAGATCGCGGCGGCACCGGCCGCCGCGTACGCCGCGGCGTGCCGCGCAGGATCGTAGTCGCGGCGGAGGATGCCCTTCGAAGGTGACCGCCGCTTGCATTCGGCGATGATGCGCGGCGTGTCGGATCCGCGAAGCGCGGCCGCGAAACGTAAGCCTCGGGGCTTGCGCCCGAACTCCGCGGTAACGGCCGCGAGCGGCCGATGCTGCTGCCGGACCTCTACTGACCGTCGGGTTGCGGCGACGATCGTGCCGAGCAAACTCGCGGTGGTCATGCGCGCGCCACCTCCGGGGCGGTGTTCGAGACGCGAACGAGCGCCGCGAGCGTTTCCGCGGCTCGGCCAGAATCGAGCGCGTCCGCTGCACGCACGATGCCTTCGGAGATACTGGCGGCCGCGCCGGCGATGAACAGGGCCGCCCCGGCATTGAGGAGGACGATGTCCCGGGGCGCACCGGCGGCGCCGGCGAGCACGTCGCGCGCGATGCGTACATTCTCGTCAGCCCCGCCGCCGCGGAGTGCCTCGGGTGCGGCCTTCGGCAGCCGCAGATCGGAGGGATGGAGGTAGAACGTATTGACGGAGCCTGCCCGGCACTCTGAGATCTTCGTATATCCAGTCGTCGAGATCTCATCCAGGCCGTCGGCCCCGTGCACGACCCAGGCGCGCTCCGATCCGAGCTGCCCCAGCGACCGCGCGACGAGCTCGGTCAACTCCGGCCGAGGCACCCCCACGAGCTGCCTGGACGCGCCAGCCGGATTCGTCAGCGGCCCCAGGAGATTGAACGACGTGCGCACGCCGAGATCCTTGCGCGTCTGCGCGGCGTGCCGCATCGATGGATGAAAGGTCGGCGCCAGAAAGAACGCGATCCCCGCCTCCTCCAGGCATCGCTCGACGACCGCCGGCGCGGCGGTCACGTTCACCCCCAGCGCCTCGAATAAATCCGCGCTGCCGCACTGGCTCGACACGGAGCGGTTCCCATGCTTCGCGACACGGACGCCCGATGCCGCTACGACGAGCGCAGACACAGTCGACACATTGAACGTGTGCGATCGGTCCCCTCCAGTACCGCAGGTGTCGAACACCGGGTGATAGGTCTTCGAGAGAGGCGTGGCGCGCGCGCGCATCGTGCGCGCGAGACCGACGACCTCCGCGGGGCGCTCCCCTTTCATCGCAAGCGCGATGAGAAGGCCGGCAATCTGCGCCGGGGTTGCCCGGCCGTCCATGATCTCGCCCATCGCCGCCGACGCCTCGTCTACGGTGAGGTCTTCGCGACGTTGGAGTTTTTCGATCAGAGGGCTGAACATCTGTGAAACCTAAGACAATTGACGTGGCCCGAAGCCGCTGTCTCCATCCTGCTACAGCTCCAGAAAGTTGCGCAGCAGCTGGTGACCATTCCCGGTCAGGACCGATTCGGGGTGAAACTGGACACCGTGCACCGGCATCGTCCGATGCCTCACGGCCATGATCGTCCCGTCCTCCGTCCTGGCGCAGGCCTCGAGCACCGGCGGCACGGGATCGGCGATGACGAGCGAGTGATAGCGCCCTGCCACGAATGGGGTCGCGACGCCTTTGAAGATGCCCTGACCGTCGTGCTCGATCGACGACACCTTGCCGTGCATCGGCGTCGAGGCCCGTACGATCGATCCGCCGAATGCCAACCCGATCCCCTGATGCCCGAGGCAGACGCCCAGCAACGGAATACCGGGACCCAGTTCGCGGATCAAGTCGACTGTGATCCCGGCATCTTCGGGACGTCCCGGACCGGGGGAGATCACGATGCGCTCGGGGTGCATCGCGCGGATCTCGTCGATCGTGATCTCGTCGTTGCGGCGGACGAGCGGCGGCGCGCCCAGCTCACCGAGATACTGCGCCAGGTTGAACGTGAACGAGTCGTAGTTGTCGAGCAGGAGGATCACAGCCCGGTTTCCGCCATCGCGAGCGCCTGCAACAGCGCCCGCGCCTTGTCTCTCGTCTCTTCGTACTCAGCCGCGGGGTTCGAGTCCGCGACGATGCCGGCGCCGGCCTGGACGCGGGCGACGCCGTCCCGAATGGTGATGGTGCGAATCGCGATGCAGAAGTCGAGGTTTCCCGCGAAGTCGATGTACCCGACTGCGCCCGCGTAGATGTCGCGCCTGGTCGGCTCGAGCGACGCGAGGATCTGCATCGCCTTGATCTTGGGTGCGCCCGAAACGGTTCCGGCCGGAAAACAGGCGACGAGCGCATCCAGGTGATCGCAATCTTCGGACAGACGGCCGTCCACCGTCGACACGAGATGCATCACGTGGGAATAACGCTCGAGCGCCATGTACTGCGGGACCCGTACGGATCCGAACTCGCAGACCCGCCCGAGGTCGTTGCGCCCGAGGTCCACGAGCATCACGTGTTCGGCGCGCTCTTTCTCGTTGCGTTTCAGCTCCTCCGCCATCCGGAGATCTTCGTCCTCGTTCGTGCCGCGTGGTCTGGTTCCCGCGATGGGATGCGTCTCGGCCCGCCGGCCTTCCACCCGGACCAGCATCTCCGGCGACGAGCCGACAATCGCCAGGCCGTTGAGGCGCATGAAATACATGTACGGCGACGGGTTGACGTGTCGCAGCGCCCGATAAATCGTGAACGGGTCGGCCGACACCTTCGCTTCGAAGCGCTGCGAGAGGACGGCCTGGTAGATGTCGCCGGCGGCGATGTGCTCCTTGATGGTGCGGACGCCGGCTTCGAACACGTCCCTCGTCTGGTTCGACGCAAATTCCGGCGCCACGCGAGCCGACGAGGCGGGCTGCGAGAGGCTCTGCTCGAGCTCGCGCTCCAGAAACTGAATCTTCGCGCAGGCGAACTGGTAGAGCGCCTGGAGGTCCTCGTCCGGCGTGATGCGCGCGTTGGAGACGATGAGAATCCGGTGTTTGACGTGGTCGAACGCCAGCACCGTGTCGAAGAGCATGAAGCCGGCTTCGTCTTCGTCTGCCCGTCCGCCGGCGAGCCCGCGGTCCTGCCAGGTCTGGGCGAGCGCCGGCTCGAAGGACGGCGAGGCGTCGTAGCCGATGAAGCCGACCGCGCCGCCGGTGAACCGCGGGAGGCCCGGCACGAACGGGGAGCGGAACTCGGCCATCAACCGGCGGAGCGCCGTCACGAACGCGTCCGGCGTCTCGGTCGTGACGCCCGAGCGATCGATCGTGGTCTTGCCCTGACGCGAGCGCAGCACCAGGAACGGATCTTTGCCGAGGAAGGAATAGCGCGCGACCTGCTCGCCGCCCTCGACGCTCTCGAACAGGAAGGCGTAGTCCGAGTGCTCGGCGATTTTCAAAAACGCGGAGACCGGCGTCAGCAGGTCGGCGATGATTTCCTTGACGACGGGCACGAACGTGCCCCGGCGCGTCAGGTCTACGAACTCTTCGAACGTTGTCTGCTTCATAAAGTCCGGGTCGGCACGTCCGAGACGCGATCGATCGTCGCGGTGGCGGCGCTCGATCGGGCGGCGGCCGAAAAGACGCCAGCGGGCGGACGCTGACCGGTCCAGAGCTCGAACTGACGCTCCGCTTGCGCGATCAGCATCTCGAGCCCGCCGATCGTGTCGCAGCCCGCGGCTCGCGCATCGGCCAGGAGTCGGGTATCCATGGGCTCGTAGACCAGGTCGTAGACGAGCCGTCCGTCGAGCGCCAGGTCTCCCATCGGGCTCACGCTCGCGGCGTCGCTCCCCGCAGGAATGGTGTTGACCAGGAGGTCCCACGTCCCGGCTGGCGGAGGGAATGTCTCGACTCTGCCGCCCGCGAGTTCCGCGACCTCCCGTGCGGCGTCAGTCCGGCGTGCGGAGATCGCGATGTGGGCACCCTTGTCCGCGAGCGCAACCGCAACCGCCCGTGCGGAGCCGCCTCCGCCGAGAATCAGCGCACGGGTGCCGTGGAGCGCCATCCGGCCCGCGAGCGGCGCGAGAAATCCTTCGACGTCGGTATTGGCGCCCACCCAACGCCCGCCGCGCGTGACGATCGTGTTGATGGCGCCCACACGCCGAGCCATGGCGTCGATCTCGTCGACGTACGGCATCAGCGACACCTTGAAGGGCGCCGTGATGCTGGCGCCCTCGAGCGGCAACGCGCGGGCAAAGCGGTTGAAGTCCTCGGCTGTGGCCGCTTCGAGCGGCAGGTAAGCAGCGTTGAGTCCCAGCGCCTCGAATCCGGCATTGTGCATGACTGGAGAGCGCGAGTGCCCGATGGGCCGTCCGACCACGCCGTAGATCGTCGTGTCAGGCCGGATGCGCCGGAAGTGCAGGTGTCGCACCATCCGGTCGGCCGGGACCTGGCCGGGCGCGACGCCGTCGCCCACGTACGTCCATCGGCTCCCCAGCCGTGCGGCCAGGACGCGGGACGGCAGCCCGGCGGGTCCCATCGCCAGGAGCACGTGTGGCTCGAGCGTGCCACCGGCGAGGGCGAACAGCGGGAGGGACTCGCTCAGCGTGTCCACGGCGACGGCCAGTTTGGAGATTTCTGCGCCCAGGCTTCTCAGATGACGGTAGGAGTCCTCGATGTTTCTTGGCGGAGGCTCGAATTCGTGCCTCGAGACGACGATGCCGCGTCCGCGCCGCGCCCGAATCAAGTCCGGGGTGAACGGCGCGGCCGCTTCGACGTCGACGTATTCCGCCCCGCCCGCAAGCGCCGCCTCGAGGATCTGCCGGCGCTCCTCTTCGGACCCCTGGAAACCTCCCGCCCTCCCAGCTCGCCCGGCAGGTGACGATGACCGGCCGGTGACGCCCCTCGAGCGCCGCCCCCACGTCCGCCCGGTCGACGGACTCGAGCTTGTCGAGGCGCAGCTCGATCAAGTCCGCGTCGGCGGCGTCCCGTGCGGTGCGCAGGGCCGCCATGGTCGGCTCGGCGACCGTGGCACAGAGAAGGGGGTCGTTGATGGTCACAACTGGCTCGCGAACAATAAAAAAGCCTCCGCAGCCGATGGCTGGGAGGCTTCCTTCGAGGCTGACCTGCGTCTGTGCAGGCTAGCGGAGGCGCTCCCCAGCTGACGCATACCACCACCAATAGGACGAAAGGGTCCCACGGCGGTCCGCACGCGACAGGCTGAAGGGGGTCGCCAAGCTGGCGCCACGTTACCACCTTTCTTCTTGACCCGCAAGCACATGGTCCGTATAACTGAAGAAGAAGACCCCGTTTCCCGAACATACACATGAAGATACGAACTGCCGCCGCGGCCCTCGGCGCGGCCGCGTTGCTCGGTGTCTCTCTCCCTGCCGCTTCGCCGCCGGTCATTCCAGTGATGCCGCCTGCGGCGGCGACGCCGCTGATGCCAATCGAGGAAATCCGTCCGGGCATGGAGGGAATCGGACGGACGGTGTTCGCCGGCACGGATCTGCAGGACTTCAAGGTCCACATCCTCGGCGTGCTGCGCAACATTCAAGGGCCGAAGCGGGATCTGATCCTCGCGAGGCTCGAAGGCGCCGGCCTGGCGGAATCCGGCGTTGCGCAGGGAATGAGCGGGAGCCCGGTTTACGTCGACGGCCGGCTCATCGGCGCGGTTTCGTATTCGATTGGAGCCTTTTCGAAGGAGCCGATCGCCGGCATCACGCCGATCGCAGAGATGAAGGACGCGACGGTCCTCCCGCGCAGGGCGCCGGCCCAACAGGCCCGAATCGAGCTCCCGGTGACGGCCGAGAAGCTCACCTCCGCGTTGACCGCCGCCTACGCGCGGCTGGCGCCATTCAGTCAGCGGCCGGCAGACATTCAGTCGATTGGGCTGCCCTCCGCCGCCGGCGCGCAGATCGGCGCGATGCTTCGCCCGATTGCGACGCCGCTGATGATGAGTGGTTTCGAATCGGCCACCGTCGACCTGGTGTCGGGCGCTTTCCGCGAGGCGGGATTCGTGCCGTTCGTGACAGGCGCCTCTGCGGGTTCCACCGGGCAGGAGCGTCCGCAGGTGTCGCCGCTCCGCGAAGGAGATGCGATCGGGGTATCGCTCATCGGCGGAGACCTCGAGATGGGCGCGACCGGCACCGTCACGCACATCGACGGCGATCGCGTCTACGGGTTCGGCCACCCGTTCTACAGCCTCGGGCCCACCGATTTCCCGCTCACGCGTGCGTACGTGTACACGATCCTTCCGAGCCTGATGACGTCGTTCAAGATCTCCACGCTCGGCGAAACCATCGGCACGATGCAGCAGGACCGCGCAACCGCAATCGCCGGGACGCTTGGCAAAGGCCCCCGCCTCATCCCGATGAAAGTCGCACTCGAGCGAACGGGAAGCACGGATGGCGCACGTCGTACGCTCAACTATCAGCTCGTCAACGACCAGCTGTTCACGCCGCTCCTGGCCTACGTCACGATGTTCAACACGCTCGGCGCATACGAACGCCAGTTCGGCGCCGCCACCTTTACCGTGAAGAGTCGGGCGCACATCAAGGGTCACGGCGACCTCGCCGTGGACGATGTCTTCACGGGGGATAGCCCGATGCTGGGGGCCTCGACGGCAGTGGCCGGGCCGCTCTCCATGCTGCTGTCGAACGACGTCGAGCCGGTGACGATCGAGAGCCTCGACATCACCGTCACATCCGCCGAGACGCCGCGGAGCGCGACCATCGAGCGCGTCTGGCTGGACGAGGTCCGTCCGAAGCCAGGGCGTACGATTCCACTGAAGGTCCTCACGCGGAGTTATCGCGGCGAAGAAAAGATTTCGACCGTGGCGATCGAGATTCCCGCCAACGCGACGGGCGACTTGTCGATTCTCGTCACCGACGGCCGGCAGCTGAATACGCTGGAACAGCGGGAGCTCCGCCGCACGCTGCAGCCGCAGAGCGTTGCACAGCTGATGCGCGTCCTGAACCAGACGCGACGCAACAACCGGATCTACGTCCGTCTGTTGACCGGGACACCAGGGGCGGTCGTCAAAGGTGAAGCGATGACGGCGCTGCCACCCTCAGTCCTCTCGGTGATGGAGAGCGAGCGGAACGGCGGCAGCTTCTCCCCTATCCGCAGCGCGACGATCGGCGAGTGGGAGCTCGTCATGGACTCGGCAATCTCGGGCTCCCGCCTTCTCACCATCGATGTCGATGGCGGGCGGTAGGCCATCCGGCCGGTCCGCTTTCTGTTAACGTTCACCCTCATGCGCATATCGTTGCTGCAGGGCGCTAGCCAGCGCCTTCGCCTCCGGGGCGCTAGCCAGCGCCCCCGCCCGCGCGTTCGCTGGCACGGCGCCGCATTCGGGATTCCCCTGGCTCTGGCCACGTGGGCCGTCCTGACGGCGGCGACTCCCGTGTTCTGGAACATCGCGACGCAAACCGAGTTTCTGAAGGGAGACGTCGAGGACCTCTCGATCGACAGCGACGGACGGGTCTTTCTCGGACCATCCGCTGCGCTGCTCGCCGAAACCGCGGCGCCCTTCCTCTGGACGGTGCTCGCCCTTCCCGACGGCACGCTCTTCGCGGGGTCCGGGAACGAAGGCAAAGTCGTGCGCGTCGGGCGCGACGGCAAGATGTCGACGTTCTTCGATGCGGCCGAGCTCGAGGTTCACGCGATCGCGTCGGCGCCCGGTGGCGCGCTCTACGTCGCCACGTCACCAGACGGCAAGATCTACGAGGTCGCTCCCGACGGCACCTCGAAAATCTTCTTCGATCCCGACGACAAGTACATCTGGGCGCTGGCTGTCGACCGCAGCGGGAACGTCTTCGCCGCGACGGGCGACAAAGGAGTGATCTACAAGATCACGCCGGCAGGCGTGGGCAGCCGCTTCTACAAGACCAGCACGACGAACGTCGTGTCGCTCGCCTTCGCGCCCTCCGGCGATCTGATCGCAGGCACGGAGTCACCCGGCAGGGTCTTCAAGCTGGACTCGACCGGGAAGGCCTTCGTGCTCCTCGATTCGCCCTTCCGGGAGATTCACGCCGTTCGCGTCGCCTCGGACGGCACCATCTACGCGGCAGCGATGAACGGCGCTAGTGCGGATCGTCCCGCCGATCGCCCGAGCATCGGCGAGCCCGACAGGCCCGCTGTTCCAACGGTCTCGACCGAGATTACCGCCGTGGGCGTGGTCGACAGCGCGCCGACGCCCGCAAGCGGGATGTCGACGACACGCCCCCGGCGCGGCGGCCGGGGGACGATCTACCGCATTCGCACCGACGGATTTTCGGATCCGCTCTGGGAAACCGGAGACGACGCCCCGTACGATTTGCTCATCGAGCCGGGCGGCAGCCTGTTGGTCGGGACCGGAACGGACGGAAAGATCTTCCGCATCGCCGGCGACCCTGCACGCGCGACGCTCGTGGCCAGAGCCGCCGCCCGGCAGGTCACGGCGCTGCTGCGCGAGTCGTCTGGACGCATCATCGCCGCGACCAGCAACCCCGGAAAGCTCGTCGCGCTCGGCGCGGATCCCGCGAAGCGAGGTACCTACGAGTCCGACGTCCGGGACGCCGGTACGACGGCGAGCTGGGGTGTGATCCGGTGGCGCGCGGTAGGCCGGCCGTGGCAGGTCCAGATCACCACGCGCAGCGGCAACACCGCGACGCCGGATGAGACCTGGAGTGCCTGGTCCCCGGTCTACGGCAACGCCGACGGCCAGCAGATGACCAGCCCGAATGCCCGTTACCTGCAGTGGCGCGCCGTGCTGACCGGGGACGCGTCAGGCTCGCCCGCTCTGACATCCGTCACCGCGGCGTACCTCCCGAGGAATCTGCGGCCCGAGGTGATGTCCATCACCGTGCATCCCGCGGGCACGGTCTTCCAGCGTCCGTTCTCGACGGGCGAGCTGGAGATCGCCGGCTACGAGGAGAACACGTCCGACAACCGGCCACTCACGCAGTCCCCGCCTCCCGCGTCCGGCTCGCTGCCCGCGTCTGGCTCACCCGCTCTGGGCCGGAGGATCTATCAGAAGGGCCTTCAGACGCTCGTGTGGAAGGCTGACGACGACAACGACGACCGGCTGCAATACGACGTGTTGTATCGGCGTGAAGGTGAGACGGAGTGGAAGGTCCTCAAGCGCGGCCTCTGGGACCCGATCGTCGTCTGGGACACGACGTCGGTGCCCGACGGCACCTATCTCGTCAAGGTCGCCGCGTCGGACGGTCCGTCGAACTCGCCCGACGCCGCGCTCGTCGGGGAGATGGAGAGCCTGACATTCGACGTCGACAATTCGCCGCCGATCATCGAGCTCCAGCCGCCGGTCCGCTCCGGGACCCGAACGACCCTCTCGTTTGTGGTCCGTGACGCGCAGTCGGCGGTGCCGCGGGTCGAGTATTCGCTCGACGCGAGCCGCTGGCGCGTGGTCTATCCGAAGGATGGGATACCGGACTCGCGGCGGGAGGAGTTCGAGCTCGTGCTGGACGAACGTGAAGCGGGCCGCAGCGTCATCGTCCGCGCCACCGACGCGATGAGCAACGTCGCGACGGCGGTCGCACAAATCAGGTGAAGGGCACGACGCTGTAGCGCAGCCCTTTCCGCCTTTGCGCGCATTGGAATCCCTGCGCGCTTCGGCGAGCTGCTGAAGCCCTGCGTAGGCGAGCGCTACGAGCTGATCTTTCCCTTGACCGTCGTGTGAGCGAGGAGCCACACGAGGCTGACGGCGACGGGGCCGCCCCCACCTTGCGCGGGCTGGAGCTTCGCGCGGGAGAGCGCGTCGAGCACGTCCGTGATGTCCCGGCCGTCGTGATCGTTGCTGAGCACCGACACGCCCTGCACGCGGCCCTCGCGCGTCACGATGACCGAGAGCGGCAGCACGATTTCGTCTTTCGATGAGCTGCCGGCAAACGTCACGGGAATCAGGTCGTCGCCTGGCACCGTGCTCGGCACGCTGAGGAACCGGTCGAGCCGCGCCGGATTCTGATCGGACCCGAGCGGGGCACCCATGACCGCGATGACGGCAGCCAGGGAGTCGCCGCGTTCGGGCGATGCGAACTGCAGCATGCTCAGAACGATTCCGCCGCACAGGAACGTCGCGGCCGTGGACGCGAGACCAATCCACACCAGGTGCATGTCCTCGAACATCCGGTGCGCGCGGGCGCCCAGCGACTCGTGGGCTTCAGCGCGCATGCGGCTGATCACGTTGGACTGCAGCCCCGTCCAATCGTCCGACGGCGCCGGCGCAGCGGCCGCGCGCAGCGCGTCCCCGACGGACCTGAGCTCGCGCAGCTCCTTCGCGCAGGGCGGGCACTCCTGGACGTGCGTCTCGAGCGCGATCATCTCGCCGACCGGCAACTCGCGATCGTGGAAGGCCGCGATCCGGCGACGCACCGCCGCGCAAGTAAGGAGGGTCATGCCTGCCTCAACTGCGCTCGCAGGCTTTCGCGCGCGCGGGCCAGGCGCGACTTGACGGTGCCGACCGCGATGCCGAGGGAGTAGCCGATTTCTTCGTAGCTGAGGCCATCAATCTCGCGGAGCACCAACGCGCTCTTCTGGTCGAACGGCAGGCGATCGAGCGCCGCACGGATGTTCTCGGCGAGCTGCTTCTGGCCGAATAGGCGGTCGGGCGACGACCCGTTGCCAGGCTCCGCAGGATCCCCGTGATCGCGAATGTGCTCATCGAGCGAAATCTGCTGCGCCCGATGCCGACGCCGCCACCACCGCTGTCTGTTGCGCGCCTGGTTGACGACGATCCGGAAAATCCAGGTGCGGAGGGCCGAATGCCCCCGGAAGGTGTGGATGGTGCGGAAGACCCGCAGGAAGACCTCCTGCGAGAGGTCGAGCGCTTCGTTGTGGTCCCCCAGCAGATTGAACGAGAGCTGGTAGACCATGCGCTGGTGCTCGTTCACGAGATCGGCGCAGGCGTCCTCGTCGTGCGCGGCACAACGCTGAATCAGCAGTGCCTCGCGTCCGCCGACCTCCGTCCAGGTGATGGCGCGAACAGGCTTCACGGAGAGACCTTCCGCCATCTTATCACCCGCCAGCAGTGACTCATGCTGCTGCCCTTGACCTGATTAGAACCCGGGCGGGCCGAAATGTTCCGTCCTCCGGCTGGCTGCCGGCCCTGGCCGCCGGGCGTTGCTCCGGTTCTGGTACGATGAGCTCGTGAAACGGCTCCTGCTGCTCGTGCTCGTCCTGGCCGGCAGCCTGGCGGCTGCATACGGGGTCTTCGAGACGCGTCGCGACCGCAACTACCGGCGGCTGATCGACCAGGGGGAGGAAGCCCTGGCGGCCGGCAACACCTCCGCCGCCATCGAGGCATTCAGCGGCGCCGTCGCCCTCAAATCCGATTCGATGCTGGGCTACCTCCGGCGGGGTGAGGCGTACCGCCGGCGCCAGGAGCTCGATGCCGCTCTTCGGGACCTGCTGGTTGCCTCCGACCTGGACCCGACGGCGCCCAGGCCCCTCGAACTGCTCGGGGACGTCAACGCCTCCCTGCTCCGCTACGACCGGGCCGCCGCGCGCTATCAGGCCTATCTCGGGATCGACGATCAGTCGCCTCGCGTGCTCTACAAGCTCGGCCTCGTGCGGTACAGGGCCGGAGAGCCAGCCGAGGGGGTCGCCGTCCTGCGGAAGGCGCTGGCGCTGGATCCCCGCTCCGCCGAAGCACATTACGTTCTCGGGCTCTGCCTGCGCGATATCCGCAGGAACGGCGAGGCGTTGTCCGCACTGACCCGTTCGGTGGACCTCGCGCCGGCGCTCCTTCCGGCGCGCGAGGAGCTCGCCGAGCTCTACGGACGGTTGGGCCGCGTCGACGAACGCCTCACGCAGCTCGAGGCGCTGGCGGCGCTCGATCCGGGACCGTCCCGGAGCATCGCGCTCGGCCTTGCCTACTCCCGGGCCGGCATGATCGAACGCGCCGTGCCGACGCTCCGTCAGGCGGCTGAACGCTATCCGGACGTCGCGTACATCTACGTCGCGCTCGGGCGGGTCTGGCTCGAGGCGGCGCAGGCACACGGCGATCGCAACGCTCTCGGCAAGGCCCTCGAAGCTCTCGAGGGCGCGGTCGGCACCGACGACAGCAGCGAAGCGCTCACGCTGTTCGGACGCGCGCTGCTCCTCGCCACGGATCAGGAGCTCGCCGAGCGGATGCTGCAGGACGCCACGACCCGCGAGCCCGTGGACCCGAACGCGTTCTTCTATCTCGCTGAAGCCGCGGAACGCTGCGATCACCCGAAAATCGCGCGCCAGGCGCTGCTCGATTACCGAACGCTGACCGGTGAAGAGCGCGACGCGCGACGCAACGTCGCCCTGGCCGAGCGGATCGGCAACCTCTCGATGCGCGCGAAGGATGCGAAGGCGGCCGTGATCTGGTACCAGCGCGCGCTCGATGGCGGGGGCGGCTCCGATGCGTCGCTGCTCGTCCGACTCGCCGGCGCGCAGGCCGACGCCGGAGACCGGGACGGCGCCCGCGTGACCGTCGGCAAAGCGATCGAGCGCGACGCCGGCAACGCGGCGGCGCGCGCACTCGCGCGACAGCTGCAGTGAGACGTCAGGTTGGTCTTCCGCTCCTCCCCACCTCCCTGTTGAACGAAATCATTCAGCAGTCTTTTAGTTCCTCCTCGATCCGCAGTCTCCTCAACATCTTTGCCAATCCCTGACGGGATACTCCGAGGGCGCGCGCGGCGCGCGAGCGATGGCCGCCGGCGCGGGCCAGGGCTGCTCTCACGTAACGGCGCTCGAACTCCTCCCTCGCGGCCTCGAACGATGCGGGCGCCGTGGTCGCGGCGCGTGCGACTTGATGCGGAAGCGTGCCGGGCGTGATCCGGCCGCGCCGCGGACCGTGGACGGCGAGAGAGGCCACCGCGTTCTGCAGCTCGCGCACGTTGCCCGGCCAGTCGTACCGTGTCAGCGCCGCGACGGTCTCCGGGGCGAGCGTCGCCCGCGAGCCGACGCGCTTCGCCGCGTCCTCCCAGAAGTGCGCCACCAACACCGGAATGTCCGTTGCGCGGTCACGAAGCGGCGGCACCGCAATCCGAATCACATCGAGCCTGAAGCGCAGGTCGGCCCTGAACCTGCCGGCCTCGACCTCCTGCTCGAGGGAGCGATTGGTGGCCGAGACCACGCGCGTGTCGACGCGTCGCGGCATGTTCTCCCCCACCCGGCGCACCTCGCCGTCCTGCAGCACGCGCAGCAGCTTCGCCTGGGCACGGCCCGACAGCTCCCCCACTTCGTCCAGAAACAACGTTCCGCCGTCGGCCTCCTCGAACAGGCCGGCGCGCTCCGCCAGCGCGCCGGTGAATGCCCCTCGCGTGTGGCCGAAGAGCTCCGCCTCGACGAGCTCGTCGGAGATCGCCGCGCAGTTGATGGTGCAGAGCCGCCGGTGTCGCCGCGGTCCGAGGCGATGGATGGCGCGCGCGACGAGCTCCTTGCCGCTGCCGCTCTCGCCGAGGATCAGGACGGGAAATGGCGCGCGCGCCGCGTTGAGGATGGCGTGTCGAAGCTCGGTCGCCGAGGGACTCGTCCCGAGGAGATCCTCCCAGGCGGCGTCCCGCTGGACGGGGCTTGCACGGTCGGCGAGCCCTCGGAGGCTCGCCGCAGCGGCGAGGGCTGCGGCGTTGCAGACATCCGCCGCGTGGTCGAGATCGACGACCGCGCTTGCCGACCATCGACAGGCCAGCGCGCCGATCGTTTCACCACCGTATCGAATGGGAGCGGCGCACTCGCATGGGGCGCCAGCTGATCGCACGCCGGTGCTCGCGGCCAGTGCCTGAGCCGCGATCCCCGGATCACCGCTCCACGGTCGTCCGGCGTGAACGAGCACCCGCGTGTCGTGTGCCGTCACGATGACGGTCGTAACCGCGCGGAGCCTCTTGACGAGCGCATCCGCTACCGCCTGCAACGCCGTGCGATCGTCCGGCGCGCTCTGCGTGGTCTCGAGCAGCTGTCGCAGGTGGGCGATCGGTCCGTCGCTGCCCGCAGGTCCAGACAGCTGCCGGCCGGGCGGCTCGCAGGCCGACTTGATCTGGCGACGAAGGCACGCGGGCAGGGGCCGCGTGAGCGCGGCCGCGAGTTGCGCCTCGAGACGGAGGGCTTCGGAGGCCCAATCACCGCGCCCGGCGTCATCCAGGCGCCCGGTCGGTGTGGCGCACCGATGTGCGGCGAGCCAGGCCGCGCGCAGCCGCAGCGCAAGGAGCGGCAGATGACCGGCGGTCGCCGCGGCCAGCCCCTGGAGGGCCGAGTGTCGCGCGCCGTGGATGTCGCCGACAGCGGCGCGGACGAGCGCCATCGCCCGTGCGGCGGTGGCGGCGTCGCGCAACCATCCGGAGCTCGCCGCACACTGCAGCGCTCTCGAAGCGGCGTGGCCCGCGCGCTCTGTCGCGCCCGCGGCCAGGTGGACCCGTGCCGCCAGAGCCCATGCCGCTGCCGGAGCGCTTGCGAGGATGGGGCCGAGCATCGCGCTCGCCTCCTCGAGACGGCCTCGCCAGAACAGGCAGCGCACCAATGCCATCGCCGCGCGGCGCTCCTCCTCGGAGTCCTCGAGCAAAGACGCGGCGGACTGTGCAGACCGCAGCAGCGCTTCGGCATCTGCCAGCCGGTCTTCGTCCGTCCAGACAATGCCGAGACCGATCGTGGCGCGCACCCCGACCGGACTCTCCGCGGCCAGCGCCGCCGCCCGCTCGAAATGCCGTTGTGCCTCGGCGCTTCGGCCGCGGTCGCGCAGAATCCAACCGAGCGCAACTGCACATCGAGCCGCCTCGAGCGGCTGGAGGCGTCCTTCGAGGACCCTCGCCGCACGGTCGAGCAGCCTGATCGCCGCGGCATGGCGTCCGCGCTCCGCAAGCCGTTCGGCTCGAGCAGCCGCACCGTGAAGGGCGCGACTCACCCGTCGTCGCGGGGGCGCAGCTTTCGAATCCGCCGTGCCGACTGTGTAGAGGGGGCTCGACTCGCGGACGAGCGCGATGTTCTCTGTGTTCCGCACCACTGGAATGGCGCGGAGCCACTCGACGAGCGCTCCGGGTCGCCCATCGGCAGCCCGCACGCCCTCGAGGACCTCCTCGAGCGATGGTCCGTCGTTCGAGTCGCGGTACAGCATTGCCTGCATCGCCGTGCCTCCCATGCAATCCACATGAAGTGCGCACGCGCCCGGCCGCCTGGCGCGACCGAACCTGATGAGGACGTGCCGTCGCGAGCTCGCCGCCCCCAGCCGCGCGACGAAGGCCGCCAGGCCTTGATGGGCACTGCGATCGGAGCCGCTGTCGACGAGAAGCGCCACGTGCCGCGCCAGCAGTGCCTCGGCGAGCCATGGCCGCCGCTCGAGTGCTCGCGCGGCAAGAGGCACGTAGCCTTCGAGCCGTGCCGCCCGCGCCGCGAGTGCCCAGAGGGTCCGCAGCCCGCTTCCTGCCTCTCCATGGACGTCGATGGATGCGACGCCGCCCGGCGCCGCATCGCGCAGCACTTCGACGATCGTGTCGAGGGTCCGCCGCGGCTGCAATATCACGCCGATCGGCCGGCCGCGAGGTGCGGGGCCGTTCAAGATCTCTCGCACCGCGCGCCTGGCCACATCGGGCGGAAGCGCCACCGCGTGCGCTTCGAGAAAGCGCGTGACGTGGCGAATCAACCGCACCGCTGGCGCCCCGGATCCTCGAAGCGGCGGCGTTATCTCGTACGCCTCGAAGAGTTGGTGTCGATCGGCCGCGCCGTAGTCGACCAGCGTGTTCAGCAGCGGATGCCGGAGCCGGGCCAGTGCTGCGCAACGATCCGACCAGACGGACTGCTGCGCGGCGCTTCCCGCTCGCAGAACGTGGATGCTGACGGCCGCTCCACTCGCCAGGTCGACCTGCCAGCCGCGGGCCGAGACGAACCGGCCGGCGATGAGCTCGATCATGTCGGCGACATCGGTGCAAGGGCATCGCCGCCCCGGGAAGTGGCCGATTTCCTGAGCGAGGCGCGCGTGAAGCGTCCGAGTGGCGCAGAAACTTCGTATACAATTTCTCTCGAATGGTGCGATTTCTGACCGCTGGCGAGTCGCACGGCCGCGCGCTGATCGTCGTACTCGAAGGTATTCCAGCAGGGCTCTCCCTCGACCTCGACGCGATCACGCGCGAGCTGCGACGACGGCAGGGCGGCTACGGACGCGGCCGCCGGATGACGATCGAATCGGATACCGCGCAGATCCTCTCAGGCGTACGCGCGGGTCAGACGATTGGCAGCCCGATCGCGATGATGATCGAGAATCGCGACTGGGCGAACTGGCAGTACACGATGCGCGTCACCGAAGAGCCGCCGCCCGATGCCGGTGGCGCGCGGCGGGCGCCGGTCACGCGGCCGCGCCCGGGCCACGCCGATCTTGCCGGCGTCGCGAAGTACGGACGATCGGACGTGCGGGACATCCTGGAGCGCGCCAGCGCGCGTGAGACCGCCGCGCGCGTCGCCGCGGGTGCGGTCGCGCGCCAGCTTCTCGCCCACGCCGGGATCGGGTTGACGAGCCACGTGTTCACGATCGGCGGTGCCGGCCTGCCGCCGGACACATACGTTCCGTTCGAGCGCGCGGCCGCACTCCCGGAGGACTCACCCGTTCGCTGCGTCGATCCGGACATCGCGCAGAAGATGATCGCCGGGATTGACGCCGCGAAAGAAGCGGGCGACACACTCGGCGGCGCGTTCGAAGTGATCGCGACTGGCGTGCCCGTCGGCCTCGGCAGCTACGTCCAGTGGGACCGAAAGCTCGACGGCCGACTCGGCCAGGCGCTGATGTCGATCCCCGCAATCAAGGCGGTCGGCGTGGGCCTTGGGCCAGCGGTCGCACAACGACCCGGATCCCGCGTCCACGACGAGATCCTCCCCGATCCGTCCGGCTCGCACGTGACCGGGGTGAGCCGGCCCTCGAACAACGCAGGGGGATTGGAGGGCGGCGTCACCAATGGCGAAGATCTCCGGGTCTCCGCCTGGATGAAGCCGATCTCCACCTTGATGAAGCCGCTTCGATCGGTGGACCTCACGACGATGACCGAGTCTCCCGCGGCTATCGAGCGGAGCGACGTCTGCGCCGTCCCGGCGGCGGCCGTGGTCGGTGAGGCGATGGTGGCGCTGGTCCTGGCCGATGCGCTGGTCGACCGCTACGGCGGTGATACGATCGCGGATCTCGATCGCGCGCTCGCGGCTTCGTCCGAGGCCGTGCGCGATCGATTCCAGCCGCAATGATTCGTCCGATTCTCCGATACGGCGATCGCGAGCTCCACGGCATCGCCAAAGACGTCACCACCTTCGACGACAGCCTCCAGCAGCTCGTCGACGACATGGTCGAGACCATGTATGCCGCGCCGGGCGTCGGGCTGGCGGCAACTCAGATCGGTGTCCCCCTCCGACTGTTCGTGGTGGACACCTCGCTCGGCCGCGATCCCAAGGGGTTGATCATCATGATCAACCCGCAGTTCGTGACGCGCGATGGCATGCAGCTCGAGGAGGAGGGCTGCCTCAGCGTTCCGGGCTTCAATGCAACGGTCGTCCGGCCCTCGCACGTGACGGTCAAGGGTCTGGATCGGCACGGTCAGGAAACGACCATCGAAGGCACTGCCCTGCTGGCTCGAGCCTTTCAGCACGAGATCGATCATCTCGACGGCATGGTCTTCGTCGACAGGCTGCGCGGTATCAAGCGCGACATGATCGTCCGGAAGATTCACAAGCTGAAGCGCTCGGGTAAATGGTGACTTCCGCTCCGCTGCGCATCGCGTACTTCGGGACACCGGAGTTCGCCGTCCCGACGCTGCAGCGACTGCTCGGCTCCCGGCATACGGTCGCTCTTGTCGTGTCCCAGCCGGATCGTCCAAAGGGTCGTGGGCAGCACCTGCTCCCGACCGCGACCAAAGAGGTTGCGCTCGCGCACGGCATTCCGGTCTCCCAGCCCGAGCGTCTGCGCGATGACGTCTTTCTACGAGCGGTTGCCGATCTGCAGGTCGATCTCGGTGTGGTGGCCGCGTACGGCCGGCTCCTTCCGGACGCGCTCCTTCAGATTCCGCGCCTTGGCATGATCAACGTCCACGGGTCGATTCTTCCGCGATGGCGGGGCGCGGCGCCCGTTCACCGCGCGGTCATTGCCGGCGACGCCGAGACGGGCGTCACCATCATGCGGGTTGTCAAAGAGCTCGACGCGGGGGCGATGTTCTCGATCGCGCGAAGACCGATCGGGCCGGACGAGACGAGCGTCGAGGTCGAGCGGGACCTCGCCGACATCGGCGCCGGCCTGCTGCTGGACACAGTGGAGGCGCTCGCGGACGGTCGTGCCACGGAAACGGACCAGCCGGTCGAAGGCGTGACGTACGCCGCGAAGCTGACGAAGGCCGAGAGTGCGGTCGCCTGGACCGAGCCGGCGGCGCGCATGCACAACCTGGTTCGCGGCCTCCAACCGTGGCCGCTCGTGGAGGCGCGTTTAGGCGACGTGCGCGTGCTGATTCATCGGACGGCCCTGACGGGCGAGACCTCCGATCGGCCGCCAGGCACGGTCCTTCGCGCCCACGGAGACGACCTCAGCGCGGTCGCTGGAGACGGCGGAGTCGTTCGCATCCTGGATCTCCAGCCGGAGGGGCGGCGTGTGATGCGGGCCCGAGAGTTCCTGGCAGGAAGACGGATCCCCGCTGGCGCGTCGATCGCGCCGGCATGATTGCTCCCGCCCGCGTCGCCGCCTACGAAGTCCTTCGCATGGTCGGCACCGGCCGGCAGGATCTTCCGCAGGCGCTCGCGCGAGTGCGGACGACCCTCGAGGACGAACGGGATCGCGCGCTCGCCGGCGAGATTGCGACCGGCTCGCTCCGCTGGCAGGCGGCCTCCGATCACGTCGTCGCCGAGGCAACCGGCCGGCCGGTGTCGCGCCTCGATCCGGAAGTCCTGGATATCCTCCGCCTGACGCTCTTCCAGCTGATGCATCTCGATCGAGTGCCCGCCTCCGCCGCGGTGAACGACGCCGTCAGCTTGACGAAAAGAGCCGGCAAGCGCAGTGCGGCGGGACTCGTCAACGCGGTGCTGCGCCGGGTGAGCCGGCAGCGCAGCCATCTGCCGCTTCCAGGACGCCCGAGTGGGAACGCGAACGATCAGGCGGCACGCGCATACCTGTCCGTGACGCTGTCCCATCCTGTGTGGCTCGTCGAGCGATGGCTCGCGCGATATGGCTTCGAGGCCGCGGAGTCCTGGGCCCGATTCGACAACGCCCCAGCACCGCTGACGATCCGGGTCAACCGTCTGCGGACGACCCCCGAGGCGGTTATCGCCGCGCTGGCACGCGAAGGGGTGGAGGTCGAGTCAGGACGCTTCGCACCCGATGCACTGGTGGCCAAGGACGGAAACCCGCTGCTGACGAGGCTGGCCGGTGACGGGTCGTTCTTCGTCCAGGACGAAGCGTCGCAGCTCGTGGCGCACTTTGTGGGCGCTCGGCCCGGGGAGCGGATCCTGGATGCGTGCGCATCGCCTGGCGGGAAGACCACGGCGATGGCCGCGGCGATGGGAGACGTCGGCTTGATCGTCGCCATGGACCTCCGAGGCCGCCGGGTTGAGCTCCTGGCCCGAACCGTTGCCGTTTCGGGGGCCCGGTCAATTCGTGTCATGCGGGCGGACGCCGAACAACGTCTTCCGCTCGAGCCCGTATTCGATGCCGTCCTGTTGGACGCACCCTGCTCCGGGCTGGGCGTGATTCGGCGAGATCCCGACGTCAAGTGGCGGCGCAGCGCGGCTGACCTCGCCCGGTTCGCCGAGACACAACGCCGACTGTTGGATCGGGCGGCGGACGTGCTGCGCCCTGCGGGCCGCCTCATCTACGCGACTTGCTCCAGCGAGCCTGAAGAGAACGACGAGGTCGTTGACGCCTTTCTCGCCGCGCGTCCTGATTTCCGGCCCGGCGAGCCGCCATCGCTGCCGGAGCCGGCCGCAGGGCTCGTCGATCGGATGGGCCGGTTCCGGACGCTGCCGCATCGGGACGGGCTCGAATCGTTTTTCGCCGCTGCCTTGGTGAAATCCTCGAATTCGCAGTAAACTTCAAGATTCATGGCACTTACGACGCGCGTGTGGAGCGCGGGAAAGTCGCTCCTGCTCGGCGCCGCGCTCGTGCTCACTTACGGCGTGTTCGCCCTGGCGTCCATGCGCATCGCGCTCCGGGCGCGTGAGGTGATGGTCCCGTCGCTGACCGGACAGTCCGTGAATCAGGCGACGGCTGCGCTCGCCGAAACGGGCCTGACGCTGAAGGTCGAGGAAAACCGGCGGCCCGATCCGAAGGTCCCGGCCGGTCAGATCCTCACCCAGGATCCCCAGGCTGGTGCCCGGACCCGCCGGCAGCGGAGCGTCAAGGTGTGGGTCAGCGCCGGGCCGCGGTCGAGCATCCTCCCGGCCTTCATCGGGGAGTCCGAGCGGACCGCGCAGCTGCGAGTGCAGCAGGACGGGCTCGAGCTCGCGGGTATCTCGGAGATCAGGTCCGCGGACTACCCCGCCGACATCGTCGTCGCCCAGACGTCCACCGCCGTCGAGCGCGGGTGGACGGGTGTCTCTGCTGGTGAATCGCGGGCAGCGCGCGGCAACGTATGTGATGCCGGATCTGATCGGCGTCCACGGCGACCGTGCGGCCGATCTGCTCCGGGGGCACGGCTTCCGCGCCGCGGTGGTCGGCGACCATCCCTATCCGGGCGTCCCGGGAGGCATCGTGCTGCGGCAGAACCCACAAGCCGGATTCCAGATTGCGCCCGGCGAGCCTATTTCGCTCGAAGTCAGCCGCTGATGCCCGTCCAGATTGCTCCCTCCATTTTTGCCGCCGATTTCGCGATCCTCCGCGATCAGCTCGCGGCCCTGGAGGAGGGGGGCGCCGACATGATTCACGTCGACGTGATGGATGGCCACTTCGTGCCGAACCTGACGATCGGGCCGGTGGTGGTGGAGGCGATCCGGCGCTCGACACGCCTGCCACTGGACGTCCATCTGATGATCACGGATCCCGACCGGTACCTGCAGGCGTTCTTCGACGCCGGCGCGTCCCGGCTCGCGGTGCACGTCGAAACGCTCCCGCACCTCCACCGCACGATCCAGGCGATCAAGAAGCTCGGGATGCGCGCCGGGGTGGCGTTCAACCCGGCGACGCCGGTGGGAGTGCTCGAGGACATTGCACCGGATCTCGACCACGTGCTCGTGATGTCGGTGAACCCGGGCTTTTCCGGGCAGACTTTCATCCCGCGCAGTGAGTCTAAGATTCGTAGTGTGCGGGATCTGCTCGCCCGGACGTCAAATCCTGCCGGAATCGGAGTGGACGGCGGCATCGACACGACCAACGCCGGGCGCGTTGCGGCGGCGGGCGCCACGATGCTCGTCGTTGGAAGCGCACTCTTCAGGCAGGCGGATCTTGCCCGAGGGATTCGGGACTTGCGCGCTGCGGCGGAGACGACCGCTCCGCAGTGAGCACGGTGCCATCATCCTCTTCGACCGTGCGCGTCCGCTACGCCGAGACCGATCAGATGGGCGTTGTCTACTACGCGAACTACTTCGTGTGGTTCGAGGTGGCACGCGCCGATCTCCTGCGGACACTGGGGTGGAGTTATCGAGAGATGGAGCATGCAGGTGTGTCGCTGCCGGTGATCGAGGCGCAGTGTGCGTATCGCCGGCCGGCGAAGTACGATGACGAGTTGGAAGTGCGGACCGAGGGACGCATCGTGTCGCCGGTCCGGATGGAGTTCACGTACCAGGTGCGGCGCCTGAAAGATGGCGATGTGGCCGCGGAGGGCCGCACCGTGCACGCGGCCCTCGATGCGAGGGGCCGGCCGTGCCGGATTCCGGATCGTGTTCGCGAGGTGTTCGCGTGAAGGCGCTCGTCACAGGCACGGCAGGATTCATCGGGTCCCATCTGGCTTCGGCGCTCCTCGAGCGTGGTATGCCGGTCGTGGGGATTGACTGCTTCACGGATTACTATCCGCGCTCAATCAAAGAATCCAACCTGGCGGTGAACACCGGGAAGCCCGGCTTCCGGTTCGTGGAGTCGAGCATCCAGGCGGCGGATCTCCGGGCGCTGCTCGAGGACGTGACGCACGTCTTCCATCTGGCCGCACAAGCGGGCGTCAGAAAGAGCTGGGGCCGCGATTTCCGGACGTACACGGAACACAACGTCGACGCCTCCCAGCAGTTGCTGGAGGCGTGCGTCGGTCGACCGATTCAGAAGTTCGTCTTCGCATCGAGCTCCTCGCTCTACGGCGACGCCGCGACCATTCCCGTGGCCGAAGACGCACTGCCAAGGCCGCTGTCGCCCTATGGCGTCACGAAGCTGGCGGCCGAACATCTCTGTCAACTCTACTGGGCCAACCATCGCGTCCCGACGACCGCGGTTCGGTATTTCACGGTGTACGGACCGCGGCAGCGGCCGGACATGGCATTCCACCGCTTCATCACCGCCGCGCTCTCGAACCAACCGATCACGATCTACGGAGACGGCAGCCAGACGCGTGACTTCACGTTCGTGTCGGACGCCGTCGCTGCGACCATCGCCGCGGGGGATCGCGGGGTGCCGGGGCGCGCCTACAACGTCGGCGGTGGCTCGCGCGTGTCGGTGACGCACGTGCTCGACATCCTGGCCCGTCTGGCCGGCCATCCGTTGAACATCGCGCGCGAGGGCGCGCAGAAGGGTGACGTTCGCGACACGTTCGCGGACACCTCGTTGGCGCGCGCCGATCTCGGGTTCGTCCCGAAGGTGTCGCTCGAACATGGTCTCGAGGCGGAGTATCGATGGCTGTCGACAATGCCGGCGCACGCATGATGGCTGCGCGTGTGTTTCATCCGGTCGGATTGCTGCTGTGCGTCCTGGTCGTACTTCCGCTGGGCCTGACGGCCTGCTCGAGTGCAGTCAAGAGGCCTCCAACGGGCACGCTGGAACCGGACAGGTTCCTGTTCGAGCGAGGCACTGAAGAGTTGAACAAGAGGCACTGGCTGACCTCGCGCGAATATTTCCGGCAGCTGGTCGACAGTTATCCGCAGAGCCGGTACCGCGCGGAGGCGAAGCTGGGCATCGGCGACACGTACGTCGGCGAGAAGTCGGCGGAGTCGTTCGTGCTCGGGGCCAACGAGTTCCGCGAGTTCATGTCGTTCTACCCGACCCACGAGCGTGCCGGCTACGCCCAGTTCAAGCTGGGGATGACGCACTTCTACCAGATGCACAGCCCGGAGCGCGATCAGACGGAAACGCGCGAAGCGATCAAAGAGCTGACCGCGTTCGTCGAGCGCTACCCGAGAGACAAACTGATCGACGAAGGCCGCGCGCGGCTGCGGGAGGCGCGCGATCGGCTCAGCCAGTCGGAGTACCGCGTCGGGTATTTCTACTGGCGCTCCCGCTGGTATCCGGGCGCAATCGATCGATTCAAAGCGATCCTCGCCGCCGATCCGCAGGTACTCGAACCGGGATGCGGTGTACTTCTACCTCGCTGAGTCGCTCGTCAAGATCCAGCGGCCCGCAGAGGCGCTGCCTTTTTACGAGAGGCTGATCAAAGAGTTCGAGACGAGCGAGTTTCTCGCCGAAGCCACCAAACGCTCGACGGCGTTGAAGGCGGAGCTCGCGAAGGCGGCGCCGGGAGACTAGTCTCATCCGAGGGGCTTCGCCCCTCGGACTCCCCGACACGCGCGCCGCTGCGCCGGCGCGCTTCCGCCTGCGCGCGAAGCGCTACGGCGAGACCTCGCCGAAGCCTTGGCGTAGGCGGGCCGCTCGCGTGGCTCACTCACTGTCGTTCGCTCGCATCGTGAAACGAGCGGCAGGTTTATGAGACGGCTTCTAGCCTTTGCCGAGGCGATCGCGGTTTCGCACATCCGCTACGTCGATGCCGGGGCCTGCAGGCTGGACCGCTGGCACGACCATCACCTCGGGCTTGCGGCTGCCCGTCAGGACGTGGTTGAACCGGCGGTAGTAGTCCATCCCGGACGCGACAGCGGTGACCACCGCAATCCAGAGCGCTACACGGCCGAGCACGAAGAATTGCTGCAGGTGATCGCGGCCGAGAATCAGCAGGAGGATGGCGATCACCTGCGACGCCATCTTGAACTTGCCGAGCGGCGACGCCGCGATGACGACTCCGCGCGCGTGGGCGATGCTGCGGAGAACGGTGACGGCGAACTCCCGGCCAAGAATCACGGCCACCATCCAGGCGGGCGCGAGGTCCATCTGCACGAGCGAGACGAGCGCCGCCGTGATCAGCAGCTTGTCAGCGAGCGGATCCATGAGCTGCCCGAGCGTCGTGATCTGCTTGCGGCGACGGGCCAGATAGCCGTCCAGCCAATCGGTGAGGGAGGCGATGCCGAAGATGGCTGCGCCGATGAGCTCTTTCCGTACGCCGAAAATGAGCCGCCCTTCGAACTTGGTCAGCAACACGACGACCAGCAAGGGCACCAGGAAGATCCGGGCGAGCGTCAGGGCATTCGGAAGGTTCATGCGCAGCCGAGGTCCGCCGGGGCGTGCCTCGACTCACAGAATAACCCGAACCTCACACCGGGGCGGCGGAGAAAGCCGGACACGGCGGAGCCGACAACTCGAAACGGAGCTCGGCGGATCGCGTCCGTCACAGGGTTCGGTTATCATCGGGGATTGCTATGAAGGCCATTCTGCTCGCTGGCGGTAGGGGCACTCGCCTGAGACCGCTGACCGTTCACACCCCGAAGCCCATCGTGCCGATCTTCAATCGGCCGTTCCTCTACTATCAGATCGACCTCCTGCGCCAGGTGCCCGAGATAGACGAGGTCATCCTGAGCCTCAACTATCAGCCTCGCCGCATCGAACAGATTTTCGGCGAAGGTGAAGGCCTCGGCGTCAAGCTCCGCTACGTGGTCGAGCCGATGCCGCTCGGAACCGGTGGCGCAATTCGCTATGCCGGCGACTCGCTGACCGAGTCGGTCGTCGTGTTCAACGGCGACGTGCTCACACAGGTCGACCTGGGCGCCGTACTGCGACTCCACCGGGAACGGAAAGCGAAGGCCACCATCGTCCTGACCCCCGTGGCGAACCCGCGCGCGTACGGGCTGGTCGAGACGGATGCGGCGGGGAACGTGAAGCGGTTCCTCGAGAAGCCGGGCGAAGACGAGATCACCTGCAATACCATCAACGCCGGCATCTACGTCCTCGAGCCCGAGACGTTCGACCGCATCCCGAAGGACACCGCCTGGTCGATCGAGCGCAGCTACTTCCCGTCGCTCATCGAGCGCGGGGAGACGTTCGTCGCGTACATCTACGACGGCTACTGGATCGACATCGGCACACCGGCCAAGTACCTGCAGGTGCACCGGGACATCATGGACGGGCAATATTCGGCACCACCCTTCGTCGGCACGCCGCACGCGGCCTGGGTGTCGCCGGAAGCGCGCGTCGAAGAGGGCGTCGAGCTGCACGGGCCGTGCTTCGTGGACGAAGGGGCCGTCCTGAAGACCGGCACGCGCGTGTTGCCGTACTCGGTGCTGGGCCGTCAGACCCACGTGGACGAAGGCGCGGTCATCGACGGCGCCGTTATCTGGCCCAACGCGTGGATTGGCCGGGAGGCCGTCGTCCGGGGAACGATTCTGGGCCGCAACTGCCATATCGGCCGCAACGCCGTCCTCGACAACCAGGCGGTTCTCGGCGACAAGACGGTCATCACCGATTACAGCAAGCTATGACACCGATCAACGCGTCAATCTTCAAAGCCTACGACGTCCGGGGGCTCTACCCGTCCGAGGTCAACGAGGAGGCTGCTCGTCTCATCGGCCGAGGTTTCGTCAGCTACCTCCAGGCGAAGCGCATCGCCGTGTCGCGTGACATGCGGCTCTCGTCGCCGTCGGTGGCCGGCGCCTTCATCGACGGCGCCCGTGCGCAGGGCGCGGACGTCGTCGACTACGGCATGATGGGCACGGACATGATGTACTTCGCCGTCGCCCGCGACGGGCACGACGGTGGCGCGCAGATCACGGCGTCTCACAACCCCAAGGAGTACAACGGCATCAAGCTGGTGCGCCGCGAGGCGTTTCCGCTCAGCGGCGAGGCAGGCATCAGCGACATCCGCGACATGATTCTCCAGGGCACGCTGCCCGGCGAGGCGCCTGCGCCAGGCGGCCTGTCGACGATGGATGTCTTCGCGGACTACGTGACCCACGTCATGTCGTTCATCGACCCGTCGATCGTCAAACCCTTCAACGTCGTGCTCGATGCCGGAAACGGCATCGCCGGCATGGTGGCGCCGACGCTGTTCGAGCGGCTTCCCTGCCGAGTGACGCCGCTGTGCTTCGAGGTGGACGGCACCTTCCCCAATCACGAAGCCAACCCGCTCATCGAAGAAAACCGTCAGGACATCGTCGAGCGCGTGATCAGCGAGAAGGCCGACATCGGGATTGCGTGGGACGGCGACGCGGACCGGTGCTTCTTCATCGACGGGAGCGGCGAGTTCATCGCCGGTGACTTCGTGACGGCGCTGCTCGCCGAGGCGTTTCTCTTGAGGCACCCGGGCGCGAAGGTCGTGTATGACGTGCGCGCGAGCTACGCCGTCAAGGACATCGTCGCAAAGTACGGGGGCACCGCGCTGATGAACCGTGTCGGCCACGCCTTCTTCAAGCGCCGGATGCGCGAGGAGAACGCCATCTTCGGTGGCGAGGTGACGGGGCACTATTACTTCCGCGACAATTTCTTCGCAGACAACGGGTTTATTCCGGCGCTGCTCATCCTGGAGCTGATGTCGCGCAAGGGGAAGACCCTTCGGGAGCTCCTGGAGCCGCTGCGCGAGAAGTACTTCATCTCGGGCGAGATCAACACGCGCGTCGGCAACATGGACCTCGTGCAGGAGAAGATCGACGGCCTGGCCGCGCGTTACACGGAGGGCCGGGTCTACGCGCTCGACGGAATCTCGGCGGAGTTCCCGGACTGGCACTTCAACGTGCGCGCGTCGAACACCGAGCCGATGCTCCGGCTGAACCTCGAGGCGACGACGGCGGCGATGATGGAAGCGAAGCGGGACGAGGTGTTGGGGTTCATTCGGGCGTAGGGCGGGGTTTTCCGCCTTCGCTGAAGATACGGCGGACCACCGGAGCCTTGGCGAAGGTCGTCAGACCCCGCCGCGTGTCGTGTTACGATCTCCCCGAGCGCGCGGGCTTAGCATAGTGGTAATGCTCTGGCTTCCCAAGCCAGCTAGACGGGTTCGATTCCCGTAGCCCGCTTACCTTTCTTGATCTGGGGACTTCGTCCCCAGACCCCTTGCACAGTCGCTCGCGGGGGCCCCGCTGCCCCGCTCCGCTCCTGTGGCTCACTCGCTGCGCTCGTTCGCTTCTCGTCGCTTGCGTGCGACGGTCAGCAGTCGCTCGTTTGATCGAATTCGTGAAACCCCATGGTGCTCTTGGGATTCGGCAACACCTTGACCATGCACGGCAGCCGCTCGAGCTCGCCCCGTTCCACCGCGTTCTTGAGCAACGTACTCAGCACCGTGAGCACGTTGTTGACGGTCTTCGGTGCGCGCTGCGACAGCGCCAGCTTGAGCCGCTGTATCTGTTCATTCGTGATCGCGTCGAGATGCTTCGGACCGAGCGTGGGCACCAGATGCCATTTCAGGATGGATTCGATGCTGGCAATGCCGCTCGGCTTGTGACGGTTCGCCCGTGCGTGCCCGTCGACGAATCTCGGTGCGAATGCTTCGAGTGTGGCCACCTCCCTGCTCGCTGTCGGCGGACCGTGTTGCAGCAGGTACCGCTCACGCTCCTGCGCCCATCGGTGCGCCGCCGATTTCGAGAAGCGGGACCCGCGTTTCCGCTCTCGATACTGACTGCCATCGGGAAGTCGAATTGTGATGTCGACTTCCCAGCCCCCGCTTCGGTACGGTCGTAGTGTGACGCTCATCGCCGTTTACTCCTCCGGCGATGGCGCGCGCTTCTGGTCCAGCCAGTGTAGCAGGTCGTCCGCGCGAAACAGGACGCGGCGGCGAATGCGGATGACGCCCGGCAGGTGACGCCGCTCGATCATCGCATAGATTGCACGTCGTGTGGTGCGTAGCAACGTCGCGGCTTCGTCGACGGTAAGCAGCACGGGAAGCGGGTCGCGACGTCGACCTACGTGACTGCTCCCCTCATCGAGGTTGCTGGCGCCGTTGTGGACGGTGAATGGCACGACGCACCTCCAGGTAGAAACGAATCATGGCGGCGGACCGAGCGCCGTGACCTCAGGTCACGACGCCCGTCCGGATCGATCGCATGATTCGCGGACGTGTTGTCCGCGAATGGCAACCAGGGAGTGTGTCGAGAGACGAGAAGGAACTGTGACCTGGGCCGCCGATTCGTGGGCTCCGCATCGGTCGATACGGAGGGAGCTGCGAAACGCAGCCGTCGAAGAGAATTTGACGATAGCGCCATCGCAAAACCTCGTCAAGCGGTTTGTGTGAGGCGCGCTCGAGGCCGCTTACAGCGCGCAGCGCGGGCGGAGCAACGCGAAGCGCCTTGAGCGCGCCAGCGCAGCCAGATCTCCTGATCGCTCACGCCTAGGACAGCTCCACGAGAAGTGGCTTGTTTCGTGCCGGCGCGAGTTGGTGCTACATTGACCTCCATGACGTTCATCGTCGAACTCGAACGTGAGGAGGACGGCCGTTGGCTGGCCGAAGTACCGGCCTTGTCAGGCGTCATGTGCTACGGCCAGGACCGCGATGAAGCCGTCGCGAAGGTACAGGCGCTGGCTTTGCGTGTGATTGCGGAACGGCTCGAGCACCGCGAAGCGCCGGCGGAATTCTTGAACGTCACGTTCAAGGCTGCGTGAGCACCTGGCCCGCCGCGAAGGCCCGGCGCGTTCTCGCCGCGTTGTTGCGCATCGGCTGGACGGTCAAACGTTCGTCCGGCTCACACAAAACGCTCTCACGTCCCGACTGGCCCGATGCCGTGTTTGCCTTTCATGACGACGAAGAAATCGGACCCCGTATGTTGGCGCGCATCGCCAAGAAAACCGGACTCACCCCAGACGACCTGTGATGCACGGTGACTGAGTGCACAATGGCCCAACGTGACCTGATGGCGTGTCCAATCATGCTGACGATGTGATGGCCGAAGGGCTGCGCGTACCAGCGGTGAAGTGGTTCGAAACGGCACTGCGACGCGCGCGCGATCGCAGGCGCGTACGCACGTGACAAACATGCGTGCCAACGGCGTGGTGATCGCGGGCTCAACTACGATGGATCGGGACACGGACACGGGGGCGTGAGCAACCCTCCGGGCCGGCCTCGGGACGGCAGAAGTCCACAAACCGGGGGGTTCCTCACGCCCCCGGCTCCCTCAGCGACGCCGGCTAAGTGCGTTTCGTGCGCGGCACAGAACGTCGCGCTTGTCATTCCACTTCTCAGCTTGCAAGTCGTCGGTGTAGAGAGATTTGCGAGAGAAGTCCTCGCGGGTACCGGTTCATGGACCAGCGGTTTCGACTGACCACTTAGCGTTCCCCAGCTGCGCCAACCACCGCGCTTTGTCGCGGCTCCCCTCGCGGCGTCAGCCGTTTCAGGGTGCGAGTCTGAAAACCAGGGTGGAAGGCGCGTCTGAAAACCGCGCCGGTCTGCCTCCGAAATGCCGTCAGGATCGGACCGTCTTGGGACGCAGTTCTGCACGCGCCAGCGAAGGCGATGACACCTGCAAGCGTGGCGTGAGCGACCTCGGCTGTGGCCGCGAGCATGGTCGCCAACGCGGCCAAATTCCGTGGTCGCTCACGCCACGGTGCTGCCATTGAGCGTTTCGGCGACGCTCTCGAATTCGAGTGGGCGGCGAAGAGCGCCGCCCAACGCACTCGCATTAGCTTAGTCGTAGTCGTGATTGAGGTTGGAGCCAAGCATCCGCAGACCTGGGTGCATTCGCATTGACCGCGACGCGCATCGAACCGGAAGCGCGAGAAGGGGAACACCTCGCGCGGGCCCCTGTTCCCCTTCCTGTTCCCCTCCTACTCCCCCAACCGCTCCTTGAAGGCCTAGACTTGTCCCCCAACACCCTAAGGGGACTCGTCAAGCTCTTCCTGGATGATTGTGTTAGGGCCGCGCATCCAGCTGCCGTGGAACGTCTTTAAGGCCGCCGAGCAGTTGCTGCTGGGCCCTGGCACTATTGCCGCCCACTCGAAAGGGTGAGCGACGGGCTCTTTCGGGGGTCCCCAGTGAGGCTGGCGCTGGTGTAGCATCCAAATCTTTCGCACCTGCACGACTTCGTTCGAGGTGCTCCGATGACTCGGCGGATTTTTGCGTGCCCCATCGCGGCGCTTGTCGGCGTGTTGGCGCTGTCGTCGCTAGTCCGCGGACAGGCCACGAGCGCGACGCTCGGCGGCACAGCGAATTCACCCGATGGTGAATTGTGGGGCCTCGATTCATCGAACAGAATCCAAATATTTCCGACACTCCACATGTTGCGATGGGCTAGAGGCCTGGCGTTCCTCATCATCGTATCGATCGCGTCGTCAGTGCGCGCGCAATCCCCCAACGCTTCGATGGCGGGCCGTGTCACCGATCCCACCGGGGCCGCCATCGGCGATGCGCGAATAGCCGCGATCAGCGCCGACACGAACGTCCGGCACGAAGCCACCTCCAGCGGCTCGGGCTCCTACTCCGTGGCCAATATCCCTCCCGGAACGTACCGCGTCGAAGTGGAGAAGCCCGGCTTCAAGAAGCTGATCAAACCGGATGTGATCGTGCACGTTCAGGATGCGCTCGAGCTCGACTTCGAGATGATCGCTCGGGGCCGTGTCGGAGGCCGTCACAGTAGAAGGCGGCGCGCCGCTCGTAAACACGACGTCGGGGGCGGTCAGCACCGTGATCGATCGGGCGTTTGTCGAGAACCTGCCGCTGAACGGCCGGAGCTTCCAGACGCTGATCATGCTGACGCCCGGCGTGGTCGTGACGCCCACGTCGTTCAACGACCAGGGCCAATTCAGCGTCAACGGCCAGCGCGCGGACGCGAACTACTTCACCGTGGACGGCGTCAGCGCGAATTTCGGCGTCACCGGCTACTTCCCGATGATGCAGACCGCGAGCGGCGCGCTGCCGGCGCTTAGCGCCGCGGGCGGCACGAACAGCCTGGTGTCGGTGGATGCGCTGCAGGAATTCCGCATCCAGACGTCTTCGTTCGCGCCCGAGTTCGGACGCACGCCCGGTGGGCAGATCTCGATCGTCACGCGCTCCGGGACCAACGCCTTTCACGGCTCGCTGTTCGAGTACTTCAGGCACGACGCGCTCGACGCCGAGGACTGGTTCGTGAACGCCAACGGTCTGGACAAAGCCGGAGGAGCGGCAGCGTGACTTCGGCGGCGTCACTCGGAGGCCCGCTCCGCACAGACCGGACGTTCTTTTTCCTTTCCTACGAGGGCCTGCGGCTGCGTCAGCCGGTCGAGCCTGCAGACGGCCGTGCCCGACGTGGCGTCCCGTCAGCAGGCGCCGGCGACGATGCGTCCGTATCTGAACGCCTACCCGATGCCGAACGGCGCCGCCCTGGGAGCGGGACTGGCGCAGTTCAACGCGAGCTACTCCAATCCGTCGACGCTCGACGCGACCAGCATCCGCGTGGATCACATCGTCAGCCCGACGCTGAACGTGTTCGGCCGGTACAACTACTCGCCGTCCGACTTCGACCAGCGCGGGGGCACGTTCTCCACGCGTGTGCTCAGCGCGACCAGCTCGTTGTCGTCCTCCGTGCAGACGTTCACGGCCGGCGTCACGCACCTGATCAAGCCCGGCATCAGCAACGAGCTTCGCGCCAACTACAGCGACCATCGCACGAGCATCTGGTACACGATGGACGATTTCGGCGGCGCCGTGCCGCTGCCGGACTCGCTGCTGTTTCCATCCGGGTACTCGTCCGCGGACAGCGCCTTCCTGTTCCTCATCAACGGCGCCGGCCAGTACGCCCAGGGCAAATTCGGGACGGACGAGCAACACCAGGTGAACCTCGTGGACACGGTGTCGGCCGTCAAGGGCCGCCACCAGGTGAAGTTCGGGGTGGACTACCGCTGGCTCGCTCCATCCAGCAGCCCGTTCGCCTACCGCCAGTTCGTGCTGTTTACCGGCGTGACGTCCGCGCCTGGCGGAGCCCTTTCCGGAACGGCGGCGTTCGTTCAGCCGGGGGTGTTCCAGGAAAATGCGCTGCGCTCGCACAACTTCTCTTTGTATGGCCAGGACACCTGGAACGTTTCCGCCCGGCTGACCGCGACGTACGGGTTGAGGTGGGACGTCAATCCTCCGTTGGCTGGAAAGGACCTGGCCAACGAGCCCGTTCACCGTGATCGGCCTGAGTAACCCGGCGACGATGACGCTGGCGCCTCGCGGCACGCCGCTCTACGAGACGACCTATGGCAACGTGGCGCCCAGAGTGGGCGCTCGCCTACCAAGTCGGTGGGCGGCGAGGCTGGGACGCCGTCCTGCGTGCCGGCTTCGGGACCTTTTACGATCTCGGACAGGGCTCGCTCGGCGGCGTCACGAGCTACTTTCCGTACGGCGCGACGAAGGTGATTCAGCCATCGCCGGCGCCGTTTCCGTTGAGCGCACAGGACGCGGCGCCTCCGGCGTTTTCGCTCAGGCCACCGGTGAATACCATCATCGTCGCCGACCCGGGCTTGAAACTCCCGCGGACCTATCAGTGGAACGTCGCGCTGGAGCAATCGATTGGGAAGCAGCCAGAGCATCTCGGTGACCTACGTCGGCGCATCGGGGCGCGACCTGCTTCGCGCCACGCAATCTCTACAACCCGAATGCGGATTTTCAGTTCGTCTCCGTCACTGACAATTCGGCGACGCTCGGACTATCACGCGCTGCAGCTCAGGTTTCAGCGGCGTCTGTCGCGCGGCCTGCAGGGACATGGCATCGTACACGCTCGCGCATTCGACTGACAACGTTTCGACCGATTCAGTTGGAACGTATCGCAGCACGCCGGGCGCGACTGGCGCGGACGCCGACCGCGCCGACTCGGACTTCGACATCCGGCATTCGTTCACGGCCGGCGTGACCTACATGCTGCCCTCGTGCCGGATCGCACCACGCCGTCCGCGCGCTTCTCGAAGGCTGGTCGCTTGACGCGTTCGTGTTCAGCCGGTCGGCTCCGCACCCGTGGATATTCTGGGCGCGATCACTTTTGGCGCCGGCACCGCGCTGGCCTCGCGGCCGAACGTCGATTGCCGGCGTCCCGCTCGAGCTGCTACGGACCGCAGTACCCTGGCGGCAAGATTTTCAACCGCGCGGCGTTCACGCCGGCGCCGGCCGGACAGCAGGGCAATTTCGGCCGCAATGTGCTGCGCGGGTTCGCGGCGTCGCAGGCGGACGTGGCGGTGCAGCGGCAAGTTTCGAGCTCAGCGGGAAGGTGCAAGCTGCACTTCCGGGCGGAGTTCTTCAACCTCTTCAACCAGCCGAACTTCGGTCCGTCCCACCAATGTCCTGACCAGCCCGCTGTTCGGTTACTCGACGCAGACGCTGGCCAACAGTCTCGGATCGGGCGGCGCCAACGGTGGTTTCAACCCGCTCTATCAGATCGGCGGACCGCGCTCGATTCAGCTGGCGCTGAGGCTCGAATTCTAGGCGGCTGCTCGGCCACACCCGCGATAGGATGCGCGTCATGAGCAGTGCGGACGCACGAAGAGGCGTCGTCTGGCGCGGCGCTGTGCTGGCGTGCGTACTGCTGGCGTGTTGCCTCACCTGCGGTCGCGCTGAATCCCGCGCTCGACGTCAGTCAGTACGCGCACACGGCGTGGAAGTTCCGCGAAGGCTTTTCCATCGGGTGCGATCAGCAGCAATTGCCCAGACGCCAGACGGGTATCTCTGGCTGGGCACGGAGTTCGGATTGCTTCGCTTCGATGGTGTCCGGGCGGTTCCCTGGCAGCCGCCTGCGGGTCAACATCTCCCCCACACTGTTATTCGAGAGCTGCTCGCCGCGCGCGACGGAACCCTTTGGATCGGTACACTCAAGGGGCTTGCCAGTTGGAAGGCCGGCAAGCTGACGACAATACGAAGAGCTTGCGGGGCGGAGTGTTAATGCGCTGCTCGAGGATCGTGAGGGAACGGTCTGGGCCAGCGGTTCGGTGCCCACTGGGAGAGCTCTGCGCGATTCAGAGCGGTCGCGTCCAGTGCTATGGCGATGACGGCAGTCTCGGCCTGGGCGTGGAAAGTCTCTACGAGGACAGCGGAGGCAATCTCTGGGTGGGAGCAACGAACGGGCTGTGGCGATGGAAGCCCGGTCCTCCGAAACCCTACCTGGCGTCAGGCCCAGTGAACCTCCCCACATGCGCTGATTGAAGACGACAAGGGCGCACTCTTGATCGTCCAGCGCGAACGGAATCGAGCCAACTCGTTGATGGAAAAATCGAGGAGTATCCGGTTCCAGGCGCTGCGCGGCGCTTCACCCTACTCCGCGATCGCGATGGCGGTCTGTGGATGGGAACCTTTGATGGGGGCCTGGTGCATGTCCATCGAGGGAAGGACAGATGTCTTTACGCAGTCTGATGGCCTCTCCGGTAACTCCGTCACGAAAATCTTTTGAGGATCGTGAACGCAACATTTGGGTAGCGACGCCGGTGGCCTCGACCGCTTTCGCGAGGTTGCTGTCACGACACTGTCAACGAAACAGAGCCTGTCGTCTGATAGTGTCGCCGCCGTTCTCGCGGCCGGGGACGGAACGGTGTGGATTGGTACTCGTTGACGGCTTGAACTGGTGGACGAATGGGCGAATGACCGTTCCTCGCATAGCCAGTGGCCAGCGAGATGGCACGTTCGACAGACTGATCCCGAACGCGCTTTTTCAGGATGATCGCGGGCGGATTTGGGTCTCTACGCGGCAGGGGATCGGCTACCTTGAAGAACGGTCGTTTTGTGGCCGCAAGCGGCGTGCCCGGCGGAAATGTACGGTCCATTACCGAAGACACTGCCGGCAACCTGTGGATCGCCAACCAGGATCGCGGTCTCTTTCGTGTGTCCCCAGCGGGTGACGTTCAACAGATTCCCTGGGCCAGGCTGGGACATAAGGACTTTGCGACGTGACTCTGGCGGCTGAACCCTTGCGGGCGGTCTATGGCTTGGATATCTACCAGGGTGGTATCGCGTACGTGGCTGATGGACAGGTCCGCGCATCGTACGCCGCCGCCAACGGGCTGGGCGAGGGTTTTGTCGAGGACGTTCAGGCTCGATCAGAACGGTACGCTCTGGGCGGCCACCGAGGGCGGGCTCAGCCGGGTGAAAGACGGACGCGTGGCGACGCTGACGAGCAAGAACGGATTGCCTTGCGACGCGGTTCATTGGTGATCGAAGACGACGCCCATTCCGTGTGGCTGTACATGGCCTGCGGCCTGGTGCGCATCGCGCGCCCCGAGCTGGATGCCTGGGCGGCCGCAGTGGATAAAACGGAGGCGAACACGGATGCGAGGCCGACGATCCAGGCCACGGTGTTCGACAGTTCGGACGGAGTCAGGACTCAGTGCCACTCAGCGTCGGCTTCAGCCCGCAGGTCGCCAAGTCCTCGGACGGAAAACTGTGGTTCTTGCCCGGGGATGGCGTCAGCGTCGTCGATCCGCGACACCTGCCTTCAACAAACTTCCGCCGCCGGTGCACATCGAGCAGATCACCGCCGACCGCCAGACCTACGAGACGACCTTCCGGCAGCGTGCGGCTGCCCCCGCTGATTCGCGATCTCCAGATCGACTACACGGCGCTCAGCCTCGTCGCCCCGGAGAAGAATGCGCTTCCGGTACAAGCTCGAAGGCTGGGATCGCGACTGGCAGGACGTCGGCAACCGCCGCCAGGCGTTCTACAACAACCTTCCACCCCGCAACTACCGCTTCCGCGTGATCGCGAGCAACAACAGCGGCGTGTGGAACGAAGCTGGCGCGTCGCTTGATTTTTCCGTCGCGCCGGCGTACTACCAGACGACCTGGTTCCAGGCCCTGGTCGATGGCGTGGATGCGTGGCGCTGCTGTGGGCCGCATATCAGGTCCGCGTGCGCCGGATCGCGCGCGAGTTCGATCTCCGCCTTGACGAACGCGTCAACGAGCGTACGCGCGTCGCGCGGGAGCTGCACGATACGCTGCTGCAAACCTTCCACGCGGTGCTCTTCCACTTCCAGGCCGCGACCAACATGCTCCCGGAGCGTCCGGCCGAAGCGAAGCAGAAATTCGAGAGCGCGATCGATCGCGCGGCGCAGGCCATCACCGAGGGCCGTGAGGCGATTCAGGACCTGCGCGCGTCCACGGTCGTCACCAACGATCTCGCGATCGCCATCACGACGCTCGGCGACGAGCTCGCCGCCAGTGGTGCGAACGGGAATGGCACCGTCGTCCATGTGGCTGTGAAGGGCACGCCGCGGGATCTGCACCCGATCCTCCGCGACGACATCTACCGGATTGCCGGCGAAGCGCTGCGCAATGCCTTTCGCCACGCGCACGCGCGCCGGATCGAAGTGGAGATCACGTACGACGACCGGCAGTTCCGGCTGCAGGTCCGGGACGATGGCAAGGGCATCGACCCGGCGGTGCTGGCCGACCAGCGGCGCGGACACTTCGGCCTGCCCGGCATGCGCGAGCGCGCCGAGCTCGTCGGCGGCCGGCTTGACGTGTGGAGCGAGCTCGGCGTTGGCGCCGAGCTCGATCTGAAGATTCCTGCCGCCAAGGTCGTACGCCGCGGCCCGCGCGCGTCGCCGCGCGTGGTGGTTCGCGAAGAAAACGGGTACGGACGCATGAGCGCCGCCTCCGGTCCGATTCGCATCCTCGTCGTCGACGATCATCCGCTGCTGCGCGAAGGGATTGCAGCGCTCGTCGGCGGTCAACCCGACATGGAGCTGGTTGGCGAATGTTCCAACGGTCGCGAAGCCATCCAGCAGTTCCGCACCCATCGTCCCGACGTCACGTTGATGGACCTGCAGATGCCGGAGATGAGCGGCGTGGATGCCATCAGCGCGATTCGCGGCGAGTTTCCCGATGCCCGGATCATCGTCCTGACGACGTATAGCGGCGACGTCCAGGTGATGCGCGCCCTTCAGGCCGGCGCCCGTGGATACCTGCTAAAGGATATGGTGCACAAGGAACTGGTGGACACGATCCGTGCAGTCCATGCGGGGAAGAAAGCGCTGTCGCCCCAGGCCTCCTACGAGCTGGCCGAGCACGCCACCGACGACGCCCTGACCAAAGCGGAAATCGACGTGCTGCGGCTGATTGCCGCCGGGAACGCGAACAAACAGATCGCCGATCAGCTGTCGATCACCGAAGAAACCGTGAAGGGCCGCGTCAGGAACATCCTCTCCAAGCTGGGCGCCAACGACCGCACCCACGCAACCATGATTGGGCTCAAGCGCGGCATCATCGAACTCTAGCTCACTCGAAAGAGTGACACCGCCACCCTTCCGAGGGTTTCGTCCGATCCTGGGATTTCGTATCGTTGATGCGGGTTCCCCTTGCGAAGGCTTTTCTCGACATTTGCCACGGGGTTGCCGGGCGCAGGGCTGCTGATCATGCGGCTCGTCGCCGGCACCGTACTGATTTTTCGTGCAGTAGCGGGGCTGTCTGGGGCGCTCGCGATCGGACCACTCCCACTGCTCGTGGTCCAGATCGGTCTCGGACTTCTTTTGCTCGCGGGATTGTGGACGCCCGTCGCGGGGACGCTCGTGGCCGTGCTCGCGTTCTGGCGCCTCTTCTCGCAAATCGGAGAGCCGTGGATTCAAGTCCTGCTGGCCACCCTCGGCGTCGCGCTCGCGCTGCTCGGGCCCGGCGTCTGGTCGATCGACGCTCGCCTGTTTGGATGGAAGCGGGTCGACATTCCCGATCGCCAGCGTCGCCCTGCGAGACCATCAGAGCGTTAGCCGTGTCCCTTAGAGGGTCTGCCTCGAATCAGACGCTTGAGGAACGCGAGTGGACGCTCGTGTGGTGCTTGAATAGTTGAGACCACATTGCTGTTGCTAGAGCGACTTCACCAGTCGGTCATAGTCCGCATGGCTGCCGATCCAGAACCATGTGACTTGGTCTCCTTCGAGCAGCCCTACTGCCCGGTATCCCAGAGTGACGCGCACCGAGTAGATCGGATCTCGAGCGTGAATCTTCTTGAACTGCAGGCTGGGATGGCTTGGATTTTCTCGAAACAGCCGGTACGTCTTACGGGCAGCCTCTCTGACGGCTTCGGGAAGGCCCTCGTACGCTGCCCAGAAGCGCGGAGTCGCGCGCGAGTTCACAGGCCGTCTGGATCTACGTCGGTGACCCGGCCGCCGGTTTGGTCGGCGCGCGCTTCAGCGGCGAGCTTGCTGAGCAGGTCCTGCGAAGTTTCAAACTTCTGGGTCCATTGCTCGTCGTCCGCAAGTTCGTGAAGCAGCCAGCGGCCAACACGGTCTTGTTCGTCCGGCGGAAGCGCCGCCAGCTTCGCGATCGCGGCGTCCAGCGTGCGGGTCATGATCGCAGTATACCGAATGTCAGTGTCCCGGCCGACGATTCACTGAGGCAGATTGGTTGGTGAGTGACGAAGTTAGCCGCCGTGTCCAAAATGTCTCCAGAACGCAGGTAGAACTGAGGGGAATCGCGCGAACGGCAGTGGACGTTCGCGTGACCGCAAAACATAGTGGACTAAGCGCTTGTCGCCAGAAGTCGCGCGCCATCACCAAGTTAGAAAAACCCGTTAATCGGGTTCGATCCCCGTAGCCCGCTCCACCCTTCGCTCGCATGTCAGGCGAAGGGTGCCCACCGTAGCGCGAAGCGCGATCCTCTGCAACAATGCCGCGCGCTTCCGCCGGCTCGACGCGGCGATGTCGGCCGTGAGCGTCAAAAGGCGATCCATCTTCCATCGGATCTAAGCGCGTGTGTGACGGCGTTGTAGAAGGCCGTGACGTATGTCAAGCTCGCGCCCGAGACGTGGTGTGCTGAGACTTGCCGTCATCGCAGCCGCCCTGTGCGCGCTCGCCCACTGGCAGGTAGCCCCCGCTGAGGTGTGGATCTTCGACCGGCTCGACCGCCTGGGTGAGCACGCCACGACCATCCGGGGCAATCCGCGCGTGATCGAGACACCGATCGGCAAAGCCGTGGAGTTCGACGGCGTCGATGACGCCCTGTTCGTGGAGGTGCATCCGCTCGCCGGAGCGAAGACGTTCACGTGGGAAGCGATCTTCCGTCCCGATGGCGGTAGCATCGAGCAGCGCTGGTTTCATCTGCAAGAAGCAGGGTCCGAGAACCGGATGCTGTTCGAGATCCGCGTGGTCGGCGACCACTGGTTCCTGGACAGCTTCAATCAGAGCACGACCGGTAGCGCGACGCTGATGAACAAAAAGAGTCTGCATCCGCTCGGCGACTGGTATCACGTGGCCGCGGTGTACGACGGCAGGTTCTTCAGCAGCTACGTCAACGGCGTCCAGGACGGGAAGGCGGAGGTCGAGCTCTCACCGCAGGGTGTCGGACGATCGTCAATGGGCGTCCGCATCAATCTGGTCTACTACTTCAAGGGTGCGATTCACTCGGCGCGTTTCACGCGGCGGGCATTGGCGCCAGACGAGTTACTCAAAGTGCCGTCGAGGCCGGTTCCACAGGGCGGCAGATGACCGGCATTCCATCTTTGGAGATTCGCGGAATTCCGATGGTTACTTCGCGGCGACTGCGGCGACGAGTCGTCTGACGCGCATCTCATGGAATCGTCCACAGGGTCAGCGTCGACACATCCTTCACGAACAGCCGGTTTCCGGAGATGGTCGGCTGCGTCCACGTTTCGCTGTCCGCCACCTTGTACCGACGCAGCGGTTCGAATGCCGTCGTGCCGACTCGTCCGACAACCAGCTCGGCGTCATCTTCGAGGCTGAAGACGATCGGTCCGGCTTTCACCAGGGCCGCCTGGCCGGCCTGACGCGGTTCGGAGGTCCACAGGCTCTTTCCGGTTTTCACGTCGACGGCGAAGTACTGTCCGCTGTTGCGCGTGGACAGCCCGAACAAGGTATCGCCGACCAGAACCGGATTGCTGAGGCGATAGGGTTGATCGGCGTTCGTCCAGGCGTCTTCGGTCGTCCACTTGCCGTCGCGTATCGTGAGGGTCACTGCGGTCATCGGTCCGCCATTCGATACGATCACGGTCTGACCGGCCAGAATCGGCGTGGCCGAGTTCGTGAAATTGGCGCTGACGAAAGGCCGCTCCCACAACAACGCGCCGGTCCCGACGTCGAGGCCGACGAGCTTCGCCTGCGTCAGCGCGATGAGCTGCCGCGTGCCGCCGAGATCCACGACGATGGGCGAGCCGTAGCCCGGTCCATCGCCATCCCAGCTCCACTTCGTTGCCCCCGTGTTGACGTCGAACGCCGTGATGGCGCCCTGGTTGTGGCCTCCCGGGTGAAAGATCACCATCCCGCGATCGACAATCGGCGAGAACGCGTGGGTCGTGAACATCGGCAGCAGCTCCGAGCCCGGCTTTCGCCAGAGCTCCTTTCCCGTCTTTGCATCGTAGGCGGAGATCACACCGGTCATGCCGATCGCGAACAGCTTTCCATCCGCGTAGGCCGGCGTCGATTTCGGTCCCTGCCCGTGACGCGCAGCACCCTTGTTCATCGTGAACGACACGGGAGACGGGGTCTCCCAGATCGCCTTGCCGGTTGAAGCGTCCAGGGCGCTCATGACCTCGTTGTCGCCTCGCCGTGAGAACACATACAGTCGGTCGCCCACGACGAGCGGTGTGGCATAGCCGAGCCCGACGTCGATCCGCCATCGTTGCGTCAACGTCTCGGGCCAGGCCTTAGGTTCGGTGAACGCCGACGCCGAGCCGTCCCGGGCTTGCCCCCGCCACTGCGTGTAGTCCGGCGACGACCTCTGTGCCGCCGTCCACGCGACCAGTCCGGTGACAAGCATGACGATCGCGAAAGGGAGTTGGGAACGACGGCACACTAACACTGTGCCCTCCGTCAGCGTCCGCGCGCCGCGAGCTGCCGTTCGATTGATGGCCGCAGCGATGGAATGTGCCGCAGCGCGTTCTGGTAATAGATCTTCCGCAACACCGCATCGGGCAAGCCGATTCCCGAGATGTTCCAGCGGCCGTGACCAGGCGACCCGCCGGGAGTGCGAATCTGCGCCGGGTGGTAGAGTACTCGTCGTAGGTTTCGAGATACCGCCAGTGCGGGCGCCAGAATTCCTCGGCTCCGCGGTTCGGCGACCCGTCGGATCCCATCAGAATCCGGTCCTGATACTTGATCAGGAACTCGCGCCACAGCCGCGGCGCGCGGCCGAGATCCTGCAGCGTGGCCGAGATCTCGACGTTGGCGTTGGGATACGTATCGAGGAACGCGGCGAGCTTCTGCGGGTCGTAATACAGCATCGCCAGATGGGCGTTCACGAAGCGTGTCTTCGGGTGCTTCCGGTGCATGTTCTCGCGCGCCCTCTCGATCACGTCGTGCTTCGGGCCATCGCGATAGAGGTTCTCGGATGTGTCTCCCGGCCGCCGCCACAGCCCAGCCTCATAGCGCTCGTTCTTCGGTCCAATGGGATAGAAACGGCCGATCGAGTCGCCGGTGTGGATCATGACCGGCCTGTCGTACTTCGCGGCCATCGCCCAGATGGGATCGAGTCGTGGATCGTCGCACTGGATGAAACCGCCGTCGGAATTCCTGATGCTCTGTCCCAACGACTTGAAGACCTTCATACCGAGCGCGCCGGCCTTGAAGCCGCGCTCCATCTCGGCAGCGAATTTCTCGGACCATCCCGGCTCATTGATGCCGTCGGGATTGAAGGTCAGGAAGGTCGCCACCCGGTCGCGGTACGGCTCGCCCGCCTTCAACGCCGCGTCGAGCGTCGATCCCGTGCCGCCGTTCAGATTGACGATCGCCCCCATGCCGATCGAGTCCATCAATGTGATGAAGCCCTGGTACGCCGCTGCCGTCGTCAACTGCGGCGCGTGGACGTGGAAGTCGATCGCCGGGAACTTCGCGCGAGTAATATTCGTGCGCGGCAGCCGCAGCAGTGTCGGGGGCATCGGAGGCACGTCAGGTCCGCTGGTCACCCACCCCGGCGGCGGCGTGACGGATTCCATCGTCGGGAGCGGTGGAATCCACACCTCTCCTTCTTTGACCGTCGCGGGCGGCTTTGGCTCGAGCGGAGGCTCGACACTCGGCGCCGTGCCCGCCCAGCCCTGAACGGCGCCTGCCTGTTGTGGCGTCTGCGACTCGTCGGTGCGCACAGACGTTGCGGCGACCGCCGTCATCGTGACGATGGCCGTGACCAGGACCTGTGACGAGCGATGCATGGTCAGAAGCTCCTCTCCTTTTGCCGATCAAAGTCGAGAAACCCGTTGACGATTGCTGCTTCCGCGCAGCCTCGCTTCAGCCGCGACGCGGTGGCTTCGTAGCTGACTCTGCCGATTTGTCCAACGTCTCTTCGAAGTCCCGTGTCCAGAATATCTCCAAAACGCGGGAAGACTCGGGAGCACTGGAGTCGACGCTGGGACTCTCCGCGTAGACGTAAGTTGTGGATGTTGCAGCGCTTGTCACCAGAAGTCGCGCGCCATCACCAACTTCGGAAAACTCGTTAATCGGTTTCGATCCCCGTAGCCCGCTCCACCTTCGCTCGCGATCCACGCGAAGGCTGTCGCGCCGTAGCGGCGTTAGCCGCGGAGCCGGACTTCACCGCTCGCATCTATCACTCTGAAAGCTACGGCTCGGCGAGCCAGCCTGTGCTCCCGTAATTACTCGAAAGTTGTCCACCGTAGCCGCTTAGCGGCGAAGGTGGACCTCAACGACTCTCCTCCGCAGCGTCGTCAAGAAATTTCGTGGGCCGTCGATGATTGTCTGGAGTGATTCAGTCGGACGTTGCCAATGGCGTACGAATCAGAGACTGTGCCGAGATCACCTGGACCGTCTTCAATA
>CAWDRS010000011.1:0-626313 GCA_963804795.1 uncultured Acidobacteriota bacterium | reverse complement strand
CCGGAGAACACTTATGAACCGCTTCGCACAAGTCGTCTCATCCTTCTGTTCGGCGCGATGGCTAGCGCACAGCGCGGCGCGACCAGGCCGCTCGAGATCTCGGTAGTCAACGTGAGGGAGGCAAGGCGGCCCTCTACGTCACGCCCACGGGGCAGACGGCCATCATCGACACCGGATTTCCGGGCGCCCGCGGATCTCGATCGGATCATGGCCGCGATCGCCGACGCGGGGGTGAAACAGATCGATTACCTGATCTCGACGCACTATCACGTCGATCACATCGGCAACCTGGTCGAGCTCGCGAAACGCATTCCCGTCGGCACCTTCGTCGATCATGGGCCGACGGTCGAAGGGCCGGACGTGCCGCAGGTTCCGGCAGGCGCCGACGGCATCCCGATCACGAAGCCGCGCGAACAGATCGAAGGTTTCCAGGCCGCCTATGCCGAGCTCTACACCAAGGCGAAGCACATCGTCGTGAAGCCGGGCGACCGCCTGCCGATCACCGGCGTCGAGTGGCGAATCGCGACGTCAGCCGGCAAGGTGCTGAAGACGCCGGCGTTGCCCGGCGGCGGAAAGCCGAACCCGTACTCGCGAACTACGCGCCGATGGCCGGCGCCGCAGGGCTGAACGATCCGGACGACGCGCAGTCGGTGGGCAGCGTCGTCATCCTTGGCCAGTTCCGCGCGGCCGACTTCGGCGACTTGTGGCGCACGAAAGAGCTCGAGCTGATGTGTCCGAACAATCCGCTCGGGACCGTCGACCTGCTGTTCGCGAACAGCCACGGCGCGATTGCGTCGGGTACGCTGCCGTTCGTACACGGCCTGCAGCCGCGCGTCGTGCTGATGCAGAACGGCACCCGCAAGGGTGGGGCGCCCGATCCGATGAAGACGGTGCTCTCGTCGCCCGGTCTCGACAACCTGTGGCAGATGCACTGGTCGTACAACTCCGGCGTCGAGGCCGACACGCCGGCGCTGTTCATCGCGAACATCGAGGATGCGGCGACGATTGCCGGCGTGTTGACGGCGCCGCCGCGCGGCGGTGGCCCTGGCGCCGCACGCGGAGGCGCTCCCGCGGAACCGGCGGCTGCGACACCGCCCGCGCTACGCCACCGCGTCTAAGCCGCCCGTTGCGACTCCCGCTCCGGGCGGACCTCCCGCGACCGCCGCGCCGCCCGCCGGTAGAGGCCGAGGCAACGCCACCGGCCATACGCCGGCGTACTGGCTGAAGGTCTCCGCGCATCCGGACGGCAGCTTTACCATCGCAAACCCGCGCAACGGGTTCAGCAAGACGCTACGGGAAAAGATAAGACAGGAGACAGAGGAGACAGGAAGGCAGAGAGAGGCAGAAGAGGACAGAACAATGACACGTGTCTGCGCGCTCGCGGTTTTGTGCGTCGGCCTGTCGGTTCCGGCCTCGGCGCAGCAGTACCAGGCGCGCCGCGACGGCGACGTCGTCCGGCTCGAGGACACGCGGAACCAGGTCGTCGCCTCGATCCTGCCCTCGGTCGGCAACCAGGCGTTCGAGTTGAAGGTCAAAGGCCACAACGTCCTGCGCTGGACATACGCCTCGGTGGCCGATTTTCAATCGCGGCCTGGCATGGCCGGCGTCCCCTTTCTCGCGCCCTGGGCCGACATCCTCGACGAACAGGCGTTCTACGCCAACGGACAGCGGTATGCGTTCGACATGCAGCTTGGCAACGTCCGCGGAACGCGGCCGGGTCACGGCTTTCTGACGACGGCCAGCCAATGGCAGGTCGTCGAGGCGAAGGCAGACCGCCAGTCAGCATGGGTGACGAGCAGGCTGGACGTCTTTCGCGAGCCGATGTGGATGAAGCAGTTTCCCTTCGCGCATCGCATCACGATGACGTACCGGTTGCAGGACGGCGTGCTGGAAGTGCACACCTCGATCGAGAACATGAGTGCCGAGCCGATGCCGGTGTCGGTGGGCTTTCATCCGTACGTCAAGCTGACCGACTCCACTCGCGACGAGTGGATCATCTCGGTTCCGGCGAAGACGCACTGGCTTCTGGCACTGACCAAGGTACCGACGGGCGAGACCGAGCCGATCGAACGGCTGTTTCCGGACCCGCAGTCGGCCGCGCTGAAGGACTACAACCTCGACGACGTGTTCACCGACCTCGTGCGCGACGAGCAGGGCCGCGCGCACGCGCGGATCGAAGGGAAGAAGCAGCGGCTCGAAGTGCTGATCGGGCCGAACTGGCGCGGACTGACCGTGTGGTCCCCCAATCCCGCCGGCACGGGTCGAGGCAGCAACGCCTTCTCTGTGAACCCCCCATCGCCAGGCGGCGTGGCACGGCCAAGGCCTCCGGCGGAGGATCCGAACTTCATCTGCTTCGAGCCGCTGGCGGCGATCGTCAACGGGCTGAATCTCGCGCACAAGGGACTCTACAAGGAGCTGCAGTCCATTCCGCCGGGCGGCACGTGGGCGGCGAGCTTCTGGATCAGGACGAGCGGGTTTACAGCCGTTCCGTGATCGACGATGGCCGCCGCTACGTCGCAAACCAGGACGTTCGGTTCTTGAAATCCCTGCCGCCCACTCGGTGCCGCGACGAATCAGGTCGGCATGCCGGGCACCTTCAGCGCCTTCACGTCGTGGCCCATCGTCGTGTTGAACACACGCGCACGGTTGTACCTGAAGTTCCAGCGCCATCGGGAAATCGGCGAAGTGCACGTTCGACGTCGCGACCGCAACCGGCGTGATGGTCCGGTTGCCGATCTTCGTGTCCCAGAACAGCTCGTCGTTGGTCTCGTAGTCCTTCATGTCCCTGGTGATCGGATGATTCGGGTTCACGATCTTCACGGTGAACGGTCCACGCCTGTCGTGCACGCTCTGCTGCGCCCGTCCGACGATGTTGACGAACTCGGGCCAGTAGGGAAATGCACCGTTGGCCCAGTGGACGGTGACGAGGCCCTTGTTCGCGGTGTCGAGGAACTTGAGGAGGTTGGCTTCGACCTTCTCCTCCTGCGCCAGCGGATTCTGATTGCGGAAGTCGAAGACGGCGACGTCGAACGTGAGGAACTCGTCGCTCGCGATGAAGTTCGGATCGGGCTGAATCACGACCTCCTGGAAATCCTTGCCCGCGTCGAGGATGCTCTTGATCTCCGCCGAGGTGTCCTTCCAGACGTGCCCGTTGAACGAGTTCTCACCGGTCACGATGACGGCGCGCTTCGGGCGCGGCGGCGCCGCTCCGCGCTGACCTTCCGGACCTCCCGCGCGCTGGCCGTCTCCCTGGCCCTGCGCCACGAGCGCCGTCGTGACGACGAGCGCGAGCGACAGCAATCCGATCAGGCGTGCCTTCATGGATGTCGGTTCCTTCACGCGCCTTCGAGACCTCGCTGCCAGTCGAACCCGATCGCGGCCAGGAAGACGCGGGCCAGCAGGGCCGACCCCGTCGGATTGGGGTGCACGCGGTCCCAGTTGATCGTCGCTGGATAGTAGGTCGTGAGCAATCGATCGAAAGCCGCCTGCGTGTCGACGAACACGATGCCCGGGGTTGCACCGGCCACCTTCTTCACGACGGCGCCGTACCTGTCCATCGCTGCGCGCATCGCGTCCTGCCGGTTCGGCTCGATGTAATACGGCGTCATCAGGACCAGGCCCTTGACCAGCGGCTTCGTGGACGAGACCAGCTCGACCAGGTTGCGCTCGTACTCGTCGATCAGGACGTGCGCTCGGTCTGCCTGGGCGAGTCGTTCTGGCGCCAGACGTCGTTCGCGCCAATCATGATCGACAGCCACTCCGGCTTCAAGTCGAGCACGTCGGTCTGCCATCGCGCCTTGAGATCGCGGGTGGTGTTTCCGCTGACCCCCATGTTGATGACCCGGATCATGCGCTCGGGATAGACCGCGCCCAGCAGCGCGTCGACCATCATCACGTAGCCCCGGCCCAGCGCGTCGTCCGCTCGACCCTCACCGATCGGCCGGGCGCGGCCGACGTCGGTGATGGAGTCGCCGATCATCACCAACTTGTCACCCTTCTGCAGGCGCAACTCGGGACGGCCACGGCCGGGCGTCTGAGCGGCGGCAACCGAGGTCCCGAGCGTCGTGAGCCCGGAAACGCCGGCGAGAGCAGTGACGACGTCTCGTCGTGTGATCATGGCGCGGGATTGTAACCGAGGCGGGTGCGTCATCGCGATGTGTGAGGCGCGGCGATCAGCTTCGCCGGTGGCCAGGGAGAAGGCAGAAGGTCCTGCCTTTCCCTTGCCCCCGCACGAGAGGTTCAGTGTCCGTCGCCCTTTGATGTTCGGACCGCACACGGTCCCCTTGTAAACGAAATCGGTGGTTGGCGGGACAGCGCCGGTGTGAGACAGTCCGTCGAATTCCAGGGTGCCATACGCTCCTTCGTACTTACCCCATCCCCCTTTGATATCCAGGTCCACGTGTGACGTGAATTCGCCTGGAGGCGCGCCTGGAATGGGAGTGCGTGTCGGCAATCCTTCGGCCCTCAACACATCGCCACTCTTTGTCACGAAAATATCCAATGACCTCACGACGTTGGGCGGCAGGCTGAGCAAGGTCACCGTGACGGCGCCGTTCAACACGCCAGTCACAGTGCCCAGAAATCTGGCCGGTTCCGTGCCTAGAGAAATCCTGGTCTCCGCGATGGAGCCACGGACGTATTGACAGTCCGCCCGTGCCTCGATGGCCGTTCCGAGCAGCACCACACACACCGCCAGTGCTGTTGTTGCGTTTCTCGTCATGACGAATCTCCTTGCGCGTGATCGGTGGCCCGGTTCAGTCCGGGTCACCTGACACGAGTAAGGAGTCGTGAGGCTCGAGGTTACAGCCGCGGCGGGAAGGCATAGAATCGCTGGCAATCCGCCAACATGCCAGGCTGTCCACGATGCGGCTCGGAACCGGCCTCGGGCGATCCCGCGGGACTCTGCCCGATGTGCCTGATCCAGGGGGCACTGGGGAGCTCCGGCGCCGACGAGTTCAATACCCAGGACGGCTGGCGCTGCCGCAGATCTGGCGCCGGATGAGGACTTCGGCCGCTATCGGATCGTGCAGCCCCTGGGCGAAGGTGGCATGGGCTCGGTGTATCTGGCCGAGCAGCGCGAGCCCATTCGCCGCCGGGTGGCGCTCAAGGTCGTGAAGCTCGGCATGGATACCGCTCAGGTGCTCTCGCGCTTCGACAACGAGCGCCAGGCGCTGGCGATGATGGACCACCCCAACATCGCTCAGATTTTCGACGCCGGCGCGACCCCCAGAGGGCGCCCGTACTTCGTCATGGAGTACATCGAGGGGGCGCCGATCACCCAGTACTGCGATCGCCGGCGGTTGACCACCAAGGAGCGGCTGGCACTATTCCTCGCGGTCTGCCGGGCGGTCCAGCACGCCCATCAGAAGGGTGTGATCCATCGTGACCTGAAGCCGTCGAATGTGCTGGTGACGGAGCAGGACGGCGTGCCGGTTCCCAAAGTGATCGACTTCGGCATCGCGACGGCCACCGACAAATGGGCGGTCGAGAAGACCCTGCTCACTCAGTTCGGCCAGATCGTGGGGACACCGGAGTACGCCAGCCCGGAGCAGGCCGACACGATGACCGGAGAGGTGGACGAGAGCTCGGACGTGTATTCGCTCGGCGTGATCCTGTACGAGCTGCTGATCGGAGCCGTGCCGTTCGACACGGCGACGCTGCGCAGCGCCGGCCTGGCCGAAATGCTGCGGATCATCCGCGAAGACGAGGCACCCTCGCTCGCCCGAAAGCTCACCTCGCTGGGCGCAGCGGCGACCGGCATTGCCGAGCGCCGCCAGACCGACCCGCTCACGCTGCGCCGCCTCGTCTTTGGCGACCTGAACTCGATCACGCTGAAGGCACTGGAGAAGGCGCGCGAGCGGCGCTACGCGTCGGTCGTCGGACCTCGCAGCCGATATCCAGAATCACCTGGAGCACCGGCCCGTGCTGGCCTCGCCCCCGGGCAGGGTGTACCGGGCCCGAAAGTTTCTCCGCAGGCACAGGGCGGCCGCTCTTGGCACAGCCGCCGGACTCGTCTTCCTCCTGTTGATCGGGGTGACGGCCTGGTCGCTTTCACATCGCGATTCCCCGACCAGACCCACGCTGACCGAGAAGGACACCATCGTGCTGGCGGACTTCACGAACCAGACCGGCGATCCCGTCTTCGACGGTGCGCTCCGTCAGGGGCTGTCGTTCGAGCTCGAACAATCGCCGTTTACCGTGATTTCGGACCGGAAGGTCCAGCAGATGCTGGCGCTGATGGGCCAGTCGAAAGACGCGCGGGTGACGCCGGACATCGCGCAGCAGATCTGCGAGCGAACCGCAAGTGCGATGACTCTGGAGGGGTCGATTGCCAGTCTTGGCCGCCAATATGTGCTGGGCTTGCGCGCCAGGAACTGCACCACGGGCAGCATCCTCGATCAACAGCAGATCCAGGCGGCACGGCAAGAGGACGTCCTCAACGCGCTCAGCCAGATCGCCGGTCGATTCAGAACCATGGCCGGCGAATCGCCGGCCATGGTTGAAAAGCATGCGACCCTGCCCGAATTCACGACCCGTTCGATCGAAGCCTTGAAAGCGTACAGCATCGGACGGAGGGCGAGTAACTTGTCCGGCCAGGCCGCGAGCATCCCTTTTTTGCGGCGGGCCATCGAGATCGATCCCGAATTCGCCATGGCGCACGCAGCACTGGGGCTTGCGTACAGCGCCGATGGGGAATCAGTGCTGTCGGCCGAGAGCACCATGAAGGCCTGGCTCCTCCGGGACCGCGTGAGCGATCGCGAAAGGTTCTTCATCGACTTTCTCCACGACCGTCAGGTGACGGGAAACCTGGAAAAGGCCTACCAGACCCTCGAGTTGTGGGCTCAGACGTATCCCCCCGCGGGGAACGACCAAATCCCCATAGTCTGTTAGGGGGCATTTCCACCCATGGGACCGGCCGATACGAAAGAGCGATCGAAGCATCTCGCAAAGAAATCGCGGTTGATCCCGACTGGGCCATGATGTATGCCAATCTTGCGGGGAGCTATTTCCTCACCGGTCGCTTCGCGGAAGCCGAGAGGACGATTCAGGCGGCTGCCGAGCGCAAGCTGGGCGAATTTCCCCGTCTTTTCGTCCTCGGATACAACATCGCGGTGCTGCAGGCTGACCCGGAGCAGATGGACCGGGCGGTAGCGCTGGCCAGAGGCAAGCGCAGGGCGGAACACTGGATGGCCCACGAGCAGGCTCTCGCTCTGGCTCGGTCCGGCCGCTTGCAGGGGGCCCGGCGGTTGTCCAACCGCGCTGTAGATCTCGCGCTGCAAGAGGGGGAGCGCGAGGCGGCTGCCAGTTACCAAGCGGCCCGAGCGGTGTGGGAAGCCGTTTGCGGGAATGCTGGCGAGGGGAAACAGAACGCGCTGGCGGCGCTGGCGCGTTCGAATGGGAGGGATGTCGAATACGCCGCCGCCCTTGCCCTGGGTCTTTCGGGTGGTTCTTCTCGATCGGAAGCGCTCGCCGGCGATTTGGAGAAGCGCTTTCCGGAAGATACGTTCGCGAAGTTTACCTACGTACCAGTTCTCCGCGGGTTGGCCGCGCTCGGGCGGGGCAAGCCGGCCGACAGCGTGGAGCAGCTCCAAATCGCGCTGCCCTATGAGCTGGCGGCGAACGGCCTCAACTTCAGTAGCTACTATCTTGGCGGTCTGCACTCGGCCTACGTACGCGGCGAGGCCTTGATGGCCGCGAAGCGGTATGCCGAAGCGGCGGCCGAATTTCAGAGGATCCTCGATCATCGCGGGATCGTAGGCCTTGATCCCATCGGTGTGCTCGCACACCTGCAACTCGGCAGGGTGTTCGCTCTGTCGGGAGACAGGACCAGGGCAAAGGCTGCCTATGAGGCGTTCCTGGCATTGTGGAAGGATGCTGACGCCGATATCCCGATCCTGAAAAGCGCCAGGGCAGAGTACGCGCGGCTGTAGAACCCATGAATTAACCCGGGGTGGCTTCCGGCTTCAGCCGGAAGGATGCGTGAAGCGTTCGAATTTGCCCGACAGCCGCAGCCTTCCGCCTAAAGGCGGAAGCCACGCAACACAATGATTCACAGGCTCTGTAGCCGCCAGACCAGCGGCGGTTGCGGTGTAACCATTCGCGTCCGATCCCTTATGCCTGTTGTGGAGCACAACAGGGTGAGTTCATGACCGGCGATCCCGAAAACCGCAGGAAAGACGATGCACACGCAGGCGGGGGGATCTGATTTCCCGACCACACGGTGGACGCTGGTGATCGCCGCCGCCGATCCCCGACGGACAGAGGCTCGCTCCGCTCTGGTGTCGCTGTGCGAGGCCTACTGGTACCCGTTATATGCCTATGTCCGCCGCCGCGGTTATCCGGCGGACCAGGCCCAGGATCTCACACAGGATTTTTTCATCCGCGTGCTGGAAGGCCGATACCTCGATCGTGCCGACCCCGACAAGGGGCGGTTCCGGGCGTTCATCCTGACGTCCATGAAATTCTTCCTGGCCGACGAAGGCGATCGCCATCGCGCGCAGAAACGAGGCGGAGGTAACGTTCTGTCCCTCGAAATCTCGTCCGGGGAAGAGCGGTATCAACGTGAGCCTGCACACGACGAGACGCCGGAGCGGATCTTCGACCGGCGCTGGGCGCTCTCTGTACTCGACAGGGTCGTGGACCGACTCCGGGCCGAGTTCGTCCAGCATGGACGCCTGGATCATTTCGACCGGCTGAAGGTCTTCCTTCTCGACCAGGCCGAGGCGCCTTATGCCACGTTGGCTCGCGAGATGGGCACATCGGAAGGCGCACTCAAGGTCGCGATCCACAGGCTCCGCAAACGTTATCGCGACCTCTTTCGCCAGGAGATCGCGGAGACGGTCGCCGATCCCGCAGAAGTAGAATCCGAACTCCGGTATCTGGCAGCAGCGCTGACGCGGAGATAGTGCAGCACTCGCTGCTTCACCGCGCCAGAGCGCGCCTGTCGCTACCGATAAGTCACCACGATCTGGGGCCGATTCGCCGCTGTCGAGCTCTCTCCCGAAAAGTAGCTGATGTAATCGTTCCGGGTGTTGTCGTTGTCGTCGACAGCGAAGTAGATGCGAAGTTGTGTCGTCCCGGTCTTGCTGACCGAAGCGATTCCGGCGGCGTTGAGGCTGCCCTCGGACCAGACTCCGTTGGCCGAAGCGTTGGAGAGACCCGCTGCCTGGACGGCCGTCGCCTCCGCCTGGAAGTCGCTAGTCTGGAGCGACGTCGACCCGGAGAAGCCTCCCGTCTGGACATCGATCCAGCAGGTGCCATGCGTGCTGAAGGGGTTCGTGCCGGAGACAGACTCACGGAGCAGCCGCACCGTGACTGAAACAATCGTGGCGTTGTCGGGGAGTGCGGAGGTGTCGAAGGCGAGGATGCTCTTGTACTGCTTGTCCTTGTTGTCATCGCCCAATCGCAGGGCGGTGCCGTTACCGGACGTGGGGCTGATCGATCCACCAGTGTTCGAGGCTTCGCTTGATTCCAGCACCCAACCGTCCTGCGCGGCCGCCGAGGTGAACGTCAGTGTCTGCGTCGTGCCGACTGGATTGACGATCTGAGGCGAGCCGCTGTTCGTGCCGTTGCTGTTCCCCCAACCGGTCGTCCCGCTGAATGCCGCGGTGATGACGTGGCTGCCCTCCACCAGCGCCGTGGTGTTGAACGCCGCGTGACCCGTGCCGTCGACAGTCACGCCGGTGGCCAACACCGTCGATCCTTCCGTGAACGTGACCGCGCCTGCGGGAACGCCGGCGCCGGAGCTCACCGTCGCGGTGAAGGCGACCGATTGCCCGACCGTCGATGGATTCGGAGAAGAGCTCAGTATGGTCGTCGTCGGCGCGCTGGCAGGTCCGGGAGTACCCGATGCCTCGTTCGAGCTCGCGCCGATCCCTTCGGCGTTGGTCGCCGTGACGACATAGAAATAGGTCGTCCCATTGGTCAGACCCGTGTCGGTGAACGTCGTTCCGACGATGTTGCTCTTGATGGGGATATAGGGTCCGCCACTTGCCGCGCCGCGGTTGACGGTATAGCCGGTGGCGCCATTCGCGGCCGTCCACGCGAGGCTGACCTGCCTGTCACCGGGCGTTGCCGCGAGCCCGTTTGTCGGACCGGGGGCCGCGACGGGGTCGACATGAAAGACGAACGTGCCGGACTTCATGTCGGACACCAGGACGTTGCCCGACGGCAGGAAGACGTGGAGGTTCCAGGCTCCGTTGTACGCGCCGGTGATCGTCTTGTTGAACGTGCCGTCTCCGTCGGGATCGCGCCAGGTCTCGTACTTGCCGACTTCCACGGGGTTGGCGGCGTTCGAGATGTCGAATACCCGGAACCCGGCCTCATAGTACGCCGTCAGCAGGTACTTCCCCCGCACCTGGCCGTTGTGGATCCGCGAATTGGCTGTGGCGTCGCCAGAGTACTGGAACGTGGCCACCTGCGTCGGGCTCGCGGGATTCGAGACGTCGTACACGCCGATATCCCGCACGTTGAACTCGTCGAAGGCATACAGGAAGTGCGAGTCGTCGTCCAGCCAGTTGCTGTGGGCGTAAATGCCCGACACCGTGGGGGCCGACCCCAGCAAGGCGGTGCTTCCGTTCGTCCGAACGTTGCTGATGTCGATGACACGGTACGTGGTGGCGTAGCCGTCTGCCACGTAGAGCAGATCTTTGCCGCCCGATCCGGGAACGTCGGCTCGCGCGAAGCTGTCGTGGCAGTCGTGGCCGCTGCCGCCCCAGCTTGCGATGACCGGAGGATCGAAGGGATTCTGGAGCAGGTCGAAGATCTGGCAGCCGAGCGTCGTTCCGTTGTTGGCGGAGTTCATGAACAGCAGGCCGAGACTGTCGTTGACGAACATCGTGTGGCCGTAGTTGGTACGCCCGCGGTCGACGATGCCTGCCTGCGGGATCGGATTGGAATTGACGCCGTGGGCCGCCGTGCCGGACAGATACGAGAGATCCACGATCCACAGATTGCCGTTGGATTGCGCTCCTATGTAGGCATAGGTCTTTCCGGAAAGGCCATCCCTGTGGATGTCGACGTCGCGCCAGATGCGGCCTTTCGGCGGAATCACGCCGCCTGACATGTCGATGTACTGGACCTGGAACGGGGCGGCCGGGTCGGTGACGTCGACGATGTGGAGGCCAAAGCTGTTGCACTGCAGTGCGTACTCGCGCGTGCCGGTCGCGTAGCCCCAGATGCCGTTGTAGAGCGTGCCGGTCGAGCTGTTGTCGCCGTAATAGGGGCTTGGCGGCTGCGTGTCGAGGCGGCCCAACAGCGTCACGTTGCCATTCCCCGTGTAATTCGCCGGTGCGGCGGCCAGCACCACGTCCGGAGCACTGAGATGGAGCAGCGCGTTTACGTAAAGGTGCGTCTCGTGCGAAATCTGTCCGGCCGTTTCCTGGGCAGTCAGCCAGGTGACGAGCTGCGAGGTGAGACCCTTGGAGTTGAGTCGTTCGATCTGCTCGTGCTGCGCCTCGGTGATCGCGCCCCCGTCGACCATGCCGTGCAGGTAACTCTCTATCGCGCCGGGGTTTTCCTCGTGTGCCCATACGTTCGGACCCTGACGGATCACGGCGACTGCGAGCACAATCGTCAGAATGACGACGCCGATTTGCGTTTTACTGGTCATCGACGAACCGTTCATCGGATCTCCTTCGCTCGCACTCCGCCGCCAGCAGCTCTGGCAGTGCCTAAGCGTACAGACGGCCATTTGAGGCAGTCTGTTCGTTCGAGGTGTCAGGGTGAAACAGGGGCGGCCTGAGAGTCTACACGACAGACACTCAGCGACCAACCGAGGGACTTGCCGGAATCGCCGATGCTGCGTCTATCGAGTGCACGCTCGAGGACGTGCAGCACGTGTCAGCGAATGAACTGCTCCACGTAGTCAGCCCCGAGGCCGCATTCTTCGTAGTGCTTGCGACACATGGCGATCTTGCTGAACACGTCCTCGTAACCGAGCGCCTTGCCGTCGGGATCGACGTAGAGCATGATGCCGTTGACCTGAAACAGGGTGATCATCTCGTCCACGTCCTCCGGCACGACCAGCGTGTGTGTCTCGCCGGGCGGCTCGTACACATAGCCTCCCTCTTCCGCTACCCAGTCGTGCTCCAGATAGTGCCAGCGGCCCTTCAACACATAACCGTGGACAGGATTCGTGTGGCGATGGCGGGACAGCACGCCGGCGCGCGTCACCTTCAGAAGGTTCACCCAGTAGCCCTGCGACACGGACAGACAGAGAGGCCGGAACCACACATTCGGCGCTTGCGGTACCCAGATGCGTTGGTCTGCCGGCACCACCGGCGCGACCAGGAGATCGGGGGCCATTTCAGCAGGCTGCGGCCGGCGGTAGGCTACGCGCGCATTGGAGTCGGCCTCAGGAACGGGCATGTTCTTCTCCTCACTAGATCCGGGGGGCTTCGCCCCCGCGGACCCCTCTACGCCGTCGCTCGCGGGGCCCCCGTTGCCCCGCTCCGCTCCCGCCTTCGCTAAAGCTCCGGCGGGCCGCCGTAGCCTTGGCGGAGGCTGGCCGGCGGGCGCGCCCGTGGCGCGCCTACTCGTCATGCGGCTCACAGAAACGACTACAAGATTCTCGTTCCCAGCCGCACAACGGGACCAATTCACTTCGCCGAATAGCCGCCGTCGACCGCGAGCACCGCGCCGGTGATGAAGCTGGCGGCATCGCTTGCCAGGAACAGCGCCGGCCCGACGATGTCATCCGGCGTACCCCAGCGGCCGAGCGGCGTGCGATCCAGAATCGCGCGATTCCTCGCGGCGTCGGCGCGGGCGGGCACGGTCATGGGCGTTTCGATCCAGCCCGGGGCAATGGCGTTGACGCGGATGCCGTCCTCCGCCCAGGCGACGGCCAGCGACTTCGTCAATTGGACGACGCCCGCCTTCGAAGCGGCATACGCAGGCGACAGTGGGGCGCCGAAGATCGCGTGCATGGACGCGATGTTGACGATGGCCCCTTTCGCTTTCGCCAGCGCCGCGCGGCAGGCGACTGCCATGCGCATGGTTCCGGTCAGATTGACCTCGACAACCCGCGCAAACTCGGACGGGTCGTACTCCTCCCGCAATCTGATGACGCCCGCGGCGTTGACGAGCACGGCCAGCGCGTCCAGGTTCGCGGCAAATTCGGAGACGGCTGCGGTGTCTGTCACGTCCAGCCTCGCCACTCCCTCTGCCGGTGCGCAGTCAACGCCAATGGTCCGATAGCCGGCCCGCTGAAATGCCAGAAGGAGCGCACCGCCGATGCCGCCTGCGGCACCGGTGATGAGAGCGGTGGAGGCGCGGGTACGTGAATCGGTCATATCGTGGGTTCGGACGATGTTTCCTGACGCCGGGGTGCGCGTTCGGCGATCGCCATCCCGTCGGCGTCCTGAGTGTAATGGAGTAGCGTAGTGCAGCCACGGCCGGAAGGTGACGCGTTGAATGGCTGGGTTCATTTGAACGGAGCACACACATACACGGTGGAAATCGCAGCCGGGCATCATTTCTTCGTCGACCAGGGCTGGAACAAGCTGCGTATCGTCGCCACCGGTCCCCGGATTCAGACCTGGGTGAACAGACACGCCGTCGAAGATCTGGTGAACGAGGACGTCTACAAGACGCATCCTTCAGGGTTTATCGGGTTGCAGATTTCTGTTTCCGCATTCAAGCTGATCACGAACTACAGAGTCGGCTTCGGCAAGGCAGAGTTTCGCGTGGTGTGATCGGCCACGATTTTGCTATCTTGGCTCGCCGGACGACGCAGGCGTAGGGCTGGCACCGCTCCAGCAGCTTTGGCGTTGTCGTCGTCTCTGCACCAGCATGGAGAATTCTACGCTGCACGTCGCGCAACCTGGCTCGAGCCCTCAGCCGATCGAGGTCTCCGTGGTGATGCCCTGTCTCAACGAGGCGGACACCCTGGCTACATGCATCCGCAAGGCGCGCGCCGCAATGGATGACGCGGGCATCAGGGGGGAAGTCGTCGTGGCGGACAACGGAAGCAGCGACGGATCGGTGGAGATCGCGACGAGAGAGGGCGCCCGTGTGGTTGGGGTGGCCGCGCCAGGGTACGGTGCAGCGTTGATGGGCGGCATCAACGCCGCCAAAGGTCAGTTCATCGTGATGGGAGATGCCGATGACAGCTACGACTTCGGCGCAATTCCGGCATTCGTCCAGCGATTGAGGGAAGGCTCGGAACTGGTACAGGGTTGCCGCCTGGAGTCGGGCGGCGGCCGCGTGATGCCTGGAGCCATGCCGTTCCTACATCGCTGGCTTGGAAATCCGATGTTCTCCGTGCTCGCCCGTCGATGGTTCCGCGCGCCAGTGAACGACGTGTACTGCGGAATGCGTGCATTCACCAGAGACCTTGTTGGACGGCTCGATCAGCGCTGTACCGGGATGGAGTTCGCGACGGAGATGGTGATTAAGGCGAGCCTCAATAGTGCGCGAATCGCCGAGGTGCCGATCACGCTGCATCCCGATGGCCGCCGAACTCACCCGCCGCACCTCAAGACGTTCCGCGATGGCTGGCGAACGCTGAGGTTCTTCCTCCTTTACAGCCCGAAGCAGCTGTTCTTCGTTCCCGGCGCAGTGCTGATCCTCCTGGGGTTGCTGGGGTACGCGATCGCCTTGCCCGGACTGACGATCGGCAGGCTCACCTTCGACGCGCACACGCTGCTGTTCGCAAGCCTGGCTCTCATCAGCGGATACCAGAGCGCGTCCTTTGCCGTGTTCGCCAAGACGTTTGCCGTACGCGAGGGCCTGCTTCCACCAGATCCGAAACTGGATCGGTTCCATCGAATCATCAGACTGGAACGAGGATTGATCGCAGGCGCTGCAGCCGCGGCCTTCGGAGCGGTGCTGCTGCTGGCCGCGATAAATCAGTGGCGCATCCAGGATTTCGGCCGTTTGAACTATGCCGACACGATGCGGTTGGTCGTCCCAGGCGTGACGCTCTTCGTGCTTGGCTTCCAGACCGTGCTCGGATGCTTCTTTCTGAGCCTCCTTGGCCTCGGTCGCCGGTGAATGCCTGAATTCGATTCTGTCGCGCTGAACTACGACGATCTGCTGAATGCAGGGCTGTCGGCGACCGGAGAAACGAAAGAGTTCTTCGCTCGCGGACGCGTCACGAGACTGCGCCAGCGGCTCACAGAGCTCGGTCACCGCGCTCAGGCTGTCCTCGACTTCGGGTGCGGGCCAGGATCGACCACGCAGCTCCTGAGAGCAGTGCTGGGCGCGGAGCGTGTCATCGGGCTGGATGTCTCCGAGGGCCTCTTGGAAGTTGCGAGACGCGAGTCAAACGATCCAGCCGTCACGTTCGTGACGCCGGACCGTTGGCCTGACGGTCTGCAAGTGGACGTGGTGTATTGCAACGGCGTCTTTCACCACATCGCGCCGGCCGAGCGGCCGGACTACGTCCGATTCATTCGCCGCGTGCTGCGCCCGAACGGGATCCTCGCGCTCTGGGAAAACAATCCGTGGAATCCCGGAACCCGGCTCGTGATGAGCCGCATACCGTTCGATCGCACCGCCAGCCTGCTGACCCCTTCGAGGTCTGTGAGGATGCTTCGCCGGGAAGGCTTCGCAGCGCTGGGCGTCGACTATGCCTTCATCTTCCCTCGGGCGTTGAAGGTGCTCCGTCCTCTCGAGGCGATGCTATCGAGATGGCCGATCGGAGGACAGTATCAAGTCCTCGCAAGGCGCTGACCTCATGTCACCAGCTGCGCTCCCGATCGGCCTGAAGATCCCGCTTTGGATTGCCGGGCCGCTTCTCCTCTTCGGCGCGATCTGCTGGCTGGCGAACCGGCGGTCGTTCCGCGTCCCTCGATGGCTGGATGCGGGCCTCGCGAGCTCATGGGCTCCAGTCGTCCTCGGCGGCATCACGGCGGCGATCGGTTGGTACGTCTGGGGATCGCTGACAGAGGCGGGGCTGGTGCACGACGAGCGGGCGTACCTTCTTCAGGCGCAGATCTTCGCGAGCGGTCACTGGACCGGGCCGACTCCGCCAGTTCCCGAGTTCTTCGAGCAGATGCACGTGTTTCTCGAGCCCAGGCTGGCAGGCAAGTACCCGCCCGGCCACTCATTGATACTCGCTCCGGGGATGTGGGTCGGCTTTCCGGGACTGATGCCGGTGATTCTCAGCGGCGTAGCAGGCGCGATGGTATTCGCCGTCGCCCGCCGGATTTCGGACTCCACAGTCGCACTGTTCACTTGGGCGTTCTGGTCCACATCTACGGCGGCTCTGATGTGCCGCGTGTCGTATTTCTCTCAGACAACCAGCTCCGGCCTCTGGCTGCTGTCGATCGGCGCGCTCTTGCGGTGGAAGGCGACCGGAAGGCCCCTGCACCTTGGAGTCGCAGCCGCATCGATGGCCTGGATGTATCTCACGCGGCCACTGTCGGCATTCAGCCTCGCTCTTCCCATGGCCGTCTTCGTGCTGCTGCGCATCCATCGGCAGCAACGATGGCGGCAGATCCTCGTGCCGGCGCTGACGATCGTTCCGGTGGTGTTGTTGAATTTTCTATGGCAGGAACGCACCCTGGGATCGTGGTTCAGCAATCCGTATGCTGAGTACACGCGCCAGTACTTTCCATTCGACAAACCGGGTTTCGGCCTCGACCTGTCTCCGCCGCTCAGGACACTGGCTCCGGAGATGTCGTGGGTCGGGCAGCAATTCATCGCGATCCACGCGGCGCATCAGCCGCAGGCCCTGCCTGCGATTCTGTTCAAGAGGGTGTGGGCTCTTCTTACTTTGCTTGGATCTCGCTGGCGAAGCTTTCTGATCCTGCTCTTTCTGGCAGGCGCCTTCACTGGTGTCAGCAGACGTGGCGACAGTCCAGCGCGCGGGCCGACACGCTTCGCGCTGGCGTCGTGCCTGCTGCTCATGCTTGGCTACCTGACGTTCGCGCACCCCACCGAATGGATCATCTATTACGCGGAGATCTATCCGGTGTTCTTCTTCATCGCCGCGGCAGGCCTCTTTCACGTCGGTCAATCGGTGCTGAAACTTGACACACCGGCGTTGCGCTCGGCGTTCCTGATATTTCTTCTGCTCGTGACCCCCAAGTTGTACCTGGACGTACGGAGCGCGCGCCGGGCGCACCAGACCGACTCACGCCCGGAGTTCTATCGAAATGCAGCACGGGCTTTGGCAACCATCCCGGACAGGGCGGCCGTCGTATTCGTGCACTACCCGCCGAACCACGACCACCACGTCTCGTTGATCACCAATACACCGGACTACCGGACGGCGCGCTTGTGGCTCGTGTACGATCGAGGCGCAGGCAACGCGCGCCTCCTTGCCTGTACCGACAGGCCCGCATATCGCTTGGACACGCATGACTGGACGATGCAGCGGCTGCGGTGAGGATGTCTTGTCTGATTCTTCACCGTGGCTTGATGTTGCGGCCGACATCGGCATCCCAATTCAGAACGACGCGCACGGCGCTGCCCTGACCCTCCGTCACCGCGGGATTCACGAGAAGAAACCGGCCGGTCTTCGGGTCGATATCGTAGCTGCGGCCTGATTCGATTTATTCTTTCTATTTACTTTCTTTATTTCCTTTCTCTTAACTTCTTGCCTTCTGCCATCTTCACCTCTACCAGCAGTTCTCTGTGCTGTGAGAAAAGCTCGCGTCTCTTCGGCGACCAGTGCGGCTCTTCCTCGCCGGATGATGTGACTTGCCAGCGCGCGTCACTTCGACTGGCGAAGTCTCGGACAAAAATCTCGGGCTTGCTCGTTTCGTCCGACTGGTCCAGCCAACGCCATTCGAGATTGTCGCGCGCGTATCGTTGGCCGGCATAGACACCAGCACTTTGCGGGTCGTCCGTTCATGCGAACGAGAAGGATGTTCCCGCGGTCCGAGGCGCATCGACGGAATCGACGAGCGCGGTGGTCTCTTCCCGTCGATCCACGTGAGATATGCGCGACCCGGCACCTCGCGAACCAACTCGAACTGGCGGCTTCCGTCGGCGCGATTTCGCACGATCGTCGAGCGTTGGCTGCCCGAATCGAACGTCGTGTGTGACCGTCTGACCGTCCGCCGACCACATCGGCGCGGCGTTCTTCCCCGTGAACGTCAGCCGGTTGAGGGTGCCGGCGCTGAAATCGGTAAGCCCAGACATCGCCGCTGCCGCTCGTGCCTTTGAGAAACGCCACCCGGCCGCCATCGGGCGAGAGGCGGGCCTCCTGGTAGTCGCCCGGCTTGAGCACACCGGACGCCTCGCTCCCTGGCCATCCACCCACGTGAACTGCCGCATCGCTCCGACGGGCATCCCGGCACGTAGGTCAGCGTTCCGTCAGCCGCGCAATCGAAGTGCGCGCGCGGTGACGACGTCGCGTTCGACGCCCTCCACAATCGGGCACATTGCCAGAGACCGTCAACAAATCCGGATCGAATGACACGGCGAAAAGCGTCGCGCCCTTCGCGTAGACGAGATGACGATGCGCGCGTGCGGCATCGCGCCCCTTGAGCACCGTGCGGCGCTCGCCGGTGCGACGATGACGGCGTCGATGTTCGATCCTCGTAGGTGTCTGGACTCGCCAGCGTCCCGACAGAGAAGATCACCTTACCGGGCAGCGGCTCGGCCAGCGATGCGTGCGCTCACCTGGGCGAGCGTCGAAAGCTTCACCTGGTCGCCACCTTCACGACATGCGGACCAGTGGCACCACCGCTCCGCTAAACACCAGCATGTCGTCTCATCACGGAGCCCCCGAACGTCGCGCGCGCTGGCGATGGAGACGGCGCGTCCATCGAGGGGCGCTTCCGGATGGCGCCAGCGGCATAGAACACCACCCACTGTCCGTTCGGCGACACGACCGGTCGATCCGCCCTCGCTGTCTGCTATCGCGCGAGCGCGACGTCCTGCCGCGACGCACGTAAACGCTGTGACGCCATCCGAGATCGCCGAAAACGCAATCGCCATCCATGCGGCAACGGAGAGACCGCCGGAAACCAGGTCAAGGGTCTTGTGGAGGCGGCACGTCGAACTGCGTCAGCGCCCGAGCCGACTGGCTCCACAAACGTGCAACAGCAGCAAGCGTAGGACCGCCAGCACAACGCCGTCGCGCAGCGCCGAACGAGCCACACGCCGTCACCGCCTCGACGTCCCGCGGCTCGCTCTCGAACGCTCCTCAGAATCAGCCGCGCTCTCCGATATCGCGCAGCCGCTTCAGTCCTTCTCGAGGCAGCGCGCAGGAGTGACTGGACAGCTGACCTAGTCGTGGGCAGCGTCGCCGTCAGGCTCCTCGTGATACGCCGAAGCACGTCCGTCATCGTCGGACCGTCGAACAGCCGTGATCCGGTGAGCATCTCGTCGAGGAGCAGCCGAACGCCCAGATGTCGATCCGGTCGATCGATGGGTTTGCCGCGCGCCTGCTCAGGCGCCATGTAGGCGGCAGTGCCGAGATCGACGCCCATCTGCGTCATCGCGGCGAGGTGACGTCGGCGAGTTGACGACCGCGTCCGGCGCCTCCCTCGACAGCAGGCCTCGCCAGCCCGAAGTCGAGACCTTGACCGTGCCGTCGGGCCGGACCCTGACGTTCGCCGGCTTCAGATCGCGGTGGATGATGCCCTGCTCGTGCGCGGCCTCGAGCGCGTCGGCAATCTGCCGCGCAATCGCGAAGCGCCTCGTCGAGCGGCATCGCCCGCGGGCGATGCGCTCGGCGATCCTCGCCTTCCACGAGCTCCATCACGAGCGCACGCAGAGTCGCCGTGTCGCGCGTCCTCGATTCCGTAGATGTGCGGCGATGTTCGGGTGATTCAGCGACGCGAGCAGCTTGCGCTTCACGCTCGAAGCGCTCGAGACGATCCGGATACTGACGCGAAAGTCGCGGGCAGGATCTGCTGATGCGACATCGCGATCCAGCCTCGCGTCGCGAGCTCGATAGACCTCGCCCATTACCGCCAACGCCGAGCGTGTTGACGATCTCGTACAGGCCGATGTGTGCGCCGGACGCCAGCGGCATGGAAATGAGAGGGATGGCCGCGGCCAAAGACACCGCAGGCTTGCGGGATTATACCGGGGAGGATCTTTTTCGGACGTAGGAAGATTCAAGCCGTCTCGCGGTCAGCATGATTTTCAGTTCTCAGCCCCTGCGTCAGCCCTCCCCCCTCACGACAGCGTCACCGACGTAGTCGATGCGGGCAGGAAACGGGTCATGGCAACATCGCCGCGGCGTACAGGCCGCGGACAGGACGCGGTGGTGACAGGTCTCATCGAAATTCGCGAGGGAGCGGTCTGGCGCAGCGAGGGCGTCCCGCACCAGCCGATCGTCGCCATGCAGCGCCGCGACGTAGATCGTGTGCCGCTGCGGTCAGATCAGTTGCGGCGCGCCTTGCGCGCGTATCCCCGAGACGCTGACGGGCGTCAGCGGACGCCCGACCTCAGCCTTCACCCTCGTGGCGAGACCGGCGAAGACCGGGATCGAGATGCGGTCACCCAGCTCGATGACACCCAGGTGACGATCTCCAGCTACAGCAGCGCGCGTAGTGTTCTGGTGGTGCTCTTCTCTTGCCTCCGAGCTTGTAATGGCTCGGTAACTCGCCCATGTCCTTCACCTTCTTGAGCTCGTCGATGCTAATCTCCTTCGCACCCGACGGTGGCTTGTACGCGAGTCCGGCGTGGCTACCTCGCTGCCTGTCTTCCAGTTGCGTAGCTGGACGTTGTACTGCGGCGCATCGGCGATTCCTGTGTACGTGATGACTCCCGGCACGACGCAGTCTCGCGCCCTGCGTCACCCAGATCTGCCTATCCACGTCTTTGTCGCGCAAGGCGTAGTAGTCGCACTCGATGCCGCCGACTACCCCGCTGCCAAGGTCCTTGACGTCCGTCACGTCTGCCTTAATCTCGTCGTAGGCATCCGTGAGGAACATATCGGCAGCTCGTATGCCTTTCGATCTTCTTTTGCAGTTCGTTCACCAGGTTGTCCTTCTAGCCTCGTTCTTCGACCCGCGTGTAGACGTTCTTGTTCTTGCCGTACAGGTGAGCGTCTTGCCATCGAACACGGTCTCCATGTCCACGAACCCGCCCGATCGCGTGGTGCGGATCTTGTCTCGCCGCGCCAGCAACACCATTCCCGATGAGGCCAGCTGTAGCTTCTTCCGGTCCTTGGTGACGACTTCGAGCGTCTCGTCGTAGTCGAACGCGATGTACTGCTGCGCGCCGACATAGTCGGTCATAGCTTTGAGTATTCTCCTCGCCTCTGCCTGGTCGGCCACCGCGGTAGGCGAACTCGCCATCCACGCCGTCAGCACCAGCAACTATGCCGACGCTGCCTAGAGCGTAAGTTTTGGTTGTCCTGCCATACGGCCCTCCAGCTTCGTCTCTCTCTCGCTAGCCGCGGAGTATAGCGCGCACTGTAGCCAGCTCTCGCTCAAATTTCAGTCCTGTTTTTCGTGTTACTTGACAAGCTCCCGCCTCGTATCAGACAGTAATACTGTATTAGTTCAGTAGCACAGTTGCACATGCTGTTTCGCCCCAATCCCTCGTCCGGCGTCCCGATCTACCTCCAGTTGATGGAGCAGGTGAAGCACGGCATCGAAACCGGCGCGCTGCGGCCGGGCGAGCAGCTGCCCGGCATCCGGCCGCTCGCGGAGGAGCTCGTGATCAATCCGAACACCGTCGCCAAGGCCTACCGCGAGCTCGAGCACGAAGGCGTCATCGAGCTGCGCCATGGCGCCGGCGCGTTCGTGTCCGCCGAACGCGCGCGCGAAGAAGGCTGACCGACAAGCTGCGCGCCGGGCAGGCGATCGTCGCCGCCGCCGTCGAGCGGCTGCGCGCGCGCGGGGTGACCGACGACGAGATCCGGCGGCTGTTCGAGGCGGAGCTGGCTGGGCTGACGCAAGACAGGAGGACATCGTGGCTGACGCGTTCGTCATCGAAACGACCGACCTGCGAAAGCACTACGACGGCGTGGAGGCGGTGCGCGGCCTGAACCTCCAGGTGCCGGCAGGCTCCATCTGCGGATTCCTGGGACGCAACGGCGCCGGCAAGACGACGACCATCAAGATGCTGCTGGGCATGGCGCGGCCGACCAGCGGACACGCCCGCGTCTTCGGCCTGGCCGGCCGACACGCAGGAGGCGAGCGTGGAGATCCGCCGCCGCACCGGCTTTGTCAGCGACGACAAAGATCTCTACGACTACATGACGGTGGCGGAGATGATCCGCTTCACCGCCGCCTTCTTTCCGCGCTGGCGCGCCGACCTCGAGCAGCGCTACCTCCGCACGTTCGACCTGCCGCTCGACCGGAAGGTCAAGGCGCTGTCGCGCGGGATGCGGACCAAGCTCGCGTTGCTGCTCGCGCTCTGCCGCGGCGCCGAGCTGCTCATCCTCGACGAGCCGACCTCGGGGCTCGACCCCGCCGATGACCGAGGAAGTGCTGCAGGCGCTGGTCGCCCACGTGGCCAGCGAGGAGATGACGGTGTTCTTCTCCTCGCATCAGATCGCCGAGGTCGATCAGATCGCCGATCGCGTCGCCATCATCGATCGCGGCCGTACGGTGGTGGCGGGTGCGCTCGACGACCTGCGCGAGAACTTCCGCCGCATTCAGCTCGTCTTCGATGGCGACGCGCCGGACCCGGCGTTCCGCGCGCCGGGCGTCGAGCGCGTGCGGCGCAAGGGGCGCGTGCTCACCGTGCTGTCGAGCGCCGGCGCCGAGCGGCATCGCTCGACGAGGCGCGCGCGCTCAGCCCCGTGTCGGTGGATGTCGTCCCCGTCACGCTGAAAGAGATCTTTCTCGAAACCGTCACCGCGGAGGACTGACATGCTCTGGTACAAATCGTGGCTCGAAACGCGCTGGCGGTTCGTGATCGGACTCGTGCTGCTGATGCTCTCGGCCTGCGGCACCGTGCTCGCCTATCCCGCAGGTGGTCAAGCTGCTGCCGCTGGCGCCGCAGGTCGATGTCGAGCGGAGAGATCGGCCGGCGCGTCGCGGAAGCGCTGGAGCTGTCGCGCAACTACCGCGGCTACGTCTGGTCGCAGTGGTTCCGGCAGAACATGCCGCAGATGTGGGCGCTCTTTGCGGTGCTGCTCGGCACCGGCGGCCTGCTCTCGCAGGCCTCCGGGGCGGCGGCGCTGTTCACGCTGTCGCTGCCGGTCTCGCGCAACCGCCTGCTCGGCGTTCGCGCCGCGACCGGCCTGGCGGAATTGCTCGTGCTCGCCTTCGTCCCCTCGCTCCTGCTGCCGCTGCTCTCGCCGACCGTCGGGGAGACGCTACAGCCTCGGCGACGCGCTCGTCCACGGCGCCGTGCATGTTCATCGCGGGCACCGTGTTCTTCAGCCTGGCGTTCCTGCTCTCGACCGTCTTCAGCGACGTCTGGCGGCCGCTGCTGATTGTCGCTCTGCGCGGCGGCCGTGCTGGCGTTCGTCGAACAGTCTTTCCGCGACGTCGTCGCGCTACAGCCTCTTTCGCGTCATGAGCGGCGAGACCTATTTCCGCGGTGGCGGGTTGCCGTGGCTTGGACTGCTCGCCAGCGCGGCCGTGTCGGCGGCGATGCTCTATGCCGCAACCAGAAACATCGCGCGCCAGGATTTCTGACGCGTCACACACAGGAGTTTCAGACAGAATGCCGAGAGCGCCCCACTCTCATTAGAAACCACAAAATCTCTAACCAAAATAAACACCCACAACGGCCGTCTCGCGGTGAGCATAACTTCCGTTCTCAGCCCCTCGTCAGCCCTCCCCCCTCACGACAGCATCCCGGCATGGATCCGGGCGGAGCATCCGAGCGCGCCGCACCCGACCCGTCCCGTGCCATCATGGGTGCCGCACGATGCCGTTCGTCTCCGGCGATCGACTCGGGCCCTACGAGGTCGAGCACCTCCTCGGAGCGGGAGGCATGGGTGAGGTCTACCGCGGCGTCGACACGCGGCTCGGTCGCGCCGTGGCGCTCAAGGTGATTTCACAACGGCTGGTCGGAGACGAGGGCAGCCGCCGGCGTTTCGAAACCGAAGCCCGCGCCGCCTCGGCGCTCAACCACCCGGCCATCGTCACCATCTACGACATCGGCGAGGGCGACGGCCTGTCGTGGATTGCCATGGAGCTCGTCGAGGGCCGGACGCTCCGCGAGGCGATCGCGGACGGCCCGCTGTCGATCCGGCAGGCGTGGTCGATCGCCAGGCAGCTCGCCGAAGGCCTGGCCGCCGCCCATGCCAAAGGGATCGTGCACCGCGATCTGAAACCCGAGAACGTGATGCTGACCCCCGAAGGGGGCGTCAAGGTTCTCGATTTCGGCGTCGCCCGCCAGGTGGCCCCCGCATCCGCGAGCGCGTCGTCGCTCGCCACGACCACGGAAGTCGGCACGGTCGCCGGGGCGATTCTCGGAACCGTCGGCTACATGTCCCCCGAGCAGGCGACGGGGCGGAACGTCGACTTCCGATCCGACCAGTTCTCGTTCGGCGCCGTCATCTACGAGCTGCTCGCCGGCCAGCGCGCGTTCCACCGTCCGACGGCCGTCGAAACGCTGTCTGCCATCCTCCGTGACGAGCCGCCGCCGCTGGCCTCCACTCGCGCCGATGCTCCCGACGCCCTTCAACGAGTGATCGGCCGATGTCTGGAGAAGGCCCCGGAGCAGCGCTTCGCGTCGACGCGCGAGCTCGCCACTGCGCTCTCGCTGATGCCGGAATCGTCCACCGCCGTGGCTCCGTCCGGAACGGCGCTCCCCGATCCGCCCGCCGCGGCCCACTCACGGCGGGCGCTGTCGACGCTGCGGCTCGCGGTCCTGGCAGCGGTGGCACTCGCCGTCGCGTCCGGTGCGGCCGTCTGGAATCGACGGGTCGGCACGGGCCCGCCGGCTCTCAACTCGGTCGCGGTGCTGCCATTCGAAAGCAGCGCCCAGGACCCGGACATCGAATACATCGCCGACGGCCTGACCGACGGGCTGATCGATCACCTCGCCCGTGCCAAGTCGCTGAAGGTGCAGGCCCGCGCCACCGTGATGCGCTTCAAAGGCAATCCGAACCCCCGGGAGGCCGCGCGCGCGCTCGGCGTGGGCGCCGTGGTCACGGGCGCGCTGTCGCGACGCGGCACCCAGATCGTCGTGTCCGCTGAGCTGATTCACGGCGCGACGGGCGAACGCCTCTGGGGACAGACGTTCGACCGGCCGCTGGCCGATCTCATGCGGGTCCAGGACAGCATCGTGTTGTCGATCGCCGAGGGGTTGCGGCTGCGCCTGTCGGGAGAGGAGAAGGCGCGGCTCGGCGGGTTTGGCACCGACAACCCCGAAGCCTACGAGCTGTTTCTGAAGGGCCGGTTTCTGCTCCAGCGCGAGACCGAGGAAGACGACCTCGAAGCGCTGCGGCTGTTCAAGCTGGCCGCAGAAAAAGACCCGAACTTTCTCGACGCGCACCTGGCGGTCGCGACCACCTACGGCCGGATGGTCGGCGGCGGGCTCCAGTCGTCGCGCGACGCGGGGGGCCATGCCGACGAGGCCCTCGCAAAGGCCTTCGCGATCGATAAAAATAACGTCGGCGTGCGTTGGCGATGGCGCAGAAGCGATTCGTCACGAAGCACGACTGGGCGGCCACCGAGCGCGAATATCGCGCCGTGATGGACGATCCCACCGTCCTCCGTACCAATATGTGGCACCCGATCGCCCTGTTCTTCGTGGCCATCGGGAGTCCCGACGAAGCCGCGGCGTTGGTCGAGCGCGCGCTCGTCGTCGATCCCGGCAACCTCGAGTCGCGGGTAATGCTCGGGAATTTCCTGCTGCAGGCTGGACGCCTGGACAAGGCCCTGCGGGTGTACGAGGCCATCGCGGCCGAAGAGCAGGAGGATTCCCGGCCGCTGTTTGGCATCGCCGACGTCTACCGACGGCGCGGCGACTTCGCGCGTGCGGCCGAGACGCGCCGAAAGGCCTACGTGATGGAGGGCAATGAGGACGCGGCGCGGGCGTTCGCGCGCGCCACGACCGAAGCCGAGTACGCGAAGGCCGAGGTGGCGGTGGCACGGGCGGACCTTCGTGACCTGCAGGATCGGTCCAGGCAGAGGTTTGTTTCCCCGCTCGACATCGCACGCCTGCATGCACAAGTCGGCAATCGTGAGGAGGCCCTAGCCTTCCTGGAGAGAGCGACCGACGAGGACATAACCGGATGTCGCTCCTCAAGGTGGACCAGGCCTGGAAATCGCTGCGCACCGAGCCGAGGTTCGCGGCCGTCGTACGCCCGATCGGCATTCCCTACCTCCTACCGCGCCGGCCCGTGATCCTGTGATAGCTCCATGCTCAACATATCCATCCACACGTTCCGTCTCGTGTTGCTCCTATCACCGGCGATCTGATCGCCTGCGGAGACAAGTTCCTCGTCGCCGGCCGCGGCACGCGTTACCAGCGTCCGAAGACGGCTCGCGCCGCCTCCGTCCTGATCTATGCCGATCCGGCGTCGGCAGTCGCAGCCAGCCTCAAGAAAGCGAAAGTCGAATCGGTCCTCAAGCTCGAAGGGCATCGCGCCACCCGGGTGCAGTCGCTCGAGGAGCTCTCAGCCGTCGTGTCGAGCGGCCGTTACGACGTGATTCTGACCGCGACCAGCGACTCGGCCAATGTGCAGAGGCTCGTGCAGACGTCGCGTGACGCCGCCACCGTGCTCGCCGTGGACGACCTGGTGAAAGACCGGTCACTGCTTCAGGCGATCGACACCGCGGTGTCGCAGCGCGATCAGAATCTGAAGAAAACGCGTTCGTCCTAGAGGCGCGGTGATTTCCGTCCCCCGTCGTCTCCTCGCCCGAGCCGTCGCCGTGCTGCTGTTGCCGGCCTCGGCGGCCGCTCAGGCGTTCACGCCCCCTCCCCGGGTGGGCTCGGTCACGGTTGCCTGGCAGTGGGTGGACAACACCGGTCATATCCTGACTGACGGCACGGTTTTCCCCCTCGGGCAGAGCGTCACGACCAGCCTTCTGGCCGAAGTCGATTACGGCGTGACCGAACGATTCGCCGCGACGGCGTCCGTCCCGTTCATCTTCGCGAGGTACACCGGCGGTCTTCCGCCGTTTTCGGGACTCGAACGTGATGCCTGCCGTTGCTGGCACCAGTCGTTCCAGGATCTCGCGGTCTCGGGCCGTTACCGCTTTGGCGACGAGTTCTGGGCACTCACGCCTCAGGTGCGCTACGTCCTGCCGACGCACGACTACGCGTACCGGGGCGAGGCGGTGGTCGGGCCCAATCTGCAGCAGCTTGTGATGGGCATCAGTGCGGCCTGGCGGCTTGCGCCGGTACTGCCGAAGGCCAGCCTCCAGGGCGGCTATACCTTCGCGCTGGTCGAGCCGGCTGTTGAAGACGTGCGCCCCCAACCGAAGCAACGTGTCCGCGAGCTTTGGCTATGCGCTCACCCGTTCGCTGTACGTCCACGGCGGTGGTCTCTACCAGAAGAACCACGGCGGTCTCACGATCTTCGACATGGCTGGCGCCCCGCCCGAGCAAAATGCACAAGCCGATCGCCTTCTCAAGATGCGGTACTGGCACTTCACGGGCGGAGTGTCATATTCGACCCGGTTCGCAGACCTGTTCGTCGCGGTAGAGCCGTACGTCTGGGGCCGCGATACGCACGACGGGATTGCCTATACCGCCGGCTCGACTTGGTACTTCGATTTTTCGAAGCGAAAACCCTGACGCAGCAGGGCGTGCGTCCTGAAGTCGCTCCCGCCGTAGCACACCCATCGCCCGATCACTCAACCGCCATCTGACCTGCAGCGCACCAGCCGGGTATTGAAGTCGGCATCATGCTGTTCAACTCCCGCACCTCGATCCCGAACAAAGTACCGTGCGTAACCACTACGCTTGGTGGAGGGCCGGACACGCAGGTGCCCACAAAGACCTTGAAGGACGCCTTCCGCTCTTGCCCTAACCACAACGCGTCGCGACGAACAAGTCGAAGTCGTTGCGGGTATCGTCATCGGCAATCGGATGACGCGATGAGAACGCCACGACGCGTCCGCTTGCGTCGAGCGCAGCCGACCCACTCGGCTCCATCCAACTGGAATCCAAATCGGAGCTGAGGCGCACGATCGACCGCTCATCTCGGTCGAAGACGAACACATCGGCCAGGAGGTTGATGTCGCGGTCTGGCGGGCGGCATCGCTTTCTGCACACCAGGTTGGAAGCTTCGGACTCGAAGGCCACGAAGCGCCCGTTCCCGGAGAGCGCGGGCCCCGTGCTCGCGCCATCGCTCGCAGCCCCGTCCACCCCGAGGCTGACGAGCATAGTCGTGGACGTCTGGAGATCGTGGAGATAGATATTGGACAGGTCCTTGGTATCGCCGGCGCCAATGTCAGTCGCGTTCGACACGAATGCCACCCAGCCTTCATCGCCGCTGATCGACGGAGGAAGCTCGCGCCGTTCGGCTCGCGGCCATCCGGTCGACGACTGACGCGGCGCGTGATCCCACGAGCCAAATCGCGCACGAACACCTGACGCCTACGCGTGTCTGGTCCACTCGTCCGTGCATCTGCCAGAAAAGGCGCGTCCAGCCTCGCGTCGGACGTGAAGGCCACGTACCGACCGTCAGCACTGATGGCTGGCGAGAAGCTCGGACCCTCCCGCTGAAGACCGCTGACGTCGAGACTCGCGCGTGAGATTTCGCCCGTGGCAAGAACAACAACGTAGATGTCGCGAGCGGAGCCGTTCACGTCGGTGCCCGCAACGAGATTCGTCGCGCCCGATTCGAAGGCGGCGACTCGCCCGTCAGCGCTGAGGATAGCATTACTGCTGGGATGATCGCCGGGCACGCCGCTGCCGTTCACGCTGAGCATTCGTGTCGTCCCGAGCCGACGATCGCGCAGCATAACCTGCGCGTACCCGGCTGGTGCGCCAACGGGAGTGGCGACCCATTCGAATATGAGGAACCGGCTGTCGCTGCTGATGCTCGGGGCGCGGCTGTCGCCGCGCCACGCGGCCCCGATAGGAACAGGACTCTCCGTCGTCAGCGTGTGCGTCACGAGATCGAGCACGTAGATGTCCGTTCGCGTACCCGTGGCCGAGGGACCAAGCGACCGCGCGAGGCGAACGCGAGAAGCCGGCCATCGGCGCTGAGACTTGGAGGACCGAGCCCGGCGGCGACGTCGAAACCTCGTTGCGGGATCGCAGCGAGCGAGCACGGTGCTGCCCGTGGCACGGGACCTGCGACGAGCAGACTGGGTGCGACCGCTGAAAACGTCAGAGTCCAGCAAGGTACGCATAAAACACCTAATGCGCGCGCGCTTCGACTTCCGCCGCGACCAACCGGCCCATCTGAGTGGCTCGTTGCGTCTCGAACCTCTGGTCACCCGTCGCCCAGACGGTGACAGGCGCCAGGCGAGCCAGGCGAGCCAGATCCAGACCATCCAGCTGTTCGATGATGTGCTCGACCTCGTGGGCGATGAGCTCGATGAGATCGCTCAACTCCGCCCGGCTTGAGAGATACACCTCGGCCTGGAGCCCCGCAGCACCGCGGAGGCGGTGGATGTGAGTCGCCGCTCGGTCGCCGGACTGGCTGATCGAGGCGCCGTGTAGACGCGAACCAAGAGTCCCAGCTCGGCACCGATACGGGCGCACTGACGCCGGAACGTGCGCGATTGCTTCCACATCCTCGACAGCAGAGGCGTAAGAATTGGCGGCGCGACGAGATTGGAAGGCAGATCACGGTCGGTAGCGGGCGGTACGCCGCCTGCGTCCGGTGGCACCTTGGAATCATTAGCGGGTACCAGCAGGATCGGATACGACCCAGGGGCGGCTAGAAGTGCGTTGTCGTGAATGAGTAGCACAACGGGCCGGAGGTCGGGCTTCCCATGCTGCTGCTCGCGAACGAGTTCCCCCGCGCGGAGCAGCACGCGAGTGAGTATTCGCTCGTTGATGCCGCTCGGCGTTCGCGCTGAAGATGGCCGTGTTGAGCGGCCCGACCGTCGCATAGGCGATCGCGTACGAGCTCTCGGCCACCAGCAAAGTCGCCACAACGGCTGCTGCGCAACACGCCCGCCTCCCAGCGCGATCCGACCTTTGGTCATTGCGCGGCTTCCTGTGGTTGCCGTAGAAGTGGAAAAGCCGTCATTGTTCGCCTCCGCACAAGTTTGCGCCGCGTGCTTCGTCACCATCCGCGTCATCGTGGAGAACGCGATGATCGCCGCCTTCATCGGTCTCGGATACACCCTGCGCGATCCGTCGCATCCCGGGCTCGAGGTTCGGCTCGAACGCTAATTTGACATCGTCGACGTAGGCGGCGGCATTCTCGCCGAGTAATTCCATTCGCTGGGTGAGTCTCGCCGTGTGCTCCGATAGCGGATCGAATCGCCAGTGAACAAGAACCACCGCGTGCTCCAAGAACGAGCCGCCCGCAATCGTGTATCCACGGCCCGGCTCCACGTCGCGAATGGTCCAGAATGCCAGTGGCCGTCCGGGCATCTGGGTCGTGCCGCGAGTGCCCTCGACGAATGGCCCTTGAAGCGCAAACTCGGCGGGCGGATCGTTCCAGTTGCGAATGTCGGTCATGTACGCCCAGGCAAGCGATGCGGGCACGCTGACATCCACCGAACGCTGACATTCCCATGCTGGCGCGACATTCATGCTCGCCTCACTCTCGATGAAAGAGCTAAACGATGCGCGTCTTCAGGTCTTTCAGCCGCTCAAACAGGGCGACGTGTCCCAAGAATCTCGCCCATTCGTCGGCGGTCACGCCGAACCTTCGTCTCTGGCCGCTACGTTTGCACCTGCGGCGACCAGGATTTCCACCATCTCGTGATGTCCTCCGGCGGCAGCCGCATGCAGTGGCGAGCCGCCCCCGGCATCTCTCGCCGCACGCGTCGACGTCCGCGCCGCGTGCGATGAGAAACCGTGCGATCTCGTTCTTGCCGTGCCACGCGGCAATGTGCAGCAGGGTGCTGCCGACCGATGTCGTTGGCAGGCCCGGCCCTGCGGGCCGTCGCGCATGCACCAGCGCTGGATCTGCAGTGACGAATTGCTCGACCGCAGCGGCGTCTCCATACACACAGGCCCAGAAGGCGTCGGTCGACTCGGCCTTGGCGCCGTGTCCTCTGAGGCAGGCGCAAACCTCGTTGTATCGTCCGGTCGCTGCGATCCACTGAACGGCCGTCTGGTCAGAGACATCAGGCGCATCCACCGATATCCCGGCTTCCAGAAGGACCGTTGCGACAGGCACGCTGCGGGCAAAGTGCAGCGGCGTTTTACCATCCGGTGTCGTCGCGGCCGCGAGCGCAGGATCCTCCGCGAGCAGCGCTCGAACCATGTTCACGTCCCCGAGCGCCGCCGCGGCGAAGATATCCGGGTCGAAGCCATTGTTGAGCAATAGCTGCACGATCTGCGGGCGACCTTCGACGGCTGCGGTCGCAATCGGAGACACCCCGGCGGCGCTGACTGATTTGCGATTCGGCGCCACGCGCCAGGAGCAGCTTGACCATGTCGTCACGGCCGCACATCGCCGCCAGCCAGAGGGCAGTGCCACTGACCATTGCGAACCGAGGCACGCCACCCTGCGCCGTCAGGAACTCGGGGTGAGCGTCGAGTGCTGTTTCGACATCGGCGACCTCACCGTGTACGACCGCTGTCCAGGAAAGCAGTGAATGTCACGATTCGGTCCTCCAGGCGGGCGTGCGTTGAGGGGCGCCACTCCCGGACATTCTGCGCGGCCAGGCTCTCGAGTCCTACCCGCAGCCGCCTTCTCGCCCCATGTAAGCGCTTCTTCACGGTGCTCACGGGCTCGAGCAGAAAGTCGGCCATCTCCTGATAGGACAGGTCACTCAAATAGCGCAATGAGATGGCGACCCGGTCTTTTTCCCGAAGCGCTGCGATTGCTTCGAGGAGCGCCAGCCGTAACTCCACGCTCGCCGCGTGGGTTGGTGGCTCGACGAATGCGTCACCGAGGGGCACCGTGCTCAGGCGATCGGTGACGGACGATGCGGAGGCATTCCGTCCGGACGATCTTTCGGAGCCACCCGCCGAATACGGCGAGATCGCGCAAACTGTTGAGGTGAATCCAGGCCGTCAAAAACGCCGTCTGGGTGGCGTCCTCGGCGGCGCTCCGATCCTTCAGGATTGCGTAGGTGTAGGCGAACGCCGCGTCCTGGTATCGATGAACGAGCTGGTTGAAGTTCTCTCCAGTCATCGGCGCCGAGGTCTGATAGGGCGGTGCCTTCATGACTTCGAGTATCTGTCGCCATTTGACACTAAAGAGCCGGAAATGGGGCGCCGGGTTACCAGTTGCAAAAAAAGACCAGCACAGTGGGGACACTGCCGGGCCGCCGGGGTGTCAACAGAGCGGGAACGGCCCAGCGGCAGTAGTCAGGGGGAGGGTCTCGACCACGGGCGGTAGTCCGGCCGGGACCAACGTTTCGTCAACCGGAACGGTCGCCGTCCCGCTCATTACCCTCTGAAGATGTTCAGGGGGCGCTGCGCAGACCAGGCGAGCGGAAGGTGATCCGCTCCCTACAATTCCGCCTTCTCCGGCGCGGCGATCCCTGGAGCACCAGCCCTGGGACGCAGCAGCTTGCGGATCGGGCTCACCAAATCGCTCGGCTGCCAGGCTCTCAGGCCGTCGAAGTAGGAATACACGACCGGCGTGATGAGCAGCGTCAGCAGGAGGCAGAGGATCTGTCCGCCGATGATCGTGACCGCCATCGACGCGCGCGAGCCCGATCCTGCGCCGCGGCCGAAGGCAATCGGCAGCATCCCGGCGACGATCGCAATCGTCGTCATCAGAATCGGCCGGAGCCGGACGTGGCTGGCCTGGACGATCGCGGTATGGCGGTCCAGGCCTTCCGCGCGCAGCGTGTTGGTGTAGTCCACCTGCAGGATCGAGTTCTTCTTGACGATGCCGAAGAGCATCATCAACCCGATCGCGCTGTAGACGTTGATCGTCATGCCGAAGGCCATGAGCGCCAGCAGCCCGGCCGGCAGGCTGAGCGGCAGCGCCGTCATGATCGTCAACGGGTGGATGAAGCTGTTGAACTGTGAGGCGAGCACCATGTAGATGAACGCGACGGCGAGGATGATCGCAATCGCGAAGTCGTTGCCCGCCTGGCTGAGCGTACGCGCGCTCCCGCCGAAGGTCACCTGATAGCCCGCCTTCAATCCCAGCTCTCCGACTTTGGCCCGCGCCTCGGCGACGGCGCTCCCGAGCGTGATCCTCAGCGCATCGAGGTTGGCGTTCACCGAGATCTGCCGCATCCGGTTGAACCGATCGATCGACCCCGGCGCATTCCCGAGCGTCAGGTGGGCGACGTCGCTGACCCGCACCATCCGGCCGCCGGCGGCGGGCACGAAGATGTTGCCCATCGCCGCCGGATCGTTGCGGAACGGCTCGTCCAGCCGGAGCCGCACGCTGTATTGCTCGTCGCCGTCCTTGAACTTCGACACTTCCTGGCCGCCAACGAGCGTGCTCATGGTCGACGACAGGGTATCCATCGAGACTCCGAGATCCGCTGCCCGCTGGCGGTCGATGTCAATCCGCAGCTCTGGCTGCGTCGCTTCGAAGCTCGTGTCGGCGTCGTTGACGCCGTCGATCTCCTTCACCTTCGCGAGCAGCGTGTTCGCATACTTCTGCAGCTCGTCGATGTCCGGGCCCTGCACGATCATCGTCAGCCGGTTGCTGCCGCCGCCCCCGCCGCCGGCCCACCGCCGCCGCCGCCGCGGCCACCTCCACCGCCTCCCGTCGATGCGCCGGAAATGTCGGTGCCGCCCGACACGCTGATGCGGGCATTCCGATATTTGCTCAGCGTGCGCCGGGCCACCTGCATCAACTGCTGCTGCGACTGCTCACGCTGATCGAGCGGCTTCAGCTGGATCGAATAGTTGCCGCCGCCGTTCTGAATCGAGGTCATCATCGACTCGAGATTGGTCCCGAGCGCCTCGCGGAGCTCGCCCTCAATCGGCGTCATGTATTGGAGCGTCCGTTCGAAGCTCGTGCCTCTCGGCAGCCGCAGGTTCACGCTGAACTCGCTCTGGTCGTCGTCCGGCACCAGCTCCTTGCCGACGTAGGGATAGAGGACGGCCGCGGAGACGACGGTGACGGCGGCGACTCCGAGCATCAGCGCGCGGTGGTGGAGCGACCACTCCAGCATGCGCCCGTACTTCCGGTCCATCCACGCGTAGAAGCCGAGCTGTTTGGTGCTCTTCGCGTGATCTTTGTGCGCGTCCTCCGCACGCAGCCACCCCGCGCACAGCGCCGGCGTCAGCGTGAACGACACGAACATCGAGAGCATGATGGCCGTCGCAGAGGTGATGCCAAAGCTGTAGAAGTAACGCCCGACCTGCCCGGTCATGAACGCCACCGGAACGAAGATGACGACGAGCGACAGCGTCGTCGCCATGACCGCCAGGCCGATTTCCTGCGTGGCCTTGATCGCGGCTTCTCTCGGCGTCGCCCCTTTTTCCTCGATGTAGCGGAAGATGTTCTCGAGCACGACGATGGCGTCGTCGATGACGATGCCGGTCGCCAGCGAGAGCGCCAGCATCGTCATGTTGTTGAGCGAGAAGCCGAGAGCGCGCATCACCGAGAACGTGCCGATGATCGAGATGGGGATCGCCAGGCCGGCGATGACCGTCACGCGCCAGTTGCGCATGAAGAACAGCACGACGAGCGCCGCCAGGAGCCCACCGAGGATCAGGTGATGCTGGATTTCCTCGAAGGACTTGCGGATGAACCGCGACTGATCGCGGGTCGCCCTGACCTTGATGTCCGAGGGCAGCGTCGCCTGGATCCGCTCGAGCCTGGCCATGACCCGATCGACCACGGTGACCGTATTGGAGCCGGACTGCTTGCGGATCGACATCGAGATGGCGTTCTCGCCGTCGAGCCGGGTCTGGCTGCGGACTTCCTCGTTCGCGTCGGTGACGCGCGCGACGTCACCGAGCGTGACGACCGAGCCGGCCTGCGAGGCCAGCACGATCTTCTGGAACTCCCGGACGTCGCGCAGCCGTCCCATGGTGCGCATCGAGAACTCGGACGGGCCGGCGATGAAGCTCCCGCCGGGAATCTCGGTGTTCTGGCGGTCGATCGCGCTCCCGATCTGCGCCACGGTCAGGCCGTAGGCTTTCACGCGATTCGGATCCAGCAGGACCCGGATTTCGCGGCGCCGATCGCCAAAGAAGGACACCTCCCCGACGTCCTGGACCGTTTCGAGCACCTGCTTGATCTGCGTGTCGGCGATCTGCGTGATCTCCTTCGGTGAGCGCTTGGAGAACACGACCAGCGTGAGGATCGGGGCCGCATCGGGATCGATCTTGCTGACGACCGGCGGCTCGGTGTCGCGTGGGAACCGCACGGTCGCAACCTTGTCACGGACGTCCTGCGTCGCCGCTTCGATGTCGCGCTCGAGCACGAACGTGATGGTGCAGTTCCCGTTGCCCTGGTTGGAGCTGCACCGCAGCTCGTCGATGCCGTTGATGGTGTTGACCGCGGCCTCGATCGGCCGGGTGATGGTCGTCTCGATTTCTTCGGCGCTGGCGCCCTGCAGGCCGGACCTGACGTTGACCGTCGGGGAATCGGTCCGCGGCATCAGGTCGAGGCCGAGCTCGCCATACGAGAACCATCCCAGCACGATGAGCGCGACGCTCATCATGACGGCGAAGACCGGCCGGCGGACGCTGACATCAGCAAGCTTCAATTCGAGTCTCCCCGCTGGCCGCGGCGGCCGCTCTTGCCACCGCCCCCGCGCCGTCCGCCGCCGGAGCCCGTGCCTTCGCCATCGGCGCCGATCGTCACGCTGACGCCCGTGGCCAGCTCATTCAGCCGGCTCGCCGCCAGCGTCTCGTGGCCTTTCAGGCCGTCCACGACCTCCCAGAGGGTGTTCTGGCGGACGCCGAGCGTGACGGTCTGCTGCGCGATCTTGCCGTCCTGCACGACGTAGACAGAAGAAACGCCGGCGAGCGTCGAGACGGCGGCGTCCGGCACCGCGAGCACTCCCTCGTCTCGCCTTGTGAGGATGACGCCCTTGGCGAAGAATCCCGGCTTCAATCGCTGGTCGCTGTTGTCCACGAGCGCTTCCACCGTGAACGTCCGCATGGTCTCGTCGAGCGACGGACTGACGTAGGCCACCTTGCCCTGGAACACGGTGTCGCCGAAGGATTCCACGCGAAACTCGACCGTTTGCCCTGCCTGGACAATACCGGCGTGCCGCTCCTGCACGCCCGTCCGCAGCTTCAGGGGATTGACCTGGACGATCGTCGCGACCGGCGTCCGCTCAGCAATGTATTCGCCGACATGGACCGGACGCTCCGAGACGACGCCGGCGATTGGCGCGCGCACCACGGCGTCTTCGAGCTTTTTCACCGCCAGGTCGTAGGAGGCGCGGCGGTCCTGCAGCAGCGCCTTCTGACCGCGCACCGTGTCCACGGCCGACTGGTACCCAGCCTCCGCTACTTTCAGCCGCGTGTCGGCAGCCTGCATATCGGCCGGCGATATCAGCCCGCGCGCCGAGAGCGTCTTCGCCCGCTCGGCGTTCGCGCGCGCTTCGTCACGGTTCGCGAGCGCGTTCTTCACAGACCCGATCTGATCGTCGGGCGGGGGGATATCGCCCTCGGCAATCGCGTCGGGCATGCCGAGCTGGGCGCGGGTCTGCCGCAGAGCGCTTTCGGCGCGTGCCAGCGCCAGCGCCAGTTCGCGCGGCTCGAGCTTGACCAGCGGATCGCCCACGCGGACCTCGCGGCCGATTTCGACCAGGACGGAGCGGACGACGCCCGCGGCCTCGGCGCTGACCTTCGCCTGGTCGGGGGAGAGCAACGTGCCGGCGAGATCCACCTGGCGCTGGACCGTCATGCGCTTCGTGTCGGTCGTCTGGATCGCGACCGATGGTCCGCCTCCCCGGCGGTTCTGGCCCGCCGTGGTATCGCTGCATCCCGCCAATAGGCACACGGAGCCGATCGCCAGCGCAGAACCCGTGAGAATCCTGTATGTGACAGCCATGCCCCGGCCGCCGATCTGGGAAGACGCCCGTAATGCAATGCGGCCCGGAGCCTGCTGAGGAAAAAACATACGTGTGCGGGTTTTACGACGCAGCCCCGCACGTCGTTTCCCTGGTGTCCGCAAATACTACACCGGGTCAGTGGTCCGGAGCTTACGGAGTAAACGGAGTTCACAACGGAGGAACGGAGTCAACGGAGGCGAAACGGAGAAGAAGTGCCCCGGCTCGCAGGCGACCGGCTTCGATACGATAGGGCGCCACCGCGCGAAGCGCGGTCGGGTGGGCGAGTGTGGCGGCGGGCACAAGCCGATGGGTGCATGGGCGGGCTTGCGCCCACCGCCACGCTCGTCCACCCGGACGCCGGCTTGCAGCCGGCGTCGCGCCCCGCCGACTCGACAAGCCACCCCGTCTTCTCCGTTTCGTCTTCGTTTGCTCCGTTTCTCCGTTGTGAACTCCGTTTCCTCCGTACCCTCCGTCAGTCTCTAGCTCGCGATGGCCGGAGCTCTACAGGGCCTCGCCGTCTGCGCACGCGCACGATGCGGGCGCGCCGGTCTGTTACTCCTGTCTGAACGCCACCGCCGGATCGATCCGTGATAGTCGCCGCGCCGGCAGGTAGCCCGCGACGCCGGCCACCAGCGTGACTGCAGTCGCGACGATGGCCAACGTGCGCGGGTCGTTGGCCGGGATCTGGTAGACGAACGGCTTCAGATACTGCGCCGCCAGCAGCGCGGCGGCAATGCCAGCCAGTACACCGGCGGCGACCCACCGGAGCATGATCGAGAGGACGAACACCTCGAGGCCGCGCCCGGTCGCGCCAAGCGCCAGTCGGATTCCCATCTCGCGTTCGCGACGGGCGACGAGGAACGACACCAGCCCGCAGATCCCGACGACTGGCCTCGGCCTGTGAAAAGGTCTCCCGTGGCTTCCGCCTTCAGAGCCTGGGAAAACATCGATCTTGTGGCTTCCACCTTCAGATGGAAGGCCAGCGACAGGCGCTGGCTCTTGCCAATTTGGCTTCCGCCTGAAGGCGGAAGCCACAGGGGATTGATTCACAGGCTCTTCAGGCGGAAGGTCTGCGGCGCGATCGTGACGCGGCGCACCCGCGCCGGCTCGTCATCCATTCCGTCGCCGAAGCGGAACCGCCTCATGCTCTCCGCGGTGTTGTGTTGCCGAGGCGATCGATTCTCGTCAGCGTTGTCTTCGAGTTACGATCAGTCGGTTTCACGAGTGCGTTCGAGGATTCGGCACGGGCGGAGGGGATTGCCCGGAGGGCACATGCTGCACACACGACGCGAGTTCGGAAAACTGGTGCTCACAGGTCTGCCGGCCGCGGCACTGCTCGAAATACCGCTGATCGGTCTGCAGGCGAAGCCGAACTCGAAGTTCGGTGCCGTGCAGATTGGGGTCATTACCTACAGCTACCGGTCGATGCCGGATCAGACCGCCGAAGCGACGCTCAAATACATCCTCGACAGCGGGCTCAGTGCCACGGAGCTCATGGACGGACCAGTCGAGAATTTCCTGGGCCGTCCGGCGCCGGTCGGCCGCGGCGCCGGGCCTGGCGGACGAGCGGGTGGCGACGCACCCGAGACGGCTCCCACCGGTCCGACACCTTACGAGCAGCTGCTGGCCGGCACGATGCCAACCTGCACGCCCGGGGAGGGACGCGGCGGCGGCGGGGCACGTGGCGGCGGCGCGGGGCGCGGCCGCGGGGAGCCTTCGCCCGAAGCGCTGGCGGCAGCCGAGGAGCTGCGTACGTGGCGAACCTCCGTCTCGATGGACAAGGCCAAGCAGCTTCGGAAGATGTACAACGACGCCGGAGTGACGATTTACGCCTACAAGTCCGACGGCATGCAGAAGAACCTGAAGACCACCGACGCGGAGCTTGACTACCTGTTCAACGTCGCCAGCGCGCTCGGCGCGACCCATACCACCATGGAATTGCCGAATCCGGGCCCGGACGGTACGGCGATGCTCAAGCGCATGGCCCAGTTCGCGGAGAAGCACAAGGTCTATATCGCGTATCACACGCACGCCCAAGGCAGCATGACAGCGTTCGACGAGGCGCTCGCCATGTCGAAGTGGAACATGGCGAACGTCGATCTCGGTCACTACGTAGCCGCGGGCAACAAGGGAGGTTCGCCGCTGCAGTTCCTCGAGGCTCATCACGGGCGCATTGCGAGCTTCCATCTGAAAGATCGCACGCTGCCGGAGCACTGCTCACTGACCGTGCCGTTCGGCAAGGGTGATGGCCAGATCAAAGACATCCTCCTGCTGATGAAGAAGAACAAGTGGACCTTCCCGGCCACCATCGAGCTGGAGTCGCCGATCCCCGCGGACTCGGACGCGGTCAAGGAAGTCAAGAAAGCCGTAGACTTCGTCAGGATGACCCTCGCCTGACGGGCGCCCCCGGTCCTCGTCAATCGAACAGGTCGAGCTGTCCGCGGCGCGCGCCGCCTGTCCGTTGCCGCTCGCGCCGATCGTCCATGACGGTCCGCCCGCCCAGCGATCGAGAGACTTCGCGCTCGTGCGCGATCACCGCCGCAGTGTCGGCCTCCGGATTCAGACGCTCCTCGATGGTGCGCGTCAGCGCGTCGAGCCGGGCGAAGCCGTGCAGCTTGTCGATCCGTCCGAGCTTTGCCGCGTCCAGCGCGCGCCGCAGCACCGCGATCGACTCGTCGTAGACCTCGAGCGGCACCGGAAAGGGATGCCCGTCTTTGCCGCCGTGCGCGAACGCGAAGCGCGCCGGGTCGTCGAAGCGCGTCGGCGTGCCATGCACGACCTCCGCAACCAGCGCCAGCGACTGCAGCGTGCGCGGCCCAAGCTGCTCGAGCAGGAGGAAGGAGGCAAAGTCGCGCACGTCCCGCTCCTGCGCCAGCGCGAGAACGGCCCCGAGTCGCTTGGCATTCACGTCACTTGCGCGCACGTCATGATGCCGCGGCATCTCCAGACGTCGAACCGCGCCGATCGTGGTCTCCGGATCGTCCCGGGCGATGGTGATGAGCGCGTCCTGCGCCGGGCGTGCTCGCCGATCGACCAGATTTGTGATGGTGCCGCCAGGTGCGCCGACGATGGCGGTGTGAGGATCGGCGACGAAGTCGCGGACGTTGGCCGAATGCCAGTGGTAGCGACGGGCGAGGCGGCTCGCTTCGTTCATCCCCTGCTGGACGACGGCCCAGTCGCCATCCGCCGTCAGGACGAACGCGTGGAGGTAGATCTGGAAACCGTCCGCGACGGCGTTGTTGTCGATCCTGGCGGTGAGCCTGCTGGTGCGGACCAGCGCGTCGCCGTCGAGACCGGTGCGAGTTGCAATCTCCTGCAGCTCGCGCGGCGTGTTGCGCGACTGGTTCCCCCGGCCCCCGCAGATGTACACGCCCAACTCTGCAGCGCGTGGATTCAATCCTTTCTTGAGAGCGCCCATGACCGACGTGGTGATGCCCGAGGAATGCCAGTCCATGCCCATGACCGAGCCGAGGGCCTGAAACCAGAACGGGTCGCTCAGCCGCGAGAGAAGCGTCGGACGTCCGTAGTGAAGGAGCACGCTCTCGCTGATGGCCGTCCCGAGCGTGACCATGCGCGTCGCGAGCCACGGCGGCACGCGGCCGCCATGGAGCGGCAGATCGGCGACTCCGGATCGCTTCACCCGGCTATCTTGACACGGCGGTGACGCCCTCGCGTCGTGGGATACGTCCCGGCGGTGCGCGCGGTCATCTGCTAATGGCCTGCGAAAGGATGTGAAAAGGCGCCCGCGACGTATCTCGCGCTGCAGTGGTTCACGCCGCTTACGCCGAAGAGTTGAACCCGCAGATACGTCGACCGAGGCCGGCCGGGCGAGCGTGTCAGCGGAATTCCCCTCAGCAGTCTCCGTTGAGGTCGCCACTCCAGACGCGTGATCCGAGACTTCCAAACAGGCTGGGGCTCGAGTCGATCCGATGCGAAGCTCGGCGTTCAGGCCTTCGCCGCCCGAGCGGAGCTGAGCTGTGCACTCCAGGCGATATAGGATCCTCGTGTGGGCGAGACACGAGTCGATCTTCAACACCTTCTCGAGGACCTGCGGGATGCGTATACAGGCGAGCCCGAGGAGACGATTCTCACCGAGGTGGTGGCCAATGCCCTCGACTCGGGGGCGGCGCGGATCCAGCTCCTGACCAATCCGGCGGATGCGACACTGACGATCGTCGACGATGGCCGCGGCATGAAGCGCAGAGAGCTCGCGCGGTTCCATGACGTCGCGGCGAGCACGAAGAGCCGGGGCGAGGGAATTGGCTTCGCAGGCGTCGGTATCAAGCTGGGGCTCCTGGTCTCGCGAGAAGTCGTCACCGAGACCAGGCGCGGTGCCACGCACGTCGCGACGCGTTGGCATCTCGCCTCACGTCATCGCGCCCCCTGGAAGTGGATTCCGCCTCCAGGAATGACGTCCTCCCGAGGTACGGCGGTGCGGCTGACGTTGACGAACCAGTTGTCGCCTCTACTCGATGCCGGGTATCTGGAGGAGACGATTCGCCGACATTTCGAGCCGTTGCTCGATCCTGCGTTCGACGATGTGCTGAGACGACACTATCCGCATCGGATTATCTTCGAGGTCGACGGACAGCCGCTGGCTGGCGCGGATCAGCCAAGCGTCGAGCGTGTGCCAATCGAGATTCGGCTCGGTCGCCGTCGCACGCCCTCCGCCATCGGCTTCATCGAGCGACGTCCGTTCGTGGTGGCGGACCGGGAAGGGATTGCGATTAGCACGTTCGGCAAAGTCATCAAACGCGGGTGGGACTGGCTGGGTCTCACGCCCGCCGCGCGGGCACTCGTCACCGGCCTAATCGAAGCGCCGGATCTAGCGGCGTGTCTCACGCTGAGCAAGAACGATTTCATCCGGAGCGGCGCTCGTGGCGCGTCGTACCTCGCGTATCGCAAAGCGATTCAGGAAGTGATCGCACGGCAGCTCGCGGCGTGGGGAGATGAGCGCAACCGCGAGGTTCGACCCCAAATGGCCCGCCTGGAGCGCGATCTCGAGCGCGTTCTGGAAGATCTTGCCGATGACTTTCCACTGTTGCGCTCGCTGGTCGAGCGCCGCGCCGGCGGCCAGAAGCGGCTGCCGATGCCTGGCCGCGGTCATGACCGCGTTCCGGCGCCACTATTTGCGACCCCGGCCTTCGGCACTGAACCGTCGGCGACACCGCCGCCGGATACCGAGCGGGCTACGTCGAAACCGGAAGATGCGGTCACACCTCCGGAGCCGCCGCTCGCACCGCCCGTGCCGTCCGGCGCGCCTCATCCGCCTGCCGAGCCAGATGGCAAATCCCGTGACGGCGGCGACTCGGACCGATTGAAAGCGGCCGCCTCCGGTACGTTCGAGACCATACCCGGAAGACGACGGCCCGCGCGCTACGGGCTGTTGATGCAATTCGAATCGCGACCTGCTGACTTGGAACTGGCTCGGCTGGTCGACAGCACGATCTGGATCAACGACGCGCATCCCGCGTACACGCGCGCTGAAGCCTCGCGGTCGCTGGGCTATCACACGGCGCTTGCCGTCGCGCTGACCTTGTCGCCACTCGCCGTGGAAGCGCGCGACGAGCACACGTTCGTGACGCAATTCCTGGCGCACTGGGGCAGCACTCATCAGCCGGGCCAGACGATGCGCCGGCGCCGGAAAAAGGCGACATAGTCGCTGCGGGTCGGCTACGGTGGTCCGTCGTAGCTTCAGCGAAGGCGGAAGACCCCGCCTACGCCAACCATGTTCAGTGGGAGGGAATGCCATGCGTGGTGCAACAGTCGTAGCCGTCCTGCTTCTGGTCGTCTCCCCCTCGCCGCAGACGTCCAGCCCCGACGCGGAAGGGTTCATCCGCGACTGGCTGGTCCTGGCACCAATCGCGATCGAGGGTGAGTCAGGGGCCACCGAGATCGACAAGGACTTCGTCAAGGGCGAAGAGACGATGACCCCCAAGGCCGGCGACAAGGTCATGGTGGCTGGCCAGGAGCTGGCCTGGCAGGCGCACCAGACCTCTGACTTCTTCATCGATTTCCTTCAGTCATTCGGGAAGGCGCGCGGAGAGTACGTCGCGGGCTATGCGGTCGCGTACATCATGGCCGACGACGAGATGAAGGTGACATTGGCCCTGAGCTCGAACGATCAGGGCAAAGCGTGGCTCAACGGCAAGCAGGTCTTCAAGTTCGCAGACACGCGAACGCTCGAGAAAGACACGGATCGGGCCGAGGTGGCGTTGACCAAGGGACGAAACGTCCTGGTGCTCAAAGTGATCAACGAAGTGAACAACTGGCAGGGCTGCGCGCGATTCCTCAAGGACGGCATGCCCGTGAAGAATGTCCGGATTACGCTCGAGCCAAAATAGATCGAGTCCGCCTGCCCGAGTGCTCCCGCTCGTCGCGAGCTGCGCCCACGCACGGTCTTTCAGCCTGGACGTAATCGGCGCGATTCTCGAGTCACGTAGAATAGCCGTGCATGACGGCGACCAACGGCACCCTCCTCGAACGCCACGAGATCCTCGCCGGAGCCGTGCACACGATTAAGGGTTTCGAGCTGTGATCGGCAAGTCCTTCGGCCACTACCAGGTCCTCGGCAAGTTGGGCGAAGGCGGAATGGGCGAGGTCTATCGGGCGCGCGATCCGCGACTCGATCGCGAGGTGGCCATCAAGGTCCTCTCCGCGGCACTCGCCACGGATCCGGATGCGCTCGCACGGTTCGAGCGCGAAGCGATGAGCGTCGCCAAGCTGTCGCACCCGAACATTCTCGCCATCTTCGAGCTCGCGCACGAGGGCAGCGCCGCCTTCGTCGTGACCGAGCTCGTGGACGGCGAGACACTGCGCGCCCGCCTCGAGGGGGGGCCGCTGCCGGCGCGGCGAGCGATTGCATACGCCCTTCAGATCGCCAGAGGGATTGCTGCCGCTCATGGCCGCGGCATCGTGCATCGAGACCTCAAGCCCGAGAACGTGATGATCACGCGGGACGATCAGGTCAAGATCCTGGACTTCGGCCTTGCCAAGTCACTGGACACCGTTCAGACCGACATGACGCGCGGCGTGGCGGTTGCCACGAATGCCGGTACGGTGCTCGGGACGTTCGGCTACATGGCGCCCGAGCAGGTGCGTGGCCAGCCGGTCGATCATCGCGCGGATATCTTCGCCTTCGGCGCGGTGCTCTACGAGATGCTCAGCGGCACCCGCGCATTCAAGGCCGAGACCGCCGCGGACACCATGACGGCCATCCTCACGAAGGATCCTCCGGACCTGGACACGGCGCGGCTCTCCATCTCGCCGTCGCTCGACCGGATCGTCCGGCGATGTCTCGAGAAAACGTCCGACCTTCGATTTCAGTCGGCCAACGATCTCGCGTTCGCCCTCGATACGTTGTCGACGGTGTCCACATCATCATCATCAACCACGGCGGCCGCCGCCGCGCCGGCGCGCCCTGCACGTGCCGCCTGGGTGCTTTGGCCCGTGACGACGCTCGCGGTCGTGGCGGCCGCTTCGTGGTTCCTGAAACCTGTTCCGGAACGGCCGGAGGCCCGCTGGGCGTCGTTCACGCGAATCAGCGAGAGTCCGGGCGAAGAGACGTCGCCGAGCTTGTCTCCCGATGGCGGCACCGTCGCGTACGCGGTCCACGTCAACGGAAACTCGGGCATCTACTCCCAGCGTGTCGGCGGGCGGAACCCCACGCCAATCGTCAACGACCCTCAACGAGACGAAGGCGGGCCGGCGTTCTCTCCGGACGGGTCGCTGATCGCCTTTCACTACTCGGACGCGGTTGGGGGCATTTTCGTCGCGGGCGCAACCGGAGAGTCCGTGCGGCGCGTCACCGACATGGGCTTCGAGCCCGCGTGGTCGCCCGATGGGAAGCAGATCGCGTTTGCCACCGAGGAGATCATCGATCCGTCGTCACGACAGGGCGACAGCGCGGTGTACGTCGTCGACGCCAGCGGCGGTGCCCCGCGAAGGCTCGTGGACGGCGATGGCGTGCAGCCCTCGTGGTCTCCCTCGGGTGAGCGCATCGTGTACTGGAGCAACATCGGTGGGCAGCGCGATATCTATACGGTCGCGCTCACGGGCGGCGCGCCCGTGTCGGTCACGAAGGATGCCGCCATCGACTGGTCACCCGTGTGGTCGCCAGATGGCCGATTCATCTACTTCGCGAGCGATCGCGGCGGCGCGATGAATCTCTGGCGGATCGCGATGGACCAGTCGACCGGGCGCGCGCTGGGAGCGCCCGAGCCGGTGACCGCCGGCGTCCAGGCGTCCGCGAGCCTGCCGCGGCTGTCGAAGGATGGATCGAGGCTGGTCTTCAGGTCGCGCGTCGCGTCCATCAATCCGGTCGCGATTCCGTTCGACCCCGTGTCGATTCGTGCCGGGGCGCCGCGCCTGCTCGACGCGCGGACCAACGTGCGGATTCCCAGCGACGTCTCGCCGGATGGGAAGCAGATCGCCTATTACAGCATCGGCGAGTACCAGGAAGACGTGTTCATCGGCGCTGTCGATGGCAAGATGCGGCGCGTGACAGACGATCCTGCGCGCGACCGGGCGCCCGTGTTCACGCCCGATGGCCGCTCGCTCGTCTTTTACTCGAACAAGGACGGTAAGTGGGGCGTGTGGATCATCGGCGTCGACGGAGGCGGCCTGCGGAAGGTAGCGTCTCCGCCGTCAGGCGCCGTGTACGCACAGATCTCGCCGAAGGGCGATATGGTGGTCTTCACGGCCGACAGCGCCCGGGCCGTCTTCTCGGCTCCGCTCGCACCAGGCAGCTCGCCACCCACGGAACTGCCAGGCATCGCCACGGACGGCAGGTATTTCAATCCCACTGGATGGTCACCCGACGGCACGCGCCTGACGGGCATGCTGCTGTCGAGCAGCGGGCGGCCGGCCGGCGTCGGCGTGTACGACCTGCGCACCCACACTGCGACGATGGTCTCCCCGGACCAGACCTATGCCGTGAAGTGGATGGCCGACGGCCGTCGCGTCGCGTACTTCACAGACAGCGGCTGGCAGCTCGTCGTCCTGGACACCGTCACCCGCAAGCGCACCATCGTCGACGTTCACCTGCCGGCGCCCTCGACCAGCGAGATGTTCGCGATCAGCCCGGATAACAAGACGATTTACTACGGCGCCGCAAACGCGGACGCGGATATCTGGATTGTGGAGCGGAAGTGACGTCCAGACCATCTGACGGGTAGGGTCATTTCGGATATCCCGTCCAGAGCCACTCGAGCGCTTCCGGTAGTGTCTGCGCGACTACAGCACGATCCACGTGCCGCGAGTCCTGGGAATAGACGTACTGGTACTTGTAGCCCTTAGGGCGGACCAATCACGAAGTTTCCGTCTTTGTCCGGCGTCGGCGGCGCCGTCAACGCCGGCGTTGGCACGAGCGGTGGCCCCTGCGGCTCGCGTCCGCGACCACCCGCCTGGGGAGTCGTGGGTGCGCCTTGCGGCGGCGGCGTCTGGGCGTTGGGCCGTACCGAGACCCTCTCCGCCGATATGAAGAGCAGCAGCACCGTCCATCCGAGGACCTGGAGAGTCCGCATCAACGACCTCGCTTGGAATGACGCGCGCGTTCAAGGTCGCGCGCACTGGGAACGTTACTCTAGTCTCATCCGAGGGGCTTCGCCCCTCGGACTCCCCGACACGCGTCTCTCGCGCGCCGCTTCGTCGGCGCGCTCCGCTCGCGTGGCTCGCTCGCCATACTCGCTCGCTCCGTAGAGCGAGCGTCGGGTTTGTGAGACGGCTTCTAGTCTTATCCGAGGGGCTTCGCCCTCGGACTCCCCGACACGCGTCTCTCGCGCGCCGCTTCGTCGGCGCGCTCCGCTCGCGTGGCTCGCTCGCCATACTCGCTCGCTCCGTAGAAAATGAGCAGCAGGTTTATGAGACAGCTTCTACACCTCGATTTACGTCGGTTCGTATAGTGAGCTCCGGGACTAGTCCGGGAGCTCACTTGTCGTCGTGCCTGTAGCGCAGCCTGTCAGAGCTGCCCACGCGCGGCATGGCAGGCCTGAAGCCTGCGCTACGGGAGCCGCGACATAGGCGGAACAGAAGTGCAACCGCTGGTGTAGATGAGCCGCTTGTGTTGACAGTGGCATACCAGCCGTCGATTATTCCGTGCAATGATGCCGCGTCCTCCGGGTGGAGGACGGTATCCGGATTCGTTCGTCGAGGGAGGTTGCCATGAATCGGCTCCGTCTTGCGGCGTCGGTTTGCGCTGCAGCAATACTTGCCACGGTTTTGCCCGCCGCACAGGGAGCGGGGCAGCCGCAGGGGACGAGCCAGCCGGCCGGAACCTCGCCGGCCACATCGCCCGACCAATCGGCCGGCGGGCGTCGCGGCGCCGGGACGGGTGGTGGCCCGATTGGCGGAACGATCACGCCGGCGAAGGCAGACGCGCGGGGCTGGGGTTGGCAGGTAAAGGCCATGATGAATCCCGACGCCCCGCCACTCTACAACCGAGCCAAAAAGCGGCTGCTCCAGGACGAGCAGATTACGAGCTACACGATCTCGAGCTACGACCCCGAGTTGTACTGCGAGGTCGGCAAACATTTCGACTACATCTGGTTCGAGATGCAGCACAGCACGATGTCCTACGACGAAGTGCGGCGCATGCTGCTGGCCTGCCCTCGCGTCGGAGCCGCCCCGATGGTCCGCATGCCGGATGCGCTCGAGTCGAGCATCCAGAAGGCCACCGATCTCGGGGCGCTCGGGATCATCGTGCCCACGGTCGACGATGCGCTGGAAGCACGGGATGCGGCGCGGTTCTCCCGGTATCCGCCGTTCGGACGTCGGAGCGCCGGCGGCGGCGCCTATCGCCAGCTCTGGAATGAGCCGGGCATGAACTATCGAGCGACGATCAACGACAACATGCTCGTGACCGTGATGATTGAGACATTGGAAGGTGTGGCGATGGCCAACGAAATTGCTGCCACGCACGGCGTCGACGTCGTCATACTGGGCAACAACGACCTGGCGAGTTTTTCCGGCTGGGCGCAGAGCGATCCGCGGTATCAGGACGCGATCATCAAGGTGCACGATGCCGCGCTCAAGTACGGCAAGTACTACGGGAATGCCGGCTCGCAGTACTTGACCGGGTACACGGTGAGCGCCGATACGCGGATGGTCCAGGACGGCCCCGCGTGTGATGGCTGGCAGCGGCCACCGGGTCGCGGCCGTGGAACAGGGTCGGAAGAGCCCGTGATCGGCATGCCAACCGGCGCTCCGGCGACGACGCCGGCGGCCCCGCCACCCGGCGGCCTCAAGTCCTGCTGGTAGTAGTAGATCCGGCTTTCCCTCGAGCCCGGTTCTCCGGGAACGGCGCGCAAGACGCTGGAAGCGGTTCCATAGTAGGATAGGTCGCCAATTGATTGGGGTGGTGGTGCGATGATCATTACCGGCAAAGCTCTCCCACGCAGGACGTTTCTGAAGGGCGTTGGCGCCGCCGTCGCCCTCCCGTTCCTCGACTCGATGGTGCCGGCCCTCGCCTCGGCCGCCAGGCCCCCCGTGCGTCTCGCGTTCATGTACGTGCCGAACGGCATCGACATGAAGAACTGGAACGTGGCGCAGGAGGGCCTCCTGGCAGGAGAGCTGCCTCGCATCCTCAAGCCGCTCGAGGCATTCTGCGGGGACATGATCCAGATCGGCAACCTGACCAACAACAGCGGCCGCGCGCTGTTGGACGGCCCCGGCGATCACGGCCGCTGCGCCGGGTCGTACCTCACCGGCGTCCAGGTGCGCAAGACCACGGTCGACATCAAGGCGAGCATCTCCTGCGACCAGATCATCGCCAACAAGATCGGCCACGAGACGCGCTTCGCATCACTCGAGCTCGGCATGGACGATTCGCGCCAGGCCGGCGACTGCGACTCCGGCTACTCCTGTGCGTACACCAACAATCTGTCCTGGCGCAGCGAGACGCAGCCGTTGCCGCCCATCCTCGACCCGCGGGTCCTCTTCGAGCGCCTGTTCGGCACGGGCGTGGTGTTGAGCCCGGAAGACACCGATCGGCGAGCACGGTACCGTCGGAGCATCCTGGATTTCGTCACGTCGGACACCAGGAAGCTGCAAACGTCGCTGGGGCCGACCGACAAACGGAAGCTCGACGAATACCTCTCGTCGATTCGTGAAGTCGAGCGACAGCTGGAGAAGGCGGAGAAGGAGAGCGTAGCGGTCAATCCCGGTATGGACAAGCCGTACGGCGTGCCGCCCGACTTCGCGGAGCACTTCAAGCTGTTGAGCGACATGATGACGATCGCCTTCCAGGCCGACATGACCCGCGTCCTCACGTTCCTGATGACGCGCGAGGGCACGAGCCGGTCGTACAGAGAGATCGGCATCGCCGACGGCCACCATCCCTGCACACATCACCAGGGCAAGCCGGATCTGATGGAGAAGGTCACGCAGATCAACGAGTACCACACGAAACAGCTGGCCGGCTGGCTCCACAAGGTCAAGTCCATCAAGGAGGGCGACGGCAGCCTGCTCGACAACATGATGATCGTGTATGGCGCTGGTCTGTCGGACGGGAATCGCCATCTGCACGAAGATCTGCCCACGCTCTTGATCGGTCGCGGCGGCAACCACTTCAAGCCGGGGCGGCGCGTGATCTATCGAAAAGAAACGCCCATGTCCAACTTCCATCTGACGCTCATGGATCGAATGGGTGTGCCGGTGGAGAACTTCGGCGATGCCTCGGGTCCGCTCGAGCCCGCAAGTCTGACCTAGCGCAGTTTTACGCGGGCGGCCAACCCCAATGCAGCAAGCCGGACGCGGCTCGGCTCGACCACCCATAGGGATCGCGTTGGACGCCGATCTCGGCAACAGGCTCGACGCCATGCTGGCCGTCGCGATGCTCAACGGCCTGACGGCCAGGACCGAAGCCCGGCGCATCTCCCTCAGCGTATCGAGGCCGAGCCTGATCTCCGCACAGCTCGCGGATGTGATTGGCGGTTTCTATCGGCCTCGCCCCGTCGCCGGTCCTGGCGGCGGCGTGGGCGCCATCACTGAAGGCATGATCGGCATGCCGGAGGGCGGCGCTCCGGCGGAGGACAAGCCGGTACTAGGCTCAGTGCTGTCGAAGAAAGGCCCTGACGGCACGGCGCTCTACACCAGCACCATCGGCGGCCTCGTCAACACGGCTGAAAGCGCGGTGCTCATCCGGAACCTGCTGCTCGCGCAGCACGATGGGAACGCCGCCATCGTGCTCGCGGGCCCGGCGACCGGCGTGGTCCGGCTCCTCGGCCTGTACCGGTCGGGGCCGCAGATTGCCGCGAAGTGCAAGCAGTTGGTGGTCGCCGGCGGATCGTTCCCCGACGGCCAGCCGGACGCAGCGATCAAAGGCGATGTGGCGGCCGCACGAAAGCTGTTCGCCGAATGGCCGACCCCCATCCTGGCTGTCGGATCGGAGGTCGGAAACGCGCTGCCGTACCCGGGCTCGAGCATCGAAAAAGACTTCGCGTGGGCGCCTGCCCATCCAATAGTGGACGCGTACCGCGCGCTCAAGCCGATGCCGTACGACGCGCCGGCGCCCGCGCTGGCGGCGGTGCTTCAGGCGGTCCATCCGGATGACGGCTACTTCAGGCTGTCCGATCCCGGTACCATCACCGTGCTCGACGACGGTCGAACGAAGTTCACGCCGGAAGCGGCCGGGAAACATCGATACCTGATCGTTGAGCCCGCACAGACACAGCGGGTCATCGATCTGTACACGGCCACGGTCGCCGCACCGCCGGCTCCACGGCCCAGTCGCGGACGAGGGGGACAAGAATGAGGCGCCACGTCTTGGCCGTCGGAGTCGCGGCGACTGCGCTCATCGCGGCCGTGGAGATGAAGTCGTTCGGCCAGGCTCCTCCTGCCGCTGCCGCCGCCAACAAGAAGCCGGTCTCCGCCGCCAGTCATCGATCCGCCGGACCCGCCGGACCCACCGGGCCGGCGCGAACTGCTGCGCCACGACCCATCTATCGACCTCCGAGCGCCGAGGCGTTTGCGGCGGCCACGAAGACGTTGTTCGAGGACACCTGCAGCGAGTGCCACAATTCCACCGACCTCGCAGGCGGCATGGATCTGAGCCTCTATACGTCCGCGGAGTCGCTCAGTGCCGATCGCGATCGGTGGGAGCTGATGCTGACGAAGTTGAAGGCGCAGGAGATGCCTCCCGAGGACGTGCTCCGGCCCGAGAAGGAGATCGACGGGTTCGTGAAGTTCCTCGAGACGGAGTTCGCGCGGGCCGACGCGAGCATGAAGCCCGATCCCGGGCGCGTCACCGCGAGGCGCCTGAACCGGGCGGAGTACACGAACACGATCCGCGATCTGCTCGCCATCGAGTTCCGCGCCGACAAGAACTTTCCGACCGACGATTCAGGAGACGGGTTCGACAACATCGGGGACGTCCTGACCGTGTCTCCGGTGCTGATGGAGAAATACCTGTCCGCGGCCGGACGGATCGCCGAGAGGGCGATGGCCGCCGAACCGCTGCCGAAGCCGGTCGAAGTGGAGTACAGCCTGCGCTTCAAGAACCTCCGGCGGGTCGACCCGAGCAACGTCGAGGCGACCCACCGCTTCGATTTCGACGCCGACTACGAGCTCAAGATCGGCTTGCCCGGTCAACGAGGGAAAGATGCCGAGCCGGTCACGCTGGGCCTCTGGGTCGACGGAAAGCTGACGCACACCACGCGGATCGAGACGAAGCCCTCCGGCCTCGTGTATTTCAATCCGTACTCCGAGGAACGGATTCGCGTGCCGGTGCCGGAAGGCGATCACACGCTCCGGCTCGGCTTCGTGGACGATCCGTTCGTCCAGACGCTCGCGAAGGAGGACATCTACAAGGACACGGTCAACAAGTGGATCGGCGCGGTGACGGTCGTCGGGCCCTTTGCCTCGCAGGGCGAGAAACCGAGCCGCAAGCGGATCCTCGTCTGCAACCCGGCATCCGGTTCTCTGTGCGTCGACCGGATCCTGGCGACGCTCGCGCGGCGGGCGTATCGGAGGCCGGTGACAGGGACCGAGATCGCCGCATTGAGGAAGTTCGTCGCGCTCGCAAGGAACGACGGACAATCCGTGGAGCAGGGTATCGGCCTGGCGATCCAGGCGATGCTCGTGTCGCCGCATTTCCTGTTCCACATCGAGCGCGATCTCTACCCGACCGACCCGAGCAAGTCGCACAGGATTTCGGATGTGGAGTTGGCGTCGAGGCTGAGCTATTTCCTCTGGAACTCCATGCCCGACGCGGAACTGCTGTCGCTGGCCGAAAGGCGCAGGCTGAGCGTCCCCGGAGTGCTCGATGCGCAGGTGACGCGCATGCTGGCCGATCCGAAGGCATCCGCGATGGCGGAGAACTTCGCCGGCCAATGGCTGGAGATTCGGAATCTCGACGCCATCAAGCCGGATCCACAGAAATTCCCGGCGTGGGGACCCGAGTTGCGTGAGGCGATGAAGATCGAGACGCGGATGTTCTTCGACTGGATCCTCCGGGAGAACCGTCCGATCAGCGAGTTCATCGACGCACGGTACACGTTCCTCAACGAGCTCCTGGCGACCTACTACGGCATCGAAGGTGTCACCGGGCCCGACTTCCGGCGCGTCGAGCTCACGACCGACGAGCGTGGCGGCGTGCTGAGCCACGGCAGCGTGCTCGCCGTCTCGAGCTACCCGACGCGCACGTCGGTGGTCATTCGCGGCAAGTACATCCTCCAGAACATCCTCGGCGCTCCGCCGCCGCCGCCGCCGCCGGATGTGCCGGCGCTCGACGAGCAGGCCGTCGGAACCACCGCCTCGCTGCGCAAGCAGATGGAGACCCATCGGACCAACAGCATGTGCGCGTCCTGCCACTCGCGCATGGATCCGCTCGGCTTCGCGCTGGAGAACTACGACGCGATCGGGAAATGGCGGACGATGGACGGCGAATTCCCCGTGGACTCGAGCGGAGTGCTTCCGGGTGGGAAGAAATTCTCGAGTCCGGTCGAACTGCGGCAGATTCTCAGCCAGCGGCGTTTCGAGTTCTCACGCACCCTGACCGAGAAGCTGCTGATCTATGCCCTGGGGCGCGGTCTGGAGCGATACGACCGTCCGACCGTGAACGACATCACGAAACGATTGGAGACCTCCGGTTACGGGTTCCAGACGCTCGTGCGCGAGGTGATCCGAAGCCTGCCGTTCCAGTCGAGACGCGGCGAAGCCGTGCCGACGGTCGTGGCCGTCGCGAAAACGAAGTAGCGCCTGCTGTCGCCGTCGGCGACTGTTTTCTGAAGATGGCCCGACTGACACTGCTTCCAACCACGGTCGTCGCCGTGTTCCTGGGCGTGCTCGTGTCGGCCCATGGTGGCCGCCTGACCGCGCCCGGCACGCCGGTCCGGGAGCCGCTGCCGTCGAGTGGACCGCGCCGCATCGAGATCCTCATCTTGGGGCACACCGTCACGCTCCATGACTCGACTCGATTCGCGCCGATGCTCAAGGCGGCCCTGGCCCAGTACCGGCTTCAACTTCTGGTACACCACGGACCCGGGCGACCTCAACGCCGACAATCTCGCGAACTACGACGCGCTGATGATTTACGCGAACCACGAGACGATTGCGCCCGATCAGGAAAAAGCGCTCCTCGATTTCGTGGCCGGAGGCAAGGGCCTGCTGGCGATCCACTCGGCATCGTTCTGCTTCCAGAATTCACCGGCGTACATCGCGCTGGTGGGCGCTCAGTTCCGGCGCCACGGAACGGGGGAGTTCACCCCGACGTTCGTAGATGCCTCGCACCCGGTGATGCACGGGCTGCAGCCGTTCCAGGTCTGGGACGAGACGTACGTCCACACGAAACACAATCCGACCGAGCGCACCGTTCTGATGGAGCGCGTCGACGCGCAAGGCCGTGAACCGTGGACGTGGGTTCGGACCCAGGGCAAAGGGCGTGTCTTCTACACGGCCTATGGCCACGACGAGCGGGTCTGGAGCAACCCGAACTTCCACAAGTTGATCAAGAACGCAATCACATGGACCGTCGGACCCCAGGTGGCGGCCCAGCTCGCGGCACTCGAGATCCAGCCACTCCGCTACACGGAAGCCGCCGTTCCCATCCCGAATTACGAACGCCGCGATCCCGCGCCGAAGCTTCAGGCCCCGCTGCCCCTGGGTGAGGCCGCCAAGCACATGCAGATTCCACCGCGGTTCGAGCTGCAGCTCTTCGCCGCCGAACCGCTGATCTCCGGAAACCCGGAAGCGATGGCGTGGGACGAGCGCGGACGGCTCTGGATCGCCGAAACGAGGGATTATCCAAACAACCTGCAGCCGGGCGGCAAAGGCAATGACGACATCAAGATTCTGGAAGACACGAACCACGACGGCCGCGCCGACAAGGCGACAATTTTCGCCGACCGGCTCAGCATCGTCAGCAGCCTGGTGTTCGTCAACGGGGGCATCATCATTTCGCAGGCCAACGAGCTCGTCGCGCTGAAGGACACCAACGGCGATGACAAGGCCGACGTACGGGAATCGCTGATCACGGGATGGGGCACGCGTGACACCCACGCGCTTGCGTCGAACCTGAAGTACGGACTGGACAACTGGGTCTGGGGCGCCGTCGGGTACTCGGGATTCAACGGGACAGTCGGCGGTCACGCCTTGACCTTCAATCAGGCGCTCTATCGTTTCTCGCGCGACGCCAAGCAGATGGAGCAGATGGCGAGCTTCACGAACAACACCTGGGGGCTCGCTTTCAACGAGACATTCGACGTCTTCGGCTCGACGGCGAACGGCGAGCACAGCGTGTACGTCGGAATTCCGCGGCCGTACTATCAAGGCGTGGTGGGCCTGAGCGGCAACGGCAAGAAGAAGCTCGATGGACACTACGCGATGCAGCCGAATACGCAGAAGATCCGCCAGGTCGACGTGCAGGGTGGGTTCACGGCGTCGGCCGGACACAACTTCTACACGGCGCGCGCGTTCCCTGAGGAGTACCTGGAATCGCGTCGCGTTCGTGAACGAGCCCACGGGACACGTCGTGCATCGCGCGATGATCGCGCGGCAGGGCTCGGGCTTCGCGGAGACGGACGGTTGGAACATCGCCGCGAGCGATGACGAGTGGTTTGCGCCGGTGCATGCTGAAGTTGGACCCGACGGCGCGCTCTGGTTCCTCGACTTCTATGATTTCATCGTCCAGCACAACCCGACGCCGGTTGGACCGATCGCACAGGGCTATCAGTACCTGAACGGGCGGGGCAACGCGTACGATTCGCCGCTCCGCGAGCACACGCATGGCCGGATCTACCGCCTCGTGTGGAAGGGCGCCAAACCGTCTGCGCCGATGTCGCTCAGCGCAAGCCGGCCGGCCGAGCTCGTGCAGGCCCTCCGGCACGACAACATGTTCTGGCGCACAACGGCACAACGCCTCCTCGTCGAGCGCGGCAAAGCCGACGTCCTCCCGGATCTCATCGCCATCGTCAACGACCGCACGGTGGACAAGATCGGGCTCAACTCCCCCGCGGTACACGGCCTGTGGACGATGCAGGGTCTCGGTGTGCTCGACGGCGGCTACGCACCTGCGCTCGACGCGGTCAAGCACGCGCTCACGCACCCGGCGGCCGGCGTCCGTAAAGCGGCGCAGGCGGTGCTGCCCAAGACAGCGCAGTCGGTGACCGACCTGCTGTCCGCCGGCGCGCTCACCGACAAGGATTTGAACGTCCGCTTGAACGCGCTGTTGGTGTTGTCACAAATGCCCGCATCGGCAGACGCCGGCCGGGCCATTTACTTTTCGAGTAAGGAGAAGGAGGTTGTCGAGGACGAGTGGTTGCCCGAAGCGATCTGGATCGCCGCCACCAGACACTCGGACGGCTTCCTTCAGGCGTACGCGAACGAAATCGGACTCGGCGAATTCATGCGTGTCGGTGTTCGCGGCGCGCGCGGTGAGCGCGGCGGCGGGGTGGACTGGTCTGCGCCCGATCTCGGCGACGACGACTGGACGACCATCGCCGCGCCGAAAGTCTGGAGCGAGACCCCGCTCGGCGACCACGTCGGCACGATCTGGTTCCGACGCGCGATCGATCTGCCTGCCGAAGCGGCTGGCAAGCCGGCGGCGATTCGCCTCGGGATCGTGGACGATTCGGATGTGACCTACGTGAACGGGATCCGGATCAACGCGACAGCGAATTCGCGGAACCTTCCGCGGCAGTACTCGATTCCGGCCGGCGTGCTGGCGGCGGGGCGGAATGTCATCGCCGTACGCATTTCGAACGTGAATGGCCGCGGCGGGTTCGTGCCCGATCCCGCCCCTGCACCTGGGGTCTCGTTATTGCCGGCGCCTTCGACGGGGCCGGCGTTGACCGGAATGGTCATCGCGGGCGAGGGCTTCAAGGTCCCGCTCGCCGGTGATTGGCGCGCCAGGATCGAGGAGACCTGGGAGGGGGCTCGCCGGCGCGAAGTTTTGACGACCGTGCCAATCGCGGAGCAATTCCTGCTCGCGAACAGCCCGGTTGCCGATTTGTTCAAGACAGCCGCTGCGCCGGCGCCGTCCGCTTCAGCGCCCGCCCCGGGCACCGGAGCGAGCGGTGTGACCGCATCCCGTGCCGGTGCGGGACGCCGCGGCGATCCGCTCAAGCTCGCGGTCGCACTTTCAGTGCTGACTGGCGAGATGAAGTTCAGTCAGACGACGATCACCGCCCGTCCAGGTCAGCGCGTCGAAATCGCATTCGACAACACCGATGACATGCCCCACAACGTCGTCATTTTCAAGCGCGGCAGCATCGCGACCTACGAGAAAGAGCTGTACGGGTCCATGAACGACGCGAACGCGCAGTTGCGCGGCTTCGTGCCCGATTCTCCCAACGTCCTCATCGCGTCGCCGCTCCTGAACGCCAGGGAATCGACGGTGATGGCCTTCGACGCGCCGACGGAGCCGGGCGAGTATCCGTTCGTGTGTTCGTTCCCCGGGCATTGGCTCACGATGCGGGGGGTGCTGAGGGTCGAGTAAAAGTGCTGCCGGTGAACCTCATCGTGTATCCGTGATGGGAAGGCGGTGAATGTCGGCCATCCGTGAGGATTCTTCAATTCGTTGATCCAGATTCCAGATTCATCGATAATGGAAGCATGAAGACGACCGTTGATATTCCCGAAAATGAACTCCGGGATGCGATGCGCTATACGAAGGCGAAGACCAAGCGCGAAGCGGTTGTGAGAGTCCTCGAGGAATTCAACCGTCGGCGGCGGATGGCAGAGCTCGTGAAGTACTCCGGCACCTTCAGCGACGCGTTCCCCAGCAACGAAGAGATCGAGACGACCGACGCCGCGCGGGACCAGAAGCTCAATGGCCGTCCTCGTCGATAGCTCGTTGTGGGTTCATCAGCTTCGAAAGAGTGGTAACCCCGCGAAACGGCAACGCGTGAACGCGCTGCTGGAGAGTGGGGAGGCCGCCTGGTGCCCACCTGTGCGGCTGGAATTGTGGCGCGGCGTCACCAACGACGCCGAGCGGAAAACGCTCCGTCGCTATGAGACCCTGCTTCCGGACTACGAGATCACGGCCGCGGTCTGGGATCGTGCGATTCGGCTCGCTGATCGAGGGCGGGCATCGGGTGTGACGGTGCCACTGGCCGATCTGCTGGTTTTTGCGTGTGCCAAGATACACGCCCTCGGTGTCGCGCACGACGACCAGCACTTCGATGAATTGGCGAAGCTCGACGGCCAGAGCCATTCCTGATTCTGCGAACAGCGGCAGGCGTTGCTGACACCCGCCGTCTCTCGATGCGCGACGTACCAGACATCAACGCTTATTTCACAATCAGACTCGCCGTGGCCGACCGCACGACCCCACCAAAACTGCCGGTGAACGTGATCGGATCAAGTTGTTGTCAGCTCCGGTCCCGTCACCGATTCATTTCGGATGGCCAGTCGACCACGAGCGTGAGGGGTGTCGTCGTCTCGCCAGAGGAGGCGAATCGCGTCCTTCCAATGGATGTCTCTGAATCCTCGCCGCGTGGACGTAAACACGATGCGGTTGCCGTTCGCCGCCCACTCGGGGTTGGTCTCCAGCGATTCCTCGAGTGTGAGATGTGAGCGGTGGCTGTCCGTGAGCTCGTTGATCCAGATGTCGCCGTTCCCTGTGCCCGCATCCGTTTCGGCGACAGCGACGCGCCGCCCGTCCGGCGAGAGCCGGGGCCAAATGCACATCCAGAGATTCGCTGTGTCCATGTGTAGCGCAGCCCTTCAGGGCTGCCCGCGCGCCGACGTGGCAGGCCTGAAGGCCTGCGCTACGGGAGCGCGCAATAGCGAACACAAGTGACCCCGGTGTAGTTACTCGTGGTCGTCATCGTCGTGCCGCGGAAGTCTGGCCACGGTGAACGGGAGCGTGCCGGTCTCGAAGTCGGCGTTGACGACGAGATAGAAGCTGCGCGCACGGGCAACGGTTGAGGGTCCCCGCAGCGCCGGATGGTACGGCGCTCCACGACAACCCCGCGGTCCGCTCGGTCGTCCAGCTTGACGAACGTGAGCGTGGGAGCCGGGGCGAAGGTGACCACCACCAACTGACCGGCGTCGATCAGTAGACCGTCGCCGAACAGCGGCTCCGTCGCAATCTCGTGGATCTCGCGCCCGAATGGCGCCTGCTCGTCGAGGTCGATCCGAAAAAGCTTGCCCGCGTCGGACTGGACGACGACCAGGCTGCGTCCCCCCTTCAGCGCGACGATGCCATTCAAGTTGAACGCGAACGGGCCGAAGTCCCACTCGATTTCGGGGCCGACGGGAATGCCTGCCGGAGTCCCGCCGCCCACCGCGACTTGCGCCGCCGTGATCTGCCACAACGTGGGAACGAACGAGTCGGTCACGAAGACATCGCCCGTCGGCGTGACCACGAGGTCGTTGAGCATGCCGGCGCCAAAGCCGTCGAACGAGGCCAGGAGCTGCTTTGTCGCGATGTCGTAAACAGAGACAGCGCCCGAGAAACCGCCGGCCACATACAGCTTGCCCTGCGCGACTTTCATGCCCACGGCCTCCTTACCGGGAGCGCCGGGGATGAATTCGGTCACCGTCGGGTTGTCGAGCGTTCCCCGATAGATTGTCCCGTCGCCGGTCGCGCCGACGAAGAACGCTCCAGAAGCATCGTCGAAGGCGATCCCTTCGGGGTTGCCATGCGTAGACGGGTCGAGGGTATAGACCCGCGTCTCGTCGTTGTGGTCGCCTGCGCTGCCAGCCGCGAGCGGGCCGCTTGCGGCGAGCGCACCGACAGCGAGCGTCAACAGGACGATGCGTAATCCGCTGCGCGCGAGTCTGATTGCTGTCATGTCGAAGTCCTCGTGGGTATAGGCCTCGGCGCGTGCCGGCCGCGGCACCGTTTTCCGCCCGTATGGCAGAGTTACTGGTAAACTCCCTGCCTGATTAGGCGTAGACCGGGATCCAGAGCTATCACGCACGTTCCAGATTTTTCTGACGGAACCGGACATCGACGGTTTGATTCCGACCGTCGACACGGGGGCCGGTTATGGACGGGGATGCGCCGTTGGGTGACGTGAGCGTCATCCTGCGCGCCTGGAGCGACGGTGACCAGGCCGCGCTCGATCGGCTCACGCCCATCGTGTATGACGAGCTGCGGCGTCTGGCCCGGCTGTACATGCGCCGCGAACGCGCCGGCCACAGCCTGCAGACGTCGGCGCTTGTGAACGAGGCCTACCTGCGTCTGGTCGACTACAAACGCATGCAGTGGCAGAACCGGGCCCACTTCTTCGCGGTCTCGGCCCAGTTGATGCGGCGCATCCTCGTGGACCACGCGCGGCGCCACAATCAGAAGCGGGGTGGTGGCCTCGCGCATGTGTCGCTGGACGACGCAGCGGTCCTGAAAGGCCACCCGTCGAGCGACCTCGTGGCGCTCGACGACGCCATGAACGCGCTCGCGCGTCTCGATCCGCGCAAGGTCCGAGTGGTCGAGATGCGCTTCTTTGGCGGGCTCAGCGTGGACGAGACCGCCGCGGTGCTGAAGGTGTCGCCGGTCACCGTCATGCGGGATTGGAGCAGCGCCAAGGCCTGGTTGTACCGCGAGCTGACTGGCGGGTCAGGCCATGGATAGCGAACGGTGGAAGCAGGTCGATCGGCTGTTGCAGTCAGCGCTCGAGCAACCGCCCGACGAGCGAGACGCCTTTCTGCGACGTGCGTGCGCCGGTGACGAGCCGCTGGAACAGGAAGTTCGATCGCTGCTGATCGCCCAGCAGCACTCGGAGAGTTTTCTCGGAGGCCCTGCGATCGAGTTTGCCGCCCGGCAAACCGCGCTCAGCGAAGGGTCGCATGCGGCTGGCGGCCCGTTGATTGGCCGGCAGATCTCGCACTACCGCGTCCTCGACAAGCTTGGCGGCGGCGGGATGGGGGTTGTCTACAAAGCCGAGGACACGCGCCTCCAGCGCGTCGTCGCGCTCAAGTTCCTGTCCGGTGAGCTGGCGAACAACGCGGACGCGTTGATGCGGTTCCGGCGCGAAGCTCGCGCCGCGTCCGCGTTGAATCACCCGAACATCTGCACGATTCACGACGTCGGCGATCAGGACGGCCGGGCGTTCATCGTCATGGAGTTCCTGGATGGCATGACGTTGAAGCATCGAATGGGTGGCCGCCCGCTCGATGTCGACGCGCTGCTCGGGCTGGCCATCGAAATCGTGGACGCGCTGGAGGCGGCACATGCCGCCGGAATCATCCATCGCGACCTCAAGCCCGCGAATCTCTTCGTCACGAGTCGCGGTCACGCGAAGATCCTCGACTTTGGATTGGCGAAGGTTCGTGCTGTGGCGCCAGAGACGGGGCCGACGGTGACTGCCGAGGACGATCTGACGACGCCAGGGAGCGCGCTGGGAACTGTGGCCTACATGTCGCCCGAGCAGGTGCGGGCGCAGGATTTGGACGCGCGCACGGATTTGTTCTCGCTCGGCGTGGTGTTCTACGAAATCGCGACCGCCACGCTGCCATTTCGCGGCGAGAGCCCCTGGGTCATTTCCGACGGCATTCTCAACCGCGCACCCGTGCCCGCGGTGCGCCTGAATCCCGACATCCCGCTGGAGTTGGAGCGTGTCATCAGCAAGTGCCTGGAAAAAGACCGCGACCTTCGCTATCAGCACGCCTCGGACGTTCGCACCGATCTCCAGCGGCTGAAGCGCGAACGCGATTCCGCGCGTGGCGCACCGCTCGCGATGTCCGAGGCCGCCGGACATCCGATTGCAAGACGCTGGAAGCCGATGTTTGCCGGCGGAGTGATCGTATTGGCATCCGTCATCGGCGGGGCGCTTTACTTTCGTCCCGTCGGGTTGACGCGCACCGAAACACCCTCGGGGACACTCACCGGCACGGACACGATCGTCCTTGCCGATTTCGACAACACGACCGGTGACCCGGTGTTCGACGGAATGCTGCGTCAAGGGCTGGCGATACAGCTCGAAGAGTCACCGTTTCTCAGCCTCGTATCCGACGATCGTATCCGGCAGCAATTGCGGCTGATGGGCCAGCGTGACGATGCGCCCTTGACCCCGGAGGTGGCGAGGGGCGTGTGCGAGCGAAACGGGAGTGCCGCGGTCGTCGAAGGATCTGTCGCGCCGCTCGGGACGCAGTACGTCCTGGGATTACGAGCGAAGCGCTGCGCCACCGGCGAGTTGATCCATGACCAGCAGGCGCAGGCTGGAACGAAGGAAGAAGTACTGAACGTCCTGAGCCGCATGACCAGCAGCTTCAGGGCTCGCGTTGGCGAGTCGCTCGCGTCCGTCGAGCAGCACTCGACTCCGCTTCCTGAAGCCACGACGCCGTCTATCGAGGCGTTGAAGGCCTACAGCACGGCTGGGAGCGTCACGTCCTCGTCCGGGAACCTTTCGGCGGTGCCCCTGCACAAGCGTGCCATCGAGATCGACCCGGGATTCGCGATGGCACACGCCACGCTGGGGATCGTCTACAGCAATCTCGGAGAGTCTGTTCTCTCGATGGAGAGCACGACCAAGGCCTATCAGTTGCGCGATCGCGCCACCGATCGCGAGCGGTTCTTCATCACGGCGATGTACGACCGGCAGGTGACAGGTAATCTCGAACGACTGCAACAGACCTATGAAACCTGGGCCCAGACCTATCCCCGCGACCCGGGCCCCCACGGACTGTCGTCGGGTTTCGCTTCCACTGGCACTGGCAGGTTCGAGCGGTCGATCGAAGAGGGGAAGAAAGCCATCGCTCTCGATCCTGACTCCGTCTTTTCGTATGGCTCCGTCGCATTCAGCTACATGTACCTTGGCCGGATCGCGGAAGCCGAAGCCACTCTTCAGCGAGCGTCGGAACGGAACCTCCAATGGCCTGAGTTCCTGCTCCCGCGGGTACTTCGTCGCTTTCCTGAAGGCTGACGCCGACGGAACGAGACGGTACGCCGCGCAGGCGCAAGGGAAGCCAGGCGTCGAAGAGTGGATCACACACATCCAGGCGCTCGTCCTGGCTCGCTCGGGTCGGTTGCGCGACGCCAGGGAGGTATCACGCCTCGCCGTCGACCTGGCACAGCAAGCCGGCCAGCGGGAAAGGGCAGCAATGTTCCAGGCTGGCGCAGCCGCGTGGGACGCGTTCTTCGGGAATACGGCTGCGGCCAAGCGGAGTGCGACAGATGCGCTTGGACTCTCGACCGGCCGCGACGTGCAATATGCCGCGGCGTTTGCCCTGGCGCTATCGGGGGAGCAGTCTCGCTCCCGCTCACTCACCGACGACCTCGAGCGCCGTTTTCCTGAGGACACGTCGGTCAGATTCAGCTATCTGCCAACGCTTCGCGCGCTCTTCGCCCTGAACGCTCATCAACCGGAAGCCGCGATTCAGCTGTTGCAAGCGTCGACTCGGTTCGATTTCGCAGTGCCGGGGATTGCCTTCAACGGATTCTTTGGCGCGCTCTATTCCGTCTACGTACGCGGCGAAGCTTACCTGGCGGCGAATCAGCCTGAGGAAGCAGCAAAGGAGTTCCAGAAGATCCTCGACCACCGAGGCATCGTGCTCGGCGATCCGATGGACGCCATGGCGCGCCTGCAGCTGGCTAGAGCGCTTGCGCTGTCCGGCGATACGGTCAAGGCGAAGACGGCCTACCAGGATTTCCTGAGTCTCTGGAACGCGGCCGACCCTGATACGGCGCTCCTCGCGCAAGCCAGGTTGGAATCAGCGAGGCTGCGCTGAACGGCAGAGCGTCCCCTTCGAAGCTCGTATGGATTCCTGTTTCTCTTCAGCGAGCATCGAAAATGCCTGGCGGCGGCGACGCTCGCGATGCACGAACGAAGAAAACGGCAGGCGTGGTGACGCCTGCCGTCTTGTGATCTGCGACGAACCGGATCTCGACTCCTATTTCACTGTCAGACTTGCAGTGGCCGACCTGACGATCCCACCAGAACTCCCCGTGAACGTGATCTGATAGGTGCCGCGGCTCACGCCGTTCGGCAAGGTGACGGTCGCCTTCGCTGCGGCCGTCGCGCCGGTGAGCGTGAGCGATGCGGGGTTCACCGCACACGTGCTGTTCTGAGGACCTCCGCTGCAACCGAGCGAGATCGGCGTCCCGGACGCGTTCACCCCAGTCACCGTGAGCGCGTAGCTGGCCTTCTTGCCGGAGACGCTCTGCGACGACGGCGAGGCGGACACGCTGAAGTCGAAGACGCGCACCGGGACGCTCGACGATGAGCTCGGGTTCAGGCTCGCGCTGCCGTTGTACGTGGCCGTGATCGTCCGATCCTGCGGCGTGGAGAACACAAGGCTGCAGCTGTGCATGTTGGACTGGGCCGGAACTGAGCAACTCTCACCCGTGCTCGCCTGGACGTCGATGAGCCCCAAGGGCGTAATCGTGCTGCCTGGCTCCGCTGTGACCGAGACGAACACGGTCACCGGCTGACCGACGAGTACCTGGTTCGCCGAGACGGAAGTGATCGTCGTAACCGTGTTGGCTTTCTGCCCGGTCCCCTGCAGCTGCACCTGCTGGGTCGCGCCGCTCGCACCTCCAGCGTCGTCGGTGAAGGTCAGCGTTCCCGCGGTGATGCCCACAGAGAGAGGTGTAAACGCCACGCTCTCCGAGCAGGTGCCGCCCGGCGGAATCGGAGACGCCGAGATGCAGTGCTGAGTCGACGTGAACGGCCCGAACGTGCCGACGCCGGTCACGTGCAGCGGGGCGGTTCCGGTATTCGTGACCGTCACCGTTTGAGGGCTGCTCGTCGTGCCGAGAGATTGCACAGCAAACGCGAGGCTCGACGGCGACACGGACGCTTTGGGCGCCATCGTGTTGCCGGTGAAGACGTACGCCGCGCCCTGGAAGGTGCTCGCGTCGATCGTCTTGCCAAACGCGCCGACGATGGCCACGCTGCCGTTTCCACTGAGACTCGTCGAGCGACCGAAATGGTCATTCCTTTCGTTGTCCCACGGGAGGGCTGTCGTACTTTCCGTGGACGTCGACCAGCCAGCTGCCGGCTTCGCGAAGAAGTACGCCGGGAAGGGGCCGGGCGAAGCATCCGACTTGGCATCCATACCCGCCAAAATCGTGTTGCCGTCGGCGCTGATGTCTACCGAAATCCCAAGCGTTCCGCCATTGGCAGCGCCATCGCTCGCCGTCAGCTTCGCGATTTCCGTCATCACGTAGCCGGAGGATCCCCATCCGTTGACCGGCCGGACGTATACGTACGCACCGCCGAAGTTGCCGCTGGTGCGGTCATCGCTGCCAACGACGATGGTGCGCCCAAGGCCATCGACGCCGACGGCGTCGCCAAACAGGTTGAGGGGATGAGCATCGGACGGTCGGAGCGCAGCAACGTCCGCGTAAACGTCGGGCGATCCGGGGATGACGCCTCGAGCAAAGACGTGCGCTTCGCCGAGAGCGCTGGCAAGGTCGGACGCGGCTCGTGCGGGCGCCCCCACCACCAGCGTCGTCGCATCGTCGCTGAGAGCGACGGAGTCGCCGAAGTTCGTCCCGGCGTCCCCTTGCCTCTTCTGCGATTCGCCCGCGTTGACCCATCCATTCACCGGCCGGCGATACACGAACGCTGCACCGTAGACCACTGAATCGATCTCCTGACCGGGCGCTCCCACCGCGATCGTGGCGCCGTCGCCACTGATCGATACCGACTCGCCGAAGCTGTAGAAGGTCTCGCGGGTGCGCCGGATCGGCGTGAGCTTTGCGACCTGGGTTTGCAGGGGATAGTATCCCCAGCCGGAGGCCGGACGGGTGTAGACGTACGCTGCGCCAGGGTCTGGCGCGCCGAGCACGATCGTTTCACCGTCGCGGCTGATGTCGACGGACGTGCCGAGCAGGAGATGAACGGTCGGGTCCTCGTCCGCCATCAACTTCGTCTTGAAGTAGTTCGGTCCGACGCCGCCGTTCCAGCCCCCGTCGAAATCGGATGGCTTCACGAACACGTAGGCGACACCCCTCTGGCTGTAGTTGTTGACGGACTTCACGGGAGCTCCCACGACAACCGTGCTAGCGTCACCGCTGATGCTGACGGCCCATCCAAACCAGTCGCCCTGCGCGCCGTCGTCGCAGACGCCAGAAGCATCACAGGGCTTGGCGGCCGTCAACGTGGGTGCCTGCACGTACGGGTCGATCGTCAACGGGTATCGCGCGCCGGCGTCGTCGACACGCACGCGCAGTTCCTCGCCGTCAATCTCCAGCCACGTCCGCAGGTCGCGGCGATCCGCATCCCAGGCTGTCAATCCGCTGTAGCGAAGCGCCGGCGATCCGTCCCTGGTCAGCGTCAGCGCGCGGCCGCCGGGAGCCACCGTGGCCGTGAGATTTCCGGAGAGTGCGAAGGCCAACGTCAACGGCTCACCCTTCGGGCGGTCGGGCGAGCGCTCGAGCGTGAATCCCTGCTCGAGGCCGAGCGGACCGTTCACGTACCACTCGGTCAGCGAGTCGCGACGGTACTCGACACGATTCGCAGTGGCTTCGGGTGCGATGGCGCTGGCTGTGCCCGCCTTGTTCGCGTCACCGTGTCCGCGAAACGCCATGCTCCAGCGATCGGCGCCGTGGCGGAACTCGACACCGCGCGCAGCGAAAACGGCTGACAAGGCCTGGTCCGCATTGTCCAGGCGAATGACGCCTGATTGGGCCACGGCATGGTACGCGCGAACGTCCTCACCAATTGCCGCGGAGATCCGTCCCTTGGCAAGGGGCGGGAGCACGTCGACGCCTGATTGCCGCGAACCGTTCGACGTCACGTTGGTATCAGTCGGCGAACCTCGTCCCTGTCGGTGTGGAGCGATCTCCGAGTTGTGCTCGGCGATACCTGCCGTCGTCACCAGGACGACCGCCAGCGCCGTCCACCAGCCCCTGCACACGCGAGCGGCGCGTGACATTCCCAAAGTTGAAGAGAGCCTTCGAGCGAGAGTCATGACGCGTATTCCTTCCTTGAGCGACCTTCATTGCTGTCTGTGAGTGAACGTTCTTCCTCTCTTCACTGTCTGGACGCGCGAGAACGTGCCGCGGAGGGGTGCCAAGGTGGACAGGGCGAGTGATAAACGAAGACCGGCGGGCGTCACTGACGCCCGCCGGTCATGGATGGTCGCAGCGTGCCAGCGACTCGACTCGTTGCTCGAGAGTCGGACCGGCTGGTCAACGGATGTGAAGCGCCGTTCGATTGACGCTCCCGCGCCAGGGGACCAGTCTCATCCGAGGGGCTTCGCCCCTCGGACTCCCCGACACGCGCTCTCGCGCGCCGCTTCGCCGGCGCGCTTCCGCCTCCGCGCGAAGCGCTACGGCGAGACCTCGCCGAAGCCTTGGCGTAGGCGGGCCGCTCGCGTGGCTCGCGCACTGTCGTTCACTCGCATCGTGAAACGAGCGGCAGGTTTATGAGACGGCTTCCAGTCTCATCCGAGGGGCTTCGCCCCTCGGACTCCCCGACACGCGCTCTCGCGCGCCGCTGCGCCGGCGCGCTCCGCTCGCGTGGCTCGCTCACTGTCGTTCACTCGCATCGTGAAACGAGCGGCAGGTTTATGAGACGGCTTCCAGGCAATCGAGCGCGTGGCGGTTATCGGACAACGCCCATAGACGATCACCGCGGGCGTGTAACCCGTACCGTCACACTCGATGAAGTGCTGGCGTTGAACGTCGAGTTGCCGTTGTAGGTTGCCGCCATCGTGCGGTTGCCCGCCGTCGAGAAGGTGAGCGTGCAGCCGTTAGAGCCGACGCCTGCCGTGCAGCTCTCGCCCGTGCTGGCTTGGACCGTCACCGTCCCGGACGGCGTGAGCGTGCTGCCCGACTCCGGAGCGACCGAGAAAGAGACCGTCACCGGCTCGCCCACGAGCACGCGAGTCGACGACACCGAGGTAATCGTCGTCGAGGTGTTGCCCTTTTTGCCGGTGCCGGCCAACTGTACGAACTGGGTCGCGCCTGGCATGCCTGTGCTGTCGTCGACGAACCCGACCGCTCCGTTGGCGTCGCCCACCGACAACGGGGCGAACGCGACGCTTTCCGAGCAGCTGGCTCCCGGCGCAATTGGCGATGCCGAGACGCAGTTCTCGGTCGAGGCGAACGGTCCGAAGACATCGACGCTGGCGACATGTAGGAGTCCGGCTCCCGTATTGGTCAACGTCACGGTCTTGCGGCTGCTCGTCGTGCCGATCGACTGCGGAGCGAACGTCAGATCCGTCGGCGAAGCGGATGCGATGGGATCCGTCGCGGTGCCGGTGAACACATAAGCCGCGCCCTGCCGGACGTTCGCATTGATCGTCTCGAACGGCGCGCCAATCAGCGAGACCCGACCGTCGCCGCTCAAAGCCGTCGAGAAACCGAACCACTCCCCACCAACTATCTCAGCCGGTGTGAGCAGCTTCGTGTTCTCGGTTGACGTTGACCAGCCCGCAAACGGCCTCGCAAATACATAAGCCGCGCCCGGACCGGGGATTGGTCCAGGAAGGAGAGGGGGCTCGAGAGCACCTGTGATGATCGTCTTCCCGTCGGCGCTCATGTCGACCGAGTTGCCGAAGTGGTTGTTCTCCCAGCCGTCACTGGCCGTCAGCTTGGCGGTTTCGTTGGTGGTAAGGGCAGGCACACCCCATCCTTTCTTGGGTCGCACGAAAACGTACGCCGATCCGCTGTACGGCGGAGCCTCGTACACGTTCACCGGTGCGCCCACGACGATGGCACCCCCGTCGGCCGCCGTGCTGATAGAGGAGCCGAACGCGTCGAATTGGCGGCCGTCTGAAGGGATGAGCCTGGCGACCCCGGAGGTACGAATCCGCAGCTGCCTGGTTGGCGCGCCGCGCAAGAACGTGTGCTGCACCGCTGGCATACGGCGCGCCGGCGACCGGCTTCTCACCCGGAGCTCCCACCGCCAGGATAGCCGCGTCGTCGCTCAGCGCCACCGAGTAGCCGAAGATCGAGTGCGCGGACCCTGTGAGCTTGCGAGATTCGACCGCGTCGACCCATCCAGTGGCCGGCCGGAAGAAGACGAACGCTGCGCCGCGGTTCACCGAATCGATCTCGTACTCGGACGCTCCGACTGCGATCGTCGCGCCATCGCCGCTGATCGACAGCGAGCGGCCGAAGGAACCGTAGTCACGAACGTCGGTGACGGGGAGGGGGGTCAGCTTGGCTGTCGGTAGTTGCACGGGGAAGGCCGATCGTGGCGGAAATCCGCGACTGCGCCGCGGTCGGAAGCGTGCCGATGCCGGGTGATCGCGAGCCATCTGACGTCCGTCCGGAATCCAGCGATGGACCTCCGCCCGATTTATCGTGAACATGGTTCAACGGCTGCGGGCCGCGCTGCGCGACGCCAGCTGACGTCAGCAGCGCGACAACGAGTGCGGTCCACCACCCGGTGCGGGACCGTGCTGCACCTGGCGGTATTGAATGTAGACGGAGTCTTCGAACGAGAGTCATTACACGTGTTCCTTCCTGAGCGACCTTCATCGCTGTCTTCGAGCAAACGTTCTTCCTCCATTCACTGTCTGAACGCGCCAGAACGTGCCGCGGGCCGCGCTCAGCCGTGGGAGGTGTCGGTGACCTTCGCGAGCGTGGAGAGCTGTGGTGGGCGCAAACGAGATGACTCCCGGTGTCAGTCGTGCACGTCCACGTTCGAGTAGAAGTAGTAGTCGGCCGTGTACGGCACGAACTTCCTGCTGCCGTTGACGTCCCCGAGCACCGAGCACCCCGTCGAAGGCTCCTTCCCGCCCGTCGTGTTCACGCGGTGGATGTAGACGGCCGGGGTCAGCTTGTCGCCGCCGGCCGGCCCCTCGAGCTCGCCGTTCACCCAGAGGAGGAACCACGGGATCGCACCAGGCGCGACGAACTCGGGGTCAGACGATTCGGAGATCTTCTGGGCCCAGACCGAGCTCGTGTCGCGCGAGTGTTGCCAGGTCGCGAAGGGCACGTTGCCCATCGACGGGTTGGGGCTGAGGAAGTGGGTCAGGACCTGCTCGCCGTCATCGTCGAAGAGCGTCGCCTGCGGGCCGACCGGCACCCATTTGAAGGCCGATCCGGACACCTGGCACATGTAGCTTTGCGTGCCGACGGCGTGGGCGAGGAGAAACGGCTTGTAGCCGTTTTGAACCTGAATATCGGCGGGGACGATCGGCGGCGCGATTCGATCTCGGCGAGCCGCTTGCGGCAAGGCGGCGGTGACGGTCAAGGCCACCGCGACTAAGGACGCAGCCACTTTGCTGCGTTGAACGGTCGGGTAGTCGGAAATAGCATGGTTCTTCATGTGAAAGGTCCTCGGTTCGCGCTGACTGCGTGGATGGTTCGCCGGGGCACCATGACGTGGGGCAGCCAGCGCTTCACGACAGCGGCGGGGACCCCGCAGGAGTGCCCGCGGGCAATGGACTCTGCTCCCAACTGTCGATTCCGTGGAAAACGTGCCAAGGAGGTAAAATCTGGTCCGTTCCATCGAGTAGGACGTAACGCTGAAACGCTGGCCGCCGCTTCGCTGTCGCGGCTGCGACCGGGGTCCCCAGCGCGCGTGGTTTGCGCGCTGGGGTGGAGAAGGGGTCCGGCGGGGGGAAGCCCCCGGTCTATTAATGTCGTCAGAGTGGAGCGGGATGCGCACGCTGGCCCGATATGTGACGCTCTGCCTGGTGGCGGTGTCTGTTCCGAGTCACGCTCAGGCTCCCGCCACTGCACGCGCGGCGTCGACGCCGCAAGCGCTCGCGCCCGGCACCGTCGTCGAGCGACAGGGCGCGACCGGAGATCTCCACAGCTACACAGTCGACCTGAGTGCTGACACGTTTTTCGAGATCAGTGCGACGCAGGAGTCGGCTCAGGTCGCCATCAGCATGGCCGGTCCCGATGGCGCCGAAATCACTGTCTATCGATTTGCCGAGCCTGGCCCCGCTGCCGGAGCGGCTGCTGTTCGTCGCGCCAACCGCCGGTTCATATCGAATCGACCTGGGCCTGAAAGAGGAACCAGCAACCGTCCGGCAGCAGTACACACTTCGCGTTCTCGCCTTACGGCCGCCGACGGATCGCGATCGCCGCCGCGAGCGATGTTTTCGAACGACGGCGGAAGCAGACCGGCTGGCACACAGGGGGCGTGCGCTCAGCGATCTCGGAAACGCCATCGAAATCTTCAAGTCGGCCGCGAACTGCTGGCAGACCGAGTCCGACACCGACCTCGAGCTCGCGACGCTCTCGACGATTGGCGATCTCGCAGGGTTGTTCTCGGAGTTTCGACTCGACGCGGCGGCCGCGCTCGAGCGCCTCATCCCCATGCTCCGTGCGAATGGGCAGTCGGATCTCGAGCTCGAGCACCTCGACGATCTGCTCGTCGAGTACAACGACGATGGCCGGTACGACAGGTCGAGGGCGACCGCGCTCGAGATGCAGCAGTTGGCCGCCAAGCTTGGCGATCGGCAAGCGGAGGGGCGCGCCCACCAACGCCTCGCCTTCGTGGAGTTCTCGCTCGGCAACTACGCGTCGTCCAGGAAGGCGGCCCTCTCCGCGTTGGACGTCGCGAAGGAGCTCCAGAATGTGGCAATGATCGCGACCGCGGACCTGCAGCTCGGACGCATCGACGAAGTGGCGGGCGATTACGACGCGGCGCTTGCGCGCTACGAGCAGGGTTTGCGCGCGATTCCTTTCGATCGATATTCCACACCGGCTCTCGCGAACGCGCTCGGGTTCCTGCACCTGCGACGTGGCGAGCTGGACGAGGCCGCCCGTCAGTTCGAGGCACGGCTGGCAATGGCCGCGCGGTACGTGCAGTCGGACACGGAGGCGCTGGCGCGTGTCGGTCTTGGCGATGTCCGGCTGGCTCGCGGCGATCGCGAGGGCGCCGGACAGATGTACGCCGCCGCGGTCAAGGCCCTGCGCCGGGGCATCCCTCTCGTTCGGTGCATTGCGATCCAGCGCGTCGGCCGTCACGCGCTCAGCGAAGGTCGGCTCGACGAGGCCGCCACGCACTTCGCCGAGATGCGGGCCATCAACCAGCAAATGGGGAACCCGCCGTGCGAGGCAGAGACCCAGGCGGGCGTCGCCGACGTCGCGTTGGCCCGTGGGGACCTGCAGGCGGCGGATTCCGCTGCCCGGCAGGTGATCCGAGATCGCGGAGCAGTTCCGGGAGGCGGCACCGAGCTCGGAATCGCGCGCCCTCGGCTTCGGTGCGCTGGCACCCGCGTTCGACCGGGCCGTGGAAATCAGCATGCGGATGTCGGAACGAGGCGACGCCGAGGCTGCTGGCCGGGCGCTGGTCCTGAACGAGCGGGCGTTGGCTCGCGGCCTGCTGGATCACATCTCCCAGGTCGGCTGGGACGACGCGCGGCTGACGTCCGGCGCACCCGCGGTCGAGCGGCAGCGCGTACGCGAGCAGTGGCGCGTGCGCGTCGCCCAGTTCCAGATCGCCGTGCATACGCCGGGCGATCGCGATCGCGCAGAGAAGCTGAGGCAGGAGATGACCGCGCTCGATCTTCAGCTTCGAGATCTGGAGGCGCGGGCCGAGATCGCGGACGCGCGACGAGCCAGGTTGGTCAGACCGCAGGTGTTGGAGCTCGACGCGTTGCAGGCCCTGCTCGACGACGAGACGACGCTGCTCGAATACGCGCTGGGCGAACCACAGAGCTATGTCTGGGTCGTCTCCGCCCGGAGCGTGCGCGCGTTTCGGCTGGCGCCGCGCGCCGAAATCGAATCGGCGGCGCGCGCCGTGCACCACGACCTGACGACGCCGACCGGGGCGTCTCAGCCAGCGGCCGCCGAGCGGCGCCGCATGCTCTCCCGACTCGTCCTCGCACCGGCGAGCTCGCAGCTGACCGGCACCCGACGGCTTGTCGTCGTCGCTGCGGGCGCATTGTCGCTCGTGCCCTTCGCCCCGTTGCCGTTCGAGCCCGAGTCTGCGAACGGACCGCCGCTCCTCTCGCGATTCGAGATCGTGCACGTGCCGTCCGCCACGACGCTCGCCGCAATGCGCGCGCTGACGGAGCGGCGTCCACGCCCGAGCAAGCACACCGTCGTGTTCGCAGATCCCATCTTCGAAACCGCCGACCCGCGTGTGTCGGCACGAGGGACGCGCGCAGCCAGTCCGCCGCGACAGGGTGCGTCGAGATCCGCAGAAGATGTGCGACCTCCTGAGGGCGTCGTCGCACGCACGCTCACGCCGCTCGGCGCGTCGTTCCCTCGCCTGCCGTTCTCGCGCGCCGAGGCCAACGCGTTACAGGCATTGGCGCCGGGCCAGGTCACGATGTTCCTGGATGGCCTGGCGACGCGCGACCGCGCGCTGGGGCTGGCGCTGGCAGACTATCGCTTCATCCACTTCGCGACGCACGGCGTCGTGCACCCGGACGTACCCAGCCTGTCGAGCATCGTCCTCTCGTTCGTCGACGCGTCGGGCGGGAAGCGCGATCCGCTGCTGACGTTGACCGATATCTACGAGATGCGTCTGGGCGCCGACGTCGTGGTCCTGAGCGCGTGCAGCACCGCCGAAGGCAGGCACGTCCCCGGCGAAGGGCCCATCGGTCTGGCACGCGGCTTCATGTACGCCGGCGCCCCTCGCGTGATTGCGTCGTTCTGGCGCGTGAACGACATGGCGACCGCCGAGCTGATGAAGCGCTTCTACCGCGGCATGCTCGCCGAGGGACTCACGGCCGGCGCCGCGCTTCGCAAGGCCCAGGGGCAGATTGCGGCCATTCCGAGATGGGCGTCGCCTTATTATTGGGCTCCGTTCGTCCTGCAGGGGGACTGGCGGTAACGGTGTGCGTTTAGTACAGAAGTGGGAGCTGACACGTGCGGCGCTCGAGGGGCTGCTGGCCCGGCTGGACACCGATCCGTCCGCGGCCGGTGAGAAGTACGAGCACCTCCGCCGGGCCCTGATGAGGTTTTTCAGCCTCCACGGGACGCCCGAGCCGGAATCGTCCGTCGATGAGACGCTGGACCGCATTGCGCGGCGGCTGAGCGCCGGGGACACGATCGACGACGTCCCGTCGTTCGCGTATGGCGTAGCAAGACTGGTCCGTCTCGAGCGCTACCGGCAGTCGGCCGCGGCGCCGATCGCACCACTGACGAGCGAGATGGGGCCCGCGGCGTGGGCGGCGGCCGCACCCCCGCCCGAGGACGAGGAATCGCGGGACGCCTGCCTGCAGCGGTGTCTCGGTCACCTTCCAGGCGACGAGCGCGACCTCATCGTCACCTACTATGTCGGCGCCGGACGGGAGCGGATCGAGGGCCGTGCGCGTCTCGCGGCAGCACGGCGGCTGACCGAGAATGCCCTCCGCCACCGGGCGCAGCGGCTGCGCGATTCGCTCCGGATCTGCGCCGCCCGCTGCCTCGAAGCGGCGGGTTGATCGGAATCAGGCCTGTTCGGCAAGGCCGCGCTCCCACGGCGCAGCCCACGCCGCGGCACAAAGGCGCCTTTTTCGACAGGTACTGGACAAAGGGCAGAAAGGGCGGGATCCGATGACTCAGGCGTTTGAGGATCATCAGATACGGCAGTACTCTGCTCGGCGAACTGCCAGGCCAGGAAGAGAGCGAGCTGGAGGAAGCCTATTTCAGCGATTCAGAGCTGCTTGCGCGCGTGGAGCTCGCCAGGGACGACCTTGCCGACGACTACGCCGCGGCACGTCTCTCGCCAGCGGATCGGGCGAAGTTCGAGCGCCGAATCCTCGCGACCGCTGACGGGCGCGGGCAATTGGCGATCTCGAGGGCTCTGCGACAGGCCTCGGCTGGCGCTTCGGAGACCCCGAAGCGACCCGGCTGGCGCCTCGACCACCGGTGGCTGGGCGTCGCCGCCGGAGTGCTGCTCGCCATCGGCGCCATCTTCGCGTGGCGGGTCTTTTCGGGCCCCAGCCGGGCGCCAGATAGCCAGGACGCGAGCGCTCAGCGCCCCAGCCAGCCCGATCCGGCCACCCCGACCTCGACGCCGAACCCGGGCGAGCGCGGCGCGCCGCCGCCGGCCGGCGACCGGTCGACTCCCGGGTCTTCGTCAGGCGGTCCGGCCATCACACTCGCGACGTTGATCCTCACCGCAGACCTGGACCGGAGCAAAGGGCGGCCGCCTACACTGCTGGCGTCGACCGGCGCGACGCACGTCGATCTGGTTGCACCCCGCGCAGGTCTCACCGCCGGCGCAGCACGCGCGCGGATCGAATCCGTCGAGGGGGCGCCGATCTGGTCGGGCTCGATCTCGGTTCCCGCGGCGGACGCTCCCGACGCGCGCCCTCGCGCCCGCGTGCCCGTGTCCGCTCTTCCGCCAGGCGACTATCTGCTCGCGATTGAGCCGGCAGGGTCGAAGGATCCTACGGGCGGGCCCCGGTTCTACTTCCGCGTTCGCGCACGGTAAAGTCTGTCGTTAGCGAGGCGTCCGACGTCTAACCCGGTCGCTCTGTCACGGCGTTCCCACCGGCGCGTGGCAACGGCGACTTCGCCCCACCGCGTTCTTCCCCCTCTAACAGGCCCTCGAGGCTCGCGTAGGCGTAAATCGTCGGCGCGTGATGCTGCATCAATCCACCGGTGTCCGCCGTCGGCCCGTAGTTGCTGTGCAGATCGCGCCCGAGCATACGCAGCATGGCCATCTGCTGACCTCGATGATGCGATGTGTGCGCCAGCCGTCGCGTCATGACCCAGGCTCTCGAGCGGCGCGAATCGAAAAACGTTGTCAGCTCTTCCCACCAGCGCTCTTCCGTTCGCCGCAGGACTTCAAGTCGCTTGCCGCTGTCCTCGGCATAGCGCTTCATGAATCCGATTCGAGTCTCTTGTCGAGGGAGCGGCGGAGCCGCGACGTCGATGCCGAGCATGTTCCGGAACCACGCGTCCTCGCTCACGCACTGATGGACCATCTGTTCGTGCACGCTGCGCCCGCGCGGGTCGTCGCGTTTTGGTCGGACCGGCAGATCTTCGTCCCTGAACTCACTCCAGACGCTCAGGATCTTGATTCGCTCGGTTTCGTAGGTCTCGATGAGGAAGTCGTATCTCATGGTTGTCGCGCGCTCCTGTAGCCGCCCTGGATGCAGCACATGGCGGCGTGCGACGGGAACCCGCAGAGCCCTCGTCGGACCTGCGGCAGCGCCTCGCCTCGCTCGGCTCTCTCGGGTCCTGGGCGTTCCGGGGGCCGCCGATCCCAGCGATCGGCCGGACCCGAAGGACACTTGTGAGAACATACCCAGTTTGGCGGCGCATGGACCACGAATCGATCCGTCCGCGAAGCTCGACCTACGATGTCGCTCACCATTCCGCTTCCACTCGCCCTCGGCCGCTTCAAGCAGCTACCCCAACGGAGCCACGAAGTCTGGCAAGGCGGGGTGGTACGGCTCCCGACGTGGATCGAGCATCCCACCGATCCTGATGGTGAGCTCTACCGCGCGACCGGCGCGGTCTGGGTGAGCCTGCGAACGGGACTCATTCATCTGGCACTTCCACCGGAGGGAACATCGGCCTCACCGGAATTCGCCTTCAGGGCGTTGCTCGAATTCGGCCTCAAGTTCTCGAAACGGCTCGAGGGGCGACCGGCTCGTGTCGAGGTCCGCGATGCGGCGCTTCGAGATGCGCTCGCGGACGGCCTGGCGAACACGTCCACCCTCGTCGCGGTAGTCGGCGAGCTGCCGGCGGTTCGTGAGGTGTTAACCGAGCTCGAGGTTGAAACGGGTGGTGGGGAGCGAATCCCCGGACTGCTCGAGGATCCCGCCATCACACTGGATCGTCTCCGAGCGTTCGCGGAAGCCGCTGCGTCGTTCTACACGGCCCGAGTGTGGGACCAGCTTGCCAACGAGGATCTCATCGTCTCGGAGGGTATGGGAATTCCTGCAGGCATGCGGCACGTGTCGGTGCTCGGCCAAGGTGGAGAACAGTTCGGCATGGCATTCTTCGACTCGCGAAGAGCGTTCGAGCGACTGCTCGATGCCGTCCAGGCGGGCGGGCCCCCGACCCGCGCCTACGGCGTCACTTTCGGCCCGATCGACGAGCTGCCTTTTGCCGACGCCGACGCGTGGTCCGACTACGCGTTGCCCGTTGCCGGCCCGAAGGCGTTCCCCCTTGCTGCGGATATGCATGGCGATGGCTCAATCGAGAGGCCCGACGCCAGGGAGCTCACGTGCGCCGAGGCGCTCTTCCGCGCGCTCGTCGCCACGACGGAAGACGAGCTAGATTCGGGCCGCTGGCAGAAGCGCGTCACCACTTTCGACGGACCGTTCGATCTCACCCTGACGCTCCCGTTCTTACTGGAGGCGGAAGCCGGCGACCCGTTTGCTGGGCTGACGAGGATGGCGGATCGGAGCAGCGTTCGGTTGCGTCAGAGTGGATTATTCGACTCGTTGGAAAGCGTGGATGTTGGGGAGGATGACGCGGAGTTGCCGGACATCCCGGCTGAGGATTCGGCCGGTCGCGAGCTGACACCGCTCGAACGGGCGCAGGAACTGGCCTACGACGGAATGGAGGTCGAGGGCCGCTTGCCCATGAAGCGTGCGCGCCAGGCGCTCGCGCTATCGCCCGACTGTGCTGATGCATGGGTCATACTCGCAGACGCCGCGTCGACGGCGGAGCTCGCACTCGAGCGTTATGAGCAGGGCATGGCCGCCGGCCTGCGCGCGATCGGTGCCGAACGCTTCGAGGAGCTCGCCGGTCAATTCTGGGAGCAACTCGATACCCGGCCTTACATGCGAGCCCGCTTCGGTTTCGCACGGACGCTCGCCAGCGTTCACCGAGACGCGGAGGCGCTTCCGCACTATCGCGAGCTGTTACGCCTCAATCCGAATGACAATCAGGGCGTTCGGCACTCGCTGGTCGTCCGTCTCCTGGAGCTCGATCTGAACGACGAAGCGGGAGCGCTGCTCGGCGAGTACTCGGGAGACCCGGAAGCCCTGTGGCCTTACGCCCGGGTACTCTGGCAGTGGCGAACGGAGGGCGATACGCCGCGCACACGCGGCTCGCTGGACGAGGCCCTCAGTACGAACCCTCACGTCATCAAGTACCTGTTGGAACCGGAAGCGCTCCCACTCGCGCGGGCATCCCATTTTGCACTCGGGAGCAAAGAGGAAGCCGCGTACGTCGCGGACGCACTCGCCGTCGCGTATGACTCCACGCCGGGCCTTCAGGAGTGGCTGACGCAGCACGCGAGACCTCGCCGTGCGGGTTCGCGAACGTCATCGCGATCTGGCAAGCGCTCGAGGTGAGCCGCATCTCCGGTGCCGGGGACGACGACGGCGTTCCTAGGCGCGATCGAACACGATCACCTGATCGAACGCTCTGCCGCTGGCGTCCGTTCCCGATGTCGTCGACGTCAGGCTTCGGCCATCTTCCGAGACGCTGTAGGAAGCCCGGCCTACCGGCGCCCCATCCTTCGTCGCGACGACCTCGAGCGTCCGGTCGTCGATCCTGCTGGTGGCAATCACGCCCGGCGCCGCGCCATCAGGATGGGCTGCGCCGTCGGCGCGGAATGTTCGCGCGCCTTCTTCGGTCTTGCCCGCCGCATTTACCCCTTCGTAGGCCAGTGACACGGCGTCCCCTTCGACCTCGAAGCGCATGGTCGCGCGTCGAAACTGGTGGTTCGCGTGTCGCGTCGACTTCTCCAGATTGGCCGTCCAGGTACCGGTGAGTGGATGCATTGGTCACCTCTCTGCCGCGCGTGTTCCTGCAGTGCCTGCGCCGGCCTCCCGGCTGATGATTCATCACATCCTGACAGCCGGTCAGCCCTCCGCGGGCGGTCCGCTACGCTGGACCCGAAGAAACGCTCGAAGAGAAGCCTCCACGTGCGCGGGGATCGTCGCTGCGGTCGCCTCCCGAAGGATGCGCGGGACTTCACGGTAGGACGCGATGAACGCCACGCACTTCGGACATCCGGCGACATGTGCTTCGAGGGCCGCGCGCACATCAGCGGGCACCGCTCCCTCGAGATAGTCCATCAGCCGCTCGACTCCGGACGCGCACACGATCTCCTTCATGGCTTGACCCCGACAAGGTCGCTCAGAAATCCACGCAGCATCAATCGCGCCCGGTGGACTCGCTGCCGCACGGTCGCGGGTTCCACCCCCAGCATGTCCGCGACGTCGGCCGTGGACATCTCCTCCAGGTCGCGAAGCACGAACGCGTCTCGATAGACATCAGGCAGCCGTGAGATGACGGCCCGCGCCTTCCGGGCAAGGTCACTCTCGGTCCAGCAGCTCGTCGCTGCGTGAGGCGGCTTGCAGTTCGGCGGGAGTGCCGACGTGGACTCCGTCCGCGTCAAAGCACGGGAGGAACGCATCGAGGGACTCGACGGGCCGCCGGGCACGTGCGCGGCGGTGCATGAGGCCCGCGTTGACCGCGATGCGGTACAGCCACGTGCCGAACCGTGCCTCGCCCCGAAACGAGGGCAGGTGCCGATACACCTGCAGAAAGGTCTCCTGCAGCACGTCGGGTGCGTCGGTTTCGCTCGTGAGCCGGCACGCGAGACGGAAGACCCGCCCTTGATACCGCTCCACGATCGCCTCGAAGGCATGGTCGTCCCCGGCCGCGGCGCGCGCGGCGAGCGCCTCGTCGCTCGGCTCCGCCGTACGGACGACCATGCTCATCGAGTCTACTCGGACGTGATTGCCGCTCGGACCTTGGCGGCGAGCTCCGGCGTGACGTTCGTGACGCCGTGGTCGTGCGCCGCATGCGCGACCACCTTCTCGAGAAGTTCTTCTTCTGTCGGTGCGCTGGCTGTAAAGGTGCAGCCAGGCACGACCTGTCCGCACTCGATATGCATGTGCTTCGCCGCATTCTCACGTTCGGTCATCGTCAAAACCCTCCCCCCGGTTCATCCCGGGTCTGGACTTGAGATGCCGCCCGCCCGCGAGTGTGACAGCCAACGTCTGAGAGGAGTCTAGTCCCAGAGGCTTCAGAGCCTGTGAATTAATCTCCTGTGGCTTCCGGCTTCAGCCGGAAGATGGCGCGTCGAAGCCACATCGACCCCGCGACGCCTCGGCCTGACGCGCGGAAAAAGTCCCTCCGGTTAGAGCCCGCTGTCACAACAGCGGGTCTGGCGGCATCCCAAGGTCGATGACACTTCATGTCGCAGGCCTGTGGCGCTATCCGGTGAAAACGCTGGCCGGGGAGCGGCTGTCCACCGCCGTGCTCGAGCCGACCGGTATCCCCGGCGACCGGATTGTACATGTCCGCGGCCCTGAGGGCGTCCGTACGGCGCGACGACACCATCGGCTCCTGGGCCTGCGAGGGACGCTGGGACCCGATGGCGTTCCGCTCATCGATGGCCATCGGTGGGACAGCGCCGAGGCCCTGGCACTGGTCAGGGCCGCAGCAGGCGAAGACGCATCGCTCGAGGCGTTCGAAGGCCCCGAACGATTCGATGTGCTGCCCCTGCTCGTGGCGACCGACGGTGCCGTCGCGGCCTTCGGGCGTGACGTTCGCCGCCTGCGTCCCAATATCCTGATTGGCGGAGTGCAGGGGCTGGACGAGACGAGCTGGCCAGGCGGCGAGCTGCACATCCGCGACGTGATCGTTCGGCTCGACTCGCTGCGCGGGCGCTGCCCGATGACAACCGTCGATCCCGACACCTTGGATCGGGACCCCGAGGTGTTGCGCGACATCGGCCGCCGATTCCGAGGCCGCCTGGCGCTCAACGCGGAAGTGGTACGCGGAGGAACGATCAACGTCGGCGATCCGGTCAGCCTGCGCAAACGTCTCCCAGTCGGCCCTCTTGACATCCCAAAGGTCCCGTAAGAATCAAGACGCGGTGATCCAGGCATCGCAGGATGCTCGGCCGTCCGCGAGCGACTCCAGCGCCAGGAACGTACGAGCGATGACCAGGGAGGCGGGTGCGCTCCCTGGTCGTGCGAACGTCTTCCGTCGCAACGTGATTCGTTCTTCATGCGTTCACTGGTCCACGGTCGCCGATTACTGGATATCGACGCCCGTGCCGCCCCGGACGCACCACGTCAGCTTGCTGGTGTTCACGCGAAGGTAACCCACCGAGCCGTCCAGGAAGCTCACTCCCCACGCGAATCGGCTATCAGCAGCGATGAGATTGGCCGACCAGTACGCCAGCGGTTGCACGTTCTCGAAGGGATGTCCGTCGGGAAGCGTTGTGTTGAGTTCCCCCGCTTCCAGGAGGCTGGTCAGCTCCTGGACGGTCGGGAGCCGCCATCCCTTTCGCCCACCCAGCGACAGCCCGTTGCAGCTGCCGTGCGCGCGGTGCCAGTTTTCGGCGGTCGCGCTGGGCGCCTTCTCCCACACCAGCCTGGTCTCCTTGTCCAACACCGCAGCGCCGCCGATCAGAACTAGCTGGAAGCGCGATTCTGATGGCAGCACCTCGCTCCATGCCGGCTGGCGGCTGTCGAGGAGATCCCGAATCTGCGCGAGCACGTCGGAGTCGGTCGACTGCGGAACAACCGGGACCGGCGCCCTCGTCACAGTCGCGGTTGGCACGGGAGTCGGGGCTCTCGTCACCGTGGTTGTGGGTACCGGTGTCGGCGCACGCGTCGCCGTGGTCGTTGGCCTCCATTCGAGGACCCAATCCATGAAGGGCTCTCTGTCTCGGCCGCGATCCCGCTCACTCCTGGCGGAGCACGAGGAGCGGATCGACTCGGGTCGCGCGCCGTGCGGGCAGATAGCTCGCCAATAGCGATAGCAAGCCAAGCGTCGCGACCACGCCGGTGTAGGTGAGCGGGTCAAAAGGCCTGACGTGGAAGAGCATGCCGCTGACGAGCCGAGTCGAGGCGATCGCGCCGAGGACGCCTGCGGCGAGACCGATCGCCGTCAGCTTCAGTCCGCGGCCGAGCATCAGCCTCAGGACGCTGCTCGTGCTCCCGCCGAGCGCCATCCGCACGCCGATCTCCTTCGACCGCTGGCTGGCGACGTACGCCATCACGCCGTACACACCCGCCATCGCAAGGGACAGCGCCACGATCGCGAAGAGACTCAACAGCCAGGCTCGGAACCTGGGAGTCGCAACATGCTCCGCCAGAAGCGCGTCCATCGTGGTCATGCGAACGGGAACCTCCGGAGATCGCTCGCGGGCCTTGCGCTGGATGGACGGACCCAGGGCGGTTGGATCCCCCGTGGTTCTCACGACGACAGTGAGCGTCGCCCCGTTGTAGAAGTGCTGCTGGAAGGGCATGTAGATCTCGGACTGCGGCTCGCGGTCGGGCCCATACTGCCGCACGTCGCCGACCACGCCGACGATCGTCATGGGCTCCGGTGAATCGTAGCCAGCGGCGATCGCGCGCCCGATGGGATCTCTTCCTGGGAAGGCGGTTCGAGCCAGCGTCTCATTGACGATCACGACACTCGGCGCGCCACTTACATCGCGCGCATCCAGGTCACGTCCCTGACGGATTGGGATGCCGAGCGCCGCGAACGCGCCCGGTCCGACAATGTTCATCACCGCGGGACGCCCTGAGCTGAGCGGCGATTCCTTCGGTTTCCGATCCAGCCAATAGAAGCTTTCGGATCCGACCCTGCCCGGCGGTCCCATCATGGCGCCGGCCGCCAGCACTCCAGGCAGCTGCACAACGTCCTCGACCAGTCCCTGGAAGAACGCGCGGCTGCCGCTCCAGTCCGCCCCCCGCGGCGCCGCCGACGCCTGGACCAGGAGCACATTGGCTGGCTCGAACCCGAGCGGAGTCTGCTGGAGTGCGACGAGGCTCCTGACCAGCAGCGTCCCGGTCGTCAGGAGAATCACAGCGAGCGCGATCTCGGCAGCGACCAGCGCCTCGCGAGTGCGGGTTCCTTCGGCGGCGCTGACGCGGCCGGCACTCTGCCGAAGAGGCACGTTCACATCCATCCGCGCCGCCTGCAGCGCTGGCGGCAACCCAAAGAGGATGCTGACGAGTCCGCAGAGGGCCAGTGTGAACAGCAGCACGTTGCCGTCGACCACGACCTCTTCGATGCGAGGCAGGTTGGGCGGCGCGAGAGCGACCAGGGCTCTCGTCCCCGCGACGGCGATCGCCACGCCGGCGGTCCCAGCGGCAAGTGCCTGGACGAAGGCTTCGACCAGCAGCTGTCTGACGATCCGCGAGCGGCTCGCGCCCAGCGCGCTGCGGACCGCCATCTCCGGAACGCGCGCCGTGGCTTTGGCCAACAGCAGCGTCGCCATCGTCGCGCAGGCGATGAGCAGCACGAGTCCAACGGCACCGAGCACCAGGTACAGCATCGATTCGACATTGCCGACCATCTCGCGCTGCAAGGGCGTGACGATGACGCGGACGCTGGTGTTCGTGTTCGGGTACTGGGCCTCCAGGCGCGCCGAAATGCCGGTCATCTCCGCCTGCGCTTCCTCCAGGCGGACGTCGGGCTTCAGGCGCGCAACAGCGCGAAAGTTGTTTCCCCGCCTTGCCGTCTGCGCGGGATTGACTCGACTGGGGAGCCAGATGTCCGTGCCCGCAGGGAACTCGAACCCCGCCGGCAGAACGCCCACAACCGGAACGGCCTGATTGGGTAGTCGCAGCGTCCGCCCAAGCGCGGTGCCGGGATCGCCGAAGTGTTGGCGGGCGTAGCGGTCGCTGATCATCGCGACGACGGTGCCGCCCGCTCGTGTCTCCTCCTGGGTGAACGATCGTCCCGCGGCAGGCCGGATGCCCAGGGCCCGGAAGAAGCCGTCCGAAACCCGTGTCAGAACCGCGAACTCCGCCACGGCACCTGCCATGACCGACCCGCGTCCGCTGGCAAAGTACGCCATGGAGTCGAACGAGGTGCTGGCGTTCTCCCAGTCCAGGAAATCCAAGACCGACACTGCCCGCGAGCGCTCGCCGGTTGCGACGCCGCCGGTGGAACGATAGGTCAGGGTAACGATGCGTTCCGGATCCTGGTAGGGGAGCGGGTTGAGCAGCACCGCGTGCACCACGCTGAAGACGGCGGTGTTCGCGCCGATGCCGAGCGCCATCACGAGAATGCCGAGCAGGGTCGCGCCGCGATGTCTCCGCAGCGTCCGGAAAGCGTAACGGGCATCCTGGAGGGCGGTCTCGAGCAACGGGATTCCCCGACGATCCCGGTAGGCTTCCTTGACGGACTCGACGCCGCCCAACCGCAGGAGCGCCTGCCGCCGCGCCTCGTCCGGCGTCATGCCGGTGCGCAGGTTGTCCTCGATCTGGAGATGAAGATTGCTCTCGATTTCGTTCTCGAGATCGCGATCGTGGGGAGTCCTGTCGAAGAGTCCACTCAGCCGCATGAAAGCCGCGCGTATCTGCCGCATGATCGCCACCTCCCAGGACATCGGCATCCTCTCGTATGTGATACCCATACGAGTCTGGCACACGTCCTATGCGGAAGCAATACGTGAGCGGCCGCCGCCGTGGGAGACGACATAGATGCTGGAGGCGCCCCATCAGGGATGTTCAGCGGACGGAAGAGCCTCGCACCTCATGCGGCGCAACAGTCGAGTCAGCCAAAAATGCGTTTACTTTAGCGTTTAAGTGTGGAAAGCTCCCGCGCGGGAGAAACAGTTCGCATGCACACTTCACAGACGACCCTGCTGTGCCTGTTCATCGCGGCCGGACTCGCCTTCGAGCCGGGTCACACCCGCCCGGTGGCGGCGGCCGCGACAGGCCTTTCGAGCTATGCCGATGCCGACCCCTACGGCGTCGATCTCCAGGTTTCCCAGGGCGGTGGAGGAGCGGCCTGGACGTACACGATTACGAAGACGACAAGCGGCGCCAAAGATCTCGGCGATTTCGTCGTCAACTTCGGCAATTGCGGAAAGCAGAGTCCGACGCTCGCCAACATCGTCTCGGCCACGGTGAACGGCGTATCGTGGCTGGATCACCTCGAGGCCAGTGAAGGAAAGACCGGATGCGGCGTCGACTCCGGGAACGTCGTCAAGTTCGACGACCTGCCACCGGGCGATACCACGGTGATCTCGTTCACCCTGGACGATGTGTACCCGCTGGCGGAGACGACTGGCTGGCTGAAGAGCGGCGCCGTGTGTCTCAGGAAAGCTGTGATGGGCCCGGGCTGCAAGGGCTACATCCGGACGTCAGCGATGGACGCGAGTGCTTCTCTTGCCGGGAAGCTCTACACCGACATCAACGCCTACATGAGAGGCTTCGGCTTCGATTACACGGAACATCCCAACTGCACCGGGGGCTATGGCGGCCACATCGACGGCGTGCATGGCGACGCCGATCTCGACCCGGTCTTCAACAAATACGTCTTTCGTTTCGACATTCACATCGATCCGGTCATCGACGGCGACCGCTGCAGTTCTTCGACGGTCGATCGGCAGCGCAACGAGATGAAGTCGATCACGAACAACTCCACCTGGGCCAAGGTCCAGGGCAACTGGGATGAGTGGCAAATCCTCGAATGGAAGTTCAAGCTCCCGGCTGGCTTCGAGCCGACCCAGAACTTCACGCACATCCACCAGCTCAAGGCGCAGGATGGTCCGAACAACGGCAGCCCCGTGATCACGATCACTCCGCGGGCGACCAGCTCGGGGTCGAACAAGAGAATCCAGCTGATTCATTCGGTCGACGGCGCGAGCACCGGCAAAGGCACGATCGTCGACAACGTGCCGTTAACCGATTTCGAGGATCAGTGGGTGCAGGTACGCGAGGAAGTCCACTATGCGCACGACGGCTACTACTCGTGCAGGATCACCCGCATCAGCGACGGCAAGGTGCTGGTAGACTTCTCGGACTCGAACATCGACATGTGGCGGATCGGCAGCTCGTACATCCGGAGCAAGTTCGGCATCTACCGCAGCCTTTCCGGAGGACGCCTGGATCAGGATCCGGTTGGCCAGAGCCCGCTCCTGAAAAACGAATCGTTATGGGTCACGGACTTCAGGGTGTACGAGAAGAATTCGAATCCGAATCCTGGAGTGCCACACGACTGATTCTGTCTCCACTTCGAGGTCGCTGTAACCGTCCGCAGGCGCAGCCCTGAAGGGCTGCGCTACGGCCAACCCAGGAATCGCCAGGATAATCACCCTCGCGCGGGTTCCGCATATCCCCTGGTCATGGGCCGAGGGCCGCGGTTCGGCGCTTCCAGCCGTCGCTCGTGATTGTGCGCTCGCTGCCTCTGTTGCCACTTCGCTAGGATGGGCGTTGGACCAGTCGCAGAGTCCAGGATTCAGGAGGGCATGTGCATTCCGGATCGAATAGCGCGCTGATTGGCGTTGCGATCGTTGCGTGCGCCGTCACCCTCGCGCACGTGATTACCGGGCAGCCGTCCGCCGGCGCGGCGCCGCTGCCGCAATCGGCCGCAGCTCAGAAGATTGACCTGCCGGAACGATTGGCGGCCGGAACGCTGCGAGTCGTGAACCGCGACGCCACGAAAGTGCAGGGCGGCCGCGAGGGTGTGCACCTCTCGGAAAGACCGGACATCGGCCTCGCGTGGATTCAAGGCAGCGATTTCGCTGAAGGCACAATCGAGATCGACGTCCGGGGCCGTGACGTCCCTCAACAGAGCTTCGTCGGCATTGCCTTCCACGGGAAGGATGACAAGACCTACGAGGCTGTCTATCTGCGTCCGTTCAACTTTCGCACCGACGACCCGGCCAGGCACCAGCACGCCGTGCAGTACGTGGCCTCGCCGGACTACGATTGGCCGCGCCTCCGAAAAGAGTTCCCGGAGGAGTTCGAGAATCCGGTCGACCCGTCGGTCTCGCCGACCGACTGGGTGCCGCTTCGCGTGGTCGTGAAGGGCCAGACCATCCAGATATATGTCGGTTCCGTCACGTCGCCGACGCTCGAGGTCCGAAAGCTCGGGCAGCTGGATCGGGGCATGATTGGTCTATGGACGGGCAACAACAGCGACGGGGACTTCGCGAACCTGCGGGTGACGCCCCTGCCACCCGTCCCACGAACGAAGTGAGCTCATCGGGAGAGCAGCCGCGCTCATCCGGATCACGCTCCTGGGCCATCCCCCGCTCGCTGAGGATCGCCCTCTGGGCCTCGCTCTTGTGGACGGCGATGTCGGTGTTCTTCGCCAGCCAGATCGTGGTCTTGCAGCGGGGCCGCGCGTCGTGGGCCGTCGCGTTGTCGCTCACGATGCCGCGGTGGTACGTGTGGGGCCTGCTCACTCCGGGCATCTTCTGGGTGGATCGGCGAATCGGCCTCAATCGGAGCCTTGCCGCGCGCCTCGCCTGCCACGTGCCTCTGGGCATTGCGTGGACGTCGCTCTCGATCTTCATACGCCTGGTGAGCCGCCCACTGCGCGGCAGTCCCTGGCCGCCGAGCATCTGGCTGTTCTTCGTCGAGCGCTTCTACTGGGATCTGGTGATCTACGCCGTAATCGCCGGCGTTTCGATCGCACGTGACTATGCCGCGCAGGTGAGGCAGCGCGATCGTGAGGCGCACGAGCTGGCCATGCAGGCCGCCGACCTCGAGCGTCGACTCGTCGAGGCGCGTCTCCAGAGCCTGCGCGCGCAGCTCCAGCCGCACTTTCTATTCAACGCGCTCAATACGATCAGCGCATTCACGGAAACCAGCCCGCGGACCGCGCGCCGGCTGATGGGGCAGCTCGGCGACCTCCTCCGTGCATCGTTGACTCACGCCGCGCGCCCGCTCGTCACGCTTGGCGAGGAACTGACCTTCCTCGACGACTACCTCGCCATCGAGTCGGCGCGCTTCGAGGGACGCATCACCGTCTCGGTTCAAGCAGACGACGACCTGCTCGGCACACTGGTGCCGAGCTTTCTGCTCCAGCCGCTCGTCGAGAACGCGATCAGGCACGGCGTCGCTCCGAGGGTGTCCGGTGGACACGTGCAGGTGACAGCCACGCGCCACGGGACCGTCCTGAGGCTTCGAGTCCGAGACGATGGCGTCGGCCTCAGCCCCGATTGGGAGCTTCGCCGGAGCGCCGGCGTCGGACTGCGGAATGTGGCCTCCCGGCTGGAACACCTGTACGGTCGACGGGATCTGATGGGGATCGAGCGTGTGCCTTCCGGCGGAGTGGACGTTCAGCTCGATCTGCCGGTCACGCTGCGGGCCGCCGCTCCGGCATCGCCGACAGAAGCCGCGAGCGCAGGATCATGAGCACCACGGTTCGCGTCATGGTCGTGGACGACGAGAAGCCGGCGCGGGAACGGCTGCGAAATCTCTTGAAGCGCGACCGGCGGGTAGAGCTCGTCGCTTGTTGCGCCGCCGGCGCCGAGGCGCTCCAGACCGTGCGCGCCGGCGAACAGGCCGGACGACGCGTGCACCTGATGTTCCTCGACGTGCAGATGCCGGAGCTCGACGGGTTCGGCGTGATTTCGAGGCTCGTCGAGGAACACGGGTCGGAGGATCTGCCGGTCATCATCTTCGTGACGGCGTACGACGAGTACGCGCTGCGCGCGTTCGAGGCTCACGCCGTCGACTACCTTCTGAAGCCGTTCAGCGATGAGCGCTTTCAGGCGTCGCTCGATCGGGCAATCAGGCACGTGCGTGCCGGGCTCGCCCACTCGCTGATGTCACAGATGCAGTCGTTGCTCGCGGCTGCGGCCCCGGGCTCACCGTCCGGGGACATGCCACCTGCGGCCATACGCCAGTCGCCCGCGCTCGATCGGATCGTGGTGAAGGGGCCGCATCGCGTCCGGCTGCTGCCGGTCGATCAAATCAGCTGGATCGAGGCGGACGGCACGTACGTCAAGCTGCACACGCGTGACGGCAGCGTGCACCTGCATCGCGGCCTGCTGGGATCGCTGGATGCAGCGCTCGACGAGCGTCACTTCGTTCGCATCCATCGCTCCGCAATCGTCAACATCGACGTCGTCGACGAGTTGAGACAGGACGCGCACGGCGATTACAGCGTCCTGCTGCGGGATCGAACCGAGGTTCGAGTGGGCCGGCGCTTTCGAATACGGCTGCAGGCACGCCTTGGGCAGCCGCTGTAGTCAGCTGTCCAGCTACCAGCTACCAGCTTCCAGCTACCCGCTACCCGCTACCCGCTTCCCGCTTCCCACTTCTTCCCGCTTCCCGCTTCCCGCTCTTCCGTTTCATCAGCCAGCTTGAAATTGCTTCGCCGGCGTCAGCACGCCTCGACGATTGTGATCTCCGCGGTCAGCACCGCATTCTCGGGGATCATGCCAGGCACGCCGCGATCGCCATAAGCCAGGTGTGGACTGATCTCCAGGCGGCGAATACCACCGACGCGCATGCCGTCGACCCCGTAGAAGAGACCGTTGATGAACGATCGCCGGTCGATTCGGTACTCGGTGATGAGCAGCTCGCCGTCGTTCTCGAGCCTTGCGATGCCGACGGGGCCCGACGCGATCTGCCACCGAACGGGCTCACCCTTGTTCAGCCACAGACGGAGGCGAATGCGGTAATTGTGCTGCCGACGCACAGGCTCACCCTCACCGGGGATGTCGGCAAGCAGGGTCAGACCGGATCGCAGCCGCTTGCGAAGGGGTTGCCCCTTCCGCTCCAACAGCGCTGCGTACTCAGTCAATCCGGCCGACCGCGCCATCTCGAGGGGTGTCTCGCAGTCGTCTATCCGCGTGCGCAGCTCCGAATCGGCGCCGCCCTCGAGGAGGATGTGGAGCGCGAGCAGGTTCCTCGTGGCAACCGCCATGTGGAGCGGCGTGTAATCGTTGATGCCGCGCTGATTCGGATCCACGCCGAACGACAGCAGCAACCGGAGAACGTCGTCGACGTCCGTCCGTCTTGTCGCACCAGGTACCTCCTGCCCGCAGCTCAGCGCGGCGATCAGCGGCGGGAACCCATCCTCGATAGGGGCGTTCGGGTTGGCTCCGGCCTCCAGCAGGGTCCGGATGAACGCCAGGGGGCTGCGGTAGATCGCGTAGACGAGGCAGGCTCCGATCGTGTCCGGCATCCGGCCGTTCGGGATGAGCGCGGGATCGTCGACAGCCGCGCGCAGCCCCTCCAGGTCGCCCTGAAGAAAGGCGTCGTCGATTCGCTGCAGCTTCTTCGCCTCGGCGCAGCGGTCTTCGTCGCTGGCCATGGCTACCTTCCTGGCGCCAGCCGCCTGAGCTCCTCGAACCAGTTCTGGACGACGATGAAGGCGGTAGTGTCGGACGTTTCAGTTCCGCCGGGCTGCTTGATCATCAGGAAGCGGCGTCCGTCGGGTGACACGTCGTAGGTGCGGCCGATTCCGATGGCGGCGCCGTGATAGTACCTGTCCTCGAAGAGCTTCGCGGGGTTGCCGGCACTCCACACGGCTCCGCGGCCGATGCTGACCGCCATCAGCGTGTGGTTGGATCCGACGTAGAAGAGCTCCTGACCCGTCCTGGACCATACCGGCTGGATGCCACCATCGGTCGAGACTCTCCACTCGCCGGCGCCCACGTCGGGAAACGGCTTGACGAAGATTTCGAGCTGGCCCGTTTTGTTGGATTCGTACGCGAGCCACCGGCCGTCCGGTGAAATCTCGCCGGCCTGTTCGGAGTTAGGAGTATTCAGCAGCACTCGGGGGGACTGCTTCGGTTGTTCCAGTGATAAGAGCGACAGGTCGAGGGTCGGAGCGCTCTCCCGAAAGACGAGCCACCTGCCATCTTGCGACACCGACATCGGGAACTGCTGATTGGGGCTCTCTGTCAGGGGCTGAGCCGCTCCGGATCCATCCGCTGGCTGGATGAAGAGATTCGCCGCACTGTTGGTCGTTCGATCGGAGCCGAAGACTATCCGGTTATCCGGTGTCCACACCGGGAATCGATTCGGCGCAGGGCCGAACGTGAGCTGCCGAAGCATCTCGGTGCCCACGTCCCAGATCCAGATGTCATCTTGAATCTCGAGGGCGGCGCGCTTGCCGTCGGGCGACAGCCTTGGGCGCTGGAACGCGCGCGGAGCAAACGGCACTGGTTCTTCGCGGCCTTGTCGATCGACCCAGACGAGCGTCCTCGCAACCTGACCGATACGTGGCTGATACACCAGCGTTCCGGTGTTCGACACGTCGAACGCGCCGGCGCCGAACCGGGTGGCCGCGACCTGGGACAGGACTTGAACAGCCGTGCCCCTGACCTCCAATTTCCCGAGGTCGAACGCGACGGCGCGAATGGTCTCTCCCTGCGCATACACCAGATGACCGCTCGCGACATAGTGCGCATCCGTGCCTCGCTCGAGCAGAACCTTCGCTGTTCTGTTGCGCAGATCGAATACGGCAATGCGGGCGTTCTCCAAGGAGCTCGTGGCTGGGACGATCGTGAACAGGACTCCAGAACCGTCGGGCAGGAACTCCGGCCAGGCATGATCGGCTTCACCGTTCTGCGGGTTCGGCATCGACAACGTCGTGGGATCTCCGCCGCTCCCCGGCACGCTGAGCAATCCGGAGGCGCGATCGTTGGTCGCGAACACGATGGTGTCGTCCGGGCCCCACGCGGCGCCGCGCGGTACGCCGGACGGACGGCAGAGTGTCACAGGCGATCCACCGGTCACGGCGACCTTCTTCAGGATCCCCGAGTCGAAGAACCCAATCGATTGGCCGTCTGGCGAGAAGAACAATCCGCGCGGGACTCCGACACCGGTGATCGTAGTCGGCTCGAGTCGATCGAGCGATCGCACGAAGATCGTTCGGCCTCCACCGACGTACGCCACCCGTTGACCGTCTGGAGAAAAGGCAAGCTCTCGGTCGTTGTCGGCTGGTCTGAACGCATTGGCGGCTGTGGTCGTGATCGCCAGCCGTGACACCGTTTTCGCCGCCGGCCGGCGCGCGTACCAGACCAAGGCGCCGCTCAGGCCGCCTCCCAGCATCAGAGCGGCAGTCGCGATGGCGATGCGATCGCGCCACGAGGATGACACGGCGGCGGTATCGGAATCGGTTCGCGCGCCGCCCAGGACCTCGGGTTCATCGAGGATGAACGACGCCACCGAAATGTCGGCGATTCGCGTCCGACGATCTTTGTCGAGGCACTTCCGGACGAGCGTCCGAATCGCCTCGGGGACCGACGATGGTATCGCCGTCCAGTCAGGTTCGGCCTTCAGGACATTGGCGAGCGTGTCCGAGATGTCCTCGCCGTCGAACGGCGCTTTGCCCGCGAGCATCTCGTAGAGCACGCAGCCGAACGCCCAGACGTCGCTCCGCTTGTCCGCAGGACGTCCCTTCGCCTGCTCCGGGCTCATATACGCTGCCGTGCCCAGAATCATGCCGGCGGATGTCATCGCCGCGGGGCTCATTGTCGGCGACTTCGAGAGGCCGGCCAGCGGCGGCATCGTCTCTGCGTTGGAGCCTGCGGACACCGGTTCCACGGGATCGTTCGCTTCGAGCTTCGCCAGACCGAAGTCGAGCACCTTCACCTGCCCGTCGTGCGTGAGGGCGATGTTCGACGGCTTCAGATCCCGGTGAATGATGCCCTTCTCGTGCGCGGCCTGCAGTCCATCCGCAATCTGCTTCGCAATCGAGAGGACCTCCGTCAGCGAAAGGCTCAGGCTCACGCGTGAGCCTGAGTTGCTCGGCTTCGCCTTCTCGAGCCGGTCGGCGAGTGTTCCGCCCTCCACGAGCTCGAGGACCAGGAATTGAAGCGGCTGCCCCGATTCCGGCCGAAGGCCTGGCCTGCTCGAGACCGTAAATGGCGGCGATGTGAGGGTGATTGAGGGACGCGAGCACCTGCGCTTCGCGCTCGAACCGCGCGAGCCGCTCGACGTCCGCGGTCTCCAGAGATCCGGGATCACCTTCAGCGCGACGTCCCGCTGAAGCCTGGTGTCGCGCGCCCGATACACCTCGCCCATGCCACCCGCGCCAAGACGTGAGCGAATCTCGAACGAGCCGACTCGAGTGCCAGGCTGGAACTGCAACCAGCGCAGATTATATGTGACCGGCCCAGCTCGGATTGTTGCAGCGCGCCAGCGCCCAGTTCGGGCGCGACGGCGCGATAGAATCGCCTCGTGACGACGACGCCCGGTGCGGATGCGCAGTTCGAGGCGCTCCAGCAGAAGCCGTACCGCTCTGGCGGTCGATCGACCACATCAGCCAGGATCCCCAGACCATCGTCGTCGTGCCGTCGATCACGCTCGAGAGCACCATCCAGGGCGCACGCCAGCAGGCGTACGAAGAGCGGTTTCTGTTCCTGCTCCTTCTGGCGGGTGGGCTCACGCCCCCCGCGTCGGCTCGGTTATGCGGAGGCCGCTGTCCATCACGTGGATAGCCGGGTCGCGTGCGCCGCAGTGGCGAAACGGCGCCGCCGCGGCTCGGAACACCTCCGGGGCATTTTTCGAGCCGACGCCCCGCGCTGGCCGCATCGCGTCGCGGGACCGATGTGGCTTCGCCGCAGCACTCCATCGCTCGCATTGCCGCTGCACGAGATCTTCACAGGCTCTAAAGGTGGAAGCCACGAGAAGGTGGAAGCCACGAGGGTGGAAGCCAGAGAAGGTCGGTGTTTCAGGCCGATTTTTCCCTCGGGCAAGTCATCGATCAACGCGGCGATCGCCTTGCGGAGCTCGCGCACGTCAATCGGCTTCGACGTGTAGCCATCCATCCCGGCTTCGAGGCATCGCTCGCGGTCGCCGGCCATCGCCTGCGCCGTCATCGCGATGATTGGGAACCGCGCGTTGCCGCGCGACTCGCGCGCACGGATGGCCGCGGTTGCTTCGAATCCGTCCATCTCGGGCATCTGCACGTCCATCAGAATCAGGTCGAAGACGCCTGCCCGCGCGCCCTTTGAGGAAGGACTATCGGATGGTGATCTGGCCCTGAACGAGCCACTTGCCGCTGGTCGTTCGTACTTCGAGCCATGCGGTCTTGCGTCCCGGAGGCGCCTCGTATTCGAAATCGTAGGTTTCGCCGACGGCAATCGTCTGGCGGGCGGCTACGAGCACGCCCTCGGCCGCCGGCACGCGGGCTCCGTCCTTGGTCAGCGGCTTCCACATCACCGGGCCATCGGACGTCTGCAGCGCCACTGTGAAGATGTCGTCGGGTGTGATGTTGATCAGCCGTATCCGGTGACGCTGCCCCGCCTTCCAGGCGAACCGCGGCGCCCGTTCGCCGTTCAGGATGACGGAGGCGGGATCGCTCAGCACTGCCGGTTCCTCGGAGGTGACGCCGGTGCGGCCGATCACGATGACGTGATCGACTGCCTCGTCGAAGGCCTCGCCCGGTTCCGTCACGATGAGCGGCCCATACAATCCTGACGACAACTGACGAAAGTCGTGCAGGTGTGTGTGATAGATGAACGTGCCGGCGCGTGGCGGCGTGAATCGCACGACGAACGACTCGCCCGGGGCGATCATGGGCGCGAGCCGCTGGCCGATTCCGCTCCACCCGTGCACCCCGTCGTAGTAGCTGTCGAGCTCGAGGCCGTGCCAGTGAATGGCGGTGGCCTCGGTGAGGTGATTCACCAGTGTGATTTCGACCGGCTCGTTACGTCGCAGCACGATCGGCGGTCCTGGTACGGTGACCTGACCTGTCGACATCGGCGCAATGCCTTCGCTCAAAACGAAACCTGCGGTGGAGTGGCCGTCGCGTTCCGCTCCGGGCTGCATCACGAGGGTGAGCTTGCGCGGCGAGACCTCTGTCGGCCGGGTCGACTCGCGAGATTCCGGCGCCGCACCGAGGACGGTAATCCCCACGATCATTCCGGCCATCCCCGCGGAGCCGGCGTGCCTGTCGTTACTCTCCGGCGATGGCTCACTGGAGTGGCCTCCGTGTGGACCGTCGTGCGTCTCGAGCCGCCGATCGAGCGAGACGTGGGCCATGATGTGGCAGTGAAGGAGCCAGTTCCCCACGCGCTCAGGCGTCCACGTCATCGTCATCGTGCCTCCGGACGGGACGAGTTGAGTCACGACCTGCCGCTGGCGTGATGCATCGCTCGGCTGATCCCTCATGCCGTTGCCCAGGCTGTTGACGTCGAAGTAGAAGCCGTGGAGGTGCATCGGATGCGTTTGAGAGCTGAGATTGATGATGCGCCACCGGACCTTTTCGCCCAGCTGATACGTCAGCCGCTCGGTGGCAGGCCAGGAGAGGCCGTTGATCGTGAAGGTATAGCGGGGGTGGCTCGCGAGAAACGCCTTCGAGGCATCGTCTGCGCCGAGAATCGCACGGAGCTGTGCTGGTGTCAGGCTGTTCCATTCCGTGATCACCAGGATGCGATCCGGTTCGACGGCTCCACCTGGCGGATCGACGATGAACGCGCCGCCCAGCTCGCGGAACGGCACCGGGGCTCCCATCGCGGACGCCCAGTAGTGATACGTGCCAGCCCGGCCGCTCGTGAACCGCACCTCGCATGTCTCACCCGGAAGCACTTCGAGCGTCGGGCACGCGGTGCCGTCGCGCGCGCACAAGCCGTGCACGGTCAGGTTGACCTCGAGGTCGTTGCGGACCGAAGCCACGATTGTGTACCTTCCGGGGCGCGAATCAGCGGCGCCGGCACGGTCAGCACGGATCCCACCTCGCCGAGCGCTTCGATCCGGAGCGCCGGACCTTTCGGTCCTTCCGGTTTCCACTGACCGATGCCGGCGCGTAACGACAGCGTCAGCGTGCCCTGCGCGAGTGCGCCCGCGGGGCGCAGGTTGTCATTCGGGGCGACAACCGACGACTCGGGCTCGGGCGGGGCGGGTGGCGTTGCCTCTTCGATTTCGGCGGAAGGCGGCTTCGCCGCTTCGATTTCAAACGAAGGCGGCTTCGCCGCTTCGGGGGCCCCCGCCACGGCCATCAACGTCACGAAAATCAGGCGCGCCACGTTCCGACGCGCTTCAAGACCCTTCATCCGTGCGCTCCTACTCGTCATGCTCCCGATGCTCAACATGCTCAACATGCTCCCCATGGTGCACAGGTAGCCTACGAAGTCAGGACCGACGAGTCCTGACAGAAAGGTAAGAAGGCAGTAAGAAAATGGTAGAAGGGGACCGATTCAGTCTTCCGTGATTTCTCGTATGACGCGGCATGGGTTGCCGGCCGCGAACGTCCGATCCGGAACGTCCCGTGTGACGACGCTGCCGGCGCCGATGACGGCGCCGGAGCCAATCCGCACTCCCGGAAGGATGATCGCTCCACCGCCGACCCAGACGTCCGAGCCGATCTCGATCGGCTTGCCGTACTCCTGCTGGCGGCGCTCTCGCGCGCTGAAAGGGTGCATCGGCGTGTAGATCTGGACGGCGGGTCCAAACAGCGAGAAGCTGCCGATCCGGACGGAGCACACGTCGAGGACGATGCAGTTGAAGTTGAAGAAGACGCGCTCACCGAGCTCGATGTTCGAGCCGTAGTCGCAGAAGAACGGCGGCTGCATCCAGACCGTGTCGCCGCCTTGCCCGAACAGGTCGCGCAGGATCCGCCGCCGCTCCTCCTGCTGCGCCTCACGCGTCGCGTTCAGGGCCTGACACAGATCGCGTGCCCGCTCTCGACCTGCAACGAGTTCCGGATCGAACGGATCGTACAGGTCTCCGGCAAGCATCTTCAGCCGTTCAGTCGACATCGGTTCCACTCCAGGTTGCGAGCCAATCCGCGGTTGCCTCACACATTGTCGGGCATGATTGGGATGGTGGTCAGATTCTGATGCTGGCATACCATACGTTCCATGTTCACCGACCTGCGCCGGGACGTTCGCTACGCTCTCCGTACGATGACCCGTGAGCCGGGGTTCACCGCGGCCGTTGTGGTGACGCTGGCGCTCGGGATCGGCGCAACGACCACCGTGTTCAGCCGCATCGACGCGGTGCTCCTGAGACACCCGGCCATCGCCGAACCCGATCGCGTCGTCAGCGTCCACAGCGTGTGGGCCGCGCGGGCGACCGCCAATCCCAGCCGTGGAGATCAGCTCGGCACGGCGTCGTATCCGGACTACGTCGATTTGCGCGACAGCGCGTCCTGCAAGGGCTTGCGGCGTTTGCGACTATCGGTCTCGCCCTCGAGACGAACGGCGTCACGGAGCGGATCGACGCCGAAATCGTGAGTGGGAACTACTTCGACGTGCTCGGTGTGCGTGCCGCGGTGGGCCGCACGTTTGGCTCGGACGACGATCGGATGATTTCCTGCTCCGTCGTCGTGCTCTCGCATCGAATCTGGCGGCAGCGATTCTGCTGCTATTGCGACATCGTCGGCCGGTCGATCACGCTGAACGGCAGCGCGTACACCGTAGTCGGAGTCGCGCCGCGCGAATTTGCGGGCGTCGAGCTCGGTGCCGTGCCCGAGGCGTGGGTGCCGATGGCGATGCAGGAAGAAGTACGGCCCGCCTCTGCGGCCCTTCGACAGCGGCTCGGCAGCGCTCGTCTCGACGGCGCGAGAGACGTGCGGTGGCTGAGCCTGGTCGCGCGCTTGAAGAATGAGGCCACGCTGGCCGCCAGCGCTGCGGCGCTCGACACGATAGGGCGCCGGCTCGCGGTCGCGTTTTCCGCGACGAATCGGGACATCACCGCGACCGCAGTCCCGCTTGCCGAGGGGTCCGGGGTCCGCACGCGCGCACGGCCGGTTCTCGTGCTCCTGACCGCGGCCGTCGTCCTGGTCCTGGCGATCGCCTGTGCAAACGTGGCGAGCCTGCTGCTCGCGCGTGCACTGAGCCGCCGGCGCGAGGTCGCGGTGCGGATTGCGATCGGCGCCGCCGTGGACAGCTGGTTCGACAGTGGCTCACCGAAGCTGTCATCCTGGGTCTTCTCGGGGCGGCAGGGGGCGTGCTGCTCGCCGGTTGGGGTGCGCCGGTCCTCCACGGGTTCGGGCTTCCAGAGAGCGTCGAATCTCGCCACGAACCGGCGCGTCGTGCGTTTGCTTTGGCGTCGGCGTAGGGACCGGTCTCGTCGTCGGCCTCGCCACACTCCTCCAGTCGACTCGCGGCGCGATGGTGAACGCGCTGCGCGGCGCCGGTGGCCTGGCGTCAGTTGGACCCCGAGCCGGGCGTCTCCGGAGCGTCTCGTGGTTCTGCAGGTGGCCATGTGCCTGGTCCTGCTGGTCGGTGCGGACTCTTGGTCAGGACTGTGCAGAAGGCGTATGCCGTCGAGCTCGGCTACGACGTAGAACGTGTGCTGGTGGCGGACGTCACGACGGGCGATGGTCGTCGCACCAGACGCCGGACAGGTCCTCTATGACCGCCTCCTCGAACGGCTGAATAGTCTGCCAGGCGTCGGTTCAGCCAGCGCCGCGCGCATCACCGTGCTCAGCGGCGTCTGCGCAACGGTCCCTCTCAGTCTGGATGGGCAACCGCCGCGCGCCGATCGCAGCAACCTCATTCCGGTTCGGGTCAACGTGATCACCGAACATTACCTGGAGACGATGGGCATTTCTCTGCTTCGAGGTCGCGCCTTCCAGCATCCGACGGGCCAGGGTCGCCGCGGGTCGCTATCGTGAGCCGGTCCCTTGCCAATCGGCTGTGGCCCAACGCGGATCCGATCGGCCGGTCCTTTCTGTCGACGTCGAGGCTCGAGGTGGTGGGCGTCGTGCCGGACGTGGTGTACCTGAATGCGACCTAACTGGATCCACGGCCGGTTTTCTATCTTCCCCTCACGCAGAACTACGAATCCAGCTGTCGCACTGCACCTGCGCGTAGCAGACTATCCGCTGGCGATCGTGGCTGGCCTGCGCCAGGCCGTGCGAGATGTCGATGTTCGTCTCTCGCTCACGCGGGCGCGGACGTCTGGTCGAGGAGCTCGATCGATCGATCGACCAGCCGGCGCACGATGGCGCTGCTCGTCGGCGTGTTGAGTGCCGGCGCGTTGCTGCTGTCGACAGTCGGTCTCTATCGCGCGATGGCGTATTCGACCAGACAGCGCACCGAGCGAGGTGGGCCTGCGGCTTGCTCTGGGCGCGACGCCAGGTTCGGTCATGAACCTGATCGTCTTCGCCGGCCTGCGGCTCGTGTCGATGGGCGTCGCGATCAGCTTCGCCGCGGCGTTCTTCGGCGCGCGCTATCTTCGAAGCCAGCTCTTTGGAATCGAACCCACGGATCCCGCGACATGGATCGTCGTCACGGCGATGCTCGCGACGTCGCGCTGATTGCCTGCGTGATTCCCGCACGGCGTGCGATGCACATCGATCCGGCCGTCACGCTCAAAGCTCGTAACCGGCTGACACTTCACACCCTCGTCGCGCAAGGCTTCAGCCCGGCCCCAGGCAGCCCTGACCGCCTTCGCCAAAGCTTCAGCGGCTGCGCTTCAGGTTGTGAAAGGTTCCGGGGGATACTTTCACCATGCCGCACGTTGTGGGGAACATCCAGGAACGTTACGACGCATTCAAAGCCAAGGGACTGTCGCTCGACCTGACTCGAGGCAAGCCGTCCGCCGCCCAGCTCGATCTGAGCCGTGCGCTGCTGTCGCTTCCGGGGCCGGCGGACTACCTCGGGGAAGGGGCCACCGACTGCCGCAACTACGGCGGACTCCAGGGGCTGATCGAGGCTCGCAGGCTCTTTGCCGGAATCCTCGGCGCACCACCGGAGCAGGTCGTCGTGTCGACCAACTCCAGTCTTGCCCTGATGCACGACACGATCGTCTACGGCCTGCTCAAAGGCACGTGCGACAGCGCGGCGCCGTGGTCGAAGCAGGGCGAGGTCTCGATCGTGTGCCCGGTCCCGGGTTATGACCGTCACTTCAAGATCTGCGAGGACTACGGGATCCGCATGATCCCGGTGGCGCTCCGAGAAGACGGTCCGGACATGGATCAGGTCGAGCGGCTCGTCGCGGAGGATGAGTCCGTCAAGGCCATGTGGTGCATGCCCAAATACAGCAATCCCACCGGGAGCATCTATTCCGACACGGTCGTCGAGCGTCTCGCGTCGATGAAGACTGCCGCGCCGGACTTCCGGCTGTACTGGGACAACGCCTACGCCGTGCATCACCTGACGAGCGAACGCATCGCGATCGCCAACATCATCGAGCTCTGCGCGCGCCACGGGCATCCGAACCGTCCACTGGTGTTCGCCTCGACGTCGAAAATCACGCTGGCCGGTGCCGGCCTGGCGCTGTTTGCCTCGTCGAAGGCGAACGTGGCCTGGCTGGTGGCACGCCTGACGCCGCGGACGATCGGGCCCGACAAGATCAATCAGCTGCGTCACGTGCGTTTTCTCCAGAACGAGGCGGGCATCCTGCAGCTGATGGACGAACATCGGGCGCTCATCGCGCCGAAGTTCCGGAAGGTCCAGGAGGTTTTCCACGAGCACCTGGCGGACATTCCCGAGGTGAGCTGGACGACGCCCAAGGGCGGGTACTTCATCAGCCTGACCGTGTCCACGGGTTCCGCCCGCCGTGTGGTCGCGCTCGCCAAAGAGGCTGGGGTCGCACTCACGCCGGCCGGCGCACCGTATCCGTATGGGAAGGATCCGGACGACCGGACGATTCGAATCGCCCCGACCTTCCCCAATCTCACCGAGGTCGAACTGGCCGCGACGGGCGTGTCGCTCTGTGTGCGGCTTGCCGCCTCCGGATTCTAGTCTCATCCGAGGGGCTTCGCCCCTCGGACTCCCCGACACGCGCTCTCGCGCGCTGCTTCGCCGGCGCGCTTCCGCCTCCGCTTACGCTACGGCGAGACCTCGCCGTAGCGCCTGCGGCGCGAAGGCGGGCCGATCGCGTGGCTCGCTCACTGGCGTTCGCTCGCATCGTGAAACGAGCGGCGGGTTGTGAGACGGCTTCTAGGGTCTTGACTCCTAAACTATGACCATTTGAGTCAAGTTTTTCTGGTCAAGACCGTCCGCGCGTCAGCGCGGCGTTTATCAAGATTGCAGTCTAGCGAGGCGGAGCCTCCTGCCCGGTCTGAGGCAGGGCCTCGTTAGAACTCGTTTCACGGCTGCTGCACTTGACACTCTAGTGAAGGCATGGCATCGTCTGCCCACGCGGGCAACCTGGCGCCGCGCGGGCGCAGCCCCGCCGGAGACCCAAAAACATGTCGCACTGGAGACGACTCGCCCTCCGCCTCCTCAATGCCGCCTGGCCCTGGCGGTCCGACCGCGAGTTGGATCGCGAGGTCCGCGCTCATCTCGCCCTGCTCGAGGACGACCTGACGCAGCGGGGGCTTTCGCGGCCTGACGCCCGGATCGCAGCGCGCCGCCGCCTCGGCGAGATCGGCCGGATCAAGGAGCAGCATCGGGACGCTCGAATCCTTCTGGCTGCTGGAGGACCTCCGGCGCGACCTTCGGTACGCCGCCCGCATGCTCCGTCGTTCCCCGGGGGTCAGCGGGCTGGCCGTTGCCTCGCTCGCACTGGGCATCGGCGCGAACACGGTCGTCTTCAGCATCGCGGACAACCTGCTCGTCCGGCCGTTGCCGGTACCGCACCCCGAGCAGCTCGTCAACATCAGCGAGAACCGGCCTGGCTCGAGGCCGCGAGCCGAGGTGCCGACCTGGCAGTTCACCGGTCTCCGCGACGGCATTGCCGATTCGATGACCGTTGCCGCCATCAACGTCTTCGACCGATCGAACATCACCCTGGCCGCGCCGGGCCGAGCGCCAATCGACGCCGGACGATCCCGAGTGGCCATCGTCTCCGGCAACTACTTGCCGATGCTGGAGGCGCCGGCCGCGATCGGGCGCGTGCTGACGACGGACGACGATCGCGTGCCGGGCGGACATCCGGTCGCGGTGCTCAGCGACGCCTACTGGACACGGCACCTGGCCCGATCTGCGGATGTCCTCGGCGCCAGCGTGACGATCAACCGAACCGCGTTCTCGATCGTCGGCGTCATGCCAGCGGGCTTCACCGGCGACTGGGTCGGCCGGCCTGCCGACGTGTGGATTACGACGATGATGCAGGGGCGCGTCATGGTCGAAGCGCCGGACGCGCTCACGAAGCCCAACGACTACTGGCTGCGGCTCGTCGGCAGGCTGAAGCCCGGTGTCTCGCGTCAGTACGCGGAGGCAACCCTCCAGCCAATCTACCAGCAGGTCCTTCGATCGTCGATCGTATCGGCACCCTCGCCACAAACGCTCGGGAACCTCGCTCGACAGCGCATCGGACTCCTCCCGGGAGCTCACGGCTATTCACCGGAACGCGAGACCCTGTCGCCGTTCATGACGACGCTGACGTTGGTGGCCGCGCTCGTGTTGCTGGTGGTCTGCGCCAACGTCGCAGGGCTGCTGCTGTCGCGCGCTGCAGCGCGTCAGCGCGAGTTTGCGGTCCGGCTCGCGATCGGAGCGAGTCGTGCCAGGCTGGCGCGGCAGCTCGTCATCGAGAGCCTCCTGATCGCGGCGGCCGGCGGCGTAGCCGGCACGGTGCTGGCAGTCTGGGGTACGCGTGCCGTGGCGAGGACGCTGGCGACCGCGCCGGTTCAGATGTTCTGGGCGAACTCGTCGTGGCTCTCCTTCGACGTGCAACTCAGTTGGCGGGGTCTGATCTTCACGGCCGGCATCAGCGTGGTGGCGGGTGTCGTGTTCGGTCTTGCTCCCATGGTTCGTGCGGGACGAGTCGCGCTGGCGCCTGCGTTGTCGGCGCGGGCCGACTCCGTCTCCGGCGCAACCCGCCTGAACATGAGCAAGGTGCTCGTCGTCGTCCAGGTCGCCATCTCCCTCGTCGTCATCGTGGCCGCGACGTTGCTCGTCCGCACCCTCCTGGGGCTCCGTTCCCAGGACCTCGGCATCGAACGCCGGAACGTCGTGCTGGCCTGGACGCAACCGAGCTCCACCGGACGACAGGGTCGCGAGCTGCGCGAACTGTGGCACGACGTACAAACGCGATTGTCCGCCCTGCCTGGCGTGACCGCGGTGAGCGCGTCCAACAGCCCGGTGCTGAGCGGAGTTGTTCCACCTGCGGGCCGGGCAGTCGAGCAGATGCGAGTGGAAGGGCAGCCGCCACGGCTGACACCGTTGCCGGGTAGCCGAACCTTCGTCATGCCGGACTTCTTCAAGACTCTTGGCGTGCCGTTGCTGAGCGGGCGTGAGTTCACCGAGCGCGATAGCGACCAATCTCCGCCGGTCGTCATCCTCAACGAGTCGATGGCCCGCGTCTATTTCGGCGACGCCAACCCGGTTGGTCGGCGGGTGGGCTTCGGACCGCAGCCCGGGACGCCGGTCGAAGTCGTCGGCGTGGTCAAGGACTTCGAGCTCGGATCGCCGCGCGGCGCCGGCCGGCCCCAGATGCTCACGTTTTTTCCCTACCGCTCCGACGCCGGGCCACGGCTCGTGATCATGTGCGTCGTCATCCGGACGAGCGGCCCGCCACGCTCCCTGATGAATCGAGTCCGTGAGGAGCTGCGTGCCGTCGATCCGTCGCTGGCGGTGCTGAAGATCAACACGCCAGACGAGCAGCTCGATGACGTGCTGGCGCAGGACCGCCTGCTCGCTGGGCTGGCGGCATTCTTCGGCGGCGTCTCCGGATTGCTCGCGTGCCTCGGTTTGTACGGCCTCGTGTCGCACATGACCGCGCGACGAACGTCGGAGATCGGCCTTCGGATCGCGTTCGGCGCGACGGCCGGCAGAGTGCTGGCGATGGTGCTCGGAGAGGGCATGCGGCTCGTGTGCCTCGGTATCCTGGTCGGCTTACCATCGGCGCTGATGGCGATGCGCCTGATTCGATCGCGGCTGTTCCACGTACGTCCCGACGATCCGCTGACGCTTGGTCTGGCCGCGGGTCTGATGGTCGCCGTCGCGCTGGCCGCCGTGCTCGTGCCGGCCCGCCGCGCCGCGCGGCTGGATCCGATCGCCGCGCTGCGCGAGGGGTGAGAGTTCACTTGTGCTGTCACGTAGGGACGGGCCTTTTCCAGGCCTGTGAACAAATCGATCTTGTGGCTTCCACCTTTAGGTGGAAGACCAACGCCGGCCGCGATCTTCCGCCTGACCAGCCTCCGCTGAAGCTACGGCGGTCCGCCGAAGCGCTGCGCGCGAAGGCGGAAGGCGGAAGTCACAGGAGATTGATTCACGGGCTCTTTTCAGGCCCTACGGCGACACGAGGGGCGGCCCGTGGTTGGCGCCGCTCTCTCAACATGGTAGGCTGGCTACCATCATGCCTCGAGACGCCTCCAAAGCCGGCCTGCTGCAGGGCACGCTGGACCTCCTGATCCTCCGAACGCTGCTCTTCGGGCCTGTGCACGGCCACGGGATCGCGAAGCACATTCAGCGCACATCGGAGGACGTGCTGCAGGTCGAGCACGGATCGCTCTATCCGGCGCTGCAGCGGCTCGAGCGCAGCGGCTGCATCACGTCGAAATGGGAAGTCAACGAGCGCGGGAAGGAGCTGAAGCTCTATCGCCTGACGACGAAGGGGCGCAAACAGCTCGATCTCGAGGAGTCCAAGTGGCGCACGCTCGCGCGTGCGATCGGCCGGATGCTCCGGCCCGTGAAGGCCTCGTGATCTCGTGATCTGGCGCCGAGTTTCTGGAACAGGCGCCGCCCTCCGGCCGTTCGGCGATCCCGTTTGACATGCGATGTATCGATGTCTACACTAGACGTCGATATCTCATGGCCAAGACAGACAATCTCCAGGGTTCACTCGAGCTGCTCGTGATGAAGGTCCTCCGGCGCGGGCCCAACCACGGGTTTGCGATTTCGTCCTTCATCCAGCAGACGTCCGACGAGGTGCTCCGTGTCGAGGCCGGGTCGCTGTACCCGGCGCTGCACCGGATGACCGAAGCCGGACTCATCAAGGCCGAGTGGCGGCTGTCGGATGCCGGCCGCCGCGCTCGCGTCTACTCCCTCACGGCCAAGGGCCGGCGGAAGCTCGAAGCCGGGCAGGAGCGCTGGACCACGGTCTCGGCGGCCGTGGCAAAGATTCTTCGCGCGGTCTGAAAGGACTCCGTGATGGGTTTTCTGTCCAGGTTCGGACGGACGCTCCGTGCGGGGCGCCACACCACGGACATCGAGGAAGAACTCCAGTTCCATCTCGAGATGGACATGGCGGACGGGCACGATCGGCGCGAAGCCCGCTTGCGACTCGGGAACGTGGCGCGGGTCCGGGAAGAGACGAGATCCGTCGGCGTCATCGAATGGCTCGACTCGGCACTCCGGGACGCGCGATACGGCCTGCGTCAGGTGCGCCGCACGCCAGGGCTGGCCCTGGCCGTCATCCTGTCGCTCGCCGTCGGCATCGGTGCGAATACCGCGATCTTCAGCCTGGTCGACGCGGCCCTCCTGCGGCCGTTACCGGTCCCCGACCCGAGCTCCCTGCGCATCGTCGCATGGACCAGCGATGCGTTTCCGAAGGACGCCCACAATATCAACGGGTATTTCCAGCGCATCTCGCCGACCCGCTTCCAGGGATCGTCGATCCCGGCGCATCTGTACCGACGGCTGGCGGGCGAACAGCGCGTCCTTCACTCGCTGATCGGCGTTGCCGATGCGGACGCCGTCGCCGCGGCGGTCGAGGCCTCGCCCGCCGAACAGGTGAACCTCCAGTATGTTAGCGGCAATTTTTTCCAGGGCCTCGGGATCGTGCCCGTCATCGGGAGGCCTTTTCGAGACGATGAGGATCGAGTAGGGGAGGGGCCGGTGGTCGTCGTGAGCCACCGGTTGTGGGTGGGTCGCTTTGGCGGTCGTCCACTCGACCGGAGCGACGCCGCGGTGGATCGCAGCATCCGCATCAACAACGTGCCTGCCCGTGTGGTCGGCGTGGCGCCGCCGGGGTTCTTTGGTCTTCGCTCGGGCGAGTGGACCGACGTCTACGCACCGCTTGCCGCGAAGGTCGCATTCCGTACCGGGCAGCCCGCCGGCGCACCGCGGGTCGAGGACGACCTGGATTGGTGGGTTCAGCTGGTGGCCCGGTTGAAGCCTGGCGTCTCGGAAGAGACGGCCAGAACACAGATCGCGGGTCAGTTTCGGCTGATGGCTGCACCCGAAGGCACAGCGCTCGAGCCGACCAAGATCCCGGAGCTCATCACGCTGCCCGGGCGCCGCGGTTTCGATCCGTTGAGCGCGAGCGATGCGGATGCTCTCTGGACGCTGATGCTGCTCGTCGGCGTCATCCTCATTATCGTGTGTGCCAACGTGGCGAACCTGCTCTTGTCGCGCGCCGTGGGCCGGCAGCGCGAGTCGGCTGTGCGGCTGGCGCTTGGAGCTGCACGCACGCGCCTCTTTCGCCAGCACCTGATCGAGAGCGTTGTGCTCGCCGTACTGGGAGGGGCCGCCGGACTGGGGCTTGGGTACGTGCTGGCGCAATCGATTCACGCGTTGTTCCAGACTGGACGCGGCCCGGCGAGCGCCTTCGATCTCCACGTTGATCTTCGAATCCTTGGATACACCGCCGCGCTCTCGATCGTGACCGCCTTTCTGTTCGGTCTCGCTCCGGCGATGCGAGCCTCGCGGGCCGATCTGGGTGATTCGCTGAAGGCGCAAGGGCGTTCGGTAGCAGGCGGTGGACTGGGAGTGCCACGGGCGCTGGTCTCGATCCAGATTGCGCTGTGTCTGTCGGCTCTGGTGGCGGCCGGCCTGCTGGGTCGCTCGCTGGCGAACCTCAAAGGGACCGAACTGGGATTCGCGCGAGAGAACCTTGCGTATGCGTCGGTGAGCCCCGCGCGCGCGGGATATCCGCCTGATCGCGTTCGCTCGTATGTCGATCGCGTTCGCGCCGAGATCGCCAGGCTGCCGGGCGTCGTCCGAGTGAGCCCTGTGCAGACTCGTTTGCTGTCTGGCGGCGGCAACAACGGCCGCATGAACATCCCGGGCCGCCCGTGGGACGATACGCATCGAGCGAATCTCAACCGGGTGGGCGACGGTTTCTTCGACACGATGGGGATGCCCGTCCTTGCCGGAAGGGCCATCGAGCGGAGCGATATGCGCGCGGATGCCGAGGCGGTCGTCGTGGACGAAGTGTTCGCACGACTGTACTTTCCGAAGGAGAATCCTGTAGGTCGCCGTCTTGGGCTCGACGGCAGCAGCAACAATAATCACGTGATCGTCGGCGTCGTGGGCAACGGCCGTTACATGAGCCTCCGTGGCGATATGTATCCAACGATCTACGAGCCGTACTCTCCGGGCGGCACGGTGCACTTCGCGATCCGGACCTCGATGGATGCCTCGCGCCTCCGCGAATCCGTTCGGCAGGCAGTCGCCGCCGTGGACCCCGCTGTGCCGCTCACCGAATTCCACACCCAGTCGGGCTTGATCGACCGCCTGCTTCGAACCGAACGGCTCATGGGTATTCTGTCGGGCGCATTCGGCGGCCTGGCCCTGGCACTGTCGGCCATCGGCCTCGGCGGTCTGCTCGCTTACGCGGTCGCGCGCCGGTCCAACGAGATTGGCGTCCGAATGGCGCTCGGTGCCGCCGCCGGCGACGTGATTCGGATGGTCCTGCGCGATTCGCTCTGGATGGTGGCGATCGGCATTCTCGTCGGCTTGCCGTGCGCATACGCGATCGGCAGATACCTCAAGACGTCATTGTTCCGGCTCGAGCCCCTCGATCCGTCGACGGCGGCCATCGCTCTCATGGTGCTGCTCGTGGTCGCGCTCGGCGCCGCCTGGGTCCCGGCCCGCCGCGCCGCACGTGTCGATCCGGTGGTCGCGCTGCGGCAGGACTAGGCCGGGGCGATCGGGCCGGGCCGGATCGGGGATCGGTGGTCAGGGATCCGATCCGGATCGCGTCTCCCGGGCATTCCTATTGACATTCGATACGACGGGTGTATCCTCCTATCGACGTTCTGTAGGAGGGTAGTCACGCCATGCCGGCTCGATCCCGCTTCGAGGCAGTTCTCAGGAATCTCGTTCGGCGCAAGCGCGTCGAGCACGATCTCGATGACGAGCTACGGTCCTACCTCGACCTGTCGGCGGAGGAAAAGCGGGCGACCGGCTTGTCGCAGGCGGAGTCGCGGCGAGCGGCGCTCATCGAGCTCGGGGGAATCGACCAGGTCAAAGAGTCTGTCAGGAGCGTGCGGGCGGGCGCCCTGGCGGAGGAGCTTGGCCGGGACCTCCTCTACGCGGTTCGGCTGCTCGTAAGGAACAAGGCCTTTTCGCTCGTTGCGATCGCCACGATTGCGGCGGGTATCGGCGCCAACACCGCGATCTTCACCATTGTCGACACTGTGGTCTTTCGTCCCCTGCCGTATCGGGATGCGAGCCGCCTCGTGAAGATCTGGGGCACGAACGCCGGGCAGCCCGCAGACGACGTGTCCTGGGCTGATTTCAACGACATCCGGCTGCAGAACGACGTCTTCGAGCAGGTTGCCGCAGACGACGGCATGGGATTCGAGATCAGGTACCCCGACGGGTCTCACGAATCGGTCGATGGCGCGTTCGTCACCGACGGCTGGCTGACCACGCTAGGCGTCCGGCCGACGCTCGGTCGCGGGTTCCTGCCGGAGGAGTTCGATCCCGGCCGCGATCGCGTCGTAGTCGTGTCGCATGCGTACTGGCAGCGTCGTTTCGGTTCCAGCCCTGCCGTCGTCGGAACGTCGCTCGCTGTCGACGGCGTGCCGATGACCGTCATCGGCGTCCTGCCGCCCAACGTGCTCAGATACGGAGCCGACTTTCTGCGGCCGCTCGTGCCCGCCGACTACCCGCGCGAACGAGGCCATCGCGATCTCGATGTCGTTGCGCGCCTGAAGCCGGGCGTTCCGCTCGCTCGGGCTCAGACGGCGCTCGACACGATCGGCCGCCGGCTCTCGCAAGCGTACCCGACGACGAACGCGGGGCGCGGCGTCAACCTGAAGTCTCTCGGCAAGTATTACACCTTGCAGTCGCCCGGCGCCGACAAGGGCCTCGTGTTGATGCTGAGCGCCGTTGGATTGGTGCTCCTGATTGCCTGTGCGAACGTCACCAACCTGCTGCTGGCCCGCGGCATCGCGCGGTCGAGGGAGTGTGTCATCCGGACGGCGCTCGGGGCGAGTCGTCTTCGCCTCGTTCGCCAGTTGCTCGTCGAGAGCACGCTGCTGTTCCTGGCCGGAGGTGCGCTCGGCCTTCTACTGGCCGAGTGGTCGGTGCGGTCGCTGCTGACCTTCTCGGTCGCCGGAGGGTACGTCCCCGAGCGGATGGCGGTGAGCATCGACGCCCGTGTGTTTGCGTTCACTCTTCTCGTGTCTCTGTTGGCAGGCCTCCTGTCGGGACTGACCCCGGCCCTCCACGCGTCGCGTGTCGACCTTAGGGAGGGATTGCAGTCTTCGAGTCAGACCTCGAGCCGGGGGCGTCGCGGTACGCGTGCGAGCCGCCTGCTGATCGTCGGAGAGATTGCCGTCTCGCTCGTGCTCCTCGTCGGATCGGGGCTCATGATCCGGAGCTTCGTCCAGGTGCAGGCGACATCCGGCGGCATCGATGCCGAGAACCTCTTGATGACGGCTTCTGACGGAGGCCGCGATTTCTCCAGGGCGGTCGCCTTCTGGCGGTCGGCGCTCGAGCGCACGCGCGAACTTCCCGGTGTGCAATTCGCCGCGGTCACCTCCAGACCGCCGCTGCACGGGGCCCGCCGCCAAGCCTTCGATGTCGACTCTCGCCCAGGTGTGGCAGCAGCCGACGCGTCGCGTGCTGGTGACGTTCTGGTCAGCTCCGACTATTTCCGGACCATGGGCATTCCGCTGCTGAAGGGCCGCGCGTTCACGGAGCAGGACACCGCACCCTCCCCGCCGGTTGCCATCGTCAGCGAACGCGTGGCCCGAACGTACTTTCCAAATGGCGATGCGCTCGGCCACCGCATCAGCATCAGGGAACGCTTGCCGCTGACCTGTTGCAGCTCCGCCGGAGCCGTCGAGAACGTCTGGCGCGAGATCGTCGGCATCGTGGCGGACGTCCGGCAGACGAACCTCGACGAAGAACCTGCCATGACGATTTACCGCCCGTACTCACAGATCGTGGAGCACGACATGTTCCTGGTCGCGCGGGCCGCCTCGTCCGAGGGTGCCACTCGCGTCGCCGCCGGGCTCCGCAGCCATCTGCTGGCGTTCGATCCTGGCAGGGTGTGGGCCGATGTACGGCCCATGCAGGATGTCATCGACGGATCCGAATCCATCCGCGTGCGGCGGTTCGTCCTGATGTTGCTCGGTGGGTTCGCGGGCCTCGCCCTGATGCTTGCCGCTATCGGCACGTACGGCGTGATGGCATTTTCGGTCGCCGAGCGCACGAGGGAGATCGGTATCCGCGTGGCACTCGGGGCCTCCCGGCCAGCGGTATTGAAGGACGTGATTGGAGATGCGAGCCGGCTCACGCTCGCCGGTCTCGCAATCGGGGCGATCGCAGCGCACTTTCTGACGCGGTTCATCGCCGCGCTGCTCTTCGGGGTGAGCTCCACGGACCCGCTCACGTATCTCACCGTGTCGGCAGTGCTGGCTGCGGTATCTCTGCTCGCCAGTTACGTTCCCGCACGTCGAGCCCTGCGCATCGATCCGCTGATCGCGCTGAAAGCGGAGTAGGCCGGACCGTCCCGGGCTGGGGTCAGGTCTTGCACTGACGGTTTTTGCGTGGGTGCAAGACCTGACCCCGGGCGCAAGGTCTGGCACCCGGCGATCCAGTGTCGGGATCAGGGATCAGGGATCCGAAGAGCCGCGGGGGCTGAAGCCCCTGCGCTACAACGGACCGCTGACCGAATCTTGATAGGCGATCCGGATGGTTGCACATCGGACCACGGATCCCGGATCCCGACATTCTTCCTAATTCAGCCCTCCCTCAGCACCCGCGCCGGATCGATCCGCGACGCACGCCGCGCGGGCAGCCAGGCGGCCACTCCGCCGATTGTCGCGAGCACCACGCTCGCGGAGAGCAGGGTAACGGGATCGCGCGGCTGAAGGCCGAAGAGCAACGGCCCCACGAATTGCGACGCCCACAGGCTGGCTGCGCATCCTGCAGCAATCCCCACCACGACGAGGGCAGCGGCCCGCCGCCAGACGAGCGTGACGATGCCGCCGGGAGCGGCGCCGAGAGCCATTCGGATGCCAATTTCGGCGCGCCGCCGGCTCACGCTGTATGCGGTCAGGCCGTAGAGCCCGAGTCCCGCGAGCAGCAGCGCGAGGCCACCGAAGAATCCGGAGAGCGACGCGAGGAGTCGTTCCCGAACCATCATCGCGCCCACTTGATCGGCCAGCGGCCGTAGCGTGATCACGAGATCGCCGTGCACGCCGGTCAGGGCAGCGACGAGCGGCCGCGCCAGCAGTGTCGTCGAGCCGCTGGCCGCGCGAACGCTCACGGACGCCGTCGCCTGGCGCTGCGTCTGCTGGGAGTACGCCATGTACAACGTCGGCGGCACAGGCGCTCGCAACGACTCGTAGACCGCATCCTTGACGTAGCCCACGATCTCTCGAGTGACGTTGTGCGGCTGGCGGACGCGCATGCCGACAGGATTCCTGCCGCCGTTGAATCGCCGCGCGAAGGCTTCGTTGACGATCGCCACCGGCGGCGAGCCCGGGCGGTCTGCGTCCGTGAAGTCCCGCCCTGCCAACAAGGGTGTGCCGTACGTCTTGAACCAGCCGGCGCTCAACATGTTGAAGTAGGTGAGTCGCTCCAACGGCGGCATGGGGGGCCGGTCGGGCAGCTCGATGAGGTTGTTCCAGGTGTTGTTCCCGAGCGGTGTCCCGTCCGACAGCGCCGCGCTCGACACACCCGGAATGCCCGAGGCCGCGGCCAGCATCTTCCTGAACAGCTCGGGCCGTTCCACAATCGGTATCCGCGCGAGGGGCGCCTCGATCCGGGCGATCAGAATCGGCGCGCTGTCGAAGCCGAGCGCCGAGTTCGCGAGCGAAGAGAAGGTGCGCAGGAACAGGCCCGCTCCGACGAGCAGCACGAGCGAAAGCGCGACTTGCAGCACGACGAGCACCTGCGCGGGCGCGAGCGTGCGCTCGCCGATCACCCCCCGCGCCTGTGTCTTGAGGGCCCCGGCGGGCTGGAGCCGCGCGCCGCGCAGCGCGGGGGCAGTCCCGAAGAGTACGGCCGTCGCGATGGCGGCTGCGGCCGTGAACCCAAGGATGCGCCAGTCGATCGACAGATCGAGGAAGACGTTGAGCGTCGCTGTCGACAACTGATCGACCAGCAACCGACTTCCCCAGAAGGCGAAGAGCAGCCCGAGCAGTGCACCGATGCTGGAGAGAAGAAGGCTCTCAGTGAGCAGCTGACGCGCGACGCGCAGTCGTGACGCGCCGAGCGCCAGGCGGACGCTCAACTCGTGGTGCCGTGCCGAGGCCCGCGCCAGCGACAGGTTTGCCAGATTCGCGCAGGCGATGAGCAGCACGAGGCCGACGACGACCATGATGGTCGTGAGGGGCCGACGGTAGTCCGCACGGATGTAGGAATCGCCGTTGGCGGCCGCCTCCAGCCGAAGCGGCTCCTGAAGGTAGTGCTCGAGCTCGCCGGGGTGCCAATCGTCGGGCAGTGTGGCCTCTCGAATCTCGCGCTGCAAGGCGCGGATGAGCGCCGTTCCGCTCTCTTCGGTCTGTCCGGGCTTCAACCGGATCATGATCCGCAGCCACCATATCGATCGCTGTGTGAGCAGTTGCGATCCGCGAATCAGCGTCACGGTTCGAAGTGGTACCGCGACGTCGAAGGTCCGCCCGACGTCGACACCGAAGAACTGCGGCGGCGCCACGCCGACAATCGTGTAAGGCACGCGCTCCACTGTGAGCGAGCGGCCGATCGCGTCGGCGGCTCCGCCGAACCGCCGCTGCCAGAACGCGTAGCTGATGACGGCGACGGGACCATCCGGTCCGCCGCCCGGCGGTCGTCTTCTTCCGTAATCGTTCGCCCGATCAGCGCGTGGACGCCGAGGACATCGAACGTCCTGCCGCTGGCCCAGAGCCCGTCGACGACCTCGCTCTCTCCGCGCGACGAGAGATTGAAGCGCGTGCTCGAGACAGCGAAGGCGCCCTCGAAGAGGTTGGACCGGGCCTGGATCTGTTCCCAGATCGGGTTGGTCCACCCCTTCCGGCGTCCCGATTCGTCGCCGAGGAGGACCAGCTGGCCCGGCGCGTCCACCGGCAGCGGCCGAAGGATGAGCGTGTCGACGACCGAGAAGATGGCGGTGTTCGCGCCGATGCCCAACGCAAGGGACAGGATTGCCACGCTCGACACGAGCGGCGTCGAGCGCACCATGCGCCACCCGTAGCGGACGTCCTGGATCAGGCGCGCCAGGGACGCCCAACCCCACACCTCCCTCGTGGTCTCGCGAATCAGGCTGACGTTGCCGAAGTCGCGCTTCGCGGCGAGTTTCGCCTCCTCTACCGTGAGCCCGGCTGCTCGCTGCTCTTCGGCTTCTTCGTCCAGGTGGAAGCGGATCTCGTCATCGAGATCCGCCTGCTTGCGATCCAGCCGCCCCAATGCGCGAAGGCGCGCGAACATCTGGTGGAGTGTCACGACGCTTTGGCCATGGGTTGTGTAGGCATCCTACTAAATGATTTCGTAGACTGTCTACACAATCGAGACGATGGCCGATTCGCGCCGGTGAGGGAGCCGGGAGCCGGTGAATTCATCCCTCATGTGGCTTCCGCCTTCCGCCTTCGCGCGCAGCGCTTCGGCGGACCGCCGTAGCTTCAGCGGAGCCTGGTCCGGCGGAAGATCGGCGCGGCCCGCGTCAGCCAACGCAGAGGCACGTTTCTCCGTCCAAGCTTCCGACTGGTTCGACGGAGCAGCAGATGACAAAGCTCGGCAACGATTTCCGCCAGGCGATGCGCGTGGCGATGCACCAGAAGTCCGTGACCGCGATGGCGATTGTCGCCTTCGCGCTCGGCATCGGCGTGACGACCGCCGTCTTCAGCATCTTCAACAGCGTCCTCCTCGCGCCGCTGCCGTTTCCGGATCCCGAGCAGCTCGTCGCCGTCTTCGGCACGCAGCCGGCCTGCGCCACCTGTCCGGCCTCGTTTCCGAAATACCACGACTGGAAGGACCGCAACCAGGTCTTCTCCGCCATGGGCGGATCCACCCAGGCCTCCTTCGTGCATGACCAGGCAGGGCAGCCCGAGCAGCTCATCGGCGCTGTCACGACGGCGTCGCTGAACGACGTGTTCCGCGTGCAGCCGCGGCTCGGGCGCTGGTACACCCCGAGGAGGATCAGCCGGGCGGTCCCAAGGTCGTCGTCCTGCCCACAAGTTCTGGATGCGCGGCTTCAACGGCGATCGCATCCGTCCTCGGCCGCCACCTGACGCTTCGACGGCGAGCCCTACGAAGTCATCGGCGTGATGCCCGAGTCGTTCACCCATCGCAACGCCGACGTCTACGTGCCGCTCGCCGCGGAAGCTCGATCCTGCCACGCGCGGCAGTCACTTCCTGACGACCTACGCGAGGCTCAAGCCGGGCGTCACGCTCGAGCGCGCGACCGCGGAGATGCGGGCGCTGGGCCAGGCCCTCGCCAAGGAGTTCGGCCACAACCACGGGATCGACGTGAAGTCGTACCACGAGGTGATCGTCGGGAACATCCGCGGCCCGCTGCAGGTGCTGCTCGGGGCCGTGCTGTGGTCCTGCTGATTGCCTGCGCGAACGTCGCGAACCTCCTGCTGCGTCGGGCTGTGCGCGCCGGCGGGAGATCGGGATCCGGATGGCGCTCGGCGCCGGGCGGGGGATGTCGCACGGCAGCTCACCTGCGAATCGCTGCTGCTCGCGCTGGCCGGCGGCGCGCTCGGGCTCCTGCTCGCCATCTGGACCGTCCGGGTGTTCGTCGCGCTCGCGGCGAACATCCTGCCGCGCGCGGCGACGATTCAGGTCGACGGCCGCGTGCTCGCCTTCACCGCCGCCATCTCGGTCGCGCGTCGGAATTCTCTGCGGGCTCTGGCCTCTTCTGCGGCTGCGCGCTGACGACGCTGACGACGGCGCTTCGAGAAGGCGACATCCGCACCGCGAGCGGCGCGCGGCGTTTCGGCAACGGTCTCGTCGTCGCCGAGACGCCGCTGGCCTTCGCGCTGCTCGTGGGCGCCGGGCTGATGGTGAAGAACCTGTCCTGCTCGAGCGGCGCGACGCCGGGATCCGGACCGATCACGTCATCACGTTCGACATCTGACGCTCGTCCGGACCTCGATACAAGGATCCCGCGGCTATCAAGGAGCTCTATCGCATCGCTCTACGAGCGTTTGCGCAGGTCGGTGGCGTGCAGGCAGTCGGTCTTGACCAGCCACCTGCCGATGTACCGCTTCGGCAACAACGGCGAGATGACGCGCGAAGGCGGAAATCCGTGGGGAGCCAACGAGAACCCGCTGGTCGAGTACCGCTACCTGCATGGTGATTACCTCAAGGCGCTCGGGATTCCGCTCCTGCGCGGCCGGCGCTCGACGCGCCGCGACAGCCAAGACACCAACGGCGTGCTCATCAACCAGGCGATGGCGGACAAGTTCTGGCCGGGCCAGGATCCGATCGGCAGGCGATTCGGCCAGGGTCAGTTCACGACCATCCGGCAGAGCGGGAGCTGCACGAGGTCGTCGGCGTCGTTGGCAACATCCGCTCGTTCGGACTCACGCGCCCGACCCCGTACGAGTTCTACCGCACGACCGATCAGGTCCCGTTCCAGCGCGATGACGGTCGTCATCCGGTCGTCGGCGATCGATCCTCATCGCTGATTCCGACGGCCCGCTCCATCGTGCCAGCCTCGATCCGCAGCTGCCCGTCACCCGCGTCCAGACCATGGTCGAGGTCGTGAGCGCGTCGGTCGGGCAGCCGCGGCTGCTCTCGGCGCTGACGACGGCTGTTCGGCGGGCTCGCCGGCCTGCTGGCGATGGTGGGCATCTACGGCGTGACGTCCTACAACGTCCGGCGGCAGCGGCACGAACACGGGATCCGGCTGGCGCTCGGCGCGAATCCCGGCATCGTCCAGCGCCTCATCATCGCGCGCGGTGCCAGGTCGGCCGTCGCCGGCATCGCCATAGGCATTGCCGGCGCGCTGCTCCTGACCCGCACGCTGCAGACGATGCTGAACGACGTGCGTCCGACGGACCCCACGGTCTACGCCATCAACGCCGCCCTCATCCTGACCGTGTCGCTCCTCGCGTGTTACGCGCCTGCGCGCTGGGCGGGCAAGGTGGACCCGGCTTCGGTGCTGCGGATGTAGCAAGTCTCCTCCACTGACCCTTTGTAGCTTCCGCCTTACACCGCTTCCGCCTTAAGGCGGAAACCACCCGGTCGCCTACCGACTGGAATAATCTCAGCTCATCAATTAGCATGCGCCCTGGGAGACCATAGCGGCTCGCTTGGCACTCCGGTTGCGAGGCACGTGTTTGCGACTCCAGGGCATCGAAATATGATCGCTCACGACGTCAGCAATATCGGTGTCGGCCTCTGCGAGGAGCCGACACGGCATTGTCGAAACCATTCACGCCCATCGGGCCGGAGGGGATGCTGTGAATGATTGGGACGCGCGAATGGCGGCCGGGAGCGGCTTCAAGACCGAGCCGATCCAGCGGTCGCTCCCCGAGCGACTTCTCGCGCCGCTCACGTCCACGAGCCTCGATCGCTGGGCGTTGACCAGGATTCAGCAGTCGGTCAGCTCTGCGCCGATTCGATTTGCGCTCTGGGATGGCTTCGAGCTCCCCTCGCCGGTGGATCCGCCTGTCGCGACGATCGTGTTCCGGAATCGTCAGGCGGTGCTCGGATGGGTGTGGGATCCCGAGCTCTACTTCGGTGAGGCGTACATGTTCGGCGGAGTGGAGATCCGCGGCGATCTGGTCAGCCTGCTCGAGGCGATTTACCGCTCGTGGGGCCTCTCGAGGCGCCGGCCCTGGTGGTTGTGGCAGAAATCCAATGACTCCCACGCGGCCAAAGAGAACGTCCACCATCATTACGATCTCGGCAATGAGTTCTATCGCCTCTGGCTCGATCGGGAAATGGTCTACACCTGCGCGTATTTTCCGACGCCTGATGCCACGCTGGAGGCCGCCCAGGTCGCGAAGATGGACCTCGTCTGCCGGAAGCTCCGGCTCAAGCCGGGCGAGCGCGTGGTCGAGGCGGGATGCGGGTGGGGATCGCTCGCGCTGTTCATGGCCGAACGATACGGCGTTACCGTCAGGGCCTTCAACGTGTCGGCCGAACAGATTGCATACGCGCGTCGTCAAGCATTGGAACGCGGCCTGGCCGATCGAGTCGAGTTCGTCGAAGACGACTATCGCAACGTTCGGGGGCAGTACGACGCGTTCGTGTCGGTCGGGCATGCTCGAGCATGTCGGCGCACCCGATTATCCAACGCTCGGCGGCGTGTCATCGATCGCTGCGCTGACCGATTCGGGCCGCGGGTTGCTGCACTTCATCGGCCGCAACCAGGGTGCGCCCGTGAACGCGTGGATCCGGAAGCGGATTTTTCCGGGTGCGTACGCTCCGACGCTGCGGGAAGTCTTCGGAGCAGGTGCTCGAGCCCCAGGACTTCTCGGTCCTCGACGTGGAGAACCTGCGGCTGCACTACGCCAAGACGCTCGAGCACTGGCGGCGGCGCTTCGACAGACAGCTCCGCGGAAGTGGCGGCGATGTTCGACGCCACCTTCGTGCGCGCCTGGGACCTGTACCTCGCCGGGTCGGAGGTGGCGTTCACCACGGGCTCACTGCAGCTCTTCCAGGTTGTCTTCGCGAGGGGCCGCAGCAACGCACTGCCGTGGACGCGGGTCAGCGGGTGAGCCCGGAGCGATCGTGGAAACCTGTGACGTCGTCATTGCCGGCGGAGGTCCAGCGGGCTCCGCCTGCGCCTGGAGCCTTCGGCGGGCCGGCCTCGATGTGGTTGTCATCGACAGCGCGACGTTTCCCGGGACAAAGTCTGCGCAGGCTGGATCACCCCGCAAGCGATCGAGGACCTCCGGCTCGACGTAGAGGACTACCGGCGCGGCCGGACCTTCCAGCCCATCACGGGATTCCGGGTGGGTCTCATCGGCCGAGACGAGATCGTCGAGACGACCTACGACCGGCCGGTGAGCTTCGGGATCCGGCGATGCGAGTTCGATCATTACCTTCTTCAGCGATCCGGCGCGCGGCTTCATCTCGGCGCCCGCGTCGCGGGGATTCGACGGACAGGCGACGACTGGGTCGTCAACGAGAGCCTGAGAGCGCCGATGCTCGTCGGAGCGGCCGGCCACTTCTGCCCGGTCGCCCGGATGTTGAACGGCGCGCCGGATCGCGCAACGGTCGTGTCAGCGCAGGAGGTGGAGTTCGCGGTCGACGGTGAGGCCGGCGCTTCGTTCGCCGTTCTCGCCGAACGGCCGGAGCTGTACTTCTCTCCCGATCTCGGCGGCTATGGCTGGTGCTTCCGCAAGCAGGACTACCTCAACGTAGGATTTGGCCGGTTGGACGCCAGGGCGCTGCCGAAAGCGACAGCCGACTTCGTCGATTTTCTCAAGGCCAGGCGCCGGATTCCGGCGGCTGCGTCCTGGCGATGGCGTGGCCACGCGTACCTGACGACGAGCCCGGCGCGGAGGCGCGTCGTGCAGGACGGCGTGATCCTGATTGGCGACGCGGCTGGTCTCGCCTATCCGCAGAGCGGCGAGGGAATCAGGCCGGCCATCGAGTCGGGGCTGATCGGGGCATCGGCGATCCTGCAGGCTGCCGGCAGGTACACGCGTGAGCGGCTGGAGGACTACGAGCAGCGCCTTCGAGCACGGTTTGGCATTTCAGGGTTCGCGCGGATCCTCACACACATCGTTCCCGACGGCGTTGCGGTCGGACTCGCTCCGCGTCTGCTGGAGACGCCGTGGTTCGTGCGGCACGTCCTGCTGCACCGTTGGTTCCTCCACGCGCACGAGCCCGGTCTCGCTGCCGGCGGAACCATGTGATCGCTGCGCCGCCGTTCAGAGGCTACCTGCGCGGGCCGGAATGGCAGGCCTGAAGAGCCTCTGAATCAATCTCGCGTGGCTTCCGGCTTTAGCCGGAAGATCAGCGCGGGCACTGGGCTTCCGCCTAAAGGCGGAAGCCACAGAACCGATTCGTTCACAGGCTAGTGGCGCCGAGTCGCGCCATAAGACTCCGCCTCGGCGCGGCTCAAAACCCACAGTTGACAATCGCCGCGCGCGCGAATATATTCGCCCTAGGCGAAAAAATTCGCTCACGAGACTCGACCTCGACCTTCGGGGTCGGGCATGGGTCGGACTCCTCTTATGCCAAAGCTTGCACACATCGATTTGACACGTCGCGAAAGCCAGATCATGGAGATTCTGTACCGCCGGCGCCGGGCGACGGTCGAAGAGATCCGGTCGGAGCTGCCGGATGCGTCGAGCCCGTCCAGCGTTCGCAAGCTGCTCGACATCATGATCGAGCGGGGTCTCCTCGGCCGCGAATACGACGGCCCGCGATATGTCTACTTCCCGGCGGCGAAGCCGGAAGATGCCAGCCGGTCGGCCCTACGACAGCTCGTCCGCACCTTTTTCGACAACTCACGAGGCTCGGCCATGGCGGCGCTGCTCGATATTTCGGACGAGCCCCTCACCGGTGCCGAGTACCGGCGCTTGTCGGCGCTGTTGAAACGGGTCCGCGACGAAGGAGACAGACGATGAGCGCTCTTTTCGACAATGCCACCGTGTGGATGGGGCTTCAGAATCTTCGTCAAATCCTCGCTGCTCGTGGGCGCCGGCGCCCTCCTGCAGTGGCCGATAGGTCGGCGCAGTTCAGCCGCCTCGCGGCACCTGATCTGGTCGGTCGTCATCGTCGGCATGCTCGGGCTTCCGGTGCTCGCCGCCGTTCTTCCTGCCTGGGACATCGCGGTCCCTGTCGCGAAGGGCCCGGGTACCGCGGTGATGGAGGCCGGCGGCGGACCGACCCTCGCGCCGGCCGCGGTTGTGGCCGCGGCGAGCGCCAACAATCCGGCCGACGCATCCGGTGGTGAGACGGTTCGGGGCGTGGCGGAGAGCCAACCCATCTCATGGACCACGGCAGGTTTCGTGCTGTATGTCTCAGGCGTCCTGGTGCTGCTGGCCTATCTCGCTTCCGAGCAGCTGTCCATCCGGCGTCTCGCCCTGCACGCCTCGGCCATCGATGATGCGGACTGGACACTGCTTCTCGGCGAATGCTGTCGGAGCCTGGGGATCGAGCGTCCGGTGCGGCTTCTGCGGAGTCGTCACCACACGATGCCGATGGCTTTCGGGACGCGCGCTCCCGTCATTCTGCTGCCAGCCGTGGCAGACCTGTGGACCGACGATCGCCGCAGGGCGGTCGTGCTGCACGAGCTCGCGCACGTGAGCCGGCGTGACTGCCTGACCCAGACGCTCGCGGCCGTGGCGTGTGCGGTCTACTGGATCCATCCGGGTGCGTGGTGGGTCGCGCGGCGCCTCCGCGTCGAGCGCGAGCTCGCCTGCGACGATCTCGTGTTGACATCGGGCACCAGCGCTCGCGAATACGCCGGCCACCTGCTGGAGCTGGCGCATACCCTCGGTGGTGGCCGCGCACCGGCGCTCGTCGTGACGATGGCTCGTCCGAAGCAGCTGGAGGGTCGCATGCTCGCGGTGATGGATGCCGCGCGCAGCCGGCGGGTCCCCGGTCGCGGAAGCCGGCTGGCCGGCCTGGCGGTCGCAGTGGCGCTCGTCCTGCCGCTCGCCAGCGCAAACGCCACTGTCATCGAGGCGGGAGCGTTGCCGGCGCCAGCAGTCGATGCTGCGGCGGCGGAGCCGCCAGTCGTTTCCGGCGCTCCAACTGCAGCCCGCTCCGCCGTGACGGCTGCGCGGAAGACCGGGAAATCTTCAAAGGCTCCGGCCGCCGTCGAGCAACCAAACATGGGCGGCACGTGGGAGATTCGGCAGAGCCCGATCAAGGAGATGATCTATCTGCGGCTGACCGAGGGACGTTGGGACAGCAGCTTCTCGATTCCGCTGGATCGTCTCGAAGGTCTGTCGCTGTCGCAACTGTCAGGCGCCAGCGGCCCGGTTCGGTTCAGCATCCGGCGCGACGCCGGGACCTTCAGCTTCGAGGGCACCGCTCGGAATGGTGTTGCCGGCGGCACGTATACATTTACTCCCAGCCCGACTTATGGGGCGGAGCTGGCCAAACGAGGGTTCGAGCGTCCGACCGACGCGGAGCAATACTCGCTCGCACGAGGCGACATCAGCTTCGCGTTCCTGGACGAGCTGACCAAGCAGTCCTACCCGCGCCCAACGACGTCCCAGCTGGTTCGGGCCGGACAGCATGGCGTGCACCTCGACTACCTGCGCGGGATGGGGACGGCGGGCTATCGACTGGATTCGCTGGAGCGGCTGATCACGCTGCGGGATCATGGCGTGGGGCCGGAGTTCATCCGCGAGCTCGCAGAGCAGAACGTCAAGGGTTTGACCGCCGACGAGCTGCAGCGTATTCGCGATCACGGGGTGAACGGCGAGTTCGTGCGGGAGTTCCGCGACCTCGGCTACCCGTCGGCGACCATTGCCGATCTCGTGAAGGCCAAGGATCACGGCGTCAACCCGCAGTTCGTGAAAGATCTTGCGGCGATGGGTCACAGCAAGCTCGCACTCGACGAGGTGATTCGTCTCCGCGACCACGGGGTGTCGTCGGAATTCGCGAAGGACCTTCGCAATCTCGGGCACGACCTCACGATCGAACAGCTCGTCAAGGCCAGAGACCATGGGGTCAGCGTCGAATTCGCGAGCGAGATTGCATCACTCGGGTATCGCAACCAGCCAATCGATACGCCTGATCAAGCTGCGCGACCACGGGGTCTCGCCGAGATACATCCGCGAGCTCAAGGAGCTCGGCTACGATCGGCTGGACCTCGACGAGCTCATCAGCCTCCGGGATCACGGAGTGACGACGGACAAGATCCGGCGCGCGAACGAGCGCGCCAAAACCAGGCTTCCGCTCGATCTGATCCGGTCACTTGCCGACGGCGGAATGAAGTAACGCGCTCGACCATATTCACCCCGAATCACTGGCGTCAACTAGTGCAGGTTGCGACGCTGGAAGAGCTTCAACAGGACGGCAGAGGGCGGATCCCGGTCGGGAGAGAACGGCGCAGGACCCGTGAACTCGGACGAGTTCCAGTTCCTTCCGCCTACTCCTGTTGACCAGTCAGCGCATCTAGCCATCCGGCAGACTCGACTTCCAATTCCGACTCGGCCAATTCTCGACCTGTCACAAGACGGCCGGCTATCCGGTCTTAGAGGTATGAGACTGTTCGTGATCGGTGCCACCGGACGGATAGGCACCGAGATCCTCGACCTCGCCCTGGTACGCGGCCATCACGTGACCGCATTCGTCCGATCGCCTCAAAAACTCGCCGAAGCACTCAACGGGACGTCGGCCGGAGCGCGTCCGGGGATGGCGGGCGGCTTGCTGTCGATCGTCCGCGGCGATCCGCGTCAGCCGGATGCAATCGCCGCTGCGCTCCCCGGCCACGACGCCGTCCTGTCCGCGATCGGTCCGCACCCCCGTGAAGCCTTCCGCCCGAGCACACTCGTCGCCGACTGCGCCCGCGCCACGGTTGACGCGATGGCGGCCACCGGTGTCGGCCGTCTTGCCATCGTGTCGGCCGCCGTGCTGTTTCCGGAGAAGGGCCTGTACTTCGCCTTCTTTCGATGGTTGATCCGTCATCACGCCCGCGATCTCACGACCATGGAGGACATCGTGCGATCGAGCGGGCTCGACTGGACGATTGTGCGGCCCCCACGGCTGACGAGATCGATGGAGGCCAGCTTCCGCGCCCTGTCGAGCGCATTGCCGCCGGGAAGCCGCGCGATGTCGTTTCGATCCGTCGCCGCGTTCATGCTCGATGCGGTCGAACGGCGGTCATACGTCGACGAGGTCGTCGGACTGGGGCGTGGGCTGGGGGCCGCCGCATGAGCGCCCTCTACGTTCCGGTCCTCGTCGCGCACGTCCTCGTCGCGGTCCTCGGCGTCGGCTCGGTTGCCGCCGTGGCGATCGTCGCAGGGGCGGCGAGACGTGGCGGACCCGCCGCAGCGGTCGTGTTGCCCTGGCTGGCGCCGCTGTTGCGCTACTCGTCCTTCAGTCTCGCGACGATGCTGGTCACGGGCGTCCTGCTCGATCTCATCGCGCACGGGGCGTTTCACGAGCGGTGGTGGCTCCGAGGCTCGGCACTGCTGCTCATTGCGACCGGCGTGCTGCTCGGGCAAGCGCGTCGCGCGCTTCGGAAAGGGCTGTCCCAACAGAGCACCGGCCAGGCGGCCCTCGAGCGCGTGGAGCGGATGGCGTATGGCATGTGCGGACTGGTGGGAGCGATAGTCGTGCTGATGGAGGTCAAACCGTTCTGATGCCTGGCACGACCGGCGACGATCTCGCCATCTTCGAGTCGCATCGCGCGCTTCTCATCGCACATGCCTACCGCATGCTCGGCGACCTCGGCCGCGCGGAAGACATCGTGCAGGAGGCCTGGCTGCGCTGGAGCGGCCGGCACGTCGACGCGGCTTCGCCACGCGCCTACCTCGTTACGCTCGTAACCCGACTCTGCATCAACGAGCTCGACTCCGCGACGGCGCGCCGCGAACAGAGTCGCAGTGACCGGCTGCCCGAGCCGGTCGATCTCGACGCTGGAGGCCTCAGCCGCGTGGATCTGCTCGACCAGGTCTCGATGGCGTTCCTCGTGGTGCTTCAAAGGCTGACGCCGGCCGAACGGGCGGTGCTGCTCCTTCGAGACGTCTTCGACTTCGACTACGGCGAGATCGCAGCGCTCATCGGCAAGAGCGAAGCGGCGTGCCGAAAGCTCCTCGAGCGCGCGCGCGAGAACGTCGCGACGGAGAAGCGCCTGTTCTCCACGTCACGGGAGGCGCACGAGCGGCTCCTGGGCGCGTTCACTCAGGCGGCACTGGCGGGCGACATGGAGGCGCTCGTCACGATGCTCGCGAAAGATGCGGTGATGATCACCGACGGTGGTGCCGACGGTCGTCGCGTGGGCAGGATCCGCAACCTCCAGGCTCCGCTCCACGGCGCGGCCAGGATCGCCGCGTTCGTCGTCGCGACGTCCGCGAACGCCCGGCTCGACACCGAGGTTCACGAGCTGAACGGCCAGCCGGCCCTCGTCTTCTACGACGATGCCGGCCCGTTTGCGGCTCTCTTGCTGGCGATCGCCGACGGTCGCATCCACCGCGTGTACTTTCATGGGGACCTCGGCCGACTGCGATATCTGGGTCCGCGGAGGGGCGGTCAGCGGATGACAGCGGAAGCTGACCCGCTGCAAACGCTCTGCGCGTTCCAACCGAGATACGTGCCGAGCGGCGCCTGGTGCAGGACCGACGGCAGCCCTGATGTCTCGTTGCCGTCGGCATTCACCTTCGCACGTCCGTCGGGATCACGCGTCTGATGCGTGGTGCGCGCGAAGGCGGAAATCCCGCGCCCTACAGATCACCGGCTGCCTCGTCATCGGGGATCTCCATCTCCAGGAGCGCAGAGCTGTAGGACTTGCCGTGCACATCGAGTGCAAGCGTGCGCGTGACCCCGCCAGCAGATAGGCCACGAGGAATACGAAGGCGAGACCTACCACCTGCACGGGGATCAGCGGGCGGAACAGGTCGGTCGTCGAGACGTGCAGGGCCGCCGATGCCCGCAGCGTAGGACCGGTCCAGGGGAGAAAATTCACTCCGGCAGCCATCGACGCGACGCACGCCAGCACGCGCTTGTCCATCCGGAGACGCTCGTAGAGCGGCAGCATGGCCGGCACGGTCACCAGGAACGTCACCGCTCCCGATCCGTCCAGGTGCACCAGCAGCGCGAGCAGGGCCGACCCGATGACGATGCGGGTGGGGCGCGTGCCGACGGCGAGCAGGATGCGATCGACGATCGGATCGAGCATGCCGGCGTCGGTCATGATGCCGAAGTACAGGATGGCGAAGACGAACATCGTCGCGACCGGCGCGATCTGCTGAAGGCCCGCCAGCATGAATTGGGCGGTCGTCAGGCCGAAGCCGCCGACGATGGCGGCAGCGGTGGGCACCACGATCAGGGCGACGAGCGGCGACACCAGGCGGCTCATGATGAGCGCCAGCAGGAGAACGACCGTGGCGAGGCCCAGGAGTGCCAGCATGCGTCAGCGCACGATCCTCTGTTGGAACCCAGCCTGAAGTAAATTGAAGCATTTGAATCGCAGTATTCCGAAAAACTGATGATATGACGACGGCGCTGGGAATGGCGGCCGCCGGGACCTGACCCCAATCGAAGAAGCTATGGCGATGTCCTTTCCCGACTGGGTCGAGCCGATGGCCGCGACCCTGACGCAGGAGCGATTCACCGGGCCCGAGTGGATCTTCGAGCGCAAGCTGGATGGCATTCGCGTGCTCACCTTCCGCCAGGGATCCGACATCCGGTTGCTCTCGCGCAACCGGTTGCCTCAGAACCTGCCGTCGATCGCCGGCGCGATCATGAGCCTCCCCGTCCGCGACGTGATCCTGGACGGCGAGGTCACCTGGGGCGGCGGCCAGATTGCCTATCACGTGTTCGATATCATGTGGCTCGACGGGCGCGACGCCACCTCGCTGCCGCTCGAGGCGCGGCGCGCGATGCTCGCCGATCTCCCGATGCGAGCGCCGCTCCAGCGCGTGGAGTCCATCGAGGATTCGAAGCCGTGGGAGCGGGCGTGTGCCGAAGGCTGGGAAGGCGTGATCGCGAAGCGACGCGGATCGGTGTACGAACACCGGCGCTCGCCGCACTGGCTGAAGATGAAGTGCGAGCTGGCGCAGGAGTTCGTTGTCGGCGGTTTCACCGATCCTCAAGGCGGCCGCGTGGGATTTGGCGCGCTGCTGGTCGGCTACTTCGAGGGCGACGAGTTCGTGTTTGCCGGGAAGGTTGGCACGGGGTTCGACACGAAGCTCCTGCTCGATCTTCGTGCCAGGCTGGACGGGCTCGAGATCCCGAAGTCGCCGTTCACGAAGGCGGTCGGCCTTCCGAGGCTGCGCGCGCATTGGGTGCGCCCTGAGTTCGTCGTGCAGGTCGCGTTCATCGAGTGGACGGGGCACGGCAAGCTGCGTCATTCACGGCTGCTCGGGCTTCGGACCGATAAATCGGCACGCGACGTGGTGAGGGAAGGGTGAAGAATCGGGAGACACCGGTGATCACCCACCCCGAGAAGATCCTGTTTCCGCCGCACGGGACCGATGCCGGGATCACGAAAGGCGAGCTCGCCGCCTACTACGAAGCGATCGCGCCGATCATGCTGCCGCACATCCGCGCGAGGCCGATCACGATGGAGCGGTATCCGGCTGGCATCGGGGAAGAGGGTTTCTTCCACAAAGACGTGTCGAAGGGGTTTCCGGCATGGCTCGAGCGTGTCGAGGTGCCGAAGAAGGGCGGCGTCGTCCACCATCCGCTCGCCTCGGACACGCGATCGCTGCTGTGGATGGCCAACCAGAACAGCATCACGCCGCACGTGTGGCCGTCGCGCGCGCCCCGGCTGCACCGGCCGGACGTCTGCGTCTTCGATCTCGATCCTTCCGAGGAGGATCCGGATGTCCTGCGCGGCGCGGCACTCCGGCTGCGCGATCTGCTGGCGGAGCTGGGGCTCGAGAGCTGGTTGAAGACATCCGGGTCGAAAGGTTTTCACATTGTCGTTTCGCTCGACGCGGATTCCGGCTACGGCGAGGTCGCGGGATTCGCACATACCGTCGGCAAGCTCCTCGTGTCCCGCGATCCCGACCACCTCACGCAGGAGTTCAGCAAGGCGGACCGCGGCAACCGGATCCTGATCGACACCGGGCGCAACGGCTACAGCGCGACGTTCGCGGCGCCGTACGCGGTGCGGCCCAAGCCGGGTGCACCGGTGTCGGCGCCGTGCACCTGGGCGGAGCTCGAGCGCCGCGAGGTCGGACCGCGGACGTACACGCTGCGGTCGATGGCCGCGCGCACGGCGGCTGTCGGAGATCTGTGGTTCGGTCTCGAGGCTGAGGGCCGCTCGATCGACGAGGCGATCGAGCGGCTGCGCGCGTTGCTGTGAACCGCCGCTATGTGTGTCGTCTGGTACGGATGTCAGTCAGGCTCCACTCGTGGCTTCCACCTTTAGGTGGAAGTCGAGCGCCCGCCGCAATCTTCCGCCTGACCAGCCTCCGCGAAGGCTACGGCGGTCCGCCGGAGCGCTTCGCGCGAAGGTGGAAGGCGGAAGCCACATGAGATGGATTTATCGGCTCTTCAGGTCCGCCCGACCGCCGCACCGACGCTTGACATGCTACTAATGTAGCATTATGCTCCGTTTGTAGCAGTAAGGAGAGCGAGCAGTGGCCCCACCCCCATCCCATCGGCTCACACGCCGCGAGCGCGAAATCATGGACGTGCTCTTCGGGCTCGGACAGGCGTCCGCCGAGGAGATCCGCGAGCGGCTCATCGACCCCCCGGGCTATTCGGCGGTCCGGGCGATGCTCGTCCGTCTCGAGAAAAAAGGACACATCCGGCATCGGGAGGAGTCGCTGCGGTACGTCTATTCGCCGGTCACGTCTCCGGCAGCCGCCAGGCGCACGGCACTCAAACAGTACGTCCGGACGTTCTTTGGCGGCTCCGTCGGGGTCATGATGACCTCGCTGCTCCGGCAGGAGCACTGGACCGACTCGGAGCTCGAGGCTCTCCATGCGGAGATCGAGCGCGTACGCCAGGAAAGGAAGAAATCATGACAGCGGAGCTCTGGGTCCTCGCGAAGGTCACCGTCGTGCTGGTGCTCGGATTGTCGGTGGTCCGCCTCTCGGGCCGTGCCCGCGCCTCCGTTCGGGGCGCGATGCTCGCCTGCACGTTCGGCGCGCTGCTGGCGCTGCCGGTCGCGGCGGCAGTCGCCCCTGCGTTCACCTTCGATATTCCGATTCGAAGCTCGAACGCGACTCCGGCGCGGAACGACCGCGCGGGCGCGGTCTCGATCGCCGGAGCTCGATCGACCGTACCACCCGCCGAGTCAATTGAGACGACGTCGCGCGGCCCTTCGGAGTCGGCAGCGACATCGGCGCGTGTGGGGTGGTCCGTTGGCGCGGCGGTCCTCCTCCTCGCCCTGATGGCAGCCCTGTGGCGGCTCCGGAGGATGACTGCCGACGGGCTGCCATGGCCCGCCGCCGATGCGCTCGTTCGCACGCTCGCCGACGAGCGCGGTGTGCGGCCCGCGGTCGCCGTGCTTCTGCACGAGGCGGTCTCGGCTCCCGTGGTCTCCGGTCTACTGCGCCCGACGATTCTGCTGCCGCTGGACGCGCGCGAGTGGAGCGATCCCGACCTGCGCCGCACGCTCGTCCATGAGCTGGAGCACGTCCGCCGGGGAGACTGGCTCCTTCAGCTCTTCGCCAGGACGATGTGCGCCGTGTACTGGTTCCACCCGCTCGTCTGGATGGCGTGGCGGCGCCTCCGCCTGGAGTGCGAGTGCGCGTGCGACGACGCCGTGGCGCGCGCGTCGGATGACATGACGAACGACGCGGAACGGGCCGACTACGCGGAGCAGCTCGTCATGCTCGCCGAGCGCATGTCGCGGAGCCGCTCCCATCCGGCGCTCGCCATGGCCAGCCGCAGCGATCTCTCGGTTCGGGTGGCGGCCCTCCTGGATCGGCACCAGATGCGCGGGCGCGCGAGCGCGCCGGCCGTGATCGGAATGGCAGCCATCGGGATGGCCGCGGTTGCCCTCATGGCACCGCTGCGGCTGGTGGCGGTGTCGCGCGCGCCCGGAGTCACGACGTCAGACGAACGGCCCGCGGGTGCACAAACCGGCCGGGGTCAGGCACCGCGAGTCGATGCGCTCGCCGAAGCCCTGAGCTCGCGACTGCTGGAGGTCGCCGAACGCGGCGACGTCGGCAGGGTCACCGACCTCTTGAACGGAGGGGCAGACGCCAACGTCACGGTCTCCGGCGACGGCACCCCACTGATCGTGGCCGCGCGCGAAGGGCACGCCGCCGTCGTTCGGCTGTTGCTCGATCGCGGTGCCGATCCCAACCTCTCCGTGCAGGGGGACGGCAACCCGCTCATCATGGCGGCTCGAGAAGGCCACGTCGAGATTGTCACCCTACTGCTGGATCGCGGGGCGATGATCGACGAGATCGTGCCGGAAGACGAGAACCCGCTGATTCAAGCCAGCGCGGAGGGCCGTCTCGAGGTGGTCAAGCTTCTGATCGCGCGCGGCGCCAACGTGAATGCCCGCGCCTGGTCGGCATCCTCGCCGCGAGGCACTGGAGGCGAGTGGCGGACGCCGTTGAGCGTGGCCCGTAGGGGCGGGCACGACGCCGTGACTCGATATCTGCAGTCGAAGGGCGCGAGCGAATGAGTGTCCTTAATTCGGCCGCACGAGGCCGCGTCGCATGGCGATCTTGACCGCCTCGGTCCGGCTCGTCACACCCAGCTTCGCGAAGAGATGTCCGAGGTGGGTCTTCACCGTGCGCTCGCTGATCCCGAGCTCGTTCGCGATCTCCTTGTTCGATCGGCCGTCCGCGATGAGCCGGAGCGTCGAGAGCTCCCGCGGCGTCAGCTGGACCCGCGTGACACCTTCGGCCAGCTTGGCTGCCGCCTGCGGCGCGAGATAGGTCTTGCCCGCCAGCACGTCGTGGATGCACTCGATGAGGAGGTCCGCCGAGATGTCCTTCAGGATGTAGGCCTTGGCCCCTGCTTTGAGCGCGCGTGAGATGTCCTCGTCGGTATCGTAGGTCGTGAGCACGATGACTTTCGCGAGAGGATCGCGCTCCCGAATCTGGCGCACCGCTTCGACGCCTTCCATCACCGGCATCCGCAGGTCGAGCAGCGTCACGTCCGGACGATACCGCTCGAACGCGTCGATCGCCTCCTGACCGTTCGAGGCCTCCGCGATCACCCGGAGGTCCGCCTCCTGGTTGATGATGTTCGCCACGCCGGTTCGCAGGAGGGCGTGATCGTCGACCACGAGGACGCTGGCTCGTACGGCCGCCGCGAGCGATGCCGGTTCAGCGTCGAGCATCGGCCTGTGTGGGAATCGAGAATGACGGCGGCTCCCAGGCGAGCACGACTTCGGTGCCCGACCTCGGGGCCGTGACGATCGTCAGCGAGGCGCCGATGCGCTCGGCGCGCTCCTGCATGCTCGTCATGCCGAACCCGGCGTCCCGGCGCTCCTTCGCAATGCCGCGTCCGTCGTCGGCCACCGACAATCGGAAGCCCACGGATCGGACGGGCGACGCGTGGATCGAGATCCGGTGCGCCCGGGAGTGACGCACCGCGTTGGTCAGCGCCTCCTGTGCGATGCCGATGATCTCGCGGTCGACCCCACCTCCGAGCGGCGGCAGTTCGCCGACTTCCAGATCGATCGGCACATCGGTCGTCCGGCGCGCGAGATCCGTCATGCGCTGGAGCGCTGCCGCCACGTCCTCACCTTCGTGTGATTGCGGGCGGAGCGCGGACACCGAGCGCCGGGCGTCGATCATGTGCGTGCGCGCGAGATCGACGGCCACTTCCAGGCTCTTTGCCACGGCGGGCGGAAGCGAGACCGCTGAGCGCTGGGCCGCTTGCAGCTGCATCAGGATGGCGCCGAACCCCTGCGCGAGCGTGTCGTGGATGTCGCGTGCCATGCGGTTACGCTCCTCGAGCACTGCCTGACGCCGCGCTTCGACATGGCTCTGTTCGGCCAACCGGTTGTGGTGCAGCGCGAGCGTCGCCTGCTGCGCCATCGCCTCCAGCAGCGCTCGCCGCCACGCGCTCTCGCACTCGGAGGCCGGACCCGTTGCGAGCGCGACCCATCCGAGGTTGCGTGTCGGCAGCAGCAGCGGCACCGTCACCACCGAGGCGACGCCCGCCGTTCGATTGAACGCGTGCACCGGATCGGGCAGCCGCGGATCGTCGCCCGTGTACTCCACCGTCGCGGTCCAGCCGCGCGGGTAGTCGACCAGGTGCGCCGCGAGGCTCGCGCGGGGCAGCGTCAGCGAGTCCCAATCTTCGCTGTCCTTCATGAAGAAGCGGCCCTCGATGTAGGCCATCCACAGATCGCAGCGCGTCGAGTCGGCATTGAGCAGCCACACGCCGGAGGCAAAGCTCTCCGACTGATCGACCAGCGCCTTGATGAACGCGCGGAAGAATCCGGAGACGTCCGGCTCGCGAACGAGGAGCTGCAGGGCAAGCTGCACGGCATCGCTCTGGATGCGAAGCGCGCACTCCGCGCGCCGGCGAATGTCGAGCTCGCGCGCGAGGGCCGAATGCAGCGCGTCGAGCGTCGGCTGATACGCCTGGACAGGCACGGGGGGCCCTTCGTGGTCGGTGAGACTCTCGATCTCTGACTGCACCTGTGACCTCCTGTTGTCACCTCGCCCTGCGCGAAGTGTCCGTACGGGCTCCCACGATTATCCAGCAGATCGGGCCGCTGCGCAGGTCTGGCGATGGGCCGAGCCCCATATCGGCCAAAAGTTGCAGCGCAGGCTCTCCTGAAAGTGTCATCAGGGCCTGCAACGTTGGAGGGAAGCTCCACTCGATCCACAGCCCGATTGTGGCGGGGCAACCTGGATGACATGCTCACGAACCATGAGTACCTCGTCACGAATCCCGCACGATTGCAGCCCAGCTATTGAATATCCGAGCGAACGGGCGGCCGGGGCACGCCGTCATTGTGGCGGCCCTCCTGTCGACCGTTCTGGCGTCCGCCTGCGCGCGCACCGCCGCCCAGCCAGGTGAACCACCGCCGTCGAAGGTAACGGTTGCGAAAGTGGCGCCGCAGAACGTCACTGAGTGGGACGAGTTCACCGGTCGCCTCGAAGCCGTGAACTCGGTCGCCGTCCGGCCACGCGTGTCGGGCTACGTCTCGTCGGTTCGCTTCGAAGAGGGCGCGATGGTGCGGCGGGGCGACCCGCTCTTCCAGATCGACCCGCGCCCATTCGAAGCCGAGGTGGATCGGCTGCGCGCCGAGCTTGCCAGAGCTCGCGCGACGGTGCAGCGGGCGAAATCGGAGCTCGATCGCGCGGGGCGCCTCGCGAGTGAGAACGCGATGTCGCACGAGGAGCAGGAACGCCGTGCGTCGTTCGCGCAGGAGTCGAACGCGCAGGTGGCGGCCGTCGAAGCCGGGCTCCGCGCAGCGGAGCTCAACCTGGAATTCACGAGGATCACGGCGCCGATCGACGGGCGGGTGGGGCGAGCGATCGTGACTGAGGGCAACCTGGTCTCCAGCGGTCCCGGGGAGGCGACGATTCTGACGACCGTCGTCTCGCTCGATCCAATCTACGCCTCCTTCGACGCCGACGAGCAGGCGTATCTGCAGTACGCGGCGCTGGCCCGCAAGGCGGCCGGCGCGAAGGGCCAGGCGGCGCTGCCGATCCGATTGGCGCTCGCAAGCGACCGCAACTTTCCGCTCGAGGGCAAGCTGAACTTCCTCGACAACCAGATCGATCCCGCAACCGGGACGATCCGTGCGCGCGCGATCTTCCGGAATGCCGATCGGAGCCTGACGCCAGGGCTCTTCGTCCGGTTGCAGCTGCCGAAGGCCACGCAGCAGGGCGGCCTCCTGGTCCAGGACCGGGCCGTCGGCACCGATCTCGACAAGCGCTACGTGTACGTCGTCAAGCCGGATCACACCATCGAGTATCGCAGCGTGGTCCTGGGGCCGCTCGTGAATGGCCTGCGGCTCGTCCGCTCCGGGGTCAAGGACGGCGACCTCGTGGTCGTGAACGGCTTGCAGCGCGTGCGTCCCGGCGTGAAGGTCGAACCGGTCGTCGTCGGCATGGATGAACCGGTGGCCACCTCGGGACCGAACACCGCAACAGGCGGGGAGAAGTCGTCGGGCGGCGAGAAGTCCAGCGGAGAGAAGTGAGGAAGGAATGAATTTCTCGAGGTTCTTCATCGACCGGCCGATCTTCGCGGCCGTGCTGTCGCTCCTGATTCTGGCCGCCGGAGCGCTGGCGGTGTTTCGGCTGCCGGTCAGCGAATATCCGAGCGTCGTACCTCCCACGGTTGTCGTCAGGACGGTATTCCCCGGCGCGAATCCGAAAGTCATCGCCGAGACCGTCGCGGCTCCGTTGGAGCAGCAGATCAACGGGGTCGAGGGAATGCTCTACATGTTTTCCCAGTCGACCGCCGATGGGGCGATGACGCTGACGGTCACCTTCGCGCTGGGGAGCGATCTCGACAACGCTCAGGTGCAGGTGCAGAACCGCGTCGCGCAAGGCCTCCCGCGGCTGCCCCCGGAAGTCCAGCGCGTCGGAGTCACGACCGAGAAGTCCTCTCCCGACTTCATCATGGTCGTCCACCTGGTCTCGCCCGACGAGAGGTACAACATGTTGTACCTCTCGAACTACGCGCACCTGCGCGTCAAGGACGAACTGGCTCGCATCGCCGGCGTCGGCAGTGCGCAGGTCTTCGGCGCGGGCGAATACAGCATGCGCGTGTGGCTCGATCCGAATCGTCTCGCCGCGCGGCAGCTGACGGCGACCGATGTCGTCCGATCGATTCGTGAGCAGAACGTTCAGGTGGCGGCTGGCGTGCTCGGGGGTCCGCCATCGCCCAGCGATACGACCTTCCAGCTCTCGATCAACGCGCAGGGCAGGTTGCAGACCGAAGACCAGTTTGCCGACATCGTCGTGCGTGCCGGTCAGGACGGCCAGATCACGCGGATTCGTGACGTCGGCCGCGTCGAGCTCGGCTCGAACCAGTACGCGTTGCGCAGCCTGCTGGACAACCAGCCCGCCGTGGCGATCGGCATCTTTCAGCGCCCGGGGACCAACGCGATCGAAGCCTCGAACCAGGTTCGCGCCACCATGGACAGGCTCAAGCAGGCCTTTCCCCAGGGCATGGACTACCGCATCGTCTACGACCCGACCATCTACGTCCGGGAGTCGATTCGCGCGGTCGTCGAGACGCTGTTCATCGCGATTCTGCTGGTTGTCATTGTCGTGATGGTGTTCCTGCAGACGTGGCGTGCGTCGATCATCCCGCTCGTCGCGGTGCCGATCTCGCTCGTCGGCACCTTCGCGGTGATGCTGATGTTCGGCTTCTCGCTGAACACGCTGTCGCTCTTCGGCATGGTCCTCGCGATTGGGATCGTCGTAGACGATGCGATCGTGGTCGTGGAGAACGTCGAACGACACATCCACATGGGCCGATCGCCGATCGAGGCGACCAGGGAAGCCATGGAGGAAGTCTCCGGACCGATCATCGCCATCGCGCTGGTGCTGTGCGCCGTGTTCGTGCCGACGGCCTTCGTGAGCGGGTTGACAGGACAGTTCTACCGGCAGTTCGCCTTGACGATCGCGATCTCGACCGTCATCTCGGCGTTCAACTCACTGACGCTGAGCCCCGCGCTCGCGTCGCGGCTGCTCCTCCCGGCGAGCTCGGAGAAAGATCGGCTGCAATCGGCGATCGACCGTGTGTTCGGTTGGTTCTTCCGGATCTTCAACCGGTTCTTTACGTCCGCGTCGGGCCTCTACACGGCCGGCGTGTCACGCGTGATCAGGGTCTCGGTCGCTGCGCTCGTGGTGTACGCCGGCCTGATCGGACTGACGTTCCTCGGCTTTGCGCGCGTGCCTCAGGGCTTCGTGCCGGTGCAGGACAAGGACTACCTCGTGGCGTTCGCGCAGCTCCCCGATGCGTCCACGCTGGATCGGACGGAGGCCGTCATCCGGAAGATGTCGGACATCGCATTGAGCCGTCCCGGCGTGGCGAACTCGGTCGCGTTTCCGGGGCTGTCGGTCAACGGCTTCGTGAACGCGTCGAACGTCGGCATCGTGTTCGTGACGCTCAAGCCGGCGCAGGAACGGAAAAGCGCCGATCTCTCCGCTGCAGCGATCGTGCAGGACCTGAACATGCGGTTTGCCAGCATTCAGGAAGCGTTCGTCGCAATCTTCCCACCACCACCCGTGCAGGGCCTTGGGACGGTGGGCGGGTTCAAGCTGTACGTCGAGGATCGAGGAGGTGCGGGTTTCGAGGATCTGTACTCGCAGCTGCAGGGCGCCATCGGTCAGGGCCGGCAGATTCCGTCGCTGGCAGGGCTCTTTTCGAGCTTCCAGGTCAGCGTGCCGCAGATCGACGCCGACGTCGACCGGGAGCGGGCGAAGACGTACGGCGTGAACGTCACCGACGTGTTCGACACGCTGCAGGTGTACCTGGGGTCACTCTACGCGAACGACTTCAACCGCTTCGGGCGGACCTACCAGGTCAACGTGCAGGCGGAATCGGAGTTTCGGCTCCAGCCCGATCAGATTCCTCGCCTGAAGACCAGGAACGTCGCAGGCGCGATGGTGCCGCTGGGGTCCCTCGTCAAGGTGAACCAGAGCTATGGGCCCGACCAGGTGATGCACTACAACGGATTTCCGGCGGCTGAAATCAATGGTGGGGCAGCTCCGGGCTACAGCTCCGGGCAGGCGCAGGAGGCGATTGCCAAGGTGCTCCGCGATCGGCTGCCCGGAACCATGCAGTTCGAATGGACCGAGCTCGCGTACCAGGAGCTCATCGCCGGCAACACGATGATCCTGATCTTCCCGCTCTGCGTCCTGCTCGTGTACGTGGTCCTGGCGGCGCAGTACGAGAGCTGGACGTTACCGCTCAGCGTGATCCTGATCGTGCCAATGACGCTGCTGTGCGCGATCGCAGGCGTCTGGCTGACCAACGGCGACAACAACGTCTTCACCCAGGTCAGCTTCCTCGTGCTGGCCGGACTCGCGTGCAAGAACGCCATCCTGATCGTGGAGTTCGCCAAGCAGCGCGAGCACGAGGCTGGGGGGCACGTCAAAGCGATCCTGGACGCCTGCCGCGTGCGGCTGCGGCCCGTGCTGATGACGTCTGTCGCCTTCATCATGGGTGTCGTGCCGCTCGTCTTTTCGGCAGGGGCGGGCGCCGAGATTCGGCATGCGATGGGCATCGCGGTGTTCGCGGGCATGCTCGGCGTGACGATTTTCGGGCTGTTCTTCACGCCGGTGTTCTACGTGTCGATCGCGTGGGTCGTCGAGCGACTGTCGCGGCGGCGTCAGGTGTTCAGCGGGCCGCCAAGGGCTGCGTTGGAGGAGCAATGATCGTGCGTGTCGTACCTGTTGCGGTACTGGTGTCGGTGCTTCCGCTTGCTGGCTGCGTTCAGAAGCCGTACCGCGCCCCCGAGACGCGGCCGGCCGCGTTGGTGAACGCGGCTCCCGGGCTGTTCGTTCAGCAGTCCTACGATCCTCGCTGGTGGCGGCAGTTCGAGGACCCGGTCCTCGAACAGCTCGAGACCTCGGCTTTGCAGTCGAACCTCGACGTGCAGGTCGCGGTCGCGCGAGTCCGGCAGGCCCGCGCGGTGTTCGACGATGTGTCGCTGGATCGGTATCCGCAGGCGGGGGTTCGCGCGTCGATCGATCGTCGCGAGCAGGTCATCTCGGGCTTCACGGACGAGCCGATCCAGACCTCGACCTACGTTGCGGGGTTCGATGCCTTCTGGGAGATCGATCTGTTCGGGCGGGTCAGGTCGGCCGTGCGCGCGGCCTCTGCGACGGCGGCGGGCGCATCAGCGTCTCTCGACGACGTCCGGGTGAGCGTGGCTGCCGAAGTCGCACGCAACTACTTCGAGCTCCGCGGGCTGCAGCAGCAGCTGGCGGTCGCGGAGCGCAGTCTCACCAATCAACGGGAGACGCTGCGGCTCACGACGGTGCGCCGGGACGCGGGCTTCGGCGAAGAGCAGGACGTGGCCAGCGCCGCGGCGCGAGTCGCCGCGATAGAAGCGAGCGTGCCGCCCCTTCGCTCCGCCGCCGCCATTCGCGTCCATCGGATTGCCGTGTTGACCGCCGTGCGTCCCGGGGAGCTCAAAGTAGACCTGGCGCCACGGGCATACCCGCCGCTCGCCAAGGCCCTGGCGCTCGGGGATCCCGCGCAGCTGCTGCAGCGCCGCCCCGACGTCCGCGCCGCCGAGCGACAGGTTGCGGCCGCAGCGGCTCGAGAGGGCATTGCCAGAGCGGAGCTCTTTCCACGTGTCAGCATCGCAGGCTTCCTCGGGCTGATTGCCGGTCGCGGGAGCTTGTTCGGCAAGTCGGACTCGCGCGCGTGGGCCGTGACGCCGGCGCTGAGCTGGGTCGGGACGGATCTCGGCAGCGCCCGGGCCCGGTTGCGCGGAGCGCAGGCGGGCACCGACGAAGTGCTGGCGGAGTACGAGCACACGGTTCTCCGCGCGCTCGAGGAAACCGAAAACGCGCTGGTGTCGTACCGCGAAGAGCAGGAGCGTCTGGTGAAGCTCGCGGATCAAGCGCGCGAGAGCGGCCGAGCCGCCGCCATTGCGCGCACGCGTTATCGCGAAGGCGTCGCCGACTTCCTCGCGCTGCTCGACGCGGAGCGCACGCAGCTCCAGGCCGAGGATGCCGTCGCGCAGGCCGAGTCGAGCAACTTTACTGCCGTCGTTGCCGTGTACAAGGCCTTCGGCGGGATCATCCAATAGCGGGGCCTCCGACGGAGGGGACGGAGAGAACGGAGACGCTCACAAACGGAGCAACGGAGCCAACGGGGGACGAACGGAGAGGTACGGATGGTCAGTTGCGTTCAACGTGCTCGCGCGCCCGCCACAGGCGGCTCTCGCTGGAGCGACACATCCGCCGCGCGATGCGCGGCGCGAGCACACTGTAAGCCACGTGTAGCCCCTGGCGCCTCTTCTCCGTTCGTCCCTCCGTTGGCTCCGTTCCTCCGTGTGAGCGTCTCCGTTCCCTCCGTAACCTACTAGAAACCGTAGGGTTCGCAGGCGAGCTCGTCCGCACGAGGGCTGGACCGCCGCACCCGATCGACGTCGCGCAAAACGCCAGGGCTGCCAGGCGGCGCGTCGACACAACGAGCTTGTAGCCCCACGCCACATGACACATCATAAGGTCCGGTCAACGCTGAGGTGGCCCGGCCGGCGCTGACGAATATCGTCCCGCCGGCCTTGTCGGTTCGCGACGGCCGGCGGATAATCTAGCGAGGCTGCGCCTCAGACCATCGAGGGCTCCGCCTCGCTAGACGATAAACTTGATCACGCCGCGCTGACGCGCGGACGGTCTTGACCCAGAAACCTGACCCAAATGGTGCAAGTTCTGAGGGTCAAGACCTCTAGGGTGGGGCGGTTCCGAAACACGGTAACCACATAACTCAACGGCCCGCATCTTGCCTTCCAAATACTTCGTGCGGTTCCACAAGCCTCGATTCACTCTCGTCCGCCGGCTGCTCGACGGGCGGCCTCGGGCCCTTGTCGCAACGGTTGCGGTTCTGGCGGTTACCGGATTTGCCGCGGCCGGCTGGCTGACGTGGTTCAGCTACGATCTGACCGACGGCCTCCCGAATCGCGAAGCACTCAGAGGCCTCGGCGACATGTCGCAGGCCACGACCCTCTTCGACGTCGGCGATCGTCCGGCCTTTACCATCTTCAAGGAGCAGCGGATCGAGGTGCCGCTCTCGCGCGTGTCGCAGAATCTGATCAAAGCGGTGGTGTCCGTCGAAGATCAGCGATTCTTCGAGCACAGCGGGATCGACGCCGTGCGAGTCCTGGGCGCGGTCTTCAGAAACATGCAGGCAGGCAGGCGCGCCGAAGGAGGCAGCACCATTACCCAGCAGCTCGCCCGACAGAGCTTCCTGACGCGCGGCAAGACCTACACCCGGAAGCTGAAGGAAATCATCCTCGCTGCCCACATCGAGAACATTTACAACAAGGAAGAAATCCTCGAGCTGTACCTGAACAAGGTGTACTTCGGCGACGGCCTGTACGGTGTCGAGGCTGCAGCCCGCGGCTACTTCGGCCGGTCCGCCGCCGATCTCACGGTCGATCAAGCCGCGCTCCTCGCCGGCTTGATTCAGTCGCCCTCGTCCTACGCCCCCACGGTCAATCTGGATCGCGCGGTCGCCCGCCGCAACGTCGTGCTCCAGACCATGGTGGGATCCGGCGCGATAGACGAAGCAACCGCCGCGCGCGCCAGGAAGGCCGAGGTCAAGCTGACCAACGCCCTCGAGATCAGGGAAACCTTCGGGCTCTATTTCAAGGAGCAGGTCCGCCGCGAGCTCGTCGAGCGCTTCGGCTGGCAGCGCGTGTATCAGGGCGGGCTCCGGGTGTTCACCACGCTCGACCCCGACATGCAGAAGGCAGCAGAGGAGCTCGTCGAGAAAGGTCTCGAGGACATCGAGAAGCGGCGCGGCTACAAGTACGCGCCGCGGGGAAAACAGGCGGTCGCAAAGGACGGACGTCCGGACTACCTGCAGGGCGCGCTGTTCGCGATGGATCCCACGACCGGCTACGTCGCAGCGATGGTCGGCGGTCGCGACTTCACCGAGAGCCGTTTCAATCGCGCGGTGCAAGCCAAGCGGCAGGCTGGTTCGGCCTTCAAACCGTTCGTCTATGCCACCGCGATCGAATCGGGATATTCGCCCGCGACGCTCATCAACAATCTGAACGATCCGATCCTGACGGCGCAGGGCGGCTGGATGCCGGAGGACGAACACTCGGACGCAAGCTCGATGACGCTCCGCACGGCATTGCGCACGTCGAGCAACCGCGCCGCCGTGCAGCTCCTGAACTCGGTCGGCATCAAGAACGCCGTCGGGTACGCGGAGAAGCTCAACGTCGGCACGCCTCCGAGCGTGCCGTCGCTCGCCCTCGGTGCGGGCGAGGTCACGCTCGCGCAGCTCACAGCCGCTTACGGGTCTTTCGCGAACGGCGGCGTCGTTCGCGAGCCGACGATGATCCGGCGTGTCGAGGATGCAGAAGGCAAGGTCCTCTATCAGGGGTCATCGAAGTCGCATCAGGCCGTCAGCGAGACGACGGCATACCTGATGGCCAGCATGCTCTCGGATGTCATCACGTCGGGAACCGCATATCGCGCGCGTCAAATGGGCTTCGTCCTGCCGGCCGCCGGCAAGACCGGCACGACCAACGATTACAACGACGCCTGGTTCGTGGGCTTCACGCCACATCTCGTCGCCGGTGTGTGGGTCGGCTTCGATCAGCCCAAGACGATCATCTCGAACGGGTATGCCGGCGACGTCGCGGTGCCGATCTGGGCGGGCTTCATGAAGCGCGCGACCAAGGGCGCCAAGTCGGACTGGTTCGAAAAGCCGGAGAACGTCGTCGCGGTGAACGTGTGCCGGCTGTCGGGCCAGCTTCCGAGTGCCGGATGCGAGTCGGCCCAGGTCGTCACGAAAGACGGAGAGCTCCAGACGCGCTCGATGGTGTATACCGAGTACTTCGCGCGAGGTACGCAGCCGACGACCGTCTGCCCGATTCACGAGGCTCCGTCGCTCCTCGATTGGCTCGCCGGCGCCTTCGGAAAGGACAACCGCATCCCGATTGCCGACAGCACGGCACTACCGACGCCGCCTCCAACGAGCACGAGCGGCACGAGCTCGACCTCGCCGGGCATCGACAAGGAACACGAAAAGCCGGCGGAGGAACGGGCGTCCGAGGAGCCCAAGAAGAAGCGTGGCTTCTGGTCCAAAGTGTTCGGCGTCGGCGACAAGAAATCCGAGGAAGAAAAGAAGCGAGAGGAAGAGCGGAAAAAGGAAGACGAACGCAGGCGGCAGGAGGAACGCAAGAGGCGCGACGACAGGAAGGGTCCGGGCGAGCGATAGACGGATGCCACTGCGCGAGATCGTCGGTCATCGTCATCTCCTCGAGCTCGTCTCTGCAGCCGTCGAGCGCAGTTCTCTGCCGCCCAGCCTGATCTTCGCCGGGCCGGATGGGATCGGGAAACGCCGCGCCGCCGTCGCGCTGGCGCAGCTCCTGAACTGCACGACGCCCGTGATCGCCGACGTCGGTCGGGATGCGTGCGGCGAGTGCGCGTCCTGCAAGCGGATCGCACGTGGCGTCCATGCGGACGTCCTCCTGGTCGAGCCGGGGGACTCCGGTGCGATCAAAGTCGACCAGGTTCGAGACGCGATCGAAAGGTCCGCTTATCGGCCCTTCGAGGGCCGACGGCGGGTCGTCATCGTAGACGACGCGGATGCGGTGCTGGTCGAGGCGCAGAACGCGCTCCTCAAGACCCTGGAGGAACCACCATCCGCGTCGACCTTCGTGCTCGTGACGTCCAGGCCGGATGTCCTGCTGCCGACGGTGACGTCACGATGTCAGCGTCTCCGCTTCGGGCGCCTGGCTCCCTCTGAGGTCGCTGACGTGCTGATTCGGCAGCACGGATACAGTTCGACCGAAGCCCACGCCGCGGCGTCAGCCGCCGACGGAAGCGTCGGTGCCGCGCTCGACGGGGAATCCGAGGAAATTGCCGAGGCGCGGGAGGCGGCCGCGGGCCTTCTGCGAGGGGTCGCTGCATCGACAGATCCACGGCGCCGGCTGGAGAGCGCCAAGCTCCTCATCGGGACCGGAGCGGATTGCGACGAGCTCGCGCGCCGGCTTCGGGCGTTGTCGTCGTTGCTTCGGGACATTGGCGTACCTCTTTCCCGCGCGGACGAACGGATCCTGGCGAACACCGACATGAAGCCGCTCCTGGGCGGCCTCTTGAGGACGTTCGACGGTGACCGCACGGTCCGGGCGTTTTCAGCGGTCGATCGAGCGGTGTCGGCGCTTGAACGCAATGCCAGTCCAAAGATCGTCGCCGACTGGCTGGCGTTTCAACTCTAGAAGCGGTTTCAGACTCCGAAACGGCTTCTCGCCCCCACGGCCGGTTTCCCGCTCATAGAGACCAACATGACCTCGGGGCCAGCTCGCTCGTTCATCAGCGTCAAGTTCACGCCAGCCGGCCGCACGCAGACCTTTCTCTTGCCCGATCTCGCGCTCGACGGTCCGGAGCCCGCAACGCCGTCCGCCGCCGTGTCGATTGCTCCGGGTGATACGGTTGTCGTGCAGACTGCCGAGGGTCCGGCGGTTGCCACGGTGACGCGCGGTATTCCGCAGCTCGACGATCGGAAGCGTCCGGCTGCCGACGCCGCCACGACCGTCGTCCGCAAGGCCACCCGTGGCGACATCGTTACCAGGCTGAAGCATCAGCAGCGCGAGCAGGAAGCCAACCGTATCTGTCTGCTGAAGATCCGGGAGCGCGGTCTGAGCATGAAGCTCGCGAGGGTCGAGCAGCTCTTCGACGGCTCCAGGCTGATCTTCTATTACACGGCCGAGGGCCGCGTCGACTTCCGGGAGCTGGTCCGGGACCTCGCGGCTCACTTCCGCATCCGGATCGAGATGCGCCAGATCGGCGTCCGGGACGAAGCGAAGATGCTGGGGGGCTACGGATCGTGCGGGCGGCCGCTTTGCTGCACGACGTGGCTACAGACGTTCGAGCCCATCTCGATCAAGATGGCGAAGCAGCAGAACCTCAGCTTGAACCCGTCGAAGCTGTCGGGTATGTGCGGGCGGCTCAAGTGCTGCCTGCGCTACGAGCTCCCAAACGGCAAGGGTGTCGTCCACGGGGGCTGCGCAGACGAAGGTGGTTGCGGAAGCTGCGACAACCCGACGGGTCCTGGCGCGAGTGGATGCGGAAGCTGCGGCAGTGGCGGCTGTGGCAAGTGCGGGTGAGCGGGCTCCAGTGACCTTCGAATGCAATCGCTGTCATGACAGGAGTTCAGGAGATCAGGAGTTCGAGAATCAAAGAACGAAAGACCGAGAATCATCAACGGATGGATTCAGGACCCTTTCAGAGACCGTCTGAACTTCTGATCGGTTATGGCCGATTCATCCGTCCTCCCGATTGTTGCGAACGGCACGCGACGCCTCAACACTCGATCCACGACAGCGAACGTTCCGAGATATCCGACGAGTTGTGCGACGGCCTTTCCGAGGACTGCTGGTACCCCAACGCCCGTCAGAGCCAGCACCAGCAACGTAGTCACGCTCAGGTGCCCGACGAAGGCCATCGCGCACGAACCCAGGCCCTCGTGCCGCACGAGCCGTCCGGTGCGGGCCCAATAGTCCCGGCGGAACGTGGCCTGGCATGCAACCGCCGCAAGCCTCGCCGTGACGTTGGCCCACCCCGGTGACTGCAGTGCTCCGACGCTCAACAGTGTGAAGACTCCGAAGTCCAGGATCGCCATGCTCACAGTCCATCGGAGCTGGCGAGCGAAGACCGACGCAATGCGGCAGGAGTCGCGCCAGGCGTCGAATTGGCTTCCTCGATTCCCATCGATGTAGATCGTCGAGATTTCGACCGCGGACACAGCGCGATCGAGCGCCAGCGTCCTCCATAGCACTTCGGATTCCGACTCGTACCCCCTCCACGCGACGCGATCGATGAGATCGGCGACGAGCGCGCGAGACAAGAGCCTGAAGCCCGATTGTGTGTCTGCGACGAACGTGCTGGTCCCGATGAGGAAGAGAAGACGTGAGAAGTGAGCCCCGATTCTGTTCTTGAGGGGCATCGCGCGCGGATCGCGCATCCCGATCACGAGGTCGGCGTCCGACCGCACCGCCGTGTCGACGAGTCGCTGGATGTCGGCAGGATCGTGCTGGCCGTCGCCGTCGATCGTGATGATGTAGTCCGCACGTGCGCCCACCAGCCCGCCAGCGCCCTTCAGCGCCTCCCGAAAGCCGGCGGCCAACGCTGCACCCTTGCCGGCGTTGACCGGCAACTGCAGCATCAGGCATCCGCTCGCGCGCAAGTGCGCGGCCGTGTCGTCAGTGGATCCATCGTCGACCGCGAGCACCGCATCCGCGAACGAAGCACTCCTGGTCACGACGTCCGCGCATCGAGACGAAGTGTTGTAGCAGGGGACGATGACGACAATCCGTGGAGCTGACATCCGGACCTCGCCAGCGTACCACCTCCGGAGGAGGGGACGGAGGCCATCGACGGATGTGGCGCGCTCCCGGCCTCCCATCGGATAATGCCGCGAATGCGAGACCCGTGCCCCCCTCGATGAACAACCGGCCCCGGATCGGGATCACCTCGGGCGATCCTGCCGGGATCGGCCCGGAAATCACCGCCAAGACGGCTGCCCACGCAGGCGTTCGCGAGGTGTGCGAGCCGGTCGTGTACGGGCCGATGACCCCGCACGAGACCGACGCGTTCCAGCGCGGGCGTGTCACAGCGTCTGCGGGCCGCGCGGCCTACGAATCCATCGTCCGAGCGGTGGAGGATGCCCGGGCTGGCCGGATCGATGCGATTGCGACCGCGCCGATCAACAAGGAAGCGTTCGCGGCCGCGGCACTTCCGTGGCCGGGGCACACGGAGCTGCTCGCTCATCTCACCGGGGCCCGTCGCGTCGCGATGATGTTCTATGCGGAAGCGCTGCGGGTGGTGCTCGCGACCGTTCACGTGCCGCTGCGGCAGGTGCCGGAGGTCCTCACCCGGGCACGCCTCGAAGACACCATCGAGCTGTCGGCCGCCGAGCTCCCGCGGTTCGGTCTGCCGTCGCCCAGGCTTGCCGTCGCCGGCCTGAACCCGCATGCCGGCGAGCACGGTTTGCTCGGACACGAAGAAACAGACGTGCTGGCGCCGGCGATCGCCGCGTGCGCGGCCCGCGGGATCGACGTTCGAGGACCGTTCCCCGCCGATACGCTCTTCAATCGCGCGATGAAGGGTGAGTTCGATGCCGTCGTCGCCTGTTATCACGACCAGGGGCTGATCCCGGTCAAGCTGGTCGCCTTCGGAAGGGCCGTCAACGTCACGCTCGGGCTGCCTATCATCCGGACGTCGGTCGATCACGGTACGGCGTTCGATATTGCGGGTCGAGGCGTCGCCGATCCATCCAGCCTGATCGAAGCCGTGCGGCTGGCGGCACGGCTGGCTCTGTTCCGCGGCGGCCATGCGACATCGAGCTGACGACGACCAGCCCGATCGCGTTCGCCAACGCTCCGGCGAGCCTTTCGAGGCAGCAGCAGATCCTCTGACAAGCCGAGGTGGTCTGTCCTCGCCAGCCGTCGTTACCACCATCGCCATCGCGTTGCTGACGGCTGCGTATGCCGTGCTCGGGCTCGTGGTCCTCGAGCCCGACACCGTGTACTCGGGGGACATCGGGGTCAAGTTCGTGCAGGCGCGCGCGCTGGCGGCGTCGCGCTTCACGAGCCTCGACATCCCTTACCCCGGGCAGTTTCTCGATCCTGGGCGCGAGATGTTTCCTATCAGGCCGCCGTTCGTGATGACGACGGGGGGCTCGACGCAGGCGATTTTTTCGCCGACGTCAGCCGCCGTCCAGGCCCTGGCGGTTGCCGCGGTCGGCATGCGCGGCATGGTCGTTGTGTCGCTGGCATCGGCGCTCGTGATCCTGGTGGCAGCCGGGCGGCTTGCGGAGCGTGGGCAGGACATAGCGGTCCTGCTGGCGCTTGGCATCGCCGGTCCGCTCTGGTTCTACGCGATCAGCGGATGGGAGCATGCACCGGCGGTCGCCTTCAGCACGGCCGCCTTCGCGGTGGCGATCCGATCGCCCGCCCGCGCCGCCCCGTTGATGGCGGGACTGTGTCTCGGAGCCGGCGCGACGCTTCGGGATGAGGTGTTGTTGCTCGCGCCCGGGCTCCTGTTCGCGATCTGGATGCGGTCGCGGGATGTGCGGCCGCTCATGGGAGCCGTGGCCGGCATGGTCCTGCCGCTGGCGTGCGCCGCCGCCATCGAGGTGTGGTGGTTCGGCCGGCCCGTCGCGGCGCACTTGCGGCACGCCGTGCACTTGCTCCAATCGGCACTGCGCGTGAGCACGGAGCCGAACCCCGACGTGCCGGTCCTGAAGCCGTTCACGGTCCGCGAGCGATACGACACGGTCATTCAATACTGGCTGCTCGGCTACGGCCGCGACGCGTGGATCCTGGCGTACGGCGTCGGCCTCGCTGCCGCGCTGCTCGTCAGGTACTGGCTGCGATCGTCGTTGGGGCTCCTGGTCTGGGTGCTGGCCGTTGTCGTGCTGGCCTCGTTCGATCTTCACGAGCTGGTGACCGCGCCGAAGTGGCTGGCTGGCCTCCATCGGGTGTCGCCGTATCTCGTGTTCGCGCTCCTTCCCCTGCCGGCGGGCGTGGTGCGCCGTTCGTGGTACGTGCCGATCGCGCTCGTCACGACCGGCGTGTACCTGGCGCTCGCGTTCGCGGGCGCGGACACGAGTGGCGGCAAAGCGCTCGGCCCGAGGCTCCTGCTGCCGCTCATGCCGCTGCTGACGGCCGCAGCGATCGGCATGCTTGCGAGGTATCTCGCCGCCGCAGGTGCGGTCGATCGATGGATCGGCCGGGCCGGCGTCCTGCTCATCATCATGTCGGCGGCCATGCACCTTTTGGGAACGATTCCCGCCTACGTCGACCGGAACCGGGGCGATTCGGAGGCGATCGTGTCGGTCGCGCGTGCCTCCGATCGCATCGTCGTGGCAGACGACCCCTTCACCGCGCAGTTGCTGTTTCCGCTGTACTACCGCAAGATCGTCTTTTTGGCCGACACACCGGAACTCGGGCTACGGCTCGGCGCCGTGCTGAGCGAGCAGCGGCTCGCGGGCGCTGTGCTGGTGTCGAGGCTGGAACGCCCGGTGGTGCAGCTGCCGCCGTTGCGCTTGGAGCGATCGGAGCAGCGAGGCCGGATGACGGTGCAGTACTGGCGGAAATAAAAGGCTCGAAGAGGGTCTCCGGACGTCAGACTCGAGTGGCGCCGGATCCTGGCTCCCGACAGATTAGTCCATTGTGCGGCTGGCACGAGGATCTGTACTCGCGGGCCGTAGGGCTTGCGCGCCAAGGGCGCGCCCGCCGGAGCGGCGCGGGGTGTTCGGGGGCTCCGTGAGCGACGGCGCTGGGGGGTCCGGCGGGGCGAAGCCCGCCGGTTGAATATGAGGACGGAGCGCGCCAGGGGCGCGCCCGCCGGAGCGGCGCGGGGTGTTCGGGGGCCCCGCGAGCGACGGCGCGGGGGTCGGCGGGGCGAAGCCCCGGTGAGAGGACGGAGCGCGCCGGCGCGCCCGCCGGAGCGGCGCGGGGTGTTCGGGGCCGCGAGCGACGGCGATGGGGGGTCGCGGGCGAAGCCCGGTTGAATATGAGGACGGAGCGCGCCAGAGGGGCGCGGGAGCCGCGCGGACCGCGGCGCGGCGAGGGGTGTTGCGGGGGGCCCGCCGGGGCGAGGCGGAGCGGCGCTGGGGGGGCGCGGGGCGGGGCGAGCGCGGCGGGCCCGGGGGTTGCCCCAATATGAGGAGCGAGCGCGAACAGGCGCAGAAGAGCATCGCGGAAAACCGGAAGGCCTTCCACGACTACCACATCCTCGAGACGTTCGAGGCTGGTGTCGCGCTGCTCGGGACCGAGGTGAAGTCGATCCGGGGCGGCAACGTCAATCTTCGCGACAGCTACGCGCGGGTCGAGTCCGGCGAAGTGTGGATCTACAACGTCAACGTGAGTCCGTACAGTCATCGCGGCTACTCCGACCACGAGCCCACACGACGGCGCAAGCTCCTGCTGCACAAACAGGAGATCCGCAAGCTCATTGGCAAGACCGTCGAGAAGGGAATGACGCTCGTCCCGACGCGGATGTATTTCAAAGACGGCAGGATCAAGGTCGCCATCGGTCTGGCCAAGGGCAAGAAGGCGCACGACAAGCGGGAGACGGTCAAGCGTCGTGAGGCCGATCGCGAGACGCGTGCGGCCGTCAAGGAACGCCGCTCGCGCTAGGCAGGCACCTCGCGGGCGCAGGACGGCGATAGGGGTCCGGCCGCCTTCGCGCCGGAGGCGCTTCGGCGAGCCACGCCGGAGCCTTGGCGAAGGCGGGCGGGGCGAAGCCCTCCGGGTGAGTCGCGGCGGCTGTGGTAAATTGATACGTTTTTCTGGAGGATTAGAGCTCGTATGAAAGGTAATCGCGCGATTGTTACGGCCGTCGTGGTCGTGCTCGTCCTGATCCTTGGCTGGTACATGTTGCGGCGGTCGGGCAGCGCCGGCGCAATCGATCTCTTGACACAGTTCGATCAGGCCCAGAAGGCGCCCGCGGCGGACCCGTTCCCAATCGTCGACGCAACGCTGGGCAGCGAGACGAAGAAAGCGATCGCCCCACCCGGCGGCGCCGGCACGCGCATCATCTGGAAGGTGCGCGTACCAGACGACGGCTGGCTGCGCGTGAACCTCGGGTTGAAGCCGGAGGCCTGGCAGAAGCCAGGCGACGGCGTCCTGTTCATGGTCCTCGTGTCGGACGGCAAAGCCTCGGACCAGCTCTTCACGCAGCACGTGGACCCGTTCAACAACGCCGCCGACCGCCGGTGGATTCCGGTGATGGTCGATCTGTCGGCCTACGGCGGCGAGGAAGTGAATCTGATTTTCAACACCTATGCGAGCCCGCCAAAGGTCGCCGGGAACACCGACAACGACATGCCGCTGTGGGGCTCGCCGGAGATCGTCATTCGATGAAGACGGGGGCGGCGGTCCGTGTGCCGCTGCTGGATCTCCAAGCTCAATACGCGCCGCTCAGGGAGGAGATCCTCTCCGCCATCGCGCGCGTGTGCGACAGCCAGCGCTTCATCCTGGGACCTGAGGTCGAGGCGCTCGAGCGGGAGCTGGCCGCGCACCTCGAGGTTCCCGAGGCGATACCTGCGAACACAAGTCAATGTCGTTCCAACAAAGATGCGGGTGATGATCACGGGCGCGGCGGGCTTGCTCGCCGCCGCCGTACGCCAGGAGTTCGCTCGCCACGCCGAGCTGTCTCCCTTCGATAGACACGCGCTCGACCTGACGGATGGCGCCGCGGTTGAGAAGACCGTTGCACGGGTGGCCCCGCACGTCCTGATCAACTGTGCGGCCTTCAACGACGTCGACGGAGCCGAAGATCGCGCAGTCGACGCGCTGCGAGCCAACACCTTCGCCGTGTTGTGGCTGGCGCGGGCGTCGCGGGCGGCGGGCGCGCGGTTCGTGCACTACAGCACCGACTTCGTCTTCGACGGGACCGGCACGCGGCCCTACGCGGAGGACGATCCGCCGGGCCCGCGCTCGGTATACGGGTGCTCGAAGCTGCTCGGCGACTGGGTGGCGCTGGAAGAGCCGAAGGCGTACGTGCTTCGCGTGGAGAGCCTCTTCGGCAAACCGGCATCGCCGGACGGACGCCGCGGCAGCCTCGGGCTCATCGTCGAGAGGATCCGGGCCGGGCAGGAAGTCCCGGTCTTCGTCGATTCGGACGGTCTCACCGAGCTACACGACGGATGTGGCGCGTGCGACGCGCGAGCTCCTCGCGCTCGACGCCCCATCCGGCCTGTATCACTGCGTGAATTCGGGTTTTGCGAGCTGGGCGGAGGTCGCCGGGGAAGCCGCGCGCATCCTGGGGCGGCCGCTGCACGCGAAGCCGTTGACGCTGGCCAGCGTCGGGCTGAAGGCCCCTCGCCCTCTCTTCTGCGCGCTTTCGAACGAGAAGCTCGCGCGCGCCGGTGTGGCGATGCCCGAGTGGCGCGACGCGCTCGCGAGGTACCTCGGGAGATTCTAGACCTCCCTCTACGCGAAAGTCTCCTCCACCAGCCGCGCGACGCGCGCGCCGATGGACAGGCACGAGGTGAGCCCGGGCGAATCGATGCCTGCGGCGTGCACGAGCCGCGGCACCTTCGTATCGGGCCGGACCATGAAGTCCGCGAATCGTTCTGACGGAGGGTGCAGCTTCGCCCGGATGCCGCTGCCCCCGTATGTCAGGTCGTCGAGCGTCGTGTTCGGGACGAGCGCACGTGCCGGCTCGACGAACGCTTCGAGCGGCAGCCGGTCGCTTTCGTAGTCTTCCTTGCTCTCCTGGTAGCGCACCGTCGGGCCGAGGAGCACCGATCCGCCCGTCGTTTTGGTCAGGTGCGTGCCGAGCCCGTGTCCCGACGCGTGCGGCGGCGGGTAGACCAGGCCGCTGATCCAGTCGCGGCGCGAGGGCTTCAGCTCCGCGTACTCGCCGCGCACGGGATAGATCTTGAACGATTCCCCTCCGAGCGCAGCCGACACGTCATCGGCATAAAGCCCTGCGGCGTTGACGATGGTGCGCGCCTCGATCGTCTCGCGCTCGAGCCGCACGTCGAAGGTGCCGTCCGAGCGCTGGCTCCCGCCGGTGACGCGCGCGTCGCGCAGAACAATCGCGCCGGCGGCCTCGGCAAGCCGCTGCAGCACACGCACCAATGCCTCCGCTTCGAGTCGTCCGGATCCCGGCGACCAGAGCGCCGCGTGAGCGTGAACGTGCGGCTCGCGGCGGCGCACGAAGTCGGGGCCCACGATCTCCAGGCCTTCCGCGCCGTTGGCCGAGCCCAGGGCGAGGAGCGAGTCGAGGTCCGGCATCTCGGCTTCCGACTGTGCGACGACCAGCTTCCCGCAGCGTTCGTGCGGGACGCCGTGCTGCCGGCAGAAATCGTACAAGCGCTGCGCACCCTCGACGCACAGCTGCGCTTTCAACGTGCCCACCGGATAGTAGAGACCCGCGTGAATGACCCCGCTGTTGTGCGTGCTCGTCTCCATCCCCGCCCGCCGATGCTGCTCGACGATGCAGAGGGATCGTCCGCTTCTCGCAATGTGCATAGCGGCGGCGAGGCCGCTCACCCCGGCGCCAATCACGAGCACGTCAACCGCCGAATCCGACATCAGTGAACCCCTTTCTGTTGCTGGACGGACATCTTTCCCAGGAGCACGGCCGCCGGCTCACCTTCGAGTACCCGTGAGCTCCAGCGGCAGGTAACGCCGCGTCCCGCCCTCGGGCACGAGCAGGCGATACGTCCGCCAGTCATGATCGGCGACCACGAGGCGATCCGCAGTCCGGCCGCGGAAGTCGAGCTGAATCGTTACTGGAGTGTTCCCCCACCGAAGCCGGTAGGGCAGCTCGATGGCCGTCGCGTCGGACGGCACGAAGAGCGTAGCGCGGGAAGAGATTTGGCGGTATCGCACGCCGTTCCGGTCGAAGTTCCAACGCGTGACGCCGTAGCCGACGTGATCGAGATCAACGGCATTCGTCGCACGTCCGACCCGAAAGGGTAGCCCGATGGCCAGCGTGACGAGCGCTGCGGCGGCCAGGCTGCGTGAGGGGATAGAGGACTGTGACGCGAGACGTGGCGCAGCCGCGACGCTGACGCCGAGAACCCCCCAGAAGGCGAGCGCGACCTCCGTGATGAGCAGCGGATGTCCGGCCAGGCACGTGACCAGAAATGCGCAGAGTCCGGAGACGGCGCCTGGCAGGATGGCTCGATTCGCGCCCAGACCGGGGTCAGACCCAGGTCTGACCCCAATCCAGCCCTCCACAATCCTACGACCCGCGGCGGCGAGCAGCCAGACGAAGGCCGTGAAGCCGACGAGCCCCGTTTCCGCCAGGACCTGCAGAAAATTATTGTGCGCGTTCTCGTGGGAGTAGAGGGCGTGGACGGTCGGGTCCCGGATGAACTCCCCCGAGCGCTCGAAGAACTGACCCACGCCGATCCCCAGGAGCGGCTCGGTCGAGAACAGCCGGAACGCCGTGCGCGCCATTTCGGCTCTGATGGACAGCGCGTCGATCAGCGTGCGGTCCAAGATCGGATAGGGGAATACGACGACGAGCACGGCGGCGGCCGCCGCCGCCCCGCCGAGCATCCAATATCGCCGGCGGTGCAGCGTGTGGAGCGCCGTCAGGACAATCGCGATCGCCAGACCGGAAACCACAGCGGCCCGCGACCCCGAGATCCACAACGCGCCGCCAAGGAGCGCGATCGCGCCGACCCACGCCATCCGCGCCCGCGTCCCCGCGATCGTCAGCAGGCCCCACGCCGCGAACAGCGCCAGGAGGAAGTACGAGCCGGCGGCGTTGACGTCGGGGTAGGGCAGGCTGATACGCACGCTCCGCGCGAGCTGAAACGCGGCTGCCACCGGCGTCTCGGACCGGAGCGCGCCGCCCGCCAGCCTTGCCAGATTCAGTGCTGCCGCGCCGCACGCGCCGAAGACGAACATCCGCAGCACCCGTCGATTCGCCTCGGGAGACCGGGGTGTGGCCGCGACGACGAAGACGAGGATTCCCTCGAGCAGCAGCGCCACCGGCTTGATGGCGAGCGTCGAGTCGTTGCGGGTCGTGATGTAGCCGTGAACGGTTCCGGCGACGTCGGCGGCCAGCAGCGAAGGGGAGATTCTGGTCGCGAGGACCGCCATCTGCACGCCCAGCGAGGCGGCTCCGACCGATGCCAGGAGGAGGGCAGGCCAGCCCGCTGCCGCGGGCCGGCAGCAGTCATCTCGAACGGCCTGCCGGAGGAGCCAGCCGAGACCGGCCGCGAGCGCGACGCTCTCGGCCCAGTCGCCTGGGGACCCCCCGAGCGTCGACACGGCCGTCGTGGCGACGGGCGTGAGGCCGAGAACGAGCATCAACCCGGCCGCCGGGTCCACGCACGCCACGGCCGCGAGGAGCACCAGCACGGCGCCATAGAGCGGATTCGCCGCGACGACAGACCATAGCAGCACCACGCAGCACGAGGCGGAGACGAGGCTGAGGGTACGACGAATAAACACGGTAGGGTTAGTCGCAGACGGGTCCTGTGCGATCCGGTCCGGCGGGCGGGGTGCAGAGGTCCCCGCCGCGCAATTGCGAACGAACCGACGGTGGTTCGCAGTCTAGCATGCACGTTCGCCGGGCCTGGCTGCCTTGACCCCCCCAGTCGCAGATGACTACAATCCTTCGTTCGGTCGTCTGCGAAGCGAGCTCACGAACACGATGTCGAAACGCGCAATCATCACCGGGATTACGGGCCAGGACGGTTCATATCTGGCCGAGCTTCTCCTCGAAAAGGGATACGAGGTTTTTGGGGTCGTCCGCCGATCCAGCGCGCCGAATCTCTGGCGTATCGAGCACCTGCTCGACCGGATTCACCTACGCCCCGGCGACCTGCTCGATCAGTTGTCGATCGTCCGCCTGATCCAGAGCGTGAAGCCCCACGAGTTCTACAACCTCGGGGCCATGTCGTTCGTGCCCGCTTCGTGGGATCAGCCGATGCTGACGGCGGAGTACAACTCGCAAGGTGTCACGCGCGTGCTCGAGTCCATTCGCCAGGTCGATCCGAAGATCCGGCTCTACCAGGCCTCCTCGAGCGAAATGTTCGGGAAGGTCCGCGAGGTCCCGCAGACCGAGCTGACGCCGTTCTATCCGCGCAGCCCGTACGGCGTGTCGAAGGTCTTCGGTCACTACATCACGGTGAACTACCGCGAGAGCTACGGGCTCTTCGCGTGTTCGGGGATCCTCTTCAACCATGAGTCCCCGCGGCGCGGGCTCGAGTTCGTCACGCGGAAGGTGACCGACGGCGTCGCGAAGATCAAGCTCGGTCTCGCCGATACCCTTGCCCTCGGCAACCTGGATGCGCGCCGCGACTGGGGCTTCGCCGGCGATTACGTGCGCGCGATGTGGCTGATGCTGCAACAGGACGAGCCAGACGACTACGTGATTTCGACCGGCGTGGCCCACTCGGTGCGTGACCTCGTCGACACGGCGTTCGCGCATGCCGGTCTCGATCCCGAGAAGCACGTGAAGCTCGACTCTGCGATGCTGCGTCCTGCGGAAGTGGAGCACCTGATCGGCGACTGCAGCAAGGCGCGGGCGCGGCTTGGCTGGCGGCCCGCGGTCGACTTCAAGGGGCTCATCGAGATGATGGTTGATGCAGATGTGAAACGTCTCGAGCTCGCCCGGGATCACGTGGCGCCGCTCTAGCGCTTACGATTCTGTAGACCAGCGACAAAGTTCGCGCCCGGCCAGTTTGGCCGGGCCCTGCCCGAATCTTCACTCCCCTCATTTTCCTAACGTTTTCGGCGCGCTTCGCGCGCTGCGGGGCGGCACCCTGTTTGCCCATACCGGGCACGGAGCTGCGCGGCAGATGCCGTGCGCCTACCTGACTGAAATGGGTGCAGCAATGAAATGTGGTCGTCTTCATAGGATCCTTCCAAGCGCTGCGCTCTTCGCGCTGTTGTCTTCCTCCGCGTTTGCCGCGAATGTCACGCTCGTGTGGGATCCCAATGAGGAGTCCGACGTCGCCGGCTACATCGTGAAATACGGTGAGCAGCCGAACGAGTATCGCTATCAGGTGGACGCCGGCATGGCCACGAGCGTCAAGCTCCAGGGTCTGGTCACCGGCCGAACCTATTATTTTGCCGTGCAGGCCTACGGAACGGATGGCTCGAAGAGCGCGATGTCGCCCGAGCTGCCCTTCGTCGTTGGCACGAGCTCGCAGCAGTCCACCGGTGGCACTGCGCAGTTCACCGTGACGCCCGACGCCGATGGCCGCCTGACCTCGCAAGTCCTGACCTGGACCAGCGTTACGGGTGCCCAGGCCTACTACCTCCGTGTAGGGACGGCCTCCGGCGCGAAAGACGCGGTCGATAGCGGCGAGATCCAGACCACCTCCTACACGCTGCCGGCGCTGCCGTTCGACCGGACCTACTTCGCGCGCGTGTTCACCAAGGTCGCTGGCGCGTGGACCTACAGCGAGATCTCCTTCCGCGTCGCGAAGATCAGCTCGCCGGCCCGGATGATCGCGCCCGTCGATGGAAAGGCGAATGTGACCTCGGCCGACGTCTTCCGGTGGGAAGCCGTGCCCCACGCTCAGGCGTACTACTTCCAGGTCGGCACGCGGTCGGGCGGGAGGGACATCATCGACTCGGGCGAGACATCGCGCACCTGGTGGACGACGCCCTCGCTGCCGGCCGGCCGGCGCCTGTATGCGCGCATTTCGACGAAGCTCGAGGGCAAGTGGTACGCGAACGACATCGAGTTCACCTCGGCGGCCAAGTCCGTGCTCGTCTATCCCTACAACACGGCGTCGGATACGAGCGCGTATGAGACCTTCGTCTGGACGGGCGTGACCGACGCGCAGGCCTATCGCCTCTACGTGGGCACCGCGCCCGGCGCCGGGGACATCGTGGACACGGGCGAGACGAAGTCGACCTCGTTCCAGGTCAACGGCCTCCAGCCCGGACAGACGCTCCACGCGCGCGTCTACACGCTCCTCAAGGGTGTGTGGGAGGTCGATTCGGTGACGTTCACCACGTCGCTCTCGGCGCGCTTCACGAAGCCGATGGCGGGCGATGGCTCGGATCTCGGCCAGGGCATCCAGTGGACGACCATTCTCGGTGCCGACTCCTATTACCTCCGTGTCGGCAGCGCCCCGGGTCAGAAGGACTTCCTGGATTCCGGCGAAGTGGTCCGGAACGACTACGACACGCCCTCGCTGCCGGCAGGAAAGGAAGTGTTCGCGCGGATCTACACGAAATACGCCGGCCAGTGGCGTCAGCGCGATACCTCGCTGACGCTCGCCGGTGCCGCGCTGACGTCGCCCAGCCCCGACCTCGCCGGCACTGTCAAGGTGGACCCGCTCGCGCAGCTGTTCACCTGGACGACGATCAGCAACGCGGAGGCGTATTACCTCTACATAGGGACCGAGCCGGGCGCGAAGAACCTGCTGGATACGGGCGAGATCCAGGGGAACTCGTACCTGGTGAAGAACCTGCCGGTCGGCCGCCGGATCTACGTGTCGATCTGGACGAAGGCCAACGGCGTGTGGAACGGCACGTCCTCGACGTTCGTCACGAAATAGACCGGGGGGCTTCCGCCTTCGCTGAAGCTACGGCGGACCACCGTAGCCTTGGCGAAGGTGGTCGCCCGCCGGACCCCCCTACTCCACCCCAGCGCGCAAAAGCCGCGCGCCGGGTCCCCGGCCGCCGTCGCTCGCGGGGGCCCCCGAAGCCCCGCTCCGCTCCGGCGGGCGCGCCTCCGGCGCGCCTAGCCGTTTCTGTTTCTGGCCGACTCACGAGCGGCTAGGTAACACCGCGAATCACTTCTGCTGATGTAGCGCGGGGTCTTTAGACCCCGCGTCGGCGGGCGCCCGCCCTACAGCAAACACAAGCCAGTGACACCCGGGCCACGGGTAGAGCATGATCGGCATGCGGTAGCACCGCGGATCCTGCTGTGCCAGCACACTCGACAGCTTCTCGTCTCACTATCCGGCGCTGGCTGCGCGAAGCGCTGGGCCGTGACGCGACGTGGATTGTCATTCTCGCAGCGTCCTTCGTGATCGCGTTGATCGTGTCCTGGCAGCGCTGGGCCGATCCCATCGTGGACGTCGGGCGCGAGATGAACCAGCCGCTGCGCCTTGCCAGCGGCGAGACACTCTACACCGACGTCCGGCACATCTACGGTCCGCTCTCTCCCTGGCTGCACGCCGTCCTCTATCGCCTGTTCGGGCCCTCACTCACCGTCCTCTTCGTCGACGGCATCGTCAGCGCCACGATCGTGCTGGCGCTCGTGTACTGGCTGGGCCGGCAGATCATGGGGCCCGCGGCGACGGGCGCGGCAACGCTGCACGTGATGTCCGTGTGCATGTTCAAACCGGCAGGGAACTACATCCTGCCGTACTCCTACAATTCGCTGCACGGCGCAACGCTCGGGCTGATCACCTTGGCCCTCCTCGTCACCGCGGTGAAGCGAGCCGCCGACTCCGAGTTCTCCCGCGGGAGTTCGAGGGGGTTTCTCGCGGCGGGCGTTGTCGCCGGTCTCGCGATACTCGCCAAGACCGAGATGGGTTTCGCAGCGATGACGGCCGGGGTCGCAGCCGCCATACTCGCCGCCTACCCGGACGCGCGGCGGGGAGCGATGTTCACGTTGGTCTTTTGCGCCTCTGCCGCGGCAATCACGCTGGCCGTCTACGCGATCGTCGCGGCCGGCGTCGGGTGGCCGGTGCTCGTCTCGGACAGCTGGCTGCTCTTCTACAACATGCCTCCCGAGATCGCCTACTTCAACAAGCAAATCTCCGGGGTGGCACATCCCGTGAGGTCCATCGAACGGATGCTGATTGCGACGGTCAAGGTTGGAACACTGGCCGCGATCATCGCCGTGGTCAGCTCCGCCATCGGGCAATCCAGTCGCCGGCGCCGGCTGCGGGGCGACTTGCCTCACGCGCAGGCAGAGACGTCCGATCGCGTGGCTTCACGGCCCTGGCGGATGCTTGCGATCGTGCTGGGGCTGCTGATCGTGATGTCGATCACGCTCGGGCTCGACCGTGACAAGGGACCCTATCTGGCGATGCCGTTCCTGCTCGTCGGGTTTCTCGCCACGCTGATCGTGAAGCTGCGCCGCGAGACGGCGGTGACGAGCGCTCAAACGAGAGTGCTGATTGTGTTGGCCGTCTTCGCGCTCGCGAGTCTGGCGCGGATGATTCTGCACGTGCGCAGCGGAGGCGCCTATGCGTCGTACGTGCTGCCGGTGTCAGTCGTGCTGTTCACGTACCTCTGGGTCGGACCATTTGCGGGCCGGCTCCGCGACGAATATGCCGCCGGCGTCGCGCGCACGATCGCGGTGACCCTGATCGCGCTCTCGGCCATCATCAATGGGGGCGTGCTGGCATACCGATATCGGAGCCGCAATACGGCGCCGATTGCGTCCGCTCGCGGTACCATCATCGCGGAGCCGGACATCGCGCAGGCCTTCAACGAAGCGCTCGCCTACATCGATCGTCACACGGGACCCGACGATGCCGTTGCGGTGATGCCGGAGGGGACTGCGATTGATTTTCTGAGCGGGAGGAAGAATCCGCTGCGTGAGGAGATCATTACGCCGGGGTATCTGGACGCGGAGGGCGAGGCGCGTGCGATCCGGCAGCTGCAGGACGCCCGCACGGCGCTCATCCTGATTCCCAATCGACCGACAACAGAATTCGGGCCCAAGGTGTTCGGCCGTGACTACTACCGGCGGCTGATGCAGTGGATCGATACGAACTACACGACCTGCGCGATCTTCGGACCGGCGAAGGATCCTGGTCTGGAGATTGGGGATCGTCGATACTTCATCCGCGCCTACTGTCCACGCGACGATCCGTAGACCCTCCCATGCCGACCCAGATTTCTCCGATGCTCGCCGTGCGCGATGGCCATGCCGCCATCGACTTCTACAAGGCCGCGTTTGGCGCCACGGTTCTCTGGCAACTGGATGGCGGCGCCGTCGCCGGACTCGAGATCGACGGCGCGAGGTTCTTCCTCGCGCACGAGTCGCCGCCTCACGGTACACGTGCGGCGGACTCGGCCGGTTTCACCACCGTGCGGATCGAGCTGTTCGTGGACGATCCGACCTCGGTGCACAGGCAGGCGATTCGGGCTGGAGCAGTCGAGCACAGTCCCGTTGTCGAACACCGTCACGCGACGATCGGACCCCGCCCGATCGGCCGGATGCTGCAGGGCGCGCTGGTGGATCCGTTCGGCCACATGTGGCTCGTCGGAAAATTTCTGGATTGATTGTCACCTGTCGGCGCCTTGACCCTCACGCTATCTACCGGTAAAGTAACGGCTTCGGAGCGATGCGTGCTCGCGCGGGGAGGTCGGTCCTCCCGGCGCATTCCGCAGGGTCTTTCTGGTCTGAATATATAGACGAGGTAGCGGTGTTGAAGTGCGTCAAGTGTGGCCGCACCGGCCTCGAACGAGACGGCGCCGGCTGGACGTGTGCGGCCTGTGGCGCGGGCTTCCCTCTCATAGGCGGCGTCGGCCGCTTCGTGGCGTCAGAGCACTACACGGGATCGTTCGGGTATCAGTGGAATACGTTTGCGCAGGCGCAGCTGGACTCCGCCAACGGCACCAGCCGCAGCCGCGACACGTTCGTCGAGAAGACGGGGCTGCCGATTGAAAGCCTCCGCGGTAAGCGCGTGCTGGACGCGGGTTGCGGCATGGGGCGGTTCGCCGAGGTCTGCATCCAGGCGGGGGCCGACGTGCACGCGATCGACCTCAGCACGGCGGTCGAAGCCGCCGCCCGGAACCTCGGTCATCATCCGAACGTGTCGTTCTATCAGGCCGACATCATGAATCTGCCGTTCCAGGATGGCGCCTTCGACATCGTCTACAGCATCGGGGTTCTGCATCATACGCCGGACACGAAGCGGGCCTTCCTCAGTCTCTCGCGACTGGTCAAGCCAGGCGGTCTCATCGTGATCTGGGTCTACGCGACGATTCCGCACTATGTGATCGGCGGCGAGTTGCTCCGCCTGGTGACTCCGCGATTGCCGAAACCGCTGCTGCTGAAGATGTCGAAAGTCGCGATCCCTCTCTATCATGTCCATCGCCTTCCGGTCGTGGGTCGCGTGAGCACGGCGCTGCTGCCCACGAGCGTCAACCCGGATCCCGAGTGGCGCTGGCTGGACACCTTCGACTGGTATTCTCCGCGGTACCAATGGAAGCATACGTACGACGAGGTCGAGGGCTGGTTCAGGGAAGCAGGACTGATCGATATCGCGCGTGAGCCGTTTCCGGTTGCGGTGCGTGGAGCGCGTGCGGGTGCGTGACATGGCGGCGGTTCCGGCCGCGAGCTCCGAGAACCGGGCGACCAGGATTCTCTTCCTCATCGGTACGCTCGACGTTGGCGGCACCGAAACACAGCTGGTGGAGCTCGCCGTTCGTCTCGATCGCCGGATGTTCGAGCCGATCGTCTGCTGCCTGTCGACCGGCGGTCCGTTGGCGGCGCGACTGCTCGCGAACGGGATTGGCGTCCACGCGCTGGGATTTCGCGGGTTTCGATCGAGGCGATTCAAATATCTCGTCAGTCTGTCGAGTCCCTGGCTCCTGCTGAGCGGCCTGTGGAGGCTCGTCCGCAGGGAACGCCCGGCGATCCTGCACGGGATGCTGTTCTGGGCTTACGTTCTCGGCACGTTCGTCGGCCGTGCGGGGGGAATTCCAATCGTCATCGCCAGCCGCCGCAGCCTCGGCCTGTTCAAAGCGGGGAAACCGCACTATCTGCTTCTGGAGCGGATCGTCAATCGCATGACGGATCTCTTCATCGCGAATTCAGAGGCCGTGCGGGCAGACACCATCGAGCGCGAGCACATCCGGCCCTCGGACATCATCGTGATTCGCAACGGCCTGGATCTCGCGCGGTTCGATGGCGCCCCCGATCCGGAGCTGGCGGCTTCGCTGGATGTGGCCGGCCGTCCGACCGTGATCGTCGTTTCGAATTTCATTTACTACAAAGGCCACGAGTATTTCTTGCGCGCCTGGCGTGACGTGCTCGTCAAGTTTCCATCTGCTGTCGCCATGCTGGCCGGAGACGGCGTGCGCCGCTCCGAGCTCGAGCGCATGGCTGATGACTTGCACATCCGTCACGGTATTCGGTTCCTCGGCGTGCGGCACGACGTGCCGGCACTCCTTGCGCTGGCGGATCTCTACGTGCACCCGTCGCTCGAGGAGGGCTATTCGAACGCGTTGCTCGAGGCCATGGCGGCAGGAAAGGCGGTCGTGGCGACCGCTGTCGGTGGCAACGTGGAGGCGGTGTCGGACGGGTTGACCGGCCTGCTGGTGCCACCACGGGATCCGGGCGCGCTCGAAACGGCCATGACGCGGCTTCTGGCCGATCCGACATCGGCCCGGCAGATGGGAGATCGCGCTTCGCGTTACGTCCGCGATACGTACGAGGTCGGCGCCATGGTACGAGCCTACGAGGGGGTCTACACTCGGATTCTTGCGACGAGGTCCCATCTGGCGGATGGCGCCAACCCCGCGCACGCAGACCCCGTGCACGCCGCGGGAAGGAGAGACTGAACCGTGTGTGGCATTGCCGGCCGGATCAACTACCTCTCCGAGCGGCCAGTCTCTCCGCCCCTCGTCGACGGCATGTGCGATCTGCTCGCTCACCGGGGGCCGGACGGATCCGGCGTCTGGACGCGCGGTCATGCCGGCCTCGGCCATCGCCGGCTGGCGATCATCGACCTCAGCGACGCCGGCAGGCAGCCGATGTCGACGGCAGATGGGCAGATCTGGCTGACGTTCAACGGCGAGATCTACAACTTCATGGAGCTTCGAGCGGAGCTCGAAGCCCGCGGGCATCAGTTCCACAGCCAGACCGACAGCGAGGTCATCCTCTACGCGTATCGCGAATACGGCGTGGACTGCATCAATCGCCTCCGCGGCATGTTCGCCTTCGCGATCTGGGACGAGCCGCGCCGCCGCCTGTTGGTCGCACGCGATCGTCTCGGCAAGAAGCCGCTCTTCTACACGACGGACTCGGACGGAATCGCGTTTGCCTCCGAGCCGAAGGCGTTTCTGGCCGATCCGTCTTTCTCCCCGGCTCCGAATCCGGCTGCGCTATCGGCATACCTGACGTACCAATACGTGCCCGCGCCGATGTCCGCGTTCACCGGCGTGCAGAAGCTGCCGCCCGCGCACTACCTCCTCGTCGAGGACGGGCGCGTCACCGTGCGCCGTTACTGGAAGCTCAGTTACAAGACGAAGTCCGACCTGACGGAGGGGGAGGCCGTTGAAGAGCTCCGGGCGCGCCTCCGCGAAGCGGTCAAGATTCGCCTCGTCAGCGACGTGCCACTGGGCGCCTTTCTCAGCGGAGGCATCGACTCCGGTTCGATCGTCGCGCTCATGTCCGAGCTCGGCGCCGCCCCGGTCCGCACGTTCTCGATCGGCTTCGAGGAAAAGGAGTACGACGAGCTCGAGTACGCGCGTCTCGTCGCTGAGCGCTACGGCACCAGGCACCAGGAGTTCGTCGTCCGGCCGAACGCCCTGGAGATCCTTCCGCGGCTGGTCTGGCACTACAACGAGCCCTTCGCCGACTCGTCTGCCATCCCGACCTTCATCCTCTCGGAGCTGACGCGCCGATACGTGACGGTCGCGCTCAACGGCGACGCCGGCGACGAGAACTTCGCCGGGTACGAACGCTATCGGGCCAACGTGCTGGCGAGCCGCTACGACGAGATCCCCCCGCTCCTACGCCGCCCGATCGACCTCGTCGCCCGCATGGTGCCGGCATCAGGCACGTCCCGAAGCGTCATGTCGAAAGGGAAGCGGTTCCTCGAAGCGCTCGGTGAAGGGCGGGAGCGGCGATACGTGCGGTGGATGTCGCACTTTCAACCGCTCCTCAAATCGGAGCTCTGTCGGCCGGATTTCCAGGAAGCCGCGGGAACCGACGCATCGGACGTCCTGCTTCGATCGTATGCGGAGTCGGACGCGCCTGATTTCGTCGATGCGACGCTGGACGTGGACGTCAACAACTATCTGCCGGACGACCTGCTCGTCAAGGTCGACATCGCGACGATGGCGCACGGGCTGGAGGCACGGTCGCCGCTGCTGGACCATCCGCTGATGGAGTTTGCCGCCAGCCTCCCGTCGCGGTTGAAGATGAACGGCGGGGTCAAGAAGTACATCCTGAAGGAAGCTGTGAAGCCGCTCCTTCCGCGGGAGATCATCGAACGGCCGAAGATGGGGTTCGGCGTGCCGCTCGACCACTGGTTCCGTCACGAGCTGAAGGAGCTCGCGCATGACGTCCTCCTCAGCGACAGCCTGCGGCAACGGGGCTACTTCCACGAGACGGTAATTCGCCGTCTGCTCGACGAACACACTCGCGGCATCCGCTCGTGGCACTACCAGCTCTGGAATCTGCTGATGTTCGAATCCTGGCATCGCGTCTTCATCGACGCGCGTCCGACGACCTGCCCGACCTCCGTCGACAGCCCTGGAGCGCTCGTTGTTGCCTGAACCCGTCCGGCGTTCCGGGGGCGTCCTGGCCGGGGTGACCGCCGCCGCGGGGCCTGTCAGTGACCGGCGGGCGGTCGCGCGCGGCTCGCGGCTGCTGCAGACAGGTGTGGCCGGCTTGTGCGTGTCGCTGATCCTGCCGCAGTTCCTGCCCGGCGTGAGCTCGTCGTACCTGAGCGCTGTTGCGATCGCCTGCGTTGCTGCGCTGCTGGTAGCCAACACCGAAGATCCCGCAGAGCGCAGCACGAGCCTGAATCTTTTCGTCTGGGCGCTGCTGTGCCGCGTTCTGGCGGTGACGGCCTGCTACGCGCTGGGCGTTCGCGAAGGTGGTCCATTTCTCGGACCGGATTCGACGACGTACTTCACGAGAGGGGGCGAGCTGGCGGCCAGCGCCTTCCATCTCGGCATGCATCCGATGCTGGCGTACGGCAGCTACGACGTCTCGCACTACTACTTGTTCGCCGCCACGGTCCGCTATCTGCACGCCGATCTGTTCGGCCTGCAGGTCATGAACGGCTGCCTGATCGCGCTGGCCGCGCCGCTCGTGTACGGGATCGCCCGCACGATCCTGCCATCGTCTGCACTCGTCCTGGGGCTCGCCGTCGCGCTGCACCCGTCGCTGGTCGCCATCTCTTCTATCGATCTCCTGAAGGACCCGTCGATCATCTTGGCGACGGTCCTGCTGGTGTGGGTGATCGTGCGACTGACGCTCGAACGGAAGGTGCACGCTCTGGCGGCGTACTTCGCGGTCGGGGTTGTCGCGGCGGTATATCTCCGGACGGGCCGGTTCTATTCGTTCGCCTATCTCGAGCTGGCGTTCGTTGTCACCGTGGCCATCATGGCTCTCCTGCGCACCACGGTGTTCCAGCGAACGGCGGGGGCCGTCCTGGTCGTGGGTATTTTCCTGATAGGCGAAGTGGTGCCTGCCCGCGCTGCGTGGCCCCCTTCACCGGTCATGGTCGCCTCCGCGGTGTCGTACGTCCTGGACACGCCTGCGATGAGCCGGTACGCGGCCGGGTTCTTCGATCGCCTTCGGCTCCCGTCCAAGGGTGGGGGGATCGCGGGGGATCATGATCCCGTCATGGTTCCGGTCCACGTCGGACCGAAGAGCGGACGTTTCGCGATCGTGGGATCCGTCGTTTCGGTCCTGGCCAATCTGTTCCGGCGGTTGTATGGGCCATTCGTCTGGATTCTTCCGGACGATTGGCACTTCCGGGTCCTGCAGGCCGGCGACTTCCTCCTGTTTCCCGGCATGCTCGTCTGGTACGGACTCCTGCCGGTCATCGCGGTGGGCCTCGGCGCGACCGCCTGGCGGATCCTGAAGCGGTCCGAGAAGCGGTTCGGCGTCGTGTTCCTGTGGCTTTTCGCGGCCGTCTACTTCGCGCAGTACCTCATGATCAATCTGTCGTACCGCCAGCGCGATGTGATGCTGCCGGTCCTGCTGATCTTCGCTGCCGTCGGGGCGCCCTACCTGGCGCGTTTCGCCTGGTGGCGCACGTGGTACACGGGGTACTGGATCGCGCTGATCCTGATTGCGAGCGTGCACATCCTGGCGCGCACGTTCATGAGCGCCTGAGAGCCCATGTCCAGCGTTGCAGTGCCCGTCGGTTGCGGTCGCGGGTGCAGCGGGGTCCGGCCGCGGACCGCGCGATGGGGAGCGCCAGGAGGCGCGCGATGACCGATCGCTCGCCTGCCGGCCGGCTGCTCACAGCCGGCCATCCTGACCTGGCGTCGCGGGCGGCGGCAGCCTTCTCCATCACGCAGGATGCCGGCGACGATCGCGCCGCGTACACGCGACGGGTCGTCCAGTACCTGTCCCGGGTCCTTCCCCTCGCTCCACCCTCCCGGTTTCTCGTCGTCGGGTGCGGTCCGAAGCCGCGGACATGCGTCGAGCTGCTGGCGATGGGTCATGCTGCGACCGCGATAGAGCCCGTGCCGGCATTTGCCGAAGAAGCGCAGCGCTATCTTGGCGCCGATGCACAGGTGGTCGTCGGTGCCGCAGAGCGGATGGCGGTGGACGATGCCTCGCAGGATGTCGTGCTCTGCGAGAGCATTCTCGAGCACGTCGAGTCGCCGCGTTTGAGCCTGGCGGAGATCTACCGGGTGTTGCGTCCCGGCGGGGTCGCCTGGATCACGACGACGAACCGATGGATGTTCTCTCCGACCGGACGCAACGGCGAGTTCACGACTCGATTCTTCAACTGGTTTCCACCGCTGCTCCAGGAAGCCTACGTGCATCATCACCTGCACTACGACCCGCGTCTGGCCAATTACTCGCTTCGTCCCGCCGTTCACTGGTTCACCTACGCGTCGCTCTGTCGTCTCGGCCGGGATGTCGGGTTCGGCCGCTTCTACTCGATTCTCGACCTCGTCACGCCAACGGATCAGACGATCGCTTCAAGTGCATTCCGGCGACGGGTGATCCGTATGCTGCAGCGGCGGCCGATCTTGAGAGCGCTTGCGCTCACACAGGTCGGGCAGACGATCGTGATGGTCAAGACATGATTCAGAGCTCGGCGCCGTTGCTTGTCGAGCGGGCTCTGCAGGGCTCCGACACTCACGATTTCGGAGCCGCGCAACGCAAACGGCACAGGTCCGTTTGCAGATTCGTGAAGGTGCGCACTTCTTCTTCACATGGCGTTTTCGCGTCAGATTTCTGTTGAACTTGACCAAGCCCGGGTGTACAACTTCGCTAGCTGATCGGACATCAAGAGCGACAGTCATCGGAACGCCAGCTCCCCACCGAGTTCCGAATCGGAGTCAATTCATGCCTAATCCGTCCCTTCGCGCCGGTGCAGTTGCAGCCGCGCTCATGTCCGTCTGCGTCTGCCGGGCTGGTGCGCAGACAATGCAGACCGAGCGCGCGGCCGCTACGCCGGCGGTACGCATCCATGCGAATGGGACGGTCTCGATCAAGGCCGACGGCTCAACCGTACAGGCGTTGCTGGAGGCACTCGAAGCCGCGTGCCCGATCCAGTTGCGACTCGACGTGAAAGCGGCGAAGCGACCCGTGTCGATCGACGTGTCCGACCTGGCGCCGGCGGCCGCTGTTGGAGCCGTGCTGAAGGCGTCGGAGCTGGATTTTGCGATGCACACCCGCTGCGGGACTCTCGAACGGCCGGCACTGGTGGTCGTGCGCCTGGCGGGGGATGGTCCGACGGTGTCACTCGCACCGCGCGCGGATCCGGACGATCCGGGGGGCAAACGGGCGCTGCTCGAAGAACTGCCTGCGCTGCCCGCCGGTCCGCCACCCGAGCCCGAGAAGCGCGACGATCCGGACCAGCCTGGAGGGGGGATGGTCATCGGCGTGCCGGACGAGAGACGCGAGCTGGCGCCGGGCGAGGTGACGGGCGCTCAAATGGTCGAGCTGTTAGCCGTACGCCCGGGACAGAAGGCGGCGGCAGCCGCTTCGCCGGTGATCGAATTGCCTTTCACGGATGCGAACGGGCAGCCATATCTGCAAATCCGGCCGCCCAAGTCCAACACGATGATTCTGCCGTTCCCCGACGCGAACGGGAATCTCGTCGAAGTGCCGATCCCGACCGGCCCTCGGTCGCGAACCGCTGATTTTCCTGTCGCGAATCCGCCGGCGCCCGGCGCTTCGGGCGGAACGGCACCCGCTCCCACGAACCAGACAGGTACCCGTCGTCCTGGAGGCGGCGGGTCCGATTGACGACGGCGGCTGTCGCGACAGCCGTCCTGCTTACCGCGTGTTCCTCGTACGCGGCTGTGACAGCCGGCCAGGCCAATCCACCATCAGCCCACCCGACAGCGAGCCCGTCGCCAAAGACGCCGGGCCCTTTGGTGAGTGCCGCCGCCGAGCGGGCGATCCGCTCGCGTGCTGCAGCCTGGTGGGCCGCACGCGAGCGACGCGATTTCCAGCAGATGTACGCGCTCCACGAACCCGCGTATCGCAAGAAAGTACCGTTCGCGGATTTTCTGAAGGAGAGTGCCATACGTACACGCTTCGATGTGGCCGATACTCACGTCGAGTCGGTGATCGCTGAGACAGCAGATCGGGTGCGCGTGAAAATCGCGATGGAAACCCGCCCTCCCAGGCTGCCGGTCGGTCACGTGACGGCGGAGGACACCTGGGTGCGGGTGTCAGGCCGATGGTACAAGGTCCACGAGGATGTCCAACCGCCGTTCCCAACCAAGCGCTGACAGACAATCAATCCTCTGACAGAAGGAGCAAAAGACATGAAGGGTCGCCGTGTTCCTGTGACGTTCATCGCCGCGTGCGCGACGGTCTGCCTCATGACGCCGTCGGTCGCGCAAGCCGCCAACACCACCTGTGTGAATGCCGACTTCATCGCCCTCGGGCAGGCGGCTACCGGCTACACAGTTGCGGCGAGTGGCGCCCTCTTCTACAAGGCGCGGTTCGTGGCCGGCCGCTCGTACTCGGTCATGGCGTGGGCGCCTTTCCAGGACGCTGGCGAGAGTACCGTGTCACTCGACACGAACCTCTTCACCGATAGCGCGTGCAGCGTGAGTGCCGCCACCGTGGACGCCACGGATTTCGAGCCGGCTTTCGATGTCACTTCGCACGGCGGCGATGTGGACAGCATCATCCCGACGGTCACCGGCACGTTCTACATCAGCGTCAGCAACGCTGTTGCGACGGCTTACACCATCAACTTGCTCGTCATGGAAAGCACGCTCTTCTCTCCCTGGTGGTTCACGGGCGGCACCAACCAGGCGTACGTCGAGCTTCGCAACAACATGAGCAGTACAACGACCGGTACCCTCACGTTCTACGCGTCGAACGGCGCCGCCTGCGGGACGTCGAATTTCACGATCCCCGGGAACGGGAACTCTGCGGTTCAAATCAACGGCGTGGGTAGCTGCGCGACCTCGGTCTCGGGATCGGCGCAGTTGTCGTTTTTCGGAACACCGGGCGGCATGGCGGCGAACATCACGACGCTCGACGTACCCAACGGCACCTCGTTCGACGCGCCGTTCACACCACGTATGGTCTGGGGCACGTTCACTCGCTGACCGCTCCTTAAGCTCATCAGTGTCGCCGTCCAGGCCCGCGAACGGGCATGGCTCTGGTCGAGGAAGGAGACAGTATGAAGCGTATGAAGCGTTTCCGATCGCTCCTTGAGTTCATGACCGCTGTCGCGGCGGTCTGCATCCTCAACCCCTCGGTCGCGCAAGCCGCCAATACGACGTGTGCTAACGCCGATTTCCTGTTCCTCAACGAGCGCGCGCAGTACACCATCGGCGCCTCCGGCAGTCTGTTCTACAAGGCCTACCTGACTGCCGGGCGCTCGTATGCCGTCATGGCCTGGGGTCCGTTTCAGGATGCTGGAGAGGGTGGAGTCTCGCTGAGTGTCGATCTGTTCAGCGACAACACGTGCACCGCGGGCGCAGATGGGACCGACGCATCCGACAACGAGCCGTTCCTCTTCGGCATCATCGGGCACAGCGCGGATCACGACAACATCATTCCGACATCGAGCGGTCCGATCTACATCCGGATCGGCAACTCCATCGCTTCGGCCTACACTATCCACGTAGTGATCGTCGAGACCACGCTGTTTTCGCCGTGGTGGTTCACGGGCGGCACGAACCAGGCGTACGTCGAGGTCCGGAACAACATGATCAGCTCGACGACCGCCGAGCTCACGGTGTATCGATCCAACGGAGTGGTCTGCGGAACCAGCAGCACACCCGTCAGTGGCAACGGAAACGCGGCGATCCTGATCAACAGTCTCGGAACCTGCGTTTCCGCCTTCGCGGGGTCCGCGCAGATCTCCTTTGCCGGAACGCCTGGAGGGATGACGGCGAACATCACGACGCTCGACGTGCCGAACGGCACTTCGTTCGACGCGCCGTTCACGCCACGTATGGTCTGGGGCGGCTTCAGTCGCTGACGCCGCAGTACCGGCCACTTCCTGGATTCGATGGCCCGTCCTGGTTCAACCGGGACGGGCCATTTTCATTTTCGCCTCCTCGTCTGTGGTACAAGCTCCCAGCAGGATCGCCTCGGTCCCGGGCCCGCGCCCGCGGGCATGCCTCTGGTCGAGAAGGAGAACACTATGAAGGGTCGCCGATCTCTCGTGACGTTCCTGACCGCTGCCTCCGCGGTCTGCATCCTCAACCCGTCGGTCGCGCTGGCCGCCAACACGACCTGCGCGAACGCGGATTTCCTGTTCCTTGGAGAGCGTGCCCAATACACCATCGCCTCCACGGGCAGTCTGTACTTCAAGGCGCGGGTGACGGCGAACCGCTCGTACGCCGTTCTCACCTGGGGTCCCTTTCAGGACGTGAGCGAAGGCGGCGTGGACCTGAACGTGACGCTGTACAGCGACAGCACCTGCACGAGCGGTGCGCCTGGAGTGGACGCCACCGATTTCGAACCACTCGTCTCCATGCCTGGGGGCGCCGGTCACGTCGCGGATCAGGACAACCTCATTCCACCTGCGGACGGCGTCGTCTATATCCAGGTGGCCAACAACGTGGGAGCGTCGTATCTCGCGCACGTGCTGATCATCGAGACGACGCTCTTTTCCCCATGGTGGTACACGGGCGGCACCAACGTGGCGTTCGTCGAAATTCGAAACAACATGAACGAGCCCACCACCGCACAGCTCACGCTGTTTGGATCCAATGGGCTGGCGTGCGGAACCGTTACCGATCTGACCATCCCCGGGAACGGCAACAGGGCTGTTGCGGTCAACTCGACGGGTAGCTGCGCGGGGCGTTATCAGGCTCCGCGCAGATTGCCTTCCCCGGAACTCCAGGTGGCATTGACGGCCAATACCACCACGATCGACGTCGTCAACGGCACGTCGTTCGATTCGCCGTTCACGCCGCGCATGGTCTGGTCGACGTTCAGTCGCTGACTGGCGGTCACTTTGGGTGGCCGTAGGGCGGGCCCTTCAGGGCCCGCCGCCGCGGGGTGTCTCGAGAGAGGCTCGTCTTGGCTTCCACCTTTCGTCTTGTGGCTTCCACCTTCAGGTGGAAGCCAACGCCAACCGCCATCTTCCGCCTGAAGGCGGAAGCCACGAGCGATAATTCTCAGCCTCTTGGAGTTCAGAGCCGTGCGCGCCCGACGCATCCGACTCCCATCGCGTAGCTGAACGTATGCTTGAATCGCCGATACAGCATGCCCGGCAGCAGCCGCTCGAGATTCCGCGCGAGACCGGTCGGCACCTCGCCATACACGAACGAGTCGCTGACGGCCAGCCCGGCATCCCGGACCATCGCGTCCAGCTCCGGTCGAGTGTAGATGCGCTCGTCCGTGATCACCGCCGCGTACTTCGTGAACCGCGTCGGGATGGCGACCAGGACGAACCTCGCGCAGCGCGCCTGCTCCTTGATCAGCGACACGGTCACCTCTCGATCGAAGTGCTCCACCACGCCGATCGAGAACGCCAGATCGAACCGATCGTGGAAGCCGGAGAGATCGAAGGCGTCGGCCTGTTCGAATGTGGCGCCGCCGCCGAGTGCCCGGCCGACCTCGCGCGCATGCGACACGACGTCGGGGTCCTGATCGACGCCGACGACCGAAAATCCCTGCCCGGCGAGCAGTGACGTGAAGGCCCCTGCGCCACATCCCACGTCGAGAATGCGCCCGCCTTCAGGCAACGCCTTCCGGATCGCGAGATACAACGGAAACAGGAACATCCATTGCTCGACGGCAAAGCGCAGAGGGCTTCCGGCCCGCTGCACGCCCCCCTCGATGTACTTGTCTCCAGCGTTCTGTCATCTTCTAGACCGGGGGGCTTCGCCCCGCCGGACCCCCCATCTCCACCCCAGCGCGCAAAACACGCGCGCCGGGGACCCCGTCGCCGTCGCTCGCGGGGGCCCCACGCCCCGCTCCGCTCCGGCGGGGCGCGCCCCTGGCGCGCCTAATCCGTTCTGCCGGCTCGAGACGAGCACAAAATGATCGTTGCGAGTCGCATTACTGAGATGGTTTCAGAGCGCGGCGGCGGAACGCCGCGAGCGAACCAGCGCGGCGAAGCCCTGCCAGACGTCGGCCGCGTCCGCCAGTTTCGGCACCACCGATCCCGGAAAGGCCATGTCCCCCATGCCGGCGGTCCATCGCAGAAACAGCATGGCACCCAGGCCGTACCGAGCACGTGGACGCCGCACCGGCTCCGACCGCTCCCCAGAGCGGAATCCACCAGAGGTTCAAGACGATATTGGTCGCGAGGCTGCACACGTTGATCCAGACGATGCGGCTCGGCCGGCCTGCGCGCAGCACCGGACCTCCGCAGACCCGTTGCATGCCCATGAACGCAATTCCGGGCAACAACGCGAGCAGCGGGAGGTAGGCGCCGGCAAACGGCCGCCCGAACGCCAGCACGATGAGCGGAAAGCCCACGAGCGCCCACGCGGCCATGAAGCCCGCGCTGACGAGCGCGGTGATGCGCGCCGCGCGCAGCGCCATGATTGCCGCTTCCTCGATCGAGTTGCTCATCTGCCGCGGGAGGATCGAGATGGCCACCGAGTCCGTACCGAGCAGGACCGTTTCCGCAAGCGTCACCGACAGTGAATACACGCCGAGCGTCGCTGCGCCCGCCATGTCGTTGAGCATGAACATGTCGACCCGCAGGTGCAGGAACAGCAGCACCATCCCGGCATGGAGGACGAGCGAGCGCGCGAGCGTCTCGCGGAGCAGCGAGGGGTCCCAGCGGATCCAGGCGCCAACCTGCTCTGGTGGGCGCTGCCGATTGACCACGAGCGCCCACGAGAGCAGGTTGGACCCGACCGATACGGCCAGCACGCGAACGGGGTCGAACCACCCCACGAGGAAGAGTGCGACCAACGCCGCCGTCTGGGCGACCGCGGCGATGACGCCGGCTCGGAACTGCCAGGTGACCTCGCCACGGAGCGTCAGCAGGCCAGACGCGAACTGCGCGTGGAGGGTGAAGGGCAGTCCGAGCGCGACGATCCACCAGAGCGTTGACGGCGAGCTCCCGAAGGTCCCCGGCAGAATCACTGGTGCAGCGACGAGCAGCACGGCCCCGAGCGCTCCAAGCAACACAGCGACGAGGCCGGCCTGACCCCAGAGTCGCGCGATCGCCACGGACCGCGACCCGAACAGGAAGACGTTCGCCTGCTCGATCCCGAGCGTCCCGAACGACGCCACCGTGGCCGCCGTGACGACCGGAAGGTAGTAGATGCCGCGCCCGGTCGGGCCCAGCCCCCGCGAAATCAGGATGCTCGCGCCGAACCCGATGGCGTAAAGGAGAACCTTGAGGAGAAAGCTCTCGACCGTGTCGGACGTCGCGACTCCTCTTGTGCTGGCCGGAAGCATCGCTCATCGAAGAGTCGATGATATGCGATGTGTTTCGCGAGACGGGCGCGTCCGCAATCGTTCACCGTCGTTCCGCGCGCGTCGGTCGCTGCTCGAAGACCACACGATTCGCTGTCTGAAGACTCTTCGGCTGACGGTGGCGGCGACGGCCTGCATCGCGAACCAGTAAAATCCGCTTCGTGGGACAGACAATTGTCAGCCTGTTCAGCCAGGACCGACGGCTCCGACGATGCCTGGAGTCGGCGTTCGGGCGTCGCGGCATTGTGTATCTGACCGGGCTTCTGCTGTTCGGTGTGTTTGCTCCGGGCAACGTTGCGCCGCTGCTCCTGCTCAGCCAGGGCGTTCTCCCAACAGTGTCCCCACTGCCGGAGATATGGATCATCTCCGGTCAGAGTAATGCCGTCGGCTGCGCGCGGGGCGCCAGTCTCGATGGTTTCCAAGTAGAGATGTGGGCGGGTACCGGCTGGCAGCCCGCTCACGAACCGCTGGCATTCATGGAGCCTTACAAAGATTGCCAGGTTGGACCGTGGCTTTCAGCGGCGCGCGCAGTTGGTCGCCCAGTCAGGCTGACCGGATGGGGCAGAGTTGGAATCCCGATAGATTTCTGGGCTGCAGGGGCGGAGGGATGGAGACAACTGGACCACGCCGTCGCGGTTTCCGGGCAGGGCGCCAGGTGGTTCCTCTGGTTCCAGGGAGAGGCGGACGCCGTCGTCCCGGGCCAGCAGGCGTCCTACGCCGTGAAACTTGCAGATCTCATCGTGCGCGTGCGCGAGGCCGCGAAGAATCCTACGATGAACGTGTTGATCGTAGGCTTGGCGGATGCGCCGTTTCGCAAGCTCGCAGCACAGTACGCCGCAGTTCGCGCGGCCCAACAGCAGGTGGCGGCGCGTGACCCGCGCGTTTTCTACGTTTCGGCGGAAGGACTGCCGATAGCAATTCCGAAGCAGCCGTACCATTTGACTGATGTCGGGTACAGCCTGCTGGCGCTCCGGATTACGGAGGTCCTGCGGTAGGGGATGAGGCTCACGCCGCGACACGCATCGTGCGACGCTGTCGAGCCGGCGTTGCGTACCACACGTAGCCCCGTCACACAGAATCAACTGACGAGTTATCGCGGACACGGCCCAGTCATCGAACGACCTGGGTAGCCCGAACACATTCGAGCGCCTGTAGATACGTCGCTCTCCAGCGGGGTAGAATGTCCGTCGCACCTGGCTTCGCTTCCGGATCGGATGGCAGCTGCGAGCGACGGTCGGTTGAAGGCTCCAGACTCAGCAGTTTGGCGGCGTTTCATCCCTGGCATTCCGCTGATCGCATCCCGCCTCGCGCGGAGGGACTCGCCGATCGTCCGTGCCGGGCACCGGAACAACCGGTCGTCGCGCGGGGCTTTGAAGGAGACACTCCAGCAGCATGACAAACTGGCGGCTCGACCGCGGCGAACCGTGGTCGCACAAGCGCGTGCTCGTCACCGGTGGCGGCGGGTTTCTCGGGAGGGCAGTGGTGGCGGCGCTTCGTGCCAGAGGCGCTGGCGAGATCATCACCCCGCGTCAGCGCGAATACGACCTGCGGGACGGCCTGGCCATTCAGCGACTCCTCGCCGAGACCTCACACCCTCGAAACGGTCAGCCGGGCCCCGTCGATCTCATCGTCCATCTGGCGGCGCACGTCGGCGGCATCGGCGCCAACCGCGCGCATCCCGCCGAGTTCTTCTACGACAACCTGATGATGGGCGTGCAGCTCCTGCACGAGGCCTGGCGGGCCGGCGTGGCCAAGTTCGTCGCCATTGGCACCGTGTGCGCGTATCCGAAGTTCACGCCCGTGCCCTTCCACGAGGACGCCATCTGGGACGGGTATCCGGAGGAGACCAACGCGCCTTACGGCCTCGCCAAGAAGATGCTGCTCGTGCAGTCGCAGGCCTACCGCGATCAGTACGGCTACAACTCGATCTTCCTGTTGCCGGTAAACCTCTACGGTCCCTGGGACAACTTCGATCCCGCCTCGTCTCACGTGATCCCGGCCCTGATCCTCAAGTGCTTCGAAGCCGTCGAATCGGGGGCGCCCGAGATCGTCGTGCTGGGGCGACGGCAGCCCCACACGCGAGTTCCTCTATATCGACGATGCGGCGGAGGGGATTGTGCTGGCGGCGGAACGCCTGGACAAGAGCCTGCCGGTGAACCTCGGGTCGGCGTTCGAGATCTCGATTCGCGAGCTGGTCGAGCGCATCGCCCGCGAGGTCGGCTTCACCGGGCGGATTGTCTGGGACACGAGCCAGCCGAACGGGCAGCCTCGAAGAAAGCTGGACACCGAACGAGCGGCGGAGGAGTTCGGGTTTCGCGCAAGAATCGACTTCGAGACCGGCCTGCGCCGGACGGTCGAGTGGTACCGCGACCGTCGTGCCAGGGGCGCGGCGTGACCAACGTCGCCACCGACGCGTCCAAAGACCAGGCACGATACACCGACGCGCGCCTCGCACACTGGGAGGCGCGGGCCCGGACGATCGATCGCCTCAGCGTCGGCGGTTACTACCATCGCCGGCTCGAGGCCGTGTACCGGGCGCAGGTGCCGGCCAGGCAGCGCGTGCTCGAGATCGGCTGCGGGGGCGGGAACATCCTGGCCGCTGTTGATCCGGCCCGTGGCGTCGGGATCGACTTGTCGCCTGCGATGATTGCGGTGGCGCGGGAGCGGCACCCGCAGCTCACCTTCGAAGTCGCGGACGCCCACGACCTCTCCGCGATCGACGGACCCTTCGACGTCGTGATCCTGTCCGATCTCCTGAACGACCTGTGGGATGTCCAGACGGTGTTCGCGCAGGTCGCCCGCCTGTCGCATCCAGGCACGCGGCTCGTCGTGAACACCTCCAGCCGTCTCTGGGAGCCCGCGCTGGCCACCGCGTCGTGGCTGAGGCTCGCGCGGCCGACGTTGTACCAGAACTGGCTGACGGTGGAGGACGTCCTCAACCTGATGTATCTGGCGAACTTCGAGGTCGTGAAGCGGTGGCAGGAAGTCCTGTGGCCGGTCTGGACGCCGGGCGTCGACGCGGCCGCCAACCGCTTCCTGGTCAAGCTCTGGCCCTTCAACCACCTCGCGCTGACCAACTTCATCGTGGCCAGACCGCGCCCGCGGACGCCGGCCGCCACGGGCAGCGTTCGCGTGTCGGTGATCGTCCCGGCGCGCAACGAGGCGGGCAACATCGAGCAGATCTTCCGACGCACGCCCGAGATGGGCGCCGGTACCGGAGATCGTGTTCGTCGAAGGGCATTCCAGGGACGACACGTACGAAGCGATCGAGCAGGCGATTGCCCGTCATCCGGAGCGCCGAACGCAGCTCTATCGGCAGGAAGGCGTGGGCAAGGGGGACGCCGTTCGGCTCGGCTTCGCCAAAGCGACGGGCGACGTCCTGATGATCCTGGATGCCGATCTGACGGTCGCACCGGAAGACCTGCCGCGATTCGTCGAGGCCCTCCGGTGCGGTGATGCGGAGTTCGTGAACGGCGTTCGCCTCGTCTATCCGATGGAAAAAGAGGCGATGCGCTTCTGGAACCTCCTGGGCAACAAGTTCTTCAGCCTGGCGTTCTCGTGGCTGCTGGGCCAGTCGATCAAGGACACGCTCTGCGGGACGAAGGTGTTGACCCGGGCGAACTACGAGCGTATTGCCGCGAATCGCGCTTACTTCGGCGATTTCGATCCGTTCGGAGACTTCGATCTCCTGTTTGGCGCGGCACGGTTGTCGCTGCGCATCGTCGATCTGCCGATCCGGTACCGCGAGCGCACCTACGGGACGACGAACATTCAGCGGTGGCGACACGGATGGCTCCTGCTGCGCATGGTGCTGTTCGCCGCGCGGCGCATGAAGTTCGTGTGATCCGCTTCCCCATGACGTGCGCGTGTGAAGAACCATGCGTTGGCTCGAACACCCGCTGACCCGCGGGTTGCCAGTCGATAGCCCGGACACCACCCGGCTGCGGCGGACGATCATCGCGACCAAGCCCTTCCTGCGGCGGATCTACGAGGAGTGGTACGCGGAGATCGTGACGCACGTTCCCGACGGGGAAGGACGCGTGCTCGAGCTCGGGTCCGGCGCCGGTTTTCTGCAGGAGCACGTGCCTGACGTGATCAGGTCGGAGGTCTTCTGGTGTCCGGACGTGAACGTGATCCTCGACGCTCGGGATCTGCCGTTCCAACACGCCAGCCTGCGCGCGATCGTGATGACCGACGTGCTCCACCACATCCCCGACGTGCGCCGGTTCTTCGCGAATGCGGCGGGCGCCATTCGTGAAGGTGGCGCGCTCGTGATGATCGAGCCGTGGGTCACGTCGTGGTCCCGGTTCGTCTACGGCAGGTTTCACCACGAACCGTTCAGGCCGGCAGCAGACGACTGGTCGTTCCCGGCTGCCGGTCCGTTGTCGAGCGCGAATGGTGCCTTGCCGTGGATCGTGTTCGAGCGAGACCGCACGGCGTTCGCATCGGAGTTCACCGAGTGGCGCGTCGAGTCGATCCGCCCGGGGATGCCCCTGCGATATCTCCTGTCGGGCGGCGTGTCGCTTCGATCGCTGATGCCGGGTTGGACGTTCGGCGCGTGGCGCGGGGTGGAGCGCGCGATGGGGCCCTGGATGAAGGACTGCGCGATGTTTGCCACGATCGTCCTTCGACGGACCGGCAAGCCAGCGGCCGCGACGCGTCCGTGACGCACTGACTCGCTGCATCAGCTCGTGATGGTGAATGTTGCACACTCGTCAGGCGTTTCGTCAGATCCACGCTCGGCGTGGTTCGTCGTCGTGCCGCTGGTGCTCAGCCTCGTGCCCGTGGTGTTCGGTATGACGTGGGGCATCACCGAGACGCACGCGGTTACGCTGTCTCAGATTGCACCGGCTGGCGGCTCGTGTTACACGGCTACCGTCCAGGCGTCGACGCACGACGGCTGGTTTCGAGTCGCCGGCGACGACCCGCGTCATCCGCGACGATCGCGTACTCGGCTCTTCGAGGACGGCCGACGGCTTGGTCCTCCTCACCGCCCGCACGACTTCATTCGCGGTGAGGGCGGCGGTCAGTTTTCTCACTGGGGATCGAGCCTCTATTTCTCGACATCCGACAACACCGATCCGCGCACCAATGGCCGCCCGTACAGCATCGTGACCTCCGCGACCCTTCCACCCGAGGTCGCTTGGATCTGGGCGATCTGCGTGGTCCTGCCAGCCGGCCTGGCGTTGTGGGTTGGGCCTCCACGTGCGGTCACGGCGTGGAGACAAGGGCGGGCGTGGAGCCTGGCCGGTGCTGCCCTGGTCACAAGCGTGCCGGCGATCGTCTCCGTGCTCGGCGGCTCGACCGGGACCCGGCTGCATCTGCCGGGTCCGTCCGCCGCGATCTGGACACCTTCGATCGTGCTTTCGTTGATCATCGCGTCGATGAGCGGCGTCGGGATCGCGACAATCGGCCCGGGCCTCGTGCGGGGTCTCCAGTCTTGCTGGGCCGGATTTGTTGCGGGCGCGTCCCAGCTGTTCGGCCGCCGGGATTGGCTGGGGCTGCTGGCACGCGCGGCTACGCTGCTGATCCCGGCTGCCGCTTTTGCCATCGTCCTCCGGTTGCCGCTGCCGCCGCGTCTGCTGATCGCGTCGTACTCCTCTGTGACGGATGTGGCGTTGCTTGCCGGCATCGTGCTCTGGGCGTGCCACGTGAGGCGCGACTGGATCGGCACGGTGGCCGCGTTGACGCTCACGTTGACCCTCTTCGCGCTCCCGCTTGCCGCGTTGTGGCAGCATCTGACCCTCCAGGTGAGCGCGATTGGCGGGCTGCTGCCGTATTCGGACGCAAACGGCTATTACCACGACGCGCGCGGCCTGATTCAGGGGACTCTCTTCGGCTGGTCGGCTCGACGCCCGCTCTTCGCCGGCCTGTTCGCGACGCTCCTGGCCTTGACCGGAGAGAATCTGCAGCTCACTGTCGCGCTCCTCGTCGCGTTGAACGGGGTAGCGGTGCTGCTGCTCGCACGCGAGATCGGTCGAAGTCATGGACCGGCCGCCGCGGCGATCGCCACGCTGGTGCTGTTCTTCTTCTACCGCAGCGTCGGGTGTGGGACGACGTTGACCGAGAACCTCGGGTTCGCGATGGGGAACGTGGCGTTCGCCGTGCTCTGGCGCGCATTCAGGGAAACCGACCGGTGGGGTGTCGGCGTCGGCCTGGGCTTGTTGACGCTGGCGCTGATGGCGCGCGCTGGCGCGTTCTTCGTACTGCCCGCGATTGCGCTCGCCGCGCTGTGGGTCTTCCGGGCCAACCGCCAGTGGTTGCGGGTCGGGGCGATCGCGGCTGGGGCCGTCACCGCGGCGGCAGGCGTGACGCTCGTTGTCGGCCGTCTTCTTGCCGATCCGTCGGGTGCACAGACAGCCTTCTCGAATTTTTCGTATTCGCTCTACGGCCTCGTGGTCGGCGGCAAGGGGTGGGGGCAGGTCGTTTCGGATCATCCACAGGCGCGCGAAGGGGCCGAGATGTACCTGCTGGCGTGGAACGCCTTCCTCGCGCGTCCGATGGGTCTCGTCGAGGGCGCCGTCAAGATGTGGTCGATGTATCTCGACCCACGCGGGCTCTACCACGCGTTCACGTTCGTCGCGGACGACAACCTGCCCTGGCTGTGGCCGTGTGTGTGCTTCGCGGCGAGCGCTGCGGCGATGGTGCTGGCCTGCCGGCGATCCCGCCAGCCGCTGCACGCGTTGCTCCTCTCGGCCACGGCCGGACATCTCGCATCGATTCCCTTCGTTCCGCCCATCGACGGCGGGCCTCGCATCTACGCAGCGACGCTGCCGGTGCTCGGCATCCTGGTGGGCGTGGGATCTGCCGTCGTCCTTCGTGGGCTCCGGGGAGCGCTCGCCGGCGGGCGATGGTTGGCCAGCAGGCGCGATCGACACATCACGCGCGATCAGCACGTCAGGAATGAGCGGTCGCCGCGGACCGCCGATCGGTTCGGCATGACGCTGACGGCCACCGTGCTCCTTGGACCGCTCGTGGTGGCCTCTGCGGGTCGGGCACCCGTTCTGGCGGAGGCCGCTTGTCCGAGCGGCACGCTTCCGGCCTACGTCCGGTTCGCGAGGGGATCGTTCCTGCGCATCGTGGGAAATGTGCCGGATGTCGACGACACTCGAATCGCAGCGCCGCTCATCAGGGAACGCGATCTTCGCGTGAGCCTGACCGACGTGATCGACTTCAGAAACGATCAGGATCGCTTGATCGCCGGGAAGACCATCCTCAACGGTTACGATCTGAAGACGGGTCGTTACCTGTGGCTCGTCACGCCGACCGATCTGCTGCCAGAACCGCCGGCACTGCTGCACGTGTGCGGCCGCGACGCTCTCAATCCCGCCTCGCCAGCGCACCACGTCTTCTATGCGGAGACCGTGCGCCGCGACCCGCGGTCCTGACGCCGAATGTCTTCACTCACACGCCTCCGGTGGCTGCTGGTCGTTCGCCTGCTCCTGAGCCTCACGCCGATCGCATTCGGGGTCGTCTGGGGAGTTGCCGAGTCCCGTGCGATCGATCCCTCGAATATCGTGCTATCCGAGGGCTTCAGGTACAGCGTGGTCGTGCCGCCGTCGGCGTACGAGCCTTTGCTCGAGATCGACGGCGACGGCCTTCGACAGGCGCGACGAGCGGCGACGCGCCTGTACGAGGACGGTCGCCGGCTCGGCCCGGCCCATCAGCCTCACGACTTCATTCGAGAGACCGGGCTCGGGCAGTTTTCTCACTGGGGCTCGACGCTCCACTTCTCGAGCTCCGACAACACGGACCCGCGAACGAACGGCCGCCGCTACCAGGTGGAGACGGCGGCGACGCTCCCGTCCGTGGTGGTCTGGCTCTGGTTGCTCATCGTCGGCGCTTCCGCCGGCCTGGCGGTCCTGTGGCCGTCCAGGCGCAGCTGGGCCAGCAGGCCCTTCCGTCCCATCAGTACGGGTGTCGGCGTCGCCGCGATCGTCCTTTTCGACCTGGTCGTGGCTCGCTATTCGCTCGCGGCCACTTCCCACGCGTGGGCCCGCGGCGGGCTCGTGCTGGCGGCACTCTGGATGGTGGCGCTGCTGATCGCCGGTGTCCTGGCGTGGCAGAGCGGGGACGGGCTCGCGAGACTTGGGCCCGCCTGGGTGAGGGACCTCGCTGAAACGTGGCGTCGCCTGTCGGTCGCCGCGGCGCGACCCTTCTCCGGAGTCGGCTGGCGGGGGACGTTCGCCCGCAGCGCGTCGCTCGTGGTTCCGTTCGCCGTGTACGCCTTGCTGCTGCAGATGGTGTTACCGATAGAGGTGCTGACGGCGGCGTATTACTTCGTGACGCCGCTCGTGGTGACGTTCGGCCTGGCGCTGTGGGCCAGCCACAACCGGGGTGACTGGCTTGGGACGCTCACCGCCTTGACGGTCACGCTCGCGCTGTTCGCCCTGCCGCTCGCCGCCCTCTGGCAGCATCTCGGCAGCCACTACAACGCCGTCGGCGGGCTGCTGCCGTTTTCGGACGCGAGCGGCTACTACTTCGACGCACGCCGTCTGATCGATGGTCATCGCTTCGGCTGGTCGTCGAGGCGTCCACTGTTCCCGGGCCTGTTCGCCGCGGTGCTGGCGTTGACCGGGGAGAACCTCCAGGTGACCATCGCGGTGTTCGTTGCCATCAACGCGATGGCGTGCTTTCTGCTCGCACGTGAGCTCCGGAACAGCCACGGCCCGGTGGCCGCCGCCGCTTCGACGTTCGTCCTCTACTTGTACTACCGGGTAGAGGGCGGTTGCGGAACGACACTGACCGAAAATTTCGGATTCGCCATGGGCACGGTCGCGTTCGCCGTTCTGTGGCGAGCGGCCGTCGGACGGCAGGTGCGGGGCCTGTGTATCGGTCTGGGCCTCCTCACCATCGCGCTCATGGCGCGCGCCGGCGCGTTCTTCGTCCTGCCCGGAGTGGTGATGGCCGCGGCATGGGCGTTTCGAGCCGATCGCGGGTGGCTTCGGGTCGGGCTCAGCATGTCGGCGGCTATCGTGCTGGCCGCCTTTCTTGCTCTCGGTCTGGGCCGGCTGTTGTCCGATCCGAAGGGCGATCAGAAGGCCTTCTCGAATTTCTCGTATTCGCTCTATGGGCTCGTCGTTGGTGGAAAAGGATGGACGCAGGTCCTGGCGGATCATCCGACCGCGACCGAGGGGGCGCAAATCTACTCCCTCGCGTGGCAGGCGTTTCGGGCTCGGCCCATCGGCCTCGTCGTCGGCAGCCTCAGGATGTGGCGGGCGTACCTCTGGCCGCAGGAGCCGTACTACGCCTTTGCTTTCGTCCACGACGGCTCGTTGGGCCGCCTGGCCGAGTACGCCTGTTACCTGCTCGGCGTGATTGGGCTCGCCGTGTCCGTGAGGCGGCGTCGCGCGCCGCCGTACGCGCTGCTTCTCGGCGCAACGATCGGCCACGTCGCTTCCATTCCGTTCGTGCCGCCGATCGATGCCGGACTTCGTGCGTACGCGGCAACGGCGCCGATTCTCGCGATCATGGTCGGCGTCGGCGCCTCGGCGGTCGCGGGATGGGGCAGGCGCATTGGCGGAGCGAAGCGCGTCCCTGGCAATGGACCGGCAGGGCCTGCGGATCTATCTCGTGTGGCTTCCGGCTCCAGCCGGAAGATCCCGGCCGGCGTCGATCTTCCACCTAAAGGTGGAAGCTACGAGTTGGACCCTTTCACAGGCTCGATGTGGCAGGTCGGCACGGTCGTGCGCACCCTGGCCGGTGCTGAGGTCTTCGGCCTGGCGCTCGCGGCGACGGCGTTCGCGGGCCCTTTGTGGGTGCTCCACACGAGCCGTCCTCCTGTCTTGCAGGACGTACAATGCCCGGCTGGGACGATCTCGACGCACGTGCGTCTCTCTCCCGGATCGTTTATTCGCATCACGGGGGACGTACCGGACGTCGACAACACACGCAGCATCGTGCCGGAGATGCGCGGCGTTCACCTGCGGGCGAACGTCGGCGCCATCGAGCTCAAGGACGACCTGACGCACTTCAAGGAGGGCTATACGACGGCGAACCTCTACGATCTGAAGACCGGCCGGTACATCTGGCTCGTCGCGCCGACGTCGCTGCTTCCGGCGCCGCCTGCGGTGATCCAGATTTGCGGGCACGACAGCCCCGTTCCGCTCCCCGCAAGCTATGGCCTCTTCTACGCGGACAGCGTCAATGGCATTGGCACCGCGCCGCAACGCACGCCGTGACCCCTCGGCTGACGTTGCAGCGATCAGGGCGCGGAGTACAATGTGGCTCCCATCCATGAATCTGATGTGTCCCGGTTGTAGAACAGTCGGCCTTGGCCGAAGCGCGGCAGAGCTCGCATGCGCCGCGTGCGGCGCCCGATATCCGGTTGTCGGCGGCATCCCCCGCTTCGTCTCCGGCGAGTTCTACTCTGGATCGTTCGGCTATCAATGGAAGCGCTTTGCCCGAACGCAGCTCGATTCGGCCAACGGCACGACGCAGAGCCGCGATACGTTCATCGAGAAGACAGGCTGGCGTCTCGAAGATCTGCGCGGCGCCACAGTGCTCGACGCGGGTTGCGGTATGGGACGCTTCGCCGAGATCTGTGCGAATGCAGGAGCCGACGTCCACGCGATCGATCTCAGCGTGGCGGTGGAGGCCGCCTTCGCGAACCTGGGCTCCCGCGGCAATGTCTCCGTCTACCAGGCGGACATCATGAACCTGCCGTTCCCCGAGGGCACCTTCGATCGCATTTACAGTCTCGGCGTGCTCCACCACACGCCCGACACGCGTGCGGCGTTCGCTCGGCTCGTGCCGCTCCTCAAGCCCGGCGGCACCATCACCATCTGGGTGTACTCGACCGAGCTGCTCGTGTGGTGGGGTGGTGAACTGCTCCGCAACGTGACGCCGAAGCTCTCGCAGGAGACGCTGCTCAAGCTGTCGCGCCTGGCGATCCCGCTCTATCACCTGCACATGACGCGCCTGCCAGGACGCTTCACAAAGGTCTGGCTTCCGACGAGCCTTCACCCCACGCCTGAATGGCGCTGGCTCGACACCTTCGATTGGTACGCGCCGAAGTATCAGTGGAAGCACACGTTCGAGGAAGTCGAGCGGTGGTTCCAGGATGCCGGGCTTCTCTCCATCCGGCGTGGCAGTTTTCCGGTGAGCGTCACCGGGCAGCGGGCAGCCGCGACGGCCAACACCACGACCGACCGCGGGTTGGCCGCGGCAGCGAGGTGACCGGCAGGCCGGGCGTGACGGCGATGCCGGCGGCTCTCGGCGGTGCGCGAGCGCGCACGACGAATCTCGTCGCGCGCCTCCGCGTCTATCTCTCGCTGAGGCGGCGGGGATCCCGCGTGCCGTTCTTCTTTCGCGGCAGCCCGGCACAGCTCCTCGCCGGCGGCGACGTCGAGATCGGCCGCGGCGTGTTCGTCGATCGCGACGCCTGGTTCAGCGTCGCCCCGGGCGCCAGGCTGACCATCGGGGACAACACCCACATAAACCGCAGCTTCGTCGTGTCGTGCGCGGGACAGGTGTCGATCGGGCGGAACGTGGTGATGGCCGATCGCGTCTTCATCGGCGACACGAATCACGGCTACACCGACGTGTCGATCCCGATCCTGCGCCAGCCGATGTCCGCTCCGCGCCGGGTCGTCATCGAAGACGACTGCTGGCTCGGGATCAACGTCTGCGTGTTGAGCGGCGTCACGATCGGGCGCCACTCGGTGATTGGCGCCAATTCAGTGGTCACCCGCGACGTCCCGCCGTTCTCCGTTGCCTGTGGTAATCCAGCCTCGGTGGTGAAGCAGTACGACAGGTCGCGGGAACGATGGATTCGTCCGGGCGAGGCAGACTGACGACCGTCTGCCTGTTGTCGCCGAGCGCCCTTCCGCTGGTCATGCCCAGCACGGGTGGCAAGGGCGGGGCAGGGCGCGCAGGTGGTGCCGAGCTGGACGTCTGGCAGATTGCCACGGCCCTCGCGCGCGATCCTTCGTTTCGTCCCTCGCTGGCAGCCATCGGCGATACGAATCATCGCACCCCCATCGAAGGGGTCGACGTCGTCTCGATCGCGAGATACCGGCCCGAGCGGACCCGGAGAGGGCACTTCGCCCGGTATTGCGGCAGGGTCGTGCGGGTGCTGCGCAACCTCGACGCGGACGTGTACTTCTGCAAGGGGGCGTCTCTCGAGGTGGTGCTCTGTTTCGTCGCCGCCAGGGTGCTCCGGCGCCGCAGGTTCGTGTTCCGCCTGCAGCACGACTGGGAAGCCACTCCGCAGACGCTCACGGACAAGATCTTCGGCGGCCAGCGCCTGCTCGCGCGTCTCTTCATGGTCGCGCTCCGGCGGGCAGACGCGCTCGTGGCTCAGACACATGCGCAGCAGCGGTTGCTGAAAGCCAGCTTCGGCCTCGAGTCGACGGTGCTCTACAACAGCCATCCCATTCCGGCCGCCGCCCCGCTCGAGGACAAGCGCACGGTCCTGTGGGTCGGACGGGCGGCAGCCTACAAGCGTCCCCAGGTGTTCCTGGATCTCGCGAGCCGTCTGTCGTCATACCCGTTCGTGATGGTCGCGACGTTCGACGCGAATCATCCCTCGGTGCTGGACGCCTTGCGCGAGCGGAGCCGGCAGCTTCCGAACGTGACGTTCATCGAGGGCGCCGCTCGAGCGGAGGTGGAGGCGCTCTTCCGGTCCGCCAGGGTCTACGTGCTGTCGTCCGAAGCCGAAGGCTTTCCGAACGTCCTCGTCGAAGCCTGGAAGAACAGAACGCCGGTGGCGAGCCTGCGTCTCGATCCGGACGGACTCATCAGGCAGCATCAGGCCGGCTTCGTCGCTGACGACGATCCGGATCGTCTCGCGCGCGGAGTCGAGGAGCTGCTCAGAGACGATACGGTCTTCCGGCATGCGGCGGAGCGCGGGTACACGCTCGCGCGTGACCTGCTCGACATCGACAGGACCATCGAGCGATACAAAGCCATCTTCACGGAACAGTGCCCGCCGCCCCAATGACTGAGCCTTCACGGCCGCTGCGCGTGCTGCGGGTCATCGCCCGCCTGAACGTCGGCGGACCGGCGCTGCATACGGTGATCCTGAATGAGGGGCTCAGGCAGCGTGGCTTCGACACGCTGCTCGTGTACGGCTCAGTCGGAGCCCAGGAAGCGAGCTTCGAGCGGATGGCTCGGGCCCGCGCGTTGCCTGTCGAGCATGTTCCCCAGCTCGGCCGACGGATCAGCTTCTGGGACGATGCCCGCGCCTTAGGAAAGCTCCTCGCGCTCCTGTGGCGCTGGACGCCTGACATCGTCCACACGCACACCGCCAAGGCCGGGACGCTCGGGCGGATTGCGGCGGTGGTCTACAATACAGCGTCCCGTCGCTCGCGGCGGTGCGCGGTCGTTCACACGTTCCACGGTCATGTGCTCGAGGGCTACTTCGGGCCGCTCGGGAGCGCCGCGGTTCGCGCGATCGAGCGGATGCTGGCTCGGGTGACCGATCGCATCGTGACGATTTCGGTACGGCAACACGACGACATCACACGTCGATTTCGCATTGCCGCGCCTGCGAAGGTGACGATCGTGCCGCTGGGCCTCGAGCTCGGCTCTCTGCTCGCGCTGGCCCCGCGAGCGTCAGGGCATCGGCCCGATGCCGCTGGCGGATCGGCGGAACAGGACGAACTCGACGAACTCATAGTCGGGTATGTCGGCCGGCTCGTGCCGATCAAGGACCTGCAGACACTCATCCGCGGAGTTGCGCTGGCCCGGGCGCGCGTGCCGCAGATTCGGCTGGTCATTGCCGGTGATGGTGACGAGCGCGCGGCGCTCGAGGCATGCGTGATGGAGGTCGGCCTGGCAGGTCGCGTAGATTTTCTCGGATGGCGCGGCGACCTTCCCGCGCTCTACGAAACGATGGATGTGTTCGTGCTGACATCGATCAACGAAGGCACGCCGGTTTCTCTGATCGAGGCGATGGCAGCCGGCGTCCCGGTCGTGGCCTCCGCGGTCGGAGGTGTCCCGGACGTCGTAGCAGATGGTGTCACGGGCGTGCTCATTCCTCCAAGACAGCCGGAGGCCGTGGCCTCGGCCATAGTCGAGGCGGTGCTGCACCCGGAGCGCGCGTCTCTCATGGCTGCCCGCGCGCGCTCGAGCGTGCGGGAGCGCTTCGATAGTGCGCGGCTCGTAAAGGAGATCGAAGCGATGTACCGGCAGACGCTGGCCGAGACACGCGGGCGCGCGGCTGTGATTCATTCACCCCTTGACGGCTCCACGCCGTCGATCCGATGACTCGCGCCACCCTCGATCTCCTGATAGTCGCCGCGCTCGCCGCTGTATTCGTTATCGTCGCGACGCCTCTCGTGCGGCGCATCGCGCGGAACCTCGGCGCCGTTGCGTACCCCAAAGACGACCGCTGGCACAAACATCCGGTGCCGACACTCGGCGGGATGGCGATCGTGCTGGGCACGCTCGCCGGCCTCGCGGCGACAGGACACAGTGACCCGATTGTCCTGCCGGTGATCGTCGCCGGGGCGGGCATGTTCTTCCTGGGTCTCGTGGACGATTTCCTCCACCTCCAACCCAGCACGAAGCTCACGGGCCAGATTGCGGTCGCCTGCGTGGTCATCATGGTCGGTCACGCACCGACGTGGACCGGGTGGGAGGCGCCCGATCTCCTGCTGGGGATCCTCTGGATCGTGATGATTACGAACGCGCTCAACCTGCTCGACAACATGGACGGGTTGTCGGCGGGCATTGCGGCGCTCGCCGCCCTGGCCTGCACGATGGATCTGATGGGTACGTCTTTACCGCTCGCCAGCTACGCGGCAGCGGTCGCCGGCGGTGCCGCCGGATTCCTCTTCTTCAATTTCAAGCCGGCGTCGATCTTCATGGGTGATAGCGGGAGCCTCTTCCTGGGCGGCAGCCTCGCCGTGCTGTCGCTCATGGGCGGCCGGCAGGCGGGCACGGGCGTGCTCTCGGCGCTTGCCGTCCCCGTGTTTCTCCTCCTGATCCCCATTTTCGACACGACGCTCGTCACCTTCTCGCGCATCCTGTCGACGCGATCGGCATCACAGGGCGGTCGCGATCACACGTCTCACCGGCTCGTCGCCATGGGATTCTCGGAGTCCGAGGCGGTCCTCATTCTCTGGGCGCTGGCCGCCGCCGGCGGGGCAACCGCGATCCTCGGACGCTATTCACATTTCTCCGAAGCGCTGCTGCTGGGGCCCCTGCTGCTCATCGGCCTCGGGCTGCTCGGCATCCAGCTGGCGCGCGTGCGCGTGTACGACGGCGAAGATTTCTCGCTCCTGCTGGGCCGTCCCTATACACCGCTGCTCGTCGAGGTCACCTACAAGCGCCGGATCTTCGAGATCCTGCTGGACCTGATCCTGACGATGTTCTCGTACTATGCGGCCTACATCATTCGATTCGATCGCGAGGTCGGGCTGTACTACGGGCTCTTCACGCAGTCGCTGCCGATCGTCATCGCCTGCCAGCTTTTGAGCTTCTTCGTGAGCGGCGTCTATCGCGGGAGCTGGCGCTACATCAGCCTGGCCGATCTCACGACCTACGCCAAGGCGATCGCCCTCGCTGTCTTGAGCAGCGTGATGGTGCTCGTGTACGTCTACAGGTTCGAGGGGTACTCGCGCGGCGTCTTCGTGATTGACGGGATGCTGCTGGCTCTGCTGCTCGTCGGCTCGAGATTGTCGTTTCGCGTCGTCGGCGAGGCGGCAGGACGGCACCGCCTGGGGCAGCCGGTCTTGATCTACGGCGCAGGCGACGGCGGGGCCTTGCTGCTACGCGAGCTGCGCAACAACCGGCGGTACAGTTTCCAGCCCGTGGCGTTCCTCGATGACGATCCCAAGAAACAGCTCGGGCGCATGCTCAGGCTGCCGATCCTTCGAGGCGAGCGGCTGGAGGCCGCCATTGCGGCGCATCAACCGCACGCGGTCATCATCAGCACGAGCCGCCTGCCAGCCGATCGGCTCCGCGAGGTTCAGAGAATCTGTTATTTGAGCGGCACGCAACTGCTGCAGCTTCGATTCAGCCTCGAGGAGCTGCCCACGATCCGCAGTGTCGACATCGTGGAGTGAAAAGGTTCAAGGGTTCAGGGGTTCAAGGTTCAGGCTTGAACCTTGAACCTTGAACCTTGAACCTTTGAACCTTAGATCCCTTACTTGATACTGAAGAACGACGTGCCCTGCCAGTCTTCGAAAGCCGCCGCCGAGCCGGTGCTCCGCACCCACACTTGAATGGCGTAGGTCCCGGCTTCGTGTGCGGCCGGCGTCCAGGTCGCGGTCGTGCTCTGGCTGTACTCCTTCAGGACTTTCCAGCCGCTGGCCGCGTTGTAGATCACGAAGCGATACTCCAGCGCCGATGTTCCGCCGCTGGCCGTCGCCGTCCACGTAATCGGCGTGCCGACCGAGACCGGGAACGTGACGTCGGTCGTCAGCGACTTCATCTTCGCGGGCGAGTTGAAGACCTCCACGTAGTCGGTGCCGCGCCAGACGTCGTACGCCGAGCTCGAGCCGGCTTTCCGCGCCCAGGCCTGCAGCGCGAAGGTACCGGACACGCCAGCTGTCCAGTCGAAGGTGTTGTTTGTGTTGTACTGACGTCCGACACGCCACGTGCCCTGCGCCCGGTCGTAGACGTAGAACGAGTACTCCAGCGCGACGGTCGGGTCCGGCACTTCTGCGGTCCAGCGCACGTTCACGGAGGGCGCAACCGGGAAGACCTTGTCCGAGGTGAGCTGCAACGGCGCGCGCCGCAACTCGATGGGTTCGGTCGCGAGCCAGGCGTCGTATCCGGCCGGTGATCCGTTGTTCTTCACCCACACCTGCAGCACGTGGAAGCCGTCGTCGCCCCACGTCGGCGTCCAGGTGTAGGTTCGCGACGTCGAATAGTCCTGGACGACTTTCCACGATGCAGTCTGTGCGGAGTACCGCACGAACTTGAAGAGGAGCGGGCCGGTGGTACCGCCGCGGGTGCGAGCGCTCCACGTGATCGTCGTCCCCGTCAGCGCCGGCAGCGCCTTGTCGACGTCGATCGACACGACCGACAGCTTCGACGGGGTGATGTCGAACTCGCCGCTGCTGGTCCAGCTCTCGTATGACGCGCCGCTGCCGATCCGGCGCGCCCAGACCTGCAGCGCGTATTTCCCGTTGTGCGTGGGCGTCCAGGTCACCTGGTTGCTGGCGGCGTAGTCGCGCAGGACGACCCACGCGCCGATCATCTTGTCGAGCAGGAGGAACTTGTATTCGAGCGGCGACGTGGCGCCCGTCACGGACGCTGTCCAGACGACAGGTTGGTTCGAGGGGGACGGGAACTCCGTATCGGCCTTCAGCGAGGCGGGTTCGGTGCTGACCTCGAAGGTGTCCACGCCGCGCCATGCTTCGTACGGCGCGGTCGACCCGACAGTACGGACCCACACCTGCAGAGCGGCTTTCCCGATGTCGTTCCAGCCGGGCGTCCACGTGAAGGACGGAGAGGTGCTGAAGTCCTGCACGATTCTCCAGCCGGTCTGCTGCCCGAAGAGCAGGAACTTGTACTCGACCGCGCCGGTGCTGCTCGTGGCGCCCGCGGTCCACGTCACTGGCGTGCCCACCAGGAGCGGGACTCCAACACTTGCCGTCAGGCTCGTGATCGTCGTCGGAGTCGCGACGACCGCAGGCAGCACCACTTCCTGGGACAGCGGGCTCAAGAGTCCGTCGGTCGAGTAGGCTTGAACGGCGAAGTAGTTGTCTTTCGTCAAGTCCAACCCGGTGATCGGAAGGCTGGTCTGTCGGCCGGCGTCGGTCTGGTTCGAATACGCGCGCGACTGCGTCCCGGAGTGGACGATATATCCGGCGAGATTTGGTTCTGAATTGGGGTCCCACGTCAGCGTGATCGTTTGAGCGCGGGCGACCGCAGGAGCGGTCAATATGATGGCGAGAGCGACGGCCGCAGCCACCGCGCAGTGATGCACGAGACCCGGGACCTTCCTAAACGTCATTGATACCCCTTGGATTCACCCTCCAAAGAGCAAGCGTTGTACCGCGCTCGTTTTGACGTTGTAATGCCATTCAAAGTGCCTTGTCTCAGGCACTTATGGCAGCGAATAGATGCCGGCTCACTCTATCAGATCCGACATCGACTTACAGGACCGTTATCGATGACACGGTTTTCCACGCGGCTCGGAGATCCAAAGAACAATCCCGATCTCCAGCACGCAGGATTGTAAGGGGGACGTGTGTGATTGGCGTGACGCTCGCGCGGGACGCGCGACGAAAAAGGCAGCTGGTGGGAGATGAGCTAGTCCCCTGGGACTATCGGCCCGCGGGACGCGGGCCGCTCCTGTGACGCGAGAGAAGGATCAGGGGTTCACGACGAAGTAGCCTGTGGATTGAAAGCGCTCCCAATACGCATGTGAGCCAACTGCACGAATCCATACCTGGACCGCGCAAGTGCCAGCGGGTGGGAACCACGAGAAGGTGTTCTGCGACGAATATCCCTGCAGCAGCTTCCACGTTGTGCCGTCGAACGTGAGGAACTTGTACTCCCAGGGACCCGTCCCTCCGATCACAGTCGCGGTAAAGGTCACCAGGTCACCGACCCTCATGCCATTCAACGAGCGATTCGGTGTCAGCGTCAGCGCGCCGGACGCGGTCACCAGGAAGTAGTCGGACGAGCGCCAGTCCTCCCACGCGACGCTGGATCCGACCGATCGCACCCAGACCTGAAGGGAGTGCCAGCCGCTGTTCGCCGTTCCCGGTGTCCAGCTCGCCTGGTTGTTGCTGGACCAGTCGCGGAGAATGCTCCACGTGTCCGCGCCCACGTCATAGCGGAGGAACTTGTATTCGAGGGCTCCCGGGCCGCCCGACGCGTATGCCGTCCACGTCTGCGTGATCGACGGAGGAGCCGGGTTCGGCACGTTCGAGACGAGGCCGCTCAATTTGACCGGCGCCACCGCGACGTTGAACATGCCGGAGGACTTCCAATCCTGATACGCAGCCGAGGAGCCGGCCGTACGAACCCACACCTGCACCGCGTTCAGACCCACTGGCGGGTACCAGGTGAAGCTCTTGGTGCCGCTGTACTCCTGTCCAACCGTCCAGCCGTTCGCGGCTGTGTACATCAAGAACTTGTACTGCACCGATCCGCCGCTGGCGGTCGCTGTGAACGTCAGTGGCACGTTGAGCGGCACCGGCGAGGCCATGCTCGAGCTCAGAGACATCACCTTCGCCGCCGGCGGGAGCACCGTGAACATATCGGTGCCCAGATACGCATCGTAGGCGGCAGTCGATCCGCTGCTCCTCACCCAGACCTGCAACGCGTGTGTGCCGGCAGATGGGAACCATGTGTAGGTGTTGTTCGAGCTGTAGGCCTGTGCGACGCTCCAGCCGACGCCGTCCGTGTAGCGCATGAACTGGTATTGGATGGGTGCCGTGCCACCCGAGGTCATCGCGGTCCACGTGATGGCGGTGCCCTCTGTCGTGGGCAGCGTGACGCTCGCCGGCAGTCCGGTGACGGCGAGTGGCGCCGCCGCCGGTGGGGGAGCTGGTGGAGGTGTGCCGCCCCCTCCGGCTGCGCCCTGGAATCGCTCCAGCCATGCCGACGTGTAGTCGGTGATGAACGAGACGGCGAACCGCCCGCCGTCGCCGATCGCGACTTTTGGAAAGAAGGTGCCATTGATGGGAACCGGCGTCGTCAGATTGTAGGAAGCGGCCGTCGGTATCCCGTTCGCGTCGAGCTCGATGCCTCGCGCCACCTTCGCATCACTGGAGGCAGGCATGAGGACGGTGCCGGTCACCGGGTTGTATTCGGCGTCGGCGGCTCCCTCGTTGAAGCCATCGCATGAAGCGGATAGACGCCCGTCGGGAAGTCCGCGCCCGCGTCGCCGTAGTTCCAGGGCACGATGCGCCCGACCACGTCGCGTCGCCGCCGCCGAATCCCGTCCAGTACCAGAGGAACGCCTGGCGCTGCGGCAGGTAGACCGTGTTGACCTCGAGTGCAAGGCTGCCCGCCATCACTTCGATGAGCCCGTAGTTCGGCCGCTCGGAATGGATGATGCTCAGATCGGCCGCAGACACGAGCTTCGCCCAGGACCCCACCTGCTCCGGGAACGCGGGGCTTTGAGGGTGCAGCCCCTGGTACACCACCAGGTATCGGTCGTGCGCCGAATCGTAGGCCGCCGACGGCGCGCCCTGTGCCTGCGGCGCGGCGCTGATGTTCGCGTCCATCACCGGCAGGACGCCGGCAGGTGTGACGAGGCTGGCGAAGACATCGTACCCGCCGCGCGAGTCGTCCCACACAGTGAGGAACTGGCGGCGCGTAGGGTTCCAGACGACGTCGCCGGTCGTCTGGATGAACGTCGGAACGAGTGAGCTGCCCGACAGGGCGAAGTTGGTGCCAACGACCGGAGTCTGGGGGAGCACGAACTGGGCCCCGCTGCCGCCACCCCCGACATAGCGAATGAGCTGGCCGAAGACGGTCTTGCCGGCGTCGTATCTGCTGTAGTCGCTGTGGAACATCACGAGGAAGACGTCGTCGGCGGTGCCTGAGGAGTAGGCGACGCGCGGCGCGCCAGCGAACGACTGCATCGCCTGGCCGATCGGGAACACGTCACCTTTCGCGATCCCATCGTCGCCGATGAAGACGCCGTATACCTGGCGGCTGTTCTCCCACACGCGAAGGTAGACGTGATGTTTGTCGTCGAAGGCGACGCCGCTGAACACGCCGTTCGCTGCGCTGTGCGCCAGCGAGTTCAGCTCGAGCAGCGAGCTGATCGGGGTGATCGAGGCGTGCGCCGGCCACGGCGCCAGCAGAAGGGATGCGAGCGCCGCCGCGGCCATCCTCCAGCGAAAGGGGGTGGAGATCATGGGACTAATCCTCGAGATGAATCGATAAGAGTGCGGTCGGCGTGAGTTATTGAAAACAACGCCGCGGGAACGATGAGGGCGAACAACGGCGTGAAGATCCGGCTCTCGATGATGCTGGAAATCGTGAATGCCACGACCAGGAACGGCGGTACGACCCAGATCGCCCGCCGGATGAAGAGCGGCTGCGCCTGCCGCCCCACCATGGCAATCCACAACAGTGGTGCGACCAGGACGGCGCCGAACCACGCGTAGGCGCGATAGTACGGATCGCGGGGAGGCGGCAGCAGCTTGAGAAACTCTACGTTCTTCCACAATTGCCAGTACTCATAGTGTTGAAATCCGCGCCACGCCCGAAGCCCGACGAACACGGCCGCCCAGAGCGCTCCGAAGCCCACCGTCTTCAACGCTCTTGCTCTCGACAGCGGTCCGGCGACCCCGTACAACAGCACCAGGAAGACACTGGTCTCTCGATTCAGCGTTCCGAGCACCAGCACGCCTGCGAGCAGCCCGTCGCGATCGCGCGCCACGGCCGCGCAGCCCAGCGTGAAGAGCAGCAGCTCCGCGAAGTGATCGGGATGGGCCCAGGAATTCGTGAACGTCAAGGGCACCAGCGCCGCGACGATGAGCGTCCCGGCGATCGCCTCGGCAGGCGAAAACCAGGTCCGCAAGTACCAGTGGAACGCGACGTACGCCGCCGCGCACAGGCCGAGGCGTGACGCGTGCCAGACGCTCGCGGCATCGAACCCCGTCTTCCTGACCAGCCAATCGAGGCTGTACGGCATCAGCACCCGGTAGATCGCGGGCGCGCCATACGAGCCGTCGATGACGGCCGGCACGTACGTTTTGTAGCCGTATTCCGGATAGGCCCGGGATCGAAGATCCACGAAGCCGGTCGCGATCGCCGCGGCGCCATACAGGAGGATGGCAAGCCAGTCGGCGCGTGTCACCGCTGCAGGACTCCGCGCGCCGCCTGCAGACGAACCCATGAACTCTCGTCAGCCAGCAGCAGGCGGACCCGCTCTTCCCATTCGGGCCCCAGGCTCGAAGCGAGGGACGCCGCTTCCGCCCGGATCCAGACGTTTCGGCTGGCCAGGCCTTTCTCCACGGCTTCCGACGCGATGTCGGGGCGCGACTTCACAAGCGCGCGCGCCGCTTCCAGTCGCAGCATGTCATCGTCGCCCTTCTGGGCAATCGTGACGAGCGTATTCGTGCCTTCGATTTCTCCGGTGGAGGCCAGGGCGCCTGCCGCCTTGAACTGATCCCGACCGTGGAGCTGCGGGAGCCACCCCGAGACGCGCTTGATCTCGTCGCGGTCACCACTCTGCGCCAGGCCGAGGGCCGCTTCGAAGCCCACGTCGGAGGGCGCTTCGCGCTTGGTGGCCTGCTCGATGAGCTTCTTGCCTTCCTCGGGCTTCTTGACGGACAGCGCGCCCGCGGCGCTCCGCCGCACTTCCGGCTCGGCGCTCACCACCAGCTCTCGAAGGTTCTCGACTCCGTCTTCTCCGGGGAGAGCCGCCAGCGCTTCCACCGCGAGCGTCGGGTTGCTCTTGGCGAGCTCATCGGACATGCGTTTCAATTCTGCAATCGCGTCCGCGTCTCCCGCCTTGGCCTGTTCGCGGAGCGAGGCCACCGACGACTTTGTCGGTTCGCCCTTCTTGCCGGCCGCCGTGCACCGTTTGTCGACAGTATCCGTGCGCGCACCCTCCTCCAGCAGGTCGCAGGAGGCGGCGCGGACCTGCGCGTCGTCAGACGCCGTCAACGCGGTGGCGATGTCCTTGGCAGTCTTCTCGATCGGAGGCTGCTTCTGCTGGCCTTGCTGCGGGGCGGAGTTCGCTTTGCCGGCGGATGATGGTTGAGCGGGGGTTGGCGACTGAGACTGCGCAGACGACGGCACGAGGATTGCGGCGAGCACGACGGCGGATAGGAACATGGTACCTACACTTCGGATCTCGAGTCGGATCCGATCCTCCTAAGCGTGTTCAATGTTTCGGCGCGGTAGCCCGCAGGCTTTAGGGGTCCCGGGGCACCGATTGAGCAGACCAAGGTGACTGGCGCGGCGCGGCCACTGTAGGCCATTTAGTAGGGAGGGTCAAGAAGGTAGCGTGGCTTGAGCTTATCGAGCTACCGACGATTGCGTAATCGAGGAACGTGAACATCCGGCCGTTCAGCTTCTCGACGTTGATGTTGAACGAATCGACGAGATCCGCCAGCACCGGCCCCACCGCCGCGGTGACCGTCACCGGCTGAAGCTTGTCGGCGTCCGCGACTGGAGATCGGTACTCGATGTCGGCGCTCGTGAAGCCGCTCGCGACGACCAGGAACTGCAGCGTCTCCGGATGCAGCGGCCAGACATGCGTGATGTCGCGGATGTAGCTCTCGAAGAAGGCGACCCAGCACGGCGGGGTTGAGCGTCTCGAGGACGATGCGGCTGCCGGGCCGCAGCTTGTGGAAGGCGAGCTCCAGGAACGAGAGCAGGTAGGCCGGCTGCAGGTGCTCGACGACCTGCGCGGCGAACAGGCCGCCGAGCGCTTCGTCTGGCAGCGACGACAGGTAGCTCACGGCGTCCGCTTCGGTGACGTCGAGTCCGCTTGCGCGGCAGGTCTCCACCATCTCGTGATTCAGATCGATTCCGCGCGCCGTGATCGCCCGCGCCGACCGAGGAGCTCGAGGAACTCCCCGCGGCCGCAGCCGACGTCGAGGACGTCCGAGGCGCCCTCGAAGAACGGCAGGTAGCTCTCGAGTCGCGCACGTGATGTCGTCGCGCGAGCCGCGAAAGCGATCCTCGAATGCCAGGTATTTGTAAGCGTCGAGCGCCGGCGTGAATGCCGGGCGCTGCGGCGAAGTGGCCGCAGCCGTCTGCCGGAGTCGGCCGGCTGTGCGGGATGCCGGTCAAGAGCCGCGCGACCTCGCGTTTCAACACCAGCGAGGCCTGCTGGACGACGCTGATCGCGGCGCGCAGTGTTCGTCGGTGGCGGTGAGCGCGTCGAGGCGCGCGTCGATCCTGACGTCGCGCGCCGCCGCCGACTCGGCGCGCTTGTCCACGCTGTCGCGCGAGGCCGCTGATTGCGGAGTTCAGCACGAGCGCTCCGCCCTCGGACGCCCGCGATCGCGGGTGTCGACGTAGAGCGTGATCTGCTGCAGGTATTGGATCAGCCGCGCCTGGAACTCCGCCAAGCGCGCCGCTGTGCGCCCGGATCGCCTCGACGTCCTCGAGTGCTGCCTGGTGCGCCTCGCGCGCCGCCGCGAGGTTGCGGTTCAGGTGGTCGACGAGCCACGAGTTGAACGTCAACTGCCGCTGGAGGTAGGGCGAGACGATGCGCCAGACGAAGTCGGCCGAGCTTGCCTTTGACGCCGCCGGAGGCGGGCGGCGCCGGCAGGATGTTCCAGGCCTCGTTGAGCGCGTCGATCTGATGGTCGTCGAAGGCGGGCGACGGATCGGGGACATCGAGCCGGCCGGTCACCGCCTTGTCGAGCGCGGTCAGCGCTTCGTTGTAGCGGCGGTCGGCCTCCTCTCGCTCCTTCGCGAGCCGCTGCAGCTTCTCCTCGAGCGTCGGCACTACTGGATCGTCTCCTCGAGCGTTCCGATCGGCGCGCCGGGTGGTCACGCGCCCGACCGCTCGCCGGTCTGGCAGGATAGCTGTCACCATCTCGGTCGAGGGCATCCCGCTCGAACGCTGTCCGCAGCGATGCGGTCGTTGCCTGGTGCGCTCGGAACATTTATCCGCCAGCGCCCCGGCCCGCCGCGGCCGCCGATCAGTCGGCCGTTCCGACTCTTCCTTCGACGGGCTGCTCGCCGAGGCGTAGGCAGCGCTTCGGAATGCGTCCCGAGCGGTACGCCAGGCGGCCGGCTTCGACGCCGAGCTTCATCGCCGCCGCCATGGCGACCGGATCCTCGCGCCAGCGCGATGGCGGTGTTCATCAGCACGCCGTCGACGCCGAGCTCCATCGCAATCGCGGCATCCGACGCCGTGCCGACCCCGGCGTCGACGATGACGGGCACGCGCGACTGCTCGCGGATGATGCGGATGTTGTTGACGTTCTGAATCCCGAGACCGGAGCCGATCGGCGCGCCGAGCGGCATCACGGCGGCTGCGCCCGCCTCCTCGAGCTTCCGGCAGACCACCGGGTCGTCGTTCGTATACGGCAGCACGACGAAGCCGTCCCGGACGAGCACGCGCGTGGCTTCGAGGAGCGCGACGTTGTCTGGGAAGAGCGTCCGCTCATCGCCAATCACCTCGAGCTTGACCCAGTTGGACAACCCGACCTCGCGCGCCATGTGCGCCGTGCGAACCGCCTCGTCTGCCGTGTAGCAGCCGGCGGTGTTGGGGAGGATGAAGATGCGCGTCGTGTCGATGTAGTCGAGCAGCGACTCCTGGCTGCGGTCGGTCACGTTCACCCGCCGCACGGCGACCGTGACCATGTCGGTGCCGGAAGCGCCGTGGGCATCCGCCATGATCGAGTGCGAGGGATATTTCCCCGTGCCGACGATGAGCCGCGAGCGGAAGGTCCGTCCGGCAATGACGAGTGGATCATCGTGCATCCCCATATATTAGTGGCGTTTGGGTGATCAGTAGCGCCGCAAAATTTTCAACAGGGAGGAGGGAGGAGGGAGGATCACCGAAATAGTAGTATTTTCTGGGAGCCGCCGGAACACTAGGTTGGACCCCGTAAATCATCCGGCAAACTACGTGTTCCTCCTTCCTCCCCTCCTCCCTGTTGAATGGCTTTCAGTCGCTCGATGGCCTTCAGCCGCTCGAACTACCCTCCCCCCACGAAGTTGACGATCTCGACTTCATCCCCCTCGTTGATGATCGTCGTGTCGTACCGCGCGCGCTTGATGATGTCGAGGTTGTGCTCGACGGCCACGCGCCGGGGATCGATTTTCAGATCGGCGAGCAGCGCGGAGATGGAGAGCGGGCTGGCGATCTCGAACGGGTCGCCGTTCAGGCGTATCTTCACGACCTACCTCGAAAGCGGCTGCACGCCGAACTGCCCGGCGATCTCGGCCAGCACCCGTCCGCCGTCCGCGAGCAGGTGGTCGGGGAGCGACGGGCGCGGGATCGTCCGCTGGACGCACTCGTCCGATGAGCTGTTCATAGTCCTCGACCATGTGGTGGAGCGCATGCTCGCGGCGCCAGTGCTCGGCAGCCGCGCGCCCGAGCCGATCCCGTAACGCCGGCTGCGTCGCGAGGCGGCGCATGGCGAGCCCGAGCGAGTGGTCCTCGTCGAGGATGTCGATCGCGATGCACACCGGAGCGCCACGTGCGCCGTCATGGAGCTGCCACGTGCGCGGGTCGAGCGATGGCACGTCGGCGAGATGCGCAAGGTCGACGATCACGGTGGGGAGGCCGAGCGCCAGGCATCGCAGCCAGGGCCCCGAGACCTCGCCGGCTGTCGGCCACCTCAGGTTCAGTGACGCGTCACTGGCCGCGATGCAGTCGGTCAGCGTGGCCTCCGAGTCGAGGTAGCCCGTGAGGATCGTTCGCGGCGCCAGACCGAGACGGCGAATCTCGGCGCGCAGATCGGTGTCGTTCGGGGGCTCGCCGGCGAGCAGGAGCCGCGCCATGGGTGCGTAGCTCAGTGTCGCGGCAAATGCGTTCAGGACTTGCGGAATGCGCTTGTCCGCCGTCAGGCCGCCGAAACATCCGAACACGAACGCATCCTGCGGAATGGACAGCCGGCTTCGCGCACGCATGCGGGCAGCCCGCCTCTCGTCCTCCGACAACGCGACGCCTTGACTGAGCCGGATGACGTCGACGGTGGCCTCCGGGACCTCGCACTCGAGCGCGGCCTTGGCGGCGCGCGTGTGCACGGCGACCGCTCGTGACGTCTGTGCGATGAGCGTCGTCATCGGCCACGAGTAGTACAGTCCCGTGTCGAAGCCGGCGACCGCCAGTTCGGCGAGATCCCCGTTGACGTCCGGATGATTCCACGCTGAATTCCTGGCGGTAGTGATCCACACATCCGCGGCGGAGCAGCGAGGCTGCGCGCGCGTGATGCAGCCGGACATCGTGGAGCACCGCGATGCCAGGAAACCGGAACAGGTAGGGCCACAGGTAGTCGTGGCTGGACGAGTTGCCGACCTGGTAGATCGTCGCGTCGTACGGCGCCTGTCGATGACGCCACAGGAACTCGTGGGCGGAAACCGCACCGGCGGCGCGCTGGACGAGCGGTTCGTCGACGAAGACGTCGATGTCGTGATGCGCGCGCAGCGGGGACACGAAATCCGCGCTGCATGCCGCGACGCCCGTGCGCGCCGGCGGCATCGGGCTGAACCAGGCGAGACGTGCCATCGGACGATTCTAGTCTCAGCCGAGGGGCTTCGCCCCTCGGACTCCCTACACGCTCCCTCGCGCGCCGCTTCGTCGGCGCGCTTCCGCCTCCGCGCGAAGCGCTACGGCGAGACCTCGCCGAAGCCTTGGCGTAGGCGGGCCGGTCCCGTGGCTCGCTCGCGGTGCTCGCTCGCGCCGCATTTGTGAGATACGTTCTTAATAGGATGTAACGTCTGAGTTGCTGGTTCCAGGGGACCAGCAGCCGCTCCGCTGTCGCGGCTGCGGAATCCACGCCGAACCATCGCTTCGGACCTGAACACTTGTTGCGTCTGCGTGAAAGCCGATGGCGCGTCGTCTTCAAATCCGGCGGTCACAACCGGACAACCCGAAGCCTGGAGCCTCCAGGGTTCTCTCCGGAAGCCACACTCACCCCTCGATCGGTCCAGCTTGGCCGGCGGCCTGTGATAGCATGCGGAGTTTGAAGGGGCGCCGGCTGCCGCCGCAGGTTCTCGGCGTCCGCGCCATCGCCGCGCGACAGGAGTTGAGCTGGAACGACGGAGCCCTCGCCAGCGATCCGCTTGAGAAAACATTCACAAGCGAAGAAGTACAGACTGTAAAGACAGGATCAGAAGAGTGCCGCGCATCCACGGCTGGATTCCCATCCTCATCATGATCGGTCTCGGCGCCGGGTTCGGAGCCTTCAACGTCCTGCTCTCGTTCCTGCTCGGGCCCAAGAAGCCGACCCCTGAGAAGCTCGCCCCGTACGAATGCGGCATGCCGCCGGTCGGCGACGCGCGCGAGCGCCACCCCGTCAAGTTCTACCTGGTGGCGATGATCTTCCTGCTCTTCGACATCGAGGTCGCGTTCCTCTATCCGTTCGCGATGGCGCTGCGCGGTCTCGGGTGGCCCGGCTTCCTCCAGCTGCTGGTCTTCTTCGCCATCCTGCTGGCAGGTTACGTGTACGTGTGGCGGAAGGGCGTGCTCGACTGGGGGCACGAGCGAGGCTGATCGACATGTCTGATTTCGAGATTCCCGTCCTGACAACACAGGTCGAAAAGGTCGTGCAGTGGGCACGCCGCTCCTCGATCTGGCCGGTGACGTTCGGTCTCGCGTGCTGCGCCATCGAGATGATGGCCATGAGCGCGTCCCGGTACGACATCGCGCGTTTCGGGGCCGAGGTTTTCCGCGGGTCGCCGCGACAGTCCGACCTGATGATCGTGGCGGGACGCCTCTCGCGGAAGATGGCGCCCGTGCTGCGGCGCATCTACGACCAGATGCCCGAGCCGAAATGGGTCATCTCGATGGGCGCCTGTGCATCGGTCGGCGGCGTGTTCGACAACTACGCCATCGTCCAGGGCGTCGATCAGGTGGTTCCGGTCGACGTGTTCGTTCCAGGCTGCCCTCCGCGACCCGAGGCGCTCATCTACGGTATCGTCCAGCTCCAGAAGAAAATCGACCAGCAGAGAATGTCAGCCTAGTCTGCTGGCTTCGCCGATCTGACACTGATTCCCATGGATTCGACTGCCATCGTCGACGCGCTCTCCCGGGTTATCACTGGCGAGCCCTCACCCTTCGAGGCCGTCTCGTCGCCCGACGGAATGCCCACCATCTATGTGGCCGCCGAGCACCTCTTCGAGACGTGCCAGGTGCTGCGCGATGATCCGGATCTCCGGTTCGTGCTCCTCCTCGACATCGTCGGCATGGACTATCTGCCGCGCACGCCGCGCTTCGAAGTGGTCTACATTCTCGCGTGCCCGGGCGCGAGCGGATTCGGGGCAAAGCCCAAACGGCTGCGCCTGAAGGTGCGCGTGGGCGAGGAGGGCCGGGTTCCGAGCGTGTCGGGCGTCTGGTCGTCTGCGAACTGGGCCGAGCGGGAGCTCTTCGACCTGGTCGGTATCGTGGCCGACGGCCACCCGGACCTCCGGCGCATCCTGATGCCCGACGACTGGGAGGGGCATCCCATGCGGCGGGACTATCCGGTCCAGATCAAGATGCCCGTGAAGACCTACGAGCCGCTGCAGCTGTCGGAGGAGGAGTTCGTCGCCAACGTGGAGGCGGCGAGGAACCGGTCACGCAAAGGGTGACACACGCAAGAGACGCGCTCCGGACGATCGAGCGCGTGCTCGATGATGCCGTCGCGCTCCACCAGCAAATGCGGGCGGGCCCGCTCGACGCGGTGGCCAGGGCGGCGGACCTGATCGTGTCGGTATACCGGGCGGGGGGGAAGGTCCTGGTGTTCGGCAACGGCGGAAGCGCGGCCGACGCGCAGCACTTCGCCGCGGAGCTCGTCGGCCGGTTCGAACGCGATCGTCCGGGCATGGCGGCAGTCGCGCTGACGACCGACACCTGCGTGATGTCGGCCGTGGCAAACGACTACGGCTTCGAGCGCATCTTCGCCAGGCAGATCGAGGCGTTGGGACGGCCCGGGGACGTCGCCGTCGCCATCTCGACGAGCGGCGCCTCGCCGAACGTGGTGGCGGGCGTCCGGGAAGCCGTTGGCCGCGGCCTGCACACCGTGGCCCTCACCGGACGGAACGGAGGCGCGCTCGGTGGGATGGCGCAGGTGCACATCAACGTGCCGCACGACGTGACCTGCAGGATCCAGGAGGTGCACATGACGCTCCTCCATGCGATCTGCGAGATCGTCGAGACCAATGGGGCATGACTCTGACCGGATAGCAGCCGCTCCGCTCTCGCGGCTGCGGGATTTCGGCCGAACGACTGTGATCGTCCGTTATCGAATTCAGCTGGGACGGGCCACCGGGTAAACACATGCCAGAGCTGCAAACGACGCCGGAACTTCGCACCGAGACGATGACCGTCAACATGGGGCCTCAGCACCCCAGCACGCACGGCGTGCTGCGCCTCGTGCTGGAGCTCTCGGGTGAGTCGGTGACCAATGCCGACATTACGGTCGGATACCTGCACACCGGGATCGAGAAGACCGCCGAGCAGAAGAAGTGGCAGCAGGTGATCCCGCTCGTCGAGCGGATGGACTACCTTGCCGCGCAGTCCAACAGCCTGGCGTTCTGCATGTCGGTCGAGAAGCTGCTCGGGATCGAGCTGCCCGAGCGCGTCATGAACATCCGGGTGCTGATCGCCGAGCTTCAGCGGATTACCAGCCATCTCGTCTGGCTCGGCACGCACGCCCTCGAGATCGGCGCGGTGTCGGTGATGATGTACTGCTTCCGCGATCGGGAGCAGCTGCTCAACGTCAACGAGATGCTTGCCGGCTTCCGGATGTTCCCCAGCTACCTCCGGATCGGCGGTCTCCGCGAGGATCTGCCGGCCGGATTCCATGAGACGGTCAAGACCTTCCTCGATAAGTTCCCCGACAAGCTGCACGAGTACGAAGACCTCCTCACGAAGAACCAGATCTGGTTGAAGCGAACGAAAGGCGTCGGCGTCCTGACGAAGCAGGAGACGATGGATTACGGATTGGCCGGGCCGATCGCGCGCGCCGCGGGCGTTGCGTACGACGTCCGCCGGACGTTCCCGTATCTTGGATACGAGACCTACGAGTTCGACGTCCCGGTCGGGACGGCCGGTGACGTCTACGACCGGTACCTGGTGCGGGTCGAGGAGATGCGTCAGAGCACGCGGATCGCCAAACAGGCGCTCGAGCGCATTACACCGCGGGGCGTCTACGACATCCAGGATTACCGGATCGTGCCGCCGCCCAAGGACAAGGTCTACGCCGAGATGGAAGCGCTGATTCAGCACTTCCTGATTTATTCGCAGGGCTTCACCGTGCCGGCGGGCGAGGCGTACGTGCCGATCGAGGGGCCGCGTGGCGAACACGGCTTCAGCATCGTCTCGGACGGCACGAACCGGCCGTACCGGATCAAGCTGCGTGCGCCGTCGTTCTACGCCTGCCAGGGATTGCCGAAGCTGATCATCGGGGGGATGATTGCCGACGTCATCGCCGTGATCGGCTCCACCGACGTCGTGATGGGAGACGTGGATCGATGAGCTTTCATCCGTTGATGGCGTACGACGACCGCTTCCACAAGTCGGAGCGCAAGGTCGTCGACGAAGGTCCGCCCTTCACGTTCACGCCGGAGCGCCGCGCGGTGCTCGACGACATTCTCACGAAGTATCCGCCCGACCGCAAGCGATCCGCCGTGCTCGCCGCGCTCTATCTGGTGCAGGAGCAGGCCGGCTATCTCACCGGCAACGGGATGCGGCACGTGGCCGGGATTCTCGATCTGACGCCGGCCGAAGTCGAGGACGTCGCGAGCTACTACGTGATGTTCTACAAGGAACCGGTCGGGAAATACGTGCTGCAGGTGTGCCGGACGTTGTCGTGCGCGCTCCTGGGCGCCGAGCGCATCACCGAAGCGCTCTCGGACAAGCTCGGGATCAAGGTGGGTGAGACCGATGCCTCGGGCATGTTCACCCTGCTGGAGTTCGAGTGTCTCGGTGCCTGCGATCGCGCGCCGGTGGTGATGGTCAACAACGAGCACTGGCACGAATGCGCCCGCCCTGAAGATGCCGCGAAGCTGGTCGAGGATATCCGCGCGAAAGGGGACCAGGCGCTTACCGGCTGTTATCTGGACGTGGAACGCCCCTAAGCTTCTTTATGCCCACCGATCTGATTCTGACCAAGTACGTTCGCGAGCCGAACAGCTACACGCTCGATTTCTTCCTCGCGCACGAGGGGTACGAGGGCCTGCGGAAGGCGCTCGCGATGCAGCCGAACGACGTCATCGAGCAGGTCAAGGCGTCCGGGCTGCGGGGCCGCGGCGGCGCGGGATTCCCGACCGGACTGAAGTGGCAGTTCGTGCTGAAGAACACGCCGCTCCCGAAGTACATCTGCTGCAACGCGGACGAGAGCGAACCGGGGACCTTCAAGGATCACGTCCTGATGGAGCGCAACCCCCACCTCCTCTTCGAGGGGTGTCTGATTGGCTGCTGGGCGATCGGAGCGAAGGTCGCCTACATCTACATCCGGGGCGAGTTCTACCATGTGCAGCGGATCCTGGAGGCGGAGCTTGCCAAGGCGTACGCGCAGGGCTACGTCGGCAAGAACATCATGGGCTCGGGGTTCGACTGCGACATCGTGATCCACCGCGGAGCCGGCGCGTACGAGGCCGGCGAGGAGACGGCGCTCATCGAGTCGCTCGAGGGCAAGCGCGCGCAGCCGCGGATCAAGCCACCCTTTCCTGCGGCGTCCGGCCTGTACAACTGCCCGACTGCCGTCAACAACGTCGAAACGCTCTGCAACATTCCGTCGATCATCACGCGCGGCGCCGCCTGGTTCGCGGCGCTCGGCCCTGAGAAGAACGGCGGCCCGAAGCTCTTTTGCGTCAGCGGCCACGTGAAGAAGCCGGGCGTGTTCGAAGCGGACATGAAGACCACGCTGCGGGAGCTCATCTACGACTACGCGGGCGGGATCCGTGGCGGCCACCAGCTCAAGGCCGTGATTCCCGGCGGATCGTCGGTGCCAATCCTGCTGCCGAATCAACTCGACATCCCCGCGAGCTTCGACGACGTGGCCAAGGCGGGATCGATGCTCGGATCGGCCGGCATCATCGTGATGGACGAGACGACCTGCATGGTGTGGGTCGCGCGCAACCTCCTCTATTTCTACAAGCACGAATCCTGCGGGAAGTGCACCCCCTGCCGCGAGGGCTGCGACTGGTTGCACAAGATCCTGACGCGCATCGAGAACGGGGAGGCGGAGATGCGCGACATCGATCTCCTCGTGAGCATCGGCAACAACATCGTGGGCAAGACGCTCTGCGCCTTCGGTGACGCCGCCGCGACGCCCGCCCTGACGACGGTCAAGAACTTCCGCGCCGAGTTCGAGGCGCACGTGCGCGAAGGACGCTGCACGCTGCCCGCCGACTGGCGCGCATCCCGCATGCCGGTGGGAGCGCACTGATGGGCGGGCTGGCCGGCTGGATGCGCGAGTACTCCCTCGTCATCTCTCACTCCGTCCTGATCTTCGTCGTCTTCAACCTCCTCGTCCTGTCCGCCGCGTTCATGGTCTGGATGGAGCGGAAGGTCTGCGCCTACATCCAGGATCGCGTCGGGCCCAATCGCGTCGGCTACGAGGGTGCGCTCCAACCGTTCGCGGACGTGATCAAGCTGCTCTTCAAGGAGGACTTGCGGCCCAAAGCCGCCGACGCGCTGCTGTTCACGATAGCGCCGGTGATCTCGGCATGCGCGGCGTTCGCGGCCTTCTCCGTCATCCCGTTCGGCACCGAGACGACCTTCTTCGGGCTGCTGCCGGAGCCGCTTCCACTGCAGGTCACGGACGTCAACGTTGCCGTGCTGGTGATCTTCGCGATCACGTCGATGGGCATCTACGGGATCGTCATCGCCGGGTGGAGCTCGAACAGCAAGTACTCGCTGCTCGGTGGGATCCGATCCTCCGCGCAGATGATCAGCTACGAGCTGTCCTACGGCCTTGCCCTCGCGGCGGTCATCATGCTCGCCGGGTCGTTGTCACTCCGGGACATCGTGCTGAATCAGGAAGGCACGTGGTGGGGGTTCATCCCGCGCTGGTACATTTTCCTGCAGCCGCTGGGCTTCCTGATCTACATGACTGCCGGCGTGGCCGAGACCAACCGCGCGCCGTTCGACTTTCCGGAGGCCGAACAGGAGCTGGTGGCCGGTTACCACACCGAATACAGCTCCATGAGCTTCGCGCTGTTCTTCCTCGCCGAATACGTCAACATGGTGACCGTGTCGGCGGTCGCCACGAGCCTGTACCTGGGCGGCTGGCTCGGACCGTTCCTGCCGTCGTGGCTCGGCTGGCTCTGGTTCCTGCTCAAGGTTTTCCTGCTGCTGTTCTTCTACGTGTGGATGCGCTGGACGCTGCCTCGGTACCGGTACGACCAGCTGATGGAGTTCGGGTGGAAGTACCTGCTGCCGGCGGCGGTCCTGAACCTGCTCGCGACGGCAGCGCTGGTGTTGTGGATAGGATGACGACGGCCGATTCGTTATGAACGCTATTGCCTTCTACACGTTCGCCGCGATTGCGGTCGCGGCGTCGCTGGGCGTGATCGGGCAGCGCAACCCGATGCACAGCGTGATGCTGCTCATCACGTCGTTCGGCGCGCTCGCGGGTCTCTACGTGATCCTCGACGCGCCGTTCACCGCGGTGACGCAGATCATCATCTACGCCGGCGCGATCATGGTCCTCTTCCTGTTCGTCGTCATGCTCCTGAACGTGCCGCGTGAGGAGCCGGCGGCACCGTCGCTGTCGGGTCTGCTCGGCCCGACGGCGATCAAGTGGGCGGCGGTGCTGTCGGCGGCTCTGGGCGTCGAGATCGTCTGGGCTCTCTCGCGCGTGGAAGTGGGCCTCTTCCGTCCGGACCAGGCGGCGCAGGTCAGCTCGGTAGCGAACATCGGCCAGGTGCTCTTCACGAAGCACGGGTTCGCGTTCGAGGCGACGTCAATCTTGATCCTGGTCGCGATGGTGGGCGCCGTCGTGATCGCGCGGAAGGAACACCACTGACATGGTGCCGCTCAATTACTACCTGGTGCTCTCGGCGATTCTGTTCGCGATCGGGACGGCGGGCGTGTTCCTGCGCCGGAACCTCATAACGGTGCTGCTCTCGATCGAGATCATGCTCAACGCCGTGAACCTGACGTTCGTCGCGGTCGGCCGTTACCTGGGTACGGTCGACGGACAGATCATCGTGTTCTTCGTCATGACCGTCGCGGCGGCGGAGGCAGCCGTCGGTCTGGCCCTCGTGATCGCGCTGTTCCGCCATCGCGAGACGCTCAGCCCCGACGCGTTCACGGCCCTGAAATGGTAACGACGTGGTGACATGCTGCTGCTGATTCCGCTCCTTCCGTTCGTCGGGTTCCTCGTCAACGCCTCGCTGGGGCGGCGGTTGCCGAAATCCGTCTCGGGCCTCGTCGCCTGCCTGGCGATCATCGCGTCGTTCGTGGTCTCGCTCGCGGCGGTTCTGGGGCTCCATCCGCCGGCGGGGGAGCACGGCGTGCGTCACGCGGTCTTCATGTGGCTTCCGTCCGGCGACCTGCAGATTCCATTCGAGCTCTATCTCGATCCGCTCTCCTCGCTCATGATCCTGGTCGTGACGGGCATCGGGTCGCTGATCCACATCTACTCGACCGGCTACATGCACGAGGAGACGGACAGCGAGTACGCGCGCTACTTCTCCTATCTGAACCTGTTCGCGTCGTTCATGCTCGTGCTCGTGCTCGGCGCGAGCCTGCCGGTGATGTTCGTCGGCTGGGAGGGAGTGGGTCTCTGCTCCTACCTGCTCATCGGCTTCTGGTTCACGAAGAAGTCGGCGGCCGACGCCGGCAAGAAGGCCTTCGTCGTCAACCGCATCGGCGACTTCGGTTTCCTGCTGGCGATGCTGCTGCTCTTCAAGACCTTCAGCACGCTGGATTTTCAGCAGCTCGCCGTGGCCGCCTCGAGCCACGCCATCGAGACGACGGGCTGGGGCGTCCTCACCGTCGCGACCCTGCTGATGTTCCTCGGGGCGACCGGCAAGTCGGCCCAGATTCCGCTCCACATCTGGCTCCCGGACGCCATGGAGGGCCCCACGCCCGTCTCCGCGCTGATTCACGCGGCGACGATGGTGACGGCCGGCGTGTACATGATCGGACGGAGTGCCGTCCTCTTCACCCACGCGCCGCAGACGCTGGCGATCGTCGCAGGCGTCGGCGTGGCCACTGCGTTGATGGCCGGGACGATTGGTCTCGTCCAGAACGACATCAAGCGGGTGCTGGCGTACTCGACCGTCTCGCAGCTCGGGTACATGTTCCTCGCGATGGGCGTCGGCGCCTACGCGGCCGGGATCTTTCATCTCTACACGCACGCGTTCTTCAAGGCACTGCTCTTCCTGGGGTCGGGCGCGGTCATTCACGCGCTCGCCGGGGAGCAGGACCTCCGGAACATGGGCGGCCTCAAGAAGTACCTTCCGATTACCTACTGGACGTTCTTCATCGGCGCGCTGGCGATCGCCGGGTTCCCCTTGCTTTCTGGCTTCTTCAGCAAGGACGAGATCCTGTTCCGGACGTTCAGCAGCGGCCACCCGCTGTTGTGGGGAATCGGCGTGCTCACGTCGCTGCTGACGGCGACGTACATGTTCCGGCTGGTCTTCCTCGCATTCCACGGCGAGCGGAGACGGGACGCGCCAGGGTCATCCCATCCTGTCGAAGAACCAGCCGCGCACGGCGCCCATGCTGCGGCGTCTGCCGGACACGGCGCGCACGCCAGCCATGGCCATGGTGGACAGGGCTCCCACACGCCGCACGAGGCGCCGTGGTCGATGGCCATTCCGCTGATCCTGCTGGCGGTGGGCTCGGTGGTGGCCGGGTACGTCGGAGTTCCGCACGCGCTCGGAGGCAGCAACGAGATTCGAAACATTCCTCGAGCCGAGCTTCGAGGCGAGCGCCGCCGCGCCGTCCCGCACGGCGGCCGTCGAAGGCGGAACGGCGCTTCACCCGGTCGTGGCGCAGGGCGAACCTCGCACCGCCGAACCGGGTGCGCAAGCGGCGGACCATGCTGCCGCAGACGAAGGTACCGAGCTGACGCTCATGGCCGTGTCGACCGGCGTCGCGCTGGCAGGAATCGGGATCGCCTGGTACTTCTGGGTGTTCAACCGTGACGCGGCGACCGGCGTCGCCCGCCAGTTCAGCGGCGTCTACCGGCTCCTCCTCAACAAGTACAACGTCGACGAGCTCTACGATGCCGCCGTCGTCCAGCCGATCAAGCTCCTGTCGACCGGCGTGCTCTGGAAAGGGGTCGACGTCGGGTTGATCGACGGCACGGTCAACGGCGTCGGCGCGCTGGTGCGGGCGGGCAGCTCCGTCCTGCGGCGTGTGCAGACCGGCTCGGTGCGGGCCTATGCGGCCGGTTTGTTCCTGGGCGTGGCTTTGGTGCTTGGATGGTATCTGTGGATTTGACCACTCTGGTGAAGATGCTGAGCGCGATGAGACTGCGCGCGGTGGCAACGATAACGTCTGCTCCCTGCGCGGCACGCTGACATGCTGTCATTTATCGTTTTTCTCCCACTGGTCGGCGCCATCCTCGCGCTCCTCGCGGGCGGACGCGGCGACGATCACGATCGCGAGCCGCTCGTTCGCAACATCGCGCTCGCGACGTCGGTCCTCACATTCGTTGCCACGCTCGTCCTCTGGTGGCGGTTCGACCCGACGATGGCCGCGTACCAGTTCGAGGAGCGCTACGCCTGGATTCCCGCTTTCGGCATCCAGTACCGACATGGGTGTCGACGGCATCAGCCTGCTGCTGATCGTCCTCACCGGCTTCCTGACGCCGCTCGCGCTGCTCTCCTCGTGGGAGTCGGTCCACAAGAACGTCAAGGCTTTCTCGTTCTTCATGCTGGCGCTCGAGACGGCGATGCTGGGCGTCTTCGCCTCGATCGACCTGTTCCTCTTCTACATCTTCTGGGACGCCATGCTGATCCCGATGTATTTCCTCATCGGGATCTGGGGGTACGAGCGGCGGATCTACGCTGCCGTCAAGTTCATCCTGTACACGATGGCGGGGAGCGTGCTGATGCTCATCGCCATCATCGGTCTGGCGTGGGCGCACAAGGAAGTCACCGGTGCCCCGAGCTTCAATCTGCTGGACCTCTACAACGTCCAGCTGTCACCGCAGACACAGAGCTGGTTCTTTCTCGCCTTCGCGCTGGCATTCCTGATCAAGGTCCCGCTCTTCCCGTTTCACACCTGGCTGCCGGACGCGCACGTCGAGGCGCCGACCGCCGGCTCGGTCATCCTGGCCGGCGTGATGCTGAAAATGGGCACCTACGGCCTGCTGCGCTTCGCGTTTCCGCTCTTCCCTGAAGCGGCGGTGGGCTTCGCGCCGTTCATCGGCCTGCTCGCGGTCATCGGCATCATCTACGGTGCGCTCGTCGCGATGGTGCAGCCGGACCTGAAGAAGCTGGTCGCCTATTCGAGCGTCAGCCACCTGGGGTTCGTCGTCCTCGGGTTGTGCGCGATGAACGTGCAGGGCGTTCAGGGCTCGCTCTACCAGATGCTCAACCACGGCGTGAGCACCGGCGGACTCTTCATGCTGGTCGGCATGCTCTCGGATCGCCGTCACACGCGGCTCATCTCGGAGTACGGCGGGCTGAAAGGCGTGACGCCGCGGTTCGTCGCCGCCTTCCTGCTGGTGACGCTGTCGTCGATCGCGCTGCCCGGGATGAACGGGTTCGTCGGCGAGTTCCTGATTCTCATCGGCGCCTTCCGCTGGCACCCGCAGCTGACTGTGTTCGCCGCCTCCGGCGTGATTCTGTCTGCAGTCTACATGCTCTGGATGTTCCAGCGTGTGAACTACGGGCCGGTGACGAACGAGAAGAATCGGTCGCTGCCGGATCTGGCGCCGCACGAGTGGGCGCAGATGATTCCGACGATCGCAATGGCGATCCTGATGGGTGTCGTGCCCGGTTTCTTCCTGCGGCCCATGGCGCCGGCCGTAGCCCGCGTCGTCGAGCGTGTCACTGGATCGAAACCGGCGCGCGTGTCGAACGACCGGCCGTCGCCCACGAACGTGCCGGCGCCCGTCGCGCGGGCCGCTTCCCCCGAACGCCGGACGCCGAGCGCCGACAATCATGAGTGACTACGTCGCCATCATCCCTATGGTCAGCGTCGTGCTGGCCGCGATCATGACCATGGTTGCCGAGGCATTCCGCCAGCCGGGCGAGCGGATGCCGTTCTATGGGCTGGGGCTGATCGGCCTCGCCGGCGCAGCCGTCTCGTCGGTCATGCTCTGGAACATCGACGCTCGCAGCTTCGGCGTCGTGCGCTCCGACAACTTCGCCCTCTTCGTCAACCTGATCCTCTGCGTCGTCGGCATTCTGACGATGCTGTTTTCGACCGAGGTGGTCGAGCGCGAGGGTCTGCCGCCGGGTGAGTTCTACGCGCTGACGCTCTTTGCGCTGAGCGGAATGATGCTGATGGCGGCCGCGACAGATCTCCTGGTGATCTTCCTCGCCCTCGAAGTGCTCTCGCTGTCGGTGTACGTCCTGACGGGCCTTCGGCGGGCGAGCGCGACCGGGGCCGAGGCGGCGTTCAAGTATTTCCTGCTCGGCTCGTTTTCGAGCGCGTTCTTTCTCTACGGGATCGCGTTCGCGTTCGCCGTGTCCGGATCGACTCGCCTCGAGCAGCTGGACGTGGCGTTCTCCGCGGCGGGCGCGCCGCCGATCCTGGCGCTGCTCGCCGTTGGCCTCCTTGCGGTCGGCTTTGCATTCAAGGTCTCGGCCGTGCCATTTCACATGTGGACACCGGACGCCTACGAGGGCGCGCCGACCATCGTCACGGCGTTCATGTCAACGGGCGTGAAGGCGGCGGCGTTCGCGGCGTTCGTGCGCGTGTTCCTGGCGCCGCTCGAGCCGCTCAAGGCGGATTGGATTCCGGTCCTCTCGGTGATTGCAGCCGCCACGATGATCCTCGGCACGGTCGTGGGAGTCGTGCAGACGAACATCAAGCGGATGCTGGCCTACTCGAGCATCGCGCACGCCGGATACCTGCTGCTCGGGATCATCGCCGCCACCGAGACGGGCAAGGCGGCCGTTCTGTTCTATCTCCTGTCCTACGCCGTCACGAACCTGGGTGCGCTCGGGATTGTCGCGCTGCTGGGGACGCCGCAGAACGAGCACGACGAGCTTCGGGACTTTGCCGGCCTCTGGCGATCGCGCCCTGGTCTCGCGGGCCTCATGACGCTCTTCCTGCTGTCGCTGGGTGGCTTTCCACCGACCGCCGGCTTCGTCGGCAAGTGGTACATCTTCGCGGCCGCAGTCGAGCAAGGCCACTACTGGCTGGCCATCATCGGCGTGCTGACGAGCGTCGTATCGGTGTTCTTCTACCTTCGCATCGTCGTCATGATGTACATGACGGACGGCAGCGAAACGCTGCGCCCGCGCGTACCGGCCGTGGCGCTGGCCGGACTGGCACTGGCGATGCTGGCAGTCCTGTATCTCGGCGTCCTGCCGACGAAAGTGATCGACTTCGCCCTGGAGTCGATCTCGACGATCCTCTAGAGCTCATCTCGAGAGGCTTCGCCGCGCTCGTGACTCCCCGATCCGGCGAACGCTGTGGCGAGCCCGCGCGCCGGCAGCGCGCCGCTCGCGTGGCTCGCTCACGGTCGTTCGCTCGCATCGTGACACGAGCGGCAGGTTTATGAGACGGCTTCTCGTCCAGGATTCACTTGTGCCGGGTGTAGCGCAGCCCTTCCGCCTTCGTTGAAACTACGGCGGACCTGTGAAGAAATCAACTCGTGGCTTCCACCTTCAGGTGGAAGCAGGAGGCGGCGAAGTCACCTCGGGCCCCGTGCCGCCTCGGCCTACCGCGCGAAAAAATGCACCTCCGGCGCAGGAACCCGTTCGACTCGCATGCTGGCTGCGCAATTGTTCACAGGCCGGAAGGCCTGCGAAACGGGAGGCGCGATAGCGAGGGCGCGTGAGGCCGGGCTCAAGACGTCGACGCGAGCGCCGCTCCGATGAGCGTCGCCAGCACATCGTCCTGGGCCGGCGGGACCGTGCGCAGGTCGATGACCACGCGGTCCTGGTCGATCCGCGTGATGACCGGCGGCACGCCGCGGCGCAGTGCTGCCTCGGTCGCGCTCGCTGAGACATTCGAGTTGTCGAGGGCGATGAGCCGCGTCGGCAGGGCGGACCCCGGAGCGCTTCCGCCGCCGATCGTGGAATGGCCGTCCACGATCTGCGACCGGATTCCAGACGAAGCGAGCCTCTCGGCCAGAGCCGAAGCGCGACGGGCGATCGTGTCGACCGAGAGGCTGATCATCGCGGCTACCGGGATTGTCTGAGTGGTCCGTCCGGCGGCGATCTCGCCGAGTGTCGCCTCGAGTGCGGCACACGTCATCTTGTCCACACGCATAGCCCGCATCAGTGGGTGCCGGCGCACGGCCGTCACAGGATCGGACTTGCCGACGATGATGCCGGACTGTGGGCCTCCGAGCAGCTTGTCGCCGCTGAACAGCACGAGGTCCGCACCGATGCTCACGCTGGCCCTGACGTCCGGTTCGTCACCGAGCGCCGCATCGCCAGGGGCAAATCCCAGGTAGCCGCTGCCCAGATCTTCGACGACAGGCACGTTGAACCGGCGCCCAAGCCCCACGAGCTCGTCGAGCGTGACGCGTTCGGTGAACCCCTCGATCCGGAAGTTCGACGGATGCACCCGGAGGATGACCGCGGTCTTGTCCGAAAGGGCGGCGGCATAATCGGAGAGGCGCGTGCGGTTGGTGGTGCCGACCTCGCGGAGCCGCGCGCCGGACTGCGCCATGACGTCGGGCACGCGGAAGCCGCCGCCGATTTCCACCAGCTCGCCCCTGGAGATCAACACTTCTCGACCGGCGGCCAGGGCGGCAAGGACGACCAGCGTGGCGGCGGCGTTGTTGTTGACGACAACCGCAGCGTCGGCGCCGGTGACGCGGCAGAGCAGCCGCTGCGCGTGCTGATCGCGATGCCCGCGCGCGCCGCGCGCGAGATCGTATTCGAGGTTGGTGTATCCGCCGGCCAGCGCGGCGATCCGCGCGACCGCGGCGTCCGAGAGCGGAGCGCGGCCCAGGTTCGTGTGGATGACGACGCCCGTCGCGTTGATGACGGCCACGAGCGACGGCGCGCTGTCCGACTCCAGACGCGCGGGGACTGCCGCCTCGATCGCGGCACCGATGTCCGGTGGTGTCTCGCCCTCCGCCAGCTGCCGGCGCATCGAGTCGGCCTCGGCCCGAAGGGCCCTGACGATCGCTTCGCGGCCGTACCTGCTCTCGAGATCGCGCAGCGAGGCGCGCTGCCGAAGCTGCTCGATCGACGGGATGTCGCGGGGGATGGTCACGGGTTCACGGGTTCACGGGTTCAAGGGTTCAAGGGTTCAAGGGTTCAAGGTTCAAGGTTCAAGGTTCAAGGTTCAGGGGTTCAAGGTTCGAGAGCGGTTCTGGTGAATTTCGCGCCAAGCGTGTCCCGTCCAGGCGCTTGGCAGGGCTGACATCTTCAGGATACCATCACGAATTGCGTGCGGTTCTGCGCGCATCGCCGAATGAAACCTGCCGACCCTTCAGCACCTGACAGGTCCGCCGAAGCGCGGAGCGCGCAGGCGGAGAACACTCCCCCGGCCGTCGACGTCCCCGACTACAAGCCGGTGGAGCGATTCTGGCCGTACGTCGATCTTCCGGAGCAGCCAACAGACGAGGAGCTCGCGCGGCTGGATCCTGCGCTCGCCGAAGCGCTCTTCGGCACGCCGCGGCGGCCGTTCTCGGTCTCGCTGGAGTTCCCGGCCTTCGAGGGCCCGGATTTCGAGCGCGCATTGGGCATGGCGCGCGCCTCGGCGGAGCTCCTGGAGATCGGCGCGCCGCCTCGCCGCCGCTATCGCGCGCGCTTCTATCCGAACGACGCGCCGAAGCTCAGGGAGCTGTTCGAGATCGTCGGCCGGTTCGATGCCACGGACGTCCTCATCGACGATCGTCCGGTGCCGTACGCGCGCGAGCTGTGGCTGCCGCTGGTCTGGTTCCTGATTCGATGAGTAGAGCTGACTCGGTTCGAGAACCCTAGAGAACCCTCGAGCCCCTGGAGATCCGACAGCCCAAGCTCACCCGATGCCCGAGCTGACCGACATCCAGCGCGACCTGCTGGCGCTCACGGCCGATCTGAAGCGGCTCGAAGCGGAATACACGATGTTCTTCGCCGGCCGGTCCAAGAGGCCCCCGTGGGAGACGCGCGGGCGCGTCGAGGCCACCATCAAACGGTGGAGACGCGGGCAGATTCCGGGCACGAGCGATCGCTTCCGCTTCGAGATGCTGCAGTCGCGCTTCCAGTCGCTCGCCGATCTCTGGGATCGGGCCTTGCGCGCGAAAGAAGAGGGCCGCCCGGGACCATTCGCACAGCCGGCGCAGAAAGCCACGACGAAGAAACCGGAAGGGGACAGCAAGGTCGTGCACGTCACGTCGTTCAAGGATCCGGTGCGCGAGATGGACAAGCTCCACGTGCTCTACGACACGCTCATGGAGGCACGGAGGCGCTCCGGAGACGAAGTCGTGCCGTTTCACAAGTTCGCGGCGCTCGTCTCGTCGCAGGTGACGAAGCTGCGGGAGGGCGGCAGCGCCGAGGTGGCGTTCCGAGTCGCTGTGAAGGAAGGAAAAGTGAACTTTACGGTGCGCGGAATGAAAGGACCCAAGGAGTGAAGGGCGCCAGGGACTGATGGGAGTGACGAGCTGAGGCGGGACGGACGACCGGAGACCGGAGGCGCTCTGCACGCCTCCGGTTCCGTATCGGGGACTAGCTGACTTTGGTGACGTTGCCGGCTTGCGGGCCCTTCGGACCGTCAACGATCTCGAACTCCACTGCCTGGCCCTCCTCCAGCGTCCGGAAGCCGTTGCCCTGGACTGCCGAGAAGTGGACGAAGACATCGCTGCCGCCGTCGCGTTCGATGAATCCGTAACCCTTGGCGTTATTGAACCACTTGACCTTGCCTGTGATACGCATCGGTACTTTTCCTGCCTTGCAATGGCGCGGCGCGGGGCGCCGCTGGACCCTGCCCATCTGCGGCTCCGGGTTGTGGAGCCCGTCGGACACAAAAAAAGACCGCGAGTGCCGCGGCCTCGGCTTTCGACGCTGGCCCGCCCAGCGCCGCGGAAATGGTAGCGCTTGCGGCCCGGCTTGTCAACAGAATGTAAAAATATGCGTGCAATTCTGAGTGTTTCTGATAAGGATGGGCTGGCGGCCCTGGGCCGCGGCCTGGCCGCCCTGGGGGTCGAGCTCGTCTCCACCGGCGGCACCGCCAGGGCGCTCGCCGCCGAGGGTCTCCCGGTCGTAAACGTGTCGGACGTCACCAGATTCCCCGAGATGATGGACGGCCGGGTCAAGACGCTGCACCCGGCCATCCACGCCGGCATCCTGGCGCGCCGGCATCGCCTCGACGATCTTGCGGCGATCGGCAGCCACGGCATCACGCCGGTCGATCTCGTCGTCGTCAATCTTTATCCGTTCGAAAAGGCTGCCGCAAATCCGGATACGCCGTTCGACGCGCTGGTCGAGGAGATCGACATCGGCGGGCCGAGTCTGCTCCGCGCCGCCGCCAAGAACTTCCGTGACGTGCTCGTCGTCGTCGATCCCAAGGACTATCCTCGCGTGCTCGAGCAGCTCGGTCGCGATGGGGGTCCCGCGCTGGACGTCCGCTTCGAATTGATGAAAAAGGCTTTCGCGCACACGGCGATGTTCGACGCGATGGTGACGACGGCGATGCGGAACGTGACGCTGACCGACGGCACGTTCACGCGCCGGCCCGTGCCCAGCTCTCACCCTCGACGCGAACTTCGGTACGGTGAGAACCCGCATCAGCAAGCGCATTGGCTGCAGCCTTTGGAGAACTGGGGGGCACGGTGGGAGGTCCACCAGGGAAAGGAGCTCTCTTACACGAACCTCCTCGACCTGGACGCGGCGCTGCGCATAGCGCTCGAGTTCACGGAGCCTGCGGGCGTCGTCATCAAGCACACCAACCCGTGTGGCGTTGCAACCGGCACCTCGCAAATCGACGCCTACGTCCGCGCACGCGACGCCGACGCACTCTCGGCCTTCGGAGGCATCGTCGGCCTGAATCGCGCGCTGGATGCTGAGACTGCGAAGGCGATCACGTCCACTTTCATCGAGGCGGTCATTGCTCCGTCGCTCGGCCAAGGAGCGCTCTCGATCCTCGCGGCGAAGCAGAATCTGCGCGTCGTGACCGCCGACTACGATTTCTTTCGTAACCTGCCAGACTTGGAATCGATGGAGGGCCGGGCGTTCCTCGGAGGGTTCCTGGTTCAGGAGCGCGACCGCGTCACCGAGGCCGCCGAGCCGTGGCCCACGGGCGACTTCCCGAAAGTCGTGACGAAGCGCGCGCCGACGCCAGAGGAATGGACCGCACTCCGCTTCGCGTGGAGGGTATGCGCGCACGTGAAATCGAACGCCGATCATCTTCACCGCGAGCGACCGCACGCTCGCCGTCGGAGCAGGGCAGATGAGCCGTGTCGATGCCGTCAAGGTGGCGGTGATGAAAGCAGCGGCCGGCTCGCTCCAGGGATCGGTGGCTGCCTCCGACGCGTTCTTTCCGTTCCGCGACGGCCTCGACGCGATCGCCGACGCGGGCGCGACCGCCGTCGTCCAACCCGGGGGATCCGTGCGCGATGCCGAAGTCATTGCGGCCGCCGACGAGCGGGGCCTGACGATGGTGTTCACGGGGCGCCGGCATTTCAGACACTGATGGGCTTACTCAACCGGGGGGCTTCGCCCCGCCGGACCCCCCGACGCCGTCGCTCGCGGGGGCCCCGTGCCCCGCTCCGCTCGGGCGGGGCGCGCCTGCGGCGCGCCTCTCCGGCGTTCTGGCCTCAGGAGATGTCTAGGCGCCTGCTGCTCGTCCTGCTGCTCGGCGCGGCGGTCGTGCCCTACTTCGTCGGGCTCGGCGACTCCGCGATTTGGGACGCGAACGAGGCCTTCTACGTCGAAACGCCGCGCGAGATGATCGAGCGCGGCGATTACGTCAGCCCGACGTTCAACTACGAGCCTCGCCTCAACAAGCCTGTCCTGAGCTACTGGATCGTCGCCGGCTTCTATCAGGTCTTCGGCCCTTCCGTCGCCGTGCAACGCCTTGCGATTGCGTGCGGCGCCATTGGGCTCATCGTGGCGGCATTCTTTCTCGCCAGGCTTGCCTGGCCGGACGCGGCCGGCCGAAGCACTTCACGCCTCGAAGCGGCGCTCTGGACAGCGATCGGGCTGGCCGTCGCGCCGCGGCTGCTGATGCTGGCACGCCGCATCTTCATCGACGTGTACATCTCGCTTTTCATGGCGCTGACGCTGCTGTTCTTCGCTGCGGCAGAGCGTTACCCGGCTCGCCGCCGCCTGTTCCTCGTTCTGATGTACGTGTGCGTCGGTCTCGGGATGCTGACGAAGGGTCCCGTTGCCGCGGTTGTTCCCGGCCTGGCGTTTGCCGTCTACCTCCTCTTCTATCGGGAGCTGAAACGCGCGTTCGCGATGATGCTTCCGACGGGCGCACTCATCGTGCTCGCGATTGTGGTCCCTTGGTACGCGGCACTCTACGCTCGTGACGGCTGGACTTACATCCTCTCCTTCTTCGTCGGCGAGAACGTCGATCGCTTCACGTCCGGCCTCGGCGTGCGGGTGGAGCGTCCTCCGTACTTCTACATTCCCGTTGTCTTCAGCGACTCGTTCCCCTGGTCTCTTTACCTCGTGCCTGCGGCAATCGCCTGGTGGCGCGAGCGCCGGACTGGCGTCGCGACAGATGGGAGCGGCCGGGTGCGGACGCTGCTCTGGATCTGGATTCTGGTGATCGTCGGCTTCTTTTCGCTGTCGGCGGGGAAGCAGGACCTGTATATCTTCCCCATCGTCCCCGCCGTTGTTGCCCTGGCTGGATGGGTGCTGGCGCGCGCGACCGTGGAGCCGGCTCCTTCGGGCGCCGAGAGGACCACCGCCGGCATCGCAGCAGTGCTGCTCGTACTTGGCGCAGGGCTCCTCTATTTGTTCCAGACCGCCGGCGGGGCGTACGTGATCGAAGGCGTGCCGGCCGTCGGCGGGATCGGCGTCCTCGCCGGCGCGGTCACAATCTGGCTGGCGTGGCGTCGCCGTGTGTTCGCGGCGGCGGCACTGCTGGCTGCCGCGTTCGTCGCCGTCAATTTCGTCTTCGTTCTCCGGACGCTGCCAAGCTTCGAGGCCTACAAACCGGTGCCTGGCTTTGCCGAGACCATCGGACAGCGCGCGTCCCGAGACGACGTCGTCGCCACCTACGACCAGTCGATGCCGAGCCTCGTCTACTATCTTCGCCGGCACGTCGACGAGCTGGTCGATGCCGACAGGCTCGCCGAGCTGTGGCGGTCAGGCAAGACGATCTATCTGGTGGTGTCGAATGACGACTTCGAGAAGGTGAAGACGCAGCTGACCGGCGCTCACTGTGTGATCGACCGGCGGCCCACCTTCGACGTACGGCTCAGGAACATTCTCGCGCGCGAAGCGTTGCCGCAGCTCATCGTCGTCACGAACCGGTGCGGGGTGCGGTAGTCTTCCGCCTGGAGGCGGAAGCCACACGACATCGAAGCTCACCGGATCGAAGCTCACCGGATTCCATCGCGATTCCTGATCTCCGCGGCGGTCACCGTGGCCGGTCCGAACTTTCCGACGACGATGCCTGCGGCGCGGTTGGCGAGCTGCGCCGCGTCGGCGACCGAGGCGCCGGCGGCCAGGCCCAGCGCCAGCGCGGCGATCACGGTGTCGCCAGCGCCTGTCACGTCCGACACTTCTCGCGCTTCGGCCGGCAGCGCGGTTTCCCCTTCCGGCGCCAGAAGCCACATCCCATGTTCGCCGCGCGTGATGAGCACGCTCCGACACCGGGTCCGGTCGCGGACACGCTCGGCGGCAGTGCGCGCCTCGTCTGTGCTGCGGATGCGCAGGTGCGTGACCGACTCCGCCTCGTGATGGTTGGGCGTTATCACCGTCGCGCCCTCGTAGTAGTCGATGTGCGGGACCTTGGGATCGACGAGGACCGGGATCCCCCGGCGCGTCGCCTCCGCGACGCACACCCGCGCGACGCCTTGCGAGACCACACCCTTGAGGTAGTCCGAGACGAGCACCGCATCCGCGGTTCGTACCTGCTCTACGACCGATGCGACGACCGCCGCCTCGGTCCTTCCGTCGATTTCCGCATCGCTCTCGTAGTCGATCCGCGCAACCTGCTGATTCCGCGTCGTCACGACGCGCAGCTTCCGCGTCGTGCGGTCGAGCGGAGTCCGACACGATGCCGGCCGTGTCGACGGCCAGACGTTTCAGCTCGTGCTGCAGGCGCCGTCCCTCGGCATCTTCGCCGACGACGCCAACGACATGGACGTAGCCGCCGAGCGCCACGATGTTGCTGGCCACGTTCGCGGCCCCGCCAAGCCGGAACTCCTCGCGGTCGAACTGCACGACTGGGACCGGCGCTTCGGGAGAAATCCGCGTGACGCGTCCGTACACGAAGTGGTCCAGCATCAGGTCGCCGACAACGAGGACGGACCGGCCGGCCATCCGGTCGAGCAGCGCGTCGAAAGGGGACATCGTCAGGCGGCTTGCGAAGGATGCCGGAGCGCCGGCGCGGTGGCCGGCGCCCGATCGGCGGCGTAGGGAAGCGTCACGATTAGCAGGAAGAGCATCAGGAACTCAGAATCGCCGAAATTGTATTCGAACATCCCCGCGGCGAGCATCGCCACGACGCCAGCGAGCGCCGCGGTGGCGAGCGAGGGCAGCGCGGAAGACCGCGCCTTCCGTGCGAAGTCGCGCAGGAGCACCACGATGAACCAGATCCACGTCGCGAGCGCCGGCAGGCCGCGCTCGGCCGCAATCTGCAGCGGCACGTTGTGCAGGTGCGGGTTGAGCTGCTTGGTGGCGCTGGGATCCCGATAGTGGGGATAGACCTGGATGATCATGTCGGGCCCCACGCCGGTCAGCGGATCGTCCTTGATGATGTGCACGCCAGACTTGATCATTGCCACGCGGTCGATGTTCGTCGGATCGCTCAGCCGGAACGTCGAGTACAGGCGATCGGCGATCTGGGCCGGCGCGAACGCGAGGAAGAGCGTTGCCACGACCGGCACGACGGCGACCAGCCTGAAATCTCTCAGCACGAAGAGCAGGCTGATCCCGGCGCAGGCGCCTACCCACGCGTTGCGGCTGAACGTCAGCGCGAGCGCGACGAGTACCGCCGGCATGATGAGCGCCGCCCACAGCCGGTCCTGCGAGCGGAACATCACCCGCGCCGCGGCGACGCAGCCGACCAGCATGATGACGCCCGAGTACGTCATGTAGTGGCCGAGCGTGCCCTGCACGCGCTGCCCCAGGTTGTCGAAGTTGAAGATCCCGTACTGGACGATGCCGTAGATCGCGCTCAGCGCTCCTGCCGTGATCATCACGTCGACCGCCTTGAGCGTCCGGCGGCCCTGGAGCAGACGATACGCGATCGGGACGATCGCGAACAGCACGAGCTGCTTGGAATCCTTGAAGCTGACCCTGGGATCGATCGAGAAGGCCGACGACACCAGCGTCGCTGCGCCGTAGGCGGCGAGCGGCCAGAACATCCACGGCACGACGACGCGTTCGCGGCCGCGGAACACGATCACGAGCCACAGTACGGCGACAACCGAGAGGAGGAGCTCCGCCGCGAAGATCGAGAACTGCGGCGCGCCGGCGAATGCCAGGAGGAGCACATATGCCACGTGCTCCAGGCGGGAGGTCTCGCGGTCCTCCCGATCAATCATCGTGCGCTCCGGGCCAGCAGGCGCTCGGCCGCTGCGATGACGGTTTCCGGCGGCAAAGTGGTCAGGCATCGAAAATCGCCAGGTGCGCACACACGTTGATCGCACGGACGGCAGGAGAGCCCTTCGACGTGGACCGAAGCCGTCGGGATTCGAGGATCCCGCCAGGGCGCCGATCGCTCGGCCAGCGTCGGGCCGAAGATCCCGACCACCGGCGTCGGAGTCGTGGCGGCCACGTGAAGAGGTCCTGTGTCGCCGCCGACGAACAACCGGCTGCGCTCGACGACGGCGCGCAGCTCGGCGAGGTTCAACTCACCACATTCAACGACACGCTGCGCCGCGGCGGCTCCGAGCTCCCGTCGGGCGGCGTCCGAAATCCGCGCGCTCGCCTCGCGGTCCGACGGACCGGAGCTGAGCACCAGCCGGCGGTCGGGAGCCTGCGACGCGAGCGACGCGACGAGCCGGACGAACGCCGGCTCCGGCCATCGGCGAAAGGGGTTGCCGGCGCTGACATGCACGACGATCAGCGTATCCCCATTCTGCACGCCGGCGTCGGCCAAACGCTTGGTAATACGCGCCTCGGCCTCTGCATCGGCCGCCATGTACACGGCGTCGCGTGTCGGATCCGCAGCCGCGTCGGGCCATCCCGGGATCGCCGTCAGCAGGTCCCACTGGTTGAGCACGGAGTGGCGGGGATGCAGCCCCCGCGGGCGGTGAACCCTGGTTGTGTAAAAGCCGCGCCGACCCTGGATATCGTAGCCGATCCGCGTCGGAGCGCCGGTCGCCAGCGTCAGCCATGCGCTGCGCGGCCCGCCGTGGAGGTCGAGCACCAGGTCGAATCGCCCCCGGCGGAGTCGGACGGCGAGCCGGGCATCCTCCTTGATCCGCTGCCAGCCCCGGCTCTTCTCGACCACGATCAGCTCGTCGATGGACCGGTTGTTCGCGACGATCGGCGCTGCCTCACGCTCCACCACGTACGCGAGGTGGGCGTCGGGGAACCGTCGTTTCAGCGCGCCGATCAGGGGGGTGGTGAAGACCACGTCTCCGATCAGGCGGAGACGGATGAGGAGGATCTTCGTCGGGATCGCCGACATTAATATGGCTATGGCCGCTACGGCTCGATGGTCGCTTCGTCGATCAGCATCACCGGGATGTCGTCTTTGATCGGATAGACGCGCTTGCACTGGCTGCACTTGAGGGCCGTGCCGTCTTTCACGAGGTCAACCTTCGTCTTGCAGTTCGGGCAGGCGAGAATCTCGAGCAGTTCAGGATCTACGGGCATGCGGGATGACTCCATCGAGAGCGACCGAGGTCGGCCCAGGGCCGGGGCGCGACTCGCCCGCACTATAGCAGACGGAGCAGACGGGCTGGACCAGCGTTTGCGTCCGGCGTACTCCGCGTCCATTATAATCAGGGAGATGCGGCCAACGATTCTCGTCCTGCTCTTTGCGATCGGATCGGCCGCTCCAGGGCGTGCCGGTCAGGCGCCGACGCGCCCCGCGGCACCCTCGACGCCGAGCCCCGCGTCTGACGGTTCGACAGCAGACGACGCCGCGTACTACTTCATTCTCGGCCGGCACCTCGAAGGCGAGGGCAAGCTGGACGAGGCAATCGCCGCCCACAAACGAGCGATTGCGCTCGCGCCCGCTTCTGCGGAGCTTCGTGCCGAGCTGGCGGGGCTGTACGCGCGCAACGATCGGGCGAACGAGGCGCTCGACGCGGCGCAGGCCGCCATCCAGAAAGACCCCGACAATCAGGAAGCCAACAAGATCCTGGGCACGATCTACGCGGCACTGGCGGACCAGCGGCAGCCATTGCGGCCGGGTGACAAGCCCTCGGAGTACCCGGCCCGCGCCATCGCCGCGCTGGAAAAGGCGCGCCGCGAGGGCACGTTCGACATCAACATCGACCTGATGCTGGGGCGGCTGTACGCCCAAACCGGTGCCTACGAGAAGGCCGTCCCTCTCCTGCGCCACGTCGTCGACGAGCAGCCCGGTTATCAGGAAGGGGCGCTGCTCCTCGCCGCCACTGAAGAGAGCGCCGGGCGGCCGGCGGATGCCATCGAGACTCTTCACGAGACGCTCCGCGTCAATCCCGATTTCTACCGCGGGCAACTGCGACTCGCGGAGACGTACGAGCGTGCGCGCCGGTGGGCGGATGCCGCGCAGGCTTTCGAGCGCGCTCAGGCGCTGAACACACGCAACACGGCGCTCCTCCCGCGGCGCGCCCTTGCGTTGATCAACGCCGGGAAGGCCGCCGAGGCGCGGAGCCTTCTCCAGCCGCTCGTGGCGGCATCCACCGCACCGGATGCGGCGGTGATGTACCTCCTCGCCGAGGCTCAGCGGGCCGATCACGATCTCGAATCCGCCGAGGCCACGACGCGCAAGCTGCTGACGGCGCATCCGGACGATGTCCGAGGCCTGCACGTGCTCTCGCTCATCCAGCAAGAGCGCGGGGACATGAAAGCGGCGGAGGGCACGCTGCGGGATCTCGTCACGCGCGATCCCGAAGACGCGAACGCGCTGAACTCGCTCGGGTACATGCTGGCCGAGCGCGGCGAGCGGCTGGACGAAGCCGTCCAGCTGGTACAGCGCGCCCTGAAGCTCGAACCTGACAACCCGTCCTTCCTCGATTCGTTGGGGTGGGCATACTTCCAGCAAGGCCGCCTCGACCAGGCAGATCCGCCGCTGACAGAAGCCGCAGCCAAGCTTCAGACCAGCTCCGTCGTCCAGGAGCATCTTGGCGATCTTCGGTTCAAGCAGCAGCGCTTCGCCGACGCGGCGTCAGCCTGGGAGCGCGCGCTCTCCGGCGACGGCCAATCGATCGACCGCGCGAAGATCGAGAAGAAGATTCGCGACGCGCGCTCCCGCATGGGCCCTCAGTGATTTCATCGCGACCCGAAGCCGGCACGCGCCGCGCGTCCCTGGCGGTGGTGCTTGGGGTGTGCCTGGTCGCCTCGGCGTGCGCGCCGACAGCTCCGGCGCTCCCGAGCGGCGCAGGCGCTCCCTTTTCCGATGCCCCTTCCGCATACATAGAGGCCACGTCCCAGTGCCGGGGGGTTCGAACGCTGAGTGCCGAGATCGCACTGTCGGGTCGCGCAGGCCGCCAGAAGCTCAGGGCCCGCATTCTCGGAGGGTTCGCGGAGCCCGGACGGGTCCGTCTCGAGGCACCGGCGCCGTTCGGGCGCCCCGTGTTCACGCTGGTCGTGCGCGACGGTTCCGCAACGCTCGTGCTGAATCGAGAGCGGCGCGTCGTCCGCGATGCGCCGCCGGCTGCGCTCGTCGAGGCGCTGACAGGTGTGGCTCTTGGCCCCGACGAGCTCCGCGCCGCCGTCGCGGGATGCGGTGTGGGAGTCGACCAGATAACCGGCGGTCAGTCGTATCCGAAAGATTGGGCGGTCGTCGAAGGTCCGCTGGGCCGGAGCTGGCTCCGGCGCATCGCCGGCGCGTGGCGGCTCGTCGCAAGCACACACGACTCGCTGGAGATTCGGTACGACGAGCTTGCTTCCGGTCGGCCGTCCGTCGTGCGATTCCGGACGATACCGACGGCAGGTGCCGCAACCGACCTGACGCTCCGCCTGTCACAGGTCGACATCAATGTTGCGCTCGGACCCGAGGTCTTTCAGGTGGAGGTTCCGCAGGATGCCACGCCGTTGACACTCGAGGAGCTCAGAAGGGGTGGCCCGCTCGGCCAGAGCGGCTCCGAGGAGACACCGCAGTCTCCGGACGAAAAGCGAGCAGCGCGCAGGTGAGCGTCAAGAAGCTGCGTGTCGTTGCGCGCGCCCACGCAAAGGTCAACCTTGATCTCCGCGTGCTGGGGAACCGGCCCGACGGCTATCACGAGCTCCGGACCGTCTTTCAGACGATCGAGCTGCACGACACACTGATCTGCGCGAGTCGACCGGGGCCGTTCGCCGTGAGATGCCGCACTCCTGGCGTACCGCTGGACGACTCGAACCTCGTCTGGAAGGCTGCTGCCCGGCTCTGGACGGCCCTCGGCCGTCCAGGCGATCCCACGGACACCGTCGTCACCATCGAGAAGGGCATCCCGGTGCAGGCCGGACTCGGTGGCGGGAGCGCGGACGCCTCGGCCGCGCTCCAGGGGCTGGCCCGGCTCTGGGGAGGCGCGCCGATCAGCCTGCTGCGCGAAGTGGCATCCGGCCTGGGTGCCGACGTGCCCTTCTTCCTGTCCGGCGGCACCGCGCTCGGTCTGGGACGTGGCGAAGAGATCTACCCGCTCGTCGATTTGCCCACGCACGCGGTGGTCGTCGTGCGCCCGCCGTTCGGCGTGTCGACCGTCGAGGCGTACTCCTGGTACGACGAGGACCGGTCGGCCGGCCTCAAAGAGCCCCGTGAGCTGCAGCTCCTGCCGGTGCCGTGGCCCACCAGGGCCGCGCAGATGATCAACGACCTCGAGCCGCCCGTCGTGCGCCGGCACCCGGAGATCGGGACGCTTCGGACGGCGCTTCGTGAAGCGGGCGCGATTGCCGCGGCGATGTCTGGGAGCGGCTCCGCGGTATTTGGCCTGTTCAGAAGCCAGGCAGCCGCGCTGAAGGCACTCAAGCCCGTCTCACGGGGGGGAGCTCGCGCAGTGCTGACCCGGACGCTGAGTCGCGGCGAGTACCAGAGGCGCTCGCGGCCTACGATTCGCCGCCCGACAGCCAGGTGAGGGTCGCTCGACGGAGGGTACGGAGGTAGCGGAGACGCTCACACGGAGAAACGGAGCAAACGGAGACGAAACGGAGAAGAGGAATCGCGATCGCTGGAGTGCCGAACAGGCCAGGGTCGCGACCCGCTGAAGTGTCCCAAGCCAGCTCGTTCCCTCCGTTCGTCCTCCGTTGCTCCGTTTCTCCGTGTGAGCGTCTCCGTTCACTCCGTCCCCTCAGGTCGGCCCAAGAATTGACCGAAACGCGCGGCAGCGTGTACACTTACCGTTTTGCGGACGTGCGCGCACGCCTCGTCTTGTAGTGTCCCTGCAGCGGCAGCGTCGACCCCCGACCGATGGGGAGCTGGCCAGTCGATCCGGTCGCGCGTCGACGGAGGGGCAGAGCCGGCGCGGCTGGCTGTGAGGTGTGGGGGTCGGGTACGTTCGGAGGCCCGCCGGCGGACCGCAAGGGCCGCGAATCCGTGGGGGATGATGGGGCGTGGCCAAGCGGTAAGGCGCGGGACTTTGAATCCCGTATTCGAAGGTTCGAATCCTTCCGCCCCAACCACTTTATGAGTCGCGGCCAGCTGAAGCTGTTTTCCGGGAGTGCCCATCCTGCCCTTGCGGCGGAGATCGGCGAGTTTCTTGGCGTCTCGATCGGGCATGCGCGCTTGCAGCGCTTTCCCGATACGGAAGTCTCGTTCCAGATCGACGAGAACATTCGCGGAACCGACGTCTTCATCGTGCAGCCGACCTGCGCGGATGTCGACCGGAACCTGATCGAGATGTGCGTGATGATCGATGCGTTCCGCCGATCGTCGGCGTCCCGCATCACGGCGGTGATCCCGTATTACGGGTACGCGAGGCAGGATCGCAAAGACAAGCCTCGCGTGCCGATTTCGGCCAAGCTCGTGGCGAATCTGCTGAGCGCGGCCGGAGCGAACCGCGTCCTGACGATGGACCTGCACAAAGCGCAGATTCAGGGATTCTTCGACATCCCGGTGGACCACTTGTTCGCCGCACCGGTGATCATCAACTACTGCGACAGGCTCGGATTTCCGGACCTGACGATCGTCTCGCCCGACGCCGGCGGCGCCGAGCGCGCTCGCGCGTATGCGAAGCGCCTCAACGGCGAGCTGGCGATCATCGACAAGCGGCGGAGTGACGACGGGACGGCGGAAGTGATGAACGTGGTTGGTGACGTCAACGGCCGGACGTGCATCATCCAGGACGACATCATCGACACGGCGGGCACGATCGTGAAGGCCGCGACGGCGCTCAAGGCCAACGGCGCGGAGCGCGTGCTCGCCTGTGCGGTTCACGGGGTCCTGTCGGGGCCCGCAATCGAACGGCTCGAAGCGGCGCCGATCGACCAGGTGATCATCACCAACACGATCCCGCTCAACACGGAGCGGGCGAGGTGCTGCAAGAAGATCAAGCAGCTCTCGGTCGCCAGGTTGCTGGGCCAGGCGATTCGGAGCATTCACGAGGAGACGTCGGTCTCTTCGTTGTTCGTGTGAAGACAGCTGCCAGCTGCCAGCTTCCAGCTCCCAGCTTGGCAACCGGGTAGCTAGGGAGTTGGCGGCTGGAAATCGGCAAGTCGTCGCCGAAAAGCGGAACGCTGATTTCGAGGCTGGGGGCTGGAAAGTTTTTCGTCGTTGTTCGTGTAGGCCCGACCTTCAGGTCGGGCGAGAAGCCAGCAGCTGGAAGCTGGTAGCTGGGAACTGGAAGCTGATTTGAAGCTTCAGCGGGAAGCTGGCAGCTGGAAACTGGAAGCTGATTTGAAGCCGTCAGCGGGAAGCTGGCAGCTGGAAGCTGGAAGCTGTTTTATGGACGCAACACTGCAGGCGGAGAAGCGGGAAGGGCGCGGCAAGAACGAGGCGAGGCGGCTCCGCGCAAGCGGCCGGATTCCAGCCGTCGTCTACGGTACCGAAAAGGGGAAGGCGCTGGAGATTGCCGTCGATCCCAAGATGCTGATGAGGATCCTGCACTCGGAGTCGGGCGTGAACACGCTCATCGGCCTCCAGGTGGAAGGGGGCGACACGCGCGTGCTCGTCAAGGAGTACCAGATCGATCCCATCGACCACGAGCTCCTTCACGCCGACTTCTATCAGGTTGCGATGGACAAGGCGCTGACCGTGACCGTCCCGCTGGTGATGAAGGGCGAAGCGCCAGGCGTCAAGCAGCAGGGCGGCATCGTCGACTTCGTGAACCGCGAGATCGAAATCGAGTGCCTTCCCGGCGATATTCCCGAAAACATCGCCGTCGATATCTCCGAGTTGATGCTGAACCAGGGCCTCCGCGTTCGCGATCTCCTCACAGAAGGGGCGAAGTGGACGCCCGTCACCGACGGCGATCTGATGATCGTCCACGTCGTGGCGCTGAAGGCCGAGGAACCGGCGCCGACCGAGCCGGTTGCCGGAGCGGTAGCCGCACCGGCGGAGCCCGAGGTGATCAAGAAGGGCAAGACCGACAAGGAAGACGAGAAGTAGTCAGGAGCTAGAAGCTAGAAGCTAGGAGCTGGAAGACGGAGTCGTGCTGAAAGTGGGCTGTCGCCACTGAGCAGGCGCGAGCGTCAGCGAGCGCCGAATCGGCCGTGGGGGTGGGGCCCCACGGCAGTAAAACATGCAGACTGGTGGCCGCCTCAGGCTCATCGTCGGTCTCGGAAATCCCGGGCGCAAATACGCCGGGACCCGCCACAACGTGGGCTTCGACGTGCTCGACCTGCTCGCGGAACGCGAACGGTTGGAGTGGGAAAGCGGCCCGGCCGATGCGCTCCTTGCGAGATGGCGCTCCGAGGGCGCGCTCCTCGTCAAACCGCTCACGTTCATGAACCTGAGCGGATTCGCGGTCGGCGATCTGCTGCGGTTCTACAAGGCTGACCAGGCCGACCTGCTCGTCGTGGTCGACGATGTGAACCTGGAGTTGGGACGGTTGCGGGCGCGGGGTGCGGGCTCGGCGGGCGGCCATAACGGGTTGAAGTCGCTCATCGAGCAGCTGGGGAACGACGCGTTCGCCCGGTTGCGGGTTGGCGTCGGGCGCGGAGACGGCCGGCGTGATCTCGCGAACCATGTCCTGGCGAAGTTCGAGCCGGATGAGCGGCAGGTCGTCGAGGAGGCCGTCAATCGCGCGGCGGACGCCGTAACGCTCTTCGTCAGCGAAGGCATTGGACCTGTCATGAACAGGTTCAACAGGAAGGAAGACAGGGAAGACAGGGAAGGAAGCGAAGACAGGAAAGACGGGGACTAGACAACCTATCTTTCTCCTTGCTACTCGGCTGAGACTGTTCGGTTTCGAGTAGCCGTCCACGCGCGCCACGGGCGCGCACGCCGGAGCGGAGCGGGGCGAAGGGGACCCCGCGAGCGACGGCGATGGGGGGTCCGGCGGGGCGAAGCCCCCCGGATCGAAAAGTCCAGAAGGAGACACATGAGTACCTCCAGACAGTACGAGCTCGTCTACATCGTGACCCCGGACGCGTCCGAGGCGCAGGTTGCCGAGCTGCATACCCAGATCGAGCAGATCGTGCAGCGCTATCAAGGCACGTTCGACAAAACCGAGAACTGGGGCCGCCGCAAGCTGGCCTACGAAATCGGGCATCACCGTGAGGGCACCTACGTCGTCGAAACCATCACCGGCTCGGGTGAGCTGATGAAGGAGATCGATCGGCGGCTGCGCGTGATCGACCTGGTCATCCGGCACCTCGTTGTCCGCGTGGACGAGGAGATTCGGGTGGCAGAGCGTACCCGCGACGCGCGGAAGGCCACGCAGGCGCGCCGGCGCACCGCGCGCGGGCTCCCGCCGGAGCCGCAGCCGGGCGAAGGCCGCAGCGGTGACAACGACCAGGACGACGACCGGGAAGGGATGGAGGTCCAGCGATGAGCGACGAACGAGGCGGGGGCGGCCGCGGCCGTGGTGGCAAGGGCGGCGATCGAGACAAGGGCAAGGGTGGAGACGCGCCGCGCCGCGGCGGTTTCTTCCGTCGGCGCCGTGTTTGCAAGTTCTGCGCGGAGAAGATCGACTACATCAACTACAAGGACGTCCGGCTGCTGGCCCCGTTCCTTCCGGAGCGGGGCAAGATCCAGCCGCGACGGATCTCCGGTACGTGCGCGCTGCATCAGCGCAAGCTGCAGACCGCGATCAAGCGCGCACGCCAGCTGGCGCTCGTGCCGTATGTGACGGACTAGACCGCGCGTCAGCGCGGGCGTTATCAAGATTATCCCCTAGCGGGGCGGAGCCTCGACGGTCCAAGCGCAGCCTCGCTAGTTTCGGTCAGGTGACACACCATGGAAGTCATTCTCAGAGAGCACATCGACAATCTCGGTCGCCGCGGCGACGTCGTGAAGGTTGCCGCCGGGTACGCCCGGAATTTTCTGTTGCCCCGCAAGCTCGCCCTGGTGGTGACCGACGCCAACAAGCAGCAGATCGAGCGCGAAAAGAAGGTCGCCGAGGTCCGCGACGCGCAGGAACGGTCGTCAGCGGAGGCGTACGCCCAGCGGTTGGAGCAGGTCGAGATCGAGATCGCGCGCCGTGTCGGCGAGAACGACGCGATGTACGGATCGGTGACGTCGGCTGACATTGCGCACGCGCTCGACGCGAAGGGCTTCGAGATCGACAAGCGGAAGATCCAGCTGCCCGACCCGATCAAGGCGCTTGGCGAGCTGCAGGTGCCCGTGAAGGTTCACCGCGAGGTGACCGCACGAGTCCGCGTCAAGGTGATCGCGCAAGGGCAGTAGAAAATCTCGCGCGTCTTCAGACGAGCGGGTGACCGCGGCGAAAAGGGTGTATCCTCTTTTTCAAACCGCGTTCACCCGTTTTCTTTTTCCACCACAGCTCACCGGTCACGTTGTTGCCATGGCCGACATCGCCGCCGTTCCCGAACGTACGCTCCCGCACAGCCTGGACGCCGAGAAGTCCGTGCTCGGCGCGATTCTGATTCGCAACGAAGCCTTCAATCACGCCGCGGAGCTCATCGACGCGGAGGACTTCTTCCGCGATGCGCACCGGCGAATCTTCAACCGGATGGTGGCGCTCAGCGAGCGCGGCGACCCGATCGACTTCGTGACGTTGAAGGAAGAGTTGTCGCGCGCGGGCGACCTCGACGAAGTGGGCGGGCCGGCGTACGTCGCGTCGTTGGCCGACGGAGTGCCGCGGTCGGCGAACGTCGAGTACTACGCGCGAATCGTGAAGGAGAAGTCGACGCTGCGGAGCCTCATCCACTCCGCGAACAAGATTCTCGCCGAAGCGTACGAGGCCGAGCAGGAGCCCGACCTGTTGCTCGACGAGGCGGAGCGTTCGATCTTCGCGATCGCGGAGGATCGAATCCGAGTGGGGTTCGTCCCGCTGAAGGACCTGGTCCAGGCGAGCTTCACGACCATCGAAAAGCTGCAGCAGCACAAAGGACTCGTCACCGGCGTGCCCAGCGGCTTCCTCGATCTGGACGAGATGACGTCGGGGTTGCAGCCGTCGGACCTGGTGCTGGTCGCGGCCCGCCCATCGATGGGCAAGACGAGCTTCGTGCTGAACATCGCGCAGCACATCGGCACCTCGACGAACATGACCGTCGGGTTCTTCAGCCTCGAGATGTCGAAGGAACAGCTGTTCATGCGCATGTTGACGTCGGAGGCCCGAATCGACGCGCACCGGTTCCGGAGCGGCTACTTGAGCGAGAAGGACTACGGCCGGCTGTCGCACGCGCTCGGCACCCTGGCCGAGGCGCGCGTCTTCATCGACGACACCGCCTCGATCGGCGTGCTGGAGATGCGGGCGAAGGCCAGGCGCCTCAAGGCGGAGCATGGGCTCCACCTCCTCATCATCGACTACATCCAGTTGATGCAGGGGCGCGGGCGGTTCGAAAGCCGGCAGGCCGAACTGGCCTCGATCTCGCGCTCGCTGAAGGGACTCGCCAAGGAGCTGAGCGTGCCAATCGTGGCGCTCTCGCAGCTGTCGCGAGCGCCCGAGACCCGCTCCGATCACCGGCCACAGCTGTCCGACCTGCGAGAGTCCGGCGCCCTCGAGCAGGACGCCGACGTCGTCATGTTCATCTTCCGTGAGGAGCAATACAGGGATGCCGACGGCCAGCCGAACCAGGAAGCGGAAGGCCTGGCGGAAATCATCGTCGGCAAGCAGCGCAATGGGCCCACGGGAACCGTGAAGCTGGCATTCATCAAGGAGCACACCCGGTTCGAGAATCTCGCGAAGGGAGTGCAGTAAAGCTGCCAGCTGCCAGCTTCCAGCGCAATTTGCTGGCTTGACGCGACAGCCCAATCGTCGAAGCAGCCTTCGCTGAACAATCGTGGCCTGACCATCGGTGAGCCTTGTTCAGAGAGTGGGCTGCCGTTCGAGCTAGCCATTCGCGCTGGAAGCTGGCAGCTGGAAGCTGGAAGCTTCAAGTACCATGTCCAAGTGATTCGTCCGACCGTCGCTCGCGTCGACCTCTCGGCTATCCGATCGAACTTCGCCGCCATCTCCGAATTCCTGACTGTCTTCGAGCACGCCCACACCGCGTGTGATTGCCGTCGTGAAAGCAAACGCGTACGGCCATGGCGCGCCCGAGGTCGGGCTTGCCCTCGAGGATGCTGGAGCAGCGTTGCTGGCGTGCGCTGACATCGAGGAGGGCATTGTCTTGCGGGAGGCAGGCGTGCGCACGCCGATTCTGATTTTCGGCGCGCTGAGCGTCAGCGATCTGGATGGCGTCTTCAGCCATCGCCTGACGCCGACGATTTCCACGCCGTCGGCCGCCAGGGCGCTCCAACAGGCAGCGGCCCGGCACCGGACGACGCTGCGGTGCCACTTGAAGCTCGATAGCGGAATGAACCGGCTCGGATTCCGATACGACAATCTCGATCGAACGCTTCCGGAGGTGGCCGGCAGCCCGAACCTCGCGATCGACGCCGTTTATACGCATTTCGCCACCGCCGACGTTCCGGATCATCCGGCATTCGGCGAGCAGAGAGCCCGCTTCGACGCCGCGTGCGCGCGGCTGCCGGCGCTCGGCATCCCGATCCATGCGCGCCACGCGGCGAACAGTGCGGCACTGCTTCGGGACGAGCGCGTGTGGTACGACTTCGTCCGGCCAGGGCTGCTCCTCTACGGCATCGTCCCGCCGCCGCTGGCCGCCACCCTCCCGTTGCGACCTGCCCTGTCACTCCATAGTCGTATCGTGGCGGTGAAGGGGCTGCGGCCCGGCGAGGGGGTCGGATACGGATTGCGGAGCGCGGACGATCGGGTCCGCACCGTGGCCGTCGTGCCCGCCGGCTACGCAGACGGGCTCGATCTGCGGCTGGCCGGCCACGGGCACATGCTCGTCCGCGGCCGCCGTGCACCCGTTGTGGGATCCGTGTGCATGGACATGTCCATGATCGACGTGACTGGCATGGACGTCGCCCCAGGCGACGAGGTCGTCATTGTCGGCTCGCAGGATCCGGAGTCGGTCGGCGTCCGCGAGATTGCCGCGTCGATCGGCACCATTCCGTACGAGCTGCTCTGTCGAGTAGGCGCGCGAATCCAGCGGGTCTACGAGTCAGGAGCTAGGAGTCAGGAGCTAGGATTAGGAGCTAGGAGCTAGGAGCTAGGAGCTAGGAGCTGGCGCGCTAGGAGCTAGAGTTAGTCATGAGCTGGTCAGAAGCTGGCAGCTGGAAGCTGGAAGCTGGCAGCTGGAAGCGGGGAGCGGTGAGCGGGGAGCTGACATGAAGCAGAAGACCGTCTTCGCCTGCCAGGAATGCGGCGCGCAATCTGCGAAGTGGCTTGGCCGCTGCGCGGAGTGCGGTGCGTGGAACTCTCTGGTGGAGGAGCGCGTTGCCCCCGAGGTCCAGACGCCCGGGACCGACAAGAACGGCGAGAAACGATACAGCCTCGCGTCCTCCACAGGTGCGCAGCTCTACGCGGATATCGACACCGTCGTCGCCGAGCGGCTCTCGAGCGGGATCGGAGAGTTCGATCGCGTCCTGGGCGGCGGCGTCGTGCCCGGCTCGCTGGTGTTGATCGGCGGCGAGCCCGGCATCGGCAAATCGACGCTGCTCCTCCAGGCGGCGGCGCACTTCGCGCAAAACATTGGCCCGGTGCTCTACAGCTCCGGCGAAGAGTCCGAGCATCAAATCAAATCGCGCGGCGAACGGCTCGGGATCGAGCGGGCGCCGCTCTACATCCAGGCAGAGACCTGTCTCGAGAAGATTCTGGAGGAGATCCTACGGCTCCGACCGGCGTTCGTGATTGTCGACTCGATTCAGACCGTCTTCTCCTTGAAGTTCCAGTCGGCGCCCGGCAGCATCGGCCAGGTGCGTGAGTCGGCGACGCAGCTGCTCTTCGCCGCCAAGGGGCAGAACATTCCGACGTTCCTCGTCGGGCACGTGACGAAGGACGGCAGCCTTGCCGGCCCCAAGGCCCTCGAGCACATCGTCGACACCGTGCTCTATTTCGAGGGGGAGAAGCACCACGCCCACCGGCTGGTGCGCGCGGTGAAGAATCGGTTCGGCGCGGTGAGCGAGGTCGGGGTTTTCGAAATGACCGGCGCGGGTCTTCGCGCGGTGCCGAATCCATCGCAGCTGTTCCTTGCCGAGCGGCCCGCCAGTGCGCCGGGATCGGTCGTCCTCTGTTGCATCGAGGGGTCGCGACCTCTGCTCGTCGAGGTCCAGGCATTGGTCAGCACCAGCTCGTACGGCAACGCCCGGCGGACGGCGAGCGGCCTCGATCAGGGCCGTCTCTCGCTGCTGCTTGCCGTGCTCGAGAAGCGAGCGGGCCTCAACCTGATGGCGGAGGATGTGTTCGTCAATGTGGCCGGAGGGATCGCGGTCGACGAGCCTGCCGCGGATCTGGGAATCCTGACGGCTGTGGCGTCCAGCGTGCGCAACCGCCCGGTCCAGGAGCGAACCGCCGTCTTCGGCGAAGTGGGTCTTGCGGGCGAGGTCCGCGCCGTGAGCCAGTCTGCGTTGCGGCTGCGCGAGGTGGCCCAGATGGGTTACACGCGCTGCATCGCGCCAGCTGGCAACTGCGCGCCCTCGGACGTCCCCGAAGGCGTCGAGCTCATCGGCGTCAAGACGGTTGGCGAGGCGCTGGACCAGCTGATTGCCTGGTAGACCGGTGTTCGCCTCTTCCATTCCGTGCGTTATTGCTAAGTGAGCCGGAGGCCTGTCGGAGTGGCCTGTCGCCGGCTCGGCCTCCTATCCCGAGTATCATGTTCGTCTGACCTCTTTGTCAGCGGAGCATTCATAGATGGCGTGGTTTCTCCTCGCACGTGCTCTCTTCGTGGCGGCGGTCACCTACGCGGCGGTTCTCGCCGCCCCATTCAGCACGGTTTGGCTCGTCAACCTGTCGATTGGCGTGGCGCTCGGCCTCGTGATCGTCTGGGTCGAGACACGCCTGCGCGACGCCGAGGTGACGGACCTCCTCGGTGCGCTCATCGGCGGCGCGGTCGGTCTCGGACTCGCGAAGACGATCGGGGCAGCGCTTTTCTGGGCCGACGCCAGCGACAGCCGCGTGGTGTTCCTCCACAGCTTCCTCCTGCTCGTCTTCCCCTACCTCGGCATCCTCATGGGGGCGCGAAAGGGTGAGTGGCTCGAGCCCGGACGCCTGGTGAGCCTGTTCCGCAACACCGGACCTTTGAAGCGCTATCGCATCCTCGATACGAGCGTCATCATCGACGGGCGGATCGCCGACATCTGCGAGACGGGGTTCCTCGACGGCACCCTGGTCATTCCGCAGTTCGTTCTCAAGGAGCTCCAGCTGGTCGCCGATTCCGCGGACTCGATGAAGCGCAACCGGGGCCGCCGCGGCCTCGACATCCTTCAGAAGATCCAGAAGATGTCCGGCGTCGACGTGATGATTTCCGACGTCGACTTTCCTGACGTTCGGGAAGTCGACTTGAAGCTGATCGAGCTGGCTCGGACGCTGGAGGGCAAGATCGTCACGAACGACTTCAACCTCAACAAAGTGGCGCAGCTCCGCGGCGTCCAGGTGCTCAACATCAACGAGCTCGCGAACGCCCTCAAACCGGTCGTGCTGCCGGGCGAGTTCATGAAGGTCTTCATCCTCAAGGAAGGCAAAGAATACAACCAGGGCGTCGCGTACCTCGATGACGGCACCATGGTGGTCGTGGACAACGCCCGGCGCATGATCAGCCGCAACATCGACGTCGTCGTGACGAGCGTTCTTCAGACGACCGCCGGAAAGATGATCTTCGGCCGCTTCATCGAGAACGTCGCGCCGCAGCCGGTGCAGGCGCCGGCGCAGGCTGCCGGCGCGAGCATCCCGGCCGGCCGTGCACAGGGAGGCAAATGATCCGTTAGGATGGACACGTGAGTCCGCCCCGATCGCGGCGCGTGCGGCCGACGACGGTCCTGCCCCACTGAACCAGTGGGTACTCGACGCCACTTGCTTTGACGAAGCTTCCTCCCTATCACTGGTGGCGAACGGTTTTTTTCCTGATCCCCGCGATCGGCGTCTACACCGTGGTGCTCGGCACGATCTCGCTGCTGTCGACCGTGGTCGATCGAGGCGGCGACTTCGGCCATCGCTGTGCGCGTGCCTGGGCCTGGCTGATCCTGCGCACGACGGGCGTTCGCGTCGAGGTGCGTGGCCTCGACCACCTCGATGCGCACAGCAGCTACGTCTTTGCCTCGAACCATCAGAGCATCTACGACATTCCGATCGTGTTCTCGTCACTGCCGTTGCAGCTCAGAATCATCGCCAAGGCGTCGCTGGCGAGCTTTCCGTTCCTCGGGTGGCATCTGCAGCGTACCGGTCACCTGCTGGTCGATCGGACGAACCCGGGCGCGGGGATTCTCAAGAAGATGGCGCGGCTCGTTGGCGGGGCACGCTCGCTGATCGTGTTTCCCGAGGGCACGCGGAGCCCGGACGGCTGCGTCGGGCGATTCAAGGGAGGCACGTTCCTGCTCGCCATCGACGCCAAGCTTCCGATCGTGCCGGTCAGCATTGCGCGCAGCCGCTACGTCATGATGAAGGGTCGGCTCATGACCTGTCCGGGAGACGTCACGCTGACCGTGCACGCGCCGATCCCGACCACCGGGGTGACGCGGGAGCAGGCGCGCGAGCTCGCGGAACGCGTCCGCGCCATCGTCCGGCAGGATGTTGACGAACCTCGAGACTGACGCCTGCCGACTCCGGACTGCGACTGCCCACTGTCGACTGTAGACTGTAGAAGCCGTCTCATAAACCTGTCGCTCGGTTCACGATGCGAGCGAACGACAGTGAGCGAGCCACGCGAGCGGCCCGCCTACGCCAAGGCTTCGGCGAGGTCTCGCCGTAGCGCTTCGCGCGGAGGCGGAAGCGCGCCGACGACGCGGCGCGCGAGAGCGCGTGGCGGGGAGTCCGAGGGGCGAAGCCCCTCGGATGAGACTAGACTGTCGTATGCGAGTCACCGCCATCATCGCTGCGGGCGGGTCCGGTCGCCGCCTCGGCGCTTCGGTGCCGAAGCAGCTGCTCGATGTCGCCGGCCACTCGATGCTGGCGCGCAGCGTGCACGCGTTCGACAGGCACCCGGACGTCGACGACGTGATCGTGGCCTTGCCGGTGGATTTGGTCGACAGCGCGCGGAGCATCGTCGGCAAGGTCGTCGGGCCCATCAAGTTCGTAGCCGGCGGCGCGAGCCGGCAGGACTCGGTCGCGCGTGCGTTCGAGCTCGTGGAGGACCGGACGGACATCGTGCTGGTTCACGATGCCGCGCGGCCGTTCGTGTCAGCAGAGTTGATTACCAGGGCGATCGATGCGGCCGCCGCGCACGGGGCCGCCATCGCAGCCGTGCCTGCGACGGACACCGTGAAGCGCGTGACGTCGGATTCGACGCCGCCAATCATTGTCGAGACGCTCCACCGCGACGCGATTTATCTCGCTCAGACGCCGCAGGCGTTTCGGCGGGCAGTGCTGCAAGAGGCGGTGGCGCTGGGGCGCTCGGGCGTCGATGCGACGGACGAAGCTGGGCTCGCCGAGCGTGTCGGCCACACCGTCCGGATTGTCCAGGGGGATCGAGGAAACGTGAAGATTACGACGGCCGAGGATCTCGATCGAGCCCGTGCAGACGAGCAGCGCGCGCCCGCCCGCTCGGCGGCGCGGGCTGGCATCGGCTACGATCTGCATAGGCTCGTGGAGGGCCGGCCGTTGATTCTCGGTGGCGTGACGATTCCGTCGGCGCTCGGCGCGCTCGGTCATTCCGATGCGGATGCGGCGTGCCACGCGGCGACGGACGCGGTTCTCGGGGCGGCATCGCTCGGCGATATCGGCCGTCATTTTCCCGACAGCGACCCTCAGTGGAAAGGTGCCTCGAGCATCGACCTGCTGCGGCGCGCCGTCTGCCTCGTGCGCGACGCGGGGTTCGACGTCCTGAACCTGGACGTCGTCGTCATCCTCGAGCGGCCGCGCATCGCCCCGTTGATCGACGACATCCGTCAAGGCCTCGCCGATGCGTTGGCCATCGACCCCTCTTTCGTGAGCGTGAAGGGCAAGAGCAACGAGGGCGTCGACGCGATCGGTCGCGGCGAGGCAATCGCCGCGCATGCCGTTGCGCTCTTGCAGAGACGACCTGTTGCCTAATCGGCGAGTCGTCACACACTGAATATGCGTCTGCGATTCGCTCCGAGCCCCACCGGGCAGCTGCACGTCGGCAATGCCCGTACGGCGTTGTTCAACTGGCTGCTGGCTCACGGCAAGGACGGCACGCTCGTGTTGCGCATCGAGGATACCGATACCGAGCGGTCCACGCGCGAGTCGGAGGTGGGGATTCTCGAGGACCTCAGGTGGCTGGGTCTGCACTGGGACGAGGGGCCCGACGTCGGCGGAGCCCACGGTCCGTATCGCCAGTCGGAGCGGTTCCACCTCTACGCCTCGTACGCGAACGAGCTGATCGCCGGCGGGCATGCGTACTACTGCTTCTGTTCGCCGACGAAGCTCGAAGAGGACCGGCGGGACGATCTCGCCGCCGGCCTTCCGCCCAAGTATCGCGGCACCTGCCGGAGTCTCTTGCCCGAAGAGGCGCGCGCGCGGTTCGAGGCTGGCGAGCGCCCCGTGGTGCGGTTCAAGGTGCCGGAGCAGGTGGAGGTCTCGTTCCAGGATCTGGTACGCGGCGAGGTCGCGTTCAGCTCGGAGGTCATCGGGGACTTCGTCCTCGTTCGATCGAATGGCCGGCCCGCCTACAACTTCGCCGTCGTGGTGGACGATGCCTTGATGGAGATCACGCAGGTGATCAGGGGCGAAGACCACATTTCGAACACGCCGCGCCAGGTGCTCCTCTATCAGGCGCTCGGGTTCGCTCCCCCTGCGTTCGCGCATCTGGCGCTCGTCATGGGGCCGGACCACACGCCGCTGTCGAAACGGCACGGGGCGACGTCGGTCGCCGAGTTTCGCGCCCATGGGTATCTGCCGGAGGCGATGACGAACTACCTCGCGCTCCTGGGATGGTCTCCCGGCGGCGACCAGGAGCTCCTCCCGATCGACGAGCTCGCGCGCCGCTTCGCCATCGAGGATGTCGGGCACAGCTCGGGCATCTTCGATCCTGAGAAGCTGGCCTGGATGAACCGCCACTACATGAAGGTCGCCGCACCGGCGAGGCTCTCTGCCGAGTGCGCGCGGTACTTTCTGGCGCGCGGCTACCTCCGGCGACGATCGGACGAGGCGATGGAGTACCTGTCGTCGATTCTGCCGATGGCGACCGGCTCCGTCGATCGGTTGGAGGAGATCCCCGATCGCCTGCGGTTTCTCTTCGAGTTCGATGCGGCTGCGGCGCTGGCGCGACCGGACGTCGCCGAGGTCGTCCAAGAGTCGGGCGCGCGCGAAGTCATTCTGGCGCTCGCCGAGGAGCTCCGTCCGGCGGGACGGCTCGATCGCGACGGGTTCCGCGCCGCCGCGAGCCGGGTGAAGCAGCGGACGGGGCAGAAGGCGAAGGCGCTGTTCCATCCGATCCGCGTCGCGCTCACGGGCGAGGCCGGCGGTCCGGAGCTGGACCTCGCCGTGCCGGCGATCGATCGCGGCGCCGAGCTGCCGTCTTCCACCGGCGTTGTACCGATCGTCGGCTGCCGTGAGCGCGCGGCGGCGTTTTCCGCTCTCGTGCAGGCGTGAGAGTCGCCGTAGCCGCGAGCGAAGCGAGCGAGCTGGAAGCGGGAAGCGGGAAGCGGGAAGCGGGAAGCTTTCTTGTCATGCAGATCTACGGTCTCAATCCCGTCCTGGAAGCCTTGCGCGCAGGTCGTGTGCAGCGTCTCCGAGTGGGTGCGCGAGGCGATCGACGGATCGATCAGGCCATTGTGCTCGCCCGGGAGCTGGGCATCCCGGTCGAGCGCGTCGATGTCGAAACGCTGTCGCGGCTCGCGCGGGGTGGGACGCACCAGGACATCGTGGCCGAGGTGGCTGCGCCACGGGATTACTCGATCGAGGAACTGATCGCGGGCGCAGGGACCGAAGTTCCGCTCCTTGTGGTCCTCGACGGGATTGAAGACCCGCACAACGTAGGGGCCATCCTGCGTACTGCCGATGCGGCCGGCGTCCATGGCGTCATCCGGCAGACGCGCCACTCGGCCTCGCTCGACGGCATCGTGGGGAAGGCGTCGGCTGGTGCGCTCGCGCACGTCCGGATCGCCACGGTGGTGAATATCGCCCGCTCGCTCGAGGATCTGAAGGGTGCGGGGATCTGGACCGTCGGCCTGGCGGGGGAGGCGTCTGAGCGGTACGACGCCGTCGACCTGACGCTGCCGAGTGCGATCGTCCTCGGCGCCGAGGATGCAGGGCTGCGGCGGCTGGTCCGTGAACGCTGCGATCGGCTGGTGTCGATTCCGATGTCCGGTTCGATCGGCAGCCTCAACGTATCTGTAGCGGCGGGTGTGATGTTGTTCGAGGCGGGACGCCAGCGAGGGTTTGTGCGTCATATAAGCAGGGCAACCCCCCGCCACAAAGCTCTGCCGTAACCGCCGAATCTCATGGACTTGCGCCCGTGGCACGCGCTGTGCTACAAATACTCTTTTGTCTGGGCTGGCGTAGCTCAGTCCGGTAGAGCAGCTGATTTGTAATCAGCCGGTCGGGGGTTCAAATCCCTTCGCCAGCTCCAACGAATTCCCCAGAAGAATTCGCGAGCGGCGCAATTCCTGACAAAGACACCAACGCTTCCAGCCGTCAGCGGCCGACTTTTGCATCGGCGCTGAAACGTGGGGGCAGCATCGCGGCGAGGTAGCGAAGCGGTCAAACGCAGCAGACTGTAAATCTGTCGGCCCAGGCCTTCGGAGGTTCGAATCCTCCCCTCGCCACCAGCCTTCGCTCGCCGCTTCGCGGCGAGCTACGGCTGGCAAGCCAGCGGGAGTTCAGGCGGGCGGCAGCGTGGTTTGGCCAGCAAAGAGTTCATGTTGGAAGCCGGCGGGCTTGCCCGCCGTAGCGGCGAGAGGTCGTCAGCGGCGAGCCGCGTAGGCGGGAGTAACTCAGTGGTAGAGTCACAGCCTTCCAAGCTGTTGGTCGCGGGTTCGATCCCCGTCTCCCGCTCCAACCTTCGCTCTCGAGTGCAGGCGAAGGTTGCCCACCATAGCGCCGAAGGCGCGACGGCGGGCCACGTCGCGACTATACGAGAGCTTCGGTTGGCAAGCCCCGACACCGTCGCTCGCGGGGGCCCCGAGGGCCCCGCTCCGCTCCGGTGGGGCGCTCGCTTCGCTCGCGCCTGGCGGTTGGAGAGCCGAGAACGCAGAGTCGCGATGGGGCTGTAGATAGCGCGAGTGAATGCGCGCGCGGGGAGCTGGGTGCTGGTTCGCCGACTTGTCGGCCGTAGCGGCGAGTCAGCGAAGAAACCGAGCCGCGTAGGCCGATGTAGCTCAGTTGGCAGAGCGCGTCCTTGGTAAGGACGAGGTCACCGGTTCAATCCCGGTCATCGGCTCCAGCCTTCGCTCGGCGCTCGCGCGCCGAGCTACGGCTCGGCAAGCCAGCTAGCGAAGGCTGTCGCGCCGAAGCGGCGCAGCCGCGAAGGCGGACTTCGATCGCGCATCTCGAGCTAGAGGCTGGGAAGCCGCCTAATGGCGCAGAGCGCTCAGCGCATCGGGCGAGGCTGACAACAAGGTTTTGAGGGCGTAGAGGCAGGACTGTAGGGCGGACGCGGGGTCCGCCGATCGCGCGGCGGGGCCGGACCCCGCCCTACAACAAGGGCAGGACAAGAGACATGGCAAAAGAGAAATTCGACCGTTCCAAACCGCACGTCAACGTGGGCACCATCGGCCACATCGACCATGGCAAGACCACTCTGACGGCTGCGCTCACCAAGGTCGCCGCCGACAAGGGATGGGCGAAGTTCATTCCGTACGACGAAGTGGCCAAGGCCTCCGAGTCGCAGGGACGCCGCGACGCGACGAAGATCCTGACGATCGCGACGAGCCACGTCGAGTACAGCACGCCGAATCGGCACTATGCGCACGTGGACTGCCCGGGTCACGCCGATTACATCAAGAACATGATCACCGGCGCCGCGCAGATGGACGGCGCCATTCTCGTGGTCAGCGCCGTCGACGGTCCGATGCCGCAGACCCGCGAGCACGTGCTGCTCGCCAAGCAGGTCAACGTGCCGTACATGGTCGTCGCCCTCAACAAGGTGGACGCGGTCGACGACCAGGAGCTCGTCGACCTGGTCGAGCTCGAGGTGCGCGAGCTGCTCAAGACCTACAGCTTCCCGGGTGACGACGTTCCGGTCGTGCGGGTCTCGGCGCTGGGCGCGCTGAACGGCGACCCGGCGGGTGTCGAGTCGGTCACGAAGCTGATGGAGGCGCTCGACAACTACATCCCGCTTCCGGAGCGCGAGATCGACAAGCCGTTCCTGATGCCGATCGAAGACGTGTTCTCGATCTCCGGCCGCGGCACGGTCGTGACCGGCCGCGTCGACCGCGGCAAGGTGAAGGTCGGCGAGGAAGTCGAGATCGTCGGGTTCAAGCCGACCGAGAAGAAGGTCGTCACCGGCGTCGAGATGTTCCGCAAGCTGCTCGACGAGGGCGTCGCGGGCGACAACATCGGCGTGCTCCTGCGCGGCGTGGAAAAGGACGACGTGGAGCGCGGGCAGGTGCTCGCGAAGCCCGCCTCGATCAAGCCGCACACGAAGTTCAAGGGCGAGGTCTACATCCTGTCGAAGGACGAAGGCGGCCGCCACACGCCGTTCTTCAACGGCTACCGCCCGCAGTTCTACATCCGGACGACCGACGTCACCGGATCGCTGAAGCTGCCGGAAGGCGTCGAGATGGTGATGCCGGGCGACAACACCAGCATCAGCGCGGAGCTGCACGTGCCGGTCGCGCTCGAGAAGGGCGCGCGGTTCGCGATTCGTGAAGGCGGCCGCACGGTCGGCGCCGGGACGATCACCGAGATTGTTGAATAGTGCGGGGCTTCGGGCTTTCGGAGTTCGGGACTGGTCGAGTTCCGGATCCCGAGTCCCGGATCCCGACCAGAGTTACCCATGAGAGACATCATCGCCCTGGCGTGCACCGAGTGCAAACGGCGCAACTACAGCACGACCAAGAACAAGAAGAAGACCACTGAGCGGCTCGAGCTGAGCAAGTACTGCCGGTTCTGCCGCAAGCACACCGGTCATCGGGAGACGAAATAGCTTCCAGCTTCCAGCTTCCAGCTGCCCAGCGAGGTTAGAGGCGAGTGCAGTAGAGACAGTCGCGGCGAAAGCGAGCGCGAGCGGCTAAGAGGCGAGCGGAACGGAGCGAGCGGCGGAGCGCTCGCGGAGTGCAGTGAGCTTGGCGGGGTGCAGGGGGCCCCGCCATTCAATAGAGGACAGTAGCTCAATTGGCAGAGCACCGGTCTCCAAAACCGGGGGTTGGGGGTTCGATTCCCTCCTGTCCTGCCACATTCGGGCAGGTCGGGCGTCGGGCGGGCTTACGAACGCGAGCGGAACGGAGCGAGCGGCGAACGCGAGCGAGTGAAGCGAGCTTAAGCGAGGGGCCGGAGGGCACTGCCGCGAAGCGGCAGCCCCGAGCGCCAAGAAAGCCCACCGGTCTCCAAAACCGGGGGTTGGGGGTTCGATTCCCTCCTGTCCTGCCACATTCGGGCAGGTCGGGCGTCGGGCGCCAGGAAAGCTCAGGGGGTCTCGTCAGCGAGGCCCACGGACGGTGGATACAGATTGCGAGATCTTGACTCAGGCCGCTGCGAGCGCCGAGCGCCGAGCGCCGGCAAGGATCAGAAGAAATGAAATCGGTAATGGCGGAGCACGATGATTCATTCGGTGGCCGTGCCCGCGAGAGCGTTACGGGCTGGTGGAGCCGGTCGCGGCGTTTCCTCTCGGAAGTCCGCAACGAGATGGGCCGCGTCACGTGGCCGAGCCGCAAGGAAGTGTACGCCACGACGTTCGTAGTGATTCTGACGTCGGTCTTCTTCGGCCTGTACCTCAGCGTCGTCGACCTCCTGTTGAACACCGGAATCAGCTGGATTTACAGGACATTCGGAGCGGCGTCATAGAAATGTCGAGCATGACGGACGACCGCACGAAGCAGTGGTACATCGTTCATACGTACTCCGGTTTCGAGAACAAGGTGAAGGAGTCGCTGGAGCAGCGCGTCCAGGCCTACGGCCTCCAGGAGGAGATTGGCGACATCCTCATCCCGACCGAGCAGGTCGCCGAAATGCGCGGCGGCAAGAAGGTCGTGAGCTCGAAGCGGTTCTTCCCCGGCTACATCCTGGTCGAGATGCACATGACCGACCATGCGTGGCACGTGGTGAAGAACACACCGAAGGTCACCGGCTTCGTCGGGGCGGGCGCGAAGCCCACGCCGCTCTCGCGCGAGGAAGTCGACCAGATCCTGAATCAGGTGACCGAGGCCGCCGAAAAGCCGAAGCCGAAATACACGTTCGAGAAGGGCGATCAGGTCCGGATCAACGAAGGGCCGTTCACCAGTTTCAACGGGACCGTGGACGAGGTGAACCTCGATCGAAACACCCTGAAGGTCATGGTCACGATTTTCGGCCGGTCGACGCCGGTCGAGTTGGATTTCTTGCAGGTGGAAAAACTGTAGTCAGCTTCCAGCTGCCAGCTTCCAGCTCCAGCGCAAAAGCTGGGTGGCGTAGCGGTACATGGCGCGAACCGCTACTGAAAGTGGGCAGTCGCAGCTAACCAGCGGCGCGAGCGAAGCGAGCGCTGGCAGGCGCTGGGGGTGGGGCCCCAGCGCAGAAGTGAAAAATGGCTAAAAAAGTACAAGCATTCGTGAAGCTCCAGATCGCTGCGGGGAAAGCGACCCCAGCACCGCCAGTCGGGACCGCGCTCGGTCCGCACGGCGTCAATATCATGGACTTCTGCAAGAACTTCAACGCGAAGACCTCCAAAGACGAAGGGCTCATCATCCCGGTCGTGGTCACGGTCTATGCCGATCGGTCGTATTCGTTCATCACGAAGACGCCGCCCGCGTCGATCCTGCTCAAGCGCGCCGCGAATCTCGCGAAGGGTTCGAACGAGCCGAACAAGAACAAGGTCGGCACCGTGACGAAAAAGCAGGTGGAGGACATCGCCAAGCTCAAGATGCCGGACCTGAACGCCGAGTCACTCGACGCCGCGTTCAAGACGATCGCTGGAACAGCGCGGTCGATGGGGATAGACGTCGTCGGATAGCTTCCAGCTGCCAGCTGCCAGCTCCCAGCAACGGAGAGGCTGGAGGCTGGGAGCTGAGGCCGGAAACCAGAAGCCGGAGACCAGAAGCTCCTAGCCTCTTGCGACAAGCTCCCAGCTCCGTTAGCTGGAAGCCGGAAGCTGGAAAGCTGGAAGCTGTTTTTGAGTGGGAGGCCGTCGGGCCGTTTGAACCACAGGAGCACGCATGCGAAAACCAGGCAAGAAATTCGCTGCCGCCAGGCAGCAGGTTCCAGAGCGTCCCCATTCGATCGAGGACGCGGTTCCCTTGATGCAGAAGGTGAAGTTCGCGAAGTTCGACGAGACCGTCGAGCTCGCACTTCGACTGGGAGTCGACCCGAAGCACGCGGACCAGATGGTGCGCGGGACGGTCGTGCTGCCACACGGTCTCGGGAAGAGCAAGCGCGTCCTGGCGATCGCCGCCGGCGACAAGCAGAAGGAAGCGCAGGAGGCCGGTGCGGACTTCATCGGCGGCGAGGAAGTCGTCGAGAAGATCCAGGGCGGCTGGATGGACTTCGATGCGGTCGTCGCGACACCCGACATGATGCGCGCCGTCGGCAAGCTCGGTAAGGTGCTCGGTCCCCGCGGGCTGATGCCGAACCCGAAGACCGGCACCGTGACGGTCGACATCGCCAAGGCCGTCAGGGAAATCAAGGCCGGCAAAGTCGAGTTCCGCGTCGACAAGACCGGCATCGTCCATGCGCCGATCGGGAAGACGTCGTTTGCCGCGCAGAGCCTCGTCGAGAACGCCCACGCGCTGGTCGACAGCGTCGTGAAAGCCAAGCCGTCGGCCGCGAAGGGCAAGTTCCTCCGCAGCGTGACGATGTCCTCGACGATGGGTCCTGGGATCCTGATCGACACCACACACGTGACCGAGGTCCAGAAGCACTAGCCATGGCAGTTACACGAGCGAGCAAGGAAGAGGAGCTGCAGGAGCTCGAGCGCGCCTTCAGGGCGACCGAGAGCGCTGTCGTCGTGGACTTCAAGGGCCTGAAAGTGCCAGAGGTCACCGAGCTGCGTCGCCAGGTCCGGGGCGCGCGCGGGCAGTACAAGGTCGTCAAGAACACGCTCGCGAAGCGCGCTCTGGTGGGCACGCCGTTCGCCTCGCTGACCGAGTTCTTCAGCGGCACGACAGCCGTGGCCTACGCCGGCGAAGACCCGGTCGCGCTGGCCAAGGTTCTCACGACGTTCGCGAAGGCGACGCCGGCCCTGCAGATCAAGGCCGCGGTCGTTCAAGGCCGCGCGATCAAGGCAGGCGAGGTCACCGAGCTGGCGACGATGCCAGGAAAGCCGGAGCTCTACGCGAAGCTCCTGTTCCTGCTGCAGGCCCCGATGATCCAGCTGGTGAGCGTGCTGAACGCCGCGCCGCGCGACCTGATGAGCGTGCTGGTGCAGGCGGAAAAGAAAAAGGCGGAAGGCGGTGCGTTCCGCCTGAAGGCGGAAGCCACAGCGACACTAAACAACAACAGTGTGGCTTCCGCCTTCAGGCGGAAGGGTTTTCAGGAGCATCCAGAATGGCACTCAGTCAGCAGGAAGTCGTCGAATACATCAAGGGGATCTCGGTCCTCGAGCTCTCGCAGCTCGTGAAGGAGCTCGAGAAGGAGCTCGGGGTGTCGGCAGCAGCGGCCATGCCGGTGGCGGTGGCCGGCGGCGGCGCGGCGGCCGGCGGCGCGGCAGCTCCGGCCGAGGAACAGACCGAGTTCACCGCGACCCTGACCGAAGTGGGCAGCAACAAGATCAACGTCATCAAGGTCGTCCGCGAGGTCACGAGCCTCGGACTGAAGGAAGCCAAGGACCTGGTCGAGAGCGCACCCAAGCCGATCAAGGAAGGCATCCCGAAGGAAGAAGCGGCGGCGATCAAGAAGAAGTTCGAAGACGTCGGCGCCAAAGTCGAAATCAAATAACGGCGCGCGGGCGCGAGTCCGCGCATCGTGCTTGTAGCGACGGGGCTTCAGCCCCGTCGTCTGCGGCACCGCACTTCGCGTTGTCGCGGTCCGGCGTTCGGCGCTCGGGAGTCCCGAGCCCGGCGTCGGGCCGATTGTAAGTTTTCCCTTGGATGCGATCGAGCGCCGAACCACGAACGCCGAGCGCCGAGGTCTTCACCAGCATGTACAGCCTCCCCAAGAACATCTACCGCGAGCGCATCGACTTTTCGAAAATCAAGACGACTATTCCGATCCCGAACCTCATCGAGATTCAGAAGAAGTCGTACGAGCGGTTCCTGCAGATGAACCGGCTGCCCTCGGAGCGCGAGGACGCGGGGCTCCAGTCGGTGTTCAAGTCCGTATTCCCGATCTCGGACTTCCGCGAGAACTCGTCGCTCGAGTTCATCGAGTACTCGATCGGCAACTGGGAGTGCAAGTGCGGCCGGCTGGCCGGGCTGCACCACCTGCGGAAGCCGTGCGTGAACTGCGGCCACACGCTCGTGGCCGATCCGTACGGCGAGCACGAGGTCCTCTGCCCGCGCTGCGGCAAGCCGAACGAGGCGCGCGGAGACGTCTGCGACATCTGCGGCAACACGGTCGGCCTGAAGCTGAAGTACGACGTGGACGAGTGCCAGGAGCGCGGCATGACCTACGCCGTGCCGCTCAAGGTCACCATCCGTCTGGTCGTCTGGAACAAGGATCCCGAGACGGGCGTCAAGACCATCCGCGACATCAAGGAGCAGGAGGTCTACTTCGGCGACATCCCGCTGATGACGGACAACGGCACGTTCATCATCAACGGCACCGAGCGCGTCATCGTGTCGCAGCTCCACCGGTCGCCCGGCGCGTTCTTCCATTCGGAAGACAAGACGCTCTACATCGCGCAGATCATTCCCTACCGCGGGTCCTGGGTGGAGTTCGAGTACGACACCAAGAACCTGCTGTACGTGCGGATCGATCGCAAGCGGAAGTTCCTCGCGACGGTGTTCCTGCGCGCCCTCGGGCTGCGTGGCGCCGACGAGATCATCCGCACCTTCTACACCGTCGACCGGCTGCACCTGAAGAGCGGGTCGATCTCCTGGGCCGTCAACGACAGCCTGCAGGGCCTCCGAGCCGCCAGGGACATCACCATCGGCTCCGAGACGGTGACGCACGGCGGCAAGAAGATCACGTCGACGGCGCTCACGGCGCTGAAGAAGGCGAACGTCGAAGCGGTGGAAGTGGCGGACGCCGAGCTCGAGGGCGCCTTCGCCGCTGCCGACGTCGTCGATCCGTCGACCGGAGAGGTCATCCTCGAGGCGAACGAAGAGGTCACGCCGCGCGTGATCTCGATGGCGCAGGAGAAGAACGTCGACCGGCTCGAGATCTTCTTCCCCGAGCGTGACGAGATCGGTCCGGTGCTGTCCGCGACGCTGAAGAAGGATCCGATTCACACGCACGAGGAAGCGCTGATCGAGATCTACCGGCGCCTTCGACCGGGCGATCCGCCGACGCTCGACAGCTCGCGGTCGCTCTTCGAGAACATGTTCTTCAACCCGCAGAAGTACGACTTCTCGCGCGTCGGCCGGCTGAAGCTCAACACGAAGCTGCGGCTGAACACGCCGCTCGACGAGAAGATCCTGCACCCGCAGGACTTCTACGAAGTGATCAAGTACCAGCTGAAGCTGCGGCGGAATCCCGCCAACGTGGACGACATCGATCACCTCGGCAACCGCCGCGTGCGGTCGGTCGGCGAGCTCCTGGAGAACCAGTTCCGCATCGGGCTGGTCCGGATGGAGCGCGCGATCAAGGAGAAGATGTCGGTCTACCAGGAAATGGCGACCGCCATGCCGCACGACCTGATCAACGCGAAGCCGGTCATGGCCGCGATTCGCGAGTTCTTCGGGTCGTCTCAGTTGTCGCAGTTCATGGACCAGACCAACCCGCTCTCCGAGGTCACGCACAAGCGGCGGCTCTCGGCGCTCGGGCCCGGCGGTCTGTCGCGCGAGCGCGCGGGCTTCGAGGTCCGCGACGTCCATCCGACGCACTACGGCCGCATCTGCCCGATTGAGACGCCGGAAGGTCCGAACATCGGCCTGATCTCGTCGCTCTCGTGCTACGCGCGGATCAACGAGTTCGGGTTCATCGAGTCGCCGTACCGCAAGGTGAAGAACGGCCGCGTGATCGACTACGTGATCATCACGAATGCGGGCGGCAACGCCAAGTACAAGGTCAACGACATCGTCGAGGCCTCGGAGGTTGGCGCCGATCCGAAGGACACCGAGAACAAGGCGGGCAAGCGCCGTCGCGGTCTCGAGTACGAGCCCTACTCCTACTACCTCTCGGCGTGGGAAGAGGACCAGTACATCGTCGCGCAGGCCAACGCGCAGGTGGACGAGAACGGAAGGTTCACGACCGACCGCGTCAACGCGCGGCAGGCGGGCAACTTCATCCTGACGCCGCGCGACAAGGTCGACTTCATCGACGTGTCGCCCAAGCAGCTCGTGTCCGTCGCCGCCTCGCTCGTCCCGTTCCTGGAGAACGACGATGCGAACCGCGCGCTGATGGGATCGAACATGCAGCGCCAGGCCGTGCCGCTGCTGCGGGCGCGCAGCCCGTACGTCGGCACCGGCATGGAGTACATCACCGCCCGCGATTCCGGCGCCGTCGTCGTGGCGCGGCGGACGGGCACCGTGGACTACGTCGACAGCCAGCGCATTGTCGTGCGCGTCGAAGGGGAGACGGAAGCGACCTCGCGTGAGATGGGCGCCGACATCTACCCGATGACGAAGTTCAAGCGGTCGAACCAGAACACGTGCATCAGCCAGAAGCCGATCGTCCGCGTGGGCCAGAAGGTCCACAAGGGCCAGATCCTCGCGGACGGTCCCTGCACGGAGCTGGGCGAGCTGGCGCTCGGACGGAACGTGCTCGTCGCGTTCATGCCGTGGCGCGGCTACAACTTCGAGGACGCGATCCTCGTCTCCGAGCGGATGGTGAAGGACGACTACTACACGTCGATCCACATCGAGGAGTTCGAGATTGAGGCGCGCGACACGAAGCTCGGACCGGAGGAAATCACCCGCGACATCCCGAACGTCGGCGAAGGTTACCTGCGTGACCTGGACGAGAGCGGGATTATCCGAATCGGTGCCTCGGTGAAACCAGGAGACATCCTGGTCGGCAAGGTCACGCCGAAGGGCGAGACGCAGCTGACGCCGGAAGAGAAGCTGCTCCGCGCGATCTTCGGCGAGAAGGCGGGCGACGTGCGGGATGCGTCGCTCATCTGCCCGCCCGGCATCGAGGGCATCATCGTCGGCGTCAAGATCTTCTCGAGGAAAGGCATCGAGAAGGACGACCGCGCGAAGGCGATCGAGCAGGAAGAGCTCGACATGATGGAGAAGAACCTGCAGGACGAGATCCGCATCCTTCACGACGAAGTGAAGAAGCGGGTCGTCGGGATGCTGCAGGGCCAGCAGTCGCGCGCCGACCTCTACGACGAGCACGGGCGGGAGCGCCTCCTGAAGAAGGGCACCGACCTGACGTCCGACGTGCTGCAGGGGCTGCCGTACGACGCGATCGTGCGGTTGAAGATCAGCACGGACGATCCCCGGCTCGAGGAGGATCTGCGCGAGCTCGAGGAGCGCACCGAGCGGCAGGTGGAGGTCATCCGCCAGCAGTTCGAGGAGAAGAAGGAGAAGGTACGGCGCGGCGACGAGCTGCCGCCTGGCGTCATCAAGCTGGTCAAGGTCTACGTCGCGATGAAGCGCAAGCTGTCGGTCGGCGACAAGATGGCCGGCCGCCACGGCAACAAGGGCGTCATCGCGCGCATCCTGCCGGAAGAGGACATGCCGTACCTGCCGGACGGCACGCCGGTGGAGATCGTGCTGAACCCGCTCGGCGTTCCGTCGCGTATGAACGTCGGCCAGATTCTCGAGACGCACCTCGGGTGGGCCGCGCACGCGCTCGGCCTCTACTTCGCAACGCCGGTCTTCGACGGCGCGACCGAGGGGGAGATCAAGAACTGGCTCGAGCAGGCCGGCCTGCCGAAGAGCGGAAAGACGAAGCTCTACGACGGCATGACGGGGATGGAGTTCGAGCAGGACGTCACGGTCGGCTTCATCTACATGTTGAAGCTGTCCCACCTGGTCGACGACAAGATCCATGCGCGCTCGATCGGACCGTACTCGCTCATCACCCAGCAGCCGCTGGGCGGCAAGGCGCAGTTCGGCGGACAGCGGTTCGGCGAAATGGAGGTCTGGGCGCTCGAAGCCTACGGCGCGGCGCACATCCTCCAGGAGCTGCTCACGGCGAAGTCCGACGACGTGACGGGCCGCGCGAAGATCTACGAGGCGATCGTCAAGGGCGACGCGTCGTTCCAGCCAGGGCTGCCGGAGTCGTTCAACGTGCTCATCCGCGAGCTCCAGGCCCTGTGCCTGGATGTCGAGCTGATGAAGACGAAGAAGAAGCTGGCCGAGCCCGAGGCGCCGCCCGAGGGCGAGCCCGCGCTGGCTGAGTCATAAGACAGCTGCCAGCTTCCAGCTCCCAGCTACCAGCGGGAGATGGAACTGGCAGCGCCTTAGCTGGTAGCTGGAAGCTGGTAGCTGGAAGCTAACACCGAAGGGAAACATGAGACCATCTTTCGATTCCCGCAGCTCTCTAACCTCCGACTTCGACGCGATCCGGATCAGCCTCGCGTCGCCGGACAAGATCCTCTCGTGGTCGCACGGCGAAGTGACCAAGCCCGAGACGATCAACTACCGCACGTTCAAGCCGGAGCGGGACGGGTTGTTCTGCGCGAAGATCTTCGGCCCGGTCACCGACTGGGAGTGCCTCTGCGGCAAGTACAAGCGCATGAAGCACCGCGGCGTGATCTGCGATAAGTGCGGTGTCGAAGTCACGCAGGCCAAGGTGCGCCGCGAGCGCCTCGGCCACATCACGCTGGCGACGCCCGTCAGCCACGTCTGGTTCTTCAAGGGGCTGCCGAGCCGCATCGGCCACCTCCTCGACATCTCCCTGCGCGATCTCGAGCGCGTCCTCTACTTCGAGGCCTACGTCGTCGTCGAGCCGGGTGATACCGAGCTGAAGCAGAACCAGCTGCTGAGCGAGGAGCAGTTCCGCAAGGCCCGCGAGGAGCACGGCCCGATCAAGTTCCGCGCGCAGATGGGCGCCGAGGCGATCAAGGAGCTGCTCAAGCGGGTCAACGTGGAGAAGCTGGCGCTCGAGATGCGCGAGAAGATGCGCTCCGAGACGTCGGTCCAGAAGAAGCTGAAGTACGCCAAGCGGCTGAAGGTCGTCGACTCGTTCCGCAAGTCGACCAACAAGCCGGAGTGGATGATCCTGGACGTCATCCCGGTGATTCCACCGGAGCTGCGTCCGCTCGTCCCGCTCGACGGCGGCCGGTTCGCGACGTCGGACCTGAACGATCTCTATCGCCGCGTCATCAACCGCAACAACCGGTTGAAGAAGCTGATCGAGCTGAAAGCGCCGGACGTCATCATCCGCAACGAGAAGCGGATGCTGCAGGAGGCGGTCGACGCGCTGTTCGACAACGGCCGCCGCGGCCGCGTGCTGCGCGGCGCGAACAACCGGCCGCTGAAGTCGCTGTCGGACACCTTGAAGGGCAAGCAGGGGCGGTTCCGTCAGAACCTGCTCGGCAAGCGCGTCGACTACTCCGGCCGCTCGGTCATCGTCGTCGGCCCCGAGCTGAAGCTGCACCAGTGCGGCCTGCCGAAGAAGATGGCGCTCGAGCTGTTCAAGCCGTTCATCTACAACAAGCTCGAGGAGCGCGGCCTCGTCGCCACGATCAAGCAGGCGAAGGAGATGGTCGAGCAGCAGCGTCCCGAAGTCTGGGACGTGCTCGAAGAGGTCATCCGCGAGCATCCGGTGCTGTTGAACCGCGCGCCGACGCTCCATCGACTCGGAATCCAGGCGTTCGAGCCGGTGCTGGTCGAGGGCAAGGCGATCCGGATCCATCCGCTCGTCTGCACGGCGTTCAACGCGGACTTCGACGGCGACCAGATGGCCGTCCACATCCCGCTGGCGCCGGAAGCGCAGATCGAGGCATCGGTTCTGATGATGTCCTCGAACAACATCCTGTCGCCGGCCAGCGGCGCGCCGATCGCGATTCCGTCGCAGGACATCGTGCTCGGGTGCTACTACCTGACGAAGGCTCGTGCCGGCGCCAAGGGCGAAGGCCGCGTGTTCGGCAATGCGGACGACGTCCTGCTCGCGCTCGAGGCGGGAGAGGTGGAGACGCTGACGCCGATCCGCCTGCGGTTCTCGGGGGACCTCCTGGATCTGACCGTCGCGCGCGACGACCAGGCCGTGCTCCAGACGGACCCGCAGCCCGTGCAGAACAAGATCATCAACACGACCGTCGGCCGCGTGATCTTCAACACGTCGCTGCCGTCGGTGATGCCGTTCGTGAACGGCCTGTTGAAGAAGAAGGGCCTGCAGCAGGTCGTGCAGTACCTGCCACCTGCACTACGGCCTCGAGAAGACGGTCGAGATGCTCGACAGCCTGAAGCACCTCGGCTTCACCTACGCGACACGATCGGGCCTGTCCATCGGCATCGACGACCTGATCATCCCGTCAGAGAAGGCGACGCTCGTCGAGGGCGCCAGGGACGAAGTGATCAAGGTCGAAGGGCAGTATCTCGAGGGGGCGATCACCAACGGCGAGCGCTACAACAAGGTCATCGCCGTGTGGTCGGACGTCACCGAGAAGATCGCCGACGCGATGTTCGGCGAGATGGAGGAGCTCGATCACACCGGGCGGAACTTCAACCCGGTCTACATCATGGCCGACTCGGGCGCCCGCGGCTCGAAGCAGCAGATCCGGCAGCTGGCCGGCATGCGCGGCCTGATGGCCAAGCCGTCGGGCGAGATCATCGAGACGCCGATCACGTCGAACTTCCGTGAAGGGCTGACGGTTCTCCAGTACTTCATCTCGACGCACGGCGCCCGCAAGGGTCTGGCCGACACGGCGCTGAAGACCGCCGATTCGGGCTACCTCACGCGCCGGCTCGTGGACGTGGCGCAGGACGTCATCATCCACGAGATCGACTGCGGCACGATGGACGGCATCGAAGCCCGCGCCATCGTCGAGAGCGGCGAGATCATCGAGCCGCTGCGCGACCGCATCATCGGCCGGACGACGCTCGAGAAGATCGTCGACCCGTTCACGGGCGAGACGCTCGTCGACGTCAACGACGAGATGGACGAGGAGAAGGCGCAGGCCATCCAGGAGGGCGGCATCGAGAAGGTCCGCATCCGGTCGGTCCTGACGTGCGCGAGCCGCCGCGGCTGCTGCGCGAAGTGCTACGGCCGCGACCTCGCCACCGGCAAGCTGGTAGAGCTGGGCCTCGCGGTCGGCGTCATCGCCGCGCAGTCGATTGGCGAGCCTGGCACGCAGCTGACGATGCGGACGTTCCACATCGGCGGCACGGCGTCGCGCGTGTCGGAGCAGTCGACGCTCGACGCGAAGCACGCCGGCACGGTCCGCTACCAGGGCCTGCAGGTGGTCGAGTCGAGGGGCGCAGGCGCGGAGCAGGCGGCGGGAGAGCTCGTCGTCATGAACCGGACCGGATCGCTGGTCGTTCAGGACGCGAAGGGCCGCGACCGCGAGCGCTACCCGATCGTCTACGGCGCGCGCCTCAAGGTGCGTGACGGCGGCCCGGTCGAGCCGGGCCAGATCCTGGTCGAGTGGGATCCGTACACGTTCTCGATCCTCACCGAAGATGCGGGCACGGTGAAGTACAAGGACCTGATCCCCGACGTGACGTTCCACGAGGAGCTGGACGAGGTCACGGGCCTGTCGCGGAAGATCGTCGTCGACAGTCCGGACGAGAAGAAGCAGCCGCTCATCGAGATTCGCGACAAGGGCGGGAAGGTGTCGCGCAAGTACCACATGCCGTCGCACGCCCACCTCATGATCGAGGAAGGCGAGACGGTCTACGCCGGTCAGGTCCTCGCGAAGATCCCGCGGGAAACCACGAAGACGAAGGACATCACGGGCGGTCTGCCGCGCGTGGTCGAGCTCTTCGAGGCGCGGAAGCCGCGCGAGACGGCCGTCATCTCGGAGATCGACGGCGTCGTCAAGCACGGCGGCATCGTGAAGGGGCTGCGGAAGATCCTCATCGTCCCGGAGGACGGCGGGGAGCCGAGAGAGTACTCGCTGCCGCGCGGCGTGCACGTCAACGTGCAGGAAGGCGATCGCGTCCGGGCGGGCGAGCCGCTGATGGACGGGCCGAGCAATCCGCACGACATCCTGTCGGTCCTGGGCGAGAAGGCGCTGCACGCGTATCTCGTCAACGAGATCCAGGAGGTCTACCGGCTGCAGGGCGTGAACATCAACGACAAGCACATCGAGGTCATCGTCCGGCAGATGATGCGCTGGGTGAAGATCGAGGACGTGGGCGACACCGAGTTCCTGATCGAGGAGCAGGTGGACCGCTTCCGCTTCATGGAAGAGAACGAGCGCGTGATCCAGGCCGGCGGACGCCCGGCGACGGGCCGGCCGCTGCTGCTCGGGATCACGAAGGCGTCGCTCTCGACCGACTCGTTCATCTCGGCGGCATCGTTCCAGGAAACGACGCGCGTGCTCACCGAAGCGTCGATTTCAGGCAAGGTGGATCACCTGCGCGGCCTGAAGGAGAACGTGACGATGGGCCGGCTGATCCCGGCAGGCACCGGGTTCGAGTATTACCGGCACGTGCGGATCCCGGCGGACGAGCCGCCGCCACCGCCGCCGCCGACGCCGGAGGAGCTCGAGCTGGAGCGCGAGATGGAGTACTTCGTGGAGCCGGAAGAGGCGTTCACGAGGGACGTGGATATGGAGTAGCGTTGTTCGGCGCTCGGCGCTCGGCGCTCGGCGCTCGGCGCTCGGCGCTCGGCGCGGTCTTGCTGTAGCGCCGGGCCTTTTCCGCCTTCGCGCGCAATGCATCCAGGCGCGCTTCGGCGGACCTCGCCGAAGCCTTGGCGGAGGCGGGCAGGCCCGGCGGGTTTTCAAAGGGCGGCAGTTCCGAGAGGGACTGTCGCCTTTCGCTTTGTACCGAAGTCCAGACGGACTCATCGGAGGAAGAATCGAACGGTTGACCCAACCAACCGCTTGCTGGCTTCGTCCAAGGTGAATATGCTTAGGCACGCTACATATAGGGAGCCTTAGCACGTGTTCAGCGCCGAACTGAAGAAGGGGAGCAGCGAGATGCTCATCCTGTCGCTCCTCGAGACCCGTCCCCGCCACGGGTACGAGATCGGGAAGCTGATCGAGGTCCGCTCCGGCGGGAAGTTGACGTTCGCTCTGCCCACGCTCTATCCGACATTGCTCCGCCTCGAGAACCGCGGCTGGATCAAGGGCCGCTGGATCGAGAAGCCGGGCGAGCGGCGGCGATGTTTCTACCGGCTCACGCCAGAGGGGCGGCGCATGTTGGCCGAGCAGCGCAAGACCTTCGAGACGTTCATCGCCACCGTGAAAGCGGTGATGGGGCCCTCGCGTGCGTGATTGGGAAGGGTACGTCCGCGCGCGGCTGTCGTTGCCGGACCTCGCGCGCGAGCGCGAATCGCGCATCCTGCGGGAGCTGTCGTCGCAGCTCGAGGACTTCTATCGCGAGGCGCTCGCTACTGGCATGACGGAGTCTGAGGCCGACGCCTACGCCTGCGCGCAGATCACCGATTGGACACAACTCGCGGCCACCCTGAGGGATGCCGACCGGCCTCACGTTCGGTCGGAGATCGATCGGTGGTCGGAGCGCCTGGACGATCACGCACGAGAAAAACGAGGGAGCTTGCTCGTGTTCGCGAATTTCTGGCAGGACGTCCGTTACGCGAGCCGGCGGCTCGTCGAACAACCTGGATTCACGATCGTGGTCGTGCTCACGCTCGCCCTTGGGATCGGGGCGAACACCGCGATCTTCAGCATCATCGACACGCTGCTGCTCGAGTCGCTCCCTGTGGAACGCCCGCGCGAGCTGATTCTGCTGAACCCGGCCGGGCTGCGCAACGGGTGGACGACCGGAGACCTCACCTGGTCGTACCCGGCGTACGGTGGTCTTCGCGATGGTCAGCGCGTGTTCTCCGGCCTGATTGCCGAGCGCACCGACGCCGTGAACCTGACGATCGATGGGGCCACTCAACGCGCGATCGCGAGCATCGTCAGCGGCAACTACTTCGATGTGCTCGGCGTACGGCCGTTGATGGGCCGGCTGCTCTCGGACGCGGACGATCGAGTCCGCAATGGGCATCCCGTCGTGGTGCTCAGTTACGGGTTCTGGGTCGAGCGCTTCGGGATGCGGCCGGACATTGTCGGACGCGACGTGCGCGTCGGTGGGCATCCGTTCACGGTCATCGGGATCGCCGAGAAGCGCTTCAACGGGCTGGAAGTCGGCGGGGCAGTCGATGTCTTCGTGCCGACGATGATGCTGCCTCGAATTGATGAGTAACCCCCTCGTACGCGGACGGGACTTTTCGGAGACCGGTCATGGGCTACGTCACGATCGACGAACAGATCGATCGCCTGCTGCGGCCGGAACGGCTGGTCGCGTCGCTCTCGCTGTCGTTCGGGCTGCTGGCGACCGGGCTCGGCGCCATCGGACTGTATGGTGTCATGGCGTTCTCCGTCGCCCGTCGCACGCGCGAGATCGGCCTGCGCATGGCGCTCGGCGCCGATCGCGGCGCCGTGCTCCGAATGATCCTGCGCGGCGCGGTCGGCATGGCCGCGATCGGCATCTGTCTTGGAGTCGTAGTCGCTCTCGCGCTCGGCCGCTACGTGGAATCGCAGTTGTACGGAATTCGCGGCAGCGACTTCGCGACGCTCGGCGGGGCCGCAGGTGTGCTGGTTGCGGTAGTGCTCGCGTCAGGCTGGCTGCCCGCACGACGCGCCAGCCGCGTCGATCCGATGCTGGCGTTGCGGTACGAGTGACCGACCCGTCCCGTTGACACTATGACGCGTCACGACGTATCGTCGTACGCCATATGAAAGTGATCCTGGAGAGCTGCTTCCGCTCTCACACCCTGCGGAAGGTCGGAGCCTCCACCGATTGGGCCTGCCGGAGGAGGGTTCCCCGGAGGATCGACATAATCGAAAAAGAATAGGTGTTCGAAAATCATTGACACAACCGCGAGGGCGTGCTAGCGTCCCGCCGCACATCGCCGCGGGATGCGATGGCTCGCGACATACGGAGGTGCGTATGGGGCGGCTCAGCGCGTGGCTTCTTCTCGGTGTGTTGTCAGTCCTGGCCGGCGCGGATCGTGCGCTGGCCCAGGGTCAGACCGGCGTTCTGACCGGCACGGTCACGGACGGCGACGGTGTGATTCCAGGCGCGACGGTGACGGCGGTCGACGTCGCCACCAGCGTCACCCGCACGGCAACCTCCAACGAACAGGGCGTGTTCCGCCTGCTCTCGATGCCATCGGGGCGGTACACGATTCGTGTGGAGATCGAGGGCTTCAAGCAGATCACTGTCCCGGAGGTCGCGCTGTACGCGGGCGAGACGCGGGATCTCGGCAAGCTGGCTCTGCAGGTCGGCGTGCAAAGCGAGACGGTCACCGTCACCGCGGAGGTGACGCCGGTGCAGACCACCGCGAGCAACCTGCAACGGACCGTCACGGGCGACCAGCTCACGGCGATCCAGGTCAAGGGGCGGGACATCTTCGGGATGATGAAGATCCTGCCCGGCGTCATCGACACGACCGCCAGCCGCGACTTCGCGCAGTGGAGCTCCGGCCGCGGCCTCAGCATCAACGGCGGCAACTCGCTGAACAAGAACACCACGATTGACGGGGTGCCCGTCGGCGAGGAAGGAGGCGACGGCACCACCCACATCACGCCGAACATCGACGCCATCGGTGAGGTCAACGTCATCACGAGCGGCTATACGGCCGAGAACGGACGGCAGGCGAGCGGGTTGATCCGCATCACGACCAAGTCGGGCACGAACCAGCTGCGAGGATCGGGCTGGTACAACGCCCGGCGCGACGAGTGGAACAAGAACGACTACCTCCGCGAGCAGGCCGGCACGGCCAAACCGTTCTTTGCGGTGAACATCGGCGGGTACAGCATCGGCGGGCCGGTGGTGGTGCCCGGCGTGATCGACAGCCGTCGCAGCGAGAAGCGGGTCTATTTCTTCGCGTCGCAGGAATACACCGACGACCTGCGCCCAGCGAACGTGACACGCACCAACCTGCCGACCGACCTGGAGCGCAGGGGCGACTTCTCGCAGACACGGGCCACGAACGGCAGCCTCCAGCCGATCCTCGATCCGCTGACCGGCCGCCCCTTCCCAGGCAACGTCATTCCGGCGGCGAACAGCAGCCCCGACTGCGGCGTGCGGTTCAGCTGCATCAGCCCGCTGGGCCAGCGCATGCTCAACCTGCTGCCGGCGCCGAACGGCACGATCAACCAGCAGGCGGGACAGCAGTGGACGTCCAACGACGCGCGCGACGTGACGCCGCTCCACGTGCGGAAGAACACCGTCATCCGGATCGACACGCAGCTCGGCCCGACGCAACGCTTCAGCGTTCGCGGCCTGTTCGACCGTGACGACAGCACGACGTTCAACCGCGTCGCTCCCGGGATCGGTTCGGTGAACAACTTCTTCCCAGGTAACCTGCTCACCGGCACCCACACGGCCGTACTCCGGAACACCCTCGTCAACGAGGCAGTGGCCGGTCTGTCGAAGAACAACTATGGTTTCCGCGTCGGCACCGGACGCCTGACTTCCAACGATTACACCGACTTCTACCGTTCGAGCCTTGGGGTCGATCCGCCCCGGATCGAGCCGTATGGCGCGTACGGCGACCCGCACCTCGGCACGATTCAGTTGGACGAATACCCCTACTTCCCCGACATGGACTTCCGCGGGGGCGACCGGGCCAACCTGGCGCAATACCGGCCGAGCGGCGGCAGCGGTCCCCTTCCGCGGCAGAACGAGAACATCCGTTTCACCTTCGAAGACAGCCTGTCCTGGACCAAAGGGCGGCACAATTACAAGTTCGGGCTCGCCGTCGAGCGGAACAGCAAGACGGAGCCCGGCTCGAACGATTACAACGGCGTCTACAACTTCGGCCACAACGCCGACAATCCCCTGAGCACCGGCAACGGCTATGCGAACGCCCTGCTGGGCGTGTTCACGAACTACCAGGAACGGGACAACCGCATCGACCGCCAGCGACGGCACTGGCAGTGGGATGCGTATGCGCAGGACGGCTGGCGGGTCAACTCGCGGCTGACCCTCGACTACGGCGTGCGGGTGACCCATCACGGCGCCATCTATGAAGTCCGGGACATGAACTCGGCGTTCGACCCGGGCCTCTGGAGTCCCGCGAAGGCCGGGATCCTCTTCCGGCCGTACTGCCTGCCGGGCGGCGTGCCGGGGAACCAGGCATGCGCCACCGCCAACCGGCGCGCAATCAACCCGATCACCGGCCAGATCGTGTCGCAGGCCTTCGCCGGCACCGTCGTGCCGGGCTCCGGCGACATCGCCAATGGCCAATTCGCGGGCGGGCTGCCAGGCAAAAAGAGCGGCTGGTACTACGACATGCCGGCGCTCTCGTGGGCGCCGCGGATCGGGATGGCGTGGGACCTGACCGGCGACCAGAAGACCGCGATCCGCGCCTCGGGCGGGATCTTCTACAACTTCCTCAACCAGGGGCAGTATCTCTACAACGAGGGTCCGCTCGTCTCGCGCGTGCGGAGCATCCTCAACGCGACGCTCGACGACATCGACGATGTGACCGCCTCGGGCAACCTGGTGGAAAGCCCGCAGCAGGCCAACCTGCCTGCCGGGTTCGAGCTCGCGCTGCATGGGGCTCAGATGCCGCAGGGCAAGCTGCGGCCGGAGACGAACTACCAGGTGAACGTGGCATTCCAGCGCGACATCGGCTTCAAGACGGTGGCCGAAGTGGCCTGGGTCGGTAACTACGGCCGCCACTTCTGGCGCGCCAAGACCATGAACAACATCGAGCCGTTCGCGTACGGGAAGGTCGAGAACCTGTTCCGCAACGAGCCGATCAATGCGAACTTCCTGCGCCGCGATTACCCCGGTATCGGACCGATCCGCTACCTGACGACCGATGACGAGATCCTGAACTACAACGCGATGCAGATCAGCGTGAACCGCCGGCTCAATCACGGGCTGCAGATGGGCCTCGCCTACACGTTGTCGAAGGCGGAAGGGCTCCAGGGCTGGGACGCGGTCACCGAGGAGCTGTACGGCAAGGAAGGCCTTCGCGAGCGGTACTACGGCCCGCCATCGGTGTCGCAGACGCAGGATCGGCGCCACGTCATGGTGATCCATTACAGCTACCAGGTGCCGAATCCCCTGGGGAACCTGAAGCTGCTGAAATACCTGACCGCAGGGTGGGAGGCATCGGGCGTGACGCAGTTCACGACCGGTAACCCGCTCGATCCGCTCTGTGGCACCAACCTGTCCGGCGTGGAGAACACCGACCCCTCGCTCAGCGGGTTGTTCGTCTCGGGAACCACCGGGCTGACCGCGGCGAATAGCCGCTGCGAATTGACCGGCGAGCCTATCTTCAGCGGCTACACACCCGATACGAGCGTACCGGACGCCTTCCAAATGCACTTCAATCCAAGCGCCTTCCGCCGGCCGCTGCCGAACGGGGCGGTCGGAAGCCTCGGCAACGCACCGCAGGGCGTACTGCGGCACCCGTCGTGGTGGAACTGGGACTTCACGCTGGCACGGCGCTTCCCGATCAAAGTGCCGGGATCCGGGCGTACGGGAAACCTGCGCGTCCAGCTGCAGCTGTACAACATGTGGGACGCCGTCCAGTTCACGACGATGGACGCGACCTACAACTTCGCCGCCACTGGCAACATCGCGCCGACCACCGGGCAGTACACCGCGGTAACCAACCCGCTCAACGTCGGCCTGACGTTCCGACTGGATTTCTGAACACTGACTCACCGGAATTCACTTTCGCTCGAGTGGATTCCGGTGAGCTATCAGCTATCGGTCGCTGGTCACCACGAGGAACTGTCAACTCCCAAGACCGCCAACTCGAGGATCCCGGAGCCTGGAGCCAGAAGCCGAGAGCCCCTGTCTCTCTAAAAGCAGGACGCGCGGATCCACGTATCGGAGCGGCTCCAGCTCGCCCGAAGATCGGCCTCGATGTCGTCCGTCGGTTTACCCTCTGCTTTCAGCGCGAGCTGCAGCCCGAGCAGCGACCAGCCGTTGTGGGGGTGTTGCCGGAGGTCCTCCCGGTAGACGCGTTCGGCATCACCAGGCCGCCCTGCCTCGAGCATCGCCGCACCGAGCCAGTGCCGCGCGGGGAAAGGCAGCGGCTCCGGCTCATCGACGTCGAGCTCGTCGTCCAGCGAGACTGCGCGCTCGAACGCCCCTAGCGCTGCGGCAATCCTGCCGCTGGCTCGAGCAGTCTCTCCTTCAAGAATTCCAGCGAGGACCCCGAGCAGTCGACCCGCGGGATGACGCGCGCCGAAGTACGTAGTTTCCGACGAGAGCTCGGCGAGTTTCCTGAGGGCTGCGAGGTGTGCGCCTGCTCCCTCCGCCTGGCCGCTCCGCAGCTTCGCGTACCCGTGCGCGAACTCCCACGCACCGGCGGGAATGTCACGCTCGGGCCGCGTCGTGATTCTCGAGCACTTCGTCAAATCGGCTCGAAGCGATCATCATCGCCAACAATTGGAACATCGTGTCACCGCTCGTGACCTTGGCGAAGTCCTTGCCCGCACGCATTGCAATGGCACCTTGCCCGTCCATCGATGTGGCATAGACCAGCATGGGATCCCGCCGGACGTTCGGAGCATCGAGGTTCACGAGGCGCGGGCGTCGTCCGGGCGGAGGTCCCGGACGCGGCTCGAGATGAAAGAGCGCGTCCGCATACAGCGTGCCGATATCCAGATCATCATGAGGTACATCAACTGGAACCCCTGATCGAAGTACGCCTGCGCTTCCGTGTTGGACGACGAGATCTTCCTGGAGAAGGAACCCAGTGCGACCTTGTGGAGCGGCATCGGCTCGGCAACGTCCGGAGGCAGCGGACCAGGACCACCTGATTGCGGCTGCGCCAGCGCGGTCCCCGCGGCCCATATCAAGACGATGATCGCCGTCGCTGCGCATGAACTTGTCATGAGATGGGTCCTTGTGCCTCAGTTGCGTCGCCGAGTCGCCGGAACCGAAGTCGTGGATGCGCGAATGGCGGCCTTGAAGGACCCTGCCCCCTTCCTGCGCCCTCAGAAGCTCAGCTTCGCCGCGAGCTGCACCTGTCGCGGCAGCCCGTTCTGCGCCGTGATCGTCCCAAGCGCCGTGTTGGTGACCGTTGTGTTCGGGTTCTGGAGATTGGCCCGATTCAGCGCGTTGTACGCTTCGATCCGGAACTGCAGCTGGCGATTGCCACCGAGGCCGACGTTCTTCAGCAAGGAGAGATCGACCACGGCGTATCCGGGCCCGCGGACCTCATCGAACCGGCTCGGTTGCGTCCGTACGTTCGAGACGAGCTGTTGCGCCGGCACACGATTGAACGCGTTGACGTTGAACCACTGGTCCACCGTCGGATTGTCGGCCATGATGTCGTCGACGCCCATCCCTTCGGCGAACAGGAAATTCCCGAAGCCGAGGGGCGCGCCGCTCTGCGCCTTGAAGATGAACCCGACCTGCCAGCCGCCGAGCAGCGTGTTGGTCACGCCGCCCCAGTCATTCCCGAACCGCCGGTCGCGGCCGAACGGGAGCTCCACGAGACCACTCGTCACGAACGTGTGCTTGCGATCGAACTGGCTGATCACGCGCTCGAGCGTGGTGTCGGCGTCGTTGAGATAACCCGTTTCGACCATCGTGCGAGACCAGCTGTAGGCGAGCTGCACGGTGAAGCCGTTCGCCATCCGACGCTCGACGCGCGCTTGCATGGCGTGAAAATCGGATTTGCCGTTCGTCTCGGTCGCTTGAACCGGCTGATTCGACGTGAACTGCGGGTAGGGCCGCAGGAGCTGATTCCGCTGGACGTTCGTCCCGTTCAGGCCGGTGCCTGGAAGCAGTCCAGCGAACGGATTGGCCACCTGCTGCGTCAGCCGGTTGTTCGTCACGTCGTCGCGGACAGGCGACGTCGACAAGTACTGCAGGGGGATGCCGTTCAGCTGACGGAGCACTGGAAGGTTCTCACCATGTGCCCCCACGTAGGTGGCTTCGATCAGGAAGTTCCACGGGAGCTCGCGCTGCAGGCCCAGCGACCACCGGTGGTTGCGCGGGTTCTTGACGTCGCCGACATATGGAAAGCTCACCGCCTGGCCGACGTTCGTCATCAAGCCGAGGCCGGACCCGACAGGCTCGAGCAGACCGCCGGGGAACGGGTTCGCGAGGGTCGCGATGAACGTCTGACCGTTGTCGAGCGACGGCGTCAGCGTCGTGTCCTGGGCAAATCCGGTCTGGTTCACCGTGATCCGATTCGTTCCCAGCACGTCGTAGAAGATCCCGTAGCCGCCCCGGATCGATGTCTTCGGTGTGGCGAGCCACGCGAATCCGGCGCGCGGCATGATGTTCGCCAGGTTCCTCTCCCATGCCTCGCTCGGGCCACCCGTATCGGGATACAGAAGGCCGCCGCGCACCGCGAACTGTCCGACCGGGATCTCGGTAATCGGGTTGCGCGCGTAGTTCGCTTGTACGGTCGCCGCGATCGGCAGCGGCGTCTCGCCGTCGAATCCGCTGACGAACCGTCCGTCCGCTTCGGTGAGCGGTCCTTCGATCTCCCATCGAACGCCGAGGTTCAGCGTCAGGTTGTTCATGACGCGCCAGTCATCGTGCGCATAGAACGAGAGCACGCTGCTCCTCTCCCTGTAAGCCGCCGCGCGGCTCATCGTCCCGCCCGTCGGGATCCCGAGCAGGAACGAGGCAAAGTCCTGCCCATAGGGCGCTGCAGACGAGTTGTCCAGCGGTCCTCGCGTCCAGGTGTTGCTGAAGTTGATCTGCGGGGCCGCGGCCGTCGAGAAGCGGCTGCCATCCTCGATGTAGTAACGGTACTCCGTCCCGAACTTCATGTTGTGCGACCGCACGAGCCACACCAGGTTTCCGGTCGCCGAATACACGTCGGTCGTGAAGTATCCGTCGCCGGACTCCGACACGCCGAAATCCTGGAGGTTGTCGTAGTTGATGAACGGGAACGCGGCGATCTCACTGGGGGCGAGCGACACGAGTTGCGGTGAGAAGCCCAGCGTCGAGAGGTCGAATCCCTGGCTGCGGCGGCGCTCGGGGAACATCTGCCGCGTGAACCCGCCGCGGATGTTCATCAGCAGGTTGTTACGGAACGTGTAGGCATCGTCCAGGCCCAGGACACGGTTCTTGCGATTCAGGAAGATGCCTGTCGCGATGTTGTCGAACCGGTCGTCTTTCTCTTCTTCCCAGAAGTCCCAGCTGAAACGGCCGTAGACCCGATGTTTCGACGAGATGTTGTGATCGACCCGTCCGGTGGCCGTGTAGTACGTTTCGAAGGCCACGGCCGTCGGGTTCTGGAAGTTCTGTTGACCGTCGGCGGTGCCGGTCTGATTCGGCAGCGGGAAGTACTCGAGGATGTTCTTCGCGACGGGATTGATCAGCCCGGGCGGAATGATGTTCCCGACGAACGGCTCGCGCGTGAACCGTCCCGACTGCGTCGGATGGGGACGGATGGTGAACGGGTTGTAGATCTGATACTGGGGACCGAGCGCAAGCAGCTCGGAGAAGTCGCCGTTGCGCATCTTGGCCGTGGGAACGGTCACGATGTTCGGCGATGGCACCTTGAACGGGTTGGCCTCGACATTCGCGAAGTAGAACGTACGGTTCGATCTGATAGGGCCGCCGATAGCGCCGCCGAATCGGTTGTCTTCGTAGTCGCGTTTGGGACGGTTGGCTCGCTTGTCGAAGTAATTGGGCGAATCGAGTGTGGCCCCCCGGTACCACTCATAGGCCTGACCGCGCAGGGTATTGGTGCCGCTCTTCGTCACCAGGTTGACGACCGCGCCCATCGTGTTGCCGATCGCCGCGTCGTACGACGTCGTGTGGATCTTGAACTCCTCGACTGAGGCAGACGGCGGGCTGTACGCCACGCGATCATTGGCCACGTTCGATACGCCATCGATCGTGAAATCGTTCTTCTTCTCGCCGACGCCGTCGGTCGAAAACTGTGAGAGCCCGTTGTTGAAAGCGGCCTTGCGCGACCGAAGGTCGGTTGTCACCGTCACGCCCGGCGCCAGAATCACCAATTCAACCGGGCTGCCTTCGCGAATCGGCAGCTCGGCGATCCGACGCGCGTCGACGACCTGACCGAGCTCCGCGGTTGTGCGATCGACCGTTGCCCCTGCCGCGGTCACCGTCACTTCGTCGGTGATTGCGCCGACCTTCAACGCCGCGTCGACCGTGAGGAGGTCCGCAACGTGGACCTCGATCCTGTCGCTGATGAACTTGCTGAATCCTTCCAGGCTGACCGTCACGCGATAGGTGCCGGGAATGAGGAACGGCACGCGGTAGCTGCCCTCCGCATTTGTCGTCGTAGGCGTCGCGACGCCCGTCGCGACGTTGAGGACTTCGACAGTCGCGCCGGGAACCGCGCCGCCGCTGGAGTCGACGACGCGGCCCTGGATCGCGCCGCGGGCTTCCTGTGCAGATGCGCTGACTGGGATCAGACTCGAGACCACGGCGAGGACGGCGACGATCGCACGAATACCCATAGCATCCTCCCCTCATATGCTTGCACTCAGCCGGCCCTCTCGCAAGCACGTCCGGCTGACCGCGGCAGGTGCGAATAATGAGCTTGGCCTCCAGCCTGTTACCGGCTGACGATCACTTCCGTCTGACCTCCGTGTAATCCAGATACCGGCGCCCGCCCGTGGTCGAGATGTGGGCCGTCAGCTCGTACGCTCCGTCGACCGTTCTGACCGACTCTTTGGAGTGCGTCACGCGCACCGACGACGGTGAGGGACCGCTTCGCAGCCCTTCGTCGATCACCCGGCCCGCCATCGTTGCCGGCGCGTCCAGATTGAGCAGGCGAAGCAGCGTCGGCGCGATGTCGACGTTGCCGGTTGGCACGGAGCTCCGCGCGTGCTCGCGAAAGTCCGGACCAGCGGCGATCAGGGTGTTGTGAATGTCGTAGGGACTCGACGAGCCGTGACCGGCGACACCGCTCTGGGTCGTTGTGCCTTCAAAGCCGGCCGCGTTTCTCCCAGGCGTCCAGTTCGCGGACACGAGGATCTCGGCCGATCGGTCCGGATGGTTCCATCGCGCGACGTCGAACGACAGCGTACCCGGCACCGCACCTTCAGAAGCGCCTCGCCGGCGCGGCCTCGTGAAGATGGCGCCGACCTCCGGGTGCTTTTGGAGCGCTGTGACTACCGCCGCCACTCGATCGGCGTCGGCGCCGGCCCGGAAATGGACTGCGCCTTCGGCGACGACGATGTCGGACGACCCGTCCGACAGGCGCCGGGCGAACGGCTCGACCAGGGCGTCCAGCTTCAGCTCGCCGGTGTGGGTCGAGAACCCGTGGTCGGAGGTGACGATGATGTTGGTGCGATCCAGGAGCCCCTTGGCCCGCAGCGCGTCCTCGATGCGTCCGAGGCAACGGTCGACGAGGCCCAGCGATTGCCGCGTCAGATCGGAGCCCATGCCGTTCGAATGTGCGGTGCCGTCGGGATCGTTGATCCACATGAACGTCACGTCGGGATGCAGGCCTTCGAGCGCCAGCTTGATGTAGGCGTCGACGGCGTACTGATTACGGGCATCGTTCGGAGTGGCGGCCGGAGGGGCAGGCCCGAGGATCCTGGCGGCCTCGGTCGCCAGCTCGGGGGGACGGGCGAACTCGTAGTGGACAATCCCGCCGGTCGCCGTCGTGTGGTTCAGCAGCAACGTCGCGCCGCTCGATCCGCTGCTCACGGCGAGGAGGGACTTCCCAGCAGATCGAAACATTTCCCCGAGCGTGGGCGCGGTGAGCAGACGGCCCTCCGCGCGCTCGACGTCCTCCAGGTTCTCACGCTTCCCGGTATCGAGGCCCCTCGTGGCGTTCGCGCGTGGAATGTAAATCGTGTTCCCCATCAGCCCGTGCGCCTCAGGGTACGTGCCAGTGACGAAGGACGATGCGTTGACGCGCGTGACCGTCGGAAACACCGCATGGTGTGCAGTGAAGACGACGCCACGTTGGCCCAATCCGAACAGCCGCGGCATGACTTCCGGCGTCACGTAGTCCGGACGGAGGCCGTCGACGACGATGACCAGGTGAGTACGCAGGGGCGTCTGTTGCGCGACGGGCGCCGGCAGGCCCAGTACGATCACGGCCGCTACGAGCGCTTTGATCATGGGTGCCACCGAGAGTCGCATGGAATCGCGACGAGGACAACTACCACCGGACACCACGTCATCCGCCGTCGCCGCTTGACACGAACGGGGACGGACCTCTAGAACTGGTTTTCAAAACCTGTAGCGCAGCCCTTCAGGGCTGCCTGGGGCAGGGCTGAAGCCCTGCGCTACGAAGGTCTGAAACCGGTGTAAACATCGAGGGGTCGCATGCAGCGTCGTGAATTCCTGATCGGTTCGGCGATGGCAGCCGGCGCGGCGGCTCGTGCCTGGGGGCAGGGCTCGAAGGGCACAGCCGGCTCGAAGACAGACCGCCTGGCCATCATGGTCTACAGCTTCGCGCGGGTGCTCAAGCTGCCGGGGCGGCCTTCGGCTCCGGAGCGGACGCTGGAGATCTTCGACGTGCCGGAAATGTTCGCCGATCGGTTCAAGGTCCACAACGTCGAGATGCAGCACAACTATTTCGAGTCGACCGAGCCGGCGTACTTCAAGGACTTCCTGGGCCGCCTGGCGAAAACGAAGTCGCGCGTGAGCAACATCAACCTCGAGCTCGGGAACATGAACATTGCGGCGTCCGATCCTTCCCTGCGTGCCCAGGCGGTCGATCTGACCAGGGCATGGGTCGATCACGCCGTGGTGCTGGGATCGCCGCGCGTGATGATCAACCAGGGCAAGCTCACCCAGGAAAACAAGGCGGCGGCAATCGAGACCCTGACGCGCATGACGGCTTACGCGAAAACCAGGAAGGTGATGGTTGGGGCGGAGCCGCGGGGCGACGACTTCACGTTGCTCACCGAGGTGATCCGGGCGGGCGGCGCGTACACGAACCCGGACGTCGGAAACTTCGGAGGGGATCAGGCCCACCAGCACGCCGGTATCAAGGCGATGTTTCCCTATACCGACGGAAACTGTCACATGAAGATGCTGAACCCTCCAACCTACGATCTCGCGGCGGCGATCGCGCTCATCAAGGAGCTCGGGTACACAGGCCTCTATTCGATCGAGAACGAACAGCCCGGCGATCCCTTCGAGAACGTCCAGAAGGTGTACGACGTTGTCGTCGCCAACATCTGACCCGGGCTGACGCGTTACTCCACCAAAAGTGCATGAAGCGAAGCGTGACGCCTGCCGGTCGGCTGACATCCGAGCCCACACGGTATATCAACGTCAGCGGCATACACGAAAGGACACACACGTGGGCGGATCGCTCGAGAAAGCGTTTGGCTACCAGGGCAACAACATGCAACTCCCCGTGAAGGACGTTGCTGCGGCCGTGCCTTTCTACGAGACCGTGCTCGGCTTCCGTGTGCTGTCACGCAGCGACACGCCCCACAACTCGGCCGTGCTCGCCCGCGACGAGGTCCAGATCGGACTCGTAGAAAGCGGCGGCGATCCCACGCAGGATGGCTGCGCCTTCCATGTGAAGGATCTCGAGTCGTTGTTCGCGGAGTTCAACGCCAGAGGTCTCAACAAGGAGATCCCGAAATTCGACACCGAACATCATGGCGACGCCGACTGGAAGGTGTTCTACGTGGTCGCGCCTGACGGCCTGTGCTATTGGTTCGGTGAGCGACAGAGCGCTTAGGTTCCGATCGAACGCTTGCGTCCATCTCGTGCTCATCGCCAACTGAATGATCGCGAACTTCGTCACGAGAACTGCGATTTGGATTGCCGCCTTGTCGCTCTGGGCGTCGCTGCACAAGCCGCAGGACGTCGGGTGGATCCCGACGTGGGCAGGTATGCCGACCCTGGTCGGCGGCGCGCTGATTGTCACGGGGAATGGAGATTGACCGATGAAGTATCTGATGATGATCAAACACACGGAAGACTACCGCTCGCAGGCCATCCCTCAGGGGTTGATGGATGCGATGGGCGAGTTCGTCGCCGCCGGATTCAAATCCGGCATTCTCAAGGACACGGCCGGCCTCAAACCGACCGAGGAGGGCTTCCGCATCCGCTCGAGCGGGGGCAAGTTGCAGGTGACCGACGGCCCTTTCACCGAGACCAAGGAAGTCGTCGGCGGTTATGCGATTGTCGAGGTCGCCTCGAAGGAGCAGGCGCTGGACGTCGCGCGGCAGTTCATGGAACTGCATCGCGTGCATTGGCCGGAGTTCGAGGGGGAGTCCGAAGTGCGGCCGCTCGAAGACATGTAAGGCAGATGTTCACACTCGAACAGGTGGTCCCCGGGCCGGTCGTTCGGCGAGGATGCCGCATGTTGCGCTCAGCGAACGGGACCTCGCCTGAAAATCCTCGGGTGCGGTGACGGCCCGGCGAGCTTCAATGTCGAGGCCACGCGCCGTGGCACAGCGGTGACCTCGTGCGACCCGATTACCGCTGGGAGGCAGCTCAGATTCGAGAGCGGATTGACGCCACCTACGAGCAGATACTCGACCAGGCTCGGCGCAATCTCGACGAATTCGTCTGGGACTCGATCCGATCCGTCGAGGAGCTGGGTGAAGTTCGCATGGCGGCGATGGATGATTTCCTCGGTGACTACGGTCGCGGCAAGTCCGAGGGGCGCTACGTGGAAGCGGAGCTCCCCACACTTCCATTCGGCGACATGTCGTTCGATCTCGCGCTGTGCTCCCACTTCCTGTTTCTCTACAGCACGCAGCTTGACGAGGCGTTTCACCACGGAGCGCTTCGCGAGCTGTGTCGGGTGGCCCACGAGGTTCGGGTTTTTCCCCTGCTCGCCCTGGGTGGACACCGTTCGCCGTATGTCGAGTCGAGCGTCGCGGCGCTTCGAGTGGAAGGGCACGAGGTGTCGATTGAGAAGGTGCCGTACGAGTTTCAACGCGGCGGCAACCAGATGATGCGGATTGAAGTGCGGCGGTGAAGACGATTAGTTTCCCGCCACTCGCTCGGCCGACCGGAGCGCCAGGGCGACGAATGTCAGCGTGCCGTTCGTGCAGCCCCCGGTCGGCAACGTCGGCGATCCCACGACGAACAGATTCTCGTGGTCGTGCGTGCGGCCGTAGCTGTCGGTGACGCTGGTCGCCGGTCGTTCGCCCATCCGACAGCCTCCAGCCGGATGGTCCTGATAACTCAGTCCATTGAGGTTGCCCATGCGGCCGTCGTTGGCCTTGGCCAGCTGGCTGAAGACCTGCTGGATGTGCGCTCGCGTGGCGTCAGCGCGTGCGAGCGACTTGTCGTCGAGCCGGTGCTGGATGACGGGCAGCGGATCGCCCCACCGGTTCCGGCTGCCAGGGTCGAGCGTCAGGCGGCTGTCCTTGTCCGGCTCGACCGTGTAGTACGCGCGGACGCGCGCCGTTCCTCGCGCGATCCGCGTACGCCACTCGGCCAGCAGCGCATCACCCAATAACAGGTTGCCCGACGCATCACGCAGCCGGGCCGTTCGGCCTCCAGCGCTCTCCCACACGCGGAGGTCGTGTCGAACATACGGCTTGTCCGCCGCGCATCGGAAGAACTCGCGCGAGACCAGGCTGTGCTGCTCGTTCATGCCCGGGTAGATCTTCAAATCGAGATCGATCGTCGTCTGGTACGCGAGGTGACCGTTCATGTAGCGGCCGACGTGATCCGAGGAGTTCGCGAGCCCGTTCGGAAAGCGCGCGTTCGCGGAGAGCAGGAGCAAGTGCGCGCTCCAGCAGTAGCCGGACGCGAGCACGAACGTCGTGGCGCGATACTCGTGCTCCTGCGCGCTGCCGTCCTCGCTCACGGCCTGAGCCGAGACGATACGGGTCGTCTTGTCGTCGAGCACCAATTTGCGCACCAATCTCTGGTCGTGGAGCTGGATTTTCTTTTCATCGAGGAGCTGCTTGAACGTCCAGTCCGGCGAGTAGCGCGCGCCGGTCGGGCAGATCTCGCACGTGTTGCAGCGCACGCAGCGATGGCGCCCACCGTACCCTTCGACGGTGTTCTTGGCCTGTGGCGTCGACGAGAACCTCAGACCGCTCTGTTCAGCCCAGCCCTTCAACTGGGTCAGGTTGTAGGTCATCGTCATCGGCGGCATCGGATAAGGCTCCGAGCGCCAGTCTTCGGGCAGAGGGCTCGGCTCGCCTGATACGCCGAGACGACGCTCCGCTTCGCAATAGAACTTCTCGAGCTCGTTCCACGTGAGCGGCCAGTCCACCGCGAGGCCGTACATCGACTGTAAGCGGAGGTCTTCTTCCGAAAAGCGGTTGCAGGTACCACCCCAGTGCAGCGCCGATCCGCCCACGGCCATCGCGCGCGAGATCACGCCGCGCGCGCTTTGATCGGGGATGAAGTCCCCTGGCCAGTGGTTCTCGCCGTACTCGAGGCTGCGGCGGCGGTATTCGTGCCGGTTCTCGGCATCGAACAACCGCTTGCCGGCTTCCACGACGATGATCGAGATGCCCGGCTTGAGCTCGGCGAGCTTCTGCGCGACCATCGCGGACGTAATCCCGCCGCCGATGATGACCACATCCGCTTCGTAGCGCGCCACGACGGGGTCCCTATCCCTTCCCCAGCGGAGCGGGCGGACGATCCGAGCCGTCGAGACCGCGACACGTGTCGCGGCCGATGGCCGCGCCGTACGCCAGGTCGTACCCGCCTTCGCTGCCAAAGTAGTAGCCCATGAAGTCGGCGACCAGACTGGCGCCGTTCGGACGCGCTGGCATGTTGATGACCCGTTCCGGCTGACTGAGAACCGCCTCGACGACCTCGCGCCGGCGCTCCGGCGGAAGCCCGGCAAACGTCGTTGCGCCGTGCGCCTTCGCGAGCTGGTCGAGCGCCGCGAATTGAGGACGATAGCGCGCAGCCGGTGACGGTCCGGACGGTTGACTCAGCGTGGATGCGCCGTAGCCATGGCCGCGATCGGCGCCCTCGCGGTAATCACGAATCCAGGCGACAAAACGATCGACCGCGGCGGCGCGGCCGGGATCGCCGAGCGCACTGGGCAGCACGACGTCAGCCAGGGCTCTGAGCGTGCGTGATGTTCGCGTCAGTGAGTACGGTCGGCGCCTGAACGAGCGACCGGAGGCGGGCGACGGGCCCGAGGAACAGGCCGCCAGCCACCGATTGGAGCAGCGTTCGGCGCCTCATGTGCGTATCAGCGTGAGAGCCCGGTCCCGTTCGGATGCAGCGTGCGTTCGAAAAACGCCCACGTGAGGTTCCAGGAGTCGATCTGGTCCGGTGAATCATCGCGCTCGAGGGTCTGCGGATTCACGCGGCGGCTGAACGTGTGGCCGCCCGAGGCGGGTCCCGGCGCCGGGTCGACGTAGATCTTGGTCTCCGCGAGCGTCGGCTTGAGCGCCATGAGCGTGTAGATCATCTGCTGGTCCTCGACGAAGTCCACGTCCCGGTCGTTCGTGGCCACGTGGCACAGCATCGGCACCTTCAGGTTCGCGACGTGAAAGACCGGCGAGCGCTTGATGTACTCCTCGCGCTTCTCGAATGGCAGTCCGAGGATGCCTTCCTCGGCTGCGTAGTCCCGCTGGTACCCCGGTCCCTTGTAAGACAGCCGGAAGACGAGGTTGGTGACAGGCACGATCGCGGCGCCCGACTTGAAGGGGTGCTGCTCCCGGAAGAGCACGTGCGACGTGATGAACCCTCCGTGGCTCCAACCCATGATCCCCACGCGCTCGGCGTCGACGTATGAAACTGTCTTCAGGTAGTCGTACGCCGCGACGACGTCGTCTATTTCTTTCCCGCCGTAGTCGATCTTCTTGTGGAACACTTCGCCATAGCCCGTGCTGCCCCGGTAGTCGGGCGCGATGATCACATAGCCTCGCTGGACGGCTTCGCGAACGAAGGGGAACATGTTCGTCCCCCACGATCCGTGGACGCCGCCGTGTACCCACACCATCGCCGCATGCCCGCGGGCGCCCTTCTTCTGGATCGGCGAAAAGAGGTGGGCCTGAATCTCGAGACCGTCTATCGCGCTCGTGTAGTGGATCTTCTGGTAGTCCATGACGCCCTTGCTGCGCGCGGCGTACGTGGCGTCGATCTGCTTCTGGCTCTCGATGTCCTTCTCGCAGTTGCACGTTGGCAGGTCCTCGACCTTGTTGCTCACGTACAGCAGCCGGGCCCGTTCGGGGTCCATCTCGACCGGGCGTCGTTGGGCGCGATCGCCGGCGGGAGGTGGTTGCGTGGCGGCAGGCGGCTGCGGGGACTGCGATTGCGCGGCCAGGGCGATGGAGCCGCTCAGGAGCAGAAGGACGGCGAGGGTGTTGTGTCTGTGCATCTTCACTTCCTCATGATCTTGCCGCCACGCATCACGAAGGTGACGTCGCGCAGCCTGGTGATGTCCGCTACCGGATCGCTGCGGACCGCAACGATGTCGGCTTCGTAGCCGGCCTTGAGGGTGCCGATTCGATCGCCGAGATTCATCGATTCGGCAGCGAGCGACGTCGCGGCAATGATGGCGTCCATCGGCTTCTGGCCGCCTTTCTGCACGCGCGTGATGATTTCGCGCGCATTGTGACCGTGGGCGCCGGCCACGGCGTCGGTGCCCATGGGCATCTTGACGCCCGCCGCGAGCGCCTTCTTGAACACCTCGGCGCCCCTCGGAATTGCGGCCTGCATGGCGGCGAAGCTCTCCTCGTTGAAGTTGCCGGAGCCATCGGACTGGTCATGGTGTTCGAGATAGTTCTGCAGGACCAACCCGATGTTCGGATCGAAGTAGACGTGGGCGTCTGCCATCGCCTTGATCGCGGCGTCGTCCACGAACATGCCGTGCTCGACTTGCGTGCACCCGGCCTTGACCGCGGCGATGACGGAGTCGGCGCTGTGCGCATGGACGAGCGTGCGAAGGCCCTGGGCCTTGGCTTCCCCGCACACCGCATCGACCTGAGCTTGCGTGACGTTCATCTTGCCGCCGTCGCGAATGCTGGCCGACGCGAAGAACTTGATCAGATCGGCGCCATCGGCTTTCGCCTGCCGGACGCGATCGCGCAGCTGTTCGGGTGTGTTGTTCCCGCCCTGAATCTGCGACAGCGACGTAAGGAGGCGCGGTCCGTTGACGACGCCGGCTTCGATTGCCTCGCGGAGCGGCTTGTCGCCGGCCCACCCGACGGACTGTACGGTGGTGAACCCCGCCATCAGCGTGGCGCGGGCATTGTCGAGCACCGCGTCAGTCGCGTAGCTCGGCAACACGCCTCGACCACCGTACCGGCCATCCGGCCCGAAGTACCAGTTCAAGTGCACGTGCACGTCGATCATGCCGGGGAGGAGCGTCGCGTCGCCGAGGTCGTACGTGACGGGACCGGTGCGCTGATCGACCGCGAGGATCTTCGAGCCTTGCACTTCGATGACGCCGTTGTCGAGTGTGCGTCCGGTGCCATCGAGCAGGCGAGCCGCACGGATCGTGATCGGCTGGCCCGCCCCGCCGCGTCCACCCTGGCTCCGACCTCCGCCGGTGATCTGGCCGCCGCTTTGACCGCCCGCCTGCGCGGGGTTCTGCCCTTGGTGCGCCGTCAGCGTCACAATCGCGACGAGGGCCCAACACGAGGCGAGGAGCGCACCGCAGCAACGAGGGATCATCAGAGCCTCCGGCGACGTTCGAGGTCGCGGGCGGAGAAACATGTCTCGAAACGCCGCAAGGCCCGATGATCGGCCGGGCGGGCGGCAGTCACGTCATCGTGCCCGGAGGCCCTCACTGCAGTCCGGGCGGCGGCGTCCGTTTCTTCGTCGCCTGCTCGAACGCGTAGGCCAGTCGCAGGAGCGTCGGCTCGCTGCACGCGGTCCCGGTGAAGCCGACGCCGTAGGGCTGCGGCTTCGGTTCGAACCCCGCCGGGAACGGCGCGGGCGGCGTTGCGCCTCGGCCATCGCCTGTGGGCGCACCTGAAGGCGCCGCGCCAGCTGGCGCGGTCCCGGGCGCCGCCGGCGGTGCGTTTTCACGACCGCGACCGCCTCCACCACCGCCCAGATTTCCGGGGGTGTTGGGAATCATCCCGAACGGCACGAGGACAGTCGGATAGCCCGGCTTCGACGCGATGCCCGCGCTGGAGGGGCCAGGAAAAAGCAGTGCCTCGAGGTTGTTGGCCTTCAGCGCCGCATCGATCCCGGTCGTGCCGAACAGCCGGATGTCTCGCGCCCGATCCTCTTCGTACTTCGCGCGATCTTTCTCGAGGTCGATTTTGTCGGACGCGTCAAGCTGCGACTGGCCGTACTTGAGCGCGCCCATCTTCTCGTGCGCCGTGTTCCACTCGCGCAACTCCGTCAGCGTCTTCACGGGCGCCGCGGGTCCCAGCGACGTCAGCCACGTGTTGAAGTCGCGCTTCATCCCGTAGTTCAGGACGCTCGACTGCGCGGCGAGCAGAAGGTTGTCCTTCGGATCCGGCGGCGACGATGCTCGGGATGTCGACATCGACGACGACCGCGCCTTGCGCCTTGAGGGCGGCGATCGCCTCTTCCATCACGCGCTTCTGGTCCGGATTCAGGCCGCCGCGCGGCCGATCGGATCCTGGCAACGTGATCGGGTCGTAGTAGTTGGCCCGCGGGATGCCGATGCGCGCGCCCTTGAGACCGTCGGCGCGGAGCAGCCTGGTGTAGTCTCGGCCCGGCGGCGGCGTGCACGCCTTCGTCGCCGGATCGTTCGGATCGGGCGGCGCGCTCTCCAGTGCGCCGAACATGATTGCGACGTCCATCACGTACTTCGCCATCGGACCGGGGGTGTCCTGATCCGCCGTGATCGGGATCACGCCGTAACGGCTGATGCGTCCCACCGTCGGTTTGATCGCCGCCAGCATGTTCTGGTTGGTCGGGCTCAGGATCGACCCGGACGTTTCAGTGCCGACGTTGCCCGCCCAGAAGTTCGCGGCCGTCCCGATCCCCGAGCTCGACCCTCCGGTCTGCAACACGGGCCGGCCGTCCGCGGTCGCTCTCGGATCGCGCCGCGGATCGTATGGATTGAAGCCGTATCCCTGAATCGAGTTGTAGTTCGTGGGCATGCCGGCGGCGACGTAGTTCGCGAGCTCCGTCAGCCCGGTCTTCGCGACGATCACCGCCCCGGCATCGCGCAAGTTCTTCGTGAGCGTCGCCTCGTAGGGCGGCACCATCCCGACGAACGCCAGCGCTCCGCCCGTCGTCGGCATCGTCGTTGTGTGGATGTTGTCTTTCAGCGCGATCGGAATCCCGTGGAGAGGTCCGCGGACCCGGCCCTGGGCGCGCTCGCGGTCGAGGGCGTCGGCGTCCGCCAGCGCGTGAGGGTTGACGGTGATCGCGGCATGGAGCAGATCCTCGTAGGTCGCGATGCGCGTGAGGTACTGCTGCACGATGTCGTGCGATGTCGTGCGTCCCGACTTCATCGCCGCCTGCATGTCGGCGATCGAGGCTTCGACGACGCTGAACGCCGGGTTGGCCTTCGCGGCTCGCGGAGCGGGTGCCTGGCCGCCGGCGAAGAATACGAGCGCGATGAGCGGTGCACTGTACTTCATGGGCACACAGCATAATCGACTCCCGCCGCGATCGTCTCGGCACATATGGCTGGCGCCGCCTGCGATACAAGAGTGTCGGGTCCGCTCGGAAAAACGGCAGATTTGTCGTCGGCTCGGCTGGCATTCTGGGCTATCGTTGGGGCCGATCGGTTTCTTTTCGAGCTTCTCGCGAGGTGGTCAGGCGCATGCAACGACGAGACTTCCTTCGGCAGTCGATTCTGGCTCCGTTCGGCGCAGCGCTCGCGGCGGCTGGCGCCCGCGCATCGGTGCAGAGTGCGACCCGGAAGATTCTGATTGCCGGTGGCAACTACGCCACGCCCTTCGTGCGTTACATGGCCGCGCTCACGGGCAAGACGCGGCCGAAGCTGCTGTACCTCCCGACGGCTTCCGCCGACAGCCAGAACGGCATCATCGCGTGGTTCAGGACCTGCGCGCCGCTGGACGTCTACCCGCTCGCGCAGGAGAGCTTCATCGCCAGCAGCCGTCAAAAGGACTCCTGGGAGGAAGTCCTGCTCACCGTGGACGGGATCGTCGCGTCAGGCGGCAACACGCTGAATCAGCAGGCGATCTGGAAAGCACAGGGTATCGACGTCATCCTGCGGCAGGCCTGGGATCGGGGGATCGTGCTCGGCGGCGCGAGCGCCGGATCGCTCTGCTGGTTCGAGGAGGGCACGACGGACTCGCGGCCGAAGGAGCTCACGACGGTCAAATGCCTCGGGTTTTTGAAGGGCAGCCATTGCCCGCACTACGATCGCGAGGCGGATCGCAGGCCGCTGTACCGCAAGCTCATCGCTTCGGGCGAGATGAAGCCAGGTTACGCCTGTGATAACGATGCTGGGATCTACTTCGAAGACAACGAAGTGAAACGTGTCGTCACCGCGCGCAAGGGCGCCAGGGTGTACTACGTCAGCGTCAGCGGCGGGGAGGCCGTCGAGCGGCCCCTCGAGCCGGAGCTGATCGAATGACGCCGCCCTTGGCGGTGCGGTGACCGTTGGATTAGCTCGTTCAAATTTCTGAGAATGCCTCGCGAACCGGCCACTCGGGAGCTCGTGTCGGTCGATGCGGGCGAACGTCTGCACGCGCTTGATATCCTCCGGGGGCTCGCGCTATTCGGGATGATTCTGGTGCACTTCCACCAGAGGACACGACAGGACGTGCAGGGGCTCGAGGATCTGATCGGATGGGGCGTTTACGTCCTGGTCGAGCAGAAGGCCTGGGGGACCTTCGCGTTCCTGTTCGGGGCCGGCTTCGCCCTGTTCCTGCGCCGCCTCGAGGCCCGGCATGCGGCGGTGACGTCGATCTACCTGCGCCGGCTCGCGATGCTCGCGCTGTTCGGCATCATCGCCGACGTCTGCTTCGGCTTTCACATCCTGTTCGAATACGCGTGCTCGGGCCTCGTGCTGGTCATGATTCGCCGCTGGTCCACGCGCGCACTGCTCGCCACCGCGGCACTGTCGGCGTGTGCCCGACCGGTCGCCGCGGAACTGACGGCGTGGTACTCGTGGTGGACCGCGGCCCCGCTGCCCATTGCCGTGGGCCCCGGCCTCCGGCAGGCCGTGGAAGCGGCGCTGCTGCAGAGGGACTACTACTCGTTGCTGTCGGCGCGCTGGGCGCTGTTTGCCGGCACGTTCCCGCACACGTGGCGCGAGCTCCTTCCAGACGTCAACCTGGCGCTCTTCGTCCTCGGGTTCCTGGCCGTGCGTCACCGCGTGCTCGACGAGCCGGGGCGACACGTCAGGCTGATCGTGGGTTGGATGATCTTCGGTACGCTGTCGTGGGCGATGTCATGGCTCGTCCTGCGCCACCTGCCGGAAGTGCCCGCTCCGGGTGCCGATTGGCCGCTCGAGGCCGGCCTCGGCCTGATCCACGACCGGTGGCTCTGCCTGACGTACATCGGTGCCGTGGTGCTCTTGCTCGCGTTCCGTCCGGCGCAGACCGCGTGGCTGGCGCTCTTCGGCCCGGCGGGGCGGATGGCGCTCACCAACTACTTGCTGCAGGCGGCAATCCTCGACGTCCTGAGCTCAGGATACGGCTTCGCCTTGCATCTCCGGCCATTCGTGTACGTGCCGGCCGCCGTGGGGCTCTTCGCTGCCGAGGCTGCGGTCAGCCGCGCCTGGCTCACGCGATACCGCTTCGGTCCGCTCGAGTGGTTGTGGCGTACCGTGACGTACGCGTTTCCAACCCATGCACCGCAGCACTCCAATCGAGATGCCGTCGGTCGTGTGAGGCTCGAACGAGCGACATGGCGCGAGCCGGGGTTGGCATCCTGGCCGCTGTGACAGCCTGATCGCCGGCTTCTGCGTGCACGACGAGGTCGTGGCAATGGTGCGTGGAGGCATGACGCCGCTGGCAGCCTTGCATAGCGCGCCGCTCAATCCAGCGCGCTATTTCAGCCTGTCGCAAACCGCCGGCAGCGTCGGGTCCGGTCGGAGGGCTGACCTGCACGTTCGAATGCCCGGATCGATTTCCACTTGACGGAGGAAAAGTGCTGAGTGACTCTGACCGCAGCGAGGTTCCCCTGTGAATGTGCAGGTCTGGGCTGTCATCCTGTGGCTCGCAATACAGGTCTCTCCGCCACAGGCCCGTCAACGGACACTCGTCGAGGTTCCGTCAACATCAGCACGCTATGAGAGCCTGCAGACCGAGGCTTTGCGTTTCTTCAGAGCGGTCCGCAATAGAGACCATCCGACTTTGGTCCGGCTGGCGCCTGCCGGCGATCGGGATGCCACCAGAAAGGACCTGGACAATCCGACGTCACCGGTGTCGCGCATGCTCCTGACCGGCTCGCGTGCGATGCGCGGCCGTTTCATGAGCGTTCAAACGCCTCGTCTCACGCTGCTCCGGGAGCAGGATACACGCGATGCAGGCGAGAGGGTGATCGTCTGCTTCTCGGATCCGCAGCAGGAATTCAAGACGCCGGCGACGGTGGCCGGCCTGCCGGCCGCCGACAGCAACCGCGCCGAGATGTGTGTGCCCTTCGTGTACGCCGAACGGAAGTGGGAGTTCGTCTTTGGCGGCCGTCTCTGACGGACTGTTCGACATGACTTGCGCCGCGACAGGTCTCTGTCGGTGTTGAGATCCCCGAATCCGAGGCGGCTGATTCACTTGATCTCGGCCGCCTCCGCGGTCGCGTTGGCGCTCGGCTGCCAGGCCGCGCATGACTTTCTCCCTCGCACGCACACCACATCGACGTCGCCAGATGGACGTCACATCGCTTCCGTTCGCCAAGGCCTGAACATCGATCCGCCCCGCTGGGCGTTTTCTCATCCGACCAGATGGCCATCTTCGACGTGGACAATGCGAAGCTCTGTTTCGAGCCGGATGATACGGGCAGTCAGGAAGCAGGAACGTGAACTTTTCAGACAGGGGCGAAGTCGGCGCTCATCGTCCAAGACCTACGATTAGAACGGGAGAGCGTTCGAGACCGTTGACCTCTTTGCCCCCGCATCGCGCAAGGTTCCGTCGCACGCCCGTGAACAATCGATCTCGTGGCTTTTACCGTCAGGTGGAAGACGGTCTCGTCGTTCGCTCTTCGCCTCCGGTAGCCTAAGCGCTTCAGGCCTGTGAACAGATCGACTTGCGCTTCTACCGCTGAGCCAAGGCTTCGGCGGTCCGCCGTAGTTTCAACGAAGGCGGAAGGGCTGCGCTACATACGAACACAACTGAATCCCGGACTAGGCGCGCGTCTGCCCGCGAAAGAAAGCGACGCGTGGCGCGCAGGGCACTTGGAGCTCTTCAATTCGAGACCCATCTCCTAACCTGCGTTACGATGCGCCATGTCCGAGCCCGTCTCGCGTCGTGACCTCCTGAAACAGTTCGGCTCCGCTGCGCTGATCGGAACGGTGCTGCGCCAGTCGAAGCCGTTCATCGTCGCCGGCACTCAGGCCGAGATCGTGGTCGCAGCCGTGAGCGCTTCCACCGTTCGGATCACCGTCGTGCCGCTCGGCGCGGCAGTGGCGGTCGCGGACGATGGGGCGCTCGTCGCCGCGGCAGCGGGGCGCGCGCTCGGACGGCGCGGACCGAAGGACTCGTCTGCCGTTCGCGCGGGTCAACTCTCCGTGCGGTGTGCCGGCGATCCGCCGGCGATCCACATCGACACGGCCGCCGGCCAACCGGTACAGCGGTTGTCGCTGGACCAATCGGCATCCACTGTATCGTTCCTCCTCGGTAAGGGGCCGCTGCTGGGTCTCGGAGAAGGTGGCCCGCAGTTCGATCGCAAAGGCAATATCGACCGCGGTCGCAACGGGCAGGGCGGCTATCAACTCCGCACGCACGGCAGCCGCGTGCCGATTCAGTGGCTCGTCGGGACCGATGGATGGGGCCTGTTCATCCACCAGCCGTTGGGTGCGTTCGATTTCACCGGCGACCAGGGGAGGTTCACTCCTGCAGGTGATGCGCTCCCGCTCGACGTGTTCATCACCGCTTCTTCCGATCCGAAGGTCATCGTCGGAGAGTACGCACGCATCACCGGGTTCCCGGAGCTGCCGGCGCTCTGGACGTTCGGGTACATGCAATCGCACCGCACGCTGGCGGGCCCGGACGAGGTGATGTGGGTGGCGCGGACGTTTCGTGAAAAGCAGCTGCCATGCGATGCGCTCATCTACCTCGGCACCGAGTTCACTCCCTCCGGATGGAACACCCGCAACGGCGAGTTCACCTGGAAACAGGAGAACTTTCCCGATCCGAAGAAGATGATCGACGAGCTGCACGCGCAACACTTCCGCGTCGTGCTCCACACGGTCATCGAGGGCCGGCGCATGAGCGGGACCGTTCACGATCCGTGCACTCCCGACAAGGCGGTGCCGAGCGGCCGCACGCCGGACGACCGGTGGCCCGACGATCGGGCAGTACCGTGCTACTGGCCGTATCACAAGCCTGTTTACGATCTCGGCGTCGATGGCTGGTGGCCGGATCAGGGAGACGGCCTCGACGCGCCGTCCCGCCTGTCGCGCATTCGCATGTATTGGGAGGGTCCGCAGATCTGGCGTCCCGACGAGCGGCCGTTCGCGCTGCACCGCAACGGCTCGCCCGGGATGCAGCGCTACGGCGCGTTCCTCTGGTCCGGCGACGTGTTCTCGACGTGGGAGACGCTCAAGACCCACGTGCCGGTGGCCATCAACACCGGCCTATCAGGCATCCCTTTCTGGGGAACAGATATCGGCGGCTTCGTGCCGACGCCCGAGTACACCGGCGAGCTGCACGTGCGCTGGTTCCAGTTCGGCGCCTTCTGCCCGCTCTTTCGATCTCATGGCCGCACGTGGCATCTCCGGCTGCCCTGGGGCTGGAACACCGGCGAGCTGGGCCTCTCCGAGGTACGCGCCAGCACGAACGGCGCAGCCAATCCCGATCCCAGCGAGCTGCACAATGCAGCCGTCGAGCCAATCGTGAAGAAGTACCTCGAGCTGCGCTACCGCCTGCTGCCCTATGTCTACGGCGCCGCGCGCGAGTGCTGCGAGACAGGCCTGCCGATGATGCGCGCGCTCTGGTTGCACCATCCCGACGATGCCCAGGCCGTCGCGCGCGGCGATCAGTACTTCTGGGGCCGCGACATCCTGGTCTCGCCTGTCGTCGAGAAAGGCGCCACCGTGCGGAGACTGTATCTTCCTCGCGGCACGTGGTTCGATTTCTGGACGGAAGAACGCGTTACGGGTGGTCGCGAGATCGATCGGTCGGTCGATTTGGCGACGATGCCACTGCACGTTCGGTCCGGCGCGATTCTGCCGATGGGCCCGATCAAGCAGTACGCCGACGAACCCGTCTCAGGCCCCCTTTCCGTCACCATCTATCCAGGCGCCGACGGCACCTATTCGCTGTACGAAGACGACGGAAGATCGTTCGACTATCGACGCGGTGAGTGGATGAAAATCGAGATGAACTGGACCGATGCCACACGTCGCCTGTCGCTGCGGCTCGCGCCGGGCTCGCGGATGCTCCCGCCGGCGCGCCGGGCAATGGAGATCCGAGTGGCGGGAGAGAAGAATCAGCGCAGCCTGGTGTTCGAGGGATCTCCGATCGCCGTTCGACTCTAGTCTCAGCCGAGGGGCTTCGCCCCTCGGACTCCCCTACACGCTCTCTCGCGCGCCGCGTCGCCGGCGCGCTTCCGCCTCCGCGCGAAGCGCTACGGCGAGACCTCGCCGAAGCCTTGGCGTAGGCGGGCCGGTCGCGTGGCTCGCTCGCGGTGCTCGCTCGCGCCGCATTTGTGAGATACGTTCTACTCTGTCGTAGCGACGCGTCCGGTCGAAGAAGGCGACGTCGATGATCCGCACGCTCAGTGTTTTTTCATGGACAAGCTCATGTCGACGAAGGAGGGGAGACACGGCGTGCAGTGCTGCCAGGGCGCCTTGCGCCGGTTCCGCATTGTCGCGTCATCGATCCGGCGGGTGAAGACCGGCAGGAACACGCATTGGATCGTGCGGACGGGCCGTGAGCAGGTAGTGCTGAGGCGCTATGCACCGGAGTGCAGCCCCGCAGAGATTGCGTACGAGCACTCCGTGCTCCGCCATCTGCGGAGCCGGGGGTGGCCCGTTGCTGCGCCGCTCGCTGATGTTGCGCACGAGGCGACGGGAAGTTGGTGTGTGTTCCCGTATCTGCCGGGCCGCAGCCCGGCACCCAGATCGGCCTCGGGCCGACGCGCCGAGCAGCGCGCGCGCGGCAGGCTCCTGGCACGTCTGCACGTCGATCTGTCCGGGCTGACACACCTTGGCCAGCGCGACAGGTGGCGGACCGCGCCGGAAGGCCTCTTCGATCGCCGTGGGAAGCGCCCCGCGGAGACGGTGCTCCGGAGAGTACGCTCGCCGGGATCCTGAAGCCGGTCGAATCCTCCTCGAGTACGCCGACGCGACGAGACGACGCCTCGACGAGCTCATGCCGAGCGCACCGGCCGCAACAGTCATCCATGGCGACTTGACGCCGTGGAACATCAGGTACGCAGGCGGTCGGTTGTCTGCGGTCTTCGATTTCGACGTGACCCACCTGGACTTGCGCATCGCCGACTTCGTGCTGTCATGGCGCGGTCGGGACGCGGATCTTCTCGAGGGCTACGAGGAGGAGTCAGTGTTGAGCGAGGTCGAAAGGGAGCTGCTGATCCCCGTCTATTGGGCGTGGATGATCGCCTGTGCCGTCGGGGGTCTGGAGGAGGCCCCAGGTAGACCTGAGTGGGCGCTGAGACATCTGCTTCGGCAGCCGCTGGACGCCGGTCGGCGCACGGCATAGGAGGCCCGTATCGCGGTCGTAAGGCGCCCGGCGGCCGGCTCGGTCAGTCCCGCGACGAGTCTCACACTCCTCGTGGCGCTCGCGGGCCCCCCTCTCTTCGTGCTGGTTTCCGAGCGCCTGATGACACTCTTCTATCTGTGGAGACGCGACCTTCTGGCCAACATCCTTGCTCATAGCACCGGACTCGTCGTAGCCATGCTGACGGTCGTCCAGTGAACCGGCTGGTCGACACGTTGACGATCGGTCTTGCTCACGAAGTCGCCGAGGAGGGCATCCGCGTGAACGCGGTTCGCCCCGGCTTCATCTACACTGAGATGCACGCCAGCGGCGGCGAACCAAACCGCGTCGATCGGGTCAAGTCCTCCGTACCGATGAAGCGTGGCGGAAGGCCGGAGGAAGTCGCGCCCGCCATCCTGTGGCTGCTCTCAGGCGAAGCGTCGTTTACGACGGGCGCGTTCATCGATGTGACGGGTGGGAGATAACCGTTGCTGCGCACGGCAGGCTTAGTCGCCATTGCAATTGGAGGCCTCGGCTCGGTTGGTTTGACCTTGTACACCGGCCGCCGCAATCCCTCCGCACTTCTGATGGCGGTCTTTGTGATCTGGGTGCTGATCCCGTTCGTCGCGCTCGCAGCGGCCGACGCGATGTCGAAGCAGTGGTCGGCGCTCACACGGACGGCGCTCTATGCGCTGATGTTCGTCGTCACCCTCGACAGCCTCGGGACTTATGGTTACGTAGCGTTTGGGCCTCCGAGGCCGCAGCCGGCGTTTGCATTCCTCGTCGTTCCGCCAGTGTCGGTCTTGCTGAGTGCGATTGTGCTACGCGTTGCTGCGCTTATCGCGAGCAAACGTGTGCGCGCTGACACTCTTTGACCGTTCACGTTCCCAGCACGCCTTTCTTCGAGGTCATGTGAGCTATCAGCCTCAACTCTACGACGACGTTACGCCCGCTTCGTTTCGAGGCGATGCCGAGTGGTACTGTCGGCAGGCCAAAGGAGTCCGGCGGACCGGTTCTCGAGCTTGGCGCCGGGACCGGCCGGATTAGCCTGGCGATCGCCGAGGCCGGTGTTCGAACTGGGCTCAGTTTTCGACAATCATCAAACAACCGCAGCCATGACCGATCCCCAGGCCAGCTTCTACGACGACCTCGCCGACTGGTGGCCGCTCTTCTCCCCGCCCGAGCATTACGGCGAAGAGGCCGCCGACCTGCTCGGGCGATTGGGTCCACTCGGGACGGCTGGCCAGGCGACATTGCTCGAGCTCGGGTCTGGCGGCGGAAGCCTCGCGTCTCATCTGAAGTCACACTTCCGGCTGACCCTGACGGATCGCTCTCCGGGTATGCTGGCGAACAGCCGTACGGTCAACCCCGATGCCGAACATCTCGTTGCCGATATGCGCAGCCTCCGGCTGGCGCGCCAGTTCGACGTCGTGCTCGTGCACGACGCGATCATGTACGCCACGACAGGCGACGACGTGAAGGCGACGTTGGAGACGGCGGCCATTCACTGCCGTCCCGGCGGGACCGTTGTGGTGCTCCCCGACTACGTCAAGGAGACATTCACACCGGGCACCGACGAAGGTGGACATGATGCGAGCGACGGCCGCGGGCTGCGGTATCTGGAGTGGCGATGGGATCCCGACGCCGGCGACGACACCTATATTGTCGACTATGCTTTCCTGCTCAGGGACGTCGCCGGATCGGTTCGAGTTGTTCACGACCGGCACGTGGAAGGCCTCTTCGCCCGCACGCGCTGGCTCGCGTGGTTCCAGGATGTGGGACTCTCGGCAACGAGCTCAATCGATCAGTGGGGAAGGGATGTCTTTCTGGCCAGTCCGCGTTGACTCAACCATGCGCATGCTCTTGTTGAAAGCGGTCGGCTTCGCTGCCGTTGGAGTCGCCTTGACGATCGCGGCCGGGCCCATCGTTGGCATTCTCACGGCGACGGCAGGCCTGACTACCGTTCCAGTGTGGGTGTACGCGTTCATCGTGAATGTATTGCTGGTTGCGGCGACCGTCGTCGCGCTCAGGCTGGAGGGAGACGGCCTGCGAAGCCTTGGCCTCCGCCCCACCCGCCGTCGAATGCGGGAGCTGACCATCGGGTTTGCAGTGGGCGCCGTCCTGTTCGCCCTGCTTGTGCTCGTACGAGCTGGGATCGTCGGAGCCACGTGGAGGTTCTCGGGCGTAAACGGAATACCCGCGGCGGTGGGCGGCCTGCTGGTCGCGCTGCTCCTGCTGTTGCCGGAGGAGCTGCTGTTCCGTGGGTATCCGTTTCAGCGACTCGTGCAGGCGGTGGGTGCGTGGCCCGGCATTCTCATTTCGGCAGTGCTCTTCGGCATCTATCACCTCGTGGGCTCCGGCATGTGGGGGATCGGTGCCTTCTTCCAGGTTGCGATGCCTGCGCTGGGAGGCGTCGTGTTTGGATGGGCCGCCGTGCGGACGAACGGTTTGGCTCTGCCGATCGGGCTTCACCTCGGTGGCAATTGGGCGCAAGCGGCCGTGATCTCGCTCCAGCCGCAGTCAGACGGAGTGCCCAACGCCATCTGGACCGCACGCATCTCGGATGTGCAGCAGCAATCCCTTTACGCTCCCGATCTCGGCGCGCACCTTCCGTACATCACGACGATGCTCGTCGCCGTCGTGGTGCTTCGCATGATCATTCAAGGCCAGCGGCGCATCGCCTGACCCGCGGCTGCGTTGCGCGGGACCGCGGCCGGCGCTCGCAGGTCCGCGTTGGACAGGGCAGCGATCCACTATGTTGTTTCACGTCAGCGAGGAGCCCGGCATCGATCGGTTCGAGCCCAGGCCAGCCGAAAACGCCGACGGTCTGGTGGTGTGGGCTATTGACGCGGCTCGGTTGCGCAACTATCTCGTGCCGCGCGACTGCCCCCGCGTGACCTATTACGCCGGGCGCGACACGACGGCCCTGGATGTCGAGCGCTTCCTTGGATCGAGTGCTGCCGTCGTCGCGATCGAGCGCGGCTGGGTCGACCGCTTGCGATCCTGCCGGCTGTACTGCTATCACCTGCCGCCCGAGACGTTCGAGTGTATCGACGACTGCGCCGGCTACTTCGTGAGCCGAACCGCCGTCGTTCCCGCCTGCGTCGAGCTCATGGATGATCAGGTCGCGGAGTTGCGACGCCGCGGTGTCGAGCTGCGCGTCGTGCCGAATCTGTGGCCCCTTCGCGATGCGGTGGTCGCTTCGAGCCTGCAATTCTCCATCATCCGGATGCGCAATGCACTGCCGAGAGAGGCTGGTTGACAACCGTTGCAGCGGCCGCCGGACCGATGCAATCATGGGCCGCCGCGGCGTGGTATGAACACCAACCTCAGCCGAGGGGCTTCGCCCTTCGGACTCCCCTACACGCGCTCTCGCGCGCCGCTTCGCCGGCGCGCTCCGCTCGCGTGGCTCGCTCGCGGTGCTCGCTCCCGCCGCATTTGTGAGATACGTTCTAACCGAGAAGTGCGAGGCCAAACGCCGATGACTGAACCGACGAAATGGCGGACCCAGCTGTATCAGCCGGTTGTCAGGTAGTCGCCGTCTTCGGGTGTCTATTCGCGGGATTCGCGGGTATTGGCCATCGCGCCTCTCGTAGCGCAGGCCTTCAGGCCTGTGAACAAATCGATCGTGTGGCTTCCACCTTCTTGTGGCTTCCACCTTTAGGTGGAAGACCAACGCCGGCCGCGATCTTCCGCCTGAAGGCGGAAAGCCACAGGAGATTACATCGTCTTCAGGGGCCGCCCGATGCCGCCGCTGCTCGGGGCCACAGCCGTCAAGGAGGCGACGCTGATCTGGTCGCGGACGCATTGCCTTCCAACGATGATTGCCGGTAGGCTTCTGGCTGGTGATTACCGCGTCAGGAGATGTCGACCATGGCCTCGATTACGAGCATCGCCGAAAAGTTCTTTGCTGCCTGCGAGTCAGGACAAGGTTGGGCAGCGTGCAGCGCGTACTGTGCACCGAACGCGACATTTGCGGCACAGGCCGAGCCCTTGCTCGGCGTCAAGACTCTTGCTGAATACACCGACTGGATGAAGGGGATGATGACGGTTCTCCCCGATGGGCGGTACGATTTGAAGTCGTTCGCTACGGACGCCGATCGGAACAACGTGACGGCCTGCGCGGTGTTCCACGGCACGCATACGGGCTCTGGCGGCCCGGTGCCGCCGACTGGCCGTCACACGAGCACCGACTACGTGTACATGATGCAGTTTGACGGCGACCGGATCGTCCACATGACGAAGGTGTGGAATGCCGGCCTGGCGATGAAGGAGTTGGGCTGGGTATGACGGTGGCTCCGTTGGGAGCCACCGTCAGAGGTCTTGCGCGTGCGGCCGCGCCGGCGGGCTGCTACTTCTTCGGCGGTGCTGGCGGGATCAACGTCTCCTGGTGGAACACGGCAGTCCACTTCCCATTCTTCTTCGACCAGACCGTCGAAGCCCACGCCGGGCTTGGAATCGGCTGGCCCTGGTACGTTCCCTTGCCGGTCCACTTGTAGATGTGAACCGTGGTGTTCGCGTCCACCCATTGGAACTTGCTGTCGGAGATGTCCCACGATGCAATCTTCATGTCCTTGGCCATGCCTTCGAAATCCTTCATGAAGACGGCCATCGTCATCACGCCCGTCATCGAGTCGACCGACGAGCCATCCGCGGCGACGTGCTCCTTGAACCCCGCAAGACTTCCCTTCGCGAACGCGGTGTTGATCGCCCGCTCGTTCGCGATGATTGTCTTCTCGGCCTGCGCATCCTGCGCCCAGGCATAACTCGTTCCGCCCGCCAGCAGGGCGCCGGCCATCAGAACCCGTAGCAGCTTCATCATCTTCTCCTTGTCGTGCCGGTCGCGGTGCGCCCCGGTCCGGGGGAAGCTTACTCAGCAGTGGGCAACTTGTAAATGGTTCGGCTTGCCCGTTTCACACGGTCGCGGGGTCGGGATGTACCCAGGGCGCGCGGTACGGCCGGCGCAGCAGCTTGTTGGCTTCCGCATCTCCGACGACCATGCCCTTGGCATGGTCCCACTGGAGTGAGCGCCCCAGTTGCATCGACAGATTCGCCAGGATGCACGCGGACGCGGAGATGTAGCCCTGTTCGATGTCTGCGACCGGCGTCTCGCGCGACTCCACGCAGGCGAGGAAGTTCTTCATGTGGCCGCGGATGGCGGGTGCGACGTGCTTTTCCAGATCTTTTTCGGTCTTGTCCTCCGGGAACTGTTCGAGCTCGTAGACGACATCCTCGTGCATCGGCGTGCCATCTTTGGCCGAAGGAACGAAGTCGTATCCCATGACGCCCGCTTTGAGCGTGCCCTTGTCGCCATAGAACGTGGCCGCCCACGGATACTTCGGGTCAGGAGCATCACCGTAACTGCGGTGGATCCAGACGACCTGCAGGTTGCCGAAGTCGAACGTCGCGGTCTGCGAGTCGGTGATGTTGGCCTTGCTCTTCTTGTCGATCAGAATGCCGCCCGACGAGCTCACTCGTGTGGGCATGCCGAGGTCGAGCATCCACCGAACCATGTCGAGCATGTGCACGCACATGTCGCCGACGATGCCGTTGCCGTACTCCATGAAGGCCCGCCAGCTGCGGGGATGGACGAGCGAGTTGTACGGCCGCATCGGCGCCGGGCCGGTCCACATCTCGTAGTCCAGATTGTCGGGCGGCTGCGTGTCGGGTGGATTCTGCGTCGCGCGCATGTGGTAGTAGCAGTAGATCTCGACGAGGCCGATCGTGCCGAGACGGCCCTCCCGAATGACGCGATCGCGCGCCGTGATGAGATGCGGGGTGCTGCGCCGCTGCATCCCCACCTGCACGACGCGCTTGTACTTGCGCGCGGCAGCCAGCATCGCCTGTCCCTCGACGATGTCGACGCTGATGGGTTTCTGGACCCAGACGTCCATTCCCGACTTCACGGCCTCGATCATCGGCAATGCGTGCCAATGGTCGGGCGTATCGATGAGGACGATATCGAGATCGCGCTGCCGGAGCATTTCCTGGTAATCGCTGAAGAGCCGTGGCGTCTTCTTCGAGACCTGGCGTGAGGCGACCAGCTCGCCCGCTTCGGCCAGCATCCGCTTGTCCACGTCGCAGAGCGAGACCACTTCGACCGGCGCCACCTGGACGAGCCGCAACAGGTCGGACTTGCCGTACCAGCCCGGGCCGATGAGCCCGACTCGCTTGCGCATGCCGGCGAGCTGCTCGGCGTGGACAGGGATGCCTGACACCGCGACCGCCGCAGCGGTCTTCTTCAGGAACTCGCGACGAAGCATTGCAGCCCTCCGGGAGCGATTTGACGGTACGACGCATCTTACGCCAATGCGCCGAACCCGCGTCAGCCCGTTCCCGGCGGGTGAATCACGCGACCACGAGCCATACCGCGGTCGCAACGAGCCATCCTGCCAGCGCATCGAGAGCGTAGTGATAGCGGCCGAGGACGGCGCCGGCCGTGATCGCCAGTGCACAGCAGCCCATTCCGATCACCACCGGCAGCGGCGCGGAGACGAGGAGCAGCGCGGCGGCGAGCGCCTCCGCGGCATGGCCGCTGGGGAACGTGTTGACGTGAATGCTGGCCGTGTCGAGCAGTCCCAGGTTGAAGGGCCGGATGGACGACTGCCACGGGTCACGCTCCTCGAGGGCGCGGGGAGGCCGCGTCTGGAGCCATGGCAGCATCGCAAAGCAGAGGAAGTCGGTAATCAGGACCACCGCCCAGAAGCGATCCGGGCTTGGCGAGGGGACGAAGACGAGATACAGGATGAACGCAAGGCCGACGATGGCGTAGATGCCGGCGTACGAGGCTTCCAGGAGCTCAGCCATCAGTCGCGGCGTCCGGACGTTCGAGATGCCGAGTGCCCGGTCGCCCGCCATCAGAACCGCTTCCGCCCGGGACATCGGCGCAACGAAGAGCGCGCCGCTGCTCCAGTAGCCGAGCAGCAGCAGCGAGGGCGGCAAGATCCAGTCGTGCAGCCAGGCGACCCGCGGGATCATCGTCGACCCCGCCGTCGCAACGAGGCCGGCTGCCGCGACCGCCAGGGCGAATCGCCTGCGGGGCATTGCTCCGCGCACCAGGGCAAGAGCGATGATGTAGACGAAGAAGGCGCCGCTGGCGATCTGCCAGAGAACCGGGAAATCATCCATGTTCGGATACGTCACCAGGTAATGTGCAATCCTGGCGCCGACTGGCTCAGAGGAGAACGCTCGATGAGCGGCGATGATCTCGACCAGACCAGAACATTCTGGGACAACGTGGCAGACGACTGGCGGATTCAGGTCGGGGACGACGGTGACGGCAACCGCCGGCTGAACTCCGACCCCGTTCTTTGGAAGTTCCTGGGCGATGTCGATGGGCTCGCCGTTCTGGATGCGGGCTGCGGCACGGGATACCTCGCGGCAAAGCTCCGTGACCGCGGCGCTCGGGTCACGGGGATCGACTTCTCTGACCGTATGCTCGGCATCGCCCGAAGCCTCTATGTGGGCATCGACTTTCGTCTGGACTCCTGCTCCGAGCTCCACACGCTCGCCGATGAACAGTTCGACGCGATCGTCGCGAATTATGTGCTCATGGACACGCCGGATCTCCGCGGAACGATGCGAGCCTTCAGCCGGGTCTTGAAGTCCGGCGGCCTGGCTGTCGTCGTGTTCTCCCACCCCTGCTTCCCGCAGGGCAGCGCGATCAGGCCTGCCGGCGGCACCAGCGTCAGTTATGGGTGGGAGTTTCCGTACTTCTCCGAAACGAAACGCCTGGATCCGCCATGGGCGCACTTCACATCCGAGTTCATCTGGTTTCATCGGCCGTTGTCGGACTATTGGAAGGCGTTCACCTCCGCCGGCTTCGGCGTCGAGGACTTCGAAGAGCCGAGGATTACCGAAGATCGGTTCCATCTTCCGGGAGCAGAAAAGGCGCTCGCCAACCGAGATCGGCCCTATTCGGTCGCCTTCAAGCTCAGAAAACGTTGACCGGTTTGCATGCGCGAACCTTTTCGGAGGGTTCCTGCGTCTCTGGGTCTGGAGGTATTCCATGTTCAGCAGGCTTGCCGCGTCAGCTCTCGTCGTTGCTGTGACCGTCGGTTCGCTCTCGGCTCAGGGAAAAAAGGCTTCTGGGACGAAGAGTGTGATGCACGACCTCACCGTGACAACCAGCGAGAGCGTCTACACCGGGACGATGGACCTGACTGTCGATGCAGGAAAGGTGACGGGGAAGATGGTGATCACTTCGCCGTCCGCGATCACCGGAACGGTCGCCGGCACGTCCAAAGCAGGCGTGATGAACCTGGAGTTCCCGTATCACATGACGGAGCGGAACTGCGACGGCACGGTGAAGATGACCATCACGCTCCCGGAGAAGTTGGGACCCTCCAAGGGCACGATGGAAACGGCTGGCTGCGGGGATTCGGGAGAGAAGGTGACAGGGACCGTGGAGCTCAAGGTGGCGGCGGCCAAGCCCGCGACAAAGTAAGGCGGGGAAGTTGTCTCCTCCGGCTGACCTTGCTACCATCCGCTCGACATCAGCCGGAGGGCAACCATGAGAAAGACCTTCGAAGGGCTTGCGTTCTGCGTCGTTGTGTCACTGGCCGGGGTTCAGCTCGCTGTCGCCCAGACGCCTCCTGCGCCAAAGCCCGGCCCTGAGCACCAGCGGCTCGGTTACTTCGTGGGAAAGTGGACGACCGAGGGTGAAATGAAGCCAGGGCCGCTCGGACCTGGCGGAAAAATGTCGGCCACAGACAACTGCGAATGGTTCGAGGGACGGTTCGCTGTCATTTGCCATTCTGACGGCAAGAATCCAACGGGCCCCACCAAGAGCATCGGGCTCCTCAGCTACAGCCTGGAAGCGAAGGTCTACACGTACTACGGCCTGGACAACACCGCGATGACCATGGCGACGGTGCCCAAGGGCACGGTGAAGGGCGACACCTGGACATACGACGACGAGAGCGTGATGGGCGGGCAGAAGGTCAAATCACGCGTGACGATCAAAGAGCTCTCGCCGACGGCATACACCTTCAAGCTGGAATTGCAGGGTCCCGACGGGAAGTGGGCTCCCGCGATAGAGGCGAAGAGCACCAAGGCGAAATAGAAAGGCGCCGCGGCACCCTGTAAAATAGTCGTATGTGCCGCAACATCAAGACGCTCGCCAATTTCGCGCCGCCGGCAACCGACGACGAGATCCGCGCATCCGCGCTGCAGTTCGTTCGAAAGCTGAGCGGGACGACCCGTCCATCGCGCGCCAATGAAGAAGTCTTCGACCGGGCCGTCGAGGAGGTGACCGCCGCCGCGCATCGCCTGATCAGTTCTCTGACGACCACCGCTCAGCCACGCAACCGCGAGGAAGAAGCGCGCAAGGCGCGCGAACGATCCCGCGAGCGCTTCGCGGCGACCACTTAGCCTCATCCGAGGGGCTTCGCCCCTCGGACTCCCCGACACGCGCGCTCGCGCGCCGCTTCGCCGGCGCGCTTCCGCCTCCGCTAAAGCTACGGCGAGACCTCGCCGTAGCGCCTGCGGCGCGAAGGCGGGCCGCTCGCGTGGCTCGCTCACTGTCGTTCGCTCGCGTCGTGAAACGAGCGGCAGGTTTATGAGACGGCTTCTAGCCAGGACGCACGAAGCCTGGGCGCTCGCCCGTCCCGGGTTCGACGAAATCAGCCGTTGATCGCCGCCATGAGTCACCCCTGAAGATGGGTCGGATCGATCGACGTGAATGGCTCAACGCCGTCGCAGCGCTGGCTGCGGCGGCAATCTGTCGGCCTCTCGCGTCAGCACAAACCAAGAAGACCAGACTCATTCTGCTCGGCACCGGCGGCGGGCCGCGACCGCGCACGGCCAGCTCCGCGTCCGCGCAAGTCATCGTCGTCGGCGACCAGGCCTATGTGATCGATTGCGGAAATGGCGTCGCGCGCCAGCTGGTCTTCGCCGGTGTGCCGTTGACGGCGCTGCGCCACGTCTTCATCACCCATCACCACTCGGACCACAACGCCGACTATGGAAACCTGATGCTGCTGGCGTGGGCGTCCGGCCTGAAGTCGCGCGTCGACACGTGGGGGCCGCCGCCGCTCGAGAAGATCACCAGGCTCTTCTTCGAGATGAGCGCGCCGGACATCGAGATCCGCATCGCGAACGAGGGCCGCGTGCCGCTCGTTCCGCTCGTGCACGTTCACGAAATCAGTCAAGGCGGACCGGTCCTGCAAGAGGACACCGTGAAAGTCACGGCCGCCCTCGTGGATCACCCGCCCGTCGTGCCTTCGTTTGCGTTTCGGTTCGACACGGCCGACCGATCGATCGTGATTTCCGGGGATACGGCGCGCTCGGAGAGGGTCGTCGCGCTCGCGAAGGGGGCTGATGTCCTCGTCCACTCGGCCGTCTACCTGCCGGCCGTCGATCGGCTGATCGCGCGCGTTCCGAATGTGACGGCCCTGAGGCAGGCGATCGTCGACGGCCAGACGTCCGTCGAGGACGCCGGACGTGTCGCACAGGCGGCGGGGGTCAAGACTCTGGTCCTCTCGCATCTCATCCCGCCGGACGATCCGACGATGACCGAGCAGATGTGGATGGACGCGGTTCGCCCGCATTTCAGCGGCACGGTCATCGTGGGCAAGGACCTGCTGGAAATTTAGCACCTGGCCATATGCATCCGGCCGAATAATTCGGGCTCGTCATCGATCTCCCAATGCAATTCGGAACTGTCGAACAGCGACAGAGAATAGTCAGCCCGCGAGTGGACTTGGTCCTGCAGGTGTCACCCCGTTGATCTGCTTCGTTCGTTCCAAGCGCCTCGATAACCACGTGTTATCGGCTTGCACTGAACGCCTTGCGGCGTTGCACGCGCGGTGGAACGTTCGTTGCTGACGGAGCGGCGGACCATATAGAGCCAGCTACGAATCGGTTCGCGGACCTTCTTGGATACGCCCGGAGTCCCGACTGTGACGTGCTCCCTTTCGAAGGATGTCATGAGACGAATCGCCATTACGGTTTCGATTGCCGCCGTTCTTGCCGGGACACGGCTCACTCTGATGGGCCAAGCCGGGCCTCCGCCACAATCCGCGCGCGATGTCATCGTGGTCTTCCACGATGACGAGGCCGATGTCGACGGCCTGGCGGCGGAGCACGGCCGGGCGTACGGCGCGAGCGTCTCTCAGCTCTATCACAGCGCGTTGAGGGGATACGCCGCGAGGATTCCGCAGGCGAGGCTCGGTGACGTTCAGCGCGATCCCCGAGTGGCATTCGTCTCCGACGACCGGCCCGTAGAGGCGGTCGCGCAGACCGTGCCAACCGGCGTCGACCGAATCAACGCAGAGGTTCAGCACGCAGTTCTCGTCGAATTCCTGGGACCTCGCGGTCGCGGTCATCGACACGGGCAGCGGACCGCATGCCGATCTGAACATCGCCGGCGGCAAGAACTGCTCGGTTGGGAAGAGCTTCGCCGACGGGAACGGTCACGGGACTCACGTCGCCGGGACGATCGGCGCGATCAACAATGGCGCCGGCGTCGTGGGCGTGGCGCCGGGCATCCCGATCTACTCGGTCCGAGTTCTCAACAACCAGGGCTCCGGCACCTGGTCATCGGTGATTTGCGGCATCGATTGGGTCACCGCGAACGCGTCGAACCTCAAGATCAAGGTCGCCAATATGAGCCTAGGCGGTGGCGGCTCCGACGATGGTAATTGTGGGAACAGCAATGCGGATGCCCTGCACAAGGCGATCTGTCGCTCGGTCGCCGCCGGAGTGACCTACGTTGTGGCCGCAGGCAACGACAACGCGAACCTGGCGGGCTTCTCGCCTGCGGCGTACAGAGAAGTGTTGGCCGTGACGGCCGTGGCCGACTTCAACGGACAGCCAGGCGCCGGGGCGACCGCCACCTGCCGGTCCGACGCGGACGACACGTCGGCCGATTTCAGTAACTACACGCTTCCCGGCAGTTCAGACGAAGGTCACACGATTGCTGCGCCTGGCGTATGCATCTTGTCGACCTGGAAGGGGGGCGGCTACAACACGATCTCCGGCACCAGCATGGCGTCGCCCCACGTCGCCGGCACGGCGGCGCTCTGCATCGCCACCCTACAATGTCAGGGGGCGCCTTCCATCATCATGTCGAAGCTCATACACGACGCGTCGGTGCAAACCGCTGACTACGGCTTCGCCGGGGTCGCCGGCCGGTCCTACGGACGCTTGATCCACGCGGGCGGCTACTAGCCTGAGCCGAGGGGCTTCGCCCCTCGGACTCCCCTACACGCTCTCTCGCGCGCCGCTTCGCCGGCGCGCTTCCGCCTCCGCTAAAGCTACGGCGAGACCTCGCCGTAGCGCCTGCGGCGCGAAGGCGGGCCGGTCGGGTGGCTCGCTCGCCGTGCTCGCTCGCGCAGCATTTGTGAGATACGTTCTAGCCTCTGGCCATGCCAGGTCGGCACCACGAGCGGTCGCACCGAACGTCGGGCGCCTCAGGAATGCCGATGCGCGTCGGGCATCCCGAGCCGCCGGACGGTGTCGCCCTCGAAGTCGAACTCGATCAGCACCACCGGCTTCTTCCCCACGACCCAGCCGTCGTGGCCCGGGTCGATCGCCACGATCTGTGGCGCCTTGTGCTCGACGACGCACCCGTCCGCGTATTCGATGTGGATTTCTCCTGACGCGAGGAAGCCGACGTGCGCGTGCATGCACAGGTCGGTGCCGACCTTGGGCTTCATATCGACCGACCACCGGAATCCCGGCGGGTAGATCATGCGCTTGACGCGCGCCTCGCCGGCCCGTCCCACCTCGAGGCGGACGTGCCCGACTTCCCGGCGCTCGGCCCCTTTCACGGGCGCGAAGAGCGGATCGGCGGTCTTCGGTCTGCGAATCGGGGTTTTCCGTCGCTTCGCGGCGGCGGCCGGCTTCCGGGCGCTCTTGCGCGCGACCTTCTTCTTAGCCACGTGTCCTCCCGTTCATCCTGAATGGCCGATGCTAACATGCGCGCGGTGCCCCTCCCTGGAGGCCCGCGTCGGCTGCCGACGGAGTAAACTACGCCCACTTACTCCCGCTTGCGCACATGACATTCTCCGCGGGAACCATGCTTGGCCCGTACGAGATCGTCAGCCACCTTGGCGCTGGTGGCATGGGCGAGGTGTATCGCGCCCGAGACCCCCGCCTTGGCCGGACGGTGGCCATCAAGGTGACGCGCAGCGACCAGGCCGAAGATCCGCAAGCGCGTCTCCGTTTCGAACGCGAAGCCCGCGCGATCGCCGCCCTGAATCACCCTCACATCTGCAGCGTTTACGACGTCGGCCGCTTCGCGGCCGACAACTTCCTGGTGATGGAGTATCTGGACGGCGAAACACTGGAGGCTCGGCTGGGCCGGGGTCCGTTGCCACTGCCTGAGCTGTTCGCGGTCGCGATCGGGGTCGGCGAGGCGCTCGTGGCTGCGCACCGGGCGGGGATCGTCCACCGGGACCTCAAACCCTCCAACGTGATGCTGACGCGAAACGGGGTCAAGTTACTCGATTTCGGAATCGCCAAGCAGGTCGTGGTCACGGAGCCGGCGCCAGATGGTGTCGGCAAGACCGTGACCGGTTCGCCGACCGTCGCCGGCGGTTTGATCGGTACGGTGCCGTACATGGCGCCGGAGCAGCTGGAAGGAGCGCCTGTCGATCGCCGGACGGATCTCTTTGCCTTCGGGTCGGTGTTGTTCGAAATGGCTACGGGACGACGGGCGTTCGGCGGGTCGTCCGGTGCGTCACAGGTGGCAGCCATACTTGCGGATACGCGGCCGCGAGCCTCGGACGTCGACCCGCACCTTGCGCCTGCACTCGATCGAATAATCTCCGCATGCCTTGCTCGGGATCCGAACGATCGGTGGCAGGACGCTGCCGATATGGTGCGCGAAATCCGATGGGCCGAAGAGGATCTCGGCGTTCATCTCGCGGGTCCGCCCGGCCGCCGGACCTGGATCCTCCATGGAGCGTGGGCAACCGCCCTGGCGGTCGTCTGTGCGCTCTTGGGCATACAGTGGTGGTCGACGCGAGAAGCGGGGCCGCCTCCAAACCCGCGGCCCGTGATCGTGCTCATGGACTCACCACTTCCCGGCCGGGTGTACCGATCCTCGAACCGAGAAAGAGGGAGGCACCAATGCGGACGATGTGACCGACGCGCTGCGGGTGTTGCCGGTCGCGATCCGCAAAGAGAACACGAGCGCTGTTTGGCATCGCGAGGAGCAGGTGCTTCTCGAAAACCCGGATCTAATAGTCAGCCATCTGTCCTGCCTTCTGGACGAGCGGGTCGCGAAGAGTGATCCTGTGATTGCCGAGCATCTGTTGGACGTGGCCGAGGAGCGCTTGTTGCTCTTTTTTGCGTACCTGGCGGCGCGGAACCCGCGAACGCACTTCATTATCTATTCAAGGGCCCAATTTGCGCGTAAAGGCGGTGAGGCTGCCTGGCTGGCCAGTCGGGAGGTGCAGCTGCCGGTCTTGCGCGGCCGCCTGCACCCGCTTACGGTGCCGGGTGGCCGGGAACGCGCCACCTTTCGGGAACCGGCGACAGCCGAGTTGGTGCGCACGCGGGTAAAGGAAGTGCTGGCCAAGTCGATCGAGTAGTCTTCCTGGCGATTCCGTTCTGACCGATGCATCGGAGGCGGTTGATGTCCGCTCGAACCACGTTGCGCTCCAGACCGGCGCTCACGATCGCGCTGGTGTGCTCGTTCGTGTTGGCGGCGGCGGCGCAGTACCGCACGCTCGACGATCGTTTCGCCCCTCCCGCCATCACGACCCCGGCCGTGTGGCAGCAGCGTGCCGACTACCTGCGCCAGCACGTCCTCGCGTCGGCGGGCCTGCTGCCGATGCCCGAGAAGACGCCGCTGGCGCCTGTGATTTTCGGCGAGATCGCGCACGCGGACTATCGCGTGTCGAAGGTGTACTTCGAGAGCCTCCCCGGGTTCTTCGTCACCGGGAATCTGTATCGACCAATCGGCGACGGTCCATTCCCGGCGATCCTGTCACCACACGGGCACTGGACTTACGGGCGCCTGGAAAACACGACGACCGCGTCGATCCCCGGTCGAGCCATCAACCTGGCGCGCCAGGGCTTCGTGGTCTTCACCTACGACGCGATTGGCTACAACGACAGCCGTCAGCTGACTCATACGTTCGACGGGCGGCGCGAGAGGCTCTGGAGTCTCAGCCTCGGCGGGCTCCAACTGTGGAACAGCATTCGATCTCTCGACTTCCTCGAGACCCTGCCGTACGTGAAACGCGACGCGATCGGCGCGACCGGGGCCTCCGGCGGCGGGACGCAGACCTTCCTCGTGACGGCCGTCGACAGCCGCGTGCGGGTTGCCGCTCCGGTGAACATGATCTCGTTACTGATGCAGGGCGGGTGCCTCTGCGAGAACCTTCCCGGGCTGCGGCTGGATACCACGAACGTCGAGATCGCCGCGACCATCGCGCCACGCCCGTTGCTCATGGTGTCAGCGACTGGTGACTGGACCCGGGAGACGATGCAGGCGGAGTATCCGGCCATCAGGAAGATCTACGATCTCCTGGGTGAGCCGTCCCGCGTGCACGCCGTGCAGTTCGAAGCGCCGCACAACTACAATCGCGACAGCCGCGAGGCTGTGTACGCCTGGATGGCGCGCTGGCTCCAGCAGGCGCCGGCCGACGTGAAGCGGCCCGAAAAGTCGTTCGATCCCGATCCCTTGCCGGACCTTCTCGTGTTCCACCAGCGCCCGCTGCCCGCGAACGCCGTCACCGCCGCGCAGCTGACCGACAACTGGATTGCCGCAGCCCAGCACCAGTTGACGTCGGGGCATCGGTCGGATGTGGAATCCGCTCTCCGGCATGTTCTCGGGTTCGCCTCGGAAGCGGCGCTACCGGCGCCGAACGCAGGCACCCGGACGGTCCTTCTCACCGCCGCCGATGCCGATCTCGAGCGTCGTCTGAAGCGGGCACGGTTCGTCGCCAAACGAATCCGGTTCACGACCGCTGACCTTGTCGCCGCCGGGAAGATCAGGCATTTCGAGACCTACAATCGCACAGCCGCCAGTCAGCGCGTGGCGGACATCGTGACCGCCGCTCGGGAGTCGCCCGGCGCGATTCTCATCGCGGACGGCGATGAGGCGCTGGCGGGCGTGCTGGCCAGCGCCGTGGCGCCGCTCTCGCTGGCGATTCTCGACGTCGGTGACTTCGATACGGGGAGCGATGGGATGTTCCTCGACCGTTTGTACATTCCCGGGCTGCGCCGCGCTGGGGACCTCCCGACCGCAGCGACGATGGCAGCAGGCCGCGTCCTGATTCACGGCGCGGGCGATCGCTTCAGACTGTCCGGAGTCGAGGTTCAGCGGCGCAAGCTTTCGGCCGCCGAGATCGTGGATCGGTTGACCCGCCGGCAGCGGTAGTGCCCCCGGCCGCCTTCGCGCCGGAGGCGCTTCGAGGCTGTGAAACGATTTTTGTGGCTTCCACCTTCAGGTGGAAGGCAAGGCCCGCGGCGCCCTTCCGGCTAAAGCCGGAAGCCACAAGCTCTCGAAGGATGCGAGCGACGGCGATGGGGGTCCGGCCGCCTTCGCGCCAGAAGCCCCTCGGAAACGATTCGTGTGGCTTCCACCTTCAGGTGGAAGGCAAGGCGTGCGGCGTTCTTCCGGCTAAAGCCGGAAGCCACAAGCTCTCGAAGGATGCGAGCGACGGCGATGGGGGGTCCGGCCGCCTTCGCGCCAGAAGCCCCTCGGAAACGATTCGTGTGGCTTCCACCTTTAGGTGGAAGGCAAGGCGTGCGGCGTTCTTCCGGCTAAAGCCGGAAGCCACAAGCTCTCGAAGGATGCGAGCGACGGCGATGGGGGGTCCGGCCGCCTTCGCGCCGGAGGCGCTTCGGCGGAGGGAAGCCCCCCGATGGGATCCAGGCGCGCGGCAGGCGCGCCCCGCCGGAGCGGAGCGGGGCTTTGGGGTCCCTGCGAGCGACGGCGATGGGGGGTCCGGCGGGGCGAAGCCCCCGGTGGGGATCCAGGCGCGCGGCAGGCGCGCCCCGCCGGAGCGGAGCGGGGCTTTGGGGTCCCTGCGAGCGACGGCGATGGGGGGTCCGGCGGGGCGAAGCCCCCCGGTTGATATTTGATATTTGGAGGCATGGCTATGGTTCGCACGATGTCCCGTGGAGCGCTCCTTACCGGTCTGTTGATCCTGACGTCGGGTGCAGCGTCCATGCGGGCTGCACCGGTCCGGCTGGCACGGCATCCGGACTACCGGGCAGGCACCATCGCCTTCAGCTACCTCGGCGACATCTGGACCGCGTCGGAAGATGGCTCGAACGCTCACCGCCTCACGGACAATCGCGCGCGCGACGTGTATCCGCGGTTCTCGCCGGATGGCCGCTGGATCGCGTTCTCGTCGAATCGTTACGGCAACTACGATGTGTTCATCGTGTCGGCGACGGGCGGCGTGCCACGCCGGCTCACCTACCACACGGGCAACGACGACGTCGTCTCGTGGACGCGTGATTCACAGAGCGTGATCTTCCGCGCCGCGCGGGGCGACGGGGCGTTTCCAACCGTCGCAACCCTCTATCAGATCGCCGTCACCGGCGGGCAGGAGAAGCCGCTGCCTGTCGATTGGGGCTACTGGGGCAATTTTTCTCCTGACGGCAAGTCGCTGGTCTTCAATCGACATCCCGCTGTCTGGTCCCGGCAGCACTATCGCGGCAGCTACGCCGCGGATCTGTGGATCGGCGACCTCGCCGGAAAGACCTACACCAGAATTCTCGGCGACGAACGCTACAACCGGTACTGGCCGATGTGGGGTGCAGACGATGCGATCTACTTCGTGGCCGATCCCCTGCCGAACGACAAGAGCGTGAAGCCGGGCAGCACGGAGGTCCGGAAGAGCGTCAACAACATCTACAAGGTTCCGGCGAAGGGCGGCCAACCAGTACAGGTGACCAAGCACACGGACGGCAGCCTGTTCTGGCCGTCGATGTCGAGCGACGGCAAGGTCATCGTGTACGAAGACAACTTCGGTATCTGGAAGCTCGATGTGCCCTCGGGCAGGACGAGCGAGATCAAGCTGGACATCGCCACCGACGAGAAGGAGAACGAAATCGACGTCGAGCCCGTGACGAGCGAGGTGAGCTCGTTCGACATTTCTCCATCCGGCCGGCGGGCGGTCATCTCCGCGCGAGGTCAGATTCTGACGATCGCCACCGACCGCGGCGACATCACGCGCGTGGCGCCCGACAAGATGGCCTCGCGCAACGAATCGCCGAAGTGGTCGTTCGACGGCAAGTACATCGCCTTCGTGTCGGATCGGTCGGGCCGCGACGAGGTGTGGGTCTCGGATCCGGAAGGGACGAATCCCAAGAAGATCACCGACCTCGACAACGAGAAAGGGGCACTCGTCTGGACACCGGACTCGAAAGCCCTCCTCTACACGGCGGCGGATCGGAAGCTTTACAGCTACAGCGTCGCGGACGGTAAGACAGCCGTGGTCTCGTCCAGCGAGCTCGGGCGGATCGGGTCGGTCTCGGTCTCACCCGACAGCAAGTGGGTCGCGCTCTCGAAGCAGGACCGGACGCTTCGCTCGCATCTCTACATCGTGCCGATCGCAGGGGGCGAGGAGCGCCACATTTCGGACGACAGCCTTCTGTACGCCGAGAACAACGCCACGTGGACCGCTGACGGACGCTACATCGTGTTCACCTCGGTCGAGAGCGCGAACAACGGGATCGCCTCACAGGGTGGCATCAGCACGACGATGGCCCTCTGGACGCTGTCGCTGCGCGATCAGGATCGCGACCCGATGAACCGCGATATCGACAACGAGGCGCAGGGGCTCGCGGCGGAAGCGGCGGCCAGGCAGAACACTGGCAGGGGCAACGCAGGGGCACAACCGGTCGAGGTCCGCATCGATTGGAACGGCATGCCGCGCCGCGCGCGGCGGCTCACGGTGCCCGGCACGACGATTGGCGGCCTGACGGCCGCGCCCGAAGGGCATTCCGTCGCCCTCACGGTGTCGTCGGGTGGCGCCGGCGGAGGGCGCGGAGCTGCTGGAGCCGCCGATCCGACGGCGGGGATGTACATCATCAACGTCGAGAGCGGTCAGCTCATTCGCGTTCCGTCGGCTCCGCCGTCTGCCGGAGCGGGCCGCGGCGGCCGGGGCGGCGCGGCGGGCGGCGGATTCGGCGGCGGTGGAAACATGGTGTTCGCGCGCGACGGACGCACGCTCTATTTCGGGTCGGGCGGCAATCTGTTTGCGGCGGCTCTGCCCAACCAGGCAGGCACCGGGGCCGCACAGAATGCCTCGGCCGGCGCCAGCGGCGGTCGTGGCGGTGGCCGCGGCAGTGCAGCCGAACCGTCGGATCTGTCGACGCCGAGCACGACGGCGAGGCAGGTGACCTACAGCGTCAACCTGGAAATCGATCACAAAGCGCTGCGGTCGCAGGTCTTCAACGAAGGCTGGCGCATCATGAAGAACCGCTTCTACGACGCCAGGATGCACGGGACGGACTGGACGGCGGCGAAGAAGACCTACGAAGGGCTCCTCGATTATCTCGTCGACGAAGAGGAGCTGCACACCGTCATGATGATGATGATCGGTCAGCTCAACGCCTCGCACACCGGGGTCAGCGGCCGTCCGAGCACCACCGAGCGCACCGTGCAGACGAGGCATCCAGGCTTCGACGTCGCGACGGACGCGTCAGGTTTCTACAGGGTCGGCCACATCTACAAGGACGGCCCCGCGGATCACGACTACCTGAAGATCAAGGCAGGCGACTACCTCGTGGCCGTGGACGGCCACGACCTGAAGGCCGGCGAGAACTATTGGCAGTACTTCACCCTCGCGGCCGGCAGCAAGTTCCACTTCATGGTCAACGACAAGCCGGTCCGCGAGGGCGCCTGGGAGGTGACGATCGCTCCCGTCGCCGGCAGCGCGTTCACCGACCTCCAGTACGCGAAATGGGTCAGCGATCGCCGCGACATCGTGGCAAAGCTCGGTAACGGCGATATCGGTTACCTGCACATCCGCGCGATGGACGCACCGTCGCTGCGGCAGTTCCAGCTCGACCTGGCGGCGAACCGGACGAAGAAAGCGCTCGTCATCGATCAGCGGTTCAACGGCGGTGGCGGCATCGACCAGGAACTGCTCGGCATACTCGCGGGCAGGCAGTACCAATACACCGTCGGTCGTGACGCGGGCTTCCAACAGCCTCGGCCTCAGAACTTCTACGGACCGATGGTCGTGATGCAGAACGAGCGCTCCGCCTCCGACGCCGAGATGTTCCCGGCCGGCTTCAAGGCGCTCGGGCTCGGCAAGGTCGTCGGGGTGCCGACGATGGGCGCCGTCATCGGCACGGGGTCGTACACGCTGCTCGACGGCTCGACGATCCGCACGCCCGGGAGCGGCGTCTGGACCGTGACCGGCGAGAACATGGAGAACTACGGCGTGCCGCCGGACGTGCTGGTCGACAACACGCCGGCGGACTTCGCGCAGAAACGGGACGCGCAGATCGAGAAGGCAGTCGAGGTACTGAAGGCCGAGTTGGGCAAGCGATCGACGACCTCGCAGCAGCGATAGCGATCGCTGATCGCGGTGTCCAGCGCCGACGTGTTACGGTAGATCCGGGCCGCAAGGCGTTTGGGACTCCGTTCTGGGAACGCGATCGTGACTGAGCTCAATTGGCACTACATCGCGCTGGCGCTGGCCGTTCCGCCCGTCGTCGGTCTGCTCGTGGCTTTTCCCTTCTGGTGGAAGGGCCGCATGACGTTCGGGAACATCGTCGCAACCGGCGTCGTGTTCGGGTCCTCCATCGGGTTCATTCTGCGCGAGTACGCGGAGATCGAGCGGTTGACAGAGGAATGCCTCGACGCCGGGACGATGTGCTGGCCGGTCCCGAGCGCGTTCACGCGCTTCGCGATCTATGCGTTCATCGGGCTCGTCGAGGTCATCGTTCTGTTTTCCCTGAGCATCTTCGTGGAGGAGCGAGCTCGCCGCCGCCAGTACGCGCCTGAATGGCGGTGAGCGCATTCGCGCTCTCGTCGAAAATCACCAACAGTCGCCGAAGGAGAGCACCTGATGCCGAAGTATCTGCTGAACGTCGCTTACACTCTCGAAGGGGCCAAGGGTCTTCGTGCCGAGGGAGGCACCAAACGTGAGCACGTCGTCCGATTGTCGGTCGAGGGGCTGGGGGGCAAGCTCGAGTCCTTCTACTACACGCTGGGCGACCGTGACGTGGTCGCCATCGTGGACGTGCCGGACGCCGTTACCGTCGCCGCTCTGAGCCTGGCTGTCGCCGCTTCTGGTGCGGCGCGCTGTTCGACGACGCCGTTGCTGTCTGCCGAGGAGATGGATCGCGCCTGCGAGCGCAAGACCGCGTATAGAGCGCCGGGGGTGGGGTAGCGACGGCTGGCGACTTGTCAAAAAAGCTTTACAAGAGGAGGGGAGGAGGGGAGGAGGGGAGGAACGAGAGGAGCTCTGCGCCATCAAGTCGGGACTTCTCGTCACTCACCCGCGCGAAGCGCGGCGCAAGCAGCCTGCAGATTCATTCGACGTTGAGGGGCATTATCCTCTCGTTCCTCCCCTCCTCCCTTCCTCCTGTTAAAAGGCAGCGCACCAAGCCATCCGATTGCTCGGCACGCGAGGGGTCACGACCCTCAGATACCTATCCGAGCTCGCACCCTCGCGCTCTTCGTGAGCGTGGCACCGGCGACGTCGACCGTCACGCTGTAGTCGCCGACGGGCAGGGGGGGCATCGCGGTGGTTCCTCGCCCGCGGCCGCCCCCGCCACCCAGGCTGACGAGGGCCCGATTCAGGCCTTTCTTCGCCGGGCCGTCCACGCGCCGCACGGTCTGACCCGCCGCGTTCGACACGACGATCCGTGCCTCGGCTGCCGCATCCGCGCCGAGGTAGTAGTTGACCACCAGCGCCTCCGGCTCGTTCAGCACCTCCAGATACTTGTCGCCGAAGAGGTGGTAGTTCATCCCCTGCGTGCTGAAGCCGTATCGTGCTCGAGGCTCCATGTCGAAGAGATAGGCGGCGCGATTCAAGATCTCCCCGGATAATTCCTGGAGCGGCGTGATGTCTCCAGTCCACAGCGCGCGGCCGTAGGTGGCAATCACGAGGTCGTTCTCTCGCGGATGGATCGTCAGGTCGTGCACCGCGACGGTCGGAAGGTTCCCCTTCAGCCGGTGCCAACGTGCGCCGCCATCGATCGACACGAACACGCCGATGTCGTTGCCGACGATCAGCAGCTGACGGTTCCGTCGATCCTGCACCACGACGTTGACAGGCGCGGCGGGAAGGTCGCCGGCAACGCTCGTCCAGGTTCGGCCATAGTCCGCGGTCCGATACAGATAGGCCGCGAAGTCGTCGTTCCGAAAGCCATTCTTTGCGACGAACGCGGTGGCCGGATCGTGCGGCGACGCGAACACCCGGCTGACCCACCGATCGGCGCGCGCGCCGGCGGCAACGAGTGCGGGCGTCAGGTCGGTCCACCGCTCTCCCTGATCCTGCGTGAGCTGCACCTTCCCGTCGTCCGTGCCGACCCAGATGACCCCTGCGCGGAGCGGCGATTCCGCAATCGACGTGATCGTGCAGTAAGGCACGTTCAACCCCGTTTTGGCGGTATCGTTCGTCGTGAGGTCAGGGCTGATCTCCTCCCAGGTGTCTCCGCGGTCACGCGAGCGGAAGAGCAGCTGTGCGCCGGCATAGAGCGTCCGAGGGTCCTCGGGCGAGAGTGCGATGGGAGCAATCCAGTTGTACCGCAGCCGCGGGCGATCCGGCGGGCGTGTGGGCGCGATGTTCGTGCGCACACCCGTCCGCTGATCCATCCGGCCGAGCTGATTCAGCTCGCGCGTGTTGTACACCCAGCGGGTGTCGGTCGGGTCGACAACGTTGTACATACCGTCGCCGGGACCGACGGTGACCCAGTGTTCGAGCGTGATGCGGCCGGTCGGGCTGTTGCTCGGGCCCTTCCAGGAATCATGGTCCTGAAAGCCAGCGTAGACATTGTACGGATCGTCCATGTCCACGCCGAGCGCGTACGCTTCGCCGATGCCCATGTTGGGAAAGTAGTCACCGGTACGGCCACCGTCGACGGATACGCTGACGCCGCCGTCGCTGCCGAGGATGATCCGATCGCGATTGTCGGGGTCCCACCACATCGAGCGGAAGTCCCCGAACACACCGCGGAAGAAACCGGTGTCCCACGTCTTTCCGCCGTCCCTGGTGATGTACATCGAATCGCTGGTCACGATGACCGTCTGGTCGTCGTGGGGGTTGATGCGGAGCTGATTGAAGGAATACGGCGCCTTGCCTCCGGCGACGTTGACGTCCGTCACCCGCCGCCACGTCCCGCCTCCATCGTCTGTTCGATACAGCTCGTTGCCGACGATGCCTCCGGCCAGTGGACGCGTCGCGCTGACTTCGCCTCCGGCGGCGCCTGGCTTCGGGTTCTGATTCTCGAGGAGCGCGTAGAGTACGCGCGGGTTCTTCTGATAGAGGTCTAGCCCGATCCGGCCGATTCTGCCCGCAGGCAACCCGCCGCCGAGCCGCTGCCAGGTGTCGCCGGCATCGGCGGTCCGGTAGATGCCGCTCTCCGGGCCACTCTCGACGATCTGCCAGGGACGGCGTTCCTTGTCGTACAACGCGGCGTAGAGGACGGACGGCGTCTGCCGGTTGATGACGAGATCGATCGCGCCGACGCCGTCGTTGACGTAGAGGACCTTCTTCCAGGTGGCTCCCCCGTCAGTCGTCCGAAAGACGCCGCGCTCCGCGTTCCTGGAGAAGAGGTGGCCCATCGCTGCCACGTAGACGACCTCGGGGTTCGTGGGGTGGATGACGATCCGGGCGATGTGATGCGAGTCCGTGAGGCCCACGGACTGCCACGTCGCGCCCCCGTCCATCGACTTGAACAGGCCTTTGCCTGAGTACCGACGACCTCGCATTGGCTTGATCGCCTGTGCCCATCCACACGATCGCGGGGTTCGAGGGGGCGAGGGCGACAGCGCCGACGGCAGCCGCGCCGACGCTGTCCGAGATCGGCGACCAGCTCGTGCCGGCGTTCGTCGTCTTCCACAGACCTCCGCTGCGTGTGGCGGCGTACATCGTGTAGAGGTGGTCGTGCAGGGGAGATTCAGGGACGGCGACCTCCGTCACCCACGCTGCCGTGCGAAACGGGCCGATGTTCCTGAACGTCAGTCCATCGATGACGGAGCTGACTGAATCGGGTGCCGGCTGCCGGGCGTATGCGGCGACGAGTACGGAAGAGATGAGAGCGAGAGTGGCGGCCAGGCGCGCTCGTGTCATGGAGTCTCCGGATAGATATTGCCGCTCCGCGCCCAGGTAGCTTCCGCCGTAAGGCGGAAGCCACGCGGATCTGAAATCGCGGGAAATCGCGGGCTGACGTATAGAGCTCTTGAATCAAGAACACCTGCACTGAATCGCTGGATGGTCTGAGCTGGAGCGCGGGCTAGTGCGTCAGACCGTAGATGATGTAGTTGACTCCGAGCTTGTACGCCTCGTTCGTGTCGTCTATCGGGCGGATCCCTTGTCCGGACCACTCCCAGGTACCTGCGAGATATCGGTGTTGTAGTTGACGATCATCTGGAGACGTTTGGAAGGGTCGTTCTCCTCGAAGAGTCCGAGGAAGCTGGGCGGGCCGGCGTTGTAGGCCTGTGGAAAATGATCGAGCGCCTCGATCTCGAAGAACGAGTGGAAGATGGGGTGCGACGGTTTCATCTCGACGAACCGTGCTCCGGGCAGCACGCGCTCCATGTTCGCCTCGAACGGCGCCCAGCCGGGACTGCCGAAGTCGCCATCCGCCTTGAAGTCGTCCACGATCACGAAGCCGCCCTTCTTCATGTACTCACGGAGCGCTTCACCCTGCCGGCTGGTCATCGTCCACCAGCTGACTTCGATGATGTATGCGACGGGATACTCGAAGAGTCGCGGGTCGTCGAGCGTCATCGTGTTCACGCCCTCGTCGTGGGCGTGCAGGAACGTGAGCTCGTTCATGATCTTCATGAGGTTGCGCTCGGCAACCGGATAGCCGTGAGCCCACGAGGGCAATCCCCGGTACCAGTAGCCGCCGGGCGCCGTGTCGTAGCTCACGCGGACGAACGTGAAGCGGCCGTCGTACGGGATATTGGGCAGGATCTCGGGTGGCCGGCCCCGATCCCCGAACCCTCCGAAGTTGCGGCGCTGGGCCAGCGTCACCGCGCCGAGTCCGACCACGGCGACGGCCGTCAGGACAAGCGCACGAAAACGAGCGGCAGGGCGAGGGACGTTCATGGGGATGCGCGGGAACCCTGCAAGCATAGTTGTAAGATGCGGTGGAATGCCACAGCGTGATGCGCCGAAGAGATCTCCAACATCCGGACGGCGCGTCTGGTCGTGGCCAACGGCGGCCTCTACGACTGCGCAGCGCTCCTGGCGGCGGCCGGCTACAGGTGATGAGGTTTGACGGAGGGGACGGAGTTATCGGCGAGACGCTCACACGGAGAAACGGAGCCAACGGAGGACGAACGGAGAGAACGAGCGGGTTCGCGACATTCGCAGGGCGCGACCGCGCGTAGCCGGCCAACAGCCGGCGTCGCGCCCTTCGTCTGCCACAAGCCAGCCAGTTCCCTCCGTTTCGTCTCCGTTGGCTCCGTTGCTCCGTTTGTGAGCGTCTCCGATAACTCCGTCCCCTCCGACACCCGCACGGGGCTGCTATAGTTCGACCTGCAATGAGATCCAGGCTCCCTGTTCTGGTCGCGGCCGCCGTCGTCGGCGGCGGGCTCCTCGCCGCCCAGGAGGGCGGCCGTTCGATGGCTCAGGTCCGACTGATGACGCTCGACCCGGGGCACTTCCACGCCGCCCTCGTCCAGAAAGAGATGTATCCCGGCGTGGCGCCGCGCGTCGACGTCTTCGCGCCGCTCGGACCCGACCTGATCGAGCACCTGAACCGCATCTCCGCGTACAACCATCGCGGTGATCATCCGACATCGTGGGACCTGGACGTCCACACCAGTCCCGACTACTTCGAGCGCATGCTCCGGGAGCGGCCAGGCAACGTGGTCATGCTCTCGGGACGCAACCGCGTGAAGATCGACCGGATCGCCGCCTCGGTGAGCGCCGGCTTGAACGTGCTCGGCGACAAGCCGTGGATCCTCAAGTCCGACGACCTTCCGAAGCTCGAGGCGACGCTCGCAGAAGCGGACAAGCGAGGTGTCGTCGCCTACGACATCATGACGGAGCGGTTCGAGATTACCTCGATACTGCAGCGAGCGCTCGTGAACGATCCGGCGGCGTTCGGGGAGATCGTTCCCGGGACGGACGCCGATCCCGGCGTCTACATGGAGAGCGTCCACTACCTCATGAAGGTGGTCTCTGGCGCTCCGAACATCCGGCCACCCTGGTTCTTCGATACGTCCGAGCAAGGCGAAGGGCTGAACGACATCGGGACGCATCTGGTGGATCTCGTGCAGTGGACGCTCTTTCCTGACACGGCCATCGACTATCGCAAGGATATCCAGGTCCTCGCGGCACAGCGCTGGCCGACGACGATCTCGCAGCAGGATTTCCAGCGCGTGACACGCGAGCCACGTTTCCCCGACAGCCTGGGCTCGGCCGTGAAAGGTCAGAACCTCGATGTACTTCTGCAACACGCTCGTCGCGTACTCGCTGCGAGGCATCCACACGAAGCTGAATGTGATCTGGGACTGGGAGCCGCCGGCGGGATCCGGTGACACCCACTTCGCGTTCTATCGTGGGACAAGGGCTCGCGTCGAGATCCGCCAGGGACAGGCCGATCGTTTCCGCCCGGAGCTCTACGTGATCCCGACTCGCGCCGCTGAGAAGCCTCAGGTGCTGGCGGCCGTCCAGAAGAAGATCTCGGCGCTCCAAGCGCAGTATCCCGGCGTGACTGTCGAGGATCGCGGGGCCGAGATCCACGTCGGCATTCCCGACGCCTTCCGCGTCGGTCACGAGGCCCACTTCGCACAGGTCACCAACAACTTCCTGGAGTACCTGAGGAATCGAAGTGCGCTCCCGGCCTGGGAGCGGCCCAACATGCTGGCGAAGTACTTCGTGACGACGAAGGGGACCGAGATGAGCCGTGTCGGCTCTTCCCGGCCGGCGCCGCGGCTGGCGCGCTGAGCGGCAGGTGAGAGTGCGGTGAACTCCACGTGCAGATCATGCAGATCAGGACCTACATCGATCGTGACGTGATGAGCCGCGCCGCTGCGCGGCACGCGGCGCATGCACTGCGAGACGCGATTGCGGACCGCGGGGCGGTCCGCATGATCGCGGCGACTGGCGCGTCCCAGTTCGGCTTTCTCGACGCGCTCACAGCGACTCCGGGCATCGACTGGTCGCGCGTGGAGCTGTTCCACCTCGACGAATATGTCGGGCTCCCGATCGACCACCCCGCGAGCTTTCGCAAGTATCTGCTCGAGCGGCTCATCACCAGGACGGGCATCGTCCGCTATCACTTTCTCGATTGCGAACGGGACGCCGAGGCCGCCGCCGAGCGCGTCGGAGCCGAGCTGGCGCGGTCGCCGGTGGACGTGGCGTTCGTTGGGATCGGTGAGAACGCACATCTCGCCTTCAACGATCCTCCGGCCGACTTCGACACCGATCGGCCGTACCTGCTCGTGACGCTCGACACGGCGTGCCGCCGCCAACAGGTCGGTGAGGGGTGGTTCGGTTCCGTCGAGGATGTCCCGCCCGTGGCGGTGTCGATGTCGGTGTGCCAGATCCTCAAGTCGCGCGAAATCCTGTGCATCGTGCCGGATGCTCGAAAAGCCGGAGCCGTCAAGGCGTCGGTGGAGGGCGAAGTGTCGCCGGTGACGCCGGCATCGATCCTCCAGAAGCATCAGAACACGACTTTGTACCTCGATCGAGACTCAGCCTCGCTGCTGGCGCCCTCGGTCAGGGGAGAGATCCGCCAGGCCGACTAGACGCTTGGCGGCTCGCACCGAGAATTGGGTCTCGTTGTCGACGAGCCGCATAACTTAACTTAAACCAGGCGCGCCAACGGCGCGCCCGCCGGCCAGCCTCCGCCAAGGCTACGGCGGCCCGCCGGAGCTTTAGCGAAGGCGGGAGGGGAGCGGGGCGACGGGGCCCCGCGAGCGCCGGCGCTGGGGGGTCCGGCGGAGCGAAGCCCCCGGTGTAATGACTAAACCAGGCGCGCCGACGGCGCGCCCGCCGGAGCGGAGCGGGGCGACGGGGCCCCGCGAGCGCCGGCGCTGGGGGGCCGGCGGAGCGAAGCCCCCGGTGTAATGACTAAACCAGGCGCGCCGACGGCGCGCCCGCCGGAGCGGAGCGGGGCGACGGGGCCCCGCGAGCGACGGCGCTGGGGGGTCCGGCGGGGCGAAGCCCCCCGGTTTAATAATGAGGCTCGAATTCCCTGGGCTCTTCGACCTGCAGGTGAACGGCTTCGCGGGCATCGACTTCAACGCCCCGGACCTGACGAGCGACCGCCTCGCGGGAGCCCTGCACCAGCAGCGCGGCACCGGCGTCACGCGCTGTCTGCCGACGCTGATTACGTCGGGCCTCGAACTGTTCGCGCGGAACGCGCGAATCATCGCCCGATCCACCGATCCCGCAATCGCCGGCATCCACATGGAGGGGCCGTACCTCTCGCCCGAAGATGGGCCGCGCGGCGCGCATCAGCGTGAGCACGTGACGTCGGCCAGCGTCGCCGACTTCGAGCGCCGGCAGGAGGCCGCAGACGGCCGGATCGTGCTGGTCACGCTGGCGCCCGAGGTGCCTGGCGCGCTGGCGCTCATCGAGCATCTGGTCAAGGCGGACGTCAGAGTGGCGATCGGTCACAGTGGGGGGACGCCCCAGCAGATCGAGGCCGGCATTGCCGCAGGCGCGACCCTCGCCACGCACCTCGGCAACGGCTGCGCGCAGATGCTCCCGCGGCATCCGAATGTCATCTGGACGCTCCTCTCCGACGACCTCGTCACCGCTTCCCTCATCGTCGACGGACATCACCTGCCCGCGGCGACGGTGAAAGCGATGGTGCGCGGGAAGGGCGCTGCTCGAACGATCCTCGTAACCGATGCGACGGCAGCCGCCGGATGCGGTCCCGGCCGGTACTCCATTGGCCACGTCGTCTGCGAGTCGGCTGCAGACGGCCGCGTCTCGCTGCCCGGCACTCCGTATCTTGCGGGCTCGTCTTTGACTCTGCCGCGCGCGGTCGCCAACACGGTGCGGTTCACGGGGCTGCCGATCGAGACTGTCCTTCCGATGGTGTCGACGATCCCTGCGTGGTATCTCGGCACGACGACCGTTGGGACCGTGATCGCCGATTGGGAACCGGAGCGAGGCAGTCTCGAACTCGTCAGCGTCCAGAGCTAAACGCCGGGCGCTGGCGCTTCGATCGACAGTACCTGCCCGGTCCGCGCTCGTGCCACCTCCTCCACCTTTTCCATGCCTCGCCATTCGGTCGCGACCACGTACAACGTTCTCCTGTTCACCCCGCCGAGCGCGCACGAAAAGCCGCCCCGGTCGAGCGCGACCGTCTGCAGCACCTCGCCGCCTTCGCGAACGCGCACGCACCGCTTGTTGGGAACGTCCGCGTACCATGCGGCGTGTTCCGCATCGAGGCAAATCCCATCGGGAACACCGTCGCCGAGGTCGGCCCACACGCGCCGCCGTGAAAGGCTGCCGTCGGCGGAGATGTCGAAGGCCGTCAGCGTTTTGCCGTGGGACTCCGCCATGATGAGCGTCGAGTTGTCGGGCGTGACGGCCATGCCGTTCGGAAAGGCGCCGCCATCGGCAACCTGGCGAGCGGACCCTTCGGGAGTGACGAGGGCGATGGCGTCGGCTGTGTTGACGTAGGCATTTCCGCGGCCGTCCACGACGATTTCGTTCCAGGCGCCGCGAGACAGGCTCGTCAGGTCGGCGTGGGTCGTCAGCGAGCCATCGGATTCTCTCCTGAGCAGCAGCCCTTCTCGGCCCGAGACAACAAGGAGGCGTCCGTCGCGCAGCCAGTCGATGCAGAACGGGAGAAGGAACGGCACTCGGAGGATGACTTCGCTCCTGCCACTGGGATCCACGGCAACGATCTCCTGGGCACCCCAGTCGGAGAGCCAGAGACGGCCGTCATGCCATCGCGGAGATTCACCCATCGCCAAACCGGTGAGCAGGACGTGCGGTGCGGACATCTCGACTCCTGGAGCCCTCAATCAAGCCGGGCTGGAAATTCGTTGAAGGTCAGGCTCACTGCCTGCTTCTGTTTCTTCGACGTTCGAGCGGACGGCTCCCGGACATTTTCCGAAGGTGCTTCCGGATCTGGGGTGACCTCGTGCGTCCGCATGCTCTCTGGGGCGCCATCCGCGCGTCAGCGCCGGGTGATCGCCATCCGCGCGTCAGCGCGGGGTGATCGTTGGTTGAGTTCTGAGACAATGAACTGAGCCATGCGCAGCACGTCTTACGGCGCGTGCCCGGTCGCGCCGCCGAAGCCCGTCACTCTGTCGAGGGGCCACTGGTCGCGGCGGGTCGTACTGACTGTCCTGGCTGTCGCGCTCGTCGGGGTGCAGGATGCCTCCACATGGCCCTGGACGAGCGACCGAATCTGGTTCACTCCCGGCCCTGGCACAGTGGACATGCTCCGGTTGTTCGAATCGCCTGGGGAGTGGCCCCGGGCCCGCCAGATCATGGAAGTGTTCGAGTTCTATCAAGGGCATCTGCTGACTCAGGTCTCTCCCGGTGAAGGGCCGAACAGCTACACCGCGTTCGTCCGTGCGGATGCGTTCCGGAAGCTGATGCGCTGGGGCAAGCGGATAGCCGTCGAGGCCGGCGCGGTCAAAGAGGGCTACTGCACGCCGGACGCCAGCGGCATGCAGTCATCGATCGATCGGACGCTCGAGGCCCTGCGCAACGTCAAGGCTGCAGGCGGACGTGTGACCTATGTCGCGATGGACGAACCGTTCACAGGTGGTCTGGTGCGCAGGTGCGGTGGGCCCTCGTTCGTCCCGACCGCCGACCGTCTCGCCGTGTACATTCCTGCCGTGCGACGCGCATTTCCAGATGTGCGGATTGGCCTCATCGAGCCGTACCCGGTGTTCTCGCCGGCCGAATTCGCCGAGATGTTCCGGCTGCTGCGGGAGCGAGGCCTGACGGTCGACTTCCTGCACATCGATGCGCGCCGGCCCGACGTGTCGCCCGGCCGGGAGCTGTTCGCGGGCGAGATGCTCGAGCTGTCGGCTCTTGCCGCTCAGTACAAGATTCCCTTCGGCGTGATCGTGTGGGGCGACAACGGCGATGCCGACGCGCTGTACGCGACTGACGCGCTTCGAAACGCGCGTGAGCTCGGGCGCGTCTTCAGGAGCTGGGAGGTCATGCCGCAGCACGTGATCATCCAGAGCTGGGCGCTCTCGCGCACCGGCATGTTCATCACCCCCACGAACCTGCCGGAAACAGCGCCGGACACGCATACCGCGCTCATCAATCAGATCTATCAGATGTTCCGCAACCTGAACGGACCCCGTGACAGCTCGACCGCAGCGAACACGCCGGACGCTCCTTCGTATATTCCTCTGATGGGTGTCGCGCCGGGACGTGCGCTGGAGCGTGGCACCCGCAAAAGGAGAGCCAGCCGGTATGTTGATGACTACAACGTCGGTCGTGGAGGGTCAGCCCGTCTCCCGGTATCTCGGCGTCGTCACGGGTGAGGCGATCATCGGCGCCAACGTCTTCCGCGACATGTTCGCCGTCGTCCGCGACGTCGTCGGTGGCCGATCGGCGACCTACGAGCGCGGCCTCGCCGAGGCGCGCGAGATCGCGATGTCCGAGATGCAGAAGAAGGCGCAGGATCTCGGCGCGTCAGCGGTTGTCGGCATCGATCTCGACTACGAAGTGCTCGGGCAGAACAACGGCATGCTGATGGTGTCGGTCAGCGGCACAGCCGTCGTCTGTTGACGGCACTCCTGCTTCGTGGCTTCCGCCTTCAGGCGGAAGAAGGCGGCTGATGTCCGCCTTCCACCTGAAGGTGGAAGCCACCGTTTCGTTCGCTCTCATCCCGCCAACATTGCTTTCCTCGCATCTCCGACGGTACCCTGCCCTGTCCGATTCGCACCGGAGAGAATGGCTTACATGACGATCCACGTGTTCCGCCGCGCTGCGCTCGCCTTGACGATGACGGTGTGTTTGGCGACGGTGGGGGCGCAGGTGCCCGCCGTCAGCCAGAGTACGGCTGCGCCCGACATGATCGGACGCATTGTATCGGGCGAGTTCGCGGCCCGATTTCCGCCGCGGCCTCGCTGGTTCGACAACGGCGAGTCCTACGTGGCGACCGAGCCCGCGACGACCGGAATGGGCGGCGTCGACGTCGTGAAGTACGACACCGCAACGGGCACGCAGCGAGAGGTGCTCATTTCCGCCGCGCAGCTCACGCCGACTGGTGCGAGAACTCCGCTCGCGGTTGTCGATCTGTCCTGGTCGAAAGACCAGAAGCGCGTGCTCGTGTTCACCAACGCGCGCCGGGTCTGGAGAACGGACTCCCGCGGGGACTACTGGCTCTTCGATCGCGGCACCGGCAAGCTCAGAAAGCTCGGAGGGGAGGCGCCCGAAGCCAGCCTGATGTACGCGACGTTCGATCCTGACGGGACGAAGGTGGCCTATGTGCTCCGAAACGACATCCACGTGGAAGAGGTCGCGACCGGTGCCATCAAGCGGATCACGCGCGACGGATCGGACCTGGTCGTCAATGGGGGATCCGACTGGGTCAACGAGGAGGAGCTCGATCTCCACGACTGCTTCCGTTGGAGCCCTGACGGACGCCGCATCGCGTTCTGGCAGTTCGATCTTCACGGCGTCGGGAACTTTTCGCTTCAGTACTACCTCGGCGCCGAACGGGAGATCGTGACGTCGATTCCGTACCCGAAGACCGGGCCATTCCCCGTCACGATGAGCGTGCCGTACCCGCTCGCGGGCACCACGAATTCGGCGGTGAGAGCGGGTGTCGTCGACGTCGGCGGCGGCGCCGTGAAGTGGCTGCAGATTCCGGGCGATCCGCGCGAGCACTACATCGCTCGCCTCCAGTGGGCCGATGCCGACACGGTGCTCATCCAGCAGCTCAATCGCCTGCAGAACACCGACGCCTACCTGCTCGCGGACGCGCGCTCCGGCCGCGTGCGCGAGATGTGGCGCGATCGGGACGAGGCGTTCATCACGATCGGTTACGGCGGCCTCCCGGAAGCGCTGCCGATTCGGCAGGGAGCCGAATTCCTGGTCCTGTCCGAGAAGGACGGCTGGATGCACGTCTATCGCGTCGCGCGGGACGGTCGCGAGACGCTGGTCACCCGCGGCAACATGGATGCCCTGAGCATCTCCGGCGTCGACGAGAAGGGAGGCTGGCTCTACTTCGTCGCGTCGCCCGAGAACGCAACGCAGCGGTATCTTTACAGGTCAGCGCTCGACGGTTCGTCTGATCCCGTGCGCGTCACGCCAGCAACGCTCAAGGGTACGAACGTGTACGAGATCTCGCCCCACGGCAAATATGCCTTCCATGGCTTCTCCAGCTTCGATGACCCCGGCTTCCGGCAGTTCGTGACGCTGCCCGATCACAAGGTCGTGCGTTCTACCGGCGACAGCGTCGCGCTGAAGCGGAAAGTTGCGCCGCTCCTCGATCCGCCGGTCGAGTTCTTCAAAGTCGATGCTGGCGGTGGCATCCTGGTCGACGGGTATCTGATCAAGCCACCGAAGTTCGATCGGTCGATGAAGTACCCCGTGCTGGTGCACGTCTACGGCGAGCCGGCGGCGCAGACCGTCGCCGACAACTGGGGCGGGTCCGGCGGTCTGTACCACCGATATCTCGCGAGCCTCGGCTACCTGGTCGTGAGCTTCGACAATTCGGGGACACCCGCGCCGCGAGGGCGCGCGTGGCGCAAGGCTGTGTACGGATCGGTGGGCGTCCTGTCCTCGACGCAGCAGGCCGAAGCGTTGCGCTCGCTCAATCGCATGCACCCCTTCGTCGATCTCGATCGAGTGGCGGTCTGGGGCTGGAGCGGCGGCGGGACGAACACACTGAATCTGATCTTCCGCCACCCGGAGCTGTACAAAGTGGGAATGGCCGTGGCGCCGGTCCCCGACCAGCGCCTGTACGACACGATCTACCAGGAGCGCTACATGGGGCTGCCGACGAAGAACGTCGATGGCTACAAGCGGGGCTCGGCGATCAATTTTGCGGAAGGGCTGAGGGGCGACCTCCTCATCGTGCACGGATCCGGCGACGACAACGTGCACTATCAAGGGACCGAGCTGCTGGTCAATCGGTTGATCGAGCTTGGGAAGCCGTTCGACTTCATGACCTACCCGGATCGCACGCACTCGATCTCCGAGGGGCCCGGGACGACGGTGCACCTCTACAGGCTGCTGACGCGCTATCTGACGGAGCACCTGCCGGCGGGCCCGCGGTAGGGCATCCAGGGAATCCGTGCGCGACAGGCAGAATCGCGCTACGATCGATCTGCCAGCGCTCGGAGGTGTTATTCCATGAGTTCAGAACACCCTGATTCGGTCGGGGATCCCCTCGCCCAGCTCGAACGCGCATTCATCGAAGAGTATCTTCAGGGCCGCGGCCATCATCTGGACGACCTGCGCGAGCTTCCCAGCGAGCAAGCCAACGCGTTGATGAGAGAGGCATCCACCTACGCGTCTGGCCGCCTGACGGAGGTCGAGACCCGCGCTCATCTCGTAGGAGATCTCCACGATGCCTCCGAGCCTCTCGGCGGACGCTCTCCCCATCGACCAAAATAGCCTGCGCGGCCGCTACCAGAGCTTCACCCGGCGATCCGGCGCCAGCCACAGTTTGTCGCCTTCCTTCACGTCGAACGTGCTGTAGAACGCCGCGACGTTCGGAAGAGGACCGTTGCCCCGCATCATGTCCGGCGCGTGCGGGTTGCTCATGACCTGCTGGCGCAGGGCGTCGTCTCGGGATTTCGCTCGCCACGCCTGTACCCAGCCGTAGAAGAACCGCTGAAGGCCCGTGGTCCGCTGGATCGTCGGCGGCTCTTTGCCGCCGAGCGAGAGCTCGTACGCCCGATGCGAGATCGTGACGCCGGTCAGGTCGCCGATATTTTCGCCGAGCGTCAGCTCGCCGTTGACCTTGAGGCCGGGCAACGCTTCCATCGCTGAGTACCTGAGCGACGAGCCCCTTCGCCCGTTTCGTGAACTCGTCGGCGTCCTTGGCGGTCCACCAGTCGCGCAGCTGTCCCTTCGCGTCGTAGCGGCGTCCCTGGTCGTCGAAGCCGTGCCCCATCTCGTGGCCGATGACGCCGCCGATGCCCCCGTAGTTCACCGCGTCGTCGGCGTCGGGGTCGAAGAAGGGCGGCTGGAGGATGGCGGCTGGAAAGACGATCTCGTTGCGCACCGCGTTGTAGTAGGCGTTGACCGTCTGCGGCGTCATGCCCCAATCTTCGGGATCGACGGGTTTCCCTGCCTTTCCCAGCTGGTAGATGCTGTCGGCCATCCAGGCGCGTATCATGTTGCCGACCAGATCATCCGGCCGAATCTCCACTTTCGAGTAGTCACGCCATTTGCTCGGGTACCCGATCTTGGGGCGGAAGGCGGCGAGCTTGGCTTGCGCTTCCTTCTTGGTGTCGGGCCCCATCCAGTCCGACTTGTCGATCGCTTCGCGGAAGGCCGCGCGCAGGTTCTCGACCAGGTGTTCCATCCGTGCCTTGGCATCCGGCTTGAAGTGCTGCTCGACGTACACCTTGCCGAGCAGCTCGCCGAGCACGGTGTCGAGATTGTTGACCGCACGTTTCCACCGCGGCAGCATCTCCTTGACGCCCTGGAGGGTGCGGCCGTAGAAATCGAAGCGCGCTTCGACGAACTCCTTGTTCAGATACGGCGCGAGATCGCTGGCGGTGTGGAACTTGATGTACGGCTTCCAGCGATCGACTGGCAGTTCCGCGACCGCTGCGGACATCGCCTTGAAATAGCTGGGCTGCGCGACGACAACCGCCTTGACGTTGTCGACGCCGAGCTCGCGAGCCCACACGGTCCAATCGATGCCGGGGAAGCGCTTCGGCAGATCGGCCATCGTGACCTTGTTGTAGGTCTTGACGGCATCGCGGCTCTCGACGTTCGTCCAATGCGCGCGCGCGAGTCGCGTCTCGAAGGCGACGATCTCCTTGGCGGCGGCGTCCGGGGACGGCTGTCCGGCCAGCGTCAGCATCTTCGCCACGTAGGCCTGGTACTTCGTCCGGGTACTCTTTCAGCTTCGGATCGTCCTTCAGGTAATAGTCGCGATCCGGGAGGCCGAGGCCGCTCTGCGCGAGGTAGAGCACCGACGTTCCGGGATCCTGTGCGTCGCCGTCCACGCCGCCGGAGACGAGCGTCGTCATGTTGAGCATCAGCATGCGAGCCATGTGGCGGGACAGATCTGTTTTGCTCGCGAGCGCGTCGATCCGCGCGAGCTCCGGCTCGAGTGGCGCCTTGCCCAGCTGGTTGACGCGTGCCTCGTCCATGAACGACGCGTAGAAGTCACCGAGCTTCTGCTGGTCGGATCCCGGCGTCTTGTTGGCCGCTTTCGAGGCCTCTTCGGCGATCTCCCGGAGGCGCTCCTGCGTGCGGTCGATGGCTTCGTAGAAGCCTCCGTACGCACCGCGGTCGGGCGGGATTTCGGTCTTGGCGAGCCACGCACTGTTGACGAACTTGTAGAGGTCGTCCTGAGGCCTGATCGACTTGTCGAACCCCGACGGGTCCACGCCTGCGGTGAGCGGTTTGGGTGCCGGCGTCGCGGCACGCGCGGGCGGCGCAGCTTCCCGCGAGCACGACATCGTCAGGCTCGCAGCCAGGCCGAGCAGCAGCAGCTTTTTCATTCAATCTCTCCAGACTCGCGACCGAGATCAGTCGTGAGGCGTAGGCAATTGTACCGTTTCCGATAGACAGGTGAGGCAGTTACACTACGCCGCATGAGAGCCATGCTGCTGACCTTCGTGACCTCGCTCGCGATCGGGTTTGCTCAATCGCCTGGGCAACCGGCTCCCGGTCCTGTCGAAGGCGACTACACGATCGCGAACTTCCGTTTCACCTCGGGTGAGACGCTGCCGCAACTCCGGATCCACTACCGGACGTATGGCACGCCCCAGAAGGATCCGCAGGGCGTCGTGAGGAACGCCGTGCTCGTCATGCACGGCACCGGCGGCACCGGGGCGCAGTTCGTGGGGAGGAACTTCGCGGGCGAACTGTTCGGGCCCGGGCAGCCGCTCGACGCCTCGAAGTTCTTCATCATCCTGCCCGACGACATTGGCCACGGCCGGTCGAGCAAGCCGAGCGACGGTCTTCGCGCGAAATTTCCAAAGTACGGCTACCTCGACATGGTCGAAGCCGAGCACCGGCTCGTGACGGAAGGGCTCGGCGTCAACCACCTTCGTCTGGTGATGGGCACGTCGATGGGTGGAATGCACACCTGGCTCTGGGGAGAGCGGTATCCGGAGCTGATGGACGCGTTGATGCCGCTCGCCAGTCTGCCCACCCAGATCTCGGGCCGCAATCGCGTCTGGCGCCGGACGGCCATCGATGCGATCCGTCGGGACCCGGCCTGGAAGAACGGCGAGTACAAGACGCAACCGCCCGCGCTTCGAACGGTTGCGCAGATGTTGTGGCTCGTGGGGAGCAATCCGATCCTCCGGCAGAAGGCGGCGCCCACGCTCGCCGACGCCGACCGGGAGATCAATCAATACGTCGACAATTACGTGAAGACTGGCGACGCCAACGACATCCTGTACGCCCTCGAATCATCCCGAGACTACGATCCCGGGCCGGACCTGGAAAAGATCAAGGCGCCGCTCGTGGCCGTGAACTCCGCGGACGATCTCGTCAATCCGCCCGAGCTCCAGGTGCTCGAGCGTGAGATCAAACGCGTCCCCAAAGGGCGAGCGGTCATGCTGCCATTGAGCGACAGGACGGCAGGGCACGGGACCCACACGCTCGCCGCCGTCTGGAAATCGCACCTGGAAGATTTGCTGCGAGTCTCAGCCTCGACATCGACGACCACACAGGCGCAGGCCGCCCCCAACACCGACGTCCACTATCAGCTCGGGCCGGATTCGCTGCCGCGCGACGGCGTCTCGAAGGGGGAGGTGCGGGGCCCGTTCGTGCTTCCGAGCCAGGCCTATCCGGGCACGCAGCACACCTACTGGGTCTACGTGCCGGCGCAGTACGACCCGTCAGTTCCGGCCAGCCTGATGGTGCTCAACGACGGCCAGGCCTTCATGAACATGGAGGGTGACGTTCGTGCGCCAAACGTGTTCGACAACCTGATCGATCGCCGCGAGATCCCCGTGATGCTCGCGGTGTTCATCAATCCGGGCCGGCGCCCGGATCAACCCGAACCCACGCCACAGGAGTGGGGGGATCGCACGACCAATCGCCCCACCGAATACAACACGCTCGACGACAAGTACGCCCGCGTCGTCGTCGACGAGCTGATGCCCGCGCTCGAGAAGGACTACAACATTTCGAAGGACCCGGAGCGTCGAGGGATCGGCGGCGCGAGCAGCGGCGCCATCGCCGCGTTCACCGTCGCCTGGGAACGGCCCGATCACTTCCGCAAGGTGCTGAGCATCGTCGGCAGTTTCGTGAACCTCCGCGGCGGTCACGCGTACAGCGAGATCGTTCGCAAGAGCGAGAAGAAGCCGATTCGCGTGTTCCTGCAGGATGGCAGGAACGACAACCGCGGCGTCGGGCGCGGAGGTGCGTACGACGAGACGCGCGATTGGTTTCTGCAGAACGTTCGCCTGATGCGTGCGCTCACCGATAAGGGCTACGAGGTGAACTACACGTGGGGGATCGGCCGGCACGGACAGAAGCAGGGAGGGGCCATCTTCCCTGAGATGATGCGCTGGCTCTGGCGCGATCAACCCGTATCAACCGACCCGAACGACGCCGTCGAGCGATCGTTCAACACCCGCCCACAGAAGAGCGGCGGACAGTAGCCGGACGTCCTGGCGCGCCGCGCGAAACCCAGGCGGGATCGCTCGTCCGGATGCCGAACTGGGTAGTACGTTCCATCGCGCGAAAACCAAGTGGTATATCCAGCAGCCTCTGAGAAGAGGCCGTCACGAGCGTTTTGCATTGCGCAAAGCGTATCAATTGTTAACAAATCATTGACATACCCGCCGACATGCACTTGGATCCCCAGCGTGCCGCAAACGGTCAGACCGGTTGACTGGTAAGACCACGTCGCGGCCTTGGAAGGCTTGGTGAGAGGCGCCGCGTCGCATCGGCGTCTCTGGAGGAGGAGGCCGAGAGCATGTGCATCAGTCGACGTCTGTTCGGGAGGTGCCGAGCCCTGGCGCTTGGGTGCGTGGCGAGTATTCTCGTTGCCGGCGCAGTGCACGCGCAGGACGCGCGGGGGACGATTGGCGGGACCGTGCGCGATGCCAGCCGGGGCGTCATCGGCGGCGCCACCGTGACGATCACGAACCTGGCCATGGGCACCACGGTATCCGCCGTGACCAACGACGGCGGGTTGTTCGAGGCGCCCTATCTGATCCCCGGCACGTATGCGGTCACGGTGGAACTGGCGGGGTTCAAGAAGTACCTCACGACAGGGGATTCAAGTTCGGGTGGCCGATCGGGTCCAGCTCGAGGTCGACCTCGAAGTAGGCGGTGCTGTCGAGGAAGTGACCGTCACCGCCGCGACGGCGCTTCTCGAGACGACCACGTCGTCGCTCGGCAACGTCGTGGACTCGAGACGCGTATCGGAGCTGCCGACGCCCCACGGTGACCCCTATGCACTCATCGGCCTCGCCGGCGGCGTGTCGGCGACCGGCGATCCCCGGCTCGATCGGCCGTTCGAGCCGACCCACATCGTCGGATACGCGATGGACGGTACGCGCGGCAACCGCAGCGATCTGACGATCGACGGCGTGCCGAGCACCGCGACAGCCAATGCCGGCGAGGTGATCGCGTCCTACGTGCCGCCACCCGACATCGTGCAGGAGTTCAAGGTCCAGACGGCCACGTTCGATGCCGCCTTCGGCAACACGGAAGGCGGTGTGACGAACCTCAGCATCAAGGCCGGAACCAACGCGTTCCATGGGACTGCCTACTACAACAAGACCCCGTCGAAGCTCTTCGCCAACGACTACTTCGCCAACGCCAACCACATCCCGCTCGCCGACTTCACCTACAACCGCTACGGCGGCACGGCGGGCGGTCCCGTCCTCCTTCCGGGCTACGACGGCCGGCGGAAGACGTTCTTCATGTACGGATTCGAAGGGATCCACGAGGCCCGCCCGCGAAACAACGGCACTCCCACGGTGCCGACCGAGAAGATGCGCAACGGCGACTTCTCCGACCTGCTCGCGCTCGGGCCTCAATACCAGATCTACAATCCGTTCACCCGCCGGTCGATAGGCAACGGCCGCTTCCAGCAGGATCCGTTTCCTGGAAACATCATTCCGCAGAGCCTGATCAACCCGGTCGCCCGGGCGGCGCTCGAGTACATCGCGCATCCTCTGACGGCCGGCAATACGGACGGGACCAGCAACTTCCAGAACCCGTCGCTACCCGAAACGATCAAATACGCGACGAACACGATCCGGATCGATCACAACGTGAGCGATCGGCAGCGGCTGTACGGCCGCTACAGCTGGTACGACCGGAACAGCAACTACAACAACTACTTCAACAACCTCGCGACGGGCGAGTGGTTTCAGTTCATCTCCCGACAGGCGGCGTTCGACCATGTCCTCGTGTTCAACAACACGACCGTGTTGAACCTCCGGTACGGTACAACTGGTTCGTTCGCGGCACGGACACGAATCCGGCCAACCACGGCTTCGACCTGACGACCCTCGGGTTTCCGGCGTCGTACAACGCAGCGATCCCCGATGACATCCGGCGGTTTCCAAGGTTCGATTTCCTCAACGGCAATACAGCCAACTACCAGGGAACGGGATTCGGCGGCGAGTTCCGGCCGAACGAGAGCCATTCGTTCCTGGCCACGCTGAACAAATCGCTCGGACGCCATTCCGTGAGGACGGGCCTCGAGTTCCGCCGATATCGCGAGACCTCCGAGTTCTTCGCCAACAATCAGACCGGGCAGTTCAACTTCGACGCGACGTGGACGCGGGGTCCGCTCGACAACTCGACGGTCGCACCAGGCTCGCTCGGCCAGTCGTTCGCCTCGTTCCTGCTCGGTCTTCCAAGCTCGGGGAGCGTCGTGCGCGCGGCGAGCTACAACGAGACGTCTTCGACCTACGGCTTGTACGTGCAGGACGACTGGAGGCTTGGATCGCGGCTGACGCTGAATCTCGGCGTCCGCTACGAGCTCGAGACGCCGCTCGCCGAGGCGGACAATCACAGCATTCGCGGGTTCGATGCGGGTGCCGTACAGCCGATGGAGGCGGCGGCGCGTGCGGCGCTGAACCCTGCGGCCACGGGCGTGCCCCTCAATCAATTCCAGGTCAGGGGCGGTGTGACGTTCGCCGGCGTCGACGGCCAGCCGCACGGTCTCTACGAGACGCCCAAGAACAACTTCATGCCGCGCCTCGGCGCCACCTATAAAGTGAACGAGAAGACCGTCGTCCGCGGAGGATACGGTGTCTTCTACGGGTTCCTGGGGCAGCGGCGGGGTGATGTCGTCACCAGCGGTTTCAGCTCCACGACCAACCTGACGCCCTCGCTCGACAACGGCCTGCACTTCATCGAGACGCTGTCGAATCCGTTCCTGTCGGGCATCCAGGAGCCGGTCGGCGCCGCGCTGGGGATTCAGACGTTCCTCGGGCAGAGCATTACCTTCTTCGACCCGAATCCGAAATCGCCCCGGATGCAGCGGTGGCAGGTGGGCCTGCAGCGTGAGTTGCCCGGACGATGGGTGGCGGAGGCGTCGTATGTCGGCAATCACGGCACCGACATCCAGACATCGAGGAACATCAACGCGACACCGCAGCAGTACTTGAGCACGAGCCCGGTCCGCGATCAGGCGACGATCGACTATCTGAGCGCGACCGTGCCGAACCCGTTCTTTGGATTGATGCCGGCGACGGCGGGCGCCGTGTTTCGCGCGCAGACGATCGCCCGGGAACGGCTGCTCCGCCCGTATCCGCAGTTCGACACCGTCAACACGACGACCAACGAAGGGACGTCGTGGTATCACGCGTTGCAGGTCGGCCTCCAGCGGCGGTTTTCCGCGGGGTACACGCTCAGCGGGAACTACACGTATTCAAGTTTCACGGAGGCCATCGACTTCCTGAACGCCGCCGACCCGAGCCCCTGGAAAGGCATCTCCAGTCAGGACGTGCCGCACCGCCTCACCGTCAGCGGCATCTGGGAAGTGCCCGTCGGCCGCGGGCGGCGGTTCGGGGCCAATCTGCCGGCCGGCGTCGACGCGATTGTCGGCGGCTGGCAGTTCCAGGGCATCTACACGTATCAGAGTGGGTTCCCGATCGGCTTCGGGAACCTCATCTTCACCGGCGACATCGACAACATCGGACTCTCGGGGAGTGACCAGACCCTGGCGCGCTGGTTCAATGTCGACGCCGGCTTCAACAGGACGTCCGGCCAGGAGCTCGGCTCGAACGTCCGGACGTTCCCGTTGCGGCTCGACTCGGTGCGGACCGATAATCTCAACAACGTTGACCTGTCCGTGATCAAGAATGCCTCGCTCGCGGGCGCCAGGCAGCTGCAGTTCCGGCTCGAAGCGATCAACGCGTTGAACCATCCGCAGTTTCCGGGCCCGAACACGACACCGACCCAGGTGGCGTTCGGCACGATCAGCGCCTCCAATCAGCGGAACTACGCGAGGAGGGTGCAGGTCACGCTGAAGTTGCTCTTCTGAGATGGGAGTGCCCTCTCTGACGGAGGGTACGGAGGTACAGGAGTTCACAAACGGAGGAACGGAATTAACGGAGGACGAACGGAGAAAAGGCTCAAATGGCCGAAGGACTGGGGGCCTGCTCGCGCCGCGCGTAGCGCGGCAGGGTGCCCGTCTGCGGCGGGCGCGCGAGCAGCGCCTGTGTGCGCCCTGGATTCCTCTTCTCCGTTTCGTCTCCGTTGACCCCGTTTCTCCGTTTGTGAGCGTCTCCGCTGCCTCCGTCACCCTCCGTCGCCAAACGGAGGTCGACGATGAAACACCACTCACTCGCGGCCGGGGTACTGATCTCCGCCGCCTTCGCCGTGCTCATCCGAGCAGACGACCCTCCACGCGAATGGGTCGAACCAGCAACCGGACATCGCGTCGTCCGGCTGTCGGACGAGCCCGGTACCGCGAGCCTGTACTTCCACCAGAATCCGTATACGGCGAAGGGCGACAAGATCGTCGTGACGACGTCGAGCGGCCTGGCCACGATCGACCTGCAGACTCGAGCGATCACGCCGCTCGCCTCAGGGCGCGGAGCCAAGCTCGTCGTCGGAAGGAAGACCCGGCAGGCCTACTACGTCGTCGGCGACACCGCCTACGCAGCCGATCTCGACACGCGGGCGGTGCGCGCGATCAAGACCGACCCACGGCTCCGCACCGGATCGGGATTCGGTCTGAGCGCCGACGAGGCACTCCTCGCCGGGAGCTACGTCGAGGACGGCGGACAGCCAGCCGCGTCCCCGGCCCCGCCCGCCTCGCCGGCGTCGGCGGCCGGGAACCCGCTGCTCATCCCGGAGGCTCAGGAGGCCAGCCTCGAAGCGCGGTGGCTGGCACGCCGGCCGATGGCCCTCTACACGCTGAACATCAAAACCGGCGAGCTCACGACGATCTATCGATCCACCGACTGGTTGAACCACGTGCAGATGTCACCGACGGATCCGGCGGTCATCATGTATTGCCATGAGGGCCCGTGGCACAAAGTCGATCGCATCTGGACGATCCGCACCGACGGCTCTCATCGTCAGCTGATGCACGCGCGGACGATGGAGATGGAGATCGCGGGTCACGAGTTCTTCAGCGCTGACGGAAAGACCATCTGGTACGACCTGCAGACCCCGAAGAGCAAGGTCTTCTGGCTGGCGGGCGTCGAGATCGCGACCGGCAAGACGACCCGTTATTCGGTCGATCGGGAGCACTGGTCGGTGCACTTCAATCAATCACCGGATGGGACGATGTTTGCCGGGGATGGCGGAGGCCCGAACAGCGTGGCGGCGCCCGGGAACGGCCAGTGGATCTATCTGTTCCGCCCGTCCAATGGAAAGCTGTCCGTCGAGCGCCTCGTCGATCTGTCGAAGCACAATTATCGGCTCGAGCCGAACCTCACCTTCACGCCTGACGCAAGGCGGATCGTGTTCCGGTCCAACATGCACGGGGACACGCACACGTACGCCGTGGATATTGCGAAGGCGGGTTCCAGCGCGGAGCGCTGAATCGACGGCGGGCGGCGGAGCTGATGCGGGGCAAATCTTCAACAGGAGATCAGGAGATTAGGTCTAGACTCCTGAACTCGTGATCTCTTGTGAGAAAACGCTGGAACTGCGTTGACTTGTCGTGCGTATTAAAACTACAGTGTGGTTGCTGAGGCGTGATCGGGATCCGCCGTCCGGGATCCGGAAACCTCGGAATCCCGGCCGAAGGTCTTTCGGATCCCGGATCCCGGATCCCGACACTCTTTGATCTATGGCACACACCATCGGTGATTTCGAACAGCTGATTCTCCTGGCGCTCGTCCGCCTGGGCAGCGACGCGTACGGCGTCACGATCCGGCGCGAGATCGAGGAACGCACGGGTCGCGTCATCTCGCCGGGTGCGCTCTACACCGCGCTCGACCGCCTCGAGAAGCGGGGCTTCGTGAGCTCGCGGCTCGGCGATCCGACGCCTGAGCGTGGCGGCAAGCGGAAACGGCTCTACACGGTCCGGCCCGCGGGCGAACGCGCCCTGGCGCGGATCTACGAGTCGGTCCGTCAGATGGCGAGCGGCCTCGCCACGCGACTGAGAACGGCCAAGGGATAACCATGCCAGCCGACAAGACGATTCCGCCGCGGCTCGCGGACGCGCTCCTCCGATGGGTCGTCGGTTCCGAGGACGCGGAAGTCATCAGCGGCGATCTCGAGGAGACGGTGAGGACCGATCCGGCGCGGCAGGGGGGTCGGCTGGCCACGGAAATCTGGTACTGGCGACAGGTCCTCAGCATCGTCGTCGCCCGGCTCTTCGCGCCCACGGACGAATCGTTTCCTCAAAAAGCGAGGGGGACCGTCATGGCAGCCATTCGTCAGGATGTCGTGCAGGCGCTTCGTGTGCTTCGAAAGCAGCCAGCGTTCACGACTGTCGCCTTACTGATGCTCGCACTGGGCATCGGCGCCAACGTTGCCATCTTCTCCCTCGTCAACGCGGTCGTCTTCAGGCCATTGCCGTTTGCCGATCCCGATCGACTGATGATGGTGCATCTGCTCGCACCGGATCGCGAATCGCCTGGGACCTACCACACAATCATCTGGTCGTACCCGAAGTATCAGGTCCTTCGCGAGCACCAGCAGGTCTTCGATTCGACGGCCATCTTCTCCGGATGGTTCTGGAACCTGACCGGCTCGGGATCGCCGGAGCGCACCACCGGTGAGATAGTCGAGCACACGTACTTCCAGACGCTCGGAGTTGTGCCCGTTCTGGGACGCACGTTCTCACCCGATGAGGCTGGGGCGCCGAACTCTCCTCCTCTCGTCGTGTTGAGTCACGGATTCTGGATGCGACGCTACGGTGGCGATCTGGCGATCACCGGAAAGACACTCGGCCTCAATGGCACCCCGCACACCATTCTCGGAGTGTTGCCTTCCGGATTTCGAGGCGTGACGGGCCAGGCGGATGTGTTCGTGCCCGTGACCACACAGTCCGCCGCGGACCTCGGTGAAGCCTGGAATCACACCTACCGGCTGGTGGCGCGCCGAAAGGCGGACGTGTCCGTCGATCAGGCACGAGCCGCCGTTCAGGTCCTGGGCAGTCAGGTCGACGAGCGATACCGCTCTCGCGCCGGACACGTCGACACCGGGAAAAACATCTGGTCGGCAACCGCGGTCGACCTGAACGACGAGCGAGTCGATCCGCTGATTCGCCGTTCCGTCCTCCTGATGCTCGCGGCCGTTGCCTGCTTGCTGCTGATCGTGTGTGTCAACCTGGCCAACCTGATGCTCGTCCGGGGCATCGCGCGTGAGCGCGAACTGGCGATTCGTCTTGCGCTCGGCGCGAATCGCCTTCGGATCGTCCGTCAGCTGATGACGGAGAGTCTGCTCCTCGCATCCGTCGGCGCGATTGGCGGCCTCGCCGTCGCATACGGCGTGGTCTCGGGTGCAGCGGCGCTGATGCCGGATCTGCGGATGGTGTTGCCGCCTGATTCGGTGTCCGGAAACCTCACGCGGGTCGGTCTTGGGATGCTCGGGCTGGACGGTCGAACGCTGGCCTTCACGGTGTTCGCTGCCATGGCGACCGCCGTGCTCTTCGGTCTTGGCCCCGCGTGGCGATCGTCTCGCCGCGAGCTCACAGAGGCCATGAAGGCTGGTGCCTCGGGTGCAACCGTGCACGGACACGGTACGTTTGGCCTGCGCAATTTCCTCATGGTCGGCGAGATGGCTCTTGCGCTCGTGCTGCTCACGGCCGGTGGGCTGATGATCAAGAGCGTCCTTCGCCTTCAGTCGACTGAGCTGGGCTTCAACGCCGAGAAAGTCCTCACGCTCCGGCTCGCGCTACCACGGCCGCAGTACGATGCGGCGCGGGCGACTGCGTTCCTTGCTGAGGCGGTCGATCGCCTGAGCCGCCGTGCGGACATCCAGTCCGTCGCGTATGCCAGCTGCGCGCCGCTGGCGGGTCCCTGCAACGGGACTACGGCGAGCTTCCCGGGCCGGCCACCTGCGCCGCCAGGCCGGTCTCCCGCGGTCGGTGTTTTCTGGGCTTCGCCGGGCTACTTCCAGACCCTCGGCATCCGCGTGGTGCGGGGCCGGGCCTTCACCGAGCACGATCGCGCCGGTCAGCCGAAAGTCGTCGTGATCAACGAGGCTGCCGCACGCACATTCTGGGGCCCAGAGGATCCATTGGGTAAGCGCATCGCGGTCGGACAAGGAGGGTTCGGCGACGGAGCCGAGGTCGTCGGCGTCGTCGCCGACGTGCGGTACGGCGCCGTCGAGAGATCGGTCCCGCCGGATGTCTATCTGCCGCTTCTGCAGTCGACGCGGACGATGGGCGTCATTTTCGTCAAGAGCCGCACTGCGCTCGACTCGCTCGTGCCCTCCATCCGGCAGGAGATTCGGGCGATGGATCCCGATCTGCCCCTCGTCGACGTCAAGACGATGGACGATCGGTTTGGCGATGCGATCTGGCGCACGCGGGTGAGTGCCTGGCTGCTTGGCGCCTTCTCTGCGCTCGCCCTCGTTCTCGCCGCCGTTGGCATCTATGGCGTGATGTCGCAGAGTGTCGAACAGCGCACCCGCGAGATCGGTGTCAGGATGGCGCTCGGCGCCAGTCGCGAGCACATCCTGCGATTGATCGTGGGTCGCACGGTGGCGATTGCCGTCACCGGAGTGATACTGGGCGTCGCGCTCGCGATCCCATCGATGCGCGGGCTGACGGCTCTCTTGTACCAAGTGAGCCCTGGAGACCCTGCAGTGCTCGTCGTGCTCGCCTCGTTGCTGCTCGCAGTCGCCGTCTTCGCAGGCTACATGCCCGCCCGTCGCGCGACCCGGGTCGATCCGTTGTCGACCCTTCGGGCGGACTGAGAAGAAGGAGCTAGGAGTTAGGAGCTAGGAGCTAGGAGTTAGAAGACAGAACCGTGCTGAAGCGGGCTGTCGTCGCTAGCGCCTGCGAGCGCGCGAGCAGCGGATAAGCCGCGGGGGTGGGGCCCTGCGGCAGTGAGAATGCCAGTGTCTTACTGTCTGTCGTAGACCGCCTTCGCTTCCTTCGAGCTCATGGTCATGCTCTCGACACGCACCTTGAGCACGAGGTGACCTTCATCGTCAGCCTCCCAGGTGCGGACCAGTCGCGTCTGCACGGTCGAGAACTCCTGCTTGACGGCCAGCTTGTCCCACTTGCTCTTGACCTCGACCTTCGCGCCGTTGATGTCGATTTTCGCGGTCTTGTTGTCGATCGCGAACGTCCATTCGCCGCGGGGATCGAGGAACGTGATCGAGTCCGGGGCCGCCTTGACGGTGATGGTCTCCGCAATCTGCTGCAGGTCTCGCATCGCTGACTGGGCCGCGAGGACGTCAGGAGGCAGCTCGCCGGGACCCGCTGGCGCGCCGCCCCCGCCCCCACGTCCGCCCCCGCCCCCACGCTGGCCGGCAAACGGCACATCAGCGGCAGCGACCATCCGTGCCGCTCCGCCCTGGCCCGGACCGCCTGCTCCGCCCCGGCCTGGCGCTCCAACCGACGGGCTCAGCGCCCGATTCAGTTTCCACGTGCCCGACAGCTTCGACGCAACATCCGCGGGATTCAGTTTCTGCCCGGTCACCCCGACTGTCGCCAGGGCAAAGATCACGGCGGTGCCCACAATGAAGCCGGTGGCCGACCGCTGGTTGTACTGGGACATCTCAGGCGCTCCTCCCCAAAGTTCAGAAGCTTTACGCCAGCTCGGCGTCTTGTGTTTCAGAGATAGAGTCCCCGCTGATCGGCAATCTTTCGCAGTCTCCGCACCAGACTCGCGCTCACGGCCCCGTGCGGATCGCCTCCTTCGCGCGCGGCGCGACCGACGTGGGCTTCGCCGACGCATGCGGTCGCTGCGAACGTCGACAGTGACTCTTCGTCCACGCCGCCTCCAGCGATGATGCGGAGGCGCCCGCCGGCGTGCGCGGTCAACGCGGCAAGGCGCGCGCTTCGTTCCAGTGCCGTGCCGTCTCCGCCGCTGGTCAGGATGCGATCGACCTGCGCGAGTCGGCCGATGGCGTCGAGACTTCTCTCTGGCTCACGCAGCCGCTCGAATGCACGATGGAACGTCGCTCGCACACCCGGCGCCGCCTCCAGCACCCGAGCCACATCCTCCAGGGCCGGCTCTCCGTCGCGCTCGAATCCGATCACGAGGCCGTCGATCCCAATTGCTGCGAGCTCGGACGCCGACTGCCGCAGCACGTCCAGCTCGCCGGGGGTTGTCGAGAATCCGGCGTTCTCGCGTGCCATCACGCGAAGCGGCAGCGACGTCACGCTCCGGATGGCGCGGACGAGCGACAACGACGGCGTCAGGCCGCCGGCGTCGATGTCGCGAATGACTTCGAGGCGGTCGGCGCCGCCGTCAGTGGCGGCGCGGGCGTCATCCACCGTTTGAACGATGACTTCGAGGAGCAGGGGAAGTTTCCTGATTCGTGTGGCTTCCGTCGTGTAGCTTCCGCCCTTAGAGGCGGAAGATGGCTCGAGCGTTGGGCTTCCACCTGAAGGTGGAAGCCACAACCATCTATCAACGCTGCCCTGTTTACACGTTTCCGAGGTGCTCGATTTGACCGGTGCTGTCGCCAATCTTCTCCGACGGCACGCCCATGCGATCGAGCAGGGTGAGGAACAGATTCGTCATCGGCGTTTCTTTCGGGTACACCATATGGCTGCCCATGCGGAAGCCGCCGCCCCGCCCGATCAGAACGACCGGCAGGTCGTCGTGCGCGTGCCGGTTGCCGTCGCTCAGACCGCTGCCGTAGACGATCATCGAGTGATCCAGCAGGGTGCCGTCGCCGTCCGGCGTGGCTCTCAGCTTCTCGACGAAGCCGGCGAACAGCTTCACGTGCAGCGAGTTCACCTGCGTCACCTTCTCGATCCAGTCCGTATTGCCCCGGTGGTGGGTGAGCGGGTGATGCGGGTCCGGCACGCCGATCTCCGGATACGTCCGCATGCTGCCCTCGCGGCCCATCATCATCGTGACGATCCGGGTCTGATCGGTCTGGAAGGCGACCAACTGGAGATCGAACATCAGGTTGATGTAGTCCGGGTAATCGACCGGGATGCCGCTCGGCTTGTCGATGGCGGGCGTGAGACCGGTCATGTCCTGCTCGGCGCGCTCGATGCGACGCTCGATTTCGCGGATCGACGTCAGGTATTCGTCGAGCTTCCGCTTGTCGGATGGGCCCAGGCCGGACGAGAGGCTCGTGGTCCGTTCCGACACGAGATCGAGGATGCTGCGGCGGTACTGCAGGCGTCGTGCCCTGACCTCCGGCGCCAGGCTCGTATCGATGTCGCCGAAGAGGCGCTCGAACACGAGCCGCGGGTTCGTCTCCGGCGGCATCGGCGTGGCCGGGCCCCGCCAGGCCAGGCTGTTCGTGTAGGCGCAGGAATAGCCGGAGTCGCAGTTGCCGATCGTGCGGGAGTCGTCGCAGCCGAGCTCGAGCGACGCGAACCGCGTCCGTTCTCCAATGTGCTGCGCGGCCACCTGGTCGACCGAGATGCCGTTCTGGATGTCCGCGCCGGCAGTCTTGCGTGGATGGACGCCGGTGAGGTACGACGCGCCGGCGCGCGCGTGGTCGCCAGGGCCGTCGCCCAATGCGGCGCCGTTGCGATGGGCGAGGCCGGACAGGACCAGCATGTCCTTCCGGAAGGGCTCGAGCGGCTTCATGATGCGCGTGAACTCGAACGCGGCACCTTCCGCCGCTGGCGTCCAATCGGCCATCACGATGCCATTGGGCACGTACGTGAAGGCGAGCCGGACCGGCGCCTTCTCGATCTGCGCCGCGCCAGCCAGCGCGGGCGTCATCGCGTCGAGCACCGGAAGCGCGACGACGGCGCCCATCCCTTTGAGGAAGGAGCGGCGGGGGAGGTGTTTGCGCGTGACGATCATGGCGCTGGCGTTCCTTTCCGTGTCGTGGGATCCATGGCCACCGGGCGTCGCGACTGGAAGGGCAGGCTCTTGGCGATCTCGAGCACGAGCGCCGAGAAGCGATAGCCCTTCGCCGGCAGCCGGCTCGATATGAGCTTCACGGTCTTCGTATCGTACCGCTCGAGGCCGCGTCCGAGCGCATAGGTCAGGAGCTTGGTCGCCAGGCACTTGGCGAAGGCGTCGCGGTTGCCCTCGAGGATGGTCCGGAGCTCCACGGGGCCTTCGAACTTTCGGCCGTCCGGTAGCGCGCCCGACGCGTCGATGGGGAACTTCCCGTCGACGGTGCGCCACTGGCCCACCGCATCGAAGTTCTCCAGTCCGAAGCCAAGGGGATCCATCCTGCGGTGGCAGGAGGCACAAATCGGGTCCTTACGATGGGACTCGAGCTGCTCGCGCATCGATGCCGCCGTGCCGATCGACGCTTCGTCGAGATTCGGTACGTCGGGCGGAGGCGGTGGCGGCGGTGAATCGAGCAGGTTCTCGAGGATCCACTTGCCGCGCAGGACCGGCGACGTGCGTGTGGCGTAGGAAGAAACCGTCAGCACGCTCGCCTGGGTCAACACGCCGCCACGCGGGGTGCCGGCGAGATCGACGCGCCGGAACTCTGGCCCGGTGACATTGGGAATCCCGTAGTGGCGGGCCAGCCGCTCGTTCAGGAACGAGTACTGGCCGTCGAGGAAGTCGAGGATGCTGCGGTCCTCGCGGATGACGTTCTCGACGAAGAGCTCCGTCTCGCGCCGCATCGAGTACCGAAGGTAGTCCTCGAAGTCCGGGAAGCGATCCCTGTCGCGCGTGACCGACTCGAGCGCGCGGAACTGGAGCCACTGGCCGCCGAAGTGCTCGGAGAGCGCATGCGCTTTCGGGTCGCGCAGCATGCGTCGGACCTGGAGCTCGAGCACTCGCGGGTTGCGCAGCGTGCCGGCATCCGCCGCACGGCGCAGTTCGGCGTCCGGCATGCTGGCCCAGAGGAAGTACGACAGTCTTGTGGCCAGCTCGTGCTGATTGATCGGTTGGACGAGCGACGTCCCTTTGACCGCGCGATCCCGTTCGATTCGGAACAGGAAATCGGGCGAAACGAGGAGCGCCTGAATCCCGACCGCGAGCCCCTCTTCGAACGAACCTTCCTGCTTCTGCGCCAGCTGAACGAGGTCGATGTACTTCTGGAGCTCAGTCGCGGCGACGGGCCGGCGGAAGGCGCGCCGCGCCAGGTCCGTCATGATTCGTCTCGCGCAGATTGGCTGGTGGCCGCCGTGGAGGTGCCCGCAGGTGTACACCTTCGCGAGGCTGGCCCGGCTCGGACCGGTCACCTGTGTGTAAGGGCCGCCGACGTCGACCGAGCCGACACGCACGCCGTTGAGCGGGATCTTCTGCAGCTCTTTCTCTGCCGCTTCGAACCGTTGTTTGAGCTGTGCCAGCCGCTCCGGCGGCGTATTGGGCGGCGGCGAGAAGGCGCGAACCGGTTCGGGCTTGAGCGATGGGTTCGGTCCGCGATAGCTCGCCGGCAGGCCCTCGAAGATGCGGGGAATCGCCAACGCAATGTGTCTGTCGCCTGCGGAGAGCTTCAGCCGGAACTCGAGCGCCTGGCCGCCGAAATCCTGTCGATCGAGGTCGAACCTGGCCGATCCTTCGAGGTCGAACACTCTGGACTGAATCTGCTGATCATCGATCCACAGCGCAACCGTCACAGGAGCGGATCCTGCCGGCCGCGTGCCGCCCAGCGTGACCCGCACGGCGTACTCGCCGTCAACCGGTACGCGGTAGACCGCGTGGAACGCGTTCGGCAGGCTCAGTCCGGTCAGATCGTAGGTCTCGGGGAACGTGCGGGCGTCGCCCGCACGCCGGCCTTCGGAGCGGAGCTTGGTCAGCGTCGGCTCGAGATGCGGCGGGCCGAAGAGCGCCAGCCTCGCGACGCGATCCGCCGCGGTGACGTACTTCTCCATCAGCACCGGGGACAGCGACAGCACGTCCGCGATGTTGTCGAAGCCGTACCCCGCATCGTCTTGCGGGAACTCGTCGGCTGGGCGGGGATCGACGCCGAGCAGGTCCCTGACGGTGTTGTTGTACTCGGTGCGGTTCAGCCGCCGGGCGGTGACGCGTCCGGGATCGGGAGGCGTCTCTCGATCGATCCGATCCAGCTCACGCTCGACCCACGTGGCGACTGCCTGCCGCTGGTCTTCGTCCGGCTGGTCCTCCTCGAGCGGCGGCATCTCGGAGCCCTTCAGCTTCCGCACGACCTCCTCCCACCGCTCGCGGTGTTCGATGAGGGAGCCTGCGGACGTGAAGGCCTGAAAGTTCAGATCTTTTTCGTGCTTCTTGTTGCCGTGACAGCGAAAGCAGTTCTCGGAGAGGAATGGCCTGACGATCGTCTCGAAGCCCGGCTCGGACGGTCTCGTGAGGGCAAGGGATGGCGCCGGGCTCGTCGAGGCCTTGGTGGCGGAGCCCGCCAGAGCCGGGACCGGCCGGATGTCTTCCCCGGGCCGCTGTGCCTTGACCAAGATGGCGAGCGACAGCAGCAGGACGAAGACGAGGTACGGTTGAACGCGTTTCGCCATCGTGTGTCTGTGGCTGTGGTGTTGACAGCCGCCGAAGCCGCCCCTTGTATACAGTCGACCGCGATCCCCAAATTATCGGGATTCGAGGACGATCAGATCAAGGAGATTTGCGCCTGGGCTGTCCCTTCAACCTGGGCCGTCCCGCCCGGGGGTGCGCCAGCGCCGCTTTTCGTCGACGGGATGGCCGCAAACGCGATCCCTCGTCCCATGCCTCAGGAATCGGCAGATCGCCCGCGACGTTGAACCGCCAAAAACCGCCGGGTTCGCCGCTCGTCCCGGCCCGAAGACGCGTCGTCCCCGGAGCCTTGACCCCTCGAGCGGCCCGGGCAACAGTGCGCCCATGCGCACACTCATTGGATGCATTCTTGGTCTTGTCCTGACCTCCAGCCACGCCGTGGCTGCCGGGATGACAGAGGGCGACCGTCAGCGGCTCCTGGCACACCTCGACATGACCGGGGCGTGGCTGGCGAGCGAGGTGAGCGGTCTTTCCGAGGCGCAGCTGAAATTCCGCATGACGCCGGAGAGCTGGAGCATCACGGACGTCGTCGAGCACCTCGCGGTGGCGGAAGGGCAGTATTGGACGAGCGTCCAGGAATCCATGAAGAAGGCGCCCGTCACGACAAAGCCGGAGGCGACCGACGCGGCGATCCTCTGGTATGGCATCGACCGCACGAACCGGCAGAAGACCGGCGAGGCCCGCGTACCGACCGGACGATGGCCGACCGTGCAGGGTCCACTCGAGGAGTTCAGCAAGCGCCGCGCGACGATGCGCGAGTACGCGAAGTCGACCGGCGAAGATCTGCGCGGGCATGCGCTCATTGACGGCAACATGGACGTCTATCAGTGGTTCCTCATGATCTCGACGCACTCGCAGCGGCACATCCTGCAGATTCGCGAGATCAAGGCGCACGCCGGGTATCCGGCGCGCTGAATCCCTGACGCGCCTCCCGCTCGTTCGAACCCCGACGAGTGTGCTAGCCTCCTCGTTTGATGACTTTCAAGAATCTCATCGGGGGCGAGTGGGTCGCCGCGCGTGGCGGCGCGACGTTCGAGACCAGAAATCCAGCCGACACGACCGAGGTCGTGGCGACCTTCCAGAAGTCCGACGCAGAGGATACGCGTCAGGCGATCGCGGCGGCCAAAGCGGCGCAGCCGGCGTGGGCGGCGATCCCCGCGCCGAAGCGAGGCGAAATCCTCTACCGTGCCGCCAACATCCTCGAGTCGCGGGCCGATCAGGTGGCTCGCGAAATGACGCGCGAGGAAGGCAAGACGCTGCCGGAAGCGCGCGGCGAGGTCGGGCGCGCCATCAACATCCTGCGCTTCATCGGCGGCGAGGGTGCGCGTCTCGGCGGAGAGAACGTGCCGTCGGAGCGCGACCGCGTCCTGATCCAGACCCGCCGCCGTCCGCTCGGCGTCGTCGGACTCATCACGCCGTGGAACTTTCCGATTGCGATTCCGACGTGGAAGACCGCGCCGGCGCTGGTGTCGGGCAATGCGGTCGTGCTGAAGCCGTCGGATCTCGCGCCGCTCTGCGCGCTGCGGCTGGTCGAGGCGCTCGACGAAGCGGGCGTCACGAAGGGCGCCATCAATCTCGTCACCGGCCCCGGCTCGAAGGTCGGGAACGAGATCGTCACCAACCCCGACGTCAAAGCGATCTCGTTCACCGGTTCCGAGGCGACCGGCAGCCAGATTGCCATCGAGGCCGCGAAGCGCCGCGCGCGCGTGCAGCTCGAGATGGGCGGAAAGAACCCGACGATCGTGCTCGGCGACGCCGACGTCGCGGATGCGGTGAACGTCGTCGTGAACGCGGCGTTCTTCTCGACCGGGCAGCGGTGCACGGCGACCTCTCGCGTGATCGTCGAGGCGCCGATCGTCGAACGGTTCACCGAGGCGCTCGTCGCGCGGACGAAGGGGCTCAAGGTCGGCAACGGCCTCGAGTCGGGGATCGACATTGGTCCGTCGATCGACGACAAACAGCTCGGGATCGTTCTCGACTACGTCGGCGTCGGGAGTCGTGAGGGTGCGCGCGTCCTCACCGGCGGGGAGCGGCTGAGCGACGGCGCGTACGCGCGCGGCTACTTTTCCTCACCGGCGGTCATGACCGACGTGGCACCCTCGATGCGCGTGGCACAGGAGGAGATTTTCGGTCCAGTCCTCGCGGTGCTGCCCGCCGAGAACCTCGATCGGGCGATCGAGATCGCCAACGGCATACGATTCGGCTTGTCCGCGGGCATCTGCACGCGCTCGCTCACCGCGGCGTACGAGTTCATCAACCGGATCGATGCCGGCCTCGTGATGGTGAACCTGCCGTCGGCGGGTGTCGAGTACCACGTGCCATTTGGCGGCTCCAAAGCCTCTTCGATGGGGATGCGGGAACAGGGCGGCGTCGCCGTCGATTTCTACACGGAGATCCAGACGGCGTATCTCAAGTACTGACGATTGCCGGCGCTCGGCGCTCGGCGCTCGGGCAGTCGCAGTCGGGGCTCCACGGTCGGCCGTGCCAACAGGCGACGCTCCGATGCCGAACGCCGAACGCCGACCGTCCGACGCGCCGAGCCCCGAGCGCCGAGCGCCGACGCGATTCAGTAGACTAGCCACATGCGATTGTTTCAACTTCCGGGCTCCGTGCTCGTCGAGTCCGGCGGCGCCTGGTTCAGGCTTGCTGGTGAGACCTGGGACAGCGTCGTGAATCGTGCCGACCTGCACGGGTGGGTGACGGGTCAGATCGCAACCGGAACCTTGATCGACGGCACCCCGGATCTCCGGGGGCTCCTTGCACCAATCGGATCCCAGGAGGTGTGGGCGGCGGGGGTCACTTACTTCCGGAGCCGCACGGCGCGGATGGAAGAATCGAAGTCGGCAGGAGGGGGCGACTTCTACGATCGCGTCTACGATGCCGCGCGCCCTGAGCTCTTCTTCAAGGCGACGCCGCATCGCGTGCGCGGCCATGGCCAGCCGGTCCGCATTCGCCGCGATGCCACATGGAACGTGCCGGAGCCCGAGCTCGCGCTCGTCGTCAGCGCGCAGGGCACGATCGTGGGATACACGATCGGCAACGACATGAGCTCCCGCGACATCGAAGGGGAGAATCCACTCTATCTTCCGCAGGCGAAGGTGTACGACGGCAGCTGCGGGCTCGGTCCGTGCGTGCTGATCGCCTCGGCCCCGCTCGCGCCCGAGACCGAGGTCCGTCTCGTGATTCGGCGGAGCGGCGAGAACGTCTTCGCAGGTTGGACGACCTTGTCGTCGATGAAGCGGCAACCAGGCGAGCTGGTCGAGGTACTTGTTCCGCGACAACAGCTTTCCGCACGGCTGTGTGCTGCTCACGGGAACGGGCGTCGTGCCGCCAGACGATTTCACGCTCGCCGCCGGCGACGAGATTGCCATCACCATCGAGCCAATCGGAACGCTGGTGAATACTGTTGCGAATACTGTTGCGTGACGTTGGTGGGCGAGCTTTCGGAGCCTGTGAGCGTTCTTCGCAACGAAGAAATGAAGGTTCGTATGGATCACCCGACACAGTGCGTGTTCGTGGCGAATGGCGAGCTGCATGCGCAGCAGGTACGCGCCTTCCTGGAAGCTGCCGGCATCGCGACGATCGAGCGCGGTGAAGCGCTGCGGCACACCCACGGCCTGACGTTGGATGGACTCGGAGCGGTCGCGATCCTCGTGGCCCCGTCCGACGTCGAGCAGGCGCGCTCGCTGCTCGATTCCGCCGAGGCCGGCCGCTTCCGGCTTGCGGATGATGACCCGGAAACTCTGGACTCCGGTCCGTCGCAGCACACGAAACCCTAGTTAAGCTGTCTCATAAACCTGCTGCTCATTCTACGGAGCGAGCGAGTATGGCGAGCGAGCCACGCGAGCGAAGCGCGCCGGCGAAGCGGCGCGCGAGAGAGCGTGTTGGGGAGTCCGAGGGGCGCTCATTCTACGGAGCGAGCGAGTATGGCGAGCGAGCCACGCGAGCGGAGCGCGCCGGCGAAGCGGCGCGCGAGAGCGCGTGTAGGGGAGTCCGAGGGGCGAAGCCCCTCGGATGAGAACCGGTAGCGCCGAGTCCTTCATGACCAGCTACATCGCCTTCATGCGTGCGGTCAACGTGCCTGGCCATGGCCGTGTGATGATGAGCGACGTCCGGGATGCCTTCGCCAAAGCCGGATGCCCGACGGTCGGCACCTTCATTCAAAGCGGCAATATCGTCTTCGAGGCATCGGCCAGGGATGTGGCAGCAGTGATGCGCAAGATCACTCGCACGCTTCACTCCGTGCTGGATGAGGAGCCCGTGATGCTGTTGAGAACCGTCGGCGAGATCGAGGGGCTCATCGCGCGCGCCCCTTTCAAGGCGTACCAGGGGGAATCGGGAATCAAGCTGTATGTCGCGTTCCTGTCCGAGGCACCTCGCCGCACGCCGACGCTTCCGATCGTCGCGCGCCAGGAGGCGCTCGAGCTCGTGGCGATCCGCGACCGGGAGGCGTTCGTCGTCAGCCGCAGGAAGAAGAACGGGTTCTTCGGCATCCCGAACACCTTCGTCGAGAAAGAGCTCGGCGTGTGTGCGACCTGCCGGAACTGGTCGACGGTGACCAGGATCGTGCCGTTCGCGCAGTCACTGTCTTGAATCCTGCATCGGTCGCCGAGCCACGTAGAGCAGCCGCCCGGGTTTTCTGTGTCCACGATCTATCAACATTCCGACCAGGCCCCCAACGCCGGTGAGGAGCAACGGGGCGCCCACCTTCGCCGACGGGAGGACGTAGCCGTCCTGCGCACCGAGCGCGCTCAGAATCGAAATCGCCAGTCCCAGCCCCGTGCCGGCGCCGATCAAGATGCCGTTGGTGAGCCCGTCGTTCGTTGCGGGCGCTGTGATTCGGGCGATGTCGGATCTCGCCACGACGACTGGCGTTCCACCCGCGGCGGTGAGCACGAGCGTCGCGGAGTCCAACACGTTGAAGACGCCCTCGAGGCGCCGTCCGTCGTTGGTCGTCACGACGAGCGGCGCATCCGGTTCGAGGGCGCTCACCTGCTCCCAGCGGCCGGGGATTACCTCGTCTTGTATCGAGGCCGCTTCGGTCCGAAGCGCACTCAAAGGATTGCGACCGGTTGTGGTGCAGGCTGTCATGGGAATCAGCATGAGCGTGAACACGCGCCCTGCATGAGCGACCATGTGGTTCTCCTTTCCGCGACGCGCCGTTCGACGTTCCATTGTCGAATGTGAACTCTCGGCAGAGAACAGCTCACGGAGTAGAACGCATCTCACAAATGCGGCGCGAGCGAGCACGGCGAGCGAGCCACGCGAGCTTCGCGCGGAGGCGGAAGCGCGCCGGCGAAGCGGCGCGCGAGAGCGCGTGTAGGGGAGTCCGAGGGGCGAAGCCCCTCGGATGAGATTAGTCCTTTCAGAGACGGAGGAGACACGCATGGCGCGCCGGCTGATCAGCTCGGGCTCGACGTTCGAAAACGAAATCGGGTATCCCCGCGCAGTCGTGGACGGCGACTGGGTGTTCGTGTCGGGAACGACCGGCTTCGACTACATGTCGATGACGATTCCTGAGGACCTGGTCGAGCAGACCGAGCAGTGCTTGAAGAACATCGAATCGGCGCTGGCCCAGGCGGGCGCGAGCCTCCGCGACGTGGTGCGGGTCACGTACATCCTGCCGAACGCGGCGGAGTTCTCTCGGTGCTGGCCGATCCTGCGGAAGTACTTCGGCGAGGTGCGGCCGGCGGCCACGATGATCTGTGCCGGCCTGGCCGATCCGCGGATGCGTATCGAGATCGAGGTAACTGCCCGGTTCGGCCGTGGATAACGTGGTATCGTGCGCTCCGCCAGACCATGTCCGATCCTGATGCGGCCCGTCGCCGGCTGATCGTCGATCGCGTCACACGACGCATCATTCCGTTCGTGTTCCTCAGCTATGTGGTCGCGTACATCGACCGCGTGAACATCGGGTTCGCCGCTGGCGCCCTGCAGCGCGACCTCGGGCTGAGCCACACCCAGTACGGCATCGGCGCCGGCCTCTTCTTTCTGGGCTACTGCCTGTTCGAGATCCCCAGCAATCTCATCCTGGACCGCGTCGGCGCGCGGCGCTGGATCGCGCGGATCATGATCGTCTGGGGCATCGTCTCGATGTTGACGATGTTCGTCACCGGAGTGACGACGTTCTATGTCGCGCGGATCGTGCTGGGAATCGCCGAGGCCGGGTTCTTTCCTGGTGTCGTGCTCTACCTCACGTACTGGGTTCCCGCCGAGGAGCGCGCCCGTACGGGTGCGCTCTTCATGATGGCCGCTCCGGTCGCGATCATCGTCGGCGCGCCGGTCTCCGAGGCCATCCTGGGCCTGGACGGCTGGATGGGACTCCATGGATGGCAATGGCTCTTCGTGCTGGAGGGGCTGCCGGCCGTGCTGCTGGGGGTCCTCGCGCTCCGGGTGCTGACCGATCGGCCGGAGCAGGCCACCTGGCTGCCGGATGGCGACCGCGAGTGGTTGTCCCGGGTCATGAATGCCGAGCGGGCGCGCCGGAATCAGACGGGTCACGTGTCTATCGCCCGAAGTCTGGCGAGCGGCCGCGTGTGGCTGCTCTGCGCGGTGTACTTCCTGAACACCACCGTCACGTACGGGATCTTTCTCTGGCTGCCGAAGATCCTGGCGGACGCATCCGGGTCGACCGGCTACGGGTTGAGCACGCTGACGTCGATCCCGTTCGTGGCGGCGCTCATCGCGATGGTCGTGATCGGGCGGCATTCGGATCGCACGGGGGAGCGCAAGATGCACGTGGCGGCGTGCGCGGTCACCGCGGCGACGGGCTTGCTGCTGGCGGTCGCCTTCCGGGACAATGTATGGCTGCTGGTGCTCAGCTTCACGCTGTCGCAGATGGGGCAGCGGTCGGTGATGAGCGTGTTCTGGGCCATGCCGCCGATGCTGCTGGGCGGCGCAGCGGCTGCCGCCGGCATCGGGCTCATCAACGCCGTGGGAAACCTCGGGGGATTTTTTGGTCCCTCGATCATGGGGACCTTGCGGGATCTGACCGGCGGCTATACCGGGGGGCTGCTCGTCCTGGCAGGATCGCTGGTGATCGAAGCGGTCCTGGTTCTGACCCTGCGGCTGCCGGCCGATCGCCCACCACCGCACGCGGTGCCGGAGGCAGGTGTCGCAAATCCTGCGATCGGGGTCAGGTCTTCTAGCGTCGTCTTGGGGTCAGACCTGGGTCTGACCGCCGGCTTGATCGGAGTCTCAGTGACCGACATCACGACACAAGAACTCAGGGCCGTTTTTGCGGTGCCGCCGCTCCCGCGCAAGCGGGACGCCCGCCGCAGCCTCGACCTCGACGCTGCCGAATGCGTGGCGCGGCACATCGAGGCCGGCGGCGTCACCCGCTACCTCTACGGCGGCAACGCGTTCCTGTACCACATCACGACCGACGAATACGACGTCCTCCTCGGCTGGCTTGCCGCGTTTCCGTCGACGCGATGGGCCATCCCGAGCCTCGGCCCCTCGTTCGGCCGCGCGATGGATCAGGCGCGTCTCCTCCGCCGGCACGCGTTCCGCTGCGCGATGATGCTCCCCTGCGGCGACCCGCGCGACGCCGCGGGTATGGAGGCGGGACTTCGCGAAGTGGCTGACGCCGCAGGCGTCCCGCTGATCCTCTATCTGAAGTCGGAGGACGGCTTCGGATCGGCCCTCGATGCCGGGCTCGACGCGATCGGCCGGCTCATGGACGATGGCGTCGGCGTCGCGATCAAATACGCCGTCGTCCGGGACGATCCTCGCCAGGATCCGTATCTCGACGGTCTGTTGCGGCGCGTGGATCGCGCCCGCGTGATCAGCGGCATGGGCGAACGTCCGGCGATCGTGCACCTGCGCGACTATCAGCTCGACGGGTTCACGACCGGTTCCGGCTGCTTCGCCCCGGCCGCCTGCAGCCAGCTCCTGACGGCGTGCCACGCGCGGCAATGGGACGAAGCCGAGCGGATCCGGGCGACGTTCATGCCCCTCGAGGACCTTCGCGACGCGTGGGGTCCTGCGCGCGTCCTGCACCATGCGACCGAGCTCGCCGGCATCGCATCGACGGGCCCCATCCCGCCGTTCGTGTCGCCGCTGACGGCAACCGAGCTGAGTCGTCTCGCACCCGTCGCGCACGCGCTCGCCGAGCGATCAGAGTCCCTGGCATGAGCCGACCGCGCCGTCAGCCATCGGACCTTCGCAGTCACCGCTGGTTCGGCAAAGACGACCTGCGATCCTTCGGCCACCGGTCCCGCGCGAAACAGGCGGGGTTCAGCCTCGACGACATCTCGGGCAAGCCGGTCATCGCCATCCTGAACACCTGGAGCGACGCCAACCCGTGCCACACGCACTTCCGGGTGCGCGCGGAGGAGGTCAAACGCGGGATCTGGCAGGCCGGTGGTTTCCCGATGGAAATCCCGGTCATGACGCTCGGCGAGACGTACATGAAGCCGAGCACGATGATGTATCGGAACCTGCTGGCGATGGAGGCGGAGGAGGCGCTGCGCTCCTATCCCGTGGACGGCGTCGTCCTGATGGGCGGCTGCGACAAGACCATCCCGGCACTCGTCATGGGCGCGACGAGCGCGAACCTTCCCGCCATCGTCATCCCGGCCGGGCCGATGCTCCGTGGCAATTGGCGCGGCCAGATCCTCGGATCCGGGAGCGACGTCTGGAAGTACTGGACCGAACGGCGCGCCGGCAATCTGGACGAATGCGCGTTGCGCGAGATCGAGGACGGAATCGCGCGGTCGTATGGAACCTGCATGACCATGGGGACGGCGTCCACGATGACGTCGGCCGTCGATGCCCTCGGGCTGATGCTGCCTGGAGCGTCCTCGATCCCCGCCGCCGACTCCGCGCACCCTCGCATGGCCACCGCGGCCGGCCGGCGATGCGTCGAGATGGTCTGGGAGGATCTCAAGCCGCGCGACATCCTCACGACCGAAGCGTTCGAGAATGCCGTCACGGTGGCCATGGCGCTCGGCGGATCGACCAATGCCATCATCCACCTGATTGCGATGGCCGGGCGCGCTGGCGCGTCGCTCGATCTGGATCGGTTCGATCAGCTGTCCCGCCGAACGCCTTTCCTGGCGAACATCCGGCCGTCCGGGAAGTTCCTGATGGAGGACTTCTACTACGCCGGCGGGCTGCGCGGGCTGCTGCGGCGGATGGACGATCTGCTGCACATGGATTGCGTGACGGTGAACGGCCGGACGCTGCGGGAGAACGTCGCCGACGCGGTGGTCTCGAACGACGAGGTGATCGTGCCGCGCGACAAGCCGATTGGTCCGGAGGGCGGCGTGGCCGTGCTCCGCGGCAATCTCGCGCCGAATGGGGCGGTCATCAAACACACGGCGGCGGATCCGCGGCTGCTGCAGCATGCCGGACCTGCCGTCGTCTTCCGCGACTACAACGACATGGACGCGCGCATCGATGACCCGGCGCTTCCCGTGACGCCTGATTCCGTCCTCGTGCTGCAAAACGCCGGACCGCTCGGCGGGCCAGGCATGCCGGAGTGGGGGATGCTGCCAATCCCCAAGAAGATTCTGGCGCAAGGGGTTCGGGACATGGTCCGGGTCTCGGATGCCCGGATGAGCGGCACGAGCTACGGCACCTGCGTGCTCCACGTCGCACCCGAATCCTTCGTCGGCGGGCCTCTGGCCCTCGTTCAGGATGGCGACGTCATCGAGCTGGATGTCTCCGGCCGCCGGCTTTCGCTCCGGGTGGAGGAGCAGGAGCTTGCGCGGCGGCGCGCGTCCTGGGTGCCCCGGGAGTCGCAGTACCCACGAGGGTTCGGGCGGTTATACGCCGGCCACGTCACGCAGGCGGACCGGGGGTGCGACTTCGACTTCCTGGAGGGGACAGCCCCCATCGCGGAGCCGGAGATACACTGAGGCTGTATCCCGCCCGTTTTCACAGCTACCTCGACAGATTCCTGATAGGATCCTTGCCCGCTGCAGATCAAGCGGTCAGCCAGCGCGTTAACATTGCAAGTCTCCCTATTACGCCGTTAGGCGGCTAGGCGCGCCACAGGCGCGCCCGCCGGAGCGGAGCGGGGCGGCGGGGCCCCGCGAGCGACGGCGATGGGGGGTCCGGCGGGGCGAAGCCCCCCGGTCCAGTAAAGAGGAGGAAGCGCCATGTACGGAGTCTTACGGACAGCGATGACGTGCGCGGCACGCAGCCGCGCGCCCATCGCGTGTCTGGCGGCCGTAGTTGCGATCGTCGGAGTTCTGCTCGTGCCCTCGACGGCACGGGCGCAGGCGGTGACGGGGACCCTGCTCGGCAACGTCACCGATTCGAGCGGCGCCGGAGTCCCCGGCGCGACGGTCACTGCACTCGAAGTGCAGACGAATACCAGCCGAACGGCGGTCACGAACGAAGCCGGCTACTACATCTTCTCCAGCCTGCAGAACGGCACCTACACAGTCAATGCCGAGATTCAGGGTTTCAAGAAGGTCGAGCGTCCGAACGTCAAGGTCGACGTGAACACGACTGTCCGCGTGGATATGAAGCTGGAAGTCGGGCAGATCAACGAGACACTCACCGTCTCCGCCGAATCGCCGCTGCTCCAGACGGACCGCACGGACACCGGTCGCATCATCGAGTCGAAGATGGTGTCGGAGCTGCCCCTCACGTTCAATCGGAACTTCCAGTCGCTCTTGATCACGGTGCCTGGCGTGACGCGGCCGCACCGGGAGCACTCGCAGTTCTTCAATTCTCAGGATTCGCTGCGGTTCGAGGTCAACGGCCAGCCCGGCATGGCGAGCAACACGCTGATCGAGGGGTTGGACGACAACCATAAGACCGGTCTTCTGCAGGTCATCATCCCGGCGGCCGATGCGCTCGAGACCGTGAGCGTGTCCACCAGCAACTACGACGCGGAGTTCGGGCGCTCGGGCGGGGCGGTCACGAACGTCACGCTCAAGTCGGGCACGAACGACTTGAAAGGGAGCGCCTTCTTCTTCGGCAACAATGAGAAGACGAATGCCGGGGACTACTTCAGCCACATCAAGGCGCCAACGAAGTTCGTGAACGGTGGCTTCACGCTCGGCGGGCCGATCGTCAAAGGCAAGCTGTTCTTCTTCGGCGACTACCAGCGCACGATCGACAACAGCGGCTACGTCGTGCGGGCCACGGTGCCGACGGTGAAGATGCGGACCGGAGACTTCAGCGAAGTGACCAATCGAATCTACGATCCTTCGACGGGGGACACCGGAGGGAACAATCGTGTGGCGTTCGCGAACAACCAGCTCCCGGCGAATCGCATCAGCCCGATTGCGAACAAGCTGCTGAACTTCATTCCCGCGCCGAATATCGCTGGCGCTCCGCTCGGTCAGAACAACTTCACTCAGGCTCAGACGCGCGAGAAGACCACCGACGGATTCGATGCAAAGGTCAACTACACGCTGAGCACCAAGGACTCGCTCTCCTATCGACTCAGCTTCATGCGGCCGGTGGTGTTCGACCCGGGTCTGTATGGACAGTATGGAGGACCTGCCAACGGCGGATTCGCCGGCACGGGCACCAACACGAGCTACAGCACGGCAGGGACCTGGACGCGTGTGTTCAGCGCCAACACCGTGCTGGATGTACGCGGGGGTCTGAACTACTACCACAACGTCACGGATACAACCGGCACGGGGCTGACCACGAGCACGGAGGTTGGCATTCCTGGAGCCAACCTGGACGCCTACACGAGCGGCATTTCCCAGATCAGCATTGGCGGCCATACGGACCCGGTGCTCGGGTTCTCCGCGAGCCAGCCGTGGGATCGTTCCGAGAAGACCTGGAACGCGACGGCCACCCTGACGCGACTGCTCCAGAACCATACCGTCAAGCTCGGAGGCGAGTGGCGGCACAATCGCGACCTGCTCCTACAGACACAGGACGCGGGCGGGCCGCGCGGACGGTTCAATTTCAATTCAACGGGCACCGGTAATCCGGCGGAGCCCGCGTCCACCACCAGCTTCGCGAACTCGTTCGCGTCGTTCCTTCTCGATTGGCCCAACACCGTCCAGCGTGACCTGAAGGTCATCGACGATCCGGGGACGAAGCACACCGGCATCTTCGCCTTCGTGCACGACAAGTGGCAGGCCCGTTCGAACGTGACCGTGGACCTTGGCCTGCGGTGGGAGTACTACACGCCGCTCGAGGGTCTGGCCGGAGCGGGCAGTCTTTCAAACTACGATCCGGCCACCCACACGCTCCGGATCTCCGGGTACGGCGACACCGACCTCGCGTTGAATGTCGAGAAGAAGTTCACGAACTTCTCGCCGCGGACGGGGGTGTCCTGGCGTCTGAACGACAAGAACGTCGTGCGCGCCGGATACGGCGCCAGCACGATCCCGTTCCCGGACAACCGCTACGCCTTCAATTACCCGGTCAAGCAGAACTACAACGGATCGGCCGCGAACGGCTTCCAGAATGCGGGTTCCATGGCCACCGGGTTTCCGGCTCCGGCGCTGTTCGCCATTCCGTCGAACGGAGTCATCCCGGTCAGTGGCGCCCTGCAGAACGCGACGCTCGATGTCATCTCGAGCGACCTGCACGAGGGCACGCTGCACTCGTGGAACGTGGCCTACCAGCGGCAGCTGCCGTACTTGCTGACCGTCGACGTCGCGTACGTCGGCAATCGCGGTGTGGACCTCGTGATGGACGTGGATACGAATGCCAGCCTGGTCTACGGGTCCGGCAACGTCGGCCGGCCGCAGTTCGCGCAGTTCAACCGCACCGGCACCAGCCGAACGCGGACCAACCAGGGCAAATCGACGTACCACGGACTGCAGATGAAAGTCGATCGCCGGTTCCGGAACGGCTTTCTGCTGACGAACTCGTACACCCTGAGCCGGGCTCGCGATCTCGCGAACGAAAACGGTGGCATCGGGACCCCCATCGATTTCGATCTCAGCTGGGCGCGCGCCAACTACGATCGGCTCCACAACTACACGCTCACGGGACTTTACGAACTGCCGTGGGGGCCGAACAAGCGGTGGCTGAGTGAGGGCATCCTTGGAAAACTGATTGGCGGATGGCAGGTCAGCGGGATCTTCGTTGCGCAGTCCGGCGTTCCGCTCACCATTACCGGTAACGGTACCACGCTCAACACGCCAGGCAACACGGCATTCGCCAACCTCAATGGCGAGAACACGGTGCTCGGCGGCCTCGGCCCGGGCAAGCTGTACTTCGATCCGTCTGTGTACTCGCAGCCTGCCGCTGGCGTGCAGGGCAACATGAGCCGAAACAGCGGACCCGAGGGACCTGGGTTCTGGAACATCGACGGGGCGCTCTTCAAGCGCTTCAGCATCGGCGGCTCCCGCTATGCGGAGGTCCACGTCGACGCCTACAACGTCACGAACTCGGTTCGGTGGGGGAATCCGGGTACCGGCTTCAGCACCTCTACCGGGAACACGTTCGGCCAGATCACCGGCACGAGCGGCAGCCAGCGCAGCATCAGGTTCGGGGCGCGGCTCGTGTTCTAAGAAAGCTTCCAGCTCCCAGCTTCCAGCTTCCAGCCAGGCATCTTGCTTGGTTGGAGGCTGGAGCTGGAGCGGGACGCTCGCGACTTGCACTCGGCAAGGCTCGAAACTGGGATCTGTGGGCTGTAACGGGAAGCGGGTAACAGGAAACGGGTAGCTGGAAGCTGGAAGCTGGTAGCTGGAAGCTGACTTATGCATTACACACGACGTGAGCTCGCTCGACTGGCCTTGACCGTTCTGCCCGCCGCCCGCCTGGTTCAACCGTCGACGCTGCTCGGCGCCGGGCTCCAGGCGAAGCCCAACTCCAAAGTCAAAGGTGTGCAGATCGGGCTGAACGTTCCGTACAGTCTCGGCGGCCGGAACATGGAAGCGGATCTCCTCCTGCAGAACTGCCTTCAGCTCGGCGTGAGCGGCCTCGAGCTTCGCTCGCAGCCCGTAGAGACCTTCATGGGGGTGCCCGCCACTCTGATCGATGGCCGCGGAAGCGATCCGGCTGTCGTCGAAGGCCTCAACAAGTGGCGGAGCTCCGCGTCGACGGAGAAGGCGCGTGCCTTTCGACAGAAGTACAACGATGCCGGCGTGCTCATCGAGATCGTCAAGATTGATGGTCTCTTCGGGTTCACCGACCAGGCGCTGGACTACGCGTTCGCGCTCGCGAAGGCGCTCGGCGCGCGTGCCATCTCCACCGAGATTGCGGAGGAGGGGCCGAAGCGCGTCGGCGAGTTCGCGGACAAGCACAAGCTGATGGTCGGATACCACGGCCACGAGGCGACCGGGCCCGAGCACTGGGAGAAGCTGTTCGCGTACGCCACGCACAACGGCGCGAACCTCGACATCGGACACTTCGTGGCCGGCAACCACGGATCGCCGGTGCCGTTCCTCGAGAAGCACCACGATCGCATCACCCACATCCACGTGAAGGATCGAAAGGCCAACAAAGGCGCGAACGTCCCATTCGGTCAGGGCGAGACGCCGATCGTCGAAGTGCTCCGCCTGATTCGCGACAAGAAGTGGAACATCCAGGCGACGATCGAGTTCGAGTACCCGGTCCCGGCCGGTTCCGATCGGATGACGGAGATCAAGAAGAGCCTGGACTTCTGCCGCCAGGCGCTGGCCTAGCATCGACGTTTCGTCTTGCCTCGTCGGGAACGGGCCTTCGAAGGCCCGTCGCCCCCCGATCCTTCCCCCATCGGCGCTCGATTGCCTTCCACCTGAAGGTGGAAGCCACCAGTTCGTTCACCTCCTGAAGCCACCAGTTCGTTCGCCTTCCACCTGAAGGTGGAAGCCACCAGTTCGTTCATCTCCTGAAGCCACCAGTTCGTTCGCCTTCCACCTGAAGGTGGAAGCCACCAGTTCGTTCATCTCCTGAAGCCACCAGTTCGTTCGCCTTCCACCTGAAGGTGGAAGCCACCAGTTCGTTCATCTCCTGCAGCACCAGTTCGTTCATCTCCGAAGCCACCACTTCGTTCATCTCCTGAAGCCACCACTTCGTTCATCTCCGGTGGCTTCCGCCTTCCGGTGGCTTCCGCCTTCAGGCGGAAGATCTCAGCCAGCGATCCGATGATCGACCGCCGCCATGCTCAGCCGCGGCACGCGCGGCAGACTGCCACGCCCCGCCGATCCGCCTCACCGCGACGAACGCAATCGTGTGGCACACCTGTGACACGCAGCCTTTTCGCGGCGACTCGCGCATGAGCTCTCCTGGTATGCACGTTGCCTCCCACAGTGCGGGCGAAGGGTGCGGCTCGGCTGGAGGTCATCGATGCAATCATGGGTATTCATCATTCCGCTCCTGCTCATTTCCAGTGCGGCTGGCGCGTCCGGTGCGACCGACGCGATGGCGCAGGAGACGACGACCGGCTCAATCGCGGGCAGGGTCGCTGACCCGCAGGGTCTCGCGATTCCCGGCGCCACGGTGACGATCGTGTCGCCGCAAGGCACGCGCGCGCTGACGACCGATTCGGACGGGCGGTTCTTCGCCCCCTTTCTCACGCCCGGAGAGTACGAGGTCAAGGTCGATCTCTCAGGCTTCAGCTCCGTCGATCGTCAGAACATCCAGGTGCGGGTCGGTCAGCAAGTCGACCTGTCGCTGGCGATGCAGGTCGCCGGCGTCACCGAGGCCGTCGAGGTCAAAGGGGCGCCCCCGTGATCGACACCTCGTCGACGACCGTCGGGGCGTCGCTCGACAGCGAGCTCCTGGGCCGCGTGCCGGTCGGCCGCCGCGTGAGCGACGCCTTGTACTTGGCGCCAGGTGTCAGCAGCGGCGGCCAGGTCGGCCAGGCCAATCCGTCAATCGCCGGCGGCAGCGGACTCGAGAACAGCTACGTCGTCGACGGCGTGAACATCACCAACGGCGGATTCGGGGCATTGGGGTCGTACTCGATCGTGTTCGGATCGCTCGGCAACGGCCTGCCGTTCGACTTCGTCAAAGAGGCGCAAGTCAAGACGGGCGGGTACCAGGCGGAATACGGCCAGGCCTCCGGGGGCGTGGTCAACGTCGTCACGAAGAGCGGGACGAACCAGCTCCGCGGCAGCCTGTTCGGCTATTACCGGCCTGAGGGCCTGGAGAGCTCGCACAAACAGGTCCAGACCGCCAACGGCACAGTCAACATCACCGGCACGCGGGAAGGCGACTTCGGTGCGGAGATCGGCGGACCCATCGTGCCCGGGAAGGCCTTTTTCTTCGGCGCGATCGATCCGCAGTCGAACCGCACGTTCTACGTCGCGCCGGACGGCTTTCCCCTGCAGAGTCTCGGCTCCGTTCCGCGGGATCGGCGCATTACCCCGTATGCGGCCAAGGCGACCTGGCAGGCGACGCCGACGCAGCGTATCGACGTCACGTTCTTCGGCGATCCGGCGCACGGCGACAACGGACCCCAACGCTACGCCGCCCTCCTGAACCCCGACACCGCCGCGTTCAGCAGCCTCGACAAGTACGGCGGGAACAACCAGGCGGTCAAATACGAAGGATCGATCCACGGCAGGTGGCTCTTCGAGGGATCGTTCGCGCGGGCGGCGAACAATCTCGTCGAGGTGCCATCCGTGGACCAGTGGGCGATCACCGACGATACGGTGGACCCTCACCAGCCGTCGGGCGGCGTCGGGTTCTACGAGGTCGGCAATCAGAGCACCAACTGGCAGTACGGCGCGAAGGTGACGAATCTGATCGGCAATCATCAGATCCACTACGGCGTGCTCGCAGAGCACCTCAGTTATCTCAACACCATCAATCGAACCGGTCCCACGTTCACGCTTCCGAACGGCGTGCAGACGACCACCGGCGCCGAGATCGACATCCTGTCCGACCCGACGTTCGGACAGATCTACCGCGTGGTGCGCGCAAACACGAGCAACGTGCGCGACACGTCACAGAACTACACGTCCGTCTTCGTCCAGGACAGCTGGAGGATCGGATCGCGGCTGACGATCAATCCCGGGCTTCGCTACGAGCGCCAGCATCTGACAGGCACTCTGACAGACTTCTCGCTGGGGAACGAGTGGGCGCCTCGCATCGGCGCGACATGGGATCCCTCCGGGCAGGACCGGACGAAGGTCTACGGCAGCTGGGGGCGGTTCTACACGCGCATGCCGAACGACCTGGCGGCGAGATCGCTTGTCGGCGGATGCAGGCGTCAGCCGGGCGGACTATTTCGACGCTGCGCTCACCCAACCGATTCCGGACGGCACGCTTGCCGCCGACACGACCTCCCACTTCCTGCAGCAGGGCGTCTCCGCCGACGTGATCGATCCGTCGGTGAAGGCGATGTACGTCAACGAGGTCGTCGCCGGGTTCGAGCACGAGGCGCTGCCTGGACTCAACCTCGGGATTCGCTACATTCACCGTGACATCCCGCGCGTGCTCGAGGATGTGCAGCCGTTCCCCGTGGTCGCATTCGATCTCGGCCTGCCTGGCACCCAGAGCATCGACTACGTCCTGACCAATCCGGGGTCATCCACGCCGGTGCAGGGCGACCTCGGCGCCTCTTTCGAGACGCCGATCCATCGATACAACGCGCTGGAGCTCACGGCGGAGAAGCGCCTGTCGAACCGGTGGGCGCTCCAGGCGTCCTACCGCTACTCACGGCTGCGCGGCACGTACGAGGGCTTCTACCGCGACGACAACGGGCAGTCGGACCCGGGCATCACGTCGTTGTTCGATTTTCCAACCAACGATCCAAGTTACACGTCGATCGGCGTGCCGCAGTTCGGCTATCGGGGCGACGTCCGCTTCCTCGGCGCTGCCGGGGCCGGCCCGCTGCCACTCGATCGTCCGCACCAGTTCAAGGCGTACGGCAGCTATCAGTTCGACATGGGACTGAACGTAGGCGCCGGGTTCACGGTCTCGTCTGGCAAGCCGCTCACCGCACTCGCGGCGAACCCGGTCTACAACAGTCCTGGAGAGATACCCGAGACCGTGCGCGGCGCGGGGTTCGATACGATCGACGGGTTCCTGACCCGCACGCCAGTTCAATACGACACCGCCATCCACGCGGATTACCGTCTGCGCGTCGGTCGCAACCAGCACGTCTCGCTGCTCGCCGACGTCTTCAACCTGTTCAACCGGCAGATCCCGCTCGACTACGATCCGAACACCGAGACGACGTTTCAGGTGGTGAATCCAGACTTCGGACAGCCGAGCCGCTTCAATCTGTCGCAGCTCGAGACGCCACGGCAGATCCGAATCGGGCTGAGATTCCAGTTCTGATTCGGGCGGCAGCCACTGCCAAGAGCTTTACAGGAGGAAGGAGGAAGGAGGATCAATTCGGGAGGAGCACACCGGAGAATTCAAAACATCAGAGTGCTGGTCTTTCCAGTGTTTTGAAATTGCTTTTCTTTAGAACTGTTTTGGTTCCTCCCGGTTTGTTCCTCCTTCCTCCCTTCCTCCTGTGAAGCCCTTCGCAGCGCTTCGCGCCATCCGACAGCGGCAAGTTCCACGCAAGTGGCTGTCGGAGAATCCAACCGCTTTGCCTCTTCCCCCTCACACGTCGTAGCATCCTCCCATCGCGCAACACCATTCTCGAGAGGATCGCATGGCCTCCAGTCGTCTCGTGTCCGTCGTGTTCGTCACGGCAGCCGCCGTTGGATCGTGGTTCGTTTCGCTGCCGGCGCAGCAGGTGCCACAGGTCGCTCCGAGCCTGTTCGCCGAAATGCGCTGGCGCAACATCGGACCGTTCCGCGCGGGACGGACCAAGGCGGCGGCAGGCCATCCGAGCCAGCCGTACACGTTCTACATCGGCATGGTCAACGGCGGCGTCTGGAAGACGACCGACGCCGGGACGCACGTGGAAGCCGATCTTCGACGATCAGCCGACGGGATCGATCGGCTGGGTCGCCGTCGCGCCGTCGGATCCCGAACATCATCTACGTCGGAAGCGGTGAGGGCCTGCCGCGGCCCGACCTCGCGGTCGGCGACGGCATCTACAGATCGAGCGACGCCGGCAAGACGTGGACGCACCTCGGCCTGCGCGACGCGCAGCAGATTCCGAAGATCGCCGTCGATCCGACGAACCCGAACCGCCTGTTCGTCGCCGCGCTCGGCCATCCGTACGGACCGAACGAGGAGCGCGGCATCTTTCGGTCCACCGACGGCGGCCAGACGTTCGAGCGCGTGCTCTTCAAGGACGAGAACACCGGCGGCAAGGACGTCGACATCGATCCATCCAACCCCGACATCGTCTACGCCACGATGTGGGAGCAGCGTCAGGGCCCATGGGAAAACGGCGCCTGGGACGGGCACGAACGGCGGCATCTTCAAATCGACCGACGGCGGCACGACGTGGACGCCGATGACGCAGGGCCTGCCGGACGGGATCGATCAACGCGGAGCTGGCCATCGCGCCGACGCAATCCGCGGCGGCTCTACGCGACGCTCGAAGCGGGTGCCGGTGGGACCGGCATCTATCGATCGGATGACGCGGGCGCGAGCTGGACGCGCAGCACCACCGACACAGCGGCCGACCAGCCGCATCAACGAAGTCGTGCCGCACGTGCACCCGAAAGATCCCGACACCGTCATCGTCACCGACATCGTCAGCTACAAGTCGACCGACGGCGGCAAGACGTTCGTGCCGTTCAAGGGCGCGCCCGGCGGCGACGACAACCAGAACATCTGGTGGAACCCGAACAACCCCGACATCATGCTGCTCGTGATCGATCAGGGCGCGGTCGTGACGCTTGAACGGCGGGCAGACCTGGAGCTCGTGGTTCACGCAGTCGACTGCCGCGCTCTACCACGTCATGACCGACAACGCGTTTCCGTATCGCGTGTGCGGCGGGCAGCAGGACAGCGGATCGGTGTGTGTCGCGAGCCGCGGCAACGACGGCCAGATCACCGTTCCGCGAGTGGCATCCGGTCGGCGTCGAGGAATACGGGTACGCCGCGCCGGATCCGCTCGATCCCGATCTCGTCTATGGCGGCAAGGTCACGCGCTACGACCGCCGGACCGGGCAGGTGTCGAACGTCGGGCCCGTTGCGGGCGGGCCGCGGCGGCGGACGCAGCGGGCGGGCCTGCGTATCGGACCGTCCGCACGCAGCCGGTGGTCTTTTCCACGGTCGATCCGCACGTGCTGTTCTACGGCAACAACGTGCTGTGGAAGACGATCGACGGCGGAATCAACTGGAAGCAGATCAGCCCTGACCTCACGCGCGAGAAGTGGGAGCGTGCCGAAGAGCGTCGGCACGTATGCGCCGCGTGTCCAGGCGCGCGAGCGCGGCGCGATCGGCGCGCAGGTCATCTACACGATCGGTCCGTCCTATCGCGACATCAACCGGATCTGGATTGGCACCGACGACGGCGTGATTGCGACGACGGCCGACGGCGGCCTGCACTGGACGAACGTCACGCCGCCGCAGCGTGACCGACTTCATGAAGGTGTTCACCATCGATCCGGGCCGCTTCGATCCGCTGACGGCCTACGCGGCGGTCAACACGCTGCGGCTCGACGACATGAATCCGCACATCTACCGGACCCACGACGGCGGCAAGACGTGGAAGGAGATCGTCGACGGCATTCCCGGTGGCGCGCCGGTGAGCGTCGTCCGCGAGGATCCGAAGCGCAAGGGTCTGCTGTTCGCCGGATCGGAAACGCAGGTCTACGTCTCGTTCGACGACGGCGACCACTGGCAGTCGCTGCGCCTGAACATGGCGGCGTCGTCGGTGCGCGATCTCGTGATCAAGGACGACGACCTGGTCGTCGGCACGCACGGCCGCGGCATCTGGATTCTCGACGACATCACGCCGCTGCGGCAGATCGATGCGACAACCGCGCAGCAGGAGGTCGTGCTCTTCAAGCCGCAGACGGCCTGGCGCGTCCGCTGGAACATGAACACCGACACGCCGCTGCCGCCCGACGAGCCGACGGCGCCGAATCCGCCAGAGGGCGCGATCATCGACTACTACCTGAAGTCCGCGGCGTCCGGTCCGGTCACGCTCGAGATTCTCGGCGCCGACGGCAGGGTCGTGCGCCGATATTCGAGCGACGACGAGGTCTTCAAGCCGGATCCGGCGACGATCAACGTTCCGCTCTACTGGTTCCGCGCCTCCGATGACGCTGTCGACCGCGCCGGGCATGCACCGCTTCACGTGGGACGTGCACTACCAGCCGCTCGATGGCGTCGAACCGCGTGCGGCGGGCCGACCCTGCCGATCGCGGCGATCGGCCACAACACCGTGCCGGCGCCGACGACGCCGTGGGTGAATCCCGGGGCCGTACACCGTGAAGCTGACCGTCAACGGCAAGAGCTACACGCAGCCGATCGTGGTGAAGCAGGATCCGCGAGTGAAGACGCCGCTGCTTGCGATGCAGCAGGTCTATAGCCTGTCGAAGGCGGCGTACGACGGGGCGGTGGCTGCGCAGGACGCGATCCGGCACGCCGGGGAGATCCGAGATCAAGTCGCGAAGCTCCAATCGCAGGCGAGCGGCCCGGCGGCCGACGCGCTGGCCGCCTTCGACAACAAGGTCGAGGCGCTGACGGGCGCGCCCGGCGGTGGCGGCCGCGGGCAGGGGCCTGGCGGCGGAGGTCGCGGCGGCGCGTCAGTCTCCGAGCGGCTCTGACACGTTGAGCGCTGCGGTTGCGGCGCTGTCTGGCGTGATGACCTCGCTGCAGGGCGCGGACGTCCAGCCGACGACGATGCAGGTGAATGCGATTGCCAGCGCGAGAGCAATCGCCGCGCGTGTGATGGCGCGCTGGACGGTTCTCCGGACGACAGAGCTCGCGGCGTTGAACGGGACGCTGAAGTCCGCGGGGATGGCGGGGGTCGTGGCGTCGACGAGTGGGGGGAAGTAGGGCTCTTTCAGGTTCGAATCCCTGCCTCCCAGCCAGATCACACGCAAGGCAATCATCGCTACAAATCGTTGACAGATAAGCACTTGCGCCGGTCAAGAAAGTTCGAATTCCAGACAGTCCGGAGGTTCTCATCATCGCCTCTGGTGTCGGCTGGGTCCAGGAGTGGACGGCGAGTAGCGGCGGTCAGATCCGGCGACGTGGTCTGGACAGCTCCGGGTGTGTGAAGAACTGGCATGGCGCCGACGTCAGCAGTCGCCGAGCGGACGGCGGTGAGACTCATAGAACGTGTGTGCAGCCGTATTTATTCACGGCGGAGGGCCACCACGGGATCGACGAGCGACGCACGACGCGCCGGAACAAAAGAGGCCAGAGCTCCCACGGTCAGGAGAATGAGAGCTGCCACCGTGACTATTGGGAGATAGTCGGGCCGGAAGCCGTAAAGCAGGCTTGTCATCAAACGCGCCGCGATTGCTGCCAGCGCCAAGCCCATTGCGAGTCCGGCAAACGTCAGCGCCAGCCCTCGCTTGCCGAAGGAGAGCATTATCTCGCTGGACGTCGCACCTAATACCATGCGCACGCCGATCTCGTTGGTGCGCTGCATCACCGCATAGGAAAGCACACCGTAGAGTCCGACAGACGCCAGCAACAACGCCAACACAGCGAATGCGCCCAATAGAGCAGTGCTCTGTGTCGGCGTCGACAGTTGGCGGTCAATAATGTCTTCCATCGTTCTGATGCGGGCAAGCGGCTGATTCTTGTCAACTGACCAGATAGCCTGACGGACCGCGGAGATAATAGATTTAGGTTCTAGGGCTGTGCGGACCACGATGCCGCTCGGCAAATCGTTGGATTGGTCCGCTTGCTCGTGCAGACGATAGATCGCGGGCTCTGAGTCTTCAGCGACGCCACGCTCACGGATCTCTTTCACGACTCCGACCACCGTGTACCAGTAGCCTTTCTCATTCAGGTGCTCGAATTTGAGCCTCTCTCCGAGCGGCGAGCGCCGCGGATAGTTGCGATTCGCAAAGGATTCATTGACAACGACCACGGGGGATTCGGATTTTTGATCAGAAGTTTCGAAGAACCGGCCTTCTCGCAGCCGCGCGCCGACAGTCGTAAAGTAGCCGTGACTCACCACGCGTGTTAGCGCTATCTGTCTGGAGAAACTGTCTGGTGACTGGCCCGCCAGAAGATAAAACCGCGAATTATCGGTAACCGTTAGCGGAATTCGCGAGATGGCCCCTGCGTTTGTCACGCCGGGGATCCCGCGCACCTTCTCCAGCTCTGCATTGACGAAGGCTACCCGTCTGTCGAAGTCCTTGTAACGGACTAGTGGCGTTTCGAACGTCAGCAACCTCTCGGTGCGGATTCCCAGATCGGTGTTCCACAGGTGTTGAAAATTCTGCAGGAGCAGACCGCCACACGTCAGCAGCGCGACGGCGAGCGCCGTCTCGACCACGATGAGTGAATGTTGCAACCGATGGCTGCGCGCGCCGGCAGTACCGCGACCTCCATCGCGCAGTCCTTCCTGCGGAGTGACTCGCGACCCGCGCCATGCAGGCGCAAGCCCGAAGGCCAATGCCGCAGCAACGGCAATGACAGTGGCGAACGCAAGCACGCGCCAGTCGAGTGTGAGACGTGCTGCGCCCATTGCCTCGGGCATGAGCTGTTCAAGAAACCGCATTGCGGGAATAGCGACCGCGAGTCCGGCAACTGCACCCAGTCCGGCAAGCACAAGGCTTTCTGTCAGGAACTGCGCGATCAGTCTTCCACGTCCAGCGCCCAGAGCCGCGCGCACCGCGACTTCCCGTCCGCGCGCCGCGCCTCGCGACAACAGCAGATTTGCTAGGTTGATACAGGCAATTAGCAGCAACGCCGCCGACGCCAATAGCAGGACAATCAGCGCTGTCCGGGTTTTGCCCGCCATCTCTTCCCGCAGAGGGATCACAGTCGCCGAGTGCGGCCCGCGGAAGTCCTTCGCCGTCACCTGCAAGCTCAAGGCGGCCATGGACTGCCTTGCGTGTTCCAGCGTGACTCCTGGCTTGAGGCGTGCCACGATCTGAGCATCGTGCCAGGTGAAATTCTTTCGCAAGCTGGGAGGAAACGACGCCGGCATCCACATGTCGATGTCGCGCGACGGCATGAAGTAAAAACTCTGCGGCATGACGCCGATCACCTCATAAGCCTCGTCGTTTACCGAGATCTTGCGTCCGACGATGTCTGATGCGCCGCCGAAGCGGCGCTGCCACAGCCCGTGACTAATTACGACCACGCGCACGCCCTTGTCGTCCTCACCCTCGGTAAAAACGCGTCCAAGCGCCGGCTGCACACCAAGAACGTTCCACAGGTTCCACGTCACTTTCCGCGCCCGGACCTCTTCCGGTTCCCCGTCACCCGAGAGAATGGCGTTGCCCGGTTGGCTGCACGCGAGATCGGTGAATACGGTGTTGAGACGGCGCCACTCGGCCCATTCAGCGGGCGTTGAAAAGAACGTCGAGGCGCCTTCGGACTTGCTCATGTCGTCCCAGACCATTACGAGACGATCCGCGTCGGCATAGAGCAGCCGTCGAATGAGGATGGTGTCAAAGGCGCTGAACATCGCAGTAACCCCGCCGATGCCGAGCGCCAGCGTCGCAATCGCAATGGCCGAGAACGCTGGGTTCCGGCGAACTTGACGCATCCCGTAGCCAGCGTCGCGCAAGAGTTGCTCCACGCGCGTCCAGCCCCACGCCGCACGAGTGTTTTCCTCAACCAGCGCGGGGCTGCCGAACTCGCGATGAGCTGCCCATCGGGCCTCGTCCTTCGCCAATCCATGTTCTTGGCGCTGTTGTGCTTCTTCCTCGAGGTGGAATTGGAGTTCGTCGCGCAACTCGGCTTCCTTGTCAGATCGTTGCGTCAGCCAGCGGAGCTTGCGAAAGAAGGACTTCATTGTGCCTCCTAATCGACCGGAGTAAGAATCACTGCCATGGCGCGGCAGAAGGCGTCCCACTTCGATTGCTTGGCGGCGAGCTGTTTGGGCCCGAGCGGTGTAAGGCGATAGAACCTGGCGCTTGCTTTTCTCTGACAGCTCCCAGGAGGGAGCGATCCAGCCCGCCGACGGCCGGCGCTCTCCAGAAGCGTGTGTCGTCCAAGGTTTCGGCTGGCATCCAGCGCGTTTGACGGAATCGCGTCGGTGGCCGTTGCTTCAGCCTGAACGACGGGCCGGACGCCGACGCTCGCTCGTCACCTGAGATCCTGTCCGAAATATGTATACAAACTTCGGACAGGCTGAGCAGCTCTGGTCGCCCAGTGCCGCCTGGAGCCACTGATTGTGAATGGGTTGCGGGAAGTGGCCTTCAGGCGGCCGTGACCAGGTAGTTGCGAATTCCGTCCCTAACGCCCATCCAGACTTCGCTCGCCTTCGGCGAGCTTCGTCTAGGCCGGCTTCGCCGCCCTGGCCGGAGCGAGTCCCCATCAGACGAAGTCTGTCTCGCCGAAGCGCGTGAGCGCGAAGGCGGACCCCCCGGCATCTGCACGTTCTGCGACGTGTCGCTGCCCACCCGATCGCAGAATCCTCAACCATCAAGTCCACACCTGCGGTTCCCGCGCGATCCGTCGCAAGCGGCCCCCGGCATCGTTCCTGCCTTGGCCGGGCCACTGGGCCAGAGCCGTTTCGTCGACATTCTCCGCAGCACCACGGATCCCGATCGCCACGAGGTGGCCAGGTACCTGGTCAGTCATTCCATCAAGATGTGATAGGCTGGCGCCTTCGTCCCACACAGAGGTTCCTTGCGAGACGGCAGCGTGGCCCCATCCACCTCGTCCGCTGTGCGGTCATTCCGAGAGCGTCAAGATACGGGACACCGGCGTCACGACGATGTATCGCTCCCCGGACTGCTGCAAGATTATCTTCATCGTTATCCCCGCTGCGGGAGCTTCTTCGCCGGCGGCGCAACTGTGACGCCTGACGCCGACATGAGGGCCGTGCCCGCGTTCCGCATGTTCCAGCCTACGGCCGTGACGTGGGCAGCGAATCGACCACGATCATGACGACGTGCGCCACATCGGAAGTGCCCGACCGTTGTGCCGAAGGCAACCGAAACGGGCGCGGTGCCGCTACCACGGGTCCAGATTCCGGTTTACGGGAGTGTTTGCGAGAAGTCATGGATTGTTGGCAAGGCAACGAGGACTCTTCCATATGCGGCTGAGGATTCTCGTCGTCGAGGACCATGCGCAATTCCGCCATCTCATTTGTACGGCGCTTCAACGACGGGCGGAGTTCCAGACCGTCGAGGCGGCGGATGGGTTGGAGGCCATTCACAAGGCCGAAGAGCTGCAGCCGGATTTGATTCTGCTCGATATCAACTTGCCGAAGATGCATGGATTCGAGGTCGCAAAACAGATCCGCAGGCTCGCCCCCCACGCACGACTGCTCTTCATGAGCCAGGAGTCCTCGGCGGATATCGTACGAAAGGCGCTCAGTTTGGGCGCCCATGGTTACATCCAGAAGTTATCTGCCGGGACTGACCTGCTGTCCGCGATCGACGCCGTACTCGCGGGCCAACGATTCGTGAGTCGCAGTGTCGCATTTACCGAACCGATCGATGCTCCCGCTCCACATCGTCACGAGATTCTCTTCTGTTCGGATGACGCCGCTATTGTCGATGGCTTTACTCGCTATATGGCTGCCGCCCTGAACGCCGGCGATGCAGCGATCGCTCTGGTGACGGAGTCTCACTGGACACATCTTCTGCAGGAGTTGCGCACGCAGGGTGTGGACATTGACGGCGCCATTGAGCGCGGTACCTGCCTTTCATTTGATGCTGACGTCGCACCTGATCCCGTCCGATTTCTCGAGGTGATCAACGGTGTGCATGCGGCCGCCGCCAAGGCCGGGAAAGCACATCCCCGCGTCGCCTTTTGCGGGGAACGTGCGGGACGCTTGTGGGCCGCAGGCAGAACGGCGGAGGCGATTCAGCTCGAACAACTCTGCAGCGAACTGGCGCACGACATCGATATTCTGTGCGTGTATCCGGTGCCGTACACGAACGACGATCAGGCGCTCACGCGCATCTGCGCGGGGCACACCGCTGTTTCTGCCAGCTAGCTGCTGCAACGTGAGGTGCGTGTGACAGAGGATGAACCACTCGTGCTTCCCGTGGCCGCGGACATCACCGACTTCAAGCGAGCGGAGGAGATCCGAGCGCAGTATGCGGCGGTCGTGGAGGCCTCGGATGACGCGATCATCGCCAAGAATCTCGACGGTGTAATTTCAGCGTGGAACGCCGCTGCCGGGCGGATGTTCGGATATACGGAGCACGAGGCCATCGGACAGCCGATCACGATGATCATCCCTCCGGACTTGTACGATGAAGAGCACGACATTCAGAGACGCCTTCGAGCAGGGGAGCGAGTCCAACACTATGAAACTGTCCGGATCACCAAAGCAGGCGAGCGCATCGATGTCGCACTGACGATCTCGCCGGTGCGAGACCCCGCGGGCAGGATTATCGGATGCTCCAAGATTGCCCGCGACATCACGGGGGCCAAGAAGGCTGAGGCCGCGCTGCGGCAAAGCGAGCAACGGCTGGCACGCGAAGTGGCCGGCGCCGAAACGCTCCAGTCGATCAGCGCCCGCCTGATTTCAGAGTCGACGCCAGAATCTCTGTATGCGCAGATTCTCGCTGCGGCAATTGAACTGATGGCGTCCGATGCGGCCAGCGTCCAGATGCTCGCGGCAGACCAGACGTCACTGAGGCTCCTCGCGTGGAGGAATTTCCACCCTGACTCTGCGGCGTTCTGGCAACGGGTGGCGGTTGGAGCGGGACGCACCTGCAAGGCGCTCCGTGACAACGAACGCGTTGTTGTGACCGATATCGAGGCGTGCGAATTCATGGCCGGCACGCCGGATCAGCTGGAATATCGTCGCTCTGGAATCCGCGCCGTGCAATCCACGCCGCTGCGATCGCGATCGGGCCGGCCGCTCGGCATGCTCTCGACGCACTGGCGGACGTCGCATATCCCGACTGAAGAGGATTTCACATTCTTCGACGTGCTCGCCCGGCAGGCCGCGGATTTGATCGAGCACACCCTCGCCCAAGAGGCCGTGCGCGAAAGCGAGGAGCGCTTCCGCCTTATCGCGAATACCGCCCCGGTCATGATCTGGATGTCGGACGCCGAGAAACGGATCACGTATCTCAATCAGAGCTGGCTCGACTACACCGAGTGGCCAGTGGATGCGGCGTTGGGACATCGATGGATAGAGATCCTCCACCCGGACGAAGTCGAGCGATGCCGCGATGTGTACGAGAAGGCGCTTGAGCAGCGTGAGCCATTTCAGGTGGAGCATCGACTCCGCCGCCACGACTGCGAATATCGTTGGGTGGTCACAGTCGGTGTGCCGCGATACGACATAGACGGGTCGTTTGTTGGTTACATTGGCACGGCCGTCGACATCACCGAGCGGAAGCTGGCCGAAGAGGCGCTTTCCACGGTGAGTCAAAAATTGATCGAAGCGCACGAGGAAGAAAGCACCCGAATCGCTCGCGAGCTTCACGATGACATCAACCAGCGGCTGGCGGTGATGAGCGTGCGTCTCGGTTACCTGAAGCAGAGTCCTTCGGCTTCAGCGGCCGATTTCAAGCAGGAGATCGGGGAAGTAAGGCAACAGATTGCGGATCTCGTGTCCGATATTCAGGCGCTGTCGCACGGCCTTCACCCCGCGAAGCTGAAACTCCTGGGGCTGGAAGCAGCGGCGGCTGGGTTCTGCGAAGAGTTGTCCCATCGGCACGGCATGACGATTGACGTTCACTTCGAGAACATCCCGAACGCGCTGCCACCGGAAATCTCCCTCTGTCTCTACCGCGTCTTGCAAGAAGCCCTGCAGAATGTCGTCAAGCATAGCGTGTCGCGACGCGCCCACGTCTCGCTGAAGGGTCAAATCGACACAATCAATCTGACAGTCAAGGACTCGGGCGCCGGCTTTAACCCTCACGAGGCGATGAGAGGGCCAGGGCTCGGCTTGACCAGCATGAAGGAGCGGTTGAAGGGCGTGGGCGGGCAGCTTTCCATCCACTCGCAGCGCGGGCGCGGCACGATGATTCACGCTGTCGCGCCTCTCTATTTGCCAACGAAGTCTACAAACGCAGTTGCGTGATGCGGGCGCTCACGAACCAAGTTCGAAAATGCCTAACGCGTGAAGCCGCACCGCTCGACCAGCCGTTGAAAGCGCGCTCGTCGTGTGCACAATACGCTGTCGGCACTGTCGGTTCAGCGGACGTCGTGCCTTTGAAGATCGATCAACACGATGTCCGAGTTGTCGCGCAAACGGTCGAAGACGATCCGCTTTCCGTCGGGGGTCACGTCGAACGTGCGCATCGTATCGCGTTGTTTCAACCGCGTGAGCGGACGGGACGTCAGCGTGGTCAGATCGAGACGCCAGAAGTTCTGCGATCGCAGTTCGCCCTGCATGTAAATCAAGGACTTGCCATCGGGCGCGAACCGAACGCGTTCGCCGTCGCGGCGCAGCTGGATCGGCGGCAGCTGAACGGGAGTTCTGCCGCTAGCACATGGAGTCGGAGCTTCCCACCACGACGGAGTACGAGCGCGACGCGCTGCCCGTCGCTGGAAGCGTCCGGCGGCGCGAGCACCGAACCATCGACACCCTTCCATATCTCCGTGGACTGCCCGCTGTCGAATCGCCACACGCCATCCCCTGCGCCGTTGGCTGGCGGCCGCTGGTTGCCACGCCCAACCACCCGGAATACCCCGCCGCGCACGGCTCGATTACGTCTGCCGTCGCGGAAGTCCTGAAAGTCTTGCTGGGGTCGGATCAGATCGAGATCAACATCCACGGGTTTGACGCGAGCGGTCCTGCGGGAAATCTGAACGCCACGCGGCACTTCGACACGGCGGCGCAGCTGCGCGAGGAAATCGTGAATGCGCGTGTATGGGCCGGCCTTCACTATCGCGGATCGGGTGAAGCAGGCGTCGTCCTCGGACGCCGCATCGCCGCGTACGATCTCGCGCGTGCGTTCAGGCCGATGCGATAGAGGCAGGAAATGGGTCCAGCCGCAGATCCCCGCGGAGGAAGCAGCGGTGGTCTACCACCGTGACGAGCCTTCTCGACCCCCTTCGATGCGCGGTAGCATCAGAGGGTAGTGCACGTCCAGACCAGGGAGACGCAGCATGCGCATCGGCACCGGCATCGTCGTGGTCGTCACCGGCGCGGCGAGCGGGATCGGGCGCGCGCTCGCCAGAGAATTCGCCAGACGCGGCTGCAGCCTCGCTCTGCTCGATCTCGATGGCAGAGGGCTCGCGGAGACGGCTGCGTCCCTGACGGCCGGCGGATCTGTCTCGATTCATGAAGTCGACGTCGCGGAGGCATCGCAGGTCGAAACCGTTCGCGGCGCTGTCGTCGCGCGACACGGCGGGCTCGACATTCTCGTCAACAATGCAGGCGTAGCGGTCGCCGCTCCCGTCGAGGCGCTCGAGCTGGACGACTTCCGCTGGCTGATGGGCGTGAACTTCTGGGGCGCGGTGCATTGCTGCCACGCGTTCCTCCCGCACCTGCGCCGCCGGCCGGAGGCGGCGATCCTGAACATCCTGAGCGGGTTCGCGCTGATCGGCTTTCCAACCAAGTCGGCCTACTGCGCCTCAAAGTTCGCCTTGCGGGGATTCAGCGAGTCTCTCCGAACAGAACTGAGCGGCAGCCCGATTGCGCTCACCTGCGCGTATCCTGGGGCCGTCGCCACGAACATCGTTCGGCGTTCGCGCACCTGGAACATCGCCAGCCGCGACCGCGAGGCCATCTTCCTGGAAGAACGCGGGCTGCCGATCGGCGCGGTTGCGGCGCGAATCGGGCGTGGAGTCGAACGCGGGAAGCCGCGCGTTCTCATTGGCGCCTCCACGCACCTCGTCGACCTCGCGTCGCGGATCCTTCCGGGCGCGGCCGGGGCGCTGCTGGGCAGGTGCCGGAATCGGATACCGTTTCTGCGGGCTGCGGCCTGACATACGACCATGCTCACTGAAGATGACTTTCGACGCATCGCGCTGGGGATGAAAGACGCCATCGAGAGCGCGCACATGGGCCATCCCGACTTTCGCGCCAACGGGCGGATCTTCGCGACGCTCCACCACGATCGGCAGTGGGGCATGGTCATCCTGACACCCGAGCAGCAGCAGGAGTTCATACGGGCCGTTCCGGGCGCGTTCAAGCCGGAGCCGGGTGCGTGGGGTCGCCAGGGCTGTACGGCCGTGCGGCTGGATGCTGTCGACGAGGAGACCGCCGGGGAGGCGCTGACGCTCGCGTGGCGCAACAACGCCGAGAAGGCCGCCGCGTCCCGGGCGAAGCGTAAGGCTGGGACCAGGCGCGCCCCGCGACCGCGAAGCAAGCGTTGACCGATTGACGGACGGAATCCGTTGAGCAGGGAGCGCCGTAGAGGTCGCGTGCCCTGCCGGCCCCGCCTCAGGGTCGGTCGAGGCGTCGTTCGAGGAGTATCCCAGGATCTGTACGCGTTTGGCGCCGCTTGGTCGTAGCCGGTTATCCTACCCGGATGGAAAGCGTCATTCAGAGCGATGAGCGTGCCGTCCGCGAGCTCTCCGAGCGGCTGGTTTCGGCGGAGCTCGAGGGTGATGCGGACTTTTTCGGCCGCGTCCTCGCAGACGACGTGGTCATCATGCCCCCGGGTATTCCGGCGATCGAAGGGGCGGCATCGTGTCTGGCCTTCATTCGGCACGTCCTGGCCGAGAACGTTCGCGAGTTCGACCGCCGGATCACGACCCGGCGGTCAGAGCTGAGCGTCAGCGGGGACCTGGCCTTCGATCGAGGTGCCTTCTCGCAGACCCTCGTGCCGAAAGCGGGCGGCGATCCGAGCTACGAGAACGGTCAGTATCTGAGGGTGTTCGCTCGTGTGTCGGATGGTGCCTGGAAGCTGGCTCGCGTCATCTGGAATCAGCTGGAGTCCCCGGTGTGGCAGGTCGAACACTCGGTGGACGCTGGCGTCAGCGCTTCCTTCGCCTGGGCGTTCTGGACGGACACCGCGAATTGGGACGACCCTCCGGCTCGATTCGTCCTCTCGGGCCCCTTTGCGGAAGGCTCGACGGGGACGACGTTGATCCCCGGGCAGCCTCCGCTCTCGTGGCGTATCCGCGACGTCGATCCCGGAAGGTCCGCGACGATCGAGATGCTCCTCGAGGCCGCCACGTTGCGGTTTTCCTGGAGCTTGGATCCGGTTGCCGACCACCGGACCAGGCTGACGCAGCGGATCGCGCTCGCCGGCGAGAACGCCGCGGCGTATGTCGAGCAGGTGCAGGCGGGATTCGGGCCGAATCTCGCAGCCGGTATGGAAAGACTCGCGGGAGCGATGGGACGAGCGCACGCAGGCAGCGAGGAGCGATGACCGAATGAGGCGGCCTGGCCTCAGATAATCGCTGACGCCCGGTTCGAACAGTGCCTCGACGAGCTGTCCTCCGCGAGCGATCGCCTCTGGTTCGTCGCTCTCAGCACGGGCCTGACGTTCACGCTGATTGCGGCGTACCCGTTCGCCCATACTCCGTCGGGCAACTTCTGGGCCTACGCGTCGCTGCTGATCCGCGCTGGCTTCTACGAGCCGGCGCCTGTGAACAAATCGATCTTGTAGCTTCCACCTTTAGGTGGAAGACCAACGCCGGCCGCAGATCTTCCGCCTGACCAGCCTCCGCCAAGGCTACGGCGGTCCGCCGTAGTTTCAACGAAGCCGGAAGGGCTACGCTACAGCTTTCGCGTACAATCTTCGAAAATCTCGAAGGACCGGCTGGAGCAAGAAGATTCTCCCGAAAGGAACGAGGTGAATGCGCGCCAATCAGCTTCGACGCTGCTGCTGACGCTGCTCGCGGCCGTCACGGCGGCGACCCAGTCCGCCGATGAGATCCGGCAGACGGCCGCTCAGGCCATGAGTGCCGGGCAGTTCGACCAGGCCGCCGCTGCCTATCGAGATGCCTTGAGGGTCGCTCCAGACGATCCTGCGACGCTCGTGGCGCTGGGTGCGGCCCTCGTGAAGGGCCGGCATCCCGACCAGGCGGTTGCTCCACTCGAGCGCGCGCTGGCGCTCAAGGGAGACGTGCTCTCCGCGCACGCGCTCCTCGGTTCGTCCTATCTCGCCCTCGGTCAGCCCGCAAGGGCTGTCGGCTCGTTGGAGCGTGTCGTCTCCGCTCGGCCGACGGACGTCGAGCATCGCCGGATGCTCGCCGAGGCCTACCGCGGCTCCGGCCGCCGCCTGGATGCGTTGAAGGAGCTTCGCCGTGTGACCACGCTTGCGCCGAAGCAGCCGAGCGGCTGGTACGAGCTGGGTCAGGCGTACAACGCCGTGGCGGAGGAGGCCATGACCACGTTTGCCGGTGAGCCGCAGGATTCGGCGTGGCGACAGCTGCTGGTTGCGGACTCGCTCCTCGCACGGGGCCCGTTGACGGATGCGTTTTTCCTCTACCGGCAGGTCCTGCCGCGGCTGCCCACCATGGTCAGCATCCATGATTCAGTGGCGCAGATCTACGAGCGGACGGGGCATCCTGCCTGGGCCGTGCACGAGCGAGCGGAGGGCAAGCTCACGCCGGCCGACTGCCTGAAGCGGAAAGCGCTCTGCGAGGTTCGAGGCGGCCGGCATCGCGCGGCGCTCGACGCGGCGCTCGCGCAGTCGGACGTCGAGTCGCAGTATTGGCGTATCCGCGCGGCGTCCTCGCTGGCGCTCTCGGCGTTCGCGCAGCTCGACGCCCTGCCGGACGGGCTCGAGCGGCGCGCCATTCGAGCCACGCGCGCGCGTGCGGACGAGCGCTACACCGACGCGGTCGCGGAGTTGACGGCGGCCCTGAAGTTCGCACCCGGAATGCCGACGCTGGTATTCGAGCTCGCTTCGGCACAGCATGCGGCGCGAGACTACGAGCAGACGCTCGCCACGCTGTCCCCGCTGCTGAAGGAGCACCCGGACGACGACCGTCTGCGGATGCTTGCCGGTGACTCGCTGCTGCAATTGCGCCGGCCGGGCGAGGCCATCCCGCTGCTCCTGCCCGTGGCCGAACGCAATCCGGGGGACTCGAGAGCCCAAGGTGCGTTGGGCCGCGCGTACCTCCAGAACGGAGACTTCGGCGCGGCGGCGCCGCTGCTCGAAGCGCAGCTCGCTCAGGACGAAGACGGGAGCCTGCACGTTCAGCTGGCTCGCGCGTACACGGGCCTCGGGCGCAAAGAGGAAGCGGCGAAGCTGCTCGTGCGCTCGCAGGAGCTCCAGCGCGCGGCGGAGGAACGCCGCAAGGCGGCAGAGCAGAGGACGATCACGCCACCGAAGTAGGCGCCGGCCGGGAACGGCCCGAAGCTGCCGCGGCCCGCCCACGCAAGACATCGCGGCAACCTGCCGGGTCCGTGCAATGTGCCGTGTGGAGCGGCTGCAGATCACAGAAGATCAGAAGATATAAGAAGACCAGAAGTTTTTCTGTGGACTTCTGATCTTCTGATCTTCTGTTGATCAGCGCAGCGGATTAGCCCGGCGGTCGAAGTGATGAGGGGGCACAGGCCCTCGACTCGTCATCATTTTTCCGTGACATTCAGGACCTGGTTCGCCTTCACGTTCTCGACGACCTGCCTCGTGCCCGAAGGCCACTGGACTTCCACCTTCACGACATCCGCCGTCGTTCCCAGACCGAAGTGCAACCCGGCGTGCGAAGACGAGGCGTAGCCGACTGATGTCGTCATCGTGCGTACCTGGTTGCCGACGGTGACGCGCGCGCCGATGCCGTCTCGGTTGCTCTTCGTTCCCATGAGTCGAACGAGCAGCCACTGACGGTCCGGAACGCTGTCGTTCTTCCACAGCTCCGCGGGGCCGCCGATGACCAGCACCACGACATCCAGGCGTCCGTCGCCGTCGAAGTCGGCCACGCCGCACCCTCTGTGCACCGCCGCGCTTCCGCCGAGCCCCGATTCGGTAGCCGCATCCCGAAACCGTCCGTTGCCGCCGTTGATGAACAGGCTGTTCGGCTGCTTCCACTGGATGGATTGAAAGTCGCCGATACGATCGTTCACGTGCGAGTTGGCAGTGAAGACGTCCTTCCAGCCGTCGTTGTCGACATCGGCGAGCGCAGCGCACCAGCCTGAGGTCTTGACCGTCCCGGCAGCCAGTCCGCTGGGCTGCGTGGTCTCCACGAAGCTGCCGTGACCGTCATTCCGAAAGAGCGGGAAGGTTTCGCCTGCCAGCGCGGTGACGAGAACGTCCTCCCATCCGTCGTTGTCGTAATCCTGGAAGTCGGTACCCATGCTGGAGATCGCCCGGCCGGAGTCCGGCACCGACACGCCGGCCAGGAGGGCCGTCTCCTCGAACGTGCCGTCGCCCTTGTTGTGGAAGAGGAAGTTGGGAACCGTGTCGTTCGGCACGAACATATCGAGGCGGCCGTCGTGGTCGTAGTCCGCGAAGCCGACACTCATGCCTTTGCCGATGTGCTTCAGGATTCCGGCCTTTGCCGAGACGTCCTCGAACGTCCCGTCGCCGCGATTTCGATACAGGCGGTTCGGCAGGCCCTGGAAGGCGCGCGGATGGCAGTAGATGGGAATCCCTCGATCGGGATCGCCGCAGGACTTGTTGGTCTCCGCCGACCACTGCACGTAGTTGACGACAATCAGGTCGAGCCAACCGTCGTTGTCGTAATCGAACCATCCTCCGGCCACCGCCCACTCTCCGCTGGCGATGCCGGACTTGTCGGTCACGTCTTCGAACCGCCCGTCCCCGCGGTTGCGAAGCAGCTGATTGCGCCGTACGCCGAGGACGATGAGGTCGACGTGGCCGTCGTTGTCGTAGTCCGCCGCGGCGGCGCCCATGGCGTAGCCCACGCCGCGCACACCAGCGTTGTCGGTGACGTCCGTGAACCGGAACCCTCCGTCATTTCGATAGAGACGATTGGCGTGTGCCGCCGACGTCTTGTCGAGCGACGGCGTGTCCGCGCCGTTCGTGAAGAAGATGTCCGGGCGCCCGTCGCCGTTGTAGTCGAACACGGCGAGACCGCCGGGTGCACTCTCGACGAAGTACCTGCCTGGCGCCGCGGAGTAGTAATGCACGAAGCGGACGCCAGCCGCGTCGGCCACGTTCCGAAACTGGACGCGGTCGGCCTGCGCTCCGCTCGGAGCGCCCGATGAGACGACGAGCGCCAGCGCGCCCGAGACGCAGCAGCCCCTGAACAGACTCGTCATTTGCCCTTCACATGCGGACGAGGTAGCGGTTCCGGCGCTGACTATACCTGCTTGAGGAACCAGCAGGGTAGCGCAACCCGTGGTGATGAACCCGTAGCGCGGCCCTTCTGCCTTCGTTGAAACTACGGCGGACCGCTCCGGCGAGGTCTCGCCGAAGCGCGCCTGGCTGCCTTTGCGCGAAGGCGGAAAGCCCTGCGCTACGAAGTTGTGAAACGGGAAAACGAATTATGAGACGATTCCGCTCGGGACCCTGGAGGGCTGACGCCACTATGAAAGGCTCTGCACACGACGCGGTTCGGATCGCGCTCGCCGTGGCCCTCGCCGGCGCGGGCGTCAGTATGCTTTCCGTCGACACGAGCACCCAGACGGCCACACCGCAGCCGCGCGACGTCCCGGCGCGTGCCCTTCCCGTGCCGACGACCGTGAGCCCCGAGATGCAGGCGCTCGTCGGCGGGCCCCTCAGCGCGACGTGGAATACGTTTCCGACATCGGTCGAAGAGTGGAAGCCCCTGTCGGCTCCTTCAGTCGGACGAGGCCTTCTCGCGCTCAAGGAACGCTTCAAGGTTCGCTCGGAGCCGCTGACGGTAAATGGTGTGCCCGCCTACATGATCACACCACCCGAGATTCCGCCCCAGAACCGCAACCGGCTTCTCGTGCATGTGCACGGCGGATGTTACGTGCTCAGCGGCGGCGAAGCTGGCACGAGCGAGGCGATCTACATGGCGGCGTTCGGGCGCTTCAAGGTCCTATCGGTCGACTATCGCCGGCCACCCGAGTTTCCGTATCCGGCCGCGCTGGACGACGCGATGGCGGTCTGGAAGGGAGCACTGAAGATGGCCGAAGCCGAGGAACATGGCCATCTTCGGCACGTCGGCCGGCGGCGCCCTGACGCTCTCGATGGTGCTCCGGGCGAAGCAGGAAGGGCTTCCCCTCCCGGCGGCCATCGCGCCCGGTACGCCCATGTCGGATCTCACCGGAGTGGGCGACTCCTTTCAGACCAACTTCATGGTGGACAACGTCCTCGTGGGTAGTAACGGCCGCTGCGACGCGATGGCGAAGCTGTATGCCAACGGCCACGATCTGAAGGATCCGCTGCTGTCTCCCGTCTACGGCGACATGCACGGCTTTCCGCCGACGCTGCTGACGACGGGTACGCGCGACCTGCTCTTGAGCAACACCGTGCGCGTCCATCGCAAACTACGCGAGGCCGGCGTCGAAGCGGAGCTGCACGTGTACGAAGGGCAATCGCACGCCCAGTACATGCGGGACGCCGACGCGCCCGAGACGAAGGAAGCGTTCACGGAGATCGCGCGCTTCTTCGAGAAGCATCTCCGAAAGTAAACTCCATGTCGAAGCATGAGGGCGTACTCGGGCTCGTGGCGCTCGTCGTGCTCCTGGCCGTTCCGACCACTACACCGGCCATGGCTATTTCAGCGTCGACAGAAACTCGAGCAGGTCCGCGATCTGCTGAGCCGAGAGATTCGACAACAGTCCCTCGGGCATCATCGAGAGGCGAATCTGACGCCTCGAGGAGACGTCCGAAGGATTCACGCGCTGCACGTGGTCGGCGTCCGTTCGAATGACGATCCGATCCGCGGCATCTTCCTCGATCAGGCCCTGCACGACGTCCCCACTTTTCAGCCTGAAGGTCGTCATGACGTATTCAGGGCCGATGGCTTCGCTCGGATTCACGATGGAGTCGAGCAGCGCCTGCTTGCCATACTTGGCACCGATCGCCGACAAATCGGGTCCGATCTTCTTCGTTCCGCCGAGGCTGTGGCACGCGGCGCAGCCGCCCTCGGCCTCGAAGACCTTGCGGCCGTCGGGCACTTTTCCGGCGTAGCTGAGGTCGAGCTCGAACGCAGTCGGGATGCGTGCCGTTCCAGGCATCGGCAGCACTTTCGACGCGCGCTCGCGGATCGCGAGGTACGCCGGATCCGTGGGCACGGCGCCACGCGCCCGCATCGCAACGGGCGACTGCGGCGCCCCGCGGCGTCCGGCCGGGGCGGGAGGGGCCGCAGTGTTCGTGAGGTTCCTCGCCAGGGACTGCAGCTCCGGCGGCACCTTGTGCTGATCGGCGAGATCGAGGATCGCGACGAGCCCTGGCAACGAGCCGGCGAGTGCGCGGAGTGCCTCCGTGCGGACCTCGTTCGGTGCGTCGCCCAGGACGATGGCCAGATTCCAGGGTTCGAGGTTCTGCTGCCCGAGACCGCCAACGGCGCGAACCGCTGCGACACGCACGAGCGTCGGCGCGTTCTCGGCCAGTGCCTGAAGGTCCGGCAGATACTTCGGATCGCGTGTGACCGCGACGGCCTCGATCGCGGCGGCACGCGCCTCCGTTACCGCCGCAGACGACTTCGCCAGCGCCATCAGATCCGGAAGGTATTGCGGATCGCCGAGCACATCCGCCAGCGCGACCGCAGCGGCTTGCGCACCCGGCGCGGCGAACATCTTGCGGAGGATCTGCGGCAGCGCCGGGCTCGTTCGCGCATCCATCCACATGCTGAAGAGCTGATGGCTGTACAGACCGAACGCGTGCTCCACGAGCGGCGGTGGACTCGCCGGGCCCGTGATGAACGACTCCATCGCCCGCGCCGCTTCGGGCCACTGCATGGCTCCCAGCGTGTCGAGTGCAAACATGCGCCGCTCAGAAGACGCTGAACCGTCATTGACGACCGCGACCAGATCGGCGAGCGCCGTCTTCGGGCGAAGCTCCCAGACGACTCGAGCGAGGGATGCGCTCGATTTCGTGGCGGGATCGCTTTTCAGCCGCGCGTAGAGCGCCTCTTCCCGTCCCCGCGCGGCGATCCCGAGGGCCTCCAGATACCATCGATCTTTGCCGTCGTACTGCGCGGTCAGTTGCGCCATCGCGTCGAGCCATTCGGCGGACGGCTGTTGCTGATCCTTGTAGACGTAGGGCGGGAGCATGAGCGCCGGATTGCGGTCGCGCAGCATCAAGGCGATCTCACGCCGCACCTGTGGGGAGCTGTCGTGCAGCAACGGCCGCGCAATGGACAAAAGGTCTCCGCCGTCAGGCTGGCTGAACTGATTGAGCTGTGCGACGCGCAAGCCGAGAACCCGGAATCTCGGATCCTGATCGCGGAGGGCGTCCTGCACGGCCGCCGATCCCGCGCTGCCGAGCCCGCCCAGCAGCCAGAGCGCTCGCGCCCGCAGGATCGGATCGCTCTGACGCCACAAACCCTGCAGCAGCGGCACGGCACTCTCCTTCTGGCCGGCAATGGCCGTGTGGGCGAGATACCGCGTCGACTGATTCGGGGAGCCCAGCGCCGCGCCGAGGCCAGCGGCCGATGTGAGGTTGACGGTGGGCACCTGAGGCCTGTTGCCGGCCGGCGCGAGCCGGTACACGCGTCCGCGGGCACCTTGCGGATCTCCCATCTGGTGTCCGCCGACGCCCGGGTCGTACCAATCCGTGATGAACACGGCGCCGTCGGGTGCCACCGCCACGTCCGTCGGCCTTGCCCACGTGTCCTGACCGCCATTGACGACGTCCTCGATCCGCGCGGAGAATCCCGCGCCGTCGTTCGTCAGCGGGTACATCGCGACGATGCGTTTTCCTGCCTCGGCGTGCAGGAGCTGTCCGCGATAGGGTGAGGGCAGCAGCGTGCCTTCGTAGACGAGCAGCCCGCACGGCGATCCCGCGCCAAGGCGTGCGACTACCGGCACGACCGCCGGCAGCTCGGTGTGCCAGTGCGTGCCCCGGTCCTCCAGCCAGGTCCTGTTCAGCGGTCCGCGAAACCCGTAGTTCCCCCCTTCCATGTTGTAGACCAGCCGCGTCCACGCATTCCCGTCATCGTCGTTGTCCGTCTGGAAGACGTTCCCGAAGGAGTCCACTGCAACTTCGTACGGGTTCCTGAAGTTCTGGCCGATGACCTCCACGCCTGTCCCATCGGCGTTCATCCGCAGCGACCGTGCCCTCGTAATAGCCGGGTCCAGGTCTGCGTGTTGGTGCCGGTGCCCTGGGTCTGCAGGCGCCGTGCCGGACCTGTCCGTCAGGTCGAAACCTGTGTTGCCCTGGTTGAAGTAGTACTTGCCATCGGGTCCGAAGACGACCGCGTGCAGGCCGTGATCGTGATCGATTCCGCCGAACCCGGTGAGGAGCACTTCTTTCTTGACGATGTGGTCGTCGGCGTCCTTCGTGTAGACGATGAGGTCCGGCGCCTGGGAGACGTAGACCTTGTCGCCGAGAACGGCGATGCCGAGCGGCACGCGAAGCTGCGGGCTCTGGTCGAAGACCTTGACCTTGTCGGCCTGGCCGTCCTGATCGGTGTCCTCCAGGATGACGATGCGATCGCCCTCGGGCCGGGGGTCGGGCAGGTTGCGTTGTGTCCGCCGGTAGTTGACGCCTTCCAGCACCCAGACGCGGCCGCGTTCGTCGACCGTCAGGTCCGTCGGGTTCAACAACATGGGCTCCGAGGCCCACAGTTTGACCTCGAGTCCGGGCGCGGCTTTGAATGCCGCGACGCTCTGCTGAGGAGCTTGCTGGCCCTGGAGCGCGGCTCCGAGCAGCACGAGGACAGCCATCGACAAGAGACGCTTCATGGGCTCCTCCGGGACCTGCATCGAACCGAACGGCGCCACATCCTACAATCGGTCGCGCCACATGCGCCCAATTTTTTTCGAACATAGCATTTTTTTCGAACATCCCTTGCCAACGACGCGGTAGTTGAACGATGCTTGCACCGCTCTGGGAGGTTCGCAGATGAAATCGATCGCTCATTCCGGCAATGCGGCGCGTGTGCTCGGGGTCGTGGTGCTACTCGGGGTCGTGGGGACAGCCATCGGCGCGCAGTCTCCGGGACCGTGGAAGCCTCTTTTCAATGGCAAGGACCTGTCCGGCTGGACAGTGGCGGCGGGGCGCGGCGGCGCCGGCTGCTGCGCCGGCGGCGGCCGGGGCACCCGCGCCGGCTGCCCCCACATGGAAGGTGGACGGCGGGGTCCTCATCGGGGGCGAAGGTGGTGGGCGGAGCGGAGGGCTGGTCTCGGACGAGCAGTTCAAGGACTTCGAGCTGGAGCTCGACTTCATGCTCGCCGAGCACGGCACCCAGTGTTCAGCGGAGCTGGTGGGCCCTGAACAGGCGAACGCCAGTACCGAAAAGACATGCCTCTACAACAGCGGCGTGTCCTTCAGAACCGGATATCAGGTCAACCTCGGACGCCGCGAAGCGGGTGAGTTCATCGGGATCGTGGTCCACCGCAAGGCTCCCGGCGCCATCCGAGGCAACGTCCTGTGGCTCTCCACCGGCGACGAGAAATTTCCCAACCTCCGGAAGAAGGAGGACTGGAATCACCTCCAGATTTCCGCCAAGGGACCGCACATGACGGTGTCCCTGAACGGCAAGAAGATCTGCGACATCACGGACGACCCGACGGATCCGGCGGAGGCGAAGTGGAAAGAGGCGGGTCCGATCAGCCTCCAGTGGCCGCCTGCCGGCGAGTCCGGTGGATTTGCGGGATACGTGAAGTACAAGAACATCCGGATCCGGCAACTCTAGCGGATCGTTATGCGGCTAAGCAGCGGCATCTCCGCTTCGTTGTCGACGAGCTGCATAACGTGCGCTGGCGCGACGCAGGCGGTCTACACGGTGCTGAGTCAGGGCGATAGGAGCCACCGCAAGCGTCCGCGATTGGCAGGCCGGCGCCGCCCTCGGTCAATAACGGAGGCGCTTCATGTCTGAGATTTCACGACGAGAGTTCTTCAAGAAGACGGCGGTGGATGCCGCTGTCGTGAGCTTCCTGGCTTCGGCCGGCGTCAAGCTTTACGCCAATCCGCTCGGCCTCCCGATCGGGAGCCAGACGTACCCGCACCGTCAGATGATCAAAGACGGCGACTTCGCCGGGTTGCTGAAGACGCTCAAGGAGATTGGCGTCGAGCGCATCGAGCTCTGCTCGGCAATCGGCTACGCCGACTTCGCGAGCCTGTCCGACGGGAAAGCGGTCAAGAAGGTGCTCGACGACCACGGGCTCAAGTGCGAGAGCGCGCATTTCAGCATGAAGGAGCTGCGCGAGTCTCAGGAGAAGAGCATCGCGTGGGCGAAAGAGATCGGCATGACCCAGATGATGACCGCCACGCTCGGCGCGGGGAATACTCCCACGATGGACCAGGTGAAGCAGGCCGCCGACGAGTACAACAAGATTGCGGCGGTGGCCGCCAAGGCGGGCATCCAGCAGGGCCTTCACAACGAAGGGTTCGAGCTCTCGAGCGTCGACGGCGAGAGACGTCTACGACATCCTGATGAAGCTCCTCGATCCGAAGCTGGTCAAGTTCCAGTTCCAGATGTCCACGATCGGGCAGGGCTTCGTCGCCGACGAGTACTTCACGAAGTATCCCGGACGGTTCATCTCGATGCACGTGCAGGACGTCGACCTGAACGCGACGCCGCCCCCGCCGCCCGACCCGCCCGCCGGCCAGCCGGCACGAGGTGGCGGCGGTGGACGCGGCCGCGGACGCGGAGTGCAGACCTCGGTCGGGAAGGGCAGCATCGACTGGGAGAAGACGTTCAAGGCGGCGAAGGCCGCCGGCGTCAAGAACTACTTCGTCGAGCAGAACATGGAGCTCACGAAGGCCAGCGTCGCCGCGCTCAAGGCGATGAAGGTCTGAGGTCCAGGGGTCAGGTCTTGTACCTGCCACTTTTCGCAAGGTCCGGTGCCAGACCTTGCGTCGGGGTCAGGTCTTGTACCAACGCAAGAACCGTCAGTACCAAGACCTGACCCCCAGCTCAGATTGTGATCGTTCGGGCGCGACCCACGACCTGCCATCGGCCGTTCGCCCGGCCGTTCGTGATGACGACCGCCTCGTTGTGGAGCGCGACCGTGGGGCAGATGTGCCACGGCAACCCGTACAGATGCGAGCGCCACCGGGAACTCTCCGGCTCGGCCGGTCTCGACCACCAGATGTTCTTCGCTGTGGCCGACGGCTGTCGTCTCCGGCAGGCCCATGAGCAGCACGCGAGGCGGCGGGTTTTCCGAGGCGATGGCCTTGTGGCCGAGATCCAGACAGAGGCGGTTGTCTCCCGGCTTGCTCACGATGCGTGTCAACACGAGAACGGCGGGGAGGAAATCGAGGTCCGGAAGGTTCGTGCTGTAGTTCCAATCCCAGAACACCGATGTCCCCGGGCTGCACTCGACGCCGGCGCGGCCTGCGTGGATCGGGAAGGTTGGCGTGCCGCCCGCCACGATTGACGGAACGGCGAGCCCTGCTTTCGCGAGCTCGTCCCGCAGCCGCTCGACCGACGCAAAGGCCTCGTTGCACGATGCCGGCGCGCGCCGCCGCATCGGCGTCGTGAAGGTGGCCGTCATACGCGTGCAGGCCAGCGGCTCGCAGCCCCGGCAGTGTGGCGATGAGGCGATATCGGTCGACAGCGTCGGGACCGGGCGCGATTCCCGTCCGGTGCATACCCACGTCCAGATCCAGGAACAGATTCAGGGTGACGCCCGGCGCGGACGGCCGCCTGCGACAGCCGTCGCACGTTGTCCGCATCGTCTCCCAACGCCGAGAACGCGGTGCCGGGAAATCGCCTGACGAGCTCGACGAGGCGCTCCACGTTCGGTCCTACCGGCTGGTAGGCCAGCAGCACATCCGGGGCCTGAGCGCGCGCGATCATCTCCGCCTCGGCGATCGTGGCGCACTTGAACTTCGTGATCCCTTGATCCAGGTGCATCCGGATCACTTCGGGCAGCTTGTTGGTCTTCATATGCGGGCGGAGGCGCTCCACGCCGCCCGCCACGTGGATCATCCGGCGGATGTTCTCTTCCACGCGATCGGGATAGATCAAGAGCGACGGAGAGGGGATCTCGTCGGCGTTTTCGACGGTGTACCAGGAGTGGCTCATTTCATCCACCAAAAGCCTCACAATCAGGAGATCAGGAGGCAAGAAGCAAAAACCATTAATGACGAACGAAACCTATTCGAATCTCCTGACCTTCTATGTTCGAGCGCCGCACATCACCCCGCCGGCACGACCGGTACGTAGCCCGGGAACACGTACGCAATGATCATCGAGATGATGCCCATCACGATCATCAGGAAGATGCTATGCCTGATTGTGAACCGGAAGAGCGTCGCCTCGTCGGCCGCGGTCATTCCCGTTGCCGCGACCGCGACGGCGATGCTGTACGGGGAGATCATCTTTCCCACGACGCCGGCGGCAGAATTGACGGAGGCCGTCAGCACGGGGTTCAGTCCGAGGGCGTTGGCCGTGACAACCTGCAGGTTGCCGAACAGCGCGTTTGCGGAGGTGTCGCTGCCCGTGAGGAACACGCCGAGCCACCCGAGCGCCGCGCTGAAGAATGGAAAGGCGGCGCCGGTTGCGGCGAGCGCCAGGCCGAGCGTCGACGTCATTCCGGAGTAGTTCATGAGATACGCCAGCCCCAGCATCAACGCGATCGTCACCATCGGCAGGAAGAGCTGCTTGAAGGTCGCGACGTAGGTGCGGGCGAAGCGGCGCGGGCTCATCCGCAACAGAATCGCGGCCGCAATCGCCGCAAGGAAACAAGCCGTGCCGGCGGCGCCGAGCCAGTTCAACTCGAACACCGCGGCATAGGGCGCCGGGCGGGCGGTCACCGGCGGTAGCCGCATGACGAGATTGTGCAGTCCTGGAACCGTCAGGCCGTTCAGGACCGTCGAGCTGTGAGGCAGGAACGTCGGCAGCAGGCTGTCGGTCCATCTGTTGAGGGCCATCTTCACCTCGGGCTTGCCCCACGTGACCACGAAGGCGACCAGCAGCATGTAGGGCAGCCACGCGGCGAGGAGCTCGGCGGCGGAATGGCGCCTCGGGATCATCGCGACCGGCAGATCGTCGTCGAGCCGCAGCACGGTCCTGGGTTTCCACAGCTTCAGCACGAGCACCATCACGCCGATGCACGTGAGGGAGCTCATGATGTCGGTGAGCTCAGGTCCCCAGTAGTTCGAGACGTAGAACTGCATGCCGGCGAACGAGAGGCCGCACGCGAGGATCGCCGGCAGCACTTCGAGGGCGCGCTTCGGTCCGGCCATCACGAGGACGAGGTATCCGGGTATCACCACGGAGACCATCGAGCAGAGGCGGCCGATCATCGCGCTCAACGCCAGGACCGGAAGGCCGGTCACGTTGGCCAGCGTCGTCACGGGGATCCCGATGGATCCGAACGCCACCGGCGTCGTGTTCGCCAGAAGACAGATGCCGGCCGCGTAGAAGGGAGAGAACCCGAGCCCCGCCAGCATCGCACCCGACACCGCGACGGGCGCTCCGAAGCCCGCGGCTCCCTCGATGAAGGCGCCGAACGAGAAGGCGATGAACATCGCCTGGAGACGGCGGTCGTTGGTGAGGCTCCCGACGGAGTCCTTGATGATCTCGAACTTCCCGGTGTCGACGGCGACCCGATACAGCAGGATCGAGCTGAAGCAGATCCAGGCAATGGGGAAGATGCCGAACGCCGCACCGTACACCGTGGATGCGAGTGCCATCCCGACCGGCATCCGGTAAACGGTGAGCGCGATGATCGTCGCCGAGGCGAGCGCGGTGGCCGCCGCGATCCATGTGGGCTTTCGCATGACGCCCAGCATGAAGAACAGCACGAGGATGGGGATCGCCGCGACCAGCGCGGATGCGCCGAGACTGCCTGCGAGCGGTTCGTAGTTCTGCTGCCACATAAGGTGAGAGACCGGCGACAGTATAGTTTCGTTCGCGTGCTCGAATGCGGATGGGCGGCTAGCACCCTGGCAGAACTGGATACTCCGGATGTAACTCGGGGAGCCTGGAAACCAACACAGGAGGAGGGAGGAGGGAGGATCTTCTGTGGACAGAAAAACCAAAAAAGTTCCTCCCTCCTTCTTCCTCTCTGTGTTGGCTTTTCGTGACAGGTGAACACCGCAAAAAACACGAAGTCGTTCGCGGATGCAGTAGGATGTGCCGCTGCATCAGCGCGCAGATTCGAGGAATCAGAGCTCATGCCCAACCGATGGGTCATCGCCGTTGCCGGCGTCGTCATGCAGATCGCCCTTGGTGCGGTCTATGCGTGGAGCGTCTTTCGGATTCCACTCACGAAGGCCTTCGGCTGGACGATTCCTCAAGTCACGCTGACCTTCACGATTGCGATCTTCGTGCTGGGGTTTGCGGCGTTTGTCGGAGGCCTGTGGATGCGCCGCGCCGGTCCACGGACCGTGGCGGTGGCGGCCGGGACCTTCTACGGCGCCGGCGTGTTCCTCGCGAGCCTGACGAACGGCCGGCTCTGGTGGCTGTATTTGTCGTACGGCCTTCTCGGAGGGATCGGCCTCGGTCTCGGCTACATCGTTCCGGTGGCGACGCTCGTGAAATGGTTTCCCGATCGTCGCGGCATGATCACGGGGATCGCGGTTGCCGGATTTGGAGCGGGTGCCCTCGTCGCCGCGCCAATCGCGACGCGGCTCATTGCCGAGGTCGGCCCCTTGCGGACATTCGCCATCTTCGGCATCGTGTATCTGGTGGCCGTCACGGGTGCGGGGCTATGCATGCGGAATCCGCCCGCGGGGTATCGGCCCCCCGGTTGGGAGCCACCAGTCAGCCAGCAGCAGCGGACCGCGAAGTCCTACACGCTGTCGGAGGCCATTGCGAGCTGGCAGTGGTATGGCCTCTGGGCGCTGCTCTTTCTCAACACGACAGCGGGCATCGCGATCATCTCGCAGGCAGCACCGATGGCTCAGGAGATTGCGGGCGTGTCGCCGGACAGTGCGGCACGCCTGGTGGGCATCATCTCGATTGCGAACGGAGCAGGACGGTTCCTGTGGGCCTGGCTCTCGGACTTCGTCGGCCGCCGCGTCGTCTTCCTGCTGATGTTCCCGATTCAGGCGGTCCTGTTCTTCACGCTGCCGTCCGTTCAAGGTTTTGCGGCGTTTACGATCCTGGCGTGTGTGATCCTGCTCTGTTACGGCGGTGGCTTCGGGACGATGCCGGCGTTTGCGGCGGACTATTTCGGGGCGGAGCACGTCGGATCGATCTACGGGCTGATGCTCACGGCGTGGAGCGTTGCAGGCGTCCTGGGGCCGACGCTGATCGCGGCACTTCGCGAGAGCTCGGGCGGCTACGACGGAGCGCTGCGCGTGCTGGCCGGTCTCATGCTGGTGAGCACGGTGATTCCGGTGATCTTGAGGAGAACTCCGTGAAGTTTCGGAGGTTACGGAGAGAACGGAGTTCACAAACGGAGCAACGGAGTTAACGGAGACGAAACGGAGAAGACTGACGGGCTCGCGCCGCGCGTAAGCGCGGCGGCGTGGGCACGACAGGACGTCAGACGCGAGCACCGCTTGCACTTTCGGTGTTCGCGTCTGACGTCCTGCCGTGCCCACACGGTGCCGACCTCCGGTCGGCACCCGAGCCCGGGAGCTTCGTGTTCGTCACCCGTCTTCTCCGTTGGGTGCCGTTGACTCCGTTGCTCCGTTTGAGAGCTCCATTTCCTCCGTAACCTCCGCAGGCGCCCATCGAGGGTAACCAGACATGACTGTGTTCGGACTCGGGCGGCAAAAGCCGCATCACTACAGGGAAATGGCCAGGGCGGCATGGGAGAACCGCGACCAGCTGCCATTCGCGTGGAGGATCCTCCGCGACGGCGTGTGCGACGGCTGCGCGCTCGGCACCTCAGGCATCTCGGATTGGACGGTCCCGGGTCCGCATCTGTGTATGGTTCGCCTCGAGCTGATGCGGTTGAATACGGCACCGGCGCTCGACACCTCGGCTCTGTCGAACGTCGCTCGTTTGAGGAGCTGGTCGTCGGAACGCTTGCGTGCGCTGGGACGCATACCCGAGCCGATGCTCCGCCGTCCCGGGGAGCCCGGTTTTCGAGTGATCTCGTGGGACGAAGCGCTGGACCGGCTGGCCGGCGAGCTTCGCAGCGTCGATCCGAATCGACTGGCGTTGTATCTGACGTCGCGCGGGATCACCAACGAGGTCTACTACGCCGCCCAGAAGGCGGCGAGGTTCTTCGGCACGAATCACGTCGACAATTCTGCGCGGCTCTGCCACGCCGCGTCCACGGCTGCCATGAAGGCGACCCTCGGGTACGGTGCGTCGACCTGCAGCTATGTCGACTGGCTCCACGCAGACCTGATCGTCCTGCTGGGGTCGAACGTCGCGAACAATCAGCCGGTCACGATGAAGTACCTGTACCACGCCAAGAAGAACGGCGCGCAGATCGCGGTCGTCAATCCCTATCGCGAGCCGGGGCTCGAACGTTACTGGGTTCCGTCGGTCCCTGAGAGCGCGCTCGGCGGGACTGCGATGGCTGACCACTGGTTTGCCGTAGACACCGGCGGCGACCTGGCGTTTCTCGTGGGTGTGCTTCGCGCGCTCGTGGCGCTCGGTGGAATCGACGAGCGCTTCGTGCGGGAGCACACGACCGGGTTCGAGGAGGCGCGGGCGCAGGCGGAAGCACTCGACTGGAGCGTCATCGAGCAGAAAAGCGGCGCGACGCGCGATCGGATCGAAGCGTTCGCACGCCTCCTCCTCGAGCGCCCGAATGCCATCCTGGTCTGGTCGATGGGCCTCACCCAGCACGCGCACGGTGTGGATACCGTCAGGGCGCTCGTGAACGTCGGCCTGGCGCGTGGACTTCCAGGCCAGCCGAACAGAGGCCTGGTTCCGATGCGCGGCCATTCGGGGGTGCAAGGCGGCGCGGAGGTCGGGTGCGTTCCGGGGATGGATCCGGCGACGGCGGCACGGTGGGCCGACGTGTGGGGATTCCCCGTTCCGAAGCTCAAGGGCTGGACCACCGCGGAGATGATCGGCCGCTCGGCGGCCGGCGAGGTCGATGTCTTCTGGACCGTCGGCGGGAATTTCCTGGGGACGCTCCCGGACGCCGACCGATCCCGCCGGGCGCTGTCGCGGCCCCGCCTTCGAGTCCATCAGGATCTCGTGCTCTCCTCCGCGATGCTCGTCGACGGCGAAGGCGACGTCCTGCTGCTGCCGGCCACGACACGGTATGAGAACCCGGGCGGCGGCACCGAAACGTCGACGGAACGGCGAATCATCTTCTCGCCGGAGATTCCGGGACGGCGGATTGGTTCGGCAAAACCGGAATGGTGGGTGTTCCGCGAGGTGATGGCGCGTGCCGCGCCCGATCGCAAGCACCTCGTCGGTCTGGCCGATGCGGCAGCGATTCGCGAAGAGATCGCGCGCGCGATTCCGTTGTATCAGGGAATCGAGAAGCTGAAGGTCAAGGGCGATCAGGTGCAGTGGGGCGGGCGCATGCTGTACTCCGACGGGCGCTTCGCCACACCCGATGGCAAGGCGCACTTTGCTGCGGTGTCGACGCGCTCGATGTCGCAGGAGGCCAGCGCGTTCGTCGTGTCGACGCGCCGCGGCAAGCAGTTCAACTCCATGGTCCAGCGCGAGATCGATCCGCTGACGGGAGCCGGCCGCGACGACATCTTCATCAGCCCCGACGACCTCGCACGTCTCCGGCTCTCCGAGGGCACGGCCGTTCGCCTCCGATCGCCGAGCGGCACGTTCGACGGAACGCTGCGCACCGCGCCGATCAAGCCCGGCAACCTCGAGGTCCATTGGCCGGAGGGGAACACGTTGCTCTCACCCGATGTGATCGATCCCGAGTCGATGGAGCCTGACTTCAATGCGGGAGTGACGATCGAGCGCTGCTGATCCCAGAAAAACTTGCTGCAATCGAATGGTTAGACGCGCTGCCACGTTCAACAGGGAGGAGGGGAGGATCCTGATAATCGAATGCTCGCTCATCGACCGGCTCGCATTGCGGCGCCACGTTGCGAGCAGTCCAATACAAGTATCCGATCCCGCACGAGGTTCCTCCCCTCCTGCTCAGTGAAAGAGATCTTTTGGGGTCGTAGCGCTTGCACTGTCCTCCGCTTGCCGCATAAGCTACCCCGCGGATTTTCGAAAATCGCTCGCTCTTTCGATGTCCCAGGAGAGATCACGCCAAGTTCGACGGCATCCCTGCCGGCACAACCGAAGCGGGAGCCGGCCAGCCGGCGGTGCCCGCCATCGAGCTCGGCCGCACCTGGCCGCGAATGAAAGACGAGACGCCGGCGCAGCTGGTCGCTCACCTCACGGATCCGAACGCGGTCCGCGATACGGCCCAGCCTCTGCTCGTGCTCAAGCAGGACAAGTCGGTGGTGCCCGCGCTGCAGCAGACCGCCGAAGCGCTTCGCGCGAAGGCGGAAGGTGGAAGGCGCAAAATCGATCTTTTCACAGGCTCTTGAGCCGGAAGCCGCGAGCTGGTTTTCTTGCCGTCCAAGCTATCGAAATTTATTGCAATTATCGAAAATCCGATGTCTGATCTCGTCGCCAGCGCCGCCTGAGCCCGGCCCAGCGCGCGCCGAGTCATCCGTTCATGAGCACGCAATCCTCCGAGGTCCTTGCGTAGGTCACCGTGGCCACGGCGCCGATGTTCGTCGCTCGCACGTTACGCCTAATGGCGGTGTTCCCGGCACTTGCCGTCGTTGTATGGTCGGTGACGGTCGCTCCCGCAGCCATGTCGGTAACCGTCGCGACCGCGCCGCAGCGGACGGTGTTCCGCAGCACCGTGGACGTGATTGCCGTCGACGTGCAGGTCGTCGATCGCGATGGGAACCCGATCGAGCGCATAACGCCGGACGCCTTCGAAGTCTCGATCAACGGGCAGCGACGGAAAGTCCAGTCAGCGCAGTTCCTCCGGCACTCCGCGCAACCGGTTAGCCGCCTGGCGGTCGGAGCGGCAGGGGAGGTGCTCGCCGACGCGGACACTCGTGAGGCGGAGGGCCGCACGTTCGTGGTCGCCGTCGACACGGGCAGCTTCGAGGTCGGGACCGAGCGCGCGTCGATGGAAGGGGCGCGGGGCTTCATCCAGCACCTGAACCCGAACGATCGTGTCGGGCTCTTCGTGTACCCAACCGGCGCCAAGATCTCGCCGACCACGGCGCGCACGGTGCTGGCCATCAGCCTCGACCGTGTGGTCGGCCAGAAAGATCCGCTCCGATCCCACTACAACCTCAGGCCGTGGGAGATCGTCGACATCACCTCACGGTCGACGACCCCGAGCTCGTTCCTCACGGCGGCGCGCAATCTCAACGAAGGGATCGACTCGGTGACGCAGGCCCTGGATCCGGTGCTGAAGGTCCAGGCACGTGAGTGTCCGACCGACCCCGATTGCCCGGCGAAAATCTACGCCGAAGGCATGGGTCTGCTGACGCAGCTCGAGCGACAGGTGCAGGCGAGCCTGGACGGCCTGGACGCGTTGCTTCGCGCGCTCACCGAGCTTCCGGGCCGCAAAGCTGTCGTATTCGTGAGTGCCGGGATTCTCGTCGCCGACCGCCCGGAAGGCCGTCCGGACGCCGGGTCGCTTGCGCGAATCATGGGGCAGGCCGCTGCGCGCGCCAACGCGACCGTCTACACCGTCCACGTCGACACGGCGTCCACCGGATCCGGCTCGGCGTCTCAGAAGGGGCTGGCCAGCTCGAACGTGTCGCGCGACCGCGCGCTCTTCAGCAATTGGCTCTCGGATTTTTCGACCGCCTCCGGCGGACAGCTGATTTACGTCCCCACCGGCAGCTCGGACTTCGCGTTCGACCGCGTGCTGCGCGAGACGTCCGCGTACTATCTCCTCGGCGTCGAACCGGCGCCCGCGGATCGCGACGGCCGGCCGCGCCAGCTTCGGGTCAAGGTGAATCGCCGCGGCGTGAGCGTGCGCAGCCGGCAATGGGTCGTCATTCCAGCTAAGGGTTGAAGATGCGATTCAGCCGGACGATGGCTTTCTTGCGTGTGTCGGGACTCGCGTGCATCGCGTTGTTCTTCGCAGCGCTGCACGGTGGTGCTCAAGGGCCGCACTCCGACACCGCCAAGGCCTTCAACGGATCCAGCTTCGCTGGGTGGCATCCGCAAGGCTCAGCTCAATGGCGAGTGGCCAACGGCGAGATCCTCGGCTCTGCCACCACCGGACCTGGAGTGCTCGTCCTCGATCGCGCCTACCAGGATTTCGTCCTCTTCCTGAGGAGGCCCTGAAAGCAATGAAGGCAACGATGAACCGCCGGAGGTTTCTGCAGCATGGCGCTCGCGCGTTGGGCGCGGCGTCGGTCTTCCCCATTGCTGGACAGGTCCTCGAGGCGGCCGGCGATCTCGCGATAGGGCAGTCGCTGCCCGCCGCCGTCCTCAATCGCATCGGCATCACGACCGTCTGCTTTCGCGAACGGTTCCCGGCGACCCGCACCAAAGGCGCTCCAGCGCCGGCCGGAGGCGACCTGACGCTCCTCACGGCGCCCAAGATGATCGCGGACCAGCTCGGGCTGCACAACGTGGAAATCTGGAGCGCGCAGTTCGCTGAGACGACGCTCGACTACTGCCGCCAGGTCAAGGCCGCGGCGGCGGCCGCCGGCTCGAGAATCATCGACGTTCAGGTCGACGGCCCCGAAAACCTCTCCGATCCGGACGACGCGAAGCGCAGCGCGTCCATCGCGACGATCAAGCAGTGGATGGACCGCGCGGCCGCCGTCGGAGCGCCGCGGATGCGCGCGAACACCGGCGGCGGAAAGCCCGAGGCGTGGGACGTCAAGCGAACGGCGGATTCCTTCCGGCAGCTGGCCGACTACGGGAAACCCCTTGGCGTGAAGATTCTCATCGAGAACCACATCGGTTACAGCGCCGACATCGACAAGGTCGTCGAGCTCGTGAAAGCGGTGAACCACGCGAACTGCGGCGTCATCTCCGATTGGGGCAACACGCCATCGACCTCTCCAGCGGATCGCGTGGCTGGCCTGAGCAAGCTCCTTCCGCATCTCGAGCTCGTCTCCGCCAAAGAGCTGGACTTCGACGACTCCAACAAGCACGTGAGCTACGACATCGTCCCGCTCATCAAGGCGACCGAAGCATCAGGGTTCAAGGGGATCTACTCGATCGAGTTCTACAGCAACCGTCCCCCGAAGGATGTCGTGGCGGCGGCCCGCGACATGATGCAGAGCATCGCGGCGAACATCTCGAAATCGTGAGGCAGTGACATGACTCCAGTCGAAGAGCACCAGCAGCTCACGCACCACACCGAACGCCCGTTGCGGCCTCGGCGGACGTTCGGCATCATCGCGGGCGTGCTCGCTGCCGCAGTTGGTGCGACCGTCACCGCAGGATCGCACGCCAGCAAGTGGTGGTCCGACAACCTGATGGGCCCCGACAGCTCGAACTTCGTGGCCGCCGATCAAATCAAGAAGTCGAACGTGAACCAGCTCGAGGTGGCCTGGTTCTATCCCTATGCCACGCAGGGATTCAACCCGATCGTCGTCGACAACGTCATGTACGTCCTCGGTCGGGGAAGCTCCCTCATCGCGCTGGACGCCACGACCGGCAAAGAGATCTGGATCCACGAAGGGCTCAACGGAATCACCAGCCGCGGCGTGAACTACTGGCAGAGCGAAGACGGCCAGGACAAGCGGCTGCTCTTCTCGATCAACAGCTACCTCCAGGAGATCGACGCCAAGACCGGGAAGTCGATCACGACCTTCGGCGAAAACGGCATCGTGGATCTGCGCAAGGGTCTCGCTCGGGCCGAAACGTCCGGCGCGCGGGTCCAGTCGGGCAGTCCCGGCAAGATCTGGAAGAACATCCTGATCCTCGGATCGGCGCCAGGCGAGGCGTTCGTGAACCCGCCCGGCGACATCCGCGCGTACGACGTCATCACGGGTGAAAAGAAGTGGCAGTTCCACACCGTCCCGATGCCCGGGGAGTTCGGGTACGAGACGTGGCCGACGGAGGCGTACAAGTACGTCGGCGGCGTGAACAACTGGGGGTCGATGTCGGTCGATGACGAGCGCGGGATCGTGTACATCCCGCTCGGATCCGCCAACTACGATTTCTACGGCGCCGATCGCATCGGCCAGAACCTGTTCGCCAACTGCATCCTCGCGCTCGACGCGCGTACCGGCAAGCGGCTGTGGCACTTCCAGACCGTGCATCACGATCTGTGGGACTTCGACAACGTCTCGGCGCCGCACCTCGTCACGGTGAAGCACAACGGCAAGAAGGTCGATGTGGTCGCACACGCCGGCAAGACCGGGTTCCTCTACGTTCTCGACCGGGTGACCGGCAAGCCACTCTGGCCAATCGAGGAGCGTCCTGTTCCCAAGAGCGAGATGCCGGGCGAGCAGGCGTGGCCGACGCAGCCGTTCCCGACCAAACCGGCGCCGTTCGTACGACACACGTTTACGGTCGACGACGTGAACCCGTGGCTCGCGACGAAAGAGCAGTACGAGGCGATGAAGGAGCGCGTGTCGAAGGCGCGCAACGAGGGCATCTTCACTCCGCCGGGACTCACGGACACGATCTCCATGCCGGGCAATCAGGGAGGATCGAATTGGGGCACGACTGCCGCCGATCCGGAGAAGGGGATGGTCTTCGTGGTGGGCGTGAATCAGGTCGCCATCCTCAAGCTCGAGGACGTCACGAAGCGCACGCTTGAAGCGGGACGCGGTGGCGGTGGCGGTAATGTTGCCATGCAGGCCGGATTTACCGCGTATCAACAGCATTGCACCGCCTGCCACGGCGCCGACCTGCGCGGCGCACTGCCCGGTGTCGCAAATCTCGTCGGCATCACCGACCGCATGGGGGAGGACGCCATCAGGGCGGTCGTGACCGGAGGCAAAGGCCAGATGCGCCCGGTGTCGAGCATCACCGAACAGGAGCTCACGGCAGTGGTCGGCTATCTCGCCAGCACGAGCGCCTCGGCGGGCCGCGGTCGCGCGGGCGGGCGCGGCGACATCCCCGCCGACATGTTCCCGCCCGGACCAACCGTCGCGCGGGGCGGTGCCCCTCAGCCGCCGCCCCCTCCCCGTCCGATGGGTCCGTTTTATCCGGGCGTCGGAGGCAATGCGGGGAACACGCCGTATCCCGCTGACGTCAAGGACGTGCCGCCGACCCGCTACATGACGGACTACGGGGTGCTCGCGTCGTTCACGAAGCCGCCGTACACCACGCTCACCGCGTACGACCTGAACACCGGTGAGATCAAGTGGCAGGTGCCGAACGGCGATCACCTGCCGACGCTGGCGGCCGGAGGGCCCTCGAACACCGGCGGCGTCGGCGCGCGCTACGGCATTGTCGTCACGAAGGGCGGCCTGGTGTTCCATGCGGGCAACGACGGCAAGGTGCGCGCATATGACGAGGACACCGGTCAGGTCCTCTGGACGGGAACGCTACAGCGGGAGCACGAGCGGCGTGCCTGTGAGCTACGAGGCGCGGGGTCGTCAGTACTTCGTGCTCATCGCGAGCCAGGGTGGCGGGAGAGGTGGCGGTGGTCGTGGCGCCGCTCCGCAGCCGCCGCTCGACCCCAATACGCCGACCGGAGCGATCGCGTTCGCGCTCCCGGCAAAGAAGTAGAAGCGACATGACTGTCATCAAGAGGCACTTACCGGTCGTCCTCGCCGCGATGCTGGCGTCGTCTATCGCGATTCCGGTCGTCCGGGACGCGCAGTACGTTCGCGCCCGATTGGACGTTCAAAGGGTCGACGTTGTCCGGGTGGCGGGTACTCGGGCAAGCCGACTGGCGCGCGGTCAACGGCGAGCTGGTCGGCACGCCGAAGACGCCCGAGGGCGGATGGCTCGATCCTGGACAAGTCGTTCCAGGATATTCAGTTCGGCGCGGACTTCCGCTGCACGGGCGGGTGCAAGACCGGCGTGCTGCTTCGCGCGGAGAAGACGCCTGCGGGGATGAAAGGCGTGTTCGTCTCGCTGTCGGAGGAGCCGGGATCCTACGCCGTGACGATCGACGCGTCGGGCCGTGAGCTGAGTCGCGATCGGCTCGGCGCTGCGGGAGGGATGGCGAGGTTCGCTCCGACAGCGCCGCCTGCGGGTGCTGCGGGAGCCGGCGCGCCCGCCACTGCCGCGCGCGGCGCCGCTGCGCCGGGCACACCGGCGGGCGGAGCAGGGCGTGGTGCTCCGCCGGCGGGTCGCGGTGGCCCCACGGCCGTGACCTCAGTGGTTCCGCGTCCATCGATTGGCATCAAGCCGGACGACTGGAACGAGCTGGACATCGTTCTGGACGCGACACTCCTGCGTCCGCACGTCAACACGGGCCTTCGTGGCGCAGGTGGCAGCGTGGCGGTAGACGAAGCGATGGGGCAGTTCGGGCCGATCGCGCTCTACGTCGGCGGGACCGGCGAGGTTCGCTTCCGCGACGTGTCCTACAAGGATGTGAACCTGAAGCGCTTCGCGAAGGAGGAGATCTCGACGAAGTTCCGGATGCAGCGGCTGACCCCCTTCCAGTATTCGTGGGCCCAGGCGGCCGCCGACGTGAACCGTGACGGCCAGATGGACATCATCGTCCCGCCGTTCGTGTTCATGGGTCCGGATTACACGACGGCACGCGAGTTCTACGGTGCCGAGACGCTGAACCCGTCGACAACGTATCCCGCCATCATGGTCGGCTTCGCGGGCGATTTCACGGGCGACGGTTGGTCGGATTTCCTGAGCACGAACGGGGGCAAGCTGTACGTCAATCCGAAGGGTGAGCCGCGACGCTGGGACGTGTATCCGAACGTCGTGACCGGCGTCAGCGAAATCTGCGTGATGAAAGATGTCGACGGCGACGGAGCGCCGGATCTCGTGCACGTCGGTCCCAACGGCACGCTTCGATACTCGAAGCCCGATCCCGCGCATCCGACCGGCCCGTGGCTGTCCACTATCGTGAGCGAACCGGGATCGACGGGCGGTCATGGCATCGGGGCGGGCGACATCAACGGCGACGGCCGCGTCGACATCGTCAACGCCTACGGCTGGTGGGAGCAGCCGCCGAAGGGGCAGCAGTCGCTCTGGACGTATCACCCGCAGGCATTTTCGCGGTGGACCGGCCGCGCGTCCGAGGGCGGAGCCGAGATGAACGTGTATGACGTCAACGGCGACAAGCTCGCCGACGTCGTGACGGCGCTGCAGGCGCACGGCTTCGGGCTCGCGTGGTTCGAGCAGAAGCGCGACAGCGCCGGGGCGATCTCGTTCGTGCAGCACATGATTGCAGACGACTTCGCGTCGAAGAACGCCGGAGGCGTCACGTTTTCGGAGCCGCACGGCGGAACGGCGGCCGATGTGGATGGCGACGGGATTCCGGATTTCATCGTGGGCAAACGCTACTGGTCGCATCACGAGGGATTTCTCGATCCGGATCCGTATGGTCCGCCGGTGCTGTACGCCTACCTGACCCGGCGAAGCCCGAAAGCACCGGGCGGCGCGGAGTTCGTGCCGGAGCTCATCCACAATCAGTCGGGCGCCGGCTCGCAGATCCTGGCAACGGATCTCAATAAGGATGGCGCCGTCGATATCGTGACCTCCGGGGTGCACGGCGCGTTCGCGTTCTTCGGGAAGGCGCGCCCCGCCGCGACCTCCGGCAAGCGCTAGCCCTGGGGTCAGGTCTTGTAGTGACGGTTTTTGCAAGGTCTGACCCCTCCGAGGGGTCAGACCTTGCGTCCGGGGTCAGGTCTTGCACCGACGCAAAACCGTCAGTACAAGACCTGACCCCCCTCCCCTCCGTGTGAGGGTGCTGCTTGAGACACGTGACGACGACCGTTCTGATGGCCAGCGGTGTTCTGGCGGCCCTCCAGGGTCTCCAGGCGCAGACGACGAGATCGGCCGCGGCCGATCCGCGCCCTGCTCCGCACACGACGTGGAAGGACTATGGCGGCGGACCGGATTCCTCGCAGTACTCCGCGCTGAAGCAGATCAATCGATCGAATGTCGCCAAGCTGCAGGTCGCGTGGAAGTACCCGACGGGAGATGGCGGCGGATACCTCTTCAATCCGATCGTCGTCGACGACGTGATGTTCGTCCAGGCGAAGGGCGGCTCGATCGTGGCGCTCGAAGCGGCGACGGGCAAGGAGCGCTGGGTCTTCGAGAACAACCCTCCGGCGCGCGTCACCTCCCGCGGCATGAACTACTGGGAGAGCAAGGACCGCACGGAGCGCCGGCTGCTCTTCTCGAGCAGCCAGTTCCTGCAGGCGATCGACGCGACGACCGGCAAGGCGATTCCATCCTTTGGCGACGGCGGGCGAGTCGACCTCCGGATGGGCCTCGACCGCGATCCGACCCGGATCAACGCGCAGTCGAACACGCCGGGCAAGGTCTTCGAGGATCTGCTGATCCTCGGCTCCGCGACGAATCAGGGGTACAACTCGGCGCCGGGCGACGTTCGCGCCTTCGACGTCCGCACCGGAAAGCTGGCGTGGACCTTTCACACCGTGCCCCGCCCGGGAGAATTCGGCTACGAGACGTGGCCGCCCGACGCGTGGAAGAGCGTCGGGGGCGCGAATGCCTGGGGCGAGCTGACCGTCGACGCGCCCCGCGGCATCGTCTTCGTTCCGACAGGAAGCCCCAAATACAACTTCTACGGGGGGAACCGCTCGGAGCCAACCTGTTCGGCGATTGCCTCGTTGCGCTCGACGCCCGAACCGGGAAGCGGCTCTGGCATTTCCAGATGGTGCACCACGACATCTGGGACTACGACAACGCGACGGCGCCGAAGCTGCTGACCGTTCGACACAACGGGCGGATGGTCGACGTCGTCGCGCAAGCGGGAAAGACGGGATTCCTTTACGTCTTCAACCGCCTGACGGGCGAGTCGCTGTGGCCCATCGAAGAACGGCCGGTGCCCGAAGAGCGACATGCCTGGAGAGCAGGCGTGGCCGACGCAGCCGTTTCCGACCGCGCCGCCGCCGTTCGCGCGGCAATCGTTCACCGAAAAGGACTTGAGCCCGTACATCGACGACCCCGCGGAGAAGGCGCGCTTTCTCGAGGACATCCGCGGCGCACGCAACGAAGGTCTGTTCACGCCGCCCGGGCTCAGGAACACGATCCAGATGCCGGGCAACAATGGCGGATCGAATTTCGGGAGCGCGGCGGCCGACCCGGAGCACGGCACCGTGGTCGTCGTGTCGAAGGACTGGCCCGCGATGCTCAAGCTGTCGGCGCCTGCTGGAGCGGCGGAACCGGCGCCCGATTCCGGCACGGTTCGTTACGAGAGCCCGTTCGGCTTCATGATCACGAGCAGCGGGCTGACCGCGATAGCCCCGCCCTGGACGTCGATGACGGCGTACGACCTGAACACCGGCACGATCAAGTGGAAGATCCCGCTCGGCGAGGTTCCGGAGCTGGCTGCAAAGGGAATCGCCGACACCGGCTCACATTTTCCGAAGGTCGGTCCGGTGGTGACGGCCGGCGGCCTGATCTTCGCGGGCACGCGCGACAGAAGAATCCGCGCGTTCGACGTGGACACCGGCAAGGTGCTGTGGACCATCGAAGTCGAGGCGGGCGTCGAGGGGATCCCTGCTGTGTACGAGGTGAACGGGAAGCAGTATGTCGTGTACTGTGCTGCGGCGCCGGCGACGAGCCGCACACATCCGCCGATGTACTCGGCCGGGCAGGGGGATGGCGAGGCGCCGGCACCGACCGGGCGCGGCGGTCGTGGCGGCCGCGGAGGCGGGGGCAACATCCCCGGAGCGTACGTGGCGTTTGCTTTGCCGGATCGATAAGGCCAAACCGCTGAAAAGAGTCGAACACTCATGCGAAGCCGCAATTCAAGTCGGTCGCTTTTCCTTGGGACCGTGGCGACGGTCGGAATGGTGCTGGCCATCCATGCGTCCGGCCCGGCGAACTTCAAGCCGGATGGCACGTTCAAGGGCTCGACGCTCGCTGGCTGGCGCACGGTCGGCGGCGCCGACTGGAAGGCCGAAGACGGCGAGCTCGTGGGAAAGGCCAAGCCCGGAGCGAACGGCGGATGGCTCGTCATGGATCGCAGTTTCCAGGATGTGCAGCTCTACATGGAGTACCGCTGTACGGGCACGTGCGCGTCGGGTGTGCTGCTGCGCGCGCAGAAGACGGCGGACGGCGGAATGAGCGGTGTCTTCGTGTCGCTGACCGATGGCGACACCGCCTCGTACTTCGTCACCATCGATCCGCAGGGCAAGGAGGTCGCTCGTGAGCGGCTGGCGGCGCCCGCAGGCAGAGGCGGCGGTGGGAACCAGGGTCGCGGCGCTGCTCCGGCAGGTGCAGCTGCCGCACCGCCCGGCGCGACGGGAGCAGAGGGCGCCGGCCGCGCGGCAGCTCCGCCGGCGCAGCCCTCGACAGCTCCGGCGGCGGTCGGACAGCCAGCTGCGCCGCCTCCTCCCGGCCAGCAGACTGGCGCGTCCGGCCGCCGTCCGCCGGTACTCAAGCCGGGCGAGTGGAATCCGGTGTACATCCTTCTGTCATTGGCGACCGTCCGCCCGACGTTTGGCGGCGTGGCGACGATTGACGAAAAGAATGCTGCCGGCTACGGGGCGGTGGCCATCTTCGTCGGTGGATCCGGCGAAGTGCGCTACAAGGACTTCTCCTGGAAGGACCTGAACTCGATCGCCGAGCCGGCTGAAACGACCTCGCCGAACTACACGCTCCAGCGCGTGAACAGCATGTACTACGGGTGGGGCGCCACGACCGGCGACATCAATAAGGATGGCGTCCTGGACATCGTGTCAGGGCCGTTCTACTACCTTGGTCCGCGCTTCAGCGAACGAAAGATCTATCGCGAGGGCCGCGTCTACAACCCCGCCACGCGAGTTCGCGCCCGACATGGTGAACCTCGCGTACGACTTCACCGGCGACGGGTATACCGACATCCTCTCGACGTTGGGCAATCGCCGGATGGACCTGTACGTGAATCCCGAAGGGGAATCACGCCGCTGGGACAAGTTCAGCGTCCTGACGACGAACACGACCGAGATCGCCCTCATGCGGGATCTCGACAAGGACGGCAAGCCGGAGATCGTGTTCGGCGGCGGTGGCGTCTATGCGTGGGCGGCACCGGATCCGGCGAACCCGACCGACGTCTGGGCACCGCACGCAATCTCGAGCCCTGGACAGGCGGTCAACGGTCACGGGCTCGGCGTTGGCGACATCAACGGCGACGGCCGTGCGGACCTCGTCGTTCCAACCGGCTGGTACGAGCAGCCCGCAGAGGGCATCAGCAGGAGTCCATGGGCGTTTCACGCTGTCGAGTTCGGCAACAACGCCGTGTTCGGCAACGGCGGCGGCGAAATGGGAGTCTACGACATCAACGGCGACGGCCTCGCCGACGTGGTGGGCACGTCGGCCCACAACTGGGGCATCAACTGGTTCGAGCAGAAGAAGGCAGCCGACGGAAGCCGGACGTTCGTCCAGCACTCGATCGCGCAGGATTTCTCGACGACCAACACGGGGAACGTGGTCTTCTCGGAGTCCCACGCGGCGCGGTTCGTCGACATGGACGGAGACAAGATCCCGGACTTCGTCACGGGAAAGCGCTACTGGTCGGAGCTGGAGAACTACACGGGCCCGGATCCGTACGGCGCCCCCGTGCTGTACGTCTACAGGACCGTTCGGAACGCGAAGGCGCCGGGCGGGGCGGAGTTCGTCCCGCAGCTGATTCACAATCGCTCCGGCGTCGGCTCCTCGTTCGATGTCGTCGATTTGAACAAGGATGGCCGGCCCGATATCGTGACGGCGACCGCCTTCGGGACGTTCGTGTTCTTCGGCAAGCCGGCGGCGCGGTAGGACCGCATTACCGGCCATGTGGCTTCCACCTTTAGGTGGAAGGCGAATCCGAGCGGCGCGCTCTTCCGCCTGAAGGCGGAAGCCACCGGAGATGAATTCAAGTGCCTCAAATCAGAACCGAGAAGAGTTCAGGAGTTCCCGAATGAAACGCCGAGAGTTTCTCGCGAGTGCCGCCGCGGTCGCCGCGGCGGCGGGCAGCCGCACCGTGTGGGCGCAGGCGCCGGCAGGGGTGAAACCCAAGCCGTCCACACTCGATCGCATCGCGATCATGACGCTGAACTTTCAGCGCATCATCAAGGTGCCGGACGTTCAGGACAGTCCCGACCGTACGCTCGATCTCTTCGACGTCGGCGAGATGATCGCGGACAAGTACGGCGTCCACAAGGTCGAGTTCCAGCACTACCACCTCGCGTCGACCGAGCCGTCCTACCTCAAAGAGCTGCGGAGCCGGTTGGAGAAGTCCAAGTCACGCGCGACGCAGATCAATCTCGAGTTCAGCAACCTGACCATGTCTGCGCCGCGCCTCCGGGATCGCCTGATGGCCATCGACCTCACCAAGGCATGGGTCGATCACGCCGTCCTCATGGGTGCGCAGCGGGTCATGGTGAATCAAGGGGCGCAGGGCGGGACGGATCCCGTCATGCCGACGCACGAAAACAAGGTCTACAGCATTCCTGCGCTGAAGGCGATGGCCGACTACGGCCGCTCGAAGGGCATCATCGTGTCGGTGGAGACCCGCGGGGCTGGTGGGGGAGGGCGAGGGCGAGGAAATGCTCAGGCCGGTGCACCCGGCGCGGCCCCCGGCGGCGGGTCCGCAACCGCAGCTCCGGCGCCTGCTCCCGCCGCTCCAGCCACGCCGCCTCCGCCCGCGATGCCATCGCCCGAAGTCTGGGCGCTCCTCCTCGAGATCATCAAAGGTGCCGGCGCCTACTCCAACGTCGATGTGGGCGGTGCCGCCGCAAAGGATCAGGCAGAGCTGCACCAGTGCCTCAAGATGCTGTTCCCGGTGACCGCCGGCAGCATGCACACTCGCGTCAACGCGAACTGGGATTTGGCGACCGCGATCAAGTTCCTGGAGCACGATCTCGGATACAAGGGGCTGTACACGATCGAGGCCGGCAACGGTCACGAGGGCACGCAGCCGATCTACGACGTCGTGGTTGCGACGCTGTAGGGAACTTGTTGGCGGCGCCTGTGACTTGCCAAGAGCTTCACAGGAGGAAGGGAGGAGGGGAGGAAACGGGAGGAGATTGCCCCCAGCCGCGCGGAGCGCGGCGCGAGGTGCGCCTGCAATGGTGCCATGACAGAGAGGTGAAAGTCCTCTCCGGGCAGACGCTCTCCGGCCCGTACCGAACGATAACTGCGTCGCCGCGAGGCGAGGTGGAGAGCAATCGAACGGGAGTGACCAGTCCGTAGGTAACGAACTCGATTCGGCCTGACGTGAGTGATGAGCCTGCCTCGCGAATGGCGAAATCTCGACCCGCGCGACAGCGGGGAACCGGTGGCCGCTAAGGGGTAGCGTGGCAAAGCGGCATCGGGGCACGTGGGGTGGTTGGAGACGGAATGGTCACGACGGCATGGCACAGGACGCAGGGAGACCTGCGCAGGACTCAGGACGGTGTTCATGCTCGCTCGAGCCGAAGAGCCGCCTGCGCAGGAGGCAGAGCGCTCGTAGTAGCGACGAAGCGCCGTAACGGGCGTGGAGCGAAGGGGCGCAGGAAGAGGAATTCGTGACGGACGCACCTCAGACATCCCAGCCGACAGCCAGTGCCCGAGGGGGCTAGTCCTGTCGGCGCGGTCCGGGCCCGCTGGGCGTGGACGGCACCAGAGGTGTGGACGGAGCGGATGCTGACGGCGCTCGAACTGGGCGTCAGAGGAGGACGATGGTACACGCTGATGGATAAGGTCTGCGCCCTGCCGACGCTGCGCGCCGCCTTCACGCGCGTGAAGGCCAATCGACGGGGCGGCTGGCGTGGACCACGTGACGGTCGCGATGTATGAAGCGCGGCTCGACGCGAATCTCACGCACCTGGCGACGACGCTGCGCAACGGGACGTATCGTCCGCACGCGATTCGCCGTCACTGGATTCCGAAAGGGCCGCGCGAGCGGCGCCCGCTCGGGATTCCGACCGTGCGCGATCGGGTCGTCCAAACCGCGCTACGTCTGGTGCTTGGAACCGATCTTCGATGCCACGTTTGCCCCGCACAGTTACGGCTTCCGTCCCGGTCGCGGCGCGAAAGGCGCGTTGCGCCGCGTGGCGGCCCTGCTGCAGGCGGGCTATCACCACGTGGTCGATGCGGACCTCCAAGCCTACTTCGATACCATCCCGCATGCGCCCCTGCGTGTGTTGGTGGCGTCGAAGGTCAGCGATGGGCGGGTGCTCGCCCTGGTCGACGCGTTTCTGCAGCAGCCGATTTTCGAGGGGCTCGCGCAGTGGACGGCCGACGAAGGGACCCCGCAAGGTGCGGTCGATCACGCCCCGTACGCAAAAGGTAATTTTCAGTTTGAGCGCGTGATCGCGAGCTGGCGGGACCGACCAGTGCTTGATTTGCGTCGTAAATAGGAATATGTTTACGTCACGTGGCTCGAGCGACGAAGGCGCACAAGGCCCGACTGCTAAACGCTGCCCACCGGCTCCTGGTGCAACAGACCGAGGTCGCCGATGCGGCACGGCAGCTCGAGGACGAGTTCGCGTTGTCGCGGCGGCAGGCATACCGCTACTTGGAGCAAGCTGCCGCATTGAGCGCCCCTGTTCCCGTCATCGAACCGACAGTCGCTATCACCTTCAAACTCCCGGTGAGTCTGGTGCGTGCGCTCCGCGCGTACGCGCGGCGCAGTGGGCTCACACTCGGGCAAATCGTCACCCAGGCGCTGACGGCATTTCTCGGCGCCTTCCAGCGGCCACGTGGCTGAGCGGCACTCGCGTCACGGCATCCTTCACGTTCAGCTCGATTACACGTTCGATCGATTGCGGCCCAGCAAGCTGGCTCACGCCTACGAGATTCTGGTCCCGGCCCGAGCCCGCCCGCTCGAGGCCGCTGTGAGGGAGCGTCTGCATGCGGATGGCAGCGATTTACGCCCGGGTCTCCTCGGAGCAGCAACGCGAGGCGCACACGATAGCGAGCCAGACGGCGGCGTTGATCGAGTTGGCGAGACCCTCGACCTCGAGGTGCCGAAGGCCTGGATCTTCGAAGACGACGGCTATAGTGGAGCCACGCTCGAACGACCGGGCCTGGAGCGGGTGCGCGACCTCGCCGCGGAAGGCCAGATTCAGACTGTCCTCGTCTACAGTCCGGATCGGTTGAGTCGCAAATACGCTTATCAGATTCTGCTGACCGAGGAGCTTGCTCGTCATGGCGTGGAGACGCGCTTTCTCAACTCGCCGCAGGGCGTGACGGCGGAGGATCAGCTCCTCGTCCAGTTTCAGGGCATGATCGCCGAGTACCGAACGGGCGCAAATCCTCGAGCGCTCCCGACGGGGCAAGCGTCATCGGGCCCGAGCGGGCGAAATCAGCGTGTTGAGCGGCGCCCCGTACGGCTACCGCTACCGTCCGAAAGAGTGATGAAGCGCCCGCGTCGTATGCCGTCATTGACGCCGAGGCGCTGCGTGGTGCGCCGGGTCTATGCGCACTACACGACGGCGGGCTGGAGCATCGGGGCGATTACACGGTGGCTCAATGAGCAAGCGCGTGGCCACGCGCAAACCAGGCGCGCGGTGGGAGCGCTCGATGGTCTGGGCGATGCTGCGCAATCCTGCCTACCGAGGAACCGCCTGCTTCGGGAAGACGCGTGTGGCGACACGCCAACGAGTGACACGCCCGCTGCGATTGCGCGGTGGCCTCACCACGCGCGACAGCGCCAACCATGAACGACCACGCGACGAGTCGATCGAGATCCCGGTCCCGGTGCTCATTGACGAGCCGACGTTCGCGCGGCACAAGAACTCCTGCACGAGAACAAAATCCGTGCGCGTCGACGCACCATCACCCCGAGTCTTGTGCAAGGCCTCGTCAGCTGCCGTCGGTGTGGGTACGCGCTCTCCCGCACCTCGACGCGATCAAGTGCCCGCCTCATTCATTACTATCGCTGCCTCGGCTCGGATGGGTGGCGGCATCTTGGCGGTCCTCGCTGCACGAGCCGACCGGTTCGGCAGGAGCTCTTGGATGAGACCGTCTGGACCGAAGTGATCCGATTGCTCGAAGATCCCGACCTTGATTCAGCAGGAACTTGAGCGGCGGCTCGCTGCGGCGCGTGCGGCCGACCCCACGATGCAACGCGAACGGACGGTGCAGCGAGACCTGGTGCGCGTGGGCAAGAGCTATCGAGCGGATGCTGACCGCCTATCAGGAAGACCTCCTGTCGCTCGAGCAACTGCGCGAGCGCATGCCAGCTCCTTCGCCAGCGTGAACAGGCGCTTGCGCACCGAACTGCACGTCGCATCGCGGAACAAACGCGGGAACGGTCGACGTACCTGCGCTCTGGCTCAGACGCTCATCGACATTTCTCGGCCGATTGCGCGCGGCCGCCGACACGCTCGACATTCTCGAGCGGCAGCGCATCGTGCGCCTGGTCGTCAAGGAGGTCCTCGTTGCCGATGACACCATCGTCATCCGCCACTGCATTCCCTGTTCCTACCGGACCACCAGTCGAAGCGTCCGCCATCCCCTCCGGCGACCCCGCTGACAGGCCAATCGGAGTTACCTTTTGCGTACGGGGCTGAGTCAGCCCGCTGCTCGCCAATCTGTATCTCGATGCGCTCGACCAGCTCATGCCGACTCGGATTCGAGATGGTGCGGTATGCCGACGATTTTGTCGTGCTGTGTCGCACCGCAGACGACGCGGCGGCGGCGCTGGCCATCGTGCAGCGCTGGACGACCTCTGCCGGCCTGCGGGTGCATCCCGAGAAAACCCATCTCGTGGACCTGCAGGTCCCGGGCGGCTTTGACTTTCTGGGCTACCACTTCGAGCAGCGCCATCGCGCGCCGCGCACGAAGAGCCTGCGGAAGCTGAAAGACGCCGTGCGTCAGAAGACCCGACGCACGAACGGGCACAGCCTGGCGGTCATCATCGACGACCTCAATCGACTCCTCCGCGGCTGGTTTGGATACTTCAAGCACAGCCGGCCTATCTCGTCCGACCGATTGATGAGTGGGTGCGCATGCGATTGCGCTGCATCCTTCGTCATCGGCTCGGCACACGCGGTCGCGACTCTATCGATTCGGACCATCATCAGTGGCACCAATCGCTTCTTCACAGCAGCACGGGCTGTTTTCTCTACATACACGCCCATGCTGCTCCCCGTCAGTCCTTCGCGAGGTGACTCCTCAACTGGAGAGCCGGATGCGGGAGACCCGCCTGTCCGGTTCGGAGGGAGGGGTATTCAAACCAATCGCTTCTCCCTACCCCTATCGGCAAGCTCCTCCCTTTCCCTCCCCTCCTCCTTCCTCCTGTTGAAAAGCAGCGCATCGAGTCATCCGATTGCCCGTAACTTGGTAACATTGCGCGCCGGGATTACCGGATTGTGGAGGGCGTATGTCAGGTCCATCCGCGACAGCGCGCGTCTTTTCACGGCTGACGACCGCCGCGTTCGTGGCGTCGTTGGCAATCGTCGTTCCCGTCATCTCCCAGGGCTCCGAGGGCCAGGGCGCCGCGCAGAACCCTGCGTCCCGCTCCGCCGCTGCGAACGGCAGGGCGCTGGTCGAACGCAGCCAGTGTCTGGACTGCCATCGCATCGGCGACCGAGGCTCGCGTCTCGGGCCGAGCCTTAGCGACATCGGGAACCTGCGCAGTCGCGAGGAGCTGCGTGACGCGCTCGTGGCCCCCGACCGGGACGTTCTCCCGGAACACCGCTCCGTCCGTGTGGTCACCAAGGACGGCACTACGATCGTTGGACGACTGCTCAACCAGGACGCGTTCAGCATTCAAATGTTGAACGCAGGCGAACAGCTCAAGTCGTATCCGCGATCGAGCCTGCGCGAGCACGCGATCCTCTCCAAAGGCCTGATGCCTTCGTACGAAGGCAAGCTGACGGCCCAGGAGATAACAGACGTCGTCAATTACCTGGCGTCGTTGCCTGAGGACGAGGATCTGGATGCTGCGAGTAACCCGTCACCGGTATTGGATCGCGTGCTCCACGCGGAGCGTGAGCCGCAGAACTGGCTGACCTACGGCGGCGGCTACGCGAGCCAACGGTACAGCCTGCTCGACAAGATCGCGCCGGCCAATGTCGGCGGCATGACGCTCAAGTGGACCTGGCGTCCCAAGTACCTCGACAAGATGGAGACCACGCCGCTGGTCGTGGACGGCGTGTTGTATGCGGTCCAGAACAGCGAGGTCGTCGCCCTCGACGCCGCCACGGGACGCAGCTTCTGGACGTTTCGATACCGCGTGCCTCCGGAGTCGAATGCGTACCTGATGGTCGTGAAGGGGCTGGCGATCTCCGGCGATCGGCTGTTCTGGGCCACGTACGACGGTCACCTGATCGCGATCGACGCCAAGACCGGAAAGGCCATCTGGAACAAGACGCTCGTCGACTGGAAGAAGGGGCTTCAGTTCAACGTCGCGCCGCTCGTGGTCAAAGACAAGGTCATCCTCGGGCCGGCGACCAACGAATTCGGCGTCAACTGCTGGATCGCGGCATTCGACGTTCGCACCGGACGGGAAGTCTGGAAGTTCAACACCGTGGCGGAACCTGGCGAGCCTGGCAACGAGACGTGGCCGGGGGACTCGTGGGAACACGGCGGCTCGCCGATCTGGGTGACCGGCTCCTACGATCCGGCAACCAACCTGACGTTCTGGGGCACCGGCAATCCCAATCCGGGATGGAACGGCGGACCGCGCAACCCAGGCGACAACCTCTACTCCGACTCGGTCGTCGCGCTGGACGCCGACACCGGGAAACTGAAATGGCACTACCAGTTCACGCCGAACGACGAGTTCGACTGGGATTCGGTACAGGTGCCGGTGCTCGCCGACATCACCTGGCAGGGGCAGCCGCGCAAGGTGATGCTGTGGGGGAATCGCAACGGCTTCTTCTACGTGCTCGATCGCGTCACCGGCCAGTTCCTGATGGCCAAGGCATTCGTGAAGCAGAACTGGAACGTCGGCTTCGAAGCCAACGGCAGACCGATCAAGGCGGCCAACGCGAAGCCAAGCGAGGAAGGCACGTACATCGAGCCAGGCACGCAAGGAGGCACGAACTGGTATTCGCCCTCCTTCAGTCCCCGGACCGGACTGTTCTACCTGTCGGCCTGGGACAACTACTCGGTCATCTCGAGAAGGCTGACGTTCCGCCGTGGCAGGCGGGGAAGAAGTATACGGGCAGGACGAGCGTTCCGGCCGGGCGGCCGGCAGGCGCGGCGGGGCGGGCGCCCGGCCGGATGCGGCGTTCCGCACGGAAGCCGAAGGATACGGCGCCGTCCGCGCGATCGATCCGAAGACCGGCGAGAAGAAGTGGGATTTCAAGATGGTCGACTACACCGAGAGCGGCATCCTGACGACCGCCTCGGACCTGCTCTTTTCGGGAGGCCGCGAGGGGCACTTCTTCGCGCTCGATGCGCGGACGGGCGAGCTGCTCTGGAAGACGAACCTCGGTGGAACCATTGCGAGCGGCCCGATCACCTACGCCGTCGACGGCCAGCAATACGTCGCGGTGGCGGGTGAAGGCGCGCTCTACGTTTTTGGTCTGCCAGTGAAGTAGAGCGGGGATTTCAAGCCCAGCCGCCGCGGGGTCTGACCACCTTCGCCAAGGCTTCGGCTGGTCCGCCGTAGCTTTAGCGAAGGCGGAAGACTCCGCGCTACATCAACCGAAGTGATCAACGTGTAGGCTCCGCTCCACGTCCCAGCAGCGGACTCCCGGGACGCGCTCCCGTGTGCTTGCCGCGATCGACGACGACCACGCCGTTGACGATGGTGTAGGGCACGCCTGAGGCGTACGACTTTGGTTTCTCGAATGAGTTGGTCTCGCCCACCGTGGCCGGATCGAAGATTGCCAGATCGGCGGCAAATCCCTCGCGAACCTGGCCGCGATCGCGAAGGCCCAGCATCTGCGCGGGAAGGCTCGTCATCTTCCTGACCGCCTCTTCCAACGTGAGTACCCTCTGGTCGCGACGTAGTACCCGAGCACGCGCGCGTTCGTCGAATAGCTGCGGGGATGCGGGACGCCCTCTTCGTCCAGATTGATCGCGGATCCGTCACTCGCGATGGATACCCACGGCTGTGCCATCACCGTCCGCACGTCCGGCTCCGACATCGTGTGGAAGATGCCCGAGATGGCTCCCCCTTCTTCTGCCATGAGCGAAATGCACGTATCGGCCGGGTCGGCGTCCCCGCGTTCCGCTGCGATCTCCGACAGCCGCTTGCCCTCGTACCGTTTGTTCTGCGGCTGACGTGCGCGGCCGAGGACGATGCCCTCCCATGAGCCGTGCTCGTTGGCCCAGGTTCGGAAGTCCGGGTCGTCTTTCATTTTCTTGCGTGCTGCGGGATCCTTCAGAAGTCGCCGCGAACTGCTGCGGTCCTCCGGCGCGGGCCCAGACCGGGAAGAAGGCGCTCCACTGGTGCTGCATGGCCGTGTACGGATACTGGTTCGCCGTCACGTCGAGCCCGCGCCTGCGCGCCGCCTCGATCGTCGCGACGTACTTCCCGACAGTGCCCCAGTTGTTCTTTCCTCGAATCTTCAGATGAAAGATGTGGACGGGAATCCGGGCTTCCTCCGCGACCCGAATCGCGAACGCGAGCTCCTTCTCCTGCTGCATGCCCTCGCTGCCAATGTGTGAGGCGTAGATGCCGCCGAGCGACGCGACGACCTTGGCAATTCTCGATGACCTCCTCGGGATGGTCGGGTCCGCCGCTCTCGAATCTCGTGACGAGTCCCCATGCGCCTTCGCGCATCGAGCGTGTCGTCAGTTCCTTCATCCGCGCGAGCTCTGCCGGCGGGCTGGCGCCTGGGAATAGCCCATCACGACGAGGCGGACCTGCTGGTAGGACACCTCCGAGATGACGTTCATGGAGATGCCCCTTTGGCGAAGCGCGCGCCAGTAGCCGGCGAAGTCGGTCCACGTTCCCTTTGCGTCCGGCAGCCCGTCGCGCGGCGCGACCGACGTGCTCTCGCCGATCACATCGAGCGTAACGCCCTGGCGGACCTTGCTCTCGGCGTTTCCATCGTTCAACAGCGGGAGATCCGAATGAGTGTGCAGATCGACGAAGCCAGGCGCGACGGTCAATCCGCGCGCGTCGATTTCCCGTGCCGCGCGCGCATCTCCCAGCGCCCCGACCGCGACGATGCGATCCCCGCGGATGCCGACGTCCCCGGCGAACCACGGGTTGCCCGTCCCATCGACGATATGGCCGCCGCGGATGAGGAGATCGTAGGAAACCTGTCGTGCCGACAGCCAGGCGGTGCCGACGGCCGAAAGCGCCACGAGCGCCGCGACGAGTGCGAGACGAAGGAACTTCATGACAGTGTCTCCAGCGTCACTTCTTTCCTGGCCCGTAGATGACGCGGCCCGCGAGCGCGCCGGTGTGGCGCTCGTGTTCCAGCGTGACGACGCCGTTCACGATGACGTATTCGATGCCGACCGGAAACTGGTGCGGCTTCTCGAACGTCGCGCGATCGATGACCATGGCGGGATCGAAGACCGTCATGTCCGCCCACAGCCCTTCGCGCAGGCGTCCGCGATCCTTGATCCCGATCTTGTCGGCGTTCATGCTCGTCATCTTCTTCACCGCCTCCGGTAGCGTCAGGACCTGCAGCTCTCGCACGTAGCGCCCGAGGACGCGAGGAAACGTCCCGTAGTAGCGGGGATGCGGATGCGATCGGCCGGTCGGCCCATCTGGATTCAGGCGGCACCATCGGACCCGATCGACGTCCACGGCTGCTTCAGCACCAGCTGCATGTCCTGCTCCGAGTGATGGAAGAAGACGGTCGGCACGCTGCCGCCTTCCTCGACGAGCAGATCGAACAGGACGTCGACCGGATCGCCCTTGCGCGCGGCGATGAGCTCGCTCATCCGCTTCCCCTGAAACGGCTTGTTGCGCTCTCTTCTGCATGGTCGACCAGGATCATCCCGGCCCACCCGTCTCCGGTCGCCAGGTAGTGGTTGTACCAGTTGGGTAGTCCGTTCAGGATTTCGCCGGCATGCCGCCGCCGCGCCGCCGGATTCTCGAGTCGCTCGACCATCTTCTCGCGCCCGCCGTCGTCGGCCCACGGCGGGATGATCGACGAAGGTTGTTCTGGCCCGCGGTATAGGGATACACGTTCGCCGGATGTCGTGGCCTTCGTCTCGGGCTTTCTGCACCATCGCGATGATCTCGTTGACGCGGCCCCACAGCTTCTTGTGGGCGATCTTCATGTGGAGGATGTCCACCGGAATGTTCGCGCCCCTGCCGACCTCGATCGCCTCCTCGACGGCCTGAAACACGCCGCTCTCCCTCGTCCCGGATGTGCGACGCATAGATCCCGCCGTATTGCTTCGAGACCTTGGCGAGCTCGATCAGGTTCTCCGTCGTCGCCAGGCTGGAGGGCGGCTGAGGAGCGCCGTGGACAGGCCCATGGCGCCTTCCCCCATCGCCTGCGCGATGAGCTGCTTCATCGCGTCCAGCTCGCAGGGCGTCGCCGCCGACTGCCCGTATCCCTTGACGTAGGTCCACACCTGCTCTTCGCCCACGTACGAGCGCGATGTTGGTCGCCATATGCTGTCGTCTCGAGCTTCTGGAAGTAGCCGCCGAGCGTCGTCCAGTCCACGTCGCGCCATCGGAGCGCGATCGAGGGTCGTCATTCGCCCGGTTTGACCGGGCCCGCCGAGCGCGACTTCTCCCAGCACCATCGTCGTCACACCCTGCCGAATCATGCTCTCGGCCTTCGGCTCGATGAGGATCGTGTAGTCCGAGTGGTTGTGCATGTCGATGAAGCCCGGCGCGACGTCAGCCCGGTACGCGTCGATCCGGCGCGCGCGCTTCTGCTGCGCCGAGATTCCCGATCGCCGCGATCTTGCCGTCGCGGACGGCGATGTCGACGGTCCTGGCAGGCGTGCCGTCACCGTCCAGTACCGACCCGCCGGCGACGATCAGGTCGTACGGCGGCTGCGGTGTGGCCCGGGAGCAGCTCCACAGCAGCAGGAGCACTGTGATCGAGACGGCCAGAGTGCGAGAGGAGACGTTCTCGAGACGGGATCGCATGATGTGGTCCATTCTTGCCGACAGCCGATCGGAAACCTCATCGAAATTCGGCCGGCCGCCGCCAACCCGCCGGCGTTGGCGCGGAGTCTGCCAGTCCGGTGTCGTCGTTTCACGCAGCAGAAGGAGGCCGTCCGGGCTCGGTTCGCTCGAGCTCGATCAATGCGGCCAAATCGATGCTTAGGGCACCCTCGCCCTTTTTGTACCGCGAAATGACGCCGAAACTCGCGATTGTCCCCAGGGCTGCGTCCACGCTCTGATACAAAGCGCCGACAGGAGTAGCTCATGAACCGACGATTCCTCGCAGGCTTCGCTGCGCTCGGCGCCGCGGCGGTCTGGACCACGACCCCCGGCGCGCAAGGTCAGAAGAAAGCGGATTGGCTGGCCGACGGAGGCGATCCGCAACGCACGGCGTGGCAGCGGAACGAGACCATCCTGACGAAAGACAACGTCAAGGACATGAAGCTGCTCTGGAAGTTGAAGCTCGATAACGAGACGCGGCAGATGCACTCGCTCTTCCCGCCGCTCATTGCCGGCAGCGTGACGACGGCTGCGGGGCCCCGGGAGATTGCCGTCGTCGCCGGCGTCTCGGACAACGTGTTCGGGATCGACGTGGAGAAGGGCGCGCTGCTGTGGTCGCGACATTTCGACAGTACGGTTCAAGGAGCAGCCGGGAGGGCGTGGTGGTGGCACCCTCTGTCCGGGTGGGCTGACGGCCACGCCGGTGCTCGAACAGCAGTCCCCGGGAAAATACGTCGCCTATGCCGTGTCGTGGGACGGCAGGCTGCGCAAGCTCGACGTGGCAACCGGGGAGGAGATCGAACCGCCTGCGCTCTTCGTTCCGCCGAACGGGAAGCCGTACGCGCTCAACCTCGTGAACGGCGTGATCTACACGTCGACCGGAAATACCACATCAACTACTCCGCCAGCCCGCCGCCCGTAAAGGGAGGGCCGCCGGAGTGTCCTGGAGGATTGACGGCGTCGCTGTCGCGACCGACCGCAATCGCGCCGGCCGCGATCGGAACCGGCGGCTTCGGTGGCGGCCGCGGCGGCCGCTCCGGCGGGGGCGTGGGTGAGCCGGGAAGAGGTGCGCTCACGCTGGCTTCAGCAGGGCAGGCGCGCGGCGGCGGAGCGGCTGCGCCTGGAGGGCGAGGGGCAGCACCTGCAGAAGGCGCACCGGGAGCCGCGCCCGGGTCGGCAGCAGCGGCGGCCGGAGTCGCCCCTGGCGGTCTCCCCGGTGGGGCGCGCGCCGGAGGTCCGGGAGGTGGCGGCGGAGGTCGCGGTGGTCCGTTCGTTCCCGGCGACGACGCCGCATATGTCGTGGGGAGCGACGGCTACCTGCACGCGCTGAACGTGCAGAACGGCTGGGAGAACATGACGCCCGTCCTATTCCTTCCCGCGAACACCCGCGCAACGGGTCTAATCGTCGCCACGAGTGCGGACGGGAGTGCTGTGGCGTACGCCGCGACCACGCACGGGTGCGGCAGTCAGCCCGATGGGGTCTGGGCTCTGGATCTGGGGAGCGCCCAGAAGGTCGTGACCGCCTTTCGGGCGAAGGGCGCGACGATCGCAGGGAACGCCGGTCCCGCAATCGGACGCGATGGCACCGTGTACGTCGCGACGGCAGACGGGAAGTCGCCGATGTCGAACGCGATCATCGCGCTCGAGCCAAAGACGCTGAAGCTCAAAGGATCGGTGACAGGTACCCGGGGGCCGCGTTCGCGTCCTCGCCGCTCGTCTTCGCGGCGTCGTCGCGGCTCGTCTCCGCCTCGCAGGACAAGGACATCCTCGTCGCGTCCGGCGGCGGCAAACTGTACCTGTTCGACTCGAGCTTTCTGGCGAACGGACCAATCGCGACGAGCCCGCCGGTACGCGCCGCCGGACAGCGACGGCTCGGCGCTGGCCACCTGGCAGGACGCCCAGGGCACGCGCTGGATCGCCACGACCTCCGCGCGCGGGATCGTGGCGATGAAGGTCGCCGAGCAGGATGGCAAGCTCACGCTCGCGCCTGGCTGGACATCCCGAGAGATCGGCGCCCCGCTGGCGCCGGTCGTCGTCAACGGCGTGCTGTTCGCCGGCTCCGCTGGCGCGCGTGCCGTTCCTGGCGCGCTGTACGCCATGGACGCGGCCACGGGCAAGGAACTGTGGAACAGCGGGAAGAGCATCACGTCCACCGTACAAAGCGGCCTGTCGGCCGGTCAAGGCAACGTCTACGTGCCGGGCGCCGACGGCACTCTGTATGCGTTCGGGTTTGCGATCGAGAAATAGAGGCCCGAGCCCACGGCGAACGATCTTCACAGAAAAAGCCTTCAACAGGGAGGAAGGGAGGTGGGGAGGAGCAACTGACAAAAGAAGAATCCTCCCATTCTCCTCTCCTCCCTGTTGAATAGGCAGCGCGTCGAGTAACCCGATTGCGTCACTTTATCGGGGAATCCGACGTTCCTTTTCCCGCATCTCTCGCTGACTCCTCGGCTAAACTTGCCCTACTCGAGGAGTCCGACGATGCGCTTCTGCGCGTTTCTTCTGTTCACCTGCACGAGCCTGTTGGCCGCCAATTCGGAAATCGCGAGCCTGTCTCTTCGGAGCAGCGACGCAGTACAAACGCCGCGATAGCGGGCTTGCCACGCCGTAGCGGCGAAGTATCAAACGCCGCGATAGCGGGCTTGCCACGCCGTAGCGGCGAAGTATCAAACGCCGCGATAGCGGGCTTGCCGCGCCGTAGCGGCGAAGTATCAAACGCCGCGAAGGCGGGGAAGTTCACCGTCGAGCCCCCCACGCTCATTTGTCTCGGATTCGAGTGGGTCATCGAGGGGGACGAGAACCGCAACGCCACCGTCAAGTTGAGCTACAGGGCCCCGGGTCAACCTGCATGGAAAGAGGCGCTGCCGCTGCTCCGCATGGGCGGCGAGAAAATCTTTCGCGCGCCGTACACGGTGCCTGAGGGGTTCGCCGGCAGCATTCTCGATCTCACGCCTGACACGGAATACGAAGTTCGCCTGACCCTCAGCGATCCCGATGGTGTCAGCGGGCAGACCGAGCAGATCGTGAAAGTACGCACGCGGGGCGAGCCGAAGGCCGCGAGCGGCGGCCGGGTGCTCCACGTCTATCCACCGGGGTGGCGCGGTGCCAAGGAGGAGCCGAACTTCACCGGTCTCATGGCGGCGTATGCCGGCGCCGGCACAGGTGACTGGAACGTCGTCTTCCAGCGCAAGGCGGAGCCTGGGGACGTCATCCTCGTGCACGCCGGGCTCTACAAAGGCGATCGGCACAACTACGTCGATCCGATGAGCACGACGTTCGATGGCACGTACCTTCTGACGGCGAAGGGGACGGCCGAGCGGCCGATCGTCGTTCGTGCCGCGGGCGACGGCGAAGTGATTTTCGACGGCGACGGTGCGTTCCGCCTGTTCGACGTCATGGGCTCCGAGTACAACATCTTCGAGGGGCTGACTATTCGCAACACGGAGGTCGCCTTCTGGGCCGGCGTCAAGGACGTGGCGGGCGCGAAGGGTCTCACCGTACGGAACTGCCGGATTGAGAACGTCGGCATCGGGGTGAACGCGCAGTACGCGGGATCGAAGGATTTCTACATTGCCGACAACGTGTTTCTCGGACGCGACGATCGCCATCGGATCCTCGGCTGGGCGAACCCTGGCCTCTACGGCGCGCACCCCATCAACAGCTACTACGCGATCAAGGTCTACGGATCCGGGCACGTGATTGCACACAACGCGGTGGCCTTCTTTCATGACGGTATCAGCGTCTGCACCCACGGCATCCCGGATCAGGAGCGTGATCACTGGGCGGTCGCAATCGACATCTACAACAATGACATCCACGTGACCGGGGACGATTTCATCGAGGCCGACGGCGGGGTGTACAACATCCGCGTGATGCGGAATCGGGGCGTGAATGCGGCGCACACCGGGCTCAGTGCCCAGCCGATATTCGGCGGCCCCGCCTACTACATACGCAACATCGTCTACAACACGCCCGTCGCGCTGAAGTTCATCAACCCGGCCGGCGTGATCGTGTACCACAACACGATCATTGCGGAGAACCGTACCGCGACGCAGGTCTCGAACGCGCACTTCGCGAACAACCTGTTCCTCGGCACCGATGCAGCGGCTGGTATCGCTTCGCTGGGTGGACCGACGGCCTACTCGACGTACGACTACGACGGGTTCCGTCCAAACCGCGGTGCGGAGTTTCAGTACACCTGGTTCGGGCCGCGGCAAGGGATGACCGTTGACTACGATCGGCCGCAGAACCAGGCGCAGCGCTTCAAGACGCTCGCGGAGCTGACATCCGCGACCGGTGCCGAGGCTCACGGCATGGAAGTGGACTACGACATCTTCGAGCGCGTCGGTCCACCATCGCCGCCGGACTCGTCGAAGCCCGGGAAGCCGTACGAGGCGATCGATCTGGACTTCCGGTTGAAGCCCGGCAGCAAGGCCGTGGATGCCGGCATGCGGCTCCCGAACGTGAACGACGGGTTCGCGGGCAAAGGACCGGACCTCGGCGCGTACGAAGCGGGCCAGCCGGTTCCCGTCTACGGCCCCCGGGGTGCGAGCGGCGCGCCGTTTTATCGGTAGGTTCCGATCTCTCGCGTTTCGGCTTCCACCTGAAGGTGGAAGCCACCAGCTCACAAGGAGCTCAGGAGGCTCGATGTACCGGTCTCGAGTTCGAATCTCGATCGCAGGTCTGGTCACCTTGACCGCGCTGACCGCGGTCGTGCGCTCCGCGCAGGCGCCGCCTGCGGCGATCGCGCCCTCCACGACCATCAAGCTGTTCGACGGACACTCGCTGGCGAACTTCGAGACCTGGCTGGTCGATCACCACGAGGCGGATCCGGAGCGGGTCTTCACGGTCGTGGATCAGATCGACGGTGCACCGGCTCTTCGGATCAGCGGCAAAGTCTGGGGCGGCCTGCTCTCGAAGCAGTCGTACCGCGACTACCGGTTGATTGTCGAATTCCGCTGGGGAGGCGTGACCTGGGGTGACCGCAAGGACCGCGCGCGCGACAGCGGCATCCTCCTCCATGCGCAGGGACGTCTCGGCAACACCAAGAGCGACTTCAACGGACCCTGGCTGCGGTCGCTCGAGTTCCAGATCATCGAAGGCGGCGTCGGGGACATCCTGCCGGTTGCCGGATTCAGCGAGACCGGCGAACAGATCCGCCCTTCGGTTACGGCAAAGGTGCGCAAGGATCGCGATGGCGAGACGGTGTATGACGCCAAGGGCGAACCACGGGCGCTTTCGTCCGGCCGCATCAACTGGTGGGGCCGAAGCGAAGACTGGGCGGATCGCCTGGGATTCCGCGGGCCCCAGGACGTCGAGAGCCCCGGCCTCGAATGGACCCGGATCGAAGCTGTCGTGGAGAAGGACACGCTGAAGTACTACGTCAACGGAAAGCTGGTGAACGAAGGGACCAACACGAGCGTCTCCGACGGCAGGATCATGCTGCAGTCTGAGGGAGCGGAGATCTACTTCAGACGGATAGATTTGGAGCCGCTCAAGTAAGCGGCGGCAGAGAATTCAACAGGAGATCAGGAGAATACTAAACAAAAAGAAGATCTCTTGAGCTCCTGATTTCCTTTTATGCCGAACTCCATATTTACTGCCGCCGTGCCGCATGCATGTGGGATGGTTGTTTTTCGTCAAAGAGACCTGACGTGCGCAGTAGTCTCGCTCGCGCTGGCGCTCGGCCTCTCGTCGTCAGCTGTGCGCGGCCAGGAACATACCGAGTACTCCGCGGCAGACGCGGCCGCCGGTGCGCGTGTCTACGGCGCGATGTGCCTGAGCTGTCACGGCACGAATGGCGCCGGCGTCGGTGGTATCGATCTTCGCCGCAGCCCGCTGCCGCGCGCCGGGACCGATGCGGCGCTGCGATCGGTGGTGATCACCGGATTTCCCGCGTCAGGCATGCCGGCGTTCCGGCTCGATCCGGACGAACTGCGCGCGCTCGTCGCGTTCATCCGGACAGGCTCGGATGCAGGCGCGAAGCCCGCCACGGTGGCACTGGGCGACGTCGATCGCGGTCGCCTCGTGTTCGAGACAGAGGGGAAGTGTCTGACCTGTCATCGCGTCGGCGACAGAGGTGCGTACTCAGGTCCCGACCTGACCGAGATTGGTCGAACGTGTACCGCCGTGATGATTCAAAGGTCCCCGCCCGATCCGACCGGTTCCATGCGCCCGATCAACCGGCCGGTCGAGGCCGTCACGAACACCGGCCGGGTGATCCGCGGACGACGGCTCAATGAAGATATGTACACCGTGCAGCTCCAGGACGATCAGGGACGGCTCGTGTCGCTCGTCAAGTCCGACCTTCGAAAATGGACCGTCGCGACCACGTCTCCGATGCCCTCGTACGGCGACAAGCTGACCGCCGCCGCGCTCGCCGACCTCGTCGCCTATCTCATGTCCCTGAGTGGTTCCCGGCCATGAACGTACGGGTCGGCTCGCTCGTCGCCGTGTTCTTCATCGTGGGTGCCTCCGGCCTGATCGCGCAGGTGACGGGCGATCGGCTGCTCAGTGCGGCGAAGGAGCCACACAACTGGTTGACGTATTCCGGCAGCGTACGCCGGCCAGCGTCACAGCCGAGCTGCGTCAGATCGATGCCTCGAAACGTGAAGAACCTCGAGATCAAGTGGATCCTGCAGGCGCAGGTATCCGGCTCCTGGGAGTCGTCTCCGCTCGTCGTCGACGGCATCATGTATCTGACCCAGCGCCCGAACGACGTCGTCGCGCTCGACGCGACGACGGGCCGCATCTTCTGGGTCTACAAGCATGCGGTCGCGCCGGACTACAAGGTCGTGCTGCGGCGCCAACAATCGCGGCCTGGCGATTCTCGGCGACACCTTGTTCATGGGCACGCTCGATGCGCATCTCGTCGCGATCGACGCGAAGAGCGGGCGTGTGCTGTGGAACATGACCGTGGCGGGATTCGCGCAGGCGGCTACTCCGTCAGCCTGGCCCCGCTCGTCGTCAAGGACAAGGTGATCATCGGCGTCGGCGGCGGCGAATTCGGCATTCGCGGATTCATCGCGGCGTACGATGCGGCGACCGGCAACGAAGCGTGGCGCTTCTATACGATTCCCGCGCCAGGCGAGCCGGGCTCGCGAGACCTGGGGCGGCGACGCGTGGAAGAACGGCGGCGGCGTCGGTGTGGGTGACCGGCACCTACGATCCCGCGCTGAATCTCACCTACTGGGGCGTCGGCAATCCCGGTCCGGACTTCAATCCTGCGCAGCGGCCTGGCGACAACCTCTACACCGATTCGGTCGTCGCGCTCGACGCCGACACCGGGCAAGCTCAAGTGGCACTTCCAGTTCACGCCGAACGATCGCGTACGACTGGGACGCGACGCAGGTCCCGGTCCTCGTCGACGCGGTCTGGCAGGGCGCGCCGGCGAAAGCTGATGCTCGCGGCGAATCGCAACGGGTTCTTCTACGTCCTCGATCGCGCGACGGGCAAGTTCCTCCTCGGCAAGCCGTTCATCGAAGGTGAATTGGGCGAGCGGCCTCGACGCAGCAGCGGCCGGCCGATCCAGACGCCGCAGCCGGCCGGCGTGCGCGACCTATCCCAGGGCAGCAGGGCGGCACGAACTGGTGGTCCGCCGTCCTACAGTCCGCGCACCGGTCTGTTCTACATTTCGGCGTGGGAGGACGTGTCCGGCGTGTTTTCGCAGCGAGACCGCCGAGCTACCGGCCGGGCCGCACGTTTCATGGGCGGCACACTATCCGCGCCGACGCGGCCAGCGCCGGATGCGGCCGTGGCGCCCAACATCCGGCGCGATCCGATCAACACGTGGACGGATGCCGTCGGCCACGGTGTCGCTCGTCGCGATCGATCCCGGCCACCGGCGCGCGCAAGTGGACCTTCCCGATGTACGACCTCGACCGACAGCGGCGTCCTCACGACCGCGTCAGACCTCCTCTTCACCGGCGGCCGCGACGGCTATTTCCAGGCGCTCGACGCGCGGACGGGCGATCTCCTGTGGAAGAGCAGTCTGGGGTCGATGCAGATCGCGCTCGGCACCCATCACCTACGAGGTCGACGGGAAGCAGTTCGTGACGATCATCGGCGGGAACGTAGCTCGCCACGTACGCGCTCAGGGACAACCCGTAGCGGTATTCTCCGCGATCGACTTGCGTTCCCGTAAGCAGGTTGCGTTTCGCCACCAGCCATCCGCCCAAGTTCCCTGAGATCGCCGACGCTACTACGCCTTCGCCCTCCACTCGGCCGCCAGCTTGTCGAGCACCCCCGTCGTAAACGCCCCGTCCTGCGTCACCGCACAGTAGCGCAGCGTCAACGCCGATCCGGCCCGAATGGTGACGGCACGCGGTGCGCTGATGCACGGGTTCAGGAACGACACGAGGCGCACGCCGTGCCACAGGGACGGCGGATTGCCCGGGTGATCGATGAGCGCGGACGCGACGGTCTTGCCCCCGTCGTGCACGACCGTGTGGCTGTACCACTCGCGCGCCGGCCAGTCCGATTCCGGGACGGTCGGCTTCGAGTCCGGCAGCTTTACCTCGCCCTTCGAGTCCGAGTAGACATACTCTCCATCCTTCCGGCAGCGGAAGCAGAGGCCCGTGAACGCCATCCGATTGATCGTCACGTCGTAGTCGGACGTGAACCGGAACGTCAGATCGAGCAGGCGCATGCCGGCGCGATCGCTCGCGCCGATCGTCGTGGCCTCCTGCATGACCGTCTGCTTGCCGATCGTCCAATCGTTGCGGACCGCAACTTCCGCAGACGACGCGTCGCTCCGTGCAAGCCTGAGCTCGCGGTTCACGATGACCCGGCTTTCGATCGGCGCGAATTGACCCCATCCCCAGAAGTCGCCTCGCAGCGTCTCTCCGCCGCGCGTGAACGACACGTCGTGCCAGGCGAAGAAGATTCCGCGGTGGTCGCGATGATCCGCGGGAGCGATGTCGGTCGCACACTCTCCGCCGACCGTATTGAACGGATGGATGCAGCACGCGCTGTTGCCCTCGAGCGGAACACCGGGCGGCTTGCTCGTCAGGTAACCGAAGACGACGCGTCCGTTCGGATCCGTGAGCGTCTTGCCAGCGACGCCAGACTCGAGCGCCCAACCGCGCGATTGGCCGCGGAGCGATGAACGGAACGCCGCCGCTCCGGTGAGCGCAAGGAAGACTCTTCGACTGAATGGCATGGCGTGTCCTCTGGTGGCAGCCCTGAAGGGCTGCGCTACAGGTGTTGACAGTGAGAACCGCCGGCAGGGCTGAAGCCCTGCGCTACGGCGGATACTAGCCAGCACGAACGCCCGGATTCATGAGGCCGTCCGCCGCCTCAAATAGAACGGCACCCCGAGAAGGAGCAACCCGAGCCCGATGAGCGAGCTCCGCGGCGACTCGACCAGCGTGTTGACGACGAACACGGACGACACGAGCACGAACACGATCACGGTGAACGGATAACCGGTGACGCGGTACGGCCGGGGCCGATCCGGCAGCTTGCGCCGAAGCACCATCACCGACAGGACGACCATCGTGAAGAAGATCCAGTTGGCAAACTGCGCCATCGTGATCAGATGCTCGTAGCCGCCGGTCAGCGTCAGCAGCCCGGCCCAGATCGCCAGCACCCAGATCGCGGTGGCCGGCGTCTGATATGTCGGGTGGACGCTCGCGAGCTGCGGGAAGAAGAGACCGTCGCGCGCCATCGCGAAGAACACTCGAGGCCCCGCCAGCACGTTGGCCGAGAGCGCGCCGAACGTGGAGCACAAGATCGCCAGGGAGATCATCGTCGCTCCGACGCCGCCGACCATCGCCGACATGGCATCCGCCGCCACGCGCTGCGATGTGGCGATGCGCGCCTGGCCGAGCACGTAGATATACGCCAGGTTCGCACTCACGTAGATGGTGATGACGATGAAGACGCCGAGGATGATGCTGCGCGGCAGGTTTCGACCGGGATCCCGGACCTCGCCCGCCATGAAGCTGACGAACTGCCATCCGTCGTAGGCGAAGAGCGTCGAGATCATGGAGAGGCCGATGCCGGTGAGCAGGCCGGCCGACACGCGATCCGGCGCCAGCGGTAGAAAATGTCGACGCGCTGCCGTATCGCGTGAACAGCGCGAGCAGCACGAGCCCCGCAAGGCCCGCGACCTTGAGGAATGCGAACACGTTCTGCACGCCGGCACCCTGCCTGACGCCGCGGGTGTTGATGAACGCGAGCCCGAGCAGCACACTGATGCCGACCGTCTTTTCCACGACGAGCGACATCGGGTAGAACAGCTGGAAGTACAGCAGGAACGCGCTGGTGAGCGCCGCCATGGACCCCGGGATCACCACGAGCATGATCGTCCAGCCATAGAGAAACGCCCAGAACGGCCCGTAGGCCTCGCGCATGTAGACGTAGAGGCCGCCCGACTCCGGCAGCATCGCGCCGAGCTCCGCGAGCGTCAGCGCTCCGCAGAGCACGAGCAGCCCCGAGAACACCCAGATGGCGATCACGACGCCAGGTTCGGGAACCTTCTGGGCAATCAGCGTGGGCACGACGAAGATCCCCGATCCGATGACCGATCCGACCAGCAGCGCCGCGCCGTCGAAGAATCCCAGCTTGCGGGGGAGGTCGGTCGGTCCGCTCACTCCGGCAGCCTCGACGGAGCCCTCGCCGTCACGCCCTTTCGGTTCGACGACACCGAAAGCTTGTCGCCCGGCTTCGTGCCGTCGGGCACGCTGCAGACGACCTCGTACTGATGGAGCAGCTCCTGCGCCAGCCGCTCCAACGCCATGACGTGCGTGTTCGCGACCACCTGATCGTGGCGCCCGCCGGATTCCTTCGAGCCGTCGCCGAGCACGAGCGCGAGGTTGGCTGCCGAGTCCGCCAGCTCTGAATCGGCGAGCTGTGCCTGTTCGGCCGAAATCCCGCTCCTCGCTTGGGATGGCGCCCTGCCCTCGGCGCCGGCGGTGGAGATGACGTAGAGCGCGGCGCCGCTCTTCCGAAGCTCTTCGCGTACCTGATTGCCGGAGATCTGACTTGGCGATTCGCCGCCGAGCCGCAAGACCACGATCACCGGCCGGCGCGCCTCGTGCCGGACGTGGGTGGTCGCGTCCTGAATGGCCTCGATCAGCTGCGCGCCGCGTTCGCGTCCACGGCTGCCCAGCCCTTTCAGCCCGGCGCTCAGCGCGGCGCCATCATGGAAGTACTCGACGAGGACTCGGGGCTGCACGAGGACCGAGATGAGCGAGAACTCCGCGCGCCCGAGCAGCGTCTGCATGAAGCGCGCGATGCCCAGCTGAAACGCCCCGCTTCCCTGGTCGGCAACGAGCAGCGCGACACGCAGCGGGAACTCCGCCGGTCGCGCGCTGAGGACGTCCTGTGTCCTGCCTCCCACCTTGATCTCGAAATCGGCGGGCTGCATGTCCTTCACCGGCGCCCCGTTCTTGTCCGTCGCGACGACATAGACGGTCCGCGTGCGGCGCTGCGCGGGCGGTTGACGTGCCGTATCCACGCCCCCGGAAGCCGTTGCGAGCACGATCAGGGCGACGACCGGGAGAGACGAAATCAACAGGTGCATAGGAGGACTCGAGGCGCAGTATAGTCCGCTATATGAGCAACAGTTTGAGTCGTCGTGAGTTTCTCGAGCTTTCCGGTGGAGTGTCTGCCGTAGCGGCCGGCGCGGCCGCAATGTCCGGGAGTGCGGTCGCCGCGTCCGGTCTTTCGGGTGCGATGCTCGACGGGCAGTCGGCGTCGGCCGCACCGCAGGACCGATGGTTCTCGGCCACTGGCGCAGGGCGATCGGTCGTCCGCGCCGGTCATGCGATGGTCGCCTCGAGCCAGCCCATCGCATCGCAGGTCGGCGTCGAGATCCTGAAGCGGGGCGGGAACGCCGTCGACGCCGCGATTGCGATGGCCGCCGTGCTGAACGTCACCGAACCGAACATGACCGGCGTGGGCGGTGACGCGTTCATGATGGTCTACGAAGCCAGGACGAAGAAGCTCGCGGGGCTCAACGCCAGCGGCCGGGCGCCGCGAGCGTTGAACCTGGACTACTTCGCGTCGCGAAAGATCGCGCAGATGCCGATGACCGGCATGGAGCCGATCACGGTGCCCGGGGCCTTCGACGGATGGGTCACGCTGCTCGAGAAATACGGCACCATGAAGCTCGCGACCTTGATGGCGCCCGCCATCGAGTACGCCGAGACCGGATTTCCGGTCATGGAGAAAATCGCGGCGGACTGGGAGCCCGAGGTGGCGAAGCTCAAGTCGACGCCGGCCGCGGCATCCACGTACCTGATCAACGGCGCCGCCCCGAAGCCGGGCGCGATCTTCGTCCAGAAGAACCTCGCCCGCACGCTGCGGACGCTCGCCCGCGGCGGGCGCGACGCCTTCTACCGCGGCGAGATCGGCCGGGCGATTGTGGACTACTGCCAGAAGAACGGCGGCTTCCTGTCGATGGAGGATCTTGCGGCCCAGAAGGCGGAGTGGGTCGAGCCGATCTCGACGACCTATCGGGACCACACGCTCTACGAGCTCCCGCCGAACGGACAGGGGCTGACCGCGCTGCTGCTGCTGAACATCCTCGAGCCCATCGATCTGACCGCCCTGAGGGGCCAACCGGAGCGCTATTACCACACGCTGATCGAAGCGACGAAGATTGCGTTCGCGGATCGCAATCGATACATCGCCGATCCGGCGTTCGCGAAGGTTCCGGTGAAAGAGCTGTTGTCGAAGGACTACGCGGCCAGCCGCCGGGCGCTCATCAATCCGGACAGAGCCATCGACCCGCCGTCCTACGGCGAGATCCGGATGAGCACCGATACGACCTACTTCGCTGTCGTGGACAAGGACCGCAACGCCGTCTCCTTCATCAACAGCATCTTCAATGCGTTTGGTTCGGGGATTGTCGCGGGAGAGACCGGCATCATGCTCCACAACCGGGGCAGCGGGTTTTCGCTCGTTCCCGATCATCCAAATCGCTTCGAGCCTGGCAAGCGCCCATTCACGACGTTGATCCCCGCGATGGTGTTCAGGGACGGCAAGCTGCTGATGGTCTACGGCGTGATGGGCGGCGACGTGCAGGCCCAGGGGCACACGCAGGTGCTCGTCAATCTGATCCAGCGCGGGCTGAACCTGCAGGAGGCGATCGACGCGCCGCGGGTCCGATACATCAGCGGCCGCGGCGTGATGATGGAGGAGGGACTGACGCAGCCGGTCATCGACGCGTTGGTTGCGCGTGGTCACGAGCGCGTGCTGCCTGGGCCGGGGTTGACGCATCGCGCGCTCATGGGAGGTGGTCAGGCCATCATGATCGACCCGGCAACCGGCGCGTTGTCCGGGGCGTCCGATTCGCGGAAGGATGGACTGGCGCTGGGGTATTGACCGCTGCTGATTCTTTAGAGCCCGGAGCCGATCTCTCTGCCTCCGAAAAAGAGCCCCAGCCGCATCGCGGCGGCTGGGGCCGGCACGTTTCTCAGGCAGGCGCTACCAATCGAAGCGTGCAGTCAGACCGATCACACGAGGCGCGATCGTGCCCGCGGCGAGGCCGCTGCCAGTTGGCCTGTACTTTCCGATGTTGGCGTTCGAGTTCTGCGAGTTGTTCGTGCCAGTGAAGGTGTAGCTGGCGTTCATGTTCGTGAACTGCACCTCGTTGAAGATGTTGTACGCCTGGAACTGCAGCTTGACCCCGCTGTTCTTCCGTCCCATGACGGTCACCGGGAAGCGGCGCGACAGCGTGATGTCCCATTCGTGCCAGGTTGGATGGCGCAGGACGCGCCAGGGCGCGTTGCCGAAGCTGCCGATGCTCCCGTTGGGCGAAGGCATCTTGAAGGCGTCAACGTTGAAGTGAACCTGATCGGCGAAGGGCAGGCTCTTGTTGGCCTCGACCTGCGCGGCGGTCAGCGTGAACGGATCGCCGACGATGTCGCAACGCCGCGTCTCGTCGTTCGAGTAGAAGCCGTCGGTGAGCGACGGGTTGCTGTTGGCGATGCCGGGATTGTTCGAGCTGCAGACCGGCGTAAGGCCCTGTCCGCTCAACAGGCTCGTAACGCCCGAGATCTGCCAGTCGCTCACGATGTACTTCAGGACCGGCACGTGCAGCAGGGTCGGGATGTTGTAGCTGTAGTTCACGGACAAGTGATGCCGCCGGTCCTCGCTGGTCGGACCCCAGTAGCGGGATCGGATGGCCGCCTTGCCGCCGATTTCGTCGGTGTACGGATCGTATCCGCTGTATCCCTCGCCCTTGGCCAGCGTGTACGCCATGCCGAGCTGGAAGCCCTGGTGCAACCGCCGCTGCACGTTGAGCTGCAACGCGTTGTATTTCAACGACTGCGTGTAGAGCTTCGGCACGAACTGGGTGACCGACCCCATTCCGGGATACGGCCCATACACCGGCCGGAGTGAGTTGGCTGTGAGTGGTGCGTTGTTCACCAGGTTCGCCGGGTTGGCGTACACGTAGAGTGGCAGGCGATTGATGTCGACGGTCCGGCCGCCTTCGTACTGGTAGTTGCCGACCCAGGCAATCTCCGCCGTCGTGCGGAAGCCGATATCACGCTGGAACGCGACGTTCCCGTTGTAGGACTTCGCGAGCGGCTGCTCGAAGTCGGCGAGGTTGACGTTGACTGGCGTCCTCACCAGCGCCGGCCCGCCACCGCTGGCCGCGGCGCCTACGTCGTCGAACGTGGCCCACCGGATCTGGTTGGAGCAGGACACCGGGCAACCGCCGGCGAAGGAGTATCCGCCGGTCCCGGTCGAGCGCGGGAAGTTGTAGAAGATCCCGGTGGACGCGCGGATCGCGGTCTTGCCATCGCCGGTGACGTTCCACGCGAACCCGAACCGTGGCGCGGCGACGAGGTACGGGAACCTGAAGTACGTTCCGTCCTTCGCGCCCGATATCCCGTCGGTCGACACGCCGTTGATCTGGCTGCCGCTGCCCGGCACGATGTTGCCCGCGAACGCCGCAGGGAGGAACGTGCCAGGATTCGCGGGGTCTATCGCGCGCTGGTTGCCGGTTGCGCAGGCCTGGTTTCCAGGAACCCCCGTGGTGCACGTGAGCCGGTACACCCGCGCGAGCTGGCTCGCTGTTGAACTGGTCCGGGAAGAACCCGGTGTGGTTGTCGTTCACTTCGAAGTCCGAGCCGCTGTGCTGGAAGCGCACGCCGTAATCCAAAGTGATTCGCGACGTCGCCCGCCAGTTGTCCTGGATGTAGAAGTCGTTCTGCCAGTGGCGGACGTCCTTGTCCACTCGCGCCGTCAGCTCGGTGTAGGTGGTGAAGTTGCCGAGCAGCATGTTGGCGTAGCCGTTCCCCGTGCTGAGCGGGTTGTTGGCGTCGTGGCCGAAGTTGTAGTTCCCCATGTAGTCGGCGGAACCGGGCTCGGTCTTCTTGTTGTACTCGAGGTACACGCCCATCTTGAAGTTATGGCGCCCCATCGTGATCGACAGGTCGTCGGCCCAGGAGGCACGAGCGCTCATATTCAGGCGCGGTAGCGGGTAGTTGCCGTTGGGGCTGGTCATGTAGCCGGCCAGACCTCCGCGGGTTCCGCCGGAGGTCGCAAACCGGGGAGCGTACGGCCATTCGTCTACCTGCGGCCCGCCGAATCCCGCAAGCTCCGGGGGATCCGAATAGGATCCGAATGGCTCGAGCCGCGGAGCACTGATGCCCAGGTTCGAGGCAAAGAGCGTCGTGTAGTCGAAGTTCTTGCCGACGCTATCCTCCGGACCCGCCGTGAAGCCCCATCGGTTATGCGTGTAACCGAAGTTGATTTCGTTCACCACGTTCGGTTTGAGCACCTGGGTCACAGTCGAAGAGACAACGATGCCAGGCGCGTTGTTGGCGACGTGACCCGAGCTCGGCGTGAAGTTTGAGTAGCTCCACGTGTCGTCGCGATCTTTCAGCAGCTTGAAGCTCGCACGCGTCTTGTCGGTGAACACCTGATCGATCCGCACGACGTTGTTCGTGCGGCTGTGTTCGGGTGTCTTGTCGAACGCCGAGTTCGAGGTCCACTCCTCGCCGGCCTGCAGGTTGAGGATGCCGTTCGGCGCAGGGAGCAGGTTGAGCATCTTCTGGCCCAGCACATTGATCCGGTCCGCCGGGATGACGTTTCCGGGAAACTGCACGCCGGTTCGGGGATCGATGATCGGTTGAAGTGTCCCGTTGATCGCCGGGTTCGAATTCGACTGCCTGGTCTGGGAGAAATCGCCGGCCCGTTCGAGGGCGGTCGGAAGATTGGACCGGGTCGTCACGGTCGGTCGCGCATCCTTCGTGTACTCCTGCGACACAAAGAAGTAGGTCTTCTTGTTCGCCTTCCGGCTGTCGATCAACCCCGGGATCACCATCGGTCCGCCGAAGCCGTAGCCGGAGATGTTCAGCTCGTAGAGCGGCTTCGCCTGCTTGTTCACCTTGCGGAAGTAATCGAGCGCGTTGAAGCGATCGCGCCGGCCGTTGTACCAGGCCGACCCCTTGAAGATGTTCGTGCCGGACTTGGTGACCACGTTGATCAGGCCGCCGTTGTTGCGCCCGTTTTCCGCGGTGTAACCGTTGGCGATGACCTGCACCTCACCCACCGCGTCCATGTTGAGGTTGACGAACGCCGTTCCGCAGCCCCCTTCGTCGTTGATGTTGATGCCGTCGATTCGGACATCCTTGTTCTGCGATGGGGCGCCGTTGATGGTGATCTGGGTCGCGGAGGTCCACGACGAATAGTCGCGATTCAGGTTGGTGTCCTGAACTCCAGGCAGGACCGACAGGAGGCCAAAGATGTCGCGGCCCTTCATCTGGATGTTCTGAAGGTCTTCGCCGATGACCGTCTTTCGGCGTGCGCTGTCGGAGATTTGCACGGGGGTGACTTCTGATGTGACCTGGAGAGTTTCGGTGACGCCGCCGACCTCGAGTTTGAGCTTGCCGAGATCGCGCGTTTCCGCCGTTGACAGGCTGATATCGGAGACAGTGAGCGTCTTGAAGCTTGCGAGCTCGACGGTCAGCACATAGTTGCCTGGATTCAGCGCCGGGAGTCGAAACAGACCGGCCTCGCCGGAGACTGTCGTTCGAACTACACCGGTGCTCGCTTCCGTGGCATTGACGGTGGCGCCCGGTACCGCAGCGCCAGAGCTGTCCACGATCGTGCCTGTGAGGATTCCGCTCACGGCCTGCGCGGACGCCCGATTGGCGCCAGCGAGGCAGATCGCTACCACGATCAGTGATAGCGCCCAAGTACACCGTACGTTCGACATGTCCGGTTCCTCCTGCGTACTTGCCCACTCTCGTGACGGCAAATTCGGCGGAAAGTACCATGATCGAGAGGCCCCCTACAAGAGAAATTTTCGAACATTTTCGGTTTTGTCGATAAGGCTGCTGTGATAGATTCACTACTGGTTAGGCCACTTCATGAAGTTGGATCCCCCGCAACCGACGTCACGATGAGCGCTCCGGACCTTTTGTTCAGGCTCGACGGGAAAGTAGCCTTGGTGACAGGCGGTTACGGGGGGATCGGGGCCCCTGTATGCCACGCACTCGGCGCTCATGGGGCCCGGGTCGGCGTGGCCGGTCACGATGCCGAAAAGGCCAGGCGGTGCGTTGACGAGCTTCACGGGAAGGGGTACGACGCCTGGGCCGATACCTTCGACGCCCGCTCGCAGCCGGAAACGGAGCGCCTGGTCGAGGCTGCGGTCAACCACTTCGGCCGGGTCGATATCCTGGTGAACCTGGTCGGCGGCCAGCGTGAGGAGAAGGCGGGAGAGGTCACGGCGTCGAACTTCGACGAAGTAATCTCCCTCAACCTCAAGAGCGCGATGCTCCAGGGCCAGGCTGTCGCGCGCCGGATGATCGGGCAGAACTCCGGTGGCAAGCTGCTCTTCTTTGGATCCGTGCGCAGCCAGCTGGCGTTGCGCGGTCGCGGCTTCGCCGCGTACTGCGCCGCCAAAGGCGGCCTGAGCGTCCTCACCAAGCAACTGGCGGCGGAGTGGGCGGAACACCGCATCAACGTCAACGCCCTGGCTCCCACGTTCACGCGTACGCCGCAGGTGGCGCGGTGGCTCGAGGATCCGGAGTTCTACCGGAATCTCGTCGCGCGCATTCCGATGGGCCGTGTCGCCGAGACGAGCGACATCGTCGGCGCCGTGCTGTTTTTCGTGTCGCCCGCCTCGGACTTCATCACCGGGCAGACGCTGTACGTGGACGGCGGGATTACAGCGACGCAGTAGGCGGGCGGGGCCGATTGGGGTCAGATCCAGGTCTGACCCCGCTGACGGCGACCGGGTGGGGGCAGGCCCCGCGGAGAGAGGCGCTCGTGGCTTCCACCTTCAGGTGGAAGTTGAGCGCCCGCGGGCTTCCGCCTTAAGGCGGAAGCCACCGGAGAGAAGTTCAGAGGGCCGTCAGGTTCCGCGGCAACGAAGCGAGCTGAAAGGCGAGGCTGCGTCGGAGGTCTCTTTTTTCATGGCCAGGCGGTTGATCGATCTGAGCATGCGCGTCCACAACGACATGGTGGCCTTCCCGCGCGTCGTCCGCCCGTCGATGGCCATGTACGAGACGTGGCAGCAGTTCGCGGAGAACATCGGCGCCGCGAAGTTCGGGGTGACCTCGCTGACGGCGAGCTACATGGTGGTCACGGGAGATCACATCGGCACGCACATCGATTCCCTGCGACACCTGCGAGAGGACGCCCCGGGACCGGAAGGGATCCCGCTCGACTATTGCTACGGCGACGGGGTGGTCCTCGACTTCCGGCATCTCGAGAAGGGGGCCGGCATCACCGTCGACGAGATGAAGCGCGCGCTGACGCGTATCGGGTATACGTTGAAGCCGCTCGACATCGTGCTGATTCACACGGGGGCCGGCGCCATCCAGGAGACTCAGGCGTATCTCACCGATCACTGCGGCATGACGGGAGAAGCCACGCACTGGATGCTCGACCAGGGCGTGAAGGTTGCCGGCATCGATGCCGTGACATTTGATCCGCCGGTCTGGGCGATGTTCGAGCGGAAGCAGTTCTGGGAAGCCCATCGCGTGATGTGCGAGCGTGAGTACTATCACCTCGAAAACATGACGAACCTGGACAAGCTGCCCGGGCACGGCTTCAAGGTGAGCGTATTCCCGATCAAGTGGCAGAACACGACCGCGGCGCCCGTCCGCGCGGTGGCCATCATCGAGGACTGACATCATTTCTGTGAGGGCACACGTCGCGATCGTGTCTTTCCCGGAGCTTCCGGCCGAGGCGACAGGCGTGGCCGGAGGCAAAGGCGCGAGCCTCGCGCGGATGGCGGCCGCGGGCCTTCCGGTGCCGCGAGGGTTCGTCGTGTGCACCGGAGCGTTTCAGGCGTTCCTCGACCGGCATGGCGGCGCGGAGCTGGTGCTGAAGCTGACGGCGGGCCTCGACGTGCACGACCCGTCCGCTCTGGCCGCCGCCGGCGCGCAGCTCGCGGCGTTCATCACGGACACGGCGCTGCCCGCGGATCTGCGTGAGGCCCTCGTCCAGGCGTACGAAGATCTCGGGCGCCAGGTCGCGGTCGCGGTCCGATCGAGCGCGGTCAGCGAAGACGGGGATGCGGCGAGCTTCGCGGGGCAGCAGGACACGTTTCTGAACGTGCGCGGCGAAGAGGCCGTTGCCCGACAGGTGCAGGCCTGCTGGGCGTCGTTCTTCGCCCCGCGGGCGATGTTCTATCGGGCGCAGAAAGGGGCGCTCTCGGACACGCGGATGGCGGTCGTCGTCCAGGAGATGGTGCGGGCCGACAAGAGCGGCGTGATGTTCACGGTGGACCCGATCCGCAAGCGACGAGACCGGATGGTCGTCGAAGCGGTGTTCGGGTTGGGTGAAGGCATCGTGTCGGGTGAGCTCACCCCGGATCACTACGTTCTCGACCGCGACAGCGGTGCGGTGATCGAGCAGCACATCGTCGGTCCAGCCGTCTGCTGTGATGTACGATCCGCAGGTCGAGGGCACGCGGCATGTCGAGCTGTCGGAAGCGCAGGGAGCGGCCCGGGTTCTCGACGACGAGGAGCTCGGGCGCGTGCGATCGATGGGGCTCCGCGTGGAAGCGTTCTTCGGAGCCCCTCAGGATATCGAATGGTCTTTCCGGAACGACGAGCTCCTGTTGCTCCAGAGCCGCCCCGTGACGACGCTGTGAGGGTCGGGTGAATGGTTGAATCAGCCTTCGTGGAACGGGCACGGCACTGGGTCATCGAGAATTACCCGTATAACCGGGACCACCTGATTCGTGCGCTCGAGTGGCTCGACAGGCTCGCCCCGGGTATCCCGGAAGCGGCGCGCCTGGCCGCGCTCACGCACGATATGGAGCGCGCGTTCCCGGGACCCGATTCACCGACCATGGGCTCGTTGGACGATCCTGTCTACGAACGGCTGCACTCGGAGCGCAGCGCGAGGATCGTGTCCGAGTGGCTGCGGACGGAAGGAGCCGGCGAGGAGTTGATCCGGGATGTGGAGCAGCTGATCCTCTGGCACGAGATCGGGGGCTCGGACGAAGCCGATCTGGTGCAGGCGGCGGACCGATTGAGCTTCCTCGAAACGAACATCGACCTCTTCCTCGGCTTCGTACGTGCCGGTCGCTTCTCTGTCGCCGATGTCGGGACGAAGTTCCACGAGTCCTATCGCCGCATCCGCGTGCCTGAGGCCAGGGCGCTTGCCTTGCCGCTCTACAGGCGCGCGGCCGCGCGCCTCGCGGCGCTGGAGCCGGCGCCGCCCCGCGCGTCAGTCTGATACGCCCGCCGCACACGGAGCCGAGCGTGCACCCGTTCCGGTACATCCGCCCGCGGAGTCTCGCTGATGCGTTTGCCGCGCTGGCGGACGCCGGACGCGAGGCACGGGCGCTCGCGGGGGGCACCGACCTGCTCGTCCGGCTGCGCCTTGGCCACATCCACCCGTCGGTCGTCGTCGATCTCAAGGGACTCGACGCCCTGCGCGCCGACGTGATTGAGGACGTGGCCGAGGAGGGTCCGGTGCTGCGCATCGGAGCGTCCGCTGTGATCACCGATGTCATCGCCGACCTTCGAGTGTGCCTGCACTTTCCCGCGTTGGTCGACGCGTGCCGCGTCGTCGGCTCGGTCCAGATCCGGAATCGTGCGACGCTCGCCGGGAACATCTGCAATGCCTCCCCGGCGGCCGACACCGCACCAGCGCTCCTGGCATATGGGGCCGCGGTGAATCTGATCGGCGCGTCAAGTGGGAGGCGGATTCCCCTCGACCGAGTTCTTCATCGGCCCGGGGAGGACGGTCCTGACGCCAGGTGAGCTCGTTGCGTCAATCGAATCTGCCGATTCCCTCGCGCCCGGCCGGCGCGGCGTTCGGCCGGGTCACACGACGGCGAGGTGTCGATCTGGCGACAATCAATCTATGCTGCCTGGTCACAGGCAGTGGCAAGACGCGATTCGCCTACGGCGCCGTCGGGCCGCGACCGTTCCTCGTGGAGGACGAGAGCGGGACCCTCTCGAACCCGGCGGCATCACCCGGCGAGCGCAACGCGGCGCTGGCGCGACTCAACGCTCACGCAAGCCCGATTTCCGACGTCCGGGCTGACCGCGACTACCGCGAGGCCATGCTGCAGCTGGTGAGCCGTCGAGCGCTCGCGTGCGCGCTCGATCGCCTCCGGGCAGCCGAGAACAGGAACGGCGATCGATGAGCGCGGCCTTGATCCGCATCCACGTCACGATCAACGGAAGCCGCGCGCCCCTCGACGTCCGTCCCCATCAAACCCTCCTCGAAGCGCTGCGCGAACAGGCCGGGTTGACCGGCACGAAGGAGTGCTGCAGCGAGGGTGAGTGCGGCGCGTGCACGGTACTGCTCAACGGTCGCGCGGTCACCTCGTGCCTCGTGCTCGCGGCGGAAGCGGAGGATGCCGAAGTCGTCACCATCGAGGGTCTTTCGACGGGAAGCAGCCTCGATCGGCTTCAGCAGGCATTTCTCGCGTCCGGCGCGGTGCAGTGCGGCTTCTGCATCCCGGGCATGATCATGTCGGCGAGATACCTGCTGATGACGAATCCTGCTCCGACGATCGCGGAGATCAGAGAGGGACTCGTCGGCAACCTGTGCCGATGCGGAAGCTACAGCCGTATCATCGCGGCGGTGGCGGAAGCGGCAAGGACGCAGGACTGATGGGCGAAGGCTGGATCGGGCGTTCGATTCCACGGGTCGGCGGGATCGAGCGCGTCACAGGGGCGCAGCGCTACGTCGCGGACATCCGGCTCGAGAACGTGCTGCACGTCAAGCTCGTTCATCTGGACTGCGCCCGCGCCCGCATCCTTCGAGTCGACGTGAGCGATGCCGCGCGGATGGACGGCGTGCGCCTTGTCATGACCGCCGCCGACCTGCCGGACCCGATGCCGCGATACGGCCCCGCCTACAACGACCGGCCCGTGCTCGCGGTCGGAGAGACGAAGTTCTTCGGGGAGCCTGTGGCCGCGGTGGCGGCAGAGACCGAAGATGCGGCGCGGGCAGCAGCAGCCGCCGTCCGCGTCGACTACGAAGAGTTGCCGGCGGTGCTCACGGTCGAGCAGGCCCTCGATCCCTCATCCGCGCTCGTCCAGGATCCGGCGATTCGGGTCGAGAAGGAGCTCGCACACACGAACATCCTTCGCGAGTGGCAATTCGGATGGGGCGACGTCGGCGACGCTGCCGACCTGGTGCCCGGGCCGACTGCGTCATCGAGAACGACTACACCTTCCCGATGGTGACGCATTTCGCCATCGAGCCTCACGCGTTCCTCGCCGCGCCGGATACCGAAGGTGTCACGATCTGGAGTGCCATCCAGCATCCCTACGTGCTGCAGCGCGTCGTCGCGTCGGCGCTCGGGTGGCCCGTGGCGAAGGTGCGCATCATCTCGCCGGATCCGGGCGGCGGCATTCGGGGGCAAAGGCTGGCCGAAGTTCGAGCCGCTGATGGCGTTTCTCGCGCTTCGCACGGGCCGCGCGGTCCGGCTCGTGCTGACGCTGGAGGAAACATTTCAGCAGGTCAGGCGAGCGTCCGCGCGCACCCACGTGCGCACGGGCTTCGACGCCTCCGGGCGGATCGTCTTCCAGGACATTCATGCCGACTTTCTGATTGGCGCCTACGCAGACGTCGGCGGGCGCGTGGTCAGCAAGGCGAGCTATGCGGCCTGCGGTCCGTATCGCACGCCGAACGCGCGCGTGGCGGCGCGGGCGCTGCTCTCGCACACGACGCCGAGCACCGCGTTTCGCGGCTTCGGCACTCCACAGGCATCATGGGCGGTCGAATCTCAGCTCAATGCCGCGGCGGCGGCGCTCGGCCTCGACCGGCTCGAGATCCGCCGTCGCAACGTGGCGAAAAAGGGAGAAGCCTTCATCCCCGGCGACACGCCGGCCGACGGTGATTGGGAGCGCGTGCTGCTCGCAGCGGGCGACGCCATCGGGTGGACGGATCCGCTGCCTGCCAATCGCGGCCGGGGCGTTTCCCTCGGGCTCAAGAGCTCGTCGACCGCCTCGTCCTCGTTCGCGATCGCTCGCTTGCACTACGACGGAAGCGCGTCGATCCTGTCGGGCACTTCCGACATGGGGCAGGGCGCGAGAACCGTGCTGAAGCAGATCGCGGCAGAGGAGCTTGGCATCGCGCCCGAGCGCATCGCGATCGTCATGGGCGATACCTCGGTGGTGCCGTTCGATTCCTCGACGTCGGCAAGCCGGTCGACCGTGTTCATGGGCAATGCCGTCACAAAAGCCTGCCGGGACGTGAAAGAGAAGCTCAAACACATGGCCGTCCGGACGTTCGGCGTGGACGAGTCGGACGTGCGGGTAGGCGACGGGCTCGTCCGCATGACGGGTCGCGAAATCGACTACGAGCAGCTGCTGCACGCCTCCTTCGGCCCGCCGCGCGGCGAGGTCATCGGGGTTGGCCATGAGGCCAATGCCTACGATGCAGCACATCCGCTGGGCGGACGGCCGGCGTTCTGGGAGATGATGTGCGCCGCGGCGGAAGTCGAGGTCGACCCGGAGGTCGGCATGGTGCAGATCGTCAAGCTGGTTCTTGTCAGTGACATCGGCAAGGCGCTGAACCCGCAGCAGGTCGAAGCCCAGGATGAGGGCGCTGCTGTCATGGGACTGGGGCACACGTTCATGGAGCAACTCCTGCTCGACGATCGCGGACGGATCCGAAACCTCGGCGCATTGGACTACCGCATCCCGACGATTCGAGGACGGTCCCGGGACGCTCCACTCGATCCTGATCGAGAACGAAGACGGCCCTGGGCCCCACGGAGCGAAGGGAGCCGGCGAAGGAGGGATTCTCGCGATCGCGGCGGCCGTAGGCGCGGCGGTCAATCAGGCGGCCGGCATCGAGCTTCGCGACCTGCCCTTGACACCGGAACGCGTGTGGCGGGCGGTGCGGGAGCAAGCGCGCCACAGGCGCGCCCGCCGGAGCGGAGCGGGGCAAGGGGCCCCCGCGAGCGACGGCGATGGGGGGTCCGGCGGGGCGAAGCCCCCCGGTCAATAATGGCGCAGAAATGGCGGGTCGCGATTTTCGGCCTGGGCCACTGGTACTCCGCCTACGGACTGGCCGCGCTCGCTGCGTGAGTACGACGCTGCCGATCTCGTGGCGGCAGCATGTGCGGATCGCGACCAGCTCGACGCGTTCACCAGGACCTTTGGAGTTCCCGGCTACGAGCGCGCGGAGGATCTTCTCGAGCGTGAGGCGGTCGACATCGTCCATCTGGCCGCGCCCGTGTCGGAGCTCGCGCAGCTCACGATCCTCGCCGCCCGTGCCGGCAAGCACCTGATCCTCGGCAAGCCGATGGCGATGACGGTTCCCGAGGCAGACGAGATGGTCGACGCTGTCGAAGGCGCCGGGGTCACTTGCTTTCCCTTTCAGGGGATCATGCGCCTGCGCTGCGTGGACGTGAAAGCTCGTATCGATCGCGGAGATATCGGCGATATTGCCGTCATGCACCAGGCCTGCCGCTGGTCGATCGCGGAGGATGCGCTCAACTCGGGCAAGCCCGGGTGGTTTGCCGACCCCCGGCACGTCCCGGGCGGCGCGCTGATCGACGAAGGCATCTACTGGATGGATCTCTTCGGGTGGCTGGCGAACAGCGAGGTGACGACAGGTCGAGGCGAAGATCGCGAATCTCGTGCACAAGGACATCGCCGTCGAGGACTGGGGCATGGCGACGTTCACGTTTGCCAACGGCCTTCTCGCCACGCTGGAGGCCTCCTGGACCATCAACGCTCCCAGGAAGACGGGTCCTTCTCCGAAGCAGAACAGCGTCGTCCGGCTGGAGGTCGTCGGGACGCGCGGCGAGATCATCGACCAATGGTTCCGCGCGCCCGGGCGCGCCGTCCTCGCCGCTGGCGCGACGGACTGGGTGTTCGAGCGGCAATCCGAACCGCCCTACGCCGTCCCGGCGCCGTTCCCCCTCGCGCACCTGATCGACTGTCTGGATCACGGCAGGCCACCCGCGGCCTCGATCCGTGACGCGCGCCACGCGTTCGTCGTGGCGATGGCGGCCTACGAATCCGCTCGAGCCGGGCGGCCGGTGCAACTCTCGTGGTGACGTCGTCGCCAGATCCTCCTCGTCTTCACGGTTCGGCGGGCGACGGCCATCCCGAGCTGGCACGCCGATTCGGCGTGCTCGAGGCCACCGCTCTCAACATGACCAACATGATGGGAGTAGGGCCGTTCATCACGATCCCGCTGCTGATGACGGCGCTGGGCGGCCCACAGTCGATGCTCGGCTGGCTCGTCGCACTGCTCATCGTCATCCCGGATGGGATGGTCTGGAGCGAGCTGGGCTCGGCGATGCCGGGATCCGGCGGCAGCTACGTGTACCTCCGCGAGGGCTACGGCCGGGAGAGGTGGGGCCGACTGGCGGCGTTTCTATTCATCTGGCAATTCATCCTGAGCGGACCGCTCGAGATCGCGTCCGGCTACATCGGCTTCTCTCAGTATCTCGGCTACCTGTGGCCGTCTTTGACGACGGTGCAGTACGCGATGATTGCGGCGGCGGTGGGCGTGTTGAACCTGGCGTTGCTCTATCGGCCCATCGGATCGCTCGGCCCGCTGACGGTGACGCTCTGGGTCGGGAGCCTCCTCTCCACGGCTGCGGTGATCCTCACCGGCATCGGCCACTTCGATTCGAAGATTGCCTTCGACTTTCCTCCTGGAGCGTTCAATTTCTCCGTTGGGTTCCTGATCGGCCTGGGTGCGGCCTCGCGCGTCGGCATCTACGACTACCTCGGGTACTACGACATCTGCTACATCGGCGACGAGGTCAAAGATCCTGCGCGCGTGATCCCGCGCTCGATCCTCTTCAGCATCGTGTGCGTCGCGACGATCTACCTGGCGATCAATCTCTCGATCATCGGCGTCGTGCCGTGGCGTGAGTTCGTGCCTGCCGAGGCCCATCCGGGCTCGAGGTTCATCGTCTCGTTGTTCATGGAGAGGGTGTACGGCCCCACGGTCGCCACCTTCTTCACGGCCGCGATTCTGTGGACCGCGTTCGGGTCCGTCTTCGCTTTGCTGCTCGGCTACTCTCGCATTCCGTACGCCGCCGCGAAGGACGGCTATTTCTTCAAGGCATTCGGACGGCTGCACCCCTCCGGCTTTCCGGCGCTATCCCTGCTCGTCGTCGGGGCGATCGCCATCGCGTGCAGTTTCTTCTCGCTCGGCATGGTCATCGACGCGCTGATCACCACGCGCATCCTCGTGCAGTTCATCGGGCAGATCGGGGCGCTCACGCTGCTGCGGCGTCACAGGGCCGCGAGCCCCGGCGCGTATCGGATGTGGCTCTACCCGCTGCCCAGCTTCGTGGCACTGGCCGGCTGGATCTTCGTCTTCGGGACGTCGGATCCGCGCGTCATTCTGTTCGGCCTCGGCACGCTCGTCGCCGGTGTCGCCGCGTTCGGCATCTGGTCGTGGCGCGCGAAGGCCTGGCCATTCTCGGTCTAGGCGCGCCGGAGGCGCGCCCGCCGGAGCGGAGCGGGGCTTTCGGGTCCCCGCGAGCGACGGCGATGGGGGGACCGGCGGGGCGAAGCCCCCCGGTAAATAAAGGAGCACTCATGAAACGCCTCGTCCTTGCTGTCCTCGGCTTATTCGCGGTGGCAGCCATCACAAGCGCCGCGGCGCGGGATCAGCGTCCGGCCACGCAACGCATCGTCTACATCGGGACTTACACCGGCGAGACGAGCAAGGGCATCTACGCCTTCCGCTTCGACGATGGCTCGGGCGAGCTGACGCCGGTCGGGCTCGTCGCCGAGACGCCGAGCCCGAGCTTTCTGATCGCGAGCGCCGACGGCCGCTTCGTCTTTGCGGTCAACGAGCTGCAGACGTTCGGGGGCGCGGCGAGTGGCAGCGTGACGTCATTCGCCGTCGATCGCACGAGCGGCAAACTGACGGAGCTCAGCGTGCAGCCGACACAGGGAACGGGCCCGTGCCATCTCGCGCTCGACAAGACGGGCCGCTATCTGGCAGTCGCGAACTACGGTGGGGGGAACTTTGCGCTCTTCCCGGTTGGTGCGGACGGCCGGCTCCAGAAGGCCAGCACGGTCGTGACGGGTCAGACCGCCGAAACGGGCGGAGCGAAGCCGCTCGGGCACATGGTGGCGTTCGACGCGAGCAACAAATATCTGATCACGGCCGACAAGGGATTGAACCGGATGCTCGTCTTCCGGTTCGACGCGGCGACGGGTGCGCTCACGCCCAACGTACCTCCCTCGGCCTCCCTTCCACCCGGATCCGGCCCACGGCACTTCGCGATGCATTCGAACGGCGAGTGGCTCTTCACCATCGCGGAGCAGGCGGCGACGATCACGACGTTCAACTGGGACGCGAAGGCCGGCAGCCTGACGGCGGCGAGCAGCGTGCCGACGAGACCTGCCGAAGTCACGACCGGTTCGACCGCCGAGATCGCGCTTCACCCGAACGGCAAGTTCCTGTACGGGTCCAACCGCGGACACGACAGCATCGCCGTGTTCACGGTCGGCGCGCGCGGAGCGCTGACCCTCGTCGAGTACGAACCCACGCGCGGTCAGACGCCGCGCAACTTCGCGCTCGATCCGACCGGCCGCTGGCTGATCGCGGCGAACCAGCGTTCCGGGACGCTCGCGGTGTTCAGCATCGATCAGAACACGGGCGCGCTGTCGGCGGTCGGACCGCTCACTTCCGTCGGCGCGCCGGTGTGTGTGTTGTTCATGTGAGTCTTTTTGAGGGGCAGCCACAGCTCAAAATACGAACCAATCGGGTTTCTTGTCAGGCTGCTTTTTTACAGCAGGAGGGAGGAAAGGAGGATCCATTCTTAAGAAAAGATCCTCCTTCCTCCTTCCTCCTGTGATTACTTGACAGCGGAAGATGCGGGCCTGCGGGCCCGCGCTCTATTACGATGGCTCTCGTGCCGGTCCTGAGGTTCCCGCTCTGTTCGTCGGTCCTTGCTGTGGCGATTGCGCTCTGGGCTTTTCGAGCGGAGCCCGTCGTGCTCGCCCTCCAGCACGATGAGCACCCGATGCCCGCCGACTTCGAGGAGCCCATCCGGCTCTACGCTACTGCTCTCGGAACGTTCACGCGGCCGATCTCTGCGTCGAACCCGGACGTCCAGGCGTACTTCAATCAGGGCTTTCGATTGATGTATGCGTTTGCCAAGCCGGAGGCGGGCCGGTCGTTCCGGGAAGCGCAGCGTCGCGATCCGACCTGCGCCATCTGCTATTGGGGCGAAGCGTGGGCGTGGGGATCGTACGTCAACGGGAGGATGACCGCGCCGCAGGCGGCACGTGCGTACGCCGCCGTCCAGAAAGCGGTCTCCCTTGCCGATGCGCACGCCAACGAGAAAGAGCGCGCGTTCATCCAGGCGATGGCGACACGATACGTCGCGTCGTTCGATCCGGCGAGAGTGCGCAGCCAGGACGAGGCCTACGCGCGGGCAATGAAGGGCGTCGCGGATCGATATCCGGACGACCTCGACGCGGCGACGCTCTACGCGGAAGCGCTCTTCCTGCTCCTCCCGCGCCCGGGGGCGCTCGACATTCAGAAGCCTGATGTCATCGCGGTGCTCGGTGTCCTCGAGCGTGCGCTCGCCCGCGACGTACGCCATCCGGGCGCGTGTCACCTCTACGTCCACACGACCGAGCTGACGACGGAACCGGTTCGCGCGGAGGCGTGCGTCGCGTACCTGGGTAGCTCGATGCCCGGAGCGAGTCACATCAACCACATGCCGTCGCACACCTGGAGCAGGGTCGGCCGATGGGGCGACGCGGTGCGGGCCAGCCTCCAGGCGTGGGAGTTGGATCAGAAGGCAGCCAAAGGCGATGCCATCATGACCTATCCCGCGCACGACTTGCAGATGCTGGTGTTCACGGCGTCGATGGATGGTCAGGGCGCACTGGCCGTGCGTGCCGGCCAGGGTCTCGCCAGGTTGACGCGCGATCCGATGTACCACGCGTTGGCGCTCGTGCGGTTCGGCCGGTTCGACGAGATCGCGACGATCGGAGCGCGTCCAGCAGGCGATCTGGCCAGCGGCATGTGGGACTTCGCGCAAGGATACGCGCAGCTTCGCCGCGGCGACACGACGTCAGCACTCGGCTCGCTCGAGCGCTTGCGGGTGACGGCCGGCCAATCGAAGGCGGTATTCAAGATCCATCCGGTCAGGACGCTGTTGGGCACCGTCGGCGGCATTCTCGATGGCGAGATCCGCAGGACCGCCGGCGATCTCCCCGGGGCCGTCACCGCATTCGAGCGTGCAGTGTCACTCGAGGACGCTCTTCTCATCGACGAGCCCGAGCCGCTGCCGTTCGCCGCGCGCCACTGGCTCGGCGCATGCCTCCTGGCCGCAAAGCGGCCCGCAGACGCGGAACGTGTTTATCGCGCCGACCTGGCGCGTCATCCTCACAACGGCTGGGCGCTCGTCGGACTGCAACAGGCGTTGGAGGCTCAAGGCAAGCCCGCGCGTGCGGTTGCCGACGACCTCCGCGCGAGCTGGGCCCGGGCAGACATCCCACTCGGCGCGTCTCGGTTCTGACCGCATGGCGGCCCGTGAGATTTATTTGGCGGCCGTTTTTCGGGTCAGGACTTCCAGCCGGCGACGCGGTTGCCGCTGTGATCGGGGCGTGCTTGCACCCGTGGCAGCCTCGGTCTGGGCTTCTTTGATCGGCCAGTCCGCCAGGACGTCGCCGAGCGTGGCCGACCGGTGCCTTCGAAGCTGTGCAATGGCAGCGGTCGCATCCCGCGCGACCGTCGCGCGCATCAGCGTCTCGTGCTCCTTCGAGACGTCCCGATCCGGCTTGCCGGTGTTCTTGGTTCGGAGGCGCCGATATCGGGAGTGCCGTTCGTACAGCACGTGGCAGACGAGCTTGAGCGATGGAGAGCCGCAGGCGGCGTAGAGAGACTCGTGGAACGCGACGTTTCGAGCCTCCCACTCGGTGTCGAGCGTACCGTCGGCGGCAAACATCTGACGCTTGGACAACTCGTGGAAGCGCGCGACAATCTCGGCCTCCCAGCGATCGTCACCTTTCTTGACGGCCATCCGGATCGCAAGGGCCTCGAGCTCCAGGAGGGTATTGGCGATGTCCTGCATCTCCTCGCGGGACACGGGCGCGACCCGAAAGCCTTTGTGATCCTCGAGGACGACGAGGCCTTCCGAGACGAGGCGCATCAGCGCTTCGCGCAGCGGGCTCAGCCCGGAGTTATACCGTTCCCGCAGGTCCTTGAAGCGAAGACGGCTCCCGGGGTCGAGGCGGTTGTGCAGAATGTCCGAGCGGAGCTGTTCGAAGAGGTCTGTCGCCAGCGTTCGGGACGGCGTGTCTGCCGTGACGGGGACGGGCTGTTCAAATCGAACAACCATGCGACCCCTCCTTTGCCGCTGTGGCGCCTAGATAACGTCCGGCGGGCTGCACTCGGGTCTCCTCAAGGTTCGAATATCTGGTGTTCTTCGAAAATATGGTAAAAAGCTCCACCCCTGCAAACTGAGAGGAACTGTCACCAAATGGTAGACCGGAATAGCGTCATCGACCAGTTTTTCGGCGATCACATCACACCAATTCAGTGGGCGAGCGAAGAAGAGAAAAAGCTACATTTTTGGCTCGACGACCTTCATTGCCCTCAGCCGATTTCCCCCATGTGGTTCGACATCGGCGGCTGGTGGCTCACCTGCGACTACATGTATCGGCGGTTCGGCGTGCCGTTCGGCAAGGAATGGGTGGCCAAGAACATCGAAGGTTACGTCCACAGTGCCGTCGTCCCACGCGATCCCAAAGAGGAAGCCGAGCTGGCGCCCTACTACAGCATGGTCATGCCGGTGTATGCCGACAAGTTCCTCGGATGGTGGCAGCGCCGTTATCTCCCGGAGATCCAGCGGAACTTCGATACCTCGATGCGTTTCCGATGGACACGGCGTCGCTTCCGGAGTTGATGATCCTGCTCGAGGACGCAATCGACATCCAGGAGCGCCATTTCCGGCTGCACTGGATGCTGAACCTGGCGCAATTTCAGAGCTCGCTCACCTTCGAGAGCCTCTTCACGCGGACGGTTGGCGAGGCCCACAAGGCGCTGGTCGGGCGGATCCTGGTCTCGGACAAAGATCGCAACTGGGACTCGGTCCGGGATCTCTGGAAGCTCAAGGAGGAGGCGCGAAAGAGCGGCGACATCCTGCGCGCCTTCGATCAGGCGACCGCTGCCGACGTCATGGCGGCACTGAGTGGATCGGACGAAGGGCGGGAGTTCCTGAAGAAGATAGACGCCTACAAGATGGAATACGGCAACAAATCCATGTGGGCGCACGAGTACATCTATCCCACCTGGCGTGAGAACCCCACCCCCGTCGTCGAAGCGATTCGCGGATACCTGACGTCCGATTACGACTACGAACAGGATGTCCGGCAATTGCGCGAGAACCGCGACGCGGCGATCGCGGAGATGTGGACCCTCGTCCCGGCGGGCACGCCGCAGGCCGGTCGCGACGCGCTTCGTGCTGCGCTCGATCTCGCGCTGAAGATGACGCCGCTGACACCCGACCATCACTTCTACATGGATCAGGGCACGTACGCTCGCGTGCGGCTCGTCCTGATGGCCGTGGGGCGCGCCCTGGCCGCACGATCCGTCTTCCGCGAGGCGGAGGATGTGATGTTCCTGACCTATCACGAGCTTCGCGTGATCAGCGCCGACGCCGCAGCGTTCGATGTCGCGTCGCTCGTTGCGAAGCGTCGCGGGGAGCGGGAGGCGGCGTTCGGGCGACGGCCGCGGTTGTGGGCAGGCACGATCACGCACTGGTCGCTGCACGAAGAACCGTACAAACAGGGCAATTGGGATTGGCCCGGCATCTACGAGCGATCGAAGGAAACGACGAAGACCGCGGGAGGAACGCTGCGCGGGCTCGGCGCGTCGGCTGGAGTCGTCGAGGGCACGGCGCGAGTCGTCGACTCGCCGGAGCAGTTCGACCAGGTGCAGAAAGGCGAGCTCCTCGTCTGCAAGATGACGAGCCCCGCATGGGTCGTGCTCTTCACGAAGATCGGCGGTCTCGTCACCGACTCGGGCGGTGCGCTGTCGCATCCCGCGGTGGTGTCGCGCGAGTTCGGCATCCCGGCGGTCGTCGGCACGCGGACCGCTACGCAGACGATCAAGACAGGTCAGCGCGTCCGCGTCGACGGCGCCGCAGGGACCGTCGAAGTGTTGGGGTGATGGCTGGGGTCAAGATCCCAGCCGTGCTGGCGGAATCCCAAGGGCGAGGCCAATCTGCCTCAGCTTGTCCTGCACGATCCTCGCGTTGGCCGATCCCATCCGCAGCAGCAGCTTCTGCGCGTCGGTGAGCGACTCGAGCCGCTCATCTGCAAACTGGAACGCTTCGGCGCCTTTCGGCGTCACGCGAGAGTCTGCTTCGACAGGTGTACTCACGAGCCGGACGATGGCCGACTCGAGCGTCGTGTCGAAGGGCTCGGGGGAGCCCAGATCGCGATGCGCTTCCTCGATGCGCGGTTTGAGCGTCGCGTAGACGCGCGCGGCAGCCTGTGCATCGATGCTGCCGACGGCCGCGGCGATGTCGTTGTATCGCTGGTAGCTCGCAGGGTCGATCCGCAGACCGCCTGATCCCGGAACGGTCTTGAAGCGCCCATTCGGCTTGAGCACGCCGAGATGCCGCGCCGGCGTTCGACCGTCCGCGATGTTGCCGACCACGACGGTGAAATTGCGGATTAGCCCATCGGTGGCCATCCATGCCAGCACTCGCGGATGCGAGGACATCGACTGCAGCAGCAGGCGGACGACAGGGTCGGACTCCGCGAGCGGCGGCACCTCCACCGCATCTGGAGTGCCGCCGAGCGGCGCGCGCGAGGCATCGGCGGGTGCCGCTGGCGCTGCCGCCTTGGTGGCAGGCGGCGCTGCTGCGGATCGCCCGCGGCTGAACCAGTAGTAGCCGCCTCCACCGATGCCAATCGCGATCGCGAGCAGCAGCACGAACCGCCACGGCGACGATTGCCCGCCTCTACCGAAGCCCAAATCATCGCGCCGGGGATTCGCGGTGCGCTGGAGTCGAATGTTGCTGAGGTCAGCCACGCTACCTCCTCCGAGTAAGACGACACGCAACGGGAATGGTCTGAGAGGATTATCGACGGGATCGGGGATCAGGGATCCGAAACTCTTCGATCAGATCACAAGGTCTTCCGGATCCCCGATCCCGTCTCGCTCTCCCGTTTCGCGTACAATTCTCATCATCTCGCCGGAGGGCAAGAGAGACGCTCGCCTTCCACAATATCTATCGGCGGGCCTGGACGAGGAGCGTCAGCCCGCTTCGAACGAAGCCGGACATGATCAAAGCGTGTGCTCTCGCGGTCCTCATGCTGCTCGCCACCGGTGCTGCCTTCGAGCAGATCCAGCCGCCAGCCCGACCTGACGCGCAGGCTCCAGGAGCCTCGCAGCCGGCGGTGACGTCAACACCCGCGCTCTCGCCCGCGGACTCGATGAAGACGTTCGTCCTCCAGCCGGGCTACAAGGTCGAGCTCGTGGCCAGCGAGCCGATGATCCAGGATCCCGTCGCGATCGATTTCGATCCGGACGGCCGCCTGTGGGTCGTCGAAATGATCGGGTACATGAACACCATGCTCGCCGCGAACGAACACGAGCCGCTCGGCCGCATCGTCGTGCTCGAGGATACGAACGACGACGGCCGGATGGACAAGCGGACGGTTTTTGCGGAAGGCCTGGTGTTGCCACGGGCACTGAAGGTGCTCGCCCACGGCGTGCTCGTTGGCGAGCCGCCGAACCTCTGGCTGATGCGCGACACGAACGGCGACCTCAAGGCCGACACCAAAGACCTCGTGACGGACAAGTACGGCAGTCGTGACGCGAACGTGGAGCACAACGCCAACAGCCTCACGTGGGCGCTCGATAACTGGATGTACACGTCCGAAGTCGACATGTACCTCCGGCTCAAGCACGGAAAGTTCGAGGTGGCGAAGACGCCCGCGCGCGGGCAGTGGGGCGCCTCCCAGGACGATGCCGGGCGGATCTATCGGAACACCAACGAGTCGGTCCTGCACGTCGACGTCGTGCCGACGCCCTACTACGGCAGGAACCCGAGCCTCCTCCGCACGCGCGGGAGCTACGAATCGCTCGAAGGCGACGCCAACGAGGTGAACGCGGTCTGGCCGGTTCATCCGACGCCGGGGGTGAACCGCGGCTACCAGTCAGGGGTGCTGCGTCCTGACTCGACGCTCGCGAACTTCACGTCGGTGTCGGCCCCGCTGGTCTACCGCGGCGATCGCTTGCCGCGAGATCTCTACGGCAGCGTCTTCGTCGTCGAGCCCGCCGCCAACGTGGTGAGCCGGATCGTGCTGAATGACGATGGGACGACGATCAAGGCAAAGAAGGCGTACGAGCGTTCGGAGTTTCTTGCGGCAACCGACGAGCGCTTCAGGCCGGTCAATCTGTCGAATGCGCCGGATGGCACGCTCTACGTGGTCGACATGTATCGCGGGATCATCCAGCACCGCGGCTTCATCACCGAGTACCTGCGCGACCACATCGTGTCGAAGGGATTGGAGCAGCCGATCGGCTACGGCCGCATCTACCGGATCGTGCACGAGACCACGCGCCGGGACGCGAAACCTGCGCTGTCGAACGCGTCATCTGCGAGGCTGGTGGAGGCGCTGTCGCACCCGAACGGCTGGCGCCGCGACACGGCGCAGCGCCTTCTGGTGGAGCGGGAAGACGTGTCGGTCGTTCCAGCATTGATCCGCCTTGCGTCGAGCGCGGCGGATCAGCGGGCGCGGCTGCATGCGCTGTGGGTGCTCGATGGCATGGATCGCCTCACGCCGGGGCTGGTCACGAAAGCGCTGGAGGACTCCTCGCGCGATGTGCGCACATCGGCGCTGAGGTTGGCGGAGCGCTGGCTCGCGCAGGGCGACGTGGCCATGCAGAAGGCGGTTCTCGCGCGGTTCGCCGATCCGGACTGGGCCGTCCGGCGGCAGCTGGCGGCGACGATCGGCACGCTCAAGGGAGAGGCGCGCGACTCCGCGGTCGCGAGCCTGCTCGAGCGGAACGGCGACGATCCGGTCGTCGTCGATGCGGCCCTGAGCGGCATTGCCGGCAGCGAAGCGTCGATGCTCGACCGAGTCCTGGCGTCGCAGCAGGAGTCGCCGCAGCGGAGCTCGGCAGCCATCGTGCTCGCGGCGACCATCATCCGCGGGAAACAGGACGCGGCGTCGCAGCGCATCTTCGATCTGGTCGCGGATCGCGCGCGTTCGGAGTGGCAGCGCACATCGATGATGACCGGAATCGAAGCGGCGGTCCTTGCCACACCGCTTCCAGGCAGCCCTGCTCGCGGCCGCGGCGCCGCTGCGGCAGCAGCCGCCTGCCCGACGTGCCCGGGGAACCGCGCCGGCCCTGGAGGGGCGTCTGCGTTTCCGTCCGGTCGGGCAGGAGCGGCTGGAGCCGGGGCAGCGACCGGGGGGCGTGGACGAGGCGCGGCAGCGATCACAGTGACCTTGTCGCGTGAGCCTGCGCTCGTCCGGCTGGCTGCCGAGGGCGGCGATCTCGGGCGGCGCGCGGGGGCAGTGCTGGAACGCCTCGCATGGCCCGGCAAGCCGGGGCTGTCGACCGCCGCCGCGACACCGTTGACGCCCGCGGAGCAGCAGCGGTTCGACGCGGGTCAGGAGGTCTACAAGACGATCTGCGAGGCCTGCCATCAAGCTGATGGCCGCGGCCGCGAGAAGCTCGCGCCAAGCCTTGTCGGATCGGAGCTCGCGCTCGGACCGGACGGCATACCTGCGCGCATTCTGATCAACGGGAAGGAAGGGGCAGTCGGGCTGATGCCGCCGATCGGCGCGGGCATGACCGACGATCAGGTCGCCGCCGTGCTGACCTACATCAGGCGCTCGTGGGGCCAGAGCGCTCCGGCGGTCGCGCCAGCCAGCGTCGGCGCGGTGCGCGCCGAGGTTGCAGGCCGGACCAGGCCGTGGACGAACGAGGAGCTGGAGGAGATCAAGTAGGCGGGCCGAATTACGTACAACGCCTTCCAATGGCTGACGCTCTGGGTCTGGTGTCTGGTCGCGGCCATCGTCCTCATCTGGTTCCTGACGCGGACACGCCATCACTGATGTTCGGTCGTCTGCTTCAGACGCCAGCTGTCAAAACACGCGTCCAGCGCGCGGATGGCTTCCGTCACAGTGGGACCGTACGTGTCGGGAAGGTCGACCTGGACTGGTGCAAGTCGTCCACCCTCGACACGTTCAGCGTTGCTCAGGTGGGCTCGGTATCGACGCGAGAGCCGCACGGTCTCATCTTTCGAGACCGTCACGTCGTAGACGTACTCCCCGTTTCGTTTGGGGTAGTAGGCGGCTGTCATGGGGGCTGCGGGTGAAATTGGCTAATCCGTCAATCGCCTTGCTAAACCTCACTGACGCTTGGGAAGCTGCTCCCGACGCCACGTCTCAAAGGACGCATCGAGCGCCCGCATGGCCTCTGTGACGGTCGGGCCGTAGGTGTCGGACACGTTGATCTGGACGGGCGCCAGCCGCCCATCTTCGATACGCTCGGCGTTGCTCAGATGGGCGCGGTACCGGCGCGAGAGCCGCATCGTATCGTCCTTCGTCACGGTCACGTCGAAGACGTAATCGCCCCTGCGGTGAGGGTAGTAGCCAGAGGTCATGGTGGGACGCCCGAGATACTACACCCGGTAGGGCTATCGGGAAAACTACTTAAGTGTGGGACTCAGCAAGTCCGATGCACGACGGGCCGTTTTCTTGATGAGCGTCTCGGCTTCTTCGACGACGCTTTTTCCCTTGACCGACCGTTTTGGTCGGACATATCCTACCCCCTGCCGCCAAAACTGAGACTTGTCTCATTTCTCGGGGCGTCTTGAAAAGGCCCGCCAAGGTGCTGTCACACCCGCGGGCCCGTCGAACCGGTCTGGGCAGACCTGTCAATCGCTTGCGCAATCGACGCGTTCGACCCCTGCATTCTACGGAGCGGGCCACGTCGACGCAATCGAGATTGGAGTCCTTGAAATGCGTCGTCGTATGCCGTTCGCGGCCGCCGTCCTTCTATTCCTCCTCATCTCCGCGTTACCGTCCTCAGCGCAGACCGCCCCTCCAGACCCTGTCTTCCGGGGAACCGTCCTCGACTCGAGTCGAGCTCCGGTGGCGGGCGCGCAGATTGTCGCGACGCCGGAGAGACCGGGCGCCACGCTCACGGCCGTATCGGATTCGCGCGGGCAGTTCACGCTTGCGCTCGGAGCCGGCGCGTACGCCCTCCGCATCAGTGCCACGGGCTTCGTGGCGAACGTCCAGCGTCTGACGTCGAAGGCCGGTGGCGAGATGCGCGAGTTCGTCCTGGAAGTGGAGGGCCCGCGCGAAACCGTCGACGTGAACGCCGGCGGCTATCGCGTCCCGGAAATCAGCAGTGCCACGCGCACGCCGACGCCGCTCAGCGACGTGCCGCAGTCGGTGACCGTCGTGACGGGCGAGCTGATCGCCGACCAGCTGATGTCCAGCGTCAGCGACGTCGTCCGATACGTGCCCGGCATCAGCGCCCATCAGGGCGAGAACAACCGCGATCAGGTGATCATTCGCGGCAACAGCTCCTCGGCGGACTTCTTCGTGAATGGCGTCCGTGACGACGTGCAGTACTACCGGGACCTGTACAACCTCGATCGTGTGGAAGCGCTGAAGGGGCCGAACGCGCTCGTCTTCGGCCGCGGGGGCGGTGGCGGCGTCGTCAACCGCGTCACCAAGGAAGCGCTCTTCCAGCCGATTCGGCAAGTCACCCTGCAGGGCGGGACGTTCGACAACAGGCGGTTCACCGTCGATCTCGACGAGCCGGTGACACCAACGGTCGCGCTGAGGTTGAACGGGATGTACGAGAACTCCGCCAGCTTCCGGAACGGCGTCGATCTCGAGCGAGGCGGCGTCAACCCGACGTTGACGTTCTCCCCAGGCAAAGACACGAAGCTGACCGTCGGGTACGAATACCTGCGGGACACGCGCGTGGCCGATCGCGGGATCACGTCGTTCCAGGGCCGTCCGGTCGAGGTGGACCGTGGCACGTTCTACGGCAACCCCGATGACAGCCACGTGAACGCGGAGGTGAACCTCGGGACCGTCGCCTTCGAGCATCGGGCGGGCGGCGTCACGATCCGGACCCGCACGATGATTGCCGGCTACGACCGCTCCTATCAGAACTTCGTGCCCGGCGCGGTCAGTGCGGATCAGAGCCAGGTGGCGCTCAGCGCGTACAACAACGCGACGAATAGGACCAACGTGTTCCAGCAGGCCGATCTGATGTACGTCAGGTCGACTGGTCCGCTGGCGCACACGTTCCTCGCGGGCGCGGAAGCGGGGCGCCAGGCGACCGACAACTTCCGCAACACCGGCTACTTCAACAACACGGCGACGTCGATTCTGGTGCCGTTCGCCGCGCCTACCATCTCGACGCCGGTGACGTTCCGGCAGAGCGCCACGGACGCCGACAACCATCTGATCACGAACGTCGCCGCCGTGTTCGCGCAGGATCAAGTCGAGATCTCGCGTCGCGTGCAGGTCATCGGCGGCGTGCGATTCGATCGCTTCGACCTCGAGTACGACAACAACCGCAATGGAGACACGCTCGGCCGTGTCGACCACCTCGTCTCTCCGCGAGCGGGCGTCGTCTTCAAGCCGGTGGCGCCGCTGTCCCTTTACGGCAGCTACAGCGTCTCGTTTCTGCCCAGCTCCGGCGACCAGTTCTCTTCGTTGACCACGATTACCCAGCAGGTCGAGCCCGAGCGGTTCGACAACTACGAAGTCGGCGCGAAGTGGGACCTGCGCGGCCTGGCGTTGACCGCCGCCGTCTACCGGCTCGATCGGACCAACACGCGATCCACCGATCCGAATGATCCGACGCGGATCGTGCAGACCGGCAGCCAGCAGACGAACGGGTTCGAGCTGGGTCTGAATGGCCAGGTACTGCCAGCGTGGAGCGTTGCCGGGGGTTACGCGTACCAGGATGCGGAGGTCACGAGCGCGACGGTCTCGGCGCGCGAGGGCGCGCAGGTCGGCCAGGTACCACACCACACGTTCTCGCTCTGGAACAACTACCGCATCCACCCGCGGGTGTCCGCCGCTCTCGGCGTGATCCATCGATCGGTGATGTTCGCCGCGATCGACAACACCGTGACGCTGCCCGGCTATACGCGCGCCGACCTCGCGGCGTTCGTCCTGCTGCGGAAGGGCCTTCGGCTGCAGGCCAACGTCGAGAACCTGTTCGACACGAACTACTTCGTCAACGCCGACAGCAACACCAACATCACGCCGGGATCGCCGCGGACGATCCGGTTCGCGCTCGTTACGAGGTTCTGACCGCGCCCCGCCCCAACCGGGGTCAGACCGGGTCTGACTTCGGTCTGACCCGAGCCGCAGGGTCAGACCGGGTCTGACCCCAGGCGCGTGCGCAGACGCACACCTGTGCGGTGCGCGGCCGATCATTGCTCGCGCCTCGCCGGCACGGTACCATCACGGTCCACCCGTGCTACAACGCGAACCCCACCCAATCGACCTCCGCTCCGACACCGTGACTCGTCCCACCGATGCGATGCGGCGGGCGATAGCTGCAGCGCCCGTCGGCGACGATCAATTCGGCGAGGATCCGAGCATCAACCAGCTTCAGGACCGCTGCGCCGCGCTCCTCGGCAAGGAGGCGGCCATCTGGTTGCCGACCGGGACGATGGCGAACCAGGTCGCTCTCCAGGTGCTCACGCGTCCGGGAGACGACGTGATCGTGAGCCGGCAGAGCCATGCCGTCTGGCACGAGGCGGGAGCCGCGGCTGCGAACGCAGGCGTCCAGTTCACCGAGGTTGGACAGGGAGGGTCGTTCACCGCTGAGACATTCCTCGCCGCGCGGAAGCCGCGCGGCCATCCGCTGTTTCCTCCGACGACGCTCGTCGAGATCGAGAACACGCACAACCGCGCAGGTGGGGTGATCGTGCCGCTCAGCGAGGTGCTGGAAGTCTGCGCCGCAGCACGGGCCCTGGACATCGCGTCGTATCTCGACGGAGCTCGACTGTGGAACGCGTCGGTCGCAACCGGCCGCTCCGTCGCCGATCTTGCCGCGCCGTTCGATGTCGTCTCCGTGTCCTTCTCGAAAGGGCTCGGCGCGCCGGGCGGCGCGCTCCTGGCGGGCCCGAGCGATGTCATCACGAGGGCCGTCCGTTCCCGACGCAAGTTCGGCGGCGCGATGCGCCAGGTGGGCTTCTTTGCGGCCGCAGCCATCTACGCACTGGATCATCATCTGGAGCGCCTGGCGGACGACCACGAGCACGCTCGGTTGATTGCGGGGCACCTGACGAGTGTTCCACACGTCGATCTCGATATCACGTCGGTGCAGACCAACATCGTCATCTTCAACCTTCGTGAGGACGGCATCGATGCGCCGGCGTTCGTCAAGGCTGCACGCCAGCGCGGGGTGCTGGTCGTCGCGTTCGGGCCCAGAACGGTCCGCGCGGTTACGCACCTGGATGTAACGCGCGACGAGTGCGATCGTGCGGGGGCAATCCTCGCTGAGGTTGCGGCGATGCGCGGGAAACTCGGGGGATCGGGATAATTCGGCGGGGCAGAAAACAGGAGATCAGGAGTTCAGGAGATCAATCAGGAGATGTTCAGGCTACATGCCTCGTGATCTTCTTGTCTTCTGATCTTGTGTTTGTCAGCGTTTCGAGATGTCGCGTTGATCCAAGCGTCCCGGGGTGTAGAGCTCTACCTCCTGATCTCCTGATCTCCTGTTTGGACAGGCATCCAAAACAAACCCGATCGTGTTGCCCCAGTTCAGTGGGGTGCGATGCCCTCCGAAAGAAACTCAATCGCCTGTCCACCCGTTGATGATCGTCTCTCGCAGGTCGAAGCCGAAGGCACGTTCGGAAACCGCGACAATCGGCGGACCCTGCAGCCGTTTGTACACCGACCGCCGCATCCGTGAGGCCGCATCGTCGACGACGCGCTTGAACGTGGCGACCGTGTGCTTGTCGTAAACGGTGCGGCCCTCAGCGTCTGGCAGGAAGCGTGTGCGATCGAGCTCCCGGTGCTCGAACCGCGCGACGAGCTCGGCCGGGCTCATTCTCCGGTCCACCAACTCGCCGACGATGGGGGCGACGACGGAATAGTCGAAGGGATCGTACTGATTTTCCGCGAGCTCCGCAGACGGGACGATGGCGAACGCTTCGGCCGGTATCTTCTCCGCGCCGTGCCGGCGATTGACGTAACGCGCGAGGCGGTAGACATCGGTCTTGGACAGATCGCCGATGAGCGAGATGCCGCCGCACATGTCCCCGTAGAGCGTGGCGTAGCCGAGCGCGATTTCCGTTTCGTTGCCGCAGGAGATGAGGAGCGCGCCCGTGTCGTTGGACTCCGCCATCATCAGCAGCCCGCGGATTCTCGCCTGCAGATTCTCTCGCGTGAGGCTGCGCGCGACTGGATGGGCGTGCTCCTCGAAGACCGATAGCAGCTCGTCGTTGATGCTCTGGATCGGGATGACCCCGTAGCTGACGCCGAGCGCCGCGGCCAGCCGCTCTGCGATCGATCGCGTCGTTTCGGTGTTGTACTTCGACGGCATGTTGAAGGCCGTGACCTGCTCGGGGCCGAGCGCGTCGACCGCAAGAGCCAGCGCGAGCGCCGAATCGATGCCGCCCGACACGGCGACGGTGGCGCGCGTGAACCCTGTCTTGCGCATGTAGTCGGCGAGCGCCATCACCAGCGCGTCGTAGAGCTCGCAATCGCGATCGATCGGCGGGAGATCGAGCTGAGGCCGCGTCTCTCCATCGAGATCGACGATCACGAGGTCGTCCGCGAACTGCCGTCCGATGGCGACGAGCCTCGCATCCCGGTCGTAGACGAGGCTCTCGCCGTCGAACGGGATGATGTTCTTGCCGTTGTCGGCGGCGCCGGCCGTGTTCACGTAGACCACGGGCTTGCGGAACTGGTGGATGTGACGCCGGATCAAGGCGTCGCGTTCGTGGCGCTTGCCGGGATAGAACGGGGATGCGTTGATGTTGAGGAGGAGCTCCGCGCCCTTCGCCGCCAGCTCCGGCAGCGGCTTGACGTCGTAGAAGTCGTCCCACATGTCTTCGCAGATCGACACGCCGACCCGCGCCGGGCCCGAGGGAAGCGAGAGGTCCACCGGCTCGCGCTCGTCGGCTGGTGTGAAGAAGCGCTTGTCGTCGAAGTAGCGATAGTTGGGAAGCAGCGTCTTTCGCGCGCGCTGCAGGACGTGGCCGTCACGGACGACTGCGGCGGCGTTGTACTTGCGCGGGGCGCCGGTGTCGCCGCGCGCCGAATAGTCGCAATCGATGAAGCCGGCGACCACTGTGATCCCTCGGGCCGCTTTGGCGACGCACTGCATGGCCCGCTCGTTCGCTTCGAGAAACGCACGATCCTCGATGAGATCGCCGATGCAGTAGCCGGGAATGACCATCTCGGGCGCGACCACCATCTCCGCGCCCCGGCGCGCCGCCTCCTCTATCGATCGGATGAGCGCGCGCGTGTTGCCGTCGATGTCTCCGCTGATGGGATTGAGCTGGGCGAGCGCGATACGCATGGGTCACTAGCGATGTTATCGCAGTGTCCCGAGCCAGTCAGGGCTCGCGCGGGAAGCCAGCGCAGGAGCGGCCGGCCCCGGGCTCGGCTGCTGACGTAGAATGCGGCAGCGCCATGCGTCCCATGAAAGCCTTCGTTCTCGGCGGACTGATGGTCGGCGTCCTCGACATCCTCGACGCGTTCATCTTCTTCGGTCTCCGAAACCGGGTCGCTCCGTCGCGCATCCTTCAGAGCATCGCGGCGGGCCTGCTCGGCCGCGCGTCGTTTCAGGGCGGGATCGCCACGGCGGCGCTCGGTCTGCTCCTGCACTTCATCATCGCCTTCGGCATCGTCGGCACCTTCTTCGTCTTTGCCCGCGCGATGCCCGCGGTGACCCGTCGTCCGTTTCTCACGGGCCCGCTGTTCGGATTGGTGGCCTACGGCGTCATGAACTTCGTGGTGATTCCGCTCTCGGCCGCTGCATCGGGCGGCGGCGCGCCGCCCACGGTGGTCCTGTTGAACGGCCTGCTGATCCATGCATTCGGAGTCGGCCTCCCGGCCGCGCTCTTCGCGCGGGAGGCGTTTGGACGCCATTCTCAATACTCGTAGCGCAGCCCTTCAGGGCTGGCGGAGGCAGGGCTGAAGCCCTGCGCTACGAGGGCTATCGCTAGGAGCTGTCGAAGGAGGCGTGCGTGACCGATCACACGGCGGACACGGAGCTTCTGGCGCAGATACGGCAGAAGCGCGTGCAGGTCGAATCCATCGTGGCGAGGGCGCTGCCGCGGAAGCGGCGGCTCCTCAACCTGAGCATCATCGGCGGAGCTCTCGCCGCTGTGCTGACCACGGGGCCTGCCGTAGGCGGTCAGTCATTTGTCACGTGGTTGAAGACGACGCTGAGTCTCACGTCGCCCGGATGGCAGGTGCTCTGCGCCGCAGCGGCGCTCTGTTCGGTGGCCGCGACGGTATCGACGCAGCTTCTCAAGTCGAATAATCTCGAAGAGCGCGTGTTCCGGGGCCAGAGTTGCCGCGCCAAGCTCGAGGCCCTCGAAGTCGGCCTCTCGACTGGCCAGATCGACGTCGGGCGCGCGACGACCGAATACATGAAGTGTCTCGAGGAAGCTGCCTACCTCGAGAGCAGATAAGCAGCGAGGAACACCGGGTGCCCGGACAGAATGACTGGGAGGATGTCGCGCGCGCGTCTGACGACGACGATCTGCGCGAGCGGATTCTGACGGGATTCAAGGCGGGGAAGCCGTTCACGCCGTACGAGCCCACGATCAAGCTGCCCGCGTCAATCGAGCGCGTCCTCGATTTCGGCTGCGGCGCCGGACGCAACTTCCCTTATCTGAAATCGATCGCACGCATCGTCTACGGATTCGACCTCCCGCCGATGATCGCCCGGTGTCGCCGCCTCGCGGCAGTGGATGTCGATGACCTGATCGAGGACTGGACGGCGGTGCGGGGCGTCCGCTTCGATCTGATCTTCGCGTCGCTCGTCCTCCAACATATCGAACCGGAGCGCGCGCGGTCGTATCTGGAGGACTTCGCCACGATGGCGCCTGCGGTCTACCTTCTCACTCGCACCGACAGCGACTTCGGGACGCTCGTCCTCGACGCGGTGTCCGTCAGCGGGCTCTTCGATCCAGGCACGTGCGTGCGCGTGGATCACGATCCCGAGTCGCATCAGTTACGTGTGCTTGACAGGAAGTCGATTGCCGAGGCTGCCACTGAGGAGGGGGCGCACTACGAGGTTCTGTTGCGCTCACGCGCGTTTGGGGCGCGCAAGCGGCCCTACTGATCTCGATGAACGGTATCCGGGGAAAACGCCGGTAGGCAAACGGCGACGTACTCGGCACCTCCCGCGTCAGGCGTGCTATAGCGAATCCACTCCCCGGGGGCGGTCACTACGGCCTGGCCTTCCCGAACGTCCAAGACTCCGCCCTCGTGCTCGACACGGAGGAGTCCTCGCACCACAACCGTTATCTCTTCGAACTCCGGTCGCTGTCCCGGTTCAGTCCAGCCTTGAGGAGAGGTCATCCTGGCGATGCTGACGCCGGAATGGCCCGAATTGACCCTGCCGGCGAATTCCTCGATACGCTTGGGCTTGGTTCCGGCCGCTTGGATGACCGCCGGGTGCGAGATGAGCCGAGGCATGGGAACAGTGTACCGCGAGACCACAGGGTCAGGTCTTGCCACGGGGGTCAGGTCTTGTAGCAAGCAGAAGCCGTCAGTGCAAGACCTGACCCCGATGGGCGTGAAGCCCGGCCTTGGCCACGCCTGAGGCACCAATTCTTGAAGGCGTGAGGGGTGAGCCATCTCTGGCTCTCAAGGAGGTTTTCCCAGATGAACCGCGACGAACTCGAAGGAAAGGCCGAGCAGATCAAAGGAAAGGCCAAACAGGCCGCGGGTGACCTGACCGATAACGAAGAGCTCCACGGCGAAGGCGTGGCAGACGAGGCGGCGGGAAGCGTTCAGGAGGGGTTTGGAAAGGTCCGTCGCAAGGCCGGTGAGGCCCTCGAGGACATGGGCAACAAGATCAAGCGGTAGGTCGGTCGCACGCGCTGAACGGGGTCGGCTGCCAGGCCGGCCCCCCATTACCTCTCGTTAGGGCTTGATCCCGCAGAACCCGGTGATCTATAGTTGCAAGGTTCTGGTCGGCCCTGGGACACCCTATCTAGGGCCAGACTCCATAAAGCGGCGCCGCCGACGGGCGCGTTGACCGCCTCCGCCCCTTACTTGGGCGCAGAAACATCAACTTTATAGGGTAAGTCAGCTCCAGGTGCCGGGCCGCTTCGCGGTCCCCTAGGCCTGGAGCACCAACGCCGATCCGGTGGTCGACCGATCGAGGTTGTCTCGACGCGTCGTACACCGGTGGTTTTGCCATGCGCGGACGTCCCTTCGGGTGATGACCCGCGCGCGTGTGGAGCAATTGTGCCGACGATCAGCCAGCTGGTTCGACAGGGCCGCGACAAGGTGCTGAGCAAGACGAAGAGCCCGGCGCTGCAGGACAGTCCTCAGAAGCGGGGCGTCTGCGTCCGGGTCTTCACGCAGACGCCGAAGAAGCCGAACTCCGCGCTCCGCAAGGTGGCGCGCGTGCGCCTGACCAACGGCATCGAGGTCACGACCTACATTCCGGGCGTCGGCCACAACCTCCAGGAGCACTCCCTGGTGCTCATCCGCGGCGGCCGTGTCAAGGACCTGCCCGGCGTCCGATACCACGTGGTGCGCGGCACGCTCGACGCCGTCGGCGTGCAGGGTCGCAAGCAGGGCCGCTCGAAGTACGGCGCGAAGAGGCCCAAGTCGTAGGCCTGGCCTTCATACCGGGCGCGCGCCGGGCGGATCCCGGACGTAGGAAGCTGGAAGCTGATTTATGCCAAGACGTAGAGAAATCCCGAAGCGAGAGGCACCGCTCGACCCTCTTTACAGCAGCTCGCTGGTGACGAAGTTCATCAGCACCCTGATGCGCGACGGAAAGCGCAGCACCGCCGAACGGATCATGTACGCGAGCCTCTCCTCGATTCAGGAGAAGACGGGCGACGATCCGTTGAAGGTGTTCAAGAAGGCGGTCGAGAACGTCAAGCCGGCGCTCGAGGTCAAGTCACGGCGTGTCGGCGGCTCGAACTATCAGGTCCCGGTCGAAGTCAACCCGAATCGCCGCCTGTCGTTGAGCATCCGCTGGCTGGTCGGCTACGCGCGATCGCGCGGAGACGGCAAGACGATGCAGGAGAAGCTGGCAAACGAGTTGATGGACGCGGCGAACCTGCGTGGCGGCGCGGTCAAGAAGCGCGAGGACACTCACCGCATGGCGGAGGCCAACAAGGCCTTTGCGCATTATCGGTGGTAGCAATGCCAAGAGAAACACCACTCAATCGCACGCGGAACATCGGCATCATGGCTCACATCGATGCCGGTAAGACCACGACGACGGAACGGATCCTGTTCTACACGGGCATCACGTACAAGATCGGCGAGGTGCACGAAGGCACCGCCGTCATGGACTGGATGGAGCAGGAGCAGGAGCGCGGCATCACGATCACGTCTGCGGCGACGACCTGCTTCTGGCAGGAGAACCGGATCAACATCATCGATACGCCAGGTCACGTCGACTTCACCGCGGAAGTCGAGCGTTCGCTGCGCGTGCTGGATGGCGCGGTAGCGGTGTTCGACGCTGTCGCCGGCGTCGAGCCGCAGTCGGAAACGGTGTGGCGTCAGGCGGACAAGTACCGCGTGCCCCGCATCTGCTTCGTGAACAAGATGGACCGCATCGGCGCGGACTTCAAGCGCACGTTCGGGCAGATCATATCGAAGCTGGGCGGCAATCCGGTCGCGATCCAGCTGCCGATCGGCAGCGAGGACAAGTTCGTCGGCGTGGTCGACCTCGTCAAGATGAAGGCGATCACCTACAAAGACGAGACGATGGGCGCCGACTACGTGGTCGCCGAGATCCCGGCTGACATGCTGGAAGACGCGAAGCACTACAGGGAGCAGCTGATCGAGAAGGTCAGCGAGGCAGACGACAAGCTCCTCGAGAAGTACCTTGCACGGCGAAGAGATCACCGAGGACGAGATCAAGACGGCGCTGCGGAAGCGCGTGAACAGCTCGGTGCACACGAGTGGTGAGAAGGCGGAGCCGGCATTCGTTCCGGTCATCTGTGGGTCGGCTTTCAAGAACAAGGGCGTGCAGCCGCTCCTCGACGCGATCGTCGACTACCTGCCGTCGCCCATCGACGTGCCGCCGATCGTCGGGTTCGATCCGAACAAGGGCCCCGACGCGCTCGTCGAGCGCCCCGCTTCGGACGGCGCGCCCTTTGCCGCGCTCGGCTTCAAGATCATGACCGATCCGTTCGTCGGTCAGCTCACGTTCATTCGCGTCTACTCCGGCGTCATGACGTCCGGGTCGTCCGTGTACAACGCGACGAAGCAGAAGACCGAGCGCCTCGGCCGGCTGCTGAAGATGCACGCGAACAAGCGCGAGGAGATCAAGGAAGTCTACGCGGGTGACATCGCTGCGGCGGTCGGCCTGAAGACGGTCACGACGGGCGACACGATCTGCGACGAGAAGCACCCGGTGGTGCTCGAGTCGATGGATTTCCCCGAGCCGGTCATCTCGCTGGCGATCGAGCCGAAGACCAAGGCGGATCAGGAAAAGCTCGGGCAGGGTCTCGGCAAGCTGATGGCGGAGGACCCGACGTTCCGGGTGAAGACGGACCAGGCCACGGGCGAAGTCGTGATCGCCGGCATGGGCGAGCTGCACCTCGAGATCATCGTCGACCGGCTGAAGCGCGAGTTCAACGTCGAGGCGAGCGTGGGCCGTCCGCAGGTCGCCTACAAAGAGACGTTGACCCGGCCCGCCGACGGCGAGATGAAGTACGCCAAGCAGACAGGCGGCCGCGGCCAGTACGGGCACGTCAAGATTCATCTCTATCCGGCGGAGCCCGGCACGGGCTACACGTTCGAGAACAAGATCACCGGCGGCTCGATTCCCAAGGAGTTCATCAAGCCGGTGGACGAGGGGATCAAGGAAGCCCTCACGCGCGGCGTGCTGGCCGGCTACCCGATAGACGACGTCCGGATCGAGCTGTACGACGGCTCGTACCACGACGTCGACTCGTCGGAAATGGCGTTCAAGATCGCCGGATCGATGGCGTTCCAGGACGCTGCGAAGAAGGCGAAGCCGGTGCTGCTCGAGCCCGTCATGCGCGTCGAGGTCGTCGTGCCGAAGGAGCACATGGGCGACGTCATCGGCAACCTGTCGGGCCGGCGCGGGCACATTCAATCGCAGGAAGATCGCGGCGGCACACAGATCATCAATGCGCGGGTGCCGCTGTCCGAGATGTTCGGCTACGCGACCGATCTTCGGTCGCGCACGCAGGGCCGTGCGACCTACTCGATGCATTTCGATCGGTACGAGCCGGCGCCCGGGAACGTGAGCGAGGAAGTCGTGGCCCGGGTCCAGGGCAAGTAGAGTCCGGGGCAAGGTGAAGGTTCCAGGGTTCTAGGGTTCTAAAGGTTCAGGGTTCTACGAGCGTTCCGGGATCGAGCCCCGGTTCGAAGCGAGCGCCGATACGCCGAGCGCCGAGCATCCCGACAAGGATCAGATAAATGGCAACAGCATTCAGCGACAAGATCCGCATCCGCCTGAAGGCGTACGACAACCGGGTGCTGGATCAGTCGACCACCGAGATCGTCGACACCGCGCGGCGCACGGGTGCCCGGCTGGCGGGGCCGATTCCGCTGCCCACCGAAAAAAACAAGTGGACGGTGCTGCGATCGCCGCACGTCGACAAGAAGTCGCGCGAGCAGTTCGAGCTTCGGACGCACAAGCGCTTGATCGACATCTTCGAGCCCACGCCGCAGACCGTGGACGCGCTGATGAAACTCGATCTGCCGGCCGGCGTCGACGTCGAGATCAAGGCGTTCGGCAAGGAACACAAATAGAGCTTCCAGCTTCCAGCTCCCAGCTCCCAGCTGGAGGCGACGGAGGCTGGAAGCTGGAAGCTGCTGGAAGCTGGCAGCTGGAAGCTGGAAGCTATGCTTACAGGCATCATCGGAAGAAAAGTCGGGATGACGCAGCTGTTCTCGCCGGACGGCACCGTCACACCCGGGACCGTGATCAAAGCCGGACCGTGCGTGGTCGTCCAGGCGAAGGCCGCCGCGACCGACGGGTACGAGGCCGTGCAGATCGGCCTGGTCGAGGAGCGGCCGGCACGTGTCGGCAAGCCGCTGGCCGGCCACTTCAAGAAGGCGGGCGTGCCGCCGACGCGGGTGCGCCGCGAGGTCAAGGTCGCCAAGGGTGCGGAAGCCCCGAAGGCCGGAGAGACGGTGCTCGTCACTGGGGTGTTCAACAACGGCGATCGGGTCGACGTCATCGGGATCAGCCGCGGGAAGGGATTCCAGGGCGTCATGCGCCGGCACAATTTCCGCGGAGGTGCCGCGACGCACGGGTCGATGTTCCACCGCGCGCCCGGTTCGATCGGCGCGTCCTCCTATCCCTCGCGCGTCGTCAAGGGGATGCGCGCGGCGGGACGGATGGGTGGCGACCGGGTGACCGTTCGCAACCTGAAGGTCGTTCAGGTCGATGCCGAGACGAATCTGCTGGTCGTGCACGGCGCGATCCCGGGCGCCCCGGGCGGTTACGTCGTGGTGCGGAAAGCGATCACGCAGAAGCCCGAGCCGAAGCGGCAGGTCGAGAAGCCGTCGAAGGCCGCGGCGGTGAAGAAGGCCAAGAAATAGCTTCCAGCTTCCCGCTTCCAGCTCGGAGGTCAGGGAGGAACGGTTGTCGCGCCGCGGCGCGCGATTCAATAACTGGAAGCTGCAGCCTGTAGCTGGTAGCTGATATGCAACTCACCATCGTCAATGCGAACAACGAGAAGGTCGGCGACTTCGAGCTGAAGGACGAGCTCTTTGGCGGCCGGGTCAAGAGCGACCTGATCTGGCAGGCGGTCGTGCAGCAGAACGCCGGCGAACGGCGCGGCACGCACGCGACCAAGACGCGCGCCGAAGTCAGCGGCAGCGGCAAGAAGCCGTGGCGGCAGAAAGGCACCGGGCGCGCCCGCGTCGGGGAGATTCGCAATCCGCTGTGGCGGAAGGGTGGGACCGTGTTCGGCCCGCAGCCCCGCAGCTACGCGTTCGATCTCCCGAAGAAGGTCCGTCGTGGCGCGCTGCGCGCGGCCCTCGCGCAGAAGCTCGCCGACGGCACGATGATCGTCGTCGACAGCCTCGCGACCGCGGACCGAAAGACGAAGGGCACGGCCGAGATGCTCAAGCGGCTCGGAGCGACCGGCAAGACGCTGCTGATCGACGTGAAGCCGGACGACGGTTTTGCGTTGAGCGCCCGCAACATCGCCGGCGTGAAGCTCGTGGCGAGCGGCCGCGTGACGGCGCGGGATGTCTCCGACACCTCGCACGTGATCGCTACCCGGGAAGCGCTCGAGAAGCTGCAAGAGAGCTTGGGATAAGAGGCTTCCAGCTTCCAGCTCCCAGCGGAGACAACGGAACTTCGGAGCTGGAAGCAGATTGGAAGAGGGCTTGGCTTAGGCGCGCCAGGGGCGCGCCCGCCGGAGCGAAGCGGGGCGTGGGGCCCCCGCGAGCGACGGCGATGGGGGGTCCGGCGGGGCGAAGCCCCCCGGTGAAGCTGGTGGCTGACTATGAAATTGACTGACGTCATCCGACGCCCGCTGGTGACCGAAAAGACAACGCTCCTGCGGGAAGACGCCCGCACCGTGGTGTTCGAAGTCGCTGTCGCCGCAACGAAGGTCGACATCAAGCGCGCCGTCGAGAAGCTGCTCGGGTCGAAGGTCGAGGGCGTGCGCACCGCCATCGCGCACGGGAAGTTCAAGCGGCAGGGACGCTTCATCGGCCAGCGGTCCGATTGGAAGAAGGCCTACGTGAAGCTCCGCGACGGGGAGAAGATTCCGGAGTTCCTCGAAGGCGCCTAGGGCTGAGAGCTGCTGAAGCTGGAAGCTTCAAGGATCAGAAGACATGCCTATTCGCAAATACAATCCGACGTCGCCGGGCCGCCGGTTCCAGACGGTCCAGGTGTTCGACGAGATCACCGCGTCCGAGCCGCACAAGCCGCTGACCGAGCCGCTTCGCAAGTCGGGTGGCCGCAACAACCACGGCGAGCTCACGTCCTGGTGGCGAGGCGGCGGGCACAAGCGGAACTACCGGATCATCGATTTCAAGCGCGACAAGGCGGACATCCCGGCGACGGTGTCGACGATTGAATACGACCCGAACCGGTCGGCGCACATTGCGCTCCTGACCTACGCGGACGGTGAGAAGCGATACATCCTTCAGCCCGCCGGCGTGAAGGTCGGCGACTCGGTCGTCTCGGGCAACAGCGTCGACATCCTCCCCGGCAACGCGCTCCCGCTCAAGAACATGCCGCTCGGCACGATGGTGCACAACGTCGAGTTGAAGCCGGGCAAGGGCGGACAGATCGCGCGCAGCGCCGGTTCGGCCGTCCAGGTGGTGGCGAAGGAAGGCGACTACGCCTCCGTCAAGATGCCGTCGGGCGAGATCCGCAAGATCAACGTCGAGTGCCTGGCTACCGTGGGCCAGGTCGGCAACGTGGACCACGAGAACGTGTCGATCGGCAAGGCGGGACGGAGCCGATGGCTCGGCAAGCGCCCGCACGTGCGCGGCGTCGCCATGAATCCGGTCGATCACCCGCTCGGCGGCGGCGAAGGAAAGACCTCAGGCGGCCGTCATCCGGTGTCGCCGTGGGGCCAGCCGACGAAGGGCTACAAGACGCGGAATCGCAAGGCGACCGATCGATTCATCGTGCAGAGAAGGCCTAAGTAATCATGTCGAGATCACTCAAGAAGGGACCGTTCGTCGACGTTCCGCTGCTCGAGAAGGTGGAAGTGATGAACCGCGGCGGCGACAAGAAGGTCATCAAGACCTGGTCCCGCCGGTCGACTGTCGTGCCGGAAATGGTCGGTCACACGATCGCGGTGCACAACGGCCGCAAGTTCATTCCGGTCTACGTCACCGAGAACATGGTCGGGCACAAGCTCGGCGAGTTCGCGCCGACGCGGACCTTCAAGGGGCACACCACCAAGAGCGACAAGGCGGCGAGCGTGGCGCCCGCCGCCCCGAAGGTAGGTGCCTGATGGCCATACACGCACGCGCGACGGCGAAGTACATCCGGACCTCGGCGCAGAAGGCGGGGCTCGTCCTCGACCTGATTCGAGGCCGCGACGTCAACACGGCGCTGGCGTCGCTGCGCTTCGCGCGGAAGGCGGTCGCACGCGACGTCGAGAAGGTGTTGCGCTCGGCGATTGCCAACGCGCAGCAGAAGGACGGCTTCGGCGGCGACGTCGAGCGCCTGTTCGTCAACGCGTGTTACGCGGATCAGGGGCCCTCGCAGAAGCGCATCCGGCCGGCCCCGATGGGGCGGGCGTTTCGCGTGGTCAAGCGGACCGCGCACCTGACCGTCGAGGTCACCGAGCGGCCATCCGCCGTGTCCGTTGCGGGCACGGGTCCGAAGCGTCCGCGCGGCGCGAAGCCGAAGGCCGCCAAAGCAGGCGGGCGCGCCACGAAAAAAGCCGGCGCGCGAAGCGCGACGGCAGCCAGCTGACAGCTGATAGCTTCGAGGTTTAGAAACGATGGGACAGAAAGTTCACCCGAATGGGTTCCGGCTTGGTTTCAACAAGACCTGGCGGTCGCGCTGGTACGCCGACAAGGACTACGCGAAGCTGCTGCACGAGGACCTCAAGCTCCGGGACTCGTTGAAGGAGCGGTTCGCGCACGCCGGCGTGTCGAAGATCGAGATCGAGCGGGCGGCCAACAAGCTCAAAATCGACATCTACACCTCGCGGCCGGGGATCATCATCGGCCGGAAGGGCACAGAGGTCGACAAGCTGAAGACCGAGATCCAGAAGCGGACGAACCGCGAGGTCTTCATCAACATCCAGGAAATCCAGAAGCCGGAGCTCGACGCACAGCTGATCGGCGAGTCGGTCGCCATGCAGCTCGAGAAGCGCGTCGCGTTCCGCCGGGCGATGCGCAAGGCGGTCGAGTCCGCGCTGCGATTCGGAGCCCGCGGCATCAAGGTCCGCGTGTCGGGCCGGTTGAACGGCGCGGAGATCGCGCGCTCCGAGTGGTACCTGCACGGGCAGCTTCCGCTCCAGACGCTGCGCGCCGACATCGACTACGGCTTCGCGGAGGCGAGCACCACGTACGGCCAGATCGGCGTCAAGGTGTGGCTCTACAAGGGTGAGCGGCTGACGCCGCGCATCGGCCGTGAAGAGGACTACCGGACGCCGCGGCGCGGCGCGCCGATGGGACGATAACGGGGAATCGGCGATCGGGTGATCGGGCGATCGGGTGATGGAATGGATAGATCGCGCGATCGGGCGATGGAATCGATGGATCGGGCGATGCCGCGATCGGCCGATCGAGCGATGGCGCGATCGAGCTGGCGCGATGGCGCGATCGCCGATTCGATGACCCGATCGCTCGATCACCCGATCGCAGATAGGTAACTAGTTATGTTGATGCCGAAGAAGGTCAAGTACCGGAAGCAGCAACGCGGCCGGATGCGAGGCAAGGCGTGGCGCGGGTCCGACGTGTCGTTCGGCGACTACGGACTCAAGGCGCTCGAGCCCTGCTGGCTGACCGATCGACAGATCGAAGCGGCGCGCGTGGCGATGACGCGCTTCATCAAGCGTGGCGGGAAGATCTGGATCCGCGTGTTCCCAGACAAGCCGATCACGAAGAAGCCGCAGGAAACCCGCATGGGCAAGGGCAAGGGCGCGCCGGAGCAGTGGGTGTGCGTCGTGCGTCCGGGGCGGATCCTCTTCGAGATGGAGGGGGTCAACGAGACGGACGCGCGCGAAGCGATGCGGCTGGCGTCGGCGAAGCTGCCGATCAAGGTCAAGTTCGCGACCCGCTTCGCGCAGGAGAGAGCGTCATGAAGGTGGGGGACTTCCGGGACCTCACGCCCGACGAGCTGCGGCAGCGTGAGAAGGACATGGACGATCAGCTGTTCCGGCTGCGCATCCAGAAGTCGATGGGTCAGTCCGAGGCGGGGCACAAGCTCAAGGCGATCCGCCGGGATCTCGCCCGGGTGAAGACAGTCCTGCGCGAGAAGGAGACGGCGTAAATGGCAACCAAGGCAGTCGTCACTGGCGTCGTCGTCAGCGACAAGATGGACAAGACGGTCAAGGTCGCCATCGAGCGTCAGATCCGGCACGACGTCTACGGCAAGATCCAGCGCCGGACGTCCACGTTCCTGGCGCACGACGAGAAGAACGAGGCCAAGATCGGCGACCGCGTCGCCATCACCGAGACCCGGCCGCTCAGCCGCCGCAAGCGCTGGGTCGTCACCTCCGTCGTCGAAAAGGCGAAGGAGATCTAGGAGCCCGTCATGATCCAGATGCGCTCGATTCTCGACGTGGCCGACAACTCCGGCGCGCGCAAGATTGCCGCGATCAACCCGATCGGCGGGTCGACCGGCCGCTACGCCCGCCTGGGCGACATCATCACGGCCTCGGTGAAAGAAGCGACGCCCGACTCCAACGTGAAGAAGGGGCAGGTCGTGAAGGCGGTGATCGTGCGCACGCGCAAGGAACAGCGGCGCAAGGACGGCAGCTACATCCGGTTCGACCGGAATGCCGCCGTGCTCGTGAACGATCAGGGTGAGCCGATCGGCACGCGCGTGTTCGGACCCGTCGCCCGCGAGCTCCGCGAGCGCCGGTTCATGAAGATCATCTCGTTGGCGCCTGAAGTGCTGTAAGAAAGCTTCCAGCTACCCGCTCCCAGCTTCCAGCACGGAGGTTACGGAGCGCCACGGAGAAGAGACGGCACGGGTGGCCGTGCTGGGATGAGGGTGAAAGCAGCAGGTTGCTGAATCAGCAGCGCCTGCGGCTGCTGCCGAGCGCGAAGGCGCGAGGCAGCGCGAGCGGGGGTGGGGCCCCGCGAGCAGGTAAACAATGTCCAGACTTGCAAGTCCCGTCCGCCGCAACGACAACGTCGTCGTCATGACGGGCAAGGACCGCGGGAAGCACGGCCGCGTGCTCCGGGTCGTGCCCGACAAGAACCGGGTGGTTGTCGAAGGCGTGAACACGATCAAGCGCCACACGAAGCCCAATCCCCAGCGCAACATCAAGGGGGGCGTCGTCGAGCGCGAGGCGCCGGTGCACGCCTCGAACGTGCAGATCGTGTGCCCCGAGTGCGGCAAGCCCACGCGCATCGGCCGCAGGATTCTCGGCGACGGCAGGAAGGTCCGGATCTGCCGCAAGTGCGAGGGAGTGGTAGACAAATGAGCCGCCTCAAGGATCGGTACGACAAAGAGGTCGCGCCCGCGCTCCAGAAGGAGTACGGCTACAAGAACGTGATGGCGATCCCCAAGGTCCAGAAGGTGGTCGTCAACATGGGTCTCGGCGAGGCGACCCAGAACGCAAAGATCGTCGATACCGGCGTCGACGAGCTCGCGCGCGTCACGGGCCAGAAGCCGGTGGTCACCCGCGCGAAGAAATCGATCGCGCAGTTCAAAGTCCGCAAGGGCATGCCGATCGGGACGATGGTCACGCTGCGCGGGCCGCGGATGTGGGACTTCCTCGACCGGCTCATGTCGGTGGCGCTGCCGCGCGTGCGCGACTTCCGGGGCGTGTCGCCGAAGGGGTTCGACGGCCGGGGCAACTACACGCTCGGGTTGAAGGACCAGCTGCTGTTCCCGGAGATCGACTACATGAAGGTCGACAAGGCCCGCGGGATGAACATCTCGGTCGTGACGACCGCGGCGACCGACGAGGAATCACGCAAGCTGCTGCAGCTGCTCGGGATGCCCTTCCGGGCGTCCTGACGGCGGGATGCCCTGCCGGGCGTCCTGATGCATGGTGTAGAGGCGGGCACAAAGGAACACGATGGCCACGACTGCGAAGATTGCCAAGGAAGCGAAGACGCCCAAGTTCAAGGTCCGGTTGCGCAACCGCTGCAGGCGCTGCGGTCGCCCACGCGCCTACCTGCGAAAGTTCGCCCTGTGCCGGCTGTGCTTCCGCAAGCTGGCGCTGGACGGCGACATTGCCGGTGTCACGAAAAGCAGCTGGTGAGAAGAAAGCTTCCAGTTCCAAGCCTCCGGCTCCCAGCCGGAGATTGCCGGAGAAGCTGGAGGCGGATGTCGAGGTCGCATTGCTCTGGCTGGAGGCTGGCAGCTGGTAGCTGGAAGCTGAATACGAGAGTTCAAGAATTATGACCGACCCTATCGCAGACATGCTGACGCGGATCCGGAACGCGACGATCGCCCACCACGGACGTGTGGACATGCCGTCCTCGCGGCTGAAGGTGGAGATCGCGCGGATTCTCGAGAGCGAGGGCTACATCCAGGGCTTCAAGGTGCTCGACGCCGTGCCTGGCGAGCGCGTGCAGGCGCAGTTGCGGGTGGTCCTGAAATACGGTCCGCGCGGCGAGCGCGTCATCACCGGCCTCGAGCGGGTGAGCCGTCCCGGGCGTCGCGTCTACTTCGGCTCCGACGAGGTGCCGGACGTCCTCGCGGGGTTGGGCACGAGCATCCTCACGACCTCCCGCGGCGTGATGACAGGCCGGGACGCGACGAAGGCCGGTGTCGGCGGCGAAGTGCTGTGTAACGTGTGGTAAGACAGCTTCCAGTTGCCAGCTTCCAGCTTCCAGCGTCTTTCGAACACGCTGAGGTGGAAGTCGGGCGCCTGAAGCTGGTTGATGCAACGCGCTGACAGCTGGAAGCTGGCAGCTGGAAGCTGGAAGCTGATTTTATGTCCCGAATTGGCAAGAAGGTCATCACCGTTCCGAAAGGCGTGAAGGTCGACATCCGTCCCGACGCGATCGAAGTGCAGGGGCCGAAGGGCAAGCTGCGCCAGGCGTTCCCGGCGGGCATCGGCTTCGCGCTCGAGGGCGACGCGCTCCAGGCGAAGACGCTGACCGACGATCCGCAGCTCGGCAAGTTCCACGGCCTCGCGCGGAGTCTGATCGCCAACGCGGTGCGCGGTGTCACCGAGGGCTTCCGGAAGGACCTCGACATCGTCGGCGTCGGATACCGCGCTGAGCTGAAAGGCAAGCAGGTACACTTCGCGCTCGGATACTCGCACCCCGTCGTGTTCGATATTCCGCCGGGGATCGACGTCGTCGTCGACAAGCAGACGCACATCACCGTGACGGGAATCGATCGCCAGCAGGTCGGGCAGGTCGCCGCGAACATCCGCCGTCTCCGCAAGCCGGATCCCTACAAGCAGAAGGGTGTCCGCTACACGGGCGAAGTGCTGAAGAAGAAGGCCGGGAAGACCGGAGCGAAATAGTTATCCGCTTCCAGCTTCCAGCTTCCAGAGGAGGCAGGGAGGAGCGCTGGAAGCTGGCAGCTGGGAGACGAGAGCATGTAATCGTCGCGGCGCGAGGGAGCGCAGCGACTGAGCCACGCGAGCGGAGCGGGGCGACGGGGTCCCCGCGAGCGAGCGTGTAAGGGGGGTCCGGGGGACGAAGTCCCCCGGTGAGAAATGAAGATCAACACGAAGAAGGATCGTCGAGTCCGGATTGGGTTGCGCCAGCGCAAGCGGATCGCCGGTACGACCGAGCGCCCGCGGCTGCGCGTGTTCCGCAGCGTGTCGCATATCTACGCGCAGGTGATCGACGACGCGACGGGGACGACGCTGGCGTCGGCCGCGAGCACGGAGCCGGCGTTGAAGCCGGAGCTGGGCGGACCGGCGCGCGCGGGTAACCAGGCGGGCGCGAAGGTGCTGGGCAAGACCATAGCCGAGCGCCTCATCGCCAAGGGCATCAAGCGAGTCGTGTTCGACCGCGGTGGATTCCTCTATCACGGCCGCATCAAGGCGGTTGCCGAGGCCGCCCGGGAAGCAGGGCTGGAGTTCTGACGGGAAGCGGGTCTTGAGGTCCACCTTCGCAGCTTCGGCTGCTACGGTGGACACCATTCGCCTGGCTTGCCACCCGTAGCTCACACAGAGGGCAAGCGTGAGCGAAGGGTGGAAGCTGGGAGCTGGAAGCTGGAAACTATGTTTCACACACGAGAGAAAATCGACGCGTCGCAGATCGATCTGAAAGACACGGTCGTGAACATCAGCCGTGTCACGAAGGTCGTCAAAGGCGGCAAGAACCTGAGCTTCAGCGCTCTCGTCGTGGTTGGAGACGGCCACGGCGTCGTCGGCTTCGGCGTGGGGAAGGCGAAGGAAGTGCCGTCGGCCATCAAGAAAGGCATCGAGGCGGCGAAGAAGTCGCTGATCCGGGTGCCGCTGCAGGGAACGACGGTGCCGCATCCGGTGGTGGGCCGCTTCGGTGCGGGCCAGGTGCTGTTGAAGCCGGCACCCGACGGAACCGGGATCATCGCGGGCGGCGCGGTGCGCGCGGTGGTCGAGTCGTGCGGGATCCAGAACGTGCTGACGAAGTCGCTCGGGTCGGCGAACTCGCATAACGTCGTGCGTGCGACGTTCGCTGGACTCGCCGGGCTGAAGGATCCGCGCGCGGTGCGACGGCTGCGCGGCAAGGAAGAAGAGCCGCAGGAAGAGGCCGCTGCCAATGTCTGAGAAGGGGCGTCTCGAAGATCACGCTCGTCAGGAGCACGATCGGTTTCGACAAGAAGCAGGCGAAGGTTGTGGAGAGCATCGGCCTGCGCCGTCTTGGCCACACCGTGGAACTGCGCGATACGCCGGAGACGCGCGGAATGATTCACAAGGTGCGGCACCTGGTGACGGTGTCCGCCTCCGCGCGCGACGAATCTGGGGGCGCTTCGGCGAGACCTCGCCGGAGCCTTGGCGAAGGCGGGGAAGGGTAGTTCGTTATGAGCCTGTCGAATCTGCGCCCGCCGAAGGGCGCCACGCAACAGAAGAAGCGCATCGGGCGCGGTCAGGGCTCGGGCACCGGCAAGACGGCGGGCCGCGGGCACAAGGGCGCGAAATCCCGGTCGGGTTTCAAGCACAAGCGCGGGTTCGAGGGCGGCCAGATGCCGCTCCATCGCCGCGTGCCGAAGCGCGGGTTCCACAACCCGTTCCGGGAGGAGTACGACGTCGTCAACATCGACACGCTCGTGGAGCGGTTCGAGGTCGGCGTGGCGATCACCCCCGAGCTGCTGCGCGAGAGCGGCCTCGTGGGATCGAAGCGGATCAAGGTGCTCGCGCGCGGAGAGATCGGCAAAGCGCTCATGGTGAAGGCGCACAAGTTCAGCGGCAAGGCAGCGGAGAAGATCGCAGCGGCCGGCGGTACCGCGGAGGTACTGTCGTAGGAAGGTCCTATGCTGGCAGATAGCCTCAAGAACATTTTCGCCGTCGCAGACCTGCGGAAGCGCGTGCTGTTCACGCTCGGGCTGCTCGCGGTCTATCGCGTCGGCGGGCACATCCCCACGCCGGGCATCAATCCCGAAGCGCTGGCGCTGCTCGTCGACCAGGCGAAGAATACGATGTTCGGCCTGTACGACATGTTCTCGGGCCGCAACCTGTCGCAGATGACGATCTTCGCGCTCGGCATCATGCCGTATATCAGCTCGTCGATCATCCTGCAGCTGCTGACGGTCGTCTGGCCGTACCTCGAGCGGCTGTCGAAGGAAGGCGAGCTGGGGCGCAGGAAGATCACGCAGTACACGCGGTACGGCACGATCGTGCTGAGCGTCGTGCAGTCACTGGGGATTGCGTTCTTCCTCGAGCGCACGACGGAAATCGCCGGCGGTCTGCCGCTCGTCTACAACCCGGGCTGGGGCTTCCGGATCCTGACGGTGCTCACCCTGACGACCGGGTCGGCGTTCATCATGTGGCTCGGCGAGCAGATCACCGAGCGCGGAATCGGCAACGGCATGTCGCTCATCATCTTCGCAGGCATCGTCGTCGGCTTGCCGAGAGCGGCGTTCGTGACGTTCGATCAGCTGCGGACCGGACAGATGGGGCTCTTCCGCCTCATCGCGCTCATCATCCTGATGGTCGTCGTGATCGCTGCCATCGTGTTCGTCGAGCGTGGTCACCGGCGCGTCACGGTGCAGTACGCCAAGCGCGTCGTGGGCCGGCGGATGTATGGCGGGTCGAGCACGCACATCCCGCTGAAGGTGAATACGGGCGGCGTCATCCCCGTGATCTTCGCGTCGTCTATTCTCGCGTTTCCGGCGACGATCGCGCAGATGTTCAGCGAGGAAAGCTTCATGCGGCGGGTGAGCGAGCAGCTGGCGTGGGGCATGCCGCTCTACAACCTGCTCTACATCACCGGCATCATCTTCTTCTGCTATTTCTACACGGCCATCATCTTCAACCCTGATGACGTCGCAGAGAACATGCGGAAGTACGGCGGGTTCATCCCGGGCATCCGGCCGGGCAAGCGGACGGCGGAGTACATCGATACGATCCTGACGCGCATCACGCTGGTCGGAGCCCTGTACCTGGCGGCGGTCGCCATCCTGCCGGAGTTCCTGATCAACGGCTTCAAGGTGGCGCCGATTCCGTTCATCGGCGAGCAGCTGGACGCCATACTGCCGCGGTTCGTCACGGAGGGCTTGAACGTTCAATTCTTCTTCGGGGGCACGTCCCTGCTGATCATCGTCGGCGTCGCGATGGACACCGTGCAGCAGGTCGAGTCGCAGCTCATCATGCGCCACTACGACGGCTTCATGAAGAAGACACGGATTCGGGGTCGACGGGGCCTCTAGGGTGAGGGTGTCGCCCGCTGTGCAGCCGGCGTTGAACGTGGTCATGCTCGGGCCACCCGGAGCAGGCAAGGGAACCCAGGCCGAGCGCCTGGCGACGCGGCGGAGCGTGCCGAAGATCTCGACCGGAGACATCCTGCGGAAAGCGGTTCAAGCGGGCACGACCCTGGGCGGCACGGCAAAGCACGCCATCGATTCGGGCAATCTGGTGGGTGACGACGCCATGATCGACATCGTGCGGGACCGCCTGAACTGCGAGGATGCCCGAGCGGGATTCGTTCTGGATGGATTTCCGCGGACGGTCGTGCAGGCGACGGCGCTCGACGGGCTCGTCAGCGCCCGAGGCCCGCTCGTCGTCCTCGACATCGTCGTGCCCGAGGAAGTCCTGGTAAAGCGGCTGGCATCGCGCCGGATTTGCAGCCAGTGCGGCATCAACGCCAGCATCGACGCGCGGAAGACCTGCACGCGATGCGGAGGCCGGCTCGTGACGCGGACCGACGATGGGGCGGGAATCGTCCGTGAGCGTCTGAAGGTGTATCAGCGCCAGACCAAGCCGCTCGTGGACTACTACGCCGCACGCCCGACGTTCCGGTCGATCAACGGAAACCAGGCGCCGGATTCCGTCGCGAAGAGCATCGAGAGCGCGATCGTCGAGGCGGTCTCGATCGGGGGATCCAGACAGTGATCGTGTGCAAGTCGCCGACGGAAATCGAGCGAATGCGCGCGGCCAATGTGCTCGTGGCTGACGTTCTGGCGGAGCTGGCGTCGATGGCGGCGCCTGGCGTCACGACAGCGGATCTCGACGCGAAGGCCGAGGCGCTGGTGCGGCAGGCGGGTGCCGAGCCGGCGTTCAAAGGCTATCGCGGGTACCCGGCGTCGTTGTGCGCCTCAGTCAACGAGCAGGTCGTCCACGGGATCCCGTCGGGACGGCCGCTGGTCGACGGAGACATCATCTCGCTCGACATGGGCGTGAAGCTGAACGGGTTCTACGGAGACTCGGCGGTGACGGTGCCGGTCGGTACGGTCGGCCCGGACGTGCTGAAGCTGCTCCGCGTGACGCAGGAGTCACTCGAAAAGGGGATCGCGCAGGTGCGCATCGGCGCGCGCGTCTCGGACATCGGCCACGCGATCCAGAAGCACGTGGAGGCCGGCGGGTTCTCGGTCGTGCGCGAGTTCGTGGGCCATGGGATCGGCGCCGCGCTGCACGAGGATCCGCAGATCGCGAATTACGGGGAGCCGGGGCACGGTCCGCGGCTGGCCGAGGGGATGGTGCTCGCGATCGAGCCGATGGTGAACATGGGGAAGCCGGCGGTGCGGGTGCTCAGCGACGGCTGGACAGCGGTCACGCGCGACGGCAGCCTGTCGGCGCACTTCGAGCACACGGTGGCGGTGACGAAGAACGGGCCGCTGGTGCTGACCGCGCGGTCGTCCGATTCGAAGTCGAAGGCCCAGGCGATCGCCCGGTAGGGTACGTGGGCGCTTCTTCCAGTGGCGCGGTGAGCGTCGAAGGAACGGTGCTCGAATCGCTGCCGCACGGGTTGTTCCGCGTGGGGCTCGAGCGCCAGCGTCAGGTGACGGCGCACGTGCCGAGCGGGCCGGGCAGGAACTTCATCCGGGTACTGGTGGGGGATCGGGTGCGGGTGGAGCTCTCGCGACGAGACCTGAACCGCGGACGGATCGTCGAGAAACTGGGGTGAGGGACTCACGGGATCGAACGCCTGAGTTCTGAGCAGTAGGCGCGCCAAGGGCGCGCCCCGCCGGAGCGGAGCGGGGCGTCGGGGCCCCCGCGAGCGACGGCGTAAGGGGGTCCGGGGGACGAAGCCCGCCTGGGCAGTAGGCGCGCCAAGGGCGCGCCCCGCCGGAGCGGAGCGGGGCGTCGGGGCCCCCGCGAGCGACGGCGTAAGGGGGTCCGGGGGACGAAGCCCGCCTGGGCAGTAGGCGCGCCAAGGGCGCGCCCCGCCGGAGCGGAGCGGGGCGTCGGGGCCCCCGCGAGCGACGGCGTAAGGGGGTCCGGGGGACGAAGCCCGCCTGGGCAGTAGGCGCGCCAAGGGCGCGCCCCGCCGGAGCGGAGCGGGGCGTCGGGGCCCCCGCGAGCGACGGCGTAAGGGGGTCCGGGGGACGAAGCCCGCCTGGGCAGTAGGCGCGCCAAGGGCGCGCCCCGCCGGAGCGGAGCGGGGCGTCGGGGCCCCCGCGAGCGACGGCGTAAGGGGGTCCGGGGGACGAAGCCCGCCTGGGCAGTAGGCGCGCCAAGGGCGCGCCCCGCCGGAGCGGAGCGGGGCGTCGGGGCCCCCGCGAGCGACGGCGTAAGGGGGTCCGGGGGACGAAGCCCGCCTGGGCAGTAGGCGCGCCAAGGGCGCGCCCCGCCGGAGCGGAGCGGGGCGTCGGGGCCCCCGCGAGCGACGGCGTAAGGGGGTCCGGGGGACGAAGCCCGCCTGGGCAGTAGGCGCGCCAAGGGCGCGCCCCGCCGGAGCGGAGCGGGGCGTCGGGGCCCCCGCGAGCGACGGCGTAAGGGGGTCCGGGGGACGAAGCCCGCCTGGGCAGTAGGCGCGCCAAGGGCGCGCCCCGCCGGAGCGGAGCGGGGCGTCGGGGCCCCCGCGAGCGACGGCGTAAGGGGGTCCGGGGGACGAAGCCCGCCTGGGCAGTAGGCGCGCCAAGGGCGCGCCCCGCCGGAGCGGAGCGGGGCGTCGGGGCCCCCGCGAGCGACGGCGTAAGGGGGTCCGGGGGACGAAGCCCGCCTGGGCAGTAGGCGCGCCAAGGGCGCGCCCCGCCGGAGCGGAGCGGGGCGTCGGGGCCCCCGCGAGCGACGGCGTAAGGGGGTCCGGGGGACGAAGCCCGCCTGGGCAGTAGGCGCGCCAAGGGCGCGCCCCGCCGGAGCGGAGCGGGGCGTCGGGGCCCCCGCGAGCGACGGCGTAAGGGGGTCCGGGGGACGAAGTCCCCCGGATTTAGGAAGAGGGTGGCATGAAAGTTCGAGCGTCGGTCAAGCGGATCTGTGACAAGTGCAAGATCGTGCGCCGCCGCGGCGTGGTCCGCGTGATCTGCACGAACCAGAAGCACAAGCAACGACAGGGGTAGCTCCCAGCTCCCAGCTTCCAGCTTCCAGCGAGAAGATCAACGGAGAGCTTGGAGGTAAGGGCTGGTAGCTGGTAGCTGGTAGCTGGTAGCTGGTAGCTAACAAGGATCGAGACTTATGGCGCGTATTGCTGGTGTTGACCTTCCCCGGACCAAGCGGGTCGAAGTGGGGCTGACGTACATCTACGGGATCGGGCGGAAGCGCTCGAACGACATCCTCGCGGAGGCGCAGGTCAGCCCGGATGTCCGGGTCAAGGATCTCTCTGAAGAAGACGTCCGGAAGATCAGCCGCGTGATCGAAGAGCAGGGGCGGGTCGAAGGAGATCTCCGGAAGGAGATCTCGATGAACATCAAGCGCCTCATGGAAATCGGCAGCTGGCGCGGGATGCGGCATCGCCGGAATCTGCCGGTCCGCGGTCAACGCACGCGCACGAACGCGCGGACGCGGAAGGGCCCGCGCAAGGGCGCGGTGGCGAAGAAGAAGACGGTGTAGTCAGCTTCCAGTTGCCAGCTGCCAGCTTCCAGTCAAGGACTAGAGACTGGGAGGAGAAACCTGGTAGCGAAAAGCGCTGGAAGCTGGAAGCTGGAAACTGGAAGCTGATTTATGGCCAAAAACGATCCGATTGACGCGTCCGCGCCGCCTGAAGGCGGAAAGAAAGCTGCCGGCAAGCCGGCGAAAAAGAAGGCGTTCAAGAAGCGCGGCGAGAAACGCGTCGTCCATCACGGCTTCGCGCACATCCAGGCGTCGTTCAACAACACCATCGTCACCATCACCGATCCGGAAGGGAACGTGGTGGCGTGGTCGAGTGCGGGCGGCATCGGATTCAAGGGCTCGCGCAAGGGGACGCCGTTCGCGGCGACCCAGGCGGCGATTGCCGCCGGCAACGCGGCGAAGGCCTTCGGGATGCGCAGCCTCGAGGTGCGCGTCAAGGGCCCCGGCGCCGGCCGCGAGTCGGCGATTCGCGCGCTGCAGACGATCGGCATCGACGTGAAGTCGATCCGCGACGTCACGCCGATTCCGCACAACGGATGCCGGCCGCCAAAGAGACGGAGAGTGTAAGACAGCTGCCAGCTGCCAGCTCCCAGCTTCCGGCTTCCAGCTTCCAGCTGGGAGAAGGACGGAGGCAGAAAGAGGGGGTTCTTTGGCTGGTAGCCGGAAGCTGGAAGCTGGAAGCTGAGAGGATCAAACAGAGAATGGCACGTTACATCGGTCCGGTCTGCCGGCTCTGCCGGCGCGAAGGGATGAAGCTCTTCCTCAAGGGAGAGCGTTGCTACACGGAGAAGTGCGCGATCGAGAAGCGCAATCTTCCGCCGGGGCAGCACGGCAAGCTGCGGAAAGCGAAGCTGGTCGGATACGGCCTGCAGCTGCGCGAGAAGCAGAAGGTCAAGCGCATCTACGGCGTGCTGGAGAACCAGTTCCGCCGGTACTTCGAGATGGCGGACCGCACGCGCGGCATCACAGGCGAAACGCTGTTGCAGCTGCTCGAGCGCCGGCTCGACAACGTGATTTACCGCCTCGGACTGTCGACCTCGCGCGCGCAGGCCCGGCAGTTCGTGCGCCACGGCCACTTCTCCGTGAACGGCCGCAAGGTGGACGTGCCGTCCTACTCGCTCAAGGCTGGCGACGTCGTGACAGTGCGCGGCACCAGCGCGCAGAACGCCGCGATCCAGCACGCGATCGAAGAAGTGAAGGGCCGCGGCATTCCCGAGTGGCTCTCGTTCGATTCCGGGGCGCTGACCGGCCGGGTGACCTCGCTGCCGACGCGCGAGCAGATCAACCTGCCCGTGCAGGAGCAGCTGATCGTCGAGTTGTATTCGAAGTAAGAAAGCTTCAGCTGCCAGCTTCCAGCTAAACGGCGGAAGTCCTTGGCAGTTGGAGACGTAGCCGGAGCATGTATCGAGTGAAGTGACGAGCTCCCACTTTCATCTCTTCAGGTTCTAGCCAAAACGAAAGGTTTTAGCTGGAAGCGGGAAGCTGGAAGCTGGAAGCCGACAGCTAGCTCTCCGCCCGCAGCCTTCCAGACCTGCGGCGGGAGGCGGAGAGTGAAACGGCAGGTCTGGCGGCATCCGTTGTGGGTGCTTGAAGCGAAAGGACAGTGGCAATGTTGTGGAAGGGTTTTCAGCGACCGAAGCGGCTCGAGTTCGAGCGTGAAACACTGACGGATCGATTCGGGCGCTTCTACGCGCAGCCGTTCGAGCGCGGATTCGGAACGACGGTAGGCAATTCGCTGCGGCGCGTGCTGTTGTCGTCGATCGACGGCGCGGCGGTCACGGCGGTCAAGATCGACGGCGTCCTGCACGAGTTCTCGCCGATCCCGGGCGTCGTCGAGGACGCGACGGACATCATCCTCAACCTGAAGCAGATCCCGCTCAAGATGCACGTCGACACGACCAAGACGCTGTATCTGCGCGTGGACAAGCCGGGTGAGGTCAAGGCACGCGATATCGAGACGGACGCCGACATCGAGATCCTCGAGCCCGACGCCCACATCGCGACGGTCTCCGAGCACGGCAAGCTCCACATGGAGATGCGGGTGAAGCGCGGCCGCGGGTACGTGGCGGCCGACAAGAACTTCGACGAGGATCTCGGGATCGGCTGGATCCCGATCGACTCCGTGCATTCGCCGGTCAAGAAGGTCAACTACCTCGTCGAGGCGGCGCGTCTCGGACAGACGACCGACTACGACAAGCTGACCGTCGACGTGTGGACGAACGGGTCGGTGACGCCGCGCGACGCCGTGTCGCTCTCGGCAAAGCTGATTCGTGATCACCTGAACATCTTCATCAACCTCGAGGATGCCGGCGATCTGCAGCAGGACGCTTCGGCGGATCAGCCGCGCGCCGCGCTCAACGAGAACCTCGACAAGAGCGTCGAGGAGCTGGAGCTGTCCGTCCGGTCGTACAACTGTCTGAAGAACGCGAACATCAGGACGATCCGCGAGCTCGTGCAGAAGAGCGAAGGCGAGATGCTGAAGACGAAGAACTTCGGCCGCAAGTCGCTGAACGAGATCAAGGAGATCCTGACCGGCATGGGCCTGAGCCTCGGTATGCGGCTCGACCAGCCGACCGCGCAATCGCAAGAGTAAAGAGCCGGACGGCGCTCGGGGCTCGGCGTTCGGCGCTCGCTGTTGTATCTGGCGAGAGACTCCGAATTAGCCAGAATCGAGCGCCGAACGCCGAGCGCCGAACGCCGACAAGGATCAAGGAATCATGCGTCACCGAGTCAGTCACCGTAAGCTGGGCAGAGTCACCGAGCACCGGATCGCCATGCTCCGCAACCAGGCGCACGCGCTCCTGTTGCACGAGCACATCGAGACCACGGTGCCGAAAGCGAAGGAGCTCCGGCCCTTCGTCGAGCGCATCATCACGATTGCGAAGCGTGGCGTAGCGGCCGGCGAGGCGAACGGCAAGTCGCTGCACGCGCGGCGGCTGATCCTGCGCGATATCCAGGATCGCGACGTCGTGAGCAAGCTGTTCGACACGATCGCGCCACGATTCGAAGGGCGGCCGGGCGGCTACACGCGAATCCTGCGGCTTGGCTACCGGCGCGGCGACAGCGCGGAAGTGGCGCAGATCGAGCTGGTGGGCTCCGAGTACAACCCCGACGCCGAAACCGAAAAGGAAAAGAAAGAGGCGGCGGAGAAGGCGAAGCCCAAGGGCGTTGGTGGCAGGCTGCGCGCCGCCGCCGAGCGTCTGCGCGGCCGGAAGGCGGAGCCGGCAGAAGGCGAAGCCGCTGAGGAAGGCACGCCGAAGAAGACCCGGCCCGCACGCGACAAGAGCGCCAAACCCAGCCGCGCCGACACGCGTGGCAAGGGCGCAAAGACGTCGACCCCAAGAAAGGCTGGCGGGTCGTAGTCAGCTGCCAGCTATAAGGTGGCCCGACCTAACGGTCGGGCATCTTTAGGAAAAAGAAGGGCCGGGTCGCGAAAGCGACGACCGGCCCTTTCCTTTCTTAAGCTGGCAGCTGGGAGCTGGAAGCTGGCAGCTTTCTTTACACTTCCTCCGTCGTCTCCTGACCCTTCTCCGCCTTTGCGGCCGAGATGATCTTGGCGTGCAGGTGACTCGGCACTTCCTCGTAGTGTGAGAACTCCATGTGGTACGAGCCGCGTCCGCCGGTGGCGGACGTGAGGTGCTGCTCGTAGGTCAGCATCTCGGACATCGGCACCTTGGCGCGGATCACCGTCGACGCGCCACGCGTATCCATCCCGCCGATGCGCCCCCGCCGGCTGTTCAGGTCGCCCATCAGATCCCCGGCGTAGTCGTTCGGCGCGTAGACCTCCACGTCCATCACCGGTTCGAGCAGGGTCGGCCGCGCACGCGACATGCCGTCCTTGAAGGCCAGCGTGGCGGCCATCTTGAACGACAGCTCGTTCGAATCCACCTGGTGATAGGAACCGTCGAAGACCGTCGCCCTGAAATCGACCATCGGGTAGCCCGCGAGGAACCCGCGCAGCCTCGCGTCCTGGAGCCCCTTCTCCACGGCCGGAATGAACTGGCGCGGGATCGATCCGCCGAAGATGTCGTCGACGAACTCGAAGTCGCTGCCGCGCGCGAGCGGCTCGAACTTGACCTTGCAGTCGCCGAACTGTCCGTGGCCACCGGTCTGCTTCTTGTGCCGGCCGTGCGCTTCGGTGGAGGCCGTGATCGTCTCGCGGTAGGGGATGCGAGGCAGCTTCAGGTTGACCTCGACGCCGAACCGGCGCTTCAGCTTCGCGACGGTGACCTCGATGTGCGACTGGCCCTGACCCGCGAGCAGGAGCTCTTTCGTCTGCGGATCGCGCGTGTAGCTGATGCTCGGGTCTTCCTCCTGGAGACGGTGCAGCGACGTGCTGATCTTGTCTTCGTCGCCTCGGGTCTTCGGCTCGATGGCGTACGAGATCACCGGCTCCGGGAACTTGATGGGGGGGATGCGCACGGCCGCGGTCTTGTCGCCGAGGAGATCGTTGGTCTGCGTGTCCTTCAGCTTCGCCACCGCGCCGAGATCGCCGGCCTTGATTTCCGCGACGTTCGTCTGCGTCTTGCCCTGGAGCAGGACGAGGTGCCCGAGGCGCTCGGTACGTGTCCCTGCTGACGTTGTGCACCGTCGAGTCCGACTTCAGCGTGCCCGACACGACCCTGAAGAGGGTGATGCGCCCGGCGAACGGATCCGCCACGGTCTTCCAGACGAAAGCGGCCGCCGGTCCGGTGTCGGCCGCCGCGATGGTCACGTCCTCCTCGCCGCTGGCGTTCTTGGCGCCGAACGGCCGCTCGGCAGGCGCCTGGACGTAGGCGATGATCGTGTCGAGCAACGGCTGGATTCCCAGGTTGGTGGTCGCTGACGTGCACACGACCGGGAAGATCCGGCCAGCCGCGACGCTCCGCTTGAGCCCGGACACGAGCTCCTCCTGCGTGAGCGTCCCGGCGTCGAAGAACTTTTCCATCAGCGCATCGTCGGCCTCGGCGACCATTTCGATGAGCGCCTCGCGCGCGTGTTTCGCCGCGTCGGCAACGTCCGCCGGAACCTCGGTCTCCGTGGCCTTTCCGCTCGCGTCGGTGGCGTAGGTCCACGCCTTCATCGACACGAGGTCGACCACGCCGCGAAACGCCTTCTCTTCGCCGATCGGGAGCTGAATCGGGATGACCGTGCGCCCGAACACGCCGCGCAGCGACTCCACGGATCGCTCGAGGCTCGCACGCTCGCGATCGAGCCTGTTGAGGACGATGATTCGCGGTACGCCGAGCTCCTCGGCCGCCGCCCACATCTTTTCGGTCGAAACCTCCGCGCCCGAAACGGCATCGACCACGACGAGCGCCGCGTCTGCAACCCGAAGCGCCGCGCGCGCGTCGCTCAGGAAATTGGCGATCCCCGGAGTGTCGATGATGTTGATCTTGGTCTTGTTCCACTCGGCGCAGGCGAGGCTGGATGCGAGGGTGTGCTTGCGGGCAATCGCTTCTTCGTCGTAATCCGTCACCGAGGTGCCGTCGTCCACCCGTCCCAGCCGGTTGACGGCTCCGGCATCGAACAGCAACGTCGACAACAGCTGGGTCTTGCCCGACCCGCTGTGGCCGACGAGCGCGACATTTCTGAGGCTTTGGGCGTCATAGACCTTCATAGACAGGACCTCCGAAGAAAGCTACCGGCTGCCAGCTTCCAGCTTCCAGCTTCGACCTTTTCAGTCTACTACTCGCCAGTTTGGAGATTCCCGCTACTCCTGGATGCTGGCGATCAAGCCGCTGAGCATACGTCTGACGTCTTCAAGCGATGCCGAGAACCGGGCATGCTCGACCGAGGGCACGAACCCGAGGTCCCGGGCAAGAAGGAGATCATACTCAACTTCGTTGAGGGACCCCAAGGAGTGAAGCAGGAATCGTCGGAAGTCAGGATCCGTGCCTCGACCTGCCCCTTCGGCGATGTTCGAAGGTACCGATATCGCTGCTCGTAGAAGCTGGGACCGCAGCGGCCAGCCGCGAGGGCTCTGCAAGTACGCAGAAGCTGAGTACACCGCGAGCGTCAATTCATGAGCCTTTTGCCACACTTTCAGTTTTCGATAGTCCTGCACGCCTAGAGCCTCCTGAGCGGGAGCGCGCGTGCAAGAACCGACGCTGTCATGGTGAACAGGTGCCGGGGAACAGTCAGCTGGAAGCTGGAAGCGGGAAGCTGGAAGCGGGAAGCCGGAAGCGGGAAGCTGGAAGCTATTTACTCGTATCTGAGCGCCTCGATCGGATCCAACCGCGACGCTTTGATCGCGGGGAAGAGGCCGAAGAAGATGCCCACGCTCGCGGAGAAGCCGATGCCGAGCGCGAACGACCACCAGGGCAGCGAGATCGGGAAGCCCGAGACCCAGTGGACGATCCAGCCGATGCTGCTGCCGAAGATGATCCCGAGCACGCCGCCCATCGACGTCAGGAAGGCGGCCTCGATCAGGAACTGCCAGAGGATCTCGCGGCGACGCGCGCCCAGCGCCTTGCGCACGCCGATCTCGCGCGTGCGCTCGGTCACCGAGATCATCATGATTGCCATCACGCCGATGCCGCCGACCATCAAGGCGATCGAGCTGATGACGACGAGCGCGAGGAACGTCGCCTGGCTGAATTGATCCCAGACCTTCAGGATCGCGTCCTGTGTCACCAGGTCGAAGTCGTTCGGCTCGTCGAGCTTCAGGTTGTGGCGGATCCGCATGACGGCTTCCGCCTCTCTCATCGCCTGTTCGCGCGTCGCGTCGTCGCGCGGCACGATCGCGATCATGGCGGAGCGGACCGCCGCCCGGCTGACATTGCCGCCGCCGGTGTATCCTCCCTTCACGACCTTCCCATAGAACTTCTCCTGCGCCGTGAACGGAATCACGACGAAGTCATCCGCGCCGCCGAAGCCTCCGGGGCTCGGCCGCTTGCCGAAGACGCCGATGACGGTGAACTCGTTGGCGCCGATCCGAACCTTTTTCCCGAGCGGATCGATGTTCGGAAACAGCGACATGTACGGGTTCTGGCCGAGCACGACGACCTGGCGGCGGTGCTCGACCTCCGACGGGGTGAACAGGCGGCCCAGCTCGAGCTTGATGAAGTTGACCGCCGAGAAGTTTTCCGTCGCGCCGAGAATCCCAATTGGGGTCGTCTTCTCGTGACCGTAGTAGACGCGGGTCCGGTCCTGGCCGCCGAGCCAGACATCGACGACCGCAATCGACGGTGACTCGCGGGCGACCGCGCGTGCGTCCTCCCGTGTGATGTTCGGGCGCTTCGCCACTTCCAGGAACGACTTGCCCGCCGAGAAGCTCAACGCGCTGAACTTCTGCACGAAGACCGTATTCGGCCCGAGCGCGCGGATGGAGTCGCGCAGCGACTCGTCGAACCCGCGGATGAGCGCGGTCATGCCGACGATTGACGTGATGCCGATGACCACGCCGAGGACGGTCAGCGCAGAGCGCATCTTGCTCGTGCGCAGCGTGTCGAAGGACATCGACACGATCTCGCGGAAGAGGCCTGATCGGATCGTCGCCATGGTTCAGTCGCTCACAAACGGTCGTAGCGCAGGGCTTCAGCCCTGCCTCTGGCAGCCCTGAAGGGCTGCGCTACAGTTCGAATTTACTCTCGCCGCAGCGCTTCGATCGGATCCAGCCTGGCCGCACGCATCGCGGGATACAGTCCGAAGAACAACCCGACGACGGCCGTGATGCCGATGCCGATGGCGACCGACCAGAACTGCACGGCGGCTGGCAGCGGAGACAGTTTGCTGATGATGATGGCGACGACGAAGCCGATCAATGTGCCGGCGATGCCGCCCAGCACCGACAGCGTCACCGACTCCGTCAAGATCTGCCACACGATGTCGCGCCGGCGCGCGCCGAGCGCTTTCCGGAGGCCGATTTCGCGCGTTCGCTCGCTGACCACCATGAGCATGATGTTCATGATCACGATGCCCCCGACCACCAGCGAGAGCGCGACGACGCCGACGAGCACCGCGAAGATCCCGTTGGTCGCCTGGTGGTAGAGGTCGAGGAGCGAATCCGACGTGAGCATCCCGAAGTTGTCCGGCTTCCCGGGGCGTAACCGTCGCTGGATCCGCATGGCCACCGTCGCCTCGTCCATCGCCACGTTCACGAGTTCGGGCGACTTGGGCTTGACGAGGAGCTGCATGCCGAAGCGTGCCCCGAACATCTTCTGGAACTGGCCGAGCGGAACGATCGCGAACTCGTCCTGGGACTGCCCGAACACCGAGCCCTTCTTCTCGCTGACGCCGACGACGCGGAAGTGCTCTCCCTTGATCGTGATGACCTTGTCGATTGGATCCGCCGGGCCGAACAGGCGGTCGGCCGTCTGCCAGCCGAGCACGGTCAACGGACGGCTCCGATCGATTTCCGACGGGTTGATCAGCCGTCCGCGTTCGACGTTGAAGGTCGAGAAGAAGATGTAATCGCGCGACACGCCACGGACCTGCACGCTGTCGAGCGCCTCTTCCCCGTAGGCGATGCGGGCCGACGAGTTCGCCTGCGCGGCGACAGCGTTGATGTTCTCGCTGAACTTCCGGACCGCGTCACCGTCCTGCACGCTGATGCGCGGGTTGCTCCGCACGCGCTCTTCGTCTTCCGCACTCCGAACGACCGGCATCCGTTGAATCGTGAAGTTGTCGGCCCCGACGTCCGTCACGATCGCGTGGGTCACGTACGCGTTCATGCCCTGGATGAGCGACACGACGGCGATGATCGATGTGACGGCGACGATGTTCCCGAGGACGGTCAGGAACGACCGCAGCTTGTTCGTCCAGATGGCGTTCAGCGCGATGCCGACTGCTTCGAGGAACTGGTTCATCTTGGACTCCTGTGGCTTCCACCTGAAGGTGGAAGCCACAAGTCGAGGCCCTGACTCTACTTCTTCTTGGCGGCACCTGGTGCAGACCGCGGCGCCTGCTCGACCTTGACTGCGGCTGCGTCGTTCAGCTCACGCACCGACGCGAACGGACCGACGACGACGCTGTCCCCCTCTTTGACGCCCGAGAGCACCTCGAAGTACTTGTCCCCGGCGATGCCCGTCTTGACGGCCACGAACTGCGCCTTGTTGTCGCGAACGACGAACACACCTTCGAGCTCCTTGCGCGACTGCCCGGGCTTGAGCTCGGACGCCTGCACCGCGCCGGGCCGCGGCCGCTTGGTCGCCTCCGGCTCCGTGTTCCGGACGATCTCGCCCTTCTCGTCCACCACCATCTCGCGGACCGTCGTGGCCTGGATGGGCACCGAGACGACATTCTTCCGCGTCGCTGTCGTAATCTCGGCGGTGCACGTGAAGCCGGGCCGGACTTCAGCAATCTCGGTGTCGAGCTGCACCGTGACCTTGAAGTTGGTGGCCTGCGAGGAGGCCGCGGCGGCTCCGGTCGTCGCGATCGGGCTGTTGCCGATCTCCGTCACCTTGCCGGAGAACGTCTTGCCGGAGATCGCGTCGATGGTGATTTTCGCAATCTGCCCCAACTTGACGCTCGGGATGTCGGTCTCGTCCACCTCCACCTCGGCCTCGATGACTGACATGTCGGCAACCGTGAGGAGCACCGTCCCGGCGTTGTTCATCGTCCCGATGACGACCGTTTCTCCCTCTTCGATGTTCCGCTTCGTGATGATGCCCTTGATTGGGGACTCGATCCGGACTTTGCTGAGATCGTAGCGCGCACTCGCGAGGCTTGCGCTTTCCTGCTCCATCCGCGCCTGCTGCGTCGTGACGTTCTGCTCCTGCGCGCGCAGGTCGGCCTCGCGCATCTTGAGATCCGCCTCCGCCTTCTCGAGCGTCTCTTTCGTCGTCAAGCCGCCCTTCCACAGATCCTGCTGGCGGCGATAGGCGTCCTGCGCCTGCTTCAACGCGACCTTCGCGCTCTCGAGTGCCAGCTTCAGCTGATCGGCCGACGACCTCGCCGCCAGCAGCGAGGCCTCGTTGCGTTGAACCGCCGTTCTGAGGTTGCGCGGGTCGATCTGGAGGAGGAACTGGCCCATCTCGATGCGGTCGCCCTCCTCGACGGCGAGGTTCGTCACGCGGCCCATCGTGTCCGCGCTGATGTTGACGAACTTCTTCGGCTGGATCTTGCCAGACGCGGTGACCAGGGCCTCGAGGTCCCGCGACTTGATGCCCTCGGTGTTGACGGTAACGCCCTCAACCCGCTTGAACTTGAAATTGGCGAACGCAATCGCGCCAAGGATGACGACGACGCCGGCACCGATGAGCAGCTTCTTCTTACCCGTCATGCCCCCCCCATCCGGCTCATGATGGCGGCAACGACGACCGCGATCACGGCATACACGCTGAACAGCCCGAGAGCGATCGGTTGCGTCCGGCGCCGGTACAACACCCCGAGGCCGATTGCCAGCACGAACACCCACCAGACGACGAACAAATCCACCATGCCGAGCAGCCGGCCCAGGAACGACCCCTCATCGATCATCGGGAGGAGGACCGCCAGACTGGTTGCGCTGCCGACCGCCCCGCGCGCGATGTTGAGCGGCGCCGTGAACACCTGACCGAGCGACGAAATCACCGCGGCGTGCGCCCACACGGCGAAGAGCTGTTTGAAGCTGGCCTCGCCGCCGAGCGCGGCGTTGAACACGGCGAACAGGATGCCGGTCAGGACGACGGCGATGATGGGGCCGAGCACGATGATGAAACCGGCCGTCGTATACGGCGCGATCTTCATGCCCTGACGCATCCGCTCGTACGTCTGATCGTTCACCTGCACGCCGAACGACTGCATCTGGCTGATCTGCTTGTCGAGCGCAGCCTCTTTGCCCGCTTCGGTGAACATCGGCGCAGCCGAGCAGAAGGCCACGATCAGCGTCGTGACCGCCATCATGCCGAACCAGCGCGGGTGGGCGACGACGGCTCGGAAGGTATCCTTCGGCGACGTGATGATGCCGAGGAATCGGGCCACAAGACTCTTGGGCGCGGCTTCCGCCGCGACAGGACTCCTGGACGCGGCTTCCGCCGCCTCTCCGGGGGATGTGTTGGACATAGGAGGTGTGCCTGGACGGTCGAGCTCACGTGCTGTCGAAGATCCACCCGATTCTACAGCAGTTCATACGAGGACGACCGGCGCCAGGTTTCGCAAATTGCTAAGGTGCAACTGCCCTGCGGACCGATGGTTAGGGTCGGGCGGCGTGTCGGCGAAGCACGAGCCGTACGCTAAGCTGGCGGGATGACCAGAAACCTGACGGGCGCACCCGCCGGGCACGCCATTTTCGGCTGTTTCGCTGCCCTGGCGCTCGTTCTCGCGCCCGCCGCCCTTTCCGCTCAGAGCTTTGACCCCGTTACGACCCGGTCGGCTGGAATGGCCGGCGCGTTCGTCGCGGTCACCGACGATGCCTCGGCTGTTTACTGGAATCCGGGGGCACTGGCGTCCGGCGCGTTTCTCAGCCTGCTGATCGACTGGACATCGGCGCAGGCGACCCTCGACGCGCCACCACCCGAGTCCCAGGGCGGCAGCCGGTCGGGCACGCTGCTGGCCCTCAGCACGCCGCCGTTCGGGCTGTCCTACTATCGGTTACGTTCGACATGGGTTTCGCCGGACCCGTCCTCTCAGGCGGACAGCCGTGTGGAGACGTTGATCACGCATCACACAGGAGTGACGTTGGTTCACTCGCTGACGAGCGGCATTTCCGTCGGCACGACCCTGAAGCTCGTTCGAGGCATCGCGACATCGGCCTCGGTTCACTCGGCGCAGAACGTCGACGATCTCCTGGACGAGGCCAGCGACCTGGTCGGCGAAGCCACGAACAAGTTCGACGCGGATGTCGGGATCTCGGCAGTTCTCGGCACGCTGAGGGCAGGCCTGACGGTTCGTAATGTCACGAGCCCGACGTTCGACACGGCCGGAGGAGGCCCTGCCCTCGAGCTTGAAAAGCAGGCACGGGCCGGGATTGGGCTGACCTCCCCTCTGGGGTTTCTCGTGGCGCTCGACGTCGATCTCAACTCGGTTCGTGGGCCGGTAGGGGAGGTTCGGGATCTTGCGGCTGGCACCGAAGCGCGCATCCTCCCCAGGGCATACGCCCGTGCGGGTTTCCGGATGAACACGCTTGGTGACCAACCTGGTGGACATGCCCCAACCTTCAGCGTCGGCGGGAGTTACGCGGCGCTGTCGTCCCTCTGGATTGACGCGCAGGCGACCGTGGGGTCCGAGGCGGGGAGCCGGGGATGGGGCGTCGGGGCGCGCGTGAGGTTCTGAGGCGACTCAGTTCACGTTCTGCTCCTGTTTTCACCTTTGACAAAAAGTGTCACTCGTGTAGAATTGAAGTTCACCCCAGCAGCAGGTTCCCTGAGTTGACATCGCGGACCGTGAGCCTTTCCGCTCCGGCCCCTGTACTTCTGTCTACGCAGGGTCTCACACGATGGCCGTTCGTATCGGCGAGCTGCTGCTCAAGGAAAAGCGCATCACCCCTGCCCAGCTGCAGGAGGCGCTCAACCACCAAAAGGCCAACGGCGGCAAAGTCGGGGTGAATCTCGTCAGGCTCGGCTTCGTCACCGACGAAGAAATCACCGAGCTCCTGAGCAGGCAGTACGGCGTTCCGTCCATCAACCTCTCGCAGTTCGACATCGACGCCGCCGTCATCAAGCTCATCCCGCCCGAGACCGTCCAGAAATACCAAATCATTCCCCTCAGCCGGTCGGGCGCCACGCTGACGATCGCCATCACCGATCCGACGAACGTGTTCGCCATGGACGACATCAAGTTCATGACGGGCTACAACGTGGAGCCGGTCGTCGCGTCCGAGACCGCCGTCCTCGAGGCGATTCAGCGGTACTACTCCAACGGCGGATCGCGCAACGGCAAGAAAGAGGCGGCAACGCCCGCGGCGCAGGCCAACTTGAACAGCGCCGCCACGATGGAGCTCGTCTCGAAGGCGCTCGAAGACGTCGCGATCGAAGACGACGTCGAGGTGCTGGAGGAGCTCGAGCAGATCGACGTGGCGTCGCTCGAGAAGCAGAGCGGCGAAGCGCCGGTCATCCGGCTCGTGAACCTGATGCTGATGTCCGCGATCCAGAAGGCCGCCAGCGACATCCACATCGAGCCGTACGAGAAGGAGTTCCGGATCCGGTTCCGCATCGACGGCATCCTCTACAACGTGATGGCGCCGCCCATGAAGTTCCGGGACGCGATCACCTCGCGCGTCAAGATCATGTCCAAGCTGGACATCGCCGAGAAGCGGCTCCCGCAGGACGGCCGCATCAAGATCCGGTTCGCCGCGGATGGCGCCACGAAGGAGATCGACTTCCGCGTCTCCTGCCTGCCCACGCTCTTCGGCGAGAAGATCGTCCTTCGTCTCCTCGACAAGGACAAGCTGATGCTGGACATGACGAAGCTCGGATTCGAGAGCGAGTCGCTGTCCAAGCTGGAGGCCGCCATCGCCAAGCCGTGGGGCATGGTGCTCGTCACGGGACCGACCGGCAGCGGCAAGACCAACACGCTCTACTCCTCCATCTCGAAGATCAACACGCCCGAAACGAACATCATGACGGCCGAGGATCCCGTCGAGTTCAACCTGATGGGGGTCAATCAGGTCCAGGTCCGCGAGAACATCGGGTTGAACTTCGCCGCCGCCCTCAGGTCCTTCCTGCGACAGGACCCGAACATCATCCTGGTCGGCGAAATCCGCGACTTCGAGACGGCCGAGATCGCAGTGAAGGCGGCGCTCACGGGGCACCTCGTGCTCTCGACGCTGCACACGAACGACGCGCCGAGCACGATCAACCGTCTGATGAACATGGGCATCGAGCCGTTTCTCGTCGCGAGCTCGGTCAACCTGATTTGCGCGCAGCGCCTGGTCCGGCGGATCTGCTCCGCCTGTGCGCAGGACCATCCACACGCCCCGCAGGCGCTCGTCGAGGCGGGGTTCACGCCCGAAGAGGCGAGCAAAGTGATCCCGAAGAAGGGTGCCGGCTGCGAGCGCTGCAACCAGACGGGCTACAAGGGCCGCGTCGGCCTCTACGAGGTCATGGAAGTGACCGACGAGCTCCGCGAGCTGATCCTCGTCGGCGCGTCAGGGCTCGAGTTGAAGCGGAAGGCGGTCGACGAGGGCATGATCACGCTCCGCCGCTCGGGGCTGCGGAAGGTGATGGACGGCGTCACGACCATCGAGGAGGTCGTGCGGGAGACGGTCCGATGATGGCGGCGGCACGCGCGCGACATGCGTGCGGGACGGCTGGGAGATAACCAATGGCGACGCTTCCGGAGCTTCTGAAAACGGTCATCGATCTGGACGGGTCCGATCTGCACCTCACCACGCAGACGCCGCCGCAGATCCGCGTGCACGGCAAGCTCCAGACCCTGGATCTGCCGATGCTCGGACCGTCCGACACCAAGGCGCTCGCCTACAGCGTCCTGACGGACGCCCAGAAGAAGCGGTTCGAGGAGAGCCTCGAGCTCGACTTCTCGTTCGGCATCCGCGGGCTGGCGCGTTTCCGCTGCAACGTCTTCAACCAGCGCGGCGCGGTCGCCGCCGTCTACCGGCTGATCCCCGAGCACATCAAGCCGTTCGAGGAGCTCGGTCTGCCGGCCGTCATCGGCACGCTCTCGGAGCGGCCCCGCGGCCTCGTGCTCGTCACCGGTCCCACGGGGAGCGGCAAATCGACGACGCTCGCGGCGATGATCGACAAGATCAACAGCGAGCGGCGGGAGCACATCCTCACGATTGAGGATCCGATCGAGTACATCCACCCGCACAAGGGCTGCATCGTCAACCAGCGGGAAGTGCACAGCGACACGCAGGGCTTTGCCGTGGCGTTGCGGTCGGCGCTCCGCGAGGATCCGGACATCGTTCTCATCGGCGAGCTGCGGGATCTCGAGACGATCGAGTCGGCGCTGCGGATCGCCGAGACGGGCCACCTCACCCTGGCAACGCTGCATACGAATTCGACCGCGCAGACGATCAACCGCGTCATCGACGTGTTTCCGGCGCACCAGCAGGGCCAGATCCGAACGCAGCTGTCGCTGGTGCTGGAGGGGATCGTCTGCCAGTCGCTGCTGCCGCGGGCCGACGGCGGCGGGCGGGTCGTGGCGCTCGAGATCATGGTTCCGACGCCGGCGATCCGGAATCTGATTCGCGACGACAAGGTGCACCAGATCTACTCGACCATGCAGGCCGGGCAGGAGCGGCTCGGGATGCAGACGATGAACCAGTCGCTCGCGACGCTCGTGATGACGCGTCAGATAACGCTCGAAACCGCCATGAGCGCGTCCTCCATGAAGGACGAGCTCGAGCAGATGATCAATCGTGGCACCGGCGTCGTGCCGGGCGCCGGAATGGCACGGACGCCAGTGGCGATGCCGTCGCGTCGATAAACGCAGAAAACACCATGCCGACATTTGCCTACTCGGGCCGCACGCGCGGCGGACAGACGGTGACCGGCGAGCGTATCGCCGATTCGGCCGACGCTGTCGTGGCCGCCCTTCGGCGCGATCAGATCCTCGTCACCCGGATCGACCAATCGAAGGCCAAGGCGGAGGCCAAGCCGAAGGCGGGGAAGGCCCGCGGCGTGCCTGCGAAGAACCTCGCCATCTTCACACGGCAGTTCTCCGTCATGATCGACGCCGGCCTGCCGCTGGTCCAGTGCCTCGACATCCTGGGCAAGCAGGAGCCGCACAAGCACTTCTCGGCCGCGATCCTGAAGGTGCGCGAGGACGTCGAAGCGGGCGCGGCGCTCGCCGACGCGATGAAGAAGCACCCGAAGACGTTCGACGCGCTCTACTCGAACATGATCGCGGCGGGCGAAGCGGGCGGCATCCTCGACACCATCCTGAAGCGCCTGGCGGTCTACATCGAGAAGAACGTCAAGCTGAAGGGGGACGTCAAGTCCGCGATGATCTATCCCATCGCGGTCATCGTGATCGCGGCGCTGGTCGTCGGCGCGATTCTGTGGAAGGTCATCCCGACGTTTGCCACGCTGTTCGCCGGCCTCGGCGCGCAGCTGCCGCTGCCGACCCGCGTCGTCATCGCCATGAGCAACGGCGTGGTCGCGTGGGGCTGGCTGATCCTCGTGGCGATCTTCGCTATTGGGTGGGGGCTCTCGCGGTATTACGCGACGGTCAACGGCAGGCACACGATCGACGCGGTGCTGCTGAAGACGCCGGTGCTCGGCAACATCCTCCGCAAGGTCGCCGTGGCGCGGTTCTGCCGGACGTTGGCCACGCTGCTCTCCTCGGGCGTGCCGATTCTCGACGGCCTCGACATCACCGCCCGCACGTCGGGCAACGCCATCATCGAAGCGGCGATCCAGAAGACGCGCTTGGGCATCGAGCGGGGCGAAACGGTGTCGGGCCCGCTGAAGGAGACGAACGTCTTCCCGTCGATGGTCGTGCAGATGATCAACGTCGGCGAGACCACGGGCGCGTTGGACGCGATGCTGTCGAAGATCGCCGACTTCTACGAGGAGGAAGTGGACTCGGCCGTGGCCGGCATGCTGACCCTCCTCGAGCCCATCATGATCGCGTTCCTGGGCGTCGTCGTCGGCGGGATCGTCATCGCGATGTATCTGCCGATCTTCGATCTGATCAGCAAGTTGAGTAATTGATCAGGAGCTGCAGGAGCTAGGAGCTAGGAGCTAGGAGCTAGGAGACAGAATCGCGCTGAGGCGGGCTGTCGTTGCTGAGCAGCCCGCGAGCGCCAGCGAGCGGCGGATAGGCCGCGGGGGTGGGGCCCCGCGGCCGTGAGAAATGCAGACAGAACCGCCGCGCAGGGTGCGGTGCGTAGATTGACCATCATGACCACCCTCCGATCCAAGCTTCTCTGGCTCATGACCGCCCGCGCGGTGGTCGTGACGCTGTTGCTCGGGTCGGCGATTCTCGCGCAGATCAAGTCGCCAGGCTCGCTGCCGATCGATCCGTTCTTCTTCCTGATCGCGCTGACCTACGGCCTGACGGCGATCTACAGTCTGCTGCTGAAGAGGGCGGAGCAGCACCTCTGGATGGTGGACGTCCAGCTGGCGTGCGACGCGCTGATCGTGTCGGCGATCGTGTACGTGACGGGCGGGATCGCCAGCTACTTCAACACGCTCTACACGCTGCCGATCATCGCGGCGAGCACGATCCGGTCGCGGCGCGGTGGTGTCATGGTCGGCGTGGTCAGCGCGGCAATCTACATCGGGTTGGTGCTCGCGCAGTACTCGGGGATTTCACCGCTGCCGATCGTCACCGCGCCCGAAGTGCTGCCGCCGCTGAAGGTCGCGCTCTTGAGCGTGGGCCTCAACGTGTTCGGGTTCCTGGCGGTGGCGACGCTGAGCGGCTATCTGGCCGAAGGGCTGCGGCGTGCCGACGCCCAGCTGCTGCAGGCGTCGAACCAGCTGGCGGATCTGCAGGCGTTCAGCCAGCACGTCATCGACAGCCTCGCGAGCGGCCTGGCGACCACGGACGTCACCGGCCGGATCATCACGTTCAACAGCGCGGCGGAAGTCATTACCGGGATCGCAGCCAAGAGCGCCGTCGGTCAATCCATCGCGCACGTCCTCCAGTGGCCCGGCGAGCTCGCCGCGTTCTTCGATCCACGCGACGGTCAGCGTCCGCTCCCGCGCGTCGAGTTCGAGCTGACCCGCACCGACGGGCGGCGCATCGAGCTCGGGCTGAGTACTGCCATCCTGCGCACGCCCCGGGGGGAGACGGGATTCGTCTTCACGTTCCGCGACGTGACCGATGCCCGCCGCGAAGAGCGCGAGGCCCGCATGCAGCAGCGGCTTGCCGCGGTGGGGGAGATGGCCGCCGGGATTGCGCACGAGATCCGCAACCCGCTCGCGTCGATGTCGGGCTCGATTCAGATCCTGCGGCAGGAGCTGCCGCTCACGGGCGAGCAGGCGCAGCTGATGGACATCGTGATCCGCGAGTCGGAGCGTCTGAACGATACGATTCGCAGCTTTCTGGCGTACGCGCGGCCGCAGCGCCAGGCAGCCTCCCGCGTGGACGTTCGCCAGACCGTGACCGAGACAGCGGCCCTGCTGCAGAACAGTCCCGAGCGCCTTCCGTCCCACGCGGTCCTGGTCGACGTACCTCCGGATCCCGTCGTCTGCCTGGCCGACGAAGCGCAGATCCGTCAGGTCGTGTGGAACCTGGCCTCGAACGCGCTGCGAGCGATGCCCGACGGCGGTGCGCTCAGGATGATCGTCACCGCGCAGGACGCGACGACCAGCGGCGGCTACCTCACGATCGCCGTCCGAGACGAGGGCGTTGGGATCGCGCCGGAGGATCTCGAGGGGATCCTGCAGCCGTTCCGCGGCGGATTCGCGCGCGGCACCGGGCTCGGCCTCTCGATCGTCCATCGCATCGTCAGCGACTACGGCGGCGAGCTGCAGGTCACGTCGCTGCCAGGTCAGGGGACGACGGTGTCGGTGAAGCTGCCGCTCGTCAGCTTCCAGCTGCCAGCTTCCAGCTTCCAGCTGGAGCCGGATCGCGAGGGGCAGCCAACTGGAATTTGAAGGATGACCGCTGTAGGGCGCGGGCGTCAGCCCGCGCCGAGCTGGAAGCTGGAAGCTGGAAGCTGGAAGCTGGAAGCTGATTTGAGCGTTTATGTCCACTGAACTCCAATCCGCCGACGCCGCGATTGCGGCTCCTCGCGTGCTCGTCGTGGACGACGAGCGGTCGATGCGGGAGCTGCTGACAATCCTGCTGTCGCGGGACGGCTATGACGTGCTCGTGGCGGAAGACGGCCGCGCCGGTATCGAGATCCTGCGCAAGGAGCGGGTGGACGTCCTCATCACGGACATCCGGATGCCGGAGATGAGCGGCGTCGACGTGCTGCGAGAGGCCAAACGCATCGACCCCGAGATCACGAGCATCGTCATGACGGCGTTCGCGTCGACGGATACGGCGGTGGAGGCTCTGCGGCTCGGCGCCGCCGACTACGTCCACAAGTCGCCCGGCGCGGCCAACGAGCTGCGGATGCGGGTGCGCAAGGAGCTCGAGCGCAAGCGGCTGCAGCAGGAGAACGTCCTGCTCAAGCGCGCGCTGCACACCTCGCATCAGTTCTCGAACATCATCGGGTCGAGCGCGCCGATGCTGGCGATCTTCCAGCTGATCGAGACGGTTGCACCCACCGCGAGCACGGTTCTGATCTCCGGGGAGTCCGGTACCGGGAAGGAGCTCGTCGCGCGCGCGATCCATGTCAACTCACCGCGGAGGGATCGGCCGTTCGTCGCGTTGAACTGCGGCGCGGTCTCGGAGACGCTGCTCGATTCGGAATTGTTCGGCCACATGCGCGGCGCGTTCACCGGTGCCGACGTCAACAAAAAGGGGCTCATCGAGGTCGCCGAGAAGGGAACGGTCTTCCTGGACGAGATTGGCGAGATGAGCCCGCAGGTGCAGGTGAAGCTGCTACGGGTGTTGCAGGAGCGCCGGTTCCGGCGCGTCGGCGGCACCGACGAGGTCGAAGCGGACATCCGCATCATCGCGGCGACCAATCGCGACCTCACGAAGATGGTCGCCGACGGATCGTTCCGCGAGGATCTCTACTATCGGATCAACGTGATCCCGTTGCGGCTGCCGTCGTTGCGCGAGCGCGTCGACGACATTCCGCTCCTCGCCGAGCACTTCGCCACCCGGTTCGCGGGGCAGATGGGGAAGCCCATTTCGGGTGTGTCAGGGGCGGCGATGGCCTGCCTGCAGGCGTATGGCTGGCCGGGGAACATCCGGGAGCTCGAGAACGCGATCGAGCGGGCGGTCGCGCTCGAGCGGAGCCCGGCAATCCTGGTCGAGAGCCTGCCCGACGCGGTCCGGGCGTCAGCGGCGCTGGCGGTCCCGCCAGCGGCAGGGGCCGAAGCCTTCCCCTCGCAGGGGTTCGACCTCGAGCAGCACGTGCAGCACATCGAGCGCGAATACATCGCCGAGGCACTTCGCCGTGCCGGCGGTGTCAAAGTCAAGGCAGCCGACCTGCTGGGAATGAGTTTCCGGTCGTTCAGGTATTACATGAAGAAGTACAACCTGAAATAGATCGGGATCCGGGGCTCGGCGCTCGGTGCTCGGCTGTGGTCCGCTCTGGTCGAGCGTGCGCGAGGTTCATCCGGCTGGGCAGCGACGTTTGACTGTTCGCCCGACCTGAAAGTCGGGCCTACGACAACCGGTGGCTCCGGTCCCGACTGTCGACCGACTGGGAATAAAAACCGCGACTGACGATTGTGGACTGCCGACAGACGACCGCCTACTGGAGACGCAAACCCGTCAACCTCGGTCGACGGGCCGTCCCCTAGGGTTTTGCGATTTTTCTCCAGAAACTGACAAAAAACGCCACATGCAGTTGACACAATTTGTCGAACGGCCGAAAATTGGCAGGAAGGACGCCGCAGGGCGCTCCCTCCACTCCGCCTAAATGGCACGTTCAAGACTACTTAGCCAGTTGCCACGTCTGAAGGGATGAGTGGCATCTGCGTTGCTCAAGGGTGACCCGTCGGCCGCTGGGTTCCGAGCCAGGTGGGCCTGACGCTTCTGTTCAAGCGGCCATCGACGTCTTCTTTGAGGAGAGATTGCAATGAAAGTTCGTAACCAGAAGGGTTTCACGCTCATCGAGCTGCTGATCGTCGTGGCGATTATCGGCATCATCGCGGCCATCGCGGTCCCCGGCCTGTTGCGCGCCCGCATGTCCGGCAACGAGTCCTCGGCGATCGGGTCGATGCGCGCGATCAACAGCGCGGAAGCGTCCTACTCGTCGGCGGCGGGTGGCGGCGGCTACGCGACGACGCTCACCATCCTGGCGGCTCCGTGCGGCTCCGGCACCCAGGGCTTCATCTCGCCCGACCTGTCGGCTGACCCCTCGATCAAGAGCGGCTACACGATCACGCTCGCCGCGTCCGCGACCACGGCCGACGTCGTCAAGGACTGCAACGGCACGTTCGTCAGCCAGACCAACTACTTCGCGACGGCGGATCCTCTCAGCGACAGCACCGGCGTCCGCAAGTTCGGCACGGGCGCGTCCGGCACGATCTACTTCACGGCCGACAATTCGGCGGTTCCGGAGACCGGCGGCGCGCCGCTTCAATAGTCTCCTCGCGGGTCAGACGGAAAGGGATGCTCGCATCAGCGGGCATCCCTTTTTCGCTTCCGGCTTCCAGCTTCCGGCTTCCAGCTTCCAGCTATCATTTTTCCAAGCCCGAAGCCCGAAGCCTGACGATTCGTCACATCGTCCCGACCTGCGAGCAGCACCGGCCTTCCGCACAGGGGAGCGAGGCGGAGCGGGGGCGCTGAGTGCCGGCGCCGATGCGGAGCGACCCGCCACACCGCGCAGCCGGAAAGCGCGCGCCCCGATTCTCGCGGCGACTTGGGTCTGTGTGATCCGCGTAGCCCTGAGAACCACGAGCATCTTTCCCGGTCGCATCAGTGCGCCTGCCATGTGCCGCCCGATCCGCGCATCGGTTCAGTCGCCGGCGCGCAGCGGAGCCGCCGGACGAATCCGTCGGCAGCCGAGGGTCCGAAGGGCGAGCGTCTAATGCCCGAAGTCGCCGAGCCGAAGCCCGAGCCCGCTTCCAGCTTCCAGCTTCCAGCTTCCAGCAGCACCGTTCCGAGCGCCGAGCGCCGAGCGCCGAGCGCCGAGCGCCGAGCGCCGAGCGCCGAGCACCGAGCGCCGGCTCTGAGTTATCCTGACCTTGTGCGCGGATCCCGCGGCTTCACCCTCATCGAGATCCTGATTGTCCTGGCCATTGTCGGGGTGTTGGCGTCGATTGCCGTCGCCGGCTACCGGAGCGCCAGGATCCGCGGCTCCGAATCGAGCGCCATCACCACTCTCGACTCCATCAACAAGGCGCAGTTCGCCTACGCGCAGACCTGCGGCAATCAGCGCTTCGCACCGACGCTCATGAGCCTTGGCGTCCCCGTGCCAGGGAGCGGGGCCCCCTTTCTCAGCCCGGACCTTTCCCAGTCTGACCCATTGGTGAAGACCGGATACCTCATTCAGATGTCCGCCACCGAACCAGACGAGGAAACGGATACCCGTCGCAGCTGTACGGACGCGCCGCTCGTGCCGGCCTATCAGGTCACCGCCGATCCGCTCAATCCCGGGACGTCCGGCACTCGGTACTTCGGGACCAACATGGAACGGATCATCTTCGAGGACCAGGCAACCTTCACCGGCAACATGCCCGAAACCGGCCTTCCGGCACATGGCCGGGAGATCAAGTAGAGGAGTTCAGGTGCGGGCGCTGGCGCTCAGCGCCCCCGCTTCGCCTGCCGGGTGCCGCGACTGGGGCTGGGGGAGAGGGACGTCACGATTATCTGGCCCCCCACCTTGACCATATCCCGGCCCCGCGGTACAACTGACACTGACGCTTTCCATGAAATCACGCACGCCACTGCTGCTGTTTGCCGCGTTGGGCCTGGCCGCCTCCCTGACGTCCAGCTACGTCCACTACAACCTGCTGGTGGACCGGTCCTTCTCCAGCTTCTGCGACGTCAACGCCACCGTCAGCTGTACGCAGGCGTACCTGAGCCCTTACGGCAGCTTTCTCGGCGTTCCCGTCGCGCTCGCCGGCGTCTTCTTCTTTGCCGCCATCCTCGGGATCACCGCCCTGAGCGGCCGCAAGACGCCGCAGGCGGGGGAGAGCGCACCGGCCTACGTCTTCGCCCTCTCCACCGTCGGCCTGGCGTTCGCCCTGTATCTCGCGTACGCCTCCTTCTTCATCCTCCACGCGGTCTGCATACTCTGCGTGGGGACCTATGTCTCTGTCGTCGCGATCTTTCTGATCTCTGCCGCCGCGACATCGATTCCCATGACGACATTGCCAAAGCGCCTCGGCCGAGACCTCCGAACGATGGCTGGCAGCCCCGCGGCGTTGGCCATCGCCGCCGTGTTCGCCGTTGGCGCCGTTACGGTCAACGCCGTCTTTCCGAAAGAGCAGGCCGCCGCCCAGGCGCCCGCGGAGCTCCCGCCGCTCACCGATCAGCAGAAAGCCGATCTCGTGAAATGGTGGGACGTCCAGCCCAGGATGGACGTCCCGGTGCCGAACGACGGGGTCAAGGTGCTGATGGTCAAGTTCAACGACTATCAGTGCCCGGCGTGCGGGCAGACCTACCGCGCGTACGCGGCCCTGATCGACAAGTGGACCAAGACCGGCCAGTTCAAGTTCGTGTCGAAGCATTTCCCGCTCGATGCGAAGTGCAACGGCGGCGTCACGCTTCACCCTGCGGCCTGCGAGGCTGCTGCCGCCGTTGTCATGGCCCGCCGGAAGGGCGATGGATCGGCCGAAAAGCTGGAAGACTGGTTTTTCACCCATCAGGGGCCACCGCTCCTGACGCCCGATCAGGTCAAGGCCGCTGCCCGCGACGTCGGCGGGATCCCTGATTTCGAGGCGAAGTACGCAAGCGCCATCATCGAGGTCAAGAACGAGGCGGGCATGGGCGGGATGCTTGGCATCAAGTCCACGCCGACCTTCTTCATCAACGGTCACATGACCGGCGGTCAGGACCCTCGGGTCATCGATTTCCTGATCGATCTCGAGATGAAGCGCGCGAGCGGCGAAGCGACGCGGAGAATCCCATGAAGTCACGCATCACCGCTTCTGCTCTTCGCCCTCCTGGGGCTGGGCGCGTCGCTGACCTCCAGCTACGTGCACTACAACCTCCTCGATCGACCGATCCTTCTCCAGTTTCTGTGACGTGAACGCCACGGTGAGCTGCACGCAGGCGTATCTGAGCTCGTACGGCAGCTTCCTGGGCGTGCCCGTCGCGCTCGGGGGCGTCTTCTTCTTTGCCCTCGTGCTGGCGATTGCCGCGCTCAGCGGTCGCAAGACGCCGCAGTTGGGCGAGAGCGCGCCCGCCTACATCTTCGCGCTCTCGACAGTCGCCCTCGCGTTCGTGATCTATCTCGGTTATGCCTCGTTCGTCGTCCTCCATGCCGTGTGCATTCTCTGCGTGATCACGTACGTCTCGGTCATCGCCATCTTCCTGATCTCGGCGCGGCCACGTCCTTCCCGATGACGACGCTGCCGACGCGGGCGGGGCGGGACGTGCGGACGGTTGCCGCGAGCCCGGTGGCGCTGGGCATCGCCGCGCTTTTCGTGGTCGGCGCCGTCACGGTGATCGCCGCGTTTCCCAAGGAGCAGGCCGCGGACCGGGCCGCGGCCACTACGCCCGCCGAGTTCCCGCCGCTCACGCCCGAACAGAAGCGCGGAGCGTCGAGAAGTGGTTCGATCTCCAGCCGAAGGTCGACGTGCCGATCTCGAGCGACGGGGCGAAGGTCCTGATGGTCAAGTTCAACGACTACCAGTGCCCGCCCTGCCGGCAGACCTACGAGGCGTACGGCCCGCTGATCGCGAAGTGGACCAGGACCGGCCAGTTCAAGTTCGTGCTGAAACATTTCCCGCTCGACTCGGAGTGCAACGGCGGGTCGGGCTTCGTGCACCCGGCGGCCTGCGAGGCGGCGGCCGCCGACGTCCTGGCGCGTCGGAAGAACGACGGATCCGCCGAAAAGCTCGAGCACTGGCTGTTCAGTCACCAGGGCCCGCCGCTCTTGACACCGGCTCAGGTCAAAGCCGCGGCGCGCGACGTCGCCGGGATTCAGGACTACGACGCGAAGTACGCCGAGGCGCTCCTCGAGGTGAGGAACGATGCCGGCATGGGCGTCATGCTCGGCGTCAAGTCGACGCCGACCTTCTTCATCAACGGACACATGCTGCCCGGCGGCCAGGATCCGCGGGTCATCGACGCCGTCATCGACTTGGAGATCAAACGGGCGACGACCACAGGATCCAAGCCGTGACGCCGGCGTCCACTCCCATAGATTCTCGATGACGGACGAGTCCTGAGCGTATGCCGCCAGCCATACGCATCGACGAGCTCACGAAAGACTACGCAATCGGGTTCTGGCGCAAGCGGCCCTACCGCGCCCTCGACAAGCTGTCACTCCAGATCGAGCCGGGCGAGGTCTTCGGCTTTCTCGGCCCGAACGGCGCCGGAAAGACGACAACGCTCAAGCTGTTGATGGAGCTCATTTTCCCGTCGTCTGGACGGGCGGAGATCCTGGGGCGCCCGATTGGCGACGTCGCCACGCGCCAGCGAATCGGGTACCTTCCGGAAAACCCGGCCTTCTACGACTACCTCACGGCCGAAGAGCTCCTCGCATATTTTGCGCGGCTCTTTGGCTATCGATCGGCGGAGGCTCGGACGCGCGTGGCGGCGATGCTCGATCGCGTCGGCATCGGCGCCGAGCGACGCCTGCAGCTCCGCAAGTTCTCCAAAGGCATGATTCAACGCGTTGGCATCGCCCAGGCCCTGCTCAACGATCCGGAGGTCGTATTCCTCGACGAGCCGATGTCCGGCCTCGATCCGCTGGGCCGCCGCGACGTTCGAGAGCTGATCCTGGAACTGCGCAACCAGGGCCGCACGGTCTTCTTCAGCTCGCACATCCTCGCCGACGCCGAGGCGCTCTGCAGCCGCGTGGCGGTCGTGGCCAAGGGCCGCCTCGCAGCCTCCGGCCGCCTGACCGAGATCCTTGCATTCGAAGTCCACGGATGGGAGCTGGTCGTGGCGAATCTGAAGCCGGAAGTGCTCGCTCGCATGGCGTCCTCCATCCAACGCTCCATCGAGATCTCACCCGGCCGGTACACGCTGGAGCTGGCGCTGGACCCTCCGCCCGAGCGTCTCCTGGCAGACCTGATTGCAACCGGCGCCTCGCTCGTGTCCCTGAACCCGCTGCGCGAGACGCTCGAAGACTTCTTCGTGCGCCGCGTCGCCGAAGCGGGCGACGGCGCGCGTGCCCCGCAGCCAACGGAGGTATCTGGTGCGCGCCGCTAGCTGGGTGGCGCGTCAGCGTGTTCCGCGAATCGGTCCGCGACCGCGTGCCGTACAACCTCGTGCTGTTCGCGGTGCTCCTGATCTCCTCGTCGTACCTCCTCGGCCAGCTGACCGCCGGCCAGGATGTCAAGATCATCAAGGACCTCGGTCTCGCCGCAACCGGGATCTTCGGCCTCTTCATCGCCATCTTCATCGGCATCGGCCTCGTCTCGAAGGAGGTCGAGCGCCGCAGCATCTACTCGCTGCTCTCGAAGCCGGTCAGCCGCTCGCAGTTCATCGCCGGGAAGTACGCCGGGCTCGTCCTGACGCTGGCGGATCAACGTCGCCGTCATGACGCTTGCACTCTACGCAGTGCTCGGCTACATGACCGTGACCGAGACGGCGGAATTCAAATCGGCATGGGATGCGCCCGGGATGGACCCGCGCCTGCTCACGGCGATCTTCCTCATCTTCGTCGAGCTGATGCTGGTGACGGCGGTGGCGTTGTTCTTCTCGACGTTCTCGACCCCGCTGCTCTCCGCTGCGCTCACGTTCGGCATCTACCTGGCCGGCCACTTCAACACCGAGCTCAGGAACTTCGATCAGGTGGTCAGCTCGAGGCCGGCCGCCTGGCTGGCCCGGGTCGTCTATCACGTCCTGCCAGACCTCTCGGCGTTCGACGTCAAGACTCAGGTCGTCCACGGGCTTCCCGTGAGCGCGGGCTACGTGCTGTGGACCACCGGCTACGGTCTGGCCTACGTCGCGGCCCTTCTCTTCGGCGCAACGTTCATCTTCTCGCGGCGGGACTTCAAGTGACGACGGCACGCCAGGTCGGGCTGCTCTGCGGGGCATTCTTCGCGCTCGCCGGAGCGGTCGGCCTCCAGGCCGGCCGCGATGCCGCGTATCCGATCCGGGAGCGTGCCAGCGAGCGTCTCCTCTACACGCGCTCGGGCGTCGCGGTAAAGCGTCTGGCGCTCGAGTTCGACGCGCTCGCGTCGGACATCTACTGGATCAGGGCCATCCAGCACTACGGCGGGGACCGCCTGTCCCACGACGGCCGTCGCAAGTACGAGCTCCTCCAGCCGCTGCTCGACCTCACGACGACCCTCGATCCGTACTTCACGATCGCCTATCGCTTCGGCGCCATCTTTCTGAGCGAATCACCGCCAGGCGGGCCGGGGCGTCCGGATCACGCGATCGCGCTCCTCCAGAAGGGCATCGCCGCCCAGCCGGAAAAGTGGCAGTACTTCTACGACATCGCCTTCGTGCACTACTGGCACTTCCACGACACGGTCGCAGCGGCGGTCTGGTTCCAGCGCGCGGCCGCCCAGCCCGGCGCGCCCAACTGGCTGCCGCCGCTCGCGGCGACCGTGCTGAGCGCCCGCGACAGGAGCTCCGCGCGGATGCTCTGGCAGCAGATTCTCCAGTCGGACGAGTCCTGGCTGCGGCGAACCGCCGAGCGCAGCCTCCTCCAGCTCGAGGCCCTCGACCAGATCGACCGGCTGCAGGCGATCGTCGCGAACGGCCGTGCCGGCCGGACGCCGCGTCACATGGAGCGATCTGGTGCGCGGCGGGGTGCTCGCCGGCGTTCCAGTCGATCCGACCGGCATGCCCTATCAACTCGATCCCGATACCGCGCGCATCAGCATCGCGCAGGCGTCCACGCTCAATCCGCTGCCCGAGCTCGCCCGTTCCCCGCAATGAGCGTGGACACTCTCGTGCTCGTCTGCCTCACGCTGCTCGGCCTCGCCGTCGGCAGCTTTCTCAACGTCTGCATCCATCGCATCCCATTGCGGACATCGGTCGTGAGCCCCGGGTCGCGCTGCCCGTCGTGCGGGTACGCGCTTGGCTGGGCCGACAACATCCCGGTCGTCAGCTACGCGCTCCTGGGAGGACGCTGCCGCGGGTGCCGCGCGCCCATTTCCGTTCGATACCCCATCGTCGAGCTCGTGACGATGGGCATCTTCGTGGTGCACTACTTCGTGTTCGGCGTCGATCTCATGCTCGTGCCGAGACTCCTGTTCGCCTGCGCCATGATTGTGCTGTTCGCGATCGACCTCGAGCACCACCTCCTTCCAAACGTGATCACGCTGCCTGGCATCGTCCTTGGATTTCTGTTCTCGCTCCTGTTTCCGCCGGGTCCGGTTGCGTCGGCGCTGGGCGTCCTGGTCGGCGGCGGCTCGCTCTGGCTGATAGGCGAGGCGTACTATCGCTACGCGGGGCAGGAAGGGATGGGCGGCGGGGACGTCAAGATGCTCGCGATGATCGGAGCGTTTCTCGGGTGGAAGCTGGTGCTCGTGACGCTCGTGTTCTCGTCGATTGCCGGTGCCGTCGTCGGCCTTTTCGTGATCGTCTCCAGGCGAGGCGATCTTCGATACGCCTTGCCTTACGGAACGTTCCTGGCACTTGCCGGGCTGATCGCGTCGCTCTACGGCGACCGCATCGTCGCCTGGTACGTCGGGTTTTATGTGGTGTAGGGACCTCGTGCGCGAATCTGGCCGGTGTCGGGGCCGGGTCTTCAGAGACCCGCCGCAGCCCGGACGGGGCGGAAGATCCGGCCCTACGTCTCAGAAGCCGCGACCAGAGCGAGAACGCCCCATGAACCGGTCCGGCTACCTCCTGCTCGGTCTCACCGCGTTCGTGGGGATGCTCGCAGGCATCCTGGCGTTCGCGGTCTCGAAATTCTTCACCGCTGCACGGACGATCGCCAAGGAGTCCCGGCTCCCTGGAGGAGAGACGGCCCTGATGGCGTCCGCCATGGAGGACGCGCTCAGCCGGATGCGCGAGCAGGAGCGCGCCATGAAGGCGAGGGCCGAGGCGTCCGAGCGCGTGAGCGGCGAGATCATCGCAAGCATGACCTCAGGGCTGCTCGTCGTCGACGACGAGGGTCGGGTGAGGACGTTGAATCCGGCGGCGCTCAAGATGCTCGGGATGCCGGCGGCGCAGTGGGACGGTCCCTTTCGAGAAGTGCTCTCGGGCGCCGAAGCGCTTGCCGGCGTCGTCGACGAGTGTCTCCGGACCGGCAAGGCGATCGTGCGCCGCGCCGTGCCCATGACCGGAGCCGGGCGTGCCTCGCACCTGGGCGTCACGGTCTCGCCGATCCGCGAGGAAGGCGGTGGCGCGCACGGCGCCATCTGTCTCTTCACCGATCTGACGGAGGTCATGGAGCTCGAGGAGCAGCTGCGGCTGAAGGACAGCCTGGCGCGCCTGGGCGAGCTCACCGCGGGTATCGCGCACGAGTTTCGGAACGGCCTCGCGACCATACACGGATACGGCCGCCTGCTCGAACTGGAACAGCTTCCGCGCGAGTACCGGCCGTACGTCGAGGGCATCAGAGGGGAGACCGAGGCGCTCGGACAGGTCGTCACGAATTTTCTCAACTTTGCCAAGCCGACAGAGCTCATGCTGACGCCGGTTGATATGCGGGCGATTGCGGAGCGCGCGGCCGACGAGATCCGGGCGGACGTCACCGCCCGAGGCGGGGACGTCGTCGTGACCGGAGACTTCGCCGAGGTCGAGGGGGACGAGGTCCTGCTGCGGCAGGCGTTCAGCAATCTGTGTCGCAATGCGCTGGAGGCGTGTGCGGATGCGCACGTGGTGCCCGTAGTGACCGTCGCGGGCGTTCTCGACCGGGCCCAAGGCACGCTGCGAATCTCGGTGACCGACAACGGGCCCGGTGTGGGCGCGGCGGTCGTGTCAACCATGTTCCGTCCGTTCGTGACGACGAAGGCCCGGGGAACAGGACTCGGGCTCGCGCTCGTGCAGAAGATCGTCGTCACCCACAACGGACGCGTCTCGGCCACGAACAACGATGGCGGTGGCGCGCGCCTCACGGTCACGCTGCCCGTTTCCTCGCGCTCCGCAGACGTGCTGTAGCGTCCGCCTTTGCGCGCATTGGAATCCCGGCGCGCTTCGGCGAGACCTCGCCGGAGCCTTGGCGTAGGCGGGCAGGTCTTTAGCCTTGCCACCCCACCCTTGCAGCCTGCGAAACACCCGTAGAACAGAATTGTCAGCGCATAGCGAAAACTGCAGGTCCGCCCCGCACACGCTTTCGTCATCGCCTTCGCGAAACAGCCTCTAACTCCCACACCCCGGCGGACTTAAGTCCCATGGCAGAACCATTGCTCAATCGGGTGATGCGATGGAGCCTGATTTCATTTTCCTGCGGCGGAATGCACGCGGGTTCTCGCTGACCGAACTGATGATCGTCGTCGGATTTGCGACGACGATCATGGCGATCTCGGTCCCCATCGTCACTGACATTTCCCAGGCGGCGAAATTGAACGAGGCCGTCCGGACTGTCGAGCGCGAGCTCCAGGGTGCGCGACTGCGCGCAGTCAATCTCAATCGCCCGCTCAGGGTTCACCTGAACTGTCCCGCGAACGGATACCTGCGCACCGTGGAAGTCATCGGCACGACGGCGGATAACTCTACCAACCGATGCCTCGTGAGCTCATACCCCTATCCCGCGGCCGACATGGATCTGATGACGACGCCGAACTACGACGGTCCAATGCGGACGCTGCCGAGCGGCGCCACGGTCACGAGCGGTGTCTTCCAGTTCCAGCCGGATGGTACGGCATACACAGTCGTGTCCGGGACCGTCCAGAGCATCGCCTCGACGGAGACGATCACGGTCACGCGCAGCGAAAAGTCCAAGTCGGTAACGGTCAATGGCGCAGGAAAAATCCAGCTTCAATAGCCGTGGCTTCAGCCTCGTCGAGGTCGTAGTGGCCATGGGCATTCTGACCGCGGTGTCGCTCGGCGTCGCGCAGCTCTTCGCAGCGTCGACGCGTGTCAACGTCATGGCCCGCAGCCAGACGTCCACGACCATGCTGGCGGAGCAGAAGCTGGAGCAGATCCGATCCCTCACCTGGGGCTTCGATACCAACGGCGAGGGACTTCCCGTCTCCGACACGTCGACCGACATGACGGTCTACCCGACAACCCAGGGCGGATCCGGTCTGAATCCGTCTCCGGCTGATTCGCTCGAGCACAACACCGAGGGCTTCGTGGACTTCGTGGACGCGGGCGGGGCGTGGGTCGGGACCGGCGGTACCGCACCCGCAACGGCCGTCTACATCCGTCGCTGGTCGATTCGACCGCTTCCGACGAACCCGAACAACACGCTCGTGATTCAGGTGCTCGTCACGCCGATGGCCAACGAGATGGCCCGTCTCGCGAGCTCGAACCCGCGGGTGCGGATGCCCGGCGACACGCTCCTGGTGACGGTGAGGACGAGGAAGGCGTCATGACGGACGCCGCAGCGCCGAGGTGCCGGAGCGCCCGACCTGAAGGCGGGGCCTACCGCGGCACACATGGGGCGTGCGCTCGGTACGCCCGACCTTCAGGTCGGGCGTGTCGGATCGGAAGCCGGCTATTCGCTGATCGAGCTGCTGGTATCGGCCGCCGTCATGCTGACCGTGACGGGGGCGATCTTCAGTCTGGTAACTCCGGCGCCGGGCACGTCGCAGGCGCAGACCGAGGTCGCGGACGTCCAGCAAGGGATGCGGGTCGCTTCTGACGCGCTCTTCAAAGAGCTCGTCATGGCGGGGGCGGGAGTGTATCAGGGATCGACCAGCGGTTCGCTGGTCAATTTCTTCGCGCCGATCCTGCCGCGCAGGGCGGGAGCACTGAACGCTGATCCCCCTACGATGTTCCGCCCGGACGCGATCTCGATCACGTACATCCCGAACACCTACACTCAGACGACGATCCTCAGGGCGATGCCTGCGCAGTCGCAAGAGCTGAAAGTCAACGACCTCGACGCGTCGAAATGCCCCAAGAAGGACCCGCTGTGCGCCTTCACGGAAGGAATGGTCGTGTTGATCTTCGACAGCTCGGGCCATTTCGATACGTTCGAGATCACCGCCGTGCAGAGCGACGCCGCCCACCTTCAGCATCGCGGGCAGGACCTGAACTACAGCTACGCGACAGGCGCCAGCATCACCCAGGCGGTGAGCAACACGTACTACCGCGACAGCGCGACCAACCAGCTGATGCGGTACAACGGCGGTGCGACCGACACGCCGATGGTCGACAACCTGGTCGACATGCAAGTGAGCTACTTCGGGGATCCGAATCCGCCGAAGGTGCCCAAACCACCGCTAGGCGAAGAGAACTGCCTGTATGACGCGGGCGGGAATCCGAAACTGCCCGTGCTGACGATGACGGAGGGCTCGCTCGCAGCGCTGACGCCCGACATGCTGATCGGCCCGGAGTTCTGTGGGGGCGGCGCCAATCAGTACGACCCGGACCTGCTGCGCGTGCGCAAGGTCCGTGTGACCCTGCGGGTGCAGGTCGCATCAGAGGCCCTTCGGGGATTGGACGACACGCTCTGGAAGAACCCCGGTACGTCCCAGGGCGGCGTGAAGACCGTGCCTGATTACATCGTCACGTTCGAAGTGACGCCGCGAAACCTGAACCTGTCGCGGTGAGGCGAACATGACGCAGTTTCAGACTCGACTGGCGAACGAAGAGGGCGCGGCGCTGATCATCGCGCTGATGTCGATGCTGTTGTTGACGGCGCTTGCCGCTGCCGTCGTGATGGTGAGCAGCACCGAGGTCAAGATCGCCGGCAACTACAACAACGGGCAGGAGACGCTGTATGCCGCGGATGCGGCCGTCGAGCGCGTCGTCCAGGATCTGCTGCTCATTCCGCGCTGGAACGACATCCTCTCCGGCTCCGTGAAGTCCTCGCTGATCGACGGGGCCGCGTCCACCACGAAGACGGTACCAGGCGGCGGGGTCATCCTGCTCTGCGATGTTGCCTGCAGTCCGAACACTGCGACCGGTCAGCTCCAGGCGTCTACTGACACCTTGAACCTCTGGGGCGCGAACGACCCGCAATGGAAGTTGTTCGCCTACGCGCCCCTGAAGGACATGCTGCCCGATGTCGAGATTGACAGTCCGAGCTACGTCGCGGTCTGGATTGCCGACGACCCGGCGGAGATTGACGACGATCCGCTGGCCGACGCCAACGGCACGCTCACGCTGCACGCCGAGGCATTCGGCCCGACCGGCACGCACAAGGTGATCGAAGTGACGGTCGCGCGCACGTCCGGAACTGAGATCGAGCGCGGGCAGATCGCTCAGCGCGGTCAGGAGGAGTTGAATCAGCGCTCCAGGAAAGCGGCCGTCCAGACGCCCGGCAAGGCGCTGACCAACATGCGGATGAACACGTCGACGGGCAACCTGGTGGTGCAGTGATGGCAAAAGGAATCCAAAGACGACGGCCCACACGCCGGCGGCGCGTCGCCGGTGTGCTGACCGCGCTGACCGTGATTGCATGCGTCTCCGCGACGCTGCTCGCCCAGCTCGATCCGCTGCTCTTCATCAAGCGCGTGCCGCCGACGGTCATCATCGTGATGGACACGTCGCTGCGGATGCTCGAGGACGGCAACGGCACGTTCTACGACCCGAACTATTACAAGGTCAGCGACGACGCGGCCGTCATGGGCGCGTTCCCGAACATTGATACCGTCACGACCAAGACGTATCGGCGGACGTACAGCAACCTCCAGTACGCCTCTTCTCCAGGCAAGTACACGGCCAGCTCGATTGCGGCGATCGCGGCAGCCTGGGACCCGGCAAATCCGCTGACGTCGACCAACGCCGCCGACCAGGCGTACCTGGATCCAACGCGCTACTCGATTGCGAAGCGGGGCGTCGCGGCCGCCGTCGGCGAAAACGCCGGAAGCGCCTACCGCTGGGGGCTCCTCCGCCTCCGGCAGAAGACGCCGGCATGGCGCGTCCCGCCCGACTGCGACCTTCCCGTCGCGGTCGGTGACGCATCACAAGCCGTGTACCAGGATCTCTCGCCCTGCAACGCCGGAGGTGCCGGAAACTTCGGGATCTACGCCCCCAGCGTGACCGCGGCCAGCTTCGCCCAGACCACGGCACCCGCCGGCACGGTCATGGTGACGCCCGGAGGGAACACGGCGTCGAGCATCGTGACCATCGCGAATCGGAACGACCGAGTGGCCGCGGGCTCGCCTGGGACAACACCGGGTTCGTGCCCGCCGGCCTGGGCGGCGTCGGCTACGAAGACCGGCCGCTGACCTATGCGCTCGATGACGCCAAGGCGGCGGCGATCGCGGCGATGACGGCGGATACGTCCGTCAATCGGACCTGCCGGAATACGGTCGTCGTCTTGATCACTTCGGGGAAAGACAGCGGCGACACTTCGTATCTGGCGAGCCACAACGTTGCGACGACGGCGAGCAGCTTTCTGAGCGTGACCGCCAGCGGCACGACCAAGCGGGTGCCGATCGTGGTCCTCGGCGTGAAGCCAGCCGCCGCCGACGAATCGCAGCTCCAGACCATTGCCACCAACAGCGGCGGGTTCTACCGGAACGTTTCGACGGTCGCCGACGTGACGGCGGCCATCAACCGCGCGGTTCAGCTCGGCTTCGCGCGCGCAGTGGACTTCGACTCGGGCAACGCCAGCGAGTTCGTTCCGGTGAGCCCGGTCATCGGCAGCGTGAACCTCGAGGGAGCATCGGACGCAACCGGAATTTCGCTGGTGAACACGGACATCACGGCAGTGTCCGGCGGCCAGCAGCTTCCGCAGCGCAGCAACTTCATGGTCACGGCAGGCTTCTCGCTGCCGGGGTTCGCCGGCAGCATCCGCGCCTTCCGGACCTACAAGCCGGAGACCGACTCGACGAAGCCAACCGGCTGGAAGTTCACCAAGGATGGCACCCGTCTCTGGCCGGATCTGGATGGCCGCCCGTCGCTCGCAGGCATGGCCCGTACAGTTGCCGACCCGAGCTCGAGGAACATCTACACCTACCTCCCGGATGGATCCGGTGGCGGATCGGTCGTCGCGTTCACGACGGGGAACGCGGTGTCGCTGTCGCCGCACCTTGGTGTCTCCGATGCGGCGGCGCTCATCACGAGCGTCCGCGCGCAGCCGCTCGGCGCGGTCATTGGCTCGACGCCGGCGCTGATGGACGCGCCATCGCTCGATCCGCCGCCGGATACCGATTACGGCTTTCCCGACTCGGTCGGCACGTTTGCGGGTGATCACAAGGACCGCCGCAGCATGCTGTTCGTCGGCGCGAACGACGGGATGATTCACGCGATCGACGCGAGGACCGGTTACGAGGTCTGGGCGTTCATTCCGTACAACCTGCTTCCGAAGCTGCGGACGCTGCTCGACGGTCAGCCGGTGGAGCAGTTCGACTTCTTCGTGGACAGCTCGCCGAAGATTGCCGAGGTCAAATTGGGCGGTGCGTGGCGATCGCTGCTGATCATCGGGGAGGGCGCCGGCGGCACGTTCTACCAGACGTTCGACGTGACCGAGGCGGGCATGGGTGTCGCCCAGGACGCGGACGGACTGTCCGCGGTCAGCGCGATGCTCGCGCGCTTCGACTCGCCGGACGAGTCCATTGTCTTCAAGTGGGCGTTCCCGAACTATTCGAGCTTCAACCCGGCGTACTCGGCGACGTTCACGGTTGCCGACGGCACGTCGGGCGGCAAGGTCAAGCTGTTCGGCGACGTGAAGTCGACCGCAGCGTATGCCGAGAAGACGGTCGGGTTCACCTGGTCCGACCCTGCAGTCGGTCCGCTCGACAGCACACGGTCGACCAACGCGGTGATCGTCGGATCGGGCTACTTCCCCGACATCGAGTCGCTGATTCCGGCGCGCGCCGGAGGCCCGAAGGCCGGGAACGCGCTGTACCTGCTCAACGCGGATACGGGCAAGCCGATCGGCAATTCCTCGTCAGCAACGTGTGCAACCGTCGCGAGCGGCAGCGGAAGCGGGTCGGGCTGCGTCAACATCGGGGACGTCAGCAACGGCCGGAAGAACGCGCTCCAGGCCGATCCGACCGCCGCCGGCACCAACGGCAGCTTCGTGGTCAACCGGGCATACCTCGGTGACGCGGACGGGAAGTACCTGGCGATTCACGTTCACGCCGGGAGGGGGCATCTCCGCCCTCTCGATGGTCGACACGGGCCAGCCGATCTACGCGTCGTCTGCGCTGTTGTTCGTCGGCAGCACCGACGTCTACACGTTCTTCGCGACGGGCAGCGATCTGCTGCCGGTGAGCGCGTCGGGCGGAACAGGGACGTTCAAGCTTTACGGCCTGAAAGACAACTATCCGTCTGCGGCGACGGTACAGTTCACGCGCAACCTCTCGACGGTGACGAACGTCGGCGGTCTCGCGAACGGCGAGCGGGCATCCGCAGCACCCTCGGTGGCAGGCGACATCGTCTTCTACACGACCACGGTGGAAACCGCCAGCACGCCGTGCGCGGACTTCAGCGCCCAGCTCTACGCCGTGACGTACACGGGCACAGCGGCCTACGACTCGGACGGAAACGGCAAGCTCGACAAGAGCGAGAGCCCGATCGCGGCAACGCTGTCCGGCCGCGCTACGGCACCGTTCATCGTCGATCAGCACCTGTACTTCGGGACGACCGGCATCGGCGGTGCGAACCTCGAATCGTTCGGCGACCCCGAAGACTTCAACAACGGCATCGGTCAGGTAGGCGTGCGCATCCTCTCGTGGCGGGAGATCCGATGACGCACCTGTTTCCGGACGAGTCCTCTTCGGCGGTCGTGTGTGACTCCTGCGGCGCCAAGGTACGGGCCGATCGCACGACCTGCCCCCGGTGCCGCTCCGCGGTCGTTCGCGCCGTCGCCGGCCAGGAGGCGCCAGTCCACGTGAGCCGGCCCACGGTCCTGATGGGCGCCGCCCTCCTTGGCACCGCCGTGATTATCGCGGGCAGTGCATGGCTGGGGCGCCGCGGCCCGGAGCCGCAGCCGGCCGCGCCGTCGCGGCCGCGCCAGGATCCACTGGCCTCACGCCGGGCGCGAGTGGAAGAACCAGCCGCGGTGATGCCGGAGTCCGTCCCGCAAGCCGGTCCGGCCTTCCAGGACCCGCAGTCGGAGGCCGCGGTTGCCTATTCGGCCGGCGACTACGCCTCCGCGCTCGAGCGCTACCAGGCCGCCATCGCCAAGAACCCGGAGGATGCGGAGGCGCTGAGCAATCTCGGGCAGGTGCTGGTCCGACTCGGGAAGGCCGAAGAGGCCGTTCCTTACTTCGAATCGGGCGATTGCGCTGATCCCACAGCGCTGGGCCTATCGGTTCAACCGTGCGCGTGCGCTCGGCATCCTCGGGCGCACCAGGGAAGCGGTCAACGGCTACCGCGACGCACAGCAGCTCTTCCCGAACGACTACGCCACCGCGTTCAACCTCGGGCTCGCCCTGCACAGGCTGGGCGAGGAGGCCGAGGCGGTGGAGGCGTACAAGAAGGCAATCGAGCTCGAACCGAACGACGCTACATTCCGCCTGGCGCTCGGGACGAGCCTCGAGCGCCTGCAGCGTCCGCGTGACGCTGCGGCGGCCTACGACGAATACCTGCGCCTCGCGCCGTCCGCTCCGGACGCCAACAGCGTCCGCGCCCGGATCGCACAGCTCACGCAGACGCCGCTACCGCCCGTTCCAGGGCAGCAGGGTTCCTAGAGTCCTCTCCGCGGCTGCCGTTCACCTCCAGAATCAAATGCTCAACAGGGAGGAAGGGAGGTGGGGAGGAACTCTACAAGGGATCTCACCTGTTCGCGGCGATTGGGCATTAGAAGTTTTCGTTGTTCCTCCCTTTTTCCCCTCCTCCCTGTTGAACGAGCAGCGCGTCGAGCCATCCGATTGCCTCGAGTTCCAATCAAGTTTTCTGCGCGCTCGTGCACCACGTGGTGTCGTGATATCTGCGTACCGCTGGTGTCATCTCCCATCGCCTCCAGCTGTTTCTCTAGATAATTCGCTCCAACGCTGAGCGGACCGTCCGTTGCACTCTGATGACGCGGGACGTTCATCGATGCAGACGCGATTGTCCTCGGGATTCACGCTCGTCGAAGTTGTCGTCGCACTGGCGTTGCTGGTCGTGGTCACGATCGGTGTGGTGCGGCTGTTTGCGATCTCGATCGAAGCCGGTCGCGCGGCCCGCGATCGCACGATCGCCGTGTCGCTCGCGACCGGAAAGATCGAGCAGCTTCGCTCGCTCGAGTGGCGCCTGGAACTGGACTCCGCGGGCGTCCTCGCCTCACGCACGGACTCGTCATCGAACCTGAGCCTCGATCCCGTCGGCGGAGGCGGTCCCGGACTCAACGAGTCACCTCCGGGAACGCTCGACGCCAACATGCCACCGTACGTCGACTTCCTCGATCGCCGGGGGAGGTGGGTGGGGACAGGTGCGTTGCCGCCCGGCGAGGCGGTTTACGTCCGTCGCTGGGCGGTGCACCGGCTACCCGCCGATCCCGACCGCGTGGTCGTGCTCCAGGTGTTCGTCGCGACCGTCCAGCGCGAACGGTCCCGGCGGGGCTCGGCTCCGCACGCGTGGAACGGAGAGGACGTCCTCTTCGCGACGATGATGATGCGGAGGGTGAGGTGAGGGCGGAATCCTGAAGCTGGATTCTCGCTGATCGAGATGCTCGTCGCGGCGGCAATCCTGGCATCGGCCTTCGTCATCCTGTTCCAGTTCGCGGCCACGGGTCAGCGTGTCGCGCGCGCTCAGCCGGACGCGGCGGACATGAGGCAGCGGCTCCGCGTCGCGGCGGACATCATCCAGCGTGACCTGTTGATGGCAGGTGCGGGCCTCGTGCACGGCGCCGCTGCCGGTCCGATCGTCAACTACGTGCCCGGCGTGCTGCCGATGCGGACGGGAGCGAAGAAGGCCGATCCGGAGTTGTCGTTCTTCGACGATCGGGTGAGCATCCTGTACGTGGAGCAGGGAGCGGCCGCGGCGCCGCTGTCGGCCGACATGCCGGGGGTGGGGTCGGATGTTCCGATCGATGCCTCCGCCCCTGGCTGCCCCGGCGCCGGGCTCTGCGGCTTCGAGGATGGCACGCGCTCGCTCATCGTCTCCACGTCCGGCCTTGGACTGGGCTTCGATCTGTTCTCGGTCGCGGGGACGTCTGCAGGTCTGGCGCATGGCGCGCCGGATCCCGATCTTTCTCGCGCATATCCGGCGGCGGGCACCAGAGTCGTACCCGTGCGGCAGCGCGTCTACTACCTCGACGCGGCAGCCAGGCGGCTGATGATGTACGACGGCTACCAGACCGACGTGCCTCTCGCCGACAACATCGTGGCGCTGAAGTTCGAGTACTTCGTCGACCCGTGGGCGTCGAGCGTGCCGCGTCCACCGGATGGCGAAGGCAATTGTCTGTACGCCGCTGCGAGCCCGCCTGCGCCTCTGCTCGCGGACCTGGGCGGTCCGACACTCGCGCCCGCAGGCGCCACACTCCTGACCGACGGACCTGTCTGCGGTCTGCCGCCACACCAATTCGACGGCGATGTGCTTCGAATTCGACGGATACGGGTCACCATCCGCGCGCAAGTCGCCGATCGCGCGCTGCGCGGCTCCGGCGGCGACTTCGTGACGCCAGGAGTTTCGCCGGGAGGCACGAGCTCCGTGCCGGACATCGAGGTGACCTTCGACGTCACGCCCCGGAATCTGCAGGCGACGAGGTGAGCCAGGGGCGAGCGGCGGTTACTTGTCACAAAAACCGTTAACAGGAGGAAGAGGAGAGCTCGTGGCTTTCATCGCACTCGAGCTGCTCGCGCGGAATGAGCGGACGGGCGTGAGATCGCAGCGCGGCGCGATGGAACCTTCGCTCTGGCCGTCCCTCATCCGCACACTGCGCCGGCCGAGCAGCACGGATAAGCTGATTGAAGGGTAGCAAAGGCTCCTCCCTCTTTTCTCCCGTCCTCCCTTCCTCCTGTGATGGTCTTGTGCCTTGGCGAGCGAGCTTGCAGCATCAAGTTCAATGGGGCAACCCATCTCCAAACGAGATCGAGGACCTCCAACAATGGATCAGGAACAATCCCGCAGTGAACGCGGCGCAGCGCTGCTGCTCGCGCTGATGACCGCCGCCTTGATCTCCGCCGTCGCCGCGTCGCTCATCGTCTCGACCTCCACGGACCTGATCATCACGGGCAGTTACCGGTCGTCCCTCGAGGCGACGTACGGCGTCGAGGCGGGCGTCGAACGGGCCATCAGCGAGCTGGCCCTCCTACCCGACTGGAGCGTCGTCCTGGCTCCGCCGCCATCGAACATCGTCGCCTCGTTCGATGATGGCTCCGCCTTTACTGCCGGACCCGATGGGCGGCGCTTGTCGGTGCCGGGGCTGACCGCCGCGCGGCAGGCGCTGAGCAATACCGTGTACGGTCCGGCCGAGTTCGGCGCTGACAGCCCGGTGTGGCGTCTCTACGCCCACGCGACGCTTCAGACGGTGCTGCCGCCTGCCGTCATCGCGCCGCCCGGCTACATCCTCGTGTGGGTGGCGGACGATGGGGGAGATGCGGATGGAGATCCGGGGACCGACTCGAACGGACAGCTGCTCGTGTATGGCGATGGCTATGGTGTGTCAGGCGCGCGCCGCGGGCTCGAAGTCGCCATTGCACGCGCGGCGCCCACCGCGATCCGCGTGTTGTCCTGGAAGGATCCGAGATGATGCGCTTGATCCCTCCTCCCTGTTGAATGTTTTCGAGACGGTGGAGACCGCCTCTATCTGATACAATAATCAAGGGTTACTAACACATGTCAGCGTCTTCATGGGCTCCGGCCGGCCGTGTTCTTACCGCGTCGCTCGCGACGCTGCTGCTCGGCGCCCTGGTCGCGTCTGCACAGACTCCTCCCCTCGCCGAAGTGGCGCGGAAGGAAGAGGAGCGGCGCAAGACAACGAAGCCGCCAACAAAGGTGCTGACGAACAAAGACCTGCCGAAGGTCGCCGGCCGGCCGCCCGACACAACCGGTCAGGCACCCGCCGCCCCGTCCTCCGAGACGCCAAAGCTCCCGGGCGACACCGACCCTGACAAGGGCGACAAGGAGAAGGTAGACAAAGCCAAACCCGAGGGCGACCAGGCCGAGAAAAACGAATCCTGGTGGCGTGCGCGCATCACCGAGCCGCGGGAGCAGCTCCGCCGCGACGAAGTGCTGGTCGAGGCGCTGCAGTCTCGCATTAACGGCCTCACCACCGACTTCATCGGTCGCGACGATCCCTATCAGCGGGCGCGCATCGCCGAGGATCGACAGAAAGCGATAGCCGAACAGGAGCGTCTCCGCGCCGAAGTCGTCGACTTGAAGAAGAAGATCGCGGACATCGAGGAAGAAGCTCGCAGGGCCAGCGTCCCTCCAGGCTGGCTTCGCTGATCTCGCCCGAGTGACCGCACCCGCCCAGATCCTCATCGTCGAAGACAAAGACTCTCTGCGGACCATGCTGCGGCATGCCCTCGAGCGCCCGGGCCATGCCGTGCTCGAGGCGCGCGATCAGCTCGAGGCCATCCGGCTGATGCAGCAGAATCAGCCTTCCCTCGTGCTGTCCGACCTCCGACTTCCGGAAGGGGACGGGTTCGGCGTCCTCCGCGCCTCGAAGGAGATCGATCCGGATGTCCCCGTGATCGTCATGACGGCCTACGGCAGCATCGAAGATGCCGTGGCGGCGATGAAGGAGGGGGCGCTCGACTTTCTGGCAAAGCCGGTCGATCCCGATCACCTGATGCTGCTCGTGAGCCGCGCGCTCGAGCAGCGCAGGCTCGTCACCGAAAACCTGCTGATGAAGGAGGAGCTCGGTATTCGGCGCGGCGCGCCGCAGCTCGTGGGCGAGGACCCGTCGCTGCGAAAGCTGGTCGCCGCTCTGCAGCGAGCTGCCGCGACCGACACCACTGTCCTCATCGAGGGCGAGAGCGGCACCGGAAAAGAGTTGTTCGCCCGATCGCTCCACGCGCTGAGCCAGCGCGCGGACGCGCCGTTTGTCGCGATCAACTGCGCGGCGATCCCGGAGAACCTGCTCGAGACGGAGCTGTTCGGTACGAGAAGGGCGCCTTCACGGGCGCCGTCGCGCGAAAGCTCGGCAAGTTCGAGATGGCGCATCGAGGTACCCTGTTCCTCGACGAAATCGGCGAGATGCCGCTGTCCCTTCAGGCGAAGATCCTCCGCGCGCTCGAGGAGCGGCGGTTCGAGCGCGTCGGCGGCACGGCGCAGGTGCAGATCGACGTCCGGCTCGTTGCGGCGACGAATCGGGCCCTGCGCGCGGCGATCGCGGCGCGGCGCTTCCGCGAGGACCTCTACTTCCGCCTGTCGGTCTTTCCGATTACCGTTCCACCGCTTCGCGAGCGGCCCGGAGACATCCCGCTGCTCGCGCGCTTCTTCGTCGAGCGCTTCTGCCGTGACATGAAGAAGCGCTCCCTCGCGCTCTCGCCCGCGGCCATCGAGCATCTGCAGGCGTACCGCTGGCCGGGAAACGTCCGGGAGCTGCAGAACTGCATCGAGCGCGCGGTCATCCTGGCCGAGTCCGAGGCCATCCAGCCGCGCCACCTGAATTTATCGTTCTCGGCTCCCGAACCCGAGGCGCCGCCGAGCCCCTGGGCGCAGATCGATCTGACGGGAAGCCTCGCCGACGCGACGCGGCGCGTCATCTTCGAGGTCGAGCGGATCAAGATCGAGACGGCACTCAAAGAGGCGGACAACAACAAAGGCCGCGCCTCCGAGCTGCTGCAGATCAGCTACAAGATGCTGCTCGCGAAGCTGCGGGAGCATCGGTTGGAGTAGACGTGTTCGTCGGACATGCTCGTCCTCATGGGGCCGTAGATCCTCCCTCGCTGATACGACAGTGCTGCAATAGTTTCCTTCAACTCTCAGATCGACAGCTTGGACTCCATCCCAACGTCATTCTCTGTCTTGCTGAAGGAAGCGATATTTCGCTCCGCTTATTCCCGGGTTGTTCAAGTCGCGTTCGGCATCGAACCAGTCTTGACGGTCCTGCCCATGGCCCGCGCCACGGCGCTGCCACAACGCGTAAGCTCGGTCGGCAACTTCCTCGTCGTAGACGAACACCAAGCGATGGCGCTCGAAGTGATCGAACCATTCATGCGATCAGATCCTTACAGCGACCACGATCGAAATGGTCGCGAAATGCATTCCCCGTCGTGCTCCGCATTGACGACCGTGGTTACCACGTGGCACGGCAAGCCGTGACGACCAAGCAGAGCTGCGCGACCCGAGAGCGGATGACAGGTCGTGAGACTCGAGCTGCTGTTGGCGGCAGATCCCGAGCAACATCCTCCGCAGAGAGCAAGATCTCTGCCCGGGAGACCGCGACTTCCGCCATGAACCAGTTCAGCAACGCTGAGGAATGTCCTGTTACATTCATATTGCTGAGTGCCAGACTGCATCCGTTGAGAAGACGGGGACGCGCGAGATAACCTGCCCCAGTACGCAGCCGACGAGATTAGCCAAGCGGCGAGGATGTGGTCCTGCGGCAAAAGGTCACTGCTGTGGCCGTTGCTTGGTCGTCGGTTCTTGTAGCGGTCGGCAGTTGAACGGCGCGGTGCGAGGCCGTATGGTAGGCGCAGCGACGTGTTGAGGAACCACCGCCACATGAAGCGCATCAAACGGATCGGCATCCTGACTGCCGGCGGCGACTGTCCTGGACTGAACGCGGCGATTCGCGGGGTAGGAAAGGCAGCACTCGGGCATGGCATCGAGGTTGTCGGCATTCGCGATGGATTTCTCGGCCTGATCGACGACCATACTCTTCCGCTGGACAGGCACTCCCTGGCCGGCATCCTCACGGTCGGCGGGACAGTGCTCGGAACCAGCCGCGTGAAACCGCACCGCATGGAGCGGAGGGGGCGTATTCGTGATCTGCGCGATGTGATCATCGCAAACTGTCAGAAGAACGGCCTGGATGCGGTGGTGTGTCTCGGCGGTGACGGCACACAGAAGAATGCATTGCGCCTATGGGAAAAGGGCCTTCCGGTAATTACGCTGCCCAAGACGATCGACAATGACGTGGCGCTGACCGACACCAGTTTCGGCTTTGACACCGCTCTCGGGGTCGCCACCGAGGCAGTCGACCGCTTGCACAGCACCGCGCACAGCCACCACCGCATCATCGTCGTGGAACTGATGGGACATCGCGTCGGCTGGCTCACCCTGGCAGCAGGCGTCGCCGGCGGAGCCGACGTCATCCTGATTCCAGAGATTCCCTACAGCGTCGAGCAGATTGCCAAAGCGATCCGGCGGCGCAGTCAGATGGGCACGAACTTCAGCATCGTGGCGATCGCCGAGGGTGCGTTGTCCCGCGAATACGCGGCCCGTTTCCGGGAGGCAAAGTTGCGCAAGTCGAGGGCCAGGAGTGAGGCTGCGCTGCAGCGGGTGAGCGCCGAGTTAGCTGATCTGGATCAGCATCACACCGGGAACACGCTGCGCCTCTCGCGCGAGTTGGAGAAACGGACCGGGCTGGAATGTCGTGTCAGTATCCTCGGCTACGTGCAGCGGGGCGGCACGCCATCGGCCGCTGACCGCCTGCTCGCCACGCGGCTCGGCACTGCGTGCGCGGAGTTGATTCGAGATCGTGTCTTCGGAGTGATGGTCGCGGCACGCGGGGATGGCGCGCAGCCGGTACCACTCGACCGAGTAGCCGGCCACCGAAAGGAAGTCCCGCTCGATCACCCGTGGATTGCTGCGGCCCGTGCCGTGGGCACCTGCTTTGGGGACTGACGCGTGCTCGAGTAAATGGTCTGGCAACCGAAGTCAATCCGGAAGTCTACGACCCGCAGACGCAAGGCGCCCGCGAAGCCATGTCGTTCGTGGTCAGGACCTTCGGCAATCCGTTGGGAATGCTGCCGGCGGTCCGCCGCGAAATCGCCGCCCTCGACGCCAGGCTCGCGATCTATGACGTCCACGTCCCCGCGCTTCGCGCCGCGCACGTCGAGCCGGCCGTTTCGCTCCGAAGCGAGTGATTGTTTCGGTTCACCTTGAACCTGTTGAACCCTTGAACCTTGAACCCGCCCGCCTCCGTCCCCTCCGGAGTCACCCCCGGAGCCCGATGGCCTCGGTCGCTCGCCTCAGCTCGTCCTCGCTCACGTCCGTCACGGTGGTCGTCGTTCCGATCGCGGTCGGCAGGACGAAGTGCAGGCGGCCGCCGACGACCTTCTTGTCGCGTCCCGCCGCCTCGACCGCTTCGCCGGCCGACAGATCGGCGACTGCGGGCAGCGGGCCCATCCTCGTAATGAGGTCGCGAAGCGCATCACGGTCCGCGGCTGACAGCGCTCCGCGCCCGACGGCGAGCTCCGACGCCGCGAGCATGCCGTAGGCGACCGCCTCTCCGTGTCTGAAGCGCTTGTACTTGGTCAGCGCCTCGAGCGCGTGCCCGATCGTGTGGCCGAAGTTGAGTGCCCGGCGTGGGCCCGCCTCACGTTCGTCCGCCGAGACGACGACTGCCTTGATGCGGCAGGACTCTCCGATCACGTCCGCGAGCAGCGCCGGATCGCGTTTGAAGATCGCCGGCAGGCTGGACGTCAGCCGATCGAACAGCGGGCGGCTCGCGATGACCCCGTACTTGACGACCTCGTACAGGCCCGCTCGAAACTCACGGCGGGGGAGCGTGGAAAGCAGCTCCGGATCGACCACGACACTGATCGGCTGATGAAAGGCGCCGATCAGATTCTTCCCGAGCGCATGGTTGACTCCGACCTTGCCACCGATGGCGCTGTCCACCTGCGCCAGCAGCGTCGTCGGCACCTGGACGACGGGAACGCCCCTGAGGAACGTAGCCGCCGCGAAGCCTGCGACGTCGCCAACCACCCCTCCGCCGACAGCGATGATCGTCGTGGCGCGATCGGCGCCGGCGCGGATCAAGGCATCGTAAATGCGGCCAACGGTCGATACCTGTTTGTGACGCTCGCCATCGGGGATCAGAATCGGCTTCTCGCTGGTGAGCGGTTCGAAGTCGGCGCCGTGAAGGCGCCAGATCGGTGGGCTCGACACGAGGAACCTTCGCGCCGGAGCATGCAGTCCATCGAGCAGCGACGCGAGGCGCGCAGACGAGCCCGCCCCGATTTCGACGACGTAGTCCGCGGATGGCGTGCGGACGGGAATTCGTTGCGGCGGTGGCGCGGCTGGGGAGAGGGTCATGGTGCGGGCGATCGGGTATCCGAGGCGTGGCGGGCGAGAGCAGCCGGCCGGGCTCGCACGGCCCGGATGGTAGGATAGCAGGATCGGTAATCGCGTGTTGCACCGACAGGACTTCCTCATCATCGGGAGCGGGATCGCTGGCTTACGGGCTGCCGCGGAGCTGGCGCCGTTGGGCCGGGTCCTCATCCTCACGAAGGCAGAACCCCGCGAGGGGAACACCGGCTACGCGCAGGGCGGCATCGCGGCGGCAGTGGGCCCGGGGGATTCGCCTGCACTTCACGCCGCGGACACGCTCGCCGCCGGCGCCGGCCTGTGTGACGAGCTGGCAGTGAACGTCCTTGTGGACGACGGTCCGCGATACGTCCACGAGTTGATCGACTGGGGCGCGACGTTCGACCGTGACCCGGAGGGGAACCTGGCGCTGGCGCTCGAAGCCGCACACAGCGCCCGTCGAGTGCTGCACGCCGCGGACGCCACTGGCCGCGAGATCGGCCGCACGCTCTGGGCTCGTGTCGCGGGTCTCTCCAGCGTGACGGCTCACGACCACGCGCGCGCGGTCGATCTCATCGTCGAGAACGGCCGCTGTGTTGGCGCACGTTTCCTGCAAGAGGATCGCGTGCTGGCGTCTGCGCGCGCCGAGGTCGTGCTGCTGGCGACCGGTGGCGCGGGACAGGTCTATAGCGATACGACGAACCCGCTGGTCGCGACCGGCGACGGCGTGGCGATGGCGTACCGCGCCGGCGCGCGTGTGGCGGATCTCGAGTTCTTTCAGTTCCACCCGACGGCCCTCGACGTTCCGGGTCAGCCGAGGTTCCTGCTGTCCGAGGCGCTCCGCGGCGAAGGCGCGCGACTCCTCAACTCGGACGGGGAGCCGTTCATGACCCGCTACGATTCGGCCGGTGACCTCGCGCCAAGGGACCGTGTCGCGCGAGCCATCGTGCGCGAATCGGCGAGAACGGGCGGAAAAGTCACCCTGTCGCTCGAGCACCTCGATCGCGATTACGTGCACACGCGCTTCCCGAGGATCGCGGCGGCCTGTCGGAAGGCCGGGCTCGACCTGGCGCGCGACCGGATCCCGGTCGGACCGGCCGCCCACTACATGATGGGCGGCGTGCAGACCGACCTCGACGGCCGCACCAGTCTGCCGGGCCTCTTCGCGGCAGGCGAAGTGGCGTGCACCGGCGTGCACGGCGCAAACAGGCTGGCCAGCAACTCCCTGCTCGAAGGGCTCGTATTCGGGGCAAGGGCCGGGCGGGCGATGGCAAACGAGGGTTCAGGGGGTTCAGAAGGTTCAGGGGGTTCAGACGTTCGCGCTTCGAGCACGTCTGCGTCCCCAGGCCTTCCGCAGGACAGCACCATCCAGTCGTTGATGTGGCGACACGTGGGATTGTTTCGGGACCGGCAAGGGCTCGAGGCCGCGCTTGCCGAGCTCGAGCCTGCGTGGCGCACCCTGCAGGAAAGATTGCGCAGCGGCGAGCCGCTGGACGCCTCTCAGTGGCGCACGGCGAGCCTGCTGACGACGGCCCGGCTCATCGCGCGCGCTGCGCTGCGGCGCGAGGAGAGCCGCGGCGGGCACTACCGCTCCGACTTTCCAGAACGCGACGATATACACTGGAAACGTCGCGTCAGCGAGGCAGAAGGCAGCAACAACCGGTAGACACATTGAAATGAAGACATCCAATTCGATGGCGGAAAAGCCTGAAGAACAGTCAGGCGGAAAGAAACCTGGGCAGGTCACGGAGATTACTCCGCAGTCGCAGGATTTCTCCCGCTGGTATCTCGACGTCGTCCGGCGCGCGGAGCTTGCGGACTATTCGCCGGTCAAGGGCTGCATGGTCATCCGCCCGTACGGGTACGCCATCTGGGAGCTGATCCAGCAGGGGCTCGATCGCCGCTTCAAGGAAACGGGACACGTCAACGCATACTTTCCACTCTTCATTCCCGAGAGCCTGCTGATGCGCGAGGCGGAGCACGTCGAAGGCTTCGCGCCGCAGGTCGCGTGGGTGACGCGCGGGGGCGACGAGGAGCTGGAAGAGCGCCTGATCATCCGGCCGACCTCGGAAGTGATCATCGGGACGATGTACGCGAAGTGGATTCAATCGTGGCGGGACTTGCCCATCCTCATCAACCAGTGGGCCAACGTGGTGCGCTGGGAGAAGGTGACCCGTCCCTTCCTCCGGACGACCGAGTTCCTCTGGCAGGAGGGTCATACCGCTCACGAGACGGAAGCCGAAGCGCAGGAAGAGACACTTCGGATTCTGGCACTGTATAAAGAGTTCGCCGAGAACGAGCTCGCCATGCCGGTGATGGACGGGCAAAAGAGCGAAAGCGAGAAGTTCGCGGGCGCCTCGAAGACCTACTCGATCGAGGCGCTCATGGGCGACGGCCGGGCCCTGCAGGCCGGAACGTCGCACAACCTCGGTCAGAACTTCGCCAAGGCGTTCGAGATCCAGTTCCAGGGGCGGGACAAAACCCTGCAGCACGCCTGGACGACGTCGTGGGGCGTGTCGACACGGCTCGTCGGCGGCGCCATCATGACCCACGGCGACGACAGCGGGCTGATTCTGCCGCCGAAGGTCGCACCGTACCAGGTCGTCATCGTTCCGATCCAGCGCGGCAACTGGCAGGAGACCGTGCTGCCGCGCGCCCGGGAGATTCGCGCCGATCTCGTGCGCCAGGGCGTCCGCGTCATGCTCGACGACCGCGAGGCCTATACGCCCGGCTGGAAATTCTCCGAATGGGAGCTCCGCGGCGTTCCCCTGCGCCTGGAGATCGGCCCGAAGGACATCGAGAAGTCGCAGGTCCTTCTCGCGCGCCGCGACACGCGGGAGAAGGCGTCGGTCGCGATGGAAGGCCTGACGGCCCGGGTCGTCGAACTGCTGGCGGACATCCAGGCCGCGCTCTTCGCCCGCGCGGTCAAGTTCCGCGACGAGCACACGACACGCGTGACGACCTACGAAGACTTCAAGGCGGCGATGGAAGGACGCCCCGGCTTCGTCATCGCGGGCTGGTGCGGCGCCGAGTCCTGCGAGGCGGAGATCAAGGCCGAGACGCAGGCAACGCTGCGAAACATCCCGTTCGGCAGCGAGGGGGTTGCGGGCACCTGCGTCAAGTGCGGAAAAGCGTCGATCGGCGAGGCCTGGTTCGCAAAGGCCTACTGAAGGGATGTAACTCGTGGATCCGCGGCAGCCGCTCCGTTGTCGCGCCTGCGAAATTCGGGCCGAAATAGGCGAGGCCTAGTTCGCAAAGGCCTACTGAAGGGATGTAACTCGTGGATCCGCGGCAGCCGCTCCGTTGTCGCGCCTGCGGGAATTCGGTCCGAAGTAAATGGACGGTGGCTTGAATCAGCCCAATACGGTCCAATAGAGACGCCATGGGTGGTACCACGCGGGCTGCAAGACGACCGCTCGACCCGCGTCCATCACGCAGGCCGCTCGTCGCCGGCCTGGTGATCGCAGCGATCGCCATCGGTGTCTACCTCAACGCCCTCGACAATCCGTTCGTCTACGACGACTTCTTCACCGTTACCGGCAACCCGTCGATCACGAGCGTCGCCGATCCGCGCTGGACGCTCGTGTACATGCCCTTCCGGCCGGTCGTCAACGTGTCGTACGCGGCCGATCGGGCGCTCTGGGGTTACCGCCCCTTTGGTACCACCTGACGAGTGTCCTGCTGCACGCCCTCGTGTCGGTGTTGTTGTTCGCGTTCCTGAGACGCCTGCTCGCCGGCGCGAGGCGCCGAGCCGGTCAGCCGCTGGCGGAACGGGCGGGGACACGTGGGCCGCATTTGCCGGCGCTGCACTCTTTGCCGTCCATCCGATCCAGTCCGAGACCGCCGGGTACATCTCCTCGCGGTCAGAGCTTCTGTGCGGGCTCTTCATCCTGGGTGCGCTGTTCTTCGCAAGGATCGCGAAGGGCGCGCTGCCGCCCGACAGCAACGTCGCGCCGGGACCACGGCGCCGCGCGCTGGCGACCGTCGCGGCGTGCGGCTGCGGGGTGCTGGCGATGCTCTCGAAGGAAGTCGCGGTGGCGTTGCCCGTGCTCTTCGTCGCCCACGACTGGCTGCTCCTGCCGGGAGATGTCGCGCCCAAGCGCCGGCGGCTGGTCCGAGTGTTCATTCCTCTCGCGCTGATCACGCTGGCCGCACTGATGTATCGGGTGCGCTCGCTGTCGGGCGTCGATGCCTCGCTCGCGAAAGCGCCACTGTTGAATCTGCTCACGCAGTCGATCGTGATCTGGCGGTATCTGGCGATGATGGTCGTGCCAGCCGGTCAGTCGATCATGCATCAGACGCATACCGTGCAGAGTTTCGGCGACCCTCTGGCGCTCGCGGCTGTCGCCGGACTGATCGCACTACTGGTCGTGGCGTTCCGCGCGCGCCGGTTTTCCCCGCTCTACACGCTGGGGGCGATCTGGTGGTTGGCCTGCATCGCTCCGTCGTCGAGTTTCATCTCGCTGCGTGAGACCATGGCCGAGCATCGCGTCTACGTCGCCAGCCTCGGAGTGGCGATCGTGATCGCGGCGATTGCTGCTCAATTGCTCAGGCGCGCGTCCCCGGCGTCAGAGATCAGGCGCGCGTCCGCGGCGCATGGGCGAGTGCCGCTGGCGTGGACGGCAGGTTTCGCCGTCCTGCTCGCGCTGTTCGGCACGTTGACCATCCGTCGCAACATCGTCTGGGACAGCCCGGTGAGCGTGTGGCGGGAGGCGCGCCGCGTCGCGCCGGAGATGTGGGAGGCTCGGTTCGCGCTCGGCGATGCGTTGCGAGAGGCGGGCAATTGCCCGTCGGCGATGCCCGAATACGAGGCCGTCCTGCAGACGCAGCCGCGGCATCGTGAGGCCACCACGAACCTTGGCATCTGCCTGGGGCAGGTCGGTCGTCTGCCGGAAGCCGAGGCGGCGTTTCGGCGCGCGATTGCGATCGATCCGACCTGGGCGCGAGGCTACACCAACCTGGCGGCGGTCGCGATGCTCGAGGGGGACGCGGAGCAGGCGCGGGACTACTACCAGCGGGCGATCGTCGTGGACCCGGCAAACGTTCACGCCCGCGTCCAGCTGGCCCGTATCTTCGAAGAAGTCCTCCATGACTACGATCGCGCCGCCCGGATGTGCGAGGAGGCGCGAGCGATCGCTCCGTCCACCGCGGGAATGGCGGAGTGCATCGAGCGCAACCAGCAGCTCTCCCGCGGCAACCACGGCGGGGCGCTTTGAGGCGACTGCGGCTCCTGCACGCGATTCACGACTTCCTGCCACGACACCGCGCAGGATCGGAGATTTACGCGTTCGAGCTCTGTCGGGAGCTGTCGCGCCGGCACGACGTGTTCGTCGTGACCGCCGAGTACGACCCCGGAACGCGCCACGGCACGATCCGGTGGCGAGCGCAGGACGGGCTTCCCGTCATCGAGATCGTCAACAACTGGGAGGCGGAACGGTTCGAGGATACCTACGCGTCCGCACGGATCACGTCGCAGTTGATCCATGTCCTCGAGGCCACTCAGCCTCAGGTGCTCCACGTTCACAACCTGCTGAACCTCTCTTTCGATCTTCCGCGACATGCCCGCGCGCGTGGGATTGCGACTGCCGCGACGCTCCACGACTACACGCTCGTGTGCGCATCGGGCGGACAGCGCGTGCACGTTGCCGAGTCGCACATCTGCCACGACATCGATACCGATCGGTGCAGCCGGTGCTTCTCGGCCGCTCCCGCTCGCGCGCAGAGCGTGCTTGCTGGGCTCTCGCGGGGCCCATGGGGAAGTGTCGTGCGCTCTGCGGCTTCCACTTCGCGACGCCTTCTGCCCGTGGTTACCGATGCGGTCGCGCGACGTCTTCCGATCGCAGGCGCCACGCCGGATCAGATGGCACAGCGGCTGGCACATGGCCGGCGCGTCTTCGAGGACATCGACCTGTTCGTGTCTCCATCCGCAGCTCTGGCGGCTGAGTACGTCCGGCTCGGGCTCGACGAGCGGCGGATCGAAGTCTCGGACTATGGCTTTACGCGGCACCCTCCGGTCCCGCGCAGCCGTCCGCATACGCCTCTCGCGATTGGATTCGTCGGCACGATGGCCTGGCACAAGGGTGCCCACGTGCTGATCGACGCCGTGAAGCACCTGCGCGGCGCGTTCGAGGTCGTCATCGCGGGCGATCCGAATGTCGGCCCTGAATATCACGCCCGGCTGAAGCGCGCCGCGGCGGGTCTGCCGGTCCGCTTCGAGGGGGCATTCGGCGACGCCGACGTGCCCCGGATCTACGGCAGCCTCGACGTGCTGGTCGTGCCCTCGTTATGGCTGGAGAACTCGCCGCTCGTCATCCACGAGGCGTTCATGCACGGCGCCGCTGTTGTTGGCGCCAGGCAGGGAGGGATCCCCGAGCTGGTCGAGGACGGCGTGAACGGGTTCACCTACGAGGCGTATTCCTCTGACGCGCTCGCGGCGATCCTGCAGCGGTTCGTCGACGATCCCAGCCTCGCCGGCCGCCTCGCCTCTCGATCGCCGGCCGTCAAGTCGATCTCAGAAGATGTCGGGGAATGGGAGGCGCGCTACGAGTTGCTGCTCTCAGCGCGCGCCGCCGCTGGCGTATGACCCTGACGGTCGATGTCTCGGTCGTGATCCCGACGCTGAACGGCGGGGCAGACTTGACGCGCTTGCTCGACGCGATCTCGATACAGGAGGGGCCGTTTCGACCTAGGGTCGTCGCCGTCGATTCCGGGTCGACCGACTGCACGCTCGACGTCCTGCGGGCGCATGGCGCTCGGATCCTGACGGTGGCTTCGTCGGAGTTCAATCACGGCGACACCCGAAACCAGGCATTGCAGATCCATCGAGACAGAATTCGCCGTCCTGACGGTCCAGGACGCGCTGCCCGCCTCGCACACGTGGCTCGCCCAACTCGTGGAGCCGCTGGTGCGGGATTCGACCCTGGCGGGCACGTGGGCACGTCAACGTCCGCGGGAGAACGCGAGCAGACTGACGGCGCACTACCTCGGGAATTGGATCGGCGCACACGCCTCCGCTCGGACCGTCGGGCCGCTGACAACCGAGCAGCTCGCGGCCCTCACCCCCGCCGAGCGGCACCTGGCGTGCGCGTTCGACAACGTCTGCTCCTGCATCCGCGTCGCTGTCTGGCGGCAGCACCCGTTTCGCACGACCCCCATCGCAGAGGATCTCGAATGGGCCATGCACGTGCTCGAGTCGGGCCACCGGCTGGCCTTCGTGCCCGACGCAGTTGTCTGGCACTCGCACGAACGGTCCGCGTTGTACGAGCTCAGGAGAACCTATGTAGTCCATCAGCGTCTCCAGGCATTGTTCGGGCTCTCGACAGTGCCCGATCTCGGATCGCTGCTGCGTGCACTCGCGTTCACCTTGCCGCTGCATCTCCAGCTCGCGGTAAGTGAGCCTCGACATCGCATGAAGGCACTGACGCGCGCCCTCGGCTTGGCGCTTGCGTTTCCGCTCGGTCAATATCTGGGAGCGCGCTCCGTTCGCGAAGGGCGGGAGTTCCTCGAGGTGCGCGGGGTCTAGTAGGATGTAACGCCTGAATCAGTAGCAGCCGCTCCGCTGTCGCGGCTGCGAAATACACCGCGAACGACACGATTCATACGCTACTGAATCAGCCGATACGGTCCACTGCCGGGCAAAATGCGAGTCCTCCTGATCGTCCACGGATTTCCTCCCGAGAGGTTCGGGGGGACGGAGGTCTACACGCACGATCTCGCGCGGGCTCTCTCGTCGCAGTACGGCGACGATGTGTTCGTGTTGACGCGTGATGCAGATCCCTCGAGGCCGGAGTACGACCTGCGCCGCGAAGTCCAGAACGGCATACAAATCGCGCGAATCAACAACACTTTCCGGAACACCTTCTCACTGAGGGAGAGCGACGCGAATCCGAAGCTGCTCGAGGTCGCGGAAACGATTCTCGACGAGGCGCGGGCCGACATCGCTCACATCCAGCATCTGACGTGTCTGTCGACGGGCCTGCCGCGCGCCCTTGCCGCGCGGGGGACCCCGATGGTCATGACGCTCAACGACTATTGGCTGCTGTGCCACCGCGGTCAGCTCTTCGATCTCGACTGGCATCGGTGCGAGGGACCCGGCAACGACCGGGTGCGCGCGTTGCATTCCGGCCAGCGTCGCCGCGAGCGACCCCGGCGCCTTCCGCGCGGCCAAGGCCGTTCGCGCGCTACCCATTCCCGGAGCGCCCGCCGCGATCCGCATGGCCGCAGGGCTCGCGGATCGGCTCGGCGGGGCGGGCACGTCGGAGCGCGCATCGAGAGCGCGTCTCGATCACATGCGCGAGGCGGTCGCGCCGGTCGATCTCTTCCTCGCACCATCGGAGACGATGGCCGACGCATTCTCAAAGTTTGGAATCCCTGAAGGCCGTCTCGTTCGATGCGGTCAGGGGATCGATCGTTCGGCGTTCGGTCCATCGTCTTGGAGGCGGCAGCCGATTCTTCGGCTCGGGTTCGCCGGATCGCTGCTGCCCTCCAAGGCGCCTCACGTCCTGTTGGAGGCGGCTGCGCGGCTTCCTCCCGGAACGGTCACGGTCGACATCCTCGGAGCGGGAACCACCTATCACGGCGATGACAGTTACAAGAACACGCTCGCGCCGCTGATGCGGCAGCCCTTCGTCCGGCAGCACGGCGCCGTACCACACTCGGAGGTTCCACGTCATCTCGCCGCGCTCGACGCGCTCGTCGTTCCGTCTGTCTGGATTGAGAACGCACCCTTTGTCATCAAGGAGGCGTTCGCTGCAGGCGTGCCGGTCGTCGCATCAGCTCTCGGGGGAATGGCGGAGCTCGTCGAGCACGACGTGAACGGTCTTCTGTTCGAGGCCGGGGACGCCGAGTCCTTGGCCTCGCGTCTGCGAAGGCTTCAGACAGAGACTGGCTTGCTCGAGCGGTTGCGCGCTGCTATTACCCCGCCGATGTCAATCGAGCAGGACGCCACCGAACTTCGCCGGCTCTACTCGGACCTGATTGCGAAGGCCACCAGTCGGAGAACCGTTCGGCCTTCGCCGGTGAAGACGAGCTCGACAGCAACGACGGTCACCGCCATCGTGTTGAACTACCGGACGCCCGAGCAGACGTGGCTCGCCGTGCGATCGCTGCAAACATCGTTTGACCCGCCAGCATCGATTCTGGTGATCGACAACGGCTCTTCGGACGGGTCCGCCGAGACCCTGCGAAGAATGTTCGACGAGCCTGCCGGGACTTCCAGCGTCACCGTGATTGGACTCACCGACAATCTCGGGTTTCCTGCAGGGTGCAACGTCGGAATCGAGCGTGCGCTCGAGGACGGAGCGGACTGGATCTTCCTCGTCAACAGCGACGTCGTCCTCGCACCGGAGGCGCTATCGGAGCTCCTGGCGGACGCGCGCGCTCACCCCTCGGCCGGCATTTTCGCACCGCTCGTCGTATCGCGACAGGAGCCCGGTTTGATCGGTTCGGCCGGAATCTCGTATTCCGTCATCTCCGGACGCATGCGCAGTCCTCTAACGGGGAAGCCCGTGTCGGTTGCGCCGAAGGAGAGTTTCGATGTCCGGGCCGTCAGCGGATGCGCCATGTTGATCCGGCGGGATGTGCTGGAGAAGACCGGCCTCTTCGATGGCGACTATTTCTTCTTCTTCGAGGACGTGGACCTCTGCCTGCGGGCGCATTCGGCCGGGTTCGAAACCCGGTGCGTGCCGGACGCGAGGGCCTATCACGAGGGAGGGCGTACGATTGGGTCCCGTTCGGCCAGGCGCGTGTACTTTGCCACCCGCAATCACCTGAAGCTGGGATCGCGCCTCGAGGCTCGCCGGTTGCGGCGGGCGTTGACGACGGGATCGATCGTGGCGCTGAACGTGGCGTACGTCGTCAGGTCACCCGACGCGCCGCTGTTCTCTGGGCTCGCGGCGGTGGTCCGCGGAGCCTGGCACCACCTGCTCGGACGTTACGGCCCCGACGCGGCTGCGTAGGTCGCGCAGATCGCGATCCATCAGCGCGAGGTCCTCGATCATCCGCTCGATCTGCTGCCGTTGGCGCGAGACGACCACCGAGAAGGACAGCGACACGACGAAGACGAACAAGACCAGGACCAGGATGAGGACGGCCGGCGGATAGTGGATCCCGAGCATGCGCGCGGCCAGGTGCAGCGCGTCGCGCCATACCGAGAGCGCGAGGAGTGCCGTCGCGCACAGCACCCAGAGGAGCGAGTACTCCTCGGTCAGCTTGCGGCGCCGCACGAGCTCCAGCACGAGGGCCAGGAGCGCCGCGCTGACTGAGACGGCCGCTATCTGTATCAGGTCGGTCATGCCTCGGGCCTTCGCACCGGTACCATCATCAGCGCCAGGATTGTCCTGGCGAACGCGAGCGTCGCGCGCGTGGGCGTGAGCGACGTCCGTCCCGCCCGCCGCGGTCGCATGCGTATCGGCACCTCGCCGACGCGCAGTCCGTTCCGGCAGAGGAAGAGCACGAGCTCGGGCTCCGCGTAGCCGGTTGGATGGTGGCGGCCCAGCAGCCGCACCGCCCGCGGCCCGAACAGCCAGAACCCCGACGTCGGATCCGTGAACCGCTGCCGCGTCCAGATGGTCAGACAGCCGGCGAGCGCCGCCTGGCTCATGCGCCTGAGGGTCAGGCCTCGCCGGGGTCTCGCCCGCAGCGTCGGCAGGAATCGCGATCCGATGGACGCATCGAGCCGTCCGCGGACGACAGGTGCCAGCATCCGGACGACATCGCACCCGCGGTGCTGTCCGTCGCCGTCGATCCGCACGACGTATTCGTATCCCTCACGCAGGGCATAGCGAAGTCCGGCCCGCACGGCACCGCCGACACCGACGCGCTGCGGCAGCGTGAGCCAGTCGATGCCCAGCGTCGGCAGCAGGTCGAGCGTGCCGTCGGTCGATCCGTCGTTGACCACGAGGATGTCGACGCCGGGCGCAGTGCGTCGAAGCTCGCGGACGACCCTGGCCAGGTTGAGCGCTTCGTTGAAGGCCGGCACGAGCGCGAGCATCCGATGCGGCGCCGGCAGCGAGGTGCTGCGGGTGACATCGCGCGCATCCGGTACGCGCGCCATGCTGTTGTCAGGCGACGGGGCGCCCCGTCGTAGGTAGCGAACCGTCCACACGACCATAGCCGCAACCCAGGCTGCGTCTCTCAGCAGATGTGCCAGGCCGAACGCGAGCGTCGAGCGATCGCCGGATCGGCGCCACGCGGCAACGCCTGCCAGAGTCCGCTCCGTGAAGAGCAGCAGGAGCAGGCAGAGCGACGCAAGGGCGGCAACGCGCCATGGAAGGCCCGCGGACGCCGCCGCGGCCGCGGCGAGGAGGCCGGCCATGGCCGCGAACGTCAGCGGGCCGTGCGCCATCATCAACGTCCCCGACACGTCGTCTCCTCCCACGCGGTGCGGGTGGCGCGCGAGGAGATCGAGGCGCCCGTAGCCCACGCCGTACTGCTGACGGACGTATCCGGCGACGTCCTCGCGCCAGCGATGGAGGCTGACGGCCTCGCGGCAGAACACGAGGCGATGTCCGGCGGCCGCGAGGCGGTAACTGAGGTCGTTGTCGCTGCCGTAGCCGAGCGTTTCGTCGAGCAGGCCGACCTGGTGCAGCGCGCTCGCCCGATACGCCGTGTTGCCCGTGCAGACGTGATCGACCTCGTCACCACGGATGCGGCGATAGCGCTGCTCGAGATCCCGGCCCATCATCCGCGCCCAGAAGCCGGCATCGGGCGCGGTCCGGTAGTGGCCCTGCGCGGCCGCCACGGTGGGATCGTCGAGCGCGTCCAGCAGTCGCGTGAGCCAGCCGGCCGCGACGATCACGTCCTGATCGACCTGACAGATGATCGGGTATCGCGCTTCTCTGACGCCCGTGTTGATGGCCGCGGCAATGCCGCGGCCCGGGCCGTCGATCAGCATGAGGCGTCCTGCGTGAGCCGCGTCCTCCAGAATCCGTCGCGATCCGTCGCGGCTCCCGTCATCGACGGCGATGATCTCGAACGGGCGCCCGTCGCGCTGCGCGTCGATGCCGTCGAGCGCGTCCCGCAGCCAGCGACGGCCGTTGTACACCGGGATCACGAAGCTGACACCTGTGGCTCGCGCCGTCATGCGGAGCGTCGATCCTCTTCGACGCTTCGGCCGACGACATCCCGGTAGAGCGCTTCGACTCGCTCGCAGATGACGTCGGCCCCATAAATCTGCCGCACGCGGACGGCGGCGGCTCTCGCGCGTTGCCGCCAGAGGCCGTTGGCGGCCAGCATCGATTCGATCGCTCCGGCCAGAGACTCGTCGTCTTCGGGGGGAACGACGTGGCCGCCGCCGACCGCACCGATGACTTCGCCGGCGCCGCTGTCGTTGCACACGATCACCGGCGACCCGCAGAGCAGCGCCTCGAGCGGGACCAGGCCGAAGACCTCGTGCCTCGATGGATAGACCACGACGTTCGCGGCGGCGAGCGCGTCGAGGCGATCGCGGCCCGTGAGGACGCCGACCTGAGTCAGTCGCGGATGTCGGGTCAGTTCGTGCGCGTCGAGTCCCGAGCCCATGTCGCTCCCGGCCACGACCAGTTGAGCGTCGGCGCGATCGATCTTCGAGAAGGCGCGAAGCAGCGTGCTGGCGCCCTTCCGGGGCGTCAACTTCGCGAGCAGCAGCACGAGCGGCCCATCGTCGAGCCCGTGCGCCCTGCGAAACCGCGCACCATCGGGTGGAGGGTCGAATTCGCGAACGTCTATCGGATTCGGTAGCACCGACACGCGACTGCTGGGCAGCCCTAGCCCGGCGAGCTGGACTCGCTCCGCATCGCTGACCGCCAGCACCCTGGCCGCTCCCTCGAGGTATCCCCGCCCCGCGGTGGCGTCGAAGATCTGCTTGGCCAGGAACCGGCGCTCGATGAGCGGTGCCGTCCCGTGCGGAGACACGACGTACGGGATGCGAGCCCTCGTCAGGAGCCGGGCGGCGGCGGCCACCGGCAGGTTGCGGCACGCGTGCAGGTGCGCGATGTCGATGTCGCGCAACACGGACCGCAGGGTTCGGAGGAGGCCGTGCCGGCGCGAAGAGCTGCCAGTGGTAGGCGAGGCGGTTCGAGAGGTTGCGGAGCACGCGGACGTCGAGCGTCCCGGGGCCCGTGTGCGGGGTAGGGGGCGCACACGCGCGCGCGTGGTCGTCGCAGGCATCGGTCGTGCAGACGGTCACGTGGTGTCCCCGCCCGGCGAGCCCATGCGCGAGCGTGGTCGCGACGCGTGGGATGCCCCCGTAGGCCCAGGCGTGCTCGTAGTACGGGACGACGTGCAGGATCCGGAGCGCGGGCATGGGCGAATTGGTGCCGTATAGTATCAGGGTTCCCGCGTGATGACTTCGATATCGCCTGCAACTTCGATGCTTATCGGGCGCGCTCAGCGTCACTACGGAGGGCTCGTCTGGACGCTGGTGCGGACCGATTTTGTAACGCGGTACCACGGCACGATAGGCGGCTTCCTCTGGGCTCTTTTGAAGCCCCTCACGATGTTCCTGGTGCTGATGGGCGTGTTCTCGTTTGTTTTCTCGAATACGCCTCAGTATCGGATTGGCCTCATCCTCGGGCTGTTTCTGTACGAGTTCTTCCAGGAGGGCACGCGTACGGGTCTCGAGTCGCTGCGAGCGAAAGGGTATCTTCTTACGAAAGCGAAGTTTCCGTCGTGGGTCATCGTGGTGACGTCGATCTCCAATGCCGTGATCACCCTGACACTCTTTTCTGTCGTTCTGATTACGTTCCTGACCCTCTCGGGGCGCTCGCCGAGCCTGACGGCCGTCGGCCTCTACGTCTGGTATCTGCTCCACTTCTGGGCCATCGTCGTCGGCTTTTCATTGGCCGCGAGCGTGCTGTTCATGCAGTATCGCGACCTCAACCAGGTGTGGGAGGTGATTACGCATGCCGGCTTCTTCGTTGCGCCGATCATCTATCCCATCGACGTGTTGCCCGAACGGTTGCACTTCTATCTGTTTCTCTGGCCGCCGACCCCGGTGATTCTGTTCGCGCGGAGCGTGCTGGTTGATGGGAAGGTGCCGAGCGCGATGGCACACGGGCTCCTGACAGCGGAAGCGGTGATGATGCTGGCCGTCGGCGCGCTGATCTATCGCAGTCGATCGACACGAGTACCCGAGTACGTGTGATGAGCGCTGTCATCGAGGTCAGCGGCGTCTCGAAGTCGTTCACGATTCCGTCGGTCCGCCGGGACACGGTGCGGGAGCACGCGCTCGATTTCTTTCGACGGCGCCCGCAGGAGCGGCTGCATGTCCTCCAGGACGTGAGCTTCGAGCTGAGGCGCGGCGAGAGCCTGGGAATTATGGGCAGGAACGGTAGCGGCAAGAGCACCCTGCTGAAGATTCTGTCCGGGATCTACACGGCGGATGCGGGCCGGGTCACCGTCCGTGGGACGGTGACGCCGATCCTCGAGCTCGGTGTCGGCTGGAATCCCAATCTGAACGCCATCGACAACATCGAGCTGCTGGGCACGGTCATGGGACTTTCCCTCCGGGAGCTCCGGGCCGCTCGCGAGGAGATCCTCGCGTTTGCCGACCTGGAGCGATTCGCAGAACTGGAGCTCCGTCACTATTCAAGCGGCATGGCCGCACGGCTCGCGTATTCCGTGGCATTTCGCGCGGTCCGTGAGGTGCTGATTCTCGACGAGATTTTTGCCGTGGGCGATGCGAGCTTCAAACAGCGGTGCGAGGACAAGTATCGCGAACTGCACCGATCGGGAAGGTCGCTGTTGCTCGTGAGCCACAACCCGCGCGTGGTCGGCGAGTTCTGCGACCGGGCCCTGCTGCTCGAAAATGGCCGTATGCTCCTGGAGGGGCCGGGCACTCAAGTGGGCGAGCGCTATCTTTCCTTGTTGACTGACAGCGAACGGGCTCGGGCTTCGTGATGAGCCAGTAGGCGCCATACGAGCCTCCGGGAGAGCCGGAGGTCAGCGTGCGCACCGCCGAGTTCGCTGTCGAGGAGTGCGTGACTCAGCTGCTGTCGAATGTCGTGCCGGTCCTGGCGCGAAAGTGACCGGCGGCCCTGCGGTCGCGGTCCGATCGAAACGCTATCCGGTGGCTTCGATGGCGCGCCGCGTCGCTTCGAGATAGGCACGGCCGTGCCGCAGATCGGGCTCGAGGTGCGTTCCTTCGGCCCACTCGTTCCAGGCATTGATGAAGACGAGCGATTCTCCCGGCATCGCGCGCGCCCGCGCAACAGCCGCCCTCAGCCAGCGCTCGTAACGCTCCGGTGTCGAGCCCTGCAGAATGACCGAAGTGGCGAGGCCGCCGCGGCGTGGCGAGTTGTCCCACATCGGCACAACGCAGGGGAACCGACGGTAGGTCGCGGGAGCCTTCGCCATCATCCGATCGACGACGCTCCCATAGTCGTACACGGCCCAGACGCTCGCGGCGTCGAATGCCGGCGTGATGCCGGCAATCTCGCCGTCTGAGCCGAGCACCCGGAGCGGTCCCACACAGAGGTCCTTGCTCAGGAGCGACCAGTCGGGTTGGAATTCGACCGCCGCATCGAATCCAATTGTCGTCGGATCTCCACGTTCCTCCGGGAAGCTCTCGATGCAGGCCAGGAACAGCTCTCCGATGCCGAGCCGCCGTGCTTCCTCGCGCAACCTCAAGGCGGTATTCCCGGGCTGCGGCAGCCGTCGTACGCGGTAGACCAGAAATACCGGTCGCCCGTCGATCCGGAGATACCGCCGGTCGCGAAACGCGGTGGCCAGGTAGGCCATGTGCCGGCGATCGTCCTCGGCCGAGTAGCGTTGCTCCATCAGGACTTCGTCATCGTGCCCGTCCCAGCGACGCGTCCAGTTCTCGTTGGCCCAGCACAAACAGAACGGAAAGTCGGGCTCGCCGGACATCAGCACTTCCTCGAAGGGCCGTTCGAGAAGACGCCGACCATCGAACCAATAGTGCCAGTAGCAGAAGGCATCGATTCGATACTCGCGCGCGAGGTCCGCCTGCTCGCGGCGCGTCTCGGCCACACGGAGGTCGTAGAAACCGGTGTCAGCGGGGAGGTGCGGCTGATAGTGTCCGACGAAGAGCGGCCGCGCGGACGCAACTTTGTGCCATTCGGTGAATCCCTGGCCCCACCAGGCGTCGTTCTCAGGGATCCTGTGGAATTGCGGGAGATAGAAGGCGACGGTCCGTAAGCCGTTCATTAGCGGGACAACGGGTTCACGTCATGATGCCTCTCCCGTCGGATGGAGAGGCGTTGCACGAGGTCTTCAACGCCGGCGGCCGCGGCGTCGATGGAGTACAGGCGCCGCGCGAGCTCCCGTCCGGCGAGGCTCAACTGCGTCCACACGTGCTCGTCGCGGTACAACCGCTCTAAGGCGTCAGCAAAGGCCGTGGGAGCATCCGCAACGAGGACGTGCGTCCCGCTGCAGACCTCCATGCCGTCGACAGCCACGGTCGTGGCCACTACAGGCAGCCCTCGACTGAGGCTTTGCGTGATCTTTCCCTTCACGCCTGCCCCGAAGCGGAGAGGGGCGATCATGACGCGTGCGGCATCGAGATGGCGCTCCAGATCCGCGACGAGACCGTGGACCTGCAAGGTGTCCGATCGAAGCTGCGCGAGCGCATGGGGTGGCTCGGCGCCGATCACATGAAGGCACACTCCAGGAAGCCGCGCGCGCACGAGAGGCAGCACCTCCCGGGCAAACCACAATATGCCGTCCGTATTCGGCGCGTGAGCGAAGTATCCCACGAACACGAGATCTCGACGGGCGCTGAATGAGGGAACGGTCGTGACGACTTCGTGCAGGTTGCTGATCACGACGGTGTCGCTGATCCCGTGCTCGCGCGCGAGCAATTGCGCCTCAGCGGCACTCACGACGACCGTCACGTCGCTCTTGCGCATGAGTGCCAGCTCGCTCGCCTGGCGTTGCCTTGCGAGCGCCAGCGCCGCGGGATCGCCGAGGAGCTCGGCGGCGAGAATTTCCCGGACGAAGTGCAGGTCGACCGTGTCGAACGCTACGAAGGCCCGCGGCGCGAGCTCGCGCACGGCGGCAAGATGCCGGTCGGTGGGATCGCGTCTGGACAATATCGCGAGGTCTGTACCGCCGGCCATGTTCGGCAAGGTGCGAGCGGAGCGACCGGACCCAGGGTGGGTACAGCACCTCGACGCCGCGTCGCTGCAACCTGGCGACATAGGCTCCCGCGCTGTCCACGTCTTCGGCGTAGAAGGTCACCTGAAAGTCGGCCCGTTCCAGCAGCGTCAACAGGTGATCCATCCGCACGGATCCGGAGTCCCGATCGGGCCGCGGTATTCCGTGATCGACCACCAGCACCCGCCGGCCGCCTCGCCGGTTGGCATCGACGGTGCGCGCCTCGGGAGGGCGCGCCGGATACCTGGCAAGCGTCGCATGCCAGCGTTCCTTGAACTTTTCCTGGTTCACGACCTGAAAGCGCTTCGGTCCCTGGCCGAGATCCGTTCCGGACGTCCCCCCTTCGTGGTGGATGACGGCGGCGAAAGGCTGGTAGAGAACGCGGAGACCCAACTCTCGGATCCGAAACGCGAGATCACCGTCTTCGTAGTAGGCGGGGGAGTACCGCGGGTCGAAACCGGAGAGCCGCCGGAAGAGCTCCGTCCGGACCATCACACACGCCGCCGAGCAGTAGTCGACGTCCCGGAGCATGTTGTAGGCTGGGTGATCCGGAGCTTCGCCGCGGCCGTAGTTCATCGCCGAGCCGTCACGAAAGATCAGCGACCCGGCCTCGTGCAATGTGCCGTCCGGGAAGATCAGTTTGGCACCGACCAGTCCTGCCGTTGGCTCGACGAACGTGCCGTGAAGCGCGTCCAGCCAGCCATCGGTGACTTCGGTGTCATTGTTCAGGAAGACGAGAAACTGTCCGCGCGCTGCATCCGCGCCTCGATTGCACGCCTGTCCGAATCCGACGTTCCTTTCGAGAGATATCAAACGGACATCTTCGGTACTGCGACAACTGCGCGGCGCTGTCGTCCGGTGACGCGTCGTCCACGACGATGACTTCGAAGCCGAGTGACGAAGCGTGGGCGGCCAGAGAGGCAAGGCACCTTCGCGTCAGTTCAATCTTCCCGTGAACCGGAATGACGATCGAGACAACCGGATCGTCGGACCGGGGCAGCTGGACGCTCCAGGCTCCGCGCCCCTGCAGGATGGTCCCGCCGGCACGCAGCTTGGCCTCCCATCCGACGGGCACCGGGTCACGGGCCAGGATCAGATCCACCGTGCCATCTGTGAAGTGGAGAATTGCCTCCTCCGGCGTCGCGTCGAGCACGCAGACGCGCGGACGGTGGTCGGGTGGGCCGAGCCCCGGGCCGACGAGATAGACAACGGCTTCGGGCGCCATTCGCTGCGCTGCCGCGATCGCCCGGGACTGCGGTGATGTGGCGTTCAGCTCGACGATGACTCGCGCCGAGTGGCTGGCGATCAGCCGCTCGAGATCCGGCCAGGCAGCGGCGGTAGCGTCGCGGCTGGAAGCGTAGAGCGAGGCGCCCGAGACCGGCATTACGGTTACGCCGGGCGGCTCGGGTTGTGCCTGTGGCACGTCGAGATGCGTTCGAAACGCGAGGACGCGTCGTCCACCCTCCAAGGTCGCCCACACCTCGATCGAGCTCACGTCTCGCGGAATGTTCGCTTCCACCCCGAAGCCGGAATGGGCCGCCCCGGGTTCGACGGGCAGCGCCTCCGCGATATCCGGTCGCTCGAGGCCAGTAATCAGAAACAGCTCACGGTCTCGCGCGTCGAGGTGCAGGCTGTGGACTGGGGTGCCGCGACTGACGATCCATCCACGAACGACCAGGAGGTTCCCGCGCCAGGACGGCCGATCGAGGTAACCCAGAAACGGCGGCTCCGCGAAGCATCCACGTCGAAACCGGCGGGGCACCAGCGGGGCGAGGAGCCGGCGCAGCTCGAAGGAATCTGCCGACATGGAATGACCGGATGATAACCGACTCAAGAAGATCGGCCCCAGGGCCAGGCGCGACGTTCGCCGGGGAGCCGCGTGCCTGTCCGCTGAGTGCCGCTGCTGTATCATCACTGCGTGGACGAAGGGATGGCCCTACCGTCGCTTACTCCTCAGCGCATCATCTCGGCCGCTTGCGAAGAAGACCTGGTCAAGTACGGCGACACGTTCCGTGGCGTGGGCTACACCAGGTCCGTTCTTGAGGCCCAACAGCGGTACGGCCTGATGCTGGCCGTCGTGCGTGAAACGCAGGAACCGGTGTCGATCCTCGACTTCGGTTGCGGCCTGGCGCACCTGCTGGACTACATCAAAGATCGTACCTGTACACGCGAACATCCGCTATCACGGGCTGGACATCTCCGCGAAGTATCTGGAGGCGGCGAAAGCGCGTCATCCCGAGGCCGAATTCATCCTGATGGACGTGCTCGAATCCGACGAACGTCTGTCGCATTACGACTATGTGATCCTCAACGGCGTCTTCAACTATCGGGGGTCCATCGACCAGGAGTCGATGCTGCTCTATTGGCAGCGTCTGACGGCGGCGGCGTTCCGGCACTGCCGGCGCGGACTGGCGTTCAACGTGATGTCCAAGATCGTCGATTGGGAACGCGAGGATCTGTTCCACCTGTCGTTCGACACGATGGCGGAATTCGTTGGGGAGGCGCTCAGTCGACACTTCATCATCCGGCACGATTACGGCGCATACGAGTACACGGCATACGTCTACCGGAGCCCGAGCGAAACTTGAACGCACGCGGGCGCCAGACGGCGCCCCGGCGACGCGGCGCTGCGCATGAACAGAACCGTACATTCGGTCTCGGGCTATCTCCATCGAGCGTACGCCGAATCGTTTGCCGAGATTGCGACCACTCGCGAGCTGCCGCACTGCGGCGGATGGCTCCTCGAACGTGCCATCCCGGGGTCGAACCTCCGCGACGGCATGGGGTGTTATCCCCTGTTTGCCTGCCGGGACTGGCACAACCTTCCGACGGACTTGCAGGTACTTGCCGATCGCCTCGTATCGCTCTGCCTCGTCACCGATCCATTCGGCGACTTCACCGAGGAGGATCTGCGTCGCTGGTTCGACGTCGTCGTGCCGTTCAAACAGCACTACGTCGCCGATTTGAGCCGGCCGCTCGACGAGCTCATCGCGAAACGTCACAGGCGAAACACGGCACGTGCGCTGAAGGGCGTCCGGCTGGACACCTGTCAGGAGCCAATCCGGATGCTGGACGAATGGGTCGGTCTGTACGGGCATCTCGTCGACCGTCACCGCATCACGGGCGTCCAGGCGTTCTCCCGCCCAGCGTTCGAAAAGCAGCTCGCCGTGCCAGGGCTGATGATGTTCAGCGCCTCGGTCAACGGCTCGGTAGTCGGGCTGCACCTCTGGTACATCCAGGGTGAAGTGGCGTATGGCCACCTCGGTGCAACCAACGCTCGCGAGGCTACGAGCTGATGGCCTCGTATGCGTTGTACCTGGTACGCCATCGAGCAGATGCGAGGGCGGGCGCGGTGGCTCGACCTCGGCAGCTCCGCTGGCGCGCCCGATGACGACACCGGAACCGGCCTGCGCCGTTTCAAGGCAGGGTGGGCGACTGGCAGCCGGCAGACGTATTTGTGCGGCCGGATCTTTCAACCGGAGGCTTACGCCCGGCTGGTGGCCGCCAAGGGCATCGCGAGCACTTCGTACTTTCCCGCCTATCGGCAGCCGGAGCTCGCGCGGGCACGCCGCGCAGTTCAGCGAGACGGTTCCAGTGAACGTTGACGCACCGTACAGCCAGTCCGCACGTGTGTACGACGCACTGTGCCGTCACAAGGACTATGCCTCGGCGAGCCTGGCGCTGCGCCGGATTCTGGAGCGTGTGGTGCCTCACGCTGCCAGTCTGCTCGACGTGGCGTGCGGAACCGGCGGGCACCTGGAGCACCTGCGCAGCCACTTTCGCGTGGAAGGACTCGACTTCAGCCCTGAGATGCTCGAGATTGCGCGTCGTCGGTGTCCGGGCACGCCGTTTCACGAAGGGACGCTGGTCGACTTCAGGCTGCCGGACACCTTCGACGTCATCACGTGCCTGTTCGGATCGATTGGCTACGCGTTGACGTTGGACCATCTCCATCGGGCCGTCAAAAGCATGGCCCACCATCTCGAGCCGGCAGGCGCACTGGTCGTCGAGCCATGGCTCACGCCGGATCGGTTCGTCAGCGGGCGGCTGGTGTTCGACAGCATCGATGACCCCGACCTCAAGGTCGCCAGGATGTACGTCACGCGCCGCGACGGTCGCGTCTCTGTCTTCGAGTCAGACTATCTCGTGGCGTCGACGCAAGGCGTGTCCCACTTCAAAGAGCGCCAGGCGCTCGGCCTGTTCACAGAGGAAGAGTACCGCAGGGCATTTGCCGAGGCCGGGCTCGACGTGGTCGACACGGCCGGCGACCTCTTTGGTTACGGCCTGTATGTCTGTCGGAAGCCGGGCACAAAAGGATAATCAGGTCCGAGGATCCTTCTCACAGCCTCCCGAAACAAGTCATTCACTCCGGTGAGTGGAAGGTCAAGAAACGCGGTATACCGCTCGGCGCTCGTGAAGATCTCGTGGCGGTCGAACATACTCGTGCGGAGGTAATGGTAGATGGCGACGTCCGCGAGTTCCTCCGGATACATCTCTTCTGCTCTGGCATCGTTGGGAAAGTTGTAGCGCATCGGTAAAGCCCAGGTCGGGACACCGGCAGCTGCGACGGCGAGAGTGAGCGCAGCCTGCCCTGAGAAGTCCGGGTCCGCCATTCGCATCATCAGCGCGGGTCTTCTCGCGAGGTAATGGCAAGCCACCTCATCGAAGCATGTTCGAGAGAACAGGACAACGCCGAAATTGAGGTAGTACGGCGTTTGTCGTTGTTCCGGGGGCGCCTCCGGTGGAACGAGTGTGTGTGAAAACCCGAAATCGAGCCTCACGTCAATCAGGCCACGCGCGATCTTGTCCCAGTTCTCACGCAACGACGTGTCAGGGAGCATTGGAAATGGATAGTGTGCGATCACACCGGCGATACTGCCGCTCTCGTGGACGCAGTCCAGTAGGTCCTCCAGCGCCATAACCGGCAGCGTATCGGCGTCCATTGCGACCAGCACATCGGCGTCTCGTGGAGCAAACCTGAAGACATCATCAGATTGAGCCCAATCTCCATCTCGCGAGAACCGGGTGTCCGAGACCCAGCTGATCTCGACGTCGCGCAGATGCGACTGCCATTCCGCATAGGCGTCCATGTCCTGGCGCCCCCCGACGTACATGTGCATACTGGGCCGCCAACGCGACCAAGCGAGTTTTCGCAGGGCGACGCTGAGGACGGCAACTTGGGAATAGAACGACCTGGTGGGGCTCGCGGCAATCAGGAAGGCAACTTTTCGCACGGATCCAATCCGATCGAGAGTAGGCGCGCACACAACGAGATTCGCACAGGCCTGAATGTATCAGCGCTCATCAATCTCTCGCTTCAACGCGATCACGACCCGTTCGATGGCACCGTCGGACAGGTCGACTGCCACAGGCACACCGATGATGACCCGAGCGACGCGCTCGGTGACGTCGAGGCTGTCACGCGACAGTTCGTGGAAATGCGGCTGCGCGTGCAGCCCCTTCCCGTACCAGAGCCGGAACTCGATTTTGCCCAGGGTGAGGCTCTCCTGCACTCGATCGGCCTCCTGGACGTCTCGGCACTGGAACAGTACGTAACAGCCGGCGACGGCGGGCGCTGCGACACAGCGGTCGGCAAGGCCAACCGAATCCAGCCGCTGGCGATACCGGTCGGCTACTGCCTGGAACGCGAGCCGCTTAGCCGGCCAGCCATCGAATTCCGCGAGCCCTACCGCCGCGTGGTATTCGGACATCTTGCCGTTCGTGCTCGCCGCACGGCTCTCGCGATTCGCAAAGAACCCAAAATTCAGGGCCTCCGTCACGAGGCCGGCACGGTGCGGATCGGCCAGGATCACCGCGCCACCCTCGCCGGTGGCGAACGTCTTGGTCGCATGAAAGCTGAGCGAGATCGGAACGTCCCCTATGCACTGCTGAGGCTGGTCGCTCAGGCTCTCGAAGCTCGCGGCGCCGTCGATGACCACGGGGATACCGGTCCGCAGCCGGAACGCAGCCCAGGGATTCTGCGAAACCGGCCGGCCGAGTGCCGACACCGGCACGACGACGCCTGTCTGGCTGAGACGCGGATGATCTGCCAGTCGATCCGCGTCGAGCATCCAGGTGTCAGGATTGACGTCGACGAGGTACGGACGATACCCGCACTGCTCTACGGCAACTGCTGTGGCGGCGAAGGTAAATGCGGGCACGATGGCCAACGGCCGATCTCGCGTCGCGCGGCCGGCGGTCGCCAGGATGGCGCCGACGAGCGCTGTCGTGCCCGAGCTCGCGGAGACGACACAGCCCTCAGCCAGTCCGAAGTGCTCCGACAGCCGCCGCTCCAGCTCACAGGCCAGCGGGCCCCAGTTCGTGTAGGTCCGAGTCGCATCGATCCTGCGCAGGAATGGCACCAGTCGATCGGTCTGCGGAAGCAAGGGCCGCAGTACCTGTATTGCTTCGAGAGGCTCCTGCGATTCCGGCGGGCCCGGCTTTGTGGGTCTCTCAGGCGACATCGTCAGCCGATAAGATATCGCATGACCCGGAAAGCACTCCTTGTGCTCGGGATGCACCGGAGCGGCACGTCCGCGCTGGCGGGATTGCTGGTGCAACTCGGCGCCCTCGGTCCGAAGTCTCTCATGAGGCCCACCTTTGACAACCCGCTCGGGTACTGGGAGTCCACGGCCTTTTTTGATTTCCACGAGCAACTGTTGCGTGCCGCGGGGACCTCGTGGGATGCCTGGACTCGTCTCGGCCCGGAGGTACTTGATTCGCCATCGGTCACGAGCTTTCAGGACGAGTTCAAACGCCTGCTCGAACAGGAATTCGGGAATGCGCCCTTGTTCGTCGTGAAGGACCCTCGGATCTGCAGGTTGGTGCCCTTCTGGCTGCGGCACCTGGAAGCGGCACACATCGATGTCGCGGCGATCCTGACCCTCCGAGCTCCGGCGGACGTTGCGTCCTCCTTGATGGCAAGAGACGGCCTCGGCAGAGAGCAATCGCTCCTGATCTGGTTGAGACACGTCCTCGATGCCGAGCTCGAGACGCGGACGATACCGAGGTCGATTGTCCGCTACAGCGACGTTCTGGAGGATTGGAAAGCTGTCAAGGACCGGATCTCTGCCGATACCGGGATTGACTGGCCGCGCAGCTCAGAGGCGGCCGAGGCGGGCGTTAGCGACTTCCTTCGGCCGGAGCTCTGTCACTATGCCAGCGGCGCCGGGAGCATTGGCGTCGACTTGCCACTCTCGGATTGGGTCACGCGCACCCATGATGCGCTCGAGTTGTTGCTCGAGCCGCACGGCACGCGCACGCGAGAAGCTTTTGAGGCACTCGACGATGTACGGCGAGAGCTCGATCGAGCCGCCTCGCAGTTCGGCCAGGAGATCGAGGCCGAACGGCACGACCTTCGTGGGCGCGTCGCGTCTCTCCAAGCGGAGCGCCGCGAGCTCTGCGACCGGACCGACAGCCTCCGTGGAGAATTGAAACAGGTTCGCGAGCAGGTCACGAGCCTGGAGTCGGAGCGCGACCAGATTCGCGGATGGGCGGCCGAGCTCGAGAAACGAGAGCGCAGCCTTCGTGCCGACCTCCGCACACTTCAATCGGAGCGTGACGAGCTCCAAGATCGTGCCGCCGGGTTCGAACATCGCTGCCAGGATCTGGAGCGCGAGCTGGCGTCCGCGAGGCACCACGTCGATGCCTTGCTCGGATCGATGAGCTGGCGACTCATGGCCCCATTCCGCCTGACGATGAGACTCTTGTTCCGCTTGGTGGGACGGAAGGCCTAAAGACCGCAGCAGCCGCTCCGTCGTCGGGTCTAAGTGATCCTACGTTTGCCCGGCCGCTGCGGCGATATCCGGCCACCTCGCCAGAGCGCGTTTCACCGCCGCGCTCCGCCGCGTCAGCTTCTCCCGCGCCATGACCGCGCGGAATGCCGAGGCGAGCTGCTGCCGCCACCACTCCTCGGGCTCCGCGGCGTGCGCGTACGCCTGCGCCAGCGGCTCGAGGCACGAGCTGTCGCCGACGGTGTGCACGGCAGAGAGAAACGAGACCGGCAGCGGTGTTCTCGCCTCCGACAAGCTCTCCTTGAGGTCGTAGAGCGCGACCCGGCTGCCGCGCAGCGCGAGCGCGTGGTGCACCGACCCGCGCAGCGCTCCCCAATCGCCGGCCTGCGCGGCGTCGACGCGCTCGCGCGCCCTGAGCGTGTCCACGAGCTTCTGCAGCGATGTCAGCGGCGCGGTCGCCGCGCGGGACTGCACCGCCTCGCGCAGCACCGCCGCCCGTTCGGGCAGCCGGCCGTCGAGCGCAGCGGTCCACGCCGACTTGACGGCCTGCTTCGGTGACTCGGGCGCGGCGTCCGTGGCCTCCCAGTCCGCGTCCGGACCGAGCACGCCCGCGACTCCGGCGCGAACGTCCTCGGGCAAATCGCGCAACGTGTCGTACGCCGCCCGCCGCACTGCGAGAGGTGCCTTGGAATCGAGTGCGAGCGTGACGAGCGCGTCGAGCGCTCCGGAGGCCACGCCTGGCTCAGGTGCATCCAGGAGCCCTCGAAGGACCTGCGCGGCGGCGATCGCCACCTCCGATTCCTTCCTGAGGGCGATTCGTGCCGGCTCGAGCGATCGCGGGTCGCCGATCGGCTCCAGCACGAGGAGAATCGTGGCACGGACCTGCGGCGACTGCGCGCGCGCATAGGCCGCCAGCAGCTGTTCGACCGCCCGCGCGCCAATCACCGACAGCCTCGCCGCCGCCGCATCGCGGCGCACGTCATCGGCGCCTGACAGGGCCTCCACCAGCAGCCTGATCTCTGATGATGCGGAGGCTTTGATGACCATGTCAGTCGTCAGTCGGGATCGTCAGTCGGGAGTCGCAGTGGGCGGTCGCAGTCGTCAGTCAGCAGTCGCCGGTCGAGCGCCGAGCCCCGAGCGCCGTCAGCGTCAGGCCTCTTCCTTCTTCCCCCCTACGAGCCAGGCGATGCCGATGCTGATGATGTAGAGCACGATCATCGGCGCCGCGAAGAGCGCCTGCGTGCCGGGATCGCCGGTGGGTGTGATGACTGCGGATACGACGAACGTGATGAGCACGGCGTATTTGATGTTGCGCAACAGGAAGCGGGCCGTGACCATGTGCATCTTCGCGAGGAACATCACGATGGTGGGCATCTGGAAGATGAGCCCCATCGCGATCAGGAACTTCGTGTAGAGCGAGAACACCGCGTCGAGCGACGGCAGGAACATGAGCTCCGCCGAATTGAAGCTCCCGAAGAACTTCATCATGAAGGGGAACATGATGTAGTGGTTGCAGAGCGCGCCGGCGAGGAACCCGAGCGTGGAGAGGGCCACGAACGGAATCGCCAGCTTCTTTTCGCGTGAGTACAGCCCGGGCGCGATGAAGCGCCAGACCTGCAGCATGATGTAGGGCGCCGCGACGACAACGCCCGCGATGAGCGCAATCTGGATGTGGAGCGAGAACGCTTCGCCCGGTTGCGTGTAAACGAGCTTGCTGCCGTCCGGCAGCACGCGACGCGTCGGCTCGAAGACGAACTCGTAGATGGGGTCGTGGAAGAAGAACGTGAGGCCGACGCCGACGCAGACGCCGACGACCGAGTGAATCAACCGGTTCCGGAGCTCGTCGAGGTGCTCCAGGAACGACATCCGCGCGCCGCCGCCATCGAGGTCGTCCTGGTCGATGTCGTCAGCGTCGATCTGCTCGGCGAGCCGGTCGTCTCGATCCCGGCCTTCCGGCAAGCGAGGATCCGGCGGCGCGGGATGCGCCGAAGGGAACGGCACGAGGGCCATGGTGACGAAGGACTAGCCGCTGCCCGTCTGGCGCGGAACGGTCTCGGCTTCGGTGCTCGAATCGGGGACGTCGGTGTCGGCGTGAGCGGCCGGAGCCGCTTCAGGGCGCTTGGCGGGCTCCGCCGCGCGCTGTTCCTCCAACCGGATTTCCTCGTCGAGCGTGTTGCGCAGCTCGTTCGAGGCGCGCTTGAACTCTCCGAGGCTCTTGCCGAGCGAGCGCCCAAGCTCCGGCAGCTTGCGGGGCCCGAAGATAATCAGCGCGATCATGAAAATAATGATCAGCTCGGGCATCCCGATGGAACCGAACATAGACAAATCCTTGGAAAGGCAGAAGTTCGCGGACTCTCCAGATTATAGGAACCGGGCAGGGCCCGGTCAAGCTGGCCCTACGCCGGGAGGGACCCGGAAGTCATTGCGGCCGCGTCACTTGGTCTGTTACGATCGAAGAATGCGCTATTCCCGCTTCATCCCCGTGACGGTCCTGGCCGTCCTGGTCTCGGCGCTCGTGGGCGGCCTGTTCGGCAGCAACGTCGCGGCGCGTCAGGACGAGGTCTCGCAACAGTATCGGGTCTTCACGTCGGCGCTCGCCGCCATCGATCGCGAGTACGTCGACGACGTGCCGTCCGATCGACTGGTCTACAGCGCGATCGACGGGATGTTGAAGACGCTGGATCCGCATTCGAGCTTCTTCGATCCCAAGAGCTACGCCCAGATGCGGGAGCGGCAGGGGGGCAAGTACTACGGCCTCGGGATTCAGATCTCGGTCATCGACGGCGATATCACGGTGATGTCCATCTTCGAGGGCTCGCCCGCCTACAAGAAGGGCCTCCGCCGCGGCGACGTCATCGCCCGCATCACCGGCCTCGATGCGAAGGGGTGGACGAGCGAGCAGGCTGTGGCGAAGCTGAAAGGCCCGAAAGGCACGACCGTCGACATCTCCCTGCGCCGGCGCGGCTACGACGGGCTGATCGACCTCCAGGTGGAACGAGACGAGGTCAATATCGTCACCGTCCGCGGCGCGTTCATGATCGACAAGGACACCGGCTACATCAAGCTTGGAGATTTCTCCGAGACGTCGGATGACGAAGTCGGCGCCGCGCTCAAGAAGCTGAGCGACAGCGGAATGAAGCGGCTCGTGTTCGACCTTCGCGACAATCCTGGCGGGCCGCTCGAGCAGGCCATCAAGATCGCCAATCGCTTCCTGCCCCGCGGGGACATGATCGTCTACACGCGAGGCCGCGTGCCGAACTCGGACCAGGACTATCGCGCGGAGGAGGAGACCCAGTACACGCACCTGCCGATGGTCGTCCTCGTCAATCGGAACAGCGCCAGCGCCTCCGAGATCGTGTCCGGTTCGCTCCAGGATCACGACCGCGCCCTCGTGGTCGGCGAAACGACGTTCGGCAAGGCGCTCGTCCAGTCGGTCTACCGGATCAGCGGCAACGCCGGGCTCGCGCTGACGACCGGCCGGTACTACACGCCGAGCGGCCGGATGATTCAGCGTCCGTGGGACGGGACCTTCGACGAGTACCTCACCTATTCGCTCCGCGATCAGAACCCACAGCGTGAACATTCCGCCGCGCAGCTCAAGAGGACCGACGCGGGTCGCGAGGTCTACAGCGGGGGCGGCATCGAACCCGACAAGTTCATGGTGGGCTCGGTCGAAGGCTTCAGCCCGACCCGGTTCGGCCGCACGCTCGTCGGACGCGGCGCGTTCGCGAACTTCGCGGATCAGTTCACGGCGGAGGGCGACACCCGGCTGAGCGCGGCGAACAAGAACAAGAAGCCGATTGCCAAGGGCTTCCAGGTCACCGACGCGATGATGGCCGACTTCCGCGAGTCGCTGAAGCCGTTGAAGGTCGTCATGGACGAGGCTGCCTTCACGAAGGACGAAGCCTTCATCCGGACGATGATTCATTTCGACATCGATCAGGCGCTCTTCGGCGTGGCGGAAGCCCGCCGGAACCTGATCAGCAAGGATCCGCAGGCCCAGTTCGCGCTCGTGCAGTTCCCGGACGCGGTCCGGTTGACGCAGCTGACGGCCCGCAAGCAGTAGGGCATTTGGCCCTACATTTTGGGGTTTCAAATTGATCTTGCCCCAGGTATTGGGGCTTGTTAGACTGACGGCCGTTCGTTGAGCCCAGGGGCCATTTCGCCATTTGGTGGAGTGTGGGCTCGGTTGCACGGTCCTTGGTCACGTCATCTCGATTCCAGAACAAACAGGTGTTCGAAGCGCTCCCAGCCGCTTCCGGATGCGGGTGTCTGCCCGCGCCGGTGAAGTGGCTTTTTTGCGTGCACCCGACCTGCCCGCCTCCGCGAAGGCTACGGCGGGCCCGCCGGAGCAATTGCGAAGGCGGAAAGGTCGGGCCTACGACGGCTTTGGAGTTGGAACGCACTGTAGGCCCGACTTTTAGGTCGGGCGAACCCCACGAGGTTGACCCGTCATGCGCCTGAATCGTCTCGAGATCGCCGGCTTCAAGAGCTTTCCTGACCGATCGGAGCTCACCTTCGACAACGGCGTCACCGCCATCGTCGGTCCCAACGGGTGCGGCAAGAGCAACGTCGTCGACGCCCTGACGTGGGTCCTCGGAGAGCAGAGCGCCAAGAGCCTGCGCGGCGATCGGATGGAGGACGTGATCTTCGGTGGGAGCGACGCACGGAAGCCTACAGCCGCTGCGGAAGTGCGGCTTCGACTCTCCGGGGTCGCGGCGCGCGTGCCGGCAGGCAACCACGGGAACGGCGGAAACGGGGGCAACGGACACGCGCACACGCACCCGCTGACCGAGGGGGCCGCGATACTCGCCGAGGCCGGCACGGCCCTCGCGCTCGAAGACGATGTTCCGCTGATCGTCCGTGACGTGGAGCTGATGCGGCGGCTGTACCGCTCCGGCGAGAGCGAGTACCTGATCGACGGCGAGATGTGCAGGCTCCGCGACGTCCAGGATCTCCTGATGGATTCGGGGCTGGGCGTAAAGGCGTACGCGGTCATCGAGCAGGGGAAGATCGGACAGATCCTGAGCGCTCGCCCGACCGATCGCCGTCAGCTCATCGAAGAAGCGGCCGGCGTTACGAAGTACAAGAGCCGGCGGCGCGCCGCCGAGCTCAAGCTCGAAGCCGCCCAGCAGAACCTCACGCGCGTCGACGACATCGTCTACGAAGTCGAGAAGCAGCGCGGCGCCCTGAAGCGTCAGGCGGCAAAGGCACGCCGCTACAAGCGGCTGCGCGAGGAGTTGCGCCGGTGGGAGAAGGTGCAGTTCGCGCGGCGCTATCGGCTGCTCGGCGAAGCGATCGAGGCTGCGCGTGCCCGCCTGGCGGATGCGCGGACTCGGGAGACCTCTGCGGCGGCCGCGCTCGCCGAGCTCGAGACCACACTCGAGCGGCTGCGGCTCGAGCTGACCGAAGCCGACAGCGAGACGACGTCCGCCAGGGAAGCTGCCCACGCCAGCGAGCTCGAGAACGGGCGCCTGCAACAGCAGGTGGCGTTCGATCGGCATCAAATCGATCAGCTGGAGGCGGCCGCCGCCGACATCGAGTTGGAGGTCCGCGCCCTGGAGAGCCGCCGGGAGCCTGGCCGGCTGGAGCTCGAGTCGAGGCGCCAGGCGGCGTCGAACGCCGCGACTGCGCGGCAGGAGGCGGCCGATGCACTGGCCGCCGAGGAGATGGAGTACGCCGAGGTCCAGCGCCACATCGAGGGGCTCGAGGGCGACGTCGAAGCCGCGCGCAGCGAGGTGTTCGCGGCCGTCAATGCGGCGACCGCGCTCCGGCACGCGATGGACCATGCGAGCGGGGCCAAGGCGCGGATTCGCGAGCAGCTCTCGAAGCTGGAGGTCGAGGGCGCGGACCTTCGCGTCGAAGCGGCCCGTGCGGAGCAGGAGCGGATTGCGGCCGAAGAGGCGATGGCCGCGCGCGCGCGAAACGATCGACGCGCTGCGCGTCGATCGGATGAATCGGGAATCGGAGCTGGCGGGCGCCCGCGCCGACCGTGACGTCCGTGCGGGCGAGCTGCGGTCCGTCGAGAACAGCCTCGCCGGGGTTACCGCGCGCCTGGGATCGCTCGAGGAGCTCGATGCCGCTCGCGCCGAATATGGGGATGGCGCCAGGCTGATTCTCGCCGAGGCACCGACGAGCGAGATCGGCCAGCTGGGATCGGTCGCCGACTATCTCGAGGTGGACGGGCAGTACGAGCGTGCGGTCGAGGCGTGTGCCGGTGAGATCCTCCAGCACGTGGTGGTTCGGACGCACGATCAGGCCGAAGCGGGGATCCGGCTGGCGGAAGCCCACCACGCAGGCCGCGTCGGGTTCGTGGTGGCCGACGCCGCCGACGGGCGGTTCGGCGGATTCGTCGTGCCGCAATCGGACCACGCGCCGATGGCCGGCGTCCGCTGCCTGCTGGATGTCGTCCGGGTCTCGGGTCCGGCTGCGGACGCGATCCGAGCCGTGCTCGCGGAGGCCTGGATCGCCGATGACTTCGGCGCCGCGCTCGAGGCCGCGTGCCGCGTCAGCGGACCGATAGCCACACCGCAGGGCGAGGTCTTTCACGGCCTCGTCCGCGTCGAAGGCGGAGCCCGAGCGGAAGCACGCGGCATTCTTGCGACGAAGCGCGAGATCAAGGAGCTGCGCGAGCGCGCCGAAGAACAGCGGCTGGCCGCGGAACGGCTGCGCGAAGAGGTCGCATCGCTCGATCGCTTCATTTCGTCGACGGAATCCGCGATCCTCGTTCTGCAGGGCGAGCAGCACCGGCAGGAGAAGGCGGCGATCGGGTTCGAGCTCCAGGCCGCCAACGCGGACAACGCGTCCGAGAGGATCGCGCGGAAGCAGGATCAGATCGGCACCGAGCGGCGCACCTCAGAAGAGGAGCTCCGGGCCCAGGATGCTCGCTACGAGGAGGCGCAGGCCTCGATCGCGCGCATCGAGGTCGACCAGCGCGCGGCAGATGCGCAGCTGAACGATGCGCAGCGCCGGCTGTTCGAAGCCCGCGAGCGGATGCAGGCGCAGTCATCCAGAACCGCAGAGGCGAAGGCCGTGCACGCCGGACTCGTGGAGCGCGCGAGCGCGCTCAGCGCCGAGGTCGGTCGTCTCGAGGAGGCCGGTCGCGAGCTGGAGTCTCGCGCGGCGCGCCGCACGGAGGACCTGCTCCGGAATTCGACGCGCCGCGAAGAGCTGCGTACCGCGGTCGCGGAGGCGGAGCGCGCCCTCGATGCGGGCGTTCGCCTCTTCGACGAGCTCCGAGACCGGGTGAAGTCGGCCGATGAACGCTCGGCGTCGCTTCGCGAGCAGTTCAACGCGCAGGAAGTTCGGATCCGGGAGGCCCGGCGACTCGTCGAGCACGTTCGGGCAGAAGCTGCGCAGTTCGACGTCGCGCGCGCGACCGCCGAAGCCGATCTGACCCATCTCGCCGCGACCTGTCAGGAGGCCGTCCAGGCCACACTCGAAGAGGTCAGCGCGGAGGTCGACGAGCTCGAGAGGGCAGGCGCGCTCGCGAGCCCGAGGCCGGTCGACGATGCGCCAGAGCCGGCGGAAGTGGACGATGAAGGCGACGCGGGACCCGAGAGCGCAGCCGCCGGCGTCGAAGTCTCGGCGTCAGCGTCACCCGCCGCACCGATGACCGCGGACGAAATGGTCGCCGACCTGCGCGCCAAGATCGATCGGATGGGCGCGGTCAACATGATGGCGATCGACCAGTTCGACGATCTCGAGTCGCGTCATACCTTCCTGACGACGCAACGCAAGGACCTCATCGACTCGATTGCGGCGACCAACGACGCGATCAAGAAGATCGACAAGACAACGAAGGAGCGTTTCCGGGAAGCGTTCGCCGCCATCAACGAGAACTTCGCGCGGCACGTTCAGAACGCTCTTCGGTGGCGGGCGCGCAGGCCTGGTCCTCCTCGACGAGAACGATCATCTCGAGAGCGGCATCGACATCATCGCGCAGCCGCCCGGCAAGCGTCTCCAGAGCGTGCAGCTGCTGTCGGGCGGAGAAAAAGCGCTCACGGCGATGGCGCTGATGTTCGCGATCTTCAAATACCGTCCGAGCCCGTTCTGCCTGCTGGACGAAATCGACGCGCCGCTCGACGACGCCAACATCGGACGGTTCGTCGAGATGCTGCAGGGCATGCAGGACGAGACGCAGTTCATCCTGATCACCCACAACCGGAAGACGATGGAGATCGCCGATCGCCTCTACGGGGTCACGATGGAAGAGCCGGGGGTGTCGAAGTTGATTTCAGTACAACTCAATTAATCGGCGATCGGGCGATCGGCGATCGGGTGATGGGATCGGTGATCGGCGATCGGGCGATCCGATCGCCGATCGCCCGATCACGCGATTGCCCGATCTCCCGATCACCCGATCACCCGATCGCTCGATGGCGTGATTCCTCGCCTTGAACGAAGACAAAGCTTCTCGGTACCACCGGCTCAAGCGGCGCGTCGCGGTCCTGACGGTCGCTATCAACGCAGCGCTGCTGGCGATGCTCCTCGGGAGCGGCGCCTCCGCGCGCCTCCGGGACGTCGCGGTGCTGCTGACTGGGTCCGCCGCCGATGCAGCAGGCACGGTCGCCGTCTACGTCTTCGTTCTTGCGTCCATCCAGGCGCTGGCCACGCTGCCGCTCGCTTTCTACGACGGCTTTCTGCTCGAGCACCGATACGGCCTCTCGTCCGAATCGCGCGGCGAGTTCATCGTCGATCACGTCAAGGCCGCCCTCGTCAACATCGGGCTCGCGCTGATTGGCGCCGAGGTCGTCTATTGGACGATGCGCGCGTGGCCACGAGCGTGGTGGGTCGCTTCCTCTTCGGCGCTCGCGGGCGGCATCGCCCTTCTGGCAGGCCTCGCGCCGGTGATTCTGCTCCCGCTCTTCTATCGCTTCAGGCCGTTGGATCGGCTGGAGCTCCAGGAGCGCCTGACCGCGCTCTCCCGGCGTGCCGGCGTGCGCGTGCTCGGCGTGTACGAGTGGGGCCTCGGCGCGAAGACACGACGGGCCAACGCGGCCCTCGTCGGCAGCGGGCGGACGCGGCGCGTGCTGGTGTCGGACACCCTGCTGGCAGAGGTACTCGGACGACGAGATTGAAGTGATCCTGGCCCACGAGCTGGGGCACCATGCTCACCGCGACATGCTCAAAGGTACTCGTCGTCGAAGCCGCGCTGATCCTGACGGCGCTCGCGCTGTCGGCGCTCGCGCTCCGCCTGCTCTGGCGCCCGCTGGAGCTCGCGCGGCCGTCCGACGTGGCGGGCCTTCCGCTGCTTCTGCTCGCGAGCGGCGGGCTGATGCTGTGCGCGACACCGGTGCTGAACATGCTGTCGCGCCACCATGAGCGGCGCGCCGACCGGTATGCGCTGGCGCTGACCTCCCGCCCGGCCGCATTCGAATCTGCGATGCGGCGGCTCGGCGCGCAGAATCTGGCCGAGACGAACCCTTCCCGGCTCGTGCTCTGGCTCTTCCATTCCCATCCGCCCGTCGACCAGCGGATCTCGGCCGCCCGGGAGTTCTCGAACTCCAATTGAGGGACAGCCACAGCGTCGAAGGCGTGGCTAGCGGGTTGTCGGAACGCTGCTTTTTCAACAGGGAGGAGGGGAGGAAATGGAGGAAAAATATCAAGAAGTTTGCCTTCTTAGTTTTTGAGATCCTCCCGTCCTCCCCTCCTCCCTGTTGAAAAGCAGCGTCGTCGAGCCTTTTGGATGCCACAAGTTCTACAGAGTCGCTGAATTCGTTGACCCTGGACCTGCATTGGAATAATATCGGGTGTAGATGCCTTCCCGAATCATATCCGTTTCTGTGCCAATGGCCGCCCACTCTGTCCGGGCGCTGGCGGTCGAGGCCTGGCGCCGGGCGGAGGCGATGGGGCTCGTCGAGCCGGGCGCGACACGGCTCGAGTCGGCCGATGTGGCGCGGCTGGTCAGCCGGATTCGGGACGCCGGCATCGCGCGTGGGCCGGCGCTCCGCTTCGACAACGTCGAGGCGCCGTCGGTGGAGGAGTCTGAATCCCTGCTGCGCCTGGTGATTGCCGCGCTCGAAGCATCGCCGGTTGCGGCGCTCGAGTGGCCCTCGGTGTCTCGCGTGCTCGAGCTCGAGGCCCTGGCGGCCCTGTTGAACATCTCGGTTACCAGCCTGCGCCGGTATCTCTCCGGTGAGCGCGAGACGCCGGACGATGTCGCCGCGCGGCTGCATCACGTCGCGCTGATCGTCGGCGACCTTGCGGGCGCGTACAACGACGTCGGGATCCGCCGCTGGTTCGAGCGCAAACGGTCAGCGCTGGGAGGCCGCACGCCGGCCGCACTGCTGACTGGCGACTGGAGCCCAGAAGACCCCGGGCCCATGAAAGTGCGCGATCTGGCGTCGTCGCTCGTCGCGCTGTCGGCCACATGATCGTCTTCCGACAGGCGGATCCACGGTATCCGTTCTTGTGGAGCGACTCCTCGCAGCCGGCTGGCCGGTGGCATGGCGCCGGAGAGGGTCCCGCGCACTATTTCGCCGACACGCCGGACGGCGCCTGGGCCGAGTTGCTTCGACACGAGGAAATCAGCGATCCGGCGGACGCGGCGACGATTCGCCGAGCGCTGTGGGCCGTCGAGATCGGCGACGAGCCAGCCGATGACGTGTCGCTGCCAACGACGGTCGCACGCGGGCAGCACACTTACACCGTGTGCCAGGGGCACGCGCGTGACCTGCGCGCCGGCGGCGCGCAGCGCATCCTGGCACCGTCGGCGGCTCTCGTTCTGGAAGGAGCAACTGGCCGCCGCGTCGTCGCCGGCGCCGAGCGGGCGGCGGCGTCGCGCAGCGGCCGCGTCATCGTGCTGTTCGGTCAGCCCGAGCGGCTCGTCGGATGGAAAGCAGTAGAGCAGGGAGCGCCGCCGGTCGATCTTCTCCCGAGGGTCCGGCACTTTTCAGCCAAGTAGGCGAACCTTGAACCCCTGAACCTTGAACCCCTATCTCGGCATGACTCCCGCCGGTGGTCCCAGCAGCCGCCGCGCTTCCCGATCCCAATGCAGCGCCACGACCGCTGACGTGCTCGCCATGCCAGCGCCGCGGTCGACGAGCACGCGGCCGTCAGGGCTTAGCCCCAGCGGAGTGCTCGCGGGCAGCTTGCCGATCAGAGTCGGGTCACCCACGGTCAGCGTCTCGCCTCGGACCGCTGCCCGCAGCAGCGACTCGCCGGAGCGGTAAATGATGGACGTCCCGTCGAACGACCAGAAGGGTCGGTTGCCTCCGCTCGTGGAGACGATTGCCCGGCGGCCGTCGGCGATCCGCTGAACGTACACGTCCCAGCGGCCACCTTCGTCCGACTGATAGGCCAGCAGCGACCCGTCAGGGGAAAGCGCAGGATTCGTCTCGTCGAACGCAGAGTGCGCGACCTCACGAGGCCCGGACCCGTCCGTCGTTGACATGACCCAGACATCGCCCCTGGTTGTTCCGCCGGCCACCGCGAACGCGAGCGTCCGTCCGTCGGCCGAGACTGCTCCAGGGAATGCATGTCGCGCGGCTCCGGGCATCAGCGAGAGATGGCTGCCGTCGGCGTCGATCGACGCAACGCGGAACCGTCCACCATCCCGGCGGGCGAAGTAGAGGCGCTGCCCATCCGGTGACCACACGGGCGACGAATTGACGCCATCGTGCGTGATCCGGGTGACCGCGCCTCGCTGAGCGTCGGCGACACGGATGTCGGTACGCACGCTCTCCACGACGCCTGCCCATGCGATGCGCCGCCCATCCCGCGAGAGAGCGGGGGTTCCGGCCGCCTCGTTGAACGGCAGGTACTGAAAGGCGGGGCCTTCGCGCTGATACCACCCGACTCTTGTCGCGCCGGGCGCTTCGTTCGCTGGCGGCACGTAGGCCAGCGATCCGGATGCCGAAACGGCGAATTGCGCTCGACCTTCGATGTTCGCCACCGAAGTCACGAGCGTCTGGGGCACTCCGACCACCACCGGAGTCACCGCATCGAACCTGACTGCCTGCAGCTCGGTCCCTCGCGCGAAGACGATCACGTCGTCGGCGAGGGGGCGCGCGATCCCGACACCGCCGAGCACCGTTGTCCACCCCGTCAGCCTGTCACGACCCTGCATCGTCGCGACGGCGAGGCGGGAGGGAGCGTCCTCTTCGAGCGTCGTCCCGATCGAGAAGAGCAGCATGCGGCCGTTTGGCGTCAGTGACGGCCACGCATGGCGTACCTCGCCGTTCTCCTGGTGCGGCGTGGTCAGCGGCTCGGGCAATCCACCGTTCTCCGAGACCTGCGACAGCCCGCCGGTCAGCGAGCTGCCGAAGATGATCCGGCCGTCGGTCGTCCAGGCTGCTCCAAGCGGCTGCGCGACGTCCGCGATCGTCGTGGGCGCGCCACCCGAGAGCGGGACCTTCTTCAGTTTTCCTTCCGCGAAGAAACCCAGCCAGGTGCCGTCAGGCGAGTAGAAGGGAGACGAGGCGTCGTCGGTTCCTGCGAGCGCGCGAGACTCCAGTCTGTCGAGGGAGCGGATGTGCAGCCGGCATCCATCCGGCGCGCAGGCCGCCCATGCGACGCTCGAGCCGTCAGGCGCGAGCGCGACCGCTGAACCCCGGCTGTCGAATCGCAGTCCCGCATCGAGCTGCAGGGAGAACCGGCCCGGCACGGGTGTCGGATCCGGGCGATGCGTGAGCTGGTAAATCGCGATTGCTGCGAGGACCGCGCACAGCACCGCGACGCTCCACGGCAGCAGCTCCCGGCTGATGGACGGGGAGGCCACCTCGTCTTCTGCCGGCACCTGCGCCGTCTGCGCCGGCGTGGCACGTCGCTCGCGCGATTCCACGGCAGCGACGAAGCGGTAGCCCCGGCGGTGCACGGTCTGAATGTAGGTGGGCGACTGCGGGTCGTCTCCCAGAATCTGTCGCAACGCGCTGACCGCCTCGGCAAGCGATGTGTCGGTCACGAAGGCGTCCTTCCAGACGCGATCGATCAGATCCTGGCGCGGGACGAGGTCGCCCGCCCGCTCGAGGAGGAGGTCGAGGATGCCAAGCACTCGCGGCGGTGCCGCGATGTCGTCTCCACCTCTGCGCAGCAGTTGGTTGTCGGGATCGAACGTGAAGGGCCCGAAGGCGAGCGTCGGCCGGCGGAGCCTGGGCGGCAAGGAGATGTCAGTCGTGGACATGTCCGAAATGCCGATATTAGACCGGCTTTAAGAAGTTCTTAAGGGTTTCTTGCGCGCTGCTTGACCCGCTCTTCAAGACTTCGCAGGGGGCTTCGTACCAGTGTTGAGCCATGTCCATCCTGGCGACCAAGAGCATCGAGCAGATCGAGCGCGAGCAGCTCGGCGGCCCGGGGCTGAAGCGTGTGCTCGGACCAACGCAGCTGATGATGCTGGGCGTTGGCGCCATCATCGGGACCGGCATCTTCGTCCTGACGGGCCAGGCGGCGGCGGCCAACGCGGGTCCGGCCATCGTGATTTCCATGGTCGTCGCCGGGCTCGCCAGCGCGCTTGCGGGTCTCTGCTATTCCGAGTTCGCGGCAAGCGTGCCGGTGGCCGGATCGGCGTACACCTACGCGTATGCCACCTTGGGGGAATTCGTTGCCTGGATCATCGGGTGGGACCTGATCCTGGAGTATGCCCTGGGCGCCGCAACCGTTGCGGTGGGGTGGTCGGGGAACTTCACCACGTTCCTGCAGCAGCTGGGACTCAGCTTTCCGGCGGCCCTCAGCGCCGCGCCTGGAACCGTCGTGGCCGTTGCGGGCGGCGATCCGGTCACGGCCGTTTTCAACCTGCCCGCTGTGCTCGTGACGATCGCCGTCACCGCGCTCCTGGTCGTGGGCGTCAGCGAGTCGGCGACGGCGAATGCCGTGATCGTGGTGATCAAGGTGGCGGTCGTCCTGATCGTGATCGTGTCGGGTGCGCTCTTCATCGATCGGGCGAACTGGCATCCATTCATTCCGGCCAACACCGGCACGTTCGGAGAGTACGGCTGGAGCGGGATCCTGCGCGGGGCAGGGGTCATCTTCTTCGCCTACATCGGGTTCGACGCCGTTTCGACCTCCGCGCAGGAGGCGCGCAACCCGCAGCGCGATCTGCCGCGAGGCATCCTCGGGTCGCTGGTGATCTGCACTGTGCTCTACGTGCTGGTGTCGGGTGTGATGGTCGGGCTCGTACCGTACCAGTCGATGTTGAACGAGCCGGCACCGCTGGTGCTGTCGGTTCAGGCGGCCGCCGATCGCGCCGTCGGTACGCCGTGGCAGGGCATGATGGCGGTCGTGCGGGTGCTCGTCACGGTCGGCGCGCTCGCGGGCTTGAGCTCGGTCATGCTCGTCATGATGCTCGCGCAACCGCGCATCTTCCTCGCGATGGCGCGGGATGGGCTGCTGCCGGCCTGGGCGTCTCGCATCCACCCGCGGTTCCAGACACCTCACATCTCCACCGTCGTCACTGGCGTCGTCGTTGCGATCGCGGCCGGGCTGACGCCGATCGCGACGCTTGGCGCGCTCGTCAGCATCGGTACCCTGATGGCGTTCGTGATCGTCTCGATCGGAGTCATCGTCCTTCGACGGACACGACCCGACCTGCCGCGGCCATTTCGGATGCCGCTGGTGCCGCTGCTGCCGGTTCTGTCAGCTGCCGTGAGCCTCCTCCTGATGATTGGCCTCCCCCGCGCGACGTGGGAGCGGCTGATCATCTGGATGGCGATTGGCGTGCTGGTCTATTTTGCGTACGGGTATCGGAAGAGCCGGCTGCGGGAAGCCGAGTCGGTCGTGGGCCGGACGCTCAAGGGCCAGGTATGAATGGAGCCCGCGGAAAAGACATCCCCGGGGCTTCCGCCTTTCCGCCTTCGCGCGCGCAGTGCAACTCGAGCGCGCTTCGGCGAGACCTCGCCGCAGCCTTGGCGGAGGCGGGCAGGCGGAAGACCGTAGCGGGGGTTGGCCTTCCACCTGAAGGTGGAAGCCACACGATCGATTTTTCCACCGCCGCTGAAGCCGGACGCCACGAGAGCCGCGTGAGTCGCCTCGAATCCGTCGACGTCGTCCGCGGCGTCATCATGATCGTGATGGCGCTCGATCACGTGCGGGACTTCTTTGGAATCCCGGGACAGAATCCGACGAACCTTGCCACCACCAGCGCCGCGCTGTTCCTCACGCGCTGGGTGACCTACTACTGCGCGCCGGTGTTCTTCCTGCTGACCGGCACGGGCGCGTACCTGTCGCTCCGCAAGAGGACGCCGGCGGAGCTGTCCCGGTTCCTCCTTACGCGGGGGCTCTGGCTGATCTTTCTGGAGACCGTCGTGGTGCGGACCGTCGCCTACCAGTTCAACGCCGACTATCGCGTGACGATGCTCCTCGTCTTGTGGGCGCTGGGATGGTCGATGATCGCGCTGGCGGCGCTGGTACGCCTGCCGGCGGCCGTTGTCACGGGATTCGGCGCCGTGCTGATCGCCGGCCACAACCTTTTCGATGCGGTCCGATCCGCCAACCCGATCTGGTCGATCCTGCACGCACCGGGATTCGTGTTCAACACGCCGGAGCACGTCGTGTTCGTCGCCTATCCGCTGATCCCGTGGATCGGGGTGACCGCCGTCGGGTATGGACTCGGGCAGATCTACGGCTGGGAGAGCAGTCGGCGCCGCGCGTTTCTCAGTCGACTGGGGACGGCGCTCGTCGCGGCATTCCTGCTGATACGTGGCCTGAACGTCTACGGTGACCCCGCGCCCTGGACCTCGCAGAAGACAGCGATCTTCACCGCGCTGTCCTTCCTGAACACCATCAAGTACCCGCCGTCGCTCCTCTTCCTCCTCATGACGCTCGGACCCGCGCTGCTCTTTCTCCGGGCAGTGGATCGCAGGACCCCGCGCTTCCTTCAGCCAGCGCTCGTGATTGGGAAGGTCCCGCTCTTCTACTACGTGCTGCACTTTTTCTTCATCCATCTCCTGGCCGTCGTCGTCTGTTACGCACGGTACGGATCGGCCCACTGGATGTTCGAGTCACCGGATCTGGCGCACTATCCGTTCAGCGCGCCGCCCGGCTGGGGATTTTCGCTGCCGGTCGTCTACTTGATTTGGGGGATGGTCGTTCTCGCGATGTATCCGCTGTGCCGCTGGTTCGCGGGCGTGAAGCAGCGGAGGAGTGAGGCGTGGGTCGAGTTATCTCTGACGGTGACGGTGACGGCGTTCGGGGTTCGGCGCTCGGCGCTCGGATTTCTCTGGCTCACTACGAAATGATGAGTGGCGTCACGGGCAGCTGGCTACTCACGTTCGCCGATTGAAGCGGCGTGATGGTCCGGTGTTTTCGAGCGCCGAGCCCCGACCGCCGAGCGCCGAACACTACCGCACAACGATTTCGCCCTTCATCTGACGGCACTTGTCGTCCTGCGTCAGGTTGCAATAGAAGGGGAACGTGCCGGCCTGATCGGCGCGGAACTCGAAGACGACCGTCTGGCCCGCCGCAGCGCGCTTGGCGATGCGGTAGGCGTCGACGGTGAAGCTGTGAGCGATGTCGCGAGCGTGGAAGGTGATCTTGACGAGGTCGTCCTTCTGGACTTCGATGCGAGTCGGGGCGAAGGCATAGTGGTCGCCATCCACGGTGACTTCGACGACCTTGCCCTGCTCCCGGGCGTCCGTGGCACTCCAGAGCACCCCGAGGACTCCGACGCAGCCGACCGCTAGAGCCATCCCGCGACGACGGTGTCTGAGAGATGCCATGACTGCCACCCTTCTCCAGTTCGGGGCACTATCAAATTCCGGGCCCTCGGCTCGACACCCGCTTTCGTGCGGTCGAGCTCGCAGGCCCCAGAAGTTGAGACGTCCCGACTGAGGCTTTGGTTGCCCGTCAGGCCGTCTACCTGGTTTTCTGGCCTTCCTCCGGCTGTATCAACGCTTTACGGCTGAGACGTATCTTGCCGGATGGGTCGATGTTGATCACTTTGACCATCACCTGTTCCCCCTCCTTGAGCTCGTCCCGCACGTCCTTCACGCGATAGTGGGCGATCTCGGACACGTGCAAAAGCCCGTCCAAGCCAGGCATGATTTCGACGAACGCTCCGAAATCCGTGATCCGCTGGACCTTGCCCATGTAGGTCTTGTTCAGCTCGGGCGTGGCGGTCAGCTCCTGAATGATGCCGATCGCCTTCTGCGCCGACGCTTCGTCCGACGACGCCACGTTGACCCTTCCGTCGTCTTCGACGTCGATCTTCACGCCGGTGCGCTCGATGATGCTGCGAATCATCTTGCCGCCCGGCCCGATCACGTCCCGGATCTTGTCGACCGGGATGCGGAGGGTGACGATCCGCGGGGCGTAGGTCGACACGTCGTTGCGCGCCGACGAGAGCGTGGCCTGCATCTTGTCGAGGATGAACAGCCGGCCGACGCGCGCCTGTTCGAGCGCCTTTCTCATGATCTCGGTCGTAATCCCCGAAACCTTGATGTCCATCTGGAGCGCGGTGATCCCTGTCGCCGTTCCGGTGACCTTGAAGTCCATGTCGCCGTAGTGATCCTCGGCGCCTGCGATGTCGCTGAGGACGGCGTATTTCCCCGTGCGTTCGTCCATGAGCAGCCCCATGGCGACGCCGGCGACAGGAGCCGTCAGCGGCACACCCGCATCCATCATCGCCAGAGACCCGCCGCACACCGATGCCATGGAGGAGGAACCGTTGGACTCGAGGATGTCGGAAACGACGCGGACGGTGTAGGGGAACTTCTCTTCGGGGGGAACCATCGGAGCGAGGGCCCGCTCTGCCAGCGCGCCGTGACCGATCTCGCGCCGCCCAGGGCCGCGCAAGAACTGCACTTCGCCGACCGAGAACGGCGGGAAGTTGTAGTGGAGCATGAAGCGCTTCCAGATCTCGCCGTCCACCATCTCGATCTTCTGCTGGTCTTCAGCAGTGCCGAGCGTCGCCGTCACGAGGGCCTGGGTTTCGCCGCGTGTGAAGACGGCGGAGCCGTGCGTGCGGGGAAGGACGCCGACTTCGATCGTGATCGGGCGGATCTCGTCGAACGCGCGGCCGTCGAGGCGACGGCCACGCTCGAGCGCCTCGTCGCGCATCACTTTTTCCTTCAGCCCCTTGAAGATTCCTTTCGCGTCGGCGCGGCGCTCCGGCTCGGTGTCCGGAATGCTGGCGAGCAGCTCCGCGAGCACCTTGTCGACGCTCCCGTAGTTTTCCAGCTTGTCCCTGATGCGCATCGCGTCGGCGAGCGGGCTGTATACCTTGCTCTCGACCTCGTCCAGGAGCTCCTTCGAGTACTCCTTCTGCTTGACTTCGAGCTTCGGCTTGCCGGCTTCCTTCGCCAGCGCGTCGATCCCGCTCGCGATCTCTTTGATCGCCGCGTGCGCGCGGTCGAGCGCCTGGACCATCTCTTCTTCCGAGACTTCCTTCGCGCCCGCCTCGACCATCACGATCGCGTCCTTGCTGCCGGCCACGATCAGATCGAGGCGGCTGCGGCGGCGCTGTTCGAACGTTGGATTGATCAGGAACTCACCATCGACGAGACCGACCCGGACGCCGGCGATCGTTCGCGTGAAGGGGATGCTGGCCAGCGCCAGCGCCGCGGACGCGCCGGTGATCGCCAGGACGTCGCTGTCGTTCTCGACGTCCGCCGAGAGCACGAGGGCGATGATCTGCGTCTCGTGCCGCCACCCGGACGGGAAGAGCGGCCGGACCGGCCGGTCGATCAGCCGGCTCGTCAGCACTTCCTTCTCGCTCGGCTTCCCCTCGCGCTTGAAGAAGCCACCGGGGATTCGCCCTGAGGCGTAGGTGTATTCGCGATAGTCGACCGTCAACGGCAGGAAGTCGATGCCTTCGCGGGGATTCGCCGCGGCGCAGGCGGTGACGAGCACCATGGTGTCGCCCGACCGCACGACAACCGCGCCGTCTGCCTGCTTGGCCAGCCGGCCAGTTTCGATCGACAGCGTCTGGCGCCCGATGGTGATGTTCCGTGTATGCATGTTTCCGTCTTTCGCTGAGGGGAAGGCCCGGCGAGGCCGGGCGTGTCCGGGATGAACCGTGCGGGCGACAGCTCTGCCGGCGTACGCCGGGAAGCTGATGTCCGTGCTATTTGCGGATGCCCAGGCGCCGGATCAGCTCGGCATAACGGTCACTGTCCTTGCGCTTCAGATAGTCGAGAAGACTCCGGCGCTGGCCGACGAGTTTCAACAGCCCCCGGCGGGAGTGATGATCCTTCGCGTGAGTCTTGAAATGTTCGGTGAGGTAGTTGATGCGCTCGCTCAGGAGAGCGACTTGAACTTCCGGCGAACCGGTGTCCTCGGTGTGGGTCTTGTAGCTGCCGATGATGTCGGTCTTGCGATCCTTGGTCAGTGCCAAAACAACCTCCACGCACGGTCCAGACCTCGACGATGGGTCATCGTCGCACCGGGCCGCCGTTGCTGCGATTTCACAATTCCAAACGACTCAATATCTTACACCAGGACAATAACCGGATGCAAAACGCCGCCGGACTCTGGGTCCGCAATTCCCAGAAGCTGCCCGGTCGCATCCAGCAGGCGCACCCGGCTGCCACCCGCCGGGGGATCCGACCCGTACGCCGACGGCGGCACGACGTTCCCGTGCAGCGTACGTCGAACGCCTTCCTCGGTCAGCACGACTGCCGGCCACGCCGGCAAGAGCCGCTCGAGCGGAACGAGCCGCGCACCGGCAGCCGACCCTTCGGCCTCGATCACATCGAGAGCCACGGCGTCGGCCACCAGAAAGCTGCCGGCTCGCGTACGCCGGAGCGCGGCGAGATGGGCTCCGCACCCGAGCCGCTGCCCGACCTCGTGCGCCAGGCTTCGCACGTAGAACCCGCTGGAGCAGGTGATGCGCAGCCGGGCGGTCCGCTCGCCGCGCTCGACGACGTCGAGCGCAGACACCGTGACCTCTACAGCCTTCAGCTCGGGCGCGGCTCCCGATCGAGCCAGCTCGTACGCCGGCTTGCCCGAGATCTTCTTCGCGGAGAAAGCGGGCGGGGTCTGCAGGTACGTTCCGCGGAATTCGTCGAGCGCGCGGTCCAGGCCGGCCAGATCGATCGGCCGCTTCGGCTCGTCGGACACCTCACTTCCGAGTGCGTCGTAGGTCGACGTGCTGACCCCGAACGTCACGTCCGCGAGGTATTCCTTGTCGTCGGAGGAGAGGAACTGTGCGAGACGCGTCGCCCGTCCGACCACGAGAGGGAGCACGCCGGTCGCGAGCGGATCGAGCGTTCCGGTATGGCCGACGCGGCGCGTTCCGAGCGCCCGACGTACGCGCCCCACGACGTCGTGCGAAGTCGGGCCCGACGGCTTGTCGACGACGAGCACGCCGTTCATTCGGTCGGACGGGTCTCCAGTCCTTCGTCGACCGCCCGCACCAGCCGCTCGACGATCCGGGGCTGCACGTCGTCGACGGGGCCCGCGACCGTGAAGCCGGCGGCGTTCTTGTGGCCGCCGCCGCCGAACTCGTTGGCGACCACGCGGACGTCGACGTCGTACTTCGAGCGCATGCTCACCCGGACGTCGCCCTCTGCCGAGATCTTGAAGAACACCACCGCCTGAATCTCGCGCGCCGTCAGCGGCAGATTGATGATTCCCTCGGTGTCGTTCTGGGTACACCCGCATGCCGCCAGCACCGCGTCGTCGAGGCGAAGCACCGCCAGGCGCCCGCCGTCCACGAGCTGCATTTCGTCCAGCAGCGCCCCGATCAGCTTCAGTTTTCCGAAGCTGTTGCTGTCGTAGACACGCCTGGCCATGATGGTCGGGTTCACGCCGGCCTCGACCGCCTGTCGACAGATTTCGAACGTACGCGGCGTGATATTCGAGTGGTGAAAGGAGCCTGTGTCGGTCAGGATGGCGAGATAGATGTGCGTCGCGATCTCCGGGCTGAGCGGCACGCCGAGCGCCTTGATGATGTCGAACACCATCTCGCCGCAGGCCGCGGCCGATTCGTCGAACCAGTTGATCTGGCCGTACATCCGGTTGCCGGCATGGTGATCGATGTTGATGATGAAGTGGCCGTCGAGGCCGGCGACGCCCGTACGGATCAGGTCGCTGCACTCCATCACGATCACCGCATCCGCGTCGGTTTCCGTCTGTGACGCGATCTCGATGCGGTCCACGCCGGGGAATTCGAAGTAGTGCTCGGGGGCCGCGTCGGCATTCACGAGTCGCACTTGTTTGCCGAGCGCCTCGAGCGCGTACGCCATCGCCAGCTGCGAGCCGATCGAGTCGCCGTCGGGTCTCGCGTGTGAGGTCAGGAGGAAACGCTGGCGTCGGAGGATTTCGTCGCGGATCCGGTAGACGACGGTTGGTGTCGCGCCCGTGTCGGGCGGCGCGCTAGTCTCGGTCCTCTCGGTCATCATTCGCTGGCTTGGAGAGTGCGTGTGGGGCGGGATCGGCGCGGTTGGCCTGGGCGACGTCGTCCTCACCGGGATCGACCGGCTCGTTCGGCGGCCGCTGCGCGCGTTCCTGCTCGATTTCCATCAAGATCCGCTCGATCCGGTCGTGCTTTTCGATGCTCTCGTCGTAGAAGAACTGCAGCTCGGGTGCCCGTCGAAGTCGGAGTCTCCCTGCGAGCTGCCGGCGGAGGAATGGGGACGCGCGCTCGAGCGCCCGCGCCGACTCGCGGCGGGCCTTCTGATCGCCGAGCGCCGTGTAGTAGACGCGCGCGTGCTGGAGATCGGCCGTGACCTCGACGCGGGTCACGGTCAGAAAACCGATGCCCGGGTCGTGCACTTGGCGGCTCAGCATCCCCGTGATCTCCACGCGGATCTGGTCGCCGATACGTTCCGGACGTGAACTCGCCATTGTGCGACGTGGTCTTCCCTAAACAGGAGTCGCTACGCGCTCCACCACGAATGCCTCGATCGTGTCGCCGACCTTCAGATCGTTGTACTTCTCGAAGCCGATGCCGCACTCGAATCCAGCTTTGACCTCCGACACGTCGTCCTTGAAGCGGCGGAGCGAACCGATCTTGCCTTCGTAGACCACGACGTTGTCGCGGAGCAGGCGCGCCTGTGCGTCGCCCGATCGCTTGATCGTGCCCTCGAGGACCATGCAGCCGGCGATCGTGCCGAACTTCGGCGTCTTGAAGGTCTCACGAATCTGGGCTACGCCGATCCGGACTTCCTTGAACGTCGGTTCGAGCAGGCCCGTCATCGCCTTCTTCATCTCGTCGACGACGTTGTAGATGACGGAGTGCAGCCGGATGTCGACCTTCTCGCGCTCGGCGACGTCGCCGGCGTTGCGATCCGGCCGCACGTTGAAGCCGATGACGATGGCGTTCGACGCCGTGGCCAGGAGCACGTCCGATTCGTTGATGGCGCCGACGCCGCTGTGGATGATCCGGACCTTGACCTTCTCGTCGCTCAGCTTCGTCAAGGTGTCGCCCAGCACTTCGGCGGAGCCCTGCACGTCCGCCTTGATGATGACGGGGAGCTCCTTGACGCCACCTTCGGCAATCTGTGCCTGCAGCGACTCGAGCGTGAGTCGGGCACCCTTGCCGCCGAGCGCCTTCTCCTTCGCCTGGGTCTGCCGGAAGAGGGCAATCTGACGCGCCTTGACGGCGTCCGTGAGCGCCTGGAATGCATCGCCCGGCTGCGGGAGCCCGCCAAGTCCGAGCACCTCCACCGGCGTCGCTGGTCCCGCGTTCTTCAGCTGCCTGCCGCGGTCGTCGATGAGGGCGCGCACCTTGCCGACGATGGTGCCGGCGATCACCGTGTCGCCGACGCGCAGCGTGCCGTCCTGGATGAGGATGGTGGCCACCGGCCCGCGGCCCTTGTCCAACTTGGCTTCGAGGACCGTGCCTGAAGCGCTGCGCTTCGGGTTCGCCTTGAGCTCGCTCAGCTCCGTGACGAGCAGGATCATCTCGAGGAGCAGGTCGAGGTTCTCTTTCTTCTTCGCCGAGACTTCGACCATGACGGTCTGGCCGCCCCACTGTTCGGGAACGAGTCCGAGGTCCGCCAGTTCCTTCTTCACACGCTCGGCGTTTGCGTCCGGCTTGTCGATCTTGTTGATCGCCACCAGGATCGGCACACCCGCCGCCTTCGCGTGATCGATCGCTTCCCGCGTCTGCGGCATGACGCCGTCGTCGGCCGCCACGACCAGGATGACGACGTCGGTGACGCGCGCGCCGCGGGCGCGCATCATCGTGAACGCTTCGTGGCCTGGCGTGTCGAGGAAGACCACGTTGCGGTCGTTGACCTTGACCGCGTAGGCTCCGATGTGCTGCGTGATGCCGCCGGCTTCGCGTTCGGCGACACGCGCCGACCGGATCGCGTCGAGGAGGGTCGTCTTGCCGTGGTCGACGTGACCCATCACTGTGACGACCGGCGCGCGTGTGACGCGATCGGCGGGGTCGATCTCCTCGGCCTCGACCTGCAGCATCTCCTCTTCGAAGGTCTGCATCTTGACGTCGGCGCCGAACTCCCGCGCGATCATCGACGCCGTTTCGTCGTCCAGCGTGCTGTTGATGGTCATCATCAGCCGCCGGTCCATGAGCTTCTTGAGGACGTCCTTTGCCTTGACGTCCAGCTTCGTTGCGAGGTCTGCGACAGTCATGCCTTCTGCGAGCGTGATCGTGCGTGTGACGGGCGGCGGCGCGACGGGCGCGGCCACGCTGACGGGCATTCGCGGCTGATCGCGGCGAGCGGAGCTGCCGGGCCGCTGGCTGCCGGGCCGGTGGTGCATGGGCGGACGATAGCCGGGCATCCCCGGTCGCGGCGGCGGAGCAGGCGGGCGCACCGGCTGCGACGGCAGCGGGCGCGGCCCTCCCATCGTGCCCGGACGCGGCGGTAGACCACTCGGCGGACGTTGCGGTGGTCGGAGTCCAGTGCCGGGGGGCGGCGGCGCGCCGGGACGAGTGCCGGCGGGGCGGCTCAGATTTCCGGTTGCAGCTTGAGCCGTCGGCGGTGGCTGCACCGGCGGGCGCACGAGGACCGGACGGCGCGGCGGCGCCGGCGGAGCCTGGCCCGTTCTCGGGTCTTCGACGCGCAGCCGCAGCGTCGGGGGCACGACGCGGCCGGTCGGGGGTGGCATCACCGGACGCGGCGTCGCAGCCGGCGGCACCGGGGCGGCCTTTGCGGCGGCAGGCGATTCCACGGCAGGAGCCGGCGGCTCCTGCTCCGGCGCTTCGATCAGTGGCGCCGCCGGTGTGGCCTGTGCCGCGTGCGAGACTGCCGGTTCCTCGTGCACGGGCCCCGTCACTTCGATCGGTTCCTGGATGGCGGCGGGCTCGGGTTCGACGGCAACCGGTTCCGGCTCGACGTGAGCCATTTGTTCGGCGTACCCGGCCGGCGATTCGGGCGGCGCTGCAGGCACCGGCTCGGCGGCAGGCGGCGGCGTCCCGAGGAGGTCCTCACCGGGCGGCGGGGCGGCCGGCTTCGCGCTCTTGACGAGCCGCGGTGGCGGTAGCGACGGCGCGACCGGCTTGGCGGGCTCGGGCTTGCCGGCCGGCTTACGGCCCTTGACGACGGCCGCAGGCGTGTCCGCGAACGAAGCGTTCGACGGCACGATGATGTTTCGCTGACGGGCCAGGCGGTCGACGAACTGCCGCGCCACGACTTCTTCGATGGTGCTCGACGCGCTCTTGACCTCGATGCCGTGGTCGCGCTTGAGGAGCGCGATCACTTCCTGGCTCGACGTGTTGAGCAGTTCCGCGACTTTGTAAATCCGAACAGTGGCCATTCAGTATGTCAGTCCCTTTATTCAACCTTCTCTGGAGCCGCTTCGGGCTCCGCGGGCCCGTCGTTGCCCGTCACCGCTGCGCTGCCGGTTGCTGCTTCGCTCTCTTCCGCTCCTCCGTCGGTCAGCAGGTCGGCGGCCGGAGCGCTCTCGCCCTGGGCGGTCTCGACTCCAGACTCGACATCCGACGTTTCAGAACCGACCGCAGCCTCCGGCTCGGGGGTGGCTGCCTCGGGCTCGCCAATCTCCAGCGCGCCGAGCTGGGCTTCGACCTCGCGCCGCTTCTCTTCTTCGCTCTTGATGTCGATCTTCCAGCCTGTCAGCTTCGCCGCCAGCCGTACGTTCTGCCCCTTCTTGCCGATCGCCAGGGAGAGCTGCTTGTCCTCGACGATCACTTCCATCACGCGCTCGCCGTCGTCGACGATCGAGACGCGCTGCACCTTCGCCGGGCTGATCGCGTTGGTGACGAAGAGAATCGGATCTTCGGACCATTCGACGATGTCGATCTTCTCGCCGCGGAGCTCGCGGATGATCGACTGGACGCGCGTGCCTTTCATGCCGACGCAGGCGCCGACGGGATCCACGTCACGCTCGCGGGAGTAGACCGCAACCTTGGCGCGATCGCCGGCTTCGCGGACCGCGCCGCGAATCACCACCGTGCCGTCGTAAATCTCCGGCACCTCCTGCTCGAACAGCTTGATCAGCAGGGCCGGGTCGGTGCGGGAGAGCACGATCTGCGGGCCCTTGGCGCTGCGGTTGACGCCGCGAATCACCGCCCGGACGCGATCGCCCACGGTGTAGTTTTCCGCGCGGGACTGTTCCTTCCGGGGCAGCTGGGACTCGATGCGCCCGAGCTCGATGATGATGTCCCCGTTCTCGAACCGCTTCACGGTTCCGCTGACGACCTCGCCGACCCGCTGGCTGTACTCGGCGTAGACGTTCTCGCGCTCCGCCTCGCGGACCTTCTGGAAGATCACCTGCTTGGCAGTCTGCGCGGCGATGCGGCCGAGATCCTCCGTCGGACGGGGGAACTCGATCTCCATGTCCACTTCGGCCTCGTCTCCGTAAAGCTGCTGCGCTTCCGAGAGCGAGATCTGGGTCGAGGCGTCGGTCACCTCGTCGACGATCTTCTTGACGGCGTACAGCTCCAGCTGTCCGCTCTCCTGGTTGAATCGCGCACGGAGCGCCTCTGTTTTGTACCGTTTGCGCGCAGCCGCTTCGATCGCGTCCTGGAGAGCGGTGATGATGATGTCCGGCTCGACACCCTTCTCCTTGGCGATCGCGTCGATCTGCTGCAACAATGGGTTGACTGTAGCCATTTAGCTCTCAGCTATCAGCGGTCAGCGGTCAGCCTCTCCGAGGCGGCTCTCAGCGACGCTGCTGAAAGCTGACTGCCGATGGCTGACGGCTCCGCAATCAGAATTCGACCGCCAGATGCCCGCGCTTGATCTGCGCAACAGGCACCCGGTGGCGCTTGCGTCCCTCTTCCAGGATCACCTCGCCCCGGTCGACCGCCAGGATGCGTCCGGAGAACGCCGACTGGCCGCCAATCGGAACGGTCGTGACCACTTTGGCCAGACGGCCCGCAAAGCGCCGATAGTCCGCCTCGTGCCGGAGCGGCCGATCCAACCCCGGCGAGGACACTTCAAGGGTGTAGTTCTGCGCCAGCGCCCCGGCGGCTTCGAGTTCCTCGTCTTCGACGTCGAGGAGGGCGCTCAGATCGTGGCTGACGCGCTGACACTCGTCGATCCCGACGGCCTCGTCGAATGTCTCCGGCACCCCGCGATCGGGGCGGTCGATGATCACCCGCAACACGGTGCCGATCGACTCTCGCCGCAGCTGGATGTCGAAGACCTCCAGCCCATAACTGCGCGCCACCCGTTCCGCGGCGGCGCGCACGCCAGCCAACTGCTCAGCTCGTGGCGTAAAACGCGTCCCCACAAAAAGAAAAAGTGGGCACAGGCCCACTCGGGTACCCTTACTCGAAGCTGCCACCCATGAATATAACACAGGCGCGAAGATAGCTTCTCGCTTCAAGTTTCCAGTTTCCAGCTTCCAGCTTCCAGTTTCCAGCTAGAGCGTTTCCGCTCGGCCCAGCTTCCGGCCAGCCATCGATCGCCTCGCCGCTCCATCGGTGCGAACCACCCAGGATCCGGCTGGAAGCTGGCAGCTGGAAGCTGGAAGCTAAACTAGCGGCGACGCGAGCAGGTCGTAGCCGCGCGCCCCAACCACCCGGGAAGGGATGAGGTCGCCCGATCGGTAGGCCGAAGGGTCGCAGTCGGTGAGATAGACGACGGAGTCGATGTCGGGCGCCTGACCTTCGACGCGCCCCTGAAGCACGAGGCCGTGCTCCTCTGACGGACCATCGACGAGCACGTCGACGTCGGTCCCGATGCGCGCTGCCAGTCGACGAAGCCACGATTCGCTTCTGCCGGGACATCAAGGCGTTCCGCCGCCGACGCTTGACCGCGGCGGGCACGTCATCGTCGAGCGCATGCGCCCGCGTGCCTTCTTCGTGGGAATAGGTGAACACGCCGACGTGGTCGAAGCCGGTATCGGCAACGAACCCCTCGAGCTCCGAGAAGTCCTGCTCCGTTTCCCCGGGGAAGCCCACGATCAGGGTCGTACGAAGTGTGACGCCGGGAACCCGCTCCCGGACCCGCGCGAGCAGCCGATCGTAGACGCGCCGGTTCCCCGGACGCCGCATGCGTTTGAGGACAGCCGCTGACGCATGCTGCAGGGGCAGATCGATGTACCGGCACACCTTCTCGCACTCCGCGATCGCCTCCAGCACGTCGTCGGTGATGGTGGTGGGGTAGAGGTAGAGCAGGCGGATCCAGGCGAGGCCGTCGATCGCGTCCAGACGCCGGAGCAACGCCGCGAGGGCGCCGCGCTCGCCACGATCGATTCCGAAGAAGGTCGTGTCCTGGGAGATGAGGAGGAGCTCGCGGACGCCCCGTTCGGCCAGGGACTTCGCTTCGCGGACGATGGAGTCGGCGGTGCGGCTCCGATACGCGCCGCGAAGCGTCGGGATGATGCAGAAGGCGCAGGTGTAGTCGCAGCCCTCGGCAATCTTCACGTAGGCGTAGTGGCGCGGAGTCGTCAGCATGCGCGGGGTGGAGGAGTCGTAGAGATAGGTGGGAAGCGTCGGCGCTCGGCGTTCGGCGCTCGGCGTTCGGACGATCGGCTCCACCGCGCGAGGCGGCTTCGTATGGAACGTCAGAGGCACGGGAGGGGCTGCCTCGAGATGCACGAACTGCCGACTGTCGAGCGCCGGCCGGCGAGCGCCGAGCGCCGGCTGGATCGCATCAACGATCCCCTCGACTTCACCCGTTCCGAGCAGCGCATCGATCTCCGGAATCTCTTTCTTGAGCTCCTCACGATAGCGTTCGGCGAGGCACCCGGTGACGACGAGACGCGTGCATCGGCCGTCGCGCTTCTGCTGCGCCATCTCGAGGATCGCAGCGATCGATTCCTGCTTGGCGGAGTCGATGAAGGCGCAGGTGTTCACGACGAGCACGTCCGCCGACGCGGCGTCGGCCGTCAGCTCGTGTCCCGCGTCGCGCGCGATCCCCAGCATGACCTCGCCGTCGACGAGGTTCTTGGGGCAGCCGAGTGAGAGAAAGCCAATCTTCATGGTTTGGTGATAATCGTCAGCTTCCAGCTTCCAGCTGCCGCGTCCGCCTGAGCGACTTGGTTACCGTGTCGGTGGTTGACGCTCTCCAAGCGGCTGGTTGCCGCTGACTCCGCCGACCTGAGCTGGAAGCTGGAAGCCGGAAGCTGGAAGCTTTCTTCACGGATAGATTCGATACAACATTCGCGGATATGGAATCGCCTCACGCAGGTGATCCAGCCCGCAGATCCAGCTGACGACCCGCTCGATGCCCATGCCGAAGCCGCCGTGGGGCACGCTTCCGTAACGTCGCAGGTCGAGGTACCACTCGAAGGCTTCCTGCGGCAACTCGTGTTCCTTGATGCGCTGCAGCAGCAAGTCGTAGTCGTCCAGACGCTGGCCGCCGCCGATGATCTCGCCGTATCCTTCCGGCGCGAGCATGTCGACGCACAGCGCGACCTCGGGCCGATCGGGATCCGGCTTCATGTAGAACGCCTTCACCGCAGACGGGTACCGGTGCACCAGGATCGGCCGATCGGTACTGCTCGGACAGCGCGGTCTCGTCGGGCGCACCGAAGTCGCCGCCCCATTCGAAGGGCAGCCCGTTGTCCGTGAGGATCTTCGCCGCCTCGTCGTACGACACGCGCGGAAATGGCGGCTTGACCAGTTCGAGCTTGGTCGTGTCGCGCTCGAGGACCTTGAGCTCGGTTCGACGACGCTCGAGCACGCGGCCGATGACCGAAACGACGAGCGCCTCGGCCAGATCCATCACGTCGTCCAGCGTCGCGTACGCAACTTCCGGCTCGACCATCCAGAACTCGGTGAGGTGGCGCCGCGTCTTCGACTTCTCGGCGCGGAACGTCGGCCCGAAGCAGTACACACGGCCGAGCGCCATGGCGTTGGCCTCGTTGTACAGCTGTCCGCTCTGCGTCAGATAAGCCGTCTCGTCGTCGAAATACTGGACCGGGAAGAGCGTGGTCGTTCCCTCGCACGCGGCCGGCGTGAAGATCGGCGTGTCCGCCAGAACGAAGCCGCGCGAGTTGAAGAAGTCTCTGACCGCGTCGATCACCTCGTGACGGATGCGGAGGATCGCCTGCTGTCGCGGCGCACGGATCCAGAGGTGACGACGATCCAGGAGGAAGTCCGGGCCGTGTTCCTTCGGCGTGATCGGATAGTCCTGCGATCCGGAGACGATCTCGAGGCTGTTGACGTCGATTTCGTACCCGCCCTTGGCGCGTGCGTCCGCTCGCACCCCGCCGTGCACCACGACCGCGCTCTCCTGCGAGAGATGGTCCGCACGCGTGAAGGCCTCTTCGCCGACCGCCTGCTTCGACATGACGCACTGGATGAACCCGGTGCCGTCGCGCACGGTGAGGAAATGAATCTTTCCGCTCGAACGGCGGTTGTGGAGCCAGCCGCGCAGCGTGACCGACTGTCCCTCGTGGCCCGCGATGTCTTCGATGTACACAGTCATGACAGTGCGAGTGCGCGCTCGAATCGCTGTCGCGCCCGTCTGGCCTCCTCGAGCACCGCGCCCGGCGTGCCGGTGTTGGCCAGCTCCATCACATAGGTGCCCGCGTAACCGATTTTCTGCATCGCGATGAGCGCCGCGTTCCAGTCGATCGTTCCCTGCCCCGGCACGAGGTGCGCATCTTCCTTGCGCCGGTTGTCGTGCACGTGCGTCGCGATGATGTGCTCCGAGGCGTTCTCAATCGCGTCGACCACGTCGCCCATGAGGTGCGCGTGACCGTAATCGAGGCAGATGCCGGCGTGCCGTGCGTCGACCTCCCGCTCGAGCATCGCCGCGAGCTGCGCCGCGTCTGACAGCTTGTTGGGGATCACCTCGACTGCCACGCGCACGCCGCGCGACGCCGCCAGATCGCAGATCTCCTGCAAGCTCCGCATGGCGGAGGGCCGATGGTTGTCGCCGGCCGCCTCCCTGGATGCCGGCGTGCCGAGGTGCACGACCAGCAGGTCGAAGGGAATCCGCTCGGCCAGCCGGAGCGCCGCGTCAGTCTCGCGAACCGCCGCCTCCCGCCGATCTCTGTCGCTCGCCGCGTTCGAGTAGGTCGGCGCCCACTCGTCGCCGCTCCCGAAGCGATCCGTGATCGGCGCGTGGACGCTGTTGAGTGTCAGCCCAGTTGCCGCCAGCCATCGCTTCAGGTCGTCGATTGCCGCGTCGTCCCGATAATCGAAGTGGCTGCGCGTGGCGAAGAGCTCGATCGCCTCGAAACCGTAGCCGGCCACCTGCGCCAGGTGCTCCTGCTCCAGAGGTCGATCGTGGTAGAGGTGCGTGGAAACGCCGAAACGCATACCCGTCAGCAGATTGCAGGGACAATCAAGGAACTATGGATTGTACCACGCTGCAGAACGTTGTCGGGATCCGGGACTCGGGGCTCGGCGCTCGGCGCTCGGGACCACGGATTTGGGTTCCAGCTGGAATTCCGGCTCAGTTGCCAGAAGAAACCTGCTCATCGCTCTCGCAAGTTACCCACTCCGCGCAACGTCGTGCTGTACACAGGAGCTCGATTATTGGCTCCCAAGGTTCGAGCCGTGGTTGGCGAGCCACGAGTCCCAAGCGGCGAGTCCCGACATCCTTCTACCGAAACTCCTCCACGTGCGCGGAGAGCAGCTCGCGCAGACGGCCGAACTTCGGCAGGTGCTCGAGATTGTCGCGCACGTAACGCAGCGTCCGCGGGATGTATTGGATGTAGACCGGATTCCGGCGCGCGGTTGTCTGGTAGCCGAATGTCCCCAGCGCCTTCAGATTGCGCTGAAGCGCCATCAGGTCGAAGCGCGGGCGGAAGTCCTGCTCCGTCTCGGTCGAGCCCTTGAGCGCCAGGAAGTAGGCGATCAACTCCCCGACGGTCTGGCCGGGCAGGTCGACGTACGAGTCTCTGAGGAGCGAGACGAGATCGTAGGTGTCCGGACCCATGCGGGCATCCTGGAAATCGATGATGTACAGCTGCCCTTCGTGGAGCATCAGGTTGCGGCTGTGATAGTCGCGGTGGCAGAGGACGCGGGGCTCGGACGCCAGCACCTGGATCAGACTGTCGAACTCCTCACGAAGCGCGGCGCGATTCGCGGCTGGAATCGTGACGCCCCGGTACGCCTCGATGAAGTGACGGGTGAAGAAGTCGAGCTCCCAGGTGAGCTTCTCGACGTCGAATGCGATTCCGTACGGGGTGTAGTCGCCGGAGGCCAGCTCGGCGCCCCGCTTCTGCATCGTCGCGATGAGCGAGACCGCCTGACGGTAGAGAGCCGCATGTTCGGCCGGCGTCGCCGCGCCGAGATGTGCCTGCAGCGTCACATCCCCGAGGTCTTCGAGCGCCAGCACCCCGAGATCATCCGCATGACCGATCACAGTGGGGATGGGCACGGGCATCTTCGACAGCAGCCTCGATACGTTGACGAACGAGAGCGTGTCGAAGTCGAACGGCGCCGCGTAGAGCGAGAGGACGATGGAGGGGGCATCCTTCAGCAGGATCCGGAAGTAGCGCCGATCGGAGGCGTCTCCGGTGAGAGGGACGACCCTCGGCACTCGGCTCGCGAGGCCGCTCTGGTGCAGATAAGCATCGATCCGCTGGCGCGGGTCCGCCGGAGCGGTTTTCTCAGTGGTCATCGTGGAGCTGGTCCCTGCAACCTGCTGTCTAAATCGCGCGAATCAGAAGCTCGCCCTCGATGCGCTCGCCCTGGGCAGGCACGATCCCCTCGGCACGGATGATCGCGCTGCGTGCGTAACTCGCACCGGCCGGCACGCGCACGCCGTCGCAGACGATGCAGTCGACGAGATGCGCGGCCGCTCCAACCGACACATCATCCCACAGCGCGGTCCGTATCAGCTGCGCGGAGGGACTCACCGAGACGCCGCGGCCTTCCGCGAGCCGGGGGCCCTCGACGGCGGCGAGCGCGAGCGACGTCTCCAGGTAGTCGCTCGGCGTCCCGATGTCGCTGAATGAGGCGTCGGCGACGAAGCCTGCGACGCTGCGCGGATCCTGCGCGAGGAGCCTCGGATACAGCATGTTCACCGATTCGGCCGGCACGCCGTCTTCGAGCGATCCGAAGGCCCTCGACTCGGCGACCTGCACCCCGATGAAATGAAACGATTGACCAGGCGTCCCCGCGCGCGTGAAGCCGGCGATGTGGCCGCTCGGCGACAACAGCACGCCTCCATACTTGTCCGGCCGCGGGTTGGGGATGAGCGCCATCGTGATCTGCGCACCCGACGCCGCGTGTGCGTCGAGCATGGCGCCGACGTCCACGTCGCAGAGCGTGTCGCCATTGACAATCAGAAACGGCCCACGACTGTCTTCGTCGTCGGTCAACAGCGGCAGTGCGTGGCGCGGGCCGCCGGCGGACCCGAGCACCGGTTGCTCCCACGAGTATTTGACCCGGACCCCGAGATCGGACCCATCCCCGACGACCGTGGCGATCGATTCGGGCCGGTGGTGCAGATTGAGGACGACTTCACGGACGCCGTGTCCGGTCAGCCACGTGAGGATCCGACGAACGAGTGCTACTCCGTTGACCGGCACGGCCGGTTTGGCCCGCGCATACGTCAGCGGCCGGAGCCGCGTGCCAAGGCCCGCCGTCAGGAGCAGAGCGCGAGGAGTCTGGCCTCTGGTTGCGGCTATCAGCTGATTCAATAGCTTGTGATCGTAGTTGTTCGACTCGAATTCCGCAGCCGCGACTGCGGAGCGGCGGCTACCGATGTGAACGTGACATATTTCTTAGACGCCGGCATCCGGCTTAGACGCCGGCATCCGGCGTGTCGAAGACCATGTCGGTGGCGCTGAGCCCCGATGCCCGCAGATGCCGCATGAACAGGCAGCGGTAAGAGTCGACCAGGTAGTCGTCCTGGGATCGGCCGAGCGCCTGCGCCATCGACGCGATCCCCCCTTCGCTGCCTTCGATCTCCACGAAGACGCCGACCGGCGTCTCGTCGATCGCGACGATCACGTCCTCGTGTGCGAATTCCTCGCGGTACTTCTCATAGCGGAACCAGACCTTGAGCCCGAGCTCGTCGAACACGCGCAGGACGACGTCGCCGTCGCCGACGACCGTCTCGAGCTCCTCGCGAATCTTCATGATGCCCGGCTGGATCGGCCCTTTGAACGTCAGCCGGCTCTTCCCACATTCGACGCGAACGCGCAGGACGCAGCGGCGCTTTCGGAGCTGCTCGTCGAGCGTGTCGAGCAGCGAGTCCTCCTGGAGTCGTCTACCCAGGAGCGGGGTTGCCCCCGTCGCGATGATGGCGGCGCGTGCTTCCTCGGCCGACTCGAACCGCAGCTTGATCTCGCGTTCGATTGTCGTCGCAGTGTTCATGAGATCTCCCGGTCATCATCTCAGTGGCTTCTCCGTCTTCACAGCTGCCGTGACAGGCTGGACCCCTGCGCGACGACGCCAATTGAAGACGGTGCTCCAGGCGCGGGGATTATACCGATATCGCGTACGGCACTCCACGGGGGATCATCGTCGGCGGCGCAACCAGACCCCCGGCGACCCAGCCGCGAACCTCGGCTGCGGTCATGTCAGCCGGCCGCCCGCGAAGCCCCGCAGTTCGATATCTGGCGCTCCCTTTCTGAAACCGATTGCCTTCATCGTGCTCCCGAGCCCGCCAGGCGCCGTCAGCGTTCGTGCGGCAAGTCGACGACGCACCGCGTCGATGCTCTCTCCGGATGGAAGGCGATCGAGGAGGCCGAGCGACATCAGAAAGTACGTTTGATCGACCGCGCCCACGAGATCGAGCCCTGCATCGCTCGCCGCCTGGCTGAGCCTGCCGAGATCGACGTGCGACGTGATGTCCTGGTGGCCCGGTGCATCGATCCATCTCCCGTTTCCATTCCTGTGGCGGGAACAGGAAGTCAGGGTCGAGTCACCGGATCCACCTCCTGCGATGTAGTCGAAGCAGATCAGGAATCCTCGTTGGAGTGCGGATGATACCCGACGGAGCCAGTGCGGGATGGCGAGGCTCACCTCACCCCGCCAGCCGACCGCGATATCCCTGTGCGCCGCCGACTGGAGCCGCGTGTCCGACAACGGTCCGATGCGCTCACACAGCCCATCGTCCGGCGTGGCGGTGACATACACCTCGCGAAGGCCCTCGGTGGTCATCGTCAGCAGGTGGACGGGAAACGCGTCGAGCAATTCGTTCGCGATGATGATGCCGGTGATCGTCTCAGGGAGATCCGAGCGGATGCCGACGATTTTGTCCAGGTGATCGGCGAGGGTTTCCGCGGCCGCGCGCCTGGCGACGGGACTTCGCTCGACGACAACGACCTGAAGCCTGTCGTAGCAGGAAGGAAACTCGCGGGCCGCCGTGTCGAGGATGTCCCTCGTCAGTCGTCCGTTTCCGGCACCGATCTCGACGAGATCGACCTGGCCCGAGTCGGCGCGTCGAAGGCGTGCGCAGACGTCCGCGATCTGAACGGCCAGCATCTCGCCGAACAACGGCCCGACGTCGACGCTCGTGAAGAAATCGCCGGCAGCGCCCGAGCGCTGCCGGCTGGTGGCGTAGTAACCGTGAAGCGGGTCATAGAGCGCCAGCTCCATGAACGCCGCGACCGTCATCGGTCCGCGATCGCGGATCAGCGACGTGAGGGAAGGACACATGTCAGTCGACGGTCGGCGATCGACAGTCGTCAGTCGGCGATCGACAGTCGCAGTCGCCAGTCGGCGATCGACTGTCGACTTGTTACCTCTTGGTCATCGGCACGAACACCTGGCCTCCGGCGCGCCAGACGAGGAGGAATACCGTGTCCCCCGAGCCGGCACGCTGGAGCTCGCGCGTGACCTGGCTCACGCTCGTGACCGGCTGCCGGTTGACCTCGAGGATGACGTCGTTGGGTGCGACCCCCGCGTTGAAGGCCGGGCTGTTGCGCTCGACGCGAGTGACGATCGCGCCGCCCTTGCCGCGTGGCAGCTCGAGCTCCTGCGCGATGTCAGGAGTGATCGCATCCACTTCCATGCCGAAGCCGGTCGCCGACGGAGCGCTCTGCGGCTCCTGCCGCGAGGTCTGCTGCCCCTGCTCCGCCGCCAGATCGAGCTCGTCGACGGTGATGTTCAGGGCCTTGCGCTGCTTGTCCCGGTAAATGGTAATCGGCACGCTCGTGCCCGGCTTCGTGTTGACCACCATCGCGACGAGCGCATCGCTGTCCTTCACGGGCCGGCCATTGAATTCGACGATGACGTCCCCGGGCTCGAGGCCAGCCTTGGATGCCGGGCCCCCGGGACGCACTTTGCTCAGTAGGGCTCCGTTGTTCTCGGGAAGGCCGAGGCTCTTGGCGACCTGCTTGGAGAGCGGGTCGACGTTGACCTCGACGCCGATGACGCCCCGCGTGATCTTCCCGACGCGAAGCTGAGGCAGCAGGTCGCGGATGGCGTTGATCGGCGTGGCGAACCCGATGCCGATATTCGCGGAGCGTGCGGCGTCGGTGTAGATCGCCGTGTTCATGCCGACCACTTCGCCGCGGACGTTCAGCAGGGGACCGCCGGAGTTGCCCGGGTTGATCGCGGCATCCGTCTGCAGCATGTTCTGCCGGCGGCCGAGCACGCCCCCAAGCGGCCGGCTGAGCGCGGAGACCACGCCTACGGTGACGGTGTGGCTCAGGCCGAACGGGTTGCCAATCGCGACGACCCAGTCGCCTGGCTGCATCTGCTCGGAGTCGCCGAACTTTGCCTCCTGCAGCGGTGCTGTGGGCACCTCGGTCAGCTGGATGAGCGCGCTGTCGGTCAGCGTGTCGCGGCCGACGACTTTCGCTGCGTAGCTCTCGGTCCGGCCGCCGCCGAACAGGCTGACGCGGATGTCTTCCGCGTCCTCGACGACGTGATTGTTGGTGAGGATGAGTCCGGCCTTATCGATGATGAACCCGGTGCCCGTCCCCTGCTGCACCGGCCCGTCGTCGTCGTCTCGGGGCAGCATCCGCCCGCGCGGGCTGCGGCCCTGTCCCTGTCCCTGTCCCGGACCCTGACCCTGCGGCGGAATCTGACCGCCGAAGAATCGGCGGAGGAGATCTTCGCCGCCGAGATTGTCCGTCATGTCGCGGCTCCGCAGATGTGCGGAGGTCTGGATGTACACGACCGTCGGCACCTGCGCTTTCGCGATGTTGCGGAAGGTCGCCGAGTCGATCGCGCCGGACAGCGGCGCGCTGTTCATCGGTGGCACGGCGACCGTCTGGGCGGACGAGGCCTGGGGCAGGCCCCATTGCGACGCGATCACCATGCCGACGGCGGCCGACGCGACGGCGATCAGGATGGAATAGAAGAGGGTCGTCTTTCGCGTTGACATCGTATTCTCCACTCGCCGGCTCCTGGATGATGCCGGAGATTACGTGCTGCAGTCGCTTCCTTCGCCCGACCTAAGGTCGGGCTTACGACAGGGGGACGATCGCGTCCTGCCGCGGGCCAGTGACCGTGGCCTTGCGCTCGGCCACGAACATGTTGATCTCGGTCCGGACTCCGAACTGTTCTGTATAGACGCCTGGTTCAATTGTAAAGCCGGTCCCGGGAATCAGGCGCCGATCGTCGTGAGTTTCATAATCGTCCATATGGACGCCGTCGCCGTGCACTTCCCGGCCCAGGCTGTGCCCGGTCCTATGGATGAATTGGGCGCCGAACCCGGCCCGCTCGAGGACGCTCCGGCACACCCGGTCCACTTCGTACCCGCGGAGGTCCCGACCGTCCCTGGTGGCGGTCTCGACGAGGTCGATGGCGGCGTCCCGGCCGGCCTTGGCGGCGGCGAAAGCGGCGGCCAGGTGAGCCGGCACCACCTCGCCCGTGAAGGCGACCCACGCGATGTCAGCAAAGACCGCGCCGGGATCCGGCATTTTGCCCCAAAGGTCGATCAGGACGAGCTCGCCGGGGCCGATGGCTCGGGTCTGTTCTCGCGTTGGGTTGTAGTGGGGGTTCCCGGCGTTCTCCTCGGCTGACACATTTGGCGGGTCGTGGCTCGTGAGTCCCTCGTTCCGGAACCAATCGACCATCTTTTCCTGGACCTCGAACTCGGTCACCGGGGTATTCGAGCGGACCCGCTCTCGAATGAGCTCGAACGTCCTGTCCTTGATCCTGTACAGCCTTTCGGACGCGGCCTTGTGCGTTTGATACACGGCGTCGGTCCAGACCGCTTCGAAACGTTGAACGAGATCGCCGGACGAGACGACTTCCACCCCGAGCGACCGCACCGCCTCGACGGTCCCGGCATCCACCCGCGAGACGTAGGGGATGGCGTTGTTCGGTGAATACTCCATTGCCACGCGGCGCATACCCTGGAGGAGTTCCGAGAGACCGTCGGTCAGCTGGCCACGGCCAGAGTAGGCGCGCTTGGAGCCGGGGAGCTCGTCGAGGTTGTGTCGCTCGATCGCGTGCACGAGCGCCCGAGGCTCTCCGCTTGCCGGCACGAGGTAATACCACCGGCGCGTCGTCAACTTTCCCGAAGATGCGAGCCCCGAGAGGCGAGTGGCAATCGGGTTCGAGCCCTGGAAATCGTAGAGCAACCAGCCGTCCAGGTGGTCTTCCGTCAGGACGCGCTGCACGGCCGGTAGCGTGGTGACGTCGAGCGGCATCGGTCGAGTATAACCAACGTTCGAAAGGTTCGAGAGGTTCTGAACCTTGGAACGTCCCTCCGGTCCATAATGAGCCATGTTCTCGCAGACCCTTCGCGACCGGTGCCCTGGCGGTGCTCTGCCGGTTTGGCGCTCGTTCGCTCAGCAGCCCGCCACCGCCACCGGCTTCGCCGTCGCGCCAGGCGGCGCCGCCCGACCAGCAGCCGACGGTGACCTTCCGCGTCGAGGTCAACTACGTCGAGATCGACGCCATCGTCACCGACGGACAAGGAAACTTCGTGCGCAACCTCTCGAAGGAGGACTTCGAGATAGTCGAGGAAGGAAAGCCCCAGGAGCTGTCGGTGCTGTCGCTCGTGGACATCCCGGTCGAGCGAACCGACGCCCCGCTGTTCTCGCCGACCGCCATCGAGCCGGACGTCCGCAGCAACGTCAGGGAGTTCAACGGTCGCGTCTTCGTGCTGGTCCTCGACGACCTGCAGACGCACTTCGCCCGCAGTGTCAGGGTTCGTGCCGCGGCGAAGCTGTTCATCGAGCGGTATCTCGGGGCGAACGACATTGCTGCGATCGTGCAGACCGGCGCGCGCAAGGACGGAGCCCAGGAATTCACGAGCAATCGGAGGCTGTTGCTCAAGGCCATCAATAACTTCGCCGGTCAGAAGATCCGGTCCGCCACGCTCGACAAGCTGGACGACTACTACATGCAGCGCGAGGTCAATCCGGGCGCGGTGCCGCGTGACCTGAGCGACGCCGAGCGCGCATTCAAAGCCCGCAACACGCTGTCGACCCTGCGGCAGGTCGCCGATTATCTGGCCGGCGTCCGCGGGCGCCGGAAGGCGGTCGTGTACTTCAGCGAGGGCATCGACTACGACATCAACAACACGATCCAGAACCGCTATGCGTCCGAGCTCAGAGACGAGATGCTGATGGCGATTGCCGCCGCGACGCGCGCCAACGTCAGCTTCTACGGCGTGGACCCGCGAGGCCTGAGCGGCCTGAGCGACGAGGGGATCGAAATCACCTCGGTTCCAAACGACCCGACGCTCGGCCTCGGCTACAGCGTCGCTCAGCGACGAGCTCCGCCGATCGCAGGACAGCCTGCGCACGGTTTCGGAGGAGACGGGCGGCTTTGCGGCCGTCAACCGCAACGACTTCCGCGAAGCCTTCTCGCGGATCATTCAGGACAACAGCGGCTATTACCTGCTCGGGTACTACTCGAGCGATACGCGGCGCGACGGCCGCTTCCGTCGCGTCCAGGTCCGTGTCAAACGTCCGGGTCTGACCGTCCGCGCCCGCAAGGGCTACACCGCGTCCAAGGGCAAAGCCGCCGCACAACGACGCTGGCGAATACCAAGACGTCTGCCGAGCCTGCGAGAAGTGCTCGACAGCCCGATCCCGATCAGCGGCCTTCCCGTGAGTGTGTTCGCCGCCGCCCTCAAGGGTCCCGCACCGAACGCATCGATTGCGCTGACGCTCGAAGCTCGAGGGCCGCGGTCTCACCTTCGCGCGATGAAAACGGGCTCTTCGTGGACGACGTCGAGGTCAGCGTGATCGCGCTCGACAGGGACGCCAAAATCAAGGACGGCGGCCGCGACGTGCGTGCAGCTCAAGCTCAAACCCCAGACGCACGAGGCCGTGACGCGTTCCGGCATCAGGATCGCGCGCCGTCTCGAGCTGCCGCCAGGCAACTACCAGCTCCGCGTCGGCGTTCGTGACGGCGGCAGCGGGGCGACCGGCTCGGTCCTCTACGACCTCCAGGTCCCGGACTTTCCGAAGGACCCGTTGTCCATGAGCGGCGTGCTGCTCGCTTCCGCGTTCGCCAACCAGATTCCGACCGCGAATCCGGATGCAGAGTTCAAGACCGTCCTGCCGGCGCCTCCAACCGCGGTTCGCGAGTTCCCGCGTAATGACACGCTCGCGCTCTTCACCGAGGTGTACGACAACCAGACCAAGGCGGCGCATCGGGTTGCCATCAAGACGTCGGTGATCGCCGACGATGGGAAGGTGGTGTACACGGCGGCCGACGAGCGCAAGAGCGAGGAACTGCAGGGCGCGAAAGGCGGATACGGCTACGCCACGACGATCGAGACCAAAGGTCTGGCACCTGGCCGCTACGTGCTGCGCGTCGAAGCGACGACACTGCTGACCGACGGGGGGAAGGCGATGCGCGAGCTGGAGTTCCGCATCCGGTGACGACCGACATCCAGACGATCGCGCGCGGGGACGCCAGTCGCATTCTGCGGGCGCAGCGGGTCGTCGCGCGCGGCGAGGAGGAGTGGCGCGCGCTCTGGGCGGCGCATGCCGGACCGAGTGGGATCGCGCCGCCCGTGGACTTCTCCGCGCGAATGGTCGCGGCGGTCTTCCAGGGGCAGCGGCCGTCCGCCGGCTTCGAGACGACGATCGTCGGCGCCCGTGACGATGACGCTGGGAAGGCGCTCGTGGTGCAGGTCGACGAGCACCCGCCTTCGGCGGGACGCTCGGCCGCCCACGTCCTCGTATCACCCTTCCACATCGTGTCGCTGGCGCGGTTCGACGGCGCGGTGCGGTTCGAGGACGCCTATCGACACGCGAACGAGGTCACACAGGCCGCGCCGGTGCCGGAACGGGCCGACGTCACGACGCCAACGGTCCCGGCGCCGTCTATGTCGTCTTCGTCTTCTTGTGTCGTCTTCCTTGTCTTCGACGGGGCTCACGCCCGAAGCGGCGGGAGCGCTCGCCTACCTCGCCGGGCCGCTCTCAGGCGCGCTCCTCCTGATCCTGGAGCGCACGAGCCGCTCGGTGCGATTCCACGCCTGGCAAGCGCTTCATCGGGCTGGGCGGGCTCGGCCTCGGGGCGATCCTCTGTCTCGGCCTGGCATTCCTGCTGCTGCTCGTGTCGCCGCGCGGCTTCTCGGTCATGCGCTGGATGGCTGGCGTTGCCGCGGTCGCCTGGGTACTGCTTCTGGGTGATCTGCCTGGTCCAGGCGTTCAAGGGCCGGCAATGGAAGATGCCGGTGGTGGGCGACTACGCGGACAGGCTGCGCGGGAAAATAGCTTCCAGCTTCCAGCTCCCAGCTCGCAGCTTCCAGCTCCCAGCTTCCAGCTCGCATCAGCTCCGAGCGCCGAGCGCCGAGCGCCGAGCGCCGAGCGCCGAGCGCCGAGCGCTACCACCCGTTGCGCTGGCGCAGCGAGGTCACATGCGCCGTGTGGTGACGGCCGTGCCAGGCATAGAGCTGCAGCAGCCAGTCGTTGGTGACGACCCCGCGCTCGGGGTGCACCAGCTGCCGCCGAAAGTCCTCCTCCTTCATCGTCTCCAGCAGCATGACCCACCGGCCGTGCAGTGCGTCGAGCAGCGCCAGTGAGGTCTCGACCGGCGTCCGCGCCGTGTCGGCGAGCTGCGCCCACGCGTTCTCGTCGTACGGCTTGATCGTCGGAGTCTCCTCGGTGAGCGCCAGCTTGACCCTGACGTACGCGTTCAGGTGGCTGTCCGGCACGTGGTGGACGACCTGGCGCACCGTCCATCCGTCGGGGCGATACGGCGTGTCGAGCTGAGCATCCGAGAGGCCGGACACGGCCTGACGCAGCAGCGCCGGCGCGTCCGCGATCGAGCGGATCCAGCCGAAACGCTGGTCTGAGGTGGGGGCGGCGACGAACGAGAACTTGCCGACAGGGTAGCGGAGATCATCCATGCGCGCGATTGTAGCGCGCACGGATGATCTCGGGACCGGTCCGAGGTCCGAATGGACCTACTCGAACTTCTTCACGACCTTTGGGTCTATCTTCCCGTTGGCGTGGGAGAAGATCATCCGGTTGATGTCTGGCTTGCCGATGCAGCGGCGCCCGCAGCTCCAGGTCGATGATCTCGCCTGGCAGGAACGGCTTGCGGTACATCGTAGTCGCCGTGGTGACCATGTTCCGCTTTTTGCCGTCTCCTTTGTCGTACCATTCCTGATCGGCCTTCAGGAGGTTGATCGAGCCGGTCGACGTGTTCTTCACTTTGATCGTGGTGACGATTTCCTTGCCGACCACCTTCGCTGGTCCCTGCACCAGGTCGATTGTCGCAACGCCCTTCACCGGCGGCACCCACTTCGCGGGCGCGGCAGGTGCGGGCGTCGTCGGGGCGGCGGCGACGGCTTTCGCCGGCGGCGTGGCCTGTTTGGCTTGCGCGAATGTCGGCGCGGCAGCAACGGTGCAGACGAGGAAGGCGACGGCAGACGCGAACGCGAGACGGTTCATGGCTACCTCCGAAGGGAAGCTGTCGACCATGAGCTTCCAGCTGCCAGCTGTGCCTGACCGCGTCAGGCGCGGACGCTGAAAGCTGAGGGCTGAAGCGGCTGGATTATAGCCCTCTACATCTCGCCGTTCCAGTCCTCCGGTTCGGGGTTCGAGGATCGGAAGATCTCCAGGTGCCATTTGCCGCCGCCCCAGGGCTCGATGACCTCGGCGGCGACCACGTCCACGAGGATCTCGGCGAACGAGCGGCCCTCCGGGATCCCCCTCGAGGTAATAGGCCGCCTCGTCCCACGCGAAGCTCGGATACAACATCATCGTCAGGAACAGATCGTAGCCGTCGTCGACGACGATGAGTTGCCCGCAGGGGCGCTTGAGGGTCGAGTGATAGATCAGGTATTTCTCGGCGCTGTGCGCGCGGATGTAGCGCTTCAGCGCGAACTCGCGCGCCACGATCTCCTCGACGGCGATCTTCTTGTCCCAGCAGTCCCGGCAGTAGCGTTCCTCGCCGCGTGGCTCGGAGACCTCCTTGGCGCCGCAGAGCGCGCACCGGGTTTGGGCCATTGTCTTTCGGGACATGTGGTCGAGAATTGTACTACGGGGGCGGTCGACCCTTCGGAAACTCGAAGCAGTTCGCTGATTCGAGGCGCTGGTCCAACAGGAGATCCGGAGATCAAGAGGGTTTTTGGTTTTGATCCTGCGACCTCCTGAGCTCCTGAGCTCCTGTTCAAGACAAGCCGCAGGCGCTCGATCGACGTACGCTCAACGCGAACCGGCTGGTGCGGTGGCACGCAGGGCCGGGCCGTACATGGCCTCCGCGTATTCGCGAACCATCCGGCGCGCACTGAAGCGCGGACCGACGGAGACCATCGCCTGGCGCACGGTGTCGAGCCACCGCGTCGGAATCCCGCGCGCGTCCCGCTGGTAGAAGCGCGGGACGACTTCTGTTTCGAGGAGCTGGTAGAGGGACTCGGCATCGGCGGCATCGACCGTCGCGGGGTCGGTCGACGTCCGTACGGCCGTCGATCAGCCATCCGTTCTGACCCGAATACGCCTCGGCCCACCAGCCGTCGCCGATGCTCAGGTGCGGGACGCCGTTGATCGACGCCTTCATGCCGCTCGTGCCCGAGGCCTCGAGCGGCTTGCGCGGATTGTTCAGCCACACGTCGCATCCCTGGACGAGGAAGTGGGCGACGTGCAGGTCGTAGTCGTCGACGAAGGCGATGCGCCCGCCGAACTTCGGATCGATCGCGTGGCGGTAGACCTGCTGCAGGTGGTGCTTGCCGGTCTCGTCCGCCGGGTGGGCCTTTCCGGCGAACACGATCTGCACCGGCCGGCGCGCGGCGGTCAGAATCGCCGATCAGCCGGTCCGCGTCGTGGAAGATCAGCTCCGGACGCTTGTAGCCGGTGAACCGGCGGGCGAACCCGATCGTCAGCGCGTTCGGGTCGAGCAGCGTGCCTGCGGCGACGACCCGCGCCGCGGTGACCCGCTCCTCTTTCCATCGCTGGCGCGCGCGCTCGCGGATGAACGCGAAGAGGTAGTTGCGCAGCGCCGTGCGGACGCGCCAGAGCTCCTCGTCCGGGATGTCGAGGACCGCCTGCCACACGGCGGGATCGTCGTGGCGATCCAGCCATCCCGGTTGCGAGATGCGTGTCGAGCAGCGCCTTCATGTCGGACGAGAGCCAGGTCGGGACGTGGACGCCGTTGGTGATGGCCCGCACGGGCCGCGCTTCCGGCGCGACGACCCGGCCAGATCGGTCCCCACATGTCGCGCGTGACCTGGCCGTGCAGCTGGCTGACGCCGTTGACGAAGCTGGACGTGCGCAGCGCGAGCGCCGTCATGTTGAAGAGCGGGCCGCTGCCGTTGTCGTAGTGGCCGAGCGCCAGGAAGGCATCGCGCGATGCCCCGAGCGTGCCCCACGCGCCAGCCAGGTGCGTCTCGACCAGGTTGAACGGGAAGGCGTCGTGGCCGGCGGGGACCGGCGTGTGGGTCGTGAAGATCGTGGTCCGCCGCACTTCCTCGAGCGCCGAGTCGAAGCTCTCGCCGTGCTCGATCAGATCGCGGATCCGCTGCAGCACGACGAAGGCAGCGTGCCCTTCGTTCAGATGCCAGGCCGCCGGCGACAGGCCGAGCGCCTTCAGTCGCGCGAACGCCGCCGATGCCGAGGATGATCTCCTGCTGGATGCGGATCTCGCGATCGCCGCCGTACAGGCGCGCCGACAGCTCGCGATCCCAAGGCGTGTTCTCTTCGAGGTCCGTATCGAGCAGGAAGAGCGTGACGCGGCCCAGACGAACCCGCCACACCGAGGCGAGCACCGAGCGGCTGCCGAGCGGCACCGCGATCACGCAGGGCTTGCCTTCCGGCGTCAGCGCCGGATCCACCGGCGCATCGGCCCAGCTCAGACGCTCGTAGACCTCCATCTGCCATCCTTCCGGCGAGACGGTCTGATGGAAGTAGCCCTGCGGATACATGAATCCGACGCCGATGAGCGGGACGCCGAGGTCGCTCGCTTCCTTGCAGTGGTCGCCGGCGAGCACGCCGAGGCCGCCGGCATAGATCGGCAGCGACTGATGGAGCGCGAACTCCGCCGAGAAGTAGGCGAGCGGCCCGGGCACGTCCGGAAAACGCGAGGACCACCAGGTGTCGCGACCCGATCGGACGCTGTCGAGCGCGGCAATCGATGCGTCGTACAGGTTGCAGGAATTCGGGATCGGCCGCTGCGGCCTCCATCATCTCGGTCGAGATGAGCCTGAGCATCAGGACCGGGTTGTGAGCCGTCTGCCGCCACAGCGGGTAATCGAGCCGCCGAAACACGCTTCGCGGCGCGCTGTTCCACGTCCACCACAGATCGTTCGCCAGTTCCGGAAGTCTGCGGAGCCGTTCCGGGATCGTCGCCTGGTTTGGAGTCACCGTGTCGCCCATTCCTCTCTGATCGGCCCCTTGTATTCCGCCTTCAGAGCCTGTGAGTTCGTTGTTTACAGGCCCTTCAGCTGCACGCGCCCACGAGCTGCGCGAATCGCGCGAGATCGATGTTGCCGCCCGAAACCACCGCCACGATCTTGCGGTGACCGCGCTTCGCCATTGCGTCGGACGTCGCCGCCGCAACCGCGCAGGCCGCCGCTCCCTCCGCGATCACGTGCACGCGATCGGCGACGAGCTTCATCGCGCGTGCGACCTCGTCGAGTCCCGACCACGATCGAGTCCGACACCGTATCACGCAGCAACGGCCACATCGTTTCGAGCACCGAGCGGCCGCCCGCCCCGTCGACGAACGAGGGCTTCCAGGCATCGAATCGGCTCGCCCGGCCCGCGGCCATGGAGGCCGCCAGCGGAGCGGCGGTCTCGGGCTCGGCCGCGTAGATGCGCACGTCCGGGCGCAGCTCGCGGAGCCCGACGGCGATTCCCGCGAGCAGCCCCCCGCCGCCGAGCGGCGCGACGACCGCATCCACGTCGGGCAGGTCTTCGACGATCTCGAGGGCGATCGTCCCGTTCCCGCTGATGAAATCGTCATCGTCGAACGGATGCACCAGATGGCCGGGCATCCGGTCGGACCGGTGGTCCTCGACGGTCCGCCAGCACTCGTCGAACGATGCTTTGACGATCGTCGCGCCGAGCCGCTCGATTGCGCTCAGCTTCGTCTGCGGAGCGGTATCCATCACCAGCACGCTGCAGCTGGCGCCGGCCCGCCGCGCGGCGAGTGCCACTCCCTGGGCGGCGTTTCCCGCGCTGACCGTCCAGACGCCGTTGATCAGAGCCCCTGGAGCCAGGCGCCGGACGGCGTTGTACGCGCCCCTGATTTTGAACGATCCAATCGGCTGGAGGGTTTCGAGCTTGAGGTACACCTCGGGCTCGTCCGGCCCGAAGGGCAGCCGCACGAGCGGTGTGCGCAAAGCCGCCTCGTAGACGATGGAGGCCGCCTCGCGAATCGTGTCGAGAGAAATGTGCCGGGTCTGCAACCGAGCGATCCTAGTCGCCGCGTTCCGCAGCCGTCAACAAATCCGATACACTCTCGACCGGCATCTGGCGACACGCCCGACGCTGAAGGCTCGGGCCTCAAAATGGCACGCCGAGGCTGGTTTCGCAGCTTCGTAGCGCCCGACCTTCAGCGCTCGGTGCTCCGGCCACGTGACGGCCGATCCGGAGCCCGAGCCATCTCGACCTGAGGTCGTCATCATGATTCATGATCCGACACGTCTTCGTCCAAACGAATGAACCGCCGCGAGTTCGTCCTGACGAGCACAGCTGCGGGGATTGCAGCCGCCGCACAGGCCAGCCCGTCGGCGCAGGCGCCGGCGGTTGTCCGCTCGAGCGTCAAGCCGCTCGTGATTTCGTCCGCCAACGGCCACCAGTACAAGAACGGCGGCACGAAGACGTGCGTCGAGACGGCGTTCGCCCTCATGACTCAGGGCAAGGATGTGCTCGACGCGCTCATCGCCGGCGTCAACATCGTCGAGCTCGACCCGCTCGAGGACAGTGTCGGATATGGCGGGCTGCCGAACGCCGATGGGTCGTCCAGCTCGACTCCTGCTGCATGCACGGCCCGAGACGTCGTGCGGGCGGCGTCGCCTGCCTGGAGGGCGTGCGCACGCCGTCGCTCGTCGCGCAGAAGGTGATGGACCAGACCGACCATCATCTGTTCGTCGGTCGCGATGCGCAGACGTTCGCCCGTGGCATCGGCTTCACGATCGAGGCGGACCTCAACACCGAGCGCTCGCGCGGCAAATGGCTCGAGTGGAAGCGCCGGTCCGACCCGCTGCACTACCTCGATCCCATCAAGCGCGAAGCGGCGCTCCGCCAGGTGAGCCTCGACATGATGGCCGACGGCCTGATCGATCCGAAGCACTTCTACGGAACGATCAACTGCAACGGCATGAACGCGTCGGGAGAGATCTGCGGCGTGACCACGACGAGCGGCCTCGCATTCAAGATCCCCGGGCGCGTAGGGGATTCACCGATCCTGGGCGCCGGCCTCTACGTCGACGGCGCCGTCGGCGCCGCCGGATCGACGGGTCGCGGCGAAGCCAATCTGTTCAACCTCTGCTCGTTCTTCATCGTCGAGGAGATGCGACGGGGCCGGAGCCCGAAAGACGCCGGCATGGAAGCGCTCAAGCGCATCAGGTCGAATACGGTGGAGAAGCGACTCCTGAATTCGCGCGGCCTCCCGAACTTTGGCATCAACTTCTACATGTTGAATGCAAAAGGAGAGCACGCGGGAGTGGGCAATGTACGGCGAGAACGTCAAGTACGCCGTCTGCACGGAGAACGGCCCGGAGCATGTGCCGTGTGAGCCGCTGCTCGAGGGCAAGGCAACCGATTAGACGGGTCGAGGCTCACGCGAACTTCAGGCGCTATCTCCCGGGCTCGGAACCGGCCGAAACCTCCCCGGTGACGGCCGGGCTCGAGCGCAGGGCCACATTGAAGCTCAAGGTTCGCTCCACCGAGCCTTCGCGCGTCAGTCGAACGATCACCAGCTCCGACTGATCGAGCCATGCCTGTGTGATGGAGAACGATTGCCCCCGAGGCGTCTGAGCCGGGAACTGGATTGTCATCCCGCGTACGTCGAATCCCGGCCAGCTGTTGGAGGGCTCAGTCGTGATGCCTGAGAAGAGCATCAAGGCGCTCGGCATTTTCCACGCGGTACCAGCGATGGCCTCACTCGTTCGCGCGTTGCGCAAGTAGTAGCTGTACTGAGATGTTGGCCGGCGATCGAACAAGGAAGTCGCGTCCGATTGTCGGCCGCGAATCCTTAAGGTGCCAGCCCCTGCAGAGAGAACATCTTCGATGTGAAAGCGATAGGCGCCATCCTGGAAGAAGACCCCCGCGCGGAGCGGCAGAACGCCTGCCGCTTCCTCGTGCGTGAGGTTCACGCGGAATCGCCCGTAGTAGGTTCCCTTGGCTGAAGCGTGCTTCAGCAAATCTGCTTCCGGAAGTGACAAAGACCATCGGCCGTTCACCCTCCTGGAGGTTGAACGCCGGCAGGTGCTGCACGTCGAGCGCACGGCGGAGGATCGTCTGTTGTGGATGTTCGATGGATCCCTCGAATGGGACCGCAGCCGCATACGCGCCATCTGCATTCTGTAAGGTCTCGCCAGTGTCCAGGCGGATCGTCGCGTCGAGAAGACCGACCGCAGCCGACCAGCCTGGCTCGATGCCGTTGAGCCACAACCTGGCCCACCCTGTTCTCCACACACGCCTGGTCGAAGACCGCGAGATTCGGTTGCCAAAGTCCAAGGTCTTCGCATCAACAGTGAGCCGAAGCGCCGATTCGCGTTGCGCCCATTCGGGAACGAGGAGTCGCGGTTTCAAGAATGTCCAGGGCAAGAAGGAAGGGATCGTGAACGCCGAGACAACCGCCACGACGCCTGCCGCGCCAGCGAGCGCTCGTGACCGCGTCCGATATTGCACGAGGACCGGGACCAGCGCGGCGATCGTCATCAGCACCACAAAGATCACGAACCCGCTGTAATCCGCTGGTGGCGCTGGACCTACTGATGTTGGCGGGGCATCACTCGGCCGGATGGCGCTGTAAGCCAGACTGAAGGCAATCGAGAGGGCCATGGCCGCGATCGCAACGCCGGTAAGGGTGGCAAAACCCGCAAGGCTGCCCGTCACGACCGCACCGGCCATCACGAGTGCAAGCCAGAGCGCATCGAATACTGCCGTCTGTGCCGCGACGAGCAGCATCTGCCGTGCGGGCACATGATCGATAGCCATTCGAGCGAGCTCACAAACGACGGGTACGCCGATCATCAACATGCTCAGCAGCGTCAGCTTTGATGCGAGGAGTGTGAACCTTGGAATTGGCCGCGTCATCCAGAACGCATCCGTTCCGACGAGCGGATGCGCCTGCGCGACGAGCACGACGAGAACGACCGCAAGGATGTGCGCGGTGACCGGCAGCAACCCGGCTGCGGTATTTGTTGCTTGATGTGCCTCGAGAGATGGCAGGACCACCCTCAGTGCTGTGTCGACCACTTCCAAACAGAGCCAGGCGACCATCGCCAAGCGAAACCGTCGAACATCGCTAGCAAGGAGATGGAGCAGCATCAACGCGCCATTTCCAATCGGTACTCGAGGAATGTGAAGCGTTCGTTCAACCGTGGCACCGAGCGTCACCCGCACGATGACGAGCTCCGCGCCGGCAATCCACTCGGCGCTCAACGACCGGTTGGACCTGTCTTGGCCTGGCTGTTTCTGCGCGAAGTACGAGGTCGGGAAACGAACACGTATGCCGTGAGTGTCGAAGGCCGGCGGGATTCGAGAGAGCGTGTACCACAACGGAAGGAGGAATGGCGTCGGCAATCCGATCGAACCGACCCGTGCTCCGAACCTTTCACCTCTGCCGCTCAGTGCTTCCCCGGCCCGGGCATTCCGTAGGTAAAACCAGTAAGTTGGTGCGGATCGGCGATCGAAAAGGGAATGAGCACTCGATTCGCGTCCGTCCACGACGACGGCATCGTTGGCGCCGCTCGTCGTCTCGTTGAGCGTCAATCGGTACGAGCCGTCCTGAAAAACGATGCCCGCTCTCGCCGGTATCGTCGCGACGATCTCACAGAAGGCGAGAGTGACCCGGAAGCGTCCGTCGTATGTGCCGTTGATCGGTGTCGCTTCGGTCAGACCGGAATCAGGCACGATCAGGAGCGTAGCCGTCTGGCGGTACGACGAATCGAGCATCAGGGTTCGAACGTCGAGGAGCAGTCTCGGCACTTCTGACAACGGCGGACGATATTCCGTATCTATTGGGACCGGCTCCGACGGAGAGGATGCAAGACTCGAGAGAGGTTGGCCATTCTCCAGAGTCACGGATCCGCTCGCCAATGCGACGCTGGGGACCCAGCCGGGGTCGATGTCACTGACCCGGAGCTGCCCTCGACCAATCAACGCGGTGACGCGGCCGTTCGAGTCAGAGCCGCCGACGTTCAGCACGATCGAATCGGCAGCGTGCAGCTGTAGGGAGGACGGATTTGTCGCGAAGATCGGAACCTCTTCGATGGGGCGCAGGAGCGGCCACGGCCAGACGGCGGCCACCGCATAGGCCAACGAGAGGCCAGCCGCACCTGCTGGAACAGAACGCGCGCGCGATCGCGTCAGATACTGCGTCGCGATCAGCGCGAGTCCGGCGAGAATCGCCAGAGCAAATCGTCCGACTGTTGGATCGCCTGCGGGCACCGGAAGCTTTGGGGCTCCGGCAATCTCGCCGCTCACGAGCGAAAAGGAAAAGGAGGTCCTTTGCGTCCGCTCGTACATCACCGCAGCTGTGAAGAACAAGCCGCTGTGCGCGATCATTGAAGCAATGCCAAGGACCAGGAACTGGGCCACGGTTGCCGTCAACGACGCGATCGACGCGAGCACGACGAGCAACAGCGTCTGGACCAGAATCGATTGCAGTGACGCGCGGAGAATGGCCGGCGCCGGCATCCGGCAGGCGGCCATGAGGGCGGCCTCTGCAAGGACTGGTGCCGCGACAACCAGGATCGTGAGCAGTGTCAGCTTGGACGCGAGCAGCGAGCGTGGCTCGATCGGCCGTGTCATCCAGAAGGCGTCGGATCCTGTCGGCGGATCGGCCTGAATCACGCGCGCCACCAGTACCAGCAAGACGAGCTGCGTTGCAGTCCAGAGCATCCCTCTGGCCATACCGGCCGCCGCCGTGACTTCGAAGTCGTGCTCGAACATCGCGCGCGTGCCATCGAACGCAGTCAGCGCTCCAACGAGCAGCAGCCAGCCCGCGATAAGGGCGCGAAAACGCCGTACGTCCGCGATGAACAGATGGAGCGCGAGCGGCATCACTTCTCCGCGCCTTCGCGAGCGGACCTGGCGGCCAGCGTCACGAAGATGTCCCGCAGCGGCATGGCGAACGTCTGTATCTCCGCAGATGGAAATGCGGCGGCGATTCGTGTGAGTGCATCTGGGGTCGAGTGACTGGTGTCGACGAAACGGAGGGTGCGCCCGGCCGAGCCTTGCGCGATCCATCTCGGATCGCTGGTCGCCTGCAGCGGCTGGCCGTTCGACCCGATGACCTCGACCAGTTGAAACCGCGCGAGCAGGGACGAGACGGGCTCGGCAAAGAGCAGCCGGCCGCGATCGATGAAGCCGATCCAATCTGCGAGGCGCTCCACTTCCTCGATGTCGTGCGACGACACCAGCACCGTCCGCGGACGATCGTCGGCCGCTTCGAGCAGTGCGCGCACGAGCTCGTCGCGCACGAGCGGATCGAGGCCCGTGAACGGCTCGTCGAGGACGATCAGCTCCGGACGGTAGGCCAACGACGAGAGCAGCGCAGCCTTCATCCGTGTGCCACGGGACAGCGTCCGCAACGGTGTTTTGGCCGCCAATCCGAGCTTGGCTTGAAGCGTCTTGCACAACCCGTCGTCCCATGTTGGATAGAAGGGTCGGCAGTAATCGAGCAACTGCCCGGGCGTCATCCAGTCGGGCAGTCGTTGGTTCTCCGAGACGTAACCGATGCGTTGAAGCTCGCGCGTGCCGAGTCTTCTCGAGTCCACGCCGAGCACCTGCGCCGATCCGCGCGTCGGACGCAGCAGATTCATCAATAACTTGAGCGTCGTGGTCTTGCCGGCGCCGTTCGGGCCGATCAGCGCAAAAATGCTTCCTGACGGCACGCGCAGCGTGAGGCGATCGACCGCTTCGGTGTGCCTGAATCGTCTCGTGAGGTCGACGGTGTCGACTGCGCTCGTCATACCCGCTCCCCGTTCATCATCCGGCACGCCGGACCGTTCGCGCCCAGTGCCGCTTGATGGCAGCCAGCACATCGCTCAACGTGAATCCGTCCCGTCGCGCTTCCACGACCAGCCGCTCCGCGCCATCGTCGAGAAGCGCCCGGCGCATGGCGCCCCCCGCCTCACGGGTTCCGGACACTACGGTGCCGATGCCCGGCCGGACCACCAGCAGCCGTTCTTCTGTTAGCGCCGCAATGATCTTGTGGGCCGTGTTCGGGTTGATCTTGAGCTCCTGACTCAGCGTGCGGACCGAAGGGAACGCATCTCCGGGGCGAAGCTGATCCGTCACGATGGCGCGCGTGACGGCATATACGACTTGTTCGTAGATGGGGACCCCGGGGCGGAGCGCGATGGTGAACGGGAGCATGCGTGCGGCATGTGTTCTAGCGTGAATAGAACACCTGCGGTGTACTAGTTACACTGGAACAGCTTGAAAGTCAACGACCGGCGCGGGACGCGATACAATGCACGGCGACATTCGCCGGGATCCTCTTCTTGGAGGCGGCATGCGAACCCTGTTTCCGGCCCTGTTGGTCATCACGCTTTCAGCGACGATGGCCGCACAGCAGGCGTCGACACTGGACGATCCCATTCCCGGAGAGCTCCGGGTTGACAGTCCGCGTTCGCTGCACCCGTGTGCCGGCGCACAGGCTGTCGATCAGATCGCGCGCGCGGCTCACATGCTCGTCGGGTTCGAGAATGCACAGGGTTGTTGGCTAGCTCCGAGGTCGCGCTGGGCGCACCCCGACGGCGACAAGCTGACGGGCCTGTCCCCACGCCTCGCACTCGATCACGTGATTGCGGCGATGCCCTCCTATTCGTGGAGAACGGTGAACGGAATCGTTGTCGTGAGGCCAACGACGGCGTGGGCCGACCCCGACGATTTCCTGAATCAACCCGTGCAGCCATTCGAAGCGACGAATGCACTCGTCGACGAGATTCTCCATACCGCTCTTCGAGCGGCAACCCGGTCGGTGCTCCTTCCGCACGAAGATCTTCCCAGGCACGGCGCGCTGGTGAGTCATTCGATGACGGTCGAGTTTTCAGGCGGCTCGATGCTGGACGCCCTCAACGCAATCGTTCGGGCTCACGGTAGCGCCGAATGGGAAGTCGGATATAGCGGCAATCTGGCGTATGTCAAGGTGAGCACGCTGGCTTTTCCGAAAGACTCCGTCATGGCGCCAGCCGCCCTGCCGCGGCCTCATCGATAACGTGTGGCGGAAGGTCGTTCCGGCGCCAGACCGCGGTGCTCGCGCGCCCGCCGGCAGGCCGATGACTGGTCACACTTCCACGACGCCTCAGGAGCCCCGACCCGGGCGGCTGTGCGGTGCGCGAGGCTGGGGCTCCGCCGCGATCCCGCCTCCGCACGCCGGGAAATCGACCTTGCTCGTACCCTGCCGCTGACGGGTCGACTAATTGCTCGTCAGGACGACATCCGCCAGGCGCACTGATGCGCCGGCGGTCGCTCTGCCGGTACGCGGATCACACAGGCCGAAGTCGACCCGTTCGACCGGCGAGGGTCTGAGGGGCGAGCGATTTCCCGGGGCGCGGAGCGGCCGCCAGGCGATGGGCCGACAGCCCCGTGAACTTGCACGTGCTTCGCTAGACTCAGCGGGCTCATTCACGAGTACCGGCGCGCCGCATGAGCCGGATTCCATTTGTGCACTGCAGGAAAGACCGAACCCTCACTTGGAACATCTAACCCAAAGGGACATGAAATCCGCGGCGTTCGCGCTAGGTCTGGCGCTCATCGCTCCAGTTGCGGCGGCCGGGCAGCCGGCAGGTCGTCCGCGCGAGGTGCGCTTTACCGGCCCCTCGGCGGTAGACGAACTGTGCGCGTGCCTGCTCGACGCGCGGCGGAGCGCCGAGGCGCAAGGCCGCCTCGATTTCATTGCCGCAGTGGAGTTTGCCGGCACCGGTGGGCCGGTGGACGTGACGGCGCGCATCTGGATGGGATTGACTCATGCGGTCGGGCGCATCAACTTCGCCGGCCACTCCGGCATCAACGACTCCACGCTCCGCCGCGCCATGACGATCTACGAGCGAGACTTGCTCGACGTCGGACAGCTGCGGCGAAGCCTCGCGCGAATCAACGACATCGGCGTCTTCGTGCCGCTCACGCTGGCCGACATCAGCGTGGTGCACCGAGACGATGGCGTGACCGCAGATTTGACGATTCCACTGCGTGAACGGAAGCGGCGGTGGTGGTCTGTGTCGGGTCCGGTGTTTCCAGGCATCGGCTCGCTGCGGACCTCACTCGCGTCGCGGCTTCCACCGTGGGGACGCGGCATCTTCGAAGCGACGACGTATTTCGTATCGCTCAATGTGGCCGGATTCGCGAAGCCGTTCCTGGCGCTCGAGCGGCACGTGATACCAGGGCAGGAGCTGCTCTCGGGCTTCGCCGTCTCACCGGCGCTGTCGCCGCGGGCGATGCTGATGCACTACGGAGGCACCCACCTCGCGCACGGCATCAGCGCCATGCTCGATGGCGAGGTGCACGATCCGCTGGCGGTGACGGTTACGTCGGCTGGGCGGCCGCGCGACGAGCCGCTCGTCTGCGTGCCACCAAAGCCACGCCTGTGGTGGCTACGCCGCGGCGCGGCAGCCGCCGTCAATATGGCGCTTGCGGCGCTGATTCTCTGACGACGTCACCGTGATGGTGAAACGCGGTACTGGTCTCATCCGAGGGGCTTCGCCCCTCGGACTCCCCTACACGCGCCCTCGCTCGCCGCTGCGCCGGCTCGCTCCGGTCGCGTGGCTCGCTCGCGGTGCTCACTCGCCTTTACCGCTCGCATTTATGAGATACGTCCTAAGCCAGGCCAACGCTCAAACAGCGTCACTCGTGCGCCTTCTGCCGATCGCGATCGCCGCCGACGCGAGCGACGCGGCCACGCCCACTCCTCCAACGATCCTGTTGACGGCCGGTGACCAGGCTTTTGCGATCCGCGAAGACCTCATCGAGCGGACCGGCGAAAAGTGTCCCTGAAGTGCGCGCACTCGTCCCGCGACCGTGTGCACGCTGAGCTGGTTCACGACGTCCTGTACTCCGCGGACTCGTCGGACGGCAGCATCAATCACGTGGACCTCCGATGCCAGGGCCTCGCCCGTCAGCGTGACGGCTCCATTCTCTGCCCGAACGCAGATGCTCCGAGGGTGCGACGCCACGCGGCCCAGCTCCGTCCGGACGCGCGCCTCGATGACGCTGTCCTCGGCCCAGTCACGCCGGAATCGTGATCTGACCATGGCAGCCTTGCCGGCGAGCCGATCGATGAGGTGGCGTCCAGTGCCGGAATACGCGCTCCGGGTCAAGTGCGTCACTTTGGCCAGTTTGTCGCGGACGAGCGCACGGCGGCGTCCTCCGCGTGCAGGATCGAACAGAAACATCACGCCAGCGCCGAGGCCGGCGCCGAGACCAGCCGAACGGACAGGGATGCCCATAGGTCTTCCTCCAGTCGTGCCGCGCGCTCAGCCGCGGTGTTTGAAGAATTGGATGGCACGTTCGTGCCGCTCTGCCTTCTCGCGCGATTTGAACGTTCCGAGATTCCGCCGCCTCCCGGTTCGGGGATCCGGCTTGCGCGAATAGAGTCGATATTCACCCGACGTCAGCTTTCTGATCATCGATGCCCTCCGATGTTCGGGAGGCGCGCGCGCTCTTGGGCAAACGCGGCAAGGCTCATCCGCCGGGAAGGCTGAGGTCCCGTTCAGGCTGAGTTCTGCGACGCCGAGCCTCGTGGCCGCGGTGTGACGCCGGAGTGCACGCTCATGAGTCTCACGGCTGGGCCTCATCCGCGGTGCCGTGCGATCCCCCGCGCATCTCCTCGTCTTCGCGTGCAACTCGCGCGCCGCAACCGAGCCCCGAGCGCCGAGCGCCGAGCCCCGAGCGCCGATCGCCGATCCCCGAGCGCCGATCCCCGATCCCGATCCGGATCTCCAATCCCCTTCCCCGGCCTCCCCCTTCCAGCTACACTCCTCGCACCAGCAACAGGAGAGGAGCCTGCGAATGGTTTTCGTGTCACGACGTTCGTGTTCCCTCGGGGCCGCGGCGGTGCTGATCGTCTCCGGCATCTCGAGCCTCGGCATCCGCGCGGAGCGAGCCGCCCAGGCGCCACCCGCGCCGGCATCGTCCACCATCGATCCGATGGTCCTCAAAGCGTTGCAGTGGCGCAGCGTCGGTCCCCCGCGTGGCGGCCGCTCGATTGCCGTGAGCGGAGTCAAGGGCCGGCCTCGCGAGGCCTACTTCGGTGCGGTCGGCGGCGGTCTCTGGAAGACGACGGATGGCGGCGAGAACTGGAGCCCGGTAACAGACGGGCAGCTGCACAGCTCGTCGGTCGGCGCCGTGGCGGTTGCGGAAACCAATCCGGACATTGTCTTCATCGGCATGGGGGAGTCGTGCATCCGGGGCAACATCATGCCGGGCGACGGTGTCTACAAGTCGATCGACGCCGGAAAAACCTGGACGCACGTCGGATTCTCCGACTCGCAGGCGATCTCGAAGATCCGCATCCATCCCACGAATCCGGACATCGTCTTCGTCGCCTCGTTCGGTAAGTACGGCGTGCCGAGCGCCGAGCGCGGCGTCTTCAAATCGGTCGATGGCGGGAAGACCTGGCGCAAGACGCTGTTTCGCGACGACAAAACGGGTGCCGCCGACCTATCGATCGACAGGCGGAACCCGAACGTCATCTACGCGTCGCTGTGGGAGGCGTACCGGGTCGAGTATCAGATGTCGAGTGGTGGGCCGGGCAGCGGCCTCTTCAAGAGCACGGACGGCGGCGATACCTGGGTCGAGATCACCCGCAATCCGGGCCTGCCAACGGGCGTCGTCGGCAAGATCGGGGTCTCGGTCTCGGGCGCCGACTCGAACCGCGTCTATGCGCTCGTCGAGAACGAAGCGGGCGGTCTGTTCATGAGCAACGACGCCGGAGCGACGTGGGCTCTGGCGAACTCGAACCGCACGATTCGGCAGCGCGCCTTCTACTACACGCACGTGGCCGCCGATCCCGTCAACCGCGAGACCGTCTACCTGCTGAACACGGCGGCCTTCAGATCGACCGACGCGGGCAAGACGCTGGTGGCGGTGGGCGCTGGCACTCACGGCGATCATCACGATCTGTGGATCGATCCGGACGATCCGAAGCACCTGGTGATCGGCAACGACGGCGGCGGCGCAGTCTCGACGGCCGCGGGGCAGGGCTGGTCCGCACAGGACTTCCCGACGCCGCAGTACTACCACGTCGCAGCCACGCGCCACCTGCCGTACCACGTGTGCGGCGCGCAACAGGACGGCAGCACCGCGTGCGTGCCGAGCGACACCGGGCTCGCGGGCGGTGGACGTGGAGGTGGCGGGGGCGGTGGCCGCGGCGCCCCGCCGACGGTCTATGGTGCAGGCGGCGCGGAACCTGGCTACATCGCACCGGACCCCAAAGACGTCGACGTCTTCTTCGCCGGCGGCAACAACGGGTCCTTTCTCACGCGCCTGAATCGGAAGACGGGTGAGTTGCGCGAAGTCGGCCCGTACCCGCGGATGTTCTCCGGCGAGCCCTCGAGCGCGCTCGTGGAGCGATGGCAGTGGACGTATCCGATCATCTTCTCGTATGTCGATCCCAACGTGCTCTACACCTCGTCTCAGCACGTGTGGCGCACGACCAACGGCGGGCAGACGTGGGACAAAATCAGCCCGGACCTCACGCGGCACGACCCGAAGACGATGGGAGAGTCCGGCGGACCGATCACGAAGGACATGAACGCGCCGGAGGTGTACGCAACGGTCTTTGCCCTCGGGCCAGGCAAGAAGGACGTCAACATCATCTGGGCCGGCTCGGACGACGGCCTCGTCCACGTCACGCGGGATGGCGGCAAGAACTGGGCGAACGTGACGCCAAAGGAGATGCCGGATCTCGGACGCGTCAGCCAGATCGACGGTTCGGCTTTCGATCCCGGAGCCGCGTACGTCGCGGTCAAGAAGCCGCTCCTCAACGATCTCGCCCCATATGTCTTCCGTACGCACGACTTCGGGAAGACCTGGACGAAGATCGTGAACGGCATCCGCCCGAACGATTACGTGCACGTCGTGCGTGAGGATCCCACGCGGCGCGGGCTGCTCTACGCGGGCACCCAGCATGGCGCCTACGTCTCGTTCGACGACGGTGACCACTGGGAATCGTTGTCGCTGAACCTGCCGGACACCCAGGTCTCGGATCTGATCGTCGAGGCGAACTCGCTTGCGGTTGCGACGCACGGTCGCGGCTTCTACATCCTCGACGACATCGCGCCTCTGCGCCAGTCCGGCGCAGAAGTCGGCTCGGTGGCGGATGCCTTTCTGTTCAAGCCTGTCGAGGCCATCCGGTCCACGCCAGGGACGACGGTCACGTATCTGCTCAAGAAGCCGGCGGAGAAGTTGACGATCGATATCCTGGATACCGGCGGCCACGTCGTACGGACATTTGCGGGAGGTGCGGCAACCGGACGCGGGGGCCGAGGGGGCGAACGCGGAGGCGGCGCAGCTGTTCCGGCCGCCACCGGGGAGGCTCCTGCCGCGGCGGGACAGACGGCGGCCCAGCCAACGGCACAGGCGGGCGCCGAGGAAAACGCCGAGGCACCTCCCGGAGGCGGTCGTGGCCGCGGCGGGGCGCCGATGGCGCCGATGGTTGCCGGCCTGAACCGGTTCACCTGGGACCTCCGCTACGCGCCCGCGACCAGCTTTCCGGGCATGGTGCTCTGGGGCGGATCCGTCACGGGCCCCGCGGCCCTCCCGGGGAGCTACCAGGTGCGGCTGACCGTGGACGGCAAGTCATTCACCCAGCCCCTCATCGTCAAACGGCATCCATGGCGCTCTGCGACCGATGCCGATCTGAAGGAACAGTTCGACCTCGCGATTCAGATTCGCGACAAGGTGACGGAGGCGAACGACGCCGTGATACAGATCCGGGCCATCAAGGAACAAATCAAAGACCGGCTCGGAAAGTCACCCGACGCGTCGCTGAAATCGTCGGGAGAGAAGCTGACCGCGGATCTGAGCGCGATCGAAGAGCAGATCTATCAGGTGAAGAACCAGAGCAACCAGGATCCGCTGAACTTTCCGATCAAGATCAACAACCGCCTGGCGTCGCTCCTGAGCGTCGTCAACAACGGCGATGGAAAGCCGATCGGCAATGCCGCGCCGATCTTCGAGGACCTCAGCGGCGAGCTGAAGGTGCAGACCGACAAGCTGCAGCAGACCCTCGGGTCGGAGCTGTCGGCCTTCAACGGGGAAGCCAGGCGTGCCGGCCTTGCAGCCGTGATGCCGAAGTAACGTCTGCATGCGAAGTCGTCGCGGCATCGTCGCGCTCATCGTCCTGATGTTGGCAGGGTCCGCACGCGGCGCTGCGCAGCGGCACCTCACCGCCACGCCCGCGACGTCGCCGATTGACATCACGGTGGCGTCGCGCGCGATGCAACCGGGAGAGCTCGTCGTCTTCACTATCCGTGTAGAGGGCGAGCCTTCAGAGGTCGATGTCGACCTGTTCGGCCGCCGGGCGACGGCCTTCCGCCTCACCGGCGGCAGCTGGCGGGCCCTGGTCGGCATCGATCTCGATCAGAAGCCGGGATCGTACGTCGCCACGATCGCAGCACGTCTTCCGGCGGGCCGCACCCAGGTCACGCGAACGATTGTCGTCAGGCCGAAGGTGTTCGCGACGCGGACGCTCAAGGTCTCGCCGGACTTCGTCAATCCTCCGGAGTCGGAGCGCGAGCGGATTGCACGCGACAGCGCGTTTCTCCGAGAGGTCTTTGCCGCGTCACCCCCTCAGCGGCTCTGGACGCGCCCCTTCACTCGTCCCGTGCCGGATCCCGCGAACAGCCGGTTCGGCACACGCAGCATCTTCAATGGCGAGCGGCGGAATCCGCATGGAGGCGCGGACTTCGCAAGCCCTCTCGGACGACCAGTCACAGCTCCCACTGGAGGTCGCATTGTCGCCGCGCGCGAGCTGTTCTTCACCGGCAACGTCGTGATCATCGATCACGGTCTCGGAATGTTCTCGCTGCTCGCGCATCTGTCGCGGATCGACGTGAAGGAAGGGGACGCGGTGGAAGGTGGGGAAGTGATAGGGCTGGTTGGTGCTACGGGACGCGTGACCGGACCGCATCTTCACTGGGGGCTCACGATCGCAGGCGCGAGAGTCGATCCGGTGTCGGCGCTGGAATTGCTCGGGGATCCTTCGCAACCTCGTAGCGCAGGGCTTTAGCCCTGCCGTCAAGAAAGCGCGGGGCCAGCGACGGACCCCGCGCTCTGTCGCGTAATTCTTTCCTACTTAACCGCGCCGCAGTCGCCAGGCAGCGGACGAATGGACGTGATCCGAAGCGTGCGCATCGCGGATGACGAGCTGGACGAGGCCGCGCCGGCTGAGTCACCCTGGAACGTGCCGCGAATCTCCACGCGCTGATTCTCCAACCCCTTCAGCGTATCAGGCTGACCCGACAGTTTGATTCCAGCAGATGACGTTCCGGAGGTGCCGACGGCGCCGGCTGCTCCCGCGCCCGCCGGCGCAGACTGTGGTGCTGTCGATGGTGACGCTGGCGGTTCAGTTGGCGCTGGCGAGGTCGTCGAAGGCGGCGTCGTGGCAGGTGCGGTCGTGCTCGGCGAAGCTGTCCCGCTAGTACCAGCCGCACCTGGCGTGCCCGAAGATCCAGCGCTTCCCATCGTCGGGTTTGCGAGAACGAACGAGGGTGCTGCGGAGGGTGCGCCAGCCGCGGACGCCGACTGCTCACCGGCCTGGACGCATCCCGTGACGGTCACGATCTGCGCGCTGCCTGGCTGTGTGCTGCTGGCCGACGCCGAGCCGGACTGAGGCTCCTGCGCGGCGGCGCCGACGCCGAGGACGGCCGCGATGGCGCCAGCAAAGAAGACCTGTCTCTTCATGATTCCCTCCAGACTAGATCCGGGGGCTTCGCCCCCGGACCCCCAGCGCCGTCGCTCGCGGGGGCCCCGTGCCCCGCTCCGCTCCGGCGGGGCGCGCCCGCGGCGCGCCTAAATGGCAGAGCCGCTTGCAACGGCCAATCTCCGGCTAGTGCAAGTCATCCGCCATCGCCTTGCAGCGCGTCCGTTCGGGAAGATAATAGGAACCCATTGCTCGACTGAGGAGGGGCTCAATGCGTGTGCGACTGCGCCGGAACACTCCCGCGCTGCTGTGCGGTGCTCTGCTGATCGTCGTCGGTTCGGGGTGGGCGATCGACGCCCAGGCGCCGGCTGCGATGAAGCAGGCGGCCGCGAACGCTGCGCTCAGCAAGAGGCCGCTCGCGTACGACGCCTACGACTACTGGCGATCGATTCAAGGCACCACCCTCTCGCGCGACGGCGAGTGGCTCGCGTACGCGCTCACGGCGCAATCCGCCGACGGCGAGCTGGTCGTACGCAACCTGCGGACGGGCGCCGAGCACAAGCACCCGCGAGGAACGAATCCGGCGTTTACTCCGGATGGGAAGTTCGTCGTCTTCACGATCGCGCAGACGAAGGCGGACGAGGAGCGTGACCGGCTCGCCGCGCAGCGGAGCGAGAACCAATCACAAGGGCGCGGTCAGGGCCAGAACGAAGGTCAGAACCAATCGGAGCGCAACCAGCCGAAGACGGCGGCCGGCATCATGACGCTCGCGACCGGGCAGGTCTCGACGATCGAGCGCATCGGTACCGTCAGCATCCCTGAGGAGTCTTCGGCGTGGGTGGCGTTGCATCGCGGCAACGCCGGCGCCGGGCGCGGTGGTCGCGGAGAGCGCGGTGCTGGCGGACGGGGCGCGCCGCCGGCCGCAGGCCGCGGGCAGTCGCAGGGCGAAGGCTCGGGTCGAGGAAACGGCGCGCAGCGCGGCAAGCGCAAGGATGCGGGCAGCGACCTGATCGTTCGAAACCTCACGACCGGAGAGGACATCACGATTCCGCTCGTTTCGGATTTCGCGTGGTCGAAGGACGGTGCGTGGCTCGCGTACGCCGTGTCGTCCGTCAAAGCAGAGGAAGACGGCACCTTCGCTCGTCAGATGAGCGATGGCACCGTTCGCACGCTGCACACCGGCAAGGGCAACTACAAGGGGCTCTCGTTCGACGAGACGGGCCGGCAGCTCGCGTTCGTCAGCGATCAAGCGGAGTTCGACAAGGACGTTTCGCCGTATCGCCTCTACTACTGGAACGTCGGAGAAGCTGCCGCAAGCGAGCTCGTGTCTGCCGCGACTCGTGGCATGCCGCAAGGCCTCGTCGTCAGCGATCAATTCGAGCCGCGGTTCTCGGACGACGGCGAGCGGCTGTATCTCGGGACCGCGCCGCCGCCGAGGGCGCCCGCCCCCGAAGGCGCTCCCCAGCCGACGTCAGTGGACATCTGGAACTGGCACGATCCCCTGCTGCAGCCGATGCAGCGCGTCCGCGCGACGCAGGAGCGGAACCGGAACTTCCGCGCCGTCGTGCACCTGGCTGACAAGCGCTTCGTGCAGCTGGCCAGTCCGGAGTTTCCGAACGTCAATCCCGGAGACGACGCGACCCGGGCGATCGGGACGTCGGACCTTCCGTACCAGCAGGAAATGTCATGGGACGCGACCTACAGCGACGTGGCGCTCGTGGACCTCAAGACCGGCCAGCGCCAGCAGATCATGGAGCATTGGCGGTCGACGCCGACGATGTCATCGACAGGGAAGTACCTCCTGTATTTCGACGACGACAAAGCCGACTGGTTCACGTACCGGATCGCGGACGGCGTGCGCACGAACCTGACCGAGAAACTCGACGTCAAGTTCTGGCGGGAGGATCACGACACGCCAAGCCTGCCGCCGGTGTACGGTTCCGCGGGCTGGACGACCGGAGATCGCTCCGTGCTCCTGTACGACAAGTACGACATCTGGGAAGTGCGGCCCGACGGCACGGGCGCCCGGATGGTGACCGGCGGCGAGGGCCGGAAGCAACAGATGGTGTTCCGCTATCGGTCACTCGACCCGGATCAGAAAGCCATCCCCGTCGACAAGCCACTGCTGCTCGCCGCCAACGACGATCGCACGGAAGCAAACGGCCTCTATCGTGTGTCCATGGCTGGCTCGACCGGCACGACGACCTCGATGCCGGAAAAGATCGTGATGCTCGACAAGGCGTTCGGTCCGGCCATCAAAGCGAAGAACGCGGATCGCGTGGTGTTCACGCTCTCACGCTTCGATGAGTTCCCGGATCTCTGGGTCAGCGACTCCGCGTTTCGCGACATGAAGAAGGTCTCGAACGCCAACCCCCAGCAATCCGAGTACGTCTGGGGCAAATCGGAGCTGATGCCATACACGAACGCCGACGGCAAGACGCTGCGCGCCATCATGGTCAAGCCGGAGAACTTCGATCCCTCGAAGAAGTATCCATTGATGGTCTACATCTACGAGGAACTGTCGGAGGGGCTGCACACGTACCGGCCGCCGAGTCCCGGCACCAGCATCAGCATCACCCGCTACGTCAGCAACGGCTACGTCGTTCTCATGCCGGACATCGTGTACGACACCGGGTATCCGGGTCAGAGCGCCGAAAAGTGCGTGATCCCGGCCGTCCAGCAGGTCGTGGCGAAGGGGTTCATCGATCCCAAACGGATTGGGATCCAGGGGCACTCGTGGGGCGGCTATCAGATCACCTACCTGGTGACGCGCACCAACATGTTCGCCGCCGTCGAGGCCGGCGCCTCCGTCTCTGACATGGTCAGCGCGTACGGCGGGATCCGGTGGGGCACGGGTATGTCGCGCGCGTTTCAGTACCAAAAGACGCAGAGCCGGATCGGCCAGCCGCCCTGGGACGCGCCGCTCCAGTACATCGAGAACTCGCCCATCTTCTGGGTGAAGAAGGTCCAGACCCCGTACCTCACGATCCACAACGACGAGGACGATGCGGTGCCGTGGTATCAGGGAATCGAGTTCTTCAGCGCGATGCGCCGGCTCGGGAAGGAAGCCTACATGTTCGTTTACAACGGCGAGCCGCACGGCCTCCGCAACCGTGACAACCAGAAGCACTGGACCGTCCACATGGACGAGTTCTTCGATCACTTCCTGCTCGGCAAGCCGACGCCGGAATGGATGACGAAGGGTGTGCCGTTCCTCGACAAGGGGAAGCGGGACGTGAGCGACCTCTATAAGCGCAAGAGCGGAACGGAATCCACGCAGACGCCGCAAGAGAAATAGGCCTGCCGCCCCCATCCAAACCCACCTGGCGCCCGTAGAAGTAACGGAAACGGACTTCGTGGCTTCCACCTTCAGGTGGAAGGCAAATGCCCGGCGAGATCTTCCGCCTGAAGGCGGAAGCCACACGAGATGGACTACTGGCTGTTGTCAGGGGCACACATGACATCATTCACAGCGGCGAGGCTCACCAGGGCGGTTTCGATCTTTGTTCTCGTCGTCTTCGGGGGCGTCAGGCTTCTGGCGCACGACATGTGGATCGAGCCGACTTCCTATCGGCCGGAGGTCGGCCGCATCATGGGGCTCCGGCTCCGCGTGGGGCAGGACTTCCTCGGCGATCCCATTCCACGCGTTCCGTCATCGATTCGAGCGGTTCGTCGTCGCCGACGGCGAGGGCGAAAAGCCGGTCGTCGGGCGGGATGGGGCCGACCCCGCAGGCTTGATCCTCCCGTCCAAGCCGGGGCTCGTGCTCGTCGGATATCACAGCAAGCCGAGCCCGGTGGTACTGACCCCTCAGAAGTTCAATCAATACCTGTCGGAAGAGGGTCTGGAGACGGTTGCGGCCCTGCGGGAGAAGCGGGGCGAGACCGGCGCTGAGGCACGCGAGCAGTTCGTGCGGTGCGCGAAGACGCTGCTGTTGACTGGTCCGGCGGCCGCGTCGCAGAGCGATCGGGCGCTGGGCTTCCCGCTGGAGCTCGTCGCGGACCGCAATCCCTATCTCGTCAAGGCTGGCGAAAGCCTGCCGGTGCACCTTCTTTATCGCGGCCAGCCGATCGCGGGTGTGCTCGTGATGGCGCTGAATCAGCGTGACCCGGCGGTGAAAGTGGCGGGGCGCTCTGACGCCGCGGGACGTGTTCAGCTGCGGCTGTCGCAGCCAGGACCCTGGCTGATCAAGGCCGTGCACATGATCCCGGCGCCCGCGGCGTCCGATCATCAGTGGGACAGCTTCTGGGCTTCGCTGACCTTCGAGCTCGTCGACGCCGCCAGTCGGGCGAGCACGGACAGCGGCCGATGATGCCCTCGCGAGCGCGCCGATCGTTCCGGCTCGTGACGGTCGCACTCATGCCGCTGGCGCTGGCCTGCGTCCTCAGCGTTTCGGCAGCCGGGCACGAGATCGGCACCACCCGGGTCAACGTCACCTTCTCCCAGGACGGTACCTACCGCATCGAGGTCGTCACCGACGCGATGTCCCTTCTCGAGAAGCTGGAGACCGTCGCGCAGCAGCCGCGATCCGGCGCCTCGGACGTGGGAGATTTGCGGGCCCGCCTGTCGGCGCAAGCGGACCTCGTCGCGCGCCGCATTTCGGTGGAGTTCGACAATGCCCGCGTCCAGCCAGACGTCTCGCTCGACGTCCAACCGTCGACCGGCGTGGGCGGCGTGCCGGCGGCCACCCTCGTGCTGGCTGGCACACGACCTCGAGAGGCGGCGACCTTCACGTGGAAGTACGGATGGACGTTCGCTGCGTATGCGCTCAGCGTCCAGAGGAGCGAAGGAGATCAGGCGGCGACGCAGTGGCTCGAGGGAGGCGACGCGAGCGCACCCGTGCCGCTCGGTGCGTTGCCGCCGCCGCTCTCACGCCTCCAGCTCGCGAGCCGGTACGTGGCGCTCGGCTTCACGCATATCCTCCCGAAGGGCCTCGACCACGTGCTGTTCGTGCTCGGCGTGTTTCTTCTGAGCCGCCGCATCCGTCCCATCCTGATCCAGGTGAGCGCCTTCACCATCGCGCACTCGATGACCCTCGCGCTCAGCATGTACGGGCTCGTCTCGATCTCACCGTCAATCGTGGAACCGCTCATCGCGCTCTCGATCGCCTACATCGCGATTGAGAATCTCCTGCTCGCGACGTTCAGGCCATGGCGCGTCGGGCTGGTGTTCGCCTTCGGGCTCCTGCACGGGCTGGGTTTTGCGGGCGCGCTGAGGGAGGTCGGCCTCCCGCGGTCCGAGTTCGTCACCGCGCTCGTCGGTTTCAACGCCGGCGTGGAGCTCGGACAGCTCGCGGTGATCACCGGAGCCTTTCTCGTCGTCGGCTACTGGTATGGCGAGCGCACCTGGTACCGCCGCCGTGTCGTCCTGCCCGCCTCGGCGTGCATCGCCTGCCTCGGGGTCTTCTGGACGGTGCAGAGGTTGCACCTCGGGTAGGGGAGATCGTGCTGGTTTTGGGGGCTGTGAGTGCTTCGCTCAACAGGGAGGTGGGGAGGAAGGGAGGTTCTTTTTTGGCGGACCGTCCTGGAGCAAGGTCTTGATCAAAAAGAGCTCCTCCCATCCTCCCTTCCTCCCTGTTGAATGATTTCGTCGGCTATGAAGACGCGATGCCTCGGTCGTGTTATTGTCCGGTGCCTCCAAACCCTCCCCTCGACTTCGCCGCGAGATCGCTCACTTCCTCCCACATCACGTGCGGCGCGGCGAGGATGATGCCCTGGGCGATGCGGTCGCCGGCCTTGATGTGCACCGGGCTCGCCGTGAAGTTGACGACGGCGATTTTCACTTCGTCCTCGGGACCGCAGTAATCGGAGTCGACCACGCCGACGCCGTTGGCGATCATCAGCCCGCGCTTGAGCGGGGTGCTGCTGCGCGCGAAGATGCCCAGGAACGATCCGTCGGGCACTTCGATCACGAGCCCGGTCGGGACGAGGCGCACGGTCCCGGGCTCCACGGTGAGGTCGGCCGCCGCCGCGAGATCGAAGCCGGCCGCGCCCGGCGTCTCGTAGGCTGGCAGTGGGAGGTGAGGGTGAAGTCTGCGAATGCGGACGGGCAAGGGCATGAGACAGTGTAAGTCGGCAGTCGGCAGTCGGCAGTCGGCAGGCGGCGGTCGACTGTCGACTACTAATGTAGTCGATACAACGCGTCGCCGTTTCGTCCGATGGCGACGCGTTCCAGATACGGGCTCGCCGAAACTTTCTCCATCACGATGCGCGCGTCCTGATAGAAGCGTTGCGGGTGGACCATGACGTGCGTGACGCCGGCCTTCCTCATTTCCTGAATCGCGAAGTCCTCCGGAAAGAACCAGAACGACGCCGCATACGTGCGGTACGAAGCAGGAACGTAGCCGCTGTACCCGTTCATGAGCGGCCGCCAGTGAACAGTCGAGGCCAGGACTGTACGCGGCATTCTCGAACACGGCCTGCGGCGGGTAGAACGGGGCCTCCGCGAGAACCACGCGCCCGGGCTCCCGCGCGAGGAGCGAGTAGATGGCGGGAATGCCATCGAACCGCGTGGTACCGAACGGTGCGCGCAGGGATTCGAGGTTCGCCAACGCTACGAGCGTGACGCCCAGCAGCGCCGCACGACGACCCGGCAGGCGCTGGAGGATGGCGGCCAACCCCAACCCCGCCAGCGCCGCCATACCGAGGAGAAACAGATTGCCGAATCGCGCCGCGGCGCGAAGGCCTTGCATCGGCGGGAACAGATGGAACAGCCAGCCGTACATCGGTGTCCGGGTGCCGAGCGACAGCACCAACCCGATCGCCGTGATGGCGACCAGCATCAGGATGCGCCGGCGCGCCAGTCCGGCTTCGTCTTGGCCGAGGCTCGCGCTCTCGATGACGAACTGCGCGCCAGAGAGCGACGCCCGCAAGGGCGAGCACGATGACCCCAGGAAAGAACGAGTCCACGGGATCGCGAAAGAAGCCGCCGCTCCAGGTGTAGAAGTGGATTCGCCCCGAGGTCGCGAGGTAGCCTTTCAGCGTCGCCGAGTAGTCCGCGACGGTCTCGAGCGAGCGTACCATCCCCTGATCCCGGGCGACGCGGTGGTAGGGGATGTAGATGGGAAGCGACGCGAGGCCGGCCAGCGCGGCGGCGAGGGCGAAGGAGGTCAGGACGCGTCCAGGCCGGCGCGCCCAGTCGGCGGTGCGCGCGAAGACGACGACCGCGATCATGACGCAGCCGAAGACGAGGAGGTATCCGGACGTGTAGGCCATGGCCGCCATCCAGATCGCGAGCCAGACCGTATCACGCAGCAGAGTCCGCGTGATGACGCGATCCGCGGCGAGGAGCGCGAGTGGCAGCCCCCACGCGTGAATGGCCTGGATGTGCGGGAGGCGCGTGAGCGTATGGGTATTGAACGCGAACATCGAGCCGGCCAGCAGACCGGCCGCTCGATTGCCGGTCCAGGCGATCACGAGCGTCGAGGTTGCCCACGCGGTCAAGGCGAACCCGGCGATGAGCACGACGTTGAATACCAGGACCGGGGATGCGCCGAGCCATTGTAGCGGGGCGCCCATCAGCGCCGGCACGATCAGCGGTTCGGAGAAGGCCAGCGTGTCGCGCGCCGGGTAGAAGATGTTGCCTTGGAACAGTCGGGCTGGCGCGCGAGGGAGCTGGTGCCCTACCCAGGCCATGATCCACTTGTTCAGCTGCGCGTCGCCGTTGTCGTTGCGCGACAGGGTAGCCGGCGCGGTCGCGAGAGGCCACGTGTGCACGATGCCGAGCAGCACGCAGAATGCCGGCGTGAGCCACCAGCGGGCGCGAGGCGGAATCATGCGCGAAGCGGGGTCATACGCGAAGCAGGATCATATTGACCTGATTATGACACCGCGTGGATGGCCGGGCCGGCAGTGAGGTGTGGCATCAGGATTGGTTAAGGACTGACGTCGGACCCAGGTTTTGGAGGACTCAATGTTTTCACTACGTCATCGTCCGGTTTTGGCCGCGACCGCCGGAGCCCTGCTGTTGGGCTCAGCGTCGGGGGCCGTCGCGCAGACCGCATCGAATTCCCCGCGTGAGCGGTTCACGGCAATCGCGGTCAACGTGAGGACGGTTGGCAGGACGGGCGCACAGCCCATCGACATCACCATCAACCGATGGACGACCGACGCCGAGCGCGATCGGCTCGTGAGCATCTTCAAGGAGAAAGGTCCCGAAGACCTGCTCAGCGCGCTGCAGAAGACCAAGCCCGTGGGAACCATCAGCTCACCGGGTAGCCTGGTGTACGACCTCCGCTACGCGCGCGAGCTCGCCGGCGAAGACGGCGGGCGACGTGTCATCCTGGCGACCGACCGCCCGATTGGCTTCTGGGAAGCCGCCAACCGGCCACGCAGCGCCGACTATCCGTTCCTGCTGATCGAGCTCCGCTTGAACAAGAACGGCGAAGGGGAAGGCAAGCTCTCGCTGGCCACGAAGCTGACCCTCAACGACAACGTCCTGGTCATCGAAAACTATGCCAATCAGCCCGTCATGCTGAACGAGGTCAAGCAGCAGAAGTAGTCGGGAGCCCCCGACGTCACAGCCGTGTAAGATTGGCGGCGTTGGACTTCGTTCTCCTCGGCCTGATCGACGATCGCCGGGTCGAGGCCGACCAGCGCCGCGATCTCGCGCACGCGGGCCTCGTGCGCGGTGCGCTCGCGGCGAGCGCGCGGCAGCCGCAGCCCGTCGGCGAGGAAGCCCGCGCGCATCAGCCGGTGGCGGGCGAGCAGCAGGTTGTCGAGCACCGTTGCGCCCGGCGAGAGCGAGATGTTCTGGAACGTGCGCGAGACGCCGAGCGCGGCCACGCGGTGCGGCCGCAGCCCGCGCAGCTCGCGGTCGCCGTAGCGGACGGTCCCCGCGTTCGTCGAGTAGACCCCGGACAGCACGTTCAGACAGGTCGACTTGCCGGCCCCGTTGGGGCCGATCAGCGCGTGCGTCGAGCCCGGCGGCACCGTGAAGGAGACCTCGGAGAGCGCCGTAACGCCGCCGAAGCGCACCGAGATCCCGTCGACCTCGAGCGCGTGCGAGCTCGTCGCGGCGGCCGGGCGCGCCGGCGCGGGCGCGCCGTCGGAGGCCACCCCGAGATAGCGGTCGCGCACCTGCGGGCTGTCGGCGAGCTCGCGCGCGCTGCCGGCGAGGGAGACGCGGCCCACCTCGAGCACGACGGCGCTGTCGGCGACGGAGAGCGCCATCGCCGCGTTCTGCTCGACGAGCACGACGGTCACGCCTTGGCGGTTGATCTCGCCGATGACCTCGCCGATCTGCCCGACCACCTTCGGCGCGAGGCCGAGCGACGGCTCGTCGAGCAGCAGCACTCGCGGGCCGGCCATCAGGGCGCGGCCGATGGCCAGCATCTGCTGCTCGCCGCCCGACAGGAGGCCGGCCCGCTGGCTCGCGCGTTCGGCGAGGATCGGGAAGAGCTCGTGCACCCAGGCCCGCGCCCGCTCACGTGCGCCCTTGTCGGGCGCCGCGAGGCCGCCCGCGCGCAGGTTCTCGGCGACCGTCAGGTGGCCGAAGATGCGCCGGCCCTCGGGGACCTGGACGACGCCGGAGCGGGCGATCGGCGCCGGGCCGAGGCCGAGCAGGGGGCGCCCGGCGAGCTCGACGGTGCCGCCTGTCACTGCGCCGCCCTGGGTGGCGAGGGTGCCGGAGATCGCGCGCAGTAGCGTCGACTTGCCCGCCCCGTTGCTGCCAAGCACGGCCAGGATGGAGCGCTCGGCTACCTCGAGCGAGACGCTGCGCAGCGCCTGGACGGCGCCGGCGTACGTGACGCTCAGGTCGTGGACCGCAAGCACTCCGTCTCTCCTCGGCGCGGAGAGTATCAGGGTGCCTGATTTATGTCAGGCGGCTTGTTACGCGTCGGGAAGGCCCGCGCCGAGCCGGTGCACGCAGTCCGTCAGCGCCTTCAGCAGCTGGGCGCGGGCATCCGGGTCGAGATCGGCGAGCATGCGGTCCTCCATGTCGGTGACCGCCCGATCGCAGCGGGCGAGGACGTCGACGCCCGCCTCGGTGACCGTCATCTCCAGCACCCGCCCGTGGTTGGCCGCCGGTGAGCGGGCGACGAGACCCTCGCGCTCCAGCGCGGCGATGACCTCGTTCATCGACTGCGGAGTGACGTAGCTGCGGCGGGCGAGCTGCGCGTTCGAGAGGCCGGCCCGGTCGCGCAGGATCGACAGCGCCGTGTACTGCGGCACCGTCAGCGGCGCCACCAGCGTGCCGATCTCGCGCCGCAGCGCGCGATCCAGGCGGCCGACGACGTAGGAGATCCGTGGGGACACCCGTGCACGACTCGAGGTGCTCACAGGCCGACGGTAGCAAGACGGGTTCTCAGGCGTCCGAATATCAGGCAACTTGACAACAGGCGTACGTTGGCGACAATGCTCTACAGCCGCGGCTACGTCCGCCCTTCCTCCCCAGCCCGCCGGCCGACACCTGGCGCAACCGCACGGGCGCGGACCACCTGCTCGGCGACGGCTTCGCGCTCGCCGGCTCGTCGTGGGATCTCGCGGACGATCGGCGTGGCGAACTGGGGGAGGACGGTGGAGCACATGGGTCAAGCGTCTCGCCGCGCCACCGGCCCGCCATCGGGCAGCCACCCTGAACCGCCACCCTGATCTCGGGCCCGCCGGGCCTGCCGGCCCCTAGAATCGACCGATGTCCACGACCACCACCGCCGATCGCGGCGGCCGGGCAGGCTCCAGCGACCCGCTCGGGTCGATCGGATGGACCGAGCGCACCGGCGGCGTGCTCACCGCCCGCGAGTGCGTGACGCTGGCCCGGCCGCTGCTGCGCGAAGAGCTCGGCATCCTGGCCGGCCTGTTGGCGATGGCCCTGCGCGTGCATTCGGGACGCCGCGCCACCATCGAACCGGCGCGCCTTGCGCCCCCGGACTCGTCGCTGGCCCGAGACGCGCAGGAGGCCGCCGAAGACCTCCTCACACCGGTGCTGCGCAACCACTCCCATCGTGCTTACGCCTGGGCAGCCGCCATCGCCGCACGACGCGGGATCTCGTTTGACCGTGAGTTGCTGTACCTCGCCGCGATGTTCCACGACACTGGGCTTCCAAGCCCCGTCCCGCACGTCGACTTCACCGTGCGCAGCGCGGCGCTGGTCCGCGAGTTCGCCGACCGCCACGGAGTGCCCGCCGACAGCCGGGAGGTGGTGACCAACGCTATCGCCATGCATCACAGCCCCGGTGTCGGCCTTGAGTCCGGCCCCGAGGCCTATCTCATGTCCGCCGGCGCGGCAGTTGACGTCTTCGGCTCGCGCAGCAACGAGATCCCTGACGCGGTCCGCAGGCGCGTGGTCGAGCAGTTCCCGCGGCTGGGCTTCAAGCGCGAATTCGCCGCGCTGTGGCGCGCGGAGGCCAAGCAGGTCCCTCGCGGCCGGGCGTGGTACCTGCACCGCTTCGCCGTCACCGACCTGAGCATCCGGATGGCGCCGTTCGGTTGACCGAGCACCGACGACACGGCGCGAGCTCAGTTCATGCTTCGTCCGCTTCGCCGAAGGAGCGGCTTGCTGGCGAGGCCAGCCGTGAGCGCGTCGTTCACGGCAGGCCCGCGCTATCGCTTGGACGACGACCAGCAGTCGGACGCGGGGCCCGGCGCCATCGCGACGAGCGATTGCGGTAGTTGGCGCGGGATTGCGCGCGCTATCGCGTGTGCCACATTGCGACAACGACGGTGGTCAAGCTGCCTCTGATCGGGAGTTCGCACGCGTAGAGGTCGTGCCTAGGCACCGGATCCACCGGTTCCGACCAAGCGGCGCTTCTGTTGCTCGTCCGCAGCTGGCGCCTCGTGGGTGGTCGAAGAGACGCTCGCCGGCATTCGGATGCAGGAGCGACGCGGCGGCCGATCGCTGCCGAGCCGCCCGGATATCGGCCGGACCAGGCGAAATCCTGAGGGTCACGTCCAGAAGGTCGTCTTGATCGTCGCCGCGCTCGGTGTGGCGTTCGTGATCGGTGCGCGCTGGCATTCGGCCTCGCGGCCGCGCAGACGAGCGCTGCTGCCGAGCCTGGCCGGGAGCCTGAGCGGCATCCTGTACGCCGCCTCGCTCACCACGCTGCTGCTGGACTCACCGGTGATCCCGCTCTTCTGGGTGCTGAACACCGCCCTGCTGACGGTCCCGGCCGCCCTGCTCTGGGGCCTGCTGCGCTCACGGCTCGCCCGCGGAGGACTCGCGGATCTCTTCCGCGAGCTCGGCACGCGGCGCGGCGTGCGGCTGGAGGCCGGGCTCGCCAAGGCGCTCGGCGATCCACGGCTCGTCCTCGCCTATCGCGTGCCGGGCGAGCGCTCCTACATCGACGGCAGCGGACAACCGTTCACGCCGCCGACGCCGGATGGCGACCGCACCGCGGCACCGATCGAGCGCGACGGCCGCGAGCTCGGGATCCTCGTCTACGACGCGTCGCTCGACGACGATCCGGAGCTCGTCGAGGCCGTCGCCGCCACGGCCGCGATCGCGCTCGACGACGCGCGGCTGCAAGCCGAGTCCGAAGACCGGCTCGCGGAGCTGCGCGCCTCCCGCGAACGCATCGTTGCCGCCAGCGACGCGGAGCGGCGGCGGCTGGAGCGCAACCTCCACGACGGCGCGCAGCAGCGGCTCGTCTCCGTCGCCCTTCAGCTGCGGATGATCAAGACCCACATCCGCTCGGACCCGGCGCAGGCGGAACAGCTCGTCGATTCGGCCGGCGACGAGCTCTCGCAGTCGCTGGAGGACCTGCGCGAGCTCGCGCGCGGGATCCACCCCGCGGTGCTCAACCACGGGCTGCAGGCCGCGCTCAAGAGCCTGGCCTCGCGCGCGAGCGTCCCAACCTCGGTTTCCTTCGGGAGCCCCGAGCGGCTGCCCGAGCCGGTCGAGCTCGCGGCCTACTTCGTCGCCTGCGAGGCGCTGGCCAACGTCGCCAAGTACGCGCAGGCGACGCAGACGACCGTACGTGTCTCGCGCCACGACGGCCTGGCGGTTATCGAGATCGCAGACGACGGCGTCGGCGGCGCCGACGAGTCGGCCGGCACCGGGCTCCAAGGGCTGGCGGACCGCGTCGCCGCGCTCGACGGCAGGCTGCGCATCCTCAGCCCCCCGGGCCGCGGGACCGTCGTCACCGCTGAGCTGCCGTGCGAGTCGTGATCGCCGACGACAGCCGACTGCTGCGCGAGGGCATCGCGTCGTTCGTCCGCGGCGAAGGCATCGAGGTCGTCGCCGAGGCGGCCGACGCCGAGGAGCTGCTCGCCGCGATCGACGAGCACGAACCCGACGTGGCGATCGTGGACATCCGCATGCCGCCGACGCAGACCGACGAGGGAATCCAGGCCGCACACGAGATCCGCCGCCGCCACCCCGCGATGGGGATCGTCCTCCTCTCCCAGCACGTGGAGGTCGGCGTCGCAACCCAGCTGCTGGCCGAAGCGCCGCAGCACCTCGGCTACCTCCTGAAGGAGCGCGTGACCGACCCCGCGGACTTCGCAGGCTCCCTACGACGCGTCGCGAACGGCGGCAGTGCCCTCGATCCGCAGGTCGTCTCCGGACTGCTGGGAGATCCGCACGAAGCGGGCCGGCTCGGATCGTTGTCGCCGCGCGAGCGCTCCGTGCTCGAGCTGGTCGCCGAAGGGCGTTCCAACAAGGCGATCGGCGAGCGACTGGCCATCACGCAGGGCGCCGTGCAAAAACACGTGAGCACGATCTTCAACAAGCTCGGTCTCCCCGCGGGCGAGAACGACGACCGCCGGATCCTCGCCGTCCTCGCGTACCTGCTCGCCGAGCCGTACGCACAGCCGCACCGCTAGCGGACGAGGACCGAGCCGCGCCGCTGATCGAGGTCGTGCTCGGTGAGGGCGAGCGCTTCGTGGATGCGCAGGCCGGCGCGCCAGAGCACGACGATCATTGCGCGCAGCCGGGACCCGTGACGATCGTCGGCGGTGTGGCGCATGACGGCGACGTTCTCGTCGACGGTGGGCGGGTCGGCGGGGTAGCGGACGCCTTTGTTGCGCGGCGGGCGGCCGGCGTGGTAGCCGGGCATCGTCGCCGGCGAGCGACGCCGCCCGGCCGCATCCAGCACTGACGGCACGGTCATGGGACCTCCTCCGATCGGACAGCCGATGTCGGCGCTGCCCTACCACGCGAAGACACGCCGGGCTACTGCTCGCGCGCAGCACAACCGGGCGTCTCGCGACCCGAAGCCTGACGCCTGAAACGGTCGAGGTTCGTCCGCAGCGGGCGCGTGCTGCGCGACTCGCGTGCCGCTGACAACCAAGCGAACGCGAAAGCGCGCGGTCGCGATCCTGCCGCGGTGGCCAGGGCCGCTGGGAAGGGCGGTCGGCCCGCCTGACCCGCCGGGCGGTTACGCTCATGGCGTGGAGCGCGTGACCGGCATCGGCGGGTTCTTCTTTCGCTCGGACAACCCCGCGGCGCTCGCGTCCTGGTATGAGGAGCGGCTCGGCGTGACGGGGGTGCCGGCCAGCTACGACGATCAGCCCTGGCAGCAGCAGGCCGGCGTGACCGTGTTCGCGCCGTTCCCGCGGGACGCGCCGATGATCGGGCCGCCCGAACACTCGTGGATGATCAACTTCCGGGTCGATGACCTGGACGCGATCGTCACCCAGTTGCGAACGGCAGGGGAGACGGTGGATGTCGACCCGCAGCGGTACCCGAACGGCCTGTTCGCCGAGCTCTCAGACCCGGAGGGCAACCGCGTGCAGCTCTGGCAGCCGATGAGCCCGGAGTAGCGCACGGGCACGCCGCGGCCGCCCCGTGCGCCTTGACCCGGGTGCGCCTCGCCTACCGGGTTAGCGCCAGGCGGTGCTGGTGGACGCGTGCGCGGTGCGGGTGTCGTCTACGCTCGCCGGTCGTGACCGCGGCGCTTCGTGATCGGGCCCTCTCCATCGGGGCGGATCCGCGCGATACGGCCGACGAGCGCTTCCGGAAGCGCCTGCTCGTCGGCGTGACGCTCGTCATCCTGCCGTTCGGGTTTGTCTGGGGCTGCCTGTACTGGGCCGTAGGTGAGCACGCCGTTGCGCTCACGCCGTGGGCCTACGTCGCCGGATCGGCGATCAGCCTCGTCGTCTTCGCGCGGACGAGCAACTTCGCATTCCTGCGGACGGCGCAGCTGCTTCTGATTCTCGTTGCGCCCGCGCTCGGGACTGTCATGCTCGGTGGCCTTCGCGAATCCAGCTCGGTGATCCTGTGGTCGCTGTTCGCGCCGCTCGGGGCGGTCGTGTTCGACCGCCCCGGCCGCGCCTGGGCCTGGTTTGCGGCCTTCGTTGCTGCCATCCTGCTAGCGCTCGTTTTCTCCGAAGTCGTTCGGCCTAGCGGGGCCGACCTGCCGGAGGGCTTCGTCCGGACCTTCGACGTCCTCAACATCGTCGTGGTCTCGTTCGTCGCGATGCTGTTGCTCGTGACCTTCGCGCGAGGACGGGACGCTGCGCAGGCGCGCGTCGAGGCGCTGCTGCTCAACGTCCTCCCGGCCGACGTCGCGCAGCGACTGCAGTCCGATCCGAACTCGATCGCCGACCACTTCGACGAGGTGAGCATCCTCTTCGCCGACGTCGTCGACTTCACGCCGCTCTCCAGCAGGCTCGACGCACGCGAGGTGGTCGGGCTCCTCGACCGCCTCTTCACGAGCTTCGACGAGCTCGTCGACCGCTACGAGGTCGAAAAGATCAAGACGATCGGCGACTGCTACATGGTCGCGGCGGGCGTACCCAGGCAGCGGCCGGACCACGCGCACGCGCTTGCAAGGCTCGCGATCGAGATGCGCGAGTGCGCGAAACGGTGCCTCCCCGACAGCTACGGCCACGACCTGCGACTGCGCATCGGGATCAGCTCTGGTCCGGTGGTGGCGGGTGTAATCGGGCGTCGTCGCTTCCTCTACGACCTGTGGGGGGACACCGTGAACATGGCGAGTCGCATGGAGTCGCACGGGACACCGGACGAGATTCAGATCACCCGCTCGACGTGGGAGCTCCTAGACGACAACTTCGTGACGGAGCCGATAGGGCTCGTAGACGTGAAGGGCAAGGGCGAGATCGAGACGTGGCGGCTCGTCGGCTCACGCGGCCGTTAATCTGGCGTGCGGACGATGAGAGAGCACGTCGTCGCATTCGACGCGCGACCGCGCTTGAAAGAACTCTGAGCACTCGCGAGATCGCTGCGGTCGCTTGGGAAAGCCGTTGAGTTTGAGTTCCCGAGCGGTCGGAGAGGAGCGCGGCATGCGCACGCTCACGGTGGTCACGACGGTGCTGGTCATCGCCGCGCTCGGCGCGGCTCCGGCGGCGGCTCAGACGGCCGATCCGCCCACGATCGCCGCGGCCGGCGAGGGCCGGGTGTTCCTGGTCCCGGACCAGGCGTCGATCTTCCTGTCGATCGACCGCGTCCGCCCGACGTCCCGCGAGGCGCGCACCGTCGTCAACCGCCGCATCGCGGCCGCCCGCCGCGCCGTGCTCGCGCAGGGCATCGAGCCGCGCTCGATCCGCACCGGCGGGATCGCCGTCATGCGCGAGCGCGCCCGCGCCCGCCGCGGCCGCCCGGCCCGGACCCGCTACCGCGCCTCCGCCGAGCTGGTCGTCCTCAGCCGCGACATCCCACGTCTCGGCCGCGTGATCGACGCCGCCGCTGACACGGGCGTCGACGTCTTCGGCCCGGAGTTCGCGTTCTCCGACCCGACCGAGGGCAACATCCTCGCCACGCGGGCCGCGCTCACCGACGCCCGCCGCCGCGCCGACGACGCCGCCGCCCAGCTCGGCCTGCGTGTCACCGGCGTGCAGTCTGTCGACCTCGCACCGGGCACCGGCGACTTCGACTTCGGCGGCTCCGAGAACGCGGCCGGCGGCGGCGACGAAGACGAAGGAACCCGCGTGCTGCCCGGCGAGCGGGCGTTCACGGTCACGGTCAAGGTCACGTACACGGTGGCCCCGGCGACCTGAACCCCTGTAAGACACGATCCAGAGATACGGGACGCTCGCTTCGGTTGGGCAAGAAGTGCTCCGCGCCGGTCGTCCCGAGCGGTTACGTGGATCGATGAAAGGACAAGGGTGGACGTCGGCTGGGCCACGATCGGCGGCGAGGATCCCGTGGCGCTGATCGAGCAGTTCGGTGACCGCATCGCGCTGCTCCACGTCAAGGACGTCGCTGACATCGCCAGCCGCACGCAGACGACCGTCGGCCAGGGCATCGTCGACTGGGAGGGCGTCTTCGCCGCCGCCCAGGGCCACGTCAAGCAGTACGTGATCGAGCAGGACCCGCCGGTGGAGCCGTTCTCGTTCGCCGCGGAAAGCTTCGAGTACGTCGACTGCCTGGTGTTCTGATCCGCTGACCCGCAACACACCGTACGGAACGGCCCGCCCACGACGGGCGGGCCGTTTCATGTCGCGGGGCGGGATCGCACCAGTCGCCGCGGCGCGCACGCCGGGTTCGGCGAACCGCTGGAACGAGTTGGCCCCGCACCGGGGCAGATGTCGCTCGCATTTCGCCTGGCAATGCAGGCGTGTCAAGAGCCCACGTCGGCGCTCCTCCAGGTGGTCCCGAGCGAGCGCGGGTTTGAGGTGGCTGCGACTCCCGCTTGCCGCGTCGTTGCGAGTGTCTGAGATTGGTGTCGGCGCCGCCTGAATACTCACCCCCGCACGCCGGTTGAAATGCGCCCCCGGCGGTCGACGCACCGTGGTCGGCGGAGCGTCGCTTCGGGTGCCCGCCCGTCCGTGTCAGCCGACTGCGCGCGCGAGCACGTCCGGAAGCTGCCGCCGCGACGAGATGTCGAGCTTGCGGAACGACCGGCCCAGATGGGTCTCCACAGTTTTCTCGGTGACGAAGAGCGTCTGGGCTATCTCCCGGTTCGTGCCGCCCGCCGCGGCGAGCTCGGCCACGCGCCGCTCGCTGGGCGTCAGCGAGTCCGCCCCGGCGCGGTCGGTGGTCCGGGGCCGGACGCCGATCGCCCCGAGCTCAGCCCGCGCCCGGCGCTCGAGGGTTCGGGCGCCGCACCGGACGGCCAGCGCGAGCCCGTCCTCGAGAGGTTGCCGGGCGGCGGTGCGCTGCCCGGCAGCGCGGAACGTCGCGCCGAGGTCGACCAGCACCCGCGCGTGCTCAAGGCGCGCGGGCGAGGGTTCCAGCACCGCGAGCGCCTCCGCCAGCCCCTGCGGCCGTTCCGCGGGTGGGCCGACGAGCGCGTGGGCACGCATCGCAACGCCGATCGCACGCGGCGCGCCGAATGACTCGGCGCGGCGCACCTCGTTGGCGGCCAAGGCGCGAGCCTCGTCGTGGCGTCCGAGCTCGGCCAGCGAGAGCGCCGCCGCCGACCGCCATGGGAGCATGGCCGGATTCTCGCCGCCGAACGCCGGGTCGTCGCAGCCGCGCAGCTCGTCGATCGCGGCTTCGTGGTTGCCGGCCGCAGCGCGGAGCACGCCCGACGCGTACCGCAGTTGGGAGCTCGGCGTGAAGTCGGTGTCGTACCGAACGCCGGCGCGGTCGATGAGCCGGCGAAGAGCCTCGGGGGTGTCGTCGCGCTCAAGGCCCGCGAGCACCGCCGCCGCCACCGCGAGGACGACGAACTCGACGCCGAGCAGGTCGGGGGCGAGCTCGATCGCCGCCTGTGCGTCCGCCTCGGCGGCGTCCAGGTCTCCACGGCGCACCCCGAAGCGCGCTCGAAGCCCCGAGATTGTGACGACCGTCAGTGCCGCGCCGCGCACGCGCGCGTGCGCGAGGATCTCGTCCGTGCCCCGCAGGGCAGCGTCAGGACCATCGGCGGCCCCGAGAGCGGCCAGAGCCAAGAGCACCCAGTTCTCGCCGCGGTGGGGCTCGAGCGGGAGGCCGGCTGCGAGCGCGCGCTCGGCGAGGTCGATCGTGGTGGACGCCGAGCCCAACGACAGCACTTCCTCCATGGCGAGAGTGGCGAGCGTGGTGGCCTGCAGCACGTCGCGTGCCGGGCCGCCTGGATCTCGCAGGTTGGCGATCGTCGCCTCGGCCTCGCGCCAGGCCGACACCGACGTGTAGGTGACGCCCAGCAGCGCGGCCTCGACCTGCTGACGTGCCGGCTCCCCCGCCGGAAGCCGCTCCTGGGCGCGGCGAAGCATCACCGCTCCTTCAGCGGCGCGGCCGCCGAAGAAGAGCATGCCGCTGAGCTCGATTGCCGCCGCGGCGATCGCGTCGGCGTCCACGCCGCGCTCGACGATCTCCGACAGCGGGGCGATCGCTTCCGGTGCGCCGGCGCGGGCGTGCGCCTGGCCGAGCTCGAGCACGACCGCGGCGCGGTCGCCGTCGGCGGAGGCTCCGCCATTGCCCGGGAGAGCAGCCCGGCTGCCCCGGGTGCGTCGCCCAAGGCAAGCGCCGCGCGGGCGGCGTCACGCAGCAATGCGACCGCTCCGGGGTCCGCCGCCGGCTCGGTGTGCATGACCTGCGCCGCGATCTGGCCGGCGGGCGCTCCGCGCTCGCGCAGGATCGACGCCGCCGCGCGGTGCAGCCGCCCGCGTTCGGCGGGCGACAGGTCGGCGTAGATTGCCGCGCGCAGGATGGGGTGGGTGAAGCCGACGGTGCCGCCGGATTCCACGACGCCCGCGGACACCAGCGCCCCCATCGCCGCCTCCAGGTCGGCGCCGCCGAGTCCGGCCAGCCGCGCGGCGTCGCTCGCCTGCGCGCCGTCGCCGAGCACACTGAGCGCACGGGCGAGCACGGCGGCCGCCGGCGACAGCCGCGCCAGACGGAGGAACACCGTGCTGGCGACCCCGCTGGGGACGATCGCGCCGACATCGTCCGCGGCGGCCGCGGTGGGATCGATGCCGCGAGCCGCCAGTTCGTCGAGCAGCTCGCCGATGAGAAACGGGTTGCCGCCCGTCACCTGCATACACGCGCGCACGAACCGCTCGTGGGGCTCGTCGGACAGCCGGTCGGCGGCCAGCGCGCCGACGGCCGCCTGCGTCAGCGGCGATGGACGGAGCAGTTCCACGGCGCGATCGGCAACGAGCGCCGCCGCCACGGGCGTCACCGCAGGATCGAGTGGCCGGGTGGCGATGATGAGTCCGAGTGGCTGCCCCTCCAGCCGGCGCGCGATGAAGGCGAGCGCACGCGCCGACGGTCTGTCGCACCACTGCAGGTCGTCGACCACGAGCACGAGTGGCGTATCGACGGAGAGGTTCGACGCGAGCCAGTACAGGCCGTGTTGCCATGCGTAGCCGGAATCGCCGGCGGAGGGACCTGACGCCGGCACCCCGGAGGCCGTCGTGGGCGCGCTGGCGAGGACGTCCGCGGCGAGCGCCGCCGCTCCCGCCAGCCAGCGGTCGCGCTCGCCGGCGTCGGCCTCCAGCAGTGGGCGCTCGAAGAGCTGGCGCACGACCCCGAACGGGAACCCCTGCTCGAGCTCCGTCGCTCGCGCCGCAAAGACCCTGAGGCCGAGGTCCGACGCCCGGGCGCGTGCCTCCTCGAGCAACCGCGACTTCCCCATCCCCGCGGCACCCTCGATGACCAGGGCTGCCCCGGCTCGCTGGCCGGCGGAGCGCAGCGCCGCGCGGACCCGCTCGAGCTCGTGCTCGCGCTCGAGCAGCGCGCCCGGCCGGGCAAGAGCGGACTGTTCCATGCGCAGATCGATCGTACGCGGGGCCCACTGGCAGGCGCAATGTTCGGGGGTCGATGTCAGGGGATGTGCCCGATGTGCGGCGCGCCGGTCGGGCGGATGCTGGCCCTACAGCGAACCGTCCCAATTCGGGGGAAGCATGCGCTGTGAGCGCCAAGGAACTCGAGATAGCACGCAAACACGGACTCGCGTTGAGAGATCCCGCGCATCCCGAACGCCAGCGCCCCATGACGCTCAGAGGCCCGCCAACCCCCGATCTCCTCAAGCAAAGGAACGAGCATGACTCTCAGCAGATCAATCACCTTCCTCGCCGGCGCAGCGGCGGTCCCGCTCGCCGCGCTGGTGGTCGCCGGCTGTGGCGGCGGCGGTGGCGGCGAGGCGACAGCAGCGTCGGCGCCGCCCAGGACCGCTAGCGGCGGGCCGGCGACCGTCGGCCTCGCGACCACCGGCCTGGGAATGATCCTCGTCGACTCGAGGGGCCGCACGATCTACCTGTTCAAGAAGGACTCCGGGACGAGGAGCGCCTGCAGCGGCGCGTGCGCCAGTGCCTGGCCTCCGGTCCGGGCGAACGGCAAGCCGACCGTCGGCGGCGGGGCAAACGCCTCGCTGATCGGAACCACGACGCGGTCCGACGGAACGCCGCAGGTCACCTACAACGGCCACCCGCTCTACCTCTACCAAGGCGACCAGAAACCCGGCGACACAACCGGCCAGGGCTCGACAGGCTTCGGCGCCGCCTGGTGGGCGCTATCCCCGGCGGGCAACCAGGTCACCGGCCAGGCATCGAGCTCGAGCGGCGGATCGAGCTACGGCGGTGGCGCTGGTTACTAGTAGTCGAGGCGCGTGCCTGTCGCGGAGCACGGCCGCCACCCAGGCGGCCGTGGCCGCGGCTCACGCGCTCGGTGCGCGCCCGCTCGCGGGCGAGCGGGCGTTTTGACCCGGCGCTGCCCCGGGCGCGATGCGCCTCCATCAGCGTGACAGTGAGCCCTGCCGTGCTGAGGGCCGAAGCGGGTTGCGCGCCGCCCCGACGCGTCGCCGGGTGCCGAGCCTCCCACCGGCTCACGGCACAGGAGAAACACGATGAGCACAGCTCATGACGATCCGCGCCGCCTCGCAGAGCACG
>CAWDRS010000010.1:0-307500 GCA_963804795.1 uncultured Acidobacteriota bacterium | reverse complement strand
AATCTACTCAGGCCCACCAGCCTTCGTTCGCCGACTAAGGCGAGACTACGGCTGGCAAGACTCTTTCAGTCGCGAGTGTTGGCGAGCTAGAGCGATGCGCGAGGTGGAGGCGAGCGCAGAGCTGACACTGGATCAAGGAGTGCCTATTGCGTAGTGCCTAGCGCGCGATGAAGTGTCGATAACCCGCACGACCGGTTCCTTCCTTCATCTCGCACGAATCAGCACTGCACAAGTTTTTGGGGAATTAGCTCAGCTGGGAGAGCGCCTGGTTTGCAACCAGGAGGTCACCGGTTCGAGCCCGGTATTCTCCAGCCTTCGCTCTTGAGCCGACGGCTAGACAATCGCCGGTGAAGCGAGCTACGGCTGGCCAGCCGGTGGTTGTCGAGTCGCGAAGGTTGCCCGCCGAAGCCCGTAGCGCGAAGGCGGGCAACAAAGACGGAAAGCTGCACATAAGCAACTTCCATGAATTGAGTGAAGCTCGCCGCGAAGCGGCGCTCAACTGGCTGGCAGCCCTAAGCTGACGGCTGGAAGCTTCAAGCTCTTTGACAACTGAATATCCTGCAAACGGTAGTTTTTCCGACCACAACGTCTCGCCGTCGCTCGCGCAAGTGAGCGGAGGCGGACAAACACACGCAGTGTGCAAGGAACTGTCGCATGGAGCTGCCTGGCAATCAGCCGACGGCCTCCAGTGAGTAATCGCTGAGAGCTGAGAGCTGGGAGCCGAAAGCTTCAAGCGTCAGTTTCGAGTTTCTATGGTCAAGCTACTAAGGGCGTACGGTGAATGCCTTGGCGCCAGGAGTCGATGAAGGACGTGGTAAGCTGCGATAAGCTTCGGTGAGCCGCAAACAGGCTTTGACCCGAGGATTTCCGAATGGGGCAACCCACTCAGGCTCATACCTGAGTATCCCCGACTGAATCCATAGGTCGGCGAAGACAACCCGGGGAAGTGAACCATCTCAGTACCCGGAGGAACAGAAAACAACAGTGATTCCGCTAGTAGCGGCGAGCGAACGCGGAATAGCCCAAACCATTGTGCTTGCACGGTGGGGTTGTAGGGCCTGTCTGGCCTAAAGCCAGCGAGTTACCAACCAGCAGATTAGTCGAACGATCTGGAACGATCGGCCATAGAGGGTGACAGCCCCGTAGGCGACAATCTGCTGGCTCGCGACAGGTTCCTGAGTACCGCGGGACACGTGAAATCCCGTGGGAATCTACGAGGACCATCTCGTAAGGCTAAATACTCCCTGGCGACCGATAGTGAACCAGTACCGTGAGGGAAAGGTGAAAAGAACCCCTGCGAGGGGAGTGAAATAGTACCTGAAACCGTATGCCTACAAGCAGTGGGAGGGCTATGCCTTGGCTTCGGCCGAGGAATGCCTGACCGCGTGCCTTTTGCATAATGAGCCGGCTAGTTAATCTCAGTGGCAAGGTTAAGCGAAAGCGAGCCGAAGCGAAAGCGAGTCCGAAATGGGCGAGAAGTCGCTGGGATTAGACGCGAAGCGAGGTGATCTACCCTTGGCCAGGGTGAAGTACGGGTAACACCGTATGGAGGCCCGAACCAGTGTTGGTTGAAAACAGCTTGGATGAGCTGAGGGTAGGGGTGAAAGGCTAATCAAACCTCGTGATTGCCCGTTCTCCTCGAAATATCTTTAGGGATAGCCTCGAGAGGTCGGCGCTGGTGGTAGAGAACTGAATGGACTAGGGGGCTTACCAGCTTACTGAATCCAATCAAACTGCGAATGCCAGCGACACGTATCTCGGGAGTCAGACAGTGGGGGCTAAGCTTCATTGTCGAGAGGGAAACAGCCCAGACTACCGGCTAAGGTCCCTAACTCTGTGCTAAGTGGTAAAGGATCTGGAGACGCTCAGACAACCAGGAGGTTGGCTTAGAAGCAGCCATCCTTTAAAGAAAGCGTAATAGCTCACTGGTCAAGCGGCTCTGGGCCGACAATATAACGGGGCTCAAGCACAGGACCGAAGCCGTAGAATGCACCCTCCTGCGGGAGGGAGTTTTGGTAGAGGAGCGTTCTCAACGCAGCGAAGTCAGACCGTGAGGACTGGTGGAGCGTTGAGAAGTGACCCTGCCGGCATAAGTAGCGAGAAGGGAAGTGAGAATCTTCCCCGCCGTAAGCCTAAGGTTTCCTGAGGAAGGTTCGTCCGCTCAGGGTCAGTCGGGTCCTAACGCGAGGCCGAAAGGCGTAGCGGATGGATATCCGGTCAACATTCCGGAACTACCTATTCCACGTTATCACGATGGGGGGACGCAGGAGGCTAAGCGAGCCTACGATTGGACGTGTAGGTTCAGGCCTGTAGGGGGATCCGCCAGGTAAATCCGGTGGGTCACATTCCCTGAGGGGCCATGTCGAGGATCCTAGATCCGCAAAGTCGCTGACGCCACGCTGCCGAGAAAAGCCTCTAAGGAGTGGAGTGGGTACCCGTACCGCAAACCGACACAGGTAGGCGAGGAGAAAATCCTCAGGCGCGAGTGAGAACCCTCGTTTAGGAACTCGGCAAACTAGCCCCGTAACTTCGGAATAAGGGGTGCTCGATTACCGTGCGTAGTCCTCGCGATTACGTGCGCGAACGAGTTGCAATAAAGAGGCCCAGGCGACTGTTTACTAAAAACACAGGACTCTGCGAAGTCGAACACGACGTATAGGGTCTGACGCCTGCCCGGTGCCGGAAGGTTAAAGGGAGAGGTCAGCCGCAAGGCGAAGCTTCGAGCTGAAGCCCCGGTAAACGGCGGCCGTAACTATAACGGTCCTAAGGTAGCGAAATTCCTTGTCGGGTAAGTTCCGACCTGCACGAATGGCGTAACGATCTGGGCGCTGTCTCAACGAGGGGCACTGCGAATTTGTGGTACCGGTGAAGACGCCGGTTGCCCGTGACTAGACGAAAAGACCCCGTGCACCTTTACTACATCTTAGTAGTGAATGCTGGCGTGTTATGCGCAGGATAGGTGGGAGGCTTTGAACCCGGGTTCTCGGACTCGGGGGAGCCAACGGTGAGATACCACCCTTAACACTCCGGCGTTCTAACCTCGACCTGTCATCCAGGTCAGGGACACTGCTAGGTGGGTAGTTTGACTGGGGCGGTCGCCTCCTAAACTGTAACGGAGGCGCGCGAAGGTTCGCTCAGGCTGTTTGGAAATCAGCCGGAGAGTGCAAAAGCAGAAGCGAGCTTGACTGCGACACCTACAAGTGGAGCAGGTGGGAAACCAGGCTTTAGTGATCCGGTGGTTCCGCGTGGAAGGGCCATCGCTCAACGGATAAAAGGTACGCCGGGGATAACAGGCTGATCTGAGCCAAGAGTTCACATCGACGCTCAGGTTTGGCACCTCGATGTCGGCTCATCGCATCCTGGAGCTGTAGCAGGTTCCAAGGGTCCGGCTGTTCGCCGGTTAAAGCGGTACGTGAGCTGGGTTTAGAACGTCGCGAGACAGTTCGGTCTCTATCTGTCATGGGCGGAGGAAATTTGAGTGGGGCTGTCCTTAGTACCAGAGGACCGGGATGGACGCACCTCTAGTGTACGAGTTGTCGTGCCAACGGCAGCGCTCGGTAGCTACGTGCGGAAGGGAGAAACGCTGAATGCATCTAAGCGTGAAACCCTCCACAAGATGAGATTTCCCAGGCCGCAAGGCCTCTAAAGGCTCCTGGAAGATGACCAGGTGATAGGTCGGGTGTGGAAGCACAGTGATGTGTGAAGCTAACCGATACTAATCAGCCGTGAGGCTTGACCATAATCTCTTTTCTCTCGTAACTGGAGAACAGTGCACACCAGCTGCGTGTGCCAAGTGGGACGAGAAACTACCGTTTGCAGGATATTCAGTTGACAGCTTCCGGCTGCCAGCTCCCAGCTTCCAGCTGGGAACCTGAAGCCGGGAGCCAGCTCTTTACAGATAGTCTGGGACGATTCCACCTTCCGCCTTTGCGGGCAAGCCGTGAGGCCTGCCCGCCGAGCGGGCGGAGGGGGGAAACCCCAGGCACCACCAAGATTGCCTTTCCCGGTGGTCATAGGAGAGGGGTCACACCCGTTCCCATTCCGAACACGGAAGTTAAGCTCTCTACCGCCGATGGTACTGCGTGGGTAACTGCGTGGGAGAGTAGGTCACTGCCGGGATTATTTCTCAGGCCGCTAATTGCTAGCGGCCTTTTCTTTTGTGCGCAGCTATTTACCACGCAGTTACCCACGCGCTGCGTGGGTGGCATTTCTTGAAACGTGGCTCGGCTCGCTCCGCTCGCTCGCCACGGCCGCAGGCGCCGTGGGAGAGTAGGTCACTGCCGGGATTATTCTCGAGGCCGCTAATCTAGCGGCCTTTTCTCTTGTGGGTGGAGAGTAGGTCACTGCCAGGATTATCTCGAGCCGCCAGGTTTCTCTGGCGGCTCTTGTAGGCCGCGGTGGATCTCCACCGCGGCCATACATCCAGGATCGCTCGACCGGCTAGAATATCGACGTGGCCCCGGACCAGCTCTCCCTCGGCGCCGCAGCGCTCCTCAGCCGTGCCGACCAGCTGCGCGCCGACCGTGCCTGGCGTAAGGCACGCGAGTCCTACGAGCAGGCGCTCGCCGCCGATCCCCGTTGCGCGCCCGCCTGGGAAGGCCTTGGGCGCTCCGCACGATACGTCGACGACCTCGAGGCGTCCCGCGCAGCGTTCGAGCAGGCCTACCGCGAGTACCTGAGCGCTCGCGATCACCGGGGCGCCGCGCGCTCAGCCATGGAGATTGCGCTTTACCACGACCTCTATCGCGCCGAGCACGCTGTGGCCAACGGCTGGTTCGAGCGGGCCGGTGCGTTGCTCGAGGATTGCCCCGACACACCAGAGCGCGCCTGGCTGCTCCTCTGGCGCGCGCACGTGCACATCCACGTCCGCGACGAGATGCCTGCTGGCCGCGAGGCGCTGGCGGGCGCATTGCGCCTCAACATCCGCTGTCAGGTGGACGAGATCGACACGATGGCCAGAGGACTGGCCGGGCTCGCGTTGATCAACGACGGCGACGTGGAGGGTGGTCTCCGTCGCCTGGACGAGGCCACGGCGACGGCCATTGCCGGAGATCGATTCCGACCCGAAACCGTGGGCTTCACGTGCCGCTACGTCCTCGACGCGTGCGAGACTGTCCGGGACTTCGCACGCGCGCAGCAGTGGCTCGAGCACGCGTGGGCCGCCGATCGGTCTCTGGCCGTCCCCCACTTCGCCAGCTTCTGCCGGTCGCATTACGTTGCCGTGCTGACCTGGGCCGGGAAGTACGAGGCCGCGGATTCGGAGATCGCCGCCATGCGGGCCGAGCTCTCGGCGATTGCGCCGGCCTGGATGGCCCACTGCGACATCCGTCTCGGCGAGGTGCGCCGCCGGCAGGGGCGGCACGAAGAAGCGGCCCGGCTCCTCCAGCCACTTTCGGCGCACTCGCTGGCGCTGCTTCCTTTGGCGTGGCTCCGGCTCGAAGCAGGCGACTCCGAGGGCACGCTCAGCCTGATCGAGCGCTACCTCCGACGTACCGCCGGCGATCACACCCGCCGCCTCCACGCTCTCGATCTCATCGTCCGTGCCGCATCACTCTCCCGAGACGATGCGCGTACGAGCGCCGCGATCGACGAGCTTGGAACCCTGGTTCCCAAGGTGAACACGAGAATCGCGCTCGGCGTCCTTTCCGAGGCGGAAGCCTTGAAGCCCGCCGCGGAGCCGGCGGCCGCGATCACGCATCTCGAGGCCGCGATTGACGAATACGAGCTGGCGGGAGCTCCCTACGAAGCTGCCGCGGCCCGGCTGCGCCTCGCCGGCGTCCTCTCGGCGGCCGGTCAACCCGATCGAGCAGGACGCGAGCGCGAGGCGGCCAAGATCGTAGCCACCCGCATCGGGGCAATGGGTCTCATCCGACGTTCGTCGGCAGGCGCCTCCGAAGGTTCGGCCGTGCGTTCGCGAACGTCACTTTCGACGCGCGAGCTCGAAGTGCTGGGCCTCATCGCGCAGGGCCTGAGCAACCAGGACATCGGTGACCGCCTCTTCGTCAGCCCCTTCACCGTCAAGCGGCACGTTGCCAACATCCTCACGAAGCTGGATCTCCCATCACGCGCGGCGGCCGCTTCCTACGCCGTCCGAAACGGGCTCACGTAGCAGCCTTGCTCGGACGGCGCCCCGACTTCTTTTTTGACCTACTTCCCTCCCGCTCCTCCTGCAGGTCGCCCGTCAGCATCCAGCACCACGAGCTCCCCCTCCCCGATTGCTTTGCTGGCCAGCAGCTCCTTCAGACTCGGCAACACTTTGGCCGCGTCTCCCACGACAAGCCCCTGGAGGTCCGCGGGCTTGACGTATTTCTTTGCCGCGCTCGCTACCGACTCCTTGCTCACTGATCCAATCCCTTTGGCGAAGTTCGCCCAGTAATCGAGCGGCAAGCCGAAGTAGATCAACGTCCGGAAGCTGCCGAGCACATCCTGGCCCGTCGCGAACTGGGCCGGCAGGCCCAGCACGGCCGCGCCCTTTTCGCGTTCGAGCTCGGCGTCCGTGACCTCGCCACCGCTCATCTTCTGGACCTCCTTGTACAGCTCGGCGACGCTGTCCTTGGTCGCGTCCGTGCGCACCGAGGCAGCCACTCGCAACGTCCCCAGCGTGCGGATGTAGCGCATCCCGCCATTCGCCCCGTACGCCCAGCCCTTGTCCTCACGCAGGTTCATATTGATCCGGCTCGCAAAGTCGCCGCCCAGGATCCCGCTCATGATGCGCGTCGGAAAGTAGTCGTCGGCTTGGCGCTTCGGGCCCGGATGGAACAAGTAGATCATCGATTGCGCCGCCCCCGGCACGTCCACGAAGAACACTTTGCCAGGCATCGACTTGATCGCGCCGGCCTCGGCGCTGGCTTTGGGCGCACCGGTCCAGCCCGCGAGGGCAGGGGCCAGCTTCTGCTCGACCTGCTGCCGCGTGATGTCCCCGACCAGATACAACTTCGCGCCTCGCGGCTTGACGTAATCGTTCACGTACGCCTTGCAGTCGCCAAGAGTCACTGCCTTGACCGTCTCGTCGGTCGCCACGTTTCCGAAAGGATGGTCGGGTCCGTAGTAGACCGCACCGAATACGCGCGACGCGACGGTGGTCGGCGCACCCTTCTGCTGCGCGAGCGACGCGAGCGTCTGCTGGACGTTGCGCGCGTGGTCGGCCTCGCGCAGGCCCGGGGCCTTCAAGGTCTCCGCCCAGAGTGCGACGGTGCGGTCCAGATTCTTCGACAGCGTGCGCATCGTGACGCCCTGCTGGTCCAGGCCCGCGTAGGTGCCCACGTTCGAGCCGATGTCCGCCTGCGCCTCCTCGAACGCGCTCTTCTCGATCTTCTGGGTGCCGTCGTTCAACAGATTCATGCAGAGGGACGCCTGGCCGCTCTTGCCCTTCGGATCGTTCTCGGAGCCCCCCTCGAATGTCAGGTCCGCCTCGATGGTCGGCAGCTTGTGGCTCTCGACGAGGAAGACCTCGAGACCCTCGGGCAGGGAAAAGCGAGTGATGCCCGGCGGCACCAGCGCGCGGGTCGGGCCTGCGGCGGGCCGCTTCGCGCGAAACGCCTCGTGCGGGAACTCTGGTGCGCACTGATGCCGGCCCCGATGCGGGCTTGGACACCGGTGTGCGCGCAGGCTCCGTGCTCTGCGCCGCGGCACCTGGCTTGGCCGGCATCGTGATGACTTCGACCCGGTTCTGCTTCTGAAGGAACTTCTTCGCGATTCCGGCGACAGCCTGGACGTTGCTCTTGCGATAGCGATCCAGGTCTTCGGTGATCCAGTCCGGATTGGCCGTGAAATGGTTGTAGGTCTGCAGCGACTCGGCGCGGGCCAGCAGGGACTCCAGGCCCCAGACCGAGCCGGACTCGTAGTTGACCACCGCGCGACGGAACTCGACGTCGGTCACGGGCGCTGAGAGCACGCGTCCGAGCTCCTCGTCTATCAGACGCTCGACCTCGGCCATGTCGGCGTTGGGCCGCAGGTCCACGATGACGTTGAAGGTCGAGGAGCGCTGGAGCGATGCCTGGTAGATCGTCACGGCCTGCGCCAGCTGCTTCTCCAGGACGAGGGTCTTATAGAGCCGGCCGGTGCCGCTCTGGCCGAGGGCGCTGGCGAGGATGTCGAGCTCCGCGTCGCCGGGCGCGTAGAGCGCAGGCGTGTTCCACGCGTAGTGGACGCGGCGGAGCCGCGCGAACGGATCCTCGACGGTCACGCGCCGCGTTTCGGCGATCTGTGGTGTCTCGACAACGCGACGCTCGGGTTTCGCGATCTTGGGGAAGGTCCCGAACCACTTCTCGACGAGCTTCTGGGCGGAGGCGATCTCGAAGTCGCCCGCGAGCGTCAGGGTGGCGTTCGATGGGAGCGTACCATTTGCGGAAGAAACCCTTGACGTCGTCCAGGCTGCCGCCCTCGACGTCTTCGTGAAGGCCGATAGTGAGGTAGCGGTAGGGGTGGCCTTCAGGGTAAAGCGCAGCAGCCGTCGCGAACGCGTCTTTGCCAAACGGGACGTTGTCATAGCTCTGGCGGCGCTCGTTTCGGACAACGTCGCGCTGGTTCGCCAGGCTTTTCTCGGTGATCGCATCCGGCAGATAACCCATCCGCTCGCTCTCCAGCCAGAGTGCGACCTCGAGCTGGTTCGAGGGGATGACCTCGTAGTAGTTGGTCCGGTTCGGGTTCGTGGAGCCGTTGGAGTCGGAGCTGCCGATCTGCTGAAGGATCTGGAAGTGCTGGTCCTCGCCGGTGTTCTTCGTGCCCTGGAACATCATGTGCTCGAAGAGGTGCGCGAAGCCGCTCTTGCCGGGCACCTCGTCGCCGCTGCCGACGTGGTACCACACATCGACGGCCACAAGCGGCACGGTCTTGTCCTGGTGGAGGATGACCTCCAGGCCGTTGGGCAAGGTGTATTTCTTGAATGTGATCCTGGGGTCCGGAAACTTCGTGCCGGCGCCCGCCTGCGAGCCGACGTTGTGAGCGAGCGTCGGAACGGTCAGGGTGAAGGCGATAGCGAAGGCCAGGGTCCAGCCTCGGTGGCGTATCTGCATGGGGCTTCCTTTCCGTCCAATCGTCTGATGGCTGGTGCGTACCGTCTGTGCGACCTCCGATTCTAACGAGGCTGCGCCTCAGACGATAGCGGCTTCGCCGTCAAGACCTCTAGTCTCATCCGAGGGGCTTCGCCCCTCGGACTCCCCGACACGCGCTCTCGCGCGCCGCTTCGCCGGCGCGCTTCCGCCTCCGCGCGAAGCGCTACGGCGAGACCTCGCCGAAGCCTTGGCGTAGGCGGGCCGCTCGCGTGGCTCGCTCGCCATGCTCGCTCGCACCGTGGAGCGAGCGTCGGGTTTGTGAGACGGCTTCTAGTGACTTTCGGATGAAGAACTGAGCGTAAGAAAGAGCGGTTTCCGTCGCCTTCAACTCGTGTCCACGACCCGTGTAAACTCAAGCGTTCAATCATTCACATCCGGGGGATTGCTCATGAAGACGTCAGGTCTCACAGTGCTCGCGCTCGTGGTCATCGCAGGGGGATCGATCGCGTATGCGCAGCAGACGCCCGCTGTCGCGCGGGGCAAGTACCTCACAGAGACGGGGGGCTGCCACGATTGCCATACGCCAAAGAAAAAGGGCGCGGCAGGTCTGGAGCTGGACACCACGCGGCTGTTGTCAGGCTTTCAAAGCGACACCGCACTGCCACCACCGCCGAAGCTCGCTGAAGGGCCGTGGGCTGCAGTGACGACGTGGGACCTGACGGCGTGGTCCGGCCCGTGGGGTATCAGTTACGCCGCGAATCTCACGCCGGATGCGGAGACAGGAATCGGTGGCTGGACCGAGGCCATCTTCGTCGGTTCGATCCGCACCGGGAAACACATGGGCTCCGGCCGGCCGGTTCTCCCGCCGATGCCGTGGGAGACGATTGGCAAACTGACCGACGAGGATCTGAAGGCCGTCTTCGCGTATCTGCGGACCGTGAAGCCAATCAATAACCGCGTGCCGCAGCCGGCGCCGCCTGGCAAGTGAAGCGCTTCCGGAGGGTAGGAGAATACTCGTAGTCCCTGCTCTCAGCTGGCTTGGGCTCTCCTCAAGCTCTCACCTTCCTCGCTTGTCCGGTCCTACGACCGCAGCATCGAACCGGGCCGCGATCTCCGCGAACGCGGGCGTCGGCCCCGTCCAACGCAATGCCTCGACCGAGTCGAACAGCGGAAGCTCCGCACGCAAGGTGGCGAGCTCGCGGAAGAGCATGACCAGCTTGCGGTCGCGTGCGAGCGTGCGCGCGAGCGTGGCGGAATTCGCGGCGTTGACGTGCCACGTCTGCGGGTCATCGGGAATCGACTCGAGATGTCCGAACTTCGCCAGCACGGCGGCGGCTGATTTCGCACCCCATCCCACGAGGCCCGGATAGCCGTCCGCCGTATCACCCACGAGCGCCAGATAGTCGGGAATCGAGACCGGCGGCACACCGAACTTCGCGACCACACCCGGCTCGTCCACGATCTTGTTGGTGCGGCGATGCCACTGGACGATGCGCGTTCCGCGAACGCTCTGTGCGAGATCTTTGTCCGGCGTGCAGATCAACACGCGCTCGACGGCCGGGTCCGCCCCCGCGATCCTCGCCCCCGCCGCCAACGCATCGTCAGCCTCCTCCTCGACCATGGGCCAGACGACGACGCCGAGCGCGGACAGGGCGTTCTCGAGAAGCCCGAATTGCGAGAGCAGGTCCGGATCGATCCCGGCGCTGGTCTTGTACCCACGCCACATCCGGTTGCGGAACGATTCGATGACGTGATCGGTGGCGACGCCCACGTGCGTCGCGCCGCGATTGATGAGCCCAAGGACGGATCCGACCACACCGCGCACGGCGCCGACTTCGAGCCCTTCACGATCGCGCGCCGATGGAAGAGCGTAGAAATAACGGAACAGCTCGTACGTTCCGTCGATGAGGTGAACCTCCATGTCCGGGAGTATATCGGGCTCGGCGCTCGGGACTCGACCATCGCTGCCGCCGAGCGGGCGTAGGGTCAGGTCTTGTAATGCAGCAAAATGTGACAGTGCAAGACCTGACCCCATGTCGACACGGTCTGACCCCGGTCGAGGTTCGCGTGGCCTGCCGTCTGCATTCGTCAGAGGCGGAGGTTGAGATGCTGAAACTCGGGTATTCGCTCATTGCCGTCCTTGCGGCCTGCAGCCTCGGCGCCGCACAGGAGTTGGAAAAGAAGACGCAGACGAAGGTCTCTGTTCGAGGATGGCCGCGAGATCACTGTTACCGGGTGCATCGAGCGAAACGCGGACGGTGGCTACATGTTGACGCACGCCGCGAACAAGGAGGGCCGGCTCGGCAGCTACCTCCTCGCGTCGGACGACGACGATCTGAAAGACCACGTCGGCCATCGCGTCGAGATCAAAGGAAAGGCAGCCGATCAGGGGAAGGCCGGATCAAGGTCGAGACGAAGAACGAGAGCAAGGTCGGGGACGGCGACAGGAGCAAGACCACCAGCAAGGCCGAGGTGAAAGGCGACCTCTCGGGACTTCCTTATCTGGGAGTCAAGTCCGTGAAGATGATTGCCAGGGCCTGCCCGTAACGAGCCGTCAAGTACTTGAGCACCACGCCGACAGCTGCCGGTCCAGTATCGAAGCTGGGCCGGCCCGAACGCGGGGGAGGTTTCATTGCGGCTGAGGCTGCTGTAGTAGCGCAGATCGAACCTCAGGCCCGTGTGGTCGGTGATGAAGCCGACCGCTCCTCCGCCGACGTTGTAGCCGAGCAGGCTCTCGTTGAGAGGGAAGACGTTGGGGATCGTCGTCTGCTGAGTCGCACGCATGAGGCCGAGACCGCCAGACACGAACGGGCGAAGACCGTACTCGTTCCAACTCTGGGGAGTTGCGAGGACCACATTACCCATCAGCGTGTACGTGCGGCTGCTCGAAACGGTGCCAGTGTTTCCAGCCTCGAAGAAATGCGGGACGAGAAGAAAGATGCCCTCCACACCAACCGGCCCGCGTCCGATCAACGTAACGGCGCCTCCGAAGCTCCACCGCACCTTGAGGTCGCCGAGCGCCGCGCCCTCGGAGACGAGCGTGGTTTCTCCCTTGAACGTGTAACCGAAGAACGGCGCGAACCACCAGTCCGCGTATGCGGGCGCTGCGCTCATGATCGAGACGATGCACGAGAGTGTGAGGAGCCTGACCGCGCGGGATACCACGAAGCCTCAGGCGAACAGGCGCAGGAAGAGCAACGCGAACAGCGACTTGGTCACGTCGCCCGCCGGCAGGTCGAAGAACGAGCAGAGACCGTCGCTGTTGGCGAGCAGGATCAGCGTGAGACGCTTGGACGGAATCTTCAGGATCAGGGAGGAGTACCCGCCCGACATCATGCCGAACTGCCACACGACCGTCTCCGCGTTGTACTTCTGAACGAACCACCCGAGGCCCGTTGGCAGGAGGCGATCGCGGCCGACGGCGTTCGTCCAGGCGGCAGTCAGAGTTTCTGAATGAAGGAGGAGGGCCGAGTCGAGCGCCGCATCGAAGCGCGCCAGGTCGCGGACGGTGGAGACGATCCCGGTCGACGCCGTCAGGCTCTCGATTGGAATGTCGGACCGGCTGCTGCGTCCCTTCTTGTCGATCTTGTAAGGCAGGGCCATCCGGTCCAGGACGTCCTTGTATCGTTGCTGGACCGTCAACGCGAACAGCGTTTGCGCGACGACGCCTTCTTCCTGCACATCCCGGCCCGGCACCGAATCTTTCATGGCCAGACGTTCCAGGAGGCTGGACCGCCAGCGTCTTCCTGTACGGCTGCGGAACGCAGGTCTCGACCACCCGCGAGAGCTGGCCGAAGCGGTCCGGGTCGAACTGGAAGAGGGCGCCGGACGGGGCCGCGGACGTGTGGTTCAGGACCTGCCGTATCGTCGCGGTCGCCTCCGGCAGCGAGACGCCGTACCGCGAGGCCTGGTCGTCGAGGAACACCTCGCGCTGCTCGGCACACTCGAGCACGAGGGCGGCGGCCAGCGATTGGGTCAGGCCGTAAATCGGATACGGGGTGTCCGGGGTCGCCCGAATCCGCGCCTCGACGTTCTGGAATCCGAGCCCGCGCTCCCACACGATCTCGCCGTTCTGCACGATTGCCGCGGAAATGGCAGGGATCCCTGCCTGCTGGCGGAGCAGCTCCAGGTAGGATTCGAACGGCGAGGTGCCCAGCGGTGAAGTGCTCTGAGCGGCCACTCCTGAGGCGAGGGAGACCGCCAGCACCACCGCGCCGGACAGCACAGGTGCCCGCATCATGAAAATCCGGAATTGACAGTGTAACCGATGAGCAAGCGGAATTGCGCAAGATGGGCCGTCCCCGGGGTGAGGCGGCCCACGAGTGGGCAGGTTCTGGTGTGCCGCTACTGTCGGTCCGGGCGGCTCTGGCCGAGGATCTTCTCCATTTCGTCCATAATCCGGTTCATCTTCTTCATCGTCAGGTCCAGCGGTTCGTCCGTCGTCATGTCCACCCCGGCCTCCTTGAGGAGGTCGATGGGGTACTTCGAGCTGCCGGAGCCCAGGAACGTCAGGTAGCGCTTGGTTGCCGCGGGATCGCCGCTCTGCACCTTCTCCGACAGCGCGGAAGAAGCCGTGAACGAAGTAGCGTACTGGAACACGTAGAAGTTCCGGTAGAAGTGCGGGATGAACGCCCACTCGTGCGCCACATAGTCGTCTACGACGCAAACGCCCTTTGTCCTGGCCGTCGTACTTCCTGGTGATCTCGGCGTAGAGCTGATCGAGCGCATCGCCGGTCAGCGGCTGCCCCTTCTCGACCATCTCGTGCGTTCGGAGCTCGAACTCCGCGAACTGCGTCTGGCGGAAGACGGTCCCTTTGATGTTCTCCAGATAGTTGCCGAGCAGCGACAGCTTGACGGCCGGGTCTTTGATCTCCTTCAGCATCTTGTCGATGAGGAGCGCCTCGTTGAACGTCGACGCGACCTCGGCGACGAAGGTCGGATAACTTGCGGTCGCGAACGGCTGCGTCCTGTTCGAGAAGAAGCTGTGCATCGTGTGGCCGAGCTCGTGCGCCAGGGTGCTGACGTCGGTGTACTTGCCGTTGTAGTTCAGCAGCATGTACGGGTGGACGTCGTACGCGGCGCCGTTCGAGTACGCGCCCGCGCGCTTGCCGTCGTTCGGGTACAGATCGATCCAGCGTTCGGTGAAGGCGCGCTTCGCGCCGGTCGCGTATTCCTGGCCGAGCGGCGCGAGCGCATCCAGCACGCGTGCTTCGGCTTCGTCGGCGGTGTAGGTCAAGTCGACCGAGGCCACGAGCGGAGCATAGAGGTCGTAGTAATGCAGCTCCGGCACCTTCAACATCCGTTGACGGAGTTTGAGGTAGCGATGAAAGGTCGGGAGGTTGTGGTTGACGCCGTCGATGAGGCGCGTGTACACGGACGTCGGGATATTCGGGCCGTCGAGTGCGGCTTGCAGAGCGCTGTCGTATTTCCGCGCCTTCGCGTAGAACACGTCGCTCTGTATCTGCGTGCTCAGCGTCGCGCCGAAGGTGGCTTTGTACTGACCGAGCGCCGAGAAGAACGCCGCCATGACCTTCTCACGATCCTCCCTGTTCGGCACGCTGCGGTACACGCTGAACGCCGCGCTGTCGAGCCGCACGCTCTTGCCATCACTCAGCGTGACTGTGGGGTAGGGAAAGTCGGCGTCGGACAGGATGCCGTAGATCGTCGAAGGCCCATTGGCCAGTACCGAGGCGCTCGCCAGCAGGCGTTCTCCTCGGCGTCGGTCCCTGTGTGCGCGCGGCGCCGCTGAATGTCGTCGAGGTAGACGCGGTAGATCTTGAGCCGCGGCTCCTGCGAAACGAAGCGCTCGACGACTGCCGGTTCCATCTTCAGGATCTCCGGCTCGATGTAGGCCGTCTCCGCGCCGAGATCCGCCGCGAGCTGCACCATCTCCTGCTGCATCCCCTGGTACTTGCTGACGCGTGTGTCCTCGTCCGACTTCATGCTCGCGTAGACATACGCGCGCGCGAGCTCCTTCGAGAGGTTCGAGGACAGCTCCAGCGCATCGGCGAGCTTCGCGGGCTGCTCGCCAGCAGCCCTTTGAACTCGCGCAGGCGCGGAAGCGCCGCGGCAAGCTTCTCCTTGGCCGCCTTCCACGCCTCCTCCGACGGATAGATGTCCGTGAGGTCCCACTTGAACCGGTCAGGGATGCGGGCGCGATCGCGTTCCTGTGCGGATACCGCGAACGCGCCGCCGGCGGTCCATGTGAGCAGCACCCATCCGATCAGGTGTGGCGTTCCAAACATGTTCCTCCTTGAAAGGCACTCGTGTACGAAGGCGCCAATGTCGCACGTCACGAGCACTTTCCAGCCGGCAGGACGAACGGTGGGATGGTGGGCGGGCTGGCCCGGACCGCGAGGGGAACCGGCAGAATAGGGCGCGGGTGCTCAGCCCGCGCCGCCTGTCAGTAGGCGCGCCGGTCGAAGACCCCTGCCGGGCCCGGCCTTTTCGAAAATCTCGACGATCTTGTCCCGCCGGGCGAGGAGCCCGTTGATCTGATAGTCCGTCACGAACTCGCCAATCTCTTTCTTGAGGACATCTTTGTTGAGCTGCTTGAGGCGCTCGACGATCTGTCGATCGCAGCGCGTGATGTTGGCGGGGGTCTTCAGGTGTTGTGCGTCCGGAAAGCGCGCGTGTGATCGATCGCCCAGACCCGCCACGTCGTGCCGATCAACAGATTCCCCATGTTGCGATCGACGTTGTAAATGAGCTGGTCGAAGACCCTGACGAGCTGCATCTGTTCGTTCCACAGTCCGCTGTCGGGCGGCTGGGTCTTGTCCTTCAGCCGCTTTCCCTCGTCCATCATCACGTCGTCTATCCACCAGGTGAACGCCGCCGGCCGCCGACTTCCAGGTCCGTGAGACGCTCACCGGGACCATCTGCAGGCCGATCAAACGATCGACGCGGTATGCCGCGACGTTGAACTTCCAGCTGTCCTCGAAATTGAACTCCGCGGCGCCGGCCGCCTCGAACTGGGTCTTCTTCTCCTCGACGGCCTGAATCTGCGCGTCGTGGGTCAGGGTCCCGTCAGTCATGGTCGCGCGGATGCGAGCCGGTCACACCCTTCCCGATACTCTTGGTCTTGACGACTTTCGCTTCGCGAAGAAACTGTTCGATTTGAGCGTCGGATGGAAGGGGGTCGCCGCCGGTTGGCGACCTTCCTGGACCGCCGGGGCCCGGCGACCGGGGTGGCAACCGACAACGCAACCAGCGCGAGGCCGACCAGCAGAGACGCATGTCCAACTCCTTTTGCGACGGACCTGGAGAAATGCCAGAATGCGGGGCTCTCCGTCAGTTCTGTGACGTTGGATGGGTAGAGCAGCAAGTATACGCCGAACGGTTGCTCGATCACGCTGTTGGGATCGGGTCGACCAGAATCGTAATGGGCCCAGCGATGAGGTGAGCATTTGCGCGTAATTCAGCAGATCCGGCCGGGAACGGCCCTTGCGGTGCGGCAGGCGCATCACCTGACCGCTAGTGGCTCGGATTAACTGATTCAGTAGCGCGTGATCGTGGTCGTCCGGCCCGAGCTCCCCAGCCGCGAGAGGAGCGGCCGGCACAGACTTGGGCGTCAACATCCTGTAGTTCGCGTGCTGGAGGCAAGAATGGACCGTATCGCTGCTGTCGGATCGTCAGTCGTCATCAAGGGAGAGCTGTCTGGCGCGTGAGGACGTCGTCATCGCCGGGCGAGTCGAAGGCTCGATCAGCGTCGAAGGCCACCTCGTCGTCGTCGAGCCGGGCGGGCACGTCGCCGCCGACGTCGTCGCCAAGGGTATCGTGATTGCCGGGACCGTGACCGGCAGCGTCGTCGCCGAAGAGCGCATCGAGCTCCGGAGCACCGCGCGAGTCGAAGGGGAGCTTTCGGCGCCCCGCATCGCGATCGCGGAAGGTGCGACCCTCAGCGGCCGGGTCGAGACTCTCGCGCTCCGGGGCGCAGCTCAAAGCCGCTTCGTAGCGCCATCAGTCGGGATCAGGGTCGGGATCCGGATGCGTCTCCGGGATCCGAAAACCTCGAATCTCATTTCCAGGTCTTTCAGACTCCCGATCCCATTCGCTTCCGGACCACGATCCCGGACCACGACAGAGATCCGAACACCGATCCCGTCTAGAATCTGCAGCCATGGACTCCCAACCAGAAGTCTGGCTGCGCGGGCCTGTGCCCGGCATTCCAGCGGAGCTGCTGCCGGCGGCCCACGCGCTTCTTCAAACGATGGAAGACGTGGAGCGCACTGCCGGCTGACCTGACGATCGAGCAGCTCTGGCAGACGCCTGGCGGGGCCGCGTCTATCGGCTTTCACATCCTGCATCTGTCGGGCAGCACCGATCGATTGCTGACGTACGCGCGCGGCGAGCGGTTGTCGCCCGAACAGAAAGCCGCACTCTCGGCAGAGCAGTCGCCACCTCGGGTCCCGGCGTCCGAGCTGATCGCGCAGCTGCGCACCAGATTCGATGCGGCACTTGACGAGCTGCGCCTGATGCCCGTCACATCGCTCTACGAGCCGCGTTCCGTTGGCCGCGCGGGGCTACCGACGACGATCATCGGCTTGCTGTTCCACGCCGCCGAACATTCCCAGCGCCACGCAGGGCAGATCGTGACGACGGCGAAGATCGTCCGCGCCGTGGAGTAGGAATTCAGAATCCTAGCTTCCAGCTTCCAGCTGAATCCTGACTCCTGAATTCTGACTATCTTCTGACTTCCGCCGCTGCGCCCTCTCTCACCCCACCGACGACGATCTCGATCAGCGCTGGCGCTGGCAGCGCCGTGAACGCCGGACTCGCCAGGGCGCTGAGGTCGTACGCTCGGATGATGTTCACGAGATGCCAGGGGAGAGTGCGGCGAGCTGTCGCCGAACAGCTCTTCTCCTTTTCGATACACCGAAAACGGATCGAGGATCGCTCGCGGCACAGGCGCTCTCGATTCGATCGGGCGCGGGCGAATCGAATGCCGGTGCAACGTTCGACGGTGGTGCTGCACGGGCACGCGCGGCTTCAAGGTCCGCTGCAGGGCGCCTTCCAGGTAAATCGGCTGTCAACCCAGATGCCCAGTAGACCGCTGCGGCTCTGCTGGGCTGCGTGGTCTCGCGACGGGATCGAAGGTGGGCCCGCCGTCCATCGGTGTGAATTCGATCCAGCCCTGCCACAGTCCGTCAGACGTTGGCGCGCCGCACGCGTTCGCCAGTACGCGACGCCCTCGGAGATGACCGGATTCGGTGAACTGTACCAGCACTTCGGCCATGTCAGGCCTCCCACCTCTTTCGGCGCCCAGCGTTCCCGCGTCGAGGCACGCGAGGCCTCTTCAGCCCTCCCGCCACAAATCAACGCTGTGCAAGAAGGCCACCATTTCGTGCCGTCCGGCTGAGCCGAGCTTCGATCTCTCCCCCTCCACGTGCGCCCTGATGAGCGATGATGAGCCATGCAACCGCTCGACCCGCGTGTCGAAATCGGCCGCGTCCGACTGCGCGTCGGCGACCTCGATCGCTCGCTCGCGTTCTATGCGGGCATCCTCGGCTTCGAGGTCACTCATCGACGAGGGCACCGCAGCCCGTTTCTCGGCGCCGCTGGCTACGGGCACCACATCGCCCTTTACGCCGGCGATCCGGCTGCCGACGTTTCCGTGGCTCTCGACTCCGCAACGTTTCGCCATCCGATACCCGGATCGCGTGTCGCTTGCCGACGCGCTCATCCGAATCGAGCAGGCCAGAATCCGGATCGATCGCGCGATTGACGACGGGGTCAGCGAGTCTTTGTACGTCCGCGACCCAGACGGTCATCAGGTGGAGCTGTACTGCGATCATTCGCGGGCGGAGCGCACGCGGGACGCGCCGGTCGCTCCGTCCGAGGTCGTCGGTGGTGTGGACCTCGAGTCGCTGCGTGCCGCAGCTCAGGCTTCAGCCGCGGACGCCTCGAGTCCGCCGATGCCGCCGGCCCTGAGTGACGCGAGCCGCCAGCGGTTGCGGGACCTCCGCGCCCGGCTGCTTCACCTGCACAAGGTCCTGCTCGACGATACGCGCGCGGCGTACGAGCTCGATCGAGGCCGCGTCGGATCGAACGCGAGCCTCTTGCAGCTCGTCATCAACGATCCGTGGTTCGCGTGGCTGCACTCGCTGTCGGAAATGGTGGTGCGGATCGACGAGACGGTCGAGCAGGGCTCGCCGGCGACCCAATCGGACGCCACGGTCCTGCTTGATCAAGTCGACCGGCTGTTGACGGCGTCCGAGAGCGGCGACGGCTTCGCCCGGCGGTACTACGAGGCGCTCCAACGCCAGCCGGCCGTAGTCCTCGCGCATGCTGACGTGCGGCGCACGCTCAAGACCATGCGGTGATCCGGCCGGTCACACGCCGGATGCTATGATTCTTCTTCTTGTCGGGAGATCTGTCCGTCACCGCGCCGCCCGCTGCTGAACCGGCTCCCGCCTCGCCGGCGATCCCGCCCGTCAGCCGCCCCGCCCGCCAGTTCGACCGCTCGATTGTCGAAGGGCCTATTGCCCATGCTGTCTGGAAAATCGCCTGGCCCACGGTGCTCCAGAACGCGATCGGGGGATTGCAGGGCATCATCGATCACGCCATGGTCGGCCACTACGTCGGGTATACCGGCAACGCGGCGATCGGGGTCAGCTGGCAGATCTTCCTCGTCGTCATCGTGTTCATCAGCTCGCTGTTCACCGGCATGGCCGTGCTGGTGGCGCGGTTCGCCGGAGCGAACGAGCCGGACAAGGTGAACCGGACCGTCTATCAGGCTTTTCTGACTGCGATCGTGCTCGCCGTCGGCATCATGGCGCCACTCGGTTACGTGCTGTCTCCGTACCTGCTCGAGCTGGTGCATGCGACGCCGGACGTTCAAGCCGAGGCGCTGCCCTTCCTGCGGACGATGTTCGTGTTCAGCGTCGGCATGCTGATGTTCTTCATGCTCGGAGGGGCCTTGCGCGCCGCGGGTGACGCCCGTACGCCGCTTCGGCTCGGCATCGCGCTCACGGTGCTCAACGTGGCGCTCAACGTCATGCTGATTCCCGGCTACGGACCGATTCCAGCGCTCGGCACTCGGGGCGCCGCAGTTGGCACCTCAGCCGCGAGCGCGCTGGTGTCCGGGGTAGGCTTGTGGCTGCTCCTCACCGGCCGGCTGGTCGTGACCTTCCCCCGGACGATGTCCTGGCGTCCCGACTGGGGCATCGTCCGCTCCCTGTTTCGTTTCGGCCTGCCTGCCGGCGTGCAGGGCGTCGCGATGAACCTGGCCGGCGTGATGCTGCTGCGGTTCATCGGATCGCTCGAGCACAGCGCCGAGGCGCAGGCGGCTTACGCGGTCGGATATTCGGAGCTCTTCTCGCTGATCACGTGGACGTCGGTTGGTCTGATGGGCGCGGCGGGTGCGGTCGCGGGGCAGAATCTCGGTGCCGGTCATCCGGACAGAACGATGCGCGCAGTGTCGATTGCCTCCCGCATCGGGTTGGCGGTCGCGGGGTGCGTCAGTGCGATGTTCCTGCTGATACCGGAGACGCTGCTCGCCATTTTCGGCCTGAAGGATCCGGTCGTCGTCGGTCTCGGGAAGGAGCTCCTGCGATACTTGAGCATCTCGGGATTCTTCATCACCGTCGCCCTGACCTACACGGGCGGGCTGCAGGGGACGGGGGACACGAGGAGCCCGCTCTATATCACGCTCGTATCCCAGGTGGTGGTCCCCATCGGCCTGTGCGCAAGTCTTCAGGCCACGGGCAACCTGACGTCGTCCGGTGTCTGGACTGCGATTCTTCTCGGGCACTTCACCCGCTGCGTCCTGACAGTGTGGAGGTTCAAGCAGGCGAAGTGGCGCACAATAGTCGTCGAGTGAGCGGAGGGCGCCCGGGACGGAGGCTACGGAGGGAACGGAGACGCTCACAACGGAGGAACGGAGCCAACGGAGAACGAACGGAGGGAATCAGCCGTCCCGGCCCCTCCGTTTCGTCCCCGTTAGCCCCGTTTCTCCGTGTGAGCGTCTCCGATGCCTCCGTCCCCTCCGTCGACTCGACGCACGCGTTGACCCGGAGCTGCATATGAAATGGACGAGCGGCGATCGACGCAACATCGAAGACATGCGCGGGAGCTCCGGCGGCATGGGGATGCGCGCCGGGGGTCTCGGTCTCGGCGGACTCCTGCTGGTGCTCGTTCTGAGCTGGGCCACGGGGATCGATTTTCTGTCTCTGGTTGGAGGAGATGGCTCGGGGGCGCCGCCATCGGCAAACGTCCCATCGAGCGGTACGCCTGCGCCGACTTCCCCGGCTGAGGAAAAAGCGGTCGACATGGTCGACGCCGTCATGGACGACGCGCAGTCGACGTGGCAGCAGATCCTGGGCAGCAGGTATCAGCCGACGACCGCCGTGCTGTTCCGCGACGCGTACCAATCGGGCTGCGGCTTCGCGCAGTCTGCGACCGGCCCGTTCTACTGCCCTGCGGATCACAAGGTCTACCTCGATCTGGGATTCTTCGGCGAGCTTCAGAGCCGCTTTGGCGCGCCTGGAGATTTCGCGCGCGCGTACGTGATCGCACACGAGCTCGGCCACCACGTGCAGTCCTTGATGGGGACCGACGCGCAGGTCCGGCGGGCGCAATCCTCCCGACCCGATCAGCAGAACGCGCTCTCGGTGGCTCTCGAGCTGCAGGCTGACTGCTACGCGGGCGTATGGGGTCATCACGCGGCGCAGTCTGGGGGCGGCCGGCGCGTGACGATCGAAACCGGCGACGTCGAACAGGGCCTGAGGGCTGCGGCGGCGATCGGAGACGACCGGATCCAGCGAATGCAGACCGGCCGCGTGGCTCCCGATTCGTTCACCCACGGATCATCGGAGCAGCGTGTCACATGGTTCCGTCGCGGGCTGGAGAGCGGCGATCCGAACGCGTGCAACACGTTCAGATAACGTGAAGGCGAAGCTGGCAGCCAATGGCCGGGAACGAAGCCCGAACGGGTGGTGACTCACGACTGTGACTCTGACTGTGACTGTGACTGACGACTGTGACTGACGACAGCCGACTGCCGACTGCCGACTGGAAGTTGATCGGCCGGTCCATCCCCCGTCGTGAAGGACGCGCGAAGGTCACCGGCCATGCGCGCTACGTAGACGACTTCGCGCTGCCCGGGATGCTGTTCGGCGCCACGGTCCGCAGCGACGTGCCGCGCGGCCGCATCCTCGGCATCGACTTCGATCCCTCGATCCCCTGGGACGAGTTCACCATCGTCACGGCAGCCGATGTTCCTGGAAAGAACCGCGTCGCGCTGATCCTCGACGACCAGCCGTACCTCGCAGACGGCGTCGTGAATCATCCGGAGGAGCCAATCCTGCTGCTCGGCCACCGAGACCGGCTGATGGTCGAGGAAGGCCGTCGTCATGTACGGGTGAACATCGCGCCTGAGCCGGCTGTGTTCGATATGGACGCGGCGCTCTCGGGCTCGCCGGTCGTCTGGGGGACCGACAACATCTTCAAGTCCTACAGGGTCTCGCGCGGCGATGTGGAGGCCGCCTTCCGAGACGCTGCCGTCGTTGTCGAGGGGGAGTACGAGACGGGCGCACAGGAGCAGTTGTACATCGAGCCCAACGGAATGCTCGCGGTCGCGAGCCCGGAGAGCGGCGTGACTGTGTGGGGATCGCTGCAGTGCCCGTATTACGTTCACAATGCGCTGGCGCCGCTCTTCGGTCTGCCGGCAGAAAAGATTCGCGTCGTACAGATGGAGACGGGCGGCGGGTTCGGCGGCAAGGAAGAGTACCCGACGGTGATCGCGGGCCACGCCGCGCTCCTGGCGTGGAAGTCGGGCCGCCCCGTGAAGCTGATTTACGACCGCGCCGAAGACATGGTGGCGACGACGAAACGGCACCCGTCACGGACGCGACACCGGACGGCGATTGACGGCGAGGGCCGCCTCATCGGAATGGACATCGACTTCGTCATAGACGGCGGCGCGTACTGCACGTTGTCGCCGGTCGTGTTGTCGAGGGGCACGATCCACGCGGCCGGGCCGTATTACTGTCCGAACGTCCACGTCCGCGGCAGGGCGGTCGCGACGAACGCGCCACCGCATGGTGCTTTCCGTGGCTTCGGCGCGCCGCAAAGCCTGTTCGCGCTGGAACGGCACATGGACCGCGTGGCTGCCGCGGCCGGCCTGTCGCCCGAAGAGTTCCGGCGGCGCAACTTCATTGCGCGGGGGCAGACGAGCGCGGTCGGCCAGGTGATGTCGGAGCCGATCGACATGCCCGCGCTGCTGGATCGCGCGCTCGAGCTGTCGGGATATCACCAGAAGCGCGCGCGGTTCGAGGCAGAGCGGGCTGGTCCGATCCGAAAGGGCATCGGCTTCGCGACCTTCATGCACGGCGCGGGTTTCACGGGTTCGGGCGAAGAGCATCTGGCGTCGATCGTCGAGCTGGAGGCGCTCGGCGACGGGCGGGTGCGCGTGCTGACTGCGAATACCGAGATCGGTCAGGGGACCAACACGATTCTTGCGCAGATTGCCGCCGACGCGCTTCGAGTGCCCTTCGACGCGATCGAGATCGTGCAGCCGGACACGTCGGTCGTCCCCAACAGCGGGCCGACCGTGGCGTCGCGCACCTGCATGGTGGTGGGAAAGCTGGTCGAGAACGCCGCGGTTGGCGTGCGGAGCCTGCTCGCGGGGGCGGGCCTCCTCGGGGATACCTACTCGGCGGCGGACTTCCAGTCTGCCTGCCAGTCGTACGTCAGGGATCGGGGACCGCTCAAAGCGTCCGCGCAGTATCGGCCGCCGGCCGGCTTGCGGTGGGATGACGAACGCTACCAGGGGGACGCCTATGGCACGTACGCCTGGGCCGTCTACGTGGCGGAGGTCAGCGTCGATCTCGTCACGTTCGAGACGCGGGTAGACGACTTCGTCGCCGTGCAGGAGGTGGGGAAGGTCATCAACCCTGTGCTCGCGCAGGGGCAAATCGAGGGCGGCGTCGCCCAGGGCATCGGGTGGGCGCTCTACGAACAGGTCGTCTGGCGTGAAGGGCGCATGGTCAACGCGCAGATGACGAACTACATCATGCCGACGTCCATGGACCTCCCACCCATTCGCGTCCACTTCGAGGAGCGGCCGTACCAGCAGGGGCCGGCCGGCGCCAAAGGGATCGGCGAGCTGCCGATGGACGGGCCGGCACCGGCGATCTTCAATGCGGTTGCGCACGCGCTCGGTGTCAACCCAACGCGGCTTCCATTGACGCCAGAGTCGCTCGTCGAGCTGATGGGGGCCGTGCGTGTCTGACCCCCGGATCCAGGTGTCGTGCCGCGTCAACGGCGAAGCGGTCACCCTCGACGGGCACCCGATGTCGCGGCTGCTCGATGTGCTCCGCCACGACCTCGGCCTGACCGGAACCAAGGAAGGCTGCGGGGAGGGAGAGTGCGGCGCATGCTCCGTTCTCGTGGACGGGCGCCTCGTGAACAGCTGTCTGATGCCGCTGGCGCAAGCGGCTGGAGCCGCGATTACCACGATCGAGGGGCTGGCGCAGGGCGAACGCCTCCACGCCGTACAGGAGGCGTTTCTCACACACGGCGGCGCGCAGTGCGGTATCTGTACGCCCGGCATGGTGCTCGCCGCGGCGACACTCCTCGCGCGCACGGCTCATCCGACCGATGCGGACGTTCGCCAGGCGCTGGCGGGGAACTTGTGCCGGTGCACGGGCTACATGCGCATCTTCGACGCGATTCTTCAGGCCTACGCCGGCGACGAGATTGCGTGATGAGGTCGTACCTCCCCGCGTTCGATCTGCGCACACCGGCGACTGTGGAAGAAGCGCTGCGACTACTGGCCGAGCCCGGGCATCCGTGGCGTCCTTTCGCTGGCGGTACCGACCTGATGGTCCTGCTCGAGGCAGGTAAGCTCACGCACACGCAGTACCTCAACCTGTGGGGACTGGAAGCGCTACGCGGCATCGTCGTCTCCGACTCGGAGGTCGTCGTCAACGCCCTGACGACGTATGCCGACGTCCTCGCGAGCGACGTGCTCACGGCGGAGTTCCCGCTCCTGGGCCACGCGGCTAGTGAAACCGGTGGAGTTGCCACGCAGAATCGAGGAACGATTGGCGGCAACATCGCCAATGGATCGCCCGCCGCCGATTCGCCGCCTGCGCTCCTCGTCTACGACGCATCACTCGACCTGGCGTCGGCAGGTGGTGCCCGCCGCCTGCCGTACGAGGCATTCCATACCGGCTACAAGGAGATGCAGCTGGCGCCGGACGAGCTGATCGTGTCGGTGCGCCTCCCGCGTGGCCGGCGCTGGACGCACCAGCGCTATCGGAAGGTCGGCACGCGGCGCGCGCAAGCCATCTCGAAAGTGTGTTTTGCGGGTGCGGCCGACATGCAGAATCGAGTCGTCTCGGACGTGCGGCTCGCGTTCGGCAGCGTAGCGCCGACCTGCCGCCGCGCGATCGGCGCCGAGGCGGCCTTACGGGGTAAGGCCCTCGATCGAGCCGTCATCTCCGCGGCAAGCTCGGCCCTGGCTCGCGATCTCGCGCCCATCGACGACATGCGCTCCACGGCCCGGTATCGGGCGACTGTCGCGGCGAATGTGATGGAGGAGTTCCTGGAAAGCATGATGGGCGCCTGAGCAAGCCACGGGAGACAGGCCCGCAAGATATTTCCCAAGGACGTCTGTTCGACGGTTAACTAAATCGTCCCGCCTGCGTATAGGAAAGTAGAAGACGCTCTCGTCCTCGGCGACGCCCTGCTTGCAACAATAAGATATCTGAGTAAGATTACTGGGCATGGCACGCCAGGACGCTCTAAAAGGTTCGCTCCCGCTGCTCGTTCTGAAGCTCCTTGCCCGGCGCGGACCGCTCCACGGGTACGGCATCGCGACGCAGATCGAGAGCATGTCGGACGACATGTTGCGCGTGGAGGAGGGCTCGCTGTACCCAGCCCTCCACCGGCTCGAAGAGGCCGGCGGCATCAAGGCACGCTGGACGACCAGCGAAACCGGGCGGCGCGCGCGGATGTACGACATTACGGCTTCCGGCCGAAAGCAGCTCGAGTCAGAAGAAGAGCACTGGAAGAACGTGACGTCGGCGGTCGGCAAGATTCTGAGGCTCGCGTAAGCACAGACCCCCGCGTAGCGCAGGGCTTTCCGCCTCCGCGCGCCAATGGCAGTCCGGCGCGCTTCGGCGAGACCTCGCCGGAGCCTTGGCGAAGGCGGGCAGCCCTGCCTCCGGCAGCCCTGAAGCCTGCGTTACGGGTTGTGAAAGAGGGCGTCGGAGGGGACGATGTCCCCCGGTAAGGAAGGAGATTCGGACGATGTCGTGGTGGTCCCGACTTGCGAATGTATTTCGCGCAGGGCATGTGGACGGTGAGCTGGACGAGGAGCTCCAGTTCCACCTCCGGGAGCGCATTCGCGAGCTGATGGCGACGGGTCTGTCGCACGAGGCGGCCGCTGCGCAAACCGCGCGGCGCTTCGGCACCCCGCTGCGATGGCGCGAGCAGAGTCGTGACGTCAAGCTGCTGCCGTGGGTCGACTCGATTCTTCGCGACGTCCGGCTCGGTGTGCGCATGCTGCGCAAGAACGCGACGGTCACGGGCGCGGCCGTGGTGTCGCTGTCGCTGGCTCTGGGCGCCTGCGTCGCGGCGTTTTCGCTGATCGACGCGCTGATTCTCAGACCGCTACCCGTGCGTCAGCCGGAACAGCTGATCTACCTGACCATAGGCACGAACGCGCCGGAACGCCCGGAGTCAGATACCTTCAACGATCCGCTGTTCATTCAGCTTCGAGATGCGGCCCGTGGGTCCGCCGACCTGTTCGCGATGAGCACGCAGGTCCTTCGACCGGTGATTTTCGCCGATGGTGGAGGCGAAAAGGAGCGCGTGCGGACGCAGTACGTCTCGGGCGACGCATTCGAGCGGCTTGTTATCGGACCCGCTATGGGACGTTTGCTGGGCCGTCAGGACGACCAGACGCCGGGCGCGGCTCCCGTCGCTGTGATCAGCCATGCGTACTGGCTCCGCCGCTTCGGCGGTGACCCCACAGCTGTTGGCCGTTGGTTCACGCTCGAAGATCGGCCGTTCCAGATCGTTGGCGTGACGGACCGGCGGTTCACTGGCATCGAGCCTGGCCGGCCCACGGACGTCTGGTTCCCGTACGCCATGTACAACCCTCGGGCGTTCGGGAACTTTCAGTTCAATTGGTTCCGGATCCTCGGCCGTCTGAAGGAGAACGTCCGGACGGAGCAGGCCAACAGCGTGCTGCAGGGGGCGTTCACGAACTTCCGGCGCGAGTACGCACCGCGCGAGTTCGGCCCCGAGCGGCCGCCGGACCGGCTGAAGAGGTTTCTGGAGGCGCCGCTCTACGTCCGGTCCGCTGCGAACGGACCATCGCCGTTGCGGCGCGAGTTCGAACGACCGCTGTGGATCCTCGTCTCCATCGCGTCTCTGTTGCTGTTGATTGCCGGATCCAACGTCGCGAATCTGTTCCTGGCTCGCACGGCAGCCCGCGAGCGGGAGATGGCGCTGCGGCTGTCGATCGGCGCCGGGCGAGGCCGGCTCATTCAGCAGCTGCTGGTCGAGAGCGCGCTGGTGGCGTCGCTGGTGTGCGTATTCGGCCTGCTCTTCGCCCGCGTTTCGGCTCCCGCCGTCATCAGCATGCTTGCGCCTGCCGACGATCCCGTCCGTCTCGATCTCCGGCTCGATTGGCGCCTGCTGGCCTTCGCAGGAACGCTCACTCTTCTCATGACCGCGTTGTTCGGCCTGGTGCCGGCGCTGCGCGCGTCTGAAGTGAGGCCGATTGCTGCCCTCAAGACCGACGGACGATCAGGGCAACGCGCGGCGCTGATGCGGCCGTTCATGGCCATGCAGGTCGCGTTCAGCCTGATCGTCGTCTTCGTCGGCGGCCTGCTGGTGCTCTCGTTCGCCAGACTGTCGTCCGTGAATCCGGGCTTTGCGTCCTCGGATGTGCTGCTTGTTTCGCTCGACACCGTCAGGCGCGTCGAACCGGCCGAACGCCGAGCAGCGCTGTTCCAGGTAGTGGATAGGCTCAGAAGCGTACCCGGGGTGCAGGCGGTGAGCGCCGCAGAGTTCAACATCCTTGGCCGGGCATGGACCCACAACGTCCGTGTGCCCGGCACGCTGCACGACACCATGGAGGCGACCGTGCAGCCCGTGACCCAGGGTTACTTCGAGACGCTGAAGATCCCGATCCTCGCCGGCCGCGGGTTCGAAGAGCGCGACATGGCCGGGAACGCGACCGCCGTCGTGATCAACGAGGCTTACGCCGAGCGTTATTTCGGTCGCGAGCCGGCGGTCGGGCGGACGCTCGAAGCGCGTTTCGCCCAGACCGATGGGGCTCACGAAGTCGTCGGCGTTGTCGCCGACACGAGATACGACCTTCGCAAACCTCCCGCGCCCACGGTGTACCTCCCCCTCCGAGAGGCAGCGGCACAGTCCAGGCCCGTATCGTTGGCGATCCCGCAGCGATGGGATCGCGGTTTCGCGAGGAGGTCCGCGCCGCCAACCCGCTCTTCCGGGTGACGACAGTCATGTCGCAATCGGCCGTCGTCGACCAGACGATGCTGCAGGAGCGGTTGCTGGCGCTGCTCTCGGGCTTCTTCGCCGTAGTCGGTTTGGTACTCGCGGCGGTCGGCCTCTACGGAGTCTTGAGCTACTCCGTCGTGCAGCGCACCCGTGAGATCGGCATCCGGGTCGCGCTCGGCGCGCGACAATTTGGCGTGATCAGAACAGTCCTCACCGACATCGGCAGCGCGGCGGCCGTCGGGGCTGTCCTTGGTCTCGGGGCCGGGCTCTATCTCTCGCGCTTCGTTAGAACGCTGCTCTTCGAGGTCCAGCCGCACGATTTCTGGAGCCTCGCACTGCCTCTTGTGACGCTGCTGCTGACGGCTTCGGTTGCGGCCACACTTCCCGCGATTCGCGCGGCGCGAGTCGATCCCGTGATCGCCCTTCGCTACGAGTAGAGAGGAGACATTGTCATGACGCGTCGATGGTTCGTGATGGCGTGTTGCGTGCTGATCTCAGCAGCGCCGATCTTCGCGCAATCGGGCGGCAAGAAGAGCGCAAAAGCCGATCCGATTTCCGGGACGTGGACCGGGGAACTGTCGCCGCAGAGCGCGCCCAGGCCCATGTCAGTCACGATGCGAATTGAAGTTCGACGGCAAGAGTGCGGTGACCGGGACCGTCACGGGCCTTCCGAACCCCGCCGACGTCAAGGCCGGCACCTTCGACCCGAAAACCGGGGCGCTCAAGCTGCAGCTGGGCAAGGCCAGCGACACCGTCGTCCTCCTCACGTTGGACGGCACCGTCGTCAAAGGCACGGCCAGCGGCAAGGTCAGCGGCGAGGGTGGCGGCGAGTTCAAGATTACGAAGAAGCCGTAGCCTCCCGGATCTCTGGCTTCCACCTTATCTGTGGCTTCCACCTTCAGGTGGAAGCTCGGTGCCGGCGCTGTTCTTCCGGCTGAAGCCGGAAGCCACACGAGACCGGAAGAAAGAGAAGCACACGAGATTAGAAGCCGTCTCATAAAGCTGCCGCTCGTGTCACGATGCGAGCGACCGACAGGGAGCGAGCCACGCGAGCGGAGCGCGCCGGCGAACCGGCGCGCGAGAGCGCGTGTAGGGGAGTCCGAGGGGCGAAGCCCCTCGGATGAGATTAGTTGAGCGACGGCCGCGCCGACCCGCCCAGTAGCGACGTGTTGATCGTGAGGGCCACGTGATGGCCCTCCGAGCCGCCCGTCGCCCACGAGAACGTGACGACGGGGAACCCGCCGGCGCGCAGCGTCAGGCCGGCGGCGAACGTCTTCCGGAACGTGCCGGCGTCGCCGTTGTCCTCCTGGAGAGAAACCCGACCCTGATCCGACGCGATCCAGACGCCGACCGGCCAGTCGCCCAGCGAGTGCTCGAAGCTCTCCTGGAAGAGCAGCACGTGCGGCCCGCGGAACCGGTAATCCTCGTAACTGGGAAGCCCGCGCTGGCCATTGATATCCGAGCCGCCCAGCGTCGGCTGAAAATAGAAGGGCACGACCGCCGTATCGGAGACCCCCGAACGCGACACGAGCAGCCGCAGGTTGACGGTGCCGGTTCGGTTGCGGGAGACCGCCGGGCACTCCGCAGCCGTCACGCCGACCGAGCAGTCGTTCGGATTGTTCGTGTCCCGCGAGCCAATCCTGGGCGAGTTCCGATACAGCGGCAGCTCGTGATTGAGGTCGAGCGTCCAGCGCCGGAACGAATACACGGAGTCCGACGCGACGAACTGCTGGAATTTCGTCATGTAGTTCAGCTGCAGGCGGCCGCTCGCGAGCGATGGCTTGATCCGGACGCCTTCGCCGAACTGCGCGAAGCCCGGCTGCTTCCCGAGGCCTGGCGCCGTCGCCTCCGAGTAGAGCTGCTCGATCGACGGCGCATCGCTCTCGTCCGCGGGCCTGATGTCCACCAGACGGTTGTTGATCTCTCCGAGCAGCGACAGGTTCAGGCGCCGAAAGGTCTCCCCACCGGCGATCGGATAGATGACGCCTCCACCGATGATCGTCTCGCGCATGCCGAAGAAGGCCTTCGCGTCACGGGAGGTTTCCGGCCCGATGCCGAAGTAGGTCAGCTTCGGCAGCGAGATCGTTTGTGCGTACGCATCGATGACCGGATAGGGGTGGATGGCGACGCTCGAACCTGTCGTGCCGCCACTCGATAGAACCGGCGGTTCGACTGCCGTGCGGACGACTTTCAGATATGCACCCGTTCGCCAAGCGCCGCTGAACGCGCCAGCGACGTCCGCGCTCCAGTTCAGACGCCAGTTCTCGTTCGGCGTGTGATGCATGACGAGCGCGGGACCGAACCCGACGCCGTTCTGCGGCGCGAGACTGCCGAAGCTGACGTGGAGCGGATGATCCGTCGCCAGGGCGAGGGCGCAGCTGCCAATCTCTTTCAGCGTCAGCTCGCTGCACTTGTCTTTGAGCCGCTCGGCTTCGCGCCTCAGCTCCGCATGGAAAGCCCCTTCGTCCTGCGAAGTCGTGACGGCGGTTTGAGCCGAGACCGGAGCGGCGAGTGACAGGCACGCGAGCATCACCAGGCGTTTCATGCTCAGCGTCCTCCCTTTCGAGTCCGCCCGGACGGTTTTCGGGTTGCCGGCTTGCGCTTGGCCGGGGATCGCGTCCGGCGCGCCGTCGACGACCGGGTCGGCCGCTTGGTCTTGCGCGCCCGTGACGCGCTCGTCAGCCGCGTCGTGGATGTCGGCGTCGGCGTTCCGGCAATGGGGGATGGTGGCTGCGGCACCGCCATCTCCGGCCCGACGTCGGTACCCGCCTGGTCGTAGATCCGGGCGGTCAGCCGCGCAATGTATTCGGCAGCCTCTGCTTCGGATCTCGCTTTCTGCCGACGTGCGGAATGGATACCCGCGGCGGCCTCGAGATGTTGGATCTGCGCCTGGATCAGGCCTGACGCCCGACGGCTCGGGTTGAAGGCGTTCTTTGGTCTCTTCGGGACCCTGAGTTCTGGTGCCACACTCGAGCGATCGACCGTGGCTCCGGCGGCACGAGCCAGGCCATCCATCCGCATCGCGGGAAGCGAGAGCAGATCGAGAAATGTTTCGGCGGCCCTCTCGCGCGGCGATCGCTTCGTTTCGTCGAATCCGGGAAGCAGCCACTTTGTAATCGTCGCGGGAATCGACGCGTGCTCGAACACGCGGCCGTCGACAACAGTGCCTTTCGGCACCCATGGGGAAACGAGAACCGCGGGCACGCGGACGCCGAGACGGTCGAAGAGGAACGGCTTGTTCGTCCCCGTGTCCTTCGGCTGCGCGACGAAGCCGTCTGGAGTGCAATTCGGCGGCGGAACGTGATCGTAGATCCCGCCGTGCTCGTCGTACGTGATGAGGAGTGCCGTGGACGCCCACAGCGCAGGATTCTGCTTGATGGCGTTGTAGATCGTCGCGATGAAGCGCTCGCCCTCGAGCACGTGATGGTCGGGATGCTGGTCCGAGGCCAGAACGGCTCCGCCGTCGCTGTCGTGGTCGGTGAAGTTCGGCTCGATGAACGAGTAGTCGGGCAGCACGCCTCGCTTGCAGTCGTCCAGGAACTGGGCGTACGTCCCGAAGAACTGCGGCTGGTTCTGCAGCAGGTTCACGATCTCCATCGTGGAGCTCTTCTGGTCGTAGTAGTAGATCTTCGAGGTGTGCCCGGCCGCATCCAGACGCTCGTAGATGCTCTTGAACGACTGGTTCGCGTAGAAGAGCTCCATGCCGACGTGGCCGAAGGACGTGCCGTAGTGAGCGAAGGCACGGTTGCAGAGCGTGGGCCCAGGAATCGAGGCGAACCACCGGTTGAAGACCGCGTACTCGAGCGCCAGCGTCGTCAGGATTGGGAGTTTCTCGCGCTTGAAGTAATACATGATCTTGCGCGAGTGCTTCACGTCGTGGCGTTGCTCGAAATAGCTCGCGATGAAGCCTTGCATCGTCGGCATCGTGCCGCCGTTGAAGATCTGCTGATTCACCGGTGCGAAGTCGTGGTTCGGGTCGGGGTCGAGCTGGCTTTGATACTGCGCCTGAGCCGACACCTTGACGAGAGTTCCGTTCGTATCCGGGTTGCTCTCGTTGCCGGTCAGGCCATCGATGCGTGGGTCCACGGCTTTCAGCGAGCCCAGCAGATGGTCGAACGATCGGTTCTCCATCATCAGAACGACGACGTGCTTCAGCGAGTCCAGCCCTGGTGGCATGCGATCTCCGGGATGTGCGGTCGGGAGGCCGTCCGCGAGTCAAGAACAGTGGATGAGTTGCGGCAGAGCGACTGCGTCCAATGTCGACAGCAGACTCTCGCGCGGGATCGAGGATATCGCCATGCTCAATACAAACGCGTCCGGCCCTCCAAGCGAACCGGTCGAGCGGCACGGCAGAGCAAGTCGCGGACGAGCTGAACGCAATCTGCTACACTCCGCAGGCGTTTTTCGAGTTCGTTATGCGATCGCAGGGGTGCGTGGCGATCGCATGAACGACTAGGCGCGCCACAGGCGCGCCCGCCGGAGCGGAGCGGGGCATGGGGCCCCCGCGAGCGACGGCGTAAGGGGTCCGGGGACGAAGTCCCCGGATCTAGATCAGATGAGTGCGCTGAATGCATGTCTCTCCGATTGACCTGCTGCTGATCGGCTTGTACGTCGCGTTCGTCCTCGGGATCGGCTTCGCCGTGCGACGCCGCATCTCAGGCAGCGGCGACTTCCTCCTGGCCGGCCGGGCGATCCCCGCCTGGGTCGCGGGCCTGGCGTTCCTCTCCGCCAACCTCGGCGCGCAAGAGATGATCGGGATGGCGGCGAGCGGCGCCAAGTACGGGATCATGACGAGCCACTTCTACTGGGTGGGCGCCGTCCCCGCGATGCTCTTCGTCGGCGTCTTCATGATGCCGTTTTACTACGGCTCACGCGCGCGCAGCGTCCCGGAGTATCTGAAGCTCAGGTTCGACGAGAAAACCCGCGCCTTCAACGCGCTCACCTTCGCACTGATGACCGTCTTCTCATCCGGCATCAGCATGTACGCGATGGGCGCGCTGCTCTCGCTGCTGCTCGGCTGGAACATCCACGCCAGCATCGTCATCTCGGCGGTGATCGTGCTGGTCTACATCTCGCTCGGCGGGCTGACGAGCGCGATCTACAACGAGGTGCTCCAGTTCTTCATGATCGTGTTCGGGTTCGCGCCGCTCGTCTACCTGGGCCTGCGCGAGGTCGGCGGGTGGGACGGGCTGCGCGCGAGGATTCCGGAGACGTTCGCGCATTCGTGGACGAACCTCGGATCGCCGGCGGCGAACCCGATGGGCGTGGAGTGGTTCGGCCTCGTGATGGGGCTCGGGTTCGTGCTCTCGTTCGGCTACTGGTGCACCGATTTCCTCGTCGTGCAGCGGGCCATGGCGGCCGATTCGATGAACGCCGCGCGCCGCACGCCGGTCATCGCGGCGCTGCCGAAGATGATCTTTCCGTTTCTGGTGATCGTGCCGGGCATCATCGCGCTCGGCCTGACGCTGCATCCGGTCGACGGTACCGCGCCCGTGCTGCCGCTCACGGCTGCCGGCGCGTACGACTACAACATGGCCCTGCCGATGATGATGGCCCGCTATTATCCGGAGGGCATGCTCGGCCTGGGACTGACCGCGCTGATGGCGAGTTTCATGTCAGGGATGGCGGGCAACGTCACCGCGTTCAACACCGTATGGACCTACGACCTCTACCAGTCGTACCTGGTGCCGGGCCGAAGCGACGCGCACTACCTCAACGTCGGTCGGGCGACGACGGTTATCGGCACCCTGCTCAGCGTTGCGGCGGCGTACCTGGCGATGCGCTTCAACAACATCATGGACATGCTGCAGCTGATTTTCAGCTTCGTGAACGCGCCGCTGTTCGCGACGTTCCTCCTGGGCATGTTCTGGCGGCGCACGACGGGTCACGGCGCGTTCTGGGGTCTCGTGGCCGGCACGCTGGCCGCCAGCCTGCACTACGAGATCACGGCGGTGGCCGGAGGGGGTTCACTGATCCCGAAGCTGTCGGTGGTGCACGAGTACGCGTCCGACATGGCACAGAACTTCTGGGGCGCAATCTGGGCCTGGACGGTCTGCTTCCTCGTGACCATTGCGGTCAGCGTCGCGACGAGCCCGAAGCCCGCCGAGCAGTTGAAGGGCCTCGTGTACGGCCTGACGCCGCATCAGTCCGACGCGGGATTGCCGTGGCACCATCGTCCCGCTACGCTGGCGCTCATCGTCATCGTGCTGCTCGCTGGCCTCAACGTGGTCTTCTGGTAGAGAGATGAGCTTCGATCTGCGTCTCCCGATCGGTCTGTTGTTCGCGGTCTTCGGCGTGATCCTCGCGCTGGACGGGCTCGTCGCACACAGGCTCGTCCTCGACATCAACGTCAACCTCTGGTGGGGGGTTGTGATGATCGTGTTCGCGGGTGCGATGCTTGGGCTCGCTGCGCGTGCGAAAAACGCGCCGCCGGTTCCGTCCCCACCGGACGAGCGTCCACGCCGGAACCATTGACGCTCAAACCGCCGCGGCGTGGCCTGCGAGTGATCAGACCTGGGGCGCGTCGTTCTTCAGGCGCAGCCGCTTTGAACTCCTTCACTGTTTCGACGCGCACCGCCATCATGGTGGCGTCCGGCGAGAGGCAGAAGATCTCCCGGCCGTCAGCGCTCCATCTCGGGGCCCTGCCGCCGTCACGCGAGACCTTGACTTCGGCCTCGCCGGAGGGAAATGCGCGCGCGTAGATCTCGCGCCGGCCGGACTTGTCGGAGATGTAGGCGATCCAGCGACCGTCCGGGGAGAAAACGGGGGTCTCCTTCCTGCCCTTCGTTCTCAGGAGAGTAAATGGCTTCCGCGCGCCGTCGAGGGGAAGCACGACCAAGTCTTCACGATCGTCTTTACCACCATTCGTGTAGAGGACAGACTGACCGTCAGGAGTCCAGTCCGATATGTACACGCTGGACTCGGCGTGAACGAGCAACTCATCCTCGGCGCTTCCGTTGGACGGTCGCCGAAATGAGCTCCAGCGGCCAGGGACTCTGCCGGAGATGAAGGCGGCTGAATTCCCGTCCCGCGGCGACCACCTGGGGTCGAACTCGTTCGCAGGATCGGTGGTAAGGCGATCGAAGTTTCCGGTCCGCAAATCGGTAATCCAGATGTCCCAGTTGCCTGGGAGACCTGTCCTCGCCGACAGCGCCAGCCGGGTACCATCCGGGCTCAGGTCGAGATTCGAAAACCTGCCGGTTTCGCCAAACCTTCCCACGATCTTGCCCTTGCGGTCTCGCCACGTGAGTTGTTGAATCGGGTCGGATGGTTCCAGATACGCGACGACGCCGGACTCGGCAGCGACACCGATTTCATATGCAATTCGTCCCAAGAACATTGACTTTGTCACGAATCCCCGTAGATTCATCACGGCTCATGTGTCGCTCGCGTTCTGAGCCAGTGGTTCGTCCCTGGGCTTAGGCTGCACGACTGAGGAGGATCGAATGACCAGGCTTCACACGACGTGGCAGCGGGTGGGATTGATTTTTTCGCTGACGTTGGCATGCGCCGCGCTCGCGGCGGCGCAGACGACGCTCGGCAGGCTGGGTGGGGCGGTACTCGACACTTCCGGAGCGGTGCTGCCGGGGGCCACCATCACGCTGACGAACGAGAACACGAACCAGGTTCAGACAACGGTATCGAGTGAGAACGGCACTTACGTCTTCGCCCAGGTGCCGGTCGGCTCGTACAAAGTCGAGATCGCCCTCCAAGGATTCAAGACCGCCACGTTCTCGAGGGTCACGATAGTTGTCGGCCAGGAATACTCCCTGACCACACGCCTGGAGCTTGGCGCCGTCGCCGAGTCGGTGGAGGTCACCGCAGGCGCGTCGCTCGTGACGACCACGTCGCCCGAGGTGAGCTCGACGGTCCTCCAGAAGCAGGTGCTCGACATCCCGCTCGCCAACCGTGACGTCACGAATCTGATCAGGATGCAGCCCGGTGTCCAAGCGATGACCAACCGCACGAACACCGGCATCAATGGCGGCCGTCCGACGTGGACGACGGTGACGCTCGACGGGATCAACATTCAGGACAACTTCATTCGGGTCAACTCGCTGGACTTCCTGCCGAACCGTCCGACGTCCGACAACGTGGCGGAATTCACGATCACGTCGTCGGTTTCCGGGGCGGACACCGCGGGCGGCGCGACGTCGGTGCGAATGGTCACGCCGTCCGGCTCGAACCGGTTCACCGGCAGCGCATTCGAGTTCAACCGCGATGCCCGGTTCTCGGCCAACTCCTTCTTCAACAACGCGTCGAATGTCGCCAAGCCGGATCTCAGCCGCCATCAGTTCGGCGGGCGCTTCGGCGGACCCGTCAAGCGCGACAAGATCTTCTTCTTCGGCTACTACGAGGGCTTCCGACAGACAACGCAGACATCGCAGAACCTGACGATCCCGGCCAATCCGGATCTGTTCGACGGCATGTTCCGTTACCTCGGGAACGACCGATGGCGTCATCCACGCCGTCAACGTCATGCAGCTGTCTGGCCTGCCCCTCGATGCGAAGCTCCGATCCGACTTTCTGTCGAAGATTCCCGGCTCATCGAACGTCAACAACTTCGATACCGGAAACTCGACGGCGACGCGAATTCTGAACACGGCCGGGTATCGGTTCAACCAGACGGATCTGAACAACCGCGATCAATACGGTTTCCGCGTCGACTACTCGCTGACCGACAAACATAGATTCGAGGGCATCTACAGCTACTTCAAAGAGACGGACGATCGGACGGATCTGGATTTCATCAGTCCGGATCGCCCCCTGGTCTTCACGAACTCCGCGGCCAGGCGTTTCTCTGGCGCGTGGCGGTGGCTCGCCAGCGGCAATTTTCAGAACGAGGCGCGCGGCGGCGCCAACCTCGCGCCGGTGCAATTCAACAGCAACTGGCAGTTCCCGGCCGTCCTCTACAACACGGCGCTGAGCATCATCAATCCCATTGGCGGAAACGGTACCCCGACGACAGGAAGCGGCACATCGACCGCCTTTCAACCCCAGGGCCGCTATACGAACACTTACCAGGTCGGTGACTCGGCATCCTTGATGCTGGGCAACCATTCGCTGCAGATGGGCGGAAGCTGGCAGCGCAACCACGTGAATCCGTACAACTTTGCAGCCGTCACGCCGATAACGAGCTTCGGCTTCAGCACTGCGGCGCCGACCAGCGTGCAGTTGACGTCCGCTCAGTTCCCTGGAGGAATCAGCCCTGCGGAGCTCACGAACGCCAACGCGCTGGCCAGTTGGGTCGGCGGCATCGTGAGCTCGGTTGCTCAGACATTCCAGGTCCAGGACACGGGCTCGGGATTCGTCGCCGGGATCCCCGCCAACGAGAACTACACGCTCGACAACGTCGCCGCCTACGTGCAGGACAACTGGCGCTGGAAGCCGAACTTCACCATTCGTGGAGGAGTGAAGTGGGAGTACTACAGCCCGCTGCGTGAAGACAACAATCTCGGCTTCCTTCCTGTGCTGAACAGCCGCGGCTTCGATCAGGTGATGCTCGATCCGGCGACGACCGTGACCTTCGTGAACGGGGACTTCTACAAGAAGGACTTGAACAACTTCGGGCCGACGGTCGGCTTCTCCTGGGATCTCACCAAGGACGGCAAGACTGCCGTTCGGGGCGGCTACTCGCTCACGTTCGTCAACGAAGAGACGGTCACGGTCGGCCGGGCCGCTTCGCGCGGCAACGCCGGCCTCAGCAGCGCCGTGACCTTGAGTAACCAGTACACGACGGTCTCGGCGGGCGTCCCGGCGATCCCGACGCCAACGTTCCTGACGACGCGGACGCTCGCGGACCAGATAGCGGCGAGCGCAAGCGGAGTGCTCTGGGGCATCGATCCCGACATCCAGTCGCCGAGAGTGCACCAGGTCAGCTTCGGCATCCAGCGCGAGCTGCCCTGGTCGAGCGCCGTCGAAGCGAGGTACGTCGGCACGTTCGGGCGCGATATCTGGCGGGGCACCGACTTCAACCAGGTGAAGATCAGCCAGGACTTCCTGGCCGACTTCAACCGCGCGCGGTCGAACGGCTACCTCGCGCAGCAGGCGGGCCTGGCCTACAGCCCGGTGTTCAACCCCGCCGTCCCGGGCAGCGTCCCGCTCACGGTGCTGCCGAACTTCGGAACGGCCCTCCTCACCAACAGCACGGTCATCAGCAATTTCCAGACGAATCAGGTCGCCGGGCTCGCCGATTTCTACATGACCAGCCGCGTGCCTGGCGCGCTCGCGACGTTCATGCAGAATCCTGGTATCTACGCGTCGCAGGGCCTCTCGAACGGCGCCTTCAGCGATTACAACTCGCTGCAGCTGGAGCTCCGTCACCAGTATCGGAGCGGATTCCTCGGGCAGGTCAATTACACGCTCTCGAAGACGCGCACCGACTCGGCGGGCACGGCGCAGAACCGCTTCGAGGCATTCATGGACAACTTCCGGCCGGAGCTGAACACCGGCCGGTCAGTGTTCAACGTGACGCACGTCATCAGCGCGAATGCGATCTACGAGCTGCCGTTCGGACGCGACAAGAAGTGGTTCCATTCGAACGGGCTGGCGGATGCGCTCATCGGCGGCTGGCAGGTCGCCTCGATCTTCGCCTGGCAGAGCGGGTCGCCGATCATCATCTACTCAGGTCGGGGGACGTTCAACCGCGCAGGGCGCTCGAACTGCACGGATCCGATCGGGTGCAACACAGCATTCAGCACGCTGTCGGTGGATGAGATCAAGAGCATGCTGGGCGTGTTCAAGCAGCCGGACGGCAAGATCTACTGGATCGATCCGAAGGTCGTGGACCCGTCGAGCGGCCGGGCGGTCGGCACCGACAATCTCGCGAACGCCGCGACGTTCACCGGTCAGGTGTTCTTCAATCCTGCCGCCGGCGAGGTCGGCAACCTCCCGATTCTCGCGTTCGATGGACCGTCGCAGTTCCGCGTCGATCTCGCGCTGTCGAAGCGCGTTCGGCTGACGGACCGTCACCGAATCGAGGTGAAAGGCGAAGCGTTCAACCTGACCAACACGCCGAGCTTCTTCCGCGGCGACATGGACATCAACAGCACCACGTTCGGCCGCATCACCTCGGTGAACGTCAACTCGCGCGTCGTGCAGCTGTCGGTGCGCGTCGATTTCTAGCGAGGCTCCGCTTCAGATCGGCGAAAGGCTCTTGACCGCCGAACACTTGACTCAAGTTCATGGGTTTTCGGCGGTCAAGACGGCCAGGTTCCGACTTGCACCAGAGGCACTATCTGCAGTACTTCAATACTTCCGCGAAGGAGTACGAGGACGAAGTCGAAATCGATCTCGAGGAGCTCCAGCGTCTGCAGCCGGAGGTCGAGGAGTGGGCCGACGCCGTCGCCGCCGCTGTCGCGGCGCGAGGCTACCGCGTCGTCGGCTGCACGACGACCTTCGAGCAGACCGCGGCCAGTGTCGCGCTGCTCAACCGGGTGAAGGCGCTGCGCCCCGAGACGGTCACGGTCATCGGCGGCGCCAATTGCGACGGCGAGATGTCCGAAGGCATCCTCTCGCTCGGTGCAGCGATCGACTATGTGTTCTCCGGAGAGAGCGAGGCTTCGTTCCCTGACTTCCTGAGTCAGGTGCTCGCGGATGCGCCTCCGCACGAGCGCGTCATCCAGGGCCGGCCCTGCATGGATCTCGACCTCCTGCCGACGCCGGACTTCTCCGAGACAACGATCAGTTCGCGATTGGCATGCCGGGCAGCGAGCTCGCCAGGAGCGGCCTCATTCTCCTGCCCATCGAGACGAGCCGCGGGTGCTGGTGGGGCCAGAAGCACCATTGCACGTTCTGCGGCCTCAACGCGCAGACGATGGAGCATCGCGAGAAGTCGCCGGATCGCGTCATCAGCGAGCTGCAGCGGCTGCTCGAGAAGCACCCCACGAAGATCGTCTGCGCGGTGGACAACATCATGCCTCGGTCGTACTTCCGCACGCTGCTGCCGCGGCTGCCGGCCGAAGTGCCCGGGCTCCAGGCGTTCTACGAGCAGAAGTCGAACCTCTCGCTCAACGACGTCGAGGCGCTGCGCGCGGCTGGGATCTGCGAGATCCAGCCGGGCATCGAGGCACTTTCGACGTCGTTGCTGAAGCGCATAGACAAGGGCGTGTCGGCGCGACAGAACATCGCACTGATGCGGTACGCGCGCGCCGTGGGTCTCAGCCTGACGTGGAATCTGCTGTACGCGTTTCCGGGCGATCAGGCTGAAGACTACGAGCAGACGCTGGCGCTCGTGCCGCTCCTGCGGCACCTGAGCCCACCTGGCGGCCTGTCGCACCTGAGCATCGACCGCTTCAGTCCGTATTTCAGCTTCCCGGACAATTACGGGATCGCGAACCTACGTCCGATGAACGGCTACGACTCCGTCCTGCCTGACGGCGCCGATACAAGGAAGATTGCTTATCACTTCATCGGCGACTACGCGAGCGCATCCCGCGATCGGCCGGATCTGATGGCGCGCCTCAAGACCGAAGTCGATCACTGGATGTCGTTATGGCGGATGGAGGAGCAGGCACTTCCCGCCCTGGCGCTCACGCCCATGTCGCTGGACAACTTCCTCCTCTTCGACTCACGCGGCCTCGAGGGGACCGACGAGATACAATTCATCGATCGCGACGAGGCGTCCGTCGTGCTGACGGGCCGTCGTCTCGACGAACGCGACGATGTGGTGGAGTGGGCGCTCGACGCGCGGCTCGTGGTCGAGATCGACGGCCGCTTCGTACCGTTGGTGACCGCCGAGCCTCCGGTGCTGCGCGAGTTCGAGTCGGAGCGGTTGGCCGAGATGCGGCCGGCCCCTCGAAAGGTCCTCCCTGTGATCCAGCTCGCCGATCGATAGCGTGTCGCTCGCTCCTCCGCCTTACGGGCCCATCGTGGTGGGCGCGGTGATCGCCGAATACGCGCTCCTGATGCTGGGCGACGTGCTCAACCTGCGTGCGCTCAGCCCGGATCTGCCCGCGGCCTTCGCCGGCGTCTACGACCCGCAGCGCTACGCGCGCTCGCAGGCCTACACCCGCACGCTGACCCGCTTCGGCTGGGTCCCCAGGACACTCGACCTGATGCTTCTGCTCGCTTTCTGGCTTTCAGGCGGCTTCGAGTGGCTCGATCGCCTGGTTCGGAGCTTGGGGTTCGGACCGATCCTCACCGGCGGTTTCTACATCGGCGCGCTCGTCCTCGTCCAGGAGCTGCTGTCGCTGCCCTTTCGCTACTACTCGACGTTCGTGATCGAGGAGCGCTTCGGGTTCAACACCATGACGCGCCGGACGTTCGTCCTTGACGAGATCAAGGGTCTGGCCCTCACGCTCCTGCTCGGTGGTCCTTTCCTCGCGATCGTCCTGTGGCTCTTCGATCGAACCGGCGACTCGGCCTGGCTCTGGTGCTTCGGTGTGACTTCGGCGTTCCTCGTCGTCGTCCAGTACGTCGCCCCGACGTGGATCATGCCGCTCTTCAACGAATTCCGCCCGATCGAAAGCGGCGACATCAAAGAAGCGGTCCTCGCCTACACCGAGCGCGCGGGCTTTCCTATCGACGGTCTTTTCGTGATCGATGGATCGAAGCGTTCCACCAAGGCCAACGCGTTCCTGACCGGCTTCGGCAGGCGAAAGCGGGTCGCGCTGTTCGACACGCTGATCCAGCAGCAGACGACAGACGAAATCGTGGCGATCGTGGCGCACGAGGTCGGCCACTTCAAGAAGCGCCACATTCTGAAGGGGCTCGCGCTGGGCATCGCTCAGGTGGCCGCGCTCTTCTTCCTGCTGGGCGTGCTCCTCGCCGATCCGCGTGTGTTCGACGCATTCCACGTGTCCGAGCCATCGACTTACGCCGGGCTCGTGTTGTTCGCGATCGCATACGCGCCGATCGGGCTCGTGGTATCGATGGGCGTTCAGGCCTGGGAACGCCGACACGAGCTCGAGGCGGATGCCTTCGCACGCCGCACGACAGGGCACGGCGAAGTCCTGGCGCATGCGCTGGAGAAGCTGAGCGCGGAGAGCCTGTCCAATCTGACGCCGCATCGCTTCTACGTAGCGTTGCATCACTCACATCCCCCGCTGGCGAAGCGTGTAGCCGCGTTGCGGGCGTAGGAGGAGCGTAGCGTCGGTCGCGTACGAATGGTGGCCGTCGCCTGCGAAGCTTCGAGCGCTCGACTCCACGCGCCGAGCCCGCTGTCGCGGTCTTCAACGAGCATTCTCAAAGGGCGCCGAGCCGATCAGTTGAAGAGGATCGCCACCGGCTGCTCCTCGATCTTCGGTCGGCCAGACGATGAAGGGCGTCTCGACCTTGCGCGCCGCGTGGGCGCCGACGAGGCATTGGTCCTCGATCGCGCCGGGGCGAACGACTACGTGGCCGAGCTCACGAGCGGTATCGGGATGGGACTGGTGATCGAGACGGCAGGCACGCCGGAGGCCGTGCAGCTCATCACCCATCGCCTCCCGCTCGCCGATGCACTGGATGGCTTTGCGGCACTTCGCCGGCGCGAAGCTGTAAAGGTCATGTACGATCCCCGGTCCTGACGTCGCTACGCGTTCGCGGCTGCGCCGCCTCGCAGGGCACCCAGCGGCCTGGGAATGTCAGAGGCGGCCCATCCCACGTGCCGGCATTACCTTCCTACGCTAAGATCGGCAGATGCGTCTGCTGCAGCCGGCCCTGTTCGTAGTCTCCACCATCGTGTTTGATCCGGCGTCTGCCGCCGCCGCGTTTGATCCGGCGTCTGCCGCCGCCCAGCGGCCTGCACCCGCCCCCGCGCAGCCAGCCGCTGCCCAACCGGCTGCAACCCAGCCCGCCGCGATTGACATCGCATTGTCCAAGGTGGCGCCAAGTCTCGTGCGGATCCACGTGGTCAGCGTCGAGTATCAGGAAGGGCGCGAGATCAAGCGGGAGGCGGCGGGGAGCGGGACGATCATCTCGGCTGACGGGCACGTGCTGACGAACCATCACGTGGCGGGAAAGACCCGCGCCATCATCTGCACGCTTGCCAACAGAGAGGAAGTCCCCGCGGAGCTCGTGGGGACCGATCCTCTCTCGGACATTGCCATCCTCAAGCTGAAGCCCGCCGACGCCGCGGAAGTACCCGGTGGCGCACTTCGGGGATTCCACGAAGCTCAAGGTCGGCGAGCGTGTGCTCGCGCTGGGCAGCCCGCTGGCGCTCTCCCAGTCGGTCACGATGGGGATCGTCAGCAACACCGAGATGATCATGCCGGGCATGTTCTGGCCCTTCAACCGCATGACGCTCGACGGCGAGGACGTCGGCTCGATCGTCCGGTGGATCGGCCATGACGCGCCGATCTTCGGCGGCAACTCGGGTGGTCCGCTGGTGAACATGAGCGGAGAGATCGTCGGCGTGAACGAGATCAGTCTCGGGCTGGCCGGCGCGATTCCTGCCGAGCTCGCTCGCGAGGTCGCCGAAGCGATCATCCGCGACGGCCGGGTCAAGCGGAGTTGGATCGGACTGGAAGTGCAGCCGCTCCTTCAATCCTCCAAGGACGCAAAAGGCGCCTTGATCGGCGGCACGATCGAGGGTTCGCCGGCGGAGAAGGCCGGTCTGGCGTCGGGTGACATCCTGCTCCGGCTCGGAACGCAGCCGGTCAACGTGCGTTTTGCCGAGGAAGTGCCACTCTTCAACCAGGCCGTGATGCGGCTGCCGATCGGGCAGCCCGTGCAGCTGACGTTCACGCGGAACGGGGCGGAGAAGACTCTGACCGTGACGACGATCGAACGCGAGAGCGTCGAGGCACCCGTCTCCGAGGTGCCGCTCGCGGGCATCACGGCGTCCAACCTGACGACCTGGTCCGCCAAGGAGCTCAAACGAGTGGATCGGAAGGGTGTGCGCGTCCGCGGCCTCCGCGCCGGCGGCCCGGCAGACGATGCCAAGCCATCCCTTCGGCAGGATGACGTGATCGTCGAGGTCGACGGGACGCCCACGCCGACGCTCGCGGCGCTCGACGACGTGCTGACGCGCGCGACGAAAGCCAAGAAGGACAACATCCCTCTGCTCGTGGGGTTCGAGCGTGCGGGTCAGCGGCTCCTCACCGTGATAGACGTAGGCCTCTCGGGTCTCGAAGATCCCGGGCTCGAGGCCCGGAAGGCATGGGTGCCCATCTCGGTACAAGTGGTGACGCGGGAGCTCGCCGAAAAGCTGGGACTCGGCGAGGCGACCGGCGTCCGCGTGACGCAGATCCTCGGCAGCGCAGTGTCCAACGCGGGTCTCAAGGTCGGCGACGTGATCACGGCAGTCGACAACGATCCGGTCCAGGCGTCGCAGCCGTCCGATTCCGAGGTCTTCGCGACGATGATCCGGCAATACAAGATCGGATCGACCGTGGAGCTCTCGGTCCTGCAGGACAAGGTGCCGCAGAAGCTGAAGATGACACTCGAGACCTCTCCACGGCTGCCGCGAGAGATGAAGAAGTACGAGGACCCGAACTTCGAGTTCCGCGTGCGGGACATCGCGGCCGCCGATCGGCTGGAAGAGGGCCTGCCGCTCGACCAGCGCGGGGTGCTCGTCGATGCGGTGCGCGAGGGCGGCTGGGCGGCCCTGGCACATCTGGCCGTCGGCGACCTGCTCCTGGCCATCGATGGAGACGTTGTGAGCGACGTGGAGGCTGTGCAGGCCAAGATGACGCAGATTGCGGCGGGGAAGCCCGGGTCGGTCGTGTTCCGCGTGAAGCGCGGAATCCGGACGTTCTTCGTGGAGTTGCAGGGGAGCTGGAAGAACTAACGCTGACGGGATCCGTGGTCCGGGATCCGGGCTCCGAAGGTTCAAGGGTCAGGAGAAGGTGTGAGAAGAATCATCGCAAGTGTCGCCGTGGTCGGGATGCTGATGGGAGTGTGCGAGACGCATGCCCAGGATTCGCGGGCGGCCGCTCGTGAGGTCGTCAAGAAATGGCAGGAAGCCGTCGTCAACGTCCGCGTCGTGCTCAAGACGAGGATGTCGATGGGCGGACGAGAGATGCAGTCCGCAGACGATTCGGTCGACGCCGTCGGGACGGTCATCGATCCGTCCGGACTGACCGTGATGTCGCTCGGTTCGCTCAATCCCGGCGCGATGATGAACAAGATCGTCGGCGCGAGCATGGGAGGCAGCGAGAACAAGGTCGACATCTCCAGCGAGCCGACCGAGCTGAAGATCCGGCTGCCCGACGGCAGGGAAATGGCGGCCAAGATCGTTCTCCGGGACGAAGATCTGGATCTCGCGTTCATCCGTCCGACGTCCAAGCCTGCGACGCCGCTCGTGGCCATCAATCTGGCGGAGTCGGCGAAGCCTGTTCTGCTGGAACAGATGGTCGTCCTGTCGCGGCTCGGGCGCGTCGGCGGGTGGGCCGCATCGGCGACGCTCGCGGACGTCGGCGCGGTGATCGAGCGTCCCCGCACGTTCTACGTGCTCGCCGGCGCGCCCGCGAGCATGGGGACGCCGGCATTCAGCACCGCCGGCCGGCCGGTCGGGCTGTTGACGCTGAGACAGGTCGATCCCGGCCGGTCCAGCATGTTCTCGATGATGGGAGGCGCCGAAGCGATGGGTCTGCTGCCGGTGATCCTGCCTGCGGCGGACGTGTTGGAGATTGCGAAGCAGGCAACGGAGAAATAACCGGCGAGAAAACAGGTTCGATGGTTCGACGCAGCGCCGAGGAACAAGACAATGAAAGAGACCAGCGAGCAGTTCGAGGTCGTGAAGTCGGACGACGAGTGGCGGCGGATTCTGACGCCGGAGCAGTACCACGTCCTGCGCGAGCATGGGACCGAGCGCGCCGGCACGTGTGCGCTGCTGCACGAGCACCGGACCGGGACGTTCAGCTGCGCCGCCTGCGGGCAGCCGTTGTTCGTCGCGGACCGCAAGTTCGAGAGCGGAACGGGCTGGCCCAGCTTTTTCGCGCCGCTCGAGGGTGCCATCGGCACCTCCACGGATCGCAGCTTCTTCATGACGCGAACCGAGGTCCATTGCAGCCGCTGCGGCGGGCACCTGGGTCACGTGTTTCCCGACGGTCCGCCGCCGACCGGCCAGCGGTACTGCATCAACGGTGTGGCGCTGAACTTCACGCCGTCCGAGTAGACTACTGGACCGTCCTGCTGAATCATCGTGGCCGCTCCGTAGTCGCGGCCCACGAACAGGACCGCCGTGAGTTCCACAGCAGCGACACCGGAGGCTCCTGACGAAGAATTCGTCCTAGTTCGCATCCGGAATGACGGGCGGGCGCGCCATAGGCGCGCCCCCGCGGTTTAGAAAGGACATCTATGGGCCTGATGGATTTCATCAAGGGCGAGTTCATCGACGTCATCGAGTGGACCGACGACTCGCGCGATACGCTGTCGTACCGCTTCCCGGACGAGGACAAGGCAATCAAGAACGGCGCACAGCTGATCGTGCGCGAGTCGCAGCACGTGCAGTTCATCTACCTCGGCGAGTTCGGAGACACCTTCAGTCCCGGCAAGTACACGCTGACGACGGACAACATCCCCGTCCTGACGAAGCTGAAGTCCTGGAAGTACGGATTCAATTCGCCGTTCAAGGCGGACGTCTATTACCTCAATACGCGCCTCTTCACCGGCAACAAGTGGGGGACGTCGAATCCCATCATGATGCGCGACAACGATCTTGGGATCGTTCGTGTCCGGGCCTTCGGCACGTATGATTTTCGGATCAGCGACCCGAAGCTGTTCCTGAAGGAGGTCGCGGGCTCCGATCAGAACTTCCGGCTGGACGAGTTCGCCGACACGATGCGCTCTCGTATCGTCAGCATCTTTGCCGACGCGCTGGCGTCGGCGCGCGTCCCCGTGTTCGACGTGGCGAGCCGTTACAGCGAGCTCGGGGACGCGCTGCTGCCGATCATCAATCCGGTCGTCCAGGCGAAGTACGGTCTCGAGGTCGCGAGCTTCATCGTCGAGAACGTGTCCGTGCCGCCCGAGGTCGAGACCGCCATCGACAAGCGATCGAGCATGGCGGCGGTCGGCAACCTGAACGACTACGTCAAGTTCCAGATGGCGCAGGGGATGGAGAAGGGCGGCGGCTCCGGCGGTGCGGCAACCGAGCTGGCAGTGGGCCTGTCAATCGCCCAGCAGATCATGCAGCAGCAGGGGATGCCGGGTGCGGCCGCGTCGAGCGCGGCGGCGGCGGCCGTGGCGCTGCCCGACCTGCTGGCGCCGGCCGACGTCGCCAAGCTGCTGGGCGTGCCGGAGGCGGACGTGATGACGATCGTCGAGTCCGGCGAGCTCGCGGCCAAGAAGATCGGCACCTCGTACCGCATCAAGCGCAGCGCGGTGGACGAGTACCTGGCGAAGTAAGTTTTGGAAGGTGACGGAGAGGACGGAGAAAACCTTTACAGGAGGAAGGGAGGACGGGAGGACGGGGAGGAGATCCCGGATGGCTTGAAGCGTTGAGAGGCTGCTCGCGCGCCCGCCGTAGGCGGGCGCTGGAGTGAGAGAGCGGGCGTGAAATCGCGAGCGCTACTCGATCACGAAGCGTTCGCGATTTCGCGCCCGCTCTCTCACTCCGCCGCGCTACGCGCGGCGCGAGCAGCACCGAATGTTGAAAGACATCTGGGTTCCTCCCCGTCCTCCCGTCCTCCTGTGAAGCCTTTCTCCGTTTCTCCGTAGCCTCAGACACCTCATGCCCGATATCAGCGCACTCGCGAAGTATCCGTGCGCCGCGTGCGGCGCGCAGGCGGAGTGGAACCCCGCCAAGCAGCTGCTCGTGTGTCCATTCTGCGGCACCTCGACTCCGTTCAAGGTCGACGAAGCAACGGGCGGCATCGAGGAGATCGAACTCGCGAAGACGCTGCGGGAGCTGCCCGACGAGCAGCGCGGATGGATGACCGAGAAGCGGACGGTCCAGTGTCAGAGCTGCAAAGCTGTCACGGTCTTCGATCCCGATCGCGTCGGGCAGAACTGCGAGTTCTGCGGATCGCCCGCGCTCGTCGACTATACGGAGATCAAGGCGCCCATCCGCCCGCAGAGCCTCCTGCCGTTCAAGGTGAGCCAGTCCCAGGTGCGCGAGCAGATTCGCGTGCTGGTACGCGAGCAAGTGGCTGGCCCCGAATGCCTTCAAGAACAAGGCCCTGGTCGATCGCGTACACGGGCTCTACATTCCTTACTGGACGTTCGATGCTCAGGCTGTCTGCCCGTGGGAGGCCGACGCCGGGCACTACTACTACACGACCGAAACCGTTCGCCGGAACGGCCGCACCGAGACGCGTCAGGTCCGCCATGTCCGGTGGGAGCCGGCCGCGGGCGAAGTGCAGCACTTCTTCGACGACGAGCCTGTTCCAGGCACGCAGGGGATCCCGCTGTCGCTCCTCAAGCAGGTGGAGCCATTTCCGACGACCGAGCTCGTGCCTTACACCATCGCGTTCCTTTCAGGGTTCGTCGTGGAGCACTATCAGGTGGTGCTGTTCGACGCGGCCCAGCGATCGCAGGAGGCCATGACCGCCAGCCTTCGCGAGATGTCTGCCGCCCAGATACCGGGAGATACCTACCGCAACCTGCAGATTCACCCCTCGTTCTCGAATCAGACGTTCAAACACATCCTGGTGCCGGTCTGGCTCCTGACGTACAACTACGGCGCGCGCGCGTTTCAGCTCGTGGTCAACGGCTATACAGGCCGGATGGCGGGTCAATACCCGAAGAGCGCGTGGAAAATCGCCTTGCTGGTGATCCTCGCGCTGATCGTGGTGATGATCTTCCTCTGGCTCCAGGACTGAACCAGGCCACTAACGATGGGGCGCGTTCTCGTCACAGGCGGTGCCGGCTTCATCGGATCGCACGTCACCGACGCGCTCATCGCGCGCGGACACGACGTGACGATCTTCGACGACCTGTCGGGCGGGTTCGCCGACAATATCCCAGGCGCCGCGAGCTTCGTGCCAGGGAGCGTTACGAACGTGGACGCGGTCAGCCGGCTGTTCGCGGACGGGCGGTTCGACTACGTCTACCATCTCGCGGCGTATGCCGCGGAGGGCCTCAGCCACTTCATCAGGCGGTTCAACTACACGAACAACATCATTGGCAGCGTGAATCTGATCAATGCGTCGATCAACTCGGGCGTGAAGGGATTCGTCTTCAGCTCCTCAATCGCCGTGTACGGCAGCGGGTCCGGCCCGATGAGTGAGGACATCACCCCGAATCCGCAGGATCCGTACGGGATCGCCAAGCTCGCCGTGGAGCAGGACCTCCGCGCGTCGCGCGAGATGTTCGGCCTGCGCTCCATCGTCTTCAGGCCGCACAACGTCTACGGGCCGCGACAGAACATCGGCGACCGCTACCGCAACGTCGTCGGCATCTTCATGAACCAGATCCTTCAGGGCCAACCGATGACGATTTTCGGCGACGGGACGCAGACCCGCGCGTTCACCTACATCGACGATGTCGCGCCCGTGATGGCCGAGGCGATCGACTGCGACGCCGCGTGGGATAACGTCTTCAACGTCGGCGCGGACGAGCCTGTCACGCTGAACGCACTGGCTTCCGCGGTCGCCCGTGCGATGACGGTCGAGCCGCGGATCGTCCACCTGCCCGCGCGTCAGGAAGCGCACAATGCCCAATCGAGCCACGATCGCCTGACGCGCACGTTCGGCGCCCGCCGGCTGACGACACTGGACGACGGCCTGGGAATGATGGCGGAATGGGCCAGGGCACACGGCGCAAGGAGCGGCACGCCGTTCGGCGATCTCGAGGTGACGAAGAACCTGCCGCCGGCATGGCGCACGGTATGACGGCCGCGACCGGGTATCACGACGTTCACCTGCCCGAAGATCCTGCCCGCGCCGTGGTCTGGCGGGTGATCGCGGAGTACCTGCAACCGTGGGTGCCCGCAGGCGCGCACGTGCTGGAGATTGGCGCCGGGCTACTGCTGCTGGATCAACGCCGTGCACGCCGCGCGAAAAGTGGCCGTCGACACCTGGGCCGACATGCCGCGGCATGCGTCGTCTGACGTCGAAACGGTCGTGCTCGACGCCTCGGCGGGTCTCACTCGATTCGCCGACGAGAGCTTCGACCTGGTCCTGGCTTCGAACGTCATCGAGCACTTCGAGCCGGATGAAGCGGCGGCGGTTGTAGGCAATACCGTTCGCCTGCTGCGGGAGGGTGGACGCCTCATCGTGATTCAACCCAACTTCCGCTACGCCTATCGTCAGTACTTCGATGACTACACCCATCGGTCGACGTTCACCCACGTGTCCCTGGCGAACCTCCTCCGGTCCAAGGGTCTGCGTGTGCTGCGAGTGGAGCCACGCTTCCTGCCGTACTCCATGCGGGAGAGCCGCCTCCCGGTGAGGCCCTGGCTCGTGCGAGCGTATCTGCGGTCGCCGATCCGGCCGTGGGCCGGCCAGATGCTCGTCGTGGCGCAAAAGGGTTGACCGCATGCATGGAGGCAAGACGGTCAGCGTCGTCTTTCCGGCATACAACGAAGAGCAATACATCCGTCCCGCCATCGAGGACTTCCTGATCCCGGACGTCGTCGACGAGGTCCTCGTTGTCGACAACAACTCGCGAGACCGGACCGCCGAGGAGGCAGGCGCGACGCGCGCGCGCGTCGTGTGCGAGACACGGCAGGGTTACGGATATGCGCTTCGTCGCGGGCTCGAGGAGGCCCGCGGCGACATCATCATCCTCGCCGAGCCCGACGGAACTTTCATCGGCCGAGACGTCCTGAAGCTCCTCGCGTACGCAGACGACTTCGACATGGTCTGCGGCACGCGGACCACGCGAGAGCTGATCTGGGACCAGGCAAACATGGGGTGGTTCCTTCGGGTCGGGAACTGGGCGGTTGCCAAGCTCCTGCAGGTCCTCCATGGCGGGCCCTCTCTGAGCGACTGTGGCTGCACTCTCCGGCTGACCCATCGGGTCAGCGTGGAACGGATACTCGGAGACCTGACCGTGGGCGGCTCGCATTTCCTGCCGGAGATGGTGATCCTGGCCTTGCGCAAGCGTCTGAAAGTCATCGAGATTCCCGTCAACTACCGCGGTCGCGTGGGCGAATCGAAGATCACCGGCAGCTTCGCGGGGGCCCTGCGCACGGGCCTGCGGATGATCGGCCTTATCGTGAAGTACCGGTTGCAATGAACGCGACGGATCTCCGAGGGCGCCGGAGCACCGTGGTCCTGGCGGCGCTGGCCGTGTGCCTGGCCGCCGTCGTCCCGTATCTCTCGACCATCGACAACTATTTCGTGAGGGACGACTTCGGCGTCGTGGAGCTGCTCGCGAGCAAGCCGGCCACCTACTTTCCGCGGTGGTTCGTCTCGTCCTGGATGGACGAGATCTGGGGACACGTGCCGGATGAAGTGCGGCCGTTCCCTGCCGTGTCGTACCAGCTGACCTCTCTTGGAGGAGCCGCCGCTCCCTTTCTGCACCACGCGCTGAACATCGCCCTGCACGCGGCAAACGGCCTGCTCGTGCTCGCGATTGCGTTGACGGTCGCCAGGCTCAGCGTTCCGGCTGCGACGTTTGCCGCGGCGGTCTTCGTGCTGCTGCCGGTCCATGGCGAGAGCGTCGCCTGGATCACCGGGCGGGTCGACTCCATGCCGGCGCTCTTCTACATGGCGTGCTTCTGGGCGTTTGCCCGGTGGCGCGACGGCGGATCACATTCGGTATCGCTCTACGTCCTGTCGCTGGCGATGTTCTTCGTTGCGCTCTTCACGAAGCAGACGACCATCACGATGGTTGCGACGCTGGCGGCCTGGGATCTGCTGACGATGGGTTGGCCGCGTCCGTTGTGGGAGCGGATGCGCGCGTATGTGCCGTTCGTCGTGATGACCGTGGCGTACCTGGGGCTGCGCTTTCTGCTTTTCGGCCAGGTCGTGCGCGAGAGCCAGCTGAACGCGGAAGGGGTCGGTTTCTTTCTTCGCCTCTTCCAGCATCATCTCGCGCACGTCGTTGCCGGCCGCGTATCCGCACTCACGGCCGCGTGGCTGGCGGTGCTGGCGGTCTGTCTGATCGGGTGGTGGCTCGTCCGGGCAATGCCGGTGGCAGAACGCAACCGCGTCGTTTCGCAGGTCCTCTTCTTCGGGCCCGTGTGGTGGATCATCGGCGTGGCGCCCACGGCCGTCGCCGGCTACGAGTCACCCCGGCACGTGTACCTGGCGGCCGCGGGCTGGGCGATCGTCCTCGGTATCGTCTTCGACGCCGCCCGGGTCCGGGCGGGCGCGTCGGCGCGGCGGCCGGCGGTCGGCATCGGGGCGCTCGCGGTGTGTGCGTACTACGCCGTCGGAACCCACGGCGTGGTGGCGGAGTGGAACCGGATGGCCGCCGTGTCGCACCAGGCCGTCCTGGACGTGAGGGCCGAGGCGCTGTCGTCGCCTCCTGGCTCGCTCATCATCGTCGGCGCGCCGACGCGCAGCTGGGAATGGGCGGTCCCGTTCTCGGTCAGGCCGCCCTTCACACGCGTCGATCTGACCGCGCGGGCGTTCATCGTGACGCCATGGCTGCTGCATTGCTGCCGCGGGCAGTGGTTCGACGACACGCGCCGCATCCTGCGCGACTGGAACGCCCGCCACGGCCGCGCCCCGATCGTCGTCTTGAGGTGGAATCAGGAGACGGGGGCTCTTTCGAGGGTGACCGATCGCGAGTATCCTGCTTTGAGGACGCTTGCGGAGGTCCTCGTCGAGCTGAACAGCCGCGAGGCGCTGGACTCGAATATCCTGCGGATCGTGCAGGAGTTGCCGGGGCGCTGACGCGAGTCGGGATCCGGCGCTCGGCGTTCGGCGTTCGGGAGTCGCATATCTGGAGTATGAGATCGCGGGCTGAAATCCCGCGGGGGAGGCAGTGAACGAAATGTCTTCCGAGCGCCGAGCGCCGAGCGCCGAGCGCCGATCCATGAATCTCGATCCGCACCTCAGGCGTCCCACTATTGGAGGTTTCCGTGTTCTTCGAGAAGACAAGGCTGCCATCGAAGGAAAAGGCGCTGCCGGGACGGTCCGAGAAGATGGACGTGCCCGAACAGCATTTCGTCAATGGCGCACGGCTCGAGCCCCCGTTTCCGGACGGGCTCCAGCGCGCGCTGTTCGGGATGGGCTGTTTCTGGGGGGCTGAGAAGAAGTTCTGGCAGCTCTCCGGCGTTTACTCCACGGCGGTCGGCTATGCCGCCGGGTTCACGCCGAATCCGACCTATCGCGAAGTGTGCAGCGGGATGACGGGGCACAACGAAACGGTGCTCGTCGTGTTCGATCCCAAGAAGGTGTCGTACGAGACACTCCTCAAGACGTTCTGGGAGAACCACAATCCCACGCAGGGGATGCGGCAGGGGAATGATGTCGGGACGCAGTACCGGTCGGGCATCTACTATTTCGACGAGGCCCAGCGCGCGGCGGCCGAGGCGTCGCGTGAGGCGTACCAGCGGGAGCTCTCGAAAGGCCGGTACGGCACCATCACGACCGAGATTCTCCCGGCGCCGGAGTTCTACTACGCCGAGGATTACCACCAGCAGTACCTCGCGAAGAATCCTGACGGCTATTGCGGCCTTGGTGGCACGGGCGTGAGCTGCCCGGTCGGCGTCGCGACGGTCGCGGATCCGGTGTGAGCGGATCACCCGATGTAGGGTGCGGGCTTCAGCCCGCGCCAGATGGGCGGGGCTGAAGCCCCGCCCTACACCGATCCCGCGGCCGTCTCCACTCTCTGCTACAGTTGCACCGTTTGGGCCTGAACGCACTCGACTACGCCGTCGTCGCGTTGTACCTCATCGCCGTCACCGGATTCGGGTCGTACTTCGCCCGGTTCCAGAAGACCACCGGCGATTACTTTCTGACGGGGCGGTCGGTGCCGTGGTGGGCGATCTGCTTCACCATCGTCGCGACGGAAACGAGCACCCTGACGTTCATCGGTGTCCCGGCGGCCGCCTACGCCGGGAACATGACGTTCCTGCAGCTCGCCGCCGGCTACGTGATCGGCCGGCTGCTCGTCAGCGTCCTCTTCATCCCCGCCTACTTTCGCGGTGATCTCGTCACCTCGTACGAGCTCCTGCAGCGCCGGTTCGGGTCAGGCGTCAAAACCGTGGCGGCCGGCCTGTTCCTCATCACCCGCTCGCTCGCGGATGGCATCCGGCTGTTCGCTACTGCGCTCGTGATTGCCATCGTGACCGGTGTACCGGTCTCACTCACGATCGTCACGCTCGGGGCGGCGATGATGATCTACACCGAGCGTGGCGGCGTCGCCGCGGTGATCTGGACCGACGTCGTCCAGATGTTCATCTACGTGGCCGGCGCGCTCGTGGTGTTCGCCGCGCTGCTGGGAAATATTCCCGGCGGCTGGAGCGAGGTGGTCCGTCTCGGCGGTCCGGCCGGCAAGTTCAACGTGCTCGACCTGTCGCTGGATCCGACACGGATCTACACGCTGTGGGCCGGTGTCGTCGGCGGGATCGCGCTCACGCTGGCCACTCACGGGACCGACCAATACCTGGTGCAGAGGCTCCTCTCCGCGCGATCCCAGGCTGCCGCGCAGCGCGGTCTCGTCCTGAGCGGGTTTCTCGTCTTTGCGCAGTTCACGCTCTTCCTCCTGATCGGCGTGATGCTGTTCGCCTATCACCAGCACGTGCCGCTCTCGGCCACGCTCGGCCGGAACGACGAGATCCTCCCGCGCTTCATCATCTCGACGCTCCCGCACGGCGCGATCGGGTTCATCGTCGCCGCGATCGTGGCCGCGGCGCTGTCTCCGTCTCTGAACGCCATGGCGGCGACGACGGTCAACGATTTCTATCTGAAGTACGTGCGGCCAGACGCCGATCAGGAGACGTTGATGCGGCTCTCGCGCCGCGCGACGTTCGCGTGGGGGATCGTGCAGCTGTCGGTTGCGCTCGGCGCGCAGTACATGCGGCAGTCGGTGCTCGATGCCGGACTCTCGGTGCTGTCGCTGACGACAGGGCCAGTGCTCGGCGCGTTCATGGTCGGGGTGCTGACGCGGCACGTGGGATCGCGCGCCATGCTCTCGGGGATGGTGACCGGCGCCGTCGTGATGTTCTTCATCTGGTGGACTGGTGCGCTGGCGTGGACGTGGTATGCGTTTGCCGGCGCGGCGACCGCGAGCCTTGTCGCGCTCGGGCTGGCCATGCTGCCGGCGTTCAGGATCGCGGCTGCCGATCGAGTGACGGCGGTCAAATAGCCGGGATCAGGTGTCTACCCACCCTGCGGGGTCTGGATCAGTCTCTCGACGTCATATCCGTGGGCCCGCGCGATCTCGAGCGCCTGACGGTACGCGAGCTGCGACATCCGCGGCAGGCGCGACAGAATCCAGAGGCAGGTTCGACTCTCGTTCCCGAGCACGGCGTAGCTGTCATCGGGACCAACGGCAAGAACCGCATGGTCCTCCCAGGTCCGGCGACCGAGTGAGTGCCACGGCGCGGCGAACCGGACGTGGATCAGCCTGCCATCACCTGCGCGCCGGCCGACGCCGCGCACCTGGACGATCGTCCCGTTCTCCTTCCGGCAGCGGTTCACCACGTTCAGACGCCCGTCCGGTCTGACGGTGTAAGTCGCTGTGACCTCGCCCGCGCACAGCCTCTGGAGACGGTTTGGGATGCGCGCGATCTCGTAGTACGTGCCGGCGAACTGCGGCAGGTCCACGGTGGTGTCCGCACGCGGTGGCGCCGGCGGTCGTTGCGGAAGGGCGCAAAAGAGGAGCGCGGAAACGAGGACAGGCGGAATCATCCAGCCAAGAGTGCACCGTGGCGCTCGTCGTGCGCAACTGAGCCGGCAATCGCCGCAAGCAAGACGGAGAACCGTGGGGGAGAAGCAGGCGGGAAGCAGGCGGCGGCGGGAACCTGGCAGCTGGAAGCTGGTTGCGAAGCCACCCTGATACAATGGCCGCGCTAGGACATGACGATTCTCTGGTGGCACTGGCTCGCACTGGGCCTGATCCTCGTCGCGCTGGAGATGGCCACGTCCGGCGGCTTCTACATGGTCTTCTTCGGCGTCGCGGCGATTGCGCTCGCAGTGCTGCGTGCCGCCGACCTCGGAGGGCCCCTCTGGGCCCAGCTGATTCTCTTCTCGGTTCTGGCGTTCGGCTCGCTCCTCCTTCGCGCGCCTCTCTTGCGATGGCTGAAGCTCGATCGGCACGGCGCCGAGGTGGACTCACTCGTGGGCGATCTCGCGGTCCCGCTCGAGGAGATCGCGCCCGGTGCGGTCGGGCGCGCCGAGCTTCGCGGCACTGTCTGGTCGGCGCGGAATCGCGCGACGCGCGCCGTTGTCGCCGGCGAGCGCTGCCGGGTCGTCACGGTCGAGCAGTTGCTGATCTTGATCGAACCAGAAGGAGCCCGCTGATGGATGGTGTCGGACTGCTCATCGTCGCCCTGATCCTCGCGCTGCTCACGTTGATCGTCATCGCGAAGACCGCGATTGTCGTACCGCAACAGAGCGCGTATGTGGTCGAGCGGCTGGGACGTTACAGCGGCACGCTGAACGCGGGGTTCCACATCCTCATGCCGTTCGTGGACGTCATCCGCTACCGGCATTCGCTCAAGGAGATTGCCGTCGACATCCCGGCGCAGGTCTGCATCACGCGCGACAACGTGCAGGTGGGCGTGGACGGCGTCCTGTATCTCAAGGTCCTCAACCCCGAGCGCGCGTCCTACGGCATTACGGACTACATGTTCGCGATCAGCCAGCTCGCGCAAACGACATTGCGGAGCGAAGTCGGCAAGATCGACCTGGACAAGACGTTCGAGGAGCGGACCAACATCAATACACAGGTCGTCAGCGAGCTGGACAAGGCGACGGAGTCGTGGGGCGTGAAAGTGCTGCGGTACGAGATCAAGAACATCACACCGCCTCACGACATCCTGGCTGCGATGGAAAAGCAGATGCGCGCCGAACGGGAGAAGCGCGCCGTCATCCTGACGTCCGAAGGTGCCCGGGACGCGGCCATCAACAACGCCGAGGGCGGGAAGCAGGAAGTGATCAAACAGTCCGAGGCGCGCAAGCAGCAGCAGATCAACGAGGCGGAAGGGGAGGCACAGGCCATCATGGCGGTGGCGACCGCGACAGCCGAAGGTATCCGGCGCGTTGCGGAGGCCATCAATCTGCCGGGAGGCTTCGAGGCGGTCCAGCTGCGGGTGGCGGAGCAGTACATCGGCGAGTTTGGAGAGATCGCGAAGGCCAGCAACACCATGGTGCTGCCGGCCAACGTGGCTGACGTCGGTTCGATGATCGCGCTCGCCATGAAGGTCGTCGAGCGTCAGCCGCGGGCGTAGAGAGCGGCTTTCGCTTCGCGGGCTCGCGGCCCTGGGAACGTCCCGCAGACTGGGCGCAAAGCGTAAAGGCTTTCGGGATTCGATTACCCTTACGTCACTGTCCCCCGTTTTTTCGTCGATTGTGGCCGGGTCTTCGCCGCAAGGGCGGCACGTGCTTTGCTCGATTCGTTCAGCATCGACTCGGAACGGAGTCAAACAATCCGGTGCGCTCACGTCTCCTCACGCCGCTGTTCTCGTGGCTCGTTGTGGGTCTCGTTTCCGGGGCGGCCCCTGTCGCGGCCCAGTCCGCAACCTGGACGGTCGATCCGGGCCACTCGGCTGCCCAGTTCACCGTGCGCCACATGCTGGTCGCCAACGTCAGGGGAGAGTTCGACGGGCCGACGGGTACGATTACGTTTGATCCAGCGGACCTCAAGACGCTCAAGGTTGACGTGTCGTTCGACACCAAGACTTTGAACACACGGAACACCGAACGCGACAAGGACCTTCGGAGCGACCTGTTCTTCGACGTGGCGAAGTTTCCGAAGATGACGTTCAAGTCGAAGCGCGCGGAGCCCTCCGGGCAGGGTCGCTTGAAGCTCGTCGGCGACCTGACGATCAAGGGCACCACGAAGGAAGTGACGCTCGAGGTCGAGGGGCCGACGCCGGAAATCAAGGACATCTGGGGCGAGCGCCGCATCGGCGCGACGGCAACGACGACGATCGATCGCCGGCAGTTCGGGCTCATGTACAACAGGGTCCTCGAGGGGGGTGGCGCCGTCGTCGGTGATACGGTCAACGTGACCATCGATATCGAGATGACCCGAAAAGGTGGATAGTTCGTCAGCGTGGTGAGGAGTGAAAAGCGTATGAGAGTGAAGCAGACCGTTGTCGCAGGCATTCTTCTGGGAGCCAGTGTGGCCCTCTATCAGGTCGTGGCCCTGGCCAACGGCGGCTCTGTGCCGGCGCCGGCGCCGTCTGGCGGCTCGATGCCGATGCGGACGCCGGAGGAGATGGCGATTGCCGCCTACAACAGCGGCGTCGATCACAAGGACAAAGGGCTCAAGATCGAGGCGACCGGGGACAAGTCGAGCGACGTGAAGGAGCGCGCCAAGGTCGCGGACAAGGCTAAGAAGGAGTACGAAAAGGCGCTGAAGGACTTCAAGAGCGCCGCATCCAACTCGCCGCAGATGTACCAGGCGTACAACGGCATGGGATTCGCCTATCGCAAGACCGGCGACTACGCCAAAGCGCTCGAGATGTACGACCGCGCGCTCGCGTTGAAGCCGGGATTCCCCGATGCGATCGAGTATCGCGGCGAGGCGTACCTCGGGCTCAACCGGATCGACGACGCGAAGCAGGCGTATCTGGAGATCCTGGCGGCGGATCGGAAGCAGGCGGATACACTGATGGCGGCCATGCAGAAGTGGATCGAGCAGAAGAAGGCCAGCCCAGCGGGCGTGGACCCGGCGGTCGTCTCCGGGCTCGAGACCTGGATCACGGAGCGCGCCGGGATCGCAAAGGACACGATGGCGATGGGCATGAGCCACGGCCCGCGCTGGTAAGTCAGCCCGATGCACTGGGGGCAGGGGGCGGTCGTAGGCTTGGCGCTCTGCGCCGCTGCCTGCGGCCGCTCCGCTCCGCCACTCCCGCCGGACACCCCGTTCGAGTGGCGGCTGCCGCGCGGCCTTCCCATTCCCGAAGTCCCCAGCGACAACCCGATGACCACCGTCAAGGTGGCGCTCGGCCGGCGGCTCTTCTACGACACGCGATTTTCGGGCAACGGCACCTTCGCCTGCGCCAGCTGTCATCAGCAGGCCCGCGCCTTCACGGATGGACGGTCGCGAGCGATCGGCTCGACCGGCCAGAGCCATGCGCGCAGCGCGATGTCCCTCTCCAACGTCGCCTACAATTCGTCGTTCGGCTGGGCCGATCCCGGCTTGCGGACGCTCGAGGCGCAGATGTCGGTGCCGATGTTCAACGAGCATCCCATCGAGCTGGGGATCGCCGGGCACGAAGCGGAGGTCGTACGGCGATTCTCGACCCGTGCGGACACCCCATGGTTCGCGGCGGCCTTTCCGGGCGATCCGAGTCCAGTGTCGCTCGGCAACATCGTCCGTGCCATTGCAGCATTCGAGCGGACACTGCTGTCTGCCGACTCTCCGTTCGATCGATATCTCTACCGGGACGACCGCACCGCCATTTCACAAGAGGCGGTTCGCGGCATGAAGCTGTTTTTTTCCGAGGACATCGGCTGCGGCGGCTGTCATGCCGGCTTCAATCTCTCCGGCCCAGTCGTCTTCCCCGCGGCGCCGAAGGCCGTGCTCGCGTTCAGCAACACCGGTTTGTACGATCTCGACGGCAAAGGAGCCTATCCCGCCGACGACCACGGGCTGATGGATGTGACGCATCGTGCGACCGACATGGGCCGGTTCCGTGCGCCCACGCTTCGCAACATCGCCCTCACCGCGCCGTACATGCATGACGGCAGCGTGCCCACGTTGGAGGCGGCGATTACGCATTACGCCACGGGCGGGAAGGGCCCGCTGAAAGCACCACAGCTGAGAGGGTTCGCCATCTCGCCATCGGAGGTCGCGGATCTCGTGGCGTTCCTCAACGGCCTGACGGATACGGCGTTCGTTTCGAATCCCGCGTTCCAGGATCCTCAGGGTAGGAGATGATTCCGGGAGGAGGCACGGATGCCGGAGGTACCCGTCGGCGTGGTGGACGGTTCAGTTGACGACGATCCCTATCACCTTGATGCATCCGGCATACGCGAGCCTCCATCGGGGTGGCGCCGAAGCCTCACGCACCTCGGTCCGGGCCTCGTGCTCAGCGCGTCGATCGTCGGCTCGGGCGAATTGATTGCGACGACGACCGCCGGCGCGCAGGTCGGCTTCGCGCTGCTCTGGCTGGTGCTCCTCAGCTGCGCGGTGAAGGTCGCCGTTCAGATCGAGTTTGCACGCTGGACGATTGCCACCGGTTCGCCCGCCTTGTCCGGCTGCAACCGCGTACCGCCCCGGCTCGGCCCGATCGGCTGGGTCAACCTGCTCTTCTTCCTGCTCGTCGTGTCGAAGGTGCTTCAGGTCGGGGGCGTTCTCGGCGGGACGGCGATCGCCTTCAGCGTGCTGTTTCCCATCGGCGGAGATCCGCTGCAGGATCCCTCGCGGACGATCTGGCACGCCATCGTCATCGCCCTGACGATCGGCTCCCTGTATTCGAACAGGTATCGATTGATCGAGACAGGGGCCTTCTGGATGGTCGCGACGTTTTCGATCGTGACCGTGGTGATCGCGGTCGGTCTGCCGTTCACGCCATGGGGCTACACGGGCGGCGAGATTCTCAGCGGGCTCAGGTTCGATCTGCCGCCAGCGGCGCTCGGCGCGGCGATGGCGATGTTCGGGATCACCGGCGTCGGCTCCGACGAGATCATCGTGTACAACTACTGGTGCATCGAGAAGGGCTACGCGCGCTGGGTCGGACCGAACGACGGCAGCGAGGAGTGGGTGCGCCGCGCTCGCGGATGGATTGCCGTCATGTACAAGGACGCGATCCTGTCGATGGTGATCTACACGTTTGCGACGGTCGCGTTCTACGTGATGGGGGCGTCCGTGTTGTACCGGCAGGGGCTCCTGCCGCGGGGCAACGAGATGATCATGACGCTCGCACGGATGTACACCGACACGCTCGGGCCCTGGGCGATGCGGCTCTTCCTGGTGGGCGCGATTGCGGTGCTCGGGTCAACGCTCTGGGCGGCCGTACCCAGCCACTCGCGGATGTACGCCAATTTTCTCTCGATGCTCGGCGTCTTCGACTGGAAGCACGCCCGGACCCGCCTCCGGTGGGTTCGTGGCTTCACCGTCGCGCTGCCGATCGTCTGGGGCTTGTCGTCGCTGGTGTTGCAGCAGCCTGTGCTGATGATCCAGATCGGCGGCGTCATGACCGGCGTCTTCCTGATCGCCGTCCTGGTGGCGACCTGGTATCTCCGCGCGACCGAAACGGATCCGCGCGTCTACGGCGCCGCGACGTTCAACGCGACCCTCGTGGTCAGCACGATCGCCATCGCGATCCTCGGGCTCTACACGGTCATGTCGACGCTCGGGATCTACGAGATCAGGTGAATTGCGTAGCGGCCCGGGTCCGATGTGCTCGGCATGGTATTTTCTACGCATGTCGAAACCCGACCCGTTCGCCGAAACGTTCCAGACGCTGCGGGGCATCCTCGAGCGGAACGGCCGGCAGATGAAAGTCGTGACCGACACGGCCACCGACTTCACACTCGCGTCGCCCACGATGGTGGATCGGACAGGGAAACCGCTGTTCGCGGCGGCAGTGCAGGTCAGGAAGAACTACGTCAGCTACCACCTGATGCCTGTCTACATGAATCCCGCGCTGATGGCGACCGTCTCTCCCGCGCTGCGCAAGCGCATGCAGGGGAAGGCGTGCTTCAACTTCAAGACGATCGACCCGGCGGAAGCGAAGGAGCTCGCGACGCTGACGAAAAAAGGCCTCGCCGGCTTCAAGGACCTGAAGCTCCCGTGGGCGTGAACTCGGGGTCAGGCCAAGCGGTAGGAGAGTGCATTGGTGCGAGGAGTGTGTTGTGTCGTCTCGTTGCTCGTCGCGCTCGGCGGTCTGACGCTGCCCGCGCAGGCGCCGGCTCCGCCGCAGGCACCCGCACAGGCGGACGCCGAATTCACGCGCCAGGCGTACGACACCTATCGCTCGATGCTGCAGACGTCGCCGTATCGCGGTCTCGCCTGGCAATACCTCGGGCCGACGAACATCAGTGGCCGCGCGACCGATATCGCCGTGGCGGACGCAGGCACGGCCCGGCGCATCTACGCCGCCTATGCGACGAGCGGTGTCTGGAAATCAGACGACGACGGCGCGAGCTGGCAGGCGGTCTTCGAGCATCAGCCGTCGACGAGCATCGGCGATCTCGCCGTGGCACCTTCCAATCCCGACATCGTCTGGGTCGGCACAGGTGAGTCGAACCTGTTTCGCGCATCGATGCCGGGTGTAGGCGTATTCAAGTCGACCGACGGCGCCCGGACGTTTCACCACTCGGGACTGACGGACACCCAGACCATCGCCCGCATCATCGTCCATCCAGACAACCCGGACATCGTGTACGTCGCAGCCGGCGGGCACGGCTGGACCGATAACGAAACTCGCGGCGTGTTCAAGACGGCCGACGGCGGCAGGAGCTGGTCGAAGGTGCTCTACCGCAGCCCTCGAACCGGCGCGATCGATCTCGTGATGGATCCGTCCGATCCCAACACGCTCTACGCTGCGATGTGGCAGCGGGTGCGCCGCAAGTGGAGCGATCCCCGCGTGGAGCCGGGATACGGCGAGAGCGGCATCTTCAAGACCACCGACGCCGGACGGACGTGGTCGGATGCGAGCCTCGGCCTGCCGCCGCCGCAGTTCCGAGGGCGCATCGGGCTCGACGTCTCCAGATCCAACCCCAACGTCCTCTACGCCTTCGTCGACAACTACGAGGAAGGGCGCCCTCCTCGCGAGAACGAGCGCGATGCCTACAGCCGCCCGATCGTCGAGAGCCGGATCAAGGCGGCCGAGGTCTATCGAACCGACGACAAGGGACGCACCTGGCGCAAGGTCAGCGCCAGCGACGACTTCATGACGAATCACTCCGGGACGTACGGTTGGGTCTTCGGGCAAATCCGCGTCGATCCCGGCAACGAGAACACCATCTACACACTCGGCCTGAACCTGAACGTGTCCCGCGACGGCGGCAAGTCGTTCACTGTGCTCCGTGGGATGCACGTCGACCATCACGGGCTCTGGATCGATCCCAAAAATCCGGGGCTCCTCTACAACGCCAACGACGGAGGGTTCTACAAATCCGCCGACGCAGGAAAGAGCTGGCGCTTTGCCGTGTCCGCGGGAGGATCGCAGTTCTACAACGTCGCGTTGGACACGAGCTCTCCGGTGTGGGCGTACGGCTCCATCCAGGACGTCGGCAGCAGGCGTGGACAGGTGGACATTGCGAAAGGGCGCGACCGCATTCCGGCGGTCGAGTGGTCGGATGCGCCTGGCGGCGAAGGCTCCCACCAGGCCATCGATCCCCAGAACCCGAACATCGTCTATTCGCACGGCTTCTATGGCAACTTCACGCGCGAGGACCTTGCGCTGAGCCACGCGCCCCAGCCAGCCGGCCAGCAGGCGGGCCGCGGGCGCGGCGATCGCCAGGGGATCACGCGGATTCGACCGACGCAGGAACCTGGCGGGCCTGAGCAGCGCGCGCAATGGATGGCGCCGATCCTCGTGTCGCCGCACGATTCCGCCACGATCTACGCCGGCTATCAGTACGTCTTGCGCTCGATCGCTCGCGGCGACGCCTGGCAGACGATCAGCAAGGACCTCAGCGCCAACGATCCCGCACAGATGCTGCTCAGGAGCTCGAGCGCGATCCCATATCAGACCGTCGTGGCGCTGGCCGAGTCCCCGAGGACCAAAGGCGTGATCTACGCTGGAACCGACGACGGCCATCTGCATGTCACGCGCGACGGTGGCAGCACGTGGGCGGAGCTGACCGGTGCGCTGCCGACGCGCAAATGGATTTCCAGAGTGGTGCCGTCGCAGCACGACGAAGGTACGGTCTATGTGACCCAGCGCGGTCGCGAGGATGACGACTTCGGCGTCTACGTCGTACAAGTCGACCGACTTCGGAAAGACGTTCACCAGCATCGCGGAGAACATTCCGTCAGGCCCGGTGAACGTCATCCGCGAAGATCCGACGACAGCCTCACGGCTGTTCGCGGGGACCGACTTCGGCGCGTTCGTATCGGCCGACGGCGGGAAGCAGTGGCGCGTCCTCGGCGGCAACCTGCCGTCGGTGCAGGTCTCGGACCTCCAATATCAGCCGCGCGATCGAGTGATCGTGATTTCGACGTACGGCCGCGGGATGTGGGCGATGGATGCCGAGGGGATCAAGTAGCGCCTGCGGCCCGGCGTGCTCAATCCCGCCGCAGCGCGGCCATCGGGTCGAAGCGCGCGGCGCGGATGGCCGGCGCGAGACAGGCGGTCGTCGTCACGGTCAACAGACCGATTGTCACCACGGTGTAGATCATCGGGTCGAGCGGGTTGGTCTGATAGAGAAACGTGGCGATCGTTCGGCTGAGCGTCAGGGACCCGAGCAGACCCAATGCCATTCCTGCGACCGCCGGCGCGAGGCCTGCGGCGAGGACCATCCGCCGTACGGCCGCGGCGTTCGCGCCAAGGGCCATGCGAATGCCGATCTCCTGCGTTCTCGCCGCGACGGACTGGTGGATGACGCCATAGGCGCCGATCATGGAGAGGATCAGCGCGACGCTCGCGAGCGCGACGAGCAGCAGCGTCTGCAGCCGTCGAAGCGCCACGGTCCGGCCCAATCGCTGCTCGACCGTCACGATCCCATACGGCGGCACCGACGGATCGAGCGCGCGCATCTCTGCGCGAATGGCCTCCCGAGACGATTCGGGATCGTTCAGGGTTCTGACGGCGATGTCCATCTGCCGGTTGATGCCCGGTTGGAACATGTACGGGATCGCCGGTTCGTCGAGCCGTTGACGGCGCATGTCGGCGACGACCCCGACGACCGTCTTCCACGGGTTCTTGGCGCCAGGATCCAATCCGTACTTCAGGCGCTTGCCGACGGCGTCCTGATTCGGCCAGAAGCGCCGTGCCATTTCCTGGTTGATCACGACAACCTGCGGCGCGCCGGTCGCGAGGTCGGCGTCCTGCAGCAGCCTGCCTCGCAGCAGCGGGATACGCATCGCCTCGAAGTAGCCGGGCACGACCTGGTCCTCGGTCAACGGTGGCGCGGGATCGTCGGGGCGTTGCGGCGGCTGTCCTTCGAGCGCAACTCTGTAGTCCGGCTGACGGTGGATGAAGAAATCGCTGATCGCGCCTACGGCGACCACGCCCGGCAGCGAGCGAATTCTCCGCGTGGCCTCGGCGTAGAACGTGCTCATCTTCGCGGTGTTGTCATAAGTGCCCGGAAGATCGACCTGCATCAAGAGCACGTTGCTCGAATCGAATCCCCGATTGGTCGACTGCACGCGCTGGAAGCTCCGCATCAGCAGCCCGGCGCCGGACAGCAGGATCACCGCCAGTGCGATCTCGGCCACGACCAGTCCCTGGTGCAGGCGGCGCCCGCCGACTCCGCCAAGCGACCGCGGTCCGTCCTCTCGCAGCACGTCGGCCGGTTTGGTCGTCGAGAGCTTCCAGGCCGGCAGGAGGCCGGCGATCAGGCCGCTTGCGAGCGAGGCTGCAAGCAGAAAGAGCAGCACCCCTGCGTCGACCTGGATGGTTTCCGCACGTGGCAGGGCACCGGGCGCCATGCTCCTGAGCACCACCGTCCCGGCCCAGGCGAACAGCAGGCCCACCGTTCCCGCGAGCATCGACAGGACGATGTTTTCAGTCAGTGCCTGGCGAACCAGGCGCATCCTGCTCGCGCCGAGCGCGGTTCTGAGCGAGAACTCGTGTCTGCGCCGCGCCGCGCGCGCCAACACGAGGTTGGCGACGTTGGCGCAGGCAATCAGCAGGACGAATCCGACAGAGCCGAACAACAGCCATAGCGATCGCTCCGTCGTCTGCCCGATGACCCGGTCGGTGAGCGGATCGGTCGAGACGCCGAACGCGGCGTTCGACGTAGGGTACTGGTCCCGAAGACGGGCAGCGATCGCATCCATTTCCGCGCGCGCCGACGCGATGGTCGCTGACGGCGCGAGCCGCCCCAACACGATGAGGGCGTCGGCGCCGCGGCTCCGTGCGTCCTGCCACTGTGGGCCGAAAAAGAGCGGTTGCCACAGCTGCACGTCGGATGTCGGCAGCTCGAAACCAGGCGGCATCACGCCGACGACCTCGACGTTCATGTCGCTGAACTGGATCGTCCTGCCGACGATGCCGCGGTCCGCACCGAACCGCTGTTGCCAGAGGCTGTGGCTGATCACGACCGTGCGCGTGGTGGTCGTGAAGTCGGACTCTTCGAACGTCCGGCCCAGGAGGGGGGCGGTGCCCAGCAACTGGAAGAACCCCGGTCCGACGAGCCCGATGTGTATGCGCTCGGCGCCCTGGCCACCTGCGAGCGTGCCGCGGGTGAACTCCGGCCGCACGTACGCCGCCATCTGCTCGAACGTCCTGCTCTGTTCTTTCCAGTCGCGGAAGTTCAGATACGAAGAGCCGTCGGGCAGGTTCTGTCGGAGGTTCTTCGTCCACATGACAGCGAGGCGATCGGCATCCTGATAAGGGAGATCGCGGAGGACCACGGCTCGGAGCACGCTGAAGATGGCCGCATTGGCCCCGACGCCGAGCGCCAGCGTCAGCACGGCGATCGCCGCGAAGCCGCGGTTCTTGACGACAGAGCGCAGTCCGTGCCGCAGGTCCTGAATGAAGCTCGCCATAGTGCCAGATCCTCTGGCCTGCTGTTGGACGCCTATGGGACCAGGAGGGTTGGAATCTTTTGATTAGACGCGGTGCTGACCTCCGACGTTGGCAGAGGACGCCCGGATCTCCTCGACCATTTCGGTTATCACCGTGATCACGAGGTCGGGTTGATCGAGCGGGACCCAGTGCCCGCTACGCGAGGCGATGACGTGGCGGCCGCGTGTGGATAGGCGGGCCAGCATCTCCTGCTGTCGGATGCGATAGTCGCCAGGGTCAGTGGACGAGATGGTCACGAGCGGCAGGTCCCCGTAGCCGGAGCCTTCGGCCTCGAGCGCCTCCTCCGAGCTCCTGCTGATGAATTCGATCTGGCTGCCCAGCGCTTCGAAGAACTTGGCCTGCGTCCAGAACCGCGGCAAGGACCGCCGAGTTTCGGCCGGGAGCTTCCAGACCGGTGCCAGAATCCCTTCGTCTTCCTTCCTGAGATCGCCCCGGCTCACGATGCGTGCGACGCCGCGCGCGATCGTCAAAGCGCCGACCGAACCCAGCGCGACGACGGCTCGCGCGATGCCCAGGCGACTGGCGGTCGCACCATGCCGGCAGAGTCTGAGCCCACGATCGATCTTGAGCTGTTCCTTCGGCGCAGGCTGGATCCAGTCCACCGGATGTGCCGGATCCACGAACACCAGACCGGCGACCTCGTTCCGGTAGTCGCACGCGAAGACCCGCGTCACGATTCCGCCGAAGGAGTGGCCGACGAGCAGATACGGTGGCGGTACCTTCGCGCGCTCGAGCAGGACGTGAAGCTCCGCCGCGATGCGGCGGGCGGTGCGCGGCAGCGGCCCTCCATCACTCCAGCCGAACCCCGCACGATCGTAGCTGCAGACCCGCGTCAGGCGTGCGACCTCGGGCTGTACCAGCGACCAGCTGATCGAGGACGCGCCCAGCGCGGCCTCCAGGATGACCGTGGGGGCGCCCTCGCCCGAGGATGCGAGGTGGAGCCGCGAGTCACCGACGTCGACGAGGGATCCGGGCGGCGACGTCACCCTGCTCTGCTTGGTCATCGCGATCGATCCAATCATGATCAAGCCGCCGCAGGCAAAGACGAGCCCGCCGAGGATCGAGATCGCGAACGACAGATCGTCGACACGTTTTCGCATTTCGTCCAGGTCGTCGAGCACGTCGACGAGTGTGGCGCTCGGAAACTGTTCCATGAACGCGTTCTGCAGCTGCGCCCGATGGAGCCCGGGCCCCGCCATGTTGAGGATGAAGGGCACGTCAGTGTGCCTGACGTGACATGGCGTCCATCACCACGCGCCCGGCGTTCAGGGCAATGGTCCGGTCCGCGCGCGCCGCCAGTGTCTGCTCATGGGTGACCAGGACGAGCGTGGTTCCGTGGTCGCGATTGAGCCTGACCAGCAGATCGAAGATGTGGGTCCCGTTCGTCGAATCCAGATTGCCTGTCGGCTCGTCGGCGAGCAGCAGCTGCGGGTTGTTCGAGAACGCCCGCGCGATGGCGACGCGCTGTTGCTCGCCGCCGGAGAGCTGGGACGGGTAGTGATGCCCGCGCTCCCCCAGCCCCACTTCATCGACGAGAGCTGTCGCACGGAGCTTCGCTCCCGGCACGCCCATGAGCTCCATCGGCACGAGGATGTTTTCGTACGCGGTCAGGGACGGGATCAGATGAAACGACTGGAAGATGAACCCCACCTTCGCACCACGGAGGTCGGCGAGCTCGTCTTCGCTCATCTGCGTGATGTTCTGATTGTCGATGAAGATCTCGCCAGACGTCGGGGCGTCCAGACCCGCGACGAGCGACAGGAGGGTCGATTTGCCGCTTCCCGACGGTCCCACGACGGCGAGAAACTGGCCGGCGGGCACGGTCAAGTCGACCGAGCTCAGGATGGTGAGCTTTTCGGGGCCGCTCGTCACGACTTTCGAGACGTTCGCCAGACGGATCATGGGTCGGGTTGGAGGTCCAGGATAGCCAAATGTAGTGCCTGGAAGGAGGTGCCCCGAAGCCACAGAGCAGATTGGGCTTGCTCGGGCGACATCAAGAACGGCCGCTCGACGGATGTGCGGATGTGGGACGGGCTGGTCCCGGAAGCAGGCAAAGGCTCCTCCCTCGTGAAAAGCCTGGCGGCAGCGCCTATGCGAGACTACCGATCGACCGCTCGACGCACCTGAAGATGGCCCCTCGACTCAGCGTGCATGTACCCATGGCTGCGTTCGTCGTGACCGGAATGGTGACGACCATGCTCGGACCGATTCTCCCGGAGCTGGTCGAGACGTGGCACCTCTCGGACTCGGCCGCCGGAGCGCTCTTCACCGCACAGTTCTCCGGCAGCCTCAGCGCCGGCGCGATCTCGGGACTGCTCGTTTCGCGGATCGGCGACGCGCGAACGCTGGCTCTCGGCTACGGAACGATGAGCGCCGGACTCGTGGCAATCGCCGCGGGCGGATACGCCTCCGGTGTCGTGGGAGCCTTCGCGGCCGGAACCGGGATGGGGTTCGTGATCCCTCCGACGAACCTCCTGGTTGCCCGCGGACGACGCGACCGCGCGGCGTCGGCGCTCGGCATGCTCAATCTATCCTGGGGCGTGGGAGCAGCCGTGTGGCCGCTCGTCGTCTCCGCGGCGGTGCGGCTCGGCGGGATGCGCTCGTCGCTCGCGGCACTGGCCGTCCTCTGCGCGGCCGCCGCGATCGCGTTCGTAAGCTCCGTCGGCGGTCACGACGGAATCGACTCCGGCAGTGCGCCGACGTCCTCGAGCCCTGTCATGCGCGTGGCGCTTTTCGGGGTCCTGATTTGGCTCTACAGCGGCACCGAGATGGCGCTCGGCGGGTGGCTTCCCGAGCTGGCGCGGCGGCTGCCGGCCGCGGCCTCGGGGGCAGCGTCAGCCACTGTCGGGGCGGCGTTCTGGGGAGGACTCAGCGCGGGCAGAGGCCTGATCGCCGTCCGTCTCGACCGGCGCTACGAAGACCCGTCAGTCTTTGCAGGTCTCGCGTTCACCGCGTGCGGCCTCGGTACTGTTGCTCACCGCACGGGCCGACGGCATCGTTCTGGGCGCGGCAGCGCTCTGCGGGATTGGACTCGGGCCGGTCTTTCCGGTGACGGTGGCCGCGGTCTCCCGCGAGATGCCCATCCGACTGGCCGGTCCGCTGCTCGCACTCGGCTCTCTCGGGGGCGCGACCGTGCCCTGGCTGGTCGGCGCCATTTCCGACACGTCGCGCTCGCTCGCGACAGGTGTGGCCTCGCTGCTCCTCGCCCTGGCTGTCCTGGCGGTGCTGCACGTCCGGAGAGTCAGAAGCGCTGACGCGGGTTGATCAGCGGGGCTGGGGAGGCCGGCGATTCGCTCCGGTCATGAAACGTGGCTCCGGATCGATGTGAAGAAGCGCTCAGCTCGCCGACTTACCCACATCGATCCCTGCGGCGATGCTACCACCGCCGATCGTGCTCCCTTTGGTCGCGCGGCGGCAGGCGTGTCCTCGGCTCTAGACGGATTGCTTCCACGAGGTGACGAGCGGCGGCCACCACCCGCGTCAGGCGCGCGGTTTCTGCTGGCACCGTCGTTGCTCAGGTCGGATCTGCGCGCCTGTGCGACGGAGGTTCCCCGGTGGCCCGGAAATATCGTCTCGTAGTCCTGACAGTTCTCTGCTTCGTCGCGGCGGGGCTGTTCCTGCCGTCCGATGCGGCAGCCCAGCGACGCGTGGTACACCGCTCCGGCGTACGTACCGCAGTGTTCGTGGGGTCGCCGTTCTATTACTATCCGCGCTTCTACTCACCCTTCTATTACGACCCGTTCTTCTGGGGTTGGGGTGGATACGGCTACTACCAATATCCGCCCTATTACTGGCCGTCGGGCTACGACATGACCGGCGCCGCACGGCTGCAAATCAGTCCCAAACAGACGCAGATCTTCGTCGACGGATACTTCGTCGGTACCGCCGACAAGTTCGACGGTGCGTTCCAGCGGCTACGGGTCGAAGCGGGCGAGCACGAGCTCCAGTTCTTCCTCGAGGGCTACCGCACGGCCCGGCAGCCCGTCCTGTTCCGGCGGGATGGGACGATCACCATCAAGCACGTGATGGAACCGGTGGCCGCAGGCGAAACGAGCGAGCGGCCCACGCCGACTGAACCACCGGCGGCCGCCGAGCGCGGGACCCCGGATCCCGCGCCGCCCGCCGGGTATCGTGCCCGCCCAGGCGATCGGACACCGCCGCGCCCGCGCGACGCGCGAGACGACTTCGGGACGCTCGCGATTCGCGTGCAGCCGGCCGATGCCGAGATTCTGATCGACGGCGAGCGCTGGGACGGATCGGAGGGAGGCAGCCGGCTCAGCGTGCAGCTTGCCGACGGCCCGCACCGCATCGAGATTCGCCGTGAAGGCTACCGCCCGTATACGGCGAACGTTCGCATCAGGCGAGGCCAGACCGAGACGCTGAACGTGAGCCTGATGCAGTAAGAATTGAGACGGGATCAGGGATCCGGGATCCGGAAGACCTTCGAACAAGGTTCCGAGGTTCGCGGATCCCGGACGACGGATCCCTGATCCCGACATGTATTCGACATCACGCCGCGCTCTGGCGAACCTGAGCGGGCAGCACGATTTCGAAGATCGCGCCCCCCTTTGCGCCGTTCGACGCCGTGATCCGGCCCCCGTGCCGCTCGACGATTGCCTGCACGATGGAGAGCCCGAGGCCACTGCCGGAGGCCGTCGAACTGACCGACCTGGAAGGGTCCACCTTGTAGAAGCGATCGAACACCCGTGGCAGATGCTCTGTCGGAATGCCCGGACCCGAATCCGCGACTCTGATGTGGACGCCGTCGGCTCCGATCGATGCACCGAGCTCGATCGTGCCGCCCTCTGGCGTGTGGCGCAGCGCGTTCGAGGCCAGGTTCTGCAGCGCCTGCTCGAGCCGCTGGGGGTCGCCGCGGACCCCGAGATCCGCGGGCTCGATTCGGGGCACGACGGTGATCCGCCGATCCCGGATCGTCGGGCCGTGCCGGTCGACCACGCGTCCAAAGAGCTCCGAGATCGCCACGTCCTTGAAGTCGAGGGTTCCGCCACCTCCCTCGAGCCTTGCCAGATCCAGCAGATCGCCGATGAGCTCTTCGAGCTTGCGGGTCTCCTCACCGATGATCGCGAGGTAACGCTCTCGCGTCGGCTCATCGAGCTGGAGGTCCGACATGCCCAGCGTCTCGGTGTACCCGCGGATCGCCGTCAGGGGCGTCATCAGTTCGTGGGAGACGTCTGCGAGCAGCTGCCGCCGTGCGCGATCCGACGCGCTCAGGGCGGTCGCACGCGCATCGAGGTCCTCCGCCATGCGGTTGAAGGTGCGCGCGAGCGAGCTGACCTCGTCGCCGCCGCCTTCGACCGCGCGGACATCGGTCTGACCCTGCCCGAGCGCGGATGCGGCCCGCTCGAGCGCGCGCAGCCGATTGTGCGTCGGCCTGAAGATGACGAGAGCGGTCACGGCAGCGCCGACACCGAGGAGCCCGAGCGCGAACCAGGCGAGCGTCGGGCCCATTTCCCGGACCGCAACGAACACCGGTGGCGCTTCGGTCGGCACGATGACCAGACCCACTTCCTCTCCACCGACCGTGATCGGGGCCGACTCGAACCTGCGACCGCCGCCGCGGCCCTCGGCGTCCGGCGGGCGTTCACCCATGCGCGGCTCGGGAGGCCGGTCGCCGCGCGGGCCTGGCGGTGGCGGCGGACCGGTATAGTCAGGGCGTGGACCTCGACTATCGGGCGGAGGCTCAGGCGGTCCGCCACGACCCTCGAACGGGCCTCCGCGTCCGCTCTCGCCCGATCGCCAGGGCTCACCGCTTCGACCCGGATCTCCAGGGCGCCCGCTCGCGGCGCATCCGTGGCAACAGGGCGCGTGCGAAACCGGGTGGGAGCCGATCGAATCGGTTCGATCCGAAACGACCATCGTTGAGGACGACCAGAAACGGCTGGTAGATGTGGCCGAACTTGTCCCGCAGGTACGGCTCGAGCCTGAGCGTGGAGTCGGCGGCGAGGTCGGGCGCAATCTCCGCTGCGACGTTCGTCGCGAGCTGGTGCGGTGATTTCGATGACGGTCCGACGATGCGATCCGTGAGCCAGAGGAAGATGAGGACCTGGAGGACGAGGACCACCGCAAGCAACGCGACGAATCCGAACGCGATGCGCCAGTAGAGACTGCGGTACCAAACGGGTTTGGTGCTAGACATCGGCGAACTTGTAGCCCGTGCCCCACACGGTCAGGATGAACCGAGGTTCCGCGCGGTCGTCTTCGATCTTGCGCCGCACCCGCTTGACGAGCGTGTCGACGCTCCGATCCGTCACGTGCGTGTCGCCGCCCCACACCCGCTGAACGAGCGCTTCGCGGCTGAACACGATGCCGGGGTTGCTCGCCAGCAGATACAGCAGATCGAACTCGTGCGCCGTCAGCTCGATCTCGCGGCCGTCGAGCCGGGCGAGCCGCCGCGCGGGATCGACATCCACGCCGTGTACGGACACGGGCTTGGCCTGGGAGCCCACGCCGCTGGCCAGCTTCGAAGCCCGCGGCCGCCGGAGCAGCGCCCGCACGCGCGCCACCAGCTCGCGCACGCCGAACGGCTTGGTGAGGTAGTCGTCGGCACCGCTCTCGAGCCCGAGCACCTTGTCGGACTCTTCGCGGCGCGCCGTCAGCATCAGGATCGGGACGTCGCTGTTCGGCGGCTCGCGACGGATCGCGCGGCACACGGTGACGCCGTCGAGCCCCGGCAGCATCAGGTCGAGGACGATCACGTCGAACGGTTCCGTCCGCGCGTAGCGGAGGGCCTCGTTTCCGTCGCCGACCGCCACGACCGTCAGGCCTTCCAGACCGAGATGCAGCGCAACAAGGTCCCGAATATGCGGCTCGTCTTCGACGATGAGGACGCGGGCTCCCTCAGAGCGTTCCGTTCCTGCCGACAGTTCAGCTGTCACGTTTCCAGTGTAACGTTGCCGTTTCCCGCCTGCCATCCTGCCACGGTTTCTTCACAGTCCAGCCATTGGCGCGCCACGGAGGGTCCGTCTAACCAGTCGTCAGTCGATCAGTCGGCAGTCATCAGTCGCAGTCGGCAGTCGCAGTCGCAGTCCGGGGTCGCAGTCGCAGTCGGCGTGAGCTCGAAGCCGGGCTCGAAGCCGGCGCTCGAAGCTGGAAGCGGGAAGCGGGAAGCGGAAGAGGTCGTCGAGGAGATATCGTGAAACACAAATTCGCCATGATCATCGGGATTCTTACCCTGACCGGCTTGTCCGTCGGCGCCTACTACGCGCACAAGGGAGAAGCCGCGCCGGCCATCGTCACGAGCACCGTGACACGGGGATCCATCGCCAGCGTGATCGCGGCGACGGGGACGCTCGAGGCGGTGACGACGGTTCAAGTGGGCAGCCAGGTATCCGGGACGATTCAGGCGCTCAATGCCGACTTCAACTCCATCGTCCGAAAAGGCCAGGTGATTGCTCGGCTCGATCCGTCGCTCTTCCAGACGCAGGTCGATTCGGCGCGTGCCAACCTCGCGAGCTCGCAGGCGGACGTTCAGCGGGCCCAGGTCGCACTGGACGATGCCCGGACCAAAGCGGTCAGGGCGCACCAGCTCGCGGACAAGCAGCTGATACCGATGACCGATCTCGAAGCGGCGGACGTTGCCGAGCGCACGGCGAATGCGCAGGTGCGCAGCGCGCAAGCGCAGCTCGCCCAGGCGCGAGCCTCACTGACTCAGGCCGAGGTCAACCTGCAGAAGACCGTCATCACGTCGCCCATCGACGGCATCGTCATCGGCCGTTCGGTCGACGTCGGGCAGACGGTCGCGGCGAGCCTGCAGGCGCCGACGCTCTTTACGCTGGCCGCGGATTTGAGCGAGATGCAGGTGAACGCCAACATAGACGAGTCGGATCTCGGCAACGTTCGTGACGGACAGCCGGTGACCTTCCACGTCGACGCGTACCCGGCGAAGACATTCACGGGAACGGTCACGCAGGTCCGGCTCGATCCGGTCGTGTCGCAGAACGTGGTGACGTATGCCGCGATCATCGCGGCGCCGAACCCGGCGCTCGAGCTCAAGCCGGGGATGACAGCGAACGTCACGATCGAAGTCACACGGAAGGACGACGTGCTGCGGGTGCCTTCGGCCGCGCTGAAGTTCCGTCCGACGGAACTCACGCTGGCGGCGCTCGGCCAGGATCCGAAGGTGCTCGCGCAGAACCGGCCGCTGTCGGCGGGCGGCACGGTGTGGATGTTCGACGGTGCGCTGCATGCGCTGCCCGTGACGACCGGCGTGACCGACGGCGTCAACACAGAGGTCACGGGAGATGCCCTGCACGAGGGCACCGTGCTGGCGATGCGCGTGGCGGATGCCGCATCTGCGCAGAAGTCGTCGTCTTCGAGCAGCCCGTTGATGCCGCAACAGGGGCCGCCGAGAAGATTCTAGCAGGACGTAACGCCTGAATCAGTGGCAGCCGCTCCGCTGTCGCGGCTGCGAAATACGGGCCGAACCACGCGATTTGCGCGCTAGTTGAATCAGCTGATAAAGGCCGCTAGTTTCAGCCGACGTCACCCGGCTGAACGGCGCCGGCCGCAGGTGGTCCTCCTCCCCTCTGCGGTCGGCGCGACTATTTTGTGGCCTGGCTCTGTCGCAGGCGAAGACGCCGATGCCGGCGAGCGGGAAGGGCAAGCTGATCATCCGATCGATCTCGCAGAAGCAGCGCCCGCGCCGGAAGCCGGCCGGTTGACGACTCTCCGACCTGGCCGAGCGTTTCGTGGCCAGTGCGCTGGCCGAGAGCCCCCGCTTCCGCGCCCTCCATGGATGCCCCTTGACGCGGGCATGATAATTAGCTAATTTGCTAACTATGCAAGAACAGGAAAGAGCGGCGTGAGCTCGAACCAGGCGTTCCGCGCGCTGGCTGACGAGACGCGGCGGGAGATCCTCCGGTTGCTCCGCGACGGGCCGCTGTCGTCGGGAGACATAGCCGTCCGATTCAACTCGAGCTGGCCGACCATCTCGCGGCACCTTGCGGTGCTTCGCGATGCCGGCCTCGTAGTGACGGAACGCCACGGGCAAGAGATTCGATACGAGCTGAACACATCGGTCTTCCAGGACGTGGTTCAACATTTGATCGACTGGACTCGTCCGACGTCGCGCGCTCGACGCAGCCCGAAACGCCGGACTCGACGGCAAGAGGCATGAGATGCCCTCACTCCGATCGCCCCACACCCTCGTGATCGCGGCTGGCTACGCGCTCGGCGCGGCCCTGTATACACGACTCCCTGAACAGATTCCGCCTTCCTGGGATGTGCCTGGTCGCGGCGTCGTCTGGTTCGGCGGGGTGATGGTGGCCTTCCTGCTGCCAACCGCCGCAGCGGTCACGAATAGCCTCCTGCGCGGCCTCTGCGTCCGGCATCCGATAGACGGCTCTGGATCCGCGACGGGTCTGGCAACCTACGACGCCATCATGCTGCGGTTCATCCTGTTCCTGATGGGCGTCCATGCCATGGTGCTCGCTGGAGCGCTCGGGATGCTGCAGGGTCGTGGGTGGGCCGTTCAGATTGTTCCCGTGATGTTGGGGTTGACGATGATCGGTGTCGGCAATCTTCTTCCGCGGACCCGACCAAACCTCGCGATTGGCATCCGGACTCCGCACACCTTGGCTGATCGCGCGCTCTGGATCAGAACGCACCGGGTGGCGGGGTACACGCTGGTCGCGCTTGGCTTCGTGATCGTCCTCGCCGCGATCGCTGTGCCCCCGCCGATCGGTTCCGGGATGATCCTGCTCGTCGGTCCTGCCGGGACTCTCGGCATGGCCGGCTTCATGTGGTACTGCCGGCGACAGGCACGTGCCTAGACGCGGAGTTCACTCACCTTCGAGCACCGGAGCCGTGTCGATCACTGAACCGCCGTTGCTGGCGCCGCCCGAGCGCTTTCCGGCCTTCGACATAACAGGCTGGGTCCTGCGGATTGCCGCGTGCGGAGTGTTCGTCGGTGTCGGATTCACGAAATTCGACCCCGATTCCATGTGGGTGAAGTTGTTCGCCCAGATCGGCGTTGGCGACTGGTTCCGCTTCCTGACCGGTGCGCTCCAGGTGATTGGCGGTCTGCTCTTCCTGTTCCCCAAGACCGTCTACGTGGCAGTTGCGATCGCCGGATCGACGATGGTGGGGGCGATCGGCGTCCACCTGTTCGTTCTCGACACGGGCTTCGGCGGTGCGATCATCCCACTGGGGCTGCTGATCTTCATCGTCGCGGTCGCCGCACGTCGTCCTGAGTGAATGGGGCCGACCTGACGGCCTAGGCTTCCTTCAGAAGCGCGGTGGCGATCGCCTCCCATTCCTCCTCGAACGACCCGCGCGCCACAGGCTTCCCCGCGCGGCGGTACCAGTAGGCGGCGTTCGACGCGTCACCTTCCTTACGGTGGAGGTACGCGTGGATCCATGCGCCGTCGTTCGACTCGATATCCTGCGCGACCCGGTGGGCGCCGTCCCAGTCGCCTTTCGCGTCGTTCCAGAGCGCGACGAGCGGCGCGGGCAGACCGTTGGGCGGCTCGGCTGCCTTCAGCGTTGCTTTGAAATCAGTCAAGGTCAACACGTCCCAGAAGATACCTCTTTGCGCGGCGGAGGTGTATCCTCAGCCCGAGCAGGCGATTGGTGCCGGCGACATTGCCGTCAGTCGGTTCAGTTTCCCGGTGTCGGCAGCCCGCAGTACACTCGATCCGGCGACACCGCCGCCCCGGAGGACGCAGTTGACGGCACGACGATTCCCGCTTGCAGCGTTGCTCTCGTCCTTGTGCCTCCTCGCGCCCCGCGTCGACGTCGTTGCTCAGCGGGCTGAGCGGGCCCAACGGCTCGGTCCGTCGAAACCGGCGGGCGATACGCCGGTCGCCGGCGCCTCCGCGCCGGCCCCGGTCAACATTCGCATCAACGTTGTCGTCACGGATCGGCGCGGCCGCTCGCTGCTCGATCTCAAGCCGGCCGACTTCGCGCTGGACGACAACGGCATCGCGCAAGCTCTCACGTCCGTGGAATTGCGGACGCCTGCACCACCCGCACGACCCGGCGCCGGGGCCATCACACCCGTACCTGACGGACGACGATGAACGGAAGGCCGCTCAAGAGGCAGGCACGAGGGTCATTGCGCTGTACCTCGACGAGTTCAACGTCGCACCTGGCGTCAACAGCGAGCGCGTCCGCGACGCAGCCAGACGATTCCTCACGGAATACGTTCGGCCGGGAGACCTCATTCATGTCTTGAAGCCGCTCGATCGAGTGAGCGGCTTTCGGTTCACGCGCGATCGCACTGCAGCTGGGGCGGTGATCGATGGATTCGAGGGACGGAAGGGCGACTACACCGCCAAGACGTCTTTCGAGACCGAGTTCTTCGGCCGTACGCCGGAGGCGGTCGACAGCGCTCGCGCGCAGATCGTGACGACCGGGCTGCGTGAGTTGACGATGAAGATGGGGGACCTGCGGCCGACGAGAGGCGCGCTCGTGCTGATCAGCGAGGGATTCGTACGGGGACCTGGTGCCGAGCGGCGCCGGCTCCCCGACTGGCAGAGCCTGGCTCGCGCGGCCAGCCACTTCAGCCTCCCGATTTACACGTTCGATCCGCGCGATCCCGCGCCAGCCTCGACCGATCCGGACTCGCCTCCGGCCAAAGATCGCGGTCTGGACACGCTGCAGTCCATCGCCGCGCAGACCGGAGGGGAGGCGGTCACCGACGGGCGGGATCTGGTCCCGGCGCTCGCGCGGCTGTCGCGCGATCTCGACTCCTACTACGTCCTGACCTATCAGCCATCGCAAGCGACGGACGGACGTTTCCATCCCATCGCGGTTCGAACCACGAGGAAGGACGTGCAGATTCGCGTGCCGTCGGGTTACTGGTCTCCGTTGAGCAGCGAATGGCGGACCTGGCTCGACCGGGCGTCGGCTCCGTCCACGCCATCCGGACCGGTTCGGACCCTGCGGCGGAGCCGATTGATCGACATGTGGTACGGGTTCGAGCGAGCGGATGACGGACGGCTGGCGTTCGTGTTCACCTGGGAACCGTCGTCCGCGGGCGCCGCGCTCCGCTCGCAACCGCGCGTCGTCCTGTTGAAAGTGTCGACGCCGCAGGGCGCGACGCTCTTCGAGCGCGAAGTCCAGGCCATTGCTCCGGCTGACCAGAGTGGGGCCGACGACCGCGCGGTCTTTTCCGTGCCGACCGGACGCATGCAGCTCGACCTGAGCGTTCGTGCGGTCGATGGCACCGAAATCGACACAAGCGCCCAGGATGTCGACGTGCCGGCGACTCGCGGCGCCGGTCCGGTCCTGCTGCAGGCGCAGATCGTGAGGGCCAGGACCGTCCGAGATTTTCGAACGCTGTCCGCTCAGCCTGACGCGGCACCTACGCCGTCACGCATCTTCAGGCGGAGCGAGCGCTTGTTGATTCGTGTGCCCGCCTACAACCCGGACGGCGCGCCCGTGACGACCTCGGCGGTGGTTTCCAACATCAGAGGCACGACGATTCGTACTCTGGAACTTATCCCGATGGATCGGGGCGCCCCGCAATTCGATCTGCCGCTCGCGTTTCTGGCGCCCGGCGAGTACGGCATCGAGCTGAAGGTGACGAGCCCGACAGGCACGGCGCGTCAGTTGATTCGATTCAGACTGATTGGATGATGCTCAAACTGTTTTCCAAGGCCGAGCCCTGGTCGTATCAGCTGATGCGGATCGTCGCGGGACTTCTCTTCGCGTGCCACGGCGCGCAGAAGCTGTTCGGGGTGTTCGACGCCGACCGTGTGTCGATCCTGACGCAGCGCGGTGCGGCGGGCATCATCGAGTTCGTTGGTGGACTCCTCATCGCCGCGGGCGTCGCGGTGACGCCGGTCGCCTTCATCTGCAGCGGCGAGATGGCGGTGGCATACTTCCAGTCCCACTGGCCACGGGGGTTCTGGCCGATTCAGAACGGCGGAGAGCTCGCGGTGCTGTACTGCTTCGTCTTCCTCTACATCTCGACGCGCGGGGCGAGATAGCGGCTGCGGCGATCCCTCTTCGGTTCGCGGCCTCTTGGTTGTTTGCCGATCAAAAAACCATCACAGGAGGAGAGGAGGACGGGAGGAAGAGGGAGGTACGCGGCTGGTTAGTCGCAGGTGCAACGGCTAGCGCCGCGCGAAGCGCGGCCGAGTGAGTGCGCAGGGCACGAACGCGAGCACGGCGCGATCACTTCCGTGTTCGCGTTCGCGCCCTGCACACTCACTCCAGCGCCCGGCTCCGCCGGGCGCGCGAGCCGTCGGTGTGTCGCTAATTGGGGGCGTGGTCCTCCCTCTTCCCTCCCCACCTCCCTTCCTCCAGTAAAGCTTTTGGAGGTGTGAGGCGCCCCAATCAGATCCCCCTCAGACGCTCCGCAGCCGCCTCGAGCGTCTCGTCTTTTTTCGCGAAACAGAACCGCAGCACCAGCGGCGCCTTCTGGCGATGCAGGAAAGGCGACGTCGGGATCGACGCCACACCGTGCTCCCGCGTGAGGCGGATCGCGAAGTCGGCGTCCTGCTCGCCGGAAATCTCCGAGTAGTCCATCAGCTGAAAGTAGCTGCCGCGCGATCGCAGCGGGCGAAACCGCGATCCGGCCATCAGCCGCAGGAAGAGATCGCGCTTGGCCTGGAAGAATGGGCCGAGCTCGCGCAGTCCCCGCTCGGCCTTCAGGAAATCTGCAATCGCGTGCTGGACCGGCGTGCTCGTCGAGAACGTCACGAACTGGTGCACCTTCCTCAGCTCCGTGGTCAGCGCGGCGGGCGCGACGGCGTAGCCCACCTTCCACCCGGTGGCGTGGTAGGTCTTCCCGAACGAACCGACCACGAAGCTGCGGGCCGCCAGCGCATCGTGCCGCGCGAGGCTCTCGTGACGGAGACCGTCGAAGATGATGTGCTGATAGACCTCGTCTCCGAGCACGAGCACACCAGTTCCCTCGACGACCGACGCCAGCGCACGCATGTCGTCGTCGGTGAGCACCGCGCCAGTCGGATTGTGCGGCGTGTTGATCATCAGGAGCCGCGTCCTCGGTGTGATCGCACGTCGCACCGCCTCCCAGTCGACCGAGTAGTCCGGGAACTGCAGCGACACGACGACCGGCACACCGCCGTTCAGGTCGATGGCCGGGACGTACGAGTCGTAGCACGGCTCGAGGACGATCACTTCGTCACCGGGGTGCACGCACGCGGAGACGATTCCGAAGATCGCCTCCGTGGCGCCGGACGTGATGGTCACTTCCGATTCCGGATCGTAGGTCCGCCCGTACGACGTGCGATACATCGCCGCGATGGCCTCGCGGAGCGCCGGCACGCCGGGCATCGGCGCGTACTGATTGCGCCCGGCACGCATGTGCCGCGCGACGGCTTCGATCAGCTCCGGATCGCAGTCGAAGTCGGGGAATCCCTGGGACAGGTTGATCGCGCCGACGTCGGCCGCCAGTCGCGACATCACGGTGAAGATCGTGGTGCCGACCGAGGGCAGCCGGGATTCGAGCCGGATCACGCCCGCCTCCGCTCGAACACGCCGGCCTCGCGGTTCTTCTGGACCTCGTTCCAGGTGAAATGCTGGCCGTTCATCGCGATGTACACGCCCGGCGGCAGCACCTGCGCAAACGACAGCGCGCTCCCGAGATTGAAGAGCCCGTCGGAGCTCCCGAACGCATACGGCACCATCGCGCCGGTCAAGAGGATGGTCTTGTCAGGCAGCCGGGCCTCGGCAATGGCGCGCGCGGTCTCGACCATCGTGTCGGTGCCGTGGGTGATGACAATCGCTCGCTCGCTCCGCGCCCGGCATCGCTCCACGATCCGCGCCCGCCCCTCGTCGTCCATGTCGAGGCTGTCGACCATCATCACAGTCTCGATCGCGATCTCGAGCCGCGATCGTCCGAGCCGGAGCATCTCGCCGACGTGGGTGTCCCGGAAGAAGAGGCGGCCGGTCAGCTCGTCGTACTGCTTGTCGAAGGTGCCGCCGGTCACGAGGATGGCGAGAGCGTCGGTCATCGGTGTTGGTCAAGCGCGTGTCGGTATCCGGGATCCGTAGTCCGGGATTGAGGGACCTCGGGATCTCGGCCGAAGGTTCCGGATCACTGATCCCGTCCGCCGGCGACGGTACTGCAATCCCCGCCACCATTCTGTCCGAGTCCCCTGCTTTTGTCAGCACCTCTCAGAGCCTTCGCCTGACCGGAACATCAAGAAACGGAAGACGTTAGGCGCGCGAGACTCCAGCGGCACCGACCTTGCGACATACCATCCCGGGAGGATCGTCATGTTCGCAGCTTCTATCGCTCTGATTGGTGTGCTCGGGATCTTCATCGTGCGTCGTCGCAGCGCTCGCAAAAAGCAAGGGCTCGCGTAAGAGCCACGCCGGGAGCTCGCGCCGAATCCGAAGCAGGCCACACGACCAAGTCTCGGGCGGGGCTGGTGCCCCGCCCGTATTCAAGGAAGTTGTACGTGAGCACCAGGTATCTCGAGTTCATCAGCCTTGCCGACGCGGCGCCATATCGGACGCTCCCGCAGTTCGCGGCCGGACGTTCTCAGGACGGGGACCGCATCGGGCGAACCACTCCGTCCGCGCAGGCCGCTCGGCCCCCTCAACGACGAAGCCTTCTTGGCCTTCCAGCCAGGACTCGGCTCATCTCGCCCGGCGACCGGATGAGGATTGCTTCGCGCGGTCGTCTCGACGCCGCGTGAAGGCTGGACGCGTTTCACAATCTCGTAGCGCAGCCCTTCCGCCTTCGTTGAAACTACGGCGGACCGCCGAAGCCTTGGCGAAGGCGGTCAGGGCTGCCCGAGGCAGGGCTGAAGCCCTGCGCTACAGGTCGTCGAAACAGGTCTACGGCTTCGGCCCCCGCATCCGCAGCAGATCATCCGACGACGAGAGCAGGACACGCCGCAGCCGATCCGGGTAGTCGGGCGGCAGCGCAGCGATGAAGTCGCTGACGATCCGTGCCGCTGATGTCGAGCCATGCCCGCCCAGCGTCGCATCGGTCCATCGTTTCGGAAAGAAGATGTCACCGGTGCGCTGGATCTCGCGGAGCATCTCGAGGCTCACCGCGACGTATTTCTCGGACGACGCAGCGCGCAGCGGATGGTGCAGGTAGGTGAGCCCCTCGAGCACCCACGGCTCGCGGCGCCTGTTCTTCACGTCCTTCAAGCTCTGGAAGAACGCATCACGCGTCGACTGGTCCGGTGACAGCGCGGGTCGGACGAACGCCAGGCGCGCCCTGCGATCGGGATTCTCCGTGCGCGCGAGCTGTTGATCGAGGATCTCCTGCCATGCCGGCACTTCGCGGACCGCAAGCTCCAGCGCCAGGTTGATGTCGTCCGGTTCGGCGAGCGTGAGCCCCGGGACCGCTTCCGCCTTCCTCCAGATCCGCTCCAGCCATTCGATCACCGGCCGGCTGAGCGCCGTGTCGCGCAGCGTCGAGAACCACGCTGACTTCAGGCTGGCCGTCGGCGCCCGATCGAGGCCTGTACGCAGCACCCGCTCGAGCTCCGGTGCCGCGCTCTCGCGGGCCGGCGCCTCCAGGAACCTCCAGTACGTCTGCTCCGCGTAGTTGAGAATCCGCGCGACGTTCAGCTCGTCACGTTCGAGGGGCAGCGCGCGCAGCGCCAGCCCCAGCATTGCGGCCGGCGACGCCCGTCCGTCGAGCATCTGCTCCCACAGCGTGACCCAGGCCGCGCCACGTGTCAGCGGATCTTCGATTTCTGGCACGTGCGCCAGCAGATAGGCGAGGCTGCCGTCGTCGAGCATGAAATCCCCGTAGCCGATCCCGCCGGCGGTCGGCAGCACGAAGTCGGGGGCCGGCAGGCCGACGGCCTCCGGGATCTCCGTGACGCTCCCCGAGAGGCGGACCGGCAGCACGCGAGCGCCGTGAGACGACGACACGATGACGTGCAGCCGCTGGTTCCACGTCAATCTGCGGCGCGGCAACGGATCGCGCTGACTGAAGGCGAGCCGCGTGATGCGCCCCTCGGAAACGCGCAGCTCGGTCGCGATGGCCGGGCGACCGGCCTCGTCGACCCAGGCATGGCTCCAGGCGTCGAGGTCCTCGGGCGTCCGCCCGTCCAGCACCGCAATCAGATCGGGCCAGGTGGCGTTGGCGAACGAGTGGCCTCGAAGATACTCCCGCAGACCGTCGCGGAACGGCTCTTCACCGAGAAGCCCTTCGAGCTGCCGCATGACGATTGGGGCCTTCTGATAGATGATCGCGCCGTAGAGGCTGCCCGCTTCGTCCAGGTTCTCGAGCTTCTGTCGTATGGCATTCGTGCCCGGCGTACGATCCACGTCGTAGGCGGCGGGGTAGTGCGCGTACAGGAATCGCAGCTCGTGATTGATCTCCGGGAACGACGGATTGACGATCTTCGCCGCCATGAAGTTCGCGAACACCTCCTTCATCCACACATCGTCGAACCACCGCATCGTGACGAGATCGCCGAACCACATGTGCGCGGTCTCGTGAGCGATCACGCTCGCGCGACCGAGCTTCTGGTTCTGAGTCGCCGAGGGATCGAGGAGAAGGCCCGAGGCGTTGTAAAAGATTGCGCCCGCGTGCTCCATGCCGCCGAACTGGAAGGATGGCACGAGGAGGAAATCGAACTTACCCCAGGGGTACGGAATGCCGGTGTACCGCTCGAGCCAGGCCAGGGATGCCGCGTGGAGATCGAAGATGGCGTCACGGTTCCGGGCGACCTTCGCGGCGTCGGTCTCGCGATGGAACATCCGGAACGTGCGCCCCGCTCGCTCGCCGGTCTCGACCGAGAACTTCCCGGCCGCAAACGCGAACAGGTAGGTCGGAAGCGGCGGCGTTTCGGCGAACGCGACGTTCAAACGGCCGCCGGTGTCCTGTCGGCTCGCTTCGGCGCCGTTGGCGAGCACCGCCCATCCCGAGGGCACATCGAGAGCGAGCGTCCATCTGGCCTTGAGGTCGGGCTGATCGAAGCAGGGGAACGCGAGGTGCGCGCGCGCCGGCACGAACAGCGTGTACATGAAATCGGGGTTGCGATTGAGGGAGGCGTCGCCGGCCAGGAAGGCGAGCCGCACCTCGTTCGAGCCCGACTGGAGGCTGGCCGCCGGCAGCATCACGTGTCCATCGACAACGCGAGCTTCGATCGAGCGTCCGTTCACCGACAGCGACGAGAGGCGTGCTGCGGGCTCGGAGAAATCGAGCGCGAGCGGAGACGAGGCATCCTTCAGCCGGAAGCGAATAGCGCCCTGACCCGCGACCGGCTCGGTCGCCGAGGACGGAATGACGAAGCGCAGGTCGTACTGCAGCTCGGAGATTCGAGCTGCCCGCGCCTGCGCAAGTGTCCACGGCACGCCGGCGCCCGGGACGGCGTTCGAAGAGGCGGCTTGCAGCATCGCGGTCAACCACAGAGTGAGCAGTGTGAGGGGCATGGGCAACGGCTGTCAGCTACAAGCTACTGCCACATTGTAGAACCGGTTTCGAAGCGTGAAATACCCCGCCTGGGTGGTCCCGAGCCTGTGAATCATGAGCTCGTAGCTTCCGCCTTCAGGCGGAAGATCCCGGCCGGCGTCGCGCTTCCACCTGAAGGTGGAAGCCACGCCTTGATTCTCGGAGACCCTGACGGCCCGCCCCTACGTGTGTCCTGTCGGATCTCACCGCGTCTGGAGCGCTCTCGAGGGGTCGACTCTGGCTGCCCGTGCAGCCGGCAGGTAGGACGCGACGATCGCCATCGTGCCGAGCGCGAGCGGCACGGTGACGAAGGTCAAGGGATCGGTGGCCGATATGCCGAACAGGAGAGATCCGAGCAGGCGCGAAACTCCCAGCGCGGCGCACATGCCGAGACCGATCCCGATCGCGACGAGCGTCAGGCCGTGACCGACGACCAGTCGAAGGATGTCGCCTCGCTGTGCGCCGAGCGCCACGCGGACGCCAATCTCCTGCGTGCGCTGGCTCGCCGAGTAGGAAACCACGCCGTAGATGCCGACGAGCGCCAGCGTCAGTCCGAGCAGCCCGAGCCCGCCGCCGAACAGCGCTCCCATCTGCAGGAGGAAGAATCCGTTGCCGCCACCGAGCGCACGCGTCATGGATCGCACGTCGTAGACGGGCAGGTCCGGGTCGAGCGCGCGGATCTCCTTCTGCGCGAGCGGGGCGAGCGCGTCCGGTGAGCCGGCGACCCTGACCTGCAGGGCACGCATTGCGCGGTACTGCTGCTCGATCGGGACGAAGTAGTAGTCGCCGGGGTCTTCGAAGATGAAGTTGTATTTGCCCTGTTTCGAAATGCCGACGACCTCGAGCCACGGCTCCTGCTCGCCTGTCATCCGGAAGCGTTTCCCGATGGCGTCCTGGCCCGGCCAGAAGTGGCTGGCCATGTGCTCGTTGACGATCGCCACTCTCGGCGCCTTCTGGTCGTCGCTTCGCGCGAACGAACGGCCGCGCACGAGCGGTACCCGCATGGTCGTGAAGTACTCCGCGCCGACCGCGTTGTAGCCGGCGCTCGGCCGGCGCTGCTCCGTCGGCGCTGGCTGACCCTCGATCTCGACGGAGGAGGCCGAGTTGTAATAGCCGAGCGGCACCGAATACGCGTAGCTGACAGACTCCACACCCGGCAGCTCACGGAGCTTCGATTCGAGCTGCGTGAAGAACGTCCGGCCCCTGGCCTCGTCGTATCCCTGTTGCGAGACGTCCACCGCCATGTTCAACACGTGACGGTGATCGAAGCCCAGGTCGACCGTCTGCGCGCGCTGCACGCTTCGCACGAACAAGCTGGCCGCGACGAGGAGCACCACCGAGACGGCCACCTGGCCTACGACCAGCGCGCCGCGCAACCGGCGCCGGCCGCCGCCGTCCGACATGCCACGGCTGCCCTCGCGCAGGACTTCGTTCAGGTCCGCGTGTGACGCTCGCAGTGCCGGCAGCAGCCCGACCACGATGCCCGTCCCGAGGGCGACGAGTGCGATGTAGCCGAAGACGCGCCAGTCGAATGGAAAATCGATCCGCACGGGGATGTCCGCCGGGAACGGAATCCTCGAGAGCATCCCGCTGACCCATCGGCCGATCACAGCACCGGCGATGGCTCCGCCCAGCGCCAGGAGCAGACTCTCGGTCAAGAGCTGGCGGATCAGTCGAAGGCGTCCGGCTCCGAGCGCTGCGCGAACCGCCAGCTCACGGTGCCGCACCGTTGCGCGCACCATCAGCAGGTTGACGACGTTCACGCAGGCGACGAGCAGTACGAGACCGACGAGCACCAGGAAGACGCCGGCGACGAAGGGGTTGCTGTCTGCGCCGTTGGGTTCCGGCCTCGCCAGGTTCTCCGGGATGAGCCGCATCCGGACGGTCTTGTTGGTGTCCGGGTACTGCCGCTCGAGCTGCGCCGCGAGCACGTCGAGCCTGGCCTGCCCCGCGCGCCGCGACACGCCCGGCGCGAGCCGCGCGAGGACCCGCATCTCGTGATTGTCCCGGCGCTCCACGATGTCCTTGTAATCGGCCTCGGGATACTGCATCGCGAACGGCAGGTACGCATCGAACTCGATGAGCGTGTACGTGCCGAGGAAGGAGGCCGGGACAATCCCGATGACGGTGAACGGCCGGGAGTTGACGAGAACCGTGTGGCCGACGACGGAGGGGTCGCTGTTGAACCGCTTCTTCCAGTAACTGTGCCCGAGAACGATCACCGGATCGGCGCCAAACACGCGGCCCTCGGCCGGCTGAATCAACCGGCCGTGCGCAGGTACGACCCCGAGCATCGAAAAGTAGTTGCCGGTCACGTAGCTCACCGCAAGGCGGTCCGGCTGTTTGGCCGCGCTGACGGCAGCGAAGCCGATGGCGTATGCGGCGGCCTCCGAGAATACGCCGCGCTCTTCCCGATAGTCGAGGAAGTCCTTGTAGGAGACCTGATGAGGCTGCTCGTTGTCCTGGTGCGTGGTGCCCAGGACGAAGAGGTTGCCGGGGTCGGACACGGGCAAGGGCCGCAGCAGCAACGTGTTGACGATGCTGAAGACCGCCGCGTTGGCGCCGATTCCGAGCCCCAGGGTCAGGGCCACCGTGAGGGTGAATCCTGGACTCTTGCCGAGGATGCGGGCGCCGTGCCGGATGTCCGACCAGAGATGTTCCATGCAGGCCTGAACGGAGAAACAGTGAAGAATGTTCCGGTCATTGGCGCGCCGCGGTCCGCGCCTGGTCCAGCAGCACATCCAGCGCCGCGCGATCCAGCAGCTTACCGTCTCTACACGCGTGACACGCCGGATGTTCCGGATGTCGGAGAGTGGGTTGGCGTCGAGCAGCACCAGGTCGGCACGTTTGCCAGCTTCGAGCGTGCCCTCGGTCGCGAGCGCGCCGCGATAGGCCGCGGCGTTGCGCGTCGCCGACCGCAGTGCCTCCAGGGGCGTCAGGCCTGCCTGTACCAGCAGCGCGAGCTCCTGGTGAAGGCTCACCCCCGGAACGTCGAATCCGTCGAACGTGTCGGTCCCCGCAAGGACGGACGCGCCTGCCGCGTGCAGCGCCCCGACAGCCTTGGCCGATGCGTCCGCCACGCGCGCGGCGCTGTCGAAGTCCGCAGGACTGGCCGCCTTCAGATACGCAGCGCGTCCAGCACGCCACCGCGCTCGCGTCGCGGCAGGCACGAACTCGAGCGGAACGTCCTCTCCCGTATCACTCGCGCTCAGCGGCCTGAAACTGTTCGACCAGATCAGCGTGCGGTACCATCCACGCTCCACGGCGGCGCATCGACTGCCCGAGCCGCGTGGCGCGCGCGGCATCGTACGATTCGACGAGGGCCGACCTGAGCGCGGCCTCTCTCGCACGAATCGCCGGCGCGGGGGACGTGCTACGGTCTCTCTCGATGGCCAGCAGCTCCGTCCTGAGCTCGGCCTCGCGTGACGAGCACGCGAAGAGGACTCCGGCGTCCCCCACGAGCGCCGGCGAGACGTGCTCGAGGCTTCGCTGGCCGCTCTCGATCACATCGCTCGCCGGGATCGCTATCGGCACGTGACCCGCCACGACGATCTTCCGATCGCGTGCGGCCGCGATCACCGCATCGTAGGCCTCGCGCGTCAGGTTCGCCTGGACCTTGACAAAATCCACGCCCGCCCGTCGAGATCCGCCACCGTGTCGCGTGCCTCCGCGCTCGAACGGACGCGCCGGAAGAGCGGATCCGGATCGCCGGGTCCGTCCACGAAGGGACCGGGCGTCAGGATCCGTGGACCGGTCAGCTCACCACGCTTCACGCGGTCGCGGAGGGCGAGGAGGCGTTCGAGCGGCCCGCCCATGTCGCGCACGCCAACGATCCCATGCGCGAGGCACAGCGGGAGCACGATGCGCTCGGCGAGCTCCGGCTCCGGTCGCACCGCGAGGTGCACGTGCATGTCCCAGAGCCCTGGTATCGCGAAGAGTCCGCGTCCAGCCACCACCGTCGTCCCGCGTGGCGGCGTGCCGGAAGACACGATGCGCTCGATACGGTCGCCCCGGATCAAGAGGCTCCGCTCGGACGGCGCCGAGCCCGTTCCATCGATCACGGTGACGCCGGAGATGAAGAGGGGAGGCACCGCCGGCTGCGCCCCGAGGAGCAGCCCCGACAGCGCGACAGACGATACGCACGCGAGAGAGCGCATGGGAGGAGGATACAGGTACCCCCTGTTTCAGCTCCTCGCGTGCTAGAGTTGCCCCGCGAAAGCAAGGAGGTGCGTATGAGAAGACTCGGCGTCGCCGTCGCGCTTTTCATGGGTCTGGCGAGCATTTCCACTCAGGCGGTGGCCCAGCCATCCTTTGCGGGCACCTGGAAGCTCAATCTCGCAAAGAGTCAGCTTACGGGTCAGACGCTTTCGGTCGAAAAGACGGCATCCGGTCTGTTGCACTTCGACAGCCAGGGTTACGCCTACGACTTCGACCTGACCGGCAAGGAATTCCCAACCCCCGACGGCGGAACAAGTTCCTGGAAGGAAGTGAACCCGACGACGTGGGAGGCCACGAACAAGCTCAATGGAAAGGTCGTCGCCACGTATCACCTAGCGCTGAAAGGCGATGCGATCGCGGCCACCATGAAAGCCACCAAGCCGGAGGGCGGCACCGTCGAGCAGACCTCCATGTGGACCCGCGTGTCAGGTGGACCCGGCTTCTTCGGCAAATGGAAATCGACCGAAGTGAAAGGTGCCCCGACGACGATGGAAATCGCACTCGAGGGTACCAGTGGCATCACGGTGAAGTATCCGGAGTTCCAGGTGGCTTGCAAAGGCGAGCTTCGACGGCAAGGACTACACCCTGACAGGCGCCGGAGCCGATATGAAGCAGACCCTGGCGTTCGCAAAGACCGGGCCGACCTCAATCACCATCACGACCAAGCTGAATGGCAAGCCGTTCTATATCGACGTCCTGACGCTTTCCTCCGACGGCAACACGTTGACGGACGAAGGGAACCCGGTTGCCGTGAAGGAGCCGGTGAAGGCCGTTTACGAGCGGAGGGCAAGTAGAAGCTTCAACTCCTATTGAGCGCCTGCAGCGGATCCAGCCTCGTCGCGCGCCGCGCCGGGACGATACACGCCGCGAGCGTGACGATGGACAAGATTGCCGTAATGCCCGCAAACGTCAGCGGGTCCGTACGAGAGATCTGCACGAGCAGGGACTCCATCACGAACGTGACGCCCCAGCCTCCCAGCAGACCGAGCGACAGGCCGATGGCGAGCTGCCAGCAGCCGCTCTTCAGGATCAGCCACGAGACCTGCTTCGGCTGCGCGCCGAGCGCCATGCGGACGCCAATTTCCGACGTCCGCTGCGTCACCGCGTACGAGGTGACCGCGTAGATGCCGACCGCGGAGAGCACCAGCGCGATGATCGCGAAGATGGCGAACATCGATCCGAATACGCGATACGGCCATTGCTGCATCGCGAGATCCTCATCGAGCGTCCTCACATCGAACATCGGCTGATCCTGGTCCACCTGCTGGACCGCCTGTCGCACCATCGCCGTGATCGCGGTCGGCGATCCTGCCGCGCGGACGAGGATGGCGGTGCCGGCGGGCGACCGCTGGCGAAATGCCTGGTAGGCGACAGGATCGGGGTCTGCGTTTTGGGGGTTGGCCTGGCGCACGGTGGGTACGATGCCAACGATCGTCAACCATGGATTGGCATCCTTCCGCTCCGGATCGGTGCGATTGCGGAAGCGCTTGCCGAGCACCTCTTCGTTTGGAAAGAAGCGCGCCGCGAACTGTTCGCTCACGACCATGGTTTCCGATCCGGGCGTTCCGTCCTGATCGCGGAACAGCCGGCCGCGTCGTACTGGAAGGGCCAAGGCATCGAAGTATCCAGGGCTGACGAACACGAATGCGGCGCGAGGTGCGGATTTCGGATCCGGCGCCGGCCGGCCCTCGAACTCGATCTGCCGTCCGTCCCCACCCTCCAACGGCAACCGCGTCGCCGTCGCCGCCGCACTGACGCCCGGCAACGAGCCGAGACGGGCGACGAGCGCGTCGTAGAACTGCTGGCGCTTCTCGGGCGTGGGGTAGCGTCCGGCGGTGAGCGTTGTCCGCATCTTCAGGACGTGGCTCGTCTCGACGCCGAGCTCCATGGAATACAGCTTCAGGAAGCTCCGGACCATGAGTCCGGCGCCCGTGAGCAGCACGAGCGTCAGCGTCAGCTCGGTGACCACCATCACCGAGGTCAGGCGGCGTGCTTTCGCCCCGCCGGCACTGCCGCGACCACCCTCCTTGAGGATTTCGTTGACGTTGGTCCGTGATACCTGCAATGCAGGGGCAAGTCCGAACAGGATGCCGGTAGCCAGGCACACGAGCGCCATGAACCCAAATACCGAGAAGTCGATCGTGAACTTGATCCAGTACGGCTTGCCGACGTCGGCGACTGCGGCGTCGAAGAGCCGGACGCCGACATGGGAGAGCGAGAGGCCGAGCAATCCGCCCAGGCAGGCGAGGAGCGTGCTCTCGACGAGGAGCTGCCGGACGATCCGAGCGCGGCCCGCGCCGAGGGCCACCCGGACCGCGACCTCGCGAGCGCGCTTGCTCGACCGCGCCAGCAAGAGGTTCGCGACGTTGGCGCACGCGATGAGGAGCACGAAGCCGACCGCTCCCATCAGCGCGAGAAAAACGGTTCGAATCGGTCCGGCATTGAATCGCTCGTTGAACGTCATCACCGCGGCGTCGATGTCCTTGTTGGTATCGGGATATTGCTGTCGGAGGCCTGCGGCGATCCCGGAGAGCTCGGCCTGCGCCGTCGAGCGCGTGGCGCCCGGCGCAAGGCGGCCGAAGAGGCCGATCGAACGGACGTCCCGTTTCGTGAGCTGATCGTCCCTGCCGATGAACGGTCGCCACAGGTCGGCGTTGACGGGGAACCGCATGCCCTCGGGCATGATCCCGATGACGGCGCAGGCGACGTCGTTGACCTTGATCGTCCGGCCGATCACGCCAGGGTCGCTCGCATACCGGTTCTTCCAGACGGTGTAGCCGAGGATGACGACCGGCGGGGCCTCCGGACGGTCGTCGCCAGGCGCAAAGTCCCGACCCAGAATCGGCTGCTGCCGCAGCAGCTTGAAGGTGTTTGCCGAGACGCTGGCCCCGGAAAACCGCTCGGCGGGCCGGCCTGCTTCGCTGATGTTCATCGTGTTCGGCTCGAGGGCGGCCAGTCCCTGGAAGGCATGGGTCTGGGCGCGCCAGTCCTCGAAATCGAGGTACGACACGCTCCGGTCGTCCCCGGTCGCGATGCTCCGGCTATTCAGATAGAGCAGCTCTTCCGAGTGATCGAAAGGCAAGCCGCGGATCAAGACCGCGTTCACGAAGGTGAACACCGTCGTGTTCAGGCCGATTCCGAGGCCCAGCGCCAGCGCCGCGACGAGGGTGAACCACGGGTCCTTGACGAGGAGCCGGCACGCGTAGCGGATCTCCTGCAGCAGCGTCATCTGCACCTATACGGTCCGCGTGCGGGCCGGTTCCCCGTGTGCCATTCCGCCGCATGTTAGAGTGGCGTTGGGAGCATTCATCACACAGTGAGCTGGCCGCTACTTCCGCCGTCCTACGACCGTCAACTTGGCCACGCGGAACGCATCGAGCTGGCGAGCGACCGCCGGATCCGGGACCGAAACAAGATCAAGTACAGGCTGTCCCACTGGCCTATCTGGATCTTCGTCTTCTTCATCGCGCCCGGCCCGCTGACGTTCGATTTGTTCAATCGGGGGTTCGATTCCAGGATCCTGCTCTGGCTGGGAGTGGTTCTGCTGGGGACCGGGATCGCGGGGCTGTTGGGGAAGCTCCCGGGCGTCGAGCCTCGGCCTTACATCATCCGGTTCACCGAAGATCGGCCGAACCCGCTCTATCGGCGTATCTGTTACACGCTCGCCTGGAGCGAGGTGATCGCCTTTGCCGCGCTGAACATCGCCGGGCTGGCCACCGCGGTGGTGACCGGTGCGTGGCAGCTTCGGCAGATGTACGACGCGGCCTATTTTCCAATCGTCATCGTGGTCTGGCTGCTTGGAGCGTTGGGGCGTCTCCCCCGCGTAAAGGCGTCGACCCAGGGCGAAGGTCACGAGCGACGATACTTCTACGGCTCGGTCTGGGCCGTGTGCATCGCCCAGCCGATCCTCTGGGTGCTCTGGAAAGGCCTGCCCCACGCCAGGTGGGGGGATGCCCTGAAGCTGGCGGTTTTCCTCGGCGTCCTGGTGTACGTCGGCAACATGGCGAGGCGAGGCCTCCTGCCGCGGACTAGGCCCATCGTCCCTGGGGAGTTGGCGGTATCAGACTGAGCGTCTGGCTACCACAATTTCACCGCGAACCCCGCGTTGATGTAGGCCCCGCTGTGTAGAGCGTGACCCGCGAGTACCCTGCCGACTTCGCGCCGACGGATACCTCGACCTCGGCGCGTTGAGAGGGCCACCCGGCGATGCGGCCGCCGACGGCGGCGCGCGCGCCGGCGCCGTCCAAGGTCTGCGACCACACGTCGAGATCGATCACGGGCCTCACGCGACGCAGTTCCCATCCTGCAACGGACACGCCGGCGCCGGCCTGCCGTTCTCCCGCGAACCCATCCGTCCATCGCACGTAGACGCCGCCCGTACGTCCCCGCACGTGGTAGTACGATTCCTCCATGAGCACCATCGCCATGGACGACCGCGGCGTCATCATGACGTGCCCGTCCTGTGGGCAGCGGAACCGCGTGCCCTACGGCCGGTCGGCGAAATGCGGTCACTGCGGCACGGAACTGCCGGCGGTGAACGAGCCCATCGAAGTGCCGAGTGCCGTAGCTTTCGATGCTTTGATCAGGGACTCGAAGCTGCCGGTGGTCGTCGACTTCTGGGCACCCTGGTGTGGTCCGTGCCGCATGGTCGCGCCGGAGCTCGTGAAAGTGGCGGCGACCAACGCCGGCCGGTACGCCGTCGTCAAGGTCAATACAGAGGCGCTTCCCGAGCTGGGGGATCGGTACGGCATCCGCTCCATTCCGACCATGGCCGTGTTCTCGGGCGGGAAGGAAGTGGCGAGGACCGCCGGCGCCCGTCCAGCGGCGCAGATAGAAGAGTTCGTGAGGCAGGCCGCCGGGCGGTAACGATTTCAGCTGGAAGCGGGAAGCTGGAAGCTGGAAGCTGACCCGCGATAGCATCACGCCCATGTCCTCCGGCACGGCCGCACCTGCAGCCGCCGAGCTGTCTCGGAAGCTTCACGCGTTCGTCGTCGAGCGCTACCCTTTCGCGATCGTCCCGGCAGCCGAGGCCATCCAGGCTGTGGTTGGCCGGGGCACCGTCGACACCCTCGAGATCGACGCGCTGCGGTCTTCCTTTGCTCAGGAGCTCCGGCGCCGGCTCGAGATCCGCGACATCCCTGCTGCCGAGACCACGCCTGGCGTCTCGGCGGGGCGAAGGTATGCCAGCGCTGTGGACGAGATCGTCGAGGCGTGCGACGGCTTCCTCCGGCGTGCCGCGCTCTTGCGGTCGCTCACCGATGACGAACGCCGCGAAATCCTCCGCGGCATGGTGCTGACGCGCGCCACCGACAATCGACTCAAGGCCTTCTTCACGAGCGGCGAAGTCCGCTACGGCGACACCACATTTCAAGGCAAGGGGTTTCGATCGCTCGGGCAGGAGGCCATCTATGCCGCAGCTATCCGCCTGCGGCGAGGGCCTGCCTATCGGGCAGACGACGGCGCCTGGCGCGGCGACGTCGTCGCGCCGATGATCCGTGACCTTGGGCTCGCCCTGGCGATGCGAACCGAGCCAGAGACGATCCGCCGGGCCTTGTCGGCGCAGATGGGTAAGGCCGGACCGCCGATGAACGGCAAGGACCTCCATACCGGAGATTTCGCGAACGGGCTCCTGCCGGCGATGGCGCCGCTCGCCAGCGGAGCGCTCACGATTGCCGGCATCGCGATGGCGTACGCACGTGAGGGCAGCGGCAGAGTGGCGATGTCGATGATCGGCGAGGGGGGCTCGTCTATGGGGGAATGGCACGAGGCGATCAACCTGTGCGCCGCTCGCCGGCTGCCGGCCGTCTTCTGCGTGCAGAACAATCAGACCGCGCTCTCGACGCCGGTCCAGGACCAGTCGGCCGTCCGCGTCTTCGCCGACAAGGCGATTGGGTACGGGATTCCTGGAGTGACGATCGACGGCACCGATCCCGATGACATCGCTGCGACGTTCGCGTGGGCGGTCGAGCGGGCCCGTGCCGGCCAGGGGCCGACGCTGATCGAGCTCGTGTCGATGCGCATGTGCGGTCACGCGCACCACGACGACATGCTCTATCTCGGCAAGGACGCGCCGCCCTCCTGGACCTACCCGGCGCTGACCGATCAGGGGTACGCGGATCGCGATCTGCACGCGTTCTGGTCGGCCAGGGACCCGATTCCGGGATATGCGGCCCGCCTCGAGGCGGAAGGCCTCATCACGTCGGACCACCTCTCGACGCTGAAGCGCGAGGCAGAGGCGCTCGTCGAGGCGCAGGCACAGCTCGTGATTGCGGCAGACTGGCCAAAGCCGGCGGACGCGGGAGTCGGCGTCGTGGCCGGCGAGATGCCGCGCGTCCGGATCGAGGTGCTCGACCCTGCCGTGCGGCGTCGATTCGATTTCGATCCGCCGCTCCCTTCTCTCGAGGTCGGACCGGCCTTCGACCGGACCGGCAGCACATTTCTCGAGGGCGTCACGTCGGGGATCGCCGATGCGCTCCGGGCCGACCCGCGTGTGTTCGTCTACGGCGAGGACGTCGGTGGAAAGTACGGCAACGCGTTCCTGCTGCTCCGCCCGCTCCTCAGTGAGTTCGGCGATCGGATCTTGAATTCGATCCTCGCGGAAGGCGCTGTACTCGGCGTGTGCATCGGGGCCGCGCTGGCGGGGCAGCGCCCGATCGGCGAGATGCAGTTCAATGACTTCGTCGCGAGCGGATTCAATCTGCTCGTGAACAACGCGGCGAAGAACCGGTACCGTTGGGGGGGATCGGTGCCCATGGTCGTCCGGATGCCCTGGGGAGGGCTCCGGCACGCGGGTCCGTATCACAGCCAGAACACCGAGGCGTGGTTCTACCGCACGCCCGGCATCAAGATCGTCGCGCCGTCGACGCCCTCCGACGCCCGCGCGCTGATGGCGAGCGCCGTGGCGGATCCGGATCCGGTCTTGTACTACGAGCACATCGCGCTCTACCGGGATCCGCGAATCAAGCAGTCGCTGGTTGGCGATCCCGCGCCGATCCCAATCGGCAAGGCGGCTCTGCGTCGGGCCGGCGATCAGCTGGCGATCATCTCGTACGGGGCCTACGTCCACGCCGCGCTGCGGGTAGCCGACGCTCTCGCTGCCGATGGAATCGAGGCCAGCGTCCTCGACCTCCGCTCGCTCGCGCCGCTCGATCGTGAGGCGCTGCTCACCGTCGCGCGCCACTGCAACCGCGTGCTCGTCGTCCACGAAGACACGCGTACGGGCGGGATCGGCGAAAGCGTGGCCGCCATCATCCAGGAAGAAGCGTTCGAGTCGCTCGACGCGCCGGTCCGCGTCCTCGGCGCGCTCGACACGCCCGTACCCTACTCTCCGCCGCTCGAGGAGTTCTTCCTCCCTGGAGAAGCGGAGATCGAACGAGCGGCCAGGCTGCTGGTGGGGTACTGAACGAAGTCGGCGCTCGGCGCTCGATATCGCAACGAGACGTTCAACAAGTGTTTCAGCGGTGCCAGCCTGGTTCGAGAACCCGAGTTTAGAGACCGCTTGAACCAGAGCCGCGAGCGCCGAGCGCCGAGCGCCGGCTGAGCTCTATGTTTCCCTCAGCGTCCCCATATCGATGACGTGGCGGAAACGCACGTCTCCGCCTCTCATCCGTTCGAACGCTTCGTCGACCTGCCCGATACGAATCATCTCGATCTCCGGCTGGATCGCGTGCTCGGCACAGAAGTCCAGAACTTCCTGCGTCTCCGGCAACCCGCCGATCAGCGACCCCGCCACGCTCTGACGATGAAAGGCCAACTCGCCGTTGTCGATCCCGGTATCGAAGCGATCGAGGGCGCCGACGAGCGTGATCACGCCGTCGCGCCGGAGGCACGCAACGTAGGGGTTCACGTCGTGTGCGACGGGAATCGTCGAGAGGATGAAGTCGAAGGTGCGTACCTGCGCGGCCATGGCGTTGTTGTCGGTCGACACGATGAACCCGTCTGCCCCGAGCGCGGCGGCGGCGCCCCGTTTCTGACTCGAGGTCGTGAACACGTACACGCGCGCGCCGAGTGCCTTGGCGATCATCACCGCCATGTGTCCGAGCCCGCCCAGTCCGACAATGCCGACCTTCTGCCCGCGCTCCACTTTCCAGTGCCGCATCGCGGAGTATGTGGTCACGCCGGCGCAGAGGATTGGGGCGGCACGAGCGGGATCGAGCGATGCCGGGATCCGAAGCACGAAGCGCTGGGGAACCACGATGATGTTCGAGTAGCCGCCAAGGGTGTTGTGTCCGTTCGGCGTGGCAGGCCCGTTGTACGTGAAGAGCGGACCGAGGGGGCCTTCGCAGTACTGCTCGAGCCCCTGCCGGCAGGCTTCGCATTCGCGGCACGAGCCGACGAGACATCCGACGCCGACGAGATCACCTCGATGGAACTTCGTGACCTGCTCGCCGACGCGAAGAGCGCGCCCCACGATTTCATGTCCGGGGACGCACGGGTAAATCGTGTTGCCCCAGTCGTTCCGGACCTGATGCAGATCGGAGTGACACACGCCGCAATAGAGGATCTCGATTGCGACGTCCTGTGGTCCGGGACTCCGCCTCTCGAATCTCGTCGGGCCGAACGCCGATCGCGGTCCGGTCGCCGCATACCCAATCGCTGGAATCATGAATTAACCTCTCACCCGTCAACCCTCGTAGCGCAGGGCTTCAGCCCTGCCTGAGGCAGCCCTGACCGCCTTCGCCAACGCTCCGGCGATCCGCCGTAGTCTCAACGAAGGCGGAAGGGCTGCGCTACAAGTTCAAGCCCGGCCACTCTGAGATTTGCCCCGGACGAGCGACAATGACCCGCCCGTGGGACAGTGGCAGCAAGACCGGATCCACGTCTGTTGCCCGGCGGGTGACGTGACGTGCGTTATGCTCGAGCTCCGGTGAGCGGGAATCAATGTCTGGTCTGCACATGCGAACACTCTCTCTGGCGCTGGCCGGTGTCAGCCTCGCCTGGCTCGGGCTTGCGGCAACGCCTCCGCAGGCTCCGGCGCAATCCACCCGCGGCTCCGCATCGAGAGCCCCAACCTACGGGCAATGGACCCACTACGGAGGCTCCCCGGACCAGGTGCGTTACTCGACCCTGCGACAGATCGACAAGGCGAACGTCAGCCGTCTGGTGGTCGTCTGGACCTACGACACGGGCGAAACAGGCGGCCTCCAGACCCAGCCCATCGTCATAGACGATGTGCTGTTCGGGTATACGCCGACGCACAAGACCTTCGCATTGCGGGCGGCGACGGGCGAGCACTTGTGGACCTTCGACCCGAAGATCGAAGGACGTGGCGCAAACCGCGGCTTGATGTACTGGTCGGGCGGTGACGATCGGCGTGTGTTCGCCGCCGTCGATCAGTATCTGTATGCGCTCGATGCACGAACGGGCAAGCCGGTTTCCGCGTTCGGCGAGGAGGGGCGCATCGACCTGCGAGTGGGCCTCGGCCGGGACCCTCGAACCCAGTCGGTCAGGTTGACGACACCGGGCGTCGTCTTCAAGGACACGCTGATCATCGGTGGCCGGGTCGGCGAGGGATTGCCCGCGTCCCCGGGCGACATTCGTGCCTACGACGTGAAGAGCGGAAAGCTGAAGTGGGCCTTCCACACGATTCCCCATCCAGGCGAGAGTGGCTACGAGACGTGGTCCAAGGACTCCTGGACGATCAACGGTGGTGCGAACAACTGGCCAGGCATGGCGCTCGACGAGCGCCGCGGCATCGTCTACGTCCCGACCGGATCGGCGGCCGCCGATTTCTACGGTGCGAACCGGGTCGGGGACAACCTGTATGCAAACTGTCTGCTCGCGCTGAATGCGGAGACGGGCGAGCGGATCTGGTCCTTCCAGTTCGTGCGGCATGACATATGGGATCGCGACCCGCCCGCGCCGCCGAGTCTCGTCACCTTGCGGCGGAACGGCCGAACGGTGGACGCCGTCGTGCAGACGACGAAACATGGCTACGTGTTCGTGTTCGATCGCACGAACGGCAAGCCGCTCTTCCCGATTGAATACCGCCCGTTTCCGCCGAGCACGGTGCCGGGCGAGGTCGCCGCCGACACGCAGCCGATTCCGCTCGCGCCGAAGCCATTCGCGCGCCAGGTGCTGAACGAGACCCTGCTGACCACACGTACGCCCGAGGCGCATCAATGGGCGGTCGACCAGCTGCGGACGTTCCAGAATGGCGGACTCTTCGTGCCGCTGACCGTCGATCGCCCGACCGTGATCTTTCCAGGGTTCGACGGCGGCGCCGAGTGGGGCGGATCGGCGATCGACCCGACAACCGGCGTGCTCTTCGTCAACGCGAACGATATCGCCTGGACGGGATCGCTCGCGCCGAGCGATCCGCGTGGCGGTGGGCGCGCGGTGTATTTGCAGCAGTGCGCGAGCTGCCATCGCGACGATCGCGCCGGCACGCCGCCGTCGATCCCGTCGCTCGTCGATATCGGCACCCGTCGTACCCGCGCCGAGATCGAGACGATCATCCAGCGCGGCGCCGGCCGGATGCCGGGCTTTCCCTCGCTCGAGCGCGAGGTGGCGCGCGCCGTCGTGGATTACCTGCTCGGCGGCAGTCCGTCCGGTGAAGCAGCCTCCACGCCCCCAACGGCGCCGGGACCGTCGGATCTTCCATACCGGTTTACGGGCTATCAGAAGTTCCTCGATCCCGACGGGTATCCGGCGGTGGCCCCGCCGTGGGGGACGTTGAGCGCGATCGATTTGAACACCGGCACCTACGCGTGGCAGATTCCACTCGGCGAGTACCCGGAGCTCGCCGCAAAGGGGATGAAGAACACCGGCACCGAGAACTATGGAGGGCCGATCGTCACCGCCGGAGGGCTCGTGTTCATCGGGGCGACGAACTTCGATCGAAAGTTCCGGGCCTTCGACAAGGCGACTGGAAAGCTGCTGTGGGAGGCCACGTTGCCTTTCTCGGGGAACGCCACACCGGCGACGTTTCAGGCCGGCGGACGACAGTTCGTCGTGATTGCAGCAGGCGGCGGGAAGGGGCGACGCGGCGAAAGCTCGGGAGGCACCTACGTGGCGTTCGCGCTTCCCGGGGCCGGCGCACGCTGAGTCGGCCCGCGGAGTGCCATTCGACCGACCGGCCCCGCATGCTACAATCGCCGGCCGATCGCGCCTGCCGGGACTATGGATTCTCCCGTGGCTTCCGCCTGTAGTCGCAAGATTGCCGCCGGCATTCACTTCCACCTGAAGGTGGAAGCCACAACTTCAGTTCCGGGATCTGCAGGCCTCGCAGCGCGGGTCCTTCGGGTCCGACACCCAATGACATGAGCCGAGAGCTCGACGCCCTGACCTCGTCCACCCTGAAGCACCTTCGCGAGCAGTGGTGGACCGACACATTCACCGAGTTTCTCGTCGAGACGCTACGGCCGCGGGCCGGCAGGCGGATTCTCGACGTCGGCTGCGGGATCGGCCTCGCCGAGATCAGCCTCGCGCGCATGCGGATTTCCCAGGTGGAGTTGTTCGGCGTCGATCTCCTCGTGGATCGGCTGCTCGCTGCGACCGAGGCCACACGCGGCATCAACGCGCACGTGAACTATGCCGCCGCTGACGCGTGCAGTCTGCCGTTCGGAAACGGCGTGTTCGACTCCACCTTCTGCGTCGCCGTGCTGCAGCACATTCGCGACGTCGGCGCTGCCGTTGCGGAGCTCGCGCGCGTCACGCGGGATGGAGGCCGGCTCCTGATTGTCGAGCCCGACAACGATGCGCGCTACTGGTTCAGCTCGTTGCCGAGCGGGATGGATGTGTTCGCCATGGGCCAGCGGTTCTTCACGGCGCTCGCCCTCGCGCGAGGTGAGTCACCCGCGGCGCAGACCGGCCCGCTCGTGCCGGGATTGCTGCGCAATCATGGAATCCAGCCGGTTTCCGTTCAGCTCTTCCCGGTCACGGTCTCCCACCTCGGTCCGCCCGAGAAGCAGCTCTGGGATGCGCGACGTGAGGCCGTCACGGCGGCGATGGCCAAGGCGCCTGACGAGTCGCTGCGGCGGCTGGGCTCCGACTATCTCAAAGGCATCGAACAGTACGCGCGCGATGCCGCCGCCGCGGGGACGTCCTTCGTCGAGATCCAGAACACCATGCTCTTCGCGACGGTCGGGCAGCGAGCCGAGGCGTGACGGTTCGCGACGGCGCTCGCGGCTGGGACGAATACGCGCCTTTCTACGACTGGGAGAATGCCCAGACGGTCGCGCGGCGCGACGTGGCGTTCTGGTGCCGGCTCGCGGCGGCGCAGCCGGGAGCGGTCCTCGAGCTCGGGTGCGGCACGGGACGCATCGCGCTGCCGATCGTCAAGTCCGGGACGCGGCTCGTCGGCATCGATCGCTCGGAGCCGATGCTGGCGCGCGCACAGCAGGCGGCTCCGTCGCGCGCGGCTCGCCGATCGGGCGCTCCTCGTCCGCGGGGACATCCGCGCACTGCCGTTTCGGCGCCGGACGGCCTTTGGCTGCGTGATGGCGCCGTACGGCGTGCTCCAGTCGCTGACGCGCGAGCGGGATTTGACGAACACGCTGGCTTCCGTCGCGCGCGTCCTCGGTCGTGGCGGTCTGTTCGCACTCGATCTGGTACCGGACCTGCCACGGTGGGCGGAGTACAGCCGACGCACGAGCCTCCGGGGGCGTCACGCCCGCGGCACCTTGACGCTCGTCGAATCGGTCCGGCAGGAACAGCGGCGCGGTCTGACGATCTTCGATCAGGAGTACATCGAGCAACGCGGCCGTACCCGGCGTGTCCATCACTTCGAGCTCACGTTCCGCACGCTCTCCATTCCGCAGATGTCGCGCCGCCTCGAGCGCGCAGGTTTCAGGATCGATGCGGTGCTCGGCGACTACCAGGGCGGCCCATGGGACGAGCGCGCCGACACGTGGGTGATCCTGGCGCGGAAGAAATAAGAGTCAACGACAGCTTCAACAGGAGATCAGGAGTTCAAGAGTCAGACGAGTTCTCTTGCCTGAAATAGGGGCCACGGCATTAGTTAGCGGGGCTGTACTAACAGAAGATCAGAAGATCAGAGGATCAGGAGCCAAAACCGATTTCTCTCTTGTACCTCGCGCCTCCTGATCTCTCTGCGAATGCAGCCTGCTGTCTGAATGCCCCGAATGCAGCGTGACGGTAACGAGCGCCCGGATCCAGCCCGCCCCTGTACCGGATCCAGCGCGGCCGTTCGCCGCCGCACCGGCGTGTGATACGATGTCTCCCGCCATTTTGCCTGTAATTACTGGAGTTTCTCACCATGTCCGGCCATTCCAAGTGGCATACGATCAAGCACAAGAAGGGCGCCGCCGATGCCAAGCGCGGCAAGGTTTTCACTCGGATCATCAAGGAACTGACGGTCGCCGCTCGCGCCGGCGGTGGCGACATCGACAGTAATCCCAGACTTCGCACCATCGTCGCCGAGGCGAAGTCCGTCAACATGCCGGCCGACAACATCAAGCGCGCGATTCAGCGCGGCACGGGCGAGCTGCCCGGCGTCTGGTACGAAGAAATCACCTACGAAGGCTACGGTCCAGGCGGCGCGGCGCTCATCATCGAGACCCTGACGGACAACAAGAACCGCACGGTCGGCGAGATTCGCCACCTCCTTGCCAAATACGGCGGCAACCTCGCCGCCGAGAACAGCGTCGCGTGGATGTTCGACAAGAAGGGCTACATCGTCGTCGAAAAGTCCAAAGCCGGCGAAGAGGCCCTGATGGCGGCCGCCATTGACGCCGGGGCCGACGATATGCGCGACGACGGCGATTCGTGGGAGATCGTGACGACCCCGGATACCTTCCAGAAGGTGCTGGATGCCGTGAAGGCGCTCGGTGTCGAGCCCGGGGCGGCCGAGATCGCGATGCTGCCGCAGAACTACGTGAAGCTCGAAGGCAAGCCGGCGCAGCAGATGGTCAAGCTGATGGACGCCGCCGAAGAGCACGAGGACACGAAGAAGGTCTGGTCGAACGCCGACATCGAAGAGAAGGAGATCGAGGCCTCGTTGGCGTGAAGATTTTCGGGATCGATCCCGGTTCCGAGCGCACCGGGTACGGCTGCATCGAGTCCAACGGCAGCCGTCATCGCCTTGTCATCTGCGGGTTCCTGAGCGGCCCCGCCCGCGCCACATTCCCGGAGAAGCTGAACGCTATCCACGCCGGACTGCGTGAGCTGCTGCTCTGCCATCGGCCGGAGTGCGTGGCGGTCGAGGACATCTTCTACGCGCGCAACGTGCGCAGCGCCTTGCGTCTCGGACACGCCCGCGGCGTCGTGCTGCTCGCCGCCAGTCAGGCGAACCTGCCGATCTGGGAATACACACCGGCCGAGATCAAGCGCGCAGTGGTCGGCTACGGTCGCGCCGAGAAGGTGCAGGTACAGGCGATGGTCAAGCTGCTGCTCGGCCTCGAGCAGCCGCCGAAGCCCCACGATGCCGCCGACGCGCTCGCCGTCGCCATCTGCCATTTGCACACCGGCACTGGCGCGATCGTCGAGCGTGCCCGCGCGGAGCCGGCGCGCACCAGCCTGCGCAGCTGGCGGGACTATCGTCCGTGAGCGCGCGGTACCCTCCGCCACACCCCACCGACCGATGATCGCCCGTCTTCGTGGCACGCTCGTCGACAAGGGTCCGAGCCGCATCGTCGTCGATGTGGGCGGCGTCGGTTATGACGTGCAGATCCCGCTGTCGACGTTCTATCCTCTTGGAGAAGCCGGATCGCAGGTCGAGTTGCGCGTGCACACGCACGTTCGCGAGGATGCGCTTGCGCTCTACGGGTTCGCGACCTCGCTGGAGCACGATCTGTTCGAGCGCTTGATCTCGATCAACGGCGTCGGGCCGAAGCTGGCGCTGGCCGTGCTGTCCGGCATCGAGCCGGCAGAGTTGATCCGGGCCGTCCGCAGTCAGGACGTGGCGCGGCTGACGAAGATTCCGGGTGTCGGCAAGAAGACGGCGGAGCGGATCGGGCTCGAGCTGAAGGATCGGTTGCCGGATGTCCCCGAAGGACGGCCTGGATCGCCTGTCGAGGACGAACGGCGGAGCGACCTGTTGTCGGCGCTGGTGAACCTGGGCTACCAGCGCGCCGGCGTCGAGAAGGCGCTCGACAAGGCACTGACGCAGGTGCCGCAGGGGACCTTCGAGGAGTTGTTGAAGGCAGTGCTGAAGACGATTTCGCGCGGATGAACCGACTGATGTCTGACGATCGCCTGGTGACGGCCGCGCGTGTGGACGAGGACGCCCAGTACGAGACCGGGCTGCGCCCGCGGACGCTCGACGAGTACATCGGCCAGGACCGCGTCCGCGAGAACCTCCAGGTGTCGATCGCCGCGGCGCGGCAACGGGGAGAGGCGCTCGACCACGTGCTGATCTACGGCCCGCCGGGCCTGGGCAAGACGACGCTGGCGTACGTGATTGCGAACGAGCTGGGGGTCGCGATCCGACCGACCGCGGGACCGGTCATCGAGAAGCCGGGCGATCTCGCGGCGATGGTGACCAACCTGCAGGCGCGCGATGTGCTGTTCATCGACGAAGTGCATCGCCTGGCCCCCGCGATCGAGGAAACGCTCTATCCCGCGATGGAGGATTATTACCTGGACATCGTGATCGGGCAGGGACCGAGTGCCCGATCCGTGAAGATGTCGGTTCAGCCGTTCACGCTCATCGGCGCGACGACGCGGACGGGGCTCCTGACGGCGCCGCTTCGCGCACGGTTCGGCATCGTTCACCGCCTGAACTACTACACCGATCAGGATATCGGCGAGATCGTGCGGCGCTCTGCCCGCATCATGGGCACCACCATCGAGCCGGAGGCGGCCGACGAAGTGTCGCGACGCGCGCGCGGAACGCCGCGCGTTGCCAACCGGCTGCTGCGGCGGATCCGCGATTACGCGCAGGTCCGAGCGGATGGCAACATCACGATCGATGTTGCGCGCCAGGCGCTCGAGCTCCTCGAAGTGGACCAGCACGGCTTCGACGAGATCGATCGGCGGCTGCTTCGCACCATCATCGACAAATTCGGCGGCGGCCCGGTTGGCGTCGGCAGCCTCGCCGCCGCCATGAGCGAAGAGCGCGACGCCATCGAAGATATTTACGAACCCTTCCTGATCCAGATCGGGTTCCTGGATCGCACCCCGCGCGGCCGCGTCGCCACGGCGCGGGCGTACGAATACTTCGGTCTGGCGGCCCCCGGGAGGGATCGTCTGTGGTAACCGCCTCAGCCGGGCCCGTGACACGCCTGTCGATGTCGCGGCCCGTCAAGATCGCCGGTCTCGCGACTTACGTGCCGCCGCGCACCCTCACGAACGCCGACCTCGAAAAGCTCGTGGACACGAGCGACGAATGGATTCTGCAGCGCACCGGCATCCGCGAACGCCACATCGTGGATCCGGGCACCGCAACATCCGATCTCGCGAAAGAAGCAGCTGAGGGCGCGATTCGCCAGGCTGGCCTGACGCCTGCGGATATCGGCTTCATCGTCGTGGGCACGACCACGCCCGACACGATCTTCCCGAGCACCGCCTGCCTGCTGCAGGACAAGATCGGGGCGAATCACGCGTGGGGCTTCGATCTCGGCGCGGCCTGCTCCGGCTTTCTCTACGCGCTGACGACCGGGATGCACATGGTGGCGAGCGGCGCCCACGAGCACGCCCTCGTCGTCGGTGCCGACGTCATGTCGAGCATCATCGACTACAAAGATCGGACGACCTGCGTGCTGTTCGGCGACGGCGCTGGCGCGGTCGTGCTGTCGGCGGCGTCGCCGGGCGAGCCGTCGATCATCGGCTACGAGCATCAAATCGACGGCGCGGGAGGGGCGGCGCTCTGCATGCCGGGCGGCGGCAGCCGGATGCCTGCCTCGCACGAGAGCGTCGAGCAACGCATGCACTACGTCAAGCAGGACGGCCAGGCGGTCTTCAAGTTCGCCGTCAGGAAGAGTGGGGAGATTTGCCGCCGCCTGCTCGACCGTCACGGCGTCGATCCGACCGAGCTCGATCTGTTCGTCTCGCACCAGGCCAACCGCCGGATCATCGAGGCGGCAGCCGAGCGGCTCGGGCTCCCGACCCAGAAGGTCGTCATCAATCTGGAACGGTACGGCAACACAACGGCGGCGACGGTTCCCCTTGCGCTCGCAGACGCCGTGCGCGACGGGCGATTGCAGAAGGGCAATCTCGTGCTGCTGGCGTCAGTCGGCGCGGGGTTCACAGCAGGCGCGATGCTGCTGCGCTGGAGTCTCTAAAAGGATGTAACTCGGAGGTCTCTGGCAGCCGCTCCGCTGTCGCGGCTGCGGAACTCCGCCGGCCCAGCGCGGTGAATCGGAGGCAGCCGCGCTCCGTTGTCGCGGCTGCGAAATCCTTCCGACCGACCGGCTGAATCAGAGGCAGTGCTCCGGTGTCGCGGCTGCGGACCTCCGACGGCCAAGCGCGGTGAATCGGAGGCAGCCGTTCCACGGTCGCGGCTGTGAAATCCTTCCGACCGACCGGCTGAATCAGAGGCAGTGCTCCGGTGTCGCGGCTGCGGACCTCCGCCGGCCAAGCGCTGTGAATCGGAGGCTGCCGCTCCGCGGTCGCGGCTGTCAAATCCTTCCGACCGACCAGCTGAATCACAGGCAGTGCTCCGCGGTCGCGGCTGCGGAACTCCGCCGGCCAAGCGCGGTTGGATCGGAGGCAGCCGCGCTCCGCTGTCGCGGCTGCGAAATCCTTCCGACCGCCGGCTGAATCACAGGCAGTGCTCCGCGGTCGCAGCTGCGGAACTCCGCCGGCCGAGCGCGGTTGGATCGGAGGCTGCCGTCCCGCTATCGCGGCTGCCCAATTCTGGCCGGCCGGCCGTGGCCCGCGCGCTCCTGAATCAGCTGAGACAGTGCATTCATGATCGGAAGGAACTTTGCACGTGTTGGCCGGATGGAGATGACGAATGGCTGATACGACAGTGACCCGAAAAGAGCTCGTGAACAAGCTCAACGAGGACCTCTCGCGCGAATACCAGGCCATCATCGCGTATGTCGTGTACTCGCAGGTTCTCAAGGGCGCGGAGTACATGAACATCGCGAAGGAGCTGGAAAAACACGCCGGAGAGGAGCTCCAGCACGCGCTGACCATTTCGAAGCACGTCGACTACCTCGGCGGCATGCCGACGGAGACGCCGCTGCCGGTCAAGCTGTCGGAGAAGGCCGAGGAGATGCTTCGCGCGGATCTCAAGAACGAGAGCGACACGATCCGTGCGTATCGCGAGCGAGTCAAGCAGTGCGAGGCGCTTGGCGAGTACGCGATCGCCGAGGACATCCGCGAGATTCTGCGTCAGGAGCAGGAACACCTGATCGATCTCGCGACGGCGCTCGGCGAAGATCCGCCGGACGTCTCGAAATAAGACCGGGGGGCTTCGCCCCGTCCGCCTACGCGCGAAGCGCTCCGGCGAGACCTCGCCGTAGCTTCGGCGGAGGCGGGCCGGGCTGGATCCGAGCGCTCGTCACCGTCACGGTGCATTCGTGTCTAGGATTCCCTCGCCGTCGGGCCGGAGGTTCGTGGACGTCGTCAGCGTTTCACGGCCGCAAGAATTCGCTCGATCTGCCGCAGGTGCAGTACGTCATGCCCGGCGGTGAGCCTGATGATGTGCGCGACGCTCTCGTCGCCGCGTTCCGCATGCACGCCGACTCTGGCCCGATCTTCCTCGGGGAGCCTTGCCAGCAGCCTGAGGTTGGATCGGCGCAGCTGCTCGAAGTCGGTCAGCGCGTCTTCGATCGCGACGTCGTCGTAGCGCAGCCGGGTTGCCCAGGCGTCCTGGTCGTAGCCGGTTATCATCGGTCGGTCCTGCGCGAACACGAGGCGCAGCCGCCAGCCCCACACCAGGTCGCTGTCCGCCAGATGCTGTGCGACCACGCGGACGGACCATTTCCCGGGCGCCTCAGGCGTCCCGAGCTCTTCGGTTGACGCTTTGGCGACGAGCGCTCGGACGGTCGCCGGCGTGTTCGAGAGCACCTCAATCGGATTGCTATCTCCGAGAAGTGCGAGAATGGCCTTCGTGTACTCTTTCGCTTGTTCGACCGACCGCACGGCCGGGTTCGTGAAGATCGACATGGGACCATTGTCCCTCCCGGCCCTCATCGCGCCGATTCCAAAATGTGGCTGGCCTTCAGAGAAGACCGGGGGGCTTCGCCCCGTCCGCCTTCGCCCGCGCTGTGCCAGGGGCGGGCTGCGGCGAGACCTCGCCGAAGCCGTTTCGCGGCGGAGGCGGGCCGGCCCTCCCATCGCCGTCGCTCGCGGAGGCCCGAAAGCCCCGCTCCGCTCCCGCCTTCGCCAAGGCTCCGGCGGGCCGCCGCAGCTTCAGCGGAGGCTGGCCGGCGGGCGCGCCTCCGGCGCGCCCATACCAGTCGATAGCTGACGTGGCGCGCATCTTCCTCCTCTCGCCGGCGAACTGCGCCGGACGACGAGCGACGATCGTGATGTCGGATCGCGCCTCGTTCGATTTGGCCACCCGCCTGCGGGCGCCGGGCGGGGCGGCCCTCGGCGAGGTCTTCAGCTTCATGAGCGGTCTGTACTTCCGCGGCAAGCTGGCGTACGCGCGCGCGTTTGCCTCGCCGCCAGATCCTGGCTCGGCCACGGGCGGGTGCGGCATCTTCGTCATCACTCCGACTGCAGGACTCCGATCGCCGGACACGCTCGTGACGTGCGAGGCGCTCCGGGCCTTTGCCGGCGTCGACGTCTCGGTCGACAATCCGCGCTACCGGCGCCCGCTCGAAAAGAGCGCCCGCGCCCTGATGGAAGACATCGGCCCGGACTGTGAGGTCGTCCTGCTCGGCAGCATCGCGTCCGGCAAGTACGTCGAGATACTGCAGGCGATCTTCGGCGAGCGCCTGCTCTTTCCGGCCGATTTCGTCGGCCGCGGCGATATGAGCCGCGGCGGCCTCATGCTTCGATGTGCGAACAGCCGCGACGAGCTCCGCTACATCCCTGTCGTCGGTGCGGTTCGTCATGGCCTCCGCCCGCCCCGGCTCGATCCGCTGACGAGAGTCCCTCCGATACGCTGAAACCGCACACCCCAGCGCGAGCTCTCCCTGTTGCGCGCCTTCCTCGACAATCCGAATCGAGTGCTGTTCGCCACGAGCTGCTCTCGCTCACGCGGCGCGACGACGCAGCGGTGTTCGACCGCACGGTGGACGTCCTCGTGTCGCGGTTGCGCCGCAAACTGGAACCGCATCCCAGCACGCCTCAATTCATCCAGACCGTGCGCGGCGAAGGCTATCTGTTCGCACAAGCCGTCGACTGGTCGGTGACCTGACCGATCGCTCGCCGGGCGGGGTTAAGAGATCCCAGTCAAGATCGCGACCGGGACGGTCTCGAAGAGCTGTCCCACGAATATCCACGCATGGCTGTCGGTGACGACGGGCGTGATCTCCGCGCCGGTGAGGAGGTGCCGGAAGCTTCGTTCGGCCATCGCCGCCGGCAGCAGGACGCGTGACGTCTTCCACCGCTCGACGCCGATCGGCATGGGATGCTGGTCGTCGATCAGCGAGGCGGTGAAGCGCGGCGCGACGAAGAGGGCAACGGCGTCCCCCTCGGTCCGCGCAAACGCGACGACCGATGCGCCGACAGTCGTTTCGGTGACGAGCGGTAGGTACGCGCCTGACAGGAAGAGGTCAGGCCGCTCCCGGCGCAGCCTCAGGCCCGTCGCGGTCACGAGGAGCTTCAGGCTGCCGTCCTGCCAGGCCGTCAGCCGGTCCGCGATCGCCGTCGTCCGTCGATCGACATCAAGCGTCAAGAGGCGATCGAGGTCCGCGAGCATCTCGCGGCGGCGGTCGAAGTCGACAGGGCGACGGTTGTCCGGATCCACCAGGCTCAGGTCCCACAACTCGTTGCCCTGATAGATGTCGGGCACACCGGGGGACCCGATCTTCAGCGTCACCTGCGCCAGGGAGTTGATCATCCCCGAGACCGCTACCCGTGCCTGGAACGGCTGAAAAGATTCGAGGAACCGCGGGTCGGTCAGCACCGCCTCCACGAACGTCGTCACTGCCGTCTCGTAGCCCTGGTTGGGCGTCAGCCAGCTCGTATGGAGCTTGGCCTCCTTGACCGCTTTGATCATGTAGGCCTGGAGCCGCTCGATGATCGTGCGAGGCGCGAGCCTGATAGGCCCGCGGAGATCGGCTGGCCAGATCCCGATGAGCGCCTGGTAGAACCGATATTCGTCGTTTCGATCGGGGGCCGGCTCGCCGTCGACGACGGTGCGGTCGTTGCGGTTCAACCGCATCCAGAGCCCGGCTTCCCGCGACCATTCGTCCGGGAGCTCCGAGAGTACGTTGAGGCGCGCGCGGACGTCCTCCCCCAGCTTCGTGTCGTGCGTCGACGTGGCAATCATCTCCCAGGGCCACTCGCGCAGACGCCGGAGGTTGCTGTCGTGGAAATCGGCGACGGATCGCCCGAACCGGTCGGGATCGCCGCCGACCTCGTTCAGTGATAGCAGAAGGTTGTAGCGGTAGAAGGAGGTGTCCTCGAGACCCTTCGCGTGCACGGGCCCGGTGTACTGCTGCAGCTTCATGGCAAACTGCCGGCGCTCGCTGGCCTCGTGTGCGTCCGCCGGCGGATAGCCGTCCCGCCTGTCGCCGGGCCGTGGCGTACTGCCCTCCTCCCGCGCCAGCATCACTTCACGGAAGAAATCGAAGAGCGAGCGCTCCATGGCCGGGTTGCGGAGTCGCGCGCGGGCGATCGCCTGCTCGACGATCGCCCGGTCCTCGACCGTCCACCCGTGTTCGTCGACGTAGGTGCGGTAGACGGGGAAGCAGGCGACCACCTCGGTGATCACGTCGCGGAGGCTCTCGAGCGTGAAGTCCCGCGATCGCCGGTTGCCTTTGCCGATCCGGTTGAGCCTGTGGGCGAGCACGTTCAGCTCGCTCGCCATGCCGGTTTCCATGATCAGCCGGTTGCTCGCGTACACCACGTCTTCGAACGGCTCGAGCCGGCCCGTGAGCTTCGCGTACGTGCGCCGCATGCGCCGCCCGTGTGCGCTGTTCACGAACACCCCGTTGAGATCGTTCGCGTAGTTGTAGCCGGTCGTGCCATGGACGGCCCAGCGTCTGGGAAGCGCTTCCTGGCCAGACACGATTTTTTCGGCGAGGACATACAGCGGCCGCTGGGGCATGTTTCCTGTTGGCGAGGCCTCGAGATTCCAGGCGCGGGCAGCCAGCTCCTGCAGCCTGTCGAAGTAGCCCGCCGGATCGAACAGCCCATCGGGGTGATCGATCCGGACTGCGTCAATCGTTCCGTCGTGGAGCAGCGCCTCGAGGAGCTTGTGGGTGGCGGCAAATACCTCGGGCCGCTCGACGCGCAGGCCCGCCAGGGTGTTGACGTCGAAGAAACGCCGGTAGTTGATCTCGTGTGATGCGGTTCGCCAGTACGACAGCCGGTAGGGCTGTGACTCCAGGAGCGTGTGCAGCTCGTCGAAGCGCTCGGGGCGGCCTGGCTCGCCGTTGAACGTGCGAAGAGCCCGCTCGATCTGCTCGCCGACGGCCGGCGTCTCCGAGACGAGCCGTGCGAGTCTGGCGCGCGCCACGTCCTTCTCGCGCTGTCGCTCCGCCATCAGCTCGGGCCTCCGCTCCGTGTACGGCGGAAGCTTCTGCAGGGACGTGATGATGCTCTGGAACTCGTGCAGCGCCGGATTGTCGGGGCCGAGGATTTCGGTCAGGGGCTCGAGCGCGAGCTTGAAGACGCGGGGAGACTGCCGGGGGTTGATCGGCAGTTCCGTGTCGCCGTACTTCAGCGTCAGCAGACCCTCGTGAAAGACCACGACGAGCTCGCCCCGTTCGAGGACGCGGCCGTACTGATCGCCGAGAATGGGCAACAGCAGCTTGGCCTGCAGCTCTGCGTTCTCGGGGGCCCACTCGATGTCGAAGAAGTCGGACGCCGGGGAGCTCGGACCGTTTTCCAGCACGTCGCTCCAGCGGGCGTTCCGGCCGGTGCCAATCCCCATGTGATTCGGCACGAAGTCGGCGAGATGTCCAAGGGCGTGCGAGCCGAGGGCCGCCTTCAGCTCCGTCAGCGCTCCCATGCCTCCGAGCTCCGGGTTGATCTCGTTGTGGTCCAGGACGTCGTATCCGTGTGTGCTGCCCGGACCGGCGGTGAAGAACGGAGACGTGTAGCACGTGGAAACGCCGAGCGATGCGAGATAGGGCACCACGTCGCGGGCCGCGGAGAGTGGGAATCCGGGATGGAGCTGGAGCCGGTACGTGCTCAGCGGTACGAACCGCGGTCGTTCCAGGCTCTCGGGCGCGTCGGTCATGTGGCGGTCGGTGACGTCGTCACGGGGCTGTCTTGGCGAATATCAGAGCAGATCGAAGATACCCCAGAGTGGGATCCGGGCCCAGTCCGGGCGATTGTTCAGCTCGTAGTTGAGCTCGTACAGCGCCTTGTCGAGCATGAACAGCCGGAGGAGCGCGTCTCGCTGATCGAGATCTGCCGGAAGGAACGACGCATCGGCAGCCGTCTCGAAGTAGCCCCGCAGAAACGCCGCGGAGGCCCAGGTCTGCCAGATGTGGGCCCATGGCTCGAGCCTTCCGAAGTCGGCCGGGCGGCTCGCGGCCTGCCCGAAGAGGCCGGCGTACGCGGCGTAGTTGAACGATCGGAGCATCCCGGCGACGTCCTTCAACGGCGATTGTTTCTGCCGGCGGTACGAGAGGGATCGCGCCGGCTCTCCCTCGAAGTCGAGCAGGTAGAAGTCCCCCTCGGCCCAGAGCACCTGCCCGAGGTGATAGTCGCCGTGCACGCGAATCTTCGAGGACACGAACTCGAACCGTGGTGCCGATCGAATGCGATCGAGCAGCGCGTCGCGCGCCGTGAACAGTCGTTGCACCTGATCCAGTTCGATCATTGCCCGCGCGCTCGACGTCTGCGCGTCGGCTGCCGGGCCGTCGGCCTGCTGCATCCGCGAATCCAACGAGTGGAACGCCCGCTGTGCCAGCCCGACCGCTTCCGAGCTCAGCGCCTTCAGATCGTCTTTGGTGAACGGCTCGGGGGCGAAGGCCGGGTCGCTCGTGTCCGCGGCCAGCGCGAGGTGCATTTCGGCGGTGCGGCGCCCGAGCTTGAGTGCGAGCTCCAGGTACGACCCCATCGCTTCCTGCACGCGTTTCGGCACCTCGGTCGTGGCGAGCTCTGTGAAGCGACGCGGTGCCGAGACGACGGGGGCGGTCACGCTGCCGACCTGCTCGTAATAGCGCCCGATCTCGTCGGTCGCGTGCGTCCAACCGTCAGCCTGGCTCTCGACGAGCTGCTGGACCATCCCCAGGGTGGTCGGCTGCGAGCCGCGCTCGTACTCGAACGCGCCTGCGACGGCCGGGACGCGGGGGAAACGGATCTTCTCCGTGAGCTGTCGGCCAATCTCGAAGTCCGGGTTGATCCCCGGCTCAATCCGCCTGAACAGCTTCAGGATCAGGCGATCGCCATAGATGATCGACGTGTTGCTCTGCTCGCGTTCAGGCCGGGTGATCCGCAACCCGTCGTCCGGTCCGCGAAGCATGGCGAAGGCCGCCGTCTGGCTGGCCCGGATCGCGCCACGACGGGTCTTCGCCTGTTCCTGATGGCCGAGCGCGTCCAGGAGCGTGAAGGCGAAGCGGTCGTCGAGCCACGCATCGAACAGCACGCCTTTGCGTGCGCCGGTGACCGTTGCGAGGATGCCGTGCGGCGCCCGTTCCTCCAGTCCCTTCGCGTCGGCGGACGTGCACACCGTCAGCGGCAGGAAGTACTGGTCACGCGGGCCCTCTTCGTACTCCACCTCCAGGAGCGTCAGGAAAATGGGTTGCGGCCCTCGCCGCAGCACGCCCCAGTCGATGAAGCGTGCGTTGCGCGTCCGCCGGGCTTTGCCGCCGAACCATCGCTGACGCTGGAGGAAGGGGATCAGGCGCTCGCGCTCGATGAGCGTGCGGACGTTGCCGTCGAAGAGTGTCTCCCACGCGGCGCCAACCAGGAGGCCCGGCGCCTGGACGACCTCGACAGTCACGTCCGGCGCGACGCGCGACACCGCAGACGAGACCGGCTGCAGGCGGAACCAATAGAACGCGTACGGACCGATCGTCAGGAAGTAGGGCAGGTCGCCGATCCGGGGAAACTCGGTGAGGCCGAGCATTTCCACCGGGATCATGCCCTTGAACCGCGAGAGATCGAGCTCGACCGGCTGCACGCTGCGCGCCAGGTTCGCGACGCAGAGAATCGTTTCGTCCCCGAGGTGCCGGATGTAGATGAGCACCTTCCTGTTGTGGGCCGGAAGGAATTCGATCGCGCCCCGGCCGAAGACCGTGAATTGCTTGCGCAGGCCCAGCATCCGCCGCATCCAGTTGAGGATCGAGTACGCCGAGCGCGCCTGCGCCTCGACGTTGATCGCTTGATAGCCGTAGACGGGATCCATGATCGGCGGCGCGTAGAGCCGCGCCGGGTCGGCGCGTGAGAATCCGCCGTTGCGATCCCCGGTCCACTGCATGGGCGTACGGACCCCGTTGCGATCGCCGAGATAGATGTTGTCCCCCATGCCGATTTCGTCGCCGTAGTAGATGACCGGCGTGCCAGGCATCGAGAAGAGCAGGCTGTGCAGGAGCTCGATGCGGCGGCGGCTGTTCTCGAGCAGCGGTGCCAGCCGGCGGCGGATCCCGACGTTGATCCGCATCTGCGGATCGGCGGCATAGGCCCGGTACATGTAGTCGCGTTCCTCGTCCGTCACCATTTCGAGCGTCAGCTCGTCGTGGTTCCTCAGGAACATCGCCCACTGACAGTTCTCCGGTATGTCCGGCGTCTGCCGGAGGATTTCGACGATCGGATGACGGTCCTCCTGTTGCACCCCCATGAACATCCGCGGCATGAGCGGGAAGTGGAACGCCATGTGGCATTCGTCGCCATCGCCGAAGTACGGGCGGACGTCGGCGGGCCACTGGTTGGCTTCGGCGAGGAGCATCCGATCGGGATACGACGCGTCGAGCTCCCGGCGGATCTGCTTCAGGACAAGGTGGGTCTCCTCCAGGTTCTCGCAGATCGTCCCTTCGCGCTCGATCAGATACGGCACCGCGTCGAGCCGCAGGCCGTCCACGCCGCGATCAAACCAGAACCGCATGACTTTGATCACCGCGTCGAGGACAGCCGGATTGTCGAAATTCAGATCGGGCTGGTGATGAAAGAAGCGGTGCCAGTAGTAGGCCTTGGCGGTGTCGTCCCACGTCCAGTTCGACTTCTCGGTGTCGGTGAAGATGATCCGGACGTTCTGGTACTTCTGGTTCGTGTCGCTCCAGACGTAGAAGTCCCGCTCCGGCGAGCCCGCCGGCGCGCGCCGCGAGGCCTGGAACCACGGATGCTGATCCGAGGTGTGGTTGATGACGAGCTCGGTGATCACCCGGATCTGCCGCCGATGCGCCTCGGCGATGAAGCGATCGAAGTCGGCCAGCGTGCCGTAGTTCGGATGGATGTTCTCGTAATCCGCGATGTCGTAGCCGTCGTCTCGAAGCGGCGAAGGATAGAAGGGCAGCAGCCAGACGGTGTTGACCCCGAGGCTTTCGATGTACTCCAGCTTCTCGGTGAGACCGACGAAATCGCCGATGCCATCGTTCGTGCTGTCGAAAAAGGCACGGACGTGCACCTGATAGATGACGGCGTCCTTGTACCAGTGTGGATCCGGCGTTTCGGGCATGCGCGAACCTAGTCGGCTGACAGCGTTTCAGGCGGCAGCGCGTCGTCCAGCTGTACAAGCAGGATATGCGCCACGCGCGACTCCGGGTCCAGCCGGACGTAATTGCGGCTCCCGCGCCAGTGATACCGCTCGTTCGAGAGCAGGTCCGTCACATGAACGGTGCTGTCGGGGTTCAGCCGCCACGCCGCAATTGGAAGCTCGATGTGGCCATGTTGCATGTGGAAGGGGTCCAGGTTGACCACCATCAGCAGCAGGTCGCGTCCGTCCTCGGAACGTTTGCTGTAACACAAGAGCTGGGAATTGTCCGAGGGATGAAAGTGCAGACCCCAGTTGCGCTGGAGCGCCGGGTGGTCGCGACGGATCCGGTTGACCTGAGCGATGAGCTCGGACAGGTTGTCCGCCCGCGCGAAATCGCGGACCTTGACCTGGTACTTCTCGGAGTCGAGGTACTCCTCGCTGCCCGGCTTGACCGGCACGTTTTCGGAGAGCTCGAAGCCGCTGTAGATGCCGTAACTGGCTCCGAGCGTGGCGGCCAGGATGAACCTCGCGACGAATGCCGGGCGGCCGCCGCGCTGCAGGTATTCGTGCAGGATGTCCGGAGTGTTGGCGAACAGGTTCGGCCGGAGGTACTCGCGGACGTCGGTCAGCGCGAGCTCGGTGAAGTACTCCGTCAGCTCCTGCGCCGTGTTGCGCCACGTGAAGTAGGTGTACGACTGCGAGAAGCCGGCCTTGGCCAGATGTCGCATCACTTTCGGGCGCGTGAACGCCTCCGACAGGAAGATTGTCTCCGGGTGCTCGCGCCGGATCTCGGCGAGCGCCCACGCCCAGAACCGCAGCGGCTTGGTGTGCGGATTGTCGACGCGGAAGATCGTCACGCCGTGTGCGATCCAGAACTCGATGACCTCCTTCAACTCGAACCAGAGTGATTCCCAGGCCTCTGATTCGAAGTTGATCGGGTAGATGTCCTGATACTTCTTCGGTGGGTTCTCGGCGTACTTGATCGAGCCGTCCGGACGATGCCGGAACCACTCCGGATGTGCGCGGACCCACGGATGATCGGGTGATGCCTGATACGCGAGATCCAGCGCGACCTCGAGATCCTGCCGTCGCGCCGCGTCGACGAAGCGATCGAAGTCCGCGAGCGTGCCGAGTCCTGGCTCGATCGCGGTGTGTCCGCCCGCCTCGGACCCAATGGCCCACGGGCTGCCCGGGTCATCGGGCCCTGCCGCGAGTGAGTTGTTCCGGCCTTTGCGAAAGCTGCGGCCGATGGGGTGGATCGGCGGCAGGTACAGCACATCGAAGCCCATCGCCTTGACGTAGGGAAGGAGGGCCGCTGCTTCGTCGAAGGTCGCGCTCCGCGTGGGATCGCTGCCGGCAGATCGCGGAAACATTTCGTACCAGGCTCCGAAGCGCGCGCGTTCGCGTTCGACCGTGACGCCGAGAATCCGGTCGTGCCGCGTCGCGCGACGGCGATCCGGCGCCGCGGCCATGGCCTCTGCCAGTTCGCTCGACAAGGCCGCCGCCTTGCGCTCACCGATTGGCAGGCTGGCATCGCCCAGGACTCTCGCGGCTTCCGTAAGAACCCCCTGAACCCCCTGAACCTGTTGAACCCTCTGAACAATGTGCGCGCCTTCGAGCAGCTCGCTCGAGACATCCTGGCTGGCCCCGATCTTCGCGGAGAGCTCGTGCCGCCAGCTCGCGAACCGATCCACCCAGCCCTCGATTGTGTACTCGTACCGACCCAACGCGTCGACGACGAACTGTGCCTGCCAGCGATCGTTCCCGAGCGGCGCCATCGGCGTCTCCAACCACGAGCTCGCGCCAGCGGGCCGATAGAGCAGCGCCACGGCGAGCACGTCGTGGCCGTCCGTAAACACGTCCGCGCTCACGACAACACGCTCGCCGATCGTCCGCTTGATCGGAAACCGGCCGTCGTCCACGCCGGGCCGGACGTTCTCGATGACGACCCGGCGTTGGAGGAGAGGATCGAGATGAGCCATTTCGGAGCTGATCATGCGACTGATGACTGATGACTGACGACTGACGACTGACTGCGACTGCGACTACCGACTGTGACTGTCGACTGACGACTGACGACTGCCGACCGATGTCAATACACCCCCATAGGTCCCCATTCGGCCGCTCGCTGCATATCGCGCTCGCGTGATCCGAGTCTCAGCACCGTCATCGAGCGCGCGTTGAGTCGAAAGCGATCCTTTGACATCAGCCATCGGACCGGCGAAAACGGATCCGCGGTGTCGATGAGCGTTTCCCAGCGTTCGGTCGGGCCCGTCTCGGGCAGTGAGAAGGGCACGGTCTCGTCCCCGGCGTTCAGCAGGATGACCAGCGTCTCCCCGACGATGCGCTCGCCGCGTTCGTCGATTTCGTCGATGGCATCGCCATTGAGACGGACGCCAAGGCACCGTACATCGGGCGAGTTCCACGTTTCGTCCGTCATTTCCCGTCCCGACGGGTCGATCCACGCGATGTCGAGGACGTCCGCTCCACGAATGCGGCGGCCCTGAAAGAATTTGCGGCGCCGCAACACCGGGTGATCGCGCCAGACCCGGATCAGGCGCCGGGTGAACTCGAGGAAGTCCTTCTGTTCGCTGTCCAGATCCCAGGGGGTGTAGCTGATCTCGTTGTCCTGGCAATAGGCGTTGTTGTTGCCGAGCTGTGTCCGGCCCACCTCGTCGCCGCCGCTCAGCATCGGCACCCCGACCGACAGCATCAACGTCGTCATGAGATTGCGCCGTTGGCGTGCGCGCAGATCCAGCACGCGTCGATCGGTTGTCGGACCCTCGACGCCGCAGTTCCAGCTGAGATTGTGGTTCTCGCCGTCGCGATTGTCCTCGCCGTTCGCTTCGTTCCGCTTGTGTTCGTAGGACACCAGATCCGCGAGCGTGAATCCGTCGTGCGCGGTGATGAAATTGATGCTGGCGTACGGCCGGCGGCCACTCTGCTCATACAGATCGCTGCTGCCTGCGAGGCGCGTCGCCAGCTCCGACGCGCCGCCGGAGTCGCCCCGCCAGAAACGGCGCACCGCGTCGCGGTACTTGCCGTTCCATTCCGTCCACTTGGTAGGGAAGTTGCCGACCTGGTAGCCGCCTTCGCCCAGATCCCAGGGTTCAGCGATCAGCTTGACCTGCGACAACACTGGGTCCTGATGAATGATGTCGAAGAACGCCCCCAGCTTGTCCACTTCATGCAACTCACGAGCCAGTGCGCTCGCCAGATCGAAGCGGAACCCGTCGACGTGCATCTCGAGCACCCAGTAGCGAAGGCTGTCCATGATGAGCTGCAGCACGCGAGGGCTGCGCATGTTCAGCGTGTTGCCGCAGCCGGTGAAGTCCTGGTACAGACGCCGATTCTGCGGATGCAGCCGGTAGTACGACGCGTTGTCGATCCCGCGGAGCGAGAGCGTCGGACCGCGATGGCTCCCCTCCGCGGTGTGGTTGTACACGACGTCCAGGATCACTTCGAGCCCGCCGGCGTGCAGCGCGCGAACCATCATCTTGAACTCGCGGATCACGTCGACCGGTGAAGACGAAGCGGCGTAGCGCACATCCGGCGCGAAGTACGACAGCGTGTTGTAGCCCCAATAGTTCCTGAGTCCGCGCTTGATCAGGTGCCACTCGTCCTGGTGATGATGCACCGGCATCAGCTCGACCGCCGTCACACCGAGTGAGGTCAGATGTCGGATCGCCGCCTCCGATCCGAGCCCGAGATACGTGCCGCGCAGAGTCTCGGGGACGTGAGGGTTCAGCTGCGTGAAGCCCTTCACGTGCAGCTCGTAGATGAGCGTCTTGTGCCACGGCGTCCGTAGGCGCCGATCGTCTCCCCACGTGAACGCATCGTCGACGACGGCTGCGATGGGCGCGTAAGGCGCGCTGTCGCGCTCGTCGAACGTCGTGTCGTCTTGATCGAAGCGAAACCCGAACAGCGACTCGTGCCAGGTTCCCGCGCGTCCCACGACTTTCGCGTACGGATCCATGACTAGCTTGTGCGGATTGAACCGGTGGCCCACGTGCGGCGCGTATGGGCCGTGGACGCGGTAGCCATACAACTGACCGGGATGCGCATCCGGCAGGTATCCGTGCCAGACCATGTCCGTCTGTTCGGGCAGCGGGATGGTGAGCGACTCCACTTCCGCATCCAGCGAATCGAAGAGACACAGCTCGACTCGGGTCGCGTGCTCCGAAAAAAGGGCGAAGTTGACGCCGACTCCGTCCCACGTCGCTCCGAGCGGATAGGGGGAGCCAGGCCAGACTCTCAGGCTGTTCTTGGGCACAGAGGACTCACGAGTGGCGATGCAGGGGTCTGCCGCGACGGGTCAAGCAGGATTAGGTACCACGTTCCGGCGCGCCGTGGCAATGGAGTTCACGCGAGCGACCGGAGTACATTCGGGATGATGCGGCTCGACTCGCTGCGGCGGTGGGCGATTCTCCTCGACAGCGTCTTCCGCGTGCCCGGTACTTCCGTCCGGTTCGGTCTCGACGCGATCGTCGGCCTGATCCCCGGGATCGGCGATCTGGCGTCACCGGTGTACACGGCGCTCATTCTGGTCGAGGGCCTCCGGCGCCGCGTGCCGGCGGTCGTCCAGGCCCGCATGGTCCTGAACACGGCCCTCGACATGGGCATGGGCCTGGTGCCGCTGCTCGGCGACGTCGTGGACGTCGCGTGGAAGGCCAACCTCCGGAACCTCGCGTTGCTGGAGCGGCACGCGAGACCCGGAACGCCACCGTCCGCAGGCGACTATGTCTTCGTCACGTTCTGTCTCGCGCTCCTGACGTTGATCGCCGTCGTGCCGGTGGCCTTGATCGTGTGGCTGCTGTCGCGGTTCCCGCTGGTGTGAAGAAGGGGTCGCGGCCGTGTTTGAAACATGAAACCCCATAGCGCAGCCCTTCAGGGCTGTCCGAGGCAGGGCTGCCCGCCTTCGCCAAGGCTCCGGCGAGGTCTCGCCAAAGCGCGCCGGACTGCCATTAGCGCGCGGAGGCGGAAAGCCCTGCGCTACACGAAGTCGCAAAACGGAAAACCCGAGAACCACATAACCGGGCTATGCGTGTCTCCGACTTCCAATTCGAGCTCCCGAACGAGCTGATCGCCCAGGAACCGGCCGCACGCGGGGAGTCCCGTCTTCTCGTCATGGACCGGCGAAGCGGCGAGTGTCGCCACTTCCATGTCGGCGACCTTCCCTCCCTTCTTCGGGAGGGGGATCTGCTGGTGGTCAACGACACGCGAGTCTTCGCGGCACGGTTGCTGGGACATCGCGTACCGAGCGGCGGAGCCGTCGAGTGTCTCCTGCTGGGCCCCGCGATCGAACGGCGGCAGGATGGCTCGAGCGTATACGACGCGCTCGTCCATCCCGGGCAGAAATTGAAACCGGGGGCGCTGGTGCGATTCGAGGGTCGCGCTGGCAGTGTGTCGGGAGAGATCCTCGAGCAGCGCTTTTTCGGCCGACGCCGGGTGCGGCTCGTGCCGGAGCCGAATGGCGCCGAGGGGGGCCCCGAGACGCTCGACCGGCTGATCGACGCGATTGGACACGTGCCGCTCCCGCCGTATATCAAGCGCGACGATCTGGATGCCGATCGTGAGCGGTATCAGACGGTGTACGCGCGCGACCGAGGCTCGGTGGCCGCGCCGACAGCCGGACTCCACTTCACGTCGTCGCTCCTCCAGGCCATCGCTGCCTCCGGAGTGGAGCGCACGTCGGTCACGCTGCATGTCGGCTACGGGACATTCAAGCCTGTGCGCGTCGAGTCCGTCGACGATCACACGGTCGATCCCGAGCCCTACGAGATAGGAGCCGCGGCGGCAGAGGCGATCGCCGGTGCGCGGGCCGACGGCCGTCGCGTCATCGCCGTCGGGACGACGACGACGCGCGCGCTCGAGGATGCGGCGGTGCGGGGTGAGGGGACCGTGCGCGCCGGCCGGGCGGAGGCGTCGATCTTCATCCACCCAGGGTTCCCCTTCCGCATCGTCAACGGATTGATGACGAACTTCCACCTGCCGCAGTCCTCACTGCTGATGCTCGTGGCGGCGTTCGCCGGACGCGAGCGCGTGCTCGCCGCGTACGCGGAGGCCGTGCGGCTTCGGTATCGGTTCTACAGCTATGGAGACGCGATGTTAATTCTGTGAAGCTGCCAGCTTCCGGCTTCCCGCTTCCCGCTTTCCGTCGGATTGCCGACTGGCCGAGCGCCGAGCGCCGAGCCCCGGATCTCGGATTCCTGATCGCGACGAACGCGCTCATTGATCCATGCGCCCCACTTCCATATTCTTTGCGCCGTGCCCTTCAGCTATAAAACCTTCGATTTGTCCACCATCGCCACCTATCCGCTGGCTTCGCGCAAGAGCAAGGCCCATGTGACCGACTTCGCAAGCGCGTATCGGCCCGGCTCAGGAGTCGCGGGCTTCGTCGCGTCACTCCCTTCGATGCTGGCGGGCGGTGACTTCAAGGCCGTCGTGGCCGCGATGCGTTCCGCGCGGGAGTCCGGCGGCGGCATGCTCTGGGGCATTGGCGCCCATGTGATCAAGACCGGACTCGCCCCCGTGCTCATCGATCTGATGGAGCGTGGCTTCGTTTCGGCGATCGCGATGAACGGCGCAGGGATCATTCACGACTTCGAGGTGGCGCTCGCTGGCGCGACTTCGGAGGAAGTCGATGACGCGCTTGGACCGGGCCGCTTCGGCATGGCCGAAGAGACGGGCCGGCTGCTGAACGCGGCCATCAACGAGGGGGTCGCAGCAGGCAAGGGGATCGGGCTGGCGGTCGGGGATCGCCTGCGCGCGCTCGCTCCGCCGCACGAGCCGCAGAGCCTCGTCGCGGCCGCGTCGCGCCTCGGCGTGCCGGTCACCGTCCACGTCGCGATAGGAACCGACATCATTCACATGCACCCTGACGCGTCCGGTGCGGCGCTCGGCGAGGGCAGCCTCCGGGACTTCGGCTACTTCGTCTCGAACGTCGCTCGCCTTCGAGGTGGGGTGTACCTGAACTGCGGTTCCGCCGTCGTGCTGCCTGAGGTCTTCCTCAAGGCGGTCGCACTGGTGCGCAATCGCGGAATCTCGCTCGATGGCCTGACGACGGTGAATCTCGATTTCATGCGCCTTTATCGACCGCAGACCAACGTCGTCAGCCGCCCCACAGCCGGCATCGGGAAGGGCTACTCCCTCATCGGCCACCACGAGATCATGATTCCACTCCTGGCGGCCGCGCTCGTCGAGGTCTAAGTTTAACCGGGGGGCTTCGCCCCGTCCGCCTTCGCCCGCGCTGTTCCAGGGGCGGGCTGCGGCGAGACCGCGCCGAAGCCGCTTCGCGGCGGAGGCGGGCCGGACCCCCCATCGCCGTCGCTCGCGGGGGCCCCGTTACCCCGCTCCGCTCCCGCCTTCGCCAAGGCTCCGGCGGGCCGCCGTAGCTTTAGCGGAGGCTGGCCGGCGGGCGCGCCTGCGGCGCGCGTACGCAAAGAAACGCGTTTCGGTTGGCCTCGGGGAATCGGAGAGGCTCTGAGCCTCGTGTTAATATCAAGAGTTCGGGCGGTGTAGCTCAGCTGGTTAGAGCATGCGGCTCATATCCGCAGTGTCCGGGGTTCAAGTCCCTGCACCGCCACCATTTCCTCCACACCCCATGTTCCTCGCCGATCGCGTCCTTGCGACCGTTCGGAAGCACGGCATGTTGCCGTCGGGCGGACGTGTCCTCGTCGCGCTCTCCGGGGGGCCGGATTCGGTCGGGTTGCTCCATCTGCTGCGCGTGCTCGCCAGTCGTGGCGAGCTGATGGTCGCAGCGGCCGCGCACCTCAACCACTGCCTGCGTCCGGCCGCAGAAGAGGACGAGCGGTTCTGCCGCGAACGGGCGGCTGACCTCGGGATTCGACTGTGCGTGGAGCGCGCAGACGTGCGCGCACTCGCCCGAGACTGGCACACGTCGCTCGAGGACGCGGGCCGCCGGGCGCGCTACGCATTCCTCGACCGGACTGCCGCCGACGTCGGCGCCGACGTCATCGCCACCGGGCACACGCTCGACGACCAGGCGGAAACTTTCCTCCTGCAATTGATCAGGGGCGCGGGCCCTCGCGGACTCTCGTCGATCGCGCCGAGTGTGGGCCTGGTGCGTCGTCCGCTCCTCGAGGTCCGGCGGGCCGAAATCCGTGACTGGCTCGAGGCGGAAGGGATCTCTTTCCGAGAGGATGAGTCCAACCGCGATGTGGCGTTCACGCGGAACCGAGTGCGCCACGTGCTGATGCCGCTCCTCCAGCAGGACTTCTCGCCCGGGATCGTGGACGTGCTCGGCCGCGAGGCGGCAATCGCGCGTGAGGACGAGGCTTATCTGCAATCAACAGCAATCGAATTGGCTGGTTCTGTCGTCTTAGCAAGTGAGGACATCGTCGAGGTTGATGCCTCAGCGCTCAGATCCCTGCCCCCAGCGGTGGCATCGCGGGTCGCGCGGATTGCGCTGGCGCGGCTCGCTTCCGACCGATACATTGGTTTTGACCACCTTGAAGGGCTTCTAACGTTGGCGCGCCTGCCGGAGGCGTCGGCGGTGAGTCTGCCCGGCCAGCAGGCACGACGGGTTGGAGAGCGCATCGTGCTCAGGCGGAGCTTCCCGGACGACTTCGAGAACTCTTTCAGGGTTCCGTTGTCTATACCAGGAGAGGTTCTGCTGGAGCGTCAAGGGTGGGCCGTGTCTGCCGAGCTCGGGTCGAGTCTTGCAATGCCCGGCTCAGGTGCGCGGTTGGGGTCGGATTCGGAGGCCAGCCGCTCCGAGAGTCCGGACCAGCTGCAGGTCAGGCTGCGGGCGGAGGACGTTTCTCCACCTCTGGCCGTGCGGTCCCGGTGCCGGGGCGACAGCCTCAGGCCGGCCGGCCTGCGGGGGCGCCGGAAGAAACTGCAGGATTTGTTCGTCGATCGCAAAATTGCTCGGGAAGAGCGCGATGCGGTCCCTCTGGTCGTCGATCGCGAGGACCGGATTCTCTGGGTCGTCGGGCACGCCGTCGCAGAGGATTTTGGGGTCACAGAGCCTTTACAAGGCGTGCTACTCTTGAAAGCAAGGCGGTTAGGAGGCCTAGGTTGAATTCGACCCTCAAGAGCCTGTTGTTCTGGATGGTCCTCGTCGTCGTGGGGGTCCTGATCTGGCAATTCTCGACGGGACTGCGTCCGGGTCCGTCGAGCATTCCTTTCTCTCAGTTCCTTCAGAAAGTCGACGCGGGAGAGGTCCAAAGCGTCGTTATCAGCGGCAACGAAATCACTGGTAAGTACAACAATAACGCCGGAGACGGCACCGGCAGCTTCCGCACGTACGCTCCGATCCAGTACCGAAGGCCTCGCCAACAAGCTCGCCGATAAGAACGTGGGCATCGAGGCGAAGCCGGAGTCCGCAAGCCCATGGACGGCGCTGCTCTATTCCTGGGCGCCCATCCTCCTGATGATTGGCTTCTGGATCTTCATCATGCGGCAGATGCAGAGCGGGGGGAACAAGGCCCTCTCGTTCGGCAAGAGCCGCGCGAAGCTTTCCTCGAGCTCGCAGAAGAAGGTCACGTTCAAGGACGTTTCCGGAGTAGACGAGGCGAAGGAAGAGCTTCAGGAGATCATCGAGTTCCTCAAGGAGCCGCAGAAGTTCCAGAAGCTCGGTGGGCGCATCCCCAAGGGCGTGCTCCTCATGGGGCCGCCTGGAACGGGCAAGACGCTGCTCGCGCGGGCCGTCGCCGGTGAGGCGAACGTTCCGTTCTTCTCCATCAGCGGGTCCGACTTCGTCGAGATGTTCGTCGGCGTCGGCGCCTCGCGCGTCCGCGACCTCTTCGAGCAGGGCAAGAAGAACGCGCCGTGCATCGTCTTCATCGACGAGATTGATGCGGTCGGACGCCATCGCGGCGCGGGTCTGGGCGGCGGTCACGACGAGCGCGAGCAGACGCTCAACCAGCTCCTCGTCGAGATGGACGGCTTCGAGTCGAACGAAGGCGTGATTCTCGTCGCGGCCACGAACCGTCCCGACGTGCTCGACCCTGCGCTCCTCCGGCCCGGACGCTTCGATCGCCGGATCGTCGTCAACCGTCCGGACGTGAAGGGTCGCGAAGGCATCCTCGCGGTGCACACCAAGAAGATTCCGCTCGGCGACGACGTGAACATTCACGTGCTCGCGCGCGGAACATCGGGCTTCTCCGGAGCCGACCTGGCCAACCTGGTGAACGAGGCGGCGCTCAACGCCGCCCGCTACAACCAGAAGGTCGTGCGCATGCTGGACTTCGAGTTCGCGAAGGACAAGGTCCTCATGGGCTCGGAGCGTCGTTCGATGATCATCAACGACGAAGAGAAGAAGGTCACGGCCATCCACGAGGCGGGTCACGCGCTGCTGGCGGTGCTGCTGCCGCACGCCGACCCCGTGCACAAGGTCACGATCATCCCGCGCGGCATGGCACTCGGCGTGACGATGCAGCTGCCGGTCGACGACAAGCACAACTACTCGCGCGACTATCTCAACGATCAGATCGCGATTCTCCTCGGCGGCCGCATCGCCGAAGAGATCACCACGAAGGGCATGACGACGGGCGCCGGCAACGATCTCGAGCGCTCGACCGAGCTCGCCCGCAAGATGACGTGCGAGTGGGGCATGAGCGACGCGCTCGGTCCGCTGACGTTCGGCAAGAAGGAAGAGCAGATCTTCCTCGGCCGCGAAATCGCGCAGCACAAGGACTACAGCGAGGACACCGCGATCCGCATCGACCAGGAAATCAAGCTGATCATCACGACGAACTACGACAAGGCGCGCGCTATTCTCGAGACGAACCGGCCCGCCCTCGACAAGATCGCCGAAGAGCTGCTGGTTCGCGAGGTGCTCGACGCCGAGCAGGTCCGGAACATCGCCGAAGGCAAGGCGCTGGAGGAGTTCAAGCCGGCCACGCCGGCCGGCGTTGCGGACGATGGCTCGAAGCGAGCGCAGAAGGAGCGGCCGTCAATGGTTCCGCCGCTGCCGCCGCTGAACAAGCCTCTGCCTCAAGAGTAGGTCCGTGGCCGATCGTTGAATCTGGCCCGGTTCGCCGTCGCTTCGTGCGAAGGCGGCCGGGCCTTCGTATGTACGGGACAGATGATCTTCCCTCCGCGCCGCTCCTACACGATTCCCCTGCCCGGCCGAGCGCCGCTCGAGCTCGGCGACCGCACCGTGGTGATGGGGATCCTCAACGTCACCCCCGACTCCTTCGCGGACGGCGGGCTCCATCTCGACGTCGATCGTGCCGTCGAGCGCGGCCTCGAGATGGTCGCACAGGGTGCCGAGATTCTCGACGTCGGGGGGGAGTCGACGCGGCCGGGTGCGGCTGCCCTGAGGGAAGATGAAGAGCTCGCGCGCGTGCTGCCCGTCATCGAGCAGCTCGCCTCTCGCGTCACGGTGCCGATCTCGATCGACACCTACAAGGCGGGCGTGCGCGCGACAGGCAGTCGCACGCGGCGCCACGATCGTGAACGACGTCAGCAGCCTTCATTACGACCCGCAGCTTGCGGCTGTGGCCGCGGAAACGGGCGCCGCGCTCGTCCTCATGCACAACCGCGGCAGATCGAAGGAGATGTACCGCGAGGCGGACTACGACGACGTCATGGGGGAGGTGGCTGGAGAGCTGGACGCCGCCGTGCACCAGGCGATCGACGCGGACGTCCGGCGCGAGGCCATCATCCTCGATCCCGGGCTTGGCTTCGCCAAGCGCGCGGAGCACACCTACGAGGCGTTGGCGAGATCTCGATCGACTCGCCAGGCTCGATCGCCCGATCCTCTCCGGTCCCTCACGGAAGTCCTATCTCAAAGCGGCGCTAGGTGACCGTCCTGCCCCCGACCGGGATTGGGGCACGGCCGCCGCCGTCACAGCCAGCATCCTCCTCGGCGCACACATCGTCCGAGTTCACGACGTCCAGGCGATGGCGGACGTCGCGCGGGTGGCGGACCGAATCAGAGCCGGCGGCCGACCACCCACCGCCGACTGACGGCCGCCGATTGCGACTGCCGACTACGACCGGCGACTGTCGCCGCGACTGAGACTACCGACTGCGACTGCGACCGCCGACTACGACCGGCGACTGTCGCCGCGACTGAGACTACCGACTGCGACTGCGACCGCCGACTGCGACCGTAGACTCCCGACTGCCGACTGCCGACTGAGATAAGCTACGCGTCTGATGCCCGAATACCTCACCAGCCTGCTCCGGCGGCCGCCTGTCGGCTGGTGGGACCTGCTCGACATCGCCATCGTCTCGATCCTGATCTACGAGTTTCTGAAACTCATCAGGGGTACGCGCGCCGTACAGATGGCCGTCGGCTCGCTGCTGATCATCATGTTGTTCTACCTGTCGCGGCTCGCGCCGCTGCAGACGCTCAACTGGATGATCCGCAACATGCTCGTGTACGTCGCCTTCGCGGCCATTGTCATCTTCCAGTCTGATATCCGCCGCGCGCTCGCGCACTTCGGCCAGGCGCCATTCTTCCGCTACTTCAATCGCCAGGAAGCGGCCGGCGAGACCATCGAGGAAGTGGTCGTGGCCGCGACGATGCTGTCCGCCCAGAAGACGGGAGCCATCATCGCCATCGAGCGGGAAATCGGCCTCCGGAACTACATCGAGAGCGGCATTCCGCTCGATGCGGAGCTGACCTACGATCTGCTCGTCACGATCTTCCAGCTCGGGTCGCCGCTGCACGACGGCGCGGTGGTCATCCAGGAGGATCGCGTGGCGGCGGCCGCGTGTTTCCTGCCGCTGACCGTCAACCCGCGCGTCAGCCGCGAGCTCGGCACCCGCCATCGCGCGGCCATCGGACTGACCGAGGAGAACGACGCCGTCGCCATCGTCGTGTCCGAGGAGACGGGGCAGATTGCGCTGGCGCTCGAGGGCCGAATCGAGCGCGGGCTGACCGCCGAGCGGCTGCGGGAGCGTCTGCGCTCGCTCATCATGCAGCGGCGCACAGGCCGACGGGCGCCGCTTCCGACCTACGACGTCTGACCAGTGGCCCGCGAGTGATCATGCTTCTTCAGACCGAATTCCGCAGCCGCGACGACGGAGCGGCTGCTACCGATCCAGGAATCAGGTCCTAGGAGATGGCGTATCACCCTTTCCGGCACCTCGGCCTCAAGGTGCTCGCCATTGCACTGGCGACGCTGCTGTGGCTGACTGTCGCCGGCGAGCACGTCGTCGAGCGAAGCCTCCGGGTGCCGCTGGAGTTTCGAAACATCCCGGCGCAGCTCGAAATCACCGGCGATCACGCCTGACACCGTCGAAGTCCGTCTGCGCGGTTCTTCGGCCGTTCTCGGCCGGCTCGATCCCGGAGAGGTCGTGGCGGTGCTCGACCTGGCCGGCGGGCCGCCCAGGATCGCGGCTCTTTCACTTGAGGAACGACGAAGTCCGCGCACCGTTCGGCGTCGAGGTCGCGCAGGTCGTGCCGTCCACGGTCTCGCTGGAGCTCGAAAAATCGGCGACGCGGCTGCTGCCCGTCATTCCCGCGGTTCTGGGCGACCCTGCGCCGGGATTCGTCGTGGGTCGCCGAACGGCGGAGCCCGCCACGGTCAAAGTGATCGGTCCCGAAAGCCACGTCCGGCAGCTGGCCGAAGCGACGACCGAGCCGGTCAATATTGCCGGAAGCCGCGACCGGGTCCGAGACGTCGTGACGGTGGGTGTGTCCGATGCGGCGGTCCGCCTCGATTCGCCGGTGAGCGCGACGATTCTCGTGGAAATCCTGCCCGCGCCGATCGAGCGCGACGTGACGGGGGTGCCGATCCGGTGGCGGAATCTGGCGAGAGGCATGCGGGCGATGGTGGCCCCCTCGGTGGCCAAGGTGAACGTCCGCGGCCGGCGCGACGCCCTCGAGGCGCTGCGCCCGGGTGCCATCGAGGCCTTCGTGGACCTTGCCGGGCTTGGAGTCGGCCGGTACAATCTGCGGGTTCAGGTCGATCCAACCGAGCACTTCGGTCTCAACACGATCACGCCAAGCGTCGTCGAAGTGACGATCAAGTAGGGCGACGCGCGACACGAGGCAGAGATATCCCGGCCATGCCCCATCTGTTCGGTACCGACGGCGTCCGCGGGCGAGCGGGCGAATACCCCCTCGACCACGCCACCGTGGCGCGGCTGGGCGCGGCGCTCGTCCGCGCGATGCGTACCGGCGACCGCCCGCTGCGCGTGATCGTCGGGCGGGACACCCGCGAGTCGGGCGAGTGGATCGAGCACGAGCTCGCGCGCGGCGCGGGTTCGGCGGGTGCGAGCATCACCAGCGCCGGAGTGGTCCCGACGCCGGCGATCGCGTACGTCACGCGCGAGATGGGGTTCGACGCCGGCATCGTCATCTCCGCCTCGCACAATCCATTTCAGGACAACGGCATCAAGGTGTTCTCGGGCCGCGGTGAGAAGTTCACCGCGTCGCTCGAGCGCGAGGTCGAAGCGATCGTCGCCGCCGAGGGATGGACGGTGCCGGCTTCCGCGGCCGCCCACGTGGCGAAGCTCGATGTGGCGGACGCCTATCTCGCGCACGCCCGGCTGTCGCTGCCGGATCCGCATCGTCTCGGGCGCTTCAAGATCGTGCTCGATGCCGCCAACGGTGCGACGACGACCGTCGCGCCGCAGGCTCTTCTCGGAGCTCGGATTCGACGTGGACGTGCTGGGGGCTTCGCCGGACGGCCGGAACATCAATCTCGATTGCGGCTCGACGCACCCGCAGGCGCTCGCGCGGACGGTCCGTGACTCCGGCGCCCGCATGGGCATTGCTTTCGATGGCGACGGCGACCGGGCGATCTTCGTCGATGCGACCGGGGCGCTCGTCGACGGCGACGCGGTGCTGCTGATCTGCAGCCGGCAGATGAAGGCCACGGGACGGCTCGCGGGCAATGCCGTCGTCGCGACGGTCATGAGCAACATCGGCCTCGAGATCGCGCTGCGGAACAGCGGGATCGAGCTGGTGCGGTGCCCCGTCGGCGACAAGTACGTGATGGAGGAGATGCTCAAGCGGGAGCTCTCGATCGGCGGCGAACAGTCGGGTCACGTGATTTTCTCTGATCATCTGTTCACCGGCGACGGGATCGCGACAGCCCTGAACGTGCTCCGCGTGATGGCGGAAACAGGCCGCGAGCTGGCGGACCTGGCGTCGGAGCTGGTGACCTATCCGCAGGTGCTCATCAACGTGAAGGTGCGCGAGAAGAAGGACCTGCAGTCCGTGCCCGAGATCAAAGCGGCGCTGGATCGCGTGGAGGACCGGCTCGCGGGGCAGGGCAGGCTCCTCGTGCGCTACTCGGGTACCGAGCCTCTGCTGAGGGTGATGATGGAAGGCAGAGATCAGCGCGAGATCCAGGCGTGGGCGTCTGAAATTGCTGGCGCCGTCAAAGAACATCTCGGGTGAACCGGACCGTGCCGCCTCGTCTCAGCGTCAACGTGAACAAGGTCGCGACGCTCCGCAACTCGCGTGGCGGCGACATCCCGAGTGTTCTGGAGGCGGTAGAGGTCTGCCTCGCCGCCGGCGCGCCTGGCATCACGGTCCATCCACGCGCCGACGCGCGGCACATCACGACCGAGGACGTGCGACAGATCGCCCGGGCGCTCTCGCCTCGTCGCGGCCGCCTTGGCCCCCGTGATAACGTCGAGTACAACATCGAGGGAGATCCACGGCCGGACCTGCTCGATCTCATTCACGAAGTCAGACCGGATCAAGTTACGCTCGTTCCCGTCAAGCCAGGCGAGATCACAAGCCAGGCCGGATGGCCACCAGACACGCCGATCGAGCGAGTTGGAGGGCATCGTACGTCGATTGAGCCGCGACGGCATCAGGGTCAGCCTGTTCGTCGATCCCGACGCGGACGCCGTGCGCTGGGCGGCGTCGACGGGCGCGCAGCGCATCGAGCTGTACACCGAGCCGTTCGCCCGCGCATACGCTGCCGGTGCTCAATCGGGGCAGGAGAGCTTCGAGCGATACGCCGCCGTCGCGACGCTCGCGCACGGGCTCGGCCTCGGCGTCAACGCCGGCCACGATCTGGACTTGTCCAACCTCACGCTGTTTCGATCGCTGCCTCATCTCGACGAGGTGTCGATCGGTCACGCGCTCATGAGTCGAGCGCTTTTCGTCGGCCTCGATCGGTCCGTCCGTGATTACCTGGCGGCGCTGGAATCGTAACGGTCGGGTGAGGCGACGCGCGCTGCGTCCGGTCATCACCCTGCTGACGCTGATGGCCGCCGGCCTACTGTCGGCGGAGTCAGCCGCGTCCCAGCGGGTCAGCTTCCGTACGGACGACGGCGTTGTGCTCTCGGCGACGTGGTACGAGCCGGCGTCACGAGGGCCGGCTGTGATCCTCCTGCACATGCTCCATCGCTCGCGTCGCGACTTCGACGCGCTGGCCGCGCGCCTGGCGGGCGAAGGCATCGGGGCGCTCGCCCTCGACCTTCGCGGGCACGGGGACTCACAGGGATCGATCGGCCCGGATTTCGCGCCGATGGTCGCCGACGTGAGGGCCGCCCGGCGATTCCTGACCGCGCGCAGCGACGTCAACGGCAGGATCGGCCTGCTCGGCGCGTCGCTCGGCGCGAACCTGGCAGCGCTCGAAGCGGCTGACGACCCTGGCGTCGCGAGCCTGGCGCTCCTATCGCCGTCCCTCGACTACCGCGGCCTTCGAATCGAGACGGCGATGCGGAAGATACGGTCCGCGCCCGGCGCTCATGGTGGTCAGCGACGACGATCCGTACGCGTCGCGCTCGGCGCGGGATCTCGAGAAGGGCACACGCGGCCGAGAGGTCCTGAGTCTCACCGGCGCAGGTCACGGGTCGACGATGCTCGAGAGGGAGGCGTCGTTGATGGGCTCGCTGGTGGACTGGTTTCGCCGCACGCTGCTATGATCCTTGGCTGACCTACTCCCGACTCGCTTGTGTTGGCGCTGCGCGCGCCCGTAGCGCAGGCCTTTAGGCCTGCCATTCCGGCGCGCAAGCAGCCCTGAAGGGCTGCGCTACAGATCAAACGTGCGTAAAGACTCTGTTGTGTTCGGCGTAGCCGGAATCTTCTTCGGGCTCCTCGTCGGCTGGATCATCGGGAGCCAGCAGGCGACGACTGCGCCCGCTCCGGCGGCGGCGCCCGCCGCGACCGCGGCAGCGCCAGCCCAGACCGCGCCCGCGCTCGACGAGGCTCGCGCTTCCGCTCTGCGCGCCACGGCCGAGCGCAATCCGCGCGACGCGGACACCCGCATCCAGCTCGGGAACCTCTACTTCGACGCGGAGCGCTTCGAGGAGGCCGTCAAGTGGTACGAGCAGGCGGTCCAGATCGCGCCGCAGAACGTGAACGCGAGCACGGACCTCGGGATCAGCTACTACTACACGAACCAGCCCGATCGCGCGCTCGGACAGTTCGAGCGATCGCTGGCGATCGATCCGAACCATTCGAAGACGCTGCTGAACGTGGGCATCGTGCGAGCCTTTGGCAAGCAGGACCTCGACGGGGCTGCGAAGGCGTTTCAGCGTGTCCTCGACGTCGCTCCGGGATCGCCCGAGGCGCGCGCGGCCAGGCAGGCGCTCGACGGGCTGCGCAGCGCGCACCCGAACGTCCCGGCCGGCACGCCGAAGCAGCCCGGCGCCTAGAATTGATCGATGCTCCTCATCCTCCGAATCATCCTCGTTCTGCTGATCGTTCGCGCCGTGCTGATGCTCGTGCGCGGCGTGATTCAGGGGGCGAGCGGCACGCCACAGGCGGCAGCCCCGACCCGCCGCGGGCAGCTCCTGCGCGATCCGGTCTGCGGCGTCTACGTCACGGCGGACAAGGCGATCACTGAACGCAGCGGCGCCGGCACCGCATACTTCTGCTCCGAGAAGTGCCGCGAGGCGTGGGTTCGGCGATGAGCGCCCCTGGAATCCCGCCTGGAAACAACGAAGCACAGCTGCGCGCGGACATCGTCGAGGTGGGGCGGCGGCTGTACGCCAGGGGCTACACGGCGTCGAACGACGGCAACATCAGCGTCCGGCTCGATGCCGGCCGGTTGCTCATGACGCCGACCAGCGTCTGCAAGGGATTCATGACGCCGGACATGATGTGCATCACGGATCTCGACGGGCGCAAGCTGGCCGGCGAGCGGGGTCCGTCGTCCGAGATGCTGATGCACCTCGAGGTGTATCGGCAGCGTCCGGATGCCCAGGCGGTCGTGCACGCGCACCCGCCGACGGCGACCGGCTTTGCCGTGGCTGGGATTCCGCTGACCCGCGCCGTCCTCGCGGAAGTCGTCACGACCCTGGGAAGCATTCCAATCGCCGAGTATGCGACGCCGTCCACGACGGCGCTGCCCGAGGCGGTGCGCAAGTACGTCAAGGCGCACGACGGCATGCTGCTGGCCAATCACGGAGCGCTCACCCTCGGGAAGGATCTCTTCGGCGCGTACTACAAGATGGAGACGATCGAGCACTTTGCGAAGATCAGCCTCGTCGCCAGGATGCTCGGCGGCGAGCGGCTCCTGACGCAGCAGGAAGTCGAACGCCTCCAGGGCCTGCGCGATCACTACGGCATCAAGGCGCCGGCTCCGATCTGTCCGGAGCCGCCGGAGTCCGACCAGGTGGAGTGGCAGGCGCCCGAGGCCGGACAGGCCGAGTGTCAACGGATCGAGGCGCCCGTCGCGCCCGGTCGGCAGCTCGTCGACGACGAGCGATTGGCAGGCCTGCGACGCGGAAATCCCGCCGGGCGGCCGGCAATGGGCCCGGACGAGGAAATTCGACTAACATACCGCGAGCTCACGGCACTCATAGAGGACGCGATCAGGAATCTGACGATAGAACAGCTTCCAGCTTCCAGCTTCCAGCTTCCAGCTGGGAGGAATGGAGGGCAGTCGCATCGGTCGCGATGCGACGGAATGGCTGAAGCTTGGCTGGAAGCTGGAAGCTGGCAGCTGGTAGCTTTTGAGGAGGCAGAGATATGGGCGAGGCGCTCGGCATGGTCGAGACCAAGGGCCTGGTCGCGATGATCGAAGCGGCCGACGCGATGGTCAAGGCGGCCAAGGTGACGCTGGTCGGCTGGGAGAAAATCGGCGCCGGCTACGTCACGGCCATCGTGCGCGGCGACGTCGCGGCGGTGAAGGCAGCGACCGATGCCGGTGCCGCGGCCGCACGGCGCGTCGGCGAGCTGGTGTCGGTGCACGTCATTCCGAGGCCGCACGCGAACCTCGAGGACGCGCTCCCCATCGGGAAGGCTACCGCGAACGCCAAATGATCCTGGCGAAGATCGTGGGCACCGTCGTCGCCACGCGCAAAGACGAGCGGCTGGTCAGCAACAAGCTGCTCATCGCGCGGCCGATGGACCCGCAAGGCAAGCCGGAGGGCAGCTTCCTCGTCGCTGTGGACACGGTCGACGCCGGCGTCGGCGAGACCGTGCTCATCGTCAGCGGCAGCTCGGCCCGGATGGCGTCCGGCATGAAAGATTGCCCCGTCGACGCCGCGGTCGTCGGGATCGTGGACACGATCGCCGTTCGCGAGACGGAAGGTTAGGCTGCATGCAGCTCGCCCGCGTAATCGGGGAGGTCGTCGCGACGATCAAAGATGTGAATTTGACCGGCGCGACGCTGCTCGTGCTGCAGCCCATCGGCGCCGCCGGTGAGGATGTGGGGCGCACGCTCGTCGCGCTCGATTCAGTCGGCGCCGGTGTCGGCGAGCGCGTCTTCTTCGTCCGTGGGCGGGAGGCGGCGTTCCCGTTCTACCCTGCGGAGCCTCCGGCCGACGCCGCAGTCATCGGGATCGTGGATCACTGGGATCTCGGAGGGTACCGAGGCGACGGAGCAGTGCTAATCAACAGGGAGGATGGGAGGAAGGGAGGAGCTTCAATCGGTTAAGCCATTAAGAATGGTTCCTCCCTTCCTCCCCACCTCCGTGTTGAGAATAGATCCGTTGGCTCCGTAGTCTCCTCATGCAACTAGCCAAGGTCATCGGCACGGTCGTCTCAACCCGGAAAAACCGGAAGCTCGAGGGCGCGAAGCTGTTGCTCGTTCAGCCGATGACCCCCGAAGGGGAACCCCGCGGGACGACGCTGCTGACGATCGACTCCGTGGGTGCCGGCGTCGGGGAGACGGTCCTGGTGGTGATCGAAGGCAAAGCGGCGGGGGACGCGCTCGGCCGGAAGGCGGCGGCCGTGGACGCCGCGATCATCGGGATCGTCGACGAGATCGAGTTTCACCCCGATCTCTGAGCGAGGACTACGCGCCATAGGCGCGATGGGGTCCGGCGGGGCGAAGCCCCCCGGTTGATGGTGACTTGTGAATCCTATCGACGAAGACGAGCTCCGCGCGATGGTACGCCAGTCGATCTCACGGGCGCTTGGCCACGTGCCGGAGAGCCGCGCGGGATCGGCGCCTGCGCTCATGACGCATCACTCGAGTCATTTTCGCTACGTGCTGCCCGAGTCGGACGGTCCCTGCCTGATCGAGCCTGGGGTGCAGTGCACGCACTGCGGCTACTGCCAGTCGCACGGGCATTGACCACGCGCGCTGTTCACGTCTTCATGTCCTGCACTGCCTCTCCGTGTGAGCGACCTCAATGGGTGGAACATCGTCTTCGTCCTCGAGTCGACCGCGGGTCCTGCTCACCCGCCGCATTCCAGCTTCCGCCCTCGCGACGCTCGAATCGCAGTGCGACGTCGAGCTCAACGACCAATCCGGGGCGCTTCAGCCCGACGAGTTGAAGCGGCGGCTAGCCGGGAAGGAGGGCCTGATCTGTGTCGTGACGGACAGAATCGGCCCTGATATTCTCGACGCCGGTCCCGGACTGAAGGTCGTCGCCAACATCGCCGTCGGGTACGACAACATCGACGTCGCCGCGGCGAAAGCGCGCGGCGTGATAGTGACGAACACGCCGAACGTCCTCACCGAAGCGGTGGCGGAAATCACCTGGGGGCTGATCTTCTCGATCACTCGCCGCATCGTGGAGGGGGATCGGCTCGTGAGGCGTGGCGCCTGGAAGGGCTGGGCCCTCGACTTCATGCTCGGCTCCGAGCTCGGAGGAAAGCAGCTGGGAATCATCGGCCGCGGCCGCATCGGGCGCGCGGTGGCGGCCAAGGCGGCGGCCTTCGGCATGCACGTCGTGTTCGCGGCGCGAGGGTCCGAGAAGCCTGCCTCCGGCGAGATGTCGCTCGACGAACTCCTCGTCAGCTCGGACGTCATTTCGATTCACACGCCGATGACGGCCGCGAATCGCCATCTCATCGATCGAAAGGCCCTCGCGCGGATGAAGCGCTCGGCATTCCTCGTGAACACGGCGCGCGGCCCGATCGTGGACGAGGAGGGTCTTGCCTGGGCGCTCAAGGAGCGGCTCATCGCCGGGGCGGCGCTCGATGTCTACGAGCGCGAGCCGGAGGTCGCGGCGGCGCTGATGGATCTGGAAAACGTCGTCCTGGCTCCGCATCTCGGAAGCGCGACGAGGGAGACCCGGACCGCGATGGCCGATCTCGCGGTGCGCAACGCGATTGCGGTGCTCCAAGGGGCGCCTCCCTTGACCCCAGTATGAAATCGACGCCGGTATGAAGCTGCGGGAACAACCGAAGGTTCCGCGCGGCCGGATCGCGGCCGTCATGCGCCGGCTGGCGAAGGCGATCGACGGCCTCGACGAGCCGGCGGTCGAGAAGATCGCGAAGGAGCAGCAGGAGAACGCGTTCGAGGTTCTGATTGCGACGATGCTGTCGGCGCAGACCCGTGATGCGGTGACCGCCGAGGCGTCGCGGCGTCTCTTCCGGGTGGCGCGCACGCCGCGCACGATCGCCAGGCTCACGCCGAAGCAGATAGAGCGGCTGATTTACCCCGTCTCGTTCTACCGGAACAAGTCGGTGCACGTGAAGCAGGCGTGCGAGCAGGTTCTCTCCCGGTTCGGCGGCGTCGTGCCGTCGACGATGGAGGAGTTGCTGACGCTGCCGGGTGTCGGCCGGAAGACGGCGAACCTGGTGCTGATCCTCGCGCACGCCAGTGTCCAGAACATCTGTGTGGATACCCACGTGCACCGGATCTCGAACCGCCTCGGCTGGGTGGCGACCCGGACGCCGGAAGAGACCGAGCAGGCGCTGTACGCAGCCGCCGAACGGCGATGGTGGCCGATCATCAACCTGTATCTCGTGACGTGGGGACAGAACGTCTGCCGGCCGGTGTATCCGCTCTGCGGCGGTTGCGCAATCGCCGACTTGTGCCCGAAGATTGGCGTCACGAAGATGGGGAAGACCGCCTGACGGAGAGGACGGAGGCATCGGAGACGCTCACACGGAGCAACGGAGTCAACGGAGACGAACGGAGAGAACCAGCTGATTCGAATCGCGGCAGGCTCGCGCGCCGATTCGCTGCGCCACCGCGCTACGCGCGGCGCGAGCCTCCAGTGCTCAGATCAGCTCGTTGCCTCCCGTCCTCCTTCCTCCTGTGTTGGTTTTGTTCGTAGCAAGCCATCCGTTAGCCACTGAAAGAGGCCGGTATGAGACGCACATTCGTGCTGACAGCGCTCCCGTTGATGGCCGCCTTCGCGGTCGCGGCGCCTTCGATGCGCGCAGAGCAGACCTCCCCCGGGGCCGGCCCGGTCGTCGTTCTCGAGACCGTGAAAGGGACGATCGAGTTCGAGACCTACCCCGAGGATGCGCCCAAGACGGTCGCCGCCATCCTCGATCTGGTGAAGAAGGGCTTCTACAACGGTCTCCGCTTCCATCGTGCCGAGGCGAACTTCCTCGTGCAGGTCGGCGACCCGAAGAGCCGGGACATGTCGCTGCGGGATTGGTGGGGTCGATACGGAAGCGGAAAGCCGATTGGCGCGGCCGAGATCACCAAGAAGCGACGCCACCTGAAAGGCGCGGTCGGCATGGCGCATACAGGGTCAGCGAAGGACGCCGATAGCCAGTTCTACATCACCCTTCGGGCCGCGCCGGAGCTGGACGCGAAGTTCGCCGTCTTCGGCCACGTGATCAAGGGGCAGGAGGTCGTCGCCAAGATTCAGCAAGCCGACGTCCTCAAGAAGGCTTCGGTGCGGGAATGAGTGGCGGCGGCAGCAGCTTGACGATGCTCTTCAGATCGGGATACGCCTCGACGAACTCCTCCGGATACTCACCTGGAAGCGGCTGACCGAGCTGGTGCTTCAGGATGGCCGCGTTGGCGACCGATTTCGCAGAGAAGTGGTTGTTGGCGTAGACGTAGGCCTTCCTGACGGCGCGAGACGCGGCGTCGGCCGCCTCTGCGAACGGCGCCAGCTCCTCCGCGCTGTACAGATAGTTGTAGCGGTCCTCCGAGTTCTTGTGGCTCCACCATTGCGCGGCATTGCGGCCGTGCAGGCGCAGGTAGTAGAACGTCCTGACGTTGGGCAGCAGCGACTGGCGAATCGAGAGCTTGAACTTCGGCTCGTCGATCTGCGTCCACGCGGCGCCGAATGCGGCGAGCAGCTGAAGGGTCTCTGCCGGGTCGTCACTCCAGGTACGGTGCCGGAGCTCGACCGCCACCGGATAATCCTTGAAGGCCTTCAGCAGCCATTCGAGGTACCCCCGGGTGTCCCGATCGTTCTTGAAGCTCGCCGGGAACTGTGCCAGAAGGGCGCCGAGCTTTCCCGCTGACGCGAGCGGATCGAGGCCGGCGCGGAACTCGTCGACATCCTTCTGATTCAAGTCGAAGGGATCGGCGCCCGTCGCCTTCTCGAACATCGTCGGGTGCGTGAACTTCTGGAACAGCTTCAACGAGAACTCGAACCTCGGCGGCGTCCGGTCGGCCCAGCCGCGCGCCATGTCGGGAGTCGGCACACGGTAGAAGGTCGAGTTGATCTCCACCGTGTCGAAGTGCTCCGCGTAGAACGTCAGCTCGTCGAACTTGGGCCCGCTTCCTGCCACCGGGCTGTCGCGGGTAGAAGATGCCGTTCCAGGTGCCCTGACCCCCTGGATAGTTCCACCCCGACGTGCCGATGCGCACCTCGCTCATGCGTTCTTCGCGTAAGCAGACTTGTCGAACCCGAACGTGACCTTGCTGCCGCGAATCAGGATCGGACGTCTGATGAGGTTCGGCTGCTCCAGCATCATGTCGATCGCTTCTTTTTTCGACCTGGGCAACGGCCGCTGTTTGAAGATCGGGCTCCGAGTGCTGACGAAATCCAGGAACCGCGTCTCGTCGATGTGCTTCTCGAGGAACGCGCGGTCCGGGGGGTTCTTGTTGATGTCACGCTCCTCGACGTCCTTCACGTGCTGATCCAGAAAACTTCTGGCGTTGCGGCAGGTCGTTCACGTCGGCTTCCAGTAGAAGATGGCCTTGGGCATTGGGCGATTGTATCAAGTCGGGATCGGGATCGGGATCAGGGATCAGGGATTAGGGATCAGGGATTGATGGATCCGACGAGCCGCTGATGATTGAGAATGCCCGCGGTTGCCCGAACCCGACAATGTTCGCGTCGCCGCCGAGTCAACAATTGACAGTTCAGATGCTCACGATCAACGAGATCTTCCATTCGATTCAAGGCGAGTCGACGCACGCGGGACGGCCCTGCGTGTTCGTCCGGCTGACGGCCTGCGATCTCAGGTGCTCGTGGTGCGATACGCCCTATGCGTTCCACGAGGGGCGCAAGGTCAGCGTTGATGATGTCGTCGCGCAGGTGAGCGCCGTCGGCTGCCAGTACGTCGAGATCACCGGCGGAGAGCCGCTCCTGCAGCCGGACGTCTACCCGCTCATGCGACAGCTCGTCGAGCGTGGCCATAGCGTTCTGATCGAAACGGGCGGCCATCGGAGCATCGCCGATGTGCCGAGCGAGGTCATCCGGATCGTGGACGTCAAGTGCCCCGCCAGTGGCGAGTCGGGCAAGAACTGCTGGGCAAATCTGGATCTGCTGCGGCCGACAGACGAGGTCAAGTTCGTGATCCAGGATCGCGGCGACTACGAGTTCGCACGGGATGTGGTGAGCCGCCACGATCTGATCCCGCGCACGGCCGCAGTGTTGTTCTCTCCTGTTCACGGCGTCCTGGAGTCGAAGCAGCTCGCCGCGTGGATTCTCGAGGACCGCCTCGCCGTCAGGCTCCAGCTGCAGGTGCACAAGTACATCTGGGGCGCCGATGTCAGAGGAGTGTAGCTGGGACTCGGACGATCGGTGATGAAAGCAGGCTGTCGTTGCTAGCCAGGCGCGAGCGTAGCGAGCGCCGAGTACGGAGCGCATGGGGGTGGGGCCCCATGCGCATTGAATAATGCGATCAGTTCTGCTCCTGAGCGGCGGTCTCGATTCCTACACGGCGGGCGCGATCGTCCGTGCCGAGGGACATGAGCTGTTCGCGCTGACGGTGCGCTACGGGCAGGTCCACGCGCGAGAGATTGAGGCGGCGCGGCGGGTTGCGCGCGCGCTCTCGGTTACGCGGCACGTCGAATTCGACGTCAATCTCGCGGCATTTGGGGGATCGGCCCTGGTGGGGGACGGCGGCATCCCGAAGGATCGCGTGCTCGACGACAACCGGGAAATCCCGTCGACCTACGTGCCTGCGCGCAATACGGTCTTCCTCTCGCTCTCGCTCGCCTGGGCGGAAGTGGTGGGCGCCGAGGCCATCACGATCGGCGTGAACGCACTCGACTATTCCGGCTATCCCGATTGCCGTCCGGAGTACCTCGAGGCCTTCGAGCGGATGGCATCGCTGGCCACGCGAGCGGGCGTCGAGGGCCGGCCGCTCCGCATTCTCGCGCCGCTGCTGCACCTCTCCAAGGCGGACATCATCAGACATGGGGTCGCACTCGGCCTCGACTACGGGCTGACCCACAGCTGCTACGACCCGAGGCCTGACGGGCGGCCGTGCGACCGCTGCGACAGTTGCCGGCTGCGCGCCCGCGGCTTCGCCGAGGCGGGCGTCGACGACCCCCTCCTCCGAGGGCATGTGCGGTGACCGAAAGGCTCTACTACACCGATCCCTACTTGACCGAGTTCGACGCACAGGTGCTGCAGGTCGTCGTGACGCCGGATGGACGCCAGGCGCTCGTGCTCGATCGGACAGCCTTCTATCCCACGTCCGGCGGCCAGCCGTTCGACACCGGCACAATCGGATGCCGAATCAATCGTCGAGGTCGTCGACCAGGACGATGGGACGATTCTGCATGTGGTGGAGGCGGGGAGGACCGTGGGACGGGGTCCGGAACCGTCGTCGCCCCGGCGCGCCCACGGACGCATCGACTGGGGTCGACGCTTCGACCACATGCAGCAGCACACGGGGCAGCACGTGTTGTCGGCAGCCTTCGACCGGGCTCTCGGCGCGCGAACCGTGAGCTTCCATCTCGGGGCGGACGCTTCCACCATCGATTTGGCGCGCGAGGTGTCGATCTCGGACGTCGCACGAGTGGAGGAGGAGGCGAACCGGATCGTCTGGGAGGACCGTTCCGTCACGATCAGGTTCGCCGATGCTGACGAGGCCGCACGCCTGCCGCTGCGGAAGGAAAGCGCGCGCGAGGGCGTGCTCCGGCTGATCGAGATCGAGGACTTCGACTTGTCCGCCTGCGGGGGCACACACGTCGGCCGTACGGGGGCGATTGGAATCATCGCCGTGGGCTCGAGCGAGCGGTTCCGTGGCGGGTCCCGGATCGAGTTCTGCTGCGGCGGCCGCGCTCTGCGCTCCCATCGGCAGCTGCGCGACATCGTGTCGGCCAGCATGAAATCGGCGTCCGTGGGCTCGGCCGACCTGCCTGCGGCCATCGAACGCCTGCAGGGGGAGAACAAAGATCTGAGACGGGCGGCGAAGGACCTCCACTCACGTCTGGCCACGCACGAAGCTGATGCGCTTGCGTCGCGCGCCGAGTTGCTTGCTGGCGTCCGTTTCGCGTGTGCCGCTCTCGACGGGTGGGACGCCGGTGGCCTCAAACAGATCGCCTCTGCCATCATCGCGCGGCCAGGCCACGCCGTTCTCCTCGTCTCGGGTCCGCCGCCATCGTCTCTTGTCGTGGCCAGGGCAGCCGACGTGTCTCTCGACGCCGGGGCGTTGTTGAAGCGGATGATCGAGCGATTCGGCGGCAAGGGAGGCGGACGCCAGGACCTGGCGCAGGGCGGCGGGCTGGAGGGTTCGACCGAAGAGATGCTGACGTACGCACGGGCGCTGGCGTCCGAGTCCTAGAACGACTACTTTCCGCCGGTAATCGCCACTATCGCGCGTCCCGCTTCCCGCGCCAGGTCGGCATCCTGATCGGCGGCAGCTTTCTTCAACGCCGGCAGCGCCGCGGCTCCTTCGGACCCGAAGGATCCGAGTGCTGTCGCGGACGCGCGTCTGACGGCGGGATCAGGATCCTCGAGCCCCTGCGCCAGCAGCGGAACGGAGCCCGTCGGGTCTTCGTGCATGATGCCGAGATACGTGGCGGCGACGGCGCGCACGCTCGTGTCGGGATCCGTCATGGCGTCCAGCACGATCGGCAACACTTCACTCGTCTGGAGCGGGGCGCGGAAGCGAAGCTTCCCGATCGAGCGCAAAGCCTCGCGGCGCACCGTCGGGTCGCCGTTCGAGAGCGCCTCCTGCAGTGGTGGGAGGGCCCGCGGCCCCATGAAGCTCAACGCGACGGCCGCATCCGCCGCCAGGTCGCGCTCCGGAAGGGTTGCGGCCACGTCGGGAATAGCGGGATCCGCCGCCACGCCGAGGATGGCGCACGCGCGCAGCGCGGCTCGACGGTGGTTGCGCTCGGCGCCGGGGTCGCGAAGCGTCGCCTGAATCTGAGGCAGCGCGCGTGCGCCGAGGCGCTCGACCTTTGCCGTACCCTTCTCGGTGTCCCGCGGATTCTGGCTGTAGAGGTCAGCGAGCCACGAGGTATCCTCGGCGACCGCGTGGCGGTTCGGGGTCACGGAGGCCGGGACGATACCCGCACGCACCGAGTACCAGGCGGCCCCAACCGCGATCGATCCCAGCAGCACGAGGTAGCCAATGAATTTCCACACCTGGAGATTGTACGACTCCGTCTCGGAGGGGGCGGAGGCAGCGGAGTTCACAAACGGAGCAACGGAGTCAACGGAGCCGAATCCTGATCTCATGTGAATGCCGCAGGCGCGGAGTTCCTGGGGCCCCTTTTTGACCTTCTGATCTTCTGATCTCCTGTGATCCCACGAGAGCCTCTAGCCTGCCCGTGCGAATCGATTTGCCGTAGGATCCTGGTTGTGCACGACGTGTGCGTAGAGCCCGCTCCGCAACTGATTAGCTCGTTCCCTCCGTTTGGTCTCCGTTGACTCCGTTTCTCCGTTTGTGAGCGTCTCCGGTATCTCCGTCACCTCCTGCTAAAGTTCGACAGCGTCTCGACCGCGAGGTCAGCGATCCCGTTGATCGTGGACGATGGGATGACGAAGTCGTTGGCGAGAATCGAGAACACCAGCATCTCCCCGTCACGCGTGCGGACGAAGCCTGAGAGCGAGCGCACGTTCGAGATGGATCCGGTCTTCGCCACGGCATTGCCTTCGGCCCTGGTGCGCCGCATGCGCGTGGCGACCGTACCGTCCTTGCCCGCGATCGGCAGCGTGGCCACGAGCGCATCATGATGCCGGGCATCGCGATACATGTGCTCGAGGATGGCGACCAGCGTGTCCGCGGTCACGTAGTTGTATCGCGACAGCCCGGAGCCATCGACCGCGACGTACGCATCATCCGGCACGCCCCACGACTTCAGCAGCGTTCGCAGAACATTCTGACCTGCGGCGATCGTGCCGAGCCCGCCGCGCGCCGCGCCAACGGTCTTGAGCAGCGTTTCCGCGTACAGGTTCTGGCTCACCTTCATCAGGACGACCGCGATCTCCTTCAACGGCGGCGAGGTCGTCGAGGCGAGCACGCGGGAACTGCTCTGCATGGTCGCCGCGGCGAGCTCTGGCGCCACGTCGTCGAAGTCGACCGCCGGCCCGGTTACCACGATGCCGCGCGATCCCAACGCGTCCTTCAGCGACTGGACGAAGAAGAGGGTTGGATTCACGACGGCGACGAAGCGGATGACGGGAGCGCCGCCGAGCGGCACGATGCCGGTCACCTCGAGCAGCGGCTGTTCGAGATGGCGGCGGTAGTCGATTGTCGTCTCGGTGCCTGCGGCGCCAGTCGCGACGCGGTTCAGGACAACGAGCCCCGCCCCGGCATCGAGACGCACGGTCGCCGGAGCGCCGACAGCGCCTCCCGGAATAACGGCGAGCGCCGCAATGTCCTCGTTGTACTGGAGGGCACCGACCGGCGCGGCATACCCGTACTGCAGGTAGTCCCAGGCCCAACCCGCTCCAAGCCCCTCGTCGTCGAATGCCTGGTCGTTGCCAATCACCCGGCCGTCGATCTGACGAATGCCGGCCGCGGCCAGCGCGCCGCCCCACTCGTCGAGGACATGGGCCGCCCGGTCCGACCTCGAGTTGATCGTTGGATCGCCCGAACCTCGAACGATCAGGTCCCCCCGCAGCACGCCGTTTTCGATGGTGCCGGTGGTTTCGAGCGTCGTGGTGTATCGATAGTCCCAACCGAGCGTTTCAGCCGCGGCCGCCAAGCGTCAGGATCTTCATGTTCGACGCGGGCATCATCAGCTTGCCGGCGTCGTGCTCGAACAATCGCTCTCCGGTCTCCAGCGAGCGAATCTCGACGCCCCAGACACCGCGCGCGGCGATAGGCGCCCCGAAGACCTGGCCCAGATCTGTCCGAAGCTGCCGCACAGCCCCGCTCGGCTGACGGTCGCTTGCCCGTGATGAACCGTCAGGGCTCGTTCTTGGTGTGTTGTGCGAGGCGCAGGCGCTCGACATGCCGAGCACGCCGATGGCCGTCAGAGCCAGCGAGCGGCGGAGACGGCCGGCCGCGATTACTTGATCTCCTCGAGCGCTTTGACGATGCCGTCGAGTGCGGAGGCGTCGACTTTGGCGGCGCCGGGCTCGCCGGCGCGCGCCGCGAAGACGCTCCGAGCCGGCGCGCCCGAAGGTGACCTTCTCCTCCCGTTTGCCCTCGTTCGATTTGATCGCGAGGGTCAACTCGGGCTTGTCGAGCGCGCCCTTGGTTGGTGCATCGACGAACGATGAGGCGCGGGTTTGCGTCGCGGCAGAAATCAGGTTCTCGACCTTGGTCTGGTCGACGTCTTTCGCGGATGGAGCGACCTGCTTCCACGTCTCCTGGTCCTTGCCGTCCTTGTCTTTCGACTTCACTTTCTCGAATGCCGACGTCGCGCCGTTCCGCACGACCTCGAGGCGCGTCGCGTTGAAGGCGCGGGCGTCGAAGAGATCCTTCTGCCGATAGTCGGCGGCCCCTTTCTTGAGCTCGTCGGCGAGTGCCGACTCCACCGTCACGACGATCGGTTTCGACAGATCCCGCGCGAAGACTGCACCTTCGCCGGACGATTTGCCGACGGCGAGCGTCGCCTGGGACGATCCGGATCCGATCGTCACCGTGGCAGCGGGCTTGTCGAGGCCGTACTGCGCGAGGTCGGTCGGCTGGGGCGCGGCAATGGACTTCATCTGGAGCGTCGTCAGGCGGCTGACGAGGGCTTCGACCGCGCTGAAGTCTGCGCGTCCGGCGACCGGCTGCGCCAGCTTCCACTCGCCGCCGGACTTTTCGAAGCGCATCGTGCTCGTGGGCGTCGTGACGGCGAGCGAGCCGATTTCGTCGCGGTTGACTGCTAGGACCGCCTTGTCGCGGAGATCGAATGTCGTGCGGTTGAACGTCGTGTCGACGAACGAGGGGATCAGCACCACGCGCTTCTGGTCGTCGATTCGCGCGTACAAGTCGCTGCCCGGCGGCGTCTTCCGCCCGATCAGCAGCTTGTGATCCTTGCCGCCGGCCTTGAAGCTCACCTCGACCCGCGGCTGAGTGAGGTTGTACTCGGTGAGATCCGAGGGGTTCTCGTCGATGACGCGCTGGATCTCGAGCGAGGACAGGTTGGAGGTGATCCCGGAGACCTCCCCGGAATCCGGTTTGATGCCGGCGGCCTGCACGATTTGCCAGTCGGAGCCATTCTTCCGAAGCGTGGTGCGCTCGCCCGACTCGGACTTGATGGCGACTTCCTCGATCTTGTCCGCCTCGACGGTGAACGCCTTTTCTTTCTTCTCCGCGTCACTTCCCGACGGCTTCTTGGATTCGACGAAGTACAGATACGCGCCGAGCGCGATCAGGATGACGACCAACCCACCAAAAGAACGCAGCCCCTTCATCTAGCGTCTCCGCCACCATGTCTGAACGCCCGCGAGCAGGATCAGTCCTGGAATGACGAGGACCGTCATCCAGAAGATGAAGCGATCCTGGCCGCCGCTGAGAGTGATCCGTCGCTCCTGCGGATCGCGCGGACGGACCGAGATCAGGTTCTCCTGCTGGGCGAGCCAATTGACGATGTTCAGGAACAAGTCGCGGTTGCCGCCGATACCGAGGTCGCCGTTGGTCGCGAAGTCCGAATCGCCCATGACCACGAGCCGCGTTTCGGGCTTGGGTGGAGGCGGCGGCTCGCCGGGCGCCGGCGGAGGCGGCGCTCCACCCACCGGCGCGCTGACGGCCACTGCCAACGAAACGGGACCCTGCACGTCGCCCTTGTCGAATTCAGGCTGTGCTTGTCCTTCTGTCGTGAGCAGCTTCAGGTCGCTCTCCGCCCAGCTGTTCCGGCCGCTCTGAATGAAGGTCGTGGCCGTTCGGCCGTTGGAGGCGTTCTCGACCGGCTTGACCTGCCGTGCGTATGGGAACGCCGTGAGCATCCGGAACGTGCTCGTGATCGGGTGCGACGGATAAGGCGGCGCGGCCACCGGCACCGATGCGTCCGTTCCGCGCAGCTGGCTCATGAGATCGAGCACCGCATTGTTTCCGACTTCGACCGACCAGTCCTTCAGGAGCGCGAGCAGGTTGGTCAGCGACGGGGCATCCGCTTTCCGCGGCGGATCGATGAGGACCATCAGCTTCCCGCCCTTCTCGAGGTAGGCCTTGACCTTCTCGATCTCGGGCGGGAGCAGATCGGACTGCGGACCCGGAATGACGACGACAGAGGCGTCGGCGGGGATCGCTTGCTGCAGCAGCACGAGCGCTTCGGCCGTGAAGTTGTCCGATCCGAGCTCCCGTGCGATGGCACCGTATCCGCGCTCGTCCGAGCCCGTCGTGTCGCGCTCGCCGTGCCCCTGTGTGAAGTAGACCTTGTGCTGCGTCCCCTGAATGACCTTGATCAGGCCGTTCGTCAGATCCTGTTCCGAGTCTGATGTCACCCGCTGAACGCGTCCCTCGTACTCGAGGACGACCGTACCGAGCGAGTTCTCCTTGAGGCGCTCCGCGAGCGCCGGGCGCTTCTCGGGGTCCACGTAGTCCACCTGGAACTGCTTGGACTGATACTGGTATTCCTCGAGGCGGTTACGGAAGCGCTCGAAATCTTCGGTCCGCGCGAAGACCGTCGCCTTCACCGGCTTGTCCAGTCCCTGCAGCACCTTCTTCGTTTGATCCGACAGGGTGTACTGACGCGCGGCCGTGAGATCCCAGCGCTTGTTGTGCCGGCCCGCCAGATAGTTGATTCCCGCGAGGATCCCCAGAACGACCAGGACGCTCGCCGCGGCGAGCGAGCCGTAGCGCGCCTGACGTCCCGAGAGCTCGCGCCCGATCTCGCGCCACTGGCTCAGCACGTACAGCAGCGTGCAGACCAGTCCGGCGATCGCGAGCCCGCGGAACCACGTCCACTCGGGCCGGAGTTGAGAGATGGCCAGCGCCGAAAAGACGAAGACGACGCCGAGCCAGCCGAGGAGTCCAAGAATGCGTTTCACCATATCAACCGCGCCAGCGTTCGGAATCGACCGACTTGGCGGTCAGGAACAAGCCAAAGGTAATGAAGCTCAGGTAATACACCAGGTGTTGCGTGTCGATGATGCCCTTGGTGAAGTCGTCGAAGTGGTCCGTGATCGACAGGAATTTCAGCACGGCCTGCCCCGTCGGCCCCGATGAATCGGCGAGCCAGTTGATCACCCACAGCATCAGGAAGACCGCGAAGGTCATGAAGCCCGCGACGATCTGGTTCTTGGTCAGGCTCGAGATGAGCAGCCCGACCGAGATGAAGCAGCCGCCCATCAGCAGCAGACCCAGGTATCCGGCTGCAATCGGGCGCCACTCCGGGTTCCCCAGGCGGAAGAGAATCGCGACGTCGACCATCGTGACGAAGAGCATCGCGCAGAAGAGGCCCATCGCTCCGAGGAATTTGCCGACGATGATCTCGATGTCCGTGAGCGGGGACGTGAGCAGGAGCTCGATCGTGCCGGAGCGCTTCTCTTCCGAGTAGGTCCGCATCGTGATCATCGGCATCACGAAGAGGATGATGACCGCCGCGTTCTGCAGCACGCCGCGGATCATCTGCTCGTTGACGTTGACGTTGCCGCCGCCCATCATCGCCATCCGCTGGCTCTGCTCGACGAAGACGTGCAGGTAGACGTAGAAGAACCAGCCGAACAGGAGCGCGAAGAGGCCGATGATGATGTAGGCAATCGGCGACGCGAAATACGATCGCATCTCCTTGCCGGCAATCGCGAGGATGTTGCGCACGCTGTTCATTGTTGCTGTCCTTCGGCGCTGGTGTCCTGCGTGACGCGGTTGGAGTCCGCGACAGCGTGGGCGGTTGCCGCCGGAGCCGCGGTCTCGTCGGTCGTGACTTGCAGGAAGATTTCTTCGAGGCTCATGCGCATCGGGCGCAGCTCGAGCAGCCCCCATCCGCGCGTGACGATTGCGCGGGCGATCTCGCGGCGGACGTCGGTGCCGCGGTCGCTCTCGACCTCGAACCCGCCTCCGGACGGTCCGTCCGCGGCGCTCACGCGCGTGACCCCGGGGATCTGCGCCAACGCGGGCCCGGGCTCGTCCGCGCCCGCATCGATCTGGACGTACATCGTCTCTGCGCCCTTGAGACGCGCGGTCAGGTTGTCGGGCGTATCGACGGCCACCACGCGGCCGCGGTTGATGATGACGACGCGTTGGCAGGTCTGCGCAACTTCCGGGAGGATATGCGTGCTCAGCACGATCGTATGATCACCCGCGAGGCTGCGGATCAGTTCGCGGGTCTCGATGATTTGTTTGGGGTCCAGGCCGGCAGTCGGCTCGTCGAGGATCAGGACTTCAGGATTGTGGATGAGCGCCTGCGCAAGACCCACACGCTGACGATAGCCCTTCGAGAGCTTCGCGCAGTGCCGTTCGGCCATGTCGGCCACGCGCGTCCGCTCCATCACTGTGCTCACGCGTTGCCGGCGCTCAGCGGCCGCCACGCCTTTGATCCTGGCGACGAAGTCGAGGTATTCGCGGACGGTCATGTCCGGGTAGAGCGGTGGCATTTCGGGAAGGTAGCCAGTGCGCCGCTTGGCTTCGATCGGCTGGTTGAAGATGTCGAACCCGGCGACAGTGGCGCGGCCCTCAGTGGCCGGCATGTAGCCGGTCAGGATCCGCATCGTCGTGGTCTTTCCGGCGCCGTTCGGCCCGAGAAATCCCAGAATCTCCCCTCGTTCCACTCGAAAACTGACATCGTCCACGGCGGTGACGCGGCCGTAGCGTTTGGTGACGTGCTGAACCTCAATCACAGTAACTCCAGCGCGGGCGGTGCCCGCGTCAATCCTCGCTTCGCTTTCCCCTGGGACTCGGTTGTCGGTGGCTCAGGCCGGGCCGCAGCCCCTTTGCAAGGATCGTGGACCGCGGCCCGATTCCATTACACGGTTGTAAGATATAGATAGAAAACCGATTACCGAGATCTCGGATAGTAGCGACAGCGGGAAAAGTGTGTCAAGACCGCCTCGCCGAGACAGTAAAGCCTTTTTCTTGAATCCTGGGGTCGGCACGGCTAATATATGAACAACTGTTCATATATTCAGATGTTAAATCTCGACAAGACGTTGCCCGCCTCCACAGCCGCCATCGCTGAGCCCTGCGACGCACCCCATCTGGACCCTCGAGGTACCGACGCCCGACGCGGGCAGCTGATGTCTGCGGAGGCGATCCGCGACGTGGCCGACACCTTTCGCATCCTGGGCGATCCAACCCGGGTGCGCATTCTGGACGCTCTCAGTGGCGGAGAGCTGTGCGTGTGCGACATCGCAAGCCTCGCGACGATCAGCGAGTCGGCGGTCTCCCACCAGCTTCGCCTCCTGCGCGGGATGCGGCTCGTGAAGTCCCGTCGCGCTGGGCGGCTCGTGTTTTACGCGCTGGACGATCATCACATCATCGAGCTCCTGCGCCAGGCCCACACGCACGTCGAGGAGTCGAAGTGACGACTTGTACGGTCTGCGAGCTCCACGCCGAGTCGGTCTTCAAGATCGAAGGCATGGACTGCCACGAGGAGGTCACCATCCTCGAGCAGCGGCTGAAGCGTCTCGCCGGTCTCGAATCGCTCGACGCGGACGTCGTCGGCCAGCGGCTCAGCGTCAAGTACGACGCGGCCAGGCTCACGACGAGCCACATCGCCGAGGCTGTCGCGCAGACGGGTATGCGCGCGTGGCTCGAGCACGAGGAACCGCGGCCCGCGGCCGGCTCACACGCCTCGCGCGATGCCCTCATAGCCGCGTCTGCAGGTACTCGTGGCTCTCGGGTTCGCCATGGAGCTGACGGCGACAGGAGGACGGTGGGCCGCGCTGCCGTTCGCGCTCGCCATCATCACAGGTGGTGCTCACACGGCGAAGCGCGCGTGGGTCTCACTCAGCGGCCGCGTGCTCGACATCTACGTGCTGATGCTCGTGGCGGTCGGCGGCGCCGTGGCGCTGGGGCAATGGTCGGAAGGTGCGTCCGTTGTCTTCCTCTTCGCGCTGGCGCAGCTTCTGGAATCCCGCGCGATGGAGCGGGCGCGCGGTGCGATTCGCGCGCTCATGGATCTCGCGCCCCAGACGGCCCTCGTCACGCGCGGCGGCGAGGAGCGCGTTGTCTCGGTCGACGACGTTCGCGTCGGGGACGTGGTGGTTGTCAGGCCGGGTGAGAAGATCCCGCTCGACGGCCGCGTGAGCGGCGGATCGAGCCACGTGAACCAGGCGCCGGTCACCGGCGAGTCGCTGCCCGTTGAAAAGGCGCGTGGCGACGACGTGTTTGCGGGAACGATCAACGGCCGCGGCGCGTTGGAGGTGGACGTCACGCGGCTGCGGCGCGACTCGACGATCGCACGAATCATTCATCTCGTGGAGCGGGCGCAGGCGCAGCGCGCACCGAGCCAGACGTTCATCGATCGGTTTGCCCGTGTGTACACCCCCGCAGTGCTGGTGCTCGCGGCGGCTGTTGCCATCGTGCCCCCTCTGCTCGGCGGCGTCTGGAGCACCTGGATATATCGATCGCTGGTACTGCTGGTGATCTCGTGTCCATGCGCGCTCGTGATCTCGACGCCCGTCTCCATCGTGTCGGCGCTGGCCGCGGCGGCGCGGAAGGGCGTCCTCATCAAGGGGGGCGCGCGGCTCGAGAAGCTGGCCGCCGTGCGATGCGTCGCGTTCGACAAGACAGGGACACTCACGACGGGCCAGCTTCGCGTCACCGATGTCATCGGCATCGACGGCGTCGCGCCGCGGGACATCCTCGCGGCAGCCGCATCGCTCGAAAAGCGATCCGAACATCCGATCGGCCGCGCCATCGTCGAGCGCGCATTGGCTGACGGCGTTGCGATCACCGCCGCTGTGGGATTCCAATCGCTGCCAGGGCGCGGCGCACAGGCGCAGATCGCCAACACCCACGTGCTCGTCGGCAGCCATCGACTCTTCGAGGAGCGGCAGCTCTGCTCGCCGGAAATGCACTCGGCGACCGAGTCCCTGGCGCACCAAGGCCGCAGCACGGTGATGGTGGCGACCAACGGCGCGCCCGCGGGCGTCATCGGGGTGGCCGATCACGTGCGCGAGACCGCGCGCGACACGGTCAATCTTTTGCGCGCGCAGGGCGTGGCGCACGTCGTCGTGCTGACGGGTGACCACGAGGCGGCGGCCCGCGCGCTCGCCGAGTCCGTTGGCGCCGACGAGTACCGTGCGTCACTCCTGCCAGGCGACAAGGTCACCGCGGTCGAGGAGCTGCGTCGTGCCTACGGATCGCTCGCCATGGTGGGAGACGGCGTGAACGATGCCCCGGCGCTGGCGTCGGCTGACGTCGGGATCGCAATGGGCGTGGCGGGCACGGACGCTGCGCTCGAGACCGCCGATGTCGCGCTGATGGCTGATGAGCTGGCGAAGATCCCCTTCACGCTACGTCTCAGCCGGGCGACGACGTGGAACATCCGCGCGAACATCGCGTTCTCTTTGGCCGTCAAAGGCGTGTTCCTCGTCATGGCGATCGCAGGATCCGCAACCTTGTGGATGGCGGTCATGGCCGACATGGGTGCGTCCCTCGTCGTGATCGGCAATGCGCTGCGGTTGTTGAGGGAGTGACGAGCCGATAGATCCCAGCCGTCCAGAGCGCGGCACTCAGCTCGCGAGTCGAGGCAGGCGGTCGAGTACGCGGTCGAGCGGCCCGAACCGCGCGTCGCGGTCCGAGAGGTGCGGCTGCGACACAGGCCATTCGATCTTCAGCTCCGGATCGTTCCAGGCGATGCCGATCTCGCTGGCCGGATCGTAGAGCGCCGTACACTTGTATTCCACTTCCGCCACGGAACTCAGCACGCAGAAGCCGTGCGCAAACCCCGGAGGGATGTAACACTGCCGGAAGGCCTCAGCAGACAGCGTCACACCGACCCATCGCCCGAATGACGGCGAGCCCCGCCTGACGTCGACGGCAACGTCGAAAATCTCCCCGGCAATCACCCGAACCAGCTTGCCCTGCGGTTCGCGGGTCTGCAGGTGAAGGCCGCGGAGCGTCCCGGCTGTCGATCGCGAATGGTTGTCTTGAACGAAAGGCTCGTGGATTCCCGCCGCACGGTACTTCGCCGCGTGATAGGTCTCGAGAAAGAACCCTCTGGAGTCGCGATGGACGTCCGGGTCGATGAGGAGTACCTCCGGAAGCACGGTCGGCGAACACTTCACGGCGTCACGCTTCCTGCTCGAGGACGCGAAGGAGATACTGACCGTACGCGCTCGATTCCATTGCCCTCGCGAGCCGCTCGGCATCGCTTGCGCTGATGTAGTCCAGACGGTAGGCAATCTCCTCGAGACAGGCGACCATCAGGTCCTGTCGATCCTCGATCGCCTGGATATAGCTCGACGCCTGCATGAGCGACTCGTGCGTCCCCGTATCCAGCCACGCCGTTCCCCGCGGAAGCTTCTCGACGTACAGCTGCGACCGCTCCAGATACGCCCGATTGATGTCGGTGATCTCGAGTTCTCCACGCGCCGAGGGCCGGAGACCCGCGGCCATCTCGACGACCTGATTGTCGAAAAAATACAGACCGGTGATGGCGTACGCCGAGCGTGGGACCTGAGGCTTCTCTTCGAGGCTCACGGCGGTTCCGCTGTCGTCGAACTCGACGACTCCGTAGCGCTCGGGGTCGCGAACCCGGTACGCGAACACGGTCGCGCCAGTCTCACGGGCGGCAGCCATCCGGAGAGTGTCCGAAAAGTAGGCGCCATAGAAGATGTTGTCGCCGAGGGCGAGCGTGACGCGATCCGATCCAACGAACTCGCGGCCGATGATGAAAGCCTGCGCCAGCCCCTCGGGTCTGGGCTGGGCCGCGTAATCGATCCGAAGGCCGATGTCGGACCCGTCGCCCAGCAGACGGCGAAATCCGTCCTGTTCGTTCGGGGTCGTGATGACAAGGATGTGCCGAATGCCCGCGAGCATCAGAGTCGAGAGCGGGTAGTACACCATCGGCTTGTTGTACACCGGCACCAACTGCTTGCTGACGGCGCGGGTGACCGGATGCAGGCGCGATCCCGATCCTCCTGCCAAAATGATCCCCTTCATCGCTTCCCCGTGGACGACTCTGAGAGCGCCCGGCGATTGACGTGGATCCTGTCATCGAAAGGCACGCGCGTGGCGGGACTCTCGCAAAGGAGCCGAACCTCGTGTGAATCCAGGAGCTCGGCTCGACTTCGGGCTGGTGTGACACTCATCGCGAGAATGATGTCCCACAGTATACCCGGCGGAACTTCAAAGGAACACGAGCCCGCGCCTCGCGCAGCACCGCTTCGCGCTCGTGATCGATCGGAGGCTGTACGAGGATGGCGCCGTGCGTCGGGTCTGCTGGCTGGTGAGGACGTTGGGATATCAAAAGCGAAGAGGGGACTCGAGCCTGTCTGGCTCACGCCTTCCTGTTGCTGAAGAAGTGCTGGTCGACGAACTGGTCGATCGCAGTCTGGTCGGCGGCCTCGACTTTTTCGAATTGCAGTCCCATCCCGACCCTTCGGTCGCTCCACGCGACACGGGATTCCGCCTCGACATCACGTTTCGACCCTGGAAGCCGGAAGCGCGCCTTGAGCTTTGCGCCGCTCTCGTGGGGGCTCATCGTTCGGATGGCGAGGCCGCCCTTGCTCAGGTTCAAGGTGAGCGCGGCGGCAATCGTGTTTCCGAATCGATAGGCGATCGGGATCCCGAGGATCACTCTCGGGCTGCCACGACGATTGAAATTGTCGGGGTAGAGGTGCGGGGCCAGCGACGGGAGGATGTGCTGGACAGCGCTGTATTCGTTGATGTACCCGGATACGCCAAGGGAGGCCAGCTGCCGCACCTCGTCCGCTGCGGCGATGGTGCCGCTGAACACCAGAATCGGCACACGCCCACCGTCGAGCTTGCGGATCGCCCGCACGAGCTCCACGCCTCCCGAGTGCGGCAGCCGGAGGTCGAGGACGATGAGATCGATCCGGTCGAGCTCGCCCTGGACGCGTGTCAGCAGTTCCGCCCCGCTCCTGACCGCGAGCGGAGTATGGCCCGCCCCGAGGAGCGCTGTGGCGAAGCGGTCCCTGACAAAGGCCGTGTCGTCGGCCACGATGATGGTCTTGGTGACAGCCACTGTAGAGGTCTCGACCGGTCAGTTTCTGAGTGTGTGAGTCACGTTCCAGTCAAGGCCGTCCGCGCGCGAGCGCGGCGTTATCAAGCTTATCGTCGAGCGAGGCCAGCCTCTCCAGCGTCTCAGGTGGAGCCTCGCTAGGATCTCGCACGGAGCCTGTCGGTTACGGCGATTCCGGGCGTGAGCTGATTGCAGAATTTATCAGGTTCTCGCTATAATTCGTAGTCCGGTCGACGGCGCGTACCGTGCGCGCAGGACGACCGAAATAGTTGGGTGCGACCGTCGAGGAGCATGTATGGCGACCTGTCCGGAGTGTGATGCCGAAATCGAAGTCGATGAGTTCGACGTCGACAAGGGTGACCTGATCAGTTGCCCGGATTGCGGCTCCAATCTCGAAGTCACCAGCACGTCACCACTGGAGCTCGAGCCGGCGGACGACGACGATGACGACGATGATGACGACGACGAGAAGGACGACGAAGACGACTTCGACGGGGACGATCTAGAAGAAGACGAAGAGGAATCCGGGGGAGAGGACTGGGAGGAGTGACACACGCCCGAGCGGGCGCGCCTCAGGCGACGGCTTCGGATCCGTCGGCGCACGCTGATGTTGCGGCCTCGCTCGAGTCGAAGCGCGACAGCCTTTACTCGCTGCTCGCGGACTTTCCTGGATTGATCGTCGCGTACAGCGGCGGAGTCGACAGCGCCTATCTCGCGTACGCGGCCACTCAGGTGCTCGGCTCCCGCGCCCTCTGCATCACCGCCAACAGCCCCAGCTATCCGGAGCGACACCGCACATTGGCGGTGCGGCTTGCGACCGAGTTCGGGTTCCAGCACGAGATCATCACCACGAACGAGACGTCGCGGCCGGAGTACCGCGCCAACCCCGCGAACCGGTGCTACTTCTGCAAGCATGAGCTCTACACCCACCTCGCGGCGATTGGCCGCGATCGCGGGTTTGCCGTCATCTCCGATGGCAGCAACGCGGACGATCGGGGCGACTACCGTCCAGGCCGGCAGGCGGCCCGCGAGTTCGGCGTCCGGAGCCCGCTCGACGAGGTCGGGCTGACGAAGGACGAGATCCGTGAGCTGTCGCGTCAGGCGGGCCTTCCGACCTGGGACGAGCCGGCGTCGGCGTGCCTGTCTTCGCGCATTCCGTACTTCAGCGAGGTCACGGAAGACAAGCTCCGGACGATCGAGCAGGCCGAGAACGTCCTGCGGGACCTGGGCTTCCGGGTATGCCGTGTCCGGCATCACGACTCGGTTGCGAGGCTCGAGATCGGTCGAGATGAAATGGCCCGCGCGCTCGAGCCGGAGATCGCCGAGGCCATCGACCGCAGCCTGCGTGCACTCGGATACCAGCACGTGACGCTCGACCTGCGTGGGTACCGGCTGGGCAGCCTCAACGACGCCCTCCGACTGCGCCCGATTTAGACCGTCATGCGGCGCCTTACGAGAATTCTGTTCTCGTCACCGCCTTCAGCGGAGGAGGAACGGCGAGGGGGGGCCGGCGGGGCGAAGCCCCCCGGTAGATAGATAGTGCGCAGAGGCCTGCCCGCGCTCGCGGCCCTGTTCCTGTTCGCTCACCTGGCCGCACTTCCCCCGACACTCGACGACATCGACGCGATCAACTTCGCTCTGGGTGTTCGCGACTTCGACGTTGCCCAGCACCAGCCGCACCCACCGGGATATCCCGTGTTCATCGCGCTCGGCAAGCTCGCGACGCCATTGCTGCGCGCCGCAGGCGTGGCCTCGCCCGAGGTGCGCGGGCTGGCGTTGTGGAGCGCGATCGGCGGCGCGGCGCTCGTCCTCCTGGTCTTCGGCCTGTGGCGCACACTCGATGTGCACCCATGGCGGCCCGCACTCGCCGCCACGATTGCCGCGGCGTCCCCGCTCTTCTGGTTCACGTCGCTCCGTCCACTGAGCGACGTGCTCGGGCTGTGTGTGGCGATTGCCGCTCTGTCGGTCGTCGTCCGCGCGCTGCCGGCAGGCTGGTCGGCACTGCGCGATCCCTCCCCGCGAGCGCTGCTGGCAGGAGGATTTCTCGCGGGACTTGCGATTGGTATTCGCTCCCAGACAGTCGTACTGACGGCGCCCCTGCTCGCGACCCTCCTGCTGCTGCCAGGGTCCGCGGTTCCGCTCCGGATCCGCATCGGATCGGTGGCGGCGGCTGCGCTCGGCGTCGCCGTCTGGGCGGTCCCGCTCGTGGTAGCCAGCGGCGGCCTTTCCGGGTATCTGAATGCGCTCGGCAGCCAGGCCGGGGAGGACTTTTCAGGCGTCGTAATGCTCTGGACCAACCGGAGCCCACGGGTTGCCGCATTGGCGCTGCTGAACACGTTCGTGTTGCCGTGGGATTCGGCCATCCTCGCCGGCGTCGTCCTCGCGCTGGCGGGGGTGGGGGGTCTGCTGTTTGCCGCAGGAGCGCGAGAACACGTAGACAAATTGACCTCGTGGCTTCCACCTTCAGAGTCTGCACGTCTGTCTCGAGTGGCTTCCGCCTTCAGGCGGAAGATTGCTCGGAGCACTCGGCTTCCACCTAAAGGTGGAAGCCACGAGCACGTTTCCGTCACGGGCTCGCCGGATGGACGCTGGACGGGTCTTCGCCAGCTCCTGGTACTTGGGATCATGTTCGGTCCGTACGCGGTGTTCCACCTGGTGTTCCAGGAGACGGTGACGGTGCGGTACGCACTTCCTCTTGTGCTGCCGATCGCCTATCCTCGTCTCGATCCCACTGACCGAGTCGCGGCCGATGGCGGCTGCGGCGGCCGGCTCCGGGCTGGTCGTCTGGATGCTCGTGCTCGCCGTCCCGGCGGGGTTCGCCTACGGACGCAGCCCGAGTCCGATTTTCAGGCTCCTCGGCGACATGACCGCCTCGCCCGATCCCGCGCCTGTCGTTGGCATGCATCGCCGCGTCTGGACCGAGTCCCGTCGTGCCCGTCGTTGGAATGGAGAGCCCCCAGGACAGCTCCTCCCCGCGCCGCGCGACTACGAGTGGCTCGAGCTGACGCGCACCTGGCGCGCGCGCGACGTTTCGTCCGCATGGTTCGTCGCGGACCCCCGCAGAACCGATCTCGCCTTGATCGACCCTGCGAGCCGTCATGTCGTCAGCTACCGCTGGCCGCTCCGTGAGAGCAGCTACGTTGGCGGCGCGCGTCCAGACGAGGTCGATTTGGTGACGATTGCCAAGCCGGGATGGTTTCTGGAGCAAGGCTGGGCGCTCACTCCGGAAGTGGCCGGGATCACCGGGCGCGATGGGGGAGGGCCGAACAAGCGGCCGAGCATCGGGTGGATTCGATCGCGGCCAGGCGAGAGCGTGATGATGATTGGTGGCCGTCACCTGGGAAGCGCCGCAGATGCGCCAGTCCGGATCCACATCGCGCTCGACGATCGCCCGATCCTGACGTTCGAGGTCCAGCCCGGCTTCTTCCTGCGGTTCGAGCCGCTCGCCGCCGGAGCGCTCGCGGCCGCCGGACCGTTCCTGAAATTGACCGTCACCGCCGACAGTGCGTCGGGTGGCGCCGTTCCCCCCGTCTCCATCGAGCAGTTCGATCTGCAGGCCGCCGGACGTGACCGAACTGGGTTTCGACGAGGGCTGGCAGGAGCCCGAATACAACCCTCAAACCGGCCGCTCGTGGCGGTGGATGAGCGAGCGGGCGGTCGTCCTCGTTCGCGGTCCGACTCGCGACCTGATGCTGAAGATCGCCGGCGAGTCGACGCGCCGCATACTTTCGGCGCGCATCGCGGTTGACGGTCAGCGTTGCCGGGAGACGGTGTCGGTGATCGAGCCCTCGAGCGATTTCAACGCCGACGTGGCCAGGTGCCGGGCGCGCTCCTCGCCAAAGCAGGCGGACGGATCGTCCTGACATCCGATCAGATGTTCGTTCCGGGCGATCGCGAGGGAACGCCGACCGCCGGCATCTCGCTGTTCGGATATACTCTGTCACGACATCACAACAGTGATCGCTCTGGGAGCCGTGGCCGCCTAAGCCGAGCCGCGCGCGAGCCGACATTGCTGGCGCGGAGGGTTGGGCGTAGGGGGCCGACCTCCGCGTTCGCATGAAGCGAACCGGTGGCTTCGCTCGGATACCCACTCGACGGGTGTGCCGCTTCCGCACACCGGTTCCCCCTACAGCGGCTTTCGCGCGAGCGCCAGCAGCGAGCTGCCTGCCGGCATGTTGGTCACTTTGAGCGCCTGCGCCTCGAGGGCGAGCACGGCCGCCAGGACGGCATTGATCGGTTGGCGGGGCACGGTGATCTCGATGTCGGATTCACGGTGACCCGCCAGACGCTGGGCGAACCTGACGGACAGCACGAGCGGAAGCAGCAGAAAATTGGTGTAAGTGATGCGCCGGACCTCGAATCCGGTCCGTTCCAGATGCTCGGCGAGTTCCGGGCGGCTGTAGCGGCGGACCTCTCCGCCGAGGACGGAATGATTGCCGGTGAGAATTTTCAGCGCCGCAACGTTGATCAGGACCTGTCCTCCAGGCCGCAGCACCCGATACATCTCATTGAGCGCCTTCCGCTCGATTTCGTCCTCGAGCGCGTACAGGACGTCGAACGAGGTCACCAGGTCGAACTGGCCGGAGGCAAAGGGCAGGCAGGTGACGGAGGCGCGGGCCACGGCGCGCTCGCCCTGATCGTGCGCGTACGCGAGTCCGCTCCAGGTGATGTCGATGCCATAGGCGCGCCCGAACTGCCGGAGCATCGTGAGGTTGTGGCCGGTGCCGCAGCCGCAGTCGAGGATCCGGGGCGCCGGGACGCCTTCGGTGGCTCGGGCGAGCAAGGGCTGGACGAAGCGCCGGAATCCGTGGAACCAGAAGTGATCGCGTTCGGCGCGTGCGGTCGCTTCGAGCAGACGGTCCATCAGTGGGGGATCTTAGCCTGCGATTGAGTGCAGGTCGGGTGGTTTTGCCTGCGAGCCTGAACGCGCCGTGTGACGACCGGTGAGCTCAGGACCGCGGGCATGTCGAAGACGGATGTTTGTCGAGTCGGGACACTTTAGTGCCAGGAGAACCTTGATGATGCGCAGCTTTCGAATGTGTGCGGTGATTGTGCTGGTCAGCGCAGCGATGTTGACCACGGCGTGCGGAAAGAAGAAGGTCGAGACGCCTGCTCCGGCGCCCGCTCCACCGCCTCCTCCGCCACCCACCACGCCGCCGGCCCCGCCCGCGCCGGCGCCTCCGCCGCCCGCTCCGGCTCCGGCCGCGCCGACCGAGGACGAGCTGTTCGCGAAGATGACGCTCGACGAGCTGAATGCGAAGGGCGTCCTGGCCGACGTGTTCTTCGCATTCGACTCAGTGGAGATCGGGCCGGACGCACGCGGGGTGCTTCAGAAGAACACCGACTACCTGAAGCGTCGGGCGAGCACCAAGGTGCTGGTCGAGGGCCATGCCGACTCGCGCGGCACCAACGAGTACAACCTCGCGCTCGGCGAGCGCCGCGCAGGCGCGCGCGCGCGACTATGTCGTCAGCCTCGGCGTTCCCGTCGATCGGGTCACGGTCGTGAGCAAGGGCGAAGAGCAGCCGGTCTGCAGGGAAGAAAGCGAGGCCTGCTGGGCGAAGAACCGTCGCGGGCACTTCATCTTCACGGCGAAGTAGAGGTTCAAGGGGTTCAAGGTTCGGGTTCCAGGGGCATGGTTTGAACCCTGAACCCTGAACCATGAACCCGATCGTCAGTCCGGGACTGCCCCCCGCATCTCGTCGACGATCTCAGTCGCCGCGACTTTCGGATCGCGTGCGGCAATGATCGGACGCCCCACCACCAGATAGCTGGCGCCCGCGGCAATGGCTTCGGCCGGCGTCAGCGTCCGTTCCTGATCGTCTTTGCCTGGCGTTCCGGCGCCGCCGCCCCTGATGCCCGGCGTCACGATGGCGAAATCAGGCCCATCCGCTGGCGGATGATGGCTGTCTCCTGAGGCGAGGCGACCACGCCGTCGAGCCCGGCTCGCTGCGCGAGATCCGCGAGCCGAAGGACCTGATCGAGCACGGGGCCTTGCACGCCAGCCTCTCCCAGCGCCTCGCTCGTTCATGCTCGTCAGCACTGTGACCGCGATGACGAGCGGCGGCGTCGTCCCGAGCCGGGCGGCGGTGTCGTGTGCCGCGTCGCGCGCCGCCTTCATCATCCGGGTGCCCCCCGAGCGCGTGCACGTTGACCATCCACACGCCCAGCGCCGTCGCGGCCTCGACGGCCGTGGCGACCGTGTTCGGGATGTCGTGGAACTTCAGATCGAGGAAGATGCGTTCGCCGAGATCCGCGATGCGCCGGACGATCTCCGGCCCTTCCGCCGGTGAAGAGTCGGCTGCCGATCTTGAAGCCCCCGGTCGACTCCGCGAAGCGACGTCGCCAGATGGGATGGCTTCCGCCGCCGGTCGGCACATCCAGCGCAATCAGGAGCTGATCCATGCCTTCTCCTTCTTCGTCGTGTCGAGGCTGCCGGTGAGCTCCGACAAGCGCGCGATGGTGGTGCCGGCGCATGTAGTCGGTCAGACCGTCGAGCAGCTTGCACCAGACGAACGGGTCCACGAAGTTCGCGGTGCCCACCTGCACGGCCGTCGCGCCGGCAATCATGAACTCGAGGACGTCCTCTGCCGTGGCGATGCCACCCATGCCGATGATCGGCAGCTTCACCGCCTGCCGGCACTCGTAGACCATCCGGACGGCGATCGGCCGGATCGCCGGCCCGCTCAGGCCGCCGACGATGTTCGTCAGCTTCGGCCGGCGGGTCTCGACGTCGATCGCCATGGCCAGGAACGTGTTCACGAGAGAGACGGCGTCCGCTCCCGCCTCCTCCGCGGCCCGTGCGAACGACGCGACGTCGGTGACGTTCGGCGTCAGCTTCGGAATCACCGGCAGCGTCGTCACCTTCCGGACGGCGCTCACGACCGCATGCGTTCCGGTCAGGCTGCAGCCGAAGGTGATGCCGCCTTCCTTGATGTTCGGGCAGGAGATGTTCAGCTCGATGGCAGCGACGCCCTCGGCGTCGGACAGGATCCGAGCGAGCTCGACGTACTCGTCGATCGTCGTGCCGCAGATGTTGACGAAGACGACGGCGCGGCGATCGCGAAGCTCGGGCAGGCGCTCGCGGATGAAGCGGTGGACGCCGATTCCCTGCAGGCCGATGGCGTTGAGCATGCCCGCGGGCGTCTCGACGATGCGCGGTGGCGCATGCCCCTCACGCGCCGCGAGGAAGAGACCTTTGACCGCGACGCCGCCGAGCGTGGACAGGTCGACGACGTCGCCGTATTCGACGCCGTACCCGAAGCAGCCGCTGGCCGCGATCAGAGGGTTGGTGAGGCGCAGCGCGCCGATCGAAACCGACAGATCCATATTAGAACAGTCCGTGACAAGACTAGCGGCCGTCCGTAGCACCGCGACCCGATCACGACGCGACGCGGCCCGCCTACGCCAAGGCTTCGGCGAGGTCTCGCCGTAGCGCGTCGCGCGGAGGCGGAAGCGCGCCGGCGCCAAGCGGCGCGCGAGAGAGCGTGTCGGGGAGTCCGAGGGGCGAAGCCCCTCGGATAGACTAGTGCGCCAGCGCCTCCCACTCGATCCGTCGCGCGTCGAACACCGGACCGTCGAGGCACGATCGGACGAAGTGCGGCGGTCCGCCGGCGGTCTTGGTCAGCACGACGCAGCTGTAGCAGCCGCCGAGTCCGCAGCCCATGACCTGTTCGAGAGAGACCGCGCACGGCCGCCCGTGTTGTTCCGCGAGTCGGGCGACCGCACGCATCATGGGCGTCGGCCCGCACACATACAGCTGCGCGCGGTTCTCCGTGCCAAGCGTTGCGAGCGCGTCGAGCTCATCAAGCTCACCATGGAGCGGACCGGTGACGAGACCCTTGACGCCCCCGGCTGCCGTCCTCGGTCGTGAGGACGATTCGCACGCCCAGCCGTTCGAAGAGCTCGACCCGATAGAGCTCTGCGGCTGCGGCGGGCGCCGTAGAAGAGCGTCATCGACGTGCCTCTGGCGTGCAGCGCTTCGGCGAGCGTCAGAAATGGTGCGAGGCCCACGCCGCCGGCGACCATCCAGGCCTGCGTTGGCGGGTCGACCGGCTCGAACGGCTCGTCCGAGCGGACCGAGGCACTCCACGCGTGCGCCGGATTCGACCTCGTACAGCAGCCGGGTGCCGATCCCGATGCGTTTGTTCAAGAGCGAGATGCCAATCGGCGCGCCGCCGCGATCGCGCAGGATCTCGAAGATCGAGAAAGGCCGCCGCAGCAGCGGGTCCATGCCCGCGAGACGGCTTGACCATGACGAACTGACCCGGCAGTGCCAGCGCCGCGATCTCCGGTGCTTCGAGCGAGAGGACAGAGTAGTCGTCTGACAGCCGCGCGTTCGAAATGACCGCGGCGTCGACGTCGGAAGGCATGTGGTGAAGTATACCGGGGCTCGGGATCCGGCGCTCGGCGTTCGGCGCTCGGCGATCGACAGTCCTCCGTCGGCCGTCCGACGAGCGCCCACCGTCCGCCGACTGCCGACTGCCCGAGCGCCGAGCGCCGAGCCCCGAGCCCCGGTACTGATCGGCTCGTGGTATCATCACCATCGACTCTCTTTAACGCGGCCCTGTGAGGCTGCCAAGAGGTGGCGTGTGTTGAGTGCTCCTGCCTGCTCCTCGGTCCGGCGTCCGCCGCGGCCGCACTTCTCCCAGTCAGAGGGTCGCCACGTGCTTCGGCTCGCCAGCGGTCTGGGCAGTCGCCATCGCCCCTTATGCGGCTCGCAACCAAAGTTCGAACTTGTTCGCACCTCGCCGCATGAGGGGCGAGGCGCGCCACGGGCGCGCCCGCCGGAGCGCAGCGGGGCCTGGGGCCCCCGCGAGCGACGGCGAGAGGGGGTCCGGGGGACGAAGTCCCCCGGATCTGGAGAGGAGGCGCCGTGCCTCAGGTGATGGACGCCGACCGGATGTCGCGCGCGCTGACGCGGATCGCCCATGAGATCCTCGAACGCAATCGCGGCCTGGACGAGGTCGCGCTGGTGGGCATCCGGACGCGCGGCGTGCCGATCGCCCGGCGTCTCGCGCAGCTCCTCCGGGAAATCAACGGGGACCACGTCCCGACCGGCTCGCTCGACATCACGCTCTACCGCGACGATCTGATGCGGAACGCGGTCGGGCCCGCAGCCGGTCGTGCGCCGCACCGAGATTCCGTTCTCGATCGACGACCGCCGCATCCTGCTCGTGGACGACGTTCTCTACACGGGGCGGACGACGCGCGCCGCGCTGGATGCGCTCATCGATTTCGGCCGCCCGCGGGCCATCCAGCTGGTGGTGATGGTCGACCGGGGCCATCGCGAGCTGCCGATCAAGGCGGACTACGTCGGCAAGAACGTGCCGACCTCGCTGAAACAGAGCGTGCAGGTTCGACTGCAGGAGATCGACGGCGTCGATGAAATTCTGATCGAGGGGGAAGCATGACGACCCAGACAGCCGATCGAACACCGGCGACCGCCGGCGCCGCACCGTGCCGTCCACGCCGTCCACGCAGCTCCGATCGCGGCACCTGCTCGGGATCGAAGGGCTCACGCCGGACGAGATCACCCTGATTCTCGATACCGACGGAGGCCATGAAGGAAGTCGGGAAGCCGGTCGATCAAGAAAGTGCCGGCGCTCCGCGGCCGGACGGTCGTGAACCTGTTCTTCGAGCCGAGCACCCGCACCCGCACGTCCTTCGAAATTGCGGAGAAGCGCCTGAGCGCCGACACGCTGAGCATTGCGACCGCGACCTCGAGCGTCACGAAAGGGGAGACGCTCCTCGATACCGTGCGCAACCTCGAGGCGATGTCTCCGGACATGATCGTCATGCGGCACGCCATCGTCTGGCGCGCCGCATCTACTGGCGCGCATGTGTCACTCGGCGATCATCAACGCGGGCGACGGCATGCACGAGCATCCGACGCAGGCGCTCCTCGACGCCTTCACGATCCGCGAGCACAAGGGCCGCCTGGCCGGACTCAAGGTCGCGATCGTCGGGGACCTGCTGCACAGCCGCGTGCTGCGCTCGAACCTGATCCTGCTGAAGAGCATGGGCGCCGATCTCTGGGTGTGCGGGCCGGCGACGCTCTATCCGCCCGGCATCGACCAGTTCGGCGTGCACGCGACGACGTCGGTGGACGAAGCGGTCGAGGGCGCGGACGTCGTGATGATGCTGCGCATCCAGAACGAGCGGATGCACGGCCACTTCATCCCGTCGGTCCGCGAATATTTCGCGCTGTTCGGGATGACGGCGGCGCGGCTCCGACGAGCGCGGCCGGATGTCATCATCATGCATCCAGGGCCCATGAACCGCGGCGTCGAGATCGATTCCGAGGTCGCGGACGGTCCCTACTCGGTGATTCTGGAGCAGGTGGCCAACGGCGTTGCCGTGCGCATGGCGGTGCTCTACCTGCTCGCCGGTCGCGATGCAGAGTTGGGCGAGGAATCATAACAAACGAGGCGCGCCACGGGCGTAGGGGTCCGGGGGCGAGGCCCCGATCCTCGTAAGAGGTGTCATGAAGCTGCTGCTCAAGGGCGGACGGGTAATCGACCCGGCCGGACACGGTGACGGCGCGTTCGACGTGCTGATCGAGGACGGACGTATCGCTCGGGTGGCCAGGGATCTCCCGGTCGACGGCGCAGAGGTGTTCGAGGTCACTCGAGGCGCGCTGGTCGTGCCCGGTCTGATCGACATGCACGTTCACTTGCGCGAGCCGGGGCAGGAGCACAAAGAGACGATCGCGACGGGCACGGCGTCGGCAGTCGCCGGAGGGTTCACCGCCGTTGCCTGCATGCCGAACACCGAGCCGGTCAACGATCACGCCGGCATCACGCAGTTCATCCTCAAGAAGGCGGCGGAGGCGGGGCTGGCGCGGGTCTACCCTATCGGTGCCGTGTCGCTCGGGTCGCGTGGCGAGCAGCTCGCCGAGCTCGGCGAACAGCGTACCGCAGGTTGCGTCGCGTTTTCGGACGACGGCCGCCCGGTGGCCACGGCGCTGCTGATGCGGCGCGCCTTGGAATACGCCGGGATGCTGCGGGCGCCGATCATCGATCACTGCGAAGATCCCTCGCTGAAGGGAGACGGAGTCGCGCACGAGGGCTTCTGCGCGTCGTCTCTCGGGCTGCGCGGCATACCTGGAGCCGCGGAATCGCTGATGGTCGAGCGGGACATCTCGCTCGCGGAGCTGACCGGCGCGCACGTCCACGTCGCGCACATGAGCGCGCGGCAGTCGCTCCGGGCCGTGCGCGAAGGGAAGGCGCGCGGCGTGCGTGTGACCTGCGAGGTCGCGCCGCATCATTTCACCCTCACCGACGAGTCTCTGGCCTCGCCCGTTCAGTACGACACCAACGTGAAGATGAACCCGCCGCTCCGCGCGACGGCGGATCGTGACGCGATGCTCGACGGGCATCGCCGACGGGAGCGTCGACGCCATCGCAACGGACCACGCGCCTCACCACGCCGACGAGAAGATGGTCGAATTCGATCGCGCGCCATTCGGCATCGTCGGGCTCGAGACGGCCGTGCCGATCGTGTTCGATCGGCTCGTGCACACTGGCCGCATCACGCTGAAGCGGATGGTGGAGCTCCTGTCGGTCAACCCCGCGCAAATCCTCGGCATTCTCGGCGGGACGCTTGCGGAAGGGGCGCCGGCGGACATCACGATTCTCGATCCGGATCGGCCCGTGACCATCCAGGCCTCGGCGCTGCGGTCGCGCTCGAAGAACACGCCGTACGACGGATGGCAGTTTCGAGGGGGCGTGGCGGCGACGATCGTCGGTGGGCGCATCGTGTACGCGGGCTCTTGAGACGCGCTCGGCGCCGGCCATGAACGAGCCACGAATGCGGGCGTCGCTGGAACGCTTGTACAGCGACTACAATCGCGAGGATTCGGCCAGCGATCCCGTCCACCGGGTCAGGCCCTTTCCCGATGCCTCCGACCGTGAAGTGGCCGGCTTCTGCGCGGCCGCGCTCGCGTTCGGGCGCGTCGCGAGCGTGCTGAATTCGATCGACACGCTCTTCAGGATCCTCGGCCCCCACCCGGCTGCTTTCGTCCGCACGTTCGATCCCACGGCGCCCCATCCGGAGCTGAAAGCGATGGTCGCATCGCTGGACGCGCGGCGAGGATCTCGCAGCGCTGCTGTGGGTGCTGCGGCAGATGCTGGAGCAGGCCGGATCGATCGAGCGATTCTTCACCGAGGGGCTCGACCGTGATGCCGAAGACGTGGGTGCGGCGCTCGATCATTTTTCGACGCGGGCGATGGCGATCGACGTCCGCCCCGCCTATGGCCGACGGCCCAAGAGGCCCGGCGTGTGCTATTTCTTTCCGCGGCCGTCCGCGGGGAGCGCGTGCAAGCGGCTGAACCTGTATCTCCGCTGGATGGTTCGCCGGGATGAGGTGGACCTCGGCGCCTGGACGACCGTGTCCGCGTCGCAGCTGATCGTGCCGCTCGATACGCACGTCATCCGGCTTGGCCGCTGCCTTCGGCTGACGCGTACACCAGTCCGGGCTGGAAGATGGCGGCGGACATCACGCGCGCGCTGCGCCGCCTCGACGCTGACGACCCGGTCCGCTTCGATTTCGCGCTCTGCCACGTGGGGATGATGGGGGCGTGCGGCTTCGCGCGGCCGCAGGGCAGCGCGCAGTGCCCGTTGCGGGGAGAGTGTCATCCGCGACCGCGGAGGTCCCGATGAAGAGGCTGGTGTGGTTCGCGCTGGCGCTCGGCCTCGTGGCGGGCGCGTTCATGCTGGGCACCAGGTTCGGCAGCCGCGAAGCGGTGTTTGCCGCCTCGGCGGATGGCGCGCGCGTCGCCTGGGCGCAGGATCGGCGCTGCTGGATCGGGCCCTGCCAGGTTCTGTGGATAGGAAGCAGTCGCGACAGCGCCACCGTTGTCGAGACCCTCAAGGGCACCGACCGCTGCGACGAGATCGTCTGGACGAAAGATGGCAGCCGCGTGGCATTCCTCATCGACGGCACGCAGCTGCAGTTCTACGATCCGTCGTCGCTTGCGCCCGCGGGGCAGATCACCCTCGTGCAGCCTCAGGCCGCTTCAATCTGTACGAGGTGTGACGTTCTCCGAGAACGGCCGCGCGATCACGTTCGACGAGTGCCCGCGCGGGCGATCCGGGTGTCGCGCGGGGATCGCGGCGGTGCCGCGGTAGGTTTCGAGTCTCCTGTGGCTTCCGCCTTCCGCCTTCGCTGAAGCGACGGCGGACCACCGTAGCCTTGGCGAAGGTGGTCACACGGAAGATCCTGGCCGACGTCGCTTCCACCTGAAGGGGAAGCCACCAATCGATTGTTCACGGACCTGAGGCGGAAGCCACGGGAGATAGCGTCCCGCTACAAATAATCTATACAAACATGAAGAATAGTGGTATTGAAGTGGAGCCATGAAAGGCGAACGGATGGGAGAGTTCGAAGAGCTCACGCTGCTGGCCGTGCGGGCGCTTGGCGATCACACCTATGCCGTGCCCGTGCAGCAGTTCGTCGAAGAGTCGACGAGGCGCAGCGTCTCGATCGGGGCAATCTACTCGGCGCTGTCCCGGCTCGAAGGCAAAGGCTTCGTGCGATCGTCGATGGGGGAGCCGACGGCCCGTCGCGGCGGCAAGCCGAAACGCCTGTACGATGTGACCCCTCTCGGCCTGCGCACCGCGCGGGAGCTGCACCGCGTGCGCGAGAGAATCTGGCACACGATCGCAGAGGGTGGCCGTTCATGAGCGCGATCCATCCGCCACGTCTGGCCGGATGGCTGTTGCGCCTGCAGCCGCTCGGCCGCCGTCGTTCCGAAATCGAGGCCGATCTGGGTGAGCTGTTCACCTCTCGCCTGGAGACGCACGGAGTGCGCTACGCGCGGCGGCGGTACTGACCGCGACGTGCTGAGCCTCGCCTTTACCCCGAAGACCGGGCCCGGGATCACCACAGTGAGCGCGGGCACACGGGTCGAACGTGAATCCTGGCGGACCTCACGTGTCTGGCACGTCGACGCGAGGGAAGTCGTCCAGGACCTGACGTACGCGGCGCGTCTCCTGCGGCGAAGCCCCGGTGTCGTGGCAATCACGATCGGCGGGCTCGGGATTGCGATTGGCGTGAGCACATCGGTGTTCACGCTGCTGAACGCCGTCCTCTTCCGCTCGACCGGGGTCGTCGAGCCCTCGTCGATCGTCCAGGTCCAGCGCGCCTATCGAGACGGTATCGGTGACGCCTGGAAGTACGGGGACTACCTTCAATTGCGCGAATCAGCCAGGACCATCGCGCTCGAAGCGTCGATTCGCGGCGGCGCGGTCGTGAGTCGAACCGCGGACCGCAGCGGCGCAGATTCCGTGTCGCTCACGTTCGTGACGGGCGGGTATCTCTCCACCTTGAGCAACCGCGTCTTCCTCGGTCGGCTGCTGATACCTGCTGACGGAACGCCGGGCGCCGCGCCGGTTGCCGTTCTCAGCTACGCCTGGTGGTCGCGCAGGCTGGGCGGCGATCCTTCCGTAGTGGGTCGGTCGCTCTGGGTGAACGGAACGCCGTTCACCGTGGTCGGGATCGCCGAGCGCGGATTCACGGGAACGATGGACACGCCGCCTTCGATGTGGCTGCCGGCGGCGACGTTCCACGTCGTCTACGGAGGTTCGCCGCTCGACCGCGCCTCGTCTACGACCGTCCGCGTGCTCGGGCGGGTTGCGGCAGCTGCATCGAAAGCACAGGCCGAGGTGGAGCTGAGCTCGGTTGCCCGCCAGGTGTCCCTCGGACAAAGAGAGAGTTCCGGGCCCGCGTCTCTTACACTCGGCTCCGGCGATCACGTACCTGCACCGGATGTCGAACTTACCGGGGTGCGGTTCGAGCCGCTCGCCAGCTATGGCGGGAAGGGAGGTTCACAGGCAGCGCTCGTCCTCATCACGGTGACGATGACGATCGGGCTCGTTCTGCTGCTGGCGTGCGTCAACGTCGCGAACCTCCTGCTGGCGAGCGCCATTTCCCGAGATCGCGAGATCGGGGTGAGGCTCGCGATCGGCGCCAGTCGGGGCCGCCTCGTGCGTCAGCTCCTCACCGAGAGCCTGTCCCTCGGCCTCGCCGGCGGCCTGGTGGGCCTGGTGATCACGGTGTGGCTCGTGCCCGTGCTCGCCACGATCGTGCATGCGCCGGACAGCCTCGATCTCGCGCCCGATCTGCGGGTCTGCCTCTTTCTTGTCGCGACGGCCATCTTCTCGGCGATCGGCGCAGGGCTGGCGCCGGCGAGGCACGCCATTCGTGGCGATCTCACCTCGCCGCTGCGCGGCGCGCCGACCAGGCCCGATGGAACCGGCGGACGTCCCAGACGTCTGCGGTCCGGGTTGGTGGCCGTGCAGGCAGGGGCATCGATCCTGCTGCTGGTGCTGGCGGCGCTGTTGACCCGCGGTACGATGCGCGCCGCGCGCGTCGACGTCGGATTCGACGCGGCGCGTCTCCTGGTCGTCACCGCGGCGCTCGGCAGAGGTACCTCAGAGGCTCAGGCCAGAGCGTACTGGTCCGTTGTGCACGAACGCATACAGGCGCTTCCGGGCGTCGAGGCCGCCTCACTCGCCTCGTATCCACCGTTCGCCAACGCGAACGAGGTGACCGTCTTTCGACGCGCGGGCGGTCGATACACCATCTTCCACAACCAGACGCAATCGAACTACTTCAAGACGATCGGCCTCCGTGCGATCCGAGGCCGCACTTACACGCCCGACGAGGTCGCGGGCGGCGCCAACGTTGTCGTCATCAGCGAAACGGTCGCGCGCGACTTCTTTCCAGGAGAAGATCCGATTGGCCAATCGCTGGAGCGAGTCATCGACACCTCGCGCGATTCGATCATCGGGGTGGTCTCGAACGCGTTCACGGCGCAGTTGCGCGACCTGAGCTCGGCGGCGATCTACAAACCGATGCGCGACCAGCAGGGTGCAAAGCTCGTCATCCGCACCGCAGCCGCACCGGAGGCCCTCGTTCGTTCGGTGCGGTCGGCGCTGGAGCCGATCGATCCGCGCATGTCCTTCGACGTGCAGTCCGTCACCGACGGTCTGCAGCGGCAGATTGCCGAGCCGCGGGCGCTGGCGATGCTGGCCACGGTCCTGGCGGCCATCGCGCTGGGTCTGGCCGTCGTGGGCATCTACGGCGTCACGACCTTCGTCGTCGGCCAGCGGACGCAGGAAATTGGCGTGCGCCTCGCGCTGGGCGCAACGTCGCGCGACGTGACGAAGCTCCTCCTCGCCGACAGCCTGCGGCCGATCGGCGTCGGGCTCTGTGCGGGCGTGGTGGCGGCGCTCCTCGCTGGGAGGGTGTTCGCGGGAATCCTGTTCGGTGTCAGCCCCTTGGATCCCATCGCGTTCGCGGCCGCCGTTCTGGTGCTTCTAGGTACCGCGATGATCGCCGTGACGGTCCCGACGCGCCGTGCGGCGTCCATCGATCCGTCGTCAGTGCTGCGGCAGCTGTGAGGACGCAGGGTCGATGATTGCGCGAGCGGCTTCCGGCCTTCAGAGGTTGTGAAATGATGACGTTGTGGCTTCCACCTTCAGGTGGAAGTTGAGCGCCCGCGGGGATCTTCCGCCTGAAGGCGGAAGCCACACGAGATAAGTGGAAGCCACGGGATCTTCACCCGCTCTTCCGCTGATCTTCCCGATCATCCTCTCGATGCTCGTGCATCGCGACGCGCTGGTAGACGCGGAGGGTGTCGAGCACCATCCGCTCCACGCTGAAGCGCTCGCGGACGCTCAGGACCGCCGCCTCTCCCATCTGTCGGCGTAGTGCCGCGTCGTTCAGCAACCGGACGATCGCGACGGCCATGGCTTCCGGATTCCGCGTAGGGACGAGCAGTCCCGTGAGCCCGTTCTCCACGACCTCGGGAATCCCGCCCGCTTCCGTCGCGACGACCGGTTTGCCGCACGCCATGGCGTCGAGGAGCGATGTGCCCAGCCCTTCCGTCACGGAGCTCATGACGAACACGTCGAAGATCTTGTGCAGCGAGAGCACGTCAGGGCGGAAGCCGAGGAGGTACACGTGCTTCTCGAGCTTGCGCTCTCGAATCTGACGTTCGAGGGTGCCCCGCAGCTCACCTTCGCCTGCGATCACGAACCGTGCGTCCGGGACCTGACGAATGACCAGCGCCGCAGCGTCGATCAGGTGCCGCTGTCCTTTGTGCGGGACGAGCGCCGCGACGTTGCCGACGATTGGCGCGTGATGCGGCAGCCAGAGCTCCTCGTGGAGTCTGCCGGGTGGCGCGGCATCGACGCGCTCGAGATCGATCCCCTCGTTGACCACGACGGCCCGTGCCGGCGGCACGCCGTCGCCGATCAGCATCCTGCGAATGGCGTCCGAGACGCAGATGAAGCAGTCGACCTGCCGGTACTTCCATCGCGACAGCGAGTTGCCTTTCAGGTGGAAGTCGACGCGCCGCGCTGCCACGAGCGGCGGCTTGGCGAGCTCGGTGCTCATCGACAGCGCCAGCGCCGACATGGCGACGCCATGGGGATCGTGGGCGTGCACGATCTCCGGCTTGAGCCGCTTGATCAGACGGGAAAGCCGCCAGGCGGCGGAGAGATCCATCTCGTTCGTCGGCGCGAGAGGGATGAGGTCGAGTCCCTCGGAGACGCGCTGCCGCAACTGTCCGGTCGGATGCGCGATGAGCGTCGTGCGGTGGCCGAGCGCCCGCAGTCCCATCACGGTCACGAGCACCTGATTCTGCCCGCCGCGCCACGTGCGCGCCGTGTCGATGTGGATCGAGAACATTAGTAGTCAGCTTCCAGCTTCCAGCTTCCAGCTCCCAGCTTCGCGCTCAGCGCGTGCGAGACGGCTGATCGGGCTGATTCTGTCGCGGCTGCTCGGTGCGCAGCGGCGTCGAAGCTGCGACGCCCGACGACTGCTGCTGCCGTTCCCACAGCTTTACGAACTTCAGGAACACGTAGTACGAGTTCAACGCGGAGACGAGCAGTCCCGCGGCGCCATCCCGAAAACCGCCGCGAAGCACGTAGTTGCGCAGGAACGCAAACGGCGGGTGGACGATCGCCGCAAGGGCCGTCGTCCGGCGGCCCTCGGCGGCCCACTGCTCCGCCGCGAGCGTCGTATACCGATCGATCGTGGCCAGATGGTGTGAGACGTCGCGGTACGCGTGGTGCTCGATCTCGTGCTTCAAGCGCCCGGGTGGCTGTGCCAGATCGACCGACTCGTGCACCTTCCGGAGATTCCAGCGCGCCGCACGCCGGTCGTACAGCCGGAGCTGGGGATCCGGATACCAATCCGTGCTCCTGATCCAGCGACCTAGGTACCACGTCACGCGCGGGATGCGGTAGCCGGCCGCGCGAGGATGCTCCAGTTCCTCGCGGATCTCCCGAGCGAGATCCGCCGTGACCCGCTCGTCGGCATCGAGCGAGAGGATCCAGTCGTTGGACGCGAGATCCGCCGCGCGGTTCTTCTGGGCTCCATAACCAGGCCAATCGAGCACTTCGACCCGGGTGGCGAACCGGCGGGCGATCTCGACCGTCCCATCGGTGCTGCCCGAATCGACCACGATGATCTCGTCCGCCCAGTCCACCGACGTAAGGGCGAACTCGATGTTCGCTGCCTCGTTGAGCGTGATGACCGTGACGGTCAGCTTCACGGCAGCGAGTGTAACAGCAAGGGCGGGCGGCCACGAACCGGAGGCCAGCCCTATAATCGGTGCAAGGCACATCGAAATTGATGTCACGCATTGCGATTCAGGCAGCCCTTACGCTGCTCGTCACTTTAGGCGCTGTCGTGGACCGCGGTTCTGCGCAGACGCCTCCTCAGGGAACGCCGCCGACTCCAGCCGCGGCCGTGTTCCCCACGCAGAAGCCGCCGACGCGCGCGGACATCCTCCGCGGCGAGTACGGCCGCTACCGCGCCAACAACGACCTGCTCTTCTACCATCTCGACGTCAGGGTCGACCCGGCGAAGAAATCGATCAGCGGCAAGAACACCATCCGCTTCAGGATGCTGGAGGACGACACGCGGATTCAGCTGGACCTCTACGCCAACCTGGACGTCGACAAAATCCTCCTCGGGGCCGTCCAGCTGAAATACGAGCGGGAGCTAAACACGGTCTTCGTCGACTTCCCCGAGACGCTGAAGGCTGGCCGTGAGTACTCGATCGACTTCTACTACTCCGGTCTGCCGAAGGAGCAGGGCCGGTTCGGTGGGATGGCGTTCCGCAAGGATCCTGCGGGACTTGACTGGATCTACACCGCGTGCGAGGGCGAAGGCGCCGCCGTCTGGTGGCCGAACAAGGATCAGTGGAGAGACGAGGTCGAGCGGATGGAGTTGAGCGTGGCCATCCCGAACGATCTCGTGGACGTGTCCAACGGGAAGTTCGTCGGCAAGACCGATCTCGGCGACGGTTACACGCGCTGGGACTGGGTCGTGCAGTATCCGATCAACAACTACAACGTATCGCTCAATATCGGAAACTACGTTCACTTCGCGGACCGACTCGGAGACATGCCGCTCGATTTCTACGTCTTGCCGGGCAACCTGGAAGGCGCGAAGCGTCAGTTCGCCCAGGCCGGGCCGATGCTCGAGGCGTACGAGCACTACTTCGGTGAATATCCCTTCAAGAAGGATGGCTACAAGCTGATCGAGGTCCCGTACTCAGGGATGGAGCATCAGAGTGCCGTCACCTACGGCAACCACTTCGCGAACGGCTATCTGGAGCGCGACTGGACGGGCGTCGGCACCAGCCTCAAGTTCGACTTCATCATCATTCACGAGAGCGGCCACGAATGGTTCGGCAATGCCGTGTCGGCCGCCGACGTCTCCGACATGTGGATCCACGAAGGGTGGACGACGTACCTGGAGGGGCTCTACGTCGAACGGCTCTTCGGTCGTGACGAAGCGCTGAAGTATCTGAACGGCTACAAATCGAAGGTCCGGAACCGCGAGCCGATCATCACGCAGCGGGGCATCCATCGTACGCCGGCGCTGGACATGTATTTCAAAGGTGCGCTCTTCCTGAACACGCTTCGGAGCGTGGTCGACGACGATGCCCGATGGTGGAAGCTGCTGAAAGACCTGTACCAGCACTTCAAATACCGAAACATCCTGACCGAGGAGATCGTCCAGTTCGTCAACGCCGAGCTCGGGCAGAACCTGACACCGGTCTTCGATCAATATCTGCGACGGTCCGCTCTCCCCACGCTCGAGCTCGCGTTCAACGAGCCCGAAGGGACGATGGCGTATCGGTGGAAGGCGGACGAGCGCGCGTTCGCCATGCCGGTCCGCGTGGGCGCCGCCGGGGCATGGCAGATCATCCAGCCGACGACCGATTGGAAAATCATGAAGACGCCGCTGAAGAAGAGCGACGTCGAGGTCGCGACTGATTTGTACTATGTAAACGTCGTGAAATAGGTGCGGCCACACACAACGTTAGGCGCGCCAACGGCGCGATGGGGGTCCGGCGGGGCGAAGCCCCCGGTTGATTAATGCTCTATCTGTTCCGGCACGCGCTGTCGGTTGTCATCCTGCCGGTGACGGTAACGGTCTTCATACCAGTCTGGATTGTCGGCCGATACGGCGTCGCGGTGAGCTGGCCGGCCACAGCGTTCGGGGTGCTGCTGGCAGCCGCCGGCCTGGCCGTGCTCGCAGTCGGCCTCTGGCTGTTCGCCGCGTCCCTCTCTCATTTCTTCACCGAGGGGAAAGGCACGCTCGCGCCGTGGGACCCGCCACGGCGCCTCGTCGTCCGCGGCCCGTATCGTTACGTACGGAACCCGATGATCTCCAGCGTCATCTTCATTCTCGGCGGGGAGGCTCTCTTACTGCGTTCGATTCCCCACGCGTGGTGGGTCGCGATCTTTGCCGGTATGAACGCGATCGTCATCCCGCTGACCGAAGAGCCGCTGCTGAAGGTTCGCTTCGGAGACGACTATCGCCTGTACTGCCAGAACGTGCGCCGATTCGTACCGCGGTGGAAGCCGTGGGACAGGAGCTAGGAGTTAGGAGCGAGAAGCGAGAAGCTAGGAGCTAGTTCAAAAGACAGAACCAGCCTGAAACCGGGCTGTCGTCACTGAGCAGCGGATAAGCCGCGGGGGTGGGGCCCCGCGGCTTTAAGAAAGACAGAATCGCCGGGACGAGCCAACAAGCCAGACGGCCTAGTTCCCAGCGCCGCCACCATTGAGCGGCACCGTCTGCACCGCCTCGAAGTTCACCAGCGCGCGGTTGTACGAGATGATCGCGTTCAGCTCGTTCACGCGCTGACGTGCGAGGTCGCGCTGTGCCTGCAGCACGCGGAACGTGTCCGACAGCCCGACTGCGAGGCGCTTCTCTTCGGCCTGCAGGGTCTGCTCGGCCAGCTCGCGCGCCTTTTTCGTCGACTCGACCCGCTTCAGCGACGTGCTGACCTGTCGGCCCGCCTCCCGAACCGAGGCCACCACTTGCAGCTCGAGATCCCGCAGCGACGTCGTCTGTTGCTCGCGCTGCAGACGGCCCTGCGCGACCGCCGCCTCCGCGACGCTGCGGCCGATTGGATAGCTGACGTTCAGCTGCAGGCTCCATGTCCTGAAGTCGTTCCCAATGACGTCACGCAGCGCCTCGGCGAACGAGCGGGCCGCGAGATCCGTCGCGATCGCCTGACCGGTTTCGGGATCGACTTTCACGTCCCGCAGCGTGCCTGCCGTACCAACCGTGTTGTAGCTCGCGCTGACATCCACCGCCGGCAACCGCTGGTTCCGGTAGTATTTCAGGTTGATGTCAGTTTGGTCCATCTCCTTCTTCGCGCGCGCGATATCGGTGCGGTTGCTCAGGGCGTTGGCAACCGCCGCCTCGACGTCGATCGGCTGCGCCGTCAACGTCGGCTGATCGGAGGGCTCCAGGCGGGTCGTCCAGAAATCGGGTTGCGACGGATTCATCACCAGCGTCCGCAGGCGATCCTCCGCCGAGCGAATCTGACCTTCGGACACGATGACCGCTTCCTCGTTCGCCGCGACTTCCGCCTGCGCCTGCACCGTCTCGATCGGCGCCATCGTGCCGACCTCGACTCGTCGTATGTTGCTCCTCAGCGACTCCCGCGCGAGATCGAGCGACTGCTGCGAGACCTGGAGTCCAGCGATCGCATTCACCAGGTCGTAGTAGGCGTTCCTGACCGCGCGGGTCGTCTGCGTCAGCGTCTGCCTCAGATCGATGTCGGCCACCTGCTGGCGGCTCTGGCTGATGAGAAGCGCCTGACGATTGGCGTCGATGGTGAAGTTCCGCAGCAGCGGCTGCGTAAATCCTCCGGTGAGCCCCGAGTCGAGCCGTGGATTGAACCGGCTCGACGGATCGCTGGTCGTCACTTTCGACCCATCCCACGTGAGGCTGTACCGGCCTCCGCCAAAGGGCAGGAACTGCTGCACACCGGCGTTCGTGCGCACACTTTCGTTCGTCAGGGTGAGGGCGTTTCCCGAGAGGAAGTCTGTGGGAGGGGTCGCGCTGCTGCGGGAGGTTGTCTGAGAGAACACACTTGGCGCGAATGCGGCCCGGGCCTGTGCCACGCCATACGTCTGGATCTGCGGCGCCAGGTGCTCCGCCCGCACACCGAGGTTGTTTTCGAGCGCCATCTTGACCGCGTCGTCCGACGAAATCCTCATCGTGCTCGTCCCGGGCTGCGGCTCCTGACCGGTGCCGGCGGTCGGCGTCATGGGACGCGTCACGGGGGCCGGGGCGGGCGCGGGTGGGACAGGCACCGTGGCCTGCCCCTGTCCGAAAGCGAACAGTCCGCTGCCGGAAGCGGACAGAACACAAAATATGGCCCCGAAGAGGGCGGAGCGGGAACGAGCCGATTTCTGCTGATCGAAACGCATTGCCATGTCTCCAATTGCGGGAAGCGAAAGAACGGACTGGCCTGAGATAGGCAAAATCCGGGTCCGGAACCGACGGTCCCGGCTCGGTGCCTCTCTTCTGGCCCTTCGGCGGCGCGTGTCAGGACTGGACGCCGGCCGCGGAGCCCATGTTTCCGGAAGGTATACTTGGGCTCCTCATTGCTCTGGGGTTAGACGTTGATGCGCCGCATAAGTGTTGTAGTCGGAACAGCCCTGCTGTTCAGTTCGACTGTGTCAGAAAAGAGAATTTGGGAGCTCGCGGCGTATCCGGTGGAGAATCACGGGTTCACAGAGGCAACGAGCTGGGCCGACGAGTATCGGCGGATCCTGAAGCTCTTCGAGGACAATTTGCGGCTCAAGGCGGGAAAGGTCACGCACTGATGGATCAGGAAGCGGTTCTCGATCTGTTCCGAAAGTCGGGTGCGCTGCTGGAGGGCCACTTCAGGCTCTCGTCGGGACTGCACAGCGACCGGTACCTACAGAGCGCTCTCGTGCTGCAGTATCCCGAGTTCGCGACCGTGCTCGGCGAAGCGCTCGGCGCGCGAACCGCTCACCTGCAGGCCGACGGCGGTCCTGTCACCCGCGCTCGGCGGGATTGTGATCGGGCAGGAGGTCGGGCGGGCACTCGGCGTGCGGGCGCTCTTCGCGGAACGTCAGGACGGGGTCCTCACTCTGCGCCGGGGCTTTTCGCTAAGCCCCAACGACCGCGTCCTCGTCGTCGAAGACGTGATCACGACCGGAGGCTCGACGCGAGAAACGGCGAAGGTCGCCGAAGCGGCGGGCGCACACGTGATCGGTGCCGGCGCGATCGTCGACCGTGGCACCGATGCCGCCAACCTCGGGTTACCGCTCCAGTCGCTGGTCCGCCTCGAAGTGCCGTCCTGGCAGGCGGACGGCTGCCCGCTCTGCGCGAAGGGGGAGGCGCTCACGAAGCCAGGATCGCGCGCAACCTAGAGGTTCATGGGGTTCAGGCGTTGAAAGGTTCAAGGTTCAAGGTTCAAGGTTCAAGGTTCAAGGTTCAAGGTTCGAGGTTCAGGAGGTTCACTGGGTTCAGGTCGTTCGTCGGTCGCACTTGGTTCGCACGGTCGACCCTGAACCTTTGAACCCCTGAACCCTGAACCTTGAACCCCTGAACCTTGAACCCCTGAACCCTTGAACCTCTGAACCCCTGAACCCTTGAACCCCGAACCATGAACCGCACCCTCAAACTCACCGTTGAGTACGACGGCAGCGAGCTGGTCGGCTGGCAGCGTCAGGCGTCGGGCACGTCGGTGCAGGGGCTGCTGGAAGATGCGCTGGCGGCGTTCGAAGGGGGGCCGGTTGTCGTGCATGGCGCCGGCCGCACGGACGCAGGGGTGCACGCCCTTGCGCAGGTCGCCAGCGTGGCCGTCACGGCGACACACCCGCCGGACGCCATTCAGCGCGGACTGAACGCGGTCCTGCCGGCGTCGGTGCGCCTCGTCTCTGTTGAGGAGGCCCCACCAGGATTCCACGCGCGGTTCGACGCCACCGGCAAAATCTACGAATACCGCATCGTCAACGCCCCGTTCATCTCGCCTTTCCTGGCCCGCCACGCGTGGCACGTGCCGCAGCCGCTCGAGGTCGACGCCATGCAGGCGGCAGCGGCTGTGCTCGTGGGGCGTCATGACTTCGCGGCGTTCCAGGGAACGGGCAGCGACGTCAGGGACACCATCCGGACCGTCGAGTCGATAGAGTGGCGTGGCGTCGAAAGCCCGCCTGGCAGCGGGAGGCCGATCGTGGTGTCGCTCACCGCGGACGGCTTCCTCCGGCACATGGTCCGCAACATCGTGGGCACGCTCGTGGACGTCGGAGCGGGGCGATGGCCGTCGGCGGAAGTTGCGACGATTCTCGCCTCTGGCGATCGCGGACGCGCCGGCCGAACGGCCCCGCCGGAAGGGCTCTTCCTGGTCCGCGTGCGGTACTGACCGATTTGCTTTATAATGCAAAGCCAACTGGCGGTCGCCTTGCTGGCGCTCCGTAAGAGCCTGTAACATCGGGGTTTAAATTCCGCCTGACCTGCATGTCGCTCCAAGACATTCTTTCCGCTCTGTCACCGGGCTCGCCCGAGGAGGCGCTGGCCCGCCAGGTCGACTTCGATCGTCTGCCGCGCCACATCGCCGTGATCATGGACGGCAACGGACGATGGGCTGCGCGGCGCCACCTGCCGCGCGTGGAGGGTCACCGCGCGGGCATCGATTCGGTCCGGGAGGTCGTAGAGAGCTCGGCGCGTCTCGGCATTCAGGTGCTGACCCTGTATGCGTTTTCGGTCGAAAACTGGAAGCGTCCGGTGACCGAGGTCTCGACGCTGATGATGCTGCTGAAGCGGTATCTGCGGCTCGAGCTCGACACGCTCCTCGGGAACAACATCCGGTTCCACGTCATCGGCCGTTCGAGCGAGCTCGCGCCAGACATCCGTCAGGAGCTGACGTCGGCCGAAGAGAAAACCTCGACCAATACGGGCATGTTGTTCAACATCGCCCTCAATTACGGCGGGCGGGCCGAAATCGTCGAGGCGGCTCGGCGGCTGCTCGAGGCGGGTGTGCGTCCGGAGGAGCTCGACGAGGAACGATTTGCCGGTTTCCTCTACACGGCCGGGCAGCCCGATCCGGATCTGCTGATCCGCACCAGCGGCGAGATCCGCGTCAGCAATTTCCTCCTCTGGCAGATTGCCTACGCGGAGATCTGGGTCACGGAAACGCTGTGGCCGGATTTCCGGAAGCGGCACCTGCTCGAGGCGATTCTCGCCTATCAGAAGCGCCACCGTCGGTACGGCGGCATCACACAGCCGGCGATCGCCGGACGTTAGCAGCCGTCTGCAGGGGCGACGGTGCCACGTATCCTCAGCGCCGCCATCCTGCTGCCGATTCTCTTCGGCACCGTCTGGTACCTGCCACCGATGGGCACACTCGTCCTCGCCGAGGTTGCCGCGGCGCTCGCGTTCGTCGAGTACGCGGGGCTCGCGGCGGCGCTCGGTGCGCCGATCCCGCGGGCACTCTCAGGCGCCGCGGTCCTTGCGGTGTGCGCGTCCGTGGGCCTTCTGGCATCAGCGACCGAGGTCATCCTGCTGACGGCGATGATCACAATCGGCGCTCTTGCGGTCGGCAGGGGGCGGCCCGGCCCGGGAGTGCTTGCCGAGGCTGCTGCCGCGCTCTTCCCGGTGCTCTATATTGGCCTGCCGCTCGGCGCGCTGGCCGCCGTGCGGCTGGCTGGCCGTGAGGCGATTGCCTTGCTCGCCATCGGGATCATCGTCAGCGACTCCGGGCAGTACTATTCGGGTCGGGCCTTCGGCCGGCATCTGCTCGCCCCGAACATCAGCCCGAAGAAAACGGTCGAAGGCGCCGTCGGCGGGATCGTGCTTGGGAGCGCCGCGATGGTGCTCGGCGGCGTGCGAGTCTTCCCGATGGCGAGCGTTCCGATTCTCGTGCTGATGTCGGTCGCGGTCGTCGCCGTCGGCATCGTGGGCGACCTCTTCGAATCGCTCCTCAAGCGCAGTGCCGGCGTGAAAGACTCGTCGTCTCTCATCCCGGGTCACGGTGGCGTGCTGGATCGCATCGACAGCTGGTTGTTCGCGGGCCCCGTGTTCTACGTGTTCGTGCGTTATCTCTAGGCGCGCCACAGGCGCGCCCGCGCGAACGGAGCGGGGATCGTGGGGCCCCCGCGAGTGGCCGCCTTCGCGCCGCAGGCGCTTCGGCGAGCTCTCGCCGTAGCGTCAGCGGAGGCGGAAGCGCGTAGGGGGGTCCGCGGGGGCGAAGCCCCCCGGTTTAGTAATGAAACGGATTGCAATCCTCGGTTCGACCGGTTCGATAGGCCAGAGCGCGCTGTCCGTCGTGGACGCCCATCCGGATCGTCTTCGAGTGGTCGCGCTCGCGGCGGGAGGCAACGTCGAGCGTTTTGCCGATCAGGTCGCCCGGTACGAGCCGGACGTCGTCGCGATGGCGAGCGCGGAGTCGCTCGCGGAGGTTCGGGAGGCGGTGCGCAGTCGGTCCGCGGCGGTACCTGCACACGCCGCGTGCGGGCGGGACGGCCTCATCGCCGTGGCGACGCATCCCGCCGCCGACATCGTGTTGTGCGCGTCGTCGGGCACTGCCGGCCTCGATGCCGTCCTCGCCGCGATTCGCGCCGGCAAGACCATCGCGCTCGCGAACAAAGAGGTCCTGGTGATGGCGGGGGCGGTCGTGATGGAGGAGGCCCGGCGGCATGGCGTGGCCGTGCTTCCCGTGGACAGTGAGCACAACGCTATCCATCAATGCCTGCACGCGCGGTCGGCTCAGGAGGTGTCACGTCTGATCCTCACCGCATCCGGCGGGCCGTTCCGCAGGTCTGGGCTGTGAGGCCCTGCGCGATGTCACGGCCGCCGACGCCCTGCGTCATCCCACCTGGAAGATGGGGCCGAAAATCACCATCGATTCTGCGACGCTGATGAACAAAGGCCTCGAGGTCATCGAAGCGTTCTGGCTGTTCGGAATCGGGGCGAGTCGCATCGAGGTGGTCGTGCACCCTCAGTCGGTGGTGCACTCGATGGTGGAGATGGTGGACGGCTCGATTATTGCGCAGCTGGGAGTCACGGATATGCGGCTGCCGATTCAGTACGCATTCTCGTATCCGGACAGATGGACGGCGCCGATGCCGCCACTCGACTTGATCCGGTGTGGACCGCTCGAGTTCGAACAGCCCGATACGGCTCGGTTTCCCTGCCTGCAACTCGCATTTCGGGCGCTGGAAGGGGATCCCGGGCTCGCAATCGTGCTCAATGCCGCCAATGAGGTCGCGGTAGCGGCCTTCCTGGAGGGGGCGCTGCCGTTCACCGGTATCCCCGAGGTGATCGGCTGCACGATGGACGCGCACGAGCGGAATGGGACGGGTCAAATTCGTGATCTCGATGACGTTCGCGTCATCGACGACTGGGCGCGTGCGTTCGCCGGTCGCTCGGTGAGCGGGTTACAATAAAGGTTTGCGTGTGGGGTCCTGAGTGAACAGCATCTTTGCCTTCGTGTTCGTGCTCGGTGTGCTCGTTTTCGTCCACGAGCTGGGGCATTTTCTGGCCGCGCGGCGCATCGGCATCCGCGTCCTGACGTTTTCGCTCGGCTTCGGACCGAAGCTGCTCTCGGTCACACGCGGTGACACCGAGTACTGCCTGAGCCTCATCCCGCTTGGCGGCTACGTCAAGATGGCAGGGGAGAATCCCGAAGACAACCGGACCGGCGCCCCCGACGAGTTCCTGTCGAAGACCAAGTGGGAACGATTCCAGGTCCTGGTGATGGGACCCGTCATGAACCTCGCGCTGGCGTGGCTCGTGATGGCGGCGGTGCTCTATCAGGGCGCCCAGCTTCCGGCCTTCGATCAGCGACCCGATCGTCATCGGCTCGGTGACGCCGAAATCCGTGGCGGCCGAGGCAGGCCTCCAGGCAGGCGACCGGATCGTCGCGGTCGACGGCCAGCCGGTCGCGACGTGGGAGGACTTCTCGATCGCCGTGCTGCCAAAGGCCAACCAGCCGCTGACGCTGGAGGTCGAACGCGCCGGCGAGCGGTCCGAGCACGTGATTACTCCGCGTGCGGTCGGAAAGTTCGATGCAGGGGAGGTCGGCGTCCTGCCGATCATGCATCCCGAGATCCTCGAGATGAATCCTGGAGAGCCCGCCCAGCAGTCGGGCCTCAGGTCGCGCGACGTCGATCATGGCGGCCAACGGCGAGCGCAACGTCTCTCGCGAGCGCGTCATCGAGACTGATCAAGGCCCACGAGGGCAAGCCGCTCACGCTCGAAGTCCTGCGCGACGGCCAGTTGGTGCCCATCACCGTGACGCCGCACAGAGTCAGCGGCGGCGTGCGCATCGGCGCGCAGATCACCCCGTGGCAGATTCGCATCGTCGAGCCCGGTCCTCTCGAGGCGCTGCAATTGAGCGCGAAGCAGAATTGGGATTGGACGAAGCTGATCGTGAAAACGCTCGCGGGCCTGTTCACCCGCGAAACCTCCGTCAAGCAGTTGATGGGTCCCGTGGCCATCGGCCAGCTCTCGGGCGATGCCGTGGAGCAGGGCTGGGCGCAGCTGTTCGGCCTGATGGCGATGATCAGCCTCAACCTCGGGCTGCTGAACCTGATGCCCGTGCCCGTGCTCGACGGCGGCCACATCGCGATTCTGGGTATGGAAGGGCTCTCGCGCCGTGACTTCAGCATGCGCGTCAAAGAGAAGATGCTGCTTGCCGGCTTCGTGCTCCTGCTGACGCTCATGGTCACCGTGATCTACAACGATCTGATGCGCATCGGCTGGATCGAGCGTCTGGTGCCGTGGCGGTGATGCGTCGAGCGGTGCTCTCGGTCGCCCTCGCCGGCCTGTCCTGGCGGCGCCGCTCCACTCGCTGGCGCAGGCGGCCCCTGACGAGACGCCAGGCACATTTTCGATTCTCGGTTTCGATCCCGCGACCGGAGAGATCGGCGGCGCCGTGCAGTCCCGGGTCTTCTCCGTCGGCAATGGCGTCCTCTGGGCCGAGGCAGGCGTCGGCGCGTCCGCGACGCAAGCGATTGTCGACGTCAGCTACGGGCCGAAGGCGATCGAGCTGCTCAAGGCCGGCATGACGCCCGGCGCCATCATTCCCGCCATCCTGGCGAGCGATCCCGATCCTGGGCTGAACGGCCGGAGCTGGTCCAAGGAAGGGCGGCAGTTCGCCGTCATGGACGCGAAAGGAAACTACGCGGCGCACACCGGTTCCCAGGCCACGCCGTGGGCAGGCCACAAGGGCGGCAAGTTCTGCACGGCGCAGGGCAATATCCTCGCTGGCGAAGCGGTCGTCTCGGAGATGGTCCGCGCCTTCGAAGAAGCGAAGGGCCATCTGTCGCTGCGGCTCATGGCGGCGCTCGATGCCGGTCAGGCCGCGGGCGGTGACAAGCGCGGCAAACAATCGGCAGCAATGCTGATCGTGAAGAAAGACGGCGGCGTCTGGCTGCACAACGACGTCGTCCTGCGCTTGCAGGTGGACGACAATCCCGAGCCCGTGGCGGAGCTCCGCCGACTGGTCGAGATGAACGCGCGACGGTTCGGTCCCCGTTAGCCTCACAAAGATCGCGCTCTCGTAGCTTCCGCCTGAAGGCGGAAGCCACCAGTTCCGTACCTGACGTGATGCGTCCCTCCCTCCGCGACCTTCAGCAGGAATTCCGCCCCATGATTCGGCTCGCCGCACCCGTGGTCCTGGCGGAGCTCGGCTGGATGACGATGGGGATCGTGGATACGTTGATGGTCGGACGGCTGAGTCCCGAAGCCATCGGTGCGGTAGGCGTCGGCAGCTCGCTCTTCATCAGCGTCGCGATTTTCGCGATGGGACTCATGCTCGGGCTCGACGCGCTCGTCTCGCGCGCGTACGGCGCCGGCGATCTCGAAGACTGCCACCGGTGGCTGATGCACGCCGTGGCGCTGGCACTCGCCGCCTCGCCAGTGTTCATGCTGATGCTGTTCGGGCTCGCGGGTCTCCTCGAACGCTGGGGTCTGACGCCAACGGTGCTGGAGCTCACGCGGCCGTACCTGAATGCGCGTGACGTGGAGCTTGCCGCCGCTGCTGTTGTACGCGGCGTTCCGCCGCTACCTGCAGGGGATGGGGTTCGTCCGGCCGATCATGGTGGCGCTCGTCAGCGCGAACATCGTCAACGCGGTCTTCAACTGGATTCTCGATTTACGGCCATCTCGGGGCGCCCGCGATGGGCGTGCGCGGATCGGCATGGTCGACGGTGTTCGCACGCTGCGTGATGGCGGCGCACCTCTTCGCCGTGATCGTGCTCCGGGAGCGAGGGAGGACTCCGGGGCTGTTCGAGACCTCGCCGCGGATCGAGCGAGCCTGGATGATGCGGTTGATCGGCCTCGGCCTACCCGCTGCGAGCCAGATCACGCTGGAGGTGGGTGTGTTCGCCGCCGCGACGGCGCTGGCGGGCAGGCTCCCGGCGGCGGCCCTGGCGGCGCACCAGATCGCGATCAACATCGCGGCGTTCACGTTCATGGTGCCGCTCGGCGTGGGCTCCGCCGGCGCGGTCCGCGTCGGGCAGGCGATCGGGCGACGCGACCCGGCGGGCGCCGCTCGAGCGGGATGGACGGCCCTTCTCTTCGGCGCCGGGTTCATGACCTGCTCGGCAGCCCTGTTCCTCCTGCTGCCGGGCGTGCTCATCGGGGCGTTCACTGCCGATCGCCGCGTGCTGGACGTCGGCGTATCGCTGCTGATGGTGGCGGCGCTCTTTCAGTTGTTCGACGGCATCCAGGCCGTGGCCACGGGCGTACTCCGCGGACTCGGCGATACGCGCACGCCCATGATCTGGAACCTGGCCGGGCACTGGTTCGTCGGGCTTCCGCTCGGGTACTTCCTCTGCTTCACGTTCGGCCTCGGGGTCATCGGGTTGTGGTGGGGACTGTCGAGCGGGCTGATCATCTGCGGCGTGTCGCTTTTGATCGCGTGGTCGAAGCGGATCGGCTGACGCCAGCGGGAGGTTGGGGCCCTGGCGCGCCGTAGGCGCGATGGGGGGGCCCGGCGGGGCGAAGCCCCCGGTTGCGTTAAAGCCCCTTGCGGGCGTACCTCGTCGACACGTAATTGTCGACGAGATCGCGGAAAGCCGTGGACAGCTCTTCGTAGGTGCCGCGCAGCGTGGTGAAGTGCTGCCCATCGACGAAGACGGGGCAGTTCGGGGCTTCGCCCGTGCCTGGCAGGCTGATGCCGATGCTTGCCGCCTTCGATTCGCCGGGGCCGTTGACGACGCAGCCCATGACGGCGAGCGTCATCGCTTCGACGCCGTCGTACTGCGTCTTCCACTCGGGCATTCGCTCGCGGATGTAGTCCTGCGTGCGCTCAGCGAGCTCCTGAAACGTGCTGCTGGTCGTTCGGCCGCACCCGGGGCACGCCGTCACGCTCGGCGCGAACGTCCGCAGGCCGAGCGCCTGCAGGAGCTCGCAGGCCGCATAGACTTCGTCGCGGCGGTCGCCACCGGGACGCGGGGTCAGCGAGACTCTGATCGTGTCACCGATGCCCTCGTTCAACAACACACCCATGGACGAGGCGGACCAGACCAACCCCTTCATGCCCATGCCGGCTTCGGTCAGGCCCAGATGGAGCGGCTGCTCCGTCTTGCGCGACAAATCGCGATAGACGGCGATCAGATCACGCGGGCGAGACGTCTTGCACGAGATGATGATCTGGTCCTTGCGCAGCCCGGATTCGATCGCGAGCTCAGTCGACTGCACCGCGGACAGCACCATGCACTCGTTGATGATCTCTTCGGACGTCAGGCCGAGATCGCGGTCTGTGTTTTCCTGCATGCGCGACACGACGAGCTCCTGGTTGAGCGAGCCGCCGTTGACGCCGATGCGGACAGGCTTGCCCTCATCGCGCGCCACCTTGCAGATGGTGGAGAACTGTTCGTCGCGACGTTTGCCGGTGCCGACATTTCCCGGGTTGATACGGTACTTGTCGAGGGCCCGGGCGCAGTCGGGATACCGCGTCAGGAGGAGGTGCCCGTTGTAGTGGAAGTCACCGATGAGCGGCGCCGTTACCCCCGCGTCGAGCATCCGCTGCTTGATTTCTGGCACAGCGACGGCCGCTTCCGGCAGGTTGACCGTCACGCGGACCATCTCCGAGCCAGCCTCGGCCAGCTCGATGCACTGCGTCGCGGTCGCGGCAGGGTCGGCTGTATCCGTCATGGTCATCGACTGCACGACGACGGGCGCGCCTCCGCCCACCTGGACCGTTCCGACGCGAACCCCGACGGTCTTGTGCAGTTTGACCACTGGCATGGACAATCGATCTTAGCATTCCGGCGCTCGGCGCTCGGCGCTCGGGCGGTTGGACTGGCGATTCGGGGTTCCCGACAACACTTTCTGGGGTACGGGCCGCAGTCTGGAACAGTTTGAACCGTTGAGCTTCCGCAACTGGGCTGCGTTCTTACCACGATTGCCGCCGAGATCCACAGCCGAGCGCCGAACGCCGAGCGCCGACGTTTGGTACTCCTCATGCACTCCCCGACTCAGAGAGTGAGGACTGCGGCAATGAACGGACAGCGATGGTTAAAGGCAATCCTGGTGGCTGCGGCGCTGATGTTTGCGGTGCCTGCGGGCGCACAGACGGTCAGCAACGCCGATATTCAGCGCCTTCAGGACGATGTGTATCAGGCGGGCAGCGATATCTCACGGCTTCGGAGCACCGATGCCAGCGCAGCTTCGCGTCTCCAGGACGAGCTCGACGACCTGCGGGACGAGGTGACCTATTTGAAGGTCAAGTTGCGGAAAGAGGGCAACGTGAACCGGGGTGACTACACCGACGTCCGGGACCGCCTGCAGAGCGTCCGGTCGCGCGCGCGAGGTGATGGCGGGTCGTCGCAGGGCAGGCTCGGGTCTTCCTCGTCGAGTTCGGCTTCGTCATCCGGCTCGTCGAGTTCCCGAAGCGGCGTCTATGAGGACCGTCAGGGAACCAGCCGGCGTGGGCAGGGCTCCATCCCTGACGGTCAGGCGATCGACGTGCGACTCGAGCGTGAGCTCACCTCCGACACGGCGCAGGTGGAAGATCGTTTCGAGGCCACGACCGTCGTCGATCTGTACGAAGGCAACCGAGTGCTGATTCCGGCGGGCTCCGTGATGCGCGGCGTCGTGAGCTCGGTCGACAAGGCCAGCCGCACCGATCGCAAGGGCAGCCTGACTGTCGCCTTCGATCAGATCACCGTACGCGGGCGCGACTATCCCTTGCGAGGGACGGTGACGGAGGCGCTCGAGAGCGAAGGGATCCGAGGAGAGGCTGGCCGCATCGGCGCCGGATCGGCCGTGGGCGCGATCATCGGCGGCATTCTCGGCGGCGTCAAAGGCGCCGTCCTCGGCGTGCTGATCGGTGGTGGCGGCACCATCGCCGCGACGGAAGGCAAGGACGTCCACCTGCCGCCCGGCACGATCCTGAGAGTGAGGCTCGACCAGCCGCCGGATATCAAGTAGATCCGAGCGCCGAGCCCCGAACGCCGTCACGATTCAGCCGGCCGATGCTGCCTTCATCGCCTGTCGGGCCGCCTTCACCGTTTTATCGACATCCTTTTCGGTGTGGGCGCCCGACAGGAACCATGCTTCGAACTGGGACGGCGGTGGATAGATGCCGCCTGCGAGCATCGCCCGGAAGAACCGGCCGTAGGCCGCCGTGTCGGCCGCGAGTGCCGATTGATAGTCGCGAACAGGCTGCGTCGTGAAGAACGGCGTCAGGAGCGAACCGAAAGCGCTGACCTGCAGGGGCACACCCGCGTCGCGCGCCGCATCCGCCAGGCCGGCGGCGAGACGGCTTCCAAGCTTTGCGAGCTTCCGATACAGACTCTCGGACAGTTCGCTCAGCGACCAGATCCCCGCGGTCATCGCGAGCGGATTTCCCGAGAGCGTGCCAGCCTGGTACACGGGGCCGTCCGGCGCCACGAGCGCCATGATGTCGGCTCGACCTCCGTAGGCGCCAACCGGCAGACCGCCGCCGATGATCTTGCCGAGGCAGGTCAGGTCCGGCGTGATCCCGAACAGTTTCTGCGCGCCGCCGGCCGATGCTCTGAAGCCGGAGATCACTTCGTCGAACACGAGCAGCGCACCCTCGCGGTCGCAGAGCCGTCGAAGTCCGCGGAGAAAGCCCTCCCGCGGCGGCACGAGCCCCATGTTGCCCGCTATCGGCTCGACGAAGATGGCCGCAATCTGACCGCGCTGGCTCGCGAACACGTGTTCGACTGACTCGAGGTCGTTGTATCGCGCGAGCAACGTGTCCGCGGCCGCGGCGGCGGGTACGCCAGGGCTCGTAGGCACGCCGAGCGTCATCGCGCCCGATCCCGCCTGCACCAGGAACGAGTCCGCGTGCCCGTGATAACAGCCTTCGAACTTGACGATCCTGTCGCGTCTGGTCGCTGCGCGCGCGACGCGCAGCGCGCTCATTGCCGCTTCCGTCCCAGAGCTGACGAAGCGGACACGTTCCATCGACGGCATCAACATCGCGACGCGGCGGGCGAGCCGTGTCTCGAGCTCGGTCGGGGCGCCGAAGCTCGTCCCCTTTGCAGCCGTCGCCGCCAGCGCCTTCAGCAATCCCCTTCGGCGCGTGCCCGTGGATGAGCGGTCCCCAGGACATCACGTAGTCGACGTACGAGTTGCCGTCCACGTCCTCGAGATACGCGCCCCGCGCACGCTCGACGAAGATCGGCGTGGCGCCCACGGACTTGAAGGCGCGGACGGGGCTGTCCACGCCGCCCGGCAGAATCCGCGACGCGGCGGCGAAGAGCTTGTCTGACTTCTTGTGGGAGCGTCGTCGACCGAACATCGGACGACGATAGCTCACTTTGAGGGCTGCATTAAAGCGGCTCGCCTGTTCTCCAGAATCTTCAGGAAGGACTTTCCTTGGAGCTCCTCGGCCGACAGCCCGGTCTCTCGCGCTTCCTCCACGCTCAGCGCACCTGAGCTCAAGCCGCGCACGAAGAAGTTCAACAAACCCTGACCGGTCGCCGCGTCGTCGAACACGTCGCCCACGAGCGTGGCCTGCGCAGCCTTCGCGACGAAATTGCGCAGCCGGACCGTCGCCGCTGCGCGCGCGGAGAGGAAGAACGCGTAGACGGCGGCGTACCGTGTCGGGAGCTGTGCGGGATGCAGGTCCCAGCCCTGGTAGAACCCGTTCACAAGGGAATGGGTGACATCGTCGAAGTGGAGTTTCCAGGCATGGTGGACCGCGGTCCGGTTCTCATCGCGCTGCACACCGGTCAGCGGTTGATCGGCGACTGGTCTGTGTGGGGCGATCGGCAGGATGTTCGTGGCGCTGTCCGAGAGGCGGAGGCCCGACTGCGAGAGCGCGACCTGCATCATGTGCTTTGCGAAGTCGCACGCCGGGTGCCGCATCTGCTGCCACGCTGCCGTGATGCCGAGGAGGGCCGTGTAGTCGTAGCTGCCCGAAGTGGGCGCCGATCACGCGGCCCCTGCCGGCGGAGACGAGCCTGCGGAGCGCAGAGGTTCCGTCGGCCCCAAGGATCGATTGCGGCGTCTCGATCATCAGCTCGAGTTGGATTGCCCCTGCCTCGAGCTTCAATTTGCGCTCGAGCAGCGCGCACGAACGCGCCACGGCCGCGACGTGGCCGGGCCCGACGAGTTTTGGCAGGGTCACGATGAAGTTGGGCGGGAGCTTGCCTCGTGTTGCACGGACCAGCTCTGTCACGAAGAGGTCGAGGGTCCGCAGGCTGCGGGCGTGCAGCTCGTTCGACATCGGCTTGATGCGAATGCCGATGAACGCCGGTAGTGTGCCAGCCCGAAACCCATCGGCGACCTCCCGAGCGGCCGATTGCGCGTGGCCGTCCTCTTCAGCATCGGGGCGATTGCCGTAGCCGTCCTCGAAGTCGATCCGAAAATCCTCCACGGGCTCGTTCCGGAGCTTGCGGACGACTCGGGCCCGGACGGTCTCTACGAGGGACGCTCCCTGGTCCGATCTGAAGTCCAGTTTCAGCGCCTCGGCGAGGGTTCGGGCATCCGGCGCGTACTCTTCGAGTGCCCGGAGGGCAATTTCACCGAGCCTGCGGGCGGTGTCCGCGCGAAACAAGTGCGCGCCGCCGTAAACAGTGTGAACGGGCTGACGTCCTTCGACCTCGCCGGGCCACGCCCGGGCGGCTGCCGCATTCGCGCGACGAAGGGCGGCCGTGATGGGTGCGAGAGTGCGTGCAGTCAGTGACACGTTGAGAGAAGGCATGCGGTAAGAATATTCGGGCGACGTTCACAGATTGAAAACTTGTTGCGCCGTGGCTGGTTGGGAGTCTGACTCGCAGGAGTTCAGGAGTTCAAGAGGTTTTTCTTGAAGCCATTTTTGGCTCCTGATCTCCTGATCTCCTGTTTTTACGACGTCGCGTAACCCCCCGGCGCTGAGGGCAATCGGAGTAACTGAAGCTCTGATTCGAGCTGGACCCAGCAGATCGTGCCTGTCGTCAACTACCCCGATACGTCGAGTACCCGAACGGGCTCAGGAGCAGCGGCACGTGGTAGTGCTCGCGAGGATCGACAACCTCGAAGGCGATGGTCACGTGAGGGTAGAAGCTCCGCGTGCCGAGCGCGTTGAAATAGGGCGCCGTTTCGAAGATGAGGCGGTGGCTCCCAGCAACGAGTGGCGTGCTGTCTGGCAGGAGCGCTCGCACACGCCCATCGCTGTCAGTTCGTCCTCGTCCGACGAGCTCCCATTGCTCGCCGAGACGCCGTTCCAACACGACGTCGATGCCCGCGGCTGGCCGCCCGCGCGACGTGTCGAGCACGTGTGTCGTCACGCTCATGTGGAGCTCCTGCGTGTCGCCGGACCCATCACGACTTCTCCCCGCGGAGTCTCGGCGAATACTCCTTCTTCGAACACGACCTGCCCTCGAAGCAGTGTCGTGCGCACGCGACCGCGGAGCCGCATCCCGGCGTAGGGTGTTATCGGATGACGATGGTAAAGCGCAAGGGGATCGACGGTCTCTTCGACATCCGGATCCCAGACGACGAGATCGGCGTCACGCCCCACGGCGATTGCGCCCTTCGATCGATCGAGACCGGCAAGCCTGGCGGGTCCCGCGGCCATCCAGCGCGCCAGGGACTCCAACGGTAGATTTCGCTTGAACGCGCCGGTCCACACGGCCGCGAGCGCGACCTGGAGCGACGCGATGCCGCCCCACGCGCGCAGGAAGTCGCCGTCGTCCAGGTGCTTGAGTGCCGGAGGAGCGGGCGAGTGATCCGTCGCTACGAGATCGATCTCTCCGGACGCGAGCGAACGCCACAGATCTTCGCGCTCCGCCGACCCGCGGATCGGCGGGGCGCACTTGAAGGACGTCGCACCGTCCGCAATCCCGGCTGCGTCGAACGTCAGGTAGTGCGGGCACGTCTCGCACGTGATCGATACGCCGCTCGTTCGAGCGCGGCGAACGGCGGCGAGCGGAGCCGCCGACGAGAGATGCACGACGTGAATGTGCGCGCCTGACTCGCGCGCCAGCCGTATCAGCATATCGGCGGCGGCCGTTTCGCTCTCCACAGGCCTCGTGTCGAGCCACGTTCGATAGCTGCGCGGATTGCCGGATGGGTCGGCGTCGCGGAGCCGATCGGGCAGCTCCGCGTGGACGAGGAGCGGCAAGCGCAGGGCGGCCACGGCGGGAAGCGCTTCGCGCAGGTCTTCTTCCGACACGTGCGAGAATTCATCGACGCCGGATGGAGCCAGGAAGCTCTTGAAGCCGAGCACGCCACGATCGGCAAGCGGCCGAATGTCGGATGCGTTCCCGGGAACGATGCCGCCCCAGAACGCGACGTCCACGTGAAGCTGCCCTTCGGTCGAACGGAGCTTGGCCTCGAGCGCGTCCACGCGGACGGTCGGCGGCTGGCTGTTGAGCGGCATGTCGACGAGTGTGGTGATCCCTCCGGCCGCCGCGGCGCGTGTCGCTGTGGAGAATCCCTCCCAGGCCGTGCGGCCAGGCTCGTTGATGTGCACGTGCGTGTCGACGAGCCCTGGCAGGACGACGAGAGCGCCCGCGTCGATGCCACCAGCTCCCGCCGGCGTGTCGTCATAGGCGCTGATGGCAGCGACGCGACCGTCTTGGATGTGGATGGTCGCCGGCCTCATGCCGACGGGGAGCAGAACCCGCTTGGCTCGCACGAACGCAGGTCTCATATGATCCGGATCGAACGGCGGGCTGGGCGCGGTCTCACGACCGCACGAGCGTGGCGGCAATCAGCCCGTGCGGCTCCTCCGTCGCCACGAAGATCTCGTTGCGGTTCTCCAGCCCGAACCGCGCGAGGTCGAACGGCAGATGGTGCCGGTTCGGCATCACCAGCCGGATGCTCGAGACGGCATCGATCGCGTCCAGGACCGCCTGGCCCATCGCGTGCAACGTATGCTGTACCGACTCGCTGTGGTGCTCTGCGAACGTGTCGAGCAGCGTCTGCCTCACGGCGTGCCAGGTGGGGCCGAAATCGACGTCCGTGTCCTGATAGTCCCACGTGCCGGTCAATGACGTCGCGAGCAGTCTGTCCCGCGTTTCCGGTAGCGTCGTGTACTCGTCCTTGGGGAATCCGGAGAACGCCGACTGTGACGATTTCAGGATGACGAGATCCGCGGCGCCCGCGGAGATTGTGACTCCAGCCCGATCGGCGGTCACGCGTGCCGTGCGCGTTTCGGGACCACGGCGAACAAAGGCGTGGCCGTGTTCGCGCTCGCCTCGCGGGATGCGGCCCCATAAGTGCTCGACGAGATCGATGCTGACGCGCGTGAGTCGCTCGTTGTGCTGAAGGAAATGCCGGCACAACCGCTGCCCGAACGACTCGGGCTCCTGGACCGGTTCACGCGCCGCCAGCGCATACACCGTGTTCTTCATCGTGTCGGTTGGCAGGACGGCGGAATTGTCGCCATCCGTGTACGATGCATCGTAGTCGCCTTCGAAACGCACGGCGACCGTCAGATCCCGCAGGTCGTGGAGATCCGATCGCCGCAGCACCTGCACGAGCCTGACCCGTTCCTTGCCGTACCGACGAGTGAGTGAGCATGCCAAACTCCACGAACACCGCGGTTCCCCGCACGAGAGAGGACGATGATACTCCGGCGTTCACGCAGTGCGCGGACCTCGTCTCGGCACGAGTCGGCGGACGCGCCATCGCGTCGAGCGACGACTTCTTCGCGCCGCGCGCCAATCTGCTGAAGCCAGGCCCGGCGATCTTCGTGCCGGGAAAGTTCACGTCGCGTGGGAAGTGGATGGACGGATGGGAGTCGCGGCGGCGACGAACGCCCGGTCACGACTGGTGCGTGATATCGCTCGGGATGCGCGGGCGCGTCCTGGGTGTCGACGTGGACACGAGCTACTTCGTCGGCAACCACCCATCCCACTGTTCCATCGAGATGATGGATGCGTCGAAACCGATGACCGGCTCGATCGCCGCACGCCAGGGCGCGCCGTGGACGACCGTTCTACCCGAGTCGCCGCTGCGAGGTGATGCGCACAACTACTTCCGCATTGAGTCGAAGGATCCGGCGACCCACGTTCGCCTCAACATCCATCCGGACGGCGGCGTCGCGCGTCTTCGGTGCTACGGAGAGGTCGTCGTGGACTGGCCGCGCGTGGCGCGGACGCGCCGCGCCGTGGATCTCGCCAGCATCACGAACGGAGGTCTCGTGCTTGCCGCGAGCGACATGCACTTCGGTTCGAAGGACAACATGATCATGCCAGGCCGGGCCGCGAACATGGGCGATGGGTGGGAAACGCGCCGGCGGCGCGGACCCGGACACGACTGGGCGATCGTCCGGCTGGGAGCACCTGGCCTGCTCGCGCGCGTCGAGATCGACACGAATCACTTCAAAGGGAACTATCCGGACACGGCATCGCTCGAGGGGTGCTTCGCGACGACGGACGGCGTCCCCGCGCTCGAATCGGCCGACTGGCGTCTGGTTCTTCCCCCGGCAAAGCTTCGCGCCGACCACCGGCACCTGTTCTCGCAAGAGCTTCAGAATGTAGGACCCGTGACGCACGTCCGCCTCAACATCTTTCCCGATGGCGGCGTCAGCCGCCTCCGCATCCATGGAACCCTGGCGTCGGATTGACGAAGCCGCCGAGGCCACGGCCCGCACGCTGTTGGGGCGCTGTTGTGGCTCGAGGCGATGGATCGAGCGCATGATCGCGCGTCGTCCGTTTGGCGATCAGAAGTCCCTCCTGTCCGCGGCGCGAGGCGAGTGGCTCGCGCTCGAGGAAGCCGACTGGCGCGAGGCGTTCGGGCACCACCCGAAGATTGGCGACCGGGAAAGCCTGCAGCGGCGCTTCGCCGCGACGCGCCACTTGTCGGAGCGCGAGCAGAAAGGCGTGGAGGCGGCCGGCGAAGACGTCCTAAGCGCGTTGGCCGACGCGAACCGCGTATACGAACAGCGGTTCGGGTACATCTTCATCGTGTGCGCGACCGGGCGGACAGCGGCCGAGATGCTCGCGCTGCTGCGCGCGCGGCTGGACAACGACCCGGCCACCGAGATCCGCGTCGCCGCGGCCGAGCAGGCGGCGATCACAGCGCTCCGGCTCGATGGGATCGAGCCGGAGCCGGACTAAAATACACAGATGACCACCCGCACTTCGACCACCGCGAGTCTTTCTGCTGCCGCGCGCGGCGCGCGGCTCGACCTGACGCGCCGGCCCAGGCGCCTTCGCCGGTCGCCGGCACTGCGTGCCCTGGTGCGCGAGACGCGGCTCTCGCCCGAGATGTTCATCGAGCCGCTGTTCGTGCGTTCGGGCGAGGGTCAGCGGATTGCGATCGGGTCGATGCCGGGCGTGTACCAGCTCTCGGTGGACGAAGCTGTTCGAGAGGCGGCGGCCATCAAGGCGGCGGGCATTCCGGGTGTGATTCTGTTCGGCCTGCCGGACGAGAAGGACGCCATCGGGTCGTCCGCCTACGATGCCGAGGCTCCTGTGCAACTCGCCGTCCGCGCGATCAAGCGCGAAGTTCCCGGACTGCTCGTCGTCACCGACGTGTGCCTGTGCGAGTACACAGCCCATGGGCACTGCGGGATCGTCGTGGACGAGGAGGTCGCGAACGATCCGACCGTCGAGCAGTTGGCGCGCGCCGCCCTGTCACACGCCGCCGCAGGCGCCGATGTCGTCGCGCCCTCCGACATGATGGACGGCCGCGTCGGGCGAATCCGGGAAGCGCTGGACGAGGCGGGCTTCACGCAGGTCGCGATCATGTCCTACGCCGCGAAGTACTGCTCGGCGTTCTACGGTCCGTTCCGCGAGGCGGCGGACTCGGCGCCGGCGTTCGGCGATCGCCGCTCGCACCAGATGGATCCGGCCAACGTCGAAGAGGCACTGCGTGAGGTGGAGCTCGACATCGAGGAAGGCGCCGACATCGTCATGGTCAAGCCGGCGATGACCTACCTGGACGTCATCGCGCGGGTGAAGGCGGAGTTCGGCATGCCGACGGCGGCCTACCATGTGAGCGGCGAGTACGCGATGCTCAAGGCCGCGGCGCGCAACGGCTGGATAGACGAGCCGCGCGCGATGATGGAGACGCTGACCGCGATCCGCCGCGCCGGCGCCGACATCATCATCACCTACTATGCGCGCGAGGCGGCGAAGGCGCTGGGTTGATCGCGACCTTGGGCGAGGGCCGCGCACCACGTGAGCGGCGAGTACGCGACGCCCCCGTCAGCCATGTCACAGATGCTGGTACTTCGCCGGCCGACAGGGGCCGAAGAAGACGAGTTCATGCGGGCACACCGTGCGACCACGCCAGAAGTGCCGTCCTTCCTTCATTACTACGAAGAGGGCATGTCTCTCGGTCGCTATCTCGAAGTACTCGAAGAGCGCGAGCGGGGCATGCATCTTCCGCCGAATCACGTTCCATCGACATTCTTGTTTGCCTTCAGCGGTGAACGAATCGTCGGGCGTGTGTCGATACGTCACAGGCTCACTGACTTTCTTCAACGGGTAGGCGGTCACATCGGGTACGTCGTCGTTCCAGAATTCCGGCGACAGGGACACGCGACGGCGATCCTCCGGCTGGCCGTGCAACTCGCCCACAACAAGCTTGGCCTCGACCAAGTGCTGGTGACTTGCGATGACGACAACATTGGCTCGATAAAGACTATCGAGAACAACGGCGGCGTCTTGGAGAGCGTGATCAGCGGGCCCGATCTGGACAAGCCGAAGCGGCGCTACTGGATTGATGCAACGACGCTTTGACGTCACGCCGCCGCGCACGAGCAACCCTCAGTCTCAATTGCGATAGGAGGAGGATTGAGTTGCCGCTATGCCTTCCCGAAATGTTCGACCAGCGCGTCGACGAGATCGGGAATGGTGTACCGCTCGGGCATCACCGTCGTCGCGATATCCAGCCGCTGCGCCGCCTCGGCGGTCACCGGGCCGATACAGGCCACGACCGTCGTCCGTAGCAGGTCTGCGGCCTGATCGGGCCCGAGAATCGAGGCGAAGTTTCGAACCGTGGAGGCGCTCGTGAACGTGACGGCGTCGATCTGGCGCTCGAGCAGCATGCGGTAAATCTCCGCTTCCTCGTGCTCGGCGCCGCCGATCACGGTACGGTAGGCGGTGACTTCCACCACCTCCGCCCCCGCTTCCCGGAGCTCGTCGCCCAGGAGCTCTCGCCCGATGTCGGCGCGCGGCAGCAGGAAGCGCACCCCGTCGACCGCACCGAGCTCTCTGAAGACTTCAACCAGCGCCTCGCTGCGGTATTCGGAAGGCGTCAGGTCGATCCGGATGCCGAACCGCGAGAGCCGCGCCGCGGTCGATGCGCCGACCGTGCAGATGCGGACACCCTTGAGATCGCGGACGTCCCCAATGGCGAGCAGCCGCTCCATGAAGTGGTCGACGCCGTTGGCGCTGCTGAAGATGATCCAGTCGAAGGTGCCGGCATCCGCGCACGCCCGGTCGAGCGCGTCCAGATCTTCGGGCGGCAGTATCCGGATCGTCGGCGCCAGGATCGCCTCCGCGCCCCGATCCTCCAGCATCTCGACGAGCTCGCCCGCCTGCTCGCGCGAGCGCGTGACGACGACGCGCTTGCCGAAGAGCGGCCGGTCGTCGAACCATCGGAGGTGCTCGCGCAGGCCGGTCACGGATCCGACGACGAGCAGGGCCGCGCCGTCGCTCCTGGTTTCGCCGGCGATGGTGCCGAGCGTCGCTTGAACCGTCCGCTGCGACGGGAGCGTTCCGTTGTAGATCAGTGCCGCGGATTCATCCTCGGCGCGGCCGTGGGCGATGAGCGCCTTCGTCATCGACGCAATCTGCCGTGCGCCGGCGTAGCAGACGAGCGTCCCGTGCAGGCGCGCGAGCGCGGGCCAGTCGACACCTGCGGGTGTATCGATCTCTCCCTCGTGGCCCCGGATGAAGACGATGACGTCTCCGCCGTCCGGATACGTAATCGGGACGCCCGCATACGCCAGCCCGCCGATGGCGGCCGGGATGCCCGGCACGACCTCGAACGGAATCCGCTGCTCGTGCAGGAAGAGCGCTTCCTTCCCGCCGCTGTCGAACACGAACGGGTCGCCCCATTTCAGGCGCGCCACCGTTTTGCCTTCGCGTGCTTTTTCCGCGATGAGGAAGCAGATGGCGTCCTGGTCGAGCGGTTTCGGCGCGGCCGCGCCCACATCGATCCGCTCGGCACCCGGCTTCGCCATCCGCAGCAGACCCGCGTGGACCCGATGGTCGTGCACGATCACGTCGGCAGCCTGCAGGAAGCGGCGCCCACGGATGCTGAGGAGCGACGGATCGCCCGGCCCTGCTCCGACGAGGTAAACGCACGGCGTGTTCATTGGCCTCGCCTCACTTCTTCCAGGATGTCGGCCGCGCCGGACGCCGCGAGATCCTCCGCGAGCCGGCGCCCGAGTGCTTCCGGATCCGTGACGGACCATCGCCCATGCGCCCGGACCACTCGCGCGCCATCGACCGACATCACCACGGCCCGCATCTCGAGCTCTTCGCCGTCGCCCACGGCAATCCCGCCAAGCGGCAGCTGACAGCCGCCGCCGAGCGCTGCCACCAGCGCGCGCTCGGCAATCAACGCGGCTCCACTGACCGCATCGTGCAACCGTTGCACGAGCGGTCGCGTGGCACCGTCATCCGACCGGATCTCGACGGCGATGATGCCCTGGCCCGGCGCCGGCACACAGACGTCGAAGGGCAGGCTCGCCGAGATGCGGTCCTCCACGCCCAGCCGCCGCATGCCGGCGGCGGCCAGCACGAGGCCGTTGTACTCACCGTCGTCCAGCTTCCTGAGACGTGTGTCGACGTTGCCTCGGATCGGCACGAAGGTCGCGCCGCGTATGACAGAGGCGAGTTGGGCGACGCGCCTCACGCTGCTCGTGCCGATCGATGGCCGCCCGCCGATCCGCGCCAACGCCGAAGTGAGATCCTTGTCTCCGCCGACGGTCGTGCCAGCCGGGAGCACCAGGGCGTCGCGCGGGTCTTCGCGGGACAGCGCTGCCGCGATCTCGAGCCCATCGGGAAGAACGGCCGGCATGTCCTTCGCGCTGTGCACGGCGAGGTCCACGTCGCCGTGCAGCAACGCATCCTCGATCTCTTTCACGAAGAGCCGCTTCGTGACGGCCTCGGAGAGCGGGCGCGACTGCAGCCGGTCGCCGCCAGTCTTGATCACGATGATCTCGACACCCGTGCCGCCGGCTTGCAGCCGGTTGGCGACCGTGTGGGCCTGCCACAGGGCGAGCCGGCTCCCGCGGGTCCCGAGCCTCAGCGCTCGGGCCGTCATCGCCGGCCGACTTTCGGCGCGGCATCCGGGTCGGCCCCGGCCGCCGACGCGTGCTCGCCTGTCCGGGCCTGCTCCTCGGCCGCCAGACGGAAGAGCCGATTCAGCGCATCAGCGTACGACATGATCGTCGTTTCGTCGCTGACGGCTTTGAGCTGTTCGGTCGGCGTCAAGAGCAGCTTTTCGACGATCAGCCGCGTGATCTCGTCGATGCGTGCGCGAGCTTCTGGCGGCAGGCCCGAGAGCTTCGGTTCGAGCCTCAGCAGCTCCGACTGCCGGATGGCCTCGAATCTCTGCCGCAGCGCAACGACCGTCGGGATGATGTCGCGTGACTGGACCCACGACATGAACCGCGTCACTTCGTCAGTGACGATCGACTCCGCTCTGGCCAGCTCGCCGGTCCGCCGAGCCAGATTCTCCTTCACGATCGTCTGGAGGTCGTCGATGTTGTAGAGAAACACCTGCTCCAGATCGCCGACCGCCCCATCCACGTCGCGGGGCACCGCGATGTCGATGATGAAGAGCGGGCGGTTGCGCCGCTGACGCATGACGTCCTCGACCCGCAGCCTCGTCAGCACGGGGTCGGTCGCCCCCGTCGCGGTGACGACGATGTCCGCTCCAACGAGGGGGCGATCGAGATCGGTCCAGGCCGCTGCCTTGGCGTCGAGTCGTGCGGCAAGTCCTTCGGCGGCGGCCAGGGTCCGGCTGGCGATGGTCATCTGCCGGACGTGCTGTGCCTTCAGGTGGATGGCTGTGAGCTTCGCCATCTCGCCTGCGCCAAGGATCAGCACACCGAGACCCGACAGCTTACCGAAGATCTTCTTGGCCAGCGCGATCGCCGCGTAGCTGACCGAGACCGCGCCTTCGCCCAGCCCCGTCTCGGAGCGCACGCGCTTCCCGACCGCGAACGACGAGTGGAACAGCCGGTTCAAGAGGGGCCCGGTCAGCTGCAGGTCGCTGGCCACGGTATACGCCGATTTGACCTGTCCGAGGATTTGCGGTTCGCCGACGACCAGGGAGTCGAGCCCGGCCGCGACCCGGAACAGGTGACGGGCGGCATCACCGCCACTCAACGTGTAGAGATGTTCCGCCGTCTCCCGGTGCTCGAGCTGGTGATACTCGCTGAAGAACCGGGCGATCCTGTCGCCTGCGACGTCCGAATCCACGACGGCGTAGACTTCGGCCCGGTTGCACGTAGACAGGACGACAGATTCCTGGGAGATCGCCTGGACGGCGAGGGCCTTCAGCGCGACCTCGAGCCCGCCGCGCGCGAAGTCGACACACTCCCGCAACTCGATGGGCGCGGTGCGATGACTGAGGCCAACAACCAGCAGTCTCATACTAAAAGGCCGCCGGGTCCTGGGCAGTGGCAGCCGCTCCGTTCTCGCGGCTGCGGGATCTACGCCGAACGACGACAATGGAACGATACTGAATCATCTGGACGGGCGGCTAAAAGTTGAAGTTGTGGCTCTTCGTCAGGAAGTAGCCGACCGGCACGAAGTTCAGGAGGACGATCGCGAATGCGATCGCCGACAGCCAGGCCGTGCGACGGCCCCTCCAGCCGATGGCGCGACGTGCGTAGAGCGCGAATGAATACACGGCCCAGGAGACGAGCGCGACGAGGATCTTGGGGTCCGCCACCGTCATGGCCTGCATGCGTGGATCCGGCGACGCCTGCACCTGCGTGGCCCACAGTCCGCCGACGAGCAGGCCGAGGGTCAGGAACATCCAGCCGATCGCGAGCACGCGCCCGTTCATCACATCGAGCACCTGCAGGGACGGCAGGCGCGCGTAGAAGAAGCCGAGGTGCTTCGCCTTGATTTCCTTGAAGAGCAGCACGTACGTCACGCCGAACACGCACGCCAGCGCGAAGCTGGCATACGCGAACAGCAGCGAGACGACGTGGAGCGTGAAGAGCGGACTTCGCAGGACCGCGGGTCTCTGCACCACGGAGGGCATCAGCGCCGGAATCAGACCGAGCGCCGCGAGCAGGATCGATACGAACACGCCCATCGCGCGTTCCTCGGTCGTGAGCTCGACGTAGAGGTACGACAAGCCGAGCAGCCAGACGAACGCGGAGATCGCAGCGGTCGTGCCGACGAGTGGCGCATGACCCGCCTCGACCGTCTGCATGCCAATCAGGAACGTGTGCGCCAGCACGCCGCCGCCGAGGAGCGCGGTTGCCGTCCGGCCCGTACGCGGCTGCCGCCATGCGAAGTGCATCGCATACGCCGCGGAGGCCGCCGCGTAGAAGAGGACAGGGACCAGATGCATGGAATCAGCGGCTGCCGCTCGGTCCGTAATAACCCTGCCGCGTCCGCGCGACGATCCCGGGACGCTTCACGCGGACGATTACTCGCCGCCAGGCGCCGTTCCGAAGGGGGTTCTTCGAGGCATAGGCGAGCGTGTATTGACTGGCCAGCTCGTCCGAAATCTGGTCGTAGATCTTCGCCAGTTCGGTCACGTTCGTCGGAAAGAAGACGCGGCCGCCGGTCTCCTGCGAGAGCTGCCGGAGGACGAACTCCGCCTCCTTGAAATCGCGCCGGCCGATGCTCTGCGGCCTGAGGCCGATCGCGTAGATCGATGTCTCGGATCGCTTGGCGAGGTCGAGCACCTCCTCGTACTCCACGAGACTCGACGTGTCGTCCCCATCCGACAGCACGACAATCGCCTGACGCCTGATTTCTTCAGCCGACGCCGCTCGGACCCGCTTCAGCTCTTTCAGCGAGATGTACACCGCGTTGTACAGCGCCGTCGATCCGTTCGCCGTCGTCTGGCGGATGGCTTTCTCGAGCGCCGTCGTGTCGGACGTGAACGGCTGGAGGATGTGGACCTGGCTGTCGAAGTCGATGACCTCCATCGCGTCTTCGGGCTTCAGCCGCTTGGCGAACCCGACCGCCGCTTCTTGAGCCGTGGACAGCCGTTCGTCCATGCTGGCGCTCGTGTCGAGCAGCACCGCCAGCGCGATCGGCTGCTGGCCGCGGGCGAAAAAGGTGAGGGCCTGTTGGGCACCGTCTTCGAAAACCTCGAACTCTTCCTGAGAGAGGTCGGTCACGTACTTCGCGCCGTCCATGACGGTGACGTTCAGCGAGACCAGTTCGACCCCGCCCCGGAAGACCTGCGATTGTGGCTGCTGCGCCGGAGCCGCAGGCGCCGCAGCAGGCGGCGGAGCAGGGGTTGCGGGCGGGGTTGCGGGCGGCGCCTGCTGCCCGATGAGCGTCACGCCAGCGGCGAGCGCCAGTGACACCAGCAGAGCCGAGGTCCGTGGACCGCGCATCATTTGTCCGTCGCGCGTGTTCTGGCGCGCACCGTCAGGCCCGACTGCTTGACCGTAACCTGCACCTTTTCTGGCGGGATCAACTGTTCGGGGCGGCCGTACTGCACCACGTACTGGTTCGTCAGCTCGTCCGCAACCTGATTGAGCCGATCGGTCAGACCGGAAAGCGCAAGCACCTGATCCCGCCGTCCCCCCGTCTTGGCTGTTCCATCGCCGACGGTGATGTTGCGCTCGCGCACTTCATCGGCCTGGGAGGACGTGGGCTGGCCGAGCATCAGGACGTGCAGGGAGGCGCCACTTGCGTACAGCGCGTCGAGCACCTGCTGGTGCGATCGGTTGCTGAACTCAGGGCCTTCGGTCGAGATAGCGACGATGGTCGGACGCTTCGCTTCGCGCTTCTGAAGTCCGCGCGACACCTCGATGATGGCGTCGAGAAGGTACGCGCCGGAACCGGTCTTTTGAAAGATCCGGCCGACGGTCTTCTTCAGCGCGTCCGTGCTGGTCGTGTAGTCGATCTGGCTGGTGGGCCGCTCGCCAGTCGTGGCGACGGCGATTTCCGCCTTGCCGCTCAGGCGCTGCACGAAGCTGCCGAGCGCGTCGCGCATGAATTGGACGGCCTCGCTCGCCGCCTCGCTGTCGTCCACCAGCAGCGAGATGGTGAGCTGTTCGGTGGCGGGCCCCGCACTCAACACCTCGCGGGCCACGCCGTCCTCCCTGACGGTGAAGTCAGCAGCGGTCAGGCCGGTGACCGCCTTGCCGTTGTTGTCGACAACGCTGACATAGATGTCTCGCGTGCGCTTGTCGCTCGCCCGTGGCGTACGCTCAGGGTTCTGCGGCTCCGCGACAACGGCCAGGGCCAGGACGATCGCGACGATCAGATGCTGCATCAGGGGAGCCTCTGTTCGCAGTATAGGCACGGTGCGCAGCGACCGTCAAGAACGCCACGCGCCGAAAAACCCTTCGGATACAATTACTTGCGCGAGCCCTGCGAAGGTCTCCCGGCGCCGTGGGTTACCTTGACACCCCCTGGGTCGCATGCTATAAACAGCCCGTTTTCCGCACGGGATCGCCCACGGCCAGCCACCGGCCATGCTCAGGACCTACGTTCCCATCCTGCTGTTCATCCTGATTGCGACAGGGTTCGCCGTTTTCACGCTCCTGCTGTCGCGGCTCGTCAATGCAGGGACGGGCCGGGTCGATACGGTCAAGCTCCAGCCCTATGAATGCGGCATCGAGCCGCTCACCGATCCGCGCGATCGGTACAGCGTCCGCTACTACCTCATCGCGATGCTGTTCGTGATCTTCGAGATCGAGACCGTCTTCATGTTCCCGTGGGCAGTGTCGCTCGGCCGCCTCGCCGCGTTCGGCCTCGTCGAGATGTTCGTCTTCCTCTTCATCCTCGTCGTCGGCTATGCGTACGCGTGGAGGAAAGGCGCCCTCGATTGGCAGTAGGGTGAGACTGCATCCCCGCGATTCACGTGTGTTGGCCGTAGCGCAGTCCTCCAGGGCTGCCTGCGCGCGCCGGAATGGCAGGCCTACCCGCCGCCGCCAAGGCTCCGGCGAGGTCTCGCCGAAGCGCGCAGAATCTCCTGCGCGCGAAGGCGGAAAAGGCCTGCGCTACAAGAGCGCGCAGTGCCAACACACGTGAGCTCCGGGGTTGGTGGCAGTAGAGTGAGCTTAGAGTGGCAGTAGAGCCCACGCCGCCGGCACGGCCTGGCGAACAAAGCCGATCTATCGCGCCGCCGTCCGGCCCACACGACCCTCCCCCACCTGGCGACGTGCCGGTCCCGGAATTCGTTGCGGCGCTGCAGGCGGCGCTGCCTGGCGCCATCGTCCAGACCGTCTGGTGGGTCGGCGACTGGACGCTCATCATCGATCGGCCGCAGTTGACCGACGTCGCCGCGTGGCTCCGCGAGACGCGTGGCGCGGAGTTCGATTTCTGCTCGGACGTCACCGCCACCGACTGGCCGCCGCGCACCCCACGATTCGACGTCATCTACAGCCTGTACTCCGTGATCCGGCGTCATCGGGTCAGGCTGAAGATCCGGACCGGCGAGGCCGACGGCGTCCCGAGCGTCGCCGGTATCTGGCCGGCCGCCAATTGGCTCGAGCGTGAGGTCTTCGACATGTTCGGGATCCGGTTCGATGGCCATCCGGACCTTCGCCGCATTCTGATGCCCGACGATTGGCAGGGGCATCCCGAACGAAAGGACTATCCCCTCGAGGGGCCGGGCGAGCTGCTGATCGAAAGCCCCGCCGATCTGCTCAGGTCCCGGCGCGATCGCGAAATCGAATAGGCATCCGGCATGCTGGATACCTCAGAGCTCGTCATCAACATGGGGCCGCAGCACCCGAGCACGCACGGCGTGCTCCGCGTGGTATTGCGGCTCGATGGCGAGCGCGTCGTCGACGCCGACGTGGTGATCGGGTACCTGCACCGCGGCATCGAGAAGCTGTGCGAGCAGCGCGACTACCAGCAGATCGTGCTGATCACGGATCGGATGGACTACGTCGCCGCCGCCAGCAACAACCTGGGCTACGTCGAGACGATCGAAAAGCTGATGACCCTGGAGGTGCCTCGGCGCGCGCGATACATCCGTACCGTGTTGGCCGAGCTCCAGCGCCTCGCCAGCCACTGCCTCTGGCTGGGCACGCATGCGATGGACCTCGGCGCGATGACGGTGTTCCTCTATGCGTTCCGCGAGCGCGAGCTGATCCTGGATCTCTTCGAGGAGTACTGCGGCGCGAGGCTCACCTACAACGCGATGCGTATCGGAGGGCTGCCGCTCGACATTCCCGCGGGATGGGACGCAAAGGTCCGGGCGTTCTGCGGCATCATGGAGACAAAGGTCCTGGAGTACGAGGAGCTCCTGACGCAGAACCGGATCTGGCGCGATCGGACGCTCGGAATCGGCGTACTGTCGGGCCCTGACGCGATTGCGCTCGGGCTCAGCGGACCGGCGCTCCGTGGATCGGGAGTCGCCAGGGACGTCAGGAAGGACGAGCCCTACGCTGCCTATGCGGATTTCGAGTTCGACATTCCCGTCGGCGCGAGGGGCGACACGTACGATCGGTATCTGGTGCGGATGGAAGAGTTCCGGCAGTCGTTGCGCATCATCGGCCAGGCGCTCGACGGGATGCCGGAAGGGCCAATCATCGGCAAGGTCCCTCGCCTCATCAAACCGCCGGCAGGGGAGACGTACCATGCGATCGAGTCTCCCAAGGGCGAGCTGGGATATTTCATCGCCAGCGACGGCCGATCGAACGCGCCGTATCGATTTCGCGTCCGGCCGCCGTCGTTCTGCAACCTTCAGGCTCTGCCCCGGTTGGTGAAGGGGCATCTCGTCGCCGACGTGGTGGCGCTCATCGGCTCGATCGACATCGTGCTCGGGGAGGTGGACCGGTGAAGAACGGCTCCACGCTTCGGACTTCAGGCTCCCGGGAGCGCGGATGATGGACACCTACGTCCTGCCTCTCCTGAAGATCGTCGTGCTGCTCAATGCCGTGCTGGTCGCCGTGACCTACATGGTCCTGCTCGAGCGCAAGGTGATCGCCTGGGTGCAGGTGCGGCTCGGGCCGATGCGGGTCGGGCCCTACGGCACGCTGCAGCCGATTGCGGACGCCATCAAACTGATTCTGAAGGAAGACATCACGCCAGCGCGCGCCGATCGATGGATCTTCACGCTCGCGCCGATTGTCGCGATGGTTCCGGCGCTCGTGGCGTTCGCCGTCATCCCTTTCGATCGAGAAGCGCACGTCCTCGGCTACCCGGTTGCGCTCTACGTCGCGGACGTCAACGTCGGCCTTCTGTATGTCGTGTCGGTGACCTCGGTCAGCGTGTACGGAATCATCCTCGCCGGGTATGCGTCGAACAGCAAGTTTCCGCTGCTTGCGGGACTCCGGGCCTCCGCGCAGCTCGTGAGCTACGAGGTCGCGGTGACGATGATGCTCGTGAGCATCGTGGTGATGTCGGGCACGCTCAGCATGGTCGGCATCGTCGAGGCGCAGCGGACCGCGGGTGTCTGGTTCGCGTTCGTTCAGCCGGTCGCGCTGGTGATTCTCTTCATCGGCGGGCTCGCGGAAACGAACCGCGCGCCATTCGATCTGCCGGAGGCCGAGCAGGAGCTCACGGGCGGATTCCACACCGAATACAGCGGGATGCGCTTCGCGCTGTTCTACCTGGCCGAATACGCCAACATGATTGTCGTGTCGGCCGTCGCGACGACGATCTTTTTCGGCGGCTGGCTGCGTCCGTTTCCAAATGTCGGAGTGCTGGCGTTCCTCAGCGTGGTGCCCGGCTGGATCTGGTTCCTGTTGAAGACGTTCGTCTTCCTGTACGTTTTCATCTGGATCCGGGCGACGCTGCCGCGTTATCGCTACGATCAGCTGATGCGGCTCGGATGGAAGGTGCTGATCCCGATCGCCATCGCGAACGTGATCGTCACCGCGGCTCTCAAAGTGCTGCTGTAGCCTCCACCATGCTCGAAGCGGTCGTCTTCTACTCGCTCGCGGCCCTGATCCTGGGCTTTGCCGTGCTCGTGATCACGGCGCGGAACACCGTCCACAGCGTCGTCTTCCTGGTCGCGACGTTCCTCTGCATCGCGGTGCTGTACGTGTCGCTGGCGGCGGAATTCCTGGCAGTGATCCAGGTGCTCGTCTACGCTGGCGGGATTGTCGTGCTGTACCTGTTCGTCGTGATGCTGGTGAGCCTGCGAAGCGTGCCGGGCGCACGCGATCCGCGTCGCCGCTCGCGGCTCGGCATCGTCATGTCGGTTGCCATGCTGGCGGAGATCACGGCCATCCTGTCGTATTCGGCGGCGCACCGGGGGGCAGTCCCTCCGCAGCTTGCACCGGAGGTTCAGGCGGTTGGCAACACCGAGATGGTCGGCTGGCTGCTCTACACGGACTATCTCGTGCCGTTCGAGGTCGCTTCGATGCTCCTGCTGGCGGCGATGATCGGCGCGATCGTGCTGGCCCGGAAGAGCCCGTGAAAAGATTCGCGGCTTCCACCTTCAGGTGGAAGGCGAACGTCCGCCGGGACCTTCCGCCTGAAGGCGGAAGCCCTCCGGTACATTCGCAAGCTCTGAAGGCGAAATGAAGAACGAAAAAGCCGGAGTAACGCTTCGATGACGCCCATCACTCCGTATCACTATCTCGTGCTCTCAGCGGCGCTCTTCACGGTCGGGGTGATCGGCGTCATGCTGCGCCGGAACATCATCATCCTCTTCATGTCCATCGAGTTGATGCTGAACGCCGTCAACATCAACCTCGCGGCGTTCTCGCAGCAGTGGCACAACGCGGCCGGTCAGGTGTTCGCGATCTTCGTCGTCGTTGTCGCAGCCGCGGAGGCGGCGGTGGGTCTTGGAATTCTGCTGGCCTTCTACCGGAACAAAGAAACCCTCGACATCGACGAGATGACCATCCTCAAGTGGTGATGGACGTCATCTGGCTCGTACCGCTGGTACCGGCCGCCGCCGCCGCGATCAACGGCCTGGTCGGTGTCCGGCTGTTCAGCCGCCCGGCGTCCGCGATGACGGGATGCGGTTCGATTGCGGTCGCCGCCATCCTGGCGGTTCGCTCGCTGCTGCGATTGACCGCGCTTGCGCCGGAGGCGCGCACGATAGACGCGCCGCTCGCAACCTGGATCCCCTCGCTTCCACTTGCCACCTCGCGCGGCCTGGGCGCCTTCGAGGTCTCGTGGGCACTACGGCTGGATCCGCTGGCAGCCGTCATCGTGCTGATGGTCACGGTCGTCGGCCTCCTGATTCACATCTACGCCGCTGGTTACATGCAGGACGAGCCGCGTGCAGCCTATGCGCGCTTCTTCTGCTACCTGAATCTGTTCTGCGCGTTCATGCTCCTGCTCGTCCTCGGGGCGAACTTCCTCGTGATGTTCGTCGGGTGGGAGGGCGTCGGCTTGTGCTCGTACCTGCTGATCGGATTCTGGTACGAGAAGCGGAGCGCGGCGGTCGCCGGGTTCAAAGCCTTCCTCGTCAATCGCATCGGAGACTGGGGCTTCGTCGTTGGCATCCTCCTCGTGTTCTTCACGTGCGGCACGCTCGACTTTCGCAGCGTCGCGCAGGCGGCATCGGCCATGCCCGTCGAATCGAGCGGCGGCGTGCTGACGATCGCCTGCCTGCTGTTGTTCGCAGGCGCCATCGCCAAGAGCGCGCAGCCCCCGCTCCACGTCTGGCTGCCGGATGCCATGGAAGGGCCGACGCCGGTATCGGCGCTGATTCACGCAGCGACGATGGTCACGGCAGGCGTCTACATCGTCGCGCGGAACGCAACGCTGTTTGCGCACGCACCGATCGTCCTGACGATCGTCGCGATAGTGGGCGTGTCCACCGCGCTCGTCGCCGCGGCCATCGCCGTCGTGGAGACGGACATCAAGCGCGTGCTCGCCTACTCGACGATGTCGCAGGTGGGGCTGATGTTCCTCGCGGCCGGTACGGGCGCGTTCGCAGCTGGCGTGTTCCACCTCACCACACATGGGTTCTTCAAAGCGCTGCTGTTCCTTGGGAGCGGCGCCGTCATCCACGCCGTATCGGGGGAACAAGACCTGCGACAGATGGGAGGCCTCCGCCGAGCCATGCCGACGACGGCACTGACCATGGCCGTCGGCGCGCTGTCGCTTGCGGGTATCCCGCCGCTGGCCGGCTTTTTCAGCAAGGACGAAATGTTCGCACGCGTGTTCGCGGACAGCCGCGTGCTCTGGAGCGTCGCCATTGTCGCGTCTCTGCTGACGGCGCTCTACGCGATCCGGCTGATGATCATGGCGTTCGGTGGGACGTACCGGGGGTCTGCTGCAAGGACTCGAGCCACACCGGCAGCTGCGGTGGAGGCCGCCGGGCACGGCGTCGAACATCCCGCGGACGCGCACGCCCATGGCCAGGCTCAGCGCGGCGATCACGAGGTGACGCACGGGGCCGCCGACGCCATCGGTCCAGGTCGGCACTGGAAAGGACCTCATGATGCGCCGTCACTGATGCGAGCCCCGCTGGTCCTCCTCGCACTCGGCACGTCGCTCGTGGGTTTCCTGGGCGTCCCAGCCGCTCTCGGTGGCGGCCCTGTGGTCCAGGAATTTCTGAGGCCATCTTTCATCGTCCCGACCGCCCCGACACTCGATGCGGGTGCCCGCCGGACAGCCGTGGAGTTGCCGGCCCCAACGTTGCGTGAAGTCGAGATCGCGCTGATGCTGGTGTCTCTCGCCGCGGCGACCGCAGGAATCCTGGTGGCGCGGCGGCTGTATCTCGTGCGGCCCGATGCGGCGATACGCCTCGAGAGGGCCTGGCCGCGCACCCACGCACTGCTGTCCAATGCGTTCTACGTCGACGCGATCTACGGGGCCACCGCCGTCCGGGGCACGTGGGCCGCAGCCCGTGGCCTCTTCGCGTTCGACCGCCGCATCGTCGACGGCGCGGTCGACGGCGCGGGCGGCGCGACCCGGATCGGCGCCTGGATCTCGTACATGCTGGACAAGTACCTGGTCGATGGGCTCGTGCGCGGCGTGGCGCGCGGTGCCGCGTTCGGCGGATCTTTGCTCCGCCGGGGACAGACCGGACTGCTGCAGAACTACGCGCTGACGATGATCGCCGGGGTCTTCGCGCTGCTGACGATGTACCTGTTGGCGGGCAGGTAGGGAAACATGGCAATCGTCCAATCACACCTGCTGTCGCTGATTCTGCTGACCCCCCTTGCCGGTGCCGCGGTGCTGCTGATCGTGGACCGGAGGCGCGAACACGCGATCCGATGGCTGGCCACGCTGTTTTCGGGTCTGGGATTCCTCGGCTCTGTGCCCTTGTGGTTTCGCTACGACCCACAGGGAGCCCCTTGGCAGTTCACCGAGCGCGCGACCTGGATCCCGTCGATCGGCGCGACCTATTTCCTCGGTGTCGACGGCTTCAGCGTGCTGCTGGTCCTGCTGACGACGTTGATGGGCTTCATTACCGTGTTGTCCTCCTGGAACGCGATCACCGAACGAGCGAAGGAGTACTACATCTGTCTGCTGGTGCTGCAGGCGGCCATGCTGGGTACGTTCCTGGCGCTCGACGCGCTGCTGTTCTTTCTGTTCTGGGAGGTGATGCTGGTCCCGATGTATCTGCTGATCGGGATCTGGGGAGGCGGCCGCCGGCTCTATTCGGCGATCAAGTTCTTCCTGTACACCTTGGCCGGCAGCGTCGTGATGCTGCTCGGCATTCTGGCGATCTACTTCTACGCGCACGAGTCGACCGGCGTCTACAGCTTCGATATCACGGGCTTCCATCAGCTCGCGCTGCCGCTCGCGCGTCAGAAGTGGATCTTCCTTGCGTTGTTCGTCGGATTCGCCGTCAAGGTCCCGATGCTTCCGTTCCATACGTGGCTGCCGGACGCGCACACCGATGCGCCGACGGCCGGGTCGGTTCTCCTCGCGGCGGTGCTCCTGAAGATGGGCACGTACGGGTTCGTCCGCTTCAGCCTGCCGATCCTGCCCGAGGCCTCCCGCGCGTTCATCCCGATGGTTGCCGCCCTCTCTATCGTCGCGATCGTCTACGGCGCGCTCCTCGCGCTGGCGCAGACCGACTGGAAGCGATTGGTCGCCTACTCGAGCGTCAGCCACATGGGCATGATCACGCTGGGGCTGTTCGCGATCACACCTGCGGCGCTGTCGGGCAGCCTGCTTCAGCAGATCAACCACGGCATCTCCACGGGCGCGCTGTTCCTGATCGTGGGCCTCGTGTACGAGCGCCGCCAGACCCGCGAGATCAGCGCATTCGGGGGGCTGTCGTCGGTCATGCCGGTCTTCGCAGTGTTGTTTCTCCTGATGACGCTGTCCTCGATCGGGTTGCCCGGGCTGAACGGCTTCGTCGGCGAAATCCTGATCCTGCAGGGCGTCTTCGTGGCGCACCGCTGGTGGGCGGCGGCCGCGGCGTCCGGCATGGTGCTCGGCGCCGCGTACATGTTGTGGCTGTACCAGCGCACGATGTTCGGAAAGATCGGCGAGCCGGCGAATGCGGCGATGGGCGATCTCACGTTCCGTGAACTGTCGACGCTGGTGCCGCTCGCCGTGCTGGCTGTCTGGATCGGGCTGTATCCCGCGCCGTTTCTGCTGCGGCTGGAGCCGACGATGGCGCGGGTGATCACCCGGCTCGAGCCCGGCTACGCGCCCGCGTTCGCCAAGGTGCCCGGGTGCGGCGCACCCGGGACCACAGCGTCGGCGCCGAGCGCGCCCCCTGGATTTACCGCGATGGCGCCGTGCGATGATCCGGCGCCTCCGGCCGGAACGGGTCGTTGATGCCGCCCGGCTTCTCATCGGCGGACTTCGTCTATCTGCTGCCGGAGATCTTCGTCTCCGGCGGCGCGGTCGTCATCCTGCTCCTCGACCTGCTGCTTCGGCGACCTTCGGCGCAGGCCGCGGACCATTCACCACGATTGGATCGCGCACTCGCCGGCGTCACGCTGGCCACGCTGGTGCTGGCCGTGCGCGGCGCTCGTTCCCAGCGCCGGTCTCCAAACCACGGCCGCCCGCGGCCTCCTGGCGGTCGACGCCTTCTCGCTCTACTTCGATGTGCTGTTCGTCTCCGTCCGCCGCGCTGACCGTTCTGATGTCGGCGCGCTATCTCGCGATCGAGCGGAGTTCACGCCGGCGAGTACTACTTCCTCGTGCTCTGCGCGACGCTCGGCATGATGATCATGGCTGGCGGGATCGACCTCATCACGATTTTCGTCGGGCTCGAGACGATGGCCGTGTCGTTCTACCTGCTGGCGGGATTCATCCGTCCGAACCGGCGGTCGAATGAGGCGGCCGTGAAGTATTTCGTGCTCGGCGCCTTTTCGCTGGCCATCCTGCTCTACGGCATGTCGCTGCTTTATGGGCTGACCGGCAGCACTCAGCTGCGGACGATTGCGACCGAGCTCGCCGGCGGCCGATCGCGGCCGGATGCTGCCGCTGGCGGTGATGCTGCTCGCCGCCGGCATCGGCTTCAAGATCGCGGCGGTGCCATTTCACATGTGGGCGCCCGATGTGTACGAAGGGGCACCGACGCCGATTACGGCGTTGCTGTCGGTGGGATCCAAAGCCGCGTCATTCGCGATGCTGATGCGCATCTTCGTCGAGGGGCTTCCGGCGTTCCGCGTCGACGGCCTCGGGCTCCTGTCCGGGCAGCCGTTCGGATGGCGGGGCCTCTTCTACGTCCTGTCCATTGCGACGATGACGCTCGGCAACCTGGCGCGCTGGCGCAGACGAACACGAAACGGCTGCTGGCGTATTCGTCGATCGCGCACGCGGGCTACCTGCTGATAGGCATGGTGGCCGGTCCACCACGAGGCATCACGGCGGCGCTCGTCTATCTCGTCGCGTATGCGTTGATGCAGCTCGGCGCGTTTTCGGTCGTCGTGGTGCTCCGGCGGCGCGACGTGATCGGCGACGAGCTCGAGGACTTCAGCGGCCTGTCGCGAACGCACCCGGCCATGGCGTTGGCCATGCTCGTTTTCCTGCTGTCGCTCGGCGGCATCCCGCGACGGCCGGGTTCATGGGCAAGTTGTGGCTCTTTGGCGCCGCGCTCGACGCCGGGTACGTCGGGCTGGCGGCGATCGGCGTGCTGAACAGCGTGCTCTCCATCTACTACTACTCGCGGATCGTCGTGCTGATGTGGACGCCGCCCGCAGTCGAGGATGGGAGGTTCGAGTCCCCTGTCAGGACGACCCCCGCGCTCGTGACCGTCGTCGCCGTCGCCGCCGCCGGCACCATCGGGCTCGGGATCTATCCGAGGTTCCTGTTCGAGATGGCGGCGGTGTCGGCGGCCTCGTTGGGGGTCGTGAAATAGAGAGCGCTGGCTAGGCACGCCGAAAACCAATACAGGAGGAGGGAGGAGGGGAGGAACCGGGATGGTTGTTAGCATGATCGAACGGCTTACGCCCCGCGCAGCGATGCCCCGACACTTTGTTTCCTCCCTCCTCCTTCCTCCTGTGTTGGTTTGATCTTGGTATCATCGAGCACCTGATGGCTGCCCCAGAGAAGAAGCCGCTGTCCGACACGGTCCGCACGATCGGCGCGCTGAGCACCGTGGGCTTCTCGTTCGTGCTCGCGATCGTGATTGGGGTGTGGGTGGGCTGGGTGCTCGACAAGTGGCTGGGCACCAGTCCGTGGATGTTCTTCATCTTCTTCGTGCTGGGGCTGGCAGCCGGCGTGCTCAACGTGTACCGGACGGCGGGCAAGTTCCTGAAGTGAATGCCCGCTGAACGCCGATCCGCTCCTCCGGCGGCTCGAGCGGAACGCGCTCGTGGCCTGCGTGGCGATGGCGGGTCGTCGCGTTCGTGCTGAGCGGCGGCGAGCTGGTCGCCGGTCGCTCGGCGTTCTCGGCGGGGGGCTCCTGATCGGGATCAGCTACCGCACTATCGGCTCGGGGGTCAGCGGCGTCGTCGACCTGATCGCCGCGGCCCGGTCATGCGGGTGAAGGCGGCCTCCGGCGCCTCCGAAGGTCGGTCGGATGATGCTGCTCGTGATCGGCCGGTACGCTTTACTCGCTCTTCTGGCGTACGTTATGATTGCGCGTTTGCGCCTGCACCCGTTGGGGCTACTGGCGGGCGCGTCCTCGGTTGTGGCGGCGGCTGGAGTCGAAGCCCTTCGCCTACTCAAGAAGAAGTTCTGAAGGCGGTTACGGCTGCCGCGATCGACGGCCTTGCGCCGTCGGTCTGCCGCGGATACGAGCTCGATGGAGAAGCTGGAACACCCGCTCTGGATCGTCGAACTGGTCAACGCGCTGCTCGGGCCGCTGGTGCTCAGAGCAGGCGAGGCGTTGGGCCATCATTTCGCGAAGCCGTCCGAGCCGATCCCACCGTACATGGTGATGGTGCTGCTGATCGTCATCGTCATGACGGTTCTGAGCCTGATCGTGCGATCCCGCCTCAGCGTCGAGCAATCCCGGGCAAGCTGCAGATCCTGCTCGAAGACGGCGCTGCGCGCGGTCATGGATCTCCTCGAGCAGTGGATAGGACCCAAGGGCCATCGCTTCCTGCCGCTCATCGCGCACGTTCGGCGTCTTCATCCTGTTCGGCAACTATATGGGGCTGATCCCGGGCCTGATGGCGCCGACGAGCAGCATCAACGTCACGCTCGGCTGTGCGCTGACGACCTGGGTCTACTACCACTACCAGGGAATCCGCGAGAACGGGATCGCGAAGTACGTGGCGCACTTCTGGGCGCCGCCGGGCGCGCCGTGGTGGATCGGCTTCATCATGTTTCCGATCGAGATCATCAGCCACACGTCGCGCATCATGTCGCTCTCGCTGCGGCTTTTCGGCAACATCTTCGGCGAAGAGCTCGTCATCGTGATTCTCTTCAGCCTCGTGCCGTTCGTGATCCCGCTCCCGATGATGTTCCTCGGGCTCATCACCGGCGGGTTGCAGGCATTCATCTTCGTGCTGCTGTCGATCATCTACCTCCAGGGCGCGGTTGCAGTGGAGCACGAGCACGACGAGCACGGGCACGACGCGCCGCACGGGACCCACGCGCCCGCGGCGGCCTGACGTGAGCTTCCGAGGTAGTAGGTCGCTGGATTATTGACTGGTTGATTCGTTTGATTCGTGAGCGCCCCAGTGGGCGCCGCCGGAGCGGAGCGGGGCGAAGGGGGCCCCGCGAGCGACGGCGCTGGGGGATCCGGCGGGGCGAAGCCCCCCGGTGAGAATGGTCCGGCGGGGCGAAGCCCCCCGGTTTATTCAGGAGGCTTGGGTCGTGAAGAGACGTTCCGCTTTGACATTTGCTCTCGTGCTGATCGCCGGCGCCACTGCGCCGCTCTACGCGCAGGGAACCGAGGCTGCCGGCGCCGGCGAGATCGCCAAGTGGTCGATCATCACCGCAGGCTTCGCGCTCGCCTTCGCGGCCGGCCTTGGCGCGCTAGCGCAGGGACGGGCCGTCGGCTCAGCGACCGAAGCCATCGCCCGCAACCCCGGCGCGGTGGGCGACATCCGCGGCTCGCTGATCCTGGGTCTCGTCCTCATCGAGTCGCTGGTTATCTACGTCCTGCTGATTTCGCTGATCCTCTTCTTCCTCAAGCCGTTCAGCGGCTAGGAGGTAGCGGTCGCCCGCAGAGAGATGCCTTCGTCCAACAGGGAGGAAGGGGAAGAGATCCCCTCCTCCCGGTTGATAATGTGTTTTTCGGCCGCGCGCGCCCTCGCCCCCGCCAGTGATCGATTTTCTCCTCATCCTGATGGCGGTCTTCTGGGGCGCCAACTACTCCATCGTCAAGAATGTGTTCCGTGAGATCGATCCGCAGGCCTTCAACGCGCTGCGGATGTCCCTCGGATCGCTCATCTTTCTCACGGTGATCGTCGGCGTCCGCGTGCGGGCGTCCAGGGGCGGTCGGATTGCGGGGCCTGGTGGAGTCTTCTACACGCCCGCAAAGATGACCACGCGCGACTGGTGGGGGCTCGCTGGCCTGGGTCTCATCGGTCATTGCTGTTACCAGTACACATTCATCGCCGGGCTGTCGCGCACGAGCGTCGCGAACAGCTCCCTGATGCTCGGGGCGACGCCCGTGCTCGTGGCGCTCCTGTCAGCGCTGCTGGGGATCGACCGGATCGGCCGGCTTCATTGGGCAGGCGCCGCCCTGTCGATGACCGGTATCTATCTGGTCGTCGGCAAGGGGTTCTCGCTCGGCTCGCATGGCGCGACGGGCGACCTCCTGATGATCGCCGCAGTCTGCTGCTGGGCCATTTACACGATTGGTGCGCGCCCGCTGATGATGCGGCACTCGCCGGTTGGTGTGACCGGCACTTCGATGATCATGGGAACGGTGATGTATTTGCCGGTGGCGTGGCCCCATCTCGCGGGCTTGCGCTTGAGCACGATCAGCGCATCGACGTGGGCTGCGCTCCTGCTACTCGGCAGTCTTCGCCGTGTGTGTTTCGTACACGATCTGGTATGCGGGCGTCCGGAAGCTGGGAACCGCCCGGACGTCCATCTACTCGAACTTCGTCCCAATCGTGGCGATGCTGAGCGCCGTGATCGTGCTGCACGAGCCACTCGGCACGCGCAAGATCCTGGGGGCCGCCGCCGTCCTCGCCGGAGTCGCGCTGACCAGAGTCGGGCGGCAGAAGTCTCCGGTGCCGCCGCAGGAGAAGGGCGTTTAGGCAAAACGCCTGCGGGGCTCTGGTACAATTGAGTCCGGAACCCCGTGAAGCTCCATCACTATTCGCAGCATACCGTCGGCCTCAAGGCCGAGCTGGGGGAGGTTCTCCCCCGACAGCTGCTGCGCGATTTCCATCGGAAGTCGCCGTCGAGGCATCTGGCGATCACGCTGCGCCAGTTCGCGATCCTTGGCGCGTGCACGTGGGGGCTCATCAGTTATAGTCACCCTCTGATCTGGATTCCTCTGGCGCTGGTGCAGGGGTTCACCGTCTTCAATTTCACCGTGATGCTGCACGAGGTCGTGCACCACACGGTGTTCCAGCGGCAGCATCCGATCGCCGAGCGCGCGCTCGCGCTCCTGTACGCGACGCCAAGCGGCATCTCCGCCAGCCAGTTCACGCGCTGGCACCTCGATCATCATGCGGAGCTCGGATCGAACGAGGACGATCCGAAGCGGGCTCACCTGTCGCCGAAGATCAACGCGCGCTGGTTGAAGCTGCTGTATGCCACGCCGGCGCTCTTCCCGATCTACTTTCGGGCCGCGCGGCTGGAGTCGTCGACCTATCCCGAGGAGCTCCGGCGCACGATCGGTCGTGAGCGCTGGGTGTCGATGGGGTTTCACCTCTCCGCGATTGGACTGCTCTGGTATTTCTTCGGTCCCGCGGCCGCCATCCGCACGAGCATCATCCCGGTGTTCTTCGTCTTCCCCATCGCGTTCACGCTGAATCGGCTCGGTCAGCACTACGACATCGATCCCACCGATCCGGCCAAGTGGGGGACGCTGATGAAGGGGCACTGGTTCTGGGATTTCGTGTTCCTCAACTCCAACTACCATCTCGAGCACCATTACTTCCCGGGCGTGCCGTTCTACCGCCTGCCAGCCCTCCAGCGCGCGCTCACGCCCTACTTCGAGCGCAAACGCATGCGATGGCAGAGTTACGGCCGTCTCGTATACGGCTGGATCGTCGAGAACCGCGCGCCGCACACCGACTGGAGCCGGGCAGCCGACGCGGAGAGATCGCAGGTCGTGACGCAGACGCGTTGAGGTGCACCGAAGGTCCGCCAACGTTTACGACCGCTGCCCGCAAAGCCAATCAACAGGGAGGAGGGGAGGAAGGGAGGATCCAGCACTTTGGGACGTGCTCGCCCCGAGCCCCCTTTAATCACTCAAACACTTTCCTCCCTTCCTCCCCTCCTCCCTGTTGATTGGCTCTTCCAACGCTGCAAGCCGTCCGGTTGCCACCCAAGAAAGGGGATACTGGTAATCGACGAACGCCATGCTGTCGAAGCTTCTCTCCCCCGATCAGGACGAGCTGCTGAAAGAGGAGCGGCGGATCCTCGGCCGCCTCCGCCTCTCGCTCTCGAAGTTCGACGCCGCGCCGGACCATCAGTCCGCTCTCGAGAAGTCGATCGAGCAGCTCGATGAGCTCTTCCTCCTCGTCATCGTCGGCGAGTTCAACGCCGGCAAGAGCGCCTTCATCAATGCGCTTCTCGGCAATCGCGTCGTCGAGGAGGGCGTGACGCCGACGACCGCGCAGATCAACGTGATTCAGTTCGGCGATGTCGGCGACCGTCAGATCCGCGAAGCCGCGCTCCACGTGATCACGGCGCCGGTTGCCCTCCTTCGCGACATCCACATCGTCGATACGCCCGGGACGAACGCCATCATCCGGGAGCACGAGCGGATCACGGCGGAGTTCGTGCCGCGCTCGGATCTGGTCCTGTTCGTGACGTCCGCAGACCGCCCGTTCACCGAGACCGAGCGCGCGTTCCTCGAGCAGATCCGGAGCTGGGGCAAGAAGGTCGTTATCGTCATCAACAAGATCGACATTCTCGACGGCGACGCACAGGTCGCGGAGGTCGTCACCTTCGTCGCCGGGAGCGCGCTGGCCCTGCTCGGGTTCAGTCCCGATATCTTTCCTGTGAGCGCGAAGCTCGCGCTGCGCGCAAAGCTCGGCGACCCGGCCCTCTGGCCCTCGAGCCGCTTCGAGGCGCTCGAGCGCTACATCGCGTCGACGCTCGACGCGCCTGGGCGGATACAGCTCAAGCTGCTGAACCCGCTGGGCGTTGCTGCCTCGCTCGCCGAAAGGCATGCCGCCATCGTGCGCGAGCGCCTCGCGCTCCTCGAGGAGGACTTCGCGACGCTCGACGACGTCGATCGGCAGCTCGCCGTCTACCAGCAGGATCTCTCACGCGACCTCGACCTGCGGATGGCCGACATCGACCGCATCCTGCTCGAGATGGAGCGCCGCGGCCACGATTTCTTCGATGAGACGATGCGGATCGGGCGCGTCATGGACCTCCTGAATCGAAGCCGCGTGCAGCAAGGCTTCGAGCAGCAGGTGGTTGCGGACGCTCCTCAGAAGATCGAGCAGAAGATCGGCGAGCTCGTGGACTGGCTCGTCGACATGGATCTGCGTCAGTGGCAGCGCGTCACCGAGCACCTCGCGGAGCGCCGTCGCCAGCACCGCGCCCGCATCGTGGGCGACGACGCCGGGCGCTTTCACTACGATCGCGCGCGCCTCATCGACTCGGTCGGAGGCGAGGCGCAGCGGGTCGTCGATTCCTACGACAGGCGGCGCGAGGCGCAGTCGCTCGCGGACGGCGCGCGGAATGCCGTCGCCGCCGCGGCGGCCGTGAGCGCCGGCGCCCTCGGCTTCGGCGCCCTGGTCGTCACGATCGCGACGACGGCTGCGGCTGACGCCACGGGACTGATCATGGCGTCTCTCGTCGGGACGCTCGGGTTCTTCATCATTCCCGCGAAGCGCCGGAAGGCGAAGGACGAGCTGCGGCGGAAGATTGCTGCGCTGCGGGACCGGCTCTCAACGTCGCTGCGAGAGCAGTTCGGGGCGGAAATCGTGAAGAGCGGCGATCGGATCCGCGAGAGCGTGGCGCCCTACAGCCGGTTCGTTCGCGCGGAGGGAGAGAGCTTGCGCGCGGTCCAGGCGGAGCTTGGAGAAGCGACCGCAGCCCTCGCGGCGCTGCGGTCGCGTATCGAAAAGGCTACTGCCCTGCCTTCAACGGCGTCCTCCACAGGTACACCGAGCGGCCGTTGACGTCGACGGTCTTCAACGGTGGGTTCTGATCGCCCATGTTGAAGCTCTGTGAAACGATCCGCGTCCCCGGCTTCAGCTCCTTGTTCAACTTCGGAATCAGCTTCTGATTCAGCGACGGCAGCAGGTACAGCGTGACCACGGTCGCCTGACTGATGTCGGTCGTGAACAGATCCTGGTTCAGGATCTTGACCTTGTCGGTCACGTTCGCCTTCTGAATCCGATCGGTGGCTTCTTTCACCCGCTGCGGGTCGATGTCGATGCCGATTGCGGTGGCGCCGAACTTCTGGGCCGCAGTCGCGACGATGATGCCGTCGCCGCATCCGAGGTCGTACACGACGTCGCTCGAGGAGACCTCGGCGAGCTTCAGCATCGCCTCGACGACATCGGGCGGCGTCGGCACGAAGATGACGTCCGGTGTCCTGAGGGGCGGCGCCTGCGCCTGCTGCGCGTGAACCGGCGAGATGAGAGCAATCGTGAGCAGAGTCATCCACAACGTGGAGCTGTCGAACACGCATCGAGAGGCTCCTTTCAGACGGAGTCATGCAAACTGGTTATCGTCCAACTCGTGTGCCGGCAATCGCCTCGGACCGCGGCGCGCACTCTTCACAACGCCAAGCCCGGCCGTGAGCGTCCTGCCATCCCTGCACGATTCTGGCCGACTCGGGGTGGCGCCAAAAATTCAGTATCCCATCTCGCGCTGAATCCCGCGCACGATCCGCTCGAGCTCGTCGACCAGCTTCCCACCGCTCGCCTCGCGATAGGCTCGCACGAGCGACTCGTAGTACGCCAGGACGTCGTCCGCGCGGACGTCGTACCGCTCCCAGGCCTTCTCGCCGACGTTCCGCAGGTCCCGAAGGATGGCGTACGTATTGTGGACCTTGTCCGCGACCGACACGCGCAGGCTGGGAGAGGGCAGCGTGCGAGCGTGCTGAATGTACGCCCGCTTGCGGGCCAGCCAGGGCGGCTTCGGCTCGTCCCACGAATCCGTGCAGTCCTCGACGATACGAGCCACAGCGTCGCCGAACCTCGACCGGATGTCTTCGAGGCGCGCGCGCCCGCCGTGGTCCTCGGCTGCATCGTGGAGCAGGGCGGCCACTGCCTCATCTTCGCTTCCGCCGTCGTCCAGGACGATGGATGAGACACCCATGAGATGTCCGAGGTAGGGCACCGATGTCCCCTTCTTGAACTGGCCCGCGTGCACCTCATGCGCGTAGCTGAAGGCGTGATCCAGCTTGTTCGTGAGCATTTCGCTCATTCTGCCTCCACTGGGTCGACGTCCGGATTCTGGCCCGATTCTTTCAGTACTCCGGTAGATGTACGTTCGACGGACTCGGCCGTGGCGTCGGTTGCTGATCAGCCTGCTCGCAGGCTCGGTCGCGCTTATCGCGGGCCGCTCGGCAGAGCCGGCTCGAATTCGCCCGGTGTCCAACGTGCAGCACGGGCTCGCATCCTACTATGGCCCGGGATTCCACGGCCGGCCGACGGCGAGCGGGCGGATCTTCGACCAGCAGCAGATGGTGGCCGCCCATCGGACACTCCCGCTCGGCACGGTCGTGCGGGTCACCAACCTGAAGAACGGCCGCGCCGTCACGCTTCGCGTGATCGATCGGGGACCGTACGGTCGCAACGTCAGGAAAGGCGCCATCATCGACGTGTCCAAGGGTGCAGCGCGACGCCTGCACTTCCTCCGGGATGGCCTGGTGCGCGTGAGGGTGGAGATCGTGCCGCCCGCCGGGGCGCCTCCGGCAACCAATCTCCACTGACGGCTAGGCGCGCCGAGCGCGATGAGGGCCGGCGGGGCGACCACCTTCGCCAAGGCTTCGGTGGTCCGCCTAGCTTCAGCGAAGGCGGAAGCCCCGGTCCAGCCGGTCTAGAATGACGCGCGATGTCAGATGGACCGGCGCAGGTGTACCTGGCCCTCGATGCCCTCGGCATCGCCTACGAACGCTACGATCATCCCCCCGTGTTCACCGCTGAAGACGCCGCGAGCCACTGGGCCGATATCCCGGCGCGCGGGATGAAGAACCTGTTCCTGCGAAACAAGAAGGGGAATCGCCACTATCTCGTCATCCTGCCGATCGAAAAGGAAGCGGATCTGCGCCGGCTCGTGAAGGTGATAGGCGACGATCGGTTCAGCTTCGCGTCGCCGGATCGTCTCGCCGAGCACCTGGGTCTGACCCCTGGATCGGTCTCCCCGTTCGGGTTGTTGAACAACCCGTCGCACTCGGTACAGGTCGTCGTCGATGCGGAGCTCCGAGGCGCCGCCGGCCGGCTGATCTTCCATCCGAACCTGAACTCGCACAGCGTGACGATCAGCGGGGCGGATCTGGAGAAGTTCCTTCAGTCGACGGGGCACGTGGTGAGGTGGATGAAGTTGTAGACTTCAGCTTCCAGCTTCCAGTTCCAGCCGACAAGCGTCACTCTGCCTTCTTCGGCCTCATGTTCTGGGCCAGCACCCGCTTGCGCAGCCGGATGCTCGACGGCGTCACTTCCACGAGCTCGTCGTCGTTGATGAACTCGATGGCCTGTTCGAGGCCGAGCTTTCTCGGAGGAATCAGGCGGACGGCTTCGTCCGCGGTCGACGCGCGCATGTTCGTCTGCTTCTTTTCCTTCGTGACGTTGACGTCCATGTCGCTCGCCCGCGCGTTCTCGCCGATGATCATGCCCTCGTAGACCGGCGAGGCCGGCTCGATGAAGATCTCTCCGCGCTCCTGCAGATTCCAGATCGCGTAAGCGGTTGCCACGCCGGCGCGGTCGGCCACGAGCGCACCGGTCGTGCGAGAGGGAATCGCGCCGTGCCACGGCTCCCATTCCGCGAACAGGTGGTTCATGATCCCCGTCCCCTTCGTTTCGGTCAGGAACTGCGATCGAAACCCGATCAACCCGCGGGCCGGGATCCGGAACTCCAAACGTACGCGGCCGCTGCCATTGTTGACCATCTTGGTCATCGTGCCGCGCCGCATGCCGACCTGCGCGATCACCACGCCCTGAAACTCTTCGGCAACGTCGATCACGAGGTCCTCGACCGGCTCCATGACCTTCCCGTTGACGGTTTTGGTCACGATGTCGGGACGCGACACCTGCAGTTCGTACCCCTCGCGGCGCATCATCTCGATGAGGATCGAGAGCTGGAGCTCGCCGCGGCCGAGCACCTTCATCTGCTCGGGCGTGTCGGTCGGCTCGACCTTGATCGAGACGTTGCCGAGCAGTTCTCGATCGAGCCGATCTTTGATCTGTCTCGACGTGACGAACTGCCCCTCACGCCCCGACATCGCCGACGTGTTGACCCCGAAGATCATCGACACCGTCGGTTCGTCGATGGCAATCGGCGGCACCGCGAGGCGATGCTCGACGTCGGCGACGGTTTCGCCGATCGTGATGTCCTCGATGCCGGCCAGGCAGACGATGTCGCCCGCGAAGGCGTCGTCGATGTCGACGCGCCGGAGCCCCTCGAAGGCGAAGAGCTTCGTCACTTTGGTGTCGTGGAACGTGCCATCGAGCTTGCAGACGGTGATTGGATCGCCAACTTTCACCCGCCCGTTGAAGATTCGACCGATCGCAATCCTGCCCAGGTAATCGCTGGAGTCGAGGTTCGCGACCAGCATCTGCAGCGGCGCGTCACCGTCGCCGCGCGGCGGCGGGACCGAGTCGACGATGGCATCGAAGAGCAGACGCAGATCGGGACCTTGGGCCGCGGCGTCGAAGCTGGAGGTTCCGGCTCGTGCGCTCGTGTAGAGAACAGGGAAGTCGAGCTGCTCCTCCGTCGCGTCGAGGTCGATGAAGAGATCGTAGACCTCGTTGAGGACTTCCTGCGGGCGCGCATCCGGCCGATCGATCTTGTTGATCACCACGATCGGGGTCAGTCTTCGCTCGAGCGCCTTCCGCAGCACGAAACGCGTCTGCGGCAGCGGCCCTTCGGAGGCGTCGACGAGCAGCAGCACGCCGTCGACCATCGAGAGGGTCCGCTCGACCTCGCCGCCGAAGTCGGCGTGCCCCGGGGTATCGACGATGTTGATCAGGGTCTCGCGGTAGTGGACGGCGGTGTTCTTGGCCAGAATCGTGATGCCGCGCTCGCGCTCCAGATCCGTGTTGTCCATCGCGCGCTCGGCGACCCGCTCGTTCGCCCGGAAGATCCCGCTCTGGTGGAGCATGGCGTCGACCAGCGTGGTCTTCCCGTGGTCGACGTGAGCGATGATGGCGACGTTGCGGCGGAGCGGGTTGGCGATCGTAGTGACGGTTTTCTGGTGCGGAGACATCCTCCCAGTATACCAGCCGGAGGAGACGACGGAGATCACGGAGAAGAACGGTTCAACAGGGAGGAAGGGAGATGGGGAGGAAATCTTCTTTAGAAAAAGCTCCTCGTATTAAGAAAAAGCTCCTCCCATCCTCCTTCCTCCCTGTTTGAATCGGGTTTGCTCCGTCCCCTCCGTTATCTCCCGAGCCGGAAGGTGAGCCCGGCGTAGACACGCCAGTAGTCAGGCGCCAGGTCGATCGCCTCGAAGCGCCCAAGGTCGCCCCGCAAGAGCAGCTTCGGCGTGAGCGGGTATTTCACTCCGCCGCCGAAGTTGAACGACACCTCCGTTGACGAGTCGATGTCCAGGGAATCGACGCCCGGACCGTCGAGGCCGGAGTGCTCGAACCCGATGCCGAACGTCGCGTACGGAGTGACGTGCTTGACGTCGAAGTGATAGAGAAAATTGCCGCTGAAGTTGGTCACCGACCAGTCGACCGCGTCGGTGTCGCCCGGGATGTCGAAGAGGTGACCGAGCTCGCCTTCGAACCGATGTTTGGACGTCATGTCGTAGCCGACGCCAACCCCGATAGCGAGACTGTTGCCGCCGAACCGGCGCGTCAAGGCCATCGTGCCCCCCAGAAACGGGGTCACTGTCCAGCTGTTGGGTTCGGCGACCGACTGGGCCATGGCCCAGGCGGCCATCGGAACCATAATCATCGGCAGCACGAGCGCCGCAGTTGTGCAGAAAAGACGAGAACGGAACAGTAGACGCACTTCACCTCCAGAGTGAATCAGCCTTCGCGCATTCTGACCGCAGGTTTTGCGATGGCAAGGCGGGCAAGAGCAAGCCCGTGTGACACTTAGACGGAGCGGCGCGCAAATTGGCTGCCGAAATCGGCGATCAACTGTGGCGGCATGACGTCCGTCCTATGCATGTACGGCTCTTGATGGCTGATGCCGAGGTAATCGCGCGCGCGGCAGGAGGCGATGCCTCCGCCTTCCAGATGCTCGTGGAGCAGCATCGATCGATGGTCTACCGCGTGGCCTATCAGTTCGCCGGCAACCACTACGATGCCGAGGACATCGCGCAGGACGTCTTCATCAAAGTGTACCGGTCGCTGCCGCGCTTCCGGCAGGACTCCCTGTTCACCTCGTGGATCTACCGAATTGCCATGAACGCCTGCATCGACCACCGTCGTCGTCAGATGTCCGCGGGCGGATCGCCGTTTGGCGCCCGCTCCAGCGGTGCGCCGGCTGGCGCCCGCTTCAATGAAGACGCGGAACAGCAGATGCTGAACACGCCCGAAGAAGGCCCGGACCCGGAGAGCACCGCCTACGCCGGCGAGCTCGGGTCCGTTCTCGAGGCGGCGGTCCGCCGGCTGCCGCAGGGTCAGCGGATCGTGTTCATCATGCGGCATCATGAAGGGCTGAAGCTCGGCGAGATCGCCTCGGCGCTCGGTCTGGCGGAAGGGACCGTCAAGCGCCAGTTGCACGCGGCGATCCACCGGCTCCGCGGTGTGCTGAACGCCGCGAACGTGACCGTGGGAGGGCGTTCATGAAGTCGCGTCCATGCGAGGTTCAGGCGTCCGGCGCGATCGAGCTGCTGTTCTATGGTGAGCTCGCAGGCGACGAGCGCCAGGCGACCGAGGCACACATCGCCACCTGCGCGGAGTGCCGCACTACGCTCGAGGAGCTCAGAACGATCCGCGCCGCTCTTGCCACGCGTCCCGTCGTTGCCGCACCGCCGGGGGAAGATTGGACGTCGCTCATGTCGCGAATCGATTTTGCGGTCGCGCACGAGCGCACACAACTTCCACCTGGTGGAAGCCACGAATCTGCTGTGACGCGGTACCGGCCGATCCCCGCGTATCTTGCGCTGGCCGCTCTGCTCACTCTCGTGACGGCGAGCGTCGCGTATCTCGCCCGGCATCAGGAGGCTCGGCCTGTCGATCCCGGCACGGCGCGAGTCGAACCGCGTCCGGGAACCGAAGCGGTTGTGCCGGCTGCCGATCCCACCGTCCCGGCGTCACCGACGCAGGCGGATCTCGCATTTGCCGCGGTGAGCGAGCAGCACTTCGAGCGATCGAAGCTCGTGATCCTGGGGCTCGCCAGCCGTGATCCTCAGCGGTCGTCGTCGGCGGATTGGGCGTACGAGCGGCAGCTGGCCGGAGCGCTGCTCGACGACACGCGCCTGTACAAGCAGGCGGCGGAGTCGCGCGGGTTGGAGTCATTGGCCGGCGTGATGTCCGATCTCGAGCTGGTGCTCCTGCAGGCCTCGCTCTCCGATCAGCAGGACACCGCGACGCTGGACCGGCTTCAGCGTCTGATTCGCCGGCGCGATCTCGTGACGAAGATGGAGATGGCGCGGTTTTGAGCGGTTCAGGGTTCAAGGTCAAGGTTCAAGGTTCAGGGTTCAAAGTTCTCGTTTCAGCTCGAAAGGTTCGAAGGTTCAGACATGCTACTCAAGGGTTGGAGGCTCGGCGTCGTGGCGTGGGTGGTAGCGTTCGCGCTCCAGGCAGGAGCTGCGGTGGCTGCAGCGCCCGAGTCCGCGCGGCTGGGGCGCGCGAAGGACTACATTGCCGACGAGCAGTGGGCGCGTGCGATCGCGGAATTGCGCCTCGTGGTGGCGGACCCGAAGGAGAAATCCCGAGACGAGGCGCTCTACTGGCTGGCTCACAGCTTGAACCAGGCCGGCGACTCGGCGGCGGCGATCTCCACGATCCGTCGCCTCGAGCGCGACTATCCGGCGAGTCTCTGGGTGAAGCCTGCCGGGTCGCTGCGGCTGGACATCGCCGTACACCTCCAACGCAGCGACGTGCTCTGGTGGATGGCAGCCCCGCCGGCGCCGCCGGCTCCTCCTGTGCCGCCCGCCGCTCCTGCGCCACGCGTGCCGGGTGCGCTGCCCGTCGCTCCGGCACCGCCGGTTCCGGCTGCGGGGCCAGTTCCCCCGGCCCCCTCAGCCCCACCGGGACCTCCCGCGCCAGCGAGCCCACCGGTTCGAGCACGAGCCGGCAAGCCTCCGAAGCCGCCGAGCCCCGCCGCCGCCCCTGCGATCCCGGCCCCGCCGGCGCCGCCTGCGGCCTGGCTGCCGGAGGAGTATCGTCCCGACACCGACATCCGTATTCAGGCGCTGGACAGGCTGATGTCGACCGATGCACCTCGAGTGATCCCAATCCTCCGGCAGATTGCCTTGAGCGAGAACGTTCGAGAGGCGAGCCGTGCCGTGTTCGTCCTGGCGCAGTCCGGTAAACCCGAGGCGCGCAAGACGGTGGCTCAGGTCGCGATGCTCGCATCCGATCCGGTCCGTATTGCCGCGGTCAAAGAGCTCGGGCGGTTCGGCGGGCCGGAGATCTCGGACGAGCTGATGCAGGTCTACGCGACCGCCAGTTCCCTGATCAAGATGCAGGTGGTCACTTCCCTCGGGGAGCGGGCCGAGCGCAAAGCGCTCCTCAAGATCGCCGAAGGCGAAAAGGATCCCTCCGTCAAGGCAACCGCGATCGTGACGGTGGGACGGGCCGGCGGCCCGGAGGTGAAAGAGCAGCTGCGCCTGCTCTACAAACGGGTCGGTAGCGACTCCAAGCGGCCCATCATCATCGGCCTCTTCAACGCCCATGCGGAGGACGAGCTGATTCGCATCGCCGACCAGGAGAAGGATCCGCAGCTGCGTTCGGAGGCGCTCATGTGCCTGCGGTTGCTCGGCACGCCGAAGGCCAAGGACTTCCTCCAGAAACGCGACGGGATCAGGTAACATCCGAAAGCGCTTACGAATCGCGGAACGCTGGCAGCGCTCCGGGCTCGAAGAGCCCGCATTTTCAGCCCGACTTCAGCCCAATCTTCTGCCAGCGGCGCTCGGCCCGGATGGCCCCGCATTCGCAAGCACTCCTTCGGACATGCCGCACCCTGTCGATCCGCCCGCATCCCCGGAGCGCCGTCGCGCCCTGGTTCTCCTCGTCAACAGCGTCGTCACGGTCCTCGGAGGTGCGCTCTCCGGGCTGCTGGGCGTTTTCGCCCTGAAGCCTGCCGCGGCACGGTCCCGTGACCGCTGGATCAAGGCGGGCGCGCTCAGCGACCTCGAGCCGAACGTGCCCGCCGCCCGTGTGCTCGTCGTTCCGCGCGTCGACGGGTGGTATCGCGAGCGCGCGCCCGAAACCGTCTTCCTGGTGTGGGACGGCGACAAGCAGGTCCGCGCGATGTCGGCGACCTGCAGCCACCTCGGATGTCAGGTCCGCTGGGATCCGAAGGGGAAGCACTTTCGCTGCCCGTGCCACGGCGGCATCTACGACGCCACCGGCAAGGTCTTGGAGGGGCCGCCGCCGCGTCCGCTCGACAGCCTCGAGGCGCGAGTCGACTCGTCGGACGACGTGGTCCTGGTGCGGCTGTGATCAGGCGGCTGATTGACTGGCTGGACGATCGCACCGGCCTGAGGGCCGTTCGCCGTGTCCTGTTCGACGAGCCGCTGCCCCCCGGCACGGGATGGTTCTTCACGCTCGGCAGCGTGCTGCTCGCCCTGCTCGGCGTGCAAACCCTGACGGGTGCCTTCCTGACGCTCTACTACGCGCCCACGCCCGATCACGCGTACGACAGCGTCAATTTCATCAGCAGCACGACTTCCGGTCGGCTCGTCCGCGGTCTGCACCACTTCGGCGCGAGCTTCATGGTCGTTGCGGCCGCGTTGCACATGCTGCGCGTCATCGCGTTCGGGTCGTACAAGCGGCCGCGAGAGCTGACCTGGCTGTCCGGCGTCGGCCTCCTCGGCCTGATTCTGGCGTTCGCGTTGACCGGGTATCTCCTGCCCTGGGATCAGCGCGCGTACTGGGCGACCGTCGTCACGATCAACATCTCGCGCCTCGCGCCGATGGCCGGCGATCTCGTGGCGGGTGTGATGCAGGGCGGCGCGACGATTGGGGCATTGACGCTGACGCGTTGGTATTCCGCGCACGTCATCTTCCTCCCCGCCCTGCTCCTCGCGATCGTCGTCCTGCACCTCGTCCTGATGCGACGGCAGGGCATTTCCGGTCCCGTGCGCGTGCGGGATGGATCGCCGACGGCGTTCTATCCGCGGCAGGCCGCGAAGGACGTCACGGTCGTGTCGGTCGTGCTGCTCGCCCTCGTGGTGATGGCCTGGCGTGGGATGCCGGCGATGGAGGGCCCGGCCGATCCGACCGACGCCACATTCATTCCGCGACCCGAGTGGTACTTCCTCGGCCTCTTCCAGTTGCTGAAGTACTTTCCAGGCAAGCTCGAAGTGGTGGGTGCGATCATCATCCCCACGGTGCTCGGAGCGCTGCTCGCGCTGCTGCCGTGGCTCGATCGCGGACCCGATCGCGATCCACGACGACGACGCGTGGTGATGCTGGGCGTCGCACTGGGCATCGTGGGGGTCGTCGCCTTGACCACGTTGGGATGGCGTGATCGGCCGGTGTCGGCAGCAGGCGAGTGGTCGATGCGGGCGATTGGCGGCCGGCAACTCGCAGCGACCGCGAAGTGCGCGCGCTGCCACTCGGAGACAGGCATGACCGATCCGATCGAGGAGGTCTCGATGTCGAGAGGCCCCGAGTGGCTCGGCGGCCATGTGTCGGATCCGGAGATGATCGCGCCTGGCCTGCGCGAGCCGCCGACAGCGGTCACCGAGCGCGAGGTCGCCGCGCTCGTCGCCTATGTCCGGCAGGTCACGCGGCAGCCCTACCCGGGCTATCCCGAGCCCCTCGAGCGGGCGGCGGGCGTCTGGGCGCGCTACTGTGTCGGGTGCCACGTCATTGACGGCGACGGCGGGTCGGACGGACCGGAGCTCTCGCGCATCGGCCGGGAGCACGACGCGCCGAAGCTCCGCACCTGGATTGCGGATCCGGAGGCAGTGAAGCCGGACACCGATATGCCCGCATTCGGCAAACGCCTGTCGCCTGAGCAGCTCGACGCCATCTCACAATACCTCGCCGGCCGGAAGTAAACTCATCGTGCAATGGAGCCTGTCGATCTCCTGGTCTTCGGTCCACATCCGGACGACATCGAGATAGGACTCGGCGGCACGGTCGCGAAACACGCGGCGGCCGGCCATCGCGTCGGCCTTTGCGATCTCACAGCCGGGGAGATGGGCAGCAACGGCTCGGTTCCGGAGCGGCTCGCCGAGGCTGACGCTGCGCGCGAGGTCCTCGGAGCGCGCTGGAGGGTGAACCTCCGCTGGCCCGACCGGGCCATCGATCGCGATGACGATCGCGGTCGCAGTGCGGTCGCGTTGATCCGTCTGGCGCGGCCGCGAGTCGTCGCGCTCCCGTACTGGGTGGACCGCCATCCCGATCACGTCGCCGCGAGCAAAGTGCTCGGCGACGCGGTGTTCGACAGCGGGCTCCGGCGGCTCGACGCGGACGGTGATCCCTGGCGGCCCGAGTGGATCTGCTTCTATTTCATCAACGACTCGACGAGCCCGTCCTTCGTCGTCGACGTTTCGGAGTACTACGAGATCAAGCGGCGCGCGCTCGCGTGCCATCGCAGTCAGTTCACGACGTCGGCTGCAGGTGCCGTCGCGACGCGCCTGACCTCGGAGAGCTTCAACCAGCTGATCGAAAGCCGGGACGCCCAGTTCGGCGCCCTCGCCGGCGTCCGATTTGCGGAAGGCCTGATCGTCCGCGAGCCCGTCGTTCGGGATACGCTGTTCAAGAACCAGCAGTCTTGAACCTTGAACCTCCTGAACCTCATGAACCACTGAACCCTGCCCCATGAACATCGGCCTTCTCTGCTACGCCTCCATCGGCGGCAGCGGCATCGTCGCCACCGAGTTGGGAAAGGCGCTCGCGGACCGCGGCCATGAGGTGCACTTCATCAGCACCGACCTGCCGTTCAGATTGACGGAGTTCCATCCGGGCCTCGCCTTTCACCAGGTCCAGACACCAAGCTATCCGCTCTTTCGGGAGCCGCAGTACATGCTCTCGCTGGCCAACCGCCTCGTGCAGGTCGCCCGCGAGTTCCGGCTCGCCATCGTCCACGCGCATTACGCCATCCCGCATGCCACGGTCGCGCTCCTTGGCAGGCAGGTCCTGTCGTCTGCGGGAACCGTTCCGCCGTTGAAAGTCGTGACGACGCTGCACGGGACGGACATCACGCTGGTCGGGAGCGATCCGTCGTTTTCGGAGATCGTCGCGTATTCCATCGAGCAGTCCGACGGCGTCACGGCGGTCTCGCAGAGCCTCGCCGATGCGACACGCCGGCAGCTCGGCGTCCGGAACGACATCGACGTCATTCCCAACTTCATCGACTGCAGCCTCTACCGGCGCCGGCCGGATCCGCTGCTGCGCCGGCGCTTCGCGGAGACCGACGAGACGAAGGTCGTGATTCACGTGTCGAACTTCAGGCCGGTCAAGCGAATCGATTCGGTGATGCGGATTTTCGCGCGCATCAACGAGCAGGTTCCGTCGACGCTCCTCCTGGTTGGGGACGGGCCGGAACTGAGCACCGCGTACCGGCTCGGACGCGAGTTGGGTGTGGCGGAACGGACGCACGCACTCGGCGCGCAGGAGCTGGTCATTCCGCTGCTCTCCTCAGCCGATCTCTTCCTCCTGCCATCCGCTCAGGAGAGCTTCGGGCTGGCGGCGCTCGAGGCGATGGCGTGCGAAGTCCCGGTCGTCGCCTCCAATGTCGGCGGCCTCCCGGAGGTGATCGAGCACGGGGTATCCGGGTTCCTCCATCCGCCGGAGGACGAGGAGGCCATGGCCGAGAGCGGCGTCAGGCTCCTTCAGGACGACGCGCTCCACGAGCGCGTGGTCGAGGCGGCCGTCGCGCGCGTTCGACGGGAGTTCTGTGAGGAGAAAATCGTCCCGATGTACGAGCGCGCGTACGAGAGAGTTATCGGGTGAGAGGAGGTCACGGAGTTCTGGAGAAGAGCTTGTTCAACAGGGAGGTGAGGAGGAAGGGAGGAGCTCACGAAGGCACGGATCTCCGGTTGCCTTGCGCACTGGCGTGGCAGGGCGCGGTCGCGACGAAGTAACCCAGGGGTTCGGGATTAGCAGGAGTGTTGATTGAAGCTCTTCTCGGCCGCGTCCGGGATTGATCCAGAATAGCGCAGTGCCTTCCACCAACCCTCTTCGCGACAACCTTCGAATCGAAGCGACGCCGGGCCCGACGACGCTCGTCATCTTCGGGGCTTCGGGCGACCTGACGAAGCGCAAGCTGTTACCGGCTGTTTACCAGCTCGCTCGAAATCAGCGGCTACCGCCGCGGTTCGCCGTCATCGGCGTCGGCCGGACCCAGATGGACGACGAGTCCTTCCGCAATCAGTTCAAGGACAGCTTACGGGAGTTCGCGAAGGTCGCCGGCGACGACGAGGTCGCGACCTCGCTCGCCCGCCGGATCTACTACGTCGCCGGCGAGCTCAGCGATCCGGCTCTCTACCAGCGGATCAAGGCTCGGCTGACGGAGATCGACGGCGATGAAGGCGTTCTGCACTACCTTGCAATTCCTCCAGGGGTGTACCAGAACGTGATCACCCAGCTGGGCAAGGCCGGACTCTCGTCGGCGGAGGCTCCGGGCTGGCGCCGGGTGATCATCGAGAAACCCTTCGGCACCGACCTGGCCAGCGCTCGCACGCTGAACGCAGTCGTGCACCAGCACTTCGACGAAGAACAGGTCTTCCGCATCGATCACTATCTCGGGAAGGAGACCGTCCAGAACCTGCTGGTGTTCCGGTTCGCCAACGGCATGTACGAGCCGGTCTGGAACCGCCGCTACATCGATCACGTGCAGATCACCGCTGCGGAGACGGTCGGCGTCGAGCGGCGCGCCGCGTATTACGAGGGCGCGGGCGCGCTGCGCGACATGGTGCAGAACCACATGATGCAGCTCCTTGCGCTCGTCGCGATGGAGCCACCGTCGGCCTTCACGGCCGAAAGCGTGCGCGACCGGAAGATGGATGCGCTGGTATCGGTGCAGCCATTGATTGAAGAGGCCGCCGGCCGGACAATGAAGAGCGAGCCCGCCGCGAGCCGGCCATCCAGAAGCGAGGGTTCTGCTGGCGGCCGCTCGCTGACCAACGTCGTGCGCGCGCAGTACTCGGCGGGCTGGGTCGCGGGCGAAACCGTCCCGGGCTATTGGCAGGAGCCCGACGTCGCTCCGGAGTCGACGACGGAGACCTTCGTGGCCTTGAAGCTGCAGCTGGACAGCTGGCGTTGGGCCGGGGTGCCGTTCTACATCCGGACTGGCAAGCGCCTGCCGAAGCGCACGACCGAAATCGCCATCCAGTTCCGGCGGCCGCCGCTGCAGATATTCAGGCGCGTGAGCCCTTCGTCTGTCGCACCGAACCTGCTCATCGTGAACGTGCAGCCGGACGAAGGGATCTCGGTACGGTTCGAGGCGAAGCTCCCCGGCTCGCGCATGCAGCTCGCGCCGGTGATGATGAACTTCCGCTACGGAACCGCCTTCGGCGGTCAGGTGCCGGAAGCCTACGAGACGCTCCTGCTCGACGCGATGCTCGGCGATCCCGACGCTCTTTGCCCGGCACGATTTCGTCGAAGCGTCATGGGCGCTCATCACACCGGTCCACGAGTCCTGGCGTCAGGAATCGGCGGGCGCCATCCCGACCTACGAAGCTGGCGGCTGGGGTCCTCCGGAGGCGGATGCGCTGATGTCGCGAGACGGACGAAGATGGAGGACGTTGTGAGTATCACGCTGATGGAGTCCGCCCCGGCGGTGGCTTTTGCGCAGCTTGAATCGGTGCTCGGACGAGATGGCGCCGGACGGCACGACGCCGCGCCGGCTCGCGCGCTGACGGCCACGGTCGTGGCCGTCGGGCCGCTGGATCGGCTGCGGGACGTGGTCGAGCCGCTTCAGCATCTGGGGAACTCGGGTGCGATTCGCGGCATCCTGATTCCGCAAGGGTCGGCCACCGAGTCGGGCGCGCGCGTGGCGTCGAACGTTGTCGTGCTCAACGGGCTGCAGGACAACTTCATCGACAATGCCGTCGCGGCGCTGCGGCTCTCGAGCCTGCCGACCATGATCTGGTGGCGCGGGGGACCGACCGAGGTGCTTGCGAACTTGATCAAGCTTGCCGACCGCGTCGTGCTCGACGACGATCCGCCGGAGGCCGCGTGGAAGTGCGCAGTGGAGCGCTTCGATCGCGCGGCGTTCAGCGACGTGCGCTGGACGCGGCTGACGCGCTGGCGGGCGCTGATGGCGCAGTTCTTCGACCTGCCCGAAGTGCAGCAGGAGGCGTCGTCGTTCACTCACGTGTGCATCGGCGGATCCGATCGCCCCGCGGCCGCCCTCTTCGCCGCGTGGATGAAGACCGAGCTTGAATGGGGAGACAAAGTGACGATTGAAATCCAGTCGAGCGAAGGGTCGCCGCCGATCGCCATGATCTCGCTGACCGGCGGCACGCTCAGCCTGCACCTCCGCCTCGCCAAGAGTCGGACGTGTGTGGAATCGGCCGCACGTGTCGGGCAGACCGCCACATCGCGGGTGGTGTCGTTGGGGGATGAGAGCCTCACGGCTCTTCTGACCGAAGAACTCCGCATCCGGTCGCGCGACTGCGCGTTCGAACGGGCCCTGACAGACGTGACGGGAGTGCTGGCGTCATGACAGCCGCGCGCTTTGGCGTCATCGGCCTGGGGACGATGGGCCGCAACCTTGCGCTGAACATCGAGTCGCGCGGGGTGCCGGTGGCCGTCTGGAACCTGGAGCCGGAATGGGTCGACGACTTCATTCGCGACCACCAAGGGCACGCGTTCGTCGGCACAAAGACGTTCGAGGCGCTCGCCGCGACGCTCGAGCGCCCGCGCCGCATCCTGATGATGATCCCGGCGGGGAAGCCCGTCGATCAGACGATCGACAAGATCCGGCCCGTTCTCGAGTCGGGCGATGTGCTCATCGACGGGGGGAACTCCTGGTTCGAGGACACGCGGCGTCGCGAGGCGGCGCTGCGGCCGGCTGGCATCCACTATGTCGGGTGCGGCGTGTCCGGTGGAGAGGAGGGCGCGCGATACGGGCCCTCGATCATGCCGGGCGGATCGGTCGAGGCGTGGGAGCGTATCAAAGACGTGCTGGAGGCGATCGCCGCTCGGACCGAGGCCGGGCCCTGCGTCACACACGTCGGATCCGACGGCGCCGGGCACTTCGTCAAGATGGTCCACAACGGGATCGAGTACGGGGACATGCAGCTCATCGCCGAGTCGTGGGATGCGATGCGCCGGGGGCTCGGGCTGAGCGCCGCCGAAACAGCCGACATCTTCGATGAATGGAATCGAGGACGTCTCGAGTCTTTCCTCGTCGAGCTGACTGCTCGCGTCTGCCGCGTGACGGATCCCGAAACGAAACAGCCGCTCGTCGACGTCGTTCTCGACAAGGCCGGTCAGAAGGGGACCGGGCGATGGACGACCCAGGTCGCGCTGGACCTCGGCGTGGCGGTGCCGACCATCGCCGCCGCGCTCGACGCCCGCGGTCTCTCGAGCCTGAAGGACGAGCGCGTGGCTGCGTCGGCCGCGATCGGCGGTCCTCCCCTCGCCGCCGGGTTTACAGGGACCGACCGCCGGAAAGTGATCGACGACCTCGACTCGGCGCTCTACGCCGCGCGGATCTGCGCCTACGCGCAGGGCATGGCGCTCATCAAGGCGGGCGCGGTGAAGTACGACTGGAAGATCGACCTGGCGGAGATCGGGCGGATCTGGAAAGGCGGCTGCATCATCCGCGCGCGGCTCCTCGATCCCGTCCGGAAGGCCTTCGAGGCGCAGCCCGCGCTCGCGAACCTGCTGCTCGATCCGGCGATCGCCAACGGCGTGGAGTCAGCGCAGAGTGGCTGGCGCCGCACGGTGGCGCGCACGGCAGCGAGCGGCATTCCGATGCCGGCCCACGCTTCGGCACTCGCCTACTTCGACAGCTATCGCACCGCTCGTCTTCCGCAGAGCCTCACGCAGGCGCAGCGGGATGCGTTCGGGGCGCACACCTACGAACGCACGGATCGGCCGGGCTTCGTGCACAGCGAGTGGTGACGGAGGTTACGGAGGTACGGAGACGCTCACAAACGGAGGAACGGAGCCAACGGAGACGAAACGGAGAAGACAGGAATCACGATTGCAGCCGAGCGCTCGCGCCCTGCACACTGTTCAAGCAAAGTTCCTCTTCTCCGTTCGTCCTCCGTTGACCCCGTTTCTCCGTTGTAAGCGTCTCCGTTCTCTCCGTCCCCTCCGACGACGATAGGCGGAGGCCCTTCCATGACTTCTCTCAACCTCGCATCCGTGCTCGAGCACACGGCGATGCTGAAGCCGGAGGCCGTGGCCGTCACGTTCGGACAGACCCATCGCACCTATGCGCAGCTCGACGCCGACGCGTCGAAGATCGCTGCGGGGCTCGTCTCGTTGGGGATCTCACCAGGCGATCACGTCGCGCTGTCGTGCCCGAACCTGCCTGCCTTCCCCGCCGCCTACTTCGGCATCCTCAAAGCTGGCGGCGTGGTCGTCCCCCTCAACATCCTGCTGAAGCCGCGGGAGGTTGCGTACCATCTGCGCGACAGTGCGGCCCGCGCGCTCATCGCGTTCGAGGGGACCGCGGAGCTGCCCATGGGGCATATCGCTCGCGCGGCGTGCGACGACGTCTCGTGCCCGCATCTGATCATCATCACGCCCGACCCCGAGGCGCCGTCGTCCATTTCGCCGGCCCTCACGTTGGGTCAGATCATGCACACGCATCCGGACCGGTTCGAGACGCGCGCGCGCAGGCCCGACGACACCGCCGTCATCCTGTACACGTCCGGTACGACCGGTCACGCGAAGGGCGCCGAGCTGACGCACGACAACATGGTCTCGAACGCGATCGCCTCGCATGACATGTTCCGTCCGGCCATGCGGGGCGGTCTCGAGCAGGAGGTCGCCCTCATCACGCTTCCGCTCTTCCACTCGACTGCGCAGACCTGCCTCATGAACATGGGGTTGTATGGCGGACTCCGTCTGGTCCTTTCGGCTCGCTTCGATCCGCGCAGCTGTCTGGAGCTGATGGAGCGCGAGCGCATCGGGTTCTGGATTGGCGTACCGACGATGTACTGGGCACTCCTGCAGTGCGTGTCGGCAGGCGGTGTCGATCCGACAGCTGTTGCTCGAAGCCTGCGATTGTGCGTGTCTGGCGGCGCCCCGATGCCGCACGACGTGATGCGGCGCTTCGAGGAGGCCTTTCGCGTTCGCGTCCTCGAGGGCTACGGCCTGTCGGAAACTGCGCCCGTGGCCGCCTTCAACCAGCTGCAACGGCCGAGCAAGCCGGGGACGGTGGGGTTGCCCGTATTCGGCGTCGATCTGCGCTGTGTCGACGAGCACGACGTGCCGGTGACCACCGGCGAGCGCGGCGAGGTCGTCGTCCGCGGGCCGAACGTGATGAAAGGCTACTTGAACCGTCCGAAGGAAACGGCAGAAGCTTTTCGCAACGGGTGGTTCCACACCGGTGACATCGGAACGATCGACAGCGACGGCTACCTGACGATCGTCGATCGCAGAAACGACATGATTCTCAGGGGTGGATTCAACGTATATCCGCGGGAAATCGAAGAAGTCCTGATGACTCATCCGGCAGTCGCCCTTGCTGCCGTCATCGGCGTCCCGGACGAGCGGCTGGGTGAGGAAGTCAAGGCGCTCGTCGTGCGACGGCCGGGCTTCGATATCACTGAAAGCGGGCTCGTCGAGTGGTGCCGGGAGCAGCTTGCGGCCTACAAGTATCCGAGGCACGTCGAGTTTCGGGACGCGCTCCCGATGGGGGCCACCGGCAAGATCCTCAAGCGCGAGCTCCGGACGGCGGAGGCTGGTCGGGCGGAAGATCAGGGCCGGCGTGGGCTTTCCATATAGACGTGGGGCTTCCACCTAAAGGTGGAAGCTACAGGCTGTCTCTCCCAGCATCATTCCACTGCACTCGCTGACGGAAGAGCCGACGCGACGCCCCCGAAATAGTGGTGCCTGCCCCAACGGTGCGTGGCCGTTTCCTTGCATCCGCTGTGGTTTGCTCGCTGACGTCTGTCGAGACGCGGCCAGGACAGTTCCGAGCGATTCAAAGCTCAAAGCCTCTTCGAGCTTCCTTTTCGAGCATAAGGAGAACACCAATGCCGACGTGCCGCGAGTTGATGACGCGAGAGCCGGTCTGCTGTGAGCCGAACGACGCCGTGACTCGTATCGCTGAATTGATGAAGAAGGAGGACGTCGGGTCCGTGCCGGTCGTCGAGTCCCTGGCCTCGCGACGGTTGGTTGGCATCGTCACGGACCGCGACCTCGTGACGAAGGTCGTCGCCGGGGGCCGCGCGGTCGAACAGGCGACGGCGCGCGACGCGATGACGTTCAATCCGGCGACGTGCAAGGAGGAGGACGATGTCAGTCAGGCGATGTTGCTGATGGCACAGCGTCAGGTCCGCCGCATGCCGGTCGTCGATACGGAGGGGAGGGTCACCGGGATCATCGCGCAGGCGGACGTGGCGACGCGCATGCACAAAGACACCGAGACGGGCCAGATGGTGGAGTCGATTTCGGAGCCGCCCCTCCAACGGTGAAGTCGCACGTTGGAGCTGCCTCAGCTTTGCCTGTGCCTGGGGGGTAGGTTATAGTCGCTGCGCATGCCGCTCGAGTTTCCCTCGAATCATCGTGCTACAGGTCTGGTCGACGTTCTCGATCGTGTGCTCGACAAGGGCCTCGTGATCGCGGGTGACATCAAGGTCTCGCTCGCGGAAGTCGAGCTCCTCACGATCCGGATCCGCCTGCTGGTCTGCTCGCTCGACAAAGCGCAGGAGATCGGGCTCGACTGGTGGCGATACGATCGAGATCTGTCGCCGGGCGCCGAGCGTCGCGCGGTGGCGGAGGCCGACGATCTGCGGGCGCAGATCCGCCAGCTCGAGCGGAAGGTCGAGGCGCTCACAGCGGCGGTTGTTCCAAGGCGTAAGCGCTAGCCCTGGGCGCGCCAAGGCGCGCTGGGGGGCCGCGGGGCGACCCCCTTCGCCAAGGCTACGGTGGTCCGCCGTAGCTTCAGCGAAGGCGGAAGCCCCCGGTCTGATTCTGGTGCGGAGACCGGGAGCGAAGAATGGCAGTTGAACGTTCGGCAGGCGGTACGAGTCTCATCGACGTTCTCGACCGCGTGCTCGACAAAGGCATCGTCATCGACGCCTGGGTGCGTGTGTCGCTCGTCGGGATCGATCTGATCACCGTCGAGGCACGCGTTGTCGTCGCGTCCATCGACACCTACCTGAAGTACTCCGAAGCGGTCGGGCAGGTGGCTCCCGTCTCCCGGCCGCAGGCCGAACTGGCGCAGACCGTCATGGCGGAGAACGTCGCGCTCCGCGCAGAGCTGGCCGCTGCGACGGCGGCCACGAAGCGGAAACGGGCGGCCGTTCGGAGGCGCACGACACAGGGATAGGCTCGGTGTCTGCCGGCCTGGCCGGCGCGGAGCTCCCCGGTTCCCGATTTCCAGCACGATATGGAAGCGAAGCTCGCGCTGGCGGAATTCCTCATCAGCAGCACAGACCTGCAGTCCTCGGCGCGCCATGCCACCGACTGGCTGGCGGTCAACCTTGGTGTCCGTCAGGCGGTGGTCATCGCGGCGGAGCCCGGGAGCGCGAACCTGATGCTCATCGCGGAGCACGGGGTGTCCAGCGGCATCATCGCTGACTTCAATATTCCTCGCGCCGATTCCGCTCATCCCCTCGTACGGGCGATGGCCGCTCCCGCCCCGTCGGCGTTCGGATCCAGTTCGCTTCTGCCCAGCGCTCCGGTCGCCGTCAGCTCTCTGCTGGATGTTCTAGAGGTTGGCGAGGGCGCCTTCCACGCCGTGCCTCTGCGCGTGGACGACGAGGCGGACGCCTTCGGCTTGTTGCTCGTCAGCGCAGACACCCCGGACATCCTGCCGGAAGTCCTATGGGTGGCCCGGCTGCTGGCGAGGCAGGCCGCGCGGGTGCTCAATAGCAGCGGGTCGCTCGTCGACGTCCATTTCGGTCAGGAGCGGATGCTGCTGTACAGCATCATCAACGCCGTCACGGACCCGATTCTGCTGACCGACACCGAGGGCAAGCTGATCATCGCGAACACGCACGCGGAGAAACTGTTTGCCGCGCCCGAGGAGGCGAGCGAAGGATGGCGGCGGGCCGTTGGCCTCAACAACATGCTGTTCTCCGCGGCGCTCTCGACGAGCGCCGTCACGCATACCGCTCTTGCCCGCCGCGAGCTGCTGCTGGTCGACCCGCTCGAGGGGTCGGACCTCCTCTTCGAGCTGCTGTCTTCCCGCGCGAGGGACGAGCGTCAGGGTACGTGCGTCGTCTCGATTCTGCGCAACATCACGGACCTCGCCCGGGCGCGAGAGGAAATCGACGAGAGCTACCGGACGCTGCGGCTCGCGCAAGCCGAGGTCCGGGACGAACGGCACCGGCTCGATCTCATCATCGACTCGGTAGCCGACCCGATCCTGGTGACGGACCAGGAAGGGGACATCGTCCTGATGAACGCGCCGGCAGAGCGGCTGTTCAACGTGCCCCCTCCGTCGACCGAAGCGACGCAGCGGCGCGTTCGCGCGAACGGCGCCAACCTCACGTCCTTCGTCTCGAACGTGCTGACGGTGACGGGCGAGCAGCGATACCGGGGCGAAATTCAGCTGAGCGATCCGACCACGGGCCGGGCGCTGCCGGTGGAAGGTGTTGCCGGGACCATCCTCTCCGAGCAGGGAGAGTTGATGTGGGTGGTCACGATTCTCCACGATCTGACAGAGGCGATCGAGAAAGCGAGGTTGTACGAGCAGCTGAAGGAAGGGGCGGTCGAGCTCGAGCGGAAAATCGCAGAGGCGACGAGCGAGCTGGCGGATCAGAACGAGCTGCTGCGCCGGCAGCACATCGCGCTGGAGCAGGCGTCTGCCCTGAAGTCGCAGTTCCTGGCGAACATGTCGCACGAGTTTCGCACACCCTTGAACGCGATCCTCGGCTACACGCACATGCTGCTGAACGGCGTCACCGGTGCCGTATCGGATGCACAACGGAAGAGCCTCAGCCGGATCGACTCGAACTCCCGCCACCTGCTTGCGCTCATCAACGACATCCTGGACATCACGAGGATCGAGGCGGGTCGTATGCCGCTCAACCTTACGACGTTCCGGGTCGGGGACCTCATCCACGAGGTCATGTCCGAGCTCGAGCCCATCATCAAACGATCGAAGCTCATCGTCACGGCGCGGACGCGGGCGACCGTGCCGACACTCAAGAGCGACCGTCAGAAGATCAAGCAGATCGTACTCAACCTCTTGAGCAACGCGCTGAAGTTTACCCCCCACGGGTCAGTGACCATTGGCGCGTCGTATGATGGGAAGAGCCGCATGGTGGCCATCGCCGTGCGGGATACCGGGGTGGGGATCCCGGAAGCGGATCACGGGAAGGTGTTCGAGGATTTTCGCCAGCTCGACAGTTCTCCGGCGAGAGGGTATGGTGGTACGGGTCTCGGCCTTTCGATTTGCCGGCGCCTGGCCCACATGCTTGGCGGTAATATCGAGCTCAGCAGCTCCACCGGACAAGGATCGACGTTCACTTTGCGTCTTCCGGCTCGTGCGCGACGCCGCTGATGTCTACCATGACCCAAACCGCCAAGCCGCTCGTGCTCGTCGTCGAGGACTACCAGGACGCCAGGGAGATGTACGCCGCGTACCTGCAGTTCTCCGGATACCGTGTCGCGGAGGCGACCAACGGCATCGAGGCGATCGACAAGACGATCGAGCTCATGCCCGACATCATCCTGATGGACCTGGCGCTGCCGCGGATGGACGGGTGGGAGGCGACGCGCCGTCTGAAGCTGGACGAGCGGACACGGCACATACCGATCGTCGCCTTGACCGGGCATGCGCTCGCGGGGCACGCCGAAGGGGCGCGGCAGGCCGGTTGTGACTCGTTCGTCACGAAGCCGTGCCTGCCCGATGCGCTGGTCGCCGAGATCCAGCGGATGCTCGGTGGGCGCTCCGGTGATTCCGCCGCTGCACGCGGCCCGCGAGTCCCCGGGCGCGGCAAGCCCTGATCCGCATTCCGCTGACGAACCTCTCACCACGGCTCTCCGATGGCCAAGACGCTGAAAAAGACGAAGGCGCGCGCCAAAGCCGCCCCCGCATCACGTGAGCGCGCGGCCAGACCGCAGGCCGTGGCGCCGCGGCGCGGCAAGCTCGAGCGCGTCCGGATGCCGGCGGGCACGAAAGCGGCCCGCACCGGCCCGACGGCGGTGTCCGGCGAGGCTCACGACAAGGACGCTCACGAAGGGAAATACGTCTACTGCATCATCAAATCGGAGCGTCAGCTCCGCTTCGGGCCGCTCGGAATCGGCAGCGAGCCGGCCGACGTCCACACCGTGCATTTCGGCGACATCGCCGCTGTCGTCTCGAACACGCCGATGGTCGTGCAGGATCCGACGCGCGAGAACGTGCTGGCGCACCAGCGTGTCAACGAGACCGTCATGCAGCAGCACACGGTAATCCCGATGTCCTTCGGCACGGTCTTCAAGACCGACGACGACATCATGGAGCTGCTGCGGTCGGCCTACGACGCGTTTACCGACGTCCTCAACAAGATGCAGGACAAGTTCGAGTTCGGGTTGAAGGTGCTGTGGGACCGGAATCAGATCGTTCGCGAGATCGAGGAAGAAGACGAGGACATCAGGCGCTTGAAGAGCGAGATCTCTTCGCAGAAAGGTTCGACCTACTTCGCGCGGATGCAGTACGGCCGGCTGATCGACGCGGCGCTTCAGGCGCGCTCGGAGCGCTACGTGTCCGAGGTCTTCCGCGCGCTGCGGGACGTGTCGGTCGCCTCGCGCTCGAACAAGCCCATCGGCGATCGCATGATCATGAATGCCGCGTTCCTCGTCGCCAGGGACATGGAGCCGGCCTTCGATCGCAGCGTCAAGGACATCGGCCAGCGCTACGACAAGCTGACGTTCAAGTACACTGGTCCCTGGCCGCCGTACAACTTCGTCAACATCCGGTTGAAGCTGGAGCGGGCGCACTGATCATCCTCGACACGCTCCTCATCGGCGGGCTTCGGTTCGTGCTCGACAAGGTGGCCGCCGCGGTCGACACCGAGCTGAACGACGACACGGCGCTCCGCGAGCAGCTGCTCGCCGCTCAGATGCGCGTGGAGCTCGGCGAGATGACGGACGAGGAGTTCGTCACGCTGGAGGCGGACATCCTCGCCCGCCTGCGCGACATCCGCGAGCGTCGTCAGGGCGACACCGCCGGCCTGTCGTCAGCCGACTACAAGGTCACGGGCGTCGACGCATCGTTCGAGGGCGACGAGCACTCCTGATGCGGGCGGCTCCGGCCACCCCTGACGTCGGAGGTGCGCATCGGCCCCGCTACCACTTCGTGGGTGGAAAGGGGGGCGTCGGCAAAACGACCTGCGCCGCTGCCATGGCCATCCGGTCGGCATCCCGTGGCGCCAGCACCCTCATCGTCTCGACCGATCCCGCACCATCCCTGGGCGACGCGTTCGGCATGCGGCTAGGCCGACGGCCGCGTCGCGTTCACACACGCAAGGGACAACTCTACGCCGTCGAGGTCGATGCCGCTGCCGTCATGCGGGACTGGCTCTCGACCCGGTCTTCGATGCTCAGGGAGATCGCGCTGCGCGGCACATGGCTGGATGCCGACGACGTGCGCGAGCTGCTTGGGTTGACGCTGCCGGGGATCGACGAGCTCGCCGGCCTGTTCGAGCTCGTACGCTTCGGCCGGTCGCGCCGTTACGATCTGATCGTCGTCGACACGGCGCCCACCGGTCACACGCTGCGCATGCTGGCGATGCCGGACACGCTTGGGCGGGTCGCGGAGGTCTTCGATGCGATGCAGGACAAGCATCGCGCGATTGTCGCCGCGCTGAGGGGACGCTGGGCACCTGATGCCGCTGACGCGTTCGTACGGTCGCTTGCCGACGACGCGCGCGAGCTGTCCGCGCTCGTCAGGGATCGAGATCGCACGGCAGTGACGTGGGTGAGCCTGGCCGAACGGATGGCCGTCGAAGAGACGCTCGACGCGGTTGGTGCGCTCGTCCGAGAGCAGGTGCCGATCGAGAGCATTGTTCTGAACCGCGTCATCGCCGGAGATCGATCCAGGTGCCGGTTCTGCGGGCCGCGCCGGCGTTTGCAGCAGGTGTCTGCGGCGGCGCTCATCTCGCGGCTCGCGAGCGTCGTCGGGCGGCAGGTGCCTGTCGGGGTGATCCCGGACCGTCCGACGGAACCGACCGGCATTGCCGCGCTCGCCAACCTGGGGTCCGCGCGCCTGGGGTCAGGTCTTGCGCTGACGCATTTTGCAAGGTCTGACCCCGCCGGGCCAACCCGGCGGGGTCAGGCCTTGCAAAAACCGTCAGTGCAAGACCTGACCCCTCTCGTATGGTTTGGGGGGAAGGGCGGAGTGGGGAAGACGACGTGCGCGGCGGCGACAGCTCTGACGCTGGCGACGGCGTGGCCGTCGCGGCGGATCCTGCTGCTGTCGGCCGATCCGGCCCACTCCCTGGGCGATGTCCTGCGCACGCGCGTGTCGAATGAGCCCCGCACGATCCCTGGCGGGCCGCGGAATCTCGCGGTACGTGAGCTCGACGTCGGACAGGCCCTCCGACGGGCACGTGAGGAATACGCCTCAGCAATCGACGCGCTGTTCGACCGCGCAGGAGCGTCCGGCTTCGACGCGGCGCACGATCGACGCGTAATGCACGGGCTGATGGACCTCGCCCCGCCTGGCCTCGACGAGCTCGTCGCGATCCTCGAGGTCACGTCGCTGATGGTTGGCGAGGGATCCAGGACGTGGGATCAGATCGTCATCGACACGGCGCCGACCGGCCATGCGCTCCGGCTGCTCGAGATGCCGGCGCTCGTCCAGGACTGGACGCACGCGCTCATGCGAATCGTCTTGAAGTACCAGCCGGTCGTCGGCGCGGGGAACCTGGGTCAGCTGCTCCTCACGCTCTCCAAACAAATCGGCGCGCTGCGTGACCTGCTGGTCGATCGGAGCCTGACGCAGTTCGTCCTCGTCACGCGCGCGGCCGCCCTCCCGCGCGCCGAGACCGTCCGCTTCCTTGCTGCGCTCTCGAGTCTCGGCATCACCGTTCCGGCTGTCGTAGTCAACGCCGTCGGCCGCGGCGGGTGCGGTGCCTGCCGTCGAGCGGCCGTGGCCGAACGGCGCGAGGTGAGGCTGCTTGCCCGGGCTCCTCTCGCGAGGGGTCCTCGGCCGCGCCTCATTTTCGCTCCGGCCGTGGTTCCGCCACCGGAGGGCGTCCACGCGCTCACTCGCTGGCGACGACGCTGGTTGGACCGCGCCGGGTGAGCGAGACGAAGCGGCCGACCCAAAGGAGTCATTTGCCCGACCTGAGGTGGGGCCGACCACCGTCTTGCCGTTCCTGTCCCTACCGCTGATTCCGGATCCGCATTCGCCGCGCTATCATCGGTGCGCTCTCATGGCGAACATGCCGGACCCTGCGATCTACGTGTACTGTGTCGTCGAAGCCAAGACGCTCGGAGGCCAGGTGCCGAACGGGCTCCCGGGCGGCGTGCGCCCTTCGCGCCTCGACCTGGGCCGCGGTCTTTGGGCCGTCGTATCAGAGGTGCCGCTCTCGAAGTACGGTCCCGCGCAGATCGAGGCCGGGCTCAGGAATCTGGAATGGGTCGCGGAGGTCGCGGTCGCGCACGAATCGGTCGTCGAGCATTTCGCGACGCGCCGCGGCGCGACCGTCGTTCCGATGAAGCTCTTCACCATGTTCACCTCGCCCGCGCGAGCGATCTCCGATCTGCGCGAACGGCGGCCGATCCTGACTGCAGCGCTCCGGCGGGTGCGCGGGTGCGACGAGTGGGGTGTCCGGCTGGTTGGCAGGCCGCCGCGATCGACCCCGGCCGCTACGCCGCTCACCGGACGTTCCGGTGCGGCTTTTCTCGCGGCAAAGAAGCAGGCTCGCGACGCCCGGCGAGACGCGCTGCTTCAGGTCAGCGAGGCCGTGGAGTCGGCGTACGATCTGCTCGCGCCGCTGTCTCGCGACAGCCGCCGGCGTACCGACTTTCCCGAGTCCGCCGTGGCGCCGCCGCTGCTCGATGCCGCCTTTCTCGTGCCCGCCGCTCGCAAGGCAAGCTTTCGTGCGGCGGCGAAACGTGCCGCTGTCGCCTGCCGCGCGGCCGGCGTCGAGTTGACCCTCAGCGGACCCTGGCCCCCTTACAACTTCGTTCAGCCCGCCGGTCAGTCGCGCAGCGTTGCCCATGGGTCGTAGGCCCGTTCCGCGCGGTCACGTCACGAGTCGCAGGCCAGCGCGGCAGTCGACCGTACCGACCGCCCGGCCGCCGCGTCAGCCTCGCCGGCCGCTTCCGCCCAGGCGTCCCGAGATCGCAAGGCCGGACATTCCGAGGCCTTCGCCACGCAAAGTCGTGGGGCGCCTCCTGGACGATGAGGACGCTTCGCTGTTGGATGTGCTGGACAACCTGCTGAACAAGGGCGTCGTCCTGAACGCGGACATCGTGCTCGCGCTCGCGGACGTCGATCTCGTCTACGTCCGGCTCGCCGCGCTGCTCTGCGCGGCCGACCGCGTCCTTCCGCGCCCCTCAGGGAAATGAATCTGTATGTGTACGGATTCGTCTCGCTCCGAGATGTGGTCGCTCGACCGATGACCATCGACCGCCATCGAATCGAGATCCTCCCGGTCGCCGGCGTCCACGTCGCAATCGAGCGGATCGCCAGGCCTCCAGCGGTCTCTGAAAGCGCCCTGCGCACCCAGCACGCGATCGTCGAACGACTCGCGCGAAAGTGTGCCGCCGTCCTACCGGCGCGATTCGGCTCGTTCGTGCCGGTCGACGACCTCGAACGCATCGTTCGCGCGCGCCGTGTCGATCTGCGACAGGCGCTGCGCAAGGTCCAGGGCCGCGTCCAGATGACTCTCCGGATCATCACGCCATCTCTGGCGGGTCGCTCAATGCCGGCCGGCGACCAACCGAACTCGGGCACCGCTTATTTGACGGCCCGCAGGGCAGCGCTGTCCGGGCCGAGGCCGCCTCTCGCCATGGCCCTGACGGAAGCGGTGCAGGCTCTGGTGCGCGACGAGCGGAGCGAGACCGACACCAATCAGGGTCGAACGGCTCTCTTTCATCTCGTCGACCGCGCCGACATCCGGAAGTACCGCGCGGCGATCGCACGTGTGCGTGTTCCGGAGGGCGAACGCGTCACCGTAACCGGGCCCTATCCGCCGTTTGCGTTTGCACCGGAGTTGTGGGCGTGAGCCGATCCACTCGAAAGAGCGCATCGAGCGGACGGCGGAAGCCCGCGCCGCCGAAGGTACCCCGTTCGCGCCGGCCTCGCCAGGTCGTGCGACAGAAGACGCGTGACACGGCCGGACCGATTGAGGTCGCGCAGGCAGACACGCTGCGCGCGGAGATGGAGCGTCTCGTGCGAAGCGCCGGCCCGTCGCGATGGAACGCCAATCCAGACGACGTCCAACGCTCGGTCGTCAAGCTGGTGCTCACCATCGTGGAGTTCCTGAGACAGCTGCTCGAACGGCAGGCCATCCGCCGCATGGACGCGGGCACGATCTCGGCGGAAGAGACCGAGAGGATCGGCATCGCCCTGATGCGGCTCGAGGAGACCGTCCGGGAACTCGCGGCGCAATTCAATTTGACGCCGGAGGATCTGAATCTCGATCTGGGAGGGGTGGGGAGGTTGATCTAGATCCGGGCGCCGACAGATTCCTTCAACAGGGGAGAAGGGGAGGACGCCTCCCTTCCTCCCTGTCTAATGCCTTTTGATGGCCGAGCGGGCTCTCTATCTCCGGAACTCATAACACCCTGGCGCCACGAGAACATTCCCTCCGGCCTTGAAGAAGAACGACCTGGCCGCCACGATCCCGGCGGCTCGGAGCTGAATCGTCCTGCGCTTCTCTCCGAAGTTGTCGTACACATACGTGACCGGCGTCATGAGCGACACCCAGAGGTTGCCGTCGGGATCGGCAGCCGCCGCTCTGATTGCCGGCTGCACGATGGGCAGCTCTCCCTCCTCCGTGCGTCGTTTTGGCCAGGCGTTCGGGAGGGCTCTCGTGTAGTCGTCGAGCTCCGGTCCTTCGATGTGGCGCTCGAAGAGCAGCGTGCCGGCCGCGTCGTACTTCCGGAACATCGGTACGCCTCCGAGGAACACGAAGTAGAACCCTCCCTGCGGGTTGACGATCGGCAAGCCGGTGTTGAGCGCCAGATGGACGTCGCGGTCCTGCTCCTGGCTGGTCGGCCGCAGGCTCCCGAATGTCCGCGGGCTCCCGCCGTCCATGGCGTACTCCGAGATGAGCGTTCCGAGCTCCGGCTGGCTGATCACGATCGAGTGGCCGGTGTAGGCCAGCGACCCGATTCCGCTCTGCAGGAAATTCTCGAAGACGAGCGTAGGGACGTCGCGGGTCGCGAGCGTAAAACCGCCCAGGCTCGCGCCGCTCGTCAGGAAGATCTGGACGCGGCCCTTCCTTCCTGGCGCGTCCGCGACAACGAACCGTCCATCGGCGGCGAGGCTGAAGGCGGTCGGATGCAGCAGCCGGCCGGGCTCGGCGCCAATCTGCACGAGCACGCGTGACGTGTCGTAGGGTGGGGCGACCGACGAGACGGCATGGGCCCGGCGGTCGAACACGAGGTACTCCCCCTCGGACGATTGCGCACAGGCCGAGATCTCGGTGAACCGTCCTGCGACGTGCGCCGGCAGCCCGCCGATCGATTCGAGCGTCTCGATCGGCCGCGCGCGCCGGGACTGCTGGGCGCCCGCGAAAGGGAGTGCCGCGACAACGGCGAGCGCCAGGAGCAAGCGCATGGCAGTTCCGGACGGAAGATTACGATGTGGAGATGCTCAGTATCCCGCGACGTCCCGGATGGCTTTCAGCACGTCGGACGACTGCGGAAGGATGGCCTCTTCGAGCTCAGGATAGTACGCCACGGGGACGTCCATGGCGGCGACCCGCTTGACCGGGGCGTCGAGGTGCTCGAAGAGAGACTCTGAAATCCGCGCCGCGAGCTCCGCGCCGAACCCGCACGTGAGCTGATCCTCGTGGGCGATGACGACGCGGCTCGTCCGCCGGACCGCCGTGGCAATGCCGTCCCAATCGAAGGGCGCAATCGTCCGAAGGTCGATGACCATGGCGCTGATGCCGTCCTTTTCCGCCTGCTGTGCGGCGAGCAGTGCGCGCTGCACGAGCGCGCCGTACGTGATGACGACGACGTCGCGGCCTTCGCGGCGGATGGAGGACTTGCCGAAGGGCACCATGTAGTCGGGGCCGGGGTACGCGCTCTTGTTGTAGGTCTGCCGGTAGAGGTGCTTGTGCTCGAGGAAGATGACCGGATCGTCGCATCGAATCGCCGTGCGGAGGAGCCCGGCGGCATCCTGCGCGTTCGAAGGGAATGCGATCCGGATGCCCGGGCAGTGGGCGAAGATGCTCTCGCCTGACTGGCTGTGGTACGGCGCGCCGCCGCGCAAGTACCCGCCGGTCGCCACCCGGATGACCATCGGGCAGGAGAAGGCGTTGTTGGAGCGGTACCGCAGCATCGACATCTCGTCGCGGATCTGCATCATCGCCGGCCAGATGTAGTCGAAGAACTGAATCTCGACGACCGGCTTGATGCCCCGCGTGGCCATGCCCGTGCCACGGCCGATGATACCCGCTTCCGCCAGGGGCGAGTTGAATACGCGGTCGCTGCCGAATGCGCGCTGGAGGCCGTGCGTAACCTTGAATACGCCGCCTTTCCCCGAGACGGACGACAGCGCGTCGGGCCGGCTGCAATCCGCAACGTCTTCACCGAACACCACGATCCGCGGATCGCGCGCCATCTCGTCCTTCAGCGTGCGATTGATGGCCGCCACCATCGTGTCGGGCTTGCCGTCGGGCATGGGCTCGGTGGCGAACGCGGGAGACGTGGGATCGACGTCTGGGGAGTACACGTAGAGGCCGGCGGTATCGGCTGTTGGTCTCTCGGAGCGAATGGCGCGCTCCGCGGCCTCGGCGATCTCGCGGTCGATCTCGAGCGCGATGTTCTCGAGATCCGCTTCGGTCGCAACTCCCGAGGACGTCAGGAGCGCGCCGAGACGCACAATCGGATCGCGCAGTGCCTCTGCCGCACGCTCGTCGGGCGGCTTGTAGAGCCGTTCGTCATCCGACAGGGAATGGGAGTACGGCCGCGTGACGTGCGCGTGGACGAGCGCCGGGCCCCGGCGCTGGCGGACGTAGCCGATGGCCTCGTGCAGCGTGCGATAGCAGGTCGGGAAGTCCGTGCCGTCGATGCTGCGGACGAAGAGTCCCGGAAAGCTGGAGACGAGCCGGGAGATGTCGCCGCCGGCCGTCTGCGCGTCGACCGGGACCGAGATCGCGTAGCCGTTGTCTTCGACCAGGAAGAGCACCGGAAGCGCGGTCAGACACGCCGCGTTCAACGACTCCCAGAACTCACCCTCGCTCGTCGTCCCATCGCCGAGCGAGACGTAGGTGACCTCGTCCTGTTTGAAGTGCTGCTCTCGATCCGGGATTTCCGCCACCTGCTCGTAGAGTCTGCCTGCCTCGGCGCAGCCGATGGCCTGCAGGCACTGCGTCCCAGTGGGGCTCGACTGCGACACGATGTGCATGCCCTTGTGACCCCAGTGGGACGGCATCTGCCGGCCGCCGGAGGCCGGATCGTCTTTCGAGCCCACGGCGGCGAGGAGCATCTCGTAAGGGGTCAGCCCGAGCGCGAGGCAGAGGGCACGGTCGCGGTAGTAGGGATAGAACCAGTCGTGTCCCGCTTCGAGGAGCATCCCGGCGGCGGTGAGAACTGCCTCGTGCCCGGCGCCGCTGATCTGGAAGAAGATCAGGCTCTGGCTCTTGAGTTGGATTTCTTTGTCGTCGAGCCGGCGCGACAGCAGCATCGTGCGGTACGCGAGGAGCAGGTCGACCCGGGTGATCCCCTCGAGCGCGACCGAGGCCCGCTCGGTGTCCGCGCTCGCGCCGTTGCTGACCGCCGAACCCTTCATGCGCGGATTGGTCCTTTCGAGCCGCGGGCCACGACTGACAACGGGCCCGCCTCGCGATGGGGGCAGGGCCGGAAACACCGAATTATAACATCCGGCCCAGCGACAGAGCCCCGCTGGAGCCCCGCACGGCTGGTGCTATAATCGCGCGCTCTTTCGAAGGAAAAACGGCTCCAGGCTCCGGCCCGCCCGGAGCCTGACAGCGGAGACCCAGAGTGACCACACCGACCGTTCATTTGCACCGTTGGGACGAGATCGCGCTCGAGAAAGTGACCGAGATGATCTCGCGCAAGATCGTGACTGGAGAGCGGCTGATGTCCGCGCAGGTCTATCTGAAAAAAGGTGCGCTCGTACCGAAGCACTCACACGAGAGCGAGCAGATGACGTACGTGCTGCAAGGGGCGCTGAAGTACCTGATCGCCGGGGAGGAGATTACCGTCCGGGAAGGGGAGGTCCTGCACATTCCGTCCTGGGTCGACCATCAGGCGGAGGCGCTCGACGACACGTTCGAGCTCGACCTCTTCAGCCCGATCCGCCAGGATTGGCTGGATCACACTGACGCGTACTTTCAGAAGTGAAGACGTGCCGGGCTCGGGGGGCCAGTTCCGTGTCAAAAGCTTTGAACAGCGAGGAGGGGAGGAAAGGAGGATCTTCAACATTTAGAGATCTCCTCCCCACCTCGTCTCTGACTCCCTGTTAAGAATTTGAGAAGCGGGATTGGTGGAGCGCCGAGCGCCGGCAGCGAAGCCTCCTAATGAACGTTTCGATCCCAGTCCGACCTGCCGCCTGAATAGACGTCGAACTTCCGTCGCAGGCGGTTCATCTTCCACTTCAAATACCGGTATTTGATCTCCGCGGTGAGGCCGCCGCGGCCGCTCTGCAGATACAGATAGCCGGTCACCAGGCCGCCGAGGTGTGCGGCATCGGCGATGCCTCGGCCCGGCTGGAACGAGTTCAGGAATGCGATCGCGCCGAAGATGATCACGAACACCCGCGCAGGTACCGGGATGATGAGCATGATCAGGATCGGGCGGTCGGGGTAGTAGAGCGCGAAGGCCAGCAGCAGTCCGAAGAGCGCGCCCGACGCGCCGATCGTGACCGACTCGTAGGCGGGCGCCGTTGCCGCGAACGGCAGCAGCGACACCAGGAGCATCGTCGCGCCTCCGCCGAGCCCGGTGATGGCGTAATAGTACGAGAAGAAGCGCGTGCCCCAGATCCGTTCGAGCTCGACGCCGAACATCCACACGCCCAGCATGTTGAACAGGATGTGCCCGATGCTGTGCGGGTCGTGCAGGAACATGTAGGTGCCCAGCTGCCACACCCATCCATGCCGCAGGACCTGCTGAGGAATCAGTCCGAGATACCCGATGATCTCCGGGACGATGAGCGTCAGGACGAACATCGCCACGTTCGCGATGAGAATCCACTTCACCGCGGGCGTGAGTGGACCAGGCCCGAACGACGAGTAGCTGATCGGCGAGTGGCGCGCGTATCGGGACATCTGTGCAGCTTTCCCGTGTCTATCGTACCACACGCGTCACGGCGCGGCGTCCGGCGCGCCCGGCTCCACCGGCCGCGCCACCGGGTGCGCGCTCGACGGAAGCGGCCACGTACACGCTGCCGCGAGGAGCGGTACCAGCGCCAGCCCCGCCAGCGTGGGCTCGATTCCCGCACCGATCCGCGATCATTCCGACGAATGGCACGCTCAGGCCTCCTGTGCCCCAGGCGAAGCCCATCATCAGCGACGACACCGTCGCCGCGCTCACCGGCGCGAGCGCCTGACCGAATACGACGTTCACCGGGAGCGTGGACTGGAGGAACATCCCGCCAATCGCCAGCAGGACGACGAACAGCCAGCCGGACACGAGCGGCGCCGCGACGAGGAACGGCGTCGAGATGACGAGCGACCACGCGATCACCCGCTTCGGCCCGAAGCGATCGGCAGCCGGCCCCCCGAAGAAGCCGCCGACGCCGCTGGCGAACAGATACAGGGCGACGGTGCTTCCAGCTGCGCCGACCGACAACCCGCGCCGCGTCATCATCACCGGTACGAACGTCGCGAACGACAACGACGCGAGCGTGCGCAGCACGACGATCAAGTAGAGCAGGCCGAGCGGCTTCGCGTACGGTCGGAGCGACCGGAATGTGCTGCGCTGTTCGTGATGCTTCGGAAACGTCGGCACGCGCCGCAGGAACAGCCCGATCACGACGAGTCCGGGGATCGCGAGCAGCGGCGTCCACTCGATCCCGAATCGCTCGGCAAACGGTGCGAAGAGCAGCGGACCCAGCGAGAAGCCGAGCGTGCCGCCGGTGATGTGGACCGACATCGCGAGCCCCGGACGTGCGCCGCCCAGCCGGTGCGCCAGCGCCGCAGCGGGCGGGTGGAACGCCGCGCCGCCCAGGCCGCCCGCAAAAAGAACGATCGCCAGCATTGTCCTCGTCGATGCGAGGCCGATCAGGCTGAGGACGGTCACCGCGATGACCGGTCCCACCATGACGAGCACGCGCGGCCGCCAGGAGTCCGCGAGCCGCCCGAAACCCACTTGTGAGACCGACGCGGCGATCTGATACAGCATCGTCAAGGTGCCGGCCGCCGCCAGCGACAGGCCGAGACGCGGGATGAGGAGCGGCAGCAGCGGCGCGTAGATGTTGCCGTAGCCGTCCACCATGAAGTGGGCGCCGGCCATCAGGAGCACGGTCGGGTGGAGCCGCTCGCGCAGGCCGATCAACGGACCCCCCTCGCGCCGCCGAACCGCCGGAGTATGCGCGAGGCCGCTTCGTCGAACTCGGCGATCCGGAGCAGGCGCGCCGACGCAATGAGCACTGCCACGCCCACGCCAATGGCCGACACGAGACGGATCGCGAGGTACAGATCGATGTGCTTCCAGGCGAACGAGCCGGCCGGCAGCATCGATTGCAGACCATGATCGGTCCACCAGGCTGCAACGCCCATCGCCACCGACGCTGCGAGGATCTTGACGAATGAGGCCGCGAGTCGCCGATCGTCGAGGCCATCCAGCCGGCGTCTGAGGAGCCAGAGCAGCGCTCCGGCATTGAAGATCGCCGCGACGGCTGTGCCAAGCGCCAGGCCGCGAAACCCGAGCACGCGCACGAGCGTGATGTTCAGCACCAGGTTGGTCAGCACCGTCAGCACGCTGATGATCACGGGTGTCCGGCTGTCGCGCAACGAGTAGAACGTCGGAGAGGCAATCTTCACTGCCGAGTACCCGACGAGTCCCGGTGCGTAGAACATCAGCGCCGCGGCGGTCGACACCGTGTCCTCTGCCGTGAAGCGCCCGCGCTGGAGCAGGAGGCCGACGATCGGGTTCGCGAGCGCAACGAGCCCGATCGTCGCGGGGACGTTGAGCATCAGCATGAGCCTGAGCCCCTGGGAGACTGTTCTTCGGATCGCCGGCCCGTCCGCGGCGGCCGCGTGACGCGAGATGTCCGGGAGCGCTGCTGTCGCGATCGAGACCCCGAAGAGACCAATCGGGAGGTACATCAACCGGAACGCGTAGTTGAGCCACGAAACGGCTCCCTGGGGCTGCGTCGTCGCGAGGTAGGTGTTCACGAATACATTGATCTGCACGGCCGCGAGCCCGAGCGTGCCGGGGCCCATGAGCCTCAGGATTTGCCGCAACTCAGGGTTCTTGAAATCGATCACCGGGCGATAGCGGAAGCCTTCGCGGTGGAGTATCGGCCACTGCAAGGCGATCTGGCCGAGACCTCCGATGATGGCGCCTAGCGCGATCGCCGCAATCGGCGGCAACCCGAAAGCCGGCATGACAGGTACGAGCCACAGCGCACACGCGATTGTCGCGACGTTGAACATCGCCGGCGACAGCGCAGGAATGAAGAACCGGTGCAGCGAGTTCAACATCCCCATCATCGCCACGGCGACTGCCACCGTCGTGAGGAACGGCAGCATCAATCGGGTCAGCAGCGTGGTCAGCGCGAGCTTTCCCGGAACGGCTGCGAACTCTTCGCCGGAGGCCATCGCGTGCGTGATCGGCTCCGCGAAGATGACGCCCGAGTACGACGAGCGTACTCGTGACGACGAGGAGCGCGTTGATGACCAGGTTGCCGAGCCGCCATGCGCTGTCGCGTCCCTGCGTGGTCAAGGTCGCGCTAAAGGTCGGCACGAACGCGGCGGTCATCGCCCCTTCGGCGAAGAGGTCCCGGAGCAGGTTGGGCACGCGGAAGGCGACGTTGAAGGCGTCCATCTCGGGCCCGCTTCCGGCTCCGAAGATCGCAGCGAGCACGGTCTCGCGGGCAACACCAAGGACACGGCTCGCCATCGTGGCGATGCTGATGAGGCCCGCGGAGCGGGCCAGTCGCGAGCTCATCTGGAACTGGAAGGACCAGAAAAAGATGTGGCGGAATGTGGGACCAGCGAGCCTGGCGTGCTCATGAGCCGCTCAGCGTACCACACCGAATCCCAGCCCAATTCGAGAGAGCGTCAGGGCATCTGTCCGGATCCGGGAGCAGCGGACGATGGTGCGTGCGAATGCGGGACGGCACGCACAAAAAAGGGCTCCTGCCTTGTGGACAGGAGCCTAATGGAGGATGGATGAGAGGCTTGTGCGTGCCTTTCAATTGGATTAGACGTGCGAAGAATCGGAAAGGTTTGGTGTTTATGCTCCCTATGCTCCCAGCTTGCGGCGCACCAGTTCGTTGATCGTGCGGCCGTCAACCGCCCGGCCCGCCAGCTTCGGCATGACCGCCTTCATCACCTTTCCAAGGTCCTTCGGCGACGTGGCGCCTGACTCCGCGATGGCCTCGGTGACCGCGCGATCGATCTCCGCGGGATCCACCGGGGGCGGGAGATACACCTCGAGGGTTGTGATCTCGGCGGCTTCCTTGTCCGCGAGATCCTGTCGGCCGCCCTGCCGGAACTGCTCGATGGAGTCGCGCCGCTGTTTGATGAGCGACACGATCACCTGCTGCTCCTCGCTCTCCTCCAGTGCGCGTCCCTTCTCGACTTCGCGGTTCATGAGGGCCGCCTTGGCCATCCGCAGGGCGGCAAGGCGCAGCTGCTCGCGGGCGCGCATCGCAGCGGTCAGGTCCTGGCTGATTCGTTCCATGAGGGTCATCGGGTTTACATCCTTAACACGTGATGCGCCCGACCTGAAGGTCGGGCGCTTGCGACCTATCCAATCGCCGTCCACCAACCGCGCACGCCCTCGACGAGGCCCCATGTGAGGAGCGCGGCGGCGGCGACACGCGCCGTCCCTCCTGCAGACCAGCCCGCGCTCGCCCCGAATCCCGCTACCACCGCGAGGATAGGGATGGACGCGAGGTAGTACCGCATGTCGACCGGCGTGACCACCCCAAGGACGAGGAAGGCGGTGCAGGCGAGAGCCCATCCGAGGATCGAGAGCGCCAGCCGATCAGCGGGCCCCCGCCACAGTACCCGCGTGCCCCACACCGCCAGCGCCATCGTCGGAATGCCGAAATAGAGATAGACGTATCGCGGCACCGCGAAGAGTCTCTCGAGAATCCCGCGTCCTCCAGCATCGGGCGCCGCGGTAGCGGTCTCCGCTCCGATCCGCGCCAGCTCAGTGCGGTATGTCTCCATGAAGTACGCGTAGTACAACGCGACTGCGAGGATGATCGCAACGCCGAGCGAAAAAATCACGGCGCGGGCGGCGGGCCGAAGCTCCGATCCGCCACGCCACCACAACAGAACGGCCGTGATGAAGCACGCGACGGAAAGAATGGCGAACGTGCTCGTGTGCGAGAGGAACGCGGCGGTGACGACCAGCCCGAAGAGCAACGTCGGGAGCCATCGCGCGACCCGAAGCGCCACGCTCGACATGACGACCAGCGCCACGACGGATATTGCCTGAGCGAATGCATTCGTGAGGTTCCCGGCCGCGAGGACGCCGAAGTCGAGGGGAGTCAGGTGGTAGATCGCCACGGCGCACGCGGCTGCCAGCCTGTCGCCCCGGGTGCGTGCGATCGCACCATACAGGAGTATCGCGACGACGGTGTCCGTGACCGTCGCTACGACACGGAGCAGAGCCATATCCGCGTTGCCGCGCGCCACGAGATCGGCAAAGGCGGAAGAAAACACGTAGAAGCCGGGTGCGTACGGGAACAGATAGTTGCCCGGCGCGACCGACGTGAACAGGAGATGACCGGCGAGGACGTCCTGGAACCGATGAGCATGGAACAGCGCGTCGCCGATCGGCATGTCCGGGTGCAGCAGGACGAGCAGTTTCAGGAGCAGCGCGGAGGCCGAAAAGGCGGCAACGAATCTCGCCGTGTTGCGTAGGGGCGCGCGCATGGCGAGGCGAACCGTCACCGTGCCGAGCGCCAGTACCAGGCCGATGGCGATGCCGGCTCTCGAGGCCACGTCGGGGAAATCGGTATAGGGAGCGAATCCTCGGGCGATTACCGACGCGATGCCGGCGGCGATCGCGATGGCTGCGCCAATCGCCGATCCCGCCGTGACACCGAGTGCGGCGATGGCTGCGCCCATGGTGGCCGCGGCTGCCGCCGCGCCGGCGAAGGCAGTTCTCGGAGGCACCACGAGCCCCGTGGGGGCGAGACGCATTTCGTCGAGCATCACGCCGAGCGCGCGTGAATCCGAAGGGCCCGGCACGAACGTCGAGGACACGCGGATCGTCACGGTCACTCCGCGTCGATCGGCACGCGCCGGAATCAGGACCGTGATGTCCTCGTAGGCTGTCGCCGTCCGGCGCCTGTCGAGCTGCAGTCCGTCGGCGGCGAGCGTCAGCTCGGGGTTCTCGAGTGCCAGCGCGCGCGCCCCACGGACGCGGAGTGTCAGGTTCCATCCGACGCGACGGTCCAGTCCAGGGAGCCGGAGAGTGACCTGGTCCGCCGTCCACGCAAACGTACGTCCCGACACCGGTTCGCGCTCGATCGGATAGACACCGGTGAGGAGACGGGGTGGCGCCGTGTCGAAGTCGACGACCAGTTCAGGGCTCGAATCCGTAGAAGAGCGCGAGCCAGAATACGGCCGAGAGCGCGGCCAGGAAGCCCGTGGACGCCGCGCGGCCGACGCCGCGGGTCATCTTCATCGCGCATCCCCCGCCAGGGCGCGCTCGTACAGCGCGCGGTAGCGCGCCGCGACCTCCGAGGCCCGGAAATCGCGTTCGATCGTCAGTCGGGTCGAGACGCTCGTCCGCCGCTTGTCCTCGAGGAATCGGACGATCGCGAGGCCGAGTGCGATCGGCTGCTCGCGCGGAACGACCGCGACGTCGGGTCCGAAGACGTCGTTGAGCTCGACGCCGCCAGGGTTGTCAGTCGAGATGACGGGCGTGCCGGCTGCAAGTGCTTCGACGGCGACCGTCGGCAGCGCCTCGAGCTTCGAGGGCAACACGAAGAGGTCCGCCGCGGCACAGTAGGTGGCAATCGTCGCGTTGTCGACGAGCCCCGCGAACGTGACGTGACGCTCCACGCCGGCCGAACGGGCGACGGCTTTGAGCTCGTCCAGGAGCGGACCTGTTCCGCAGATCACCAGCCGTGTGTCGGGGTGCACGCGCACGACGTCGTTCAGCGCTTCCAGCAGATCGCGTTGACCCGCGAGTGGGTGCAGCCGCTTGACGTTGAGGAGCAGGTGGCGGTTCGCGATGTCCAGCTGCGCTCGGGCGGCCGATTGCGCCGTCGGCGTCGTGCCAGACGAAGCGGGAGCCGACAGCGGGGTACACCGTCTCCATCTGTCGACGCGTGAGCCCGAGCTCGCGCGCACGACCGAGCAGCCGCTCGCTGTAGAACGTCACGATCGAGGCGGCACGATAGGCGCGCGTGAAGAGGTCAGGGCCGAGGCGCTTCGGCTGGTAATGCCAGATCTCGGTTCCGTACAGCGTCAGCACCACGGGCTTCCGCTGCCGAACAGCGAGCAGGACGGCCAGCTCGGCAAGCAACCCGTTGCTGTGCACGTGCACGACGTCCGCTCGTTCGAACGCCGGCATGAGCGCGCGCCTGATCCGGAAAGCGCGCGCCGGCAGGTCCATTCGCAGCGCTGCGGTCAATCCGCCGGCCACACGCCGGGGCACCCACGTCACGGCACCCGCCAGGTCCGGCTGACCCGCCGCCCGCGGCGGGTGCGCGACGTACGCGACGCTGTCGCCCGCGTCCAGCGCCCACGTCCCGAGCTGCCAGGGGAGCAGCGCATTTGCCGCCTGGTCCGGCGGCAGATGAGGGGTCACGTGCAGAATGTGCATCAGGCGCAGCTACAGCTTCCAGCTACCAGCTTCCAGCTACCAGCCAGCTCCTAGCTCCTAGCTCCTAGCTCCTAGCTCCTAGCTCCTAGCTCCTAGCTCCTAGCTCCTACGTCACGTAGCATCCCGGAACTCCGCGAACGTCATCGGCTTCGCGCCGAGCTCCTTGATAGCCACCGCCAGGAATTTCTCCAACCGGTCGCAGAAGGCGTCCAGCTCGGACTGCGTCCGATTGTACGGGCTGCCGGAGACGATTGCCTCGCTCGAGTGGAAGAGCATGTTCAGCACCGGTTCGCCCATCGTTGCCAGATCCCGCGCGAGCGAGACCATATCGGCGAGCGACGAGTACGAGGGTCGAAGCCAGCGCATGCGGACGAGCCGGAGTACGCGGAGCAGGCGTTTCGTCGTGTACGGGCGCGGCGCGCGAGCGTAGGCATACTGCAGCACCTTCGGCAGTCGCCGGTTCAGGGCGGCCGATACCGGGACCTCGAGCAGGTTGCTCGTGCCGGGCCGCGTCGCGCTGTCGTAGGACAGAAAATAGGGACGAAGCGGTGCCTCCACGAATTCCGGTCCGCCCTTGTGGGACTCGTAGAAGAGCGGTGCGATGCTGGATTCGACCAGGTAGCCCTGGCGCTCGAGCGATGCGACGTGATCGGCGGAGAAGCCGAACCGCCCGGAGCGGTACGAGACCGGCCGGACGCCGACCGCCGACACAATCGCGCCCGTCAGGCTGGCGAGTTGCCGATCGAACTGATCGCGAGGCAGGGTCGAGGCATATGCGTGGCGTGCGATGTCCTCACGGCTGCACGGCGGCGTCTCCCACGCATGATGGTGAGCGCCGATTTCGCAGTCGCCGCGCGCGAGGAGCGATCGCAGCACGTCGCCGGATCGCGGGTCCGATGCGACGGGGTGGGTGATGACGTAGGTCGGCCGGACTCCATGCCGGCCGAAGAGCGCGTGCAACCGCGGAAGCGCGTAGATGTTCTCGAACGTCTGTCTGGCGCGAGCGGCCGCGTCCCACTGGTTGTCCCCTTCGGTGTCGATGCCGACCAGGAGGTGCATGAAGGTGCGGGATCACCGATCCTGATCGGAGTCGCCGATGGTGACATGCCAGCGCTCCGTCTCTTCGTAGAAGGTCGGTGGCACATCGGTGCCGTTCACCTTGGCGACCAACTCCACGGTCGACTTCACCTGGAAATAGCCAGCCCGTCGGAGAACACGTTTGAAGGCGGCGTGCATCGCGAACGTGCGGATCTTGTCCGAATCCGCCTGCCTCGCCTCCCGATCGATCCACCGCACCAGCGTGTTGATTCCCGCTTCGTCCTCGGGATCGGCGAGAAAATCCACCAGCAGCGTTACCCGGCCCCGCGGCTCGTGGAGATGTCGGTAGACCGCATAGCCCACGTTGCGATCGTCGCGGCGGAGCGCCGCGAGCAGGTAGCGCACGTGCGGAACGCCGACATACTTCCAGTTCAAGTACGCCGCGTCACGCCGGACGGCGAAATCGAACTTCGGTGCCAGCTCGTCCCACAAATGGCTGAAGGACTCGTCGAAACGCTGAATCAGGCGGACCTCAGCGCTCAAGGGACGCGTGCGCGACAGGATCTTCACAACGGGGAGCGTTACGGCTGATACGAGCCGGTTGATCGGCTGCGGCCAGTTCGGCCGGCGCAGGGCGCGCCGCGTCAGCGGCTTCACGAGACACGGCAGCGGCCCCACATCGGGCCAACGGAGCTTCTGAAACAAACGATGTGAGGATTCCGACAGCCCCAGACCGAGCGCCGCGCCGACGTGCCGATCCCAGGTGCGGAACAGCAGCTCTCCGAGGCCCTGCCGCTGTCGCTCCGGCGCGACCATCACGTCCATCCCCCAGGACCCTCGCACCTGCCGCCCCAACACCGACACCTGCACGGGCATCGTCGCATACTGTCCGACGATGGCTTTGCCCTCGCGGGCAATCCAGATTTCCGGCTCGCGCCCCGGGTTGTTCGGATTGCGGCCGTACTGCCACTCCCACCGCAGCCGGCTGGCCTCCGCGGCGTCGTTGCCGAACACACGCCGGTAGAGCGCGTCGACCGCGCGCCTGTCGTCCGCCCGATAGGGAGTGATTTCCGCCACGCTCTACTCCGCCAGAAATCGCGCGATCGGGCGATCGGGCGATCGGGCGATCGGGCGATCGGGTGATGGAATCGGGTGATCGGTCCATAGCCGATCTCCGATCGCCATCGCGCGATCACCCGATCGCCGATCGCCCAATGACCCGACCGCCCGATCGCTCGATTCCCTCACCCGATCACCCGACCGCCCGATCGCTCGATTCGCTCACCCGATGACCCGATCACCCGATCGCTCGATTCCCTCACCCGATGACCCGACCGCCCGATCGCTCGATTCCCTCACCCGATCACCCGATCACCCGATCGCCGATGCGCAAGCACGTATTCCATATTGCTGATGAGTGCGTCCTGGGTCAGCGGGCTGTCGCGCAGCCACCGAGCGAGCGGCGCCGGCATGCGGCGCACGGTGGTGGTCGCGTGCAGCTCCTCCCGCACGACGCGCAGCCCGGCCTCGGCGATCTGGCGGCGGAGCCGCGTGACGCGTACCTTTTCGAGCAAGTCGTCCTCCTTGCTTTCACCGCGCCGCGCCGCCTTGATGAACGAGTTCTCGTTCGCCGGCTCCTTCAAGGTCCAGGCCGCGTGCCGGGCCAGGAAGCGGAAGGTCGCGAACGCAGCGCGGCGTCCGATCATCAAGTGCAGGGGCAGCTGCAGCTTGAGGCGCGGCAAGTGTGCCCCGGCAAACGACAGATACGGCGCCGTCGACAGGTAGACGTGACCGCCGGGCGCGAGGACACGCGCGCACTCGCGCAGATACAGCGGCGCATCGGCCACGTGCTCGATGACCGCGTGGGACAGCACCAGATCGAAGGTCCCTGGACCGAACGGGAGGTACATGCCGTCGGCCAGGGCGAAGGTCAGGTGCAGGATCCCGCGCTCGCGGCCGAGGCGCACGCCGGCGTCTTGAAACCTCTCCGCGGGATCGATGCCGACGACGAGCGCCGCCTCCTCCGCGAGCGAGAGCGGCATGCCGCCGCCGCCGCACCCCGCGTCGAGCACGCGCCCTCGCACGGCCACGCCTGCCCGCTCGAGGAACGCGATGACTTTGGCGCTGCGATGGTACTCGAACAGCGCATAGTCGTATTCGGATCGGAAGCGGAGGTCGGCGTGCGCCTTGATGGCGCGTTCGTCAATATGTCGCACGCCCGATCCCCGGGCCGGATGTCGCACGCCCGATCCCCGGGCTGGATTCTGCACGCCCGGTTACGCTCGTCACGCCGGCCGGGGCCGAGCCGAACTTGTCGATGAGCGCCGCGAGGTCGTGGCCGGTCCTCGTTTCCGCCACGTCGAACGTCATGATGATCCGGTGATGCGGGTACGCGTCGAGCACGTCCTGAATGACAGGATTCCGCGCCTGGGACTCGTATCCAAGACTCGGCGCTACATACGTCAGAATATATCGCACATCGTCTCGCGTCTTCCGGTCGTCGTAGTTGCCGAAGCCGCGGCCGACGAATATCGGCCTGATGCGGTTCTCGAGCGCGAGGCCGTTGGCGAGCTTGCCGTGGACGAGCGTTCCCGCTGGAAGCGTGTGCCCGAGCTCGACGGAAGCCATGTAGTTCTTATACGTACGACCCGCAGCCCACTGCACGAATTGCGCGAGCTGTCCGCCGGCGACGAGCGCGGCCACGATCAATCCGGCGCCGGGACTCCACGGCGTCCCCGCAAGTTTTCGCGGCACCCATGGCCAGGTGGCGTAAATCAGCGCCGTTGCGACCACGGCCAGGCCGGCGGCAAGCCGGACGTTCGGCCCGACTTCGTAGAGATGTGCGAGGCGGACCAACGTTCCGCCGACCACATAGAGCGCGAAGAGGACGATCGGCAGCGCAGGCAGCGCCCGCCGCCTCGTCACCGCGGACGCTTCCTGTGGCAGGAGCGTCCGATCGCGGCCGACGATCAGCGCCGCGAGTCCCGCCAGCGCCGGCACGAAGATCAGGAACCGTCGCTCGTTCCCGACGTCGTGAAGGATCAACTCCAACGCGCCGATGGCGATCCAGAAACCAAACAGGCGCTCCGGAGGTGAGGCCGTACGCCAGCGCGCCAGGAGCCCAAGCGCTGCCGTCAGCCCGATTACGAGCGTGAACCACATGCGCGTGAAGATGTCGTGGAGGATGGGGAACCAGGTCACGCGATCCACCAGCGACTTCACGTCGTAGCTCGGCTTGCGCGTGACCGACATCTGCCAGTTGTAGAACCGATAGTCGGACCAGTTGGGCAGCACGAACAGGACGAGCGCGATCAGCCCACACGCAACGAGCGCCGCAAGCGTGATCAAGGCCGCGCGCCGGCCGGCCGGCGTCTCGCGCCCGGTCACGTTCCGCCAGGCGATCAGCGCCTCGCAGCCGAGTGCCGCGACGAAGAACGCAGCCGAGGCCTTCGTGAAGAAGGCGAGCAGCGCGAAGGCAGCGGCCGGCCAGCTCCATCTGACGTTCGTCTGGGCCCGGACGTAGCAGTACCAGCTGGCGACCATGAACGCGACCATCGAGGCTTCCATGATCGCGGCACGGTCGTACATCACGTAGACGTAGTTGGTCGCCAGGAGCAGCCCCGCGGCAACGGCGGCCTCGCGTCCGCCGAGACGTGCGATCCCGAGGGCGAGGAGCAGCACCGACGCAAATCCCGTCAGCTCCGAGACGAGTCGTGCCTGCCGCACGCCGACGCCGAGCACCGCGAACGTCGCGTACTCGAGCCCCGTGAAGACGGGCGCGATGTACATCGGGTTCCAGGCATCGGTCGTCCAGGCCCCGAAGAGCGCCTTGTTGCGAGCGTTGTGGACCCAGGCGCCCTCGTCGTGCCAGACGATGCCGACTGACGGATCCCACGGCGGATCGGCGGTGGGAAAGATCACGCGCAGCGTCAGGGCGAGCACGGCGACGCCAAGCAGGATCACGAGGTACTGCGAGCGCGAGATTCCCGGAAGCGCCTTAGTGCTGAGTTTCATGATAACGGGCCAGGCGCGCCGGAGCGGAGCGGGGTTTCGGGGTCCCCGCGAGCGTCGGCGACCGGGGTCCCCGGCGCGCGTGGTTTGCGCGCTGGGGTGGAGGTGGGGGGTCCGGCGGGACGAAGCCCCCCGGCTTTGACAATGACGGTCCCGTCCGGCGGACCCAGACGTCGAAGGCGTCGGGGCCGGCCGCTTGGACGTAGTTCGACTGCAGCCAGTCGGCGAGCGCGGGCGTGCTCATGAAGAAGTCCGCGGAATCGGCGACGTCGGGGGCCCAATCTCTTCGTTGCAGCGCGACGAGCGACGGGGGGCGCCGGCGCAGGTCTGCCAGCAGGCCGTCGACACCATAACCTGGTGTTCCTGCCTTGAAGTTCACGATGACCGGACGGCTCCAGAAGAAGCGTGATGCGCTCGCGCGTGCGCTGTCCGCGTAAACGGAGCACGTGAATCCGAACAGGTAGATCCGATCGGCCGGTTGCGTGCTCGCGCGGACGGCATCGGCGAGCTCGGCGGCCGCGACGGCGGAGTATTTCCGGTCGTCCGCAGTAGCGCGACAGATACTCGGTTCGGTCCATGCGTCCCAGCAGATACGTCGCATCGAAGACCGTCTGCTCGACCAGCTTCGGGAACTGATTCACCCTCCACACGCCAACCGACACGACCAGCATCGCTGCGAGACCAACCGCGGGCGCACGCAGGCCGGCCCACGATCGGATCAGCGGCCACATCTCGAGAGCTCCCCAGCCGGCCGCCAGCGCGAGCGCGGGGTTCGCCTGCACGAAGTACTGAGGCAATCCCCGGCTGCCGTTCACGGCAATCGAGAGGCATGAAGCGGCCACCCAGATCGGGGGCACCAGGCGCTCCCGTTTCCAGGGGGACAGCAGGATCAGAAGAAGACACCCCGCGCCGCCGACCGTCCAGAGCGCGTCCACCCGGGCGCGTTCGATCGGGAAGGTGATCAGGTACCAGATCGCCGCGCCAGGCCCCGCATACGTTTCGCCGGAATACTGGATGTTGTACGAGATCGTCGCGTCGTACAAGTCGCGCAACGCGCCACCGCCCGAGAAGATCGCCAGCACGGCGACGACCGGGACGGCGAAGCCGGCGGACACGCGGAGCACGTCCCGCCACGTGAGCCGCCGCCACAGCCACGCCGCCGCCAGGCCAGCGGCCACGTAGATGCCGGCGTTGTACTTGAAGATGAACGCCGTTCCGAACAGGACGCCTGCGATGACGCCTGTTGAGGCGCTCCCACGGCTCCGACGCTGAGCGAGCACGAGGAATGCGCCAACCACCGCAACCCCGATGAAGGTTTCGCACTGGGCGCGGAGCCGGATCCCCCCCAGCCGCGTGAACGCCGGGTTGGACAGCAGCAGGAACAGCGAGTGCGCTGGCCGCGCCGGCCGCCGCCGATCCCATCGTTCCGCCCAACCGGTAGAGGAGCCACGCGACGGCAGCCGCGGCAAGGACGTCCGCCGCTCCCGACCCCCGCGTCCCCTCGCCAGATCGCTCGCATCGCCGCGTACGTGAAATGAATGGCGGGCGGCTTCTGATCCCAGGCGTCTCGATACGGGAGCTCCCCAGCCAGGATCCGGTCGCCGACGTACGCGTAGAGTCCCTGGTCCGCTCCCATCGGTTGGACGACGGCCGGCAGGCGCAGCAGCAAGAGGGCGCCGGCGAGCGCCAGAAACAGGCGGGTGGGCATCACCGCGGGAGGGGACTGGATTATAGTGCTTGCGAGTCTCATCCTTGCCCGTCGCTCCCGCATCCCCAGCCGCCCTCTCGATTGTCGTTCCCACCTACAACGAGCGCGAGCGGCTGCCGGACCTGGTCCATGCGATCTTTCGAGGTTATGCGGACCGCGGCATCGACGGCGAGCTGGTGATCGTCGACGACAATTCTCCGGACGGCACGGGCCGGATTGCAGACGACCTCGCGCGACAGTATCGCATCACCGTCATCCATCGAAGCGGCAAGCTGGGGCTCGGCACGGCGGTCGTCGCCGGCTTCGAAGTGGCCACCGCACCGGTCGTCGGGGTCATCGACGCGGATTTGAGCCATCCACCGGAACATGCCCCCGCGCATGCTCGTCGGTGATGAATCGAACGTCGGCTGACATCGTGATCGGCAGCCGCTACATATCGGGCGGCGGCACCCGGAACTGGCCGCTGTTCGCGTCAGATCATGTCGCGGCTGGCCTGTCTGGCGGCCAGGCCGCTGACCCCGGTCGTCGACGCGACCTCCGGCCTCTTCCTGATCCGTCGCGATCTGGCGCGCACGGTTCGCATTTCGGCGGGCGGCTTCAAGATTTGCCTGGAGCTGCTCGTGCGCGGCGCGGCCGGGCTCGGTCGTCGAGGTTCCCTACGTCTTTTCGGACCGGGCCGCGGGTGAGAGCAAGATGAACCTGAAGGAAGCGCTCGGCTACGTCACGCAGCTGCGGGACCTGTGGCGATTCCAGCGATCCCAGCCGCAGAACGCCTCAAACCTATCAGCGGATCCTTCCAGAAAACTTCACGTAGTCGTCTCGGGGTGGAGGGCGGCGCGTCCGGCCTGCGTGTCCACGACTCGCGGCGCCGAACACCGTCGCGCGAGAGCACCTGCCAGACGATCGCCTGCTTCGTCATCGCCAGCTTCGCGACATCGCCGGCGTGACGCACCATGTAGGCCGGCCGCAGGAAGAAGCGGCGCTTCGCACGGTTGATCGACTCCATGACGACCCGCTCGTCGAGGCCGTTGCCGCGCAGGCAGGTAGTAGGAGTACTCCATCTTCGACCAGTCGGCATCCTCCGGGCGCAGCAGTCCTTCCCGGACGCACTTCTCGTAGAGGGCCGTGCCGGGATAGGGCACCGCCGGATAGAAGTTTGCGAAGTCCGGATCCAGCTCGATCGCGTACCGCGTCGTCTGCTCCATCGTGTGGACGGTCTCGCCCGGATAGCCGTAGATGAAGAACGCGAACGACTTGATCCCGGCTGCACGCATGTTGCGGAAGGCCGCCTGGATCTTCTGCCGCTCCAGCCGCTTCACCATGTCCTTGCGGATTTCTTCGGACTCGGACTCGATGCCGAGCGCGAGCATCCAGCAGCCGGCGCGCTTCAGCCGGTGGACGAACGCCGGATCGGTCAGGTTGTCGGCGCGGGCGTTGCCGAACCATTGGATCGGCAGGTTGCGCGCGATGAGCTCGTCGCAGAACGCCGTGAAGGACTTCACGTTCAGCGTGACGGTGTCGCCCCAGAGATAGAAGAACTCGACGCCGAACTCGCGGTAGCTGCGCTCGATCTGATCGACCAGCGTCTTGGCGCTGCGCTCGCGGAACTTGTGGCCCTGATGGATCGGGGCGACGCAGAAGTCGCACGTGTACGGGCAGCCGCGGCTCGTCTCCAGGAGCACGTACGGCTTGTTGACCATCGGCAGCGAATAACGGTCGAGCGCGAGCAGATCCCACGCCGGATACGGTGCCTGGAGGAAGCCCGTGAAGCTGCCGTGGGCGCGGTGCGTGACGACCGCGCCGTTGCGGCGCCACGTCAAGCTGGGAATCTCGCCGAGGCGATCCAGGGAATCGAGCGCCGCAAGTTGCAGCACGCCGTCTTCCGGCTCGCCGACGAACATGCCGTCGACGGCCGCAGCTCTGGCCATCGACTCCACCGGCGTGGTCGACGCGTGCGGGCCGTAGCAGAACATCGGCGCCTGGTAGCGCTGTTTGAGCGGACGCCATCGCCGCGACGTCCGCGTCGAGGGTCGGCGTTGTCGTCGGGAAGAGGATCAGCGTCGGGGCGAAGCCGTCGCGGTCGAGCCGCGCCGCCACCTGGCTCACGTCGAGGTGCTCGGCGGTCGCGTCGACGATCCGGACCTCGCAGCCAGCGTCGCGCAGCAGCGCCGCGAGGAGGGCGAGCGTGTAGGGCGGCTTGGTCGTCCCGAGGACGTCCTCGCGCTCCTGGCAGCGGCCCTGTCGTGTGAAGCCGACGCCGTTGATGAGCGGCGGGTTGATGAGCAGCGTCTTCTGTCCAAGCATGGCCATGATCAGCGGACCACCGTCAATGGAATGGCGCGGCGCCGCGCGGCCGCCCCCTCGCTCGCCTCCGCCGCAACCGGCACCGGGGACAACTCCACCTTGCAGCAGCGGCGGCAGACCGGAAAGATGCCGTTGCTCGACGAGCTTCTTGCGCATGGCCACGTAGCGCTCGCCGTTCCAGATCTCTTCGAGAGACGATGTCGTCAAATCACCAACCTCGACACGGATGAAGGGGCAGAAGTAGACCTTGCCCGAGAACGAGATGCGCGCGTGCAGGAACGGATAGAGGCATCGGCCTTCCAGCCTCGAGCCTGGCGTGTAGTAGTTGTCCATCAGCTGCGGATGGACCTTGGGACGGAAATCGAAGAGCACGTTGCGGCGCGCGGCACTTCTCCTCGAGGGCCGCGACCTTCGTGCGGACTCGCGCGACGTCGAGCCCGGGATCGGACGTCACGAACGTCGCGATCTTCGACGCGTCGCCCTGACCGAGGAGCCTCACCGTTTCGGCGACCTCCTCTGGCGTGCTGAACATCAGGTGGTTCAGGCCGATGGCGTCGACGCCCAGCTCCTCGGCGACATCCACCATCTCGTCCAGCGCCTCGAGCGTCTCGTGCGCGACAGTCGTGTTGATGCTGACCCGCAGCGGCGCATGCTTGCGGCGCGCCGCCTCCTGCAGGCGGCGCAGCCCGGCGCACGTCCGCTCGAACGTGCCCTTCAGGCCGCGCGCGACGTCGTGCAGCTCGCCCGGACCGTCGATCGAGACGCTGATGTGCTTCGAGGAAGCCCAGGGCTGCAAGTTCCGCCAGGGCCTCGGCGCGCTCCTCGGTGATGATCGTGCCGTTGGTCGTCAGGTAGCCGCAGGCGTACCCCTTCTCGCGGAAGAGATCGAGCACGGACATGATGTCCTTGCGCATGAAGATCTCTCCGCCGGTGAGGCTGACCTGGAAGCCGGGACGATCCGGGAAGGCGCGCGCGAAGCGACTCCAGCGTCAGCTCCTGGCGCCACTCGCCCTCGATGTTGAGCAGGTCGCCGACGTAGCAGAACTCGCAGTGCAGGTTGCACCGCATCGTCGCCTCGTAGACGGCGCCAATCGGAAGCCGATCGGCGCGGCCGGACTTCTCGTCGAGGAATCGCCGGATTTGCTTTTCGTACTTGTGCCGGCGGAACCGCGCCCAGGCGTGACGCGCCAGCGGCAGCGCTCGCGCGCGCGTCGCGATCGAGTCGCGGAGCCTCATCATGAATTGCGAGACCTGCGAGCGGTCACGGGGCCGATGGTCAATGGCAAACTCTTGTCCTGCTCCGACCTGCCAGTGTCCATCGCCTGTTCTCCATACGCCGACATTTCAGCGGTCTGACACTTGCCAAATCTCCAGCGGCGGACCTGGACGCTCCAGCGCTTCGTCTATCCGGGTATCGGTGTTGTGCAGGAAAGGATCGATCCGCGCCTGCTCGGCATCGGTTACGCCTGGCCGATACGGTGAGAACGCGGCAATCCGCCGGCCCTCACGAGCCAACAAGGTGAGGAACGGCAACGAGTCTGGATCCGCCCTATTGTATCGTTTGAAGACGACGAACGCCACGCCGAGACGGCGGAGGAGCGCCAGCCCATCCGGAGCGCCCACCTGTTCGAGACTCACGTACAGCTTATCGACGTCCAGCCCGCCCGTCCCCAGGTAGATCAGCCGGTAGGAGGGCTCAGGGTATGGCTCCAGCGAGAGCTGGAGCTGGAATCTGGTGGAGGCCGCCGCGGCGCTGCCCAGATGGGACGCCAGCGCCTCCTCAAGCGCCTGACGCGACATCGTCAGCGGCACCGAATACGGCTGAATGAGGATCCCGGTCCCGGGTGGGATGTGCGACTCGATATAGGCCCGCGCGAGCGTTCGGGTATCGTCCTGTCGAAAGAACCTCCCCGCTTTCACGGACTCCAGTACTCCGGGCATCGCGGCAGAGAGCACGGCCACCCAGAACAACGCCGGGGGCGCCCCGATGCGCCGCTGCGAGCCGCGAGAGCGCCCACCCGGCAAAAACCGCCCCGAATGGCAGGACGGGATTGAGGTAGCGGCTTGCGGGCGCCGTGTTGGCGATGAAGAGCAGGAAGGGAATCGGAAAGGCCAGCAGCAGGATAGCCCGGCGGCGGTCGACGGCGAGCATCCACAGGGCCCCGGCCAGGGCCAGGAGCACGACCGGCATGCCCATCGAGTCCCGCCACAGCATCGCTGCGTACCGTTGGGCAGGGCCGAAGGCTCCGGATGCGACGGCACGGTCCACGACGATCGCGCGGTTCGCCGCGATGTCCTGCAGGGCCGTCCGCGGCTCGACCAGCAGGTACGGCGACAGCGCGAAAAACGCGATCGCGCTCGCAGCGGCGGCAGCTAGGAGATGACGGGTCGTCGTGCCCCCTTCGCCGGCATGCCATCTCTGGACTATGACCCACGCGAGCGGCAGCGCAAGGAAGATGCAGTAGTAGTGCGTCGAGAAGGCGACACCGGTCGCGACACCGGCGAGCAGCGTGTCGCGCATGGACAGCCGGCGCGCTTCATCGCCCGGCCAGATGCGCGTCATCGCAAGGTAGGCGGCGACAATCGCCAGTGTGGCGGGTACATCGTGCTTCACGTAGTGCGAGTCGCGCACGTGGAGCGGCGCCGCAGCGAGGAAGATCGCTGCCGCTGTCGCGGTGCGGCTGCCGCCGAACTTCGACCCGAGCCGATGGACGAGCCACACGGTCGCCGTGCCGGCGGCTACCGCAAGGCTGCGACCAGCGGTGAAGATGCCCGTCGGATCCGTGAAGTACAACTTCTGTAGCGCCGCGAGCGAGGCCACGCGGCCCGTCGCCCAGACGAATCCGAGGTAGACGCCGACCCAGATGAACAGGACGTAGAAGTAAAACGTCGGGTAGAGGAAATTGTGCGGGTTCAGCGTCCCCCTGGCGAACGCGAGTGCGCGCGCCATGATCGCGACTTCGTCAGGGTTGTAGACGGCCGGGAGGCCGTACTGCAGACCGATCAGTCGAAGCACCAGAGCCCCGGCGCAGATCGCAGGGAGCACGAGCTGACGCCGGGTCATCGTCTTCCGGGCCTTCCGGCCTCGAGGTCGTCCGGGATGTCGGTCGTCACAATCTCGCCGGCCATCTCGATGGTCTCGGGGGCTGCCGTCACAGGGGCCCTCGGCACACGCCGCCTGATTGACTGCAGCACTTGCAGTTCGTCCGGTCTGAAAAAGCCGGTGACAGCCAGGAGCGTCCCCATCACGGCGACGACAACGCCGCCTCGCAGTAGGACGCCCGTCAGCGGCCCCGCGGATGGGAAGGCGCGTGCGGCTCCGTAGGCGATCGCTGCCGCGGCGCACACGCGCGCCAGCCGCCCGGATTCGTACTCGATCGGATAGAACCGCTGGGACCAGACATAGGCCACGGCCGCCTGCACGCCGTATCCGGCAGCGTTGGCCCACGCGGCGCCGATGATGCCGAACCGCGGAATCAACACGAAGTTGAGCGCCACGTTGCACGCGGCGCCAGCGATGGTCGACACCGGATAGTACTGCGTGTGCTTCGTGATGTTCAGGCCGATCGACGTGAGCAGATAGACCCCCTGCAGCAGCACGCCGATCGCCGTCCAGGCGATGACGCCGCCGCCGGCCGCGTAGTCGGGCCCGACGACGAGCGCGAGGAGGTCGCTCGCAATCGCGGACAGGCCGGCCGTGAGCAGCGCCAGCATCGCGAACACGTAGGTCGTCACGCCCGCGAATGTTCGAGGGCCGTCAGCCTCCCGCGCGGTCGCATAGTAGAACGGCGCCCACGCATTCTCGAATGCGCTGAGGAACAGCTTCGGGATGAGGCCAAAGCTCACGCTCATCGAGTACACGCCGATGTCGGTCAGCGTCCCGAAGCGGCTCAGGATGAAGCGATCGCCGATCGCCATCACCTGTTGCGCGAGCGCGTGCGGCAGCCTGGGCAGGCCGAACGCCAGCGAATCGCGAAGAACCTGGCGGGAGAACACCGGGCGGATGAGCGGCGCAAAGAGCGGCACCATCCACAACATCACCCCGGTGGTGACGACGACGTCCGCGACGACGACGCCCCAGATCCCGAATTGGAGAAAGACGACGAGCGTGATGCGGAGCACCAGCGTGGCGACCGAGCGCGCGAAGGTCAGCGCGCTGAAATCGCGCGTGCGCTGCTGCATCCGCAGGACGTGAAACGGGATGAACGTGAAGCCGATGGCGAACGTGTTCAGCAGGACGAGCTGGAGCGCGACGGTGTAGCCGGAGACGCCCAGGATCCGCGCGGAGGCGAACGGCGCGACCATGAGCGAGACGGCAAGGAGCAGCGCGTTGATGGCGAGCAGGAAGAAGAAGATCGTGCTGGCGAGCCGCTGGCGGGCCTCCTGATCCTCGGAGTCGTACCAGAACCGCATGAAGGACCCGTCGAGCCCCCACCGGAAGAACAGCTTCGCACCCGCCTCGACGCCGCCCAGCAGACCGAGGATGCCGTAGTCGGCGGGGGCGAGGTACCTGACGTAGACGGGGACGAGCAGGAAGCTGACGATCTGGATGGCGACGTCGCCGACGCCGTAAACCGCCAGGTTCTTCGAAAGCTCGCGAACCTTCTGGAACAAGGCGTCAGCGTTTCCGGAACGTGAGGAGGTTCAGGAAACACCATCCCGGGACGGGAAGCAGCCTGGTGAGCCAGCGGTGCAGCGGCAGCAGACCTCGGGGATGACGGCGGATCAGCCGCGTGAGGATCGGCACGGTCGGAAAAATCCCGCGCCGGGCAATCAGCTGGAACCCGGCACGGTCGGCGAGCTGCAGGTACTCTGCGATCGGGTCGATCGCCCGGGTGCTTCAGCTCGGACGCCGTGCGAATCAGACGCCCCTGCAGCAGGAAGTGGACTCGGGACTGCAGGTGCGCGAGGTTCGGAACGGAGACGAGCAGCTCACCGGCCGGCGCCAGGATGCGGTGGAGCTCTGCGAGCGCCCGCGGCTGCTCCTCGAAGGTCAGATGCTCGAGGACATCGAGGCAGAGCGCTCGGTCGAAGGTGCCATCGTCGTACGGCAGGGCAGTCAGTGACCCCGCGCGAACTCGATCCGACGAGTAGTGTTGATCGAGCCCTTCGATGGCGAGCCCGGACGCGAACTCGTCGACGAGCACGCCCTCACCGCACCCAGCGTCGAGGACCCGGGTGCCGGGGGCAGCGCTCGCAGCCATCCACGGACAGCTTCGAGCTTTGCGAGATAAGTGGGGTAGTAATCCCACGAGGGATCGGGCGACCGATGATAGTCGCCGCGTGCCGCGTACTCGCCGCCGCGAACCGCCGGGCGGCTGCGCTCATGGAGTTGGATTCTAACCTGTAGGCCCGATTTCACGCGTACGCGTTCGACGGGCGTTATGACGACGCGTTAGGTCGTAGCTTCCACCTTCAGGTGCGAAGCCAGCCGTGAGCCGCGATCTTCCGCCTAACGCCAGGCCTCCGCCAAGGCTACGGCGGTCCGCCGAAGCGTCTCGCGAAGGGGAAGGTCGGGCCTATATCCCGCCCGGACCTCCCGGCCCGCGCGGCGTGGTCGGCGGAGGCGGCGGGTTCGGGTTGAATGTCGGGGACGTCGGCCCTGGCGGCGTGCCCGAGGTAGGGGTTGGGCGGCGGGACCGTCGCCGGGTTCACTGGAGCGGGCAGCATGCCCGGCCGAGGCGCGGTCATCGGCGCCTGTGGCTGTTGCTGGCCAGGCTGCCCGGTCTGCACGGGCGGCTGTCCAGGCACGGATGGCTGCGGCATCACGGCCATGCCCGGTTGAGCCGAAACGGGACCGTTGGCCCCCGTCGGTCCGAAGTCGGCGTCATCATCCGCCGGTGCGTTCTGCGGGCAGCTGCGGCATCGGCCGGCTCGTGAAGGGCGCCGGATTGCTCGCGGTGACGACCGGCGGGCGGCTCGTCGCGAGAATCATGATCCGGTCGTAGCGCGAGGTGCCGGGCGAGCCGGCCATCCGTGGCGCCATCACGTAGCCGGCCGCGGAGCGGAGCACCGTGTCGAGCGCCTGCGCCTCCGGCACGTCGGTGAGCTCCAGCGTGACGGGCCCCCCTGTCAGCTTCTCGGCGTTGACGATCTGCGTCTGGCCGATCGCGGGCCCATTCGGCGAGAATCTCGCGGACCGTCACGTCTTTGGCTACAAGGGTGACATGGCCGTTCGCCATCGTGAGGTGCAATTCGCCGGCGGAGGCCGGCGCTGCGATCGCCGTGACGAGAGCGGTTGCCAGCGCAAAGCGCAACAGCGTGTTCATGGCTCGAGCTCCAAAAAAGATGTCCGAGAAGTATACGCCTCTCGGCAAAACGGGGCGAGCTGGGCCTCAGGCCAGCTTGGTGACCCACAGCGGCGAGTCCTTGCGCGGCAGATCGCAGGAGCGGCAGATGTCCGGGCCGCCGCTCTCGAGATGGAGACGCCGGGCGCGCCGATACGGCTCTGCGTTCCAGATGTCCTGGATGGTCGAGGTATTGAGGTCCCCGAGAACCGTGCGCCCGTCGAAGTCGGCGCAGCACAACGAGACCCGGCCGTCCCAGAGCACCGTGAACGTGAGCCACGGCCGGTAGCACGGGTAGTTGACGTCCGATTCCGTGTTCAGCGTGCCCGCCCAGTTGTGCAGGTCCGTGATGTGGATCTTGTCGGCGATGGCTTTCCAGTGCTCGATGAAGGCCTGCTCGTCGGCCGAGTTGTTCTGACGGACGAACGACAGAATCAGCTTCGGCCGGTTCTTGCCCAGCTCCGACCGCACGCGCACGAGACGCTCGATGTTCGCGATGACCTTGTCGTAGTTCAGACCGAGTCGCGTCGCGTCGAAGACCTCCTTGCCCGCAGCGTCGACGCTGATGTTGATCGCGTCCAGGCCAGCCTCGACCATGCCTCGCGCGACCTGCTCCGTGATCAGCGAGCCATTGCTGATCATCCCGACTTCCTTGATCCCCTTCTGCTTGGCGTAGCGGACCTTCTCGACCAGCTGGCGGTCCATGAACGGCTCGCCGTAGTTGTGGACGCGCACGTGGGTGATGTTGAGCTCGACGCACTCGTCCACGATCTTGCGGAAGAGATCGAAGGCCATCACGCCCTGCTTGCGGTGCATCTCGTCGCGCGGGCAGAACACGCACTTCGCGTTGCAGATGTTGGTGCTCTCGATCTGCACGATTTCCGGCAGGATCGGCGCGCGATCGCGTCCCGTCGCGAGCAGCAGCCGGCGCAGCGGCTTCGCGTTCCGACGCAGCGCAGACTCGACTGCACGCCGCGCTCGCGCTTTGATCTTCAAGGGTTCAGGCATTGCTGGTGGCTGGGCGTCACGCGACCGGCGACCGATCCGAAGGCCCCTGATTCATCGCGTGTGGCTTCCGCCCTCCGGCGGAAGATCGGGGGCTGGCGCTCGCCTTCCACCTAAAGGTGGAAGCCACGAGTGCATTTCTTACAGGTTCTAACAGTCAGCGGCCTCGACGGCTCGGACGCGACGACCCTCCTGAAGCCGACTGTCAAGGCTAACATAGCCAGCGAGTACTGGCATTCCGAGCCCCCGCCAGCGACGTCAGCGCGACTCCTCGGGCGTGGACCCTTCCACGAGCTGGAGGACGGCCTCCGCGCTGCGCTCGGCCGCCCGCCCATCTGAACCGATCTGAAACTCCGAGAGGAACGCCCGGCGAGCGGTCCCGAGCTCCTGCCGGAAATCCTCGTCGTACAGGATCCGGCTGAGCATGTCTGCCGGGTCGCGCTCGTGGCCCGCCATGATCCCTGCATCCACGAACGGCGAGAGATTGTTCGGGAGGCCGATCACCAGCGTCGGGACGCCCAGCACGGCGGCGTCGAGAGCCACGGTCGAGTTGACGGTAATCACGGCTCGGCTCGCCGCCAGGAGCGGCGCCAGTGGAGCCGCGGCGGGCAGCACGGTCACGTTGCGGAGGCCCTGCAGCAGCCGGTCCGTACACGTCGGGTGTCTCGGCGGGGTGCGTCTTGATCGCGACGTGAACGTCGGGCAGGCTGGCGGCCGCCTGGAGGCACGTCGGCAGCACGTGCCGCGCTTCCTTCCATTTGGTCGCGACGAGCACCAGCGCCTCCGACGGCGCTGCCCCTGCCTCGGCGCGAGCGCGAGCCAGATCCGTCTGTGGAGAGGCCGCGGGTCGCGCGCACGAGATCGTCGAGCCGAGGGCTGCCGGTCACCTGGAGTGCGGTCGCCGGAAAGTGGCCTTCGCGCGCCAGATGGCCGGCTGCATACGCATCGAAGAGCAGCGTGACCGACGGGGCGGGAAAGCCGGCGTCGGAGGGATGCGAAGGGTCGGCGGCGATCTCGTCCGGCTCGTGCAGGTAGTTCAGCCAGTGCCTGTAGATGAAGCCGTGCTGCAGGCCGGCGGTGGGTATCCCGCGACGACGGCATTCGAGCACGATCGCGCGTCCCCATCCGCCTGCTTCGGCGTAGGTCAGCGCGGCCGACGGGCCGATCGCGTCGAGCGCCGCGCCCGCCTCGTCCATCGCCCGCGCGGACCACGGCCATTGCAGCAGGGCGATGCCGGCGAGTTCGTCCCGAATGACCGGCCAGCAGTCGCAGCCGTGGATCCGGCGCCGCCGCGCGCGAAGTCCTCGCTGCTCCAGAGCGCACGCCGCAGGGCGTGCCGCTCCCGCCACAGCCGGCTCGAGCCCCGCAGGGCGTCGAGCGATGCGAACGCCTCGACCGCGGGCGCGCCGCGCGGCCCCGCATCGCCGACCATGGGATGCCACCACCGCCTGCGCGCGGAAGTTCGCGGAGGGTCCGACGCTGACGTATTGGAGCGCGCCTTCCGGCAGCTCGTGCCTCGAGCGCCTTCAGGACCGGACCGATGTACTGCTCGGCGCTGCCGTCATCAGCCTCCGCCCGCCAGAACGCGCGATGAACGAACGCCAGCACGGTCGCCGCGCGGTTGCCGGCGGCACAGTCTGGCGGCGCATGCGCGACGCGAGCGCACGCGGCGTGGAGCCAGCCGCGCCCGCAGATCCATCGTCGCGAGACGCGCGATCGCCGGTCCGCCCGGCGCCGCTGCCGCCGAATCGAACGCCCCGCGCGTCGGCGAATCGTGCGGCGATCGACGCGACCACCGGATCGGCGTCGCTCACGCTCAGCGAGGTCGGCTGCTTCGCGAGCGAGCAGCGCGTCGAGCGCGGCGATCGTCTGGAAGATCTTCAGGACGACCTGCTGCTTGTGCAGATAGAGCTCGGCGAACCACCAGAGCGAGTCGTCTCGATAGGTGAAGCGGCGCCGGAACGGCACGCCGTCGACACGCGCGTGGCGCAGCCTCTTGATCCAGGCACCGGCGTCGGCCGCCGCGGCCTCTTGCTGCGCGCCGTCCAGATACGCGTCGAGATCGACGCGCCGGCTGGCGCCGCCGCTCGCGAGCGTAAAAATCGCCCGAGACATGCTCAATGCGCTTGGCGGGCTCCGGCTCGTCTCGCGCGCAGGCCGCCTATCGATCGCAGAGGCCGTCAGCGCGGAGACCGCGGCTTCGAACGACGCGCGCCGCGGGGATCAACGCGAGGCAGTCGGGCGTGTGGCCGACGCAGCGCTCGGGCGGGAGCCGGATGCGGTTGCACGGACTGCACGGCAGATCGACGCGCACGACGCGATCGTGGCGGCCCGCGCAGCGCGTAGCGCGCCGGATCGGACGGACCGAAGACGGCGACGACCGGCGTGCCGACGGCACCGGCGAGGTGCATCGGGCCGGTGTCGCCCGTGACGAGCAGATCGAGCCGCTCGAGGATCGCCGCCAGTGTGGGCAGGTCGACGTCGCCGGAGACGTCGATCACGCGGCATCCGCTCAGCGTCGACCGCACCGCCTCGACCAGCGGCCGCGTCCTCCGGTCGCGCCGGTGAGCACGATGGTCGCGCCGAACGCGTCCGACAGCCGGCGCGCGACCTCCGCGAACCGGCTCGGCTCGCCACTGCTTGATCGCGCGCCCGCCGCTCACGTGCACGCCCACCAGCGGGCCCGACGGGTTGCCGGGCACCCGCGCGCTGGCCTCGCGCCTGCGCGGCCTCGGGGATGCGTCAGCCGGAGCGCCGATCGTCCGGCCGTTCGATGTCCGAACGCCGCCGAGACGAGGCGCGCGCGCGTTGTCGCGTCGTGTGCGCGCGGGGGTCGTAGTCGAGCGCGCGATCGAGCAGCCCGCCGCCGCCGCCGCTCCAGTACCCTGCGGTAAACGACGCGCCGCGCACGCCGCAGGAGCAGGTTGCTGCGGATGTCCGGCTCGAAGTTGATCGCGAGATCGTACCGGCGGTCGCCGCCAGGACCGGGCCCGACGCAGCAGCTCGGTGAACGCTCTGGCCCGAGGTTCCCCCGCGCGAGCCAGTGCGCATCGAGCGCCTCGACTCGTGTGACAGCCGGAATGGTCCACGCGAGCGGGACGTTCCAGCTGCCGACCACGAGATCGATCTGCGGCGTCCGGCGCCAGCTCGCGTACGTCGGCGATCGCCGGCAGCCGCCATCAGCAGGTCGCCGATGCGCTCGAGCCGCAGCAGGAGAATGCGCCGCGGCGACGCGTCCGGCGCCGTTCGGCGCCAGACCGAGCGAACGGCATGCACGAGCGACAGCGCCCGATCGGCGGCCGCGACGAGCCGCCGCTCGCGCGGGTCGTAGATCTGGAGGGCGGACATCGGATTGGCTTATCTTACCGCCACGCGATCGACCATTACGCCGAGGTCGCGGTCGTCGGACGTTCCAAGCACCTGCTGCGGGACCCAGACGCTCGTCGTCAGTTTGAGGCGGACGGGCTCGCCATTGGCGGCCGCGAGCGCCGCGAGGTCCGGAGGAATCGGGAACGACGTACGGCTTGAAGCCGGACGTCACCGCCACCGTGCCGAGGACGCGGTCGACGCTCGGCGGCTTGCCGGCCTGGTACCCGAGCTGCAGCGACACCGTGACCTCCGCGCGGCGGCACCGCCGCCGGCCGGCCCCCATCGTCCATCCAGAGCGTCGACCTCGCGGCAACTCTCCGGCAGCGCCGACGAGCGAGACGTACGAGACGTCGCGCGACCATCGGAACGAGCGGCCGCTGGTCGTCTCCTTGGCGTGGAAGCGGAGCACGTGCAGGTCGTCCTCGGTGCCGACGTCGATCTCGGTCGCGGCCGGGAGCGCCCGGCGAGTGGCGGCACGAACTCGTAGAGGCTGTAGTCGAACTCCTTCCGCCGGACCGTTCGCGGATACGTGTAGCGGCTCGTCTCGTACTCGGGCACCTGGAAGCGCTCGCCGGCCACGGGCCGCACGTCCCAGCGTCGCGACAGCAGCTCCGTGCCGCCGCCACCCATGAACAGGACGCGCGAGTAGCGCTGCCGGGCCCAGTCGAGGAACGACGCGAACGACGACTTGTCGGGCACGCGCGAGCGCAGCAGGAGGACGTTGCGCGTCGTAGATGTAGGCGAGCGGCAGGCCCAGGACGTGCGTGTCGGAGCGCGTCCCGCGATTCCACGATCAGCAGGTCGGTGTCCTGGATCGACGCGGCGATCTGCTCGATCTTCGGGATGATCCCGGCGTACTCGACGTGGCCGAGCAGCGGCCGGGCCACGCGCGCGTACTGCAGCGCCGAGCAGCACGAGGAACACGCGCGCCGAGGCTGCCGCGCAGCAGCCCGCGTCAGACGCGAGCCGCTGTGAGCGCCGGCCAGCGCGGCGGCCGACGCGAAGAGCAGCGCGCCCGGGAGGATCACCGGCAGGAAGCGCCGCGCCATCCAGAACTGCTCCGGGACGATGCGGATCTTGTAGAAGAAGAAGAGAGCGAAGATGGCGACCGTGAGGAAGAGCGCGGGGTCGCGCCAGAACCGCTGCGCGCGCCAGCAGCGCGTACCCGAACAGCGCCGCCAGGAGCGCCGGCAGCGTGAAGTACAGATACGCGAAGGTCCGCAGCGCGAACGCGTCGTAGTCGGTCAGCTTGCCGCCCGGCTGCCGGAGGTAGAGCGCGTAGACGGCCGCCGCGCAGACGACGCCCGCCACGCAGATCGGCGCGCCGCGCCGGACCATCCGTCGTGAGACGCCGGGCTGCGCGCGCCCGCGACCAGCGCGCCAATCGCCAGCGCCAGCGCCAGCCCGAGCGCCGCGTCCTGCCACCAGGGCAGGTTCGACACGAACACGAGCGGCAGGTACGCGTACGCGCGCATCGGGCCGAGCATGTACGCGCCGGCCAGTACCGCCGTCGCCGCGAGCGTCGCGAGGAACGACCATCGCACGCGGCCTCCCGGTCACGACCGTCAGCGCCAGACCCGCCATCACGACCGGCGATGCCGAGCACGGCATCGAAGCGGAGGAACAGCAGCAGACCGAGCAGGAGCCCGGCGACCGGCGCGAAGAACCGGTCGCCGTCGACGTGTGCGCGGGCATTCGCGAGCAGCGCCGCGAAGAGCAGCGGCTGCATCACCACTTCAGCGTTCGGATAGCGCGCGAACCACACCTGGATCACGTGCAGCGCCAGCAGACCGGCGGCAGCGCCTGCCGCCGCGCGCCCGGCGAACCGTGCGCCGGCGAAATACACCGCGAGCACGCCGAGGATGGCCCACACTGCCGGTCGGCACGTCTGGCGCCGGTCAGCCCGTCGAGCCCGTAGCCGACCGCAATCGAGGCGGGGAAGAGATGCGGAAACTGACCGATGACATGACCCTGCTCCGGCTCCTGGATGAAGAACCCCATGAACCGGCCGCTGTAATAGTCCTCACGCTGCTCCGAAGGGAAGAACAGATCGCGCGCGAAGTTCGGAACCGAGGCGACCACCGGGTCGGCGCGGACGAGCGCGCCGCGCTGCGCGATCTGTACCCCTTCGTTGATGTAGACGCCGGGATCCTTGCCGCCGATGATGTACTCGGACGGCGGGAAGAAGCGCCAGACGCCGAGCAGCGACGAGCGCGATCGGCACGAGCGCCGGCCAACCAGGCCGCGGCGCGCCGGAGCCCAGCCGCAGCCGGAAACGGACGCCGCCGCGGCAGCTCCGCATCGAGCAGGGCTGCGTCGACGATCAGAAGGCGCTCGAAGCTGTAGCGGCCGACCGCCGCGAGCGCGAGCACCGCCGACAGCGACAGCGCGACGCTGATCAGCACCTGCCAGAAGATGCGCTCCACGGCATCGAGCGCCGCGCGCCGCTCACGGTCGAGCAACGGCGCCCGGAAGACGACCGCGCCCGGCAGCCAGCCGATGACGATGCCTGCAGCAGCACGGTCAGCAATCGTCATGACCCGCTGATCACCGCGCAGCGCCCGTTCTCAGAACTGAAAGTAGATGAAGTCGGATCCGCCGAAGTTACCGAAGAGCATCGTGAGGTAGAACGTGGCGGCGTAGACAGAGTATCGCACGCCGATCGGCAGCCGCCGCACGACGAGCACGTCGTCGAAATATGCCTCGCAGGCGTGGACGAGCGAGCAGTGGCGTCGTGTAGAGCAGCCAGCGGCGCGAGCACCGCCTGGACGTCGACGGTCCGCGGCGCGAAGTCGAAGACCAGGCTGTCCGGCAGGTCCGCAGCTGGTGCCGACCGACCGCGCGCGGAAGATCAGCCATCCGAGGCAGGTGAAGTGGAACATCACCGCCCAGCCCAGCACCCGCGCCACCGCCGTGGGGCCGAGCAGCCATGTCCGCACGGCCGGTATCCGCTGGGCCGAGCGATACGCGATCAGCAGCAGGCCGTGGAAGAGGCCCCAGAGCACGAACGTCCACGCCGCGCCGTGCCACAGGCCGCCGAGCACCATCGTGATGAGCAGGTTGCGATCGGTCTCGCCGGGCCGAGCCGCGGTTGCCGCCGAGCGGGATGTACAGGTAGTCCCGCAGCCAGGTCGACAGGCTGATGTGCCAGTGACGCCAGAACTCCTGCGGCGTGCGCACGAAGTACGGGAAGCGGAAGTTCTCCATCAGCTCGATGCCCATCAGCTTCGAGATGCCGCGCGCGATGTTCGAGTAGCCGGCGAAGTCGCCGTAGATCTGGAACGCGAACGCGTAGGTGCCGAGCAGCACGTTGATCCCGCTGTGATGCGGTCCCGGCTCGAAGATGACGTTCGCGACGCCCGACAGATTGTCGGCGACGAACACCTTCTGGAAAAAGCCCCAGGCGACGAGCCAGGCGCCGTCGCGCATCTGCTCCGGCGTCACCGTGCGCGGGTTGTGGATCTGCGGCAGCAGACGCGACGCGCGCAGGATCGGGTCCCGCGACCAGGTGCGGGAAGTACGCCGACGAACACCGCGAAGTCGAGCAGGTTGCGCGTCGCCGGGATCTCGCGCCGGTACACGTCGATCACGTAGCTCATCGTGACGAACGTGTAGAACGAGATGCCGACCGGCAGCAGGACGCGCAGCGTCACGAAGTCCAGCCGCCAGCCGAGCGCCGCGAAGAGCGCGTGCAGATTGTCGGCGAAGAAGTTGAAGTACTTGAAGAACCCGAGCAGCGTCAGGTTGAAGCCCAGGCTCAGGCACGAGCAGCCATTTCCGCCGGCGACGATCGTCTGATGCCTCGATCAGCCGGCCGCACGTGTAGTCGACGACCGTAGAGGCGACGAGAAGGCCGAGGAAGCGCCAGTCCCACGCCGCGTAGAAGTAGTAGCTCGCGATCAGCAGCAGCCAGTTCTGCGCCCGGTGCGGCAGCACCCGGTACAGCGCGTAGACGACGACGAAGAACCAGAGGAAGTGGAGGGAGTTGAAGACCATGGGGCCGGATCAGCGGGCCGGCCGTGCCGGTTCCGCGGCCAGGAGGTGGTGCTCGTCGATGAAGCGATCCAGGGCGTCGGCGACGACCTCGTGCCCTCGCGGTGTGAGGTGGACGGTCTCCTGGAAGAAGAGATCCGGGCCGGGCAGCGCGTGCGCGCAGCGCCGGCAGCAGATCCAGGCGCGGCAGCGGCAGCTCCGCGAGCGCCGCATCGAACCGCTCGGTGGCCGCGTCGCGCTGCAGCTCACCGCCTGCCGCCGCGACGGCCTCCCTCAGCCGGCCGTAGTCCGCGTCGTCGACCTGGAACCGCGCCGGCATCAGCGCGATCGCGGTTCGCGCGCCAGCGGCCGCCGCCGTGGCGGCGATGTCGCGCACGCATTGTCGGCTGACCGCCAGTCCGTCCGCGATTCGCGGCGCAGGATGGGCTGCGTAGCTCTGGAGCGGCGGCTCCGGGCGCTCAGAGTGCCGCTGAAACGCTCCGTCGCGGAGACGACCCGCAGCCGCAGCAGCTGGAGCACCATGCTGCGCCGCACGAGGCGTCGCAGCCGCGTCGCGACGGTGTCCGTGACGGCCTCGGATGCGGGGCGCGCGTCGCCGAGCAGCCGAGGCGCCGATCGCACGGCTTCTTCCGCGTCGTTGCCGACGAAGATCGTCTCGATCACGAGGTCGGGCTGCAGCGTGGCAGCGATGGACTTGAAGAACAGCAGCTCCTCGACCGGGCCGTATCCCTGCACGCCCGCGTTGATGACGCGATAGCGGTACGGCGACGGCCGTGCGTTCAGCCGCTGCTCCAGCAGCTCGCCGAACGTGTCTGCGGAACGGAACCTGCACGGAGAGCACGAGCGAATCGCCGAGCAGCACGATGCGCCGCTCGTTCGGCGCCTTCGGTCCGACCTCCTCGTCGTCGCGAACGCCGGCGGCGTTGACGTGGATCTCGGTGTCGAACTCGGACGTCGTGAAACGGACCCGGGCGTTCGGCTTGAGTCGGTACCCTGCGCCGGCGTCGCCCGTCGAAGAGGCCCTGGAAGGCAGGTGCCGCCTCGGAGTGGCCCCAGGTGCGCAGCGCAGCCTCGAAGACCCCGAACTGCGCGACGACGATCAGGCCGAAGACGGTGAGGGCGCGCGCGCGGCGCGATGCAGCGCCCGGGTTACCGCTGCGCGTCCCGTTCATGACGGCTGACGGCGGCGACCGGTCCGCTGGCGAGCGCATCGCTCACGTGACGGATCGCGATGTCCGGAAGCGCAGGGTAGAGCGGGAGCGAGAAGACTTCCGCGCAGACCCGGTTGGCGACCGGGCAATCGGCCGGCCGCTCCGTGGCGATCGCCGGCTGGTGCGGAATCGGAATCGGGTAGTGAATCAGCGTTTCGACGCCGCTCGCCGTGAGGTGGGCCTGCATCGCCTCGCGGACGGCGCTTCGCACAGGGAACAGGTGATAGACGTGGCCGGCGTCGGCCTCGCGAGGCACGCCAACCGTGTCGACGCCGGCGAGCGCGCGGCGATAGTGCCTGGCCAGCGCGCGGCGGCGGGCCGTCCATCCAGCCAGCAACGGGAGGCGCGCACGCAGGATCGCGGCCTGAATCTCGTCGAGCCGGGAGTTCACGCCGAACTCGGTGTGATGGTACCGATCGGTCTGGCCGCCGTTCCGGATCCGTCGCGCGCGTGCCGCGAGCGCGGCGTCGGCCGTGGTGACGAGCGCCGCCGTCGCCGAGCGCGCCGAGGTTCTTCGTCGGGTAGAAGCTGTAGGCGGCCGCGGCGCCGAAGCTGCCCACCGGCCGGCCCTCGCAGGTCGCGAGATGCGCCTGACAGCAGTCTTCGACAATCGGCAAGGCCGTGGCGCTCGGCGACGGCCGCAATCGCCGGCATGTCTGCCGCCTGCCCGTAGAGGTGCACCGGCATAATGGCCGCCGTCCTCGGCGTGACGCAGGCAGCGGCCGCCCGCGGATCCAGCGTCATGCGCTCGGGGTCGATGTCCGCGAACACCGGCCTCGCGCCGGCCATCATGATCGGCCAGCGCCGAATACGCGGCCGACAGCGGCGACGTGATCACTTCGTCGCCGGGGCCGATGCCGAGGGCGCGGAGCGCGATCGGCGAGGGCGTCCGTGCCGGTGCCGACGCCGACCGCGTGTGGCGCGCCGCAGGCGGACGCGAACTCGCGCTCGAAGGCTTCCAGCTCGGGACCCAGCACGAACCAGCCGCGCTCGAGCACGCGAGCGATCGCCGCGTGCACCGCCTCGGCATCATCGGTCAGCGAAAGCCTGAGGAACGGGATCACCGGAGGCTTTCCTCTGCGGCGCGCGGCAGGTCCACGTAGTGTTCGATGTGCTCGCGATAGAACGCGATCGTGCGCCGGAGCCCTTCGCGCAGGCCGACCGACGGCGTCCAATCGACGGCACGCTGGAACTTCGAGGAGTCGGAGTAGAAGCTGCCGATGTCGATGCGCTTTTTTTCCGGCGGCCAGTCCACGTACCGGACCGAGCCCGCCCCGGCGGTTTCGAGGAGCAGCGCGACGAGATCGCGGTGGCTCACCGGCTCATCTCCGCCGACGTTGAAGACCTCGCCGTCGCACGCATCCGTTGCGCCCGCCCGCAGGAACGCATCCGCCGCATCGTCCACGTAGACGAAGTCGCGCAGCTGCGACCCGTCGCCGAAGATCTGGATCTCGCGGCCCTCGATGGCGAGCCGGATGAACCAGCCGATGAAGCCCTGACGGTTGTGCTTGATCAGCTGACGCGGACCGTAGACGTTCGTCAGCCGAAGCGACGAGGCGCGGACGTCGAAGACGTTGTTGTAGAGGAGATGGTAGTACTCGCCCGCCGCCTTGTTGACGCCGTTGATGTCGGCAGGCCGGACGAGGTGATGCTCGTCGACAGGCAGCGTGTCCGGGCGTCCGTACACCTGTCGCGTGCCGGCGTACACGACGCGGACCGCCGGATTGTGCTTGCGGCATGCCTCCAGCATCGAGAGCTGCGCCCGGCAGTTGATCTCGAGATCCGTATACGGATCCCGCATGCTGTCGATGTGGCTGACCTGGCCGGCCAGATTGAAGATCACTTCACGATCCTGGACCAGGGCGTTCATCGACGTTTCGTCGCGCACGTCCGAGACATTGACGCGCAGGTAGTCCTCGATGCCGTCGAGGTTGAACAGGTTGGCGCCGTACTCCGGATTGAGGGCGTCGACGATCAGGATGTCCGCGCCGGCCGCGACCAGGTGACGCGCGAGGTTGCTGCCGATGAAGCCCATCCCGCCCGTGATCATGACGCGGCGGCCGCGATAGAACTCGATATGGGCCGGCGTCACACGCGATCTCCGGGCCGGCGCGGCGTGTGCGCCTGATGGCGCATCGTCACGCTGGTGCTCGCGGCGCACGACGAGGACGACCCAGAGCTTCATGACGTCGATGGCGGTCCTGAACAGCCGGCGGAAGTTGAAGAACTGCGACCGGCCGTGCGCACGATGATAGTGGTGGACCGGCACCTCGGCGATCCGGAACCCGGCGTCCTGGATCTTCTTCATCATCTCGAGGCAGATCACGCCGCTGTTCTTCTCGAGCGACGACCTTGTCGAAGATGGATCGGCGCATCAGCCGGAAGTCACAGTCCACGTCCCGGACCTTGAGACCGAAGAGCATCTTCACCGTGTGATGGTAGATGCGGCCGATCACGATGCGGTGCAGCGGGTCCGACCGGCTGATCTTGTAGCCGTTGACCAGATCCACGCCTTCGTCCGAACGCGTGCCACAGCACCGCCATCTCCGCCGGATCGTACTGCGCGTCGCCGTCGGTGTAGAAGACCAGATCGCGGGTCGCCGCCGCGAACCCGCTGCGCAGCGCGCCGCCGTACCCGCGATTCCGCTCGTGATGCACGACCCTGACTTCCGGGTAGGTTCGCGCGAGCTCGTCGACGATTTCCGCCGTCGCATCTGCGCTGCCGTCGTTGACGACGATGACCTCGAAGTCGGTCGTCAGCTTCCGCGCGGCGCGGAGCGCGGAAATCACGAGGCTCGCGATCGTCCCGCTGTCGTTGTACGCGGGGAAGAACACGCTGAGCCCAGGCTTCCGCGTCGCAGGAGACGTCATTGAGGAAACCGAAATTCTATCGCCCGACACTTTTGTTGGCAAGCGCGCGCCGATACGCTGCCTCGAAGCGTTCGGCTGCGCGCCCCCACCCGAATCGGGCTTCGACCATGCGCCGCGCCGACTCCCCGAGGCGCGCGCGCAGCCCGGGATCGGCCGCGCCGCGTGTGACGGCCGCCGCGATCGCCTCGGCGCTGCGCTCGGGGACCACGAGGCCGGTCTTCTCGTGTTCGACCGACCGTGCCGATCCCGCCGGCGGCCGTCGCGATGACGGCTGGACCCGCAGCCAGCGCCTCGAGGACGATATTCGGCAGTCCGTCGACGTTCCCGCTGTCGTCTCGCACCGACGGAATGACGACGATGTCGGCGGCCGCGAGATGCCTCGCGACATCGTCCTGGGACAGGTTGCCGAGAAACCGCACGCGGTCGCTCACGCCTGCCGCGCGCGCACGTTCGCGCAGCTCGTCCCGCAGATCTCCATCGCCGGCGATGGCCAGCAACACCGCCGGTTCGGCGCGAAGGAGCGCCCAGGCGTCGATCAGGTGCTCGAACCCTTTCTTGCGCACCAGCCTGCCGGCGGAGAACGCGAGCAGCGACCCACTGTCGACGCCGAGCTGCGCCGCGGAGCGCCGCCCGTTCAGCCGGCTGCGGTCGGAACCGTTCGGTATCGACGCCGTACGGTACGACCTCGAGCCTGGCCGGATCGGCGCCAAGGCCGATGGCCCGCTGGGCCAGGTCGGCGCTGCAGGCGGTGATCGCACCGGCGCGTCGAAGGACCAGCCGCGCCGCCCGGCGGGCTGGCGCAAAGGTTTCGGCAACGTAGACGTCGGATCCGTGCAGGCTGACCACCTGCGGCCCGGCCGGGCGCAGCCGCCATCGCGGTGAATCCCCCCGGGACCACCCAGTGGCCGTGCATGACCGTTGCCCGATACCGTCGCGCGACGCGCATCGCGGCGAACCAGCCGGCGCGCCAGCGCGAGCGGCGCGGCCGCGTAGGCCGCGCCGCGCAGCTTCACGTCTGCGCGCAGCGCCGCGGCATAGCCGAACACGTTCAGCGCGCGTACCGGCGCGTACTTGTAGAAATGAAAGTGAACGCCGTGTTCCTCTGCCGCGCGGGTGACCAGCGGATGCCAGGGCGCAACGACGTGGACCTCGTGCCCGCGCGCCGCGACCGACGCCGCAATCGGCTCCATGAAGGTGCCGACGCTGTCCCCCGGAAACCTGGGATACGAGGTCGTCACCATCACGACCACTTCGGGCATGTGAGCTAGGGAGAACGGCGAAGCACCAGCCGCCACGGGATGACGAGCGATTCGAGGAGGACCGGCGTCGAGACCTTGGAATGGCCTTGCGCGCGCTCGACGAAGATGATCGGCACCTCGCCGATCCGGCATCCCCGGCGGCTGGCCTCGAACAGCATCTCGACGAGGAATGCGTAGCCGTCCGAGACCATGCCGGCGAGCGGGAGCCGCGCCAGCGCCTCGCGCCGCCAGCAGCGGAAGCCGCTCGTGCAGTCACGGGGCGTGAGCTGCGTGACGGCGCGGATGTACTTGTTGGCGAACGCGCTGAGAAAGATGCGATGGAGCGGCCAGTTCACGACGCTGACGCCGTTCAGATACCGCGAGCCGATCACGACGTCGTAGTCCGACGCGGCGGCGGCCGCAAGCGCCGGCAGGTAGTCCGGATTGTGGGAGAGATCGGCGTCCATCTGGCAGACGAGATCGACGTCGCTCTGGCCGACGGCTCGCTGCAGGCCATCGATGTACGACCGTCCGAGCCCGCGCGGACCGGTCCGATGCATCACCTCGATACGCCCCGCGTACTCTCCGGCGAGTCCATCGGCGATCTGACCCGTGCCGTCCGGCGAGCCATCGTCGACGATCATCATGCGATACCCGTCGTAGGCGAGCACGCGCCGCACGAGCACCGGCAGGTTCTCTCGCTCGTTGTAGGTAGGCACGACGACGAGCACGCGCGGCGTGCTCACGGGCGGCCCCGGCCCGCCAGGCCGGAGGCGCAGACGATCAGCGTCGGATCAATCACGGGAATCCTGAATCGCTCCTGCGGAAAAAAAATGAGGCACATCAGCACGGCGGAGCCGGCCAGCAAGAACAGGGCCGCAGGCGGCTGCTGCGCGCGCGCAAGGCCCCGCGCTCCTGCGATTGCGAATGGCAGCAGGAGCAGAAACGGCGCGGTCGACGCGACGCGATACCTCGTCGAGTGTAGCGCATAGGACGGCCCCAGGGGCACCACGAGATAGAAGGCCTTGCGGGCCACGCAGGCTCATCCACCAGATCGGGTGGGTGGCGATGTACGACAGCGCATCGCGGTAGTACAGCGGCTCCATCGCTTCGGGCGTCAGGCCGGGATGAGCGCGCCGGAACTCCAGCTCCGCCTGCTTGATCGGCAGGTTCGCCGCGAGGTCTCCCTCGCCGACGGCGAGCGGATGGTTGCCGGTCCAGAACGTCACGCCGCCTTCCGACGCGATGAGCACGAACCGCTCGTAGACGCGGACGTTGCGAATCGTCCAAGGCACGATCGGGACCAGGGCCATCGCGACGATCAGGAGGGCCAGCCGGGCGCGCCGCGTCGCACACAGCCAGACCGCCGCGACCGGCAGAAAGAACAGCATCGCCGGACGGATGAGCGCGCCGATGCCGACGAGGAGTCCTGCGAGGGACGCCTGCACGATCGCTGGCCGCGAGCCCGGCCTCGAAGACAACGCGTTCTGCAGGATCAGCGCGGAGGCGAGGGCGACCGTGGAATAGAGGGTCTCGCTCAGCACGTACGACGGCATCGACAGCAGTGGCGGGTAGACTGCCGCGATCGCTGCTGCTGTGACGCCGGCGCGCCCGCCCCCGGCGCGGAGCGCCAGCAACCCGATCAGCCAGACACCCACCGCGCCGACTACGGCCTGTGCGGCCTTCACTCGAAGCGGCGTCGCATCGGCCGGTTCGCGGCCCCCACCGATCGCCGCGAGAAACAGGGGATAGCCTGGGCGCGCGACCGAACTGTTGGCCGGTACCGATCTCGAGCGCGTCGTCATAAACGAACCCACGGCCGGCCGACACGTTTGCCGCCAGCGCGAGGTATTCCCGCTCGTCGTGGGTCAGCGGCCGTGCGTTCCAGTAGAGCAGCGCCGAACGCAAGCCGCAGAACGCATCCGGCGACAGCCGCCGCCAGAATCAGGCGGCGGGCATTCGTCGAACGCATCGCGCCCTGCACGTGCCGCTATTGCCGCCCTTCGAAGCGCAGAGCGGAGATCTGCTCCGAGACGAGGCCGACGAGGAACACGATCACCGCCAGCATGATCAGGAGGACCGACGAGTTCGTGACGTGGGACTGCGTCGCGATCGTCCAGATCGCGTACCCGGCCCCAATCACGAACGTGGCGACGCTGATCGGCAGGAAGACGCGAAATGGACTGAAGAGCGTGACGATGCGGAGGATGATCAGCAGGAAGCGCACGCCGTCACTCGCCAGCCGGATCTTCGAGGCGCCCACCCGCTGTCGCGCCTCCACCGGCTCGAACGCCACGTTGTAGCCCGCTTTGATGAATGCCAGTGTGGTGGTCGTCGGCGTCGAGAAGCCGTTTGGCAGGAGATGGATGAACTCGCGCAGGTACTCGCGGCGAGCGGCACGGAAGCCCGACGTGAGGTCCGGAATCTCACGTCCGCTCAGGTAGCTTGCGAGCCGGTTGAGGGCGCGCGTTCCCAAACCGCCGCATCTGAGTCGCCTGCGTGCTCACGGAGCGAGCGCCGATGACGAGATCGTACTCGCCGAGCCGTGCGGCCAGTCTGACCGCATCTTCGCCCGGATGCTGGCCGTCGCCGTCGACGATCATCACGTACTCGCCGGCCGCCGTGCGGATGCCCGTCTTCACGGCGGCGCCGTTTCCCTTGTTGTAGGGATGGCGCACCACCGTGGCGCCGGCCGCGCGCGCCCGCGCGCAGGTTCCGTCCGCCGACCCATCGTCGACCACGATGATCTCGCACCAGTCGGCCGCGGACGCGAGCGCCGAGACGACGTCTGCGATGACTGCCGCTTCGTTATAGGCCGGGATGACGATCGAGACGGCTGAGGGCTCGGCCAAGTTCGTCAGCGTTCCCAGCGGCGCTCGCTGCCCGCCGCGGTTCGCGCTGCCGGTGGGGCGGGAGCCTCCGCTTCATCCGTACGCTTCGGGAGCTCCAGCGATCGGATCCGGTACACGAGATCCTCGAGCAGCTTTCGGTTGGCGGAGATCACGTCCGCGAGCAGGCCGATCAGGATGACCTGAAAGCCCACGATCATCAGGACGGCGGCGAAGATGAGGGACTGCAGGTAACCGACCGCCGCCGGTGAACTCCGTGAAGTACGAGTAGAGGAACCGCAGCGACAGCAGGAAGCCGGCGCCGAAGATCGTCAGGCCGATGTACGTGAAGACCTTCAGCGGCTCGTACATCGCGTAGATCCGGACGATTGTCGCGGCCGAGCGCTTGATATACGAGAAGAGGCTATCGAAGAGGCGCGATTCGCGCGTCCGCGGGTTCGTCGACACCGGCACGTGCGCGATCGCCATCCGCTTCTTGCCCGCCTGGATGATCGTCTCGAGGGTGTACGAGAACTCGGAGACGATCGTCATGCGCAACGCAGCTTCGCGCGTGTAGGCGCGGAAGCCGCTCGTCGTATCGGGCACGTTGGTGTTGGAGACCTGCCGCACGACCCAGCTGCCAAGCTGCTGGAGTTGCCGCTTCCGCCACGACATGTGCGCGAGTCCAACGATGTTGCGGTCGCCGATGACGATGTCCGCCGTGCCGTCCAGCAGCGGCTGAAGGAGGCGCGGGATGTCCTGCGCTGCGTACTGATTGTCGGCGTCGGTGTTGATGATGTAGTCGGCGCCCTGCTTGAGCGACGCGTCGATCCCGGCGGCAAACGCGGCGGCGAGCCCTTTGTTTCGCAGAAGCCTCACCACGTGGTCCACGCCGCAGGCGCGAGCCACATCCGCCGTCCCGTCGCGCGATCCGTCATCGACGACCAGCGTCTCGACCACGTCGATGCCGGGCACGGTGGCCGGGAGGTCGGCGAGCGTTTGCGGCAGCGTCGCGGCCTCGTTCAGGCACGGGATCTGGATGATCAGCTTCTTCACGGAACGATGACGAATTATGGCACTCGGAGGTTCCAGGGTTCACGGCCGGTCTGAAGATCCCCGAGTCCTTCCAGCTTAAGGCTGCATTCAGAAACGATGTCGCGGTTCAGGCGCCGACCAGCTTTTCGACCACGCCATCCCACGTGATGCGCGCCGCAACCTCATGGCCGGCGTTGCCCATCGATGACGCCCGGGGACGCTTCTGCGCCAGCTGATTGATGGCCGCCGCGATGGCCTCGGGAGCGGGATCGCAGACGAAGCCGTTGGATCCGTCGACGACGAATTCCGTCGGACCACCCGAGTCCGAGCAGGTGATCACGGGCTTGCGCGCAAGGAAGGCCTCGAGCGTCACGTAGCCGAAGTCCTCGTCGAACGGCGGATAGAGCGTCGCCAGTGTTCCCGAGTAGAGCTCGATCAACGTCTCATCGTCCGCCGTGCCGAGAAAAGTGATCCGATCGGCGACGCCCGTTGTGTCGGCGAGCCGCTCGACGTTGCTGCTCTGAGTGCCCTCGCCGGCTACGACCAGACGGATCGGCTGGTCGACGTGCGCCATGGCGCGGACCAGCAGGTCGACCCGCTTCACCGATTCGATGCGCCCTACTGACAGCACGTAGTCGCCGTACGGTCCGGATCGGAGTCGCGAGGCGAGCCGCGGCGGATGGTAGAGCGCTTCGGCCGTCAACCCGTTGTACTTCGCCAGCCGCTGTGCCGTGTTTCGCGCGTTGGCGAAAATCGCGCGGCACTCGCCGAGCATCTCCGTGTCCAGCTGAATGATCCGGTCTCTCAACCCGATGTCGGATTCGATGTGGCTGAAATCGCTGTACTCGGTGCCGCACAACTCGTACGCCGCGCGGTACTGGTGAATCAGCCAGGCGACCTTTCGTGGGTGCCGAACGAAGTACGTTGGAAACTTCGAGGCGATGACCAGATCGATCGGCTGCCCGTTGCTTTCGCTGAGATCGAGCAGCCGCCACGCCGCGGCATGCGGCAGGATTTCATCCTTCGGATACCACTTGAACGGTACGCTGACGAGCTCCGCCTGGTGCCCGCGCTCGCGCAGCTCTCGAACGAGCTCCCGCACGTGCACCTCGGCGCCGCCGTGCACGAACGGCACTTGGGCCTCGCAAACGAGGATGCGGAGGGAGTGCATCGATAAGGTTCAGGGGTTCAGTTCAGGTTCAAGGTTCAAGGTTCAGGTTCAAGGTTCTCGAGCGCCGAGCGCCGAGCGCCGGATCCCGACACTCCCCCCTACGTCGCATGCCGGAAGTTGATGCAGTCCCCATCGAGCACGATGTACTCCTTGCCCTCGAGCCGCAGCTCGCCGTGCTCGCGGCAGGCGGCCAGCGAGCCGCGCGCGATCAGGTGCTCGTAGCGGACGACTTCCGCCCGGATGAAGCCGCGTGAGATGTCGCTGTGGATCTCCCCCGCGGCCAGCACCGCCGGCATGTCGCGCGGGATGGACCACGCGCGGCACTCGTCTTCGCCGACGGTGAAGAACGAGATGTAGCCGAGCAGGTCGTAGCTCGCGCGGATCACGCGGTCGAGGCCCGATTCGCGCAGGCCCAGGTCGGACATGAACGCAGCGGCGTCGGCCTCGTCCAACTGCGCGATCTCGAGCTCGATCTTGGCGCAGATCGGCACGGCGCGCGTCGCCGAGCCCGATAAGAAGCCCTCGAGGCCGGCGAGCGCGACTGCCTGATCCGCCTGCGGCAGATCCGCTTCGTCCAGGTTCAACACCAGGAGCAGCGGCTTCGCGGACAGGAACTGAAATCCCCGAATCCTCTTGGCATCGTCCGGATCGAGCTGCAGCGCGCGGAGCGGGCGCCCCTCCTCGAGCGCCACGCGACAGCGGACCAGCACGTCCTGCTCCTTCCGGAGCTCGGGCGTGTTGCCCTTCTTCAAGTCGCGTTCGAGCCGCTCGAGTCGACGTTCGACGACACCCAGGTCCGCGAGGATGACTTCGTCTTCCATCAGGCGCACGTCGCGCGCGGGATCGACGGTTCCGGACGGGTGCGGGATCGAAGGATCGCGAAACATCCGAACGACGTGGAGGAGCGCGTCGGCGTTGCGGAACGGCGCGACGTCGAGGAGTGCCTGTGCCCCAGTCCTGCTGCCCGATGGTCCGGCGATGTCGGCGAACTCGACCGTTGCCGGCACGCGTTTGCGAGGATTGAAGAGCGCCGTCAACCTGTCGAGCCGCTCATCCGGGACGCGTGACACGCCGACGTTCGCGTCGCCCTTGCCACTCGACCGCGGAGCGTCCCTCACGCTGGTGAGGAGCTGAAAGAGGGCGGACCGACCTGACGACGGGAAACCGATGAGTCCTGCGCGGAGCATGCGGGTAGGGGTCAGCCGGTCCAGCCCAACCTGTGTGGCGGCCCGGACGCCAAAAATCTGCACATCGTAGCACGCTGTGGCAATAGCCCAAACGGCCGGGCTTGTACCTCTGCAGCGAAGATAAAGCGTAACCCTAGTGTGCTCTACCTTTTGCGGTTGACATTACCGGTAAGGTTCTCTAGTATCGCCGTGGAATTTTGTGGAGTGAAGTGGAGTCCAAGGCCATCCTTAGGGGCAATTACGCCGCAAAAATCGATGACAAAGGGAGACTCAAGATTCCCAATGCCTTCAAGGTCGTGATCCAGGAACAGCACGGAACTGAGCTGTTCGTCACGAGCCTTACGGGTGAGTCGGTGACGGTGTACCCGATGTCGGTCTGGTTGGCCATCGAGGAGAAGCTGGCGAAGATGCCCTCTACCCATCCTGCCCGACTGAAGTATTTCGATCGGGTGAACTATTTCGGTCAGGTCGCCGAGATCGATGGGCAGGGGCGCGTCGTGATCCATTCGCGATTGCGCGAAGCGGCCGGCATGTCAGGCGAAGTGGATGTGTTCGGGCAGTACGACGTCCTGGGCGTGTGGAACCACGAGCGGTTCGTCGCGAAGCTCCAGCAGGAGCCCTACACGGACGCGGATGCGCGAGCTCTCTCGGATTTCGGGATCTGAAACAGCCATGTCCGCACCGACGCACGAGCCAGTGATGGTGGCCGAGACGGTGACGCTGCTGGCGCCGTCGCGCGGTGGGCTCTACGTCGACTGTACCGTGGGCATGGGAGGTCATGCGCGGGCGCTCCTCGAGGCGGGCGCCTCCCGGATTCTCGGCCTCGATCGCGATCCCGACGCGCTGCGGCTCGCCGCCGTGGCGCTCGCCGGCTTTGGCGATCGCGTCGAGCTGGTGCATGCGGACTATCGCGACCTCGCGCGCGTGCTCGACGAACGCGGCGTGCCGGGCATCGATGGAGCGCTGGCCGATCTCGGGGTGTCCTCGATGCAGCTCGAGGGAGAAGGTAGAGGATTCAGCTTCCGTCGCGAGGATCCGCTGGACATGCGCATGGACCGCTCGCAGGGGCCGACGGTCGCCGATCTGATTGCGTCCGTCGACGAGGAGTCACTCGCCAACCTGATCTTTCAGTACGGCGAGGAGCGGTACTCGCGGCGGATCGCACGCGCGATCGTGACGGCCCGTCAGCTCGAGCCGATCCGAACGACGACGGCGCTGGCGCAGATCGTGCGCCGCGCAATCCCCCGGCGAGGGTACCAGCGGATCGATCCGGCCACGCGTACGTTTCAGGCCCTGCGGATCTGGGTCAATCGCGAGCTCGACGGGCTCGAGCGCTTTCTGCAGGAAGCGGCCCATCGTCTCTCGTCGGGCGCGAGGCTGGCCGTCATCACCTTCCACTCGCTCGAGGATCGGATTGTCAAGCACGCCTTCCGGGCGCTGGAGCGCGCCGAGGCGGCGCTGCGTGTCGTGACGAAGCGCCCGACCGATCCGACAGACGACGAAGTGGCACGCAACCCGCGGGCGCGCAGCGCGAAGCTCCGCGCGATCGAGAGGTTCGCATGAGCGCGATGGATTTCGAGTACGCCATCAAAAAGGACGTTCGGAACAATCCGATCGTCCGTGAGGTCGACGAGGCGCGCCAGCGGGCGCTGCTGCGGTCGACGGTCATCGGCGGACTGCTGGTCGTCGTCGTGTTGTTCTCGGTGTGGCAGAAATTTCAGCTGGTGAGCCACGGGTATGCGATGGAGACCCTCCAGCGGCAGCGCGCCGCCGAAGAGGAGGTGAACCGGCATCTTCGTCTGGAGATTGAAACGCTCCGTTCGCCCCGCCGGATCGAAGAGCTGGCGACCAAGAAGCTGCATCTGGTGCAGCCGCCACCGGAGAGAGCCATTGTCATCGAGCGGGTGACGGCGCCCGCGCCGCCTTCCAAATCGATCGTCGCCGCGCGCTAGCGGTCCGTGTCAGGGGGATTGGTGGCCGAGCAACAGGGCAGAACGTTCCGTCTTCTTTCTCGGTTGCGACCATGGCCCGGACGCCGCACGGCCTCCGCTCCCGAAGACTGGCGTACGACTGTCAGGGACCGTCTCATCGTCGGCGCCGTCCTGTTCGGCCTGTGGACCGCGGGGATCGAAGCGCGGTTGTTCTATCTGCAGGTCTTTCAATACAGCAGCTTCCTGGCGCGTGCGCAGAAGCAGCAGATGCGGACGGTCAGCGCGCCCGCCAAGCGCGGCGAGATCCTCGACCGCACCGGGCGCGTGCTCGCGTACAGCGTGGACGCCGATTCGGTCTTCGCCGATCCCACTGAAGTCGAAGACCCCGACGTCGTCGCGGCGGCGGTCTGCGCCGCGCTCGACGAATGTGACGCCGCCGACCGGCAGGCGATGGCGAAGAAGCTGCGTGGCAGCGGCCAGTTCACCTACCTCCAGCGCAAGGTGTCGCCCGACGAAGAGCAGCGCATCCGCGACCTCAAGCTGAAAGGCGTCGGCTTCCTCAAGGAGAGCCGCCGCTATTACCCGAACAAGGAGCTCGCCGCGCACGTGCTCGGTTACGTCGGCCTCGACAATGCCGGCCTGGGCGGCCTCGAGTCGTCGTACGACACCCAGGTGCGCGGGCGCGAGGGCAAGCTGCTCGTCCAGACGGATGCGCGGCAGCAGCGCGTCTACAGCCAGGTCGAGCGGCCCGCGACCGCCGGCGCGACGCTCGAGCTGACGCTCGATCAATATCTCCAGTTCGTCGCCGAGCGGGAGCTGCGCGTGGGCGTGGAAGACAACCGCGCTGCGGGCGGATCTGCGATCATCATGGATCCGAACACCGGCGAGATCCTGGCGATGGCGAACTACCCGACCTTCAACCCGAACACGTACGGACGGGTCCGGGAGGAAGCCAGGCGGAACCGCGCGGTCCAGGACCTCTACGAGCCCGGGTCGACCTTCAAGATCGTCACAGCCTCGGCCGCGCTCGACGAACATGTGATCAGGCCGAACGACCTGATCGAGTGCAGCCCCGGGCGCATCATGTTCGGCAGCCGCATCATTCGCGACACGCATCAGTACGGCACGCTGGCGTTCACCGACGTGCTCGTCAAGTCGAGCAACGTCGGCGCGATCAAGGTCGGCATGCGCCTCGGCCCCGAGCGCCTCGGCCGGTATGTGAGTCGCTTCGGCTTCGGGCAGACAATCGCGCCGGACTTCCGAGGCGAGAACCCCGGCATCGTGTGGGAGCCCGGAGCGGCTCGATCCGAGCGCGCTCGCATCGGTCTCGATGGGCTATCAGGTCGGTGTCACGGCCGTTCAGATGGCGGCTGCGGTCAGCTCGGTTGCCAACGGCGGGACGTTGTACGAACCGCGCATCGTCCGCGCGGTGACCAAAGACGGCAAGCGGACCGAGGTCGAGCACAAGGCTGTCCGCCGTACGGTCTCGGAGACGACCGCCGCGGAGCTGACCACGATCATGGAGCAGGTCGTCGAGCGCGGTACGGCGACCGCTGCTCAGATTGACGGCTTCACCGTCGCCGGCAAGACGGGGACCGCTCAGAAGCTCGTCGACCGGCGGTACTCGCACTCCGACTACAACGCGTCGTTCGTCGGCTTCCTGCCGTCCCGCAAGCCGGCGCTGGCGATCGTCGTAGTCATCGATTCGCCACACGCGAACGGCTACTACGGCGGAACGGTCGCCGCGCCGATTTTCAAGCGGATTGCCCAGGAGTCGCTCCGGCACCTCGGGATCGGACCCGACGATCAATCCAGCGCCGCCGGTGCTCGTAGCCAGGAACAGTGTGGAGGAGATCGTCCCGCAGCCGGTCAGCGTGTCCCAGACGATCGATCCCCCTTCACCGGTGGCCCCTTCGGTTGAAGACGAAGATCTGATGCCGGATCTGCGCGGCCTGAGCGCTCGCGAAGCGCTCCGCGCGCTGACGAAACTCGGAATGACGGCTCGGATGTCGGGGGATGGGTTCGTCCTCGAGCAGTCGCCTGCGGCCGGCACTGCGCTCGGCGCGACCGACGCTTGCGTCATCAAATTGGGACGCCGCGCGGCCCCTGTCTCTGGAGGGCAGCACCCGTGACGCTGGGGGCGCTCCTGCGCGCCACGGCCGATCGCGCGCCGTTTCCCGGAGCGAGCGGCCTCGATCTCCCCGCCGCGCTGGCCGGCGGCGCCGTCTCCTCGATTGCGTACGATTCGCGGGCGGTGGCCCCGGGCGCCGTGTTCGTGGCAGTCCGCGGCACGCACGCGGACGGCGCGACGTTCGCGGGCGACGCGATCGCGCGCGGCGCGGCGGTCGTCGTGGCCGACACGCCGGCGCCTGCGGGGATCGGCGTACCCTGGATCCAGGTGAGCGACGCCCGGCTCGCTCTCGCGGCGCTGGCCGCGGTCTTCTATGGTGATCCGAGCCGCGAGCTCGTGCTGGTCGGGATCACCGGCACGAACGGCAAGACCACGACCACCTATCTCCTGGCGTCCATCTTCGAAGCTGCCGGAGTGCTGTGCGGGCGTATCGGTACTATCGGCCATCGCATCGGCACTCATGAGGCCGAGGCCGCGCGGACGACGCCCGAAGCGCCGGACCTTCAGCGGCTGCTCCGCGACATGGTGTCTCGAGGCGCGGGCGCCGTCGTGATCGAGGTGTCCTCCCACGCCCTCGCGCTCCGCCGTGTGGACCAGCTCCGCTTCGCGACCGCCGTCTTCACGAACCTCACCCGCGATCACCTCGACTTCCATCGCGACATGGAGGACTACTTCGAGGTCAAGCGTCGTCTGTTCGAGATGCTGCCCGAGAGTGCCTTCGGCGTGTCGAACCTCGACGATCCGCGAGGCGCGGCATTCGCGGCGTCGGCGCCGAATGCGATGACCTACGCGATCGATGCGGCCGCAGACGTTCGGCCCGAGCGACTGTCGATCTCGCTGGACGGTCTGGCGTTCGACGTCCAGACGCCGCGCGGGGTGCTGCATCTTCGATCGCCCCTGGTGGGCCGGCCGAACGTGTACAACATCCTGGCCGCTTCCGCGGCCGCCATGGTGCTCGGCTTGCCGTTCAGCGCGATAGAGACCGGCATCGCCGCGCTCGCCAGCGTGCCTGGCCGTTTCCAGCTCGTCTCCGATCCCGAAGACGACGTACGCGTCGTCGTGGACTACGCGCATACCGACGATGCCTTGAAGAACCTGCTGGAGACGGCGCGTCCGCTCGCGGCCGGACGCGTGATTACCGTGTTCGGATGTGGCGGTGACCGCGATCGAACCAAACGGCCGCTGATGGGCGCGGTTGCCGCCCGGCTCAGCGACCTCGTGATTGTCACGTCAGACAACCCGCGATCCGAAGATCCGCTCCGGATCATCGACGAGATCAAACGCGGCATCGTCGTTCCGGCCGACCGCGCCCCGAAGGGAAGGCCGCTGCCGTCGACCCCGTGCCTGGCGATCGTCGATCGGAAGGCCGCCATCGAGAAAGCGGTCGTCGACGCGCGGCCAGGGGATCTGATCCTCATCGCGGGGAAGGGTCACGAGAAAACGCAGGCAATCGGCGATCGGGTGCTGCCGTTCGACGATGTGGATGTTGCGAGGAGCGCGCTGAGCCGCCGACGTCGTGCCGGGACTCGGGTGTCGTAGCGCGTGTACACGGTCACGCTCACCACAGGCGACGTGGCTGCGGCAACTGCGGGAGAGATCCTGCAGGGAAGCCCGCTGCTGACGATTGGAGGCATCTCGATCGATTCCCGGAAGCTGGCGCCGGGGGATTTCTTCGTCGCCATCCGCGGCGAACGGTTCGACGGACATCAGTTCGTCGGCGACGTGTTCGGTCGCGGCGCGTCGGGGGCACTCGTGGACACGCTGCCTGGCGGAGTCGAGGCGCGGCAGGAGGGTTCGGCCGACGTGCCGGTTTTGATACGCGCGAAGGATACGACGGTCGCGCTGCAGGATCTGGCGCGCCACGTTCGTCGTCGCGCCAGCTGCCGGGTGGTCGCGATCACCGGTAGCGCCGGCAAGACCACGACGAAGGAAGTGACGGCGGAGCTCCTGAGCGCGCGGTACAGAGTGTTCAGGAACAAGGGGAATCTCAACAACCACATCGGTCTCCCGTTGTCGCTCCTCGAGCTGCGGGACAAACCGGATGTGGCGGTCGTCGAGCTCGGCATGAATCACCAGGGCGAAATCCGGACGCTCGTCGGCATCGCGGAGCCCGACGTCCGCGTCTGGACCAATGTCGGCGACGCGCACCTGGGATTCTTCGAATCACCGGATGCGATTGCCGACGCGAAAGCGGAGATTCTCGAGTACGCGACGTCCGGTACGGTGCTCGTCGCCAACGCGAACGATCGTCGGATCATGTCGCGGGCAGAGGCGTTCGCCGGCCGCGTGATCACGTTCGGAATCGAGACGAAGGCGGATGTCGAAGCGCGCGAGGTCGAGGCGCTCGGGCTCGAAGGTACGGCGGCGACGCTTCGTACCGGCGCCGGATCCGCCGCGATCCGCACCCCGTTGCTCGGAATGGGCAACCTGGCCAACGTCCTTGCGGCGACGGCCGTGGCGCTGGAGCTGGGCGTGTCACTCGCTGACATCGTGAGCAGAGTGGCGGAGCTGAGGCCGGCTGCACACCGCGGCGAGCTGTTGCGGCTCCCGGGCGGGGTGACGATCGTCGACGATTCGTACAACTCGAGCCCGTCGGCATTGCTGCGTGCGCTGGAGACGATCGGAGCGGCGACGGGCAGCGCGCGCAAGGCTGCGGTGCTGGGCGAGATGCTCGAGCTCGGCGCATATAGCGAACGGTTGCACGCCGAGTGCGGACGCGCCGCTGCCGGCGTGGGACTTGCGTGGCTGATTACTGTGGGCGGCGCCGCTGGGGCGTCGATGGCGGCCGCTGCGGTGTCGGGCGGGATGTCTTCCACCTCGGTGTTGCACGTCGGGACCCGTGAGGAAGCTGTCGCCGCCGCGCTCGAGAAGGTGCGGCCGGGCGATCTGATCCTCGTGAAGGGCTCGCGCGGTATCGGGACGGACCTGGTCGTGGATCGACTGAAGGTGGAGTTCGCCTGATGCTGTACTACCTCCACAATCTCAGTAACTACTGGCCGGTCCTGAACGTGACGCGGTACATCACGTTCCGCACGGCCGCGGCGAGCATCACCGCGTTGGCGATCGGACTGCTTGTCGGCCCCTGGATGATCCGGAAGCTTCGCGACTTCCAGATCGGGCAGGTCATCCGGCAGGAGGGGCCTGCGACACATCGCACGAAAGCGGGCACGCCGACGATGGGCGGGCTGCTGATTCTGACGTCGGTGCTCGTCCCCACCCTGCTGTGGGCCGACCTCGCGACGCCGTTCGTGTGGATTGCCATCCTGGCCACCGCCGGGTTCGGCGCCATCGGGTTCGCCGACGACTACCTGAAGATCGTCCGCCGTTCGCATCACGGGTTGCTGCCCCGTTACAAGATGGCCTGGCAGGCGGTCGTCGGGCTTCTCGTCGGCGGGGCGCTGCTGTGGCTCGCGAGCCACGATCTCTACAACACGCGATTGATCTTTCCGTTCTTCAAACGCCTCATTCCGGATCTCGCGTATCTGTATCTGCCGTTCGCGGCCTTCGTTCTCGTGGGATCGACCAACATGGTCAACCTGACGGACGGACTCGATGGTCTCGCGATCAGTGTGTTTGCCGTGTCGGCGGCGGCGTTCACTGCGCTCGCATACGTATCGACGCACGCGGTGTTCGCCAACTATCTCCAGCTGATCAGGCTGCCGCCCGAGGCGGCGGAGCTGACGATTTTCTGCGGCGCGCTCGTCGGTGCGAGCCTGGCGTTCCTCTGGTACAACTGCTATCCCGCTGAGATCTTCATGGGCGACATCGGCTCGCTCGGCCTTGGTGGTGCGCTCGGCACGGTTGCGCTGTTAATCAAACAGGAGCTGCTGCTGCCGCTCGTCGGCGGCGTCTTCGTCCTGGAGGCGCTCTCGGTCATCATCCAGGTGGCATCCTTCAAGACGACCGGACGCCGCGTGTTCAAGATGGCGCCGCTGCACCACCACTTCGAGCTGATTGGATGGAGCGAGCCGAAGGTCATCACGCGGTTCCTCATCACCGCGATCGTGTTCGCGCTCTTCAGCCTCACCACGCTCAAGCTCAGATGACGACCAGCGATCGCTTCACCGTGCGCGGCAAACGCGTGACCGTCGTCGGGGCCGCCCGGAGCGGCGTCGCGGCGGCGGAGCTCCTCGTTCGGCGCGGTGCAACCGTGACGCTGGCGGACCTGCGCGAGCAGATTCCAGACGCCGACCGCCTGCGCGACGCCGGTGTCTCCCTCGAGCTTGGCGAGCATCGCGAGTCGACGTTCCGCCGGTCAGATCTGCTCGTACTCAGCCCCGGCGTGCCCTCGCGGCAGCAGGCAATCGAGGCCGCACGCGCGGCGGGCGTCCCCGTCGTCGGAGAGCTGGAGCTCGCATCGCGGTGGTTGCGCGGGCGCATCGTCGCGATCACGGGCACCAAGGGCAAGTCGACGACGACGACGCTGACCGGCCGGATGCTCGAGGCGGGCGGGCATCGCGTGCTCGTCGGCGGCAACATCGGCAACGCCCTGAGCGCACAGGTGGACGACTCCACCGAAGACACGATTCACGTGATCGAAGCGAGCAGCTTTCAGCTGGAGACCGCCGAGACGTTTGCGCCGTGGATCGCCGTGCTCCTGAACTTCTCGCCTGACCATCTGGATCGGCACGCGAGCGTCGAGGAGTACGCCGCGGCGAAGGCGCGCATCTTCGAACATCAGGAGCCGGACGGCTGGGCCGTGCTGAACGCCGACGATCCACCGTCCCTGTCGATGGCGTCCTCCGTGCGGGGGCACCGGCTCCTGTTCTCGCTGCGCGGCGCAATCGCCGAGGGGATTGTCGCGTCGGGCCCGGACATCGTGCGTCGATCGGATGGGAGCGAACGCCCGCTCGTGCCGCTGTCATCGATCAGGCTGCTCGGACCGCATCTGGTCGCCGACGTGCTGGCAGCGGCGGCGGTCGCGTGGCTCGCCGGCGTCACGCCGGCCGCGATGACGCGTGCGGTCGAGGGATTCACCGGTCTGGAGCACGCGCTCGAGCCGGTCGTGGAATTCGGCGGCGTCCGCTTCGTGAACGACTCGAAAGCCACGAACGTCGAGGCGGCGCGTCGCGCCATCGAGAGCTTCGGGCCCGGCCTGGTGGCGATCATGGGAGGCCGCTTCAAGGGCGGCGACCTCGGCGAGCTGGCCGCGCCGCTGAAAGATCGCGGAGCGACGGTGATTGCCATCGGCGAGGCCCAGCCGCTTCTGCACGAGGCCTTGGGCGGGAGCGTCACCGTGCGTGACGCCGCCGACATGCGAGCCGCCGTGAGGACCGCGTTCGGCGTGGCGTCGCACGGAAGTGTCGTGGTGCTCGCACCCGCGTGCGCCAGCTTCGACATGTTCAAGGATTACGCGGAGCGCGGCCGCGTGTTCAAGCAGGAGGCGCTGCAGCTGGAGCGGGAGTGGAACGACGGGCGTGAACAGTAACGACGCGGAACGGAACGCCGATCGAGACGGCGTTCCAGCAGTGAGTAGTCATCAGCCGGTTGGGGCGGTGAAGAACCGTCCGCTGGGAACGCAGGCTGCCCCGGTCTGCGAGGGTGGTGTCTTGGCCCCCCGACCGGCTGATGACTACTGACTGCTCGGGCCGCTGCCACCGCGCCCCCCGCTCTGGAGGGATGCGGCCGTCAGCGTGCCGTTTCGTGCAATTGCGGCGGGCGTGCTGGTCGTTCGTTCCCCGTGTGTTTCGGTTGAGGCTCGGTCGACCTTTAACGAACGGCGTCCGAGCAGGCAGCCCTAAAGGGCTGCGCTACGAGCGCCGGACAGATCGCGACCGCGCCGTCGTGTAGCGCAGGGCTTCAGCCCTGCCGACGCGGCCCCGGCAATCGCCAGGCCGCGCCAGGATCGCGAAGTATGGCCCGAAAACTCAAGAGCGACAAGGTCCTCTTCACCGCCACGCTGCTGCTCGTGTGCATCAGCGTCGTGATGGTGTACAGCGCCTCTGCCGTCATGGCGATGGAGCAGAAGCAGGCGCCCTACTACTACCTGTTCAAACAGGCGGCGTGGGCGCTCCTCGGGCTCGTGTTCCTGCCGATCGTCATGCGGATCGATTACCGGAGCTACCGGCAGCCGATGGTCATCTGGGCGATCCTGGGGGTCGTCACGGCCGGACTGGTGGCCGTGCTCTTCGGCCGGCCCGTCAACGGCGCGTCGCGCTGGCTGCTGCTCGGGTCCCTCGGGGTTCAGCCGTCGGAGCTCGCCAAGATTGCCGTCATCTTCTGCACGGCCGCGCTCCTCGAGCGACGGATGGACCGGATCGACGAACTCGGGTACTCGCTGTTGCCCATCGGGATGACGGTCGGGCTCATCGTCGCGCTCATCCTCGCCGAGCCGGACCTCGGGACTGCCGTGACGGTGCTGATGATCGCGGCGGTGATGGTCTTCGCGGCCGGCCTGAACTACACATACCTGGTCGCGCTGTTCCTGACGGCGGCGCCTGCCGCATACCTCGTCATCGCCACCTCCGAATACCGCATGAAGCGGGTCCGCGCATTCCTCGATCCGTACAGCGACCCGCTCGGCGACGGCTACCAGATGATCCAGTCGATGATCGCCGTCGGTACGGGCGGCGTCACCGGACGGGGCCTGATGGACGGCCTGCAGAAGCTGTTCTACCTGCCCGAACCGCACAACGACTTCATCTTCAGCGTGATCGCCGAGGAGCTGGGGCTCATCGGGTCGACCGTCATCGTCGCCTGCTTCTGCGTGATCACCTGGCGCGGGCTCCGTACCGCGATGCGCGCGCCGGATCGGTTCGGGACCTTCGTCGCCCTCGGCCTGACGACGATGATCGCGTTTCAGGCGTTCTTCAACATCAGCGTGGTCCTCGGCCTGCTGCCGACGAAGGGAATCCCGCTGCCGTTCGTGAGCGCCGGAGGATCGTCACTGCTCATCAACATGATCGGCATGGCCGTCCTCCTGAACGTTTCACAACACGCGTCGTCGGCCCAGGTCGGCGCCGTGTCGACGTCGCCACGCGATGCATGAGACCACTGCGCATCCTCATCGCCGGCGGTGGAACCGGCGGACATCTCTTTCCGGGGATTGCCGTCGCACGGGAGGTTCTGCGCAGGCAGCCCGATGCGGTGGTGACCTTCGCGGGGACGGCGCGTGGGATCGAATCGCGAGTGATTCCGCGCGAGGGCTTCGAGCTCGACCTGCTGCGGAGCGCCGGTCTCAAATCGACGTCCATCCAGGCGCGGGTGCGCGGCGTGTCGCTCTTGCCGCTGAGCGGGCTGGACGCCTGGCGCATCCTCTCGCGCCGCGCGCCGGAGGTCGTCATCGGTGTCGGAGGGTACAGCTCAGGCCCCGTCGTGCTCGCCGCGGCCGCGCGTCGGATACCCACGCTCCTCCTGGAGCAGAACGCGGTGCCAGGGCTGACCAATCGTCTGCTCGCTCGCGTCGTCAGCGGCGCGGCGGTGACGTTCGATTCAACCGTCGGCTT
>CAWDRS010000009.1:0-901288 GCA_963804795.1 uncultured Acidobacteriota bacterium | reverse complement strand
GTCCGCCTCCTCGCCTGGCTCGAGTCCGGTTCGGAGTGCAAGAGACCGGTAGTGGTCCGGGCTGGCCTCGCGCAGCTCGGATACGGCGTCGGCGGCGGAGCACAGGTTCTCCCGCGCCATCAGGTTCGTGTAGGTGTTGTTGTTGACCACCGTGGTGTATTCGTCCGGCCCGGTGACGCGGTGGATGCAGAAGCGCCCGTCCTGTCGGAGAAGAACCCCAGGTCGTACCACAGCGGGCGGTCTCGACGAGTATCTCCGCCCCGTAGTCCGAAGGAACTCCTGGTCGTCGGTGACGTCGACGTACTTTTCAGGGCGAAGGCGATGGCCGCGTTGATGTGGTATCGGCCGTCGCCCGCCGCGTAGTAGGCGCTGGCCTCCTCGCCGCTGATCGTGCGCCAGGGAAATAGTGCGCCCTTCTGGTTGACCGCTCCCTGCTCGCGCCCGGCCTTGTCGAGCATCCCGTGGCGGAATTTCAGCAGGTTCCGGGCAAGGCGCGGGGCGGTGTAGATCAGGAACGGCATCACGTAGATTTCCATGTCCCAGAAGTAATGCCCCTCGTACGCCTGGCCGGTCAGGCCCTTGGCGGGGACGCCGGAGTTCTCGACGCGGCCGGTCGCCTGGAGGAGTTGGAACAGGTTCCAGCGCAGAACTGCTGGAGCCGCGGGTGCCGCGGCGCGATCCGATGTCGCTACGCTTCCAGAAATCGGCGACGAACGCCGCTGATCCGCGACAGCTGACCGAACCCGTGGCGGACGACGCGATCCAGCTTCGTCCGCGCGGTAACAAGCTCGTCCGTCTTGCCGGTGCGGGAGGTGTGGTAGGTGATGAATTTGGTCAGGGTGACTGGCTTGCCAGGCTCTGCATCGATGTGGAACACCACCCGCGCTCCGCCTTCACCGCGGCTGGACTTGAAGGACGAAGCGCAGTCGGTCTCCAAGGTGTGGTGGATGGGACACGCCAATCCCATTCCGCTGTTCCTCGTCATGTAACTCAGGAGCGTTCGGCGGTCGGCCCCTGAGGTTCGTTGGGCAGCAAGCACTTGATCGGACAGACCATGGGCCAGCCGGGGGTCGCCGTCGCCGCCTGCTCGGACGGGAAGGTGATTGGCGACCTCGGACACCAGCACCAGCGCGGCCCGGGCGTTTCAGACGGTCACGCGGTCACGTGCGGGTGGGCCGGCTCCCCCTCCTCGAATGCTCCCCGCATCCCGAGGTACCCGTTGGCGACCGCGAAAATGGTTTCCGCCTGGGGAAGAAACTGCGGGGCGAAAGTGTTTTCCACCCACCGCCACTCTTCGATCGGGTACAGGAATTCGGGAGGAAGAGGACCAAGTTTTTGTGATCCGATCATTGGACTTACGAGTGCGCCCAATACAGCCACACACGGATGGGGTTGGCTGATGCGCTACGCGCCGTCAGCCGCATCAATATATTCTATCGACGGTGGCTTGCAGACGTCGTCGCGGTTCCGTCACGACGCTGTGGGGACGCCGCCGCTGAACTGCTGCGATCGCGCACGGCTCCGCGCCGTGATGACTCCTGCGGAGCCGGCCGCGAGTTCCGCGGTTCTGGTTCCCTGAATCGGGTCAACGTAAGCTCCGCGAATAGTCGAATCGACTGCCCCTAAGTGTTCGTAGGAGCGTGTCCCAAATCGACGCCCCTTTCCGTCCTCGGATCCCCCTCAACTGGTACACCGGCGTGGCTTAGTGTCATTGCCTTCGCCTCGTCCCGCTCGTCAGCGAGCACGAGTGCGTCAGTGAGATTGCGGGAAGAAGGCAAAAGGGGCTGCTGCAGTCCGCACCGTGACGCGTTCGATGTTTATGGGACTTCAGTGCTGCGCAGGAAGCAGACCGCTCGAGCAGAAAACTAGCGCTCCTGTTTGATCGGTGAACGTCATTCGTCCACGCCCAGCGATACCGTCAGCGTTGGTCCCTCGAGAGGCACGCGAACCAATGGACACTATTCAAATCGTCGAAAGCGTCTCCTGGGACACCGTGCTGACGATTCTGGTGGGGGGTTATGCCTTGCCGTAGCCGTCTTTCTCATCCTTGAGAACAGGAGCCCGCAATCCACGTTCGCCTGGCTGTTTCTCCTGCTCGTGTTTCCGCTCGGGGGACCTGTTGATCTACGTCATGTTGGGTCGGGGGGGGCATGCCTTCAGCCGAGAACGGAGTCTCACCAAGCTGCTTGAGGGCACCGCGCTCGCGGGTCGCGCCGCCCGGGTGCTTGCAGAACAGCCGGCCAACCTGACCGCGCTCGCGGATCGGCAGCACGAATCTCACGTTTGGCAAGCATGCTGTGGGCGTCGGCGCAGGCGCCGCTCACATTTGGCGACGATTTCGAGGTCCTGCAGGACGCGAAGGAGAAGTATCCGCGGCTGCTCGCCGACATCAACGCCGCCACCGGCTCGATCCACCTGCTGTCCTACGAGTGGGCATCGGACACATTCACTGAAGGGGTTGGTCAATTGCTCGCCGAGAGGGTGGCGTCAGGGGTGCAGGTCCGTATCCTGTACGACCCTTCGGTAGCCTGGCGATGCTGAATCGGCGGTATGTGCGAGCGCTCCGGGGGGGGGGATAAAAATGTGTCCGTTTGCACCGTTGCACCACTCACACACTGAGCTACCGGAACCATCGGAAGGTGGCGGTGATCGACGGACGTATCGGGTACGCCGGCGGCCTGAACATGACCGAGGCGCACCTCACCGGTCCACAGGGGTTCAGCGGATGGCGTGACACGCACGCCCGGATCTCTGGCGAAGCGGTGCCGACCCTTCAGGCGGTGTTCGCGACGATGTGGCAGAACACCACGGGTGAGAACCTGTTCGGGGGCTGTATTTCCCAAGGTGACTGCAGGCGCTGTGGGTCTACCGATCCAGGTCATGAACGCCGGCCCGGACTCTCGCTGGGAAGCGATTCGGCCGTCGTACCTGGCGATGATCGCGCTTGCGCGTCGTGACCTCTATCTTCAGTCTCCTTTTCTCATCCTCGATACCAGCGTCGCGGAAGCGCTGAAGACCGCCGCCCTGGCCGGACTGGACGTTCGCGTAATGATTGCGCCGAACGGCGCGGAAAGGTCGCCGGCCTACCTTGCCGGCCTGACCTACGCCGTCGACATGGCCCGGGCCGGCGTCCAAGTATTCATGTATCGCGGCGCATACCTTCACTCAAAAACGGTCTGTGTCGACTCGACCCTCTGCTCCATCCACTCACCAACATGGATATTCGCAGCTTCTCGATCAACTACGAGACCAATCTGGTCATCTACGACGAGCACATTACACGCGAACTCGAGGCCGACTTCACCGCCGACCTTGCGCACTGTGTCGAGTTTTCTGCCGACGAATACGCGGGGCGTCAGCGGCACGCACGATTTCTCGATTCCACACTACGCCTATGCGCACCACTACTTTAGCAAGGCGCTGCTTGCGCCGCCGTGGAAGTGTCGCTCGGCGCACGGGCCCGTGTGGCCCTTCTTGAACACGATCCGTCAGGCCGCGTGCGCCGATCAGCGTCGGGGCGTCCGCGCCACATGCGGCAGATCGAAGAGGATGCCGCGCGTCTTCGGATAGCGCTGCAGGATCGTAGTGAGCAGGTGTCCGGACGCGCCGCCCACATCGACGAGCGTCCCGACGTCCGAGAAATCGTAGGCAGCCGCCACCGCCGGCGGTTCGGCGCCATGGAAGCCGATCATCGTCTCGCTGGAAAGGGACGCATCCTCCCGGTTGTGGCCCAGGTAGTCGAAGATCGGCTCACCGAGCGCCTTCTCGAATCCGCTCTTGCCCGTCTGCACCCAGTCCATCAGCTCGCCGAATCCACGGAACCACCAGTCGCTGGCAATGGTCAGCACCGACGAGCGCGCGGCGCCAGGCGCATCGGCCTTGAGCGCCTCGCCGAGCGGCGTGATTGAGAATTGACGGCTGTCGCTTTCGCTGAGGATGCCGAGCATCGCCAGCGATCGCATGAACCGATACAGCGCGGTCGCGTCGGTCCCGGTGGGACCTGCGAGTTCATCGGCGCTCTTTCGTCCGTTGGCGAGACGGCCGGCGAGATCGAGCTCGCAGCCACGTAAACAATGCGTGAGACCCAGTGGCCCATGGCCATCTGAACCAGTTGTGCGTGAGGCGGGGGCATCTCGGGACTGCTTCCGTCGCCGTTGGACATGTCGGGAAACTCCTCGCGATGAGATTGGAGATTGTTGGCGGAGATGATTGTAGCCGAGCAATTCGATAGTCGTCTTGTGTTCTTGAGACCAGAGCTCAATTCATGAATCGCAACTCTGCCGCTCCGCCGACTACAATTCGTTCTATGACACCCGCCGGCGCACACATCGCGCTCGTCACCGGCGCGAACCGCGGCTTGGGGCTCGAGACAAGCCGCCAGTTGCTCGCAAAGGGGCTTCGTGTCGTCCTTACCGGGCGCGATGATCGGGCGCTCGAGCGCGCCGTAGAGAGCCTCGGCGCCGACGGGGAACGCGCGATGACCGTTCGCATGGACGTCACGGATGTCACCAGCATCACGCGCGCACGCCGAGTCGTCAGTGAACGGTTCGGCGCCGTTGACGTGCTGGTGAACAACGCCGCCGTCCTGGAGTTCGAGAACGAAGACGCACTCTCGATCCCGGCGGATGCGTGTCTGCGCGGGTTCGTAGACCAACGTCTTTGCAGTCATCGAACTCTGTGGTCTTTGCGCCGCCGATGGCGGAGGCACGCTACGGACGCATCGTGAACGTGTCATCAGGCGCGGGTCAGCTGGCGACGATGTCCACATACGCGCCGGCCTACTCGATGTCGAAGACCGCCCTCAATGCATTTACGCGGATTCTGGCGCACACCTACCGAAACAGGGGCGTGCTGGTGAACGCGGTCGATCCAGGGTGGGTTCGCACCGACATGGGCGGTCCGTCGGCGCCGCGCTCACCTCGGGAAGGTGCCGACACGATTGTCTGGCTTGCCACGCTGCCAGACGATGGCCCATCGGGCGGATTCTTCCACGATCGGCGCGCGATCGAATGGTAGGCACCTGCTACATTCACCCATCGACTTTCACGGGCATCACTCGCGCCTTCGCTGATCGCGCGCGTTTACCGATCATCGGCGCCAGTACGAACTCCGACCGTACTTCGCCCGATACGCCTCGTCGATGTGGTTGTTTATCGGACCATCGACCGACTCGAAGACCACCTCTTTCGCCAGGCCGGCCGCGCGAATGCGACCGGCTCTTTGCCGCACAGCAGCCTGATACCACCGCGATTGCTGACCGTTGTAGCCTCGGACGTACCGTCCACGACGACCGACCAAATCCACGTCGGTGTGCCGTAGGTCGGCTATAGCCTCCCGTTCCCGATACGGGCTGTCAGCCATCTTGGCGCGGGCAGGCTCGTGGCCGAGCGCGGGAACCGACAGTCCTTTGGTTCTCTGCCGGTCGTCGCCACGGTTCGGCTGGCAATTCAATGACTCCAGCCATGCATAATAAATCCGAGGTAACGCGGTTTCAGAGCTAGAACTTGATGACAAGCGCTGTTCGGAAGATCGTATCCGCGAAAACAGGTGAAGCCGGATCCCGATACGCGGCGTGACCTCTGACGAGTTCACGTCATCCGTCTGACGTGTATAGCCGGTTCCGAGCTCGCCTATGAAGTGGAGCCACGGCTTCACCGCGTACTCCACGTTCGGCGTGACGTCGACGTTCCACCATCCGGGCTCAGTGCTGGGCGCCGCGACGAGCACCTTCGGTTCGACGTCGAGCTCGAAGGTCAGCTTGTCGCTCCTCAGCCAGTCCACCGTGATGTTTCCCCAGAGCTGACCGTTGGTCTGAGCGAGGGCAGGCCGTGCGGCGAAGGCAATCAGCGTCGAGACGAAAACGGCCATCCGTGTGGCCGCGAGGACACCGCGACCGCCGAGTGCGGCCGTCACTTGCGCTTCCCGACCTCCGCCTTCGCCGCGTCACGGCGGTCCCGCTGATCGCTGACCAGACGGTAGGTGATGTAGTACTTGTAAATGTTGCTCACGTAGGTGACCGTTTCGCGACCAATCCGCTCCGAGGCGACGCGTTCGACGTTGTTGAACCGCAGATTGGGATCTCCAGGTCAGGGGATGCGAATCGGTTTGAGCGGGAACGTCGCGAGGACATTCCAGGCGGCGCCTTCGGTGGTCGTGCGCGCACCGAGCTCCCACTGGTATCGGACGGTCACGAAGCCGTAGACGGCTTTCTTCTTTTTGCTCGCGAGCGCCAGCGTGAACTCGGGTCCCAGGCCCCACACGCGGTTCTTGCCCTGAATCAGCAACGCCAGAGCTCGCCGATCGAACTGGTCGTCGGTGAGCTTGAACGTGCCGTAGTACGCCAGGCCGGCGGTGATGCCGCCGCCGAGGAAGTCGGCGCCGACTCCGCCTTCGAGGTTCATGATGTTGCCGACCTTCGTGTTGCTATCCTCTTTTTGGACAAGAAGTCGAACGTCGCCGCAGTCGCGGCGTGGACGGTCCGCCTCTCGTTCAGATAGACCGTAGTACCGACGAGAATCTCCTGCGCCCACTGGCCGAGGCCCGTGTTGTTGTCGGCGCCATCCTCGTAGCGTCCGGTCGGGATGTACAGACTGTACCCGGCGATGAAGTCGGCACGCGGCTTCGTCCAGCCCAGGCTGATCGGCTGGATGTACATGTCAGTGAATCCCGCGCCAGGGTTGGAGTCGAAGTCCCCGGCGCCCTGCACCCGGTTGTTGGCCCACGGCAACACGACCATGAAACCGTAGCGGCCGCCCAGAAGCTTCTTTGGCGTGACGACGCTCAGCCCCGCGCCGAACAGCGCCGAGTCGAGGCTGCCGCTGCAGAGCTCGTCGCCGTCGCGGTCCTTCACAGCGTCAGCGGAGTAGAACCACAGCGGAACCACGATGTAGACGCCCGGCGGCGGCTGCGACCCGGACTTGAGGCCGGCATCGCCCTTGATGTTGTCGCCGTTCAACTGCGCCGCGCACGGCGTGGCCAGGAGAACCGCCGTCGTCGCGATCGCCGCGACCGTGGTCGTACGTGTCGCTCATCATCCAGTGAGCCATGCCCTTACTTCGCCGGACCCACTTCGAGCGTGACCTTGTTGATCTTGCCCGTGAACTTCGTCTCGGCGCCAATGCCGATGCCCTGCGCGACCGGCGTCTGGTTGTCGATGCCGACGTCCGCCGTCTCGTCCGCCGAGAAGATATTCGGCTGAGTCTTCTCGACACGCCCCTCGGCGACGGGCTTGCCGTTGACCAGCAGCGTCGCTTTACCACCCTTGCCGACGCCGCCGCCGTCGTAGGTGAAGTCGAGCGTGACCGTCACGGGACCCGGCGGCAGCGCCTGCGGCGAGGCAATGGTGTAGCGCGCAAGCCCGAGGAAGTTGTAGGTGTAGGCCGGCTTTCGATCCTTGATGTATAGCGACCAGCCGCCGAACCGCCCGCCCTGCGACAGGATCGCGCCGTTGGCGCCGCCAGCCGGGATCACCGAGATCCGCGGTGATCTTGCTCGACCGGTTCTTGATGTTCATGAACGTGTTCTCGAGCATCCCCTGCATGCCCTCGTAGAGCGTGAGCGATGTCCGGCCGCCGAGGACGTCGGGCCGGCCCGCGAGCGCCGGGTTGGTACGCTCGATGGTGCGGTCGTCGATCGGCAGCACGTGGTACTTCTCGGCCTCCTTCATGAACAGAGCCTGCAGCTCTTTCAGCTTCGCGGCCTGTTCGGCGGCCAGGTTCCTGGTCAGGCTGAAATCCTTCTTCACGTTGTAGAGATCCCAGACGTCGGAGGTCAGGGGCTGCATCCCGCTCGTCTGCCACGGCGCGCGGTGAATGGTCCGCGCCATCCAGCCGTTGCTGTAGATCGCCGCGGTTGCCGAACATCTCGAAATACTGCGTCGTGTGGCGCTCGGGCGCGTTCGCCTCGTTGAAGGCGTAGAGCAGGCTGGTGCCCTCGATCGGCGTCTGCACCATACCGTTCACGCTCTTTGGCTCCGGCAGGCCGGCCGCTTCGAGGATCGTCGGCGCGATGTCGATGACGTGGGCGAACTGCGATGCGCACGCCGCCCGGCTGCTTGATCCCCTTCGGCCAGTGGATGACCATGCCGTTGCGGGTGCCGCCGAAATCCGACGCCACCTGCTTGGTCCAGGAGAACGGCGTATCGAATGCCACGGCCCATCCGGCCGACATGTGCGGGAACGTTTCCGGACCACCCCACTTGTCGATCAAGCGGGATCAGGTCCTCCACCTTCTCCGTCACGCCATTGAAGTAGGTCATCTCGTTGTACATGCCGACGAAACCGCCCTCGGCGCTCGTGCCGTTGTCGCCGGCGATGTAGATGAACACCGTGTTGTCCATCTCGCCGATGTCTGCGAGCGCCTGCGGAAGCGCCCGATCTCCGCGTCGGTCTGCTCGAGGAATCCCGCGAACACTTCGGCCTGGCGCGCGAACAGACGCCGCTGATCGGCGGGCAGGGTGTCCCAGGCGGCCAGGTCCTTCGGCCGCTCGGCCAGCTGCGTCTCGGCCGGGATGATGCCCATCTTCTTCTGCCGCTCGAGCGTTTCGATGCGCACCTGGTCCCAGCCCTTGTCGAACTGGCCCTTGTACTTGTCGGCCCACTCCTTCGGCACGTGGTGCGGCGCATGCGTCGCTCCCGGTCGCGTAGTAGACGAAGAACGGCTTGTCGGGCGTCATCGACTGCTGCGCCTTGACCCAGTTGATCGCCTGGTTCGTCATGTCCACGGTGAAGTGGTAGTTCTCCATCTTCGGCGGCTCGACCTTGATCGACCCGTCGTAGATGAGCGGATACCACTGGTCGGTCTCGCCGCCGATGAAGCCGTAGAACTTGTCGAACCCCTGGTGCGTCGGCCAGCGATCGAACGGTCCCGACACGCTGGTTTCCCACGCGGCCGTTTCGTGCCACTTGCCGAACGCGCCGGTGCTGTAGCCGTTGAGCCGCAGCATTTCGGCCAGCGGAGCGACGCTGTTCGGGTTCTGCCCGGTGTTGCCCGGAAACGCCGTCGCCGTCTCCATGATGGAGCCGGTGTTGACGGTGTGGTGGTTGCGCCCGGTCTTGAGCGCGTTGCGGGTGGGCGAGCACAGCGCCGTGGTGTGGAAGTTGTTGAAGCGCAGCCCGCCCGCGGCGAGCTGGTCCATCGTCGGCGTGCGAATGGGACCGCCGAAGGTGCTCGGCCCGCCGAAGCCGACGTCGTCGATCAGCACGATCACGACGTTGGGCGCGTTGCTGGGCGGCTTGACCTCGAACCGCGCCGGCGGCTTGGCGTTCCGCGCGTCGAGTTCCGTGTAGGTCTGCGGCTTGGGCTCCGCGATCGGCAGCACCGTGCGATCGATTCCCCCTCCTTGCGCGGCGCCCGGGGCGACCGACTGTGCCTGCGCCGGAGCGCTGCAGCCCGCAAGCGTGAGCGACACACTGGCGGCGGCGAGAAAACATCCAGTTCGCGTTCTCATGTTCACACTCCCAGCGGTGTCAAGGTTCCTCATCAGGTTTACTCGCATGCTGCCCTGCTCGGACCGATGTTGGTCGCGCCGCGCGCTCGCATAGCGCACGCCGCCGGAATAGCAGGGCGGCAATTATCCCTACCTGAATCGCGCCGACGACGAGCAGAAGGGGGACTGCGATGGACGTCATGAGCATCGTGTGCCGACCTCGTGACTGCGCGCGCCCGCCGCGATGGCGATCTACGCAGGCTCCGGCCGGCCGTATCTAACACGGCATACCGTGGCCCATGCAGAGTCCTTCCCTCTTCACACGGTGAGACAACTCGTGTGTTGTCCGATGGTTAGGGCGATCGCAGTGCGGTGTGGTCGTTTTGTCTCACAATGCGAGGCGCAAATGAGGTTCCAGGATCCCATCTCGAATCGCCGAGCGTCATTCATTCGTACTGTGGCGAGACCTCTGCAAAGACGGCCACTTCGCGGTTGTTGACCAAGCGACGGAACTCTTTGACGTTGGGCGAGCCGGGGGGTCGCCGGGCGCGTGGGCGGGGATGATTCGATCAGCGGGAGACCGGAGACGGTGAAGGGTCCGGTGTTGCGGTTATCTCCACGTTAACCCCGAGACGCGCTCGCGGGAGACCGATGCCGAGCCTGCGCCGCTGACCCGCGTGGGGACGTACCAGTGCTCCCCTCGTGGACGGACGCTGAACGTCGCGAAGGACGCGTCAGGCCGGGTGACGGAGCTGACGGTGGACGCCGGCCGCGTCCGTGGGATCCGCTTCACACGCTGAACCCAGAACCCCGAACCTCGACCATCGGTTCCCGCACTACTGACGCCGGGAACCGCCGCCGGCGTGGCCCGCGCCGGTGACCGTCGGCGCCAGGTATTCCATCAAGTTCGGATTCGAGATGATGATGTTCGCGTTCTCGATCCGCGTCGGCTCTGTCTTCAACCGGACGACGCCGAGCGGCGCGTGGAGGTTCGACGGCACCTCGCGGACGGGGACGACGCGAATCTCGACGGCGCCGGCAGGCAGATCGCGAAGGGCGTAGCGGCCCTCCGCGTCGGTCGTTGCGGTGCTGCCGCCCGCGACGACCGTCACGCCGGCGATCGGCTCGAGCTTCGGCGCTGCGTCCGGACCGGTCTTGAGCAGAACTCGCCCGGAGATGGAGCGCAGCGCCCGGACCGGCAGGTCCACGACCGCCGTCGCGACGGGCTCGACGTGGACCTGCTGCGCCTGCCCGGGAGCGACGTAATTGGCCGGCAGGTCCTCCGCGGCAATCGTGACGGCGTAGTCGCCGGGCGGCAGGTCAGCGGCCTCGTAATCGCCGCTGTTGTCGCTGATCACTTCCGTGGCGAACCCGGTCGCCGCCAGGCGGACGCGAACGCGCGGCAGCCCTGGCGCGTCGCTCTGGCGGCTGGCGTCGTTGTGGTAGTCGCTGAACACCGTCCCGATGACGCGCGCGAAGTTCACGATCCCGAAGTTGACCTGCACGTTGCGGTCGATGACCTCGACGTCCAGCTCGGACGGCGTGGTCACGCGCACGCGGCCGGGAAACTGCGCCAGGTCGATGGACAGGTGATGCCGCCCCGGCGAGATTCCCTTGAAACGGAAATGGCCGTTGTTGTCCGTGGCGACGATCTGCTTGCCGTCGAGGCGGACGCGGACGGCGGACAGCCCGGGATCGTTCGCGTCGAGCACGCCGTTGATGCCGTTGTCGCGGAACACCCAGCCCTCGACGGTGGACTTGCTGCTGACCGGCGAGATCCAGCCGGGCAGCCCGCTCAACGACTTGTCGAGCCCGAAGGTCAGGACGTTCGTCCGGCGGAAGCCCGGCGTCGTCCCCGCGTAGAACACGCGATTGCTCAAGGCCGAGTGCAGCTGCCAGGTACGCGCGAACTGCCAGGCCGACGAGTAGCCGAACGAGTAGCTGCGGCGCGGCGCGGATCCGTTCAGGGTGTCGGACAGCAGGCTGAAGTTCGGACTGAACGATAAACGGCCGCGCCCGAACTGCCCACCGATCGACAGCGACGAAGACGCCGGCTGCACCGTCTCGAGGAGGCGCCGCACGTCCGCCGGGACGTCCACGGTCTGCATGAACAGCGCCGGATCGATGGAAAACAAGTCGCGCAGCTCGGCGGGAAGCGAGTCGATCACCTGGCGGAGCCTGCCGGCAGTCGAGGGCGCGAGCCGCTGGTGCTCGAACGAGGCGAACAGCGTCCCGCGCGGGATCAGCAGGCTGGCCGAGTCCCGCAGCGTCCGCTCCCTGTACGAATTCAGCAGCGTCGATTCGCTGGCGCGCCCGATGCCGGCCTGGAAGGTGTTGCTGAAGCGGCTGCCGACGGGCGAACTCCATGATCCATCGACGCGGTCATTCCGGTTGGCCGGCAGCACGGCGCTGCTCGAATCGTTGCGAGAGACGTTCGCCGAGAGTTGCTGCCGGCCCGGCAGCGTCGCGTGGGCGTTGGCCGAGATCGAATTCCCGGTCCCCTGGAGAATTGCCAGCCCGCCCGGCTTCGAAACGAAATGCCGCGCCGCGGTCGTCAGGCTGAACCGCTGAAACACCAGCCCCGCCATCGCGCGCACCGAGGCCTCACCAGCGGTAAGCAGTTGCACGCGGTTCAGCGGGAAATCGCTCGACGAGTCCGTCGCGGCGAAACTGCCCGCGAACCGGCCGCGCGTGTAGTCGGCCTGCACGTCGCCGAGAAACCCGTGACTGCTCGCGCCGCCTGTCGCCGTCATCGAGAACCGCGGTGACGGCGCGTAAAAGAGGCCGGCTGACTGGAAGGGCATGGTGGCGCGCGTGGACGTCGCGGCGAACCCCGTCGGCGCGTTCACGGCGCCGGAGGTGGCGAACAGCTTCAGGGCCGGGCTGACCGTGCGATCGAACTTGACGCCCGCGATCGTCCGCGTGCCGGCGAAGTTGAGAAAGAACGCCGGGACGGTAGTTCCGGCAAACACTTCAATCCGATCGCGTCCTGACACGACCGCATAGTCCGCGCCGCGGATGGCGAGGCCGCCGTACTGTGCCAGCGAGCCGTTCGGCAAGTTCGCGGCTCCCGGGTCCAGGCTGAAATCGAGAAGCGTGAGCGTGCGGTTTCCGGCGATCTGCTCGATCGAGAAGGAGCCGATATTGAACGCGTGCGGCCCTCCTTTGTAGACGTTGGTGAAGCCCCGGACGGTGAGGCGGTCGCCGTTCCGTCCCTGCTGCCAGTCCCAGTGCTCATGCGTGGCGATCGGGGTCGTGGAAGCGCCGCCGCTCATCATCACCGATGCGCCGGCGCCGCCATGGCCGGCCGCCTCGACTCCTGCTGGCGACAACGCCGCCTCGGGCACGGACTCGGCCTTCTGCGTGACGTGCACGACGCGCGAGGTCCTGAGCTCGCCAATCCAGGCGAACAGGACGGTGTCGCCGACCCCGACTCCCTGGAGCTGGATTTCATTTCCGACGGCTTCGGCGTGGCAAATCGTCTCGTCGAGCACGACGACACGAGAGAGGCCGGGCGTGCGGACCGTGGTGCTCTCTTTCCAGAACACGCTCACCGGCGACAATGACGCGGGGTTCTGGGCCGCGCTGGGCCTCGAGGCGGCGATCACCAGGAGGGTGGCCAGCGCGACACGCGCGGCGCGCCTCACTCTGGCACCTTGAACGGAAGCGAGCGCGTCTCGAGCTGCTTGCCGGCGTAGACGACGGTCAGGACGCCCTCGTAGTCGCCCGGCGGCAGCTTGCCGGACCAGGTCAACGTAATCGAATCGGTCTGCCCTGGAAGGAACCGCTTCTCGGGAGCTTCGGCCTTGGCCACCAGGCGCTTGTCGCTGCTGAAGACGGCGAGCGACGCCTTCGGGAACACGTGCGTGTTGCTCTGGTTCGCCAACGTGCCCCGCAGGTTGAGATCGTCTGTAGCGGTGGGAGGCGCGAGGACCACGTCCGTCAACTTGACGTCGTAGGTTTCGGTCCCCTCCGCGTTGAGCAGGATCAGCGCCCCGAGCCGGATGTTCGCGTAGACCGGCTGCGCCTGTGCCGTCGTCGGCTGCACCAGTTCCGGCTTCGACTCCACGAACACGACGGCGTAGTAGCCGCCGCGAACACCCGCGGGCGGCGTGACGAACGCGGTCAGCTTCGTGGAGGACTTGGGCTCGAGCGTCACGACTCGCGGGACGAACTGGATCCAGTTGGCGGCCGAGTGCGGCGACGACCCGGCCGGGCCGAAAGTCTTCTCGTTCTTCTCGTTGTACCAGAGGTCGGTGACGGTCGTGCGCACGGCGACGGGCTGGCTGCTCGCATTCGAGACCGAGAACTCGACCTTGAACGGCTGGCCCGGCGTGAAGGCCTGACTCACTTCCGCCGGGGCGAGCGCGAGCGACTGCGCGCGCGCGGGCCGGGCGGTGAGCGCGAGGGCAGCGAGGCCGAGAACGAGCAGGACGGGGAATCGGGTCGTCATGGAACGATCAAGGTATAGGTAATGACGGCGTTGTCGGCGCCGACGAAGGCGCTCGCGCCGTTGACGGCAAACACGAACAATCCGAGATAGCGCGTCAGGCTGGCCTTGGACGCGGCGGTACTGCTGATCAGGGTCTGCGACGCGGCTGCCGAGTTCGTGGAGATGGCCGCGAAGTTGTTCGATGCGCCGGTGCTCGAGTCCTGCGGCCTAAGCCCGACAAGGGTGTCCGGTCTGAGGCACGCCAGGGATAGCCTTACGATATAAGTCTGTTTATTGCAGCTATTTGTGGGGATATATTGCTGAGGTGTTCCACGGCTGAAACCAGCGTTTTCAGAGCCATCGGTGGACGGACTTGAAAGAGTCTCGAAACGGAACACCCGCTACGCAACTGTAAGGCCTGGCCCCACCGGGAGGGCCCCGGCTCGGCCGGGGAGGCAGTAGACGTTTGACATGTGAGGGAGTGTGTCCACCGTGTTGGTACCACCTGGTGCGGAAGTTCGGCTGGCGCCGCCCCCGGCTCGCGTGCACCAGGCCAAGCCGAAGGTGGGCCTTCGAACGACGCGAGCCGACGAGATGTGGCACATCGACACCACCGTCATCCGCCTGCTCGACGGGACTCGGGCCTACTTGCACGCGGTGATTGACAACTTCTCGCGACGGATCTTGGCGTGGCGAGTCGCCGATACATTCGCGCCGGCGAACAGCGTGGCCGTGTTGCTCGACGCCAGTCGAGGCTCGACGCCCTCAGACACAACCCCAGTCGTGTTGGCAGATGCAGGCGTCGAAAACGTGAATGCCCAAGTCGACGCCCTCATCTCCACGGGCGTGCTCCGCCGCGTCTTGGCCTTCACGGAACTGAAGTTCTCGAACTCCATGATCGAAGCGTGGTGGCGCTCCCTCAAACATCAGTGGCTCTTCCTTCACTCGGACGACTGAAGGACGTGGGAAAAGTTGCGCCCGGTCAAGCCAGAGGTCGTCATCAGGTGTCGTTCGTGGAAGGGACCACCGCAGCAAACGCCTCACGTCAACGCCACCGGAGTCATGGCGTTTACGCTTTGGCTTCCACGGTCTCCTCGATCGTGAGCACCGTGTTAACCGCCGGCCGCTCTATGGTCTGGTGTACGCCGCTCGGCCACAACAGTTCGATCCGCGTCACCTGCGCGGCGCGTCCGAGTCCGAAGTGGACTCTCGGATCGCCTGACGAGGCGAAGCCGACCGACGTCGTCGCATGATTCACGAGGACTCTCCCATCGTCGAGGACCACGCGGACGACGGTGCCAAGGCCGTCGCGATTCGAGATCCGTCCGATGAGCCGCAGAGTGAGCCAGCGGCTGTCCGGGGGGAAGACATTCCGGAGCAGTTTCGGCCGTTCCCCGAGCGCCGTCACGATCAGATCCATCCGCCCGTCGTTGTCGATGTCCACCGCCGCGGCCCCACGGTGTGCGGCCGGGCGGGAAATATCCGCACCGGCTTCCGCGGTGACATCGCGAAACGTGCCGTTGCCGTTGTTCAGCATCAGCGTGTTCGGCTGTCGATACGTTCGGCTTTGCAGAAGTTCAATGTTGTCGATCACGTGGCCGTTGGCTGAGAACAGATCCTTCCAGCCGTCATTGTTATAGTCCGCGATCGGGTTGCTCCAGCCGCTGTACGGCAGCGTCGTCAGCGTGACGCCGGACGCATCCGACGCGTCGTCGTCCTGCGTGCCGGCGTTCCTGAACAGGAGGAATCCCTCATTCGAGAGATCTGTGACGAACAGATCGAGACGGCCGTCGTTGTCGACGTCCTTCAAGTCGGCGCCCATGGCAGAGACTGGAGATCCGAACTGATTGAACGCCACGCCCCAGGCAGGCGCAACGTCTTCAAACGTTCCGTCGCCGCGATTCCGAAACAGGAAGTTCGGCTGCGTGTCGTTGGCCACGAACACGTCGGGCCATCCATCGCCATCAATGTCGCCAACAGCAGCGCCCATTCCTTTGCCAAGGCGGCTGCCGATGCCGGCTTCAATTGAGACTTCACGGAACGTCCCATCGCCGTTGTTGCGGAACAGCTGATTTGGAAGGGGCGCATAGCGATCCGGGTGGCAATAGGTACGCAGCCCCGCACCCGGTCCACAGATCGGCTCTGCGGCGGGATCCCACCGGCAGTAGTTGACGACGAACAGATCGAGCCGCCCGTCACGATCGAAGTCGAGCCAAGAGCCGTGAATGCTCCACAACGGGCCGTAGACAGGGTGCGTGCTGGTAATCCCCGATGCGGCAGTCACGTCACGGAACGTGCCGTCGCCGTTGTTGCGGTAGAGAATGCTGCGCCCGACCCCGGCGACGAAGAGATCCGCAAACCCATCGTTGTCGAAATCGGCGGCCGCGGCGCCCATCATGTACCCGTCACCCTGCACGCCGGTGCGATCGGTGACATCTTCGAATTGTCCACCGCCGCGGTTGCGGTATAGCCGGTTCCACTGTGCCGGGCCGGAACGGCGGAGCGACGGGCTGGCCGCGCCGTTCGTGAAATAGAAGTCCATTAGACCGTCGCGGTCGTAATCGAGGACGGCCACGCCGCCCGCCATCGTTTCAATCTGGTGTTTGCCAGGTGTGGGCGAGTGTTGCAGGAGAAAGGTGATGCCCGCTTTCGGTGCGATGTCGGCGAAGCGTGGCGGCGGCAGGGCCTCGCTCGGGATGATGGACGACGGTCCGCGCACCCGGTGCGCGAGAGCCCGCTCCGCGTCGCGCAGCAGCGGAGTCTCAATGCCGAGCGCTACTGCACGGCTGATTTCAGCCGCCGCTTCCTGCACACGATTCGCGCGCAGCAGGAAGATCGCGTACGAGGCGTAAACATCCGGCTGCGATTTGGATGCTCGCGCATTGGCGTCCACTGCACGACGGAACGTCGCGTCGGCGACGTCAATACGCCCCAGGCCGACATACGCGTTTGCCAGCGCGGTCAATGCCGGGACGTCTGCGGGCTGCAGACGCAGTGAGTGTTCCAGCGCGTCCGCGGCAGCGGTGAAGCGTTGCGCCTCCTGGTGCAGGCGGCCAAGCAGCGACCACGCCTCCGCGTCGAGGGGCGCCACGTCAACCGTGCGCTCGAGGAACGAGACCGCTTCGCTGATCGCGCCACCGGCGGCGACAGCTCGGGCGAGAAGCTTCAGCGCCAACTCGTCGCGCGGCCGACGGGTCACCACAACGCGCAAGTGCCGCGCCGCCGACTCGGCGTCGTGCAGCTCGAACGCGACCAGGCCCAGCAGGTACCGCGCCTCCACATCGTCCGGATGGGTTGCCACCAGCCGTTCGATATCCGCGCGGGCGTCGGCGTAATGGCCCGCCTGGATCAACTGTCGCGCCCGGCGCTTGCTCTCGTCCGGTCCGGAGACCTGGCCGTGAGCCGCGCCGAGCGCACATGCGAACGCCAACGTGCACAAGAGAGCAATGCGTCGTGTCTGCATTCCTTAGTGCTCGCGGAGCGGCACCCCGGCTCGCTCGGCGGCCGCGCGCCTCGCTCGGGCGCGGGCGCTCCAGCTGTCTCTTGCCTGCTGTCTCCTAAAATTCCAGTCTCAGTCCAATTTGCCCCGTCCGGTTGCCGGTGACCGTCGTGACCTGTCCGAAGCGCGCGTCGAGCACGTCCGTGACAATTCCCCCGAACGTGTGGCGGTTGAATGCGTTGAGCAACTCGCCGCGCACCTGCATCCGAGCCTGACCGCCGATGCGGAATGTCTTCTGGATGCTGATGTCTTCGTTACGCGAGTATGGCTCGCGCACGTCCACGACAAAAGCGGCATTACCCAGCGTGAAGGGCGCGTGATCGACGATCAGACCGGGCGCGATAAATCGGTGGTTGGTGTAGTTGCCCTGCGAAATCGCCGCCGCATCGAATTTCGAGGCATCGAACCCGGCAAGGAGCGTTGCGCCGTCGGGATTGCGGAGATCGGGACGATTCGCCCGGCCGTTCCACCCCGGGATCGCGCTGCCAGTAAAACGCAGCGGCGTGCCGCTCGCGTAGTTGCCGATCGTGCTGACCGTCCAGCCGCCGACGATGGCATCGAGCACGCCAGGCATTTCCCGGCCGAATCGCCGCCCGCGGCCGACCGGGAGCTCGTACACGACAGCGAACTTCCAGGTATGGGTCTGATCAAAGTCAGCCAGGGTGTACTCGAGATCCAGGTTGTAGTAGTCGAGCGGGCGGCCGCCGTTGTCGTTCCGGAGCGCGCTCTCCATGTTCTGAATCGTTTTGGAGAAGTTGTAGTTGCCGAAGACCGTCAGGCCGTTGGCATACCGGCGGTTCATCGCAATCTGCAGCGAGTCGTACTGCGATTTGCCGAGCGGCGAGTTGAAAGTCGTCAGGCCGACGCCGTTGCGCGCCAGGTGTGGAAACGGCACCAGCGCCTGCCAGAGCTGTCCCCCGGCGAACGCCGGATATGGCAGAGCGGACAGGCCGAACCGCTGCGCATCGGCGTCGGTGCGCAGAATCGTGCTCAGGCTCGACCCGAAGCTCAGATACTTCGGATCGAGCTGGTTCTTGTGCGCCAGGTCACCCACCCAGATGCGGCTCGATCGCGTGCCGACGTAACCCACATCGACGGTCACGTACTGAAACAGCTGACGCTGGATGTTGACGTTCCACTGGTGGGTGCGTGGAATGCGCCCGGCGGCCGGATCCCAGTGCGTCACGCCGCCGAGCCGCCAGGCAGTCGGGTCGATCACCGCCGGCGCGAACGCATCCGGGTAGCCGCCATCCCAGTTGAAGATCGAGGTGTGGGCAAGCGGGTTCGTGACGTTGTTGGTCCCGCCGAATCCGCGTGAGAAGGGCACCGAGGAGAACCCGTTGAACACGTTGGCGCCGTAGAAGATTCCGTAGCCGGCGCGCAGGGAGAGGCGGTCGGTCACCGCATACGCGCCGCCCAGACGCGGGCTGAAATTGGTCCTGTCGCTCTCGACGAACGTCCGTTGACCAGTGCGGCCCTCGCCCTCGCCCGCGAAGACCACCGCCCCCTCCATACCCGTCAGGGGATCGGTGACGGTCAGATCGAAGTTCGACGTCCGATCGTGCTGCTCGACCGCTGGCGGCTGGTATTCGTAGCGAAGGCCGAGCTGCAGCGTCAGCTTCGGCGTTACTTTGAAATCATCCTGCGCGTAGCCGGCATAGTAGGACGTCCGACCTCCCAAACCCAGCGGCACGCCGACGCTGGCATTGTTCACGCCGCCGAGGAGAAACGACGCGAAGGAATGGCCGACGAAATTGACACCTGGAATACCGGTCTGCGCCGCCGTAAAGTTGAACGTGCCGGCACGGTTCCCCAGCGGACGTGTGTTCAGCTGATTGCCCCGGATGTCGGCGCCGAACTTCAGCGAATGGCGTCCCTTCGACCAGCTGAGCGAGTTCGCCACGCCCCAGGAGTTGTAGGTCTGGAGGTCGTCCTGCGGGTCTCCGATGGGATCGAAGCTGACGCCGGCGGGCCCGGCGCCCCAGTTGATCCGCGGGCAGGGCCCGTCCTGCAGGACACCCCCAATGCCGAGCAGCGCGCCGCAGGATTCGGCGACGTGTGCGGACCGGTTCGGGTTCACCATCCGGTTGAACGACAGAATGAGGCTGTTGTGAAGCGTCGGTGCGATGGTGAAATCGTGCGCCACGCGGGCGAGCCACGAGTTGATGACCTGACGCCGCGCCGTCGACAGCGGCCCGCCGATCGGATCGTTTGCGTCCCAGAGTCCGCCCGCATCGAGGAGCAACCGCGGCCGCGTGTTGCGCGCCAGGCTACCGCTGAACCGCTGCCGGGACGACACCACCTGGTCGATCTTGAACGACCACTGATTCTGGTCGAATTCAGGGGTGTTCTGCGTCGGGAACAGGTTGTTGGCGGTCAGCGCACTGCTGATCGGCGCATAGTGCGTCATCGCAATCTCGCCGATCCGCCTGGAGATCTGGCTGATGCGGTTCGCCGGAATGACGTTACCGGGGAACGGGTCCGCGACGAACACTCCATTGACCTCTCGCAGCGTGAGCGGATCGTAAATAGCGCCTCTGAAGATGGGTCGGCCCAGTGCGTCCGTCCCGGCGACGGTAGTCGTGAGCAGCCGGCTCAGGTCACCGCTGTACATCTCCGGCTGCGGCGCCGAGCGGTTCGGGGCGCCATAGACGTAACTGCGCACGCTGAATCTCTCGGCCGCCGCAAAGAAGAACGTGCGGTTGTGACCGTCGTAGACACCCGGGATCAGCACCGGGCCGCCGAAGCTGCCGCCGTAGTTCGACTGCCGATCGCGTGCCTTCGGCCGGCCGGCGGCGTTGTTAAGGAAGGTATTCGCGTTCAGCGCCTCGTTCCGGAGCGTACCGAAGCCGGTCCCATGCACCTGGTTCTGGCCGGACCGCATCACGAAGTTGAACACTCCTCCACCGGTGCGCCCATGTTCCGCCGAGAGACCGCTGGTTTGCACCTTGAATTCCTGCAGGGCCTCCATGGACACGCTGGACTCGCCGAAATGACCGGCGAGGTAGGTCGTCACCGACGCGCCCTCGAGCAGCACTTCCTTCGAGAATGCCGGACTGCCATTGATTCGCGACGTCCACGTGTCGCCCTGGACGCCGGGCGACAACCGGTACGCGAACGTCTCCGGATAGCGGCCGCCCCCCATCGAAAGAGGAAGGGCCATCAGGGTACTCACGCGTGACCGTCGTCGCGACGTCGGCCGTCTCGCGCTGAATCAGCTGAGGGATGCCTGACACGGTGACCGTCTCGGCGAGCTCGCCGACGGACAGCTCCGCGTCGAGCCGCAGCGTTTGCGACACCTGCAGCGTCACGTTCTCGCGGACAGACGTTTTGAAACCCGGGAGCTCGAACTTCACGGTGTACGTGCCCACGGGAAGGCTTGGCACGGTGTATTGCCCCGCCTGGTTGGTCACGGCGGTCTGGGCGATGCCGCTTCCACCTGTGATTGTGACGGTGACGCCGGGCATCGGGGCAGTCGATGGGTCGGTGACCGTGCCGGAGATGGTGGCGCGGTTCACCTGCGCGGCTACGGGCGTGCTGGCAAGTGAAACGAACGCAACAACAAGAACGCTGAGCCAGTGCTTTGCTGTCATCGCGGTGCCTCCTGACCGCGGATACTGCACCCGTGCACCGCACCTGTCAACGTAGACGATCAACACTCACACAAAGAGCTTCGGCAGATAGTCTGGAGCATCGTCGAACGCTGATGCCTTGCCAGTGGCGATGTCGTACATCCGCTCGTGGCTCGCGCGCGCGGCGGAGCACAGCGAATCGTAGGGGCGGTTGCAGACATCGAGAAATCCGATGTTGTAGCACTCCCCGTCAAAGCGGCCGAGCGCGGACTGGTCGTACAGGATGAAGTAGTGCACGCCCACGCACCACGGCCTCCGAGCGGCATCTTCCAGGTACACGCGGTAGGCGCGCCCGCGATCTTCCTGGCTCTTCACATGGCCGATCCCGCTGGCGGGCAGCCCTGCGTCGAGCGCCCCGAAATGCCATTCACCCACCATAACGGGCATGTTCAAGAGCGCCGCGATCTTTTCCATTTCGCCGGACCGTACGCGCGTGTCGTAGCAGTTCATCGAAAACACGTCAAACGCGCGCATCCCGGCGACGGCCCAGTCCGGCGGAATGGTGTGATAGCGGATGCCGAGATTCAGGTGGTTGGGATCGACGCGGCGGCAGGATGCACTCAGCGTGCTGAAGAACTTTTCCACCATCACCGCGCTGAACTCGGCGAGATCCCGCTCCGCAGGAGGCGTAAGCGTTCGGCTCCACGCACCTTCCCGCACGGCAGCAAGAGTCACGTCGCCCCCCCAGGCGGTGGAGAGTCCGTGATCGTCGCCGTACTTTGTCGCGAGCGTCTCAGCGAGTGCACGCCGCGCCGCGCATCGGGGTGTGTTGAAGAGCATCCCCGCTGCGGGCGTTTCGCGTGCGAATCCCCAGGTGGGCTCGTTCATCAGGAAGTAGCCGATGAACGCCGGATCCGCGCGCGTGTCCGCGAGCTGCTCGCCAAACTGTTGAGCGTCCGCGTCCCAGCGTGGATCGAAGACATCGGGAAAATCGCGGTAGATGAACGGCGCCTCCCGCGCGCCCCAGGCGAGCGGCCGGACGTACGGGAACCGCGCCGCGCGCGCGATTTCCCAGTCCGACCAATTGGCGATGGTGTTGAACCCGAGACGACGCAGCCCTCCGAGCGTGATCGCGCTCCACTTGTCGTACCACCCATCGCCAAACGTGCGGATGAAGTTGGCGGCCAGGTAGTTGAGCGAGCGGCGGCCATCGCCGCGCACCTCGTAAGCCGTCTTGAACTCGCCTTCTGCCGGCGGCATCCACGCGAGCGCACGCTCGAGACCGTCGTACGTCGCGGTCGTGTCCACGCGCACCGAGTCGAGTCCGGCGGACCAGAAGGGATGACCCGCGGGATCGAGCAGCCACCAGCGCGCGCCGTCATGGTGCGTCCGGAAGAATCCTCCCGCCTTATCGCTCTTTTCGACACGCGCCGCCAGACCACCCCACGCCGAAAAACTTGCAGGCCACTTGTGTGACGCTGCCTCAGCGAGCTGGGCATTCAGTCGTTTCTTCAAGTCGTCGACGCTGCGCGTCTTGCCCGGCCAATCGCGCGTCGCGCTCTGTCCGAGCTCGTCGAGCAGCACGCCTCGCGGCAGCCGGGGCTCCGTCAGACGCGCTGGCTCGTCGAGCGTCGCCGTCAGAGCGGTCTGGCACCACCGCACCGGGCGCTGGCCTTTGCGGAGCACCACGAGGTTCATGCGATCGACTTTCGAGAGGTCCACGCGCGAGCCGCCCGCTGTTGGCTTCAGCCAGGCGGCTTCGCGGAGGAACTGCCACCGATTCTGGTTGATCGCTTCCGACCGCATTCGCATTCGCGCCTCGGCGTGCGGGAGCACGCCGTACACGAGCGTGAATGTCGGGCCGTCTTCCCCTCGCGGAGCCGCAGCTGGAACACGGGCAGCTCGGGGGAATCGGCGAAGATATCGGCACTGAGGAAGCGCATCTCTGCGAGCGCGCCAGCCTCGAAGCGGAACGCGAGGCCGTCATTCTCGCGCGGCGCTTCGTACCAGACGGCACCGGCGAGGATTGCGGGGCCGTCCACGCGCGTGCAGGCTCCGAGTAGCGAGGAGGGCTCGAGCCGCATCGGCAGCACCGCCGCGGCTACGCCGTTGGGACGACCCAAGTCGAGCGTAAGCGCGCCCGCAACACCTGCGGTCGTGCGCAGAAACGCACGACGCGTGTACTCGTGCTCGTCACCGGCAGTCAGTGGATCGCCTGGGGGCTGCATGGACGCTCCCGAGGATTGCGTCCGGCTCTCGCCGGCACGGGGGCGATTATCTGCGATTCGGGGAAATTCAGGCGGCGGGATTGTCGGGCGTCCGCAGACTTTCGTGCCCGGCTCACTGATCAGCTCTTTACCTCGGCCGACGCGGCGATACAAGCCGAGTAGCTGAGTTAATCCGTTAGGAGCTCCCCGGCTTTGCCGGGGTGGCAGTAGCAGTCGATACTTCGCTCGTGAGCTGTCGTTCGCCTGCGACGGCTTCTGGAAGGCCACGGCTTCACGACGACGACGGCGCGTGAAGACTGGGAGCTGCACGCGCTCCTCGGGATCTCGACAGTGTATGCAGCCCGGCCGTAGTATCGTGTCGCTTTTCATGGCCGACTCTCACCCGGAACGGGTCGCCGCGGTCGCGCGCCAGATCCTGTCGCGACCCGCCGGCGCGAAGATCACCATCCGCAAGAACACGCCCGGCCACAGCATCCGCGATCAGGCCTACAAGCAGGGACTGCACGTCGTCGACGTCAGCGCGCTCGACCGCATCCTCGACGTCGACATCGACCGCCGCGTCGTCCATGCGGAGGGGCAGGTCACGATGGGCGCGCTGGCCACCGCGACGCTGGAGAAAGGCTTTCTGCCGGCAGTCGTGCCGGAGTTCCGGAAGTTCACCGTGTCGGGGCTGATAAACGGCGAGGGGATCCAATCGTCCTCCCATCGCTACGGCACCTTCACGCAGACGCTCGAATCGGTGGAAATCGTCACCGCGGACGGCGAAAGCGTGACGGCCTCGCGCTCGCACAACGACGATATGTTCGCGGCCCTGCCGGAGTCGCTCGGCACGCTCGGCATAGTCGTGTCTGCGGGCATCCGCCTCGTGTCCGCGAAGCGGTTCGTGAAGCTCACCTATCGGCGATTCGAGACGCTCGACGACTACGTGGCGGCGTTTCGCGAATCGCTCGCCGGTCCCGACTTTCATGAGGGCGTGATCTTCGGCCCGCGCTGCCACGTGCTGCTCACGGGAGAGTTCGCCGACGATCCCGGCGGCCTGCCCGTCTTCGATCTCGAGCGCGAAGGTGCTCCCTACTACTTTCAGCACGTGCGCGATCTCGCGTGCGCGGCGCCGGTGAGCCATGAAGCGATGGCCACGCTCGCGTATCTCGCCAGGCCCGAGCGCGGCATGTGGTGGATGCTCGAGTGCCACGCGGACTTCCCGCTGCTGAGCGAAACCGAGTGGGGCCGGCGGCAGATGGACAAGACCGTCGCGGACGTTTACAGCCGTTCCGGTCTTGCACCGATCGACCTGACGACCGAGCAGCGCGATCGGTGCCTGATCAGCCAGGACATGGGCATTCGGATCGAGCGCCTGGCGGAAGGCGTCCGGTGGATCCAGCAGGATCTGGCCGTGTATCCGATCTGGAACTGCGCCATCCTGCTGCCCGAGCATGCGCGTGCCGGTTTCCTCGGATCGAGGCACCTGGTCGACCTCGGCATCTACGGCGAGCCGAAGGTCGCCGACTACCGCCGAGTCGCGGCGATGCGCGCGCTGCAGATAATGGCCGACAGCGCGTCCTTGTGGGGCGTGTCGTACCTGACCTGGGACGAGATCCAGGCGGCCTCGCCGGCGCGATACGAGCGGTACGAGCGAGTGCGGCGGCAGGTGAACGCCGGCGCCGCGTTCCTGCACATCAGAGAGAAAGTCGTGTGGGTCGATCCCGCCGCGCCCGATCCCGGGAAGATTCCGTTCTGGCGGTTGCAGCGCACCTACGGGCCGAGGTGGTTTCTCAATCCTTTGTGTTACCTGGTGCTCGCCGTCGGCCTGATTAGCAAGGCCGTCTGGCGGCGTCCCGCGGCGCTCGGCTAGCGAACACTCCCGTCACCTGTCGTCGATTCGGCGGCTTGCAGGATCACGTCGGCCGCTCGGGGCGCGCCGCCGGCCGCGGACAGCGCGCGCTGCAGCGGCGGCATGGCCTCCGTGAAGCGCATCTCTGTGGCGACGCGATCGATGCTTGCCCCAAGCATCTCCGGCGTGAATGTCGTCTTGTCGAGCCAGACGCCTGCACCGGCGTCTTCCACGCGTACGGCCATGTCGCGCTGATCCGCGAGCATCGGGAATCCCGACGATCGGTGTCCCCGCCGCGGTCGATTCGTGGACGCTGTTGATGCCGCAATGCGAGACGAACGCCGCGACGTTGGGGTGGCGCAGCACCGACAACGGCGGCGGTCCCCACTCGAGCAGCCGCACGCGCGGCGCGACGTCAGGCCACATCTCGCGCGGCCGTAGGATCCACAGCACGCGCCGCCGCCGATCGGCGCGGAACGCCGCAGCCATCTTCTCGAGCTGCCACGGCGGTGTCGCGGCAATCGTCCCGAAATTGCAGTAGACGACCGGCGGCCCGTCGCCGAGCCATCGATCGAGATCCGCCGGCAGCGGAGGGAGCGACTGTGGGAGCATCGCGCCCGCCATGACGATGTTCGGCGGCAGGGGCCGCTCGTACTCCAACCCGAACGCGCCCATCACGATCATCGGCCGCCCGCGCAGCCGCTCGTGAACGTCGATCGGCGGCAAGCCGCGCGTGCGGCGGAGCGTGTTTTCTGAAGAGATTCTGGCTGGCTCTTCGGAATCATTTCCGCAACCGGTTCGTCGAGAGCGCCGCGTGAGGCGCTACCGGGCGCGAGAACCAACTCGTGAAATGACCGCGCAGATACTCACCCTCTTCGCCAGCTCATCGTTATACAGGTCCCGTTGTTGAAGAACTGTCGAGGCTCGTTCGTTATGCGTGGGCGCAGTCGACGAGCGGCGTGGCAGCAACATTTCGAAGTGGCCTGACACTGGGCGAACTCTGCTCCGGAGGGATTGGACGCCTGGTAGAGCAGGAATCGGAGCGGCAGGCTCCCGCAGCGGCGATCACCGCACCGTGACTTGCACCTGCTGGGATGAGCGGTGCCCGCGATCGTCTGACGTGTCGACGATGATGAGGATGGTGCCCTGGCGCCGGGTGCCGCATCCGATTGGGAGGTTCATCGGCACCGTTGTGGCCGAGCCAGCCGGCACCAGTGAGGACCCGAACAGTGCGGTCGGGTTGGGTGCAGCGGTCGTGACGGCCGGCATCGGCAGGGTGATTTGTGGGCTCTGTACGCCCGACGCGTCCGTGAACCGCAACTGAACGCCATCGATGATCACGTTCGACGAACCGCTTGCCCTGACGACGATGCCGAATCCGACGTTGAAGGGCGCTATCGACGGACAGATCGGATTATTCACCGGTTGCGCGAATGTTGTCGACGATGTTGCAGTGACGGCGACGAACGAACCACCGACGAAGCTCGGCTGTGTCAATTCCGAACGCGCATCCGTATCACTGCACGACGACGCGAGGAAAAAGGCCGCGACGAGGGAAATGACCTGCAGGTGACGATGCATAGTGAGCCTCCGCGGGGGCGCAAGCAAACGGACGACCACAGCCCTCAAGCAGGATGGCGCCCGTCCACGCTTCGCTTCGGCCACGGAAGATCGCACGGTTTGTCGAACTTCAACGCGCCCGCATAGAGCACGCCGTCCGCGCTGATGACGGCCACACCACAGCGGAGCACCTGCCCGCCGATCCGGACGGCATGCGGGCCGCCGAGGATCTGGACGTGGATCGCGGTACCGGGCCGCAGCGGACGCGCCGAGTGCACGAGCGCCCCGCCGGACGCCAGGTTCAGCAGCGCGACGGCGTTCCCCGGACGAAGCGTCGTCCGGAGGTGCGCGAGGAGCGGGCCCTCGAAACGTGCGTCCTGCCGCCGATCCGCTAACGCTCGAGCCATGTCCGACTCTTCGGGTTGTCCTGCAGGACGCGCAGCCGTCCGGTCGTCCCGAGAATCCGCACCGCGAACTGACTGCGGCTGCCATGCAGATAGATGGTCCCGGCAGTGGCCGTGCCGTCCGGGCTCATCGTGGCAATCTTCGCTGTGCCGATCCGCACGCCGTCCGAACCGGTGCCACCGGCGTCGTCCGCATCGGGATACCCCTGCATCAGGCCAAGGCTGACGCCCGGAAACTTGTCCTTCAGCGCTTCTTTGGTGCCGATCGGCAGGTCGACGCCCACCGTGATGTCCAGCGACCTGACGCCGTTGCCGTTCCCGTCGACGTAGGCGCCGAAGCGATAGTCGCTGCCCGAGGCTTCGAAGCGCAGGCCGACGCAGGCCGAGCGTGCGACGGCGCTGATTCGCGCATCGCCGAGGCGGCCGGCCAGATACCGCGCGGCCGTCGCCGTCCGCAGCTCATCGATCGCATCCCGCGTGGACGGCACCGCCACCGAGACGACGGTCGTCGCCAGGACGAGCGTGAAGAGGACCTCGACGAGGGTGAAGCCTGCGTCCGAACCAGTGAGATGAGGGTGGCGGAAGTCCATTGTGCGAATGCGCGCCCGGCGCCGGCTGAAGGCGACACCGGGCGTGCCTCCTCTAGCGGTCGCCGGCCTTCTCGGCTTTGTCGGCGCTGACCGTGACCATCGGCTTGAGCTTCAAGAAGCTCTTCTCTCCGATGCCCTTCACGTTCATGAGCTCTTCGATCTTCTTGAATCCGCCGCTCTTCTGCCGGTGATCGACGATGGCTTGAGCGGTGCGCGCGCCGATGCCGGGCAGCCCCTCGAGTTGGGCGGCAGTGGCGGTGTTGATGTTGATCGGTGTCGTGACGGTGGCGGCCGCCTTCGCCCCCGACGGCTTCGACTGCCCTTCCGCTCCGGCGCCAACAGCCGCCAGCAGCACCAGCATCGCAACAACGCACGAAAGTCGACGCATGACTGTCCTCCTGCTCCCGGGAAGAACTCCGCCCGACCCCTCGCGGAATCGCCTGGGACGTGTTCGTGATGATTCAGCAGGTCCTCGCCGGCCGCCGCTCGCACGGTGAGAGGTCGGGCCACCGTTGACGTTTTCGACCGACGAGGACCTGCGACCGACAGAGGCAAGGCGATGGCCGGAAATCGGGCCGGAGAGCTGTTCGTGGAAGTGATAGGAGCGGCGACGCTTGGGGGTGACCCACGCGACAGGGTCCGAATAGCCGGTCCGCCCTGATCTGGCGCGCCGACAACTCCCGTTGCGCATGTGCATCCGTCGACCGGCTGTAAGGAGCGCCGCGTGCCCTGCAATCCGCGTCCGTCTGTCAGACAACTCTGGTTTGCGTACAGGGCCCGCGGGGTTGCAAGGTCAACGACCCCGGGTCAGGGATCCTCGGAAGAGCGCTCCAACCACACCGAAGTCAGGATCGCATTCCACTCTGACCGCGGAACGGAAACTCCGCCACCTCGTGCCAGTCCTTCGGCTGCATGCTCTCCGACCTGAGAAGGATGACGCTCGTCGCGATGAACGATGTGCGGACATCCGGCGAGAGCGCCTGAATGATCTCCTTCTTCCGGGATTCGGCGAGCGATCCGTAGACGAGGCTCACGTGCGGCATGTATGGTTCGTCGCGCTTCCCGAACACCGTCGCCGCCGTGCTGTGGCACGTCATGATCCCCGGCGTCGGCTCGACGAGCATGAACAGGCAGCGGAAATGTTCGTTCAGGTACGCCGCCTTGGTGAGAATGCATTCACATGGCGGCAAGCGGCCGGCGAGCTCGGCCGCGCGCCGGCGGTGATCCTGCTCGGTTCCATCGAGGTAGGCGAGCAAGGTGGCATGCGGCTCGAAAGGCTCGACATCGAGCTCGCTTGCCAGCGTCCGGATCGCTCGGGCAAGCACGTCGTACGCCCTGCCCTTTGGCTTCAGCCACAGATGATAGGTGGGGCTCGCGTCGCCGGCCATGCTCTCAGAAGGTCGTCGCCGACTTCCGTACCGCGTCCACGAGCTGTTCGGGCACACCGATGTCGCAGAAGCGCTCGTCCGGAAAGACGACGCCGTACATCCGCAGTCCCTCGTCCAGCGCACCCTTGATCGCCGCGCCGACCGGCAAGTCCCCTTGGGGGTCAATCTGACGGTAGGCCCGCTGTTCGGAAGAGTCCTTGCTGCGCTCGCGCTTCACGAAGGCGTGCATGAACTCCGTGAACGCCGGTGACCAGACCGCGCAGAGCCATCCATGACGAAGATCGGTCACCGGCGGCTTCAGAACGATCGACTGCACCCGACCCCCGTCATCGATCTTCACCACGTCCATCGTCCTGGTGTCCTCACCTTCGTAGAGACCCAACACGACGTCCGCTTCCGTCTCGCGCAAGCGATCCAACAACTTCTCGAACACATCGTCGGGCCCGAAGAGGATATCGGGGAATCCAAAGACGACCGCATCCTTGTTGACGAAGGGGTAGGCCCTGTCGAGCGTATCCGGTGGTCCAATCGACTCGTCGATGACGATGTAGGCGAGGTCGAGGCCGACCAGCCGGCCGTCGCCGAAATACGCGGGGATATCCCACTTCCCCTCTCGAAGAATCACGAACGCCTTGGTGGCGCCTGCCTTCGAGAACTTTTCGAACAAGTGATGACTCGCCGCACGAGGGCGGATCCGGCCATCCTCGTCGCGCCTGAATCCGATTGGAAAGATTTCCTTGCTGCACGGCAAAGGCGAGATCCGCTTCGCCCTGCCGGCGGCAGGCACGACTCCAACCACGGACGCGAACTGTGCGCCCACGTCAGCTTCGCCGCTCGACGAGGCGAGCGCCCTGACCGTGGCCGGCAACCGTGAAGCGCTGATGCAGCTCGCTCAAACGGCAGTCGTGCAAAGAGGCGTCGACGTCGACGAGGGCCACCCGCTGACCTTTGCCTGGCTCGACGCCGCTCCGTAATTCCGGCCGATGCCCGGGCGGGCCCGGCGACGCGGCGTCGTCCTGCCCGGCCCCGTCGCGCACCCAGGAGAGCGAGACGATATGTCCGTCCTCCGCGTAGAGTACTCTCAGCTTCACAACGTCACCTCGTGTCAGCCTCGGAATCGCGTCGGCGCAACCAGGGCGACGGGCGCGATGGTCACGACCGCGGGATAGTCGTTTCGCAGCCGCACCCAGAGGGTCGTGATCTCGTGCTGCCCCCACTTGTCCTGCGAGATGTCGTGCTCGATCCATTCCGAAACAATCGTAACCCGCCCTTCGCCGACCGGGGCGAATGACATGCGCTGCCAGTGACGCGAGTCGAACGCCCACGCGAACCACCAGACGGCCTCCTCGTTCGGACCGAGTGTGATGTGATCGAAATAGCCGACATCGGTCTGCGCGTCCAGGTTCCAACCTGCCATCCGGTACTCTCCCCCGACAAATTTGACCAGATCTCGCTGCCCGCGCCAAGCGGGTGAGTCGTGATGCCGAGTCTCTCGCGCGAAAAAAGGCCTACACTAACCCGTCATGACTCGGTTCCTCATCGCACTCGCCGCGGCCGGGGTCGCGGCGGGCAGTGCGCAGACTCCACCTGACAAGGCGCCGGGACCGCTGCTGCGGATCGACGCCGTCGCGGTGGACAGCCGCGGAAATGCCGTCACCGATCTCAAGCTCCAGGATCTCGAGGTCTGGATTTCCGGGTACCGCGTGCCAATCGAGACGCTCACGGCGGTGACGCCCGCCGGCAGCGATCGGGCCGGCAGGATCGTCGTGTTGCTGCTCGACGACACCGTGGTGCCGCTGCCACTGTCGCCACGCGTCCGCGAGATTGCCCGGCGGTTCGTCGACCGGATGTCGCCTGGCGATCGCATGGCCATCGTCGCGCTCAACGGGAGCGCGATGGAGATCACGGCCGACCGCAGCCGGTTGCTCAGGAGCATCGACGAATACAACGTCCGCGCCGTGGGGTACACGCGCCTGGATCAGGCGGGCGAGCACGTACTCGAGACCGTGACCGCCCTGTCCCGCCAGCTCGCCGAGGAACCCGCCGGGCGGAAGGCCATCGTCGGAATCGGAGCGGCCTGGCTCTTCGACACGCCAATCCCACCGCCGAACATCGGGCGCGATCTTCGACGGGAATGGACGGCGGCGATGCGTGCCTCCGGATTCGCGAACGTGAGCCTCTATGCGATCGAGCCGGGAGGCGTCGGTACGTCACGCTTCGGGGGATCGGGTGGATTCGCCAGCGAAACCGGCGGGTACGCCTTCGTGAACACCAACAACTTCAACGGCGCGGTCGAGCAGGTGATGCGCGAGGCTGCCAGCTACTACATCATCGAAGTTGCCGATCCGCCGATACAACGCAAGGCGGATCTGCGCGAGCTCGAGGTTCGCATCTTGCGCCCAGGCGTGACGATGCGGGTGCGACGTCAGATCCCCGGCACGGAAGTGCCGAGCAAGTAGTTCGAGAACCGTCATCTTCCGCCTGAAGGCGGAAGCCACACGATCATATTGGGCGTCGCGGCTTCCGCCTTCGTGGCTTCCGCCTTCGTGGCTTCCGCCTTCAGGCGGAAGACCAGCGCTGAATGGCCCGCCCTCTCACATCTTGCGCGCCTACTGCACCGCGATCCGGAAATCGTCGATCGAGAAGATCGAGTCCCCATCGCTCGCGGCCACCTTCACCTCGCGCACGTTCGTCGCCCACTCGGATAGAATCCACAGCGCCGGACCCAGCTGACTGAGTTCGCGCCTGCACGGGGAGGTAGGCGCAACAGGTGAGCGGGGATTTGCTGGGTGCTCGCTAAACGGCCGCTTGCGCGCGGGACGTCCGGTACCAGTCCACCGTGCGGCGCAGCCCTTCCTCGAGCGAAACCTTGGGCTCGAAAATCAGCAGCCGCCTCGCCTTCGTGATGTCCGCTTGCGAGTCGCGCACATCGCCCGGACGCGGTGGGCCGTACGTCGGGTGCACGTCGGCGCCCACGAGGCTCTTCATGGTCTCGAACAGCCGGTTCAGCGAAATGCGGCCGCCGGCGGCCACGTTGATCGTCTCGCCGCTGACGCCCGGCGCCTCGGACGCGCGGAGCACACCGTCAACGACATCGGCGACGTAGGTGAAATCGCGCGTCTGCTCACCGTCGCCGTAGATCGTCGGGGCACGCCCATCGAGCAACGCCGTCGCAAAGACCGAAATCACGCCGGAGTACGCCGACGACGGGTCCTGTCGCGGACCGTAGACGTTGAAGTAGCGGGTCGTGACGGTCTCGAGGCCGTACAGTCTCGTGAACATGCGCAGGTACTGCTCGCCGACGACTTTCTGCAACGCGTACGGCGAGAGCGGATCCGATGGCATGGCCTCGTGCTTCGGCAGGGTCAACGTGTTCCCGTATGCCGAAGAAGATCCGGCGAACACGAGACGGTGGACTCCGGCGTCGCGCGCAGCCACGAGGACGTTCAGCGTCGCGTCGACGTTCGATCGGTGAGACGTGAGCGGATCGGCGACGGATCTGGGAACCGAGGGAATCGCGGCCTGGTGCAGCACGATCTCGACGCTGTCCACCGCCTCTCGCGCGAACGCCAGATCTGCGAGGTCGCCTTCGAGGAAGTCGAGGCCTTCCAGATGCGCGAGATTCGCGCGCCTCCCGGTGACGAGCGCGTCAGCGACCCGAACCCGGTGGCCCCGTGCGACGAGCGCCTCCGCCAGATGCGACCCGATGAAGCCCGCACCACCGGTCACCAGAAAATGAGTCATGAGGTTTTTCTATCGCACGCCTGTAAGGTGAGAGAGGTCCGCCGCAGGAAACCGTAAGCCGAATTCTGTCCCCGCCTCCGCTACCGGCCTCACGGCCGGTAGCTTCGGCGGGTGACGATCATTCCTCTAGCCCCGCCATCACTGGCGGGATCCAGCAGCCTACCCGGAGGCATGGGACGGGCCGTCCCACTGGACATCCCCAAAGGGGCGCCAACGCCTCCCTATTTGGCCTTGCTCCGTGCGGGGTTTTGCCTGCCACCCGTGTTGCCACGAGCGCGGTGCGCTCTTACCGCACCTTTTCACCCTTACCCCCGCCGCACCGGTTAGTCCTCCAAGTGCCTGTGAGTAACCATCTCGCGGCGCGCCCGCCGAAAGCTCGCGTCGAGTGCCGCGAGATAGTTACCCGGCGCACATGGGAAAGAGTTGGCCCGGCCTGGATTATCAGCCGGACCACTCCCGAGACTAACCGGCGCGACGGAAGCGGTATATTTTCTGTGCCACTTTCCTTCAGGTTGCCCTGACCGGGCGTTACCCGGCGCACTGCCCTGCGGAGTTCGGACTTTCCTCCCTCCACCTTCGCCCTTGCGGACTCCGGCGGACGGCGATCGTCTGGTTTCCTGCGGCGGATGTTATCCGTCCGTTTCCTGCGTGATGCCGTATTGCTCGAGCTTCTTGTACAAATTGCTCCGCGGGGTCCCGATGACCTCGGCGGTCTTGGAGATGTTCCAGCCGTTTTCGCGAAGCTTGCCGACGAGAAACGCGCGCTCGGATGTTTCTTTGAACTCGCGCAGCGTTCCCTTCTCATTATCCGCCCCGGCCGGCTTCGCTTCAAGCCGGACGATGTCCCGGAGATCCTCGACGTCCACCACTTCCGACGGCGTCATGATGATCAGCCGTTCCACGGTGTTCTTCAGCTCCCGGACGTTGCCTTTCCACCGCGCCCGTTGCAGATACTCCAGCGCCGCCGGCGTGAAGCGCTGGGGCCGCCGGTTGTTGTCGCGGCTGAACAGATCCGCGAAGTGCCGGACCAGCGCCGGAATGTCCTCGCGCCGGTCCCGGAGCGGAGGCACGCGAATCGGAATGACGCTGAGGCGGAAGTAGAGATCCTCGCGGAACGTCCCTTTGTCGATCTCCTGCTCGAGGTCTTTGTTCGTCGCGGCAATCACGCGGACGTCGACCTTGATCGTGCGCGCAGACCCGAGCCGCTCGACCTCACCCTCCTGCAGGACGCGGAGGACCTTCGCCTGCGTCTTCGGGCTCATGTCCCCGACTTCATCCAGGAAGATGGTGCCGCGATCCGCCTGCTCGAACTTGCCGATCTGTTTCTCCGTCGCGCCCGTGAACGAACCCTTCTCGTGCCCGAAGAGCTCGGACTCGATCAGCTCCTCCGGAATGGCGGCGCAGTTGACCTGCACGAAACGTTCTCGGCTGCGGAGGCTGTTCCGGTGAATCGATCGCGCGACGAGCTCCTTGCCGACGCCGCTCTCGCCGAGCAGCAGGACCGTCGCGTTGGTCGGCGACGCGCGCTTGATTGCGTCCCACACCTGGCGGAGTCCCGGACTCTCGCCGACCATCTGATGGCGGACTTCGACGGCGCGCTTGAGGGACCGGTTCTCGTCGGCCAGCCGTGTCCGGTCGAGTGCGTTGCGGATGGTCACCAGCACGCGCTCGGTGGTGAGCGGCTTCTCGATGAAGTCGAACGCCCCGGCCTTGGTCGCTTCGACCGCCGTGCTGACCGTCCCATGACCCGAGATAATGACAACCGGCAGCGCCTCGTTCGACGCCTTGATTCGCTGCAGCGCGTCCAGTCCGTCCATGCCCGGCATCTTGATGTCGAGGAACACGAGATCCGGCGACTCGCGCTCGACGAGCGACACCCCGTCGGGTCCGCTCGACGCCTCGATGACCTCGAACCCCTCGTACTCCAGGATCATCTTTACTGAGCGGCGGATCTCCGCCTCGTCGTCGACGACAAGAATTCGTGATTTCATCGATTAGACCGGGGGGCTTCGCCCCGCCGGACCCCCCAACGCCGTCGCTCGCGCGGGCCCCATGCCCCGCTCCGCTCCGGCGGGGCGCGCCTGCGGCGCGCCGTTATGCGGGCGGGGCTTCGCCCCGCCGGACCCCCCAACGCCGTCGCTCGCGGGGGCCCCATGCCCCGCTCCGCTCCCGCCTTCGCTGAAAGCTCCGGCGGGCCGCCGTAGCCTTGGCGGAGGCTGGCCGGCGGGGCGCGCCTGCGGCGCGCCGCCGTTGTGCGGCAAACGAGACCGAAATTCTCGCAACAGGCCGCATAACCGTCTACAGCCCGTTGTCTATTCCACCGTCACGGTCACGAGCGTGCGCTGGCCAAGCGTCGGATCGTAGCAGTAGATGGCCAGTACGTCCCCCGGCTTCGACGCCGAGACCAGCCGATCGTAGGCCGCGACGGTGGCCGTCGGCTGCCGGTTGATTTCCATGATCACCAGACCTCGGCGCAGGACCGGCGTAGGACGGCCCGACCTGATCCACCGACCGCACCACGACGCCCTGCACGCTCTCGGGAACCTCGAGGCGGCCGAGCGACGCGCGATCCAGCTCCCGGACCATGATTCCAAGAGGCGAGCGCGACTCCGGAGTCGCTGGCTGCCGGGGCGGGCTCCCCACGGGCGCCGAGCGTCCCGCGAACTCGTCACCCCGCCGCGGACGTTCGCCGAGCTCCACCGCCAGCACCTGACGGCGGCCGTCTCTGACGATTTGCAGCTTCGCGACGCTTCCGGGCTGCCGCGCCGCAATCTCGCGGATCAGCTCTTCGTTCGAGGATACCGGCCGCCCCTCGACATCGACGATGACGTCGTAGGGCCGGAGGCCATCACGCGCGGCCGGCGAGTTCATGCCGACATCCTGCACGACGGCACCGCGCGCAACGCTCAACCCGAGCGCCCGCTGAAGCGCCGGCGTCACGTCGGTCAGCGTCACCCCGATGAAGCCGCGCGAGACGCGTCCCGTCTTTTTCAACTGCGGCAGCACCGCCACGGCCTGGTTGATCGGAACCGCGAAGCCGATGCTGCTCGTTCGCGAGCTGACGGCGGCGTTGATACCCACCACTTCCCCACGCGCGTTGATCAGCGGCCCTCCGCTGTTCCCGAAATTGATGGCGGCATCCGTCTGGATGTACGCATCCAGGCTCGGATCGAACAGCTTTCTGCCGATGAAGCTGACGACGCCCACGGTGACGGAGTGGACGTAGCCAAGAGGATTCCCGATCGCGCAGACCCACTCGCCGACGCGCAGATCGTCGGAATTACCCAACGTCGCCGCGGGAAAGTCGGGCGGCCCGTCGATCCGCAGGAGCGCGACGTCGGTGGCGTTGTCCGCGCCGACCACCTCCGCGCGAAAGCTCCGGCCGTCCGCGAGCGTGACGGTGATCCGCTGCGCCGTCTCGATCACGTGGTTGTTCGTCAGGATGAAGCCCGACCGGTCGATGATGAACCCGCTCCCGGATCCCGGGCGGGGCCTGTCGAACTCCCGCAAGGCATCGCCATCCTCGGCGCCAGGCCGCGCCGGATGCTGCGTCCCCGGAGCGGACACATTCGCGGACGCATCGATGTTCACGACAGCCGCATTGATGCGCTCCGTCACATCCGCGAAGCTCACCATCGCCGTTCCCGGCGCCCCCGGGACGGATGACGCGCGACGGACCTGATCCTCAGGCATCGCCTTCGACACGCCCGACGACTGCGTCGCCCTCCCGGTCGACACACCGGCCATCGTCAGGCCGATCAGGAAGGCCACCGAGGAGCACAACACGAGCGCCGCGAACGCTAGGCGTCTAGACATGTCATTCGGCAGTCGATCACAGTCGGCAGTCGGCAGTCGTTAGTCGACAGTCGTCACTCCGGCTGCTCAGTGGGCGATTGACTCTCGACTGACTGTCGACTGCCGACTGCCGACTGTCGACTGATTATACGTGTCAGGAATTCGGTCTCGTCGAGGATGGGCACGCCGAGCGTGCGGGCCTTGTCGAGTTTGCTGCCTGCTTCCTCGCCGGCGATGAGCGCGGTGGTCTTCTTGCTCACCGAGCCGGACACTTTGCCGCCCAGGGCTTCGATGGCCGCCTGTGCTTCTTCGCGGGTCATGCCGGACAACGTGCCGGTCAGCACGTACGTCCGCCCGCTGAGCGGTCCCGGCCCTTCGGCTGCGGCGGGGGCCCGGCTCTCCATGTTCACGCCGGCCTCTTTCAGCCGGTCGACGAGCGCCCGGTTGCGCGGCTCGTCGGCGAACGCTCTGACGGAAGCGGCCACGACAGGGCCGATTTCCGAGACCGACTGCAGTGCTTCCAGGGACGTGTTCAGAAGCCCGTCCATCGTCCGGAGGTGGCGCGCCAGCGTGCTGGCGGCTTTTTCTCCGACGTGCCTGATCCCGAGCGCGTAGATCAGGCGCGACAGATCGTTCTCGCGGCTGCGATTGATCTCGGCAGCCACATTCCGGCCGACCTTTCCCAGCTTCCGGGGGCGCGCACGCTCGGACCGCGGATCGCGCGGGATGACCACCAGGTCCTCGAGGGTAGCGGCGTCCAGGTGGTACAGATCCGCGAAATCGTGGACGAGCCCGCGCTCCAGAAGCTGGTCGACCAGCGACTCGCCGAGCCCCTCGATGTTCATGGCGGACCGAGAGGCGAAGTGCTCGAGGCTCCGGCGGAGACGCGCCGGACACGAGGTGTTCGGGCACCGCCAGACGACCTCCTCCTCGTCTCGCTGGAGAACGGCTGTCGCACGCGGGACACGTCGAGGGCATCTCCCACGCGACGCTGTGGTCGGCATGCGGCAGGATCGGCTTGACGACCTTGGGGATGACGTCTCCGCCCTTCTCGATGAGCACCGTGTCGCCTTCTCGAAGGTCCTTGCGCGCGACATCCTCCGCGTTGTGGAGCGTCGCCATCGAGATGGTCGACCCTGCGAGCAACACCGGCTCCAGCACCGCGTAAGGCGTGACGGCGCCGGTCCGGCCCACGTTGACGGCAATCTTCCGCAGGACCGTCGTCGCCTGCTGCGCAGGGAATTTGAAAGCCAGCGCCCACCTGGGAAACTTCGCTGTCGTGCCGAGGCGCTCGCGCAGCGACAGGTCGTCCACTTTGATCACGACGCCGTCGGTGTCGAACTCCAGGGACGAACGCCGGTCCTGCCAGGCATGGCAGTAGTCGAGCAAGGCGTCAATTCCGACGCAGCGCGACCAGTTCGGCTCGACGGGCAACCGCCAGCCGCGAAGCGCCTCCAGCGTCGCCGAATGTCGCGACCGCTCGCGCTCACCCGGCACGAGAAGCTGGTACACGTACTGCCCGGAGACCCCGGCGGGCGACCAGCGCCGAATCGAGGGTCCGCATGGTTCCCGCTGCCACGTTTCGCGGGTTGGCGAACGGGACCTCGTCCGCGTCTTCGCGCTCTCGGTTGACGCGCTCGAATGATCGTCGCGGAAGATAGATCTCTCCGCGAACCTCGATCGGCCCCGGGGGACCGTTGTGGAGCCGCAGCGGCACAGCCCGGATGACCCGAACGTTCGACGTGACGTCCTCCCCCCGCACGCCATCCCCACGCGTCACCCCGCGGGCCAGCACGCCATCGACGTAGGTGAGCGCGATGCTCAACCCGTCGATCTTGAGCTCGGCGACGTACTCGACGGGCGCATCTCCAAGGCCGGAACCTTTGCGCACGCGCTCGTCGAACGCCCGCAACTCCTCCTCGTTGTAGGCGTTGTCCAGGCTCAGCATCGGCTGGAGGTGCTCGGCCGTCTCGAAGCCTTCGACGGGTCGGCCGCCGACGCGCTGCGTGGGCGAGTCCGGAGTCACCAGATCCGGATGCTCCGCCTCCAGCGCTTCCAACTCCTTCACCAGCGCATCGAACGCGTCGTCGGTGATCTCCGGATCGTTCTGGATGTAGTAGCGGTCCTCGTGGCGACGAATCTCATCGCGGAGGTGAGAGATGCGTGCTGCGGGTTCCATCGTCACGCTGTGCCGGATGACGAGAGCGTCGACTCCACGCCGGCGACGAAGTCGGCGTACGCGCGGCCGCCGTAGAGGACGAACTCGACGCGTCGAAGAGGAGTGGCATCCGCCTGCTCTCGAAGGACGCCGACCATCAGCCGCGCGCACTCCGCGACGGGAAATCCGCCTACGCCCGTCCCGAGGGCCGGGAAGGCGATGCTCTCGAAGCCGTGGGCCGCGGCCAGGGCGAGCGCCGAGCGCGTCGCCGCTTCGATGAGTCGGGCATCGGTCCTGAGGTCCTGTCCCATGGCCGCGGCGTGAATGACATGCCGCGCTGGCAGCCGGCCGCCATCCGTCAGCACGGACGCTCCGGGCTCGATGGGTCCCTGCGCCATGGCCGCCTTCTCGATCTCCTCGCCGCCGCGAGCCTTGATGGCGCCCGCCACGCCGCTTCCCATCCACAGCGCGTTGTTCGCAGCGTTCACGACGGCATCGACCGCGCGGGCGGCAATGTCGCCCTCGACGACCTCGATGGTGAGAGTGGAAAGCGGGAAGGTCCGCATGTCGGGACCGGCGAAGCTACCGATCGCGCGAGAGCACGTAGTCGGTGAGCGCCATGAGCGCGTCGCGCTCGCGTCCCGCAGGGAATGCCGAGAGGCAATCCTTCGCGCGCGCGGCGTACTCCAGCGCGCGCGTGTAGGCCTGCTCGGTCGATCGGTGCTCGCGCAGCAGGCGGAGGATCTCGCGCCACTGCTCGGTGGTGACCGCCCGATCGCTGACCACGCCTCGAATCAGGGCGTCGGCGGCTTCGCCGCCGCGCCGCAGCAGGAAGATGATCGGCAGCGTGACCTTGCCCTCGCGGAGGTCTCCGCCGATCGGCTTCCCCAGGGCCGCTGCGTCTGCCGTGTAATCGAGGAGGTCGTCCACGAGCTGGAAGGCGATGCCGAGGTTGAACCCGTATTCCTGCAGCGCCGTTTCCTGTTCGAGCGTCACGCCCCCGAGCATGCCCCCGATCTGCGCGCACCCGCCGAACAGGAACGCGGTCTTGCGCCGGATGATCTCGAAGTGTTCGTCCTCGGTGATGTCCACATCGCCGGTCTTCGTCAGCTGGTAGAGCTCTCCCTCAATCATCCGAAGCGTGACATCGCAGAGCAGCCGGATGATCTCCAGCGAGTCCTGCGTCAACGCCATCGCCATGGACTTGATGTAGAGGTAGTCGCCGAGCAGGACCGTGATGTCGTTGCCCCATCGCGAGTGGACGGCCAGCCGGCCGCGCCTCAGATCGGCACCGTCGATGATGTCGTCGTGAACCAGCGTTGCGGTATGGATGAACTCGACGACGGACGCGTAAAGGACCGCGCGATCACCCTGGTACCCGGCCAGCCGCGCCGCCATCAGGAGGACGGCGGGCCGTACGCGCTTGCCGCCGCTCTTCTGGATGTAGCGCCCCATCTCCGGAATCAGGGCGACCCTGGACTGGATGTGACGGACGAACTCACGCTCGACCGCCTCGAGATCTTCCCGAATGGGCTCGAAGATCTGGGTCAGGTCAGCCGCGGCGGACGATTTCTGGGCAGTGTCGCTCAAAGGGATGCCGTCGAGTTGCAGTTCGGCCCACAATACTGGTTTTTCGAGGGGGGTGTCAACGCGCTAAGCCTTGATCTGCGAAACAGTTGGACCCAGGAGGGCGTCGAAGTTGGCGACGACTTGCTCGCCAAGCGCCTCTATTTCGACCCGTCGCAACCCTGCGACGGTTTCGAGCACCCGCGCGACGAAGGCGGGCTCGTTGCGTTTGCCGCGGTAAGGCGTCGGCGCCAGATACGGCGCGTCGGTTTCGATCAGCAGCCGATCGGCCGGCACGAAGGCGGCCACGTCGCGGATGGCGGCCGATCGTGGAAACGTCACGATCCCGGCGATGCTGATGTGGAAGCCCAGGTCGAGCGCCGTCCGCGCCATGCCCACGTCGCCCGTGAAGCAGTGGAAGATGCCCCGAACCATCGACTGGCCGGCGTTTCGGAGGATCCGGAACGTGTCGTTGGTCGCCTCCCGTGTGTGAATCACGATCGGCAGATCCAACGTTCGGGCAAGCGACACCTGCGCGCTGAAGACGGCCTGCTGCACGTCGGGCGGCGAAAAATCGTAGTGATAGTCCAGCCCAATCTCACCGACCGCGCTCGCGTCCTCGGCCTGGACGCCCGCAGTCACGAGGGCTGTGGCCTCCTCTTCGCGGCCGGGGAACCGTCCGGCATGATGCGGGTGGACGCCGATCGCGACCCGGATGTCGGGCCAGCACCGCCGGACCTCCCCAGCCGCGCTGGCCTCCTTCTCGTCCCCGGCCGACAGGATGCACATCGCACGCCGCACGCCTGCCGCCTGCGCGCGACCCACGACGTCCGCCAGATCGGCCGCAAACGCCTCGTCCGCGAGGTGGCAATGGCTGTCGATCATAAACCGGGGGGCTTCGCCCCGCCCGCCTGCGCCAACGCTACGGCGTGGCTCGCCGAAGCGCCTTCGGCGCGAAGGCGGCCGGACCCCCCACCTCCACCCCAGCGCGCAAAACACGCGCGCGCCTGCGACGCGCTAATGGACGTCATCCGCGTAGGCTAACGCACGCGAGTGCCGGGGGCGATATCCTGGTCGAACGCGACCAGCGTCGGCTTGCCACCATCGGGGCTGGCCGCCAGCACCATGCCGTTCGACTCGATGCCCATCAGCTTGGCCGGCTTCAGGTTGAATACCATAACTATCGTCCGGCCAACGAGCGCCTCCGGCTCGTAGGCCTCCGCGATGCCCGCGACCAAGGTGCGCTGCTCCGACCCGACGTCGATCGTCAGCTTCACGAGCTTGCGGGAATTGGGAACCTTCTCTGCCGTCAGCACTTTGGCGACCCGGAGATCGACCTTCATGAAGTCGTCTATCGAGATCCTGTCGCTGCCGGCTGGCGCCGGGGCAGGTGCGGCGGGCTGGGCCTGCGGCGCACCCGCCGTTTCGGTCTGTCTCGTCTCGTCCAACTTTTTGCTCCTGTTTTTGCTGTCCGCCACCGATTCGGGCGTTGCGGTAACTCGGACTTCCGGCGCGTGCCCGACAATCGACAGGGAGCCCGCCGTGTTTTCGACAATACGTGGCCACAACGCGTCGCCTTTGACGAGCACCCGCTCACCTTCCGCGCGCCACCGTGCATCGTCGAGCCGTAACTCTCCCGCCGGCCTCTTCTCCCCCATGCGCCGGAGTATCTCGGTCGCCGATCGCGGCATCACCGGCAGCAGCAGGATTGCGGCAATGCGTACCGCCTCCGCCACGTCGAACAACACCTGCGTCAGCCGATCGGCGCGAGCTGGATCCCGCGCCAGCGCCCATGGCTCCGTGCTCGCGATGTAGCCGTTGGCCGCATCGATGAGCGCAAAGGCGGCCGCGACGCCTCCCTCCAGGGCGAATGCGTCCATGGCCCGCTTGTAGTCGGTCAGCGTGACGGCGGCGGCTTCGGCGAGAGGCCCGGCGCCCGTCGCCGTCGGAGTCAATCGAAGCGCGCGGTATTTTTCGGCCATCGCGGTAATCCGGCTGACCAGATTGCCTAGATTGTTCGCGAGGTCGACGTTGTACCGATCATCGTAGCGCTCGCGGCTGAAGTCGCCGTCCCCGCCGAAGCTGATCTCCTTGACGAGGTACAAACGGAGCGGATCGGATCCGCGCCAATCGGCTGCCTCGATCGGATCGACGATGGTGCCGAGCGTCTTGCTCATCCGCTGGCCGTTCAGCGTCAAGAAGCCGTGGCCGAATACCTGACGCGGCAGCGGCAGCCCGGCTGACATCAGCATCGCGGGCCAGATCACCGAATGGAACCGCGTGATGTCTTTGCCAATCACATGCAGATCCGCCGGCCACCACGTCTCGAACATCGCGTCGTTGTCGCCGAGGCCGACGGCGGACGCATAGTTGATGAGCGCGTCGAACCAGACGTAGACGACGCTCGACGAGTCCCAGGGCAACGGAATGCCCCAGGACTGTCCGGCCCGGCTCACCGACACATCGAGCAACCCGCCCTCGATGAGCCGCAGGATCTCGTTCCGGCGCACCTCGGGCTGCATGAACTCCGGATGCGCGGCGAAATGATCGAGCAGCGGTTGCTGATACTTCGACAGCCGGAAGAAGAAGTTCTTCTCGCGGATCCACTCCGGCTTGAGCGTCGGGTGCAGCGGGCAGTTCCCGTTGACGAGGTCCTTCTCTTGTTTGAACTCCTCGCAGCTGACGCAGTACCAACCCTCGTAGACGCCCTCGTAGATGTCTCCCGCGCGGTAGATGCGGTTGGCGATCTCCGTGACGCCCGTCCGGTGTCTCGGCTCGGTAGTCCTGATGAAGTCGTCGAACGAGACGTCGAGGCGCGCCCACGTCTTCCGGAACACCTGCTCCATCGCGTCGCAGTACGCCAGCGGATCGAGCCCCTCTTCCTGCGCCTTCTTGAAAACGTTCTGCGAGTGCTCGTCGTTGCCCATGACGAACCGGGTCTCGAACCCTGCAAGACGTTTGTACCGAGCGATGACGTCGGCGGCAATCTTCTCGTACGCCGTGCCCAGGTGGGGCCGGCTGTTCACGTAGTCGATTGCGGTCGTCAGATAAAAGCGGGGCATCTCAGTCTCTGTCGAGCCAGGCCTTCATTGCGACGGCCTGCACATCTTTGATCGCCATCCCGCGCTCCTGCGCGACGCTGGCGCAGTCCTCGAACTCTGGCGCGGCGTTGAGCACGCGGTCATCCCGGGTGGCGACCTTGAACCTGATGGGACCCAGCGGTGTCTCGACCGTCCGGACTTCCCTGGCGAGCCGCTCGCGCATCACCTCCTGGTATCTGACGCCGATCGTCGTCGACTCGGTGAAGAGCACCGACGCGAGCGCTTCGCGCCGATCCGGTGGCGCGACGACCGTCACCAGCGTGCCGGGACGGTTCTTCTTCATCTGCACCGGTGCGTAGAAGACATCCAGCGCGCCGCCGGCGTAGAGCCGATCCATCAGCGGGCCGAACAGCTGCGGGTTCATGTCGTCGATCTCGCACTCGACCACCACCACCCGTTCGGTCTCCTCGGACGACGCGCGTTCTCCGACGAGGACACGCAGCACGTTCGGATGCCGCTGCGAAGTCCCGGCTGCCAGCTCCATAGCCGATCTGCATCACGCGCATGGCGGGCAACGGTCCGAATCGGTGAGCGTAGGAGGTCATCAGGAGCGCGCCGGTTGGCGTCACGAGCTCGTTCGCCACTGTGCCCGCGTAGATCGGCACCCCGGCGAGCAGACGGGCCGTGGCGGGCGCCGGTACAGGAAACTCCCCGTGCGCGCACCAGACGGTTCCGCTGCCGACGTTGAGCGGCGAGACGACGATCTCGTCTGCGCCGAGCCACTCCATCCCGAACACAGCACCCACGATATCGATGATCGAATCGAGGGCGCCGACTTCGTGGAGGTGAATGCGATCGATCGGCACGGCGTGGATCGCCGCCTCCGCCTCCGCCAGCTTTTGGAAGAGCGCGACCGCGCGATCTTTGCCGGCCCTCGAGAGGGCCGACCGCTCGATGTACCGCGCGATGTCCGTCAGGCTGTGGTGCGCATGTAAGGCAGCGTGCTCAGCATGCTCAGCATGCTCAGCATGCTCACCATGGCCGTGGCCATGAGACGCATCGTGATGGTGCGAATGACTGTGGCCCGAGTCGTGCGCATGACCATGCTCGTGATGGTGCCCTGCCCGGCCGGCGCGCGTGTCGTCGTGAGCGTGATGGCCTGCATCGTGATGGGTCTCCGATCGGGACGCGCTGGCCGCGTGCGCTACACCCTCGTCGGCGGCCGCCCGGAATCGAGTAGCAGCCACGCCGGCGCGGAGGACACGCTCGGCAGACACGCCGCCGTACTCGATGGCGAGGCTTCCGAGCGCCTCCCGGAGCGCGTCGAGGGGCAGGCCAACGTCGAGGAGCGCGCCGAGAACCATGTCGCCGGACGCCCCCGAGAAACAATCGAAATAGGCGGTCTTCGCCACCTCAGATCAAACCCTTCTCGCGCAGGCTGCAGTACCGCGCGTCCGCCAGAATCACGTGGTCCACCACGTCGATGCCCATCAGGATGCCCGCTGCCACGACCCGGCGGGTCAGCACCACGTCATCCTGACTCGGCTCCGGATCCCCGGACGGATGATTGTGGAACAGCACGATGGCCGCAGCGCCCGCGCTGGCCGCCTCGCGGAAGATCTCACGCGGGTGCACGATGCTCGCGTCGACGGTCCCGACGGTCACAACGGTCGTCCGCAGCACCCGGTGCTTCGTATCGAGCAGCACGATGCCGAACTGCTCGACTGCCCGGCTGCCGTACTGCGGCAACAACATCTCCGCCAGGACGCGAGGGGACGTGATCTGGATGCGCTCGCGGCCGACGCGGGTCAGCGTTCGGCGGCCGAGTTCGACGGCCGCTACGATCTGAGCCGCCCTTGCCGCGCCGATCCCCGGAATGCGTCGAAGCTCGTCGTAGCGGGCGCGCGCGAGCCGATCGAGCCCGGCAACGGCCGTCAGCACCGCGTTGGCGAGATCCAGCGCGCTGGCGTTCGCGCGGCCATGCCCGAGCACGACCGCCAGCAGCTCGTTGTCGCCGAGCGCCGTAGCACCCACGCGCTGCAGCTTCTCGCGCGGGCGATCGTGCGCCGCGACGCTCTTCATCGTACACCATCCCTGCTATACTTCCGGCCCGATGCGCCGCGTTGCCGCCCTGTTGTGTGCCCTGCTGCTCTTCGCGGGCTGCTCGGAGCCCCCACAGAAGGAAATCGATCGGGCGCAAGGCGCGATCGATACGGCACGCGCGGCCGGCGCCGAGCAATATGCGCCGGCAGCGTTCGGAGAGGCCACGAGCGCCCTGCAACAGGCGCACGACGCCGTCTCGCAACGCGACTATCGTCTGGCGCTCTCGCGCGCGCTCGACGCGAGCCAACGGGCACAGGAGTCGGCGCGCCTGGCGGCCGATGGTCAGGCACGCGTACGCAGCGAGGCCGAGATCGCCGTGCACGGAACGGAGACTGCTCTGCAGCAGCTGGAGAGCAAGCTGAAGGCCGCTACGGCAGCACGCACCCCGGAATCGGAGCTGAAGACCGCACGACAGGCGCTGATCAACGGTCAACGCACGCTGCAAAAGGCGCGCTCGACGCTGGGGGCTGGAAAATTCATGGAAGCACGCGCGGAAGTGAAGGACACCGTCAGCGAGATCACCGCGCAAATGCGCGCGATCGACGACGCGGCCCGCGCCCGGTCCGGCAAACGCCGGCGCTGACGATCCTCTGGTCGATCGCGTGGATCGCAACGTCGTCGTCACGTTGCGCCGCGTGAGCGCGCAGAGATTGCGATGTATCGAGGTGAGGGAACACCCGCTGGGATCAGGGGCGGGGTCCTCTGACCCCGCCCGACCGAATCAACGCTCCGCCGTCTTCAGCCGATCATTGACGGACTTCACGCCTTTGGTTTCGCGTGCCAGGTCGACGGCGCGCTTGCGCTCGCCGTTGCTCCCGACAGTGCCCGTGAGGGTCACGACGCCGTTGCTGAAGTCGACGTTGATGTTGCCCGCCTGCACGGTGTCGTCGAGCGTCATCTTGGCCTTGATCTTCGCCGTGATGCTGCCGTCGGCCAGCGCCGCCTGCGCAACGGATGCGGCTTCGGTCGCCTTGTGGCCGATCTCTGCGCCGACTTCGCGAGCCTTCGTGGTGTCTATGTGACCGATCGATCGCTCCGCGTTCGCCCGCGAGAGCCAGCCGCCGCCCGGCCACCAGCCCAGCAGGAAGGTCCCGACCACCGCCATCAAGAACAGCAGAACAGTGAACTTGAAGAGGAGCCGAATCATAGGTACTGCGCCTCCTGAAAGCTGATACCGAAGCTGATAGCTGCAGCTTACGTGCCGTCTCCTGCTCTTACGGCGATCGCAGCTCTGAAGTTTCCAGAACAGCTCGTCGGCGAACCTCAGCCCACCGCCCCTCGCCTGACTCGGCCAAACGCCCGACCCAGCGCCTCGTGCCAGAATGACGGGTTGCGCGTGGCCCTGAGGCCTGCGCCCGGAGGTGTTTCGTTGCGCACGACGACGGTCGCGAGCCTTACTCTCACATGGATCCTCGCCGCGTCCGGGGTCGAGGCGCAGGACCCCGTTCAACAGACAGTCGTCGTAACGGCCGCTGCGACGCCCATCGCGCTCAGTAGCGCCATCCGTACCGTCGCAGTCCTGACGCGAGACCAGATTCGCGCGCTCCCCGTCCACAGCGTCGCCGATGCGCTCAGGCTCGTGGCCTCAGTCGATGTCCGATCGCGCGGAGAGCGCGGCGTCCAGACGGACTTCACGGTTCGCGGCGCCGGATTCGGCGAGATGCTCGTGCTCGTCGACGGCGTTCGACTCAACGACCCACAATCCGGCCATCACAACGGCGACATCCCGGTGCCGCTCGAATCGATCGATCGCATCGAGGTGCTGCTCGGGCCAGGATCGTCGCTGTTCGGCGCCGACGCCCTGGGGGGCGCCATCAACATCATCACGCGGCGCGACGACGTTCCCACGTCTGGCTCAATCGAGGTCGGGAGTTTCGGATATGTGGGCGGAAGCGGCCAGGCAGACGTTGCCGGCCGCACGCTCCGTCAGACGGTGTCGGTTTCGGTCGAGCGTTCGGATGGATTCACGTTCGCACGCGACTTCGCCAGGGTCGTGGCCCGGTCGGACCTGTCGATCGGCCAGCGTACCCGCGTCTCGGCATCGTTCCTCGGGAACGACTTCGGCGCCAACGGCTTCTACGGTCCGTCGCCATCGCACGAATGGACGAACCAGACGCTCGTTGCGGCGGATCGCCGCCTCGGGACGGTCGCGGGCTGGAGACTGGACGGAACCGGGTCCTACCGGTACTCACGGGGATCGCTTCCTGTGGGACGTGCGCGTCCCCGGCGTCCTGGAGAACCGACACCGGACGCACGCTGTGCTCGGATCGCTGAAGGCCTCGCGCCGGCTCGGCCCGAAGGCCACGGTCGTCACCGGCATCGAGAGTGGCGCCGACTGGATTCGATCGACCAACCTCGGAGACCACGAGGTGCAGCGCGTGAGCGCCTTCGGCGAGTGGCGGCAGGCCCTCGGCACGCGTACGGAGGTCGAGGCCAGCCTTCGCGCCGATCGGTACACCGAGTTCGGAGCGTCGTGGAATCCAGGCTTCGGCGCCGGCTGGTGGGCGACATCATCTGTCCGGCTGCGCGGATCCACGGGCCGGGCGTTTCGGGTCCCAACTTTCACCGAACGCTACTATTCCGACCCGGCGCACCTCGCCCGCGCCGATCTGCAGCCGGAAAGAGCCTGGTCGCGCGACTTCGGCGCAGATCTCTTCCTCCAGACGTGGCAGCTCGGCGCAACGGTCTTCAGCCGCGACGACCGCGATGTCATCGACTGGCTGCGACCGACGACGGCAGACCGGTGGCGGACGTACAACGTCCGCAAGGTGGACACCGCCGGTGTGGAGCTGACCGCTCGACGGCTGCTGGCGCACGGAGCTTTTGTGCAGGGCGGCTACACGGGCTTGCGGGTCCGGACATCGGAGGTCGGACAGCTGTCCAAGTACGTCCAGGACGTGACGCCGCACTCGCTCGTCGCCGCCGCGTCGGTGCGCCTCCCCATCGGCCTCGTGGCGGCGCCGCGCTTCGAGTACAAACAGCGGCGGTCAGGTGCCGCCAATCGGGACGCCACGCTGCTCGATTTCCGAGTGAGCCGCCGGATTGCCCGCTGGGACTTCCGCGTGGAGATGACCAACCTGCTGAACGACCGGTATCAGGAAGTGCTCGGTGTCGACCTCCCGAGACGGGCGGTGATGGCGTCGGTCGTTATCGGATCTGTAGTCCCGTAGCGCAGCCCTTCCGCCTTCGTTGAAACTACCTCGGACCGCCGAAGCCTTGACGAAGGCGGTCAGGGCTGCCCGCGCGCCGCCGTTGCAGACCTAAAGAGCCTGTGAACCTATCTCGTGTGGCTTCCGCCTCGAGGCGGAAGATCCTCGCGGTCGGTGAACTTCCACCTGAAGGTGGAAGCCACGAGCTCATTTTTTCACACGCTCTATAAAGGCCTGCGCTACAGGAGCGCGCGAGAGAGGGGAATCGCGGGCGAGCGTCTAGGGATTGAGCCACGCGACTTCCGCCACGACCTCTGCCCAGCCGGTCAGGTAGAGTCCGTCCGTCAGCCATTCGACCCGCTGGGTTCCTCCCGGCGACGACACGCGCACGTCGTTCGATGCACCGCCGTATCGATGGGCGGCGACGGCTGCGGCGCACGCGCCCGTCCCTGATGCTTCGGTCGGTCCGACCCCGCGCTCCCAGATCAGGATGCGGACGAGATCGGGCCCCTGTACCTCCGCCAACTCGACGTTCGTTCCTTCCGGGAAATGCGGGTGCACAGCCAGAGCTCTTGCCGTGGAATGCAGGCGCACCTCGGTGGCGTGACCCAGGACGACGCATTGCGGGTTGCCGACCCGCAGCGTGACGGCCTCGACACGCTCGCCGCCCGCCTCGAGCGCAATCCGATCGATCTCCGTCGGCTCGCCCATGAACGCTCTGAACGTGTAGCGGTTGTCGCGCTGCTCGAGCAGGCTCAGGACCTTGACCCCGGCGTCGGTGGCAATCTCGATGTCGCCCGGCGCCCGGCCGGCAGTCGATGCGATCCACGCGGCCAGGCAGCGGACGCCGTTGCCTGATACCTCGGAGTAGCTGCCGTCCGCGTTGAGCAATTCCATCGCCGCGCCGTTCGGCGTCGGCGCATACAGGATGAGCCCATCCGCGCCAATGCCGCGGTGCCGCTCGCACACGGCTCGGGCCACCGCCGCGCGATCGACTGCGCGCGGCACCTGGTCGCTGGTCGCGAGCAGGAAGTCGTTGCCGAGTGCGTGCGCCTTGATCAGCTTCATTTCCGGCAGAACGCCAGCAGATGCCACCCGAAGCGTCGAACGAGGCTTCGCGGGAGCGCGTTGAAGGTTCCGACGAACATCGTGTTGAACACGAAGCCCTTCCAGCCACCGTGCAGCCGCGACTTGACCGGAAAGCGCTCCTCGACGATCCGGATCTCAGGAAAACCGGTGAGCATCGCGCGGAACTCCGAAACGCTGTACCTCCGAAGCACTGGCGCGTCCTCGTGCTCGAGAGGCACCTTCATCAGCTTCGACAGGGCGTTCAGCCAGGAAATCCGGTTGTAGACCTGGAAGATGGCTTCGCCGCCCGGCTTCAGCACCCGCCGGCATTCCTCGACGAGCGCCGCGCCGTTCGGCGTGTATTGCACGACACCGTGCGCGAACACGAGATCGAACGTGCCGTCCGCGTACGGCAGGTGCTCGCCGTCGGCGTCGCGGAGGTCCGCCTCGAGCCCCTGTTGCGAGACATTCTGCCGCGCCAGGGCGATCGCCGACGCCGAAAGGTCGACGCCGCTCACGATGGCGCCGGCTTTGGCGAAGCGTACCAGATCGGTCCCGGCACCACATCCGACGTCGAGCACGCGTTTGCCGCGGTACGCGTCGAAGTTCACCAGGCGCAGCAGGTGGTGGAGCTTCTCGAAATGATACTGATCCAGATCGGCGAAGAAGCCGGGGGATCCCGGCGTTTCCCTGCTGATCTCGAGATCGTGAATGTGCTGATTCCAGTAGTCGCGGACGTCAGCGATGGTGGGGGCACCCGGAGAAGACACCGGGGCCTACTATAGAATAAAACCCCAGACCGATGCGGCCACGCGACCTCGATCGATTCGCCGTCGGCCCCTACGACCTCCTCGTCGTGGGCGGCGGAGTCTACGGGCTCGCCATCGCCTACGAGGCCGGCAGCCGTGGTCTTCGCACGGCGCTCGTCGAGGCGGCGGATTTCGGAAGCGGCACCTCCTTCAATCACCAGAAGACGGCGCACGGCGGCTTGCGATCGCTCCAGTCCGGCCGTCTCGATCGCGCCCTTGGATCGATGCGCGAGCGGCGGGCCCTCGCGCGGATTGCGCCGTGGCTGTTGCGGCCGCTCCCCTTTCTCGTCGGCACGTACCACTCATGGACCCGCAACCGGGTCGCCCTGCGAGCAGCCTTCAAGCTCGACGCCTGGCTCGGCCGACGCCGGAACGATCACGTGGAGCCCGAACTCCACCTGCCGTTCCCACGGCTCATCTCCAAGGCCGCGACGCTGCGCCTCTTCCCGGGGATCAAGGCGGATGGGCTGACCGGAGGCGCGCAATGGTACGACTACCAACTCGTGGAAGCGGACCGGCTGACATTCGCCTTTGCGGAGGCGGCCGATCGAAGCGGCGTGGATCTCGCCAACTACGTGGAGGCGATCGGCGCCGTCCGTGATGGCAGCAAAGTCGCGGGCATGGAAGTTCGGGACGTGTTCACCAAACGCACGTTCTCGATTGCCGCGCGCGCGACCATCAACGCGGCGGGCGCGCGTGCTCCGGACGTCATGGCGATGTTCGGAGACGCACGTCAGGTCCCCATGCTGAAGGCCATGAACCTGGTGACCACCGTTCGCGCGAGCGACATCGCGCTGGGGGCGCCGACGGCCTCCGGCCGCATGCTGACTCTCGTACCGTGGCGCGGCCGGGCGCTCATCGGCACCAGCCAGTCGGGACCAGTCCCTGCGTCCGCACCCGCGACCGTGACCGCCGCCGAGGTCTCGGCGTTCGTGGCGGAGGCCAATGCCGCCTTCCCCGCACTGAAGCTCACGCCTGCGCACGTCACCCTCGTCCACAGGGGCATCGTCCCGGCCTCGGTCGGACGGCAGGGTGAGGCGGAGCTCCAATCAGGCGCCAGCCTGATCGAGCACGGGGCGACCGGCGCCTATTCGGTGCTCGGGCTGAAGTACACGACAGCGCGGGGAGTCGCGGAGAGGACCATCGACACCGTGGCGAAGCGCCTCGGCGCTCGTGTGAAGCCGTCGCAAACCGCCACGCGCGTTCTCCCTGGCGCGGGCATCGCCGACCACGAGGCGCTCGCCATCGAAACCGCGCGCGAAGCCCATCTCGACGTGCCGCTCGCGACCTTGCGACACCTCGTCGCGCGGTACGCCGAGCGCGCCGCCGACATCGTCCGGCTGATGAAGGAACAGAAGGCCTGGATGGCGTCCGTGGCGGCGGACTGCCCCACAACCGGCGCCGAGGTCGTCCATGCCACGCGCCACGAGATGGCGCTCCGGCTCTCGGACATCGTCATTCGCCGAAGCGGCCTCGGCGCTGCCGGGCACCCCGGCAAGGAAGCCCTCTCGGCGTGTGCGGCAATCGCCGCCGCCGAGCTTGGCTGGGATCAGCAGCGGATCGAAGAGGAGATTCGAGACGTCGACGCGTTCTACGAGATCGAGAGTTAGATCGGCGCTCGGCGCTCGGCGCTCGGCGCTCGGCGCTCGGCGACTCGTCGATTGTCGACTCCGATTGCGACTGTCGACTGCGACTGACGATCGAAGACTCTCGACCGTCGACTGCCTTATTTCCCTCTAAACACCCACGTCAATCCGGCCGTCACGCCGAAGCTGGCGTCGCGCGACGTCATGCCGATGATGATCCCGCCGTCGAGTCGCACGGTACCTCGCGTAATGCGGCCTCCGACGCGGAACGCACCGCGGCTTTCGGTTCCGGGTGGGGGGTCCCCTTCCCGCGTGATCGAGGCGCCCGTTGATCTCCCCTACGATCTCGACGCCTTCCCGTACGGCCCGAGCGAACGAGACCCCGTAGGTGAGCACGTCGTTCTGGCTGTTGCCGTTCATCGGCTCTCCAAGGATTCCAAGACCAAGGTTGCCGACCACGCGCACGGATTGGACGGTCTTGCCGACGAGCGCCGAGACGTAGAAGTCGGTCGTGTCGAGTCCAAGCCCGCTCTCGTTGCTCGCGTTGGGGAGCCGCGTGGCCAACCGCACGCCGACGGCCGGCCTCCCGGGCTTCTCTGCCGCGAGGCGAATCTTGGTGGCGATGGTGATGTCCTCGACGTCGCTCGTATTGTCTCCCGTGAAGTCGAGCACGCTCGAGAGCGGCGCCGCCTTACGCGACTCGACCGACAGCCGGTTGTAGAGGCCGCCGTCGATCTGCAGCTCGGCGATCGAGCCGATCCCGAAGCTCACACCGAGCGTGGGCAGGCGCAGCAGGTTTCCCTCGAGACCCGAAACCGGATAGAACACCGACTGCTGGTAGTCGAACCCGCCTTCGACGAGCACGAGTCCCAACCCGATTGTCTCCGGATCTTCGGTGACGAGCGGCCGCTGCTGCGCGAAGGCTGGAGAGCACGTAGAAAGCGCGATGAGAATAGAGAGGACTGGGTTTCGCATTGTTAGTTGCCGCGGGGCCTCGCCTTCGCCCGGCTTCGGCGAAGCTCGCCGGAGCCTTCGGCGGAGGCGGCCCACCCCCGCGGCCTGCCAGCGCTCGCTACGCTCGCGCCGCTGGTTAGAAACATCGGGCCACGTCTGGGCGATTCTATCGGCGAGGAAGCATCATCTTCGGAGGAGGGGCAACGGTACGGCCTCATCGGCCTCGCGTTCAACCGCGGCGCGCCGCAGATCGGCCGGTGGGTTCAGGCGCCTGTCGAGCAGGTGGCGCGACGCGACATTGGCGAGCGCGCGGATCATCGAGCTCTTGACCTCGGGGTGCTCGACCTCGAGCTCGGCGATGAGCCGCTTGACGCGTTGTCGCTGCAACCCGAGATCGCCGCAGGCCGGACAGCAGCACCCGATGATCGGGAGCTCGCTCTGTTTGGCGTACGCGCGCGCATCGGACTCGGTGACCGCGACGAGCGGCCGGACCACGACGTGGCGGCCGTTGTCGGACACCAGCTTCGCCGGCATCGCCTTGAGCGTCCCGGCGAAGAACAGGTTGAGCAGCAGGGTCTCGACGAAGTCGTCCAGATGATGACCGAGCGCAATCTTCGTGGCTCCCACCTCGTCTCCCAGGCGATAGAGCACGCCGCGCCGCAGCCGCGCGCAGAGCGAGCAGGGGGTCGCCTGCGCGTCGAGCAGGTCGTCCATCACGTCGCCGATTTCCGTGTGGATGATGCGGTACTCCCAGCCCCGCTGCTCACACGTGGTCGCAATCAGGTCGTGACGAAACCCGTCGTAGCCGGAGTCGACGGTGACGCCGATGAGCGAGAACCGGATGGGCGCGCGCTTTCGCAGCACGTCCAGAATCTGGAACAGCGCCCAGCTGTCCTTGCCCCCGGACAAGCCGACCATCACGCGATCGCCGTCCTCGATCAGGCCGTAATCGGTGATGGCTTTCGTGACCTTCTTGGCGATGCGCGTCTCGAGCGTTGACGAGTACGACATGGGCGTCGATCTTACCCCGTAAGAGTCTCCACCGCAGCCGCCCAGGTCATCGTGCGCACGTAGGCGAGCGCCTGCTCGCCCATCCGTTCGACCCCCGCGCGGTCGTCCATGCTCCGGCGGAGCGCCTGCGCCAGCGACTCTGGAGTAGGGGCGCAGACGTACCCGCGCTCGCCGTCGGCGACGAGCTCCGCGGGCCCGCCGCTGTCCGTGCAGGTGATCACAGGCTTTCGCGACGCGAACGCTTCGACCGTGACGAACCCGTAGTCTTCCTGCACCGGCGGAAAACAGACGACCCGGCACCGGGCCAGGTGATCGAGCAGCTGCTCCTCGCCGAGCGAACCGGCGAAGGTGACGCGACCCTGAAGGCCGAGCTGCGACACGAGCACCTGTAAAGCCGCGCGCTCTTCACCGTCGCCGCCGATGACGGCCCGAATGTCGCGTGCCTCTCCCACCGCGAGCGCGCGCAGCAGCAGATCCACGCGCTTCAGCGGCGTGAGCCGCGACACCATGAAGACGTAGTCCCCGTGCTCATCGCATCGATAGGCCCGCGGCGGCGGCGGCGGATACAGCACCGTGCTCTTCAGCTCCGGCCAATGCCGCATGCGATCCTGCACCGTCTTCGAGAGCACGAAGAGCCGCCGGACATTGCGTGTGAGGAGATACCGGTCGGCAGTCTGGATCAGGCTCTTGCGAATCCGCTCCTTGACCAGGCCGGGTGCGCGTAGACCGGCGCTGAATCGCGGCCACAGGTCGTAGTACTCGCGCATCGTGTGGTTCAGCCAGCACACGTGATTCGGATGCCGCACCGCGTAGCTGGGGTATCGGAGGCTGATGATCTGGTCGATCCGCTCCCCTTCGCTCATCCCCAGATCGGTGAGCCACGTCGCGGCGTAGGCCGCGCCCTGCCGGCCGAACCGGTTCTGCGGCGTGATCACGATGTCGGCGCGATCTCCGCGAGCCCGCAACGCGTCCACCAGCGAACGCGCCATCACCATGTGCCCTCCCTCGGTCAGAGGGGGGCTCGAGGTCACGACGAGGATGCGCATGGGGTGGAAGAATGCCGGCGCTCGGCGTTCGGCGCTCGGCGCTCCGGGTACTTGAGGTAGAACGGTCTGGCACCCCAACAGAGGACGCCCCCCGATTGTGGCAGATGCCAAGTTGTCTTCCTGCGACGGGCGGGTGCCAAACGCCGAGCCCCGAACGCCGAGCGCTGAGCGCCGCGAGCACCCCGAGCGCCGAGCGCCGGCCGCCGAGCGCCGTCAGGGTACCAACTCATTCGACCACCATCGGCTTCACCCGGACGCCGAGATATCTCGTGTCCGTGCTTGGCGGCTCGTCGAGCGCCGGGACGAACCCGGCGCTGCTGGAGACCGACGCGGTCCAGACCGGCCACTGCCCCTGATACGGAAATCCTTCGCCGAGCGCGAAGAACAGTTGCTGCGAGGCGCCCGGCCTGGAGCGAGACGTGCTGCGTGTGGCCGGCCACGGTCACGGACACGTCGTTCGGCACGCCCGCGCTCAGCGTCAGCACGAGGCGCTTCATCGGGCGGTCGGTCTTGATCAGGAACTCCGCGCGCGACCCGCCCTTCACCCAGAAGCTCTTGTCCTGCTCCTTGCCGTAGGCGTTGGGATCGAAGAAGTAGATCTGAAAGCCGGGATCGTGCTGGCCCTCGTTGTCGCCGTACCACACGCGGACGCGCGACGTGTCGGTGTTGATCGGCCAGTCGTACACCAGGGTCAGCTCGACCGGCAGCCATCTGAACGGCCCATGCGCGGCGTAGCTGCCTGGATAGAAGGACGTCACGAACGGATTGAGGACGAGCGGCGCCACGAAGAGGCCACCGATGATCCATGGCAGCATCGCCACGTTGACCCGTGCGATCGGCGGCAACAGGAACAGGAACGCGCCGTAGGCACCCATGAAATACCGGTTGCCGACCGAGCCTCCGCCGCCCAGCCAGGTGTAGGGCGTGCCGATGCAGAACAACAGCGGCTGCGCGAGGCCCCCGAAGAGCACGAGCCACTGCCAGACCGGTCGTCGTCTCGGCGCCGACAGGAACGCCAGGATCGCGAACGCCGCCGGGAAGAAATACGGCACCATCCCGGCGTAGCGGCCGACGAACAGGTAGCCGAGGTTGTGGGTCAGGTTCGTCCAGAAGACCTTGCGATTGAAGATGATCTCGGTGAGCGCTTCGTTTCGCTCCTTCGGTGCCCCGACGTCGAACCCCGAGCTCGGCGTCTGGAGCGGAAACTCGTAATAGAACGTGCTGCGATCCTGGCCGCCCTGATAGTTCCACTCACCCGAGATGGCCATGTTGGTCGCAAAGAGTCCCACCGCCACGATGCCGAACGTCATCGACACCTTCACTGCATCCCACCATCGTCGCCGCCAGAGAAGCCAGGCGACGATCGGAGGAAACAGCAGCGCGTTCGACACTTTCGAGAAGGTGGCGAGTCCGAGCACCATTCCGGCCACGACGTCGCTGCGCGGCCGGAACAGCCATCGCGCGCGGGGCCCGGCTTGCTCTGGTGGCGCGACTTCCTTGTACAGCCAGCAGAAGTACGCGACCACGCCGAGGGTGAAGTTGAACAGCTCCGGAGCGATCCACACGTAGTAGACGGGCACGACTGACACCATCACGAAGGCGCCAGCCAATAGTGCGGCAACCGCGGGCCGCGTCCGCGCCGCGAGGAACAGGTATCCGCAGATGGCCGCCGCGGCCATCAGCAGCGCATTGAAAAACAGGAAGCCGTTGGTGCCGAACGCTCGAACGAACGGCGCCGCGAAGAACGGGTACGCGAAGGACTTCCCGTAGAAGTATCGATTCGGATCGCTGTCGGCGCGCGTGGACGTCCAGACGAACGGCGGCTTCAGCATCAGGCCGGCGCGCTCGATCGTGCGCCCCTTCTTGAGGAAGACGCCGGTCGGTCCGGACGGGAACTCGCGCCACACGCGCACGAGATCCTCGCGGCGATAGGTCAGATCGCCGTCCTCGGCGAGGCTGTGACCCATCATGTAGTACGTGGCCTCGTCGCTCTGGATGCCGATGGCTGCGCGCGGGAAGTCGACTGTCAGCGCCAGGCCGCCGTACACGCACAGCAGCGCGGCCGCGAGCAGGAAACCCGGGAGCGCGCTCGATCCACGAGGCGGCTGCTCGGCCATCATGCCGTGGCCCGGCTGACCAGGAACGACAGGTCCGCCTCGAGGATCCCTCGTCTATGTGTCGGCCGCGAGAGCCGGTCGAGCAAGTCGTACAGCCGTTCCATCTTGCGAACGAACGCGGCGATGTCGTACTGCTGGCCGGAGACTCGCGCGTGCGCCCCGAGCCGCTCCCGGGCCGCAGGATCGTCCTGCAGCCGAAGAATGCCCGCCGCCAGGGCGTCGGCATCGCGCCTGGGGACGATCACCGCATCGTGCTCGTCCGTGAGCACGTCGACGAGACCATCGGCGTCGGTCGCGAGGATGGCCTTCCCCATCGCCAGCGCCTCGAAGACGGTCAGCGGTGTCCCCTCCCATAGCGAAGGAAAGACGCTCAGGTCGAAGGCCGAGACGACGCGCGCGACATCCCGCGCGAAGCCAGCGAAGACGAACCGATCGCCCAGACCGAGCTGCCGCGCCTGCTGTTCGAGCTCCGGACGAAGCGGTCCCTCGCCGACGATGAAGAACTTCGCGTTTGGGCGGCTGTTGAGAACGAGCCGGGCTGCCGAGACGAGGAAGGAATTGCCCTTCGAGTCGTGCAGCCGGGTCACCGTGCCCACTGCGAAGTCGCCGGGAGCAATCCCGAGCTCCTGGCGCGCGCTCGCGATCTCGTCCGCCGATCGCGGGCGGCTGAACTCTTCCAGCGGGACACCCAGGTAGACGACCTTGACTTTGTCCGGCGGCAGCTGCCGCGCGTTGACGAGGAACTCCGCGGTGCTCTTCGAGACGGCGATCGCGATGTCGGTCAGCGGCTCCAGCGCGGCGTCGGCGACCTTCTGGAACCAGGGGGTGGTCGTCAGGTTGGCGTGCTCGTGCAGGATGGTCGGAATCCGCTTCATGCCTCCGGCAAGCCGCCCGAACGTCGTGGCGCCGTAGCCGTGAAGGTGCAGGATGTCGATCTGCTTCCGGTCTATCACTTTGAGCAGCGCCGGCAGCGTCGCCGGATCGAACTTCGACTTGTGCAGGTAGGTGATGTCGATGCCGTACGAATCGAGCGTCTCCTCCGACAGATCCTTTCGTCGAAGGCTCACGAGCGAGACGTTGTACCTGGTGGGATCGAACCGCGGGATCATCCAGGCGAAGAGCCGCTTGACGCCGTGCATCCGCGAGCCCTCCCACCCGAGATGATCGCAGACCTGCAGGACGTTCAGCCTTCGGCCCGGGCTCTGAGATTGTCGGATCCCGTCTCCCTGATCCCTGATCCCGTCTTCGGCCGTCCCCTGGCTCATGGCGAGACGGCCCGATCCCGCTGCCCGATGACCTTGGCCGGGACGCCCACGGCGATGGCGCCCTCCGGCACCGCCTCACGCACCACGGCGGCGGCCCCGACGATAGCGCGGTCGCCAATCGTGACGCCGTCGAGAATCTTGGCTCCGGCACCGAGCCAGGCGCCCGCGCCGATCCGCACGCCCGCCGACGTGCGCGCCTGCTCGAGCACCGGCCGCGAGGCATCCGAGAAGTCGTGGTCTCCGCCGATGACGTAGCAGTAGGCGGCGAGCAGCGTGTCGCGGCCGACCCGCACGTGGCTGGCGGAGAACAGCTCGCAGTTGAAGCCGATGTTGACGCCGTCCTCGACGTCGATGTCTCCGTTCTTGCACGACAGAATCGAGTTCCGCCCGATGAAGACGCCGCTGCCGATCTGGATGCCCCGGTTCGTCTCGCCCTTCGCGTCGATCAGACAGTTGTCGTCGACGATCACGTCGTTTCCGATCCGGATCTTGTGAGGATGCCGCAGCACGACGTTCTGCCCGAAGATCACGTTCCGGCCGCAGGCGCCGAGCAGAGAGGGGTAGAGCGTCTTGCGAAGGAAGTAGCCGAGCGCGCCGGGAACCGGCTGTGAGCACAGGGTGACGAGCTCGTGCCACGCGAGCGCGCCCAGGCCTGGCTGGCCGACTACGAGGTCGACGTACTTCTCCCGCGCCGACCGCGTGCGGTCGAAGAGTTGATCTTGCGCGCGGGGGATTTCAGCCATCTTGAGGTTCGAGGTTCAGGGTTCAAGGTTCAAGGTGCAGGGTTCAACCTTGAACCGACGCTACAACCAATCTGCCGCCCTGTACCACTCCAACGTCCTGCGGATCCCGTCCCGCAAGCCCACCTTCGGCCCATACCCGAGCTCGGCGCGCGCACGGGTGATGTCGAACGACCGGCTCTTGGTGAAGAAATCCACGCGCCGGCGGTACAGCGGCGGCTCGAGACCGAGTGGCGCGCAGAGCATCTCACAGAGCGCGCCGGCGGCCCAGAACGGCCACACCGGAAGATGGAGCCGCGGCGGTCTCACGCCAGCCTCCTCCGCCACGATTCCGACGAGCTCCTCGAGGGTCGTCACCTCGCCACCAGCCAGGATGTACGTCCGACCCGCTGCTGCCGGGGTCTCTCCGCAGAGACGGAACCCTTCGACGAGATCGTCGATGTACGTCAGGTGATAGTAGATCTGCCCGTTGCCGAGGATCACGAACCGGCGGCGCGCGACTCCGCGGAACAGCTTCAAGAGCCGCCGGTCGCCGGGCCCGTAGATGCCGGTCGGCCGCGCGATGACCACGGCCATGCCCGTGTCGGCGGCGGCCTGCCTGGCGACCGACTCTCCCTCGACCTTGGTCTCTTGGTACACGTCCCCCGGTCGAAGCGGCGCGTCTTCGTTCGCCGGAGGACGCTCGATATCCCCGTGCACCCCCACGGTGCTGCAGTGCACGACGCGACGCGCGCCGCCCGCCGCGGCAGCCTCGATCACGGCCCGCACGGCGCTCGCATTGATGGCCCGGTACCGCGCTTCGGGCAGGCCCGCCTGCCGGTAGATGGCCGCGATGTGATACACGATGTCGACCCCGCGCGCCGCGCGATCGAGCGAGGCACGATCCTCGAGGTCTCCGGCGACGAGCTCGATCGACGCGACCGAGGGGCCTGTGAGCGCGGTCGCGCGCGCCGCGTCACGGACGAATGCGCGGACGGCATATCCGCGGCCGGCGAGCGCTCGCGCGAGATGACCACCCGTGAAGCCGGTGGCGCCGGTGACTAGGACCCGCAACGCTCGGCCACGACCGTCACCGGCGATCCCAGGAGCGAGCGGAGGCCGACACGGGCGAGCGCCCCCTCGACTCCTGACGTCACGGCCAGTGAGCCGATCGCCTTGTGCAACGCGATGGGCAGGACGAACTGGCGATCGCGATCGGCCACGCGAAACCCGCTGGCGTGAAGCGCCGCGTCGATCGCGCGATCGCTGAACACGCGGTAGGCCTCGTTGGAGCGACGCGCACGCCGGCCGCAGCGGCCACCCGCCGGGTGAACGCCTGCAACGCCGCCGCGCTCGCGAGCGCCGGGTAGTCGAAGACCACCCGCGTGCGCGCGACCCGGCACAGCTCGCCGAGCGACTGCCGCCAGTCAGGCGTGTGCATCAGCACGCGCAGGCAGACCACCGCGTCGAACGATCGGTCCCCGAATGACAGCCCGTGGGCGTCTCCCGCCGCGAAGGTGACGTCGACGTGCGCATCGACCGCCCGGACCCGCGCGACGGCAAGCATCTCGTTCGACGCATCGACGCCGGTGACGATCGCGCCGCGTCGTGCGAGCGCAATCGCCGCCCGGCCCGTGCCGGTTCCGACGTCGAGCACGGTGCGTCCCTCGACGGGCGCGAGGAAACCGCCGAGCACGCGCTCCTGCGACGCCGCGATCAGCCGCCCGATCGGGCCGCTGAATCGGAGCCCCTCGAACGACTCTGCCATCGCGGGATCGGCGTAGACCGAGTAGCTGTAATGGTCCGTGCGCGGCGCGCTCACGCGACGCCTCCAGCGACCTGCGCGGCTGCGTCGCCGGTGAGGTGCGCACACGCGAGGCGCGTCCGGGCCAGGTACGATTCGTAGCTGTACTTCGTTTCGGCGAGCTGGCGCGCACGCGCGCCGACGGCGCGCGCCTTCACAGGGTCTGCAATCGCCTCGAGGATCCCCGCCGCGAAACCTTCCGCGGTCGGGGCCGTCAGAAACGACACGCCATCATCCAGGACCTGCGTGTGCGTGAGCAGGCGCGTGGCCACGATCGGACAACCGGATCGGAGGTACTGGTAAATCTTGAGCGGCGTGTTCGTGCCCGTGCTCCGAGGCGAGACGAGCACGTCCGCGGCGTCGAGATACGCAGGGATTTCCTCCGCCGGCCGCTGCCCGGCGAATATCACCACGTCGTCCACGCCGCTGCGGGCGACGTCGCGTCGGGCAGCCGCAACCTGCTCTGCCCGCCCGCCCGCGAGCACGAACCGCACGTCCGGCCGGCTGGTCTTGACCCGTGCCGCCGCCTGGAACAGGAGATCGAGTCCCTGGTACGGCTCGAACGTCCCCGTGTAGAGGACCATCGGCGTCCCGGCGGAGAGGCCAAGGCCGCCACGGATCGCTGCGCCGGATCCCTCGATCGGCGTATCCCCCGATCCCGGTGCGTTCTCGATAAGTACGGTCGGGACGACGGCATCTATTCCACGGACCGTCTCTTCGAGATGGGGACAGATCACAATCACGACGCGCGAGCGCCGAATCACGAAGCGCTCCATCCAGGTGAACGCGCCCTTCAGCATCCGCGACCGGCTGAACGCGAAGTTACTGAGCTGCTGGGGGAGGCTCGAGTGCATGTCGTACAGGTGCGGCACGCCGAACATCCACGCGAGCAGGACGCCGATGAAGCTGCCCTCCTCGTGCGAGTGCACGGCATCGTAACGCTCCGCGAGGACACGCCTGATCGCGGTCAGCGCGAGGGCAGCGTCGAGCGGCACTTTGGCAACCGACGGACCGATGCCCACCCGCCGTACCAATGGCGGCCGGAGGCACCGGAACAACCGGAGCCCCGGCATGGAGACGTCGCTCCCGAACGGGTACGTAACGAGGTCAACCGTGTGCCCGAGATCGACGAGTGCCCGGATGCGATGGTACTCGCTGAACGGAGTGCCCCGGGGCTCGAAGAACGGCTCCGGCGCGATCATGAGGATTTTCACGGTCTGGACCCGGAGGCCTTGACCGCATGCATTTGAGTCAAGTTTTTGGGCAAGGCCGTCCGCGCGTCAGCGCGGCGTTATCAAGCTTGTCGCCTAGCGAGGCGGAGCTTGGACTGTCTGAAGCGGAGCCTCGCTGGGAATTGTAAGAAAGCAGAGCTCAAAGGTCAACGTAAGTCTCGCCATTTGCGAGAGTTAAGGTTATGATGGGGAGATAGTGCGAAACAACGACACTACAGTGGGAGTGCCGTCCCGTGCCCGCGCGATCCTCGTTCCGTGCCTCAAAGCAGCCGTCAGCGTCGCGTTGCTGGCCCTGCTCTTCTCGAAAGTAGACGTCGGCCGGCTCTGGGCCGTCGCCCGGACGGCATCCATCCCGTGGTTGGCAGGTGCGCTCGCCCTTTATCTCGGCATGATCCTGGTGAGTGCCTGGCGCTGGGGCCTTCTCCTTCGCGCTCAGCACATCCCGTTCTCTTTCGGCGGCCTCACCTCGTCTTTCCTGGTCGCCACGTTTTTCAACAACTTTCTTCCCAGCAATATCGGTGGCGACGTCATCAGAATCGCTGACACCGCGCCGTCCGCCGGGTCCAAGACGTTGGCCACCACGGTCGTGCTCATCGACCGCGGCCTCGGGCTCCTCGGTCTGGTGCTCGTGGCAGCGGTGGGCGCCTCGGCCGGAATCGGTCCCGCCAAGGTCGGTCCCGTCGGCCCCGGGATGCTTTGGGCAGGCTTCGGCGTTGCGGCGATGTTGGCCACCCCGGCGCTCCTCATGCCGGAGGGCTTCACCCGCCTCCTCCAGCCGCTCCGCGTCCTGCACCCGGAGTGGGTCGACGAGCGACTCGAGCGTCTGACAACTGCCCTCTCGCGGTTCAAGGAGTCCCCCGCTGCGCTGGGGTCGTGTTTCGCGGGAGCGATAGCGGTTCAGGTCATCCTGGTGGCGTTCTACCTGGCGATCGCGCACAGCCTGCAGATTCCCATCACCTTTGCCCAATTGGCTGTCGTCGTTCCGATCTCGTTCGTCGTGCAGATGGTGCCGGTCTCGATGAACGGCTTCGGCATCCGCGAGGCAACGTTCGGGTTCTACTTCACCCGGCTTGGGCTGCCGCTCGAATCGGCGCTCCTCGTCTCCTTCATCGGCGCCGCACTCATCATGCTCTTCTCGCTCTCGGGTGGCTTCACGTACCTCGACAGGCAGCGTCGTTCCCACCGCCTCGAGACACTTCCCCGCTCAGCTTGACTCTCTCCCGCTGAGGCCCGATAGTCAGTCATCCGCACGACGAGCTCGTTGCCGGCGTGCGCCTCTGTTCTCACTACTGATGGATATCGCCGGTTGCTGCGGGGCGGCTGCGCTCGCCGGCGGAGCGTGTCTCTAGTCCGGAGGGGACGGAGGGAACGGAGACGCTCACACACGGAGAAACGGAGCTAACGGAGGAAGAACGGAGAAGACGGTGACGGTCGCGGCGCCGGCTGAAAGCCGGCCGTAGGGATGTCGAGCGTGGCGGCGGGCACAAGCCACACAAGCACCTATCGGCTTGTGCCCACCGCCACACTCGGCATCCCACCGCGCTACGCGCGGCCGCGACCCGTGTCACGGTCGTCGTGCCCAATCAACGCGACCTCTTCTCCGTTTCGTCCTCCGTTGGCTCCGTTCCTCCGTGTGAGCGTCTCCGTTCCCTCCGTCAACTCCGTCACGCTCGCGGAGGGGGATTCTTGACCGCACATCGGACTGGCTCTATTCTTGAGAGACTACCCGGACTTCCCAGCAGTCCCTCCCTACAGTCTTTCGTTCGCCGCGCCGATAGTCCGTCTGCATCCGGCTGCGCGCCGGAGGCGTGTTCGCCGGGCAGTTGCAGAAACTCCGCGAGGATCGCGGACCAACCAACGGGTAGTCGCACCATGACGCGCACGAAGTTCTCGCCTGCGGCAGCTGTCGCTGTCGGGCTCCTGTTCACCCTCGCGGGTTGCGAGGCGAAGAAGAGTGAAACGCCTCTGAGCCCCTCTGTCGCCGGGCCGATTCCGGGCGTCGAAATCACGGCGCCCCGGCTCCTCGAACCGTCGATGGGAGCGAGGTTCAAGGACTCGCAGCAGCCCATCAAGCTGATGGTCGAGAACTCCAGCACGAACGGTGTACGCCCGCTCGCGTACACGTTCGAAGTCGCGAGCGACGCCAACTTCACATCCAAGGTCTTCGGCCGCGGCACGGTCCCCCCCGGCGGGGACGGCAAGACGAGCGTGCAGATCGATCGCCTCGACATCGGGCGGACCTATTTCTGGCGGGTCCGCGCGGAGGATGGCGCGAACACCGGCGCCTTCCTGACGGCGCAGTTCGAGGTGCTTCCGAGACCATTCATCTCGGCGCCGACGCCGACCTCCCCCATCAACAACGAAGTCACCTCGTCTCGGCGGCCGACGTTGCATGTGCGGAACGTCGACCGGAACTCCGCAATCGGCGGCCTCGTGTACGAGTTCCAGGTCTCCTCCAACCAGGCCTTCACCTCGCTGAGCGGAAACGGCGCGACCTACGAGGGAGCCGGCGAGACGACGGTCACGATTGCCGGGGATCTTCCGAACAATGCCACCCAGTACTGGCGGGCACGCGCGATGGACGCTGAGACCCTCGGCGACTGGGGCCCTGTGCAGGTCTTCCGGACGCCCAACGCCGGGTCCGCTCCAGGTCCGGCGCCGAGCCCCGGCGGTGGCGGAGGCAGCTGCGCGTCGAACAACGGGCCGGCCATCGTGGCCTGCATCTCCGCGAAGTACCCGGATCGGCTGGCCGCAGGGGTCTCGTCGGGCCAGCGTGCCGCGAACATGGAATTCCTGCGCGACCGGATCATCGAGGCCGGGAAGTGCGGCGGAATGAACCTCGGATGGAACCTGAAGCGTGGCGGGCCCGAGCGCAGCATCGACTTCCTGGCCTGGCACCGCGGAGACGGCGACATGGGCGTCGATCTCGGCCTCGACTACGACAACACGTCGGCTCCCCTCCGCCTCCATTGGAGCGAGGCGGGCCTCGGCGCGAGTTTCGATCCGTATCCCGGAGTCTCCTGTTCGGGAGTGTAAGGGGGTCGGGATCAGGGATCAGGGATCAGGGATCCGAAGACCTTCGGATCCGATCTCGAGGTTTTCCGGATCCCGGATCCCCGACCACGGATCCCGACTCAGCGAAGCTCCACCATCACCGTGTCTCCTGGCGCTCCGGGCAAATCGACCGACCGATAGCGCTCCAGATAGGCCGCCGCTTCTGGTCTGACTTGCTTGAAGTGGGACCACTGGGTCGTGACGAAGTATCGCGCGCCGAGCTTTCGGAGGTTGTCGACGACCTGCGGCGTCAGATCGCCGACGTCGAAGCTCCAACCCTTCAGGTGCGTGAAGTACAGCAGGATGGGCGACATGATGCCGTAGTCGTCCACGACGATGGCCAGGTCGTTGTCGGTCGTGACGCGATCGATGGCCGTGCCGGCCTGCTGCATGCGCTCCGCCATTCCGCGCGGCGCGAAATACAGTTGCGTCACGCTGCTGCAATACAGGCTCGCGAGTCCGAGCCCGACGACCACGGCGGCTTCCACCGCGGTGCCCGCGAGTCGGCTGCCGAATTGGGATCGGATCCAGGCCCCGTCGAAGAGCGGCCAGGCGACCACGCCGAAGTAGATCGCGCCGATGACGACGAACGGCAACTGGTAGTACTCGTGGACCCGGTGCACTTCGCCGGCGATGAAGAAGAAGACCACGTTCGCAGCGAGCCACGCGCCGAGCACCGGCCTGCCCCACCCGCGCCAGATGACGCCGCCGAGCACGGCCCCGGCGAACCCGACCGGGAGGAGCAGGAAATGGTAGAAGCGGACGAACATGCGCTCGTAGAAGTCCACGTCTGTGAGTAGCGTTGCGGTGCTCCACTTCGAGTAGATGGAGGGCCACGGTCCGGGGCTCACGTAGGCCGGATAGAACTTCGTCGGCGCGCCCAGGATTCCCATCGTCAGGCCGGTCCGCTCGAAGATGAGGTGAGCGTGCCAGTACCACGCTGCCGTCAGCGCGAGGGGAGCGAGGCCCGCCAGCCAGACGCGAGGATCGCGGAAGACGGTCCATCCCCGGCCGCGCACCAGCGCAACGACGATCGGGGGGCCGAGGAAGACGGCGGGCAGCTTGAGCAGGCAGGCGAGCGTCAGCGCCGCTGCCCCGGTGACCAGCCACGTCCGGCTGCCTGCGCGTGCGAACTCCACAAAGCCGAGCAGCGCAAGTGCCGATAAGAAGATCATCGGCGTGTCGGGGATGACGACCCGGCCGAAGAAGACTGCGGCCGGCGAAACCGCCATCAGGAAGGCAGCGGCCCTGGCCACGGCGACGCGGCCGTCGAGCGAGAGCGCAAGCCGGTAGACGCACCAGATCAATCCGAGCGCGGTGCCGATGACGAGCAGCCGCCCGAGGATCTCGTGCAGTCCGAACAGGCGGTACAGGACGGCGATCGCAGCCGGCACGAGCGGGAATTCCGCTTCGAGATATCCGCTGGGGCCGCCCCAATCGACCCTGGGATCGAGGGGGAAGAAGGGCCCCTCGTAGAAGTTGCGCGCCATGGCGGCCGTATCGAGCTGGCGCCACGCGTGGGCGTCCAGAAACGGGGCCGTCACGTGATACAGGCGGAGGGCGGCACCCAGGGCGAGGATGCAGAGGAACGCGACGTCGCGAGTCGGGCGATGCACGGACGACCCGGCGGTCATTCGGTCTGAACGGGCCCGGAGGGCCTGTGAAAAAACGAACTCGGGCCTTCCACCTTCAGATGGAAGGCGAGCGCCAGGGCGAGTTGCATTCACAAGCTGTCAAGGCCCGTTCAGACATGGCATGTGACTGGACGCCCTTAGAAGCGCACGCGCAGGCCTGCGCCGATCTGGAAGCCTCCGACCGTGACGGACTCGTCGGTGCCGGTCAGATCAGCCGAGCCCCACGAGTACCGGGCGATGCCGCCGACGCCGTAGCGTGGCGTGATCATGTAGGTCACGTCCACGCCGAAGTGGATGCCGACCGTCGTCTTGTCTACGCTCTCGAGCGGCAAGGACGTGATCGTCGGTCCAGGTTCGGTGATCGTGGGCACGCCCGGGAGGTCCTGGCTCACGAGAAAGATCGACGGCCCGAACTGATACCCGACGTCGATCTTGTCGGTGACGGGCCACATCCAGGTGCCGGTCAGGTTGATCGCAGTCTGCGAGTGCTTCGCGTCGGGCACCGCCGTCGTGACCAGGCGGGGTTGGTCGGGAAAGAGCTGGTCCGGGATGCTGGCGTTCACCGTCAGGTCTGTTTTGCTGCCGACATGGGTGACCCCGATACCGACCGCGACGTTCTGCCAGATCTTGTAGCCGCCGGCAATGTCGAAAAACGCGCCGCCGCCGACGTCCTGTGTCGACGCGAAGCTGGATGGTTCGCCGTAAATGTCCGGGGTCGTCGTCGTGCTCAACGAGCGGGAGGGAGCTTGACCTCCGAAATTGACGCTGACGAACGCTTTGTCGGTCCACGTCATCTGCTGTGCGTTGGCGGGTCGAGTCGTGGAAAGGAAGAACGCCACACCGGTGGCAAGCATGATCAACGTTCTCTTCATCAGTCTCCTTGCGGTTGCGCCGGGCCGGAACGCCGGGCGAAGCTCCGACATGGTAGCACGAGGATCTTGCGAAGCGAGGCCGGTTTCCGGACCTCTACTGCGTGTTTGCGCATGACACCAATGCCAGCGTGTAGTACTCTTTCGCCGCAGCGCTGGCTTATCCCAGCGGGCCCAATCCCGCAACATGAGGTTTGTTGATGCAGTACAAGACGCTCGTAATGTGCGCGTCGGCCACAGCTCTGGCCGCCGCACTCGCCTGTTCGAAGAATCCGGAAACACCCGTCGCTCCGTCATCCTCACAGCCGGGCGTCACTGACGCATTGGCAAACGGCTCGACGTTGAAGGTAACGGCCCCGACTCCGCAGTCTCCCGTCAACAATCAACAGCCCGACGTGCTTGTGCTGACGGCGGCGAAGTCGACATCGTTGTACGGAAGTCAGACGCCACTGTCGTACATCTTCGAGATCAAGAATGCCGGCGGCACGACCGTGTGCAACTCCGGCGTGGTCGGCGGCGGATCCGAGTCGTCCGTGTCGTGGACACCCACGTGCACGCTCGAATTCGATCAACCGCACACCTGGCGCATCCAGGCGGCTGTCAACAACGGCCGTGGGCCGTGGTCGGCCAACGCGACATTCCGAGCGGCGTCGGGCGGCTACATTCGCGACAATGAAGTGTTCGATCCGCTTACAAACGGCAGGACCGTTGGCAACATCTTCGGGCCGACAAGCTTTGGTCCGGACGGCATCACGCTGCTCGATCACGGGAGTCATGTCACCTACCGCCTGCCGGTCAACCTCCAGGGCGGCGAACTGTCGATGATGATTCTCGGCGCCGACGAGGGAAAGCCGGGAGACAAGAGCAAGGTCTTTTCGATGCAGGAAGGAGACGACGAAGGCGACATCACCGACGACGACTATCGGATGACCGCCGAGCTCCGCGGGCGGCAATACGGCGCGCCCGGATCGGTCACTTTTCGGATCATCCCGGGCGACGGTGACCCACGCGACGGCCATCGGATCCAATTGAATTTCAGCAGCTCGCGTTGGTACTTCTGGAGGTTCACCTTTCAGACCGGATCGGCGCGACTCGAGGTCAAGGAGGACGGCCCGAGCGGCCAAACGATCTACAATGTCGGCATCGGCACCGGCGGCCATCCTTATCGCCCCAGTCCGCACTTCATCCACCTGGGCGCTCCAGTCGGCCGCGCCTGCCCTTGCGACGCGACGATGCCTGGGATCACCATCAAGAACGTCTGGGCCTCATCCCGTCCACGCCCGGCGTTCCCGGGAGAGTAAGGGCTTCGGCATCTGAACCGGCAGACGGAAATGGCAATTGTGACTGCCACAATTGCCATTTCCCATTTGCCATCTGACATTTACGGCCCTCCGCGGTAAACTGGGAGGGTACCCTGAATGGCCACCAATACCTTCCGCCTGCAGTACCTCGCGAAAGCGGCCGCCGGCGTCCCACGGGACCTCGTCAACACGTTCGTCAGCGCGAAGCTCCATCCCATTCGGCCGACCGTCCTCATCTACAACTGCACCTGGGTCTGCGACGCCCGCTGCACCATGTGCAACAACTGGAAATGGGGCGACCGGAAGTCGGACATGACGCTCGCACAGCTCGAGCCGGTCATGGCAAGTCCCTTCTGGGGCGCCGTGGAGAATCTCAACATCTCGGGCGGCGAGCCGACGACCCGAAACGACCTGCCGGAGATGGTGGAGCTGTTCCAGCGGCATCTGCCGCGCCTCCGGAAGATCGGCATCAACACGACGGGGCTCACGCCTCATCGCGCGATCCCGATGCTGACCCGGATCGTCGAGTTCTGCGCCTCCAAGGGCATCCTGATCAGCATCCGCGTCTCGCTCGACGGGATTGGCGACATTCACAACCAGGTGCGCGCGGTCAAGAACGGCTTCGCCAAGGCGACCAAGACGATCGCCGCGATGCAGGGGCTCGCGAAAACGCACGAGAACTTCTCCTTCGGCATCGCCGCGACGATCTTCGCGACGAACATGCCGGACGCAGAGAACATCCTCGCCTGGGCGCGGACGCAGGAGCTCGACGTCGTCTTCAACATGCTCCGGTTCACCGACGCGATGCTCCACAACAAGGATCTCGAGGAGCGGATCGGGTTCCACACGCGTGAAGAGCAATTCATGCGGAAGTTCTTCCTCGATCGCGTGCAGGAAGAGTCGGTGCTCAGCGGCCAGTCCTTCATGTACCTGCACTACGCGGACATGATTGCCAACGGCTACCAGCGCACGATGCCGTGCCCGTTCCAGAGTCAGGGGCTGCTGCTCAACCCGAACGGCGACCTGCACTACTGCGAAAATTCCGAAAAGCTCGGAAACGTCCTCGACGACGGGGCGGAAGCGCTGTATTTCAAAGCGGAGAACCTGGCGCATCGTCAGCATCTCAAGGACAAGGTCTGCCCGACCTGCCTGAGCCCCTGCCAGGTCAACGTCGGCGCCATGAAGCAGTTCGTCCCCTACGCGAAATTCCTCAAGCGCGCCTATCAGGTGAAGCGAGATCCGGAACGCCACGTCCAGACGATGCCGGAGCCGGTGGGCAGTGGACGGTAACCGGGCACGAGTGCCTGACTAGCAGGCAGGCCCTTTGAGCCCGTCGCGCCTCCTGCGCCTTCTCGTTGCCGTCGGCCTGACGGCGATCGTCCTTTACACCGCTCATCCCTCGGAAGTGCTGGCTGCGGCTGTACGACTCCGACTTGCGATGGATCGGCGCCGCGGTCGGCCTCGTGCTGCTGGACCGCGCCCTCATGGCGCTGCGGTGGATCGACCTGCTCAGCGCCCTGACGCCGGGATCGCGCCCGCCCTTTTCTGTCGTCCTGCGGATCTTTTTCGTCAGCTCGTTCGTCAGCAACTTCGTGCCGAGCGTAGCGGCCGACATGTACCGCGCCTATGCGCTCGCACGGCACGACGTGCACCTCGCCGAGTCCACAGCTTCGGTACTGATGGACCGCACCCTCGGCGTGCTGTCGATGGCGCTGGTGGGAGCCGCGGCGCTGCCGTTCGCCTCCGGGAGCGTGGACCAGCGCGCTCTGGTGCTCGGCCTGAGCCTGGCGTTCGGCGGGTGCGCGGTGGCTGCCGCGTTGGTCTTCAGCGAAACGGTTGCCGCTGCCGTGCAACGCATCAGCGTGATGATCCCGATCGCCGCGCGTGCGGCACGCTGCGGTCTCGCTCACGGACGCGGTGCGGAGGTACGCCCGCCATCACGGAGAGCTGATCCGGGTGCTGATCATGTCCGTGCTCGTGCAGACGATGCGGATTCTTCAAGCCTGGTGCCTGGGCCGATCCCTCGGAATCGAACTGCCGCTGGCTACCTATTTCGTCTTCGTACCGGTCATCCTGCTCGTGATGCAGCTCCCGATAACGATCAATGGGTTCGGCACGACGCAGTTTGCATTTCAGAGCCTCTTCGTCCCCGCCGGCGCGCCTGCCTCACATGCGTTCGCACTCTCGATCCTTTTCCTGGCCCTTGGTATCGCAGGCAGCCTGCCTGGCGGGCTGATCTACGCCACCTCAAATGGATTCGCGCCCCTTACCGGCCGCCGGCCGCCGAAACCCTCGTCGCGTGAATCCAACGTATGAGCGTTCGGATGCTGTCTGCGGCCACAGCTCTTGCAATCCTGGCGGCGCTCCTCGCGTCAAGCGGCTTCGCCGGAGGGGCGTACATCATCGTGTACGTGCTCGCGATACTCCCGGGACTCCCTCTCGGGTTTGCGCTGTTCGGCCGGAGGCACCCGGCGGGTTGGGTGTCCGGAGCCCTCATCGGCTATGGGCTGACGCAGCTCGCGTTGTGGGCGGTGATCTCGTGGGGAGCGGCGTCGAGGACAGGATTCGTGGCTGCGTGGCTGATGCTCTGCGCCCTTACCTACCTGACTGCGCGGAAGCTGGGCAGCCACGACGTGATCACGATGCCCGCCTGGACGTCGGCAGACGGCCGGGCTCTCCTCCTCGTGATTCTCCTCGCTCCTGCGCTGATGGCGCCTCCATACGCCAATCTCGGCCGCGAGGACGCCGCAGGACATCGGTACTACCGCGCCTACTTCACCGCGGACTTCGTCTGGCACAGCGCGCTGGCCTATGAGCTCGGCAAGTTCTCCCTGCCGCCGCGCAACCCCTACCTGGCACCGCGGCCCATGAATTACTACTGGACGTACTTCCTGCTGCCCGCGACGGTGGCAGAGCTCTCACAGGGGCACGTCTTCGATGTGCAGCGCTGTCTCGAGAGCAACGCCATCCTGACGGGTGCTCTCATGCTGGCTGCGCTGTTTCTGCTGGCACGGACTGCCGTCGGACAGCCGTCAGCCGCCGGCATTGCCGTAGCCCTCGTCGTCCTGGCCGCAAGCGCCGAAGGGCTCTATGCCATCATCGACCTCGTCGCCCGGGGGCGCCCCCTGGCTGCTTTGCAGGACATGAATATCGACGCGGTGACGAACTGGTCGTTCGGGGGCCTCCGGATCGATAACATTCCGCGCTCGTTGTGGTACACGCCACAACATACGACCTCGATCGCACTCGGCCTCATCGGTCTCCTGGTTGCCGCGACCGCAGGCGCCGCCGCACCGTTGCTCGCTGTTGCCGGCGCCGGACTGGCCCTCGGGCTCTCGACCACGATGAACCCGCTGCTCGGCGGGATCTGCGCAATCCTCTACGGCGTGTGTGTGACCGCGGATGCCCTGCTGACGCCGGCCGACTGGCGCCTGATTCCCAGGCACGCGATAGCGGCCGTCCCGGTCGTGATGGCTGTCGCGTGGGGTGCTGTCAGTCGCGTGATGGACGGCGCCGGCTCCGTGCTGCAGATCAGCTTCTCGGGCATGTCGCGGCACAGCCCCATGGTCACACTCCTCTTGTCGCTCGGACCCGTGCTGGTTCCTGCGATTCTTGGTCTCTTGCGGCCTCATTCATGGCCGCTTCGGGGGCCTCAGCGGCGTCCGGTGATCCTCGGCGTGTCGGGAGTCCTGCTGGGGTTGTTTCTCTTGTACTTCGTCAGGATCTCAGAGGCTTCGTGGGTAGGGTTTCGGGCGGGGCAGCTGCTGCTCGTCTCCATCCCGCTGCTGCTGGCCCGTACATTCGACTCCATGACGACGGCCCGCCGTCTCGTCCTCGCCTCAGCGGTACTCGCGCTCGGCCTGCCGACCACCGCAATCGACACGTGGAACGCTCAGGATATCGGCAACCGGCGCCCGGGACCCGGTTTCAAGTGGACGCTCTGGACCACTGCGCCTCAACGCGAGGCATTCGACTGGCTGCGGGAGCACACAGATGCGACCGCCATCGTTCAGATGGAGCCTATCGTCCGCGGGCGCGAACAGTGGACGTTGATTCCGTCGTTTGCCGGTCGGCGCATGGCTGCAGGTCTACCGATTTCCCTGCTCCCCCTGCCCGAATACCAGCAGCGCTCTGAAATGGTGCGCACGCTCTTCGCGACCGTGAACGCTTCCGAGGCGTCGGGGATTGCTCGGCGGCTGCACATCGACTTCCTCTACGTCGACACCGACGATGTCGCCGCCTACCCCGACGGCGTGCGTAAGTTCGACATGGAACCGCGGCTGTTCGAGCGGGTCTTTGCGAATCGTGAGGTCAGCATCTATCGCGTGCTGTAAGACCGGGACTTTACAACTTCGGCGCATCGAGCCCTGCCTTATTCGCCTCTTACTCTGCGATTCACGTATGTGGCTATCGCGCGCTCTCGTAGCGCAGGCCTTGAAGGCCTGCCATTCCGGCGCGCGGGGCAGCCCTAAAGGGCTGCGCTACGCAAATCGCGGGGATAACCAGAAAACACGGCTTCAAATTCCATCGAGGCTGCAATAATGTGTGCGCATGAAGGATAGCCGTCAATTGGCAGTGCTCGACCGTGCCGCCGCTCGCATCGTGGATCGCGATCGATCGGATGCCCTCGAGCATGTCGCCTGTGTCGTCTGCGGCGCAGACGACTTCGACGTCGTGATGCCGGCCCGCGTGGACCGCGAGAAAGATAAAGACCTCGTTCAGAAGTTTCGGGCCTCTGGAGATGAGCTGCTGGTCGACCAGCTCGTGAGATGCCGCACCTGTCGCATGCAGTACGTCAATCCGCGCCTCCGGGGAGATCTCGTCCTCGAGGCGTACAGCGACGGCGAAGACCCGACGTACATCTCGCAACTCCGCGCCCGGGAACGCACGTTCGAGGCGGCCCTGAAGGAGATCGAGCGGGCCGCCGGTGGAACAGGCACGCTGCTGGACATCGGTACCGCGGCGGGCGCGTTTGTCGCCGCCGCGAAGAAACACGGCTGGGCAGCGGAGGGCTGCGAGCCGAATCGATGGCTTGCGGCGTGGGGCGCACGTCACTACGGCATCCGCATACAGCAGGGAAGCCTCCTCGAGCAGTCATATACGCCGGGAACCTTCGACGTCGTGACGCTCTGGGATGTGATCGAACACACGCTCGATCCGCGTGAGGTGCTCGAGCGCTGCCGCGTGCTGCTCAAACCCGGCGGCATTCTCGTCGTCAACTATCCCGACATCGGGAGCTGGATTGCCCGGGTGATGGGCCGGCGCTGGTTGTTCCTGACGTCAGTGCACCTCTACTACTTCGAGCGCGAGACGATGGGGAGCCTCCTGGAGTCCACCGGCTTTCGGGTCGAGAAGGTGCGGCCTCACGTTCAGCGTCTGGAGCTGGACTACATCCTCATGCGCGGTGGAATCCTGAGCGAGAGGCTGTCCGGACTCGCGAGGAGCATCGCCAGTGCCGTGCGCCTTGGTAGAGCGCAGGTTCCGTACTGGCTGGGACAGACATTCATGGTGGCGAGACGGACAGGCCCATTCGTGGCCGCTGGGTTCCTGGCAGCCTGACCTGACTCGTCTTCAGCCCTGTTGCTTTCACCGTTGCTGGCTCGCCGCGGCGAACGTGGCCTCGGGCTCCGGGGCCAGCACTCCCTGCTGATTCACGGTGACCGCCTGACCGGCAACGGTGACCGTCCCACTCCGAGATCCGATCAGGTTGATCGCGATCGTCAGCATTACGGTCCCATTGCCATTGCCGGACGAACCGCTGGTCACGGTGATCCAGTTCGCGTTCGACGTCGCCGTCCACGTGCATCCGGACGTGGCCGTCACCGTCACGTTCCTCGTCGCCCCGAGTGCAGGGACGTTGTTGAACGTCGTCGGGCTCACTTGATAGCTGCAGCCGGTCGCCTGATTCACCGTGAACGTCTGGCCGCCGATCGACAGCGTTCCCGATCTCGCCGGACCGGCATTGTCGTCGACGTTGTACTTGACGTTGCCATTCCCGCTGCCATTGCCGCTTCCCATGATGTGGAGCCAGGAGGCATTGCTCGTCGCCGTCCAGCTGCACGCTGCGCCTGCCGATACGTTCACCGTGCCGTTCTTGATGCCATCGTCCGGCGCGTTGACGCTCGTCGGGTTGAGCGAGATGGAGCATCCGCTCGCCTGGTTCACGGTAAAGGTCTGGCCGTCGATCGTCAGGGTTCCCGACCGGGCCGAGCTACCGTTGGCGGCGACGCTGTATTGCACCGTTCCGTTGCCGTTGCCGCTTCCGCCCGACGTGACGGTCAGCCACGAGGCGTTGCTGGTCGCGGTCCACGCACAGCCGGCACCACTCGACACACCCACACTGCCCGTGCTCGCTCCGGCGGGGGCGTTCGCGCTCGTCGGGTTGAGAGAGAACGAACAGCCGCTTCCCTGGTTGACCGTGAACGTCTGGCCGGCAATGGTCAAGGTACCCGAGCGGGTCCCGCCGTTGTTGGACGCGGCGCTGAACTGGACGGTCCCGTTGCCGGTGCCGCTGGATCCGGACGTGACCGTGAGCCACTGGGCGTTGCTGGTTGCCGTCCACCCGCAGCCTGCGCCGCGGTCACGCTCACGGAGACGTCACCGCCGGCAGCGTCCAGCTGCTGGCCTGCCGACGAGCGTGACCGTGCAGCCCGCGACTGCGTGACGGTGACCTGGTGCCGGCGACGGTAATCGTCCCGCGCGCGCGGGTCCGGAGTACGGGCTCGACGGCGAAGGAGATGCCTCCGCCTCCGCTGCCGGACGTCGGTCCTGTGAGGGTGATCCACGGCGAATCGCTCGCTGCTGTCCAGGCGCACCCGGCTCGGCCGCGATCGTCGCGTTTCCTGTGCTCCCTTGCGCCCCGAAGGAGTGCGAGAGCGGATCGACGGAGAAATTGCAGCCGGCGCCCTGAGTGATCGTGACGAGCTGACCGGCGACGAGCACGCTGCCCGACCGCGTGGGACCGCTCGTTCCGTCGACCACGATCTGCGCGGCACCCGGCCCGGTGCCGGTCGACCCCTGCACGACCGTCGCCCACGGCACGTTGCTCGCCGCCGTCCACGGACAGCCCGCGGCGGTCGAGACGTTCACGATCGTGGAACCACCGCCAGGCCCTGGCGAATAGCTCGACGGCGCGACTGAATACGTGCAGCTCTGCGATTGGGTGACGGCGAAACGAGGCCGGCGACCAGCATGGTCCCCGTTCGCGGCGCGCCTGTTGCCGCTGCCACGTCGTATTTCACGGTGCTGTTGCCCGTGCCGCTCGCGCCCGATCGAATGGTGATCCAGCTCGAATCGGACACAGCCGTCCAGGTGCACATGGCGCTCGATGCGCGGACCGCGATCGTGCCCGAACCCGCCCGCAGGGGTGAAGCTCGCCGACGACTCCGCCAGCTGCATCACGCAATCGGCCGCCGCCTGCGTGACATTCGCGCGCTGATCGTTCAGCTCGATCACGCCGCGGCGGCTGGTGGGTCGCTGTTCGCGGCCGCGACGTATTCGACGTTGCCGTCTCCTTGCCCGCTCCCCGTTCCGCTGATCGTCAGCCACGAGGCGGTGGAGTTCGCAGTCCATGCGCACTCGCGATTGGTCGTCACCGCGACCGCGCCCCGCCCACCGGACGCAGGCACATTGAGCTCCGGCGTAGGCAGGCTGACAGAGCACCGCGGCACGGTCGACGGGGCCGTCGACGTGGACGTGGAGGATCCGCAGCCGGCGCCGGCCAATGCGAGCGCGAGGGCGAGCCCGGCCCTGAGGTTCTCCATGATTCCCGTGGACCCTGGGGCTAATGCCTGATCCCCGCGGCCGACGTCTCAGGTACGAGAGAGTTGGCACTGTTCTGGTTGATTGTCACCGTCTGCCCGGCCACGGTCACTGTTCCACTGCGCGTCCCCATGAGGAGCGTCATGATTGACAATTCGGTGCTTCCATTGCCTTTGCCGCTCGCGCCATTGGTCACGGTGATCCAGCTCACGTTGCTCGTCACCGTCCAGGTGCACTCAGCGCCAGCCGTAATCGTCGAACTCCTGGTGCCACCCAACCGTCCGACCGAGAAGTTTGTGGGGTTCACCTGATAGGTACACCCGCTCGCCTGACTCACGGTGAAGGTCTGACCGCCAATCGTCAGCGCGCCCGACCGCGCCGGGCCCGAAGTCGCGTCGACTGTGTAGGCCACCGTGCCGTTGCCGTTGCCACTGCCGCCGGACGCGATGGTGATCCACGGAACGCCGCTCGTGGCCGTCCACGTGCATCCGGCACCGGCCGTCACGGCTACGGTGTTCTTGGCTCCTCCGGCCGCCACGCTGGCGCTCGTCGGGGCCAGCGAAATCGAGCATCCACTCGCCTGATTGACGGTGAACGTCTGACCGCCGATGGTGATCGTGGCGGATCGCGCGACGCTTCGCCGTAGCGGCCGCGCTGTACTGCACGGTGCCGTTTCCGCTGCCGTTCGCCCCGGACGTGACCGTCAGCCAGGATGCGCTGCTCGCTGCCGTCCAGGGGCACCCGGCAGCCGTCGTCACCGCCACGCTGCCCGTGCCGCCGGCCGCGGGGACATTGGCCGACGTCGGCGCAATCGAGATGGCGCATCCGCTGCCCTGCGTGATCGTGATTTGCGTGCCCGCCACGCTGATCGTGCCAGTTCGCGCGGGACCGCTCAGCGCGGCAACCGTATAGTCGATCGACCCGTTTCCGCTGCCTGACGATGGGCCGGTGAGCGTAATCCAGGGCACGTTGCTCGAGGCCGTCCACGCGCAGCCGGCGCCGGCCCCGATCGATGCGGAGCCTGTGCCTCCCTGCGAGCTGAACGATTGCGACAGCGGATCGACGTTGAAGCTGCAGCCAGCCGACTGTGTCACGGTCACGACCTGACCGGCCACCACCACCGTGCCCGACCTCGTAGGACCACTCGTGGCTTCGACGGCGATCTGCACGCTCCCGGAACCGGTACCGCTCGATCCCTGCGCGACCGTCACCCAGGGCACGTTGCTGACCGCAGTCCACGGGCAGCCGGCGTTGGTCGTCACGGCAATTGTCGTCGAGCCTCCCGCCGATCCGGTCGAATAGCTCGTGGGCGAAGCGCCGTAGGTGCAGTTCTCCGATTGCGTGATCGAGAAGCGCAGACCGGCGACGAGCACGGTTCCGACGCGCGGCGGTCCCGAAGCGGCTTGCACGTCGTACGCCACGGTTCCGTTCCCGGTGCCGCTCGCGCCGGACCTGATGACAATCCAGCTCGAATCGGAGACCGCCGTCCACGCGCAGCCGCGGACCCGATGCCTGCACGGCGATGGTGCCTGAGCCGCCCGACTGCGAGAAGCTCTCCGACGAGTCGCCGAGCTGCATCACGCAATCGGCCGCCGCCTGCGTGACGTTGGCATGCTGATCGTTCAACTCGATCACACCGCGACGAGACGAGGGATCGCCGTTCGCGGCAGCGACGTATTCGACCTTGCCGTCGCCCTGTCCGTTCGATGACCCGCGGAACGTCAACCAGCTCGCCGTCGAGTTCGCAGTCCACGCACACTCGCGCGCCGTCGTGACGTTGATCGTGCCGCTGCCACCGGAGGCCGGCACACTGAGCTCGGTCTCGCCGAGCGAGACGCCGCAGCGCGGGACTGTGGACGGAGCGGTTGACGTCGTGGAGGAGGTTCCACAGGCGGCACCCGTCACTCCGGCCAACAACGCGATGAAGAGTCCGACCCTGAGGTTCGTCATCAATTGGAAGCTGGTATGCCCGACCGTCGGGCGGATCCTAGCCTGCCAAAAAGATGAGCCAGCAGCAAGCTGAACCTGCGACCCGCGCGAATACGAAATTGTGATCAACCGTTTCTGAAGCGATAAAACGTGCGGAGCGCGATGAACCAGTCGCGGAGACCAATCTTCTTTCCCTCTTCACGGCTGCGCGGCGCATAGCGAATCGGGAACCTCGACGATCTTCAGCCCGCGCGCGAGGAGCCGCGCTGTGATCTCGTGATCGAGCTCGAACCCGGTCGTCTCGAGGCTCAGCGACGCGAGATCCGCACGGCGAAACAGCTTGTAGGCCGTCACGGTGTCGGTCAGGAACCGGCCGGTCGCGAGAAGCGCGGCGAGGCTCAAGCTGCGGCCACCGAGATACGCCGCCATTGTCTGCTGCGCGTGACGCCCGCGTCCGAGATACCGGCTGCCATAGACGACGTCGCCGCGGCCTTCGGCAGAGCGCGCGCAGCATCGGCACGTAGTCGGATGGATCATACTCGAGGTCCGCGTCCTGGATGATCAGCAGCTCGCCGGTCGCCATCGAGATGCCTTGACGACCGCCTTGCCTTTGCCGCCGTTGACTGGCCTGCCGTGCAGCCGCACTTCGGGAAATCCCGCGACGATTTCGCTCGTCCGATCGCGGGAGCAGTCGTCGACCACGATGATCTCCTTGCTGCATGCCGAGCGGTGAGAGATCGACCGCGCGAATCTGCTGCAGAAGGGTTCCGATGAACCGCTCTTCGTTGTACGCCGGAATGACGATCGACAGCGTCTTCACTCGCGGGACCCGTCACGGGCGGCGAGGTAGCGCTCGACTGCCACCAGCTCCTCGGGCGTGTTCACGCCGACCGCTTCGATCTCCTCCACGGACGGGAACGTCACAACCTCGTGCCGCGCCGCCACCCACGCAATGAACGGCAGAAAGTTGCGCTCCCCTGTCAGATGACCAACGGCAACCTCCTGCGCGTACGCGGGAAGGAGCTCCAGGTACGCCGGCGCCGACAGCGCGAACAGGCCCATGTCGCTCTCGCCGATCTCGGGCATGCGGTCGCCCTCGCGCCGATGCAGGACGTGAACGATCCGCCCCTCGCCGTCCCGTTGAAGGTGGATGTACGGTGCCCGGCGCCGAACCGTCGGCATCACGAGAGCGGCCGTCGAATGCGCCGCCGCGGCCTCGGCCAGCGTGCGCACCGTGGACGGATGGACCGCCACCTGATCGCACCAGGTGATCCACACGCTGTCGGGGGCTGCCGAGCGGACCGGGCCGCTGGCGAGCATGATCGCGTCCAGCATGCCGGTCGGGCGTTCCTGCACGACACACGTCGCAGACAGCCTCCAGGATGCCACGTGCCGCCGCACGTCCTCTTCGAAAGAAGAGTGCACGATCAGGACCACGCCCGACACGACCCCTTCATAGAGACGAGCGAGCCGGTCGATCATCGGGATGCCGCCAACCGGAACGAGCAGCTTGGGAACCGCAGCGCCCAGGCGTGAGCCGAGGCCCGCGGCCGGAATCACCAGGACACGGCGGCTCATTTGGCGTGGCGTGCCGGGGCGGCGTCGGCAGCGTATTCACGCGGAGCAGCCGGCGGACGCGCGGGCGACAATCGCTCCGCGAGCAGAATCCAGAGCGCGCGGACTCCATCGAGTGCGCTCGTCCGCTTGACGCGATCCGGGGAAAGCGGAAAGAAGCGCACGGGCAGCTCGAGGATCTCGGCCTTGCGCCGCAGCAGCGAGGCCAGCAGCGCATGGTTGACGCTCTTGGCCGTGAGATCGACCCGCGGATCCAGGACATCACCGGCGCGAATCGCACGGACGCCGGACAACGTGTCGGTGATGTAGCGGCCGTACAGCACGAGGCAGGCGAGGCTGAGCAGATAGCTCCCGAGGTAGCTGACCGCACCCGCCAGCGCCTTCCGGCTGATACCGGAACCGATACGATTCTTCGATATCCCTCACCGAGAGCCGGCGGCTTCCCCAGACGGCGTCGAGCCGCCCGGTCGCGAGCTGGGCGAGGAGCGGCACTGTCTCCTCGCCACGGTACATGCCGGACGACTCGAACAGCAGGACGTAATCGAAGCCACCCGAGCGTGCCGCTTCCGCGAAGCTCCGCACTCCCTCCTGCAACTGACGGACGGCGAACGGCAATCGTGCCGCGAGGTGCGGATCGAGCGGCTCGGAACCGGGATAGAAGACCGTCACGTCGACCGCCACCTCCGAGAGCCCCCCGCGAATCATCTCGAGGAGGGTCTGGGCGATCTTGTTCATCGACTCATCGTCGTGGAGCAGCACGGCGACTCGCGTCCGCGCACGGCGTCCGGCGATCGACGCGATGAACGGTCCGAGAACGCGCGCGGCATCGTGCCTGCCCGAGATCCCATCCTCGAAGTTGCCGATCCGCACGAGCCGTGGATCTTCGATCGCCTCGGTGGGCCCGAGCGGCACGTACGGAGCTGCGCCTTCCGGCGCGAGCTGGATCGTTGATCAGGCAGTGCGTCACGAGAAACGGCGTCGGTACGCGCGCACGGCCCTTGTTCTTCAAGTAGTACTCGGCGCGTTCGAGCAGGTCGACGGCATTGCTCCCCGAAATCTCGGCGTCCGCCTGAATGTTCGTGACCAGCACCTTCAGCGCCGAGAGGTTCCCGGCAATCGCCTCCGACAGTCCAGGCGTGAGGTAGGACGGGAACAGGCTCGAGTGCTGGGTGCCTGGCGCATAGAGGATGAGATCCGCGGAGGCAATCTTCGGCGTCAGCCTGGCATTGATCGCCAGCACCGGCTCGCGCTCGCGCAGGAGCGTTTCGGCAGCGGGTCCTCCGCGCGCGACGATGCCTCGCTCGGCAGGAGTCAGCGGCCGATCGATCAGGTAGATCTCGCGGATGCGGTTCGGTCGGGCGACATCGACGATTGCCTCCTCCGTCGCGAGCAATTGCCCGTCCGCATCGATCGCCACGAGGAAGGCGTTCCTGCCGTCGGTGACGTTCTCGATCAGACCGGCGGGAAGGCCGACGATGGTGCAGTAGTCGTCTATCGCCTCGTTGAAGTCCCGGTCCGCCAGGAGAAACGACCCTGCAAAGACCAGATTCCCCAGGCTGCAGTCCGAGAAGTTGAACGAGCGACCGGACGACCTGAGCTCGTCCCGGAACCGTAGCAGGCGTGCACCGAGGTGCGCGCGGCGCGAGTACTCCAGAAGGGCAATGTTCCGGGCTATCGACTGCTGGAATTCGTCCGCCGAGGCGTGCGCCGGATCGCCAGACGCGATGTCAATCGCAGAAACGGCCTGTGCCGGTGAGTATCCCGCGGGAGACCGCAGATCGAGCAGCTCGATGAGCGCCGGCGGACAGGTCCGGAGCACGCCGGCGAGCGTCGAGGCGTTCTTCCGGAAGTCCGACGGGCCCAGGCTGTCGCCCAGCAACCGGCGGACCTCGCCCGTTGACGCGCCATCGTCGTACCCATTGATCGCCAGTGTCAGGTCGATGGTCGGGCTTGCGACCAATTGTCGGGCGAGCGCACCGGAGCCACGACCGCCGGAAAAGAGTACGACCTGCAGCCGACGCGGCTGGCTCGGGCCGTCATCGTGTGCGGGGGGCACCCGCAGATTATGCCATGCCCCCCGTAGCGCAGGGCTTCAGCCCTGCAACCCATCCCGCCGCCCGATGATCCCTTGCTGCCGGCTGTGCTATTCTCAAAGGCTGCACTTGCGATGACCCGACGAACCCTGGTGGCAGGGCTCCTTCTGGCCGTGCTGACGAGCGCCTGCGGCAGCAGTGGCCCGCCGGGCGGGCCAGGGCCGATCGTCCCGCCGCCACCGGACCCCGGCCCCACACCGACGCCAGACGCCGCCACCCACGCTCGGGATTACCAGAATCCTGGCGTTCGGCGACAGCATGACGGCAGGGACGACGTCTGCGACCTACACCCCTTTCCGATTGACGCCTGGCATCCCGCAGTCGTACCCATTCAAGCTGCAGGCGCTGCTCAGCGCACGCTACACGGCCCAAACGATTGCCGTGTCGAATTGGGGTGTTCCAGGTGAGAGAGTGAAGGAAACGTCACCCTCCACGCGCGATCGCTTCAACAGTGCACTGTCCGACGCGAAGCCCGAGCTGGTGCTGTTGATAGAAGGCGCCAACGACATCAACGCGTTGCCGGACGATTCGACGAACGTCAGTCCCATCGTGGCCGCGATGGAGGACCTGGTGCGCGACGCGCAACGTCGCGGCGCGCAGGTGATCGTCGGCACGCTTCCACAACAGCGTCCCGGGCAGAAGAACACGCAGCACTACGCCGTCGTCCCGAAGTACAACGACGAGCTGAAGATGATGGCCTCGAAGAAGGGCGCCATCCTGATCGACCTCAATGCGATGGTGCCACTGTCGCTCATTGGTCAGGACGGCCTGCACCCGACCGAAGCCGGCTACGACATGATTGCCGGGATCTTTTCTGACGCCATCCGCGGCCGATACGAGGTCGTCACCGCCGCGCGACGCTGACGAGTCGCATCCCCTCGAACGTCTTCGTCTCGGCGATCTTCCAGCCGGGCGCCAGCTTCAGCGCGGGATCACCGGGCCCCACGGCCAACACCCAGCCGCGATCCGCGGCTATCCGCTCGAAGACGCCAAGCGCCGCTTTGCGATCGAAATCCTGGACCGTCGAGCCTTGGGTCCCTGACGCCGCGAACCTGCCCTGCGACTCGACGTCCGCCGGCAGAAGGCTCCACGCTTCGTCCCACGCGGTGAAGCAGTCGAGCTCACGGCTTTCCGGAATCTTCGCCTGCAGGCCGCCTTCGTAGTGGAACGTCGACCCGAGACCGGCCAGGCGGGTCAGCAGGGCTGCGGCGCGAAACCTCGCCGGCGCGTCGTCCCGGCGGCCCGGCTGGGACTTGAGGCCGGCTCCGATCGGCTCGTCGCTCACGACCGGCTTCTTCAACTTCTCCACGAGCTCCGCGCCCTGCGCGATCGCCAGCACGTGTCCCCACCCATCGAGCTTGTTGTCGCGTGGCGCGTGCCAGGTGGCGTAGTCGCCGCGCGCGAAGCTCTCGTCCGCCTCGATGGAGCCGAGTGCGATCGGCACGTCAGCCGGCACGCGCGCCGCCAGGGCGAACAGCACCTCCGGTTTGCCGACCGCCGGCGCCTGCGAGGGATGTGTCGGCTCGTTGGCAATCTCCAGCAACGCGTTCGGATGCTCCCCCAGTGTTTCGCCAAGCGTGGTCAGCTGCTCGTCGAGATTGACCGGCATATCCATGGTCCCCGCGAGCGCGACTACCTCCACCTGCAGATTGTGCTTCGCCGCGAGAACGAGCAGCCGGGAGAGCGCCGCACGGCCATCGGCCGGCTTGAGGTCCATGAAGCCGCCGCCCATGGCCAGCACGCGCACCACGGTCAGCTTCCGGCTTTCTGCCCAGGCGAGCAGCTTCTCGGCTTCCGCCTCGTTTCTGTCGGCGACGTAGTCGAGGAGCCGAAAGGCCGTGAGGCCGCGCCACTGGAACGGAGCCCCCTGAGATGTGCGGAAGCTCGTGCCGTCAATCTGGAGGTGGGTGCGTGGACCGGCCGAGGGTTGCGCCGCGGCTCCCTGCCCATCGGTTCGCATCGACCGATCGCCGCAGGCCAGGCCGCAGACGAGCCCGAGAATGGCCAGTTGACGTGACACGACCGCACAGCGCATATCAACGGGTGGTCGCCGAGGAGGCGTACTCAGGGGCGCCCGTTCACCGGATGAAGGTGCTGCCAATCGCCTGACGACCCTCGAACGCACTATCACACAACCACCAGCGCTTCTGGGCTGGCACGTACATCGACGCGATCCAATCCGTACCGGTGACCGTTCCAACGGCGTTGGCCTTGTCTAAATCGATCGACCGCCACAAAACGGGCACCGAGGTGCAGGCATCTCCGCGATGTCCAGCGTAACAGCTGCCACCGAAATTGACCGTCGTCTTCGCGTCGCCCACTTGCGATTGGACGATCTGGTAGCGCCGGCGATTTTCGGTGACCTGGGCCGCCTCGTCGGCGGTCCCATAGCAGCCGGGTTGGAAGTTCCGCATGATGTAGTCGACGTTGCGGATGCTCGAGTCCGAGAAGTCCAGCAGGAACTGCCGCGCCATGTCGCCGACTTCCTTGATCGAATCGTGGAGCGAGAGCGCGGCGGTGCTCGATACGCGGTGCTCGAACATGTTGGGCGCAGTTCCGTAGCGCTCGACCACTTCGAGCGTGAGAACGACATCGGTGGGGCCCGTCACCTGCGCAGGCGCCTGCCAGGTGACGGTGGCGCCGGTGCCGCTGAACGTTCCGACTGGCGCCGACCAATTGAACTGAAGCTGGGCGATGGGCGTCTCGGCGTCTTTCACATCGGCCGTCACGTTGACGACCTCGCCCACATCCGCGAAGTTGTCCGGCTCCTTCGACCGTGTCCCGTGGATGGCGACCGACTGGATCGTGGGCACGGCATTCGGCGGAGGCGTGACGCCACCCCCTCCAGGTGGAGGCGTCACAGGGCCTGGACCGTTCGGGGAGCCACCGCATGCGGCAAACACGAGCGCAACGCCGGCTGCACCAATCCACGCCGCACGCCGGCGACAGTCAGCGTGCCTCATGCGCCTTCACTTCCCGCGGACGCGTGGGCGCCTCCCTGATCTCGCGAATCACATACGTGGGCTTGTCCTGCGACTCGTGGTACGTGCGCGCCTGCATCTCCGCGATGAGCCCGCTCATGAGGAAGTTCGCGCCCATGACGAGCAGGACGATACCCGCGAGGAGGAGCGGACGATCCGAGATGCCCTGGTGGAGCACGTACTTGACGTAGACGAGCCAGAGGCACACGAGCGATCCCAGCGCGCCCATCCCGAGCCCGAGCAGACCGAAAATCTGCAGCGGCCGCGTCGAATAGCTGATGAGGAACTTGACGGTCAGCAGATCGAGCACCACGCGAATCGTGCGGGAGATCCCGTACTTCGACGTTCCATGGAGCCGCTTGCGATGGTTCACGACGCGCTCGGTGATCGTGACGCCCATCTCGCTGGCGATCGCCGGCAGGAACCGGTGCATCTCGCCATAGAGCTTCATCGGCTTCACCACCTCCGCGCGGAACACTTTGAGCGAGCAGCCGTAGTCGTGCAGCTTGACGCCCGTCACCTGCGAGATGATCCAGTTGGCAATCATCGACGGCAGACGGCGGTTGAAGAACGCGTCCTGCCGATTCTTGCGCCATCCTGCGACGATGTCGAAGCTCTGGGCGAGGTCGATCATGGCGGGGATGTCCCGCGGATCGTTCTGGAGATCGCCGTCGGAGGTCACGATGTAGCCGCCCGCGCGCATGCGCGAACCCGGCGGAGAATGCCGCGGTCTGGCCGAAATTGCGGCGGAATCTGATGATCGCGCAGCCGCGCGTCTCGGCCTGCAACCGCAGCCAGCAGATCGAACGTCTCGTCCGTGCTGCCGTCGTCGACGACGATGATCTCGTAGCGGCGTCCGAAGCTCTCGAGCGTCGCGGTGAGCTCCTCGTACAAAGCGGGCACGTTGGCCGCTTCGTTCCGCACCGGGATGACGACCGAAATATCCGGATTCATCGGTTCTGGCGTGACCACAAACGATTGATTGTAGGTGGTTTCCGACGATTCCGTCAATTATTGATGTGATGGAGCGTCGACGGAGCAGACGGAGGGAACGGAGACGCTCACAAACGGAGGAACGAAGCTAACGGAGACCAAACGGAGGGATCCTGATGGCTACTGGCGTGACCTGCTCGCGCCGCGGTGCACGCGGCGCAGTGAGCGGACGGGCGAGAGATCACGAACGCCACTTCGATCCCTATGCGTTCGTGATCTCCCGCCCGTCTGCTCACTCCAGTGCCCGCCAACGGCGGGCGCGCGAGCAGGTGTTCCAAGCGCTCGTCCCAGCATCCTCTTCTCCGTTTCCTCTCCGTTGACTCCGTTCCTCCGTTTGTGAGCGTCTCCGTTAGCTCCGTACCCTCCGTCTCTGCCACAGAATCGCTCCCACCCCGAGCACCAGCGCCACGACGGCCATCGAGAGCGCGACGTACCGCGCATTGTCACGCAGGAATGCGACCGCACGTTCGCCGTACCAGAGTGCCAGCAGTCCTTCACCGAAGTAGCGGATGCCCCGCCCGATGCCGACCGCGATCAGGAAGTCGGCGATGCGCACCTGCGCGACGCCGGCGGCGAGCACGAAGATCTTGAAAGGTGCCGGGGGTGGCAACAGTGACGGAACGAGGACGCTCAGCAGTCCGTACTTCCGCACGACCGCCGTCGCTCTCTCGACGTGCCGTTCGTGGAGCCTCTTCTTCAGGAACGCCTCGCCGCCCTTTCGCGCGAGCAGAAACAGGAAGAGGCAGCCGGCCACCGATCCGAGCGTCGACAGCAGCGCATAGAACACCATGCGGTGCGGATGCTGAATCGTCAACCAGACGATCAGGAGATCGACGACCTCGGGAAACGACAGGATGGAGGAATCGAGAAATGCGATGACGAAGAGGCCCGGGCCGCCCAGAGCCAGCGCGACGCCCTGTACCCAGTCCACGAGACGCTTCATCTGTCAAAGTGTAGACTACTGGGACGTAACGCCTGGATCGATCGCCGCGGAATCTGGCCGGCCCACCGCGGTCCCGCGATACTGCACCCAGCTGAGACGGGCCACGAGGAGCGCTCTGCTCACGAGACGTCCGCCGCCCCCGTTAGCTGCTGCTGCGCTCGTGTTTCTCGTCGGGAGCGCGGCAGCGCTCTACTACTCTCACGTCGGTCTCGCGCTCAGCCACTACGACGCCCGTGCACACCTGGTCGTCTCCCGGCGAATCTTCGACAGCATCGTTCCGGGCTGGCAGCAGATCGGCGCGGTGTGGCTTCCGCTGCCGCACCTGCTCGACATGCTGCCCGTGCAGGTGGATGTCTTCTACCGCACTGGTGCTTTTGCCATTGCGATCTCGGTCGCGAGCATGGCCGTGGCTGCGTGGGCGCTCGCGCGGCTGATCCTCCGCACGACCGGGTCGGCTGCCGGAGGCCTGACCGCTGCGGCGCTCTTCGTGGCGAACCCCAACCTTCTCTACCTCCAGAGCACGCCGATGACCGAACCCCTGCTCTTCGCCACGACAATGGTGGCGGCGATGCTCGTGGCGGAGTGGGTCGATCGCGACGCACCGCGCTGGCCGCACGGCGCGGGCCTCGCGCTGACCGCCGCGTGCATGACCCGATACGAGGCGTGGCCCGTCGCCGCGGCGATCCTCGCGCTCGCCGGGATTGTGATGCTCCGGCGCGGTCGTACGCTGTGCCACGCGGTCGCGGCGTGCGCGCGGCTGGCGGCGTATCCGGCGGTCGCCATGCTCCTCTTTCTCCTGAACAGCCGGTGGACAACAGGTCGATGGTTCCTGACGACCGGGTTCTTCGTCGCCGAGAACGAAGCGAAGGGCCAGGGCTGGCTCGCCTGGGAGCAGGTGCGGATCGGTACCTATCAGCTGTCCGGGTCGGACCTGGTCTGGCCGGCGTACGCGTCCGCCGCGCTCGTCCTGATCGCGTTCGTGCGGTCGAAGACGGCGGCGAGCCTGACGCTCGTGCTGGCCCTGGTGGCGGCCGCCTCAGTGCCCTGGTATGCCTACCTTCACGGGCACCCGCTGCGTGTGCGATACAGCGTCCCGCTGGTCTTTGCGGCGTGCGCGCTCTGCGGCGCGGGCGTCAGCCTGTTGCCGCGCCGCTTGCGAGTGTTTGCCGCGATCGCCCTCTTGCTGGCCGTTCTGCGCAACGAGGGCCCGCTCGATGCACGCGCCCCGATGGTGCTCGAGGCGCAGCGGGACAACGCAAATCGGGCCGGCCGGAGTGCCGTCACCGCCTATCTCGTCAAACACTACGACGTCGATGGAACCGCCGTCGTGATGGCGAGCATGGGCTCGCTCGCCCACTACATCCACGATCTCTCGGCATACGGCTTCCGCATCAGGAACTTCCTGCACGAAGGCAACGGCGATCTCTGGGTGTTTGCGGTCGAGCAGGGACCTCACGGGTTTGCGGATTGGATCCTGGTCGAAGAGAAGGCAGAAGGCGGCGATGCGCTCTTTCATCGCGCGCAGGAGCTGCCGCAGTTCTATCGGGGGTTCGAACGGGTGGCGGAAGGCGGAGGGGTCGCGCTCTATCGCACGATCAAATAGAACCGAAAGGCATTAGGTTCAGTGTTCAAGGTTCAGACTTGAACCTTGAACTCTTGAACCTTTGAACCCTTTTAGAACCTGAAATGAATCGTGAAATTCGCCGTCGTACCGCCGAGATCGATCTTGTCGCCGAGGAATCCTTCGTCGATCCCACCGGTCTTTCCTTCGGCTCGCTGCCAGCGCACTTCGCCACCGGCGGTCAGCGCGTCACCGATTGGGAAGCGCAGGCCCGCCAGAATGACCGGCCCGGCAGCCGTTCCATTGGTGCGAAATGCGCCGTCCAGAATGTCGTTGTTCGATTCGACGAACTCGCCGACTTCGGAGTAGTGCCAGTTGAAGACGCCGATCCCTGCTCCGATGTACGGTTGGACGGGCCCGCCCCTGCCGACTGGCAGGAATCGAATCGTCGCGGTGATCGGCACGATCCGGAGTTTGAGCCGCTGTTCGATCTCGGTTTGATCCGCGTGTACCACGTCAGCGTAGATACTGTCGACTTCCTTCTGATAGAAGCCGACGCCTACGCCCACCTCGAGATAATCCGACATGCCGTACAGGTACTCACCGCCGAAGGTGAAGCTGTTGAAGTCCTCGATCTCGAACAAATAGTGAGGGAAGTCGGCGGAATGAAGATCCTGAAAGAGCACATCCTCAGTCGGCCGTGAATCCTCCCCGCGCAGGAAGAATCCACCGAGAGTGAACCCGATCGAATTGCGCGCGTCACCGCGACTCACTTGCACGACCTGAGCGCCGGCTGAGGCGGAGGTCAGCACAAGCAGACCGGCCCCGGCGAGAACCCTGTGGAGCCACTGACGTTTCATCATGACCATTTCTCCGTGAGCCGTGCGCCACGCTCGTGCAGGGGCCGGCGAAGACTCGCCTGAGCACGAACGGTGCCAGCGGATCGTCTATTGGCTCGTTGGAAATGGGCGAAATCCGCCCGTCATTTGTTACAGCCGTACCGCAAGTGTTGCAATTGTCTTGTCGCGGTGTCAGCCGTCGCGCTCAAAGGTGACAGTCGAAGCTGCTCAGGCGCGTGGGGCCCGACTCCACGCCTGCTGGAACTCTCGAATCGTCCCGAGCATCTCCTCGTGGACGTGACCGTTCGTGGCGAGCACGCTGCCCCCTCGGGAGCTGTAAGAGGACCCATCCAACCCGGTCACCCGGCCCCCCGCTTCCTGCACCAGGAGCGCCCCACCCGCGATGTCCCACGGATGGAGCTTCTGTTCCCAGAAGCCCTCGAAGCGTCCCGCCGCGACGTAGCAGAGATCGAGTGCGGCCGAGCCCAGTCGCCGCACGGCGCGGGCCCTCGTGATGAACTTCGTGAACAGTCCCATCAGCTCCGCCGGGTCCCGCTGCACGCCGTAGTGAAAGCCGGTGACGAGCAGCGAATCGATGAGGACGTCGGCGGACGACACTTTCAACGGCTTGCCGTTCAGCCAGGCGCCCTGCCCGGCCTCCGCCGTGAAGAGCTCTTGACGACTGGGATCGAAGACGGCCGCGACGATCGGTCTGCCCCGCTGTTCCAGGGCGATCGAGCAGCAGAAAATCGGCAGGCCATGCGCGTAGTTGGTGGTCCCATCGATGGGGTCCACCACCCAACAGGTACTCCGGCCCCTCGCCCGGCGCCTCCGCCTGCTGGAGCTCCTCGCCGAGGACGGCGTGATCGGGAAAGCGTTCGGCAATCAGCGCCCGAAACTGCCGCTCGATCGCGACGTCGATGTTCGTGACCAGATCGATCGTGCCCTTCTTGTCGATCCGGAGATCGGCGGCGCCGAAGTGCTCCATCTGCACGCGTCCGGCGTGCATGGCCGCCTCGATTGCCGTGGCAAGGAATACAGGTGGGACCGGGTCAGGCACCGCTAGTGGCTCGTATGCGCTGATTCAGCAGCGCAGAATCGTATTTTTGGGTCCGGAATTCGCAGCCGTGACAACGGAACGTGCTACCGATTCGGGCATTACATCCCACTAGTAGCCAGTTTCTTGACCATCCGGACTTCCATGCCGCCCTCGGACGACCGCTGAAGGGTCACGTCGTCCATGAAGCTGCGCATGAAGAAAATGCCGCGGCCGCTCGATTTCAGGAGGTTCTCGGGCGCAAGGGGGTCGGCTATCTCGTCGGGCTCGAACCCTTCGCCCTGGTCGACGACGCGGACGATCAATTCGCCCGGCTCCGCCGGCGGAGCAAAGGTGAACTCCACGGTGACGAGCTTGTCGGGATGCTCACGGTTGCCGTGCTTGATGGCGTTGATGACCGATTCGCGGACCGCCACGCTGATCCAGTGGACGCTGTCCTCGTCCAGACCAGCCATCTGGCCGATGTGATCGCTGACGACCTGGACGAAGTCCAGCATGTCGAAATTGCTGTGGATCTGAATCCGGACCGTACCTCCGCGTGTCAGCATGCAGACGTGACGCCGCTGGCGGAGCGGGTGGGCGCGCAACCGGTGTGGGTAGTGGCGGGCTGAAGACGCACGCGAATCCGTACCATAGTAAACCGGATCAGATGGAAATTGCGAATGCTATAGTGCCTCCCATGGGTTCCACCACCGACGCCGCCGTCGTCGCTCCGGCACGTGGCGTCGAGGGCCGGACGCGGGTCCCCGGCGATAAGTCCATTTCCCACCGCTACGCCATGTTCGCCGCGCTGGCGGACGGCGTTTCCACAATCGCCGGTTATTCGCCAGGGGCGGACTGCGCCGCCACCCTGGCCTGTCTCCGTGCGCTCGGCACCCGGGTCCGGCAGACGGGGGAACTCGCGTTCGAGGTCCACGGCCGCGGGCTTCGCGGGCTGCAGCCGGCCCCGACGCCGCTCGACGCTGCCAATTCCGGGACGACGATGCGGTTGATGTCGGGCGTCCTGGCGGCGCATCGGATGCAGACGACGATCGGCGGCGATCGCTCACTGTCGAAGCGCCCGATGCAGCGCGTCATCGACCCGCTCTCACGGATGGGGGCCCATATCGAGTCGCACGACGGCCGTCCGCCACTCACGATCACCGGGGCCGATTTGCGCCCAATCGACCACGCACCCGAGGTCCCGAGCGCGCAGGTCAAGAGTGCCGTGATCCTTGCCGGGCTGCAGACCGAGGGCCGTACAACGGTCACAGAGCCTGCGGCAACCCGCGATCACACGGAGCGCGCCCTGGCGGCGTTCGGCGCGCACGTCGAGGTCGACGGCCTGCGCGTCGCGATTCAAGGCGGGCAACGCCTCAATGCCGCGAACCTGATCGTTCCAGGCGACATCTCGAGCGCCACGTTCTGGATGGCGCTGGCCGCCGGCACGCCCGACGCCTCGATCGAAATCGAAGGCGTCGGCTTGAACCCGTCCCGCACGGACATCGTCGGCCTCATTCGGCGCGCCGGCGCCGACGTCACGACGGAAGTCGAGCGCACCGGCAAGGGCGAGCCCATGGGCCGCGTGCTCGTCCGCGCCAGCCAGGCGCGCAGCTTCGCGATCGAGCCCGACGACGTTCCCGGCATCATCGACGAGATCCCGGCGCTGGCCGCCATGGCCGCGATGATGCCGCCGGGCGCCGAGCTCGTCGTACATGGCGCCGCGGAGCTGCGCCTCAAGGAAAGCGATCGGATCTCGGCGCTCGCCACCGGGCTCCGCGCGATGGGCACGGAGATCGACGAGTTCCCAGACGGCTTCCACCTTCGATCGCGCCCGCTGCGGGGCGCGACCGTCGATGCCTGCGACGACCACCGGCTGGCGATGGCCTTTGCCATTGCCGCCACACGGGCCTCCAGCCCGACGACCATCGTCGGTGCCTCGGCGGTCGATGTCTCGTATCCGGGGTTTTTCGAAACGCTCGATCGGCTCACTCGCGGTGACGGTCGATAAGATCTTCCTCGTAGGCTTCATGGCGGCGGGCAAGACGACGGTTGCCCGCGCGCTCGCGGCGCGGCTTGGCTGGCGGGCCGAGGACGTCGACGAGCTGATCGAAGCACGCGAGCGTCGAACGGTGGCGGAGATCTTCGCGCGGAACGGCGAGCCCTACTTCAGGGCAATCGAGCGCGAGATCCTCCGTCTGCTGCTCCCGCTGCGACACGTCGTCGTGGCGACGGGCGGCGGCACCTTTGTCGAGGTGGAGAACCGCGCGGCGATGAACCAGGACGGGTTGTCGATCTGGTTGGACGTGCCGTTCGAGGAGGTGCTGGGCCGCCTCCCCGCCGACGGCCGGCGTCCACTGGCGGCGGACAGGATGCAAATGGAGCGGCTCTTCGCGACGCGGCAGCTCGCCTACGCGCAAGCGCACCTGCGCGTGGACGCCAGCGGGATGCACGCGGAAGCGGTGGTCGAGCGCATTATGGACGGCATCACGCAACTGGAGCGCCGCGCGCGATAGGCGTCCGCCTCCACATTGTCCACCATGGCCGTCTACCTCGTCCTGTCGGACATCCACTCGAACCTCGACGCGCTCGAGGCCGTCCTGTCGTCTGTGGACGGCCAATGGGATCAGCTCCTCGTGCTCGGCGATCTCGTCGGGTACGGCGGAGAGCCGAACGGCGTCATCGAGCGGATCCGCAGCCTCGATCCGGTCGCGATCATCCGGGGCAACCACGACAAGGCGGCCTGCGGCATCGACGACGCGAGCAACTTCAACCAGATCGCGAAGTACGCGGCGGTCTGGACCGGCGAGACGCTGACCGTAGAGAACAGGGAGTATCTCAGAGAGCTGCCCGCGGGGCCTGTCATGATCGACGACCACGTCGAAATCTGCCATGGGTCCCCGTTCGACGAAGATCACTACATCTTCGATCCCGAAGACGCGCAGCGAGCGATGGAGACGAGCGAGCGCCAGCTGTGCTTGTTCGGCCACACGCATCTGCCGGTCGTCTTCAAGACCGACGGCCAGATCTTCGAGGGGTTCGTCCCGGAGGGCGATCCGTCGCTCGAGATCCGACTGCAGGACGGCTTGCGCTACGTCATCAACCCGGGCTCCGTCGGCCAGCCGCGCGACGGCGACGCGCGTGCCGCATTCGCGCTCTACACGCCTGCGACGCTGACCCTCGATTTGCGACGGGTCCCCTACTCGGTCGACGCCGCACAGCGCCGGATCATCGTCGCCGGCCTGCCGGCGAGTCTGGCGAACAGGCTCGCGGTGGGACGGTGAACGGCGTCGCCGTCGGTGCTCGGTGCTCGGCGCTCGGCGCTCGGCGCTCGGACCACAGGTTGAAGTTTCCGGCTGAAACGGCGGCGCCTGTGTCCCGGCATTACCTTCAGCGGCAGGAGTAATTCGGCAAGACCTCAAACAGGAGATCAGGAGGTCAGGAGATACATAAGACCTTCTAATCTCCTGACTTTCGAGCGCCGAACGCCGAGCCCCGAGCGCCGAATCCGCGCCTCACGCCTTCCCGGCCGCGCGGCGCTTTCTCGCGTTCTTCCCGCCTCCGGAGCTCGGCGGCATAGGCGTCTCTCGCGGCGCGCGATCCCAGCACCCACCCGATGACGATCCCGATGAGGAGGACCGACGGGATGAAGATGAAGTGCGCAGCAGTGATTTGTCCGAGGTCTCCCATCAGCGGCGGCTCCCGGCGACGACGCGCCGGCTGACCTCCGCGATCTCGCGCTCGACCTTCGAGAGGCGCGACCAAAGGGACCAGACGTAGCCGAAGATCGCCACCCAGGCGACGGAATATGCCGCGATCACGAGCGGGGCGGCGGGCAGCTGTTCCTGCGGCTTGGACTCGTCCACGGGAACGAACCCGTCCTGTGCCGCCGTTGTCGGCGGCTGCTGCGCCAGCAGCGTCGCTGCCGGGCCGCTCACCACCGTGAGCGCGATGGCGGCAGGCGTGAGCAGGCGCCCCGCCCGACGCAGCAGGACCCTATTCCAACCTGCGATCGAACCTGCGATCGTCGACTGCATTGTTCAATCCTCGAACACCAGACACATTCAAAACCTTCGTACGCCAGGAAGTCAGTCCTCGAGCGCTAGAAACAGTCCTTCGAGCTCGGTGCGGCGCGCCTCGAGGCGTACACGGGAAACCATCAGGAGCACGAACAGCAGCATGAACGCGATCACGGACCACCACAGCGGTTCCCGCATCCCCGGCAGCAGCGAGGTGACGACGGTCGTCTTTGGATGCACAGTGCGCCAGACGTTCACCGACCAGTACACGAATGGCACGTTGGCCATCCCGAAGAGGGCGATCGCCGCAGACAGCCTTTCGGAACCGGGGCCACCGTACTTCCGGAGCAGCAGATACGCGACAAAGATCAGCCACAGGACGAGCGCCGACGTCAGCCGCGCATCCCATTGCCACCAGACACCCCAGGCCTTTCGACCCCAGAGCGGTCCCGTGATCAAGCCGATCAGGCCGAACACGACCGCAAGCTCCGCCGCGGCGACCGTGATCCGGTCCGCCGACGGACGGCTGGTGAAGAGAAACGCGGCTCCGCCCACGCCGCAGACCATCGCCGCCGTGAACATCACGATCCACGAGGGAAAGTGGAAGTAGAAGATCTTCTGCACCAGGCCCATCGTCGATTCATACGGGGCCTGAACGATCATCACCGGCGCGTACGCGAACATCGCGAGGGCGAGGAGGACGAGGATTGGGAAGATGCGTTTCATTGTCCGGTTCTGAAGTTCCAATGGGTCCGAACGACGCCGATAGCATACTTACAGCCGCGGGGCCCCACCCCCGCGGCTCCTCGCCGCTCGCTCCGCCTCGCGGCTGGTTAGCGACGACAGCCCACTTTCAGCACTCACTGTCCGACCGCCGAGCGCCGAGTCCCGGCAGGCGAGTCCCGAGCCGCGACTCCGTCTCGATCGCACCTACTCCGTCATCACCGGCTCGAACGTCCACAGCGCCAGCGTGATGAAGACCAGATCGAAGAAGACGAGCATCGACAACCAGACGCGCGCCATCGGAATGTCGACCTCGGCTTGCAGCAGCGCGGCGGTGCCCCGCACGCCCGCGATGATGACCGGAATCGTGATTGGATACAACAGCACCGGCAGCAGCACATCCCGGCTGCGCGTGCGGGCCAGCATCGCGGCGAAGAGCGTGCCGACCGCGGCAAAGCCGAGCGTCCCTGCCGCGAGCAGGCCGGCCATCAGCCACGGATAGGCAAAGAGCCGCGCCTGGAACATCAGCGCGGTCAGCGGCACGATGACGGCCTCGACGGCGGCGAGCAGCAGCAGCACGCCAATCAACTTTCCCACGTACAGCGCCGGACGATCGACCGGGGCCATCAGCAACGCCCGCATGGTTTCGCTCTGCCGCTCCCGCTCGAACGTCCGTCCAAGCGCCAGCGTGCCGGAGAATGCAATCGCTATCCACAGGATGCCGGACGCAGCCCCTTCGAGCGCGCGACCTTCTTCCACGAACCCGAACGCGAACACCAGCACGCACGACATGGCGAAAAAGAGCGTCGTGTACAGAATCTCCCGGCTTCGGACCTCGATGAGCAGATCCTTGCGCGCCACCAGCCAGGCGGTCCGCAGAAATCCCGTCACGCGCGCTCCCCGGCGGCACGAGTCACGGCTTCCTCGCGCTCCTCGGCGGACAGCCGGCGGTACCGCTCGCGCAGGGACCCCGGCCCGGAGCCGACCGGAACGACCCGGCCGTTTCGCAGCATCACCGCCCGGCTCGCGATCGGTTCGATCGTCTCGAGGTCGTGCGTCGTCAAGAGGACGATGCAGCCCTGATCGCGAAGGCTGGCCAGGCGCTGCTGCAAGGCCAGCGTGGAGGCGTCGTCCAGGCCTGTGAAAGGCTCGTCGAGAAGAACGAGACGCGGTTCGTGCAGCAGCGCGCGCTCGACTGCCAGGCGCTGACGCATGCCACGCGAAAAACCCGACACCGCGTCGTCTTGACGGTCTGTGAGGCCCGCGCGGGCGAGGGCCGCCTCGATGCGCCGCTCCACGAGCGGTACGTCGTACATCCGGCCGAAGAACCGGAGGTTCTCCGCGGCCGACAGCTCCGGATACAAGTAGAGATCGTGGCCGAGGAGACCGATCCGCGCGCGGAGGGAACCGGGAGCGTCCGACGCGCGATGTTCGCCGTACCGGACGTCGCCGGACGAAGGGGCGAGCAGCGTGGCGGCGATCGACAGCAGCGTCGACTTGCCGGCGCCGTTCGGGCCGAGCAGCGCCAGGACCTCTCCGGCATCGCAGCGAAACGAGACGCGCGCGAGCGCGCGGCGCCGCCCGAAGTGACGCGAGACGTCGGCGAACGTCAGCGACGTGAAGTCCATGCGGGCCGGATCAGGCCGCCGCTTCCTCGTCGAGCTCGGCGTAGATCCGCTCGAGGGCGCGGACGAGCTCCCCGCGTCGCGACACGTACCGATCCTCGCTGAGGGCGCCGGAGCGCTGCTGCTCTTCGACGCTGGCGAGGTCGGCAAAGAGGCGATCGCGCCGGGCGGTCAGTTTCTGGCGTCGGTCGCGTTCGGCGGCCGCCGCGCGGCCCGGCCGCACGCTCGCCCAGATCCCTGCGGCCAGGATCACCGCCGCGAGCGCCAGCGCCACGTTGCGCGGCCAGACGGGGTGATGCGGCAGCCCGGATACCGTGAGGGTCAGCGCGTCCCCTGCCTTGAGGCCGGGACCTTGACCAAGGATGTAGATGTCGCTCTGCGCCTTGATTTCGCGGTGCTGCGAGATCTGCGGCGACTCCATCTGCATCGCGCCCATCTTCTCGAGGAGCAGCGTGACCTGCGCCAGCGAAACAGGCAGCCGCTGAACCACGGTGAGGTCACCTGTCGTGTACGGCAACGAGAAGGCTACCTGCACCTGGGTCTCTCCAGGTGCGAAGGGACCCGCGACGACGACCTTGCCCCCGGCGACGCTGCCCTGAGGGGACGAGCCCTGCATCATCGCGGCTCCTTCGGCCCCCTCGGGCAGCTCGAGCGTGAAGGGCTCGGCTGGCTGCACCGGCGCCGGCGTTACGTTCACGATCTGGAGGATGTAGAAGCCGGTGAGAGCCTCGTCGCCCATCTCGAAGACGAAGCGCGTCTGTTCGCCGAGCGCGACCGAGCCCGATTGAGCTGGTTGCGCAGGGCGCTGTTCTTCCGGACCCTGGGAGGGCGCCGCGGCGCCTGATGGGGCAGCAGCCACCAGCATCAATCGGACGCCGCCCGTGGCCGGCACGTCGAACTCCCGCGACACGAGCCGTTCGCCATCGACAACCGTGCTCGCCTTGACGCGCGTCCCAGGCGCCAGCCCGCTGAACTCCGCCCGGCCCGCGTCGTTGGTCTTCGCCGTGCGGGTCGCCCCGCCGACCGACAACTCCACGTCCTGACCGGTCACAGCGTTCGTAAGGCTGCCGCGGATCACGCGAACCGTGACCGTCCCTGGTGCGACGTCGCTCACCGGCAGCGGAACGCCGGACATCTGTCGCAGATCGGGCATCTGCGAGAAGGAGGGTGTGGCCAGCGCGAGCACGAGCCCCACTACGGAGAGGGCGGAGCGAACGGAGACGCTCACAAACGGAGCAACGGAGACAACGGAGACCAAACGGAGAAGAGGGCTGCAGAAGCTACGGCTTGGGAGAAACAATCTCGAGTGACGGTTCGTCGGACTGGATCCGCTGCTCGCGCCGCGCGTCGCGCGGCCGAGTGGACGGCTGAGGCGGGAACACGAGCACGACGTGTTCGCAAATCGTGTTCGTGTTTCCGCCTCAGTCGTCCACTCCGACGCCGGCCTGCGGCCGGCGCGCGAGCAGCACCTAGCGTCCCGACGAGAAGCACTCTTCTCCGTTTCGTCTCTGTTGACTCCGTTGCTCCGTTTGTGAGCGTCTCCCGTGGCTCCGTACCCTCCGTGAGGGATCACGCCACTCTCCTCCCGCATCGCTTGCAGAAGGCGGCGTCCTCGTCGTTGACCGTCCCGCAGTCCGGGCACGCACCTGTCGGTTGGGCATCTTCGGCAGAGTCCTCCGCGGAGGCGTACGCGGCCGATGCGGAGGCGTCCTCAGCCAATGAGGACGTGTCAGGGACGTTTGCAGGGATGGCTCGCGGGAGCCCGGCGGACGCGCTCCGGCCGGCCATCCGCGCCTCCAGCTCGCGCTCGATGACGCCGCGATACCCGGACCCTCCCTCGTCGAGCTGTTTCATCAGCGCCAGCGCGCGCGCTCGGAGCCGGCCGCTCATCTCCTCGAAATCGCGGTCGGAGAGTTTCCCCATCGCCCGATCGAACTCGAGCTCCTTGAGCGATCGCAGCGCCAGCGCTTTTTCACGCTCGAGCGCGGCGCGCGCGCGGTCCGAGAGCGGCGGGCTGAAGGCTTCGGCATCCGCCGCCGCGAGCGGGGCGAGCGTGCGGTAGAACGCCGCCGCAGCCACGCCAACCGCGCCGATCGCCAGGCTGATGAAGACGAGGTGCTCCGGCGTGGCGCGACGCGACAGGATGACCGCGACCGTTGCCGCGATGAGCGCGCTCAGAACGAAGAAATGCCAGGGACGGAAGGACGCGTCGCCGCCGGTCCGGCTATCCGGCGGGTTCGTCTGGGACTCAACCGAAAGCGGCACGCTCCGCGTGCGCTTAATCGAGGTCGCGGAGCTCATCGTCCAGTTTCGACTGCAGGATCGGGTCGTCGACCGGGGCCCCCGCCGCGGCAGATGCCGCCTGGTCGTGCGGAAGCCGCGACCACCGGAACGCCGCGAAGCCGACCATGGCGGCGCCGGTCGCCCCGATCAGATACGGGAACAGCCAGGCCAGGCGGTTGAACCCCTTGTCGAGTGGCGCCGACAGGATGTACTCGCCGCCGAACTCCTGAATGAAGGCGGCGATCACCGCGTCGTGATCCTTCCCCTCCTTCAGATACTGCTGCATTTTTGCCGTCTGCGCCGCGTGACCCTCGCAGTTCGGCATGCCGCAGTTCGCCAGCGATCGGCGACAGCCGCACGTGCACACGATCTCGCCTTCGAGCCGGCGTTCGAGCGCACTTCTCTGGACCGCCTGAACCGTCTGAGTGTTCTGCGCCCGGACCGGTACCGGCAACAGCAACAGCAGCAGGAGCAGGCTGGTCGTCACCGGCACGCCGGCCGGGATTTTCGACGCTGCGAACGCGAAGACCGTCTCCGGGAGGAGCGCCAGTCCGGTGCCGAGCGCGATCACTCCGAAACCGACCCAAATCCAGTTCACAAGGGGATTGATCGTGACCGCATAGGTCGCTGTCTGCGTCGACGCGTCGTAGGACGCCAGCACGACGTAGAGATCTTCCGCCGGCGCGCGCCGAATCGCTACCTCGGTCGTCGGATCATCCTCGTGCTTGTTGAAGAACCATCGGGCCGGCCGCAGCTGGTCGATCACGGTGCCGTTCTGGCTGACGGTCACCTGGCCGGTCACCATCTGCTTCTGGCTGTCATTTGTGATGCGCAGGGCATCATGGCGGACCGTAAAGGTGCCGATGCGGACTTCCTGCCCCGGCTTGAGGAGCGCCTGTTCTTCCTGCTTGAACCCCTGGCCCGCGAACCCGAGGAATACGAGCACGATGCCGACGTGAACGATATAGCCGCCGTACCGGCGCTGCGACCGGGCGACGAGCCCGATCATCGCCGTCAGGATGTCCGAACCCGTCGCGCCCTTGCGCACGATGGCGCCACGCACGAACTCCTGGGTGATCGTGACGGTCACGAACGCGCAAAGCGCGAAGCAGATGCCGCTGGCCCAGACCCGCACCCCGAGGGCCGCGAGCGCGACACCGGTGACCAGCGCGGCCGTAGTGGGCCACAGGAACTGGTGGACCATGTTGGAGATCGAAGACTTGCGCCAGGCCAGCAGCGGTCCGATGCCTGTCAGCAGCAGCAGCATCAACCCGACCGGCAGCATCCATTTGTTGAAGAACGGCGGCCCCACAGTCAGGCGCTCGCCCCTGACCGCTTCGCTGAGCGTCGGGAACATCGTCGCAAAGAGGACGAAGAAAGCCGAAAACAGGAGGATCCAGTTGTTGGCCAGAAACGCGGCTTCGCGCGACGCCCACGAGTCGAGCTCGTGACGTGATCGCAGCAACGGCAGCCGGCGGATCACGAGCCCGAAGCTCACGGTCAGAATGGCCACCATGAAGAAGGTGAACATCGTCGCGAGCTTCTTGTCTTCGCCGAACGCGTGGACGGACTGCACGACACCCGACCGCGTCATGAACGTGCCGAAGATCGTCAGGAAGAACGTCGTGATCACGAGCGTGACGTTCCAGACGCGCAGCATCCCCCGCCGCTCCTGCACCATGACGGAATGCAGGAAGGCGGTCGCCGTGAACCACGGCAGCAGACCCGCGTTCTCGACCGGATCCCAACCCCAGAAGCCGCCCCACCCGAGCTCTTCGTACGCCCACAGCATGCCGAGCGTCAGCCCGAACGACAGGAACAGCCAGCCGATCATCGTCCAGCGACGCACCGCGCGGAGCCAGGCGTCGTCCAGATGCCCCGTGACGAGCGCGGCCATCCCGAACGCGTACGGGATCGTCATCGCCACGAACCCGACGTACAACGACGGCGGATGGATCGCCATGTAGAAGTTCTGGAGGAGCGGGTTGAGCCCCTTTCCTTCGACCGGCGGCGCGGTGAGGAAGGTCGAGAACGGGTTGTTGTGCACGACCATCAGGAAGATGAAGAACATCTCGGTGACGGCAATCGTCGCGACGACCCAGGGAATCAGCTCACGATGACGCTCACGGTTCACGTAGACCGCGATCGACCCGAAGGCGCTCAGCAGGAATACCCAGAACATGATCGAGCCGTCGAGACCACCCCAGTACGACGCGATCTTGTAGGCGAGCGGCTGCGCCGCGTCGGAGTAGCGCTGGACGTACTTGATGGCGTAGTTGTTCGTCACGAAGGCGTGGACGATGACGGCCGAGGCGGTCGTCATCAGCGCCGCGACGAGATAGAACGCCCCGATACCGCTCTCGACCAGGCGTCGGGAACGGCGCCGTGCGCCGGCGACGGACGCGGCGAAGGCGTAGGCAGCGGCGACGAAACTGGAGAGGAGGAGGAAGGTACCGAGTGTGGGCATGGTGATTAGCTCTTTGTCCCTGGCACCGGTGGACCCGCCACGTACTTCGACGGGCACTTCGCCATCACGCCGCCCGGTTCCACGCTGAACCCATGCTGCTGGTTCAGGCGACCTTTGAGGACGACCTCGGATCCGCTCTTGAATCCGTCGGGCACGATCCCCGTGTATTCGGCGTGCACGATCTTGCCGTTGCTCTGCACCTGAAATCGGTACTGCAGCGTGTCCGGCTTCTGAAGGATCGAGCCGTCGACGATGTAGCCGTGCAACTGCAGGCGCTTGCCCTGCCAGACCGATGGATCGGTCATGACCTCGTCGACGTGCTTGTAGTACTCCGTGCCGTCGCGCAGTGTGGAGTACAGCAGACCCGTGAACGCCAGCAGCAGGACGAGCGACGTCGCGGCAATCTTGATAGGTTTAGCTTTCATATGGGTTTACGGGCAATGCCCCGATGTCAGAATACTCCGCGATTCCCAGCGGGTCAATCGACGAGACCGACCTCCTCGAGCAGCCGGCTGACGGTGGCCAGCGGGAGCCCCACGACGTTCGACCAGGACCCGTCGATCCAGTCGATGAACCGCGCCGCAAACCCCTGAATCGCGTAAGCACCAGCCTTACCGTTGGGCTCGCCGGTCCGGATGTACCAGGCGATGGCCGCCGGTGTGAGCGGCAGAAAGTGCACGCGGGTCGTGACGAGCTCCACGAGCTCGCGCGTATCGGTCAGGACGACCACGCCGGTGAGCACCTCGTGGACCGATCCCGACAACGTTGCCAGCATGTTCGCCGCATCCTCGTCGTTCCGCGGCTTTCCCATGATCCGGCTGTTCGTGACGACGGTCGTGTCAGCGGCGAGGACGACTGCACCGGTCGTCCCGGTGAGCCTGACCGCCTGCGCCGTCGATCGGGCCTTGTCGCGCGCGACGCGAAGGACGTAATCCGATGCCGCTTCCGACGCCAGCGGGGTCTCGTCGACCTCAGCAGGCCGAACCACGAACCGAAAGCCGGCGCTTTCCAAGAGCTCCGCGCGGCGGGGCGAGGCAGATGCGAGGATGAGCTGCGCCACGTCAGGATCCCGCAACGATCCGGGCGCGCGGCTCGCGGGTCCAACGATCGAAATCCCGGTGCGCCATGGCGATCGTTTTGTGATCGGGAGACAAGAGAGACGCGCGGGACGGATGTGCGTGCACCAGTTGTGCGGCGTGCGGAACGAAGTTGGCGGAATTCTACTGCACTGCGTTGGCTGTAGCGCAGCCCTTCCGCCTTCGTTGAAACTACGGCGGACCGCCGGAAGCCTTGGCGAAGGCGATCAGGGCTGCCTCGGCACCCTCAATGCACTGGCAGGCCTGAAGAGCCTGTGAATCAATCTCCTGTGGCTTCCGCCTCCTGTGGCTTCCCCCTCCTGTGGCTTCCCCCTCCTGTGGCTTCCGCCTTCAGGCGGAAGATCGCGGCCGGCGTCGGTCTTCCACCTATTCCCGCGATTCACTTGGGTTGCCACCGCGCGCCCTTGTAGCGCAGGCCTTTTAGGCCTGCCCCGCCGGCGCGCGTGGCAGCCCTGAAGGGCTGCGCTACGGGCGACACAAGTGAATCGCGGTTGTAAAGGTTGGTCTTCCACCTAAAGGTGGAAGCCACAACATCGATATTTTCACAGCCTAAAGGCCTGCGCTACAGGCGAACACAAGAGAGAGGCCGTTGCAGTGATCCGGTTTCCGTGCGTACACTGAATCGGATCATGCTGCCGATCCAGGAGTTTACGCCTCCGGTGCTCGCGGAGATCCTCCGGCGTCAGCCGCCGTCGGATGGCCGGACGATGCTGGCGTGGCAAATTGCCGTGGGTGCGAAGCTCGCGCGAACGACAACCGTTCGGCTGGCGGACACCGTGTTGACCGTGAGCGCCGCCGATTCACGATGGGTCACCGAGATCGAGGCGGCACGGAATGTCGTCCTTCGCCGCCTCCAGGAGCTGCTCGGAGCAGAAGCGGTCACGAGGATCCGAATCGAGCGCGAGACGAGAAGATAACCACTCAAATGAACCTGCGTGAATCCGTCATCGTCTCTGCCGTCCGCACGCCGACCGGCAAGTTCCTCGGCGCGCTGAAGGATCTGCCTGCCACCGAGCTGGGGGCGCTCGTCGTGCGCGAAGCGGTTGCCAGGGCCGGCGTCGAGCCGGCGCTCGTCGACGAGTGCATCATGGGCAACGTCATCCAGGCCGGCAACGGACAGAACCCGGCCAGGCAGGCGGCCCTCAACGGCGGACTCGAACATCGCGTCGCCGCCATGACCGTCAACAAGGTCTGCGGGTCCGGCCTGAAGGCCGTGATGCTGGCGGCCCAAGGCATTGCCACGGGAGACATCGACGTGGCAGTCGCCGGCGGGATGGAGTCGATGAGCAACGCGCCCTATCTCCTCCCGCGCGTGCGCGAGGGGCTGCGCATGGGAAACGGCACCGTCGTCGATTCGATGATCGCCGACGGCCTCTGGTGCTCGTTCGACAACTGTCACATGGGCATGTCGGGCGAGGTCGTGGCGGAGACCTACAATGTCGGGCGGTGCGAGCAGGACCGCTACGCCGCCGAAAGCCATCGCCGGGCTGCACACGCCACGCGCGAGGGGTGGTTCCGCGACGAGATCCTGCCCGTGAGCGTCACACAGAAGAAAGTTGCGCCCACGATCGTCGATCGCGACGAGCCGATCAGGGAGGAGACTTCCGAGGCTTCGCTCGCTAGTTTGAAACCTGCCTTCAAGAAAGACGGCACGGTGACGGCCGGCAACGCTCCCGGCGTCAACGACGGCGCGGCGGCCCTCGTCGTCATGGCGGCGGATGTCGCCAGCAGGCGCGGCCTCGCCCCACTCGCCCGCATCGTCGGCCAGGCGACGAGCGGTCTGGCGCCGAAGATGGTCATGATGACGCCCGTCGAGGCCGTGCGGAAGGTCGCCGCAAAGATTGGCTGGAGCCTCGACGACGTCGACCTCTTCGAGATCAACGAGGCGTTCTCCGTGCAGCTGGTCGCGGTGATGCGGGAGCTCGGTATCGATTCGGCCAGGGTCAACGTGAACGGCGGGGCCGTGGCGCTCGGCCACCCGATCGGCGCGAGCGGCGCTAGGGTGCTGACGACGCTGCTCTACGAAATGAAGCGGCGGAACGTGCGCCGTGGAATTGCGTCGTTGTGCCTCGGCGGCGGGAACGGCGTCGCGCTGGCCGTGGAACGCACCGCCTGAAGGGTCAACGTGCTTGCGTGGGTCGGGTGAGAACACCCGAATCCACCGTCTGACCCTTGCGGGAGATCGCCTGAAAGTGCATCTGGTCGCCGGCCAGCTCCACGGCCAGGAACACGAGATCCGTGTCGAAGCCTCTCGCCGTCAGCCCGCTCGCCTCGTCGATGTTGCCCGCCCGAAGCTGCCCTCCTGAACCCACCACGAAATACGTGATGCCCTTCTGAGGTTTGACCCGCTCGTAGAAATGATCGTGGCCGGTGAGCACGACGCTCACGTTGTACTTCAGGAACACGGGCTCGAGGACTTCGCGCAGTCGAAGATCGGAACCGTGACGGTCGCCCGACGAATACAACGGATGGTGGAAGAAGACGATCTTCCACTTGCTGGTCGATGTCTTCAGCTCGTTCTCCAGCCACTCGATTTGTTCGGGGACCGGATACGTGCTCTCGAGGGCGAAGAACCGAACGTCCGGCTTCGGGGTGAAGCTGTAATAGAGCTTGCCGTCCATGTTGAACAGCTTGTAGTAGCGCTGCTCGCGAGCGTCATGGTTGCCCAGCGAGGCGTAGAATTTCACCCCCTGGTCCAGCAGCGGTTTGTATGGCAGCTCGAATTTCTTCTGAAAGTCCTGCGGCCTCTCGGACCCATACAGGTTGTCGCCAACGAGGACCACCAGCTGATACTTGAAGCGGTCGTGCAGAGCGGCCATCTGTTCGGCCAACTCGTATTGCGTCTTGTCACCGGTCCCGAAATCCCCGAGGACGCAGAACTTCAGCGAGCCCTCGGTGTTCGGCAGCGCCGGCGATGGTCCGATTGTCTGGCCGGCTGACGCCTGCTCCGCGAAGGCTGCCGGCGCCACGGAGCTGTCGCGGCGAATATCGACAGTATGCGAAGGCGTGTACGCGAGGCCGAGCGCGACCCACAACAAGCCGCCGTATATTCCAATCTGACTACTTCGGTAGGGCATCGTCGATGAAATCGGCAATGACGTGCGCGTGCACGTCGAACAACACCAATCGATCGCCTATGAATCGGTACTCCATGTCCTCGCTGAGCTTCGGGAGGGTCTGGAGTACCTGGGGTGGCACCGTGGAGACGGGTACTTCATCGGGATAGCGGCCGTTCACCGTCACTCTGAGGCCGGTCGGATTCTCATCCATGATCGAGTCCCTGAGCTGCTTCCCGTCGGGTCCTCCGAAGACGGTCGCGAGCAACCGCTTGATCACTGGCTGGGCCTGAGGGGTAAACAGGTCCCCCTGCTTCGCTCCGGACCGGGCCTCGCGCACCAACATCTCCAGCTTTCGTTGGTTGGTGTCGATCTGCTGCGGCGTCGCTTCGTCCGGAAGCTTCGGGAGAGAGCGCTCGAGCTTCTCGTGCAGCTCGACGTACTCCTTGAGGCGGTCATTCATCGTCGCCAGCGCGGCGGCGTCGGCCTCGCTCAGGGGACCAACCACACGCTCCGTGGGAGCCGCAGCCGCAGGAGATTCGGCGGTCGGCGGGGGTGGTGGTGGATTGCCGCCCCCCGAGCACGCCGGCAGCAGGATGGCCGCGACAAGTGTGACGCCGACGGCTCGGGTTGTGAGCACGCGCCTCCTTTGCGCTCGCGACGGATGACCTGGCGTGTGCCGCCAACCGTCGCTGCTGAGGAGCGACTGCAAGGAGGGGGCCGGCGGTTCGGGAGGCAGGTCAGCCGAAGTACTGCTGCCTCTTCTCCTTCAGGAAGTCGACCGAGCGTGCCATCTCGTCGAGTCCGTTCATCCCGTCTTCGATCGAGATCCATCCGTCGAACCCGACATCGCGCAGGATCCGGAAGATCGCGTCGTAGTCGTTGATACCCTTGCCGATCTCGCCGTGGGTCAGGGCGGCCGAATACCCCACTGCTCCATCAACCGTCGCGAGATCGTCGAGCGTCGTCCCTGGGGCGAGAAACCGATCCGACGCGTGCATCGTCACGACGCGGTGCTTGACTGTTTGCAGAAAGCCGATCGGATCGTACCCGCCGACGAGTGCGTTCGATGGATCGTACTGGACGCCGAAGTGCCGCGAGTCGATCTGCCCGATGATCTCGAGGAAGATGTCCTCCGGCTGCGCAAACTCCGGGTAGCGCCAGGTGCCGTCCTTGTAGTGGTTCTCCATGCACAGCACGACGTCGTGGCGCTCGGCGTATTCCAGGGAGCGCCGGATGCCGTCAACCGTGCGCGCGACGCCTTCGGCGCGCGTCATGCCCGGATACCGCTGGCCGCTCAGCGTCCGGCAATGCCGGGCGCCGAGGCGCGCTGTCAGATCGATCGCGGCTTTCTGCCGTTCGACCTGCCTGTGGCGCTCGTCAGGATCCGCGTGGGTGAAATCCGGGGAGAAGCAGACCATCGACGTGATCTGGCGCGTCTGCTCCATGGCCCGCACGACGGGGTCGACGTCGACAGGATCGAAACTGCGAAAGAACCCGTCGTAGTGTTCGACGCCTTCCCCACCGAGCGATGCGGCGTCACGAATCCATTGCTCGTAGGAGCGGCGACCATCGACCAACTCGTCGAAGTAGCACTTCGGGAAGACCGAGATACGTGGCGGCATATCGTGAATTGAGGTGTGGCTTCCGCCCCCTTCAGAGCGCGTGAAAAATCGACTTCGAACACCTTTCAGAAGTTCGGCGGGGCCCCCACGGGGTACTGTTCGAGATCCATCACCGTTCCTGTGACGAGCGCGCTGTCGTCGGACGCGAAATACGCCGCGGCCACTGCCACGTCGTGGGGCGAGAAGAGCCTCCCGAACGGTCTGGTCGCGACGGCGTCTGCGAGCCATTCGTCGCCGTGCCCCTCGAGGCGCTGGACGCGTCGCTCCCCGTCGGTGAGCGTCCACCCGACGTTGATCTGATTGACGCGGATGCGGTACCGGTTGAGCGTCGCGGCGGCGTTGCGGGTAAGCGTCATCAGACCGCCTTTCGAGACGGAGTACGGCCCGAGCTTCGGCTCGCCGATGTACGCGTTCACCGATCCGATGTTGACGATCGATCCTCCCCCGCGCGCCTTCATCGACTTCACCGATTCCTGGAGCAGCAGGAACGGCGCCCGCAGGTTGACATGCATGATGGCGTCCCACAGCTCGACAGGGGCATCCTCGAGATAGCCTCGCGCCACGCTCGCCGCGTTGTTCACCAGGATGTCGACGCCGCCGCATTCTTCGACTGCCCGGCGGACGAGCATCCGGCACGCCTCGATCGCGGTAAGGTCGCAGGCGATGTCCATGGCCTGATGGCCTTCGCTGCGCAGACGTACCGCGATCCGCGACGCTTCGACAGCCTCGAGGCCGTGGATGATCACGCGCGCGCCCAGATCCGCGAAATGTTCAGCGATGCCAAGGCCAATGCCGGACGTCGATCCGGTCACCAGGGCAATTTTCTGCTCGAGGGATGGCATCGGCGCACGACCGGAGGCAATTACCCGGCGGTCGGGAGAAGCACGGACTTGATCACACGGCGATCGTGCATGGCGTCGAACGCATCGCTCCATCCGGCAAGCGGGACGCGAAGGCCCACGATCGTCTCCGGCAGCGTCAGCCCCTTGTCGAGGAGGTGGATGACACGTTCCCACATGGCGTAGTTGTGGCTGAAGGATCCCTGCAGTCGGACGTTGTGGTACACGAGTGGATTGACGTCAACGGCAATCACATCGGGCGACCATCCGACTTTGACGACCTGACCGTCGGGCCGCGCAAGCCGGAGGCCGACCTCCAGCGTGCGGCTGGAGCCCGACGCGTCGCAGACCACGTCGGCGCCGAGAGGCGCGAGGTCGCGGACGATCGTCGCGAGGTCCTCGTTATCCGCCGTGACGATCCGCGTGGCGCCCAGCCGGATCGCTGCCTCGAGCCGCGCTTCGTCGCCCGTGAGGCCTGCCACGATCAGCGGATGTGCGCCCGACAACGCCGCCATGCGCGTGCAGAGCAAACCGATCGGACCGGGGCCGAGCACCACGACCGTGTCGCCAGGCCGGACCGTGGCATTCACACACATCGCGTTGTAGGCGACGGCGTGCGGCTCCGCCAGACACGCAATATCGAACGGCAGCGAATCCGGCACGTGATGCAGACATCGAGAGGCGACGCGGACGTACCGGGCCATCGCGCCGTCGATCCCGTACCCGAAGCCTTTCCGCGATGGACACAAGTTGTACAGGCCCCCACGGCACATCAGGCAGTCGCCGCAGATGCGCGCGGCCGTCTCACTGACGACGCGGTCGCCCTCGCGGAAGCCGCGAACGGAGCGCCCGACTCTGGCGACGGTGCCGCCGAACTCGTGGCCCAGCACCACGGGCACTTCGACCGGCCACGACTGCGTGTTTCGTGACTGATGGACGTCGGAGCCACACACGGACACGGCCCCGACTTCGAGCAGCACGTCGTCGTCTTCGATGTCAGGGATCGGAACTTCCCGGAGCTCGACCGCGAGCGGCTTCAGCGCGTATTGAACGACGGCAGGTTGAGTTGGCATGTTCGGCGGCCCGCACAGTAACAGCGGCGCCCCCGAATGTAAACCACCTGATAGGTGAGGCGTCGGAGGTGACGGAGGGAACGGAGACGCTCACACGGAGAAACGGGGCCAACGGAGAGAAGACGAAACGGAGAAGATTGAACAGATTGTGACGGCTTCGCGCGGCGCCTCGTCGATTGAGCGTCAGGGGACGAGCAGAGCGCCGAGCCGGCGCCGCTACGCGCGGACCGCCCCTAGCCAGCTCGTTTTCTCCGTTCGTCCTCCGTTATCTCCGTTTCTCCGTGTGAACGTCTCCGCGACCTCCGTCCCCTCCGTCGGGGCTCTCAGTCCGCTTTGAGCGCTGACAGCGGATCCAAGCGCATCGCCTGAAGCGTCGGGCGCAGGCAGGCGAACGTGGCGGTCGTCAGGACGACGACCACTGTCGCGAGGAGCGCCAGCGGATCGCGCGGCGACGTGTTGACGAGCAAGCCCCCGAGGAGCGGCGCCAGCAAGGAACCGCCGGCGAGCCCCAGCACGAGCCCGACGATCGTCAGCCTGAGGCTGCTGCCGCCGACCAGGCCGAGGATGTGCCTCGTCTGCGCTCCGACGGCCCTCCGGATCGCCACTTCGCGAGAGCGCTGGAACACGATGTAGGAGATCAACCCATACACGCCGAGCGTGGCGAGCGCGGCACCGATCAGCCCGAAGGCGCCGGTCACGATCGCGGCGACGCGCGCCGGCAACACAGCGACCGCCACCGCATCGCGCATCGGACGAATCTGCGGCACGGCGCCGGGCAGGAGGGCCTGGACGTCCGCGCGCAGCCGCTCGGCCGTCGCACGCGGGTTCGAGGTGCGCACGTGCAGCGTCTGAGCGAATTGCTGAGGCTCTTGCCGGAACGGCAGATAGACCTGGGGCGTCATCGCCTCGCCGATCGTCCAGTACTTGGTGTCGCGGACGACTCCGACGACCTCTGACGACCTCGAAAAGAACCGGAGCCTCTGCCCGACGGCTGGGCCGTTCCACAGCTGACGCGCCAGCGCTTCGTTGACGATCACGACTGACGGGGACCCCACACGATCCTGCCAGGTGAAATCGCGGCCCGCCACAATCGGGATGCGGAGAGCGTCGAACCAACCGGGGCTCAGCCGATTGGCGTAGACGAACTCGCCCTTTTGATCCGCGGGCGCGTCCGCGCGCGTCACTCTGAACTTTTCGTTCCCGAGCATCGCCAGCGGGACGATAGACGACCATCCTGCCCGTTCAACGCCGGGGAACGTGCGCACTCGCTCACCCAGCTGCAGGAGCACCGAGTCCGCCCTCGCTGCGGCACCCGGCTGGTCGTCTGTCAACGGTACCTCCACCAGCAACACATCGGACACATCGAATCCAGGATCGACCGAGGCCGCTTTCACGAGGCTTCTCGAGAACAGCCCGCTCCAGAAGATCAGCAACGCGCTGACGGCGACCTGCATCACGATCAGCGCCTGGCGGAAACGCTGACGCTTCGTTCCGTCTCCCGTGTCGACCCGAAGCGCGTCCGTCAGCTGCTGACGCGACGCCCGGCGCGCGGGTACCAGGCCGAACAGCATTGCGCACAGCGCAGACACGCCGACCGTGTAAGCGACCACCCGGAGATCGGGAGACAGGTTCAGCCCAATCGGAAACGGTAGCTGGGCCGTCAGGAGCCCCACACCGCGCGTGAGCCAGACGCCGAGCACGAGTCCGAACGCCCCACCGAGGATCGCGAGCACCAGGCTTTCGGTGAGCAACTGACGCACGAGACGACCGCGGCCGGCGCCGAGTGCCAGTCGCACGGCGATCTCCTGTCGGCGTGCCGCCGCGCGACCGAGCAGCAGGCCGGCCAGGTTCGCACAGCTCATGATCAGCACCAGCGCGCCGAGAAGCGTCGCGAACCCGAGAAACGCGAAAACCGGGAGCAACGTCTTCCCTACCCCGCGATACAGGTTCAACCCGCCTGCCCGATAGACCTCCGTGGCTGCGAACCGGCCGTTCACATCCGGATGTTCGGCAGCCATCTGCGCTCCCAGGACCCGGAGGGACGCCTGCGCCTGCTCCAACGACACGCCCGGCTTCAGACGACCAAACGCGTCGAACCGCGCCGCGCTGCGGTCCTTCGCGATGCCCGCATGTACGCCATCGTTGTCCACGGGGATCCAGAGGTCCGGCGAGAACCCGAGCGGCGCGATGCTGTGGTAGCGCCCGGACATCACGCCGACCACCTCGAACGGCCGGCCGTCCAACGTGAGCCTCCGGCCCACAATCGATGGTGTTCCGTCGAATCGCGCCCGCCACATCCGCTCGCTGAGGAGGACGATGTCCGCACGGCGCTCGCCAGGCTGGAATGGGCGTCCCTCCATCGGGACGACCCCGAGCGTGCTGAAGTAATTGGTCGACACGACCCCGGCCGTGATCTGCACCGGCAGCGGTTCCCCCGCCATCGACATTGCCGTGTCGCGCTGCGCGATGACGTCCGAGAAGACGACGTTCCGCTCGCGGATGTCTTCGAGGTTCAGCCACGAGACGCGGCTGTCGCCCGTGCGGATCTTCGCGAGCGTCTCCGGGTCGGCAATCGGCAGCGGTTGCAGGAAGAGCGCGTTGACGATGCTGAAAAGCGCGACGTTCCCGCCGATGGCGAGCGCGAGCGTGACGATGGCGGTCGCTGAGAAGCCTCTGTTTCGCCCGAGCAGCCGGACGCCATAGGAGACGTCCTGCCGAAGCTCCGCGGCGAATCGAGACAGCCCTCGTCGCTGGTTGACACGACCATCCTGCGCGACGAGCGTCGCGCTGGCCCGATTGAGGTCCCCGAATTCGCGCAGTGCCTGCGCTCGGGCGGCGTCGGGATCGTGACCCTCGGCCTGGAGCTCGGTCGTGCGCATTTCGAGGTGGAAACTGCAATTCATCACGCACGTCGTCACGCACCTCGCGCCGCGAGCGCGTCGGAAACTGGAACAGTCGTCGAATCCGGCGCATGCGCCCACTGTTTGATGGTTTCATCGGGTCCTCACGCCGGATCGAGCACTTTGACCATCGCCGCCGCATAGCGTCTCCAGGTCGTCGTTCCCGAGCGCAGCTGCTCGCGGCCCACAGGGCTCAACGTGTAATACTTCGCGCGACGGTTGTTGTCCGAGACGCCCCACTCCGCGTCGATCCATCGCTTGGCCTCCAACCGGTGCAAGGCCTGATACAGTGCGGCGTCCTCGAGGGTGAGCACGCCGTCCGTACGCTCGCGGACCCATCGGGAGACAGCGTAGCCGTGGGAAGGTCCAGACTGCAGGGCGCGGAGGACGAGCAGGTCGACCGTTCCCTGCAGCAAGGTCAGGGCGTTCCGGGTCACACCTCACCTTACGGCTGGGACAGCGAGAATGTTCCCCTAATGATGTGTGGGAAGAAGCCCGGCCGCCCTATGAAGCAGAGTGTGCTGCCGCGGCGTATTGGCGTCGGATACACTCTCTGCCGCGTCGCGCGCGCGCGGTGCGGACATCGGTCGTCGTGCCGGTCTAATCGCGGCACTTTTCAGCGGAGAAACGCATCCATGCATACACGGACCGTCGTTCGTTCTCTTGTTCTCGGCGTCGTATTCGCGCTCTGCAGTGGGAACGCCTACGCCCAGGCGGCCGGCACCACGCAGAAACCGACCACTACGCAGAAGCCCGCCACCGAACAGAAGCCGGCGGCGGATCAGAAGCCCTACGAGCCGCAGGTTGGCCAGGGCGGCAAAGATGTCGTCTGGGTGCCCACGCCGCAGGCGCTCGTGGACAAGATGCTCGAGATGGCGAAAGTCACGCCGGCCGACTTCGTCATCGATCTCGGCTCGGGGGATGGACGGACAGTGATCACGGCCGCCAAACGCGGGTCGCGTGCCATGGGGATTGAGTACAACCCGGACATGGTCGAGCTTTCCAAGAAGAACGCCGCTGCCGCAGGCGTCTCCGACAAGGCGACGTTCATGAAGGCCGACCTCTTCGAGACCGACCTTTCGAAGGCGCAGGTCATCACGATGTTCCTCCTCCCGTCGATCAACATGAAGCTCCGGCCCACCATCCTGAATCTCAAGCCAGGCACGCGCATCGTCTCGAACACGTTCACGATGGAGGACTGGCAAGCCGACGAGACGGAAAGCGTCACCGGCGACTGCTCGAGCTGGTGCACCGCGCTGCTGTGGATCGTCCCCGCGAAAGTTGAAGGGACGTGGCAGACGCCTAAAGGCGAGCTGAAGCTGACGCAGCAGTTTCAGAATATCTCCGGCACGCTTGGCGGCACCGCGATCGCGGATGGAAAGCTCCGAGGCGACGCCATCAGCTTCAAGGTGGACAGCACCGCCTACACTGGCACGGTGAACGGGACGACCATCAAGGCCAGCGACGGCACCTGGACGAAGAAGTAGTTCAGCGGGCGGGGTCTGACCGACCCCGACCCTCGAAGCGGTCCTACTGTTCGTCCGGAACACTCCTGGACAATCCTCCGGAACGCCCGAATTCGAACGACACGTTGAACCGGAAGACGCGCGGCGCGAGGATACTCGTCGGCGACAGGAACGCGTTGATCGTCGTCGGCGGGTTGGCAGGATCACCATCGACCCTGATCGTCGCCGGCCCCGTGTTGGTGCGCACGCCGAACACGGTGTTCGCGTTGGTCGCGTTATAGGCATCGAGGCTCAACTCGATCCGCTTTCCGGCCACCGTGAAGTACCTGCCGGCACGCAGGTCCAACGTCGGCAGCCATGGAAGCTCGACGCTCCCTCGCGGCTCCGCGTTGACCGTCACCGAGCCCTGCCGCAACACGCCGGACGGAATCTGCCACCGGCGTGTGATTGGCAGACCCGACTGCAACCGGAAATTTCCGCCCACCACGACGTTCCATGGCAGCTCGTACGATCCGGTCGCCTTGAAGTTGTGGCGCCGGCCGCCACTTTCTCCCGCGGCGTAGACGTAGGCGTCATTCGGATTCGCAAGGCTCGTCAGATCGACCTTCGTATGCGAGTACGTGTATCCCGCAAGCGCCGTCCACCCGCGGCTGAACCGCTTGGTCAAGACGACGTCGAGACCGTCGTACCGCGTTGCGAGGCGAGCGTCGTTGATCGTGCGTGGCGACGTCACGGTCCCTGTACTGTTCTGGTTGTAGACCGTAATCGGCGCGTCGTCACCAGTGCCGGTCAGGCCGTCACGGCCCGGATCCGTCAAGGTGATGGGCGTAAAGAGCTGGTCCCATGAAGCGATGTTGAGGTCGACCTGACCCTGAATGTCCTTCTCGCGCGTTCTGAGGTACGACACGTTCAGCAGGACTTCCGGGAAGAGCTCGTGGTCGACACCGACCGAGAGCTCGTTGCGATACGGCCGGCGCACCGACTTGTCGAACGTCGCGACGGCCAGGTTCGCCGTCGTTTGAAGTGTGCCGAACTCGCCGCCCACGTAGCGCGTGCCGTTCCAGCTGAAGTCGCCAGGCTGGAACACGAAATCGCGGTTCAGATCGTTCCAGACGTAGGTCTGATTGATATTGGCATTCGGGTTCGGGGGAGTACCGGTATTGATCTGATCGAGGTACTTTCCGTACGACACCTTGGCGACCGTCTTGCCGTTGCCTCGCAGGTCGTAAGTCCCGGCCACGCGCGGACCCCAGTTGTACCAGAGCGGATTCTCGTGAACGGAGTCGAAGCTCTTGCGAACGGTGAAGTCCTGCGTGACGCCGCCAATCGAGACGCCCTGAAACACCAGCCCTTCCGGAAAGAAACGGCTCGCTGGGCCCTGCTGCGACGGGAGGTACCCCTCTATGCGCTCCCACCGGATGCCACCCACCAACGTGAGCCGCTTGATCGTGTACGAGTCCTGACCGTAGAAGGCCGTGCTCATCACGGCACGCTCCTGGTGCAGGGGCGTGTTGAAGATTTGCACGGTCGCGGCGGCGGGCGTGCCGGCGCTGGTGAACGCCAGGCTCACGTCGTCCACGCGGATGGTATCGACATCCTCCGGGGTGTAGCCGTTGTCGACGCCCGCCTTGAACTCGTGGCGCCCGCCGACGAACTGCGGGAGGTAGTACTGCCAGTTCGTCACGAACTGCACGCGACGGCGGAACATCTTCTGGCTGCTCGTGCGGTTCTGGTAGAGCACGCCCGCGGTGTTGTCGTTCAACGGCTGCAGGGCGGTCTTCTGCAGGAGCGGGAAGTGGGTGTTGTTGTAGCTGATCTTGCTGTCGAGGAACATCCGGCTGCTCAGGACGCGGTTGTACGCCACCTGTGCGATGACGAACGTGTCCAGCTCCTTCGAATCCGAGTCCTGCGTGACCGTCGAGCCGGCACCGCGATTCGGCTTGTCGTACCGCTGCTTGGCCACGAACGCCTCGAAGCGGTTGTTGGTGTTCACCTGATAGGTGACCTTGCCCTCCCCCGCAAGGATGTCCGTCGTGTCCTGATCGCTCGAACCGATGAGCGGCGTCTGGACGTACGACGGCACGACGGCCGGGAACCCCGGGACCTTCACGTGGACCGCCTGCAGGTTGAAGGCGCCGAAATAAAAGAGCCGGTTCTGGAGGAGTGGTCCACCAACCTGGAAGTTGGTGTTCGAGATCAGCTCGGTCGAGTTCGCGTCCGGGCGCAGCCCCGCTTGTCGGAGGGTCTCGTCCACGTTGCGATTCTGCGTGGCGTGCCCCTGATAGGTCTGAAGCCCGAGTCCGCTGAAGACGTTCGTCCCGCTCTTCGTCACCATGTTGATGAACACGCCTCCGGTTCCGACGGCGATGTCCTGCGCGCCGCTGGATACCTGGATGTTGTCGATCGTGGTGGGGACGTAGTAATACATGGCGAACCCCTGCGCTGCGGGGTCGTTGACGTTCACGCCGTTGAGGACCTGCGTGTTCTGCCCGTTCGGCGTTCCGCGAGCGGACAGGCTGCGCTGGAGGCCACCCTGGTTGCCGCCCACATCCGGCGACTCGACGACAACGCCGGGCGCCTTGTATTCGATCACGTTCCAGATATCGCGCCCGCCGGGCGTCGTCTCGAGGATCGCGTTGTCGATGTTCACCTTCGAGCCGACCGCGCGCGTGTCGATCACGGGCGACTCGCCCTTGACCGTCACCGATTCCGCCAGCGCGCCGACGCTGAGTGTGACCTCGACCGTGATCGCCTGACCTTGCCGAACGAACACATCCGGTCGAATGACTGTCTTGAAGCCCTCCAGGGACACCTTGACGCTGTAGGTCCCGACCGGCAACCCGGGAAGCTGGTAGACGCCGCTCGCATCCGTCAGGCCGACGGTCTCGCGCGGCAGGACCGGGCTGGTGGCGGTGATCGTCGCGCCGGGCATGACCGCGCCCTGCTCGTCGACGGCCTTGATGACGAGACTGCCCGTCTGAATCTGGGCGCTCGTGGAGACGGGGACGGTCGCCACGGCCAGAACGAGCGCCATGACACACCAGGTACGCGTGAACATCAGTCCTCCTCTCATGTCCAGGCCCAACTCGCGAGTGATCTCGCGACGCTGCGGAAGATACGGCCAAGTGAGGACGGATGCAAGACACAAACATGTCGGGCTTTCGGGGTGATCCGACACTAACGTCTGACGTGGAGCTCCCTCGCATGCCTCTTCTCATCCGGAGTATCTGGCGCTCGGTCATCGCCTCGCCTTTCATCTCGCTGGCGGCGGTGCTGTCGCTGGCGCTCGGCATCGGCGCGAATACGGCGATCTTCTCCATCGTCAACAGCTTGATGATCCGGCCACTGCCGGTGCGGGATCCGGATCGACTCGCCCTGGTCACGTACGGCACAGGTGGTCGCGGAGCGCTTACTCATCCGATCTGGGAGGAGATCCGGCGGCGCCAGGAGCTCTTCGGCGGCGCCGCCGCATGGGCGAGTGAGCAGTTCAACCTGTCGGCGCACGGCCGGTCCGATTTCGTCGACGGCCTCTTCGTGAGCGGAGAGTTCCTCGACACCATGGGTCTCCGCCCCATCCTCGGGCGAGGGATCTCGGCGATGGACGACGCCCCCTCCGGAAGCCCCGATGGCCCGGTCGTCATGCTCGGCTACGACTTCTGGCGCCGGAGGTTCGGCGGCGACCCGGGCGTCGTCGGCAGGTCCCTCACGATTGGCCGGCATCCCATGACCATCGTCGGTGTCGCACCGCCGGGCTTCTTCGGTCTCGATGTCGGCAATACGTTCGACATCGCCGTGCCGTTCGCCGTCGAGCCCCTCCTGCACAACCGGTTTCCGCAGCTGTCCGCTCGCACGTCGTGGTGGGTCAACATCGTCTTGCGACGCAAGGACGGGCAAAGCCTCACCGAGGCCGTCGCGACGTTGCGCGGGATTCAGCCGGGCGTCCGTGAGGCCACGATCCCTCAGGCGTACTCGGCGCAGGACGCGGCCGAATACCTGACCGTGCCGTTCGAGCTGCAGCCCGTCGAACGCGGCGTCTCGAGACTTCGAGAGCGCTACCAACGACCATTGATGACCATCATGGTGGTCGTTCTGCTGGTCCTGCTGATTGGATGCGCGAACATCGCCAACCTGCTATTGGCGCGTGCGGCCTCCCGCCGGCATGAGCTGAGCGTCCGCCGCGCCCTCGGCGCGTCGAGTCTCCAGCTCGGCGTGCAGCTGCTTTTCGAAAGCCTTCTGCTCGCCGCCGGCGGAGCCTTGCTCGGACTCGGATTGGCTGTTTGGGGCGGGCGGCTGCTCGTCCGACAGTTGTCGGCTACCAACCGCACTGCGTTGCTCGACCTCACCCTGGACTGGCGGGTGCTCGCCTTCACGGCGGCAATCACCGTGTTCACGGCGATCATCTTCGGCATGGCGCCTGCGATCGGCGCCGCGCGCGTTCAGCCGAGCGAGGCACTGAAGAAACAGGGCCGCAGCGTCTTTGGAGAACGCCGGTTCTCCGCCAGCCACCTGCTCGTGATCGGCCAGGTCACGCTGTCTCTGGTGCTGGTCTTCGCGGCCGGCCTTTTCATCCGGACGTTCCAGACGCTCACGACGCAGCCGATCGGCTTCACCAGAGACCGCGTCCTCGTCGTTCGGATCGACAACCTCACTGACGCTCCCACAGAGGTCGCGATGGTGTTGTACGAGCGACTCCGACAGGCAGCAGCCGCGGTGCCCGGCGTCGAGGTCGCCAGCGCGTCCGCCATGACGCCGGTCAACGGCATTCTCTGGCAGTTCCTCCTCGAGCTGCCCGACGGCCCTGCCCTGCCGGAGCCCGACCGGACGGTCGCCGCAAACCTGACCATGCCCGGGTACTTTGCGACGTTCGGTACCCGCCTGCTCGCAGGCCGCGACTTCCTCGCCAGCGACACGCGCTCGACCCAGCCCGTCGCGATCGTGAACCAGGCGTTTGCAAGAAAGTACTTCGACGGGAAGTCCCTGCTGGGGCGTCGCATCCGTCAGGCGGGATTCGGCGGCCGGCCGAGCATCGATCGCGAGATCGTCGGAATCGTCGAGGACGCGGTGTATCAGACGCTGCGACAGGCGGACGCGGCGACGGTCTACCTGCCGCTCGCACAACGACCACAGCCGCCCGCGTCCATCAACATCAGCGTGCGGTCGGCGTTCGGATCACCGGAGCCGCTCACGAACGCCGTCTTCGCCGCGCTGAGCCGCGTCGCGCCCGACGCGATGCTGACCGCGCGATCGGTATCCGATCAGCTCCAGGGCTCGGTCGCGCAGGATCGACTCGTCGCGATGCTCTCCGGCCTCTTCGGTGTGCTGGCGGTCGTGCTCGCTGGAGTCGGGCTCTACGGCGTGACCTCGTCGGCCGTTGCTCGCCGTCGTACCGAGATCGGCATCAGAATGGCGTTGGGCGCCATGCCGGGCAACGTCATCCGGCTGATTCTGACGAGCGTTGCAGCGCAAGTCGGCTTGGGAATCGTCTTTGGCACTTTGATCAGCCTGTGGGCGTCCCGCTTCGTCGCGACGCTGCTCTACGGCTTGCATCCGCGCGATCCGCTCGCCCTCGGGGCAGGCGCGCTCGTGCTGGCGACGATCGGTGCGCTGGCAGGATGGCTCCCCGCATGGCACGCCGCGAAGATCGATCCCGCCGTCGCGCTGCGCGAGAGCTGAGGAACTCGGGCCTATCCAAGAGATCTCGTGCCTGTCCAAGAAATCTCGTGGCTGTCCAAGAGATCTCGTCTGTCCAAGAGATCTCGTCTGTCCAAGAGATCTCGTCTGTCAAAGAAATCTCGTGGCTTCCACCTTCAGGTGGAAGGAGCTCAGGCTGGCTTCCAGCTGCTGACCGCTGCGAGCACTTCCTTGTAGAGATACTTTGCGCCTTCGATCCCGTTCAGCGGTCCCTGTTCGTACTCCAGCGCGAAGGTCCCCTCGAATCCGCCGTCGAGCATGATCCTGGTCGAGCGCTGCAGATTGTTCATGTCGCCCCAGCGATCCCAGTACTTCGCGTGCACGTTCGTGTGCGAATAGGGCGCAAGCGCCTTGAGACCGTTGAAGAGCATGTACTCGTGCTCCCAATTGCCGAAGTCCGGGGACGCTTCGCAAAAGGGATTCTTGACCTCGTCGATGATCGTGCGGATGTTCATCGGATCCGCGGCAAGGCCCCAATGGTTCTCGAGGGTCACGCGGATGTTGAGCTTCCCGCCGTACTCCGACATCTCTTTGTACGACTCGATGGCGGCCGCCAGAAGCGGGACGATGTCGATGTTGCGAGGGTAGCCGTCTCCCGGCCCACGAGCAATGGCGTTGGGCCTGATGCTCGGGCCGAGCGCCTGCGGTGAATTCATCCGCATCGATTTCACACCGAGAACGGCGCACCCTTCGAGCCACCGCTTCGCCATCTCGACGCCGGCCTTCCGCTTGGCATCTTCCTCCGGCGATCCGTACGCCGCGAGGTTCGTGGGAGCGTTGTTCGAGATGTGCTGAACCTTCGTTCCGGTCTTGACGAGGATGTTGGCCAGCTGGTCGAGCCATTTCCGTCCGGACGGACTCAGCGGATCGAATCCGCCGGGGCGTCCGTTCGGCCCCTGGAAAAACATGCTGTCGTCGGTGACGTCGCCGAACAACGACGAGAAGATGTCCATGCGGGTCACACCAGGGAAGGTGTCCTTGGTGAACTGCGGGAAGTCGAGCATGGTGATCTCGCCGTACTTCGCCTTCATCTCCTGGGCATTGGGGAGTCCGGCGCGCGCCTTGGCGGCGGCTTCGGCGACGGCCAGCGGCCGGGCGGCGTTGGGGTTCGCGGCGAGCTCCGGGTTATCGGCTGCACCGGCGCCCCGGCCGCCAGCGCCTGGCTGTGGAGGTTGACCCGCCCCGCGTCCGGCGCTCTCGCCCGACACCGCCGGTGCGCCGCCACCCCGTCCGCCGGGACCACCGCGCTGCTTGAACAGCGGCCGGATCGGATACGAATTGCTGGCGATCCGATCGAGCGCCGCTTTCTGTGCAGCCGCCTGCGCGAGGGCGGCCTCACGAGGCGTCATCATGACTGCCGCCGCCGCAACACCGGCGCTGGCCGTCTTGAAGAAGTCACGCCGGTTCAAGGTGTCTTTGTCCATCGTGCTGCCTCGTCTGTCGTCGTTCAGCGCCCGACCTGACCGCCTTCGCCACGGCTACGGCGGTCCGCCGGAGCTTCAGCGTAGGCGGAAGGTCGGGCCTACGAAATCCGGGATTCGCCGGCGCCGCGCGCGTGCCATTGTCCGTAGTTTCCACATCCGCGTCAAAGCGCGCTTTCGCCCGCGGGGGGCCGTTGCTACACTGCGCAACCATGATGACCACCTATCTTCGCTTCGCACCACTCCTGCTGGCGTTCTCGTTTCAGGCGCCCGCAACCGAGCCAGGGTGGACCAGCCTGTTCAATGGCAAGGACTTCACCGGCTGGAAAGTGAGCAGGCCCGATTCCTTCAAGGTCGAGAACGGCGCCATCGTCGCCAACGGCATCGCCGGGCACGCGTACTACGACGGAGACGTCAGGAAGCACACCTTCCGGAATTTCGAGCTGAAGGTCGACATCATGACACGCGCCAACTCGAACGGCGGCGTCTACGTGTTGACCGCATACGAGGAGAAGGGCGGGAATGTGCGCGCGTCAGGAGAGTTCCCGTCGAAAGGCTTCGAGATACAGGTCAACAACTCGTACGCACGCGACCCGGTGAAGAGCGGCAGCCTGTATCACGTCCAGGACGTCAACGAGTCGTTCGCAAAAGACGACGAGTGGTTCACCGAGCACATCATCGTGAAAGGCAACACCATCGTCGTCAAAGTGAACGACAAGCAGACCGTCGAGTGGACCCAGCCCGCGGACTGGACCGGCGGGCGCGAAGGCCCAGGCCGCGTGATCCGCGATCCGGGCGGCACGATCGCGCTGCAGGCGCACGATCCGAACAGCACCGTGTACTACAAGAACATCCGGATCAAACCCCTGGATTGACGGTTTTCTCCGACTTCTTCAGGAAGGGCACGTCGTCGGTCATCCACTTCGGCGCGGGCGTGCCCTGAGAGGCAAACCATAAACAGGCGGAAGGAGAAAGGGAGGATGATCCTCCCTTCCTCCTGTGATGGTTTTAGGACGTCGAGATCGCAGAGGGTGTGCGTCCTGCAAACGAGATTCCCTCACTCGGCGCGCAGCGCGACGACGGGATCGACGCGCGTGGCTCGGCGAGCCGGAAGCAGACACGCTGCGATCGAGACGCACGTCAAGAGGGTCGTGATGGAAAGGAACGTCACGGGATCGCTCGGCGTGATCTCGACCAGCAGCCTGCGCATCACTCGGCTCAACGCGAGTGCGCCGGCAAGGCCGACCGTCAGGCCGATCGCGAGCTGCCCCAGCCCGCGTTTGAGGACGAGCCACGAGACCTCGCGGCGGTCGGCACCGAGTGTCATGCGCACGCCGATCTCCTGGGTCCGCTGTGTCACTGAATACGCCATGACCGCGTAGAGGCCCATCGCCGACAGTCCCAGCCCGATGAGCGCGAAGATCGCAAACAGCCCGCCGAACACACGATACGGCCAGCGATCCTGCGCCAGCATCTGGTCGAGGGTTTGAATCGTGACAACCGGCTGGTCGCGATCGATCGCCTGCACCTCGCGACGCACGGCTTCGATGACGGATGCCGGCGGCAGCGCGCTCCGGACCAGTAACGATGCGCGCAATGGAGGATCCTGGCGTGCAGGGAGATAGATTACCGGTGCCGGTTCGTACTGCTGCCTCGAGCCGTGAGGAATCGACCGGCTGACTCCGACGATCGTTCGCCAGACGTCCAGCGGCCTTCCGGGCCCGGGCTGGAGCTGCTGGAACCGCAGCCGCTTCCCGATTGGATTCTCGGAGGGGAAGAAGGTCGATGCCAGCCGCTCGTTGACGATGACGGTCTCGGAGCCGGGTGCGCCGTCGGCCTCGCGGAACATCCGGCCGCGCGCGATCGGCACACCGATGACGTCGAAGAAACGGGGACTGATGGTCACGACCGTGGCGCTCCGCGAAGACTCGAACGATGTCGATGGCTGTGGTCCTTCGATCTCCAACGATCGCTGCCCTGAACCGAACGGCGGGACGCCGGTCGTCACGGTGATGGCCTCGACGCCCGAAACAGCGGCGAGTCGTGGCTCGACCTGGTCGTAAAAGAGGCGTCTCGCTTCCGGCGTCCGGTATTTGGAATCCGGCAATTGCAGCTGCATGGCCATCAGATGATCGGTGCGGAACCCGACATCGAGGTTGTAGAGCTTCGTGAAGCTTCGCAGCATCAGGCCGGCACCGGCCAACAACACGATGGTGAGTGCGAGCTCCACGACCACCATCGTTCCACTGAACCAGCGAGCCCGGCGAGTGCCGATGCTGCCCCGCCCCGCATCCTTGAGCACATCGTTGACGTTCGTCTTCGAGACCTGCAGCGCCGGCGCGAGACCGAAGAGAATGCCCGTCAGCACACAGATGCCGGCAACGTATCCGAAGACGACGTAGTCGAGCGTGAACCTGATCCAGTGGGGCTTCTCCGGATCCTGCACCCCGGCATCGAGCGCTGACATCGCGAACTGCGCCAGGATCAAACCGAGGACTCCGCCGAGAGTGCCGAGCACCACGCTCTCGAGCAGGAGCTGCCGGACGACGCGCCAGCGCGTCGCGCCCATGGCCATCCGCACGGCAATCTCCCGGGCGCGACTCGTCGATTTCACGAGCAGGAGGTTGGCGACGTTTGCACAGGCGATCAGCAGGACGAAGCTGACGGCGCCCATCATCACGAGGAACGTGATCCGCGCATTGCCGCCGACGAACCGTTCCGTGAACGTCTCGACGTTGGCGCCGACGAAGTCCCTGTTCGTGTCCGGGTAGGCAATCGCCAGCCGCTGGGCGATGCCGTTCACCTCGGTCAGTGCCTCGGCCCGGCGCACGCCGTCCTTCAGCAGACCGAAGACGACGAGTCGAGCGCGAGGGTTCTCCAGGGCCGGGTCCGCGATCAAGGGGGTCCACAGGTCGGTGTTCGTCGGAAACTTCATGCTCTCCGGCATGACGCCGACAACCGTCGCCGGCTGTCCATTCACACGAATCGACGAGCCCAGCACTTGCGGGTCCGCGCCGAACCGCTGTCTCCAGAGCCGCTCGCCGATGATGGCGACCCGGTCGGCTCCCGGCTTGCCGTCGCCGGCGACGAAATCCCTGCCGAACATCGGCTGCTGCGGCAGGAGTCCGAACGCGTTGATCGTCACCCACGCTCCGCGGACCTCCTCGGGCATCCCGCGATCGTCGCTGACGTTCATCGTCGCAGAGCGATACCCGGCCAGACTCGCGAACGCGCGGCTCTGACTGCGCGCCTCCTGGAGCTCTGCATACGTGAGGTCCCTGTCGTACCCTTGGCGCGCCTGCAGGGTCAGCACGTAGAGCCGTTCTGAAGCCGCGACCGGCAAGCCTCTCAGAAACGCAGCATTGACGATTCCGAAGCCGGTCGTGTTCGCGCCGATGCCGAAGGCAAGGGCCACGATCGCTGCCGCCGAGAACCACCGCTCCTTGGCCATCAGCCTGAGGGCGAACCGCAGGTCCTGCAGAATCGTTTCAGCAAACGGCAGCCCGCGCACTTCTCGATGCTGCTCCTCGAGTGACGTCGATCGCCCGACTCTGATGAGCGCCGCCCGCCGCGCTTGATCCGGAGCCATCCCCAACCGGAGGTTGTCTTCGGTCAACATCGTGAGGTGGGAGTCCAGCTCCTGCTGGAAGTCCTGATCGAGTCGGCGCGAGCTGACCAGCGCGCGCAGGCGGGCCGCGAAGTGCTTCAGTGGCGTGAACATGATTTACCCCGCGCGGAGTGCGGAAACAGGATCGACGTGGATGGCCCTGCGCACCGGAACCAGGCAGGCCGCCAGGCTCACGATCGTGAGCAGCACGACGATGGACACGACCGCCGTTGGATCGTGCGGCGTGATCCCGACGATGCCGCCGGGCAGCACACGCCGCAGCGCCAGCGAGCCGGCGAAGCCGAAGGTCAGGCCCAAGGCAAGCTGCCCGAGTCCTCGACTGAGAATCAGCCACGATACCTGACGCCGCTGAGCCCCGAGCGCCACACGCACGCCGATCTCCGGGGTGCGCTGGATGACCGCATACGCCATGACCGCGTACAGGCCGACAGCCGACAGCACGACGGCAATACCCGCGAGGATCCCGAACACGGAGCCCCACGTCCGCTGCCACCACCGATCGACGGCGAGCAGCTGGTCCAACGTCTGGATGGTGACGACCGGTTGATCCGGGTCGATCGCCTGGACCTCGCGCCGCACGGCGCTCATCACCGATCCTGCGGGAAGCGCGCTTCGTACGAGCAGCGAGGCCGTCGCGGGCGACTCCTGCCGGTATGGGATGTAGACCACCGCGTTCAGATAGACGTCCGATGCCGAGCCCTGCTTGATAGACGGGGTGATGCCGACGATGGTTCGCCACGCGTCCGGGGCTGCCCCGGGCGGCGGCTCGCGCTGAGTGAACCGAAGCCGTTTGCCGATCGGATCTTCACCTGGGAAGAACTGCGCCGCCAGTCGATCGTTCACCAGGACCGTCTCGGCGCCTGGCGCTCCGTCCCTCTCGTCGAATTCGCGCCCGCGGACCAACGGCACTCCCAGGACATCGAAGAATCGAGGACTGATGGTGACGGTCCCGACAAACACCATCCCGGCGTCGGGCCGGGAGGAGCCCTCGACGTCGAGCAGCCGTTCCCCGCCGTCCTGCGGCGGAACGCCTGTCGTAACGGCTGCCGATTCGACACCCGGAACGCCCGACACCCGCAGCTCGAGCCGCTCGAAGAACGCGCGCCGCGCCTGCGGTGTGTCGTATCTCGTTGCAGGCAGCCGCACCGGCATCGCCATGAGATCGGTCGTCCGGACGCCCAGATCGACGTTGTAGAGAGTGAAGAACGCGCGGATCATCGATCCTGCCCCGACCAGCAGGACGATCGTCAGCGCGATCTCGGCAACGATCATCCCGTTGCTGAAGCGGCGCACGCGCCGGCTCCCGGCGGTGCCGCGCCCGGCTTCCTTCAACGTGTCGCTGCCGCTCGTCTTCGAGACGTGGAGCGCGGGCGCGAGCCCGAAGAGAACCGCGGTGAGCACGCAGATTCCCGCGACGTAGCCGAACACCACGTAGTCCACGGTGAACCTGACCCAGTACCGGCATCGATGACGCGTATGCCTCGTCGAACGCACGCACGCCGGCGACCGCAAGGATCAAACCTGCGCCCCCGCCGAGGAATCCGAGCAACAGGCTTTCGACCAGGAGCTGGCGGATGATGCGCCCGCGCGTGGCACCCATCGCCATGCGGGTGGCGATCTCCCTCGCGCGATAGGCCGAACGGGACAGCAGCAGATTCGCGACGTTGGCGCAGGCGATGAGCAGCACGAGGCTGACGGCGCCCATGACCGTGATCAAGATCGGCCGCCCGCCTCCGCCGATGAACCTCTCGGTGAACGTCTCCACGCGAACGCCCATGAGGTTCTTCGTCGACTGTGGAAACGCGGCCGTGAGCCGGCCGGCAATGCCGGTCAGCTCGGCCTGCGCATGAGTGCGATCGACGCCGTCGGCCAACCGGCCGAACACGCGCAACGCGCGGACATCCCTCTCGCGGTCCCCTCTGGTCGGAACGAAGCCGGCCGGAGCGAGCGGCGTCCAGATATCGGCGGCGTCCGGAAACTTCATGCCCTCGGGCATCACGCCGACGATCGTCGCCGCCCGCGCGTTCAGGCGGAGGGTCCTGCCGAGCACGCCGGGATCCGTTCCGTACCGGTTCTTCCACACCTCGTACCCGATGATGACCACCGGGTCGGCTCCGGGCCGCTCGTCGCCCGCGACGAAATCACGCCCGAGGAGCGGCGGCTGCCTCAACACGCTGAAAAGGTTCGCTGTCACCAGCGTGCCGTGAGCTTCCTCGGGCAGGGCACGGTCGTCGCTGATGTTCGTCGTGGCTTCCGTGTACGCCGCGAGGGCGCTGAAGCTCCGACTCTGGTCGCGCAGGTCGTGCAGCTCGGCGTGCGAGAAGTTCGTGCGCCGGCCGGAACGGTTCTGCCACGACAGGACGTAGAGGCGGTCTGCCTGTTCGAACGGCAGTCCGCGGAAGAATGCGGCATTCACGATCGTGAAGCCGGTCGTGTTCGCCCCGATCCCGAGCGCCAACGCGACGAGGATCGCTCCCGACAACCAGGCATCTTTGGCGATCAACCGCGAGGCAAACCGGAGGTCCTGGACGACGGCCTCCAAGCCGGGCATCCCTCGGAAGGCGCGATGCTGCTCCCGCAGCGACGCCGCGCCTCCGATGCGAATCACGGCCGCCCGCCGCGCCTGATCCGGGGTCATCCCACGGCGGATGTTGTCCTCGGTCAGCATCGTGACGTGGGAGCCCAGCTCCTCCGCGAAGTCGCGATCGAGCTCGCGCCTCCGGAAGAACGCGTCGAGACGGGACGCCAACTGCCTCAGAGGCGCGAACATCTTTACCTGCGCCCGCCGAGAAGCAGCAGCCGGCCAATCACGCCCGAGACACGCTCCCAGTTCTTCGTCTCGGCCAGGAGCTGCTTACGGCCGGCCCGGGATATCGAATAGAACTTGGCTTTGCGATTGTTATCCGACGTGCCCCACTCGGTGTGGATCCAGCCCTTCTGGACGAGGCGGATCAGGCACAGATAGATCGTGCCCTGGTTGACCTGCAGCGCCTCCTCGCTGAGCTGCTCGATGCGGCGCGCGATGCCGTACCCGTGCATCGGCCCCATGGCGTCGAGCGTCTTCAGCACCATCAGGTCGAGGGTGCCCTGGAGGATCTCCGACTTGCCGTCCGGCATCTGTGCACTCCTGTGGGTTGCTTAGAGGAATGTACAGGGATTCATGTGGGATGTAAAGAGGAGAAGACAGGAGTCCGGATCAGGGGTCAGGGATCAGGGATCCGTTCGGACATCGACTAATGCGGCACGCCAGAGCGGCTTTCACCACGAGCTGTTAGCGCTGAGGTTGTTTCATTGCGCAACCAGGCTGAAAAGCGCGGAAGCGGGGCTGAAGGGGCTACAATTCGCGCATAGGCCATGTCGAAGGTTGCGCCATACTTCTCGGTGACGCTTCTCCGGACTCTTGTTGCCGTCCTGTTCGTGTTCGCCATGGCAAATCTTGTTCTCCTCGTTGTGCTCGGGTTTGAGGAGCCAAGCAACACACTACTGCTGCTATCGTCTAGTCTGCTGTTGACCGCCATCGTAGCGGTGTTCGCGCACCTCGCTGTCACAAAAGAACTCAATCGATCAGAGAAGCGCATTTGGCTCGCCCAGCTAGCCGGGCGAAAGGCGCCGTTGGCCTTGAGCCAGTACCTGACCTGCGACGATCTGCGGGCTGCAGCCGTCAGCTTCGTGGAGGAGCAGGCGGGTTCTCGTCGCGTGAAACGGCAGCCACCATTGCGGTAGCCCACCACCCGCCGATTCACACCGATGACCCACTACCTACGAACGCTTTCACTTGACGTTGCAGACGGAGGCCACCATTCCGCCGGCGGTCGAACCCGGCGCAACAACGGCGGTTCGATCAGGGATCCGAAGAGCGCGGACTGATTCCTTCGATCGGATCCCTGATCCCCGATCCCCGATCCCGACTGCATCCGCCCCTAACCCCCTGCCATCGCGCCGACGATGAGCAGGGGCTCGGCTCCCGTGACGACGGCCTCCGGAAGCGGCGTGTCCGCGGGCTCGTGCGAGTAATCCTGCTCGCAGACGAAGAATCGGACGAACGGGCGGCGACGCTCGGTCAGGTGGTCGCGAACGGTTCCGCGCAGGACCGGATAGCGGCGCTCGAGCGCATCGAGCACCGAGCGCAGCGTGGCCTTGCCCTCGACATCGAGCGTGACCTCGCCCTCGACGCATGCGAGCGTTCGCAAGTGTGCTGGAAGCTCGACTCGAATCATGGATAGCCCCACATCCGTGACGCCCGACCTGAACGGCCTGAGAAAAACCGGCTCGGTCCAGATCGAACTCGCGCCACGAGCTTCCGCCTGAAGGCGGAAGCCACACGAGATGAATTCATTGTCCCCTCACGCCGGGCGCAACACCTACAACGTCTGCGCCTCCACCGACAAGACCGCCGGAAGATCCCGCACGATCGGCGCCCAGCTGTCGCCGGCGTCAACCGACCCGTACACCTGTCCGCCGGTCGTGCCGAAGTAGATGCCGCACGAATCGAGCGCATCGACGGACATCGCGTCGCGAAGCACGTTGACGTAGCAATCGCGCTGCGGCAGACCCTTCGTCAGCGGCTCCCATTCATCTCCGCCGGTTCGGCTGCGATAGACCCGCAGCTTTCCGTCCGGCGGATAGTGCTCCGAATCGCTCTTGATGGGGACGACGTAAATCGTGTCCGGCTCGTGCGCGTGCACGTCGATGGCAAAGCCGAAGTCGGTCGGCAGGTTGCCGCTGACCTCCTGCCACGAGTCGCCGGCATCGACACTGCGCATGACGTCCCAGTGCTTCTGCATGAAGAGGACCTGCGGGCGAGACGGGTGCATCGTGATGTGATGCACGCAGTGCCCGACCTCGGCGTCGGGATCCGGGATACCCTCCGACTTCAGCCCTCGATTGATCGCCCGCCAGCTCGTGCCGCCATCGTCCGTCCGAAAAGCACCGGCCGCTGAGATCGCGATGAAGATCCGCCGGGGGTCCTTCGGATCCAGCAGAATCGTGTGCAAGCACAGCCCGCCGGCGCCGGGCTGCCAATGCGGTCCGGATCCGTGGTTCCGTAACCCAGGCAGCTCCTGCCACGTCTGACCCGCATCGCTCGTCCGGAACAACGCGGCGTCTTCGATGCCCGCGTACACGACGTCCGGATCGGTCCGCGAAGGCTCGAGGTGCCAGACGCGTTTGAATTCCCAGGGATGAGGCGTGCCGTCGTACCACTGATGGGTCCCAGGCACACCGTCGTACGCGAACTTGTTGTCCACCGCCTCCCAGGTCTTGCCGCCGTCCTTCGAACGTTGAATCACCTGGCCGAACCAGCCCGAGGACTGCGAGCCATACAACCGATTCGGATCGGCCGCCGATCCCTTGAGGTGGTAGATCTCCCAGCCGGCAAAGTGCGGGCCACTGACATCCCACTGCTGGCGCGTTCCATCCGATGTCAGGATGAAGGCGCCCTTTCGCGTGCCAACCAGCAGCCGTACTCCGCTCATCCGTAGCTCCTTTCCTCAGCTATGTTCCAGAGCTCGTTCGAACCCTGATCGCCCAGGGCGTATGCCCTGTTCCCGTCAGCCCTGAAGGGCTGCGCTACGAATTCTTGAAATCGAAACCTCGTAGCGCGGGGTTTCCCCGACAGTTAGTCGATCCGCAGGACGCGGAATCGACATCGCGCGAGACAAAAGAATACCGCCGCGTCGTGCCTGAACCAGTCGGGCTGGGTCGGATGGAAGGGAGGCTGCGGACCGCTCACTCGTGCCGAAGCGCAACGACCGGATCGACGCCGGCCGCCCGCTGCGCCGGGAGCCAGCTCGCCAGCGAGGCGACGATGAGGAGGATGGCAGGCACGCCGACGAAGACGGGAAAGTCGAGGGGACGGCCTGGGGCCCTGTGGATCTGGATCAGGTACATGACCAGCCAGCCGGGGATCGCGCCGAACGCGACGCTTCGGAGCGTATCGCGCACGATCGCGAAGACGACCGTTCTCTTCGGCGCCCCCAATGCGAGGCGAACGCCAATCTCGGTCGTCCGCTGCGCGACACCGTACGCGACCACGGCGTAGATGCCGATGGCGGCCAGGGCCAGCAGCAGCGGCCCGAGCACGACGAACATGCGCGCCGGGACGCGACGGAGGAACAGGTTCCGCTCCACGTGTTCGGCAAGGGTCCGGACGTCATAGACGGGCAGTCCTTCGTCCAGTTCTCGCACGATCCGCCGAACGTCGCTGGCGACACTGATCTCGGCGCCGGGACGCGTGCGGACGTGGATCTCCCCGGCTGTCGACGCGCGGTCGCGGTACGAGAAGTACATGATCGGCGTGGGCGGCTCACCGAACGACTCGTACAGGGAGTTCCGAACGACGCCGGCAATCACGTACGTTCGTCCCCGGTAGAGCAGCCGCCGCCCCAGCGGCTCGAGCGTCCCAAGAAACCGCCGCACGAACTCCTGGTTCACGATGGCCTGGGGCGGCGCCGTCGGATCGGTGAGCGGCGCGAAGTCCGCCCCCTGGAGCAGCGGGATTCCCATGGCCGGCCAGTACCCGGGCGTGACGGTGTTGCTCAGCGCCTGGTCGAGGGCGCCATCCGGCCGGGCGTGTCCCTCGATCGCGAACGAGCGCAAGGGCAGCCCGTGGATGTCGAGCGGTACCGACGTCGAGATCGCGGCCGCTTCGACGCCCGGGACGGTGCGAAGACGATCGAGGAGCCGGCCGGCGAAGTCGCGGGCGGCGTTCTCGCCGGCGTTGCGCCCGGTCAGATCGTACGCGGCCAGCAGGACGCCTTCGCGGCGGAAGCCCGGATCGATGTCACGAGTCTCAGCAAAGCTCCTGAAGAACATCCCCGCCACGACGAGCACGATCACGGCGAGGCCGACCTCGGCTCCTATCAGCGTATTGCGAAGCCGGCTGCGGGAGGCGTTCCGCGCACCGGCGCGCAGCGCCTGCTGTGCGTCCATACCTGCGAGATGGACGGCTGGAGCCATCCCGAAAATCCCCCCGCAGAGAAGGCCGAGCGCCGCTGCGAGGGCCAGGCCAACCAGGTCGACATCTGTCTGAAAGCGGATCGGAAAGGCACCGATCATCGGCACCGCCCGGATCGCGTTCGTCCCCCAGACGGCGATTGCCGCACCCAACACGGCGCCGGCCAGCGCGAGGATCACGCTCTCGGTCAGCAGCAGGCCGATGATGCGGGAACGGCGGGCGCCGAGCGCGAGCCGAATGCCCGCTTCGCGCTGCCGAGTGCTCGCGCGGGCCAGCATGAGGTTCGCGCTGTTCCCGCAGACCGCCAGGAGCAGCACGAGCATGACGCCCTGCAGCCCGATCAGGGCACCAGTGATCATGCGCTGCGGGCCTCGCGCCGCACGCCAGAACGACATCACCTCGGCCCGCATGGTCGCGTTCGTCGACGGGAAGAGCCGGCCGAGCTCCTGCATCGTCGCGTCGAGCTCGGCCTGCGCCTGCGCCTCTTTCACGCCTGGCTGCAACCGCCCCATCACCAGGTAGCCGCGCACCGACCGCGTCTCGAGCTCGCGGGAGCCGCCCAGCATCACCGGCGCCATCGTCGCGGGCACCCACAGCGAGAAATCGAGCCCAAGGGTCGTCCCCTGGAATCCTTCCGGCGTGACGCCGACAACTGCCAGCTCGCGATCGTTGACGCGAATCGTCTGCCTGATGGCATCGGACGAGCCGTTGAAACGAGTTTGCCAGAAGCCGTACGAGATGACGACGACCGGCTCGCCGCCGGCGCGCGCAACGTCCCCCGGCGCGAAGAATCGGCCGACGGCCGGCCGGAGCCCGAGGGCGGAAAAGTAGTTCCCGGACACGAGCAGCCCGTACGTCCGCTCGGTGCGGGCGGCCTCGCCGACGTTGAACGGGACCATCCTGAACGCGAGGACCTCCCGGAACGATCGCAGCCGCTCGGTGAAATCGCCGTACTCGAGCCACGACGCGCCGGGATAGGTACCGGATTCCGCCCGCGGCTCGACGAAGTGGAATCCACGCGCATCGGCCACGCCCGGCAGCGGCTTCAGCACGACGGCCTGCAGCCACGAAAAGACCACGACGTTGACGCCGATGCCGACCGCAAACGACACCACAACGACCGCCGACAACAGGGGCATTCTGGCGATCGTGCGGCACGCGTGCCGCATGTCGCGGACCAGGTGCTCGATCGAGGTCATGGCGAAAGGATATACGTAAGAACAGCTGAACGGCGGCTGAACGACGGGCGGCCGCGAAGGATTTCTGCGGCATTCGCACTCTAAGAGCTCGTATGGGAATCCGAGCCACGTGGATATTGCTTCTTCGCACGATCCCGGCGGGATGCTGCGGCGGATCGTCGCTGGCCTCCTCCTCTCCGGGGCCATCGCGGCGGCTCCGGTCGTCTCAGCGCAGGAGCCTCGCCGATATGCCGGTCGCCCGGTTGCCGCCGTGCTGCAGGAGCTCCAATCGGCGGGCCTGGCAGTCATATTCAGCAGTGACGTCCCGCCTCGATCGAGATCGACTCATCGTCAGCCTGCCGGGGACGGAGCGCCGCTGATCCCGCCAGAGCTCGGCCGCAAAGGTCAAGGCGATCCACGACTTACTCAGAACGCCTGGCGATCAGCGGATCGGCCGCGCAGCGCGACGGGCCACCGGAAGGCTTGCAGCGAGCGCCACCAGCAGGATCACCACGGCGGCCGTGGTATCGCGGCTCCACAGGAGTATGCTGTCTGTCCTGAGCGTCGTCTCTGGAGAGTCACCTATGGAGCGAGCGACACCGATCTTGCCGGCCGAGGACCTGGCCGTGGCAAAGACGTTCTACGTCGAGCGATTGGGGTTTCGATTGACGTTCGAGGCGTCCGAAGACGGGCGGACAGGCCTTCTCGGTCTGGAGCGCGGCACGATCAGGCTGACGCTGGATAGCCCGATGGAGGGCCACGGTCGACACGCCTGTGTTTCCCTCGAGGTAAATGACGCGGATGCCTACTATCGTGAGTGGAGCGCCAGGGTGCCGGTCCTGCGTCCGCCGCGAGACGAAGATTGGGGCGCACGCACATTCGACTTGCTCGACCCATTCGGCAACACCATTTTCGTGATCGGACCGCTCGCTGGCAGCGGCCAGTGACGCCGCGGAGAGAAGCTCTCGACGACCGTGAAGGTGTGCTGCCGTCGCGCTTTTGTCCGAGAACGGAACGTCAAAACCGACCGAATCGATGGCTATTGAGGGAGGTCCGAGATGTCGAAGGTGCTCATTACAGGAACCAGCTCGGGTATCGGCTTTGAAACGGCGATCGCCCTGGCCAGGGCCGGCCACACCGTCTACGCGACGATGCGGAACCTTGAACGAGGCGCAGCGCTGCGGGAGATTGTCGAGAAGGAGCAGCTCCCGATATCGATCCTGAAAATGGATGTCGATTCCGACGAATCCGTCGACGCGGCAACGTCCGCCATTCGGGCCCAGACCGGATCTATCGACGTGCTCGTGAACAATGCCGGCATCGAGCGCACAGGCTCGATCGAAGGCCTGACGCTCGACGACTTCAAGGCCACCATGGAGACGAATTATTTTGGTGTGCTCCGCTCGATCCGAGCCTGGCTGCCGGACATGCGACAGAGGCAGAGTGGCTGCATTATCAACGTGACGTCGGTGGCCGGGCGGATTGCCTGTTCCCCGCTGGCGCCGTACAGCGCGTCGAAGTTTGCGCTCGAAGCGCTCAGCGAAGCGCTCGCCCAGGAGGTGAAGCCTTTCAATGTGCGCGTCGCGATCGTCCAACCAGGGATCATCGACACGGCCATGGCTCGGCGGATCGAGGATGTGTCGACGGATGCCGCGTACCCGCAGGTGCGCCGCTTCGGACACATGTTCGAGGCGTCGCTCGAAAAACCGACGCCACCAACGGTAGTCGCGGAGAAGATTCGCGAGATCATCGAAAGTGGGACAGAGAAGCTGAGGCATCCCGTCGGCCCGGACGCGGAAGGCTTTCTTGCATGGCGCGCCTCGCTCACGGATGAGGACTGGGTCGCGTGGGGAGCCCTTCCCGACGAAGCGTGGTACGAGCGCGTCGGCAAGGACTTCGGCCTCGATGCCGGGTCGAAGCGGCAGCCGGCTCCGGCGATCGCGAGTCGCGCCGGCGCATAATCCGAGCGCTCCACCGGCCGTCGCGAGTCGGACGGCCGGCCGGGCCATCTTGGACGGCCTGCTGTGGGTCAAGCGCAAGAAACGGAGAAGCTCATGTCAACCGTCGAACGGATCATCCCTGTGCTCACCTATCAAGACATCGCGGCCGCCCACGACTTCCTGGTTCAAGCATTCGGGTTCGCTCCGGGAGGCGTACATCGCACTCCGGAGGGCCAGCCGGTCCATGGCGAGGTACGGGCGGGGGATGCAGCCATCTGGCTGCACCGCGTCACCGCCGAGCACCATCTCGAGTCTCCCCGCGCCGTCGACGTGGCAAATTCCGGCTTGTTCGTCCACGTCGACGACGTCGACGCGCACTACGAGCGCGCGCGTGCGGCGGGTGCCCACATCGACAGCGAGCCCGTCGATCAGTCGTATGGCCAGCGTGAATATGGAGCGCGGGACCTGGAAGGTCACCGATGGTGGTTTGGAGCACCGTTGAAGTCACAACGGTAGGAAGCGGGACCGATGATCCCGCCTCCGCCCATCATCCAGACGTTCCTGCCAGCGTGCGTACGGAGGCGTTCGGCAAAGGCACCGATCGACTCGTTGACGAAGTGGACGCCGGCAGGCACGGCGATAGACTACGACCGGCACGCGGAACAGCGTCGCACCCGCGCCACGTGCCGGTCACACTCGCTCAGGTCGGACTACGATTTCGATTCGATTCGTGCGCGGAGCCGCTCTTCCTGCGCGCGCAGTTCAGGGGTGAACTCCTTGCCGAAGTCCTCAGCCTCGAAGACCGGGCGGATTTCGATTTCCGCTCCGCCGTCGAACGGCGCGCGCTTGAGCCAGTCGACCGCCTCGTCCATCGAGTTTACCTTCCACAGCCAGAACCCGGCGATGAGCTCCTTGGTCTCGGCGAACGGACCGTCGATGACTGTCCGGTTGGTCCCGGCGAACCGCACGCGCTTGCCCTTGGAGCTCGGGTGAAGCCCTTCACCCGCCAGCATGACACCGGCGTTCACGAGCTGTTCATTGAACTTCCCCATGTCGCTCAGGATCTTCTCGCTCGGCATCTGGCCCGCTTCCGACTCTTGATTCGCCTTCACGAATACCATCACTCGCATTTTGCTGACTCCTTTCGTTCTTCTGTATGTTCGTCGAACTCGCCGGCGTCAGATCGACATGGGCTTCGAACGATCCGTCCAGCTGGCTCGAGCGCGGCCAGACTCTGCTCGAAGGAGCTCTCTGCTCGTTAGAATAAGATCGGCCTCGGCCCGCTGGAGGATCTTCAAGTGCAACACGTGTATGGACTGGACATTCCGCGCAGTCTCGAGGATGTCTGCGATCCTCGCCGCCTGGCGTTGATCGTGTACGACATGCAGATCGGCATCTTGCGGCAGATCGCAAATGGCGCCGAGATCACAGCAACAGTCACCGCGGTACTGGCCGCGGCGCGCGACGCAGGCATGCGCGTCGTGTTCACGCGGCACCTGTCGATGCCAAAGGAGCTGATGGGCGTGGTCCAGTTCCGGATGGCCATGGCGTGGCAGCGGGTCGAGCGCGCGGAGGACGTTCATCCGTGGTTCCTTCGCGACGCACCTGGCTTCCCCATCGTACCGGAGCTCGTTCCCCGCACGTCCGAGGCCATCTTCGACAAAGTCACGATGTCCGCTTTCGAAGGCACTCCTCTGGACATCGTGCTGCGCGACGCCGGGGTCAATGCGTTCGCAATTGTCGGTGTGGCCACCGAGATCGGCATCGAGCCCACCGTGCGACATGGCGTCGATCTCGGCTACATTCCGATTGTCATCCGAGACGCGTGCGGCGCGGGCCACGTTGACGCTGGCGAGCGGTCGATCGCGACGCTTCAGTATTTGGGCGACACTCTGTTCACAACGGCCGACGAGTTCGCGACAGTCCTCCGCGGTGGCGCGGTGGCGCGTGCGGGCACCACGAGCTGAGGCAGCCTGTCGGGGTCAGACCTGGGTCTGACCCCGGTCGGGTCAATGTGCCCACTTCACAGTCCCGAGACTCGTAGCCTACGGCGGATCCGCACGTGCCAGATCCACATGATGGCCGCTGTCATCCACCAGGTGATTCCGATGATCGGCTCGTCCCGGATCAAAAAGAACGTGATCCTGGTCCCGTGGAAAGCGAACGTCAGCGGCAGCACGGTGAAGATCATCGCGACCACCAGCGTCGACGTGCGGTTCTTGAGCTGTTGACGGGTTGCCTCGAGCGCCTGCTTCTCCGCGGTCGGAGTGTGCGTGGCCGGCAGTCCCAAGCTCGTGCCCCGTGCCGCCTCAACGTCGCTCGCAAGCTCGGGATCGGTCTTCAGATAGGACTCCACCAGCGCCCGCGTGTCGGCGCTGGCGTCTCCCGCCAAATACACCGGCGATCAGATCCTTGACGACGTCTCGTGAGATGTTCACGGTTGTACCTCCGGTTCAACGACAGCAGGACCGCCGGTCCTCAGCGCCTGCGCCAGCTTCAGTCGCGCGCGATGCACTTTGACCCGCGCCGCAACGGCGGAGATCCCCAGTGCCGCGGCGACTTCTTCGTACGACATCCCCTCCTCGGCCCGGAGCAGCACCGCCGCCCGGTCGATCTCCGGCAGGGTCTGCAGTGCCGCCAGCACAGCCTGCAATTCGAGATGCGACTGTGCGCGCCGTTCAGGCCCCGGCCGGGTGTCGGCGGCCCGCTCGTCGAGTGTCGTCATCCGTCGGGCCTGCCGCCGCTCAGCCAGGAAGAGGTTGCGGGCGATCGCCAACAGGTAGCCCTTGACCGTTGGCAGATCGACGCGACCGCGCGCGTGCCACAGGCGGATGAAGGTCTCCGAGACGATGTCGTCGGCCAGGGCCGCATCGCCTGACAGGAACAACGCGAACCGGTGCACGTCGCCCGCGTATGTCCGGTACAGTTCAGAGAAGTCGACCACGTTCCTCCGCACAGGCACTCCGCGCCTTCTGAAGGATGTACGCAGCAGCCGTCCCATTGTTACAACGCTCAGAGTTCAACATTCCCGAACTACAGCGATGTTCATTTGGGTTACATGAACTCAGGTGAATTCCTGGCTTAATATGGCGGCGGAGCGCATCTCATGACGTTTACCCGCCGCAGATTCCTCGAAACTGCCGGAGCTCTGGGCGCCGCGGCGGGTCTCACCCGCTCGGCTGGTGCTTCGAGACAAGCCTCGGCCGGAGGCGGACAAGCGGGCGCGCCGGGCGTGGAGCTGAACGTCGACGTCGCAGCGCTGCCGGATTACACCCGCGATCTCGAGCGATACCTGGTCCGCCTGACGAACGAAGCGCGTGAGCGGCGCAAGCGTGTTCTCAACGCGATCTCCACTCGGCAGGGCGTTCTCGACCGGCAACAGTTCGTGGTGACCGAGATCTGGAAGATGCTGGGCGGCCCGCTCGATCGCACTCCCCTCAACGCCCGCGTGATCGGCAGCGTCGAGCGGCCCGGCTACCGAATCGAGAAGGTGACGTTCGAGAGCCGCCCGCGACTCTACGTCACCGCGAACGTGTACGTGCCGGAAGCAACAGGGCGCCGCCCGGCGATCCTCGGGCCGCTCGGGCATTCGGCGAATGGCAAAGCGTGGCCGAGCTACCAGAGGCTCTTCTCGAACCTGGCGCGCAAGGGTTACGTCGTCCTCGCATACGACCCGTTCGGACAAGGCGAACGCATCGAGTACCCCGGAAACCGGCCCGGCCAGTCTGCGCTGGGCGGTGGAACCAGCGAGCACGAATACGCAGGACGCCGTCTCATCCTGCTGGGTGCAAACTTCGGCCTGTTCCGGGCGTGGGACGGCATCCGGGGAATCGACTACCTGCTGACGCGCGCCGACGTCGATCCCGAGCGGATCGGCTGCTGCGGCCAGTCGGGCGGCGGGACGCTGACCCAGTTCCTTGCGGCGCTCGACAGTCGCATCCGCGTCGCCGTCGTCTCCATGGGCAACACGGAGAACCTTGCGCACGAGAATGTCGAGCCGCCTGGTTCGGCCGACGACGCCGAGCAGAATATCGTGCCGGCACCGAGTCGAGGAATCGACCGGGCGGACCTGCTCTATGCGTTCGCGCCGAAGCCGCTGCTGATGACCATCACGCTGCACGATGCCGGTCACACGTATTCACCTGAATACGTGTCCAGCTCGCGCGATCTACTCGACGAGTACAAGCGCGCGTACGGACTGCTCGGCGCCGCCGACCGCGTGGCGCTTCAGGCCACCACCGTTTCCCACGGTTACGTCTACGAGATGCGCCGGGCGACCTATGCGTGGTTCAACCGCTGGTTCGACATGAAGAATGTCGACGACGACGAGTCGTCTCAGGCCGTGGAGCCGGACGCCACGTTGTTCGTGACGTCGACCGGCTTCGTGACGACGTCGTTCGGCGGCGAGACGGCGCTCTCGCTGACACGGCAGATGACGGATGCGGTTCACAGGCCTTCGTCGCTCTCCGCAGACGACGTGCGCTCACGGATTCGCAGAGTGCTCGGCATCGAGGAGTCGCGCGGCGCGGCGTTGTCGGCGCGCGTCCTCGCCACGATCAAGAAGCCGGGATATCGGGCGGAACAGTTCGAGTTCACGAGCGATCAGGAGATTCGCACACCGGGCTGGCTGCTTACGCCGGACAACGCCGGGCCGTCCACACCTACCCTGCTGTATGTCGGCGAGGCGGCAGCGTGGAGCTCGGTCGCGGAGGACGCGTTTGCCGAACGCCTCTGCGCAACGGGAGGATGCCGCGTAGCCGTGATCGACGTGCGCGGACGGGGCGACACCGCGATCGGCTTCCCGCCGCGCGGACGATTCTATTTTCCAGGCCGGATCACGGACGAGGCGTATCTGACCTGGTTCACGTTGCTGCTCGGAAAGCCGCTCCTCGGCGGACAGATCTACGACACGCTCCGGGCGCTGGATTACCTTCGTTCGCGGGCGGACCCAGACGGTCCGGTGTCGCTCGTTGGCGACGGGCCTCACGGGGTGATCGCACTTTACGCCGCTGCCCTCGATGCGCGCGTCCGAGGCGTCGCGTTGCGCGGGACCGTGACGGACTATCGCTCGCTCGCCGTGGCCGAACGCTACAGTCAGCCGTTCGGCATCTACGCCTACGGCATCCTGCGGGAATTCGATTTGCCCGACGTGGCGCGCGCCGTCGGACCGCGCCCGGTGCTCCTGCTCAACCTGGTCACGCCTCGTAGCGAGCCGGCTGGCGCAGCCGATCTGGATCTCTACAAGAGTGTTCCGAACGCCACCGTTCGGACATTGGACGCCGGAGAGGATCCGGTGCAGGTGCTGGCCAGGTGGGCGTCAGGGCGCTGACGTCCATCCGATGACGTCTGTTCGCCATCGAGCATGAGTCCTTCTGAACTCCTGATCTTCTGATCTCCTGTTAGACCGACGCCGCGATTAACCCCTGCGCTCATTTCGGTCGGTCGCGAAAATTGGCGCCCATCGACATCGATTGCTCGGCGCACCGCCGGCCCAACGAGAACGGCGGTGACGCAGTTTCCTCGCGATCCCGTCAATCCCAAAATGGAGGCAATACGTATGAGCAGGGAGAAGACGCCAACCGCTTGGCTGACGATCTGGAATCGCTTCGGACAGGACAGCTCTCGGCATCGGAGTTTCGAACGAAGCGCCGGGCGGCTGTAGCAGAACACCAGGCTGAGCGTAATGAAACCTGCTTGGGTAAAGCCCATGCGCTTGAATGCACGGACCACATCGGGTGATTCTCCGAGCGGGACTTTCAACTTGTCAGCGGCGTGGCCGCCCAAACAGCCGACGGACCTCCTTGCCCAGATCCGGATCGGAGCGGAGCTCCTCCAACAACTGGTCGTACTTACCCTTGCGGTGACCCGCGAACGTCAGAAGCAACGCAAGTCTGGGCGCCGTGCCATGCCGTCGATCTCGTATCAATCGTTGCAGATCGGGCATATGTCCTTCGTCTGCAGCTCCGGAGAGCGCGAAGCCTAGCGCAACTTTTAGACCGTGCTCGCGATTGTCGGTGTTGTTCTCGTACATTCTGAGTAACACGTCCCAACCGACCACAGCTTCGGGCACCGCGAGTGCTCGGGCGATACCCTCGAGCACACGAGCCGGATGCGACCGCTGGAGATGAAGGAGCAGAGTTGGTATTGCTTGTGGATATCGAGCCCGACTAGATTCGTAAGCTGCCCGCGCCGAGGATTATGGCCCCCGCCATCGCCAACCGAAGCACCCCCGTCCAGCAGGGCGGACGTTCGAGCGAAGCCGGTGAGGTTCAAGCTGTACAGATCGCGGAACCAGCGGCTGCCGGCCAGCCTGCGATACGCGGTCCGTTGGCCGACACACTGTTCACAGCGGCGCAGGGGCCGCCCCGGCCAGCCGTCGTGACTCCGCTGGCGCCGGAGCGGTACAAAGTGCAGTTCACTATCTCTCGTGAGGCCCACGAGAACCTTCGTCGAGCGCGATTGATCTCATTCCCAACGGCGATCCTCCGCATCTTCGACCGCGCGCTGGCGCTTGGTATCGAACTTGAACGTTCTCGACTGGCGGCCACCCAACGACCGCGACAGGCCCGTCGGCCGTCATCACGCTCGCGCCATGTACCTGCCTCGGTCAAGCGGCATGTCTGGGCACGCGACCAGGGACAATGCGTATGCGTCATTCTCCGGACCACATGAAAACAGACGATTCGCACATGGCTCGCCTGTCACCGGCACAATCCGCCGCCCTGCGTCATGTAGAGAACGGCGTGGACCGTCGAGTAGCAGCCGTGCGTCCACGCTTGAACGATTTGCTTCTGCGAGCCGGATGCGCGGCCGACGAGTATAGCGAGGCGCTGGAATGTATCCGAGCGAACGCGCGCGTCGTCGTTCACTTCCATCCGGACCGCCCCGGCCCGAAATCAAGCACGGTGGCCGAAGCGCTCCTCAGCGAGGGTGTCTACCGCAATCAGTTCGAGACGGGACTGTCCAGCGGAAGCGTCTCCGCCTTTCCCGGCGGCGCCCGCGACGCCTGGGAGAAGATCCTGTTTGGCGGCGCATACCACGCGGATGGGGTGACGGCTTCGGAACGCCCGAAGTACGGAGCCCTGGAGCTCGTTCGGCACCCTGACGGTCCGATCCCGCGCTTCGGATCGTGCTACTATTTATCGTCGCACCCTGACAGTCCAATCCCGCGCTTCGGATCGTGCTACTTCGTATTGCGGCCTGGCGTCTCGATGCGTACGTCCTTCACGTTCATGGGCAGCGAGGACCCCCGTGCCGCGGAACGCCTGGGCACCATCGGTCGGATGGACTGTGTGATGGCCGCTCTGTTCGCGGAAATCGAGGAGGGCGGAAAGGCGACCCATCCGTGGCCACCCTTCCAGGCCCCCACTCTCGGAATTCCGAATCTGACCGTGTCTCGAATGCTGGACGATGTCCTGAGGGCTCTTCGGCAGCCTCGCACAGAGCCAGCTGACGGGGAGCCAGGGCGGGTGCTCGATACGCAGATCGAAGCACAGGTGCATGGTCCGATCGACTTGCTCCAGGACGTCGAGCTGTTGGTGGCCGACCCGGCATTCGCCGTGACGGCCACGGGGACTCTCTTGCGTGACCTCGCGCTGAAATACGGCATACCGCTGAAATGGCACCCCGGATTCCGACTCTCAGTCAACGAAGTGCCGGACGACTTTCGGGGACCTCTCATGCCCCATCTCGCGGCGCGTATCGCGGGCAAGGAGGGGACGTTGGATGCAGCCGTCATCGGAAGCGCCGCGGCCTCGTTGCATGCGCAACCAGATTCGTGGAGGGATTGGGGTGACCCGGCTGAAGCGCGCGAGCACTTGAAGCAGCTCTGGCATGTGCTGGTTCACTCCGGCGTGCCGGTTCGAGGTGCGACGTAGCCTCGGCCTTCGAGGCAGGGCAACGTATGGCAGATATCGCAATCCGTGACGCGAGCATCACCGATTCGGAGGAATCGCCCGACTCGTCACCGCATTGGGCTATCGAACATCGTCCAGCCAGATGCGCAGCCGCCTCGAGGCGATACTTCGCGACAAGGACTTCAACACGCTCGTCTCTATCTCACTCGCGACCCGGCTGCAGACAACCGACCGCGCTGCACTGCGGGAGTGACCGCGAGATACGCGCCGCCGGCGCTCAGGAACCCGACAAACCAGGCATAGTCGTAGAGCGGCTTCAACGCCGGCACGACGAGCCCGCTCCAGGCCAGTGCGCATCCCAGGGCCGTCGCACCGATCGCGCGCCAGTTCCAGCCGCGGTACACGCCGTCCTGAAGGTACAGCTCTTCGAGCTCGAGCTCGCGCCGCCTCACAATCCAGTAATCCGCGATCAGTACGCCGGCAATCGATCCCAGACCGCCCGAGTAGCCGAGCAGCCACGTGAAGATGTAGCCGGACGGATCGGCCAGCAGCTTCCACGGTTGAATGACAATCCCGAGCACGCCCGTGAGCAGGCCGCCGGTCTTGAAGCTGATGAGGCGTGGAAACGCGTTCGCGAAGTCGTTGGCCGGCGACACCACGTTGGCGGCGATGTTGACGGCAATCGTCGCGACCACGATGGTGAACATCGAGACAGCGACGACGAGCGCGGACGAGAAGCGACCGACGAGCTGCACGGGATCCCAGATGGCCTGGCCGTAGATGATCGCCGTGGCGCTCGTGATCATCACTCCCATCCCCGCAAACAGCGACATCGTCGTCGGCAGCGCCACGACCTGGCCCACGATCTGCTCGCGCTGGCTCCGGCCGTAGCGGGTGAAGTCCGGCATGTTGAGCGACAGGGTCGCCCAGTAGCCAATCATCGCGGTCAGCGAGGGAATGAAGACCGGCAGGAACTCGCCGAATGATCGGAACTTGCCAGGTTGGGACAGCAGCGGTCCCAGGCCGCTGGCCTTGTCGACGGCCCACCACAACAGGACGGCGGTCATGACGAGAACGAACGGCGCAGCCCAGTTCTCCACCGCGCGCAGCAGGTCCATCCCGCGATAGATGATGTAGATGTTGAGGCCCCAGAACAGCAGGAACGACAGCCATTCGGTCGTCGTATGGCCGCCGAAACCGGCGCCCATCAGTGTCGGCCAGCCGGGAATGATCGTCCTGAAGAACGTGTTCAAGGCTTCGCCGCCGATCCAGGCCTGAATGCCGAACCAGCCGCAGGCAACGAGCGCTCGCATCATGGCCGGTACGTTCGAACCAAGGGTGCCGTACGCCGCGCGGGCGAACACCGGAAACGGGATGCCGTACTTCGTGCCGGGATGCGAATTGAGAAGGATCGGAATGAGGACGATCAGGTTGCCCAGGAGAATCGTGACGAGGGCCTGCGACCAGTTCATGCCAGACGCCATCAGTCCCGACGCCAGCATGTAGGTCGGAATGCAGTGCGCCATGCTGACCCAGAGCGCGGCGTAGTTGTAAGTCGTCCACGTGCGCCGGGACAGCGGGACCGGAGCGAGATCGTGGTTATAGAGGGGGCTGGCTTCGACTCGGGCCGTGTCGACGAGCTCCACGCGGCCGTCAGCGAGCCGACGTTCGTTGCTCATGAAATGGTCGGTCCGTACGGTTTCGACCACTGTAAGGCTTGCTCAACGTTCGAAGCAACTCCCGAATCCGCGTGAGCCCGCAGCAGGAGTATTCTGTCTGTTCTGACAGTCGCCTCGGGAGGACGATGCGGTGCCAGCTATCGTCACGTCTTGCCAGATACCCGGCACACAGTCGTTGCCGGCAGCCAAGGAGGTAGAACATGCCCAAGGTCGTAGTCACGGCGCAGGTTGAGGACCCTGTGAAATGGGAAAAGAACTTCAAAACACACGGTAGCCTCTTCAGGAGTCAAACCGTCACCAAACCTGTCAGTTTCGCGACAATCGAAGGCAATCACGTCGCGGTCTGCCTCGAGCCCGACGACCTGGACACTTGCATGAAGATCCTGGATTCCCCGGCGACAGCGGAGGCCATGGCATTTGATGGCGTCAAGCGAGAGACGGTGAAAGTGTTCGTCCTGGACAAGGAGCTGAAGGTCTAGGAGGCGCTGGCCGGATAGCGGCACGCAAAACCGGCCGAATCGATGACGCTTCAAAGTTGACTCGGCTCGCCGGTGGACGAATAATCAGTGCGCGTCCACGACAGCTCCACTCGCAGCTGAAACCGACCCGATCACCGTGCGGATGCGGCATCCGCGCCCGTCGCGTAGCCCTCGCCTTCGTACCCACCGTGGTAGGCGTCGGCATCCGGCCGGCGGATCTTCGAGTGGACGACGACACGGTCGCGCATGTGGCCTCGGAAGTCATCCAACGAGGCCCACCCGTGCCGCTCCATGGAGGCTGCCATCCCAGCCTGCAGCTTCCGGAGCACATTCGGTCCGATCGCATGATCGAGCATCGCCGCGGTGCAGATCTGCACCGTGCCGCATCCGAGCAGAAAGTAATTCAGTGCTTGAGGGAACTCCGCTATCCCGCCGATCCCGGAGAAAGACTTCTCCGGAAACGCCTGTGTCAGCTCCGCCATCTTCGCCAGGGAAAGAGGAAGGATCGCCGGACCGCCGAGACCGCCGGACGACACGTAGCCGTCGACGTTGACCTCGAACTCCAGCGTCTCCGGATCGATCAGCGGCAAAGACGGAAAGGTATTCGAGGACGTGATGGCATCGGCGCCCCCGAGGAACGCGCCCCGGGCTTCGGTGACGATATCGGTTGTCGAAGGTGTGAGCTTGGCCCACACAGGGATGCGCGAGACCTCCTTGACCACCTGGGTCACGATCGAGATGAGCTCCTGGTCCTTCCCGATGTTCGAGCCCATGTCCTTGCGGTCCATGTGCGGGCATGACAGGTTCAGCTCGAGCGCGTCCGCTCCCTCGTCCTGACACGCCTTCGCGAGCGTCTGCCAGTTCGACAGCTCCTGGTCGGTCCCGGACCCAGCCATGATCGACGCGACGAGAATGCGCGAGGGATGTGCCTGCTTGATGCGGGCAATGCGCGGGATCCACCAATCCAGCGTCTTGTCCGAGATGAGCTCCCAGTTCCACGACGAGTGAAGCGCCGTGCCTGCTCGCTTCTGCATCGAGAGCTGGCCGGTGTCCGGAGTGGCGCGCAGGAACTTCGTCTTCGGGCCAGCAATGTTGACGACGGGATGCAGGCCAATCGTCTTGGTGACGACGCCGCCCCAGCCTGCGTCGAAGGCGCGCATGATGTTGCTGTCGGACTCCGTCGGGGGCGCGGACGCCAGGAGGAACGGATTCTCGAAGCGGAGCCCCGTGAACGTGACGCCGAGTCGCGCGGCCATCAGTGCCTCCTTGAGGGAAATACGCTTACTATAGCGCATGCCAAGACGAGTCCTGTGGCGGTCTCATTCAGGCCGCGTCACCCCTCACCGACCCTGCCACGCCGATCGAGCACGATCCGACAGGCCTCGATCGACGCGCACATTCCCGTTGATCGAAGAAGCCGGCAAGCGCGGCGTCCAGATCCTCGGACTCCAGGAGGTCTTCAACGGCCCCTACTTCTGCCCGTCGCAGGACGCCCACTGGTACGACATTGCCGAGCCGGTACCCGGACCGACGACCGAGCTGATGGCGGGCTACGCGAAGAAATACCAGATGGCGATGGTCGTGCCGGTCTACGAACGTGAACAGGCCGGCGTCTACTACAACACCGCCGCGGTCTACGACAACGACGGGACCTATCTCGGCAAATATCGAAAGAATCACATCCCGCACACCTCCGGCTTCTGGGAGAAGTACTTCTTCAAGCCGGGCAACCTCGGCTACCCCGTCTTCAAGACGCGCTTCGCAACGATCGGCGTCTACATCTGCTACGACCGGCACTTCCCCGAAGGCGCACGGCTTCTTGGACTGAACGGCGCGGAGATCGTCTTCAATCCGTCAGCGACGGTTGCCGGACTCTCGCAGTATCTCTGGAAGCTCGAACAGCCGGCCCACGCGGTCGCCAACGGCTACTTCATGGGCTGCAGCAACCGGGTCGGTACCGAGGCGCCCTGGAACATCGGGCGGTTCTACGGCTCGTCCTACTTCGTCGACCCGCGCGGAAACTTCCTCGCGACCGGATCGGAGGACAAAAACGAGCTCGTCGTCGCGGAAATGGACCTCGACATGATCGAAGAGGTCCGCCGCGTGTGGCAGTTCTATCGGGACCGCCGGCCCGACTCGTACGGCCCGATGGCGGAGCAGCGTCCATGAGCCTCCTGATTCGGAACGGGACCGTCGTCACCTCCAGCGACCTGTATCAGGGAGACGTGCTGGTGGAGGGTGAGAAAATCACGACGATCGGCGCCTCGCTCTCGATGCCTGCCGATCGGGTGATCGACGCGTCGGGAAAATACGTCTTCCCGGGCGGCATCGACGTCCACACGCACCTCGACATGCCCTTCGGCGGAACGACGTCGGCCGATGACTTCGAGTCCGGCACGATTGCCGCGGCACACGGCGGCACGACGACGGTCGTGGACTTTGCCATTCAGTACCACGGTCAGACGCTCCACCACGCGTGGGAGACGTGGATGAAGAAGGCCGAGGGCAAGGCGGCCATCGACTACGGCTTCCACATGATCATCACCGAGCTGACCGACCAGGTCGAGCTCGAGATGGACGCCCTCGTCGGTCAGGGTGTCACGTCGTTCAAGCTCTTCATGGCCTACCCCGGCGTGTTCATGCTGGACGATGCGAGCATCTTCCGCGCGCTGCTCCGCACCGGGAAGAATGGCGGCACGATCTGCATGCACGCCGAGAACGGCGGGGTCATCGACGTCCTCGTCAAGCAGGCACTCGCCGAAGGCAAGACGGCGCCGAAGTATCACGCCCTCACCCGCCCCGCCCGCGCCGAGGCCGAAGCGACGCACCGCGCCATTGCGCTCGCCGAGATTGCCGACGTTCCGATCTACATCGTCCACCTCTCTGCCGCCGAGGCGCTCGAGATGGTGACAGAGGCTCGCGACCGCGGGCTGCCTGCGTTTGCCGAGACGTGCCCGCAGTATCTGTTCCTGTCGTACGAGAACTACGAGGAGCCCGGCTTCGACGGGGCGAAGTACGTCATGAGCCCGCCGCTCAGGCCGCAGGAGACGCAGGAACGGCTCTGGCGCGGCCTGGCATTCAACGACCTCCAGGCGATCTCCACCGACCACTGCCCGTTCTGCATGAAGGAGCAGAAAACGCTCGGCGAGGGAGACTTCTCGAAGATTCCAAACGGTGCCCCGGGGATCGAGACTCGCATGAGCCTGGTCTACGACGGGGGCGTCCGCACCGGGCGCATCTCGCTGAATCGCTTCGTCGAGCTGACCTCCACGTCGCCCGCGAAGATCTTCGGACTCTTCCCGCGCAAAGGCACGATTGCCCCAGGGTCCGACGCGGACATCGTGATCTTCGATCCCACGAAAAAGATGCGGCTGGGCGTGAAGACTTTGCACATGAAGGTGGACTACAACCCCTACGAGGGACGCGAGGTCACCGGCGTCACCGACACCGTGATCTCTCGGGGCCGCATCGTCATCGATGGCGGGAGGTTCACGGGCCGTGCAGGGGAGGGTTCGTTCCTCGTGCGGAATCCACGGTCGTGATGCGCCTAGCTCCATCGCACCGGCGCGCACTGCTCGTTGGCGGTCTCGTCGCCGCTCTCCTCGTGCCAGCTGCCGCGCGGGTGCTCCCGCAGGCCGGTGCCGCGCCTGCCTCTGGCCGCTGGTTCAAGGGCAACACGCACACCCATACGGTCAACAGCGACGGCGACAGCACACCGGACGAAGTGGTCCGCTGGTATCGCGAGCACGGATACAACTTCCTCGTCCTCAGCGACCACAACTATCTGACGCCGACGGCCGGGCTGAACGCCGTGTACGGCGCGCCGGACAAGTTCATCGTGATACCCGGTGAAGAAGTGACGATGACGGTCTCCTCGAAGCCGGTGCACGTGAACGGCGTCTCGATTGCGAGCTACGTCGCACCGCCAACATCACCCGACAACGTGGTCGGCGCCATCCAGTGGGCCGTCGACGGCGTCCGACGCATGGGCGGCGTGCCGCACGTCAACCACCCGAACTTCGGCTGGGGCGTGACGACCGAGGAGCTCGCACGCGTCGAGCGCTTGACCGTCTTCGAGATCTACAACGGTCACCCACAGGTCAACAACGTCGGCGGGGGCGGTCTGCCCGGCCTCGAGGAGATGTGGGACCGCCTGCTCACCGGAGGCCGTCTGCTCTACGGCGTGGCGGTCGACGACGCGCATCACTTCAAGCGGCCTGGTGACCCGACCGCCTCGACGCCAGGGCGCGGATGGGTGTACGTGCGTGCCGAAGCACTCGAGCCCCGGATGATCTCCGAGGCCATCGATCGCGGGGAGTTCTACGCCTCGACCGGCGTCGAGCTGACCGAGTACGTCGCCGACGCGAAACACATCGCGTTGAAGGTGCGGACGACGGCATACAGTCGATATCGCGTGCAGTTCGTCGGCCGCGAGGGACGAGTGCTCTCGGAAGTGACCGAGAGCACCGCCAGCTATACGTTCAAGGGTGACGAGGGCTACGTGCGCGCGAAGGTGCTGGAGTCGAACGGCCTCGTGGCGTGGACGCAGCCCGTGCCCATGGGTAGAGAGGGCCTGACGCCTTCCCCTCGATGATCTGCGGCCAGCCTTGGCGCCGACGAACAGGACGATCCTATTCGACAGTTCTGTCGATGAGCACACGTAACTGCCAGCACGAATTCGCAATCCTCTCCTGACCTCCGGACAATCGCAGGCACGCGGCCACAACCATCGCGAGGCGCACGGGCACACGGTTTGCCTTCTCGAACCGGGCCGACTGGCTCCAGGAGAGGAGACCGACCATGACGAAAATGTTCTTCGCCACCGTTGTCTCGGCGGCGTTCATCGCGGTTGCGCAGCCACTGTCCGCGCAGAAGGGACACGCGCCCAAATCAACAGCGCCGACCATGGCACACGGGCCTTCGAGCCATGGGGTCAAGCCGGCAAGCTCCGGTCACGTGATGAAACCCACGGCCCAGACTCACGGATCGAAATCCACGACGTCAAGCCACGGGCCGAAGACTACCGCCTCGAGTCACGGCCCGAAGACCACCGCATCGAGCCACGGATCGAAGCCGCCAAAGCCGGCCCACGCCGACAAGATCATGGCGGGCAAGCCGCACTCCAAGACGACGGCAACGTCATCACCGGCCGGCACGCCTCTGACGCGAGTCCAGCAGAAGCTCCAGAAGAACACGCAACTTGCGGCGAAGGTGCGGTCGAGACTGCCCGCCGGCACTGACCTCATGGCTGCGTCCGAGGGGTTCAAGAATCTCGGGCAGTTCGTCGCCGCGGTCAATGTGTCGCACAATCTCGGCATCCCGTTCGACCAGCTGAAAACGAACATGGTCGTCGAGGGCTCGAGCCTGGGTCAGTCCATCCAAACGCTGAAAACGTCTGCGAATTCGGACGTCGAGGTTCAGCGGGCGGCGCGCGAGGCGAACACGATGATCGCCGAAGCGGAGAAGCTGCCCACGTCGAAGACGCCGAAGTCGTCGAAAAAAACGATCACTGGAACGACCAGTCATGCGCCGCGTCAATAGGGTGCGGGCGCTCACCGTCGCGCTCGTAATCCTCTCGCCCGCCGTCGTTGCGGCGCAGGGAAACGGTCACGGGCATGCGTACGGCCTGAACAAGAACCAGGGGTCAGCCCCGTCAGCGGCGGGGGCACCGACCGTGACGCCCGCCGGCACGACAGCTGTGCGCCACTTCGGATCGTGGCTCGATGATGCGTCCCTGCTGCCGGAGGGCCAGGCAGCCCTCAGCTTCGGCTTCGGGTACTGGAGGACGCCGTCTTATCGTGAATTCGACGTCCCGTCCGTGGATGCCAGTCTGGGGCTGACCAGACGCGTGCAGGTCGGCGCGAGTCTGCCGTACTTTCGCGCCAACCTGCCCGGCGGTCCGCTGGCCCACGGTGTCGGCGATGTGTACCTCAGCTCGAAGATCCAGCTTCGCGACCCTTCGAGTGCGTCACATCGCGCCGGATTTTCGATCGCGCCAATCGTCGAAGTCCTGAGCTACGCGCCCGAGCCTGGCGCATCGCGCGTGAGCTGGGCTTTGCCGTTCAGCCTGGAGCTGCAGCGCGAGGGCTGGCGCGTGTACGGGTCAACGGGATACTTCTCGAGAGGCTCTGTGTTCGCGAGTGGCGCCATCGAAGTGGCGGTGGCCGACCGCGCCTGGCTGACCGGCGCTCTCACGCAGTCGCACGTGGTGAAGGACAGGCCCGCCCTCGACGCGCTCGGCCTCGCGCGCACCCGGACCGATGTCAGCGGCGGGCTGGCGGTCGCGCTGACGCCGGCGTGGGCGGTGTATGGATCGCTCGGCCGCACGCTTTCGCGGCAGGATCCCGACTCGGCCACTCTGGTGCTCTCCGGTGGCGTCTCCTGGTCGCTTGCCGCCTGGACGCCGCGGGCGGCTGGCAAGAAGATGCAGCCGTAGCAACAAGCGCGCGCGCCTACCGCCATTTCCCTTCCACCTGACCACCTTCGCCAAGGCTACGGTGGTCCGCCGTAGCTTTAGCGAAGGCGAAGGTGGAAGCCACGAGATCGGGTTCCGACTTTCGATTGTCTCGTGTGGCTTCCGCCTTCAGGCGGAAGATCACGCGGTCAGCGACGACGAGCCCCACGAGCTGGTGGAGCTGCCTGTGGGGCAGGTGGCCCCGACGGCTTCGGCTCGACGATGTTCCCCTCCGCGTCGCGGTACTCCACGGCTCCGAGATTCAGCTTCTTCAGTTCCGCGTCGATCTTCTGACGGTCGCCGACCGCCACGACGACAAGCCGCTCCGGCACGAGGTACCTGCGTGCGGCCGCTTGCGCCGCGGCCGCATCGATTGCAGTCACACGCTTGCTGTATTGGGTGTAGTAGTCGAGACCCAAGCCGTACACGAACAGCGTCGAGAAGCTCCCCGCTGCCTCGGCTGACGTTTCGAACCGGCTCGGCAAAGATCGCACGAGGCTGTCCTTCCCGAGCGCGAGCTCCTCGCTCGTGACCGGAGCATCCTTGATCTTCCGAATCTCGTTGAGCATCTCGGTCACCGCAGGCGCCGTCGCGTCGCTTCGAATGCCCGCAGAGATGAAGTAGGGTCCCGGCTCCCGCCGGGCGGCGAACGTCGAGAATGCGCCGTACGTATAACCCTTGTCCTCGCGCAGGTTCAGGTTGATCCGGCTGGTGAACAACCCGCCGAAGATCGTGTTCATCACTTCGACCGCTTCGAAATCGGGCGTCGAGCGGGCAATGCCGAGGCTCGCGACCCGCACTTGCGTCTGCGCCGCCCCTGGGGTATCGACGATGACTACTTTCGCGGTGGTGCTCCGTGGCGCGGGCATCGTGGCGCGCTCCGGCGGTTTGCCGGCCCAGCCCGCGAACGCCTTGGTGGCCATGGCTTCGAGCTCCTTGCGGGAGACCGCGCCCACGACAACCAGGGCGGCGTTACCGGGCACCAGTCGCTGGCGCCAGAAATCCACCATCGCGTCCCTGGTCAGAGCTTTGTTGGAGGCTTCGGTCCCGAGGTCACTGTAGCCGTATGGATGGCCAGGACCGAAGAGCGCAGCGGCCATCACACGCGAGACGACCTGCGCGGGATTGCTCTTGAGGGCCACGAGGTTTGCGAGCCGGCTCGCCCGCTGGCGCTCGACTTCCTCGGCAGGGAACGTTGGATGCACGGCAACGTCTGCCATCAGCTCCAGCGCGGCGGGAAACTGTCTGGCGAGGGACGTCACCGAGATCTGGCACTGATCCATTGTCGACGCTGTCGCAAGCGTTGCCCCGAGCCGCGCAGCGTCGTCAGCAATGCGGAGGGCATTGCGCGTGCTCGTGCCTTCATCGAGCATCGCGGCAGTGAAGTTGGCGAGGCCGGGCTTGTCCGGAGCGTTGTCGCCGCTGCCGCTGGCGAATACCAGGGATGCGGACACCACGGGCAGTTCGCGCTGCTCGCTGATGAGGACCGTCAGGCCGTTCGGCAGCACGAACCGCTCGGGCGTCGGCAGTTGCGCAGCCTTGACCGGGCCGGGCTTGGGCATGTTCTGACGCCACGGCTCGTCGGCGTTGACGCTCTGGGCACCTCCGGCAGCGGCCTGCGCCGTGGCGGGCGGCGGCTCGGACACGAGCTTCTTTTCGCCGGGCACGGCGAACAGGACGACCCGTGTGTTGGGCTGAAGGTACCGTTCTGCAAAGGCCTTGACGCTCTGTGGTGTGGCGTCGCGATACCGCTGCAGGTCCTTCGAGAGATAATCGGGCGTTCCCACATAGTGCTCGTAGCTGTTCAGGCGATCGGCCTTTCCACCGAACCCGCCAAGCGTTTCCAGTCCCTGGATGATCCGCGTCTCGAGAGTGTTCTGCGCGCGCTCGACCTCACCAGCCTCCGGTCCTTTTTCCATGAAGCCTCGAAGCTCCGCGTTGATCGCGCTCTCGAGCTCTTCGGCCGTGTGTCCCGGACGTGCCGTCGCCTGGATGGTGAACTTGGAGCCGAGAATCAACGACTCCTGCGTGGCGGTGACCGCCTGCGCAATCTGCTTGTCGTAGACGAGCGACTTGAACAATCGGCTCGACTTCCCGCCGCCGAGGATGTCCGCGGCCAGGTCCGCGTCCGCGTCGCCCGGCTTCAGGATCGGCGGAGTGAGCCAGGACATGTAGACCCGCGGCAGCTGCACGGTGTCGGTCACGGTCAGCCTCTTCTCGGCCGTGATCGGCGGAGTGGTCGCCGTGATTTTCGGCACATCCGGTCCACGTTTGAGTGCGCCGAAGTACTTCTCGACCAGAGCTCGAGTTGCTGCAGGATCGAAGTCACCCACGATCGCCAGGCTTGCGTTGTTGGGCGTGTAGTACTGCCGGAAGAACTGCTGGACATCCTCCAGCTTGGCTGCGGCGATGTCAGCGTGCGAGCCGATCACCGATGCATAGTACGGGTGCTTCTCGGGATAGATGGAGTGGTACACCGCCTCCGCCGCCACGCCGTACGGCTGGTTCTCGACGCTCTGCCGCCGCTCGTTGCGGACGACGTCGATCTGGTTCGCGAGCGCTTTCTGATCGACCACGTCGAGCAGATAGCCCATGCGATCGGACTCTATCCACAGCGCCAGCTCCAACTGATTCGAAGGAACGGTCTCGAAGTAGTTCGTCCGATCGAAGTCGGTGGTGCCGTTGATGTCCGACGCGCCCGCGGATTCGAGCAGCTTGAAGTGGGTGTCCGCCGCGACGTGCTTCGAGCCCTGGAACATCATGTGCTCGAACAGGTGCGCGAAGCCGGTGCGTCCAGGTGTCTCGTTGGCGGGTCCCACGTGGTACCAGAGGTTGACGGCTACCATCGGCAACCGTTTGTCCTCCGAGAGAATGACCTTCAGCCCGTTCTTCAGCGTAAAGGTCTGATGCTCGAGGCGCGGCGTCGAAGGCGACGTCGAGGCGGGGGCACCAGCTTGAGGACTGGCGGTCTGCACCGCGCGCAGGGTCACTATGCTGAGCCCCGCAACGACGAACGTCGTCAGGGCCGAATTTCGCAGACGCATTGGGTGTCTCCTCTGAAATCCTTCCGGCGAAAGTGGATTCTACTGCGACGGCGGGTTTTTCATCCGTACCCTGAGCTTCCACCTGACCAGCCTCCCCCGGAAGGGGGTCAGCCGCCAAAACGTGCCTCTCGTCTGTCCGATCTGACAAACTAGAGGCGATGTCCGGAGAGATCACACGCGTCGGGGTCGTCGGTGCCGGCACCATGGGGAACGGCATCGCGCAGGTTTTCGCGCAATCCGGCTTCGAAGTCTCGCTCGTCGACGCTGCCGAGGGCGCGCTCGAGCGCGCTCGGGCGGCCATCGACAAGAGCCTCTCGAAGCTCGAGGAGAAAGGCAAGCTCGAGACTGGCGCCTGTGCCGCCGCACTCGCCCGCATTCGGACCGCGACCAATGTCGATACGCTCGCCAGCGTGGACTTGGTCGTCGAGGCGATCTACGAAGATGCCGAAGCCAAAAAGAATCTCTTCCGGTCGCTCGATCGGATTACCCGTCCGGCGGTGATTCTCGCGTCGAACACATCTTCCATCTCCATCACGACGCTCGGCGCCGCGACGACGCGTCCCGAGAAGGTGCTGGGGATGCACTTCATGAACCCGGTCCCTCTGATGGCCCTCGTCGAGCTGATTCGGGGTCAGGCGACCTCGAACGAGTCGATGGCCACCGCGTCAGGGCTCTGCCAGCGCCTTGGCAAGACGGCCGTCGAGGCTGCGGACTACCCAGGCTTCATCGCCAACCGCGTGCTCATGCCGATGATCAACGAGGCGGTCTACTGCGTGATGGAAGGAGTGGGCACGCCCGAAGCGATCGACACGGTGATGAAGCTCGGCATGAACCATCCGATGGGGCCTCTGACGCTCGCCGACTTCATCGGACTCGACGTCTGCCTCGCCATCATGGAGGTCCTCCACGAGGGCCTCGGCGATCCGAAGTATCGCGCCTGCCCCCTGCTGCGACGGATGGTGGCGGCCGGGCACCTCGGACGAAAGTCCGGCCGCGGGTTCTACGTCTACTGAGGCTGCCGAGATGACCGCCAACGACAGAATCCCCGCGGATCCCGGCGCCCGCCGGCTCGCGGTAATCATCTGGATCGTGGCAGCGACGCTGGGTACGGTAGCGGTCTGGTGGCTGTCGTCCTACATCGAATCGCTGACGGAGCTCGGACGCACGAATCGCGCTGCGGCGGCCGAGCTCTTCAGGTCGAGGGTCCTCCCCGCGCTGTGGGTGGTCGCGCTCGTCTCGCTTGGCGCGGGTGGCGTGCTCGCGCGGCACGGGGTGCAGGTCCTTCGCAGCGGACGATTTCCTCCCGATGGCGCCCGAGTCGTGCGCGAGACCACCCGACGGACCGGCGGAGCCGCGCGCCTCGCAGGGATCCTGCTCACGACAGCAGGCGTGCTGATGGCGATTCTCCCGGTTGGAATGGTCCTGGTCGTGATGTGGGTGCTCCGGTGAGATCAGGATGACGCCATAGCATGGGATCCGCGATCGCGGCGATCACTTCGACGGAAGCGTCACGACATAGAAGTGCGGGTTCTCGCGAATCGCCGGCATGTCGAAGATCTGGAGTCTGTCGTGTACCGGGCGAAGATCTTCGACGGTGGTTCGGCATCGGCGTAAATGGTGATCCCGACCCGCCTGCAATAGGACGCGTAGTCCCCCCCGGTCTGCCTGTCGACTGCAACCTCGTCATTGGCAAGGCCGTCGAGATTGATGACGGTGTACTTCGAGAACCAGCCAAGCATCCCGGCGCTGAACGCGCCGATTCGAGTGCCTGGCGGCTCATGAACCTCTCGATTGATCCAGTCGCCAGCCTTCAGCATCACGTCCTGCCACTGTCCATGGTCGACATACTGGGGCTGCGGCGCAGCGAGTGACATTTCGCCCGGCACAGCCGTCAGCGAAACAGCGACGAGCGCGGTCGCCGCGCACACCCGCAGCGTCGGGGAATATCGCTGCACCCACTCCAGCAGGAATTCCACACCGACACCGACCAGGATGGCGGCGACGATCGGGACTTCGACGATGTACCAGGTGAAATAGTAGATATTGTCGATTTGCTGATGCAGCAGCAGCGGGATCGTTGCGGAGGCCGCGAGCAGGCCGGCTGAGAGGAGCAGGAGGTTCAGGTGTCTCGACCAGAGGATCGCAGCCGGCACCAATGACGGCCATCAGAGCGAAGCAGTCGCGCCCGATCACGGCGGACGACGGCCCGATGCTCGAAAGCGGCGTGTTGAAGCCGAACGCGAACAGGACGACGGCGTGCGTATAGCCGACGGTAGCGTGATAGGACCTGCCTGAGCCCTTCAGGGTCGGTTCGGAGTGTGGGCCAGAAGCCTTCCATCTTCACCCTGCCCGACATCGGCATGACGGAACCAAAGGCCAAGGTCGCGTAGATCAGCCACGGCAGCATGACGACCACAGCGGAGGCGATGTTGCCCGGCAGCAGACGCCGGGCGTCCCGCCGCGCCAGCGGTAAGTAACTGAGCGTCGCGGCGACCATGGACGTGGGAGTCAGACGGGCCAGCAGTGCGGCGCCCGCGAGGCACCCACGCGTGTACTTTCCCGTCAGCTCGAGTGCCGGTCTGCCCGACAGGCTGAAGAAGACGAGGGCGGAAAAGACGGCGCCGTAGAGGGCGTTTTCTTTCCCTGTCAGATTCGCCACGGAGAACTCGGGATTGAGCAGCATGGCTGCCGCGGCGGTCATCAGAGCGGCCGATCCGCCGCGCGGTCGCCGGCTTCGCCAGACAGCGCGCGCCGCCAACGCGGTCATGACCGCTGCGCCGGTGTACAGGAGCGCCGAGATGGCGAGCACCAGCCGCAGGAACTGTTCGCGGGAATACATGACCGACCCCAGAGCCGACAGGACGAGCTCCCACAGCGGCTGAAACCCGTAGGTCTGGGTGATGCCGTCAAACGTAAACCAGCCGAGGCGCGAGACGTTCCAGGCGGGCAGCAGATAGTAATAGGAGTCGTCCTGGATGCTGGTCGCGATCGCCCGGTAGTCACTCGAGTAGAAATGCCTGACCCATGCGCCGGACCAGAGGAGCGCAAAGAGGGCGACCACGACCAACGGCCAGGGTCGCCCGGCGCTCCGCACGACGTCTTCGGTTTCGTGTGTCGGATCGGGTGTCACGGTGTCCCTCCCAAAAGCCGTGGCGCTCCGGTGAGCGCGGCGGTCAAGAACCGTCACCGAAGTAGCCGCGCCGCGCGGTGATCGTGCCCTTCTTTCGTTTGAGTGTCAGGTCGATTCGGTGCCAGCCGGGCGCTGGAAATGGAATTGCTGCACGGTCCTCGATACCCGGCGCGCTCGCTGCTTCCGTGTGCGCCATCACCGCGGCCTGAATCCATCGCGGCTCCTTCTGCAGGTTACGCTCCTGGCTCCTGACCTCGCTCTCTGGCAACGCCCTCAGCGCCGTCACCGCATTCTCGAAGTCGCCGGCCAGATATCGGACGACCGCCTGGACATACGCACTACCCTGAGGCGCATCCTCTACCAAGACTCGAGGTGGCCCCGGTTGCGGGAGGCCTGGTGCCTGACGGGCGCTCAGATGTCCACCGGCCGGACTCATCCCCACCATGGCGATCGCCGCGGCAACAGCGCGGTTTCGGAGGCGTCCGCGGCCACGGCGAACCTTGTACCCGACCAGCACGACGATCGGCAGCAGGATGAGCACTTCGCGCGCAAGCGCGCGCGCGTTCGGCATCCAGAACAGCTCCGGCTGATGGATCCGGCGGGAGACCGCGGAGAACAGCGGCCAGGGCGCCTGATAGTAGGTCGACGTGAAGGGCCACAGCGCCGGGATCCCAAACGGCGCCGATGTGTCGGAGCCGAACCAGTCGAGGAGCAGGTGGGAACCGTAGGCGGCCGCGATGGCGGCGGTCCAGCGTCCGCGCCCCGGCCGGGCGCCGATGAGACACCAGGAGACCAGGGCCACGAACGCGACGGCGCCGAGGCTGTGGCTTGCCCCGCGATGCGCTCCCACGACCAGGTCGAGGTCGGCCGCGATTCCGAGCGCCGCGAGACCGAGCGTCGCCACGTGCTGCCCTGTCCGGCCCATCGTCGTGCGCGTATGCTCGGGTTCGAGCAGCCAGCCTGCCGCAATCCCCCCAAGCGCATGGCCGACCGGCGACGGCATGGGTCTGATTATCCCCGGTTCGGCATCCGCAGAAAGTGCGGACCCTCGGTCGTGCCCGGTGCGCAAATCCTGCGAGGTCTTCGAGGAGTGAACGCTCGAGGCGAAAGTCGTCCTCGCTCGTAAGCTGCTCATTCACAGGCACCTACGCCATCTGACTTCACACATTTTCGCTTGACTTTCTCCCCGGCACGACCCTAGAATGCCCCCAGCCTGGACCGACTTTTCAAGGAGCGAGAATGCCGCCTGCAGACGACCGTCACGACCGCGAACGCCTCAAAGCCATCGAGCTGGCCGTCGGCCAGATCGAAAAACAGTTCGGCAAGGGCTCGATTATGCGCCTCGGCCAGAAGGACATCGTCACGACGATGCCGTCCATCTCAACCGGAGCGGTGAGCCTTGATTACGCGCTCGGGATTGGGGGCGTGCCGCGCGGCCGCGTGGTCGAGATCTTCGGGCCGGAGTCGTCGGGCAAGACCACGCTCTCGCTTCAGGTGATTGCCGAAGCGCAGAAGCTTGGCGGGATGGCGGCCTTCGTCGACGCGGAACATGCGCTCGACGCCCAGTACGCCTCGAAGCTGGGTGTGGAGCTCGACAACCTGCTCGTGTCGCAGCCGGACAACGGGGAGCAGGCGCTCGAGATCGTCGAAGTGCTCGTCCGCTCGGGCGGCGTCGACGTCGTCGTGGTCGACTCGGTCGCCGCGCTCGTGCCGCGTGCCGAGATCGAAGGCGAGATGGGCGAAGCACAGATGGGGCTCCAGGCCCGTCTGATGTCGCAGGCGCTGCGAAAGCTCACCGGTGTCGTGTCGAAGTCGAAGACCTGCCTGATCTTCATCAATCAGCTTCGCGAGAAGATTGGCGTGATGTTCGGCAACCCGGAAACGACGACCGGCGGGCGCGCGCTGAAGTTCTACGCCTCCGTGCGCATCGACATCCGGCGGATCGGCGCGATCAAAGACGGCGATACCGTCGTTGGGGGCCGGACGCGGGTGAAGGTCGTCAAGAACAAGGTGGCGCCGCCGTTCCGAGAGGCGGAGTTCGACGTGATGTACGGCGAGGGCATCTCGAAGGAGGGCGACCTGCTCGACCTCGCTGTCGACCGCAAGATCGTCGAGAAGAGTGGCACGTGGTTCGCCTTCGGCGGCGAGCGACTCGGTCAGGGCCGCGAGAACGTCAAGCAGTTCCTGAAGGACAACCCGGCGGTCTTCGAGATCGATCGAAGAGAAGGTGCGTCGGGAACTGGGACTGCTGCGCGACGTGGAGGTTACGGCAGGGGTTTAGGCCCCCTGCAACCGGTCACTTCAACACGACGAGGATCTCTCCGCGTCGGGCAAGCCCGAGATCTTTCCGTGCGACGTACTCGATCGTGTCCGGATCCTCCCGCAGCCGCCGGACGTCGTCGCGCAACCGCGCGTTCTCGCCCCGGAGGAGGGCGAGATCGGCGCCGGCGGCTTCGTACTGCCTCCGAGCCTGCACGCCACTCGACAGGCTCTGCTCCCCTACCAGCGCGTCCGCCAGCACGATCATCGCGATCAGCACCAGGACTCCGCGGAGCCAGCGGTGCCCCGAGCGGCTCGGCGAGAGCTTCGGCGGCTCGATCACGCTGGTGGCTATCGTTCGTGTGCGCATTCGGGAATGGCCGGGAATGACCATGACGTTAGCAGAGTGCGATCGAAAGTACAAGTACAAAGTAGCCTGCACTGCAAAAAAGTACAAGTGAATTTTGCTATGATTGGGGTTCTGCATTTCGCGCAAACAGCGAGCCGAGGTAGCTCAGTCGGTAGAGCACAGCACTGAAAATGCTGGTGTCACTGGTTCGATTCCAGTCCTCGGCACCAACCTTCGCTCACGTTCTCAACGCACCCGTGAGCTATGGTTGGCCAGCCAGGCGAAGGTTGTCCGCCGCCTTGGCGGAGGCGGACCTCGTCATCCATCCTTCGCTCGCCTTCGGCGAGCTTCGGCTCGGTAAACCATCCTTCGGCTCGGTAAACGAAACGAGTCTCGATCACGCTCTCGATCCCGCGAAGCCTGCCACGCCGTAACCGCGGCAGCGGCGGTCTCGGAGCCTGCCGCGCCGTAACCGCGGCAGCGGCGATCTCGGAGCCTGCCGCGCCGTAGCCGCGGCAGCGGCGATCTCGGAGCCTGCCGCGCCGTAGCCGCCACAGCGGCGAAGGCGGGTTACGGCTGGCCAGGGGTCCAGAGATACGCACGGCCCTGGTTCCAGTTCACCGCATAGAAAAGATTGCCTCCGCGGCCCTTGTAGGTGAGGAGGCCTGTCGAGCGGATGCGCTCGCCATCCAGACGGTTGCGGAGCAGGACGGGCCACCACTCGATCCGGCCGGGCACGTCGCAGACCTGCCCGTCCGCGCTGGACTCCTGCGGCTCGAGCAGTGCCCGAAGCCGATCCTGCTCCGCGGGCGGAAAGCTGAAAAGCGCCCAATGCCGCCGCGATTCCGGATCGTGCGCTTCGCGGATTTCGCGCGTGCCCTGCGGCAGGCCGTCCGGCAGATAGCCGTTTGCGACGGCGCCGGCCGCCGTCGCCTCCTGGAGCGTCGCGTAGCTCGTGGTGACGACGTTGGCGTCGCGGCAGGCGGCAAGCGCCAGCGATGATGCGAGAACGAGTGCCGGCACCCGAGCAGAGCGTGTGAAGACCGCCGTCAGCGACATGGTTCTGGAGCCTGGTGCCCGACGCCTGGAACCCACGCTATTGTCCTCCCGCCACCCAGGCAGCATACAACTCGGGACGCCGATGCTGGAGGAAGAGCCGCCGCGCATGCGATTGCGTCACTTCCCGCAAGTCGAGATCCGCGTAGAGAATCGTCGACGTCAGCCGCTCGGCTCGCGCGATGACGCGACCGTCGGGCGAGCAGACGAACGATTCGCCCGCGAACGTCAGGCACTGCTCAGCGCCGACACGATTGCAGAGCGCCACGAAGTAACCGTTCTGGAATGCGGCGACGCGGACCTCCGCCTCGTAGAGTCCCTCTGGCCATTCATCGACGGCGCCCGCCTGTGGCACGAACACGACTTCGGCTCCCGCCACCGCCAGCGCACGCATGTACTCCGGATAGTGCCGGTCGTAGCAGATCGCGACGCCGATCGTGCCGGCGCGCGTGCGATACACGGGTGCGCCGGTGTCGCCCGGCGTGTAGTAGCCCTGTTCGTGGAAGCAGGGATAGTCGGTGATGTGAATCATGCGCGTCCGGCCCAGGAGCGTGCCGTCCGCGTCGATCACGGGCGAGCAGTCGAACGCCCGCTCGCCGTCGCGCTCGTACAGATTGAGCACCACGACCACACCGAGGTCTCGTGCCGCGCGAGCGAACTTATCGGTCGTGGGTCCGGGGACGGGTTCCGCGAGCCGCCACGGTGCCTCGCGCGCCGGACGCTGCGGATGAAATCGCTCGAAGGCCAGCTCTGCGAACGAGACCGCCACGGCACCTTCACGTGCTGCACGCGCGAGTGCCTCGAGGCCACAGCGCACGTTGTAGTCCTTGTCTTCGGTCGCAGGCTGTTGGACGAGAGCGATTCTCATGGGGGGATGGTAATGGCTTCCAGCTTCCAGCTTCCACCCTTCGCTCACGCTTGCCAGACTGGCGTGAGCTACGGGTGGCAAGCCACGCGAAGGGTGTCCACCGTAGCAGCGAAGCTGCTGAAGCTGCGAAGGTGGACCTCAGAACCCGCTTCCCGCTTCCCGCTCCGGCGCTGCCTCGGGGCAGCGCCGTTGAACGAAAACATTCTGACTCCTGCCTCCTGAATTCTGACTTCTGACCCATTAACCTGCCCGAAATATCGAAGCTCTAGAATTGAGCCACATCAACCGCAGCCGATCCCCGATTCCGGGGCAAGGCTACGAAAGGAGCCCTGTCATGGGTCTGATCGCCGTCGTCGTGATTCTGGTACTTGGCCTCCTGCTCGTCGCTCTGCGGCGTGGCGGCACCGGATCGATGTCGCCCCGAGGGCTGGCCAGTCTCATGCTGGTCGTCGTGATCGTGCTCGTCCTCGGCCGATCGGTTCGCGTGATACCGGCCGGTTCGGTCGGCGTGGTTGATCTCTTCGGCCGGGTCTCGCCGACGCCGCTGAATGCCGGCATCCAGTTCGCCAACCCGCTCGCGCGCGTCGTGACGATGTCCATCAAGACGCAGGAGCTGAAGGAAGTGATGGACGTCCCCTCGAAGGAGGGGCTGACGATGAACGTCGAGTGCAGCGTACTGTTTCACCTCGACCCCGAGAAGGCGGCGGACGTCTACCGGACCATCGGGCAGGACTACATCCCTGTCATTCTCGAGCCGCAGTTCCGCTCCGTGACGCGCGGAGTGACGGCCGGTTTCGAGGCCAAGGCGCTCTACACGTCCGAGCGCGAACAGCTCGCCCAGGTGATCACCGGCGACCTCCAGAAGCTCCTGGGACCGCGCGGAGTGCTGATCGAGAGCACGCCACTCAGGCGGCTGACGCTGCCGCAACGAATCACTACGGCGATCGAGGAAAAGCTGAGTGCGGACCAGGAAAGCCAGCGCATGGAGTTCGTCCTGCTCAAGGAAAAGCAGGAGGCGGAACGGAAGCGGATCGAAGCGGCCGGCGTCGCGGACTTCCAGCGGATCGTGGCCCAGGGGATCAGCCCCGAGCTGTTGCGCTGGAAGGGCATCGAAGCCACCACGAAGATCGCCGAGTCGCCCAACAGCAAGGTGATCGTGATCGGGTCCGGGAAGGATGGACTCCCGCTGATTCTTGGCGGGCAGCAATAGGTGGAAGCCAGGAGTCAGGAGCTAGAAGTCAGAATGCTTCCATTCAACGGCGCTGCCGCGAGGCAGCGCCTCTTCAGAGCGGGAAGCGGGAAGCGGAAGCTGGTCTGAGGTCCACCTTCGCAGCTTCGCTGCTACGGTGGACACCCTTCGCGTGGCTCGCCACCCGTAGCTCACGCCAGTCTGGCAAGCGTGAGCGAAGGGTGGAAGCTGGGAGCTGGGAGCTGGAAGCTTCTCACGCCGTTTCCCAGCGTCGCGCCAGCAGCCGGGCGAGGCCGAGAAAGACACCGGTCAGCGCCGACGAGCACCGCCACCTGCGGCCAGAGCTGCCAGATCGGTGCGTTGCGCCAGAACACCTTGAGGTATCCGTCGAGCGCCCAGGCGTTGAACGTCACGAGCCCCATTTTCTGCATGCCCTCGCTCATGAGGAACCTCGGAAACATGCTTCCGCCGATGGCCGACATCGTGAGGATCAGAATCGTCGAGAAGCCCGAGAGCTGGCCGCGACTCTTGGCGAGCGTGGCCAGCACCAGCCCCAGCGCCGCCGCGGCGCCCGCGGTGATGACCGTCATCACGACGAATCCGGGCAGGTGCGAAAATAGCGGCAGCTGGAACGCGACCCTCGCCCAGAGGAACATCACGCAGAGCTGAAGGAAGCCGATCAAGGTCAAGAGCATCCATTTCCCGACGAGCACGCCCGTCATCCCGATCTTCGTGGACAGGAGCCGCTCGAGCGTTCCCGATTCGACTTCGTCCAGCAGCGTCCCGCCGGCGCCGCCAACCGCGGAGAACAACAGGAACATCACGCCAATTCCGGCGGCGTAGAAGGAGATCAGCGAGCCGCGCTCGTTGGTCGTGCGCATCACGTCCACGGTCTCGATCCCCACCCCCATCGTCAGTCCACCGCCGCCACCGGAGGCGGTCGTTCCCTGCTGACCCTGCTGGGCCTGTTGCCGAAGCTGCGGCAGCCAGGCGTCGACGGCAGCGCGCTGTTCCGGCGTCAACCGACCTGCGTTGCGCTCGAATTGATCGAGACCGCCCTTCATCAAGAGATCGGGCGCCGCCGTCATCGTCACTTTCTGGAGGAGCCCGTAGACCATCTGCGGCGCGACCTGATCCGAGACGTCAGCCAGCAGCTGAATCGGCCGCCCGCCGCCGGCGAAGCCGCGGTTCGCGAAGGAGGCGCCGGTTCCGGCGGGGATGACGATCGCAATGGGAACGTCGCCGCCCTTGACGAGCTCTTCGCCGGCCGACCGTGTCAACGGCGCGCCCGTGCCCTTCTCGTCGGCCGTCGTACGAACACGCAGCCCGGATTCCTTCGCCAGACCGGTCGTGAGGCGCTGGCTGAAGTCCGACCGGTCCTCGTCCACGACCGCGACGTTGATCCGGGGCGTGCCGCCGGCGCGGCCGCCGAACACGGTCGCGAAGATCGAGAAGAACACGATGGGCAGAAGGAACGTCAGCGCCTGCACGACCCGATCGCGACGAAGGTTTGTCAGGCCGACACGGATCAGCGTCCACATCACTCGCGCAGCTCCCTTCCGGTGAGATGAATGAAGACGGCCTGCAGGCTCGGACCGCGGACGTCCACGTCTTCGACCGCGCGGCCAGCCTGGCGCACGCGGTCCAGCAGCGGCGGGAGCTCCGACGCGACGTCGTGCAACCGGGTGCGGAGACGCCTGGCGTCTGCGGCGTCCACAATCGTCTCGGGCCCGCGAGCGACGGTCCCTACATCGGACAGGGGCCGGTCGAGGAGCAGCGTGACCAGGCGATGCCGCCCGACTGTCTGATCGACCAGCTCGGCGAGCGTGCCTTCGGCGATGGCGCGACCGTGATCGATGATCACCGTCCGAGAGCACCGCGCTTCAGCCTCCTCGAGATGATGAGTCGTCAACAGGAGGGAGACGCCTTCGGCGGCAAGATCCGACAGCATGTCGTAGATGCGATCGCGGCTCTGGGGATCCACGCCAACCGTCGGCTCGTCGAGCAGCACGATCCGGGGGCGATGGAGTACCCGCAGGCGATGTTGAGCCGCCGCTTCATACCGCCCGAGAACTGTTTGACCGGCTCGCCGGCGCGGTCGGCAAGTCCGGTGCGATCGAGCGCCCAGTCGATCTGACGCTTCAGATCCGCACCCGAGAGACCTTGCAGCTCGCCGAACGCGGCGAGGTTTTCGCGCGCCGTGAGGAGCGGGTAGAGAGCGATCTCCTGCGGAACGATCCCGAGCTCCGCCGCCGTTCGCCCGGTCCCGACGGGCACGCCGAACAGCCGGATGTCGCCCGAGTCGAGGCGCACGCGCCCGGCAATCGCGCGGATCAGCGTCGTCTTGCCGGCCCCGTTCGGGCCGAGCAGCGCGAGAAGCTCACCCTGGCGAAGATCGAAGGAGGCGCCGTCGAGTGCCTTGACGGCACCGAACGATTTTCTGGCGTTGGTGACAGACAGCACGTTCATGTCTGCACCTTACGCTCGGTGGGTCCGGGTGCATCGACGATCCCGGCGAGTGGCGGGCTGGTCCCGGCGGGTGGCGCAGTCGGAGTAGGCGGCGGGATCGGGGATCTCACGGGCGTTCGCTCGCATCGGGAACCGAGCGGCAGGTTGATGAGACGGCTTCTACTTACCGTCTCTTCTCTCGGATGTGTTTGTTGGCCGCCTTGGTCAGCGTCTTCCAGCGGCGCTTCTCGTCGAGCTGTGCACGCTGATCCTGCTGCCGGTGCTGGTGGGCCTGCTCCAGGCGCAGCTTGCGATAGCTCTCGAGACGCGACCGCGACAGCTCCCCGCTCTCGACAGCTTTGACAACCGCGCACCCTGGCTCGGACTCGTGCGCGCAGTCACGGAAGCGGCAGCCCTCTCCGAGCTCGACGATGTCGGCAAACGTGCCTGCGGCGGCTTCGCCCGTCTCCCACAGCTGCAGCTCGCGCATGCCCGGCGTATCGATCAGGATCCCATGACCGGGGAGCACGACGAGTTGGCGGCTCGTGCTCGTGTGACGTCCGCGGCTGTCGTCGATCCGCACGTCGCGCGTCGCGAGCAGGTCGTATCCGACGAGACGGTTGACGATCGTCGACTTGCCAACGCCTGACGAACCGAGCAGCGCGCCGGTCCGCCCGGGACCCAACAAGTCGCGCAGCACCTCGAGAGAGACCGGATCTCTGCTGGACACGGCACGGACCTCGACGCCCGGCGACAATGCCTGCACTTCGGCGACGTACTCGGCTGGATCGCTCGACGAGATCGGACTTGTTGAGCACGACGACGGGCGAGGCGCCGCTGTCGAAGGCGACCAGCAGGTATCGCTCGATACGGCGCGGGTTGTAGTCGCCGTCGAGCCCCGACACGAGGAACACGATGTCGATGTTTGCGGCGACGACCTGCTCCTCGGTCCGGTCGCCCGCCGCCCGGCGCGAGAAGCGGCTCGCGCGCGCCAGCACCGCTCGGATCCGCGCCATCCCATCGTCCTGCTGCGAATCAATCGCGACCCAGTCGCCGACGGCTGGAAACTCCGCGCGCGACGCTGCCTGATGCCGCAACCGACCGGATACCCGGGCCAGCCATTCGCCAGATTCGCTCAGCACGCGGTAGATGTGCGTGTGCTCCAGGCTGACACGCGCGGGAACGGTGTTCGCGATCCCAAGAGACGCAAAGGCTCGAGCGAGCCGATCGTTCCAGCCGAGATCAGCGAGGGTCATTGGCGTGGTCGGGAACATTTATACTTTACAATGCAAAGTAATTTCTGTTAGTCTTGTGGCTCGAGCGACGCATGTGCCGCCGCTCCATTCGACGGATGAACCCATGCGCCCTTCAGTAATCCTCACGCTCCTGACAGCTGTCGCCGCCTGCGCCGCCAACGCGAGCCGCGAGATGACGCCGCTCGCTCGCGTCGTGCGAGAGGGCAACGTCCCGGCCATCGCCGCCCTGTTGAAGAACGGGCACGACCCGAACGGCGTTGATCCCGGCCTGAACCACTGGACACCGCTCCTCCATGGCATCCACAAGAGCCAGGCGGCATCCGTCCAGGCGCTCCTCGCCGCGGGCGCCGACGTCAATCGCGCCGCGCCTAGCGGCACGACGCCCCTGATGATGGCCGTCGGCAACGGTCAGACCGCCATGGTCCGCCGGCTCCTCGACGCGGGCGCCGACCCGCACATCGCGGGCGCCGAGATGCTGGCCACCGCAGTGTCCGGCGGCGCACTGACCGACATCGAGCAGCCACTGCTCGGCCGGTGCAACACCGAGGTAGTCCGGATGCTCCTGCAACGCGCGCCCGACCTGCGTCTCCGCCCGGGCGCCCGAACACGGTTCGCGATCCTGGTGGCCCGCTGGAATCGCTGCGACGAGGCCATCAAGCTCGCGCAGATAGGGTAACCGGTCCGGTGACTCCTCGCAGGACGTTCCTCTCCCTCCTGTTGAGACATTGCCGCTTCGCTGAACAGGGAGGACGGGAGGAAAGGAGGAACCTTTAGAGAAGCTCCTCCCTTCCTCCCCACCTCCCTGTTACTGAATTCGTATGCTCGGAGCAGTACGGCAAATTCGAGCTCACAAACCGGCGGCTGCTTCAGCCGACAACTTTGTCTTCTCCAGCACGCGCAGCACCTCCGCCACGCTCCAGGCCTGCGCGACACAGCCGCGCGGCGTGTACGGCGGCTCGGCGTCGAAGATCTCGCTGATGGATCCGACGCACGCCTGGTCGAGGTGACCTTCGAAGCCAGCCAGCAGCGATCGCGCGCCAGCGCGATCGTCAGGATGCACCTTCAGCCACGCGTCGACGAACGGACCGATCAACCACGCCCACACCGTACCCTGGTGGTACGCCGCGTCCCGCGAGCGGAGATCGCCGTAGTACTTGGACTTGTAGTCGGGGTGCCCGGGCGCGAGCGACCGGAGGCCCACCGGCGTGAGCAGCCGGCTCTCCACCACGTTCATGACAGACGCCCAGCGGGAATCGACGAGCACCGGGTGATCGAGCGAGATGGCCAGGACCTGGTTGGGGCGGCAGGCCGTATCGGCACCGCGCTCGCCGTCCACGACGTCATAGAGATACCCGCCGTCGGCATACCAGAATCGCGCGTTGAACGCATCGTGCGCGCGCTGTGCGTGCAACTCGAGGTCGAGATCCTGCGCGCCGCCATGTTCCCGCGTCCAGCCGATCATCAGGCACAGCGCGTTGTACCAGAGGGCGTTGATCTCCACCGCTTTCCCGCGTCGCGGGGTCACGACCCAGTCGTCCACCTTCGCGTCCATCCAGGTCAGTTGATAGCCTTCCGCGCCCTGGCGAAGGAGACCATCCGCCGGATCGACGCCGATGCCGAAGTGCGTGCCACGCAGGTGATGCCGCACGATCTCGGCGAGCACGGGCAGCAAGGCCCGCAGCGTGGGGACGTCGCCGGTGGCGCGCACGTAACGGTGGATGGCATGGAAGAACCACAACGTCGCGTCCGCGGTGTGATACAGCCCTTCCCGTGCGCCGTCGGGAAACATGTTCGGGATGAGCCCGTCACGCACGTAGTGGGCGAACGTCCGGAGGATGTAGGCGGCCTCCCGCAGCCGGCCCGTCGAGATCGTCAGTCCCTCGAGACTGATCATCGTGTCGCGTCCCCAGTCGGTGAACCAGTGATAGCCGGCAATCACCGTACGGACCTCCTCGCCCGACGCACGTGCCCGGGCCGCTTCGTCGGCGCGGCCCGCAGGAGTGATGATGAACTGGTCGGCCGCGAGCGCCAGCTCCCCGGCGAAGGCATCCTTCGCAACTGCCGCCGCCTCGCCCAGCAGGCTTCGGCGCCGCTCGACCTCCGCGCTCGACGCAGCCTCCGGCTTCAGCGCCTCGATCACCTCCCAGGGTTCCGTTGACGCGATCAGCGTCACGCTCTGGGACGTTGTCAGATCGGCCCTGAAGTAGCCCGGACTCCACAAGGAGCCGACGGCCGCATAGCCTCGATGGCGCTCCAGCTCGTACGGCACCGAGGAGACCCCCTTCTCGTCCAGAGTCAGCGCGGGGTACAGCCCGTCGAGCGCCAGCCGAAGGCAGGGAAAGTCCGGCCCTCCCGACAGCTCGTACCGCCGCCGAACCGCCGTCAGGCTGTAGGACTGGACCGGCGACTCGTTGACCGGCGCCTCATAGCCGCGAAACTGGACCGACGGACGCAGCGTGAGCCGTACGGGGCCGTCGCCGGAAAGCAATCGGTAGTTCAGGTGTACCGTGTTCTGGCCGTGGGGCATCAGCACGCGCTTCTCGATCGCGTACCCATCGATCTCGTAGCGCCAGACCGGAAGCCCCAGCTCGAGCCTGAACTCGACGAGGTGGTTGGATCGATCGATCGCGTTTGGCCCGGCGACTTCGTCCTCGTCGCCGAGCCACAGGACACCGTGCGTAGGCAGGCGCACCCGCTCCAGGAGGTGATTCAGCATCACCACTCGCCCGAGAGGCGCGGGAAGTGCCGCCACGAGCAGACCGTGGTACCGCCGTGTCACCACCCCGGCCACGGTACCTGGACGCGTATCCTCCGAGCCCGTTCACCACGAGCCACTCGCGTCGTGGCATCGCCTCCCCGTCCGACGGAGCGTTGTCTCGGGTCGAGCGAATCACTCGCGTGGGATCACTACCCATCGCGCCGGCCTGACGTCTCGTCCCGCCGGGGCTCGGAACGCAGCAGCACTGCCGTCTCGCCGGGAAAGTGGCACTCCGCGTTGGCTTCGACGGCGACGCGGCCGCTCCCGCCGTAGCCCACTGCCTCACTGCTCCAGCAGAGGCTCCATCGACTCCCGAAGGGCGGTGCCAGCAACGGCTCCGGGAGCGCAACCGGATCGACGTCACCACCGAGATTGACCACCAGCAGCCGATGGGTGGTCGTTCCGAGGCCGTACCGCAGCACGAAAATATGTGGTGTTAGCACGGCGCCGTCGATCCGTCCGCTCGATGCCGCCGCAATGACGGGATCCTCCTTCCGCAGGGCCAGCAAATCGCGATGCAGCGCGTACGCATGCGCATTGCGCTCGCGCTCGCGGAGATCCAGCTTGCATCGTTCGAACGTGGACGCGTCGCCGGGCGGAGGCAGGGCGGCGCGCACATCCGGGTCTGTCGTGCTCAGAAACTGTGCGAGAAATTTCTGCCGCCCTGCGGCGACTGCCTCACGGAGATGATCGCCATGGTCGGCGAAGAACAGGAACGGAGCGCTCGACGCGAACTCCTGCCCCTGAAAGAGCATCGGTGTGCCCGGTCCGAGCAGCGTGAGCGCGGTCAGAGCCCGATAGCGGCCTGGTGAAGAGAGCTGGTGCAACCGCTTCCCGAAGGCGCTGTTCGCCACCTGGTCGTGGTTCTCGAGGAAGCTCACGAACGCCGTCGCCGGCAGGTCCAGTGCGGGTGTGCCGCGGGGCTGCTCCTGCCAGGCGTACCACTGCCCTTGAAACAGATAGCCATATTTCGCGCTCGAGACGAATTCCTGGGGGGAACCCGTGTAGTCGCGGTAGTACGCCTCGCGGCGACCCGTGAGCGCGACCACCGCCGTATGGTGGTAGTCGTCGTTCCACAATGCGTCGACGCCGTATCCGCCGTGCTCCGGCGATCTGGCGAGCCGGGCGTGCTGCGGCTCGTTTTCCGCCACGACGAAAATGCGACGCTCGCCGGCCGACGCCCGGGCGCGCCTGACGAGCGAGGCGATGACGTGTTCCGTCGAAGCGTCCTTGATTTGCTGCGTCGCATCGAGGCGCAGACCGTCGAAGTGGAATTCGTCGATCCAGTAGCCGGCGTTTTCGACGAACAGCTCGCGAGCCGGCAGCGGCCCTTCGAAATTGATCGCGCGCCCCCAATCGTTCGTGTATTTGTCTGTGAAGTAGTCCGGCGAGAAGTCGTTCAGATAGTTGCCATCCGGCCCGACGTGGTTGTACACGACATCGAGGATCACACCGAGCCCCTCGGCATGGGCACGATCGACGAACCGGCGAAGGTCGTCTGGCGTGCCGTACAGCCGCGTGGGCGCGTACACGTTGACGCCGTCATAGCCCCAGCCAAATCGTCCGGGGAAATCGGCGACGGGCATCATCTCGACCACGGTGATGCCCAGCTGCGCCAGCGCGGGCAGTTGCTCGGCCGCCGATGCCCAAGTGCCCTCGGGCGTGAACGTCCCGACGTGTATCTCGTAGAGCACCTGACCGGCCGGCTGGATTCCTGGCCAGCCGCCATCGGTCCACGGGAACGGATTCGGATCCACCACCGCCGAAGGGCCATGCGGCCCTTCTGGCTGCCAGCGCGAGACCGGGTCCGGCCGCAACTGCGCCCCGTCTATCCGGAACCAATAGCGCTCCGACGGCGCGAGGCCCTCGATGGAGGCCTCGAAGAATCCATCGTCTTGTCGGGTCAGCGGGAACACGCGCGATCGATCGGCGTCCAGGACGACGTCGACCGACGTACAGGCCGGCGCCCAGACTCGTGCGTGCGCGCTCCCGTCGGCCTGTGGTTCAACGCCGCCTGACAGCCGGCGGCGCACGTCCCGCTTCTCCATCGAACGAATCCTCAAGGTGGGATGAGGGGACGCAACCGCCATGCCACGGCCCCGGCAAAGAAAGGCACGACGAGACTTGCGCCGCGCGAGGAGTCGAGATGACCCGATGACCGATATGAGGCGCTCAGTCCTGCCCGTCCGGACCGCTGGGCGCATCGGGAGGCGTGCCGATCCGGTGGGCCGCCTCGTCGGCAGCAGGCACGGCGTCGAGGCGCGGAGATTCGACGGCGCGAATCGCCGGCCGGCTCTCACCTTCGGGAATATCGACCTGGCCCGACTGGCCGAGCACCTCGTCGATGAGACCGTAGCTCCTGGCGTGGGCCGCGTCGAGGTACAGATCCGTCCGCTTCGTGTCCCGGATAATCTGACGCAACGGCTTGCCGGACCGCGCCGCAAGAATGCGATAGATCTGATCCTGCATCTGCTTCAGCCGATCCAGGTGCTGCGCGGCGGCGGTCGTCGACTGCCAGCCGGCCCACTTCGCCGGCTCGTGGATCATGATCCACGAGTGCGGAAATGCCCATCGGCGTCCCGGACTTGCCGCCTGGAGGACGACTGACCCCATCGAGTACGCCATACCCTGGACGACGATGGTGACGGTGACACCGGACGAGACGAGCTGAGCAATGGCGTCATGCAGCGCCAGGCCGTCGGTCACGTTGCCGCCGGCGCTGTTGATGTACAGCGTGATCGGCCGCCGATTGTCGTTGGCCAGCTCGCGCAGCCGCTCGATCACCCCGCGGGCGCTGTCCTTGTCGATGTCGCCGATCAGATAGACGTCGCGCAGCCGATCGGACTGCTCCTTGCGAACAATCTCCTTCACCGCATCCACGATGTCGTTCAGCAGCCGGTCGCTGATGTCGCTCATGCCTGCCTCGTTTTTCGCCCTTTTGGTCGGTTCGCCCCGACCCGCTTCCCGGCGTCCGTTACAGGTCGCTTCGCGATTGGGATCACGAACTTCTCAGCCGTCACCGCGTCCGAGAAGCTCACGACTTTCACGTCGACGAGCCCCGCGCGCTTGCCTGCTGCCATGGTATCCGCCTCGGTCACCGCGCGCTGTCCTTTCGGCCGCAGCGTCCAGATTGCGCCTGCCGGGACGATCAGCGACGACAGTGTCTTCAGCTGGTCGAGCAATTCACGACGGTCGACCGCGAAGAACAGGAGGTCGGCCCCCAGGCCTTCAGATCGAGGCCGCCGGCGCAGAACGGTTGCACCGGCGCCCCGAAGCTCCGCGACGAAGCTCTCGTCGATATCGCCGAGCGCGAGAATCCGCATGCCCGGCTTGACACCGAGCTTGTCCAAGCGAGACGGCGGGTTGGTAATCCTCCTCGCCCACTTCGACGCGTCATCGCCGAGACCGATTTCCGCCGAACGTCCGTCGAACCGGAGCCGTAACCAGCCGTCGCACGCGATTGCCTCGGTGATCCGGGCGAGCGGTATGGACAGGCGCACCGGACCTCGCACGACCAGGTCCTTCTGCTCGAGGACAGCTTTTGCTCGTATCGTCCGGCCGTCGAACCGGACTTCGCACTGCGCGTCGTAGCCCATGGTTTACGAAGCCGTCGGGATCGGGGATCAGGGATCCCGTCGCGGCAGGAAGCGGCAGGAAATTGTATATCTCAGCGTGTGGAGATTCGACGGGAACCGCGTATTTCCTTCAACCACGCGCATTTCCCTAAACCACAATCGAACAGTTTCCGTCCAATGTGGAGTCGCGGACGGGACGAGTGCCGAACTCCAGGAATCAGGTGTTCGATTCCGGGACGGCGACATTCCGCAACTGGGCAACCGGCCGGCACGCTCGCCGCTGGGGGCCAAGATTAAGCTACATAACATCATGCACTTACAGGCAGCGCTCGCGATGGCACAGGGTTTGGCTCTACTGCGGTGACGCCACAGGCGTGAACTCCTAGCTGTGGCGCAGGACAGAGGCATTCTTCATGGTCGACATCGCACGTCCGGAGTCAGTCAAGCGGAAGAAGAAGATCCGACGAATCATCTACGGGGCCAGTGCGCTCCTGGTGATCGTCCTCATCAGCATCGGCGTCTCGCGGCTCAGACCCGCGGCGCCTGGAGTCGACCGCGCCACGGTGTGGATCGATACCGTGAAGCGCGGACCGATGACACGTCAGGTTCGCGGCTCGGGCACGCTGGTGCCCGAGGACATCCGATGGATTCCGGCCACGACGCAAGGGCGCGTCGAGCGCATCCTGCTCAGGCCGGGAGCCGAAGTGAAACCGGACACGGTCATCCTGGAGATGAGCAACCCGGACCTCCAGCAGCAGGTCAAGGATGCGCAGCTCGCGTTCCAGTCTGCTCAGGCAGCCTTCCTGAACAAGAGAGCTGACCTCGACAGCCAGTACCTCAGCCAGCAGGCGGAGGCGGCGACGATCGAAGCCAACTACAGTCAGGCCAAGCTGGATCTCGAGGCGAATGAGCAGCTCCAGAAGGACGGACTAGTATCGGAGCTGACCGTCAAACTGAAGCGGACGCAGGCGAAGGATCAGGAGAACCGTCTGAAGATCGCCCAGCAGCGGTTGAAGATGACCGAAGAAGGATTGAAATCGCAGATCGCGCCGCAGGAAGCGGACGTCAATCAGAAGCGGGCCGCCTATGAGCTCAGCATGCGGAAGCTCGACGATCTTCGGGTCAAGGCCGGAATGACCGGAGTGCTTCAGGTGGTGTCGGTCGAGCGCGGCGCCCAGGTCCAGCCCGGAACGAACCTCATCCGCGTCGCCGACCCGACGAATCTCAAGGCTGAAGTCCGGATCGCGGAAACCCAGACGAAAGATCTGCGACTCGGGCAATTCGCCGAGATCGACACGCGTAACGGCATCGTGAAGGGCAAGGTCGCACGGATCGATCCGTCGTCCACCAACGGAACGGTTGGCGTAGACGTTATTCTCGATGGTGCTCTGCCGCCCGGGGCACGGCCCGACCTGAGCGTCGACGGCACCGTCACGCTCGAGAAGCTCGACAACGTGATTTCCGTGGGCCGGCCGGCCTTCGGTCAGGATGAGGGCAACATCTCGATCTTCAAGCTCCTCCCCAGTGGTGAAGCCGTCCGCACCAACGTGAAGCTCGGACGCAGCTCGGTGAACACCATCGAAATCAAGGAAGGTCTCCAGCCAGGCGACCAGGTGATCCTCTCGGACATGTCGACCTACGATCAGTTCGACCGCATTCAGTTGAAGGGCTGATGCTCCCGCAGCCCAAAGGAGTCAGGGTGACCATATGACCAATGCCGCGCAAACGCTGATTCACCTCGACGGCGTCACGAAGGTTTTCTTCACCGACGAGGTCGAAACCCACGCGCTCGCAGGGATCCACCTCGAGATCAAGAGCGGCGAGTACATCGCCATCGCCGGCCCGTCCGGGTGCGGCAAGTCGACGCTGCTGTCGATTCTCGGTCTCCTGGACTCCCCGACCGATGGCAAATACACCCTGAATGGCAAGGCGGTCGCCGACCTGGCCTTGTCGGAGCGCGCGCGCGTCCGCAACCGCGAAATCGGGTTCATCTTCCAGAGCTTCAACCTGATTGGTGACCTCAACGTGTACGAGAACGTCGAGCTGCCGCTGACCTACCGAGGGATGAAATCGGCGGAGCGCAAGGAGCGCGTGATGGCGGCGCTCGAGAAGGTCGGGATGGCGCACCGCTCGAAGCACCTGCCCAGCCAGCTCTCGGGCGGTCAGCAGCAGCGCGTCGCGGTCGCCCGCGCGGTGGCTGGCGCCCCCTCCATCCTCCTCGCCGACGAGCCCACGGGAAACCTGGACTCGAAGAACGGCGAAGCGGTCATGGAACTGCTGCGCGAGCTGCACCGGGAAGGCGCGACGATCTGCATGGTCACCCACGACCCGCGGTACGCGCGGCACGCCGACCGCTCCATCCATCTCTTCGACGGCCGCGTGCTCGAGGAGGATGGCAGCAAGCGCGCCGAGAAGGAACTGGAAGAGAGCGGCTTCCACATCGATCACGAGCACTGAGGCCCAGCCCGACCTGAAGGTCGGGCCTACGAGGGAACGCCCGTCACCGTCGTAGGACCGACTTTCAGGTCGGGCGCGTCCCCGGTCCGTCATGCTGAAGGACATTCGGTATGCCATTCGTGTGCTCGCCAAGAGTCCGGCCTTTGCCGCCGTGGCCGTGCTCTCGCTTGCGCTCGGGATCGGCGCCAACACCGCAATCCTCAGCCTCCTGAACGCGCTGCTGCTGCGGCCGATCCCGGTTCAGGATCCCTCGGGGCTCGTCTCCATCTTCACCACCGATCAGCGCAACCCGGGCAACCTGCCGCTCTCGCATCTGAACTACAAAGACCTGCGCGATCAACACCAGGTCTTCAGCGGGATGTCGGCATTCACGTTCGCTCAGTTGAACTGGAGCCACAACAGCAAATACAACGGGGTTGCCGAGGACCCGATTCCGTTCATCTACCAGCCGATCAGGCAGAACTACACGCCCACCGCAACACTGCACGTGCGCGCCGCCGGCGAGGCGAGTGGCCTCACGTCAGCGGTTCGAGCCACGATGCGGGAAGTCGATCCGACGCTCTCGGTGTTCGACGTGCGAACCCTCGAGGAACAGGTCTCGACGTCCCTTGCACCGCTGCGGATCAACGTGGTCGTCCTCATGTCGTTCGGAGCGCTCGCGCTGCTGCTGGCCTCGATCGGACTCTATGGCGTGGCGAGCTACTCCGTGAGTCAGCGGACGCGGGAGATCGGCGTCCGGATGGCACTCGGCGCACAGCGCTCCTCCGTGCTCTCGCTGCTGCCCGGTCGCGGCCTGATGGTCGTCGGCATCGGCATCGCCGTCGGTCTCGTCAGCGCGATCGCGTTGGCTTCGCTGGTACCGCCGACGCTGCTGCCACATGCCAGCACGCGTGACCCGCTGACGCTCGCCGGCACCTCGATCGTGCTGGCGCTCGTCGCGCTCGTTGCAGTCTACATCCCGGCCCTGCGTGCAACCCGCATCGACCCGCTGGTTGCGCTGCGGACCGAGTGAGGGTGATGGGTGGACCTATGCTGATTACCGACCATTTGAAGGACCACCGCCACGACACAGTCGAGCGGTCCCGTCATCCGGTGCGCACGACCGACCCTCGCGTCCTCATCGCCGACGATCAGTCGGACGTGCTGGAGGCGCTGCGGCTCCTGCTCAAGGCCGAAGGCTTTCACCTCGAGACGGCGTCCTCTCCCGCGGGCGTGCTGGCCGCCCTCGAGGCGCGTGAGTTCGACGTCTCGCTGATCGATCTGAACTACACGCGCGACACGACCTCCGGGGAAGAAGGCCTGAACCTGCTGTCGCGCATCCAGGGCATCGACCCCACCCTCCCCGTCGTCGTCATGACGGCATGGGGCAGCGTCGAGGTCGCCGTCGAGGCGATGCGCCGCGGTGCCCGCGACTTCATCCAGAAGCCGTGGGACAACGCACGCCTCCTCGCCATCATCCGCACGCAGATCGAGCTGAGCCAGGCGCTGCGCAAGGGCCAGCGGCTCGAAGCGGAGAACTCGCTCCTGCGCGGCGAAGGCATGCCCAAGCTGATTGCCGAATCGCCGGCTATGCAGGGCGTGCTGCAGGTCATCTCGCGTGTCGGGCCGTCGGACGCGAACGTCCTCGTACTCGGGGAGAACGGCACGGGCAAGGGTGTCGTGTCGCGGGCGCTCCACGCCGTGTCGAGTCGCGCGTCGCGGCCGATGGTGATCGTGAACTCCGGCGGCGTCTCCGAGGGAGTTTTCGAGAGCGAGCTCTTCGGCCACGTGCGTGGCGCCTTCACCGATGCCAAGGCGGATCGGGTCGGGCGATTCGAGCTCGCCGACATGGGGACGCTCTTCCTCGACGAGATCGCCAACGTCCCGATGAGTCAGCAGGCGAAGTTGCTGCGCGTCATCGAGACCGGCGAATTCGAGCGGCTCGGGTCGTCTAGAACGCGCCGCGTGGACGTCCGGATCATCTCGGCCACCAACTCCGACTTGACCGAGGAGGTGTCGACCGGCCGTTTCCGTCAGGATCTGCTCTTCCGGCTCAACACCATCGAGATCAGGCTGCCCTCGCTCCGGGATCGCCGCGAGGATCTCCCTTTGCTCGCGCAGCATTTTCTCCGGCAGCATGCGCAGCGCTACCGGAAGCGCCTCACAGGTTTCGAGAGCGCCTCCATGCAGCTGCTGCTCGAGCATCCGTGGCCCGGTAACGTCCGCGAGCTCGATCACGCGATCGAGCGCGCCGTCCTGATGGCCGGCGGCCCGCTGGTGAAACCAGTCGATCTGGGTCTTCGAGCCACACGCGAAGGTGGCGGCCGCCTCGAAGACATGAGCCTCGAGGACGTGGAGTGCTTCCTCATCAAGAAGGCGATGATGCGCTTCGACGGCAACGTCAGCCAGGCCGCCAAGGCCCTCGGACTGAGCCGGAGCGCACTCTATCGGCGCCTGCAGCGCTACGGGTTGTGATCGTGGCAAGCAGCCTATGGCAGGCCCAGGGGGAGCCTTAGACGCCTCGCAGCGACAATTCCCCGACCGTCTCCACGACCCGCCCCAACGGACTAAGCGCGCCCTCGGCGCGCCCGCCGGAGCGGAGCGGGGCTTTGGGGCCCCCGCGAGCGACGGCGTTGGGGGTCCGGCGGGGCGAAGCCCCCCGGTCTAGAATGCTTCTTCCGTTGCTTCCCATGGCGTCCAACCTACCGCGCGAGCCGCGCCTGAGCCACGACCGCCGCATCCTGCTGATGGCATTCGCGTCAGCAGCGCCTGGCGCCATCATCTCGCTCATCTTTCTCTGGACCACAGACTTCACTCCAAAGGTCCAGTGGACGCTCTCCGTCCTCATCGTCACCGTGTGCCTGGGGTTCGCACTCGCGCTGCGCGAGCGTGTCGTCCTGCCCCTGCAGACGCTCTCGAACCTGCTCGCGGCCCTCGGCGAAGGAGACTTCTCCATCCGCGCTCGGGGAGCGCGGGGCGGGGACCCGCTCGGCGAGGTCATGATCGAGGTGAACGCGCTGGTCGAAACGCTGCGTCACCAGCGGCTCGACGCGCTCGAGGCGACGACGCTCCTTCGAAAGGTCATGGCGGAGATCGACGTCGCGGTCTTCACGTTCGACGAGGAACAGGAGCTCAAGTTCGTCAATCGCGCCGGTGCGCGCCTCCTCAGCCAACCGTCCGAGCGTCTGCTTGGACGCAAAGCGACCGAGCTCGATCTCGGCGATTGCCTGACGGGCGACGCGCCGCGCGTCATCAACACGGCGTTTCCAGGTGGCGTGGGACGATGGGAGATCCGGCGCAGCCTCTTCAGGCAAGGCGGCCGGCCGCACGAGCTTCTGGTGCTCTCCGACCTGAGCCAGCCCCTGCGTGAGGAAGAGCGACAGGCCTGGCAGCGCCTGATTCGCGTCATCGGCCACGAGATGAACAACTCGCTCGCGCCGATCAAGTCGATCGCGGGCAGCCTTGCGACGATCGTCGGCCGCGAGCCGCCGGCAGCTGATTGGCGGGACGACGTCCAGCGGGGGCTGGCGGTGATCGCCTCACGATCCGAGTCGCTGAGCCGCTTCATGAGTGCGTACGCGCGTCTTGCGAAACTTCCCCCGCCGCGTCTCGCGCCGCTCGATATCGGGACCGTCGTGGGGCGGGTCGTCACGCTCGAGGGGGCGCATCAAATCGAGGTCGCTCCCGGGCCCCGCCTGACGATTCAGGGCGACAGCGATCAGCTCGAGCAGCTGCTGATCAACCTGCTGGGGAACGCCGTCGACGCCGCCAAAGAGACCAGTGGCGGCGTGCGCGTAGGATGGCAGCGCCTCGCCGGAGCGTCACCGCCGACGATGGAGCTGTGGGTCGAGGATGAAGGACCAGGCCTGTCGAACACGGGAAATCTCTTCGTCCCGTTCTTCACGACGAAGCCTGGCGGGTCCGGCATCGGCCTGGTGCTGAGCCGTCAAATCGCCGAAGCGCATGGTGGGAGCCTGATCCTCGAGAATCGCGAGGATCGAACGGGATGCCGCGCCAGCCTGCGCATGCCGATCTTTGCCGCCATCCCCGCCGTCGCCCACGCGTAGGGGGGGTCAGGTCTTGCACTGACGGTTTTGCGTCAGTGCAAGACCTGACCCCCAATTAACATGCAGCGATGGCAAATCTGAACGAGCCGATCCTCCCGGGGACGGCTGCGACCGACTACGAACGGTACCTCCGTACCGACGAGCTGCTCTCCCTCCAGAAGCCTGCGGCCGAGGTCCGTCATCGAGACGAGCACCTGTTCCAGGCCGTCCACCAGACCTCGGAGCTCTGGCTGAAATTCGCGTGCGGAGAGCTCGAGGACGCGATCCCTCTGACGGAATCGGCGCAGGCCACCGGTGCCACGCGACTGCTGCGGAGAGCGAACGACGCCCTCTCGCTCGTGATCGACCAGCTGCACATGCTCGAGCACATGTCGCCGATTGACTACGCCATCGTCCGGACCGCGCTCGGGCATGGCGCCGGGTTCGATTCCCCCGGCTTCCGGCGGGTGCATCACCTGTCACCGCTCCTCGGCTCCGCGTTTGAGCGGCTCCTCGAGACGAGCGGGCTGACCCTCCGCGAGCTCTACGAACACGGTCACGAACGGGACAGCCTGTATCAGCTCGCAGAGCAGCTCATCACCTGGGACGAGCGGATCATCCTTTGGCGCTTCCACCACCTGAAGGTCGTCGAACGGATCATCGGGGGCAACGTGATCGGGACGCAGGGCACGCCCGTCGAGGTCCTCGGACGCCGGATCGACGTGCGCTTCTTTCCGGCCCTGTGGAGCGTCCGGGACGAAATCACGCGCCGATCGGCGCTCGGATCCGGCGGTCACGGGGAGAGTTGATCGCCGTCGTCCCGTGGCTTCCGCCTCGAGAGCTTGTGAAAAGAATGAGGCCGGAAGTCACACGTTGGGGTCAGACGGCGGCCACCCGCCGGCCGACCTGACCGGTCCGGAAACGCAACGTGAAGGTGCTCCCCAGCCCCTCGCCTTCGCTGGCCACGTCAATCGTGCCGCCGTGCAACTCGATCAAGTAGCGCGCGATGGCGAGCCCCAGCCCGACACCGCCGTGCGCTCTCGTCGTCGAGGTGTCGGCCTGCCGGAACGGGTCGAAGACGAACGGGATGAACTCCGGACTGATGCCGATGCCGGTGTCCGTCACGCGTATCGACGCTTCCTGGCCTGCCCTGGACGCCTCGAGGCTGACGCGGCCGCCGGTCTTGGTGAACTTGATCGCGTTCGAGAGCAGATTCTGCAGAACCTGGAGGAGCCGCGCGGGATCACCCCGGATGACGCCCAGATCGTCGGGCACCACGAGGTTCAGCGCCACACCTTGCGTGGCGGCCGCGGGGCGCACCGCATCGGCCGCCGCGCGCAGCGTCGCCGCCAGGTTGACGTCGCTCAGCTCGAGCCGGAGCCGCCCGGCGACCGCGCGCGAGATATCGAGCAGGTCTTCGACGAGGCGCGCCTGCGCGAGGGCGTTGCGCTCGATCACCTCGAGCGCGTGCCGCTCGCTGCCGGGCGGCACCTGGCCGCGCCGGAGCATCGATCCCCAGCCCACGATGGCATTCAGCGGCGTGCGGAGCTCGTGTGACACGATCGCAAGGAACTCGTCTTTCGAACGGTTCGCCGCGCGGAGGGCTTCCTCGGATCGCCTGAGATCCTCTGTTGTCCGTTCGGCTTTCGCGCGCGCGCCGACCTGCGCCCGCGTAATGCCGAAGAGCAGGAGCGACAACGCTCCCCCTGACACCACGATGTTCAATATCCGTCCGGACGCCAGCGCCGGGACCGGCCGATCGCCCTCGAAGACGAGCACCCACTTCCGGCCGGCTACGGCAACGGGGCTATCGGTTCGAAGACCAGAATGCGGCCGACCCTCCCGCGTGGCGTAGAGGAGCATGCCGTTGGGGCCGGTGCTGTCGTAAACGTGCAGCGACACCTCCTGCGCCTCGTCCGGGAAGAGCATCTCCTTGAACAGATCGCCGCAGCGAAAGGGGCTGTATACGAAGCCCAGGAGCTGCGCGCGGCGCTCCTCGACGGTGGCGGGGATCTCGCTCGACCGGTACACCGGTTCATAAATCAGGAAGCCCGTCTGCTCCGGTCCGGAGTGGACGTCCTCCTGCACGAGGCGGATGGGACCGGTCGCAGCGGACACACCGGAGTCGCGGGCACGGATCATCGCCTCGCGACGGTTCGGTTCGGAGAACATGTTGAACCCCATCGCATGCAGGTTCCGCTCGTTCTCGGGCTCCAGGAAGATGATGGCGTGCAGCTCGTCCGCAGGTCCCTCGGCCCAGTACTTGAACGTCGGCACGTGTGCCGCGATGGCCTGCTGGATGTGCCCGCGGTCCTTCGGCGGCACGAAGCGTGAGAAGCCGATCCCCTGCACGCCCGGGTAGCGCCGCGGCATCTCGAGACGGCCGGCGTACGCGCGAAACTCATCGAACTCGACGCGCCTGCTCGCGGCAAACAGCCCGGAGCCGCCGTGCAGCATGGCCACGTAGGCATCGAGCCGGGTCTCGATTTCGGTGCTCACCCGCGCGGCCGTGCTCCTGAACCGCAGATCGCTCTGCTGCGCGATTTGATTGTGCGCGTAGCGGGCGGCGCCGCCGGTAACTCCGAGCGCCGCGACCAGAAGCAGATAGGGCACGAGAGAGCGCCGTGCGGACGGCGACAGAGCCATCGCGCTCGATTTTATCCGGTATTCATCTGCTATTCTGCGGCCATGTTGTCTCGACTGTTTGCGGAGGAAGTCACGTGGCAGGCGATCGTCCTCGCGGTGATCCCGACCCTCGTGGTCGCCTGGATCGCCGCGCGCACCGTGCGCCGTCTCGCGGCGCGCGGGCTTCGAGCGCTGCTGCACGACACGCTTCATGAGTCGAGCCCGCTCGTCCGAGGCCCGCTGCGGCTCCTCAGCGCCGCCGTCTTCGTGCTCGTCTCGGCATTGGTCCTCGTTCCGGCATTCGAGCTGGCCGGGCTCCATCCGCAGACCGGCGTCCATCTCGAGACGGTAGGCATCTGGGCATTCGGTGCCGGCCTCCGCGTGACGGTGATCTCGCTGCTGGCCTACGCCTCCGTGCGGGCCACGTCGCTCGTCGTCAGACGCTTCGAGCACGAGGTGGCGGGCGGAAGCTCCGTCGATGCCCTCGAGCGGGCCAAGCGCGCCCGTACGCTGGGCGCCGCCATCAGCAAGGTGACCACGGTCCTGATCGTCGGAATCGCGGCGCTGATGATCCTGCGCGAATTCCAAATCGACATCGCCCCGGTCCTGACCGGCGCCGGCATCGCCGGGCTGGCCGTGGGCTTCGGTGCGCAGACGCTCGTCCGGGACGTCATCAGCGGCTTCTTCCTCCTGCTGGAGAACCAGGTCCGCGTCGGTGACGTCGCGGCGATCAACGGCACGGGCGGCCTCGTCGAACAGATCAATCTGCGGACGATCGTGCTGCGGGACGTGGAAGGCACGGTGCACGTGTTTCCGAACGGTGCGATCAACACACTGGCCAACCGGTCGATGGATTACTCGTATTACCTCATCGACTTGCCCATCTCGTATCGGGAGGACACGGATCGGGTTGCCGCGATTCTGCGGGAGGTCGGCGACACGCTGCAGAAGGATCCGGCGTTCGGCCCGTTCATCCTCGAGCCGCTCGAGATTCTGGGTGTCGATGCGTTCGCGGACTGGTGGATGCTGATGAAGCTGCGGATCAAGACCGTACCACTGAAGCAGTGGGACGTCGGACGCGAGCTGCGCAAGCGCATCATGCAGGCGCTCGACGCGCGGGGGATCGCGATCCCCTGGCCGTCACCGAATCCGCATACCGTCGTGAGCCCCGGCGATCCTAATAGCCCGCCGCCGCAGGTGCCGCAGGCTTCTGGCCCTTCGACTCCTGGACGATCTTGACTCCCGCACTCGCGCCCACCCGGCTCGCGCCAGCCGCGACCATCGCGTTGAGGCCCTGGAGATCGCGCACACCACCGGCAGCCTTGACCCCCATCTCTGCGCCGACGACCCGCCGCATCAAGGCGACGTCGGCGGCCGTGGCCCCTCCGGGGCCGAAGCCGGTCGAGGTCTTCACGAAGTCGGCGCCGGCGGCCTTGCTGAGCGTGCAGGCCGCCACCTTCTCTTCGTCCGTCAGCAGCGCAGCCTCGATGATGACCTTGCTGACAATCCCACGCTGACGGCACGGGTCGACCACGGCTTCGATGTCGCACTCGACGGTGCGGAGGTCTCCGGATTTCAGAGCGCCGATGTTGATCACCATGTCGATCTCGGTCGCACCATCGAAGATCGCTCGTCGTGTCTCGAACTGTTTGACGTCCGGGGTCGTGGCGCCGAGCGGAAACCCGACGACCGAGCACACGCCGACAGACGTGCCCCTGAGGCGCGCGGCCGCCAGCGCCACCCATGCCGGATTCACGCAGACCGTGGCAAAGTGGAACTCGGCAGCCTCCCGGCACAGCTTTTCGATCTCGGGCCGGGTCGCGTCCGGCTTCAGCAGCGTGTGATCGATCAGGGCCGCAACACCTCCGGGAGCCCCACCGGCCGCATGGACGCCGATGCGTGTCGCTCCCGCGTCCAGCACGCCGCGAAGCCGATCGGGACAGCACTCGAGCATCACCGTGTGACAGCTGCAGTGCCGGGAGGCAGCGGGACGAACGCCCTGCGCCGCGAGCACCTCTTCGGTGATCATGTCGATGAGCCGTTGCAGGTCTGGCGCATTCATGGGCTTACTGGCCGCGCGCGAAGTCATCTTCCAGCCGGCGGATCTTCACAAGGCGCCTGATGTACCGAGCCTCGCGCATCGCCGTACCGAGCCAGGTGTCGACGATCCGGATGGCCGCTTCTGGCCCCGCCAGCAACGACGATCCGAGCGTCAGCACGTTGGCTCCATTGTGCTCGCGCGAATATCGGGCGATCGTCTCATCGGTGCACATCGCCGCACGGATGCCGCGGATCTTGTTCGCGGCAATCGCCGAGCCGATGCCCGCGCCGTCGATGACGATCCCGGCGTCCGACTCGCCTCGGGCGACCGAGCGCGCAACGGCTGCGGCGATGTCCGGGTAGTCCACCGGATCCGGCTTGTCGGTGCCAAGGTCTGCGACGGCGAGCCCGCGGCCGCGCAGATGCATCACGAGCGCCCGCTTGAGCGCCACGCCCGAGTGGTCGCTCCCGAGGGCCACGCGCTTGATGTCGGCCACGGGCGCCAGGTCAGGAGGCAACGTCGGATCGGCGGCGCCCACTGGCACGACAGTGACTCGCCTGGCCGCGAGCGTATCCCGCGCAAGCGGCGTGACATGGCCGCCGGGCGCCAGCTCGACGGTGGATCCGAGTTCCAGGAGCCGCGCGTCCGCCTCGGTGATGATGTCGTACCGCTTCACGTCATCATCCTGGGGGGTTGCCCCATCAGATCTGTGGCTTCCGCCTCTAAGGCGGAAGCTCGCAGAGCGGCAATGCAGCATCTCGACTCGAACGGCTCTCGCAAATGTCGCGCGGGCGCGCTCCGCGCGCGAGCTACGCGACCGGAGCGCTCTGGCGTAGCGGGCGCGCGTGGCTCGTCGTCGGGCAGTCACGAGCGGCGAGGTTTCTCAGACGGCTTCTAGTTTCCATCGAGCACCGCGATGCTCCCGAGGTTCCGGTACTTCTCACCGTAGTCCAGCCCGTAACCCACCACGAAATGATCCTCGATCGTGAACCCGACGTACTCGACGGTGACGTCGACGACGCGCCGTGACGGCTTGCTGAGCAGGCAGGCCGTCCTGAGCGTTCGAGGTGCGCGCGCGCGCAGAATCTCCTGGAGGTACGTCAGCGTCAGGCCCGTATCCACGATGTCTTCGACGATGATGACGTGGCGGCCTTCGAGGCCTGAGTCGAGATCCTTCAGCATCCGGACCTCGCCGGACGACTTCGTGCTCTTGGCGTAGCTCGAGACGGCGATGAAGTCCATGGTCACCCGCGGGCTCATCGCCCGCACGAGGTCGGCCATGAAGACGAAGCCGCCCTTGAGCACGCAGACCAGGTGAATCTCCTCGCCCGGCGGATAGGCCGCCTCGATCTCGGCGGCGAGCTCCCGGATCCGCGTCTGGATCTGATCGCTGCTGATAAGTGTCTGCATAAGTTGTAGGGCGGGGCCTCAGGCCCTGCCTGCCAAGTCCTACCTCACGGCGGCGCGCACCTTATCGCTCCAGCTGCGCGCCTCCGCCAGCACGGCGGCCTCGTCCAGCGTGAGCATCTTGCGGTCTCGCATCAACACCTTGCCGTTGACGATCGTCGTCCGGACGTCGTCTCCCCGTGTCACGTAGACGAGATGCGACAGGGGATCGTACATCGGCGTTTGCCTCGCGGAGGACATCGAGACGAGGATCAGGTCGGCGCACTTCCCGGGCTCGAGCGAGCCGATCGTCTTGTCCATGCCGAGCGCGCGCGCGCCGTCGATCGTGGCCATCCGGAGGGCGGTCGAGGCCGGGATCGCGCGCGGGTCGCGCGTCACCAGCTTGTGCAGGAACGCTGCCTGCCGCACCGCCTCGAACATGTCGAGATCGTTGTTGCTGGCGGCACCATCCGTTCCGAGCCCGACCGTCACGCCCGCGGACCGGAGCGCGGTGACCGGAGAGGTGCCGCTCGCCAGTTTCATGTTGCTCTCGGGGTTGTGCGACACGCCGACGTGCCGTCGCGCCAGGATTTGAATGTCGGCCGGCGACACCCAGACCGCGTGCGCCGCGAGCGTGCGTGGTCCCCAGAACCCAATCGAGTCCAGGTAGGCCGTCGGCGTCATCTTGTATTTGCTCCGCGCGGTCTTCACCTCGTCCTGGGTTTCAGCCAGGTGCGTGATGACCGGCGCGTGCTCGCGGTCCGCGAGTGCACGGGCGGCCTGGAGCGTTTTCGTGTCGAGCGTATACACGGCGTGCGGCGCGACGGCCGGCGTGATGAGCTCGTCCGACGCGAACGCCTTGATGAAGGCTTCCGCTCGGGCGAGACCCTCGGCAGGCGTTTTCGCGTCCGCGACGGGAAACTGGATGATCGTCTGGCCCAGCACACCTCGGAGGCCTGCCTCGCGTGTCGCACGCGCGATCTCCTCCTCGAAGTAGTACATGTCCGCGTAGGTCGTCGTGCCTGACTGGATCATCTCGAGCGCCGCAAGCCGCGTCCCGGCCCGTACGAACTCGGGCGACACCGTTTTCGCCTCGCCCGGGAAGATGTACTTCTGCAGCCACTCCATCAGCGCCAGATCGTCGGCCAGGCCACGATACAGCACCATCGGCGCATGGGTGTGCGTGTTGATCAGGCCGGGCATGACGACTTGCCCGCCCGCATCGATCGACGCCCGCGGCTCGAACGCGCGCGCGATCGCGTCCGGCGTATCGACAGCGACGATATCCCGTCCGTCGATCGCCACCGCTCCCGGATTGAGTACCTTCGACTCTGGGGCCATCGTCACGACGATGCCGTTGGTGACGACGAGCGAGATGGGCCGCCGGGCCTGGGCGTGGCTGGTGACAGCGGCCGTGGCCACCGCCAGCACCAGGAGTGAAACGCTGCGCCATTTCATCGGTCCGGAGATTCTATCAGGCTCCTTTGCCATGCCCGGCGCCGCTCTGTATAGTGAACCGGTGCCGGTTCACATCGTCGAACACCCGCTCGTTCATGATGCCCTCGCCACGCTCCGCGACGCGTCGACGCCTCCGGAGCTGTTTCGACGGATGGCCGTGCGAATCAGCCTGCTGCTCGCCGCCGAGGCCACTCGCGATCTGCCGAGCGAGATGGCGAGCGTCGAGACGCCGCTCGGCTCGGCCGAGGCGCGCCGGATCTCCGGCGGCGTCGTGGTCGTTCCCGTGCTGCGGGCCGGGCTCGGCATGCTCGACGCGGTGCTGGAGCTCGTGCCGAGAGCGCGCGTCGGCCACATCGGGCTCCAGCGAGACGAGGCGACCGCGATCGCGTCGAGGTACTACTCGAAGCTGCCAGGCGACCTCACCGGCGCCTTCGTGTTGATGATCGATCCGATGCTGGCCACCGGCGGCAGCGCCGTCGCCGCACTGGATCTGCTCCGGAAGGCTGGCGCCCGCGGCGCTCGTATGATTTGCATCGTCTCCGCGCCGGAGGGGATCGCGCTCGTGGAAGAGCATCACCCTGACGTGGAGATCTACACGCCAGCCATCGATCGCGGCCTGAACGAGCACAAGTTCATCCTGCCCGGTCTTGGAGATTTCGGCGATCGGCTCTACGGAACATGACAGTCGGCGGTCGGCAGTCGACGGTCGGCAGTCACAGTCGACAGCCGCAGTCGCAGTCGGAGTCGTCAGTCGCAGTCGTCGGTCACCGTCGGAGTCGGCAGTCGGCGGTCGGAGTCCTCAGTCGGCGTAGCCGGAGCCGGGCGCCGAACGCGAAGCGGGAAGCGGGAAGCTGGAAGTCTATAGCCAAAAAGCGAAGCTCCCGAGAGGCACTATGAAGACAGAAGCACCGCAGGTCGAACGTCGCGCACAGCCCAGGGTCACCGACGACAAGTGGCTCACCGCGCTCACGCAGATCGAGCCGAACAAGATCCTCCTGCGCGGCTACGCGCTCGACGAGATCATGGGACGGCTGACCTTCGGCGAGTCGATCTATCTGCTGCTGATGGGGGAAATCCCCTCGCCCGGCATCGGCCGGTTGATGGAGGCCATGCTCGTGTCGTTCATCGACCACGGCGCCACGCCGCCCTCGACTCTTGCCGCGCGGAACACGGCCACCACCGGGGCGCCGCTGCGCGCCTGCGTGGCCGCCGGGCTGCTCGGGTTCGGACGGCATCATGGCGGCGATATCGAGACCTGCATGCAGTTTCTGGACACCGGCCTCGAGTTCGTGCGGAACGGCTCGACGTACCGTGAAGCCGCCGAGCGGCTGGTCGAGCGGACCCACCAGGCGGGCGAGCTGCTGCCGGGCTTCGGCCATCGCTACCACACGCGCGACCCGCGGGCTGCCCGGTTATTCCAGATGGCGCTCGAGCTCGAGGTCGAAGGCCATCACATTCAGATGATCCGTGCGGTGGAGATGGTGATGGTCGAGCATCCGGACCCGCACGGACGCGCGGTACCGGTCAACATCGACGGCGCGATCGCGGCCGTCTGCGGCGATATCGGTATCCCTCCGGCGATTGCCGACGCGCTGTTCGTCATCTCACGCGTGCCGGGGATTGCGGCGCACGCGGAGGAAGAGCGCATGCGCCAGGAGCCGATGCGGCAGATCGATCCGAAGGATCACCGGTACGACGGCCCGTCAGAGCGCCGCCTGCCGGAGCGCCGGAAGTAGGTCCCACGTATCCCCGTGGCTTCCACCTTTCCGCCTTCGCGCGCTGGTGAACCAAGCGCGCGCTTCGGCGAGACCGCGCCGAAACCTTGGCGGAGGCGGGCAGGTGGAAGCCAACGCCGACCGCAGGCCTTCCGCCTGAACGCGGAAGCTACAGGGGAGGAAGCGCCTGCTCAGCGCTCGAGGGCCGCCGGTTCGAGCCTGGGCACGAGCAGGTGCACCAATCCGAGCGCCAGGAGATACGCCGAGGCCGCGATCAAGAAGACCGGTACGTAACTCCCGGTCGCGTTGAGCACGTACCCCGTGACCTTCGCGATGAGCATCCCGCCGACCGCACCGGCAGTCCCGCCAAGCCCGACCACGGAGCCGACGGCCTTCCGGGGAAACATGTCGGACACGAGCGTGAACACGTTGCACGACCAGCCCTGGTGCGCCGCGGCGGCCAGGCTGATCAGCCCCACAGCCACCCAGAGCTCGGCGGCCTGCGACGCAAAGGCGATTGGAAGCACTGCCACCGCGCAGACCAGCATCGCCGTCTTGCGCCCGGCATTGATGCTCCAACCGCGCTTGATGAGCGACGACGACAGCCATCCGCCGCCGATGCTGCCAATGTCGGCGACGAGGTAGATAACGACGAGCGGCGGACCGATCCGGGACAAATTGATTCCGTAGTTCCGATTCAGGAAGTCCGGGATCCAGAACAGGTACAGCCACCAGACGGGATCCGTCATGAACTTGGCGAGCGCGAATGCCCACGTCTGCCGATGTTTGAGGAGCGTGCTCCAGGGGATCTGGACCGCCGGGTCCGCCGGATCGCTCCGAATGTGAGCGAGCTCTGCGCTCGAGACCTGCGGATGCGATTCCGGCGTTGCGTAGGACAGCCACCAGACGACCAGCCAGAAGAAGCCGATCGCGCCGGTGGCGATGAAGGCCCAGTACCAGCCCCACGTGACGGTCACGAACGGCACTACGAGCGGCGTGATCAGGGCGCCGACGTTCGTGCCGGAGTTGAAGATGCCGGTCGCGAGTGCCCGCTCGCGCTTCGGGAACCAGTCGGCGACCACTTTGATCGACGCCGGAAAGTTCCCCGCTTCCCCGAGCCCGAGGGCAAAACGCGCCGCGATGAAGCCGGCCACGGAACCGCTGTACGTCAGACCCACGAGTCCGAGAATCGCCGCCACACCGGGCCCGAACCACATCGCTTCCGCATGCGCCATGGCCGCCAGGCTCCAGATCACGATCACCAGCGCGAACCCGAGACGGGCGCCGAAACGGTCCATCAGCCGGCCGGCAATCAGCAACCCGATGGCATACGCCAGCTGGAACGCAAAGACGATGTCGGCGTAGTCGATTTCGGACCACCCGAACTCGGCCTGGAGGGTCGGCTTGAGAATGCCGATGACCTGACGGTCGATGTAGTTGATGGTCGTGGCGGCGAACAGCAGACCGCAGATGTACCACCGCCAGTGGCCCACTCGCTGGCCGACGGCCGCGGCAGCCGCGGCCGGCTGGCGTTCCGCGATCGGAATCGAAGGGGTCGGCATCGAAATCTCCAGACTAGGCTAGTGGCTCGTTTCCGCTGATTCAGGTACCGCGTCATCCCGATGCTCGGCACAGACTCCGCAGCCGTGACAACGGAGCGGCTGCGACAGACTCAGGCGTCAATTCCTTTTTGAGCTCAGATGGTCGGGTTCCGCCGATGGATGGCGAACTCACGGTGCCCCAGCGTCTCGGCCGCCGTCTGGCGGCCGGAGGCCACGGCCAGCACGTCGACAAACAGACGTTCGGCAGCCGAATCGAGCGACTCGGAATCATCCATGATCCCGCTGACGTCGAGATCGATGTTGTCCGCCATCTGTCGCGCTGTGCGCGCGTTGCCCGTCACCTTGATGACCGGCGCGATTGGATTGCCGGTCGGCGTCCCGAGTCCGGTCGTGAAGACCACCACCTGCGCGCCACCGCCGACCATTCCTGTCACCGATTCGACGTCGAGGCCGGGAGTGTCCATGACGGTCAGGCCCTTGCGGCTGATCGGCGCGGCATAGCCGACGACGTCCTCGAGCGGCGCGCGCTCTCCGCCCTTGTGCGTGGCGCCGAGCGACTTCTCCTCGATAGTCGTCAGACCGCCGCGAATGTTCCCGGGCGAGGGCTGCGTGCCTCTGATGTCGAGCCCCAGCGCACGCGCTTCCATCTCGACCCGCGTGATCACCTGAATCAGCTTCGCGGAGGTCGACGGCCGGGTCGCGCGAGACGCCAGCAGGTGCTCCGCCCCCATGATCTCGGCAATCTCGCCGAGCACGGCGCTGCCTCCCAGGTCGATGAGCCGATCGGCCACGCGGCCGAGCGTTGGATTCGAGGCCAGCCCCGACGTGTAGTCGGAACCGCCGCACTTGAGGGAGAGGACGATCTCCGACACGTCACACCACTCGCGCTCCTGTGCGGCCAGTTGCCCGGCGAACGCCTGTGCGATCGCCGCACCTTTCGCGGTGGTGCGAATGGTGCCGCCTTCGCTCTGGATCGCAACGATGTCGGCCGGCTTGCCGTGTCGCCGCGCGCTCTCGGCAAGACTCTGGGCGACGACCTGCTCGCACCCGAGTGCCACGACGAGGACGGCGCCGACGTTCGGATGAGCGCAATACGCTGCCAGCGTCTCGTGGGTCACGCGCATATCAGGCCCGAGCTGACCGCAGCCTGCGAGGTGCGGCAGGGCTGTCGCGATGGGCGCGGCAGCGGCCGCCACCCGTTCCGCCACGACAGACGCACAGATGACGGTGGGCACGACGAGCACGTGGTTCCTCGTCCCTACGCGACCGTCCGGCCGCCGATAACCCAGGAAGCCGGGGCGTGTGTTCATGAGGCTCGTCCCGAGCCGGGGAGCGGTTCTGCCTGGCTGGACCTGGCCAGGCCACCGTTCGGAGCCTTCTCAGACGACTCCACCGGCCGCGGATCCGGATCAGACGGCTCCGCAAGCCTCGGTTCCGGCGCATTCGGCATCGCCTCGAGATCTCCACGGCCGCGGCTGCTGGCGACGTTGTGCGTGTGCACGTGTGCCCCGGCCTCGATGTCGGCGCTCGCGAGCCCGATCGGGCTGCCGTACTTGATCACCGGCTGGCCGGCGGCGATGCCGGTCAGCGCGACTTTGTGCCCGTGGGGGATGCGCTCGCGGACGACCAGCTGGATCTCGCCGATCGACACACGACGCCCAGCCTCGAGCGTCTCGAGCGCCGTGGCAACGTTGTCGCGATCGCTGATCACCAGCGCTGGCTTCACTGATTCACTCCGCTCGCCAGGAACCCGCCGTCGACCGCGAGGAGGTGGCCCGTCACGAACGACGCCGCGTCGGAGGCCAGGAAGACGGCGGCACCCGCCAACTCCTCGAGCTTTCCGAACCGGTGCATCGGCGTGCGCGTCAGCAACTCCTGGCCTCGCGGCGAATCGAGGAGCGCGGAATTCAAGTCCGTCCGGAAGACGCCCGGCGCAATCGCGTTGACGGTGACATTCGAGGAGGCCCACTCGACCGCCAGCGCGCGGGTGAGCCCCGCAACCCCGGACTTGCTCGCGCTGTACGCGGCCACTTCGAACATCCCGACGAAAGAGTTCAACGATGCGATGGTGATGATCCGGCCGTATTTCGCCTCGATCATCGGCCGTCCGAACACCTGACAGGCACGCAGCGCCCCGGTCAAGTTGGTGTCGAGGATCCGCTCAAACTCGGCAACATCCATGTCGAGCGTTGGAACACGGCGCGTCACGCCTGCCGCGTAGACCATGATGTGGACGCCGCCCAGCTCCTCGAGGCAGGCGTCCCGCAGTCGCTCCAGCGAGTCGACGTGCGCCGCGTCCGCCGCCATGGCCAACGTTCGCCGGCCAAGACCGCGGATTTCCGCAGCAACGGCGTCTACGCGGTCCGCACGCCGACCGGTAACGACGACGTCAGCACCAGCTTTCGCGAGCCCGATCGCCAACACGCGGCCAATGCCGCTCGTACCGCCGACGACAACGGCCGTGCGGCCATTCAAATCGAATAAGGACATCAGTGGGACGCCTGGCGACGACGCGAACGGGCTCGTCTGGGTGGGGAGCCGACTGTCGCTTCGACGTGTGGCGTCGCTATTTCCGTGGGCTCCTGCGATTGGTAGTTGCTGGCCTGGAGCAGGTGCGTATGCATCGCCTGCCGTGCGGCCTCCGGATTACGGGCGCGGATCGCCTGGTAGATACGCCGATGCATCTCGGCCGCATCGCGTAGATCGCGAAGACTCGCCCGCGCGGCGGTGTCGCGACGCCGCTCGTAGTAGAGCGCCGAGACCATCTCGACGAGCGACGCGACGATCGGGTTGCCCGATGCCGCCGCGACACCGCGATGAAAATTGATGTCGTGCACCAGAAACACCTGCGGATCGTCGAGCGACGCGAACAGACCAGCGACTTCGTCGGCCAGCGTGGCCATCTGGTCGGGTACCGCGCGCTCGGCCGCCAGACCCGCGGCACCCACTTCCAGGATTCGCCGTGCTTCGTACATTTCTTCCCGAGTGAACCCGTGGAGGGCCGCAAGAAAGCTCAAGGGCTCCGACACCAGAGCCGGCGGCCCATCCGGAATGTACGTCCCCGACCCATGCCGCGACTGCACAACGCCCATCGCCGCCAGCGCACGGAGGCCCGCCCGGACCGTCGGCCGGCTGACCCCGATGTGGGTGGCCAGATCGCGCTCCGCTGGCAGCCGGTCGCCACGGCGCAGCTCGCCCCGTTCGATCAGGCTGCGCACGTAGGACACCACCTGCTCCGTGCTGCCCTCGGCCGCGCCTTTACCGGCTTCCCGGCCGTCTGAAAGCGGTGTGTTCATGACTGGATTGCCCAATTATGCCAGATCGTTCACAGCAATCTGATAGCGTGAGCTGGCTCGGAATCACCCGGCCGCCTGACTGGTCTAGCCACTTCAGCCACACTCTAACCGAAGAGCGTTTCGTTTGAATAGCACGAAGGCCCCGCCTCGCGAGGAAGTCGATCGGAAAGTCGAACGCCTCGTACGAGTCGTCCACGAGGCGAGGCTGCGTGGCGTCCTCCTCGCGACACACTGGAACTTCAGCTGGCTGACGGCCGGCGGCTCCAACCGGATCGACATCTCGCGCGAAGCGGGCGCGGGCGCCCTCCTGATCGCCACGGATGGTCGCCGCTACGTCCTCGCCAACGCGATCGAGATGCCACGCCTCTCGGCTGAGGTCCTGGCCGGTCTCGGTTTCGAACCCATCGAGTACCCCTGGATCGACGATCGAGCCGACCCGTCGTTTCTCGTGCACCGGGCCACGGCGGTGCTCGGCGGCGGGCCGATGGCGGCCGACGCCGTCCTCGCCGATGCGCAGCCGTTCGAGCCGCAGCTGTCCCGGCTGCGAGGCGTGCTCGAACCGGAAGAACTGAGGCGATATCGAACCCTTGGGGCGGATGTCGGACGCGCCGTCGGTGGCCTGCTGCAGTCGGTCCCGACCGGCATCAGCGAGCGAGAGGTCACCCGCGAACTGGCGGTCGTCCTGCTGCGCGCGCACACCCGACCCCTGGTACTCCTCGCTGCCGCAGACGAGCGGCTGCTACGCCATCGTCATCCCATTCCGACGTCGCTCGTCTGGGCCGACCGGCTGATGGTGGCGGCCTGCGCCGAGCGCGACGGCCTGGTCGTGGCGCTGTCACGGCTGTTGTCAGCCGGCCCGCCCGACCCCGAGATCACGCGGCGGCTGACCGTCGCCCAGGGCGTACTTGCCGACCTCCTGGACGCGTCCACTCCCGGCGCTTCTGCGGCAAACCTCTTCCAGGTCGCCGCCGACAGCTACGCGCGGAGAGGATTCCCGAGGGAGGAAACCAAACACCATCAGGGTGGACTGATCGCGTATCGGTCGCGCGAGTGGATCGCGCATCCGCGATCGCGCGAGGCCGTCTCGACGCCGGCGGCCCTCGCGTGGAACCCTTCGGTGAGTGGCACGAAGGTCGAAGAGACGTGCCTGGTGACCGGCGGAGGTGTGGAGGTCATCACGTCCAGCCCGGGCTGGCCATCGTCCGAGATCACGGCGCAGGGGCGGACGCTTCTCGTTCCCGATCATCTGGTGCTCGAGAAGGGTTGAGGAGGTGCCGGCAAACCTGTCTCGCGTGGCTTCCGCCTTCAGGCGGACGGCCGATGACTACTTCGTCACCCGATCGGTGACCGCACTTCCGTTCACAACCACGTTGGTGCGCGCCAGATCGCGCACGGCTTCGATCACGTCGCCGTCGGACACACCGTCGAAGCGGCAATCGATCACCCGTACGTCCGCGATCGGATCGTGCGCGTAGCCGCGGAGCAGCAGGCCGTACTTGCTTTTCCGGCTGGTCACGTTACGCACCTCGACGTCCCGCACGACTGGCGGGAACTTCCCCGCGTCCCCTTCTTCGTAGAAGTAGTTAATCGTCACCACGGCCTCGGCCACCTCTCCGACGGTGACATCCCTCATGTAGACGCCTTCGACGGTGCCGCCGCGGACGGAGTTGGTCTTGATCCGGAGTGCCCGATCGAGCTGCGGGCTGTCCATCCGGCAGCGTTCCGCGAAGATATTCCTGGCGCCGCCCGAGATCTCGCTGCCGATCACGACTCCGCCGTGCCCGTCTTTCATCGTGCAGTTCCGCACGATGACATTCTCGATCGGCACGTTCAGCCTCCGGCCGTCCTCGTTCCGGCCGGACTTCAGCGCGATGCAATCGTCGCCGGTATCGAAGGTGCATCCCTCGATGAGCACGTCGCGGCACGACTCCGGATCGCACCCGTCGTTGTTCGGGCCGTGGCTCCGGATCGACACGTTGCGGACGATCACGTTCTGGCACAGCACCGGATGGATCTCCCACATCGGCGAGTTGACGACAGTGACCCCCTCGATGAGCACGTTGCGGCTGCGGTACGGCTGGATGAAGTTCGGCCGCAGCCAGTGCCCCTCGCCGAAGACGCGCTCACGCACGGGCGCCCCGCGGGCGCCAAATTCCATGAGCCGGCTGCGCGCAGCCGCCTGCCGTTTGCCGCCTTCTCCGCGCCAGCTCCACCAGTTGCCCGCGTCCGCCTGACCGTCGAGCGTGCCGGTCCCGGTAATCGCAATGTTCTCCGCCTCGTACGCGTAGATGAACGGCGAGTAGTTCATCAGCTCGGTGCCTTCCCATCGCGTGTGCACGATCGGCAGGTAGTGCTTGGCATCCCGGCTGAACGCGAGCGTCGCCTTGGACGAGAGGTGCAGCTGGGTCCCGCTTGCAAGCTTGATTGCACCTGTCAGGAAGCGACCGTCCGGCACCACGACGCGGCCCCCGCCGGCCGCGCGGCAGGCGGCAATCGCCCGACGGATGGCGCTCGTGCAATCGGCGCGTCCATCGCCCACGGCCCCGAAGCGCGTAATCTCGAAATGCCGCGAGGGAAACCGCGGCGGGGCGATCCGCCGCAGCACGTCGGCCGCTCGATCCCACGGCGCGGGCGTCGGCGATTGATAGCGCTCCAATCTGGCGAGCGCCCCGGGCGCCACGATCAAGGGGGCGGAGGCCGCAAGGTCGCGAAGAAACTGCCGTCTGGTCGTAGACATGACCGGCGCATCTTACCGCGTCGTTCGCGTCCCTGGGACAGGTGACGGAAGATGCCGACCGGGTTGCGCGACCCGGTCCCAGACGGTAAGCTTTTCGCCGCTGACTACCGAGGTGTCGCGAGTTGAGGAGTCTTCAAGGATTTGCTCCTCCCCCCACCTCCCTGTTGAAAATGACCATTCATCGCTCCCAATGACTCCAACCCGGCAATCAATCACCGCCGCCGTCGAGCGGGCGGGCGTCGTCGCCGTCATCCGAATCAAAGACCCGAGCCGGCTCCGCGCGGTCGTCGACGCCTTGTCCGCCGGGCGGCCTGACCGCGCTCGAGGTCACCATGACGGTGCCCGGCGCCGTGGAGCTCATCGCCGATCTCGCGCCGACGATGCCGGAAGGCTTTCTGCTCGGGGCGGGAACGGTCACCGACGCCGAGACGGTTCATCGCGTCGTCGACGCCGGGGCGAAGTTCGTGGTCAGCCCCGTCTTCCGGCGAAGCGTGATCGAGGCGTGCCACGCGCGGGACGTCGCGGTGATGCCGGGCTGTTTCAGCGCAACCGAAATCCTCGACGCGTGGGACGCCGGGGCGGACATCGTCAAGGTCTTCCCCGCCACGGCTCTCGGTCCCGGGTACATCAAGGACATTCGGGGCCCACTCCCGCACGTCAAACTGATGCCGACCGGCGGGGTCACGCTCGACAATGCCGGCGACTGGATTCGCGCCGGCGCCGTCGCTGTCGGTGTCGGCACCGCGCTGACAGATGCGAAAGCCATCGCGGCAGGCGACTACGCGACGCTGCGCGCGAACGCAGTGAAGATCGTGTCGAACGTCCGCGCGGCGCAGGATCAGACGTCATGAGCAGAGTCGTCACCTTCGGCGAGATCATGCTGCGCTTGAGCCCCCCTGGATTCGAGCGGTTCCTGCAGTCACCCGTTCTCGGCGCCACGTTCGGGGGCGGTGAGGCGAACGTGGCGGTGTGCCTCGCGCAGTTCGGCGTCGAGAGCGAGTACATCACCCGGTTGCCGTCGCACGCGATCGGCGAGGCGGCAATCCGCGCGCTTCGTACCGAGGGTGTCCGGACCGACCGGATCCTTCGCGGCGGGAGCCGTATCGGCATCTACTTCGCCGAAGCGGGCGCGAGCCAGCGCGGCTCGCAGGTCATCTACGATCGAGCTCGCTCGGCGATCGCCGAGATGGAGCCCGACGCCGTCGACTGGAATGCGGTCCTGGCTGGCGCGGCGTGGTTCCACACGACAGGGATCACGCCGGCTCTCGGCGCCAAGGCGGCGGAGGCCACGTCGCGAGCGCTCGCGGCGGCAAAAGCGCAAGGCGTTCGGGTCAGCGTCGATCTCAACTACCGGAAGAAGCTGTGGTCAGAGTCGCAGGCGCAGGCGGTCATGGGGCCGCTCATGCGCAACGTGGACGTCGTCATTGCCAACGAGGAAGACCTTCAGTCGGTGCTCGGCGTGAAAGTGCCCGGGACGGACGTCACGAGCGGACAGCTGAACATCGACGGGTTCCGCCAGGCCGCCGAGCAGGTCACTCGGGACTTCGGTCCGCCCGCGGTTGCGGTGACCCTCCGGGAGAGCATCTCGGCGAGCGACAACGGCTGGAGCGGCCTGCTCTGGGAAAGCGCGACCGGCACGCTGCACCGCAGCCAGCGCTACGATGTGCGGCTGGTCGATCGAATCGGCGGCGGCGACAGCTTCGCCGGCGGTTTGATTTACGGACTCGTGACAGGCCGATCGCCGGAGGCCTCCTTACGCTTCGCCGTCGGCTCCAGCGCGCTCAAGCAATCAATTCCGGGAGACTTCAACCGCGTCACGGTCGACGAAGTCGACAAGCTGGTCGCGGGGGATGCGTCGGGGCGGGTGCAGCGGTGAGAAGGCTCCGGGCTCCTGATCGACGCCGCGTTCGTGTATGCCTTCGCGCGCTACGACCTGCCCCATCGCGACGACTCGGCGGCAGACCTCGACATGGCGAGCGCCGGGGTGGTCAAGGTGTTCGACGGTCCGAGTGCCGCAGGCGATCCCCGCGGCCGGCGGTACCCGGACATGCCGTGGGAGCCGAAGGCCGCATTCGACGTGTTCGCCGACTGGCCCGAACACGGACAAATCAGAACGGGTTCGTCAGCGCGCGGCGGATCCGCTCGCCGTAGGTGCGCCCCGATTGCAGGCGCTGCCCAGACCTGAGCTCGATCACATACTGGCCGTGCGCGATCGACCACAGCTGCGCGATGCGCCGGACGTTCACGATATGCGATCGATGAATCCGCAGGAAGCGGCCCGAATCGAGCACGTCTTCGATCGTGTTCATGGGCACGTGCAGCAGGTGTGTCGCCAGGCCCGCGTGCAGTCGGACGTAGTTCTGGAACGCTTCGATCCAATCCACCTCGTCGACCGGCACGAAGATGGTGCGCTCGCCGGACCGAACCGCAAATCGCTCCAGCTGCCGCGTCGGATTCGCGAGCGCATCGAGCATCGCCAGCACTTGTTGCGTGCCCTCCTCGTGCGGCACGCCTCGTAGCCTGCCGAGGGCTCGGTTGAACGCGAGCACAAAGCGCTCCTCGCTGACCGGCTTGAGCAGATAGTCGATCGCCGCGACCTCGAACGCCCGGATCGCATACTGGTCGTGCGCGGTCACGAAGATCACCGGCGGCATGCGCTCTGCTCCAATCGCGTGGACGACCGCAAAGCCGTCGGTTCGCGGCATCTGCACGTCGAGGAGGACCAGGTCCGGCTTCTGCTCGCGAATGACGGCGACCGCCTCTCGTCCGTTTCGCGCTTCCGAAACGGATTCGACCTGCGGCTGACGGCCGAGCAGCAGCTTCAACCCCTCGCGCGCGAGCGGCTCGTCGTCTACGACGAGCACCCTCAATCGCATCGTTCTTCCTCGGACGCTTCCGGGGTCCCATCGGCGTCCTCGGGCGGGACCGTCCGGATCGGCAATGTGATCGTGACGCGCACGCCTCGACCCGCCGCCGGCTCGACGACGAGACGTGCACTATCGCCGTACAGCCGCGCCAGGCGGGTCCTTGTGTTCGTCAGCCCGATTCCGGAGTGACCGGGCCTGAGCGACAGAAGCCCCGGGCCGTCATCCGACACGACGAGTGCGAGCGAACCGTTCGCGCTGGTCGCCTCCACTTCGATTGTCACCGCTTCCTCGCTTTGACCGAGGCCATGGCGAACGGCGTTCTCGACGATCGGCTGCAGCACCATGTGCGGCACGAGGATGTCGGACAGCGCGGGAGCCGGCGCAATGCGCACGTTCAGCCGGTCCTCGAACCGGACCTGCTCGATCGAGAGGTACAGCCGCAGGAATTCCAGCTCGCGCCACAGCGGCACTTCCTGCGCCTCCACGTCTTCGAGCGTGAGACGAAGGAGATCGCCGAGTCTCGCCACCATCGCTTCGGCCTGGGCCGTTTTCTGCTGCTGGATCAGGACGATGATGGCGCCGAGCGTGTTGAAGAGAAAGTGCGGCTGCAACTGCATCTTGAGGGCGCTCAGCTGCGCCGTGGCGAGCTGCTGCGCGAGCTCGGAGGCCTGCACCCTCAGCTCGAAGGCCTCCCGCTCGCGAATCTTGGCGTTCTTCTGCGACCGGTACACGACCTGGAGCGCGATCACGGCCCAATACCTGATCACGCCGCCCTGAATGCCGAACGACAGCATCACTCTGACGCCCGCGGCAATCGACGGAGGCGGCGCCGCGGCTGGGAAGACGCCCAGCAGCAGCAGCAGCGGGACTTCGATCACCGTCGCCAGGATCGAGAAGACCACGCTGAAGCAGAGATGCCATCCCGCGTAGGTGACGCGCCGCTCGACCGGCCACCGCTCCCCAAGCCACAGGAGCGCCGGCGTGAGTGCGGCGCAGACGTACATGCCCGCCATCCAGCCGACGAACACGTACTTCCAGGGCACGGCCTCGCCTCGATAGAGGCGCGGCACCGAGTCCTGGGTGATGTAGAAGAGCCCGGCGACCGTCCAGGCGAGCCAGAGGCCCGCGACCAGCCGGATCTTCTGACGTACCCAAGGCGACATCACCGCTTCATTCTGCCGTGGCTTGGGCTCAGCCGAGCCGGCTTTTGACGAAGCGGCCTGGCGCGATGGCCAACCGCACTCGCCGGGGCCTCGGTCCAGTTCGGCATGCCGGCGTGACGGTCCGTCAAAAACAGGTGTCGGCGTCCTTCGCCGCCGCGTCAGGATCCGCCCCATGACGAAGACAAGAACCGATCCCGAAAGGACGACGACGATGACTAGAGGCCTTGACCGACGCGAATCTCAGCTTTTGAATCAAGCTTTCGGTCAAGGCCGGCCGCGCGTCAGCGCGGCGTTATCGAGCTTGTCGCCTAGCGAGGCGGAGCCTCTCGCTCGTCTGACGCGGAGCATCGCTCGATTGAGTGCGTGGATCGCTGGAGCGTTGTTGGTGATAGGTGCGTTCGTGTGCGCAGCCGTGGCGCAGACACGCGCCACGGACATGAACCAGGCCGGGGGCGTTCTTCCAAGCGGGCTTGGCGACGCCATCGATCGCGACGTCGCGAAAGTCCGTGACGCGACGGCCAGGTTCAAGACGGCTGAGGCTGCCGAAACGGCCGGCTACAAGCGCGTCACCGACTGCGTCGAAAATCAACCGGCGGGCGCGATGGGCTACCACTTTCAGAACAACGCGCTGCTCGACACGACGCTCGACGTCGACCATCCGGAGGTGCTGGTCTACGAGAAGAAGCCGGACGGCGCATTCAAACTGAATGGCGTCGAATTCCTCGTGCCAATTTCCGCCTGGACGGCCGCCGAGCCGCCGCGCATCATGGGGCAAGCCCTCAAGAAGGCGGATCGCCTGGGCATCTGGTACTTCCACGTCTGGACGTGGGAGCCGAGTCCGAGCGGCCTGTTTGCCGACTGGAACCCCAACGTCAAGTGCGGGGACGCCTCATCGAAGCATCATTAGTCTCATCCGAGGGGCTTCGCCCCTCGGACTCCCCGACACGCGCTCTCGCGCGCCGCTGCGCCGGCGCGCTTCCGCCTCGCGCAGCGCTCGCGAGACTCGCCGAAGCCGAGGCCGCTCGCGTCTCGCTCACGTCGTTCGCTCGCATCGTGAAACGAGCGCCCGGTTATGTGACGGCTTCTAGTCCGAGATTCTTTGTGTCCGGATGTAGCGCAGCCCTTTCCGCCTTCGCGCGAGAAAGCCGGGCGCGCTTCGGCGAGACCTCGCCGGAGCCTTGGCGAAGGCGGGCAGGGCTGCCGCGCGCCGACTGCACGCGCGCCGACGTGCAGGCCTGAAAAGGCCTGTGAATTAATCTCCTGTGGCTTCCGGCTTCAGCCGGAAGAGTGAAGTGTGACGGCACTCGGTGCGACAAGGACGAGAGGCCACCGGCGGGGGCCGCTGCCGCGGACAGGGTTGCCGGCGCATTTCTGCGTCCAGCCGGCCTCTCACCGCGACAGGTAGATGGCGCCGTCTTCGACCGAGATCTCGACGCCGGCGGCTCGCGCGGCCTCCTGCAGCGCCGCGTCGAGCATCACGATCGGATCGCCGCTGACGTCGAGACGCCGCAACAGCCCTTCGCCCTTGGCGGGGCCGGCGGTCAGCGTGATCTTGAGCCCCCGCCGCTTGCACTTCATCGGGGTGCCATCCTCGAGCGTCACGTTCATCGGCTTGAGGTAGGCGTCCACGTAATGCACGCCAATCCCCGACTTGTCGTCGGTATGGCGAGGAAGCTTCTGAAGCGCACCCTGGTGGACGTCGCAGACCTTTATCTTCATGCTCGCGCACCCTTAGTCCGTTATGCGGCTCACAACGAGAATACCGTACTCGTTTCCGGGAGCCGCATAACGGACTAGGCGCGCCACGGGCGCGCCCGCCGGAGCGGAGCGGGGCACGGGGTCCCCGCGAGCGACGGCGTAAGGGGGTCCAGGGGGCGAAGCCCCCCGGATCTAGTTCGACCCGTTACGTTGATAAGCGTCCATCGCCGCGCGGAATGCCCGAATGTGATCCGGCGTGCTCCCGCAGCACGCGCCGAGAATGCGGGTGCCGGCATCGAGAATCGGCGCAACCCCGGCGACCATCTGCTCCGGGGTCTCGTCGTAGACGACCTTCATGTCGACGAGCTTCGGCTGTCCGGCATTCGGCTGCGCCATCACGGGCAGCGCCGTCACGTGACGATAGCGCTCGACCGCCTCGCGCGCACGCACCATATCCATTCCAGTCCCGCAGTTCAGCGCGACGACGTGCGCGCCGTGCTCCTGCATGAACGCCGCCGCACGCTCCGGATCGATCCCCATCATCGTGCGAAACGTCGAGCCGTCGAGCGTGACGTCGTACGCCAGCGACCCGATCACGCACGCCGCGCCCGCATCATGCGCCGCCTCGATTCCGAGCTGCAGCTCCTCGAGCGACGTCTGCGTCTCGATGATGATCGCGTCGGCGCCGGCGTCGACGAGCGCTCGCGCCTGCTCGGCGAATGCCTCGCGCACCTGCGTTTCGGTGAAATCGCCGTACGGCTCCATCAAACCGCCGAACGGTCCGATGTCGCCGATGACGAACCCCTGTTTCCCGCCGAACGCTTCGCGCGCGATGGCCACGCCCGCCTGGTTGATCGCGACGACGTCGGATGCGTGACCGTGACGGTTGAGCATGATGCGCGATCCGCCGAACGTATTGGTCAGGATGCAGTCCGACCCCGCGTCGGCGTAGCGGCGCTGGATGGCCAGCACCCGCTTGGGATGCGTCAGGTTCCACGCTTCGCCGCAAAGTCCCTGCTCGAGGCCGGCCATCATGAGCTGCGTGCCCATGGCGCCGTCGCCGAGCAGCGGCCGTTTCGCAAGCGCGTCGAGCAGAGTCATTGTTCGGTGTCCGGCATGTGTGTGAGCGCGTAGTGAATGGTTTCGAGCACGATGCCCCACTTGTGCCGCCGCGCGGACAGTTCGCAGTAGCAGCCGGGCCCGATCGCGGGCCGATCCCACCCGAGCACGTCGTCGAGCGGGCGGCCGGCAAGCGGCTGCTCCCCGGCGATGGCCTCGATGAGCGCGTCTCCCTCTCGCAGGTATTCGCACATCTGCTGGTGCCCGTCGTCTCCGGGGGCAGGTGTGCAGACCTGCTCACGAATGGGATATCCCTCTTCGCGGGGACCGAGCGTCACCCGATAGTGAAACGCGAGCGGCCGGCCCATGTTGCTGCACGTCGTTCCATCGTAACGGAAGAGCGCATCGATGGATCCGTCGCCGGCTGTCGTAATCGACAAGCGCTCGGACGCCCATCGTCGAAGCGCTTTCGTGCTCAGGCCGTACGCAGCGTCCGCCGTGAGCTGACGGTTTCGACCTCGCGTCGAGGAGGCAGAGCCGCGCGCGTACGGCGCGCGCCGGAACTGGCACCTCTCCAACGAGCAGCCCTCGCAGGGCACGAGCTCGCTCAAACGCCGCACGCGTTCGATATGCCGCGTGACGCCGAAGACGGCGAGCAGCGATTTCTTCGGCATCAGCATGCCGGAATCCATGACGTCGAGCGTGCCCGGGATCGCGTCGGCGCCGATGAGCGAGAAGAGCGCCTGCTGATCCGCGATGTCCCACTCGGGATACCCCGGACTGTAGTGCGGCAGCATCGCCATCGCTTCGCCGTCTGCCCATGCACACAGATGCGCTCCGGTCATCATCGTCAGATGCTCGACGACGGCGGAACCGAACATCTCGAGGAAAAAGTACTCGTCTGGCCGCTCTTCGAGCCAGCAGCGATGGGCCTCGCGCTCGATCTCCGGGCCCGCGCTGACGGCTACGAGCACGACGCCGTGCGCATCCGCCTGCACCAGCATCCTCCGAAGACGATCGCTGGCGAACGACACGCCGTCGACGTCAATCGACCGGGGGCCGATCGTCAGCTCCTCCGACTGGCGCGCATACACCCACGGCCGCCCGTGTGCGGCGTACCACGTCCGAGCCCACTGCGCGAGCTCCAGCGCGCGGCCTTCGAGCTCGTGGCCGCGGGGAAAGCCGAGCAGCCTGATGTACTCCCGGTCATCGACCTGAACATCCGGGGCCGGGTCGACCAGAAGGGCGGGGGCAATCACCCGTCACCGTCCCGATTGGCCGTCCCGATTGCGTGTCCCAGCCCTTCTACCGGCAGAAACTGACAACCGAAGACGAAGAAATCGAAGAAGTCGGGATGCGTCTCGAGACGGCAGTGCTCCACGCGTGTGACGGTCGCCTCGAGCTCGAGGCGCTTCGCGCGCGAGAGGAGCGCGATCGACGCTCCCTCGATTGCCGCGTTGCCCAGACGAACGATGCGGTCGTCCGGCAGGTTGGGAATGAGCCCGATCCGCCGCGCCGCGTCGACGTTCAGGTGGCGGCCGAAACCGCCCGCGAGATAGAACACGTCGATGTCGTCGAGGTCGAGGCCGTAACGGCTGAACACGGTACGCAGGCCCGCGACGTTGGCGCCTTTGGCCTGAGCCAGCTCGTTGACGTCGCTCTCGAGGAGATAGATGTCGTGGCTGGCATCGAGCACGATGCGATCCGCCCCCTCCTCGAAGCGGCCCATCTCGTTCATTCTGCCGGTCCGGCGAAGCTCGCTCAGTACGTCGATAAGGCCGGACCCGCAGATCCCTTGCGGCGTCGAGTCGCCAATCACGCCGAGCGTGAACCGTCCCTCATCGTCCAGTCTGACGTCCTCGACTGCACCGTCGAGCGCCGGCATGCCGCACGAAATCGCGCCCCCCTCGAACGCCGGCCCGGCCGGACACGAGGCCGCCAGAATCCGGTGCCGGTTGCCGACGATGAGCTCGGTGTTCGTGCCGATGTCCATGATGGCGACGAGCCGATCCTCGTGGGCGATGTCGACCGCCAGCATGCACGCGGCCGCATCGGCGCCGACGTGCCCGCTGATGATCGGCAACCCGTACACACGCGCCTTGGGATGGATCGGCAGCAGACAGCGCCGGCCCGTTTCGACGAGACTGGTCGACGACCGCTTGCCGCCGGCCATTTCGATCTCGGTAATCGATTGATACGGCGTCTGCCCGATCGATACACGTTCTGCCGGAAGAACAGATCGCGCATCGTGGAGTTGCCGACGACGACCATCTCGTAGATGGTCGTCGGATCGACCGGAAACTCTTCGATCGCGTGCGTCACGTAGCCGGCGACGGTCCGGCGCAGCAGCTTCCCCGGATGTTCGGTGTCGTAGCGGATGCGCGACATCACGTCGGATCCACCGAAACGCTGCGGGTTCTCGAACGATGCATCCGCGATCTGCTCGCCGCTTTCGAGATTGAACAGCCGGAGGACGATCGTCGTCGTTCCCAGATCCATCGCGAGGCCGTGAATGGGCGAGCTCGATTGCGCGATTTCGATCCCGTCGATAAGAATGCCGGAATGCCGGCGCCCTCGCGAGTGACCGCCGGATCGGGCGTCAGCGGCGAGCGCGCGGCTGGAACGTGCAGCCCGTGCCGCTCGATTCGCATCTGCCCGCGGCGCATCGTGTGACAGCGGATCGTCCCGCTCTCCGAGGCAAGCACTGCCTGACATGACAGGCGGAACGGCGCCTTGAGATGAGACTCCGCGGCGGTGGGCGGCGACAGGACCGGCAGGCCTTCCGCGATCTCGACCACGCACTCTTTGCATTTGCCGTTCGTGCGGCACGACGTGGGCACGCGGATTCCGAGAGCCTCCGCGCATTCGAACAGCGTGGAGCCAGGTGCCGCAGCTGTGGTGCGACCGTTGACCGTGAGCGAGACCGGCACGCGGGGTTCCTCCTACCAGTCGGCCAGTGCTTCGAGCTCGCGGCAGATTGCCTCGGCGACGTCCTGCGCGGATCCCTCGCGCCGCTCCTCTTCGCTCCAGCGCCATTGCGCCAGGTAGTCGTCCGAGCCTTCCAGCCCTCGCTCGGCGGCGAGGGCGTCGATCCGTGCCATGAACTTCTGCGGCAGCAACAGGCTCACGTCGCCGGTCTCGTCCTCGGCGCGGATCTGCGACGGCACCTCCTGCCAATAGAGGATGCGGTAGGTCGTCATGGTCAGGCCGACTTCCCGGCCAGCCGCAGAAACAAGTCGACGGCGGCCGAAGCGTTCGCGCCGTATCCGTCCGCGCCGATCTCGTCCGCGAACATCTGGCTGATCGGAGCGCCGCCGACGGCCATCTTCACGTGGCCCTTCCCGGCTGCCTCGAACCCGTCGACCACGGTTTTCATGTAGGTCATCGTCGTCGTCAGGAGCGCGCTCATGCCGACGATCGTGGCGTTGACGCGATCGGCGGCCGCCATGAACTTCTCGACGCTCTGGTCGACACCGATGTCGTGCACCTCGAAGCCCGCGCCTTCCGCCATCATGCAGACCAGGTTCTTGCCGATGTCGTGCAGGTCGCCGCGGACCGTTCCCATCAGCAACACGCCGGCGGGTTTGGTGCCGCCGTCGCGCGCGCTCAAGAGCGGCTTCAACACGGCCATGCCGGCCTTCATGGCGCGCGCAGCAATTAGGACTTCGGGAACGTAGAGGATGTTGTGCTTGAAGTCCTCGCCGACGACGCTCATGCCGGCGATGAGGCCGTCGGTCAGCACTTCCTGGACGGGCCGGCCCTCGGCGAGCGCCTGCCGCGTCATTTCCTCGACCTCTTTGGCCTTGCCCTCGTAGAGGCACTGGTTCATCAACGCGTAATCGATCATTTTTCCTCCAAGGGGCTTCGCCCCTCGGACTCCCCTACACGCGCTCTCGCGCGCCGCTGCGCCGGCGCGCTTCCGCCTCCGCGCGAAGCGCTACGGCGCGACCTCGCCGAAGCGTTGGCGTAGGCGGGCCGATCGCGTGGCTCGCTCGCTTGCGCTCGGAACCGAGCGCCAACTAGACCCGAGCAGCGTTGAATTCGTTGAGCGCTTCGAGCATCGCGAGGACGTTTTCGCGCGGCATCCCCGGGCTGACGCCGCCGCCAACCGAAAGAATGATGCCTTCGCCGTTCGCCCCCTCGAGGACGTCGAACGTCGCGGCTTTCACTTCGTCAGGCGTGCCACGCACCGCGATCTCGAGCGGGTTGACATTGCCCATCAGGCACATGCGATCGCCGACGCGCTGCTTCACCTCGCGGATGTCCTTCTGCTTCCCCCAATTCAGCACGGTGAACCCGGCGTCCGGCAGATGATCCAGACAGGCGTCGACCTCCGCGTCGTTGTGATAAATCTTCACCCAGTCCTTCGGAAACGCATCGCAGATGCGCTTCAAGTACGGGTGCGCGAACTCCATGTAGTGCTCTTCGTTGATGAAGCCGACGATGTCGTCGAGGAGGAAGATGCCTTCGACAGAGTCGCCGAGAACCGCGTGCTGCGCCTTCAGCCAGTCGATCACGACGCGCGTGCAGAGATCGATCAGCTTGTGGCTGCCGACCGGATCCTCCACGAGCTCGATCATCAGATTCGTGGTGCTGCGGACGAATCCGGCGGTACAGAGCGGACCGCGTGCAGTCACGAGCGGCAGGATGTAGCCGTGATCGAGGATGCGCTGCTTGACCATCTTGTAGCGGTGCAGCGTCAGCGCCGCAAACGCGTCGGCCTCGACCTCGTACTCCGGAAACTGGTCGATGTCCTCGAGTCGGTAGAGCGTGTGGTACTCACTCGGCGTGTTGTCCTGCCAGAACTTGATCTTCGCGCCGAGCACCGACGGCTCCGCCGCCATCCCGTATTCCATCCACCACGACGGGATGAAGATGATGTCCGGATACTCGCGCATGATCTTCAGGTTGGACTCGAACCAGAGCTCTGGATCGAGGTAGTAGTCCATGTGGGGGATCCCCAGATATCCAGGGATCCATGGACTGTCCACGATGAGCGCCATCGGAACCTTGTCCAGCTTCTCCCGCCGCGCCGCGCGCTTGAACGTCTCCCACTGATGGGGCAACATCGCTGATCTCCTCCGAATGACCGCCGCTGCAGGCGCCGGACCGCGCTCTCTCAAGTAACTATCGATAATCGAGCATCCGGCCGTCCGGACAGAATACTCGAATCGGGGCAGCCGAGTCAGCTGTGCGCGAGTTCTTGGCCAACTCTGAATCGCGCGTCGGGAGAAAGCCGAGCAGGATTTGCTCGACGAGCTGCAGTCGTTCGTCGACCTGGCGGCCGCCTACTTTGTTGCTCCGTTCGGCGCAAACCGCACTCGCACGCCGGCATTGATGAGGCGTGGGGTGCCGATCGTCGTCGGAAGCGTGCCTACGAGATATTCGCGGTTGGTCAGGTTCTGTGCGCCCGCGAAGATCTCGAGGTTACGGCTGACGCGTCGCGAAGCGGTCAGCGAGATCACCCCGTAGCCGGGAAGGACTCGCGTCGCCGTGTTCAGGTCGTCGTCGAACTGCCGCCCCACTGCCTGGACGCCGAACGCCACGTTCACATAACGCGGGTTGAAGTACTCCAGCTGCACCGAGCCGCGATGCCTCGGAACCTGAGCCAGGTCGTTGCCGACCAGCCTCGGGTTCGTCACAAATTCGACGACGCGCGCTCTGTTGTACAGGTATCCGCCAGAGACGCGCCACGCGGCGCCGAGCTCGTATTCGACGTCCGTCTGCACGCCGCGAATCTTCGTGCGTCCCAGATTCTGCCGCTGTTGGGTGACGTTGACCCCCACTGTCGTCAGCGTCACGTTGGACACCGGATCCTTGACGCGGTTGTCGAACCAGGTCGCCCGCCACGTGAGGTGGCGGACCGGTTCGATGCTGATGCCTGCCTCCCCCGCGACGAGCCGCTCGGGGCCGAGCTGATTGTTGGCGAGCGTGAGGACGGTGCCGACGCGAAACTGCCGATAGAGCTCGTTGAGCGTCGGCGCGCGGAAGCCCCAACCCACATCCCCCCAGGCGCTGAGCCACTCGGTGAAATGATAGCGCGCGGCCAGTCGCGGGCTCGCGACGGTGTCGTCGCGGTCCGGCAGCGATGGTGCGTTGTTCCCCGTCGGTGTACCGCTCGGCACGTTCGACTCGAGGTTGTGGCCGTCGTAGTTGCGCCAGCTGTCCACGCGAGCGCTGAGCGTTACCATCAGGTTCGGTGCCGGTGTGAAGAGATCTTGAACGAACACACCGACGCTGCGCTGCGTGCCGCCCGAGACACGGCGCAGCGTCACCTGCGTGCCGGTCAGCCGCGTCGAGGCCGTCCTCTTCGCTGTCTCCGTCGACGTGCCGCCAATCGGTGCCGACGGTCAGGAAGTGCTGCCGGCCCAGACCGCGCGCCCACTGCGCCATTCCGCCAATCGCGTTGGTCGGCACGCGCTGGTTGAGGGTCATGCGGCCGATGCTGCGCGGTGGCGTCGCGGCAGGGACCGCGAGGAAGTTGCTGTGGAACGTCGCCACATCCCCGAACAGGCTCAGTTGCAGCGTGCTCGCGTCCGGCAGTCGGACGCGCGCAGTTCCGCTGACGGTCTTCCACGTCGTGTCGTTCGCCTCTTCGGTGTGATCGATCGTGCTCGCCTTGCCGTTGTCGCGGTTCTCGCGGAAGTAGCCGGCCCGGAACGTCGCCTGGACGCGATCGCTCGGGTCGTACTGCAGCTTGACGTTCGCGTTGCGAAAATCGACCGTCGCGTTGTTGTCCACGGCACCGCGCTCGGCCGGCGCGACGATCGGATAGCCGTCCGTTCGAAAAGCACTGCCGTCGACGAAGACGCCGACCTTGCCCCACACGTCGCTCGCCGACACGTCGATTTTCGGGCTGTCGCGATTCCCGTACTGCGAGCGGACCTCGACCGTCCGGCGCGCTGCCGGAGTCGTCATGAGGTTGATGACGCCGCCCATCGCGTAGTTCCCGTACAAGCTGGAGCTCGTGCTATCGACGACTTCGATCCGATCGACAGTCTCGAGCGGCACTCGCGTCCAGTACACCCAGCCGCCGAACGGGTCGTTGAAAGGGACGCCGTCGAGGAGGACGAGCGTGCGGCTCACGCCGCTCGGCCCGATGCCGCGAAGCGAGACGCCCTGCGCGGTCGGATGCGACGAGAGGCTGCTCGTCCGGCGGAACAAGCTGAAGGTCGGAATCTGACGAAGCACATCGTCGGCGACCACGGCCGGCGACTGGCGGATCTCCTGTCGGCTCAGCACGCTGACGCTCGCCGGCAAGTCGCCGGTCCGCTGCTCGCCGCGCGTGGCAGTGACGGTGACCGTCTCGGAGACCCCTGCAGGTTCGAGCACGAACTCGATACCGTGTGGTGCCACGCTACCCGGCAGGCTTTGCCGCGCTTCCGCAAACCCGCCGGCGCGCACGATGAGCGTCGCCTCGCCGTCGTCGGGCCGAGCGATCGTGAACTGCCCGTCCGGCGCTGTGGTCGCCTGTCGATCCGGACCAGTCTTCGATTTGAGGACGACCGTCGCGCCCGCGATGACGCGCCCTGTCCCGTCGCGCACGATCCCGGTCACGGAAGACGCAACGGCGGCCGGTCCCTGGGGTTGTTGCGGGAGCGGCAGCGATGGCGCTCCGACGCAGAAGAGAGTGAGGTCGAGCACCAGCAGTAACGCCGCCGTCATCATGAGTCCACCTCAATGAACCGGCTGGGCAACCGCAATACCCCACGGGCTCCCGCCAACCTTCACCTTTTTCTCGACGGCGCCTGACGCGACATCGATGATCGACACGTCGCCCGACGGCCCGTTTGCCGTGTAGATCTTCCGGCCGTCCGGGCTCACGCCGATTCCCCATGGCCGGGTGCCGACGTCCTCGAACGTGCGCGTCAGCTTCCGAGTGGCGACGTCGATCACGCCGACCGACTTCGCGCGACCGAACGAGACGAACACCTGGCTGGCATCGGGTGACAGCACCGTTCCCATCGGCCGGGGCGGCGTCGGTGTTCCCTCGGTCGGCGGAATCTTGATCGTCGTGAGCACCTTGTGCTTCTGCGCGTCGACGACGTTGACGGCGTTCCCGTTCTCGGTCGCCACGAAGGCCAGCTTGTTGTCGGGCGTGAACACCATGGACCGCGGCCGCGGCGCGGTCGCGATCTTTCCGACCACCTTGTTGGTCTTCGTTTCGATGGCGACGACGGCGTTATCCCCTTCAGCTCGACACGTAGACCACCTGTCCGTCGGGCCGGACGGTGACACCCTCCGGTTCTTCGCCGACTGTGACGCGCTGCGTGATCGCGCCCGACGCGAGGTCCAGCACCGACATTTCTGCGGCGTCCTCGTTCGACACGTAGAGGAACTTCCCGTCAGGCGAAATGTCGAACGACTCGGGGTCCGGGCCGCTGTTGAACTTGCGCACGAGCTTTCCGCTGGCGACGTCGACCACGCCGATGCCGTCGGCGGCGCGATCTGCGGGCGGAAGCTTCGACTCGTCTACTCCGGGCCCGCCGATGGGAGATCCCGAGAGCGCGATGAACAGTTGCTTGCCGTCCTTCGAGAGACGGAGGCCTCGCGGCCGCTTCCCTACCTCGATCCGGCCGACGACCAGGCCGGCATCCGGGTCGATGACGACCACGTCGCGCCCGGTTTCGTCGGATACGTAGATTCGGGGCCCGTTCGGATTGACCGGTGGCGCAGGTTGAGGCGCGGCCGCCGGCGCGGGGGCCGCGGTCTGCGACGGAGTGGGCGACCCCTTGCAGGCACTCGAGAGAAACGCCGCGCACGACATCACGGCGCAGCAGACACTGACTCTCGCGGCCGCGCGGGCGACAAGCGGCAAGCTCGTGAAGGAAGCAGGTATCATGTCCAACGTCTCACAGTGAACGCACCTCGCGCACGGGTACCCCGACGATGACGATGCCCAACGATAACAAATGAGGCGATATTCCGAGATCGATTTGGGATTGCTGCTCTTGCGGCTCGGGTTCGCGACGCTGCTCGTCACCCTTCACGGCTGGCCGCGGCTCCTGCGGGCGTTCAACTTCGTCGTCCACCATCAGGCCTGGACCTTCGTGGGGGTTGTCGAGCGCCTCGGGTTCCCGTATCCGTCCGTCTTCGCCGTGCTGTCTGCCTTGTCCGAATCGGTCGCCGTCGCCTTCGTCGCCGTCGGTCTCCTGACCCGCCCTGCCGCCCTCGTCATTGCGTTCAACATGACGGTGGCCGTCTACAACGAGGTCGCCGGAGGGGACTCGTATGAATTGCCGGCGCTCTACCTGCTGCCTGCCATCGTGCTCCTCGTGACGGGTCCTGGCCGCATCAGCATCGAAGCACCGCGGCTATCCGACGTGGATCGACTCAGAAGGTGAGCGCTTCGCGCTTCTCTTAGAAGGTCAGCGCTTCGCGCTTCTCGGCGAGCTTCTTCGTGTCGAGGCCCGGCACCTTGCTCAGGGCATCGAAGTCCGCGAACGGGCCGTTCTCGCCGCGGACCTTCAGGATGCTGTCCGCTTCGGCCGGCGTGACACCCGCAATCAATACGAGATCGTCCTTGACCGCCTTGTTGACGTTGACCTTTCCGTAGTTGCGCAGCAGGTAGTCTTCGATCGAGCCGTAGTTGTCGTCGTTGATCTGCGCGCCCTTCGTGATCATCTTGTCGAGGACCTCCTCCCACTCCGTCCTGGTCTTGCGGACCGAGACGATGCGATCGGGGGGTGGCACAGGACGCAGACCCGCTGAAACTGGTCGGCGCCCGGACCGTTGGCCAACACGAATTGCCCGCCCGACGCCGGCGGAGGCGACGGTGGCTGTGCGGGTTCCTGCGCCAGCACGACAGCCGTCGCCAGAACGCTCAACAGCCCGGCGCAGCTCCCCAGAAACCACCGGGGAACGACCTCTCGACCCGTTTTCCACGATCTGAGCATTGTGCCTTGTACCAATACGCCGGTACCGATGCCGACGTTACTCTGGCCGGACCTTTCCGACGCCATCCCAGACAATCGCACGACTCACGGATTGAGCGCAAGAAACGGGCCGGCCGGCGCGCCTTCGGCGCGCTTCAAGCTCAGCGAGACGATCGCGCCGAGTGGCCTCTCGCTCCCGCGTCGCCTGTCGTTCGAGCCGGATGTATGTATAGTGACCGATCGAACCAGAGTCGCGCCGAGGAGAGAGAGTGTTGTCCCGGAACCGTTCGCAGGCCCGCGGCTTCATGCCGTTCATCGCGTTCGCAGTGGTGTTCGTCCTGGCAGGCCTCCGCCTGTCAGCGCAGCTTCAAGTTGCCCAGCTCCACGGCCGCGTCGTCGACGCGCAATCCGCAGGGATCGCTCGAGCGACGGTGTTGCTGCAGGACCCGTCGGGCCGCCCCATCCGGTCGACGGTCACGAATGCCGACGGCGCCTTTCGGATCGCTGACGTCGCACCTGGTTCGTACGTGATCACGGTAGAGGTCGCGGGCATTGCTGTGCTGCGCCGAACGCTCGTGGTGCGCGGATCGCTTCCCGTGGAGCTGACGCTGCAGACTGGCCCTTCCGTCGCCGAATCGATCGTCGTGCGTGGAGACGCCGGCTCGAACACGACGGAGCGTCCGTGGACGCTGGCAGGAGAACTTGTCCGCGAGGACGGCGAGCCGCTTCCAAGTCAGCGCGTCCAGGCAGCGCTGGCCGGCTTGCCCGGCTGGATGGCCGAGGACAACGGACTCCTGCACGTGCGCGGCGTGGACGACGGGTTGCTCTACGTGCAGGACGGCATCCCCGTCTACGCGCGGCTCGATCGCCTGTTCGGCATGCCACCGAACCCGTCGGCGATCGCCTCGCTCCACGTGCTCAATGGCTACGTACCGCCGGAGTTCGGGTTCAAGAGCGGCGCGGTCGTGGAGGTCCGTACCGAGACCGGGATGCGCAACGCCTGGTCCGCGACGTTCGATACGGGTGTGGCCGATCTCGGCACGCGCCACGTCGAGGGCTTCACGGCCGGCCCGATCGGTGGCGGCGCCGGGCTGATGTTCACCGGGTCTGACGAACGCTCGTCGCGATTCCTGGACCCTGTCGCGCTGGAGAACTTCCACAACGAGGGCCGGACATCCAGCGTCGCGGCGCAGGTGACCTACGGTGCCGGAGGCAACCTGTTCACCGGCGCTGCTCAAGTCGGGCGCGAGGCGTACGACGTTCCGCACAATCTCGCTCAGGAGGAGGCCGGACAGGATCAGCGTCAGCGGACGTCGCAGCTCCTGCTCGCGGGCTCCTGGCAGCGCGTGCTCTCGGCACGAACCGTGTGGCAGACGTCACTGTACCGGCGGAACGGATCGGCCACGCTCGAACCGTCCTCCGGCGACACGCCCGTCACCGCCGGCGGGCGACGAACGGACCACCGGTACGGCGCCCTGGTCAGCCTGACCGAGCAACGCGAGCGGCACACGATCAAAGTCGGTGGAGAGGCCTCCGCGCTGACTCTCGACGAGCGGTTCTCGTTTGCCGTCACCGACCCTGACGCAGCCGAAGAGGCCGGGCTGAGCGACGCGGCAATCGCGCACGACGCCGATGACCCCTTCGATTTCGCGGAACGCCGGCACCCGTCGCTCCTGTCGGCGTTTGCGCAGGACGTGTTCCAGATCACGAACTGGCTCACGGTGAACTTCGGGGTGCGCTTCGACCGCAGCACGCAACTCGTGGACGCCACGGCGTGGAGTCCCCGCGTCGGCGCCGCATGGCGCCTGCGAAAAGGAACGACGGTTCGCGCCTCGTGGCTCAGGCTCTTTCAGCCGGCGCAGGCCGAGTACCTCCTCCTCGCGTCGTCCGAAGCCGCACGGCAACTGTCGCCGTTCGCTGACGACCCGGGTGTGGGCGGAGGCTCCGCTGTGCCGCCAGAGCGCCAGACAGCGCTCGACGTGACGCTCGCGCAGGAGGTTGGGCGCGGATGGACGTTCGACACATCGATCTGGCGGCGCCGCGCAACGGACGTCGGCGATCCGAACGTCTTTTTCGGCACAACCGTCACCGTGCCCAACAGCGTCGCGCGCCAACACGCCGCCGGGTTCGATCTCCGTCTCGCGGCGAGACCCCGACAGGGCTGGTCCGCGTCGATCGGCTATTCGCATGCGCGCGTCGTGCAGTTCGGGCCGGTCACCGGCGGACTGTTCCTGGAGGATGAGGTCGCAGCGATCCAGGACGGCACGCGCTTCACCCCGGACCACGATCAGCGGCACGCGCTCGCGCTCGCCGGAAGCTACGAGCGGCGGCGGCTTCGAATGTCCGGCACCTTCCGATATCAGTCGGGCACGCCTGTCGGGGTCGACAGCGGTGATGGGAGCGAGCTGGACGATCTGCGGGGACGGCCTGGTTCGGAAACGGTGGACTTCGACAGCGGGCGCGTCAAACCCCGCGCGGTCCTCGATGCCGTGGCGACCTGGACGCTCGCCCGCGGCCCACGGGCAGACGCCGCGCTGTCGTTCTGGATGAACAACGTCGCCAATCAGACCTACGCGTTCAATTTCGGGAATCCGTTCAGCGGTACGCACTTCGGGGCCGGGAGACGGATCGGAATCGCGTTGCGCGTGGGGTTCAGACGAACGACTCCGTAGAGGAGGCTTTCTGCACGACGAAAGATCTTCAACAGGGAGGATGGGAGGAAAGGAGGATCTTTCATAAGAGTTTTCCTCCCCTCCTCCCTTCCTCCCTGTGAAACGATTTCCCGGGAATTTTCCTCCCGAATCTCACCCTGCGAAACAATTGACGACGCTCCCGAAACTTACGCTAGGATGCGCGCCATGCGAGTCCTTCGGATCCTGGTCGTGCTGCTGTCGATGGCATGCGCCAGCCCCGCGGGCGCGCAGGCCCCCGTCGATCCCACGGCACGAATAGCGGAGCTCGAGCAGCAGGTTGCTCGATACCTGCGCCTGCTCGGCGACTGGGGCGGCTTGACCCGGTATGGCAGCGCGAATGCCGAGCTCGGGCCGGCCAGGCCCGAGGAGCGGCGCGTGGTGTTCATCGGCGACGACATCACCGAAGCGTGGAGCGCAGGCGCAGCTCCTTTCCTGGACAACCGTACGTCAATCGCGGCATCGCGCGACAAACGACGGCGCAGATGCTCGTACGGTTCCGGCAGGATGTCATCGCGCTCAGGCCGTCGGTCGTCGTCATCCAAGGCGGCACCAACGATGTCGCGGGCATCACGGGTCCGGGCACGCGCGGCACGCTCTCCGACAACCTGATGTCGATGTCGGAGCTCGCGCGTGCCAACAACATCCGCGTCGTGCTTGCGTCGATCCTGCCGGTGTGCGATTGCTACAAGAGCCAGACGTCGATCCGCTCGCAAGTACGCATCGCCGACTTCAACGAAGGGATCCGGACGTACGCCGCGGCAAACGGCGCGGTGTATCTGGACTACTACTCCGCCCTGGCCGAAGGCCGGAATTTCAAGCAGGCGCTCACGCGTGACGGGTTCCTGCCGAACGACGCGGGATACGAGGTGATGGCGCAGTTGGCAGGGCGAGCGATCGCCGACGCGCTGCAAGGCATGAAGGCGCGATGACGCGCGGGAGGGTGTTCCGTGATGCGTAGAACTTTTCGGCTGGCCGGTCTATGCGTCATTGCTCTGGTCACGGCCCTCGTCACGGCCGGAGGCGAGGCGGCGGCGCAGGGCCGAGGCGGCGGCAATTGGCCGACCGTCGGCAGCGACCCTCAGCGTACGTCGTGGGTCAGAGCGGATCCGAAAATCTCGAGAGAGAGCCTTCAGAAACCAGGCTTTCAGCTCCTCTGGAAAGTGAAGTTGGACAATCAGCCGCGCCAGCTCTACTCGCTGGCGCAGCCGCTGCTCCTCCAGAACATCATTTCCTACAAGGGCTTCAAAGCGCTCGCGTTCGTCGGCGGCAGCGCCGACAACGTGTACGCGATCGACTACGACCTCAACAAGATGTTCTGGACGACGCACCTCACGTCTGGTGTGACGGCGGCTGGGACGGCGACGTGCCCTGCGGCGTTGACGGCCTTGAGCCGCGTCGTGAGCCTGGCGCCCCCGCCTGCCGGAGGGCGCGGCGGACGGGGAGGCGGCGGCGGTGGCGGGTTTGGGGGCAACAACAACATCTACGCGATCTCGAGCGGCGGCCTGGTCCACGTGCTCAACCCGCAGACCGGCGAAGACCTGAACCCTCCGATCAAGTTCCTGCCGGCCGGAGTCACGGTGGTCGGATCCCTGTCAACCGGCACGGCGGTCTATGCCGCGACGACCGCTAACTGCGGCGGCGCCCCGAACGGCGTGTCTGCCCTCGACCTGTCCGCGAAGACCGTGACGTCGTGGGACGCCAAGGGCGCGGGGATCGCCGGCACCGTCGCGCCGACGTTCGGCACCGACGGCACGATCTACGTCGCCACGAGCGGCGGTTCGTCGGACTCCGCAAACGCCGTCGTCGCGTTGGACGCGACCGGCCTCACCGCGAAGGACTGGTTTTCGGCCGGCTCGCCATTCGTGTCCGCACCGGTCGTCTTCCAGCTCCAAGGCAAGGACGTCGTGGCAGCCGCCAACCGCGACGGACGGCTCTATCTATTGGATAGCGCGTCGCTCGGCGGCGCCGACCACAAGACCGCGCTCGCGAAATCGCCGCAGTACGCAGCGGCCACCGGCGACTTCACGCCCGGGGCGCTCGCAACCTGGCAGGATGCCGACGGTACACGCTGGATTGCCGTTCCGTCGGGAGGGGCACCAAGCGGTGACGCGAAGTTCGCAATGACGAACGGCACGGTCTCCACTGGCGCTATCGTGACGTTCAAGGTCACAGGAACGGGAACCGCGCCGGTCGTGGAACCAGGCTGGGTCTCCAGAGACCTGACATCCCCCGTGACGCCGCTCGTGATGAATGGGGTCGTTTTTGCCGTTGCGGGTGGCGGCGCATCAGCCGGCGCGCAGATGACGGCGGCGCAGCGGGCACAACAATCGAAGCCGGCCGTTCTGTACGCGCTCGACGCGGCCACGGGGAAGGAGCTCTGGAACAGCGGCACGTCCATCACGTCCCCCGTCTTCGGCGTCGGGCCTTCCGGTGGTGACAGCCAGGTGTATGTCGCTGCCTACGACGGCACGCTGTACGCGTTCGGGATGCCGATGGAAAGATAACAGTCGGCAGTCGAGAGTCGGCGGTCGCAGTCGGAGTCGACAGTCGCAGTCGGCGGTCGCAGTCGGAGTCGACAGTCGCAGTCGGAGAATCAGGAGCTGGGACTCATGAAGAAAGTGATGTTCGTCACGGCCGTCGTCCTTGGCTGCGGGGTCGGCTGGGGCGCGGGCCGGGGGTCTGGGATATCGCTGCCGCTCGCAACGGTGCTCGGGGCCCAGGCTGCCAACGCGTCGCAGCTCGTCGACTGGCTCACGGACGGTGGCGACAATCAGCGAACCGGCTGGGCGAAGAACGAGAAGATCCTCACGAAGCAGAACGTCGGCAGTCTCAAGCTGCTCTGGACGCTCGAGACGGGCAACCAGCCGCGCGCCCTCCATTCGCTGATGCCCGTGCTCGTGATCGGGCAGCTCGCGACCGCCAACGGGCCGCGCCAGATCGGCATCGTCAACGGCATCTCGGACAACCTGTACGGCTTCGATGTCGAGACCGGGAAGTTGCTCTGGCAGAAGCACTGGACGTACACACCTCCCGCGGGACGCGGCGGCGGGGGGAACGCGAACCAGGATCCGCGCAAGCTCGGGTTTCTCCAGCCAGGTGGCAGCAGCGATACGCCGGTGATCGGTCCGCCCGACACGCAGGGACGACGCCCCGTCTATTTCGTCACGGGCGACGGCATGCTGCACATCGTCAATGCGGCGACAGGTGAAGACCTCGAACCGCCCTACATGTTCCACGCGGGCAAGGGGTGGTCGCTCACGCTCGAGGGCCGTACGCTCTGGATGGCCAACACCTACGCCGGCATCTCGATCGCGGCGGTGAACCTCGACGATCCGCAACACAAGGTGATGACGTTCAACGCGGGCAGCGGCGGCGCCTGGGGGCGGCGCGGCGTCACGCTGGATTCCACCGGCACGGCCTGGACGACGACCGGCGACGGCACGTACGATCCCACGAGCGATCCTCCGCGCTACGCCAACAGCGTCGTGGGCGTGCACCTGGTCGACGGCCAGATGAAGCTGAAGGACTACTACACGCCGCGCAACTGGGACTGGCTGCGGAAGCGCGATCTGGATCCGAACAACACGCCCGTGACCTTCGTGTACAAAGGCCGCGAGCTGATCGCGGCGTCGGGCAAGGAATGCCGGGTCTACCTGCTCGATCCGAAGTCACCAGGCGGCGCCGATCACATGACGCCGCTGCACAAGACCACGCTCTTCTGCAACGAAGAAGTCGACTTCCAGGACATGGGGAGCTGGGGTGCGCTCTCGACGTGGGAAGAGCAGAACGGCACGCGGTGGGTGCTTGCGCCCTTCTGGGGACCGGTCCACTCGCAGTACAAGGCGCCGATCATGAACACGCCGGTGGCCAAAGAGGGTGGGGTGGCGGCGTTCAAAGTCGACGGAGACGCGGCCCAGCCGACGCTGACGCCGGCCTGGGTCTCGCGCGACATGCGTCGCGGCGAACCGGTCGTGATCGTCAACGGCATGGTGTTCGGGTACGGGAGCGGCGAAGAGACGAAGCAATCGTGGCCCGACATCGGCCTGCAGTTCGATTCGTCCATTCGCGCCGCCAAGGGCACGCGCGCCACCATCTACGCGCTCGACGCGCTCACCGGCAAGGAGCTCTGGACGAGCGGCGAACAGATGAAGGGATGGAACCACTTCTCCGGGATCACCGTCGTCAACGGACGCGTATATCTCGGAACGTACGAGGGGACGCTGTATTGCTTTGGAACCCCGTAGCGCAGGCCGAAGCGAGGTCGAAGCGCAGGAAAACGCCTCTGCGGACATCACGTTTCGGTGCCGCCGTAGGAGATCTGCATGCGCCGGACGGCGACACTGCCGATCCACAGGACGAACACGGTCAGGAGCAGCAACTCGAGAATCGCCGCTGGACGCGAGGCGGGAGCGGCGGGCGCCGCCAGCAACCGGATCAGCGTCGGAGCGTCATTGTCCATCGGCGCAGGGACGGGACACAGGGACTGCAGGTAGTACAGGATGCTCATCTTCTGCAATACGTGCGGAAGGATGCCGTTGGCCCCCTCCCAGATGAGCAGCACGGCCGCCGGGATAATGGGATTGCGGACGTACACTCCGACCGCGAGAAAGACGCTCCCGTAGCCAACGCAGCCGAACGCAGCAGCCGTCGCATACCAGAACGCGTGTCCCATGCCCCCGGCATTCCAGTAGGCCTGGACTTCGACCGCATCGTGCGGCCAGAGCATGGCCGCAAGCGTGAGCAGGGCACCGCCGCCGAAGATCACGGCAGACGCAATCAGCCCGGCAGCATACTTGCCCGCGAGCAGCACCTCGCGCCGCGCCGGCGCGAGAAACCAGAAGTGCAGCGTCCGGTTGCTCATCTCCCCGCGGAAGAGATACATGAAGATGCCGAGACAGCCGAAAAAGATCGCGACCCGCAGGTAGAAGTACTGGAAGATCCCCGCGAAGATCGCCCGGTCCTCTTCGAAGTCGAGCACACGGTGGATGTCCCTGCGCTGCAGCTTGCCGTCTTCGAATAGAAGCCGGGCGGCCCGCCGCCCGTCGAAGTAGATGATCTCGCGATACTCGGTCCGCTCCTCGACGAACCCGGCGCCGGTAGACGAAGCGACCGTGGTGAAGGTCTTTCCTTCGTTACTCAGCTGGATGTTGAACTCGCGGGTGTCGGACTCCTCGTTTTCGCCTCCCGCACTGCGCGTGCTTCACGATGAAGCGCGTCACCGGACGAACCGCTCCCAGATCCACCTGCAGGAACAAGGGCCGGTCTTCAGCGCACCACCTGTCGGCCTGGCCTCCCGACACGCTGCCGTTCACAGCTTTCTCCGGCCCCTGATCCTGGCTGCACGGCACACTTCCAGTGGCGGGACGATGGAGCGCGAGGTTCACCCGGCCATCCGGCCCGTAGACCTCGAACTCGTAAATCCTGGCCACCGGCTCCCCGCTGTAGGAAGGACGGATGACATTCAGGCGGACGAAGCGGGCTTCGACCGCCGGCTCGATCACGTGGGTTGTCGTCCCCGCATTCGCGGCGCGTTGCCGGACGCGCCGGCTCCGCATCGACCAGCGTTCCTCGGCCGGCTTTCCCAGCCGCTTCTTCACGTCCTCGGCCGGTTCTCCGTCCCGGACGCTGTCCATCAGGGCCGGGGTAATCAGGCCGCGCCGGGCAAGCCGCTCGCTCCGGAACTTCGCCTCGAGACCGTGCCCGAAGAAGATCAGCGAGGGCAGGAGCGCCAGCCCGTAGACCCAGAAAGAGCGCCTGGCGAAGAAGACACGCCGGAGCTCGATCTTTGCAATCGTCCACGCCTGCCAGGGCCCGGCCCCCGAAGGAATGCGGGGTCACGACTCACCGCCGATCAGATACTCGTACAACGCGTCAACGTTCTCGTCGGCCGGCACCACACTCTCGATCCTGTGGCCGTCGAGCGCGATCCGTCCGAGCGCACGCGCGAACTGCTCACGGTCCCGGGTCATCACCAACATGCCGAGCCGGTCGTCGTTCAGCTTGATCTCGGTGACGTGTTCCTCACCGAACAGCAGCGCCGCCACGCCGGATGCGTCCCCGTCGCGGCACCGGACGATGTACTGGCTGGGATGCTCCTGGATCTCGTCGCGCACCTTGCGGATCTTCCCCTCGGCCACGATCATCCCGTTGGCGATCAGCACGACCTGATCGCTGATCAGGTCCACCTCCTGGAGCACATGGCTCGAGATGATGACGTGCTTCCCCTCGGCGGCCCAGGAGCGGAACATGTCGATCGTCTCCGCGCGAACCAGCGGGTCGAGGCCGTTCAGCGGCTCGTCCAGCACCAGCAGGTCGGGATCGTGCGCGATGGCCTGCGCCAGCCGCACCCGCTGCCGCATGCCCTTGGAATACGCCGCGACCTTGCGGTTCGCCGCCTCGGTCAGACCGAGGCGCTCGAGCGCCTTCCACGCCTTTTCCTCCGCTGCCGATCGCCCGTATCCGAAAAGAAGCAGCCCGGTGGTGATGAAGGTGAACCCGGTTGCCCAGCGCGGCGCGGTGTCGTACTGCGTGGCGTATCCCGTTATCCGCATCAGCGCTTCGGGATCGCGCGGGGAGATCCCGCGCATGAGGATGCTGCCGTGGTCGGGGAAGATGAGGCCGGTCATCAGGTTCATCAGCGTCGTCTTGCCGGAACCGTTCGGCCCGACCAGGCTCGTGATTCCCGGCGGGATGTTCAACGTGACGCGGTTCACGCCGAGCACCTCGCCGTAGAACTTCGAGACCTCGTCGAAAATCACTCCGGGGGGCTTCGCCCCGCCGGACCCCCCTACACGCTCGCTCGCGGGGGCCCCGAGGGCCCCGCTCCGCTCGCGTGGCTCGCTTCGCTGCGCTCGCTCGCGCTATCGGCGTGGCGCACTCGCTGCGCTCGTGCGCTGCCCCATTGCTCATCGGACCACCTCCACCGGCCGCAGCTTGCGTTCGATCACCAGGACGAGCAGGAGAACGAACGCCGCCAGCGCCAACATGGAGGCCCCGGCCCCCGGGCCGTCGGGCGGATCCACGCCCAGCAGCGCGCACCACACCCGGTTGACCGCCCAGGCCGGATCCAGGACGTGCCCCCACGTCACGCGAAAGACGTTGTCGATCATCTCGGACACGCCGCTCAGGATGAAGAAGAAGGCGAGGCTGACCGCCCCGGCCACGACCCTCCACTTCACGTAAGCGGAACTGGCCATCGCCACCAGGCCCAGGACCAGCAGCCAGAGAAGGAACCCGGCCACCACGCCGGCACCGAGCGTCCAGTTCGCCATGAACCACCAGCCGCCGGCCAGGCCGACCTGCAGCCCGAACAGGAGGAGGCCCGGGATCCACGTGACGATCGACAGCATGCCGACGATCACGGTCAGCCGCGCCAGGGCGTAGCTCCAGCGCGTGAGGGGCCGGCTGAAGTACAGCGGAAGCGCGTTGTTCGCAAGGTCCGGCGCAACCAGGCCGGGCCCGGCCAGCGCCGCGAGGAAGACCGCGCACGCCCCTTGGACGTACATGAAAATCGAGAAGAACCTGCCGTTGACCTGGATGAACGCGCGAAACTCCGGGTCGAGCCCCTGGAGCAGCTCCACATGATTGGTGAGATAGACGAAGCCGGCGCACAGGAGGGGCCAGACGAACGCCGCCATCGTGAGCAGGAGAACCAGCCGCTGCTCATAGAGCTTGCGCCAGGCGTAGCGGGGAAGGACCATGAACCGCGTCCAGCGCCCCGTGAGGGGTCCCGCGTATCGCTGATATCCCCGCTTGTAAACTGCCATTGGTTACAGCTGCCGCTCCCACGCTTCCGAGCGCCCGCCTTCGCCGCTTCGCGGCTTCGGCTCGCTGGCAAGCCACGAACTGCTCCCTCGGGCGTCTGGCGGCCAGGTGGCCCATGGCTTTCAGGAAGATCTCCTCCAACGTATCCCGGCGGTGCGTGAGCTTTCTCACCAGCAGGTTCTGCCGCGCCGCGAGCCCCCAGATGGCTTCGACCTCGGCCCCCGCGGGCAGGACGATACGCCAGCGCCCGCCGCCTTCGGACACGCCCTCGGCGCCGATCTCCGGCAGCGCCATCCGCAGATTCCGATCGTCGCCGGTCACCTCGAGCTCGACGAAAGACCTGTTCGACCGCCGCTCTTCTTCGAGGTTGCAGTGGTGCACGATCGCGCCCTCCTTCAAGATCACGGCCTCGTCGCATACCTGCTCGATGTCGCGCAGCAGGTGGGAGCAGACGAGCACGTTCATCCCCTGCTCCTCCTTCATATCGACGACGAGCTTGAGCATCCGCCGGCGCGCGGCAGGATCGAGCCCGTTGGTGGGTTCGTCCAGCACGACCAGCTCCGGCCCGTGGACGATCGCCTGGGCGAGCTTGGCCATCTGCTTCATCCCGTACGAGTAGGTCCGCAGCTCCCGGTAGCGCGACTCCCCGAGCCCCACGTGGAACAGGACCTCGTGCGCTTTCTCGAGCGCCGCCTTCGGCGGGAGGCCAGACAGCTCGGCCATCTGGCGCAGGAAGGTCACCGCCGTCATCTCCCCGACGAACGAGTCGTTCTCGGGCATGTAGCCGATTCTCGACCGGGCCTCGCCCATGTTGCGCCGGCAGTCCATGCCCAGGATACGGGCGCGTCCGGCGCTGGGCCGGAGAAACCCGAGTAGCGTCAGGATCAGCGTGGACTTGCCCGCCCCGTTGGGCCCCAGCAACCCCACCGCCTTTCCTGTGCCCGAAACGCCGAGACGGCAGGTGATCCCGTGGAGGATCTCCCGCCGTCCCAGCTTCACCTTCAGGTTGTCGAGTTCGACGACCTGGTGTTCATCTCGAGGGGCTTCGCCCCTCGAACTCCCCGACACGCTCTCTCGCGAGCCGCTTCGTCGACTCGCTCCGTTCGCGTGGCCCGCTTCGCTTCGCTCGCTCGCGTCTTTCTTCCGCGGGGCCAGGCTGTCAATGGCGTGGGACAGCGTCGGATTGCTGGCCCAGGGTCGCCCGGCCCAGGCTCTCCATCAGCATCACGTCCATGATCAATCCGGAGATGCGAGTACGGCTGGCGGCGTGGATCTGTTCCGGCGTTCCATCGAACATGACGAGAATCGGATCGCGCTCGGCCACGAGCTCGCCGAGCGCCGGGTTGGTGGTCAGCGCCGACAGGATTCCGAGTGCCCCCTTCGCGTTCAGCCAGGCGAAGGCGGACGGATGGAGGCCGGCAGACCAGGGGAGCTGGCCGAGGAACTCGGGAGACCAGACGAGCGGGAAGCCGCCGTTCCGGGTCGCGATGGCACGCTCCGCGACGGCGCGATCGGAGGCCGCCACCATGTAGCCCCGAATCGTACGTCCAAGTGATACCGAGCGGAAGTCCTCCCGGTTTCATCGTGCTCCAGGTCCGTCCCCCCGCGCTCTCTTGCTGCAACACGATCCGCTTGCCCTGCTCGTCGGGCCCAAGCTCCGCATTGAACGTTTCCACCAGCTTCTGAAGCGAGCCGTCGATGACCGCCGGATTGTTCGCCACGCATGTCATGACCCAGGTCGGGCCGCTGGCAGAGAGTCCCGTCAGCGCCAATGCGGCTTCAGTCCCCAACGCCGCGGTCAGGTTCTGGACGAAACCGACGCCGAGCTTCTCGTCCATGCTGGTCAGGCCGCGTTCGAAGTCCGGCTCCGACTTGGTGATCTGCGCGGTGAACTCCTCGAACAGCTGCAAGGGCTCGCGGGTCGAAACGTAGCCGGCGAGAAGGGCATCGGCCGGTAGATACTCCGCCGCGCCCCCGGAGCCGGCGTCAGCCAGCCACGACCCCATTCCGGTTCGTGCGCCCTGGAACGCGAACGTGACCTCGTTCTCTACCGCACCCGCAGCAGCACGCTGCTCGAGGAAGAGGTACTTCATCCCGATCATGCCGGCGAGCTCAATCGGGGGGGCGTCGTCTCTGGACGCCATCGTGACCAATGGAGCCGCATCCATCCCGATAAGCCAGCCCACGCCGCGCCGGTACCGCTCCCCGATGGCTGCCGCAAACGGGGAACCGGCGCCCTGCCCCAGGTGAGCGAGACCCCACGCCAGCTGCGACGGTGAGCTTGAAACGACCATCAGCTCGTCGGAAACCGAATACGATGCCGGAGACTCACCCGCCGCGGCGAAAAGCCCCTCCAGGGCGCTCGCGAGCTCCGCCCGCCTGCCGGGCTGCACCCGGGCCATCACAATCGGCACGGGGTCGTCGAGCCCGGAGACGCTGGCGCTGAAGACGATTTCGTCCCCGAGCAGCGGGTTCACTGACTGGACGCGGTCCGTCAGCTGTCTCAACAGCTGTCCTGTCTCGGAATTCCACCAGGCACTGAACGTCGCATTCTGAGCCGCCTGCTCTTCGGCGAGGGAAAGGGCCCGGCCGATCGTGACGCCAGGATTTGGGACCGCGCCGTAGACGATAGCGCCTGCGGGAAGATACGAGAGCAGGGCCGAGTTCGTGCGCAGCTCGGCGGGGAAATTCGCCAGCTCGCGTTCGATCTTCACGAGCGACCCGAGCAGCTCCAGGTAGGATTCCGCCTCGGGGCTCCAGGAGACGGCATCGGCGACCGAGCTCTCCAGCGTCGGGATGGAGGCGGCCTGCTCGCCCGGGCTGAGGAGCACCTCCCTGCCAGGCTGGTTCACCGCCACCGATCCCTCGACCACCGAAACCACGGAGCCGCCCATGCCGGCGGACACCGCGAAGACGGTCCCCTTCACCGAGGCGATGGAATCGCGGGTCAGAACTCGAAGTCGGCCTCGGCGCTGTTTGGCGGCCTTGACGATGATGTCACCGCGCTGGAGGTGAATCGCCTGGCCGCTCCAGGCGGCGGTCACGAACAGCTCCGTTCGCTCGTTGACATCCACCATCGATCCGTCGGCGAGCCGCAACACCGCGTGGGCTCCCGGGCCCGTGCGGACCGACTCGTGCTCGCCGATGGCGGCGCCTGCTTCGAGAGAGCTCACGGGCAGGCGGTACAGCCCGCCGTCGGCGGAAACGACCGTGGCCCGCGGGCCGCCGGGAGCCATCATGCCGTCGATGGCGTCGCGTCCGAGATAAAGGACCGCGAAGAGTAGTGCCGCCGCCGCGGCCAGGGTTCCCCACTGCACCCAGCGGGAGGAGGACCCGCCTTCGCCAAGGCTACGGCGGGGCAAGCCCCGTGGCATGGCGACGATCGGCCTCTCGCCCTTCATTTCGGCGATCCGGGCGCGACAGCCGAGGCAGCGGCTGAGATGATCTTCCACGAGGATGCGGCGGCTGCCGGCCAGCTCATTAACCAGATACGCGTGGAAGTCCGTGCCGGAACTCCGCACAGGTGGCGCTGCCGGCATTCGTCACCTTCTCCCAGACGCGCGCCCGCGCGGCGTCGAGCGTGCCGGAGTCCACGTCTTCCTCTTTCATCTCCTGTAGCGCTCGTTCCAGACGGTCTTCGGACATCGCCGACCACCTTTCTAATCCGAGGGGCTTCGCCCCTCGGACTCCCCCACACGCTCTCTCGCGAGCCGCTTCGTCGGCCCTCGCCGGGCTCGCGTCGCGCGCTCGCGCGTCGCTTCGCGGCGCCTCGCTCGCGTGGCTCGTCTTCGCATGCGCTCGCTCGCTGTACTCCGAAGGGCTCCTCTGATCCGCGAAGGGCTTCGCTCCTCGGACTCCGCCTACGGCACTCTCGGCTCCGCCGCGCTTCGCCGCCGACGGCGCTAAGGCGCGCCTAGCGTTCCATTTCGGCCTGCAGCCGGTGCCGGATCCGGTGGAGCCTGACGGCCACGTTGTTCTTCTCCATCTTGAACATCCCGGACAGCTCTTCGATCGACAGCCCCTCGACGTGACGCAGCAGGAACAGGCTTGCGTCCTCGCTGTCCACCGCGGCGATGGCGCGCCGAAGCCGCTCCTTCAGCAGCAAAGGGGACTGGACGGCGGCGTGCGACGCCGAATCGTCGTAAACCGAGTCCGCACGAAGCTCGCGGCGGCGCAGCACGTCGACGGCCGCGTTGACGGCTGCGCGCCGGAAGTAGGCGGCCGGCAGCGCAACGTCCTCGACGTCTCCACTCCGGGCCAGCACGCGCAGGAAGACCGTCTGCAGGACGTCCTCGGCGTCGGCCGGATTCCCGGTGACGCGCAGGGCCGCGCGGAATACCGCCGCGTAGTGGCGCTCGTACAGCTCGGCAAACCCCGCCACCGGAGTCGGTGAAGGCATTAGGATCGGCAGCTCGTCGATTTGCGTGGTGGCTGTGGGCACCTCGTCCGCCTCACCATCCTTGACGCACGAGGAGGCCGACTATTACAGGCTGTGCGGGAGAATTATGGAAGGCGTCTGCGATTTGCCGGTTTTGTTACGAGTTCTTAGGCCTGCATCGGCAGGGCTGAAGCCCTGCGCTACGACGATGTGTGATTATTTCGCGGGCAGCGCGAACGCCATCACGCTGTCGCTGTCCACCGGGTTGCCGAAAAACCCTCCGCCCGTGGACGTGATGATGACGTACTGCTTGCCGTCCCGGCCTTCGTAGGTCATCGGCGTCGCCTGCGCGGCGGCCGGGAGCTTGACGGTCCACAACTCCTTCCCCGTTTTCGCATCGAACGCGCGGAAGCGGCTGTCGTCGGTGGCGCCCACGAACACGAGCCCGCCGGCGGTCGCGATCGTGCCCCCATTGCCGGGGCGTCCCGTCTTCTGCTTCTCGGGCGGCAGACTGTCGGTCACGCCGAGCGGCACTCGCCAGGCGAACTCGCCCGTGTTGACGTCGACCGCAGTCAGCTGCCCCCAGGGCGGCTGCTGGCACAGCAGCTGCTGTGGGTCAGTGCCTCTGCTGCTGAAACGGCCCCCGCCTGGGAAACCCTGATACGGCCCGTTCGGATCGACGCGATTGCCCTGCCCATCTCCCCGCGCCGGCTCGGTCGAGTTCGGATCGCGATCGCGCAATCCGGAGATCTGCCCCAGCTCGTTGGTGTTGACGAACAGGTACCCCAGCTGCGGGCTGAACGAGGTCCCTCCCCAATTGACGCCGCCGTGGTTGCCCGGAAACTGCACCCGCAGACGGTTGTAGGAAGGTGGAAGATACGGCCCACCGAGCTGCATGCCCTCGATGAGCTTCTTGCAGGCCGCCTCGAGCTCCGGCGTGACGGTCGCAATGTCTGACCCGGCGATCGTCATCCTCGAGAGCGGCGCAGGCTTGAGGGGAAATGGCTGCGTCTTCGACGATCGTTCCTGTGGTACTTCGCTCTGAGCCACGGGACGTTCTTCAACACCGTAAATGGGCTTACCGGTCACGCGATCGAGAAGGAACAGCAGACCCACCTTCCCGATCACGGCCACGGCCGGAATCGTCTTGCCTCCTTGTTTGACGTCGATGAGGGCCGGCGCACCCGCCAGATCCGCATCCCACACGTCGTGGTGGACGACCTGGAAGTGCCACAAGTACTTCCCGGTGTTCGCATCGGCCGCGACGATGCTGTTGCCGAACAGGTTGTTCCCTTCGCGGTCGCCTCCGTATTGATCGACCGACGGTGCCCCGAACGGCATGTAGACGATCCCGCGCTCGACGTCCACGGTGATGAAGCCCCAGACGTTCACGCCCGAGCGGTTCTTCCAGCTGTCGCCGGCCCACGTGTCGTTGTGCGGTTCGCCGGCCCGCGGCACCGATCGAAACGTCCAGACCAGCTTGCCAGTTCGCATGTCCCACGCACGGACGTCTCCCGCCGGCCCACGCGGCGGATTCTCCTGCGTCGTCCCGCCCGTGATGACGAGGTTCTTGTAGACGGTCGGCGGCGAGGTCAGCCCGTCGCGCCCCGGCAATCCTTGCAGAATCTCGGGAGTATTCAGATCGACGACGCCCTTCTCGCCGAACGCCTCGTTCGGCTTCCCGGTCTTCGCGTCGAGCGAGTACAACTTGGCGTCGCTCGAGCCGAACACGATCTGCGCAGGCGTTTGAGCGTCCCCGGGCCAGTATTCGACCCCGCGCGTCGAAGGGTTTCCTGAGGGGAGCTGGAAGGTCCAGACCTCCTTGCCTGTCGTGGCATCGAGGGCGGCCACTCGGTAATACGGTGTGGACAGATACATCGTCCCGTTGACGACAAGGGGCGTGACCTCGCTCGACGCGAAGCCCGTACCTCCGCGTCCGCGACCGCGGCCGCCTTGGCCGGCCGGCGGAGGCGTGTCGCCCACGGGAGCGTTCGGGCTGGCGCTGGTGCCAGTCCCTCGACCGTCGGTCGAGGGCACAGCGGCAGGTTTCATGTGATACACCCAGGCCACTTCGAGCTGGCTGACGTTGGCTGGAGTCAGCTGGGTCAACGGCGAGAAGCGCATGCCACCAGGATCGTGCCCGTAGGTCGGCCACTCCTTGGAGGCTGCGGCGTTCTGGGCGTTGCCGGACTGCGCGATGGCACCCATCCCAAGGGCCGCTACCGCGATGCCGGCGAGAATCCCTCTGATCGCTCGCTCTGTCCTCACGCGCATCGAATCCCTCCCCTTCCACGCGAAGAGGCTGTCAAAAAACACACTCGTGGCTTCCACCTTCAGGTGGAAGTCAGCCCGGGATCTTCCGCCTGAAGGCGGAAGCCACACGAGTTAGAACCGCCAACTGCCGCGGCGCATGGCACGCTCCGCAGTCCGTGTAGGCCTGACGTTTGTCGTGACAGGTGACGCAGCCGAGCATCTTGACGACGTTGGTCTCGAGAGCGATGACGTCGCGCTCGGCCACCGGGCCGTGGCATTCGGCGCAGTCGACCTTCGCTTCGAGATGACTCCCGTGCTGCCAGTACACGTAGTCCGGGACCTGATAGACGCGGACCCACGGGATCGGCTTGCCGGATGCCGCGAACTCCGCCAGCTTTTGAATCGACGGACGGTCGGCCGCGATCGTCTGATGGCATCCCATGCAGAATTGCGCCGGCGGAAACGTCATGAGTTTTCCGGCGTCGGGATTCACGTGGCACGTTCGGCACTGCAGGGAAAGCGCGAGGTGTTGTTTATGGCTATAGGGAATAGGCTGAACCGGCCCCTGTGGTGGCGGTGCCTGAGGCGGCGACGGCCGGTCGGGCGCGGACCACGACAGAGACCATCAGCAGCAGGACGAGCAAGACGGCGATTCGACGCGGACCCACCGGAGCCGGTGATCCTTTATTGGTTCGCCGCCCACCGGAAGCCGCGCCGCAGCAGCTCCTGGAAGACGGCATCGTTCCACTCTTCAGGTCCGGATCTCATTTGGACGCAGGAGCGCTCTTCCGCTCGTCGTGCTGGTGCTGCATGGCGAACGCCCACAGCGTGTCCCCGGCGCCGACCAGGACGTATTGCGTGCCATCCAGCTCGTACGTCGATGGACCGTTGCTCACGGAGCTTCCGAGTCGAGCGTGCCAGAGGGCGTCACCCGTGGTCGCGTTGAGCGCCACCAGATCGGCCGACGGCCCTCCGGTGAAGAGCAGATTGCCCGCGGTCGTCAAGACCCCTGAGCGAATGTTCGCCTCCCACTTGTGGCTCCATTTGACCTTACCGGTCTTGTAGTCGATGGCCTGGATCATCGACTCCGACCATCCGCCGCGGTCGGTGCCGCCCCATCCCTGCGGGTTCTCGTATGGGTCGTACAGATAGTAGACGCTGTACGCCTGCCCGGCGCTGACGTAGAACAGGCCGGTCTGCGGACTGAAGCTTGGCGGCGGCCAGTTCGTCGCACCGCTTTGATCGGGCGTCACGAGGGCACCGTCGAACTGCGGATCTTTTGTGGGGTTCGGAATCGGCTGACCCTTCGCATCGTAGCCGGACGTCCAGTTCGTCTTGACGTACTCCGAGGAGACGAGGGCCTTCCCCGTCGCCCGATCGAGCACGAAGAAATGACCGTTCCGCGCCGCCTGCGCGAGCAGCTTGCGCTGCTGCCCGTTGATCTCCCCGTCGAAGAGCACCGGGGTCTGCGTCGAATCCCAGTCGTGCGTATCGTGCGGAGATGACTGGAAATACCAGACCATCTTGCCGGTGTCGGGATTGAGCGCGACGATGGACCCGGTGAACAGGTTGGCGCCGGCGCGGTTGCTGTGCGCGATGACTGGCTGCGGATTACCGGTCGTGACGAAGATCAGGTTGAGCTCTGGGTCGTACGTGACCGGCTGCCACGTCATCCCGCCGCCGTGCTTCGCGGCCTCTTCGTTCGGCCAGGTCTCCGAGCCCGGGTCTCCCTTCTTCTGGGGAACGACGTACCAGCGCCACTGCATCTCGCCGGTGGCGGGGTCGTGGGCCTGCACGTAGCCGGGTATGTCGAGGTCGTCGCCGCTGACGCCGGCGATGACGTGGTTCTTCACGACGACCGGCGCCACCGACCCGTAGTAGAACTGATCGAGGTCGCAGATCTGCTTGCGCCACCGTTCGGAGCCGTCCTTGATGTTCAGGGAGACGAGATGGCAGTCGGGTGTCTCGAAGTACAACGAGTCGCCCAACACTGCGGCGCCCCGGTTCCCGATGTGGATGCCCCCCGTGGACTGCCACGTGTGATGCCACAGCTCCCGTCCGGTTCGCGCGTCGAGTGCCCACACGTGGTCGGGCGCCGTGAGGTAAATCACGCCGTTGATCTGCAGCGGCGTGCCTTTGATCGCGCCGGCGCCTTGTGCGTTGAGCCGGAACACCCACGCCAGTGTGAGCGCGTCGACGTTCGACGCCGTGATCTTGTCCAGCGTGCTGAAGCGGCGGCCGGAATAGTCGCCGTTATAGGTCGGCCACGAATCGGTCCCCGGCGTCAACAGCTTCGCCGGGTCGAGCCCCTTCGGCCCCTGCCCGGAGAGCGCAATCGAACAGCCGAGGAAGACTCCGAGAACGACACCTGATGCGGTGAACGGGAATCGGTGGCGTCTCATTTCAGTGTCTCCAGATAGGCAACCACGTCGTGCATCTGCTTGTCGTTGATAGTACCGAGCAGCGCGATGTGCGCGGCCAGCGGATCCGTCTTCACGATCTTGAGATCGGGCGTGCGCTTGAAGCTGTAGAACGCCCCGGAGGCGTCCCGCAACGACACGTTGAAGTCGTCCATCGCGATCAGCGTTCCTGAAACGGTGGGACCGGCCGTCGGCGTCACGCTGACGGTGATGGCGCTGGCGCCCGTCGGCGAAGCAGCGCCCCGCCCGCGCCCGGTGCGCGGGAACAGGAACCGCTGCTGGATGTCGATCGGCGTGAGCCGGGCGCCGATCCCCGCAAGGCTGGACGTCGCGCCGTGGCACGTGGCGCACTTGCCCTCGCCATTGAAGAAGGTGGCGCCGGCCTTGGCGTCGCCGGTCAGCACGTTGCCCGGCTGAAAGATCGGGGATCCGCGCAGCGAATCGTTCACGCGCTGCCGGAGAAAATTCGCGAGGTCGACAATCTGCGGGTCCGTCGGCACCGGGCTCCCGGCTGTCGGATGCCCCTTTTTCAGATAGGGTCCGAGCTCGCTGCCGAAGCGATCCCACAGGACGACGGTCGAGCGAACGAGGTTGGCTCCTTTCGGGGTACCGCGCGCCTGTTCGCCGTGGCAGCTCGTGCACTGCGCCGCGTACACGGTCTTGCCCCGACCGGCGGCGGCGGCGTCCACTGCGGGAAGGTCACTCGGCCCGGCGCCCATGCCCCCACCGCCACGTCCCGGCGGCGGCGTACCTCGTCTTCCTTGTCCCGGCGCTTGCGCGCCTCCGGCTTGTGCGGGCGCTTGCACGCCTCCGGCTTGCGCGGGCGCTTGCGCGCCTCCGGCTTGGCCGGGCGCTGCCACGCCCGTTCCTTGCGACGGCGCCTGCGCGGCCAGCGACAGGGCCATCGCCGTCAGTCCCGTCATTACCAAGACCAGGACGACGACCGCGCCACGTCCGCGCGTCACATACGACATCCGTCCCTCCTTCACCCGATGGCGAAACCATACCCGGCCCAGCCGGATCCGCTCCCGCCGGCCGACTGTCGTTGTAGATGCGACTGTCGTTATAAATGATTGTCGGGCTCAGCGCCAGCCCTGCCGATAATTCTGCAACCAATTCCGCATCGTAAAACGCCCGACCGCCTCCGCCCCGACGCTGCTCTTCGAGCTTCGTCGAGGTCACGCCGAAGCGCCTCGCGCGTAGGCGGAATGTCGGCCTACCAGTTCTTCAGGCGGATGTTGCGGTACTCGATCTTCATCGGCCCTCCGACGTGCACCTGCACGCCTATCGCGCCGTCGGCCGGGCGGTTCGGAGGATCGTCGTCGATCACGATCGTCATGACGCGCCCGTTGATGATGTGGGTGGCCACGTTACCGCGGACGATGAGATGTACGCTGTTCCAGTCGTCGACGACGAGCTTCCCGAGCTCGTCGGCGTCGCCAAAGGTCGACACGATGATGGGTGGCCTCCCCCCGACCACGCGCGTCATCTGCCCGCGGACGGCGAGAAACAGGCGTCCTTTCTCCTCGTAGTTGTTGCCGGCATACATTTTCTTCCCGTCGATATCGCACTGATAACCCTTCATCGCGAACGCGTTGTCCGGCGTGACGGGGTCCGGGACGATGGCACTGCGGTAGTTGATCCCGCTGTTGCCCCCGGGCGTGATGCGGTAGTCGAGCTTCAATTCGAAGTCGCGCGGCGTGCCGCCTTTCCAGATCGCGAACGTGTTGCTCTTGATCACGCTCTCCGGCGTGATCTCGCCGACGAGCGCGCCGCCCTCTGCGCGCCAGTACTTGGGGTTTCCATCCCAGCCCGCGAGCGTCTTGCCGTCGAAGATTGGCTCGAACCCAGGCTCGTCTTGCGTGAGGGCTGACGGTCGGTCGCTTTGCTTGGGAGCATAGGGCGCCGACTGCTGTGCCGAAAGGGCGCCGAGCGCGAGCACGAAAACCCCGATCACCGCGCCACCAGCCCAGCATGAACTTCGCATGAGGGTTCCTCCTGTTGCCGCGCCTCTATATGGGGTCGGCGAGCTCCCGCCATCAGCCGAAAGCTCCCGCACACCCTCCGTCGTCACGTGGCTTCCGCCTTCAGGCGGAAGCTCCCGGACACACGGAAGCCCGTCAATCCCGGTGTCAACCCTAACTCAAAAGGCAGGGATTCAGAACTGCCCGATCGGCGGAGGCTTCACCTTCCGCCCGTTCGCGGCGACGCGCGCGTAGTCGGGCATGAAGACCTGAAGGCCCTTGCGCGGCGTGTTGCGCGAATACCCCGCAACCAGCTGGACATCGTAATGGTCGGGAAAGAAGTCGAAGGGGTCACGCGGCTCCGCGTCGATCAGCTGCATGTCCGCATCCGTCATCGTCAACTTCCCGAAACGGATCGTGCCGCCGAAGAAATACAGATAGTTCCGCGCGGACGGCAGCGGCCGCGTCGACGGTTTCGCCGGCGGCGTCCCCGGACCCGTCATCCGCATGGTGAGACGATCTGCGGTCACGGCGACTTTCGCGAGCCGCGCCTCGGTCCGCGGCGGTGGCAGCATCGCCGCCGTATCCATCAGGAGATCGTCCCCCTCGGCTCGAATGCCGGAGCCTTCCGGCATCTTCATCAGCTCGCCGACGTCGAGGCCAAGGAGATCGAGGAGTCCCTTGATCGGGACGCCGACCGCCTTCAGCTTCTTCGCGTGCAGTCGCAGCGACCCATCGCCGGCAGCTGAGACGTCCGCCGTCATCGAGAATGGCACGGTGATGCCTTTGTGAAGCTTGCCTGTCGCATGGAGAGCGCCGTCCTCGATCGTCACGCGCACGTCGCGCAAGGGAGACGACTTGAACGCGAGCATCTGCTGCTGGAGCAGCCGCGTCAGGGAGCGGGCATCGAGCGCGAGATCGGCGGCCCGGATCCGAAGCGTGTACGAACGTGGGTCGTCGAAGATCGGCGGCTCTCCGGACACCCGGCTGACGAATTCTCCGTCGAGCGAGCGCACGTCGAGGACGACGCCCTCAGCGACGTGCAGCGCCACGTTCCGCATCTCGATGCCGCATCGGATGGGTGCGACTCCGCTTCGGGATGATGGTTTCGGCGCCTCGACCGGAGGGGACACCGCTTGAGCGGCAGTCTGGGGCGCAGCTCGGCAGCCGAGCTCAGCCAGCGCGGCTGTAACGAACGCTGCAACGAGAACCGACCGGCGCATTCCGATTCAAGCGCAAATGACGTGCCCCCGGGACTGCCGCGACCTTGCAGAGATCACCGGAGCGTGAGCCTCTCGCTCGTTCGACGGGCGTAACTGACTTACGCAGGCGACGCTTTGACGGCCTCCCGAACGGCCCGGCCGGCTGCCCGCAAATTGTCGAGGCGCATCTCGGAGTATTTGCGTGACAGAAGAATTCCGTCAGCACCGCCCTGGAGAGCGGCTTTGACCGCCTCGTACACATCTGCGGGCGTCGACTTCTTTTCGTTGGCACCCGTCGGAATATCGATGTCGATGCCGGGCCAGATCTTCGTCTTGCCTCCCGCTCCCGTCACGGCGCGACGCGTCTCGCGCATCACGTAATCCGCGGACAGACCGGTCGTCGCGAGCTGCTCGAGCGATGCCTCACCGCCGTACTGCTGGATGCGGTAGGTCACCTCGGTCGTCTGCTCGGGCGTGAGATCGGCGAACAGGGTCGCGTTGATGTTCCGAATGTACTGGGCCATCCGTGGCCCGCCGCAGTTGTGATACATCACGACCTTCAGGAAATCGCTATAGCTCGCGAAGGCGGCATAGTCCTGCTCCGCCCTGTAGAACGGCGCAAACGAATTGGTGTGCCAGATGTGCCAGCCCATTGGCTTCGCGGGCGCGATCTCGTGAGCCTTGCGATACATGGCGCGATAGGTGTCGCGCAACGCTTCGTTCCAGAGTCGCTCCCACGCGAGTACTTCAGGATGCTCGACGAGGATGCGCCAGAAGCTGACGAACGCACCGTCAGTCGGACGCTGCCCGCCCTTCATCCCGCCAACCCAACGTTCGAGCGCGAGGTAACCCTGACGAGCGCGGTCGGCGTTGATGCCTTCCTTCTTCGCAGCGGCCAGGCAGTGCGGGCAGAAGCACCCGACCGTCGCCGGTGCCGCGCCGCCTCCATGACTGGCGCCGAGTGCCGCGTTCAATGGACCCTGCCGTTCGCTGCCGAACATCAGCCCGTCCAGCGCATACGAGCGGAGAAAATCCTCCGTGAGCCCCAGCCAGAAGTTGATCGTGTTCGGGTTGCGATAGCACACGCGGGCTGCCGGCTTGTCGTGCAGGTCCACCTCGAAGGCCTTGTCGAGCCCCGGCACGTCGTTGCGAAACACGTCTTCGTACCAGGCAATCACCTTCATCCCACGCTGCCGGGCGCGCGGGAGTACGTCGGCAATCACGTCGTAGTCCGGATGATCGGGTGCCTTCTGCGGAAGAATCGACGTGTTCTTGTAGTACTGCGGATGCGGCGTGGCGAAGTTGCCGCCATGATAGTTGTCGTCGTATTCCTGTTTTCCGTGATCCGGAAGTGCGCTGCCGCGCGGCTGCCGGCCGCCGATGCCGCGCCCGTACGTGAAGGCCGCAAGAAACAACGTGTCGACACCCGCGGTTTCCGCCAGGATGTCGAGCACGCGGTCGGTGCCCTCGTCCAGGAACGACACCGCGCCGACCTGGATACCGATCGGGCGGGCCGCGGCTCGAACCTGCGCCGGAACGCGCAGTGGAAGCATGGCCGCCCCCGCGGCGGCCGCCGATGACTCGATGAACTCTCGTCGATTCATAGCTGCTCCTTACTCGGAGGGCCGCTTCGCGAAGTACTCCTTCCGGGCCCTCACTTTCGCCCCGCGCAGATTCACTCGCACGTCGAGCTTGTGCATCTTGTCGTCCAGCTTCGCGGGCTCGAAGCCGAGCGCATATTGGCGGTGCAGTTCGTCGGCCACGCGGGCGAAGGTGGAGCCGAGATCGTCGGCTCGCGTCAGCTCGAAGTAGCCGCCGCCGCTGTCGTCGGCAATCGTGGCCAGACCAGGATCCGGACGGAGCGACGTCATCGCGCCGGTGAGCCCGCCGATGCCGCCACCACCCGGGCCTCGCAGAACGGTCGTCTGCAGGCCGATCGCGTACACCATCACGTCTTCCTGTTGCGCGCTGCGCATGACGTCCATGATGCTGCGATTCTTCAGCCCCGCGTTCGGAGCGTCCCCGCCGTCGCTGAACACGAGCACGACCTTTCGGCCCTCCTGTCCTCGCAGCGCGGTGATGGCCTCGTCTATCGCGTTCCAGAGCGGCGTCGGGCCGGTCACCGGTCGATCGGAGCGCAGCACATCGAGCAGCGCCTCTCGATCGTTGGTGAAGCCTTCAGGGCGGATCTCGATGCGCTCCGCAAATGTACCAATCCGCGCCTTGTCCCCGGGGCCGAGCCGCCGAACGAACTCTTCGGCGGCTTTTTCGACCAGCCCGACGTTGCCTCGCATGCTGCCGCTGCGATCGAGCATGGTCACGACCGTAATCGGTTGCACCTCTCTCGAGAAGACCGTCAGCGGCTGCGGCTTCCCGTTGTCGCGAATCTCGAAGACGTCGCGCTCCAGATCCGGCACCAGGCGACCGTCCTTGTCGGTCACCGTCGCATAGACAGCGACCGTCTTCGCGCCGCTGCGGAACGTCGGTTGCTGGGGCTGCTGGGACGCCGGAATGGCCAGCGAGGCAGTCACCAGAATGGCGCTCACGAGCGGCACCGGAACGCCGAAGGCGGACGATTTCATGCAGGAGTTCCTTGGCGGCAGCAGTATGCCGCAGGTATGGCAGGCCTGTTCATCATCGCACGGCACGGCCCCCGAATGCGCATTCTTTGGATCAGGAGAAGACTTCAACGGACTGGAGCGGTTGCACAACGCCCGCGCCGGACTGGCAGGCCTAAAGGCCAGTGAAAGAATCGCGCGACCGCCCGGATGCCTGTCGACCGGATTACTGCGGCGAAGTCACCTCGGTCCCGCGCCGCGATGCGGCCAGCGCGAGGCGTAGCTCAAAAAATACCGCCCTGTAACAAACAAAGCCGGAACCTCAAACTTGGTGTCTAATGAGCGTCGACTTTCAGGAGTGGCCATGACGCGCAGCCGTTTGCTACTCGGTACCGGCGCTTTGCTCGTATTCCTCAGCGTGTGTCCGCTGCAGCTCCGTGCCCGAGTCGATCAGGTCGGCTCGGTTGTCACCGTGCCGTCTCAACAGCCGACCCTCCGGGATCGGGTCCCCGCGCCTCAAGTCGGCAAGGCTGTCGTGAGAGGCCGCGTGATAGACGGACAGACGGGCGCCGCTATTCCGAGGGCACGGGTTCGCCTGATGGGCCGCAGGGGGTCGGCCGCCGGTCCTGACGGACGATCAGGGCATTTTCACGTTCACGGGTGTTCCCGCAGGTGGCTTTACGGTGACCGCCAGCAAGCCAACCTACATGGAGGGGATCAATCCGGACCGGGGCCGGTCGCTTCGCTCGTCCGCGGTGCGGCCCCTCCTCCTCAAAGGTGATGAAACCGTCGACAACGTTGTCGTCCGCCTCTACCGTGGCGGGGCCATCACGGGGCGTGTCGTCGATGCTCACGGGGACCCGCTGGAGTTTGCCCAGATCACGGCACTGCCGGTTACGACTTCCGGCGCTGGCCGGGCGGGATTCCGCGGCGGGATGCAGACCAACGACATCGGCGAGTTCCGCATCGGCCGTCTGCCGCCCGGTAGATATCTCCTGATGGTGAACTCGCCATCTCGTAATCAGGAAGACCCAAGAGTGGAAGCCGCTCCGTTTCCCCAGCCTGTCCCGACCTACTTCCCCAATGCCCTCTCTCGAAGCGAAGCGCAGCCTGTTCCGGTCGGACGCGGCCAAACCGTGTCGGGGATCGAAATCGCCATGGCTGAAGGTGTGCCGACTGTCGTCACCGGCCGACTGATCGTCGCGGAAGGACCTCCGTTGACGCCGACCTCGGGCGGCGCCTTCGTGACCGCGCGGCTCGACGATCGAGAGATCCTGGGCGGGATGGGTATGTCGTCGAGTAGCAGCATGCGACCCGACGGAACCTTCCGGTTCCTGCTCGCGCCTGGCAACTACATCCTCGAGGCCCGGCGGATGCAGCAGAGCTCGCCGGGAGCCTCGGGAGCCTCCTCGCCGTCGAACGAACAATACGGCATGACGAAGGTCAGCGTCGGCGGCGAGGCGATGGACGTGTCGATCACTCTGGGCGGCGGCGCAACGGCCTCCGGGCGCGTGATATTCGAGGGTGACACGCCGGCGCCGCCTCCTCCGACGCAGCCGAATCTGCCACTGAGCTCGCCGGACGGTGGTGGCTCGTGCAGACCCGGAAAACTGCAGATCGCGCCCGACTGGACTTTCACAGTCGAGGGCCTCATCGGCACCTGCGGCCCGCCGACCTTCGGAATGTTCGGTCGCTGGACGCTGAAGTCCGTGACGATCGACAACCAGGAGGTCAAGAGCGGGAGCCTGATGTTCCAGCCTGGCCAGCACTACGGCAACGTCCAGATCGTCGTGACCGATCGGCGGAACGAGCTGACGCTTCACGTCACCGACGAGAAGGGCCAGCCAACCCGCGACTACGCGGCGCTCGTCTTCTCCACCGACAAGTCGCGCTGGGAGGGGATGTCCGCATCCATTCGAACGTTCGTTCCACCGTCGCTCGAAATGATCACCGCGCAGCGTGCGGCCGCGACCGCCGCGGGACGTGGCGACCTGCCAACCCAGTTCGGACGGGAATTGATCCAGGGCCTGATGCCTGGGGAGTACTACGCCATCGCGCTCGACGACATCGAGGTCGAGAGCGCCCGCGATCCGGCCGTCCTCGAACGCCTCGCGCCGGCGGCGAGCCGAGTGACGATCGCCGAAGGTGAAGCCGAGGTCAATCTGTCGCGTCTGCGGCTGAGCGAGGTGATTCGGTGATTGAGCCCGGATCCCTGATCCGGGATCGTAATCCGCTAATCCTCGTGATCCCAGATCGCCTGATTTTCCGGATCACTGATCCCTGATCCCTGATCCCGACTTCGCTATCTCCAGTCACGCGATCATCTTGGCGACCACCTCCCCATGCACGTCCGTCAGCCGGAAGTCACGTCCCTGGAAGCGGTACGTCAAACGCGTGTGATCGACGCCGAGGAGGTGCAGGATCGTCGCCTGCAGATCGTAGACGGATACGGGATCCGACACGACGTTGTAGCTGAAGTCGTCCGTCTCGCCGAGCACGAACCCCTTCTTCGTGCCGCCGCCCGCGACCCACATGCAGAAGTTGCGCGGGTGGTGGTCGCGGCCGTAATTGACGTCCGTCAGCTTGCCCTGGCTGAAGACCGTCCGCCCGAACTCACCGCCCCACACGACCAGCGTGTCGTCGAGCAGGCCGCGCTGCTTCAGATCCGTGACGAGCGCGGCGGTCGCCTGGTCGGTGCCCTTGCACTGCAGCGCCAGGTCGCGCGGCAGGTCTTTGTGCTGGTCCCACCCGCGGTGGTAGAGCTGGATGAATCGGACGTCGCGCTCGGCCAGCCTTCGGGCCAGAAGACAGTTCGCCGCGTAGGTTCCGGGCTTCCGCGACTCCGGGCCGTACATCTCGAAGACGGACTCGGGCTCCTTGGACAGATCCATCAGTTCCGGTACCGACGACTGCATGCGGTACGCCATTTCGTACTGCGCGATCCGCGTCTCGATCTCCGGATCGCCGTACGCGTCGTGCTTCATCGTGTTCAGCTTCTTCACGGCATCCAGCATCACGCGGCGCGTGACCTTCGTAATGCCGGGCGGATCCTCGAGAAACAGCACGGGCGCACTCCCGGTGCCGAACCGGACGCCCTGATACGCCGACGGCAGGAAGCCGCTCCCCCACAGGCGCGAGAAGAGCGGCTGATCGGCATTGATCGCGTGCGCCTGCGACAGCAGGACCACGAACGTCGGAAGGTTCTGGTTGTCGCTCCCGAGGCCGTAACTGAGCCACGCCCCCATGCTCGGGCGCCCCGGCTGCTGAAAGCCGGTCTGGATGAAGGTAATCGCGGGATCGTGATTGATCGCCTCCGTGTTCATCGTCTTGATGATCGTGATGTCGTCCACGATCTTCGCGGTGTGCGGGAGCAGCTCGCTGACCCACGCCCCCGACTGCCCGTGCCGGTCGAACGAGAAGATCGAACGGCTCACCGGCAAAGACGACTGCCCCATCGTCTGGGCCACGCGCTGCCCGTTGCGTACGGAATCGGGGATCTGCGTCCCCTGATACTTCGCCAGCGCGGGCTTGTAGTCGAACGTCTCGAGCTGTGAGGGTCCGCCCGACTGGTGGAGGAAGATCACACGCTTCGCCTTCGGCGCCAGGTGCGGGATGCCGGCGAGCGCGCCCGTCTTCGGATCGCGGGCCTGATCGATCGCGAGCGAGGCAGCCGCCACGCCCTCCCCCATGAGCGATCCGAGAGCCGCCGCGCCAATACCTTTGGCGGTCAGCCCGAACAGCTGCCGGCGCGTCAGATGGAGGTCGAGCTCTCGCTGGACAGACATGGTTCTGATCTCCGTCGTGATCCGTGGTCCGCGATCAGGGATCCGGAAACCCTCGGATGCTCGAAATGGCGTTCCGAACTCGGTGAGCCCGAGCGCGATTCTGCGGTTTTACGGATCCCTGATCCCTGATCCCGTCACGATCGCAGTCTCACTGCTTCGTGATCGTCTCGTCCAGATTGAGGATCACGCTCGCGACGGTCGCCCATGCCGCGTGTTCGGCAGGATCCAGTCTCCGGTCGCGCGTGGATTCGCCGACTCCCAGCAACTTCACAGCTGCCTGGCGATCTTTCCTGAACGCCTCCCGTCGCCCATCGAGCAATTTCCGCAACACGTCGATCTCCTTGCCGGTCGGACTGCGCGCGGTTGCGAGACGAAAAGCGTATGCCAGCCGGCTCTTCTCGTTCTTACCGCCTTCGAGCAACGCGCGCTGGGCGAGCGCGCGAGCCGCTTCGACGTACGTCGGATCGTTCAGCAGCGCGAGTGCCTGGAGCGGCGTGTTCGTCTGACCCCTTCGCGCCGTGCACTTCTCGCGTGAGGGCGCATCGAAGGTTGCCAGCGATGCCGGCGGAACGGTCCGCTTCCACAATGTGTACATGCCTCGGCGGTACAGATCTTTGCCATGGCTCTGCTCGTAGCGCTGGCCGGAGAAACCCTCGCCGAACGCCATCTCCTCCCACAGCCCTGGCGGCTGATACGGCTCCACGCTCGGCCCGCCGATCCGATCGTCCAGCAACCCTCCGGCGGCGAGCGCCGTGTCGCGAATCAGCTCCGCGGGCAGACGCACGCGCGGACCGCGCGCCAGCAACCGGTTCTCCGGATCTTTCTCCAGGAGCGCCGGCGTCACCTTCGAGGACTGCCGGTAGGTCGAAGACGTCACGATCAGGCGCTGCATGGCCCGAACGTCCCAGCCGGTTCGAACCAGCTCGGTGGCGAGCCAATCGAGGAGCTCGGGATTGGAGGGTGCCTCTCCCTGCACGCCGAAGTCTTCCTGTGTCTTGACGATGCCGAGGCCAAAGTATTGTTGCCAGAATCGATTGACCGCGACGCGAGCGGTGAGCGGATGCCCGGGATCGACGAGCCATTTCCCGAGCGTCAGCCGGTTGAGCGGCGCATCCTTCGGGAGCGCAGGGAGCATCGCCGGCACACCAGGCTGCACCTTGTCGCCCTGATTGCGGTAGTCGCCGCGCCCGAGCACGAAGGTGTCCCGCGGCCTGGTCATCTCGGCCATGACCATCGTGGTCGGAATGCCCTTCTGGAACGCGTCCTTCTCTTTTCTCAGCGCTTTCAGCTCGGCGTACGTCGCACGTAGGGCCTCGGGCGCAGCGTAAGTCAAGAAGTAGTCCCGCACCTCCGCGGTGTCGTCTTTCGAGCGCTTGCCGAGGACGGCGGAGAGAATTACGCGAGTCGTGTAGTGGATGGCGAGGTCGTCGATTTCTTGTGGCGTGAGCGCGCGATTGTAGAGGCGCAGGTCGTCGATTTGTCCGACGAACGCCGCGCCGGCGACGCGACTGCCAAGCCGCAGAGGAGAGTCAGTCGCGATCGGTCCGTTCAAAGCATCGCGGACGACGTCCGCGCCAGCCAGCTCTCCATTCACGAACAATCGCAGGCCGGCGGCCTTGCCCGAGCCGTCGTACGTCATCGTGACGTGGTACCACTCGCCGAGCGTCAACCGTTCGCGCGTGCGGATTTGGATGCCACCGCTCGGCGAATCGGTGCCAAGCGTGATCGTCAGTCGCGCGGCCCATCTCTGAATGCCGACGAGCTTTATGTCGTCGAGGTGCCACTCGTAGCCGCGCCGGTGCTGCTGGTCGTCCAGTTTCTGGAAAACATTGATCGGCAGGTTGCCGCGCCCTTTCAACCAGACAGCAAGGCTGAACTGGTCGCCGCGATCGAAGCCACCGACGTTCCCGAAGCTGACCTCCGTATCGCCGTCGAAAGAAGCGGCCCTTCCAATCTGTCCGACGTCGAAGGTCGGATCTCCGGCAATCGTGCGACCGTTCTGGTATCGCCCGGAGACGTCGGAGAAGCTGCCGTCGAGCTCGTAGTGGGCAACCAATCCAGTCTTGGGCTCGAGATCGCGCCGTGACTCCTCTGCGCCGTTCGAGCTTCCGGCGCCGCTCTTGACGAAGGTCTCTTCCCAGGCCGCTTGCAGCGGTGCCACGATTGAATCGGCGAGCGCTGCCTGCTTGCTCGCGATGGCGGCATCGAATTCGTCGAGCCGCACTTCCTGATCGTCTGTCGGCAGCAGCATGACCGGCGCGGCGTTCCCGGTTCGTCCGTCGAGCCCCTGTTCCGGCACCGTGTTGAAGAACGCGAAGAACTGGTAGAACTCCTTCTGCGTGATCGGATCGTACTTGTGCGTGTGGCAGCGGGCGCACCCCATGGTCAGACCCATGAACGCGCTCGACGTCGCCTCCACTCGATCGACGACGTATTCGACCTGGTATTCGTCGGCGATCGCGCCTCCCTCGAAGTTGATCATGTGATTGCGATTGAACCCCGACGCGATCTTCTGCGCGCGCGTCGCGTTCGGCAGGAGATCGCCGGCCACTTGCTCGACCACGAACCGGTCGAACGGCAGATTGGTGTTGAACGCGTTGATGACCCAGTCGCGCCACGGCCACATCTCGCGGAGGCTGTCGATGTGGTAGCCGTGTGTGTCGGCGTACCGCGAGGCATCGAGCCATGACATCGCCATCCGCTCGCCGTAGTGCGGGGATTGGAGGAGCGCGTCGACGCGTCTTCTCGTACGCATCGGGCGTTCGATCGGCGAGGAATGCGTCGACCTCGGCCGGAGTCGGAGGCAGCCCCGTGAGGTCGTAGGTCACGCGACGAAGCAGCGTCTCCTTGTCGGCGTCCGGCGACGGCTCGAGGCCTTCACGCTCGAGGCGGGCCTGGACGAACTGATCGATTGGGCTGCGGGCCCACCCGGTTCCGCGGATCGTCGGCGGCTCAGGACGCGTGGGCGCGACGTAAGCCCAGTGCGTGTCCCACTTGGCCCCCTGATCGATCCACCGGCGCAGGAGGTCGATCTGCTTGTCGGTCAGCGTCTTTCCGGACTCGGGCGGCGGCATGTGCTCGTCCGGGTCGTTGCTGGTCACGTGCTCGATCATCGCACTCTCGGCGGCGCTGCCGGGGACGATGATGCCGCGCTTGACGAACGCGCCGTCCTCGGTGTCGAAGTGGAACCGCGTCTTGCGGGCCTTCTCGTCCGGCCCGTGGCACGCGAAGCAGTTATTCGAGAGGATCGGGAGGATCTCGCGGTTGAAGCTGACCGGCGCACCTTGAGCATTGCCGGGCACGGCGGCCTTGTCCTGCGCCTCGAGAACGAGGCCGGTGGCCGCCATGGTGACCACGACGAAACAGGAGGCTGAGAGGATCAGCGCGCGGATGCTGGAGGCCATACGCTGCGATATCTTAATGCCGATGGGCCGCCGGAGAGCGGTCTTTGTCGGCTGGGCCAGCGGGCGCGTCGCCTCCGCAGGAACCTACGGCAACGTCTTCTGTAATGGCCCAAGCAGCGCACCGAGCGATCCGGCCACCTCGGGGAAGATGGCCGAGAGCCAGATTCAGGGTGCCGAACACCGGGGCTGCCCTTGCAGCTGCGATGGAAACTCTGGCGTCAACGTCACATCCATCAGGTCTGCAGGCGTCGTGAAGAGGCGACGCTCGATGTGGGGCGCGAGCGCTCCGAACAAAGGTGCGAATCGAGGCCCGGTGCGATCGTCCTTCGTGACGTTGCGGATGAAGATGGCCGCCACTTGCCTGGGGCATCGAACGGCGAGCTGCGAGTAGACCTCCGGATCCTTCTCGCCCGAATCGCCGACGAACACGAAGCGACGATCGGGAAAGAGCGCCATCAAGCGATCGATCGTCGCGACCTTGAAGTCGAGCGTCCGGTTCTCGAGGAATTCCACGGCGCTGCTGTCCTTCGGGCGGAACCGGCGCAGATGGAATGACCCGCGTGGAAAGCTGCTCCGGTCCATGAAGTCGGCAATCGGCGACAGCAGCTGCCAGGGGCTGCCCGAGACGTAGTGAAAGACGACGCCATTGGTGCGGGCCCATGTCTGGTACAACTGGCTCATACCGGGCACCTCGCGGAAGTCGCGAACGAACGTGTTCAGCGCCAACTCGCGCTTGTCGAGCACGTTCGAGTCCTTGATCGTGTCGTCGATGTCGGACACCACCGTCAGACCAGTGCGGCCCACGAGCTGCACCATGCCAGTAAACTCGCGACCATCGCCTGGCTTCGTCACCGCACGGTAGGTGATCCACTCTCCGGAGCTGCCCCGAACGTTCTGAAGCGCGACGCGATCCTCGAAATGTCCTCCCACTTCGGAAGCGGCGAGCGTGGCACGCTGTGCTTCGATGGCGATCGGGATCCGCTGGTCCCGCTCGGTATCGACGAACAGGAGTTTTCCTCGATCGCGCAGCTGATCGAGCGGGAGGGCGTCGCTGTCCAGCCCTATCAGCGGTCGAATCGACGCGGCGATCGACTCGATCGCGGCTTTGGCCCTCAGAAACTCGAAGATCCAGCCGCGAATGTGCGCGTCGAACGAGCCGGGGCCGGTCTCGACGGCGATCCCGGGGAAGAAGACGACGGTCTCGTCAGAGCTGATGTCGGATCGGCGATCCTGCTGCGCCGGGGGCCTCCCGGCACCTGTCAGCGGCAGCGACGCCAGCAGCACGAGCCACGCGACGGTACGGACGGTCCCTGCGGCGGATGTCATGGCTGCCTCCCTGGTGCGGAACGTTGGTCCAGAACGTTGGTGCCGTCTGGACGTGCCGTCACAGAGATAAACGCAGGAGCGCAGCAAATTGAACTGGGGTTCCTGGCTTGGTCGACGCGCTCGAATCCGGCTATTTGATCCCGATCACCATCGAGTCCGGCCCCACGAGCGGCTCCACGCGCGTCGACGAGAACCCGGCTTCCTTCATCCAACGCTGACAATCAGCGCCGGTATAGTCGAAGCCTGCAGGCGTCTCGATCAGCATATTCAGGCTCATCAGCAACCCGAATGTGTTCTTCGAGCGATCGTCGTCGATGATCGACTCGTAGACGATGAGCGCGCCGCCCGCGGGGATGGCGTCGAACGCCTTCCCGATCAACATCTTCTTCGTAGGCAGGTCCCAATCGTGCAGGATGTGGCCCATCAGCACCACATCTGTTTTGGGGAGGTCGTCGGTGAAGAAGCTCCCGGGCGCGAACGTCAATCGGTTCGCGACGCCAGCCTGCTCGACGTACTCCTCGAAGATCGGCGCGACCTCGGGGAGGTCGAAGCCGAGGCCCTGGAGGTGGTCGTTCGCCACCGCGATCTGGACGGCGAGATCGCCTTGCGCCGTACCGACGTCGGCGAACGTGCGATAGTCCTTCCACGGAAACTTCCGCGCAATCATCAGGTTCGCCCCGCGGCTGAGACCGGTCATCGCCGCGAGGAACTGCTTCAGCCTCGCGGGATCGGCATAGAGTGCTTCGAAGAGACCGGGCCCGCCTGACTTGATCTCGTTCTGCGGCAGCCCGGTTCGGAGTCCTTCGGTCAGACCGCCCCAGAATGGATAGAGGCGGTCGTTCGCCATCTCGACGAAGCCGCCGATGTAGGAGGGCTTCTTGCGATCGAGAAACAGAGCGGTTTCGATGGTGTTCGAGTACGTGTCGCCCGTCCGCTCGAGGAAGCCGAGCGCCACGAGCGCATCGAGGAAGTCACGGGCCGACCGGGGATGAAGGCCGAGCCTGCCGCGTAGCGGCTCGAACCTCTCGGCGCCCTTTCCCAGCTCCGTGAAGAGGCCGATCTCGATGGCGCTCAAGAGCACCTTCGAGCCCCAGAACGCAAGGCCAGTCTGCAGAATTCGGTCAGGTGTCGGATTGGCGCTCATGTTACACGTCTCCCTCGATGTCTGGACCCGCAGCCGCAACCGGCGCGCTGTTTGGGCAATCTCTTTTAAGTGTGGAGGGATTGTAGCTCGAACCGGCTACTCGTCGGACTGCACGCTGGCCCAGAGGTCGCGCATGCGTGGCGACAGGCCGACGAGCAATCTCATGGACGCTCGAATGCCGACGCGGATGTCGACGATAATCGTCCGAACGCTCTCCGGAGGATTCCCGATGAAGGCCTACGTCATGACATCAGGCGCGATCTTCGCCCTCGTCGCGATCGCGCACGTCCTGCGCGTGACAGCCGAAGGGGCTCACCTCGCAGGTGAACCCTTCTTCGTCCTGACGACGCTGGCTTCGGTCGGCATGTCGGTGTGGGCGTGGCGCCTGCTACCATCGTCTTAGTCCAAAGATTCATTTGTGTCCATGTGTAGCGCAATAGCGAACACAAGTGAACCCCGGTGTAGATCCTCTCTTCCTCCCTCCTCCCTGTTAGCGATTTTCGTAGCTCGCGCCTCCAGCCACGCGCCACAAGTTGATGTGAGGTCACGAACGCCTCGATCGTCAGAACTCGAACCGCACGCCGAGCTGCATCTGGCGCGGCAAATTGGCCAGCGTCGTGACCTTTCCAAAATTGGCGCTGGTGATCGTGGAGTCGGGCGAGCCCCAGATCGTGCGATTCAGCAGGTTGAACACCTCGAACCGGAGCTCGAGGCGCGTTTTCTGCAGGCCGATCGTGCGTGCGACGGCGATGTTCTCGTTGAGGAACCACGGGCCGCGCTCGTGCGGGTTGCGCACCTCCGCGTTGCCGAACTCTGCTCTGAGCACGCCGGCCTTGTAGCCTTGCAGCCCGGCGATCGTGTCGACCGGAACCGGGTTGAACTTCGTCGGATCCCACCAGAGATCGACGAGCGGGTTGAAGGAATCGCCCTGCGTCGGCGCGCGCCAGCCGGTGTCATCGAGCACCGTGAGGCGGTTGTCGCCGCCGAACAGCGGCAGACCATAGCCGGGCGAGACCGACAACGGGTACCCGGATGCATACGAGTGGACGCCGGCCACGCGCCAGCCTCCGACAATCTTCGAGAGCACGCCCTGCTGGAGCCACGGCTTGCCCGGCCCGAACGGGAGCTCGTAGCTGTAATTAAGCTTGATGGAGTGCGTCTGATCGAACGCCGAGAGGCCGTACTCCGCCTCGCGGTTGAAGTGGTTCATGGCGCGGCCGTCGCCCGCGTTGGCACGATCCGACCGCAGCGTCTTGGTCTGCGAGAACACATACGAGGTCAGGAACGTCAGCCCGGAGGCGTAGCGCTTCTCTCCGCGCAGGACGAACGCGTGATAGTTCGAGCGCCCGCTGCGGTCGCCGCCGTCCGCGCCGGTGTTGATGTCCAGGTACTGCGGGAACGGCCGGAGGGCCTGCCGCACCGGCTGTGAGTCAGGGAAGCCGACATACGGGTACGGGATCCCTGCCTGGCGCGCTAGGGCCGAGTCCATGCGCGAGTTCATGAGGTTGATGGCGCCTGCCACCCCGAACTGCCTGACGAAGCCGGAGAAGATCGCCGGGTCGATCTGGTTCAGGCTGAGGAGGTTGGCCGTGAGGTGGCGGCCGAGCTGCGCGTTGTAGCCGGCCTCCACGACGAACCGGCCTGGCAGCTGGCGCTGCAGGTTGAGCGTCCAGGAGTAGTACTCCGGAAGCCTGCCCGAGTCGTCCGGCTGCCAGTAGTTGATGCTGTTGCCATTGCGTGATGCGGGACCGAGGAAAGGCGGCTCCGGCCACGCCGGCCAGCCGGCGTCCCAGTTGAACGCGGAGCTGGTGGGGAACGCGGGTGCGGTCACGTTGTACTCGCCGATGAAGCCTTGCCAGTGCGAGCTTCCGCCGGTGTTCTTGACCGACCCGAACGTGCGGGAGCCGCTCAAGCGGACCACGGTCTCGTCGTCCACCGAGTAGACGACACCGAGTCGCGGGCTGAACCCCCACGGCCAGGCGTCGTACATCGTCCGGTTTCCCGTGCGCCCCGGTCCGGTGCCCGCGAACTCGTACGCACCGAGCCGGCCGCCGGCTGCGGGATTGGGCAGGTTCGGGTTGAAGTTGGAATAACCGTCCGGGAAGTGACCTTCGAACGTCGGCGGCGTGTATTCGTAGCGCAGGCCGTAGTTGACGGTGAGCTTGTTGTTCAGGCGCCAGTCGTCCTGCGCGTAGGCCGAGTAGTAGCGCCAGCGATCGGACACGACGCGATTGGTCGTGATGTCGGAGGACTGCACTTCCCCGAGCAGGAACGTGGCGAAGGCGTTGCCGGTCGCGCCGGTCGAGTCGAGGTTGCCGTTGGGCAGAAATCCGGCCGTTGCGCCGCGGCTGAAGTTGTAGGTGCCGGCCGCCGTGTGCCACCCGTACCCGTCGTAGTGGTCTTCCTGGAAGATGAACCCGGCCTTCAACGTGTGTTTGCCCTTCACCCACGTGAGGTCGTCGGTCACAGCCCAGAGATAGTTCCCGGAGCCTCCCCATTCCGATCGGCCCCAGTTGAGATAGTCGTTCGAGAAATTAATTTGCGGGAACAACAGGTCGGGCCCAGGCACGTTGCGAAGGCCGATGCGCGTTCCCCAGCCCTGGTCACGATTGAACGACGCGCGCAGCTGCCACCAGTTGTTGTGGCCGAACGTCACGCGGTTGAGGAGCGTCGGGCTGATCACCCTGTCCCAGTTCGCCCGGAACACGTAGGTATGCGAGTCCTCGTCCCGGAAGTTGTTCAGCGGGACCGGCAGGCCACCGGAGGGCCCACCGCTCGGAGGCAGGACGAGCACCTCGCCCCAGTGGAACAGGAATCCGAGGCGATCCTTGTCCGAGAGGTTGTGATCCAGTTTGAGGCTGAATTTGTTCCAGGGATTGGTGTTGATCGTGTCGCCAGACGTGTAGACGAAGTTGTTGCGGACACCCGGCTGATCGGGCCGCATGGTCGCCAGCTGCAGCACGTTGCGGGAGATCGTGCTGAAGCGGTCGAGCGGAATCATGTTGCCAGGGAAGCGGATCGCGGATGAACCCTGGGCCGTTCGGGTTCACGCGGGTGGTCGCCGGGTCGTAGATCGGAATGAGATTGCCGTTGGCGTCGCGCCATTGCGAGAAATTGCCGGCCATCATCTCCGGCGTGGGGATGGTGGCGATCGAGGGCGCCGCGGCGGTCTTGTTCCGGTAGGCCTCGTACGACGAGAAGAAGAACGTCCGATTGCGCCCGTTGTACAGCCAGGGCAGCATCACCGGGCCGCCGAACACGCCACCGAAGTCGTGCTGCTCGAGTGGAGGCTTCGGACGGCCGAGCGCCTTGCTGAAGTAGTTGATGCTGTCGAGCGCGTCGTGGCGGAAGAACTCGAAGGCCTTGCCCTGCCACCTGTTCGAGCCCGATCGCGACACGAAGCTCACCGCCCCGCCGCCGGCGTGGCCGAACTCCGCTTTGAACCCGTTGCTGTCGACGGCGAACTCGGTGATGGCCTCGACCGACGGGGAATTGAGTGTCGTCCACAACCGCTGCTCGAACGGCGCGGCCGGCGTCGCGGACACGCCGTCCACGCTCAGGTCCCAACCACCTTCCTGGCCACCGCCGATCACGATGTTGCCGCGATTGAGGTCGCCGCTGGTCCCGGCCTTGGCTTCCGGCGCGATGAGGCTCAAGTCGAGCGGGGATCGCAGCTGTCCGCCGACCACCAGCGGCAGATCCTGGATGAACTTGCTGCTGATCGCGGTGGTGACCTTGACGTCGTCGGTCTGAATCTGCCGGGCGTCGGACGTCACGGTCACCGCATCCTTCAAGCCTCCGATGGCGAGCTGCGCGTCCACGCGGACCGTGCCGCCCGCCGTCACCTCGATGTTCTCGAGTGTGGTCGTCTGAAAATTGGCGGCGGTCACGATCACCACGTACCCGCCGACGGGCAGTTGGGGAATCGTGTAAGAGCCCTCCTTCGAGGTTGTCACCGTCCGCTCGAAGTTGGTGGCCACATGTACGGCCTTGACGGAGGCGCCGGTGATGATCGCTCCCGATTGGTCAGTGACCTGTCCGGTGATGGTGCCGCGATCCGTCTGCGCGTATGCGGGCTGGGCAAGGATGAAGAGGGAGACGGCGGTGAGGACACCGGCGCGGATCGAACGAGCACGGAACATGACCGCTCCTTTGCGTCTCCGGCGGTCGCCGGAATGCCGAGATTGCTGCCGTGTGTTTTCCGCGCCGGCCTTGAACGTCCGGTCAGTGCCGGATGTTCAAGTAGCCGCGGTTGAGCCGCGATATCTTGGGTACTTCGTGGATCGGGCTGTCAAGCAGAATGGCTTGGCTGGCCGGTGCTGACCGCTGCTCAGCCCCACCACGTTTCGCCAGGCGCGAGGTGGGCTTTCGCGACGTCCGGGTTGATCTCGATTCCAAACCCAGGTTTGTCCTGAATTGCGAAATACCCGCCCTGGAACATGGGCCCGTCATGGATGACGAGGTCCTGCCACCAGTCGATGTAGCGCGCCAGCTCGTGGACCCGGAAGTCACGCATGGACGCGGCAGCATGGCACGAGGCGATCGTGCCGACCGGGCTCGCCGGATTGTGAGCCGCCGTCGCGATGTAGTAGTTGTCCGCCAGGTCGTGGATGCGTTTGGCCTCCAGCAGGCCGCCCGATTTCGGAATGTCGATGTGGACGATGTCGCAGCCCTGGAGCTCGATGAGACGCCGGAAGCCGTCACGATCAGCATCTTCGTATAGAGCTTGTCGACGTTGAGGGGATCTTCGCCAACCACAATCGGCCGGAGCTTGTTGATGACGAGATCCTTGACGCCCCAGCCCCAGTAGGCCTCGCCGATCCCGTACACGCCGGAGTCGGTCTCGATCTTGATCAGGTTCCAGTCCCACGTCCCGCGCACGATCATGCACTTGACGTCGGTGATCTTGACCTTGCCTTTGTGCTGCTGCGCATAGCCGTGCAGCGGCAACAGGCCGGTCGCCGTCAGTCCGGCTGCCGTCTTCAGGAAAGTCCGCCTGTTCATGGACGCTCCCGGCGCTGATGATATTCCCACTCCGGGACGTCCACGTCTCACCCCCGGAGTCGTTAGGGCTTGCGGTTGGTGTGGCGCTTCGGGGCTCGAAAAGGCAGACGCAGACCAGTCGATTATCAACCGAGTGCACTCCGGTAACGTGGCTGGCGCGTTGTCTCGTTCGCCCGCGAACGCCGACCGTTCAGGCCAGGGCAATAACGGCCGAGCTCACGAGAACCGCCGCGAATCTGGTGGCGGGTGTATAAGGGTGCACAATTAGGGCGCCCCGTATGAAAGAGCCGGGCGCATGCCGGGAAACTCGCCGTCGAGCGCGCCGGAGGTTACCAGCGTGAGCCGGGCCGGCGCAGCGCGGATGGCTGCTGATTCAGCGCGGGAGGGACCCAATGCGAGAAATCGTTGCGGTGGCCTGTCTTTCCTTGTTTACGCTCACGACCCCGGCAGTAGTGGCCGGTCAGGCGGTCTATGGCAACATCGTCGGCACGGTGGTCGACGCGTCGGGTGCGGGCCTTCCGAACGCGAAGGTGACCATCACCGACACGAACCGGGCGGTCACGGTTCACCGCCACGACCAATGAATCAGGCTTCTTCACCCAGCGGTTCCTGATCGTCGGGCGATACCAGGTTCGCGTCGAAGCCGAGGGCTTTCGCGCCTACGTGCAGGACGTCAGCGTCTCGGTCGACCAGGAAACGAGCCTGAACGTCAAGCTGCAGCTCGGCGAGCTGAGCGAGACGGTGGAGGTCAGCGCGGGCACTCCGCTGCTGAAGACCGAGCGCAGCGACGTGGCGATCACGTTCAGCGAGAAGACGGTCGCGAGCCTGCCGATTCTGAACCGGCGCTTCACGGCGTTCGAGCTGCTGACGCCGGGCGTGCAGGCGACGACGTCCCAGACGGCAGCGAGCGAAGATCCGCAGGGGTCGTATCGCAAGGTCGTCAACGGCCAGAGCTTCGCCGGGTCGTCGCACCTCCTCGACGGCACCGACAATCACGATGCGCTGCTCGGGCCTGATCGTGATCAATCCGACGCTCGAGTCCATCACCGAGGCGAAGGTCACGACCGCCAACTACGACGCCGAGTTCGGCGCGACCGCCGGCGTCGTCAGCGCGCAGACGAAGTCCGGCACCAACGACCTTCCGCGGCGCGCTGTCTCACTTCCTCCGCAACGACGTCTTCAACGCGCGCAACCCGTTCACGCAATTCCAGAAGATCCGCGGCACGGATCGCTTCATTCCGGTCACGCAGTGGAACCAGTTCGGCGCCGCGCTGGGCGGTCCGGTGGCGATGAACAAGCTGTTCTTCTTCGGCGACTATCAGGGCACGCGGCGCAACACCGGCGGGTCGGCGCTGCTGCGCGTGCCGTCGGCGGCCGAGCGCCAGGGCGACCTCAGCGGCCTGGGGGTCGATATCTTCGACCCGGCCAGCGGCGGCGACGCTGGCCGAGCCGCCAGCAGTTCGACGGCAACAGGATTCCGGCAGCGCGCCTGTCGCCGCAGGCGCAGAATCTGCTCAGGCTCATTCCGCTGCCGAATATCGAAGGCACGGTGCGCGATCAGCCCAACTACGTCGGGATCCGGCACCGTCAGGTTCAACGAGGATCTCGCGAACACCCGGTGGGACTACTTCCTCAGCGAAACGACGCACGTGTTCGGGCGCTACAGCCTCGCCGACTACCGGCTGGACTCGCCGGGCATCTTCGGCGAACTGGCGGGCGGGCGCGGTTTCGACGAGGCGGCGCCGTTTGCGGGCGTCTCCCGGACGCGCAACCAGAGCCTCGCGGCGGGTTTCAATCACACCGCTCAGCCCGAGCCTCCTGACCGATTTCCGGTTCGGCTGGTTCCGCTACCGCGTCAACGTCGACCCGGGCGGCGGCAGCGCGAACCCGGCCACCGATGCGGGCATCGCCGGGCTTGAACATCGATGACTTCAGCCGGGGGATGCCGGCGTTCTTCCTCAACGGCTACGGCCCGGGGGGCAACGCGGGCAACCAGTTCAACTTCGGCTACGCGCTCCAGTTCGCGCGCTGCAACTGCCCGCTGCGCCAGAACGAGCGGCAGTTCCAGTTCGTCAACAACTGGACGAAGCTCCAGGGCAACCACACCATCAAGTTCGGCGCGGACATCCGCCACGCGATGAACCTGCGCATTCCGAGCGACCGGCACCGCGCCGGCGAGCTGCAATTCAACGCGGCGCGGACCCAGGGCCCGACCGGCGGCGGCTCGGCGCTGGCGTCGTTCCTGCTCGGCGATGTCAGCGTCTTCGAGCGCTATGTCAGCAGCGTCACCGACGCCGAAGAGCGGCAGAATCGCTGGTTCTTCTACGGTCAGGATCAGTGGAAAGCCACGCCGCAGGCTGACCGATCAACTACGGCCTGCGCTGGGAGATCTATCGTCCGCAGACCGTGACCGGAGCGGGCAAGGGCGGCTTCGTCGACGTGGACACCGGCGAAGTGCTGGTCGCCGGCAGCGACGGCGTCGGGCTCGACCTCAACGTCGAGGGCACGCTCACCACGCTGGCGCCGCGCCTCGGCATGGCCTACCGCGTCACCGATAACACGGTGCTGCGCCTCGGTTACGGCCGCGGCTTCGACATCGGCGTCTTCGGCTCGGTCTTCGGCCACAACGTGACGCAGAACCTGCCGGTGCTCGCCATCCAGTCGCTGCAGCCGGCGCGCAACTTCGATTCGGTGTTCAACCTCGCGCAGGGACCACCCGCGCTGAACCCGGCGACGATCCTCGAGAACCAGCCGAGCGGACCGAACGGCCGCCCGCTGCTGCCCAACGGCGTGACCGCGTTCATCCTTCCGAAGAAGCTGCGGCTGCCCACCAACGACGCCTGGAACCTGACGGTGCAGCATCAGCTGCCGGGCGACATGGCGGTCGAGGCGGCCTACATCGGCAACAAGGGCACGCACGTGTTCGCGGGCTTCGGCGGCGACTACGACTTCAACCAGGCCACGCATCGAAGGGCTTCGGCACGCTGACGACCAACCAGCGCAAGCCGTTCTTCCAGAAGTTCGGCTGGAGCCAGAACTTCCGCTACTACGGCAGCGACGCGAGCAACAACTACCACGCGATGCAGCTCAAGGCCGAGAAGCGTTTCTCGCGCGGCTACTCGCTGCTCGGGCACTACACGTTTTCGCGGGCCTTCAACTACACGAACACCTACTACAACATCGACCAGCGACCTGGCCTATGGGCCGAACGACAACCACCGCACCCATGCGTTCGGCCTGCAACGGCGTCTGGGAGCTGCCGTTCGGGCCGGGCCGCAGATATCTCAGCGACGCGGACGGGGTTCTCGGCGGGATCGTCGGCGGCTGGCAGGTCGAGCACCGTCTTCACCTGGCAGAGCGGCCTGCCGTTCACGCCGACCTACCGCGATTGCAACGCCGACCGCGATACCGGCTGGTGCCGGCCGGATCTCGTCGGCGAGTGGAAGCTCGACAATCCAACCGCCGAGGCGTGGTTCGTCACCACGCCGCTGGCCGCCGACGGGCGCGTGACGCCCCTGACGGCCAACGGGCAGACGCTCGGCCCCTGGCGCCGGCCGGAGCGCGGCGCGTTCGGGAACATCGGCCGCAACCGGCTGCTCGGTCCGTCGTTCTCGCAGCTGGGACCTGTCGATGTCCAAGACCTTCGTGCTGACGGACAGATTCCGCGGCACAGTTCCGGGCCGAAGCGTTCAACCTCCTGAACACGGTCAACCTCGCCAACCCGAATACGTGCGTCGACTGTCCGGGAACGGCCGGCCGGATCACCAACATCTTCCAGCTGGCCGTCATGCGCCAGTGGCAGTTCGGACTGCGGCTGGAATTCTGACCTCGCACGCAGCCGTCGCCAGGTCTGAAACGACACCGGGCGAGCACGACACCAGAGCGCCGAGTCGGCGGCAGTCGAGGGTATCGAGCGGAATGACGCCTCGACAATTACTCAGCCCCACCACGTTTCGCCAGGCGCGAGGTGGGCTTTCGCGACGTCCGGGTTGATCTCGATTCCAAAGCCAGGTTTGTCCTGAATTGCGAAATACCCGCCCTGGAACATGGGCCCGTCGTGGATGACGAGGTCTTGCCACCAGTCGATGTAGCGCGCCAGCTCGTGGACCCGGAAATCACGCATGGACGCGGCAGCATGGCACGAGGCGATCGTGCCGACCGGGCTCGCCGGATTGTGAGCCGCCGTCGCGATGTAGTAGTTGTCCGCCAGGTCGTGGATGCGTTTGGCCTCCAGCAGGCCGCCCGATTTCGGAATGTCGATGTGGACGATGTCGCAGCCTTGGAGCTCGATGAGACGCCGGAAGCCGTCACGAGTGTAAAGGTTTTCGCCGGTGCAGATCGGAATGTCGACCGCGTGGGTCACTCTGGCCATCGCTTCGAGGTTACCCGGCGGCACCGGATCCTCGAGCCACATCGGCTTGACCGGCTCGATCGCCTTGGCCATCTGAATGGCATCACGCACGTCGTACTTCCAGTGGGCTTCGACGCCGAAATCGACATCGGGGCCCAGTTCCTCGCGGACGACCTCCATCGCGCGGCCGATGCGGCGCAGGTCCTTCAGCGTGAGCCCACGGGTGTAGCGATCGTGCCCCGGCTCTTTGTAGTCGGGGTCGGCCTTTGGCGGAATGCCGTCGCCTTGGAATTTGAACGCCGTCCAGCCGAACTTCTCCGCCTTGGCCGCTCGCACCTGATCGCGCCAGGCCTGGGGATCCTCCGGCCGCTCCACCGCCGGCATCGTGCGATAGAAGCGGACGCGGTCGCGAAATCGGCCCCCCAGCAGGTTGCACGCGGGTGTTTGGAGGATGCGGCCGGCCAGATCCCATAACGCGATCTCGATGCCGCTGACGGCGGTCACGGTGACGCCCGCCAGCGCGCCGGCTCCGGCGCTCTCCATCAGCATCTTCGTATAGAGCTTGTCGACGTTGAGGGGATCTTCGCCAACCACAATCGGCCGGAGCTTGTTGAGGACGAGGTCCTTGACGCCCCAGCCCCAGTAGGCCTCGCCGATCCCGTACACGCCGGAGTCGGTCTCGATCTTGATCAGGTTCCAGTCCCACGTCCCGCGCACGATCATGCACTTGACGTCGGTGATCTTGACCTTGCCTTTGTGCTGCTGCGCATAGCCGTGCAGCGGCAACAGGCCGGTCGCTGTCAGTCCGGCTGCCGTCTTCAGGAAAGTCCGCCTGTTCATGGACGCTCTCCTTTACTCATGCCTTGCGGTCCTATCACTGCCTTGTACCAGGGCCTTCTACTGGGCCCGCTCCAATCTGTCGCGTAGAGCGGCGAGCGCGGCCGACGCTTCCTGCTTGATGCGGCCTTCGATGAGAGAGCGTTTCAGGCCGCTGAACGCGCCTCCGAGCTCATCGAGCTCTGACCGGTTGACGTGCACCAGGTAGCCGGGCGATCCCGCCGCACCCGCGAACAGCATCGTCAGCGCGAGCTGGCCGTTCATGTAGCGCGAGGCATACACCTGCTTGGCCGCCATCAGGACCGTCGGAACGTTCGGACCGGGCTTCGGCCGGAACACGCTCAGGTGGTTCACCATCACGACAGCCTTCCCGTTCATCATCACCTTGGACCAGACCAGAGACGATGACCCGCTGTTGGTTTCGCTGGCGGGGAATCGGTCCAGATAATCGGCCGCTTCAGGAACGTACGTTTTCAGATACGGGGTCTGACGGAGGAGGTCCGAGAAAATCGCGGCAGGGCGCACGGGTTCGGCCCGATCGTGGTAGTCGGGCAGCGATGCGAGACCTCCCGATTGATAGCGACGGAGCCGGTCCAGGACCACCGCGCGAAACGCCCGTTGCCCCTCCGCGGACGCGGCGGGTGCAGGCGTCCTGAGCCCGATCTGCACGGCAGACATCTCGTCGTTTGCGAGGTTGAGCCGGCAGTTGCGGGGGCGGCACTGCCGAAGGCGCTCCAGATCGCCCTCGTCCAGCGAGAGCCCTGCGAGGTTGTCCAGGGTCGGAGGATCGTCGAACCGCCCTGCCGTCGGTTCGCTTCCTTTTCGTTCGCCCGCCGTAAGAACGCGCGCCACGAACGCGTCCGGTGAGACCACGATCGCACAGGCGGCAATCACGCCAATCTGCCTGTCACCTGCGGGCAGGCCACGAACCACGACGCCGCGGTGCTGCAGCTGCTCGCGGTCGTTTCGCTGGACCTCGAACCATGGGCGAAGGAATGCGAGGTCGTCCGTACCGCCGTTCGTTGGCCGCCCGGACTGCGACGGCCCGAACAGGTTCAGGAACAGGACGCTGCCGACAAGGACGTTCCAGGACGACAGGGTCACGGGTGCAACCCCCAATCCGCGGGATCGCGGCGGCTCGGGTCCTTCAGAAGGAAGGACCGGCCTCGATCCGGCCGCTACTCGATTTCGAGGACCGATTCGAAGCGCATACGGCCAGAGGCTAGCACACGTCCAATTGAGACAACCGTCGGCGCTCGCCGTGAAATCTTTTCGAGCGGTTTTGGCAACCCGATAGCGGGTCCTGTCCGCGAGCAGCCCCACCTGGTGCTCAGGCGCAAAGCGCTTGTCACGGGATTGCCTTGCGCGCCAGGCGGGGCGCCTCGCTCGCGTCCACCCGCGAAGTTGCGATCGAAGAGTTGACTCACATCAGCCCGTCCGACACCCCCGGGCGGAGCCTCGCTAATCCTTGCGATTCAGGCGCACGACCTGTCCCGTGAGATTGTCCCGGCCGATCGACAGGTAGAGCTCGCGGTCGGTGACCGACAGGCTGAAGGCAACGCGCCGATCGAGGTGGGCGACGAGCGCATTCACCAGGTCGCGACCGATCGCATACAGCTCCAGCGCGCCGGCATTGTGGATCCTTTCGCCTGCCAGCTGCTTCAGAAACTGTGTCGGGTCCTTGTGGGTGTAGACGACAACGCGACCGGCGGCTTTCGACGCCTTGTGCAACCGTGCGGCATCGGGCGTGCCGATGTCGATCCACGTCCTGATCGTCCCGGTGAGATCGCGAATGGCGATCGCCGGCTCGTCCGGGGCAGACACGCCCCGCGAGAACTCGATTCCCTCGGCGAACTCCAGCAGGTACGCGAGCAGGCGCGTCACGAGGTATTCTTCCGACTCGGAGGGATGGCGCGCGAGGCGCAGGGCGAGCGACTCGTACCGATGTCGATCCGAGTCAGCGAGCTCGACGTCGAAATTGTAGATGGTTGCCGTGAGCGCCATGCTACGAGCGGGCCATCGACCAGCTTAGCTCACTTGTGTCGCCCGGAGCGCAGCCCTTCAGGGCTGCCACGCGCGCCGGGTACCTGATGCGGTGCCGCTCCATCCCACTTGCACCGGCAATCATCGGCGTGATCCTGGGACCGATGGCCGAACAGCAATTGCGCCGCGCGCTGGCGATTGCCGAAGGGTCCCCGATGGTGCTCGTGACGCGGCCGATCTCGTCGGCGTTGCTTGCAGCGGCGTGCTGCTGTTGGCGGGACCTCGAATCGTCAGTTGGTGGCGCCGCCGGTAACCGCCGCGTCCATCAGCGCTCGATCTGGGAGGAAGCGGAGCCCTTGTTTCCGGCCGTCGATTGCGACGGGGCGGCAATCACGGCCCCCTCTTCGAGCACATCGCTGTAGGCGACGGCAAAGATCTCCCACGACGTGACGAACAGCCCTGCGACGATCGGTCCGATCATGAACCCCAGCGGCCCGAACGCGACAATACCGCCGAGGGTCGAGAACAGAATCAGGACATCGTGGAGCTTTGTGTCCCGGCCCACGAGCCACGGGCGCAGGACGTTGTCCACCGAGCCGACGATCAGGCTGCAGAAGGCGGCCAGGAACATGGCTTTCATCAGCGCGCCCGTCGCGACCAGGATGAAGCACGCCGGCACCCACACGAGCGCGCCGCCGATGACCGGCAGGATGGACAGCAGAATCATGGTTACCGTCCAGAAGAGCGCGTCAGGGATGCCGACCGCCCAGAACGCCACGCCGGACATCGTGCCCTGAATGATGCCAATCACAATCGTCCCCTTCACCGTCGCACGCATGACCGACACGAACCGGTCGGTCATCTGCTGCTTCTCCGGCGCCTTGAGCGGCAGATGATTCAGCACGCTGCGCAACATGGACTTACCGTCCATGAGCAGGAAGAACATCGTGTACAGCATCAGGAAGAAGTGGAGGAGGAAAGTGACGGTCCCCGTCGCGACGTCGGACAGCGAACCGGCCAGGAATCGCCCGACGACGGCCACGATGGCGCCGGTGCTCGTCACGATCTGCTCGCGATACGCGCCGATCCTGTCGATGCCGGGGATTCGCTGGAGTTGCTGATCGATGTAGGTCGGCTCGTTGAGGAAGCGCTCGACCACCGGCCGGATGCTCTCCGTTACCCGCACGGCCTGATTCACCACGAGGCCGGCAATGCCGACCAGCGGTCCGACCACGAGAGCCGTGACGAGGAGCAGCGTCAGCGCGGACGCCATCGGCCGGTGGCCGCGCACGACGGGGAGCAGACGCGCGTACAGCGGGTAGGCCAGACCGGCGAAGATAGCCGCCACGAGAATGGTGAGCAGAAACGTCTGCAGCATCGCCATGAACGCCACGGTGATGCCTGCGACGAGAACGAGCAGGAATGCCTTGCGGAATTGGCCGTCGGTCATTCGACCATACTACAAGGATGTCATGCCTGAATCGGTAGCGGTGCCCGCTGGCGACCGCCGCGATCGGTTCGTTCGTCGGAGGGACTTTGGGCACGGCGGCGCCCACGGCGCAGGCCGCATGATGGACGGATGCTTCACGCTCATTCGCCCACAGCGAACAATGTGCGGTCGCTTCGCAGGAACAGTCGCCCGTGGGAAATCGCCGGCGAAGCAATGAATCGCTCGCCGAGGTCGTTGCGTGCAAGGACCTCCGGCTTACGCCCCGCGCGCAGCACGAACGTCTCACCGGTCTCGCTGGCCAGATAGACCTTGCCGTCTCCGGCAACCGGAGAAGCGAAGAACACGCCCCCGAGCCGATGCCGCCAGACGGCCGTGCCGGTGCGCGCGTCGGCGCATGTCACGACGCCGACTTCGTTCGTCATATACAGCAACCCGTCGTAGTAGACGATCGAAGGCACGTACGAGGCGCCGGCAGGTGCCTGCCATTCGACGTGGGTTGCCGTGACGTCGCCCCTGCCGCCAGGCCGGATGGCCATGTAATCACTGTTCCGGTAGCCGCGGCTCAGATAGATTCGGCCGTTGTGGAAGACCGCCGAGGGAATCGGCGTCTGCCGCGGTCCGCCCGTAAACCACAACAGCTTTCCGGTGGTGGGTTCGTAAGCGTCGATGCGCTCCGATGAGTTGATCAGCAGCTCGGCGGCCTCGGGTCCGCGTACCACCAGCGGCGTACTGTGAGAGGTGCGGTCGTCGCCCCGATCCGCCTTCCACCGATCCCTTCCCGTCCGCGCATCGACCGCCAGCAGGTAGGCGTTCGAGAGGTGGTCGCACAGCAGGATGAGGAGATCGTCAAACAGCGCCGGTGAGCTCCCGTGCCCCCACAGTGTCCGAAACGGCGCGAACTCTATACCGAGATGGCGCGTCCAGACCGGGCGCCCCTCCATATCGAGCGCCACGATCTGACCATTGCCGAACCAGGCGTAGATACGCTCGCCGTCGGTGACCGGCGTCGGAGTGGCCAGGTTGTGCTTTTCGTGAACAGCGGGCAAGAAGCCGGTCGCCTTGGCCCGATGCTCCCACAGCCGCTTGCCGTCCGTTCGGCTGAAGGCTTCGACGACGAGCCACACATCGCTCGCCGTCCCGTCCGATTCGAGGCGCCTGCCGCCAATCGGAGTCTCACGCTCGGCGAGCGCGCGATCGTCCCGGGCCAGCTGCGGATGTGCGGCTCCGGCAGCCATCACCGAGGTGCCAATCTGCGAGGTCACGATCACGCGATCGCCCCACACGATCGGCGACGACGTGCCGAGCCCCGCCGGCGAAGCCTGCCATGCGATGTTCTGGGTCGCACTCCATGTCGTCGGAAGGCCCGTTTCGGAAGAGACGCCCTGGCTCGATGGGCCGCGCCATTGCGGCCAGTCCTGTGCAGACACGTCGGACGCTGCCAGCAAAATCGCCGCGAGGACGATGCCCCTTGCTGAATGTTCTCCCATGACGGCAGTATAGGCCGCGAGCGGCGTCCCGCTCGCAGCCTGCCAGGTGCCATCGCGCTCGACGCGCGCCTCGATCTCCTCGTCGCCCGCAACCCGTGTAGAATCCCCGAGGCTTCGAGAGAATCGGCGCGGTGAACCGACGACCTGCCGCGCGCGCTCACCAACAGAAGGAGATGACGCCATGGCACCGATGCAAATGGATCGGCGATCGTTGGTTGGCGGGGTCTTGAGCGCCGGCGCGCTGTACGGCCTTGATGCGGGATTCACCGCCCAGCGAACCAGCGCGGCTCAGGTCGGTCCGAAAGACAGAATCAAGGTCACCAAGATCGAAACATTCGTCCTGACCAACTCATGGGTCTTCGTCAAGGTCTCGACCGACGCCGGCATCGTCGGATGGGGCGAGATGCTCAAGGACGATGCCAAGGCGTGCGCCGCCGGGGCGCTGGAGGTCGGTGACTACCTGATCGGTCAGGACCCAAGCCGGGTGGTTCATCACTGGCAGGCGATTCATCGTGGAGCCTTTTACAAAGGTGGTCCGATCAAGACCGCGATTACGAGCGGCATCGACATGGCTCTATGGGACATCAAAGGCAAGATGCACGGCGTCCCGGTTTACGAGCTGCTCGGCGGTCCAACTCGGGACCGGATCCGGGTGTACGGAAGGCCCAATCCCGACACCGGCGTCAATGCCATGAAGACTCAGCTCCGCGCCTTCGACCGCGGACCTCTCAAGTACGTCGAAGGCCAGAAGTACGTGGACGGTTGCGTCGAGTTCTTCAAGGCTCTTCGTGAGAAGCACGGCCCTGATGTGGATATCGGCGTCGAATTCCACGGCGAGGTGCAGCCGCCCACCGCGTTGCTGCTGATGAAAGCTCTCGAGCCATACAAACCATGGTTCTACGAGGAGGTCGTCCAGCCGCTCAATGTCGACATCATGGCCGAGCTGGCTCGCAAAACGCATATCCCCATCGCTACCGGCGAGCGGATCTTCACGAAGTGGGGCTTCAAGGAGATCCTGGAAAAACGAGCGGCGACGATCCTTCAACCTGACGTGTGTTACGCGGGCGGGATTACCGAGCTGAAAATCATCGCCGGGATGGCGGAGGCGTACTACACGCCGCTCGCTCCCCACAACCCGCAGGGGCCCTGCTCGCTCGCGGCCAGCATGCAGATCGCGGCTTCGATCCCGAACTTCCTCATCCAGGAACGCGGAGACAACGAATACACCGATCTGCTGGCGAAGCCGCTGCCGCCGATCAAGGACGGATATCGGCCGTTGCTGACGGAGCCTGGGTTGGGCATCACGATCGACGAGGACAAGCTCAAGGCACAGGTTGGTGAGCCGAGATCCTACTTGCCTCGTTTCGATCCCGATGATGGGTCTGTCGTGGATTGGTAAAGAAACGCCGTAGAGATAAGGAAGAGGCGCCAAAAAGAAAAGGAGGCCGCCATGAAGAAACGGCTGTCGCTGGTGCTCGTGGTTTCACTCTTGTCTCTCGCGCCGCCAGCTGCAGGCGCGCAGGTCACGACAGCTGACCTTGTCGGAACGATCCGCGACACCTCCGGCGCCGTCGTCCCTGGCGCCACCGTGTCTTTGACGAACGACGCAACAGGTGTCACACGCACAGCGACGACAGGAGAAGGCGGCACATACATTTTCACCGCCGTTCCGCCAGGCGTATACAAGCTGACCGCTGAGCTCACCGGATTTCGAAAGGTCGAACGGACCGGTGTCGAATTGCAAGTCAACCAGCGGGCTCAGATTGACCTGGCGCTCGAAGTCGGGCTGTTCGCCGAATCCGTGAAAATCGAAGGCACCCCGCCGCTGCTCGAAACCCAATCCTCCGTTCTCGGTACCGTGATCCAGGAGCGACAGGTGCAGGAGTTGCCTTTGAACGGCCGCAACTTCGTGCAACTGGCCACGCTGACTCCCGGCGTTTCGGGCGCCGGCTCCGGCATGCGCGGCACCATCATGAGCGGAACGCGACCCGACGACCTCCGTCCTGGCACCGAGTTGTTCGTGAACGGGAACAGGGAGAACTCGAACAACTATCTGTACGACGGCATCGACAACAACACCAGGTTGACTCTGGTGATCGTGATGCGCCCGAACGTCGAGGCCATCAAGGAGTTCAAGGTTCAGACCAACCTCTACTCGGCGGAGCAGGGACGGAATCCCGGTGGTCAGATCAATGTGGTGACGAAATCCGGAGGCAACACGGTTCAGAGCGTGTTGTACGGGTTCCTGCGCGACGACCGTTTCGACGCGAACAACTTCTTCGCCAATCGCAGTGGGCAGTCCAAACCGCCATTCTCGCAGAAGCAGTTCGGCGGAGCCGTCGGGGGACCAGTCGTCAGGAACAAGACCTTCTTCTTCGCAGACTACGACGGCTTCCGTCAACGTGTGGGACGGGTGTTCGTCAACACAGTGCCGACCATGAAGATGCGGCAAGGGGACTTCACAGAGGTAGGTACTATCTATGATCCGCTGACGACGGTAGCCTTGCCAGGCGGGACCTTCAGCCGTCAACCCTTCGCCGGCAATGTCATTCCGTCAGACCGCTGGGATCCGGTAACCGCGAAGTTGATCAATGCCTATCCCGTTCCCACCTCCTCCGCATTGTCGAACAACCTCGTGACGACGCCGACGCGAACGCAGGACTGGAATCAGTTCGACGTGCGCGTCGATCACACGCACAGCGTGCGCAACAATTTCCTCGTCCGCTATTCGCGCTCGGAGACCGCGACGGTCAACCCCTACACCTTTCCGCAGGTGCAGCTTGCCGGCGTATCCAAACCTGTCGGTCTGGGCAATGAGGACACGTTCGCCGGCCCCTCGGAGCTGCTGGCCGAGCACGCCGTGTTCGGCTGGGTGCATGTGTTCTCACCTCGCGTGGTGCTCGACTCGCGGGCCGGTTATAACCACTTCAATCTCGAGTTCACTCAAGCGGATGTGGAGCCCGGCGACCAGCTGGGCGAGCAGCTCGGTGTTCCAAACGCCAATCAGCAGGATAGCCAGGAGGGGATCCCGATCTTCAGTCCGACGGGGTATACCGGTATCGGTCACAGCCGTTCCCTGCCGATCCTCCGGCGGGAGCGTACGTTCCAATATGTCTCGAACCTGACGTTCGCCGCCGACAAGCACACGCTCAAGGCGGGTTTCGACATCCGCCGCCGCCATATGGGCGAGTTTCAGACGAATCGAGGGAATGGCCGGTTCAACTTCTCGTCGAACATCACCAACAACCCGGCGACCAACACCGCCGGCCACGCCATGGCGTCATTCCTGCTCGGCGCGCCGAGTCTGATCGAACAGGACTATCTCCTCGTCGATGCCGCCATTCGCTCGACCGAGTACGGCCTCTACGTCTCGGACGACTGGCGCGCCTCCTCGACGCTGACGTTGAATCTGGGACTGCGCTACGAGCTCGATACACCCGCGACCGAGACCTCGGATGCCTGGGCGAACTTCGACGCGACGACGGCAACGGTGCTGGTCGCTGGCCGGAACGGCGTGAGCGACACGGCCGGCGTCCGCACGTACAAGAAGATGTTCGCTCCTCGTGTTGGCTTCGCGTATCGGCTGGCCCAACACACCGTGCTGCGCGGTGGCGCAGGTATCTTCTGGAACACGCCTGGGCACGGGGGCAACGCTTTCCGCCTGCACCGGCACGTGCCATTCGGACCGATCTACAGCTTCAATCCTGGTAATCAATTCGTCAGCCGGCGCGTCAGCGACGGCTTTCCAACGATTCCGAATCTCGATCTGTCACTGGCCGACAATCCCAGCGGGAGCGTCATCGGTGTCGATCCCAATTACCGACCAGGGTACGCCCGGCAGTTCAATCTGACGATCGAACGCGAGCTAGGCGGATCACTGCTGCTCAAAACGTCGTACATCGGCAACATCGGCCGTCATCTCGATACGACGTACAACCTCAATCAGGCCGTGCCGGGACCTGGAGCGGTCAATAACAGGCGGCCGTTCTTTACGGTGCGACCGACGCTGGCGGATGTGACATGGGCGGTGTCCGACGGGACGTCCTCGTACCATGCGCTTCAGTTCAGCGCCGAGAAGCGGCTCTCGCGTGGATTGAGCGGATTGCTTTCGTACACGTGGGGCCATTCCATTGACACGGTGGGTCAAAGCTTTGGGGGCGGCGCCGATGGACCGTTGCCACAGGATCCACGCAATCGCGCCGCAGACCGCGGCAACTCGCCATTCGATATGCGCCATCGACTGACGATTGCCTGGAGTTACGCTCTTCCGTTCGGTCAAGGGCGGCGGTGGCTGAACGGCAGCGGCCCGCTCGACTACGTCGTTGGCGGGTGGCAGCTGAACGGTCTTCACCTCTTTCAGACAGGTCTTCCCTTCACTCCCACACTCAGTGCGGCAACCGTCAATACCGGCACGGGAAGCCGCCCGGATCGGATCGCCGACGGACACCTGTCGAATCCGACAGTGGATCGGTGGTTCGACGTCGCGGCGTTCGCGACGCCAGCACAATTCACTTACGGCAACGCGGGGCGGAATATCTTGTACGGGCCAGGCCGCGTGAACGTCGACTTCTCGGTCTTCAAGGAGTTCCGGGTGCGGCAAAGCTTCCGGGTCCAGTTTCGCGCCGAATGTTTCAACCTGCTGAACACGCCGCAGTTCGATCTGCCAAACGCGGCGATCGGCGCTGGCAATGCGGGAACGATCACCAGCATCGTAGGTACGCCGCGGCAGATTCAGTTCGGGTTGAAAGCGGTGTTCTGAGCCTCGCTGATTCGTCGGTTCGGGGCGGACACGCTGGCGGCCGGCCCACCGTGGGCCGTAGACACCGCGGGATCGGCACGTACCGCTGACCAGTTACCGCCCTCGATCCGATCTCCTCTCACCTGTCCTGTCAACTCGGTACCACCCGCACTCAGGGTGATCTGTTCACCGCGCAGCTTGCCGGTGACGTTCACCGCTTTGCCGTCGGTCGTCAAGGTGCCGGTGACATTCTGGAACGACTGTGTCAGCGTGAGCTCGCCCTGCGACGTTTTCCAGGTGCCGCCGATCCTGGCTGGCACGTAGTAGAGCAGGGATGTGCACCAGCTCGTGCAGTCACCCTGGACCGTCTCGCTGGCATCGGCTTCCCACTCGGGAATGGCGAACGTGTTCAGGACCAGCCGGGAGCCAGGACGCAGGTCCATGAACTTGTCGCGAAGCTTGCGAAGGTTGTCGGGCAACAGAAAAAGCGCCATCACTGTCGCCTTCGAGATGTCCGCCGCGTACATGTCCCCCTCGATGAACGTCGCTTTACCGGCCACGCCCGCCTCCTTCGCCAGCCGATTGGACAGCGCCACCATCTCGGGATTGAACTCGACGCCGATGGCGGTGGCGCCGCGGCGGGCCGCGGCGATGATGTTGCGGCCATCGCCGGACCCCAGATCCATGACGATGTCCTGTGGGGTGACCTGCGCCATGTCGAGCATCTTCTCGACCAGCGTCAGGGACGTGGGCACCCAGACCACGTCCTTGCCCGCCTGGCCGACGACAGGCTCGAATGGCTTCTCCTGGGCGGAGAGCGGCCGCGCCGTGATGGTGATGAGGCCAAGCGCGACGACTATGGCCGGGAGCCCCCGAAGCTTTACACTCATCCAGACACCTCCGAGTGACGACTCGTATGCAAGGATCGGCGCTGGGCGGGTCCGGGCGTGGTCGCGCCTCTTGCGCCGAAGGCCTGCTGTCTCCAGCTCGTCCAGGTGCGCTCCTCCTAAAAACATATGCCAGGCGGTCCGTCGATGTGATCTGCGAGCACCGTCGTCGAGCCGTCCCGCGACATCACTTCGAGACAGTCCGTGCCGAAATTCGAGATGAGGAACTCGCCGTTGCGTGTGAAGGCCAGGCCGTTCGGCAGCGTGCCATTGAGATAGCGCGCGGCTTCGTTGCCAGCCGTCTCGAACAGCGCCGAGCTCTTTTGCGTGACCAGGTTTTGGCTGCCGTCCGGCGCGATTCTCATGACGCCGCCGCGGGCATCGGCAACCCACAGCACGCCGTCCGGCTCGGCGAGAATGCATTCGGGCCGCTGCAGATCGTTACCAATGTAGCGAAGATCCGTTTTGTCGATACCGAAATCGAGCACAGGGTTCGGATCGGTGGGCAGGGGCTGTCGCACGATCGGCCTCGGCATTTTGGTTGATGGGCGGACAGATCACTTGTCAACAACAGCCTCGCGGAGCGAATGTCGCCAGACCCGGTAGCGCGGCCATCGCGCTACCGGGTCTGATATCTAAAACGTCAGCCGAAACGCCAGTTGCATCAATCGAGGCTGGTTCACCTGTGTGGTGACCTGACCGAACGTGCTGTTCGCGGCCGTGGTCACCTGGGTATTCGGCGGGCCGAACTGCACGCGGTTGAAGAGGTTGAACGCCTCCGCGCGCAACGTGAGCTCTACTCCGCGCCCAATGCTCGTCCGTTTGGCGATGGCAAGATTCCAGTTGTTGACGCCGTGTCCGCGCAAGTCGGGATCCGTGCGCGGCGCGTTCCCTAGCTGCCACCTCAGTCCCGGATTCGTGGACGGATCGCCGGCGACAAACCCGGCGTTGGGTACGCTGAAGCAGTTGGTATTGAACCACTTGTTCAGCCGATCCAACGTCGATCCTTCGATCTTCTTGTCGCAGTTCGGATCGATGTTTGGCCGCAATCCGTACCCCGACCCGATCAGGTTGGGAGTCGCGGTAAATCCGAGCGGGAAGCCTGCTTGAAGCGTCGTGACTCCGTTCAGGGTCCATCCGCTGATCAGCGTTCCCAGAAGCCCGTTCGCCCCTTTCCCGAACCGCCTGCCTTCGCCGAATGGCAGATCGAGAACGTAGTTGATGACGACCCGGTGCCGGGCATCAAAGCTGCTCAGCGCCAGTTCCTGTGAAAGATTGTTGGTCTGGTATCCTGCCGCCGGGGATCCCGCCTCCAGCCAGCCGGTCACCGTCTCCACGTTGCCGTAGTTCCTGGAGAACGTGTAATTCGCGCTCACGAGGCCGCCCGCGCCGAAGCGCTTGTCCGCCCGCAACTGCAACGCCTTATAGCTGCTTTTGCCGAAATATCCCGGCCGGTTCGCGGATGTGTACTGCGGGAACGGGACGAGAAGCAGCGCGCGCTGAACCGTGGGCGTCGACAATGCGCCCTCCCGGACCGCCCCCGCGAGAGGATTCGGCACAGTCTGGCGCAAATATGCCCCGTAGCATGTGTCGCGCTGTGAAGACGTGTACCCGGGCTGACCCAGCGGAATAACCACGTTTCCCGTCAGGCTGCACACGCTCGTGTCATTCGCGGCGCGATCGATGAACTCGCGCCCCAGCTGATTCAGATTCAGGGAATTGGGGAGATGCGTGCCGCGCAGGCCGGTATACGCAACCTCGACCGAGAAGGTATTCGTGAACTGATGCTGCAACGCGACGTTGTATTGCAGCGATCGGCCCGGATACCCGTCCTCATCGCGGTAGAACTGGTTGGCGGTGCCCCCGAGCAGAACCTGCTGGAAACTGGGGTCACGCCCAGGAAAGTTGTCGACGCCCGTCGGAAACGGGTTGCTCAGGCCGGTGAAGAACGTGCGGTTGTTGTCGATGCTGGTCGCGATGTTATTCGTTCTGTTGTTCACGGGGTTGTTCGTCGGCCCATCTTGAAATCGCGTTGTGGAGGGCACGAAGAACCTCCCACCACCGGCGCGAAGGACCGTGCTGTCCGTGATGCGATACGCAGCGCCGACACGCGGCGCAACCTGCATGGGATTGCGCCTCAGATTGCGCTCCGGTTGACTGTCGCTCGCCACCAGCTCGAACGCACCCAGGAACGGCTTTCCCGTTTCAGGGTTCGTCCGGCCCGCCAGAAGCGGGTTGGCGAGGTCGGGATTGAAGGTCGCGAGCCTGTCTTCCGTCTCGGAGTACGCACCCGGAATCTCCAGACGGAACCCGCCAGTCAGCGTCAGTCGTGAATTGACCTGCCACGAATCTTCGGCGAAGTAGGCCTGGTACTTCGAGCGGCCGTACGTAAAACTCGATGACTGATACGTGCCGCCCGTCGGCTGGCCGATCAAAAACGATGCGAAAGGATCCCCCGTCGAACCCGGATTCGTTCCATCCAGGGCCGTCGGCGCGTTGCTGAATGTAAACGTGCCCCCGGTGTTGTTGTTCTGAAAGTAGTTGACTTCAGCCTGCAGGATGTTCGCACCTGTCTTCAGCGTGTGTTTGCCGAAAATCTTGGTCAGCGTCGGCGTGAACGAATACGTATAGTCATCTCCGTAGATGAGACCTGTGCCGATGACCTGGTTCTGGCCGGCCCCGATGCTTGGAAGGGTTTCCATTCCCGGGATTCCACTGCGTTCCGAAATCTGCCCGTACGGCGTGATCGGCAGCCCGAACGTGGACACCAGGTTCGTGCCGAGGTTGCCCGGCGTGCGATCGTAGTCCCACCGCAGAAGCCCGAACCGCACGTCCAGCACCGTCGACGAGTTGAGGGTGAGCGTGTCGGCAATCATCACCTGCGTCGTAATGAAGTGCTCGGGCGAGTACGGATCCCCGTTGGTCTGACCGTTGCCGTAGGTGTCGACCGGAAGGTTGGTCGATTCCCAGCGCGTGTAGCGGCCGATGAGGCGCTGGTTCTGTCTCAGGTTGTAGTCGGCGCGAATGTTGTACTGATCATTGTCCCCACCAGTCGAGACGTTCCGCTCGAAATTGTTGGTCACCCAGCGGCCCGGCACCGTGGGGTTGGCGTAGATGGGAAAGTTCAGGAACTTCTGCGCGATCGGGCTGATCCGGTTCGGCGGGACGATATTGCCCGGGAACTGCAGCCGGTTGGGTACTACCCCGCAGTCGCCGTTATACGTGCCCGAGCCAGGATTGTTGATGCCGCATTGCGTCCACGGATCGTAGATGGGCACGACGGCGCCGGTCGCCACGTTCCGGTAATCCGAAAAATCCCCGCTTCGCATCGCGACCGTGGGCACGGTGCGGCGGAAGAGCACGCCTTCGCGGTTCCGGTACCCTTCGAAATTCCCGAAGAAGAACAGCTTGTCTTTCAACACAGGGCCGCCCATCGCACCGCCGAAATTGTTCTGGACAAACGGCGGACGATCGAGCCCGGCTCGCTTCCCGAAGAATGTGTTGGAGTTGAGCGCCTTGTTACGGTGGTATTCAAAGAGGCTTCCCCGGTAGGTGTTGGTCCCGGACCGGGAGGCCATGTTGATGACACCGCCGGTGAACCGCCCGAATTCGGCGCTGCTGTTGTTGGTCTGCACCCGAAACTCGGCAACCGACTCAGGGCTGGGTGTCAGCACGACGATGTTGCCGTAGGCCGAGTCCTGCACCGGCACGCCGTCGAAGTACGAGGCGCTCTGGTTCGCCGTTCCGCCGCCGACCTGGAAGTTTCCGGCCGCGAACACGTTCTTGCCCGTCAGACTCCCCTCGCTGCTCCCTTGCGGCACGACCGAAGGAGCGAGCGAGATCAAATTCAGCACGTTGCGGCCGTTCAGCGGCAGTTCCTGCACCGGACGGCTGCCCACCAGAATGCCGACCGCCGCGTTCTCGGTTTGCAGCACAGACGACGTGCCGGTGACCTGGACTGTCTCGGCAAGAGTACCCAGCTTCAGGGAGATTTCGACACGGGGGGCGGACTGTACGTTGACTTCAATCTGATCCCGCACGTAGCGCTGAAACCCCGTCAGGTCAACCTCCAAGCGGTAAATGCCAGGCACGAGATTCAGGAATCGGTACACGCCATCTTCCCCGCTCACGCCGTCGCGGCGTTCGCTGGTCGCCGTGTTCACCAGCGTGATGGTGACGCCCGGAATGACTTTCTCCTGATCATCTTTCACCACGGTGATCAGCGACCCGTAGAAGCTCTGACCCAGCGCCGGGACGCCAAGCAGGGTCAGCCAAACGAACAGTAACGCAGCTCGAGTCCACCCCGAATGGCGCTTAAACATGGGCCCTCCTCATGAAAACGCGGAACTTACGCGTCGATGGGCGCCGATTTGGTCGAGAATGGATAATCGATTATTGCGCAGTTTGTCAAGGACTTCGATCGCGGGCGCTCCAAAGCACGCAGGCGGGCGAGCGCGGCCTCGCGCTCCGCCGCATCGCCGCTCTTCGCCGCCACCGCAAGATGCGCGCGAGCCTCGTCCAGGCGCCCCATCGTCGCCAGCACGTCGGCGAGGTCGACACGCAGCGTTGCCAGTTGAGGTGCTAGCTCGACCCCTGCTTCCAGCTCGGTGACAGCTCTCGAGTACGAACCCGCCAGGGCGAGAGTCAGTCCATAGCTATGGCGCGCTTCCACATAACGTGGATTGCTCGCGATCGCCTTTTCGAAGTGATGAGCCGCTTCGGCGTAGGCTTGCCGGCCGGCGAGCAGATTGCCGAGATTGTTGTGCGCCTCGGCCAGATCCGGCTGCAGGCGGATCGCTTCGCGAAAGTGTGTTTCGGCAACCCCAACCGTCCCTTTTCGTAAGGCAGCCAATCCCATCGTGTTGTTCGCCAGTGGCAGCGTCGGGTCGAGCGCGAGCGCGCGCTGCAGGGCCTTCTGAGCGTCATCCACACGGCCCTGCCGCAGGTAGACGCTGCCGAGATCGGCGACCGCAGTCCCGTCGCTCGGACCGAGCGCCACGGCCTGTTCGAGCGCCTTCGCCGCTTCGGCCATGTCTCCCTTCGTCGTAGCCGCAGCCGCCAACTCTTTCAGCGCAGGCACGAAGCTGGCGTCACGACGAAGCGCCTCCCGGCACCACCTGATGTCGGCGTCATAGTTCGCGGTCTTCGAGTATGCGCGTGCGAGCTCGTAGTAGAACTCCGGACGTTCGGGGCGGTGCTTCTGGATCGCGTCTTCGAGCTGGCGAATGCCGGACGTGAGGTTCGAGCCCTGCTGCACTTGCGCCAAGGCAAGGTACAGCTCGTTCTCCGGCGTTGGCGGCAGCCTTGACGGGTAATAGAGAACGACCTCGCCGCGATAGTCTCCGTGCGTGAGACTGTCGGCCTCGGTGCGCGCAGCCACCAGATCGCGGCGCAGTGGCCGCCGCTGAATGTAGTGGTCCGTCATGACCACGTGAACGGCGTCTTCCGCTCGCCGCTTCGGCATGTGGCAGTCAATGCAGGTCGCACCCGTACCTGCGCCAGGGACTTGCGGTACGCCGCCCCGATGCGTTCCCTGGTGGCAGCCCTGGCACACCGCAACATAACGCTCGACTGCTTTGGGACCGCGCGGAATATCGTGCGGGTTGTGGCACGTGACGCACGTCATGTCGCTGCGCTGGAAGCATGCCGACTTGCGCAAGCGGTACGCGCCGCCGGCGATCTCGAACTTGTCATCTCTGCCTGGGCGGCCCGGTGTCCCAGGCGCGTGATCGAAATGAATGAAGTAGTCGCTCAGCGGTTTACCAGGCGTGTACGAGAACTGGGGCTGCTCGTACCGTTCAATCCGAAACGGCAGCGGACTGCTCGTCGACTCGAGGTGGCACTGCATGCATGCTTCGAGCTGCCTGTCACGATCGAGCTTCGCCGGATTCACGATTGCCAGAACGCCCACTTTCATGTCGCCTCTATTTGCCGCCTCGACATGCGCCTCCCCCGGACCATGGCAACGCTGGCAGTCGATGCCCTCGGGAAGTGCGTCGCCGAACCGCGGGCCGCCGCCGTCGTCTTCGACGAGCGGACTTCTTTGCAGCGCGCTCCGAAGAGCGCTTGGGTAGCCGTTGTGACACGACATGCACCCCGCATCGATGACCCGCCGGAAGTCCATATGGTCGGCGCGGTCGTACCCCGGGCTCATCGCCCAATAGCCGCCGCGTTCGGCGTACCAGCTGACCGGCAATTGAACGAGGCGGCCGTCAGGAGTGCGATGCAGGAACGTGCGCGCGTGATTGCCGGACCCGACGACGTAGTGCGCCTCGAGCTCGAGCACATTGGTTTCCTTCCCGCCAAAGCCGACCTGATGGCGACGCTGGTAGAACTTTCCGTCGCGTTGAACCATCGTGTAGTACCGGTCCGACGCCTCGTGATACACGCGGTTACGCGCCGCGTCTCCGAGAGTACGCGTGGCGAATTGGGAGCCACTTACTCTGGAAAACGCGCGGGCCATACCTGTGAGGGCGTACGTGGGGGCGATTTCTTCGTGGCACGTCGAGCAGACGGCGGGATCGGCATAGGCCGCCGAGCGACTCTGTGTGAGAGGAGACGCGCGTTCCGCCTGCGTCTGGATTGGCTGCGGCGCGCGGCGCGCGAGCATCAACGCAAGCAGTGACACAGCTGCGATCAAGAGTGAGACGAGCGCCAGCCAGTTCCGTGTCAACCGCACATCGTTCCCTGCCACGCGTGGTCAACGGCGGGCTGGCTATTTGGTGTGGGCCGCGCGAACACGTGCAGACGCCCGCCGATGCGGCTCTCGTCGACGTTTCGCGCAAACGGGCGGCCGCCGCCGGCCATGACGGCCAAATATTGCCTGCCGCTCCTGCCTTCGTACGTGATCGGCACCGCGCGGCCATTCTCCGTCAGATCGGCCACCCAGAGCACCTTTCCGATGCGCGCATTGCGACAGCCGGCGGCCTGCTTTTCATCGCCGCCTCGCAAGACCCCCGATTCCAAGCGTTGCGCTCGGTGTGAGGCCGAGCAACCGCTATGTCGCGATTCTCTCGCAGGAGGGTGACAGGGTTGGTCACACACTTGAGGTGACGCCCGGTGCGTTGACGCCACGGCAACGCCAGGAGGGCGGACCGTCCTACTTTCGCTGAATCGCGCGCCCGAGATCCACCGCTCGAATCATTCCTCCGTCAATGTCTCTCGAAATCGCCTTCCCCTTCGCCACCATCGCGCCGGCAGAAAGGTAATCACCAGGACGACACGTAAACACGATGATCTGAAAATCACGCGCCTTCTCGGTCAGCAACCCACGGAACCAGTCCATCCGAGTGCCGTCACTCTGGACGAGCTGATCGTCGAGCACGACGGCGGTCTTCAGATACTCCGCAAGCGCCAAACGGTACAGCGTGGACAGCTGTTCGCGCGTACCAACCGAGATCCTTTCGGTTGACCGGAGCGCGCCACCGACGACGACTCCCTCAGTGCCAAGCTGCGCCGTGAGCCGAACGTTCTCGTAGCGCTTCTTCGTCAGCTCCTCGAATCGGCTAGCGATGGCGGGCGCGAGCGTCTGCCCAAGGTTGCTGGCCTGCGCCGCGTCCGCCTCCTTCATCTGCTGCAGCAGCAACAGCCAGGCGTCGTACTCCGCCTCGACTTCCCGCTCGCGGCGCTCGGCCGCCTCGAACGCGTCGATGGCGTCGCGGAGTCGCTCACGTGCGACCGAGCCGCCGACCTGCTCCAGCGCGCCGTGTGTCCGCTGGATTTCGTGGACGATCCGTTCGAGATCGGCCTTCGCTCGCGCCTCTGCGTTGCGCGCTTCAGTAAGTTCGGCCGGCGGTTACCATCCGTTCGGGGACCGGCACCGCGGCACGGCGATCAGTCGCCTCACGCAGCCGCTTCTCGGCAGCTGCAAGATCCTGCGAGTCGCGCAGCTTGCGGAGTTCGTCCAGTCGACCGACTTGCGACGCATGCTCCGCGATTGCCGTCGTATGCGCCTGTTGCGCGGCTTCGACTGCCGTCCTCGCCTGCTCCACGGCCGCCCGGGTCTGACCGATTGCCGCCTCGAATCGCGCCGTCGCCGCAGCGATTCTGCTGTCCAGTTCGGTGAGCTCGGTCGCGATGCGTTTCTCCGCCTTCTGAGCGCTGACGAGTCCAGCCTGCGCACTGGGAAGCGCCGTCGCCACGCCTTCGGGGAACATCGCCAGCGCCGCATCCCGCGCAATAACCGCGGCGTCCAGCGCGACCTTCGAGCTCCGGCTCCGCTCCTCGGCGAGTGCGTGATCTGTCCCAGCCTGGCTCGCCTTGGCTCGGGCAGTCTCTACCTCCGCCGACACCTGTTGCCGACGTGTCCTCAACCCACCCGTTGCGTCGGCTCCCAGCTCGGCGAGATCCGAAGCGAGCGACTGACAGGAATGCCTCCCAGTGCGTCATGGGCCTTCGTGGCCCGCTCAGAGGTCTCGCGAAGCGTATCGGCAGCACCGGCGAGGGACGCAATCTGCTCCCCCAACGACTTCAATTCGGCGCGCGTCGCGGCAATGCTCACATCAAGGGCTCGCGCTTCTTCCAACCTGGCGCTCAGACCATCGAGATCGTTGACTTTGGCGGCGGCAAGATGCGGCTCGACCTCGTGCTCCCATCGTTGCTCGAGCGACCGCATCGTGTGCTGCGCCTCTCGTCGGCCGCCTCGAATCTGCACGGTTGCGATGTCGGGGAGGTCGAGGTCGATTTCAGCGCCCGCCTCGATTTCGTGCGGTTCACTGATGGCCGTGACGTCCGCCGTCGTTCCATCCTTGCGCACGCGAATATCCAGCGGACGCCTGGGTTTCACCGTGACGACGAGACCCACGTTCAGCGCGCCACGCGCACCGGCCAGATCATTCGCCAATCGACGCATTGGCGTGAGGGCGGCGAGCGTCGGTACAGTGATGGCTGCGCGGCGACTGACCAGACGCTCCAGCTCACGAGTTAGCGATTCATGTTGCGCTCGAAGCGAGGCTTCCCTGTCCACGTCCGCCAGGGCCGTCAGTCCTTCTGTTCGATTCGCCAGCTGCGACTCCACCGCCCGCTCGAGCAGGTCCAATTGGAGGATTCGCTCGACGGTCGCCTGCTCTGTGGCGGCCGCGTCAGCTGAGCAACGCGCGCGCACGATCCGCATCAGCCTCGCACCTTCCGGTGCTCGGCTTCGGCCACTCTCGCACCATCCGCGAGTCCTTGCGCCGCAAGAGCCCTGTCAATCTGCTCTTGCGCGTCCCGCGCAGCCCGCTCCGCCTCACCTCTTCGAATCTCAAGGCTCTGTCGAGCGACGGTGCCCGTCGTACCTGAGTCTGCGCCAGCGGCCCGCGCCGCCTCTTCCGCGGACTTGTAGGCGGCCTCCGCGTCTTTCAAGTGTTCCTGTGCGGTCTGAAGTGCCTGCTCGGCCTCACTCACGCCGACCGCCAGGGCGGTCACGGCGCGGTTGGCGGCTTCCACATCCGCCTGGACTTTTCGGATGCGGTCGACCTCGTCGCGAGCCACCCGGACCTGATCTTCCGCAATGGCCAAGGCATCGGCCTGCGCACGCCAACACTTCGAGACTCTTGGTCCGCTCGACTGCGTCGACGACGACGGCCTTCACGCTGATCGCGCTTGAGAGTCAGGTCTCGAAGCTGCTGCTCGACACCTTCCGAGTCTTCGACGAGCTGCTGCAGCCGCTCCTTCTCGTCCCGCGCTTCCCTCAGCCGGTCGGCGGCATCCTTGAACACGCTTCCCTTGGCCGTCTTCTTCGCGCCCTTCTCCGTGTATGCCGCGTCTCGTCGCGCCTGTGTGTCTCGGAGCAACGCGACGAACAGGGGGTCCTGCGCCACGGCCTGCAGCGCGGCGGCGATTCGCTCCTTGCCCGTGCCGCTGGGATCTCCCTGCAGGCTGTCCGCCAGGACGGCGCTGACGTCCGACTGGGTCGACAGCAGCACGGTCGCCAGAAAGCTCGACGGAAGGCCCTTGCCGCCGCCGCTGCCGCCCGGTTCCGGAATGCCCCAGCGCAGAAGCTCGCGAAGCCTGCCATCCACCTTTCGCGCCCGCTCGACTTCGTCGAAGTCCTGCGCCGTTCTTCGACTCCTCAGAGCACCGCGGTGCCGCCCTTGCGGAATTCCTTTCTGACGCTCCAGATTCGTTGCGGCTCGGTCTCGAACGTCAGCTCGACAACGGGACTCTGGCCGCCGGTCCAGGGAACGTACTCGTCGATGTGGGTCGACGTGTGAGGAAGGAGCAACGCCAGCCGAATCGCATCCGCCAACGTCGACTTGCCAAGATCGTTCGGACCGTACAGGACGTTCAGGCCGGGGCCGAACTCGATGTCCGCCTCTCGGATGCCCGCGAAGTCGTTCACCTGCAGCCGGCGAATCCTCATCGGCCGCGTCCCAGGAGGGCCTCGTGGCTCTGAAGGAGCTTGTACAAATGCGCCAGCGCACGAGTCGCCCGCGACCTTCTCGGCCTCGTCTTCCGCAGCCTCGATCGATCTGGTCGAGCCGCGCGATGGTGTCCTTGACGACGGGCGGCAGGTCTTCAGGGAAGACCCCGTCAGATCCCGGTTGCAGCCGAAGGTTCGTCCGGTCGACCAGCAGGATCCCGGCGCGGCCGTGCGTCGCCTCGGTCCCCTGAAGGTCGCGCAGGATGCGCTCGACCTCGTTCTCCTCTGACAGCGAGACCGCCATGTCCAGCTGCAGCCTGACGACGTGCCGATCGAGGTCCGGAGTGGTCAGCAGCGTGCGCAGCTCGTTGATGTCGCGGCACGTCACGTCGATCCATCGCCAGAACGCGACCGGCTCCGCCTCGACACGCGGACGCGATCCATGACGGAACAGCGCGACGATTGCGACGCAGCCGGCGCCCGGCTCGTCGAAGTTCGTGGGCTCGGGCGCGCCCGGGTAGACGGTCGGAACGGGCAAGCTGTCCGTGACGTCTCGGAACGAATGCGTGTCGCCGATGGCCAGGTAGTCCAGCCCGCGCTGGACGCCCGCGTCGCGGCAGATCGGGAAATTGGTCTGATAGCCTTCGATGTCGAACGTGCAGCCGTGGACGCAGCCGATGCGCAATCGCGTGTCGCCTGCCTCGCGCGCTGGCAGCGCCATCGCCAGGTCGTTCTCCCCCGCTTTCGATCGGCAGGGCCTGGCGTACAGGACCACGTCCGGCGCGAGCTCGTACGAGAAATCGTCGCGGTCGACGACGTGCACCCACGGCGGCAGTCGCGATCGAAAGGGATGGGTCGGCGCCCACACCGACTCCGGCGTCAGCGGATCGTGATTGCCGGGAACGAGGAAGATCGGGACATGCGGACCAGGATGATCGCGGAACGCCCTGGCGAGCCCTTCCCAGAAGTCTTCGGTCGGCGTGGGGTCGTCGAACAGGTCGCCGGCGCACAGGATCGCATTGACACGCGTTTCGTCGGCCCACGTCGAGGATGCGATGCGATCACATCCATCCGCGCGCGCGACAGCTTCTTCTGCGCCTCCTCGGGAAACGACGGGAAGCGCCGCCCCAGATGCCAGTCCGCCGTGTGCAGCAGCTCTCAGCACGACGTCTCCGGATTCGGCGGCGCGATCCGAAACGACACCTGGAACAGCCGGGTCACGGTCGGCGCCCGGTACCGAAGCTCGTGATATTCGTTTCGCCATTTCCGGTAGACCTCGTCTTCCCTCGAATCGAGCGCGCCGATCCGGCGCTCGAGCATCTCGTCCTTCTCGGCGAGGCGCAGGATCTCCGCTTCGACCCGGTCGCGGGCCGTGGAGCCGACAACCTCGTCGCGCCGAGCCCGCGCGGAGCGCAACTTCTCCGAGATGCTCGCACGCTCGCGGCGACACACCAGGACCTTGTCGTCGACGAACCGCTCGAGCTGACCGATGGCCTGCTCGAAGTGCTGCTGCTCGCGCTTCTCGACGTCGCGTTGGTCCACGAATACCGCCTCGTCCACCGCATCGTCCAGCCAACGCGTGTCCAGCTGGCGGCGTAGCTGGCCCACCGTCAGCCGCCTGCAGCCTCGCGATCTGTGCGGCCAGCGACGGATCGAGCGTAGCGTCGCCGACGACCGCCCCGGCGACCAGTCGTTGCACCGGCTCGAAGCCGGCGTAGTCGACCAGCGCAACGGCGAGGACGCCGGTCTTGTCCCGCCAGCGCCATCAGGTCGGGAGTGGCGTCGGGCGGGAGCACCAATTCGACCGAGCCGCCTGACCAGGCGCGAGCGTCCGCAATCGCCGCCCGAACCAGCGGGATGCAGGAGATTCAGGTGCTGCGCGTCGGTGAGCCCTCTCGCGTCGCCGGTGGCGAAGCGCCGTCCGTCGCCGAACGTCGCCGGCAGGTCGGCGTTCGGCGCGACGTCGAAGAACACCCGGCCGTCCTGTTCGGTGCGCTGGTATCTCGATGCCTTGCGAGCGCAAGGTAACCGTCCACGAGGTCGGCAATGTCGCGGTCCAACTGCACCAGTCCCGCGGGCAGCTCCTCGCGCAGTCGCCTGAAGACCCGGCGGACGTCCTCGTCGAAGCGAGACTCGATGATCTGCGATGTGCGTTCGTACTCCTTCTCGTAGGCGTCCCGCCGGCCGGCGATCTTGTCCCGCAGCGCGGCGATCTCGCGCGTGACCTCGTCCAGCGTGCGCGAGCGGCTGTAGATGTTCCGGAGGTCGTTCTCGAACTCGAGCGACACCGCCGACACGACGATCTCGGGCGCGTCGGTGCGCGGCTCGTGCAGCACCATGTCCGACGCGTCGAGCACCTTGCCGAACAGATCGAGCTTCTGGCTCAGGATCTCGAACGTGAGGCGGTGCGCTTCGTTGTCCTTGGCGATGAAGTTGACGACGGTGACGTCGCGCTGCTGGCTGTAACGATGGCAGCGGCCGATGCGCTGCTCGATCCGCTGCGGGTTCCACGGCAGGTCGTAGTTGATGACCGTCTCGCAGAACTGCAGGTTCAGCCCCTTCGCGCCCGCCTCGGTGCAGACGAGCACCTTCGACCGCGTGCGGAACTCGTGAACCAGCGCGAGCCGCATGGCGACTTCGCGCGTCGGCCGAGTCCCCGGCGGAAGGTTGCGCCCCTCTTCCTCGAGCCAGCGGGCGTGCGCCTGCTTTGCGCGCTCGTGATCGTTGTTGCCGCGAAAGAGCGTGACGTCCTCGTCGCGAAGGCCCGATATCGAGCAGCAGACTTCCTCAGGTACTCCTGAGTGGTGATGGACTCGGTGAAGACGACCGCCTTGCCGCTGCCGCGACCGTCGCGACCAAGATCGAGGATGACCCGGATCGCGTCCTGAAACGAGCGCGCCTTCGCATCGTGCGGAAGGGATCGCGCGCGCGCGACGAAGCCTTCGACGCGAGCCAGCTCGCCGGCGACGGCCTCGCGATCGACCGGCGCAGGCGGCTCTTCGCTCGCCTCATCGACCTCCTCTTCGTCCTCCAGGTCGCGGAGATCCTCTCTCGAGATCCGCGCCCGATGCCCGGCATCGAGACGACGCAGCCTCGCGGCGACGTTCTCCAGACTCGCGGCCAGCGCCGGAATCGACGACGCCATGCGGCGGTGAAAGCCGATCAGCAGCAGCCGCCGCTGCGAGCCGGCGAAGGCATACAGCGACGGCTGCAGGAGGTACTCCGTCACGTCGTCGTAGAGCGACCGTTCGTCGTCGCTCATCGCGTACTCGTACAGCCGGCAGCGGCGCTGCGTGAACGGACGCTCGAGAAACTCCTGCGCCTGACGGCGGAGCGTCCGCTGGAGGACCATGGCGAGGCGACGTTGCAGCTCGTGCTCCTGGCCGGGGACCAGCGTCCGGTCGTCGTCTGCGCAGAACACCTCGCGGAAGGTGGTGATGTCCCCGAGCAGCGTGCCGGTCGGCTCGACGTACTGGACCAGGCCCCACAGCTCGGCGAGCGAGTTCTGCATCGGCGTCGCCGTCAGCAGCAGCACCGGCGCCGAGCGCAGGAAGCTCGCGGACGCGGTGCGCCATCAGCGCTTCTTCGGACGTCTCGTCGTAGATACCGTCGCGGTCGTAGCGCTTGTGCAGCGCCGGCGAAGATCTCGTGCGCCTCGTCGATGACGACCAGGTCGAACGTGGCAGCGGCCGCCGAGCGGCTCGGCGCCGCGCTCGCTGCCGGCGAACTCGCGGCCGACCAGATACACGCCCGGTGCGATGAAGTTCGCCTGCGTCTCCTGCGCCTGAATGCCGAACAGGTTGAGCAGCTCGTTCTGCCACTGGCCGATCAGCGACTTGGGGACGATCAGCAGGACGCGCTGGGCGCCCTTCGGCCCGGCTCTGGGCGATCACCAGGCCGGCCTCGATCGTCTTGCCCAGCCCGACTTCGTCGGCGAGGATGCAGCCGCCCTCGCGCAGGCGTCGCAGCGCGAAGATCACCGCGTCGATCTGGTGCGGGTTCGGATCGATGCGCGCCTGCCGCTGCGAGGCCGCGTAGCGCTCGCGGTCGTCCGGTCGGCGGACGCGGACGAGGTCCTCGGCGAGCATGCGGAGATTGAAGGGGTGAAGGGTCATGCGAGGCCCTGACGACACAGCATTCCGCGCCATCGACTCGATCGTCGAGCCCATCGTGATTCGCTCACGCCACTTCGCTGGGATCCCCTTCGCCCCGTAGAATGCGCCGGCCAGCTGGCCGTACACCGCGCCCGTGGTGTCCGCGTCGTCCCCGAGGTTGACGGCAAGCAAAGCGCCCTCCGCGAAGCTGCGGCTCCTGGCGAAGGCCCAGAGCGCGGCTTCGAGGCACGCGGTCACGTACCCCGTGCCGCGGATCTCTGGCGGGTGGCGCCGGTGAAAGGAACCGGCTGCAACGCGGTCGATCGGCATCGCCAGCGGAGCGTGTTCCCACAATCCGCTGACGGGCTTGAAACGCTCGCCGAGGATCTCGTTCTTCGATCGTCCTTCCAGTGCACCAATGATCAGCGCCGCGAGATAGCGGCAGCCATCGACTGCTTCCGCGTGCCCGTGCGTCGTCTTCGACGACGATCCGGCCTTGTCGATCGCGTCAGCGGGGTCGGGAACATAGCGTATCGGGATCGGCGCCAGGCGCATGATGGAACCGTTGCCGGCTGAGGTCGCGTGCGTCCTCCCGGAGCCGGCCGGAATCTTTTTCGCCTCGAAATGCTCGAGCGCACTGCGCACCGTGTTGCCGATGTCGAAACAGGTACCGGTGCTGCTGAAATAGCCCTCCCGATACCAGCGCAGGTAGCGCTGCAGCTGGTCCGCCGGATCGAAGCCGCGCTCGAGGAGGCTCTCTCCGAGACACAGCGCCATCGATGTATCGTCGGTCCATTGCCCAGGCTGCAAATGGAACGGGCCGCCACCGATCATGTCGTCGATTGGAGTGAACGTGCCTGGCCTCTTGAATTCGAGGGTGGTGCCCAGCGCGTCCCCTACCGCGAGTCCGACGAGCGAGCCGACGCACCTGCCGATGCGGTCCTCGTCGGTTCCGGGCGACGACGGCATTGAGTGAGCCGCCCAGGCCCGGATGAAGCCGCACTGCGCATCCGTTTCGGGCGAACGTGTGTAGGCGTCCGGCAACCCCACGCGCAGCGCCGCAATCTTTTCCAACGCCTCGGCTGCCGAGTGCCCGTGCTCGACCAGCCAGCAGCCCGCGACGGTGCCAGTGCGGCCGATGCCTCCCAGGCAGTGCACGTAGACCGCGCGGCCCTCGTCCAGTTCTGCACGCACAGTCGACAGAATGTCTGTCATGAGTGCGGTGGTCGGCACGCCAAGGTCGCGCACGCCGAATCGTTTATAGCGAAGATCGAGCTTCCGTTCCTTGGCCAGTTCACCGACCAACTCGTCGTAGGGCTCGAGCCCATCCCGTTCCTGTGTGAGGTCGACGAACGTGCGAATGCCGGCGGCAACGAACGCGTCGAGCTTCCGTCGTGCGCGTTCGGGCGTGATTGCGCCTGGATACTTGCCGGCGAGAAGCCGGCCTTCGAGAATCCAGTAGGAGTCCGGAGGCGGTGGCACGGGCTATTCTAACTGCGGGGTGGTGAGGGCGCCCACGCACGCGCGTCGATCCGAGGAGCGTTCGATCGGCAGTTCCGAGGCCATCCCCGACAGCCCGGTGTCGCCTGGCTGAGCGCCCATCAACGCACGGGCGATGAGACCGTCGCGCGGCTGAAGACGTTGTTTGCGCCCAGCCTGGGTCCGCTGAACCTCCGGGAGCTCAGTGCCTGGCAGATCGAGAGGTGGCGGAGCGATCGGCTCAAGAAAGGGCGCACACCGGCCACCGTGAACCGGGATCTGGCCGCACTACGCGGGCTGCTCAGCCGGGCCGTTGACTGGGGACATCTGCCCGCGCACCCGCTGACGCGGGTCAAGGCGCTGCCCGAGGACAAGACGGGTCGCCTCCGCTTTCTTGCGCCGGATGAAGAGGACCGGCTGGTCGTCGCACTCGAGGCGCGGGATGAGACGCGTCGTGCGCAACGAGAGCGGTCGAACGCGTGGCGTCAGGAACGCGGCTACCCCCGTTGGACCACCCTCCGCACCTACACGGACCACATGACGCCCATCGTGCTGCTCGCGCTCCAGACCGGCCTCCGATTTGGCGAGTTGACAGGACTGCGGTGGCAGGATGTCGACCTTACCCGCCGGATCGTCACCGTGGTGGCGGCGCACGCCAAGAGCGGTAAGACGCGTTATGTGCCGCTCAACGAGGAAGCGGTCCGCATCCTGAAGACATGGCGGACCCCCGACGTGACCCCGACCGAGTACGTGTTTCCGGGTGCCGGGGGCGCACGGCTGATCGACGTGAAGACGGCGTGGAAGCCGCTGCTGCGGGTGGCCAGCGTGACGAGCTTCCGCTTTCACGATTTGCGTCACACGTTTGCGAGCCGCCTGGTCATGGCGGGCGTCGATCTCAACACCGTGCGAGAGTTGCTCGGACACGCGGACCTCAAGATGACGCTGCGGTACGCGCATCTTGCGCCCGAGCACAAGGCGGCCGCAGTGGCCAAGCTGCCACCGACCACACGCCTTTCGGACTAACCGTTGAACGTCAGCCACGCATCGGGAATCCCGCGTCCCATACTGCCTGGGACCACCCCGATTCGGATTCCCCGTTCGCGCGGGCTCTCAAGTCAGTGTCGTCGACCCGATGACGCACCATCGGCGGGCCCCCACGGTGCCGATGGTGTTTCTAGTAGGGACAGGCCACTCGATTCACATGGCTTCGCCATCCCTCGCGCGCGGCCTAACAACGCGCCAGGTCGCGTTCCGACTCAGTATTCACGGGTCGATGAACGCGCTAGCCCGGCTGATCATCTCTGCCGAGCGCCGCACCGGAAGGAAATCGCGCTTTCAGTGGGGACACGGCCAGCCGGCATGGGCCGATTTGGCGTGCGATAGCCTATAAGCTATACTCACCTTGTGCCCCGCTGCTCGGTGCTCACCTATCAGACGCCGAGCGGACGTGCGCCGGTCGACGAGTACATAGCCGGCCTGACAGGGACGGCGGCCACCAAGGCCGCAGCACTGGTGAAGTTGCTCGAGGCGCTCGGTCATGAACTGCGCCTTCCCCACTCACGCTTGCTGGGGAACGGGCTGTTCGAGCTTCGAGATATCGGAACCGGCGTCCGGCTGTTCTACGTGCTCCTGCCAGGCAATCGTGCGGCCCTGCTCGATGGCATAACGAAGAAGCGCGACGACATCCCTGACGCGACGATGAAACGTCTCCGCGCGTTGCAGGGCGCCGTTTACGCCGAGTTCAAGGCGCCCAAGAAAGGACCGTCGTGATGCCGCTCACCAAGAGCACCGTCGCTGACATCGATCAGCGCACCAAGGACGACCCGGAGTTCGCCGCCGCTGTCGAGGCCGAACTTCAGGCGATGCAGATTGAACAGGAGCTCGTTGCCCTGCGAAACGCCAGCGGGTTGTCTCAGCGTCAGCTCGCCGCGAGACTCGGCGTCAAGCAGCCAGTGATCGCCAAGCTCGAGGCGGGCAAGAGCCGTAACATCGGGCTCCAAACCTTGGTGCGCGCCGTCAAGGCCATGAACGGCCGCATCACGGTGTCAATCAGCTCGCCAGGGCCCAGAGTGCATACCGGACGGAAACGTACCGTGACGAAGCGCCGAGTAGCCCGTCGAAGCCGGTGACACTGACTGGCCTCGCGGTCCCGACGTGGGGACAGGTCGATCGCCGGGAGCGGATTAACGCACCCGATCGGCGTCGTGCGCGACATGCCGCGTGAGTCGACGCGGCCGTAACCATCGTTCCGACCACGAGGACGCCACGGACCCGCGCCTCTGGCGTAGGAGGAGGAGAATTGGGGACCGCACGTCGCAGGAGTAGATGGCCAGATCCGTGTCTGGCATCCGGGTCGCCGATTCCATAAGCAGTCCTTGGGGCTTGAACGCCGAGAACTCGCGGGGACAAGTGCAGAGAGTCCGCAGAGATAGCGCGCCGCTCCATCATCCTGTTTGGCGATAACTCAACCAAGTACAAGTTCGCGCTCGCGACAGCCCTGGACGTCCTTGGACAATTCGGCGACCAGCGTATCCCTGAACGACTTGGCAAAGCCGTTCGCGCTGTCGCTCGCGGCGCGCCTCAAGGGTGGTGACGACAAGGTGCAAGCTCGAGCAACACCTTTCTGTCGGCCCTCCGCCGCTATGTTAATTGCAGTCCGCCATCTTCACTCCCTCCATTCAAGGCGCCCTCGACCCAGCGATGGTCGGCGCTGTCATAGACGCACGGGCGCACACTCAGCGCCCGCCCACCGTCCACGCCCGCATCACTGAATTCCAGAACGTTATAGCACCGAGCCCGATCTCGGGCACCGTGGACGCCTCCAGTAGTCCCCGCCGATGCGATGGACACTTTCCTCATAGGCTCCAGCTCCGACGCTCGCATCTTTGCAGCACCAATCGAGAACACGTTGGCTGCATGCGTATGACCGCTCAGCACTACGGCGCGGTTTCCCTGTATCAACTTGAGCAACGCATCACCCGCGTGCTTCACTCCGCGCATCGTCGCCAGACCGCCCAGGAGCTGTGACGGGACCTCATCAGTCGGCGTTGATGGTTCAGGATTGCAGGCAGCGTCCACGGCCACATCGCAACGGCGTCTGGCCCGGTGAACTCGGTGCCGAAGATGTCGACGTCCCACCCCACTTGCACACCATGCGGTACCTGGCGCTGCGGTCGTTCTTTGAGGGAGTTCGCTGCGCTAACGGTCGGGTTCGTCTCGGGATTCGATCAGCGCCGCCGGCGGGAGGGCAGCGTCCAGTTCTCGAGTGTGAGGCCAACGAACGCGAACCAAGGGTGGCCTCGTCTCCGACCTTGCGCTCTTGGACCGGAAGGGAGGACGTTAGTTTAGACCGTTATGCGGTCAGTTCGGAGAATTCTGTACTCGTTGAGCGCAATATCATGCGGCAGTCCTCAGTCCGACGGCGCGCCAGAGGGCGTCTAAGTCGGCGACGATGCGTTGATAGAGCCGGTCGAGTTGATGACATCTCTGGTCGGCGAGCTGCGCATCGGCGGCGACGGGCCGGAGCAGGCCGGCGGTCAGTGGCGCGTAGATGCGGTCGAAGAGTTTGAGAAACAGGACGCAGAGGCGATAGCCCGTCGGCAGCAGTCGATAGCGTCGGGAGTGCGGAACCCGTTCGACCAGGCGCTTGGCGCGGAGCTTCGAGAGATCGTAACGCAGCGAGCTGAGGCGGTACTGATCGGGGGGCAGATCCAGGGCGGTAGCCGCCGGTGCGTGGAGATCTCGCATGGTGAAGGTGTCGCCAGCGGTGATGTGGGCGAAGCGGACAAGCGCGTGCATCACGGCGAGTTGCCGTGGATGATCGAGCGTGAGTCCGGGAATGCGTTTGCCGTTTGGCAGGCGCGTGGGTTCCGCCAGGGCACGTAATTGGCCCCGGTCCACGAAGGTCTCCAGAATGTCTTGTTGGACGGTGAGGTAACGATCGGTGACCGTGGCCATGGCCTCCCGCAACTGCGGCACGGCCTCAATGGACTTCGGGACGCCGAAATCTGTGACGTTATTCGAGGTGGCTTCGGTGCGGAGCATGAGATGGTCGCGCACGTACTGCTTGATCGAGCCGTCGCGGTAGTAGCTGCGGATCACCGGATTGGGGAGGTCGAGGTCTTCAATGACCGTTTCGAGCTTGCCGCGGTACCGCTTGGTGACCTTGCGGCCGAAAATCGTGGCGAGTTTTGTGGGCTGCCCAATGGTCCGGTTCGCATCGAGCAGCCGTTCACCGAGCGCGTCCAAGGCGGTCCGGCGATCAAAGATCAAGTTGTCCGCGTACTCGACTTGCGCAAAGAAGAGTCGATGTTGACAGCTCGCCATCCGGCGTTCGGTCGGGGTGAAGAACGGCGTGAACGCCCGCAGCCACTTCTGGGCACAGCGGTCGATGTCGCGGGCGGTCAGGCTATCGGCGAGTACTTGCAGACGGGCGGGATCGTTGCAGGTCAGAAACGCGTTGGACTCCTGGCGAACGTGAATCCCCTCGGCTCGCAGGCGGATGGCGAGCCAGTGATGCTGGTTGAGGCACACGCGGGCCGAGAAGGGGAAGTAGGGGCAGAGCCGGACAAACAGGCGGCCCCACTCGCAGTCCAGCAGATAGAAGTTGTACTGGACGACCCAGCGGCGCGCGTACTGGAGGTGCCAGCGATCGTCTTTGCCAATCGCCGTGAGGATCGCGCAGGCTCACGCGCTTTCACGATGACGACGACCTGATCCGGCTTAGCCCGCCGGAAGTAGGGCTCGACGAAAGCGTCCCGTCGACCGGCTGGCGTCTCGACGATCGGGGCGGCCCACTTCGCCGCCTGGGGAATCAGCCACCGCTGGTACTGGGTCGCGATGTCGGTTAAGACGGCTTTGCTCACGGGATACTGCTGTCGATAGGTGTTGAAGAACCCGACGACCCGCTCCGGCTGCTGAAACGGTTGGATCAGCCCGTTGATCAAGATGCGATCGACGCACCGATATGCGAAACGAATGCTATCGTGGTGATGCTCGTAGAAGGTGTTCATGGCCGCCTCCAGGTCTTGGACAACCCGGAAGCATAGTGCCTGGAGCCTCTACGAGCGTCACGGTCTTGCGCGCGAAGCGCGCCTATAACCAGCCAAGGGCTCTGCTCTCCACTGGCTCGCGAATCACTGGGATATCAAGGGCAGAGCCCTTGGCTGGTTAGGTGGGTTAGTGCGGTTGCGCCGAGGCAGGCCCATTCCGTCAATCCGAACCAGCGGGCTATAATCACGGCTCCGTGGCTCCTTCCTATGCTGGTGTAGAGCGGATTTCTCTCGGCACCGAATTTCGCTTCGTTCACGAACCGCTCGGCACGACAAGCGACGTTCGATGGGACAGATTTGTCGGCCGAAGTGTCGAGCTCGAGGACTTCGTATCCCGCATCGTCCTCTCGAACGGCGGTGCCTTCCTGCTCACAGGCTACCGAGGCGTGGGCAAAACCAGCTTCGTCAACCGAGTCATTCACCAGGTCCGCGAGCGCCTGCCGCAAGCCAGGGCGTTCGTTGGCGACGCGCGCGTCGTAGACATCGGCTTCAACTTCGCGCGCCCACTCGAACCGGTCGAGCTAATTCACCACATCGTCCGCGGTCTGCATAACCGGCTCGTCGAAATGGGTCTTTTCGAGCGGCTCGATCCTCTCCTGCGTGAAGACATCAAACTGGCTGTGACGCGAACGAGCGCCACCATCGCCGTGGGTAATCAATCGGAGGTATCCAGGCAGGTTGGCACTGGTGACATTTCGATCCGCGCCGTTCCGATTCCGCTACTGCTAAGATTGCAGAGTTCCTGGAAATCGGCTAGGAGCAGAAACATTACCTACCTTGCGTACGACGAAAAGGCGGCGGAGCACGATCTCATCAACATTGCCCAGCGGCTCACGCTTGGTTACGATGAGCCTTCTACCCGCCTGCTCCATTGGCCGCCTTGGCAAAAGCCGACGCGCGTCAAGCTCAAAGTCGTCATGGTCTTTGACGAGCTGGACAAGCTCGAGGACGATGGCACGCCGGCCGAACGTTCGCCGCTCGATCGCGTGCTCGGCACGTTGAAGAACCTGTTCACGGCATCCGGGCTGACGTTCATCTTCGTCGCCGGCAAGTCACTTCACGATCGATGGCTGGAAGACTTGAGCCGAGGCGATTCGGTGTTCGAGAGCGTGTTTGCACACGCGCAGTATTTGTCCGGCATGTGGGCGGACGTTGACTTGCTTTGCGCCTCGTTGGCTGGCGTCGCCGATGACGCACCCGCGGAGGACACACCTGCATATGAGGCTTTCAGGAAGTATTTAGCCTTCAAAGGCCGTGGCATCCCGCGGCGCACGATTCGTGGGTTCAACGAATTCGTCAAGTGGGGCGCCGCGCCGCCGCGGCTGGAGTTCGGCCAGGCCGACGTGCGCCGGTTCCGCTTTTACGCCGGGCTCCTCGAGGCGCTGGTCAGCGCCGAAGAGGAGCTCCTCGGCCGCTACCGTGGAGAAGGATCCGTCGAACAGTTGGACAAGAGGAGGCTCGGGCTCTACTACGCCACGGACTGGGTCCTTCAGCGCCAACAGAACGAGTTCACGCTGGAGGATCTTGTGGCGGCGTCGCGTAGGATGAGCCGGCTGATTACGCCGGTCGAAGAAAGCGCTCCCGCCGAACTCCAGCGACTGCTCGATGTGCTCGTCCGCAGCGAGCATGTCGAACGGGTCGATACGGGCCCTCAGACGCTGGTGGCCGGTGTCCCGGTGCCGCGGTCGGTTCGGTACCGGTTGCCGCGCCGCCGGTTGCTCGAACTCGGAGCCTTCCTCGGCGTGTTCGAGCAGGAAGCCAACGTTCTCTTTAAAGCAGAAACGCCGCCCGCTGCGCCAGTCGGCGAGGGCGATGCCAGCGAGCCATCGTGGCGAGCCAGATACGAAGTGATCTCCAAGATCGGGCAAGGAGGAATGTCATCGGTCTATCGCGCGAGGGACCGGCGGACCGGCGCCGATGTCGCGGTCAAGGAACTGCGCCCCGATTTGATGAGTTCAGAGTCGATCCGCAACCGTGCGCTGAGGGAGGCTCGCCTGCTCACGGCTCTCGTGCATCCGAACGTCGTCCGCGTGCTCGACGTCGTGACCGACGACAATTCGGTCGCGCTCGTGATGGAGCATCTCGAGGGTTCGCCTCTCAACGAGGTGTTACGACATGGTGCCATTCCGGATCACGGAGTATCGCGTCGCCTGATGGCGGATCTTGCATCGGCGGTCGCCTACATTCACCAGATGCACGTCGTCTGGCGCGATCCGAAGCCTGGCAACGTCATCGTGACTCCGGAAGGCCGGGTCGTCATCCTCGATTTCGGGATCTCACGCCAACTCAGCTTGGCCAGCACGGATACGAAAGTGGGCATGATCCTGGGGACTCCCGGCTACATGTCGCCCGAGCAGATCAGGGGCGAGCCGGTTGACACGCGCTCTGATATTTACGGACTGGGCGCAACGTACTTCGAAATCGTCACGGGCCGACGCGCGTACGTGGGCTCCGACGTGGCGGAAATTTGTCGGGACATTATCTCTTTACCGCCGCCGATGCCGTCAGTGGTCAACAGGGCAGCAGATGTGTTTGACGACGTGATTGGGCGATGCCTGGCTAAGACACCGAAGGATCGGCCGTCAGCCGAGGAGCTGCGTAGCAGCCTGGAGACCGGGGCAGCCGAAGCCGCGGCGGTCGGCCGCTATGTCGCCGGACTTAAGGAAGTGAGCGCGCGCCGGAACGAGGACAGCACCGATGTCCAGTCCGAGCCGCGAACCGTCGGACCGCGTGTCTCCGCGCCCGCCGCGCGGTTGCCATCGCCGGCACCGAAGTCAACCCCAGCCACGATTTCTGAGGTGGGCCTGGCCGCGCCGATACCTGCTCCCGCAATGGCCGTGGGCGTGGCCGGCCCGCGCATCGAATTCGTTGATGGTGGAAGGGTCATTTCGATTGTCGACCGAGAGGTGCGCATTGGCCGGAGCACCGACAACGACATCGTGGTCGACGACAAAGCGGTGTCGCGATACGCGTGCGTGATCATGCGCGGTGAGACCATGATCGTCGCGACGAGTCAGCACACCTACTATCTCAGAGAATTGAACACCGCCAACGGCATTCTGCTCAACGGCCAACGGGTGTCGAGTGTCGCCGAGCTTCACGACAACGACGTTCTGACGCTCGGCAGCACGCAGCTGCGATTCCGCGTGAGGTAATCCGCCGCGGCGGATTCTGCGAGGGCTACGCCAGGCGCGTGCCTGCGGCTCCTACGGTAAACCGTCGTGCAAACACTCGGCGTCGCCGCTCCTTGGCTCAGCGCAAAGTCTGCGGCCCACCTTCGGTAGCGTCGTCCATCTCGACGTTGTCGGGCCGGATTTCCTCCCGAAGTGCCACCTGGTCGCCGAGTCCGATTCACCAACTCTTGCCTTCCTCAGCTGTTCCTGATGAATATTCCGAACATGTTGTAGCGCCAAGGGTTGCGCCGTCTGGCAGCTATCGGCCCCGCGCAGAAGGATCGCCCTGAGCGATGTCCACCGACCCGCGTTCGGGCCACCTGCGGCGGTTTACGGTTCAGGTCTGACCGTCGATCTGAATCGTGAACTCGCCTGCACCATTCGCCCAGTGGTCGAGGCCCTGATGCGGGGGCAGTGGCAGCTGTGAGACGTCGACTGGTTTGCGCTGCATCGGCGGTCGCGCTCCGTGAGGCCGGTTAATTACAGGCGGGGGTCCGTGGCTCGAAGCTGACAGGGACGAACCTTGCCGTGCTGGGAGACGTCGCGTTTCGAGGTCTCGGCGAGGGGTTCACTCCAGCCATGCGGGACGCGAGCCGCTCGAGTAGCACGGCGACTACCGGAACCGCCAACCGAAGCCGGTCGAGCGCACTCGGCGGATTGGCTTAAAGGTGGAGTAGCTGTTCACAGTCGGCAGGGGTCGTCGGTTCTGATATTACGGTGCAGAGCCATGGGGGGCGGGGAGCCGTCGCGCTCCGGGGATCTCGGCGATGGGTTCAATCCAGCAAGGCGCGGTGGGGCAACTACTTAGCTGCTCCCATTCACTTCAGTCGCAGACAGGGACACCCACGGCCCAGAACGACCGAAGGAGCTCACCCGCCGTCCCATCCAGACCCGTTTCGATTCTGGTTTCTCGACGAAATGCACCCCTGGGGCCCGTACAGAACAACGGCCCCTTGCGGGGCCGTGTCGCTAAGCGCCTTAGATTGTGTAACTTAGTTGGTGGGCGCTAGTGGATTCGAACCACTGACCCCCGCCGTGTGAAGGCGGTGCTCTACCGCTGAGCCAAGCGCCCAACTTGAACGTCTAGAATACCTTAGACAACCGCTTTCTTGGCAAGTCTCTGTTTCGTGCGGGAGAATCGGCGCGACCTTCTCGCAGGAGCGGGCGCGCCGGTCGCGGCGCTACTAATCGGAAACGACAGGAGAAACGCTCGCGCAGGTCTGACTCCCAGGATTATTCATGAACTCAGCGAGTCGACCCGTTCGCGGAGGAAACCCTTGGAGCAGGCCGCGCCCGCGTCAGTCGACAAACCATCGCGGAGGCGCCAGAACTCCGCGTGGGATCTCTGGGGCCGCGCGCTGCCGCCGACCAGCCGCCGGCGCGACGGTTTGTCGGCCTGCGGAAGAGGGTTTTCGAAGCGAATGGGCCTCGTTGACTACAGGTTCATGAACAAATCGGGCCTTACTGATCGGCGTGCGCGTCCGCGCATTCGATGCAATCGACCCGATCGGTCACGTCGAGATAGGCGAACGGACGCGTCCAGGTGCTGAAATACGAACGGTCTTCCAGCATCGGGAGCCGCGTGCCCAGGGCCCTGTTGATCACCGTGCGATAGAAGTTCACCAGCGTTGTCCGGTCGTCGACCACCGCGTCGTTACGGTCGGGAAAGCGGGCGGCCAGGAGTACGCCCATCCGCTCGCGCATGTTGGTCTTGGCCGGACTCTCCCACTCCAGTTGAAGGCCCGGACCGTGATCGCTGTGAATCAGGACGATTGCCGGACGCGACGGCCGATTCGCGATGGCTTGTTCGACCTGCAGGACACCATCGTTGAGATATCGCAAGGTGTCGACGTAGCCGGCCTTGTAGCTCTCCCCGCTCTGCTGCGCGCTCGCGCGCCACATACTTCCGTCGCCGAACAAGGCGGGAACCTTCGTGTTTCGAATGCCTCCGTCCGCGTCGAGCGCGAACGGCGGGTGCGGCGCCAGCAGGTGGGCGAACACGAGTGTGGGAGGAGCATTGTCGGCCGGAACGCTCTCCGCCAGATCAGTCAACGTCCAGCGCAGGTGATGCCGGTGCAGCCTGAGCGGCAGCCATCCGCGTTGAACTCCGACGGCTTCGAACAAGGTCGGAAGCGCCGTCGCTTCGAGCATCGTGTAGTGGAATTCATTCAGATGGCCCGGCGCCGCTCGGTGATCGCGTCCGTTGCCCGGCCGAATCATCGTGTACTCGGAGCCATAGACCCTGATGTCGTAACCCGCATCCTCGAATGCCCGGAAGAACCGGCTGCTCCGAATCAGATCCGCAAGCCCGCGTTTCGCGTCCGTTTCGGCACGTTCAGGATGCCCGAGCTGTGGCAGGTAATCGAGATTGAATGCCGACGCGAGCGACAACGTCGTCTGAGCGTAATTCGCCCTGGCGCGCTCGGCAACGACGAAACCACTTGTCCTGAGTCTGTCTGGGAGCGGGTTGTCGAACCCGTACAGGTCGTGCAACACGTCCGCCCGGCCGTATCCGTCGAGGATCAACAGGTAAACATCGGGCCGCTGACCAGACCGGGTGTCTCGAGAGATCGGCAAGGGTTCGGCGACAGTCCGCGTCCTGCCCACTTCACCCCAGGCGATCGGGACCGTCAGAAACAACACGGTGATCACGAGTGCACGGTTCGCGAAGATCGTGGGCGCAATCGCGGCGCGGCTGGATCGGACGATGGCTGCGGCGGCGAACAGGACGCCCAGATATACGAGAGGAACGAACTGGACGATGCCGAGGGACAGCGTCACTTGCAGCAGCGGTATATGACTCATGACCGCGAGCATGGAAAACGTCACGGCGAGCGCTGCGCGACGTGGATCGTGCGCGAACGGCACTATGAGCAGCCACAGCAGGAGAGCGAGGCTTGCGGCAATCAGACATGGTCCAATCACGATCTCCGGCGGCCAGATGCTCGTATTGTTCCTGAGCATGGCCAGCAACGGCACGGCCGGGCCGAGAAGCAGGTGCCACGGCCGCGGAGCGTCGAGCCATTGTCGCCGCGGCGTCACCGGCGCTCCATCAAATACAAGGTTCTGGCGGTGCCGTCGATGGGCGCGGACTGGACGATCGTGAAGAAGGGGGCAAACGATTGCTCGAAGGACGGCTGCGAGTAGTCATCGAACACGTCGTCGCGATGTTCGAGCATCCGCCGCACCTGCGAATCTTCCTTGGGGACGAATTCGATGATCAGGTTCCGGCAGATCCCGCGAAGGAACTCCGCAATGGAGGTCAGCGGCACGTTGCCGCCTATCGCGAGGTGGTGCACGACGGCAAGCGCCATTGCGAGGTCGGCGGGACCACGTTCCGTGAGCGACCGCCGCTCGGCATGATTCCAGCCAACGGACGGGCTCGGGTTCGCGAGGTTCTGTACGAGCGGCAGAATCCGGGCCCTCTCCTTCCCCTTCATCGTCGTGAACTGGTATTCGATGACGGCTTGATCGCTGTCGAAGCTCACGACGCGCGCGCCCGTTTCCGCGGCGAGCCGGCTGTAGCTGCCAGTATTCCCGCCCAGATCCCACACCGACGCAAGCCCCGACCGGGACTGGACGGCAGCCAGCATCTGCGCGACCAGTACACGCTTACGCTCCTGCGCGGTGTCGGAATAGTTCAAGTGGCTGCTGTACGTGGACCACAACGTCTTGGATGGCTTCCACGACAACGTCCTGACGGTCCGCTCCAAGCTGTCAATCAGTCCAAGTACCGCTGTCTTCCTTATCCCGGTGACGCGCTGCGGCCCCGGGCCTGCCACCGGAGCACCGTTCGTTTTTGCCTCGCTGCGGCCATGGAGGTGCAAGTGCAGGAGCAGTCCGGGCTTGAAGCGCGAATGGAGCGGAAGCACGCTGTTGGCGAGCGGGAGCGGGACGCCGTCGATATGCGTGCGTGCGAGCTCTCCCAGCGATGGCTCGACCATTGCCATCATGGCGAGCGGCGCAAGGAAGTGCTGGCAGAACTGGCGGTATGCGGCCCACGGTTTTCCTTCGACGTAGCGCCCGAACGACAACGTATCGATGAAGACCGGTCGGCTACCGGTGAACTGCACGTTGTACGCACTGGCATCCCGAAGGACGAGGCCACGGGCGAGCGCGCGGCGTTGAATGTCGAGCGTGAGAACCGCCGCAGCCTTCAACTGGCTGAAGCACCATTCGTACGGATAACTGATGAACGGAATCTGCTCGGGACGGAGTACCGCGTGTGCGGGAGGCGCCTCGGGAAGCCGCAGCGCGACTTCTTCGTGGCCGACGAGCAGGCCAGCCTTCACCAGCTCGTCGTAGAGCCCGGAGTGCATCAGCCCGCTGAAGGCGTCAGCGCAGGACGCGTTCACCTGCCTGTACGCGGTCCCGTCGTGGAAGAACACGAAGCCGCTGGGATCCCGGAACGATCCCCGATCCCTCGTCCACGTCATTCGGTCGAGTCTGTCGGCTGGCTGCTGCGTCCGGTGATCGTTGTCTGCCTGCCGAACCGGGCCTTCACGGCGCCCCAGGTACCTGCCGCAGCGTGAACATGCCGGCGAAAAAGCCGGCGGCGGCAAGCTGAAAGAGATAGCTGCCCGTCCCCGGATCGACATAGGCCCAGGCGTTGGTCGGAGTCGTCGCCAGGAAACCCAGCGCCAGGGCGGCCAGCCAGACGCGATTGCATTTTGCAGACATTGATCGATTCTCGCGATCTGAGGAATGGGGTGGGACGCACACGCCCTTCCTTTCGACAGCTGAGTAAGCAAACGCGCTGCCGTCATCGCGGGGCGTGCCGACGCTTGCAACTAGCTAGGAATTAGAGAATTAGAGGGCAGCACCCGATGTCCTGGGCCCCACGACTTGAACGGCTTGCCAGCTCGAATCACAGCTTTGGTCGCGATCCGCCAAATCTGTGTGGGGAAGCCAACAGTCGCCCTTTACCGATCCCTTTCGAGAGGCTGGAGATCTGTCTGGGGCTCGAGCTCACGCTGATGTCGGACGTCAGGAGCGTGTGAGCGGGGCAGCAAGCGCACCCGATCCCGTGATCGTCGTCGCCCACTCCCGCGCCAGACGAATCGCGTCCTCTGTCTCTATCGCTGAAAGACCGCGCTCGGCCAACCAGTCCTTGGCCTGACGCTCCGACAGAGGCGGCCACGATTCGACAGTACGCCCCGCGAAATCGGTCGCGGCGTTCGCTTCGTGAGCAGGATGCACGACGAAATGCTCACCCAGCGGGCTGATGATGCACAGAATCCCGAAGCCGTGCGCTTCCTGCCACAATGCGAGCGATCGATTCAGTGCTCCGGATGCCATGGGCTGATAAGGATAGCTAATACCCCGTCCCCTTCGCCGACTTCGCCTGCGCGGTCAGAAGCGCCAGCATCTTCGCATACCGCTCGTCTGCCTCCGAGAAGACCTTCATGTACTCCTCCTCGGACAGCTTCGCCTTCTTCCAGTCGCCGTCGAAGAGGTACTCCTTCGTGCCCTGCTCGAATGTGTCGGCGCCGCCGTCGCCAGGCTTCGCGGCGAGGCCGTCGACGCCCGTGTCGATCACGAACATCTTCGACCCGGCAACCGACGCGGAGCTCAGGTCGATGTACACGTCGCGGTAGTTCTTCTCTTTGATCTTCTGGACGAGGAGCGTCGGGGCGGAGTACTTCGCTGCCACCACGAGAATCTGGCTGCCTTGAAAATACAGCGCGGCCACGAACTGCGGTCGGATCGCTGGGATCCGGCGCAGCGATGGCCTCGAGCTTCGCCGCGTCGAGCGCCACGGCCAGCTGTTTGGCGACGTCCGCCGATTTAGAAGGTTGAGCGAAGAGCGGAGAAAAAGAAGTCAGGACGATCGAGACGACGGCCAGGGTCAGGCCGGGGCCAACGCGGGTCGATGACGTGCGCATAAGCACCTCAGCTTTGGAATGTGGCACCGTTCTACCACCTTCGTACGCGCGCGTCAATTCACGGGACGCGATTCCGGGAATCACGTCATGTACCACCCGCCGTTCACCCCGATCGTCTGCCCGCTGATGTAGCCGTTCGAGGCGAGCAGCACCGCCACCGCCGCGACCTCTTCCGGCGTGCCGAACCGCTTGACCGGAATCAGATCCGGTCTTGCCCCAGGGTTCCCACGAACCATGTCGGTATCGATCAGCGCAGGCGCGATGGCATTCGCTGTGATGCCCTCCTTCGCAAACAGGCTCGCATAGCTGTGGGTGAGCCCGAGGAGCCCCGCCTTGCTCGCGGCATAGTGGGGCCCGATGACGCCGCCCGTCTGCGCCGCGATCGACGAAAGGAAGATGATCCGGCCCCACCGTCGAGCCCGCATGCCCGGCAACGCCGCGTGCGTCACATAGAACGCCGACGACAGATTGACGCGGATCGTCTCGTCCCAATAGTCAGGTCCCACCTCCTCGACCGGCCTTCGGGCGATGATCCCGGCATTGTTCACGAGGATGTCGATGGGCCCGAGCTGAGCCTCGGTTTCGCCGACCAGCGTCGCCGCGGCTCTGGCATCCGACACGTCGGCTCGCAGCGCCACGGCCGTGCCGCCAGACCCGACGATGCCCGAGACGACCTCGTTTGCCTGAGCCGTGGAGCGGTGATAATTCACCGCGATCTTCGCGCCGGTGTTCGCCAACGCGATCGCAATCGCCCGGCCTATGCCGCGCGAGGCGCCGGTCACCAGCGCCACTCTGTTCGTCAGATCGTCCATTTATTCACCGGGGGGCTTCGCCCCGCCGGACTCCCCAGCGCCGTCGCTCGCGGGGCCCCTTCGCCCCGCTCCGCTCCGGCGGGCGCGCCGTTGGCGCGCTTGTCACCGTAGGCCGCAACAGATCGTCCATTTATTCACCGGGGGGCTTCGCCCCGCCGGACCCCCACCACCACCCCAGCGCGCAAAACACGCGCGCTGGGGGCCCCGGTCGCCGTCGCTCGCGGGGCCCCTTCGCCCCGCTTCCGCCTCCGCCAAGGCTACGGCGAACCCGCCGAAGCGCCTCCGGCGCGAAGGCGGCCGGCGGGCGCGCCGTTGGCGCGCTTGTCAGCTTATGCCGCAACACGACCAAGACGTCTTCGATACCGGCTGTTTACGCGCTCGTCGAACGTGCGAGATGCGTGTGTGCGAAGTATCGTCTACTGGAGATCACGGTGCAGAATACAGACCTCGACCGAATCACGACGCACGAGCAGCCCGTTCAGGGATTCGAGGCAGCGGTCCGCCGCGCCGAAGCAGAATTTCGGGAGATGCCCGGCCTCAAGCTCACCGAGGCCCAGGCAGCGCGCCTCTGGAGCTGTGACGCTCAGGTCGCCAGCGCCGTGCTGTCCCGTTTGACCGCGTCGTTCTTTCTCGTTCGGACGCGCACGGGATCGTTTTGCAGATCGTAGTCTCATCCGAGGGGCTTCGCCCCTCGGACTCCCCGACACGCGCTCTCGCGCGCCGCTTCGCCGGCGCGCTTCCGCCTCCGCGCGTAGCGCTACGGCGAGACCTCGCCGAAGCCTTGGCGTAGGCGGGCCGCTCGCGTGGCTCGCTCACTGTCGTTCGCTCGCATCGCGAAACGAGCAGTAGGTTTATGAGACGGCTTCTACAGGTTCCCGGGGCTGGGAGCCCCGCGATACGAGGTTGTGAAGAGGGATTCCAGGCCGGGAAGCCACCTACCCGATGAAGAGCGGATCTTCTTCCTCCACATGGCGGGTCTGACTGGCGCGCATGTCGCGGAAGCCGCGCAACGCGCCCAGGCTCGCTCTGATCGCCGCCATGATGGCGAGCCCCTCGCGGGCGGGGGTGATCACCGCCTGTTGAACCACGGTCGAGGTCTCGTCGATCCGGCGCGAGAGGTCGGTCACGAGCTGGTCGATCTTCTGCGCCTGTGCCGTGGCGATGGTCGCCGTCTTGGTCGCTTCGTCTGCGAGCGCAGACACCTTGGCCAGCAGCGGCTTCACGTCCTGCTGAACTGACGCGAGCGCCGTCTGCGCGTCCTTGGCGAGCCGTGCGACAGCCACGATGGCGCCGATCTGGACGAGCGCCATCACCAGGGTTGCCAGGGCGATGATCCCAAGAAAGACCTCGGTCAGGCTCACAGGCCGTCCTCTTGGGGTTCCGGGCCGGGGTCCGGCCCCGCCCCACTGCGCGCCTGTTCGTAAGCCTGCCGGCCGCGTTCCACCGCGGTCGAGAGATTGTCGCGCTGCCGGTTCAGGAACTCGCGCCCTTGGCGCGCCGCCTCGTTGGCCCGCTCCCGTCCGTCCCGTGCCTTGTCTCCGAGGATGCGTCGCATCTCGTCGCCAGACCTCGGCGTCGTCAGCAGCGCGACAGCAGCCCCGGTGATGGCCCCGAGCACGAACGCCACGATGACGGTGCCTGCCCCTCCCCCGTCGTCTCTCATGGCTACTCCTTCTTAACCGGGGGGCTTCGCCCCGCCGGACCCCCCAGCGCCGTCGCTCGCGGGGGCCCCAAGCCCCGCTCCGCTCCGGCGAGGCGCGCTTGCAGCGCGCCTGCTGTTCGATCGGGGCTTCGCCCCGCCGGACCCCCCAGCGCCGTCGCTCGCGGGGGCCCCAAGCCCCGCTCCGCTCCGGCGAGGCGCGCTTGCAGCGCGCCTGCTGTTCAATCGGGGCTTCGCCCCGCCGGACCCCCCAGCGCCGTCGCTCGCGGGGGCCCCAAGCCCCGCTCCGCTCCGGCGAGGCGCGCTTGCAGCGCGCCTGCTGTTCAATCGGGGCTTCGCCCCGCCGGACCCCCCAGCGCCGTCGCTCGCGGGGGCCCCATGCCCCGCTTCCACCTCCGCCAAGGCTACGGCGGACCCGCCGAAGCGCCTGCGGCGCGAAGGCGGGCCGCAGATCAAAAGATACTCACCCGCACATTGAGATACTTGCGGGGATCCTTCCGGATGTCGCCGATGAGCGAGCGCAGCTCGCTCGCGGCAGCATTCATATTGTCATACAACTGCTTGTCTTGGAGAAACTGACCGGCGCTGCCCTGGCCCTTCTCCAGGTCGCCCGCGAGTCGATCGACGCGGGTGGCCAGCGAGTTGAACCGATCGTAGAGCTCTTTGTCGGTCAGCAGCTTTCCGAACGTTCCCTCGCCGCGATTCAGCTTTCCGGTGATTTGGTCGAAGTTCCCTGAGGCGGACGTCAGCGAGTTCGCCAGCGCGTCGTCTTTGAGGAGCCGTCCGAGGCTGCCCTCGCCGGCGTTGATACGCGCGGTCATCTCGTTGAGGCTGCCAAGGGCTGTATTGAGCGCGTTGTAGGCACTCGGATCCCGGATCATCAGGCCGAGGGTACCCTTGCCGTCGCGCAGACCGGCGGCGACGACCTGCGCAGAGCTGACGAACTGCGTGATCTCGCGGTAGAGATCGTCGTCCGTGAACACCTTTCCGATGGTGCCTTTCCCCGCGCGGATGTCCTTGAGCATCTCGTTGATTTGCGCGAGTGACTGCGTCGCGCTTTCGGCGACGTCCGAGAATCTGCCTCTTGGGCCGGACTGACGGAATCGTGTCCCCATCCTTCAATGGCGTCCCTGAGGACGCAGGGCTGATGTCGATGACCGGCTCGCCGAGAAGGCTCAACGAACCGATCGACGCGCGCGATTCGGTGGTGATCCGCGACTGCATCTCCTTCTTCACGGCGAGCTTGACTTCGACCTCCGAGCCGGAGAACTGGAGGTCGTCGACCTTGCCCACCTCGACGCCGGCGACACGAATCACCGCGCCGGCCTTGAGACCCTGCACGTCGGGGAAGTGGGTCTTCAGGTAGTACCTGCTGCCAGAAAAACCCTGCCTGGCCGCCGACGGCGAAGATGAAGAGCACGGCCAGCACTATCGCCGTCAAGGAGACGATGCCGATTTTCAGTTCCGACCAGGCGAGCGATCGTGTTCGAGGCATGTCAGCTTCCAGCTCCCAGCTTCCGGTTTCCAGCTTCCAGCTTCCAGCTTCCAGCTTCCAGCGAAAGCGTCTCGCTTGCCGTCACCGCTTCACGTTTCTTGCCGCGCGCTGCCTGCTGCCGGAACAACGCTCCGCGCTTTCGGTTCAATTCAAGAAGGCGTGGATGTATTCGTCCTTCGTGGCAGCCTCGCGCAGTTCGGATGCGTTCCCTTCGAATGCTATCTGCCCGTTCTTCAGCATGATGAACTCGGCCTCGTCGGCCTTCCGCCCTTCGGCTTTAGCGAAGGCGAGATCCCGCCCCTGCTCGAGTGGCCGTGTGCTCGGCGATGAAGAACGCGTCTCGCAGCTGGTGGGTGACGAGGATCGAGCTGACGCCCTCGAGGTCGCGCAGCTTGACGATCTCCTCGTCCACGGTCAGCGCCGTGATTGGATCGAGGCCCGGTCGTCGGCTCGTCGTAGAGCAGGATGCGCGGCTTGGCCGCCATCGCCCTGGCAATCGCCACCCGCCGCCGCTGCCCGCCCGACAACTCGGACGGCATCCGGTCGATGAACTCGCCGAGACCGATGAAGCCGAGCACTTCCTCGACCCGCGCGTTGGCCTTGTCCAGCGGCCAGTTCAGCTCCTCGAACAGCTTGTATCCGACGTTCTCGCGCACGGTCAGCGAATCGAAGAGCGCACCCTCCTGGAAGACCATCCCGAGATCCGCGCGGACGGCCATGAGGTCATCTTCGTCCATGTTGTCGGTTTGTTCACCGTTGACGAAGATTTGGCCGGCGTCAGGCTTCAGCAGGCCGAGGATCAGCCGCAGGATGGTCGACTTGCCGGCGCCGCTCGCGCCCAGAAAGACCTTGGTGTGCCCGGTCTGGAGCGTGAAGCTGACATCGCGCAGGATGACTTTCTCGTCGAACGACAGGTGTACGCCGTCGAAGACGATGATCGGCCCGCCGAAGCCCAGCGCCTCGTCGAGGATCGGCGATCGGGGGACTGGTTCCGTCGTCATCAGTACATCAATACGATGAGCACCTGCGTCACGAGATAGTCGACGGCGATGACGGCTACCGAGCTCGCGACCACGGCGTTCGTCGTGGCGCGGCCCGACGCCCTGCGTTCCGCCGGACGTGCGCATCCCGACGTGACACCCGATGCTGACGATCGTGAAGCCGAGGAAGAACGGCTTGATGAGGCCCATCCAGACGTCCTGGATGTAGAGTCCCTGCACGACCGCGTTCCAGTAGATCGACGACGCCACGCGAAGCAGCGTCGAGGTGACGATCCAGCCGCCCACCATGCCGACGGCGCTCGCGATCACCGTCAGCAGCGGCACCATGACGAGGCCCGCCAGAATGCGCGGGATGATCAGCTTGCGGATCGGGTCGGTACCGAGGGCGCGCAGCGCCGCAATCTGATCGGTGACCATCATCGAGCCGAGCTCGGCGGCGATGCCCGATCCCGACGCGTCCGGCAACCATCAGCCCCGTGAGCACCGGGCCGAGCTCCTTCACGATCGAGGCGCTCACCAGCCGGCCCACCATCGAGCGCGCGCCGAACTGATCGAGCGTGAAGCCCGACTGCAGCGCCAGCACCATGCCGGTGAACATGCCGGTCAGCAACACGACGGTGAGCGACCCGACGCCAATCGCCTCGAACTGCTCGATGATGTCCCGGTAGTAGTACGGCCGGTGTCGTGAGCCCGCGACCCACCTTGCCGAGCATCCGGACGTACTCCTGCACCTCCAGGAGCGCTGCCTTCGTGAAGTCGACCAGGCCTCGCAGCCACTTAACGTTGCCCCGCCCTGACCAGCCCGAGCTCGCGGCTGCGCAGCTGCTTGATGCGATCGCGCAGCGTCGCCGCCTTCTCGAACTCGAGGTTGGCTGCCGCCGCCTTCATCTGCGTCTGCAGCGTCGTGACGTGTGCCTCGAGCTCGGCCTGCGTGCGGAACTCGTCGCCGGGATCGGTCGCGACGGTCACGTAGTCCCGCTCGTAGATGCTCGACAGCACGTCGTCTATGCTCTTGACGATGGACGCGGGCGTGATGCCGTTCTCCACGTTGTAGGCTTCCTGAATCTGCCGGCGCCGCTCGGTCTCGCGTGATCGCCTGACGCATCGAGTCGGTCACGCGATCCGCGTACATGATCGAGCGGCCGTTGACGTTGCGCGCCGCGCGGCCGACCGTCTGGATGAGGGATCCGCCGGACCGCAGGAACCCTTCCTTGTCGGCGTCGAGAATCGCCACCAGCGACACCTCCGGAAGGTCGAGCCCCTCGCGCAGCAGGTTGATGCCGACGAGCACGTCGAACTCGCCGCGCCGCAGGTCGCGCAGAATCTGGATCCGCTCGAGCGTCTCGATGTCGGAGTGCAGGTAGCGCACCTTCACCCCGAGCTCCTGGTAGTACTGCGTCAGGTCCTCGGCCATCCGCTTGGTAAGCGTCGTGACGAGCACGCGCTCGTGCCGAGCCGCCCGGTCGCGGATCTCGGCGAGGAGATCGTCCACCTGCCCGCGGACGGGCCGCACCTCGATGACCGGATCCAGCAGTCCCGGTGGGCCGGATGATCTGCTCGACGACGGCGCCGCCGGCGTGCCGCAGCTCGTAGGGCCCTGGCGTCGCCGAGACGAACAGCAGCTGGCCGACTCGCGCCTCCCACTCCTCGAAGTTCAGCGGGCGGTTGTCGAGCGCCGAGGGAAGACGGAATCCGTACGCCACGAGCACTTCCTTCCGCGATCGGTCCCCGTGGTACATCCCCCGGATCTGCGGAACGGTCTGATGGCTCTCGTCGATGATCATCAGCGCGTCGGGCGGCAGGTAATCGAGCAGCGTCGGCGGCGGCTCACCCGGCTGGCGGCCCGTCAGGTGGCGGGCATAGTTCTCGATGCCGTGGCAGTAGCCAATCTCCCGGATCATCTCGAGGTCGAACATCGTGCGCTGGTGCAGCCGGTGCGCCTCGAGGACCTTGCCCTCCGATTCGAGCTGCCCGCGATACCAGCCGAGCTCCGCCTTGATGCTCTCGACGGCCTGCTTGGTGCGATCGCGCGATGTCACGAAATGCGTCTTCGGGTAGATCGCGATCTTGTCGTGGCGTCTGCAGCGTCTTGCCCGTCAGCGGATCGAACGTGATCAGCTCGTCGACCTCGTCGCCGAAGAGCCCGACGCGGATCGCCTGGTCTTCGTACGACGGGTACACCTCGACGATGTCGCCGCGAACCCGGAAGGCGCCACGATTGAAGTCGGCGTCGTTCCGCTCGTACTGGATTTCGACGAGCTTGCGCAGGATCTGTTCCCGGTCGATCCGCTGGCCGCGCTCGAGCGGCAGCATCATGCCGTAATACGCCTCCGGCGATCCCAGGCCGTAGATGCACGACACGCTCGCGACGATGATGACGTCTCGCCGCTCGAAGAGCGACCGTGTGGCGGAGAGCCGCATGCGGTCGATCTCGTCGTTGATGGTCGCTTCCTTCTCGATGTACGAGTCGGTGGTGGGGACGTAGGCTTCCGGCTGGTAGTAGTCGTAGTAGCTGACGAAGTACTCGACGGCGTTCTCAGGGAAGAAGCGGCGGAACTCCTGATAGAGCTGCGCGGCGAGCGTCTTGTTGTGCGCCATCACCAGCGCGGGCCGGTTCACCCGGGCGATGCACTGCGCCATGGTGAACGTCTTGCCGGAGCCGGTGACCCCGAGCAGCACCTGGGACGAATCGCCGCGCTCCAAGCCCTCGACGAGCTCGTCGATCGCGCGGCGTTGATCGCCGCGGAGCTCGAAGTCCGTGACCAGCTTGAAGCGATCGTACTTGGAGGCCATACGGTGGCGGTACAGTTGCGCCTCGCCACGAGAGCGCGAAACGCTCATCGTACCACACACCCCCTGCTCGGTTCAGGTAGACAAGGATGCAGGGCGCGCGGGCCGAAGCCGGCGCGCGATTCAGCGGTTGGGCGGCTCTTTGTACGGGGCGTAATACCCTTCACGCGTGCGCACCTTCGCACCTTTCAGATCCGGGCGCTTCAACCGGATCTGAACCTTCCGCCAGGTGCCGTTCATACGGGTGTCGCTGGACATATAACCCAGGCTGTACCTGGCCGCTATCGTCTTCTCGATCTTCGCGTAGATCTTTTCCAGCTCTTTGACGCTTCCTGGGAAGTAGGCGTCCCCGCCGGTCAGCTCCGCCATCCGTTGGAGCTGCATCCGCTGCTCGTTTCGAGCAGACTGGGGCTGGTGCTCGAGATAGCCGATCACGTAGGTGGTGACGTCCGAGGCCTTCAGGAGATCGAGGACGTCGTGGAACGTCAGTGAGCTGCGGGTGTCCCCTCCGTCGGTGTAGATGAGCAGGATCTTCTCGCCGTCCTGTTCCGACGCACCATGGAGGTAGACGCCCACCGCGTCGTAGAAGGCCGTCCAGCCCTCGGGCTTCCGCATGCGAATGCGCTCGATCAGCCGGGGATAATCGGAGGCACCGTATCGCGCCAGCCGGACCTCCGTGTCGAAGTCCACGAGGGTCGTGTCGACCGCGTGCTCGTTCGCGTTCACGAACTTGATGATGCCGGTCCGCACATCATTGATGTCGGACTCCATGCTGCCGCTCGTATCCAGGGCCAGACCAAGATGCAGCGGCAGCACGCGGCCGAGATCTCCAGGCTCGGGAAACCCCTCGGCGAAATACGTGATCGCCTGCGGCTTGCCCTCCTCGACCAGCTCGAAGTCCTCCGCCTTCAGCCCCGTGATCGGCGCTCCCTGCTTGTCGCTGACGATGACGCTGAAGTGGACCAGATCGACGCCGGCCCGGAACGTCTGCTGCGGCGCGAAGGCTGTCGTAACAGCGGCAAGTGCAACGACGACAACTGGGGCACGCATGGCTGGTCCCCCCTAGCGCTCGTGGAAACGAGAGGATTCTTCTCTGGCCGCAAAGCTCTAGTGCACGCATTGCTATCCCCCAAACACGAGACCGTCTTCAAAACACCTTGTAGCCGGTGACGCGGACCACGTGCGTGCCACGGCGCCCGCTGGCGTTGATTCCCTGGAACCCGTAGCCCCACTCCGCCGCGACGAGCGTCCCGAACGGCGCTGGCGCTTCGACCGCCGCGCCGACGCCAGCGAACCGGCTCGCGCCGCGGGCGAAGCCGGCATCACGCACGAATGCCACATCCGCGAAGCCATCGAGCCGAATCAGGCGGCCCGTTGACCATGCCAGCGCCGTGCGGACCGTGGCGCCGCGATCATAGCGGATCAGGGCCGAGGGGTACCCGTGAAGACGATTGTCGAAGGTACCGAACGAATACAGGCTGAACCGGTCCAGGTCGTGTCCGCCGCTCAGGGAGGCTTCGGCTCGACCGATCAGCGCCGGCGAAAAGATGACTGACCGGGCAACCGACGCCCCGAAGCGCTGGAAGTCGCGGTGGCTCGGTCAGATACTCCCCGGAGCCCGGTCGGCCCCACGCGCGCCAACCCGTCCGGCGTGCCCCACTCCACCACACCGTGCCGTCCCAGCCGGCGCGCTGCCCCTCGAGCGCCAATCGCACGCCGTGCGGCGATCTGGTCTGCCGGTGCCTCGAAATCTGCGGCGGTGGCGTCGCTCCGCGCGAAATGCGTGTACTCGAGCTCGTAGCCGGAGCGGAGCGTCAAGCGGGGCGTGAGCGGACGAAGGAGCCAGACCGAGGCGAACGCCGGACGCTGCCGTACGTTCCGATCGTACTGCTCCCGGCCGAGCACGAACGCGCGATCGTTGTAGGACGTCGCGATCCCGAAGGCGCGCCCGGCGAGCTGCCACCGGCTGCCGCGAAGTGACGGCACCGAAAACGCCAGCTGGCCGTAGCTGCCACCGAAGAAACCGTTCAGTTGCGCGCCGGTCCCGAACAGGTTGAAGTCGAGATAGCTCAGGCCGGCAAACGGCAGCGGACGCGTGATGTTCGGATCCACGATGACGCCGAACGCGACCGTGCGGACGCGCGAGCCGGTGCCGCCTCCCGTCGCGACAGACGAGTCGCTGCCCGGCAGACCGGCAGACGCCGCCTGACGCGCCTCCCCCTCGAGATAGCGATACCCTGCGGGCGTATCCCGGAGGATGGTGTGCTCGGAGGCGTACGCCGCGCGCCGGCGTGCGTCGAAGTCCCCGGCGTTGACGTCATGCGTCGCCAGCGTCAGCACCCGCCGGATCGGTGTGCTGTAGGCGGCTCCCTGATAGAGCTGCCGGACTTCAGACCGCTCGAGGACCCACACCCTCCGGTCGTCCGGGTGAAGTCGTCACGCTGCTCCGACGAGACCACGGCTCCACGCAGCCCTGTCTCCGACGCCTCGACCCGCATCATCCCGAAGTCTTCCGCCGAGATCCAGGCGCGGCCCCGGAACAGCGGCTCCCGAGTCGACCGCGGATCGAAGGTCACGACATAGGCAGGCCTGCCGCTAATCGTCTCCTCGCCGGTGAGGCGATAGCGGTACTTGTCCCCCAGCGTGATCGTCAAGGGCGGCGCCGAGACGCGCTCCGCCTCGATGATCGGCAGGCGCGGGACGCGCTGCGATCGAAAGGCGATCCCGTTCACCCTGATCTCGCGCTGCTCGAGGTCCGTTCGTGCCGCGTCCCTGAAGATGGTCGTCTCACTCGACACCGTCACGGGCGCAGGAAACCCGGGCGCCTCGAACGTCACCGTCAAGGTTCCGTTCGAAATGATGGTCCGCACGAACGCCGACTGCCGGGCGGCCGCGGCCTGGTGTTGCGCGACGATCTCCTCGACGGTGAGCCGCCGTGGAGCGGCTACACGAACGTCCGAGGCGAAGCGGTCAGAGGCCGGCTCCCTCACGCGCACGAGGACTTCGCCCGACGACAGCTGCGTCCGCTCCACCGGCGAGGGTGGCTCGACGATGACGGGCGTGCCCTCGGCGCACGTCGTCATGAGCGCCACTCGATCGAGCGTCGAGGGATTGCGATAGACCTCTGCCTGTCGGCTGCCGCACGAGACGCGCAGGGCACCAGGTCCGCCGTCGGCGATCAGGCCGGCCGGGAGCAGTCTGGCCGCTCCCGCCAGGTCTGCGAGAAGCCCGCGCGCTCTCGCCGCGTCCTCCGGTATTCGAAAGAGCCTGCGCTCGACCTCTGCACGGCGTGTGAGGTCGAGTGCCCCGGCCACGCTCTCGAGATCGCCGCTTCGGACCCAACCCGCCACTGTTCCGGACGCAGCGCCGGAAGAGACAAGAACGTCCCAGTAGCCCGCGGTGCCCAGGTCACGGAAAGCGGCCTCGAGCGCGCCCGGCGGCTCCACCGCGAGTCGCAAGGGTACGCGAGCGGCCGCCCGCAACGCGGTCAGTCGCGTCCGCAGCTCGAACAGCAGACCGTCAAAGGGCAGGGTCGAGCTGCGAACATCCAACACGACTGTCGGGGCGCGGGTCAGGTGCACGAGGCCCGCATCCGATGGAAAGCCGGCCAGCAGCACACCGGGATGGCCACGCCGCTTCGCGATTTCGTCGAGAAGCACAGGAATGTCGGACGTCGGCTCACTTGCAGAGACGAGGACCTCGAGGCCGTGCAGGTCCGGGGGCAGTAGAGCAACCTGCTCGGGTCTCAGCGAGATGACGATGCAGGTGGCACAAGGAGGGTGAGCGGACGGAGTAGCCGTCTGGCACTGGGCGGCCGGAACGGACGGCCCGGCAGACAGCGCCGCCAGCATGACGACGCTCGAGAGGAACCGAATGGCAGGTGGCACTTTTCCGTTTGGTTTCGCTTCCGGTACCTGGAGACCGATCGTACCACGGCGTATAATGAGTGTTTCGTGGTGAAGGACATCCCTAGGCGTCCGTCGCGCGTGAGGCCGGCCTGACGTGCGCGTACTCGCCATTTGTCAGGACGAACTGCTCATCCGCTCGCTGGATGCCGTCCTGCTCCCGAGCTTCGAGGTCGACTTCCTCGTGGACAGCCGGCCGCTCGCGCGCCGGCTGCACGACGCCGGTGTCCAGGTCATCACCGGCGACCCGCGACGAGTCGACACCTACCTCAAAGCCGACATCTCCCCGAGTACCTGCTTCATCATCGAGGACAACGCCCGCCGCAGCGTGAAGAAGATCGTCTCCGCCGTGCGCGACGCCGGTGGCACGCTGATCTACCTCCTGCACACCGGATCGCGCAACGGGAAGAGCGCCGACGGCCTGCGAACGGCGCTCAACGACGTGACGCATCTCGAGCTCGCGGAACTGGTCCGGCCGACGCTCGTGACCGAATTGAGCCGATCGATGACGCGCGCCCGCGTCCAGCAGTACCAGCGCTACTTTGCGGACGCGGATCGCGTCCTCATTCTGCTGCACAACGATCCGGACCCCGACGCGCTGGCGAGCGGGCTGGCTTTGCGCAACCTGCTCCGCAGGACGAAGACCACGGCGATCATCGGGGCGATCCAAGGGGTGACACGCCCGGAAAACCTGCGCATGGCGAACATGCTCGACATCCAGGTGGAGCAGGTGACCGCCGGATCGCTCCAGGAGTTCGAGCGGATCGCCACAGTTGATGTGCAGCCGCATTACTTCGGCGGCCTGTTGAACCGCGCCGATCTGGTGATCGACCACCACCCGGAGCAGCCGGGCTACAGTGCGGTGTTCAAGGACATCCGCGCCGACTACGGATCGACCTCGACCATCCTGACCGAACATCTCCGGGCTGTCGATGTGAACATCTCGGAGCGCACGGCGACGGCGATGCTCTACGCGATCAAGTCCGATACGCTCTTCTTCGCGCGGCACACGAATCGCGTCGATCTCGAGGCGTTCACCTTTCTCTATCCGCTCGCGGACGCGGCGCTCATCAGGAAGATGGAAGGCGCGGAAATCACGCTCGAGCGCCTGAAGTACGTCACGCGCGCGAGCCAGGCCGGGATCCTCCGCGAGCAGGTCTTCAGCGCATTCCTCGGCGAAGCGCCGCGCGAAGACTTCATCCCCTACACCGCGGATTTCTTCCTGCAGCTCGAGGACGTCAAGTGGACCATCCTCGCCGGCATCGTCGGCAGCACATTCATCGTGAGCGTCAGGAATCTGGGCTACTCGCGCAACGCAGGTGAGTTCGTCAAGCGCTGGTTCGGGGACATCGGAAGCGCGGGCGGCCACCGGGCGATGGCGAAGGCGGTGGTGCCGGTGGATCGCTTCCGTCAGAAATTCGGCGACCTGTCCGGCGCGGATCTGACGGCGCGGATCGCGGACATGGCCGAACAGTTCCTCCACGAGCCGGCCGCCGAGAAGAAGAAGGAGCCGGTGCTCAAGTAGGCGAGCCGTCCAACGGCGCGGCACCGCTGATCCTTCAGGCGGTGTCCCAACCGGATGGCTAGACACCAGCAAAAACAGAAGATAAGAAGTTCAGGAGATTAAGAGGGTTGTCTCCTGATCTCTTTATCTCCTGTTCTACGTTCTTGGCAGGTCGCAGCTGCGGCGATTCGGGAAAACCCTCATGCCGCTCACCCCAGCGCCTGATCGAGATCCGCGATCAGATCGTCCGGATCTTCCAGCCCGATCGACAATCTGGCCATGCCCTGCGTCACGCCTGCGCGCTCCAGCTCTTCGGGCGAGTGGCCCCACTGCGAGGTCAGGACCGGCAGGCTGCACAGGCTTTCGATGCCGCCGAGGCTGGCGGCGCGTTTGATGAGGCCGAGCCGATCGAAGAAGCGGCTCGCACGCTCGAGCCGGCCTCCAAGGTCGATGCACACCATCCCGCCGAACCCGGACATCTGGCGCGCGGCCAGCGTGTGATCGGGATGGGACTCGAGCCCGGGGTAGTACACGCGGTCGACTCGCGTGTCCTGCGACAGCCAACGCGCGATCGTCATGGCGTTGGCGTTGTGGCGCTGAACACGGACGGCCAGCGTCTTCAGGCCGCGACCGAGCGCATAGGCCGCGTAAGGATCGAGCACCCCACCCACGAGCCGCCGCGCCTTTTCAATCGGCTCCAACAGAGCGGCGGGCCCGACGAGCGCTCCGGCCGTGACATCGCTGTGCCCATTGAGGTACTTCGTGGCGCTGTGCATCACGAGGTCGATGCCGAGCGCAATCGGCCGCTGGTTGACCGGGGTGGCGAACGTGTTGTCGATGACGGAGATCACGCCGCGCGCCCGGCAGGCCGCGGCAACCGGCGCGATGTCGACGCAGCGCAACGTCGGGTTGATCGGCGACTCGAACCAGAGCATCTTCGTCTTGTCCGAGAGCACCCGCTCGGCCGCGGACAATTCCTCGAGCGACACGAAGCGGGGCCGGATACCGAACTTCGGCAAGAGGTCCGCGAGGAGATGGAGCGTGCCGCCGTAGATCGCGGAGCTGCAGACGACCTCGTCTCCCGATCGCAGGAGGCCGAGCAGCGCCGTCGTTGTCGCCGACTGGCCGCTCGACAGCACGAGCGCCGTCTCGCCCCCTTCGATCGCCGCGATGGTCTTCTCCACGGCCAGCACCGTGGGATTCGCGTAGCGCGAGTACAGGAACTTCTGGGACTTCCCTTCCGCGTACTCGCGTACCTGTTCCGCGGTGTCGAACACGAACGTCGTCGTCTCGTAGATCGGCGTCGTCAGCGAGCCAGCGCCATCGCTGGTACCTGAGCTCACGTGAATCATCTCGGTCGCGGGTTTCATGGGACTGATCCTTGTCGCTTCCAGCTGCCAGCTTCCAGCTGCCAGCCTTCCGAACGCACTCGAGCCACAAACCAGTAGGGCAGGACTTTCCGCCTTCACGCACATCAGTTGCGGGCCGCGCTACGGCGAGACCCCGCCGTAGCCTTGGCGGAGGCGGGCAGCCCTGCGTCGGTCAGCTGCCAGGTCCACCCGTGTTGCCTGTAGGGCGCCTTCAAGGCCCGTCGAACACACCTGGTGCGGTTTGGCTGGAAGCTGGAAGCCGGAAGCTGGAAGCTAACAGCGGCTCGCTCCGCCCCACAGCTCCAACTCACGGTTGGACCGTGGCGATCTTCTCCCCGCTCGCGCCGACGACGGGCTCGATGAACTGGCGGTAGGCGTCTTCGTACCCTCGATCGAGCAGCTCGCCGAGTGTGTGGGTGCGATCGGAGCGCTCGTCGTAGACGCCGTTGAAGTCGAGGGGACCCAGGGGGTTGTGCGCCGGACGGATGACGAACAGGCCGGCGAAGCGCCCGGTGAACTGCTCGAGCGCGTCGCGGAGCGTGGCCGCCTCGAACGCGGCGAGCTGCTCACCCGCCCGGCCGCGCATATCGCCGCGGCTTGCGCTCAGCTCGTGGGCATTGGCCGCCGGCGGCGACGCTGTCACCAGGATCACCTGCTCGGCGCCGGCCGCGGCGACTTCCTCGAGCAGCCGTAGCAGACCGCCGGGGCGATCGCACACGCGGTGCGTCTCCCCTCGCCATGGCCCTTCGGGTGCGAACGTCAAGAGGTGCGGATCGACGGCCAGCGGGAGCGCCAGCGCGGCGTCCATGGCATCCAGCACGTGATCGCGGGCCGCCCCGGCCAGATCGAAAGCCTCCACCTGCCGGCTCCCGGCATCGACATGATCGACGTTCGCGCGCCCCGCGAGGGAGGCTTCTGCCTGCCGCGCACCGGTGGCGAGCGAGACGCGCGTAAAAAAGCGAGCCCGGAATCGTTGATGGAGAAGGGCGAACACCAGGTCGCGCCGCGCGTCCATGTCGTGGATCGTGACGAGCAATTCGCGGAAGCCAGGCTGCCCGAGGTTCTCCACCAGCAGCTCGAGATACCGCTTCCCCAGCTCGGCCCGGGGAGGCGTCGGAATTGGAGCGGCTCCGCGAATCAGATTCCACAACTCGGCCGCGCAGCGATTCGCAACGCCCGCCGGTGAAATCGGACCCTGGAACACACGACCCGCGAGACCGTGTCGAGAGCGCCGCCTCGCCCGCTTCGAGCCGATCCCGCCGAGCGCACCAACTGTGAGCGTGACCAGCGCGGCGAGAATCGCAAACAACGCGAGGCGCGGGATGATCGTCGGGAGGGCCGGCGGCGAGAACCACACCTCGATCCATCGGGCGTAGCCGGACGTCACCGCTGTGGCGGCGCCCGACAACCCGACCAGCGTCAAGAGCAGGCCGACGATGGCGAAGGCGACGGCGAGCGCGAGGAGGACGAGCGGAACGGCGAGGATCGCGCCTGCGGCGACGAGCACCCACGCCGCAACACGGAGCGGCTCGCGCCAACCGTAGAAGCGCCGGGCATCCGGCGCCCTCCAGACCCCATCAGCTTCCCAGAGCCGCGCGCTGCCGTCGACGGCGGCAAAGAGCGCCCCGACGACTCCGACTCCGCGTCCGGCCACGAGATCGAGCTTGACGCCGGCCTCGTGGAGCGCACGCAACACGCCTGCCTGGTAAGCGGCGTTCGTGCCCGAGCCCGTGAGGACCAGCGCGGTCCGCAGCCGTGTGGAATAGACGCGGTCTGGAGTGTCGGGAGTGATCACGCTGATGGCTTACACCCTACGCGTCGTTACTACCCGAGGCTTACGCCTCGTTACGGATCGAGGCCTACGCCTCGTCGTGGATCGTCACCAGCTTCACGACTTCGAACCGCCGGCTCCCGTTGGGGGTCGTGACGACCGCCTCGTCGCCTTCTTCTTTGTTGAGGAGGGCGCGGCCGATTGGCGAAGCCGTCGAGATCATCCCGTGCTCGGCGTCAGCATCTTCGGGCATCACGAGCTGATAGATCGTCAGCGCCCCGGACGGATCCTTCAGGTGCACGGTCGATCCAAACCCGACTCGGTCGTGCGGGATTCTGTCCAGGTTCATCAGCGAGATTTCGCTGACGCGCTTCTGCAGCATGCTGATGCGGGCCTCGACGAGGCGCTGGCGTTCCTTCGCCGCCTGATACTCGGCGTTCTCCCGCAGATCACCGAGCTCGCGCGCACGCTTGATCTCTTTCGGCAGCTCCGTCTTCAACTCGCGGTCGAGCTGCTGGATTTCGTCCTCGAACTTCTTGAGAATCCGCGTTTTCATCGTGGTGAAGGATCGACCTCGTGGCTTCCACCCAGGTGGAAGTGGATGGCGTCGGCGATCTTCCGCCTCAAGGCGGAAGCCCACACGAGATTAGCTCACAGCCACACGAGATTACTCACAGCCTCGTCGGCCGCGCCAGTGATGGTAGCAGACTGCAGGTACAATCACCACCGGGATGGAACGCATCGCGAGCCGCCAGAACCCGCTCGTGCGCCGCTTCCGGGAGCTCGCGCGCGGGACGCGCGCGAGCGGCGACGCGCTCCTCGATGGGGCGCACCTGGTCCAGGAGGCGCTTCGATCGGAGGTGCCTATCGATCTGGTGGCGATTGCCGATCGTGTCACGGCACGCGATGGATCGGCGATCGTCGAGGATGCCCGACGTGCCGGCGCGCGCGTCGTGCAGGTCCCCGATCACGTGCTCGCGGCGATGAGCCCCGTTCGGCAGCCCTCGGGTATTGTCGCCATCGCACGCTGTCGCGCCGCCACGCTCGCGCAGGTACTGGACGGCGCGACGCCGCTCGTCCTCGTGCTGGCCGGCGTTCAGGACGCGGGCAACGTGGGCGCGATCATCCGAGCCGCCGAAGCCTGCGGCGCCACGGGCATCATCTGCAGTGATGGGACAGCCGATCCATTCGGGTGGAAAGCTTTGCGCGGCGCCATGGGCAGCAGCTTCCGCATGCCGATCGCGGTGGACCACGGCGTGAGCGCGATCGTCGCGGAAGCTCGAACGCGAGGCGTCGCAGTCGTCGCGACGACTCCGCGGGACGGCACACCGCTCGGGTCCTTCGATCTGCGCCGCCCCGTCGCGATTGTCCTGGGCGCCGAGGGTGCGGGCCTGCCATCCGACGTTACCGCCTCGGCGGACGCGCTGCTCACGATTCCCATGCGCGCTCCGGTCGAGTCGCTCAATGTCTCCGTCGCGGCCGCGCTGATCCTGTTCGAGGCGTCGCGCCAGCGGGAGCAGTCACTGATGTCCCTCTTCGACGATCCCGAAACGCCGGAGGCCGCCGCGATCGATCGAACGGCTCCGCTCGCCGAGCGCATGCGGCCGCGCACGCTGGACGAGTTCATCGGCCAGGATGCCCTGACCGCGCCTGGACGTCCGCTCCGCGAAGCGATCGAGCACGACCGGCTGCGCTCGATCGTCCTCTGGGGTCCGCCCGGCACCGGCAAAACGACGCTGGCCCGGCTGATCGCGGGCCTGACGCGCGCGCGAGTTCGTCTCGTTCAGCGCGGTGCTCTCCGGCATCAAAGAGATCCGCGCCGTCATGACCGAGGCGGAGGAGGCGCGGCGGCTGCGCGGCCGGCGGACCATCCTCTTCGTCGACGAGATCCACCGCTTCAACAAGGCTCAACAGGACGCGTTCCTCCCGCGCGTCGAGGCGGGCGACATCGTGCTCATCGGCGCCACCACGGAGAACCCGTCGTTCGAGGTCAACTCCGCGCTGCTGTCGCGATCGAAGGTCCACGTCCTGAAGCCGCTCGAACCGTCGACGGTGGTGACGCTCCTCCAGCGCGCGCTCGCGGATCGCGAGCGAGGCCTCGGCGAGCAGGACTCTGACGGCCGACGAAGATGCGCTGCACGGCATCGCGCGGTATGCGAACGGCGACGCGCGGATCGCGCTCAATATGCTGGAGCTCGCCGCCGCCGTGGCCGCGGACAGCCGTCGCATCGACGCGGCGATGATCGCCGACCTCGCCCAGAACCGATCCCTGCTCTACGACAAGACCGGCGAGGAGCACTACAACCTGATCTCGGCGCTGCACAAGTCGCTGCGCAACAGCGACCCTGACGCGTCGGTCTATTGGCTGGCTCGGATGATCGAGTCCGGGGAGGACGCGCTCTACATCGCGCGGCGGCTCGTGCGCTTCGCGTCGGAGGACATCGGCAACGCCGACCCGCAGGCGCTCGCCATCACGGTCGCCGCCAAGGACGCCGTCCACTTCATGGGGATGCCCGAGGGCAACACCGCGCTCGCGCAGGCCGCAATCTATCTGGCCACCGCGCCGAAGAGCAACGCCGTCTTCGCGCGTATTCCCAGGCAGCCGAAGCGGCAGCCACCGACGTCGCCGAGCCCGTGCCGCTCCACCTGCGCAACGCGCCCGACCGGCCTCATGAAGGCCCTGGACTACGGGAAGGGCTACAAGTACGCGCACGACGAGCCCGAGGGCGTCGCGGAGATGGAGTGCCTGCCGCCGGCCCACGCCGGGACGACAGTTCTACAAGCCGACGGATCGAGGGTTCGAAGCGGAGCTGCGAAGAAGGATGGAAGAGCTCGAGGAGACCGAAAGGTTCATGAGTTCAGGGGTTCAAGGTACCCGGAACCCTGAACCTCTGAACCTTGAACCTTGAACCTTGAACCTCTTGATTGTCTAGTTGTTCAAATGCGCGATCTTCTTGAACATCTCCTGCCGCAGCGGGAGGATGAACGAGAATCGGAAGTCACCCTGCATCCGGCCAATGGGGATGCCGACGAGCTCGCCGGTGCGGTTCAGCACGCCGCCACCCGACACGCCCGGATGACCGTCGGTCAGGCACGTCACCAGATTCTTGTCGGTGCGCTGCCCGACGTAGCCGGTCGACAGAATGATCCCCTTCGAGTAGTCGTTCCCGAGGCGGAAGATCGGGTCGGCGAAATCGAACGCAGTACGCGAGATTCACGTTCAGCGCCGGCAGATCGATCGGCTCCTTCACCTTCACGATCGCCCAGTCGCCGGGATCGACCTCGACCTTGGCGTCGCCCGCGTCGACGATACGCGCGGCGAGAGGCCGGCCCTTGTACATCAGCTTGATTGAGGTGATCTTGCGCGCGTCGGCGGCCTATCCTGACCGAGCGCAATCACCCCATGCTTGACGGTGATGAAGTACCCGTCGCCGAGGTAGCCCGCGGTGCCGTAGCTGCTCGAGCCCTTGTCGTCGTAGGAGTAGAGCTCGACGAAGCTCTCGCGCCGCTCGCGCAGCAAGCGTGAGCGGCAGCAGCCCCATCTCGTCCTGCAGCTGGCGTTTGACGTCCGAGATGAGTGACGCACGGCTCGCGTCGTCCATCATCGCGGAAACGTTGGCTCGTGACATTCCGGTCGTGCCAGCCGTTTCGATCGGACGCTTGCGGAGAAGGTCGACTTCGGCACGCAGCTCAGCGAGCCGAACGTCGCTATCAGCGGTTTGACGGGCACCCAGGTAATTGCCGAGACCGAAGAACAGCAGGGCAAAGACGGACGCGAGGACTGCAGGAAACACGCGACGGGTAGACATGGCTACTCCAAGTTCGGCAGCTAAACCACCCCGCGTTCGCGGAGCTTACAGCTTTGCGCACCCCAGATTCCGGGGTTGCCTTTTCGCTTGGAAAATGTTCAGAGCCGAGTTACTGGGATGAAAAAAGTGTAATCCGCACCTGGCAGACATGTCAAGTGCAAATCTTACGTATTCAGCAGCTTATTGTTGTGCTGCAATGACTTGTCTACGGACAGATCCCCCCTTTTAGACCCCTCTCGACCCTCAAATACGGTGAAAATTCTTCTCGATCTCCCGGCTCGACAACCGGAGCACCACAGGCCGGCCATGCGGACAGACGCTCGAGTACGCCGTCCTGCGAAGCTCCTCCAGGATGTATCGCATCTGGGTAATCGTCAACGGGTAGTTCGCCTTGACCGCGGCGTGGCACGCCATGGTCGCGGCTATCCGCCGGAGCGCCTCCTCGGCCCGCGACCCGCGATCGAAGCCCTCGAGGTCCTCGGCCAGCGCCCGAACCGTCGCCTCGCACGCCGACGGATCGAGCAGCGGCCGGCACCGCCGACGAGCCGCAGGCTGTCTCCGCCGAACTCCTCGACCTCCATGCCCGAACCGATCGAGCGTCTCCCGGTGCGCCGCCGAGCGCCTGCCGTTGCGCCGGCGAGAGGTCGATGAGCATCGGCGTGAGCAGCCGCTGGCTCTCGAGGCGCCCGGTCGTCAGCCGCTCGGAGATCTGCTCGAACAGCACCCGCTCGTGCGCGACATGCTGATCGATGATGGCGACCCCCTCGTCGTCTACGGCGATGATGAACGTGTCGCGGAACTGCCCGAGCGGAATCATCGGCCGGACATCGTCAGGCCGAGGTCCGATCGGACGGCGTGCAGCCAGCCGGGCCTGCCGAGAGGGTCAAGGGGCGCGAAGCTGCGCAGCGCCGCGTCGTGCTCCGGGCTCCAGCGGTTCCCGACCGTCGCGCCCGCGAGCACGCCGGGGATGGTCATCGGGCGCGGCTCGGACGGCGGCCCGCCGACGGCCGTCAGCTGGAGCTCCGGGGCGCGCCCCTGCCCCAGCGCGTCGCCCAGCCCGCGCCGCAGGACTTCGTGCACGAACGACTGCTCGAGGAATCGCACCTCCGCCTTCGTCGGATGGACGTTCACGTCGACGCGGTCGGGTGGAATCTGGATGAACAGATGGACCTCGGGGCTCCGCTCCTTGATGGTCGCGACGCTGTACGCCTCGGTGATCGCGTGGGCGATCGTCCGGTCCTTGACGATTCGCCGGTTGACGAACACGTTCTGCTGTCCGCGGACGGGCCCCTGATCGCCGAGCGCGGCGACGAATCCGTGCACGGTCAGACCACCCGCTTCTTTGTGGATTTCGATGAGGTCCGGCCGATCGCCGAACAACTGAAAGAAGCGCTCCGGCACTGCCGGCCGCGGGCGGGCACTCGAGCAGCCGACGGCCGCCGCTCGTCAGGACGAAGCCGACCTCGGGATAGCCGAGCGCCATCTGCGTGACGAGGCGGGAGATCTGCAGCGGACTCGGCCTGATCGGACTTCAGGAACTTCCGCCTGGCCGGCAGGTTGAAGAAGAGGTCCGCCACCTCGATGCAGGTGCCTTCCGGGGCCCCCACCTCGCGAACCGACACGACGCCGCCCGCCTCCACGCGGACTTCGGTGCCGGTCGCAGTCCCGCGAAAGCGGGTGCGAAGCACGAACCTCGACACGGACGCGATGCTCGGCAGTGCCTCGCCGCGGAACCCGAGTGTCCGGATCGCGCCGAGATCGTCCTGATTCGCAATCTTGCTGGTCGCGTGCCGCTCGATCGCCAGGCGCGCGTCCTCCGGCTCCATCCCGACGCCATCGTCTTCGACGCGAATCTGCTTCTTCCCGCCGAGGTCGATCGCGATCGTGATCCGGCGAGCGCCGGCATCGAGCGCGTTCTCGACGAGCTCCTTCACCACGGACGCCGGGCGCTCGATGACCTCGCCCGCGGCGATCTGGTTCGCAAGGTGGAGGGGAAGACGGTGGATGGACGGCATGTCAGTCGGCGGTCGTCAGTCGGCAGTCGTCAGTCACAGTCGTTGGTCGCAGTCGCAGTCGATAGTCGTCAGTCGTAGTCGGTAGTCGCCAGTCGTCCGTCACGGCCACAACCGTTCGATCAAAGTGACGGCCGGCTGTCTCAAATCCATCTTCTCATCCGGAAGAACATGAGCATCCCGACCGAGACGGTCACCATGAACGAGAGCAGGACCCAGAAGAATCCCGTCGCGCCGAGGCCGAACTGTGGGAGCTCGACGTTCATGCCGTAGAGGCCGGTGATGAACGTCAGCGGCATGAAGATCGTCGCGATGACGGTCAGGATCTTCATGATGCCGTTCAGCTGATTGGACACCGTCGACAGGTGGGCGTCGAGCAGGCTCGTGATGCGGTCGCCGAAGAAGAGCGACTCGTCCGTCAGCTGGACCAGATGATCGTAGACGTCGCGGAAGCGGTACGACAGCGCCTCGCTGATGATCGGAAACTCCCGCCGTGCGAGCCGGCCGACCACGTCGCGCTGCGGCTGGACGATTCGGCGGAGCGACGAGACGTCGCGCTTGATGTCGAGGATGCGCCTGGCGAGTTGCGGCTTCGATCGCTCGAACACCTCCTTCTCGAGCTGATCGAGCCGGTCCTGGAGCTTCTCCACTTCCGGCCGGTAGTTGTCGACCATCGTGTCGACGATCCGATGCATCAGCGCGGCCGGCCCTTCGCCGAGGACCCGCGCATTGCTCGCGCAGACCTCGCCGACGCGGCCGATCGATCGCGAGACGCCGGGATGGACGGTGACCAGGTAGCGCTCGCCGAGAAAGAAGTCGACGTCCTGCGTGCGGAACTCGTGCTCGCGCGCACGAAAGTCGATCCCGTGCAGGATGAGGTACAGGTAGTCGCCGTAGGACTCGATCTTGGGATGGTGGATCTCGGCCAGGGCGTCTTCCACGGCCAGCTCGTGGAAGTGGAAGACGTCGAGGAGGAGGCGGGCCTCTTGCTCGGTGGGATGGTCGAGGTCGACCCACACCGACACTTTGCTGTCCGGCCGCAGCCACGCCGGATCGATGGCATCGACCCGCGTGGTGCTGCCGTTCTCGTGCTTGTAGATCGTGAGCACTCGCATCAGACCGGGGGCTTCGCCCCCGACCCCCACGCCGTCGCTCGCGGGGGCCCCATGCCCCACTCCGCTCCGCCTTCGCAGCTCCGGCGCGCGCCGTAGCCTCGGCAACGCTGCGGCGGGCGCGCCTGTGCGCGCCCAGTCAGTCTCCGACTTTACTGCAGCGCCGCCTGCGCCGCCGCGAGCCGCGCGACCGGCACGCGGAACGGCGAGCAGCTCACGTAGTCGAGCCCCACCTTCTCGAAAAACTGGATCGAGGCCGGGTCGCCGCCGTGCTCGCCGCAGATCCCGAGCTTGATGTCCGAGCGCGTTGCGCGGCCCTTGGTCACCGCGATCTCGACCAGCTGGCCGACGCCGGTCGCGTCGATCGTCGCGAACGGGTTCTTCTTGACGATCTCCAGCTCCTGATACTGCGGCAGGAACGAGCCCGAGTCGTCTCGCGACATGCCGAGGCCGGTCTGAGTGAGGTCGTTGGTGCCGAAGCTGAAGAACTCGGCCGACTGCGCGATCTCGTCGGCGGTGAGCGCGCCGCGCGGGATTTCGATCATCGTGCCCACCATGTAGTTCAGCTTCACCTTCCGCTCGGCCTGTACCTCGCGGGCCGCCTGGTGGACGACCTCGATCTGCAGGTCCAGCTCCTTCTTGAAGCCGACGAGCGGGATCATGATCTCGGGCCGGACCTTGATCCCTTCCTTCTGGACGATCGCCGCCGCCTCGAAGACCGCGCGGGCCTGCATCGCCGAGATTTCTGGATAGCCGATCCCGAGGCGGCAGCCGCGGAAGCCGAGCATCGGGTTGAACTCGTGCAGCCCTTCGACGCGCTGATGGATCCGCGCCGCCGCGACGCCGATCTTCTTGGCCAGCTCCTCCTGCTGCTCCTTCGTGTGCGGCAGGAACTCGTGCAGCGGCGGATCGAGGAAGCGAATCGTCGCCGGGTAGCCCTTCAGCGCGCGGAAGATGCCGGCGAAGTCCTCGCGCTGGTACGGCAGCAGCTTGGCGAGCGCGGCCTTCCGCGCCTCGACCGTCTCGGCGAGGATCATCTCGCGCATCGCGTCGATGCGATCCCCCTCGAAGAACATGTGCTCGGTGCGCGTCAGGCCGATGCCGACGGCGCCGAACGCCATGGCGTTCTCGGTCTGCTCCGGCGTATCGGCGTTGGTGCGGACGCTCATGCGCGTCGCGTCCGCGCACCACTTCATCAGCTGCTGGAAGTTGCTGAACTTCTCGGTCTTCTTCGCCGCCTCGTCGCCGTTGATCAGGCCGGCGACGATCTCCGAGGGCGCGGTCTTGACCTGCCCGGCGTAGACCTTGCCGATCGTCCCGTCGATCGACATCCAGTCGCCTTCCTTGAACGTCTGGCCCTCGACCGTGACGGTGCGCGCCTGGTAGTCGACTTCGATCGCCGCGGCGCCGCAGACGCAGACCTTGCCCATCTGCCGGGCGACCAGCGCGGCGTGCGACGACACGCCGCCGCGCGCGGTGAGGATGCCTTCGGCCGCGATCATGCCGCGCAGATCCTCGGGCGACGTTTCGACGCGGACGAGCAGCACCTTCTCGCCCTTGTCGGCCGCCACCACGGCGCGCTCGGCGTTCAGATAGATCGTGCCGGATGCCGCGCCGGGCCCGGCGGGGAGTCCCGTGGCGATCGCCTTCGCCTTCGCCACTTCCGCCGCGTCGAACACCGGCGCCAGGAGCTGCTCGAGCTGATCGGCAGGGTTGCGCATCATCGCCGTCTTCCAGTCGATGAGCTTCTCCTTGTGCATGTCCATCGAGAACTTCAGCGCCGCCATCGCGGTGCGCTTACCGTTGCGCGTCTGCAGCATGTAGACGACGCCGTCCTCGATCGTGAACTCGAAGTCCTGCACGTCCCTGAAGTGCTTCTCGAGCGTGGCGCGGATGCGCTCGAGCTCGGCGTAGGCCTTCGGCATCTGCTTCTTCAGCTCGGCGACAGGCTCCGGCGTACGCACGCCCGCCACGACGTCCTCACCCTGGGCGTTGATCAGGAACTCGCCGTAGAACTCCTTGACGCCGTTGGCCGGGTTGCGCGTGAACGCGACGCCCGAGCCCGAGTTGTCACCCGTGTTGCCGTAGACCATCGCCTGGACGTTGACGGCGGTGCCCCACTCGGTCGGGATGTTGTACTTGCGGCGATAGACGATCGCCCGATCGTTCATCCACGATCCGAAGACCGCGCCGACGGCGCCGAGCAGCTGGTCCCAGGGCGAGCTCGGGAACGGCTTGCCGCCCCGGTCCTTGACCAGCGCCTTGAAGCGCACGACCAGCTCCTTGAGATCGTCGACGCTCAGCTTGGTGTCTTCGATGTCCTGGTGATAGCGCTCGTGCTTGAGATCGTTCGATCACGGTCTCGAACGGCTCGTGATCCTCGTCCGGCCGCTTCTGCACGCCGAGCACGACGTCACCGTACATCTGCACGAAGCGGCGGTAGCAGTCCCACGCGAACCGCGGGTTGCCGGTCTTCGCCGCCAGCGCCTCGACCGTCTGGTCGTTCAGGCCGAGATTGAGGATCGTGTCCATCATGCCGGGCATCGAATCGCGGGCGCCCGATCGCACCGAGACGAGCAGCGGGTTCTTCAGGTCGCCGAACTTCTTGCCGGTCTGCTTCTCGATCGACGCGATGCCTGCCTCCCATCTGGCTCCGCAGCTCCGGCGGATAGGTCTTCCTGTTGGCGTAGTAGTAGGTGCAGACCTCGGTCGTGATCGTGAACCCGGACGGCACCGGCAGGCCGATGCGGCACATCTCGGCGAGGTTCGCGCCCTTGCCGCCGAGGAGCGGCTTCATCGATCCGTTGCCATCCGTCTTGCGGCCGAAAAGGTAGACGTACTTCGCCGATTTGCCCTTGGCCTGGGCCTTCGTCTGGACCTTGGTCTTGCTTCCGGCTTTTGCCTTGAGGGCGGCCGGCTTAGCGGTGGACTTCGTGCGTGCGATCTTCTTTGCCATCGATGACGTCCTACTCCGTCTGAGAAACGATTTCCGAAATGTCCGCGAGCGAAAGAATCAGATCCCGAAGCTCCGCCATCAGCGTCAAGCGCGCGGTCCTCAGACGCGCGTCGTCGGCCATGACGAACACTTCCGTGAAAAACCGATCGACTGCCGGCCTGAGCCCGGAGATTTCCGTCAGGGCGCGGCGGTAGTCTGCGCGTTTCGCCGCCTCCTCGATCCGGGGCCGGCGCACGTCGAGCGCCTCGAGCAGCGCGCGCTCGGCCGACTCGGTCAGCGCGGCCCGATCGAGCGACGCGGCGGGGTCAAGTTCCGATTGACTCTCGAGCTCGCGCGCGATGTTCTTCACCCTCTTGAAGAGCACGGCCAGCGCCTGGAAGTCCGCCGACGCGCGCAGCGCCTGCAGTGCCTCCGCTACGCGGCGGGCGCGAAGGGGCACGACATCCCCGGACGCCGACATCGCCCCTCGCACGACGTCCCCCGGGAGCCCGCGATGCTCCAGGACGAAACGCACCCGCTCCTGCGCGAAGGCGACAACGGCATCCGCATCCCAGATGCCAGCCGCGGGAGGGATCGCCCGGGCGGCACGATCGATGAGGCCGCGCAGCCCGACCTCCAGATCGATCCCGACGAGCTCCGGCAGGTCCATCAGGATGCGCACGATGCCGTGCATCTGGCGGCGCAAGCCCGAACGGATCGCGCGAGCCGGTCGCGCGCTCTCCGGCAGTCGTGAGGCCCGCCACGGTATCGAGCTTGTCCGCCAGCGACGTCGCGGCCCAGACGACGGCCGCCTGCCCGAGCTGACCGTGCGACGGCGGGGCGTCCGCTTCGACCGCAATCGGCAGGTAGTGATGGTAGATGGCCTTCCACACCGGCTCTGGCTGGCCTTCCTCGCGGGCGTAGATCCCGCCCATCGTCCCCTGCAGCTCCGGGAACTCGAAGACCATCTCGGTCGCGAGGTCCGCCTTCGCCAGCCGCGCAGCGGTCGCGGCATGGCCCGCCGCATCGGCGCGGCCGAACACCGTCTCGGCAATCCATCGCGCGAGCTGCTCGATCCGCTCGGCCTTGTCGCGATAGCTTCCGAGCTTCTTGTGGAAGGTCAGCGTGTGCAGGCGCTCGAGCCGCGATTCGAGCGTCACCTTCCGATCGGCGTCCCAGAAGAACTTGGCGTCTCTCAGTCGCGCCGATCACGACGCGTTCGGCATTCTTCGCGATCAACCGCTCGTCGGCAGGACGCGTGTTGACGACGGCGAGGAACGCTTCCTTCACCTTCCCGGTCTCGTCGACCACCGGAAAGTAATGCTGGTGGTGGACGAGCGTCGTCGACAGCACTTCCTGCGGCAGCTCGAGAAAGCCGGCCGGATAGAAACCTGCCACGACGCCCGGGAACTCCACGAGATCGGCCACTTCCTCGACGAGCGCGTGGTGGTCCTTCAACGGAACGCGGCCGCCCAACCGCCGGGCGTGCAGGTCCAGGTCGCGCGCGATGCGGTCGCGACGCTCCGAGTGCTCCAGCACGACGAAGTGCTCCGAAAGCCTCGCCTGGTATTCCTCGAAGCTCCGGACCTTGATCGAGCGTCCGGCCCGCCCGCTGGTCGCCAGAAACCGATGGCCGTAGGTCAGCGCGCCGGACTCCACGTCCTGCACCGAGCGAGCTCGCGGCATTGGCGGCCCGGCCGATCGTGAAGGGCACGACGCGCCCGCCGTACAGGAACAGCAGCCAACGGATCGGCCGCCCGAACAGCGAGCTCGCCGCGACCGTCGTCCAGCACCGCATCCCAGTGCATCTGCTTCGGAAACGCGAGGTCACGCAAGACGCCGGTCAGCAGGCTCGGGAAGCGTGTCGACCGCGCTCTTGCCGCGCACGTGTTTCTGGTACGCGAGGTACTCACCCTTGGGCGTCTGCACCCGCGTCAGCTGCTCGAACGGCACACCCTGCTTCTTCGCGAAGCCCAACGCCGAGGGGGAGGGCTGACCGTCCGCACCCAGCGCGGCCGACACGGGTGGGCCCGGTGACGGTCTCGTCGAGATCCTCCTGCCGCTCGGCTATCCGCGCGATGCGGACCGTGAGGCGGCGCGGGGTGCTGAACGTCTCGATCGGCGCGCCCGGCGCGATCCGCAACTCGGCGAGACGCGCGGTGACGCGGTCCGCCAGCTGACGATTCAGCCCCGGCAGCCAGCGCGGCAGGCAGTTCCTCGACGCCGATTTCGATCAGTAGCTCTCTGTCCATTTATTAACGTGGGGCTCCGCCCCACACCCCGGCTCGATCGCTCGCGGGGACCCCTTCGCCCTGCTCCGCTCCCTCGCGGGCGCGCTGTGCGCGCCGCCGTTATGCGGCCGTGACCCCGAAATTCTGGCAACCGGCCGCATAACGGCCCTAGTGCTCGTGGGGCCCCACCCCCATGCGCTTGTCGTACTCGCGGCTTCGGCTTCGCCTCGCCGCTGGTTCGTTGCGCCAATCTGCTTGCAGAACGGCTCTCGGGGGCCACCCCCGGCGCTTGCCGGCTCGCGGCTTCGGCTTCGCCTCGCCGCTGGCTCGTTGCGCCAATCTGCTTGCAGAACGGCGACTGTCGACTGCCGACCCCGGACTGCGACTGCGACTCTCGACTGCGACTGACGACTTCAGACCGCCGACTGTCGACTGATCACGTTTCTCCCACCCATGCTTTGGCGATCGCGACCGCGAGCTGCCGAACCCGCAATATGAACGCCATACGCTCGGTGACGCCGATGCCACCGCTCGCATCCAGCAGGTTGAACATGTGCGAGCACTTCAGGCAGTAGTCGAGCGCCGGCAGGACGAGCCCGGAGCGCAGCAGCGTGCCGGCGAGCCCGTAGTACTGGTCGAACAGGCTGCGGTGGAGCGCGTGGAGCTCCGCAGGCGGCATGTCGATCTGCCCGAACGCATATTTCGACTGCTCGACCTCGTCCCGATGCCGGACCTGCCGGTACTTCACGCCGGCGCCCCACTCGACGTCGTACACGTTCTCGACGTCCTGGAGGGCCATCGCGAAGCGCTCGATCCCGTAGGTCAGCTCGACCGAGATCGGCGACAGGTCGATGCCCGCCCGCCTGCTGGAAGTAGGTGAACTGGGTGATCTCCTGCCCGTCGAACAGCACCTGCCACCCGATCCCCCACGCGCCGAGCGTCGGCGACTCCCAGTTGTCCTCTTCGAACCGGACGTCGTGCGCGCGCAGGTCGATGCCGGCGGCCTCGAGGCTCTGCAGGTACAGCTGCTGCACTTCGTCCGGCGCGGGCTTCAGAATGACCTGGAACTGCTGATGCTTGAACAGGCGGTTGGGGTTCTCACCGAAGCGGCCGTCGGCGGGCCGCCGTGACGGCTGGACGTACGCGACGTTCCAGGGATCCGGTCCGAGCACCCTCAGAAACGTCTCGGGGTGCATCGTCCCGGCGCCCATCTCGATGTCGAGCGGCTGGTGCAGGAGGCAGCCGCGAGAGGTCCAGAACTCCGAGAGCTCTGAAGATGAGTTGTTGCAGCGTGACCATTATTAACCGGGGGGCTTCGCCCCGCCGAACCCCCCAGCGCCGTCGCTCGCAGGGCCCCTGCCTCCGCCGCGGGAGCGCGCGCGGCGCGCCTCATCCGGCGCGGATCAGGCGGCTCGCGGCTCCTTCGGCGGCCTGCTGTAACGCCCTGCCGCATCTCGCGCAGGACCCGGACCGACTTCAACTCTTTCTCGAGGTGCAGGTTCAACAGCCGCCGGTGCACCGTTTCGAGCTCCCGCGACGCGCGATCGGTCAAGCCGGCCGCCTCCAGCCGATCCGGCGCCATCCTGCCCGCGGCCGCCAGGAAGTGCAGCGCCGGCGCCGACAGCGGCGACCCGCCCGACGGCGCGCAGCCGCGACACAGCAGAACGTGATCCGCGCGGCGGCATCATCGCGCCAGCACTCCGCCGGCCAGACCCGGCCCGGTTCGAGCCCTCGGCAACATCCCCGCGCCGCACGCCGCGCAGTCGAACGACGGATAGACCCCCTGCAACCGCAGAATCCAGGTACTCGAAATAGCGCGCCAGCGCGTCGACGGGCGCGCCAGCAGCAATGGCATCGACTGCCGATGATCCCAGCCGGTAGAGCCGCTCGTCGACCTGCGCCTCGGGCGCCCACTCGTCTATCAACTCCGCAAAATAGCCGACGTGCCCGAGCGCCCCGGACGAGGCACCGGCCTCCCTGCCCCAGCCAGGACCGACAGAGGCGACCGCTGCGGTTCGACGTAATTGATCCGGACCAGGTCCCGCTGCTCGCGCTCGTAGTAAGCCACGCCGGCCCGCGTCATCGGCTCGAGCGCGCCGATATACCGCGACCGGGCCCGCCGCGCCCCTTTCGCCACGCCTCGCTTCTTCCCTCGATCCCGGGTCAGGAAGACGACGATGCGATCGGCTTCCCCGAGCTTGTACGTGCGGAGGATCAGCGCCTCCGACGTGTAAACAGGCATCGTTTCTCAATCCGCACACGAAGAGGGAGAGATGGCTGAACGATACCGGCTCATTCTACCCCGCAACGTGCAAGTACTTGATGAACAACGTGCCAAGGCCCAGGAAGGACAGGAAGCCGAAGACGTCGGTCAGGGTCGTGATGAATACGGATGAGGCCAGCGCCGGGTCGATCTTCATCGCCCGCAGCGCCAGCGGAATCAGCGTGCCGGCGGTCGCGGCGATGAACATGTTGATCACCATCGCCATGGCCAGGATGGTCCCGAGCCAGTAGTCGCCCTTGAACATGAACACGACGAGCGCTCCCACGAGCCCGCAGGCCAGACCGTTTCCGAGCCCGACCAGCGTTTCCTTGAGGAGCGCCTTGCGGCTGTTCGTCCAGGTCAGCTCGCCGAGCGCGATGCCCCGAACGATCACGGTCAGGGTCTGCGTCGCCGCGTTGCCTCCCATGCCGGCGACGACCGGCATGAAGACCGCCAGCGCGGTGACGACGCTGATGGTGTTCTGGAACAGCGCGACGACGGAGGCCGCAAGAAACGCGGTCGCCAGATTGACGATCAGCCAGGGCAGCCGCTTGCGGAGCGACTCGATCGGACGCGAGAAGACGCGGTCGTCGCCGGTCAGCCCGGCGAGGCGATACACGTCCTCCGTCGCTTCGTCCTTGATGACGTCGATCACGTCATCCACCGTGATCACGCCGACCAGCTTGTTCTCCTCGTCGACGACCGGAATCGCGAGCAGGTTGTAGGAGGCCACCAGACGCGCCACCTCCTCCTGATCCATGTCGACCCGGACGCTGATGATGTCGGTGGTCATGATCCGCTTGAGCGGCGTGGGAGGCGAGACGAGCAGCAGGCGCCGCAACGAGACACTACGCCGACGAGATGACGGCGCGCGTCGATCACATAGAGATAGAAGACGACCTCGACGTCGCGCGAGCCCTGAAGCGCGGTGATGGCCTCCCCCGCCGTCATGTCTTCTGACAGCGCGAAGACCTTGGGGTTCATGATGCGGCCGGCCGTCTGCTCGGGGTAATCCAGCAGCTCGCCCACGTCTCCGCCGGCCGGGCGCTTCTGCATCTGCTCGAGGACGGCCGCCGACAGCTCCTCGGGCAGGTAGTCGATGATCGCCGCCGCGTCGTCTGACGGCAGGTCCTGAACGAGCTTGACGATCTCGTCAGCCGAGCGATCGGAGAGCAGATTGGCGCCGGCCTCCGGGCCGAGCTCGCTCAAGCCCTCCATCGCGAGCCGGCTGTTGCGCTCGACGAGGAGCGAGAACGCGGAGTGGCGGTCCTTGTCGGGAAGCTCCGAGAAGAGCTGCGCGAGATCGGCGGGATGCTGCTTCTGCAGCAGGTTGACGAGATTCGCCGTCGCCCCCATGCGCTGGAGGCGCTTCACCGAATCGAGCACGACATCGAGCTTGCGCTGAGGCATTGGCAGTCCGATCACGAGAGACGGAACTGCTCAATGTAACACGGGGGACTCACGCTGAAATGGCTCCAGGCTCCAGTCTTGTCGCTGGAGCCCGAAGCCTGGAGCCTTTTTCAGCGATGCCCCTGGATTCAGCGAAGCTCCCTGTCCTGGCGGCGGATGACCGACTCCTTCAGCGTGTAGTCGGGCGGCAGTTCGAACAGCGAGCGGGACGGCTCGGCACGAACGATGCCGACGAGGCGGTACACCGTTTCGCCAACGCGCGGGTCGGTGTGCTTTGTCAGGACGAGGACCTGCAGGTCCGGCGAGAACCATTGCTCCGACACGATCTTGATCGGCTGTTCGTTGCCAATCGCTCCGGCGGGGATCTCCGTCGTCGTGCGTGTGCCGGTGGCGGTGACGCCTTCGATGGTCTGCTGTCCGAGCTCCTCGCGCGTGGTCTGGCCATTCATCGCCGCGATCTTGGCCGGAAGCATCTCCGCTGAACACGAAGTCCGGGACGCCCGGCGCGCCGCCGAGGCGCACCTTGATTTCATCGGCTGCTTTCATGCGCCTGGAGCTCCGCGGCCTCCTTCTGTGCCCGGTCCCCGCCCTCCACGGTTACGGGGCCGGTGGCCGAGCCGAACACGCTCACCGTGCCGCGACCTCTGCCTCCGACGGTGGCCGTCGTCACGCCGCCCGGAGTCGCGACGATGAACCCGTTGCGGTAGGCCATGTGCGTCGCGGGGTCGAGAAAATAGGTGTTCCCGGATACCGGATCGCTGATGGTGATGTTCACCACATCGGTCCCGGCCGCATTGAGCACGTTCAGCTGCTCGCGTCGCGTTCGCGACTCGCTGTCGCGGTACACCCGCGTGGCGTTCTTCGTGACAATGCGGTTGCCGTCGGCAAGGACCTGGACCGACTCGGTGACCGCTTCGGCGGAATACGGCGCATTCTTCGTCAGGCGGCTCTCGACTCCGACTCGGGCAAGCTGAATCTTGCCTTGAACCGCTCCGGCCTCAGCCGCCTGCTTGGTTACCGTCACGGGCTCCTGCGCCCCCGCACCCGGCGCGGCCATCGCGCAGAACGCCGCCATCGCCACTATCTTTCGCATCATTCGATCCCTTTCTGTTGTTAATCAGCGCTCGCGGGGCCTCAGTGCCTCGGGTGCGCGTCCTGAATCGGCGAGGCGTTCGCGCTCACGAGGCGAATCGCTCGCGGTTGCCCGTCCTGGCCGACCAGCAGATCCGCCTGAATCGAGGATTCCCCGCCGGACGGAATCTGCACGCCGTAATTCGGCAGCGCGGCAACCGGAATCCCGAGTCGCACGATCTGTCCGCTCTCGAACGCCGGGAGGCCGGCCGCCGAGGGGATCGGCACGAACCCGACCGCCTGGATGGGGGCCTTGGGTTGGGGCCGCAGCGTCCGACGTACCGGGCGGGCCCTGTCCACAGGGGTCGGTCGATCCGGATGCGGGGCTTCGCCCGGCTCAATGGCAGATACTGGCGGTTGGACTGCCGCGATCGCCGGCATCGGCGCAGGACATGCGCGGGGATCGTGTGACCCACCATGTCAACCCGGCTGCCCCCAGCGCGACAGCGGCCGCCAGCGGCAACAACCATCGCTTCGCCCGGACGGCGGACGAAGCCACGTCAGAAGAGCCTATGAATCCATCTCGCGTGGCAATATCCACGTGCGAGGCGAACGCCTTCATCAGCCGCGCCTCCAGATCGGACGAAGCGGTCGAGCCCGCCGCGTCGAGGGCCACGGCGCGCAAGCCCGCAGTCACGGCCCGTTCCCGCAGGAGATTGCCGGCACACGCGACGCACGACGCTGCATGCGCCTGCACCGCCCGCTGGATGAACGGCGCCGCGCGATCCCGCGCGACCTCGAGCATCAAATCCTGACATTCCTGGCAGGTCATGCGCAGCTCCTTGTCAACGGGGGATTGACGCCGTGCGGTTTCGCGGGCTCCCGCTGTTCGGTGGCCTCGCGCGGTTGCGCAGCCGCTCCGGTGCCCGCTCCGGACGGGTCGCTCGCGGACAGTTTGGTTGCCAACAGCTGCCTGCCCCGGTGAAGGCGCGAACGCACCGTTCCCACCGCACATGCCAGCGCATCGGCCGCTTCCGCGTAGCTCATTTCCTGAAGATCGCAGAGCACGACGACCTCTCGGTACCGCACCGGAAGATGGAGCACTGCTCGGCGCACGCGCTCGATGCCCTCGGCGCGAGTGAGGTCGTCGAGCGGATCCGCCTGCGGCGCGGCATGCCGCAAGGCCTCGTCTTCGTCTTCGAGCGTCTGAAACGGACGGTCGCGGTCGAGGCGCTGCCGCGCGCAGTTCCGCGCGATGCCGCAGAGCCAGGCGACGACTCCGGAGCGACCGCGCTCGTACCGGGCGGCCTCACGCATGACCACGATGAACACCTCCTGAGTCACGTCGTCGGCCGCGCCCGCGCTGCCCGTCATGTGCAGGGCGAACCGGTAGACCTGCCCGTGCCGGCGTCGGAACAGCAACGCGAATGCCTGGGCGTCGCCGCCGGCGGTCCGCGCGAGCAGATCCTCGTCCGATTCCCGATCGGGGTGCGGGTCCTGGTTCGGTCCGCGCGGTTGCCGTGTGGTCATGTGCGAACTGGCTTCAAGCCCTCGGAGCAGGGCTGGCGGTGGTAATGTCTTCGACGCCTGCATCGTGTATTCAGTTGGACGGGTGGAAAAGTTCCACGGATAGACCCCTTGGGAGGGCGTGCATGGTCCGACGGTTCAGTTGTCTCTCGGTCTCCCTGGCTCTCGGGCTGGGCCTGTCCGCTACGGTGGGGATAGTGGCTCAGGTCCGCTCGGTTCCCGCGAACTGGACCGAGCGCGTCAAGCCATACCGCATCATGGGGAACATCTACTACGTCGGCACGGTGGACCTGTCGTCGTTCCTCATCACGTCACCCGAGGGCCATGTCGTGATCGACACGGGCGTGGAAGAAAACGCGGACGCCGTGTTGGACAACATTCGCACCCTCGGCTTCAACGTCAAGGACGTTCGTGTGCATCCTGACCACGCAGGCACACTACGACCATGTCGGGGCGCACGCGCGGTTGAAGAAGGAATCCAATGCGAGAGTCCTCGTCGCGGCCGGCGATGCGCCGCTCGTCGCCGGCGGAGGCGAGGGGGACTACCTCTTCGGCCCTGAGTTTCACTTCCCTCCCACGAAGGTCGACGCCACTGTCAAGGACGGCGAGGTCGTGAAGGTCGGACCCATTGCGCTCACGGCGCACCTCACCCCAGGCCACACGAAGGGCACGACCACATGGACGATGACCGTCAAGGACTCCGCGGGGCAGGAGCGCAAGGTGGCGTTCCTCGGCAGCACGGCCGTGAATCCCGGAACGAAGCTGCTGAAGAACGCGAAGTATCCGTCGATCGAAGCGGACTACAAGCACGCCTTCGAGGTCGAGAAGGCGCTGCCGTGTGAGGTTTTCCTCGCGGCACATGCATCGGTGTTCGGCGGTCCGGAGAAGGCCGCGGCGGCGGCTGCCAAAGGGGATGCCGTGTTCGTGGATCCGCAGGGATGCCGCGCCGCCATCGAGCGATCCGAGAAGGCGTTCCTGGCGGAATTGGAGAAGCAGCGCACCGCGAGCAGATAGGCCGACCTCTCCACCTCTGTGGCTTCCACCTCTGTGGCTTCCACCTCTGTGGCTTCCACCCTGTGGCTTCCACCCTGTGGCTTCCACCTTCAGGTGGAAGCTCACCGCTTGCGCTTCGAGGGTCTCCGCGCGGTCCGCGGCACGCCAATCTCGTCGAGCGACCGCTCGTTGTTCCTCCAGTCCGGGTCCACTTTGACGCGCAGATCCAGAAACACTTTCGTCTCGAAGAACGCCTCGAGGTCTACCCGCGCATCGGTACCGATGCGCTTGATCATCCCGCCCCCGCGCCCGATGACGATCGGCTTCTGCGATTCGGTCTCCACCAGAATCGTGCAGTACAACCGCAGAATCGCCTCGCGCTCGGTCTCGTCGAACTGGTCGACGATCACGGCGGTCGTGAACGGCAGCTCCGCGCGCGTGTGCTGGAGGACCTTCTCGCGGACGATCTCCGCCACGAGCACGCGTTCGGGCTGGTCGGTCAGGTAATCCTCGGGATAGATCGCGGCGGCCTCCGGGAGATGTTCGAGCAACACGCGCTCGAGCTGCTCGACGCCGTCCCCCGTCGCCGCGGAAACCGGAATGATTGCGGCGAATCGGTGCCACGATTGCGCTTCGGCCATGAGAGGCAGCAGCCTCGGCTTGGACACGAGGTCGACCTTGTTCAAAACGAGGACGACAGGAACTTTCACATCGCGCAGGAGTCCTGAGACGAACTGATCGCCGTGGCCCGGCCGGGTCGAGGCGTCGAACACGAGCACCACCACGTCGACCTCGCGGAGCGTCTCCACCGCGGCATCCACCATTCGTACGTTCAATCGATGCAGCGGCCGGTGGATGCCCGGCGTGTCGACGAACACGACCTGACCGTCGTCGTAGTTCTTGACTCCCACGATCCGCGTCCTCGTCGTCTGGGGCTTGTCCGACACGATCGCGACCTTCGTGCCCACGATGCGGTTGAGGAGCGTGGATTTCCCTGCGTTGGGGCGACCGATGAGGGAAACGAAGCCCGTGTGTGGCATGTAGACGTCGCCCGCGATCACCGGCTCTCGACCGGCGTCTGAGCAGCTTTGCGGAACCGGACCCGATGGATGCGCCGGCGCTCGGCCTCGAGCACTTCGACGATCATGCCGTCGAGCTCGAAGGTCTCGCCGACCGACGGAACGCGGCCGGCGCGCGCCAATACGTAACCGCCGACCGTCTCGAAGCCATCTGCCTCGATCTCGACGTCCAGCCGCTCCCGCACCTGATCGATGTTGACCTTGGCGCTGAAGACGTAGGAGCCGTTGCCTTCCTCGATGACCGGCTCGGTCTCGACGTCGTACTCGTCACGGATCTCGCCGACGATTTCTTCGAGCAGATCCTCGATCGTGACGAGCCCCGCGGTGCCGCCGTATTCGTCGACGACAATCGCCATCTGGACCTGCTTGCGCTGGAACTCCTTGAGCATCTCCGGCACGCGCTTGGTCTCGGGCACGAACGCCGCCGGCCGGACCAGGCCTGCGAGCGCCTGCGTTTCTCCGGGAGCGCCCGTGAGCTGAATCAGGTCCTTGACGAAGACGATCCCAAGGATGTTGTCCAGGTTCTCCTTGTAGACCGGGATGCGCGAGTACTCCTGCTCCCGAAAGAGCGCGCGCAGCTCGTCGAGCGTCGCGTCCGCGGCGATGGCCACGATGTCGGGCCGGGGCGTCATGACCTCGCGAACCAGCGTGGCGCCGAAGTCGACGATCGACTGGAGCAGCCGCCGCTCGTCTCCCTCGATGAGCCCCTGCTCCTCGCCGGCCTCGAGGTACGCGTGCGCGGCCTCGCCCGCCTCTTCTTCTCTTCCAGGGCTGGCCCCGGCCGTCTGTGTGCCCTGCCGTTCCCTGTCGCGACGGCCCTCGACGAGCAGCCGCACCAACGTGCCCGTCAGCGGGTGCAGAAAGCGCGCGACGTAGTCGAACGGCGGCAGGAGCAGCTCCAGCACCCGTTCCGGGTTGCGGCGCATGATCAGCATCGGCAGCACGTGCTCGAAGACGAGGATGAACACGGCGACGAAGACGAGGAGCATCCCAATCGATTGGAAGCCCGTGCGTCCGGTCAACATGGCGATCACGACGGTCGCCAGAGAAAAGATGAGCCCGAGCATCAGCCGCGCGGGAATGAAGAGCTGGATCGGATCTTCGAGATAGAAGCCGAGCCGGTCGTTGCGCCCGCCGCGCTCCGCCATCAGACGCAGCGACAGGCGCATCAGGGCGCTGAACGCCGTTTCGATGGTGCCGACGTACACCGCACAGACGGCCAGCAGCAGGAGCAGGGTGAGCATTTACTTGAGCGACACAGGCCGGTGGCCCCCCGCGCCGAGGCGCGTCGGATCTCGTTGGCTGCCCGCGCGCTCGATCAGGCCGGTGCGAAGCCCGCCCCGGCGCCGCAGCCGCGCCTCCAGCCGAGCCATGCGGCCATGGTCGTCCGGAGCATGGTGATCGTAGCCGAGGAGGTGCAGCAGACCGTGAAGGGCGAGGACTTTGAGCTCTGTAGCGTAGGAATGGCCCGCATCAGCGGCCTGACGACGCGCGACGCCGGTCGCGATGACCAGATCGCCGAGGCTCCTGTCGATGACCGTCTTTGCTGGAGCCCGGAGCCCGGAGCCCGGAGGCTGGTCGGCGTCTTCCGCAGGAAACGACAGCACGTCGGTTGGCTCGTCCTTGCGGCGATAGCGGCGATTGAGGGCACGGACTTCGGCGTCGCGGGCGAGCGCGATCGCCAGCACGCCGCGCGCCCGCGCGGGCGCCACCGATGCGAGCCACTGCCGCAGGCCCGGCGCACGAACCGGACGGCCCCGTCCGTCCGTCACCGCGATTTGCAGGCGGCTACTGTCGGGATCCACCGTACGCTTCGTACGCCTTCACAATCTGCTGCACGAGTTGGTGGCGGACCACATCCTTCTCGTCGAAGTGCACGAACGCGATGCCTTCGATCTTGTTGACGATCTTCACCGCCTCGACCAGGCCGGACGCCCGTCCGACCGGCAGATCGATCTGCGTCACGTCCCCCGTGATAACCGCCTTCGATCCGAACCCCAGTCGCGTGAGGAACATCTTCATCTGCTCCGAGGTCGTGTTCTGGGCTTCATCCAGGATCACGAAGGCATCGTTCAGCGTGCGCCCGCGCATGAAGGCGATCGGCGCGACCTCGATCGTGCCGCGCTCGAGCAAACGCTCCGCGCGCTCGATGTCGAGCATGTCGTACAGCGCGTCGTACAACGGGCGCAGGTACGGATTGACCTTCTCCTGGAGATCGCCCGGGAGGAATCCAAGCTTCTCGCCAGCTTCGACGGCGGGACGCGCCAGGATGATCCGGCTCACCCGCTTGGCCAGCAGGAACGACACGGCCTGCGCCATCGCCAGATACGTCTTTCCGGTCCCGGCCGGCCCGATGCCGAACACGATGTCGAACTTGTCGATCGCCTCGAGATACCGGCGCTGATTGACGCTCTTGGCTGTGACCTGACGTTTACCCGACGTCCGGGTCGCCCCGCGCAGGAAATAGTCCGACAGCGACACGCTCTCGTCCTGCACGACGAGCTGCGACGCCGTCCGCACGTCGCCCTTCGCGAGCTTGTAACCACCGCGCATCAGGCCGGCCAGTTGATCGAGCACACGCTCCGCGCGCGCGACGTCCCCTGCCTCGCCTTCGACGATCAGCTCGTGCCCGTTCGTCCGGATGCGGACGCCGAACTGGGACTCGAGATGCTTGAGGTTCTCGTCGTAGCTGCCGAACAGCGATTCGACGTCCTCGTCTGGAACGGTGACCTTGCGGACGACAGTGGCGGAAGGTATGGCGTAGCTCCTGGCCGGGTCGCTCCGGCGGAAGCCAGTGTACTACACGCGGCCGACGCCGACCGTGGGGACGCCCGGCGCCAGGCTCACGATCCCTCGAAACGAATGCGCAACTCCTTCAGCTGCCTCTGGTTGACGGTCGACGGCGCACCCGCCATCAGGTCGACTGCCTGGGCGGTTTTGGGAAATGCGATGACGTCCCTGATCGAGCCCTCCCCGCACAGAATCGCGATGATGCGATCGAGGCCGAGCGCGATGCCGCCGTGCGGGGGTGTACCGTACTCGAGCGCGTCCAGAAAGAAGCCGAAGCGCAGTTTGGCCTCCTCGTCCGAGATCTGCAGCAGCTTGAAGATGAGGCGCTGCAGCTTCTGATCGTGAATTCGAATACTGCCGCCGGCGATCTCGCTGCCGTTCAGCACGAGATCGTAGGCGCGGGCCCGGGTCAGACCCGGGTCGCTTTCGAGCATCGCCGCGTCACTCTCGAGCGGAGCCGTGAACGGATGGTGCATGAACTCCCACCGTTGCTCCTCTTCGAACCATTCGAACATCGGAAAGTCGACCACCCAGAGCAGTTCGAACTTCGTCGGGTCGAGCAGGTTCTCCTTCTTCGCCAGCTGGAGCCGGAGCGATCCGAGCAGCCGCGACGTCGGATCGTGCTTCCCCGCGGCCATCAGCAGCAGGTCCGCCGCCCCCGCTCCGGCGAGCTCCAGGGCCTTCCGGATCGTGTCCTCTCCGGCGGCTTTGACCGCCGGACTCTGGATCGTGCCCTCGGGCGCCCGCGCCCACACGAGGCCCGTCGCGCCGAGCTGCCGCCCCTGCTCGACGAGCTCGTCGAGCTCTCGCCGCGAGTACTTCGCCGCGCCGGGCACCACGAATCCGCGCACCTCGCCGCCGGCGGCGATCGCATCGCGAAACAGCGCGAACGAGCTCTCGGCGAACGCCGCCGAGAGGTCCGCGATCTCCATCCCGCACCGCAGGTCCGGCTTGTCCGAGCCGTACTTGGCGATCGCCTCCGCGTAGGGCAGCCGGCGGAACGGCCGCGCCGCAGGCCGGCCGATGAGCGCCAGCAGCCGCTCGATGCAGGGCTCGACGGTCGCGAACACCAGATCTTCCGTCGCAAACGAGATCTCGAGATCGACCTGGGTGAACTCCGGCTGTCGATCCGCGCGCAGGTCCTCGTCCCGAAAACACTTGACGATCTGGAAGTAGCGGTCCATTCCCGCAATCATCAGGATCTGCTTGAAGATCTGCGGCGACTGCGGCAGCGCATAGAACTCACCCGGATGGACGCGGCTCGGCACGAGATAGTCGCGCGCCCCTTCCGGCGTCGACTTCGTGAGCATCGGCGTTTCGATCTCGAGAAAGCCCTGCGAGTCGAAATACTTCCGAATCTCCATCGTCGCACGATGACGGAGGGTGATGTTGTGCTGCATCCGTGCGCGCCGGAGGTCGAGATACCGGTATTTCAACCGCGTGTCTTCGGCGACGCCCGACTCGTCGGCGATCGGAAAGGGCGGAGTCCTGGCGTCGTTGAGGAGGCGCAGCTCGCGCACCGCCACCTCGATTTCGCCCGTCTGCACTTTCGGGTTCACCGACTCGGGCGAGCGCAGCTCCACCTGCCCCAGAACCGCCACGACGTACTCGGGCCGCATGCGCTTCGCGTCAGCCAGCACCTGCTCGTCGTCTCTCGCGATGACCTGCGTGATGCCGTGGCGATCGCGCACGTCCAGGAACACGAGCGACCCGAGGTCCCGGACGCGATGGACCCAGCCGAGGAGCACCACGTCTGCGCCGACATCCTGCCGCGTGAGCGCGCCACAGGTGTGCGTGCGCGCAAGTCCACCGAGCGGTTGATTCATATCGTCGATACCAGCTACCAGCTTCCAGCTTCCAGCTTCCGCTTCCCGCTATCCGCTACCCGCGCTTGGCCACGAGCTGCAGCTGTCCCACAGCTTTGGCCGTGTGCTCGCGCAACACCGAGATCTGCTCTCCGGTTTCCATATCTTTGATCGTGACCTGACCCGACGCGCGCTCGTCGCCGCCGACGACGGTCACGAACCGGATGCCTCGCGCCGAGGCGTACTTGAACTGCTTCCCGAGCTTCTCCGGTTCCGGATAGACGTCGACGCACAGACCGGCACCGCGAAGATCGGCCGCCAGCTTCAGCCCGTCCTCGATCGGCTCGCGCTCGAACAAGGTGACCATCACGTCCGCGGCGGCCCGCTGCAGCCCGGCCGGAAACATCTGCCGCTCCCCCATCACGACGAGGATCCGCTCGAGCCCCAGCGAGAACCCGCACGCCGGAATCGTGTCGCCGCTGAACATCCCGATCAGGCCGTCGTAGCGCCCCCCGCCTCCGAGGCTGCCGGCCAGATCCGGCACGGCCGTCTCCATGATCGCGCCCGTGTAGTACGACAGCCCGCGCGCCAGCGAGGGATCGAGCACCACGTGCCCGCTCGCGCTCGTGGCCCGGCACAAGCGCAGAATTTCGTCCAGGTTGGCGACGGCGGTGACGCCCTCGGCATGCGCGCCCACCTGCTCGCGCGCCCAGCCGATCATCGCCTCGTGTGCAGACGCTTCCGCTGACGGCGATTTCGTCAACGGGTGATCGAACGCTGTCAGCAGCCTCTCCGCCGCATCGGCGGGGATCCCGCGCCCGGCAAGCTCTCCCGCCACGCCGTCACGGCCGATCTTGTCAAGCTTGTCCACTGCGACGAGCGCCTGATCGTGCAGCTCTGTCGGCACGCCGAACGTCTCGAGCATCCCTCTGAGCAGCCCCCGGTGATTGAGGCGGATCACGAAGTCCCGGAAGCCGAGCTCGCGCAGCACGTCGCTGACCGCCGAGCACACCTCCGCTTCGACGACAGGCGACGCCGACCCGATGGCGTCGACGTCACACTGGTAGAACTCGCGGAACCGCCCGCGCGACGGGCGATCGGCGCGCCACACCGGTTGAATCTGATATCGCTTGAAGAACTTCGGCAGCCTGCCCCGATGCTCCGCCACGACGCGCGCCAGCGGCACCGTCAGATCGTAGCGAAGCGCCAGATCCGTCTCGCCCGACGCCTCGTGCTCGCCGCGCCGCAGCACTTTGAAAATGAGCTTGTTGCCCTCGTCGCCGTATTTCCCGGTCAGCGTCTCGATGTTCTCGAGCGCGGGTGTCTCGAGCGGCTCGAACCCGTACCGGCGATACGTCCGCTCGATGACGCCGACGACGTGCCCGCGCCGCCGGACGTCGTCGGGAAGGAAATCGCGCATCCCGCGCGCGGGGCGTGTGTGCTCGGTCATCGGCTCCTAACTTAACTAGACCGGGGGGCTTCGCCCCGCCGGCCCCCCATCGCCGTCGCTCGCGGGGCCCCTTCGCCCCGCTCCGCTCCCGCCTTCGCTAAAGCTCCGGCGGGCCGCCGTAGCCTTGGCGGAGGCTGGCCGGCGGGGCGCGCCCTTGGCGCGCCTACGAGTGCATCTTTTCGAACCGCTCCAGCAGCTGGAGTTCCTGACCCCAGAATTATAGGCGGTCGCCCATTCACTTCTTGACGGTCGGGTACGTGATCCCGAGCTGTTCGAGGTAGGTCTTGTAGCGCGAGGGATCGTAGTAGTACTTCCGCATCTCCGGCCGGTACTTCTCCATCGTCGCCTTGTTCAGCTCGATCGCCGGCGTGTCCTGCGGGCGGATCAGCGGCTCGTACTTCATCGTCTTGGTCTGCACGTCGCGGAAGTACGCCCACGCCTGATCCACGAGCGCCGGCTTCAGCACGAGATCCAGCATCGTCATGGCCTGGACCTTCGCGCCGGCGGTGACTCCCTTGTGAGCGATCGGCGTGGCCATCGCGATGGCGTTCGCCCAGTTGTGACCCGGGAGGCCGGGAATGTTCGCCGGGTACCGAAGCGTCACCGTCGGCACGTTCCACGAAATGTCGCCGATGTCGTCCGATCCGCCTCCGCGATTGTCCTCGACCGGTCCTTGAAGCTTCTCGGGGACCTTCAGGCTCAGGCCCTGCTCTTTGCTCCCGAGCTCCTTCTGCAGGGCCTTCGCGAGCGTCTGGTCCGCTTCGCTCCACGTTGGCATGCCGACCTTCTGGATGTTCGCGAATGTCGTCTCGGCGATCGTCTTGTTGAAATGTTGTGGCCACGCGCTGCCGAGCACCTTCGTCGGCAGCAGCTCGGTGCCGGTCATCAGCGCGGCGCCTTTGGCCATGTCGTCGCCGAGCTGCCACAAATCCTTGATCTTCTGATAGGTGGTCTGGCGGAAGTAGTACCAGACGGACGCCGTGCGCGGGACGACGTTCGGTTGATCGCCGCCGTCGGTGATGACGTAGTGCGAGCGTTGCTCGAGCGGCAGATGCTCGCGACGGAAGTTCCAGCCGATGTCCATGAGCTCGACGGCGTCGAGCGCGCTGCGGCCGCGCCACGGCCCTCCCGCCGCGTGCGCGGTCTCGCCCCGAAACGAGTACTGCACCGAGACCAGGCCCGTGCCGTCGCGGTCCCCCCAGGAAACACCCAGCTCGTTGCTGACGTGTGTGAAGAGCGCCACGTCGACGTCCTTGAAGAGCCCGGCGCGAACGAAGTAGGCCTTGGTCCCGACGAGCTCCTCCGCCGTGCCCGTCCAGAGGCGGATCGTGCCAGGCAGCTTCTCGCGCTCCATGATCTTCTTCACGGCGATGGCCGCTGTGACGTTCAGGGCCTGTCCGGAGTTGTGCCCTTCGCCGTGACCCGGTGCGCCCTCGATCATGGGGTCGTGATACGCCACACCCGGCTTCTGTGATGCCTGCGGGATGCAGTCGATGTCCGAGCCGAGTGCCAGCACTGGCTTGCCCGATCCCCAGCTCGCCACGAAGGCCGTCGGAATGCCGGCGACGCCCTTCTGCACCGTGAACCCGTTCTTCTCGAGGATCTCGATCAGGTAGCGGTTCGTCTCGACTTCCTGGAATCCCAGCTCGGCGAAGCTGAAAATCGAATCGACCATCTGCTGGGTGAAGGTCTGCATGCCTTCGACATCGGCCGTGGCCTCCGCCTTCAGCTTCTGCGTGCGGGCGTCCTCTTTTGGCGCCTCGGCCTTCGACGCCTCGCGCGCTGCGCCCGCTGGCTCGCGGGACGGCTGATTCTGCGCGAGCGGCGCGGCCGTCAGCACGGCCGTCGTCGCCAGCACACTGATCCAGTGTCGTGGACTCATCTCCGGTCTCCTCTTTACTCATCCGGGGGACTTCGTCCCCCGGACCCCCTTACGCCGTCGCTCGCGGGGGCCCCAATGCCCCGCTCCGCTCCGGCGGGCGCGCTGTGCGTGCCTATTCCCCGATTTGCCGGCGTTGATCACCCGTGCGGCCTGGTGGCGGGAGCAATGCGCCCGAGGATAACAAAAATTCAGCGATAATTAGTCGTTCATGCCGAACCTCGATCGTTTTGGACGTCCTCTGCGCAGCCTGCGGGTGTCGGTGACCGACCGGTGCAACCTGCGCTGTCAGGTACTGCATGCCGGAACAGGACTACGTGTGGCTGCCGCGCGAAGCCGTGCTCAGCTTCGAAGAGATTGGTGAGCTGGTGGGCGTGTTCACCGAAGTGGGGGTCGACCGCGTCCGTATCACAGGTGGTGAGCCCCTCCTCCGCCGTGACCTGCCGCTGCTCATCGAACGTCTGGCTGCACGGCCCGCGATTCGGGATCTCGCGATGACGACCAATGGTGTGCTGCTGGCCCGGCATGCCGCCGCGCTGAGGCGTGCGGGCCTGCACCGCATCACCGTCAGTCTGGACACGCTGCAGGCCGGACGATTCGAAGCGCTCACACGGTTCGACGAGCACGCGGCGGTGCTCGAGGGCATCGATGCGGCCGCTGCGGAGTTCGGCACGCTGAAGCTCGACACGGTCGTGATGCGGGGGATCAATGACGACGAGCTGGTTCCGCTGCTCGAGTACAGCCGGGACCACGGCGCCGAGCTTCGGTTCATCGAGTACATGGACGTGGGAGGGGCGACGCAGTGGTCTCCCCAGGCCGTCGTATCCCGGCGCGAGATCCTCTCCCGGCTCGAAGCGTACTACGGCCCCGTCGCGCCGATCGGCGAGGCGTCATCAGCCCCTGCGGAGCGTTTCTGCCTGCCCGACGGCCTGCCGTTCGGGATCATCTCGTCGACAACCGAACCGTTCTGCGAATCGTGCGACCGAGCGCGGTTGACAGCAGATGGGATGTGGCTGATGTGCCTGTACGCGCGCGCGGGCACCGACCTGCGACGCCCGCTGCGGGCCGGTGCCACGAGCGATGAATTGAAGGGGCTGATTTCGACCGTGTGGGCATCCCGCGCCGATCGGGGGGCCGAAGAACGGCTGGCCGCCGAACGACGCGAGACGCTGATTCCGCTGGCGGCCCTGAGAAAGGACGCCCACCTCGAGATGCACACGCGGGGGGGCTAGCCCCGGTTCAGGTTCAGAGGTTCAAGGTTCAGGGGTTCACTGACGCCTTAAACCCTAACCTTTGAACGCTCCGAACCTCTGCGCGTCAGTCCCGCTGGTCAACACCCGCAGGCCCTTCGGCGGATTGGGCGACGAGTCGGTGCCCTGCGTCAACGTGAACGTCGCGCTACCTACGGCCACCGTCGCGGTTCGCGTCGAACCGGTGGTATTCACCGCCACGCTGTAGCCAACCGTGCCCTGGCTCACCTGCGTCGACGTGATCGTCAGCCACGCGGCCGAGGACTTGGCCGTCCACGAGCAGCCCGTGGCCGTGACGGTGATCGTCCCGTTGGCCTTCTTCGCGTTGATCGTGCGCGTCACCGGGTTGACCGTGATGCTGCAGGAGCTCGTCCCGTTCTGCGTTACCGTGACGGCCTGACCGGCGACGGTCAGCGTGCCGGTGCGGCCCGTGGTTGCGGTGTTGCTCGTGGCGGTGAAAGCCACCGTACCGGATCCGGTTCCGCCCGAGCCAGCCGGGGGCGTCAGCCACGCGGCGCTGCTCGACACCGTCCAGGCGCAGCCGGTGCCAGCCGTCACGCCAACCGTGGCGGTGCCGCCGCTCGACGAGATGGACAGTGTGGCGGGCGTCACGGCGTAGGTGCACGACGTACCGGGCTGCGTCACGGCGAAGGTCTGGCCGCCGATCGTCAGGCTGGCGCTGCGCGTCGTCGTCGAGGTATTCGCGGCCGCCCTGAAGGCGACCGAACCATCGCCTGACCCGGTCGCTCCCGTCGTGACCGTGAGCCACGGCGCTCCGCTGGACGAGGTCCAGGCGCAACCCAGAGACGAGATAACCGCGATCACCCCGGTTCCGCCCGCGCTCGGCACGGTCTGTCCCGCGGGGGAGATCCCGTAGGTGCACGAGGCGGCGAGCTGGGTGACGGCAACGGCATTGCCTGCCACCGTCAGAGTGGCCGTTCGCGGGCTCGTGCTGGGATTCGCCGACGCGGCGAAGGTCACCTGGCCGGCGCCGCTGCCGCTCGAGCCAGCCGAGATGCCGAGCCACGCCGCATTGCTGGCGGCAGTCCAGACACACCCGGCCGGGGTCGTCACCGACACCGATGCGGCTCCGCCTGCGGCCGCAAAGGACTGATTCGTCGCCGAAACCGAGAACGAGCAGCTGACGCCGGACTGCGTGACGGTGTACGTCTGGCCCGCAATCGCCAGCGTCGCTGTCCGTGAGCTCGTGCTGGTGTTGGCAGATGCGCTGAACGCCACGGTTCCCGCGCCGCTCCCGCTCGCGCCGGACGTCACCGCCAGCCACGGCGCGCTGCTGCTGGCCGTCCAGCCGCATCCGCCCTGGCCCGAGACCGTCACCGATCCTGTGCCGCCGGCGGCTGTGAAGGCTCCGCTGGCTGCCGACAGCGAGTAGGCGCAGCTCACGCCCGCCTGCGTCACCGTGACGCCCTGGCTGGCGGAGAGCGATTGTGCGCCGCCCATCGCCGCTGTCGCAGTGGTCTGATTGGTCTCCCCGATCCAGCTGTCGAACGACGAGCCGAGCCCGTCGGCGAGCGACTCGAAGATGCAGGCGCCCGGCTGGCCCGCGGCCAGGTCAGAATCCGTGACCGTGCCGATCACGACGCCATTCTTGTAGGCGGTCACCGTTCGGCCGACAACGGCCACCTTCATGACATCGCCGGTACTCCAGGTCACCGACGACAGGTCGAGGATCTGGAGATCCGACGCCTGACACAATCTTGTCGATCGTCGAGAAGCTCGAACCGTCGGCCGCCAGGAGATACCCGGAGAAGTTGCCCGTTGCCAGCGAGCCGCTGCTGCGGACCGTGACGCCGAGAGAGTCCGCGTGGTCGAGTCTGGCGATCGTGACCTGCGAGGTCTGATCGTTGCTGAACGTGTTGGCCGCAGCGCTTCGGCTCGAGCAGACGAAATCGTCCGGAACACCCAGGACGGCGTAGCCCGCGAGGGACAACGTACTGGCGCTCTGCGAGGTCCAGGTCGATCCCAGGCTGCCGTCGGCGCGATTGAAGTCATCCGCCACTGCAACCGTCGACACCGTGACCGTCTGGCCGCCGACCGACAGAAGCGCCGTCCGCGCGTTCGCGGCGATATTCGCCGTCGCATTGTAGGCGACCGTGCCGTTCCCGGTGCCGCTCGCGCCCGACGTAATCGTCAGCCAGCTGGCATTGCTGCTCGCACCCCACGCGCACCCGGCGGGAGCCGTGACGGTCACCGATCCCGTGCCGCCGGCGGTCGTGACCGCCTGGCTGCTCGGCGAAATCGTGTAAGAACAACTCACTCCTGCCTGGGAGACCGTGAAAGTTTGACCTGCAATCGTCAGCGCGGCCGTCCGCCCGTTGGTGCTGGTGTTGGCGGAAGCGCTGAACACGACCGATCCAGAACCAGTGCCGCTCGCGCCGGATGTCACGGTCAACCACGATGCGCCGCTGCTCGCGGTCCACGCACATCCGTTCGACGCCGTCATCGTCACGGACCCCGTTCCACCGGCGGCGGAAAGCGCCTGGCTCGCGGCGGACAACGTATAGGTGCACGAGAGGGCGGCCTGCGTCACCGTGAACGTCCCACCGGCGACTGTCATCGTCCCGGTGCGGACCGACTGGGTCGTATTCGCAGCGATGGCGAAACCTACCGAGCTGGGCCCGCTGTAGTTCGCGCCACTCGTGATGGTGAGCCAGGACGTGTTGCTCGAGGCGGTCCACGTGCAGCCTGCCGGGGTCGTCACCGTGACGCTGCCGGAGCCCGCGCTCGATGCGGCCGCAAGAGAGGTCGACGAGAGAGCCGTCGAGCAGGGGACGGAGTACTGGAACTGGTTCGAGGCCAGGCTCGTGGTGGTGCCACCAGGGCCCGACGCCGCCACCCGCGCTTCGTAGCATCACGCCCGCCGTCAGCGGCGACATCAAGGGCAGAAAGTTCACCCTGATCTTGCCGTCCGACTGAGGAGAGGGCTTTCCGAGACTGACACTGGTCAACGGAGAAGACTGCCCCGACACGTACATGGACAGCTGATAATTGGTGACGTAGGGGGTGCCGTCGGTGCCGACCCTCGAGTGGTCAGGCGAAGGGTCGAACTCCACGATCCCAGGGTCTGAAACCGTTTGCGCAAGCGCAGCATGCGCCTGGGAAACGATGAAGGCCGTCAAGAACAGCCGTACCGCCGTTCGCAGAAGACTCGCTCGGTACATGGTCACGATCCGGATCACCAACGGGGTCGTGAGCACTGCCGGGGAGCGGTGTCGGGGACTCCTTGAGCAACAAATGCGCCACTGACAGGTTTCTGGCTACGGTGACGGATTCTGTAGCGACTTGATTCGGGGAGGCACTAATCGGCAGGACTGTGCGCCAGGGCGTGCACATCCGACAGGCCAGGAGCGGTCAGAACCGCGCACTGTGTACCGTTTCGCCTGTGGAACATGATGTTGCAGCTTGCATTTTTGAGATCGGCTTTCATCTTTCGACCTTGAACGCCAGGTACAGGAGCGTGCCTTCCCTTTCGACCTGTAAAACGAACGGGGCATTCGGAGCGAGCCCCGCGAGCGCGGTCTTCAGCCGTTCGACACCGTCCAACGGCGTGTTGTTGATGGCGTAGATGACGTCGCCGGGGGCCAGGCGACCCTGCTGCGAATACGGCGTGCCGGCCGCCACCAGCGCCACGACAATGCCCTTGTCGCCTCGAAGATCCTGCAGCGTCTCGCGGATCGCTGGAGTCAAGTCGACGCCGAGCACCCCAATCTCGCGGATCGCATTCTGCGGGGAGACGAGGTCCGCCAGGCGGCCCATATCGCTGTCGCGTTCGGCGACATTGACGCGCACCGTAAGACGGCGCTCCGCCCGCTGCACCTCGATGGCCACCTGATCGCCGATGCTGCGGGTGTACAGATTGATCCGGAACTGCCGTCCATTCTCCATTCGCTTGCCGTCGAGCGTCAGCACGACGTCGCCAGGCTGCAACCCTGCCTTCGCTGCGGGGCCGTTCGGAGTCACGTCGGAGAGAATCACGCCAGCTTCGGGTCCGAGCTTCAGCGCGTCGGCCATCAGGGGCGTGACCGTTTGCGGATACACGCCAATCTCCCCGCGGCGCACGCGGCCGGTTTTCCGGATCTGGGTGAACACGTTGCGAACGATGTTGGCCGGCGCAGCGAACCCGATGCCCTCGCTCCCGCCCGATTGGCTGTAGATCAACGTATTGATGCCTACGAGCCGCCCCTCCGTGTCCACCAGCGCGCCGCCGCTGCTGCCAGGGTTGATGGGGGCGTCGGTCTGCACGTAGATCATCGGATCCTCCGGCGTCAATTGACGCGCCACGGCGCTGACCACGCCCATCGTCACGGAGGAGTCCAGGCCGAGCGGGCTCCCGAACGCGAGCACGAGCTGTCCCGGTCGCAGCGTCTCCGAGTCGCCGATCGTGAGCGCCGGCAGCCCCTTCGCGTCGACTTTGACGACCGCGAGGTCGGTCTCGTGATCGATCGCAACGACCTGCGCGCCGACGTTTCGTCCGCGTCGGCGCACGATCGATCGTCCTGACGCGCCGCCGGTCGCGCTGAACGGCAGCTCGACCTCCAGCCGCGTCGCGTATTCGACCACGTGGGCGTTGGTGATGATGTAGCCATCCGAATCGAGGATGACGCCCGATCCGCTGCTGCGCTCGAGGGACGGTTCGCCGGTGGCCGCCTGGTCCTTTTCATCCGGCGGCACGTATCCCGTCACGAAGATCTGGACGACACTCGGGCTGATCTTTTCGACCAGCTGCTCGAGCGAACGTGAGAGATCGGCGAGACCGGCAAAGCCGCGGACGGCCGGTGCCGTTTGAGCGGCAGCCTGAGCGAACGCCGGCGGCGCGGTGAGGAGCAATGAGACCGCGCACGCGGCGAGCAGTCGGGGAACGCTTGCGAAACGCATATCTAATCCTGGGGCCTGTTGGAGAACCTGGCAATCAATATGGTTTCTGGATGCCGCCGTATCAAGAGCGCGAGGTCGGGAGCTCAGGAACCGCCGAGCAGTCGATCGAAGACGTCTTCGGTCAGATCTTCCAGAGAGGGTACGCAAAGGTCGGCGTCGAGCCGTACGGTATGGCTGAGACCGATCGATCGCATTCCCGCCCTCGTAGCACCCTCGATGCCGGCTGGCGCATCCTCCACGACGATACACCGGTCCGCGGCGACGCCAAGCTTCGCGGCCGCCAGCAGAAAGATTTCCGGATCCGGTTTACCCGCTTTCACATCCTCGGCGGCGACGAAGGCGTCGAACAGCAGCTCGAGGTGAAGGGCCCGAAGCATCACCTCGACATTTTGCCGTGGAGCCGAGGATGCGACGGCCTGTCGCCAGCCTGCCGCCTTCAAGCGCCGCACCCACGACGCCGCACCCGGCAAGGGCTCGAGCCCCTCGGCCTCGATCAACCGGCGATATGCCGCTTCCTTCTCATCGCCGAACCGCGCAACCTCATCGTCGGACAGGCCGTCGCCGAGCCAGTCCCGAAGAAAGCGGTCGTTCCGCTGGCCGAATGCGGCGGCAAACTGATCCCGCGAGAGCACCCGGTTGGCAGCCGCCATGGCCTCGCGCCAGGCCCGCCAGTGCTGCTCGCTCGAATCGGCAAGGGTACCGTCCAGGTCCCAGAGGACGGCGCGAGGGACAATCACTGAAGGGTCGGGCATCGAGGGGTCGAGGCGTGTCAACAACAAGCGAGGCGCCGGAGGGCACGGCCGAAGGCCGCCGCCGAGCGCCAAAAAAAGAACGGCCGCGCGCCCGAGGGCGCGCGGCCGTGATCGATTCGGGAGGTGAGCTACTCCACCGGCTTGTGGAGCACTTCCTGCACGTCACTGACACCCGCGGTCGTGCCCGACGACTTCTTCGATCCGCCAAGGCCGCGGATCTGAATGACCGGCTCCGGCGGCGCCTCCTGGAGGACGTGCTGGCGGTAGAGGGCGGCCATGCGCTCCTGCTCCGAAGCGTTCTTCTTGGCGTCGGCGCGGGCGCGCAGTTTCTCTTCCCGCGCCGTCTTCGCGATCCCCTTCTCGTCGAGGTCCGTCTGCTTGCCGGCCGCCACCGCGACCGGATCGAGCACGAGACGGTGTTCGGTCGTCGCGAGCTCGACCTTCTTGCCGCCGGCGAAGATCTCGTGGCGGCCGTGCTCCTCGTACCACTTCGTGAGCGTGGCCGTCATGTGCATCTTCTCGATGATGTTGCGCCAGCCGATGCCGGTGTTGTACGCGCAGAAGGAAATCTCCCCTTCCTGCGTGGCATACGGGATGATGCAGCGCTCGGTGCGGCGGAAGTCGTAGTTGAAGAGATCCTGGAACCACATCCCGGCGATGAAGAGGAAGTTCCAGCGGTCGCCCCGGCGCTTCTCGATGTCGGCCGACGTCCGGTCCGCCGTGACCTTGCCGTAGTTGTGGCCGGTCGCGCCGAATGTCTTGTCGAACTTCTTCATCAGGTCGGCGAGCTTGAAGTGCGTCGGCGCCTGGAAGGGGTCGTAGTTCTTCATCAGCGCCAGCGCCATGCCGACGACCGACAGGAACCGGCCCCGCGCCGCGTCGTTGACCTTCTGGAGATCCTTCGCGAGCACGTCGCACTTGAGGAACGCCGTGACCGGCACGGCTTCCTTCGTTTCCTTGTCGATCATCACGGCCATGCCGATGCCGCAGTTCGGGTGGCATCCGCACGTCAGGTTGCCCCACTCCGCGCTCGGGCCGTGGACCAGGTCCGCCCAGTCGGTGAACGTGCCCATGAACGAGATCGGGAACCAGTCGCGGACCGGCTCGCCGATGTTCATCTGGTTCTTCACGTCGTGCGCCAGGTGCGACAGCGTGTAGCGCTGCGCCGCGCGCCGCTCCGGCGTCACCTCCTCGTCGCGTCCCGTGAACGACACCGGCTGAAACGAGAGGAAGTTGATCTTGCGCGGGTTGTCGAGCGCGAACTGGATGATGCGGCCGACCTGCTCGTTGTTGACGCCGTTGACGATCGTCACGACCGGCACGATGTCGACGCCGGCGGTCCACAGGTTCTCGATCGCGCGGAGCTTGACGTCGAACAGGTTGCCGACCAGCCGGTGCGAGTTGGCGGCGTTGCCGATGCCGTCGAACTGCAGATACGCGTAGCGGAGTCCAGCCTCGAACGCCGCCTTCGCGAACTCGGGGCTCTTCGCGAACTCGATGCCGTTGGTCGCCGCCTGCACGCTGTTGTAGCCGACCTTCTTCGCGTACCTCACCGCGTCGAGGAAGTACGGCGACATCGTCGGCTCGCCGCCCGAGAACTGCACCGACATCTGGCGGCGCGGCTTGATCGAGATGGCATTGTCCAGCATCGTCCTGATGTCTTCCCACGAGAGCTCGTGGACGAAGCCCACCTGGTTGGCGTCCATGAAGCACGGGTCGCACATCATGTTGCAGCGGTTGGTCAGGTCGATCGTCAGGACCGAGCCGCGGCCGTACTTGATCGTGCTGCTGCCGTGATTGTGGAGCTTCTCGTCGTTGTGGGCGCGGATGTCGCTGCCAGGGAACGTCTGCTCGAGATGCTTGAAGAAGGCGGGGTCCATGGCCATCACGTCCTCGAAGTGGCCGTGGATCGGGCAATCCTTGACCATCAGGATCTTGCCGTCGCGCTCCAGGATCGTGGCCTTGATCTCGCCGATCTTCTCGTTGAGGAGGATCTTGTAGTCACGCTTGCCGTCGACAATTTCCTGCCGCGCTTCGCGGACGCACACCGGGCAAAGCGAATCGGTCTCGCGAGGCCAGCCGAGCGGCGGCTTGACCTTCTGCCAGGATTTCTGGAGCGGCAGATCGGACCACTTGGGCGTGAAGGACCCATTGGGCTTCAGGCCGTTGATCGAATCGAATGCGGCCCAAGCACCTCTGGCTACCAGGGTGAGACCCTTTTCGACGTACTTAATCGGCTTGTGCATGTCGCTGACGATAACGAATCTGGCAGGTCCGCCGGACCCAAAATCTGGCAAACGGGCAGGAGCGCGGGTGAAGTGGCGATAGCGGGCGCCGGAGGCAACTATAGCCGGGCTAAGTAATCTCGCTAATACGTTACGTCTGAGGGGGTTGGGGGCGCAGCGCGGAGTCCGAAGACACCGTCCGAAGAAGTGCGTTCGCTAACAGGGAGGTAGGGAGGAGGGGAGGATCTTTTCGGATTCAAGAGCTCCTCCCCAGCTCTCGTCCTCCTTGTGGAAAGGATTTTTTCGCGACCCCGCCAGAGTGCACGGAATCCAAGCAGAATCCCGAGCGCCGCAGCGTAATACACCGGCTCCCCGATCACCACCTTGACCTTCCAGATGAAATGCAGCGCGGCGGCCGCCGCACTGACGTACGCGAGGCGATGCAGCAGCTGCCAGCGTCGTCCGAGCCGGCGGATCCAGCCCCTCGTAGAGGTCACCGCAAGCGGCGTCATCAGCAGAAAGGCCACCAGGCCCGCCGTGATGAACCGCCGCTTGGCCACGTCCGCGAGGATGAAGCCGACTTCCAGTCCCTGGTCGAGGACGACGTAGATCGAGAGGTGCAGGGAGGCGTAGAAGAATGCGAAGAGCCCGAACATGCGCCGGAACTTGATCACACCGTTCCATCCGGTCAGGCGCCGAATGGGAGTCACGGCCAGCGAGATCAGCAGGAACCGGAAGGCCCACAGCCCCGTCGCGAGCAACAGATCCTCGACAGGGTTCGCGTCGAGCATGCCGTTGAACACGCGATACGCGAGCCACAAGGCAGGGCCGAGCGAGGCGAGAAAGACGATCGGCTTCTGAGAAGAACTGAACATAAGCTGGAAGCTGGAAGCTGGAAGCTGACTCTCAGTAGTTCTTCTTCAGATCCAGGCCGGCGTACATCGACGCCACCTGATCGCCGTAGCCGTTGAACATGAGCGTGCGCCGGCGTCCGAAGATTTGCGGGAGCCGCCGCTCGCGCGCCTGGCTCCAGCGCGGATGATCGACCTCGGGGTTGACGTTCGCGTAGAAGCCGTACTCACCAGGATTCGAGACGTTCCAGGCCGTGCGCGGCTGTCTATCGACGAACCGGATCCGCACGATCGACTTGATGCTCTTGAAGCCGTACTTCCAGGGCACGACGAGCCGCAGCGGCGCGCCGTTCTGATTCAACAGCGTCTTCCCGTACAGACCGACCGCGAGAATCGTCAGCGGGTGCATCGCTTCGTCCAGACGCAGGCCCTCCGTATATGGCCACTGCAGGACCGGCTGATCCTGCCCGGGCATGTGCTGCGGTCTCAGGAGCGTCGTGAATTCGACGAAGGTCGCCTTCGATGTGGGCTGCGCACGCTTCAGCACCGCAGCAAGCGGCACCCCGACCCACGGAATGACCATCGACCACGCTTCGACGCACCGCAGCCGGTAGACGCGCTCCTCGAGCGTGTGTGGCTTCAGGAGATCCTCGAACGCGTAGTCGGCCGGCCTGTCGCACAGGCCGTCGATCCGCACCGTCCAGGGACTCGTTCTGAGTCGTCCGGCAATACCGACTCGGGTCGCCCTTGCCCGTGCCGAACTCGTAGAAGTTGTTGTAGCTCGTGATCTGGTCGAAGGTGTTCCAGGGCTCGTCGGTCGTGACGACTTTCGGCGTGATGCCCGAGAGCGGGAGTTGTCCCCCGTCATCGATTGCCGGAGCGATCGCCCCGCCTGCCGCGTCGCGCCCTCCGGCACGTCAGCGACGATCCGGCAGCCGCCGCGAGTGCCATGCTGCCCGCGAGCCGCATGAAGTCGCGGCGACGAAGGTAGTGCCGCTCGTCGGTGATTTCGGACGTTGGTATGTCTGCTGCGCGTTTGAGGAGCATCGAGTTGTCCCGCACTCGGTAAGATGCCGGAGCGATGTCGAAAGTTCCATCCCCCGGCGGCTGCGGGCGAGTCCGGGAACTCCGTTCCCTTGAACATACTAGAATGCATTGATGGCGCAGCCGGTCGACGCGCGATGGCCGAAGGTCCTGTCGCTCGCGGTCCACGAATTCCGCACGCCGATGACCGTGGTTGCCGGCTACATCCGGATGCTGCTGAAGGATCGTGCCGGCCCACTGACGGACCCTCAACGGCGGCTGCTCGAGGAAGCCGAAAAGTCGTGCAACCGGCTGTCGGCCCTGCTCTCCGAGATGAGCGACTTCTCCGGACTCGAGGCCGGCACCGCCACCTTCAACCGCGTCCCCATCGATCTTCGCGCCGCGCTGTCCGAGTCCGTCTCGGGCCTGCCTGACGCCCCCGACCGGCAGATCGAGATCGATCTTCAGGTCGGCGCGGGCGAGGCGCTCCTCCAGGGAGATCCGGTCCGCCTCCGAGCCGCGTTCACGGCCGTCCTGCTCGCTTTGCGGCGCGAGCTCGTCAGTAGCTCGACCCTCGCCGTGCGCGAGACCGTCCGGCAGATTGCGGGTCGTGCCGTCTCTTGGATTGCGATTGCCGACCCCGATCGGATTGGTCCGGTGGCGGAAGCAGACGACTCGGGGCTCGCCGTGTTCGATGAGTGGCGGGGCGGCTCGGGTCTCAGCCTCGGTGTGGCTCGGCGGGTGTTCGAGGCGCACGGCGGAAGCATCTGGTCGCCCGCTCGCCGACGCCAAGGCAGGCGCGGTTATTGCCCTACCTCACCTCTGAGGGCCGCTCGAGCCGGTTTACCGGCTTTTCGTGTCGTGTAACATTTCACTTACCGTAGTGAATCAAGTTACCCAAAGTGGGGCACGACCTACTGTCTATCCCGTCAGCTCAGGCGTTTCTGCGCTTGGTACTAACCCTGACTTCGTGCATCCTGGTCTGTGATGCCCGGATTTTCCATAAATGAAAAAACCCTACGTCGCCATCGTCGATGATGACTCGGCGTTTGCCGCTTACCTCCGGACTTTCCTCTCGCTGCGGGGGTACGAGGCGCGCTACTACACCCGCGGAGATGAGCTGCTCGCCTCGATGAAGCAGAGCGAGCCGCCGGACGTCGTCTTGCTCGACGTCATGATGCCCGGACTCGACGGGCTCGCCACCCTTCGAGCCATCAAGACCAGCCGCCCGGAAGCGCAGGTCATCATGCTGTCCGGCGGGACCCAGGTCCCCACGATCGTCGAGGCCGTCCGGCTCGGTGCCGCCGACTACGTCGTCAAGCCGGACGATCCGGAGGGCCTCGGGGAGATCGCCCTCGATGTGGCGATCAAGAACGCCATCGAAAAGACCCGGCTCGTCTTCGAGCTCACGGAGCTCCGGCAGCAACTGAGCGACGACGAGGATCGTGCCGTCTGGGGGCACAGCGAGAAGATGCGCGGGATAGCGACGGTGACCGAGCAGGTCGCCGACAGCGACGTCACCGTCCTGATCAGGGGCGAGAGCGGCGTCGGCAAGGAACTGGTCTGCCGCGCCATCCACCAGCGATCGACGCGGCGGAACAAGCCCTTCGTGAAGGTGAACTGCGCGGCGCTGCCGGCGGATCTTCTCGAGAGCGAGCTCTTCGGGCACGAGCGTGGCGCGTTCACCGGCGCCGCCACGACACGCATCGGAAAGTTCGAGCAAGCCGACGGCGGCACGCTCATGCTGGACGAAATCGGCGAGATGAAGCCTGCGCTCCAGGCGAAACTGCTGCACGTGCTCCAGGACGCTGAGTTCACGAAGCTCGGAAGCAACAAGCGCATCCAGGTCGACGTGCGTGTCGTTGCGGCCACGAACCGTGACCTCGAGAAGATGATGACGAGTGGAGACTTCCGCGAAGATCTCTACTATCGGCTCAAAGTTATCGAGTTGACCGTTCCAGCGCTGCGCGAGCGCCGGGATGAGATTCCGACCCTGACGGACTTCTTCATCGCGCGCTATTCGCGCAAATACAACCGTCCCGTCAAGCTCCTGTCGGACGAGCTCAGAGAGCTCTTCCTCAGCTACGACTGGCCGGGCAATATCCGCGAGCTCGAGAACATGATCAAGCGGATCGTGGTCCTGCAGGACGAGCAGCTGGTGATTGCCGAGATCCAGCAGAACATGCAGAAAGCCGCGGCAGCCGCCCAGCAGGCCGCCATGGCCGCGGCCGCCCAGCAGGCCGCCATGGCCGCGGCCCCGGTGATGGTCGGCGCGGGTGCGGCGGTCCCGATGGGCGTTTCCACGATGGCAGTCGGAGGTATCGCCTTGCCGGTCGTGCCTGTCTCAGCCCAGTCTGCGGTAGCGGTAGAGACGCCGGACCCGATGGAGGACGCGGAGCCTGCCGCCGAAGGAGGCTCGCTTGCGGCGGTCGCCAAGGCAGCGGCGATGAAAGCCGAGCGGGTCGCCATCGAGCAAACCCTCCGGCAGGTGCACTGGAACCGCCGGAAGGCCTCACAGATCCTCGGGGTGAGCTATAAAACGCTGCTCAACAAAATCAAGGAATCCGGCATCAGCCGCGCCTGAACCGACTCCGTGGCACCGCCCTTGCTGCCTCCAGCCGAATGGCGCGTCGACCGGTCGCTGCTGACGCGCGGCGGCGAACCCATGACTGACAGCGATCGACGGTCCAACGGAGCCGCCACGACCTCGGCAACGCTGCGGGTCGTGCACGGTGCCCGCACGGCACGGCACCGCGCGTCCTTTGGCCCGGTGGCGGACCTCATCGGCCGCGTGGCCGAGACGGATGTCACGGTTCTGCTCAGGGGCGAGCGGGGCACCGGCAAGGAGCTCGTCGCGCGGGCGATCCACGCGGCGTCCCTCCGGCGGGAGCGGTCTTTCGTCAAAGTCGATTGCGCGTCCCTTCCCCAGGTGCTGGAGGCCGAGCTGTTCGGGTGTGAGCGGGGCGCAGTCGCCGGCGCCGGGCAGCACCGGCCCGGACGGCTCGAGTTCGCGCACCACGGGACGCTCTTCCTCGATCGCGTGAGCGAGCTGCCGTCCGCCCTCCAGCTGAGACTCCAACGCGTGCTCGAGGACGGCGGGTTTGCACGCCTGGGGTCACGCGACGCGGTCCGGGTCGACGTGCGAGTCATCGCCTCGTCGGAACGCGACCTCGAACGCGCGGTCGCGGAAGGACGGTTCCGCGAGGCATTGTTCTTCCGGTTGAACGTGGTCTGTCTTACCTTGCCGCCGTTGCGGCAGCGTCGCAGCGAGCTGCCCGAATTGGCCGAATTCTTCGTCCGCCAGTACGTGATGCACTACAACAAGCCGGAAATGACGCTCTCCCACGAAACGCTGCGGCTGTTTGCCGAATATCCCTGGCCGGCGAATCTCCAGGAGCTCGAATCGGTCGTCAAGCGTATCGTCATGCTCGACAGCGAGGCGTTGGTGTGCGAGGAGCTGACTCGGGCGATGCGCAACCCGGAGGGGACTCGCGAAAGTGGAAGCGTCGAGACGCTGGCGGTGGAGAAACGCGGTGGGCCACCAGACGCTGCCGGACCTCCGGCGCCGGCCGACTCCTCCGCTCCAGTGATGCCGCTGAAGAAGATCGCGCGGGAAGCGGCGGACGGCGCCGAGCGGGAGCTCATCTTCCGGACACTTCAGCGAACGAGATGGAATCGTCGCGAGGCGGCGCAGATGCTCGGCGTCAGCTACAAAGCGCTTCTCTACAAGATCAAGCGCGCGGAATTGGACAGGGTGCCATGATGGCCAGCGATCCGTTCCTCGACGACAGCTCGCGCGTCGTGACGCTCGAAGCGTTCGACTTCGTCTTCAGGAACGAGCTGAAGCGCGCCGTGCGCGCGCAGAATTTCCTCACGCTGCTGCAGCTCGAGACCACGCCCGTGGCCAAGCGGGAGCGCCCGGTCGTGATCCGGCAGCTCGCGCGTCTCGTGGGTGGCGACCTGCGCGAAACCGATCTCGTCGCGGAAGGAGAGAACGGACGTGTGTGGGTCCTCCTCCTGGACACCGATCTGCGCAACTCCATGTCGGTTGTCGATCGCCTGCTGTCCCGGTTCCGGCACTACGACTTCAGCACCCCGGTCGGCATCGAGATCGGCGCAGCCTGTTGCCCGACCCACGGCACCGACGTCGAATCCCTGAAACGCGCGACCGACTTGCGCGAAGGCCGCGAGGGATCCGGCCTCTCCTGACCCGCACGCCCGCGAACCTCTGTCGTGCCTCATTACGTCGTCGAGAAGGTTGCCGAGGCGCTGAACTCACGTCGAAAAGCGGTGAATGGCTCGTCGGTCCTGATTGCGGGCGTGGCCTACAAACGAGACATCGACGACCTGCGCGAGTCGCCGGCTCTGGACGTGATGGCTCTCCTGCACGCCAAGGGGGCTCGCATCGCGTACACCGATCCGCACATCGGCCAAATCGACGCGCGGAGCTGGCCTGGGCAGCAGGCCATGACGAGCGATGCCGGCCACGGCCGAGACGTTCGGGCATTACGACTGCATCGTGATCGTGACCGACCACAAGGATTTCGATTACCCGGCCATGGTCGAGCGGGCGGACATCATCGTCGACACGAGGAACGCCATCAAGTTTGCGGCCGCAAACGTGTTCCGGCTCGGTGCGCCGAGGCCGTCGACCCATGACGCCATGACGCTCTAACCGAGACCGGGGGGCTTCGCCCCGCCGGACCTCCCATCGCGCCGCCGCGCTTTAGGCTATAGGCTAGTGTCCTGACCGTATCTCACAAATGCGGCGCGAGCGAGCACGGCGAGCGAGCCGCGCCGAGCGGAGCGCGCCGGCGAAGCGGCGCGCTGAGTGCACGTGTAGGGGAGTCCGAGGGGCGAAGCCCCTCGGCCGAGCCTAGATCTCCAGGAACTCCGCCATCTTCTGCCAGATCTCATCCAGGCTGGCGATCAACTGATGGTCGTCGTCGAGGAGGTGCAGCTCTACGTTGGGTCTGTCCTCGGCCCAACGCTGCACCGCTTCGGGGCTGACGGCCGCGTCGCGTCTACCCTGGAAGATCTGGATCGGGATCCCGATCCGGACGTTCAGCGCCTGATACTTGGCTGCATCCTCGTACAAGCCGAAACGGACCGGCATCATCCTGCCGAATCCGTAGTGGAAGACGTTGAGCCTGTCCGTTCGACGCCACTCATCGAGCCCACGATCGCCAAGATCCTCGAGCCGGTTGCCTGAGAAGTCGAGTGCGGGCGCGAGCAGTACCAGACGATCGACGCGCGCGGGCTCCTCGAGCGCAACCTGCAGCGCGACGAACGCGCCAAGGCTCGATCCGACGACGCTGACCGGACCCGACGGGAGTCCCCGCATCAGGTCCAAGACCTGCCCGACCATGCGGCTGATGGTCAGCCCGGCGAAGTCCGGCTCGTTGAAGTCGGGTGTCAACAGGTCGACCCCCCGCTCGGCCGCCCTGGCGCGGAAGTACGCCGCCTTCGACGAACGCGCAGACGACGCGAAACCGTGGAGATAGAGCAGGTGCATCGGGTCAGAGCCTGGTCATGCACCCGGGCCGGCAGCGGCATTCGATCGTCTTCTCGCCGTCGGTCGAGTAATCGTACGTCAGCTCTTCACCCTTCCCGATGTTCCGGGCGGCGCGGACCCAAATGGTCTGCCCGACAACCTCCGTGTAGCAGTTCGGCTTGCACGCGTGGTTGATGTAGCGGGCGATGTTGCCGCCGACGGCCGCGTCCCGGACGTACAGCCGATTGAGCTTGAAGCACCAGATGTGCCCCTTTTTCAGGTATCGAATCTCGCGCTTCAAACTCTCACGGTTCGTGATCTTCTCGCCGGCGTAATCGACGATGCGCTTGTTCTTGGGTATGGGCTGGGTGGCAAAGACTCCCCAGCCTTCTATCTTGGAGCGCCGCTTCTGGATCATGAGTCGACGGACGGGTCGGAAACTGTAGTGGTGCAGGGAACAGCGTCAGCAGTACCGACTCAGATTCTAACCGGTGTCGTCCGGTTTTGTGTCCGCCAGCGCGTGCCCGCAGGGACCCTTGTGCCGGTTCTGCTTCGGACATAAGCTTGCTGCCCGTCGTCTCGCGCAACCTTCTCATGGCCGAGTCCGTCAAAGGCTCGAACCCCGTCCCCTGAAGGAGGATCCGGATGCGTCGCAATCCCGTCGCCGGCTCAGCGGTCATCGTCGCCCTCAGCCTCCTCTTCTCGTATGGGGTGGTCGGCACGGAGGCCATTGCGCGCGCCACTCGCGGGGTCATCAACCTTCCGCGGATGGTGAAGCGGAGCGCCGACGATTTCCAATGGCGCGGAACCGTGCAACCGGGCGGGACGATCGAAGTGAAAGGCGTGAACGGCGACGTGACCGCCATGACGGGATCCGGACCTGACGTGGAGGTCACGGCCCAGCGCACGGCGCGCCGCAACAACCCGCAGGAGGTGCGGCTCGACGTCGTCGAACATGCGGGCGGAGTGACGATCTGTGCCGTGTATCCGAGCAAGGACGCCTCCCGGCCGAACGAGTGCCGGCCAGGGACAGAAGGCCGGATGAACGTCCAGAACAACGACGTCAGCGTGCGGTTCGTCGTCCGGGTCCCGGCGGGGGTGCGGTTCGCCGGCCGCACCGTGAACGGCGACGTGGACGCTCAGGAACTGCACGGCCCGGTCACAATCGCGACGGTGAACGGCTCGACGACGTTCTCGACCGCGTCGTACGGCGAAGCGTCGACAGTCAACGGCTCGATCCGCGGTGTGATGGGGAGCGCGGCGTGGAACGACGACCTCACCTTCCACACGGTCAACGGCAGCATCACGCTCGACCTTCCGCCCGACCTCGCCGCCGAGGTGCGCGCGACCACGGTCAACGGCGAGATCTCCACCGACTTTCCGATGACGGTCACGGGTCGCATCAGCCGTCGTCAGATCACGGGCACGATCGGCGCCGGCGGGCGAAAGCTCGACCTCGAGACGGTGAACGGCAGCGTCCGGCTTCGCCGGCGCTGACCGGCCAATTCCGCGATTCGATGACTTGCGCGGTGCGGCAGCGCACCCGTCTGCCGAATCAACCGCCTTCGCGGAGGCGCTCGAGATCCGATGATATAGTCGCGAGATGGAAGGTATTTTCACGGCCTGGGGCCGAATCCTCGCGGGCGATCGTCCTTCGCTGTCGGTCGAGATAACGCGCGAGTGCCCGCTGCGGTGCCCAGGTTGTTACGCATACGGCGACGAACATCTGGGCGGCGAAGTCACGCTGCGTCAGGTGAGCGACTTCAAGGGTCAGGAGCTGATCGATCGGTTCTTCGGCCTCATCGACGAACATCGACCGCTGCACGTATCGATCGTCGGGGGTGAGCCGCTGGTTCGCTTTCGAGAGCTGAACACGATCCTCCCCCGCCTCGCGGACCGCGGCATCTACACACAACTCGTCACGAGCGCCGTTCGTCCGATTCCGGTCGAGTGGGCTCACCTGCGGCGGCTCCAGATCGTCGTCTCGATCGATGGTCTCCAGCCAGAGCACGACGAGCGGCGAAAACCAGCAACCTACGATCGCATCCTCAAGCACATCAAAGGGCACGACGTCACCGTGCACTGCACCGTGACCCGTCAGCAGGTGCGCCGCGACGGCTATCTGGACGAATTCGTGCGGTTCTGGTCCGGGAACCCCGACACCAGCCAGATCTGGGTCAGCCTGTATACGCCGCAGGTCGGCGAGGTCTCGGAGGAACGGCTCCTCCCTGAGGATCGGGAGCGGGTGGTCGCCGCGCTGATGCACCTGCGGCGCTCGTTCCCCAAGCTCCGGATGCCCGAAGGCATGATCAAGGTGTATGCGAGGCCGCCGCGGAACCCGGACGAGTGCACGTTTGCGCAGACGACGACCTGCATCTCCGCGGATTTCAAGCACCTCATCTCTCCCTGCCAGTTCGGCGGAAACCCGGACTGCTCCAACTGCGGCTGCATCGCCTCAGCGGGCCTCGACGCGATAGCGCGGCACCGGCTGCCGGGGGGGCTCCGCGTCGGGGCCATCTTCGAGCAGTCGCTCCGCATCGGCCGGGGCGTGCGGCGCATGCGAGCGGGCGCGAGTGCCACGTCTCAGTGAGACGGAACACTCGCTCCTGATATACTTCAGGATTTGATGCGCACTTTCCGGAAGGCGAGCCGAACGGTGAGGTCCGTCCGCGAGTTCGCGCGGGGCCTCGCCGGCACCGATCATCCGCTGCTCGTCCACCTCGTGCCGATCCGCCGCTGCAACATCGACTGCGGCTATTGCAACGAGTTCGACAAGGTGTCCAAGCCGGTGCCGATCGAGGCCATGATCGCCCGGATCGACAAGCTCGCCGACCTCGGGACGTCTGTCGTGGCCTTCAGCGGCGGAGAGCCGATGCTCCATCCGGATCTCGACGCGCTGATCCGGCGTATCCGGTCGCGCGACATGATCGCCGGCTTGATCACCAACGGGTACCTCCTCTCCCCGAAGCGGATCCAGGCGCTCAACGAGGCCGGCCTCGACTATCTCCAGATCAGCATCGACAACGTGGAGCCGGACGAAGTCTCGAAGAAGAGCCTGCGGCTGCTCGATACGAAGCTGCAGTGGCTCGCCGAGCAGGCGCACTTCGACATCAACATCAACTCGGTCGTGGGCGGCGGAATCAAGAACCCGGAAGATGCGCGCACGATCAACCGCCGCGCGCGCGAGCTGGGCTTCTCGACCTCGATCGGCATCATCCACGACGGTTCCGGCATCCTGAAGCCGCTCGGCAGCGCCGAACGCGCGGTGTTCGACGACGTGATGCGCCTGATCAGCGGGCGCAAGCAGGTCTTCAAGAATCTGTACTCCGGCATCCGAAGCTTCCAGGCGAACCTGGCTGACGGGAAGCCGAACGACTGGAGCTGCCGGGCCGGGGCGCGGTATCTCTACATCTGCGAGAACGGGCTGGTCCACTGGTGCTCCCAGCAGCGCGGCGTGCCTGGCGTGCCGCTGGCCGGCTATTCCATCGAGGACATCCGCCGCGAGCTCCTCGCGCCGAAGTGGTGCGCGCCGCTGTGCACGATTGGCTGCGTCCACCGCGTCTCCCGGATGGACTTCTGGCGGAAGCCGCAGAAGCAGGAACCGGCCGTCCCGCAGGGTTCCGTCAGCGAGGCGTCCTGATTCACGCATGGCCAATCCCGTATCCTTCGATATCACCTCCGGCGTCGACATCCAGGAAGTCGACAACGCCGTCAACCAGGCCCGCAAGGAAGTGGCGCAGCGGTACGACTTCAAGGGCTCGCGCGCGTCCATCGACCTGAATCGGGACGAGAACACGCTCACGCTGACCGCGGACGACGACTTCAAGATGAACGCGTTGTGGGAGGTTCTCCAGGGCCGTCTCGTCCGGCGCGGCGTCCCGACCAAGAACCTCACGTCCGGCGAGACCGAGCGCGCGGCCAACGACACCGTCCGCCGCGTCGTCACGCTCCAGCAGGGCATCCCGACCGAAGCGGCGAAAGAGATCGTCAAGTTCCTGAAGGATCGGAAGTTGAAGCGCGTACAGGCCGCCATCCAGGCGGATCAGGTGCGGGTCTCGTCGGTCTCGAAAGACGACCTGCAGGAAGCCATCCGGCTGCTCCGCGAGCACGATTTCGGCGTGGCACTGCAGTTCGGCAACTACCGGGGCTGATACACCGGAGGCATCCGTGGCGGGAACAGTGCTCGCACTCGCGGTGACGACCCTCCTCGCGACGACGCCATCGGTCCCTCAGCCCCCGGCACGACCGGCTGACGGGCAGCGGGTCAACGCCGACGCGAAGGTGATGGCGGAGTTCGAGGAGCGGGTCAAGGCCTACTCCGCCCTCCATCGCAAGCTGGAGGCGACCCTTCCCGACCTGCCCAAGGAAGCGACGCCCGAGCAGATCCACCAGCACCAGATGGCGCTCGCGCAGCTGATCGCCAAGGCGCGCTCGGGCGCGAGGTTCGGCGACATCTTCACGAAAGAGACGCGCGCCTTGTTCAGGCGATACCTCGCCAGGGTGTTTGCCGGCCGCCAGGGTACCGAGCTCAAAGCCGTCATCATGGACGAGAACCCCGGGAAGCTGCGGCTGTACGTCAACGGGCGCTACCCAGAGTCCGTTCCGGTGACGACGGTGCCGCCTCAGGTCCTGCAGGCGCTGCCAAAGCTCCCCGATGATCTCGAGTACCGGTTCATCGGGGATCGTCTCGTGTTGCACGACATCCACGCCCACACGATCGTCGACGTGGTCGAGAACGCCGTTCCCAAATAACACGTCCCATCATGCGCCGCAGCGTCGCCATCGGCCTCTCCGGATTGCTCGCGGCCTTCCTCTCGCTGCCGGCGGCGTCCGGCACCATTGAACCGTCGGCGCTCCGGCCGCAGGGGGCCGCTGCACAGCCGGCAGCAGCGTCCCGCGTCGATCTGCCGAATCGCGAGGGCTCGCTGAAGTTCGGAGTCCTCGGCGATTTCGGTACGGGAAAGCGGGAGCAGTACGAGCTCGCCGCACAAATGGCGAAAGCGCACGAGCGGTTCCCTTTCGAGCTCGTGATTACCGTCGGCGACAACCTGTATGGGTCGCAGCGGCCGCGCGATTTCCAGACCAAGTTCGAGGAGCCGTACAAGGCGCTCCTCTCAGCCGGCGTGAAGTTCTACGCGTCGCTCGGCAACCACGACGAGCGCGAGGGTCAGCGGTACTACAAGCTGTTCAATATGGACGGGAAGCTGTACTACTCGTTCAAAGCTCCCCAACAGAACGTGCGCTTCTTTGCGCTCGACAGCACCTACCCGGACCCGGACCAGACCGCGTGGCTGGAGAAGGAGCTCGACGGCTTCCAACGAGGCGTGGAAGATCCCCTACTTCCACCACCCGCTCTATTCATCGGGCGAGCGCCATGGTTCGACGCCAGCCCTGCGCACGGTGTGGGAGCCCCTCTTCGTGAAGTATGGCGTGTCGGTCGTCTTCGCCGGTCACGACCACTTCTACGAGCGGACGAAGATCCAGAAAGAGATCGTCCACTTCGTGACCGGCTCCGGCGGACAGCTCAGAAAGGGCAACATCGATCAGCGTACGGGCCTGACGGCTCGCGGCTTCGACACCGATCGGGCCTTTCTCGTGGCGGAGATCGACCGCGACGAGCTGTTCTTCAACGTGATCTCCCGCACGGGCGCGGTCGTCGATTCCGGCGTCATCCAGCGACGACGACCGGAGTAGCGTCCTTCTCTTTCTCCTTCCCGGCCTTCAACGCTGCTCCGGCCTGCGCCCAGTCCGCCTCGAACACCGAGAGCACCTTCCGGGCAATCCGAGAGTCCGTGATGATCACCCCCACCTCTCGCCGGCCGTCGAGCTCCAGCTTCCTGAGGCTCTGGCTGCCGATGAAGCAGGCGGTGCCGTCGCGGACGATCGCCCGGACGTGAAGGCGGAGGTCGGGGAGCTTTCGACACTCGACTCCGGGAGGGCCCTTCTCGATCTTGCCGATGACCCGGATCTCGACGCCGGCCCTCACCCGATCCTGGAGTACACGCTGAACCAGGTTGTCGCTGACCTGCACGTCGTAGATCAGGAGCTGTTTCTTCGCCTGTCGGACGAACGCCGTCAGCAGCTCTCGGGAGGTTTCCGGGCTCACGACGAACCGATCGTGGTTCGGCGAGTACGGCTGGCGGGTGCTGTCGGCCTCGAAGAGCGCAAGGGCCTCCTTCACCAGGCGCTTGTCGCGCGTCATGATTCCGAAGCTCCGGCTCTTCTCGATGTCCATCTTCGTGTAGTTGAAGCCGAACACGTGAAGCGTGTCGTCGACGAGCAGCAGCTTGCCGTGATACCGGGGCAGGTCGTCGGCTGTCCGCGCGACAGTCACCCCCGCATTGAGCAGCCGGAGCTCGAGCCGGCGCAGGCTCTTCTCGCCGCCGCGGTTCGTGTGGGCGATCAGGGCGCGGACCAGGACGCCGCGGGTGACGGCCGCCTCGAGCGCCTTCTCGAGCTCGACACGGTCGAAGCGGAAGATCACGATATCGATGGTTTTCCGGGCGCGGCGGATCGCCTTCAACAGCGGGGTGATCCCGTCGTCCGGCTGGATGATCAGCTTCACGGTGCGATACTACTTCTTGTTTTTCTTCTCTTCCCACTCGACCGCCAGATGGCCTTCCGGATCGAGTTGCAGAAGCCGGTTCGACACATCGTCGGTCTGCACTTCCATGGGCACCTGGAGGTCGTAGCAGACCTCGTTGTCCGAAGCGCTCCGCAGCTCGAACGGCAGCTGGTAGCTGCCGAGGATCTTCTCGAACCGGTCGCGCATGCTGTCGGTGTCCTTCTCGGACTTGATCTTGAGCAGGAAGTGTTTGCTGGGATTGCGGCTCGAAGGACTCGATGACCCAGAGCGCCGCCACCATGAAGGCCGTCGAGAACATCGACAGCGCATAGAGGCCCACGCCGGAGGCCAGGCCGACCGCCAGCGCACACAGCATGACCGCGGCGTCCTTCGGATCCTCGATTTTCGATCGATAGCGGACGAGGTTCGCTGCGCCGACGATGCCGAAGGCACGGGCAAGGCTGGCGCCGACGACGAGCATCACCACGGCGCCGACAACGGCGAGGACGATCTGCGTCTGAACGACGGCAGGCGTGCGAGGCGGAGTGCCGCGACGCTTCGGCCTGAGCGCGAGCGCTGCACCGAGCGCCGCCGCGAGCGGCAGCCGCACCATCGCGTCGTCGATCTGGTGGAGCGGATGGATCGGGTGGTCGTCCGAACGAGGCTGGTTCGGTCTGCGTCTGGAGGTCCGCTGCCGTCTGGGCGATCAGCGCCGGCGGCGTGGACGCGACGATCAGGAGGACGCCGGAGGCCATCCACACGGGAGCGGCCCGGAGGCGGAATCGGAAGCGCATGAATGCTCAGCCCTCGAGCGCGAGCCCCTGGGCGATCTTCTGCTTCAGGCGGCGGATGAATCGGGCGGACGTCTCGGCATCGAATCCGCCCGCCCGGAAGGCATCTTGCCACTGACGATCGGTCAGTCTCGCGAGCCGCCCGCAGATCCAGCGGACATCGGATGGCTTGATGTCCCGCAGGAGTGTATCGTGCCGTCCTCTCCAATCGAGTGTGACGCGGCCGTTTACCACGCCGGTGATGAACGGCGTGGCCTCGAACACGTCGATGTCTCCACGGGGCGCGTCGATGACCCCGGTGCGACCGAAACTATGCCCGAGATCCCGTGAAACGTACCACGTGCTGGCCCCCTCGAATTCATCCGACAGCTCGTACCGGGCGTTGTTCTCGTCCTTCAGGTCGGAGTTGCCGAGCATCGCCTGGAGGACCAGCAGGCCCTGGAGCTCGGTCGTGCCGACGAACGGGTTGCGGTAGTAGGACCACGTCCCCCTGGCGTCGAGCCCGTGAAAGTCCGGCTTGTTCTCGCGGAATCGGGCGGGCAGCTGAGGATTGGGAGTCGGCGCCTTCATCGCGTGCCAGTCGGCCAGGAGGTAGATCGGCGGCTGATGATACCCGATGGCCCAGTGGATGCGGGAGGCGACGACCTCGGGCGCTGCCTCCGGAGGGAACTTCACGCTCCAGCGGCGTTTGTCCCTGTCCTCGACGGTGTAGCCCTGGCTGAAGCCGGAACGTTTGATCTCGATGACTGTATAGGGAGTCGCGGGATTGGGGGCGAGCCGTTCGCCACCGACGCCCCAGAAGAGATCGCGTGAACGGCCCGGCTCGATCCAGAGCTGAGCCAGTCGTGCGGCGGTCGGGGGTGTGGGAATTGTGGATTTGATTGCCGGATGGCAGGCGACTACCAGACCGGCGGCAACGAAGAAAGCCCCCGTTGTGCCGCGAACGCCGCCTTTGAGCGCGCCTCCACCTGACATTCTGCCGATGACCCTCCTGCGCAACCGCCGGGGCAGTTCTGGCCCGCACGCTTGTCTGGTGCAAGCGACGGGCCAGAGCTCAGCAAAAGTGTTGGGTTCAGTGGATGAGGCGCCCGCATGTGCTTCCGCCGTGATCGGCGTCAGCGAACTCTTCCGTGCACGGGGACCACGATCTCCGGAAAGCGCGGGTCGGACGTCTCGATCGTGATTCGACCCTCGAGAATCAACCGCTACTTGACCGTTCCAGAGACCTTCACCACGACCTCCGGAAAGTCGTCGGCGGTCGTGAGAATGCGGATAGATCCCTCGAGCGGGCCGGGCTGCAACTTGCTCCTCACGAGGCTGACGTCGAGACGAAACGACTCGCTGGCGCCCTTTGCCGGTTCCCTGACGACCTGAATGGCCGGAATCGATGACTCCACGGATTTTATTTCGAAGGTGCCCTGCCGTCGTCGCAGCATGACCGGCTGTGTCAGCAGCTCGACCAGGCGAGGCGATCGATCGAGTTCTGTCAAGTTGACCGCTCCGAAATCAACCACTTCCGGGTTCGCATACAGGTCCGTTTTGACCAGGACATTCACCGACACGGGAAGGCGCGGGCGGTCGGCGCGATCGGTGAGCACCGTGGCCGATTCCATGTACCGTCCGGGCGGCACGTCACTGGGTACGCGCACGATCAGCTCGTAGGTCCGGCCGGGCCGAATTGGTTTGACTTCGGCGGTAAAGTGGCTGCTCGGAACCTCGACCCCTTTCACCGTGACCGGGGTCTCTTCGTTGTTGACAATCTGGATGCGGCGTTCTGCCGTCTCGCCCCGGTAAACGCTGAAGAAGACAGCGGGGTTGGGCAGGAGCTCGATTGAGGCCTTGATGACTCCGTTCAAAACGAGCGTCAGCGGCGGGACCGCTGCGTCCTGAAAACGGACGACCGCCTCGGCCTTGGCCTCGCCGCTGATCGCTTTCGTGTCCCACGTGATCGTGATGGTTCGTTCCTGGCCGGCGTCGATCTGACGGGCGAACCTGGCGTTCATCCCGCGCTGTGACAGATCGACGCGATCGATGACCTGCGGCTGCGTACCTCGATTCTGGATGACGAAGGCGTGAACGATCGGTTGGCCCTGCTTGGCAGTGCCGAAATCGTGTGTCGGAACCGCCGCAACTATCTCCGATTTTTGCTGTCTCCCGGCCAGCGCGGGCGTGTGTGAGCCTCCGAGCACGACAAGAGCCGTCAGGACGTACGCAGCAGGCTGCACTCGATAGTAACTGGGCATGGATGGGTTTGCTGTTAGCGCGCGGGTCGAGCAACAAGAAGGATGGGCGGCAGATTGTAGCCGCCCATCCCGTAATGACTACTACTCCAAACTCTACTTACTAGTCGAGCGGATAGAAGCGGATCTGCGCCAGGCGGAGCCCACTGTTCGCATACTGCCAGAACCAGTCTACGAACTCGTCCCGGAAGAGCGCAAAGCGACCGCAGACTTGTAGGCCAGTATTTGGATCCGTCCCGCACCCTACCAACGAGGTGAGCTCTTGCGTGACCTCTTTGAAGACCGACTGTCCCGGTTTGCGAATCAGAACAACGTTCTCGGTCGAGCATTCCTCAAGGCCTGTCCCCGGGTCCGTGGCGCAGGTTGTGATGACGGCGGAACCGCCTGGGGCGCCCAGGGCGCGAGCCCAGACCTCGTAGGCCAGCTTCGGATCTCTCAGCTTCACACGGAAAGACCGTTTCGGGGCCCTCCTGGTTCGACTCGATGTTCGTGTTGCAGGGCAGTTGGAAGACGGCGCCTTTGAGACTTCTGATTGGCACTCCGTTGCAGTCATTCGCCTCGTCGAACGCATTCCCATCACAGACCCGGAAGTCCTCGCCCGGAGTGAGATAGATCTTGCTGGTCACGTGTCACCGGTTTTTCCAAGCGCCACGAAAATCGTGTGGCGTTCCGAGCCGGTCAGGTCGGCAGTCTTGGGATTCTCGACGCCGATGATGTTGAGACTGTAGTGCGAGCCGCTCGGTGCACCGTTACCCGTCTGCGCGAACGCCGGGCTGGCCGCAACTGCAATGGTCAACATCACGAGAACTGCACGCCTCATCCTTCACCTCCAAAGGGTCGCCTGGCAATTCCAGGCCAGGGTTAAGAACACTTACCATTGCTTGTTCCTTTTCTCGCTCCCCACTCAGTGCCACTTGAGCCCGACGTGGCGACGGATCGAGCGTCGTCCGAAACCTGTGGCCACATCTAGCGCTCGTGTGGACGCAACACACGCACACTGAGCTCTACGACACCTCCTTTCACGAGACGCGTCGACTCACTCGCTGGGAGTTCGGAGTATGGCTTGGAAGTTCTTTCAGCTGCGTGACGTAACTGCAAAGATCCCGCAACTCTGAACGGAGCGGCGACCGGCGTTCAGGGCGCGCATGTTTGTACGCGAGCCGTGGCTCGAGTGTCAACCTGAGCGATTACACCTGAGCAGTTCTTAACGCGAGACGCCATAAACAGACGAGATTGGCAAATTCGAAACTGCTCAGGACGAGACTGGGCCGGACCCTTGCGACGCGATATTTCGTGGGCGCAATCTCACTAACGGAAATCGTGCGATTGCGGTTCAGGTGAATTCCCTGTCAACGGGATCACTCGTTCGGCTTTGATCGACGTCACGCCCTCTTGTAATTGCAGCGTGCCCTCGATGAGGAGATACGGCGCGCCGATGATGGCGGAGCGCTGCTCAGTGAACAGATCCGGACGCACGATGATGTTGGCGATGCCTGTTTCGTCTTCCAGCGTGAGGAACACGAACCCCTTGGCGGTGCCTGGTCGCTGACGCGTGATGACGGCACCCGCCACACGCACGCGACGGCCGTGCCGGCCTGCTGGCAGGTCGCGGGCGCGCAGGACGCCGCGCAGCGCGAGCTCCGCGCGTCGGAGCGCGAGCGGATGGGGCCCGATGGTCAGGCTCGTGCCGGCGTAGTCGGCGAGGAGACGCTCGGGCGGCGTCATCGGGTGCAGCGGACCGTCGTCGGCGCGCGGCGCGCGGCGCTCGGCGCTCGTGAGTCCGCTGTCGCTTCGTGGATGCTGGAAAGTGACAGAAGGCTGCCGGGATTCCGAGTCCCGGATCCCGGATCCCGAGCCTTCCTCTTTGAACAACTCGCCCGACGGGCGCACGGCCCGTTCGATCTGCCACAACGCGCTGCGCCGATGGTGGCCGAAGGCGTTCAGGGCGCCGATCTCCGCAAGGGTCGCCAGTTCATCGCGGCGCACACCGGATGTCGTGATGAGCGCTTCGATTGATTGGTAGCGTGGACCTGGATCCGATCGCTGGCTTTCGGCAGCCCCTGCTCTCGCGCGCTTCGCCCCTCCCCACTCGTACGCGCAGATATTGCAGAAGCAGGTCTGCTCGGGGGTCTCCTCCAACATCGACTCGTCGTCACAGCCGCACTTCGGGCATCGTTTCGGCTCGGATCCGATCGGCAGGGTCGCTCGCGGGTCAGCCGCCGATGCTGCCTCACGATCAGGCGGGCTTGTCTCGCCGAAGCGCCTGTGGCGCGAAGGCGGACCGGCGGCAATCGCCCGTCCGATCGCTTCTCGCAGGCCGTTCACGTACATCAGCCCGAGTCGAACCCGACCGTCCGGCTCGACGCGGCAGTCCCAGTCCGACACCTGGACGTCGATCGGCGCGAAGTGGACACCGTGGCGCTGCGCGTCTTTCACGAGCGTCGCCGGATGATAAAACCCCATCGGCTGGTTGTTCAGCATCGCCGTGAAGAATGCCGCCGGGTAGTGCACCTTCAGGTACGCGCTCGCATACACGAGCAGCGCGAAGCTGGCGGCATGCGATTCCGGAAATCCATAGAGCGCAAACGAGGTGATCGACCGGATGATCTCGTCGGCGGCCGCACCAGTGATGCCCTTCCGGTCCATTCCCGCGCGCAGCTTGCCTTCGATCTGCTGCATGCGCTTCTCGGATCGCTTGAACCCGAACGCGCGGCGCAGTTCCTCCGCTTCTCCGCCGGTGAAGCCGGCCGCGACCATGGCCATCCGGAGCAACTGCTCCTGGAAGAGCGGCACGCCCAACGTCCGCGCGAGAATCGGCTCGAGCGATGGATGGGGATACACCACGGCCTCGGCGCCCTGCCGCCGCTTCAGATACGGATGCACCATCTGGCCGACGATCGGACCGGGCCGGATGATCGCCACTTCGACAACGATGTCGTAGAACCGCTGCGGCCGGAGGCGCGGAAGCGTCGCCATCTGCGCCCGCGACTCGACCTGGAAGATCCCGACGGTGTCGGCTTCCTGCAGCATCCGGTAGACGCCGGGGTCGTCGGGGGGAAGGTGGGCGAGGTCGAGTAGTGTCGGAACATCGCCGGCGTTCGGCGTTCGGCGCTCGGCGCTCGGGCTGAATTCAGAGTCACTGCTCGAAGCGTCTCGACTGTCGAGCGCCGAGCCCCGAGCGCCGAGCTCCGAGTTGTTCGACTCCTGACTGTCGAGCGCCGAGCGCCGAACGCCGAGCCCCGAGTGGGTATTCACCAGACACAGCGCATCTTGCAACACGGACATCATTCCGAGTCCCAGCAAATCGACTTTCACGAGGCCCATGTCGGCGCAGTCGTCCTTGTCCCACTGCACGACGACGCGATCGGGCATGCTGGCGTTCTCGAGCGGAACGATGTCGTCGAGGCGGCCATGGCACATCACCATCCCGCCGGAGTGCTGACCGAGATGCCGAGGAAGATCCTGGATCTGCTGCCACAGCGTTCCGAACAGTTGAATCGCCGGATCGTGGAAGTCGAGGCCGACCTCCCGGAGGTTTCGCTCGAGTGTTTCTTTGGGATCGACCCACTCGAAGTGATTCATGACCTTGGCCAGCCGATCGACCTGCGAGGGTTCCAGCGAGAGCACCTTGCCGACTTCGCGCGCGGCGCTGCGGCCTCGATAGGTGATGACGTTGGCGGTCATTGCTACTCTCGGCCCTTCGGGGGCAACTCTCGGCCCTTCGGACCCTATTCGAGAATCATCCGGGGTGTTCTCGAGCGCCGAACGCCGAGCGCCGAGCGCCGGGGCTGACGAGAACGTCCCATATTTTTCGTAGATGTGCTGAATGACCTGCTCGCGGCGATCGCCGCTGGGCAGATCGAGATCGATGTCGGGCCACTCGCCGCGTTCTTCGGAGAGAAAGCGCTCGAACAACAGGTCCATGCCGACCGGATCGACCGCCGTGATCCCGAGGCTGTAGCACACGGCACTGTTGGCCGCCGACCCGCGCCCCTGCACGAGGATGTCTTCCTGACGGCAGTAGTTGACGATGTCCCAGACGATCAGGAAGTAGCCGGCGAGATCGAGCTTCTCAATCAGATCGAGCTCGCGCTCGACCTGCCGGCGGGCCCGGTCGTGATACGGCCGATACCGCTCGCGCGCCCCCGCCTGCGTCATCTTCCGCAGGAAAGAGGCCATCGTTTCGCCGGCGGGGACCGGGTAGTCCGGGAACCGGTAGCCCAGATCCGCCATGGTGTACTCGAGCCGCTCGGCCAGCGCGCGCGTGCCGGCGATCGCATCCGGCAGATCGCTGAACAGCCGCGCCATGGCATCCGGTGCCTTCAGATAGCGCTCAGCGTTCCACGTCAGCCGGCGTCCCGCGTGCGCGAGCGTCGTCTTGTGCCGGATGCAGGTGAGGACGTCGAACAACGGTCTGTCGACGGGCTCGGCGAAGCGGACACCGTTGGTGGCCACGACCGGCAGGTGGAACGCGGACGCGAGATCGACGAGGGCATGATTGTCCGACTCTTCGTCCCTGAGCAGGTGACGCTGAAGCTCGATCGCCACCCCTCCAGCGCCGAACACTCCCACGAGCCGATCGACGAGGCCGCCCACACCGAAGCGGCGTCCGTTGATCGCGGCACGCCCGACGAGCGCCACCAGCCCACCCACATGACCATCGAGATCGTCGAGCGTGAGAGCGCCCTCCCCTTTCGGTGCCCGCAGCTTCATCCGCGTGATGAGCCTGCACAGGTTGCGATAGCCTTCGCGGGACGACGAGGAGGGGAGGGGCAAGACGCGGCACTCGGGATCCGGCGCTCGCGCGAAGTCCGGCCTATCCTGCGGCGAGGCTGGATACGCGAGCGCCGAGCGCCGCTCGAGCGCCAACAACAACCGTCACCTCCGCTCCGACGATCGGCTTCAGCCCTGCACGAGTGGCAGCAAGGTGGAACCGTGGCAGGCCGTACACCCCGTCGCGGTCCAGGAGCGCTATCGAGGAGTATTCGAGCTCCGCCGCGCGCGCGACGAGCGCCTCCGGCAGCGACGCCCCGTCGAGAAAGGAAAAGGCGGAAGAGGCGTGGAGCTCGATATACACAACAGTCGGCAGTCGGCAGTCGGCGGTCGTCAGTCCCAGTCGCAGTCGTCAGTCGTCAGTCGTCAGTCGACTGATTTCAATCCATCACTCCCTCCAGGAACCACATGCCGGTTTCCCGTTGCTGGAACAGGCGGCAAATCGTGCCGTCGCCGAGCGCGATGTCCCACTCATCCCGATCCCAGCGTCCGGATACGCCGGTCCACCAGGCGCCGGACGACCGCCAGGGGCCGGCGCTTCGGTCGACCCGGCCGCCGGGCATCCCACGCCGATCGATGGCCAGCTGCACGGGGCGTCCGCGTTCCACCGTCACGCGCACGGCCACCGGCGGTCGGAATCGCCGCAGCACCGGCTGTAGGGCCGGCTCCAGGTTCCGGGCTCCGGGCTTCGGATGTGAGCTCCTGCAGCCCGGAGCCTTTCTCGGGCCGGCATTTTCCAGCGGTCTGTCGATCAACTCGTATCGCCGCATCTCGAAGCCATCCGGACGATGGGTGTCGAGCAGCACGGCCGATCCGCAGCGTGTCTCTCCGACGAGCGCGCCGAGTCGCGCCGTCAGCGTCGCCACGGTCTCCGCTGAGGGCAGCGCCCGCTCGAGCAGCGAGTACTGAATCACTCGACCAGGCGCCGGATCGATCTCGATCGTGACGATGTCGACGGCGGCCCCAGGCGGATGCGATTCGAGATCGAGCATCAGCAGCGTGCGCAGCACGCGCGCATCGCGCATCGCCGCCGGCAGCTGCAGCGCGCGTGTGTGCAGGGTGCGATCGACCAGCCGGAGATCCAGCCTGAGTGCAGCTGCACCGCGATCGGCCCGTTCGAGCGCAGCCGACAGCGGATCGAGCAGCCGTGCCAGAACGAACGACAGCGGCTCGAGCGTGTCGATCGGCCATTCCAGCTCGATCCGACCGACGAAGCGCGGGATGTCCGGGTCCGGCACGAGCGGTCCGGGATCCAGCCCCAGCGCGAGCTGATGGATCCGCACGCCGTCCTGCCCCATGCGCGCGGACAGCTCGCCGGCGTCGAGCGCCGCTATCTCTCCGATGGTCGCCAACCCCCAGCGGCGCGCCATGTCGAACGCTCGCTCGTACCGCTCGCGTGCGGCCTTCCTGCCGCTCGATCTTGACCGGGGGACTTCGTCCCCCGGACCCCCAATTCCACCCCACCACGCAAAGTCCGCGTGGTGGGGGCCCCGGATCGCCGTCGCTCGCGGGGACCCCGTCGCCCCGCTCCGCTCCCGCCTTCGCCAAGGCTCCGGCGGGCCGCCGTAGCGTTCGCGGAGGCTGGCCGGCGGGCGCGCCTTCGGCGCGCCTAAGAAGGCGGTGCCCTGCAACTCCGCGACGAACTGCTGGAGGTGGACGAGCGGCAGGCCTGCCAGCGCGGGCGCAACCTGCTCGACGTCGTCGACCACCGTCAGCTCGTACGCCAGCGTCAGCAGCATTGCAGCGGTCATCGTGGGGGCGACCGCGACCTTGATCGCGCTCTCGTGCATGGAGGCGGATCGCACGAGCTCTTCACCAATCGACAGCGGATCCCCGAACAGACGTCCAAGCCCTGACACATCGCAGACGACGCAGGCAGGCCCGTGACACTGCAGCCGCGGCGAGAAGTCGCGCGCGATGTCGACGACGGCGCTCGTGGCGCGAGGCGAACGAAGGCACGCGAAGAGAGGGTTCATGAGGTTCAAGGTTCAAGGTTCAAGTTCATTCACGGGTTCAGTGAGCGCGCGGAGTGATGATGCGCGGGTGGAGCTCGATGGCGCCCAGGAGGCGGGCGCGGTGCGAGGCGCCGCGCCACGTGATGTGCGTCCGATCCGCAGGGCGATTGAGCGCAATGGTGACGCCGCCGGCGCTGCGCGCGAGATGATCGCCGCCAACGAGCAACGCGACGGTCTGGCTTCCCTCGATGACGCGCGCCATCCGGAGCCAGGTGGTGAACGGAAACGCGCGCATAGACGAGGCGGGGACGTCCGACAGATCGAGCGCGACCAGACCGAAGTTGCCGGCCTGGAGCACGAGGTTCATCGCCTTGAGCGCGGTCAGACCGGCAGACGCATCACCGGTTCCGCGCACCCACAACAGGCGCTGGAGATCGAGGCCGAGATCGACCGCCGACCCGGGGTCGAACCGATCGCACGGATCGACCAGCGCCACCGCTTCGCCCCGCTCGACCGCGGCAGCCAGCGCGTGCCCCAGGAGCGTCGTTCGCCCGGCAGAGCGCGGCCCGACGATCTCCGACAGATGGCCGCGCGACAAGCCACCTCCAAGCGCGGCATCGATCGAGGCCACACCGGTTTCCGCACGCTCCTCGGGCGCTTGTCGCCACAGTGCCGAGGTCGTCAGCGTGACGTCGAGCTTCCGGACGCGCAGTAACGTTTCGAGGTGGGCCAGTGCAGTCATCGACGGGATAGTTTCGCTTTATGTTCGCCAACGCCGTGCAGTATAAACGGCCGCCGTCCGGGGATCAAGCACCACTCGTCCCATCCGTGTAAGTGTTGGAAGGATGGATGTTAAGATAAAGCTCCGTGTCTACGCCGCTCGAGACGAAGGCGTCATCCATCGACCAGCCGACGCCCTCGGCCCCCCTTCGTTCTGCCTTCATGCAGCGGGCTTTTGCGGCCTTTACCTACCGCGATTTCAAGGTGCTTTGGTTCGGGGCGTTCGCCTCCACCGTCGGCACCTGGATGCAGAAGGTCGCTCAGAGCTGGCTCGTCTTCGATCTCACGAAATCGTCGCTCTACCTGGGGTTGGACGACTTCCTCGGACAGCTGCCCATCCTGCTTTTCACGGTCGTCGGCGGCGTCATCGCGGATCGACACGATCGGCGCCAGCTCCTTCTCGGATCGCAGTACGTGCAGATGGCGACGGCGTTCACGCTGGCCCTGCTCGTGCTCGCCGATCGGGTCCAGATCTGGCACATCCTGGCGCTCTCGTTCACCGCCGGCTTCGCGCAGGCGTTCGGCGGGCCGGCGTACCAGTCCCTCGTGCCTTCGCTCGTCCACAGGAAGGATCTGCCGAACGCGATCGCGCTCAACTCGATCCAGTTCAACCTGGCGCGTGTCTTCGGACCGCTCCTCTCCAGCACGACGATGGCCGCTTTCGGCGCGGCCGCCTGCTTCGGGTTGAACGGCCTCTCGTTCCTCGTCGTCATCGTCGCGCTGATGTCGCTCACGGTGAAACACCTGCCGCCAGCCGAGCGAAAGCCCATCCTGGAGGAGATGAAGGGCGGGTTCAGCTACGCCCGCAGCGAGCCGACGATCCTCGCGCTCACCGTCCTCGCGTCGATGACGACGTTCCTCGGGCTGCCGCTGCTGACGTTCCTGCCGATCTTCGCGCGGGACGTCTTTCACGGCGACGTGGGGACCTACAGCCGGATGATGGCGTTCTCGGGCGCCGGTGCCGTCCTGGGCGCGCTGGTGGTGGCTTGGCTCGGGCGATTCCGGCACATGGGATTGACGCTGCTGCTCGTGCAGGTCGTCTTCGGCCTGCTCATCGCGAGCTTCGCGGTGTCGCGCATGTTCTGGTTGAGCAACCTGCTGCTGTTCTGTGCAGGCGCGTGCCTGCTGGCGGTGTTCTCGATGACGGCGTCGCTCGTCCAGCTGATCGTTCCGGATCACCTGCGGGGTCGCGTCATGAGCATCTACATGGTGGCGTTCCGTGGGGGCATGCCGCTCGGGAGCCTCGCGAGCGGCTACGCCGCGAGCCTCACGTCAGCGCCGTACGTGCTCGCGCTCAACGGCGGGCTCGTCTCACTCGTGGCGGTGTATTTCTTGATCAGGAGTCACGGGGTGAGGAGGCTCTGAGAAGACGGAGATAGGGAGAAGAGCGTTTCAGCAACAGGGAGGTGGGGAGGAAGGGAGGATCTTATTTTGATTATTGGTTTCTGTTACTGGTTTTGGAAGATTTTGAGCTCCTCCCCTCCTCCCTTCCTCCCTGTTGATAAAGATCTTCTCCGTGCTCTCCGTCGCCTCCTAGGCTCCCGCCACCCAGAACACCCCCAACGCGATCGACGCGGACGCCATCACCAGCCCGGCGGCGCGACCGAGGCGCTGGACGGCGGTCGCCGACATGATCCGTGCGAACGCCACCCCGAAGAGCGACATCGAGAGCAGGATCCCGACCGCAAAGACGGCAATCAGCACGAGGAGCGTGGACAAGGATGCCCTCTCGACGCGGCTGCCGAACGGCGCGAGGAGCGTCAACGCGCGGAGGCTGCTGACGGCGAACGCCGCACCGACGATCGTCGGCAGATGCGAGTGGGCCGACGGCGCCGGGTGATGGTCGGGGCGTCCGACGTGCAAATGGAAATGCGGCGCCTGCTCCCGACCGTGGACGTGCGTGTGGCCGTAGACGCGGCCCGCGGCGACGCTCCAGAGACCGACCAGGCCGAACACGATCAGCAGGATCCCGCCGAGCATCTCGCCGCCGCGCTCGACGACGAGCGGCAGCGACCAGCCCAGGACGATCAGACCGCCGGCACCGAGGGCCAGCAGCAGCGCATGCCCGATCGCGAAACGGATGGCCACGCCCATCGCGCGGGCACGCCGCAGCGACGGCGATTCGCCGGTCGCGCCGATCGACAACGCCGCGATGGCCATCAGATGATCGGCGCCGAGACCATGGAGGAAACCGAGGGCAAGCGCAGAAGTGAGGAGCAACACTCCTTACATTGTAGATTCGTTGACTCGGGTTTTGACGACCGAATCAGTGGATCGTCACTTCCCACGTCAGCGGCACGGATTTCGCGATGTAACAGACCTTGTCGTCGCACGCCTGGTAGCGGATCGTACCGCTCAGCGCGAGCGTTCCCGCTTTTTGCGACTCGAGGATCGTCACAGGCACTTCGATGCGGAACGGCCGGCTGTAGACGATCTGCGTTTCGCCGGTTGGCGCAAAGAAGAGCGACTCGCCCTTGGGAAAGATCGGCGATCTGGCCCTGATGCTCGTGACACGATCAACTTTGAGCGAGACGGGCTGCTGCGCTTTCTCCTCGGGCGCGTACACGTGCATCTTCGGTTTGGGGGCGACGTCGACGACGAGCGACAGCCGGCCGCCAGGCGAAACCGTCGGTGCGCTCGTGGACGTGGTGATGGTGAGGTGAGGCGTGTCGAGGATCGCCGGCTTCGAGATCGTGGGGCTGCTCTGCGCGGCAACAAGCGCGGCGGCCAGGACGACAGCGGAAAAGGTCAGGTTCATCGCACGGTTCGGATCATCTCGCCGGTCGGAATCTTGAACCAACGAATGCAGCAATGACAAATGGTACACCGAGGACCGATGACAGGATCATGGCCAGCGGCCAGAGTCCGCCGATCTCGCCACTGCGAACGATCATTATGGTCACCTGGCTCGGGACGATGACGAACGTCCAGATCCAGTCGCGGCTTCGCGACAAAAAGCCAATGACGATCGACACGGCCAGCGCACTCGGAATCCCGATCGTCCAGAACTCAGGGCTATCCCAGGCCTCTCGCCGTCCGCTCAGGGCGTGGATCCCCACTTCGAGCGCAACGCCCACCACGATTCCGGCGATGATGACACCGCGCCGTCCAATCATGCGATATATATCGGCGGAACCCGCCCTGTCCTTGAGAACGCCGCGCTTGGCCTGGCCACTCGGTACCATTTGGAATCCAGTCGGGCTCAGTCGGGCGACGCCCGTGGCACCGCATTCGCACTCCGCTGGTCGGAGGTCGCCAACCAGGCTCCAGCGAAGGGTGGCGGATGATGATGACACCGGACTCGAAGCAGGCTCGATAAATCGATTCCGGCTAGGCCGATTCGCGTGGCTCCCGACGGCGTCCAATGTCGAACAGCATCGTAGTACCACGACATCAGGCCATTTGGGCTGCTCTACCGGCCAGCGGACACCCGGTTCTCAGGACCCGCCGTCAGGCGGGGACCCTGCGTGTTTTCAGAGCGCTCGCTTTGCGTAACTGTAAGGGTTGTCGTCGAACTCCATCTTGCAGCTCTGAGAACAGAAGTAATACCTGTCCTCTCTCAGTTGGGACCATCCCGCGGCAGTGCGCTCGTCGATCCGCGCGCCGCAGACAGGATCGATCGCGATCGTCCGCGACGGTGATGCCGTCGATGCTCCGGAGGCGAATGTCGCGAGCGTTGGATGCACCAGTCGCTCGAACTCACGATATGACATTCGGATCGCGTCCTGATGTGAACCGGCGCAGAACACGATCTCGGGATCGGCCGCCAGTCGCTCGTCGACGAGCACGCGTTGACCGTAGAGCGGGCCGAGTGGCGGCATCGCGCCGACCTCGCAGTCGCGATACAACGACGCGATCTCCGACTCCGTCCCCAACCGGATCGACTGCGCGTCGAGTCCACGCCGGAGCTTGCCAAGGTCCACGGCAAACGGTGCCGGCAAGACAGCCAGAACCGGCTGACCATCCGCGAAACACACGACGGTCTTGGCCCATTCGTTACCTGGCACGTGCGCAGCTGCGGCTTCCTCTTGTGCGGTGTACGCGATGCGGTGTGGCAGCACCGAATATCGCGCGTGGTTTCGGCCGAGATAATCAGAGATCGACGTCGGAATCATGATGGGACGACCTCTCCTTTCCGCAGATCGACCGGAGGATCGGCCCAAGAGACAGGTGCGATGTTCGTCATCGCACCTGTCTCGCTGTGTTCTCCGGGATCAGCAGTTCTCACTTGCCTGCCGGGCATTCACCTGACGCCGGACGGATCGCGGTGCCGCGAATGTCGACGAGATCTTCAGTGCCCCCCGCAGTCGGGCTCTTCGTCGCATCAGCAAACGTTCCATCAATCTGGACGCGCTTACCGACCAACGGCTTCAGCTTCTCGTCGTCGATTCCCTTGACGTCATACATCGGAGCAAGCTTGCCCGAAGTTCCGGTTGGCTCGCCAGGCTTGGCCTGTTCCGTAGAGCCCTGGGGTGCCGAGCCTTTGATCACCTTGACACTGGCAAGGATGTAGTCTTCCGCAACGCCCGCGCGCTCGGCGACGTTCGGTTTTCGCCCCGGGATATCCTGCTCGCGCATCAGACAGCCTTCCACCGTCGCCGGCGTCTGGTCCTGAGCTGCGGATGGGGGTGTTTGCGGTGGGTTCTGCGGATTCGACGGCGGATATTGCGCGGCGACACCGACGGCCAGGGCAAAGACGCCTGCTAGCGCACATACCGCGATATTTCTGCTCATGTGCTGCCTCCTGGTGTCTGGCTCCATCGGGTGCATCCTGCACGCCGTGGTGAAGACAATGCGGTGCGATCTCAGTCGGGCCGATCGCGTCGAGCGAATCGTCCTTCCGGGGTGCGGCGAAGTACGCGGGCCGTCTCCAACGTGTCGAGCGCGGCCCCGCACGTCGGGCCGTCGAGCCCCCAGAGCCGCCTTGCTTGCCGTGGCGTCAGGCACAGTCCCGGCTGCTCCACGTACTCCTGTTCGATCCGATCCAGTAGAGCCTTGGGAACAGAAGGGGTGGAAGTGGAAGTCATATGTTGCCCCCGATGACCAGACTTCCACTATAACCCTCTCAACCCCGACGTCAACGTCAGCGGCGACTCCATGCATCGGCTCGAGAGGCTGCTCAGCGGGGAGAAGCGGCCGGCGCCTCGGAATGGTCGTCGCATTGCAGGAATTGTTGTCGAAGGAAAGCCCCCAGGAATTTGTCGTCACAGTCGTGCTCGTGCGCGATAGCCGACTCTACATGACCACGGCGCATAACACACACCAGGCGGTCTGAGGGTTGCAGAGAGGAAAAGCTATACCGGCGCACCGCGGAGGAAGATAAATGTCCCTGAAAGTCAGCTCACCTGCCTTTGCGAACGACGGCAGTATCCCAAGAAAATACACCTGTGACGGCCAGAACGTCGCGCCGCCGCTCGAGTGGAGCGGTGTCCCGCAAAATGCAAACAGTCTGGCAGTGATTTGTGAAGACCCGGATGCGCCATCCGGAACGTTCACGCACTGGGTGCTCTACGACATTCCAGCCTCGACGCAGAAGCTGCCCGAACATCCGACGACTGGGACGTCTGGAGTGAACAGCTTCGGCAAGACCGGGTTCGGTGGGCCGTGTCCGCCGAAGCAGGACCCTGCTCACCACTATCACTTTCACGTCTATGCGCTCGACATCGAATCGATCGGGGCTACGGGCCTGTCGAAGGAGGACGCGCTGAAGAAGATGAGCGGCCACATTCTGGCGGAAGGTCATCTGGTGGGTACTTACAAGCGGGCGGCGTGAAAATACACAGACGCTCTGAGCCCGATCGGCGCCGGCCGCAAGCAGTCTACGGAACCCTGCCCTCGACTGGCCGCTGACGGAGGGGCCGACCGGCACCGTACAGCGCGAGGCGGTGTTCCAGATCGCCGGACGGCTGGGCGACAAAAAACGCCGGGCGATTGGCGGAGCGCGACAAAAATGGCGCGCCAAAGCCGTAGCCTGGCGCGCCACAGAAAAGGAGAGACGATCCGGTCAGTTCTTACGGCGGGTGATCTGATCCCACAGGGCTGCCCCACCGCCGCCGATCGCGGCTCCGATGAGCGCGCCTTTCTTCCCGCCCACTGCCGCGCCGACGCCTGCGCCGACACCTGACGAAGACCCGATGATGATCGCGCTCTTCTTCACCGAGCGTCGCTGCACGCGGGGCTCGTCATAGACGGTCTGCCGTGCGGGGACCACCTGGCGCGCACGCACAGGCTCCACGGCCGCCCGCGTAGAGACCGGCACGACCTCCGTGTCCGCAACGTCGCTATTCACGGAGCGATACACGGGCTGCGGGGCCGGAGCCCGATAGGCGACCTGCGTCGCAACCGGTTGCACTGACGGCGACTGCACGAGCGGCTGCGCAGATGCGATCGACGGCGAGGCTTCAGCCGCCACACACTCGACCTGCGACATCGCGACGCCGTTCACCATCGTCGGCCTGACAACCGTCCGCTGGCCCGGCTCGCAGCTGACGACAACCGGCAGCCCTGGCTGGTTGGCGGCCTGGGGCGCCGGAGCAATACCCTGCGGCGGAACGCCGGCTCCTGCGGCGCCGCTGCAGCCGGCCGTCACTATCAGCGTGCCGAGACTCCCTGCCGCGACTATCGCGCGTCCCCATCGTCCGGTCCCGTGCATGGCCCTCATCCTTCACCTCCACGTATGCTGTCAGAGACAACATTCCAAGGCTGATGCCACGCGGCAGACGGGAATGACGTGCGAAATCCGGCCTGTTTTGCGGTCGAGGCACAAACGGGTGTCCTGTGCAGGCCACAGTTTCGGAGGGCCTTCAGGACAATGGCCTTCGAACCAGGGCCGGGCCTTGCGAACCTGTGAATTCGTCTCGCGTGTGTTTCACGAGTACTTTTCACACGCTCTCGGGACCGCCCGCAACGCGGAGTACGCTTTTGATCATTCGCAATGACGATCACGATCGTGTTTTCATCCGGCAGCCCGACCACGCGGCGCTGGCGGCCGACATGATGAGCGCATGGACGACGGATGGTCTCCCCACGAATCCCCGCCGCGACAGCATCCTCGCGGCAATCCGCGCGCACGACAACGGCTGGATCGAGGAGGACGACGAGACGATCGTCGGGGAGGATGGCGCGCCGGTGGACTTCATCGGCGTGTCGCTGGCCGTGAAGCAGCGCGTGTGGCCCAGGTGTGTCGACCGGCTCGGCGTGTCGTGGCCTTACGTCGCCGCACTCGTCGCCCAGCACTCGATCACGATCTTCACGGACCATCGAACGAAGCCGGAATGGCAGCCGTACTTCGACACGATGGCCGCCCGTCGGGCGGCACTGCTCTCTCGATGCCCTCCGGAGGTCGCCGCCGGCATCGACGACGACTATCGATTCGTGCGTACGGCGGACCTGATGTCGCTCGTCTTCTGCAATGCCTGGCTCGAGCCACTCGAGTACAGCGGCCACCGGGTCGTGCTGAAGGGTCGGGTACTGACCGTGAGCCCAGATCCATTCGGCGGTGCGCGCGTCGAGCTGCGAGTCCCGGCGCGGCGGCTGCCAGCGCGCACCTACGCCTCGGCGGCGGATTTGAGAGCTGAAATTGAGGCGGCTCGGCCTGAGATCCTCGAGGGCACGGTCGTCGGGGGGTAGCGGCAATGGGTCTGCAATCATACTGCCGCGGGGCCCCACCCCTCGGCTTATCCGCTGCTCGCTCTTCAGTGCGCATGGGGCCCCACGCCCCATGCGCTCGCGCTTCAGGCTCGAAGACTCGCTCCTCGCGCGGGCCGCAGGCGCTGCGCTCGCAGGCTGGTTAGCGGCGACAGCCGACTGCGACTGCCGACTGCGACTGCCGACTGCGACTAACGACTGATGACTGCCGACTGCCGACTGTTATGATCGTCTCACCCCATGCCCAGCATCCTCGTCGTGGAAGACGATACGGACATCGCCGAGCTCATTGCGCACTACCTCACGGGCGCGGGGCACACCGTGGAGCGGCTTACGTCGGGCCGCGACGTCCTTCCGCGGCTGCGGCGCGAGCCCGTAGATCTGGTGATCCTCGACATCATGCTGCCGGGTCTCGATGGGCTGCGGATCTGCGACGCGATGCGTGCGGATCCGGCAACGTCCGTGATTCCTGTCATCATGTTGACGGCGCGCGGCGAAGAGGCGGACCGCATCTCGGGACTCGAGCAGGGCGCAGACGACTACGTGACGAAGCCGTTCAGCCCGAAGGAGCTCACGGCCCGGGTCAATGCGCTCCTGCGGCGACTCACGCGACCGGCGACCGCGCTCTCGCGCTACGGCCCGATCACGATCGATCCGGATCGGCATCAGGTCACGCTCGACGGCGAGGAGGTTCGGCTCACAGCCAAGGAGTTCCTGCTGCTGCAGTATCTCGTGCAGCATCGCGGGCGCGTGCTGTCGCGGGACCTCCTGCTGAGCGACGTCTGGGGCTATCACTACACGGGCGGCACGCGCACGGTCGACGTGCACGTCCGCCGGCTTCGCGAGAAGCTGCCGGTCCTCGCTGACGCGATCGAAACCATCAAACAGTTCGGCTACAAGCTCGCGGACCGTCCGTGACCTTCCGTACGCGCCTCTTCGCCACGTCGCTGGCCGCGACCGCTCTCACGCTCATCGTGTCGACGACGCTCGTCTCGTGGTCGGTGCGGCAGAGCATGGACCGGCTCATTCAGGGGTCGCTCGTCAACCAGGCGCGGATGGCGGCAGAAACCTTGTCCCACCGGCGGGCCGCCACCCGCGGGGACCTCGACGCCGAGGCGGATGCGCTCGGGCACCAGATTGGCGCACGGGTGACCTTCGTCGCACCCGACGGCGAGGTCGTCGGGGACTCCGAGCTCAACGCCGAGGAGCTCCGCGCCCTCGATAACCACTCCGGCCGTCCGGAGATCCAGCAGTCGCGCAGCGAGGGCCTCGGGATCGCGCGGCGGTACAGCGCGACGCTCACGACCGAGATGCTCTACGTCGCCGTGCCCGTGGTCAATCCCGACGCGCCGCTCCTCGCTGAGGTGCGGCTCGCGCTGCCGCTGACGACCGTCAGCAACCAGCTCGCGGCCGTGCGGCGGATAGCGCTCCTCGCATTCGGTGCCGGCCTTCTTGCCGCGCTCGCCCTGGCGTGGGGAACATCCGTCCTCCTCAGCCGCCGGGTGAGCACGATTGCGGGCGTCGCCGATCGCTATGCGGCCGGCGATCTCTCGCAGCCGACCCGCGACTACGGAAACGACGAGATTGGCGCGGTGGCCCGCGTCCTGGACGACTCCATCCGCGAGATCGGCAAGCGGGCGGCCGACCTCGAGTCCGACCGCGCGCGGATGGAGGCGATTCTGGGCGGAATGATCGAGGGTGTGCTCGTCGTCAGCGAGCAGGGCCGGGTGCAGCTCGTGAACACAGCGGCGCGACGGATGCTCCGCCTCCAAGGCGAGGTCGAGGGCCGCCACTACCTCGAGATCGTGCGACAACCGGACATCGCCGAGCGCCTCGGCGCCACACTCCGCGGCGACGCGACCGAAGGCCTGGAGCTGGCACTTCCGCGGGAGTCGGACCGCAGCATCATCGCCAGGAGCGCGCCGATCCTTGCTCAGCCGGGGGGCTTCGCCCCGCCGGACGCCGCGGCGCCGTCGCTCGCGGGGGCCCCGTCGCCCCGCTCCGCTCCCGCCTTCGCCGAGGCTCCGGCGGGCCGCCGTAGCTCCAGCGGAGGCTGGCCGGCGGGGCGCGCCGCGTCACACCCGACGCGGGGAGCCGTGCTGGTCCTTCACGACATCACCGAGCTCCGCAAGGCCGACCGCGTGCGCCGCGACTTCGTCGCCAACGTCTCGCACGAGCTGCGCACGCCGTTGACCGCCGTGCGGGGCTACGTCGAGGCGCTCCTCGACGGCGGAACCGACACACCCGACGCGCGACGATTCCTGGAGATCATCGGGCGGCACACGCTGCGGATGGAGCGCCTCGTACGCGATCTGCTGCGCCTCGCACGACTGGATGCAGGACAGGAACCGCTCGAGCACGTCAGCTGCTCGGTCGAATCGTTGTTCACCGGCGTGGAAACGGAGCTGACCGATGCCCTCGAGGGACGGGAACAGATCGTCGAGCATCGGATCGCCGCGGACGCGACGACCGTCACCGGCGACCCGGCGAAGCTGCACGACGCGCTGCGGAACCTGCTGGAGAATGCGTCGAACTACTCCCCCGCCTCCGGGCGGATCGTCATGAGCGCCTCGCGGCAGGACAATCGCTTCCTGCTGTGCGTCAGCGACCAGGGTCCGGGCGTTCCCGAATCGGACCTCCCGCGCATCTTCGAGCGCTTCTACAGGGCCGACAAGGCACGCTCGCGCGGAGAACGCGACCCTGGAGGCACCGGCCTGGGTCTCGCGATCGTGAAGCACTTGATCGAGCTGCATGGCGGGACGGTGTCCGCCGCGAATCAGAAGGGCGGAGGGGCTGTGTTTACGATCGCGTTGCCTGGGTGAGTGAAGACGGGGCTCGGCGCTCGGCGCTCGGGGCTCGGCCGTCAGAACACGCGCGTCGCCGCGAAGTGGGCTCCGCGGCTGCACGGAGGCCAGCCTCAGACTGGCAGGCACCTGCCTCAGTCCGACCGCCGCGCGCCGAACGCCGAGCGCCGGATCGCGGCTTCGTCTCCTACGGCGCTACCGTCGTGGCCACCAGCCAGTACGTCATAGCGGCGATCAGTGCGGCGGCAGGGATCGTCAGAATCCACGCCCAGACGATCCGGCCCGCCACACCCCATCGAACGGCCGACAGACGCTTGATGGACCCGACGCCGATGATCGCGCCGGTAATCGTGTGCGTCGTGCTCACCGGCACCCCCAGATGCGTCGCGGTGAAGAGCGAGATGGCACCGGCGGTCTCCGCCGCAAAACCACCGACCGGTTGCAGCTTCGTGATCTTGGAGCCCATCGTGTGGATGATTCGCCATCCGCCCGACAGCGTGCCCAGCGCGATCGCCGCGTGCGCCGAGAGGACCACCCACAGCGGAATCGGCAGCGTGCCGTTCACCAGGTCCATGTAGCCGCCGGCCACGAGCGCTCCCGCGATGATTCCCATCGTCTTCTGGGCGTCGTTGCCGCCGTGGCCGAGGCTGTAGGCCGCTGCGGACAGCAGCTGGAGACGCCTGAACCACTTGTCCACACGGCTTGGCGCCGTCGACCGGAAGGTCCACAGGATTGCCACCATGAGCGCAAAGGCGAGCACCAGACCGATGAGCGGTGCCAGCACGATGAAGATGAGCGTCTTCGTCCACCCGGCGATGATGACGGCCCCGAAGCCGGCCTTTGCGACTGCCGCGCCCGCGTAGCCTCCGATCAGCGCGTGCGAGGAGCTCGTCGGCAGGCCGTAGTACCACGTGATCAGATCCCAGACGATCGCGCCGATGAGCCCGGCGAAAATCACCGAGAAGGTGACTATGCTGATGTCGACGAGCCCGGCCCCGACCGTCTTGGCGACCGCGGTGCCGAAGGTGAAGGCTGCGACGAAATTGAAGAACGCCGCCCAGACGACGGCTCTTCCGGGCGAGAGCACGCGGGTCGACACGACCGTCGCAATCGAATTGGCCGCGTCGTGAAAGCCGTTGATGTAGTCGAAGACGAGCGCGACGACGATCAGCGCTCCGACGGCGAGGAGGTTGGAATCCATCCGGCGATCAGGCGTGCTTCACGACGACACCCTCGAGCACGTTGGCCACGTCCTCGCAGCGGTCGGTCGCATCCTCGAGAAAGTCCAGGATCTCCTTCCACTTCATGATCCCGACCGGGTCGCGCTCCTCTTCGAAGAGGCGGCGCACGGCGGCCAGGTGCGCCCGGTCGGCCTCGTTTTCGAGGCGATTGATTTCGACAGTCGGTTCAGCCACTCCTACCTTTTTCTCCAAGGCCTTCAGCGCCACAACGAGCTGGTCGACGGACGATTTGATGATCCCGGCCAGCACGCGTGCGTCCGGCCGCACGTGCTCAATCTGGTAGAGCCGCACGAGAGCGGCCGTCGCGTCGATGGCGTCCATGACATCGTCCAGCGACCGCGCCAGCTCGAAGATGTCCTCGCGGTCGAGCGGAGTGACAAAGGTGCGGTGCAGGCGCTGGATGATCTGGTGGGTCAGGTTGTCGCATCGGTGTTCGACCTCCTTGATCTCGTCCGCCTTGTCCCAGATTGGCCTCTCTGGCGCCAGCATCGCGTCGAGGAGGGTGGCACCGCGGCGGATCTGTTCCGCCATCGCCACGAAATCGTCGTAGAACCGTTCCTCGCGCGGTATCAGTCGGAAGGCCACTCCACCTCCTGGTTGGGGACGGATGAATCTTAGCCTGGTTGGGGATGGATGAATCTTAGCAGATGAGCATCAGATTTTAACCGATTCGTCGCATGCAAGGTCGGGCGGGCAACGCCCAACCCGACCCTTAGTTCCTCCAATTCACTGTTTCTACACTTTCCTAGAATTTCAGCCTCGCTCCCAGCTGCATCACGCGCGGGCCGCCGACCGAGTCGGTGATCTTCCCGAAGTCGGTCGTGGCCGCGCCGATGACGTTGTTCGGCAGTGCGTAGTTGACGTTATTGAAGACATTGAACACGTCCCATCGCACTTCGAAGTTGCGGGCACCGCCCAACGGGATGATCTTCGCCAGGCTCAGATCCAGTCGTCTCTGCCAGAATCCGCGAAGCAGATTCCGGCCGAGATTGCCAAAGCCCTGGTTCCCCGGATAGCCTCCCGCCACCGTCGAGGGCGAGCACAGGATGCCCTTGTTGAACGCGGCCTCGGTCGGATCGTCACCCGACGCCCGCAGGTCATCGAGCGAGCCGCAGAGGCTGGGTCGTCCGAATCCCAGCCGATAGAGTCCGCCGGAACCTCGAACGAGATCCGCGTACTGGCTTGCGTTGCCGAGCTCAGGCTCGGCCGAGTAAATCGAGTACGGTAGCCCGGATTGCATCTGGAGGAAGCCAGAGAGACGGAATCCACCAAGAGCCCCCCGCCCGGGCAGATCCCACACCCAGCTACCGCTGAATCGATGCGGCCGGTCGAAGTCAGACAGCGCGTAGTTCGCGTCGATGTCGCGATTGTTCCCCTGGACGACGAAACCGGCGTTCGGCGTGTCCGGTTTGCCTCCACCGGCCGTGCTGCCCGGGTCGACCGAGCTCGTGTCCTTCGATCGTGAATAGGTGTAGGCGACGTTGAACTGGATGCCTTTGGACATCCGCTTGAGCAGGTTGATCTGGAGCGAGTCGTATCGCGATCGGCCGGTGTTCGCCAGCAGCACAGCCTCAGGGATGTTGAACCCGAGAATCGGACCACGCGCTTCGAAACCGATCACGTTGCCGGCCGCGTTCGCAAGGTTGTAGTCGATCATTCCACCAAGGCTGGTGTTCGCGAATCCGAACGCCTTCCCCGCACCTCGCTCCCGTGCGGTCGTCCCTGCGTTGAGCGCACCATTCGGACTGCCCGCCGCCACGTACGCCTGATTGAAGCGCTCGTAGATGTAGTCTGGTGTGCCGGGAGCATTCAGGTCGTAGCCCTGATTGAACGCCCGCGCCTCCAGCAGTTCAGTCCCCTTGCTGCCGACGTAGCGCACTTCGAGCATCAGGTCGGTCGCGAGCTCCCGCTGTACGCCGAAGTTGAACTGGTGCACGTAGGGTGTCCGGAGGTTCCGATCGATCGCGCGGAACTCGAACGTCTCCGCGATATTGCCGCGCGTTGGGAGCCCGGTTGCCGGATCGACCGGGTTCAGCGTTCCGTCTGCACCGCGAGTCACGTTCGTCCCGTCTCGAATCTGGTACGTCCCTCCTGTTCCGGCGGTGCGCACGATTCGATTCGGCAGATACTGGTTGAACGGGAACGTCGGATCCTGCTGCGACCAGGCGCCGACGAGCGGAACGGCGCTGGCCGGAAACGTGACCTCCTGCTCGCGAAGGAATGGATAGTTGCTGAAGACGGTATTGATGAACGCCGCGGATGGCCGGTCGAAGAAGATGCCGTAGCCTCCTCGCACCACCCACTTGTCGCTGTCGCCGGGCGTCCACGCGAAACCCATGCGTGGCGCGACGTTGTTCCAGTCCTGTCCTTTCAGCGTGTGATTGTTACTCGCGCGTTCCGACGCCGCGATAGCTGCATCGACCGCGGCGAACCCGGTGTCCTGCACGTTCTTCGGAACGATGAACGCGTTCACGGGATTCTCGGTGTTGGTCAGCGCGTCGAAATCGACGTTGCCGATGCGGCCGTTGCGCTCCTCGGGCCAGCCGAAGAACTCGTACCGCAGGCCGAGACTGACCGTCACCGAGCGCGAGAGGCGCCATTCGTCGGCCATGAACATGTTGAAGTCGTTGAACCGGAACTGCTTGTCCGTGATCCCGAACTGCGTGTCGGCCTCGGTCGCCTGCCCACGAAGCAGCATCGTGAAGTTGTCGAACTTTTCGAATTCTGTAGCCTGTTCTTCCGGCAGGTTCGTGTCGAATTCGTTGCGCCGGAATTCGCCGCCCATCCTGATCGCATGCGACGCCGTCGTCCAGCTCACCGTGTCGCCGATGGTCCACGTCCGCTGCCGCCGTTTGTTGAAGGTGTCGTTCGGACCACCGAACGAAAACCGCTCCATCGTCCCGCCCGGCCGACCGATATAGTGACCGAGCCGGGTCGTGGCGTTGCTGTTATCGAAGAACGTCGCAGGGTTCGCCACCCCGATGCCCTGGTTCGTCAAATCCAGGAAGGGATCGTCCAGCTGTCGCGAGTTGTTCAGATAGAACACGCCGCCGCGAATCTCGTTGACCTTGTTGGCCCCCCAGATTTGCGTGTCGGTGATCGACCCTGTCGCATTCCGATCGGCGCGCTTCAACGTGAACGGCGACGCCAGGCTGGATGGATCGGGGAATGGATCGAGTCCGGGAAACTTCGCATAGAAGAGCGAGCCGCCAAGGCGATTTGCGCCTGTGAGCTGACCGTCCAGCTTCAAGGTGTACTGATCCTGGGTGAATTCGGCTGGCACGACATTGCGCTGACGGATGAACGGATTTCCACCCACCGAAGGACCGGCCGTGATGTCGTTTCCGATAACCTGACCGCCTGCGCGGGGCGCAGGAATCACGAAATCTCCCGTCACTGGATTGCGCAGGTTGAGGATGTTCAGGGCGACGTCCGAGATGCAGGCCGTGTCTGCGGTGCTGGCGCACTGAGCCTTGGGAATCGACTGCAAGATAGATGGGTTCAGGGCCGCGAACGCCGCGAGCACGTTCTCCTTCGTCCGTGCGCCCTGAATGAGCTGCAGGGCCTGGGGCAGCACGGTGATGCTGCTGGCAGTCGGCACGAACCCGGTTTCGGCATCGGTCCGCTGATATCCTCCGAAGAAAAAGGCGCGATTTCGCCGGATGGGACCGCCGACCGTAAATCCACCTTCTGTCCGCCGCGCCTTGGGCTTGTCGATGCCGTCCTTGTTGTAGAAGAAGTCATTGGCGTTCAGCTTTTCGTGCTGGACGTTGAACAGCCCGGTCCCTCGAAAGGCATTCGTGCCGCTCCGCGTGACGAGCTGGAAGTTGCCGCCGCCCGACCGGCCGGTCGACGCGTCGTACAAGCTGGTCTGGAGCTTGACCTCCTCCAACGTGTCGGGAGCCGGTGCGACGTTGTCAGTCAGCGACCCTTCATTGCTGGTCAGATTCGTCGCATCGACACCGTTGAAGAACAGGCTGGTGCTCGTCGTCCGCGTTCCGTTCACCGACGGGGAAATGTTGCCCGTCCCGTTGGTGAGGACCGGCGGCAGATCGGCACTGACGCCCGCCTCCGATGACAGCAGGTGCGTGAAACTGCCGGTCGACGTCGGGATCATCTGGAGCTCGGCACCACTGAGGCTTCGCGCGGTGGTCGGCGTCGTGACCGTCAGAAGCCCGGCGTCGCCGGTCACTTCGACCGACTCCTCGCGGCCCCCGACGTCCAACGTCACGTGGAGGGACCGCGTGACCGCGGCCTCGACTGTCACACCGCTTCGAACGAGCTTCTTGAAGCCGTCCAGCTCGAACGTGACGTCGTACGTGCCACCGGGCAGCACCGGAACGCGCCATTCGCCTTCCGTGCCGGTGATCGCCTGTTGCGTGAGCCCTGTCTGCGGGCTCTTGACGACGACCGTGACACCCGGGAGCACGGCGCCGCTCGAGTCGGAGACCGTACCAATCAGAGTGCCGGTTGGATTGCCCTGCGCGTTGGCCCTCGCTGGTGCTACCAGAGCCGCCGCCATCGCCAGCACCGCAACGGCCGCAGCCGAGTGACTCACTCGATGCATGCTTCACCTCCGCTCCACGTCACCGGGTGTGAGATCGAGACCTTCAAACGACCGATCACGGACGACCGATCCGGGTTTGACCTGGTTTTGGGTGAGAACGCTCTCAGAGATTCGAGAGGGCGAACGCCAGTGGCGGAGCCTACCTAACCCTGGTAACGACGATGTGACACGAGAGTTGCGTTTAGGTTAAAGGAGGAGAGATTTGGGCATTAGACCGGACAACTGGCCGAGCCGGTCTGGCTATTGCTGCTGGAGAGCTTCGCGAGCAGCCATCAGATTTCACGCGTTCGTCGCCTTCACGTGACATTGCCGTTACACGCACGACAGGAAATTGCTGATTTCGTCCGAATCAGGGGCCCCCGCGAGGCGGATTTAACCTCCCCGACACAGGTCCGTCATCGCCGGATCACAGCTCCTCAGTAGTCTGCGGCCGTTTGTTCATGAAAAGAATGCCTGAGGTGAAGTGATGCAGACTGGCAGCTGGAGCTCGATAGAGAAGAAGTGGCGGGTGCTGGCACGAGTGCTGGCAATATCTGTGGCCCTTGGCGGCCTGCTGGCGCCAGCGGTCGCGCGAGCGCAGAGCGACGCGAAGCTGGCCGGCACGGTGCGCGACCAGAGCGGCGCCTTCCTACCGGAAGCGGTCGTGACGGTCAAGAACGAGCGGACCGGCGAGGAGCGGACGGCCAAGACCAACGCCGACGGCTTCTTCGCGGTCACTGCGCTCAAGCCCTCCACCTACTCGATCAAGGCGAGCTTCGGCGACTTCAAGCCCACCGAATACACGGGCATGCTGCTGCAGGTCGGTCAGAACCTGACCCTCGACTTCGAGCTCTTTCCGGCGGGGGTCAGCGAGTCGGTCACGGTGTCCGCCGAGAGCCCCTCGATCGACGCAGGCAGCGCGCGTATGGGTGTCAACGTCAATCAGCGGGAGGTCCAGGAGCTGCCGCTCAATGGACGCCAGATGTCGCAGCTCTACCTGCAGGCACCGGGCGCGCTCAACAGCGGTACAGGCACGTTCGGCGACATCCGCTTCAGCGGCCGCGCCGTGCAGCAGAACATGATCCGCTTCGATGGGATCGAGGGCACCGCGATCATCGACGCCTCGCCCGGAAATCTGAACGGCGAGATCCCGTCGCCGTTCCGACTGCAGTCGAGCCTCGAGAACGTGCAGGAGTTCCGCGTCGACTCGAACAACTATCCTGCGGAGTTCGGGACCGGCACGGGCGGCCAGATTTCCGTCGTCACGAAGTCCGGCTCGAACAACTTTCACGGTTCCGCCTTTTACTATGTGCGTGACGACCGCTTCGACTCGAAGAACGCGTTCGACCTTGCCAAGAGCCCGCTCGATCTGAAGCAGTTCGGCGGATCGGTTGGCGGCCCGTTGGCGAAGGATCGCGCCTTCTTCTTTGGCAGCTACGAAGGTTACCGGCTCGAGTCCGGGATCAACTTCATCGAGGCGGCGCCGAGTGCCGGCGGCATTCGCCCGCGCGGTCCCGGCGATTCAGCCGCTGTTCGACGCGTTTCGAGGGCCGGGGTCCGTCGTCCTCCCGGGCACGTCGAGCACCGCCGACTTCGACATCATGCAGCTCCAGCAAACGGCTTCCGTCGACGAAGACTCGTTCAGCGGGCGCGTCGACTTCAAAGTCAACGACCGCTGGTCTTCGTACGCGCGCATGTTCCGGGATGACGGAACGAACGACCAGCCGGAGGGCGTGACGGGCCGGCGGGCGCTGATCAAGTCGAGACCCGCCAACGCGGTCTTCGTGCTCCAGGGGGTCCTGTCGCCGGCGGCGATCAACGAGCTGAAGGTTGGCTACAACTCCGCGCCGACCGAGGTCAGCGGCCTGGCGCCGACCGTCAATGGTATCGATCTCCAGACGGTGACGCTCAACATCACCGGGAGCGTCGCCAACACGGGCATCGCCGGGCAGGCGGCCTCGACGGGCGTCGCCATCCCCGGCGGCCTCCTTCGGCAGAACAGCGCCACCAACGGCCGCGGCGCGCCATACGATCCGTACTCGATCTCGCTCATCGACAACGTGAGTTGGAACGTCGGGCGCCACGCCTTGAAGTTCGGCGGAGAGTTCCGCGCGATTCGCATGGAGACCGACCGGCTGGGTGGCACCACCTACACCTGGTCGAATCTGAACGACTTCCTCGCGAACCGTCTGCAGCAGGTCCAGTACCTGAGCGACCTCAGCGAGCCGAGCCCGTTCAACAACGGCGCCACCGGCCCGCGGCACACGAAGCAGCAGGTACTACATCGGCTACGCCCAGGACGAATGGAAGGCGACCAACAGCTTCACCGTCAACTACGGCCTCCGCTACGACTACTACACGCCGCTGCGCGAGCGCGACGACCTGCAGGTGCTCTTCGACACCGAGAACGGAGCCATCCTGCCGGCGACGAACGCCCCGTTCAAGACCTCGAAGACCAACTTCCAGCCGCGTGTCTCGGCGACCTGGGCGCCCGGCGCGTCGCGCAAGACCGTCGTGCGCGGCGGATTCGGGCTTGTCGTCGGACCGGGGCAGACGGAGGATCAGATCCAGCCCATCGAGAGCGATCGGATCTCGAGCACGCTCTCCGGCGGGGCGTTCCCGACCGACCTGAACCTGCTCCGCGCCAACTTCCTGAACAACCCGCTGAACCGCGGCTATCAGCCGCGCGCGTATCGGCCCGCATACAAGGTGCCCGAGCGCGTCTGGCAGTACACCGCCTCGGTGCAGCACGAGCTGAAGGGCGGGTTCCTGGCCACCGCCGCGTATGTCGGCAGCCAGGGCCGGAACCTGTTCCTTCGGAGTATCACCAACCAGATTGTCGAGGTCCGGACCAACCCGACGCCGACGTCGAACGCGATCGTCATCCGCCAGTTCGACATCGTGAACGCCGACGGATCGAATCTCGCGTCCGTTCGCGGAAGTCGACGTCAAGACGAGCGGCGGCCACGACAGCTACAACGCGATGCAGCTCTCGCTGGCGCGCAGGTTCAACACCGGCATCACGCTGAACTCGCAGTACACACTCGCGAAGAGCTTCGGCAACACGGCAGGGTCGAACGAAGCGCTGACCGTCGCCAACAACGCCGTGACCCTCGAGCAGTACCGACTACGACAACGGTTACAACCGCTTCGACGTGCGGCACACCTACAACGCGAGCGTGTTGTATTCGCTGCCGTTCGGGGCCGGGAGGAAGTGGATGTCGGACGCCGCCGGCGCGAAGCAGGCGCTTCTCGGCGGATGGGACGTCGGCGCGATTCTGAACGGCCGGAGCGGGATCCCGCTCGACGTCCGCGTGACGCGGCCGGACGTGGTCTACCGTGACGGCACGGGTGCTATCGTGAGCAGCCCGTGTGCGACGTGCACGGCCCTCATCAACACGCCGGGCGGCGGGGCGTCGCGAACCGTGCGACGGCCCAACTTGATCCCTGGGGTGGATCCGTATCTGAAAGATGGGTTGCAGTGGCTCAACCCGGCGGCGTTCTCGATCCCGGCGCCCGGTCAATTCGGGAATCTGGAGCGCGGCCTCCTGCGAGGGCCGAACTTCAGCCAGGTCGACCTGGTCGTCTCGAAGCGGTTTTCGCTGACGGGCGCCGCGAACGTGGAGCTCCGCGGAGAGATCTTCAATCTCTTCAACCGGACGAATTACGACTTGCCGCCGGCGACGCTCAACAACGCGCTCGGCATCGGCACGAACCTGATTCAACCGGATCAGGCGTTCACCCAAGGGGCCGCCGGCGCGGCATTCGGCCGGCTCCGCAGCACCGTCGGCACGACCGTCGGAATGGGCACGAACCGGCAGACGCAATTCGCAATCAGGGTCAATTTCTAGGAAGCCTTCGGCGTTCGGCGTTCGGCGTTCGCGGTTCGGCACTGAAGCACTGCTCCAGCGCCGAGCACCGAGCGCCGAGCGCCGAGCCGTTAGCGACATTTAACACCGACGAAACTTGCACGTTACCCACCCATAACCCAGCCCCCATACGCTGCCACAGACGGGAATCATCTCGAGGAGGTTGATTTGGCGTTTCGTTTCGGCCCGCTCGCTGGGCTCACCGTGATCTGTGCCAGCTTGGCTCTTCCCTGCGCGGCGCAAGTCACTCCAGCGGCAGGCTATGTCCCCCCGGACGACACGCCGGTGATTCGCATCGGTGCCGTCTTCTTCGGGGACTACACGGTCACCCAGAAACCCAAGGGCACGGATGCGGACGGCAACGAGTTCACGCCCAACTCTTTCAACATCGGACGGGCGTACCTGAACGTCACCGGCAACATTTCGCACCGCGTGGCGTTCCGGATTACCCCCGACATCACCCGGGAGACCGGTACCGGCATCTGAATGCCGCGATCCAGTAACCGAAGGATACAAGTCATGAGAATCGGCAAAGCGATCGCCGTCGCGACAGGCTCGGCGGTGCTAGCGGGGGCGACGATATCCGCGCAGACAGTTCGGATCAATGGGGCGGGCGCAACGTTCCCGAACCCCATCTATCAAAAGTGGGTCTCGGAGTACCACAAGCTCCATCCGAACGTGGAGATCAACTATCAGTCGATCGGTTCTGGGGGCGGTATTCAACAGGTCACCGCCAAGACGGTGTTCTTCGGCGCTACCGACGGCCCCATGACGGACGAAATGTTGCAAAAGGCACCCGGGAAGATTCTGCATTTTCCAACCGTTCTCGGTGCCGACGTCCCGGTCTACAACCTCGAAGGAGTGAAGGAACTCACCTTCAGCGGGCCCCTGCTGGCCGACATCTTCCTGGGAAAAGTGACGAAGTGGAACGATCCGGCGATCTCCGGTGCTCAATCCTGGCGTCACGCTGCCCGCGTCGGAGATCACTGTTGTCCATCGATCGGACGGCTCCGGCACAACGTACATCTGGGGGACTATTTGTCGAAGGTGTCGCCCGAGTGGAAGCAGAAGGTGGGCGCGGCGAATTCGGTCAAGTGGCCGACCGGCGTAGGAGGTAAGGGCAATGAAGGAGTCGCTGGGCTCGTGAGACAGACACCGGGGTCGATAGGCTACGTAGAGCTCGTCTATGCTCTTCAGAACAAGATCAGCTATGGCTCGGTGCAGAACTCGGCAAAGAAGGCTATCCGTGCAAGCCACCGAAACTGTCACGGCGGCGGCGGCGGCCGCGGCCGCCAAGATGCCCGCCGACTTCCGAGTGTGGATCACGAATGCGCCGGGCGAGAACGCATATCCCATCTCCTCGTTCACCTGGCTGCTGCTCTACGAAAACCCGTCGGACAAGACTCAGGCGAAGACGATGGTCGAGTTCATCAAGTGGGCCTTGACCGACGGACAGAAGTTCGCTGCCGATCTCGGCTACGCTCCGCTCCCAAAGAGTGTCGTCGATTTGGAGCTCAAGGCTCTTCAACAGATCAAAGTGCAGTAGATGTTCGGGCCCCGACATCCCAAGTCCGTCCCGACGAGATTCTCTTTCGCGTCGGGACGGGCCTATTCGCAGTGTTCCTGATCGCACTGGTGCTGGCGATTGGCTTCGAGCTGTTTCGCCAGTCCGCGCTGTCGATCCGGCAGTTCGGCTTTCAGTTCTGGCAGACTGAGAATTGGGACCCGGTCGCCGGCGATTTCGGCGCACGCGCGTTCATTTGGGGCACGCTCTATTCCTCGGTTCTCGCGCTCGTGATTTCTGCGCCGATCGCGCTTGGCATTGCGATCTTCATCTCCGAGCTCGCACCCAACGTGCTGAAGCCCTACCTCGTATTCCTGACCGAGCTCCTGGCCGCCATTCCGTCCATTGTGTACGGCGTCTGGGGAGTCTTTGTGCTCGTTCCGATAGTCCGGCAGCTCGAGCTGGCAACCCCGCAGTGGCTGAAGGCTGTACCGTTGTTTTCTGGACCACCGATTGGGGTCGGATGCTATCCGCTGCGCTCGTCCTCGCGATCATGGTCATTCCGTTCTCGTCGTCGGTCGCTCGCGAGGTCCTGAAAGCCGTCCCACAGGCGCAGCGCGAGGGTGCCTATGCGCTCGGCGCTACCCGGTGGGAAGCGATCAGAATGGCGCTCTTCTACGCGCGCACGGGCATCGTCGGCGCGATCATGCTGGGGTTTGGGCGGGCGCTCGGTGAGACGATGGCCGTTACCATGGTCATCGGAAACAATCCGCAGGTTAGACTGTCACTATTCGCTCCGCAATACACGATGGCAGCGGTGATCGCCAACGAGTTCACGGAGGCGACCGGAGACCTGTATAGGCACGCCCTCATCGAGATCGGTCTCGTTCTCTTCGGAATCACGCTGATTATCAACGTCCTGTCGCGCAGCTTCATCTGGTCCATGGGTCGCCAGCAGCGACCGCATCGCGGCGCGGCCCCCCCAACGAAAGGCCGCATGAACCGCAATTTCTGGCGCCGCCTCCAGTCGAACGTGATCGTGGGACTCTGTGCACTCGCGGTGCTCCTCGCTCTCGTACCGCTGGGCCTGATCGGGTTCTACGTCGTGTCCCAGGGCATTTCGTCGCTGAACCTCAACTTCTTCAGGAATATGCCCGCCCCTCCCGGTGAGACGGGTGGTGGGATGGCCAACGCCATCGTCGGATCGCTAATAGTGACCTCCCTGGGCGCCGCATTTGCATTCCGATTGGAATTATGAGTGGGGTATATCGCGGCAGAGTATGCGGGAACCAGGCTCGCGAACAGCGTGCGTTTCGCGGCCGACACGCTCAACGGCGTACCTTCCATCGTCATCGGGGTCTTCGCGTATGGAATCACGGTGCTGCCTATGGGGCATTTCTCAGCGCTGGCTGGCGGCGTCGCGCTGGGGATCATGATGATTCCACTCATCATGCGGACCACGGAAGAGTTGCTGAGACTCGTGCCGACTGCGCTCAAAGAGGGCGCGCTGGCACTCGGAGCGACACGCGCGCGCGCGGTCTTCACGGTCGTTCTCCCCGCCGCACTGCCCGGAATCATCACGGGTATATTGCTGGCGTTGGCTCGCATCGCCGGGGAAACGGCGCCGCTGCTGTTTACTCCTCTCAACAACAGCTATCTTTCCACCGACATCCGGCAACCGATTGCGACGCTGACGGTCCAAGTCTTCACGTACGCCAATTCCCCTTATGAAGATTGGTACCGACAGGCCTGGGCTGGCGCTCTCGTGCTGGTCGCAATCGTCCTCGTATGCTCGCTCGCCGCAAGAGTAGCGACGGCGCGAATGGAGAGGATGCGGACGGGAGCCTAAGACAGTCGCCAGTCGGTAGTCGAGGATCGACAGTCGCAGTCGACGGTCGGCGTCGGAGTCGACAGTCCCTCAGCGCTTGCCCACCTCGCCTTCAGGCCGCTCGGGGCCGCACCCGCAAACGGCTGGCGCGGCTTTGGGCCCGCAGCAGTCGGGCTTTACGTCGGCATCGCAGCAGACCGACAGGACCGAATCGCAGCAGGCTGGCGAAGATGTCTGGATCGTCGACGGAACCGATGGACGTGGGTCGCTCATATTGCACCTCTCGATCGTCGTTTCTATGGAATGTGAGCCTTCAGGGGCTCTTCGCCAGCCCTCGCGACGTGAGCGCGAGCACCGCGAACATCGTGGCCAACAGGCCGAACAGCGCACCGTAGCCGACACGGCTCGCCAACGCGACAGCCAGGACAGGACCGGCGGCTCGCGCGAGCTGCTGCCAGCGCGCTAGGATGCCATTGAGATAACCAGCACGCTCGATCCCGAAGAGGGTCTGGACGAGATGCGGCCGGACGAGCGTCGCGAGACCGGCGCCGACCGCAAACACCGCCACCCCGAACGCGATGGAGATTACCGATCGGGCAGAGACGAGCGCGAAGAGTCCGCCACCCTGCAGCACCAGGCTCACGATCAACAGCTGTGAGGGTGACGCGGCAAGCGATCCCCTCATCAGCAGCGCGCGGCCGGGCAGCTGCATCATCCCCAGTACCGCCTCCGAGCATCGCGGCCGTGGTCGGTGGCAGATTTCGTTCGACGAACGCCGGCACCAGCGTCGTCGTGAATGCCGCACTCGCGAAGCTCGCACAGCAGAAGACCGTGAGAACGGCGCCGAGCGCTGGCTTGACGAGCGTCGAATCAGGTTCGACCGAGCCGACCGCGACGGTCGGACGGTCCCGACCACGTCCCTTCAGCGCCAGAGACGACGTCAACAAGGTCGACCCGGCCAGCAGGCACGCGAGCACCGCGACCGACCACCGCCACCCCCAGGCGGCCACGAGCCAGCCCGTGAGCGGCAGGAAGACCGTACTGGCCAGCCCGCCGAAGACCGTCACCGTCGCGAGGGCTCGCAGCCGCTGGTGGCCATCGGCCACCCCGCGGCCGACGACCGCGAAGGCCGGCTCGTACAGTGTCGCCGCCATGCACAGCCCGAGTCCGGCCCACGCGATGTAGAGGACCGCCAACCCCGGCACGAACGCCCAGACGCCCAGCAACACGGCGGCGGCGAGCCCTCCAGCCTCCATGACTATCGGACCATGGCCGCGATCGGCCCATCGCCCGACGATCGGGGCGGCGAGCGCCGACATCAGCAACGCCAGCGAAAAGGCGCCCGCCACGAGCCATCGCGGGCCCCCGATGTCCCGCTCAACCGGCACCAGCAGCACACCGAACGCGTAATAGAGGACACCCCAGCTCACGCACTGCCCGACACCGAGCGCCGCCACTGCGCGGGATGTCACGCGATTGGCCGGTTGCCCGACGTCAACAACAGGTCCCGGCGCCTGTCACCGGGATCCGACTGTCTGGAGGACTTGAGCCCGCCAATCGCGACGGTAACCGGCGCATCAAGCGTGGCGGGGGCGGTCCCGCAGCAACTCGATGCGGCGCCACTTCGATCCACGGAGCAGACGTCGGTCTCGGGCAGGACCAGCTCCACGCGCCGTGCCGATTCCCAGTCGCCGGCAATCGCACTGACCACCGACCGTGCCTGCTCATAACCCGTCAACATCAGAAACGTCGGCGCGCGTCCGTAACTCTTCATGCCCACGATGAACAGATTCGGTTTCCGGTTGTTTGAGCTCCTCCGCGCCATGTGGAGGCACGGTGCCGCAGCTGTGGACGTTGGGATCGATCAGCGGCGCCAGCGCTCGTGGACTCTCGACCGACGAATCGAGATCGAGACGCACCTCCGACAGGATCGACCAGTCCGGCCTGAACCCGGTCGCCGCGATGACCTCGTCGACCGGCGGAAGCGATCGTCCGCCGTCGCGGACGACGAGACCTTCCGCCGTCATCGTGACGACCGTCGACTCTGAACGCCGTGATCAACTCGAGGCGGCCGCTGTCGAGCAACCTCCCGACGCGCATCCCCAGCTTGCCGCGCTCCTCGAGCTGATCGGCTCGGGTACCGCCAGCAGTTGCCCAAGGACAGGCCGTCGAATGGCCCACACGATCCGCGTCCCGGGCTCCTCCTCTGCGAGCCGGGCCAGATCCAGCAGCGCGTTGAGCGCGGAATGGCCGCTCCCGACAACCAGGACGCGACGACTGGCGTAGCGCGCTCGCTCCACGTTCAGCACGTCTGGGATGCCGTAGAAGATGCGAGCGGCGGCCGCAGCCTCGCCAATCGCGCGCACGCCAGAGGCGCCAAGCGAACCAGGCGTATCGATGGTGCCAGACGCGTCGATGACGGCTCGCGCGAAGATATCCTGTTCGCCATCCGATCCGACCGTCCGGACCAGGAAAGGCGCGTCCGGTCGCGCGGCATCTTTCATCCGGTCGTGATGCCGGCGTGCAACCGTCACGACTCGTGTGCTCAGCCGGATGTGCGGACCGAGCTCGCGCGTGCCCGCCAACGGCTCCAGATACTGCTCAACGAGCTCGAAACCGGTCGGATAGTCTTCGCCAGGAGGCGCCGTCCAGCCGTGGCGAGTCAGCATCGACGCCGCGACGGAGTCGACGTTGAACTTCCACGGGGAGAACATGCGGACGTGCCCCCACCGGCGGACCCCATCGCCCACTCGCGGGCCGGCCTCGAGCACGAGCGGTGTGAGGTGTCTCGACACCACATGCGCGGCGGCTGCGAGGCCAACCGGGCCTGCGCCGATGATGACGACGGGAAGGGACTGGTCCGACATCTGCTTCTCCTGACTGATCTCAGCCGAGGGGCTTCGCCCCTCGGACTCCCCTACACGCTCTCTCGCGCGCGGCTTCGTCGGCGCGCTCCGGTCGCGTGGCTCGCTCGCGATGCTCGCTCGCACGACATTTGTGAGACGTTCTATTCACGATGTCGTTCTATTCGTACGGGCCACGGTAATTGGCACTAACAACTAATTGTGCAAAAAATCAGCAACACTCGCGCGCGCCGTCCTCACCCGAGACGCAGCGGGCGGCACCGACCGACAGGCCGGAGCGAAAACGGGAATCGGCGGCACGTGCGAGACCTCGGATCACTTGCACTACGCCCTCGCGAACGTCTGGCGCCAGATCCTGGAGGAGTTGCTTCTGCTGCTCGACGAGGTCGTCTGTGATCCGCGCGCACAGCCGGCGCCCGCGCGTCGTCGCGTGCAGGGCCGTCGCGCGCCGGTCAGACTCCTCCGATCGCTGCTCCACGTAACCCTTCTTGACGAGCGAGCCGACGACCCGGCTGGTGGTGCTCTTGTCGAGGAACAACCGTTCGGCCAGCACGCCCAGGCGCATCGGCCCGTGCTCGACGAGCGTCTCGAGGGCGTAGCACTGCGTGACGGAGATATCGTGGCAGCAGATGCGATCGCGATCGCGGAACTGATACACGCGCACGAGATCGGCGACGGCCGATTGGAGCGCGACCGCGTCGCGGTCGAGGGCGGAAAATAGCACGGCGCACCAGCAGGTGACGACATTGTTGTCACTAACAACCATAGACGACGCGATGCCTCGTGTCAAGCGACTCTTTTTGGGATCCCTGTGACGCGCACCTGCACTCGTCACGATCGGCCCGACGCCGTCTGTCTGAAGGCTGGCCTCAGTCACAACTGCCGCAAGGTCCGCAGGAGTCGGACCTGCGCGGGTCATACGCGACGATGGTTCCGCGACGATCGAGCTCGACCCGGCAGCAGTCTTCGAGCACGGCCTTGAGCTGTTGTCTGCCTCGCTGAATGCGGCTCTTCATTCCTGAGATCGACACGCCGGCTCGCGCGGCTGCTTCGGCCTGACTGACCCCTTCCAGATCGGCCAACGTGACTGCTTCCCGGTACGTCGGAGGAAGCTGATGGATCATGGACGTCATGCAGGCGGCCAGCTCCTGAAGAGCGGCTCGCTCATCGTCCTGGGAGGGATCCTGGCTCTCTTCACCGGCCGCCGCGAGATCCTCAGCGCCAGCCGCTGGCGACCTCTCGCCGGACGCTCAACCGGTAGTAGTCCACGATGACATTTCGGGCCGTGCGATACACCCAGGGATAGAGCCGCTCCGCATCACGCAGCGACGCGAGTCCCTTGACGATCTGGAGCAACACTCGCTGCACCAGATCGTCCACGTCGGCTTGATTGCGGACGCGCCGGCTGATGAACGCCCGCAGGCTGCCGTGCAGCTCCTCCCACGGGGGCTCTGAGGCCGTAGCCATCGTGCCCTGATCCTATCCCTTCGTGGAGCCGCCAGCCTGACAAGCGCAGGAGGCGGCCTGGGACGACTGTCCACAGCAGGCTGGCTTGGCCTCCGGTGGGCAACACGTACTGAGCAGGACGGTATCGCAGCACGCTTGGGGACGCGTCTGTCCGGCGTTCAACCCCGATTTGGTGGATGCAGTTGGATTCATGATCAGGCTCCGTTAAATGACGTGTGGCTGATGGCTGCGTCGGATGCACGCAGGCTTGACGGCTTCGATGAGGGCTGACGCCACGAACTGCTCGGCGCCGCTCCCGGGGCTCCACTCTTCGATGACGGTGCGGCTCTGTCCCTGGACGGCGATACGAACGTCCTCGAATCCCGCGGCGGCGATCATCCGTTCGAGTTCCGCGACGGGCGCAGCGCCGGCGACGCAGCCCGTATAGGCGGCAGGATCCGCGGCAATCGCTTCCGGTATGTCACCGATCGCCACGACATCGGCTATAGCCAGACGCCCTCCAGGTGCCAGCACACGGAACGCTTCGCGGAACACAGTTGGCTTGTCTGGTGCAAGATTGATCACGCAGTTGGACATGATGACATCGACCGACGCGTCTTCCACAGGTAGGTGTTCGATTTCGCCCAAGCGAAAGTCGACGTACGGCAGTCCGGTCTTCGCAGCGTTCTCTCTTGGCACGGTCGATCATCTCCGGCGTCATGTCCACACCGATGACACGCCCGGTCGGACCGACCTGCCGAGCGGCAAGGAGGGCGTCGAATCCGGCGCCACTCCCGAGGTCGAGCACGCGCTCGCCAGGTTTGAGGCCAGCGATAGCCTGAGGATTGCCGCAGCCCAGACCGAGGTCAGCGCCGTCAGGCACGGCGGCGAGATCGGCGTCGGTGTAGCCGAGTTGTTTGGAGGAAGAGTCCGTCTGGCCGCAACAAGTCGGCCCTCCGCCGCAACAGCCGCTCTGCGGTGTCTGAGTCGCCACGGCTCGATACGCCTGTCGGACCGCCGCTCGAATCTGGTCGGATGTGGATGTAAGCATCTTCGCCTCTCCCGTATGTGCCTTTGCTTCTACAGACGGGGAAGTAGAGAAAAAGACGCACGCCACTCGAGCAGCATCGGTCAGGCTGCCGGACGACGAACACCGTTCAGTCGTCCCTGCCTGTGGTGACGCTTCGCTGACCGCAGCCAACATGTTGTGTGATGCGGGAACTCAGTGAGACTGCGTCGGCACGGGAGCGCCGCCCGTCTCCAGATCGACGGCAAACCTGTCGGGAAGCTCGCTCACGCGAATCGCCGCTGCCACGGCCGCGACGTCGTACGGCACGCGCCTGAACTCAACAGTCACGTCGCCTGCGGTATCAATCAGAGCCCAGCATCGTCGTAGTTGCCCATAATCGTCGGCACTTTCAGCTGACGGATGCACTCGACGACCTGATTGGGAAACGGCGCGTAACCAACCAGGTCTCCCAGGCAATACGACGCATCGACGTGCTGCTGCTCGATGTCGGACCACACGCGCTCGAGCGACGGAAGATTCGCGTGGATGTCACCGAATATCGACACTCTCATGGAACCTCACTCACGATTCCGCCGGGCCTCTCACGATCGGCCGATCTCCCGCAGCTTCTCTCCCAGAGCGAGGCCGTTCAACTTCTCGAACGGGAGGCAGGCGAAGAGTTCGATCCGACGACGAAGAACGAGGAAGGCGTCCTTGAACGCACGACGTTGGTCTTCCAGACTTCCCGTCACAGCGGCCGGATCGGGCACTCCCCAGTGAGCGGTGTACGGCTGCCCCGGCCAGAACGGACACGCCTCACCCGCTGCCTGATCGCACACCGTGAACACGAAATCCAGGTTGGGGGCTCCGGCGCCCGCAAACTCGTCCCAGCTCTTGCTGCGGAGCCCCTCCGTCGGAAACCGTTGGCCGGCGAGGAGCTCGAGAGCGAGCGGATGCACCTCACCTTTCGGGTGACTGCCGGCGCTGAAGCCGCGAACCTTGCCGCCGCCAATGGCCAGGTGATTGATCAGGGCCTCGGCAAGAATCGACCGCGCCGAGTTTCCGGTGCAGATGAACAGCACGTTGAATACCTGGGGCATCGAGTCAGCTCCTTCCCGCGGCGTTCAATCGGGGACTCATTCTGGCGTGTGTTCTGAAGCCGAACCGGAGGGCGCCGCCCGACCCGCTGCTACATCCGCGTAGGCAAATATATTGATGACGGTAGCCGGACTCCATTATATTTGTCAACGCGAATATATGAGGCGCGACCGTCAGCTCGACTCGCTCGAGACCGTCTTCAAGGCGCTCGCCGACCGTACCCGGCTCCGGATCATCGGGCTGCTGGCGGCGGGTGAGATTTGCGTCTGCCACATCCACGGCAGCCTGGGAATTCCGCAGCCGATGGCGTCACGGCATCTGGCGTACTTGCGGAGAGCGGGGCTCGTCGAAGCCCGAAAGAGCGGGCTGTGGGTGCACTACCGATTGGCCAGTCTTCCCGATTCAGTCCTGCAGGTCGTGCTCGATGCCGTTGGCCACGCGATCGGCCACTTGCGCGACGCGAGTGCGGACCGCCGGCGACTCGCTCGTCTGACGCCGATCGCCGAGTATGCCTCCCCCGCCGCTGACTGCTGCTCCCCCGCCGCCCCGAGACCCAGGCGCAGGGCCAGGCGCTAGCTCGGCTGGTCACGAACTGTCGACTGCCGACCGCCGACTGTGTCGCGTAACCCACAATTAACCGCAACGTCACGACGCGGAAACGTCACAGGGTTACGCTCACGGGCATTGCATGGACATCACGCCACGTGACACGGCAAGCCCGCGCGCCACTCCCCCTGACGGTTCCAAGGCGATGGTGAACCGATCGCCTCGCGTGCTCGTCGTCGAAGACGAACACGACATCGCCGGACTCATCAAACATGCGCTGGAACGGGCGGGCGACGGCCAGGTCCAAATCGTCTCGAGCGGCGACGCCGCCCTTCGCGCGATAACGGACCAGCCGCCCGACGTCATCATCCTGGATCTGAATCTGCCGGTCCTCAGCGGCACCGAGGTCTGTCGGATCGTCCGGAGCCGCCCCGCGACCGCCAACATCCCAATCATCATGCTGACGGCGCGCACCACGGAAGCCGACCGGGTCACGGGACTCGATCTCGGCGCCGACGACTACGTCACGAAGCCGTTCAGCCTCCGCGAGCTCGCCGCGAGAGTCCGCGCGGTGCTCCGCCGTCGTCAGACCGGCGCACCGGCCGCCCGGATCTTCAAAGGCACGCATCTCACGGCGGACTTCGACGCGGTGGCCATCACCGTGGATGGCGCACCCGTGCGCCTCACCCGCCGCGAGTTCGAGCTCCTGCGGTTCCTCGTGGAGAACCGCAACCGCGTCATCTCACGCGACAGGCTCCTCGAGCGAGTCTGGGGCTACGACCGGTACATCGAAACGCGCTCGGTGGACGTGCACGTCGGGCGCCTCCGAGCAAAGCTCGGCGCAGCCGGTCAGCAGATCGAGACCGTTGTCGGGCTCGGGTACCGGTTCGTCGAGTAGTCGAATAGCTTGATTGGAGCCCCGATCGGAGCTTTGAGCTGCGAAACTGCCGCTGGCGATGCGATGACCGGGAGACGCCGGCGGGCGCCGGGTCTGTTGGATCGAGCGTCAGCGCTAGGCGTTCTCGCGCCAGCCGCTACGCTCGAGCTCGGATGCCTCGGTTGTCATCTTCGAGACCGCGCGTTCGACGCGGTGCCAGTCCGTATAGGTGGCGCGCCGTACCAGGCGGCTGTCTTCCTCGACGCGTACTTCCCAACCCTCGCCGCCCTCTGTGACGCTGAACTTCGTGGTGTGACCGTGATGCGTAAGCTTTTTCTCGAACATCTGCATGAGTTGTCGCCCGCGAGCTGAAATCTGTCGCCTCACGTTTGTACCTCAGGCCGGCGCGCTCGTGTGTAAACATCGTGTAAACACTACTGCTTGACTGTAAACGCTTATTTTGTAATGGCTTACAATCATTCGTCAGGGCGCGGCGAGGCGAAACCCCGGCGCAGGTACCAGGTAAGATGACGGCATGAACGACGTCCTGACCCTGATCCTGGGCGGCGGGCGAGGAGCCCGGCTGTATCCGCTGACGCGCATGCGTTCGAAGCCGGCGGTGCCGATCGGTGGCAAGTACCGCCTCATCGACATTCCGATCAGCAACGCCCTGCACGCCGGCCTGAAACGGATCTTCATCCTGACGCAGTTCAACTCCGCGTCACTCAATCGTCACATCGCCCAGACGTACCGGCTGGATCTCTTCTCGAACGGGTTCGTCGAAGTGCTGGCAGCCGAGCAGACCCCGGAGAGCTCGGACTGGTTCCAGGGCACGGCCGACGCCGTGCGCCAGGCCGCCCGACACATCACCGGTTATGACGCCGACTACTTCCTGATTCTCGCGGGCGACCATCTCTATCGGATGGACTTCTGCGAGCTGATCGAGGCGCACATCGAGGGGCGCGCGGACATCACGATTGCCGCGCAGCCGGTCACGCGCGCCGATGCGACGGAGATGGGCATCTTCCGGTTCGACGACGAGGGGAAGATCGTCGCGTTCGAGGAGAAGCCGAACGACGCGCGGTTGACGGAAATCGGCAGCAGCATGCCTCGCCGCTCGACGGCCGGCGGCTTGAATTCGGACAAGCCGTTCGTCGCGTCGATGGGCATCTACGTGTTCTCGCGCGACGTGCTGCTCGAGATCCTGGACCAGCCAGGCGTCGACTTCGGCAAGGAGATCCTCCCGAAGGCACTCGCCACCCATCGCGTCCATTCGTACATCTTCCGCGGCTACTGGGCGGATGTCGGCACGATCGAGGCCTTCTACGACGCGAACATCAACCTGACGCAACGCGGCGCGCCGTTCAACTTCTTCCATCCGCGCTGGCCGATCTACACGCACCCGCGATTCCTGCCAGCCACGCGCGCGTATGCGAGCACACTGCAATCGTCCATCGTCGCCGAAGGCTGCTATCTGGATCAGTGCACGATCCAGGATTCTGTGGTCGGCATCCGAACGCACGTCGGTCCGGGCGCGCGCATCTCCCGCGCCGTGCTGCTCGGCGCGGACTCGTACGAGGAAGAGACGAGCGCGAGCACGATTCCGCTGGGCATCGGCCGGGATGCCGTCCTCGACCGCGTGATCGTGGACAAGAACGCGCGGATCGGTGACGGCGTTCGCCTCGTGAACACTACTGGAGTCGACCACGCGGACGGTCCCAATTACTTCATTCGCAGCGGCATCATCATCGTCCCGAAGGGTGCGCAAGTAGCCTCGGGGTTCACGTTGTAGCTCACGACGGCGGGCGCGGTGGATCGCCGACCGGCCTCGCCCCGAAGCCTGAAGTTCGTCGCTCGTCACTCCGTCCGTCACGGGGTGGCGAACCGGAACGGGTTCGTCCCTGCCTCCATCACAGCAACTATCGTCAGGTCTCGCAAAACCGCAAACCTCTCACAGCCGAGACACGTCTAACGGCTCGAGCTGCCAACCTGGAGGGGATGGCAGCCCGCCGCACGGACACCACACGGCGCGGCAGGATGAGCGGGCTTCCTACGGCATGGAGGCTCATCATGATCGCCTGGCTGCCCGTGTTCTTGAGCGGGGTACTGTCTCTCTCTCCGGCCGCACATCCGGCGGATCCGACCAACGCTCCGGCACCGCCCGGCGCGCTGCTGCCCGCGCCATATGCTGCGCTGCTCAGCGACCCGCTTCGCCGCGTTCGTTCCGTCGACTCCCAGATCACGGCCTTGATGCTGGAAGGCCTCAAGCGCTCGGTCACCTTCTCGGATCTCGTGGCGGCCGTGAATGCCAGCGACGTGATCGTGTACATCCAGCGCGTGAACAGCCTCGCGCCAACCATCGCGGGGCAACTGATGATCGTGCCGGTGCCAAATGCGCAGCGCTACCTCCGCATCCAGATCCTCGATCACCTGTCGCCGGACGAGACCATCGCGCTGATCGGCCACGAGCTTCGTCACGCGCTGGAGGTGGCCGCGGCTCCCGACGTCAGGGATCAAAGAGGGCTGATGCTGCTCTATCAGCGGATTGGCGAGCCTGGAGGTCGCGTGCACTCGTTCGATACGCGCGCGGCGCAGAACACAGGACGACGCGTGAAGGCAGAACTGGCGGGATGAACGAACGGGTCGGAGAGACTCGGCCTCTCCGCTACCCCAGCTTCCGAAGCATCCGGGGCGTGACGAACCAGCGGAGGCGGCCGATCCCCTTGGGCGGGAGTGTCTCGAAGTCGATGCGGCAGATGCCGCCCTTCTTGAACTCCAGCGGCGTACGCGCCCCGATGAGCCTCGCCGCGAGCTCCCCGAGATTGGGCTCGTGGCCGACGAGCGCGACGCTGCCTTTCTTCGCGTGCTTCGCGAGCTCCTGCATGACGGCGCCGGGTGTTCCCGCAGGTGACAACGCGTCGGACGTCACCAGCGAAGGCTTCGCCTTCAGCGACTCCGCGATCACGTCGGCGGTCTGACGGGTCCGCACGAGCGGGCTCGTGATGATTTGGTCGATCGTCACGTCGAGAGCATCGAGCGCTCTGGCTTCCTTGCGCAGGCGTGAAATCCCCGCCGGCGTAAGCGGGCGCTTCGAGTCGTCCGGATATTCGTCGCCGCGCTCGGCGGCGATTCCGTGACGGATCAAATAGAGTGTGGGCATGCGTCAGTGTCGCTGTCGGGCCGTCGCCTGCTCTTGATCGGGCTGCGCCGGCCGCCGTGACTTGGACGCCAGAACCATCTTGACGCTGCGCGAGCGGCCGAACGGCCGCACGAGCTGTGCCACGACCCGGCGGGTTCCCTCGATGGTTGCGCGCAACGCGGGCGACGCGGAGACATAGCGGCCGTGGAGGTGCCGGCACTCGTCTTCGAGCGCTCGGGCGAGCACGCCAAGGCTGCCCTCGGGGAGCTCGCGGCCGGGCGGGAGACTCTCCACGGCTGCGACGTGCTCGAGGAGCACCTGCAGGTCGTGTAGCCGGCCCAGCGCGTCCTGCACCTTCTTGAGCTGACGGAGCAACGGGGTCGCCGATGGAAGTCCACCTTCCGACGCGATCTCCAGCCCGTATCGCAGCTTCTTCGTCGCAATCCGCACGCGATGCAGGCTCTCGGGGTTGTACATCTGCCCCGCCGCGTCCATCGCCGTCGCCAAGGGCCTTCGCCCGCTTCGCGACGCGCGTGGCCAGCGCGTCGCCGCCAGAGCTCGGACTCCGACTCCTGGAGCGCCTCCGCCACCGACACCAGCCGCCGATCCAGCTTCTCGACCTTCACTTTCTCCAACCGCTTGAGCATCGTCGCCCGACGGTGCTCGCGCTCCTCGACGACATGTGCGCGGACCTCCTCGAGGGCCAGCCGCGGCAGGGTATCTCGTGCGGCGAGCTCGTTGAGCACCGTGAGGGTGACATCCAGCTCCCGGACGGCGCCGAGCGCGCGCGTCAGCTTGCCAATCTTTCCCTGGGCCTTCCGTGCCCTTCCGGGCTTCACGTCCTGGGCGAGCACGGGGATGGCCTCCCGCAGCCGCCGCGACGCGACGCGCGCCTGGTGCACCCCGATACCATCCCCCTCGATTGCTGCGGGGAGATGGCGCTTGAGCGCTCGGGCTCGTCGCTCCAGCAGCAATCGGGTCGCACGGGACGGTACACGGTTCATGGTAGGATTTGCCCAGTTGGCAGGGGTTTTCTTGAGGAACGGTCGGCCTGCCGCGCCAGTATATAACGACCGTGTAACGGCACAAGCTGTGCCTGCTGATCCCCGTCACCCCTCCGCATGCGCATTGCCGCCATCGACATCGGCACCAATTCCATCCACATGATCGTGGTCCAGGTCCGGCAGGATCTGTCCTTCGAGGTCATCGACCGGGAGAAGGACATGGTCCGGCTCGGGGCCGGCGGACTGGACGGGCGGAGCCTGACTCCCACGGCCATCACCTCGGCGCTCCACACGCTGACCAAGTTCAAGCGGCTGGCCGAATCCCACAAAGTCGACGAGATCATCGCCGCGGCGACCAGCGCCACGCGGGAGGCCGACAATGGCGGCGACTTCATCGCCGAAGTCGACCGCGAGACGGGCATCCGGATCAAGGTCATCTCCGGGACGGAGGAGGCGCGGCTCATCCACATGGCCGCTGGCTACGGTGTCGACATCGGTTCTTCGCCGGCGGTCGTGGTCGACATCGGCGGCGGAAGCGTGGAGGTCACGCTCGGGACCGCTAACCACCTGACGCTCGGCAAGAGCTTCAAGACAGGCGTCATCAGGCTCACCGAGCGTTTCGTGAAGACCGATCCCCTGGATCGTCACGACGAGCGCCGGCTCGCGAAGTTCATCAACCGGGAGATGGGTACCTATCTCGATCAGCTCGCCGGCCGAGGATTCGACCGGCTGATTGGCACGTCCGGAACGATCCTCAGCCTCGGCACGATGGCGGTTGCCGATGCCAGTGGCGAGGCACCCGACGACGTGCGGAACCGGCGGGTGTCGGCGAAAGCGCTGCGGCGGTTGCGCAAGCGGCTCGTCGAGGCGGACATCGCCGAGCGGCTGCGTGTCCCAGCCATGGATCCGAGGCGGGCGGACCTCTCGGTGGCCGGCTCAGTGCTCTTCGATACGATCGTCCGTCGACTCGGCGCCGACGAATTCACGCTGTGCGATCTGGCGCTCCGCGAAGGACTGGTGCTCGACTACATCCGTCGCAACAGCGCGCGGATCCGCAAGGTCGAGCGCTATCCGGATGTGCGTCGGCGCAGCGTGATCGAGCTGGGCGAGCGGTGCCGCTACTGGTCGGAGCACGCTCAGCAGGTCGCGCGCATCGCGCTCAACATCTTCGATCAGACGCGCAGCGTCCACGGCCTGACCGACACCGAACGGGAGTGGCTCGAATACGGCTCGCTGCTGCACGACATCGGCGTACATATCAGCTACGAGCGGCACCACCGGCATTCGGTACTATCTCATCAAGAATGGCGACCTCCGCGGCTTCTCGCCGCAGGAGATCGAGGTGATGGCGCTCGTCGCGCGATATCACCGCCAGGCGACACCAAAGAAATCACACGAGGGCTATGGGGATCTGAGCGGATCGCTGCGACGAACGGTGAAAGCGTTGTCGTCGATGGTCCGTCTCGCCGAGGGATTGGACCGGAGTCACGCACAGGCACTCACGGGCCTGGATCTGTATCCGCGCGGCGACGACTACCTCGCGCGCCTCAGGGCCACTGGCGACGCGGAGCTCGAGCTCTGGGCGGCGCATCGACATGTGGCGCCCCTCGAGGAGGTGCTCGGGAAGCCCATTCGGTTCGAGGTCGCCGGCAACGACTACAAGGAACGTCCTGCACATGCTGAACAAGCTGATCACGCCCCACGAGTACCCGGGAAAGCTGTTCGTAGTGGAAGGCATCGACGGGTCGGGCAAAACGACGCAGCTGGCGCTGCTCGCAAAATGGCTTAAGGCGGCGGGCCATCCCGTCTTCATGACGGAGTGGAACTCGTCGGCGCTCGTCAAGGCGGCATCGAAGACCGGCAAGAAGCAGAACTCCCTGACGCCGATGACCTTCAGCCTGCTGCACGCCACCGACTTCGCAGACCGGCTGCTCTACAACATCATTCCCCCGCTCAAAGCCGGCATGACGGTCCTGGCCGATCGCTACGCCTACACGGCCTTCGCGCGCGATTCCGCGCGAGGCGTCGACCGCCATTGGGTGCGCGAGCTATACAGCTTTGCGGTCCGACCGGACCTGGCCGTGTACTTCCGCGTGCCGATCGAGGTGTCCGTCGATCGGCTGCTGGCGCGCCGCGTGAAGTTGAAGTTCTACGAGGCCGGCATGGACATGGGCTGGAGCAGCAGCCTGGTCGAGAGCTTCAAGATTTTTCAGGGCAAGGTGCTCGACGAGTACGATCGGATCGTCGAGGAGTTCGGGCTGAGCGTCGTGAACGCCAGCGGCAGCATCACCGAGCAGCAGCGCACGTTCAGAAAGCTGATCTCGCAACACTTGCAGATGCAGAAGACGGTCGAAGAAGTCGAGGAGCTCGCGTAGCAGGATGAAGATCGTCGTGATCAGGGATCGGGGATCCGAAGAGCATCCTGCACTTCGGCGCAGCGCTTGTTGTTGTGACCTCGGATCCCCGCCCGGGACCTCGGATCTCGGACCACGGATCCCGGATCTCGGATCCCGACAGCGAAGGAACATATGAGCGTTGAAGACGGAGCGTCGGCCGGAGTCACCGCCGGCAGCTATTACGGGCACGGCATACCGTATCTGCCCATTCAGGGATATCCCGGGAAGATCATTGCCATCGAAGGCACCGACGGCGTCGGTCGCTCGACGCAGATAGCGCTGCTGCGCGAGTGGCTGGAGGTCCAGGGTTACGGCGTGATCGAGACGGGATGGACGCGATCGGAGCTGATGTCGCCGACGATCGATCTGGCCAAGCAAAGCAACACGCTGAACAAGCTGACGTTCGTGCTGCTGTATGCGACTGACTTCGCCGACCGGCTCGAAAAGGAGATCATCCCGGCCCTCAAAGCCGGCTTCATCGTGCTCTCCGATCGGTACATCTTCACGGCGATGGCGCGTGCGGGCGTTCGGGGAGTGGACCGCCAGTGGATCCGTCAGCTGTACGGATTCGGGATCGCGCCGCATCTGGTCTTCTACCTGAAGATCGACGAGAAGACGTTGATCCGGCGCGTGCTGCAGTCGCGCGGCATGGACTACTGGGAATCGGGGATGGACCTGAAGCTCGGGGACGATATCTACGAGAGCTTCCGCGCGTACCAACGCGCGCTGCTCCGCGAGTATGCCTCGATGTCCGACGAGTTCGGGTTCCGCGTGCTCGACGCCCGCCGGAAGGTCGACGTCATCCAGGACGAGCTGCGCCGGCAGATCGGGGCATTCCTGACGGACGCCGACATGCCCGCGGCGCGGGGCGAGGCCGTCGGGTTTACATAGAATTTACGCCGGTGAAACTGGGAGGAAACTGCGTCGAGGTACCGTTTGTGCACTTGTGATGCCATCCGTGCAGACGACACCACCGCCCACCCTCACCGTAACGGTTCAGCCCAGATCGACGCCGACACCCGAACATCCGGTTTCGATCGACGTCCACTCGCTGAACTTCTTTTACGGACCCAAGCGCGCGCTCGAAAACATCTCGATCGCCATCCAGCGCAACCTCGTCACCGCCTTCATCGGGCCGTCGGGCTGCGGCAAGAGCACCTTCCTCCGCACGCTCAACCGGATGAACGACATCATCGCCGGGACGCGCGTCGAGGGTCGGGTCCTCATCGACGGCGACGATGCGTACGGACCGCGGACGGACGTCGTGGCGCTTCGCCGGCGCGTGGGCATGGTCTTTCAGAAGTCGAACCCCTTCCCGAAGTCGATCTTCGAAAACGTCGCCTATGGCATCCGGCTGAACGGGCTCGCGTCGTCGCGGTCGGAGATACACGGGCGGGTAGAAGAGAGCCTCAAGGCGGCGGCCATCTGGGACGAGGTCAAGGACCGGCTCCACGACTCCGCCCTCGCGCTGTCCGGCGGCCAGCAGCAGCGGCTGTGCATCGCACGCGCGCTCGCGGTCAAGCCGCAGATCCTGTTGATGGACGAGCCCGCCTCCGCGCTCGATCCGATAGCGACGCAGCACATCGAGGAGCTGATCTATCAGCTGAAGTCCGAGTACACCATCGTCATCGTCACGCACAATATGCAGCAGGCGGCTCGGGTCTCGGATCACACGGCATTCTTCTGGCTGGGACGCCTCGTGGAGTACGGCCCGACCGATCGGATTTTCACGAACCCCACGGAGAAACTGACCGAAGATTACGTGACGGGTCGGTTCGGATAGTCCAGTCGACGGTCGTCAGTCGACAGTCTGCAGTCGTCAGTCGCAGTCGTCAGTCACAGTCAGAGTCGTTCAGTCGGCACTACCCAGGAATCCCAATGCCCGATCGTCTGGTACCGCACTTTCAAGACGAGCTGGAACAGCTCAAGACCCGACTGCTCGAGATGGGCGGTCTGGCCGAAGATCGGGTCCGTTCGGCGCTCGAGGGCCTGGTCGAGCGGGACAGTCAGCTGGTGGATCGGGTGCTCGGCGGCGACGTGCCCATCAATCAGCTGCACATCGAGATCGACAGCCGCTGCTTCAAGCTCCTCGCGCTCCATCAGCCGATGGCGGTCGACCTCCGGGACATCGTGTCGGCGGTGAAGATCAACACCGATCTCGAGCGCGTCGGTGACCTGGCGATCAACATCGCGGAGGCGGTGCGCCGATACATGCGGCATCCACCGGTCAAGGAGCTGATCGACATCCCGCGCATGGCCGACATCGCTCAGTCCATGCTGCGCGACTCGCTGGACTCCTACGTCCGCCGGGACATCGTCCTCGCACAGAACGTGCTCAACCAGGACGACGAGCTCGACGCGTTGAAGACGCAGGTCTTTCGCGATCTGCTCACGCACATGCTGCAGGATCCCACGACGATCGAGCCTGCACTCGATCTCATCCTCGTCTCCCGTCACCTCGAACGGATCGGCGATCACGCGACGAACATCGCCGAGGACGTGATCTTCATGGTGTCGGCGAGAGACGTCCGCCACCACGCAGGCGAGGTGGGGGCGAGCTGAGAAAACAGCTTCCGCTGGCTTCCAGCTTCCAGCTTCCGGCTTCCAGCTTCCAGCTTCCGGCTTCGCTACGCTTCCAGCCTCTCAGCGGCGACAGCTTCCAGCTTCCAGCTCGGCTTCCAGCTTCCAGCTTCCAGCTTCCAGCTTCCTAGCTTTTCGCCGCTCGCTGCGCTCGCGGCGACTGAGTGCGACAGCCTGCTTTGAGAGAGCGGCTCGGTCGGGATTCGACTAGCTCCTCGCTTGTAGCTCTAGCTCCTCTAGGCGCGCCGCCGGCGCGCCCGCCGGAGCGGAGCGGGGCGATGGGGCCCCGCGAGCGACGGCGATCGGGTCCAGCGGAGCGAAGCCCCCGGTTTCAGAACCACCACGCCGGAGCGGAGCGGGCGATGGGCCGCCGCCAGCGACGGCGATCGGGTCCAGCAGAGCGAAGCCCCCGGTTTCAGAACCACCACGCCGGAGCGGGCAGCGGGCGATGGGCCCCCACCAGCGACGGCGATCGGGTCCAGCGGAGCGAAGCCCCCGGTTTACGAACCACCACGCGCGCCGCAGGCGCGCCCCGCCGGAGCGGAGCGGGGCGACGGGCCCCCCGCGAGCGACGGCGATCGGGTCCAGCGGAGCGAAGCCCCCGGTTTCAGAACCACCACGCGCGCCGCAGGCGCGCCCCGCCGGAGCGGAGCGGGGCGACGGGCCCCCGCGAGCGACGGCGATGGCGGGTCCGGCGGGGCGAAGCCCCCCGGTTTAAGAACCACCACGCGCGCCGCAGGCGCGCCCGCCGGAGCGGAGCGGGGCGACGGGGCCCCCGCGAGCGACGGCGATGGGGGGTCCGGCGGGGCGAAGCCCCCGGTTTCAGAACCACCACGCGCGCCGCAGGCGCGCCCGCCGGAGCGGAGCGGGGCGATGGGCCCCCGCCAGCGACGGCGATCGGGTCCAGCGGAGCGAAGCCCCCGGTTTCAGAACCACCACGCGCGCCGCAGGCGCGCCCCGCCGGAGCGGAGCGGGGCGACGGGCCCCCGCCAGCGACGGCGATGGGGGGTCCGGCGGGGCGAAGCCCCCCGGTTTAAGAACCACCACGCGCGCCGCAGGCGCGCCCCGCCGGAGCGGAGCGGGGCGACGGGGCCCCCGCGAGCGACGGCGATGGGGGGTCCGGCGGGGCGAAGCCCCCCGGTTGATATTGATACAATGGTCGGAATTTGCCGCGGCCAGAAGCCCTGTGTGTGTACTGCCGTCGTCTGCCGGTGGATCCGGCGTGGCGGCCGTTCTGCAGCGAGCGGTGCAAGCTCGCCGATCTGGGGCGCTGGCTGGGCGAAGAGTACCGGGTGCCCGATCACGAGCCACCGCCGGGCGATCCTGAAGAGCCCGGAGAGTCCTAACCCGTCAACGCTGCGATACGTTTGCATGGCCGACACGCTCACCATCACCGACAACCGGACTGGCAAGCAGTACCAGATCCCGATCCAGGATGGGACCATCCGATCGATGGACCTTCGACAGATCAAGGCCCAGGCGGACGAATTCGGCTTGATGACGTACGATCCGGCGTTCACCAACACGGCAGCCTGTCGCAGCCGGATTACGTTCATCGACGGCGACCAGGGCATCCTGATGTATCGCGGCTATCCCATCGAACAGCTGGCCGAGCACAGCACCTACCTCGAGACGGCTTACCTGGTCCTCTTCGGGGAGCTTCCGACCCGGGCGAATCTCGACCAATGGATCAGGGAAGTCGGCGGCCACATGGTGGTGCCTGAGGGGATCAAGAAGACCATCGAGGGCTTCCGTCACGACGCCCACCCCATGGGGATGTTCCTCAGCACGGTCGGCGCGCTCGGCACGTTCTATCCGGAGGCCAAGAACATCAGCGACGCCGCGACGCGGAGACTGCAAAGCATCCGCCTGATTGCCAAGACCCCCACGATCGCAGCGTACGCGCGTCGGCATACGACCAGCAGCGGCCTCGTTCTTCCCGACAACGCGCTGAGCTTCACGGGCAATTTCCTGAACATGTTGTTCAAGACGACCGAGCTCCAGTACAAGCCCAACCCGGTGCTGGAGCGGGCGCTCGAGGTGCTGTTCATCCTGCATGCGGACCACGAGCAGAACTGCAGCACCCACGCCATGCGGGGCATCGGCAGCTCGCACGTCGACCCGTATTCGGCGCTCGCTGGCGCGGCGGCTGCGCTCTATGGGCCACTCCACGGCGGCGCCAACGAGGCCGTGCTCCGGATGCTGACCGAGATCGGATCGCTTCAGCAGATCCCTGAGTTCATCAGGCGCGTGAAATCCGGCGAAGGGCGGCTGATGGGGTTCGGGCACCGGATCTACAAGTCCTACGACCCGCGCGCGAAGATCATCAAGCGCGTCGCAGACGAGGTCTTCGATGTCACGGGCAAGAACCCGCTGCTCGACATCGCTCTCGAGCTCGAGCGGATCGCGCTCGAAGACGACTACTTCGTCAAGCGCAAGCTGTACCCGAACGTCGACTTCTATTCGGGCCTCATCTACCAGGCCATGGGATTCCCGGTCGACATGTTCCCGGTGCTCTTCGCGATTCCGCGAACAGCCGGCTGGCTTGCGCAGTGGGAGGAGATGCTCACGGATCCCGAGCAGAAAATCGCCCGCCCCCGGCAGGTTTACGTCGGGTCCGCCCGCCGCGACTACGTGCCGGCGGAGTCACGGGCCTAGGCCGGTCATGCACCGGACACGCGGATCCCGAGCACATCAGACAGTCACCCGGATTGGCATCGCAATCCTGTTCGCCGCCGTGGTCGCGGCGTCCTGCGGTGCGCAACCGACCACGGCCGCGGGCTTCAGCGGTACACGGGCGTTGGCGGACGTTCGCCAGCTCGTGTCCATCGGACCGCGCGTCGCCGGCATGCCGGGCGCGGCACGCGCCCGTGACTACATCAGCGCTCAGCTGAAGGCCGCCGGGCTCGCCGTGCAGGAGCAGCCGTTCGACGTCAGGACCCCGCGCGGCCAGGTCCACATGGTGAACCTGCTGGCCGTCATCCCCGGCCTGCCCGCCCGTGAAGCCCCCTCGCAGGTGCCCGTCCAACGAATCATCGTCGCCGGCCACTACGACACGAAGCTCTTCAAGGACTTCACCTTCGTCGGCGCGAACGACGGAGGGTCGAGCACTGCGTTGCTCATCGAGCTGGCCCGCGTCGTCAAACCCCGCACGCTGCCGATGGACGTCGAGCTGCTCTTCCTGGACGGCGAAGAAGCGGTCGGCGAGTGGCAGGGCGACGACCACACGTACGGCAGCCGCTATTACGTGCAGGCCGCGAAGAAGGCCGGCACCCTGAAAACGATCGCCGCCCTGGTGCTGGTCGACATGATCGGAGACAGAGATCTGCGCATCATGCGCGAATCGAACTCCACATCATGGCTCACCGACGCCGTCTGGGCCGCAGCCGCGCGTCTCGGGCGCGGCGAGTTCGTCAGCGAGACGACGACGGTCGAAGACGATCACCTGGAGTTCCTCGAGGCCGGCGTCCCGGCCGTCGACATCATCGATCTCGATTACCCCGCCTGGCACCGCGCCGAGGACACGCTCGACAAAGTCTCCGCCGCCTCGCTCCAAACCGTTGGGGACGTGGTCGTCGCAGCAGTGGGAGACATCGCGGCGAGGGGGGCCAGGAAGTGAACAACAGGACTCACAAGAGATCCAGCTCCCGCAGAATCTCGTCCTCCCGCAGCACCGACGCGGACGCCTTCGCCTTGGCGTAGATTCGGTCCACGGCGTCGTCGGTCGCCGCCAGCCCTCGCTTCTCGAGCCAGAACACGACGTTCGACTTGCCCGACATCGGGCCGACTTCGATCTCCTGCTCCCGCCCTATGAGGCTGGCGGGCACGCCTGAGTAGACCGCATCGACGAGCTCGCGATCCTGCTTCCGGAACGCTTTGATCACGGCGGCGGCATGAACGCCGGTCGCGGTGCGGAAGGCATCGCGGCCGACAATCGGGTAGTTCGGCGGAATCGGAACGCCGGTGACGTCGGAGACGAACTGGCAATACTCGACCAGCGCCGAGAGATCGCGTTCGATATAGCCCATCAGGACGAGGTTCACGATCAGGCTGTCCATCGGCGTGTTCCCGACGCGTTCGCCGATGCCGATCGCCGCGCCGTGCACACGGGTCGCTCCGGCGTCGATCGCCGCAATCGAGTTCACGACGGCGAGGTCGCGATCCCGGTGGCCGTGCCAGTCGATCCCGACGCCGCCGCCGCACTCTTCGACCACCTGGGCGATGAACCTGGTCACGGCCGCGGCTCCGGCTGGCGTCGCGTGCCCGACCGTGTCCGAGATGCACACGCGCGCGGCCCCGGCGCGAATGGCAGTCGAGTACAGCTGGCGGAGCGTCTCCGGGTCGGCGCGCGTCGTGTCTTCGGTGACGTACATCACCGGCAGCCCTTCGCCAACCGCAAAGCGGATGGCCTCTTCGGTCAGACGCAGCAGCCGGTCGAGCCCCCAGCCCTCGGCGTATTGACGAAGCGGGCTCGAACCGATGAAGGCGCCGACCTCGATCGGAAGCCCCACCCGCTGTGAGATCAGCGCGATTGGCTGGATGTCTGCGACGAGCGTGCGGGCGGCGCAGTTCGCCTGGACGTGAAGGCGGGCGTCTGCGATCTCTTTCGCGAGACGCTCGACGTCCTGCACGACGTGCGGGCCGGCGCCCGGCAGACCGATATCCGCGGTCTCGATGCCCAGCCGGTCGATGAGGTGAAGGATGCGGAGCTTCTCGTCGATGGTCGGACAACGGACCGAAGGCGACTGCAGGCCGTCCCTGAGTGTCTCATCGTCCAGCAGCACCGGCTGCTTGGGAGTAGCAGGTCCGCCGTTCCAGTCGTGGATGAGGGGGTGCATGGGTCTCTCGCGGGACGGGATCGGGGATCAGGGATCCGGGATCCGCAAGACATCGGGATCTGAGCGGCTACTCGCGCCCGGGCGGCCGCACGAGTCGCAGCGTTGCAAAGCCGACGGCAAGCACGAGCCCCGCCCAGAGCACGCCGACGCCCGCCGCTCGGAGCACGGTGGTGTGCATCAGCGGAGCGAGCGCGACGACAGGGCCGGAACCCGCCTCGGCCAGAGCATGACGAAAGAGGAACTCCTTGATACCTCGCGCCACCAGGACGTCGTAGATGCCGTTGCCGATGAACACGGCCAGCAACACCCAGAGCCCAAGCGCGAGCCGCTCGCGGGGACTCCGCGGGATCACCGGAACCTCAGGACCATCGCGGTGATGTCGTCGCTCTGTGCCGCACCCCGGGCGAAGTCGCGGACGTCGGCGAAGAGCGACTCGAGCAACGCCTGCGGCTCCATCTCGAGGTTCTTGCGCACGCACGTCAGGATGCGCGACTCACCGTACTCCTCACCCTCGGCCGACAGCGCCTCGGACACTCCGTCGCTGTAGACGATCAGCCAGTCGCCGACGACGAGGGTGACTGTCTCCTCTTCGTACGTGGCCCCTTCGAACAGCCCGACGATCGGGCCGCCCCGCTCGAGCCGCCTGAAGTCCTTTGGTCCGACCACGAGAGGCGGGTTGTGCCCGGCGTTGCAGTACTGCAGCCGGCCGTCTGGATAGAGCGCGCCGTACATCAGCGTCACGAACCGCGACTCGATGCCCCGGCGATACAAGGCCAGGTTGACGCGGCTGACGGTCAGCGACGGCGGGTCGCTCGAGGCCGCCTGCGCCGCGAAGATACCCTGCATCATCGCGCTCAGGAGCGCCGCGGGCGGTCCTTTGCCCGCCACGTCGCCGAGCGCGAAGCCCAGGCAGCCGTTCGAGAGATCGACGTAGTCGTAGAAGTCGCCGCCGATGGATCGGCACGGCAGCGAGGCTGCCGCCGCCTTGAAGAACACGCCGCTCCGGGCGGCCTTCGGGAGCAGCGCCTGCTGGATTTCCGCGGCAATCCGCATCTCCTGCTCCATCCGGGCCTTCTCCATCGTTTCTCGATAGAGACGCGCGTTCTCGATCGCGACGGCGGCTTCGGTTGCGAGCGTCTCGAGCGCAGCGCGCGTCGAGTTCGAGAGCAGCGTGCCCTTCTCGCGGTTGTCGAGGTAGAGCACGCCAATGCGGCGCTCCTCCCCCACAGCCTCCGCCCGATCCAGATATCGCACGAGACGCAGCGGGACGCAGAGGACGTGGCGGATTCCGAGCGCCACCGTGCCGGTGTGCATGTTGGCCAGCTCGCCGTCGAGCAGGTCGGCGACGATGCGCGGCTCGCCCGTGCGGAAGACCTCCTCCGGGATCTTGCGGCTGGTGGCAAAGCTGCTGCCCGGCAGGGTCGTTCGCCCCTTGCCCCTGGCCATCTTGAACTCGAGCTCCCCGGTCGGCGCGGCGAGCATGATGAACCCGCGTTCGGCGCCACTCACCTCGATCGCCGAATCGAGCACCAGCGACAGCACGTCATCGAGCACCCGGCCCGAGCCCAGCGCCCGCAGGCCCTCCAGGAGGACGGCAATCTGACGGAGGTCGCCGATCGCGGTCGTGGTTGCACGCTCGACCGGTGGTGGAGAATCGGCCAGGAGAAAGACCATCTCCGCACCGCCGGTGCGACCGAGGCGAATGCGATCCCCGTGCGCGAGGGTGCGCTCGGCGACCTGTTCTCCGTTGACGTAGGTGCCGTACCGGGAGTTGCGGTCGCGAAGCACGAAATGGTTGTCCTGGAGCGCGATCTCGGCATGGTCGCGCGACACTTCGCTCCCGGCCAGCCGCAGATCGTTCGTCTCGCGCCGTCCGATCTCGAACTGCCCTTTGGCAATCGGGACGATACGTCGCCCGAGGGCGTCGGTCACTTCCAGTCGGGCGTCGGGCATGGCGAAAGTCTAATTGAGGAACTGTGGATTGCAAAGGCTGACCGTGCGCCGGGGGTCAGCGCCGCAGGATCCGGACGAGCAGCACGGCCAGCGCGCCACCGGCGCAGAGACCTGCCGCCAGCTCGAAGAGGTCCGCACGTGCAGCTGTACCCGACGCCTGCCAGAAATAGAGCGCCAGGACGGCGAGGATGACCGTCACCACCAGGGACACCAACGGCGACCGTTTTGGCGTGATTTTCGCCGGACGCCGCACCGGATCCGTGGTGCTGACCCCGCAGCGGAAGCACACGATCGCCTTGTCGGCGATCTCGGTCCCGCAGTTCCGACACTGCATCAGACGATTATAGAAGACCGCAATTGGTTCAATGGTGCCGGTTGGCGACCCCTGGATAGGTCCCGGCCGATGCCGGACCCCGGGCGGCGGCTGGGATGACGGCCCGTACCAGCGCCATGAGGATCAGCACCAGACCGAAGGTGCACACGATGGTCGCGCCGGTCGGCAAGTCGAGCTGAAGGGACAGCCAGACGCCCAGCCCGGACACCACCGTCCCCATCGTCCAGCCGATGGCAAGCCTCGGTCCGATGTTCTCGGCAAACAGCATTGCGGCAACCGACGGGACGATGAGATAGCAGAAGACGAGGAGCACGCCGGCGATCGCTACCGAAGACGTCACGACGAACCCGAACGATGCGTAGAACAGGAAGTCCCACAGCCTGACGTTCAAGCCGCTGGCTTCCGCACGCTCGTGGCTCATCGAGATGGCCAGGAACGGCTTTCGAAACACGTAGTGGAACAATCCGATCGCGCCGTACAGCAGCGCCGTCTTGGTGACCTCGTGCCAGGACACGGCGAGGATGTTGCCGACCAGCATGTCTTTGAGATGCTCGGACTCGGACGTGGCCTTGCTCATGGCCAGGATCGCCGCAGCCGACGCGACGGCGTAACAAATGCCGATGATCGCTTCCTGCGGGATACGCGCATGGCGGACGCGGATCGTGGCGAAGATCGCGGCGCCGATGAACGTGAACGCCAGGCTGATCCAGTAGACGAACGGCGCGTGCGGATCGCCGTTCGACCACGGGAGGAGCAAGGCGATCGTCGCGCCGAGCGCGGCGATCTGCGCCAGCGACAGGTCGACGAAGATCACGCCGCGCTCGACGACGTGCACGCCGAGGTAGGCGTGGATGCCAGTCAGGATCAGGCTGGCGACGAAGGGCGCGGCCAGGAACTCGAGAACGGTCATGTTCATCTACTTCGTACCCGGTGGCTTGGATCGCCGCGATCAACATGTTCACGTCGGTGTCGAACAGCTTCAAGTAGTCGCTGGCCGCCGGTATCCCGCCCACGGACGGCGGCATGACGAGTACCTTGGCTCCGGTGGCGGACGCAATCGAGTTCGGCGTCTTCAGGTCGAAGTACGGCTCGACCATGATGATCTTGACGTTCTGCGCCTTCATCGCCTGGATGACGTCGAGCGTGTGCTGCGGCGTCGGCGGAATGCCGGGCTTCGGCTCGACGTAGCCGATCACGTCGAGCCCGAACGCGTCGGCGAAGTTCGGCCACGATCGGTGATAGGTCACGACCTTGATGCCCTTTGTACGGCGCCATCGCGGCACGCCAGCGCTGCTGCGCTTCGGTCAGCCGCTTCTCGAAGTCCGCTTCCCTCTGCGCGAAGAAGGCGGCGTTCGCGCCGTCCATCTGCGAGAACTTCGCGAGCATGGCCTTGGCGATGCGCCGTCCGTTCTCCGGATCCAGCCAGTAGTGCGGATTGCCGAGCGGATGCACGTCCCCCATCGCCCGGGTAATCTGGCCGCTCGGCAGCTCGAGAATCTTGGCGGTCAGCGATGCATCGAGGTAGCCGTCGCCACCCGGCTGGATTCTGGCGTTCCGGCTCTGGGTGATGAGCGGCGGCAGCCACCCGATCTCGAGTTCGCGGCCGACCACGATCAACAGGTCGGCGCGATTCAGCTTGAGCACGAAGCTCGGCTTCGCCTCGACGAAGTGAGGATCCTGATATCCCCGGGCCAGCGACTCGACCTTGATCTTGTCGCCGCCGACTTCACGCGCAATCGAGGCCAGATCTTCGGTCGTCGTAATCGCGTTGATCGCGGCGCGCGGCCGATGCGGTGCCGGCCGCGAGCGCGCCAAGCAGCAGGACGGCGATCGACAGTATTCTTTTCAACACAGAAACCTCCAGGGAGCCCTCCCCGAGAAACCATCCGTCTCGATTCCGCAGCCGCGACAACGGAGCGTAATGCCCGAACATTCTCAGAAGACGTGGGCGCCGTGGGCGCCGATGGAAAACAGGAACTGGAACAGCAGTTCGTTGGCGATGACGCCCTCGGCATAGGTCGTGCGGCGATACTGTCCGCGTACCTGGCTGAACTCGCTCGGCCAGTACGTCAGCAATCCTGAGATCGCCTTGTCTTTGAGCAACGGGTCGATCGCGCGCTCCGACCAGTCGTAGCGTCCGCCCGCAAACCACCGTCGAGCGAGCTGGTATTCGCCGCTGGCGTACATCCCGAATGCCGAGGCGTCGCCGAAGTCCTGCTCGCGCTTGCTCCAGAAGAGCTCGGTGCGGCCGATCAGACGGCGGTAGATGGCCCGTCGGAGTGGCCGGTAGCGAACCGTGGCATCGAGGGTGAAGAGCCGTGTCGTGAAGTCCGGACCGGCGTCGTTGTGCCCCCGCGCGAACGATGCGCCGATGTCGAGGTTCGTCGATTCCGTGACGTCATGATAGCCGCGCAGGCGTCCGACCCAGCTGACATCGCTGCGCTCGTGCGATTGGAACAGCCCGGCGTTCCCCTGGTAGACCTCGCCGGTCGCTTCGAGGAAGAACCAAGGGTTCATCAGGAGCTTCGAGACCGAGATCCCGGAATCGGAAATACCTTCTTCGCTCCCGAGGAGATTCGTGAGCACGAGCGGCTCGTCGACCCAGGGCAGCACGTGCGCGTGCATCGTGTTGACCTTGCCAATCTGCTCGCGGAACTTGCCGACCTTTGCCAGCAGCCCCCCGGGAAGAGAGGTGAAGGTGATGAAGCCCTCTTCGACCTCCACGCCTTCGGGTGCGAACGAGAAGAAGAAATCCGCGCGCGCGTAAGGGTCGACGACCGCCTGGAAGCTGGCCTCGGATTCCCCCATCTCCAATGGGGCTCGCGGGTCGATCTTGTTGGTGCCGGCCGCACCCGTGAAGTTCCCGATGACCGCCATGTCGGGGTTGAAGACCTTGGACATCGCCGAGGCGTTGCCGTACACGGGCAGTGCGCCCTCGGGGCCTCCGGCGCCGGCGGCCCCTTGCGGGACTGTGGCGGTCTGCGTCGTCCCCGCAGGCGGGGGTGAAACCGGCGGCGCCCCCGCCGCCGGAGGCTGTTCGGTCGGGGGTGGGGCCGCAGCGCCGGGCCCCTGAAGTTGCTGAAGCTTCGTCTCGAGGGCTGTCAGCCTGGCGCCGTATGTGTCCCGGACGGACTCGAACTCCCGCCGGAGCCGGTCCAACTCTTCGCGAATCTGCTGAGCCGTAGCGTCTTGGCCCTGCGGCGGGCCGGCCTGCGGGACGGGAGCGGGAGCTGTTTGCGCGTGGGCGGACTGTGCGGCGATAGCAAATGCCGCCGCGCACGCCGCGATGCGCGCGCGCCGCCAGAATCCTGAAATACCGGACACGGACCCCTCCATGCTGGACGTGGTCGAAAAGGGGTCAGGTCTTGCAAAACCGTCAGGTACAAGACCTGACCCCGCGGTTTGACCCGCGGTGGATTGAAACGCGTCAGACCGCGGCAGGAGGAGCGCGGCCCGAGGCGGCGGGCAGCGATTGCGAATCAATCCGTTCGACGGGAGCCGGTGCCGGACGACCCGCGCCGTTCAGGGCGCCGTGGCCGGGAGCCGCCGTATCGGACGCGAGATCGCCCGCGGATCCGATGATGCAGCTCGTGCAGTGTGTGGAGGACTTGAAGTGGCAGGAGATATCGTGGTGGGCGAGCGGCAGCAGCGCGGCCGCAGCCATGTATACGCCTAGAACGATTCTGGCGAAGGCCCGCGGCGCGCCTCGAACACGCTGCCTCGATACACTCACTGGATCGATTATAGGGACGCGATGACGGCACGGTCAAACGGCCGTGCTCCCGGTCCGGTCTCATCCGAGGGGCTTCGCCCCTCGGACTCCGCGACGCGCGCTCTCGCCATGCTCGCCCGCACCGTGGAGCGAGCCTCGCTAAACCCCACGTTATACTGCCCGAATGTTCCCCGTGAGCGACGTCATTCCGTCGCGCACCACGCCGTACGTCACGATCGGCATCATCCTCCTCAACACCTTTGCATTCCTGTTCGAATGGCAGATGACCGATCGCGAGCTCCAGCTCTTCCTGCTCGATTACGGTGCTGTGCCCGCTTACCTCTCGCTGCCCTCGGTGCTGACCAGCATGTTCCTGCACGGCGGCTGGCTGCACTTCGCGGGCAACATGCTCTACCTCTGGATTTTCGGCGACAACGTCGAGGACCGCCTCGGGCACGGGCGCTTTCTGGCCTTCTATCTCTTCTGCGGCGCGATGGCAGTGTTCGGGCAGGTCGCGATGAACCCCTATTCCCTCGTCCCGATGATTGGCGCGAGCGGGGCGATCGCCGGCGTGATGGGGGCCTACTTCGTCCTCTACCCGCACTCGCGGGTGTTGACGGCGGTCTTCATCCTGTTCTTTCTCGATCTCGTCGAGATCCCCGCCATCTTCTTTCTCGGCATCTGGTTCCTGATGCAGCTGTTCAGCGGCGTCGGATCGATCGGCGCGTCTGCCGCCAGCGGTGGCGTTGCGTTCTGGGCGCACATCGTGGGATTCCTCAGCGGTCTCGTGGTCGGTCTCTTGCTGCGATGGCGGGAGGCGGCCAGGCCTCAATACTGGTGAAGGCAGGGGACCTACTCCGATCGCCCGCGCCGCTCCCGGATGTCTCGCTCAACGCGCGCGAGGGCAACCATGATCCGCTCGAACTCCTTCTGATAGTCGGCGGGTGGGAGGAACTGCTTCCGGATCTTCAAATCCTCCGCCTCTGTCTGGAGCGCCGATTTGCGCTGGAGGAGCTGCACGAGGATCTCATCGGTCGGTGCCGCCCCGGGCGCGGGCTCGTCCAGATAAATCGAGCTCGCCGCCATGCCATCGTCACTCGCCCCGAGCGACTCGTGACCTACGCCGTCGCCGTTGTCGTCGAGCAGGCCCTTTTCGGTGGCGAGAGTGCCCTGCTGCTGGTAGTAGCGCTTCACCGACGCGGTGGTCGCCGCAAATGCTTCCCAGATCGAGACGCGGCCGTTCTTGTCGATATCCGCTGCGGAGTCCTCGAACGCGCGAATGAAGAACTCCGGAAAAATGGTATCGAACCGTTGCGCCGCGCCATCGGTCGCGGACATGACGACCCGGCGCGGCCCCGCGAGCCGCTCGAGGAATGGGAAGCCGGCCGAGGCCGTGTTGGCGATCACGACGCGGCCCGGCAGGCCGTTGAGGAGCGCCGCCCATTCAGACGACTCGAGATCGGGGCCCACGAGATTGAACTTCGCGTCCGCGCCGTCGAAGGTGCCGTGCCCGATCAACACCACGAACAAGAGATCGTCCGACGCGAGACGGGATCGAAATCCGGACATCACGCGACGAACGTTCACGGCGGTCGCGTCCGCGCTCCCCTCCCCCGCTTCTTCCAGCACGACGACGTTGGCCGGCACGAACTTCATGCGCTCGCGCAGGACCCGGGAGAGATCGGCGGCCCAACGGGAGTACTGCTCGGAGTATGGCGGGCCGCCGCTCGCGCCGGACACGATCAACGCATAGCGCTCGCGCGCGGCAGCCGGCATGCTCGACGCGAGCACGAGAACGGCGACCGCCAGCGCGCGCGACAGGACTGGTCTCATCGCAGCCCCCATCGGCGTCGCAGCACCCACTCGGTCGAAAGCAGGATGACGATGAGCAGGAACGACCAGCTCGTATTCCAGAGATCCCGGCTGGCCGCGAGGGCCGCGGCCGGCAGCCGGGCGCGCAGGCTCTCGGCCAGCGTCGAGATCTCGGTTGCGGCCACCACCCGTCCCCCCGACGCGAGAGCGATACGCTGAAGCAGCTGTGTGTTGAGCCGCGGATCCGTCATCTCGAAGTCGGCGCCGCCGACGAGCATCGACGCCGTCGCCGAGCCGAGGACGGTGCCGCCGCGACGCGCATCCGCGGTGACCCGGTAGACGCCAGGATCGGCGGGACGGAACGTCGTTTCGAACACACCATCCGCGGTCCCACGCGAGGGAGCCGCGCGGAGCTGCTCCATGCGGCCGTCGGGCGCCGACACTCGCAGGTCGACCACCGCGTCCCCGAGCGGTTCGAAGGATGCCGTGCGGACGGCTACGCGCAGCGGCACCGTGTCCCCTGGCGTGGAGGCCGCGGGCAGGGTCAGCTGGATGGGATCCCCGGCCGGAAGCGCCAGCCACCGCACTGCCTGACGCCAGAACGTCTCGTACGTCCGGTCCGCCGAGGGCAGGTGCATACGCCAGCGCCAGGACGCTTCGCCCGTGAAGACCATCGCTCGCCCCTGGCCATACCGTTGAACTGCGACGAGCGCGCGCGCCGTGCCGCCTGCGCCGCCCGCCACCGCCAGCACGCTTGCGCCGGGCCTTGGGCCACCGAGCTGCGCGACGCCGGCCAGCGGCGGCACGCCATCCCAGCGCTTGCGAGTCGCGTCCGGATCCTCCGCAATCTGCATGATGGGATGCGCGTAGCCTTCGGAGGTCAGCGAGACGCGGTTGACGCCACCACCCGGCGCGGCGGGTAGCGCCCCTCCGTCCCGGCCGCTCAATTGCAGCGGCAATGCGTCCTCGACCGGGGTGCCGACCAGCCCCTGCCGGGCGAACGACGTCGACCCGAGCACGAGAAGCCCGCCGCCGCGCCTGGAGACGAACTCCCGGGTCGCGGCGAGCTCGGCGCCGGTCAGCATCGCGGCGTCCACGTTGGCGAGCACGATCGCATCGTACGTCGAGAGTCCTTCGAGCGTCTGCGGGTATCCCGACACGAGCGCATCGCCCCTGGAGTGGGCGGCCTGCACGTAGAAGGTGTTCGCACCCCGCTCGTCCTTGCCTTTTCGGACGACGGCGTCCACCTCCAGGCCCTGGTCCCCGGCCCATGCACGCTTGAGGAAGCTGTGCTCGAAGCCTGGCGCCCCTTCGACGAGCAGAATGCGGCGCGGCCTGGAAGGTCCCTGGACGAGCACGCTCCGCGTGTTGTTCTCCGGAACGGGCTCGCCAGGCAACACCGGCGTATCGACGGTGTAGACGGTCGCGGCACCTCGCTGCGGGGATGCATGGAACACGTGATGGACGGGCGTGTTCGGAGCGGCCGGCGCCAGATGTGCGACCTGGATGGCCCGACCGTTTTCCAGCAGTCGCAGGTCGATGGGGCCGGACGGCTCGCCATGCGCGATCGCCGTCACGCGCAGATCGAGCCGCGAATCATCGAGCACCGCTTCGGCGGCGGTGACGCTCAGGACCTCGCGGTCGCCCCGGAGGATTGGTACGCCGACGCCGATCGGGTAGATGGCGGTCCCGACGTCGCCGGCGGCGTGTTCTCCGGCCTCGCTCGTGTCGCCGCCGTCGGACAACAGCACGGCGCCAGCGATCACCTGTCCGCGGTACCGCTCGCGGAGTGCGCCAAGCGCCGACTGCAAGTCGCTGCGGCGGGCCGTGGCTGTGAGTTGATCGGCCGTCTTCGGCTCGAGCCCCTCGCCGAAGCCCAACACCTCGACGCGAAACTGTGCGCCGAGGCCCGGCAGGAGGCGTTCCGTCAGGATCTGGCGCGCGCGGTCGATGCGGCGGGCCTGCCCGGCCTCCGCCGCATCAACGATGGCCATGCTCCTCGACGTGTCGACGAGAATCGGCACGACGGCGTCGCGGCTGTCGACGTCGAACGTGTGCGATACCGGCCGCATGAGGAACAGAACGATCGCCAGCAGCGTCAGGAATCGAAGCAGCCCCAGCGCACCGCGGCGCGCTCGGGAGGCCGCCATGTGTCGGTAGGTCTGCCAGGCGATCGGCTGCGGCGCCCGACACGACGAGCGCGAGCACCCACCAGGGCAGTGGGTTCGCAAAGGCCACTACTTCTTCGTCCGCGCCAGCGACTCGTAATAGCGGGCAATCAGTCGATCGTAGGCGTCCGGACCGCGCTCACTGCCGCCGGCGCTGAGTCGATCCTCCGCGAGCTTCTTCGCGAGCCGGCGGGACACGGACGATTCGTAGCGTTCGAGGGCGAGGTCGACGCCTTTCCGCAGCGACTCCCACTTCGAGAAGTCCTGCTTGAACGCCTCGTTGCCGGGGGCCGACTGGCTGAACACCTGTTCTTCGGGTGTCGCGCCGCCCAGGCCGTCTCTCGGCGGACCGTCTGCCAGCTTGCCAAGGGCATCCCGCGCGCGCGCCAGCTCGCGCGCGTACTCTTCGCGGAGCTGCTGCAGCGAGCGGGCCCCGGACGCCTGGCCGTCCGCTCCCTCCCGGGTGCCGCTCGCCTGGGCGTTGCCACGGCCCTGTGACGAGCCGGATCGCTGCGCCGACGGCGACTGCCCCGCTCGCGCTTGCGCTTCGGCCTGTCGAATCTGTTCTTCGAGACGATCGAGTCGGTCGCGGATCGTGCGGCTTTCGTCCAGCTGCTGCGAAAGGCTGCCGCGCATCAGCACTCGTGCCGACCCCCAGACGCGAGACAGCCTGATCGAGCGCGCGCGCGATCTGTTGCTCCGCCTCTGGCCCGTTCCCGTCCGGTCCCCCGGCCGTCGCGCATGTCGTTCGCTGACGCACGCATCCGCTCGCCAATCTTCTGCCGCCGGAGATCCGCCGCCGTCTCTCCCGCTGCTCTGGCCCCATCGTCCGGAGCGGCCTTTCCCTGCGACGTCTTTCCTTGAGACGTCGCGCCTTGCGACGACGCGCCTTGCGACGACGCGCCTTGCGACGTCGACCCCTGCGACATGGCGCGCGCGGCACGTTCGAGCGCGTCTACGCGATCGGCCAGGCTGACTTTGTCGCTCGCCAGGCGACGCTGCGCGTCGCCGCCCGCCTCGCCCTTCGCGAGCCTGGCGGCCTCGTCTGCGATGCGGCGTTGCGCGTCGACGAGCTGCTGCGCCTCCAGCCGGAGATCGCCGTTGGCGCGCTGGGCTCCGGCCGCCGTGCCGGTGCGCAGGCGTTGTTCCATCTGGCGCAGCTGCTCGGCTGCGCGCTCGGCTCGAGCGGCGGCAGCCGACGGATCCTCGCGCCGCAGCTCGTTCGCGGCACTCCGCATCTCCTCGGCCGCGTCCCGCATCTCGCCGGTCGCCGGAAGACGAGCGCACCACTGCCCTGTCCTCGTTGTCCGGTCGGATCACCAGGGCGCTGCCCGTCTTGCGGAGTCGATGACGAGTTGCTGCGGGCCTGGCTGGAAGCATCGAGTTGCTTCCCCATGCTTTCCGCCCGCTCGCGGAGCTCCTGCTGTTCCCGCGATCAGCTTCTCGAGCTGACGTTTCTTTTCCTCGGGAGAGAGCTGCGACCGCGCCAGCTCGCGCTCCCGGCTGCTCAGGTCTTCCTGCCGTCGCGCGAGATCGCGAATGCGATCGAGCGCGCTGTCCTCCTGCTTCGCATCCGGACGCTCCTCGATCTGCGAGCGCGTCTCGTAGTTGGTCCGCTGCTGGCGTTGGAGCTCCTTGTCGAAGAGGGCCGACAGGTCCTGACCCTGGCGGCCGTAGCCGTTCCCGGACGCTCCGTTCGCCTGCTGCGATACCTGACGACGGCGGACCTCGGCCTGCGCTTGCAGAAGCCCCTGGAGGGCCGCCATCTCGTGCGGAATGGCCTCCTTCGTCTTCTCGCCGTCGAGCTCTTGCACGGCAAGGCCCATCGCCTTGACGGCGGACGCGACGGCGTCCGCGCCGGTGGAGCGAGTCCGCATCCGCCCGAACTGCCCTATCTGCTGCGGCAGCTGGAACATCGACGGCCCGCGGCCCCCTCGCGTCATCTGTTCGGCCTTGGCGCGGAGCTCCTGCTGGGCCTGCGACACCGCCTTCACGTCGGCCGCGATCGGCCGGCCGCGGATCGCCGCTCGATGTTCCAGGTGGCGTTGATGATCTCCTTCTGCGCCGGCGATCAGGCTCTCGAGCTGCGGATCGCCCGAGGCCGCCATCGCCTGGCTCTCGGCCGAGACGAACTCCTCGTTGAACGGCCTGACCTCGAGGAAGAACATGTCGCTCTTCGTTTCGGTGGGCCGCTTGCCCCGGCCGATATCGCGCGCGCGCGCGTAGTACGTGATGACATCACCCGGCTGCACGCGCAGATCCTCGGCCGAGAGCAGGTGCCGCGCCGATCTTCGCGACGTTCGTCCCCGACACTCGACCGAACGGCGTCGTCCGTTCGGGCCTGCCGGCGACGGAGTAGACGAGGTCGAACGAGGCGACACCATAGTCGTCATCCGCGCGCGCCTCGATCGCGACCTCCTCGAGCGCCGTGATCTGCTGGTCGCCATTCGGACGCAGGATCCGGACGTCGGGCGGCCGATCGTCCATCAGCCGGATGAAATACTCCGTCTCCGCACCGCCGCGCAGCCCGTCCGCGTCCGTCAACTGCATCCGATACGCATCGTCTTTTGTGAGCACGACTTCGGCTTCGAGCTCGGTCTGGCCGGTCCTCCGGAGGGGCGTCGTCTTCGCCCCGTCCGAATCGACATGGCGCCGGCGACCACCGGTTTGTCCGTGTGCACACGAAGACGAACCCGGGTACCCTCGGGCGCGTAGAGATCGCCGCCGTCCTTTTCGTCGCGCGGAGGCAAGCCGGTGAAGGCCGGGTATTCGTAGTGCGCATCGATGCGCCGGATCTTGGGCGGGAAGAGCGCCGACACCGTGAACTCGCGCGACGCGCGCGATCCGGCGGTCACCTTATAGGTGAACGTCCGGTCGACCGACTCGAAGGCGAACTCGAACGCGTCGCCCTTGGGTGGCATCGGCACGGTGCGCTGAGCGCCGGTTGCCGAAACCGTGAGCGAGGGTTCGAGACGCGTGAGCACGCGGCCTCCAACTCGAACGATCGCACGGATCCGCACGGGACGCCCGGCCGGCAGCCGTGTGTCGCCCGGCTGGACCTCGAGTTGAACCGACTGCGGCGACCAGATCAGCCAGGCGCTTTCAGCCGCGGCGACGACCATGGGAATCGCGCGCCACGTCACCGGCGCGAGCACCAGCATGCCGGCCGCAGCAACCGTCGCGGAACGGCGCAGCGCAGACACTGGCACGATTGAGGACGGCGTGAGCCCCCTCAGCTTCCGGATCGCCGTTGCGACGAGAAGCGAGCGTAAGCCGGAGGGCGTTTCCCCCTGGTTCGACCCGACCGACACTGCCGTCACGACGGCATCATCGAAGGGAGCCGTCCCAGGATCGAGCGCGGCCCGTTCTTCGATGAAGCGCGCGACGCGGCGGTCGTCCGGACGCCGCTGCATGCGGTAGATCAGCCAGGCCACCAGCCCCAACGACGTCGCGAGACTCGCAGCCGCGAGGAGAACCAGTCCGCGTCCCTGAGGTTGAACAACGCGATCGACCACGAGCGCGAGAGCTGTCGGCAACGAGCACGCGAGCGCGGCGACGCCAAGCGTGCGCAGGAACACACTGAGGAACCATCGCCTCCTGACGCCGGCAATGAACGATCTCAGCTCGTCGTGGGCATCACGCATCACGAGACCTTCGACAGAACCTCCAGACGACAGAACCTCCAGAACCGCGTGGCTTCCGCCTTAAGGCGGAAGCTACGAGGGCGCCGGAGGTAGAAACCCTGGAACTCGACTACGGCACTCTGCCTACAACCGATTCCGCGACGAGCGCCACCAGCATCAGGACGAGACCGTATTGCCAATAGCTCTGGCGGGCCTCCGTCTGCTGCGCCCGCAGGCTGACCGCCCGGCGGGGGCTGGAGTCCACTCTCTGGAGCATATCCGCAAACTCCCGGGTCGTGACCCTCGACACAGACGACTCTCTGGTATCGACGTTGAGAACCACCTGACGGCCGTCCGGAAGGGCATGAACGCCGGGCGTCTGCTCGATTCCGGCCGGCGCCTCCCCGATCGACAGTTCGCGCCCGGAGGCTCGCGTCCCGGCAGCATAGCGCACCGACTCCAGCACGAATGGGACGAACGCGGGGTGCAGGGGGAAGTCGTTCCAGCGCCGGTCCAAGTCCGACGTGAAGAGGAGTACCCGTCCTGATCCGTCCGCGCGTTCGAGCAACGCCGGTGCCCCGTCGGTAAACGTCGCCGCGACGCTCCAGCCGTCCGAGGGCATTCGCCACGCGCGATCGAAGCGGACCTGACCGAGATTGGCGGTCAGGGGTCCGAACGGCCGGAAAATGGGATGACGCAGGTCCGTGGCCGCAAGAACGCGCGGCCGCTCGTCCGGCATCGCCGCCGTCGGCGAGTTGGCGGCGAGCAGACCCGCAAGCATGGCTGGCGATCCAGCTCGGGGCCCGCGCTGAGCATCAATCCGCCACCCTCTCGCACGAAACCGATAAGCGCCTCCCGGGCCCGCCGGTCGAAGCTTCGGGTCGAGAGCATCGCGACGACCGCGTACCGCCGCAACTCCTGCGGATCGAGCCTGCCGAGAGCAGGACCGTCGATGAGCGTTGGCTCGAATCCGTTCGCCCCCTCGGACGAAGCCTCGAGCACGCGACTGAGATAGAACCCGGATGAGCTCGGCGAGGTGGCACCGGCACCGTTCACTGAATTGACAACCACGAGCACGCGCGGGCGGACCCGAGGGTCCAGCAGGACGATGCGACTGTTGTCCGCCGGATAGCCGGCGGAGTCATCCACCGTGACTGTCATCACGCCCGATGTCGGCGGCCGGTATTTGACCGGCACCTCAACCGTCGAACCGGGAGGTGCCGTGACGTTCGCGGACGCGACCTGCGCTCCGCCGATTGTGAGGTGCAGCGGTCCTGAAAAGGCCGCCGAGCCGTCGTTGCGGATCGACACGATGACGGCCGGTGGCTGCAGTCGCACGCTCGACACGGCGGCGTTGCCGCCGGGCGCGCCAACGTCCTTCACATCGAGCTCCAGAGCGCTCGGGAGCATGGCCTTCGGCTCGTCCTCCCAGCCTGTCCGTTGAAGATCGCTGATCACGACGAGCCTGCCTGGATCCCCTTCAGCCACTTCGGCCGCGCGAGCGATGACGGGCCCGTACCGGGTCGCGCCAAATCCGATCCTCAGCCCGTCGAGCGCTCGGCGCGCATCCGCGGCACTTCCGGGCGGCGCGATCAGCTCGGCGCGCTCGTCGAACGCGATCACCGCGACGCGTGCCGCACCCGCCTGATCGATGGCCGCCGACGCCAGCTGGCGTGCCCGATCGAAAGCTCCCGGAGCCCCCATGCTGAATGACCGGTCGACGGCCACGATGACCACCGGGACTGGGGGCGCCGCACCGGCGCGGTAGGGTCTCGCAAAGGCCGTCGCCAGCAGGAGCAGGGCGATCACGCGGGCGAGGAGCAGCAGCAAATCCCTGAGGCGGCGACGCTTCGATCGCTCGATGGGCGACCGATGAAGGAGGTGCACCGCGCTGAAGGGCACTTCGGGCGCCACGTCCCGCCGCAGCAGGTGCAGGACGATCGGGATGGCGATTGCGACGCCGCCGATCAGAAACGCAGGAAACAGGAACGACATGGCTGAGTCCTGTCGCTCACTTGCGCCGGCTCCGCGCCGAGAGGTAGGTGAGCAACGCGAAGTCCAGCGGCTGGGAGGTGTCCAGCTGCACGTAGTCGATCCCGTTGCCGCGCAGCTCCCGATCGTACCGGAGCGTCAGGCCCGCCAGTTCCCGCAGATACGCGGATCGGATTGCCGCGGCGTCCGCGGTGACCTCACTGGCGCTCTCGAGATCCTTGAATCGCGACGGACCCTTGAACGGGAACGTCAGCTCGTTCGGATCCAGGACCTGGAAGACGATGACGTCGCAGCGACGCGCCTTCAGATGGCGCAGCCCGCTGATGACGGGCTCGGGGTCGTGCAGGAGGTCGGAGATCAGCACGACCAGGCTGCGCTTCAGGATAGCCGTCGCCAGCTGGCGGAGCGGACGGCCGAGATCGGAGCGCTCGCCCGGGCGGAGCGCCTCCAGCGCCAGCAACAACGCGTGCAGATGGCCCGGACGCGCGCCCGCAGGAAGACGCGACACGATCCGGTGGTCGAACGCCATCAGGCCCGTCGCGTCGCGTTGCCGGTTCATCAGAAAGGCCAGCGACGCCGCCAGCACCGACCCGTACTCCATCTTGCTCATCGGCGCAGCTGCCGCGATACGCCATCGAGGCACTGACGTCGAGCAGCAGATGGCAATCGAGGTTGGTCTCTTCTTCGAACTTCCTGACGTAGTGCCGGTCGCTGCGCGCGTAGACCTTCCAATCGAGGGTCGAAAGATCGTCCCCGGGCAGATACTGCCGGTATTCCGCGAACTCGACGCTGAAGCCCTTGAACGGGCTGCGATGCAGCCCCGCCAGGAACCCCTCGACCACCGTCCGCGCTTTCAGCTCCATCGTTCCGAGCCGCGCCAGCACGGCCGGATCGAGAAACCTGAGATCGCGCGAGCCCGACGTCGAGGCCATCGTCACATGCCGCTGCGCGGCACCGGCACCGATTCGAGCAGACGCTCGATGATGTGATCGGGCGTCACCCGCTCGGATTCGGCGTAGAAGTTCGGGATGATGCGATGGCGCAGCACCGGCTGCGCGAGCGCCTGGATGTCGCCGACCGACACGTTGTAGCGGCCGTGCAGCAGCGCGCGCGCCTTGCCCGCAAGGATCAGCGCCTGAGAGGCCCGCAGGCCGGCGCCCCACTTGACCCAGTCTCGGATGAACGCGTGATCGCTCTGACGGCCCGGGCGTGAAGAGTCGACGAGGCGCACGGCGTAGCGCGCGATCTCCTCCGCCACGGCCACCTGCCGCACCAATTGCTGGGTCTCCAGGATCGCGGCACCCGTCAGGGCCTGCGACGGCCGCTCGGTGGCCGCGCCAGTCGTCCGCGTGACGACCCGTACCTCCTCGTCCTCGGGAAGGTACGTCATCACGATGTTGAACATGAATCGATCGAGCTGCGCCTCCGGCAAGCGGATACGTGCCCTCGAGCTCGATCGGATTCTGCGTCGCAAGGACGAAGAACGGCTGCTCCAGAGGATACGTTCGCCCCGCGGCCGTGACGTGATATTCCTGCATCGCCTCGAGCAACGCGGCCTGGGTCTTGGGCGGCGTGCGGTTGATCTCGTCGGCCAGGATGATCTGCGCGAAGATCGGTCCGGCAACGAACCGAAGCACCCGGTGGCCCGCCTCTTCGTCGAGGACCTCGGTTCCCGTGATGTCGGCCGGCATCAGGTCGGGTGTGAACTGGATGCGCTTGAACGACAGGTCGAGAATCTGCGCCACCGTCTTGATGAGCAGCGTCTTCGCGAGACCCGGCACACCCGTGATCAAGCAGTGGCCGCCCGTGAAGAGCGCCATCAGCACCTGGTCGATCACTTCGTCCTGGCCGACGATGACCTTCCGTATCTCCGCCAGGATGCGCGCGCGGCTCCCGGCGACCCGCTCGGCGACCTCCGCGATGTCAGGCTCGGACGTTGGGTTCATGAATCAGCTTCCAGCTTCCAGCTTCCAGCTTCCAGCGAGAACTGCCTGAAAGCGAACAGCTGATCAATGCGTCAATGAATAGATGATCTCGTTGATCTGCATTCGATACGCCTGCGCCGTGTACTTCACGTATCCAGGGATACTCGGACGCATTCGACCACTCCCACCCGTCGCCCATGTCGGTATTCCAGTTGATCAGCACCATCGCCCGGCCCGCATCGTCCTCGATTGCACGAAGGCGGGCCGTGTAGCCCCCCTTTTCCCACGTGCGGCCCTGCAGAAACGAGCCGAGCCCGGGCGTCTGCGGATAAGACGAGAAGTCGTAGAAGCAGTGGAAAATCGGGTGGTCGGGCGGCAGGTCGATGATCTTCCGGTCGGGGAACACGCGCTTCATCTCGCGTTCCAGGTTGACCCATTCGATGGTGCCGTGGAAATCGTCGAAGGTCAGCGTGCCGCCGCGCAGGAGGAACTCACGCAGGATCGACACCTCCGCTTCCTTCAGCCGCAGGTTGCCCGGCTCGACGATGTAGATCCACGGATAGTTCCAGAGGTTGGGATCTTCGATCGTGATGACGACGGGATCGTGGACCTGGATCGACGTGACGGTCTTCAGGCGGCGCGAGAGGTTCTGCTCCGCTGCCGGAAAGTCGATCGTCCAGGGCTCGTCGAAGATGTCGTACCGCCGGCCTGGAGGCAGCGTCCAGGCGTCGTAGCGCACGCGGGCGAACGTCCACTCCAGGCTCGCAAAGCGCGGATCCGGAGGCGGGACGCTCTGGGCGGCCGCGCGCGGCGAGGATCGCGGCAAGGAGCAGCCCAGACCAGCAGGGCCCCGCCGGCCGCGATGCCGGAATCATGCGGCGCCGGGCGCGCGCACGTCATCGCCGCCCTTTGCCTTCTTTGCCGTTATCGAAGTCGTCCTTTGTCTCTTTTATCTCTACGGCCTTGAGCAGAAGGTCCTGCGCGCGCTCGAAGCTGGGCGCGATTTCCAGCGCTGCGAGCGCTTCGCGCTTGGCGTCGGCCCCTTTGCCGCCGAGCAGGTACGCGTCGGCGAGGTCGCAATGCGCCGATCGCCTTGTCCGAGGCGCCGGTGGCGAGCGCGGATCTTGAACTCACGTGTGGCGCCGGCGGCGTCCTTGCGCTTGAGGGCGATCCGGCCCAGACCCGAATGCGCCTGGGCGTCGAATGGGTCGAGCGAGACGACGCGCTCGTGACCGAGTGCCGCCGCCTGCTCGTCTCCAGCCTTCTCGGCAAGCTGCGACAGCCGCCGTGCGGGCTCGACCGCCGTGTGGTCGTGCGCGAGCAAGGCTCGATATTCGGCAATCGCGCGTGCAGGATCGCCGAGCTTTTCCGCAAGGCGCGCCATGATCGCGTGCGGGCTCTCTTCGCCGATCGCGACCGGGATGAGCGCGGCCGCTTTCTCGAGTGGTTCGAATGCCGCCTTGTCGCCCTGCTCGGCGAGCGCCCGCCCGAGCGCCATTTGCGCGCGATAGCTCCCGGGCTTCGACGCCGCGGCAATGCGCAGCGTGGCAGCGTCCTCTCCGCCGCCCGCTTGCGGCTGATCTTGGAGCGCCGCCCGAAGCGGCGAGAACCGCGCGTCCAGCGCTTTGTCGAACGACACCTGCAGATCGTCGATCGTGACGCCAAGGCCCTTCTGGATGGCCGCGTCGCCCTCGGCCCCCGCGCCGTAGGCGAGGAGCAGCTGTCGCAATGCCGCCTCGCCACGCGAGGCAACGATGTGGTCGACGAGGAGCGACGCCTCGAAGTACGCGAGCGCGATGGTGTCCGGCTTCGTGAAGCCGGAATTCAGGTCTTTGAGCTTGAGAACCTTCCCCTGCTCGATCGCCAGCGCGAAGGGGACCTCCATGTCACGACCCCACTCGGGCCTCGCGCGGGCTTCTTCGTAGACGGAGATCCCCTCGGTCAGCCAGCGTGGCACGCGCTGATTCGACATCTGCAGCGTGACGACGTGCGCCAGCTCGTGCCAGAGCGTCGCCTGCCACGAGAAGGTGCCGGGCTGCCGCGCGCGCGGCGAATCGATGCTGACGACGCGGCCGAAGCAGGCGCCGAGCGCTCCGATAAGGCCGGGGAGCCCCAGGTTGCGCACGGCGAAGTCGTCGTGCACAGGAAAGACCTCGATCAGGATCGGGCCCTTCGGTGTGAATTGATACTTCGCCGACAATGTTTTGAGCGCCTCGTGCGCGAGCGGGATGGCGTACTCCTTGAGGACGGCGGTCTCGTCCGACTGGAATTTGAAGGTGAGGTCGGCGTCCTGCACGACGTCGAACTTGTCCAGCTTGTCGAGGAGATTCAGGAGGTTCAACGTCACGCGGTCGAACCCGTTGGCTTTGAACGCGCGATCGAGCGCCTTCCGCGCCTCGGCTTCGTCGCCGGTCCGCATCAGCTGCAGCCCCAGGTCCGCATAGGCGCGCGTGTTGCCGGGATCCAGCGCCACGGCTTCCCGAGAGAGGGCAACAGCCTCGTCGAAACGGTAGTTGCGCGCGGCGAGGTCGGCGGCGACTCGGTACACCTCGCCATAACCTGGATTGATCGCAAGCACGCGCCGCGCTTCGGTGTCGAAAGCCTGACGGCCCGATCGCACATACCCGATCGCCGCGAGGAGCGAACGGGCGTCGAGGTCCGTCCCGTTGGTCTCGAGGACCTTCTCGATCCGCTGCAGCGCCGCGTCGTAGCGCGCGTTGTCCAGGTCGAGTTGCGCGAGAGTCAGGTGAGCGTCGACCAGGACCGGATCGATCGCCAGCGCCTTGTTGGCAGCTTCCGCCGCGGTCGTTGGATTCTCGTCCGCGAGCGTTCGCGCGACGCCAGCGTATGCCGGCGCCCACTCCGGATCCGCCTGCAACGCCGCGTTGAACACCTTCAGCGCGTCGGCTGGCAGAAAAATGTCGAGGAACTGAGTGCCCCATGCGGTCGACGACTGCGGGGTCACCTTCTCTCGCAGCGGCTTTGTACAACGCGTCGGCGTCGTGCGGTCTGGTGAGCGCCTGGGCCGCCCGGCCTGCCCGCAGCAGCGTCTCCGAGTCGCCGCCTCTGCTGCCCTGCTGAAAAACCGTCGTCAACAGACGCGTGGCCTGTTCGAGGTGCCCGAGCCGCTGATGCAGCAGGCCAAGCTCCAGCGCCGCGTCGCTGCGCGGATCCGACGCGGCCGCAGGCTCGAGGATCTTTGCTGCCTCGTCGTACGCGCCGCGCGCGATCGCAAGTCGTCCCAGTACCGCGGCGGCCGCCGGGTCGTTTGCCGGACGGGCCTTGGCGAGCGCTTCCGCTTCCGCCGGACGACCGTGGGCAATCGCGCGACGCGCCGCCCGCGGAAACGGCTCGTTGGCCGGCGCGTTCTGCGCGCCGTTGACCGAGGAGCTCTGCATCACCGCACTCAACAGGAGCGCGAGAAGAGCAAGGCGGCGCACGACAGACCCAAGCGCCTGGCGCGGAAATGTGAGCGTCATGATCCTCACGCGATTATAGAAGCTTCCAGCTACCAGCTACCAGCTACCAGCTTCCCGCTTCCCGCTTCCAGCTCCGCCGCTTCCCGCCCAGCCCGGAACCGGACGTTGGAGGCGTGACACCGCGTAGCCGTGGCGGCGAATCGCAAAGCGGACCGGCTAGCCGACAGCGGGAAGCGGGAAGCTGGAAGCTGGAAGCTTCAATACACCCCCCGCCACGTGTAGAACAGCGCGGCGAGCAGTCCCTGCATGATGGCAAACCCGACGGTGGTCGCGGTTGCGAGCCGGGGAGGCATGGACGCACCACAGGCGAGAAAGAGTGGAAAGAGCGTCGAGGTCAGCCGGCCCATCGACAGGAGGCCGCCCGCCGAGAGCGGAACCGCCACGTTGATGAGGACGAATGCCGCCCACGCGGGGCTCAATCGCCACACCGAGAGGATCGGCAGCACGGCAAACAGCAGCCCGAGGGCATTGAGGAGATCGTACGGATGTTCGGCCGCGAAGCCGAGCAGGCCTGCAGGACCAAAGCCGGTGAAGCCAGAGAGCGACGGCTCACTTCCGAGCACGCGGCCCCACGCGGCGTGCGTTTTCGACCAGGCGAACCAGATGCCGGTCATCTGATACAGGAACGCCGTGAAGATGAGCATGCCGATGCCGGGCATGGCGGCGACGATCAGGTTCCGGACACGAAACTGGTCGGACGCCTCTCCGCCCGGCGCATCTCGAACGCCGAGCGCGATCAGGCCGAGCGGGATGCTGAGAAAGCAGCCGTTGGGCCGCGTCAAACCAGCGAGAAGCCCCCAGGCGCCGGCCGCCAGGTGTTCCCCTCGACGCAGGTGAAACCAGCAGGCCAGCGCCATGAGCAGAAAGACCGACTCCGTGTAGGCGGCACTGAAGAAGAGCGCAAACGGATACGCGGCGAACAGGAGCAGCCCCGCGCGCGCCCGCGAGTCCTCCATCATCTCGCGCGCCAGCCTCGCGAAATACGAGGCCGCCCAGAAGAACGTGACCAGCGAGATCAGCAGACCGCACCAGGTCAACCACTCGATTTGCCGCTCGGGCGGCACGCCCGCGCGGAACGCGCCCGTCGCCACTCCCAGACCCCGGATGAGGAGCGGATACGCAGGAAAGAACGCGAGGTTCTGCTGGGGATCGAAGCTGCGCTGCCACTCGTAGCCGTGCGCCGCGAGGCCCGCGTACCATTGCGCGTCCCACCGGGCCGGCAGCTCCTGGACGAGATCTCTCGATGGCAGCGCATCCCTCGCGCCGGGGGCGAGGCCGATCGTCGCAGTGGCCACCAGGCCGACGAACAGGACCGTCGGGCGTGTCAGCCAGAAAACCAGCATCGCGTCCGTCAGCCCAGGCCGACTCTCGACGGCGTCCCGCCAGCGACGGAGGCTCGCGAGCATCGACGGACGGGGGAGCGCTGCGTGCCGGATCGCGGCGATGGCCGCCGCCGCAAACGCGGCGTGCGCCCAGCCGATCGAAATCGCCACGCCTCCGACGGCTTCGCGATAATGGCCGGTACACAGCAGAATCACCGCCACGGCTGCACAGACAGCGACCGCGACATCCATCGTCGACGCCAGGGGTCCGGGTTCGCCGGACGCTCTCGTCATCGCGCCATCTCGTACAGCCTGACTTTCTGTCCCTGCCAGCGTCCTTCGGCGATCGTGCGCAGCTCGGGGATGTCGTCGATCCGGTCGAGCAGCGCGTCGCAGCCGCCGCGATAGAGGGCGCAGTTGACCGTCACGTGCGTCACTCCCCGCATCTTGAGCGTGGCCAGGGCTGCCGGCCCGGGAAAATCCGCGACGCCGAGCTGGAACGCCTCGTAGCTCTTCGGCATGAAGCCGCTGTAGCCGTTGATCATCGGCGCCCAGTGCCAGAGCGCAAAGTACATGTAAGTCGCGTTGTAGGCGTAGTCATTCGGTACGGGGAATTCCGCAAGCACGACGTTGCGGCGGCCAGCCAGCGGGCCGTACACCGGCGGCGGCTCAGGCCAGACCTGACGTAAGGGAAGCACCGGCCAGACGTTGATGACGCTGGCGATGGCACTCGCAGCAAAGAGCACTCCGGCCGTACCTGCGCGGCGGGGGGACGCCAGCATCCGCCGCACGCCAAACCCCGTCAGCACCGCCAGGCTGAGCGCGACGAGGACGCTGAATCGCGCGGGCACGCGGAGCCCGCGAATCGGAGAAAACCAGTCGTAGAGATACGGATACGTCACACCGTTGAAACCGAGCGAGCCGTCAAAGGCCACGAGCAGGCCCGCGACGTACGCGAGTCGGACGACGCCGAGCGGAGGAACCAGGCCCGCAGCTGCCAGGCCGAGCGGGACGAACCCCGGGAAGAGCGCGCGCTCGGGCTGACGGCCCGACAGCATCCGCGAACCGTAGGCAGCACTTCGAAAATGCGCGCGCAGGTAGTCGGTTGGCGTGGCGCTGAACACCAGCACCTCGCCGCGGCCGCGCTCCCCCTTCGTCTTCGTCGATTCCGAGTACGCCCGGATGAGAGGAACGGCGAGCACGATCGCCACGACGGCGGCAATTGCCGATGGCAGTAACAGGCGGCGGATCGGCGGGCGGCGTGAGGCGACCAGCGTGCAGACGACCACGGCCGCGTAGATCGTGAAGAACACGCCGTAGTACATGGACGAATAGAGCTGCGCGGCTGCACACACCGCGGCGCCCAGCGCATGCCGCAGCCGCCAGGTCTCGAGAAATCGATGCAGCGCGAGCAGCGCGAGCGGCATCCACTGCATCATCTGCAGCTCGAGATGGCTGTAGTGCTCGAAGTGATACGGGTAGAATCCGAAGACGATCCCCGACACGAACCCGGCGCGGGCGGATCCGGTCAGACTCTCAACCAGCAGCGCCGCGGCAACGCCCGACAGCACGAATCCCGAAATCAGCACGATGTTGTACGTCGTCACCGGGTGCAGCCCGGCGGCGAGCATGGGCGCGGCTGTCAGACCCGGCAGCAGCATCGAGTCCGAGTAGGTGAGGGTCAGCGGCTCGGGGTGGAAGATATTGGCATCGAAGAGCGCTCGCGGATCGCCGCGCAGCTGCTCGAACAGCCAGCCGGCGCGCCACATCGACAAAAACGGATCGCCGAAGTCCGGCACGGCGTCCATGTGGCGGATCTGCGGGAACAGGAGGACGACCCCCACGACGCACAAGCCGGCACCAGCAACGAGACTCGTCTGCCACGCGACAGTGTTCGTGACGTCGTCCGCGTCCGGCCGATACACCCGGCGGAGCCGACGACACCAGTCGGCGGCGGTGCTCGCGAGAAACGGCGTGCGGCGATCGATTGCCAGCCGCAGCGCGGCCAGCGCGAGCGCTATGACGGCCGGCCGCACCGCGCCGCGCGCGGACAGACGAATACCAGCCAGGACGACATAAGATCCGCCGGTCAGCGCGATGGAGAGCGACAGGCTCGTGAAAAGGAGGATGAGCCAGTCCAGCACCAGCGGCACTCGGGGCCTCGGTGGAGTGTCGGGAGACACGTGATCGCGGATTCTATCCTCTCCGGACACCGAGCGCGCGCTCTTCGACGCGAATGCGGAGCAGCATGAGCATCGTGAAGCACAGGACGGCAACCGGTCCTGTCACGGAAGCCTGAGCCATCAGGGCGATGCCCGCCAGTTCCCCGGCGACCGCGATGTAATTCGGATGGCGGACGTAACGGTATGGACCGGTGAGCGTACGTTGCGAGGACGGAGGGACCAGGACTCGAAAGGTCCACCGGGGTCCGAGCGTGGCAATCGTCCAGTACTTCAGCGCCTTGGCGGCGCCGAACAGGACCCCGCCCACGACGACCAGCGGCGACATCGGGCGGGCGCGGAGCCACGTCTCCCCTATCGGGAGGAGGAAGCACAACGGGTAGGCGAACTGCATCGCCGCGTACACATCGCCGTGCGGCTCGATCGCTCCGGCGGCGCGCAGCGCGCGCTCGTGGCGAGCCGACCGGCGCGCCTCCGCCGCCATCGGAATGAACACGAGTGCGAGCAGGGCGATGGAGAGCATCTGAGCCTGTAAATTGTCTCGTGTCAGATTCTTCACAGGCTTATCAGGCGGCGCGGAGGTCGCCCGCATAGCGGATCGTCTGGTGGAGCCACTGCGGCGCCCATCTGGCGCTCACGGCGGCCGCGCGTATCGCCAGCGGTGACGAGACGAGGGATCGCAGTGCCCGATTGAAACGCCACTTGGCGGCGAACTCGCGCTGGCGTGCGGCCGCGAGCCGGACGTGCGCGTCGAGATCTCCGTCCTCCAGCGCGCGAACCGCCTCGAGCGCGGCGAGCTCGGCCCCTCGCAGCGCGAATCGAAGACCATCCCCGGTCATCGGATCGATGAAGCCGGCGGCGTCGCCTGCCACCAGCAGGCCGGGCAGGCCGCAGGCCGAAGATTCCACGGCCAGCGGTCCGAGACACTGCGGTCGCGTCACGCGTCGCGCGGAGGCGAACCGCCCGGCAAGAGAGGGGTCGGTACGAAGCGTGTCCTCGAGCAACGCCTCGGGCCGGGCGAGCGCGCGCAGATCCGCCGTCACCACGCAGGCGTTCGTGAGGCCCCCGGGAAGCGGAGCCACGCCGATGTAGCGGCCATCCCGGATGTGCATCTCGCCGAGCTCCGACATGCCTTCGACTCGCTCGAAGTACGCGCCGACGGCCCACCGTCTGGGGCTCGACGGGTGCCGGGCCAAGCCGAGCGCGCGCGCGAGGCGCGAGCGCGCACCGTCAGCGGCGATCGTCAGTGGCGCGTGCAGCCTGAGGCTCCGGCCGTCGCGGCCGGCCACGAGAACGCCTGTGACCCGTGCCCCGTCGTGCACCGGGCTCTTCACGAGGACGCCCTCCTCAATCTCGACTCCGGCCGCGGCCACGACACCCAGCAGCCCGGCGTCGAACGTCGTCCGCTGTAGAGTCCGCCCGCAGACGCCATTCCCATACCGGCCGACGACCCGCACGCCGGTTTCCCCCGTGACGATCATGCCGGCCACGGGCACGCCCGCGTCCGCGACCGCGCGAATGCCGAGTCGATCCAGCACGGCCAGCGCTCCGGGATTGAGCGTGTCGCCGCAGAGCTTCTCGCGGGGAAACCTCGCGCGATCGATCAGCCGCACACGCACGCCGACGCGCGCCAGCACCAGCGCCGCAACCGCCCCGGCCGGCCCTGCCCCGCAGATGAGAACGTCGTGCATCGGTTCGAACCTGTCGGGATCAGGGATTAGGGATCAGGGATTCGTGATCCGGCGCTCGGCGCTCGGCGCTCGAGCGAACCCATCCGCTCTCAGCCCGAACCTTGAACCCTGAACCCTGAACCTTGAACCTCTGAACCTTGAACCTTGAACCTTGAACCTTGAACTCTGAACCTCTTGAACCTATCGCCGCCCGACGACCATCGCACTGTTCTTCGACCCGAACCCGAGGCAGTTGCAGAGCGCCGCCGTCACCTCGGCGCGGCGGCCGTGGTTCGGGATGAAGTCGAAGTCGCAGTCCGGATCCAATCTCTCCTGATTGATCGTCGGAGGAAGGAAGCCCTCGCGCAGCGCGAGCACGGTGGTCACGATGCCGGCGGCCCCGCTCGCTCCCTGGGGGTGCCCGATCATCGATTTGGTGGACGAGCCGGCGATACTGTCGGCGCGATCGCCGAACAGCTGGCGGACGCAACGCGACTCGACGGCGTCGTTGAGCAGCGTCGACGTCCCGTGAAAGTTGACGTAGCCGATCTCGTCGAGCGCGTGGCCGGATCGCTCGACGGCGAGCGCCATCGCCCGGACGATCTGCTCTCCGTCCGGATCCATCTGGACCCGATGGTAGGCGTCGCACGTCGACCCGTAGCCGTCGATGGTCGCGTAGATCTCGGCGCCGCGAGCGCGCGCACGCTCTTCGCGCTCGAGCACCATCATCCACGCGCCTTCACCCAGGACGAAGCCGTCTCTTCCGGCGTCGAACGGCCGCGAGGCCGCGGCCGGCTGATCGTTGTAGTGGGTCGAGACCGCCCGCATCTTCGAGAATCCGAAGATCATTCCGGGTGTGACGCACGCGTCGGCGCCGCCGGTCAGCAGCACATCCGCTTCGCCCGACCGGATCAACGATGCGGCATACGAAATGGCATCGGTGGAGCTCGTGCACCCCGTCGAGATGACGTGACTGATGCCATGGAGCTCCAACGCGATCGAGATCTCGCTCGAGATCATCCCGACGATCGACACGGGAATCGCGTACGGCGTCACGCGCTTCCAGCCGTTGGTGTCGGGGCTGAAGAACTCGGAATACTGGTGTTCCGCCACGTCGATCCCGCCCGCACCCGATCCAACGAGCACGCCGGCGCCCGGTTCGCCGAGTCGAAGGCCGGCATCCTGCCAGGCTTCTCTGGCGGCGATGACCGCAATGAGCGAGGCCTTCGAGTACCGACGCGGGTCCTGGCGGCCGTTGCGCGGCGCGCGGGCCTGCGGCGCGCGATCGCTGATGACCGTCGCCTCCTCGATCGAGACCGGGGGCACGGGCGCCGCAACGGCGCAGGGAAAGAGCGACGCGTCGAAGTCGATGATGGCGCGGGTGGCGCTGCACCCACGGCTGACATGGCCCCAGAACCGATCTCGGCCGACGCCATATGGAGAGACGACACCGATGCCGGTGATTGCCACGCGAGGCAGGGCGAACGGCGTCATGTCCTTATATTATGCTGCGAGTTTCATGCCGATCGCCGCTCACCCCCGCCTGACTACCTCGGCGCTCGTGGCGTGGACCGGCGCCACGCTGTTCCTGTTGTCTCTCCTGTGGTCGGTCTACCAGTACCTGATCGGCTTCGACGCTCGAACGCCGCAGCTCACCTTGGTGGGCGCCGTTACGTTCGACGTCGCACTCTTTTCGGTTTTTGCCCTGCACCACAGCTTGCTCGCACGGCCCGGTGCGAAGCGCGTGATCGCCACGTGGGCACCCGCGGAGCTGGAACGGTCGATCTACACCTGGACGGCTAGCCTCCTCTTCATCGCCGTGTGCACTTTTTGGGTGGCAGTGCCTGGCACGCTGTATGTTCTGCACGGTCCGTGGCGTGTCGTCGGATACATCGTGCAGCTCGCAGGTCTCGTGGTGACGATTCGAAGCTCCGCCGCACTCGACGTGCTGGACCTGGCTGGTGTCCGCCAGGTCCAGCGCGCCAGCGAGCGCACTTCACCGCGTCACGTCCCACTCGAGACCAGCGGCCTGTACGGCTTCGTTCGACATCCGCTCTACTTCGCGTGGGCGTTGATGGTCTGCGCCTCACCGGACATGACGGCAACGCGCGCCACCTTCGCGATCGTCTCGACGGCCTATCTCGCGATCGCGATCCCATGGGAAGAGCGCAGCCTGGTCCAGATCTTCGGCCGGGACTACGAGGCGTATCGGCGACGGGTACGCTGGCGCATGTTCCCTGGGGTGTACTGAGGCAGGACCGGGGCTCGGCGCTCGGCGTTCGGGGTTCGGGGTTCGGCGTTCGAGCTTCACCGGGACCTACGCTGAACGGGGTTCGAGGTTACGGGGTTCGAGGTTACGGGGTTCGAGGTTCCGGTTTCGCGCTCTGGCCGAGCGCCGAGTCCGGAGTCCCGAGCGCCGAGCGCCGAGCGCCGACCATTTTTAGATACACTGCGATCGAGAATGCCTGACACGCCTCAGCTTCCATCCGTCCTCCCGGTGGTCCCGATTCGCGGCGCCGTCGTGCTGCCGCTGACGGTCGCGCCGCTCGGCGTGGGCCGTCCGATGTCGGTCGAGGCCATCAACCGCGCGCTGGCGGGCGACCGCATGGTGTTGCTGCTGCTGCAGACTACCGAGGCGGACGACCCCACTCCGGACGATCTGCACCGCGTCGGAACCGTCGCCATCGTGCGGCAGATGGCGACGGCACAGAATGGCATGCGCGTTCTGGTGGAGGGCATCGCGCGTGTGAAGGCCGAAGAGCTGAAGGCCGAAGGCGGGCTCATGCAGGCGCACATCACGCCGATGCCGGAGTCGTCCGAACGTTCGATCGAGATCGACGCGCACGTCCGCCGTCTGCAGGAGCTCGTCGACCGCGCTCTCTCGCTGGCAACGGGGCTCTCCCCGGACATCAAGGCGCTCGTATCGAGCCTCGACGATCCGCTGCGCCTGGCGTATCTGCTCGCGAGCCTCCTCGACATGAAGGCGGACGACAAACAGAAGCTGCTCGAGGAGAACAGCCTCCTCGTCAAGCTCGATGCCGTCTCGAACGCGCTTTCGCGGGAGATCGAGGTGCTCGAGCTCAAAGGCAAGATCGAATCGCGCGCCGAAAAGGAGATGAGCGACGCGCAGCGCCAGTACCTGCTGCGGCAGCAGATGAAGGCCATTCAGAGCGAGCTTGGCGAAGGCGACAGCGAGACCAAGGAGCTGCGCGCGCGAGTCACCGAAGCCCATCTGCCGGAGCGAATCGAGGCCGTCGCGCTTCGCGAAGTCGATCGCCTGGAGCGGATGACTCCGGCGTCTCCCGAATACCAGATGATCCGCACGTACCTCGACTGGCTGCTCGACGTCCCATGGGAGAAGGCCAGCGAGGACCGGCTCGATCCGGTCGAAGCGCGCCGCGTGCTCGACCAGGATCACTACGACCTCGACAAGGTCAAAGAGCGCATCGTCGAATACCTCGCGGTGCAGAAGCTGAGGCATCGTCGCAGTGAGCCGGCCGGCGAGCCGATGGCGGAGCGCGCGTCTGCGGGGACGGCGACCGCGACTGCCACCGTGCCGAGCACGACGACGACGCCGTCGACGTCCGGCGCAATCGGGATGAAAGGTCCAATCCTCTGCTTCGTCGGTCCGCCTGGCGTCGGAAAGACCTCGCTCGGCCAGTCGATTGCGCGCTCGATGAACCGGACGTTCGTGCGCATCTCACTCGGCGGAGTCCGTGACGAGGCGGAGATCCGGGGGCACCGCCGCACGTACATCGGCTCGATGCCCGGGCGCATCGTCCAGGCGTTGAAGACCGCAAGCGTCTCGAACCCCGTGCTGATGCTGGACGAGATCGACAAGATCTCCGTCGGCGTGCAGGGGGACCCGGCGGCGGCGCTGCTCGAGGTACTGGACCCTGCGCAGAATCACGCGTTTCGCGACAACTACATGGAGATCACCCTCGATCTCTCGCGCGTGCTCTTCATCGCCACCGCGAACCAGCTCGGCACGATCCATCCGGCGCTGCTCGATCGGATGGAGATCATCACGCTGAGCGGGTACACCGAGGAGGAGAAGGTCCACATCGCGCGGATGTATCTCGTGCCGAGGCAGCTCGAGGAACACGGCCTGACGACCGACCAGATCGAGATCACCGACGATGCCTTGAGGCGGGCGATCAGCGGAGTACACCCGCGAAGCCGGAGTGCGGAGCATCGAGCGCCAGATCGGTACGATTGCCCGGAAGGTCGCTGCGCGCGTCGCCACCGGCGCGATCCAACGCGCGCGGGTCGATGCGCCCGACGTCACCGAATATCTCGGCCCGCCGCGGATCCGGTCCGAGAACGAATTCCGCACGTCGCGCCCAGGCGTCGCGACCGGCGTCGCGTGGACGGAGACCGGCGGCGACGTTCTCTACATCGAGGCGGCGCTGCTTCCGGGAGGCAGCGGCCAGATCACGCTCACCGGTCAGCTCGGCGCCGTCATGCAGGAGTCTGCGCGGGCGGCGCTCTCGCACATCCGGCAGAACGCGAACTCGCTCGGCATCCCCACCGAGTTCCTGAGCAAACAGGACCTCCACATTCACGTCCCGGCGGGCGCGATTCCGAAGGACGGCCCATCGGCGGGCGTGACGATGGCGACGGCGATCGTATCGGCGGCGCGAGGCGTGGCCGTGCGTTCGGACGTGGCGATGACCGGAGAAATCACCCTCTCGGGACTCGTGCTGCCCGTCGGGGGAATCCGCGAGAAGGCGCTGGCCGCTCGACGGCACGGAATCAAGACGTTCATCCTTCCGCTGATGAACGAACCGGACCTCGCGGAGCTGCCTCCCGAAGTGCGCAGCGAGATGACGTTCGTCCCGGCACGTACGCTCGAGGACGTCCTCAAGGTCGCCCTGCCGGCCTCCGCCTGAGGCTCCGGGGTGAGCGCGGTCTGCTTCTACATCTCGGGGCACGGCTTCGGACATGCGTCCCGTCAGATCGAGATCATCAACGCGCTTGGCGCGGCCCTGCCGTCCACGCGCCTGCTGATCCGCACGTCGGCGCCTCGCTGGCTCTTCGATCGCACCTTGCGGGTGCCGGCGGTGCTGATGCCCCTCGACAGCGATACCGGCGCGGTGCAGCGGGACAGCCTCACCGTCGACGCCGAGGAGACGATCCGGCGTGCGGCGGCCTTCCATGGCACGCTGACCGATCGGGCGCGCGCCGAGGCCGGGCTCCTCGCCGAGCATGGCGTTACGCTCGCGATCGCCGACGCTCCACCGCTCGCCTGTGCGGCCGCATCGGCGGCCGGCATTCCTTCTCTGGTCATCGCCAACTTCACGTGGGATTGGATCTACGCGGGATACAGCCCCGAGATCCAGGAGGCGCCCCAGCTCGTGGACACGATTCGTGCCGCCTACGCACGTGCCGCGGCCGGATGGCGCCTGCCGATGCACGGCGGTTTCGAATCGTTCCGTCACCTGGTCGATGTCCCGTTCGTCGCGCGGCACGCACGCCATCCGCGCTCGGAGGTACGCGAGATCTCTGCGGGCTTCCCGACGATGCGCGCGTGGCGCTGCTGTCGTTCGGCGGCTATGGGGTGAAGGATGTCGACTTTGCGCGGCTCGACTGCCTGGACCGCTACGTGGTGCTCATGACGCACGACGGGACGTTCGACGCGCCCGTGCCTCGGAACCTGACGCTGGTGAGCGAACCGCTTCTCTACGGGGCCGGCTTGCGGTACGAAGATCTCGTGGCCGCCGTCGACATCGTGATCACGAAACCGGGCTACGGCATCATCTCCGAGTGCGTGGCCAACGAGACGGCACTCCTCTACACGTCCCGCGGACGGTTCGCGGAGTACGAAGTACCTGGTCCGAGAGATGCCACGCTACCTCCAATGTGGGTTCATCGAGCAGCAGCGTCTGTTTGCCGGACACTGGGCGTCGGCGCTCGACGCGGTCCTGGCATCGCCGGCGTCTCCGGAGCGGCCGCCGACGAACGGCGCGGAGGTGATCGCGAAGATGATCGGAGAGGTGATCTAGACGGGATCGGGGCTCGGGGCTCGGGGCTCGCCGCTCGGGCTCGGGGGCTCGGCGCTCGCGTTGCCCGGCCGATGTAGGGCGGGGTCTCGGAAGGTTCTGATAGCAGGTTGTCGCCGCTAACCAGCGCGAGCGTAGCGAGCGGCGAGTACTGGCGCGCGCGGGTGGGGCCCCGCGCGCATTGAGAAATGCTGACGCGAATGCTTCAGAGCATAATGAGACCGTGACCGATAGCGACACACACAACCTGTCCAGACGCGCCTTGCTTCGCGCGGCGGTCAGTGCACCAATCTGGGCCATCGCCGGCCGCGGGCCATACCTTGCTGCGCCTCGCCCAAACGACATCCGCATCGTCGAGGTCCAGCACCGCTTCGAGGAGTTCCGTTATCGAGCGCCGTATCAGTTCGGAGGGCGATCCGTCGATCGCGTGACGATCCTCAACGTGGACTGCCGCGTCCGGACCGGCGCCGGGCGCGAGGCGTGGGGATTCGGATCGATGACGCTGGGCAATGCCTGGGCCTTCCCCGCCGCCGACCAGGATGCGGGACTCGGCGCGATGCGGGCGTTGGCCGACGAGCTCCGCCGCCTCACCGCCGCCTGCGACGAACAGGGCCATCCCGTGGATCTCTTCCGAGCGCTCGAACCCGTGTATCTGCGCGCGGCCGCCGACGTGTCCCGGTCCCGCGGGCTCGGCACGCCGATCCCGAAGCTGTGCACGCTCGTCGTCGCCAGCCCGTTCGACGCGGCGCTGCACGATGCCTACGGGAAGGCGTTCGGAGTGAGCAGCTACGAGACGTACGGGGCCTCGTTCATGAGCCGGGATCTCTCGCACGATCTCGGCCCGGCCTTCAGAGGTGAATATCTCGACCGGTACATTCCTTCGAAGCCGCGAGGGACCACGCCGGTCTTCCACTCGGTGGGCGCGAGCGATCCGCTGGACGCGTCGGACGTGCGGACGCGAATCGACGATGGGCTGCCGAACACCCTCGAGGAATGGATTCCGCGCGACGGCCTGGTGCGTTTCAAGATCAAGCTGAACGGGGGGAATCTCGCAGCCGACTTCGAGCGCACCGTGCGGATCGATCGGATCGTCACCCGCGCGTTGACCGCCCGCGGTGTCGCCGACTGGAAGTACTTGCTCGATTTCAACGAGGGCTGCCCGAACGTCGGCTATCTCTTGGACTTTCTCCGCCGCCTCCGCGAGGCCACTCCACAGGGGTTCGACCGGATCCTGTACATCGAACAGCCGACCGCGCGCGATCTGAAGAAGGATCGCGCCAACGTCATGCACGAGGCTGCGCGCCTCCGTCCGGTGGTCATCGACGAATCGCTGACCGATCTCGAGACGCTGCTGCTCGCGCGCGAGATGGGCTACACCGGCGTCGCGCTCAAAGCCTGCAAGGGCCAGAGCCAGGCCATGCTCATGGCCGCGGCCGCGCAGAAATTCGGCATGTTCATCTGCGTGCAGGACCTCACGTGCCCCGGTGCGTCGCTGATTCACTCTGCGGGAATCGCCGCGCGGGTCCCAGGGAATGCCGGCATCGAGGCGAATGCACGGCAGTTCGTTCCACTCGCCAACGAGCCGTGGGAGGCGAAGTTTCCAGGCCTGTTCACGATTCGCAACGGCGCGATGAACACCGGGCAGCTGACCGGGCCGGGGTTGGGGGCCATTCCATCGCGGGGGAGGTGACAGAGAGAACGGAGACGCTCACCAACGGAGCAACGGAGTCAACGGGGGACGAACGGAGGGGTTGGGATGGCTAGCTGCTTCCAGTGCTCGCGACGCGCGTAGCGCGTGAGGGCGGAGTGGAGAGTCGAGATCACAAGCAAGTGATGGCGGTGGCTTGCTTGTGATCCTCGACTCTCCGCTCCGCCCTCACGCCCGCCTGCGGCGGGCGCGCGAGCACTGTGCAATCCGCCAAGCGCCCCCAATGCCGCCGCCGGTTTCCTCTTCTCCGTTTCGTCTCCGTTGACTCCGTTTCTCCGTGTGAGCGTCTCCGTTCGCTCCGTCCCCTCCGTCAGATAGCGAAGGCTCTAGATGTTTCAGGACATCTATGGTGTCGTCCCGCTCCTCGTCGTCGCGGCGTCGGTCGCTGCCTGGATCGCTCCGGCACGCCGGGCGGCGCGCGTGGATCCAGTAACCGTGCTCAGAGCCGAATGAGGTCGCCCATGGTCCAACGCCGGCGCGTCGCGGCGGTGTTCGTGGACAGCCGGGTTTGCGACGAAAAACGAACGCCGGAATATAATCCGTACTTTCTGGCCCGTCACAGATTGTTCCGTGCAGCCATCATCTCGGGTGCATGCTGCGTGGTCCTCGCGACGCGGGTCTTCGTCGCCTTCGAACCCCTCAGAATCAAGCTGGTGAAAACCCCGGTGCCCGCTGCCGCTGGCGTGGTGCACGTGCCAATGGCTGACCCCAGGGTCAGTGGGCTCCGAACGCCGTTCGCCGTGATCGTGCGTCTCCGCAACGACTCGGCTAGCGCTCAGCGGTTTGTGATTCGCATGGACAACCAGCCCGTCTGCGAGTTGTCGGTGGCCGGCCGCGTGACGCGCCGTATCGACTGCGCCGTGCTGGGGCAGTGGGACAGCGGCGGCAACCATAGAGTGACCATCGTGAGCCCGGCGGCCTCGTGGCAACTCGAGTCCGTCGAGGTCTCGACGCATCACGGCAACACGAGTGGCGGCATGACGCTGTACGTGTTGCCCGCCTCCTCCGAGAACTACACCCACCCGTCGCCCGTCTGGGTCGTCGTCGCCTGGCTCGCGATTGTCGGCGTGCTCCTGCCGGCGTTTGCGTATCCGACCGACCGTCGCGTCACCTTTTTCTCTCGCACTCTCGGATCAGCCGTGGCCGCGCTCTTCGGATTGATTTTGATCGTCCCCGTGGTGTCGCCGTACCTCGTCTTGATGTCTGCATCGACGTTTGCCGGCTCCGTGTTGCTGCCCACAGTCCCATTAATCGGCTGGCAACTGTGGCTCACCAGCCGGAAGCCTCACGTTCAACGTGCCGTGCAGTCGTGGCGTACGTTCACCGAGAGCTGGAGCCTTTCGCCTGTGGCTAGCCGGCGGCTGGCCTGGTTGCTGTCCTTCACCGTGTGCGGCGTTGGTCTCATCTACGGCACCCGCGCCTTGGGGGGCGCTGACACGTATGGCTATGTCAGCCAGGCAGAGCTGTGGCTCCGCGGAGATTTGAAAATCGACCAGACGTTTGCCACGCACGCGCCCTGGCCACGACCCGAGACCACGTTCGCCCCGCTCGGCTACCAGCCGTCTCCGGTGGACAGCCGCCTGATTGTCCCCAACTACTCACCCGGATTACCGATGCTGCTCGCCGCCGCGAAAGGACTCGGCGGACAGCAGGCCATGTTCTGGATCGTGCCGCTCTGCGGCGGGCTTCTCGTGCTTGCAACGTTTGGTCTGGGAAGACGACTGGGATCCGATGGTGTCGGCCTGATTGGCACCTGGCTCGTTGGCACCAGTCCGGTGGTCCTGGCTTCGGTGCTGGTCACGATGACCGATGTGCCCGTGGCGGCGGCGTGGGCCACGGCGTTCTACCTACTGCTTGGGACGGGCCGACGGAGTGCCTTTGGCGCAGGTCTGCTGTCGAGCGTCGCCATTCTGATTCGGCCCAATCTGGCGCCGCTCGGCGGCGTCCTGGCGCTGCACTACGCGTTCCGTCTGCGCGATGCGATGACGCGGTCGCAGGCCGCCGGCCACCTGATCCTGTTCGGGGCTTCCGTCCTTCCGGGCGTGCTGGCGGTGGCGGCCATCAACCAGCATCTGTTCGGCTCGCCTTTGCTGTCTGGGTACGGGGCGATCGGCGACTTGTTCACCCCCACGCGAATCACCGCCAACCTGCAGAATTACCTGACATGGCTCGTCGACGGACACACGGCCGTTGTCCTGAGCGGCTTGGCCGCGATCGCCATACCGCTCCGCCGCCTGTGGCCGGACACGCGCGACCGCAGCGTGTTTCTTGTCATCGGCGCATTCGTGGTCGTCGTCTGGGCGATGTACTGCATGTGGCTGGTGTTTGACGCGTGGTGGTTCCTCCGCTTCCTGCTGCCGTCGTGGCCGTTCATCATGCTCGGCGTCGGGGCGGTGGCAATGGCGCTTCTACGCGCGGCCGGGGCGTTTACGAAACCGCTTGTGATCTGCGCGTTTATCGCCGTCGGCGTTACGCAGGTCCACTTCGCCGTCAGTCGCGACGCCTTCCTCGTTGGACGCGGTGAAGGGCGAAACGTCGCCATCGCGCAGTTGGCGGCTCGCCTCACCGAGCCGAATAGTGTCAGCTTGACGTGCATCCATAGCGGATCGCTGCGCTACTTCGGGGGACGGATGACGCTGAATTGCTTCGCGTTCGACGGCGGGCTGGATCTCATCGTGAACTGGCTCACGGACCAGGGCGTCCACGTGTACGCCGTTCTCGAGGACTGGGAATTGCCGGAGTTCGAAAGCCGCTTTGCGGGAGCCGCCCGGCTCGCGTCCCTGAAGCAGCCCATCGGGATTTATCACGAGCCCGGGAAAGCCTTGATCTTCGATCTGTCGGAGCCTCGCTCGGGACCGGTCGAACCTGTCGTCATGACTGGATTCGATGACGGCAGGTCGGCCGTACCGCCCGCGGCGCCGCCAACATTGGTGTTCAAGAACGTCCAGTGAGAATCCGCCCAGCCTCTCCGATTCAGAGCTTCGGGAAGCTAAGTGCTGACTTTCACAATTACGGTGGCATTCGGCCGCCGAATACGTCACCGTAATTGTGAAACGCAGCACTAAGGCATCAGCCGATACAACCGCACGACTTTGCCTTGCCAATGTCCTGATGCAAGCTGGCGGAAGTCGGGGCGCCCATCCAGCGTCTCCAACAACCGCTCGCATCCTTCTACGAAGAACGCGCAGTTCACGCTGACGTGCGTGACGCCTCGCGACTTCAGGGCAGCCAGCGCAGCCGGTCCTGGAAAATCCGCTTCCACTTGCTCGAACTCCCGGAAATCGGCGCTGGTGAAGCCGCTGTAGCCATTCGCCAACGATCGCCAGTGCCACAGCGAGAAGTACAGGTATGGAATCTCGTCCGGTATATCCGGCACCTTCGTCCTGAAAGGAATCTCCGCGAGCACCGCCTGCGTGTCCGGGGCGATGACGCTGTAGATTGGCGGAGGCTCCCACCAGACTCGCGTGAGCGTCAGCGTCGGATGAAGATCGGTTGCAACGACCGTGACCAGCGTCAGGAAGGCGAGGGTTCGAGCTCGCTTCCGTCTTGCACATCTGGAGCAGCCGCCTGGCGCCGAACGCCCCCAGGATCGCCAGGCTGATCGCCATGATGACGCTGATTCGCGCCGGAACGCGCATCCCCCTGATACCAGCGAACCAGTCGTAGAGATACCCGTACGTCTCGCCATTGAGCCCGAGCGACAGGTCGAACGAGAACACCAGCCCCGTGAGATACGCGAGGCGGATCACGCCAAGCGGCGGGACCAGCCCCACCATTGTCAGCACCAGCGGCGTCGCGCCAGGAAACAGGGCGCGCTCGGGGTGTTCGTCCGCGAGCAGGCGTCCTCCATATACGGCGCTCCGCGGATGGGGCCGGAAATAGTCGGATGCGGTGGCGCTGTAGAACCCCACCGTGTTCTTGTCCCGCTCGCCCTTTACCTTCTGCGCAGCCATGTAGGGTCGGGCCAACGGCACGGCGAGCGCAACGGCCATGACGGCCGCCGCCCCCACGGGAACAACCAGCCGCCGCCACGGCGGCCGCGAGACCACGAGGAGGACGCCAAGAATCGCGACAGCGTAAAGGGGGAAGAAGACGCCGTAGTACATCGACGAGTACAACTGCGCGACTGCGCACAGCGCCGCCGCGATCGCGTACCGAAGCCCGAGCGTCTGGCTGAACCGGTGAAGTGCGAGCAGTGCGAGCGGCATCCAGTACGTCATCTGGAGCTCGAGATGGCTGTAGTGCTCGAACCGGTACGGGTAGAAGCCGTAAAGCATGCCGGCAACGAATGCCGCTCTGGCCGATCCAGTGATCCGGACCGCCAGCAAGTACGTCGTAACGGCCGAGAACACGAAGCCTGACAGGAACAGCACGTTGTACGCGATGACAGGATGGAGCCCCGCGGCCAGCAGCGGCGCTCCGGTGAGCGACGGAACGAGCATCGAGTCCGAGTACGTGAGCGTCAGCGGCTCGGGATAGAAGATGTTGGCGTTGAACAGGGGACGTGGATCTCCGCTCAACTGCTGAAAGAGCCAGCCCATTCGCCACATGGAGAACAGCGGATCCCCCAGGTCGGGCACCGAGTCCATGTGCGCGAGCTGCGTGCGCAGGAGCACGGCGCCCACAGCCATGAAGCCGAGGATCGCGAGCGGCAGCGTCCGCGTCCCCGAAGCGGCTGCCGGAAGAACGTCGGCGGTCCGGTTGAAGAGGCGAGGAGGCAGCCCGGGCAACCATGGAAGCCGCCCGCCGAGGGGCTCGATGCCACGGCCGACCCACATCCGCAACGCCAGCACGCCGAGCGCGATGAACACCACGCGATCGGTTCGCTGCGCCGAAATGCGAATGCCCATCACCCTGAGGTAGAACCCGCCCGTCAGGTCGACCACAAGTGCGACGACCATGAGCACGAGAACGATCCAGTCGAGCGTGGAAACGAGACGAGCTCTGGACGTTCCCTCTGAGGTTCGCTGTGTGGGATCCCTATGTGTCATCACTGTCCCGCCGGAGCGTGGGCCCGAAGCTCGGCAACCCTCCAGAGATTGCGATGCCGCGCGATCTGCCGAAGCTGCACGAATCGGGCAGCGCGCGGAGGAAACGCAATGCGGATGGCCGCTTCACGCGGCCCTCGCACCGCTGCCAGGAACGCCTGCGCCGCCGTCGACCCCTCCCAGACCTGTTCCCAATGTTCGCCGTCCGTCGACACGTCGATCGCCTGGCGGCGGGAAAAGTCCCGCGCGTACTCACCGAGCGACTCGGTGATCCCTCCGATGTCGCGCACGGACCCGACGTCGAGGACGACCCACAATCCCGGACGCTGAGGCCCGTGCTCCCACTCGGTCTCCAGCCGCCCGTCGACGATCGCCGACCCGTCCTTCCCGGCGGCCCAGACACCTGCAACCGGCAGTACGGCTCCCAGGCGGACCTCCTGAGGCGGAACCGCGGGCACGCGGTACGCGGTCCGCGTTCCGTCGGTGCCCACGACCGCGACGCCGGGGATGCTGTTCACGTATCGCGCCCACGATCCGTCGCGGTCCTGCTCCCTGTTGACGACGACGTCGAACGATCCGAGCGACGCGAGCGCGAGCAGCATCGCGGGATCGCGGCTGTCGAGCGCATCCATCAGCGGGGCGTAGTGTGGCGGGTCGTAGCCGCTCACCCCGTTCACGACGCGGCGACGGTGCCAGATCGATCGAAAGGTCGCTGCCGCGTCCCACTCAGGACCGAGCGGCAATTCCAGGATCGGTTGCGTCTGGTCGCGCCGCTCGACTCTCGGCCAGGGGACGGGCGGCTCCGCCATGTTTACGGGGTGAATCCATCCATCTGCCAGCAATGCGACGAGCACGATCCCGAACGCAGCAAGACGGATAGGCGTTCGGCCAGGCGTCAGCCGCCGGAACCCGACTCCCGCGGCTACCGCCAGGCACATCGTCCCGACCATCCAGAAGCGCGTGGGCACGCGAAGCTGATCGAACCCAGGGAGATACATGAGCCACCTGTACGGAGCCGGATCCATGAGCGTGGACTCTCCGACTCGCATGACAGGTCCGTAGCAGAGCACCGCCATGACGATGGTTGCTGACACGTAGAACACGAACGGGCTTCTACGGATGAGCGCCTTGCGGGTCCGCGCCGTCCACAGCAGAAACGGTACGCCGCAGAGCGCCAGAAGCCAGAGCGCTCGGTAGGGATCCGCCATGCGGATGACGACGGCCCCCCACTCCACTCTCCATGGTCCGACCGTCAGAATGGCGAGCAACGCGACGAGGCTGACCGCAGCCACAGCGCCACAGGTCATTCGAGCTCGCCGGGGCCACACAGCCTCGCGGCGATCGACAGGTTCGCGTCGAAACAACAACACCGCGAGCGTGACGAGCACGAGAATCAGGGCGGTGATGCCTGGAAAGAGGTTGTCCTTCGACCAGGGCAACACGCGAGACCAGAGCCAGGCCGACGGCGAGATCTCGACCCATCCATGTGAAAGCGCACTGAACCAGATCGTCTCGCTCATCAGCCGGCGCAAACCGTAGCGCTCGTGGATCGCCTGATACCTCCACAGGACGGGGACGAGCGGCAAGCTCGCGGCGACCCACGCGAGCAGGATCGGCGGCACGGCTCGCCAGGTATCGCGACTGGAACAGAAGGTACAGCAGCCACAAACCGATCAGCACTGCACCGAAGAAGATGAAGTACCCATTGGCCAGGGACTGCAACAGCCAGGCGACGCCGAAGACGACGAGCCAGCGAGCCCGCCGCTCCTGGAGGAAGCCGTGCAGCCCGAAGAGGGCGACCGGCAGCCAATAGGACGACAGCATCTGGATGTGCCCCATCTCGGACGTCCGATAGGGGCTGAATCCGAACGACACGCCCGCCAGGAACGCCGCGTCGTGACGGCGCGTCAGGATTCTGGTGAGCAGATACGCGCCAAAGGCCGAGAGCGGCCACGTGAGGAAGAACGCCGCGTTGTACGCCGCAAGCGGATTGTGCGTCAGCCAGAACACGGGGCTCGCGATGACGCTGAGGCCGACGAGATTTTCGGTGAAGCCGCTGATCCCGTCACCGGGGTAGAAATACGGTGCGTTCCACCACGCGTCGGAAAACGGCCTCGTGGTCGCGTTCCACCACAGAATCGACGTGTTGAGAATGGGATCGTACGGGTCGTTCGCAATCCGCGTGGTGCTGAGCTCGAGCAGCGGGCGCGTATACACCGCGGCCAGCAGCAGATAGACGACGAGGATGCCGACTTCCGGCAGCCAGCGTGGACGCCAGATCGTCGTGCCGGTTACGTCCACAGACGGCGAACGTTGGCTACTGAGTCGGTCCAGGACCATACGAGCCCCGCCTGGCTCTCGCTCTGATGGCCAGCAGCTCCCTGAGCATGCCGGCGCCATCCCGCACCAGGCTCAACCGCGACTCCCGGCGGTAGTGCCACTCGATCGGAACTTCCACGATGTGCAGACCCTTCACGCGCGCGAGATACAGCACCTCGATGTCGAACGCCCAGCCGTCCACGCGAACGAGCGGGAAGATTGCCTCGACGGCAGCCGCCGTGAACATCTTGAACCCGCACTGGGTGTCGTTGATCCCGGGCACCATCAGCCGCTGAACGCTGTAGTTGAAGATCCGGCCGGCCAGATGTCTCGTCAGCGGCTCGCCGATGCGGCGCGCCCCGTGGCCCTCGCGGCTCCCAATCGCCACGTCGAACCGCGGGAGCACGGGCGGCAGGAAGCGCGCCAGCTCCGTCACTGGCATGGAGAGATCGGCGTCGCAGATGAATCGGAACGCCCCCCGCGCGCGCAGAAGTCCTGCCTTGACGGCCCCGCCCTTTCCTCGATGCGGCTCTCGCTGAAGCACGATGCGCGGCTCGCCGCTCGTGCACGCGTCGACGACCTCGCAGGTCCGATCGGTCGATCCATCGTCGACGACGCGGATCTCCCAGTCCCATCCACGGTCATGCAGGTAATCCGCGAGCTCCGCAATCGTGGCGCCGAGGCGATGCTCTTCGTTGAACGCGGGGACGACGACCGCCACGCTGATGGCCATCGGTCAGGAACGTCGGGTCGGCAGCGCGAGCATGTGGCGCGACGGTCTCACTTCGCACGCTGCGTATGGACCCGGCATCAGGAGGAGCACCTCGCGCAAGGCCAGAACCGGTATCGGCTGCACCGCCGCCTCGTGCTCGCGTTTGAAGGCGCGATACTCCGGATCGCCGATCAGAACCGGCCGCTGGCGTCCAGGCTCGAACAAGGCGCTGCTGAGCGCGGCGGCGTCGAGCGTCTCCGTCCGCTCCCACCCTCCAACGTGGTGCAGATAGTAGAAGTACGAGTGGAGAAACCACCGGTGCTCGCCGATGGCGTAGAGCCCGGGCGCAGCGGCGCCTGCCGACAGCTGCGCCGCGCGCACGGAAACGAGGCAGTCACGGGCCGATCTGAGCGGGTGCGCCTCGATCTTCGCCCGGCGGAGGACGTCCTCGTAGCCGTTCATGGGCAGCACCAGCATCAGCAGCGCCGCGGGAAGGATCACACGGCCAGCCATGACGCCGCGGCCGCCGAGCGTGGCCAGTACCAGGGCCACCAGCAACGGCCGCATGAAATGCGTGTTCCGGAGGATCACCACGCCTCCAACCCGCCAGTTGACGCCGCCGAAGACCAGCGTCCAGACCGCAATCCCGAGCGCCACGACAGAGAGCGAGAGGAGCACCCGCCGGACCATCCGGCTCCACCCTCCTGCCGCTGTCAAACGCCCCTGCACCATCTCCATGATTCGATCCAGGTAGCCCGCGCCGGTCTGCGCGACCCAGCCGGGGCCGAACCCGGTCGCGAGCGCCACGGCCGGAAGGAACGGGTACGCGTAGTGAGGGAGCTTCGAACTCCCGAACGACATGAGCCCGAGCGGCAGCACGAGCCACGCGATCACCGTCAGCTGCTCGAGGCGTCGCTGCCGCACCGAGACGCCGAGGAGGAGGGCGAATCCGGCGACGGCGAGCCAGGCGATCTGGTAGTGGACGAGACCCTTCCAGATCTCCAGCCAATAGCAGTACCAGGGGTGCAGGTGGGACACGTCCAGCGACGTCGTGAAGCGCTGGAACACGTGCGTGCCGAACATGACGCTCCACACGGCGTTGCCCGTCGTGAGCTGCTGGTAGACGAACCAGGGCGCAACCAGCGCGAAGACGAGTCCGGCCGCCGCGAGCCAGATCTTGACGTCCTCCATCAGCCGTCGCCGGACGTCAGGTACCATCGCGCCGGCAGCGGCGAGCACGACCGGGAGGAAGAGCGCCGCCACGAACTTCGTCATGAAGCCCAGGAAGAACGAGATCGCCAACGCGAAGATGTGGCGCCGCCTGCGTCGGACGTCGTCGCTCGTGCCCCAGGCGATGTAATGGTAGATGCCGGCGCAGTAACAGAGGAAGAGCGGCGCCTCCATGTTGTTGCCTCGGAGGCCGTGCTCGAACAAGAGCGGCTCGTCGACGAACAGGAGCATGACGCCGATCAACCCGCACACCGGGCCGGCAAGCCGGCGGCCGATCGCAAACACGTAGAGGAACGCGACCGCGCCGAACAGGGCGTCCCAGAACCTGAGGCCGACCTCGTTGTGCGGCAGCAGCCCCAGCCGGATCGGCAATGCGACCATCCAGAACTTGAGGGGCGGCTTTTCGAGGAAGACGAGGTCGTCGTTCGGGCTCGCGCGTGGGTTCAGCCAATCCCCGTTGACGAGTATCTGATCGACGGCGTACGAATAGATCCCTTCGTCGTTCTCGACGTCGGTGCGACCGAGACCGATGAAGAGCGGCAGGCAGAACGCGGCGATGACCAGAGCCAGCCAGAAAGGCCGGCTCAGTCCTTGACGCACGTGACGAGCGACCAGATGCGCGGGACGTTCACCTTCTCGATCGAGACCGGCTGGAGATCCGCCTGGGCGAAGAACGCCGGCATATCGAGATCCGACTTGAAACCGATGTGGATCGTGAAAGGAGAGATCAGGCGCTCCGTCCGGGACAGTATCGGGTTCGGGCTTAGGAAATGGTTCAGGAAGATGATCCGTCCGCCCCGCCTGCAGACCCGCCGCATCTCGCGCGCGACCTGCAGCGGGTCGGGCACCACGCTGATCAGGTACGGCGCATAGACGATGTCGAAGGCATTGTCGGCGAACTTGAGATCGGCGGCGTCCATCTGCAGCAGGCGGATGTTCTGCAGCTCTTTCCGCGCCAACCGCTCTCGCGCCTTCTCCAGCATCGAGCCGGAAAAATCGATGCCGGTGATCGCGCAGTCTCGCGGATAGAGCGAGAGGTTGATCCCCGTGCCGACGCCGACCTCGAGGACCCGCTCGTTCGCCTGGATGTTCATCCGCTGAATCGCCTTCAGGCGACCGGGATGGAGCGTGGGCCCGAAGAACAGGTCGTAAACTTTCGCGAGCTTGTCGTACACCCCTTCAACGAAATCGTTCTCGACTGCCGTGGCCGAAAGCGCTCGGGTCGCGACGTCCGCCCCCGCGACCAGCTCCTCGTCCTGTTCGGCTTTCCTGTCGAATAAGGCCATCAGATATCGTCTCCGGTCGTCATTAGACCGGGGCGGCTTCGCCCCGCCTGGACCCCCCATCGCCGTCGCTCGCGGGGCCCCCTTCGCCCCGCTCCGCTCCGGCGGGGCGCGCCCGTGGCGCGCCTAGTCCGTATCTTATTCGACTCGTTCCCAACGATTGCAACAACTCTCGTCTCGCTGCGAGTCGCATGACGGACCAACACCGAATCCCTCGCCGAGGGCAATGTCGGTGCCAAACAAAAGGACCAGTTCTAGCCGAGCGACTATAGCGCGTGTGTCCCGGCGGAGCAAGCCGAAGGGACGAAAAATCGTTAAGCTTCTACGGTTTCGATGACCTCGATGGCCGACTCGATGACTTCGGCGGCTGTCGAAATCTGAATCCCCTGCACCATCGAACGGATCCCCGCCACGACTTCGCGCGCGATCGCAATTCCCTCTGCGGCCGCGCGGCCTTCTCCGTCCGCCCCGCGCATGCGCTCGAGGACCGCGTCCGGCACGCTGACGCCGGGCACTTCGTTGGCCATGAACTCGGCGTGGCGCAAGCTCGCGAGCGGCATGATGCCGGCCAGAATCGGAATGCGGACGTCCGCAATCCGGTGCAGGAACGTGGCAAGCTCCTCGGCCTCGAACACCGGCTGCGTGATGGCAAACTCGGCCCCAGCTTCGACCTTGTACCGGAAGCGCCGGACCTCTTGCTCCAGATTCAACGCGCCTGGATTGACCGCCACGCCGATGTGGAAGGCGGTCGGCTGGCCGATCGGCTGTCCCCCGATGTCGATGCCACGGTTGAGACGGGTGACGACGTTCGTCAAGCCAATCGAATCGACATCGAACACCGCTGTGACATCCGGATAGTCGCCCACGCGCGGCGGATCGCCCGTGACGATGAGCAGGTTGCGTATGCCCATCGACTGCGCGCCCAGCAGGTCCGACTGCATGCCCAGAAGGTTCCGGTCGCGGCAGGCGTAGTGGAGGATCGTCTCCAGGCCTGCCTGCTGAACGAGCACGGCCGTCGCGATCGCGCTCATACGACCGCTCGCCTTCGGTCCGTCCGGAATGTTCACCAGATCGACGCCGCGGATCCGAAGCTGTCGCGCGGACTCGAGCAGCTCGTCGGTGCGGTGTCCGCGCGGCGGCAGGAGCTCGAGGCTGACGACGAACGTCCCTCGCGCGAGCGCGTGGGCCATCCGCGATCGGTCGGCGCGCGCCACGACGGGCACGGGCGCGGCCGGTGTCTTGGTTCCGGTGGCCGCCTCAGTCGAGCGACTGACGGCTGCCGGTGCCGCCGCGCGAACCGCCGCCCGGATCTGACGGATATGATCCGGTGTCGTCCCGCAGCATCCGCCGACGAGCCGCACGCCGTTGTTGACGAAACGGCGCGCGTAAGAGGCCATGTACTCGGGAGAACAGAGATAGATGTGGCGGCCTTCGACTTCGCGCGGGCGACCGGCATTCGGTTGCGCGGATAGCGGAACCTTGGCGACGCGCCTGATGCGCTCGATCGTCTCGAGCATCGCCGCCGGACCCACGCTGCAGTTCAGGCCAACCACGTCCGCGCCCTGCTGTTCGAGCTGCGGGACGAAGAGCTCTGGAGCGGCGCCGTCCAGCGTGTTGCCGTCCTCCTCGGTCGTCACCTGCGCCACGATCGGCAGCGAGCACAGGCTGCGGACCGCGCGAATGGCGGCGCCGATCTCGTTCACGTCGCGGAACGTTTCCAGCACGAACAGGTCGACGCCGCCCTCGAGGAGCGCGGCCGCCTGCTCGGCGAAGTACGACTCCGCTTCGTCTATGCCTGTCTTGCCCCACGGCTCGATGCGCACGCCGAGCGGCCCGATAGAGCCGGCCACGAACGCCTGATCGTGCGCCGCACGCTGCGCGAGCCGGGCCCCTTCGACGTTCATCTCTGCCGCACGGTCCGCCAGACCGAATGCCGAGAGTTTGATCCGGTTGGCGCCGAACGTGTTCGTCTCGATGACGTCCGCGCCGGCGCGCACGTATGCCTGATGCACCTCGGTCACGAGGTCCGGCTGCGTCAGGTTCAGCTCGTCGAACGACCTGTTGAGAAATACGCCACGCGCGTAGAGCATCGTCCCGGTGGCCCCGTCACAGACGAGTACCCGGCGCTCGAGCTCCGCGAGGAATGACGGCTTGTTCATGACCCCCAACAACAATTGTGGCTTCCACCTTCCGCCTTCGCTAAAGCTACGGCGGACCACCGTAGCCTTGGCGAAGGTGGTTAGGTGGAAGCCGACTGCCCTTCTTCCGCTTCTACTCCTTCACGACCTGGTACGTCAGACGCTCCGCGTCAATCAACAGATACGAATGCGACGCCAGATCGAGCCCGACGGACCGCACGTCCTGGCGATCCTGCTCCGAGAACCGATGGTGATGGCCGAACAGGTGCAGCCTTGGCTTCATCGCCGCAAGGACTTCGTTGATGGGTGTCTTGCCTGCGTCGATTCCCTTGTGCCCGTCCCTGCCGGAGACGAAGTACGGCCGCGGCGCCTCGTGCGTCATGAACACATCTACGCGCTCGAGCGCCTGACAGGCGACGACCTCCTCGCGAACGAAGTGGCGCCGTCTGTCCGCCTGCGCGGTGGCTCGCGCCGTGCCTTTCCGAGGATGCGGAAGGTCGGCTGCCGGCGTCTCGTACCAGGTTGGCGCGAACGTGCCGCCGAGGCCCGCGACTCGAATCCCGCCGATCTCGTATAGGCGTCCGTTTTCCAGAAAATGCACGTTCGCCGGCAGCCGCCCTTCGGCGATCGCGTCGAAGCCGTCGTTGTTGCCCTTGATGAAGTGCACGGGCGAGTCGAACGATTCGTAGCCTCCGGCCTCGTCTGCCACGTCACCCACGCACAACCAGAAGGCGACCTCCGGGTGGCCGGCCTGGATGCGTCGGACGCTCTCGAAGTTCCCGTGGATGTCGCCGAGTGCGCCCAGAAGCACGGTATCAACCGGGGGGCTTCGCGCCGCCGGACCCCCATCGCCGTCGCTCGCGGACCGGGGTCCCCGGCGCGCGTGTTTTGCGCGCTGGGGTGGTGGCGGCCCCGTGCCCCGCTCCGCTCCGGCGGGGGCGCCTCCGGCGCTGGCTCAGGACTTCGTGACCGCCGCCGGAACGAGCAGGTCGGCCTTGTCCCAGATGAAGTCCTTGTTGCTGTACACGGCGAGCTCGTAGTCCTTCCCCATGAAAATTGCCGACACGGGGCAGGCCTCCTCGCAGTAGCCGCAGAAGATGCACCGTGTTTTGTGGATCTGGTAGATCTTGGCGTAGCGCGGCCCCGCCTGCACGGACCCGTCGTTCTCGGCAGCCTCGAGGTAGATGGCGTCGGCCGGGCACGCCACCGCGCACAACCCGCAGGCCACGCACTTTTCCAGCCCGTTTTCGTCGCGCATCAGCACCTGCTTCCCCCGGTATTTCGGGAAGACCGGCACTTTCTGTTCAGGGTAGTTGACCGTGATGGGTCTTTTGAAAATGTGCTTCAGCGTGGTGGCGAAGCCGATGATGAACGGACGGATCATCTCGGCATCATATCAAAGGCTCTGCGGAAACGGGAGGGCTCGGCACCCCGCCGCACAGGGCAACCCGCGCCAAATGCTATACTTACGAAGTTCCGGCCGCTCACCCTCAATACCATGCCCCACGAAACCAAGCTGCTGTCGGCCGACCAGTATCTGCTGTCGACGCTGATGGTGAAGCTGGCGGTCGTCGCCATCCTGGCGACCATGCTGGTGCGGTTCCCGTGGTTTCGACGCATTCTGCTGACCGAGAAGCGCGACTGGCCCGAGCGGCTCATCTTTGCGGCCAGTCTCGGCATCCCGCTGACCGCCGGCGTCGTCGCGCGCCTCCTCCTCGATTACAAGGCCGCGGATCTCACCCTTGCCGGCTCGTTTCTCGCGGGTCTTCTCGCGGGCCCCTACGCCGGCGCGATCGTCGGCGCGATGGTCGGGATCCCGGCGACGATCGCCGGGGAATGGATCGCGCTGCCCTTCGCGATCGGGTGCGGCTTCGCCGGCGGCGGCCTGCGCGAGATCTGCCCCAAAGAAGCGATCTGGCATTTCTCCCCGCTCTTCTTCACCGACCTGCACCGCAAAGTCTGGCGGCTCGTGAGCCGCTTCCAGATCGAGTGGGTCGTCATACTACTGGCGGCGCCCATTGCGCTCGAGATCCTGCGACAGTTCCTGGGCGCGCGCTTCAACCACCCGGATCTCAGCGTCACACGGATCTTCTACCTCGCGCCTCCCACGCTCTGGTTGTACGGGCTCGTCATTCTCACGACCGTCCTCTGTGTGGCGATCCCCATCAAAATCTGGAACAGCGCGCGGATCGAGCACCGGCTGCAGGAGCAGGAAAAGCTCCTCATGGCCGCCCGCGTCGAAGCGCTCGCGAGCCAGATCAGCCCGCACTTTCTGTTCAACACGCTCACGTCGATCTCGTCGCTGATCCGCTCGCAGCCAGAAACGGCCCGCATGCTGATCGTCAAGCTCTCCGGGCTGCTGAGACGATTGCTTCGAAGCCAGGAACACTTCGTCACGCTGCGTCAGGAGCTGGAAGCGATCGACGAATACCTGGACATCGAGGCCGTTCGCTTCGGCTCCAAGCTGCGCATCGAAAAGTCCATCGACCCCGACAGCCTCGACATCGTCATCCCCAGCATGCTCCTGCAACCGCTCATCGAAAACTCGATCAAGCACGGGCTGTCGCCCAAGGTCGGCGAAGGACGGATCACGATTCGAAGCGTGCTCCAGAACGGGCACGCCATCATCGACGTGATCGATGACGGTGTCGGGGTGAATCCCGCGAACGCCGACCGCGTGAAGAACGGGGCCGGCATCGGCCTCCGGAACGTCAACGAGCGGCTGAAGGTCATTTACGGCGCGAACTACCAGCTCCAGCTCGACAGCGTACCCGGCGAGGGCACCTGTGCGCGGATCGTGATTCCGGAGCTGGTGGTCCCGGCACAGATTACGGCCTGACATGGACCCCCATGGATGCCAATGAGGCCCTCCGCGCTGTGGTGGTGGACGACGAGCAGCTGGCACGCGAGGAGCTGTGTTTCCTCCTGGGGCAGATCGGGGCCGTCGAGGTCGTGGCGCAGGCGTCGAACGGCATCGAAGCGCTTCGCGTGATCGAGGAAGAAGGACCCGACGTCGTGATGCTGGACGTCCAGATGCCCGGGTTGACGGGGTTCGAGGTCGCCCGGCGCCTCCTGCGAGCCGGCGGAGAGGCCCAGATCGTGTTCGTCACGGCCTACGACCAGTACGCGATCGAGGCATTCGAGGTGAACGCCGTCGACTACCTCCTGAAGCCTGTCGAGACGGGTCGGCTCGGGACGACCGTCGAGCGGGTGAGGCGCCGAATTTACTCGGAACGCCCGGTCGGCCGGCCCGGCGGGGCCGAGCTCGAGCGTGTCCTGCAGCTCCTCGGAGAGCGCCAGGACCGCCGGGAACAGCTGGCTCTGAAGGTCGGCGACCGCTTTCTGCTCATCCAGGCAGACGAGGTCATCCACGCCTCCGTGGAGGACGACGTCATCACCGTAGAAACGAACAGCTTGTCAGGAACGTCCAACTATCGGACACTGGATGAACTGCAGGCGCATCTGGACCCGACCGTCTTCTGGCGCGTGCACCGGTCGCACCTGGTGAACATCAACAAGATCAAGGAGATCGTGCCCTGGTTCAGCCGCAACTTCCTCCTGAAAATGCGGGACGCCAAGGGAACCGAAATCCCGGTGAGCCGGTCCCAGACCAAACGGCTCCGCGAGTATCTGAGGCTCTGACGCTATGAGCGAGACGAATTACGACCCCTACGCCGCGCCGGCACCTTCGACGCCAGAGGCGAGTTACACCGTGTCGGAGCCGGTTCCGACTGCCTCCGACGTCTTTGCCGCGCCGGAGCCGATGGTGGTGGCCGAACCGCTGCCCCTGATGGCGGGGAGCCTGTCGGGCATTCCGCCCGACGTGCACGTGCCACCGGAGATGGCGGCGATCGGCGTGGGACGGGTCGTGGAGGAGGTCGTCGCCTGGCTGAAGACACTCGCCTCAGCCGCCGTGTACGCGACGCTCATCGTGACCTTCGGGTTCCAGGTCGCGCGGGTCGAAGGCTTGAGCATGGCCCCCACGCTTGCCGATCAAGACCGCCTGATCGTGAACAAGCTGGCCTATCGGATCGGCGAGCCCCACATCGGCGACATCGTGATGCTGTACTACCCGCTCAACCCCGAAAAGTCATTCGTCAAGCGGGTCATCGCGGAAGAAGGGGACCAGGTCAGGGTCGTGGACGGGCGTGTGTTCCGTAACGACGTCCCCATGGATGACGCCTTCGTGCCGAGCGAATATCGCAGTCACGACGACTGGGGCCCCCAGGTCGTGCCCGAGGGCTACTACTTCGTCATGGGCGATCATCGGAACAACAGCTCCGACAGCCGTCACTGGGGATTCGTGCCCAAGAAGTACATCATCGGCAAGGTGCAGCTGCGATGGTGGCCCTTGCCGCACGCCCGCGTCTTCTAGACCGGGGGGCTTCGCCCCGCCGGACCCCCCATCGCCGTCGCTCGCGGGGACCCCGAAAGCCCCGCTCCGCTCCGGCGGGCGCGCCTCCGGCGCGGCGAGATCCACTCCGTTCGCTGCAGGGCGCTGTCTTGAGATCCCGCCTGGGTGCCGCACACACTGAGGGTTTCCGGCTTCTGAGAGCGCTGAGCGGTGGAGGCATCTAACGCGACCGCGCGGCAGCGCGAAGTCGGCCTCGTGCTGCTTCGCGTGCTCCTGCTGAACCTCGCCGTCGCCGCGGCCAAGCTCGTGCTGGGGTACTCGACGGGCGCGGTCAGCGTCATCTCCGACGGCTTCCATTCCCTCACCGATTCCGCCTCGAACGTCATGGGCCTCGTCGGGCTGCGCGCCGCGCGCAAGCCGCCCGACGAAGACCATCCATACGGCCATCGCAAATACGAGACGCTTGCCGCTGCAGGCATCTTCGTCTTTCTCTTGTTCGTAGTGGTGGAGGTGCTCCGCGCGGCGCTCTCGCGGCTGTCGGGGGAGGCCCCCGCGCGCGTCACGAGCCTGAGCTTCATCGTGATGGTGGTCACGCTCGGCATCAACGTGCTGGTCGTGCGGTACGAGGCCGGCCGGGGTCGCGCACTCAAGAGCGAGCTGCTGATGGCCGACGCCATGCACACCCAGAGCGACGTGCTGACGTCGTGTGCGGTGCTCATCTCGCTCGCCGCGACCAGGCTCGGGTATCCCCTGCTGGATCCAATCGGCGCGCTGCTCGTCGCCGTCTTCATCGCTCGGACCGGCCTCGAGATTGCCCGGGCCACGTCGCCGATTCTTGCCGACCGCGTGGTGCTGGACGAAGAGGGGATTCGCCGCGTGGTGATGAGCGTCCCGGACGTCGTCGGCTGCCATCAAATCAGATCCCGCGGCTCAGTCGACTACGCGTTCGTGGATCTGCACGTCTGGTTCCGCGGGAGCACGCCGCTCGTCGAAGCTCACCGCCTGTCACACGTCGTCAAAGATCGTCTGATGCAGGCGTATCCGCAGATCGCGGACGCCATCATTCACATCGAGCCACCGCCGGCGGAAATCCATTCGTCGGTCGGCAGCCGGTAGTCGGTCGTCAGTCGGACTCAGATGTGTTACAAGTCGTAGGGCGAGGCACGCCGCTCACATCAAGGGAACCGGCTCGGCCCCTTTCGCACTGGACGCGACGATCGGCAGCCCGACGAATGGAAAATGTCCGATCAACTGGACGAGCCAGCGGACGCCGATCGTCGGCGGGCGCTGCAGGAGCGTCGGGATCACGATGAGCGACATCACCAGCCAGACGAAAGGCCCGTAGAGCGCTGCGACCTTGACGACGCCGTACCGCGACCCGAGCGTCTCGCGGATCCAGCGCGATCGCAGGACAACCAACAGGAACACCGCCGACCATCCGAAGGCCACGCCGACGTGCATCAACACGCCGACGAGAGCCGTCGTGGCGCCCCCATTGAGCGCTTCCGGCCCGAACAACGTGCTCGCAACGCCCTGAAACAGCCGCTGGACGGTCGAGTGGTAGAAGACCACGCTCAAGACGCTCGAGAAGACCCCGTCCGTCATCGCCGTCAGGAGGCCGGCGCGCAGGAGCCTCGACGAGAGTCCGAGGCTGCCCGGTGGAGAGGATGTGCGGTCGGAAGGCATCTCGATTCTGGCTAGCTCTCTTGGTAGATCGCCTCGATCGCGTCCCGCCAGCGTTCTTCGACCACCTTCCGCTTCACCTTCAGCGTCGGCGTGAGCTCGCCGGACTCGATGGTGAATTCGGTGGGCAGAATGGCAATCCGCTTGATGCGCTCGAATTGCGAGAGCTCGCGGTTCAACGCGTCGACGATCTCCTGATACAGCGAGATGACGTCGGCGCGCGTGACGAGCTCTTCGCGCGTGCCTGGCGGCCGGCCCAGTGCTTTCAGGCGCCGCTCGAGGGTCGGAAAATCGGGGACCAGCAACGCCGCGGCGAACTTGCGGCGCTCTCCGAGCAGGATGGCTTCAGCCAGCAGAGGACTCCTCTTGAGTGTCGCTTCGATCGGCTGCGGCGCGATCTTCTTGCCACCCGAGGTCACCAGCAGGTCCTTCTTCCGATCGGTGATCGAGAGGTAGCCCGCGTCGTCTATCGTGCCGATGTCGCCGGTGTGGAACCAGCCGTCCTTGAGGACGTCGGCGGTTGCCTGTGGTTTGTTGAAGTACCCCGACATCACATTCGGTCCGCGCGCGAGAATCTCGCCGTCCGCGGCAATGCGCAGCTCGACGCCGGGAAGGCACCTGCCGACGCTGCCGACCCGCGGCGCATCCGGCGGGTTGACCGCGAGAATCGGCGCTGTCTCCGTCAGCCCATAGCCTTCGACGATCGGCAGGCCGATGGCACTGAAGAACTCCGCGACGTCGGCGCCGAGCGGGGCACTGCCGGATACGAGGTAGCGCACCCGTCCGCCGAGCCCTGCCCGCACCCGCTCGAACACGAGACCATCCGCGAGCCGCGCCTGCAGCCGGTCGAGCGCTCCCGCCGGCTTGCCGCGAAGCGTGGCCTTCGCTTTCCGCATCCCGGCGCCAACCGCCCAGCGGAAGATCGCAGCCCGCGCACCGGACGCGGCCGTCCCCTTTTCCATGATGCGGCCGTGAAGCTTCTCGTAGACCCTCGGCACCCCGGTGATCACCGTGGGGCGTACGAGCCCGATGTCCCGTCCGACGGTATCGAACGACTCGGCGAACACGACGTGCACGCCGCAGAGCAGATACACCCAGGCAACCATTCGCTCGAAGGCATGGCTCAGCGGCAGGAACGAGAGACCGACGTCGGAGTCGGAGACGTCCAGGACCTTCGCGGCCGCGAGAAGGTTCGCCACGAGGGCAGCGTGCGTCAGCATGACGCCCTTCGGCTCACCGGTCGTACCGGACGTGTAGATGATGGTCGCAAGCTGGTCGGGCCTGATGGCGCGGGCAACGTCGCGAAACTGCTTCGCCGCCCCCCACTCGCCGACCAGGCGCGCGTGACCCCGCTCGGCGGCCTCGGCCAGCGAGACCACTGACGGAGTATCTCCAGCTGCCGGCGGTTCCATCACGACGAGGGCCTGGAGCGCAGGCAGCTGGTGGCGAATCTCCTGGATCTTTTCCAGCTGCAGCCGCGTCGAGACGACAGCAATCGTCGCCGCCGAATCTTGGAGGATGTACCGCACCTGTGCGGAGGACAGTGTCGGATAGACCGGAACGGGAATCGCGCCCGCGACGAGCGCCGCAAGATCGACCGCGAGCCACTCGGGCCTGCTCTCGGCCATGATCGCCACGCGCTCTCCGGCGTCCATGCCGAGCGCGGAGAGCCCGAGCGAGAGATCGCGCACGCCCTCGAAGAATTCCTTCCCCGTGACGCTCTTCACGGCCCCGCCCTTTGCGCTCCCGACGACCGTCGCGTGCTGAAAACGGCCCATCACGTGGAACGGCAGGTCGGCGATCGTACGGACGTCAGGGTCCATGCGCGACGTACTCCCCGCTCTTCCCCCCTCGTTTTTCCACGAGGCGGATGCCCTCGATGACCATGGCCTTGTCGACCGCCTTCACCATGTCGTAGACCGTCAGCGCCGCGACCGCCACGGCCGTCAGCGCCTCCATCTCCACGCCGGTCTGAGCGGTCGTTCGTGCGCGTCCCTCGATCTCGTACCCGTCGCGCAGCGGCTTGAGCTGCACGTCGACGTGCGAGAGCGGCAGCGGATGGCACAACGGGATGAGCGCGGCCGTCTGCTTGGCGGCCATGATCCCCGCCACTCGCGCCGTCTGCAGCGGATCGCCCTTCTTGATTGTGCCGCGGCGCACCTGGCGGAGGGCCTCCGCCGACATGCGGATCCGCCCGCGCGCCACCGCCTCGCGCGCCGTCACGGCCTTCGCGGAGACGTCCACCATCCGCACCCGACCGCGCGGATCGACGTGCGACAGCTGTGCGGTCGTCGAACGTTTGCGAACGCGCGGCCCGCCGGGCGCTGAGTCTCATTGTCCCGCCTCATTCTGTGCGAGAAAGAACGACAGGCTCTCGAGCGAGACCGTCAGGTCCACGCTCTTCAGCTTGACGTCGGCCGGCACGTTCAGCGCGCCGGACGAGAAGTTGAGGATGGCCTTCGTTCCGGCCGCCACCACGCTGTTGACCACCGCCTGGGCTGACTCGGCAGGCACCGCGATCACCGCAATCGCAATCCCCTCGCGCCGGGCGACCCGCTTGAAGTCCCGCGCGTCGTGAATGGGCACGCCCGACCGCGAGCGCTGCCCGACCTTCTCCAGCACGGTGTCGAAGAGCGCGGCGATCTCGAAGCCTTCGCCGCGAAACCCCGCGTAGTCCGCCAGCGCCAGGCCGAGATTCCCAGCGCCCATGATAGCGACTCGCACGCGCCGATCCAGCCCGAGGATCTGTCGGAGGTGACGACGGAGGTCCTTGACGTAGTAACCGACGCCGCGGACGCCGAACTCGCCGAAGTGCGCGAGGTCCTTTCGAATCTGCGCCGCATTGAGGTGGAACTGCTCGGCGAGCGCCTGCGACGACACGCTGCGCACGCCGGCCGCTTCGAGCGTGGTCAGGCAGCGCAGATAGACCGAGAGGCGGTTGGTCGTCAGCTCGGAGACCGACTCGGCGATGTCGCGCGCGGCCGGACCAACTTTGTTCGCCTTCTTCACAAGGCCAGCGATTCTACCAGAGCGTCCGCCGGGCCGAAGCCCTCCGGTCCAGTTAATTCCAATCTGCTAATATCACGCCCTTATGGCACAAACACGCCGGGTCGCAGCGCCCGACCCGACTGCGCGCGCCGTCTTTCAGCCGTACGTGTCGGCCAGCCAGGCGCCAGCGGAATTTACACCCAGGGCCATCGTCCTCGGCGCGTTTTTCGGCCTCGTCTTCGGCGCATCGACGGTGTACCTCGGGCTGCGCGCAGGGCTGACCGTCAGTGCCTCGATTCCAATCGCCGTCCTGGCCATCTCCGTCCTGAAGCGGCTCGGCGGCTCGACCATCCTCGAGAACAACATCGTCCAGACGATCGGGTCCGCCGGCGAATCGGTCGCCGCTGGCGTTGTCTTCACGATCCCCGCGCTCCTCTTCTTTGGCGAACGCGGGCAGGGCTTCTTCAACTACTTCCAGATCACGCTGCTTGCCTTTGCCGGCGGCATCCTCGGCGTGCTGATGATGGTGCCCCTGCGTCGTGCGCTCATCGTCAAGGAGCACGGCGTCCTGCCCTATCCGGAAGGCACCGCCTGCGCTGACGTGCTCGTCGCGGGCGAGCGCGGCGGCGAGCTCGCACGCACGGTCTTCATGGGGCTTGGGACCGGCGCGCTCTGGAAGAGCCTGTCCTGGATTTTTCAAGTCTTTCCGACCGCCGTCGGGCGATCCATCGCCCGCACCGGCGTACTGCCGAATGGCACGCTGAACGTCGACATCTCGCCAGAGTACATGGGGGTCGGCTACGTGATTGGTCCGCGGATCGCCGGCGTCATGTTCGCCGGTGGTGTGCTCTCATGGCTGGTACTCCTGCCGCTCCTCAGCATCATGGGCAACTATCTGACCGTGCCCTTCCCGCCGGTGCCGGCAAGCGGGCTGCGCATCGATCAGATGACGCCGGGCCAGCTGTGGAGCGCCTATATCCGGTACACGGGCGCTGGAGCGGTCCTTGCGGCCGGCATCATCACGCTCGCGCGCACGATCCCGACGATCGTCTCGTCGTTCCGCGACAGCGTGAAAGACTTCTCCGCGAAGGGCGGCGCCGCGTCCCGTGCGCGCACCGAGCGCGACCTTCCGATGACCATCGTCCTGGCCGGGACCGCTCTGCTCGCCCTCTTCCTGGCCATCGCCCCGGGGATGCCCACGCAGGGAAACGGGCTGGCCTCGATTCTCGTGGTCGTCTTCGGCTTCTTCTTCGTCACGGTCTCGTCACGGATCGTCGGACTGATCGGATCCTCGTCGAATCCCATCTCGGGCATGACGATCGCCACCCTGATCCTGACCTGTACAATCTTCGTGGCGCTCGGCTGGACCGGCGACTGGTACGCCCCTGTGGCCCTGTGTGTCGGCGCCGTCGTGTGCATCGCGGCCGCCAACGCAGGTGCGACGTCTCAAGATCTGAAGACCGGCTATATCGTCGGGGCGACGCCCATGTATCAGCAGTACGGGCTCGTCATCGGCGTGATCGTCTCGGCGCTCATCATCGGCTACACGACGCTGTATCTTCACAAAGTCATGGTGATCGGATCGGACGCGCTTCCCGCGCCGCAGGCGACATTGATGAGCACGATCATCAAGGGACTGCTCAGCCAGAACCTGCCGTGGGGGCTGGTCCTCGTCGGCGTCTTCATCACGGTCACGCTCGAGCTGTGCGGCATTCACTCGCTGTCGTTCGCTGTGGGTTCGTACCTGCCGATCGCGACGACCGCGCCGATTTTCGCCGGCGGGCTCGTGCGCGCCTACGTCGAGAGCAAGACGGGTCGCGCCGAAGAATCGGAGGTCGGTTCCGGCACGCTTTTCAGCTCCGGGCTGATTGCCGGCGGATCGCTGGCCGGAATTCTGTACGCTGTTCTGTACGGCAACGGGATCATCCACGACGCCGAAGGTGCGGCTGGCTTGATCCCCTCCATTCACGACGGTACCGCCGGCCTCGTCGCTGGCGGGCTGATCTTCTTCGCCCTCGGTGTCGTGCTTTCCCGGATGGGTCAACGGAAGCTTGAGTAGATTCGCCGCGGCTGCCGCCGTCGTGACCGTCGTGATCATGATCGGTGTCTGCGTGGCCCGGCCGATCCGCGCGCAGACGTCCGGACGCATTGCCACGACCGTCGAAGCTGCCCTGGCGGAGCCCGTGTTCTTTCATGGGCGGCAGATTGCGGTTCGCGGCGCCGCCATGGAGGACCGCGGGGTCACACGGCTCGTCGTGGGCGGTCCCGCCGCCGCGGACAAACCTCGATTCCATCCGGTGTTCGTGTTCTGGCGCCAGGCGCCAACGCGGAGCGAAGGGGAAATCCGAGGCGAGTTCTGGGACCTTGGACGCCTCCGCGAAGACGACTCGAGATTGAGCAGCTACGATTTCCGACCGGTCCTCGACGCGGTGACCGGCGGCCGATGGCCAGGACGCGACCAGGTGTTCGTCCTCGTGGGCGCGACCGTCGTCGATGCTCCGGAGCCGTCCGCGCCGAGCGTCCGCGCCATCGTGCTCTCACCGGCCAGGTTCGCCGACCGCGGCGTGACGGTTACCGGACGTTTCAGGGGACGCAACCTCTTCGGCGATCTCGCGTCCCCGTTGAATCGATCGCGTTGGGACTTCGTGCTGCAGTCGGCGGACGCCGCGATCTGGATCAGCGCGCTTCGGCCGAGGGGGTCGGGATTCGAGCTCGATCCCGGCGCCAAGGTCGACACCGGCCGGTGGCTGGAGGTGTCGGGGACCGTGCACGTGGAAGGCAGCCGCGTGTGGATCGACGGCGAGTCACTGCGCATCGCCAAGCCGCCGACCGAGTCGGACGCCGAGCCTGCGCCGATGCCCGTGATCAAGGAGGCGGCGCCGACGGTCATCTTCTCGGCACCGCTCAGCGAGGACGTGGACATCGCCACGGACACGACCGTCCGGGTCCAGTTCTCCCGGGACATGGACGGGCGGACCTTCCGCGGTCACGTTCGCGCGTCCTACGTCGTGACGGCGCCCGCTGCACCGCCACCGCCAGCTGTGCCGGCGGCGACCACCACCTACCATGAGGCGAACCGCGCGCTCGAGATCAAGTTCGCCGGTCCCCTCGCGCGCTTCCAGACCGTGAAGATCGAGCTCCTGGACGGCATCGCCGCTATGGACGGCCAGGCACTCGTGCCCTGGTCGATGACGTTCAGCACCGGGGCGAAGTAGCGTCCGGCAACACAAGCGAACTCCGGAGTAGGGTTTCTATCCGAGAGCCTGCTGAAGGCGCCCAGACCCGGCTCTCGCGATCGCGGAGGGCGATGACCATGCTCGAGATCCTGACAACGCTGGGGCGGACGATGGGCTTTTCGTTCGCCGCGGGAATCAATCTCTACGCAACGGTCGCGATTCTGGGCCTGGCGCAGCGATTCGGATGGGTCACGCTGCCCGAGCAGTTTCGCGTGTTCGACAACGACTACGTGATCGGCGCGGCGCTCGTGTTGTACGTCGTGGAATTCGTCGCCGACAAGGTGCCCTGGCTCGATTCCCTGTGGGATGCGATCCACACGCTCATCCGGCCGGTCGGTGGTGCGCTGATTGCCGTCGCGGCGCTCGGGGATGCAAGCCCGACTGTCGAGGGCCTCGCAGCACTGCTCGGCGGAACGCTGGCGGCCGGAACCCACTTCACGAAAGCTGGCACGCGCGCCGTGGCGAACACGAGTCCGGAGCCATTCTCCAACTGGGCGCTCAGCCTGGCCGAAGATGCGTTCGTCGTAGGCCTCTCGGCGCTCGCCTTGAAGTTTCCAATCGCGGCAGCATTGGTGGTGACCATCGGCGTGATCCTGATCGTGTGGTTCGCGGCCTGGATTTTCCGCGGCGTGCGCCGGAGGTGGCAGAGGCCGGGGCTGAATGCTGCCAGGAGTTAGGAGTTAGAGTTAGGAGTTAGGAGCTAGGAGTCAGAAGTCAGAATGCATTGTTGCCTGGCGCTGCCGGGAGGCAGCGCCGAAGCGGGAAGCGGAAGCGGGAAGCTGGAAGCTTAGACCCCCTCGTCCAGCAGCGCCTGCACCCGCCGCCTGACCTCGGCAATGAGTGTGTCGCGGTCGGCGAGGGTCAACCCCGCCGTTTCCACCGGCTCTCCGAATTTGACATCGACGACGACCGGATTGATCACGAAGCTCCCCTTGTGCATCGCGTCGCGTGCACCTTTGATCGCGACCGGCACGATCGGCGCCTGGCCTTTGATCGCCATGATGAACCCCCCCTTCTTGAATGGCAGGAGCGCTCCCGTCCGGCTGCGCGTGCCCTCGGGAAAGATCAGGAACGAGTTGCCCTCGCGCAGCGCATCGGCCGCCCTCTCGATGGCCGGCAGGCTCTGCTCGGGGTTCCCGCGCTGGAGCGGAACGAAGCCGGCGAGATCGAACGCCTGGACCAGCACCGGCAGCTTGCGGAGCTCCGCCTTGTAGACGATGCGGAGGCGCGGGAAGAGCTCGCTGAGGACGGCGTAGAGGATCGGAGGCTCGACGTTGCTCGTGTGGTTCACGGCGTAGACGGCCGCCCGGTGCTGCTGGATGTGCTCGGCGCCGTGGACGCGGACCTGGATGCCGCTGAGCCAGCTCGCCGAGGCGCACGCCCAGCGAGCCCGACCTGATAGAGGATCAGTCGGGTTTCGGATGAGGAGCGCGAGCAGCACGAAGGGCGGCCCGACGACGACGCACGTACAAGCGATACGGCGATGTAGGTAAGCGATCGACCGCGACGGACGGTGATGAGCATTCGACAAAAAAAGGCCGGAAGCGTTGCGAGCTTCCGGCCCGTGAGCGAATCGCTGAAAAACGGTTGGCCGACTACGATGCCTTTGCCGTCCGGCGCGCGGTGACGCGCGTCGGCGTCGGCGGCCTTGGCGGCCTTGGCGCGAGCAATCGAGCGATTCTTCACCGTGAAGCAGCGCTCGAGCGCCCGGTCGACTTTCTCTTCGATGGCGGCGGTGATCTCGTGCGACGACCTCGGAAATCTCGGACACGACGAGGAACTTCGCGCGATCGAGCATGCGCTTCTCGCGGAACGAGAGGTTCTTCGAACGCGCCAGGAACGTCAGGCTCTTGAGCACTTCGACCACGTCGTAGATCGAGCCCGTGCGCATCCGGTCCGAATTGTCCTTGAAGCGGCCTTTCCAGTTCTGGTGATTGTCGATCTTGCCGTCGCCGAGGAGAGAAAACAGCCGTTCGATTTCTTCGTCGCTGATCGCGCGCCGCAGGCCGACGCCGTCGACGTTGTCGACCGGAACGAGCACCGTCGTCTCGTTCGCGACCATCCGGAGATGGTAGAACCCGCAGGTGGTGCCGAGGATTGTCTTGGTTTCGATGCCCTGCACGACGCCGAGTCCGTGGTTTGGGTAGATGACCTTGTCACCAACCTGAAATGTCACGTGTCCCCCACTGAGTAAGGTGAGTAGGTTAGGTGTGCGCCAGACGAGCAGTGACTAAAGTATAGCGGAAGACGGTACGCAGATCAACGAAAACTCGCAGAAAATCGGCCACTTTTTCGCAGTTTACCGGTTTCGGACATCGCTGGCTCGTCCCGGGTGGGCCCGGGCGTCAGATCGGGCGCACACGCCGAGCTCTACAACAATCGAGCAGACTCGCCTAAGCACGTCGACTTCAACGGGTTGCGGCCGAATGACCGAGCCGCGGCAGGCGGAGCGCGGCGGAGAAAGGACGCTCGTCAGGCCACGCCGTAGCGGGCGAGGGACAAGCTCGAGCGATCTCCTCGATGAGCTGGGTATATGTGCGTCCGGCTTTGCGGGCCGCCATCGCAAACTCAGCCTTTGACGCCAGCCATGGATTCGGATTGGCCTCGATGACGGCAACCCGGCCATCCGGCCGGAGCCGCATGTCGATTCGAGCGTAGTCTCGGAGCTCGAGGGCCTGGTAGACCCCCAGGGCGGTCGTCTGCAGCAGGTTGACAGTCTCCTCGGGCAGGTCCTCGGCGACCGCCGACTTGGTATCCCGGTAGGCGCCCGTCCCCTTCCCCCACTTGACCTCCGCCCCGGCGATCCGAGGCGTCCCCTCAGGCAGCTTCGACAGATCGAGCTCGATCGGCGGCAGCGCCGTCGCGTTGTCGTTCCCGATGACGCCGACGTACAGCTCCCGCCCCTCGACGTACTCCTCGATCAGCACGGGCGAGTCGAAGTTGGCGTGGAGCCAGTCGATCCGCTCCATCAGCTCGCGAATCGAGGTCACGACGGCGTTGAACTCGATGCCGATCGAACCGTCTTCGCGGGCGGGCTTGACGATCACCGGAAACGCCAGGTCGTGCGAGAAATCGAGCCGCCCGCGGAACGAGCGCGCGAAGACCGGCGTGTGGATGCCGTGGAACTCGAGGATCTTCTTCGCGACGGCCTTGTCCTGCGCGTAGAGCAGGCCGTGCGATCCCGATCCGGTGAAGCGCTTGCCGAGCAGCTCGAGATACGCCGCGATGCAGTAGTCAGCCGTGTCGTTCCCGGCGAACGATTCGGCGAGGTTGAAAATCACGATCGCCATCGAGCTTGCGCGAGGGCGTGCAGGCCCTTGGTCGATCCGTCGAGGAGGTAGAGCTCGGCGTCGTGTCCCAGCTTGCCGAGCGCCTCGACGACTTCGTCCTCGACTTCTTTCTTGTCGAGCGTCCGCGTCAGCGGCGCCTTGTCCGGCGAAGCGGTCGCCTCATCCGGGTCCTCCCAGCGATCGTACAGGACGGCAACTTTCAGTCTGCCCAAGGTGTGGGGATTATAGCTGACCGCTCTGCGCTTCGCGGCGATCGTCCTCAACAGGGACGAGGGGCTGCGCCGAGCGGCGGTACGATCGCAGCGCCGGCGTCATCGAGACGATCCATGCGGTTGCGAGGAGGCAACCGATCCCGCCGCTCACCACGGAGACCACTGGACCGGCCCATTGCGCGAGCATGCCGGCCTCGAACTCGCCGAGCTGCGGACCGCCGATGAAGAACACCATGTTGACGCCGGTCATCCGGCCGCGCAGCCCGTCGGGCGTCTCGAGCTGGCGAATCAGATTGCGGAACACCGCGCTCACGGTATCCGCCGCCCCGGTGACCGCCAGGCATCCGAACGTGAGCCAGAAGGACGTCGACAGGCCGAATGCAATCGTCGCGATCCCGTAGACCACGATGCTCCCCACCAGCACGACGCCGCGACGCTCGATCAGATCCGACCGCCGGCACCATCGCGGCGCCACCCAGCACGGCACCCACCGCCGGCGCCGAGTAGAGCCAGCCGTATCCCCGCGACCCCGACGTGGAGGACGTCCTGGGCGAAGATCGGCAGCAGCGCCGTTGCCGACGAGAAGAACGTCGCGAAGAAATCGAGCAGCATCGTCGATCGGATCAGCGGCGATCGGAATACGAAGCGGAGCCCTTCGAGTGCGGCCGCCACGCTGAAGTCGCTGCGGCGCCGCGGAGGTCCGCCGGGAGCCCCCATTGCCCCCTCGGCCGCGCCCGCGGACAGCGAATCGCGTTCGCGCCGGTTTTCGACGCGCATCAGCAGCAGCGCCGCGATCACCACGAGGTACGACACGGCGTTGCACGCATACGCCCATGCCACGCCCGCCTCGGCAATCACGAGGCCGCCCGCCGCCGGCCCGATGACGGACGCGACCTGCACCATCGACGTGTTGAGGCTGATCGCATTGGGGAGATGCTCGCGAGGCACCAGGTTCGGCATCAGCGACTGGCGCGCCGGCAAGTCGAACGCGCCCGCCGCGGAGCTGGCCCCGGCCAGAACGTAGATCGGCCAGACCACCGAGAGCCCGTCGATACGTGACCAGGAACAGCACAGCCGCGAACACAGCCATCATCGATTGCGTCGCCAGCATCAGCTTGCGGCGATCGAGGGCGTCCGCCGCAACGCCGCTGATGAGCGAGAAGACCACGATCGGCACCACGCGCACCAGACCGACCATCCCGAGCGCGATCGGCGCGCTTGTCGTCGGGCACGAGCAGCGACACGTGCCACAGGATCGCGGCCGTCTGCATGTAGCTGCCGGAAAACGAAATGAGGAGGCCGACCCAGAGAAGGCGGAAGTTTCGATGTTGTAGGGCCTGAAACACGAAGGAATTGCAGGATATCAGCTTCGATTGGCCACCTGCCAGCGCCAACGCGCGAATGGACCTGAACCTGCGATACGCGGCTGTGCGTCCTATTTCACAGCTCCAGAAAGCGGGTGAATCCATGGGTCTCCCTTCTCCAATCAGCCAGGCGCCGGACGACGGGCTGTTCGACGCGTATTCGCGCGCGGTTGTCTCTGCCGTCGAGCGCGTGGCACCGGCGGTCGTCAGCATCGACGTCCGTCAGCGGGGTTCGCAGGCATCTCGGCGGTCGCGCGCGCAGGCGGGCACCGGATCGGGCTTCGTGTTCGCTGCCGACGGCCTCATCCTGACCAACAGTCACGTGGTCGACCACGCTGACGACATCTCGGTCACGCTGCCCGACGGTCGCGAGTGCGCAGCCGACCTGATCGGCCAGGACCCGGACACGGACGTCGCGGTGGTGCGGATCACGGCGCCGGATCTTGCCGCGGTGGAGTTCGGTGACTCACGCGCGCTGCGCGCGGGCCAGCTCGTGATCGCGATCGGCAATCCGTACGGCTTCCAGCACTCCGTGTCGTCCGGAGTCGTCAGCGCGCTCGGCCGGTCGCTGAGGGCAAAGTCCGGGCGCTTGATCGAGCACGTCATTCAGACCGACGCCGCGCTCAATCCCGGTAACTCGGGCGGACCGCTGGTCGACAGCGCCGGCCGAGTCGTCGGCGTCAACACCGCGATCATCGCCGGTGGTCAGGGCCTGAGCTTCGCCGTCCCGATCGGAACGGCGGAAGCCGTGCTACCCGCGCTGCTCCGCGACGGGCGCGTTCGCCGCGGCTATCTCGGTGTGGCCGGCCAGGACGTTCCGCTGCTCCGCCGGGTCTCGCGATTCCACAAGCTGACGCAGGCCTCCGGCGTGCTCGTGATCTCGCTCGAAGCCGATGGCCCTGCGCGCGCCGCGGGTCTGCGGGAAGGCGATATCCTCGTGTCCCTCGACACGCACGCCCTCGCGAGCCTCGACGACGTCCATCGGCTGCTGACCGAACAGCACATCGGCCGGCGCGTCGTGCTGGGTGTGCTGCGCGGCGCGGAGCGCCTCGATGTCACGCTGACGGTGGCGGATAGGCGGTGAGGTTCAGGGTTCAGGGGTTCAAGGGTTCATCGGTTCACGGAGTCACGCAGCCTCGGCATCTGCTCTCGAACGCCTTGAACCTTCGGAACCGGAACCTCGGACTTGAACCCCGACACGTTACTTGACGATCGCGATACAACCTCGTCTCCTTCTGCTCCCACCGGGTCACGGCATCGAGGTGGAGATCCCGTCGCTCGTCCATCCCCTCGATCAGGTGCCGGTAGTCCTTCGGCTCGTAGAACGCACCGTGCACGATCAGGTAGTCCACGCCTCGAAGGCGTAGCTCCTCCATCGTCTCATCGTTGGGAAAGTCCGCCATGCGGTTCAGCAGGCCCGCGTACCAACGTGGACTGAAGCCGCTGTAGCCGTTTACGAGCCTGTGCCAGTGAAACGTCGAGAAGTACATATAGGTTGGCTCGCGCGCGACGTCCGGGGCAATCATCGGGAGCTCGAGCAATACGGCGTCGGGCTGGCCCGAGAGTGGCTCATACACTGGCGGTGGCCTGCGCCAGACATGGTCGAGGACGAGAGTCGAGTGATATTCGGCCGCGATGGCGAGCCCGATGAGCGTCACGGCCGTGAGGCGTGCGGCGCGCGTGCTCCCGGCGCGCGAGATTCGCGCGACGGTATAGCCGACGAGGATGGCCAGAGACAGCCCGACCAGGATCGCCATACGCGCGGGAACACGCAATCCCCGGTACGGCAGCACGTGATCCCGCAGCCACGGATAGACCAGCCCATTGGTGCCCAGCGAGACCTCGAAGGCCAGCGCGAGCCCGACGCCGTATCCCATTCGCACCACCGAGATGGGCGGCCACAAGGCGGAAATCGCCACGATCGGCACCACAAAACCCTCGAACAACTCGCGTTCCTGCGAGGCCCTTCCCTCGGAGTACGGGCCGTACAAAGTGTTCCGATGATGCGCGACCAGGTAGTCCTGCGGCATCGCGCTGTAGAACTCGACTTCGGTGAGCGGCCGTTCGCCAACTGACTGCCGTGCGGCGAAATACGGCCGCGTGAACGGCACAACCAACGTGACCGCCAGCACGGCGCCGATCGCCAGCGCACGAACCACCGGCCAGAAGCGGGCGCGACGCGCCCCGATCAGCAGCGCGATGCCGACCGGGATCAAGTACGTCGCGAAGAAGATGCCGTAGTAGAACGACGACAGGGTCTGGAGCGCCAGGAAGAGCCCGGTCAACAGGCCGTCACGCACTCTGCCCTCTGTAACCGTCCGGTGGAAGGCCCATAAACAGAGCGGCATCCACTGCGCCATCTGCAGCTCGAGATGGGCGTAGTGCATGTAGCGATACGGCAGAAACGCGAACACGAACCCGGCGAGGAGCGCGGCCAGGGTGTGCTGCGTCAGCGACCGCACCAACAGGAACATCGCCGCGCCCGACAGCGCAAATCCTGAAAGCAGCAGCAGGTTGTAGGCGAACAATTGATGTACGCCCAACCACACCAGCGGTGCGACGGTCAGCGACGGCACGATCATCGCGTCGGAGAACGCGAGCGTGTTCTTCTCGGGGTAGAAGATGTTGCCGTCGAAGAGATGCCAAGGATCCAGTGGCAGCTGGTGGGCGAGCCAGGCCAGGCGCCAGGTGGACAGGAGGGGATCTCCAATATCGAGGCTGACACCGCGATCGAGCACCTTGATCTGGGGATACGTCATCGCGAACGTCAAGCCCCAGAACAGGGCGATGACGCCAACGGCTCGCAGGATGACGGTGGAACGGGACGGACGGCTGACAGGCCCGGCGCGCTCGACCATCAGGTCGTCGAGCGGCAGCGCCTTCTGCGTACGCGCCACCGCGCGCATCCCCGACACGAGGCGATCGTGAATCGCCGGGCGACGAAAGAAGAAGTGCCGGAGGCCGAGGAAGCCGATGGCCCAGGCAAAGACGCGCCATTCTTCCCTGAACGATACGCGCAGCCCTGCCGGGTGCAGCACGAAGCCGCCGGTGATCCAGACAGTGACGGCGAGGAACACCAGCGCAACCGTGACGACGTCCACGGTCCGAACCCAGAGTGGCGGGGGCGCAGTCCCGCTTGGCGAATCCATCCGCTACTTCTTACCTGTGTAGCTCACCTGCCAGATGGAATTGGAGCCGTCGTCGCTGACCATGAGGGAACCGTCGCTGGCTTCGGCGACGCCGACGGGCCGGCCCCAGACCTGCCCTTCCGCCGTCACGAACCCGGTGACGAAGTCCTCGGTACTCGCCGGTCGGAGCGCCGCTCTTGAGCGGCACGCGGACTACTTTGTACCCGGTCCGCGTCGCCTTGTTCCACGAACCGTGCGCCGTCAGGAACACGCTGGAGCGATGTTCGGGTGCGAACTGCTGGCCGTTGTAGAACACGAAGTTGAGTGGCGCGCTGTGCGGCTGCAACAGCACGTCGGGGACCTTGACCGTGGCCTTCAGCTCGGGATGTTTGCCCTCGTGGCGCGGGTCCTGGTTGCCTCCGAGGTAGTACCAGGGCCAGCCGTAGAAGCCGCCTTCGTCGACATGCGTGATGTAGTCGGGCACGAGGTTGTCGCCGAGGTTGTCCCGCTCGTTGGTGCAGACCCAGAGCTGACGCGTCGTGGGATTGATTGCGAGCCCGGTCGCGTTTCGGATTCCGGTCGCGTAGACGCGGCGACCGGTGCCGTCGACGTTGAATTCGAGCACGGTGGCGCGATCCTTTTCGGCCGGCGTCGTGTCCGGATCGTCGACGTTCGACCGCGATCCGACGCCGACGAACATCTTCTTGCCGTCAGGCGTGAACACGAGATCGCGCGTCGAATGCCCTCCGCCGGGGAACGCGTCGGTCACAACGGTCTCCTTCGGCGCGCGGGCCTTCAGGTCGCCAACCTGGTAAGGGAACCGGACGACGGAGTCGGTATTGGCGACGTAGACGAACTCTGGCTTCGGACCTGCCGGATAGAAGGCGATGCCGAACGGCCGATTCAGATCCGCGGCGAACACTTCCATCTCCTGCGGCTTGCCTGCCGCATCACGGCCGCGCAGTACCCGGATTCGTCCCGGGCCGGTCTCCGCAACGAAGAGATCGCCGTTCGGCGCGGTGCGCATCAGGCGGGGGTTCTCGAGGCCGTCCGCGTACAGCTTCACGGTGTAGCCGGGCATCCCCTGCGGCATCGCCCCCTCCGGGCGCGGGATGACCTTGGGCGCGTTGTTAGCGGCCTGCGTCGCAAAAGGTTTCGGCAGGTCCGCGACGGTGATGCGGTACGTGACGCCCGGTTTTTCGCTTCGGTAATCGGAGAACGGTGCCGCGGCGGGTGGAGCGTCCTGTCCGACGGCGATGGCCACACCAGCGGCGACTGCCGCGGCCATCAGGCCTCCGGAGACCACATGGCGGATCCGGATACGAAGAGAAGTCATGGACAGATCATCCCGTTGCGGAGCGCGAAGGGCAACATGTTTCGCGTGATGAGGATTGTCGAGCTTGGCTGCGAGATGGCTGCGGCGTGGTTCATGGCATGCTCGCACGCCGCACAACCCACACTTCGGCGTTCCCTCGAGAGAGCATTCGCTCGAATCCCGCTTCCCGGCCGCGTGTGCCGATTTCCGCATAGTCCATCTCGCCGCGCATCAGCAGGAGCATCTCGCAGGCGCGAAGGTCGGCTGCCGGAGCCAGCACCTCCTCGGGCCGGATCTCGTTCGGTACCAGCGCCGCAATCCCCTGCGAGACGCAGTGCTTCCCTTTCGATCGCCCGCCCTCAGTGGCGCCAAAGCCTTTCCGGACCCAGCGCACGAAATCCTGCATCTGCCGGATGTCTTCCACCGGTCGTCGAAACGCCCACTCCGCCACGTACCAGGACTGTGTGGGCACTCGTGCAGCGGCCTGGACGGGCGCCGACAGTACCAGCGCCGCGCCCAGGATGACTACGGCCTCGGTCAATGTTGCACGCGACAGGCTCGAACGTCTCACGAACACGGCCAGCCAGATGGCCGGCGGCAGCAGCCACGGCAGCGCGAAGTACAGCGTGAAGTGCCCGTGCTCCGGCCGGAGCGCGATCAGGTGGATCAGATAGATCGGAGACAACAGCACGACGCCGGTCAGGTACCTCCTGTCGAACGCCGCCAGCACCGCGGATCCCGCCAGCACAGGAACGATGTTCACGTTCTGAAGCAGCGCCCGGACCCGCTCGAGCACAAACGCCGTCGTCAGATGGCTCCACGGGGCTGGGGAGAAGTTCTTCCCGCCAGCGAAGTTCTTGGCAAACGCATCGAATCCCGGGAAGAACCAGGCCTTGATTGCAAACGAACCGGCGCTGGCAAGCAGGCCCGCCAGCGCCAACACGAGCAGCAGACGTGCCGATCGGTTCTGGGGCTGCCCGGGGTCCCGTTCGACGATCGCACACGAGAGACAGACGACCGCCGCGTAAAAGCCGCCATCTTCACGAACGAGCGGGAGCCAGATCAGGCACAGCGCGAAGAGGCGTCGGTGGTGCCCGAGCCAGGCGGCCATCGCGAGCACCGCGAGGGCGATCATCGCAATCTCGTCGTGAGGATACGCGGCCGCCTGGAGTGCGGCGTTGCTGAGGGCGCCAAGGAGCACTGCGGCCGTCGCGGCGATCGCCTGGTCCCGCCGAGGCCGGCCTGAGCGCGTCACCATCCCGCACACAGCGACGAACAGGAGCCCGAAGAAGAGCCCCTGGTGGCAGGCGAAGATCTGGATTCCCGTCAGGCCGAAGAGCTTGGAGAGCGGAGCGCCGAACAGAAAGATGTGCGGTGACAGATGATGCGCGTAGAAGCTCAGATCGTTCTCCGCCAGCGGATTGTGGAGCAAGGGATCGCGGGACTCGAACAGATACGCGAGCCAGCCGCTGTCCTCGAGATAGGCGTCGCTCGAGAAGTGTACGAAGATCCATCGGCTGTGCATCGCAAACAGCACAGTGAACACGACGAGCACGAAGCAGAGTTGCGCGAGTACGGCCGGTCGCAGGCGTATCACTAGTGAAAAGCCTCAGCGGGATCTGAAAGGTCTGGCAGATGCCAATCCGAAGTCCGTCACGAATCATATCTGTGAGACCGCTTCGTTCATCACCCGGCGCTCCCACAGCGGAGTCGGGTGCCAGGACGAGACGCCCCACAACTTGATCGTGCGATCGCCGCTCCGGCGAGCGCGATCTCACGCGAAGACACTTTCACGCGCGAGGGCTCGGCGTGAAGCGTCTGCGGAACATCAGGCTCGTGGCTTCCACCTTCAGGTGGAAGGCGACGGCTGTGTCAGTGCGTGCTCTGACGCTGTCTTGAACGCAGGCGGGCCTGCTGACCCTCGAGCCACCCGCGGACGAAGCGCGAGGCGTGCGGCTTCGGCTCGCCCCACCGGATGTCACAGACGTAACAGCGAAAGTAGATCGTCATGATCGTGCGGACCACGGCGCTGACGTTCCTGGCGCCGCACGCGGGACACGGGGGATCCAGCGGGCGACTGGAAGCGCGCCGATCCGGGATCGTGATCAGAATGTCGCGCATGTCAGGGTTGGAGCCTTGATGGTGTCAGGGGACCCGGCATCGTGCCAATCGGGAGGATCCCCTAGACCGCCCGAGAGCGATTGGCGGTTCGAGCCGCCGCGAGGTCTGGGCTCTTCGTGTGGGTTTCGTAACAGCGTGCTGGAGATGGTGCCGGAGGAGGGGGTCGAACCCACACGACCCGAAGGTCACGGGATTTTGAGTGCGATGTGCGGCTCGTCGTGTGGAACAGATCGGCGGATTTGCTCAAGGTTCTGACGTGCCACCTGTCACTGAGTATCACCAGGAGCACCGAGTTTGTTTCCGGTTGCGGAATCCCCCCGGAACGAGCGCACCCCTGCCCCGTCATTTAATGGGCGGGTAAACAATTGCCCAAGAAATCGGCTTCCGCCGGAACCGATCGTGGTTCGGCCTTCACGGGACTGGCGGCAGAACCACCACGGCACGGTGCGTCATTGTCGTTCGGGTCGCCTCGCTGTGACGGTAAGATCCTGGACAGGAGGTCTCGTGCTTCATCGCGGTCTGCTATTCACACTGGCCTGTACCGTCGCGGCGCCGGCGCTGGCACAGGTCGCTCACGACCACAAACACGGGCCGGAGGAGCTGGGCGTGGTCCAGTTCCCCATCACCTGCGAAGCGACGGCGCGCCCGGCCTTCGACCACGGGCTCGCCCTGCTCCATTCCTTCGGTTACGAGCAGGCGCGCGGGTCGTTCCTCGACGCCGCCAAGATCGACCCCGCGTGCGGCATGGCGCAGTGGGGTGTGGCGATGACGTACTACCATCCCCTTTGGGCGCCGCCGAACGAGCAGGAGTTCGCCGCCGGACGGGCGGCGGCCTTGGCCGGCGAGCGCGCCGGCGCCAAGAGTGATCGCGAGCGGCGCTACATCGCGGCTATCGGTGCCTACTACGCGCGGGGCGAGGAACGCGACCCGCGAGCGCGGGCCGGCGCCTACTGCACCTCAATGGAACAGCTCGCCCGCGACTTCCCGGAGGATGCCGAGGCCCAGATCTTCGTCGCGCTGGCGCTGCTCGGTACGGCGCCAGCCGGCGATCGGACCTTCGCCCAGCAAAAGCAGGCTGCCGCGATTCTGAACGGCCTCCTAAAGACGCACCCGAAGCATCCTGGGATCCATCACTACACGATTCACGCCTTCGACTATCCGGCGCTCGCCAGCCTGGCGCTCCCCGCCGCCCGCAGCTACGCCAAGACCGCACCGGCCTCGCCGCACGCGCTCCACATGCCGTCGCACATCTTCACGCGGCTCGGGCTGTGGGACGAGTGCATCGCCTCGAACCTCGAGTCATCTGCCGCGGGCAAGCAGGTGGCCGCGCGTGCCCATCCCGGCGCGGCGTCCTTCGACGCGCTGCACGCGATGGACTACCTCGAGTATGCCTATCTGCAGCAGGGCAAGGATACGGACGCGCGGAAGTTCGTGGACGAAGTACGGCACGCCGACAGGTTCGACGAGCCGAACTTCGCGGCGGCGTATGCCCTCGTCGCCATCCCCGCACGCTATGCGCTCGAGCGGCGCGACTGGCGTGCTGCCGCCACGCTTCGGTTTCCAACCGTGAAGATGCCCTGGCATGAGTTTGCCTACGTACGCGGCGTCACCGACTTCGCCAACGCAATCGGGGCGTCCCGCACGAACGATCTTCCGCGCGCTCGACAGGCGCTGGCGTCGCTCTCGGCGACGCAGGCCCAGCTGGCGACGCAGCCCCCGGCCGGGCCCTACGACTGGGCCGGACAGGTCGGCTCCATGCGGCTGGCCGCGGCGGGATGGATCGCCGCCGGTGAAGGCCGGGCCGACGAGGCAGTGCGTCTCCTCACCGAGGCCGCCGAGAGAGAGGAAGCCGTGGGCAAGCATCCCGTCACGCCGGGAGCCATCCTTCCGGCGCGCGAGCAGCTGGGCGATTTGCTCCTCGAGCTGAAGCGGCCTGCCGACGCACTCGCGGCCTACGAGCGCTCCCTCGCTGATGCACCGAAGCGGTTCAACACACTCGCGGGCGCGGCGCGCGCAGCGGATGCCGCCGGTCAAGGCGTCACGGCCCGCAAGTACCTACGAGGAGCTCGTGGCCCTCTGCGGCCCGCGCTGCGCACGTCCGGAGGTCAAGGCTGCACAGTCATTCCTGTCGCAGCGGTGACGCTCCGTGACCAGCGTCTTCCAGCGGTCCGCCAGGGCCAGAGCGTCATGGTGGCGGTGGGGAAGGATGCGGATCTCCCTGGCCAGGTGTTCGTGCCTGAACAGCCGCAAGCTTTGCGTCCCATCGACGAGCCAAACCTCGCAGCGCCACTCATCGACAACCCACAGTGTGAGTTCCGCATGTGTGGACCACTCTGTGATCGACGTCTGCCCAGGCACCATATCTCCTCCGCTCTGTTCGGACCTCAGTGGCGCTTGGGTATCGCGACCCATAGCTCGTGACACGCCCAACACCGGTACTCGTGCACGCCAAACGTCGCCCGCACGAATGCGACCTGTTTCGACCGGCAGGCAGGGCACCGCGTGCTCGGTGAGGGGTCCTGGTCGCGTCGGCCCGCGCGCGTCTGAAACCGTCGGTCGTCAGGCCGTCTTCGGTCAGCCTTCGGCCTTACGACTTGACGTTTCATCGGCATTCCTGCTGTCGCGTCAGGAACGTGCAAGCGCCGCAATGTCGGGAACCGATCACGGACACCCTTATTCGGCCGTAAATACGCGTGGTCCGACGGTCGCCCTAACGCTGCCGGTCAAACAACGCCCACATCGCGAGCAAGGCGCCCGCGCTCATGCCAATCCAGTGGGGCATGGACGCTACCTCCTGCCTGGGCACCGTGAAGTATGAGATTACAAATAGCAGTACGCCGCCGACCATCAGCAGCTGGTTCCGCGTCAAAGACACGATGCCATCCCAAGACCCTCGGATTGAGAGAGTGATTCTGAATGTTCCCTACCATCGAGCGGACGCTCGGCCTTCGCGTGCAGATGCGAGCGTTTCATCGGCACTCGTGCTACCGAGCGACAAACACGACACAGCGGCATAGGCGGCAGCAGTACTGGTCGAACCGCCTGGCACCGGAGACCCACAGCAGGCCCGTTGGCGACCCGCAACCATCGCAGGGTGGCGGGGCTGGGATGATCACGTCTCGGTCGGTTCGCCGGCGTCCCCCACGAGTGGTATTTCGACGATCCGTCGAGAGCCGCCGATCCGTTCTCGACACGAGCGAAATGTGATCCACAGCGTCCACGGTGTCCCCCTACTGGCCCTTCAACGAGAGCACGCGCTGTGCCGAATGCCAGCCCGCAAAAACAGGCACGAACCGCGAAGGGTCGCCGCGTCAGTCTGGTTGGCGCCAGACGTTTGTCCTTTATCTGGCGGGGACCTCAAGATTTCAATTTGCAGAGCCATGCGCCGATGGCGGCCGTCCGCGCCGTCGAGAGACCTAAGCGTGGCGAGTCCACCTCGAGCCGAACAGCGCAGCTCGAAGCGACTCGAGATCCAAAACCCTCAGCTCCACCAAAGCCTCAGCCTGTCAGGCGGCGAAGCACACGCTCGTGGCTCGTATCCGCTGAATCAGTAGCGCGTCATCGCGTAGTCATGCCCAGAATCCGCAGCCGTGACAACGGAACCGCTGCTACTGATTCAGGCGTTACATCCCACTAGTGCGTCAGGTTCGACGTGGGCACGTTGGCTAGGGAGATCGTCAGATTTGTTAGGGATTTTGGTGCCGGAGGAGGGGGTCGAACCCTCACGACCCGAAGGTCACGGGATTTTGAGTCCCGCGCGTCTGCCAGTTTCACCACTCCGGCGGGCGTGATGAGCCCTTCAAGTATACGGCAGGCATCACCCGCCCGCCGCCCGACCTGAAACGTCGGGCCTGCGCGACCACCGCCGAAGGTCGACCCTGCCGTTCCGAACCTGAAGGTCGGGCCCGCGCCCTGACAACTAGTAGCCAATTAATATTGGTAATTACCGTGGCAATGGCTTAACCTAATAGAAATGCCTGCTGAGATTCGGGAGATCGCGCCGCGCCGGGGCCGCCCGCGCAAGTTCCTGGGCCCCTCACGCGCCGTGACGCTCACGCTCCCCGAAGAGGTCATCGACGCGCTCGCGGAGGTCGATCGCGACTTGAGCCGCGTGGTCGTTCGCCTCGCCCAGCCGCACGTTGCCGTTATGGCCGGCAAGGCCCGCAAGCCGCGCGCCGCGGCGGAGCTCGCCACCTTCGGCCGAAGCGCCGTCATCGTCGTGAATCCCACGCGCACGCTCGAGGAGCGCACCGGGGTGATGCTGATTCCCCAATCGGATGGGCGCGCGCTGATCTCGTTCGACCCGGCGATGACGACCGCCCGCCTGGAGCTCACGATTCGGGACGTGCTCGAAGAGCGCGGCCTCGTGGCGGAGGATCGCCGCATCTTCGCGGCCGTCGCGGACATTCTCAAAACGGCGCGGCGCTCGCGCACCGTCACGCTCTGCCAGCGCAACGTGATCGTGCTCGAGTCGAGCCGCGGTGACCGCCGCCGCCTGCCCCGGCCCGCGCGGCGCCGCCGCCGGTAGCGCCCCACTTTCCCCAGCATCCGACAGTCAGCAACCAGGAGATGTGAAGGCAATGATGCAGTGGAACCGCGTGCCGCCCCTCGCGGGTGTGCTCGCCATCTCGATCGCCGCGGCGTGCGGCGGGGACAAGTCCCCGAGCGCGCCCACTACCACGACCGCCGCTCGATTGACGGCGCCCATCGCCGAGACGCCCTCGGCCGACGAGCAGCTCGATACGTTGCGGCCAACGCTCACCGTCAAGAACGGGTCCTCCGATCAGACCACCGCCGCGCGGAGCTACGAGTTCCAGGTCTCCGACAGCAACACGTTCAGCAGCGCCGTCACCGCCTCCACCGTCGCAGGGTTCGCGGTCGTCGTCGGCAAGAGCGGCGTGCCCGAGAGCTCGAACGGCAAGACCTCGTTCCAGCCGGAGCAGGATCTCCAGCCGACCACGCGGTACTACTGGCGGGCGCGTCTCGTTCAGGGGAGCGCACAATCGGACTGGTCGCCGGTGTCGACGTTCAAGACCAAGCTCGTCGGCTACAGCCGCGCGGGCGAGCTCTACGATCCCTTGATCCACGGCGAGACCGTCGGCGATCGAATCGGTTCCACGGACTTCATCCCCGGCAGGGGCATCCGCATCAACTCGAATACCAGCTACGTCCGCTACCTGCTGCCGGCCACGATCAGCAACGGCGAGTTCTCGATGGAGATCGAAGGGCTGCGCCCGGATTTCCCCGGTGACAAGACCAAACTGTTCGGGATGCAGGAGGGCCAGGACGACTACATCACGAATCGCTACCGCGTCGACATCCAGTATCGCGGGCTGCAGGGCTTTCCGCCGAACGCGATCACGTTCCGCGTGCTGTACGGCGACGACCCGTGCTGCAAGTACGAACCGGACACGGACACGCGATTCCGCTCGGTCTACGCGCTCAATCCGTCGATCCCGTACTTCTGGAAGTTCACCTGGGGCACGGGCACGGAGGTTCGCGTGAGCGTCAAGGAAGACGGGATCGACGGAACCAAGACGATCTACAACGTCGGCGTGGCGACGCCAAAGGGCGTGTACGCTCCCAGCCCGCACTACGCCTATCTGGGCGCGCCAACCGGCCGGAGCGGATCGGAATCCGCGTCGGTGCCTGGCGCGATCTATCGCAACGTCTGGATCGCGAACCACCCGCGGCCGGCGTCACTCGGCAGCGCGTTGCGACGTTTGCGCTAGTCAGAACACTACGTGGCGGTATCAGGAGGTGCCCTTCAGCGGCACCTCCCCTCCTCCCCTGCTCCGTGTGAATGCCCATTGGCAAGGCCGGCCACTGCGAACCGGCTGGTGTGACGCTCAGGTTCAGGGTGATTCCTGCGTCGCCAGATGCAGGCAGCGTCGGCGTACTTCTTGCCCCCACCAGACCGCGGCGTCGCACCCACGCGCGTCGAAACGTGTGCCGTTCCATTCGCGTGGACCCGTAAGTGCTTCACCCCGCGTGCTCTTCCGGCACTCGGGCGCGGTCACCCGCCGCACACGTGCGACCTTCGGACACGGCGACACTTACAACTTTGACGCGGACGTGACGAACTTGAAGGCGGTCAGCCCCGGTGCCACGGCGAACATGACGGCTCGCGCGACGCGCACGGTCATGCGCGGCATCGAGGGCGGCCGCGCCGACGAGTGCCTGCAGCTCTTCGCGCGCGCCCTTCAACAGCTTCACACTTATCCCACAACGAGTCCGCTCTGCCAGCAGGCGATCGACGCATGGCATCGCGCCTTGTCGTTGCTGGATCAGCGCGACCACCTGGACTTCCGGGTCGCACCGCACGAGCTGACGATCGACGAAGTCCCCGTGGGCCGCGGCACGCTCATCGAGACCGAGCTGGCGAGGCGCTTCCATGCCGCCGGGATCGCGCAGGTCACGATCGAGCGCGCCGCCTCGACCCGAGAGCTGACTCGACTCGGCCTCGACCTCCTGGCCTGCACGGACCGGCGTCACGTTCGCCTCAACCTCTCCGAGATGCTGACGGAGCATGGCGTCAGTCGCATCACGCTCCGGCAGGCCTACCGGCCAGAGGTCCTTGGTGTCGGCCTCCCGACGGCGCCAGTGGCTGCGCTCGTGGACGATCAGCGCGCCCGCCGCGAGGAACTGTTCGCGCGAGGCGGGCCGATCAACCATCTCTACCCTCCCGACAAGGGCTGGGTCCGCCTGGATCCCGCAGCTAAATTCTCGTCGGTGTCGCTCGTCGACCTCGCCCTTCTCGTAGACGACCCGTCGTCCCTCGCCTCGATGCTGCTGCGGCTGACAGACGATGGGGACACGCAGTCGCCGAACGATGCGCTCGCTCAGAAGTTCAGCGACGTCGCGACGCTCTTCGCGGCGCTGGATCCGCGCGTCGCGCGCGTGATGTTCTCGCGGCTCGCGCGAGCGGTCCTGGAGCTCGATCCCGACCGCCGGCAGATGCTCCTCCGGCGAACGATCCTGCCGGGCCTGCTCGACGGACGGATGGAAGGCGAAGTCCTGAAGGACTTCCCCGACCTCGACCTGGCCGACTCGCTCTGCCTGCTGCTCGACCTGGAAACGGCGGCCCCTGAGGTGGTCACGAGCGCGCTGGCCAAACTCGATCTGCCAGCCGAACGGCACACCGCGATGCTGCCGCTCATTCGCGAGCGGCTGCAGACGCGAACGGGCGTTGCACGCGAAACGACCGTCGACGCGCACGCTCGCAAGCTCGTCACGCTCGATGCGACCCAGTCGAAGAGCTTTGCGGAGCTCGCGTCCTTCGACCTCGCGCTCGACGAGCACGCCATCGACACGCTCGTGCGGATCCGCCAGGGGATTGCCACCACCGACGTGAGCAGCGACCAGCTCGCGTGCCTGTGGAACCTGGTGCGGCTCGAGGCGAATCCCGAAGTCGTCCAGCGCTTCATGCAGCGCGCCTCGCCCGCAATCAGCCGCCTCGACACCGAGGGCCGATGGCCGTACTTCGCGTTCTGGCTGTCACGCTTCGGCGAGCTCGCGGCGGCCCTGCGCGAGGCCCGGCCGGACGTCAGCGACGTCATCGCGGCAAGCCTGTCCGGGTTCAATACCGTGGATCAGGCGCGGCGAATCGTCGATCTCGCGGGCCGGGGCGCCGAAGGCCGTGCCGCTGCCGACACGATCATCCTGGCGCTCGGTTCCGGCATCGGGCCTGCGCTGGCCACCGCGGTGAGTGCTCGCGGCGAGGGACGCGAGGCGGCGGCGCGCGTCGCCCAGCAGCTCCTTTGCGATCACGCGGCGCTCGTCGCGCCCTCGGTCGTGACCGTTCTTTCGACGACGTCCACCGTGGATTCGGCCGTGGCGCGCGCCCTGGTCCGCGTGCTCGGGATCGCCGGACCCGGATACGAGGTGCCGATCGCAAGCCAGCTCCAGAGCAGCGATGAGCAGACCGTCCGCGAAGCGCTGCGCAGCCTGGTGCGCATCGGCACGCCACGCGCGGCGGCCTGCGTGCGCGGGGCCGTCGACCAGACCACGGACTGGCTGTCGGGCGCTGCCGCCGAAACGCTCTGGCACTTTCCGCCCGCAGAGGCGCGGCGCCAGGTCCTCGAGCTCCTCTCCCAGCGCGCTTTCGTTCAGCGCAGGCCGGAAGTCGCCGCCCGGCTCCTCGAGCGGGCCGCCCATGGCGGCGCCCAGGGCCTCCAGCCCGTCCTCGCGACCCTGGTGCAGTTCCGGTACCGCGTCTGGAGTCCCGCGCTCGCCCGTGTAGGACGCCGCGCCCACGTTCTGCTCCAGCAGTGACGACTGCGATGTCTATGAGCCGCACATCCCAGACCGATCTCTCGACCACGGATCCCCTGGCGCTCCTGAAAGGCCTGGTGAGCCTGCGGCGCCTGACCGGCATGTATCCGGCAGGCCATCCGGCTATCGAGCAGAAGCTCGCAGAGATAGACGGGACCGTCCAGCAGCACTTGCAGGAGTCGGCGACGCTGAAGCTGGATGTCATTCATGGGACCGCGCACCTCGACGGCGTCTCGTTCCGCAGCGAGAGCGAGACCCAGGCCCACATCCTGGACGAGCTCACCGATCTCGGGATTGACAGCATCCACATCGCGCCCGGCGTCTCGCGCCAGGAGCTGCACGCGCTCGCTGAGTTTCTCTGGCAGCTGAAAGATGCGCCCGCGAGCGGCGCCACCGACGCCGAGCTCGCCCGCCGCGGCATCCGCAACGTCAGCCTGGGGCGCCTCGTTGCGCTCGACACCCGATGGCACGCGGCGATGTGGCCGGATGCTCCGGTCGGTCCGATCGATCCCGACTACGCCGAGTCGCTCGCCCTCACCGAGCGCACCTTCGACGACGTCTCGGGCGGGAAAGGCATGAACGTCGTCACGGTCCGCGACATCGTCCAGCTGCTCATCCAGAAGGTAGCGGGCAGCAGCGCCGCGCTCGGCCAGATCCTGTCGGTGAAGTTGTACGAGAACCTCACTTATTGTCATTCGGTCAACGTCGCCACCCTCAGCCTGCTCATCGGCAAGCAAATCGGGTTCGACGACGCCGCGATTGCGGCGCTCGGCGAGGCGGCCCTCCTGCACGACATCGGGAAGACGCGGATCCCTCTCGACGTCCTGTGCAAGCCTGGCGCCCTCGATCGTCGCGAGCGCCGGATGATGGAGGCGCACACGACGCTCGGGGCGGAGATCCTGGTCGAAGTCGAGGGCCTGCGACCACTGACGCCGACCGTCGCCCTCGAACATCACCGCGCCGTCGACGGCGGCGGCTATCCCGATCTTGGCGAGCGGATCGTTCCACATTTCCTCAGTCAGATCGTGTCGGTCGCGGACATCTACGAAGCGGTCACAGGCGCGCGGTCGTACCAGGCGCCCGCGGCGCCGGAACAAGCCTGCCTCGTGCTGGCGCGACTCGCGGGCACGAAGCTCAATACGGCGCTCGTCAAGGCGTTCGTGAACGCGATTAGCTTCTTCCCGGTTGGATCGGTGATACGGACGAACCGCGACGAGACCGGGATCGTCGTTCGCACGAACCACGGCGAGCCGCTCCATCCGGTGATCGCGATGCTGACGGAGGAGTACGAGCGCCTTCCGGGTGAGATCGACACGAGCGAGCGGGACCAGACCGGTGAGTACCGGCGGCACGTCGTCGAGACCCTCATGCCGACGAGGCCTCTGAATCTGAACGAATTGTTCGCCACTGCGTGAGCGCGCGTCGGAGGGCACGGAGGCAGCGGAGAGACGAAACGGAGGGAACGAGCTGGCTAGGGGCAGTCCGCACGTAGCGGCGCCGGCTCGGCGTCCTGCTATCGTCAGGGGCGCGACGCCGGGTTCAGCCGGCGTCCCTGACCCTCAACCGACGAGCCGCCGCGCGAAACGTCACAATCAGTTCAATCTTCTCCGTTTCGTCTCCGTTGACCCCGTTTCTCCGTGAGCGTCTCCGCGACCTCCGTCCTCTCCGCCGGCGGTCGATCGACTACCATGCCCCCGTGTCAACCGCTGCGCAGATCCGCCACACCTTTGTTTCCAGTTGGCTCAACGTACTGCTCATCCTGGCCCCCGTCAGCTGGTGGCTGGCCTGGAGCCACGCCGGGCCGATGTGGATCTTCGTGGTGTCGGCACTCTCTCTCGTCCCGGCCGCCGGCCTGATCGGAGCGGCGACCGACCATCTCGCCGAGCGCGCCGGTCCCACGCTCGGAGGCTTCCTCAACGCGACGTTCGGCAACGCGGCCGAACTGATCATCGCGATCGCGGCGCTCCGCGCCCATCACACCGAGGTCGTCAAAGCCTCCATCACTGGCAGCATCATTGGCAACCTCCTCCTCGTCTTCGGCCTCTCGTGCGTCGTCGGCGGGTTCGCGCACGGGTCGCAGAAATTCAACCGGACGTCGGCCGGAACGGCGACGGTCATGCTGTTTCTCGCGGTCGTCGCCCTCGTGATGCCTGCGGTCGTGGACCTCGTGAGCTTCGGATCGCTGCAGGCGAGGCCCGAAGAGATCGATCGAATGAGCTTCTGGACGTCGATCGTCCTGCTGGTGGTCTACATCGCGGGTCTCGTCTTCAGCTTCCGCTACAACCGCGACCCGCTGCGCGGCGGGATCGCGCCGTCCAAAAGCCAAACACGTCAGCATGGTCGCCTCCCTGGTCGTGCTGGCGATCGGAACCGTGCTCACGGCTGCGCAGGCGGAGGTGCTCATCGTCGCGCTCGAGCCCGCGCTGACAGCACTCGGCATGACGGAGCTTTTTGCCGGCGTCATTGTCGTCGCGCTCGTCGGCAATGCCGCCGAGCACTACAGCGCCGTGAGCGCCGCCGCTGAAAACAAGATGACGCTCGCGCTCGAGATTTCGGTGGGCAGCAGCGCGCAGATAGCGCTGATGGTGGCGCCGGTGCTGGTCCTGCTCTCCTACCTCTTCGGATCTCCGATGTCGCTCGTGTTCAACGCGTTCGAGATCACGGCGATCTTCCTCTCCGTTCTGGCGATTGCGATGGTGTCGCTCGATGGGGAAAGTAACTGGCTCGAGGGGCTCCAGCTCCTCGGGGTGTACGTCATTCTCGCTCTGGCGTTCTTCCTGATCCCCGGTTAGCTTCCAGCTTCGCGCTGCCCGCTGCCCGCTGCCGCTTCGGCGCTGCCTCCAGGCAGGCGCCTATTCTGAATTCTGACTCCTGACTAGCTCCTAACTCCTGGCTCCTAACTCCTGGCTCCTAACTCCTGGCTTCTGGCTCCTGGCTCCTGGCTCCTAACTCCTGGACAGTTTGGTAGCCCCACTCGAGCTGTTCACGATTGGGGCACAGCCTCAACCGCAGTCGCGAAAAATTTTCCGTGTTCACCTCGACCGTGATCCCGGCGCGAAGTTTTTTCAATGCCGCGCGCGCTGTGTCGTCATCTGCAGAGGTCATCGTGGCACCTCAATTGCTCTACCTGTTCCCGACAGCGAGAGGGACATAGAAATCAGGAGGGCGAGACGATGAAACGTTGGACATCAGTAGGCGCCGCGATGCTGGTCGCCGGCTTCGTGGCGGTGCCAAGCATCAGCCTGGCGAAGACGCCGAACGCGCCGGGCGCAACGATCAGCGCGCAGCAGGATACGACCGGACCGGCCACCACGCAGGAGCAACAGCAGCCCACGACTCCTCCGGCGCAACCACCCACGACGTCGCCGCAGCAGCCACAGCCCACGGAGCCAACAACTCCGACGCAGCCGCCGGCGACCAGTCCAGCGCCGGCAGATCCGGCCGGCACGCAGGCCAAGGCTGATCCCGAAGCCGCGAAGCGTGCGTTGACAGCGGCGCGCGATTCGCTCGCCCAGATGACGCAGCTGCCGGCAGCACAAGCCCTGTCGGGCGAACCGCGGGCGCAGGTCTCGCAGCTCATCTCCAGCTTCAACGAGCTGATCACGACGAACAACGACTGGAAGTCGGCGTACGCGAAGGTGGACTCGAACCTCACGGCTCTAATCGGCTCGCAGGGCGCTGACGAATCGGCGGCTCCGACGGCGGCGCCGGCCACCGCACCGCCATCACCCACGACGCCTCCGAGCTCGACGACACCTCCGCCCTCGACGACGGCGCCGAGTACAGGAACGGCCGGTGCGGTCGGCACATCGGGCACGACGACCGGCAGCTTGGATCCCGCGATCAAGGCCAAGCTGGGCGAGTTCCGCATGCACTTGAAGGAATTCCAGAAGGCGGCGGGCGGATCGGCGGAAAAAGAAAAGTAGTCCTCGATTCGAGCGCGAGATCGGATACCCAAACAGAGGCAAGGGCCGGGTTGCTCCCCGGTCCTTGCCTTTTTTTGTTTGTGGAAGTCGTCTGTTATGCTCCGGCAACACCCCGAGGATCACGACATGACACGATTTTCTGGTGCCGTCGTTCTGGCGACGGTGTGCCTGCTGCCGGCCGCCGGAGCCGGGAATTCCACAGCCACCTCGCTCCAGAACGCCTCGCTCGCCTGGGAACGAGGTGACTACATCGCGGCGCTGACCACATACCAGGAATTGCTTGCCGGGCCGGATGCCGAAGGTGTGCTCGAACCGATCGCCCTCCAGACGGGTGAGTTGTACCAGACCACGGAGCTGACACGCGACGGCACCGCTCCGCAGGTTTCTGCAGACGGCAGGTATGCCAGCTACGAGACAGGCGTCGGACCGAGTCGCGTCACGCGTGTCGTCGCTCTGCCGAGCTCCGGCGGACGCTCGAATGGGGCTGGAACAGAGGGTGCGGTCCGCCAGATCGCCGAGCTCCCCGGGTTTGGCGCCGCGTTCTCGCTCGATGGGTCCAAGCTGGCGTATCTCAAGCTGGCGCCATCCGCAGCGCTGACGACGGCATTCGCGGAGCTCGATAAAGCGCCCCAGGCGGAGCGGAATTTCAGGCTCGCCGCTGCCACCGCACGATCGGCACTCGAGGCCGTCATAACCGTTCGCGACATGGCGAGCGGCCGCGAGGCGGAGCTGGGGACCGACGAGATGGCGAAGAGCTCGCTGGTGTTTGGATCGAACGATAACCTGTTCTTCGCGGGCACGGCGGTCGCTGCCGGGTCGACTCAGCAGATCTGCACAATCGCCGAAGGACATCCGGCAACCCCTCTGACGGCTGGGCCCGGCGACAAGTCGCCGATCCAATCGAATGCCACGGGCGACGCCGTGGTGATTGCGACGCGCACCGGTGGCGGAGGCCGAGGTACTGGAGGCGGGGGCGGCCGAGGCGGCGGCAGCTACAGCGTGCTGACAGTCGCCGACGGGAAGGTCTCTCCATTGAACACCACGGATCGACCGTCCTTCTCGGGCGACGGCAAGTCTCTCGCCTTCGTCGTGCGAGACGGCGACACCTACAAGCTCATGGTCGGCTCTTCGACCAGTCCTGCGAAAGCCTCTCCAGTGCGGAGCGGGCCAGAGCGGCTGGAAGCCACGACGCTCTCCCTCGATGGGGCGCGCGTGGCCTACCAGATGATGACGAACGACGATTGGGAGATCTACACCTCGGCACGCGACGGCAGCGGCGAACGCCGGCTGACGCGCGAAATCCAGCACGATTTGCTGCCGCAATTCCTGGGTGAAGATCGCCTCCTGGCCGTGATCGGCGAGGCCCGGCATCGGCGCTCCTACTTGTACGATCTGGCGACTGGGAGCCGGACGCGCCTCTTTCACAACAACACCGTGCGCACGATCGCGCCGGAATACTCCTGGACGGCCACCGCCGACGGCACCAAGCTCGTGATCAGCGCCGAGCGCGACGGCGACACCGTCTCGCCGGAACGAGGCGTCTACCTGATTGATCTCACGCAGAAGGTGACGAAGGAGAGCTTGCGGGCGCGGGTCGCGGCGAATCTGGCTTCCGAGCGCACGCTGCAGGCCAAAGGAAGACGACTCTACGAGCCCATTGCGACCGACGTGAAGTCGGTCGTTGCGGATGCGTCGACGGCGCGCGTGTACGCGTACGAAAAGGCCTTGTTCGACTTCGGCTCGAAGCACATCACGAAGCCGGGGAACAAGCTCGCCTCCAGTTATCTCTTCGAGACGTACAAATCCTTCGGGTACGAGCCGGAACTGCAATGGTTCGAGCAGCGCACGGCGCTCGACGGTCGCACCGCGAACGTGATCGCGTCGCTGAAGGGGACCGTCAATCCCGAGCTGATTTACGTCGTGAGCAGCCACTACGATTCGGTGGCGGCCGGCCCCGGCGCCGACGACGACAGCACAGGTACGGCGGCATTGCTCGAGACGGCGCGGATCCTCGCCGCGCATCCGCAGCCGGCGACGATCATCTTCGCCTCCTTCACCGGCGAAGAGGCCGGACTGCTCGGCAGCCGTGAGTTCGTCCGGCGAGCGGTGGCGGACAAGAAGCAGGTCGTCGGCGCGCTCAACAACGACATGGTCGGCTGGGCCAACGACTATCGGCTCGATAACACGATCCGGTACTCGAACCCGGGCATTCGCGACATCCAGCACGCCGCGGCGATGCAGTTCACCAACCTCATCACCTACGATGCGCTCTACTACAAGAGCACCGACGCCGCAGCCTACTACGAGGCCTATGGCGACATCGTCGGCGGTATCGGCTCCTATCCAGTGCTCGGCAATCCGCACTATCACCAGCCGCACGATTTTCTCGAGACGATCAACCACCAGCTCGTGACGGAGGTGGCAAAGACGACGGCGGCGACGCTGATGCTCCTGGCTTCGAGCCCCTCGCGACTGAGTGACCTGAAGGTCGATCGCTTCGCCGGAGGCACAGCAGCGCTGTCGTGGAGGCCGAGCCCCGAGAAGGGCGTCACTGGCTACATCGTTGCGTACGGACCGCCGGATAAGCCCGAGGCGCAGCAGACGAAGGTCGTCAAGTCCACGGTCACGCTGTCGGACGTGCAGGCCGGAACGGTCGTGTCGGTGAAGGCCGTCAATGCGAAAGGGCTGGAGGGCTGGGACTGGGCGAAAGTCGTTGTGAAGTGAGCGGTGTCGGGATCAGGGATCTGGGATCCGGGATCCGTAAGGCCCGCGATCTCGATTGAAAGGGCCGTCGCACCCAACACGACGGCCCTTCACGTGTGGAGCATCGAGGAGATCGTCGAGTGCTCCGCTATTGACGCTGCATCTGAAAATCGACGGCAGCCGCGCTCCGTCCCGGGGACCCTCCAGGGACGCGAGGGTGGAGTGATTATTCGGGCCCTGGCCGCATCCTGCACCCGCCGGCACCACCTCCGTAAGCTTCGACGACGAAGCTCATTTTCAGTGGGGTCATCCGAGCGACCTCGTACCACTCGTGATCGAACGAGGACAGCTGGTACACCCAATACAGCTGCTGGCCGACGTGGAACCGTCCGAAGGGGAGCATGTAAGTCACACCCCGTCGATCGCAGTAAGTGACCCTCGCCGTGATCTGCACGCGCGTCTTGCGAGGATCCTCGGAGTTCGCGTGTATCCAGCCTGTGAAGACCGTCTGGAGCCCGCAGCCATCGTCCTCCGGGCCGGGAGGATAGGACCGTACGGCCTCGACATACGAAACCGTCCATCCGGGCTCGTCCATCGGAGTCCGGTACCATGCTTCGATCGTGACCGGCGTCGCCTTACGCAACAACGGCTTGGCCGGATGCCTCCAGCCCTCGCGGTTCCGAATCGCGTTCAACGTTTTTTCCTCCGCCTTGTCGAACTCGCTGATCATCGCCTGCGCCAGTCGGGGCATTTCCGGCGAGGCCCTGTCGACGCTCTCGATCGGCAACAGCTGCAGACCGGGAGACGTGGCCACGCCGTCCTTGGGGTACGGATCGGTCGGGGGCATCGGCACCGGGTCGGCAGAGCGGTAGTCGGTCACGAGGCCGACGCGCATGTCGCAGAACGAGCGGTAGACACGAGGCTTCGTGGCCGACACGGTCCGTGTGACGCCGCCCGGAAGGGACAGCTGCCAGCTCGCCGGCGCCTCTCCACCCCACCAGTCGTCCGGGATTGCGCTCAGGTCGATTGGCACCGCGACGTTCTGGATCGTGCCGGGCCACGGCGCCGACCAGCGCGAGCCCTTGTAGGCGGCGAAGGGAATCAGCAGCCCATCACGCCGCATGACGGCCAGCACGCCACGGTCCGGGGCAGCGGGCGCCTGCGCCTGCTGCGCAACCGTCGGCGGCGGAGGCGCGCCCTGCTGCCCCCCCACCGATACCGCCAGCGCGCACGCCGCCGCGAGGACTGCCCGCGTCATGAGATCCGCTGCGCGAAGAACACCGTGCTCCGGTCGATGTCGGAGACAATGAGATTCGGCGTGACATCGGTGAATTTCATCGGGAACGCTCCTTCGAACGGCTCCAGGGTTGACGGCAGCCACTCGAAGAACCGGGCGGACCGGGGGAGCCGAGCACACATCGAGTGGGTGCTCGCATCTCTCCATCCGCATCCCCTGCGAGCAGGGAGGCAGGTAGGGCCTCTGATTCAGTCTCGATCGCCGGACGGGATTACGGCCGGCGGCGACGCCCGCGAGTTACGCGGCGGATTGTATCGGGTTGGGAAACGGCTGGCAACCTGCCGGAAGGCGTCGGGATCAGGGATCCGGGATCAGGGATCCGAAGACCTCGCGAACGTGGCCGAAGGACTTTACGGATCCCTGATCCCGGATCCCCGATCCCGACGCGATTTACCCTGGCCCGTCGAGGACTTCTCGAACCTTGTTCAGCAGGTCGGCTTTCGAGAACGGCTTGGCGAGATAGTGCCCGGTGACGTTCAGGTCGATGCCCGCGCCTGGATAGCCGGACACGCAAATCACCTTCAGATGGGGCGCGCGGGCGCGGAGCAGTCGGATCAGCTCGGCCCCGTCCATCTGCGGCATCCGCAGATCCGTGACGAGCAGGTCGATCGCCGTCTCGTTTTCGTTGAACAACGACAGCGCGGCCTGGCCGTCGCGCGCCTCGAATACGCGGTATCCCGCGCGCGCCAGCGCCGCGGCGACCAGCTGTCGCACCGCCGGCTCGTCTTCGACGACGAGGATGGTCTCCGACGGCGTGGGCCCGGTTTTCGTCATGCCTTCCGCGGATCAGCTGCAACATGTCCGCCAACCCCAACCTTAGCCGCCAATCAGGCGTGGCGTGAGCCCGAGCGTCTCATCGTGTGCGGCTTCGGGCCACGCCGTGAGCGGTCCCGTCACGACTATGTGCTCGCGGTCCGCTGTTCGCGCCGCAGGCCAGCGCGCTGCTCGATCCGTCGCTCGACAATCCAGCAGGCCAGAGCCCATGTCATCCCGACCAACCACCCGGCGAGGACATCACTCGGGTAGTGGACACCCAGGAAGATCCGGCTGGATCCGACGAGGAACGTCAAGAACATCGCGGTGGCCATGCAGTAGAACTTCGTCACGCGCCGATCCGCCACCCGCATGGTCAGCGCGCCGAGCGTGAGATAGACCGCCGCCGAATTCATGGCATGACCGCTCGGGAAGCTGAGCGTCACCACCGTTTGAAGGTGCGGAACGACCGCCGGGCGCGCACGCTGGAAGACCTCCTTCAGGACTTCGTTCAACACCCAGCCCCCGGTCGTCGCAACGAAGACAAAAGTCGCCGTGCGTGTCATCCCCTGGAGCATCAGGAAGCCGCAGACCGCCAGCGTGGCCAGGCCAAGAACGGTGGGGCTGCCGAGGGCCGTGATGTCGAGCGCGCCAGCCCGCAGCCAGGCGGGGCCGACCGGGATCGCCGGGTTGTCGGCCCGTCTCAGAGCGGTCAGGACGTGGTTATCGAACGACTGCGTGTCCCCCTCGAATACTTCCGCGGCGAGCAGGACGAACGCGAGGAGCAGCAGAAGAATCCCGAGTCCGCCGAGGAGCACCACCAGCTCGGACCGATCGCGTGGAGCCAGGCGAGAGAGCCATCGGCGCCAGCCCACACGCGTGTGAGCGCTCATGCTCTCACCATCAACACGGGCATCGTCACTCTGTGGCGGACGCGGTCGGCGGTGCTGCCGCGGATCAAATCGTTCAGGAAGCGGTGGCCGTGGGTCGACATCGCGATCAGGTCGACCTGTTCCTCCTGCGCGACTTTGATGAGCTCCGTGGCGGGATCGCCGAGCGCGAGCCTGCCGCGAGCATCGAAGCCGCGCTCCGCGAGCTGTTGGCAGAGCTGTTCGAGGTACGCGCGGTCGTCGCGAATCTCCTCAGACTCGCGCAATTTGAGATCCTCGAAGTGCCTCGCCGCCCACCCGTCGGCGACGTGCACGAGGAGGAGCCGCGCGTGCGTGAGCGCGGCGAGCTGCTCGATGTGCGTCAGGACTGCCCGGTCGGCGTCGGAGTGTTCGATCGCGACGAGAATGCGGCTGTACATGAGCGTCAAGCGAACGTCTGCCAGAGCAGCCAGACGTTGAGGGCGGCAATCAGCACGGCCACCGGCCAGGCGAGCGCGATCATCCAGGTCGGCGCGACCAAGTCCCCCATCTTTCGTCGATCGCCCGTGAAGAGCACGAGCGGAAAGACGGCAAACGGCAGCTGCAGGCTCAGAATGACCTGGCTCAGGATGAGCAGCGCGCCGCTGCCTCGTTCCCCATACAGGCCCACGGTGATGAGCGCCGGGACGATCGCGATGAGCCGCGTGATCAGGCGACGGAGCCAGGGGCGGAGCCTGATGTTGAGGAAGCCTTCCATCACGATCTGCCCAGCCAGCGTGCCGGTCAGCGTGGCGTTCTGCCCCGAGAAGAGGAGCGCGACCGCGAAGAGCGTGCTCGCGAGCTGTGTGCTAAGGAGCGGTGCCAGCAGGAGGTAGGCGTCAGAGATATCCGCGACCGACTCGTGGCCGCTGCCATGGAATGTCGCCGCCGCCATCACGAGGATGGCGCCGTTCAGGAAGAGCGCGAACATCAGTGCGACGGTCGAATCGATGGAGGCGAATCGCACCGCCTGCCGCCGGCTGCTGGCCGAGTCGCCGTACTTGCGGGTCTGGATGATGGACGAGTGCAGGTACAGATTGTGCGGCATCACGGTCGCCCCGAGGATGCCGACCGCGATGTACAGCATGTCCGGGTTCCTGATGATCTGCGGCGACGGCAACATGCCCGACAGCACGCCGGCGAGATCCGGTCGCGCGAGTGCCAGCTCGATCGCAAACGACCCCGCGATGCCGAGAATCAGCAGCACGACGAGCACTTCGACATACCGGAACTGGAACTGCTGGAGGTAGAGCACCAGCAGGACGTCGGACGCGGTGAGGCAGACCCCCCACATCAGCGGAAGCCCGAACAGCAGATTGAGCGCGATGGCCGATCCGATGACCTCGGCGAGATCGCACGCCGCGATCGCCAGCTCACACAGCAGCCACAGCACGATGGTCGTGGGGCGCGAGTAGTGGTCTCGACAGGCCTGCGCCAGGTCTCTCCCACTGGCGATGCCAAGCCGCAGCGCGAGCGCCTGCAGCAGGATCGCCATCAGATTCGAGAGCATGATGACGCTGAGGAGGGTGTAGCCGTAACGCGCACCGCCCGCGAGGTCGGTCGCCCAGTTGCCCGGATCCATGTAGCCCACCGCGACCAGGTAGCCGGGGCCGGCGAACGCGAGCAGCTTCCTCCAGAAGCTGCCGGTCACGGGAACGGCCACCGTGCCGTGGACTTCGGGGAGGCTGACGGTCGTGGACGCTGAGCGCCAGCCGTCGGCGGCACCAAGGTTGCCAGGAGCGTCGCCCGAAGGAAGAGCCGCGGACAGACCACCCTCGCGACCCGTGCGCCCCTGGACCTCGATGGCCTCGGATAATCCGGGCGCAGGTCGTGGATCCGAGTAGTCGTCCATGCTTCTCTACGTTACACGAGCCGAAACCTTTTTACTCAAAAGGTAAAACCGGCGCGGAACGGGTCCACCACGGCGCCTGTTTTTGTCGCTGAACCAGCCGTACACGCCGGGGCACGCCCCTTGCCAATCCGGGAACACCCGAGATGTTGTCAACACGACGACCGTCCGACGCTTTTGCCGTCCGCGCGCTCGCGGTCCTGACGATGCTGGTGTTACCGGCTGCTGCCGGCGCCCAGGATGCCCCGTCCCCGCCGCCGGCGGCGGAGCTGAATCTGATCAACCTGCCGACGACGACGTCGCTCAATCGGCATCAGAGCTACTTCCGGCTCACCCATCGATTTGCCAGGGACCTGCGACGCGGGGATTTCGGCGAACTGGCGGAGGACTTCTTCAGTCTCGACAACGGGGCGGTGATCGGGCTCGAGTATCGCTTCGGCGTGACGAGCCGCCTGCAGGCAGGCGTACATCGCGCGACGCTCAGCAAGACCATCCAGTTCTTCGGGCGGTACGACGGATGGCGTCAGGGCAGTTCGCTCCCGGTCTCCATCTCGCTGCTCGGCTCTGTGGAGGGCCTCTCGAACTTTCATCAGAACTATCAGCCTGGTGTCGCGATCGTCGTGTCGCGCTCGCTGGGCACTCGCTTGAGCCTCTATGCGTCGCCGGCGTTCGTCGCGCACACGCGGGCGGCGGACTCGCTCTCGGGGCACGAAGATCACGATCACGACGTGAGCACTGAGGTCGACGAGCATTCGAGCCACGACGGGACGACGTTCATCGGGTTCGGCGCCCGCGCGCGGATTCGCCCGACGGTGTTCGTCTCTTCTGAGTACCTCTCCTCGGGTGCAGGGGCACGATCCAGGCCGCGGGTCGTGGGGCGTCGCGATCGAGAAACAGACCGAAGGCCACACGATGCAGCTGAACTTCACGAACTCGTTCGGGACGACGATGGCCGAGATCGCGCGCGGCGGCAGCACGCACGATATTTATCTCGGGTTCAATCTGGTGAGGAGATTCTAGAAGCGATCGAGACGGGCTCAGGGATCAGGGATCCGAAAACCCTTCGATTGAGATCGTGAGGTCTTTCGGATCCCGGATCCCGGATCCCTGATCACGACAGAATTCGAAACGACAGTAACCCCTCGGAGGAGGACCGATGAAAAGACTCGCAGCAATTGGAACGGCATTGATCCTGGCAGCCGCTTGCGGCAGCGACAGCCCGACGACCCCATCCGGAAACACTGGCCCGATCATCTTCACCGCGCAGCTGAGCGCAGCAAACGAGAATCCGCCGATCACGAACGCCGACGCCAACGCGCGCGGAACGGTGACGATCACCTTCAATGTGCCGCGCGACGCGTCAACGGGCGCAGTCACCGGCGGCGGCAGTGTGACCTTCCAGGCACAGCTCCAAGGGTTCCCCGCCGGCCAGATCGTCCGGGCCGCCCACATCCACCCGGGGGCTGCAGGGATCAACGGCCCGGTTCTGGTCGACACCACCCTCACGGCAGCATCGCCAATCACGTTGGACTCCAACGGCAGTGGAACGATCAATCTCACGAACTCCCAATTGACCCAAGATTGGGCAACGCAGATCGTGGCGAACCCGGCCGGCTACTACTTCAACGTGCACACTGTCACGAACGCCAACGGCGCCATCCGCGGCCAGCTCTCGCGCCAGTAGGCAAGTCGTAAAAAAGGCCGGCCGCAACAATTGCGACCGGCCTTTTCTGACGGCGTTCGGCGGTCGGCGCTCGGCCCGAACTGCGACTGTCGACTGCCGGACTGCGACTGCCGACTGCGACTGTCGACTCCCGACTCCCGACTGCCGACTTACTTGATCTTCCCCCCTCCCCTTTCCCCATCCTGGGTCCCTTGTTGTCCCGCGCCGGGAAGTGATCGAGGTTGGCGAGGCCGAGGCCCGTCTCGTACACGAGCTGCGCGATGTGCGCCATCTTCGGGAACTCGATCTTGCCGACTTCGTCGGTCACGTAGTGGTAGTCCCTGTGCAGCCCGGTCGTGTAGAAAATGATCGGGATGCCCTTCGAGGCGTAGCTGTAGTGATCGCTGCGCGTGTAGATCGACTCCGGATCCGCTGGGTCGTTGTACTCGTAGTCGAGTTTCATCGGTGCCGGTAGCTCCTTGTTCGTGTCCTCGTTCAGATTGTGCAGCTCCGTGCTGATGCGATCGGAGCCCACGAGGTACACGGTGTTCCCCTCCGACGGATTGTCGCACCGGTTGCGACCGATCATGTCGATGTTCAGCTGCGCGGAAACCTTGTCGAGCGGCACGACGGGAAAGTCCGCCATGTACCGCGAGCCGTAGAGCCCCGACTCCTCCCCGGAGTGCCAGACGAACATCAGCGATCGCTTTGGTTTCGGCCCCAGCGCGAACGCGCGCGCCACCGCCATCACCGACACCGTTCCCGACCCGTCGTCGTCCGCCCCGTTGTTGATCACGTCACCCGGCCTGGGCGTGTCGCGGGTTTGTCCCACACATCCACCAGCACCCCCCGCCCCGCCTCCGGCGCCGCCCCTTCCGGCACCGGGCGTGTTCTGCTGATAGCCGACGTGATCGTAGTGGGCACCGAACATCACGTAGGTGTCCTTCAGCTTCGGGTCGCTCCCCTCGACGATCCCGACGACGTTGCGGGTGAGGCGCGTGCTCACGACGTTGTAGTCGGCGTCGACGTCGACCGTGATCTTGACGTTCTTGAGCGCGAAGTGCGGAAGCGGCTCACGCTTTGAGGCTGCCTCCTTGAGCGCGGCGTATGTCGTGTCGGACCCGCTGAAGAGGAACTCGAAGAAATCATCCTGTGCCGTGACGGCCGGCGCCACCGGCCGGTCGTAGCGCTGCACGGTCGTGAAATCGCCCGTATCCACCGGGGCGCCACGTCCTCCGCCGCCAGACTGCTGTCCACGTCCGGCTGGCTGAGCACCGCCTCGTTCTCCGCCCTCTGCCTGCGCCGCACCCGTCGCCTCACGGTCAGACGGAGTCGATGGCACTGGCTGCGTGGCGGCAGGGGGCGTCGACGTGCCTGCGCCACGACCGAACGTAAAGCCTGACGCGGGCGCAAACACCGCCGTCGCGCCCTTGTCGAGCGCCGAGCGGCTGCGCGCGGTCAGCAGGCGCCGCGACTCGGTGCCGACGGTGCTCGGTCCATTGGGACCGAGCCAGACGATCATTTTGCCTTTCGGGTCGACCTTCGCGTAGTCGTCTATGTTCGCGGTCGGCAGCTGGAGACCGTATCCAACGAACTCGATTTGATCGCCGGTGATCGTCTGCTTGCCGCCCATGTTCTTCGCAAAGACCACGCCCTGGCCGTCCTTGAACGTCCGGCTCTGGCCGTTCACGTCGACCGTCACGCTCGCGCGGCTCGCCGTCTTTACGCCGAGGACCTTGACCGTCTGGAAGTAGCTGCCGTGGTCCCCGCCAGGCTTGACGCCCCATTCCTTCAGGTGGTCAGCGATGTAGGCCGCGGCAAGGCCCAGGCCTTCCGTGTAGATCTGCCGGCCCTGCAGTTCGTCCGAGGCGATGTAACTGAGCCACTCCTTCAAAGGCTCGGGCTGGATCGAATTGACGCCGCCCTTCGACGCCGGCTGCGCACCAACGGCGACAGCCAGCATGAGGACGATGGTTGGAATCATGAAGCGGCGGAATCGCATTGGTGCGGGAATCCTCCAGGATTACTTCCAAGTAATTACAAAGACGACGGATGTACCAATGGGATACGTCGCGACGAAGAGATACGCTTACCCAACCTGAACCCTGAAACCGGTTCAAAAACCTGCAGCGCGCTCTCGTAGCGCAGGCCTTTCAGGCCTGCCATTCCTGCGCGCATGGGCAGCCCTAAAGGGCTGCGCTACGCCCGCAGGGTTTCAGTCCCGGAAAATGTTCTTCGGCATCTTGACATGGACGCCGACTTTGCCGTCGACGAGCTGCGTCACCGCGACGTTGCCCGCGATGCTCGTCAACTGATACGCCGCCTGTTGTTCCATTCCGCGCGTCTGTACGAGGAAATCGACCATTTCCTGAATCGCCGTGCGGGTTGCTTTCGTGAGGTCCTCGTCGGTGCCCATGCTGATGTAGTCGGTCGACGTCTCGGCGCGCGGCCACGCGAGCTTCATGTTCTTGCGGACCGTGAGCTGCAGCCGGCCCCTCAGAGATGTTTCGATGGCCGTCTGGTCCACTTCCCCGTCGCCTTGGGCCGCATGGCCATCGCCAACCTCGAAGAGTGCGCCCGACACGTGAACTGGAATCAGCAGCGTCGTCCCGGCAATCAGCTCGCGATTGTCCAGATTGCCGGCGTGCGTCCCAGGTGGATTGCTGCTCACACGGCCGGCTTCCGGCGGTGGGGCGACGCCCATACTGCCGAAGAACGGCCTCAGCGGGATGACGATCCCTGGCGCAAAGGTGGAGGTCATGCGCGCCCGATCCAACGGCAGGATGATCGTCCTGCCGGTCGCCTTGCAGTTCTCGCGGATGAACCCGCTGCAGCCGTTATAGCCGTACGGGATGGCCAGGTCGATCGACAGGATACGGACTTCGAGCGCGTCCCCCGGCTCGGCGCCTTCGACGAACACCGGGCCGGTCAGGATATGCCCGCCGGGCCCTTTGTCGGTCACGGTCTCGACGACGGCGCGGAGTGACGCCTGGACATCGCCCGGCTTGACGCCGGCCGCCTCGAGGCCGCGAGGCGTGTTCGTGAGCAGGGTATCGACGTCGATGATGTCGCCAGACGCGATGCGCAGGACGGGCTTGGCTTCTGCCCAGTAGTAGCCGTACGCCACGGTTTGCGGAGTCGCCTCGAGACGATGGGTGCGTCCCTGGCGCGTCGGGCCCTGCGCCTGCAGCCCGGCCGCAAGACTGAGAAATGCCAGGAGCGCGAGCGCGCGGAGCATTGCCAGATTGTAGCCGCAGAGCCATGTTACAGTTCGGCGCACATGAGATCCGTCGTCGCGATCGTCGTCGGCTATCTGATTTTCGCGGTGTCGGCGGTGATGTTGTTTCAGCTGACCGCACAGCGCCCTCACGACGAGGCGGATCCCAGCTTCATGGTCATGAGCGTGATCTACGGCGTCGTGTTCGCCGGGCTCGGCGGCTACGTCGCCGGCCGCATTGCGCCGCGCCGTCCAGGTCTACATGCCGCCGGGGTCGGACTGGTCATCGCCGCCGGCGCGATCGCTTCGCTCTCCACGAGCGGACCAGGGTCCGCGAGCTGGTCGCAGGTTGGTGCCGTGATGTTCATGGCGCCAGCTGCCGTCGCCGCAGGCGGCCTGGTGAAGCGGAAACCGCCAACAGCATGACCCGGCTCTTTCGCACAGCTTTCCTCATCCTTCTTCACGGGACGTTCACGACTCTCTGACCAGCGCCCTCGTATCGTGGCGGGGTGCGAAGCCATGGCAGCCATCACAGGAACGCAAGACCCGCCCGGCCGCCGGTTCCGGCCGATCTGAGGCATCTTCGACCGCAGAACGCGCAGGGCGCGGGCCTGGTGCTGCTCTGCGCCGCCATGACCGCCTCGGGCGTCTGGCTCTCCCTTCTATCTGGACCGGTTCTCTGGATCGCTGGGCAGGTCCTTACGGCCGCGGCCCTTCTCCACTGGTTCGTCCTGCTGCACGAGTGCGGGCACGAGACGCTCTTCCGCTCGCGCCGCTGGCACCGCGTCGTGGGCCCAATCGCCGGCGCGCTGTCGTTGATTCCGTTCGCGTGCTGGACGCGGGTGCACGCGCGCCACCACAAGTGGACCGGCTGGCAGGATCTGGATCCGACGACGGCCGCGCTCGTCCCGCGAGAGCGATCGAGAGCATCGCGCGCGCTCGTGAACGTGTGCTGGCGATTGTGGATTCCGCTCTTCTCGTGCATCTATCGGATCGAGAACTACTGGAACATCGCGCGTCTCTGGACGATCTTCCCCGACCCGAAAGAGCGACGTGCAATCAGAACTGGGCTCGTCACGCTGCTCGCCGTCTATGCGGCGGTGTTGACTCTGGCGGGACCGGCGATCTGCCTTCGCGCCGCCGGACTGGCCGTCCTCCTCAGTTTCGTGGCGGAAGACGTGCTGCTCCTGAGCCAGCACACGCACGTACCTCAGCACGTCAGTCACGGCGCTTCGGTACGACCCTACCCCGCGCCGGAACAGGAAGTCTTCACGCGGTCGCTCCGGCTCCCCCGGTGGGCCTCCGCGTGGCTGCTCCACTTCGATGCGCACGAGCTCCACCACATGTATCCGTTCGTCCCCGGCTATCACCTTCGCGACATTGGCTATCAGCCTCTTCACGAAATCGGCTGGTGGCAGTGGGTCCGGGGCGCGAAGCAGCTCCCTGGCGATGTGCTCCTGTTTCAGAACCGTGAAGAGTCGGGATGGGAGCTCTGATGGCGCCGTTGAACCCGGTTGCCTGCGCGGCGCTCCTCGTCGTCTCGTTCATCGTCGCGGGCTTCGCGCAGACGACATGGTTTGCATGGAACGGGTCGCAGGCGTTCGCGGTGCCGCTCGACGGAGGCCTGACGTTTCGTGGCAGACGGCTGTTCGGAGACAACAAGACGATCCGCGGGTTGCTCGTCATGGTGCCCGCCGGCGCGATGGCCCTTCCTCTCACGGCCCTCGTGTTCGAACGCGCCCTTCCATCACCATCGGGTCTGTGGCCGTTGACGTTTCCAGGCTACGCCGCACTCGGCGCGTGGTGTGCGCTGGGCTTCATGCTCGGTGAGCTTCCGAACTCGTTCCTGAAGCGTCAGCTCGACATCGCGCCGGGCGCGGCTGCCGCCGGACGCGCTCTTCCCTGGCAGCTCGCGGCCGATCGCCTCGACTCCGGCCTCGGTCTCCTGCTCGCGGCCAGCCTCGTCGTCCCCGTTCCGTGGAGTACATGGGCAATCGTGCTCTCCATCGGACCGGTCTTCCACTGGGGCTTCAGCCTTCTGATGTTCCGCCTTGGCCTCAAGCCTCGGCCGGCATGACCAACATGTCGACGGATCTGCTACCGATTGAGCTCGCCGCAGCGCCTTTCGCCAGATCGCTCGTCGTGTCGCTTTCGGACGCAACGAATCGCGCCGAGGTTGGAAACAAGGCCTTCAACCTCTGGCGGCTCGTCCGGCTGGGTCTCCCGGTCCCGTCCGCGGTCGTCGTCTCCAATGCGGCGTTCGACGAATTCCTCCACGCCGGCGGACTTCACGACCCGATCGAAGAGGCAAAGACCTCGGCCGACGTGCAGGCAGCGGCCGACACCATTCAGGCGTTGGTTTTCGCGACCCCCGTGCCGCTGGCGCTTCGCGAGGCGATCGAAGAGCGGACGCGGCCGCTTGGTGCAGGGCCGTTCATGGTCAGGAGCTCCGCTCGCGGCGAGGATGGCATCGGGGCGTCGTTCGCCGGTCAGCTCGACTCGATCGGGGACGTTCACAGCGACCTGCTCATCGACGCAGTCGTAAGAGTGTGGGCCTCCCGGTGGTCGCATCGCGCGATGGTGTACGCGCTCGCGAAGGAAGTCGAGCTCGACGGGATGGGCGTGATCATCCAGCGTCAGATTGCGTCGCAATGGTCCGGCGTGCTGTTCACGGAGGCGCCTGGGAACCAGTCGCAGATGGTCATGGAGTTCTGCCCCGGGATGGGCGAGGCGCTCGTTTCAGGCCGCGACAATCCCGGACGACTCACGATCGCCCGGGAGCATCTCCGGTGGAGACTCGAGGCGCGGCCGGAGCGCTGCGCGTTGCCGCTCGAATCGCTCGTCAACGATCGCAGCGTCGCGGAGATCGCTTCCGCGGCGCTCGCGATCGAACGAGCGTTCGACGAACCGCAGGACATCGAGTGGGCGATGGACGATGACGGTCGATTCTGGATCGTGCAGGCCCGCCCGATCACGGTTCCCGCGCGTGCTCCAGCCGCGGAGCCAGTACGTCCAGCACCAATCGACACGTCGTCGGGCGAGGTGCGCTGGTCGAACGCCAACGTCAACGAGAACTTCCCGGATCCGATCAGCCCTCTGCTCTACTCGATCGCGAGCGCCGGCTACTACCACTACTTCCGGAATCTCGGCCGATCCTTCGGCATCGCCCGGCCTCGGCTCGAGGCGATGGAGCAGCCGCTCCGGCACATCATCGGCGTGCACGGCGCGCGGATGTACTACAACCTGACCAGCATCCATGCGGTGCTGCGCTCGGCACCCTGCGGAGAGCTGCTCGCCGGATCGTTCAATCAATTCGTCGGCTCCGAGTCCACCGACACGGCGGCCGCCGTCCCCGTGGCGCGGCGCGCCAGGCAGGCGCTGGAAGTCGCGCGCATCGCGATCCAGACGGCCTGGCAATACCTGTTCCTCGAGCGACGGGTCCAGCGGTTCGAGCGCCGTGTCGACGCGTTCGCGGCGCAGACCCATCCCAGCCTGCCAGGCCCACGATCCCTTCAGGCACTTCTCGGCGACTTCAGAGGATTCCTGCACATTCGCTGTCACCAATGGAACGACGCCGCCCTCGCGGACGCCGGGTCCATGGTCTGTTACGGCGTGCTGCAGCGCCTGCTCGCCCGCGCGTTTCCGGAAGAAGACCAGCAGGCGCTGCACAACTCGCTGCTCAAGGGGCTGCCGGATCTCGTCAGCGGACGGCCGGCAATCGAGCTCTGGAAGCTGTCCGAGCGGGTCCGTGCCAATCCGGATCTCTTTCACCTCTTCGTCACCTCGAACCCCACGTCGCTTCTGGACGCCGTCGGTCACGGCGAACGATTCTCGGACTTCAAGCAGGCCCTGTCGCAATTCCAGGAGGACTGGGGCTTCCGGTGCTCGGGCGAGCTGATGCTCACGGTCCCAAGCTTTCAGGAGGACGCCGCGCCGCTCATCGGGCTAATCCGAAACTACCTCTCGTCAGAGGCCGGTTCGCCGATCGAGCTTCTTCGGCATCAGGCGTCGGAGCGGCTGGCTGATACCAGAAGAGTCCGGCGCGAGCTCAGGTCCCGGCGGATCCTGCCGGTGGTTCCCCCGGTGCTGCAGCAGGCGACCGTCATGCGGATGCTGCGATGGACCCAGGCCTGCATCTGTCTCCGAGAGCGTGCCCGACTCAAACAAGCGCTCCTGTACAGCCGCCTTCGGCGCATCGCCCTCGCGATTGGCGCTCGACTGAGCGCTGACGGCCGGTTCGATCGCGCGGATGACATCTTCTTTCTGACCGCAGACGAAATAGATGCGTTGCTGTCCGGGAGCGCCATGTTCGCGGATGATGTGCGCGCCCTGGTGATGCTGCGACGCGAGGCACACGCGGCGCAGGCGAGACTCGCGCCGCCGGACAGCCTGACGCTCCGGGAGGGCGAGTACTTCTCGTCGAGTCATTCATCGGCTGCGACATTCGCCGGCGTACCGGAAGCGCTCGAAGGCCTCGGCGCGTGCGGGGGCGTGGTGACGGCGCGCGCCTCGGTGCTGTCCGATGTCAAGGAATCGGGCCGTCTCCACGCGGGCGACGTACTGGTCACGCGGCAGACCGATCCCGGCTGGGGGCCCGTGTTCCCCCTGATCTCCGGGCTCGTTGTCGAGCGGGGCGGGATGCTCTCCCATGGCGCGATCATCGCGCGCGAGTTCGGTATCCCTTCGGTCGTGGGCGTCAAAGACGCGACCAGGCGGATCCTTCATGGCAGTCAGGTCAGAGTCGACGGGAATCGAGGAGCCGTCCGGATTCTCGACGGCGCTGGCGCCGGTCAATGATTGGCCTCCTCCTTCGTTACCGGGCGGAGCGCCTGCCATGGACCATGGCGGTCCTGGTGCCCGTACTGCTGGCCATCGCCGCGCAGGGTGGCGGCGGTCGCGGCCTCAGGACGTTCGGGGTCGACGTCCTCCTCGCCTTCCTCTTGTTCGCGCACTTCAGAGTGCTCGACGACCTCGCCGATCGAGATCGAGATGCACGTATCCATCCCGAGCGCGCGCTGGTCAGCGCGACGCGTGTCTGGCCGGTTTCGGTGGCGTGCCTGATCCTCGGGTCCGGAACGGTGGCGCTTCTTCTGTTTCGCGGAACCGCACCAGTCGTATTCCTGAGCCCCATGACCGCCTACCTGATCCTTGTCGTCTTTCTCGGGACCTGGTACGCCCTGCGTCGAGAGCGAACGCTGCTCGGCGATCATCTGCTCCTCGCCAAATATCCCCTGTTCGTCTGGATCATCGCAGCCGCTCGCGTGGGGCCAGCCGCGTGGACGGCTGAGATCTGGCTCTCGATGCTGGCCGCCTATCTCAGCGCCTGCGTCTACGAAGCGATTCACGACGCAAGGAGTCCGGCCAGGGTGCGCCCGACGCTCGTCGCGGGTGAGGGAGCACTGCTCGGGCTGACGCTGGCGGCGCTTGCGATGCGGGGGTCCGTATGAACATGAACGTCGCGGCAATGCCGGCGCCCGACCTGAAAGTCAGGCCTACCTCAACACCCGACCTGAAGGTCGGGCCTACAGAGACGGTCAGCTGCTACCTGTGCGGCAGCTCCGAGCATAGCGAGCTGCTCATGGCGGAAGACGATCTCACCGGCAGACCGGGCCGGTTTCGATTCGTGAGCTGCCGGCAATGCGGGCTCGCGTACCAGAACCCCAGGCTGACACTCGAACGTGTGGCCGAGTACTACGACGACACCTACATCGCGCATCGAAAGAAGCGCGACTGGGGGCTGCTGACGCCGCTCTTCAATCGCGCCATGGGGAAGCTCGACGCCGAGAAGGAACGGCTGGTGGCGCGGTACTGTCCGCTCACCCAGGTCACCTCGGTCCTCGACGTCGGATGCGGGTCCGGATCGTTTCTTCAGCGGCTCCGCCAACGCCGCGGCGTCCAGGCGACGGGCCTCGACTTCAAGGATCTCTCGTCCAGCCCCTTCCTCGAAGGCATCGCCTTCCACCACGGGCTCTTCTACGAAACCGATTTTCGGAAAGCGCGGTTCGACGTCGTGACGATGTGGCATTTCCTGGAGCACGACTACGACCCGCTGCGCAGTCTGCAGACCGCACGCGCCCTGCTCCGTCCAGGCGGGCGGCTGATCGTCGAGGTCCCTCGTCTCGACAGCCGGACCTTCGCGTGGTTCCGCGATCGCTGGCCAGGGCTGCAGGCGCCGCAGCACACGGCGCTCTTCGATCGTGAACATCTCGTGGCGATGGCGCACGCGGCCGGCCTGGAGGTCGTCGACTACCTCCCCTACGGCGCGTTTCCCGCCTACTTCTATCTGTTCACCGGCGTCGCCTTCCGGATGCTCCGAGGTCGAGGTCTGAACCTGGAGGCGGCGATGGTTCCGTACTTCGTCGGTCAGCTGCTCCTGACGCCGCTGCTGCTGTTCGAAACACGTCTGAACCTCGCCATGCAGACGATCGTCTGCCGGAGGGGAGAATGACCGATCTCCTTCGAGCGCAATCCGTCTTCCTCCCTTCCCGCGAACGCGTCCATCGTCAACCCCGCCCGGTTAGGGCGTGGTTCCTGCTGTTCGCGAGCGGGATCGCGGTCAGCGTCGCATCGATCGTGATGCTGCTCGCCGGAGCGCTGACGCTCTTCCGGGCGCGCGGGCTGTATCGCCTGATGGCGCGGTCGCTGAGCCGCAGCATCCTCCGGCTGTACGGCATCAGGATCCGAACGCATCGCGCGCGAACGTTGCCGCCAGCCCAGACCGTCTTCGTGTCGAATCACACGTCGACCCTCGACCTCTTCGTCCTCGTCGCCCTCGGACTGCCGAACTGCCGGTTCTTTCTGAGCGGATTCCTGCGGAAGCTGGTTCCGCTCGGCATCATCAGCTGGCTGCTGGGAACGTTCTTCACCGTTCCGCAGGATCGACCGCGGGAGCGCGTCAGGATTTTCCAGCGGGCAGAACGAGTGCTCCGCCGGACGGGCGAATCCGTGTATCTCAGCCCCGAAGGCGGAAGGGTGACCACCGGGGAGATCGGTCACTTCAACAAAGGGGCGTTCCACCTCGCAACCAACCTGCAGGCCCCGATCGTCCCCTTCTACATCCGCATCCCAGCGGAGGTCGATCCGCGTCTCGGTTTCGACGCACGGCCCGGGATCGTGGACGTCTTCTTTCTGCCCGCGATCGAGACACGCGGCTGGACCGAGGCGAACCTTTCCGAGAACACAGCGCTCGTCCGACGCGTACTGACGCGCGCACATCAGGAGCTTTCATGACTCTGGAACGTAAGTCACAAATGCGGCGCGAGCGAGCGTCGCGAGCGAGCCACGCGACCGGAGCGCGCCGGCGAAGCGGCGCGCGAGAGGGCGTGTCGGGGAGTCCGAGGGGCGAAGCCCCTCGGTTGAGACTAGAGTCTGCCGTCGGGTCGCTCTCGGATCTCCTCGCGCTCCGCACCGCCCGACAGGGGAACGATCGCGCCTATACGTTTCTCGAGTCAGGCGAGCAGGACGCCGGCCATCTCTCGTGGTGCGAGCTCGACCGACGCAGCCGCTCGATCGCCTCGGCGATCCGCGAGCGCGTCCAACCGGCCTCGCGCGTGCTCCTCCTGTTTCCTCCAGGGCTCGAGTTCGTCTCTGGACTCTTCGGCGCGTTTCGCGCTCGAGCGATCGCTGTGCCTGCGTACCCACCTTCGGGGGCGCGCGCCGACCGTGTCGCCGCCAGGCTGCGCGGAATCATCGCGGACGCTGGCGTCGAGCTGGTGCTCACGACGGCGGCCGTCAGCGCCAAGGCGAACGCCCTCAGTGCGGTCGTGCCGGAGCTCGCGGCGCTCCAGTGGCTCAGGATCGAAGACATTCCTGATGACTGCTGGACCTCTCACCTCGAGGATCCCCCCAAACCGGAGGACATCGCGTTCCTGCAATACACGTCGGGATCGACCTCGACGCCGCGCGGCGTGATGGTGACGCATGCCAACCTGCTCGACAACCTGGCCGACAGCGCGCGACTCGGTCTGCACGACGCGCAATCGGTGTCGGTCTCCTGGCTCCCCGTGAACCACGACATGGGACTGATCCAGGGCGTCCTTCAGCCCGCGTTCGGCGGCTTCCCCGGCTGGTTGATGTCTCCGGTCGCGTTCCTCCAGCGTCCGGCGCGCTGGCTCCGCGCGCTCTCGACGCTTCGCGCGACGCACAGCGGAGGGCCGAACTTTGCCTACGACCTCTGTGTTCGACGTTCGTCCGACGCGGATCGTGAAGCGCTCGACCTCAGCTCGTGGCGAGTGGCGTTCAGCGGGTCCGAGCCGGTGCGTCAGACGACCATCGATGCGTTCGTTCGGACGTTCTCATCGTGCGGATTTCGCCGGCACGCCTTCCGGCCGGCGTATGGGCTCGCGGAATCGACACTCCTCGTCACCAGCACCCGACCCAACCAGGAACCGCGGGCTCTGTCCCTGGATCGTGCCGCTCTTCGCAAGGGCCGGGTCGTGCGGCACACGGGGCAGACCGGGCTGACCTCGGTCGTCATGGGCTGCGGCTCGACCGGGCCCGCGACATACATCGCGATTGTCGATCCGGAGACGCGCCTGAAGCGCCTCGAGAACGAAGTCGGTGAAATCTGGGTCGCCGGCGGGAGCGTGGCCCGCGGGTACTGGCGCCGGCCCGACGAGACGCACGCGGCATTTCGTGCAGAGCTCGCCGACACGGGCGAGGGTCCCTTCCTCCGCACGGGGGACCTCGGGTTCGTTCACGACGGCGAGCTGTTCGTCACCGGCCGGATCAAGGACGTCATGATCGTGCGAGGTCTGAAACACGACCCGCACGACGTCGAGCTGACGGTCGAAGCGGCAGTGCCGGCCGTCCGGCCCGGCGGAGCCGCCGCCTTCACCATCGAAGCCGAGAGCGAAGCCGTCGCCGTCGCCGCAGAAGTGGAGCTTCGCGACGAATCCGCCGGCGACCGTCTGGACCTCTTGGAGGGTATCCGTGCGGCCGTGGCCTCAGCCCACGGCATCCAGCTGTCGACCATCGTACTGCTCACGCCGGGCGTCCTCCCCAAGACCACGAGCGGCAAGATTCAACGATATGCGTGCCGCGAAGGGCTGCGTTCGGGCTCGCTCACGGCAGTTGCGCGCTGGGATGCTCCCGACGCCGGATGGCCGCTGGAGCGCTCGGCATGAATCGAACGACTGGCGCCGCGACAGGCGCCGGGCCCTCGCCGACCGAGTCGGTCATCCTCTCGGCTGCCTGCTCGACCCTCGGGCGGCCGTTGGCTGTCGACGACATCGCCGCACCGTTGTCGCTCCTCGGGGCGGACTCGTTGGGGATCATCGAGCTGACGGCCGCGGTCGAGGACGCAGTCGGCGTTGCAGTTCCCCTCGAGCTCGCACATGAGTCGATGACGATTCGAGAGCTGGCCGCCTGGATAGACGGTGCTCGATGCGATCGGACGCCCGGTTCCGATCCGTTCGAGCAGATGCTCGCAGACAGCAGCCTGCCAGGCGACGTGCAGCCGGGACCGGCGCAACATCCCGTCAGCCTCCTCGAAAGCCGCGCGATCCTGCTCACCGGCGCGACTGGCTTCCTCGGCGGGCAGCTGGCCGCCGATCTTCTCGCACGGTCGAACGCGACGTTGTACTGCACCGTGCGTCCCGGCCGTGACGCACCGGAGGCGCGGCTCCGCCGGCACCTGATGCGCAACGGCGCGGACCCGTCTGCGATCTCTGCCCGCGTCGTGACGGTCGACGCGGATCTCGCACGGCCACGGCTGGGGCTCGATATCGACACCTGGCAGCGCCTGGGCGCCACGGTCGATTGCGTGCTCCACGCCGGGGCCAGCGTCAACTGGATTGCGCCGTATGCGTCGCTGCGAGCCTCCAACGTGCAAGGCACTCTCGAGCTCCTGCGGCTGGCCTGCCGGCCGGTTTCACGACCATTTCACTTCGTCTCCAGCCTGTCGGTGTGCTACGCCGTCGACGGTCCGCCAACCGTGGACGAATCGTTCGACCCTCTGACGCACCTGCGCGGCGTTCACCTTGGTTATGCCCAGACGAAGATCGTCGGCGAATCCCTGGTGCGGGAGGCCGGCCGTCGCGGACTGCCCGTGAGCATCTACAGGCCGTCCCTCATTGCGGGCCACAGTCGGACCGGAGCCTTCAACCCCGACGATCTCCTCTCGGTGCTCATTCGCGGATGCCTTCGCATGGCCACGGCACCCGATCTCGACTGGACGCTCGATTGCGAACCGGTCGATGCCGTGTCCGCCGCGATTCTGGCGCTCTCGAGTCACACTGGCCCGATGCACCTGGTCCACTCGCGGCCGCGCCACTGGCGAGAGTGTCTGCTCTGGATGCGCCTCACCGGGCACGCCGTCCGGCTCGTGCCATACGGTGACTGGCTCGAGCAGCTCGATGCCGAGACCACGGACTGCGCCGATCACCCGCTGCGGCCTCTTCGATCGTTCTTTCTCGACCGCCCTGCGAAAGGCTTGACGCTTCCGGAGCTGTACGAAGACGGCCGACGCAGCAAGGCGTCGAGCGCGCGCACCAACGAGCGGCTACCCGGTGAGGTCAGGCGCCCAGCACTCGATGCCGCCCTGCTGGACTGTTACTTCTCCGCGTATCACGCGGCGGGCTACCTCGCGACGCCCGGCCGTGCTGCGACGCCGCAGACGAACATCCCCACGTTCGACGAAGCGTTCTTCCAGGCAGCGCTGGCGGCGCGCGGGCTGAATGTCGACGTTCGGTCGGCGACTCGCGTCGCGACCGGATCCGACCACAGCATCATCAGCGAGTTGACGGCCTGGCGCACGCGTCAGCCGGCCGGTCTGTTCCGCTACCGCCTCGAGCTCGAAGCCGGCGTGCATCGCACCGTGGATGCCATCCTCAAGCTCAAGCCGCATGCAGACGATGTGACGGCGGTTGGGGAAGCCTTGGCACGATTGTGCGACCCCAGAGTAGGGGAGGCAGTCGCGCGGTGCCAGGACCGCACGGGATTTGCGGCGTCGCATCTCCGCGAGCGAGCGATCTACGAAACGCAGGATGAACGTCTGACGCGCTTCATGCCCGATCTGCTTGGCGTCGCGGATCTGGACGCGCGAGGCGGCTCCGCGCTCGTGATCGAGGACGTGAGCGGGGCCACCCTCATGGACTCGATCGAACGAACGCCATCGTGGTCTCCCGAACACATCGGCATCGTCGTTCGTGACCTCGCCGCAGTGCACGCCGTGTGGTACGGCAGAACCGCTTCACTTCGGGCACTGCCGTGGGTCGGCTTCGTCCAATCGGCGACATCCATGGGCGAGATGTCCGATCTGTGGATTGCACTTGCCGATCACGCCGCACGACCATTCGCGGAGTGGGCCGGGGACGATTTTCCGGTCCTGCACCGCGAGCTGGTGGACTCGGTAGGCGACTGGCAACCATTCCTCGATGAAGACCCACAGACGCTGATCCACAACGACTTCAATCCGAGGAACATCTGTCTGCGGGAGCGCGAAGGAGGACTGTCGCTCTGCGCGTACGATTGGGAGCTTGCAACGCTCGGTGCGCCGCAGCGCGATCTGGCGGAGTTGCTCTGCTTCGTCCTGCCCGCCAGCGCGGCGAACGCGACGATTGACTTCTGGATCGAGCGGCATCGCGCGGCGCTCGCAGACGCGGTCGGCAGACCGATCGACCGCGGTCGGTGGCAACACGGGTTCCGCGCGGCGATGAACGAGCTGCTCGTCAACAGGCTCGCATTCTACGCGCTGGTGCACCGCGTGCGCCGCCAGCCGTTCCTGCCACGAGTGCTGCGGACATGGCGCCGCATTCACGAATGTTGCGTCGATCGAACCGGGGATCACGCCAAGGCAGGCGCTCGATGACGTCTCCGGCTGACGTCCTGCACCCGCGGAATGCCCTGACCTATGCCGGGCTCCTGCTCGGGTCGAGCGCGGCGGCATCGGCGCTCCTCGGCCACACCAGTGCAGCGGGGGCACTGATGGCACTGGCCGTCGTCGCCGACACCTTTGACGGCCGGTTCGCTCGGCTGTTTCGTGCCGACGGTATTCAGCCAGCCATCGGCGTCGAGCTCGACAGCCTGTGTGATGGCTGCACGTTCGGCATGGCTCCGGTCGTGTGCACGGCGGCCCTCGCGGCTCACGGCCAATCCGGCGTGCTGATCTGGCTCGCAGGCCTGTTCTATCTGGCTTCGGCTCTCACGAGGCTGGCGTTCTACAACGTCACCCACGACGCCGTCAGGGGGTTCGTCGGACTCCCGGTGCCGGTCGCAGCGCTCATGTGGTCCTCGACACTCTGCTTCACCGCCAACCCGGACGTTCTGGCGCTTGTCCTCCTCGCCACAGGCGTGGCGATGATCGCGCCGCTCAGGATTCCGCGGCCAGCCGGCCCGAGGATGCTCGTGTTTGCGATGTGGCCGTTGGCGGTTGCGGCTGGACATCTCATGAAAACGTAAGGCCTGAATAGTGCCCCGTCGAGGCAGGGCTAAAGCCCTGCGCTACGAGAGAACGAGGAAGCGAGGCTCGCCACCTGCGGAAACTCGTAGCGCAGCCCTTCAGGGCTGCCCCACCGAAGCCCTCTGGTTGACACGCTCTTTACCACCCAACTGAGCCGTTGCATTGCGTCGGACCCTCACCCTCTGACTTCGCGTCCAAGATACGTCCCGCGATATCATGCGCGGACACGGAGGAGCCGAATGCGCAGTGCAATGGTGGTGGCAGCGATGTTGATGATGGCAGCAACGGGCGGAGCACAGACTCCTGCCCCCGAGCTGAAGGTCGGCGACCCGGCGCCCGATTTCAGCCTTCAGGCAAGCGACGGCAAGACGTACAAACTCTCGGACTTCAAGGGCAAGCAGGCGGTGGTCCTCGCGTGGTTCCCCAAGGCGTTCACCCAGGGATGCACGATTGAGTGCAAATCGCTCGCGGAACACGGCGACATGATCAAGAAGTACAACGTGAAGTACTTCATGGCGAGCGTGGACCCCATCGAAGGCGAGCAGGGGAACAAGGCGTTCGCGGCCGCGCACAAAGCCGACTTCCCGCTGCTGAGCGATCCGGACAAGAAAACGGCGGAGGCCTACGGAGTGCTCAACCCCAAAGGCATGGCGAACCGCTGGACCTTCTACATCGGCAAAGACGGGAAGGTTCTGGCGGTCGACAAGACCGTCAAGCCGGCAACCTCCGCCGAAGACATGGCCGCCAAGCTCGGCGAGCTGAAGGTCGATCCGGCGAAGCCCTGAGCTCAATTCACAATCTCGTAGCGCCGGACTTCAGGCCTGCCCCGGGGCAGGCCTGACCGCCGTAGTTTCAACGAAGCTGGCGCTCGTTCGCTTGTTCATCGTGGGGCGCCAGCCGGGACGATCCGAATCTCGAACAACTTCGGCCACAGCTTTCCGGTCACGAACAGGCGATCGCCGGCCGCGTCGTACGCGATGCCGTTCAGCACGTCCACTCCCGCCGCGTCGCGCGGATCCAGCAATCCCGACAGATCGATCCATCCGGTCACCTGACCGGTGCGCGGCGAGATTCGTGCGACCCGCTCCGTCTTCCAGACGTTGGCCAGAATCTCACCTTTGACGAACTCCAGCTCGTTGAGCTCCTCGACAGGTTTGCCCCCCTCCTTCACCGCGATCCGTCCCGTCTCGCGGAGCGTTTCCGGGTCGAGGAAACGAAGAGACGACGAGCCGTCGCTCATGATGATGCGCGACTCGTCGTGGGTCAGGCCCCATCCCTCGCCCGTGTAGTTGAAAGTCTTCAGGCGCTGAAAAGATGCCAGGTCGTACACGAATCCGATTTCCGTCTTGTAGGTCAACTGAATCAGCGACTTCTTCCAGATCGCGATGCCCTCGCCGAAGTACTTCTGATCGAGTGACTGCTGCTGGAGGACTTCGCCGTTCTCGAGCCGCACCTTCCGGATGGTCGACTGCCCGTTCTGGCCGGTACCTTCGTACAAGACACCGTCGAGGTACACCAGCCCCTGAGTAAAGGCTGCGCGATCGTGCGGATAGATCTTCACGATCCGGTACGTCGATACCGGTGCGCCCGCCGGCTGCGCCCGGCGCTGCGCCTGCCGCGCGTCGACGGCCAGCGCGATCGCCATGGCGAGCAGGGCCGTCGACAGTATCGGAGTCCGCATGCCCATCGCCGCAATCTATCACGGCCACAAAGGTCGACCGTTCGTTTGCCGGTATAATCGCGGTTTCATTTCGGGGAGGAAATGGATGCATTCACGAACGTTCGTCGTGGTGGCCGGCATGGTGGCCATCGCGAGCCTACCTTTTGCGGCGCAGGAGCGGACTGCCGACGACATCAACGCGAAGATCCGTCAGGAGGGGATGAACCGCTCGCAGATCATGCGGACGCTGCACTACTTCACGGATATCTACGGTCCCCGCCTGACAGGATCACCGAATCACAAAGCGTCAGCCGAGTGGGCGATCAAGCAGATGACCGAATGGGGCATGACGAATGGCCATCTCGAGCCGTGGGACTTCGGCCGAGAGGGATGGCTCAACGAGTATCTCGCCGTGCACGTCACGTCCCCGTACAAAGACGCGCTGGTGGTTGAAGCGCTTGGCTGGACGCCGAGCACGCCCGGCCGTGTGACGGCCAAGGCGTTCAACCTGGTCACACCGGAAGGACCCGAAGCGCCGCCGAACCCGAACGCGCCCCAGGGAGCACGCGGCGGGCGTGGCCCCTCGCGCCATGGACCGACGCAGGAAGAGCTGACGGCCTATCTCGAGAGCGTCAAGACCAAGATCGCGGACGCGGCTGTGCTCGTCGGCCGGCCGGTATTCGTTCCGGTCAACCTGCAGCCGCCCGCCGGGCGATTGACGGACGAGCAGGTTCGCTGCCGATTCGACCAGGAGATGGCCAACGCGCCGGAATGCGCAGACGCGCGCGGTGGATTTGGTCAGCGCGGCGGCGGACAGGGTCGCGGCCAGACGCCGCCCGATGGGCGGTTGACCACGGCGCAGGTCGCGCAGCAGGTCGACAAGTTCCTCTTCGACAACAAGGCCGCACTCCGCATCAACGACGCCGGGCGTCCGCACGGACAGATCATCGCCTTCAATGCCCGCGGTTACGACGCGTCACAGACCATCCCGACCGTCGTGATGCGCAACGAGGACTACGGCCGCATCGCCCGCACGCTGGCTGACGGGACCGCGGTCGACATCCAGGCCGAGATCGTCAACAAGACCTACCCCGAGGGCCGCACCTCGTACAACACCATCGCGGAGATCGCCGGCACCGACAAGGCGGACGAAGTGGTCATGCTCGGCGGGCACCTCGACTCCTGGCACTCGGCGACCGGCGCGACCGACAACGCCATCGGCTGCGCGATCATGATGGAAGCGGCGCGGATCCTGAAGGCGATCGGCGTCAAGCCGCGCCGGACGATTCGGGTCGCGCTGTGGAGCGGCGAGGAGGAAGGCCTGCTCGGATCGCTCGCGTACGTGAAGGAACACTTTGGCTCCGCCGAGAGCCCGAAACCGGAGTTCGCGAAGTTCGCCGGCTATCTGAACATCGACAGCGGGACCGGCAAGGCACGGGGAGCTTCGGTCTTCGGCCCGCCGGACGCGGCGCGCATTCTCCGGGAAGCGTTGGCTCCCGTGAAGGACCTCGGCGTCGGCGGGGCAACGGTCACGAGCAGCCGCAGAGTTGCCGGTACGGACAGCACCTCGTTCAACAATGCCGGGCTGCCCGGCATCGGCTTCGCCCAGGACTCGATCGAGTACGGCTCACACACCCATCACACGAACCTCGACACCTACGAGCGCGTGATCGAAGACGACGTCAAGGCCTCTGCCGTGACGATTGCGACGGTGCTCTATCAACTCGTGATGCGCGACGAGATGCTGCCGCGCTTCACGACGACGGAGATGCCAGTACCAGCGCCGGCGCGGACGGGAGGGAACTGACGGTGACGTGATCGGGGATCAGGGATCAGGGATCCGGGAGTCGGCGTGGTCAAGTTCCCCTTATCGCCGCCAGAAACGCCTCTCCGAGGTCCGCCGCCTTCCGTTCCCCGACGCCGTACACCTGCCGAAGCGCGTCGGGGGTCGTGGGCTTGAGACGGGCCATGTCGCGCAGCGTCGAATCGTGGAAGATCACATATGGCGGGACCCCTCGACTGCGGGCGATCTCGAGGCGGAGCTCGCGCAGGCGCTCGAAGAGATCGCGGTCGACGCCCTGCCACGATTCCGTCTCGATCCGCGCCCGCGGCATCGATTTGCCCTTGACCGGACGGCGCAGCCGCGCGAGCGCGAGGTCGGGAGCGCTGCCCGCGTCCTTCAGCAGCGCCACACCCGCGATCCGTCAGCACGAGCACCGGGAACTCGTCTCCCGACTGCTTCAAAAATTCTTGACCGGACAGCTGCTCGATGTACCCGCGGACTTCCGGGATGCTGGCGTCCGCCAGCAAACCGAACGTCGTCAGCTCATGGTGGCGGCGTGCAGTAATCGTATCGCTCGCATTACCGCGCAGCACGCTCGTGACGTGGGCGGCACCGAACCGCTGACCCACGCGCGCGACGCATGAGAGCACCTTCCGCGCAAGGGTGACCGGATCCGTAACCGCCTCGAGCTCGTCGAGGCAGAAGTCGCACGCGTCGCAGTCGGCTTTCGCGAGCGTCTGCCCGAAGTACCCGACGAGATGACGATGCCGGCAGCCGACGCTGGCCGCGTACTGCTCCATGTCGCGCAGGAGCGACCGCCGCGCATCCGTGAGCTCCCCATTCCGCTCGAGCATGACGCGCCATTTGAGGAAGTCGGCGGTCGAGTAGACGAGCACGCACTCGGCCTCCAGACCGTCCCGCCCCGCGCGGCCCGACTCCTGCTGATAGTGCTCGAGCGATTGCGGCGCGCCTGCGTGCACGACGAAACGCACATCCGAGCGATCGATCCCCATACCAAAGGCCACGGTCGCCACGACGACGTCCGCGTGCTCGTCCAGGAACGCGTCCTGATTCCGGCTTCGCTCGGCGTCCGGGAGTCCGGCGTGATACGCGCGCGCACGGACGCCGGACTGGACGAGCCACGCCGTGAGCGCGTCGACTTCCCGCCGTGATGTGCAGTAGATGATCCCGGCCTGCTGGCGATGTCGACCGATGATCTCCGTCAGCTGCCGCTTGAGATCCGCCCGCGCCAGCACACGGTAGACCAGGTTCGGGCGATCGAACGATCCGACGAGCTCGAGAGGGTTTCGCAGCCCGAGCTGCCCGACGATGTCCCGGCGAACGCGCCCGGTGGCGGTCGCGGTGTACGCGTGGAGGCTGACGTCGGCAAACAGGTTTCGAAGCCGCCCGAGCTGCCGGTACTCCGGTCGGAAGTCGTGACCCCATTGGCTGATGCAGTGCGCTTCGTCCACTGCCATGAACGGGATCTGACAGCGGCCCAGCATGGCAAGAAAGCCGTCGCTGCCCTCGCCCGCCAGACGTTCGGGAGAGACGTACAACAGCCGGTAGCGCCCCTCCCGCAGCCCGGCTGCCACGGATACCTTGTGATCGGCGGCCATTGCGCTGTTGTAGCAGGCGGCCGCCACGCCGTTGCCGACGAGCGTATCGACCTGATCCTTCATGAGGGAGATGAGCGGCGACACCACAATCGCCAGACCGCTTCCGAGCAACGCGGGCGCCTGGAAGCAGAGGGACTTGCCGGCGCCGGTGGGCATGACGACGAGCGAGTCCCGCCGGCTGACGATGGCGTCCATGGCCTCGCGCTGAAGGGGGCGGAACGAGGTGTACCCCCAATACCGCTCGAGCACCTGCTGCAGGTCTCCCGCCGAAGAATCGAGGAGGGTCGCCATCGTCGAATTCACCTTCGGGGATCAGCCTTGGGGCTGCTGCGGCACCGGCTCGTGCCGCACGCGACCTTCGGCCAGGTCGGCGAGTCGCTGCAGCTCCTCGAGGTACAGCGGACGCAGGAACCGCTCGGCCATGAACCCCTGGAGACGCCCGGCGACACCCTCGCCGACGTGAAGGTCCGTGGCAATCGTGACGCTCGAGGCGCCGGCCGCGGCCGCCGGTTCGACGCTGAAGGTCGTGACGTCGCCCGTTTCCGGATAGGACTCGACGAGGACGCGGCCGGGTTGCGGCTCACTGACGATGCCCCGGGCCGTCCTCATGGATCCGAACACGCGCATGCCGAACCGGATCTCGGTGCCGGCGCCGATGCCCCCTTTGTCGACCGCGAGCCAGCGGAACGCCTTTGGCGACACGATCCGGCGATGACCGTCGTGGTAGTCGGCAATCAGGCTGTAAACCGTCGCCGGCGGCGCCTCGATTCGTCGCGACGCGGTGATGTGCCGGATCATCGAGCGCTCGCGCCGTCGTTGAAGATCAGGCTGCCGCACGTCAACGCCCCTTCGGCCTTGGCCAGCTCCGAGGCGTCCACGGCCCGGACGGTCAACCCTCGCGACTCGAGTCGTTCCCGCGTGCGGGGCGCCGATGCGGCGCAGACGACCGCGGTGCCGACCCGAACGACGTTCGCGCCAGAAGGTTCGCCCCGATCGATCGGAACCCACTGCATCCCCCGAAAATGTGCCGGATCGATCCACGCAGGGTTCAGGACGAGCAGATCATCGGTCGCCGCCGTCACCGCCGATTTCAAGTGCAGACACTCCTCCACCGGCACGTCTTCCACTGTGTACCCGAGCGGCTCGAGGATCGCCTGCAGCTGCCGCGCGGCGTCCCGATTCGTCCTCAGCGAGAGCCCGACGAAGACGCGCCGACCGGCCTGCAGCACGTCGCCGCCGTCCATTGTACCGGGCGACACGATCGATTCGGTCGGGCGGTACCGTTCGAGAGTGGCGGCCACAGCGTCCACCTCGAGCCGGCGGGATGATGCGCCAGGCCGCATCAGTACGGCTACCTCATCGAAGACCACGGCCGTGTCCTCGATGAACACGGAATCCGGCAGATCCGGGGCGGCGTCCACACGCTCGACGCGGGCACCAAAGGCACCGAGCGCCGCTTCGTACTCGGCGTGCTGCGCGACCGCCCGACCGAGGTCGATTGGCGCGCGCGCCACATGCGTGAGCTCGCAGTTTGCGATGGTCGGCGGCACTGCTCTCGTGAGCGCGATAAGCATTGGCGGACATTGTAATGGGAGAAGAACGTCGGGATCAGGGATCGGGGATCAGGGATCCGAAAAACCTTCGGCCCGAGATCGCGAGGTTTGGCGGATCCCGGATCCCGGATCCCCGATCCCGATAACATTCATTCATGCTGACAGAGACCCGCTCGGGCCTGTTCTGCGAGGCCGGGGGCTTTCACGTCGATCCGTGGGCCCCGGCCGAGCGTGCCGTAATCACTCACGCGCACGGCGATCACGCACGACCAGGCAGCGCGAGCTATCTGTGCGCCGAACCCTGCGCCCCGCTGCTCCGTCGCCGGTTCGGATCCGAGGTGCGGATCGAAACCCTCCCGTATGGCGATCGATTGCGCATCGGATCGGTCGAGCTCAGCTTTCATCCGGCGGGCCACGTACTCGGCTCAGCGCAGATCCGGATTGCCGGCCCCGACGGCGTCTGGGTGATTGCCGGCGACTACAAACGGGTCGAAGATCCGACGTGTGCGCCGTTCGAGCCGCTGAAGTGCGACGTGTTCATCACGGAATCGACGTTCGGCCTTCCCATCTACCGCTGGGATCCCACAGCGACCATCATCGACGACATCACGAAGTGGTGGACCCGGAATGGCGAGGCGGGCAAGACGTCCGTGCTCTTCTGCTACACGATTGGCAAGGCGCAGCGGCTGTTGTCCGAGCTGGCGCGGGTGACGGACCGGACGGTCCTGGTCCACGGCATGATGATCGGGATGATCGACGTCTATCGTGCGGCGGGAATACCGATGCTGCCGGTTCGAGTCGTCACGGAACGTCCGCGCGGCACGTCGTTCGCCGGGGAGCTGGTGCTGGCGCCGCTTTCAGCCCGCGGCACGCCGTGGATGCGCCGGCTCGGCGACCTCTCCGACGCGTTCGCCTCGGGCCTCATGCGGGTGCGCGGCGTTCGCCGTCAACGGGCGTACGATCGCGGGTTCGTGCTGTCCGATCACGCCGACTGGCCGGCGGTGCTCGCGACGATCGCCGACACCGGGGCTCCACGCGTGCTGACCACACACGGTCATGCGGGGCCGCTCGCGCGTCATCTGAGCGAGTCGGGGCTGGACGCCGACGTCATCCGAACCGCCTGGGAGGACGAAATGGGGGAAGCGGAATAGCCGCTGGAAGCAAGACAGAACCGATGCAGCGCTTCTCTCGACTCTACGACGAGATCGACCGGACGACCTCGACCAAGGCCAAGGTCGCGGCGATGCGCGAGTACTTCAAGAGCGCGCCGCCGGCGGACGCGGCGTGGGCGGTCTTCTTCCTGACGGGCCGCCGCCTCAAACGTCTGGTGCCATCGGCGGCAATCCGCGACTGGACCTTGGCGGCCACGGGTCTCGCCGAGTGGATGCTTGGCGAGTGCTACTCGGTCGTCGGTGACGGCGCCGAAACCGCCGCGCTCATCCTCGATCAACTGTCGTCCACCGCCGAAGCCGACCTCTCCTTGAGCCAGTGGTTGGAGGAGCGCGTGCTGCCGCTCAGAGCGCTCGATCCAGTGGCGCAGCAGGCACGAGCAACGGCCTGGTTTCGCGAGCTCGATCGCCTGCAGCGTTTCATGCTCCTCAAGCTGCTCACGGGAGAGCTGCGCGTCGGCGTCTCGCAGACACTCGTCGTCCGGGCGATCGCAGAGGCCGCAGAGCTCGACACCTCGGTGATTGCCGCGCGACTGATGGGCGAATGGACGCCGACGGCTGCCTGGCTCGAGTCGGTGCTGTCGCCCGAACGATCGGACGATGATCGATCGCGACCGTATCCGTTCTTCCTGGCGTCACCGCTCGAGGATGGGCCGGACGCGCTCGGCGATCCGTCAGCGTGGCTCGTCGAATGGAAATGGGATGGCATCCGCGCGCAACTCATCCGACGGGCGGGAGCCGTGCATCTCTGGTCGCGCGGAGAGGAGCTGATCACGCATCGCTTTCCCGAAATCGCCGCCGCGGCGTCGAGGCTGCCGGAGGGCACGGTGCTCGACGGCGAAGTGCTTGCGTTTCGCGACGGACGGCCGATGCCGTTTTCTGCACTCCAGCAGCGCATCGGACGTCAGAAGCAGGTGGCGCAGCTGGCGCGGACCGTTCCGGTCGTGTTCATGACCTACGACGTCCTGGAGCTCGATGGCGAAGATGTGCGCGCGCGTCCGCTGACGGAACGCCGCGCGATGCTCGAGCCGCTCCTCCGCTCGCCGGAAGCCTCCGAGACGACACCGGTGGGCGTTCTCCGTGTCTCGCCGGCCGTCTCCGCAGAATCCTGGAACGATTTGGCGAAGCTGCGCGCGGACTCGCGCGCCCGGGGCGTCGAGGGCCTGATGATCAAGCGCCTCGACTCGCAGTACGGCGTCGGACGCAAGCGTGCCGACTGGTGGAAGTGGAAGATCGATCCCTTCACGGTCGACGCGGTGCTGATCTACGCCCAGCCGGGCAGCGGCCGCCGCGCCAGCCTGCTCACCGACTACACGTTTGGCGTTTGGGAGGCAGGGGAGCTGGTGCCGTTCGCCAAGGCGTATTCAGGGTTGTCCAACGAGGAGATTGCCGAGCTCGATCGCTGGATTCGCCGTCACACCCGCGAGCGGTTCGGGCCCGTCCGCCACGTCGAGCCCGTGCAGGTCTTCGAGCTCGGATTCGAGGGCATCGCCCGTTCGACCCGCCACCGCTCCGGGATCGCCGTGCGGTTTCCCAGGATGCTGCGCTGGCGGAAGGACAAGCCGGCGGCCGAGGCCGACACGCTCGAGACCGTCAGGAAGATCCTCGATCAGGCCAGCATTACGTGATGGCGCGATACCAGCCCACCAGGCACAGAAATGCGCCGAGCAGCGCGAGCAGCAGCCACACTCGAAGATTGAGACGATCCGGGTTGGTGAGTGGCATACGGTCCTCCTATCGATCCATTGAGTCTGTCGTCGAACCGAGGACTACTCCGTCGGCGTGCCCTCGGGCGAGCTCCCGGTGAGCGCCTGCTGTCGCAGCGCCGCGGCGCCCATCAATCCGCCCATCCCCATCGATTCCACCGCGCTGCTCGGGATGAGCATCAGCGCGCCCTTTTCCTTCAACCCTTCGTACAGCATGTTCATGGCGCGCAGGTGGAGCGCCGTGGGATTCTCGTGGTACGACTTCGCGGCCTCCTCAAACGAGTGCGCAATCTCCACCTCCGCCTGACCGAGGATGATCCGCGCCTGCTTCTCCCGTGCCGCCTGCGCCTCGCGCGACATCGCGTCCTGCAGCGCAACGGGGATGACGACGTCGCGCATCTCGACGGAAGAGACGGTGACGCCCCAGGGGTTCGACCGCAAGTCGATCAACTGCTGCAGCTCGGCCTCGATCTGCTCACGCCCCCGCAGCAGGTCGGTCAACCCGGTCCGGCCGATGATGTCGCGGAGCGCCGTCTGCGCCGCCCAACTCACGGCCTGCGTGTAGTCCTGGACCTCCAGCGCCGCCTTCTGCGCGTCGTGCACCATCCAGAAGAGCACGGCGTCGACATTCACCGGCACCGTATCGGACGTCAGCGTCTGCTCGGCGGCGAACGTGGTCGTAATCGTGCGCTGGTCGATCCACGACGACACGCGGTCGGCGAACGGAATGATCCAGAAGATGCCGGGTCCGCGGAGCCCGACGAATCGCCCGAGCCGCAGCACGACGGCGCGTTCCCATTGCTGCGCCACGCGCGGAGATTGCATCAGGACGACGCCGATGAGGAGGGCGACGATGAGCGGGACCGGATGGTCCAGCCTGCCACCCGCAGCGACGCCGATGGCGGCCGACGCCATGAGGATGCCGATCGCGACGACGTTGAGGCGGAAGGGCCCGGGCGTATCGTCCAAGCTCCGACCAAACACACGGTTCATAGTTTCTGCCTCGTTACTTGGTTGCGCGTGGGGCCCCGCCTTCGCTTTGCTTCGGCGAGGCTCGCCGTAGCCTGGCCTGTGGATTCAAGCCAGGCGTAGGCGGCCCACCCCCACGCGCTGTATTCGCCGCTCGCTTGTCAGTGCGCGTGGGGCCCACCCCCACGCGCTCACGCTGCGGTGCTCGATGACTCGCATCTCGCGTGGGCCGCAGGCGCTTCGCTCGCGGCTGCTCACCGACAACAGCCTGCTTTCAGCGCGATTCCGTCCTTCTGGTCTCTTCCAACGCTCGCACGAGATCGTCGATCGAAACCCCTGCGGCGGCTGCCTCTGCCAGCATGCGCGTGACGAACGTGCGCAGACGGCGTTCGTGCTCGCGGGGCGGGTGCGCCTGTGCCGGCGTGGCACTGATGAAGGACCCGACGCCGCGCCGGGTCTCCAGGACGCCGGCCCGCTCGAGCTCGGCGTACACTCGCGCGACGGTGTTGGCGTTCACGCGGAGCTCCACCGCGAGTTGGCGGACGGTCGGCAGCTGATCGCCCGGCCGCAAGCGGTTGGTCGCAATCGCCGCACGCAGGCCGCGCTCGAGTTGCGCGTAAATCGGGGTCGGGTCGTTCGAGTCGACAGAGACGATGCCCACTTGACTGATTATACTAGTTCATTGGTACAATCGGGTCAAATCAGCCGAGCCCGCCAGCCGTCTACTTTCCGGCGCGCTGCGATGCGATCTGTTCGAGATGGGCGTCGAATTCGTGCACGGCCGCAATCACCGTGGCCGCCACCCCCGCCAGGAACGTTCGACCGATCGTCGCCGCATCGTCGGTCGCCTTGTGGTGCTGGTCGACGTCCTCGACGCCGAAGTAGATCCAGGGGATACCCGCTTCGTGGAACGCGTAATGATCCGAGTCCCGCGTCCAGTCTTCCGTCCCGCCCGGCGTGTCGTGCCCGAAGGCCAGCACGACAGGGGGTTGCGCGACCTTCTCGAGGTAGGGTTTGAGGAACGGGTAGTGGTGGACGCCGGCCGCGAAGAGCCTGTTGCCGGGATCGCGGCCCACCATATCCATGTTGACGTTGACGACCATGGCGCCGACAGGAACGGGCGGATCGCGCATGAGCGCCCTCGCGCCCAGCAGGCCCATTTCTTCGGCGTCGAGCGCCGCGATCAGGAGCGAGTGCTCCGGCTTGGCGCGTGAAAAGTATGCGGCTGCGGCCAGGAGGGCCGCCACGCCCGACGCATTGTCGTCCGCGCCGTTGAACACCTGGCCATTCCGCACTCCGAGGTGGTCGTAGTGTGCCGTGAGGACGATGAAACGCTCGGGCGCGCGCGTGCCACGGATGACGCCCACGAGATTCGCGCACGTGCGCTCGCCCTGACCGCGCGAAGAGAAGCTGAAGGGACGCTCGAAACCCTGACCGATGGGCGCCACCCCGGCCTCCTTCAGCCGGCCGGTGATGTAGGCCCGCGCTTTTTCGCCTCCTGGGCTGCCGGCGAGCCGGCCTTCCATCTCGTCGCTCGCCAAGATCTCGACGTCGCGAAAAACCTGTGCCGCGTCAACGCGGATCGCGGGGGTCGTGGCCGTCTGGCCTGTCCCGAACAAGCCGAGACCGATGGCCGTTGCGACCAGGTACTTCGACATCAGGTGATTCTATCTGTCTGATTCGTCGGCTTGACTGGGTTGTGAAAATTTCAAGACAACGCCCAGGAACTGCACCTGTGTCCTGACCGGATCCAGTCGGTCGTGATACGTTCCTTGATCGCGAGCGTGTCCCCAATTTTCGCATGGCGATGCCGTCGAATCCTGCCAGGACGCTGACGACCGTACGCCGCATGCTGCTCGGCAGCCTGGTGCTCGGGATACCTGGCACCGCCGCCGAACTGCTGCTGCTCGGGCACTTCGACGGTTGGAAGCAGCTGATCCCACTCGCGCTTCTCGGGATCGCCCTGCTCGTGCTGGTCTGGCACGCGGCAAACCGGGGACCGGCGCCGGTCCTCGTGCTGCAGCTCGTGCTGCTGCTGTTTCTCGCAAGCGGAGGGCTCGGAGTCCTGTTTCACTACCGCGGCAACGTGGAATTCGAGCTCGAGATGTACCCCTCGACCGCAGGCTTCCAGTTGTTCAAGAAGGCGATGACCGGCGCGACGCCCGCGCTGGCGCCAGGTACGATGGTTCTGCTCGGCCTGGTGGGGCTGGCGTATACGATCGGTCACCCGCGGGTGATATCCCAAGAGGAGCCCGATCGGGATCTCGCGAGTCCACCGGGTCCCTCGAATTAGGAGGTATCAGATGAGGGTGTCGAAAATTCTCGCGGCGTGCGTGCTGGCGATGCTGGTGGGCACGGCGACATCGACCGCGCAGGTCGGAAAGGGTCTGGTCGATCCCAACAGCGCGAGCCAGCAGGATCTGACGGCGCTGCCGAACATGACGCCAGCGATTGTGAAGGGCATGATGGACGCCCGTCCGTTCCCTTCACAGGCCGCGTTCAACACGTTCCTCACGGGACAGGGGCTCAAGCCGGAACAGCTCACGGCGCTCTACGGCAAAGCGTTCGTGCACCTGAACCTGAACACCACGACGGCCGACGAGATCCTCATGATTCCCAACGTCGGCAAGCGGATGGTCCACGAATTCGAAGAGTACCGCCCCTACAAGAGCCTCGCGCAGTGGCGTCGCGAGATCGGCAAGTACTTCCCGAACAACCCTCAGGAAGTCACGCGCATGGAACAGTACGTGTTCGTGCCGATCAACCTGAACACGGCGACCGACGAGGACATCCTCACGATTCCTGCGATCGGTCAGCGGATGCTTCGCGAATTCAAGGAGTACCGCCCCTACAAGAGCATGGATCAGTGGCGACGCGAGATCGGCAAATACTTCCCGAACAATCCCAAGGAAGTGCAGCGGATGGAGCGGTACGTCACGATCGAGTAGGCACCGATCACCGCCGCTTGTCTTCGAACAGGAGATCAGGAGTTCAAAAGATCAAAAACGCAAACCTTCTATTGACCTCCTAATCTCCTGATCTCCTGATCTCCTGTAAAGCAGCGCCTCGAACCAGGTCGGGTGCTTTGAGTTTAATAGGGTCGCAGTCGTCCGACCCACCCCCGGCACTCAAAGCCCATCGAGCAGGGGCAAGAATCGACGCGGTCCACAATAACAGACGCGTACTACCAGCTGTGCAGCGTGCCGTCCGGCTTTCGAGCCACCGGCAGGTACGCCGGAACGTACGGGAAGGTGGCCGCGAGTGCCTCGTCTATCTCGACGCCGAGGCCCGGCGTGCGGCCGGGGTGCATGACCCCGGACTCGAACCGGTAGGCGTGTGGAAACACGCGATCCGTGTCGGCAGTGTGCGGCATCAGTTCCTGAATGCCGAAGTTGTGCACGCTGAGGTCGAAGTGCAGCGCCGCGGCCATCGCGACGGGGCTCAGGTCCGTGGCACCGTGACAGCCGGTGCGCACGTGATGCAGCTCCGCAAGAACGGCAATCTTTCGGAGGTGCGACAGACCACCGGCGTGCGTGACCGCCGTCCGGATGTAGTCGATCAGCTCCTCCTCGATGAGCGTCTGGCAGTCGTAAATCGTGTTGAAGACTTCCCCGACCGCGATTGGCGTCGTGGTGTGATGGCGAATGATCCTGAAGGAGCGCTGCACCTCGGCGGGCACGGGATCTTCCATCCAGAACAACCGCGACGGCTCGAGGCTCCGACCGAGGCGAGCGGCCTCGATGGGCGTGAGCCGATGATGGACATCGTGCAGGAGCTCGACGCCGAAGCCGAACTCGCGTCGAAGCCGGTCGAACACCGTCGGGACGAAATCGAGGTAGCGTTCGGTGCTCCACACGCTCTCCAGCGGAAGCCCCTTTTCGGCCGGCTCGTACGGCTTGCCGTCGCGCGGGATCCCGTACGCGTGCGGGACGCCCGGAACGCCGCACTGGGCCCGGACGGCGGTGAAGCCCTGTTCGATGTGCCGAGCGACAGACGCGACCGTTTCGTCGAGCGTCGCGCCGGTGGCGTGGCCATAGACCGTAACCGACTCGCGGGACGCTCCCCCGAGCAGCTCGTAGACGGGCACCCCCAGCGTCTTCCCCCGGATGTCCCACAACGCCATATCCACGGCGGCGATCGCAGCCATCGTGACCGGGCCGCGCCGCCAGTAGGCGCCTTTGTAGAGGTACTGCCACGTGTCCTCGATCCGCCTGGCGTCGCGTCCGATCAGGAGCGGCACCAGATGTTCCGAAAGGTAGGCGGCAACCGAGAGCTCGCGGCCGTTCAAGGTCGCGTCCCCGAGGCCGGATACGCCGTCTTCGGTCACCAGCTTGAGGGTGACGAAGTTGCGGCCTGGCGAGCAGACGATGACCTTGGCATCGACGATGCGCATAGCTCAGATCAGAGCGGGGCGCGTCGGCGCGGCGCCGACGGCAGGAGACGTGCGACCCGGCAGAAGCGCGATGGCCACCGCTCCCGCGACGGCCGTGACGATCAGCGTCAGGAAGCCGGCATCGTACGTACCATGCGAGTCGCGCAGGTAGCCGACGAGCATCGGAGCAGTCGCTTCGGCCACTCCGTCGACGGTGAGGATGATGCCCATCACGCGTCCGAGCACGCGGACGCCGAAGAGCTCGCCGGCCATCAGGGGGATGATCATGTACTCGCCGCCGAGGCCCAGGCCGAACACGAGCGCGAAGCCGTACATCCCGCGGGCCGTGCTCGAGGCGACAAGCATCGGAATCGCGACGGCCACCAGCGAGTAGATGATCAGCATGACGTGCTTGCGCTTCATGCGATCCGCGAGCCACCCCATCAGAAGGCGTCCGGCGATGCTGCACGCGAGCACGAGGGAGATCACCCGCGCGGCGTCTCCCTGCGAGAAGCCGCGATCGAGGCTGAGGAACAGCTTCAAGTGCTGGTTCGTGCCGCCGACCGCAGCAATCGAGCACATGCTCCCGATCGCGAGCAGGTAGAAGGCCGGCGTCCGCAGCACGCCGGCGATCGAGGCCGGAGGCTCCGCGCTCAGTCGAGCGCTGGCTCCCGGTGGCTGCTCGCGGACGGTGAAGGCCAGCGGAAACGCGATGAGCACGATGAGGACCCCGACGATCTGCAACGACAGTCGCCAGCCAACGTGGCTGGTCAGCCACGCCGCGAGCAGCGGGACGACGGCGCCGCCGATGCCGATGCCGAGATACGCGACCCCCATCGCCTTGCCGCGCGTCCGGTCGAACCATCGCGACAGGAGCACCTGGTTGGGGAGCGGCCCGCCGCATACGTATCCCACGGCGTTGAAGACGTAGAAGAAGTAGAACATCCAGGCGGCGGAGACGGCGCCGAGCCCCACCAGCGCCGCGCCTGCCATCAGAATTCCGGCGAGCATCAGCCGTCTCGGCCCGAAGCGGTCGACGACCCAGCCTGCGAGAAACCCGAAGAGCGGCCCGACGATCAGCTTGCTGATGGCGTTGCCCGAGGTCACCATCGTGCGCGACCAGCCGAACTCGCGCACCATGAAGTCGTAGTAGAGCGGCAGGCCGTACAGCGCGAGCCCGACAACAGAGAAGAGCGCGAAGAAGGCGGTCGCGGCGACGTGGATCTGCGCGGCGCTCGGCCGGTCCGTTGGTGGCGGCATCGCCTCTCGGTGCTCCACGCTCATTTGTCCGTCGTGATTCCCGCGGCTTCCGCTGCCTTGGCTTCCGCCCCCTTGGCCGTGCGCACTGCAAGGATTCGCGCCGCTTCGGGCGTGGCGGCGTAGTGGGGATCCAGCGGATAGCAGCCGGAGACGAGCCCCATGCGCGGTCCGGTCGTGCAATCGCTGAACGTCCGGCAGATGAACTTGCGGCGGAGCGGCGTGCCCTTCAGCACGTCGGCGGGCAGCTCCGGATACGAGAGCGCGATGCGACCGAGGCCGACGAAATCGGTCTGGCCGGTGCGGACGGCATACTGCCCTACGTGCGGCAGCCACTCCTGCAGATAGCTGTACGCGGAGCCCACGAACGCGAGCTCCGGAAAGTCCGCCTTGAGCCGCGCGGTCGCGTCGATCTGGCGCGCCACGCCGCGCAACGGGTCCTCCGGAGGTTCGTAGCCGTCGACTGGCGGAAACAACGCCGGACGCTGCACGTGCGGATTGTAGTACGGCGTTCCGCCCGTGACGCAGATCGCGCGCACGCCGAGCCCGGTGAGCATCCGGAGCACCCAGCGCGCGTCCTCGAGCGCGGCATCCATCCCGTCCGCACCGAGCAGGCCGAATCCAAAGCCGCCGGTCTCTCCCGAATCGGGCTCGCCCGTTCCGGCCGGTCCCTTCCGATACGGTACGGTGTCGAACACGGACAGCCGTACGACGATCATCAGCCCGGGCACTTCCGCGTGGATCCCCTGGATGATGTCACGCATGAAGCGTGTGCGGTTCTCGAGTGGGCCGCCGTAGCGCCCCGGCCGCGAACGCGATCCCAACAGCTCGTGACCGAGATAGCCGTGACAGTGTTTGATGTCGACGAACGCGAACCCGGCGTCGCGTGCGAGCGTCGCCGCCCGCACGAACTCCGACACGAGCCGATCGAGGTCGTCGTCTTCGAGCAGCCGGACGCCGGCCGGGAAGCGGCGATCGAGAATCGGATGGACGCTCGCCGTCAGTGGCGCGGGGCGATCGTACACGTCCGGGCGCGCAAATCGTCCGGAGTGCGTGAGCTGCAGCCCCACCAGCAGATCGTCGCCCGCGGACGCTCCGAAACGTTCGCAATGCGCGTCGACGAGCGCCTCACGCAGCGAAGCAATCGATGCCTGCGTCTTCGGCGTGAGCAGGAGCTGATTCGGGTTGGCGCGGCCGTCGTGGCGGACGGCGACCGCTTCGCAGCCCCACATCAACTTGGCGCCGCTGATGCCGAAATGCCGCCAGCGCCTCGTCGTGAGCTCGCTCGGCTCACCGTCCGGCGTGCCGTCCCAGCCTTCCATGGGCAGGATGCAGAAGCGGTTGCCGACGCGGCGGCCGTCGATCTCGATCGGACGTGCCAGCGGAGAGTCCGCTGGCGCGGCGAGGGCATCGTCGAAGCCGAGCGCGATGCTGTTCTTCGTCAGGTGCGTGCGGAATGCGTCGGCGGTCTTGAGTGAGGCGATCCGGGGAACGGCCAGCTGGGTCACGGAGTGAGGGCCCTCGTTTCAATAACCTGTCAGATGCGCGCCTGCGTATCCGCCGAACACACGCCTCGTCTCCGCCGCATCGTTCATCGTCAGGATGGCCAGCGTGCCGGCGTGGCGATCGCAATACGACCGCGCCAGCTCGGGTCCGGCGGCGACGAACGCCGTCGACAGCGCATCGGCGGTTGTGGCGTCCGAGGTGATCACGGTAGCGGCGCGAACGGCGCGAGGCGCCTGCCCCGTGCGCGGGTCGAGGACACGTCCGTGACGACGGCCGTCCAGCAGGACGAATTGTCCGCCGCACCCGCTCGTGCCGAGGGCGCCGTCCCGCAGCCAGAGGCGGAGCGGCTTGTCGGGGCGCTGTGATCGGACGGCCAGCTGCCAGCCCTTGTCGCGGCCGCCAATCGCCAGCACGCTGCTGCCGCCGGCCGAGACGAGCGCGTGCGAGACTTCGCGAGCCCGTAAGACCTGCCCCATCCGGTCGACTGCGTACCCCTTCCCGATCCCGCCGAAGCTGACGGTGACGCCGGCGAGCAGGAAGCTCACGGTCCCGGCGGCAGCATCGAGCCGGACGCGATCGAAGCCGACGACCGCGCGGGCCGACGCGATCTCGGACGTCGTCGGCTGGCGTCCGTCGCGCTGCGCGGCGGCGCGACAGCGGCCGATCGGAGCGGTGGTGACGTCGAAGGCGCCGGCGGTTTCCGCGTGCAGGTGCGCGCAGTACCTGCAGGAGGGCGAAGAAGTCCGGCGAGGCCGGCACCGGTGTGCGGCCAATGTGACGATTGAGGCGCGCGGCCTCCGTCGTCTCGCGCAGCGTGCCGAGCATGGCATCCACCCGGTCCGACTCCTCGAGCGCCTTGCGCGCGGCCTCGACGTGCGCGGCGTCCGCCGAGGGCAAGCTGATCTCGAAGCGACACGCCATCGAGGTCCGATGCACGCGCAGCCAGGTGCCGCTGGCGCGCGATCGGCCGGAGAAGTCGAGAGCGAAGAGGCTGCGACGGCTGAGCGGCATCACGCGCCATGATACCGGGGTCAGGTCTTGCACTGCCACATTTTGTGGCAGTGCAAGACCTGACCCCTCCCTCCCCCACGCTTGAGAGGGCAGCGGTTTGCGGGTAAAGTCAGGGCTCGCATGGCATCGGCCCTGACTCGACGGGACTTCCTCCTCACGACCTGCGCCGCCGCTCCGGCGGCGACGACGCTTCGCGCGGCGGCCAGGATCACGGTCGGGTACGCCGCCATCACGTGGGGCGGCAACGACGTGCAGGCGATCGAAGACGTGTCGTCCCTCGGATTCAAGGGCATCCAGCTGCGGTCGTCCGCCGTCGATCGCTTCGCGGACAAGCCCGCGGAGCTCGAGGCCCTCCTGCAGCAGCGCCACCTCACCATGGCAGTGCTGTCCAGCGGGAACCTCCGGCTGGACCCGGCATTCGAAGCCGATGACCTGGCGAAACATTCAAAAAACGCGCAATTCGTTCGTGCGATCGGCGGACTCCACCTGCAGGTCCTCGATGAGCCGCCCAAGGGAAAGACCTTGACACCCGCAGACTTCAAGCGGATGGGCCACCTGTTGACGGAGTTGGGCAAGCGGACGGCGGACGAGGGCATCCCGCTCGTGTACCACAACCACATGAACAGCATGAGCCAACCGCCCGACGGCACCGCGGCGATAATGGACGCGAGTGATCCGCGCTACGTCAGGCTCCTGCTCGATGTGGCGCACTACCAGCAAGGGGGCGGAGATCCGGTCAAGGCAGTCACCCTGTACAAAGACCGGATCCAGGTCGTGCATCTGAAAGATGTCGTGAGCCCCGCTCCCTCGACGGACGGCGCGCCGCCACGTCCGTACCAGTTCGTCGAGCTTGGTCGCGGCACGGTCAATCTCAAGCAGGTCGTCTCGGCACTGAACCAGATAAGCTATCGAGGCTGGGGCATCATCGAGCTGGACAGCGTGCCCGATAAATCGCGGACGCCCAAGGATTGCGCGGCGATCAACCGCGAGTACGTGCAGCGGGATCTCGGGATCGCTCTGTGAAGGCTCACCGTCAACCAGAAAGGTCGACATCATGATTCCACGTTCCACTTCCGTGCTCGCGGTCGGACTCCTGGGAGCTTTCTTCATCTCGTCGCTCGGGGCCCAGAAGCCTGCACCACCGTCGGCGCCGCCGGCGAAAGCCGGGCTAACGTCCGAAGAGACGCGCGCCGGGTGGAAGATGCTCTTCGACGGCAAGTCTCTCAACGGATGGCGCGGCTACAAGAAGCCGGACGCCTCCGGGACACGCTGGAGCATCGAAGATGGCGTGCTGACGCTCGCCAAGGACGACGGCAAAGATACGCGCGGCGCGCGAGACCTGATATCGACCGAGACGTTCGATCACTTCGAGCTCGCGTGGGAATGGCGCATCGCGCAGGCCGGCAACAGCGGGATGAAATACTTCGTCCTCGAAGATATGGACTCGGCCATCGGACACGAGTACCAGATGATCGACGACGAGCGGCACCCCGACGCCAAGGTCGGCCCCAAGCGCCAGACCTCCGCGCTGTACGACGTGCTGGCCGCGGCGAACCGCCCGCTGAAGCCCGCGGGCGAGTGGAACCTGAGCCGCGTGAGCGTCAGGGGCATGACCGTCGAGCACTGGCTGAACGGAACGAAGGTGCTCTCGTACGAGTTGGGATCGCCGGCACTCAAGGCGGCCGTTGCACAAAGCAAGTTCAAGGATGTCGCGCGGTTCGGGACCCTGCAGAAGGGCCACATCCTGGTGCAGGACCACGGCGATCAGGTCTGGTACAAGTCAATCAAGATCAGACCGCTGGCGGCCGGAACGCACTGAGCGGCATCGAAATCGAACTCGTCGCTTCCACCTTTAGGTGGAAGGCGATTTGGATTCGCAGGCCCGCCACTCGGAGGAATCAATGTCAGCTCGAGCGAAATACGGCGCCCTGCTGCTGACGCTGCCGCTGCTGGTCGGCAGCGCGGCGGCGCAGTCGCAGGTTCAGGTCGTACCGAACGAAGCCGCCCGGCGGGTGGACGTGACGGTGGACGGTCAGCCGTTCACGTCGTACATCTGGCCGACGTCCCTGAAGAAGCCCGTGCTGTTCCCGATACGCACGGCAAAGGGCACGCTCGTCACGCGAGGGTTCCCACTCGAGCCGCGGAAGGGCGAGCGGGTCGACCATCCGCACCATGTCGGGCTGTGGTTCAACCATGGAGACGTCAACGGCCTCGACTTCTGGAACAACTCGGACGCCATTCCAGCCGACCGCGTGAACAAGATGGGCACGATCGTCCATCAGAAGGTCGTCGACGCGAAAGGCGGTGCCGGCCAGGGCGAGCTGACCGTCGAGACCGAATGGCACAAACCGGACGGCTCGACGCTGCTGCAGGAGCGGACGAGCTTCGTCTTCCGGGCCGACGGGACCTCGCGCACGATCGATCGCATCACGACACTCACCGCGCTTGCCGAGCGCGTGGTGTTCAAAGACAACAAGGAAGGCGTGATCGGCATGCGCGTAACCCGGGCGCTCGAGCAACCTGCGACGCAGGCCGAAAAGTTCACGGACGCGAGCGGCAAGGCCACGACCGTGGCGGTCCTCGACAACACCGGCGTGACCGGCCAGTACACGAGCAGCGAGGGGCTCAAAGGCGACGCGGTCTGGGGCACTCGCGGCCGCTGGACGATGCTCACCGGAACGGTCGAATCGGAGCCGGTGACGCTCGTCATGCTCGACCACCCGTCCAACCCCGGCTTCCCCACCTACTGGCACGCGCGCGGATACGGCCTCTTCGCCGCCAATCCGATGGGTGAAAAGGTGTTCACGGAAGGCGAGAAAGAGCTCGACGTGACGATCGAGCCGGGCAAGTCGATCGAGTTCCGCCATCGGATCCTGATCCTCAGCGGCCAGGCGACCGCCGACGCGATCGAGCGGCAGTATCGCGCCTTCACGGGCTCGTAAACCATTATGCGACTGCGAACGAGAATTCTGCACTTCTCACCGCATAACGGGTCCCGGCGCGCCGCAGGCGTGCCACGCCGGAGCGGAGCGGGGCGGAGGGGCCCCCGCGAGCGACAGCGATGGGGGGTCCGGCGGGGCGAAGCCCCCCGGTCAAATTGATGCGAGTCGGAATTCTCGGCGGCGGCAACATCAGCGACACCCACGCGCGCGCGGCGCAGGCCATCGAAGGATTGACCGTCGATGCGGTCTTCGGCGCGAACACCGCTCGGTCCGCCGCGCTCGCGGCGGCCGTCGGGGCCACGCCCTATGACGACATCGGCCGCTTCCTGGACCACGGCCTGGACCTCGTGATCATCGGGAGCCCGTCGGGCTGCCATGCCGAGCAGGCCATCGCCGCGGCGCGCCGCGGCCTGCACGTGCTCGTCGAGAAACCGATCGACGTCACCACCGCCCGCGTCGACGCACTGCTCGAAGAAGTGGACCGCGCGGGCGTCAAGCTGGGGGTCTGCTTTCAGGATCGGCTGCACCCCGACATCAACGCTACGAAGGCGTTCATCGACGCCGGACATCTCGGCAAGCCCGTGCTCGCCTCGGGCCGGGTCAAATGGTACCGGCCACCCGAGTACTACAGCGGCTCGCGCTGGCGCGGCATCGCGGCGCTCGACGGCGGCGGAGCGGTCATGAACCAGGCGATTCACACGGTCGACCTGCTGCTCTGGATGTTCGGCCCCGTCGCCCGCGTCTACGCGCGCGCCGCCACGCAGCTGCACGCCATCGAGGTGGAAGACACGGCCGTCGCGGTGCTCGAGTTCGCGAACGGCGCGACCGGTTCGCTCGAAGCCACGACGTCCGTGTATCCGGGGCTACCCCGCAGAATCGAGCTCACCGGAACCGAAGGCACCATCGTGATCGAACACGATCGGATTATCCGATCCGACATGCGGTCCGGTGAACAGGGCCTGGTCTCCACGTCAGAAGGCGACGCCAACGCCAGCGCGTCGTCGCCGACCGTGTCGGACACGCGCGGTCACCAGCGAATCATCCGGGATTTCGTACGCGCCATCGACACGAACGGCACGCCCATTTGTGACGGCCGCGAAGGACGGCGAAGCGTCGCCCTCGTCGAGGCGATCTACGCGTCAGCCAAATCACGACAACCGATTGATTTGTAGCGACTGCAAACACAGAAGATCAGAAGACAAGAAGATAAAAAGCCTCTTGATCTTCTGACCTTCTGATCTTCTGTGATGACCATCGTGGCAACTTGAAGGTTGCCGCGACGTTTTGGGAGGGTGGTATGGCTGGATCCGCGTTCCTTGGCACGACGCTGACGCTGGGCATCGGGATCGCGCTCGGCGCGGCGATCTCTCACGCCGCGCAGGCGCCAGCCAAAGTCAAAGGTGGATACGTCCTCGAGCGCGACGCGGAAGTCGCGAAAACGGAGCCGGGCACTCATAACGGCGGTGGGGAGACGATCGGGTACTCGTTCTTCGCCAAGACGCCCAATCTGAAGCTGGTCTTTCGGAAGCGGGCGCTCAAGCCCGGATCGGGCATCGGCTATCACGAGCAGAAAGAGGACGAGATCTACTACGTGCTCAGCGGCCGGGGTGTCATGACGATCGACGACAAGAGCTTCGACGTCACGCCCGGCACCGCCGTCCTCACCCGGCCCGGCAGCTCCCATGGATTGAAGCAGGCCGGGCCGGATGATCTGGTCATTATGATCAGCTACGAGCAGGCGCCGCGCCCGCAGTAGCGGTTGCCAGGTTGGCCGCCCGCCGGCGAGTCAGGTGCGGGACGATGCCGAGCATCCGCTCGTAGACCATCAACTGCGCGCGATGATGCATCTCGTGTTCCTTGGCCGAAAGCAGCATCTCGAAGCGAGTCTTCTCCGAAGGCTGCACCGGCGGCGGGAACGTCACCTTCTCTTCGAGCTGCCCGTCGCCGAGCCCTTCCAGGAAAGACACGAACTGCTCTCCGCGCTCGCGGAGCGCCGCAATGATGGCGGCCTTCGAGGTCAGTGCCTGCTCCTCCGAGGCGCCGCGGGCCAGGGACGCGCCGAACATCGCAAAGTCGACATGGCTGACGCCCGCGGAGTGCAGATCGAGCTGCCATCCGGTGGACACGGCGATGTGCGCGAGCTGCTCGGCTACGCTCTTCACATCGGGCACCGGTCTGAACGCGTACTGCTCCTCTGGAATCTCCTCCGCAATGGTGATCGTATTGGCGCGTACGCCGCGAAACGACTCGGCCATCTGCTTTCCACCGTACATCTTCATCGTCTCGGCCTCCAGTACTCCCTACGGCGCGAACGCGGCGCCGCGGGACAACCGGCGAGTGTACCGAAGCCCTCCGCCCGACGTCAAAGGCATTCCGGTCCTGCAGCTTTTGGGCTTGCGACCTCACGGTCGCCGCTGTCAAGATTCCGGCGTGGATCGGGCTACTACGTCGGCCGAACGACTCCGGCCTGCCGCCTTCCGGCTGCGGATCGTCATTCTCTTGTTACTTCTGCCGTCGCAGACGGCCCTCGCACATCCGGCACCGTTCAGCTACATCGACGTGCGCATCGGCGATGGACCGATGCACGGCCGCATCGTGGTGCACGATCTGGATGTCGCACACGACCTCGGACTGCCTTCCGCCGAGGCACTCGCGACCGATGCCGGCGTGCGATTGCACGGCGAGGCCATCTCGAAGCTGCTATCCGCCCGGTTCGGCCTGATGGCTGACGGTGCCGTGGCGTCGTGGCAGGCCACGGCGGTTCGGCCGCTGCCCGAGCAGAGCTCGATCGAGCTCGAATGGCGTGGCGCGGGCACCGTGCCAGGCCGTCTCGAGATCAGGGCCGAGATGTTTCCGTACGATCCCAACCACCAGACGTTCCTGAACGTGTACGAGGGCGCCTCACTCGTCCGGCAGGAAGTGCTCAACCGGGATCGGTCGTCGCTCCTGGTCTACACCGGTACGCGGCAGGGTCTCCGGGCGGTCTTCACGGCGTTCACCGCCTCGGGCATTCATCACATCGCCATCGGCCCGGATCACATCCTCTTCATCGTGGGTCTCCTGCTCCTCGGCGGGTCGATCCGACGCCTGCTGGCCATCGTGACCGCCTTCACTCTCGGTCACAGCGTCACACTGGCTCTGGCCACGCTGCAGATCGTGGACCCGCCGTCGCGCCTCATCGAGCCGGCGATCGCGCTCAGCATCGTCTACGTCGGGGCCGACAATCTGCTGGTCGGCCAGCGCGGCCGCGACGTCAGGCCGTGGGTGGCCTTGTTCTTCGGCCTCGTGCACGGTTTCGGGTTCGCGAGCGTGCTGCGGGAAACGGGCCTGCCTGCCCGCGCACTCGGCCTCTCGCTGTTCTCGTTCAACCTCGGCGTCGAAATCGGACAGGCCGCGATTGTGGTGACCGTCGCTGCCGCGCTGAGGGCTTTGCGAGGACATGATGCCGTGCTCGCCGCACGCGTGGCGACGGCTGGATCGGTGTGTGTCCTGCTCGCCGGCGCGTTCTGGTTCGTTGAAAGAGTGATGTAGTCAGGGAAGCTTCCAGCTTCCAGCTTCCAGCTTGGCCACGGAGAACTGGGAGTGCGAGTTCATCAGGGCGCGACGATCCGCTGCGGCGTGACTCGTCGGAACCTTGTCGGAGGCAGTCGGGTCGAGCGAGAGTTGCGGTTAGCCTGATGAGGCGCGCCGCAGGCGCGCCCGCCGGAGCGGAGCGGGGCGAAGGGGCCCCCGCGAGCGACGGCGATGGGGGGTCCGGCGGGGCGAAGCCCCCCGGTCTATTTTGGAGGCTGAGAATGAGACGTGGCGTTCTGCTTGGAGTCTTGATTGTCGCGGGCGTTTTGCGGATAGCGGCGCAGCAGGCGACACCGCCTGCGCAGGCCGCGCAGCCGCAGGAGCTGACGACGGAGAAGGTGCGCGACAACCTGTTCGTAATCAAAGGGGGCGGCGGCAACACGGCCGTTTTCATCACGGAGAAAGGCGTGGTGCTCGTCGACACCAAGAACCCCAACTGGGGCCAGCGGATCATGGACCAGGTGCGGTCGGTGACCGACAAGCCCGTCACCACGATCATCAACACGCATACCCACGGCGATCACAACGGCAGCAACGAGTTCTTCCCCGCCTCGGTCGAAGTGGTGGCCCAGGAGAACACCAAGACCAACATGGAGAGGATGGACGCCTTCAAGGGTGAAAAGGCGCAGTTCCTCCCCGACAAGACGTACAAAGACAAACTCACGCTCTTTTCTGGAAACGACAGCATCGACCTCTATTACTTCGGCGCCGGGCACACCAACGGCGACAGCATCGTCGTCTTCCGGAACGCCCGCGTCGGGCATGCCGGGGATCTCTTCGCACGGAAGGCGACGCCGCTGATCGACATCAACAACGGCGGCAGCGGCGTCACGTATCCGGAGACCGTGAACAAGGCGGCGGCCGAAATCAAGGGCGTGGATCAGGTCATCACGGGCCATGATGTCGTGCTGCCATGGAGCGCGCTCGCGGAGTTCGGCGAGTTCAACCTGGCGTTCCTGAATGCGACAAAAGCGGCCATCGACGCCGGCAAGACGCCGGAGGCCGCGATCGCCGACTTCAAGATGCCGGACAAGTTCAAGGACTACGGGATGACCGGTCTCAAGGACAACGTCACCAAGATCTATGGCGAGCTGAAGAAGTAGTCCGTGCGACGTCTCACCGCCGCCACGCTCGTTGCGCTCGCGTGCCTGACGGCGCTCGCACTCGGTCAGGGTCGGCCGCCATCCCGACCCGCCGGCCGCGCATCGACGCAGACCTCCGGGCCAGAGGCCAGCCGACCGCAGGTCGGCGTTCGCAATAGAAGAAACGACGATCGCTCGAGTGCACGCCGCCATGCGAGCCGGGCGGCTGACCTGTCGGGCGCTCGTCCAGCAGTATCTTCGGCGGATCGAGGCGTACGACAAGACGGGACCAGCCATCAATGCGATCGTCGTGACCAACCCCCGCGCACTGGACGAGGCCGACGAGCTCGATCGCCGCTTCAAGGCAGCCGGGCCAGTCGGTCCCCTCCATTGCGTCCCGGCCATCGTCAAGGACAACTTCGAGACGGTGGGCCTGCAGAGCGCAGATGGATCGCTGGCGCTCCAAGGGTTCGTGTCCAACCGCGACGCCTTCCTCGTGATGCGGATCAGGGACCGCGGCGCTGTCGTTCTTGCCAAGTCGAACATGGCGGAGTTCGCGTTCACGCCGTACGAGACGGTCAGCTCGATCCTGCCGGGCTACACGAAGAACCCTTACGCGCTCGACCGCGTGACAGCCGGATCGAGCGGCGGCACGGCCGCCGCGATCGCCGCGAACTTCGGGTTGATTGGACTCGGCAGCGATACCGGTAATTCCATCCGGGGCCCGGCATCGCACCAGGCGCTGGTCGGAATCCGCTCAACCATGGGATTGACGAGCAGAGCGGGCATTGCTCCGCTCAACCTGCTGGCCGACATCGGAGGACCGATTACGCGGACGGTCGAGGACGCGGCGGCTGTCTTCAACGCCATCGCGGGTCCGGACGGCGACGATCCGGTCACGGTGGCGTCGTCTCCGATCGCCAGGGACTTCAGCCCGCGTGGACGTCCGGCCGGCCCACTCCCCGACTACCTGGCTGCGCTGAAAAAAGACGGACTCGAGGGCGCGCGGATTGGCGTGCTGCGCCAGGCGTACGAGCGCGAGACGACCGACGCCGAGATCGTCAAGGTGTTCACCGCGGCGCTCGAGCAGATGAAGCGCGCCGGCGCCGTGATCGTGGATCCCGTGCGCGTCGACCTCGATCAGGCTCGCCGCCAAGGCGGCGGGACGTGCGGTGGATTCAAGTACGACATCAACCGGTACCTCTCCGCACAAGGCGACCGGGTGCGGGTCCACAGCCTCGAGGAGATCATCAAATCGAGACGATTTCACCCTTCGGTGCAGCTGCGACTCCAGCAGGCGCAGGAAGGCACCGAAAATGGACCCGACACTCCGGCGTGCAAGGCCGAATCGAGCTACCGCGAGGAGGTGCGCGCCGCCGTGCTGAAGACGATGGAGGCGGAGAAGCTGGATGCCTTCGTGTATCCGACGTGGAGCAATCCGCCGAGGCTCATCGGCGATCTGAACACCCCACACGGCGACAACAGCCAGTTCTTCTCACCGACGACCGGCTTCCCGGCCATCAGCGTTCCGATGGGCTACACGAGAGGCACGCTGCCAGCCGGCATGACGTTCTTCGGCCGTCCGTGGGACGAATCGACCCTGGTCCGGCTTGCCTACGCGTATGAGCAGGTGACGCATCATCGTCATGCGCCCGCGATGAAGTAAGACGGCGCTCGGCGCTCGGCGCTCGGCGCTCGGCGCTCGCGCGCTCGGCGCTCGGCGCTCGGAAAACCATACGACTTCGATTGGGGTTTCGAACTTCGGAAAACGTGCGAGCGAGGTCACGAGGTTTTCGAGCGCCGAGCGCCGAGCGCCGGATCCCGACGCTATTCACCTATCCGCCAGCCTCGCCTGCCGCATCACTTCGCGAAAGCTCGGACGCGCGCCGGCGCTCAGCAGTCCAACTCTGAAGAACCGCGCGCCGATCCGGATGGCGCCCCACGTTGCGACGAGGAGCACGAGCAGCGGACCGACAATTTCCCACCACGGGAGCGCATCGGGATCCATGCTGGCCCGCATGATGATCACCGGCCCGGCGGTCAGCGGCATCCAGGTCAGAATCCGCGAGACCAGACCGTGCGGCTCTCGAACGAGGACGCTCATCAGCATCAGCGGCAGCGCTGCGGTCAGCGACCAGACCATGGACAGCTGCTGCGCCTCGCGCATGTTCGATCCGAGCGAGCCGGTGCCCAGCATCAGGCTGCCGAAAAACAGAAAGGCGACCATGAAGAGCGGGACGGCGACCAGCACCGCGCGCCAGGGCATGTCCACCTGCGCGGCAAAGAGCAGCGGCACCGCACCGAACCCGGTCAGGAAGAGCATCGCCATCCACACGCCCACCTGCAGCAGACCGGCGGCGCCGAGGCCTACGAGCTTGCCCGCGAGGATCTCGTCCGGGTTGGCGGAGGCGAGCAGCACGTCCACGACCTTGTTCTCCTTTTCGGTGGCCGTGCCCTGGAGCAGATATCCGGACGTCATCAGCACGGACATCAGAAAGAGGATGGTGAATGCCAGCGGAAGCGCGATCCGGACCGCCGAGGCGACCTGGCCGCCGTCCTTGACCTCCCCGGTGCGCGTGACCGCAAAGCGCCGAACGTCCGGCAGCGGTGCCGTCACCCGTGCGGCGATCTCCGGGGGGACGCGGTCGCGCAGCAGCCGCTCGCGGACGACCACGCCGAAGGCGGTCCGCGCATCCGACCCGGACACGTTGATGCTGTCTGGCGTGTAGACCTCGACGCGGCCCGTGCGCAGATAGTCCTCTTTCAACACGAAATAGCCGCGCAGGTCTCGCTTCGCCAGGGCGTCTCGCGCCTGCGCCTCTGTCGCGATGGGCCGGAAGATGAAGTTCGATCGCGGGAGCATGCGGTCGACGTTCGGAGTCTGCCCCGCCGCCTGCAGCAGACGCTGCGCGTCCGAGTCGATTTCGGCTCTGGGCGGAGTGGTATCGCCCGCGAGGTGGAGGAGCTGAGCCCGATCGACCACGCCGAAGATGGCTGGCTCGCGATCGCGCTTGCTGGCGTAGTACGCCGGGATGGCGACAATCGCCCCGTACCCGGAGATGAAGACCGGCATGCCGAACGTCACGACGAGGAAGCCCGTCCGCTTGACGGCCGACATGAACTCGAACATCGCCACCGTGCGGACTTTGTGCCAGCGGATCATCCCCGACCCTCCCGAACGACACGCAAGAAGATGTCCTCCATCGGCGCGAGCGTGGGCTCGAAGCGATCGATGCAGGTGCCGGCCGCCACGAGTGCCGCCAGCAGCTCCGACGGCTCGGCATCGTTGGCGAGCCGCACCCGCCAGACCGCGTCCGATTCCTGCGCGACGGATTCTGCCATCGGGACCTGAGGCAGCGGACCACGGGCCTGGATCCTGACTTCGGGCAACGAATAGCGCCGGCGGACTTCGTCTACCGCACCATAGACCATCAGCTGCCCCTTGTTGATGAGCGCCACGCGGTCGCACAGCGCTTCGACCTGGTTCATATGATGCGTCGAGAGGATCGTGCTGCGGCCGTTGCGGCGACGCTCGACGAGCAGGTCCTGGATCAGGCGCACGTTCACGGGATCCAGTCCGGTGGTCGGTTCGTCGAGCACACAGAGCTCCGGGTCCGCGAGAAGCGCGCCGGCAATCTGCACCTTCTGCGACATGCCCTTGCTGAGGCGGTCGACCTTCCACGTCGCGACGTGCGGCAGCTCCACGCGCTCGAGCCATTCGAGCGCCCGCCGCCGCGCATCCGCACGGGCGAGCCCCTTGAGCGCACCGAAGTAGGTCAGGATATCGATGACCCGCAGCTTCGTGTAGAGCCCGCGCTCTTCGGGAAGGTATCCGAGCCGATCGAGATGCTCGCGGCGCCGCGGCTCGCCGAATACCCGGACCGTGCCGGCGTCGGGCCGGATGATGTCCATCAGGACGCGGATGAGCGTGCTCTTGCCGGCGCCGTTCGGCCCGAGCAGGCCGAAGATCTCACCGGCCGGGACGTCGAACGTCACGCCGCGCAGGGCGACGGTCTGACCGTAGCTCTTGTCGAGGCTGTCGAAGGAAAGGACCACCATGTGCGCGCGATCAGCCGCGCGGCTGCACGCGTGCCGACGCCGGGACCGGGGGCCTGGCCGGCGCTTTGGTCTTGTGCGACTCGATGTAGGTGCGGGCGAATTCCTCCAGGTGAGGGGTCGGCACGAGGCCGACCTTTCGGGCTTCCTCCAGCGCCGCTTCCGGAGTGAAGCCATCGCGGAGCACCCGCCTGATCATCCAGAACGCGCCGACGCGAATGGCCGCCGTGCAGTGGATGAACATCGGCCGGTTGGCGGGGTCATCCGTGATCTTCAGGAACTCGTCCACCTGTTCCGGCGTTGGCCGGGTGTATTCCACAGGGATGTTGAAGTACTTGAGGCCGGCTTTCTCAGCCGCCTCCTGTTCTTCGGCCGCGCGGTGTTCGCCCGGTGTCCGGAGGTTCAGGATGGCGCGCGTGCCCTCTGCCTTCAGTTGTGCGAGGTGCTCGAGCCGCGGCTGCCCGCCCGTGCAGAACTCGGTCGTCACTCGCATGAAGTTGCGGATGGGCGGCACCTCGGCAGTCGGCGCCTGAGCCTGGGTCGCGAGGAGTGTGAGGGCAAGCAGCAGAAGCATGCGGGCCATTCTGCCATAGACGACCGGCTGACGACGGCCCTCCGGAATCGCAGAGCGATCGCTGTGTGGCGTGCCAGAGATTGTTACAGTCTCGTCTCAGCCGTGACCTCCGCCGTATGGTTGCGCTACCATTGAGGCGTGATTAAGAGGCTTGCCATTCTCGTCGGCGGGGGCCCGGCTCCCGGCATCAACAGCGTGATCAGTGCGGCCACCATCCGCGGACGCCTGGAAGGCGTCGAGGTCGTCGGCATCCGGGACGGCTTCGAGTGGATCATGAAGGGCAACATCGATCGGATCCTGCCGCTCGAGATCGATCAGGTCAGCCGAATCCATTTCCGGGGCGGCTCGCACATCGGCATCGCTCGCGCCAACCCGACGCAGGATCCCAAGCTCCTCGAGGCGGCCGTCATCTCCCTGCTCCGGCTGAACGTCTCGATGCTGATCACGATCGGCGGCGACGACACGGCGTTCTCCGCGATGAAGCTCGAAGAGAAGGCCGGCGGCCGGATTCACGTCGTGCACGTGCCGAAGACGATCGACAACGACCTGGATCTGCCGCCCCACGTCGACACGTTCGGGTTCCAGACCGCGCGCCACTACGGGGTCGAGATCGTCAAGAACCTGATGGTGGACGCGAAGACCACGTCACGCTGGTACTTCGTGATTGCGATGGGCCGCAAAGCCGGGCACCTCGCGCTCGGCATGGGCAAGGCGGCGGGCGCCACGCTGACCCTCATTCCCGAGGAGTTCGCCGGCCGCAAGATCAAAGTCAAGGCGATCGTCGATACGCTCGTCGGTGCGATCCTCAAACGTCTGAGCTACGGACGGCGCGACGGCGTGGCGGTCATCGCAGAGGGGCTCGTGCTCGATCTGGATCCGGAGGATCTCGCCCAGCTCCACGACGTCGAGCGGGACGCGCACGGGCACGTCCGGATCGCCGAAGTGAACATCGGGGAAATCCTCAAGACCGAAGTGCAGACGAGGCTTCGCGACTTCGGGGTCAAGACCACGATTGCGGCCAAGAACATCGGGTACGAGCTGCGCTGCGCGGATCCGGTGCCCATCGACCTCGAATACACGCGCGACCTCGGCTACTGCGCAGCCAAGTACCTGCTGGGCGGCGGCAACGCCGCGATGATCTCGATGCAGGGCGGGCACTTCGTGCCGATTCCGTTCAGCGAGATGATCGACAGCCAGACGGGCCGTACACGCGTTCGGCTCGTGAACATCAACTCCACTCGCTATGCGATCGCCCGGCGGTACATGATCCGGCTCCGCCGAGACGACTTCGAAGATCCGCACGAGCTCGCGAAGTTCGCGGCAACGGCCGGTGTCTCGCTTCAGGATTTTCGGAAGCAGTTCGAGTACCTGATCGAGCTCGAGCCGCCGCCGCTCCACCTCGACCTGCACGGTGGGCTCGTCGAACAGCCGCCGATCACCAGCGCGGGGCAGACGGTTACATAGAGCCGTACGCCACTCCCCCTCTCCGACAGCCTGCGGGAAATCGCAAGACGGCATGACAGGAGTTTCAGGAGGTCAGGAGATCAAGAGCTAAAGAGAGCCCTGAGATCTTCTGTTTTGTCTCCTGATCTCCTGTTTTCCATTCGTGACCGCGATCCTCATGTGGCCGCGGTCGGCTCTGTTGGCGAGGATGCGCCATGTGCTGGTCAACCTCGCCACGCTTGGCGTAGTCTCGCTGTTCCTGAAGGCTGGTGATCTCGTCGTGCCATCTACGGACACTCCGGCTCTCGTCGACATGGTCAAGGCCATCAACGGCGGCATCACACTCGGTCTGTTGCTCGTGAGCATCGCGACGGCAATCCAGACGGTGTACGAGATCGTCCAGCTGGTGGACAGGACGACCCGTTGAGCCCCGCGGCTGCCTCTCTCGCCGCACTCGTCGCCGCGATCGTTCTCAGCTGCACGTCGCGCATCAACGTCGGACTCGTCTCCGTGACGCTTGCCTGGGCGCTCGGTGCGTACACCGGACGGGGCGCCGACGCCGTGCTCGCCGGCTTTCCCGCATCGCTCTTCGTGACGCTCGCCGGCGTGACGCTCCTCTTCAGCCTGGCCGAAGAGAACGGCACGATCGGCCTCCTTGCCAATCGTCTGGTCGGGCTGGCGCGAGGCAGCGTGCCCGCGGTACCTGTGATCCTTTTCTGCATTGCTTGCGTCGTCTCCACTCTGGGTCCCGGGGCGATCGCCAGCGTGGCGCTCGTGGCACCGCTTGCCATGGCCATCGGAGCGCGGACGCGGATCCCGCCATTCCTGACGGCGCTGATGGTGGCCAACGGGGCCAACGCCGGCAACCTGTCACCGCTCAGCGCCATCGGCGTGATTGCGAACAGCCGGATGGCTGCCGCAGGCATCGGTGGTCACGAGTGGAAGGTGTTCGCCGCCAATTTGCTCGCGCACGTGCTCGTGGCCGTCGTGGCCTTTCTGGCGCTCGTGCCGAAGAACGTGGCCGGCACAGCCGCGACGCCAGTCGACGTGGCTGTGCCACTCACCTCCGCGCAGCAACGGACGCTCGCCGTGGTGCTGCTCTGGATCGCGGCCGTGGTCTTCGCGCGGGCGCCGATCGGGCTCGCCGCCTTCACGGCGGCCGTGGCCGTCGTGCTGCTGCGCGACGCCGACGAGGCGATCGCGATCCGCCGGATGCCCTGGGCGACCATCCTCATGGTCAGCGGCGTGACGATGCTGGTTGCGGTCGTGGAGAAGTCGGGCGGGATGGATCTGTTCACGGCGCTGCTGGCGCGGCTCGCGACGCCCGCCACCGTCAACGGCATGATCGCGTTCGTGACCGGCGCCATCTCGATCTACAGCAGCACGTCAGGCGTCGTCCTGCCGACGTTTCTGCCGCTCGCCCCGCGGCTCGTCGAGCAGGTGGGCGGCGGGGATCCGCTCGCCGTCGCCCTGAGCATCAACGTGGGGTCGGCGCTCGTCGACGTCTCGCCGCTCTCCACGCTGGGTGCCCTGTGCGTGGCGGCCGTCGCCGATCCGAGCAGCGCGCGCGAACTGTTCAGACGACTGATGGTCTGGGGCCTGGCAATGGCAGTCGTCGGGGCGGTGCTGTGTCAGATGTTCGCGGGGGCCTTCGCTCAAATGTGAGCAACGAGTAGCTTCAACAACCACGGAAAATTCACAGGGAGGTGGGGAGGATGGGAGGAACCCAAAGCAACAAGTCTGGGTTGCACTGAGTTCCGCGACCTGCGTCGAGCCCGGCTCGATAGCAACCTTATGCTTTCAACACCGCCCGCACGGGAAAGGCCCGAATGAGGCACCAGCAAACCATTTAGGCTCCTCCCGTCCTCCCCTCCTCCCTGTTTATCCGTTGCAGCGCCCGCTGACCATCCAAGCGTTCGAATTTCAGAGGGATCGAATCGCCGCGATCGGATCCACCCTCGTCGCCCGCCTCGCGGGGATGTAACTCGAAACGAACGCGACGAGGCACAGCAGCACCGGCACGCCGATGAACGTCATCAGGTCCGTGGCGCCGACGCCGTAGAGGAGCGTCGTCAGCAGCCTGCTGAGGCCGAGCGCACAGATGACGCCGAGCACGGCTCCGGCACAGGCGAGCCGCATGCCATCCAGGATGACGAGCCGACGCAGACGCGCAGGGTGGGCGCCCAGCGCGACCCGGATGCCGATCTCGCGCGTGCGCTGCCCCACTGTGTAGCTGAGCACCCCGTGGATGCCGACGGCGGCAAGAAGGAGCGCGACAGTCGCCAGCACCCCCAGCACCAGCATCGTGAACCGCCGCTCCGCCACCGAGCGCGCGACCGTCTCGTCGAGCGGCTCCACGCCGAAAATCGCCAGGCCGGGGTCCTGTTCGCGAATCGCCGCGCGCGCGGCGGACGCGACGGTCGACGGCGCCCCTTCCGCCCGGACCAGTAGTACGCCTGCCCCGTCGGCCGACGGCGTCTGATCGAGCGGCGTGTACACGGCGGGCGGTGCGGCCGCCGCGAGCCCGTGGAACCGCTCGTCGCCGACGATGCCCACGACTGTGCGGGAGGCACCCCAGAACCGAATCTGTTTCCCGAGGGGATCCTGAGACTCGAAGAAGCGGCGCGCGGCCGCTTCGTTCACCAGCAGCACCGCGGGCGCACGTGTCGAGTCCGCCTCCCTCAGCAGTCGCCCGCGTACGAGCGGCACGCCCATGGTGGCGAAATAGCCCGAGGTGACCCGTCGAATCGACACCTCGGGGAACGACCGCGACTCGGCCTCCCGCCCGACCACCACGAACGAGTTCGTGAAGCCCGGGTCGATCGGATGATTGCCGGCAACGGCGACTGCTCGGACTCCAGGGAGAGCGGCGGCTCGAGCGAGCAGACCGTGGGTAAAGGCGTGCATCTCCTGGAAGTCCGGAAAACGTCTGAAATCGACTGGATACCGGCCCGGCGGCAGCTGGTACTCCGCCTTGAGCACTCCGCGCGTATCGAAACCGGGGTTCACGCTGTGAATCCGCCAGAAGCTCTGGATCAGGAGTGCCGCCCCGATCACCAGCATCACCGCGAGCGCAAACTCCGAGACGACCAGCGCGGATCGCAGGTGCAGGCGCTCGGCCCGCAGGACGGTCCCCTGGCCGCTGTCAGCCTTGAGCGCGCTCTGCACGTCGATGCGGCGCGCCTGCAGCGTCGGCACGAGCCCGAACCCGAACCCGGCCGCGAGCGCAATCACCAGGGTGACGAACAGGACCCGCACGTCGATGGCAGCTTCTGCGATCCGAGGGAGATCGGCCGGCGCGAGCGCGATCAATGCCCGCAGACCGTACGTGGCGACGGCGACACCGAGGACGCCGGAGACGAGCGTCAGGAGCACGCCTTCGGCGGCGAACTGTTTGGACAGCTGCCAACGCGTCGCTCCGAGCGCCAGCCTTACGGCAACTTCGCGGCGCCGTGCCGTGCCGCGAGCGAGGAGCAGGTTCGCGACGTTGGCGCAGGCCACCAGCAGCACGAGCCCGACGGCGGCGAGCAGCACCAGGAGCGCCGGACGGACGGGACCGAAGACGACCGCCTCGAGCGGCTCGACGAACACCCCGCGAGCCGCGTTTTCGGGATACGTTCGCTCGAGGTCCGTCGCAATGGCCGAGAGCTCGTGCTGCAGAGCGCCGGTGGTGTCGCGCATGCGGCCGAGCATGAAGAGGGGATGCGTCGACCGGGGCAGCGTCTCGACAGTCGCCTGGAGCGGCAGCCAGAGATCGACGCCGGCTCGCCCCGCACGATCGGCGAACGACCGCGAGTAGTCGGCCGCGCGAAGGACCTGGAAGATGCCGAAGTCCGACCCATCCGGCATCACGCCGACCACCGTGCGCATCTCGCCGTCGATGCGAAGATCGCGTCCAACCACGTTCTGGAGATCCGGAAACGCACGGCGCGCCAGGCTTGCGCTCACGATGACGACCGCCGGGCTGCCGGACACCAGATCGGCGGCGCTGAACACGCGTCCGGCGGCAGGTTGCACCCCGAGCATCGGGAGGAACGCCTCGGTCACGGAGATGGCCTGCAGGCGCTGCGGTTCTCCCCTGTCCGGGGTCAGGTTGACCTCGGAGGCGAGGAACGCCGCGAGCGCATCGACGGTACGTGCGCGGTCGCGATAGTCCAGGAAGTCCGGGAACGAGCCGGGCTCACGGGTGGTGCCGCTCTGCCGATTGGTCTCCCACGCGACGGCCAGTCGTCGGGTCTCGGAGAACGGTGTCGGCCGCAGGAGGACCGCGTCGACGACGCTGAAGATGGCGGTAGAGGCGCCGATGCCCAGCGCGAGAGTCAGCACCGCGATGGCGGCGAACCCTCGGTTGGTGAAGAAGAGCCGTGCCGCGTGCCGAAGGTCTAAAAGGAACATACGCCGACACCCTAACACTTACGGTGCTAAAAATCTAGCAGCGAGGGTCAGGTCTTGCACGACCCGGGGGTCAGGTCTTGCAACATGCGTTTTGCGTCAGTGCAAGACCTGACCCCAGGGGTACACTCGAAGCCAGATGACTCACGCGCCTCACTGGTCCATCGCCGACGAATGGCGGGAGCGGTATCGGCGTGCTTCAGGCGAATCGATCGAGTACGACGTCCGCCCGTACTTCGAGGCGATCGACGATCTGCCCGCCGCGGATCTCGCGGACCTGACGCTTCCGCAGCTGACGCAGCAGGCCCACACCCTCCGGGACCGCGGCCGTCAAGAGCCGGGTGCCTCTCCGCTGCCCGAGGTCTTCGCCCTCGCCCGCGAGCTCGCTCGGCACACCCTCGGCATGCGCCCGTTCGACGTCCAGATGGCGGCGGGCGTCGCGCTCGCGAGAGGCCGCCTCGTCCAGCTCGCGACCGGCGAGGGCAAAACACTGGCTGCCGTGCCGCCCGCGATCCTCCATGCGCTCACCGGAGACGGCGTGCACATCTTCACGGCGAACGATTACCTCGCCGCGCGCGATGCCGCGTGGATGGGACCGCTCTACCGGAGCTTCGGCCTCGAGTGCGCCGCCGTCGTCGAAGGCATGTCGCGCAAAGCGCGCCGGCAGGCGTACGCCGCAGACGTCACGTACGTGACGGCGAGAGAAGCCGGATTCGACTACCTGCGCGATCACGCGGCGCTGGACCCTTCGGAGGTCGTGCATCGCGGTCACCACGTCGCCATCGTCGACGAGGCCGACTGCATCCTGGTGGACGAAGCTCGCGTTCCCCTCGTGATCGCCGGGGACGCGCCGTCTCTCGGGCTGGACCCCGCCCGGCTGGCGTCTCTGGCGCGCACGCTCAGGAACGGCATCGACTACGGCGCCGACGAGTACGCCAGGACGGTGGTCATGACCGAGACCGGCTTTGCACATGCCGGCCGACTCCTGGGCGTCGCGCTCGACGATCCGGCGAATCATCTGCTGCTCAGCGCCGTCCACGTCGCGCTGCACGCCGAGACGCTGCTGCGCCGCGATCGCGACTACGTCGTCCGCGACGACCGCATCGAGATCGTCGACGAGTGGACGGGCCGTGTCGCCGACAACCGTCGATGGCCGCATGGGATCCAATCGGCGGTCGAAGCCAAGGAAGGCGTGTCTGTCCGCGCCGAAGGCCGCGTGCTCGGCTCGATCCCGATGCAGCATTTCGTCCGGCTCTATGCTCATCTCTCCGGAATGACCGCGACTGCCGAACCGTCCGCCGCCGAGTTCGCGGCGTTCTTCGGGCTCGAGACCACGGTGTTCCCACCCCATCGGCCCTGCCAGCGGATCGACGAGCCGGACGTCGTCTTTGTCACCCGCCGCGCCAAGCACGCCGCGATCGTCGACGAAGTCGTCCGGGTGCATCGGACCGGGCGGCCGATCCTCGTCGGCACGACGAGCGTCCGCGAATCCGAGGAGTTGGGCGCGGCGCTGGCGGCCCGGGCAGTTTCGTGTGACGTCTTGAACGCCAAACAGGACGCGCTCGAAGCCAGCATCGTCTCGCGCGCAGGACGGCTCGGGGGCGTCACGATCTCCACGAACATGGCGGGCCGAGGCACCGACATCGTTCTGGGCGGCGGGGACGCCGCGGAGCACGATGCGGTCTCCGCACTCGGCGGACTGTACGTTCTCGGGACGAACCGTCACGAGAGCCGCCGGATCGACGATCAGCTCCGGGGGCGCTCCGGTCGACAGGGCGACCCAGGCTCCTCCCGTTTTTTCATCAGCCTCGAGGATGACCTCGTTCAGCGTTATGGAGTGATGTCGCTGATCCCGGCGAGCCACCGGCCGGCGCCGCAGGGCGCGCCTGTCGACGATCCGATCGTCTCGCGCGAGATCGCACGCGCCCAGCGCATCGTGGAAGGCCAGAACTTCGAGATCCGCCGCACGCTGTGGAAGTACTCCGCAGTCGTGGAGGAACAACGCCGCATCATCTCCGACTGGCGCCAATCCCTTCTGGCCGACGAAGCCGATCCCGGAATCTGCGCGGCCGGGTGCGCGGACCACTATGCTTTGCTCGCCAGCGCCGCCGGCGCGGACGCGGCGCGACATGCGGAGCAGGTGATTGTCGTTCGGCTGATCGACGAACGCTGGGCCGACCACCTCGTTTTCATCGAGGATGTCCGCGAAGGCATTCACCTGCAGCGATACGGCGGGCGCGAGCCGATCATGGAGTTCCATCGCCAGATTGTCGAAGGGTTCGAGAAGGTGATGGCGGACGTGCGGGAACAGGCGGTAGAGCGGTTCGAACGGCTTCGACTGACAGGAACGGCAATCGACCTCTCGTCGGCCGGTCTGGCGGGATCATCGGCCACGTGGACCTATCTCGTGAACGACAATCCGTTCTCGACGCTGGGTCTATCGATGCTCGCGAGCCGGAACATCGGCGTGGCCGGCGCAATCGGTATGCTGGCCGTGCTCTACTGGCCGATCACGGCCATCCTCGCGGGGTCGGTATTCGTCAGACGATGGCTTGCGAGACGCGTGGGTGGCCGCCGAAGATGAGCGTGGTGCTCACCGGCACACGGTCGGTTCAGACCATCGCGCGCCGCCCTCGGCGGTGCTCGACAGCCTCACGCCGCTGGTCGGATCCACGTCCGGTGAGCGGTTGCCCGGCTGCCGCTGGAACGCAACGATCGCGCCGGAGCGGTCGAAGTCGGTGGGATCCGGACCGATCGCCGGGTTCATGATCGACGTCCGCGACTTCACGTGCTGATAGCCGAGCGCGTGACCGAGCTCGTGGATGCGCAGCAGGCGGCGACGGCTGTCGTTCTTGTCGAAGTCCCGATCCAGGAACATCGCGCCGCCCACGACCGTGCCGTCGCTGAGCGTGGACCAGCGGCCGTACCCAATCGTGTTGGCCAGCGAGACGACGCCGGTGTAGCGGCCGACCACGACCTTCCCCGTCCGCGCCACCGTGACGCGATCCCCGGCGCCCGGCCGCTCGATCTCCACCGATTGGTAGCTGGTGTAGGTATTCCCGGTCAACAGCGCCAGACCTTCCGTCATCTGCGCGACCATCTGGGAGACCTCGTCCTCGCTCATCTGCTCGCCCGAGGCCTGGAAAGAGTCGGCCGACGTCGAGCTCAACGCCATGGTCGAGGCGACGACCACGAGAGCCGGGCGGGACGTCCATCGCTGGAGTCGGGCGTTCTCGTTTCGGAACATCTCGTCGAACGCCGTCAGATCGAACGTGGCGGGAATGACCGACATCCGCAACGGATCGGCGGACGCGCTGATCGTTGTCTCGCGTTCGACGATCGAGGAGCCTCGAAGCGTGGCGGGATAGGTGCCCGAGCGCGCGCCGTCGAGCACGAACATCCCGTTGGCATCGGTGGTGACCGGACGATAGGAGCCGACGGCTATCGAAAGGTTGCCTGCCGGCGATCCCGTGATGGCATCGACCGTCTGGCCCTGGACGGTTTGGGACGGACGCGGATGATGGTGTCGTGGGTGAGCTGCCACCGCATGCCGTACAGAGAACGAGAGCCACGGGACCAAGTCGACGCATGCGATCCGTGGACTGCAAACCGGGGGACAGCCAGAAACAGGCGGAAAACCCGTATTCGGCGAGCGTACGCGCTTACCAATTTGCAAGGGCGCTGACGATTCTGGCGGGATCACCGGAAAGTCACTTTACAAATGACCAGCGCGGGCCGCTAGGATAGGGCATGGTCCCTCGGCCTGCGCTGCTCATGTCGGTCGTTGCGATGGCGGCCTTCCTGGCCGTGCCCGGGGCGGAGTCGCAGATCGTCCGCGATCACCGCCGGCTGGAATCAGGCGTGGACCTCGTGATGGTGACGGCCACGGTCCTCGATGCGGAGGGACATCTGGTCCCCGGCCTGGCACGCGGCGCGTTCGGCGTCTGGGAGGACGGCGTCGAGCAGCAGGTCTCGGTCTTCAGCAACGAGCGGGTGCCGGTGGGCCTGGGCGTGCTCCTCGACGTCAGCGACAGCATGTTCGGCCAGCGGATCGTGGACGCGCGGACGGCGGTCGAGTACTTCCTGTTCACGCTGTTGAACCCGGCGGACGAGTTCTTCCTGACCGCCTTCAACCACACACCGCGAACGCTGACCCCCTGGACGACGACGCCGTCCGTCGTGAGTGACGCGCTGAATGCGATTCGCCCGTCGGGTGGAACGGCGATCTATGACGCGGTGATCAACGCGATGCCGCAGATCGGCCGCCGGAACAGGCAGCGAGCCGCGCTGCTCATCATCTCGGACGGAGCGGATACCGCCAGCGACGCCACGCTGCGTGACGTGCGGGGCGCGCTCCTCCGGAGCGACGCCTTCGTCTATGCCATCGCGATCGACTCTCCGAACGGCTATCCGATCAACGGGCGCGTCAACCCCACCACGCTCAGCGAAATCACCGGCCAGAGCGGCGGGCGGACCGAGGTCGTACACGACGCGGACGGGCTGCTCGCCGCCACGACCCGCATCGCCGAGGAGCTGAACAACCAGTACATCCTCGGGTACTCCTCGCCGAAGAGCACCGACGGAAAGTTCCACAGCATCCGCGTGTCCATGCGGGACCCCGGCATGCGCGTGCGGGCCCGGAACGGCTACGTCGGCACGCCCGTCTCGAAAACGCGATAGCGGGCGGCGTCCACAGGCCTTCCGCCACAGAGAATTCCTGACGCCCGCATGATTCGCGGAGAGATCACCTACAGAAGATCAGAAGTTCAAAGGGTTGAGAATAACTTCTTCTGACCTCCTGATCTTCTGATCTCCTGTGAAACCACCCTCCGAGTAGCCACCTACGTTCAAGGTAATGCAGGGGGACACCCTCCGATTTCACACGAGGCTGTCGCCGACCGTTGTTGTTGACATCCTACACCACGTGGTGTAGAGATCCGACAACATGAAGTCCGCGCGCCGGCTCGATCTCCTCCAGGGAACGCTCGCCCTCCTGATCCTCCGGACGCTTCGAGACGGACCCGCACACGGCTGGGACATCGCGGAGCGGATCGAACAGGTCTCGCAACAGGTACTGCAGGTCAACCAGGGATCGCTCTATCCGGCCCTGCACAGGCTCGAGCACGAAGGCTGGATCCAGGCGGACTGGCGCGTGTCCGAGCTGGGGCGGCGCGCCCGCTACTACAGGCTGACCGCGTCCGGCCGAAAGCAGCTCGGCGCCGAGGAGGAAGACTGGGGCCGGCTCACCTCGGCGATCAACCGCGTGCTCAGGTTGGTGTGAGATGACGCTGGCAGACCTCTGGCTCCGCATGCGAGCGCTGCTCTTCCGGACGCGGGTGGAACGCGAGCTCCAGGAGGAGCTGGATTTCCATCTGGACATGCAGGTCCGGAAGCACGTCCGAGAGGGTCTGAGCGCGGACGATGCGAGACGCAAGGCCTTGCAGCGATTCGGCCGGCGATCGCTCGTCGCTGAGGAATGCCGCGACCTCCGACGTGGCAGCCTGCTCGACCAGCTCTGGCAGGATGTCCGCTACACCGTGCGGATCTCTGCAACACGCCAGGGATTCACGTTCATCGCAATTCTCACCCTGGCGCTCGGCATCGGCGCCAACACCGCGATCTTCAGCGTCGTCCATGCGGTGCTCCTGAGACCACTGCCTTACGCGGACTCCAGCCGGGTTGTCCGGGTCTCCGAGGACGTTCCCCCGCGCGCTGGCTCGGCCGGCGGCCCGCGGCGTACCGCACCCGTCGCGGTGGCCGACGTCGCCGCGCTTCGTTTGGCCACGACGACGCTGTCTCACGTGGGTGTTCACCTGCCCGCGATTCGAACACTCACCGGTGCCGGTGACCCGGTGCGGCTCGTGGGGGCCAAGGTATCGCCTGACATCTTTCCAATGCTCGACGCACACCCGCTCATGGGACGGACATTCGACGCGCACGAAGACAGCTCCACTGCGGATCCGGTCGTCGTCCTCAGTTACGCAACCTGGCGGCGGCAGTTCGGCGGCGACCCGAAAGCCCTCGGTCAGCGGGTCGGACTCGATGGCGCGGCGCATGTCGTGATCGGCGTCATGGGCCCGGGTTTTGCGTTTCCCGATCCGCGGGACGAGTTCTGGATTCCCTTCGTCGTGGAGCCGTCCGACGCGAGAAGGCTTCCGATCACGGCACGCCTGCTGGACGGCGTGACCCCGGCGGCTGCGGTCGCGGAGCTCCGGGCGATTGTGCCCGGACTTCGCGGCGACCCGCAGAACGCCGCAACCGGCGAAACGCCGCGGATAGCCCTGGTCCCGCTGCTCGAGTTGGTCGTGGCGCCGGTGCGGCCGGCATTGCGCGCGCTCATGGCGGCCGTCGGGTTCGTCCTGCTCATTGCCTGCGCGAATGTTGCCAACCTGCTGCTCGCGCGCACAACCGATCGCCGGCGCGAAATCGCCGTCCGCCGCGCGCTCGGCGCAGGACGCGGCCGCCTGGTCCGACAGGCGCTGACCGAGAGCGTGCTGCTGGCCCTGGTCGGCGGGATCGCCGGCATCGGTCTCGCCTTTGGCGGCATCCGTCTGCTCCGAACACTCGGCGCCAGCCTGCCTCGACGCGATCTGGGCGCCGTTACCAGCCTGCCCAGGCTCGAGGAGATCGGCGTCGATGGATCGGTATTGGCCTTTTCCGTCATCGTCTCGATTCTGACAGGCCTGTTGTTCGGGCTGGCGCCGGCCCTGCGGCAGTTAGGGTCAGAGTCCATGAACGCCCTCCGCGAGGGGGCGGGATCCGCGCTATCGGGCTTCAACTTGTTCCGCCGCCACCGTATGCAGGGTTTTCTTGTCGTCGCCGAGATCACCCTGGCGGTGATCCTGTTCATCGGCGGCGCGCTGCTGATCCACAGCTTCGTCAAGCTCTCGACCGTGAGCCTTGGGTACGATCCGCGTGACGTGCTGACATTCCAGGTGTCGCTGCCGGGGGATCCCGGCGCGCGCCTCAAAGGGCTGGCCGACCGCCTCCTCGAACGCATTCAATCGTTGCCTCACGTGCGCGCCGCCGGCTATGTGGAATCCCTGCCGATGACCCGAGTCAGTCGCCGGTTCGTTCCCCTCCGCAAGACCCGCGAGATGTTGGGTCCGCCGCGCCTACCGAGCCCAGGACGGCTGCCGCCGGAAATGCCCGACACCCAGTTCGTCAGCAAGGACTTCCTGGCGGCGATGGGCATTCCCGTCATCGAAGGTCGCGCGCTTGGCGAAAATGACCGCGCCGGACAGCCGCAGGTGATGCTCATCAACCGGTCTCTGGCACGCAGCGGCCTCTTTGGATCGAACCCTGTCGGCCAGCGGATCTATGGCTTTGGCGACGAGTCCTGGGAGGTCGTGGGCATCGTCGACGACATCCGCCAGTCCGCGCCGGCTCAGAGCGCAGAGCCGCAAATCTTCATCGACTTCCGGCAGGTGCCGGAATCGGAGCCGGTCAGTGGCGTCGGGCTGTATTTCGCCATTCGGACAGACGGATCGCCAGAGTCAGTGGCGTCGAGCGTTCGCGGGCTCGCCAAGCAACTCGATGCTCAGGCGATCGTGGAGAACATCGCGCCGATGGAGCAGCTGGTGTCGAACTCGCTGACGCAGGCGCGTCTCTACGCGGTCCTGCTCGGCATCTTCGCGGGTGTCGCCGTCGTGCTCGCGGGGATCGGCATCTACGGAGTGATGGCGGCCTCCGTCGCGCAGCGCACCCGCGAGATTGGAATTCACGTCGCGCTCGGGGCGCGGCGCTCCCAGGTGATGGCGCTCGTGATCGGTCAGAGCGTCGTGCTCGTGGCCGTTGGGCTGACGCTGGGGCTGGTGGGGGCCGCCGCCGTGACTCGATATCTGGAGGGGATGCTGTTCGGCCTGACGCCGCTCGATCCCGCGACGTTCGTGGTGGTGTCAGTGCTGTTTGCCGGCGTGGCCATGGTCGCGGCGTACGTGCCCACGCGTCGAGCGACCACTGTCGATCCGCTCGTGGCGCTACGGTGCGAGTAGCGGATCTCTAGCCCCCACTTGGCCTTGAAGCTCCTGATGATTCGTCAGATTGTCGCTCCCCTCGGCTTGTGGAATCACACGAGCCTCCTGATCTCGTGATCTCCTGTTTTCACAGAGGGCTGCGGCAGGTCGTGCGGCTGTGACGAATGATGAGGCTGGAGCTCACGAAAGATTTCGAATTCGTGGCTTCCACCTTCAGGTGGAAGACAAAATGCCGGCCGGGATCTTCCGCCTGAAGGCGGAAGCCACACGAGATAGATTCACAGCGCGCCGCCGTTATGCGCCCCTGCCGAGTCGGTACAGCAGGATCGCCGCCCGGCTGATCTGCGTCGGAAGCGTCCCGATGTCGGCGGTTTCGTTCACCGTGTGCCCGCCGTCGCCGCGCATCCCAATCCCGTCGAGGATCATCGGCACCTCGCCGGCCACGAACGACACGTCGGCGGCCCCGGCGCGGTCGGGGTTCACCGCCGTGACAGGCCCCGCGCCAATGTCCTGGCTGGCTCGATCGTACAGCGCAAGCAGCCGCCGGTTCCCGTCGGTTGGCGCCAGTGGCGGATAGCCCTCATCGAAGGCGATCTCCGCGTGCGTGTGCGGCAGCGATGCGGCCACGATCGCCGTCATGGCCTTCTGCACCTCGGCGAACTGCTGCTTCGAGAGCGCGCGCATGTCGCCGGTCACCAGCGCGCGCTCCGGGATGACGTTGTCCTTGCCGAACGCAGACCCGCGCGACTGCGGAGGCTCGTAGGTCATCTGCGTTCCGCCGAGCACGAGTGCCGGGTTGAAGGTCAGGTGCTCCTGCCCTGCCAGCGTCTTTCGAAAGGCGTCGAGGATCCGCGCCGTCTCGAACACCGCTCCGAATCCGATATCGTCGCGGAAGATCTGGGACGAGTGCGCCGGAGTGCCCGTGACCTTCAGCGTCCAGCTCGCCGTTCCACGCCTGCCGATCACGGCGTGCTGCGGGTGACCGTCGCCATCCTCGAAGCCAATGGCGACCTGCGTACCCTTGGCCGCCGCGACGAGCGCCTCGCGCGCGGCCGACTGCGGGTCGCCAGACGACTCCTCGTCGCCCGTCAGGACGACCGTGACGTTCAGCGATCTGAGAACGCCGGCCGCCTCGAGCGCGCGAAGGGCCTGGACCATGATCACGTCGCCGCCCTTCATGTCGAGCACGCCGGGGCCTTTGGCAGACGAGGGGCCGAGGCGCTCGAATTTCTGAAACGGACTGTCGGGCTCGAAGACGGTATCGAGATGGCCGATGAGAAGAATCCGCGGACCGGAGCCCGGGTGCTCCGCGATGAGGTGGCCCGCCCGCTTGAACGCTGCCCCGTCGACCCATCGCGTCTTGAACCCGAGACCATCGAATTCTGATGCGAACAGACGCCCCACCTCGCGCACGCCCGCCAGGTTCATCGTCCCGCTGTTGATGTTGACGGCCCGCTCGAGCAGCGCAAGCGCGTCCGTGGTGTGGGCCTGGACGTGCTGGACGATCGAACGTTCGGCTGGAGACATCGCAGGTGCCTGTCGAGCGGGAGGCGAAGGGCTCCCCGCTATCGTCAGCGCGACGCCCAGTATGGGGAAGAAGCCAGAGTTGTGCATCAGAACGCGTCGTGGCCAGGTGCAGCGGCGATCAACAGTCGTTGCAACGAATCTCGTCGAACATCTCCGAGTGCTTGTCAGGGTTGTCGCGCGCGTAGTTGATGAGGCACCGGATCGCCTTGCCGACATCCGGCAGCCCGTGACGCTCCGCAACGCTTCGAAGAAACTCCACTTTTTCGGTCTCGAGATCGATCGAATGAGGCGTCGCATCCTTGGACATCCAAAGCTCCTCGCCGTGTTAGCTTACGCTAAACTCCCGCCAGCCAGCTGTGGCAACCTTGAATCGGCCGAGGCCTGGAGCCCGGAGCCGGCTCGTCGACGCAACCAACCAGACCTTTGGATCGTCTGACGTTCACAAGCAGGCCGCTGAAAGCAGGCGGTCGCCGCTAAGCCGGCGCGAGCGCAGCGAAGGGCCGAGTCTGACGCGCGGGGTGGGGCCCCAGAATCGCTGCTCAAAGCAGGCGGTCGCCGCTAAGCAGGCGCGAGCGCAGCGAAGCGCCGAGTCTGGCGCGCGGGGTGGGGCCCCCAGAATCGCTGCTCAAAGCAGGCTGTCGCCGCTAAGCAGGCGCGAGCGCAGCGAAGCGCCGAGTATGGCGCGCGGGGGTGGGGCCCCGCGCGCATCAAGGAAGGACTTCATGTTCTGGCGACGACAGGCTGACAAATCACGCGAAGCCGTTGTGGACGCTTCCCTTCCCCTCATCCGGCTCGAGGGTATCGGCAAAATGTTCAAAGGCGACGCAGAGGAGGTCACGCACGCCCTCACCGACGTCACACTGGATATCGGACGCGGGGAGTATGTCTCGGTCTCGGGGCCGTCCGGTTGCGGCAAGTCGACGCTGCTGGCGATTCTGGGCCTGCTCGAATCACCGACCACAGGCCGTTACTGGTTGAATGGCCGCGCGGTCGACCGTCTGCCGCAAGCCGAGCGCGCCCGCGTGCGGAACATCGACGTCGGCCTCGTGTTTCAGAGCTTCAACCTGATTGGCGACATGTCGGTCCAGGAGAACGTCGAGTACCCGCTCACGCTCCGGGGAGCACCGGAAAAGGAGCGGGCCGAGCGCGTCCGCGCCGCGCTGGATCGTGTCGGCCTCGCGGGCCGCGCGAAGCAGCGGCCGGGTCAGCTGTCGGGCGGGCATCAGCAGCTCGTGGCAATCGCCCGCGCGATCGCAGGACGTCCGCCAATCCTGCTGGCAGACGAACCGACCGGCAATCTCGATTCGAAGAGCGGAGACTCGTTGATGCAGATGCTCTCCGAACTGCACGCCGACGGCGCCACGGTCTGCCTCGCCACGCACAACCCGCAGTACCTCGCCATGGCCCAGCGGCACGTCTATCTGTTCGACGGGAGGGTCGTCGACAACCCGGTGGAATGAGCACCGACACCGCTGTATTCGTTGCATCTGTGAGAAATGCCCGAGCGCTGAGGCGCGACCTTGACGAGCGCTTCGATGCCGCTCAGGCCCGGCTCGAGAAGCAGGCCAATACTCTTGCGGACGAACTACTCGGCGAACGAAGGACACCACGAAGTAGCCGAACCAATACAGTTGGGACGTGAGTCGTAACAGTTGTCATCTGGTGCGGGAGACGCCTTCCGGCAGGCCGAACACCATGATGCTCGCTGACGCCGGCGGCATTCGCCAGAACGCGTTGGCGCTGCCGACCGCGACGGCGACATATTGCCGCCCCGCGACCTTTTAGGTGGCCAGACCTCCGTTCAGGCGGCCGCCGGTGCTGAACCGGTACAACACATGTCCGTCCGCAGCGTGTCCTGGCCTCGAGGACGAGCATCGAGTTCGTGTAGAGATTGGCGCCGGGGCGCACATCCGCAAAAAGTCTGGCGCCGGGTTCGAGACCGGGATGTAGAGGCGGCCGGCCTCCACGTCGAGCGCGACGGGTGACCACACGGCGCCGCCGCCGACGGGATGGCGTCCGGGTGTGCCCCACGTCTCGGCGGCTCACATTCACGAGTGAACTGCGAGATTAGAAGCCGTCTCATAAACCTGTCGCTCGTTTCACGATGCGAGCGAACGACCGTGAGCGAGCCACGCGAGCGGCCCGCCTACGCCAAGGCTTCGGCGAGGTCTCGCCGTAGCGCTTCGCGCGGAGGCGGAAGCGCGCCGACGAAGCGGCGCGCGAGAGCGCGTGTAGGGGAGTCCGAGCGGCGAAGCCCCTCGGATGAGATTAGTGGACTACCGCCCCTGCTCTCGCCGAATCCCCGCCCTGAGTGCCATGGCGGTCGCGTCGGACGCCTGGAACAGATTATTCGGGTAGCCGCTCGCGTGGGCCAGCATCTCGGCGTAGATCGACTCGCTCTGGTACAGATTCAGCCCGAGCCCCGCGAGGTACTGGAGCCGCAGATTCCGATCGCGGTTGATGCTCGCGTCCTTCAGCCACGGCTGGAGCTCCGTGGCCGTGCCCGCGTAGGTCGAGAACAGGTCCACCGCGGAGTTCATGCCGATCTGACTGAGCGACAGCCGCACCTGCGCGTACTCCGGGCGCTGCAGCCGCTGCTCGATCGCGTCGACGTTGATCGGGTTCGGCGAGAGCTGCCCGAGCAGGACGAGATCGTACCCGCGCCCCTCCTGCGTGTTGCCCCAGACCACGCCGTTCGGAAACGCCTCCATGAACGTCGCGATCTCGCTCTTCACGGCCTCGGTGTTGCTCTCGTACAGCTGCACGAACAGCGTGACGACGCCGCCCGGATTCAAGTGGCGCTTGGTCAGATCGAAGAACTCCCGGGTGTAGAGCATCGCCGCGCCCTTGACCCACGGGTCGAGCGGATCCGAGGTAATTGCATCGAACTTCTCGTCCGTCGTCTGGAGATAATGCCGCGCGTCGTCCAGGTGCATCCGTGTCTTGGGGTTGTTGACCACGTTGAAATTGTGCTCGGCGAAGTACGTGGAAACCACGCGCGGCACGAGCGGCTCGATCTCGGCGATCGTCAGCTGCTGGACGAGCGGATCGATCGACGCCGCGCCGGCCGTCACGCCGGCGCCGCAGCCGATGACCAGCACGCGCTTCGGGTCGGTCGGGATGAGCGTCGTCAGGTGGCCGAGCATCCGTTGCAGCCGCATGTCCTGCGGCTCGCTCGACGCCTGGACCTTGCCGGCGTTGTGATAGTTCAGCACACCGCCCGCCAGCCGCGAGACGGCGACCGACGCGTTCCAGCCTTCGCCCCAATAGATGATGTCCGCCTGGCCGATGCGCGTGACCGCATACCGCCCGTACGCGATGAGGAGCGGCGGGATTGGCGGCACGTTTCGCGCGAGAAGCGCGGCGCAGACCGCTGCCACGACGATCGGGATGGTCCCGCCGGCGAGCGTCGACCGGTACCTGCCGTCCGGAGCCGGCGGAGGAGACCCCTCCAGTACCAGCAACGCCGAGAGCCCGGAGATGATGATGAGGAGTTGCTCGGAGCGCTGGCTGCCGAGCCATGACACCAGCAGCAGGCTCGATGTGAGCGCTCCGACGATCGCGCCCACGGTATTCGCGGCATAGATCCCGCCCACGAGGCGGGCGGGGTCCTGGCCGTCCGATGCCACGGACGCCAGGGCCAGCGGGAAACTCGCGCCCCACAGGATCGCCGCCGGCAGGACCGCCCACATCGCGCGCACGAGATCGAGCTGGAAGTTGAACCATGGGCTCGTCGCGAGCGACGGATTGACGGGCCACCACGGCAGCGACTGCGTGCACATGTAGGCCGCCCAGGCAATCGCGCCGCACAGCAGCATCTGGCACCATCCCAGCGCCAGACGCGGCCGGGCCATTCCCCGGGCGATCGCCGATCCGATGCTGCTGCCGATCCCGATTCCCAGCAGGAACACCGCGAGGATGAGCGAGAACGTGTACACCGTCGCGCCGATGAGGAGCGACAGCATCCGCGTCCAGATCACTTCCGCCGACAGCGCCGTCATGCCGGACAGGGCAATCGTTGCGTAGACCGCCCACGCGCCTGACGTACGCGTCACTGGCCGCGCGATGTCGTCCGGATCCGCCGGCTCGTACGGCGTCACGCGCGCCAGCAGCAGGGCGATCCCCGCCACCATCATGTTCAGGCCGACCGCCACGAATGTCGCGAAGGCGGTGTCGTGGACGCGCAGGAGGTAGAACCCGGCGAGCAGGCTTCCGATCACGGCGCCGCCCGTGTTGCCGCCGTAGAAGAACCCGAGCCAGGACACCCCATCCGGCGTCGTCTTCACCCAGCGCGCGACTGCGGGCAGCGTCGCGCCCATCAGCATCGTCGGCGGCAGAAGACAGATGCCCGCCGCCAGGCCGCGCAGCAGGATGCCGATGATGCCCGAACCGGCCCACGCGGTGTAGAGGCCCGACACGAGGGGCATGCCGAACAGGACGCCGATACCGATGATGCCGATGGCAATTTCGAGCCACGCATAGACGCGAAGCGGATGATGAATGCTGGAGACATAACGCGGCAGCAACAAGCTGCCGAGGCACATCCCTCCCATGAAAGTGCCGAGCAACACGCCGAGCGACACGGCCGAAGAGCCGATGACCAGCTGAAGGAGCTGGAACCAGACGATCTCATACACGAGGGCGGCGCAGCCGCTGCCGACGAACAGCAGCAGCAGCGCAGGCAGATACCGGCGCGGCGTCATCAAGGCACCTTTCCAGAAATGGATCAGGCGATGCTATCACGTGTGCTGAGGATCAACGGCACAGGCGGTATGATGCGCCCATGACCGATCACCGCCTGGCGTCTGCAGCCCCTCTTGCTTGCACCCTGCTCGCGCTCACCATGATCACGCCTGCGTCTCTCCTGCGTGCACCTGTGAGCGAGGCTCAGGCCTCGCGGATTGTCGCCATTGGCGATGTCCACGGCGCGGGTGACGCGTTCGTCGGCATCCTCCAGGCGGCGAATCTCATCGGCCCCGATCGCAAGTGGACCGGAGGCACGACGACCTTCGTCCAGACCGGGGATTACCTCGACCGGGGCGGCGCGGTGCGGCAGATCCTCGACCTCATGATGGCGCTCGAGCCACAAGCCAAGAGCGCGGGCGGCCGCGTCGAGGTGCTGCTGGGGAACCACGAGGTGATGAACATGCTCCGCGAGATGGCCGACGTCTCGCCCGAGGCGTACGCGAGCTTCGCCGACGCGAAATCCGACGACCGCCGTCGAAAAGCGTTCGAGGCTCAGGCCGGGATTGCGAAGCGCGCCGGCGGCGTAGGAGATCCCGGTCCGCGCGACGCGTGGATGACCGCACATCCGGCCGGTTATGTCGAGTACCTCGACGCGATGGGGCCGCAGGGGAAATATGGCAAATGGCTTCGCGCCCACAAGATCGCCGCCAAGGTCGAGACCACGGCCTTCATGCACGCCGGGATCGCGCCCGAGACGCAGGGCGACATCGATGACGTCAACCGTGACGCGGCCCGCGCCATCAAAGCGTGGGACGACGGCACGAGCGTGCTCGTCCGTCAGGGGCTGATCACGCCGTATTTCACGCTGAAGGAAACCGTCGCCGCGGCAGCCGCCGATCTCCAGCGCATCTCGGCCGCCCTCGGCGCCGGCAGGCCGGTCGAGGACTACGTGACGCGAGAGTACGTCGATCAGATGAAGGGACTGATCGGCGTCGGAGAGTCACCGCTCCTCGCGGCGAAGGGGCCGTTGTGGTTCAGGGGTCTCTCGGAGTCGCCGACCGAAGAAACCGACGCGGAAGTAACCGCGCTCTTCAAGCGCCTGGGCGTCACGCGGATGGTCGTCGGGCACACACCGCGGCTGCCCGGCCGCATCACCCCTCGATTCGACAACCGCGTCTTCCCTATCGACACGGGAATGTTGTCGACGTTCTTCAAGGGCGGCCGCGCGTCGGCGCTCGAGATCGTGGGCGACCGTGTCACCGCGATCTACGCAGACGAGCGGGAAGTCCTGGTGGGTCGCTGAGCGTGGTCGAGAAGTGCGGAGTGTGGGGCGGGGCTCGAGGGCCCCGCCGGACGAACGTGAAGAAAATGTGGGGAGCCGGCACGGTGCCGGCCCGCCCATACGCTCGGCTGCCCCGGACTACTCGGTGCAGCTGGGCGAAATCTGCTTGACGGAGTCGACTTGCAGCGTCGGCGAGCTGGAGCTGGACATGGCGCCACCGGCGCTGTCCAACTTGCCCTTGATCTCGACCTTGCTGTTGACGTACTTCGTCAGGTCAGACTTGCTTCCGCCGCTCAGCTTGTACTGGCTGGCAGACGAACTCGAACCCGCGGTTCCAGCCGCACCCGGCGCGCCGGTGCTGCTGCCCGATCCGGTGCTGGCGTTCGCGAGAATGAAGCTCTCCGACTTGGAGGAGGACGCGCCGCCCGCCGGTGCGCCGCCCGCCGGTGCGCCGCCGCCCGCCGGAGCTGCCGTGCCGCTCGTGCCAGTTGCCGATGCCGAATCGGACTTCAGGCAGCCGGTGACCGTCACGGTCTTGCTGCTGTCATCCTTCTGACTTGGAGCCTGAGCCGAAGGCGAAGGCCTCGGACTCGATGGCGGAGCCGTGGGATCCTGCGGAGCACCCGCGGGGCTCTGCGCTGCCAGGCCGACGCTCAGCGCGGCGGCGAGAACCGATCCGAACAGAATGTTTCGCTTCATCTACATGCCCTCCCGAATTGGAACCATTCGTGATCTCAATCGCACACCTGAGCGCTCTGCCTCCGGGTGCGTGCGTTGCAGTTGGGAACTGCAAGCGTGAGGCCGTACCGACTCCCGCAGGTTTCTTCGTGAGTTTTTGAAAACGACGCCGAGCGGTCGAGTAGCGATCCCACACACATCGCTACTGCTGACTGTAATAAGTCGTCACTTGATGCAGCCAGCTGAGCGACAAGAAGAAACATATCCGCCATGAGAGGCGTCATATACCGGGCGGGCGCGGGCGCCCTTCCCATCAGAAAGGCTCTTCCATGAAACCTCGACGGCTCGGATCTGCTCTGCACGTGTCGGCCATCGGCCTCGGCTGCATGGGAATGTCGGACTTCTATGCCGACCGTGACGAGAACGAGGCCATCGCCACGATCCATCGCGCGCTCGAGCTAGGGATCAATTTCCTAGACACGGCGGATATCTACGGTCCCTTCACGAACGAGCGGCTCGTCGGCCGGGCGATCGAGGGGCACCGCGATGCGTTCGTCATCGCGACGAAGTTCGGCAACGTGCGAACCGAAGATGGGGCGTACCTCGGCATCAACGGCTCACCCGAATACGTGCGACAGGCGTGCGACGCGTCGCTCCAGCGGCTGAACATCGACACGATCGATCTCTACTATCAGCATCGCGTCGATCTCGCCGTTCCAATCGAAGAGACCGTCGGCGCGATGGCGGAGCTCGTGCGGGCTGGGAAGGTGCGCTATCTCGGCCTTTCCGAAGCTGCTCCCGCAACGATCCGGCGCGCGCACGCCGTGCACCCGATCACGGCGCTGCAGACCGAGTACTCGCTCTGGTCGCGCGAGCCGGAAGATGGACTGCTCGCCACCTGCCGCGAGTTGAACATCGGCTTCGTCCCGTACAGCCCTCTCGGCCGCGGCTTCCTCACCGGTCGATTCACGTCGCCCGAGGACCTGCCCGAAGGCGACTGGCGGCGGAACAATCCCCGCTTCCAGGGGGAGAACTTCTACGCGAACCTGGAGATCGTGCACCGCGTGCAGGGCCTCGCCGCGCGCAAGCACTGCACCGCCGCGCAGCTCGCCCTCGCCTGGCTGCTCGCGCAGGGTGATGACATCGTGCCGATTCCAGGCTCGAAGGTCCGATCGCGACTCGAGGAGAACGCCAGGGCCGTCGACATCGTGCTGACAGCCGACGACCTCGCCGAGCTGTCCGCTGCCGCGCCGCAGGGCGTCACCGCCGGCACGCGATACGCCGAAGGCGGGATGGCTACCGTCAACCGCTGACTCTCCTCACCTCCCTGCCCGGCGCCGCGCACGTCGTCCCGAATCCGGACGGGTGCGGGGCCGCCACGCTCGATTTCGGCCGTTTCCGGCCGCCGGAGCTGGCACACCGGCTGCACCGCTCGCGGGCCGGAGGCTTCAGATGTGGCAGGACGTGCGGCTCGCGTTTCGACGCATGCGCCGGAACCCGCTCTTTGCGCTGACGGCGGTTGGCACCTTGGCCGTGGGCGTGGCGGCGACGACCTCGATCTACTCCGTCGTCGATGGCGTGCTGCTCAAGCCCCTTCCGTTTCCAGATGCTCGTGCGCTGGTGCGTGTCACATCGGACTATCAGGGGCTCGGCCTGCGCAACGTCGGCTTCTCGCAGCCCGAACTGGATGACTTCGCCCATCGCGCCGGGGTGTTCGAGTCGATTACAGGCATCTGGCCGATCAGCGCGAACCTGACGGGCTCCGAGCGGCCGGAGCGCGTCGAAGTTCTCCTCACCAGCGCGAACTACTTCGACCTGCTCGGCGTGCACGCAGCTGTGGGCCGCACCTTCACGCCCCGCGACGAAGTGCCGGGCATCGCCACCGTCGCCGTGATCAGCGATGGCTTGTGGCGCCGCGGCTTCGGCGGCGATCCGCACATCGTCGGCCGCACGCTGCGCATCGACGAGGACGTCTACGAGGTGGTCGGCGTCATGCCGTCGACGTTCCGGCATCCGAGCGCGACGCTCGAAACGGACGTCGAAGTGTGGGCGCCGGCCGGATGGAAGGCGGCGCCATTTGCATCGCCCGGGTACAGCGCGCGTTTCGTCGCGTCCGCAATCGGCCGGCTTGCGCCGGGCGTATCGGCCGAGGACGGCGCTCTCGGGCTCGGCCGTCTCGCGCAGACGCTCGCCGCCGAGCACCCCGACGACTACCCGGCGCGCATGGGATGGACACCGAAGGTTCTTCCGCTCGCGACGGATCTGGTCGCCACCGTGCGACCCGCCCTGATGCTGCTGATGGCCGCCATCGTCTGCGTCCTGCTGATCGCGGTGTCGAACATCTCGAACCTGCTCCTCGTGCGCGCGGTCGAACGGGAGCGGGAGATCGCGATTCAACGGGCGCTCGGCGCGTCGCGCGCGCGTGTGATCGGGAGCCTCCTCGTGGAAGGAAGCGTGCTGGCGCTCGCCGGCGGCGCGGCGGGCTTTCTCGCGAGCCTCTGGGGCGTGGATCTGCTGCTTCGCCTCGTGCCGGAGCGCCTGCCTCGTGCTGCCGACATCGGCGTCGATCAGCGCGTTTTCGTGTTCGCGCTGCTGACGTCGCTGCTGGTCGGACTGCTGGTCGGTCTCGCGCCGGCGCTGCAATCGGCGCGAGCGGATGTCATCGAGCGCCTGAAGGCGTCGGGCCGCGGCCTGCAGGGTGGCGTCCGCGCACGAGTTCGCAACGCGCTGGTCGTGCTGCAGGTGGCTGTCGCGTTCATCCTGCTCTCGGCGGCCGCGCTCCTCGTCCGCAGCCTCTGGAACGTGCAGACGGTGGAGACCGGCATGCGAATCGAGCGACTGCTCACGGCGCGCCTGTGGCTGCCGCAGCCGAACGACCCGCCGACAGGCCCGTACTTCGAGCACGGCAAACGCGTGATCCTGATGCGCACCATCCTCGATCGCCTGGGGGCATCCTCCGACATCGATTCCGCGGGGCTGACGACGGCGCTGCCTGCCACGAACGACAGCGGGACGGCCTCGTTTGCCGTGGAGGGCTGGACACCCGATCGCCGCGATCTCGCCGGTGCAACCCCCGTGTCCGTCACGCCCGGGTATTTCCGAGCGATCGGGATCTCGCTCGTCTCCGGTCGTCTGCTGCAGGACGCCGACACCACACAGACGGAGCGGGTTGTGGTCGTGAACGAAACGTTCGCGCGCATGTATTTCGAGGGAGCGAACCCGGTTGGCCGACGGTTCCACTTCGTCGGCCGGCGCGGTCAGGTTCCGGCCAAGGCACCGTGGGTCACGATCGTCGGGGTCGTGCGCGACGTGAAGGAGGACGGGCTGGACGCGCCGGTCCGGCCTCAGCTCTATCAGTCGCTGTGGCAGGCGTCGACGCTCAACCTTGCGCTGGTGGTCCGCGGGCGAACCACGACGCCATCGCTCGGCACAGTTCGCACGGCGGTGCAGAATGCAGATCCGGGACTGCCCCTCTACGCGGTGCGCAGCGGGGACGAGCTGGTGGCAGCGCAATTGTCGCAGCGACGCTTCGCGACCCGGCTCATCAACGTGTTCGCCGCCGCCGCGTTGTTCCTCGCGGCATTCGGCCTGCACGGCGTGATTGCCTACGGCGTGCGACAGCGCACGCGCGAGATCGGCATCCGCGTCGCGCTCGGCGCCACTGCTCTCCGCGTCGTCGTGCTCGTGCTCGGGCAGGCCGCACGGCTCACGTCGGTCGGCATTCTCCTCGGCGTCGCGGGCGCGGTCGTGCTCTCGCGCCTGATCGCGACATTGCTGTTCGGCGCCAGCTTCAGCGATCCGCTGACGATCGCGACCGTCGTGTTCGTGTTGGGGGCTGTCGTAGCCGTGGCCACGCTCGGCGCGGCGCGACGAGCCACCCGGATCGAGGCTGCGGTCGCATTGCGGCAGGACTGACAACTGTCGACTGTGACTGTGGACTGTGACTGCGACTGTCGACTGTGACTGCCGACTGCCGACTGCCGACTGCCGACTGCCGACTGCCGACTAGATATAACTCTCCCTCTCCGCCCGTCGAATCGCCTGATATCTCGCGAAGACCTCGCGCTCGGTCTCGAAACCCAGAACCGAGCGCAGCGAGCTCCCCCGGAACGTGTGGCGGATCATCTCGTGACCGTGCCGCAGCACGAACCACGGGCTGTGCGCGAGCGTCGGCCAGAAATGCCGGAGCTTCATCCAGCGCTCGGCGCGCCAGCGCATGAACTCGATGTCCTCCGCCGACAGATACTCCGTTCTCACGACGGCTGTCGTGCCGTCGTACTCCTCCAGCCGCTCGTTGACGATCAGCCCCCGCTCGCGGAAATCCTTCGTCATCGGCGTGCCGGGATAGGGCGTCGGGTGTTGGATGTACGGCCAGTCCACGCGCGCCCGCGCGAAGTCGAGGTTCGCTTCGATCGACGCGCGCGTATCCTGCGGGTTACCAACGATCAAACCGCCGACGACGTACATCTTGTGGCGATGGAGAATCTCGATTGCCGCTTCGGTCGCGTTACCCACGCGCCGGCCGTTCTCGCGCGCCGCGTTCTTCGCGCGCGCACGCAGGAATGCCAGGTCGTCGTCCAGGATGTTCTCGATGCCGAGGAACACGTACCGGAACCCGGCCTGCCGCATCAGCGGCGCCAGCGTCTCGCCAGCAGACGCGATGGACGACGTCATGGCCTGGACGAGGTAGTCGATGTCGTTCAGGCCCGCGTCGACGATGGCGCGGCAGAGCGCTTGGAAGCGTGCGATGTTCAGCGTGATGTTGTCGTCGACGATGAAGATCGCTCGCGCTCCGCGGGCGCGAGCATCCGAGATGTCCCGGATGACACGCTCGATCGACCACGTGTGGAAGTTGCGCCCCCGCATCTCGATGATCGAACAGAAGCTGCAGTCGAACGTGCAGCCGCGCGACGTCTCCACGACGTCAACCGGACGGCCGACCAGCGTGTAGCCGTTGAGCACGCGGGCGGATTCGATTCGGCAGCCGCACGTCCTCCCCGGTCAGCGAGCTGACCGGGCGCGGGGGCGTCCGATGAACGGTGTCGCCCTCCCGGTACGACAGGCCCGCGATCGCTGAGAGCGAGCTCCCGGTTTCGAGCGCGCGGATGAGCTCCCGGAACGTGATGTCGCCTTCGCCCCTCACGATCACGTCCGCTCCCCAGGCGGGGTCTTCGTACACCTCCAGGGCCAGGCTCGGATCGTAGCCGCCTACGACAATCGTCGTCTCCGGACGCAGGCGGCGGACGAGCGCCGCTATCCGCTGCGCAGTCCGCCGCTGGAAGGTCATCACCGACAGCCCGACGACGTCCGGCTGGAGCGTCCGAACGAGGCGCTCGACCGTCGAGCGCACTCGGCCGTGGACGAGGATCAGGTCGGCAACCGACACCTGATGATGAGGGTCCAGATTGCCGGCCAGCGAGGCGAGCGCACCGTTCGGCATCCGCATCGTGATGGCCGAGGTGTGCTCGAACGAATCAGGCATCGAGAGCAGGAGGATTCGCATGGCGCTCTCGACCGGATGTTACGGAAAATGCGAGCCGCGCGGAAGCGAAAAACCTCCGCCACAGCCGGGCTATAATCGCCCCGGGCCCAAGCATTCGATCCTGAGCGGGTTGACCGGCGCTTGGAGGCGGCTCATGACGCGCGAGGAAATCGTCGCCTTGTTCGACCGGCGAGAAGGCGCCTGGCGCTCGAAAGACGCCAGGACCCTCGCAATGGATCATGCCCCTGACGGTGTGGTGATCAGCCCGACCGGCGGCGTACTCGAGGGCCGCGACGACATCGAACGGATCTACCGCGTCTGGTTCAATGCCTTCGCCGATTTCGCCTTCACCGTCGAGGACCTCATCGTCGAAGGCGACCGCGTCGCCCTGCTCGGCCGCGTCACCGGAAAGCACTCAGGCGAGTTCTTCGGTATGCCCGCCACCGGCCGGCGGATCGACGTCGCGTGCGGGTTCTTCTATCGCTTCGACGGCCCGTTCATCGCCCACGAGCGGCGAATCCTCGACTTCACCGGTTTGCTCGTCCAGGTAGGAGTGCTGCGGGCGAAGCCAGCCGGGGGACTCTGACCGGTGATGGCTTCGGGCTTCAGACTTCGGACGCGAACAGTTCCTGCGCTTGCTGGAAGGCGATGGCGCGGCGTCTTCAAATTCAGCTGCTTATGACATTCAGGCAGTGGACCTCCTGATCCCATGCGAATTCCACAGGCGTGGAGTTCCTGGGGCTTCTGGACCTTCTGAACTATGTTGCCGTCTCATAAACCTGCCGCTCGATTCACGATGCGAGCGAACGACAGTGAGCGAGCCACGCGAGCGGCCCGCCTACGCCAAGGCTTTGGCGAGGTCTCGCCGTAGCGCTTCGCGCGGAGGCGGAAGCGCGCCGGCGAAGCGGCGCGCGAGAGCGCGTGTCGGGGAGTCCGAGGGGCGAAGCCCCTCGGATGAGACTAGCGAAGCGCCTCCAGGCTCGCTGCCATCGACCGCGGCAACTCCACCGTGAATCGCGAGCCGTACCCGAGCCCCCGGCTCTCCGCGCGCACGGTTCCACCGTGCGCCTCGACGAGTGAGCGCACGATCGCCAGCCCCAGCCCGAGCCCGCTGTCGGTTCGCGTCAGGGTCGTGTCCACTTGCCAGAATGGCTCGAACACCCGCGTCAGGTCCCCCGGCTCGAGACCGCGACCGCTGTCGGTCACGGCGATCGTCACCATCGCCGGACTGACAGCGACGTCGACCTGCACGCACCCACCTTCCGGAGTGAACTTCACGGCATTCGACAGCAGGTTCGACATGATTTGCTGGAGCCGCGCCGCGTCACCGTCGACGATCACGTCTCGATCAGCCACGGAGAGCTGTACGACAATGTGCCGTGCGGCGGCCGACGGCTCGATCGTTTCCACGGCGGTGCGCACGATTCCGGCAATCGCGACCGGCGCTGTCTGCACGACTGCCTGGCCGGTGGCAAACCGGGAGACGTCGAGGAGGTCGTCGATCAGCCTGGCCTGCATCAGCGCGTTGCGCTCGATGATCTGCAGCGCCTTGACAGCGCCCGGTTCGTCGAGCTGTCCGGCACCGAGCATGTGCGCCCAGCCGAGGATCGCGTTGAGCGGCGTCCGGAGCTCGTGGGAGACGATGGCGAGGAACTCGTCCTTCATGCGGCTGGCCGCTTCCGCCTGACGACGAGCGGACTGAGCGTCGGCGAGCTCTCGCCGTTGCTCCTCGGCGCGCTTCCGATCGGTGACGTCCAGCTCGGTGCCGAGCATACGGATCGGCCGCCCGTCGCTGTCGCAGACGGTCCGTCCCCGTCCGGCCACGGTGCGTTGCACGCCGTCGGGCCGCACGATCCGGTGTTCCACCTCGAAGAAGCCGCCGGTCCTCAGCGCGGCACGCACGGATCCTTCGAGCCGGTCGCGATCGTCGGGATGGACCATCGCGATGAAGCTCTCGTACGTGACCTCGAAGCGGCCCGGCTCGACGCCGTAGATGCGATAGACCTCGTCGGACCACCGGATTTCGTTGTCCTCGATGCCCCACTCCCAACTGCCGACGTGCGCGAGGGCCTGGGCCTCGAGCAGCCGGCTCTCGCTGGATCGCAAGGCACCCTGGACGCGCTCCCGGGCCGCAATCTCGACGTACAGTTCGTCGTTCGTGACCTTCAACTGATCGGTCCGGATCGACACGCGGCGCTCGAGCTGCTCGTACAGCCGCTGACGCTCCGCGACGAGCGCCGCCATGGCCGACGTCGTGAGGGCCACCACGCCGGAGAACATCTGGGCGAGGAGTAGTCCGCGGTTGGGGGCCTCCGCACCATAGGGACCGAAGCGGTGGAGTGTGCCCCAGACGGCAACAATCGACAGCGATGCCGCAGCCACCGCCGCCTCTCGCTGGCCCAACCGGAAGGCCGGCCAGAGCGCCAGCGGTATGCAGAGAAAGCCAAGCGGGTAGCTGCTCTGACCGCTGACGCTGCCGCCGCGAAACACGGCCGCGGCAACCAGGACGAGCGCGAGGTTGACGAGGACCGCTTCGATCATCTGAACGTGCGTGCGAGGACGCCGATCGGTCCAGAGCAGCATCAGCGCCGGCGCGTAGAGCACGGCGCCCAGCGCATCGCCCAGCCACCACGTGAGCCACACGGCGCGGAGATCACCCACTGCCGCGAGGCCAGACGTCACCAGCGCCACGCTCCCAAGGCTGGCGCTGACGATCGGCGCTACGACGCCCGCTGCGACGGCGAACACGAAGACGTCGCGCACGCGGTCGAACAGGCGCCAGCCGTTGGCGTAGCGGTTGATCAGCGCTTCGGCGATGACCGCTTCGAGCGTGTTGCCGACAGCGATGACCAGCGATGCTATCGGGGCGCCGGCGGTCGTGAGGTTGACGAGAAGGGCGCCGATGGCGATACCGGGCCACAACTGGCGGCCGAACAGGACCAGCGCCGCAACCGCAATCCCGGTCGATGGCCAGACCGCGGACGTGCTGGTGTTCAAATACGCCATGCTCAGACCCAGTCGCCCGCCGAGGAAATAGACGGCCGCCACGGCCGCGATGCTCCCGACCAGTACGAGGCGGCTTGGGGCGGAGGTGGTCATGACGAGCCGTGACAAACGGGCCGGCTGCTACTGATTCAGGCGTGACATTCCAATGGTGGTCTGCCTCGCGGATCGCCGGGAGGCCAATGTCACGGTTGAGCCGGTAATTATACCTGTCGGAGGCTACCGAGGCGTGATGGACCGGACCGCCCCGGGGGTGGCGCTATCGCTGAAGCAGGGCGATGACCAGGGCCGACGTGCCGCCCGACAGCAGGGCGCGGACAACAGAGGCGCCAATCCGTCGGTTGCCTGGCCCGCGGGGAGTCGACAGATTGCCGGCAGTCAACCCGAACCCCGCTCCCAGCAGCCCGCCACCGAGCGGTGTAAGTGTGGCCGCCGTCAGACTGGAGATCGCCGTGGCAGCCAGCGCCGCGAACGCCCCGATCAGCACCGACACGAGAAGGAGGGACACGACCGTCTTCACCCGTAATCTGGGAAGATATCATGCACGGGCGAGCGGACAGTCCCGCCGAACCGGACGATTCGGACAGTCTTGCGTCAATGCCAGAGCTCCCCGACATCACGGCGTACCTCGATGCGCTGGCGCCGCGCGTGCTCGGACAGCCCCTCCATCGCATCCGCATCGGTAACCCCTTCATCATCCGCACGATCCGGCCTGGACCGGAGGACCTGGCCGGCCACGTCGTCGTCCGGCTCGACCGTCTGGGTAAGCGGATCGTCTTCGGCTTCGACTCGGACCTCTTTGCGATAGTCCACCTCATGATTGCCGGACGGTTCCGCTGGCGGGACCCCGGGGCTGCCATCCCAGGGAAAGTCGGCCTGGCAGCCTTCGATTTTCCGACAGGGACGCTGCTCCTCACCGAGGCGGGGTCCCGCCGCCAGGCCTCGATCCATATCGTCGAAGGGACCGACGCGCTCACCGGTTTCGACCCGGGAGGCCTGGAGGTGATGGACTCCGACCTCGATCAATTCGCGGCGCGCCTGACACGGCACAACCACACCCTCAAGCGGGCCCTCACCGATCCCCACATTTTCAGCGGGATCGGCAACGCGTATTCGGACGAGATCCTGCACGCGGCACGGCTGTCGCCGATGAAGCTGACCGGCAGCTTGTCGCAGGAAGAGATTCAGCGGCTCTTCGAAGCTACGCGGGATACCCTTGCGCAGTGGATGCTGCGGTTGCGGGAAGAGGCCCGCATGGCGTTCCCCGAGAAAGTGACGGCCTTCCGGGACGGAATGGCGGTGCATGGGCGTTTCGGGAAACCGTGCCCTGTCTGCGGCTCGCCCGTGCAGCGGATCGTCTATGCGAGGAACGAGGCCAACTACTGCAGTCAGTGCCAGACAGGCGGCCGGCTGCTCTCCGACCGGGCCTTGTCCCGGCTGCTCAAAGACGACTGGCCGCGCACACTCGAGGAGCTGGAGGCGCGCCGGGAGCGGCTCGGCCGCGAGCCGTGAGCTGTCTGGGCTCCGCTTGACGCCTTCCCAGGTATGACGGTCCACCGAGGCGTGTCCACGTGGGTGCGCTGGCTCACGTTCAATGGAGTCGGGCTGCTTGGCATGGCGGTGCAGCTCACCCTGCTCGATATCCTGACGCGACTGGCGGGCATCCATTATCTTCCGGCGACCGCGCTTGCAGTCGAGATAACGGTGCTCCACAACTTCCTCTGGCACCAGCGCTGGACCTGGCGCGATCGGCCGGCCCCCTCGGTGCGCGCGAGCGCTGCGCGCCTCGCGTGGTTTCATCTGGTGAACGGCTCCGTCTCGCTCTGCGGGAACCTCGCGATTGTTGCGCTGCTGACAGGGCGAGCCGGACTCCATCCTGTCCTCGCGAACGTCGTCTCGGTGGCGGCCTGCTCGTTCGTCAACTTCTTCGGCGCCCATACACTCGTGTTCGCCTCACGCCTCAACTTCATCGGCGGCCACAGGCTCGTGTTCCGCTCACGGCCATCGCGCGCGCTGTGCGCGGCGGCGGTCGTTCTCGGCGCGACGGTCGTGCCGTTGAACGCCGCAAGCAGCGGCGAATCGCCGGTCTTGCAGCAGGCGACCCTGGCTGCCTGGCAGGGATACGAGCGACAGGTCGACGATCGATACGAGCGCGCGACGGGTAGCGCGTTCTTTGCGGGAGATACATTCGGCGGCTCTCCGCACTGGCGACGCGAGGCTGTCGCGGGCGGGACGCCGATGTTCCAGCTGCGCTCGCCGCTTCCTGGCGCTCCCGAACCGGACGTGCCGGACGGCCGCATCCACCATTGGGTGGGCGCGATCTTCGTGCCCCGCGTCACGGTCGACGAAGTGATCCGGTATTTACTGGGGCACGCGGGCCAGGAGTCGGGCTCGTACGACGACGTGATCGCGTCGCGGTTGATCGCAAGGGACGGGGAACGTGTGCGGGTGTTCCTGAAGCTGCGGCGCACGAAGGTGATCACCGCGACCTACAACACCGAACACAGCGTCGAGTACCGCCGTCTCGGCGGTCAGCGCGCCTCGAGCCGCAGCGTCGCCACGCGCATCGCGGAGCTCGCGGACGCCGGCACGGCTGGCGAACGTGAAAAGGCCCAAGGCACGGACAGCGGCTATCTGTGGCGGCTGAACGCGTACTGGCGCTACGAGCAGACGCCGAACGGGGTGCTGATCGAGTGCGAGTCGGTGAGCCTCAGCCGAGGCATTCCTTCCCTGCTCCGACCATTCGTCTCCGGAATCGTCGAAGGCGTCGCACGCGAATCGCTCGAGCGAACGCTCGTCAGCCTCCGGCGTGTGCTGACGCGAACGTCGTGAGAGTGAATCTACAGGTAGAGCGCGGCCTTCACGAACACCTTGGAGGATTTCACGTCAAACCCCGCACGATCTCCGGCGCCTCGAGCACTCTGACACCTTCCGGCGGCGACTCGATGCTCCGCACCAGCGTGTCGATCACGGCGCGGCGTGGCAGAAGCGCGAGGCGTTCGGCGCTGGCGCGCGTCGACGGAACCAGCCGCGCGATTGTGTAGAAGGGCTGCAGCAGATGCGCCCATCGATGTCCAGGACCGAGGATGTACCACGGACGCAGAATGGTGGCGGACAGTTCGCTGGCCCCGAGGAGTGCTTCTCCTTGCTGTCGCACCTCGATAAACGCCCGCATCACAGGAGCGGGGTGCGCGACGCTGACGTAGACGAAGTGGCGCACGCCTCCCGCAATGGCCGCCTGCACCGCCGCGCGGATGGAGGTGAGGTCCACGGCCTGGAACCGCGCGGCCTTCAAGGGATTTGGATGCGGCGTGCCGATGAGGTGCACGAACGTGTCGGCCGGAGCGACGCACCCCATCCAACCGGCCGGCTCCAGCGCATTGCCGGTGACGACGACCGAGCCTGCGGGCAGAGCACCCTTCGACGCTTCACGGGTGAGGGCGCGGACCGTATGCCCGCGCGCGAGCAGCGCCTCGATCAGCGGACGCCCGAGATAACCGGTTCCGCCAGTGATGAAGACGTCGCGTTTCACGAAAGGAAACGCCTACTTGAACAGATCGTCGAATGCCTTCCGCGCGCTCGTCGGAGCGGTCGTCTTCGTTTCCCGCTCGACCGTGGTGCGGGGCTCGAACAGCGCGCAGCTGTTACGGGCGTCTTTCGGCGTCACCCGCGCCGGCACCGGCTTGACGCACTCGAGCGGCGCGCCGGTGTCGAAGTTGAGGCACTGCGCGCACGCGTGAAGATCGGCGCCGCAGCGGGAGCAGCGCGCATCCTCCGCCCAGGCCGTGGCCACCGACAGCTCGTTTCCGCACCGCGTACACCGAACGGCCTCGCGAAAGCTCGGCACGTTGAACGTCTTCGGCGTGGTCGGCGGCTGTCCGCGCGGGGCGTACTCCTTTTTCTCCGGAGGCTTTTGCTGCGGCCTGGGTGCGCGCGGCTCGTCCTGGTAGCCACGCTGTCGATATTTACGTTCGGACATGGTGCTCCCGCATGAAGAGGTGCGGAGATCGCGCCCCGATTATAACGGCGATCCGGGTGTAAGAGGCTACGGAGACAGGGAGACGCTCACAAACGGAGAAACGGGGATAACGGAGACGAAACGGAGAAGACAGCATGGTTCGGAATTGACAGCGCTGCTCGCGCGCCCGCCATGGCGGGCGCCGAGTGAGCGGGCAAGCGTCAGATCACGAGCACCCTTTGTGTCTTCGCGGGGCGCTCGTGATCTGGCCCTTGTCCGCTCACTCAGCCGCGCTTCGCGCGGCGCGAGCAGGCCCTTGTTCTTTAACCATTGAGCCTCTTCTCCGTTCGTCCTTCGTTGGCTCCGTTTCTCCGTTTGTGAGCGTCTCCGTTCCCTCCGTCCCCTCCGTCCGGCCGAGTTTCGGAACGGAATCCCCGAAGTTGGCGTATAACGGCGTCAGGAGAACGCTCAACCATGCCAACCAACCCGGAACGCGCCGCAACGCTTTCGCTCCGGATCCTCACCCTCGGCCTCGTCGCGACCGTCGCGACGACGGGCTGCGATATCGTCACGGCCGACCTCAAACATGCCGCGACGTCGGAATGGCGCAAGACCTACACACTCGAATCGGGCGGGCACGTCGAAATCAGCAACGTGAACGGTCGGATTCGCGTCGAGCCGTCCGAAGGCAACCGGGTCGAAGTTGTTGCCGAGAAGAAGGGCAGAGGCATGTCGGAGGAGGCGGCCAAAGAAGCCGCCGACCGGATCGAGATCAAGGAAACCGTCTCGGGCTCGTCCATCCGGATCGAGACGAAGACGCCTCAGATGAACGGACTCTTCAGGGGCTCGGCCGAAGTGAGTTACGCGGTCCGCGTCCCGTCCGATGCCGAAGTCAAGTTCACGACGGTCAATGGCGGCATCGAGCTCTCGCGGCTGAACGGGCGCATCGACGCCGAAACCACCAATGGCGGGATTACCGCTCGCGATGTCGGGGGCGCGATCGGCGCAACGACGACGAACGGCGGCATCGATGTGGAGCTCGCGCAGGTGGCGAAGGGCGGCGTGAAGCTTGGCTGCGTGAACGGGGGCATCAAACTTCGACTGCCTTCCGAATCCGCGGCGACGATCTCGGCGACCGTGACCAACGGAGGGATCGATGCCGACGGCCTGAAGCTCGAAACGACGGAGTCCAGCCGGCGAAACCTCGAGGCGCGGCTGAACGGCGGCGGCCCGATGATCAAGATCGACGGCACCAACGGCGGGATCAAGATCGGCGCGCGGTAACTATCCCCGTTAGCTCGCGCGCCGGCGAGACTCTCTGGCGAGCCGTCGCTGCAACAGCCCGAGGACGGCCGCTTCCGCCTCCGACAGCGCCCCGGCTCTTTGTGCCATCCGGCGCGCGCGCTGCGAGACCGTCTGCAGCATCGACCCATCGACGTAGGCATCCAGCACCGCAGGATGGATGTAGCACTTCCTGCAGACCGCCTTCGTGTTGCCAAGCCGCTTGGCGACCGCTTCAACCGCCCGGACGATGTTGCGCTTGGCCTGGACTTCGGAATCGAACGCTTCGAAGTCGCTGAGAAGCTGCGCCGCCAGCACTGTGCCGGCCCACGTCCGGAAGTCCTTCGACGTGAAGTCCTCGCCCGTAATATCTCTGAGGTAGTCGTTGACGTCGGACGACTCGACGCTCTGTCGCTTGCCGCTGTCGTCCAGGTACTGGAACAACTCGTAGCCGGGGAGATCACGGCAGGCCTTCACCACGCGCGCGAGCCGGCGATCGTCGAGGTCGACCTCGTGCTCGACGCCGCTCTTGCCGCGGAACGCGAACGTCAGCCGCGCGCCGGTCACTTCGACGTGCACATCCCGCAGCGTGGTCAAACCGAACGATCGGTTCTGACGTGCGTACTCGTCGTTCCCGACGCGGATGAGCGTCTTTTCCAGCAGCTGCACAACCGCGGCGAGCACCTTGGCTTTCGGCAGCCCCTGGCGTCGCAGATCGGTGTGCGTGCGTCGACGAACCGCGGGAAGAATCTGCGCGAATCCGATCAGACGGTAGTACTTCGTTTCGTCGCGGACTTCGCGCCAGCGCGGGTGATAGCGGTACTGCTTGCGCCCTCGCGCGTCCCTGCCCGTCGCCTGGAGATGGCCCCGAGGATCTGCACAGATCCAGACGTTCTGCCAGGCTGGCGGAATGACGAGTGACCTGATCCGATGCAGCTCTGCGGGATCGCGGAGGACACGGCCGGAGGGGGTGGTGTACGTAAATCCGGTTCCCGATTTCCGACGGGTGATGCCTGGAACCGCATCGTTCGTGTAGCGGAGACCCGCCGCTCTTGCTGAATCAACAGGCGCCGGACGCGCAGAGATGCCTGTGGGCAGCTGCTTCACCGCCCCATAAGTCCGAGGGCGCCACGACTTGGGGAGCATCCGAACGCGGAGCTGAGCCGTCGCACGCATACTGCGGCGCTGCTGCAAATCGGGGACCGGCGGAAAAACAAGACTCCGTGCCTCGAACGGCACATCTCGACCTACCAGTTCTGTAATCACTGAGGCCAAAAACGGGTGCGGTGCCGCCAGGCTCCGGCTCGCTTCTCAGCCCCCTCAGAATCCCCTTATTTTCGGCTTCCACCCGTCGTCGAATCCCACGCCCAGGGCCAGGCGGACGACCGCGTCGTAGCTCTCGATGCCGCGTTCTACGCGATTGGCCTTGAGGTAGGAGTCGTAGACATCCCGGGCCGCGCGGCGGACCACCGGCGCCGAACGGAGGAATCGAGCGTTGATCGCGATGAGATCCTGTCGAGGGCCTGGTCCGAGGCGCTCCGCGAGTGCACGACGATCCTCGCGGGGCAGGGCGTTGCTCAAGTGGGCGTAGAGCGCAAGCCAGCCGCTGTAGCGTGCGCGCGCGTCCCCGTGCGCGCAGACCAGCCACGCCACGAAGTTCGCCTCGGACTCGTCTGCATAACCGGCGAGATGCGCCCACTCGTGTGCGATCACGAACGGACGCTCCACCGGCAGGACATCCGGATTGACGATGATCTCGAGGAAGAAGGGATCGGTCATGCCGTCGATGGCCGCCCATCGGAAGTAGAAGCCGAGGAGCGATCGCTTCGGGATCCCAGGTTGCGCGAGCACGCGCGCGCCGAGCAGCCGCTGCGCGCCGTTGAATGAGTCGGGGAGTGAGTCGGGCAACGCTACGGCGTCCGCGTGGGCACCCGCGTATGCCTCGTTGACGAGACGGACGGCTTCAGCACCCAAACTGTTGGCCGCCTCGCGCGTGATCCGCGTGTCGTCGAATTCCAGCTTGCGCTCGAGTGGAACCCGACGATAGTTCAGGCCCCAGACCGCGAGGAAGATCAGGTACGTGACTGCCGCGAACACCGCGAGCCTGCCCATCACGCTTTTCAGCGCGGACAGTGCTTGCGCGGATCGTCACGACCCGAATCACGTAGGCCACCCACATCAGGATGGCGACGACTCCGGCGATATCGAGCAGCGCGATCGGAACGAGGTTGGAGATCGGCGTGAAGATCCGCTGGAGGGAGATGTAGAAGCTCTGCGAGTACCAGCCCTCGACGAGCGCCTCTGGAAGCGGCGCGGCCAGGGCGGCAAGCGCGAGGACGACGACGAAGATCCCCAACAGCCGTCGAGCGAGGGGGCTACGCGCGTCGCGCGACATCCGTGTCGGTCACCTCGCACGGCTCGCCAGTGATCAGACGCACCGATCGCTGGAACGTGAAGAACGCCCATCCCCACTGCACGAACACGACGAGCCGGTTCCTGAAGCCGATGAGGTTCAGGATGTGCACGAAGGCCCACGCGAGCCAGCCCACGAAGCCTTTCAACCGCATCCAGCCAAAATCGGCGACCGCCGACCCGCGGCCGATCGTAGCCATGTTGCCGAGATCGCGGTAGTGAAACGGGGCGTACGGCTGGTGCTCGATGGCGCGCTCGACGTTCCTCGCCGCATGTTTGCCCATCTGGATCGCGACCTGCGCGACGCCAGGCAGCGGCTTGCCGTCCGCGCCGTTCAGAGACGCGAGATCTCCGATGACGAAGACGTTCTTGTGACCGGGAAGCGTCAGGTCCTGATCAATCCGCACGCGTCCGGCTCGGTCGACTGGCAGGCCGAGCGCCCTTCCGAGCGGCGACGCCGCGACACCCGCCGCCCAGACGACGGTCTCGGCGCCGATGATCTCGCCGCCGACCTGCACCGATCCCGTCCTGACGCTCGTGACAGGCTGCCCCGTTCGCACGTTCACACCCAGACGTATCAAATCTTTTCGGGCGGCCTCGCGCAACGGCTCCGGGAACGTCGGGAGAATCGCCGGACCCGCCTCGAGCAGCAGGATCCTGGCGGAGCTCGGGTCGAAGTGGCGGAAGTCGCGCGCGAGCGACTGCCTCGAGATCTCCGCCAGCGCGCCCGCCATCTCCACGCCGGTCGGCCCGCCGCCGATGACCGCGAAGGTCAACAGCGCTCGACGACGCTCGTCGTCTGGCTCACGCTCTGCGCGCTCGAAGGCCATCAGCACGCGGCGCCGGATCTCGAGCGCGTCCTCGAGCGTCTTGAGTCCCGGCGCGTTCGTCCGCCATTCGTCGTGCCCGAAGTACGCATGCGTTGCCCCGGCGGCCACGATGAGAAAGTCGTACTCCAGAACGCCGTCGGCAAGGGTCAGCCGGCTGGCTGACGGGTCGATCGCGACCACGTCCGCGAGCAGCACCTCCGCATTGCGCTGACGTCGCAGAATCCACCGGATGGGTGACGCAATGTCACCCGGCGAGAGCGCCGCCGTGGCCACCTGATACAGCAGTGGCTGGAAGACGTGGTGGTTTCGGCGATCCACCACCGTGACGCGCACGGGCACGCGTTTGAGCGCCTGGGCGGCATAGAGTCCGCCGAAACCGCCCCCGATGATGACGACATGAGGATCTGCCATCTGTTCTTTAAGATGCGTGGCCGGCAGGTCTCGGTTCACGATAACACGCAGGCCACAGCCCGCCCATCGACAGTAAAATGTCGGATGACAGCCCAACGGGTGGACGTCAGGCTGGGCGTGCGCCGTTCAGAGGCCGCGATTGGCCCTCCACTTGCACTTCCGCAGCGCAAGGACGACCGAACATGACGATATCTCAGCATGTCGTGCGGTGGGGCGGAGCGAGGCTGTCGCGTCGGCTGAGCCGATCGCTGCCATGGGTAGGCGCGGCCATCGGGCTCCTGACGGTGGCGTCGACCATGAGAAGGAAGGGTGTCATCAAGGGCGCGCTCGACACCGGTCTGAACGCCGTACCCATCGTCGGCGCCGCCAAGAACGTCGTCGAGCTCGCGCGCGGGAAGGACTTCTTCGCCGATCGTCCGCGAACGTGACGGCTCAGTCCCTGCCCGGACTATTCCACGCTGAATCGGAGCTCGCGCCCGGCGGAGAACGTGCCCATTGCTCCCGGATCCCGAGTTCCGTCATCGACTACCCTCCCCGACCGCAATCCACCCGCTCCAGTAGAACGGCGCTCTCCACGCCGGCGTTTGGCGGACCGCCTGACGCGCGGCGAGCAGCGCATCGTCCGGACGCTTGCCGGCTCCGAGCTGTTGCTGCAGCTCGCGCACCAGAGTCTCTCGAGCGGCATCGTCGGACGGCCATCGTGGAAGCACGAGCCACGGAACGCCCGCCGCGCACCAGCCCCAATGGACGATGCCGAGCTCGGATGCGGCATCGCGCATCGAGAGCGCTGCGCCGTCCGACAAGACGGCGAGCCGCGCGTGCAGGTCGAGATTGAACACCTCCCGCAGCTCCAGCATGGCGTCGCCGACGCTGTTCGCTCTCGCGGCGGTGGCATCGGTCGTCTGCGCTGGTGCGCCGGCGAGCAGGATCGGCGAGAACAACACGCTTGCGCCGTTCACGCGAAACGGCGCCGCGATGTGAATGACGTTGGCGCGCGCGAGGCCTTCTCGTACGGCGGACTTGGTGGCTGCCGCGCCATCGAGCACCACCGCTGTTGATGGCTCTCGATCGGCAGTGGCCAGCTTCGTCTCGCGAGTCGCGCTGTCTGCGGAACGGATCACCCAGTCAGGCGCAGTCTGGGAGATGTGCATCGTGACGGATGCAGGGAGCGTGGGAGCGGTGACAGCGAGAAGCTGGGCGGACGCTTCGGCGTCTGGCGCGGTCACGCGGGAACGCGACGACAGCAGCGACGAAAGAGACGCGGCGTAGGTCAGTGTCGTCTTGGCACCGAGGTACGTCTCGCCGAGAGGCAGCGCCTCGAACGGAACCCGCCAGAGCATCTCGTGGGGGATGACGATCACGCGACGCGCACCGGCGGCGCGCTCCATCGTCCCTGGCGGCAGGGCCGCCAGGAGCGGCGCCGAAGCCTTCTTCCACGCTGCAGCGTCCTTCAGCGTCGCCGGCTGCAGCAACTGCATCACGAGCTCGGCCAGCGCCCGTCGCGTGAGGGGCGACACCTGCGACGCAACCTTCGGCTGCCCGTCCTCCAGCCATGCGGCCAGCGAGACGAGGCCGTCCTCGTCCACGACGAGGTCGATGAGGATCGTGTCCGCATCCAGGACCTTCGAGAGATCCCCGCTCTGCGCGGGATCGAACATGCCGCGCCAGAGACGAAGATCCGGAAGCCGGGCGAACAGGCGATCCTGCTGCTCCGTCCGCTTCGCAACAGCCTCGGCAAGCTTCTTTTCGAGATCCGATGTCCGGGTGGAATCCGGCTTCGGGAGGCCTCGCTCCCGCGCCAATTGCGCCCGCAAGGCCACGACTGCCGTGGCGGCCGCACGCTCCTCCTCTCGCTCGGCTGCCGTCATGCCGCGGACGATCTCGCGCTCGTTCGCGGTGAGCGCAGCTCGCAGGTCGTGAACCCGCAGTCGCTCAGAGGTATCGAAGGCCGCCGCAGCGTCGCCGCTCTGCGCAAGGAGCCGCGCGAGCGTCGCGAAGGCGGTCGCCGTATCTCGCGGCAGCGGGCTGCCGGGCTGGACGCGCGCGGTCTCCCGCATCTCGTCGACTGCGTAGATTGCGGCGCGCGCAGATCCGAGCGCTGCGTCGAGCGCACCACGCTTGCCCTGCGCGCGCGCTTCTGCAACGAGCGCGCGCCAGAAGATGTCAGGAACCGAGAGGCCGATCGATCCCTGGCGCGCGTCCCTTGCTGCCGCGATCGCCTCGTCGTACTTCTCGAGACCAGTGAGCGCCTGGGCGAGGCCGATTCGAGCCCGCGACGCCTGCTCCTTGAAGTTGGCCCCGTGAAGCCGTCGATGGCGCGCCTGTACCAGACGACGGCCGCCGACGAACTTGTCCTGCGACGTCTGCGCAAAGCCGAGGCCGACCGTCGCGGCGGCCACGCACTCCTGATCCTCGGCGGTGCCGCATGCTTCGGCACTGCGCGCGTACCCGCGCTCCGCCGAGGCAAAGGCGCCGCCAACCAGGTCCACGAATGCGAGGCCCTGCCACACCCTGCCGACGTTGGCCAGGTCTTTTACCGCCTCGAAGTGGCCGCGGCTCTCCTCGAACGACGCCCTGGCCGTGGCTAGATTGCCGAGGCGGACGTGTACGTCTCCGATGCTCATGAGCGCGGCGCCCTGCGTGGTGCGGCTGTTCCGCGCGCGTCCTTCCGTGAGTACGCCGCCGAGCGCGTCGAGCGCGGCAGCGAGATCTCCCTGCGCCACGTAGACGCGCGCGAGACCGCTGAGCGCTTTCGCCTCGCCTTCCGTGTCCGTCAACCCGCGGTACAGCTCGCGGCTGCGTCGGTAGTCGGCGATCGATGCGGGAAAATCGCCCAGGAGATACAGCACGTTGCCCGTGCTGATCAGGGTGGTCGCGGCTGCGGACGGATTAGCGAGCTTCTCGTGAAGCGCGAGCGCCTCGCGATACGCGGTCAGCGCGACTCCGTACTCCGCGTAGGTGTACCTGATGGTCGCTACGCCAGCTAGCGCCGAGGCAATCTCCGGGTCGTCCTGACGCTCCCGCTCGATCGCGAGCCGCTGCTCGTACCGATTCGAGCGCACGCGGAAAGTTGCGCTGGTAGTAGAAGCTGTTGGCCAGATTCTGAAGGGCCTCTCCCTCCCGTTTGCGGTCGCCAACGCGCCGCGCGATATCCACGGCACGCTCGTAGACCGTCTGGGCGCTTGCATACTGCCGGCCCCGGACGAGGTCCGTTCCCCGCCTCGACAAGGCGTCCACCAGCGGGCCGGCGACGAGATCCTTGTCGGCGGCAAGCAGCTGTTCGCGGGCATCGGCGCTCGATGCTTCCAGAAGGGCGGCCGCGAGATCGTCGACGGCAGGGCCCTCCCGCAACAGCTTCCAGCTCCCGGCTTCCTTCACGTACACCAGGCTCATGACCAGACGCGAGCGGCTCGTCGAGGTCACACCCTGGGGATTCGTGGCCGTGCGGACGCGCAGGGCTCCAACTCGAACGCGGGCCCCCTCGGCTGTTTGGGTCGCCCGGAGGACTGCGACCTCCGAGTACTGATCGTCTCCCGCGTCGAAGATGAACTTCAGCATCGCCGGCGCCGGTCGCTGCGCGGCGCTGCTCCACATATCGATGTATCCGGCGACGTCCTCTTTTTCCTGCGTTTCGAAATACCGATGGACCGCGGCGTCGAGCTCCGGATCGATCTCGACCTGAGCGGATGCCGCATCCGAAGGCAGCTGTTGCGCCAGCAAACGGGTGCTGCCGAGGGTCAGGACACCGACGAGCGCGACGCCCGCGGACGATGCGGTGAGAGACACACAAAGCATACGGCTCACGAACACGGTCCAGAAGCTAACACGATCCATCGCTCGCACCATGCTGTTGATAGAATCTGTCACACGCGGTTCGGAGACGCTTGCAATGCTGAGGTTTCGACGATTTCTCCCGCTGGCTTCCCTGCTCCTGGCGGTCGCGCTTTTCGAGGGTGCTCCGCGTGCGCAGACCCCAGCTGCGCCCGCCGCAGCGTCGCCGCGCCCGACCGCGCCGCGCCAGACGGCTCCCATGGCCGAGTGGGGCCACAACATCGGAGACGACTACTTCCTCGTCAACTATCAGCAGCTCATCGCGTATTGGAAGAAGCTCGAAAAAGAGTCGCCGCGGCTGAAAGTGGTGGACATCGGGAAGAGCTCCGAGGGCCGGCCGATGCTCATGGCGATCATCACCTCGCCGGCCAACCACCAGAAGCTGGCACGCTACAAGACCATTGCGAGCCGGCTCGCCAATGCCGAAGGCCTGACCGACGACGCCGCGCGGGCCCTCGCCAAGGAGGGCAAGGCGGTGGTCTGGATCGACGGCGGCCTCCACGCGACCGAGACCCTCGGCGCCCAGCAGCTGCTCGAGCACGTCTGGCAGATGGTGAGTCGCACAGACGCAGGAGACCCTGCGCATCCTGGACGACGTGATTCAGCTGTGCGCGCTGGTCAATCCGGACGGCATGGATCTCGTGTCCGACTGGTACATGCAGCACGGCAACATGAACATCCCCGTCCTGTACCAACAAGTACGCCGGCCACGACGACAACCGCGACTTCTACATGGCGGCCCTCGCCGAGTCCACGAACATCGATCGCGTGATGTACCGCGAGTGGTACCCGCAGATCATGTACAACCACCATCAGACCGGGCCGCAGGGCACGGTCATGTTCGCGCCCCCTTTCCGCGATCCGTTCAACTACTACCAGCACCCGTACGCGATCGCGGGAATCGACGTCGTCGGCGCGATGATGATGGAGCGATTCCTGACGGAGGGAAAGCCCGGCGTCACCCAGCGGCGAGGCGCGCCGTACTCGACATGGTTCAACGGCGGGCTCCGCACGACCGCGCACTTCCACAACATGATCGGGATCCTGACCGAGACCATCGGGAATCCCGTTCCGATCGGCATTCCGTTCCTGCCGGCCAAGCAGCTCGCTGATTCGAACATGTGGTGGCCGATCAAGCCGCAGGCGGAGTGGCACATGCGGCAGTCCGTCGAGTACTCGATGACGGCCAACCGCGCGATCCTCGACTATGCGTCGCGCTATCGCGAAAAGGTGCTCTTCGACATCTACCGGATGGGCCGCGACGAGATCCAGTGGGGCAGCGAGGATCACTGGACCTTCACGCCGCACGAGATGGCGCGCGTACAGGAGGGCCTGGTTGCACGCGGCGTCGTCACCGCGAGCGAGATTCCCGGCGCGGCGTCGACCAGCAGCGGGGCCGGGCGCGGCGGCGGGCGCGGCGGGAATGCGGGCGGCGGACGCGGCGGCGAACGCGGTGAACATCCACTCTACGCGGCGCTGACCGCCCCCGAGCTGCGCGACCCGCGCGGCTTCATCCTCCCCGCGGATCAGCCCGACTTCGCCACTGCGACGAAGTTCGTGAACACGCTGATGAAGACCGGCATCACGATCCTGCGCGCCACGGCTCCGTTTACCGCCGCCGGCAAGTCCTACCCGGCGAACTCCTACGTCGTCAAGACCGCGCAGGCGTTCCGGCCGCACGTGATGGACATGTTCGAGCCGCAGGATCACCCCGACGACATCCCCTACCCTGGCGGTGCACCGACTCCGCCGTACGACTCGACCGGGTATACGCTCGCCTTTCAGATGGGCATCCGCTTCGATCGGATCCTGGACGACTTCAGCGGTCCGTTCCAGAAGCTGACGGACTTCGCGAAGGTTCCTGCCGGAACGATCACGGAGACCCAGGCAGCCGTCGGCTACTACTTCACCCACCAGGCCAATGACAGCTTCATCGCGATCAACCGGCTGCTGGCCGCGGGCGAAGACGTCTCGTGGCTGCAGAACGGCCCGAAGGGCATCGGCACGTTCTACGTCGCGGCCACGCCGACGACACGCCCGATCCTGCAGAAAGTCGCAACGGAGCTGGGCATCGGCTTCGAGGCCGCCCCGACCGAGCCGGCCGGGGCGGCCCACCTGCGGAAGCCGCGCATCGGCTTGTTCGATACGTACGGGAACACCAACATGCCATCGGGCTGGACGCGCCTGATCCTCGAGAACTTCGAGTTCCCGTACGATCGACTCTTCCCGCCAGATCTCGACAAGGGCGGCCTGCGCGAGAAGTACGACGTGATCGTGTTCAATGGCGCCGGCCTGCAGACTGGAGGCGGCGGGCGTGGCGGACGTGGCGCTGGCGCAGCGGGTGACGTGACGCCGGGCGCCCCGGGCGCCGATCAGCCGGGCGCCGGTGGAGGCCGAGGCGGTGGGGGCGGACAGGGCGGTGGCCAGGGCGCAACAGGCGGCCGCGCGGGCTTCGCGCCGAAGCCAATCCCCGAGGAATTCGCACGCAGGCAGGGCCAGGTCTCGGCGCAGACCTTCGCGCAGGTCAAGCAGTTCGTGCAGGACGGCGGCACCGTGATCGCGATCGGCGCCTCTGCGATGGGCGCGGTCCAGCAGTTCGGGTTGCCTGTGACGAATCATCTGGTCGAAAACGACAACCCGCTCCCCGCGAGAAGTACTACGTGCCGGGAGCGATCCTCCGGGTATCGATCGACGAGACGAATCCGCTCGCGCACGGACTGGGAAAAGAGCTCGACGTATTCTTCGACAACAACCCCGTCTTCACGCTCCCCGCTGACGCTGACGGAAAGGGTGTGCGACGCGTGGCGTGGTTCGCCAACGCGACGCCGCTCCGGAGCGGCTGGGCCTGGGGCCAGCAGTATCTCGACAAAGGCGTCGAGATCGTCGAGACCAACTTCGGCAAGGGCCGATTGTTCTTGATGGCGCCCGAGATCCTGTTCCGGTCGCAGCCGCACGGCAGCTACAAACTGTTCTTCAACGGATTGTATTTGTCGGTCGCGCCGGGCATGACGGCTGCCAAATAGCCGCGATGGACCGCGCGTGAAGCCCTGGGAGCTGCTCGGCCGCGCGGCGACGCACGCAGGCGACGACCTCACGCTGATGCGACGCAGCGGCGAGTACGTCATCTTCGCCAATGGCAAGAGCCTGATGTCGAGCCGGATGCACGGCTCGGAAGAAGCGCTCGCGACGTTCGCCTGCCGGCGGGCCTCCACACTTCCAGAGCCCTGCGTGCTCGTCGGCGGCCTCGGCATGGGCTTCACGCTGCGGGCGGCCCTCGATGTGCTCCCTGCCTCCGCGACCGTGATCGTCGCGGAGCTCCTTCCGGCCGTCGTCGAGTGGAACGGCGGGGCGCTCGGGGAGCTCGCCGGCGACCCGCTGAGGGATCCGCGGGTTCGGGTCGAAGTTCGAGACGTCGCCGCAACGCTGCGCGCGAACCCCGGACGCTTCGACGCGGTACTCCTCGACGTCGACAACGGTCCGGCCGCCTTCACATCAACGGCGAACGCAGGTCTCTACACCAACGAGGGAGTGGCGGCGCTGCGCGCTGCGTTGACCGCCGGTGGAGTGGTCGCCGTCTGGTCCGCGTGGGAGGATCGGAAGTTCGAGCAGCGTCTTCGCTACGGCCGATTCTCGGTAAAGGTCGAGCGCGTGCGCGGGCGATTGAAGAAGGGTGGCCCGCGCCACACGATCTTCGTAGGCGTCGCGGACTAGACGGAGCAGTCGCTCTTGCACGGAATCACCATTCTCGCCCCTCGACGCTACCCGATCTGGAGCGGCTGCTGGTGGGGCGCGTCAGGCGAGCTGCCGGCAGTGGCCCGACCGCCTGCCGCGGCGGGGATTGGCCAGGTGACGATCGTCACACCTGGCGGCAACACGATCGTGATCTCGGATCTTCCCGGACGATCCGGAGGCATCTCGCTCAGCACGCCCGGCGGCGCGCGTATTGCCGTTGCCGGCGCCGAGATCATCATCGACAACGGCCACGGCGCGTCGATCGCGCCTACAGGCAACCAGGTGCGCATCACCGGTGTCACGGTCTAGCGCGCTCAAGCCGGACCGAGTCGTCACGCTCGAGGATCTGCGCCGCCTCGCCGTGACACGGAGCCTCTTCGCTCCCACGACGCTCCAGCGCGCGCTGGACGGGTTCGGGTTCGTGCAGGCCGATCCGATCCGCGCGCCGGCTCGCGCGCAGGACCTCACGCTCCGGCACCGGGTCCTCAATTACCGCGCCGGCGATCTGGAACGGCTGTACCCGACGCTCGCGATCGAAGAGGACTTCTTCATCAACTACGGCTTTCTTCCGCGAGCCATCCAGAGACTGATGCACCCTCGCCGCGCGATGGAGCGCTGGTCGCGTGCGCGCGCCGCGCGGGCGCAGGCGCTGCTGGCCTACGTGCAAGAGCGCGGCACCGTGCACCCGCGCGAAGTGGACGCCTACTTTTCGCACGGCACGGTGACGAACTACTGGGGCGGAGCGTCGAGCGCCACCACCCACCTCCTCGAGGCCATGCACTACCGCGGCCTGCTGCGTGTCGCCCGGCGTGACGGCGGCATACGGGTCTACGCGGCACACGAACATGAGCCCGGCCCCGCCGGCGCGGCCGAGCGGCGCGCCCGCGTCGACGCGCTCGTCGATGTCGTCGTCAGGACGTACGCGCCGCTGCCGGCGGCAGCCCTCGGCAGCCTGGTACACCGCCTCCGCTACGCTGCGCCGCAGTGGCGCGCTGAATTGAAGAGCGCCTTGCGGCGGGCCACCGCGCGGCTTGCGCGGGCGCGTGTCGGGGAGGTCGACTGGTACTGGCCCGCTGGAGAACGGGTCCCGCGCGATGCCCCGGACGATGCCGTCCGATTTCTGGCGCCGTTCGATCCGCTGGTGTGGGATCGGCGTCGCTTCGAGCTGTTCTGGAAATGGACCTACCGGTTCGAAGCCTACACGCCGGCGGCCAAACGAAAGCTTGGCTACTACGCGCTGCCCATGCTGTGGCGCGACCACGCGATCGGATGGGCCAACGTCACGGTTCAGAACGGACAGCTTCAGGCGGACGTCGGGTTCGTCGGCGCTGCGCCACGTGGGCGCGTGTTCAAGAGAGAGCTGGAGGCGGAAATAGAGCGGATGCGCGCGTTCCTGCGATGACAAAACGTCCAACAGAGAGGAGGGGAGAAAAGGAGGAGCAAACTAGAAGCAGTCTCATAAACCTGCCGGTCGTTTCAGGATGCGAGCGAACGACCGTGAGCGAGCCACGCGAGCGGCCCGCCTACGCCAAGGCTTCGGCGAGGTCTCGCCGTAGCGCTTCGCGCGGAGGCGGAAGCGCGCCGGCGAAGCGGCGCGCGAGAGCGCGTGTCGGGGAGTCCGAGGGGCGAAGCCCTCGGATGAGACTAGGGGAACAGAGCTTTCCACAATATGAAGAGGCCGAGAACCACCGCGAGTGAGATGTTCACGGTCGCTGCCCTCTTGCCCCACCAGGTGTTGCTCCACCATGGACCGTGCTTGGAGGTCATCGGTCGGTATTCTACCGTGCCGTGTCAGCACCGGACAAACCACACAGTCCCGCGTGTTTGGATCATGCCCATTTGAAGGAGCCTCCCTTCCTCCCTGTTGAAGGATCTGTGAGAGGTGAAGGCAGCACGATGCTTCTCATCGCGACGTCGCTTTGATCGTCAGAATCACCCTCCGATATGAGGTGAGCGTGGGCGTCCCGTTGTCCTCGACTACGAGGATGACGTGCGCGGTGCCGGGGATGCGTGGAAGCACCGTCACCCGCGCGCTCTCGGCGTTCTCGAGCGTGACGCGCGGGGCTGGCTCCCGAGGCCCCCCTTCGGGCCCGGAGGGTATCCCTCCCTCTCCCGGAGCGCCGCCCCCGCCAATCGGCGCCAGACCTGCGGCAACCACCGGCTGGCCCGGGATGCCGGTGCCCGCCTCCCTGTAGAAGAACCAGCGATAGGTGAGTGCGTTGCCGTCCGGATCGCGTGTCCCGGCCGCATCGAGTGTCAGCGGCGTCCCCACGACAGCGTCGAGGAGGATTGGCGCCTTACCCTGTCGGCCGTTCACGACCACGTCGGGGTTGTGGTTGGCCTCGGACACACCCTTGATGGTCCAGTCCAGGCGCGCGGCCAGGTCGTGTTGAAACGCCGTGCGCCAGCGCCAAATCGTCGCCTGGTCCGAGGTGTAGGTCTTCCCATCCTCACCGACAACCGTGTCCCTCGAGTTGTCTCGCCCCGGATAGGAATCACCTCCCTGCGTCCAGAAAGGCCGCGGCTCGCCGTAGAACTGCCGCCAGACGTACCGGCCGCCCCATCCGCCGTAGGTCGGGCTCATGGCGCTTGCGAGCCCGTTGTCGATCAAACCGAGAAACGAGGGCGTGTCGCCTTCGTGGATGCAGCACGGCACCGGATAGAGCTTGCCGAGGGGACCCTTGCTGCGAATGTTGGCGTTGACCCACGCGTCGGAGAAGGTCGTGAAGTCGGCTCCGGGTGCGTTCTTGTAGAACCGATCGCCGCTGATCCCCGTCCAGGTCGCGAGGTAGTACTGATCTCCGTCCGGCGTCGAGGGCATCGCAATGTAGTGCAGCGACGGAAACTCCCGCCGTATCCACGGACCGGCATCGTCCTGATCCGAGATCGTGTAGATGCGGAGCTTCGACACGAGCGCCGCGAGCTGTGCTGGCGTTCGCGTCGCGCGCGCGTGGAGCAGCGCCTGGGCAAGCGTGTTCGTACCGCCCCATCCGAGGATCCACAACGGGCGAGGGTCCGCCTTGTCGGCCGCGCGCAGAATCAGCTCCGCGCCGGCCGACATCTTGTTCGGTCCCACTGCATCGAGTCCGTACGACGGCTGGCCGGCCATCACGACCTGACGGAGCGCCTGTGCAGTCGGGAAGCCTGTTTGGTGCTTCGCGAGATTCGGCTGCACCTGCTCGTAGGCGTCGAGGAGCGTCCGGATCACGTCCGGTCTGACCTTGTTCTTCATCCAGGTCGACGTCGTGGCGATCAGACCCTCGACGTCGAACTGATTCGAATACACGAGGAACCGGACCATGGACATCTGGTCGTCCGGCTCGTTCGCGATGTCGGTCATCACGACCACTCGCGCGCGCTGCGTGTAAGGATCGATCCGCTGCGCGAGCTGATCGCCTGTGAGGTCCTGCGCTGTGCCGAGCCCAAGCCAGCCGATCGCCATCGTCAGAACCGCGGCCAGCCACGGCCAGCCTCTCCTCCCCAACCCATGTCGCATCGCGCCCTCGTCCCGTGGGGTCAGGTCTTGCACTGACGGATTTTGCGTCGGCGCAAGACCTGACCCCCGCACCGCAGGTGCCAGACCTTGCAAAAACCGTCAGCACAAGACCTGACCCCACGGTGACGGTAGCACGAATGTCGGGGGGAGAGACGCTCAGCGCTGCAGGCTGAACGTCACCTTCACCGTCATCAGCACCGAGACGGGAACGCCGTTCAGCAGCGTCGGCGTATACCGCCACGTGCGAACGGCGTCCACCGCCGCGCCGTCGAGCAGCGGCACGGATTTCATCACCCGCACGCCGCCGACACGACCTTGCTCGTCGATGAGCGCTTCGAGGACCACCTCGCCTTCCACCCTCGCAGCGATCGCGAACGCCGGGTAGACCGGCGCGGTTGCGGCAATCCGGTTCGGCGCACGGATGGAACCTCCGATCTTGAGCGGCCCGCGAGGGGCAGGCTGCGCAACCGGAGGCGGCGGTGGCGGCTCTGGGTCCCAGAGCCGGGATCAGGGGTCCGTCGGGCACGCCGACGCTGACGCCTGGCGGACCCTCAAGCGCGCCCGGTGCAGGCAGCTCCGCGACAGTCGGCACCTCCGGCACGATCTTCGATGGCGCTTCGGTCGGCGCCGTAGTAGCTGAAGGTGCGGTCGTTCTCTGTGGAGCGGACGGGGTCGCCGAGGGCGGTGCCACCGGCATCACCCATCGGCGATTGACGAAGGGCGATGCCGGGGTCGGCATCGTGACCTCCGCAGCGAGCGGAACGATCAAGTACGCGGCGGCGCCAATGGCATGCACCGCCACCGACGCAGGGAACAACATCAGGCGACGACGCGAGCGGCCCGCCGCGTCGTCCGTACGAAGAACATCGCGCAGAAGTTCGGAAGGCATCGGAAGCTCCTCTCGGCGGCCGCTCTTCCGACTTAGACACCGGCGTGTAAGGCCGGTTCCGCGCGAGTCAGATCGTGTGCCTGAACCTCACGACAGCCCGCCCCTCATGATGGCCGAGCCGATGAACATGGCGGTCAGCATCGCCGTGACGATCATGTTCACGATGAAGCCGATCACGACGACGATCACCGCCTTGCCGATGTTCGTGTAGTCCAGCACCGCCTTGACGGCGATTACCATTGCGGCGACCTGCCAGAGCCAGATCACGAACAGCAGGAGCCAGCCGAGGAGGGGGATGATCGTGACGATGCCGAATATGCCGGGCGCAGCCGCGAAGCCCAGCACCCGGAAGGTCTCGGCGAAGTCGGCCTTCGTCTCCGGATCGGGCATGACCTTGGTGCCAATAATCCATACGAGCACCGACCAGACGACATACCCGATGAGGGCGATGATCACCTGCCACACAATTCCCGAGATGCCACCGTAGTACATGTTGCCCAGCCCGACCGACACGGCGGACAGCGCGATCACGCCTGCCGCCTGACCCATTGCCGTGGGGTCGCGCTCGACCTCCTCGAATGTGTTCGCGTCCAGCCGCATCGCTCCGACTACCCGTTCGCCAAAGCTCGCCATCCACGCCTCCAGTCCCGGCGCCGTGCCGGCGCGCACAGTGTAGCAAAGACGAGCTGCGCCCTCAGGAGAGTCGCCGCGCGGGCTGAACATCTGCGCGAAGTGGCACCTGGCTTGCTTTTTCGCGCCTGGAGGTCACACCGATGGATCGTAGTGATGAGTTCTCTCCCGGCCTGAGCCCCGGGCTGACCGACGTGGAGCACGTCCGCAGCCGAGAGCGCAGCAGGAGCGACGTCGTTCCGCTGCAGCCGCCGGCCGATGCTTCGGATGAACAGGATCCCGAAGCCGCGAGGCGGCGCGCCCGCATTCGCCACGATGACGACGACGGCGTGTCCCGACGATAGTTCTCGACTCACCGCAGGTGCGCTGCGCCTGCGGTGAGTCGCTCCTTCAGCCGTAAGCGCACTCGTGCAGTCTGTCAGACGCACTCGTGCAGTCTGTCAAACGCACTCGTGGCTTCCACCTTCAGGTGGAAGACCAACGAACCCCGCAATCTTCCGCCTCAAGGCGAAAGCCCCACGTTGTAAATCTATCAGGCTCCAACCCGACAGCGACTGCGCTCGAGATCGGAAAGGGCGATACACTCGTATCCCTATGCCACGCACGTCGCAAAAGGAATCGTGGGGACACTCGACGGTGCGCACCGCCTGCCCATTGGACTGCCCCGACTCCTGCTCGCTCGACGTCACGGTCGAACGCGGGCGCGTCGTCAAAATCGACGGGGCGGATGCGGACCCTGCGAATCCCACGACGCGCAAGTTCATCTGTGCCAAGGTTCGACGGTTCGGAGAGCGCCTGTACGGAGAAGACCGGCTGCTCTATCCAGCCATCCGCAAAGGCCCGAAGGGCCAGGGCACGTTCGTGCGTGTCACCTGGGACGAAGCGCTCGACGAGATCGCCCAGCGGATGATCGCCATCAAGGACACGATTGGCGCCGAGGGCATCCTGCCGTTCTGCTACGGCGGGTCGAACGGTCTGCTGACCCAGGACACCAACGACGCGCATCTGTTCCGCGCGTTCGGCACATCGAGGCTCGCGCGCACGGTGTGCGCCGCGCCCACCGGTGCCGCCAACCAGGCGCTCTACGGCAAGATGCCGAGCGTGACCTACCAGGACTACGTCCACGCACGGCTGATCGTGCTGTGGGGCGTGAACCCGGCGGCATCCGGCATCCACCTCGTGCCGTTCATCAACGAGGCGCGGACCCGAGGCGCCACGCTGGTCGTCATCGATCCTCGCGCGACCTCGCTCGCGCGGCAGGCCGATCTGCATCTGGCCCCGAGGCCGGGCACGGACCTGCCGCTTGCGCTCGCGGTTCACAAGTACCTGTTCGATCGGGGTCTCGTCGCCACGGCTTTTCTCGAGGAGCATGCACGCGGCGTCGAGGGCCTTCGCGCGCGCGCCGACGAGTGGACGATTGCCCAGGCGGCGCGGACCTGCGAAATCGACGCTGCCGATCTCGAGCGCTTCGCGGCGCTCTACGCGGCATCGTCCCCGGCGGTCATCCGGTGCGGATGGGGCCTCGAGCGAAACCGGAACGGCGGGAGCGCGGCCGCAGCTGTGATGGCCCTTCCGGCGGTCGCCGGAAAATTCGGCGTGCGGGGCGGGGGGTTCTCGATGAGCAACTCCGCGGCGCTGGGCATCAAAGCGGCGGCGTGGATAGACGACACACCGGAGCCTGCCACGCGGCTCGTGAACATGAATCACCTGGGTCGGGCGCTGCTCGACTACGACGACCCGCCGGTCCAGATGCTGTTCGTCTACAACTGCAATCCGCTGGCGACAATGCCGGATCAGAACCGGGTGCTGCGCGGCCTGCAGCGCGAGAACCTGTTCACGGTCGTGTACGAGCAGGTGTTCACGGACACCGCGCGGTACGCCGACGTCGTCCTGCCGGCCACCACCTTCCTCGAGAATTACGACATCACGACAGGGTATGGACCGATCAGCCTTCAGCTCGTGCGGCCGGTCATCGAGCCCACGGGCGAAGCACGTCCCAACGCCGAAGTCTTCTCGGATCTGGCCAGCCGGCTCGGCCTCGGCGAACCGGAAGAAGAAACCGACACGCTCCTTCGCGTCGTCTCACGGTTCCCGAACGGGATCGGTCCTGAACTGATGAAGGACGGGATCGTCACGCCGCCCTACGGCGGCGTACCCGTTCAGTTCGTCGACGTGTTTCCGCGGACACCCGACGCCAAGATCGATCTCTATCCCGACGCGCTTGTCGACCACACGCGGGACCGGCTGTACGTCTACCAGCCGGATCCCGAGACGGAACGGTACCCGCTGGCGCTCATCTCCCCCGCCAGCGAGAAGACGGTCTCGTCGACCCTCGGCGAGCTTCGCGAGCGCGCGGCGATGCTGCAGATGCACCCGCGCGACGCATCCGCCCGGAACCTGGCCCAAGGCGATCCGGTCCGCATCTTCAACGATCTCGGCGAGGTCCAATGCCCGGTAGCGCTGAACGCCGACATCAAACCCGGAACGGTGTCGCTGCCGAAGGGCCTCTGGCGCCGCAACACCTACAACGGCTCGACCTCGAACGCGCTCGTGTCTGACTCGTTCACCGATCTCGGCGACGGCGCATGTTTCAACGACGCACGAGTGCAGGTCGCGCTGCTGGGGCGGCACTGAGGGAATCGAGCGATCGGGTGATCGGGTGATCGGTGATGGCATCGGCGATCGAGCGATCGGGCGATCACGTTCGGCGATCGACGATTTCCAAAATTGCCGATGCCATCACCCGATCGCTCGATCACCCGATCGCCGATGGCCAGCGGCCTAGTAACTGAAGAAGAAGATCAGATCGATCCCGGCGCGCTCGATCCGGCGCTGGCCGATGCGGTTCGCCGCTCCGCTCGTTTCGGGCGCGGCGTTGCCCTGCATGCGCAGGAAGTCGGTCAGCTGGTATTCGAGCATGAACTCGCTCGTCGTGCGCTCGCCGAACTGCTGGCGCAGCCTGAAGAACATGCGATCGCCGATCTGCCGCCCGACCGTCACGCCCGCGCCGAGTTCCCCCGAATCCGTGCTCGTGTTGATCTCGAAGAGATCGAGGTCGAGCGCGCGCCCGATCGATTCGCCGAGCGGCGCGGCGAGGAATCCCGTGGCGATTCCGCCGGCGGTGGAGGCCAGCGACGCGCGCTCCCCGGAGCCCAGCTCGTTCACCGGACGGTTGAACACGATGAGCGAGAGGATGTCGGACTCGTCCAGCGGCGGCTCGCTGGTCAGCTCGAGCTCGGGCGATCGCGCCGAACCCTTGATGTGGACGCGAGCGACGATCCCCGTGTTCGGGATGTCGCGCGTGGCCGTAAGGTCGAGCAACGGGTTGATCTGCGGGTCGCCGACGAACCGGACCGTCCCGCCCCTCACGAGATCGAACCGGCGGCCCTGGAACTGGTAAGTCCCGCGGACGGCGTCGACCGATCCGACCAGGAGCAGCGGCCCATCCGGCTCCTTCGTGACCTCGACGTCCCCACCCACGGTGACGTTCACGTCGCCGAGCGAGGCACGAGTCGGTCCCCCGGGGCGCAGGCTCTTGCCCCGCAGCGATCAGGTTCTCCGGTATGGTCACGTGGACCTTCAGCTGCACGGGCGCAAATGCCGACGACGGCGAAGGAGCGGTTCCTTCGGCGGCCTTCTCGTTGGCAGCGGGCGCCGCGGCGGTCTCTGCGTTCGACAGCGCACGCGCCGTGGCGTCCTCCGCACCGCGACCACCCTCCCCGGTTCGATCGTCCGAGGCGACGTCCGCGATCGCGTTCACGGAGTAGGGGTCGTAGAAGAGCGCGAGAATCCTGTCGACCTCGAGCCGCGCGGCCTGGAGCCTGACGTCGCCCTCGATCTTCGGGCGCCGCATCTCGCCGGTGATCTTCAGGTTCGTCTCGACGCCGCCACGTCCCAGCTCGTTGTCGACCAACTCGAAGTTGCGCGAGCTGACCGTGACGTCGACGGCGCCGACCTCCCGCGCGTGGGTCCCGAGCGACCCCGTGATCGTCATCGTCTCCCCCTCCTCGTCGACAATCTGGAGGTTGGGGATCGTCAGGCGGTCCGGGCTGACCGCGATGCTCGTCGTGAGACCCGAGTAGGACACACCCGTCGACGGCACGGCGAAGCCGCCGCCCTGAATATCGATGATGCCTTCGGCGTGCGGATCCTCCCCTGACCCGGTGAGCCGGAGATCGAGCCGAAGCACGCCGGTGACGTTGGTGACGGCAGTCGTGAACCCCTGGATCACGCCGAGGTCCAGCGGTGTCGAGGTCACGTGCAGGTCAATCTCGTCTCCTGCCTTGGCCGCCACGTGGCCGGTCTCGCTGCGCTGGAACAGCGTCATCGGGATCGTCCCGGTCGCCGTCAGGGCGGCCGTCGCGGATTGCTGCAGCGTCGCGTCCAGGCCGGCCGTGGTGCCGTTGTAGTCGACCTTGGCGATGAGCGACTCGTACTTGTAGCCCTGGAACACCGCCATTGGTAACCTTCACGTTCCCGCTGACGCGTGGAGCTTCACGGGTCCCGGTGACCTTCGCCGTGGCGTCGATCCGTCCCCCAAGCCCGCGGTTCTGCAGCGCCAGCCGCTCGAGCTGCGAGATGTCCACGTTCCGCGCGTTCACGGTCAGGGCTGCATCCGGCTGCGGTCCGTTCAAGGCGAACGCGCCGCTGACGTCGAGCGCCTTGATCGCCGCTCACCAGCCTGACGTCCTGGAGCTCGATTCGATCGTTCCCGTAGCGCAGCGCCGCAGCGCTGCCCGGCGCCGTCTGCCACTCGATACCCTGGGTGCGCACGGCTAACGACGGCAGATGAATCTCCTGATGGTCGGGATGAAAGATGACATCGCCGCGCGCGGTCAGCTCGCGCTCCTCTTGCTTGACCGTGGCATCGAAGGCGAGCTGCGTGTCCGCGTAGGTCGTGGTCGCCGTGACCTCGTTCAGCTCGAGCGCTCCGACCTTGACGAACGTCGCCGCCGACGTCGCCTTCACGTGCCCTTTCGCGAACTCCAGATCCGGCACGGTCACCGTGTACTGCGAGCTCACGTCGAGCGCACTGTTCTCCCGGAAGCCCAGGCCGCTCCCCTTCATCGTTCCCGTGGTCTCCAAGGACGAAGCGTTGCCGATGAGCGTGCCGTCGAGAACCGCCGAACCTTCGACCCCCTCCTGGCCCGCGAGGCGGGCGAGCCCCGCCGAGATCGGCCGCCTCGATGTGGTACGTCAGATTGGAGGAGGAGGTCTTGTCCAGGGCGATCCGTCCCGAGGCGTCGGCCCTCACGTCCGGGCCGCTGAGCGTCACCCGCGTCAGGTCCCCGACCCTCGACCCATATCGCCCGTCCACCGCCCCGCTCTCAATCTCGAGATCCCCCAACGTCGAACGCTCGAGGGCCACCGTGCCATCCGCTGAGATGTCGTCGAGCGTGATCGGACTGGTGACGTCGGTGATCTGCGCGTGGAGGTCCGCCGTGCCGGTAACGAGTCCTTTCAGCGACGCGTTGCCCGAGACACGTGCCGGATCGAGGCGCTCGAGGCGGCCCTTGGCCCGTGCGTCGAGCGCACCTCGATCGAGGTGAGTTTCGTAGGTGAGCTGCGGAAAGTGCGCGCCCCACGCGTCGGAATCGGTCAGCGTACCCGTCGCGTCGAGCGTTGTCTGCTCGAGCGTCCGGCCGGCGCCCCGCACGTCGAAGACGCTATTGAGCCGTGTGTCGTACTCCGGCTTGTCCAGCGCAGCGATGCGGAAAGCGCGGCCGACCCGCTGCAGGTCGACGTTCGAGGCCTGGCCCTTCGCCGAATATGAAACGGAGCCCTTTGCTATCTCGAACGCCGCCACCGTGCCCTGAGCGAGGGTGGCGCCTTCGAGCTGAGACGTCTCGAGGGTCGCGGAGCCCTGGACACGCCCTTCCGCCCCGCGGACGTGGTAGTCGGACGCCGCAAGATTGCTGGCCAGCTTGGGGGCACCTGTAATGGCCGGCAGTCGCCGGAGATCGATGCCGCCGGCGCGCCCGCGCAGATCGAACGCGACCGGCCGGTTTGGAGGCGGGATCGTCACGAACCCGACAGCAGTCCCGGTACCGCCGTAAGCGGCGGCACGACCGTCGAATGTGACCTTTCGATGGGCAATCGATCCGGTGGCCCGAACATCCGACGCCTGATACCCGACGGCGAACGCGTGCGGGCCGGTGAACCCGAAGGTGCCGCGCAGGCGATCCAGCGCCGGGGCACCATCGGGAGCCGACGCGAGCGTCAACGCGAACTTGGCGTGACCCGTGAGATCGGTACGCTGCGCAGGCGCCTTCAGGACTGGCCCGGCGTTCAGACGCTCGAGATCGACCTCTCCGTCGAAGCTCAGATCCGGCGACTTCAGATCGGCCACCATCTTGCCGCGTACATTCCCGGTCTGCGACTGGACGTTCAGATCGAATGCGATCCGATCCGGCGGTCCGGCTCCTTTGACGTCGAAGGTCGGCGTGAGCGCATAGCCGGACAGGGACGGCACGACGCGGCCGATCTCGGGCAGTGATACGGTGCCGGCCGTCGTGACCTGGAGGACCGGCTGGTGCAGATATCCCTGGATCACGCCGCCGACCGTCGCGGTGCTCTCGGTCGTGCGCAGCCGCAGCTGCTCCAGGTACAGGTTGTCGTCGCGCACAGACAGGGACCCCGCGAGCTGCTGCAGCGTCAAGTCCGGAGAGGTCCCACGAAATCGGACATCGTCCAGCGTCACGCTGTAGTGGACGGGCTCGTACCGAAAGCTTCCCTTCACGTGCAGCGCGTCGATGCGCGACGGCAGCCGGTAGGCGGCGGACCCGACCTTGTCGTCGATGGTGACCGTGCCATCGGTGAGCTCGATGGCGGGCAGCGTGATTGGCCGGCCGGGCCCCTTGCGGTCGGCCTCTTCAGCCCGCTTCTTCACCAGCCGCCCCAGATTCCAGCCGTTGGCGTCACGCTCCACGTGAATCACAGGAGCGGTGAGCTTCAGGTCGTCGATGACGATCCCGCTGGACAGGATCTGGAACACGCTGTAGTCGACCTGCAGCGCCTTGACCGCGATGACACGCTGCCCCGACACGTCGACGGCCACATCGGTGAGGCCGACGCCGAACAGCAGGTTGCCGGTCAAGCCGCCGATCGTCAGCTCTCCGTTCAGGTATTGCTTCGACTCGCGAACGATGGACCGCCGCAGCCAGTCGCGGAACCAGGGCGTCTGCGACACGATCAGCGAGAGGGCGACAATGCCGACCATGAGGGTGCCGACGAGGGCGACGATCTGGAGTGCGCGACGGATGGTCAGCATTTATTCATCAGAACGCCTGTCCTATGCTGAAGTGCACGCGGAAGCGACGCGGCTCCGGCTTGCCGTTCACCAGCAGCCCCGGAATGGGATTGAGCTGGTAGCCGAAATCGATGCGGAGCGGGCCGATGCGCGTGTCGTATCGGAGCCCGGGTCCCACGTCGTACCGGAGATCGTTGAGGTTGAAGTCCCAGGGGCGGGCCCATACGTTCCCGCCGTCGAGGAACAGTACACCCGCGAGATTACCGACCAGCGGCATCCGCACTTCGGTGGAAAAATTCAGCGTCGTCTGGCCGCCGATGGGGAGGCCGGATCCGCTCAGCGGCGAGACGTCGAAGCGTCCCCATCCCCGAAGGTTCGTCGACCCACCGAGGAAGTACCGCTTGTAGAACGGCACGGGCGACTCAAGTGCCGGGCGCAGACCATCGATCGAGCCCCCGCGCGCGCGCACCGCGACCACGGCGCGGGTCCCGAGCGAGAGGTAGTAGCGACCCTCGAGCGTGGTCTCGTAGTAGTCGTAGTCGCCGCGCAGCCACCCGCCCGCTTGCTCGACGTGCAGAGTGGCGACGTAGCCCTTGCGCGCGTCCAGCAGGTTGCCGGTCGTATTCCGCCCCGCGTCCAGGACGATCGCGGAGCGCATCCCCTTCGTCACACCACAATCCACCTGATCGAGGCAGGTCGGGTTGAGGCCGAGCGCAATCAACTCGTCGCGGAACGACAAATCGGCGAGCGCCGCCGGAGAAATCACCGAGCTCTCGTATTCGTTCGCGTAGGTGAAGGACAGGCTGGTCGCGGCGTTCCGGCTGGTGTCCAGGGTTCGCCCTCCCGCGCGGCCGAACCTCCTTGTCGCCGTAACGCGCCCGCCCGTGGTATCGAGCACGAACTCCGGCTCGTCCTGGTGCCAGGCCTGGCCCGAGAGCGTCAACGTGTAGTTGCGGCTGAAGAAATACGGCTCCGTGAGGTTCAATTTGACGCCGCGATCCAGACCCGAGTACCTCGCGACAACGCCGGCCGTGCGAGCACCGCCGAAGAAGTTCACGTGACGCCAGTCGATCTCCGCCCTCGCGCGCTCCTCGCTGCCATACCCGAGGCCGAAGTTTACCTTCCGGTGTTTGCCTTCCTTCACCGTGATCTTCGTGGGGACATCTGCCGATTGTTCCTGCGAGTCGGATTTCACGCTGGCGAACTGGAACAGCTCGAGGCTGTAGAGCCTGCGCTGGCTGTCGAGCAGTTTGCTCTGCTCGTAGAGCTGACCGGGACGGAACGTGAGCTGCCGTCTGATGACGCGATCGCTGACGCTGGAATTCCCATCGATGTCGAGCGGCCCAAACCGTGCGAGCGTGCCTGGCTCCCCATGCAGCGTGATGACCCGCTGGCGATCCGACGATCCGGGATCCTCCGACAGCCGGACGCTGGCGTACGGAAAGCCGTGATCCTTCAGCTCGTCGAGCGTCGCCTCACGGCTCGCCTGCAGCAGCGCACGGTCGAGCGGGTGCCCCTGCTTCAGCGGGAGGGTCGTCTCGAGCGACCGTCGATGTTGCTCAGGCAGGCCCTCCAGCCCTTCGAAAACGATCCGCTCGACGGTTATCGGCTCACCTTCAGAGATCGTGATCGCAATCCTGACCGACGTCTGATCGCTGTTGGGTTTGACATCGAAAGAGGACACGCGTGCGTCAGGAAAGCCCCGGTCCTTGTAGAACGCTTCGATCCGTTTCAGGTCCGCGTTGAACTGGTCGCGATTGAAGTAGTGCTTGTCGCCCCAGGGCAACTTCGAGCTCGGCGCTGTTGCAAGCACGGACCTGAGCTGACTCTCCGTTACCCCGTTCAAGCCGCTGAACGAAAAGCTTGTGACCTTGATCCCCTGCTCTTCCTTGCATGCCGCGGAGGCTGTAAGGACCGCAAGGGCGAGGCTGACGGAGAAGAGCGATGAGAATCGAGCCATGAGGCAGCTGCGGCCACAGCGCAATCACATCGCGTGCCATGGGAGGCCGGTGGTCGGCATTGTGGCCAATGACAGCGACGACGGCGAATGCGTGCGAGGGTAGAAAGAGAAACGGCCGGGCATCGCCTTGCGACACCCGGCCGTACGTCAACGAATGACCGTGCCTACTCTCGAGTGATCTCCGGCTTTCCCGCGGTGATGGACAACATCACGCCAAGCCCCACGGCGATGATCAAGCCAATCAGGATCCAGACGCCGGAGATTCGCTGAAGAGCGCCCCCGTACCACAGGGCAGCCAGCGCGCCGATCACGAGGATGAAGTACCCGATCAGATACAGATGCACGAATCGCATCGGTGTCCCTCGCCTTCTCGCGCTCGCGCTGTATCTTCCGTTCTGCTGGTCTCCTCTACTTGCCGGATTCGTCTGTTGCGCGAGCGTGCTGGACAACTCGATGCACGACCCGCACCATCCTATTGCACGACTCGAACGACGAGAGCCGCGCGACGGTTGAGACGACGCGTTTCCTCGCGTGAGTTGTCATGCTTGGGCCGCTCTTCGCCGTAGCTCACGGTGCGAAGCCGATCGGATCCGATGCCTCGGCCGGTCAGGTAGTCTCGAACGGCGTTGGCGCGGCGCTCGCCGAGGGCCAGATTGTACTCGGCCGTGCCGATGTTGCACGTGTGGCCTTCGACCTCGATCCGGAGCTGCGGGTTGTCCTGCAGGCTCTTGACCGCCTCGTCCAGTGCGCGCACGGCTTCGGGACGCAGCGAGTACCGATCGAAGTCGAAGTGCACGTCCTCGAACACGACTTCCTTGACCGCCGGCCGAATACACTGGATCGTCACGTTCGCGCTGGCGGTGCCGCCCTTCCCGTCGCTGACCTGGACGGTCGAGCTGCACAGGCCCTTCCTGAGCCGGGCAGGTCCACGGCGTCTGGCGGGCCGTCGGATTGGTCAGCGAGCCCGTGGGCGCGCTCCAGCGATACGTCAAGGTGTCACCATCAGGATCGCTGGCATCCGCGGTGACCGTCGAAGCCTTACCGACTTCCACCGTGCACGGCTCGCAGCGCGCCACGACGGTCGGCGGACGATTCGCCGGCGGCGCGGGTGCCGATGGTGGTGGCGGTGGTGGCGGAGGCGGATTGTAGATCCGCACGCCCGGGTGGTAGCCGACGCGGAACTGGAATCCGGCGCCGTCACCCGTTCGATCTTCGAACGAGCCGAACTTGTCCCGGCCGTCCAGATTGAAGTTCCAGTTGATGCCGGCGCCGGCGAAGAAGTTGTTCCCGAGCCAGGTGAGGCCGAGCGTCGCGTTCACGGGCGATCTGAGCGGCGTCACCGACGGTGGAAACGATCCGTCGTCGGCTATGAGCCCGACGCCACCAGTGTAGGTGACGTTGTCGTCGAAGTACTTCTCGCCATGCAGTTCGGCGGTGAGCCGAAGACGGCTGCGTGTCGGCAGGCCCGCGCCGACTCCCCAGCGCAGGCCGTGCGACAGATCGAAATCGTCCGGGTCGCCGCGGAAGATCACGCCGCCGAAGCCCGAGAGCTCGACGCGCTGGTTGATCTCTTTGCTCAGGATCACGTCGAAGGCGAAATCAGCCTTGCCGGTGCCTACGCCCTCGTCGTGATCCTTTGCGGTGGGTATCTTGACCATGCCCCGGACACCCAACGCGACCGGGTGCTGCTCGTGGTACTCGGAGAGCAGATTGACCTTGGTTCCCAACCACAGGTCACCGAGTTGATTGTCCGACCATCCCTGGCGGACGAACGGGTAGTCGTTGACGACACCTCCGGCTTCGGGCTGCGACGGCAGGAAGATCGGGCGGACGTCGCGATCGATGCGACGGACGAGCGTCCACGCACCGAAAACCTCCGCCCGGTTACCGACACCGAATCCGAATGTCAGCGGCCAGTTGCTGACGTCTGTGAAGCCCTGGTTGTAGTCGAAGTTCACTCGGTAGGCGCTCGCCGACCACCTGCGCGCCGGGAGCACTTCCCCGATGGGCACGAACCAAAGCCCGGTATCCCCCATGAAGGTCGTCGTCGCCGGGCGGGTATCGCCCGTCGTCTCCGAGCTTGGCTGGGCCGGCTGCGAGGCCGTCGAGCCCGATGGTGTCGATGGCGTCTGCCCGCTGGCTGTTCCCTGAGCGGACGCCACGGCGGCGCCGGCAAGCGCCACCACCATCGCCACCACTACCCGTTTCCTCATACGCACACGCCTCCCGTGAACCTTGCTACTCTAACCGCTCCGGATTCACCGGAGTATTGTACTCCGACCTGTAGGGAGCGTTAGAGGCTTCTGAGCCAGGTCCATCAACGAGACGGCCGCGCCCGCCGCGGCTGATTTGCCCACCCTTTCGTCCGGCGGAGCGTGCTTCTTCAGACGTCCATTCGTGAGCGGTGCCCTTCTGGTGTGCAGCGCGCCCACCCTTGCTCGCAATTTCCCGCTGCTTCTCGGGGGACATCGAGGCGAAACCCCGACGCTCTCTGCGCTCACCCGCGTTGCGTGCCTGTTCTGAATCGTTCATGTTCGACTCTCGTTGGGAATGCCCGGGGGCCGTCTGGGCCCGCACGACGAACGGCCGTGGATCCGGTTCCGTCGGCGGGTCCTGGACGGGGGCAGGTTTCGGTTCGTCCGTCGGGGTGTCGGGCGCATCGGGAGCGTCATTGTCATGGCCCTCCGCGATCCGGCTCCCTGCGATGCGCATGATGTCGTTTTGCGGCATCTGATTGACCCCCGATTGGACAGCTTCTGCCGGACCGCTATATCAAACGCTGTGCCACGGCTGATGCGCTCGGGACGGTCGAGTCGGCCCGTAAACCTCTGAAAAACGCAGGGATAAAAGCCGCACCGTCAAACTTTCTGTCCGGCTTGCAGTGATTCGCTACACCTTCGGCGCCCCATACGCACCTCCACGACCCTTTTCGCGTCCGTCGTTTGGTCACTGTTGGTCATCCCGGGATCTGCCGTCGTCTTGTGTCGGATACGGTCGTACCGACCGACTGAGCACTGCGTCCTTCGTGGTCCCGTCTGCTAATATCGGCCGATGGAAGACTGTGAGCCCTCTCCGCCCAAGGCCCCGGCGACCAATACGACCGGCCGCAAGGTGTTTTGCGTGAAGTTTCAGAAGGAGCTGCCTGGTCTCGACAAGCAGCCGTGGCCCGGCGCGCTGGGCGAACGCATCTTCGCCAACGTGTCCGCCGAGGCCTGGAAGCTCTGGGAAGAGCGGATGAAGATGATTCTCAACGAGTACCGGCTGATGCCCTGGCAGAAGGAGGCGCAGCAGCTGGTGGCGAAGCACATGGAGGACTTCTTCTTCGGCGAAGGTGCCGCGCTCCCTCCCGGCTACGTCCCCGAGCAAGCCAAGGGCTGACACGCGCGCCGCGTTGGCGCCTCCGTTACAGCCGCGTTACGTCAATCGCCGGATCGATCGCGAACGCCAGGCGCCGGTAGGCCTCCCGCACGGCCTCTTCGGCCTCGCGCGCCAGCGTGGCGCGCGCGAAGATGAATCCGAGATAGCTGCCCGCCTCGGGCAGCGGTTCCAGCAGCTGATCCCGTTTCGCCGTGATCCGCACGTCCTCCACGTGCGCAACCGCGCGAGCGGCATCTTCGCCATCGACCCGCTTGAGCAGCCCGCGGCCCGGGATCGGAATCATCATCACCGAGGCGGCCTCCCGTTCGCGCTGCCATCGCGCCAGGTCCTCGCCGAGCGCATGCCGCAGCAGCAGTTCCTCGAGCGAAATCCGCTCCGCCTCGTCTCCGTCTGCGAACCGCAGGACCCGCGAGCACAAGCCGCCAATGGGTCGCGGCGCGACCTCGAGCATCACGACCGGTCCACCATCGCGATCACCGACACGACACTCGGCGTGGATGGCCCCGTGCCGCAGGCCGAGCGCCGTGACGGCCTGTTGAACGGTATCGACGATGACCTGCTGTTCTGCCTCACCGAGCGGCGGTGGTGTGACGTAAATGGTTTCCTCGAAGAACGGACCGTCGAGCGGATCGGGCTTGTCGAAGATCGCCAGCGGCCGGACTCTGCCGTTCGAGACCACGCCCTCGACGGCGTACTCGCGCCCCGCCACGAAGCCTTCCACGATGATCCGTGCGCCCTCAGGGTGTCGAAGCGCGCGGACTGCCGGTCGAGCCAGCAACGCTCGGATCCGGCGGACGGCGGCGGCGCATTGCTCAGGATCGTCGGCCCGAATCACGCCGCGGCTGCCGGAAAGGCCGGCCGGCTTGAGCACGCACGGGTAGCGGAGGCGGCCGTCGCGCGCAAGCGTTTCGGGCCGCTCGTCGTCCGGCACGACGAGGAACCAGGGCGCGATCAGTCCCGCCGCCGCGAAACGGTCGCGGGCGCCCAGCTTGCTCGACGCCGCGAGGACCGCTTCTGGCGGATTGCACGGCAGCCCCAATGCCTCCCCTGCACGCGCCGCCAGCAGCGTCGGCCGATCGCCAACTACGACGATGCCGTCGAACGGCCGCTCGCGCGCAGCCGAGAGAATGAGCTCGAGCGAGGCCTCTTCCTCGTCTTCCCCATGGAATCGTACCGGCAGCGCAGAATCCTGCCAGGGATCCTCGAGGGTGTGGCATCGGTCGGTCGCAAACACCAGATCGATCCCCAGGCGCACCGCCGCATCGTTGAACGAGCGGAGCTGATAGCCGGTCGTCGTCGAGAGGAGGAGGATTCGAGACATCTTCGTCGGGATCAGGGATCAGGGATCCGGAAACCCTTCGGCGCCGGTCACGAGATTTCGGGATCCAGATCCCCGATCCCCGATCCCCGATCCCGTCACGATTCAGATCCCAGCCATCTGTTCTGCCGTCGGTTCTGCGCAGCAGTACCAGGGCTCGCTCAAGTGTGGGATGGTTGGCCGCGGGACGATCTCCGGGCGCCGAGCAGGAGGCTCGATGCCGGCTGCGGCATGGGCCGCCGTCCAGACCTCGTCGAACGTCTCGCTCCTCGGCGAAGAGGACCTCGCTCCGGCCAGCGACGCGAGCTGTTCCTGCAGGTCGGTCCACTCGTGCGTCGACGTGTCGCCAGGGATAGGTCATCGTGGCGGCGTCGAAGCTGGGAGCCATCGTCCGGATCTCCGGGAGCTCCAGGAGGCGCGACCCTTCGGTAATCAGCAGACGGATCGCGAGCTGGATCGGCGAGACGTGCTCGACGAGGTCGAGGCGATCGATCGCCTGGAGCAGCGCGCAGTAGCCTTCGAGCGTCGTCCATGGGGTGAAGGCCACGAACGTCGGCGCCAGCGTCAGCCCTGCGTCCCGGCAGAGCGCCGCGGCACGCTCGAAGCCGGCGCGCGTGTGACCCTTCTCCAGCTTCTCGAGCACCTCGTCGTCAATCGACTCGACCGCGCTCGTCACGAACGCGCAGCCAGTCTCGCGGAGCACGGCGAGCAGGTCGGCGTGCGCGAGGAGATGTTCGACCTTGATCGTGACGTCGTACGAGATCTCGGGAAACTCCGCATGGAACGCGCGCACGACCGTGAGGGCATGCCGGATCCCGTTGAAGAAGTCGGGATCGCCGAAGGTAATGTGCCGTGCTCCGGCCGCGATCTGCCACCGCACGTCCGCCAGGACGATCTCGGGAGGCACGACGCGGAAGCGCCCGTCGTAGACCGGAACGATCGGGCAATGCCGGCACCGGTGTTTACAGCCGCGGCTCGCCTCGGTGTTGCCGACGATGCGCAGATCGGTGCCGACGCGCAACTTCGCGTACCGATCGAGTGAAGGCAACGTGCTGCGATCCGGGATGCGGAAGTCGACGCGAGGCACCACCGGACGGATAGAGCGTCCGTCGGCCGACGGGTGGGTGACGGCTGGCCCGGACACGCCTTCGCCGGCGGCGAGGCGGCGAAGATCGTCCTCGAACTCGGCGCCGAGGATCTCCGCGACCCCGAGATCAATGAGGAGCCTGGCGTTCAGCGGCGCGTAGAGCCCGAAGGCGCAGAGCCTGGCGGCGGGATTGATCTCGCGCACCCGCGCGATCACCGGCACCGCGAGCCGCGTCGCGGTATGCATCGGCAGAAAGAACCCGACCAGCGTCGCCGCAGCAACCTCCTCGGCCGCGAGCCGCTCGCGAGACACGTCGGCGCATCGAACCTCAGCGCCGGCCGCCTGGAGAGCCGCGGACGCCGAGGCCAGACCGAATGGCTGACGCCCGAGGTCATAGGTAGAGATCAGAAGAGCACGCACTCAATCATGATACTTCCGGCGCTCGGCGTTCGGCGCTCGGCGTTCGGCGTTCGGCGCTCGGCGTTCGGCGCTCGGCGTTCGGCGTTCGGCGCTCGGCGCTCGGCGCTCGGCGCTCGGCGTTCGGCGCTCGGCGCTCGGCGCTCGGCGCTCGGCGCTCGGCGTCGGCTCGGCGCTCGGCGCTCGGCGTCGACTCGGCGCTCCGGGACTCGGCGCTCGGGCATCTCGACTGTGACTGTCGACTGCGACGGTCGACTGCCGACTGCCGACTGCCGACTGCCGACTATCGTATGCTCTACCCATGTCTGAGCCCGCCGTCGGGACCCTTCCCTTGGATCGCGGCTTCTTCGGCCAGCCGCGGGGCCTCTCGACGCTGTTCTTCACCGAGATGTGGGAGCGCTTCAGCTATTACGGGATGCGCGCCTTCCTCATCCTGTACATGACGGCGCCGGCGGCGGCCGGAGGTTTGGGATTCGACGACGCGCGCGCGGCGTCGATCTACGGAACGTATACGGGGAGCGCCTGGGCGGCCGCGATTCTCGGCGGCCTCGTCGCGGACCGGGTGCTCGGCCAATACCGCAGCGTGCTCCTCGGCGGCATCGTCATTGCCGCCGGCCACTTCACGCTCGCGTTCAAGGCTTTGCCCTTCTTCTACACCGGCCTGAGCCTGATCGTGATCGGCACGGGACTCCTGAAGCCCAACGTGAGCACGCTGGTGGGCTCGCTCTATCAGCAAGGCGACACGCGGCGCGACGCCGGCTTCTCGTTGTTCTACATGGGCATCAACCTCGGTGCATTCATCGGCCCCCTGATCGCAGGCTATCTCGCTCAGCGCGTCGATTGGCATATCGGCTTTGCATCGGCCGGGATCGGCATGATGTTCGGACTGACGCAGTACGTCCTCGGGCGAAAGCGATTGCAGGACGCGATGCAGCGTTTGCAACGCGAGCCTGCATCGGCCGTGGTCGGCAACACGCCGCCAGTGAGGCGCGGTGAGGCGCACGTCCCGAGCGTGAGCCAGAGCGGCGGGTTCACCGCCGCCGAGTGGAAGCGGATCGGCGCGATCGTCATCTTCTTTCTCGCCGCGGTGCTTTTCTGGGGTGCGTACGAACAGGCGGGATCGACGCTCAACCTGTTCGCCGATCGCTACACGCGGCTCGAGGTTCTCGGCTTCGCGTTCCCCTCGTCCTGGTTCCAGTCGGTTCAGGCGCTCTTCGTCATCATCCTCTCGCCGATATTCGCCTGGCTCTGGCTGCGGCTCGGGCGGCACGAACCGTCTGTCCCGGCCAAGTTCGCGATCAGTTTGTTGTTCATGGCCCTATCCTTCCTGGTGCTCGTCCCCGCGGGCGCGATGGCGCAGAGCGCCGCCGGCGCGCGCGTGAGCCCGTGGTGGCTGGTGGCGTCTTACTTCGTCTCGGAGCTCGGTGAGCTGTGTTTGAGCCCGGTGGGTCTCAGCGCCGTCACCAAGCTCGCGCCGGTCCGCATCGTCGGTCTGATGATGGGCGTCTGGTTCCTCTCCAACGCGTTCGGCAACAAGCTGGCCGGGTGGGCCGCGAGCTTCTTCAGCACGATGCCACTCAATACGCTCTTCACGATTGTTACGATGGTCCTGGTGGGTGCGGCGGTCGTCATGTTCGCGCTGATCAAGCCGAGCCGACGGCTGATGGGCGACAGCCAGTAGTCACGGGTGCCCCATGGTTCTGGAAAAATACAAACAGAAGCGGAACTTCACCTCGACGCCCGAGCCGTCGGGTGATCTCACCCTCGCGGCGGAGCGTGCCGGAAAGCAGAAGAAGGCGGAGTCGCTGTTCTTCTGCGTGCAGAAGCACCTGGCGAGCCATCTGCATTACGACTTCCGTCTCGAGCACAATGGCGTGCTGCTGTCGTGGGCCGTTCCGAAGGGTCCGTCGCTCGATCCGAAAACGAAGCGGCTCGCGATGCACGTGGAAGATCATCCGTTCGAGTACGGCACGTTCGAGGGAGTCATCCCGGAGGGCTACGGCGCCGGCATCGTGATGTTGTGGGACCAGGGCACCTGGACGCCGGAGACCGACGATGTCGACGCGGCGCTGAAGAAGGGGGACCTCAAGTTCACCCTCGACGGGTACAAGCTCAAAGGGTCGTGGGTGCTGGTGCGCACCGGCGGGCGCTGGGGTTCCCGGAGCGGCGGCGGCGACGCGCGAAGCTGGCTGCTGATCAAACATCGAGACGACTGGGCCGGGGATCTGGACATCACCGAGTTCGCGCCTCGGAGCGTCAAGAGCGACGGCGACTTCGAGGACATCCTGGCCGCAGACAAACCGGACGTCTGGAAGTCCAATCGTCCCGCGAAGGGCGGCGAGGCGGGCGACATGCTCGAGGCGATCATCGAAAAGGCGGCGGCGCTGAAGGCCGGGCGGGCACCGGCTGGCGCCGCCAAATCGGCCCCGAAGAAGACCGAACCGAAGCAGGCCGCGTCCGAGAGGCGCGGAACCGTAATAACGGCCAAGGCGCCGGCAGCGAAGAAGACCGCGGCCAAGAAACCGGCGGCGCGAACGAAACGAGCGCCGCGCTCCTAGCTCCTAACTCCTGACAAGCATCATGAACAAGACTGACTTCATTCTCTTCAGTGGTGGCGCGCCGGGCGCCGAGGCGGAGTTCGGTGCCTGCGCGGAGCGGCACGGCATCGAGGAGGTGAACTTCACCTTCGACGGGCACACCGAGGCGCGACGCCGCGGCGTGCGCGTCCTGAACCACGAGGAGTTGCAGGCGGGCGACGTCAGCCTCCAGTACGTCTCGCGCCTCATGCACCGCCGCTACACCGACAGCCCGACGATCAGGAAGGTCCTCCAGTCCCTCTGGTACCAGGTGAACAACGGACAGGAGATCTACGTCGTTGGCGTGATCCTCGAGGATGGGACCGTGCGAGGAGGAACTGGCTGGGGTGCAGAGTTCGCCAAGTTGTGCAACAAGCCGCTGTTCGTCTTCGATCAGGACAAGGATGGCTGGTTCGAGTGGACCGGCGACAACTGGTCGGCACAATCGGAGACGCCCGTCATCACGCACCCGCACTTCACGGGCACCGGAACCCGCGGGATCCACGACAACGGCAAGCGCGCCATCGAGGAGTTGTTCACGAAGTCGTTCGAGCGGCCCTGACCTTCGGAGCACCCAGACCCTGCGGTCGATCCCGCTGCTGGACCAGGCCGCGGCCGACGCGGTCTGCCAGTGGCGATACACGCCGGCTTGTCAATAGAAGCCGTCTCATAAACTGCCGCTCGTTTCACCATGCGAGCGAACGACAGTGAGCGAGCCACGCGAGCGGAGCGCGCCGGCGAAGCGGCGCGCGAGAGCGCGTGTCGGGGAGTCCGAGGGGCGAAGCCCCTCGGATGAGACTGGTGTTCCGACCGCGACTGCGATGACCATCACCGTCAATTCCCCGCCCCGGTGAGCACGCTCGTGGATGCAGAAGCGATGATGAGACGCGTCGAGGAGGCGATTACCGCGCAGGCCGGGGATCGGGACGTCGCGCGACGGCAGCTCGCTGAACTGTGGGCAGAAATTGGCGCAGCCGGCGATCCGCTCTGCCGCTGCAGGCTCGCTCATCACATGGCCGATTTGCAGAACGACCCGAACGAAGAGCTCACTTGGGATCTTCGTGCGCTGGAGGCGGCTGCTCTCCTGTCGGATGACCGAGTCAAGACCCAGCATTCCTCGCTCAGTGTCGCAGCGTTCTATCCGTCACTGCTACTGAACGTGGCCGAGGACTATCGCAAGCTCGCGGACGTCGTCAAAGCGCGCGAGTATCTGGCCCTGGCTCAGGACTCGATCGATGTACTGCCGACTACGGAGTACGGCGGCATGATTCGCGGCGGCATCGCACGACTCGCCGAGCTGCTCCAATCAACCTCGCCAGAGAAGTGAGGAGCGCAACGCCCCATCGACTAGTCTCTTTTTGTCGCGAGAGGTGTCCAATTATCCGTGAATCATCCTCGCAACTGTGAACTGTCCTGCTTGGCACCGGTGCCTGACCCGGCGCCTCAGCCGGATTACTCTCGCCCGGTGCGCAAGGAATCCGTCGGCCCTTCCGACGCCTGCGCCGGCTCGGCGAACACGGAAATGACGATCAAGATGACCAGCGTCAAGGCCACCGTGGCGGTGCCCCAGATGAAGACGCGCCCCCCGACCGGCGCATCCGACCACACGCGCGGCAGCATCCACATCGCAAGGCCGGTGGCGACGAGCGCCAGGCCACCCGAGAGGATCAGGTAGTGAGCCCACCAGGCTGTGTGAGGAAAAGCTCGAGAGAAGAGCAAGCTGGCCACAGCCAGGCTCGAGCCCAGGACTACGAGAACGAGGATCGTTCCCATGCGCGCCCCCTTGGAGGCCCTGCGCGGAGCGACGATGGGCCGGAACGGCCGTCGTCGCTGACGCTCACGTTTGGGCAGCGTGAGCGACATATGGTGGACCGCCGGGGATCGTAACCTCGAACCCCTGATCAATAGATGTTCGCTGCTGAGTAGCGGTCCGTCGCCGAGAGGATCCTATCATGCGGGCCGGAATGGGGGCATTCGCTGTGTCGAGCTCGCGCGACCTGAAGGTCGGGCCTACGCCCGGCTTACGCCCGCTCCTCCAGTTCCATCCATCGGGCGAGCGCCGCCTCCAGCTCAGAGCCTAGGGCGTCGAGCCGCGCGAGGACGCCGCTGATTTGATCCGCAGGCTCGCGGTAGAACTCCGCCGATTCAGACTCGCCGCGCAGACGCTGCTGTTCCGCCTCGAGCGCCTCGATCCGCGCCGGCAGCGCGTCGTACTCTCGCTGCTCCTTGTACGAGAGCTTGCGCCTGGCTGCCACAGCGCCCGCGGCCGGTGCACGCGACGCATCGGACACAGGCTCGCTCGCCGTCGTGGCCCGACCGTCGCGCCCTCCGGTGCTCGGCCTGTCGCCTGCCTGCCGCAGGTAGTCCCCCCAGCCGCCGACGTACTCCGTCACTCGCCCGTCGCCCTCGAACGCCAGCGTGCTCGTGACGACGTGATCGAGAAACGTCCGGTCGTGGCTCACCAGGAGCACCGTGCCAGCGAAGTCGCCGACGAGCTCCTCCAGCAGCTCGAGCGTCTCTATGTCGAGATCGTTGGTCGGCTCGTCGAGAACCAGCACGTTGGCCGGCCGTGCGAACAGGCGCGCCAGCAGCAGCCGGTTGCGCTCGCCACCCGACAACGACCGCACCGGAGACAGCGCGCGCTCGCGCGGGAACAGGAAGTCCGCAAGATACCCGATGATGTGCCGGGACTGGCCATTCACGACGACGGTGTCGTTGCCGTCGCCGACGATGTCGGCGACGGAGCGATCGGGATCGAGCTGCTCGCGCTGCTGATCGTAGTAGGCAATCTCCAGGCGCGCCCCGCGGCGCACCGTGCCGCTGTCCGGCTCGAGCTCTCCCATCAGCAGCCGCAGCAGCGTCGTTTTGCCCGAGCCGTTCGGGCCGATCAGGCCAACGCGATCGCCGCGCAGGATCCGCTGCGAGTAGTGCCGGATGACGGGCGCGCCGCCGAGCGCCTTGCTCACATCGTCCGCCTCGAAGACGAGCTTTCCGGACGCCTGGCTCGCGTCGATCGCCAGCCGTACCTGGCCGGTCCGTGCGCGCTGGGATGCCCGCTCCTGACGGAGCGCGAGCAGCGCCTTCACGCGGCCCTCGTTGCGCGTCCGCCGCGCCTTGACCCCCTGACGGAGCCACGCCTCCTCCTGCGCGAGCTTCTTGTCGAGGCGTTCGAGCTCGCGCGCCTCGATGTCGAGCGATGCCGCCTTGCGTTCGAGGTACGTCGCGTAACTGCCCGGCCAGGACGTCAGGCGCCCGCGATCGAGCTCGATGATGCGGGTGGCGAGCGCGTCCACGAACGCGCGATCGTGGGTGACGAACAGGAGCGTCCCACCATACTCGCGCAGATACGCTTCGAGCCAGCGGATCGCGTCGATGTCCAGGTGATTCGTCGGCTCGTCGAGGAGCAGCAGGTCGGGCGCGGCCACGAGCGCCTTCCCGAGCAGTGCGCGGCGCCGCCAGCCCCCGGAAAGCTCGCTCATCCGGCGATCGGCGGGCAGATCGAGCCGCGAGACGATCAGCTCGACCTTCTGCTCGAGCCGCCAGCCGTCCCGCTCTTCGAGTTGATGCTGGAGCTCGCCGAGCCGCTGGAGAGCCAGCGGTCCGCCGGCGGCCGTCGTCGCCGCGTGATGGTAGTCGGCGACGAGCGCACCGAGCTCGCCGAGGCCATCGGCCACTTCGTCGAAGACGGTCCGATCGCCCTCGCCGGGCACATCCTGCTCCAGCCGCGCGACGCGTAACCCGGGCACGCGCCAGCTCGCGCCGTGATCCGGCGCGAGCTCTCCCGATATCACTCGAAGGAGCGACGACTTGCCCGTTCCGTTCCGGCCGATGAGGCAGATGCGCTCGCCAGGCTCGATCCGAAGCTCGACGCCCTCGAGAAGCGGCAGATGGCCGAATGCGAGCGAGAGATCGTGAAGGGTCAGGAGGGACATGGAGCAGGATCAGATGGAGTCAGAGCGATATGACAAGCGCGCTCGAGCCAGCGCCGTGCGAAGCTGGCAGCTGGAGCTGGCAGCTGGAAGCTGGAAGCTGATTACAGCAGCCGCCGCGCCATCACGGCCCACACCGCCTGCGCCAGGCGACGCCGATCGTGCCGCGCGATGTCGCCCCACCAGAAATCGCCCGTCACCACCTCGCAGCAGTCCGGGATATCGCCGATCTCGAGCGGTGCCTTGTGCTCGGCGCGATACCGTTCGAGGGTCTCTGCCGCGGGCCTCGCGGTGTTCACGAGCGCGACGTCGATCTGCCTGCCGATCGTCTCACCGAGCATCTTGATGGCATCCGCCGCCGTGAACTCCCACATGCCTCGGCCTTCGGTCAACAGGTTCGTCACCAGCACGATCGGTCCCTTCACCGACCGGATGGCTTCGGGCGCGCCGCGCACCAGGAAGATGGGCATCAGGCTGGTGTAGAAGCTCCCGGGGCCGATGACGACCCCGTCGAAGCCGGCGATGGCGGCGGCCGTCGCCCCGTGGATCTGCGCCGGAGGCTCCAGCCACAATCGCGCGATCGCGTGGCCGCTGCTCTGCCCGGCGTCCACCTCGACCTCGCCCCGCGTCGAAGAGCCGTCCCCGTACTCGGCACAGATGCTCGCCTGCTCGGTGCTGACGGGCCAGACGCGCCCGGCGCATCCGAGAAGGGATCGGAGGCCGTCCACGGCCGCCAGGAAATCGCCGCTGTACTGCTCCATCATCGAGAGCAGCAGATTGCCGCCCGTGTGCCCGCGCAGCCGCGAGTGCCCTGGCATCGGCAGGCGCGACAGCAGGATCCGGCGCGCTTCGCGCTCGTTGCGCGCGAGCGCCAGCGCGCACTTGAGCACGTCGCCCGGCGGCAGCACCCCAAGCTCGTCACGCAGCTGACCCGAGCTCCCGCCGCTGTCGAACATCGTCACGACCGCATGGACCTGCAGCCACGGGTTGCTCTTCAGTCCGCCCAGCAGGCTGGGCAGTCCGGTGCCTCCGCCGAAGCACCCCACATTGAGTCTTCGCAACTGCATGACCTTCCATTCCACTGGCCCAGCCGCAGAATGTCAATGCAATCTCGGCAGCTCCGGAGGGGACGGAGGGAACGGAGACGCTCACACGGAGAAACGGAGTCAACGGAGACGAAACGGAGAAGACAGGAATCGTGCTCGAGAGTCTGCAGGGCGCGACCGGCTAGCGGGTCGGGTGGTGAGGGAGTCCCGTGAGTACAAGCAGCATTGAATCGATGCTGCTTGCTCACGGGACTCCCTCGCCACCCGAGCCGGCTCCGCGCGTCGCGCCCTGGCTGCTCGAGCAGATTCCGTCTTCTCCGTTTCGTCCTCCGTTGACTCCGTTTCTCCGTGTGAGCGTCTCCGATGCCTCCGTCCCCTCCGTTCCAGCCGAGACATAATGATCTGATGGACGCCCCGAACCCGATGTCGATGAGTGCAGCCCAGCAGTCGGCCACTGCGGCGCTCGCAGCCGACCTGCAACGAATATTCGGCCAGCGACTGCACGCGCTGGTGGCATATGGGCTGGCGGGCGACGATCAGCTGCTGCACACCCTCGCGCTCGTGGACGAGGTCACGTTCCCCGATCTCGCGGCCTGCGCACCATCGGTCCATCGGTGGCGCCGTGCCGGACTCGCCGTGCCGCTGCTGCTGGCGCGGGACGAGTTCGAGCGATCCCTCGACGTCTTCCCGGTCGAGTACGGCGAGATCGTCGCCAACCACGTCACCATCGTCGGGCACGACCCGTTTGCGGGCGCGCACATCGCCGAAGCCGATCTTCGACGCTCGTGCGAGCTCCAGGCGAAGAGCCACCTGATTCACCTGCGTGAAGGGTTTCTCGAGGCCGGCGGGGACCCGCACGAGACGGTCTACCTCATCGCCTCGTCTGTGCACGGGTTCCGGGCGCTGCTGGGCAACATCGCACGCCTCGATCGCGGACCGGTCCCTCCTGGCGCGCCCGAATCAGGCGACGCCTCCCTTGCGGCTTTTGCCGAGCACACGATCGGCGTGCCCGAATCGGTCGTCCTCGAGGTGCTCAGCTTCAAAGCGACGGCCGGAGCGATCGCGGATCCAACCGACATCCTCAGCCGCTACGTGGCAGCGACCGAGCGGATCTGGGAATACGTCGACGGGTGGAACCGCCGATGAGGTGGCGCGCCGGGCTCGGCAGCGTTGCTGTCGGCCTGCTGCTGGTTCGAAGCGTGCCTGCTGTCGCTCAGCCGCTCCCGCCGAAGCTGACCGCGCCTGTCAACGATTTTGCACACGCCATCGACACGTCGAGCGCAGAGGAGCTCGATCGACGCATCCGCGCGCTGCAGGCGGCGACAGGCGATGTAGTGGTGGTCGCCACGGTCCCGACCTACCAGCCGTACGGAGACATCAAGGCATACGCCGTCAAGATGTTCGAGAACGGCGGCGACGGCATCGGCGCGCGCGGCAAAGACAACGGTGTGCTCATCGTTGTCGCCATCGAGGATCGCAAGGTCGGGATCGAGGTGGGCTACGCTCTCGAGGAGTACATCACCGACGGCTTCGCGGGCCAGACGATCAGGGAAGCGATTCTTCCCGAGTTCCGCAGTGGACGCTACGGCCGCTGGGCTGGCCGCCGGCGCGACGCGCATCATCAACCGAATCGCGGATGCCCGCGGGGTGAACCTGCAGGACGTCCCACGCGACGCTCCGCGGCCGCAGCCGCAGGTCCACATTCCGATCGGTACGATCGTCTTCATTCTCTTCATCATTCTGATGATGAGCCGCGGGAGGCGCCGTCGGCGACGGTTCTGGGGCGGGCCGTGGAGCGGCTGGAGCAGCGGTGTCGGGCCCTTCGGCGGCGGATTCGGAGGAGGCTTCGGCGGTTTCGGCGGTGGGGGTGGCGGAGGCGGCGGCTTCGGCGGATTCGGCGGCGGCCGCAGCGGAGGCGGTGGAGCGTCGGGAGGGTGGTGAAGGTTCAGGGGTTCAGGGGTTCAGGGGTTCAAGGTTCAAGGTTCAGGACCCTCCGGGCCGGATGAACCGACGGTCAACAACAAGAGCGAGGATTCATGAAGACGATAGCTCGCGGCAGCGTTCAGGTAGCGGTTCTTGTCGCCATCGCGGGAGCTCTCTCGGGCTGCTCATACAACAAGTTCACGACGCAGGAGGAGGCCATCAAGGCGCAATGGGCGCAGGTGCAGAACCAGATCCAGCGGCGCAACGATCTGATCCCGAACCTCGTCGAGACCGTGAAGGGCTATGCCGCGCACGAGGAGGGGGTGTTCAAGGAGATCGCCGATTCGCGCTCGCGGCTGCTCGCCGCGAAGACTCCGGAAGAGACGATCACCGCCTCCAACCAGCAGACGGCGGCGCTGGGACGCCTGCTGGCTGTCGCCGAGAACTACCCGAACCTCAAAGCCAACGAGCAGTTCAACCGGCTGATGGACGAGCTCTCGGGTACGGAGAACCGGCTGGCGACCGAGCGCATGCGCTACAACGAGCGCATTCAGGAGTACAACACACAGCGGCGGCGCTTCCCGTCGAACGTCACCGCCAAGATGTTCGGGTTCAACGAATATCCGTACTTCACCGCGCCGCCCGAGGCGCAAGCCGTCCCGAAGGTGAATTTCGGGAGATAGCGGCCTCCAAGAGCTTCACAGCAGGATGGAGGAAGGAGGAACTCTTTCTTTTTTAGAGATGTTCCTCCTTCCTCCGTCCTCCTGTGATGGTTTTGGTGTCGCAGAATGCGTCTCCCTCCGACACCACGCACCTGTTGTAGACTTTTCCACACTACCAGTCCTAGTTTTTCAAGGAGCATCGTGTGATTCGAGGGCTTTCGCGTGTGCGTCTGCTGACGTGGATCGTGGGGATTGGTCTGTGCGCGGTGGGCGGCCGCGGGTTGCTCGCGCAGGGCGCCCCGCAACCAGCCCCGCAGCTGCCGACGCCGATCAACGCGACCAAAGATCCCATCCTGGATCCGTTCGTGTGGCGATCCATCGGCCCCGCAAACATGGGCGGCCGCGTCGACGACATCGCCGTCGTCGAGAGCAATCCGTCGACGTTCTACGTCGGGTTCGCAACGGGTGGGATTTGGAAGACCACGAACAACGGCACGACCTGGACCCCGATCTTCGACGAATACGAAGTGTCGTCCATCGGCGACATCGCGATCGCCCCCTCGAATCCGGAGATCATCTACGTCGGCACCGGCGAACCGAACAATCGCCAGAGCTCGTCGTTCGGTGCGGGCGTCTTCAAGTCGATTGACGGCGGAAAGACGTTCGTCAACGTCGGCCTCAAAGACACGCAGAGCATCGGACGGGTCGTCGTGCACCCGAAAGATCCGAACATCGTGTACGTGGCGGCGGTCGGGCATCTGTTCGGGCCGAATGCCGAGCGCGGGCTGTTCAAGACCATCGACGGCGGGAAGACTTGGACCAATACGAACTTCATCGACAACGACACGGGCTTCACCGACGTCGTGATGGATCCCTCGAACCCCAACGTGCTCTTCGCCGCGTCGTACCAGCGGCGCCGCGTGCCATGGGGCTTCAACGGCGGCGGGCCTGGCAGCGGTCTCTGGAAGACCGTGGACGGCGGCAAGAAGTGGACGAAGCTCTCGGGCAACGGGCTGCCCGACAACCCGATCATCGGCCGCATCGGGATCGACATCGCCCGCTCGAAGCCGAGCACGATCTACGCGTCGTTCGAAGTCGGACCGAGCGGCGGCACCGGCGCCGGCGTCAATGATGACGGCTCGTTGAGGCCGCCGGGACAGGGACGCGGCGGCGGTGGCGGTGGGCGCGGCAGCCAGAACGCGCCGCGTCCTCCGCCAGATCCAAAGAAGAGCGGCGTTTGGCGCTCCGACGACGGCGGCAAGACGTGGCGCTTCGTATCGAACGATGGCAATCGCTGGATGTATTACAGCCAGGTGCGCGTCGATCCCGACCAATCCCGAGATTGCCTATCAGGGCGGCGCGCCCTTCTTCAAAACCGTCGACGGCGGCAAGACGCTGGGATCCGGTCCAGGGGATCCCCCACAGCGATCATCACGCGATCTGGATCGATCCGAAGAACGCGAACCATATCCTGCTCGGCAACGACGGCGGCATCGACGTGACGTACGACCAGGGGGAGACGTGGGAGTACGTCAACACCGTCGCGGTTGGACAGTTCTACGCGATCAGCGCCGACATGCGGCGGCCCTACTACGTCTGCGGCGGCCTCCAGGACAACGGCAGCTGGTGTGGCCCGAGCGCGACGCGCAGCGCCAACGGCATCCTGAACTCCGACTGGTTCCGTGTGGGTGGCGGCGACGGCTTCTACACCGCGAACGATCCGACCGACTGGACGATCCTCTACTCGGAATCGCAGGATGGCGCGACGAACCGCGTCGACCTGCGCGGACGCCGGTCCGGCAGCATCCGGCCGTCGGGCCCTCAGGCTGCGGGTCAGCGCGGGAATCAGCCGAACGTCGAGAGCCCTGACCAGGAGCAGGCCCAGGCGGTCCCGCAATTCGGCGGACGCGGCGGCAACCCGAACGGCAACATCGTCCCGCCGCCACCTGCCGGCACGAACTTCCGGTTCTACTGGAACACGCCGTTCATCCTGTCGCCCCACAATCCGACGACGGTGTTTCTCGGCGGTGATCGGTTGTTCCGCTCCTACAACCGGGGCGACACGTGGATGGCTTCGCCTGACCTGACGAACAACATCGGCAGGAACGACAGGCCCATCATGGGCGTCGAAGGCAAGGCGCCCATGGCGTCCAAACACGACGGAGCGGCGTCCTACAGCAACATCATCACGATCGGCGAGTCGTACCTCCAGCCGGGCGTGATCTGGGTCGGCACCAACGACGGCAACCTGCAGTTGAGCCGGGACGGCGGCGCCACCTGGAAGAACGTCGTCGACAAGGTGCCGGGCGTGCCAAAAGAAACCCACGTGTCGCGCGTCGAAGCGTCGCACTTCGACGCCGGCACCGCCTACGCGACCTTCGACGGCCATCGCACCGACGATCACAAGGCCTACGTCTTCATGACGAAAGATTTCGGGGAGACGTGGACCTCCATCGCGTCGAACCTGCCTGCCGCGAACGTCAACGTGATCCGGGAGGATCCGAAGAACCGCAACCTGCTCTATCTGGGCACGGAATACGCGTTCTACATCTCGCTGGACGGTGGCAAGGAATGGAAGCGGTTCATGAACGGCCTGCCGACCGTGCGCATCGACGACATCCTGGTGCATCCGCGCGACAACGATCTGATCGTCGGCACGCACGGGCGCAGCATCTGGATCATCGACGACATCACCGCACTCCAGCAGCTGACGCCCGAAGCGCAGGCCACCGATGCGACGCTGCTGGACATCCGCCCTGCCATTGCACTTGCGAACGACGTGCAGAAGGCGATCACGGTCGAGGGCGCGAAAGCCTTCCGCGCGCAGAACCCGGCTCGCGGCACGGCGATCAGCTATTGGCTCAAGGGCGCGCCCGCCGGTGATGTGAAGATCTCGATCACGGACGTCACGGGCCGAGAGATCCGCAGCATTGACGGCACGAAGAACGCCGGGTTGAACCGCGTGCAGTGGAACCTGGCGGCGAATGCCGGCGGGCGAGGCGGACGAGGCTTCGGTGGCGGTGGTCAGCAGGCACCTGCTGCACAGGCCGGTCAACCTGCTGCTGGCGCGGCTGCACCCGCCGCGCCGCCGACAGCACCAGCACCCGGGCAGACGCCTCAGGCGGCACAGGGCCGCGGGCAACCCGCGACGTACCCGGCCGTCCCTGCGCAGGGCCGGCAAGGTGGCGGTGGTGGTGGCCGGGGAGGCCAGCCGCCGGCGGTGCCGGCAGGGACCTACCTGGTCAAGGTCACCGTCGGCGACAAGGTCATCGGCCAGAAAACCGTCGTCGTCGAAGCCGATTCGACGTTCATGCAGCAATAGGGTCAAGAAGGTTCAAGGTTCAAGGTTCAGGGGTTCAAGGTTCAGGGGTTCAAGGTTCAGGGGTTCAGGGGTTCATGGGTTCAGGGTCCTCCATTGCAGGGTTCAACTGGCGTGCGAACCCTCTGAACCTTGAACCTTGAACCTTGAACCTTGAACCTATGAACCTATGAACCTATGAACCGCTTGAACTTCTTGAACCGTTGAAGGCGTCAGCTCCCATGACAATCTCGTCTTCCCTGATGCCCGAGTTCGACCACGAGATGGGGACGACCCGGCGGCTGCTCGAACGGCTGCCGGAAGCCGAATTCGCGTGGAAGCCTCACGACAAGTCGATGTCGCTCGGTCAGCTGGCGGACCACCTGTCGAATCTGACGGGTTGGGCGAACATCATCGCCACATCCACGAGCTTCGACGTCGCGAGCGTCAGCCAGGATCGGAAACCGAAGAATCCGGCGTCGCGCGCGGCAGTGCTGGCCAGGTTCGACGAAAAAGTTGCCGCGGCCCGCGGGGAGCTCGTATCGAAGACCGATGCCGAGCTGCTGGCGCCGTGGACCCTCAAGAGCGGCACTCACGAGGTCTTCACGATGCCGCGCATCAGCGCGATCCGCAGCTTCGTGCTGAACCACACGATCCATCACCGGGGGCAGCTGAGCGTCTACCTCCGGCTGAAGAATGTGCCGTTGCCGTCAATGTACGGCCCGACTGCCGATGAACCGTAGAAGCTCCTGTAGCGCAGCCCTTCAGGGCTGCCTGGAGCAGGGCTGAAGCCCTGCGCTACGCAACCACACGCTCGCCTGGGCCCCTTCGCCCCGCTACGCTCGCCACCGGTTTCGTCCTGTTCGTCGTGTTCGCGACGCTCGCGACATTCAACTCCGCGGGTTACCGGTACGGCGCGTCCGATCAGGCCTTCTACATACCGGCGGTCATCCACAAGCTTCATCCAGACTTCTATCCGCGCGACGCGTCGCTCATCGAGTCGCAGGCGCACCTGACGCTGACCGACGAGGCCATCGGCTCGATGGCGTGGGTCACGGGAGCGCCGCTGCCCGCGCTCTTCGCGGCGCTGTACATCGCCGCGCTCGCGCTCCTGGCCCTCGCGTCCGCCAGCCTCGCCCGGTTCTACTTCCGCACGCCGCTGGCAGCGCTCGCCTTGCTCGCCGGCTTGACCATGAGGCATGCAATCGCGAAGACGGGCACGAACACGCTCGAAGGCTACTTCCATCCGCGCCAGCTGGCGTTTGCACTCGGTGCGTCGGCTCTCGCCTGCTTCGTCCACGGCCGCGATCGATGGACGATCGTGCTCATGGCTGCGGGCTGGCTTATACACCCCACCACTGCGCTGTGGTTCGGCGTGTGGCTGGCTATAGCCTTCGTGGTCGTTAATCGGCGATTGATCGTCCCGGCATCGATCGCTGCGGCGGTGTGTGCGCTGATCGCCGGCTGGACGTTGTCCGTGGGACCGCTCGCAGGTCGCCTGGGCCGAATGGATCCCGAGTGGCTGGCGACGCTCGTCTCGAGGGACTACCTGTTTCCACTGGAGTGGCCGTGGAGCGTCTGGCTGATCAACCTCTCGTACCCGGCGCTGATCGTCTGGTCGTATCGCAAGCGGCGAAGCCAGGGGCTCGTCAGCCCGCGCGAGACGGCCGTCGTCGCCGGCAGCATGGCGCTGCTGGCCCTTTTCGTCGTCTCGCTGGGACTCAACGCCGCCCGCCTCCAGCTCGCGATTCAGCTGCAGCCGGCGAGAGTGTTCTGGATGCTCGACTTCCTCGCCACCTTCTACGTCGTCTGGGCGCTCGCGGAGTCGGGCCGCTCTCGTTCGGAACCGGGCACGGGACGGGCCCGGCTGGTCGCCGCCTGCGTATGCGCGCTCACCATCTGTCGCGGAGCCTATGTCGCGTTCATTGCGTTCCCTGATCGGCCGATGTTCGCACTCCGCGTGCCCGACACGGACTGGGGCCGCGCGATGGCCTGGGCGCGCCAATCGTCCCCGGCCAGCCATTGGCTCGCCGACCCGATGCATGCCTTCTCGTACGGGACGAGCCTGCGGGTCGCCGGCGAGCGTGACGTATTCGTCGAAGGTGTCAAGGACGCCGCGATCGGGATGTACGACCGCGGGATCGCGATGCGCACGAGAGACCGGGTACTGGCAGTAGGCGACTTCCGCGCGCTGACGCCCGAGCGCGCCCGCGCGCTGGCGGCTGCGAACGACATCGACTTCCTGGTCACCGAGGAGAAGCTTGACCTGCCGGTGGCGTTCGCGTCCGGGAGGCTGACGATCTATCGATTGCGGTGAGTTCCGGGCAACTTGGAGCCCAGAGCGGCAAACAGGAAGATCAGGCGTTCAGGAGTCAAGAACGAGTGCGCAGAAAAAAACCCTGGAATTCGAGGCAAACGGATGGCTCGACGCGCTGCTTCGGTTCAACAGGGAGGAGGGGAGGAAGGGAGGATCAAACTCAAGGTGCCGCAGTGCTGCGGGCGGGCCGATCCTTTATTGCGTTCCTCCTGTCCTCCCTTCCTCCCTGTGAAGGCTTTTGATCTTGGCTGTTCGCCGCTGTCGCCCAAGTCGGTCCTACTCAGCGAGCACCGATCCGTCTCGGAAGATCGATCGGCAGGCGCGCCCGAAGACGTCCCGGGCGTGCAGGACGGTGCGGCCGGACGTTCGTTCCTCGAGACGCATCAGGCTCACGCCAGGCGTCGCGTTGCCCACACCCCCGAACAACACGAAGTAGAGAGCGACGATGAGCGCGAAGACCAGGGCGATGCCTGGGGCTCCGGTCCGAAGGGCCTGGGGAACGGTGGTGCCGCATGCGATCGACGTCAGCCAGACCAGCGCACTCCCCAAGGTGGCGAGCAGCAGGCCATCGATCACCGATGCGGTCAGGGGGCGCCACCACGAGCGCATGCGGTCGACGGGCCATCCTGTCGCGCGGGCCGGCGCGTCCGCCTCGTTCATCGAGAGTGTGTGCGCTGACGCGGGAGCAGGCGCTGGCGATGCCCCGGGCCGGAAGACGACCTCGGCCAGGTCAAGGACGGAAGGTGCCGAACGCAGTTTCGCCTCGCCTGCGTGCGCAGCCGGATCAGCCGCCGGCGCCGGCTCTACGAGCATGGGCTCGGCCTTGCGCGAGTGCCCGAATCGCCTGGCCAGGCCGTCCAGCGGATCTTCGCCGGACGGGAGGACCGGCCGGAGCGCCGACAGGACCTCCTGAGGATTGAGACCCACGGCGGCAGCGTAGCTGCGGATGGTGGAGCGGCAGTACAAGCCGGCCGGCAGCTCCGCGAACTGGCCCTGCTCGATGTGCACTGCCGCTTTGAGCCGGATGCCGGCCCGCCGGGAGAGCTCCTCGAGGCTCCAGCCCTTCTTTTCCCGCGCCATCCTCAGCGTTTCGTGGTCCACCTGATCCTCCTTTCGACCTTTCGACGGCTTTCGCCGGACTGTCTATCGGTACGTGCGGTACACTTTTCCAGTCAGCCATTGAGAAAAAACACCGTCAGCCTCCTGAGAAGATGCCATCCGGCCCCGAGAACCCGTGCACTCGCCGATTGAACAACCCTGCAACTTCGTGAAATCCCTGCAGATTTCGCGCGACTACGTCCCGAAGCGCGGGTTCCGGAACGGCGACCTGATGACCCTGTACGCCTGGGGCAGGCGAAGGGAATTTCCGAGACCTGCCTTCGCCCGAAGGGGTCTTCTTCGACGTCACCCCCGACACGCGGGTGCTGGCCCACTGCCACTGGCAGCGGGACCGTGGCTCGCACCCGGGACTCCTGGCGCTTCACGGTCTCGAAGGCTCGAGCACCGCGCACTACATGAGAGGACTGGCCGACAAGGCGTTCCGTGCCGGGTTCAACGTCGTGCTCTTGAACCAGCGGAACTGTGGCGGGACCGAGCAGTTTGGACCGGGACTGTACCACTCCGGCCTCACCGCCGACGCCCGCATCGTCCTCACCGAGCTCGCCGAGAAGCACGGCGTGGACCGCGTGGTCGTCGCTGGGTACTCGCTCGGCGGCAATCTGGCGCTGAAGCTGGCTGGGGAGTTCGCCGATCACCCGCCGCCGCGGCTGCGGGGCGTCGCAGCGGTCTCTCCCGTCATGGATCTCGCGGCGTGTGTCGCAGCCCTCGAGCGCAGGCGGAATATCGTCTACCACCTGAACTTCGTGCGTGGTCTTCGCGGGCGTATGCGCCGGAAGGCGCAGTGGTATCCGGGACGGTACGCCGTCGATCGTTTATCGCGGGTCTGGAGCGTCCGTGAGTTCGACGAGGTCTATACCGCGCCGCACTTCGGCTTCGAGAGCGCCGCCGACTACTATCAACGCGCCAGCGCGCTGAGGGTGGTCGACCGCATCCGCGTCCCGGCGCTAATCCTCACGGCCGAGGATGATCCGTTCGTCCCGCCCGGATCATTCCGCGATCCGGCGGTCACATCGAACCCGCACGTCCACGTCACCATCACCCGGCACGGCGGGCATTGCGCGTTCGTCTCCGACGCATCCGCTGGGGACGATGGCTACTGGGCCGAGACGCAGATCGTGCGGATGGCGGAAGCGGTGTGTGGTTGAGATCGATCGTCGGAGGGGACGGAGATACCGGAGACGCTCACACGGAGCAACGGAGCCAACGAAGGCCGAACGGAGAAGAGGACCTGGCGCCGTGTGACATCGCTGCTCGCACCGCGCGAGCAGCCCTCGATAAGCCGCTAGCCATCCGGCGCCCTCCGTTTCGTCTCTCCGTTGACTCCGTTTCTCCGTTGTGAGCGTCTCCGTTCACTCCGTCCTCTCCGTCCTCTCCGTAGGCAACGCAGTCTCTCCCTCCCCCAACGCCGCCTCGAAGCGTTTTGCGAACTCCGGCCCCAGCCCTTGCTCCTCGTGCTTGAAGTACACGAACGCATCCGTGACGTTCGATAGACCGCTGACCGTACCGGCCCACCGCTCGAGGTCGGGCTGCTGGTACCCTTCGTCTCGAAGGCGAAAGTACGCGTAGTCGGCGGTCACCTCGACGGGCGCGCTCATCTTCTCGCTGTCGGCGACGCAGAGCGCGAGGTTGCGGGCACGAAGGATCTCGAAGACATCGCCGTCGAACCAGGACGCGTGCCGGAACTCGAACGCCGCGCGAGTGCCGGCCGGGATGAGCTCGGTGAACGCGCGGAAGACGTCCGCATCCTTTTTGAACGTGGGCGGAAGCTGGAAGAGGAGTGTCGCGAGCTTGGGGCCGAGCGTCGCGGCAATCGAGCAGAAGGCATGGAGCAGCTCCTCGCAGTGCTGGAGCTTGGTATCGTGCGTGATCCGCCGCGGCGCCTTGAGCGTGAACGAGAAGTTGTCCGGGGTCCCGGCTGACCAACCGGCCAGCAGCTTCTCGCTCGGCATCCGATAGAACGTGTAGTTGATCTCGACCGTTCGGAAGCGCTCGGCGTAGTACGCGAGCATCTTGTCCGTGCTGAATTTCTCCGGGTAGAAGCTGCCGCGCCACTCCGGATAGTTGTAGCCCGACGTTCCGACGAACACACGCATGCGGAAGTTTAACTGACGGTTCAAGGGGTTCAAGGGGTTCAAGGGTTCAAGGTTCAAGGTTCAAGGTTCAAGGTTCAGGGTTCAAGGTTCGGGGCGTTCAGCGTAGTTAGGCTCATGAGCAAGAACTGCGCGCTGGGGTCCTGTCGATATCGCTGTTTCTGCGGCCTTTTTGAAGGGTCACATCGATTTCCTGGAGTTTCTTGACGGCACGGAGCCTGAACTGCGTCGGAGTATGGCCGCTGCTCGACGCTACGAGGAGCTGGTCGCTTGGCAACTGGCCGTCGAGCTGCGCGACCGGATTCTGAAATCGACTCGATCCGGACCGGCGTCCAGGGATAGAAAATTCCTTGATCAGATTCAGGACTCGGCGGCATCGTCTCCGCGAAATCTTGCAGAGGGGTTCGGCTACTTCCAGCCGCGCGAGTTTGCCAAGTACCACGCGAATCGCGCGGGGTTCGCTGCTCGAAACGCGAAATCACCTGCAGGACGGCCAAGAACGAGGCTACTTCTCGCCGGCGGAGGCCCGAGAGCTCCTCCAACTCGCCAAAAGGGCCACAGCCGCGGTGACGTCACTGCTCCGGTATCTCCGCAGCTGCAAAGGCAGGGCTCCTACAGGCTGGGACGCCGAACCCAAGGACGACGTGAACCCTGAACCCTGAACCTTGAACCCCTGAACCTTGAACCTTGAACCTTGAACCTTGAACCTTGAACCTTGAACCTTGCCAACCGCATCAGACTTTGACCAGTCTTATGCGTGCGTCTCCTTCTCGCAGTGGCGCTGCGCGTCGATCTAATCGAGGCGCTCCGCACGGACTGAGGTATCGATCATGAGCGATTTACGTTTCGCCATCCGAGCGTTCGCGCGGGTACCCGGCTTCACGATCGTCGCCGTCCTCACTCTCGCACTCGGCATCGGGGCGACGACGGCGATCTTCAGCCTCGTCAACGCCGTCTTGCTCCAACCCCTGCCGTTCACCGATCCGGATCGGCTGGTGGTCGCGCGCGGGTCGCTCCCCGACTTTCAGGACATCGCCCTGCAGAGCCGGTCGTTCGAGGGTACGGCGGTCTGGGCCTCCAATCTCTACAACCTCGACGCGAATGGCGAGAGTCGCCAGATTCGGGGCGCGGTCATCTCACCAGAGGTCCTGCCGCTCCTCGGGGTCACACCGCTCCTGGGCCGGAGCTTCAATCTGGACGACAACCGAACCGACACCGTGATTCTCGGCTACGGGCTGTGGCAATCCGCGTTCGCCGGCGACCCTGGCGTGCTGGGGCGGACGATCAGCTTGACCGGTTCCACGTACACCGTCGTTGGCGTTGCACCACCTTGGTTCAGATTCCCGTCGTCTGAATACGTGCTGTGGACGACGCTCGGCGGGGCGCAGGCGAAGACTCCGACGCAGATGAAGAACCGTTCCCTGCGGATCTTCAACATGCTCGCGCGGATGAAACCTGACGTCACGATCTCGCAGGCGCAGTCCGAGCTCACAGCGATCAGCGCACGGCTGGCCAAGGACTTTCCACAGACGAACGCGAACATACGCGTCGAGCTGGTGTCTCTGTACGACCGCGTCGTCGGCGACCTGCGGAGCTCGCTCCTGCTCCTTCTCGGCGCCGTCGGTCTGCTCCTGCTGATCGCGTGCGCCAACGTCGCGAACCTCATGCTCGCCCGCACGACCGTTCGACAGCGCGAAATGTCGATTCGCGTGGCGCTCGGCGCCGGACGCGCCCGCCTCGCGCGGCAATTCGCGGTCGAGAGCCTCGTGCTCGCGTCATGCGGCGGACTCCTCGGCATGCTCGTCGCCATGTGGGGCGTCCAGCTGCTGCCCTCGGGGCTCGAGGCACGCCTGCCTCGGGCGGACGGCGTCCACATCGACTCGTCGGTGCTGCTCTTCACGACCGGAGCGACGCTCCTGACCGCGTTCTTCTTCGGTGTAGCGCCGGCCCTCCAGGCAACGTTTGGTTCGAACCTCGGCCTCCAGGACAGCACCAGGTCGGCCTCCTCCTCTCGGCGATCGAGGCGATTGCGTGGAGGGATCGTCGTGGCCGAAGTCGCGCTCGCCGTCGTCGTGGTCGTCGGCGCCGGCCTCATGCTGCGGAGCTTCGCGGCGTTGACGTCACGGAATCCTGGCTTCGACCCGTCGCAGCTCCTCACCTTCAACACTCAGATGATCAATGAGCCGGACGATGCGGCCAGAAGCCGGGCCCTGGAGGCCATAGTCGACCGGATCGGGCAGATTCCCGGGGTGGTCGCAGTCGGAGGCTCTTCGGGATTCCCCATCGTGACCGCTCAGCGCGGGACGCGCTTTGCCGCTGAGCACCGCACGCTCTCGGGTGAAGAGGACAGCGCGTACTTCATGGCGGCGACGCCGGACTACTTTCGCGCGCTTGGAACACCGGTCCTGCAAGGTCGCGCCTTCACCAAGGGCGACGCGCCCGGCGCCCCGCCCGATCGTCATCGTGAACCAGACGTTTGCCGCCACAGTGTTCGCTGGCACCGATCCGATCGGCCGCCGAATCAAGTTGATCAATCCGGACTACACGAGCGACTGGCGCACTGTGGTCGGAATCGTCGGGGACCTGTATTACCAGGGCCCGACAGGAGAACCGCGGCCGACGATCTACACGCCCTTTGCGCAGACCCCGTTCATGTGGTCGTACGTCATGGTGCGCACGGCCGGCAACCCGTCTGCGCTGACGGCTTCGATCCGCGCGGCCGTTCCAGCCGTCGTGCCGCGGAGTACGGCGACCAACCTGCGGCCGATGCACGACGTGCTCTCGGAAGCGGTGGCCGAGCCGCGTCTGACGATGTGGCTCACCGGGTCGTTCGGCCTGCTCGCGCTCGCGCTGGCAGCGGTCGGGATCTACGGCGTCATCTCGTACACCGTCGCTCAGCGGACGCGAGAGATTGGGATTCGCCGAGCGCTCGGAGCGCAGATGAGCGACGTGCTCCGGCTCGTCGTGGGAGAGGGCCTGCTGCTCGGCGCGGCCGGCGTGACGCTCGGCCTCGCCGGCGCCTCCGCCATGATGCAGTGGACGTCGGCGCTGCTCTTCGGCGTCACGGCGCGCGACCCCACGACTTACGCTGTCGCCGCGGGCAGCCTGCTCTCGACTGCCGTCCTCGCCAGCTGGATCCCGGCGCGGCGCGCGATTCGTGTGGAGCCGGTCACGGCGCTGAGGCAGGAGTGACAAAAGGCTCCAGGCTTCAGGCTTCTGCCTTGACCTCGTTCCCGCGATCAGCTGGAAAGAGGCCGCCGCATGCTTCCGGACGATCCGGACGTAGATCAACAGAAGATTAGAAGATCAGAAGGTCTCTTCTAATCTCCTGATCCAGTGTTGTCCGTCGTCCGTGATCCTACTGCAGTCGTGCGCCGTCCTCCGTCGGAGGGGACGGAGGATTGGAGACGCTCACAAACGGAGAACGGAGCAACGGAGGATCAACGGAAGACGAGACGACGGAGGGCGTCCGCGGGAGCCTGCGCGCTTTAGCTCGCCGCCGGCCCAAGCGCGGTCGCGCCGTTCGTCTGCTCAATAGCCATCCCGGGCTTCTCCGTTTCGCCTCCGTTGACCCCGTTTCTCCGTGTGAGCGTCTCCGCGACCTCCGTCCCCTCCGACGGGGGCTCGCAGTTCCGTCGGATAGAATGCCTCCCATGCCCACTCCCCGCCGCCTCTCGCTCGCGGCCGCCGCCTGCGCGCTGCTGGTGCCTGTCCTCATCGCCGGGGCACAGACGCCAGCGGCAACGACGACGCACACGACACCGACCGAGTTCAAAGCACTGAAGTACAGGCCGATCGGGCCGGCGACGGGGGGACGCGTTTCGCGCGTCGCGGGCATCCCCGGCGACGCGTCGACGTACTACGCCGCGACCGCCTCCGGCGGCGTCTGGAAATCGACCGATGGCGGCACGACCTGGTCCTCGATTTTCGACGACCAGCCGATCTCCTCGATCGGCTCGATTGCCGTCTCGCGATCGAACCCGAACGTGATCTACGTGGGCTCGGGCGAAGCCAACATCCGCGGCAACGTGGCCGCAGGCAACGGCATCTACAAATCACTGGACGCCGGCAAGACCTGGACGCACGTGTGGAAGCAGGAGGGGCAAATCGGCACGATCCTGGTGCATCCCTCCAACCCCGACATCGCGTTTGCGGCAGTGCTCGGGCACGCCTTCGGACCCAATCCCGAGCGCGGTGTCTACCGCACCGTCGACGGCGGTCGCACGTGGCAGCAGGTGCTGAAAAAGGACGCCGACACCGGCGCCTCTGACGTCGCGATGGATCCGTCCAACCCGGCAATCCTGTTCGCCGGCTTCTGGCAGGCGAGGCGCCTGCCCTGGGATCTCGTCAGCGGCGGACCCGGCAGCGGCCTCTACGTCTCGCGTGACGGCGGGGACACCTGGAAGGCCCTGACCGGCGACGGCCTGCCGGACGGTATCTGGGGAAAGGTCGGCGTCGCCGTCGCCGCCTCGGATCCGCGCCGCGTGTACGTGCTCATCGAGGCGGAGAAAGGCGGGCTCTTCCAGTCGAACGACGGCGGCGAGAACTGGGAGCTCGTGAACCCCTCCCGCCAGCTGCGGCAGCGCGCCTGGTACTACACGACGATGACGGTGAACCCGCAGAATCCCAACGACGTGTGGTTCCCTCAGGTGCCGCTGCTCCATTCGATCGACGGCGGCAGGACGCTGCGGGTCGTCAAAGATACGCCCCACGGCGATCACCACGACATCTGGATCGATCCGCTCAATCCACGCCGGATGATCGGCGCGAACGACGGCGGCGTCGCCCTGTCATCGAACGGCGGCGAGACGTGGACCTCGCCGCCGCTGCCGATTTCGCAGTTCTACCACGTGAGCGTCGACAACCGGACGCCGTACCACGTCGCCGGAGCCATGCAGGATCTCGGCACGGCGCAAGGCCCGAGCTTGAGCCGCACCGGGCAGATCTCACTCGCCAACTGGCACGGCGTCGGCGGCGGCGAGGCCGGCCACGTCGTCTCCGACGCGAGCGATCCGAACATCGTCTATGCCGGGGAATACCTCGGCATCATCACGCGGTACGACCATCGGACCGGAGAGTCGCGAAACGTGAGCGCCTGGCCGGAGAACCCGTCGGGACACGGCGGCGAGGACATGCGCTATCGCTTCCAATGGACCGCGCCAATCGCGGCGTCACCGCACGATCCGAAGATCGTCTATCACGGCGCCCAGGTCATCTTCCGCACGACGAACGGCGGTCACTCGTGGGACATCATCAGTCCGGACCTGACTCGAAACGACAGAACCAAGCAGAAATGGGCGGGCGGACCGATCACCGGCGACAACACCGGCGTCGAGACATTCGGCACCGTGTTCGCGATTGCGGAATCTCCGAAGCAGGCCGGTGTGATCTGGGCCGGAAGCGACGACGGCCTGGTCCATGTCACACGGGACGCCGGGAAGAACTGGACCAATGTCACCCCGCGGATGCAGGGCCTTCCGGAGTGGTCCACGATCAGCCTTGTCGAGCCCTCGCGGTTCGACGCCGCCACCGCTTACGTCGTCGTCGACGCGCATCGGCTCGACAACACGAAGCCGTACCTCTACAAAACGACCGACTTCGGGCAGACATGGACGCGCCTCGATGGCACCCTGCCCCAGGATGTCTACCTGCACGCGGTGCGCGAGGACCCCGCACGTCGCGGGCAGCTCTATCTGGGCACTGAACGCGGTGTGATGTACACGGGCGACGACGGGCGGACGTGGAAGGCGCTGAAGCTGAATCTCCCGACGGTGGCGGTGCACGATCTGGTGGTCAAGGGAGACAACCTCGTTCTCGGGACACACGGCCGGTCGATCTGGATCCTGGATGATCTGCAACCCGTCCGCGCGATGGATTCGCGGGTGCTCGATTCGGCGGTCCACCTCTTCCCGGCCGCCGATGCCGTCCGCTGGCGCGTCGGAGACGGATCGTGGGGATCGAAGTACGGCCGGTTCTCGAATCCGCCGATTGGCGCGTCGATCTACTACTTTCTCAAGAGCAAGCCAAAGGGTGAGCTGAAGATCGAGGTGCTCGACAGCCGGAACCGTATGGTGCGGACGCTCAGCAGCATCCCGCGCGAGCCCGACATGAGCAGCGAGTACGACTTGCCCGAGGACTTCAAGAAGAAGGCGCTGGCCGTCGAACCGGGCGTGCAGCGCGCGGTGTGGGATCTCTCGTGGGAAGGCGCCACGAAGATCAAGGGCGGCAAGATCGATACGGGCGATCCGGCGTCAGGCCCGCGTGCGGTGCCGGGCACATACACGGTCCGGTTGACCGTGGATGGCCAGACGCTGACCTCCCCATTGAAGGTCGTACCGGATCCGGAAGGAGCCACGACGCCGGCCGATCTCGACGCGCAGCTCACGTTCGCGCTCCGGGTCAGAGACGACGTCTCCAGGCTCACTGGCATGGTCAACCAGCTGCGGTCGGTCCGCGAGCAGCTTCAGGCGCGCGCGAAGGCGTTGGACGGGCGCAAGTCGGAGCCGGCCGTCGCGACGCTGCTGACGTCCTCGCAGGAGGCCATCCGAAGAACCGATGCGCTCGAGGCGAAGTTCCACAATCCAACCGCCGACGTCGTCTACGACATCCTCGCGATGCGCGGCGGCACGAAGCTCTACTCCCGGCTGGCTCCACTCCAGATGTGGTCCATCGAGTCGGAGGGAGTGCCGACCGCCGGGATGACGCAGGTACTCGAAGGGCAGGAAAAAGAGCTCACCGAGCTCGAGGCCGAGGCCCGTGCCCTGTTGGCCGGCGAGATCGCCTCGATCAACGCCCAGGCCGCGAAGCTGGGGCTCGCGTTCGTGATAGTGCCGTAACACATCGGCGATCGGGTGATCGGGGGATCGGGCGACGGAATCGGGTGATCGCGTGATCGGGTGATCGGATCGATACATCGCCCGATCACCCGATCGAGCGATCGTGCGATTCCATCACCCGATCCCCCGATCCCCCGATCACCCGATTCTTTTCCGGCTTCTCACGACGGCGAGCATCAGGACCACGGCCCCCCACGATGCCAGCGCGAGTGCCTGCGGCCACAGCAGCTGCAGCCCAATCCCCTTCAGGAAAATCCCACGCACGATGACGAGGTAGTAGCGCAACGGAATCAGGTAGGTGGCTATCTGGATGACGCGCGGCATGTTCTCGATCGGGAAGATGAAGCCCGACAGATAGATCATCGGCATCAGGAAGAAGAACGTGGCGGTCATCATCGCCTGCTGCTGTGTCTCGGAGATCGTCGAGATGAACAGGCCGAGCGCGAGCGTACAGACCACATAAATGACGCTCAACGCAAAGAGCAGCACCACGCTGCCGCGGAGCGGTACCTCGAACCAGAACACCGCGACCGCAACGACGAGCAGCACGTCGATCAGCGCGATGACGCCGTAGGGCAGCAGCTTGCCGACGATGAGCTCCCAGCGGCGGAGCGGCGTCACGTTCAGCTGCTCGAGCGTGCCAAGCTCCTTCTCGCGCACGATGCCCATCGCGGCGAGGTTTGCTGTCACGACGAGCAGGATCAGGGCGAGCACGCCTGGGATCATGAAGTGCCGGCTCTCGAGCTGCGGGTTGAACCAGACGCGGATCCGGGTGTCGATGTTGACCATCGCAGCGTCGGATTGCCGCGGGTCATTGACCGTCGCGGCGGCCGATTGCCGCTGCTGGAGCAACTCCTGGGCATAGTTGCCGATCAGGCTCGTCGAGTACCCGAGCGCAACCGTCGTCGAATTCGAGTCGGTGCCGTCGGCGACGACCTGCACCGTCACCGGCGCTCCGGCACCCAGCTCCCGGCCGTAGCCCGCTGGAATCGACAACGCCAGCCAGGCACGCCCGCGCTCGAGATAGGACTCGATCTCGGCGACGGTCGAGACCGTGTCAATGACGGTGAAGTTGCGCGAGCCATCGAACCGCGAGATGAGCTCCCGGCTCGCCGAAGACCGATCGCCGTCAGCCACGACGATCGGGACGTCCTTCACGTCGGTCGTCGCCGCGTAGCCGAGCATGGTCAGCTGGACGATCGGCGCGATGATCAGGACGCCGAAGAGCCGCGGGTTCATCCGCAGCTCGAGAAATTCCTTCCACACGAGGACGCGGAGTCGCTGCATCAGGCGCGCTCCCGGGCCAGCCGCACCGACGCGAGCGAGAGCATCGCGACGGCGTACAAGCCGAGCGCCGCAAGGGGCAGGACGAGATGCGCGATCGGCGAGCCCTTCAAGACGATGCCGCGCAGCGCAACGAGGAAATAGCGCGCCGGCACGACGTACGTGATCAGCTGAAGCGCGGCCGGCATGCTCGAGATCGGGAAGATGAAGCCGGACAACATGACCGTCGGCAGGAGCGAAATCAACACGGCGAGCTGGAAGGCAATCTGCTGCGTCTCCGCGATGGTCGAGATGAGCAGCCCGGTTCCGAGGGCGCCCACGAGAAACAGAAAGAGCGCCACGAACAGCGAGAGCCAGTTGCCGCGCATCGGCAGCCCGAAGAGCACCATCGAGGCCAGGATGATGAGCGCAACGGACGCGAGCGAGATCACGAGGTAAGGGATCGTCTTGCCGATCACGAACGAGAACGTGTCGATCGGCGCCATCCGGACCTGCTCCATCGTCCCGAACTCCTTCTCGCGGACGATGGAGAGGGCGGTCGACGTCACGGCGGTGATCATCGCAATGTAGGCGATGAGGCCGGGGACGAGGAAGAGCGTGCTTCGCAGCTCCGGGTTGTACCAGATGCGGGGCTCGACGGCGATCGGCGGCTCGAGCCGCACGCTGCCGGGCGAAAGCTGCGCGCCGACCGTTTGCATGATGTTGGCGGCGTAACCCATCACGGTCGTCGCGGTGTTCGCGTTGTCGCCGCTGATGATGACCTGCACAGTCGCCTGGTGCCCGGCGCCCACCTGGCGCCCCAACCCTTCGGGGATGACGAGGAGGGCGCGAGCGATATCGAGGTCGAGCAGGCGCTCGGCCTCCGCCGGGTCGAACGCCGTGGCCGCGAGGTCGAAGTAGCCGGAATTGACGAAAGCCGAGACGATCGCGCGGCTCTCGGGCGTGCCGTCGCGATCCTCCACGCCGAGCTGCACGTGCCGGATGTCGAAGTTCAGCGCATACCCGTAGAGCAGCAGGAAGAAGGCCGGCACGAAGACGAGAATGAGCAGCGTGCGCCGGTCGCGCGCGATCTGGCGCAGCTCCTTGCGTCCGACGGCGAGGGCCTTGTTCATGCGGCTGCGGCCCCAGGCGTGGGCTTTCATCATGCGACCGCACCTCCGGCACGGGCTTTCTTCATGCGACCGCGCCTCCGGCACGGTCGACAACTTCGAGGAACACGTCCTCGAGCGAAGGCACAACCGGCTCGATCGCCTCGACGACCACCCCTCCGCTGCCGAGACGCGTGCGGAGCTCGTCCAGATCGACGCCGTCGTTCCGAAGGACTGCGTGCACCGTCGTGCCGAAGAGGCTGGTCTTCTCTACGCCGGGTGCACGGTCGAGAATGCGCATGGCCTCGACCGGATCGTCGGCGCGTACCTCGACGATCGGTCGGCCCTTGAAGATCCCCTTCACTTCCGTCGTGGTCCCGAGCACGGCGAGACGCCCGCCGTGGATCAGCGCGACGCGGTGGCATCGCTCGGCTTCGTCCAGGTAGTGCGTCGTGACGAGCACGGTGACGCCCTGCTGCGACAGCGTGTCGATGAGCCGCCAGAACTGCCGGCGCGAGAGGGGGTCGACGCCGCCGGTGGGCTCGTCCAGGAAGAGGATTCGCGGCTCGTGGAGAATCGCGCAGCCGAGAGCCAGCCGCTGACGCCACCCTCCCGCGAGGTCCCGGGCCACGGTGTCCTCGCGGCCGGCGAGGCCGGCCATCTCGATCACGAACTGCCGGCGCTCGGCGAGCCGCGCCGAGTCCAGCCCGTAGATGCCGCCGAAGAACCGGATGTTCTGATCGACGGTGAGGAGCTCGTACAGCGAGAACCGCTGCGACATGTATCCGATCCGCTGCTTGATGCCTTCGGGATTCTTGGACACGTCGATACCATCGACCATTGCCGTTCCGGACGTGGGCCGCAGGAGGCCGCACAACATCCGAATCGTCGTGGATTTTCCGGCCCCATTGCTCCCGAGGAAGCCGAAGATCTCCCCGGCACGGACGTCGAACGAGAGGTCGTTGACGGCCACGAACGCGCCGAAGCGGCGGGTCAAGTGCCGGACGTCGATTGCGGTGTCTGTGGTCATGGTGATCAGTGTCGGGACTCGGCGCTCGGCGCTCGGGGCTCGGCAGTCGTCAGTCAGCAGCCGGTTGCGACGAACTCCGTCTTCGAAACGCTTCTAGATCAATTCCTGGTTTTCCGAGTCCCGAACGCCGCGCGCCGAACGCCGAGCCCGTCCCCATCACTGCCCCACGGCCCGCGCCAGCCGCGCATCCGCCAGCCGCGCATTCGCGAGCGCCCGGGTCTGATCGAGTCGCGCCTGGAGCAGCGCCGTCTCGGCGTCGAGCACGTCGGTGTTCGTGGCGACGCCGGCGTTGAAGCGTTCGCCGACGACCCGAAAGGCTTCTGCTGCGGCGCGAACACCGTCGGCGGCGGTGGAGATGGCGGCGCGGCTCGAGTCCACCTCCAGCCGTCGCTGGCGAACTTCGAACGTCACCTGACGATCGAAATCGCGGATGCGCGATTCGGCGGCACGAGCCGTCGCGGCCGCTTCCGCGCGATTGGCGCGGCTCCGCCCGCCGTCCCAGAGCGACCAGGTCGCATTCACCGAGACGTCCCACGAGTCCTCCCACAGCGAGGACCTCGGAAAGATGTGCGGGTTCGGCCGTGCGTAGTCGTAGCCTCCGGAGACCGCGACCTGGGGCAGCGATTCGGAGCGAGCGACGGCGATTCGCTCGCGTGCGGCGGAGGCGCGATCTTCGAGCGCCCGGCGTTCGGGCCGCTGACCGTGCGCCTGCGCGACGAGGGCGTCTGCTTCACCCGTGGGGGCCGGACCGGGCAGCTCGAGTGTCGCCGCAGGCTCGATAGGCGCCGGCGAGTCGACGCCGAGCAGGCGCTGCAGGTCAGCTTCTGCGACGCCGCGCTGGTTCGCGGCCTCGATCGCCAGGAGCCGCTGTCTCGATTGCTGCGCCTCGGCCGACAGGACATCGTTCGGCGGGATCAGGCCCTGTTCGAGGCGCGAGCGGAGGTCCCGTACGTGCGCGTCGATGCTGTCGAGCGACCGACGCACGACTTGTTCCGCCTCCCTCGCGGTGACGAGCGCCCAGAAGGCCCGGGTGATCTCCAACCTCAGGTCGGCGCGCGCGGCCGCCAGGTCCTCCCCTGTCGCCTCATGCTCCGCTCGCGCGGCGCGCTCCAGCGCGTCCACCCGCCCGGCCGTGTAGATTGGCCACTGAACGTCCAGACGCGTCCGATAGTTGTCCGGGACGTCGGGATAGATGATTTGGGGGGGCGCGCCCGGGACCGGGATGCCGAACTCGGTGACGTGATTGGTCCTCGTGTAGCCGCCGCTCAGCGACAGGATCGGCTGCCGGCCGGCGGCGCGGCCATCCACGGTTGCGGAGGCCGCCGCCGATCGGGCTTCGAGCTCCGCGATCCGTTCGCTGTTGGCCAGCCCCCGCGCAACGGCATCCTCGAGCGTGAGCGTGGCGGTCGTCTGTGCCGTCGCCCGAACGGACCAGAGGACCAGGAGCAGAACCAGGGTCAGGTCTTGCAATCTTGTGGCTTCCGCCTTGAGGCGGAAGCTACGGGAGCGAGAGTAGAAGACCCGCCTCCGGGAATGCGCCCTCTTCCGCATGCATGCACTCACGTCCGTGCCGCCTCCTTCGGTGTGATCAGTTCGATGAAGACATCTTCGAGTGACGCGGCGACCGCTCGAACGGTGATGACGGCGATACCCTTCTCCTCGAGACCTGACCGGATCGAGGCCACACGCTCCGCGCCGGTGCCGCTGACTCGCACGTGCGCGCGCTCGCCAAATACCTGGACGTCTTCGACGCCCGGGAGCGACGCCAGCAGCTCGAGCGGCGGCCGCGGGGTATCGGTCACGACCTCGACCATCTGGACGCCGAGCCGCTGCCGCAGCGTGGCCGGGGCGTCGACGGCGAGCAGCCGGCCGTCGTGGAGGAGCGCGACCCGCGCGCAGCGCTCCGCTTCGTCCAGATATGGCGTCGCCATCACAATCGTCAGGCCGCTCGAGAGGAACTCCGACAACAGCTTCCAGAACTCACGTCGAGACACCGGGTCGACGCCGGTCGTGGGCTCGTCGAGCAGCAGGACTTTCGGTTCGTGGACCAGCGTGCACGCCAGCGCCAGCTTCTGCTTCATCCCGCCCGACAGGCGGTCGGCGCGCCGGGCCCTGAACGGCGTCAGCTGCGTCATCTCGAGCAGCCGATCGCGCGCCGCCTGATACCGCGGCACGCTGTGAATCTCCGCGAAGAACGCGATGTTCTCGTCGATCGTCAGATCGCCGTAGAGGCTGAACCGCTGCGACAGATACCCGATGGCCGCCGTAATCGCCCGATGCTGGCGTGTCGGACTCTTCCCGAGCACCTCGATCCGCCCCCCATCCACCGCAATCAACCCGCACGCCGCCCGAATAGCCGTCGTCTTTCCCGCCCCGTCGGGCCCGATCAGCCCGAACATCTCCCCTTCCTCGATCGCAAACGAGATCCGATCGAGCGCCGTGATGGCGCCGTATTTCTTGGTGACGTTGTCGAACTGAATCGATGGCATCTTTCAACATCTCTGTCGGGATCGGGAATCGGGGATCCGGAAGTCGACAGTCATCAGTCGGTGCCGGTGTCGGCGTCCTCCGCAGCTGCCGGCTCTGACCGCGACCCTCGACTGAAGACTGCCGACTGTCGACTCAAAACCTTCCTTCCACCGGCATCCCTGTCTTGAGCACTCCGTCGCGGTTGTCGGCCGTCACCTTGATCCGGTACACGAGCTTCGAGCGTTCCTCGGCGGTCTGAACGTTCCTCGGCGTGAACTCTGCGCGCGGCGAGATGAACGTGATCGTCCCGTTCAGGCTCTGACCGGCGTCGGTCACGATGGCGAGCTGCTGTCCGAGCTTCAGCTGCGGAACGAACGGCTCGTCGACATAGAGGTTGGCCCACGCGTGCGCAAGATCGGTGACGACGACGAGCGCGGTGCGTGGCGGGACGGTTTCGCCCGCGTCGATCAGTTTGGCCGTCACGATGCCGCCGACGGGCGATCTGACCTCGGCGTCACCGATGTTCTTCTGGAGCGACGCGATCTGCGCATCGACGGCGGCCACGCGCGCGCGCGCGGCGGCAATCTCCTGAGGCCGCGACCCGGCGCGCAGCCGCGCCACTGTCTCGCCGGCGGCACTCGCCCGCTGCAGCGCAGCGTTCACCCGCGCCGTCGCGATATCCCGACTGGTCAAGGCGTCGTCTCGTTGTTTACGCGATCCGGCATTCGACCGGAGGAGTGCCTCGAAGCGCTGGAGGTCCGCCTCGGCGGATGCCTGCTCGGAGACGGCCGCACGGACCTCGGCGTCCGCCGATTCTGCCTGGGCACGGGCCTGCCTGACGTCTTCGGTCCGCGCGCCTGCCAGCAGGAGACGGAGCTGCGCGTCGGCCTGGTCGCGCTCGGCTTGCAGCCGCCGTTCGGCAAGCTTCGCGTCAGCCGTGTCGATCCGCGCGATCAGGTCGCCGGCCGACACGTGATCACCTTCGGCGACCCGCATCTCGAGCACCCGGCCGCCAACCTCCGCAGCGACCCGAACCTCGGTCGCTTCGACGTAGCCGGTCGCCCGAGGCCGCGCGTCTTCCGCACCGCGCCGGCAGCCGCTCGCGCCGACCGCAACGGCCGCGATCGCGAACGTCCCGACGGTTCTCCACGGTTGCTGTCTGATCGTCATCGCTCCCGCTCTCTCAATGCCTCGGACTGAGGCCTGTCGGCTAGATCTTTCCCTCGAGTACGCCGAGCGCGACGCGCCGCAGATGATCGACGAGTTGCGCGCGATCGAACAGCAGCCGCGCCCTTGACGCCCGCTCCTTCGAGACGCTGCCGCAGTCGGGTGCTCGCGAAGTACATCATCATCGGCGCCACGATGCCCGCATGGACAACGATTGGATTGACGCGACGAAACCGCCCCGCACGTGCACCTTCGTCGACGATGGCCACCAGGGACTGAACGACCGTGGTGAGGTCGCGGAGGATTGCCGCGTCGAGATGGGCGCCGCCTTCGGCGATCTCGCGGAACCAGATCGGCGGGAAATGTGGCCGCGCCTCGGCCTCGGCGGCGATGGCCTCGACGAAGCGGCCGACCTTCTCCTCGGGCGTGGTCGGCGCGTCCGCCGCGGCGCGGACGCCGCGCCCGACAGCCTGGAACATGTCGTGCAGGATCTCGCGGTAGAGCGCCGCCTTGCTGCGGAAGTGGTAGTAGATCATCGCCTTGTTGACGCGTGCGGCGGTGGCGATGCGGTCGACGCTGGCGCCGGCGAAGCCGCGGGCGGCGAACTCGGTGGCGGCGGCAGCGACGAGGCGCGCGCGCGACCCATCCGTCACGCCGTTTCGTGAGGTGCGGCCTTCCCTGACCTCTTCCTGACTAACTGTTTAGTTAACGCCGCCACGTCTCAGTTGTAGCGCAGACTGGCAGGTGGGGTCAAATAGGGGGAGCGAGACGAGATCGGGGATCAGGGATTCAGGGATCCGCAAAACCCCGCGATCTCGATCGAAAGGTTTTTCCGGATCCCGGATCGCTGATCCGGATCCCGACGGGATCAGGGAAGATCCCGGATCCCGATCCCAGCAATCCCCGACTACAGCAGCTTCGCCAGCCTCGCGTATCCCGCCCGGCTCACCGGCAGCCGCCGGCCGTCGCGCAGGATCGCCACCCGGCTGTCCTTCGCGTACAGCTCGACGCGCGCGATGCGCTCGATGTTGAGCAGGTACGAGCGGTGGATCCGGACGAAGCGCGCCGGATCGAGCAGGCCTTCGACGGCCGCCAACGTCTGATCCTTCAGGTACTGCCGTCCGTCCGCGACGAAGCACACGTAGTCGTCTTGCGCTTCGACGTAGTCGATTCGGTCCACCGGCAGCACGTGGACCTGCGCGCCGTCGCGGATCAACACCCGCTCCAGCGGCCCCCTGGATCGAACCGCCTCGGCCAGCGAGTCGGCGTCGGCATCCGATCCGCCCTGCGCCCGCGCGTGCAGCCGCTCCCGCGCGCGCGACAGTGCCTCCGCGAACCGATCTTCGCTGAACGGCTTGAGGAGGTAGTCCACGGCGTGGACTTCGAACGCGCGCAACGCGTATTGATCGTACGCCGTCGTGAAGACGACCGGCACCTCCCGGCCGAGCAGCTCCAGCACCTCGAAGCCACTCAGCTTCGGCATCTGCACGTCGAGGAACACGAGATCGGGCGAGAGCTCGGTCACCGCCTTCACGGCCTCGAACCCGTTCCCGCACTCCGCCACGATCTCGACGCCAGGATGCGCGCCCAGATATTCCCGCACGACGGCCCGCGCGAGCGGCTCGTCGTCGACGATGACGATGCGGAGAGGATCGTTAAGGTTCAAGGTTCAAGGTTCAAGGTTCAAGGTTCAAGGTTCAAGGTTCAGGGGTTCAAGGTTCAAGGTTCAGGGTTCAGGGTTCAAGGTTCAGTGTCCGCCGGCATCAGGAGCTCCGCCCGCCACACCCCATCGGCTTCACCGGCGGAGAAGCGCGCGTCGTGGCCGTGCAGCGTGGTCACGCGCGCGCGTACGTTCGCCAGACCGACGCCTCCCCCGCGCCGGCGCGGGCGGTCCGGATCGCACGGGTTCTCGACCGTGACCTGCAACCGGCTTCCGAGCCGGCTGGCCGTCACCTCGATCGTGCCACCGGAGAGCATGTGCGCAATCCCGTGCGTCACCGCATTCTCCACCAACGGCAGGAGGAGGAGCGGCGGAACCAGGCATCGATCGGCCTCATCTCGCACGACGACCTCGTCTCGGAGCCGATCGCCGTACCGTACACGCTCGACGGCGAGGAAGCGCGCCACGAGTCCCAGCTCCCGCGCGAGCGTGATCCGGTTCTCCCCGCCGAGCGCAAGGCTCTCCCGCAGAAAGTCCGCGAGCAGCACGCACATGCGCCGCGCAGACGCGGGATCCGATCCGGTGAGCGCGCTGATCGAGTGCAGGCTGTTGAAGAGAAAGTGCGGATCGATCTGCGCGCGGAGCATCCGCAGCTCCGCCTCCCGCGCGAGCACCTGTACCTGCAGCGCCTGGCGCTCGGCGGCCCGCGTGTGCTCGAAGACGGCGATGAGGTAGCTGATCGCGAGCGACAGCAGATAGAGCAGCAGGCCGAACCCGGAGAAGAGCGCGTAGAGTCCGGCCGGGGCGCTGAAGGGCGGGACGAAGCCCCGGCGTGCGAGCCAGTCTACCCAGGTACGCGCCGCCAGGAGCCACATCGCGCTCGAGATCGCCGAGGCGGTCAAGGCGGTCGCGACAATCCGCAGCGCGCCGGTCGCGGCGAGCGGCATCCCCCTCGACACGTACCAGGCTGACAGGCAGACGAAGGCGTAAAGAAACGACAGCGGCAGCGAGATGAGCCCGGCCTGCCGCCAGCCGAGGCCAATCTGTGCGACCAGGAGCACGCCGAGCAGCAGGCCGACTGCCACCCAGAGGCCGAGGTAGAGCGCCAGGCGTCCGCCCCGCGCGAGGATCGGATGCATGGGTTAGAGACCGGGGGGCTTTGCCTGCGGCGCGCATGTCGCGAGACGCATAGCGGACTAGTTCTTCACCTCGACCGATCCCATCACGACGAGGCCGCGGACCGTGAGCCGGTGCTGCGACGAGCCGAGCGATGGCCGCGTCTTGTCCTCGACGCCCCCGAGCAGCGGCGTGACCTGGAACGTCACCGACCAGTCCTCCGGGACGCGGATCTCGATGCCGCCCCAGACGGCGAACACATCGATCACGGCGTCACCGTTGATGGCCGCCTGACGCAGATCGATGTCGCAGCCCCCCATGATCGCCGTCAGATCGCCGCCGCGGAACGTGCGGGAGTTGTTGCCGCGGTTCACGCCGCTCAGGATCGCCATCGCCGAGACGATCGAGTGATCGTCGCCGGCCGGCACGCGCCGATGGCCGGTCAGACCACGCCAGACGAGATAACCTCCGACGAACACCAGCAGCATCGGCCACATGTCGCCGAAGCTGATGCGGATGTCGACGAGCGATTCGAGCAGGAGCCACAAGCCGACCAGCGTGATCAGGAAACCACCGAATCCACCACCGTGCCCCTCACGCGAATCCCACAACTTCACCAGGCCAATGGCAATCAGCCCTGCGGGCCAGTAGCGCAAGTAGTTCGCAGCGTGGACCACACCGAGGTTGTCGAGCGTGAAGAGAAACCCGACCACGATGATGAGCACGCCCATCAGCAGCTGTGAGATGGCTGGGGCGCGGCGGCGATCCTGGCCCTGGAACGTCCATGTCGACCATCTCTTTATGGCTCCCGGCGAACGGGCTGCCGGGACCCCGTCTCGAGCGCCCGCCAGACCATGAGCACGCCGGCGCCGATGAGGAGCAAGGGCCAGGACGTGGCAAACGTGAACCCGAACAAGTGCGAATCGCTGACGAGTGCCCACAGCCCGACCATGATGAGCCACACTCCAGACCGCCGGCAGCCGGCCCGCCGCTCCGGTTGCGGAGGAAGAGCCACCAGCCGGGCGGCACCCATGAGGATCAGGATGAGCGGCCACCACGAGTGCACGAGCCGCACGTCCGTGTCGAGGTACCGGTCGGCCAGCAGAATGATCCCAATCCCGAGAACGACGATGCCGACCATGACTTGACCCATGTTCTGGCCGCGAGGGCCGGGACCTCCCGTCATGTCCATGTATCGACGATACGACGCTCGGAAGGCTCTCTTTCGACCTTTCCGGCGAATTACGCCCGACTGGCGGTAAACGGAGGCCCGGGGGAGGAAAGGTCGGGCCTCCTTGTCTGGCAGGCTGGCGAGGGCCGGGGGAGGTGGTACTGTGGAACGTGCGACGGAACCGCTCTGCGGAGGCCGGCCTACTTGTCTGGCAGGCCTGCTTCGCGCCGCGCCCGCCGGAGCGCGTCGAGCGCCTCCTGCACTTCCTTCTGCGCTGCTTCCTTCGCTCGCTCGTTCTTCGCTTCTTTGACTTTGTCCATCGCTTTCTGAAGCGCCCACTGCAGTGCGATGGAGGTTGCCGCCACGACCATTCCCTGCTTGTTCGAGAACGCCGCGTAGCCCTGGACGTCCTTGGGCGTGACCATGTCCAGGAACTCCTGGTGCGTCATCCCGCCGTAGGGCACCGGCCCTCTCAGATAGTCCGGGCCCAGGATGTCCTCGATCGTGGGCTTTGCCCCGAAGATTTCGACGCGGTAGACCTGCCGCTTCTCCGTGAGCTTGATGCCCTGAGGCTTGGCGACGCCCTTCTGGATCCGCTCGAGCGAGACTCCAATCGAGTCCGGGTCGACCGTAGGCGCTGGTGCCGGCGTCTGCTGTGTCGGGGCCTCATCGGGCGCCGGCGCGGGTGTCGCCGGGCTCTGCGGAGCCCCAAGAGTCAGGATCGCGATCAGGGCAACGGGCGGTAACATCATCAAATCGTCTCAATAACCTAGGACGAGCGCTGCCCTATTATGGCTTCAAGAACGATGCCTCCTGTTCGCCGATGGGATTGAGCTGTCCGTGGCTGAACAGGCGCTGGCTCGCGGCACATCGAAATCTGCATACAGTATGACGGATTCCGCGATCCGGCGGGCGGCACGCGGCTCGCTGTATCAGTTTGGCTTCAGGCTCCTGGCTCGAGGGGTTCGGCGCGTAACCGATCAGGGCGGAGCCTGGATCCCGAAGCCTGGAGCCGTACGTTTTCTGGAGGGATTTGATGCACGCTCTCCTGCAGGATCTACGCTACGCCACGCGGATGATCGCCAGAGCTCCCGGCTTCACGGCCGTGGTCGCGCTGACGCTCGCGCTGGGGATCGGCGCGAACACGGCCATCTTCAGCGTCGTGTATGCCCTGCTGCTGCGACCCCTGCCCTACCAGGAGCCCGACCGCATCGTGATGGTCTGGCAGGACATGACGGCACGCGGTGGCCCGGCGCGCGAATGGACGACGCCTGGGAACTTCGTGGATCTCGGCGGAGAGCCCGGTACTTTCCAAAGCGTCACGGCCGTCAGAGGCTGGCAGCCGACGATCACCGGGCTCGGCGATCCGGAGCCGCTCGTCGGCGAGCAGGTATCCTGCGAATATTTCACCGTCCTTGGCGTTCCACCCGCCCGCGGCCGCGCGTTCACGATCCAGGACGACGCACCTGCCTCGGCACGCGTGGCGATCATCTCGCACGGGCTCTGGGTCCGTCGCTTCGGCGGCGACCCCGCGGTACTCGGGCGGCAGGTGACGCTCGGAGGCGAGCCGCACGAAATTGTCGGCGTGATGCCGGAGTCCTTCAGGCCGGCGATCGTGTCGAACGCGGAGATCTGGCGCCCGGGACGGCTGAATCGCGCGTCGCCGGCGCGAGGGATGGTCGTGCTGCGCACGCTCGCTCGCCTCGCCCCCGGCGTCGACCTGGAGCGCGCGCGTTCCGCTGCACAAGCGATCGGACGATCGGCTCGAGCAGGACTACCCTGACGCCAACAGGGGCGTGACGTTCGCGCTCGTGCCGCTCCACGAGCAGATCGTCGGCGACATCCGGACGTCGCTGCTGGTGTTGTCGGCCGCGGTGGGATTCGTACTGCTCATCGCGTGCGCCAATGTCGCGAACCTGCTGCTCGCGCGAGCCTCCGGCCGTTACCGTGAAATTGCCGTCCGGCTCGCGCTCGGAGCTCGCCGCACGCGAGTCGTCCGGCAGCTGCTGACCGAAAGCCTCCTCCTCGCCGTCCTCGGTGGCGCGCTCGGCCTGCTCGTCGGGCACCTGGGGTGTGGAGTCCCTCTCGAAGATGTTGCCGGCGAACCTGCCCGCAGTCCGCGGCGTTCACGGCGTCGATATCGACCGGAACGTGCTCGCGTTCGCGGCCCTCGTGACGCTCGGCACCGGGATCCTCTTCGGGCTGATGCCGGCCATGCAGGCGTCCCGCACCTCCCTCGGTTCAGGGGCTCAAGGACGGCGCGCGCGGCAGCTCGGGGCGGCGGGGTCAGCGCGCCAGGCGCGGCCTCGTCATCGCGCGAGATCGCCATCGCGCTCGTCGTCATGGTCGGCAGCGGTCTGCTGCTGCGGACCTTCCTGCGATTGCAGTCGGCGGATCTCGGGTTCGAGCCGTCCGGCGTCCTCGTCGGGTCGGTGGTGACGCCGCAGGTCAGGTATCCCACCCGCGAGGCACTGGCGGCCTTCTACGATCGGCTGCTCGAGCGGGTCGCTGCGCTCCCGGGCGTTCGGACGGCTGCACTCACCTCGATCGTCCCGCTCGGCGGCGACAACGACATGGACGTCGCGATCGAAGGCCAACCCCCGCCGCCGCCAGGCTCCGAGACGACGACGTGGTATCGACTCGTGAGCGCTGACTATCTGAATGCGATGGGCATTCCCGTGCGACGCGGCCGCAGCTTCGCGCCGCGTGAGGCCGCGCCGTCCGTCATCGTGAACGAGACGGCGGCCCGCAGGTTCTGGGCGGGCGCCGATCCCGTCGGACGGCGTGTCAGGTTCGGCGGCCCGAACCGAGGGGCGTTCACGGTCATCGGTGTCGCCGGAGACGTCAGCATGCGCGGGGCACGCGGAGAGCCGCGGGCCGAGATGTACCTGCCCGTACTGGCAATTCGTCGAGTCGGGAACGAACGTCGTGCTGAAGTCCGCGACCGGGCCCGAATCGCTGGATTCGATCGCGGCGGGCGTCCGCGCGGCCGTCAAGTCGATCGATCCTGACATGCCGGTCTCGAACGTCGCGCCCATGACCCGCATCGTCGAGGACTCGATTGCCCAGCCGCGGTTCCTCGCGCTCCTCGCATCGGTCTTCGCGGGCGCTCGCCATGGCATTGTCGGCTATCGGCATCTACGGAACGATGTCGTATGCGGTCGCACAGCGGACCGCGGAGATCGGCGTGCGGATGGCGCTCGGGGCAGACGGTCGGGCCGTGTTCGCACTCGTCGCGCGGGACGGCCTGCTGCTCGCGGGAACGGGGATCGCGATCGGGACGACCGCGGCGCTCCTGATGGGACGAAGCCTGTCGACGCTGCTGTACGCCGTCAGGCCGGTCGATCCGGCGACGTTCGTGGTCACCGTGGCAACGCTGCTGGCCGCCGCGCTGGCTGCCACGATCCTGCCCGCGCGCCGCGCGACGCGGGTCGATCCGTTGACGGCGTTACGGAGTGAATAGTGTCGGCGCTCGGCGCTCGGCGGTCGGCGGTCGGCGGTCGGCGGTCGGACGAACTGCCCTGCAAGCGGGCTGTCGTTGCTAACCAGGCGCGAGCGCAGCGAGCGCCGAGTACAGAGCGCGCGGGGGTGGGCCGCCTCCGCCAAGGCTCCGGCGAGCTTCGCCGAAGCATTGCGAAGGCGAGGCCCCGCGCGCAACTGAAAGATGCCCGTGGGCTGCCTCAAGCCAGCCGCATGGCGAATGTGCACTGGAGCCCGGAGTCTTGGCGAAGCCAGGGAAGCTATAATCGAATCGAACCCCCGGGGTTGTCCGGTCCGTCTAACCTGAGGTCCACTATGTCGTTTTTTTCACGTCAGCCCGTTCCGCAGACCGAGAGCGTCCCGGCCGATACGGCCCTTGCGCCGAACGCGCTCATCGGGTTGCGGAATCTCGAAAAATCGTACGCGCACGGGACGAGCCGGACATATGTGCTCCGACGCATCAACGTGGACGTGAAGGAGGGGGAATTCATCTCCATCATGGGCCCCTCCGGCGCCGGCAAATCCACGCTCCTGCACATCGTCGGCATGCACGACAGCGCGTGGACGGGCGAGTACTACTTTCTGGACCAGCCGGTCCACAAGCTCGCCGCGAAGGATCGCGCCAAGCTGCACAAGCAGTACATCGGCTTCGTCTTCCAGAGCTACCACCTGCTCGATCACCTCACGGTGTACGAGAACCTCGATATCCCGCTCTCGTATCGCGACATCAAGAAGTCGGAACGCGAAAGCATGGTCTGCGACATCCTCGACAAGTTCGCGATTGTCGGCAAGAAGGACCTGTATCCCAATCAGCTGTCAGGCGGCCAGCAGCAGCTGGTGGCGGTGGCGCGCGCGGTCATCTCGAATCCCAAGGTGATTCTGGCCGACGAGCCGACCGGCAACCTGCACACGAGCCAGGGCCGGGAGATCATGGAGCTCTTCCGAAAGCTGAACGAGACGGGCACGACGATCATCCAGGTGACCCACTCCGAAGCGAATGCCGCATACGGAAGCCGAATCATTCAGCTGCGGGACGGCTGGGTGGTGGACGACTAAAAGGATGTCACGCCTAAGTCGGCAGCAGCCGCTCCGTTGTCGCGTCTGCGGAATCCGGGCCGAAGAAAGACGATTACTCGGTGCGAATCAGCGATGCCGGCACCGTGAATCGCAGATCGCTGGGGCGGAGATTCGGAAACGGTAAGCGAAAGGGAACGGGGCTGGCCCCTTTCCCCCTTGAATGTGTCGTATTCGATCGCAGTCTTGGACAGCTCCGCAGAAGCCTACCAGCGAGGTTCCTTTCGTCGCCCCCCGGAGAAGTCGCCATCGTCGTAGCCTCGGCCACCGCCTCCACCGCCGTAGCCACCGCGTCCGCGGCCCGCCGCCGGCGCCACCGAACCCGCCCTCAGGCTTGGGTCGCGCTTCGTTGACGACTAGAGCCCGGCCCTCCATCTGGTGCTCGTGGAACTCGCCGATGGCCTTCTGGGCATCTTCGTCCGAGGCCATTTCCACGAAGGCAAACCCGCGCGCCCGTCCCGTGGCCATGTCCCGCATTACCCGCACGTTGTCGACCTTGCCGGCGCGACCGAACAGCTCGGTGAGCTGGTCTTCCGTCGCCGAGTACGGAAGATTGCCGACGTAGAGTCTCCTGCCCATGCTGTCACTTACTCCTGCCAAGAAAGCGCGCGATTGTGCAGAGGCGGCCCGCCCACGCGCACGATGCGGGGCCGCCGTCGGAAAGCGCTCGCGGATTGCTATGCGGAAAGGTCAACGGCCTGCGCAGGGCAAGGGGCGGGGCTCCCACTTTGGCCGGAGTATAGCAGAATGCATGCCGCCGGCCGGGTGTCCACAGCCGGCCTCGCCGAAGCGGCGCCAACCCCCTTTTCGCCCGGGCAAGGGCAAGCAAGAGGCCCGTACCAGCTGATGCAGTGGCGCGTCATCGTGTGGTCGGGCCGTATTTCGCAGCCGCGACAGCGGAGCGGCTGCTAGTGATTCAGGCGTTGCGTCCTAGTAGAGTGCACCTCATGGGTCTCGTACGAGCAATTGTGTCCATGCCGGTTCTCTTCGTGATCGCCCTGTGCACGCTTTCCCCGGCTGCGCCCGCTCGCCGTCCTACGACGTCTTCGGGCAGATCGTGGCGGTCGACACGGCCCGGCAGGAGCTGACGGTCAAGCACGGCGACATCAAGGGCTTCATGCCAGGCGATGACGATGGCGTTCAAGGTGAGGGAGGCGTCGGTGATGTCGGGCAAGGCGCCCGGGGACCTGATTCGAGCCACGCTCGTCGTCGACGAGTCGGTCGGGTATCTGACGGCGGTCGACGTGACCGGGCACGCGCCCCTGACCGAGCCGCCCCCCTCCCCGGTCGGCGATGGACGTCCTGGCCCCGGGGCAGTCGGCGCCGGACGTGCGGCTCGTCGACCAGGATGGCGCGGAGCGGCACCTCGCCGACTGGCGCGGACGGGTAGCTGGCCGTCACGTTCGTATACACGCGGTGTCCGCTGCCGGACTTCTGCCCGCTGATCGATCGCCAGTTCGCGGCGGTTCAGCGAGACGCATCGGCCGACGCGCAATTGAAGGACTCGACTCCAGCTCCTGTCGATCACGGTGGATCCGTCGTTCGACACGCCGCCGGTCCTGCTCGCGCACGCGCGGCGGGCGGGTGCGCGGCCGGAGGTCTGGAGCTTCGCCACCGGCACGCCAGACGAACTGGAGCGATTCGGCGTCGCGGTTCGGCGTATCGGTGATGCGCAACGATCCCTCGGGCGCCGAGGTCGTTCACAACCTGAGAACGGCGGTGATCGATCGCGACGGCAGACTCACGACGATTTTCGGCGGAAACGAATGGAGCGCTGCCGACCTCCTGAAGGAGCTGCGGCGTGTCGCCGGAACCGAGTAGCGCACCGCCCCGGTCGGCGTTCACGCCGGCCGAACGGCGGGTGATCGATCGCTATCGGACGCCCATGGCCGTGCAGCGCTTCCTCAACGCGCTGCCGTACAACCACGAGCCGCCCGCTCAGGGGGAGACGCTCCGCAGCTTCCGCGGCGTGATCCGTCACGGGGCGGCGCATTGCCTGGAGGCGGCGCTCGCGGCCGCCGTGATGCTGGAACAACACGGCTGGCCTCCGCTCGTTCTCAGCTTCGAGTCGATCGACGGTCTCGATCACGTCATCTACGCCTACCGGCGGCGCGGCCTCTGGGGATCCGTGGCGCGCTCGCGCGATCCCGGCCTGCATGGCCGGCGCGCGGTCTTCCGGACGCCGCGCGCGCTGGCACTCAGTTACGTGGATCCGTACGTCGATCTCTCGGGCCGCGTGACCGCGTACGCCGTCGTCGACTTGAGCGTGGTCATGGGCACGTACGACTGGCGGCTGTCGGAGCGGAACGTCTGGAAGGTCGAACAGATCCTGCTCGACTACCCGCATCGACGGATCCGAAGCTCGAACGCGCGCTTCGCGCGCCTGCGCGGGCGGTACCGGGCGTTCAAGAAGGAGTTCCCGGATCTGAAGCCGGTGTACTACGGGCGGCGCGATCGGTGGACGGAGCTGCCACCGGAGTGGAGGGACGTGGAGAGGGAGGTGAGGAGGAGGATGCGAACGTGACGCGAGGTGGGAGACGAACTTTCAACAGGGAGGAGGGGAGGAGGACAATCCTTTTTTTCAGGATCCTCCCTTCCTCCCCACCTCCCTGTTGATAAAGCTCTTCCGGTACGCTCCGACGAGGATGTCGGAGGCTCTCCTAATCGAGATCGAAATCCCTCATCGGCTTGGAGACGGGCTCCTCCCGCGCCTGCTTCAAGGCCTCCTCGAAGCGCTTGGAGAGCGCGTCGCCACGCGTACGCTCCGCGGCGACCGACTGCTGGAAGATCGACTCGCGCCGCGCAGCCTCGTCGGCCAGAATCCGCTGGGCGTTCGACAGCTCGGGCCGATCGGCCCGCGGCAGTTCCTCGTGCCGCACGACGCGTCGCAGATTGCCGTCGATGACGAGCGTCGACTGGCAGCAGGGGCAGATCGCTTCGAACTCGGAGTCGAGCTTCATGATGGACCTCATCTTCGAAATAGCTTCCCGCTTCCAGCTTCCCGCTTCCAGCTTCCAGCTTCCAATCGCTTCGCCGCTTCCAGCTTCGAAACGGTCGACCGCGATCAGCGAGGTTTCGGGATCCCGATCCCGTCCAACTCCCGACTGCCGACTGCCGCTGCCGAGCGCCGGCGTCCCGGATCCCTGATCTCTGAGTCGCCGGCACCTAGTCTCCCCCGCCGCTCGCCGACCATCTCAGCGATACGGGCTTGCCGTCAGCGTTGGTGGCCGTCACCTCAATCTTCGAGACCCTCTGCCGCGCGCGATCGAACGTGCTGCCCGAACGCGGTCTGGAACTGGCGGAGCGGCGCTGTCAGCCGCCCCCCGGGTGCCAGCGACGCGGCGCCGGCGCGGAAATGATCGTTCACGGTGACGATCACCTTCCGCCACTCGCGGGTCGTCTGGTTCTGCACGATCACCATGCCCTCGTTGAGCGCGATCGCCGGACGCGGAATCGAGCAGGCGCCCGCCGCGATCAGCGCGACGCCGAGCGCAATGACAGACGACCCTCGCAGGAGCCGCATCGGCCGCGGTGTGGCGCCCGTCATACGGATATGATAGCCGCATGTGGTCGGGGCGCCGCAGCGCGGCGCAAACCTCAGGCGACTCTCTCCTGCATCGTCTCAAACACGGCGCGCGCTCGAAGGAGGGCACGCCGCATTCCGCCAGTGCGATCGAAGCCAAACACTCGAAGCAGACGGTCGACCTCCGAATCGCGACCTACAATATTCATCGATGCCGGGGAATGGATCGCCGGGTCATGCCGGCCCGCATCATCGAGGTGCTGCGGGAGGTGGACGCGGACATCATCGCGCTGCAGGAAGTCATCGGCGCAGGACCCGCGGGCGCGGGTCAGGCCGAGGAGATCGGTGCCGGCCTCGGCATGGGATGGGTGATGACCTCGGTGCGGCACTTGCGGAATCACCTCTTCGGGAACGTCGTCCTGAGCCGATGCCCGGTCACGCACCATAGCCAGTACCGACCTCTCGTGGCGCACGTGCGAGCCGCGAGCCTGCCAGCGCGTCGACCTCGAGATCGGCACGGGCCGCACGCTGCACGTCTACAACGTCCATCTCGGCACGGCCGTCCTCGAGCGGCGCTACCAGGCACCACGTCTCGCCGCGTTCGTGCACGACCGGCGCGCCACAGGCCCGAAGATCATCCTCGGCGACTTCAACGAATGGATGCGCGGGCCTCGCCACTCGAACGCTCAGCTCGCTGTTCGAGAGCATCGATATCCTCGCGCACCTCCGCCGGCGTCGCACGTATCCCGGCATCTTCCCCGTCCTGCATCTCGATCACATCTACTACGAAGGCACGGTCGAAGTACCGAAGCCTCCGGATGCCGCGCACCCGGCTCGCTTTGATGGCCTCGGATCATCTGCCGCTGGTCGCCGATCTGCGGATCGGGTTCTGACGCTGACGAACTGACGCCGTCGGGACCCGGCGCTCGGGGCTCGGGAGTCGGGGAGTCGGGGAGTCGGACAGATATCGCGCTGAAGGCGGCCGTCGTTGCTGGCCAGACGCGAGCGAAGCGAGCGCCGAGTACATCGCGCCTCGCGCACAACAAAAGCCCCCGTGCTGCGGATCACCCGACCGCCGAACGCCGAACGCCGACCCGAAATCGCGTCCCTTGACAGCGCGATTTCATAATGATATCACTTTGACATCAGCTGCGATGGAGGTCGCACACCTATGATTCGCGAACGTGAACATGGCACGCTCCCGGGCCTGCCCATGGCGCTCCTGTTCTTCGTCGTCCTCTGCGGGCTCGTGTATGCGCTCGTCACCGCCGCGGCCGAGGCCTCGGCGGTCTGGATCGTCGCGCTGAGCATCGCGATCCTCCTGGACGTTCTGCTCTTCATGGGCCTCTTCGTCGTCAACCCCAATGAAGGCCGCGTCCTCCAGCTCTTTGGCGATTACGTCGGCACCGTGAAGACCCCCGGGCTGCGATGGGCCAGCCCGCTCTACACGAAGCGGCGCATCTCGCAGCGCGTCCGCAACTTCGAGAGCGCACGGCTGAAGGTCAACGATCGCGAGGGCAACCCGATCGAGATCGCGGCCGTCGTCGTCTGGCGCGTCGTCGACACGGCGGAGGCCGTCTTCCACGTGGACGACTACCAGAACTTCGTGAAGGTGCAGACCGAAGCGGCGGTCCGGAACCTCGCGACGAGCTACAGCTACGACGCGCACCTCGAGGGTGAGATGTCGCTGCGCGGCAACACGGCGGAAGTCGCGGAGCACATGAAGAAAGAGATTCAGGAGCGCCTGGCGACGGCGGGCGTGGAGGTCATCGAGGCGCGCATCAGCCACCTGGCCTACGCGCCGGAAATCGCGCAGGCGATGCTGCAACGGCAGCAGGCCGGCGCGATCATCGCCGCGCGTCAGCGGATCGTCGAGGGTGCCGTCGGTATGGTCGAGATGGCGCTAGACCTGCTGTCGAAGCGCGAGATCCTCGAGTTCGACAACGAGCGCAAGGCCGCGATGGTCAGCAACCTGCTCGTGGTGCTGTGCGGCGAGCGCGCCACGCAGCCAGTCATCAACACGGGCACGATCTATCAGTAATCCTGGTCGACATCGTGGCGGAACGGAAGCCCTTTCTCCTTCGGATCGACAAAGATGTGCTCGACGCCGTTCAGCGCTGGGCAGACGACGAGCTGCGCAGCCTGAACGGCCAGATCGAATTCCTGCTCAGAAAGGCGCTGGGAGAAAGCGGCAGGCTGAAGGAGAGGCGTACGCCTCCCACTGGAAAGCGCTAGCGGGCGCTAGGATTCTTCGTACTCTTCTTCGTTTGGCGGGAGCGGCCGCGTCGAGGGGCGCAGGGCCTCGCGATAATCGAAGAGCGGAAGATCGCGGACGTGGAGCGTGAGCGGGCACCCCGGCCCTTTCTCGTCGACCACGACCGTGACCGGGCTGCCCTCGACGCCCTCTCGGAAGCCGATGCGGCAACCGCAGGCCAGGCGCGCGTGCGTGAACCCCTTCAACATCGTTCTGCGATCATACTACAGGAGCGCCTTGATCGACCGCTCCAGGTCTTCCTTCGAGGCCGGCCCGAGCTGCTTGGCGCACATCGCGCCGTCCCGGCTGATCAGGAAGGAGGTCGGCAGCGCCCAGATGTCGTCGAACGCCGCCTCGATCTTCTCGCTCGAGTACATCACCGGGTACTCCATCTTGTTTTCCGCCAGGAACGACAGGAGCTGATCCTTCGACGGCGAGTCCTGCGACAAGACGCCCAGAATGACGAACCCCCGATCTTTGTATCGGGCGTACACCTCCACGAACTCGGGGATCTCGACCTTGCACGGGCCGCACCACGTCGCCCAGAAGTTGAGCAACACCACTTTGCCTTTGTAGTCGGTGAGGTGGACGTCGACGCCGTTCTTGTCCTTGAGAACGAAATCGAGCTTGGCTCGACCGCTCGCCTTGCAGGCCGGCGAAGCCTTGGAGGAGAGCGACGGCGGCTCCTCTGCTGGCGCTTCGGCGACCGCCTCCGGTGGCGGCGTCCGCTTCACGAACCACGGAACGGAAAGAAGGGCGATGCCAACCGCCGCGGTCAATACGAGGAGCCAACGTTTGTTCATCTTTTATTACCGGCGCGTGGAGCCCCACCCCCACGCGCTTCTGTATTCGGCGCTTCGCTTCGCTCGCGCCTGGTTATTGGCGACAGCCTGCTTTTCACAACGACTGTGACGGCTGACCCGCGACTGAGAGATTCTGAATTCTGACTCCTGAATTCTGAATTCTGAAGTCTTCTTCTCGCGCGCTCATCGAGCAGACGCGCGGAGATAGTGCGCGATGTGCTCCAGATCGCCGGGCGGGCCGCGGCCGACGACGGCGTACGTGCGGCCGGCGTCGGACCAGATCACGGCCTCCTGTCCGAGTCGTGAGACGAGACGCTCGGCACGCGGATCGAATGCCGGAGTGCTGTTGAGGACGTACACCGACAGCGGCTTTCCACGCCACTTGTACATGATGTGCGCCGACGCGCCTTGCGTCGACATGCATCGTCTCACGTCGAGGAGCTCGAGTTGTTCGACCGGCGCGCTCTTCGGAACGCTGACCAGCCAACCGTACGTCCGGTGCCAGATGGTGCTGGCGACGACCGGATCGACCTCGGCGTGCGCTGGAGCGAACTGGAAACACTTGACGTGATCGAGCGCGAGCTGCGTCGCCAGCGCTTCGGCGCTCCCGTTCAGGGTCGTGAAGAACACGGCGCCAATCGCCAGGACGGCTGTGGCTGCGAAGGAGAGCGGGACCCACTTGCGCTCAGCGAACCAGCGCGGCGCGACGCGAACGCTGGATCTTGATGGCCCGCACGCACAAGCGGCGCAACGCTTGCGCAGTTGTGGCGGCGCGGATGCGACCAGCCCGCGCCGGCGTGCGTGGAGCACTTCGCGCGCGGCACGTTCGCCGGCCACGCGCCGGCGGCAGGTGGAGCACGCGGCCAGGTGCGCCTGCACCCGCACGCGATCGTCCGGCGAGACCTCTTGATCGACGTAGGCGGCGAGCAGGGGCTCGAGCTCGCGGCAGCTGTCCATGCCAGGGACCATCGTCATGTCGTCAGAATCATGTCAGTACCTGGTCGTCTCATCGGGCCGTCGGGGACGGCGACGCGGCCCGCGCCGTCGCGCGGGCGTCCGCGAGCCGCTCGTAGAGCAACCGCCGGCCGCGCGAAATGCGTGACATCACCGTGCCGATCGGCACGTCGAGCATTTTGGCGATGTCGGCGTACGCAAATTCCTCGACGTCCCGCAGCCAGACCGCCTGCCGGAAGTTCTCCGGCATCTCGTCGAGCGCAGCCTGCAGGTCGGCGTCGAGCGTCGCGCGCGTCAGCAGCTGCTCGGGCGACTGCTGTTCGCCCGCGCGGTCGACCGCCTGTTCCACCGTTTCGCTGTTCACGTCGACCGGATTGCGGATATCGTGTCGCCGCATGTTCCGGAACGTGTTGTGCAGGATCGTGAACAGCCACGCCTTGAGGTTCGTGCCGCGCTCGAACTGCTCCGAGGCACGAAACGCCTTCAAGTACGTCTCCTGCACGAGATCTTCGGCATCCTGCGGCCGACGCGTCAAGCGGAGCGCCGTGCCGTAGAGGCTGTCCAGGTAGGACAGCGCCTCGGTCGCGAAGGCGACTCCCCCGCCCCTCCGCCGCCGGGAGCGCCACTCCCCGACGTGTACAACCCGCTGCCGGCGCTCGCGACCCCGGAGCTGCTGGTCCGATCCGAAGCCGGGCGTCGTCTGAACACCATCGGGGCAAGCCGTCAGGACGCCCGTTTGGGAAAACACCGGCGGGCGCCAACTTTATTCCTCGGAATTGTACTCGGCAGCCGAATGCACCCATCAGCTGATTCGGGAGCGTGCAACCAGGGGACGTTCCGCCAGAATTTCGCGGCCTCGACAACGGAAGCGTCTGTCAGCTCAGAGGTGAAGCGCGCCGAAGGCGCGCCCGCCGGAGCGGAGCGGGGCTTCGGGGTCCCCGCGAGCGACGGCGTTGGGGGGGGCCGGCGGGGCGAAGCCCCCGGTTACTTTTAGTCCGAAAACGGTGACGCGGCGTTCCCGGGCGAGGACAGCCAGGCTGCCATCCCGCGCAAATTTGCCAACGTTTTGAGACGCCGGCCGAGGCACCGGGCTTGCTGGGCCGCACGGAAGCGGCATCCAGCCGGGCGAGGCTCCCGGTCGGCGCCTGCATCGCCCTGACTCCGGAAGGCCAGCCGTCGTTCCAAAAACTGGGACCGGAGCATTGCGACAACCGTCTTAGCTACAGTAACATCGGCGACTGAAGGCTGACGTCCCGACGTCGCCGCGTTCGCGCAGCCGCGCCCCAGGCTGCCGCTTCCGAGGTGAACTATGCGCAATGCGCGCACCCCGCGTGGAACGCTCGCGCTCCTTCCTGGCCCGCGCGGGATGGTTCCGGTGCTGGCGACGGTGGCTCTCGCCGTCCTGTTCGTGACGGGCTCAGTCGCCGACGCATTCGCGCAGACGAGCTACGTGCCGTATTACGGGAAGAACCGAATCCGGTACGACAACTTCAAGTGGACGATCTACACGACCGATCACTTCGAGATTTACTACTACCCCGAGATCGAGCAGCACCTGGAGCGCGTCACGAGCTACGCGGAGAGCGCGTATCAGCAGGTCAGCTCGGATCTGAAGCATGACCTGGCCTTCAAGGTTCCCCTCGTCCTGTACAAGACGCAAGCCGAATTCCAGCAGCAGAACATCGAGCCGGGCGAAGTGCCCGAAGGCGTGCTGGCATTCGCCGAGCCGTATCGCGATCGAATGGTCCTCCCGATCGACGAGCCTTCGGACGCGCTCTATCGCCTCATCACCCACGAGCTCACGCACATCTTCGAGTTCGACATCATCCCGCGATCGCTGCTCCGCCGCGGCCTCCCGCTCTGGGTCGACGAAGGGTTGTCGGATTTCGAGACCGGTTACTGGAATCCGTTCGACCTCATGACCGTCCGCGACGCCGCAATCGCCGACATCGTGCCCAAGATGAGCGACTTCGAGGGCGTGCAGTTCGCCGACGGACGTCTGCCCTACAACCTCGGGCACGCGGCGTTCGAGTTCATCGAATCGAAGTGGGGCAAGGAAGGGTTGCGGCAGTTCCTCTTCGCGCTGCGCAAGAACGTGATCGGCGGCGGCGAGAGCGCGTACGAGGAAGCGTTCCGGCTCAAACCCGACGAGTTCGACGAGCAGTTCGACAAGTACCTGAAGGACCGGTTCAAGCCGTTCCGCGACAAGGAGCGGCCGGCCGACTACGGCAAGAACCTCGCGCCGAAGCGCGAGAAGACCCCCTACGTCGCCGTGGTCTCGATCGAGCCTTCTCCGTCCGGCGACCTGATGGCGGTCGCGGCTGGCAACCGCAAGGACCAGGAGCTCGACATCGTCCTGCTCTCCACGAAGGACGGGAAGGTCATCCGCAACCTGACGGGCGGCTTCAACCAGAACCACGGCTACGAGTACATCGCGACGCCCGGCGGCTTCCGCAACAACGCAGTGCCGTGGATGTCGTGGGCGCCCGCCGGCGACCGCATCGCGTATTTCGCGCGGACCGAGAAACAGAAGACGCTGATCCTCCAGAACGTCGTCACGAAAAAGATCGAGCGGCGCATCGAGCTGAAGACCGTCGACATGCCGGAGTCGCCGGACGTCAGTCCGGACGGCAAGGAGGTCGCCTTCTCGGCGCTCTCCGGCGCGACTGGCGACATCTTCATCGCCAATCTCGAGTCCGGTCAGGTCCGCAACCTGACCAACGACCAGTTCGGCGACTACGCGCCCGACCTACGCACCCGACGGCAAGTCGATGGTCTATCTGTCGCGCGTCAGCGGCAACGACAAGCTGTTCCGGTGGGACCTCGCGACGAACAAGAAGACACAGATCACGTTCGGGACGCACGACGACGGCGGGTGCGCAGTTCATCGACGACGACACGATCGTCTTCCCGTCGACGGCCACGGATCCCAACCAGCCGCTCGACGCCGAGGTCGCGCGGAACGGCAACATCTACAACGTCTGGACGCTCAACATGAAGTCGGGCGAGCTGCGTCAGTTCACCGACGCGCTGGGCGGCAACGTCTCGCCGATCGTGCTCCGCGATTCGAAGCCGGCGAAGATCGCCTTCGTCACCTACTACAAGGGCGAATACGGCATCCACACGCTGGCGCGCGACGAGCCGCTGCACACCGTGGCCACCGTCGGACTTCGGCGCGCCCGGTCCGATCATCGACTTCACGCCGCCGCTGAGCCACACGCTGGTCAAGCAGAACGTGCGGCGCAAGGGCACCTTCGAGAAGCTGTTCCTCGAGGGGCGGCCGCCGCTGAACGTCGGCGTCACGAGCGGTGGGGACCTGTTCGGCGGCACGCAGGTGACGTTCACCGACGTGCTCGGCGACAAGCAGTTCAACCTGTTCGCCGCGTCCGTGTCGCAGTACCCGGACGATGGCGTTTTCGTACATCAACCTGTCGCGGCGGTTCCAGTACGCGGTGCAGGCGTACTCGCAGACGCAGTTCTTCTACGGCTACGACCCGGCGACCCTGTACGGGCTCGAGTACGGCTTCATCGATCGCGACACCGCGCATGGCCACGCAGACGTCGCGCGGCGGGTCGATCTCGGCGATCTATCCGCTGAACCGCTACGCGCGGTTCGAGCTGACCGGCCGGACTGCTGCAGTTCGAGCAGGAGTACAGCGAGCCCGGCCTGCAGCAGATCGCGGACGAGTATCAGATCGAGCAGTACGGGCGCACGCTGTTCTCGAACGGCACCTTCATGCCGCTCGGCGTGAACTACGTTCGGGAGACGACCATCTTCCGCGAGTACGGTCCGCTCTCGGGCGACACGATGTCGCTCGGCTTCGAGTACGCACCGAGCGGCGGCAGCCTGCTCTCGAGGAAGACGTTCGACGGCGACGCGCGCTACTACCTGCGGCTCGGCACCAACGGCGTGCTGGCGTTCCGCGCGCGCGGCTACAAGAGCTGGGGCGAGTTCCCCGGGTACATCTACTTCGGCGGCAACTCCGAGCTGCGCGGCTACGACTACCTGGCGTTCCTCGGCAACAAGGGGTTCTTCACCAATGCCGAGCTGCGCTTCCCGGTGATCGAAGCGGCGCTGACCCCGATCGGGGTCGTCGGCGGCCTGCGCGGCGTCTTCTTCTTCAACGTCGGCGGCGCCGGCTACGAGGGCCAGTCGATGACGGTCTCGACGAACAAGGCCGTCAACGGTCCAGCCGCTCCTCGGATACGCGTTCGATCCCGACGTCGCCGAGCCTGGCGCGTCGCCGGTCTACGGGACCTCCGCGAACGATCTCCGGCTTCCGCCTCGTCGACAGCCGCGCGTCGTACGGCTTCGGCCTCGAGACCTTCGCGCTCGGGTTCCCGATCCACTTCGACTGGTCGTGGCGGACGCTGTTCAACAAGGACTGGGAGGACTACCTGTTCGCCTACCAGGGTGCGTCCGAAGGCATGACCGGCAGCCAATGGCTGCGCAAGGCGAAGTTCAGCGTCTGGATCGGGTACGATTTCTGAGACTAGCTGCCAGCTTCCAGCTGTCCAGCTCTCCTGCTGATACGCTGGTGCGCTGAAACTGGCAGCGATGGCTGAGACTTGAAACGCTAGAAGAGTTTCCGCTTTCAGTTTCCAGTTATCAGCTCTTCTCTTTGCAGCTGGCTGGAAGCTGGAAGCTGGAAGCTGGAAGCTTTTTTCATGAGCGCCGATACTCCGTGGCCGAAACGGCGCTGCACTGACCTCGTCGGGCTCCTCGCGGACTACGTCGAGCACCAGCTGCCGTCGGACGTCCACGAAGAGCTCGAGCGTCATCTGGCGCGGTGCCCGCGCTGCCTCGCGCAGCTCAAGACCTACCAGTCGACGGTCTCCCTCCTGCACTCCATCCGCGACGAAGACCTCCCGTCGGAGCTGCGCTGCAAGCTCAAGGCGTTCTTCACGAGGAACTGCCGGAATTGACAGACGCGAAGCGTCCGTGCCGAGAGCGCGACCGCGATGGTGCAGGCGGTGCTCCCGAACGACGCCAATCCACTCGGGTACATCCTGGGCGGCACGGTCATGCATCTCATCGACATGGCAGGCGCGATCGCCTGTCATCCGGCATGCACGCAGCCTGCTCGTCACCGCCGCGGTCGACGGCCTGCAGTTCCTCCACCCGATCAAGGTCGGCGACCTGATCATCCTCGAGGCGCGCGTCAACGCCGTGTGGACCACGTCGCTCGAAGTGGAGGTCGAGGTCTTCTCGGAGGAGACGCTCACCGGCAAGCGCCAGCTGACCAGCCGCGCCTACCTGACGTTCGTGGCCACCGATCGCGACGGGCCAGCGCCGCACGATTCCCGGGCTGATCCTCGAAACCGAGGAAGAGCGTCAGCGTGCGGCCGAAGCCGAGATCCGGCGCGCCCAGCGACTCGAGGCGCGCCGCCCGCTGGAGCTGCGGGGGAGGGTTAGCGGCAGTCTTCAAGGGTAGCCGCAGTCTTCACGGGTCCACGAAAGACCATCACAGGAGGAGGGGAGGACAGGAGGGAGGACGGAGAGGATCGTCCTGCACGCCTCCAAAGAGCTGCTCGCGCCGCGCGTAGCGCGGCGGAAGCGCGCTTCCAGGGGCGCGCGAGCAGCATGCCCTGGAGCGACGCGAGTCCGTCTCCGTCCCCTCGCCCTCACTCTGACGCCCGCCTCGGCGAGCGCGCGAGCAGCACATGATAGAAAGACGCAGTCCTCCCGTCCTCCCCTCCTCCTGTGATGGTTTCTCTGCCTATCGAGTCTAGCTGCCCGGTAGCTCATTCCACCGGGCGCGCTACCGCGCGTCTTTTCTCACGACGCGCTATCGCGCGTCTTTTCTCACACGACGCGCTATCGCGCGTCTAGTCCGAGCACGCTCCGATCGAGATCGACCGTGACCCGGTACTTGCTCAGGAACTTGTGCCCGACGATGCCCCCGAGCTGATAACCGAGGAGCGCGCTCGGTGCCCGGAGATTGAGGACGACCACCGGAATGCGGCTGAAGCGGATCGAGTTGAACTCGAGATCGACGAACGGCATCAGGAACGCCTCCTTGTCCCAGCCTGACGTCCCGTACACCTTCAACGGAATCCGTCTGTAAGGGTTCGGCGGCGACATCAGGTCCGCGGTGGCGCCGCTGATGGAGATCACTTCCCCACCTGTGTCGACGACGAAAGATGCGGGGAGCGATCCGTTCACGGTGCCGCGGACAGTCGCGAGCCGGTGCATTCGCAGCGGCAGCTCGGTCGCGTGCTCCGCCGCCGGCAGCTTCCGGCTCATGGTCAGTTGGCGCTGCCCGTAGTCGATCCGCATCGAGAGACCGAGCGCCAGCGGCGAGAAGCTCTCGGGCTCGCGGCCGCCGGGCAGCCCGCCGAGCGGCGGGTTCTTGATCAGTGCCGGAACGTTGCGGACCTTCATCGGCCCGATCTCGAGGAGATCGATCCGGCCGACCTGGAGCCCTCGAAAACCGACGTCACCAACGCCGGCGCTCTCCGTGTACGTGATCGGGGCCACGCCGCTTCGCCGCGCGAACTCGCGCGACATGACCGTCTGCTCGGCGCCGGTGTCGAGCACGAAGTCCTGGTTCGCGCCGTTGACCCGCGCGCGGACGAACACCTTGTCGCCAATCATCCGGACCGGTACCGTCCAGACGCGTTCCAGGGGATCGGCGCCGAAGTCGACCGGCGCGCGATTGTTGAACGACTCGAGGAACCGGATCGACTCGCGCGCCCAGACCGCCCGGTCGCCGCGATCGCGGTCGGGCAGGAGGTTGACGTAGTTGCCGAACGCCGCCGCCGCCTCCTGGAAGCGGTGCATGCGCTGGTAGATCGCGCCGACGGTGTTGTGGAACTCCCCTTCCCGGGGCGCCAGGCGAACGGCTTCCTGCGCTTCCGCCATCGCCGCGGTCAGCTGGTTCCGCGCCGAGAGCGACCGCGCATGGCCATTGCGCCCGCGCGCCTGCGACGGATCGATCGCGAGCGACCGGTCGGTACGCCGCTTCGGCCTCCTGGAACATCCCCGCAGCCCACAGCGCGTCGCCGTGGACAGCCAGGAGCAGCGGGGCTTCGGCGTGCGTCTTCAGGAGCGCTTCCGCGTCGACGAGCGCGGCGCGGAACTGCCCGACGCGCAACCGGGACAGCACGACACCCGCCGACGCGCGCGCCGCCAGCACCGGATCGCTCGCCGTCGTCGCACGCCCGTAGGCTTCCCGCGATTCCGGGTAGCGGCCGTCCGCGAACAGCAGGTCCCCGAGCTGGACCTGCACGTCCGCCCCGCCCGGAGGCAGCGCCTGAGGAGGCTGCTGCGCCGCCATGACCACGATCCCGACGGGGATCCCGAGGACGCTGACGGCGACCCACGCGAAACGTCGCAGATACATGAAGACCTCAGTCAGCAGTCGGTAGTCTACAGTCGGCAGTCACAGTCGGCCGTCGCCGTCGCAGTCCGCGTCGCAACGAGAAGCATGATTCACGAACGTCGACTACATTCACGCTATCGAAGGCCGCGTCACCGAACCGCCACGTTGCTCGGCAGTCTCAGAATTTGCCGGTCGGCTCAACTTCCGAGCCACCCGATAGACGTGACGATGACTGATGACTGGGACTGCCGACAGCCGCCTGCATTGTTCACCGAGAATACTCCTCTATGGCAACCCCGTCGTACATTTCGTCGATTCGGAGGACCTGCCCTTCGCGGCTGTAGGTGCCCAGCTCGTAGTCCTCGCTCATGATGAGCGCTTTGATCGGGCGGGTCGGGCAGACTTCGGCGCACAGGCCGCAGAAGCTGCAGCGCGCCAGGTTGAAGTCGAAGTAGTCGAGGATTTTGATCTTCTGTCCCGGCTCCCGGTGCCCGCCCAGCACGATCAGATCGTCGGGGCACACCCGCGCGCACTGATCGCAGACGATGCAGGTGGGGGCCCCGGTGTCGGGAGCGACCTGGAGGCGGAGGATGCCGCGAAAGCGCGGGGCCACCGGACGGCGTTCGGCTGGGTACTGGAAGGTGAAGGCCGGCTGCGGCGTATAGCGCAGCGTCAGCCAGAGGCCCTTCAGGAGGTCGACGAGGAAGATCGTGCGGAGGAGTTGCGGGAGGCGGCGCATGATCACGCCGGCTCGGGGACGCGCAGCTTCCGCAGTACCCTGCCTTCGCGCCGGATCTTGTCCTGGAGCCGCATCAGCCCGTAGAGCAGCGCCTCGGGGCGAGGCGGGCAGCCCGAGACGTAGACGTCGACCGGGACGATCTTGTCGACGCCCTGGAGGACGCTGTAGGTCGGAAACGGTCCGCCCGCATTGGAGCAGGCGCCCATCGAGATGACCCATTTGGGCTCGGGCATCTGGTCGTACAGCCGCCGGAGGACCGGCGCCATCTTCTTCGTGACGGTCCCGGCGACGATGAGCAGATCGGCCTGTCGGGGTGAGGCGCGAAAGACCTCGGCGCCGAAGCGCGAGATGTCGTACCGGGAGGCGGACGCCGCCATCATCTCGATCGCGCAGCAGGCGAGCCCGAACGCCAGCGGCCAGAGCGAGGACTCGCGGGCCCAGTTCATCACCTCGTCGAGCTTCGTGGTGATGAAGTTGTCCTCGAACCGATGGTTGATGAGGCCCATAAAGACAGCTTACCAGCTTCCAGCTACCAGCTTCCAGCTACCAGCTTCCGGCTACCAGCTTCCAGCTGCCCGCTATGTCCTGTCCCGATCAGCTGCGTGATTTCAGCTACGAGCTCCTGCGACGAAGGTTGACTCTTCTGGCTACGACCTCGGTGCTTCGAGTTCCGGCAACGAACTCCCAAAAAGCTGGAAGCTGGCAGCTGGCAGCTATTTTTTCTGGAAGTAGTCCGCGTTCACCGGGATGAACTGCTTCCACTTGTCCGGCGTCTCATCGAGCGCGAAGATCGCCTCGACCGGGCATGCCGGCACGCACGCGCCGCAGTCGATACACTCATCGGGATGGATGTAGAGCATTTCCGCCGTCTCGAACTCCGGCTCGTCCTTGCGCGGATGGATGCAGTCCACCGGGCAGACGTCCACGCAAGCCGAATCTTTGGTCCCGATGCATGGTTCGCAGATGATGTACGCCAACGACACTCCTCAAAATAGATGATGACTTGTCAGCTTCCAGCTTCCAGCTTCCAGTAGAAATGCGACTGTCGACTCCCGACTGTTACTGGATCTTCATCCGCCCTTTGAATCCGTCCTCGTATCCGTGATAGTGCGCGACGGTCTCCTCGGGATAGCACCAGCAGTAATAGCCCTCGCCGTTGTCGAAGTCGACGAGCCACAGGCCCTTCGCTTCCAGGCCGAGCGACTGGACCTCGCCGGCCCATCCGTCCACCACGGCTTTCAGCGCGGCTGACAGGCTGACGTGCTCCGGGTCGTCCTCAGCGAGGCCGTTGAGCTGAACCGCGAGCGACTCGGTTTGACGCACAGCGTCGGCGGTCAGGTGCTTGACCTGCGGCAACAGGGCCTGTGCCTGATTCAAGCTGAAGATGCCCCGTCCCCCCGCCGTCGTCATCCGATGATTATAATCGGGCTTGGCTGTCGCCGGCTCCAGGCTCCGGTCGGAAGATGGGTGTCGCAACCAGGCCGAAGGCGCCGCGGTTCCGCCGCACATCCGGCCGCCGCAGTTGATCAGGCCCGGAGCCTGGAGCCTGATCGTCATGTTTCCCCGCCACCTCGCTCCACTCGTGCTCGCAGCAGCACTCGCAGTCCCGATCGATGCGGGCGCGCAGACCCTGCCGTCCGGCCCCATCCGGGCCATGGATGGTCAGCTCCTGGTCAGCGGTGAAGTGGTCGCTACCATGGGCGACAGCGACGAGGTTGCGTTCTTCAACTACACGGACTACGAGCACAACGCGCTGCGGCTGTTCCGGTTTTCCCTTTCCGGCGCCTGGCAGCCGGCGCGGCGGATCGCGTTCGTCGCGGAAATGCGGACCGAAGACCTGGACCGTCCCAAGGCCTACGCCGCGTACGTCCGCTTCAGGCCCTGGGTCGACCGCGGCCTCGACATCCAGGCCGGGCGGATCCCGCCGTCGTTCGGCGTGTTCAGCCGGCGCGCCTACTCCACTGACAATCCCGTCATCGGGTATCCCCTGGCCTACCAGTACCTGACGTCGATCCATCCGGACGCCGTGCCCGCCCTCCCTGAAGATCTGATTCGCATGCGGGCGAGGGGCTGGCTCTCGAGCTTCCCGGTCGGGAATCGGTACGCCGGGACCCGGCGTGCCTCTCGTCAGCGCGTTTCGATGGGATACCGGTGTTCAGGCCCGCTGGAAGGCCGGCATCGTCGACGCCTCGGCCGCGGTCACCGCAGGGACGCTCTCGGATCCGCATGCCGACGACAACAACGGATCGCCGCAGATTTCCGGCAGGTTCGCCGCGGAGCCGACGACCGGCTTGATTCTCGGAGCGTCGGCTGCGCGGGGCGCATGGCTCTCGCACGACGTGACGCAGTTGCTGACGAGCGGAGTCGGGGATACGAGCTACACGCAGACGACGTGGGGCGCGGACGCTGAGTACTCACGAGACCACTGGCTGGTGCGGAGCGAGATGATCTGGAGCCGCTGGCGTCTGCCGTTTGCCGCCTCTGCGCCATCGGGCGTAGATCTCGACGCGCTGGCGATCTGGGCGGAAGGACGCTACAAGCTGACGCCGAGAATCTCCGTGGGCCTTCGCCTGGATCATTTGGGATTCTCGGACGTCCAGACCAGCACCGTGCGCCTTCCGTGGGACGCGCCCGTCAACCGCGTCGAGGCCGCGCTCGGATACGCCTTCCAGCGGAACCTGACGGGCCGGATCGGCATCCAGCGGAACGACCGCGACGCCGGACGCGTGCACCAGCGGACGTATTTTGCCGCGCAGCTGGCCTATTGGTTCTGATGCACCCTATGCGTCTGCTGGGCGTGTGGCTCGCCGCGTCGTTTTCGGTGCTGTGCGGTCATTGTATCGACGGTATCGACGGCACCGACGCCGGAGACGGCGCGCCAACAGCGCGCGCCCGCCGCCGTGTCACGACGTGCGGTGACCGGCACGATCCGCGGCAACGTGGAGTTCAAGGTGCCACCCGTGGAGCGCGAGCGTCGCGTCAATCCCGCCGAGCTCGGCATGTCTCCCGGCCACGACCGCGGCGACCGGCGCCGGAGCGTCGTCTATCTGGACCCGGCGCCGCGCGGCGCGTTCGACGCGCGCGAGGAGCCGCACGCGAGTCTCGATCAGCGCGACGAGAGCTTCGTGCCGCACGTGCTCGCGATCGTGGCGGGCACGACGGTCGACTTCCCGAACAACGACCGCACATATCACAACGTGTTCTCGCTCTCGAAGACCCGGAGCTTCGATCTCGGCCGGTACGCCGCCGGACGCTCGAAAGCCATCCGCTTCGATCGCCCCGGCATCGTGCGCGTCTTCTGTGACATCCATTCGCACATGAGCGCCTTCATCCTCGTGTTCGCGCATCGCTACTTCGCTGTGACGGATGACGAGGGGCGTTACCACATCGACAACGTGCCTCCCGGCTCGTATACGGTGGTCGCCTGGAACGAGGCGATGCCGCTCGAGTCGCGCCGTGCATCCATCCCCGAGGGCGGGGGCGATATCGAGCTATCGTTCCTGTTCGAGAAGCGATGAGGATCTTCTCTTCGCTTACGAACCGCATCTTTCTGGGGAGCGCAGCCCTCGCGATCCTGACCATCGCCGTTGCGGTGTACCGGTTCAACACGGCGGTCACGTCGCAGGCGGAAAACGAGCTGCAGCGCGGACTCGAGGAGGCCGGTACACTGCTCGTCGAGAACCGGGAGACCCTCTTCGGCCACTTCTCGCGCGAAGCGCGGCTGATCTCGGACCTCTCGAACCTCAAGGCCGCGATCGACACGAAAGATCCGCCGACCGTCGAGCCCATCGCGGTCAAGTACCAGCGTCAGATAGGAGCCGATCTGCTGGTGGTCACGGACCACACGGGCCGCGTGCTGGCGCAGGCCGGGCGTCTGCGCATGCCCAACGTACCAGCCGTCCGGGAGGCCATCGCGGACGTGATAGAGGGGCACGAAGTGGTCTCGCTCTGGCCGCACTCGAGCGGCGTCATCCAGGTCGTCTCCGTCCCCAGCCTGACCGCCAATGACGTCCTGGTGGGGACGCTGAGCGTCGGCTTCAGCCTGGACGAGCAGACCGCCCGGAATTTCAAGGCGCTCACCAACAGCGAGGTGGCCTTCGTCGTCGGCGGCACGGTCCAGGCGTCGACGCTTCCGAAAGCGGCGTTCGGCACGCTGGCAAGCCTCGCGGGGATCCAGGGCGTGCGGCGCGTGGAGATTGGAGACTCCGATTACGTCGCCATCAGCCGCACGCTCGCGCTGACCGCGACCGGCGAGGGCGCCACCGTCGCGACGACAACGTTTCCCAGCGCCATCATCCTGCGATCCCGCACCGAGCGCCTGCGCTTCCTGAACGCGGTCCACCGGGACCTCCTGGGCACGGCCATCCTCGCGATCCTGGCGGCGACGATCGTCAGCTACGCCATCGCCCGCTCGGTAACCCGCCCGCTCGGCGCCATCACGGCCACCATGCGCGAGATGGCGACGACGGGCGACCTGACCCGACGGATCAAGCTGCCGGCGGGATCGAGGTGGGGAGACGAGGACGCGCAGCTCCTCGCGACGACCTTCAATGCGATGACCGACTCGATCTCCCGGTTCCAGCGTGAAGCGTCCCAGCGGGAGCGGCTCTCCTCGCTCGGCCGGCTCTCCACCGTGGTCGCCCACGAGATCCGCAACCCGCTCATGATCATCAAGACGGCGCTTCGCGGGCTCCGCGGAACCGATGTGCCGCCGGACACGCTCCGGACGGCCGTCGCCGACATCGACGAGGAGATCACGCGCCTCAACCGCATCGTCTCGGAGGTCCTGGACTTCGCCCGGCCCATCAAGTTCGACCTGGCCAGCGCCGACCTCAACGCCCTGTGCGACGACGCGGCCAAGGCGGTCAGCGTGGACACGTCGATGGCAGTGACACGCGATCTGGATCGGTCCGTCCGCCCGGTCACGACCGACCCGGAACGGCTGCGCCTCGCCCTGGTGAACGTCCTGATGAACGCGCGCCACGCGGTCATGGCTCGGCCGGAAGCCCCGCCGCCGCCCGATCCGATCCGCCTGAAGACGCTCAGACTCGGACCGGACCGGGTCGCCATCGAGATCCGGGATCGCGGCATCGGCATTGCTGCAGAAGATCTGCCGAGGGTCTTCGACCCCTACTTTACGACCCGCCGAACGGGCACCGGACTGGGCCTCGCCATCTCGCGACACATCGTCGAGGGGCTGGGCGGGACCATCTCCGTCGCAAGCCGGAAGGGCGAGGGGACAGATGTCCGGATCGAGCTGCCGACAGAATCAACCTGATAGCAGGCTGTCGCCACTAACCAGGCGCGGGCTGAAGCCCGCGCCCTACATTTCCCGCGGGAAGCGGGAAGCTGGAAGCCGAAAGCTGGAAGCTGGAAACTGACTTCACTCATGCAACCAACCGCCTCAATTCTTCTCGTAGACGACGAAGCCAAGATTCTGGCAGCGCTCGCGCAGGCGCTGCGCAGCGAGGGCCACGAGGTCGTGGCGACGGCGTGCCCGCGCGAGGCCCAGCGCCTCCTGGGTCAGCGCATGTTCGACCTGTTCGTCGTCGACAACCTGATGCCGGAGCTGACCGGGCTCGATCTCATTCGTGAGCTCTCGACGCAGCCCGCCGCCGAGCGTCCCCAGATCATCATGATGACGGCGCACGCGACGGTCGAGAGCGCGATCGAAGCCATGAAGCTCGGCGCGTTCGACTATCTGCAGAAGCCGTTCGAGGTCGACGAGCTGCTGGTCGTCGCGAACCGCGCGGTCGAGCACCAGCGGCTGCAGTTTCAGCACAGGTATCTCATCAGCGAGCGCGACGCCGAGTTCAATCACTACGGCATCGTCGGCAGGAGCCGCCGGATGCAGGAGGTGATCAGGACTGCGGAAGTCGTGGCGAAGTCGAAGAGCACGGTCCTCATCACCGGGGAGACGGGCACCGGCAAGGAGATGGTCGCGCGCGCGATCCACTATCACAGCGCGCAGCGCGAGATGCCGCTCATCAAGGTCAATTGCGCGGCGATTCCGGAAACGCTGCTCGAGAGCGAGCTGTTCGGCCATGTGCGCGGCGCGTTCACGGGCGCGGCGACCGGCAAGAAGGGCAAGTTCGCGCTGGCCGACGGCGGAACGATCTTCCTCGACGAGATCGGCACGATGAGCCCGGCGCTTCAGGCGAAGCTGTTGCGCGTGCTGCAGGAGCGCGAGTTCGAGCCGCTCGGGTCGGAACGCACCCAGAAGATCGACGTGCGGGTGATCGCAGCAACCAATCGCGACCTGCGCCAGATGGTCACCGATGGACGCTTTCAGGAGGATCTCTTCTACCGGCTCAACGTGATCCCGATTCACATCCCACCGCTGCGCGCGCGCCGGGACGACATCCCGGTGCTCGTCGAGCACTTCGTGTCGAAGCACGCGCAGCGCGCGGGCAAACGCATCGATGGGCTGCAGACGGGCGTCATCGCGACGCTGCAGGCGTCGGAGTGGCCGGGCAACGTCCGCGAGCTCGAGAACACGATCGAGCGCGCCGTGGTGCTGTCGCCGGAACCGCTCATCGGGCCGGACGTCGTCCGGATCCTGGACGCGGGACACGCGCCGCCGCCCGGACTCCCCTCGCTCAACCTCCGCCAGAACATCGACTGGACCGAGCGCGAGACCGTCCGGCGCGCGATCGAGAGCGCCGGCGGCGTCAAGAAGGACGCTGCCGAAGCGATGGGGATCAGCCAGCGCGCACTGAGTTACTACCTGGCCAAGCACCGCGTCGAGTAATTACGTACCTCGTAACGATGTGAAGCTCCACGTAACCCAGCCTTAGCACGCGACAATTGTGTCGGAGGATTCGCGAGCATTCATGCGGATCCGGTCCGCAGGTGGTGGCACTCTGCTTGCCAGTTCGGCTCGGCATGATCGAGCCTACTCTTGCGTTTCTGCGCCGCGCAGCCGCCGGCCTGCTGCTCGCGGCTGCCTGCGCCGCGTCGGCGTGCGACGAGCGCCTCAAGGACATCATCGGACCGGAAAGCCCGAACCTGCAGCCCACGTTCGCCAGCATCAAGAACGAGATCTTCTCGACCACGGACTTGGGAGGGCGAACGTCCTGCATCACGTGTCACACGAACCAGGGGCGAACTCCAGCGGGCAACTTGAACCTGTTCGCCGACCCGTATGCCGCGCTCGTGAGCGTCCCGAGCCGACAGCGGCAGGGGGCGACGCTCGTGATCCCCGGCGACCCCGAATCCAGCTATCTGATCCGCAAACTCGAGGGGCGCGACATCAACCTCCTCCGGATGCCGGCAAGCGGTCCGCCGTACCTGACCGCCAATCAGATCCTGGTGATCCGGCGCTGGATCGAAATCGGCGCTCCCAACAACTGACGATGCCAACCATGCCGACCATCCTGATCATGACGATCATCAAGAGAACGCTCACCGCGCTCGCCATTCTGCTCGCGGCCCAGGTTCATCCGGCGTCCGCGCAGACACCCGCGGACCCCGCGGCGGGGAGCACGCAGCCTGCTGCACCGGCCGACGAGCCGGACAACGACCGCGCGGTCGATCCGTCTCAACCCGACTTCACCCTGATTGCTTTGCCAACGACGCTGCGGATGCCGAGATTCGCCAGCTCGTTCCGCGTGACGCACCGGTTCACGCGTCCGCTCGGCCAGGGTGACTTCGGCGATCTGCTGTCTGACGCCTTCGGCCTCGACAACAGCGCGCGCATCGGGCTCGAGTACCGCTTCGGCATCATGAGCGGGACGCAGATCGGCATTCATCGGACGAGTGACCGGACGATCCAGTTCTTCGCTCAGCACCAGGTGTTCCGCCAGGGGCACGGCTTGCCTGTGAGCATCGATGCGATCGCGACGGCGGAGGGCACGAACAACTTCAAGGACAGCTACTCACCCTCGGTCGGCGCCGTGATCTCGCGGACGCTGGGGAAGCACGGCGCCGTATACGCGCAGCCGATCTGGATCAACAACACCAACTCGCTCCCGAGCGAGCTGATCGACGACAACGACACGTTCATCATCGGGGTTGGCGGGCGCTTGCGCGTGAGGCCGACGGTGTATCTGGTCGCCGAAGCCGCGCCGCGATTCGGCTACAAGCCGGACGTCGCACACGCGAGCTTCGCGATCGAGAAGCGCGCCGGGGGGCACACGTTCCAGCTGAACTTCTCGAACGGCTTCGGGACGACCCTGGCGCAGATCGCGCGCGGCGGCGTGTCGAACGACGACTGGTATTTCGGATTCAACATCTCGAGGAAGTTCTTCTGAGGCTCGCTGCAACAACTCGTAGCGCAGGGCTTCAGCCCTGCTTCAGGCAGCTCTCTCCAGTGCTGCCCGCGCGCCGGGTGGCAGGGCTGAAGCCCTGCGCTACGAAAACGCGTCACATCAACCAAGCTCCGTTCGAAATGGGTACCTGTATGTGCCAAAAACTCAAGGCGGTCTCGGTGGTCATCGCAATGCTGGGCGTCGCCTCGTGCGGCGGCGGTAGCAACGGTTCGCCGACGGGCTCGACGAACGTGATTTCCGCGTCGACCGGATCGGTAGGGCCGAGCGGCGCAACGATCACGATCACGGCAACCGGCGTCAGCCCGCAGCAGGTGTCGATCACCGTGGGCCAGAGCGTGACGTTCGTCAACAACGACACGCGCGCGCACGAAATGGCGTCCGACCCGCACCCGACGCACGGAACCTGTCCCGCCATCGAAATGGGAATCGGCACGCTGGCCGCCGGCCAGACGAAGCTGACGCAAGGATTCGCCAACGCCGGCACCTGCGGCTACCACGATCATCTGAACAGCGCGACGGCCAGCCTGCAGGGGACGATCGTCATTCGATAAGAGTCGGGATCAGGGATCCGGCGCTCGGCGCTCGGCGCTCGGGGCTCGGGGCTCGCCCCGGACACGCGCGGGGATGCAGGACGACAGGGCCGGCGGCCCTTGGAGCGCACCGCACGCTGCGTAGCCGGAAACGGCGGCGAGCGAAGCCGTCGCATCGCATCTTCGGTGCATAATGCCAGCGTGTTGCGTGCGCTGGCCCTCCTGATCATGGCGACTCTGTCTGCCTCCTGCGGCGGATCCGGATCGCCCTCGACTCCTTCGGATCCTCCGGCTGCCGGGCGCACGATCACGATCACCGCGAACGGCGCCAGTCCGACGTCTCTCACCATTGCGCCCGGCACGCGCGTGGTGTTCGTCAACAACGACACGCGCGCGCACAACATGGCGTCCGACCCGCACCCCGAACACGACCAGTGCCCCGAGATCAACGTCGCCGGGCTGGTTTCCCCCGGTCAGAGCCGCGAGACGGGCAACCTGAATACGGTGCGTACGTGCGGCTTCCACGATCACGACAACCCGCCGCCAGACGGCAGCCGCTGGACCGGGTCGCTCGTTATTCGGTAGGAGCGCCTGCTGCGCTCGGCGCTCCGGAGCGCGGCGCGCGGCGCGCGGCGCTCGGGACACGGAACTCGGACCATCGGTTCTCAAAGCGGGCTGTCGTATCTGACCAGGCGCGAGCGAAGCGAGTCGCCGAGTACAGAGCGCGTGGGGGTGGGGCCCCACGCGCCGTGAGAAATGCGAACTCAACGCGCATGTAATCCCAATCTCCACCCTTTGTCATCATTTTGGGGTTGCCATTTCCCAATTCCCATTTACCATTGTCCCGCCCGTGGCTTCCCTGCTGATCGTTGACGACGATGTCGCGTTGCTGTCTGCCCTGAGCCGCTACCTGGCGGACTCCGGATTTCATGTCGCCTCGAGCAGCGTCTTCGAAGAGGCCAAACAGCACATCTCCAGCCTTCGGCCGGACATCGTGATCACCGACGTGCGGCTCGGCGCGTTCAACGGATTGCAGCTGGCGATCCTGGCGCGCGACGTGCGGCCGGACGGGCAGGTCGTGGTGTTCTCGGGGTTCGACGATCCCGTGTTGAAGGAAGAGGCGCGACGGATCGGCGCGGCGTATCTCGTGAAGCCCGTGTCCGGCCAGCAGCTGGTCAACCAGTTGAGCGCGGCGGGCCAGCCTGAATTCGGATCGTAGTTCGAGCACCCGCCCAACAGGAGGTCAGGAGATCAGGAGGCAAGAAGGTTCAAAAACCTCTTGATTTCCTGAACTCCTGATCTCCTGTTGGACGGGTGCTCGATGACGCGCAGTTCACCACGAGCCGGTGGCGACGAGCGGCGGACGCTCGGGTGCCTGGGTGCCGGAGCCCGCTTCGACGCGCGGCGTCGTGGCCCGGAACTGCTGGAACGGCATGTGGCACTGGTGCTTCCGAAGGAAGTTGAGGAAGCGCTTGTAATCGGACGGCGCCATGTGGAACAACTCCACGAGCTCCCGGTAGCTGCCCGACGTGTGCTGCAGGCCCAGGCCCACGAGCCCCCGCAGATTGTCTCGCGTCAGGTCCCTCGACATGAAGGGTGCGTACACGACCGTCCAGAACGACTGGTGTTCGTCGACGATCTGACGGAAGAGCGTCTCGGCGACGCTCACCCGCGGTGACCCGGACGACGTCGATTCCTCCACGTAGCGGCGGATTTCCTGCGGGAGATCCGCGGGGCCGATCGGGGCCTCGCTGGGATGCCGCACCGTCAGCCGCTCGACCAGATTCTTCAGCTCGCGAACGTTCCCCGGCCACTGATGCCGCATCAGGAGCACACGCGCCTCGTGCGAGAACGTCAGGCGCGGGGCGGAGTACTCCCGCGCGAAATTCCCCGCGAAGTACTCGAGCAGGAGGGGAATGTCCTCGACCCGCTCGCGCAGCGGCGGCACTCGCATGTGGATCACGTTCAGGCGGTAGTAGAGATCTTCGCGGAACGTCTTCGCGAGAACCCCCTGCAGCAGGTCGCGATTGGTGGCGGCGATGACGCGCACGTCGACGCGCGCATTGGCCTTCGTCGTGCCAATCCGCTGAATCTCGCCGTTCTCGAGGAAGCGCAGCAGCAGGCTCTGCATGCGCGGGCTCGTCTCTCCGATTTCGTCCATGAAGACCGTGCCCCGGTGCGCCATTTCGAGCACGCCCGTGCGGTCCTTGTAGGCGCCCGTGAAGCTGCCGCGCGAATGGCCGAACAGCTCGCTTTCGAGCAGCGTTTCGGTGATGGCGGCGCAGTTGACGGTGACGAGCGGGAATGCTGCACGCGAGCCTGCCGCGTGCACGAGACGCGACACGATCTCTTTCCCGACACCGCTCTCCCCGGTGATCAGGACCTTGGCGTCTGTACGCGCCGCGGACCTGACATCCTCGCGGAGGCGGTCCATGGAAGCGCTCTCGCCGATGAGCTTAACGGCTTCGTACATATTCAGTGATATAGACCTTTGGAGATCAGCGTTTATAGGCGATGCGCGACCGGTTGTCAAGGATACACGCACACCACGTTCTTGCCCGCGCCCTTCGCCTGGAACAATGCCGAATCCGCCTGCGCGATGAGCGTTTCTCTCGTCGTCGTCGGCTGCGCGCTGGAGACTCCCACGCTGACGGTCGGCGAGACCGGCGACCCCGAGCGCAGGCCGCTGGCGAAGTGCTGCTCCACCTGCCGGCGGATGCGTTCCGCGATGCGGAGCGCCGTCGGCGCGTTGGCCCCGGGCATCAGGATCACGAACTCCTCCCCGCCGTAGCGGGCGCAGACGTCGAAAATGCGCACGGCACGCCGCAGGATGTCGGCCACTTCCCGGAGCACCCGGTCGCCGACGAGATGCCCCTGCGTGTCGTTCAGGTCCTTGAAGTTGTCCAAATCCACCATCAGGAGCGACAGCTCGTCGAACTGCCGGCGCTGGCGCTGAATCTCCTGCTCGAGACGCGTCTCGAAGTAGCGCCGGTTGAACAGGCCGGTCAGACCGTCGATCGTCGCCTGGTGCGCCAGGTCGCGCGCCCGCTCGCGAAGCTCCTCGCGGCCCAGCGCGAGGGACGCCGGCGCGCCGAACGACGTCAGGATCGCGAGATCGCGATCGTCGAACGGAGCGCCGTTCGCCTTATCGGTGACGGCGACGACCGCCTGCACGCCCAGCGGGCCCGACAGCGGAAACGCGAGGTAGGAACTACTCCTGTATCGTCGCCTCCGCGCGTGATCGGGCTGATCGGCCACATCGCGTACAACGACGGCCTGGCCCGTTGAGAACACACGACCCAGAATTCCCTCGCCCGGCGCCTGCCGCACGTGCTCGACCACCACCGATGGATAACCGTAGGTCGCCGTCACCCCGAGGGCCGGCTCGCCGTGAATCGGCAGCGCAATCGCCCCGATCTCGGCGCCGACCGCCCGCGCCATCGTCTCGACGATGAGGGAGTGGAGCGACGGCGCGTCGGGGCAGTGGACGAGCGCGCGCGCGAAGGCGTCCAGGCGCCGCTCGCGGGCGAGCGCGATCTCCAGCGCCCGGGTCGCGACCGCCAGCTGTGCGGTCGATTCCGCCACTTCGCCGATCAGGCTTCGGCACGTGGGAGTCGCCAGCGTGTCAGGCCCCTTCGTGCGCTCGCGTGGCAGAACAATCTCCGCCTGACAATCGGGTCCGCCGTCGACCGGGATGCGGAGGGCACCTTCGAGCAGTTCGGGCGGCCAGCCATCCGCGCCGGCCACGACGCGCCACTCCCCCTTGTCCGGCACGCGCACGACCGAGCGTCGACCGGTGAGCTGATTCAGCCGGACAGCAACGCGATCCCACACATCGTCCATCGATGGATGCCTTTATTCTTCCGAACTAAGGACTTCCAGAACTTTTCTCGCGTCCTGTGAAATGGCGTTTCGGGCCATTTCGTCAACATAAGATGGCGGAGAGTCTAGATAATATGCGCTCACTACGGTAGAGGAACACAAGTTGCACTTTTGTTCGTCGTCCCTCTGGGTTTCCCGGCGGAATCTCGCCCAAGATCGGAGCCGCGCGCATGAACATTCGTTTCGTCTCGACCCTTACCGCCGAGGACGAGGCCAATTTCGCACCAGCCTTGCTGCGAGCCGTCGGCTCGCTCCTGGACCAGTTACCTATCGCGTACACCGTGCGAATCGAAACAAGCGGGGACCAGGTGTTCCAACACAGTCACCCGGCCGTCGACGGCACATATGGAAGCGAAGCGTTCGACACGTCGACGCTAGGCTCCCACTTCTTGGCGAAGCCTTAGCAGCGAGCCACAAACTAGTCAGGACTATGCCTGCGGGGTTGTAACTCTCCGCGGGCCCGACCTTGTATCTCCCGCCGGCCCGACCTTCGGTCGGGCGGCGTAGCCTGCCCCAAGACTACAATCGGCAACTCTCGGAATCGTTCAATTCCGTGAGTACTTCTTTGAGCGATAGGAGAGATCTTTTAACAGGGAGGATGGGAGGTTCATATAACAAGGCTCCTCCCCACCTCCCCACCTCCCTGTTAAAAGCTCTTCTCCGTTATCTCCGTACCCTCCGCCGCACTGCCCTCGGCGATCTGCTCCGCGCCGGTTTGGCTGGGCGACGGCGTGACGGCAACCTGCAGGCGTTCACCGACAGCGTCCCGCGGAGTCGTGCGAAGGACCAGAATCCCTGCCGCCGCGGAAGCCCCCAGGGCAACGCAGACGAGAATGGCGAGCGGGCGCCGTCGGCGGACGCGTTCCCTGCGGCGCTGACGACCACTCGACGGCATCGGACCCATCTGGCGGAGCTAATCGCAAGAGCTCGGCCAACTGGACGATTAACTATATCCTCACAGATTTAGTCATTTGCACGTTTTCCGGCGGCACAAGGCTACCTCGAGCGGGACTATTGTCGGGTAGCAGACAGAAGGCGTCGGTTCTTAGAAGCTAGGTACGCCTCCACGTCGCCAGCATCGACTTCGACGCTGACGGCCTGGCCGATCAGATCGACTGAGAGGACCAAACGGGCTTTCGCGCCCTTCCGCACGAGGCGGCCGACGACCCCTGCGAGCGGTCCGTGGCTGACGCGAACCATCTCTCCTTCCTTGATGAACGGCACTGGATCGTACTTGAGCGTGCTGCTGACCAGCGTGCGCAGGCTCTCGATTTCGACGTCCGGGATCGGCGCGAACTCGTTCCCGAACGCGACGATCGACGCCACGCCAAAGCACTTGAGCACGGTGAGGTGGGTGGCAGGGTCGAAGCGCGCGAAGCAGTAGCCCGGAAAGACCGGCCAGTCGACTGCTTTCTTTCGATCCTTCCACCGGCTCCACCGCGTCGCAGTCGGAAGAAAGACCTCGACGCCCTTGCGTTCCAACTGCTCCTGCACGGACTTCTCGGCGCGCGATCGCGTCCGGACAGCGAACCAGGACTCGTTCATGAAACCACCGACTTTGACTCGACCCGTCGCCGCGCGTCAACACTCAAGTCTGAAAACCCCTGTGGTTCCCGTCATCGATCTGCGCGCCTCGTCATGGCAGGCCTGAAGAGCTTTTGAGAATCGGGCTTCCGGCTGAAGCCGGAAGCCACACGAGGTTGATCACAAGTGAGCGCGGACCTACGCGCCAGGCTGACGACGGCGACGAAGGAGCAATCCGCCGCCTGTGATCAGCAGCATCAACGTTCCAGGCTCGGGCACCGAGATCGGCGGATCCGTCGGCGGATCCGTCGGAGGATCCGTTGGGGGGTCCGTCGGCGGATCCGTCGGCGGCACCGGCGGCGTATCCGGAGGCGTCGGATCGTCCGGCGGCACGAGCGGCGGCACCGGATCGGTCGGCGGCGAATTCGGTGGCGGTGGCGAATGCGGCGGCAGCGAATCCACGGGCGGCGCGCTCGGCGGCGGCTCCGTTTCCCCGCCCGGGAACGGCGAGTTATCCCCTTCGAGCGACGGACGCGGGTCCGGTGTACCGAACGTGCTGATCACGCTCGGAACGCTCCACAGCCCGCGCGGCACAGACGACGCGACGGTCCATGCTCACGAAGGTCGAAGCGGCTCCGCCCACCAGACGGCAGCTTCGGCACCCAGAGCGCTCGATGCAGGAGCGGCAGTGGAGTGTTCAAGAGCTCCTCTGCAGGCTCGTCGGCTGCAACTACCGGCCGGCGCCTCAGCGAGCTGATTCCCGCAGCGCGTGCGCGCGAAGTGCCTTCCGTCGGTGAGCACGGTTTCCCCTGCTCTCAGCACCACCGGCCGGCGCGTCCAGTAGACGGCGCTCCCCATCCGGTAAGAGACGTACGCCAGCCGCGGCTCGGTGAGCTTGACGACGCGTGTGTTGGCGACGTCGAAGTTCGTGTAGTGCGCGCGGACCACGGGATCCGCGACGATCGATCGCAGGAGCGCATCTTTCGAGCGTGCGCCTCCCGGGATGATCGAGTACGGATAGATTGGACCGTCGGCTTCCGTCGACGTCGAAGCGTCCGCGACGTCCACAGGCTCTGTGTTCAGCGCAAGCAGTCTGCTCGGCCGCTTCGACAGATCGTGGGTCGCGACGCCGGCGGATTGCGCACAATCGGAAGACGGTCCCCGCCAGTAACAGAATCGTGACCGCCGCAGCCGCCAGGAGGCGGTGGCGGAGGGCGCTGCGCCTGTGCTGATCGCCGTGACGATGGTGACGTCGAGAGGTCGGCAGATGAGCCATACGCCTCGACTGTTTGGCAAGAGCTCAGCCAATAGCATTCTGCGGAGATTTCTCAGCAAAAACAAAAGGACGCCGAATGCGCACCCCAGGTTAGTCTGCCAGCCTGTCTACTCGCCCCTTCCATTCGCGACCGCGTCCGGACGCCTGATCTCCGCCATGTAAAGGGGCGATTACAGGCCTGGTGTGGGCCCGCCGTTCCGGTCGCGCGGCGCGGAGCCCGACCTTCCGCCTCCGGTCAGTCCCGGCGATCCGCCATTTCGTGCAACTCGCAGACGCATCGATCGATCTCCGCTCCACGGAGGCTTGTTACTGGCAGTATGATTAGTGCCTCCGGGCGGTTTCAAAAACCGTCGTTGGCGGTTTCAAAACCCCGGTGCATTGGGAGGCGGAAGTATGCCCCCGCGGAACGATCGATCGAAGGGCAGCGCCTCGGACGACGAAGCGGTGTCGAACGCGCTCGACCTGTTCCTGCCGGATCCGGTCAGGCGATTTCCGTCCGCTGTCCCTCCGAAGGAACGTCCGAGCGCGCCTTCGCTTGCGGGGCTGCCTGGACTTCCGGGGCTCTCGAACACGCTCGAAGGCGCCGACACTGTACAAACGCGCGCCGCCGCCTTCGAGGCGCGGCGCCTGGCTCCCGCACCCGAGAGCGCGTCGTCGGCCCCCGGCAGCGTGTCGAACACTGCGAGCGTCGAACACGTCGAAGGCGTCGACACCGTCGGAACGCCGCCGCGGATCGTGCCACGCCGGTCGGGTTCCGATCGCGCGGTCGCGAGGCCGCAAACCGATCGCACGGCGCACGCGCGGATCGCGCTGACCGAAATCGGCTGGCAGCGCATCGCGATCGGCGTGCTCGTGATCGTCGGGGTCGCGGAAGTCGCGGTGATCGGCTGGCGTGTGTTCGGGAGCCGTCCCACGGTGGCGGTCGGCACGATGACCGTGACGTCGAAGCCTGCAGGCGCGCAGTTGCTCGTCGACGGCGAGATGCTGGGCGTGACGCCCGCGACGCTGAAGACACCGGAAGGCGTGCATGCTCTGGAGATCCGCTCCGCCGGGCCCACGCAGATCATGGCGGTGCGCGTCGCCAAGGACGGCCAGGTGTCCCGCTTCTTCGATCTCCCGGTCGGGACCGCTGCGGCCAGCCTGCGGATCGAGACGAAGCCGACGGGTGCGCGGGTGCTGGTGGATGGCCGGCCCCGCGGACGATCGCCGATGACGGTCACGGGCCTCAACCCTGGGCCGCATGCCGTGCGCGTCGAACGCGGAGCGCAGTTCCTGGGGCGCGACGTCATGCTGGAGTCGGGCGCGGACCGCTCACTGAACCTCGAGCTCGAGACGCTCTCGGGCGAGCCGTCGGAAGGGCACGGCTGGCTCGCGGTCTCGATGCCCATCGCGCTGCAGGCATACGAGCAGGGACGCCTGGTTGGAACGAGCCGCGCGGGTCCCTGGCAGCTGCCCGCTGGCCGACACGAGATCGAGTTCCTCAACCCGCTGCTCGATGTGCGGTTGAATCGGACAGTGGAAGTCGTCGCCGGCAAGACGACGTCGCTCGATCTCGCGGTGCCTTCAGGACTGGTGTCGATTTCGTCGACGGCGTCGGCCGAGATTCAGATCGATGGCGAGACGATCGGCGTCGCGCCAATCGTCGACCGGGCCCTCCCGGCCGGTCAGCACGACATCGTCGCCAGGCATACCGAGCTGGGCGAGCGGCGATTGTCGGTCACGATCCCGGCGGGTACGGCGGTCTCGGTGAGAGTTGATTTTCGCCGGTAGGCCCGGCCCTCCGCCTGCGCGGCCGGGCGTGCTGATTTCACACGCGTTAATCGATATATGGCAGACCGTCCAACTCAACCAGACGATGAGTGGGAACGCTCCGTGGCGAAGGGGCTCGACGCCTTCTTCGTGCAGGAGCGTGGGCAAGGGCCGACGGCCCCGCACCCCGACACGCCGGACAACGAACCGCCGGTCCTGCCGTTCTTCGCTCCGGAGGAGGCGAGCGACGCAGCGCAGCTCCCGGCTCCCGGCCCACCCGATCCGGACATCAACGTGATGCTCTCGGCGCTCGAGCCGAGCGCCGATCGCGAGCCGAAGCCATCGGTGTTTCGTCACGTCCCGGCTCCAGACGATGGAACGCCGACCGGGCCGGTGTTGGCACGCATGAGCCCGCGGACTTCGGCTCGTCAATCACAAGCCGAGCGGAGCTCGACTCGTCAATCACAAGTCGAGCGGAGCTCGAGTCATCAATCACAAGTCGAGCGGAGCTCGACTCACCAATCACAAGCCGAGCGGAGCTCGCCTTGGGTCAACAAAGGACCCGCGCGAAGCTCGCGTCGATCGTGGGAAGGCTCGGCGTGGCGTCTCGTTTCGCCTCGGGTCTCGGATCGCGGAGCAAAGATTATCTCGGCAGCGCGCGCTCGAACTTCACACGTCCGGTCTTCAGGCAGAAAAATCGCCGGCGGAAGTCGGCGTCCCTTCGCTTCGACGCGCGCGAGGCGGCCGTCATCGCGCTGTCGATCGTGGGCCTCGCCGAAGTCGGGTGGATCGGCTGGCAGGTGACAAACCCGCCGCGGGCGGCTGTCGTGGTGAACCGCGGGCCGAAGTCGTCGGAAGCGTCACAGGCGAACACCACGGTTCCGGCGCCGCGCAGCACGCGCGCACCGGCACAGCGCTCGCTTCCGCCGCGCGCGAAGAGCACCCCCCCCGCATCCGCGCGCGCGAAGGACGCACCGGCCCCGGCGAGGGCGACAAGCGCTCCGGCGCCGTCGAGCGCGCCGGAACCGTCGAGATCGAAGGGCCAAGTGCCCCCGCCACTGGCGACCGCAGGCCGCACAGCCTCGCCCAGAGCCGCCTCACCGGTCGCGCTCAACGTGGCACCCGGCAGCGTCAACGTCAATGCGCTGCCCTGGGCGTCGGTCACGATCGACGGAGCGCCCGTCGGCGACACGCCGCTCGCCAACCTGCCACTCTCCGCCGGTCCCCACGACGTGGTCTTCAAGCACCCGGAACTCGGCGAACGCCGCCTCAAAGTCAACGTCACAGCCGGCACGCCCTTGAGAGTCACGACAGATCTGCGATCGAAGTGAGACCGCCGGGTGGGCCAGCCGCAGAGTCGGTCCGAGGATCGACTGTCGAATCACACGTCGAATCAAGCTGTGCGTTCTGCTGTTACTTCTTCAGCGACGCAAGCGACGCTGTGTAGATTTCGACGACCTTGCGGAATTTGACCGGCTTGCCCTCGCGCGTCGCCGGCCGGTACCGCCATTTGCGCGCATCGTTCAGCACGAGCGCGTCGTATTGCGCCGAGATGGACCGGCGGACGACCGCCGACTCGACCCGGCCTTTTTCGTCGATGACGATCTCGAAGAGTCCCACCGCCGGCGCGGCCACGGCCTGTTCGGGGGAGACCGGCGGAAGGATCGGTTCGAGCGGCACCGGCGCGATCACGTTGATGGACGATTCGTCGTACACCCCAGGCAACGGCGGAGACAGCGGGAGCTTCGGGGCTGGTGGTGCGGCCGGGCCTGCGGCATAGATCGGGCCGCTCGTGCCGATGGCCTGCGTCGGTCCTGCTGTCGGAGCAGCCGCCGGTGCAGTGTTGTTCACTTTGGCGAGATCCCGGAATCCGATCGCGAGCATCCGCATGTCGCCGAGCGCCGGCGGATCCCCGGCTCCCACGAGCTGCTCGATCACCCGGTCGAAACGCACGATGGCGGCGCGGTACTCCTCGGCGTCGAAGCTCGCCTTCGCTTCCGCGTAGCGCCGGCGGATGATGTCGTTACGAATGGCCTCGAACTGCGCGCGCACGCCCGGAGACATGAGATCCGGGTTCGGCCGGTACCGTGGGTGCGCCAGGAGGAGCGTGTCGATCGCAATCCGTGCCTGGTCGGTCCGCTTCAGCGCAAAGAGACACAGCAGTCGATATTCCGTGGGCTCGATGTCCGCGTCGGCGCCGTCCGGAAAGGGCACCTTGTCGAGGGCGGCGAGCGCCTCTTCGTAGGCGGCGGACGCGTACAGCCACTTCGCTCTCGTCATCGCATCCTGGGCGTCATGCGCGCCATAGGCGCCGAGCGGCAGAAACGCAGGTCCAGAGCAACGCGACGGCGAGCGGAGCAGAGGGTCTGATCGTCATTTCACGGCGGCAGAGATTCTACTACGTTCAGGCGGCGATTCCAGCCGACGAGGCCCAAGCCCACCGCCCTCTTCGGTTGCTTCACGCTCTTGCTCGCGCGGGTACCGTTTCGATAAGAGGCCTCGGTTCGGGCCAAGGTGGACGGGACAGCCAGCGGCGTCCGCAGTCTCGAAGTCAGGAGCGGCGGAGCGCGCACGTTACGGACCGCGTAACAGCCGATCGGAAAACCGATGGTCACCAAGCGCGGCAGATTGTCACGATAAGAGCTGGCTGGATACCGCTCAGCCAGACGAAACACCCGGCGGTCGATTCGGTCTTCGAGCGCCACCTGCCACATGCCTTGGACGACCGTCGAGCGGAGCATTCTCGCAACGTTGTACGGGCACGCGAGAGCGGTGCCTTTGCACAATCGTAATCGGCGTTACGGATGCGGGCCCATCCCCCCGTTTCGCCATGTTTCACTTGTGAATCCGGCTTTCTGCTCATAGGTTTCGCGCCGCGGCATGGTTCTCGCTATGGACGGATTCAGGACGCGCGCCTGGGTCCCCGCCGGCGCGAGCGTTCGACTGCAGTCTGATCGTGTCGTTCATCGGCACGGGCCCTTCGCCACCTGAATCCGTTGCTGTTCCGGCGCATCCCACCAGAAGAGAGGGGTGTGCCTGATCCGGAAGATCATCGTTTTTGCCCAGGGCTCGCGCTAGCCGCTCGACGGTCGCGGCGTCCATGGAGCGCGCAACGTGCGGGGACGCCGTGCCGGAGTGAGGAATCGCGTTATCAGGGAAGACCGGAATGTTTGACTCATACCTTCATAGACGTCGCAGCCGAGAACGCGCCAGGATGGTCTTGGGCAGCAATACAGTCCCTACGGCCTCGCGTCGCAGTAGTCGCCCTCCTTCTCGTCGCGGTTGCAAGCGGGTCGTCTTCCCTCCTCGCGCAAAGGAAAACGCTGAAACCTCCGAAGGGACTGCGAGCGGTTACGGACCCGCCCGGACAGGCAACGCCCTCAATCAGCGTCTCCCCCACGAACGCCGTGATTGCGCCTGGAGGCCGCCAGAAATTCACCGCAACGGTATCGAACGCCCCCGGCGGCAGCACGGTGGCGTGGTTGGCAACGGGCGGAACGATCGCGAGCGATGGAACGTTCACGGCGGGGCCGGTCAGCGGACCGTACGCTGTCACGAGCTTCATCACCGGAAGCAACGCATCGGCGACCGCCCTCGTGAACATCACCGGGCCCGCTCCAATCGTGCAGGACCTGAGCGACCGGACATGGACGTCGATGGCGAACGGCCTGGGACCGCTCGAGCGCGACCGGAGCAACGGCGGGGCCGGCCCGGGGGACGGCGGCACCCTGTCGCTGGATTGGGTGACCTACCCGAAGGGGCTCGGGACGAGCGCCGCCTCAGATGTGCGGTACGCGCTGAATGCCGCGTGCAGCACCTTTGCCGCCGTCATCGGGATAGACGACGAATCGGGCGTGCTGGGCAGCGTCGTCTTTCAAGTCTGGTTGGATGGGGTCAAACAATACGACAGCGGTGTCGTGACCGCCGCAACGCCGTCGAAGAACGTTTCGCTGAACGTCGTCGGCACGTCTGAGTTGGCGCTCATCGTGACCGATGGTGGGGACGGCATCGACGGCGATCACGCGGATTGGGCCGACGCGAAAGTGAGCTGCGTTGGCGATACGACGGCTCCCACGGTCACGGCCACGACTCCTGCCGACGCGTCGACGGCAGTTCCCGTGACGACGAGTCCAACCGGGACGTTCTCGGAGGCGATGAGCGCTTCGACGTTGACGACGTCGAGTGTCACGGTGGTGGCTCAGGGAAGCGCGTCACCGGTCGCGGCAACCGTCACCTACGTCGCCACGAACAACACGGTGATGATCGACCCCGCAGCCGATCTCGCCGGGAACACCCTCTACACGGTCACCATCTCCGGCGGCACGGCGGGCGCGAAGGACGTCGCGGGAAATCCGCTCGCCGCCCACAAAGTCTGGACGTTTACGACCGGCGCGGCCCCTGACGCCACCGCACCGACGGTCACGGCTGTCAGCCCCGCGAGCGGGAGCAGCGGAGTTGCGCTTCCGACGAGCGTCGTGGCGACCTTCTCCGAAGCCATGAATGCGGCCACGCTGACGTCGTCCACGGCTACGCTCGTCGCGCAGGGCAGCACGACGGCGGTTTCGGCGGCCGTCACCTACGCCGCCTCGACGAAAACGGTGACGCTCGATCCGGTCACGGATCTCGCGGGCAACACGGTCTACACTGCCACGATCAAAGCTGGGACGGCAGGCGCGAAGGACCTTGCGGGTAACCCGCTCGCCAGCGACAAGGTCTGGACGTTCACGACGGCACCGGCGCCTGACACGACGGCCCCGACCGTCACCGCTGTCGGCCCGGTGGGCGGCAGCACGAACGTTGCGCTGACGTCGAACGCGACAGCGACGTTCTCCGAAGCGATGAACGCGGCGACGCTGACGTCGTCAACCATCACGCTCGTGCCTCAAGGGAGCACGACGGCGGTCGCGGCAACAGTCACCTACGTCGGTTCGACGAAGACCGTCACGCTCGATCCCGCGGCCGCTCTCGCCGGCAGCACGGTCTACACCGCTACGGTCAAGGGTGGAGCGGCAGGCGCGAAAGACGTTGCGGGTAATGCGCTCGCCGCCGACAGGATCTGGACGTTCACGACCGCTGCGGCGCCTGACACCACGGCGCCAACGGTCACAGGGGTCAGCCCGGCGGCCGGGACCGCGAGCGCCGCGCAAACGGTGAACGCGGCGGCGAGCTTCTCGGAAGCGATGAACGCCTCGACGCTCACCTCTGGAACGGTCACGCTGGTGCCCCAGGGCAGCACGACGGCCGTTGCCGCGGCAGTGAGCTACAGCGCGTCGACCTTGACCGTCACGTTGGATCCGACGTCGTCACTGGCAGCAGGCACGACCTATACGGCGACCCTCAAGGGAGGAAGCAGCGGCGCGAAAGACGTCGCAGGCAATCCGCTGGCGACCGACAAGGTCTGGAGCTTCACCACGGCTGGCGGTTCGTCTTACCTGAGCGATCGCACGTGGACGTCAGCAACCAATGGCTATGGCCCGGCCGAGCGTGATCGCAGCAACGGCGCAAACCTCGGCGGCGACGGGGCCACGCTCACGTTGAATGGCGTGACCTACGCCAAAGGCCTCGGCGTGCACGCGACCGCGGACATCAGTTATGCGCTCGGAGGGCTCTGCACGGCCTTCACCGCCATGGTCGGCGTCGACGACGAAGTGGGCTCGAACGGCAGCGTCGTGTTCCAGGTCTTCGCCGACGGCGTGAAGGTGTACGACAGCGGCACGCTGACCGGGTCGAGCGCCTCGCAGAACGTCAACGTCTCCATGAACGGCGTGAGCCAGCTCGGTCTCCTCATGACGGATGCCGGCAACGGCTCGGACTACGACCATGGCGATTGGGCGGATGCACAGGTGAGTTGCGGGCCCGACGTGACGGCGCCGACGGTCACGGTGATCAGTCCGACGACCGGAGCGAGCGGACAGGCGCTGAACGCCAACGTCACGGCGACCTTCTCCGAATCGATGTCGGCTGCCAGCTTGACGACCGGAACCGTTACGCTCGTTCCGCAGGGCAGCACGAGCGCCCTCGCGGCAGCCGTCAGCTATCTCGACGCCACCAGGACGATGACGCTCGACCCGACCAGCAGTCTCGCGGCGAACACGACGTACACCGCCACGGTCAAAGGTGGCGCCTCGGGCGCGAAGGATCTCGCAGGCAACGGCCTCGCCGCCGACAAGGTCTGGACGTTCACCACCGGCTCGGTGACGACACCGACCGGCACGGCGATCAACCCGGGTCAGGACGCGCAAGCCATCGTCAATAGCATGCCGGCCGGTACGACCTTCGTGTTCAAGGCTGGTGTCCATCGGATGCAGACCGTCCGTCCGCGCGATGGCGACAAGTTCAACGGCGAGCCAGGCGCCATTCTCTCGGGCGCCCGCCTTCTGACAACGTTCACCCGTTCGGGCAGCTACTGGGTCGCGAGCGGCCAGACGCAGCAGGGAACGGCGCACGGCTCGTGCCTCCCTGGCTATCCGCGGTGCAACCTGCCCGAGCAGCTGTTCATCGACGACCAGGTGCTGCTGCACGTCGGCACGCTGGCGGAAGTCGCCCCGGGCAAATGGTATTTCGACTATGCGGCGGACCGCATCTACTTCGCGGATGACCCGACAGGACGGATCGTCGAGACCAGCGTCACCACAACGGCCTTCGAACCGACCGCAAACAACGTGACCGTCAACGGGCTGATCGTCGAGAAGTACGCCAACATCGCGCAACATGGCGCCGTCACCGCAGAAGGAAAGACCGGCTGGGTGATCTCCGCGAACGAGGTTCGGTGGAATCACGGGCTCGGCATTCGCGTCGGGCCGTCCTCAAGAGTGACTGGCAACAAGAGTCACCACAATGGCCAGCTGGGAATCGGCGGCGTCGGCAATGACATCCTGGTGGAAGCGAACGAGATTGCGTATAACAACATTGCTCACTTCGACTGGGGATGGGAGGCCGGCGCGACGAAATTCACATCAACGGACCGGCTCATCGTTCGTGGTAACTTCGTGCACCACAACTTCGGCCCAGGGCTGTGGACGGACATCAACAATATCAACACCATCATCGAAGGCAACACCGTCGATGACAACGATATGATGGGCATCTTCCACGAGATCAGTTACGCCGCCATCATCCGCAACAACACCGTACGGCGGAACGGACTCACATATCCTGGCTGGCTCTGGGGCGCTGGCATTCTCGTGGCGGCTTCACCGAACGTCGAAATCTACGGCAACACGCTCGAGGGCAATGCGGACGGCATCGGCGCCATTCAACAGAATCGGGCAGGCGACGCTGCCACGTACGGCCCGCATGAAATCTCGAACCTGTACGTGCACGACAATCTGGTGACCATTACGCAGGGTCAGAGCGGACTGGTACAGGATATCGGCGATAACTCGTACTTCACGTCGCGAAACAATCGCTTCGAGCACAACCAGTATCAGCTCGGTCCGAATGCGTCTTACTTTGAGTGGATGAACGGGCCAAAGAACGAGTCTCAGTGGAAAGGCTACGGCTTGGACGTCACGGGAACGTTCAGCCGCTAGCAGCCCGTGGCGCAAGTAGGTGAATAGGGATCGACAGCGTCGATCGCGTGTACCAGACTTTGCGCATGTCGATGGGCAAACGCAAACGGCGAGCGCGCCAGGCGGCCATGTGGGTGGCCACGCAGGATCTGCCGCGCAGTGCGGCGCACCCGTTCTACCGACGCTTGAATCGCGTGCTTGACGAGGCGCAGTTCGATACGTTCGTCGAAGGCACGTGCGCCACGTTCTACGCCGAGGTGATGGGCCGGCCCAGTCTCGCGCCCGGTCGGTACTTTCGCCTGTTGCTGCTCGGCTATTTCGAGGGCCTCGACTCGGAGCGGGCGATCGCGTGGCGCGCCGCCGATTCGCTGAGCGTCCGGAGCTTCCTGGAGCTGGAGCTGCAGGAACCGACGCCGGACCACTCGACCATCTCGCGCACGCGCCGGCTGATCGATCTGGAGACGCATCGCGCGGTCTTCACCTGGGTGCTGCAACGGCTGGCGGACGCAGGGCTGGTGAAGGGCACGACGATCGGCATCGATGCGACGACCCTCGAAGCCAACGCGGCATTGCGCAGCATTGTGCGGCGCGACACGGGTGAGACGTATCAGGAGTTCTTGACGCAACTCGCGCAGGCGTCGGGCATCGAGACCCCGACGCGCGACGACCTGGCGCGTCTCGATCGGAAGCGGCAGAAGAAAGGGTCGAACGACGACTGGACGCATCCGGACGATCCCGACGCGAAGATCACGAAGATGAAGGATCATCGCACCCACTTGGCCCATAAGGCTGAACATGCGGTCGATCTCGAGACCGGCGCCGTGGTCGGCGTGACGGTGCAGGATGCGGACGCGGGCGATACGACGACGAGCATCGAGACGCTGATCGAAGCCGCGGAGCAGGTCGAGGCGGTCGCGCCAGACGGCGAGGGTGTGCAGGAGGTCGTCGGCGACAAGGGCTATCACAGTAATCAGGTGATGGTGGATCTCGAAGCCATCGGCATCCGCAGTTACATTTCGGAACCAGATCGCGGACGACGCAAATGGGACGAGCACCCAGAGGCGCACGGCCCCGTCTATCGCAACCGTCGCCGGATTCGCGGGGCGCGAGGGAAACGGCTGCTCCGACTTCGAGGCGAACGGGTGGAACGCCCGTTTGCGCATCTCTACGAGACCGGCGGCATGCGCCGCGTGCACCTGCGAGGGCACGAGAACATCCTGAAACGCGTGCTGCTGCAAGCGGGCGCATTCAATCTCGCCCCTGCTGATGCGACAACTGGTCGGCATCGGCACACCGCGAAGCCTGCAAGGCCGCGGTCTGGCCGTGCTCGCGTGCGTCTGGTCGCTCTTGCCGAGCGCAGCGCGTCTCTGGGCCGCGATCGGGACGCTCTTTCAGCCGTTCGCCTCGCCTGATTACTTACGCGCACCTCGTAGAGACCGGGGCATCGATCTCACCGTGACTACTACTTGCGCCACGGGCTGCTCGTACTAGCCCCCCGTAGATATATCGGCTCCGGGCGAGGGCTCTGGCCCTCGCCCGAGCAATCCGATTCCCGCGAGTCGGCAAGATGTTCACGGTCCGTTCGCTCGCTGCGTAATTCCTGGATGGCGCGTGGAAAAACATTGCACCGATGCCCCTCAACCAAACTTCTCGTCAACGAACGTGCGGCTCTGCGCGCTCCCCTCTCCTCTCCTCGAAAATCTCCGATTCCGGCTGCGTAAATCTGCGGCAGCCGGTCTCGACGCACACCTCGACCGTATGTGAAATCACGCGCTGCCGCATGTGCATACCGCTTTGGCCGGTCGCTTGCACGGCGTGACGGCACCGTCACATCCTCCGCTGCTGCGGGTCGCTCCGCGCGTATGCGAAGGCCATCGTGTGCCTGCTCGTGATCGCGCCTCGATACCGCGAACGGTTTCGATCGCACCAAAACACACAGGAATACAGAATGCCTTATTCATTTGTTGATGCCGTCAGAAGCAAGCACGAGCCCGCCACCTCCAAGCGGGCTCGCCGATCGACGCTCCGTTTTGCCGTTGCCGGCATGATGGTCTTTGCGATGGCTGGCCTTCTCGGCGGATTCCCTTCGCTGTCGGCGCAGGGGCAGGGGCAGGGGCAGGGAAGGAAAAAACTGCGGATCTCTGTCTCGCCGACCGATGTCGTGTTGGCGCCCGGCGCACAACAGAAATTCACTGCTACCGTCACCAACGCTCCGGCCGGAAGCACAGTTATCTGGTCCGCCACGGGCGGCGCCATCGCGAGCGACGGAACCTACACAGCAGGATCGGCCAGCGGCGCGTATTCGGTCACCGGCACGATCAGCGGCACCAGCGTTTCATCGACCGCAGCGGTGAGCATCACGGCTCCGGCTTCGGACACGGCGGCGCCGACCGTCATCGCCGTCACCCCCGCCGGCGGGAGCGCTGGCATTGAGCTCGCCGTGGACCCCACCGCAACCTTCTCGGAGGGAATGAACGCCGCGACGTTGACGTCGTCGACGGTCTCGCTGGCTCCGCAAGGCGGCTCGCCTGTGGGGGCGAACATCACCTACTCGTCTACGGCGAAGATGGTCACCATTGGTCCGCATAACCCCCTCGCCGGGGGCACGGTCTACACCGCGACGATCAAGGGGGGACGGCGGGCGCGAAGGACGTTGCGGGCAACGCCCTGGCGGCCGACAAGGTCTGGACGTTCAGCACGGCTTCGGTGGCGGCGCCGCCGACAGGCACGGCGGTCTATCCGGGACAGGACGCGCAGGCCATCATCAACAGCATGCCGGCCGGGACGACCTTCCTGTTCAAGGCTGGCGTCCACCGGATGCAGACCATCCGGCCGCGCGATGGCGACAAGTTGACCGGGGAACCGGGTGCCGTCCTGTCCGGCGCGCGTGTGTTGACCTCGTTCACCCGGTCGAGCAGCTACTGGGTCGCCAGCGACCAGACGCAGCAGAGCAGCGCCTATGGTATGTGCCAGGATGGCTACTCACGCTGCAGTCTGCAGGAGCAGCTCTTCATCGACGACCGGATGCTCCTGCACGTGGGAACGCTGGCGGAGGTCGGCCCCGGCAAGTGGTACTTCGACTACGCGGGGGACAAGATCTACTTCGCGGACGATCCGACGGGACGGGTCGTCGAAACCAGCGTGACCCAGATGGGGATCCAGCCGACGGCGAACAATGTCACCGTCAGCGGGCTGGTCCTCGAGAAGTACGCCACGCGGGCGCAGGGGGGAGCAATCAGCGCCGAGGGCAGGACCGGGTGGGTGATCTCCAACAACGAGGCCCGGTTGAACCATGCGCTCGGCATTCTGGTCGGACCGTCGGCCAGGATCCTGAACAATAACGCGCACCACAACGGTCAGCTCGGGATCGGCGGCACCGGCAACGACGTCCTGGTGGAGGGCAACGAAATCGCCTACAACAACCTGGCTCACTTCAATCCGAACTGGGAAGGGGGCGGCGCCAAGTTCTCGGAGACCGATCGACTCACGGTCCGGGCCAATTTCGCGCACCACAACGACGGTCCAGGCCTGTGGACCGATACGGACAACATCAACACGCTCTACGAGAACAACACCGTGGAAGACAACACGTGGATGGGGATCCTTCACGAGATCAGCTATGCGGCGGTGATCCGAAACAACATTGCGCGCCGTAACGGGTTTCAATTCACTGCGTGGATCTGGGGCGCCGGCATTACCATCTCATCGTCTTCGAACGTCGAGATCTACGGCAACACGATCGAGGGCAACGCGCATGGGATCGCCGCCACTCAGCAGAATCGGGGCTCAGGAGCATTCGGCGCTCACCAGGTCTGGAACCTCTACGTCCACGACAACGTGGTGAGCATGACCAATGGAATGACCGGACTCGTGCAGGACATCGGAGATACGTCGTGTTTCACATCTCGGAACAATCGTTTCGAGCGCAACGAGTATCATCTCGGTCCGAATGCGTCCTACTTCGAGTGGATGAACGGGCCAAAGAACGAGTTTCAGTGGAAGAGCTACGGCCAGGACGTCACGGGGGCGTTCATCCGATAGCTGCGATGATGGGTAGAGCGGGGCTCGTCTCCGCTCTACCAACCTTGAAAAGCGCACCTCGAAAGCACTCCCCTTCCGGCTGGGGTAAAATCACGGCATATCTCACCGGTTTTTTCTGATCCCTGTGAATGGGTCTCCCTCGAGGGGCCCATCGACCGTCAGGCGGGCTTTGATGAGCATGTCGCCCCGACCGCTGCGCTCCGGTTTCACTGGCGCTCATTGGATTCGCGCTCGCGGTCCGGTCGCTTTCCTTGCGGGGCTGATCTCGTTGCCAGCCGCCGTGGAGCAGCAGGCACCCGGCCGTCCCCGCACAGGCGGTACGGCCGGCACCGCGGTGAACCGCACTGGCACTCAGAACACACCCGTTCAGATCTATCCGGGCCAGGACATCCAGGCGAACGTCTCGGCTGCGCCCGGGAACACGACCTTCCTGCTGAAGGCAGGCGTCCACCGGATACAGACGATCCGGCCGAAGGACGGAGACACCTTCGTGGGCGAGTCCGGCGCCGTGTTGTCCGGCGCGCGTCTGCTCAGCAGCTTCACTCGCGCCGGCGCGCTCTGGGTTGCGGCCAATCAGACACAGGAGGGCGTGCAACATGGGGAGTGCCAGGCCGGTTTTCCCCGCTGCCGCATCCCCGAGGAACTCTTTATCGACGATCGCCTACTCGTGAGCGTCGATTCGCTGTCGAAGGTCACGACCGGGACGTGGTACTTCGACTACGCCGGCGATCGGATCTACTTCGCGGACGATCCTTCGGGACGCCGCGTCGAGACCAGCGTCACGCCTGCCGCCTTCGAGGCCACCGGCAACAACGTCACTGTCTCCGACCTCGTCGATCGAGAAGTACGCCAACCTGGCGCAGCACGGCGCGATCAGCGCCGATGGGCGAACGGGCTGGGCGATCGCGCGCAACGAGGTTCGCTGGAACCACGGCCTCGGGATCCGCACCGGCGACGGCTCGCGCGTGACCGGTAACAACGTCCACCACAACGGGCAGCTCGGCATCGCCGGGGGCGGCAATGATGTCCTCGTCGAATCGAACGAGATTGCCTACAACAACACCGCGCACTTCGATGCGAGCTGGGAGGCTGGCGGAACGAAGTTCGTCTCGACCCGAGCGGCTGATCGTGCGCGGCAATTTCGTGCACCACAACGACGGGCCCGGGCCTGTGGACCGACATCGACAACGTCGACACGCTCTACGAGAACAACACCGTCGAGGACAACCAGCGGATGGGGATCTTCCACGAGATCAGCTATGCCGCCGTGATCCGCAGCAACATCGTGCGCCGAAACGGATTCGGGTTCTCGTCGTGGGTCTGGGGCGCCGGAATCCTGGTCGCAGCCTCACCAGGCGTGGAGATCTACGAGAACACGGTCGACGACAACGCCGATGGGATCGTGGCCGTGCAGCAGCGACGCGGATCGGGAGCACGGGGGCCGTACGAGGTCTCGAACCTCTGGGTGCACGACAACACGGTCGTGATGGTCCGTGGGGTGACCGGCCTGGCGCAGGACATCGGCGACAGGTCCTACTTCACGTCCCGGAACAACCGGTTCGATCGAAACCACTACGTCCTCAAGTCGTCAGGCCGCCATTTCACCTGGATCGACTCGGACCGTTCCGAATCGGAATGGACCGCGTACGGGCAAGATGTTCACGGCACTTTCTCGCGGTAGGTAATTCTTGGATGGAGCGGACCGGCCTCGCGACAGCCCACAGCCTGAGCCTTCCTGCCGATCCTCACCTCAGACGATCCCCCGCGCCGCCGCTTCCGCTGTCATTCGCTCGAAGAAGCCTCCAACTTCGTTGCGTAATTCTGCAGAAGCGGGCATCGAACCAGAACTCGTCCGTATCGAGAATCCCGCGCTCTCGCGTATGAAATACAGCTTTTCGCTGGCCGGTCGCTTGCAAAGCGTGGCGGCACCGTCACATCCCGCCGCTGCGGATCGCTCGCACGTGCGCGAAGGAGGTCGTCCGCCTTCCCCGTCGATCGCGGGTTGCTGCCCGGCGGTCCACGCGAGCCCTGAAGCGGTGGCCTGACTTACGGCCCGGTGTGACGTCATCGTGGGATCAATCTGCATCACACCTAGGAGAGAACGATGATCGTAGGCTCCGTCACCCACGTGTTCCGAACACCCCTGACCGTGGGCGCCCTCCTCGCTGCCGTGTTGCTTCCGAGCCAAGCCTTTGCGCAAGTCGATCTATACCGGGACAGGATATTCAGTCCGTCGTCAATAGCTATCCCGCCGGCACGACGTTTCGTCTGAAAGCTGGCGTCCATCGCAATCAGACGATCCGTCCGAGGAACGGCGACACGTACCTGGGTGAACCCGGCACGGTCCTGAACGGGGCACGCGAGCTGACGAACTGGGTCCAGTCGGGAAACCTTTGGTACTCTCCCGGCCAAACGCAGCAGGGCCCGCGCAACGGCGAGTGTCAGACCGAGCATCCGAGATGCAGCTATCCCGAACAGTTGTTCATCAATCGTGAGCTCCTGGACTCCGTCGCGACGCTCGGCCAGGTCGGGACGCCGAATTGGTCCGTCAGGCCCGGGGATTGGTACTTCGACTACAACGCCGACCGCATCTACATCCCCTACAATCCTTCGGGCCTGACGATCGAGACGAGCGTCACACTGGCGGCCTTCGAGGGTACGGCGGACAACGTCACCATCAACGGCATCCGGATCGAAATGTACGTCGGGCGCCAGCCAGCAGGGTGCCATCAACGGAAAAGGGCGCAGCGGCTGGATCGTGATCAACAACGAGATTGCCAAGAACCACGGCGCGGGAGTGACCGTCGGTCCGCGTGCCCAGGTACGTCAGAATTACATTCAGAACAACGGACAGATTGGGATCATGGGCAGCGGCGATGACATTCTCATCGAGAACAATCTCATTTTCCACAACAACCACGGCTCATTTCTATCCGTTGTGGGAAGCGGGTGGCGTGAAGCTCACGAACACGAACAACCTGGTTGTGCGGGGCAACTATTCGCTCTCGAACGACGGGATGGGCCTGTGGACCGATGAGAACAACATCAACACGCTGTACAAGAACAACACCACGAACGACAACACGTGGATGGGCATCGTTCACGAGATCAGCTACAGGGCGGTTATCCGCAACAACACGGTTCTGCGCAACAGTTTTGGATATCCCTACTGGATCGCGGCGGCTGGCATTCTCGTCGCGGCGTCGTCCGATGTCGAAGTCTATGGCAATTACCTGGACGGCAGCGCAGGCGGTATTGGGGGCATGCAGCAGAACCGCGGCTCTGGAGCATACGGCCCGCACCTGCTCCAGAATCTCTGGGTGCACGAACACCATCATGAATTGGGCAGGCTGGACCGGGATCGCCCAGGATGTCGAAGACACCGCGGTGTTCACCTCCCGCAACAATCGCTTCGAACACAACACCTATAGGCTCAATTCGAAGGCGTTGCCATTCACGTGGATGAATCAGGAGCTCGACGAGCTCCAGTGGCGTGCCTACGGTCTGGACACGACGTCTTCCTTCGCACGCTAGTCCGGAATTGTGCACGTTCCGTCTCGGCTGCGGCTACTCCGAATCGCGTATGACAACCCCGCGGTGCTCACGCATTGCGCAGGGGCGGCCCTTGGCGTAGTCGGTTTCGGGAACACCACGTACGCGACGGGCTTGCGGGATCGTTGGTCAGGTGACAAAGTCCGGACCTTCGAACCGCCAACGCTCGCCACGTACAGACCCGTGACTCCGCCAGGACCGGCGTCCCGGGGAAGGAGGCCAGCGATCGCGGCAGAGACTGTCGATCTCAGGTGGTGGTGGTCAATGCGACGGTACGGGTGGGATCGAGCAGGAGGGCATCGCGGAGGAAGGCAAGCATCGACGTCGACGAGCGGCCATCCAGCTGCGAGAGAGCATGCTGGAGGCCTCTCCTTCAGCGGAAACGCTTAAACTGGAGCGCTTGTTTTTACCACACTTCGGTAGATGGACATCAGCATTTCATAATTCCGAGCCGGCGTGTAGCTCGCCTCGTACCTCGCGCGCGCCTGCTTCCCCAGGCGGCTGGCCTCTTCCGCCCGCTCCCAGAGCCAGCTCGCCTTTGCCGCAAGGTCCTTGGCATCGCCCGGATTGAAGTGCAGGCCGGTCACGCCGTCCTCAACGATATCTGTCATCACCCCGATGCGGGAGGCAACGACCGGCACGCCATGCGCATAACATTCGACCGCGACGAGCCCGAATGTCTCGTAATAGCCTTCCGACGGCAGCACCAGGAAACGGGCATTTCGAATGAGCTCAGACAGTTCGGCATCGCTGAGTCTCTCAACGAACTCGACTGATGTGAGATTGTGCGTCCGAACGAAATCACGGGCCTCCTGCTCCAGGTTCCCGCTGCCGCGAATCTTCAGCGGGATGTTCAATCCTTTCCACGCCGCGAGGAGCGTCCTCACTCCCTTCTCGGGGTCCAGTCGTCCGACGTACAAAGCGTAATCCCCGGCGGGCTTGCAGCATTCCGGGCGATCCGTCCAGGGCACGAAGTGCGGTTTGACCACGATCTTCTCGGCCGGTAGCCCGTACCGGGCGAATATGTCTCGGTAGAATTCCGTGGAGGCGATATACACGCCGACCACGTCCCGCCACGTCCCCATCCGCTTGTGAAGCGTGATCATTCCGGCGACGACGGTGCTGTGCACGCGCGACTGATGGTAGCAGCCGTGCACGACGGCAGGCCAGGGTGACGCCTTGACGAAACAGTCGAGGCACAGTTTGCCGTCTCGATAGAAGGTCGCGGCCGGACAGATCAGCCGCTGGTTGTGAATGGTCTGAACGACGGGCACACCGGCCGCGCGGCAGGCGTAGTAGGCCGAGGGCGAAACCAGTGGAAAGATGTTGTGGAAATGGGCGACGTCAATTCGCTCCGCGGCAAGCAGCTTCGACAGCCGGCGGTGGGTCTGGTAGGACCAGATGGTGTTGGAGGCAACCGACACGCTGTTCATGCTGGTGATGCGTTTGTTGTCCTCGATGAACTCGATAACCGTGTGCCCGTTGTCGCGGAGCAACTGCCCCTCGAGTCGAAAGACGGTATCCTCCCCGCCTGGCTGAAGGTAGTAGTTGTGAACGACCAGAACCCGCATGTTCGATTTTCGCCTCGCCCTGTCACCCGAGACCTAGGGAACGACTAAGTCAGACACCTTCGCCACGCCACCGATCGTCGGAATGCGGTGGCCACATGATGGAAACGACGGTCTTCCGGACCTTCTTGACCAGAACGCCGACGAAGTCCTGAGGGCACAGCCAGAACGCGCGCGACAGGAGCTGGAGGGCACGGGCGTATTCCCCTTTGCGCCAGAACGCTGCACCGCTCACACGGTAGCCACCGGACAGGAACACTCGCTTCATCCCATGGCTATCGAAGAGCCCGCGATGGCGCAGATACATGACCTCGCGACTGAGATGGTCGGTATAGGCGAACCGGCTCGTTGTGATCGAGCTCGCGTGCTGTCGATACTGATACAGAGGCTCTGCTACTCGGACCGCCCGCAAATCGACTGCCGCAATGCCCAGCCAGTAGTCCCAGTCCTCGTTGCCCGCCCGGAAGATTTCGTCCTCGCAATAGCCGTTCGCCTGCTCCCAGAGGGCGCGCCGCACCAAGGTCCCAGGATGCGGGATCCACTGCTCTCGCAGGAGTGCACGGGTATCCCGGACGGGAAACTCGAGAACCCCTGAGATGGCGGAGAAGAGTCGAAAGTCCGCATACGCGGCGCCGCAGTGGGGATGGGCGTCGAGCGCCCGCATCAGACTTGCCAGGTGTGTCGGCGCCAGCAGATCATCACAGTCGACCGGCATCACGAATTGTCCAGAACCGCTGCGAATGCCGGTGTTGCGTGCCGCAGCCTGGCCGCGATTCCGCTCATGGCGCATGACCCTGATCCTGGAGTCAGCGAGCGTTCTCACCACCCTTTCGGCCGTCTCGCCGATGGACGCGTCGTCGACAACGATGGTCTCCCAGTTGGTGTAGGTCTGCCGACGTACGCTCTCCAGACACTCTCCTAGATACTGCGCGTAGTTGTGGTGATACGGGATGACGATGGTGACCAACGGATTCCGCGGGATCTGGTGCGTGGGTTGTCGGGTGTGGATGTCGGTCTCCGGCCGTGACGCGAGTTGCTCGTCTTTTCCGGCGGTCATGACAGCGCTCGTTGCCGGGCCGCGGCGGCTCGTCGGCCCTCCTGCTCGCGGATATGCCGTGACGCCGCTCGTGACGCGAACAGTCCGTCCGCGAAGACACCGACGGCCCCTCCGATGGGAAACGCACTCAACCCCACATAGGGAGACAGCAGGAAGAACCCCGCTACGTGGACAAGGCCCACCATCAGCGTCAACAGCGTCTTGATCCTCACGAGGCCAAGGCCCAGCAGCAACACGACGTAATTGCCGCTCCAGGCGACCAACAGGTAGTAGACGCCCATCGCCGCGAGCAGGGAACGCTCTGGGACGCCCTGCTCGCCTGCCCACAGACGGATAAACCCTGGACCGCCGATAACGATTGCCACGCCGGCACACGCCATGAAACCTATTCGGATCTTGAGCGTGCGTGACATCGCCACCCGGATCCAGTCCCAATCCTCGCGTACACTCGCCTCTTTCAAGGCCGGCCAGTAGGGCTGGACGACGAGGTAGCACATGCTGGTGAGGTTCATGAAGAGGGCGGCGGGAACCGCAAAGCGGGGCACCTGGCCCGGGCCGAAGCGATTGGCAATGAGAATGTTGGCGGATTGAAAGATGGCCAGTTCGCCCATCTGGCCGAGAAACATCCAGCCCCCAAATCCCATCAGAGACGTGAAGCTCTGGCGGTTCCACAGCCGCAAGGACGGCCGCAACTGCGGGTACCGACGCCAGAACACGTAGGTCGCGAGTGCCAGGTTCGCGAGAATCGGCGGAAGGCCGACCACCAGCGCAAATGCGACGAGGCTTCCGCCCTGCCACGCCAGCCACGCGACGCCGACGAGGACGGCCAGACTCGCGAGCATCGACGCCATGGAGCTCAGGTATCCTTCCTGAAGGCCGGCACAGACGGGGCCGATGAACTCCAGCGAGAAAGACACCGCGAACAGCCCGGCCGCGACGCCGACCAACGTCAGAGCCTCACGACTCAGGTCCGGCCGGTCTTCCACCCCCAATAGCGATGTCCAGCCCGACCAGCCGCTGAGCGCCGGCGTCACCGCGACGAGAAGAGACCCGGCGCACAGGATGGTGAATACGGCGGTGGAGACATGCCGGCGCATCGTATCGACGTCATCACGGCCGGATGCGTCGCTGAGCGCATTGATCAGCCCATAGCCCAGACCAGGACCGACGAAGCCGATCCACGCCAGGACCGACCCGACCGACAGCCACAGGCCATATCGCTCGGAACCAAGAAGGTGTAACGCGAGAGGAATCGTCACGAGCCGAACACCGATGGCGATCGCTCTCGCGGCAATACCCACGACCGTCGTCAACGATGCCTGGCGGTGCCAGCGGGCCCGATTGTCTCGAGGCGCGGAGTTACCGTCAGCGGCAGCCGACCTTGAGACGCTCGGCCTGACAAACCGAGTGGATACCCGGGCGCGCGTGAACAGCCGCCAGGACATCATCGCGACGCCACGAGCCCGCTGCACCAGGGCGACGGTCATGCGCTGTGCCCAGATCGTGTGGTGCCGCTCTTCCGGGCGACGATGACTTGCGACGCGCCGAACGAGCGAATCACCGGTACACGCTCGAGCAGGTTTGCTGTCCGGCGAAGGAGCGGCGCCATCGCGGTGATCAGCGCCGGCTGATGCCGTGAAATGGCCTCAAATGTCTGCCAGACATAGTCGGTCGCGACAATCGTGAAGCCAGCCTCCTTGACGAGCCGACGGAGTTCACCCGGCCAGTAGTTCCGGGCCCAGTAGCTGAACACCAAGCGGCCAGCCCACAGCGGGACGTATGGCACGAACGGAACGTATGGCGGAAGCCGGCGGCCCGACCTCGCCAGACTGACGCCGTGCGTCTCGAACGGATATCTGCGGTTCGGCGAGAACACGATCAGGACGCCGTCGTCTCTCAGGATGCGATGCACCTCCGACAGGGCGCCCCTGTCGTCAGGGACGTGCTCCAGCACTTCGTTCAACAGCGCCACATCGAAGCTCGAGCCCATCAATCCGGCGTTCGACACGTCTCCCACACAGAGTCGTTGGGACGTTGCGTACCGCTTTCTGAACTCGGCCACCTTGTCGCGGTCGTACTCGATGCCCCACGCCTGCACGCCCAGACGCTGGAGCGAAATGACGTACTCGCCCGCGCCGCATCCGCAGTCGATCAAACGCCGATCGCTCGACCCGCAATGGCGCAGAGTCAGGGCAAGGCGCTTTTGCAGATTGAGCGGCATGGCGGTGTCGCCGCCGGCCGGATGAATAGAGTGGTATTTCACTCGTCCTGCCCTGTAATGAGGCCCCTGGGCCCTCAAGCTCCTCACCATCGAGGCCACCGAGACACCGCACGGGAGCACGAGACCGACCACCGCGCCGCTGACGCCCCAAAACCAGGCCAATGGAACGCCGATGACACAGCTTGCCGCAGCCGCCACCGCATACGCTCGAAACACTTCGTCGGACCGTTCGAGCGATCGCAGCGCGTTTTCGAGGATGGCAATGACCGCATATCCGATCGGGACCAATCCCAGAATCCACAGGAGATGCGAGCTGCCCGAGGTACGCGCCGCCATAGAGGATCTGGACCACGTACTTGTGCAACAGACCGAGCACGAGCCAATTGGCGGTCGCCGCAGCACAGCAGACAAGGAGCAGCCTGCGGATCAGTGCCCCAAATGCGGGGGTCGTGCGAGCGCGCACCAGCCGGGGCAGCACCACCACCCATAACGCCAGGAACGCCTGCTGGGCGGGCATGACGGGGTTCATGAGAGCTCGGAGCGTCGCAGCGCTCTCGAGTCCGTGCCACAACGGCATCACGAAATAGTAGACGGTCATCACGAGACCAGCGAGGAGCCCACTGCCAACGGCCCAGCGACCGTACTCCCAGTGCTGTGCGGCGACAGTCCTCCGGAATCCGACTGTTCCGTCTGGCGTCGCATCTGGAAGCCGCGATTTGATCCAGAGTGCCGATGCCAGGCTTCCGACTCCCATCAGCACGAACGCCATCGGCGACGACAACCGTCCCAGGCGATACAACGCGTAGGCGCCGCCCGTCAGAACGGCCATGTAAAGGACCCCACCCGACGCCGCCAGGTGCGGCTTGTGGTGCATGTAGCAGACGCGCCGCACCAGCCACAGCAGCAGTATCAACGGGGTCATTGCGGCAAGCGCAAACACGGCGCGACTGACCACGCCTTCACCGATCAGATACAGCCCGGCGCCGATGGCCCCGAGCAGCAGGCTGGCGGCCGCTGTGAACAGCCAATGACCCTGCATCAGGATGCCGAGGTAACCCGGAAACCTATTACGGTAGTTTCCCGTGCCGAACACCATCATCGGTTCCACGAGGAGTGACGAGTGGACCGTTCCGAGCATCAGGAACACGGAGTAGGCGAGCGTGAATGCGCCATAGTCCCGCGGCGCCAGCCAACGTGCCATCACGATACTGATCCCGAAGTTGGACAGGGCGAAGAGCCCCTGATCCAGCACCGCCCACGCGCCCTTCGCCGCCGCCCGTAACGTGGCGAAGGTGTCGAACCGCCGCGCCTCGCGCCGAACTTGATGCGGCGACCCCCTCACTTGCCAAGGGGCACCAACTCTACCCCTGCCGGCTCGGACCTGTGTCGCGACGCCAACCCGTAGATGGCTTCGAAATCCGATGCCACGCGATCCCAGGTGAAACGCTGCTGTGCGATCTGTTGCGCCCGTGCGCCCAATGCCCGCGCCCTGTCCGGGTGGTGGAGCAAGTCGATGATGGCCGACGCGATGTCGTGCGGATCGTTCTCGACGAGCAGGCCGTTGACGGCATGCTCGATGGTTTCCGGAATCCCGCCGGTCCGGGAGGCCACCACCGGCTTACCAGCATGCATGGCCTCGAGAATGCTGATCGGACAGGCGTCCTGCAGAGTGATGTGGCAGTGGATGTCCGACAGCCCCGCTGGCAGCGACAGATCCTCGATGAACTTTCCCGGGATCGTCACCGTGCCCGAGAGTCCGAGCCGATCGCGCGCCTCCTTGACGCTGTTGACCAGTGGGCCCGTGCCCAGGAGAATCAGATGCGCTTCCGGACACTTCCGGTTGACTTCCACCATCGCCTTCAACAGCCGCATCGTGCCCTCGACCTTCGCCGGGTAGAGGAAGTTCGACACCTGCAAGAGCACCGGGCCGTCCCGGAGCCCCAGGCTGGCGCCGAACGCGACGTACCTCGGGATCCGACTTCTGGCGGACCCGAACGACAGCGGCGCCCGGCACGACGCGGATCACGTCGGCCGGTGGGATGGGCGTCGCCAGCAAATCGAGTTTCGCGACGCTGTCACGTGCCGCCAACGTCACGGCCGAACAGCGCCCGAGCAACGCCCCGAACAGCTTTCGCTTCCACGTCGCTCGCCGATCGACGGGATCGAGTGTGACTCGTGAACACGACGCGGACCGACCCGCCGGCCAGGAACTTGTAGCCGATCGCGCCGCGCCGAGCAGTGCGGGATGATCGTGGGTGTGAATGACGTCTGGCCTGACTCGTGTCAACTGCAGCATCTGATGCAACGCGAGCAGCAGTCTGCGACAGTCTGCCGGCCCGCTGTCCGCGGTCTCCTTGTCAGGCGCGATCAGCACATGCTCCAGACCGCTGTTCCTGCAGGGCCTCGTCGAGTCCGACGATGAATTACCCGAGGCCGCGTGCCCGGGCCCGGCGGGAAATGACAACAATGTCGCAACCCGCACGCGCGCGGGCGATGTGGGCGACGTGTCAGGCCGGGTTGTCACGTCAGGTCCGTTGAACCGCGGCACTGGCCGCTTCCTCCTCTGCCGACCGCGGCAACAGCGTCGCGGCAGACCTCATCCACCTGCTCGTCGCTCATCGTCGGGAACAGACGGCAGCGTGATCGCACGCGACGTGAACTCGCGGCTGCGCTCGAGGCCTGCGCTGCCGAGAGACGCGAATGCCGTGAAGTCCGCCACACACGGATAGTGCAGGCTGGTCTGGATCCCCGCGCTCTCAATGGCTCGACGACCGCGTCCCGCGTCGCGCGGTCTGGCGCAACGACGACACTCAGGTGACAGGCGCTCTCGCCCGGATGATCCGCGAACGGCACGATCCAGCCGTCGAGCGAAGCGCAGCGCCCGCCGATAGGCGTCCGCGAGCCGCGCTCGACGGGCGTTGTTGCCAGGCAACTTTGGAGACTGCACACGGCCGAGAGCCGCATGCAGCTCGTCGAGCCGATAGTTGTAGCCGTGCGCGACGACGTCGTACGCAGCGGCATGGCCACGATGCCGATCCCACGTCAGCGTCGTCATGCCGTGCGATCGGAGCAGCCGCAGGCGCTCCGCGAGATCGTCGCGGTTCGTGACGACGAGGCCGCCTTCACCCGTCGCCAGGTTCTTGTTGCTGAAGAAGGAGAAGCAGCCGATGTCCCCGACCGTGCCGGCCTGCGCGCCGTGCGGCGGCACGCTGGCTGCGGATCGAGATAACGCGCACCGACCGCGTGGCAGGCATCCTCGACGAGCGCGACGCCATGGCGTGCGCAGAGCGTCGGTGAGCTCGGCCAGCCGTCCAGGATAACCGCCATAGTGCATCACCACGACCGCCCTGGTCCGCGGCGTGATCAGCCGCTCGACCGCTGCCGGATCGATCGTCGGCTCGTCGAGGCCGACGATGTCGGCGAAAACCGGCGTGGCGCCGACTGCGACCGTCGTGTTCGCCGCGGCGACGAAATTGATGGCGGGCTGGATGACCTCGTCTCCGGCGCCAATCCCGAGCGCCAGATAGCGCGAGGTGGAGCGCCGCCGTCCCACTCGACACCGCGAACGCGTGCTTCGACGCCGAGGAACTCGGCCATCTCCGACTCGAACGCCTGCACCTCCGGTCCCATCGACAGCCACTTGCTGCGCAGCACGCGCAGGACGGCCGCTTCCTCCTCCGGCCCGTAGTCGAGATCACTCAGCGGAATCCGGCGACGACATGATCCAAACCTGTCCTTGTGTGTCCTCGAGCATCTGCTGCGCGCGCGCGTAGTCGTCGGGACGGCCGATGTCGAGCCACAGGCAATCGGTGAGATACGCGCAGACGCGCTGCCCGTCCGCCAGCAGCCGCAGCACCAGATCGGGAAAATCGAGGTACTCGCCGCGGCACGATGTAGCGCAGCACCGCCGGCTCGTACACGTACACGCCCATGCTGACGTCGTAAAAGTGCTCAGGCTTCTCGATGTAATTGGTGATCTCGCTGCGGCTCGTCGAATTCGAGCACGCCGAAGTCGATCTTGACGTGCCGTCGCTGCGTCGCGATCGTCAGCACGGCGCCTTCTGCGCGGTGAAAGCTGCACCAGCTTGTGGAAATCCAGGTCGGTGAGCAAGTCACCGTTCATGACGAGAAACGTGTCGTCAAGCCCTTCGACCAGCGACAGCGAGCCTGCCGTTCCGCTCGGCTCTTCTTCGATCACGTAGGTCAGGTTCAACTCTGGCTGAGCAACCGCTGGCGATGATGGAAGTAGGCCTGCACCAGTTCCGCCAGGTGGCCGAGGCTGAGCGTCATGTCGTAGATCCCGTGGCGAATCAGGCTCCTGATCAGAATTCGACCACCGGCGTATCCCCCAGCGGCACCAGCGGTTTGGGAAAGCTCGCGGTGAATGGCCGGAGCCGGGTTCCGCGGCCGCCGGCCAGGATTACGGCACGCATGCGGGCGGCTCTCTGGCCGGCGCCAGTCACGTTGCGCTCGACGCGACCTCGCTGATGTTGGAGTAACGCCGGATCCTCAACGCTGCCGAGCACACCGGATTCGATCAGCGCGGGCGATCTCCTCGATGCCGTCGATCGACGCGACGCATCGGCGTGAAAGCCAAGCGTCGAGCGGATGCGTTCGAACGACACTTTGTAGTCGCGCGGATCGTCGGCGACCGACACGAACTCGACCGTCGCGCCAGGGACACGTCGGCCAATCATCTCGACCAGATCGATCTTGCGATAGTTCTCGTCTGTGCGCCCCACGTTGAACACCTGGCCGGCGACCAGTCCGCGGCGGCGCGGTCAGCACGGCGGCGATCGCGCGCGCCGCATCGCGGACGTGCACGTAGGGCCGCCAGAAGCGCTCGCCGATAGACCACGAGCCTCCGATGCACGAGCATCTCCATGACGAACTGATTGACGGTCAGGTCGAAGCGCATCCGCGGCGACACGCCGAACAGCGTGGCGAAGCGCAGAACCGTCCCGCCATCGGTGACGCAGGCAGGTCCGAGCAACGGGCGCTCGACGGCGACCTTCGTTTCCGCGTAGAGCGACAGCGGACGCAGTTCGTGCTCTTCGGTCGCCAGCACGGACGTGTCGCTCATCCGGCCATAGTTGCTGCACGTCGACGCAAAAACGAATCGCTCGACGCCGGCGGCCTGTGCGGCGCCAGAATGAGCTTGACGCGATCCGCTCGTTGACGGCACGGGCGGGCTCCGGGTTCGCGCGCACACGCCGGATCGCCGACGATCGCGGCGAGATGGACGACCGCATCGACACCTTCGACGGCGCGTGCAATCGTCTCGCTGTCGCGGATATCGCCGCGCACGAACTCGAAGCGCGGATGGCCGAACAGCGAGAGCAGCGCGCGGCCTCCGTGCATCAGGTTGTCGAGGACTCGAACAGTATGCCCGGCTTCTATCGAGCCGAGAGAGGCAACCGAGCCAAGTACCCGGCACCCCCCGTCACTAGTATTTTCATTGACTCCCCTGTACGCGAGATGTGCTCCCGGCGGCTTCCAACCCTACGAGCCGGTCGTGAACGTCCACACCTTGTCGATCGTCAGCGCATTACCGGCGGCATCCTTCACGCCGGTGCTGCCGCCTTTGATCGTCGCCGTGTAGAGCGTGTTCGCAGCGAGGTTGCCGTTCGGGTTCAGTGTCACCGTTCGCGTGGTCGCATTGTAGGTGACCGCCGCATTGACCGGCGTCGTCGTGCCCTGCCGTACCAGGGTAACCGTGGCCGTCGTGATGGAAGAGGCGAGCATCGGCTCCGAGAAGACGGCGGTGACGTTCGCGCCCCGTGCGACGCCGGTTGCTCCCAGCGCAGGGGTCACGGTCGTGACCGTCGGGCGGCGTCAAGTCGACCGTGGTGAACGACCACACCTTGTCGGCGGCGAGGGCATTGTCTGCCGGGTCCTTCGCGCCGGCAGCGCCGCCCTTGATGGTCGCCGTGTAGGCGGTCGTGTGCGCCATGTCGACGAGTCGGGTTCAGCGTGACGGTCTTCGTCGCGCTGTCGTAGGTCACCACGGCAGCAACTGGAGTCGAACTGCCTTGCGGCACCAGCGTCACCGTCGTCGTGTTCAACGTCGACGCGTTCATCGGCTCCGAGAACACAGCCGTCGTGTTGGCGGCCTGCGCAACGCCGGTGGCTCCGCTGGCCGGACCGACCGTTGAGACCGTCGGAGCCGTGATGTCGGCGAACGTCGCCGTGAACGTGACATCGGTGGCTCCGGCGACGACGTTGTGCTGCTGGGCACCACCGTCGGACCAGTTGATGAACGACAGCACGCCCTGCGGCGAGGGCGCATGGATCGTGTGCGTCGAATCCGACAGATCGTCGTGTACGTCGCCGGCGAGGTCGCGGACGTGCCACCGTAGACGACCTGCAGACCTGGTACCGACGTCGCCAGTGTGAGCTGCATGGTCTGCGGCAGGATGTCCACCGAGGCCGTTCCGGTGAGTCCGGCACTGTTCGTCGCCGTCAGGACGATCTGGAAGTAGCTCTCGTCGCCGTGGTCCGGGGCGGTGAACGTGCCGCTCGATCCGTTGCTGTTGATGAACGGATGGGAGTGGCAGCTGCCGCCGGGACAGTGGTGGAGCACGACGTCCCAATGAAGATTGGCAGAGGGTATCGGGCCTCTGATCGGAATCGGTCGCCGATCCCGAGTACGTAATGACGTCGCCCACCTTGAACTTGAATGTCGCCAGCGGTTGCGCGATGGTAGCGGTCGGCGGAGCGCTCGTGCTGAACGTCCAGACCTTGTCGGCTGCCAGCGCATTGCCGGCGGCATCTTTCGCGCCGCTGCTGCCGCCCTTGATCGTCGCTGTGTACATCGTGTTCGCAACGAGGTTGGCGCCGGGGTCGAGGGTGACGGTGTTCGTGCCCGCGTTGTAGCTCACGCTCGCCGGCACTGGCGTCGTGCTTCCCTGCGGCACGAGGGTCACCGTCGTGGTCGTGAGCGTTGCCGGGTTCATCGCTTCCGAGAAGGTGGCCGTCGTGTTCGCCGTGAGCGCCTGACCTGTTGCCCCGTTCGCCGGCGTGACCGTCACGACTGTCGGAGGCGTGAGCTCAATCGAGCAGCTGACCTGCGGGTTCGCCCAGTCGGCGTGATCATTGCTGATCCCGTCGGCTGCATCCGTCACGACCAGAGCCAGGAGGCTCACTCCCGCAACAGGAACGCTGACGTTTGCCGAGGCGGTCGCACCCGTCATCGTGCCGCTGTCGTACCGCTTCACGCCATCGGTCCAGACCTGAAAGACCACGCTGCCGTTCAACCCGACCTCGTCATCCACGCCGACGACGGCTGTCAAAGCCGAGCACGCGCTCCCCAATGCCACACGGATGTCAGACGAGGCATGTACACCAAGCCCCTTCGTATACGGCACCCCATTCAGGGTCAGGGTGCCTCCGTCTCCGGCAAGGCCCTGGCCGTTGCTCTTGTCGCGTTCGGCCGGTCCAAGTCCGTTCGACTCCGAAGTCCACGTCATGTCGCTGACATAGGTGGCAATTCCGGCCGTGGTGAAGGTCCAGACCTTGTCCGACGCGAGGGGATTCCCGGCCACGTCCTTCGCGCCGCTGGAACCGCCCTTGACCGTCGCCGTGTAGATCGTGCTGGCCGCGAGAGGACGTGGGGTTGAGCGTCACGGTCATCGACGGTCCGTCGTACGTGACGGTTGCGGGCACCCGGCGTGCTGCCGCCCTGCGGCACCAGCGTGACGGTCGTCGTGGTCAACGACGAGGCGTTCATCGCTTCCGAGAACGTGGCGGTCGTGTTGACGGTCAAGGCCTGGCCCACGGCCCCATTCGACGGCGTGACTGTCGTGGCTGTCGGAGGCGTCCCGTCCGGCACGAGGGTGGTGAAGCTCCAGACCTTGTCGGTTGCCAGAGGATTCCCTGCCAGGTCCGTCGCCCCGGTTGCCCCGCCCTTGACCGTTGCGTTGTAGGTCGTCCCGGTCGCGAGCGAGCTGGTTCGATCGAGCGTGACGGTCAACGTGCCGCTGTTGTAGGTCACCGAGGCAGGCACCGGTGTGCTGCTGCCTTGGGGGATCAGCGTGACTGTCGACGTGGTCAACGTCGAGGGGTTCATCGCTTCCGAGAAGGTCGCTGTCGTGTTCGCGGTGACCGCAACACCGATCGCTCCATTGGCGGGACTCACGGTCGTAACACTCGGGGGCGTCACGTCCAGCGCCGCGGTCATGAAGCTCCACACTTTGTCCGTGGCCAATGGATTCCCCGCGACATCCGTCGCGCCACTGGCTCCGCCCTTGACCGTGGCCGTATACGTCGTGCTTGCCGCAAGGTCCGATGTCGGATCGAGCGTGACCCGCTTGTTGGCGGCGTCATAGCTCACGATTGCCGTGATCGGGGTGCTGCTGCCCTGCGGCACCAGCGTGACGGTCGTTCCGGTCAGCGTCGACGCGTTCATGGCTTCCGAGAAGGTCGCCGTCGTATTCGCGGTGACCGCGACGCCCGTGGCTCCCTTTGCCGGGCTGACGACCGTGACGGTCGGCACCGTCACGTCCGGGCAGCTGACCTGTGCGTCGGCCCAATCGGCATGGTCGTAGTCGGATCCCGTTCGACCCCGTCTGTGACGATGAGCGCCAGCTGACTGGCTCCGCTAATCGTCACGTTGACGCTTGCCGATGCGCCAGTCCCGTCATCACACCGCTGTCGTAGCGCTTCACCCCGTCGGTCCAGACCTGGAACACGACGCTGCCATTCGCACCCACCTCGTCGTCCAGGCCAACGACCGCCGTGAACACCGAGCACGCGCCGCCGAGCGCCGACCCGTATGTCCGCCGGGGCATGTACGCCTATCCCCTTCGCGTACATGGCGCCATTCAACGTCAGCGTGCGCACCGTCGCCCGCGAGGTCCTCGCCGTTGCTCCTGTCGCGCTCCGCCGGCCCGTAACCGTTCGCCGCCGACGTCCAGGTCATGTCGCTCACGTAGATTGCCGCGCCTGGACCGGCCGTCGTGAACGTCCACACCTTATCAGTGGCCAGCGGATTGCCGGCCAGGTCCTTCGCGCCGCTGGTCCCACCCTTGACCGTCGCCGTGTACAGTCGTGCTCGCCGCCAGGGACGCTGACGGGTCGAGCGTGACCCTCTGCGTCGGGGCATCGTAGCTCACCGTCGCGGGTACCGGCGTGCTGCTCCCCTGCGGCACGAGCGTCACCGTCGTCGTCGTCAGCGTCGATGCGTTCATCGCTTCGGAGAACGTCGCCGTCGCGTTCACCGAAATTGCCTGCGCCAGTTGCGGCGTCCGTCGGACTGACTGTTGTCACGGTAGGCGGAGTGACGTCGGATGAGGCGGTCGTAAAGGTCCAGACCTTGTCGGCCGCGAGCGCGATTGCCCGCCAGGTCCTTCGCGCCGCTGCTCCAGCCTTGATCTTCGCGGTGTAAGTCGTCGCCGACGAGCGGCGGCGTTCGGATCGAGAGTCACCGTCCGGGTCGCCTCGTCGTAGGTCACCGTCGCAGCGACCGGCGTGCTGCTGCCCTGCGGCACCAGCGTCACAGTGCGTCGTGTTGAGCGTCGACACGTTCATCGATTCCGAGAACGTCCCCGTCGTATTCGCGGTGACCGATACTCCGTCGCTCCGTTCGCGGGGCTGACAACAGTGACCGTCGGAGCCGTTGTATCCGTCGAGCAACCGACCTGGGCCTCCCCCCAATCGCCATGGTCGTAGTCCGATCCGTTCCCACCGTCGGTCATGATCGACGCCAGATCAATCGCTCCGGCGATCGGCACGTTCACGCTGCGGAGGCCGGCGACGCCTGTGACCACTCCGCTGTCGTATTTCTTGATGCCGTCGGTCCACACCTGGAAGACGACGCTGCCGTTCGGCCCCACTTCGTCATCGACGCCGACCACCGCCGTGAAGACCGAGCACCCGCCTGCAACCGGCACGCGGATGTCGAGCGTACGCGTGCAGGCCGATCCCTTTCGCAAACGTCAGGCCGTTCAACGTGATCGTCGCCCCGTCACCCCCGAGATCCTCGCCGTTGCTCTTGTCGCGCTCCGCCGGCCCGTAGCCGTTCATCGAGGACGACCAGCTCATGTCGCTCACGAAAATCGACGCGCTCGGACCCGCAGTCGTGAAGGTCCACACCTTGTCGGCGGCCAACGCGTTGCCCGCTACGTCCTTCGCGCCGCTCGCGCCTCCTTTGACAGTCGCCGTGTAGGTCGTGTACTCGGCGAGAGCGACGCCGTGGGATCCAGCGTGACCGTCTGAGGTGTCGCGTCGTAGCTCACCGTCGCCGCGACCGGCGTGCTGCTACCCTGCGGCACCAACGTCACGGTCGTCGTGGTCAGCGTCGCGGCATTCATCGCCTCCGAGAACGTCGCCGTCGCGTTGACCGTCACGGTCTGCCCGGTCGCCTGATGGACCGGAGTGGTCGACGTGACCGTCGGCGGCGTCGAATCGCCGCTGCACGTCACGCGCGCGTCCGCCCAGTCGGCATGATCGCCGCTGAAATCGTCACCGCCGATCGTGACCACGAGTCTGAGCTCGTTGGCGCCTGTGACGTTGACGTTGACGCTCTTGGCCGCCGTCGTGCCGGTCATCAGACCGCTGTCGTACCGGAGCGTCCGTCGGTGTACACCTGGAAGACCACCGTGCCACCAGAGCCGGTGTCGTCATCCATGCCGACGACTGCCGCGAACGCCGTGCAGGAACCGCCGAGCGCGTACCGGATGTCGGACGGCGAGTTGACGCCGAGACCCTTCGCGTAAATCGCGCCGTTGATGTTGAGGACCGAGCCGTCCAGCGCACCGTTCTCGCCATTGCTCATGTCCCGCTCGGTGGGGCCCCAGCCGTTGGTCGCCGACGTCCAGGTGCGGTCGCTCAGATAGCTGTTCGTCGTGTTCGGGTTGGCGTAACGGACGCGCCGGATCTCGCCGGTGTTGATGGCGACGTAGAGCAGGTTCTCGCCGTCCGTGTCGATGTACACCGGGCCGCCGACGCCCACGGCAAAGCCGGTGACCGGCCCGGCGACCGACCCGTCCGCGGCAACCTGCATGTATCGGAGGAAGCCCTGGGCGTAGTCGCCGTAGAAGAAGGCGCCGCGATACTGCGCCGGAAACGTAGTCCCTGGATAGAACACGCCGGCTGTCACCGCGGAGCTCGTGTTCTGCGGGTGATGGTACGGGATGATCGGCGCAACCACCTCGTTGGGTTCCAGGGCATACAACGACTGGCACGTGGCCTTCGGCTCGTAGCCGCTCTGATGAGGGGGGCCCTCATAACAGGGCCAGCCCGAAGTTCGTGCCCGGCGCCACCGGGCTGACCCTGTCGACTTCCTCCCATTCACCCAGCCCACGTCGCCGATGAACGCGGCGCGGGACGCGGAATGGAGCGCAAACCGGTACGGGTTGCGCAATCCGTAGGCCCAGACCTTCGAACGATTGGCCGCGGCATTGGCATTCCAATACGGATTCTCGGGAAGGCCCGCTCCGGACGTCGTGACGTGCAGAACCTTGCCTGCGAGGGAGTCGATGTCCTGTGCCCTCAGCGCATCGTCATCGACAACGTTGAAGCTGGCACCGTCGCCGCTCGTGACGAACAGCGTGCCGTCGTCTGCGACTTTGATTGCACCGCCGTTGTGCGATGGGCTGTCCGCCGGGATGCAGTCCGACCCGGCCGCGAAGTTCTTGCACGAGCTGCCAACCACCGTGCCGAGAATGGTGACCTGCGTAGCCGGAGCGGCAACGTCGCCAGACGCGGTGACACGCGTGAGTCGGGAAGTCTTCGGGCCCGTATAGTCCGCCGGATCATTCTCGTACACGTAGAAGAGGTACACGTAGTGATTGGTGACGAAATTCTGGTCGGCCGCGATACCGACCAGGCCGCGATCCCAATAATCGTTCACCGAGTTCCGCAGGTCGATGAAGGGAGTCGACAGCAGGGCACCGTTCTTGAGCACGCGGACGATGCCGTCTTTTTCGGTAATCAGAATCCGGCCATCGGGCAACGGCGTGAATGCCGTCGGCAAGGTCAGGCCACCGATCACCTGCTCGTCCACGAATCCGATCGGGAGGCTCTGCCCCGAGGCGGGGCTCACCGAACCGAGGGCGAAGGACCACAACTGCCGTCCAGCAAAGCGACCTCACAGCACACGTCCTTCATCAAGCGAGATCGGCGAGAAGGCCTTACTCGCGGTCCTTCAACGGAGCGCAGCCCCTTCGGACCGGCTCCGAAGCCGCTTCGTTCGCCGCGGCCTCGACCTCGCCAGCCTCGAGGCCCTCGTGGGTCGGCGTCACCAGTCCGGCGCGCGCCATCTCAGCGGCGCCCGAGGCGTTGCCCGGAAGCTTGAGGTAGTACATGCGCCTCTTGCGTGCGTCGAAGGTGTAGTCGAGATCTTCGACCAGGCGCGGGCCGCCTTCCCGCGCGAGGAGGCCTTGCAGGAACTGGGCGGCCGACTTGCCACAAGCCGTATTCGCGTGCGGTGCCTTGATGCCAATGAGGCCTACGCCCGTCCGCTTTCCGTTCACGTAGATCTCCAGCGTGTCGCCGTCGATCACGCGAACGAAGCCCGTGATCTGAACCTCGCCGCTACCGCGCGCCGGTGCCTGCGCGAAGACGGCCGGGACCAGGGCGGTCGTCGTTGCCAGAATCAGCGCCGGCGCGATTCGATTCGCCATTCTTCCCCTCGCGATTCAACACGGCGTGATAGATCTCCATCAGCGCCTCGTAATTTTTTTGCGGGGTGTACTTCTGCTCGAATTCTCTGCGCGCGTGCGCCCCCATCCCGGCGGTCTCGTCGGGATGGGATAGCGCCCACTCGATGACCGCTGCCAGATCGGCCGAATCGGTCGGACCGAACAGCAGGCCAGTGACACCGTCGGTGACCATCTCGGCCATGTTGCCGAGCCGGCTGGCGATCACCGGCAAGCCGGTCGCGAACGCCTCGATGATCGTCAGAGGACATCCCTCGTACCACTCCGACGGGAAGACAAGCACCGACGCGCGCTGCATCAGCTCGATGACGCGCTCGCGCGGGAGGTATCCAAGCCACTCGACATTCGGGTAGGTGTGGAGGTTGGTCGGCATGAGCGGGCCGTCGCCGACAACTTTCACGAGCGGGGGCTTCGACATCCGGCTCAGCGCGCCAAGAAAGGTCTTGATGCCCTTCTCCTCGGACAGGCGTCCCGCGAAGAGCACGTACTCGCCGCGCCCGTGACGTGCATGCGCCGCGTAATCGAAGAAATTCGGTTTGACCGTAATCTTGTCCGCCGCCCAGCCCCCTTCGATGTACCTTGCGGCGCATGAACTCCGACATCGCGATGTAGCGGTCGATCCTGCTGTCCCAGGTGCGGAGCAGTGTGTGCGAGGCAATCATCGCGGCCACGACGGCGGTCGCCATGCGGCTGCCGCGATAACAGCCATGGACAACGCCAGGCCAGTACGTCCAGCTCCCGATGCACTCCTCACATAGCTTGCCGTCTCGCAACAGATCTGCCTTGGGGCAGATCAAGCGAAAGTTGTGCAGCGTCTGGACGACCGGTACGCCCTCGGCATGGGCGGCGTGGTAGATCGCCGGGGAGATGAGCGGCAGCGTGTTGTGCACGTGCATCACGTCCGGCCGCGTTCGTTGGATGAGCGAACGCACCTGCCGCACGACTGTGGCATTCCAGATGGAGTTGGCCGCGAGCACGGCGCGGTTGTAGTTGGCAGCCTCCCGATTGTCGGCGACGTAGCGCACCACGTCGTGCGCCGTGCTGCTCGAGCAGCGCGCTCTCGGACTCGAAGACGACGTCTTCCCCGCCAGGTTTCGTGTAGCTGTTGTGCGCGATCAGGATCTTCACGACGCGCTCCAGCGCGGCTGCAGGCGCCGGGTGTCCTGGCGCTGCAACTCCAGAACCGCAATACCGAAGCCGATGAGCGACCAGAACCAGATACCTCCCTGCGGACCTTCGAGGAACACGTCGAAGCACGAATTCACGAGGAAGGCAGTCCAACAGCTCAGAATCCAGAGATTCAGCCGCGCCCACTGGAGCGCTCTCCGGCCCGCCGGGCGCGGAGATACGCGCGCAGCGAGTCGACAGGCCAAAGGCGGCCTGGAAGCGTCAACCAGACGACCATGCCTGGCGCTCCCATGCGCGCGAGCACCGTCATCATGGAGTTGTGCGGACTTCGGAGAGGAGCCATGTCGTCTCGGTCGCTACCTGGAAGCCATCGTCGTCAGCCAGACTGATTCCGAAGCCCTTGCCCGTCCAGAAATATTGGCCGTAGATCGTGTAGTCGACGATCTTCGTCCACCACTCGAGGCGCCACTCGCGGGTGTTCGAGAGATCGCCGCCGGATTGCTACCCGTGATGCTCATGATGTTTTCGACCACCTGTCGGGGCGATCAGCGACCGGACCTCGGTGTCGGACGTCAGCTTCGCCCGTTCTCCAGCCGACCGACGTCGACCACGACCACGCCGCCGACGAACACCGGCCAGCCCGGCATAACCGGCCAGGCGGCGCCCGATCGCAGCTGGCTCCAGGACTCCCAGCAGCCTGAATGCCGCGAGACCGCGACGAAACCTGCCACGATTCAGCGCCGCGACGATCATGAGCGACGAGATCCATACGCTCCAGAACAGCCTGCGCCTGCGGGTGTGAGATCCTGCCCGGCGAGGACCATTCGCGGTCGAGGCCAAGGAGGAGGAACGCGCCGATTCCAGCGAGATGCACGCCAAGTCACCCGCCTTATACGACGAACAACGGCATGTTCGTTCCCGGAGCCTCAGCTCGCCGATCGTACTGCGCCCCAAGAACGGTCGACTATCGGCAGCCACGCCACGAAACCGCCGCCCACGAACGGCTGTACTGCGCAGAATTCGGGGAAAGGAATCGGTCTCGAATCACGCAGGCCGCGACGGTGAAGGCAAACATCGCGTAACCCCAGAGAGCCGCATCGCGAACGCATCGACTCGTAGGTCCGCAGATTATGGGATCGTGCCGGCGGCGCCGAGCAGCGCGAACAACATTATTAGCCAGGCGACCGCTGACCGGCAGACCCGGGCGAGCCGTCCGCTCGTCACCGCCCCAACGACGCCGAACACGAACACCAATTCGCCGATGAACACCGGGGGCACGCCGATATACGCGAACGTCCGGCCGAAAATAGCGTAGCCCGAGAGCACGACGCCGAGCGATGCCGAGGAACACGCGCGGCAACGCGCGCGCGAACGCCAATGCGTAACATGCGCTGCGAACCGCGACCAGCAGCACGACGCCGACGAGCGGCCGCCGCATCAGCGCGGACCCCACCACAACGCCGGCCGCGATCGCGCCCACAGCAGATCACACGCCCGACACCACTCGACGGCGGAATGGCCCGCTCAGCGAGTACCGCGGTGTGGCTCTAGCCGGGCCACCGGCTACGGAATCGAGAAGAGGCATTGTTGGCGCGTGGGTGTGCCCATGGCGGAGGAGCGGCGTACCGAGTGGTTCCAAGCGACCGCACCCGAGTTCCCGATATCTGATTCAGTATAAAGGGAGACATCATACGCCCAGTCTCGAGGACTTGCACTCTTTTTGAACTTACTTCGTCAAACGAGATCTTTCAGTGGCTACCGGATGTCGAACGATGCGACGGGTCTTATGCGGGCGGAGGCAGAGACCTTTGTTGGGGGTAAGACCTAACCATTAGTTCCCCGCGATTCACTCGCGTAGGCCGAAGCCCTTCAGGGCTGTCGCGTGCCGGCGGGGCAGGCCTAAAAGGCCTGCGCTACCAAGAGCGCCCGGGGACAACGTAAGTGAATCACGAGCCTAGAAACGCATGCGCCTCGGGGTCCTGGTCGCGGTTCTCGTGTCGCAATCAGGCGATTTCGTGGGTGCGTAATCCCGGTAGGCTCTGACCAGCGTGCGCGCGACCGGCGCCCACGTGAACTCGGCCTCGATCAGAGTCCCTGCCCCGCCGTCCCATTGCCTCTCGCTCGGCGACACTCATCTGCGCAAAACGTCGAAGGCCCGCCGCAATCGCCGACCGGGTGGGCTCGACGGAGACAGCCGCGTTCGTGCTGGCGAAGCGTCCGAGCGGATCCGCAGCCGGAGTCAGCAGACAAGGCTTTCCAAGAGCCGCCGCCTCCAGCACGGAAAACGCGAGACCTTCCCATCGGGACGTATGGACGAAGACCGACGCGTTCGCAGAAGGTCGATTTTCTGCCGCCCTGCGGCGGGCCCTGTGAAGACCACCTGCGAGTCCACTCCCAGGCGCACGAGCAAGCGCCGTCAAACGCGGCTGACTATCCCGCCAGCTTGGACCGGCCAGCATCAGCCGCGCGGAATCGCCGAGGCGCGCGTCGCTCCACGCTTCGAGCAGAATGTCGAGCCCTTTTTGTTCGGGATCCAGGCGGCCGAGAAAGAGGAACGTCAACGCGGGCTCGGCGACCCGGAGCAGCGGTTCGGGACGGTCTCCGGATCGCACGCGCAGGAGATCCGCCGCATCGATGCCGTTCGGGGCAATCACGATGCGAGTGGCTGCGACATGGGATCTCAGGTCGTCTGCCTCCTGCTCGTTGAGCGCGTGCAGAAACGCCGCGCGCTGGAGAAAGGGGCGCTCCCACAGCGCAGCCACCGATTTCGACAGGCGATGACGGCGTCGAGCCGCCGCGGCCAGCATTCCGTGAACGCTGATGCAGTACGGAATCGCCGCGCGCCTCATACGCGAACCCAGCACCAGGTGCTGCAGGATGTGGACGCCATGGAAGTGCAGGATGTCAGGTCGCCACGCGAGCAGATCGCCAATGAGGGCGGTCGGCAGATTCAGCGGAGAGCGCCAGCACAGGATGTCCTGCATCCGCGATTGAACAGAATCCACGACGGCTTCCTGGATTGGTAGGCCGAGACCGTCACCCCCGGAATTGGGAGCGGCGGCTTGTTCGTAATCGAGAACAATCGCAGGGAATGACCGAGGTCGGCTTGCGCCCGACTCAGGTAATAGATCGTCTTGTCGATGCCATCCGAGGCGTCCGGGTTGACGCGACCCAGGGAAAAGTGCGCGATTCGCATGGCCGCCTCGCCCATCGCGTCATTTGGCGATTGTGCCCGCCCGGCGGAGCGTCTCGAGGACGGCATCCGCCGCCTCGTCAGGCGCCACTCGTGCGGTTTCGATGCGGAGCTCCGGAGACTCGGGAGGCTCGTACGGAGAGTCGATACCGGTGAAGTTCTTCAGTTCGCCGCGACGGGCCTTCTTGTACAAGCCCCTTGGGGTCCCGGCTCTCGGCAAGCGCCAATGGCGTGTCGACGAAGATCTCGAAGAACTCGCCGTCCTTCACGAGGGCACGCGCCATCTGCCGCTCGGAGCGGAACGGTGAGATGAACGACACGAGCACGATCAGTCCCGCATCGACCATCAGCTTCGCGACCTCTGCCACCCGGCGGATGTTCTCGACACGGTCGACCGCGCTGAAGCCGAGATCCCTGTTGAGCCCATGGCGGACGTTGTCACCGTCGAGCAGGTAGGTGTGATGGCCGAGTGCGTGGAGCTTCTTCTCCACGAGATTGGCGACCGTCGACTTCCCCGCTCCTGACAGACCCGTGAACCACAGCACGCACGGATGCTGCGCCTTTTGCGCCGCTCGCGCCTCCTTGCCGATGTCGAGCGCCTGCCAGTGCACGTTCTCCGACCGGCGGAGCGCGAAATGGAGCAGACCGGCGCCCATCGTGTCGTTGGTCATCCGGTCGATGAGGATGAATCCTCCGAGATCTCGGTTGTCGGCGTACCGTTCGAAGGTGATGGGCCGGTTGAGCGTGAGCCCGCACACACCAATCTCGTTGAGCTCGAGCGTCTTCGCCGGTTGCCGCTCGAGGGTGTTCACGTTGATCTTGTATTTCAGCGGCATGACGGCCGCCGACACCGTCTGCGTCCCGAGCTTCAGCAGGTAACTGCGGCCCTGCAGCATCGGGACCTCGTGCATCCAGATGATGGTCGCCTCGAACTGGTCCGCCACGGCCGCCGGGAGTCGGCGGCCGCAAGGACATCCCCTCGGCTCACATCGAGCTCGTCGGCCAGCGTGACCAGAACAGACTGCCCGGCCGCGGCGCTGTCGCACTCGCGGTCGCCAATGAGGATGCGGGAGACTGTAGTCTGTCGGCCCGATGGCAGCACGCGAACGGGATCGGCGACACGAACGGCGCCGCTCACAATCAGGCCACCATAGCCCCGGCTCTCCAGGCGCGGTCGCGCCACCCACTGCACAGGAAGACGGAAAGGCCTGGAGCCCACTTCCTCATCCACCTCCACCCCTTCGAGGTGCTCCAGGAGCGTGGGCCCGCCATACCACGGAGTACGAGCACTCCGCTCCACGATGTTGTCGCCGTAGACGGCGGATACCGGGATGGACATGACGTCCAACCGCTCTATCCCCGCCGCGAACTCGCGATAGTCGCGCTCGATTCGCGAGAAGAGGTCGCGAGAAAACCCCACCAGATCCATCTTGTTGACCGCCAGCACCACCCGCCTGATCCCAAGCAGCGACACAATGTAGCTGTGCCGGCGCGTCTGGGTCAGCACCCCCTTGCGCGCGTCCAGGAGAATCACGGCGAGGTCGGCCGTCGAGGCGCCCGTCACCATGTTCCGTGTGTATTGCTCGTGCCCTGGTGTGTCGGCCACCACGAATGTTCGCGTGTCGGTCGAGAAGAACCGGTGGGCCACATCGATCGTGATGCCTTGCTCTCGCTCCCCTTCGAGGCCGTCCACGAGCAGCGCGAAGTCGGGCTCCTCGCCGCGTGTGCCGGCGCTCTTCGAGTCCTCCCGAAGCGCGGCGAGCTCGTCGACGAATACAGCGTTGCATTCGTATAACAACCGCCCGATCAGCGTGGACTTGCCGTCGTCGACGCTCCCGCAGGTGATGAAGCGCAGCGGGCCCTTCTGCACGACTCAGAAATAACCTTCCTGTTTCTTCTTTTCCATGGATGCGGACTGGTCGTGATCGATGGCGCGGCCTTGCCGTTCGGAGTGCCGTGCTCGCATCGTCTCCTCGATGATCGCCGGTACCGTGTCGGCGTCGCTGGCAATCGCCCCCGTCAGCGGATAACAGCCCAGGGTGCGAAATCGCACACGGCGCAGCTGCGGCTGCTCCCCTGGCCGTAATCGGAACCGATCGTCATCCACCATGATGAGGGTTCCATTGCGGTGAACGACGGGCCGTTCCCGGGCGAAGTACAACGGAACGATAGGAATGTTCTCGGCGTCGATGTACCGCCAGACGTCGAGCTCGGTCCAGTTGGAAAGAGGAAAGACCCGGATGCTCTCGCCAGCGCTTCTTGCGTGTGTTGTAGAGGTGCCACAATTCCGGGCGCTGCAGCTTCGGATCCCAGCGATGCTGGGCGGAGCGGATGGAGAACACCCGCTCCTTCGCGCGCGATTTTTCTTCGTCCCGGCGCGCGCCCCCGAACGCCGCATCGAAGCCGTGCTCGTCCAGCGCCTGCTTGAGCGCCTGCGTCTTCATGACGTCGGTGTAGGCCGCCGACCCGTGGTCGAACGGATTGATCCCCATCGCCAGCCCCTCAGGATTGATGTGAACCCTGAGATCGAGGCCCAACCGTTGCGCGGTTTCGTCGCGGAACGTAATCATCTCGCGGAACTTCCAGGTGGTATCCACATGGAGGAACGGAAACGGCGGGCGCACCGGGAAGAACGCCTTCAGCGCGAGGTGCAACATGACGGAGCTGTCCTTGCCGATCGAGTACAGCATCACAGGGCGCTCGCACTCGGCGACCACCTCCCGCATGATGTGGATACTCTCGGCCTCTAGACGCTCGAGATGCCTCACAGGCATCCGATGCCACCGCGGACGTGATTCACGCCGGGCATTCGCTCGTGATGGATTTCCCGCGGGACATGGCTGGGCCTCGGTCACTGCGAATTGAAGGCCGCATCGCGAATCGGTGCGATCCACGTCTCCGCGTCGGCAATCCAGACGCCGCGGCTATCCGAGAACGTGAGACGCTGCGTCGTTTGCCGAGGCACGCGGGCGCGTGAGAGCCCGGCAAGGCTGCTGGTCACCTCGCGCGCTCGTCCTCTTGCGGCTGCCCGCACGAAGTGGCCCAACGCCGGCCAACGCCGCCCGGAACGCAGGCACACCCACGCCAGGTAGTGGTGCAGCTCGCCGTAGTCGATCCTGGCGGCATAGCGCCCGTCCAGGAGCCGCGCCTCACGCAGGATGAGCCTGGTATTCCCGGACGCATTGCCATTGTGGATGCGGTAGCCGACCAGCGGTGCAGCGACACAGGCTGGTGGACCTTCACGAGCCAGCCGCGCCCACAAGTCCCAGTCGGCGAGGTTGACCAGAGCGGGATCCCAACCACCGGCCGCCGAAAACAGGTCCGCACGCACGATCACGTTCGATGAACCACCGGGCATCAGGTTCCATCGTGGCAGACGCTCCGCGACGCGATCGGGTAGCGGCGGTGGCGCGCCGTTCATGATGTTGTGGCTCGAATCGATGCGGACGGCGCCGCCGTAGGCCCACTTCCGACCGGTTGCAGCGGCCGCGGCAAGCTGGCGCGCGAGTTTATCGGGCGCCCAGAGGTCATCGTCGTCACAGAACGCCAGCCAGTTGGCCGAGCCCTCAGCGGCGCCATGATTCCTCGCGATGCTCACGCCCGTCGCACGCTCATGCCTGATCAGGCGGACCCGTCGATCTGGAGGCCGTTGACCATCGCCGCCGTGTCGTCCGCCGAACCGTCATCGACGACCACGAGCTCGAGATCCACGTCGCGCTGCCCGAGGATGCTTCGCAGGGTCAGCTTGAGCAGAGCTCCCTGCGGTTGTGCGTCGGCACGACGACGGTGATCTCAGGTTTCACGCAGGAGCCCCAGACGTCGGCGCAGTGGTCGAGAGCCGTGCCCACGCGCACCCTGGTTCGATAGATGGCCAAGCGTATGCGATCGTCGCGACGCTCCAGCGCCAGTCCAGCAGGGCGTGCTTCATCGAACGCGTGACGGAGGTTCGAGCTGGCGGATCGGTGTAGCCGAACGTCGCGCAGCTGATCGCCGGCGAGCCAGTCGAAGCGCTCCAGCTGTGCGGCGCTCCACGAGCGCCACCGCTCCTTGGGTGCGAACGACGCGTCCTTCGCCACGGCATCCCAATGGACGCTCGGCTCTGCGGCCGAACGCCGACGACCCGCGAACCGGCAGGTTGCGCGCAGCCTCGAAGTCGTAGCGCGGGATCGAGCCCGAGGAACTCGAAGATGCGTCGCAGCTGCCCTTCGGTGTCGTCCACGAGATCCTCGTACCGCACGAGCCGCCAACGATCCGCACGGGCAGCCTCGGCCTGCTGAAAGTGCCGGATCGTGCTGGCCGCCTCCGACCAGGCACGGCAGCCACGGTCGAAGTCCCACCCGAACGTGTCCATGCCGGACTGCACGACCGAGCGACCGTCACGCACCAGGATCAGCAGTCGGGCCGACGGGAAGAACGCGAAGAAGCGTGCGAGATGCCGAACGCTCGGCGACTTGGTCACGAGCCGCCGGTGGCGGTCGGCCCACAGAAATGAGACGAGCCCCTCGCCGATGCCCGCGTACAACTGGTCCGGAAGATCGGAGCCGAAGGTGCCCCAAAGCGGGATCCCATGCCGCGCGCACGGCCTCGACGAACGCAACCAGATGATCGGAGTGGTCGAGGAACAAATCCTCCTTGACCGGTTCCCGCGCGCGCGCAGCAATCCGGGTGAAGCAGCAGAAGGTCCCACAGGAAGTTCGTGCCGCTGCGCGGCAGGATGCCATGGATGAAGATCGGATCGTGGGCGGCTCTGCGCGGTCACCGGCATGCGGCTGCCTCCGAGGTTCCGGCGCATGCACGGCATCCAGCTCTCGGAGCCACGTCGAGGCCTCCGCAATCCAGGCCCTCCGGAGCAGCGCCGCTCGGCTCTGGATGCCGCTGCCTGCGGGACGCGGATCCGCCGACGCAGGATGGCAGTCACGTCCGACGCGACGCCTCCGGCCTGGCCGCGAACAGCGGCCCTGGCGAACTGGCCGAGCGCCTCTTTACGGCAACCGACCCGAAGGTAGGACTCCGCCAGCCACCGGTGTATGCGCCCCCAATCGATCCGCGTGGCGTGCAACTCCTCGATCAGCTGTGCGCCACGGACAATTTCTCCGACGTTGAGCGACGAGTTCGACGGGTGCACCCGATACGCCATCAAAGGACTGCAGACCCACGCCGGAGGTCCCGCCTTGGCGAGACGGATCCACATTTCCCAGTCCTCCGTGTTGACGAGCCGGGGATCGAAGGGGCCGGCGCACTGCAATGTCGTCCGCCGCGACGACAACGTTCGAGCCCCCTCCGGGATCGCGTTGTATCGGAAGATGCGCCGCTACGATCTCTTCAGGGGACAGCGGCGGCCGGCCATATACGATCTGGTTCCGGTCCGAGATGCTGACCGATCCGGTGTACGCCCAATCGCTGCCACACTCGCGGGCCGCCTGCAGCTGACGGGCGAGCTTGTCGGGCGCCCACAAATCGTCGTCATCGATGAACGCCACCCATTCGCCGCGCGCCTCGGCAACCCCACGGTTGCGGGCAGTGCTCACGCCGCGAGGCACGTCGTGGCGCACGACGCGCAGGCGCCGGTCGCCGAGCGCGGCGAGCATGCCGGGCGTGTCGTCGGTCGAGGCTTCATCGACCACGATGACCTCGAGGTCGACGTCACGCTGGTCCAACACGCTGCGCAGGGTCGATGCCAGCAGCCGGCTTCGATTGCGTGTGGGCACGACGACGGATACGTGGTTATGGCTCAAGACACTCCCGATCGCACGGGAAGGTCGCCGGTCCGTGAGTCTCCTATACTGGGTCCGGCGACGGTGCGTTGACGAGCTCCGATCATGGCAGCATTTGGGAGGCAGCGGTGAGGGAGTTGTTGCGTGTCTCCCGCGCCATGCTGGCGGCAGACCCGGTTTTCATCGTGGGCGAGGCCCGAAGTGGTACGAGTCTGCTGTACCGCACACTTCAGAAACACCCATCGTTCCGGCCGCACGTCCAGAACCTGGTCGAAACCGACGTGTTCAGCCATCTGCGACGGACGTTCATGTTCGGTCGCACCTATCCCGACCCACTCTTTCGGTTCATGCTGAAGGACAATGCCGCCTGGGGCGCCTTCCTCCGCACCATCCGTCCGCTCCGCGCTGTCAGTGCGGCATGGGCACCGGTGAATTACGTCCTCCGGGACCGCGCCCGCTGGCTCTGGTACGCGAACCTGCACCATCTGGTGTTGCGGGCGTACTTCTTTTACGCCTGGCAGGCCCGCGGGTGCACCAGGCTCGTGGAGAAAACGCCGACCAACACCGCGCATCTGCCACAGTTGGCCTTCACGTTTCCCCATGCCCGTTTCCTGTACATCCATCGCCATCCAGTGGACGCGTTCACGTCGTACCGCCGGCGCGCGGCAGTCGACCCGAACGCAGGATGGGCAAACCTGACGATTGATCGCTTCTGCCAGCGGTACGAGGCGGGCGCTGCCATGGCACTCCGGTCGCGCGCCGCCGGGAATGCGCCGCTCCACTTGGTTCGCTACGAGGCCCTGACTGCGGATCCGGAACCGACCTTCCGGGCGATTTGCACGTTTCTCGACGAGCCGTTCGTGGGCGAGGCGCTGGAGGAGCCTTCTCCCAATCCTGACCGCTGGCCCGTTGACCCCCATCTCTGGAGCGCCATCGTGCCACGCACCAAGCGCTGGCAGGACTTCCTCGCCCCCGGTGAGGCAACCGAGCTTCAGCACCGGCTCGCCTCGACGATGGCTGTGCTCGGCTACGAACCGCACGCTCTTGGCCCAGAACCAGCGCATCCCGCGTGATTGGATCCGTCAACAGGTTTTGATCCAGCCGAAAATCGTTCACCGGTCTCCGGTCGATTGCGCAGCCCGGCGATGATGCCGGGCAACAGCCCTCTGACTTCGCCAGCGCCCATGGCGACCAGTTCGGAATTGCCAGTGACCACACCTCTTATCAGCAGCCAGGGCGCCCGAACGAGATCGCGCGCCGCGCGGCGCGCGATGAAGGGGTCACCCCGCCGCAACCATTTTCCGTAAAAGGCACCCTGGCCCCGGGCGTAGCGGAGGTACAGAGCCGAGAGCTCGTTGGGTCGGTGGCGCGCAAGGTGTCCCACCACGACGGTCGGGTCGTAGACGATCGGCACACCGGAGGTGAGTAACCGATGCGCCCACTCGTTGTCCTCGCCGGCAGTCGCAAGCGACGGGTGCTCGTCGAACCAGCCAGCTCGCGTCAACACACAGACGGGAAACGCCATGTTGGGTGGGAAGAGCACATCCCCCCGCAGGAGCGGAGCCGTATACGTCGCTGGCTCGAGTTGGGTTTTGATCGTAAGGACGATCCCATCTCCCTCAGGCTCGACCCGGCCGGTAAGGACAGCCTCGCCGACTTCGGCCATTCGGGCCGTGAGGCGCTCCAGCCAATCCTGCCGAACACGGCAGTCATCGTGGGTGATGGCAGCGTACGGCGTCTCGACATGCTCGAGCCCGAGGTTCGTGGCGGCGGAGATGCCGGTCGCTGCGCTAGGAACGTAGACCGCGTGCATGCCTCGCGCTCGCAGCGCGCTCACGGCATCAGCAACTTCCGTTTTGCGTCCTTGGTCCACCACAATCAACCGGGCCGGCCAGGTGCTGCCGGCGGCGATCGAATCGAGACATCCACCCACTACCGCTCCGCCGGTGGTAGGGACGATGACCGTCACCGTGTCCGCCGTTGGTCGTGTGGCGGAGCTCACGGACGGACTCCCGGAAGTCGTTCCTCGAGACCGGTCAGAGACCGAACCGCTTCACCGCCGGGCAGTCCGCGGACCGGGTCCGGTTCGCGCAGGGCACTCAGCCACGCTTGCGCTTCGCTGGTCCACGGGTTGTCTGCCAATCTGATCTGCCGCCGGGCGATTTGGGGATGCAAGAGGGCAACGACGGCGCGTGCAGCCGAACGCCAGTCCCCGGCCAGAACGGCTTTGCCGTAGTGCCGCAGAGCCGTACCGCGCCGGCCGTCCTGCAAGGCCATCCAGGCCACCCACCGGTGGTGCCGGATCCGGTCCACAGGTACCCGATGACGACGGGCAATCACCTCGAGATCGCCGAGAATCGATTCAGCACGTCGCGAGAAACTGCGTGAGTGTACCCGGAGCGCCACCAGGGGTCGCGGTACCCAGGCCGGATGACCGACAACGCGGGCGAGCCGCAGCCAGACATCCCAGTCCTCGCTCGTGCGAAGCCCGGGATCGAACGGACCAACACGCGCGAGCGCCTCGCGCCGCACGACCACGTTCGATGCGCCGGCAGGAAGCGTGTTATAGCGAACCAGGTCTCGCACGACATCCGCGGGCGCTGGAGGCGGCCCGCCATTCACCAGCCGCAAGTGCTCGTCCACGGTCACATCGCCGGCGTAGACCCAAGCCGCGCCCTCGACCTCAGCGGCGGAGATCTGGGCCGAGAGCTTGTCCGGCGCCCACAAGTCGTCGTCGTCGCAGAAGGCCACCCAGCCTTCCCTCACCGCCTCGACGCCCCGATTGCGCGCACCACTCACGCCCCGTGGCCCGGGATTGCGGAGCAGCTGAACGCGCGGGTCCCCGACGGCTCGCACGAGCGCGGCTGTCTCCGGGCCGTCGCCGTCGTCGACTACGACAACCTCGAGGTCGACCGCCTTTTGAGACAGGATACTGCGCAGGGTCAAGGCGAGCAGGTCTGGTCGGTCACGCGTCGGGATCACGACCGTGACCGCCGGCCGTTTCATCGCAGCCCTCGATTCGGGTCGATGCCCGTGTCGGACCTCTCGACGAATGCGAAGTCTTCGCGACTACGGTACGGACACTGGCTCGAAGCGGAGCTCCGGCTGACCGGACCCATCTCGAAACGCTCCCCTCTCCTCCATGAAAGCCCGTAAGCGGGAACCTACCCTTTGAAGTGAAAACTCGCTCTCCGCGCGCCGGCGGGCGCGCGCACCAAGTTCGCGGCGGAGCGCGTCGTCGTCGAGCAGCCGAGCAAGGGCTTTTTCGAGCGCTGCAGCGTCCTCGGGGGGAACCACCAGTCCTGCGGGCTCGCCACCAAACGCATCGATCACCCCTGAAACGTTCGCCGCCACCACGGGCAGACCACAGGTCATCGCCTCGACGACAGCCACGGGGAAGCCCTCGCGTCGGGACGAGAGGACGGCGATGTCCGCGGCGGAGAGGTACCGCCAGAATCAGGTGACGGTCGCGAACCCACCGGTCATCCCATCGAACAGCACCTGTCGGGAGAGACGCTATCCTGCGCCGCAGGGCATCGTGGTCTCGACCGGTGCCCACGAGAAGGAGCAGCAGACGTGCGAGCGGTCGCGCCTCGCAGAGGCGCTGCCACGCGTCGAGCAGCAGATCGAGGCCCTTGCAGTCGATCTCCACACGGCCGTGCCATATGACGACCCGAGTGTCGTCTGGGATGCCGAGCGCAGCACGCGCCGCCGATCGGTCCATCGGCTGCCACGCCGCCACGTCGAGCGAGTTCGGAACGAGCCCGATTCGCTCCGCGGGAACGCCGTAAGCCTTGCGGACCCGCTGGGTCTCGCTGCTCGCCCCGATGATCAACCCCGCCGCGCGGCGGGTGCTCAGGCGCCGGAGCGGAAGCTCCAGACTGCTGCATGGCCCGCTGGCTCCCTGGTAAGTGGCGAATACAGGAATGCGAAGAAGGCGGCCCACGATAACCGCTTGGTCGAATCGCGGGGACTCGTACTCCTGACACAGGATGGCCCCGCAGCCGTCACGGCGTAGCTCCTTGACGAGCCCCCACCAGGGAGTGGCCGCGTACGAGAGCAGGGATGAGTACAAGGGAGATGGAATCCCGAAACGGTCGCGCGCGCCCTGCAACTTCCGATGCAACCATGGCGCTGGCAGGAAGCGGATCGAGGCGCCCGTCGGCTGGTGAGTGAAGCGCACGATGCCCGGTACCCGGGCCGAGACGAAGTACAGCACCGGACGCATGTCGGCCGCCTGCAGCGCCTCGACGTAATTGAACAGCCAGGTGCCGGACAGTCCCTCTCGGAAGTCTTCCAGCGTGACACCGATTCGGTCGTGGAAGTCCTCGAACCGGTCGCCCGCTGGGAGGAACGCCACAGCCCGCGGCCGATTGCCGCTAACGGCCACAGCGCCGTCCTTGCATAATGGGACGCTCATGGGCGCAACCGACAGGCTGGTCCGCTTGCTCACAAGGAAGATGTTTCCGCTCTGCGAACGCCTGGGCATCCATGTGACGCCGGTCCATTTCTACGAACCCGTTCCCGACACGAGAGCGCTGCCGCCCGAGCTCTGGTCCAGGACATCCGATCTTGTCGGTGTAGACCTCGCCGAGCCTCGCCAACTGCAATTGCTCGCCGAGTTCCGTGCAAGTCTCAAAAGCGAGTGCGATGCACTGCCACTGGAACCCACCGGCAATCCTCGAGACTTCCATTACCGGAACGACCTGTTCGGATGGGTCGACGCCGCCATCCACTACTGTACGCTTCGTCACTTCAAGCCGCGGCAGATCTGCGAGATCGGCTCCGGGTTTTCGACACTTCTGACTATCCGGGCTCTCGAGTCGAACAGGGCTGAGGACCCTGATTATCGCTGTGACGTGCTGACGATCGATCCATTCCCCTCCCAGGCCCTGAAGGCCGCGGCAGCCGACGTCGTGCGGTTTCGAGAAACCGAAGTCCAGAGGGTCCCTCTGACGGAGTTCGAGAAGCTCCGCGCCGGCGATGTGCTGTTCATCGACTCCAGTCACGTCCTCAAAACGGGCAGTGATGTTCAGTGGGAGTATCTGGAGATTCTGCCTCGCCTGGCGCCTGGAGTCCTCGTTCACGCCCACGACATCTTTCTTCCACGCGAGTATCCCGAGCGATGGGTCAGAGAGAAGCGCCGGTTCTGGAACGAGCAATACGTCCTTCAGGCGTTCCTGTCCTTCAATTCGGCATTCGAGGTGCTGCTGAGTGCGGCGTGGCTGCATCTTCGCCATCCCGAGGCGCTGGCTCAGACCTTTGCTATTTACCACCCCTCGCACGAATCACCGGGAAGCTTCTGGTTTCGACGAAAGCCGTGAGATGACGCCGTGGAGCGACTCCGGAGCTCACTTGAGTTGACAACGCGGGTGGCGCCCGGCGGGGCCGCCCCACCCGCCGCGCAGGCGCCTCCTCCGTGACAAATGCACTTGGCGCCGAGCACGGGTGGGGCTGCCGGGCGACAGGACCCGCAATTGACGTCAACTCAAGTGAGCTCCGCAGTAGGCCCGCGTCAGCTTGTCGGAACGCCAATGAATCTGACCCATTATCGACCCGTTGCTGCCAGCAGCTCGTCGAACGTGACGACGGCGTCGACCTTCCCAGCGTCGGGGCAGGGTCGCTCCCACAGATCTCCCGCCAGATGGAACGTGGCTCTTCGGCCCGTGTAGTAGACGAGCGCGTCCCGTGCCGCCCAGTCGTACAGCAGTTCGTGTATGGCGAACGCGCCGCGAGGCGCAGGTGTGGTAACGGTCCGGCGCACGCCACAGACCGCGACCTGCGCTCGATCTGGAAGCCGCGCTGCGAGCAGGTGCGCGGCCCGCTCGGTAAAGTCTGCCGAGGCGAGTCGGACCGACACGCTGAGAGCGAGTGAAAGAATCGCTCCCGCTGCGAACACACCGCCGCCTGCGCCCAGCGGCGTTGGTCGCCGCCACCGCACGCGTGCGGCAAACGCCGCGAGCGAGACAATCAACACGAGCCACGTCGGCGCGAACAATCGCGGAGACCCTTCGTGCGGCACTGTCAGCAGGACGGGCGCGTTCACGAGCGCCAGGAGGACGCCGACCGTAATGATCCCTCGCACGTACTCGTGCCGCGGCAGGCCGCGGCCCTCCGGAAGCCCGCGCGCAGCGAGCACGCCAAGCGCGGCGCCCGCCGCCAGAACGAGAAGGCTCCATGGTCGCGCCCACCACACGGCCAGCGGAATCGAGTGCAAGCCCAGGCCAACCGCCGGGAAGCCGACATAGAACCGGAGGTCGAGCAGTCCAGCGAGGCGCCCGAGCACTCCGGTGCGGAGTCTTGGGTCGGCACCGTGGGACAGCGAGAACGCCACCAGCGCCACGAACGCAACTCCGGCGGCCACTGTTGCGCTGCGCCGGCGCTGCTGCGGCGGCGAGACCAACCACGCGGCGAGCGGCAGCGCCAGAATCACCTGCTCGGCCGACATGGCCGCACCCAACCCCGCCAGCGCCGCTCGCCCGTGGTGGCCGCGGTAGTGCGAGCGGAGCGCGAGCAGTGCCAGGGCGAGCCCGAGCGGCACGTGCAAGGCAGCCGGCCAGAGCGCGGCTTCTGTTCCCAACGGTTGCAGGAGCCAGAAAGCGCCGCCAACATCAGCCCAGGGAGCAGGCGTGCCAAGATCGCGAAGCAGACCGCGGGCGAGCACCGCGACGGCGAGTGTGAGCAGCAACGGTACGGCGATCGCCACCCCGAACGGGAGCGTCCGGCAAACACCAGTTGTCAGCAGAATCTCGACAAAGCGAGCCGGCCGCACAATCCCGAGGCGATCCCACGATGCGGCCAGGAAGCCGCCCATCCCCAGGCGCACAGGTGCGAGGCAGTTGGTGAAGTCATCGGCGAGTGGGGCCCCCCGCCAGATCACCGGAGCGCTCAATGCTACAAAAACGAGAACGGCAGCAACGAACGTGAGCCGGCCGACGCGCTCTGCGCCGAGTGACTTCGCTTCGCCCCGGGGCACCGTCATGACGGCCGCGTCCATCACGAGATCCGGCCTCCAGCCGGAGCCGCGCGATGGAGACGTACTGCCAGCTTGACCAGCAGATCGTCGACGGCCAGCGGACCGGGCTCCCATCGCCCGATGCGATGGCGGTCACCACGCGGACGCAGCGGCTCGGGCCGTCCCGTGAATGCCGCGTCGAACCCGGCACGACGGACGGCCCCGACCGAACGATCGTCGGCCTTCCCGTGGGGATAGGCGAAGTAGCGCATCGTATCGCCTGCAGCGGCGGCCAGCCGGTCGCGGCCGCTCGTCACAGCCACATCCAAGTCCGTGTCGCAAAGCCCGGGCAGCGGATGATGGTGGACGGTATGGAAACCGATGGTCATGCCGGCGGCGACCAGGGAAGTGATCGCGTCGGGTTTGAGTATGCCGTGTTCTGGAACGCCCGGGGACAGTTCAACCACACGCCGGCGCACGGCCTCGTCGCGTTCGCAGGCGATCACCAGGGCTTCCGGTTGTTCAGCGCACGCCGCGGAGAGTCCCAGCAGCGCTGCCGTGCGCGCGCGTCCGTGCGCAACGAGGAGCGCCTCGAGATCCTGAAACCAGTAGGGGCCAAGGCCGTTCAGCGCGCGGCCCGAGAGGAAGAAGGTTGCCCGCACACCCTTTTCACGCAGGGCCGGGAGAGCCTCGCTCGCATGGCTTGGTAGATCGTCGTCGAAGGTAATTGCGATCGCGGGTTGCCGACCGATCGAGTCCGCTTGACGCTCCGCCGCCAGGATCTCATCGAGGGTCATCAGGTCGACGATCTCGCCAAGAGCCTGCAGCTGCGCCCTGAACGTTTCGACTGGAACCGCGGGCACGACCTCGCAACCAGGCGTGACCGGCGGACCGAGTCGGTGGTAGACCAGGACCAGCCGGTGCCCACGGGCACGCGCCAGCGCGCGGACGGCGCGGTGCACGGTCGTCGACCGCAGCATCAGCGTCGCGGCGCGCTTCGCCAGATCGGAGACGACCCTGGCCGGTGCATTCGTGACGAGGGCCATCAGCGCTTTCGGGCCACGAGAATGATGTTCTTCCCGAACGGAGGCCGCGGTACGACGAGCTGCAGCATTCGGCTGGTTGGTATGACCAGCCTGTCGTACATCCACATCGTGGAGCCTGGGATGCCGTTGTGACGCAACAGGCGATAGACGAACCAATAAGGCGCAACGCCAAAGACGTCGAAGTATCTCACCGAGACGACATCGAACCCCGCAGCTGTCACGACCGATCGCAGCCCCTGGACGTTATAGCGTCGGTAATGACCGGCCTTGTAGTCGAGGTCGCTATAGAGCCACTCATGTGCCGGACCGAACACCAGCACCGCCCCACCGGGTCGCAGCGCGGCCGCAGCACGAACCAGCTCGCCATGGTCGTCGCCGATGTGCTCCAGCACGTTCAGGTAGATGGCCGCGTCGAACCCGCCCTCCGGATCGACATAGTCCATCAGAGTCTGGCGGTGGACCTCCACACGCGGGTGGAGCGCGGCATATGACTGCAGATCACCGATCATGTTCTCCGCCGGCTCGAGGGCCGTCACGGTGATATCCGGATAGCGCTCGACGAGCTTACGCGTGATCGTCCCGGTGCCGGCCCCTACTTCGAGCACTCGGCCGCGTAGGTATGGCTCGAACTCGTCGAGTACCCAGTCGAAAAAGTGCTTGGTGGTGGCGAGCTGCTCCAAATCGTCCGCCGCCCCGAAGTGCTCATCGTCGAACGTTCGGCCGCTCGGCGAGAGGCGGTGCTCGCGAGTGCTTTCCACGGCTCGTCGAAGGCCGCGCAGGTGCCGAACGAATTGTGAGACGTCGCCAAACCCCAGACCGGCGGCCCCCGCCGCGGGGGCACGGTAGATAATCTGCCCCTCTCCCACGCGATAGCCCTTGGCCACTGCCGTCGCAACGAAGGTCGTTTGCACGCTGTAGCTGTTCGCCGCCTGAGTGGACAGATCGAAGTCACGGACGACTTCGATTCGCGCGATCCGAAAGCTGGTGGTGGCATCCGCAATGCCATATGTCCCCGTCAGCACGCGGAAGGATATGTTGGCAAGGCGCCCGAGCACCCACCGTCCGATGCTCAACCCCGGCGTGCCGCTGCCCCGCACCCATCGCGAGCCGATGACGACGTGCAGGCCTCGATCGACGAGTTGATCGACGAGCCTGGGGATCTCTGTCGCGTCATGCCGGCCGGTTGCGTCGAGGGTTACGACGAGGTCGGCGCGACCCTTTTCGACGACGTCACGAAATCCCTGAAGAAAGGCAGCGCCTGCACCGGCAGTCGGTCCATCGACGACCCTGAGCGGCAGGCACAGTTCCCGGGCGAGTGGCTCCGTTGCGGCGATTGCGGCCGGCCCGTCACCATTGAGCAGGAGCACGTCGAGCTCCATGCCGCGAACCCGCAGTGCATAGGCCGCCACCGCCAGGTCGCGAACCACTGTCGGGAGGGCACGGGCGACGCCATAAGCGGGGAGCACGACCGTGACGACCTGCGGCCGCTTCATCCAGCTCCCGTCGCACAGCGATGGCTTTCAAGAAGTCTGTCCCGACTCACAGCGGCGAACGAGCGACAGCACGAGGTCACGCGCTCGCGCCTCGAGCCAAGACCCGACGACGGAATAGCAGATCGGTGATAGTGCCGAGGCTCGGGATGATCGCGGCGGCGACTGCCGTGAGCAAGCCGGCAACCACCCAGCTCGCCAGTTCATCCCACAACGCCAAAGGCTTCGAGAGGCTCCCCACCCACAGCAACACGGAAACGCGGCGACCGTCACCGACCCCAGCGACGAGAGCCGATGGGTAGACATCCGCGCCCAGACGCAAAGTTGCGGCAAGGTCAGCAGAAGGAACACCAACCGGTAGTCGAAGTTCTTACCAACCGCGAACGTACCAAGGTAGACGAAGGAACCGGCGAGGCAGGCCAGGAGCGGAGCGGGCATGACCGTCTCGTCGTCATCTGGGGCCAGGCTGCGGCGAACCCGAACGCCGACGGCGGTCACGATCACACCGAGCGTTGCTGCAGCGAGCAGCTGCTTGACAACGCCCGGACCTGCCCACTGATCCGCGCCGACCTGGTGATAGAGATGCGACAACAGGATGCGAGCGCCATAGGAGAACTGGTCACCCTGAGGGGCTATCCGAGCGATGTGCACGATGTCGCGCAGATTGAAGGCCAGATAGGCGCCGAACGCCGGCGAGGCAGAGCAGCGAGGCACGGAGCGCGATCCGGCTCCTGGCAATCATGAACACGGGCAGTGCGAATGCTGGATAGACCTTCGCGACAGCCGCCAGCAACACGAGAAGCGGGGACGACCACGCGGCCGCTTCGGGAAACCGCTGCCACCACAAGAACGAGATCGCCATGAGCGAGAACATGGCGACGTCCATGTTCGCCCTCTCGACCGCGAGCATGATCGCGGGCGAGCATGCCGCACAGCGCCAGCACGATGCCCGTGCCGCCTGGCACTCGGCCCGCGGAAAGGCGAACAACACGAACATCGCGGCGATCAGGACGACGGCGAGCGTGAACGTATGCGACTGGTCGAGTCCGAGGCTCCCCAGCAACAGCCAAGGCCGCGGGTAGTTCAGTGGCCGGCCCCACGGATCACACGGGCTGTCGTAGAGCGTGTCGTAACCGAGCCGCTGGCACTCCCAGGCGGCGGTGAGGTTGCGAGCGTCGAAGAAGAGCGACGGACCGGAAGGAACGCCGAGCCGCGGCCAGAGATCCACTCCCCACACCAGCCGCCCTGACGCGATGGTCGCAAGGTACAGCGCCACGGCCGCGAGCAGCACCACTCGTCCGTCCGTGCCGGGTGCCCATGTCAAAAGGCGACGGAGCGGGGGCGACGAGCATCCGATCGGTGATCGTGGCCACACGTGCTCGCGGGCCGGTGCTGACGCCGCTCACCCGTGGCGCAAGGACGTGATCCGCACCCATCTCATCGCACCGGCCGATACAGATGATACCGGCCGACTCTCCGCTCGTACCGATAGGAGCCTCGCAGCGCGTCCGCCACGCGTGGGCCGAAGTGATAGTCGGACCACCAGTAATCGAGCTCCCGGTTCTCCAGTGGGACAACGAGCACGACGAGATCGAACCGGCGATCCTTGATCCAGTCCGATGAGCGGATCGACCAGCTTCGGATGGGTCCTGTCCAGCCGCGTCACCATGAACGGATCCATGATCAGCGGCTGGCGACCCAGCGCCACGTCAATCGACGGATCTTCCGTCAGCACCTGTTCGCCAGGTCGTACCATGCTGGCAACGACTTCGGCGGCTCGGGTGGCAGGCTTGCCCGCGATGACGGCGGCGACCGCACCCCGCAGGTCAAAGCCGACCGTTCGCACGAGATCGATGCCGGCCGCCCAGATGACGGTGCACGGCCACAACCAGCATGACGAACCGCCTATGACGCGGGTCGCGATCGCGAACGGCACGACCTGCCAGATGGCCGACGGCGAGGGCGATCAGGACGACGACGTCGAGTAACTGGTTGAAGCCGGTGCCCAGATCGGTGTACACGACCAGCAACAGGCCCATCGCATAACCCTAGGGCGAGGTGAACGACTGGCAGACGCCGCCAGTCGCTCGAGGACAGGACGCCACCGAGCAGCCAGCGGCATCAGCACGACTGCGCCCGTTGCATAGCGTTCGGAGCTTGTAGAGAACCTGGTTGGGAGCGCGCAGCAGGGAGCTCGGGCCTTGTACACCCGCCGTCGAGAAGGCCAGCAGATGCTGCGACAGGCCACCTCCACTCAAGACCTGCACGGTGCCGAGGATGACGGCTGCCGTTCCTACGCACGCCACCGCGAACGTTCCGGCAGGCCTCCACTGTCGCTCGAACCGCCAGCCATGTGAGGATGGCCAGAGCTCCCCAGAAGCCTGTGAGCTTGCTGGCGATCGCCAGTCCCGCGAGCCCTCCGGCAATCAGCATCATCGTCGAGGTCCGCCGCGTTGCGCCGCGCAGCGCAACAGCGAGAGCAGCCGACCTGCAGCACAACCGGGAGGCTGTCTCCGCCGATCGTCGTGCCGGCGTACAGGCCAGCCTCGGTCGCGACGACGACCGTCGCGAGGGCAGCGGCCATCGGTAAGGGCAGGAGAAACCGACCAGCAGCACCACGATGAGCACCAGCAGGGCGGCCATGAGCAGGGCGGCAAGCAGCTTTCCGCCGATCAGCGGATCGCCGATGGCACTGGACGCGAGGGCCTTGAGGAGGATCGGCAGCGGCATGTATCGCGTGCCGGCATAATGCTCGCCGTCAAACAGCGGCGCATACATGCGGCCCGCGCGGGCGGACTCCGCGGCAGCGATCCAGACGCCTTGAGTATGGGCGACGCGATAGTCGTCGTGGATGTGGAGCGCAGCCAGGCGAGAGCCAGCCGGCCACGATCGCGCCTGCGACCGCCCATAGCGCGACGGCGAGCGTCCGGGCGCAACGCGCGGATGCGGCTCGTCGGCCACGGCGATGTTCCGGCCGCATCGCGCCTGCGACCTCGGCCTCGTAGAAATCACTCGGACGACTCACGCGGTACGACCGGCCTCTCACTCCGTGCTCGTGACGAGTGGCAGCGACGGAAGTCTCGGGATCATACGCAATGTCGACGAGTTCGAAGCGACATACGACAGCAGCATTGGGGCTGAGACTTGACTGCTCCGAACCGCCACGAACCACTTCCAGATCGAAGGCGGATTCCACGTAGTCATACACGCCCCTCACGCCGCGGACACTTCGGGGATTGGCGAGCCACAGCGCCACCCGGTAAAGGACCGGGATTGAGGTGCAACTGTTCGATCCTCAACGTGACAACGTTGCGACCTGCTTGCAACTGGATAGTGCGATCGATGAGAACGACATCGACATTGACCAGTCGCGTTCCAGAGAAGTCATGCAGTGTGACGGCCAGGCTGTCGATGGTTCGTGGCGAGTCGGAAGAGATCGCCAATCGAAACTCCAGCGGTCCATCTGGATATGGATGAAAGGCCAACGCCGCGTCCAGGCCGCTGTACCATACCGCTGTAAAGCGCGCTTCCCCCGTCCCGACCCGGCTCGCTCGGGATACATCTATCCACTCGTGAGGTCGCGTCTTGACAGAACTGCTTCGAGAGATATCGAGCGACGATGTCGGCCGTGTTGCCATGAGCCATGAGATGGCCGCCTCGAACAGCGCGCATCGGGAGCAGAGCCGCTGGATCGCATCCATGTTGTGACTGACGAAGAGAACGGTCCGCCCCTGGCTCTTCGATACCTCCTGCATCTTGCCCAGGCATTTCTTCTGGAACTGTGCATCACCAACGGCCAGCACCTCATCGACGATCAGAATCTCCGGGTCAAGGTGGGCGGCCACGGCGAACGCCAGGCGCATGTACATACCGGTGGAGTAGTGCTTGACAGGCGTATCTATGAACGTCTCCACCTCGGCGAATTCGACAATCTCATCGAACCGGCGGCTGATTTCACGCCGGCTCAGCCCCAGCAGTGCTCCGTTCATGAAAACGTTCTCACGCCCGGACAGCTCCATATGGAATCCGGTGCCGACCTCGAGCAGGCAACCGACCCGTCCGTGAATATCGGCCCATCCCTCCGTTGGATCCGTGATCCCGGCCAGCACCTTGAGGAACGTGCTCTTCCCTGCTCCGTTGCGGCCGATAATCCCGAGGACCTCGCCTTGCTTGACCTCGAGGTCGATATCGCGCAAGGCCCAGAACCAGTGCGGCTCGGCCCCGTCCTCCTGGCGCCTCCAGCGGACCGGCCGTGCGCAGCGGCTTCGATGCAGCCCGAACCAGCGTTTCGCGAATCGTCGAATACCTCTCGCGCACGCCGATGCCGATAGCGCTTTGACAGCCCCTTCGCCCGGATGGCCAGGTCAGTCACGCAATCAGGCCACGTCGGCGAACGATCGTTCCATGCGACGGAAATAGAACATCCCACCGGTCAGCAGCAGCGCGGTTGTCGCCACAGACACCAGCATGGTCGGTGCTGGCGGCGCTTCACCGAGAAGGGCCCAGCGAAACCCGTCGACCACGCCGGCCATGGGGTTGATGCCGTAGAGCGGCTGCCACTTCGCTGGCACCAGCGAGCTCGGATAGGCAACCGGTGTCACGAAGCAGCCAGAACTGAGCCAGGAACGGAATCGCGTATCGGACATCCCGGTATCTCACGTTCAAGGCCGAGAGCCACAGCCCTACCGCCAGCGCCGCAGTCACCGCAAGCAGCGTGAACAAAGGCAAGGTCACGACCGGCCCAGCCTGGAACGATGCGGTAGTAGACCATCAGCACCACGAGCACGAGACTGGCGATGGCGAAGTCCACCAGCCCCGTGATCACCGAGGCGAGCGGGACGATCAGCCGGGGGAAATAGACCTTCTTGATCGTCTGGGCGTTCTCCACGAGGCTGTTGCTGGAGTGCACGAGAGCATAGGCGAACAGTTGCCAGGGCAGCAGCGCGCAGAACGCGAAGATCGGATACGGAACGTCGCCGGAGGGAAGACCCGCCAGTCGTCCGAAGAAGCACACTGAACACCACCATTGTCAACGCCGGCTGCAGGATCGCCCAGGCGGCGCCGAGCACGGTCTGCTTGTACCGCACCTCGATGTCGCGCGTGGCAAAGAAAACCAGCAACTCGCGATAGCGCCACAACTCACCGACATCGATCGCGACCCAGCCAGACCGTGGGCGTCTGCGCACGACGGCCGGGTGCTCGGGCCTACGCTGGTAAGCCACGGCAGGCCTCCTCGACGGCAACTCTCAGCGTGCGCCGCGCCTCCGCCACGTCCAGCGTCGGACCCGTCCGCACCGAGCGGTTTTCGGAGAATCGCGTCATCGCATCGCCTATGCTGCGCGCCGTGCTGAGGAGATCGCCAGGCGTGATGAGCGCGACGCGCGACGAGTCGCTCGCCGACCGGGCGATCGTCCCCGCACCGCCATGCGCAAGGTACCATCACAGGCGCCCCCACCAGCATCGCCTCGGCAAGGGCGATACCCCCTTCCTCCCGCAAACCGGTGAAGACGACCGCCGCAGCTTCACCCAGGAGGCGAAGGACCTCGTTGCGCGGCGCGCGGCCCAGAAAGCGGACGCGTGACCACAAACCGAGGCGACGGGCAAGAGACTCGAGGCCAGCACGGTCGGGCCCTTCGCCAACGATCCGGAGCTCCACCTCGGCGTTCGCATGTGTCAGCGCATGCAGCGCAAGCCGTGCGCCTTTGCGCGATTCGAGCGCGCCGACGAACAGGCAGTAGCGTTTGCGCTCGCCGAGGGGCACGGCCGGAATCTGAGTGAACTGCGCATGGTTCAGCACCGTCGCGCGGCGGCGAACATCCGCCGGCAGTCGTTCCAGCGTCGCTTCGTTCTGGATCACCGGCACGAGCGCCTGGCGCCACGTCCGACGCGTACCGGGCCACATGCTGAAGGCTCGCACCGCGAGCAGGTCCAGCAGCTCGCTCCCGATGCCGCGCCAACCGAGCATCGGCCACAACTCGCGCGAAGTCGTCACGGCGCCGCCGACCGGTCCCCAGATGCAAGGCACGTCGTATCGCACCGCCGGCGTGGGCAACCAGTAAGTCGAGTACGTCGCATGGTAGACGGCGTCGAATGACGCACGGCCATGAATCCGGAGGCCTGTCTTGTGAGCGCGCCTGAGCCAGGCGAGGTAGAGCGCGAACTTGGTCAACCGGTGCCGCTTTGAAGGCGGGCTCCACCACCGCTCACCGACCTCCACGAATTCGAGTCCCCGAACGGTGTGCGCCGAGTCCCACTGCCGGATTGCAGCGACGTGCTCCGAGCCGACGAGGACCGTACAGTCGGCAAACGTCGAGAGCGTCTGGACGATCCCCCATCCCGCGCCAGGCTCGGAGCCTCGATCCGGCTCGCACGTGTACGCGAACACGAGCAGCCGGGGACGCTTCGCGCCGCGGCCCTCCGGCACTCCGGCAACACTGCCGGTGTGTCGGTCCCCCTCCGGAACGGCTAGGGAGATTGATTGGTTGTTCACCTGGCGGACCGTCGGGGCGACGGATTTCGGCAAGGCAGGCGACCCCACACGCTGTCTCCTGTTGACGATCGGAGGCGGCCGATCCGTGTAGGGACGGGACAGGGGAACCGGGTGGTCAATTCTCACGTGCCCGGCCTGACGGCCGGGCCCGGGCCCTCAACCGCTTACGGCAATCCTCGGACGTTTGAACAGGAGCGGCGCCGGTGCGGAGACGTTCGCGTAGCCACGATTCGCCTCGGCATTCGACTCGTCGAGGTAATAGAGCATCGCGTCACGAAGCGTGGACCGCAAGTCGTGCTGAGGCGCCCACCCGAGCGCGCGGAGCTTCGAGATGTCGGGTGGCCGTCGATCGCCGTCCTCGTATCCCGGTCCGTAGAACGCCTCGCCGCTCGTCGTCACGACCTGCGAACGCGCCGGCTGGCCGGTCAACTCCTCGTAGATCTCGATCATCGCCATCGCGAGCTCGCGGATCGTGATGTTGTTGGCGGGATTACCGACGTTGAAGATTTGATTTCGCGCGTCCTCGGTCTGCTCGAGCAGGATCCGGAACGCGCGGTTCGCGTCCTCGATGTGCAGGAACGTCCTGTGCACGGCGCCGCCGTCCACCAGGCGGATCGGTCCCCCGGTCAGCAGCGCCGACATGAAGTGCGGAAAGACACGCGGCCCTCGGACCGCGCGCCGCCGGCACCAGATAGTCGATCCGCGATCCGAGGAAGTTGAACGGCCGGACGATCGTGTACTCGAGCTCTCCCGCGACGCCATGCGCATACAGCAGGCGCTCGAGCATCAGCTTGGCGGTTGCGTAGATCCACCGCTGCTTGCCGACCGGGCCGAACACCGAGTCGGTCTCATCCTCGCGGCAGTGCGTGTCGGTCCCCGCCTTTCCATAGACTTCGGCAGACGAGTACCTGAATCAGCCGTTTTCGATGGGCGACGCAGGCCGTCACGATGTTCATGTTCTGCACGAAGTTCAGCTCGAAGACCTCGAGCGGCGCCGAGACGTAGATGCTCGGATTCGCATACGCGATGAGGTCGACGACCACGTCGCAGCGGCGCACAAGGTTGTCCAGCAGCTTCGCCGCGGTTCGAATATCCGTGTGGTGGAACTCGAACCGGTCGTCGTTCTGGATGGTCGCGATGCCATCGAGCTTTTCCACGCCGAGATCGAGGCCGATGACTTCATGCCCCGTCTCGGCCAGCAGATGCTCGACGAGATGTGATCCGATGAATCCGCCCGCCCCGAGCAGCAATACCTTCATACTAAGTCCCGTTCTCCCGCTGGGTGTCGTGTCTGTGACCCTTTTCGAGGTGCGATCTGATTCGTGGCCGACACCCGCCAGGTCTGCAGCAGCATCAACCACACGAACGACGGATTGTTCACGAGATAACGGCGACCGAGGCGCCTCGGCTCGGTTGCCATCCGAAACAACCACTCGAGGCCGCTGCGCTGCATCCATCGCGGCGCCTGACGCTTCAGGCCAGCGTGAAAATCGAACGCTGCGCCCACGCCAATCAGCACCGGCGCCGTGAGCTGGCTGACGTATTGGGCCATCCAACGTTCCTGCTTGGGCGTGCTGAGTCCCACCCAGACGATGTCGGGCCGTGCGTCGTTGATCCGGCGCACGAGGTCCTCGCTCTCGTCGGGCGTCATCGGCCTGAACGGCGGTGAGTACGTGCCCGCAACGACAAGGCCTGGAAAGCGCTTCTCGAGCCGGCGGACGAGTCGCTCGGGCACACCCTCCTGCCCGCCGTAGAAGAAGTGGCGGTATCCCGTTGCCAGCGATCGCTGGCACACCGCGAGCATCAGATCCGGACCGTAGACCCGCGTCGTGTTTCGAAATCCGCGCCACCGGCTGATCCACACGAGGGGCATGCCGTCTGGCGTCACGAGCCCGGCGTCGTTGTGGATCTGGCGCAGCGACTCGTCCCGCTGGCTCTCCATCACTCCGTGGACACCGGTCACGCACACGTACTGCCGGTCGCCCGAGGTGATCCACTCGTCGATCACCTCGAGCGCGTCGTCCATGTTGATGGCGCTCACGCCGACGCCAAGGACGTCGACGCGAGGCACTACCACGGAAACCTCAATCGACGACATACTCCCGCTCCTTGTCCGCCAGCGCGGCAGAGACCTGACTCTCGATCCACGCGTAGGTCCGCGCGATCCCCTCTTCGAGAGAGATCTGGGGTTCCCATCCGAGAACCGCTCGAAGCTGTGAGTTGTCCGAGTTCCGGCCGCGAACGCCCTGCGGCCCCGCGACATGACGCTTCCTGACCGTGATCCCCGCAGCCGCGGCGACGAGGTCGGCGAGCTCGTTGATGCTGATGAGGCGATCCTGGCCGAGGTTCAACGGCTCTTTGAAGTCGGACTTCATGAGCCGCAGAATGCCGTCGACGCAGTCGTCGATGTAGCAGAAGGAACGCGTCTGCTCGCCGTCGCCCCAGATGTCGATCTCGTGATCCCCGGTAAGCTTCGCCGTCGCCACCTTCCGGCACATCGCCGCCGGCGCCTTCTCCCGCCCGCCATCCCACGTGCCGAGCGGACCGAAGATGTTGTGGAATCGCACGATCCGGGTCTCCATCCCGTAGTCCTCGGAGTAGTGCGTGCACAGCCGCTCCGTCAGGAGCTTCTCCCAGCCGTACGCGTCCTGCGGCTGCGCAGGATACGCTTCATGCTCCCTGAGGGGCTCCACGTTCGCCGACGTCTGACGGTACTCCGGATACACGCACGCCGATGACGTGTACAGATAACGGCTGACACCGTTCTGGCGCGCGGCTTCGAGCGTGTGCGTGCTGATCAACAGGTTGTTGTGCAGGATCTGGGCGTGGTGATTCGAGATGAAACCCATGCCCCCCATGTCCGCGGCGAGGGCGTAGACCTCGTCGACGTCGCGTGTGGCCTCGAGGCAGTCGTCCCAGCGACGAAGGTCGCACACCTGGAATTCGTCTGCCGCCGTTCGTTGGTACTCCGGCGCCTTCAGATCGGCACCACGCACCCATGCCCCGTCGCGCTTGAGCTGCGCGATGAGATGGTGACCGATGAAACCCCCTGCCCCGGTGACGAGTACTCTTCTCTGAGTCGTATCTGACATGCGCTGCTCCCTCTCTCTGCGCCCGCGACTCCCCTGGTGCACCCACCGCCCCTTCGGCGCCACACCCTCGCGGTCTCTCAAAGACCTTTGCCGTGATCTCCCGTTGTGAACGTGAATCGCAGAACGTCGATGGTCTCGCTCTCGCGAGCGCTCATCGCGCGCCTGTCCCCTTGAGCACTGCGGGAAGCGTTAGAGCCAGGATCCGCAGGTCGAGACCGAGCGACCACCGATCGATGTACTGAAGATCGAGCTTCACCCAGTCGTCGAAGGCGATATCGCTGCGTCCGCTGATTTGCCAGGGTCCGGTGACGCCGGGGCGCACGCTGAGCCGACGCAGATCGGCGGTTCTCGTAAAGCGGGCGACGTCGCGAAGCGGAAGCGGCCGTGGCCCGACGAGCGACATGTCGCCCCGAAGCACGTTGAACAGCTGCGGCAGCTCGTCGATCGACGTCCGACGCAGGAACCGGCCGACTGGCGTGATGCGCGGGTCGTTGGCGATCTTGAAGACAGGCCCACCCGCCTCGTTCCGCGATTCGAGTGAGGCCTGAAGCGCGTCGGCGTCCCGCACCATCGTGCGGAACTTGAACATCTTGAACGTGCGGCGATTCAGTCCGTAGCGCCGCTGTGCGTAGATCACCGGTCCGTCGCTGGTGAATCGGATCGCGATCGCCGCAGCCAGCAGCACGGGCGAGAGCAGCGCCAGCAGCGCCGATGCGCAGCACACGTCGAGGATCCGCTTCACGATCAGGTGCGCTCCGTCGGGCGCCATCTGCAGTTGGACGAAAGCTGCCTGATCGCTGGCGCTCGGCATCCGGGCCTTGGCGAGCCGCGTCGTGAAGATGTCAGCGTTGTAAATCGCCTTGACTCCCAGCCGCTCGCAGACGCGAATCGTCTCCTGGATCTGCCGATACTGCGATTTGACGGGCAGACCGATGTGCACTTCGTCCACGTGCTCGCGAACGAGGACGTCCTCGAGCTGCTCGATCCGACCCAGCGTTCGACGCGCGATGAACGAGCTCGTCTGGGCCGTCGTCGTATCCACGAAGCCCACGACGTAGTAGCTCGCGAGCACATCCGAACAGACCTGCCGGTAGATCCGGATCGCGCGAGGTCCGGTGCCGACGATGATCACGCGGCGGCGATCGCGGGTGCTGCTCGAGAGCCGTCCCCGCACGCTCCGCGCGATCACGAGCACGACGAACGACCCGGCCCAGAACGGCAGGAGCGACCAGAAATTGAGGTTGTCGCTGCGGCTCGTCGCCGGCACGACCATCGCGAGTGTGGTCACACCGGTGCTGCCGACCACCAGCCGTCGGACTTCGTCCGCCCAGCAGCGCACGCGGATCGCCTCGTACAAACCGGCCCAGCGGAACACAGCGGGAACGGCGAGGATCATGCCGCCCAGCACCAGGACGTTCTTCACCGTGATGCGAATGGCCAGGAACTCGTCGAAACCGTCCGGCATGCGATCGGCGTTCACGCCGACGATCACTGCCAGGAACGTCGCCAGTACCACGAGGACGTCAATCGTGGCAACGAGCCTGGCCGCGGGAATCTCCCGCGACGGCGGGGCCTGACGCTCGCTCATCCTTCCGTTCTCGACGTAGACGTTGTCCGGTTCAGGACGCACGTCTGCGACGAAACCGCCGATTCCGGCCGGCTCCGATTGCAACGGATCCTGAGTGGGTAACATGGACGGAAGGTCGAGTAGGGTGACCGTTGGGGCCGACACGCGCGACCGCCCGACCTCGAGGTCGGGCGAGTTCGACGCCAGCGTGCCGACACCGGCTTACAGCCTCTTGTAGACCGCCTCGGGAATCGGGAACGTCCGATTGTTCAGTACCCGCGCCGAGCACACGCGCGCCCGACGCGCGGAGGCTCACGGCGGCGGCTCGCGCCGTATGCCGCCTGGTGACGTTCGCCTCGGCCACGAGCACCACCCCATCCACGAACCCACCGAGGATCGAAGCCGTCGGATTCTCCCGGACGCAAGGCGCCTCGAACAGCACGATGTCGAACGCGTTCATCAGCTCTTGAAGGCGGCCCGGACTCAGTTCTCCCGTGAGCTCCGCGGGATCGCCGTCCGGCAGCACGCCCGCCGGGACCAGCCACAAAGAGCTCTGCGGCCCCTGTGAGAGCCGCCGCGCGTAATCGCGAACGTGGCCCTTCCCGGTCAGCAGTTGCGCGAGACCTCCCTCGTTCGCGACACCATACAGCCCGTGCAACGACGGCGCGGCAAGGTTCGCGTCCACGAGACACACGCGGCCGACGACGGAGCCCGCGAGTACTTCGGCGGATGCTGCTGACACGAGCTGGGTGCCTTGTGACGTATCGACTGCCGCAAACACGGCCGACCGCACGACGTCGTCCGCACGCTCTGGTGTCAGGAAGATGCGCTGGACGAAGGCGGCCACGTATGGCTGCAATGGCCTGGCGGCCGAAGGCGGAAGCGGCAGGACATCTCCTGGCTCCTCTACTGGCTCCTCGAAGGTGTCCGGCTTCGCAAAGGTCGGCACTGCATGAATCATCGGCTCGTCCGGCAGCGACTCGAACGTGCCGACAGACTTCGCCGCGGACTGCTCCCACAGCGCCTCGTCTGTGTTCGCGGCCCACCCTGCGGCGCGCGCACGCGCCATGACGTCAGCTATCCGTCCCATGGTCTCCCGTTGGGTCCCTTGGTGGTTCGGTCAGTACCCTATGCGAAATTCGGCAGCGCTCATTCGGTCGATCCGTCGTGCGACCCTCTAGAAGCCGTCTCACAAACCCGACGCTCGCTCCACGGTGCGAGCGAGTATTGCGAGCGAGCCACGCGATCGGAGCGGGCCGGCGAAGCGGCGCGCGAGAGCGCGTGTCGGGGAGTCCGAGGGGCGAAGCCCCTCGGAGGAGACTAGTGCGGATCCGCAGGCACCCACGTGGTTACCGGCAGGTCGAGCGCCGTCTGCAGTTCGTCTGGCGTGCGAATCGAGACGCTGAACGCATCCATGGCGAGCGCGGCGCCGATAGCCAGCACGAATGCCGCCAGGACGCCGATCGGCAGCCACACCAGGCTGCGCGTCCGGCGTGGCTCCGACGGCACCGATGGCGCCTGGGCGATCACCACGTTCGCGATGCGGTTGCGGTCGAGGGCATCCGAAATGCGCGCTTCTTCTTCCTTGCGCTTATACAGCGTGACCTTTTCTTCCGCCGTCTTCACTCCTCGCTCGAGGTCCCTCTGCTCCATCTCCTGCTTCGTCAGGCTCTCCGCCTTGGCGCGGTAGGATGCGACCGCCTCCCGGAGCGCGCTGACCCGCATCTGGAGCGCGGCGCGCTCGGGCCTCGCGCGTGCCAGCTCGTTCTCGAGCCACTGCATCGTCGGATTATCTCCAACGCGCCGGTCCGTGACCGGGTTGCGGCGGGCTTCCTCGAGCGCCGTCCTGGCCTGTGCCAGCAGCTGATCGACTTCCGTCACCAGTCGATACTCGGGCGTGAACTTCTGGAGCAGCTCCGTGCGCTTCGTGTCGAGCGCCAGGATCCGCGTCTGGATCTCCTGCACGACTGCGGGGTCGCTGGTGTGGATTTCGCCGGTCCGTCGCGCAGGCGTGTTGGTTTTCTCGAGCTCCAGCCCCTCGATGCGGCGAGTCGCCTCTGCGAGGGCGACCTCGGTCTGTCGCTCGAGCCCTTCGAACTCGGCAACCTTCTGGAGGGCGGCTTCCTGCTGGGCTTTCGCCGAGACGATGTGATTGCGCTCGCCGAACTCCTCGAGGAGGGTCTGCGACGCTTTGAGCTCCGCCGCCGACTGATCGGACTGATCGGCGAAGAACTTGTGCGCCCCCACTGGTCGATGCACGGCGAGGTGCTTCTCGAGATAGAGCCGCGTCAGAGTATCCAACACCGTTTTGGCCTGCTGCGGATTGCGGGAGGTGTACGTCACGTTGATCATCCACGTTCTTCTGACGGGGATGACGTTCAGGCGGCTGTCGAGAGCGCTGACCGCCCGGGCGACAGGGTCGGACTTGTCGCCGGGTACAGCGGCCGCCTGCTTCGCGAGCCCGCTCTCTATTGCTACCCGCTCGAGCAGATCGCGCGCTTGCAGCAGCTCGACCTCCGACAGGACCTCCGGTTCGGTCACATCGCCCGCCCTCGCGCCATCGGCGTCCTGCCTTCCGCTGACCAGCGTGTCTGCCCGATCCCGTTTTACGAGAATCTTGAGATCGGCGTCGTAAACCTTGGGGGCCAGGATCACGGCTGCTGTCACCGCCGAGGTGACGAACAGGAAACATGCGAGCCCCACGCGGGTACTGCCGGAAGATCGCCGCGGTGAAGTCGCGGAGCGTGTAAGTGGAAAAGGCGTGTGTGCCGGACGTCGTCATCCTCATCTTATCTTCGTGCATGTTCGCCGAAGTGATTCATCCCCAGCGCGCGTCAGCCCGACGTGATCAAAATTGCTAAAAACTGAACGGGTTAAGGTACAACCCCACACCGATTCGCGACAGGAGCGGTGAAAGCTTCCCAAGAACGCTCTTCGAGACGTAAACCGCGTCCCCGGGCTTCAGAAGCGGATCTTCGCTCATGTTCTTCTTGTCGTACATCTCTTGGACGTTCACCTGCTTCACCGACACGCTGTCTTCGGAGTAGTACCCGGAAAATCACGACGTCCGACATCTTGGCTTTGGTCGTCGGCCCGCCGGCGTTGGCAAGCGCCTGTGTGAGCGTGGTCGCTCCGCGCAGGTCGTAGCGGCCCGGCTTCACGATTTCCCCGGCAACGACGACGTAGGGCTTTTCGAACTCCTTCAGCACCACCGTGAACACCGGGTCGCGGAGGATTCTTCCGTACGACTCGAGTAAGTCGGCGCGCAGCTGCGGGAGGGTGCGGCCCTGGACGCGCAGGTCCCCAATCTCCCGAACCGTGACGTAGCCGTCCGGCTGAACCGCCAATGTCTGATCGAGCTCCGGCACGAACGGGAATTTCAAGTCGATGATGTCTCCGGGCGTGATGCGATAGCGTCCACTCCTCCACATCATCCACTCGGACTCCGGGGGGTCGGCCGGAGCCCGGGGCTGCATCGGCTGCATCGGACCAACGGCAGCGCCCGTCTGCGCTCCGGGCTCGGATGGAGACGGCGTCTGCGACGCGGACGGCTTCGCAACGGCCGGCTGCTGGCCCGATGTCTGGGCTCCGGACGTCGCCTGCCCCGTCGCGCTCAGCGTCGCGCCAGCAATCAGAGGCATCGCGAGCAACAGCGACCCGAGTGTCCGATAGCAGAGCGTCCGGTTGCAGGTACTTCATGGTTCTGTCCGATCTGAGGATCAGCGCGGGAACGTCGGCCCGACCTCGAGGTCTGGCGCCCGGGGTGTCGCGTCCCGGCGAGGACTCGCCGAAGAGCGTATCGTACGGGTGTTTCGAGGGCATCAACTAGATCCGGGGGGCTTCGCCCCCCGGACCCCCTTACGCCGTCGCTCGCGGGGGCCCCGTGCCCCGCTCCGCTCCGGCGGGCGCGCCCGTGGCGCGCCTAGTCCGTTATGCGGCTCCCGGAGGAAACGAGTACAGTCTTCTCGTTGTGAGCCGCATAACGGACTAACGGGCCTCACTGAGGCCGGGATCGCGCGGTCAGCATCTGGCGCAACCGGGAGATCTCCGACGAGAGCCCTAGATCGCGGCGGTCGCTGCCTCGCGCCGTGCGCACCGGACCCGTAGAACGGAATGCCTCGATGCCGGCGGTTTCGGCGGTGTTGACTGGCCCGGCCGGCTCGTCGCGGGTACCGGCGAAGTCCAAATCGCGCGACACCTCCGCGACAAGGTCCGCACTGATACGCCGGCGCCCATTCGCAAAGCCGCCGAGCAGCGCGTTCTCGCAGATGACGCTGATGCTTCGGGGAATCCCCCGCGCGTATTCATGCACCGCCAGCACGGCCTCGCGAGAGAAGAGCGTTGCCGGATCCCCTCCTGCCAGCCGGATCCGTCCGGCGATGTAGTTCGCCGTCTCGTTCAGTTTCAAGGATCCGAGCACGCAGCGCAGCGCGATGCGCTGTTTGAGCTGTCGCAGGTGCGGCTGGCCGAGCCGCCCGGCGAGCTCGGGCTGACCGGCCAGGATGAGCGGCAGCAGCTCGACGTCCATCGCGATGTTCCGCAACAGCCGGATTTCCTCGAGCAGCTCGTCGGGAATGGCCTGGGCTTCGTCGATGACCAGCACGTAGGCCTGGCCCTTGTTCCGCTGCTCCCGAAGCCGCCGCTCCAGCTCACGCAGGAGCCGCGTTTTGGAGGCTGCGGTGTCGGGCGGGAGATCGAAGCCGTCAACCAGGCACTCGAAGAACTCCTGGCGGGTCAGCGCAGGATTGCCGATATAGACGAGCGTGCGTTCGTTCCCCCGCTGGGCGTTGTTCGCCAATGCGCGCCGCAGCACCATCGTCTTGCCCATGCCCGCGTCGCCGAGCAACAGGGCAATCCCCTGCTTCGTCTGGATGGCGTACTCGACATTCGCCAGCGCCTCCCGGTGCGCCGGCATCAGGAGGAAATAGCGCGGATTGAGGCTGAGATCGAACGCACGCTCGCGCAGGCCGAAGAACTGTTCGTACATCGCGTTGATTGATGTTTTTGCGCGGGCTGATTATCCGGGCTCACGGCGCAGTCGGGGCAGCGCGTCCGATTGAAAGGGCGGCCGCCCTGCTAACCCCGTGGCGTCCGCTGTAGGCTAAGGCCCCTCAAAAGGCCCTCTGCGGCAGACAAAAGTTCGGAAGGCTCGCTCATCCGGGTATGGTTTAGACGCCTGGAGGTAGACCTCGAACCCAAATCCTCTGCCTCCCCTGGACCTGACGCGAGATATCTGCTGGCCGGCGCCAGCCTTACAGCTCTTGGCAGGTTGCGGGGCCGACAGCACTCGCGGCACGCCCGTAACGGCAGCCCTTACAACGATCTGCGAGGATGCCTTGTTCGCCGATCCCGGACGTCTCTGAAACGCGGCCGCGAGTCTTCTGCGCGCTCCGAGCTCCGAGCTGGCGAAATCATAGACGTAGCTTCGCCCTGTCAGTTACACGCTGCGATCCATTCGTCGTATAACCAGGACAGGCGGATTGCCGCGCCCTGGTGCAAGTCCTCTGCCGGGGCCGCACACTCGCACTCCCCGCATTCTCCAGACAATTTGACGAAGGTGTGGCTCCGCCCGAAGAAAAGAACCGAATTAGGGAGACTAAAATAAACTTAAGACCAAAAACCGCGGCCGAAGAACCGAATTGGTGAGACTATCCAACGTCAAGACCAAGAACCGCGGCCGCAGAGAAGGGAACGCTAACGTTCTGCGCCGACAGCTGCCGGCATTCTTGCAGGCAACAACGTCGGTCCGAGGGTCGACGGCCTTGTTCCGAGTCCTCGGGAGCGCTATGATTCGTGCCCGCGCGGCGTCATCAACTCTCACGCACGAGCGAGGCGAAGCCGCGAGGTCTGTGGACAGCTTGAGTGGATGTTTCACGCGTGTCGGGTGGGAGGAAATCGATGTCCCTGCCCAGTTTTTCGTCCGAGTCCGCCGGCGCCGATTCGAATCCGTCGACGCCGGCGGCGAAACGAAGAGATGGTTCGCTCGTGCTGCTCGAGGATCGCGGTCGTGATTCGGATGCGGCCTTCGAGCTCGTGTTGGACTCAGGACTGGACACCTTCCAGTCAGAGCACAGCCAGCCCGAAACAGACATTCGCCGTCTATCGGCGCAGCCGACCGGGATTGAACACGAGTCGGCGCAGCGGACTTCGTCACCCGCGCATCCCGAAACCGCACCACACGGGACGCGGGCTCGGAACGCCACCGCGGGGCCGTCGTCTGCGCCCCCGTTCATTCGGGTACCGCTCGCAACTCTACCTCCGACACGTGTCGACCCTGTAATGGTCGCGAGGCCCCGTCAAAGGGAGCCTCTGGAACAGGCTCCGGAGATCAGTCGTCTGTCCGCGCCGAGACCGACGCCGGAGCCCGCTCCGAAACCCGCGTCGAACCTCAGGCCGATCGCAGAGCCTGCGGCGGTGCCTGTCGAGAGGATCCGTGCACCGCGGCGGCGCCGTTTCGGTCCGCGACGACGGTGGCAGTGGGGTGCGTTTGCCCGTGCGGCCCTTCTGGCCGTATTGACGATCACCGGCGCCCTGGAGATAGGCTGGATCGGGATGCGGGTCGCAGGAGCCTTTACGCAAGGGCCTCCCCGACCTGCAGAGGCCGGACCGACTCCGCCTACGGCAAACTGCCTCCGCACGCGCTGAAAACGTGCCGCCGGCGCAGGGCGTCAGCGCACAAGCGCCGCGCCCGGCCGAAGCCAGTGCATCTTTACCCATCAATCCCAGGGCTCCTGTGTGGGTCGCGATCTCCACGCCGGTGCCTCTCGAGATCTTCGAGCGAGGCCGGCGCATCGGCAGCAGTTGGGGCGGCGGTTTGCGGCTGTCACCGGGCACTCACGACCTCCGCATCGTCAATCGCGCCATGGCCCTCGACGCACGGCAGGCCGTCGAGGTCGTCTCCGGAACGAAGACCTCACTTGTCGTGGACCTCGCAGACGGCCGTTTTCGAATCGAGGCCAGACGGTCGGAGTGAGAGCGGTCTTTGAGGGTCCGGCCGTAGCGCAGCCCTTTAGGGCTGCCTCGGGATAGCGGCAGAAACTCTCCGCGGCCATATCGGGACTTGTGGATCGCCGGTCACGCGCTTTACCATCGTAAGCGTTCCTAGCGTCAGTTCCGGTGTCGGGGAACCCACATGTCCCTGCCCAATTTTTCGTCCGAGAGCACCGATGGCGGTTCCGGGATCGTCGACATGCCCGTCCATGCTGACGTCGATTCTCGGTCGTTGCCGTCGGAGCACGGTGGTTATCGGGCCGCTTCGGACCTCGCGGTCGAGACTGGCCTGGACAGCTTCGTATCCGAAGACGTCGACATCGAGACGAGCGCACGCGGCACAACCGCTGCGTCCGAGTGGACTCTCGCTGGCGACGCGAATCTGGTGCCGCGTGGCATTCGCGCGGAGCAGAAGCCCGGTCCTGGGGTCAAGGTCCTGTCGATGGCGACGCGTGCGCTGTCGCAGGCGCGAGTGAGCGTGTCCGGCGTGTCCGGGCGCGCCAGGATCGCCGCCTTCGTGCCGCGCGTCATGTCGACTGCGGCACTCGTCGGCCAGACGGGCGCGCGCGTCACGCACTCACTGTCCGCGACACTCACTCGACCACGATGGCGTGTCGATCCGAGACTGGCCGTCCTGCTCTCGCTGTCGATTATGGGCTTCGGCGAATTGTGGTGGCTGACGCGGCGGTTGGAGACAAGTGCGGCAGAATCGCTCGCGCAGTCGGCGGCCGTGCTCCCCGTGCCACAGCCCGTCGTACAGATCGCGGACGTGGTCTCCGGGGATGGCAAAGGGTCAGATCCGATTCGGATGCGCGTCACCTTCCGATCGACCGCCCCGGCTCGCTCGGCGAGCAACCGTAAGACTCGGGCAGTGCCATCATTGCCAGCGTGGGTTTCTATTTCCGCGGCGCTGCCGGTGGAGATCTACGAAAGAGGCCAACTGATCGGTACCAGCTGGAGCGGCGGCATGCGGCTGACACCGGGACCGCACGATCTCAGAATCGTCAACCGTAGCGCTGGAATCGATCTGCAGAAATCTGTCGAAGCCGCCAGCGGCGGGATCGCTTCACTGAGCGTCGACTTTCCTCCTGGTCTCGCCCAGATCACCGCGGTGCCCTGGGCGATGGTCGAAGTGGACGGCGTCGCCTTCGGCAAGACTCCTCTGACGAAGGTCGAGCTCTCCCCCGGACAGCACGAGGTGGTGTTCAAACACCCGAAGTTCGGGCAGCAAAAGAGGAGTGTGAACGTGACGTCCGGAAAGCCACTGAAGATCAGCGCGAATCTGGCACGCAAAGGGCGCTGAATTGAAGAAGGCGTCGGGCTCCGGGCTTCAGCCTGGGGCCTTCTTCCCGTGACTCCCACCTTCGTCGACATCCATTCACCGTCCCACCCGATCGATTCGCCGCGTGTATTATCATTGACCCTTCAATCCTGAGTTTCGATTCCGGTGAAGTCGGACCTACGCGTTCCCGACCGGCCTGACAAACGTGTCGCCGAGGGTGCCAGAACCCTCGTTTTCGGCCCGTCCGACCGTTCCGAAACACCCGTGGTGACGCCAGGCCGGCGCCCCGATCCCGATGTGGCGCAGATGTTCGGAAGGAGTCCCGCGCGCCGGGTGGTGGATGGCCTCACCAGGCTCGGGGAGAGCGTCGCTTCGAGCGTCACCCGGCTGATTCGATCGCCGGACATCGCCGACGTCCAGCCAATCGAGTTCACGCGGCCCTACTACGCTTTTCGGTCCTCGGGGTGATGCGCTCGACACGTCCGAGCTGGGCCCTCCCGAACGAGTGGACCAGGCAGATTCGAACGATCTGGAGCCCGGTGCATCGCCGGAGCGTTCGTTCGGTCTGGAATCATTCGATCCCGCCGCGCCCGACGATCTCGACGAGAACGAGCCGCATGCGGTTGCTCCGGAAACGGCGCCCACGAAGCCGCGATCCGCTGAACGGAGGCGCCCCACCTTTCCGCCGACTGTTCCCGACGTTCCCGAAACATCGAAACCTGCGGCGGCTCTCTCGAGAAGCAAGGTTGCGGCGGACCGACAGAAGGTCGAGCGTCCCGCGCCGCCGCGTGTCACGTCTCAGCCCGAACGTGTGCTGCGAAAGGCTTCGGCAGCATCCCGCATCAAACGTCTAGGCGTGGGCGGCCTCGTGCTGATCGGTGCCGCAGAGATCCTGGTGATTGGTTGGAGCGTTCTCGCACGACCCTCGGCCGGGCCTTCGGGCTCACTGACTGTCACGTCGAACCCGGCGGGCGCTCAATTGCTCGTGGACGGTGTCGTCATGGGCACCACGCCAGAGACGATTTCGGTGCCCGAGGGCGTGCACGCCGTGGAGGTACGTTCGAATGGCCCCACGCAGGTCGTCGCCGTGCGCGTCGACAATGGCGGGCAGCTCTCGCGGTACTTCGACCTGCCGGTCGGAACGGCGCCGGCGACGCTGCGCGTCGACACGAAGCCCGCCGGCGCGCGAGTGATGGTCGACGGAAGGGTTCGAGGACAGTCTCCCATTGTGATCTCCGAGCTGAACCCCGGTCCGCATAGCGTCCGCGTCGAGCGCGGGCCGCTTTCGCGGGAGCGCCCCGTCATGCTGGCATCCGGGGCGAATGTCACGGTCAGCGTGCCTTTCGAGCCGCTGCCACGATCAACTGAAGGACACGGCTGGCTTGCGGTGTCGACGCCCGTGGAATTGCAGGCGTACGAAAACGGGAGGCTCGTCGGAAGCAGCCGTGCCGGCCCCTGGCAGTTGTCTGCCGGGCGTCACGATCTCGAGTTCTTCAACACGACGCTCGGCATGCACGTGAACAAGACAGTGGAGGTCATCGCCGGCCGGACCGTCTCGATGGATCTCGCGGCCCCCGTGGGACTGGTCTCGATCGCATCGTCACCCGCCGTCGAGATTCGGGTGGACGGCGAGACCATTGGCCAGTCGCCGATCACCAATCGCCCGCTCCGCGCCGGGCAACACGATGTCGTGGCCTGGCATCCGACGCTGGGCGAGCGCCGCCTGTTGTTGACGGTGATGGCGGGGACGACGCTGTCGGTGAACCTGGACTTGCGTCAATAGGGTTCGACGCTTGCTCCGATCTCACTCGAGTTGACGCTGGTATCAGCCTTGCCGGCTGTCGACGATCGTGCCGAGGACCCTGACGTTCGCTTCCTTCAGCGCTGCTGCCGTGGTCCGGACGTCGTCGGGCGACGTCTTCCCCGCTTCCAGCACCAGCACGACGCCATCGAACAGGCCACCGAGCGTTACGACGTCGGCGCTCGACAGCGGCGCGGCGTGGGCGACGACGTAGTCGAAGCTGGCGAGGAGGGCGTGCATCCTGTGCCGAGTCCGGGAATCGTGCAGCGACGCGCGAAGCCCCTGTGGATCCGAGCCTGAGGCCAGGAAGCGCAGCGAAGGCGCCGCGGGTGTCTCCTGTGTGCAGGCGTCGGTGAGCATTCCCTGAAGCACGGCGTCGGACAGCCCGGGGCTGCTCTCGAGCTGCAGGCTGTCGTGGAACGTTCCACCTTCGAGATTCAAATCGACGAGGCTGATCGGCCGCGCCGTTTCGCGTGCGAGCGACAGGGCGAGACCTATCGCGATTGAGCCGGATCGGGTCGTCGGACCAACAGCCGCGAAGAGCGCGCGGCGTCCTCGCGCTGCCTGCCCATCGTCACCCAGGAACAGCTTGCGCGCGAGCTTGATGGTCTCGTCGTCCGGGGCCGGCAGCGGTGCGATCGGCTCGCGGCGGCGCGATGAAATCGGCGTAGGCGCCGGCGCGATTTGAACGACGGCTGGCGCGACAGCAGACTGAGTGACGGCCGGTGCGACGGAAGGCGGGGTGGCGACCGGCGTGCCCGGCAGCTGCCATGGCACCTCGACGTCGGCCATCTTGCGCAGAACGAGCTCGTCGACCCGTTTGTCGGGCAACAGTCCGCGCGTTTGCGCTTCACGGGCTTTCTGAAGGACGTCGGCGATCTTGCTCATGACAAGTGTCTGAGACTATCTCTTCCGGCTTCCGCCACTCCGAACTGAGCTCGCCGGTGGCTCCCGCAGCCACCCAATCTATCTGGGCCCGCCGGGCTTCCGCCGGCAGGCGGAGCGGGGCTCCGGGGCCCCGCGAGCGACGGCGCTGGGGGTCCGGCGGGGCGAAGCCCCCCGGAGATCACGACGAGCGCCGCCAGATGGCCCACCCGCGGCCGCGTTCGGGCCGCAATACGGTATCCGGCTCGGTGACTTCTGGTGCAGCCGGCTCCGGCACGCTCGGTGCGATCGGAGCCGCGGCCGCCGCGCTGCTCCACAGATCGAAGTCGCGGCAGACGGCCTCGATCACCTCGCGTCCCACCGGCCTCTGCTCTTCCACGTAACCCGTGAGAAGCGCATTCTCGCAGATGACGTTGATCGTGCGCGGAATGCCGCCCGAGCGCTGGTGGACGAGGAGCACTGCCTCGCGCGTGAAGACGCGCGCCGGTGTCCCGCCCGCCTCGTCTATCCGCGCGGCGATGTAGGCCGCCGTCTCGGGAAGCTGGAACGGGACGAGCGTGAAGCGCAGCGCGATGCGCTGCTTCAATTGCCGCAAGCCCGGCTCGTTCAAGCGATCCGCGAGCTCCGGTTGGCCGGCCAGGATCACCGGCAGCAGCTTCGCGGAGTCCGATTCGATGTTGGCGAGCAGCCGCACTTCCTCGAGGAGCTCCAGAGGCACGCTCTGGGCCTCGTCGATGATGAGGACCGCCTTCTTGCCCGCCAGCAGGGCGCGCTCCAACTCGTCCAGCAGCCGGATTTTCGAGATGGCCGCCTCGGAGGAGAGGCCAAAGCGCGCCGCGAGGAACTCCAGGAACTCTCCGCGCTGGAGGGTCGGGTTCCTCAGATACGCCCACGCCGCCGTCCCCCCGGGCGTCTCCGTCTCGGCGCGCACGAACGCGGTCCGAATCAGCGTCGTTTTCCCGGTCCCGGCTTCGCCAAGAAGGAGGGTGACGCCACTGCGGGTCAGGATCCCGTACTCGAGATTCCCGAGCGCCTCGCGGTGCTGAGGCGTCAGCAACAGGCGCCGCGGGTTGAGCGCGAGGTCGAACGGGCGCTCCCGGAGGCCGTAGAAGGATTCGTACATGGGATCGAAGCTCGAGCTTAGTGTAGCGGAATGTGGATGTGGTTGGGTCTAGCGGCTCGAATTGAGCGGAAAGCCGGCCCAGACGTTCACGAGACCGCCGAGCTCGCGCACGACGGCCATCCCGTCAGCGGTGTTTTGCCACCAGTGTTCCGGGTCGAAGGGGTCCTGGCTGGTGTAGCGCACGATAGCCTCGGGACTCGTGCCCACGACGCGTCGCCACGCCGCGCGCACACGACGCGTGTGATATTTCGACGTCACCAGGATTACGCGGCCGCCGCCGACGGAACTGAGGTATGCGCCGATCGTCCGCATTTCGTCCACCGTCGCCGTGTTGTTGCCGTCGAGGACGCGGATTGCCGACGCCGGGACGCCAACTCTTTCGAGAACCATCGCACTGTATTGATGCTCCGGCGTGGGGGCGATTTCGAGCTTCGCAAGTGCCAGGGCCTCTTCGGTGATGCCACCTCGGGTGAGCCAGACCTCCGACGCCCAGCCGGCCTTGTAGATCTCGCCAGCCTCCATGGCGCGGAATGGGAGCTGGCCGCCCAGGACGACGACCGCTCGAGAGTGCTGGAGGGGATCGGCCACCATGAGCCAACGGCCTGTCGCGCTCAGGAAGTACGGGGCGCTGGCGAGGAAGATCGCGAGGAGGGCGACGATGGCGAGCGCGAGGCGTTTCCAGGATCGGGGAAGCGTCATCACGCTTTCGAGGCAGGGAAAGATCTCACCGTCGATTCAAGGAATCGCCAATTTTGGGGAGGCGCGCTGATTCGATTACGGTATCGGGAACGTACTACGGGGCAACGCCAATCGTAATACTGAATCCGGCACGCGACACACTTGCTGAGTGGCGCGCCGACGACGTGTTGCAGCCGGCTGAAGATGCTCTTCGACGGAAGGTCGATCGGATCGAGCTTTGCACTCCGATGGACATGGATCGTTCCGCAGCGCACGCAACGAGTGTGTCGCGAGAAGATGAATTCGATGTTGACGCGCAACCGGATGCGCGTGCGCTTCAAGTCATGTCCGCACTTCGCGCATCGGAACACCTCGGAGTAGATCAGCCTCTCGAGTGGCTTCCGATGGACCCGCATCAGACTGCGCGCGCAATTCGGACACTGCGGCATGACGTGGCTCGCTTGGCGACCTCCTAGTTGCTCCTTTCAGCGATGTTCAGCGTCCGACAACGGCCCTGACGGGCACGCCCTTCCCGTGCGCGGCCGGCTTGAGGGCACTTGACCCTCCTCGGCGGTACTTCCAGATGCACCAGAGCGCCCGCACGCCGTCGCGCCACCCGATCTTCTTGCCTTCCTCGTACGTCCGTCCGGCGTAGGTGATCCCCACCTCGTAGATCCGGCAGTTGTCGAGCGCGGCGATCTTCGCCGTCACTTCCGGCTCGAACCCGAAGCGGTTCTCCTCGAGCGTCGATCCCCTGAATGACCTCGCGGCGGAACACCTTGTAGCAGGTCTCCATGTCGGTCAGGTTCAGGTTGGTGAAGAAGTTCGACAGCAGCGTCAGCACCCTGTTGCCGACGGAGTGCCAGAAGTACAGCACGCGGTGGATTCCCCGCCGATGAACCGCGAGCCGAAGACCACGTCCGCCTTGCCGTCGAGGATCGGCTGAACCAGCTTCGGGTACTCCGCCGGGTCGTACTCCAGGTCGGCGTCCTGCACGATCACCATGTCGCCGGTGGCCTCGCGAAGCCGCTCCGCAGCGCGGCACCCTTGCCCTGGTTCCGCTCGTGGCAGACGACCACAACGTCCGCCAGCCGCTCGAAGTCCTTCGAAGACGTCGGCGGTGCCGTCCTTCGAGCAGTCGTCGACGATGATCATCTCCATGTCGAGGGGCACGGCGCGAACGCGCGCGACGATCTCGCGGATCGTCCGCGCTTCGTTGAAGACGGGAATCACGACGGAGAGCATGCTCACAGAATCGGCCTCCAGGCTGCACCAGTCGCTGTCGGGCACTGTCGAGCTATATCGCAAGTCCGGTGCCCGGCAAAACTGGGCAATAGGTCGCTTGGGAGCCTAGAAATCCTTTTGGCGCCAGACAACTATCCGATCGAGGGAAGAACCTCGACATTTTCGTTCTTGTATCTATACCTCATCAGGTCTATGATGGCGCCCGCGCCGTGACTCCTCGAGTTCTGGCGGAAACTCGACTATGTCCCTGGAAAACATCGCATTTGGCAACGGCCCGGACCGTTCCCAGTTCGGCGTGCCCGTACCGCGTACGAAGGGGCGCCCGGCAGTCTCGAGGATCTGCCGATGGAGGCCGGCTTTCTCCAGACCCTCCTGGATCGCGCGCCCTCCGGACTCGATAGCTTCGGCTCAGAGGACAACGAGCCCGAACCATCCACAGCTGACGAGGCAATCGCCCGGGACTGGGACCTCGAAGACGAGTCGTTTCCCAACACCACCGGCGGCTTGATGCCTTCGCCGTCCTCGCGTCCCGATCGGGCCAGCAGTCTGACACTCGGCTTGTCGGGTGCCCTGGAGTACCAGCATCCTGAGTCCGCTATCCCGCCGCCGACGCCTCGCATCGAGTCGGTATTTCACAGGGCAGGGCGTCGAATCCGCGCAACAAAATCGCTGGTGAGCGGGTCCTTCCTTTCCGCGGGCAGAGCCGTCGGCTCTGCCCTGCGCTGGCCGCGAGCGTGTCTCGACCCGCGAGTCGCCATGGTGATCGCCCTGGCGCTCGTCGGGCTCGCCGAGGCTGGGTGGATTGGGGTCCAGGTGTCGAAAGGGCCGAAGCTCACGTTGTTTCGAACGACTGTGAAGGTCGCCGAGACCGCTGAAGTCGCGCCTTCGGAAAACGTGACGGGAACCAGCGGGTCCGCAAACCGTGTCACCGTCCGCACGACCCCGGCCGCTACTCCGCCGCCGGAACTCCAAGACTCCCGGCTGGGTGGCCATCACCGCACCCTCGCCGGTTCAGATTGTCGAGCACGGGCGAGTGATCGGCGCGAGCTGGAATGGCGGCGTGCGTCTGCCACCGGGGCGCCACACTCTTCGGATCCTGAATCGAGCCGAAGGCATCGATGTGGAGCAGACCCTCGACATCCCCGCCGGCAGCGCGACGTCGCTGGCCGTCGGTTCCCTCAGGTAAGGAGTGCTAAAGAAGGCTCCAGGCTTCGGGTTGTCGCGTTGTGGCGGCTGAGTCTAAAGACGCAGCGCCATCGACTTTCAGCTAGGCGCAGCGAGTGTTCACGTCCGGAGCATGGAACTTGGAGCCTGAACTCGTCGCTTGCAGGTGGCGGCGCCTACCCGGTGTAGCCGCCAGCCGTCCTCATCTCATCGCCATCGGATCGAACGAAGCAGATTCGAGTAGTCGTCGGTCCAGCCACTGACGCCGTCGCGCACTTCGAGGGGACGCCAGGCTGGCATCGCTCGGAGCACATCGAGCGCGGCGTCTCGTTTGGCCACGGCCACCCACTGAGTCGGGGACCTGCCGTCCTGCAGGTCAGCGGCCGGGATATCCAAGTCTTGGTTCGTCAAAGCGGCCAGACCCTGCTCGATCGCGAGCCGCCCCAGGACTGGCTTCAGGTTCAGGTGTCTGTTCGAGATGTGCAGGGTGACGATCCCACCAGAGCGAAGGCGCGACATATAGAGGTCCAATGCTTCGCGCGTCAGCAGGTGGGCTGGCACGGCATCCGAACTGAAGGCGTCCAGGACGATCAGATCGAACGAAGCGGGCGCTGTGGCTTCGAGCAGCTTGCGCCCATCACCGATGGCCACTGCGACCGGCGCCGGAGCGTTCGCGAGAAACGTGAACAGCGAGGGCGTTCGCGCGATGCGCTCGACGAGCGGATCAATCTCGAAGAACGTCCAACGGCTTCCAGCGGTCGCGTAGCAGGCAAGTCCCCCTGTCCCCAATCCCACAGCCGCGACATCGTCGAAGCGACGACCTGACCGTGCGAGCAAGTCACCCGCTGGTCCCCTGATGTCATAGTACGACTTCGGCTGGCAAGTCGAGGTCAGGGGTAGGTTCTGACGGCCGTGGAGCGTCGTTCCATGCTGAAGCAGCCGATACGAGTGGTCAGTCGCCTCGAGCACCCGTGAAACGCCGAAGAAACTGCGGCCGGCAAAGATGACGTCCCCGCGATCCGAGCACCCGCCAGACGCCACGATCAGGGCAATGACGAAGACCGAGGCGAGCACGTTGAACGGCATGCGGCGGTTTGCCGCGGCGCTCATGGCAGCAGGAAGAATCGACGATGCGAGCAACGTCGTCGCGAGGCCGGTGCCGGGAGGCGCCTGGCCTAGCGCCCACAGGCCTGCGCCCACGAGCGGCGGGATCGCGCCAATTGCGACAAACTGCCCAAACGGCTCGATCCGGCCGTTCCGATACCCGGGCGATGAGCGCGGGAAGCACGCGAGGACGAGGGCGATCGGATACTCGAAGACTCCATTGAACAGCAGCGGCGCGACAAGCGTGTTGAACACGCCACCGAGGACGCCACCGAGCGACATCCACAAATAGAATGACGTGAGATCGCGGGCCGCCGGGCGCGAGCGGGACAGCGCGTCGTGGCACGCGAGCGCCGTTACGAAGAAAGCTGCCATGTGCAGGGGGATTAGCCACGGCCCCTGGCCTTGGAAGGCAATAGAAACAAGGGCCATCAAGACGACAATGGGCAACGCACGAGCCACGAACGTGTGGGAGTACCAGTGGCGCGTCGAAAAGACCAGCACGAAGGTGAGCAGATAGGCGGCCAGAGGCAGCACCCACAGCAGTGGGATGGATGCCGAGATCGGTGGAAATGTGCGTCGTGACGCCGAGCATCAGGCTCGATGGCACGAATGCCAGAGCGGTCCAGCGCGCTTTGAGTGTCCAAGATGTCACCGTCTCATCACGGACGCCGGGAATGTCGCGGACATGGCGCCGCACCTTCAGAGCGCAGGTCGCAGCGAGAACGAGAAGCACACCGTCCCCCCAGCCCACGCGAGCATCTGCGTTCGTGTGCCCCACAACGGTTCCAGGACGAACGGATATGCGAGCAGCGCGAGCATGCTGCCGGTATTGCTTGCCGCGTAGAGGAAGTACGGGTTCGACGCGGATGGCCCAGGCAACGTCGCGAACCACCGCTGCACCAGCGGCGCCATGGTCGACAACGCAAAGAACGGCAGCCCCAGACGAAGCGCCAGCGTCTTTAGAAGCCACCAGACCGGATCGCTATCGGGTTCCGGTGTGGCAGTGCCGAGGCCGAGCGGAAGCAGAGCGAGCGCCGACCCCATCAACAGGATATGGATCACCGCCTGGCGGCGCGCGCCCAGCCAGCGGACCGTGAGGTGCGCGTACAAGTTACCCGAAAAGAAGCGTCGTCTGGAAGAAGAGGACGCAGGCATTCCACACGGCGGGGCTGCCCCCGAGGCTGGGCAGCACCATCTTCGCAAACATGGGCTGGACGAGGAACAGCAGAGTGGACGCCACGAACGTGGTCGCCACGAATGTACCGGCGATGGTCCGATGCGAGACCGTTGCAGCTCCGGCGACTTGGGTCGAATGCACAGTTCCGGGCGAAAGAGGTACCATGCCAGCCCGCAGCTCGTGACCCTCAATCAGCGGCGCCTCTTCGTCGGTCTGATCACCCTCGCCGCAGGCCTCTATGTCGTGCAGCTCCGGCTGCCGCACCCTGAACGCTTGTCGGACCTGAATCAAGTGCTTTTCGCCGCGCGCGCGTGGATGCAGGGCCACAACCCCTACGAAGCCGTCAAGGCGTGGGGCCAGTGGCCATTTCCGCTCCTGTATCCGTTCACAGCGGTCCTTGCGGCCGTGCCTCTGACTGTCCTGCCCGTGTGGGCCGCGGAAGCACTGTTCGTCGCGTTCGGCACCGCGTTGCTGGGTTGGGGGTTGACACGTGACCCGCAGGATTCTCCAAGGCTGCTCGTGTTCGCCTCCGCCCCGTTCATCCACGCAATCGTGTTGAACCAGTGGTCTCCCTTCTTGGCGGGATCCGCGCTGATGCCGTGGGCAGGGTTCGCCCTGGTGTGCAAACCCAACATCGGCCTCGCGCTCTTTGCCGCGTTTCCCAGGATGGCGAGTGCTGTCAGCGCGACCGCCTTACTGGTAGGGAGCTTTCTATTCTGGCCAGGGTGGGTTGCACACTGGCGGCTCGCGCTTGCCGGCGCACCGAACTCGATATCGGTGATCGCTCTGCCTGGCGGAGTGCTGATGCTCTTGGCGGCCATACGATGGCGCCATTCGGACGGACGTCTGTTGCTCGCCTTGAGCATGGTGCCGCAAACGACTCTGGCATACGAGGCCGTGCCCTTGTTCCTCATCCCGCGCACTTGGAGGGAGGCCTGGATGCTGTGGAGCGGCACCGCAATCGCGCTGGTCGGTCACGGATATACCGGTCCATATGACACCCAGCTCGCGTGGGTGCGAGCTGGCGGAATCTGGCTGCTCTACTGCGCGTACCTGCCTTGTCTTGTCATCGTGCTCCGAAGGGAGGTGCTCGAGAGCAGGTTCCTGAAAAGTCGCCGCCCCAGCGACCTTTTTTTGTGACCCGACAAGAGAAATACGTTGAAGGCACAGCTCGCCGGATCATTCCTCGAATGATACGGCTGGTCTCTCCAATAGAGCTAGTGGCGGAACTCCCTCTGATTCTGCGAGATACGACTGCGGCCATGCTAAACACCCAGCCGGCGGGCCGCGCCCCGGGTCCACCCTGCCCTTGGCATACGACCGGCATTGCAACGAGGATATCCGGTCAACACCAAAAAGAGTACCTATGCTCGATTATCCTCGGCAGCCACGTAGCGACGACGTCCTAAGCCAGGCGGTCGAGCCCCTTTCGCTATCGGGTCCGAGACCCGAGGCCTTGGAGTTGTCCGTCGTCATTCCCTGCCTCAATGAACAGCAAACGATCTCCGCCTGCATCGAGCAGGCGCTGAGCGCCTTGGAACAGGCAGGAATCTCCGGCGAGGTGGTCGTCTCCGACAACGGCAGCACCGACGCGAGCGTGCGCATCGCAGAGGCAGCGGGTGCGCGCGTCGTCCGGTGCGCGGTAAAAGGCTATGGCGCCGCCTTGCAGTGGGGCTTCCTTCAGGCGCGTGGCAAGTTCGTGCTGATGGGCGACGGGGATCAATCCTACGATTTCTCCATGCTGCTGCGGTTCGTCGACAAGGCGCGCCAAGGTGCGCGATTCATCATCGGCACTCGGCTCAGGGGGCAGATCGAGAACGGCGCCATGCCGTTGCTCCATCGTTACCTCGGGTCCTCCGGTCCTCACCTGGATTCTGAATCTCCTGTTCGGCACGCATATTTCGGATTGCAACTGCGGCATGCGATGCGTCGAGCGCGAAACGTTCCTGCAGCTCGGTGTATCGTCTCTGGGAATGGAATTCGCCTCCGAAATGGTTGTGAAGGCGTCGGTGCACGGCGTGGACATAACGGAGATCCCGATAAACTTCTACAGAGACCGGAGGGACCGCCGCCCGCATCTGCGGCCTTTCCACGATGGCTGGCGGCACTTGCGTCTCCTCCTGTGGCACGCCCCCGATCACATGATGACTCTGCCCGGGCTCTGCATGCTCGCACTGGGCCTTCCCCTTGTGCTGACACAGCTCACCGGCCCGATCACACTTGGGCACGCGCATTTCGACATCCATTACATGATTCTCGGGGTCACGCTCTCGCTGGTCGGCGTATCCGCGGCGACGCTGGGCCTTGTCGTGGGATCGACGATGCCGCGTGGGCGCGTCCGTCAACTGAGAGCCCTCGCGCCGGCGCACGCCTGGTTCACCTTCGACAACGCCGCAAGGATTGCTGCCGTGTTGCTTGTCGTCGGAGTGCTGTCCGACGTGTTCGTCCTGGCCTATTGGCTATTCCACAATCGCGGGGAGCTCAGCCCCTGGTTCACGAGGCTGACGTTGTTTGGGCTGGTGTTGATCTCCGTGGCCGTGCAGGTCGGACTGTCGGCGCTGCTCCTCGGAACTTCCGCAACCGTGTCCATGGCAGGCGTGAAGGACCTATCACAGGAGGTCCGTCAGGATGCCCTCGCCATCGAGCGGGCGGCGGCGTTCCGATGAACGTCCCGTCGGGAGGCTGGCGGACGTTCGGGGTTTTCGCCACATGAGAGCTGCTGACGACACGCCTGGGATCGAACCGCCGGTACCCACCCTGGTGGAGATCATCAGCGCCATCCCCTGATCGCGCTCCGCCGCTGCATCGAAACAATTCTCGATCGCGACGTCGCTCCCGGCAACGGTGGTCGCGTGCTCGACTTTGGATCAGGCGACCAACCAGTACGAGCCACTGCTGCGCTCTTGCGGTTTCGACTATGTTGCCTGCGATCTCACGCCGCCAGCCGACATCCTGATCTCGCCGGGCCGACGGCTCGAAGCACCGGATGCCACAGCAGCCGGCGTCGTGTCGTTCCAGGTACTGAGCATGTTTGGGATATCGACTGGTACTACTGTAGAGTGCCGAAGGCTTCTGGCACCCGGCGGCTGGCTCCTTCTCTCGACGCATGGCACCTGGCCGTCCCGTCCCCATCCGACCGACTTCCGGCGATGGACCCGCGACGGCCTACGGTCTGAGCTCGAGACGCGGGGCTTCGAGGTCCGCTCCCTGACAGGGCTTGTAGGCCGCTGGCGTGGACCACGCAAATCCGAGCGCTCGGATTTCGATACAGCCTCCTGAAAGTGCCCATCCTGAGCGCGGCCGCGCCCGCGCTGGCCTGTATGATGAACGTGCGGATGGCGTTGGAGGACTGGATCACGCAGAGCCCGTCCGGCAGGACAACGCCAGTATCTACGTGGCTTTCTGCAGACGTCCATTCGAGCATGTCTGAGGCGATTCTCGTGGCGTCTGCAACCCCCGACACGGCCGGCCGCCGGCCAACGGCTTACCGAAGCCGCGTGCTCGACCAGATCGCGAGCCTGCTCGGCGACGCTCGACCTGTGGATCGGGCGCTCGATTTCGGGGCGGGTGATGGCTGGTTCGCAAGACAGATTGTGGGCGCCGGCCTGGCCAGAAAAGTGGTGGCTGCCGACGTGCGAGTTTGGAGCGCACTGGTGCAGCATCCGGTCGTGTTCGACGGCAGTCGTTTGCCTTCGCCGACCGGGCGTTCGACCTGAGCTACGCGGTCGATGTCCATCCATCACTGTCCGTCACCCGAAGCAGCGCTCGATGAAGTGCTGCGCTGCACCTCCCGATACTTTCTGCTCAAGGATCACAACTACAACAACTGGGCTGGGAAATTGACGCTCTGCGTTCTCGACGAACTGGGCAATCGCCGGTTCCTCGTTCCCTCTCCGCATAACTATCAACATCGGTGGGCTTGAACAAATACCTGGAGAAGCGGCGCTTCGAGCTCGTGCGGCAGATATGCCCCAGTCCGTGCCACACGAGAGTGCTCGGAATATTGACGAACCAACTGCAGGTGACTGCGTTGTGGCGACGCAAATAGATTCCAACGAGTCGCTCTGCTCAGGCCCGACCTCGGAACAGCTAGGCCGTGACGGACCGGCGGACACGCCGACAACCGGTGCGCCGGATCGCCCCACTCGCGTGCTGATCGTGACGCACTACTTTCCGGAACACGGCGGGGGAATCGAGATCATTGCGCAACAGATCGCTCGACGGCTTCCCTCGCGAGGCGTCGAAGTCGAGTGGATGTCCAGCCACGAAGACGCGTTTGGCGCCACGAAAGCGCCCGGGGCGCTAGCGGTCCCCGCGTGAAACATTACGGAGCGCCTCTTAGGCCTGCCGTATCCGCTGTGGTCCCCGACGGTGTTTCCGAAGCTCCTCGATGCCGTCGACCGGTGCGATGTGTTGCACCTTCACGACACCTTGTATGCTGGCAATCTAGGTGCATTCTTGGTGGCTCGTGTCAAGGGACGTCCGTCGGTGGTTACTCAACATGTGGGACTTGTGCCATATCGAAATCGCGCACTGCGATTGCTTATGTCGACCGCGAACCGTCTGCTGGCATTGCCGGTTCTAAGACGCGCCGACGCAACGGTTTACTACAGCCGAACGACTGAGGATATTTTCAAGCGGCGGCGGGCATGAACGCGAGGCATGAACCGATCTGGATCGCAAACGGAGTCGACGGCAGCTTATTTCGGCCTGTGTCCGACCACACTCGTCGAGCCTTGCGCGTCAGGCGAGGATGGGCGCCTGATCGTCCCCCTAATTCTTTTCGTCGGAAGGTTCGTGGAGAAAAAGGGCATCGACATTGTCAGAGCGCTCTCTCTCAGGATCTGCTACGCCCAGTGGGTAATGGCGGGCTGGGGGCCGGAAGACCCAAGCCGGTGGGATATCCCAAATCTGACCTGCGTAGGAAGGCAGCATCAGGACGAACTGGCGGAACTGTCCCAGGCGGCTGACTTACTCGTGCTTCCGTCAAGCGGCGAAGGATTCCCGCTCGTCGTGTACCAGAGTATGAGCTGCGGAACGCCCGTAGCTGTCGCGACGGAGACGGCCAGAGCCTACCCCGGTGTCAGCAACTTCCGTGTGGTCCGCGGCACCCAACGTCTCAGATTTCAGCGCCCTACTCACAACGCTCCTGGCATCACCCGAGACGATCCGGACACGACGAGAGCCGGTTGCAGCGTTTGCCAAACGCGAATGGAGCTGGGACCGCTGCGCGGACCAGTATGCCGAACTAATCAAGCGTCTCGGCAGGCGCGAATTCGGCCCGGCGCGATAGGATCGCTGGGCTCTCCCGCACCAGCCCAGTCGCACGCAGCCCGGTAACCAGCAACACGAGGCCGCCAGTCAACAGACCAGCGAGCCACATGAGGGCGGCCGCGATGGAGACCGGCCGTTCATCCTCGGGTATGTAGCGGTGGCTGATCCACCAGGGCCGAAAGGCGTTCAGCACCTTGAAGCGAGCCAGACCGTTCGTGCCAATGCGATCGCGGGTGATAGGCTCCAGACCCGCCGTCGGAGGGTCTACCCACGAGAACTGTTCGCCGGATTCGTGGCGAGCCTTCCACATGTCGACAATCTCCCGAGGTCGAGCCACAAGGTTCGCGTTGCGAACGTCGAAGTGCAATATGGGGAACAGGGCTCCAAAGCTTGGCGGAAGACCCCTATCTACGGCCAGGCGGTGAGGGTCTCCGGTCAGCGCTAACAGTTGCACGGCGATCCCCAGCGACAGAAGTACGCGTGTATCAGTACGCCGAAGCCGCGACGTGCTGTCGACAACAAATAACCACAGCAAGGCATACAACGGCGTCAGATACCTTCGGGCCCCAGGCCGGGTCGCCCTTGGCAAAACTCAGCGACGCGATGAAACATACGAACACCGCACTGCTCGCGGCAACCGTCCACAGGAATCGCCTCGAGTGTCGATACCACCGCTGCAATCCCACGATCGCCAGAAGCATCGGAGGGCGGTCCCGCGTCGGAAACCCGCGGATGGGCTCACGGTCAACACGGCGAGCCCCCACAAGGGGTCTGCTGGAAAAGGCATCAGATATCGCGCCAGCAACGGACCGTGTTGCGCCTTGACACCCGGGGGGAACTTGTAGAGGTCGAAGGCTACGTCCATCGCGATTCCCGCGACCAGGCCCAGGACGAATAAGCAGGCGCGACCCAAGCGTTCGCTGCGGTCCGCTGTCGCTCGGTCCACGGCGGCCAGCCCGACGAGCGCGAACGCGGCGAGCGGCTCTTTCACGTTGTAGGCGATCCCAACACGATCCGCTCACGAAAGCGGCCCAGCGTCCCTTCGTGCCGCCGACGCGCAACGCATAGACAACCGCCGACACCAGAGCAAGCGCGCAAAGAATGTCGTCGAATGTGCTGGTTCCATAAAACCATGCAGGGGTGCAGAGGACGCCACCGATTGACCAGAGGACGGCTGCGCGGGGTGTCATGTTGCGACGGCGAAACCACAGCCAGTACCACGCATGCGAGCGCTGCTGCTGCCCAGGCACTCACGAGGACGTAGAAAAAGTGACGTCGAGCCTCGCGCTGTGGACCGGTTGCATCAGATAGGATCAGCGCCACTGCTCCAAGCACCGATTGCGGAATCCGATAGTAGCTGTACAGCTGACCATCCCGGCCGGGGAACACACTGAACCACACGGAGGGGTTTCTCACGATGGTGTCGCCGTGCGAGACGAGACTCTTCGCCACTTCGAACCGGGCCTGACCGTCGATAATGTCTATGCGGCCCGGGCCAGTCAGAGCAAGGATGGAGAAAACGACGAGAACGATACAGAGCGGGATTGCAAGGGACGCAAACCGCGTGGTGGCGCTCTCAGCAAATTGAACCCTCGATGCGGATCCTGGCGGCTCATGTGCCAACGCTCGCTCCAAGGCGATACCCGTATCCATCGATGCCACGCAATGCTGGTGCCGCCTACCCGGGGCAGTCTGGTCAAGCACCCCCCGTGTCTGCGCACTCTTCCGAGGGCCTGCTCAATCCCAGCCCAATGCGGGCTGTTTCGACAGCAGTGTCCGACACTCCACGATCACACGATCGAACCCGAAGCCGCACGCCAACGACCAGACCGGCCAGATCAAATATCCCCAATATCTGTCGAAGTGCTGGCCGATGATCAGAAAGAAGAGGATGTAGACGCCTGTCGTCCACCGCGCATGCAGGGGGAAGCGAGGGCTCAACACCCCGCCGACGATCAGTCCCAGACAGGCGCACACGAACGGCCACGGGGCGAAGAACAGCAGGGCGTTCCATTGAACGGCAGACAGAAGAAACGTTAGCCCTGCGAACGCCACCCAGGAGGTCGCACCGGGCGCATCTGCGGCTGATCGCTCCGCCAGCACGTGAGCGACATGGATACCGTAGTACGCCGCATACCCGATGCCCCCCAGGAGCCACGCGCCGACCTCCCGCCAACGATGCCGTGTCGCTGCGATCACCGTCGCGAGCACGGCGTAGGGAGCGACCAGCTCTCGAACGAACATCGCCAGCAGGCCAAGCGTCAATCCAGTCCACGATCTGCCCCGAGCGTACGCACACACGGACAGCCCTATGAGTCCACCGGCCCAAGCCTCCCCCATAGCCGACGCTGCTGGCGCGGACATCAGCAGAGCAGTTCCGATAGCCATCGTTGCCGTCAGAACCGCAGCGGCAGCTGATGTTCGCGCCATCAGAAGCACGGCTGCTATGACGAATAGGACGCCGAGCGTAGTGAGGAGAATCCGTCTGACCTGGGGCCGAAGCGGGGCCAGACTTCGCCACAGGAGCGGCGTCCGCCAGTTGAAGACCTCCCGCGTCGCGTACCCGTTCGTGCGCAGCTCGTCGCCGACAATGGTGTAGTAGGACTCGCCCGCTCCGAGCCGGGACAGGATTCGGTCGTAGACCTCGGGATCCGAGACCTTGGCGTGGTCCGGAAGACGCGAAAGCGAGCCCTCGGGCCGGAAGAGGCTTACAGTGAAGGTCGCCACCATCACGCTCAACGTCAGCACGGCCCTGAGGCGACCTGACATGGCAAACATCTGCGCGATTGTCCTCAGTTCAACGCCTGGAAGTACCGGTTCTGTGCATCGGCCGGAAGGTACTTGCCGACAGCCAATCGAGTCGCCGCTTCATTCTATGCCGTCTTCTCGGGAGACAGTCCGCGTCCCGTCGCAAGCTCGATGCCGCTCCCGCCTGCTTAACTGTCACAGGATTTCGCACCAGTTGTGGTCGGGCCTGAAGTTTCGTCTGGGCTCTCTAGAGGATTGCACTGCGGGTTATCCTTCCCGACATGTTCAGGGCTTCGAAGGAACGCGCGCACAGCGTGGCCAGGCTCACTCTGTCCAAACGTTACTCACTTGATCCTGTGCCGGTTTCTTCAGTGAGGCCCACGTGCGGGTAGGTATCGCCCGGCTGGTCCTCTCTGCCCTCGTTTTGACGATGGCGCTGACCGCTCCGAAGCGCACGGCCCCATCAGCTAGTCGACACAACGCGATCGGTGATGGAGCGTTCTTCCGCTCAGTCGTCGACGTGATGAGCAAGGGCGAGCCTTACTACCAGGCGATGGGCGGGATGCTGCGCCGCCACAGCTATCCGGCCGCGAGCGTTTTCAATTGGCGGACGCCGCTGCTCTACCTGGGACTCGCAGCGTTTCCGTCGTGGGAATGGCCGCGCGGACTGCTCGTGCTGCTTGCAGGGGGCGCAGCTTTGGCTGCAAGTGTTGTGGCTGCCGGCAGATCACCGGTCGCGCTTGCAGTCACCGTCGTACTTGCGTCCGGCGTTGTCGTGATGATGTCGGCACCGGCGGCCGTCGGCATGGCCGAAGCCTGGAGCGGATCGCTGATCGCTCTGTCACTGTGGGGGTATGTCCGCGACCGGCCGATGGTGGGCTTCGGCTGTGGGCTGGCGGCGTTGTTCATCCGCGAACTGGCCGCGCCGTACGTCGGGTTGTGCGCCCTTCTCGCCGCGCACCATCATCGTCGACAGGAGCTGGCCGGCTGGTTGATCGGTTGTGCGGCCTACGGAATCTTCTATTGGATCCACTGGAGTCATGTCGCAGCGGCGCAGCTTCCGACCGACCTGCAGCACACGGGATCGTGGCTCGCATGGGGCGGGCTTCCTTTCCTGCTGTCCACGGTCCACTGGCATGGTTGGCTCCTGCTGATGCCATGGGCTGCGACAGCGGTCGCGCTGATGCTGATGGTTGCCGGAGTGTTCTCGCCGGCCACGCCCTGTCGCGTACGCCTTGTCGCGGGCGGCTACGCCGCCCTGTTCCTGGTCGTCGGTCAAGTGTTCAACGAATACTGGGGATTCCTGGTTTGGCCAACCTGGTGTCTGTCGGCGGGCTACGGGGCGCAAGGTCTTCTGGACGACGGTCGGGTTGTGGCGCACGGCATCGCGCGGATGTCATGGACCTGATGAACGGGCATCTGTCCCTGAGATTCCCTTAACCAAGAGGCTTTCGAGAATGACTCGACCGCAGCGCGATTGGCTCTTCGTCGTCATCCTCACCCTCGCCTTGACCGGGCTGTTTTGGTGGGCGAGCCGCCCGACCGGCGTGGAGTTGAACGTCATCACCTCCGGGGCTACCTTCACCGAAGTCGGGAAAGCCCTCGAGACAACCTACGGCCCCAAAAAATACTCCATGGGAGCGGAAGAATGGATCCTCCGCGAGCTGCTGCAGGATCGGAGGGACGGCGTCTTCGTGGACGTCGGCGCCGCCGATGCCCAAGCCTTCAGTAACACGTTCTACTTCGAATCCGCGTTGGGGTGGTCAGGCCTTGCCATCGATGCGCAAGAAAGAAGTTGCCGCGGAGGACTATGCCCGGTATCGCCCACAGACGCGGTTCCGGTCGTTCTTCGTCTCCGATCGCTCCGATACGACCCTGCCGCTCTATGTCCCTGCCCCCAACGCGCGAGCGCCAATGCCGATCCGAAGTGGGCCGAGCAACACAAACTTGGCGCGGTAACAACGCACACGGTCTCCACGGTGACCTTGGACGATCTTCTGGCGAGCGAAGGGATCCCCCGGTTCGATCTACTCTCGATGGATATCGAAGGGCACGAACCGCAGGCCTTAGCGGGGTTCTGATTGATCGGTTCAAACCCCAGGTGGTTGTGATTGAGGCGCTGGCCGACACGCGACAGGCGGTCCTGGACTACTTCACGCGTCACGGCTACGTTGTGCAAGCGAAATACCTGCAAGCGGACGCCTTCAATCTCTACTTCATGCCGTTGAAACAATGACGGTCCGGTCGGAATGGATCTACTCAGCTCGCTCGTCGAGTTAAGGGCCATCGGCGGTCTTCCCGTTCACCCATAGCCAGTTTGGAGATAAGCGTCCGCGGCATGCCCGGATCCGTAAAGAGGCGCGGGGTTCGATTCGCGCCCAGGCCAGCGGGAAAAGCATCCCCGGGACCCAACCCCAATACCAGTTGAACGGATGGCCGACGATCGCGAACGCCGTGAGATAGCCCACAATTGTCGGCGCACGACCGGAGCCACATTCCATGCGCCGAGCAGTACGCTACGAGCGCGAAGGGCGCGACCCACCACGGCAACGCCGTCAGCCAGGCATTTGCGCGCACGGTCGCGAGCACGAAACGCAGGCCCCCGAACTGCAGCCATGGATAGGGGTGCCACTGGTCGGGTCAGGAGGCATGGCTTGATGCACCTGCCCGATGTGCAGCAGGAAGTATAGTCCGTAGGCCCCGATCCCGAGTGCCCAGCCAGAGGGCCTCGCGCCACTCGCGCATCCGATCGCCCATACCAGGCGAATCCCTACGTAAGGCCCCGCCAGTTCGCGGACAAACAGCGCGGCTGTCCCCAGCAGGACACTCGTGGCGCGCCAGCCTTGGAGGAACACCAGCACGGAAAGGGCGATAAGCCCGCCAGTCAGCGGCTCCGGCAAGACCAGCAAATGGCTGTGCCACAGGGCCGCCGCGATACCGACCTGCAGCAGCAGTCCTGCCAGCAACGCCCCGGCCGACAGCGCCCTTAAATTCACGACGGTGCCGGCGAGGACGAGCACCCCCACCAGCAGCAGTGTCCTCGCAGCGCGAGCGGCGCATGACCGACCAGTTCGAGATACAACGGTGTGCGCCAGTTCCACACACTTCCAGTAGGATAGCCGCGGGCCGCGAGCTCGTTGCCCATACTGGGGTAGTCCGCCTCGCCCTGAGCCACGCGCGCAGCGACTGCGCGAAAGAGCCCAAGTCGCCATCGTCCTGCGCCACCGGCCCGTTAGCGATCCCTCTGGGATGGGGCGGAGTCGCGAGGCCGATCAACAGTAGCAGCGACAAACCTACCAGCAGTCCCACGGGTGGCCGCCGCCACGGGCGAGCCGATACCATCACGGGCGGGGCGTCACGCTCTCCTACCGCCATCGTATGGACCGGAGCAGGTTGGAATCATCATCAGTCCACGGATGTCCACCATCTTGCTGCGCGAGCGGGCGCCAGCCTTGCAGCGTCCGAGTGAAGCCAGCGGTTCCGCAGTGCTCGCGATAACGACCCACTGGGTCGGCGCCCTGCCCCGCAGTGTCTCCGCCGGCGAAATGTCGAGATCTGCATTGGTCAGGGCCGGCAGACGCCGCTCCGCAGCGAGACGACCGATGACCGGTTCCAAATCGAGGTATTTGTTGGAGATGTGCAGCGCGGCGATTCCGCCAGGACGAAGCCGCGAGAGATACGCATCGATCGCTTCCTTGGTCAAGAGGTGAACGGGCACCGAATCGGAGCTGAACGCGTCGAGCACGATCAGATCGTAGGAGCCGGGCAGCGCCGCCTCAATCCCTTTTCTCCGTCCCCGATCGCGATTGCGATCTGGCCGCGACTGTTCGGCAGAAACGTAAACAGGGCCGGGTCTCGCGCGATGCGCTCGACCAGGGCATCGATCTCGAAGAACGTCCACCGGCTACCCGGCTCCGCGTAACAGGCCAGTCCGCCGCTGCCGAGGCCCACCAGGGCTACGTTCGCGAAGTGCTGGCCGGACCGCCGAAGAGATCCCCCACGGGCCCAGCTGCATCGTAGTAGGACTGGGGCTGGCACACAGCGTCCGCCGGCAGTTTCTGGCGCCCGTGCACGGTGTTGCCATGCTGCAGGAGACGGTGGGAGTGATCCGCAGCCTCCAGCACGCGCGAGATGCCGAAGAAACTGCGGCCTGCGAAGATCACGTCTCCGAGAGGCGAACGGGTCGCCGATGCGGCGATGATCGTGAAAGCGAAGAAGCCGATGAGCGCGTTGAACGGCAAACGCCGGTTCGCGATCGCGCAAGCGGCTGCCGGTATGATCGCCCCCACAATCAGCACGGCAGGCAGCCCAACCCCGGGCGGCATCTTCCCAATGGCCCAGAGCAGTGCGCTGACCGCGAGAGGGTACCCCGCGATCGTAATAAACCATCCCCAAGGCTCCGGGCGTCGCTTCCCATACGCCGGCGAGGCGCGCGCCAGGCACCAAAGAGCCAGGCGATTGGGTATCCGAACACGCCTACGAACACCAGCGGTGCGATGATCGCGTTGAAGACTCCGCCCAGCATGCCGCCGAGCGACATCCAGACGTAAAACGCGGTCAGATTGCGGGCCTTCGGCCGCGACTGCGCGAGCGCATCATGGCAGGTGAATGCCGCGAGGAAAAAGGTCGTGAGGTGGAGCGGAATCAACCAGGGCGCGTTGAGCTGAAAAATCACTGACACCATGGCCGCCAGGACGAGTGGCGGCAGCATCCGCGCGACCAGCGTTTCGAGATCCACTCCCGTGTGGAGAAGGCGAGAACGAACGTCAGCAAGTAAGCGGCGAGAGGGAGCACCCATAGCAGAGGAATTGACGCGAGATCCGTCGATATATGCGTCGTCACGCCGAGCATTAGGCTCGACGGAATGAACGCCAGAGCCGTCCAGTAAACTCCTTGACGCCACGAGACGTCCCCACGCCCAACCGGCGCGACGAGCTCGCGCCCCCTCTGCCAGACGCGCCAGGCGCAACCGGCGGCCAGCACAAGGAGCAGAACTACCACCGGCCCACACCTGTGTTTGCGTCTGCGTTCCCAACAGGGGCTCGAGTAGGAACGGATAGGCCATCAACGCGACCAGGCTGCCTACATTGCTCGCGGCATAGAGAAATTGACGGGTTCTCGGCTGATTCGACCGGCAGCGTCGCGAACCACCGCTGCAGGAGCGGCGCCATTGTCGACAGGACGAAAAACGGGAGACCGAGGCGGAAGGCAAGCGTCTTCAGGAGCCAGGCGATGGGGCTCCCGCCCGGCGGCTGGTTTCCGTCTCCGAGACTGAGCGGAAGAAACGCGAGCGCCGTGACCATGAGCACGAGGTGTGCAACCGCCTGCCGGCGCGCGCCCAGCCAGCGTGTTGTGACGTGGGCGTAGAGATATCCTGACAGCAGAGCAGCCTGGAAGAACAAGACGCAGGCGTTCCACACCGAGGGACTGCCTCCGAGCTTCGGCAACACCATCTTGGCGAACATGGGCTCCACGAGAAAGAGAAGAGCCGACGCCGTGAAAGTTGTCAGAACGAATAGTGGGACCGCGTATCGAACGTGCGCCCAGGCTTTCTGTGCGATGCCCCCTTCGAGAGCGACCGACCGGGAACCAAAGTTAGACATGCATTGCTCTCATCTAGAGAGGAACGTCGGATCGGATCCACACGGTAGCCGAGTGCGTCCCTGAAAAGACTCGATACGTGGCGCAGCGCGTAACCGAAGAGTAACGGATACGTGAACAGAGGGATCACGCCCCAGTAATTGTTGAAAGTGTGCCCGGCCGCCGCGAATAGCAGCAGGTACACTCCCACGCACAGCCGCAAGTGCTCGCTCCGGCCGTTCTCGAAGATTCCGGCCACGAGGACGACGAAGACGATCGCGGCTACCCATAGCGGCAGCGCCGCGATCCAGCCATTCCATCGGAGCGTCGAAAGGATAAATGGGAGCCCGCCCCACTGTACCCACGAATCGAGGTGCGATATGTTGTCCGGGCGGCGGTGTGCCAGGACTTGCTGCACATGAGCGGCAAAATAGCCCGCGTACCCGATGAGGGCAGCTACCCAGACGACAACCTCCCGCCACCGCCTCGCACGAAATGCCAGAACAGCCGCAACGACGCAGTCCGTGCCGCGAGCTCCCGCACAAAGAGCGCGAGCGCTCCAACAGCGGCGCCGGCCGCCGGGCGTTGTTGAGGGTACAGGCAAACAGACAGCGCGATGAACACTCCGGTCCAGACCTCATGCAGCATGACGGCGCCCGGTACGAGCGTAATTGGAAGGGCGCCGGCCTGAGCGATTGCGCCACCCAGCACCACCATCGATGGTTCGGGAGCCAGCTGCTTTACGGTCAAGACGAGGAGGATCACGCCGAGAGCGATAGAACGACCCGTGCAACGCGAGGCGCCAAGGCCACCGCCGAGAACAGGAGCGGACTCCGCCAGTTGAAAACGCTGCGGGTCGGATAGCCACGCCGGCGCAGTTCGTCTCCCGTGACGTCGTAATAGCTCTCTCCCCGCTCCAATCGTCCTACGACGGCCGCGTGCAGAGACACGTCACTCTCGCCTTCGGTGACAGCTGTGCCCAGTGGTCCGGGCTGACCCGACCAGGCGACGGCGGCGACAGCGGTGAGCGCCAGCAGCAGGAGCGCCATGACCGCTCGTACTGCGCGATCTGGTCGCGACATCACCGCCTGCGCCACCGTGCTCTCGCTTGCTCACCACGTGGGCTATTCCCATGGTGCGCTCGTTGTCGGGAGCTGACCGAATGCCTGCGCCGGCAACGGCCCCGTCTCTCGCGGCGTCCCTCTCGCGGGCATATCGATACTGTGCGCGAGTCGGGGGGCTTCCGCCCGAGTGCGCGCCTGCGTCGCCCCGGCGACAACCCAGGCGACGTGGCGGCGCCTGCGCCGACGTTCCGTCAATCCCATAGTGCCAGCCAAGGACGACAGAACCGATCTGCATGATCGCGGCGCACATCCAAAGAACCAAGCCCATCGCTCGGCTGCGCTGCCAGACGATGATCGCCAGCAGCACGGAGAGGCCGACGTGCAGGCTCGGCATCGCGGAAATCCCACCGAATGGAAGCCACTGGTCAGACTGGAATCCTGCCCACACACCGCGCTGGTTCGCGGTGGCGATCAACGCGGAGCCCGAAGCATCCAGCCGCGCGAGGAGCGCAGCAGCGTCGTGGTCCGTTGCGGCTCGGTAGCACGGCCCCGCGCTGGCGAATGTCCACGCCCCAAAGTCCCCCCGCCAATCCACAACATCAGCAGGCCGATCAGGGCGCGCTGGCGCAGCAGGCGCATCTGAGACCAACACAGCCAGACGAAGACTCCTGCGAGCACCAGGAACCATGCGAAGTACAAGATGTCGACTGATTTGAGCACGACTGGCCGGTCTAACACGAAGGCATACCAGTGCCAGGCGGGACCGCCATGGATCGCGCTGTCAAGAGCCGCCAGATGAGATCCCAGGGGAAGCCGCGCTCATGTCCGAGACTCTGCTTGAGCGACTGGAACGTAATCTGAAAGGGAACGGCCAGGCTCGCGACCACAATCGCACCGAGAAATTGGCCGGCCGACAAGCGGCCCCGCCGTCTCCGCGAGCGCCCGATGACATGCACACCCAGCCAGATGGTCGACCCCCACACCCATATTGCGGTAAACCATCCGCTCGCGACCTGGATGGGCCAGGGACGATGCAGCACGCGCGCCTGGATGAAGCCACCGACGGCAATGAACGCGAGCGACATCAGTAGCAGAACGCGGTGCTCATTCCAGGTCTGCTCCAGCGCGCGAAGCGTGCGACGGTTGATCGACATCATCACCGATCGAAGGCCACCGGCAGTACAACCGAGAGCACGGTCACGGGACCGGCCTCCAGGCTCGAGGGATCGTGACTTGGGGAGTCGCAAAGTTGATGCCTGAACAACAGGCGGCCCCGGGGCACGCGGCGCGCGATTTGTCTGCGGCTCCCCAGACAACTGTCTGGCCTGGATTGGATGAAACGTTCCAGGAGCTGCCAGCCGAGGCCCAGGCTGTCCGGTCAGACAACAAGAGGACCGTTCTTCAGACGGATTGCGAGTGCAACGAGCCAGGTAGCATGAACCAGCGTGACGAGCTGGACGTGCGTGACGGCCGCCAGCGGCGCGGCCAGCGGGGCAACGAATGCCAACCAGGTGCACCAGCGCAGCGCCAGCGCTCGCTCGGTGACGAGAATGCCCGCGGACGCGATGAACGCGGGCACGAGAATCACGAGATCGTACATGAACAGATGCGGCGACGCGAGCGTAACGGCCAATGCCAGCAGGCCAATTCGGCACAGTGGACTCGAGGTGCGACGCCATCCCCACCCGGCAATTGCAAGGCTGCTCGCCGCAGAGACGACATATGCGGCCATCGCAGCAGGTGGAGGCAACGCGGCGGCCCAGAAGGTTCGGAACGACGCCATGAGATATGGGTTACGTGCGAGTGCGTCGGGAGCGCGAGCAAACGACGTCGTGTTCTCGAGGAAGCCCAGCACGACGCCCGGACCGACAATCGGAAGAGTTGCGGCCAGTTGCAGTATCGCGGTGACTGCTGCCACGCCGGCAACCTTCCACTCCCCCGCTGCGACGCAGACCGCCAGCGCAGGAGCGAAGAGCGACAGCTTGTAGCCCAGCAGGCCGAGGGCCGCGCCGGCGGCGACGCGCGATCCCCGGCTGAGCGCGACGATGGCCAAGGTCAGCGCGGCCAGCGCGATCGCGGACAACTGGCCGTCGAGCACGAGGTATCCGAGCGGTGGGTACGCCGCCGCGGCGACCGCCACTGGCCATCGCCATCGGTCAAGGGACGGACAGCGTCGCCGGCATGCCGAGACGCTCCAGAACGTCAACGACCAGTGTCGCGTGGCACCAGAGCCCGTAGGCGGCAAGATAGGGCAATCGGGCCAGTGGGGAAAGAACAGCGCAACTTGTGGACCGTACACCGGCGGGAACGACACCTCGTCCTGCCCCTGGAGGAACGCGCCCTGGGCTGGCGGAACCGACCGGGTCGACAAGATCGCAAAGTCCCCGTGCCGGGCGAGCGATCCCGCGACGTAGAATTGCACGAAATCGTTGCCCTTCTGAAATCCGGAGAATCGGCCCAGCGGACCGGGAGAAATGACGTCGACCCCTACGGCGGCCCACACGGCGCAGGCAAGGATCGCGGCATGCAGGCGTCAGTTCGCGCGCTCGTGCGGAGCGGCGGGCTTCGACACGGTGCGGCGTCAGTGGCACACTCTAGTAATCCATATTGCCGAAGACTTTCAACCCGATAAATCGACTTGGCCGCTCGCGTGAACTCCACTAGCGCTGCTCCCCACCCCTCGGTGTCCGAAGAGGCGGCTGGCATCTTTCTGATTCGACTCGGCGTGAGCACCGTGCTCTCGGCAACGTTGCGCGAAGTTGGGCCGATCCGGACCTCTGGGGCCACGTTCGGTTCGGAGCCGACATCCTCCGCACCGGCCTGACCAGCGCCGATCCCTACTCATTCACCAGCGACATCCCATGGGTGAATCACGAGTGGCTTGCAGAAGTCCTGATGCACGCCTTCTGGGCTGCCGGTGGAGGGGGTGGACTAGGCGCTCTGAAGATGGTCTGCGTCATAGCTACGCTGGGCTTCGCCGTGGCTGTTCTCCGCTACGGATATCGACTCCCGCCAGCCACACGCGACGTTCTCGTCTTCGCGTACTCGTGGGCCTGTGGGCGCGTGTGTTCGTGATCCGTCCGCAGCTATTCTCGGTTGTCCTCTTCGCGATGCTCTTGTGGATCCTGCGATCAGCCGAACGAGGAAGAGTCTGGCCGCTCTGGCTGATGCCCGTTCTCTTCGGGTTCTGGGTCAACCTCCATGGCGGCTGGATTGTCGGTTTTGGCAGCTTTCGCGCTATGGACGGCGCTGGGCCTCGTCGGAATGGGCGCGCGGATCAGCCGGAGCGTCCAGGCGGGTAGCGCGGGGCTCGCCCTCCTCGCCACGCTCGCCAACCCGTACGGCCTTGGGCTGTGGACGTTTCTGGGGCAGACCGTTCGCCTCGATCGACCGAACATCAGCGACTGGGGGCCATTGACGGAGAAAGGTCTGGAGGTCATCCTCCCGTGGGCGCTCAGCGCGCTTATCGCAGCAGCGGCGTTGGTCAGAGGCTGGCGCCGGACCCCGTTCGCCCATGTGCTCGTCGTGATGGGGCTCGGTCTGGCGAGTATACGAGTCAATCGCCTTGACGTCTTTTTCTGCTCAGCTCAATTATGCTGCTGGCCGGCCATATGCGAAGCGTGCAGGGCGGCTGCCCACAGCCCAAGTGGACGCGTCTCACCATTGGAGCGGCCGCCGCGCTCGCAATCGTGTTGACGTTAGCGGCTGGCAGCGGCGTGACACTCTGACCTGTCTCAGGCTCGACGGCCCCTGGATGCCTGAACGCGAACGGGCGCTTTCATCGTCGCAAATCGACTGCACGGCCGGCTGCTCTCCTGGTTCGACTGGGGCCAGTATGCGATCTGGCATTTCTCTCCAGACCTCAAGGTCTCCCTTGACGGCCGGCGTGAGACGGTCTACTCCGATTCCTTCGTGGCGCGCCACGTGCGGCTCTACTTTCAGCCCGACACCGAGATGGCCATGGTGGCCGAGCTGAGGCCCGACTACGCCTGGCTCCCTCTATCACTCCCTCTCACCGCGGCCCTCGAGCGTGCAGGCTGGCACCGGTTGTACGCAGGCGGCGTCTCCGTGATTCTGAGTCGCGAAAGTCAGGCCGCCGGGCATCCGCCGCAACTCGCCGTCCCGGCCCTGCTTCCCGGGACCATGAGGACCACCGTTTTCGACCATACAGCCGGACCCAAGGGACAGACTCGACCGGAGCCGGTCGAGTTGCGATGGCAGATCTGGCTCCCATGGTCCGCGCTTGCCTTGATCCTGCTTTCCGCGACGGGAACCGATCCGGATCTCTGGGGCCACGTGCGATTCGGACTGGACTTCCTGCGGAACCGTGCTCTGCCATCGGTCGATCCGTATTCGTTCACCCAGGACAGGCCCTGGGTGAACCACGAGTGGCTCAGCGAAGCGTTGATGGCTGCTGCGTTCGCACTGTGCGGGACCGCGGGGTTGGTGATTCTCAAGACCCTCGTCATGGCCTGCGCCGTGTCTGTCGTCTGGCGACGGCTTCGCGGCGCCAGCCCCGTCATTTCCACCGCCGTGACGACCCTCGCCATCGTCGGCGCGCTGCCTTGAGCGGAACGATGCGGCCACAAATCTGGTCGGCCCTCGGTCTAGCGGTGCTGGTGCCGTTGCTTGACCAAAAGGCTCCGAGTCTACGACGGATCATCTGGGGTGGTGCTCTATTCGCCGTCTGGGCGAACCTTCACGGAGGTTGGATCACGGGGGGTGCGGCACTCGCGACACACGTCGCGATCCGGGCGGCTCGAGCGCCGAAAGAGCTGACCGCCTGGCTCGTTTTGGGGACCGCCGCTCTCGCCGGAACTCTTCTGAACCCTTACGGCGTCGGCTTGTGGCGGTTCCTCGCGGCGACCGTCCGCTCGTCACGGCCGGACATCTCTGAGTGGGCGGCGTTCGGGCTGCACGAACCAGCCATCATGTGGGTCTCGGTGGCGGCGCCGATGACGATAATGGCCCTCCTGGTCCGCCGACGCGAGACGCGCCCGCCGGCCGAGACATGCGTCGTGGTTCTGTTGCTCGTGGGGGCAGGCCTCCGTGTCTCGCGTGTCGCGCCGCTCATGTGCCCCGCAGCCTTGGCCCTCCTCGCACCATCTATCGCGCGCGCGTGGGGTACACGAGCAGCGCTCACGGCGCCCTCGGCCCCTGCCGCGATGCTCATGCTGCTGCCTGCTGCAATGTCCTTCTTCGCCGTCCGAGCCCCACTGACCCAGGCCCTGACCTGTCTTCCCATCGACGACGCGTGGGCCCCCGATCGCTCCGCTGCCGCGCAGCTTCGGGGGCTGAGTGGGAACCTTTGGACCACGTTCGATTGGGGTGAATACGCCATCTGGCATCTCGGACCGGCGCTCAGAGTCTCGATCGATGGCCGCCGTGAAACTGTGTATTCTGACGACGTCGGAGCATGGAACCGCGCTGCTGAGAGCGGTGAGCAGCGGGCCGTTCTCAGGATGCTCGCCCTCCGCCCGCACTATATCTGGCTGCCACTTGGACGTTTGCCGGTGCTTTCAGGGCTCATCGACCGCGACTATCGCGTCGATCTCGAAACAGGCACCTCTTTCATTGCCACGCGCCGCGACCTGCCTCGCGTGGCCAGTCGTATGGCTCCCCTGCCTGGCTGCTTCCCTTGAATCGGGTCCACAGAAGAAAGGCCATACAACGGTGTGAGCACGTCAACGTGTGGCCGGGCTGTCGGGTGTCGTTGTCGTGCCAGGCCGAAAATAGAGATTCGTCGGATCGACCCGGAGGTACTTTCCCACCAGTTGGTAGCCGTGTTCGTCGAAGTAGTCGAGAATCTGCTGTCGCGTTTCAGGCTGAGCCTCGATGCACACCAGCTCCGGACGGTATCGTCCGATGTCGAATCCCGCCAGAGCCTTTGGTTCCGACAGTTCAATATCCATATTGAGCAGGTCGATCTTGGTCACACCGGCTTGTTCGAGAACTCGGTTCAGCGTCGTCGTCGGGACCGAGCGCGCGACGCCCTGACCGCCGGCCGTCTCTCGTTCCACCGACGCCTGTGAGACTGACGCGACGAACTGGTTGCTTGCGGACACGAACAGCTGCGCCGTGTCGTCTGCACGGTCGGACGCAAACATCGCGACAAACCTCGTACGCGGGCGATGTTGAGCGTAGCCCGCTGCGAACTCCTGCATCGCGTCGATAGCGATACCTGACCAGTCAAGATGATGTTCCAGGTAGTAGGTATTGCTTCCCTCCTGATAGTGGCTTGCGCCGACATCCAGGAACACGCCGCCACGGCGGTCCTGGAAGAACTCTCGGATCACCCACTCATCGACGCCGATGGCGTTGGTATGGGGCCCATACGTCTTTTCGAGCAGCCTGCGTTCCGACATCGGGTAGCCGGCGTAGGCGGCAAACCGCTTGTAGTAGCCGATATCGCGGCGGAAGGTCAATGTGTACGTGAGGACCGCCACGAACAGGGCGATCAAGACGACTTCCAATACTGAAAAGCGACGGGCCGTCATAGGTATGAATCTCCTTGGGACCGGGCTCATCGGAGCCCTGCCCCCAGAACGTCAGGGCAATGCGCGGGAGCATGCTGCCAGCTGGCGCAGTCCTTCGACAGGAAAACGGTCACGCCCAGGCTTTCTCGACCAGCAGCGTCGGACGGCATGCGTACACGAGTTCCACGAGTAACCACGCCATGAACAGGACGGAGACCTGCAGCCCAATCACCGCGGCCGTGGGGACCAGCACGAACAGGCACAGACCGTACGTCAGCATGCCGGCGCGGTGAGCATTCGCCGGGTCATGCACGGCATAGTGCTCACAGATCCAGATCAAGGGCAGCACCATTAACGTTGCGTCATACGCGAACAGATGCGGGTTCGCCAAAACGACGATGGTGACGAGTGCGCCGACTTTCAGCCGTGCCGCGGCGTCGCTGCGCCAGATCGCCCACAGCACCATCGACAGCATCGCCACGAGCGCGATCCAGAGCCCGTGTGCAACGGGTAGCGGGAAGAGCTTCGTCAGGGTGCGCAACGAGTGAGTCTGCCACGGACGCGGCTCGAGTAAATCGCCATATGTCCCGAGGCGCTGGATAACGTCCCCGTACGCCCAGAGGGTTGGCATCCCCAAAGCCCAGCCCGTCACGAGGGCTTGCACGCCGACCCCGACGACCGCGCCGAAGGCGATAACCACGCCCTCTCGGCCCGTGAGCGCGATCACCGGCAACAGGAATCCAAATTGAGGCTTGACCGACAGCAGGCTGAGGGACAGGCCCGCCGCGAATGGCCACCGCGCTTCCAGCGCGACCCACGCTCCCGCGAACGCGCACAGCGGGAACACGGTCGTTTGCCCATGCAGCACGAGGCTCCAGAACGCCGGGAACGCGGCTGCCGCGGCGATCACGAGACGATCGTCCTGTAGCTGTCGGCGCAGCGTCCGAGAGGCGTACCAGACGATCCCGAAGTACGCCAGGATCAGGACGCATGCCCAGAGGGTCACCGCCTGGCCGTATGACATCGCCGCGAACGGCTGAAAGAAGATACCCGTGTGCGGTGGGTATACCGGCAGGTATCGCTCCGGCGCGGAGGCCGGGACCAAATCGACCTGTCGCGCGTACAACCCGTCGGCGTCCGACAAGCGCCAGGTGTCGCCGTCGCGCACGATGGTCCCTTGCGTGTAGAACTGGATGAAGTCCCCGCCCTTCAGACCATCCAACAGCGTGCGAGCACCAGGCGTGAGATAGAGGACAACGGCCGCCGTCCACAGCAACACCACGGCCAGTCTGCAGTGACCGTACGCCTCTCGTCGACTGATCCGCCAGAAGGGCGGCCCCGACCGCGGCGCCGTCACCACGTCCTCCGGGTCCACAGCAGCAATCCGAAAGCCCTCGCGATCGGTCTGGTTGGGAGGCGCCGTGCCAAAGGACACTGTCAGGCCGCTCAGCGTCGACGCCGCGTCACGCTGCGATAGTCGTTCCTCTCGACCAGCTGCGGCGGACGAGCTGTCAGTCTGCTGGATTCAAGAGCAGAACGTGGCATGAAGTACAGATTCTGCGTGTCGGCACGGAGGTACTTGCCGACGACCGTGTACGAATGCAGGGAAAAATAGTCGAGTATCTGCTGCCGTACCGCAGGGTGCGCCTCGATGCAGACGAACGCAGGTCTGAAGCGCTCGATGTCGAACCCGGCGAGCGCCTTGGGCTCCCAGAGCTCAATGTCCATCGTCAGGAAGTCGATCGAATCGACCTTTTCGCTCTCGAGCAGATCGGTCAGCGTGATGGTCGGTGCAGTCAGCTCTTTCGTAATAGTCCCAAAACTGGCGGTGAACTGTTTGTTCGCTGACGTCTCTAGCGAGCTCCCAGCCTGCACATAGAGCTTCGCCTCAGTATTCGACTCGTTCGACACGAAGAACGGTCGAAACTTCGTGCGAGGCCGGTTGAGCGTGTAGCCCTGTTCAAACTGTCGCTGCGGCTCCACGGCGATGCCTGACCAGCCAAGAACCGTGTCCAGGTAGTATGTATTGCTGAACGCCTTGTAATCGTTCGCGCCGACGTCGACGAAGAACCCACCGCGCCGGTCGCCGAAGAAGTCGCGAATGATCCACTCCTCTCCGAATTGGGAGCTGCGAGCCGGCCCGTATTTGTCCGCCAACGCCTTGAGCTCCCACGACGCGGCGACAACCGGTGGTCGTGACGCTCCTATTTTCCACACGACCAGCGCGGCCAGAACGATCAAGAGTGCGACTTCCACGAGGTCAAGTCGCAGACGGTTGCGCAAATCCGGCATCGCTACAGCTTTCCGGGAAGCACATTGAGAGTGGCGGATGCGACCGTCCCGCCGCTGAACCCGCCCGGTAGCCGCGCTCGAACGACGTACTGTCCGGGCACGGCCGTTTTCCACCGGGCTGTCGCGACTCCGTCAATGACCGCAGCAGTTGCGACTACGCGCCCGTTCACGCTGAATTCGACCTTCGGCAGCGAGCCGTCCTCATCGAAAGATACGAGAACACGAAATCCGATGACATCACCCACGACCGAAACCTCCGGCGACACCAGAAGTCGATCGATCCGCGGGTTCTTGGCTGACCGCTGCCGGACAGCTACCGAGGACGTGGCAACTGGCGCGGGCAACGGCGATCCACTCGGTCGCGAGCCGGTCGTCGCCGTGCCGGGGGACGACGGCACAGCCGCGGCAGTGCCCATCGTTGACGTGCCGGCGGACGACGGCACAGCCGCGGCAGTGCCCATCGTTGACGTGCCGGCGGACGACGGCACGGCCGCGGAAGTGCCGGTCGTCGCCGTGCCGGGGGACAACGGCATGGCCGCGGCAGCCGCCGCCGGCCCTATGAATGGGCCCGAGGGCAGGCTCGCCACATCAACCTGTGGCGTTTGAACCTTGGCGGAAACAGGCACTTTGAAGTACAGGGCGCGATAGCCCCTGGCGTCGGCTGCAGCAAACAGGCCTGCAGCTCGAGCGCGCCCGGAGCCTGACAGTATGTACGCCACGCCCAGACCTGCCACGACGGCGAAGAGAAAGGCGGTCCAGGCCGGGCCCACCCGTTCAGCCACCCAGTCACCCACCGTGCGCTCGACGAGCAGTAACAGGAAGCCGGCGACGAGCAGGGCCAGAATGTCGATCCCGATGCGGGTCGTCTGCACCACCACGGCCGCCACGCCGACGCACAACGCCGCCCATGCTATAGGCTGCGAGAGCCTCGAGCGGATTGGAGCGCGCACACGGGCCATCAGAAGCTCTTACCCTTCAAGTCCACGTACCGCAATCGAGAGAATCGAAGCGTTGCTAAACGAGCTTCGAGACCCACTCGAACATCGAGCGCAGCACGCCTTCAAGCCAGGCCAGGCTGGCGGCAGGGCCGCCGGCCATGAACATCGCGAAGGCCACCAGCATCGCGAGCGGCACGGCCGTCATCAGAACGTCGCGTCCACCGCCTCCCGAGGTCCGCATGATTGAGTCCTCCGCTCTTACTTCGCCGGTGCGAAGTATCCTCCACTGGTCCGGATCGTGGCGTTCGGCGCGCTCTTGATCTGAATCTCGACCTTCCGCCAGCTCCCATCCCGCTGGATGTGCGTCGACGTATAGCCGAGGACGTAGCGGCGCCGGAGGTCGTCGATGACGCGACGGTACTCGCCGGGCAGATCCTGAACGTCCGCGGGGAAGAAGGCGCGACCACCCGAGAGATCCGCCATCTGCTGAAGGACGTCCTTGTCAGGGTTCAAGCCGAGGCCGATGGCGTAGACCATCGCCCCGCTGTCCTTGACGAGCTTCAGAACCTCTGGAAGCGTGTGCGTGCTGCCCGGGCCCTTCCCCGAGTTGTCCTCGTCGCGACCGTCGGTCATGACGACGACGACGCGGCGTCCGTCGGCGCTCTTGATCCGGAGCAGCGCGTTGGTCATGGCGTCGTACAGAGCCGTGCCGCCTACCGTCTTGTACTCGGCGATAGCCGTGCGGCTGAAGTCGCGGTTCCGCGACAGATCGTGCGCGAACACGACCTTGTCGCCGAACGTCAGGAGCGCGAGCTGGTCCTTCTCCTGCAGCGCGGACACGAAGTCCTGCGCGCTGGCGATGACGTCCGCCTCCTTCTTCCGCATGCTGCCGCTCGAGTCCAGCGCGAGCACGATGGACACGTCCTGCACCGCTTCCTGGAACGTCTCGAGCGACTGCGGGGCGCCATCCTCGAGGACCTCGAGGTCCTCCTTCGACAGATCGAGGTACTTGCCGCCCGGGTCGGTGGCGGTGAACTCCAGCCGCGGCCTGATGGGCGCCGGCTTCGGCGCGAAGTAGCCAGGACGCGCGCGGATGATATTGCTGGCGTCTGCCGTCTGGACGCTGATGGCGCGCCACGTCCCGTCGGTCTTCTGGTTCTTGGGCGTGTAGGTGATCAGATACCGGTTCTGGACATCGTCGGTCAGCGTGTCGTTCACGTCGGTCGAGCTGCTCGTCCCTCGACGGGAAGAAGAACCGGCCGCCGCTCTCGACCGCCAGGTGACGCAGCAGCCGCTCACCTTTGATCGAGATGCCGGCGACGCCGCCGATCCCGACGACGTAAACCGTCGCGCCCGCCGCTCGAACCGCGGCCAGCGCGTCGTCGTACGTCGACGTGCTCCGCTCGTCGTAGCCGTCCGTGATCAGCACGATCGCGCGGCGCCCCTCGGCGTTGATCAGGCTGCGGGCCACCTGCACGATCGAATCGAGAATCGCCGTACCGCCCGACGGCTGGATCGCCTGGATGCCCTGCAGGATCGTCGGCCGATCGTTGGTCGGCCCGGTGACCGCGCCGACGCCCGATCGAGAAGGGCGCGACGATCATGCGGTCGAGGGGGGACATGTACTTCGAGAGCGTGGCCGCCGTGCGCTGGACGAAATCCATCCGCCGGGACATGCTGGAGCTGCTGTCGACCATCAGCGCGAACGTCGCGCCAACCGCCTCCTGCCTGACGAGGTCGAGCTGCTGCGGGACGTCGTTTTCGAGGACCGAGAATTGTGTCGGCGGGATGCCCTTGAGGAAGCGGCCCGTCTTGTCCTGGACCGACGCTTCGATCAGGACGCTGTTGACTTCCGCCGCTTCGCTGATCTCGAACGGCTCGAGGACAACCTTGTCCTTCGCTTCGTGTCCGAGCGTGTCGGACACTTCGACGGAAATCTCGCGCCGCTCGAAGGGATTGTCGTCGATCCACTCGGTCGCGTAGGGCGGGCCGTCCGTGACGGTGCCAAGCAGCTTCTGATCGACGTAGAAGCGGACCTGCCCGGGCAGGACGTTCTGCGGATGTTGCACCTGCGCGACGATGCGGACCGTTCCGGGAAGGCCCGTGCGGCCGAGTGGCGACGTGATGCGAACGCTGAGCGCGGGCTCCTGGCGCGCGACGGGACGCGCGGCCGCGCAGAGTGCGAGAAGCGCGGTGACGGCGAGAAGCTTCCAGCTGCCGCGTTGCAGCTTCCCGCTTCCCGCTTCCCGCTTCCCGCTCGCCGTCACAGCGAGCAGGATCAAGAGGCGATGTCTTGCGTCGAAGAGCATGGATTTCAGAGGCTTGCAGCTGAACAGCTGATCGTTTCGAGCTTTCTGCTTGCCGCTCCCATCTGGGTGGCTTGGATGTCGGCAAGCGTCTGTGTGAGCGCCCCGTTGCTGCGAGCCGTCCGGTTCCGAGCGGGAAGCTGGAAGCCGGAAGCTGGAAGCCTTCTTACGCATACGACGCGGGCGCTTCCCGGTCGTCCACGAAGTACGCGGCGCAGGCGGCCTCGAGCAGCTCGGTCGACAGCTCGGGGGCCTCGCTCAGGTATTCCGCGAGCGAGATCACCTGATTGATCAGATCCCGCGGCTGGCACCCCCGCAGCTGAATCTGACGCGGCTTGAAGTAATTCGCGAGCAGGGAATCGACGACTCCCGGCCTGTAATCGAGGCCGTGCTCGCGGCAACTGTTCTCGAAGATCTTGAGGAACTCCGCGCGCGTCGGGCTCTCCGCGAAGATCTTGTAGTGGATACGGCGCAGGAACGCCTCGTCCACGAGCTCGTTCGGACGGATGTTCGTCGCAAAGACGATCATCGTCATGAACGGGAAATCGAACTTCTGGCCGGTCTGCAGCGTGAGGAAGTCGACGCGGCTCTCGAGCGGCACGATCCACCGGTTCAGCAGCTCCCGGGGAGAGCACGACTGACGGCCGAAGTCGTCGATCACCAGCACTCCGCCGTTTGCAACAGCCTGAACGGGTGCGCGATAGAAGCCCATCGTCGGGCTGTAACTCAGCTCGAGTTGATCGAGTGACAGCTCGCCGCCGACCATGACTCTGGGCCGCCGGCATCGAACCCAGCGGCGATCCGCATCATCACCGAGATCGAGGGTCTCATTCTCCGCTTCCGGGATCGGCTCGTGGTTCACGGGATCGAAGAACCGGATGATGCTGCCCTCGACTTCGAGGGCATGCGGCACGAGGATGTCGCCCTGGAGCAGGTTGTGGATGGCCTGCGAGATCACGGTCTTGCCGTTTCCGGGAGGCCCGTATACGAACATCGAGTGCCCCGCGTTGACGGCAGGCCCGAGTTGATCCATCACCTTCTGGCTGATCACGAGATGTGAAAATGCCTTGCGCACTTCCGCGCGAGTCACCTGGTGTGGCGCGGAGGCCTTGAACGCCTCCATGTATGCGCGGTACTGGACCAGGGGCACCGGGGCGACACCCACGTAGTGGTTGTGCTCGAGGAAGAGCATCGCGCGTGTTCGCCCGGCGTCACTGATTCGATATTTGTAAGAGGCGCTGCCGAGGGCACCACCCGAAATATCGAGATGATGTTGCTGCTTGCTGGTGCTCACCACTGGTTCGATCACGTGGAACGGCAGGCCGAGACGCCGCGCCAGTTCAGTGCCGGTCAGCTCCCCCGCGAAATGAAGGGTCTTGAGGACCAGCTGCGTGATCAGGTCGGCTGAGAGCCCGGCCTGGTCGAGCGACTTCGGGGCCGGGATATGGAGCGACGCGTCTTGTTCTGCCGTGATCATCAGTCCTGCTCCGCCGCTCGCGCGGCCTGGCGTGCCTGCACCGATCGCTGGCGCGCGATGGTCAACGAGGGTTGCGCTGCCGACGCCTGGTCGAAGACGAGCGCCGCTTCCGCGAACCGGCCCTCGGTGAGACGCAGGACGCCGATGTTGTACAGCGAGACGCCGCTTGGAGATCCGTCACGAAGGCGCTTCTCCGCACCCGCGACGTCCCCACTCCTTGCCTGGACGAGCGCGAGATTGTTCCGCGCGGGGGCAAAGTTGGGATCGATCGCGAGCGCCGCTTCGCATGAGCGGGCGGCGGCCGGCCCATGGCCCTGGATCATCTGGAGATAGCAGAGATTGTTCAGCGCGAATGTGGCGTGTGGGTTGAGCGCCACGGCCGTCTGGTAGGCCCGCTCGGCGGCAGCCTGCTGGCCGAGCGACTCCAGAACCGTCCCGAGCGTGTTGTAGATTTCCGCCGACTTCTTGCTGCAATTCACCGCGCGGTGGACCTCACTCAACGCGAGATCCGGCATACCCCAGTCGCGCCACAGTCTCGCCATGCCGTCGTACGACACGGCGTCGCATGGTTCCATGAGCGATGCGCGCTGGAAGTGACGGTAGGCGAAGTCGAGAACCCCGGCCTTCCGGTACGCCGCTGCCGCGAGCCGGTGGTTCTCCGAGCTCTCGTGCATCGAGAGGAGCAGCAGCGCCCTCGACAGGTCGGGATTGCTGGACTCGATCGTCGGCAGCAGGCTGTTCTTCGATACGGCCTTCGATTGCAGTGCCCGGACCTTCCTGACGTAGTCGGACAGCGCCGGCGGCTGCGGCGCAGGAACGTTCGGATCGTCGTAGGTCGCCGTAGGCTCACCCGGCTTCACGAAACGCGAGGCGAACTTTCCCTCGCGCGCCGCGCAGCCGGATGCCGCCACGAGCAACACCATCACTGCCGTCCGGGCACTACTCTGCACTCGCATCCTTCTGACCATTGGTCTCATAGTCACTTCAGTAAGCACGCCACCGCGACGCATCGACCGCCGGGTGTTAATCCTCGTCCCGGCCCATCCGCGTACGGCGCCGCATCAGATACAGCACCAGGAACACGCCTGCTACGACAATCAACACGATATTGCTGCTACTCATCTCCACGCCGCCTCCTAGTCAAGAGCATTAACGATCACGGACGGTCCACGACGTCGGGTTTGAAGAGTCGGTAGTACTCGATAACCGCTGGTCCAAGAATCGCCACGTAGAGCGCCGGAAACAGGCAGAACACCAACGGGAACACCAGCTTCACACCAATCTTGCCCGCACGTTCCTCAGCGTTCTGGCGCCGCTTGGTTCGGGACACGTCCGCATGCGTCCGTAGAGCCTGGGCGACGCTGGTTCCAAACCGGTCCGTCTGCACCAGCATCGAGACGAGTGACCGCACTTCATCCACCTTCGTGCGGGACGCGAAGTTCTTGAACGCCTCGAGACGCGGTTTACCGGCTCGCATCTCCGTCGTGACGAGACGCATCTCCTCCGCGAGCGCTGGGTACGTGATGTCCAGCTCGTCGCTCGTTTTCATGATGGCCTGGTCGATGCCGGAACCGGCCTCGATGCACACGATCATGAGATCGAGAGCGTCTGGCAGACCATTTCGAATCTGTTTTTGCCGAAGCTTGATCTGCCGGCCCAGCCAGATGCTGGGAAGCACGAACCCGAACGCCGCAGCCAGGAGCGCGAAGTACCAGCGCGAAAAGCCAAACATGATCAGGGCCATGCCACCAACGACGAAAGGCATGAGGGTCTCGGCGGCGCCGTACGCGACCGCTGCTGCGAGACTGCGATAGCCGGCGCTCGACAGGCGACGCCTCAAGCGAGTCATGTCCTTGGGGGACTTCGGCACAACCTGCTGGAAGCGCTTCACCCAGGGGCTCGGCACCTCGGCGAGATTCAGCTGCGCCAGCACTCCGTCGCCACGCTCCGAGAGACGTCGAATCTCACGTTGCTCGGCCGTCGTCCACGTGAGCGCAAACGACAGCAGCGCGCCGATCCCCAGCGCCACCGACAGGAACACCGCGACCAACATGAAAGGCAGTTCGAAAGGCATCGGATCCTCTTACTTCAGCTCCAAGCCAACCCTTGGCCCAGTGGCTTCGTTCAGTACTCGATCTGCACGATCTTGCGAATGATGAAGACGCCGACAACCTGAAGTCCCAACGCGAACACGATCATCTGAATCCCAAAGGGATCCGTGTAGAACTTCCTGTAGGTGTCCGGACTCGATGCTGCGAAGAACAACGCCAGGCTCACGGGCAACGCGGACAGAATCCAGCCCGTGATCCGTCCGTGCGCCGAGATGACCCGCACCTGACGCTTCACGCGGAAGCGATCGCGGATGATCGATGACAGGTTATCGAGCACCTCGGACAGATTGCCGCCCGCATCGCGCTGGGTGAGCACGGCGGTCACGAAGAACCGCGCGTCGAGAATGGGGATGCGGTCTGCGAAGGCCTTGAGGGCCTGCGGGAGCGGCATCCCGAAATTCTGCTGATCGAACAGCATCCGGAACTCCGGGCCGACCGGCTCCGCCATCTCCTCGCCCACCATGGAGAGTCCGGTCGTCAGTGAATGACCGGCGCGCAGCGCGCGTGCCAACAGGTCGATGGCCTCCGGAAACTGCTCCTCGAACTTGATCATCCGCCGGTTGCGCGCCATCTTCACGACGGAGTACGGCAGAAAGGCAGCCAGGACGGCGGCACCCAGCCCCACGAGCGGCAGGTGCAGAAACCGAGTCACGACGATGTAGGCGAGCCCCGCGGCGCACGCGGATGCCAGCAGGACGGTGCTCACTGTCACCTGCAGGCCGGATTGCGCGATTGTCCGCTGCATCGGATCCGTGAACCGACCCAGCCCGCGCAGCAGCGCGTCCAGGGCGCCCAGGTCGCTGAGGCGATTTTTCTCCTTGAGAAGCGCCTCCGTGATCACGCTCTTCGTACTGGGCCGTTTCAGTCGCTTGCGCAGCGCCTCCCGCTCCTCGGAGTCTTCGCGTTCGACGAAGAACCAGTAGAGCCCGTAGATGATCCCGACAACGAGGGCGAATGTGCCGACCACGAACCCCATATGTCAATCCTCTCAGGCGACCTGCTGCACGTGCTCGAACATGTCGATGGGCAGCTTGATCCCCATGATCGCGAGCTTCTCCGCGCACTTCGGCCGTACGCCTGTCGCTCGGAAACGGCCGATTACCTTGCCTTCCGGGTTCATACCGGTGCGCTCGAACAGGAAGATGTCCTGCATCGTGATGACGTCCTGCTCCATACCGGTGATTTCCGAAATCGCCGACACTTTGCGCGTGCCATCGGCCATGCGCGAAATCTGTACGAGGAGGTTGACGGCTGACGCGATCTGCTGGCGCACGGCGCGATCCGGAATGTTCAGGTTCGCCATCGCGACCATCGTGTCGAGGCGATACAGCGCGTCGCGCGGGCTGTTCGCGTGGATCGTCGTCAAGCTGCCGTCGTGACCGGTGTTCATCGCCTGGAGCATGTCGAGCGCTTCTTCGCCGCGAACCTCACCGACGATGATGCGATCGGGACGCATACGCAGGGCATTGACGACCAGTTGTCGCTGCCGCACGGCGCCCTGTCCCTCGATATTCGCCGGACGGGTCTCGAGTCGAACCGTGTGCCGCTGCCTGAGGGTGAGCTCGGCCGCGTCTTCAATGGTGACGATCCGCTCGCGCTCGGAAATGAAACCGGAAAGGGCGTTGAGCAGGGTGGTCTTGCCCGCGCCGGTGCCGCCGGACACGATGATGTTCATCCGCGCAGCGACCGCGCCCTGCAGGAAATCGAGCATCGGCTGCGTCAGGCTCATCCGCCCGACCATGTCCTGCGCCCCAATGCGGTCGGTCCGGAAGCGCCGAATGGAGAGCACCGGACCGTCGAGCGACAGCGGCGGAATGACGGCGTTGACGCGCGAGCCATCCTGCAGGCGCGCGTCGACCATCGGGCTGGACTCGTCGATGCGCCGGCCGACGAGGCTGACGATGCGCTCGATGATCCGATAGAGGTGCGCGTCGTTCTGGAAGACAACGTCCGTTTCCTCCAGCCGCCCTTCCCGCTCCACGTAGACCTGGTTGTAGCGGTTGACCAGGATGTCCGAGATGTCGGGATCCTTCAACAGCATCTCGAGCGGTCCAAGGCCGAAGATCTCGTGAAGGACGTCGACGATGAGTGCGTCCCGCTCGAACAGGCTCAGCGGTGTGGTCTGGCTCTCACGCTCCAGCAGACCCACGATAAGGCCCTTGATCTCCGGTTCGGCATCTTCACGCCTGACCTTCGAGAGCCGCTCGAGGTTGAGCCGTCCGAGCAGCTCGTTGTGGACGCGTCCCTTGAGCTCCTGATATGCACGCGACCGCATATCACTTGTGCGCAACGTTGCCCCGAACAGGCTCGTCGTCATGACCTGGACTCCTCTGGTGACCCTTTACGCGACCCGAACAGGCTGAACCGGCCAGTTGGCTTCGGGGCTTTTGGCGTCTTCTCGATGCCGGCGAGTGATCGAGCGAACGTGGTGAGAGATCCCGACAGCTCGTTGTGATTCTCGACGGTGACGGGTGTGCCTTTGTTCAGCGCCTGGAGGGCGCGGCGGTAGTCGCTCGGGAAACTGTGCTTCACCGGCGAACCCACAGCCCGCTCGACGTCCTCGTGGCCGATGTCAGCCAGGCGATCCTCTCGGCTGACGACGACGGTCACTTTTTCCTTGCCGTACCGCTGCCGCATGGCCGTTGCGAGCCGGCTGGCGCTTCGGACGGTCGCCAGCTCCTGGTTGGCGACGACGACAATCCGCGCAACACTCTCGAGCGAATCGAGGACCGCCGCGTCGGACCGGGGTACATCGAGCACGACGTGCTGGTAGTGCCGCTCCGCGGACTCCAGAATCGTGCGGATTCGCCGTGCGTCTACTGGCGAGAGCATCACGCGATCGGAGGACGCCAGGAGGTCGACGCCGCACCTGGCGCGCACGATCAGCGTTTTGAAGAACGCCTCGTCGAGCCGATGTGTGTTCTCGAGGGCGTCGACGATCGAGAAGCGCGGCTCGGCGCCGAGGAAGACGGCCGCGTCCCCGTTCGCGACGTGCAAATCAATGAGCAGCGTGCTCCCGGGCTGGAGCCTCGCGATCGCCGTCGCGACATTCACCGCGACCGTCGTCGTGCCGACGCCACCTTTGGCGCCGACGAACGCATACGTCCGACCGGCCACCTTCTCAGTGGGCTTGAGCGTCATGAGGCGGCTGATGGACGCCTTCAGATCCTCCACCGTGATGTTGGCGACCACTTCGGTGACACCCGCCCGCATGGCTTCCAGCAGGAGCGCCGGATCGAGGCGCGGCGTCACGATCAGCACGCTGGTGGCGGGATGCTGCCGTTTCAACAGCGGCAGCGCTGTCGGAAGGTGCGTCTGGTCCCGGAGGTCCAGCACCAGGACGTCAGGCTGGCTCGCGTTCGGATGGGCCAGCGCAGCGAGCTCGGAGCCAGGCAAAGACGGCGCCTGCATGCCGCACGCGCGCAAGACCTCCTCGAGGTGCCTATCAGTCGATCCAACGAGCAGAATATTTGCTGACAAAGATCCCCCTACCTATTTCACCGAATCAGCCGCACCATCCGAAGGAACGTCGCAGGCCCAGCCGAACCCGACGCGCCCGATCCTTGTCCCGGGTAGCGCATCAGTCGCCCGACAACGGTCTTGCCTGGATCGGCTGCGGTTCCACACCACGCGGGTGGCGTCGCGTAGACTTCATCGCACATCCCCTCGATGAAGAATCCCAGAAGATTCATCACGCGCGCCATTCCACCGTTGCCGGTGAATCCGCCCGCGGAGTACGCACGTTGGACTGAACAACGCGATCGGCACGATGCGAGGACTGATCGGGAGCCCGAGCGGGTTCACGGTTTGACAATTCCCTGTCGTGGTGCAGCCGCCAGTCACCGTGTTGTTGGTCGTGTCCCAGCTGGCGCCGGTATCCAGATCCACCAGGTTGTGAACGCCCTGAATGGTCGGACCGTTCTTCACGCCGGTCTTGACGTTCAGGCAGCCCTTCTCGTAATTGATATGGGCTGGATTCTCGGTGCAGGTCGTGCTGCCGTCGTAGAGCCCCACCGTTGGAATCCACTCCGGACACCCTTCGATCTCGTCGCTATAGACTGAGCCCGCCGTTGCCGCCATTGAGATCGACTTCCAGGTGCCAGCCTGATGAGATAGTCGTGGCCTTCGCCCTTCAACATCAACTGCAGGCCGATGTCGGTTTCCGCCGAGAACCCCAGGGCGGGGTAGGTATCGACAGCCGGATCGAAGGTGTCCATCTGGTCCCACGCGCCCGACGTGAGTCCTCCTGACGCCCCGGTGGAATTATCGGTCCACTTGTCGGCGACGACCCACGGCTTGATGCACTGCACGGAATTGCCGGCCGCGATCTGCGCCGTTGCTGTCGCGCGCACACCTTGAGCCGTCGGACCGAACATCCGTACCAGGAATGTTGGGAACGTGTTGGTGTGCACGCCCCCAGCCCGATCGGGTTGACCTCGCATGACGTCCACGCGAATACAGCTCGGCACACCATCTGGACAATTGAAGGGCAACGGGCTCACCTGGATGTCTGCGAGCGCTGTCGCTTCTCCCCAGATCGCGTGCTGGCTCGTGATCGTCTGCGCGTTGGCGGTGGCCATCGCATTCGTGCCGAAAAACATCAACTCAATGGCCCCTGCCAGCGCCCCGGCGTCGGCGGCATTCTGCGCTTGGCGCCTGGCTATATAGAAGGGGCCCTGGTCGATGACCATTCCGGCGAACATCAGGAGTGCGATCAAGGAAATGGCGACGTGGATCGTAATCGCGCCGCGTTCGCTCCGGGTCCTGTCCACGTTGCTCATCGTCGTCCTCGTCACTGGAACGTGTTGCCTGGGTTGCTGGTGCACCCCTCGATTGGCCGCCTAGCGTCCGCCAGACCTCTTCGGCGCAGCCTTCTGCGCGGCCTTCTGCGCGGCCGCATCTGCAGCCGTCGGGTCTGGCGCATCGACCGACCCGGTGCCCTCGAACTCGTCACCTCCGCTGCCCTTGCCGGGCGCGGTCAGGAACGGCTTGAAGCGCGTGGGCAGCGGTGGCACCTCGTCAGGGTCCAGCGCGCGCACGAGCCGCGGCGTGATCAGCACCATCAGCTCCGTCTGCTCGGCGCGCTCCGCCTTCGACTTGAAGAGGGACCCGATGATCGGCAGCTTGCTGAGGATCGGAATCGCGGAACCATCTTCCTGCGACAGGTTGTCCAGCAGGCCGGCAATGGCGAACGTCTGACCGTCGCGCAGCTCCACGTCCGTCTCGGCGCGGCGCGTCGTGAGCGCCGGAATCCTGAAGCCCCCGAGGCTGACGCCGTTGGCAAAGTCGAGCGTGCTCACCTCAGGCCGGACCTTGAGGCGAATGGCATCTCCGGCAATCGTCGGCTTGAAGTTGAGCCTGATGCCGAACTCCTTGAACTGCACGGTGACGGTCCCTGTGGCGCCCTGGACAACGGGCACGGGGAACTCGCCGCCGGCGAGGAAGCTCGCCTCCTGGCCGTTGTAAGCAATCAGGTTCGGCTCGGCGAGGCTCTGGAACGCCCCGCGCGACTCGAGCGCCCGGAGCACGCCGCCAAACCCGATTTTCTTGTCGAAAAAGAACAAGTTCAGGAGGTCGCTGAACACCAGGCCGCCTGAGGCGTCGTCGAAGTCTGGGGCCGAGAACTGCTGCGTCGTTATCCGTCCGGCCCAGTTCTCCTTGTTCAGGGCCAACGAAAGGCCCACCTCGTGCAGCACCCGACGGTTCACCTCCGCGAAGCGAACCTGCAGCAGGACCTGCTGGCTTTCGTTGCCGCCTGGCACCTGGAGCAGATTGATGCACAGCCCGCTTGGCGGTCGCGGCCTGCGCAATCTCCCCAGCCCGCAGCATCACATTCGTGCTCGAGACCTGGCCCGACAGAATCGTCGAGTCGTCGCTGGTGCTGACCTGGATGTCTTCGCCAGGAAACAGCATGGCCAGGTTCTGCTGCAGCGACGTAACCGGCTGCTCAACGACGAGGTCGTACTGGGTCCGACTGGTCGGACCCCACACGATCAGGCTGATCGTGCCCGGGGCCTTCCCGTCGATCAGGATCTCCCGGGGCTGCACGACCGTGGCGTCGGCGATCGCCGGATTCGTGATTGCGATCCGCGAGATGTTGAAGTCCGTCGTCAGGACCGTCGATCGACCCGCTGTCAGCGAGACTTTCTGATATTCCACAGGGCCTGCGGCAGGCTGCGACGGCGCCGGCGCAGCGGTCACCGGCGGCTGCGCCGGCACCGGCGGCGGCGCCTGGAGCGGGGGCTTGCGCGTGAGAGGCGACGCCGGCGGCCGCGAACAGAGCGGCACACGCCAGCGTCGCGAGCTTACCGTCGACGGACCCTGCAGTGGACATCATTACTTTACGACCTCTTCGCTGCGCTTGGCAGCGCGGATAGCCTCGACCTGGTACACTGGTTTGGGAGCCTCGAGTGCTACTTCGAACCGGCTTGCTGCGGGACGACGCGAGGCTGGCCGTTCTTCACTTTCACGACGGGCGGATCGTCCGGGGCACCCATCAGGCTGGCAAGTCGGACCCCTTTCGTCTCGGTCGGCACGATATCCAGCGGGTTCCGCAGCACGAGCATGATTGCGCCGGAGTTCTGAGCGAGCACGATACGCTCGGCATCGTCTGGAGTCACCATCAGCGTCACCACGGCCGATGGGATAGCCTTCCCGTCTTTCGACTGTTCCTGGTCGAACAGCGTGCCGGCGGTGAGCACTTGAACGTTGCTGACGACCGCGCGCGACATGCTGACCTCTCCCCGATTCAGCGTCACGAGCACGTCTACCCGGGTGCCGGGAGTCGTGAAGCCCGCAACGCCTATCACGTCGTTCACCCGTACCGACAGCGCGCGCATGCCGGGTGGAATCGACGGCGGAAGACCCGCGCCAGCCTCGATCGGCGCGAGCTTCGTCTCCGTCAACGGCTCGTTCGCGTGCACCGGCTGGATCAGGCCTCGTCCAACGAGGCTGTCCGGCGAGGCGAAACTCCCTTGAACGGGGCTCGACGACGGCCAGCCGACAAGCTTGATCTGCTCCTTGGTGAGCCGGGTACCGAGCGGCAGGTTGTCGGCAGCCACGGCGACGTAAGACCGAGGCGACCTCGACCTGCCGAACCGGGATCCGGATGATGGCGCGGTAGACGAAGTAGGTGGCGGCGCTTGCGATCGCCACGGCAACCAGCAGAACGATCAGTGTGCGATTACGTCGGTTCATACTAACTCCTGAAGCTCTTTCTGGCTAGCTGGCTTCTTTGCGCATGATGCTGACGGCTTTGAGACGAGTCTGCCAGTTCCGCCGCCGCCGAACAGTGCCATGATAGGTCCCGACGAAGACGTGCTCGTGGTCGTAACTCACGGTCACAACTATCGTGTTGACTGTCTTGGAGGGGCTGCCACCGCTGCCAGGTATCGTCGTGTACCGGTTGCGGCGCTAATACAGAGGGTGCCCGCGGATACTGCCATCGTGCAGTTTGCGGTATTGACCGCGGTCGCGGGGATCCCGCCTGACGTGCAGATAATTTTCGGCGTGGATCTCTGCCTTGTGCAGATCGCCCGAGAAGTCTGGCAATACCGCCACCCGCGCCCCTTCGCGTGCAGCGTTGGTGACGATCTCAAAGCGTTGGAACATCAGGCCGAAGTCGAACACCCCAAGTATCACGAGCAACAGCAGTGGCAGCGTCAGCGCGAGCTCGACAATGGCCTGCCCGCGTTCGCCCGTGGCGCTGCGATTCGTCGTCAGCGTCGCCATAACGTGCACAACACTCCTATCGTGATCGGAATCGCGTACGCCAGCCGCGGCGAGGTCGCATCCTTGAGCGTCAAGCCCGGCACCGGCCCGAAGCCCTGCGTGCGCCAGTGCATCAGCATCAACCAGAGATTCGAAATCGCCGTGCGGAGGTAGCCTCTGGCGACAGCGACGACCAGCGCCGAGACGCCGCCGGCCATCGCCGCGAACATCGCCAGCCACACGGATTCGGCCGGGCCGAGCCAGGCGGCCGAGCGCGGCAAGCAGCTTCACGTCGCCGGCGCCCATGCCACCGAGAGCAAAAAACGGAAAAAACAGCGCGGCGCCGGCCAGCCAGCCGGCTGCGGACATACCAACGCCGGACAGCCCCGCGTCGAACGCCGCGTAGGCCAAAGCGACGGCGGCCGCGCCGAACGTCAACCAGTTCGGGATGCGGCGCGTCCGCACGTCGAACACCACCGCAATCGAGCGCGACGCCGAGGACGACCGCTCCGCGAAAATCAGGAAAAGCCAAGAATCAGCCGTGGCATGAGTCTGCACTCGTCCAAGGTGACGCTGGATCCCAGCAGTCTGGGCGATGCCAGTGTTGGGGTCGACCCAGGAGGTATAGGTCGCCGCGACCTCCGGACCGATGGCATTCAGCGCAAACTAGCCCGCAGTTGCCGATGAAGGCCGCCAGGTACGCGTATTCGATGAGGTCCTGGGCGTCGTCCTCACGAACAAAGCGGCGGACAAGCGCGAGGCCGTCCCGCCCGATGTCCTGTAGCCTGGTCAGGGATCGACGTCATTGCACTTCTCTACTTTGCCGAAGTTGGAGGGCCGGCCGGAGACACTCGAGTGCTCCGGTCCGGCCTTCCGTGTCGACTAGCCTAGCTGGCCGCCGCGTTGGCCGCGCTGGTCGCGGTCTGCACCTTCGAGTAGATGCGTGTTCACGTTCGAGCCGATGCTCTGGAGCACGAGGTAGCCCGAGATCGAGATGAACGCCGCGAGCAGCGAGTACTCGATGATGTCCTGGCCCTCTTCCTCACGAACGAAACGAGCAATCAGATTCTTCATGGTGTTGTTCTCTCCACTAACCGACATTAGGTTGAATGCCGCGGTGAGATCATCCCACCGCCGGCGAGTGCGTTCGAACCCGGCTTCTGTGTCATAGCCGAGCGCCGCGGAGCGCTCTTGGGACGCCAGAATTGGCGCTTGACACCAGCCCGATCCGATCCGCGTGCACAGTCCCGATTCCTTTCCCGGCCGGCTGTGCGCCCGGCCGGAAATCCCCGCCGACATACGCGGCGGAAATCCTAACATCTGTCGTTCGAAGCGTCACGCTCCGCACCGCCGATCCCTGCAGCTTCGCGATGACGCGTCGCAGCGACCGCTCGTGCGGGCTCGTCGTCCACAGGAACTCGGCGCCCAGCTGATAGAACCCGCTCGCGCCTTCCGATTCCTGGCACCGCATCACCCGGACGTCGTCCATGTATTCCGCATCCTCGAACCGGACCCGCAGCAGCCCGGTCGCGCCCTTTTTCGAGCCGGCAGGTGCTCTCGAGCAGGCAGCCCGCGCTGCTGATATCCATGAGCCTGACCGATCACTTCCCGTCCGAGCACCGCGACGAGGTCGGCGGCGCCCAGAAGCGCGTCGAGCGCATCGCTCACAGCGGCCTCCGCCGGCAGGCTGTCGGCCATCGCTCTGGGCCACACTCGCCGCATCGACGTCACTCGACGATTCCACCAACTCGAGCCGGAGCCGATGCCGCACGGCGCCCGCGATGATCACCGGCCGGCTCTCGAGCACTCTGACCCGGAACATCTGAGACAGTCCGCCACCCATCAGGTCCAGCGTCATCGTTTCGCCGAGCACTCCCGGGCGCCTGGCTGACCGCCATGACCTCGTCTCGGCGAGGTCCGGTCCACCACCACGTCGCGAAGGATACGCACGGCCCCTTCCCAGGGATTGGCGACTGCGAACCGTGGATGCGACCGCCGACCTGCCATTCGTAACCCTCTGCTTGTTGCGCGCAGCGCGCCCGTCTAACCCGTTTAACTCGCTCTCGTTGCAGCGTGTGTATGCCCCTTATAGAGGCAAGCACGATGCCGCGATCCCGGCCAGGTGTGTCTGATCGACCTAACGTCCTATTCATGAGCACCTTACATAGGAAATTGTGGACTGTTGGACGGCCGAACGGCAGCCAGGTCTCGAGGGATCTCTGGCTGCAGCAAAAAAAATGGTGCTCAGGACGAGACTTTCAACGGTTGCGAGGCCCGCTAGGCCGCTGGATCGACGACCGAGAGGGTGTCGCCGATGCGCGTATTGGAGTCGGACAGGGAGCCGGCGCGCATCTCCACGACCGCGAAGCCGCGCCAGGAACCCACGATCCGCCGCGCCGGCACGTTCGGGGCAGCTTTCACGACCTGGCCATTGCGCGACACGATCAGGATGTCGATGGGAAACCGCATGAAGAACGTGTGGACCATGTTGCTCGGGGCGATGATGAGGGCATGGCCGGGAGCCAGGCCATCCCGGCCGAGCAGGCCCCGCTTGCGCGAGGCAGAATCGAAAGCCGGTTCGAGCGTGGAGGCGACGACGAGACCGGTACGCTCGTTCCGGAGGACCATGCGGCGGCGCCGCCGCGCCGCGTCAACGCTTGCAGAAAGTGCGATTTCAGGGCTTGTCCGACGCGATTTCAGGGTTTATCGGACGCGATTTCAGGGTTTATCGGAGATGATGATGGCGATCCGCATCCGATAGCGCACAGGCTGGCCATTCCGCATCGCCGGCCTGAACTTCCAGGCCTTGGCAGCCGCCATCAGCATCCGCTCCTGAAAACGGTGCATCGGCGATATCAGCTGCAGGCGCTCCACGTCTCCCATCTCGGTGATGACGATGTCGAAGTATCCGGTGTCGTCGCCGGGCTCCGGCTGCCGGGGGAGCTGCTGGCGGGTGATCTTCGGCGGCTCGACGTCGCGATCGGCGGCAGTGTAGGCCGGCAGGCCGCGTCCTTCGAGCGGAGGCTCGGTGGTTCGCGGACCGGACGCCATGTCAACCGGGGTCGGGGACATCGTGAACTGCGGGATGAGGCCGGGACCGCTCGTCGACACGGGCAGCTGCCCCCTCGGCAACAGAATCGTCGTCTCGGCCGCCACCTTGCCGGGCCGTGAGCCGGCGACAGGCGGAGAGGCGGGGGCGCTCCGTGTCACCTTCGACGGTTCGACCGAGCCAGTCGTCGGCGCCTCCGCCAGCGTGCCCGCTGGAGCCTTCGACGGTCCCTCCACCGAGCCCATCTTGTTCAACCCACTGGAGATCGTGTCAGCCAGCTTCTGCTCGACTCGGTCGGTGAGACCGGTCGTCTGGGTGAAATAGTGCGGCCGGGCGTATACGACGATCGCCCCCAGGACGGCGAGCTCGACGATGGCGGCGATAACGATGGCTCGGCGGCTCAAGCGTCCGGTCTTCTTAGCCGGCTCCGTGGGGTTATCGGCCTCCGCCTTGGCTGCCACCTTCTCGCGCAGCCGCTCGAACTCCACTCCAGGATCTTCCGGGGGCTCCGCCGACGGAGAGAATCCCCGCAGGCGCGCTGCGATCCCGCGAAGCTCGGTCGAGCGCCCCGGGCGCTCGTAGAAGGCCAGGGCCCGCTGGAAGGCCGCAACCGACGAGAGCGCCGGTGAGGGCTTCGCGTTGTCGTTCGCGAGGTCGCGAAGGCCGGTTGGCGCGTCGACGCCGTCCAGCAGGGACTTCAGCACGTTGGCCAGGACGGACACGGGATTCTGAGCTGCGTCCGAGCCGAATCCAAGCTGCAGGTTGCCGTTGTCGTCCAGCAGCATGTCGTCGATGTCAGGAATACCGGCGCCGGGAGCGAGCTGCGCCACGATTTCCTGCACGATCGCGACAGCCTCGTGCCACGAGCGCTCGAACTCCGGGTTCAAGATGGTCGAAACCCTGTGCATTTTTATCTTCCTTAACCGGGGGGCTTCGCCCCGCCGGACCCCCCATCGCCGTCGCTCGCGGGGCCCCCGTTGCCCCGCTCCGCTCCGGCGGGCGCGCCTACGGGCGCGCTCGCTTTCGCCTATCCCAAATCGGTCCGCGGCACCTTGAGCGGCCCAGCAGCCGCGCCCCCGCCCCCATCGCCGTCGCTCGCGGGGCCCCCGTTGCCCCGCTCCGCTCCGGCGGGCGCGCCTTACGGGCGCGCTCGCTTTCGTCTATCCCAAATCGGTCCGCGGCTCCGTTTGAGCGGCCCGCACCGATTCCGCACACACGACAGCTTCTACGCTAGTCGCAATCCGGGTGCCGAACAGAACGAGCGCCTTCGCACAAGAAAACCCCGCGAAATCGTTCGAACCTGCTCCTGCCCTGCTGGGACTTGTGCCTCGGGGCAGAAGAAGGGCTTCGCTTCCGGCGACCTCAAGTGCCAAAGGCTCCAGACTTCCGCTGCCTCCTCACGCCTGACTTATTCGTGCCGCCTTGAATTCGTCAACGACATCGAACGTCGTGGCGAACCGCGCAACCGATTCCCCGCGCTGCTCGATGCGGCGCTCCCCCAGGTTCCCCAGGAATTGTCCGGCCTCCGAGAGATACAGCAACCGCGCCGGATCCAGGCCGATGACGCGCGCGGCGGTCGCGTCGAGCGAGACGAGATCCGGCGACATTCCCACGAATCCAACGTGACGCGGCTTCCCCATGATCGGCCCGTCCCCCTCCATGCCGGTCACGGCGTCGAGGATGGCCAGGTGCGGCCGGATCGTGGCGTTCAGGTCCAGAATCGAGGCGTCGATCCCGTGCACGTGCAGGATGTTCTTCGGCCAGCCGTACACGGCCCCCGGCACCGTGCCGAAGAAATTCTTCATGCTCGCCGTCATTCCCGCCCAGTGATGCGTCTTCAGCTTCGGCATCGAGACGATGAAGTCAGACGCGAGGAGCTCCACCGGCAGCGCCAGCTTCTCGAGCCCGGTAAAGCGGCTCTTGCAGCGGCACCTCCCGCACATCGTCCTGATTCAGGTCGACGAACCGGATGCGCTCGTCTCGAAGGTGATCGTAGAGGCCCGTGCTCGCGAGCAGATACTCCGTGTCGCGCCGATGGCCGGGCCCCTCGCCGACGACGACCGATGCGGCGCCCGCCCGGCGGAACGCGACGGCGGCGCCGATGACCACGAGCGGGTCGGTGTTGATCGCGGTGCCTGCCTCGGTACTCCACCATGTTCGGCTTGAGGAACACGCGCCGGCCGCGCACGTCCACACCGAGATCGGCGAGGCCGCGCCCGATCAACGCGGCGAAATCGACGCCGTAAGAGGCCGCCGGCAGCAGCGTGACCGGCGATCGGTCGAGGGTGTGGAAATCGCGCGGCGTCGTAGGGACGTCGCCGGCAGGCCACAGCCGCCAGCAACGGAGCGGCGGCCGCACCGAGGAACGCCCGCCGTGTGAGCATGCCGCCGGCTATCGGGCGCCCACCGGGCGTCAGCCGGTCAGATGATGAAGGCATCGGCCTTGTCCGCCTGCAGCGCATAGAGTGCCATGGCTACGCCAAGCTGCTGCCCGAGATCCACTGCCCGGTGGGAATGGTCGGCGAGCAGCGCGCGCACCGCTTCTGCCTGGTGCCCGTAGGCGGTGAGCGCCAGAGCCGAGAGCGACAAAGCCGCGGCCGACGGCTCGGACGTCGCCGACCGATCCAGGTATGCGACGCTCTTGCCCACGACCGCCGCCGCTGATGGTGCCCCCTTCTGGAGCGCCAGGAGCGCAGCCGCGGTGGTGGGCACGTACGGCCGGAGCTCCTTCCCCAGCATGTTCGCGTTGCCGTAGTTCCAGCCGCCGCCCTCGCAGCAGCGATCCACCAGCAGCGCCTCGGCTTCGTTCAAGCGAGACGAGTCCACCCGCTGGCCCGCGGAGGCCCGCTTCTTCAGCGCGAGCAGCGCCCAGGCCGTGGGTTCGACCCAGCTGAAGGTTCCTGCGATCCAGGACCACCCCTGCAGCTGATTGTTCTGCCGATTGATCCTAGCGGGATCGAGCTGGATGCCCTTCGAGCTCTCGAGCCGCGCAGCGAGCATCGCGTTCCCGGATGCGTGCTCACGCCTCGCGCAGCAAGGGTCAGGAGGGCCAGCGCATGGAACGCGAAGTTCGTGTCACCTCCGCGGCGCTCTTGCAGGAGGCCATCCGCCGCCGGCCAGGTCGTCAAAGCCGTGGCATCGAGGTCGGGAAGCGCCAGCAGCGCCCAGCAGGTCGGCTCGAGCCGGCTCGCTTTGCCCGGCGTGTATCCCCACCCGCCGTCCGCATTCCTGCCCGCAAGGAGGAATCGCCGAAGCGCCGCCATTCGGTCAGGAGAAAGGCTCGGGGCTAAAGGCTCCAGCCTCCGGTCTTGGGTGGCTTGAGGCATCTGCTGAACTTCGTTTACGAAGGGTAACGCCGACGACCTTCAACCGGTCGCGACACGTGAATTCCGGCTGGAGCCCGAGAGCCTTGTCTGGCTCCCGGAGGAGCCAGACCTTCATGTCGAGGGTGCCTCGGGGGAGAGGCACCCCACGCTTTCGCAAATCAGCTGCCGGCCCCGACGGCGAGCCAACTCCCAACCGAAGAACCGCGTAGTCAGTGGGTTGCGGGAACTGACCGTCCAAACATGCCGGTCGGCTGCCCCGGAAGTCTGGTCGGAAGCAGCAGGAATGCCGGACGTGACCCGACTCAGGCCACCGGCGCGGTCGTCGCGGGCTCGCCAGGGACGCGGGCGTCCAGCTCCGGCAGAAGCCCCCGACGCTTCGGCTCCCCGTCGGCCTCGCCGCTCCGGAACTCGCGGTAATCCACCTTGCACTCGTGCGCCGCCAGGAAATTGTGGAACCGCTGATAGTCCTGCGGGTTCATCCCGAAGAGCGTCAGGAGGCCTCGATAGCTGCCGCGGGTAGCGCGCAGTCCCTTGCGCACCAGCTCACGGATGTCGTGCCGCGTGATGTCCCGCGCGAGGAACAGCGGATGAATGTGCGACCAGAACGAACAGCCGCCATTGACCAGCGCGTCGTACAACTCGTCGGCAATCTGCCGGCGCCGCTCCTTGGTCTGGACGAGCGGCTCGGTCACCCGCACACACTGGGGCAGGGCTTCCGGGCCGATCCGGGGGCCGTCCGACTGCCAGATTGCGTGTTCGACGATGTTCTGGAGCTCCCGGACGTTGCCGGGCCAGCGATAGCGCTCGAGGAGCTCGAGGGCGGCCGGCGTGAACTCGGTCTGTGCGTTCCGGCGGGTCGCGAAGTGCGCGACAAGCGGACGGATGTCCGTGCGGCGCTCGCGAAGGGGCGGCACGTGGATGTGAATCACGCGCAACCGATAGAGGAGATCCTCGCGGAACTCGCCGGCCGCGACGCGCTCGGCGAGATTGCGGTTCGTCGCGGCGATGACCCGGACGTCGACGCGGCGCGCGCGCTCGTCCGCGCCGACGCGCTGGAGCTCGCCCTGCTCGAGAAAGCGAAGCAGGAGGGCCTGCATCCGGAGGCTCATCTCTCCCACTTCGTCGAGGAAGAGCGTGCCCCGATCCGCCGCCTGCAGCTTGCCAATCTTGTCGCGGTAGGCGCCGGTGAAGCTGCCCTTGACGTGGCCGAAGAGCTCCGATTCGAGGAGCGTCTCGGTGAGCCCCGCGCAGTTGACGGCGACGAACGGGCCGCGGCTGCGAGCCGATTCGGCGTGCAGCGTGCGCGCGACCAGATCCTTTCCGACGCCGCTCTCGCCGGTCACGAGGACCTTCGAGTCGCCAGCGGCGGCGCGTCGCGCGAGGCGCAGCACTTCCGCCATCGCGGGACTTGAGCAGATGGCGAGGCCGGAATGGTCGCCACCAGCGCGTGAGCTACGCGGAGATTTGTCTATGGGATTCACGGGGACGAAGCATTCTAGAGCAACCGATATGCCTTTGGATCAGTTTTTCAACTGCGCCGATATATTTCTCAGATCGCATAGTCAGAACAGGACTTGGAAGATCGGACTATGTCCGGATTCCTGGTCATATCGGGACCAAAGTCATCGTCATGAAGGGTATTTGTCAGCCTTTCAGTCCGCGAGGGTAACTAAGTCCATCGAAAGGAAGCTTCCCGCTTGTCCAGCTTCCGCTCGCTTCCCGCTTCAGGCGCAGGCTTCTAGCAGCTGGCAGCCGGCAGCGCCTTTCCAGAGGGTTCGACAGCGTTCTCCTTCTACCCAATTCTCCAGAGAGTTCAAAGCGGGAAGCTGGAAGCTGGAAGCTGGAAGCTCTTCCCCCTGAATCTGGTCACAGCCGGACTAAAGTTCGTCTCCAGGGATCTCTCAAATCCGCAACCTACAACCAATCAATAACTTACGGATGGCACCCTTCTTGGTCCTCTTGAGGGCATGACGGATCTGCAACGCATTCGACTCTCACTGGCGCTGGCGATCTTCGGCGCGCTCACGATCGCCGCGCACTCCTGGACCACTCTCCAGTTCGATGTCTTCGGCCGGATCAACCTGCCGAAGTTCGAGCGGTCCGCACCAGGCTTGAGCGACTGGCCGACCCACCAGCACCTGCCGATCGGGTAGCCGTGGAGACGCCCTTCCCCTGCCCATTCTGCCGCTCGACCTGGGTTGCCCTGGTCGGCGGCGGCCGGCGGTTCGCGCACTACAGGTGCGGGAACTGCTCGGAAGTCTGGACCGCGCAGTCCGCTCCGACCGTCGGAGCCGGACGCTCCGCGGCGACGGACCTCCCACGTCTCCCGAGCGAAAAAGGCAAAGTCTTGTTGAATTGAGCTTGTCTACCGCACCGCGCCCGCTCGCATGTTCTATTTCGAAGCACGCCCCAAACGGCGTCTCATTTTGAGAATGCCACCTAAGCACCACAATCCACGTCAGTTAATTACGATTACAACATCGGCGCTGCACCGTTTGTAGACACCACCCTCCACTTACAAGTCTGCTATATCCCGCAAGTCACTGCAATACCAGAACTTAGTCAACTGGCAGAGCTGGCGCTCCGCTTGCCCTACAAGAGGCTGGCGGCAAGCCCCCGGGCCGCACAGGGAGCTCAGTGTCATGTTGAACGCCTCGGAACGGAATCATACGGAACGCAGTCACGAGGAAATGCCCGGCGGGGAGCCGAACATCATCGCCGCCAGCCCCGCCATGCTCGAAGTGCTGGCGATGGCCCGGCGTGCGGCGCTCGGCGAATCCAAGGTTCTCATTACCGGGGAAAGCGGCGTCGGCAAGGACCTGATCGCGCGCACGGTCCACGTGCACTCGACCCGCTCCCATGGCCCGTTCGTCGCCGTGAACTGCGCGGGGTTGACCGAGACGCTCCTCGAATCGGAGCTCTTCGGACACGTCAAGGGCAGCTTCACCGGCGCCTATCGCGACAAGCCGGGCAAACTGCAGCTCGCCCATCGCGGCACCCTCTTCCTCGACGAAGTCGGTGAGATGAGCCTGCGCATGCAGGCGCTCCTCCTCCGCTTCCTCGAGACCGGCGAAATCCAGTCCGTCGGGTCGCACGGCAGCGTCGGGCCACGCGAACGTCCGGGTCATTGCCGCGACCAACCGCAACCTCGCCGAGCGTGTCTCGGCCGGCGAGTTCCGCGAAGACCTGCTGTACCGGCTGCGCGTCATCCACGTCCACGTCCCGCCGCTTCGCGAGCGGCGCGAGGATGTCCCGGTCCTGATCGACCACCTGCTGAAGAATCGAAGCGCCCGATCGCCGATCTCCGACGAGGCGATGCAGGTGCTGCAGCGGTATCGCTGGCCCGGCAACGTCCGCGAGCTCCAGAACGTCGTCGAACAGGCGATCTGGTTCGCCGAGCGCGACATGATCGACGTCGGCCACCTCCCCCGCGCGCGTGCGGACCGCCGGCGAGTCGCTGCTCCCGCCGCGCGAGCGTCGGCGCCAGGTGGCCGACGACCTGTACGACGCGCTCGTCTCGGGCGGCTACTCGTTCTGGGAGCACATCCACCCGATCTTCCTGTCGCGCGACATCACGCGGCACGACGTCCGCGAGCTGATCGTCCGAGGCCTGCGCACGACGCACGGGAACTATCGGGCGCTGCTGCGGCTGTTCGGCATCCCGCATCAGGACTACAAGCGCTTCCACAACTTCCTGATGACGCACGGGTGCAAGGTCGACTACCGGGCATTCCGTCAGGGAACGCCGGAGCCCGCGCGCACGCCGCGCGTGCTGCTGCCGCCGCTGCGGGCAGCCGCGCCCGCGCCACAGGATCAGGCGCAACCGGAGGAAGCGACGGGGACGGGGGGGACCACGGGGTTCTAAGGTTCAAGGTTCAGGGGTTCAAGGGCGGGTTCAGGGGTTCAGGGGTTCGAGGGGTTCAGAGGGTTCAGGGACTCAAAGCTTCCTGGGCAAGCTAAAACACTGAGCTGCTGCGGGTTCCGGAGACATGATCTAAGCTGTACCGGGCCCGACTCATTTCACTCGGTCGGCAGACTAATTGGGGGCGTCTATATCTAAAAAGGCCTATTTCGCAGGAAAGTTGGGATCAAGCCGACTGGAGTGTTGTTTGCTGTTGAGCCCGACGTCACGGATCGCACCCGTCTCGGTATTCCTACCCCGGGGTTGAATCCGTTCGGAGAGGGAGGGCTCAATGTTTAAAGTTGGGTCTGTAGCACTGTTCGCAGCGACGCTCGTCCTTGGCGCCGCGAGCAGTGCACAGGCTGTTGTGGTGTTCTGTCCGGGCACGCTTGTCGACCGGTGATCGGGAGTTCTCGATCGATACCGTTGTCGCCGCGAGCTGCCTCACGTCAGGCACTGGCAACCTCAATGGCAGCGGGGACGGCGTCAACGCCCTGGGCTACACGACACTCGACAAGTCAGACGACAACACGACCGGAACCCTCGAGGGAGCGCTGACCATCACGGGTAGCGGCGGGCTGTCTGGAACGTTCACGATCTCGGCGGCGGCGGCGGGTTTCGGTCCGTTGGTGATCGCGTTCAAGTCCGGCGAGGGTGTTCTGGATCCGGATTGGGCAGCATTCCTGCTTCCTGCCGGCGTCCTGAGCGGCTCCTGGTCGATCTCAGGTGCACAGGCCCTCTCGCACGCGAACCTGTACGGCGGCGGGGACGGGCCTCCGCCTCCAACGCAGACGCCAGAGCCGATGTCGGCGGTACTGCTCGGCTCGGGTCTGCTGGTCACACGACTGCTCAAGCGCGCCTGAGGCGCGGCACCTTGAACATCCACGGCCCGTCGAACCATGACGGGCCTTTTTTTGATACCTTCCTAGTTCATGTTCCGGATTCCGTCGGACCGGCCGCGCACGCGCGCGGGCTCTGCCACGTCTCGCTCATCGCGCTGCTCGTCTTTTCCGGCGGGTGCTCGCGAGATCCGCAAGGCGCGAAAAGCCAAATACGTGAAGAGCGGCGACAGCTACGCGCAACAGGGCAAGTTCGCTGAAGCCATCCTCCAATACCGCAACGCCGTGCAGGCGGATCCGCTGGACGGCGAGCTGCGCTTGAAGCTGGCCGAAACCTACTCGAAGAATCGCGACGGCAACAACGCGGCGCGCGAGTACGTGCGTGCAGCCGACCTGCTGACCACTCGCGTCGACGTGCAGCTGAAGGCCGGGACGCTGCTGCTCCTCGCCGGCCGGGCAGACGATGCGAAGGTGCGGGCGGAGAAGGCGCTGGCGCTGGCGCCGCAGGACGTCGAGGCACACATCCTCCTCGGAAACGCCCTCGCGGGCCAGAAGAACCTCGACGGCGCGGTCGCCGAGATCGAGGAAGCCATCCGTCTCGCGCCGACGCGTGCCAGCGCGTACTCGAACCTCGGCGAGCTCGAAGCTCGGCGCGACCATCCGGAGGCGGCGGAAAAGGCGCTCAAGAGGGGCGTCGAGCTGGACGAGAAGTCGGCGGCCGCACATCTGGCGCTGGTGAACTTCTACTGGGCCAGGGAGCGAAGGACGGAGGCCGAACAGGAGCTGTCGAAGGCGCTCGCCATCGATCCGAACAACGTGGCCGCCCATCGTGCGATGGCGACGCTCGCGACCGCGCTCAATCGACCCGACGAAGCGGAGGCGCATCTCAAGAAGATCATCCAGCTCACGAAGTCGCCCGAGGCGACCGTGGCGCTGTCGGATTTCTACATCCTTCGCAAAGACGAGGCGGCGGCCCGGAAAGTGCTCGACCCGTTGGCGGCAGGGGCATCGCCGTCAGCGGAGGCATTGATCAGGCTCGCCGCGATGGATTGGACGTCGGGCCGGCCCAAGGAGGCCTACGCACGGCTGGATTCGGTCCTCGCGAAGGACAAGACGCACCTGCGGGCGCTCCTGTCGAAGAGCGCGATGCTCCTCGACGACGGAAAGCTGGAGGAGGCGCTGGCATCCGCGCAGGTGGCGACCGAGAGCCATGCGGATTCCGCTGAAGCGTTCTTCAGCCTCGGGCGGGTGCAGATGGCCCGCAATCAGAACGAGCCGGCCATCGCCGCATTCAAAGAGGCGCTTCGGATCAACCCTCGAGCCGCCGGCGCGCACGTCGCGCTCGCGCAACTGAGCCTGAAAGCGGGCCGCGCATCGGACGCCGTGGATTTCGCCCAGGACGCGCTGACCAATAGTCCCGGGAATCCCGACGCGCGACTCGCCCTGGCGCGTGGCCTGATGGCCACAGGGGACCTGGCGCGCGCGGAGTCCGAGATGCAGCAGCTCACGAAGCAGTACCCGAAGTCCGCAGCGATCCACCTGCAGAACGGGATGCTGCTCGGGCGGAAGAAGAATCTGGCGGGAGCGAGACGGGAATTCGACGAGGCGCTGAAGCTCGAGCCCGATTCGACCGAAGCGCTCGAGGCGTCGGTCGGTCTGGACATCGCGATGAAGCAGCCCGAGGCCGCACGCGAGCGGGTCGAGGCGCGCGCGAATGCGCCCGATGCGTCGCCCGCGCTGCTGCTGCTTGCCGCCCGGACCTACGTGGCGACCGGCGACGCACAGACCGGCGAGCAGCTGATGCGCCGCGCGTTGCAGAAGGACTCGACCTACCTGCCGGCCTACGCCGCGCTCGGTCAGTTGTACCTTTCGCAGCGCCGGTTGGATGCCGCCCTCGTCGAGCTCGACTCGCTCGCGAAGCAGGATCCCAACCTGTGGCCGCCTTGACGCTCGCCGGAACGATTCTCCTGACGCAGGGGAAAACGGCCGAAGCGAAACAGCGCTTCCTGAGGGCGCTCGAGATTCGATCCGTCCGCCGCCGTCGCCGCGAACAACATGGCGTGGATCTACGGGAGCTCCGGCGAAAACCTCGACAAAGCCCTCGAGCTCGCCCAGGTGGCCTACGGCAAGCTCCCCAACTCGCCGGAAGTCGGCGACACGCTCGGCTACATCTACTACAAGAAAGACCTGCTGCCGCAGGCCATCGAGATGCTGAAAGCGTCAGTCGAGAAGGACCCGAACAAGCCGGACTATCACTACCATCTGGGACTGGCGCTGGCGAAGAGCGGCGACAAGGCCGCCGCGACGGAGCATCTCACCCGCGCGCTGGCGATCCGGCAGGACTTCGAGGGCGCGGCCGACGCGAAAGCCCAACTCGCGGCGCTCGGATCGGGGAAGTAATCAACTCACTTCCTGGTCTTCGCTGACGTGGCCGTCGACAGCGACGACTCGTTGTTCGCCGCGTCGTAGGCCGACACCCTGTACGAGTACGGCGTGTTTGCGGCGAGCCCGCTGTTCTGGAACGTTGTCCCAGCCGTGGACGCAATCAACACGCCGTTCCGATACACGCGGTATCCCGCCACGCCGACGTTGTCCGTTGATCCCGCCCACGACAGGTTGATCTGCGACGAGGACACGACCGTCGCCGCGGGCTTGCCGGGAGTGCTCGGCGGCGTGGTATCGACGGGCGCCGTCACGGTCAGATTGAACGACGCCGTCCGCACGAGTGAACCTGCCGTGCCCGTCACCGTGACGGCCGACACTGCGAGCGGCGTCGAGGCGGTCGTCTGAATCGTCAAGGTCGCCGTGCAGGTCGGCGAGCAGGACGCGGGAGAGAAGCTCCCGGAGGCGCCCGTCGGCAGACCCGAGACCGAGTACGTCACCGCCTGCGTCGAACCCGAGGTCAGCGTCGATGTGATCGCGTTGGTGACCGACGACCCGCGCGCCACGCTCTTCGCACCGGCGGTGGCCAGGCTGAAGTCGAACGCCGCGTTCGCGACGGTGACGCGTGACGCCAGACGACGTCGTCGTGTTGTTGGACGAGTCCCTCGCAACAGCGGTGAGCGTGTGAGCGCCGTTGCTCGCCGACGTGGTGTTCCAGTTGATGCCGGTACGGCGCCGACGTGTCCTCCGCGCCGAGGTTCACGCCATCCAGCTTGAACTGCACGCCGGCGACGGCCACGTTGTCGGCGGCGCCCGCCGAAACCGGCACGGCATTCCCAGAGACCGTGGCGCCCTCGGCAGGTGCACTCAGCGACACGGTCGGCGGCGTCCCATCGGGCGATCCCGCCGTTGCCTGATACAACTGCAGGACTTCCTGATCCGTGAGCGCGCGCGCATACAGGTTCACCTCGTCTATCGCGCCCCTGAATCCCTCGCCGGGCTGATGTGACGCGTCGTTGTGACTCGCGCCGATGGTGACGCCCGTGGTGTCGGTCGAGAACGTGCCGGAGTGTGGAGGGGTGAACTGGAGGGCGCCGTTCACATAGAACTTGACGTTCGCGCCGTCGTACGTTCCCACCACGTGGACCCACTGCCCGAGCGGCGCGGCGTTCCCGATCCCCGTGTTCGAATAGCCGCCCGTCGTATTCACGAACCAGCGGTAGCTGCCGTCCGCGAACCCGAGGTAATAGTGCTCGTAGTAGGTTGTGCCCACCTCGCGGGACACGACGGACACGTAGCCTGGCTGATTCGAGCTGCGGTAGGTCCACGCCGCAACAGTCAGGCCGCCGGTCACCGAGTTGAGGCTCGTGGCACTCCCGACATAAAGCGTGTCGTCCAGTCCGTCGAAGTTGAGCGCACCGCCCGCCTTGCCTGCCGTCCACGCCGGCCCGTTCTGCAGCGTGGCGTTGTTGCCGTTGCCTGACGCATCGGCCGCAGTGGTCCCCGCACCTTCGTCGAGCGCCAGCCGCACCAACGGCCCGGCGGCTGCCGCCTGTGTCGTCGCCGAGACCGCAGACGTGGCCGGGGACTGGTTGCCAGCCGCGTCGTATGCCCTGATCGTGTAGGCATACGTCGTATTCGCGAGAAGACCCGCACTCTGATACGTCGTTTGAGATGTGGTGGCAATGCCCACGCCGTTGCGAATGACCTGATAGCCCGTCACGCCGACGTTGTCGTTGGCGGGATTCCAGGACAGATCGATCTGCGAGGCGGAGACGGCGGCCGCGGAGAGTCCGGTGGGCGTACTCTGGCGGAGTACCGTCGACAGGCCCTGGATACAAAGCCGAATACCAGAGATCGGCAAACTTGCTGTATCCGCTGGGGCTGAGGTGCATGCCGTCGGCGCTGAAGTCGCTCGAACCGCCGGCATGGCTCAGGATGGCCCACAGATCCACGAGGCTGATGTTCCAGCCTTGTCCTGCGCGGTTGCTCACGAGCGACGTCAGGCCGCTGTTGAACTCGGCCACGTAGGCCGGCGTCACCATCGGGAAGTCGCTGTTCGGCCGCGTTCCCGGCAGGTTCGAGAGGATCAGCTTCGCAGTCGGGCGGAGCCCGTGAATCTTGTCGAGCAACGCGCTCATGCGATTCAAGGCGACCGTCGGCGTGGCGCCCAGAATGATGTCGTTGTTTCCGAGGAGCAGAAGGATGACGTCGGGCGGCGTGGCTGCCACCCAGCCGGCGATCGACCCGTCGACTTCATCGATGCGCCATCCGCCGTGGCCCTCGTGATCGCGATCGATCCCGGCAATGCCGGTCACGAGCGAGCCGACGAAATTCACGTTCACGATCCCGTTGGCTCGAAGCTTCTGCCACAGATACCGCCGATACCCGCCATCGTCGTTGTTGCTGCTGCTCGTGGCCACATAGCCGTAGGTATACGAATCGCCGAGCGGCATCAGGGCGATGTTGTCGAAGACCACGGAGACGGCCGCGGAGCCAGTGAGGTTGCCGGACGTATCGCGCGCGAGCGCGGTCAGCGAGTGCTGCCCCTCCGGGAACTGCGTCGTGTCGATCGCGGCGGAGTACGGCGCGGTCGTGTCCTCGGCACCGGCAGCGAAGCCGTCGACCAGGAACTGCACTCCGGCCACCCCGATGTCGTCGGACGCGGAAGCGGTCGCCGTGAACGTCGCCTGAACGGACGTGCCCGCCGCCGGCGCGGTCACCGCCACAGACGGTGGCGCGTCGACGGTGCCGCCGGTCGACTGATAGACCTGCAGGATCTCTTGAGCAGTGAGCGCCTGCGCGTACACGTTGACCTCGTCCGCCCTGCCGTTGAATCCCTCCGTGGGAGCGTGCGCGCCATCGTTGTGGCTCGCGCCGACCGTCAGGCCGGTGACGTCCGATGCAAAGGTTCCCGAATGCGGAGTCGAGAACTGGAGAACACCGTTCACATACAGCTTGACGTCGGCCCCATCGTAGGTGCCCGCGAGGTGGATCCACTGCCCCAGCGCCGACGCTCCGCCGATCGTGAAGTCGGAGTAGCCGCTGGAGGTATTCACGAACCAGCGACACTTGCCGTCCTCGAAGCCAAGGTAGTAGTGCTCGTAGTAGGTGTTCCCGACCTGGCGCGAGAGGACCGAGACGATCCCCGGCTGAGTGGAGGACCGATACACCCAGGTAGCCACGGTGACGGCGGTCGTCACCGTGTTGAGAGACGAGGCCTTGGCGATGTAGAGCGTATCGTCTATCCCGTCGAAGCTGATGGCGCCACCCGACTTACCGGCGGTCCACGCGGGGCCGTTCAGCAGCGTGCCGGTGTTGCCGTTGCCGGTGGCATCCGCAGTGACCGTGCCCGCGCCTTCGTCGAGCGGAAGGCTCAGGGCCGCGCCCGGCGGAGGAGCCTCGACAACTGCGGAGTCGGCGCGCAGGACTTCGACCTTCGGCGGGCCGGCAATCGCACCGAGCATCATGCCCAGAGCGGCGGCAAGACCCACGAGTGCACGAAGCGCGCGCCGCGCGCGACCACGGGGGGCATCATGACTTGGGATCTCCAGGCCGGTGAGACGAATGGCCTGTTGAATCGTAATGCCTGAGCCAGCCGGGGTCAATGACAGGAACCGTGATCGATCGGTCCACCTTCTCGTGGCTTCCATCTTTGTGGCTTCCAACTTTGTGGCTTCCACGTTTGTGGCTTCCACGTTTGTGGCTTCCACGTTTGTGGCTTCCACGTTTGTGGCTTCCACGTTTGTGGCTTCCACCTTCAGGTGGAAGACGAGCCCCACCCCAACTTCCGCCTACAACCGCGATTCACTTGTGTCGCCCGTAGCGCAGCCCTTCAGGGCTGCCACGCGCGCCGGCGGGGCAGGCCTAAAAGGCCTGCGCTACAAGGGCGCGCGGTGACAACCCAGGTGAATCGCGGGAATAATGGCGGAAGCCACACCATATGAATTTCAAGGCTCTTGGCGGCGGAGGTTACAAGATCTTCGAGGCGTTCAGGGGTTCACGACGAAATAGCCGGTGGACTGATACATCTCCCAGTACGCCGCCGAACCAACGGCCCGTACCCAGACCTGCAGGGCGCACGTCGCCGCCGGCGGGAACCAGGAGAAGGTGTTGTCGGTGGAGTATCCCTTCAACACCTTCCATGACGTGCCGTCGTAGGCGATGAACTGGTACTCCCAGAGGCCTGCGCCCGGAACGGTCGCCGTCCACGTGACGATGTCTCCGACCCTCAGCCCGGTCAGTGTCCGATTCGGTGTGAGCGAGATCTCCGGGGGGACGGTCACGAAAAAGTAATCGCTCGGGCGCCAGTCCTCGTACGCCGCGCTCGATCCGACAGTTCTCACCCAGACCTGAAGGGCGTGCCAGCCTGGGTTCGCGGCGCCCGGCGTCCAGGTCGCCTGGTTGTTCGTGCTCCAATCGCGCAGAACCGACCAGGCGTTGGCGGTGAAGCTGTAACGCAGGAACTTGTACTCCAGCGCGCCGCCGCCCACGGCTGATGCCGTCCACGTAATCGGCGTCGACGCCGACACAGGAGATGCGACGTTCGCGGCGAGCCCCGTGAGCTTCGCGGGGACGGAGGCGACGCTGAACATGCCGGACGACTTCCAGTCGTCGTAGGCCGAAGACGACCCGACGTCGCGGACCCACACCTGCACCGCGTTCTGACCGAGCGGCGGGAACCACGTGAACTGACTGCTGGATCCGTAGTCCCGGCCGACCGCCCACCCGGCGGCCGACGAGGTACGTCAGGAACTTGAACTGGAGTGCCCCGGCTCCGCCGGTGGCCGCCGCCGTGAACGTGACCGGGACGTTCCAGGCCGCGGGAAACGCGACGTTCGAGTTGACGCCCGACAGCTGTGGCGCGGAGGCCGTGAGCGCGGATGCGGCGCCGGACGGCGCGGACTGATTGCTCGCCGTGTCGTATGCCACGACGGAGTACGCGTAGGCCGTGCTCGGGACGAGGCCGGTGCTCTGGAAGGTGGTCCCTGTCGTTGAACCGACGGCCAGGCCGTTACGGAGGACCTGGTAACCTGCCACGCCGATGTTATCCGTCGACGCGGTCCACGACAGGTCGATCCGCGCCGACGAGATCGTCGTCGCCGCCACTCCGGTCGGGACGCTGGGCGCGGCGGCGTCGGCGGCGCCCAGATTGAGCGCCGAGTACCAGAGGTTCGCGACCTTGCTGTAACCGGCCAGGCTCAAATGCAGACCGTCGACGCTGTAGTCGCTCGAAGCGGCGCCCCGATCCAGTCCGGCCGATCCGAACACGTCTACGAGCACGATGCTCCAGCCAAGCGCCGCGCGCGTGCTCACCATCGCGGGCAACCCGCTGTTGAACGCGCTCACAGCCGCCGGCGTCACAGCAGCGAAGATGCTGTCGGGATTGGCGCGGGCGCCGGGGAGGTTCGCCAGGAGTATCTTTGCCGTCGGACGGAGCGTGTGGATCTTGTCCAGCAGCGCGTTGAGACGCGTCAACGCCAATGCCGGCGTGTAACCCTGGATGATGTCGTTCGTGCCAGCCAGGAGCAGGATGATGTCCGGCTGGGACGCGGCCAGCCAGCCCGCGACCGCACCGTCGATCTCATCCACGCGCCACCCCCCGTGCCCTTCGTGGTCGGGGTCGATTGTCGGGATCCCATTGGCCAGCGAGCCGACGAAGTTCACGTTCGTGATGCCGTCCGACTGCAGCAGCTCCCAGAGATAGCGCCGGTAGCCACCGACCTCGTTGTCGGGGTTGTTGTCGTTGATGTAGCCGAGGGTCAGCGAATCACCGAGCGGCATCACGGCGATCTCGTCGGACACTGCGAGGCCGGGCGCGGACGTGCCGTTGAAGCTCGAGCCGGCCGCCTTCCAAGTCGGCCAGACGGCGCGGTTCGGGAGTGTGGCGTTATTGCCCTGGCCCGACACGTCCGCCACAGTTGTCGTGGCGCCTTTGTCTGGCGGAAGGCTGACAAATGGACCCCGGGGAGCGACGTCGGCCCCAGCCCCACGTGCCTGGAGAGCCTCGTCCAGCAGGCCTGGCGATCCGGGAACGTGAGGAAACAGACCAATCCCCGCACAAAGGACTACAACTCCAACAAGCGCGCGCCGCGCGCCAGCGGCCGTGATGGTCATGTAGGGGAACTCCAAGCCTGTCAACGGGAACAGGCCGGCAAGAGCAATCGAATCGGAGAGCTACGCCGAAGCCACCTGCGGCTCTTCGCCTTCGTCTTCTCTTTCTCCGGGGGCACCGTTCTCGCCAGCCGGCCTGGTCGACTGCAGGACGATGATGTTTCGCTGGCGTAGTTCCACGCGGTCTGATCTGCGCGCGTTCTTCAGGATGTCCGCGAGGGCCTCGAACATGGCCCGATCGGGACCCTGAATGATGGGGTCTGCGAGGGCATCGCCGATATGCAGCTCGAGCTGCGGGATCGACAGCCGATTATCGAACGCCATCAGCGCCCGGCCGTCGGTGAGCGGCACGAGCTCTACGCCCGTACGTTCCTTCAGGACCTGGCTGCGCGGGACGATGATGACCGAGCGCCCGCCATAGTTGACCAACTCTGCCCGAGCGTACTGCGTTTCCGGAGCCACCCGTTCGGCCAGGCGCACAACCGCGACACTCAGATCGGCATCTATCCCCTGAAGCGCGGCGATGACGTCCTCGGGCAGCGTGAGCGTGACGCCACGAGAGGGCCGACTGAACTTGCGCGGCCGGCCTCTCTTGCTCAGGAGAGAGCCCTTGGAAGCGAGTTTCCGGCCTATCCCAGAAGCGCTGGTCGGCACATGTCCGACGGGCGCTGTGGCGAGCGTTGCAGCGAGAGCGGCAGCTATCGCACCCATCTGTAACCGTTTATGCATCGGCTCCTCTTTCGAGCAGAGTTCTGCGTCTGAGTCCTGCGCAAGGCGCAGCTTATCCATATCTTGAGCCATGTGGCACGCCACTTTAGACACTTTTAATTGGAGACTCAAGCCAAATAACTCTGCGAAATAACCCACAAAAGTCTGGTTTGGATAAGACTTTTCCGCAGACTTGGCGGGTGAAGCCGGAAAGAGGCTCACAATTTTACATAGAAATCGGCAGCGTTTATGCACCTCGAGTGTCACGCCGCTCGCGCGGCCGAGGTTGCGGGGTTCAGCTCACCGCGACCCTGGGGGACGCCAGGAATCATATGACGACTGTCACCTTCGCCGATCTGACGCACACCGGTGTTGCTGTCGACGCGAACAACATTCCGCTCGCGATAGGGTACATCGCCGCTTACGCAAAAGGACAGCTGGGCGACGCCATCGACGCCCACCTGTTCAAGTACCCCGCAGCCCTCGCTCGATTCCTCTCTCGGAGGACGCCGACAGTCGCCTGCTTCACGAACTACATGTGGAACGGCGAGCTCAGTTGCACCTTCGCCCGCGAGATCAAGCGCCGCCACCCGAACACGATCGTCGTAATGGGGGGACCCAACTACCCCGTGGACGTGCCCGAGCAGCAGGAGTATCTCGAGCGCCGACCCGAAATCGACTTCTTCGTCGATGGCGAAGGCGAGATGGCGTTCGTCGAGCTGTTCAAGGCACTCGCGCTGGTCGATTTCGACGCGCAGCAGCTCAAGGCCAGCGGCACGCGGCTGCCCAGCGTCCACTACATGTTCGACGGCCAGTTCGTCCGCGGAGACCTCCTCCCGCGGATTCTGGAGCTCGACAAGTACTTGCCGTCGCCCTACACGATGGGCCTGCTGGACGAATTCTTCGACGACAAGCTGACGCCGATGATCCAGACGTCGCGCGGGTGCCCGTACTCGTGCACGTTCTGTCACGATGGCATCGCTTACATGAACAAAACGCGGGCGTTTTCCGCGGACCGGGTCCGGGAGGAACTGGCCTACATCGAGGCCCGGGTCAAGACGGCGACACTGCTCCTGGCCGACCTGAACTGGGGGATGTTCCCCGGCGACATCCAGAACGCCCAGTTCATCTCCGAGATTCGCGACCGCAGCGGCTGGCCCCGGAACATCATGGCCTCCACCGCGAAGAACCAGAAGGATCGGATCGTCGAGATGTCGCGCATCCTGGGCGATTTGCTCCAGCTCGGCGCGTCCATCCAGTCCACGGATGCCGAAGTCCTGCGGGAAATCAAGCGATCCAACATCAGCCTCGACGCCATCGTCAAAATGGCCAAGAGCGCGACGGCCAGCAAGACCGGCTCGTTCACCGAGATCATCCTGGGCCTGCCGACCGACACCAGGGCGAAGCACTGCAAGTCCGTCTTCGACATGCTCGATTCGGGCATCCAGGACGTTCGCTCCTTCCAGTTCATACTGCTGCCGGGAACCGAAGCGGGCGACGCTGCGAGCCGGGCGCGATTCGACTACGACACCGGCTTCCGCGTGCTCGCCCGCTGCTTCGGACGCTACGAGATGTACGACGAGAGCGTCGACATCGCGGAAATCCAGGAGATCGTGCTCGGCAACAACACGATGCCTCGGGAGGAGTACTTCGAGTGTCGCGCGTTCGACCTGACGGTCGCCATCTTCAACAACGGCGGCATCTTGAAGGAGTTCTATCGGCTGGCCGAGTCGCTCGGGATTCCCAAGTCGAAGGTGCTCGGGCGCATCCATGAACTGGTACGCGCCCGCAAGGGGCCGCTCGCGGAGATCTATGACGAGTTCCGGCAGGGCGAAGGCCGCAACTTCTTCGAGCGCCGCGCCGACCTCGAAGCTTTCCTCAGCCACCCGGAAACGATGCCGGCCTATCTACGGGGCGAGTACGGCGTCAATCACATCTACAAGGCACGGTCGGCGGCGCTCCTGGGCTTCTTCGAACAGATCGCCACGATCGCGACCGAAGCGGTCACGGCGGAGCTCGCTGAGCACGGGCTGCTCGACGACGCGCTCCAGCTCTACCTGCGCGAGCTGCTGCAAGTGGCGGTGGCGCGAAAGTCGCGCCTGACGGATCTGGATTACTCCAGCACGCTGACGCTGCACTTCGATTTCCCCACGCTCCATCAACAGGATTACCTCGCGGATCCTCGCGAGCACGCGATTCCGGAAGGTTTCCCGTTCACGGTCCAGCACAGTGCGTCGCAGCGGGTCGACCTGACCAAGTACTTCAAGCAGTACGGCCAGACCCAGGAAGGGATCGGCCAGTTCCTGCAGCGGAACGACACGCACCTGAGCGCGGTGCTCTACCGCGGCATCGAGTACGCTGCCGGAACGGCGAGCGGCCGCGCGATGGCGGCTCTGAGAGCGGGAGGCGTGAAGCCGGAGGCCCTGCCGGCAGCGGTCCCACCTGTCACCGAGGCGTGGCGGACACGCGTGGCAGGATGAAGATGCGGTAGTACGCGAGCTTGATGTACTGCTCGACGATCCCCTCGACGCCGTGCCAACTGTTCATCCACGTATCCGGCAGGTGCACGCCGATGACCGGCAGGCAATGCGTCCTGATGCCAGCCGGCGTGAACACGGCGCCGTACACCATTGCTGACCTCCGACTTCGCAGCGCCGGAGTGACCACGAGCACCGAGTGAATCTTCTCTTTCTGGAGGAAGGCTCGCAGCTGGTACGCTGTGTTCAGCGAGATCGGTTCCGACTCGCGTATCGAGACCATGGTCAGTTCGCCGAGACGCGCCGTCTTGCCCATCAATTCCACGATTCCCGCCGAGATCAGGTTTGGCTCCTCCGAGTCGGGTGAGGCCGGCACAGGAACGAGAATGCGACCCTTGGCTCCCTCCCGGCGGAGGACGCCGGCGCGCTCGAAGACCAGGTAGTTGAGGTCGAAGTTTTCGACCAGGATCGCCTCGGCCCCCATATTGGTCCCGTCTTGATCACAGACGAGCCCCCATCCGACCGTGGCCGCCCACACGTCACGCGTCAGCCAAGGTACGAGCACTGCAAGGGCGAATACCAATAGCCGGAGGGTCCACGTGGACTTGAGGCATTCTTTCCGATAGACAAAGTAACGCGTCCAGCTGTTGCCAGTTGTCGACATGTGGGGACCTTGCAGGCTCTCGCCCGGAACAGTACAGAGTATCGCGTTCCCGGGAACCGGATGGGATGGCCGAAGCGGGCGCTCCGGCAGAGAGAGAGGGGGCAGTCGCCGACCGGTCGCTACTGCCGCTGCAGGTAGACGGCCATCGCGTCGACCGTCCCGAAGTTCTCGACGGTCAGGTCAGCCTGGGCGATGGTCACGTCGAAGGTCATCTCGAACCAGGTAATGAGCTCGAGGATGCCAACCGAGTCGAGCGCTCCGCTCTCGGGAATGAGCTCGGTGTCCAGGAGGTTGGCGGCATCGACCCCTCGCCGCCGCGCCAACTGGATGATCTTTTCCCGAATGGCTCGTCTGGCGTCCGATAAATCAGAGGAAGATCGTGTCACGAATAGTCGGTCCTTGTACGGCTGAAGCCCGCAGCCGCGACAACGGAGCGGCTGCCGGGATTTCACGCATTACACTCATCCGAGGGGCTTCGCCCCTCGGACTCCCCGACACGCGCTCTCGCGCGCCGCTTCGTCGGCGCGCTCCGATCGCGTGGCTCGCTCGCCAGCCTCGCTCGCGCCCGTGGAGCGAGCGTCGGATTTGTGAGACGGCTTCTAGGAAAATCCCTCCGGCCGGCTCACGGTCACAATTGCCGCGAGCGCTTCGTGGCCGGTCAGCGCCCGATGGTCGTAGGTGGCGCCCAGCACTCCTCGTCCGTCCGTCAAGGGGGCAGCGTGCGCCACAATCAACGACGTATAGGGCGGCAGGACCGGTATGTGCCGCGTGGCATTCCACCTCGCCATGCTGGTGAACGCCACCGTCGCCCCCGATGTCTCGTTGGCGCGCAAGCGGTGCGCCATGGCACTGCGCTGCAGCTCGGTCAGGCGCGTCACGAACTCACGGCACGTCAGCTGGTCCGCCTTCTCCACGACCGCCAGGTACAAAGACGAGTCCGTCTGCACCGTAAACCCGATGTTGACGTTGTCGTAAGCCAGGCGGTGATCGCCGACGATCGTGGAGGCAATGCGGCGGTTTTCCCTGGCTGCGGCCACCAGCCGATAGGCCATCAGGGCGAGGAGCGGGCTCAGTAGCAGCCGCTCCCGCTGCTGGTACTCCGCCGCGGCGCGATCCCAGGCTCCGGCATCGTACCTGCAGCTCGACGTACCCCGGCACCGCCTCGTCTCGCTGCCAGAGAACCGTGCGCAGCATGCCGCGCTCCTCTGGGGAAAGCGGCTGCGACGTTCCGGCTGCAGCCGGCGCGCCAGCAGGCGCCACGGGACTTCGCGGAACGACATCTTGCGGACGCGCAGCTCTCGCCGCGACGTAGTCCTCGACATCCTTCGCGCTCAGCCGCGCTCCGCTCGCCGGCACATCCGACGTGCGCAGGCCGTGCTTCGCAAGCAGCTGAGCAGCCTTGACCGTCGGCTCCGACGTCGCCGCCTGCGGCGCGGCGGCAGCCGTCGCGGTTTGCGGAACTGGTTCGTCCGGCGTCGCTCCGACCCACAACAGGACCGATCCGACATCGATCATGTCCTGCACCTGCGGGAGCACGGCGAGCACGAACCCAGGCTGCTCCGCCTCGATCGTGAAGCTCGCTTTGTCCGTTTCGACCTCGGCGACGATGTCCCCGGCGTTCACGCGGTCGCCCGGCTTGACGAGCACGCGTAGCAGCCGGACCACATCGTCGTTGTTGTTGACCCTTGGGGTGTGCAGCGGAGTGGGCATCAGTCGCGATCGGCGGCAGTCACGAACGTCACCAGGGCATCGAACAGCCGCCGCTCGTCTGGCAGGATCGACGATTCGAGGCTGCGCGCGGCAGGAATCGGCACCGGCGGCGGGCCGAGCCGCGTGAGCCGGCCGCGGAAGCCATGCTCCAGGAGCACAGCCGCCAGCTCCGAGCCGAATCCCGGCCCGAGCGGGCTCTCCTCGATTACCGCGACCTGGTTCCGGCCGAGCAAATGATCGAGGAGCGTGTGCTTCGGCAGCGGCTGGAGAAGCGACGGCGCCACGATCTCCACGACCAGGTCTTCTTCGGCGAGCGCGCCGGCCACCTGCTCGACGACCGGCAGGATGCCGCCGTACGCCACGATGGTCAGGTCCGGATCCGCGTGGCGGCGGATCAGTGTCGGAAAGAGCGACGCACCCGGATCCGAGTCCGCGGGTGGCAGGATTTCGTAGTCCCCTGGATCCTGCACCACGCCGTACAGCAACTTGTGCTCGAAGAAGACCACCGGAAAGCCCCAGTCGATCGAGGCCGTCTCCAGCAGCCGTCCGGCATCGTGACGATGGCTCGGAAAGACGACGGTCAGACCAGGAACCGCCGTCATCAGGTGCTCCGGACTCTGACTGTGCGTCGGTCCGTACCCGCGACGGCCGCCACTCGGCGTCCGGATCACCATCGGCACCTGCATGTCCTCGAACATGCCGGGGAACTTCACCGCGTGGTTATAGAGCTGGTCCATCGCCAGCGTCAGGAAGTCCGCGAACATGACTTCCGCGATCGGCCGGTACCCTGCGAGCGCAAGACCGATGGCCGCACCCGCGACACCGGCTTCGCTGATGGGCGTGGAGATCACGCGGCCCGGAAACTCGGTCGACAACCCCGCCGTCACCTTGAACGCCCCGCCGTACGGATCGTGGAGGTCCTCGCCAAGCACGATGACCTCCGGATGCCCGGTCAGAAGCCTGCGGAGTGCGGCGTTGAGAGCCGCCCGGACGTTGGTCGACGTCGACGACGGCACTCGAATGTCGGCCGACGGCCGTTGGGCCGGCGGCCGGTGGTCGAACAGATGCGCGGGTGCCTGGTCGAAGCGTGACTCCTTCGCCCCCTGACCGAGCTCGCGCACGCTGTCGATGAATTCCGCGTTGCGGCGCTCGATCGCCTCGCGAACATCAGGAGCCAGCGAGCCGCCCAGGCGCGCCAGCGGATCCCGCGCGCGGACCACAGCCATCTCGGCGTCGTCTCGAAGATCGTCCCCCTTGCTGTGGGGCCCGAGACGCATCGCGTCGATGACGAGGAAGCCAGGCTGCCGCAGCGCTCGAACCGTGCGCACCACCTCCTCGACCTGCGCGAACACTTCTGGATGGCTGTCGTCGACGTGCCACGTATGGAGGCCGAACGCCGCGCCGCGCGCGAGGATCGATCCGCCGATCGTGTCCACCGTCCTGGTGGTCTGCGCGATGCCGTTGTTCTCGACGACGAACAACATGGGCACGCCCCAAATCGAGGCGAGGTTCAAGCTCTCGTAGGTGAGCCCTTCCCCCAGCGTGCCGTCGCCGATGATGCACGCGACGACGGACTGGGTTCCACGAAGCTTGTTCGCGAGCGCCAGGCCGACGCCGATGCCGGTCATGCCGGCCTGGACGCCGTTGCTGTGAAAGTTCCGGTAGGCCAGGTGCTGACTGCCGCCGATGCCTTGGCACACGCCCGTCTCGCGTCCCATGATTTCGGAGACGAGGCCGTGGAAATCCCCCGAGTAGGTCAGGAAGTGCCCGTGGTTGCGGTGATTGGAGAGGACGACGTCCCCGGGATCGTCGAGCGCGCGCACGACCGCCATCTGGCAGAGCTCCTGCCCGATGCACGTGTGCGTGGTTCCCGACAGCAGGCCCTTGGTGAAGAGCTCGAGGAGCAGCTGCTCCGTGCTGCGAATCAGGTGCCCGAAGCCGTAGAGCGTCGCGGGATCGAGCGGGAGGCGGGGCTTGCCGTGCTCGTCACGCTCGATCCCGGGCAGTGCGGCGTCGACATGCCGGGCGCGCAGATGACTCCTGCGGACAGTCTCCGACGAAGCCACACCGATCAAGTCGCCTTGCAGCATCACGAGCTATTGCGCAACGCCCGCGACCCGGGGTTCGCGAGCGGTGTTCACGGTATTCGCCGGGGCGGACTTCAAAGTAATCATGCGGGGCGGGTTGACGAACACGGTCGATCCTGGAGGCACATCGGTCATCACGACCGAGTGCGGGCCAATGCGCGATCCGTCCCCGATCGTGACCGAGCCGAGAATCGTGGCGCCGGCGCCCAGCTCGACTCGCCGGCCGATAACCGGCGCCTCTTTTACCCGCTCGAGGTTCAACGCACCAATCGTCACGTTCTGCCTGATGACGCAGTCGTCACCAATCGTCGCGTATGGGTGGATGACAATGCCATTCTGATGGCCGACGATGACGCGGCGGCCCAGGATGACGGTATGCGGCAGCTCGATCCCGTAACGGTTGCGGACGTACCGATACATGATCGTGTGCAGCCTGCTCAGCGCGATCCGTATCGGGCCGCGGACCAGACCGTGGCCCGACTCATGCCGCACCCACGACCCTATCCTGTGGACGGCTACGGCGCGGAAGCCCGGAAGCGTCCAATCCCGCTCGTGGCATCCCCAGTCCTCGCGCAACTGGAGTACGAGCATCTGGAGTCGCCGCGGGACGAACAGCATGACGAGACCGATGGCACGACCACGGGGCATCGCCTCAAGCGACCCCTGATCCGTCAATGAAACAGTCACCTGAATTGGAAACCTCACATCAATTGTAAACCAACAGTCCTTCAATCTCTGCAGCGCCGTCGATAGGCAATTGGTGACTGGAGGGCTGGGCGTGTCTCCTGATTAGTGACCTCACCGCGACTTCACGCGACGTCGCAGAACTTCACTGGATTTCCTGAGCCGTCACCCGGTCGTGACCGATTTTGTGCGCCGCACTTGCGCGATCTCAGTCCTGGAGCTGACGTCCCACCCGCTCCCCGTCGCCCAGGCCGGCCAGCTTCTGCTCCCACGTCCACGCCGTCGACATCATCGCGTCCACGTCCCGTTGCGGCTGCCAACCGAGCTTCTCGCGCGCCTTGGTGTTGTCCGTGTAGATGGCATCCACGTCGCCGGGCCGCCGCGGACCGATCCGATAGCGCAGGCGCACGCCGGTCGCCCGTTCGAACGCCGTGATCGCCTCGAGGACGGTGATCCCCTCTCCTGAGCCCAGGTTGAAGATCTCGTGCCCGCGCTCGTTGCGGCCCTCGAGCAGGTACCGGACGGCGTCCACATGGGCGCGTGCGATATCGGTGACATGGACGTAGTCACGTACGCACGTCCCGTCCCGTGTCGGGTAGTCGGTGCCGTAAACGACCAGCTGATCGCGCTTGCCGATGCCGGTCTGCGTGATGGCCGGCACGAGGTTCTCCGGACCTCCGAACGGGACTTCCCCGAGCAGCCCCGATTCGTGCGCTCCAACCGGATTGAAGTAGCGAAGAGAGATGAACGACGTTGCCCCTGTGACAGACAGATCGTCGAGCATCCGCTCCCCCATCTGCTTCGTTCTCGCGTAGGGAGATTCAGCCTGACCGAGCTCTGTTTCTTCCGTGACCGGCAGCGTCGCGATGTTGCCGTAGACCGAGCAGGAGGAAGAGAACACGAAGTGCTTGATCCTGTGCTTCTCGACCGCCCGGAGGATGTTCACGAGCGAGACGATGTTGTTCTCGAAGTAGAGAAGCGGCGCCCTGACCGACTCCGGCACCGACTTCAGCGCGGCAAAGTGGATGACTGCGTCAATCTCACCAGCCGATGCAACCGCCTCCTCAGTGGCCGAGAGATCCCGGAGATCCACCTCGTGATTGAATACTCGTGTTCCGGTAATCCGCCGAACCCACTCCATCGTCATGGGCCCGGACCGGACATGGCTGTCGATCGATACGGCGTCGAAGCCGTCGCCCAGGAGCTCCACGAGGGTGTGACTCCCGATGTAGCCGGCCCCGCCGGTCACTAGGACTCTCGGCATGCGGGAATCCTCCACCCGAGCGTTTTCCTGATCCCTTCCGAAAGCGGCGTCATGTCTCGCCCCAGGAGCTCCCGCATCTTGGTGATGTCCGGCTTGCGCCGGCTCATGTCCCCTTCCGGAAGGGGCGCGACGTGAACGATGCGAGACCGTGAGTCCGTCGCCTCGATTACCTGGCGCGCCAACTCCAGCACCGTGACCTCGGCGTCGCTGCCGATGTTCACGACGTCGTTGACGCCCTTCCGCTCGACCAGCGCGTTGACCGCCGCGTCGACGTTGTCCCCGATGTAGCAGAACGTTCGAGACTGGAAGCCGTCTCCGTAGATCGTGAGGTCCCGGCCCTGCACCGCGGCCTCGATGAACTTCGTGACCACGAAGTCGGCGCTCTGTTTGGGTCCGTAGGTATTGAAGAACCGAAAAATCGTGAAGTCGAGGTCGTATTCGCGCTTATAGGACCGGAGGAACGCCTCGCCGACGTTCTTGACGACGGCGTACGGGAGCTTGGAGTTGAGCGGTGTCGTGTCCTCGTTCTGCGGGAATTCGACCGGCTCGCCGTACACCTCGCTGGACGACGAGTAGAAGACGCGGCGAACGCCGGTGTTCTTGGCCAGTCCGAGCACGTTCTTGATGCCGTCGATGTCGGACAGCACCTGCACGGGATTGCGTAGCGTTCGCTGCACGCCCACACATGCGGCGTAGTGGAACACGTAGTCGAATCTGAAGCCCAGCATGACTGCCGAGATGTCGCCGTACTCGTTCACGTTCGTCTTGATGAACCGGAAGTTCGCACGCGGCTCGGGCAGGTTCTCGACCCGGCCTGTCGACAAATCGTCCACGGCCACGACGTAGTTCGACTCGTCTGCGGCGAGCTTTTCCGCGAGCGAGCCGCCGATGAAGCCGGCACCGCCGGTAATCAGGATTTTGTTCATACTGCTCTTTGCATCCGATTCGTCTCAATCCGCGCGAGCCGTCCGCTTGAAGAAATTACCGCCTGAAAGGCGGTGGGTTTAAACCTGGCACGTGGGCACTAAACCACGCTCACTCGGAGCCAATCAAGCCGTTCGAGCCGGTTATGAGAATCGTCTGTGTTGTCATGTGTGTTGAGGAGACTCGAAGTCCCACTATGCCATCATCGGGCGAACCATGACGTCTGTCACTTCCGCGGTTGCGGGCAACCGGAGGAGTGACACGAGGAGCATGGCGACGTCCTCAGGCTGAATCAGCCGTCCAGGCTCGTAGGCCGCTCCCTTCGCCTGGGACAGCGCCTCTTGCATGGGTGTTGCCGTCTTCCCGAGGAACAAGCTGAGCACGCGCACGCCGGCCGCATTGACCTCGTCACGTACGCCGTCTGCGAAAGCCTTGAGTCCGGACTTGGTCACGGCATACTGCGCGGACGCGGGTGGAACGCTCAGCGCTGCAGAGGAGTTCACGAAGACAATCTGGCCTCGATTACTCCGAAGCTGTGTCAGGAGCAACTGGGTCAGCAGATACGGCGCGCGCAGGTTGATCCGGTACTGTCGATCGAGCTGCTCGACCGCCGACGTCGCGACCGGTCCGATGTCGATCACGCCGGCACTGTGGACGAGGAGATCGACGCGGCTGAAATCGCGTTCCACGCGGAGCGCCAGCTCGCGGACTTCCGAGTCCACGGCCAAATCGGTTAGGTACGCACGAACGGCCGACGGATCGGCGGCTGCCGCGACGACGTCGTCGAGTGCGTCAGGAGTTCGACCCACCATCGCCAGCTTGACGCCCTCCCGGGCCAATGCCAGGGCGACCGATCGACCCACGCCGCTGGTGGCTCCCGTGACGACCGCCACCTTGCCGGACAGGCTGTTCATGACGCCGCGACGGGCGCTGCCGGCGCTGGCTTGAGCAGGCCGCACGCCTCGAGCGCGTCAGCCGCCAGACGGATCTCGGAGAATTCGAGGCCCGATCGTTCGGCGATCGTCAGCAATTCGTGCTGTCCGTCGGAAAAATTCAGCACCCAGAGCATGGCCAGCTGATTCTTCTTCGGGTCCTTCGCGCCCCCCATTTTGCTGTAGAGTCCGCGGCGGCCGAGCTGCGGCTCACACTTGGGATTCTGGTTGAGATACCGGATGTTCCCATCGAGGATCTCGGCAATCCTGAGACATTTGTCGAGCGTGTCGGCGAGCGCCTCGGGCCGAACGAGATCGAGGTCGTCCGCCGACGTGTGGTACTCCGGGAATTGACCATGTGGAGTCCGCATCAGACAGCCAACCGACAGACCGATGCCTGGTGAACCGTACTGCCGCTCGTCATATCCCCACGGCGAGAAGTCGAGAATCTCGTAGTCCTGATTCGAGGCCTTCAGCACGTACTCGACCACTCGATCGATCTCGGCCGACCCCTGCCGGCTTCTCTTGTAGGTGGACCGGCCCGGATCCCCGACGCACGCCAGCACGAGCCCGTGTTTGATGCGCCCCAGGCTCGACTCGTTTCTCGCAAGCCATGTGATCGGCCCGATCATGCCGGGCACGAACAGGAAGCGATACGAGTGCCGCCGCGCTCTCCGCTGAAGCGCCTTCGCCAGGAAGGCCGCGGTGGCGATCCCGGACAGATTGTCGTTGCACAGCGACGGGTGGCACACGTGACAGGAGACCAGCACTTCGTCCTTGGAGGCTCCCTCGAGAAACAGCTCGCCGTAGGTCAGGTGACCAGCCGCGAGGGAGCTGTCGATGCACACCTCGTACGTGTCGTCTTCGAGCGCCATCGATTGCCGATGCGTGAGGCAGAATCCCCAGGCTTCGTTGTAGTAGCTCGTCCGATACGGGATCCAGTCGGGGTGCTCGGGATCGCTGTGCAGATGTGGGCGCAACTCGGCCAGGGTCATCGTGGCGCGAACAGGCACGCTGTAGTTGATGACGTGCAGGTTCGACCGGCGGAAGTCGATGATGCGCTCCCCTCTGGAGTTCTTCACGTAGGCGTCCCGCACGTTCCACTCGCGCGGCACACTCCAATCGAAGACCTCGGTGCCCGTGGGCACCTCGTGCGTCTCGAGATCGATCTCCTGAGCGAGGATCTTCAACGTCTCGCGTACGCCGTCGCCGGTGATGCTCCGGCAAATCGGATAGAGGCGAGCGATCAGATCGTACATCGCCTGCCCGACGTCAGTCTGTTCCCTCCGGACGTCGGGCGGCTGGGTCGACGGCGATATGTCGTGGGTCATCGCGGGAGTGCAGTACGTGAGGGCGGCTCGCGGAGGTGGAAGCCGCGAGCACATCTTTTCACACGCTCTCAGGACCGTCCAGGGACCGGCGCGAGAGCGGGACGCCGGGCCTCCCGCTTCGCGTCCACCGACGGCTCAGACAATCTCGACGCGCGGCAGCGGCAGGATGAACTTCCCGCCACGCTGACGGTACGCAGCCTGCTGTGCCAGGATTTCCTCCTGGAAGTTCCAGGCGAGCAACACCATGTAGTCCGGGTGCGCCGTCAACAGATGTGAAGGCGCCACGACAGGAATGTGCGAGCCGGGCGCGTAGCGTCCCTGCTTCAACGGACTCTTGTCGACGATGTACTCGATGAGTGCGGGACCCAACTCGAGATACTCGAGGAGCGTGTTGCCCTTTGCCGGCGCGCCGTAGGCCGCCAAGCGCTTGCCTTCCGATTTCAGGCGCTTCAGGACGGTGGTCAGGTTGGTCTTGATGTCGTACGTCTGCCGGGCGAACTGCTGGTATGTCTCGAACTTCTCGATGCCACGCGCCCGCTCGCCGGCGAGCACTTCCGCGACGGTCTCGTCGGGCACGGCTTCGTCCTGCCGCTGAACCCACACGCGCAGCTGCCCATGGTGGATTGGAAGCCGCTCGGCGCGGATGACACGGAACCCGTGCCGCTCGAACAGCTGCGACATCGGCCCCAGCGCCCAGTACGACACGTGCTCGTGATACACCGTATCGAACGCCCCTTGATCGAGCATGTCGACCAGATAGTGCGCCTCGATGACGAACACCCCGCCTGGCGCCAGCGCTTTTCCGATCCCGCGCATGAAGTCCGGCAGGTTCGGGATGTGAGGAAACGTGTTCGTCGCGGTGATGGCCGAGGCCCGGCCCCATCGGCTCGCGATCGTTCCCGCGTTCTCCTCGTTGAAGAAGCCGGTGAATCGCTCCAGCCCCCGATCCGCGACGCGATCTGCCAGGTTGGCAGCCGGATCGACACCCAGCGTCTTGACACCGTGACGACGGAACCCCTCGAGGAGCGTGCCGTCGTTGCAGCCGATGTCCATCACGAGGTCCGACCGGCCCAGCTTGCGGCGGCTCGTCACGACGTCGCTCAGACTGTACAGGTGCGCCTTCAGCGTATCCGACGCGGAGGAGATGTAGAGGTAATCCTCGAACATCGCCGCCGGCGGAACGATCTCCGTGAGCTGGGCATGCCCGCAGCCGTGGCAGAAACCCACGCGCAGCGGGAAGCGCGGCTCGACGCGATCGAGCTCGTCGCCCGTGATGAACTTGTTCGCGAGGGCGGTGCTGCCCAGGTCGAGGAACTCTTCGACCTGCGATGTCTCGCACGCCAGGCAGCGGGTGCGGACAGCCGGCCGCTGCTCTCCGTTCTTGACGTTCGAGACCTTTTCGACGGATGCGTCACCAGTATGCATAATCAATCAAACGATCCTAAGAGCACGCGAGAACCGTGCACTTCGAAGCCGACAGGCACTTCCTGGAGGTCACTGAGCGCCGCGCGGACTGCAGCGTGGCACTCGGGGTACGCGAGCAGCAGCAGGAACCCACCGCCACCCGCGCCGCACAGCTTCCCGCCCAGGGCGCCGGCCGCCATTGCGCGGTTGTACCAGCAGTCAATCTGACTCGTCGTGATGGTGCTGGCGAGCCCGCGCTTGATCTGCCACGTTTCGTCGAGCACGTGCCCGAACGCCGGAACATCCACGTGACCCTTCGCAATCAACGACTGCAGGCGATAGGCGTGCGACCGAATCTGGAGCAGATTCTCCAGCTTTTCTTCGGTGCGGGATTTCTGCTCGCTCAAGACGACGCTCGCATCGCGCTGGTGGCCGGTCCAGAACATCAAGATCGACTCGAAGAGCTCGTGCAGCGCGCCGTTCCGGAAGCGCTGGGGCTCGACGGTGACCACCCCGCCGGGCCGGAAGCAGAAGAGGTTCAGCCCTCCGAATGCCGCGGCATATTGATCCTGCTTGCCAATGGGCTGCTTCAGGACCTCGATCTCGATATGGCACGCCTCTTCGGCGAGCTGGCTGGCCGACACCCGCTCGCCGCGGAACGCGTGCAGCGCATTCAACAGGCCGACGGCAAACGCACTGGACCCGCCAAGGCCGGTCGAGGCCGGCAGATCGCCGACCGTGCTGACGTAGATCGGCGGGTCGATCGCCACCAGCCGCAGGCACTCGCGTGCGATATCGTTCTCGATCTCGTCGATGCTGTTGACCGTCTCGCTCCGGGAGTAGTTGATCCGGACCGCTTCCTTGAAGATCGGACTGTGACGCTTGACGGTGACGTAGATGTACTTGTCGATTGCCGTGCTGAGGACGGCGCCATGATCCCGCTCGTAGACGTCCGGCAGATCGGTGCCGCCTCCGGCGAAGCTCACGCGCAAGGGCGTCCGGGTCACGATCACGCTGCGTCCCGAACTGCTGCTAGCCATGTTTCAGCGACCAGTCGTAAGGGATCTCCTTCGTGAAGGGATCCATCCGGAGCATCTCGTGTGAATCGTGCGGCTCGGTCGCGCAGTTGGCAAGGATGACCTGCTTGTCGCCGTACGCCTTGTAGCCGTTCGCAATGCCGGGCGGGATTTGAACGAGGACGTAGTTATCCTCGCCCAGGTACACCTCCTGGAGCTCACCCTTCGTAGGCGACCCCTCGCGGATGTCGTACAGCACCAGCTTGGCCCGTCCGGACAACACGGCGTTGTTCACCGTCATCGTCTGGTGGATGTGCCAGGCTTTGACGCTCCCCGGCCACGCCGTGGAGAAGTAGATCTCGCCGAACTTGATGAAGTGCGGATCGGTCGCCTTCATCATGTGCATGATCTTGCCCCGCTCGTCGACGATCTGGCGGAGCGGAACGATCTTGACGCCGTCGATCATAGGGTGCTCGCCACCGCCTGAGGTGCCCGCCACCGCAGCGAGTCGTCCAACAGACCGGATGTGAGGAGATGGTCGAGCCACTTGAGCCGGGTGAACCGCTTGTCGGTGAAGTCCTGCGGCCGGAGGCCGATGCTTCGAAACGCTTCCGAGAGCTGTGCGGCACCCTTCCGGGCCGTCCACTGGAATTCGAAGTCCGGACAGGTCTTCGCGAACTTGCCGAAATCCGCACGGTACGTGCGCTGATCGGCGTCGGCTTTCGCGACGATCTCGAGCTTGGAGCCAGGAACGGCCTCGACCGTCAGATCCGCCAGCTCGCGAATGCGGTGGTTGAGCGCGTTCGAGCCGATGTTGATCGCTTCGTTGTGGATTCGCTCGAGCGGCGCCTCGAGGATGGCCTGAAACGCCCGCGCGACATCTTCGACGTGGAGCACCGGCCGCCACGGCGTGCCGTCGCTGTAGACCGTGACGGTTCCAGTGGCGACCGCCACACCCACCAGATTGTTGAGGACGGTGTCGAACCGCATCCGGGGCGAGAGCCCGTACACGGTGCCATTTCGCAGGAACGTCGGAGAGAATCCGTCGCGCGCCATCGCCCGAATCGCATCCTCCGCTTCGACCTTCGACCGCGCGTACGTGGTCTGCGGGTTCAGCGGCGATTCTTCCGTCGCCACGGCAGCCTGGGCAACTCCATACATGATGCACGAGGAGGAGAACAGGAACCGGCGCACGCCGGCGGCCCGCGCCATCTCCGCAAGACGGGCGGAAGAGGAGAAGTTGATGTCCTCGGTCCACGAGTCGTTCAGGTTGCCAATCGGATCGTTGCTCAACGCCGCCAGGTGGATGACAGCATCGTAGCCCTGCAGATCGGCAGGGACCAGATCACGAATGTCCTTGGTGATTCCACGAATCGGCAGGGCATCGGCCACCAACGTGCAATCGTTGAAGTATCCGGTGTCCACACCAGTGACGTCGTATCCGGCGCGAACGAAATGCGGCGCCATGATGGACCCGAGGTACCCTCGGTGCCCGGTCATCAGAACTCTCGGTGACTCGCGCTTCATGCAACTCCTGCCATTCGGTTCTCCAGCAGCTGGCGCACGATGTCGGCCAGCGACCGGTCTGCGGTTACCATCTCGAACGGTGTTCCTGCGGCGTCAGCAGCCTCGCCGTCCCGCTCGTCGTCCCCGATAAAGGTCGTGCGCGTCAGGTCGAGGTGAAAGTCCCGCTGCGCGCGGAACAGCATCCCCGGCTTCGGCTTCCGGCAGTCGCACCCCTCATCCCACCCATGCGGGCAGTAATAGATGCCGTCGATGCGGCCCCCTGCCGCGGCCACCTCCGCCTGCATCCAGTGGTGGAGATCGGCCAGATCCGCTTCGGTCATCATCTGCCGCGCGATGCCAGGCTGGTTCGAGATGACAATCACCTGATAGCCGGCCGAGGCGAGCATCCGCAGCGCGTCAAGGGCGCCCGGCAGCCAGTGGAACTCGCTCCGATTGCGTACGTATTCGGCACGTGCCGGTCTCCGGTTGAGTACGCCGTCCCGATCGAGCAGCACAGTCGGCCGGCGGGCGAAGAACGCGTCCGTCAGCGGCAGCCGCGCCAGGGAGCCAACGCTGTAATACCGGTGGTCCGTCACGTAGGCCAGCAGCTGACCCCGTGCGGTCAGTGTCGGATACACATCCTCGAAGAGCACCTGCTCCGCGGGCAGGAGCGACAACACCATCTTGTCGAGGATCGCGTAACTGATCTCGACCCCCCGCAACCCGGGGGTCGTCCGGCCCCTGTCGAAGACGGCGACCCGACCGTCCTCGCCGACGCGGACGCTGTCCCGCGAGTAGGTATCAGCATTCCCGTAGACCGTCACCAACGCCGGAAGGCCCGCCGCGACATATCTGCGCCACATGCGATCGAACTGCATCGGCCAGTAGTTGTCGCAGTACAGCAGGAGGAAGCAGGGATCGATAAGATCGGCCGCGACCTGCATCCGGTGCGAGGTCAGGTCGTCGGGTTTGGTCACCGAGTACGTAATCTCGACGCCCCATCGAGAGCCATCCCCGAAATGGTTCTGAATGACTTCCGGGAGGTAGCCCAGAAGCATCAGCACCCGCTCGAAGCCCTGCTCCCGAAGCATGATGACCATGTGCTCCAGGAAGGGCTTGCCATGGAACTCGAGCATCGGCTTGGGACGGTCCGCCGTGAGCTGTTCCAGTCGGGTACCTCTGCCACCTGCCAGGATCACGGCTTGAGTGGGCCTCTGCGGCAGGCTTCGCGCGTCCATCCCCGTCCTTACCGTCGTGACCATGACCGTACCATTACCGCCGGGTGCCGTCTTCGCGCCCCCGCAACGGCGGCGTGGTGAGGCAGGCCGTCACGACGTGCGCGATCAGCGAGTGGGCACTCTCCACGGGTCCGTACGCGCCGTATTCACTCGGAAACCAGAGGCATTCGTCGGTCAGCGCCTTGAGCGCTCCTCCGTCGAATCCCAGCACGCCGATGGTCACCAGCTTCCGCTCGCGTGCCAGCCTCACGGCGCTGATGAGGTTCGGGGAATTGCCGCTGGCCGAGATCACAATCAGCACGTCGCCGGGAGAGGCGAAGTTCTCCAACTGGCCGGAAAACACGCGCTCGTACCCTTCGTCGTTCGCCAGGGCCGAAAACCAGGACACGTTGTCGCTCAGGCTCAGCACCCGCATCGGTGGATGCCCCGACACCTTCGTGGCCTTTCCAAGATCGTTCGCCCAGTGCGAAGCGGTCGGCGCGCTGCCACCGTTCCCTGCGATGAAGATCGTCGCACCACTGGCGCGAGCCTGGTCCAGGCACTCGACGACGCGCGCAAGCGCGTTCAAATCGAGCCCATGGAGGATCGCGTCGAACTGCTTGAAATACTCTTCCGCGAGAGTTCTCACAGGATGCGCCGCGGACTGCGTATGGTTGGTCATTGCGATGGCGGTCGACTACTCCGTCGGCAGCCCACAAGCAAAGGTGCGGCCAACTCGACCGTTAGAAATTCACGTAGAAATTGGGACCCAAAACGGAGGCCGTATTGATCAGACGAAAAAACCCGACGTGGACCGACTAAAGCCTGCCGCTGGGTAGACTCTTGGACACGTTAGAAGGATTTACTTTCAGATCCGCTCGACAATGCTCTCACGGAGGCCGAGCGCCTGACGATAGTAACCGAAGATGCACCGCGCGGAGCTGCTCTGACGGAGGTGCCGCCGCCGACGCCGGAGGAGGAAGCGGTCCGGCAGCTGTGTCGCGGACGGGACGAAGTGCGAGACGATCTGGTTACCGCTGACTGCGAGCCCGCTGACGCCGCTGTCGCCAAATCTGCAGTAGGACCGGCACTCCAAACAAGGACAAGGTGCCGGGCTCCGGCACCGACGTCGTCACCCCCGTAACGGCCAGTGCGGATTGCTGTCCGTAGCTGCCGAAGAGGAGCTGATATGTGCCCGCGCCAGGCGTCACCGAGCTGACGATGTCGGTTTCGCAGATGCGGAAGTGACAACTGCCCACCATTACAGTGCCATCTGGCAGGAACTGTTGTCCGTACTCGATGCTCCCGAGGGTGAACGGGCTGGAAATGGCCTTGGAGTGCGCGGTGTAAGTGACTCCCGGACCAGGGGGCGTGAAGTCGACCTCCGGGGGGTGCGGCAAATCGCCGAAGTGCCTGATGCCGTCGGGGCGGCTGTTCGCAAGCACGGCCTGGACGGTGGAGTCCTCCAGCAGAAGTCCGAATCCGAGCCCGAAGAAGTTCTCGCTGACGGCTGACAGCAGTGTCATGGCGACGCTCAGCGTCTCGCCATCTGCGAGCGTAAAAGCTGAAGACATCAAGTATGAACCGGACACCTGGGAGGGAATGCCAGTGACCCCAGGACCGACGAACAGATCGAAGCCGAACTGATTGACCGGGTCTCCTGAGATGCCACCAGTTGTGTCGATCCACCAAAACGGAGAGTCGCTGAAGCCGGAGACGGGCTGAGAGAACGCGCCGGTGCCCGTCACGCCAAAAGTGAGGGGGTCGGCAACTGCCAGGTCGGCGAGTCCGAGCGCGAGGAGAGCGATCGCGACGATTCTGGCTCCTCTGACCTCGAGCGTTCGGGCCCTGCGCAACCCTAAATCTGCGTTCATGTACGTTTTTCTCCGCTGGCCACAACAAAAGTACCCGTCAAAGCGAGAACTTGCAAATGGAATCGGCGTGTCGCTCAGTCTACCTCCTAACCTTCACTGTCATCGGGTTTGCGAGCTGTCGGCTCTCCTGCAACTCGGCTCTCGGGCAAAACTGTCGGCCGCCAACTGGTGAGGAAGAAGGTCAATGAGACTGAAATTGGCTGCGAGTGCGCTTCCGCACACTCGATGAGTTCTACACCTAGCACCGACGACAGTCAATGGGGCCGCCGCGGTAGAGGTCCTGACCCCCAGAACTTGTACGCTTGAGGCAAGTTTCTTGGGTCAAGACCGTCCGCGCGGCCGGGGCCCCCGGCGCGCGTTTTGTGCGCGCTGGGGTGGAGTCAGCGCGGTGTTATCAAGCTCATCGCCTAGCGAGCCGGAGCTTCTGGAGGTTTGAGCGGAGCCTCGCTAGAGATCCGAAGACACTCCTCGGCAGCCGCCCAGATGCGCGGGCGGATCGCTTCCCAGGTCCAGCGCTCGAGGAATGCCCGCCACGCCCGTTCGGCCATCGCTTCGGCGGCGGCCGGATCGCGGATCGCACGAACGCACGCGTCTGCAAACGTCTGTGCGGAATCCGCAAGGTGCATGAGGTCGCCGTTTCGCGCGTCGTAACCATACGCGCCGAGGGTCGTCGAGACCACGGGGCACTTCAGGCTGAAAGCATGCGAGATCTTGCTACGTGTGCCGGCCCCAACCTGGATCGGTACGATCGTCACGGCCCAAGTCGCCACCTCCGGCGTGACATCAGAGACCCATCCCAGAGCATCGATGTCGGGACCGGGTGGCCGCGATGGTCCATCCGTGTCACGACCGACGAGGCGCAGCCGCGCGTCGGGGACGTCGCGCTTGATGCGAGGCCAGCACTCCTTCACGAACCAGCGGACGCCTGCCGCATTCGGCGGGTAATCGAAAATGCCCATGAACCCGATTCGCGGGGGGTTGGCCCTGTTCCGGATCGGAACTGCTGCGGGCCGCTCGGAACCATTCGGGATCACATGCAGCGGCGTCGTCACGCCCAGGGACTGCAGGTATCGCCTGTCGACTTCGCTGCAGACACCGAGCACGGTGAAACGTTCGCCCAGCAATCGATCGCGCCGCTTCCAGCCCATAAAACGTACGAAGGTTGCGAATCGCTGCTGGAGCGAAAGCTCGTTCTGGAGAATCGACTGTTCGTACGTGCTCGGCACGTCATCGATATCCGTCACCGAGCGCGGCCATGCCCAACGCGGAAACATATTGGGCGTGCGGAGCTTGCTGAACCAGATCAAATCGAATTCTTCCGCGCTCTTGATCACGCGCTGCATCGCCTGATCGTCCACGCCACAGCCGTGAGGATATTCGAGGCGTGGGTCGAGAGCCCACCGAATCTTCCGCCTTACGCCACGGGGCGTCAGGTGCACCGGGACGCTGAACGCGATCTTGAGCGAGTGGTCGACTCGCGGCCCGAGCTCGGGACGCCCCTCACCGTCGATCACGACCACTTCGACGTCGCCGAATCCCTGCAGGGCGCGCGCGATGTTCAGCGAGCGGATCTCGGACGCACCCGTGGCGCGGTGCGGCCAGTGGGGTGACAGATACAGGATGCGCGGCGTACGGGTTCGCCGGCTCACGATCCCCGGTGCAACGGAATTAGCCTCAGGCGTCATCGTCGTGTGCGGCATATGCTTCAGGTCGACTCGATCCCGTAGGGCACTCTCCGTGTATCCCCCAGTCACGAGCGTAGCGGCGCCGGATCCGTTCCCAAGCGAACAACGCTTGTGGCACTATCTTGTGCCGTAACGTCTGTGGCCAAGGACAAGCAATGCACCGATTCATCACGCGCCAGGCTATCACTTGCTGCGGCGAGCCTGGCTGAAGCGTTTCAATCCGCTCGCGACGAATCGATTTCTGCTCCTGCAGTGCAACTCCGCTTCAAGATCCAGCTCTTCGTGTCGTACTTGACGCTGCATCACCAGGCAACGCTCGAGCGGCTCTTCCCGCTCTGGATGACGGCTCCCGGCGCGAGCCTCTGGCTGATGAAGGTTTCGTAGTCCGACACTCAATGTACACTTCAGCCATATAGGGGCTAGGAGAAGCTCTTGGCTGCAAGCGTTGGAGCAGATTCAGCTTTGCGCACGCGCACGCAGACCTCCAGCGCGAATCGCGGATCGGAATAGGCCAGCGTGGCCTGGCCGAACTCTTCGGCCACGAGGCCACGCAGTTCGCCCGCCGCCGTCAGCGAGTTCCCATACGCGCGGACCGCGATCTCGTCTCCGACAAACGCCTTTCCGATGAGGGCGGCCAGGCCCTCCGGAGTGAAGCGCCAGACCTCGTGCCAGCCAGGGTCGCACATGCTGATGTGCGGGACGCTCGCGAGCAGCACGCCGCCGGGCTTGAGAATCCGCTGCAACTCTGCGACGGCCCTGTCTACCTCGGAAATGACGTGCAGAACGCGCGTGCAGACGATGCAGTCGAAGGCATTGCTGGGGACGGCGTTGGGTTTCGTGAGGTCCGCGACGATCGTCGCGGCAGGATGCGAGTCATCCAGATGCAGGATGTCCAGCTTTGCGACGGCGGCGCCGCCGTATCGGGTGGTGTAGGAGTCGTCTCGAAACTCGAGGCAGTGCCCGCGAATGTCCCCGCGAAATTCTTCGAGGAACTGCTCCAGGTAGTAGCGATGGAGAGGCTGGCCGCGATCGAACCCCCACAGATAGCTGAGGGGCTCGACGTCGAAGCCGAGCCGGAGCCTCGCGTTGACCGCACGCGTGAGGATCGCCGCCTGCCGGACCGTGCGCCTGGCTGGTTTGGGCAGGATAGTCTTGACGGTCTGTCGTAGAAACGTCCGGATCGAGGTCATGTTCGAATCACGGCCTCATCCCTGAGGTGAGCGCGGAACGGCGGCGCGTCGGGCCGAGGAGGAGGCCAGGCAGCCTCTTCGCGCTGCTCACGGCACCATCGTGGTAGGCAACGTTGAGGAGATCGAAGATCTTCCGGAAGAGCGTGATGGCCTTTCCCGGCGAAACGCGTCCGAGCAGCAGGACGGCCGACATCAGGAAGCCGATCCGCAGCCGCTCCACACATCCGCTAGAATCGAGGCGGCTCGCCGTCTGACGGTGGCCCGGATCGGTTCGCAGCAGCAGCTCGCCGACGCGCGCGCGGGCCATCGCCAATAGGATGCCGCGGCCGGATGCAGCCCCATTGGACGCTCGAATGAAGTCGGCGAGCCGCGCATAGAGCACGATCCGCCCGGAGAGCTGAAGTTCCGAAGGGGTGGAAACACAGCACGACTCCGCGTGGACCCTGTAGAAGAGCACCGGTTCGGGATGAAAGTACACCGGCGCCGCGAGAGTGATCTTGAACCATGTGACCTGATCCTCGAAGACCATCAACGGTCCCTTGAAGGACGCCTCGAATCCGCCGACATCCTTCAATACACGGGCCCTGATCAAGACAGACGAGGGTCCCGCTGTGTTGTTGTCTGTCTCGAGGATTTTCGGGATCCAGGCACCCACCGTCATGACGCCCTTCGACAGCCTCATCTCCTGCAGCGCTTTCGCGCCGTCCGCATACCACCTCATCGCCGGTGCCGCGACCATTGCGGCCTCGGGATGCGCCACCAGGATGGCCACCTGCTTTTCGAGCTTGTCCGGGAACCAGATGTCATCGGCATCGAGCGGGGCGATGAACTCGCCTCGGGCGTGCGCGAACCCGAGGTTCCGCGACTCGCTCATGCCCTTGTTGACGTGGCCCTCATGCTCGAGATAGTAGACCTTCTCCGGGAAGCGGGTCGCGTACGACCGCGCGATGTCCGTGCTCCGATCGGTAGACCCATCGTCCACCAGGAACAGCTCCCAGCTCGTGAAGCTCTGCGCCAGAACGCTCTCGATCGCGTCCTGCAGAAACTTGTCAGCGTTCAGGAAGATGATGACGACCGAGACGATGGGGTGGTTCGACAATGGGCGATTACCTCAGAATCTATGGCGAGGAATGACTAGCGCGGACTCTTCAGGGTCCGCCTCATTCGGGTCTGTCCCGTAACAATGGTTCGTGACATTTGTCGTGCGACTCGCGGCTCGACGGTGCGCTTCAAGAGCCGTTACACGGCGCTGGCGGCAACCGCCGCTGTCTTCAGGCGCAGCCGTCTGCGAGCCCAGCGCCAGGCCTTGATCGGATAGTACCTCGGCGGCGCAGCCAGGACGCCGGGGTACCGTTTGGCGAATGCCTCCCAATCGGCGGCGGCCTGCGGATCGTTTCGCTCGCGTTCGTACTGCTCGATCCCGTGTCGCGCATGCCGGGACGCGTCGAAGAGCTCGTACCTCAGATCGATGCCACGCCGTTGGGCGGCCTTCCGGACCGGGGCGTAGTCTTCGGCGTAGACGGCATCATGCCGGATGATGAGCGGACAGAGGACGTCCATGCTGAACGGGCGCTGCGCCACGAGAAGGTCCCCCAGCGAGGCGCCATACACGCGATAGTGGGCCACGGCATCGGCAACGTTGATCACTCCGGCGTGCACGCCCGCCCGCATGAACAGCTCCCAGTCGTTCAGGGTAATCAGGTCGAGCTTGAAACAACCGAACCGCTCCCAGCCCTCACGATGAATCATCGCGGAGCAGACGCTGATGCAGTTTCGGGTCGGGTCTTCTGCGACGAGGTCTGCGAACTCCTCGGCGGTGATGACTGTCTGATCCGGAAAGTGGCGAAAGAGTTTGTCCGAGTGTTCGTACCAGTACGTCTCGTGACGCTTCCGCACGGCCTGATCCATCTGCGCCGGAAAAAATGTACTGCTCCGTACAGTTGATGACCAGCGGCCCCGGTCGCACGGCCGCCATCATGTGTTCGATGCAATCGGCTGCCAGCCAATCGTCACCGCACAGGAACTTGAGCCAGGTCCCCCGCGCCAGATCGAAGCAGTTGTTGAAATTCAAAAAGGGGCCGATGTTCGTGTCGTTCCGAACCACGCGGACGCGCGCGTCGCGACGCGCGTACTGCATCGCGATCTCGAAGGTTCCGTCGGTCGACGCGTTGTCGGCGATCAGGACCTCGAAATCGGGATAGGTCTGCGCGAGCGCGCTTTCGATGGCCTGGGGGAGGTACCCGGCCATGTTGTAGACGGGCATGCAGATGCTGACGGTCGGTTTCATGACTCGGTTACTCCTGACGATGCCGGCGCTCGGCGAGAATCTCGCAATACCATTGCAGGTACTCGCTGACCTGGCGCTGCAGGTCGAAGCGCTGCCGAGCGTCTTCCACCGCATTGACGGCCAGCATGCGGCGAAGCTCGGGATCGAGCAACAGGCCTGCGATGCCGTACGCCATCGCGTCCGCCTGGCCGGTCGGCACGAGCATCCCCGTCGCAGTGTCGGTCCCGTGCATATTCAGCGGATGGACGCGGTGCCCGAGGACGCCGACCCCCCTGATCTGTTCGGGAATGCCTCCCACCGCCGTGCCGACCACGGGCGTGCCGCAGGCCAGCGCCTCGAGGATCACGTTTGGAAACGTGTCCGCACGCGAGCCATGGATGTACAGATCGGCGGCGCTGAAAAAGCGCGCAACCGCGGCGGGATCCCGCTGATACGGAATGAAGCGGACCTCGGCTGTGCCGATGTAATCGCTCGGACCCTCGTCGCCGAGCGCGATGAAGACGATGTGGCGGCCCTTCATCTGCTGGGCGGCTACCATCTCGACTGCGGCACGCATCGTCACGTAGTCCTTCCACATGTTCTGCCGGATGCCGTTCGCCGCGAAGAGCAGCACGTCGGCATCCACCGGAAGCCCGATCTGCGCGCGGGCCATCTCGCGCGGCAGCGGCTTGAACTCCGTGAGATCGATGCCGTGAGGAATTACCTTCCTGGTGTTCACCCCCTGCGCCAGGATGGAACGATCGACCTTGTCCATCAGCCACTGGCACGGGGTGGCGATGTGGAGCTTGGATGCGGCGTAGATCCGCCGCTTGCGCTTCCAGTTGTGCGCGGTCGCATCCCGTCTGATCGCGGGATAGAGCGTCAGGTCCGGACACTTGCCACAACCGGTCTCCCAGCGCCCGCACCCGAGCGAGTGCACGCAGTGGCCGCTCAGCAACCACGCGTCGTGCATCGTGATCACGACCGGCACGCGCGTGCTGAGCCACTCCAGCGCGCCGAGGTCGAAGTACTCCCCATGCAGATTGTGGCAGTGGACGATCTCGGGCTGATCGGCAAGATCGAGAATCCGCTTCGTACCGGCAAAGTGGAAGTCTTCGATACCCATCGTTTGGTTGAATTGCCGTACCGGCTGCGCGAGTAGTCCGGCCAGTCGGGCCGCCCGGCGGACCCCGCGCGTGCGGTTCCTCGTGAGCCGGACGGAGGTCTCGAGCCAGAAGCGTTCCCAGGCGCTGCGCTCGGACTCGTTCGGAATGACGAACACATCCGGGTCGCCGGTGACCTTGAAACCGACGGCCATCTGCGAGCGATGGCCCCGGGCGCGGTACTCCCGCTGCAGATTGCGGGCGACGTTCTCGGCGCCGCCGCGCTCATCGGCCGTGCTGATCTGGAGAATGTTGCGGCGGTCGGACATGGCTTCAGTCGCCGAACGCCCGTCGCACCACGCGGGCAAAGTCGTCGTGCGTCCAGTTGCGCACCAGGATCCGGTTCAACTCGTAGGTATCCGCACTCGCGCGCACCACGCCGCCGAAGTTCGAATAGGCATCGACGAGCCCCGCGGCCCGTACGCCCGCCACATTCTGCGGCGTGTAGGCCCCGCGGTACCCGTACGGGTACGCGAAGCTGACGACGGGAGAGCCGAGCATCTCCTGCAGATCCTCCTTGCTCTGCCGAATCTCGTGGGCAGCCGCCTCCGCCGTCATCGTCGACAGCACCGGATGGGTGATCGTGTGCGCGCCGACGGAAATCAGCCCTCCGCGGACCAGCGCCCGAACCTCGTCGCGTGCCATGGGTAGGTTGTTGGGATCCGGTTCGTCCGAAGGATCCGGCGCCGAGCCCCGGGTCTGCGCATGCAGATCGATCAGCGCGCGGTCGCGGTCGTCGGACGACGCGAGCGAGAGAAGCGGCTGGATCTCGCGATAGGCGCGGTGCAGCTCCGTCGGATTGTCGGGGCGCAGGATGCTCCAATTTCGATCACCCAGTCGCTGCTCCACCGTCATGAACGAGGCCGATCCGACCGTCCACTCGCGGGTCGAGCCCGACACCGTCAGCACCAGTCGCGCGGGGAGCCGCGGCGCGAGGAACAGGATGCGCCCCAGCTCGTCCCACCAGAACTCCCGCCCGGCTCCGGTGTACCCCGTCGTCACGAAGACCGTCGCCGGGACCTGATGGCGCTCGAGGATCGGCCGGGCGTTCGTGAGATTGTCGGCGTAGCCGTCGTCGAAGGTCACCGCGACGGCCCTGCGTGGCACGCTCCCCTTCCTGAGCGCCGCGCGCAGCTCCTCGAGGCTGAGCACCGCATAGCGCCGGCGGAGATGTGCCAGATGGGCGTCGAAGTTCTGGGGAAAGACGCTCAGAAGCAGAGGGTCGAAGGACGGATCGTGGACGCGGTGATAGAGCAGCACGAGCGCCGCCCCCAGCAGGTACGACGTCGTGCGCCGGATCAGCTGCTTCGGACGGCTCGTGAAAGTTTGCAACATGCGCCCGTCTGCGTCAGTGTTCGTAAGTCCGACCCTCGGGCCGGGCGTTCCGCACCTGGCGAGCGGCGTAGGTGCCACATCGCTCGGCCAACTTCTGCTCCCACGCCCAGGCCGTGGACATCATCACGTTCACGTCGCGCTCCAGGGCGCCATCCGGGCCCCTGCTGCCGATGAAGCCCGCATCCCGGGTGATCGGGCTCCGTGGCATCGTGCTGGTCACGCTCGCTTCTTGGCCTCCATGAACAGCGAGTCCGGCTTGTACAGCGTTCCGTCCGGCTCGGTGTCGAGGTTGAAGGCCGCCCATGACGGCACGTAGCTGACGTCCGCAGACCGCTGGACGATGTGTTCGTAACCGGTGGCCTGCAGGAGGAGCCGCAGCGACCAGCGGTCGTACATCCACTGGTGGACTTCCCCACTCAAACGGAATCGGCCGTTCTGCAGCGCGCTGTACTCAGCGCCGAGAATCAGCCGGACGAGAAGCTCACGGACCTTGGCCACACCGCGGCTCAGCCTCACGTGAGGCGCGACCTCTCCAGGGTCTGCCGCGACGCTGGGGCCCTCCAACCGGCGTCGACGCGCGGACTCAATCGCGCTCCGCGCCTCCATCCCGCAGCGCTCGAGGACGAAGGCTTCGTTGGGGATGTGCTCCCTCGAGAGATAGTCCCACCATCCGCCGCCCGGCCGGTCCCTCACGGTCTGGTCGTACATCTCCAGCAGGATCCACTCGTGGTCGGCCGCCCAGCGCGGCGAATCGAGCCGGCCCTCGTCGACGAGCGCCAGGTAGTGCCTCACGATCTGTTCCAAGTCCGGCACCGCCACGCGCAGGATGCCTCCGGGTCGAAGGACCCGATTGCATTCCCGCAGGAACCCGGCCGCTGCCGACCTGGGAAAGTGTTCGAGAACATGAGAATGATAAACAACGTCGAACGAGGCATCCGGACAGGGAATACCCCGTTTCAGGTCGTGCGCGATGACCTGTGGGTCAGCGGAGACGAAATCGATGTTGGTCCAGGCATGATGAAATCGGCGGCCACATCCCAGGTTGAGGCACTTCATTCAGCTCTGTCCGAGCATCGAACGGTATAGATCCAAATAACGCTGTCCTTGCAGCTTGCAGGAATACTCGAGCTCCGCAATCGCCCGGCCGGCCCTCCCCATGCAGATCCGGCGGGTGTCGTCCGACAGCAACGTGTGGATCGCGTCGGCGAGCGCCTTGACGTCGCCGTGCGGAACCAGCAGGCCGTTCTCGCCGTGCCGCACCATGTCCGGGATGCCTCCGATCTTGAAGCCGACCACCGGGGCCCCGCAGGCCATCGCCTCCATCACGGTGTTCGGCAGATTGTCCTGGAGCGACGGCATCACGAACAGGTCGGCCATGCTGTACACGGCGGCGATCATCCGGTCCGCGGAGAGGCTCCCGAGGTGCACGTGTGGCAGGCTCGACCGCAGCCTGGGCGCTTCGCCACGACCCAGCGAGACGAGGGCCGTGTCCGGCCCTTTGGGCAGGGCACCGAGCGCACGATCGAGGAGATCGAAGCCTTTGCGGCGGCTTCCCATCCAGTCGGTCACAAACAGGACGATGCGCATGGACGCCTTCAGGCCGAAGGCGTCCAGCAGCCGGCGGGCTTCGGGCACCGGCTTGAAGATGTCGGTGTCGAGACCATTCGGAATAACGGTCACCGGGAACCGCTTCAGGAGGCTGCTCCGCTGCGCCTCCGCCGCAATCCACGTGCTCGGGCCGACCAGGTGCAGCCTGCCGGTCGCGATGCGGTCGTACACGGCGTGCTTACGCTTCCAGACGGAGTGCGAGAGATCATCTGCCCGGTTCGAGCCCAACTGTGGGCAGCCGCCGCAGGCGCGAGTGAAGCCGTCGCAGCCGTAACTGTAGTGGCACCCGCCTGTAAAGGGTGTCATCTCGTGGAGCGTCCACACGATTGGCGCCCGCTGGGCCAGCCGGACCAGCGACGCGCGGTAGTCGACGAAGTTCGTAATCTGATGCAGATGGTAGATGTCGGCGTCCGGGGCAGATGCCGCCGTCTCCGAGCTGAAGATCGTCCGATCGTCACGGAACTCGTCGAACCCCGAAGGGCGTTCGCGAGAGGCGCGGGCGAACTGCCACTTCAACAAGTCTCTGCGCACCAGCCGTTTCAGGCGAGCCACCGTGCCGCTACCCGGGATGTACTGCCTGACATCCGGATCGTGGCTCTCTCGAAGCGCGACGAACATCGACGACTCGGCGTCCACCAGCCGCAACGACTCGTGCAGTCGCAGGGCCGCACGCGCGGCCCCACCGTTGATGTCGTACCAGTTCAGGTGAACGATTCTCATGTGGTCGACAACTTCGTCCCGGAACGCAGCGATCCAGCGTCAAGGGACGCGACCGGTCCGAGCCCGACGGACTCGAGCCAGTCCCGGATCTCTTCGGGAGCCGCATCTGTCCAGCGGGGCCTGCCCATCAGACGGCCCAAGACCTCCGAACGCACGGTGGAACCTTCGAAGAACTGCGAAACCTGGAATGCGCGTCGATCGACGGTGCTCGGCCGCCGGACCAGACCGCGATAGTACTTCCGCATGTCGCGCATCCGATCCAGCCAGCGCGACCGGAGCCCGGACACGATAGCGGGATCCATGAGCGGCGCGCAGACTCGCAGGGCGTCGTCTATCATCTCGTCGACCTTCTGCTCGTGTTCCGCCGTCCGGAGACCGGCAAAGTCGGTCGCCTGCTTTGGATGGACCCGCCACGTCGCCCACGTATCGGGCACATGCACGATGTTCGCAACCAGGCCGACGCGCATGTACCACTGAAAGTCGCTGACCGATCCCCAGCGGGACTCGAAGTCACCGATGCGCGAGAACAACGACCGCCGGAACAGCAGCTCGGTGATCGAGTAGTAGACCTGCTCGCCCAGAAGGCACAGCAGGCCGTCGTACGGCGCTTTGCGCGTATGCGGGCGGTCCACGAGATCGGGAAAGCTCCGGGCGAAAAGCCCATCGAGCCACCACTGGTTCGTCAGCGGCGCACCGTTCTCGTCGACCACGACCAGCTTGCAGTGCGCCGCGTCGCAGTCCTGATGCCGCTCGCAGGCCGAGACCAGCTTCTCCAGGCAATCCGGCCCCATCCCATCATCGCTCGTCGCGATGTAGACGTACTCGCCGCGCGCGCGCCGCACGCACTGATTCCAGTTCTGGTAAAGGCCCTCGCGAGGCGCCTGCGCGATCGAGACGCGCGGATCCTGCCGCGCCAGCTCCTGAAAGAACTCCCAGGCGCCGTCCTCGGAGTGGTTGTCGCTGATCACGAGCTCCCAGTTCGCGTAGGTCTGCGCCAGAATCGTGTCGACGCGCTCGCGAAGGTACGGGTACGTATTCAGGTTCGGGAGGCAGACGGAAACGAGCGGCGAGCTCATGGAATCCGGACTTCCCACGCCTCCACAATCTCCGTGAAGATGTCGTCGAGGCTCTTCGTGACGTCCCATGTCGGATAGTGGGCGCGAGTCTTCGCGAGATTGCTGACGTAGCACATGTGATCGCCCTCGCGCGCCTTGTCGACGTACTTGAAGTCCATCCGCTTGCCCGTGATGGCCTCGACCCGCGCGAACGCCTCCAGGATCGAGCAGGAGTTCCGGCGCCCGCCACCGAGGTTGTAGACTTCCGCGCACCGGGGCGCCGCCACGAACTCTTCCACCAGCCTCGCCACGTCGTACGAGTGGATGTTGTCGCGGACCTGCTTGCCCTTGTAGCCGTACACCTGGTACGTGCCTCCAGTCAGGTTCAATTTGATCAGGTAGCTCAAGAACCCATGGAGCTCCACGCCGGAGTGGCTGGGGCCGGTGAGGCATCCTCCTCTGAGACAGCAGGTCGGGATGCCGAAGTACCGCCCGTACTCCTGAACCATGACGTCGGCTGCCACTTTCGACGCGCCAAAGAGCGAGTGCTTCGACTGGTCGATCGTGAAGTTCTCGGCTATGCCATCCGCGTACCGATCGTCGTCGTACTCCCAGCGTGTCGCGAGTTCCTTCAGCGGGATCGAGTTGGGGGCATCCCCGTACACCTTGTTCGTCGACAGATACACGAAGGGCGACTCCGCAGCAGAAGCGTCGCACCGCTTCGAGCAGGTTCAGGGTCCCGACGGCGTTCACGTCGAAGTCATCGAAGGGCCGGCTGGCCGCCAGATCGTGACTCGGTTGCGCCGCGGCATGGAGCACCGCATCCGGCCGGAGCTGCCCGACGAGATCCAGCACGCCGCCACGGTTCCGGATGTCGAGCTCGTGGTGGGTGAACCCGCGATATTCGGCCGTGAGGCGCGTCTGATTCCACCGGGTGTCGCCCTGCGGTCCGAAGAAGTCGGCCCGCATGTTGTTGTCGACCCCATGAACCTGCCAGCCGAGCCCATGGAAGTGCTTGACCATCTCCGACCCAATCAGACCGTTGGAGCCGGTTATCAGTATTGTTTTCATGCGAGCTACCGGGTGGACGGAGATTCGCCTGCACCACGTTCGGGTCAGGCCGTGAGCCGCCAGCTGCCGCTGGCACAGACGTTAGGCAAAGAACCCGCGGTCATCCTCTGCATTCCGGCTCAGGCTAGCTCAGCTAGCGCTGGCCCACTCAAGTCGTGACCGCTCTCTGAGACTCCGGCTGCGGCGCGCCGAGCCTGAATACGTTGGGCGCGGCGAACTTGATCGCGTTTCGTGTGTCGACGATGAGGTCCGCCCGCTCCACCATCGCTCGATAGTCGAAGGTCGTGTGGTCGGTCACGATTGCGATGCAATCGTATTGACCGAACGTCTCGGCCGTGGCCGGCACGCTCGTCATCGACTGCTGCCCCGGCCAGTGGCGGGCGTCGATTTCAGCAATGTGTGGATCGGTGTAGGCGACGCGCGCACCTTTCGCGTGGAGCAATGCGATCACATCCAGTGCGGGCGACTCGCGCAGGTCGTCGATGTCCCTCTTGTAGGCGACACCCGCAATCAGGATTGACGAGCCATTGACCGCCTTTCGTTGCGTATTGAGCGCTTCGGCAACCTTTTCGACCACGTAGTGGGGCATCGCGCCGTTGATGTGGCCGGCCAGCTCGATAAATCTCGGATCGAACCCGCTCTGTTTCGCCTTCCACGACAGGTAGACGGGATCGATCGGGATGCAGTGCCCGCCGAGGCCCGGACCAGGGTAGAAGGCCATGAAGCCGAACGGCTTCGTACGGGCCGCCTCGATAACCTCCCACACATCGATGTTCATGCGGTCGCACATCAGCGCGAGCTCGTTGACGAGGCCGATGTTGACCGCGCGGAACGTGTTTTCCAACAGCTTCACCATCTCGGCGACCCGCGTCGAACTCACTGGGACGATCGTCGTGATGGCCGTCCCGTAAAGCGCCGCTGCGAGATCCGAGCACTCACGCGTCAGGCCACCGACGACCTTCGGAACGTTGTGGGTCTGGAACGTTGGATTGCCGGGATCGACCCGCTCGGGCGAGAACGCGAGGAAGAAGTCCCGGCCGGCGCGCAGGCCCGTCGCCTCCAGCAGTGGCTGTACGACCTCCTCGGTCGTGCCCGGATAGGTCGTCGATTCGAGCACGACGAGCACGCCAGGATGGAGATGGCTGGCGATCGCCTCGGCCGCCGACACGATGTACGACATGTCGGGATCTTTGGTCTTCCTCAGCGGTGTGGGCACGCAGATGTTGATCGTGTCCAGCTCGCGGACGACCGCGAAGTCGGTCGTCGCGTTCAGGAGGCCGGCGTTGCGCAAGCGCGCAACGTCCTCCATGGAGACATCCGGAATGTAGGATCGGCCCGCATCGATCGATGCGATCTTGCGGGCGTCGAGATCGATGCCGGTCGTGTGAAAGCCGCTGCGGGCGAACTCGACCGCGAGTGGCAATCCGACATAGCCGAGACCGACGACACCGGTACGGGCACGGCGCGACGCAATCTTTTCGGCGAGTGCCCAGGCAAGTGTGGACATCAGGGTGAGTCTCTCTGGTTCAGGTTTCAGGTTGTAGGTTTACGTTCCGAGCGCGACTTCGGCTGGGGTATAGTCCGTCGTCCACTCGAATGCGGGTCTGACGATGCCGGTCACGGGTCCGGCCCAGTCGCCGCGCGATGTGTCCGGTTCCATGCTGTCGATGATTTGGAATGCCACCACGCTCTGTTCGTAGACCTGCGTTTCGACTGGTTCGACCGCGATGATCGCGATATCGACGAAAATCGTGCCCGCCGCGAAGAAGTTTCCAGGAATCCACGACGTCGTCATGTATCGTCCGGCCGGTCGCCGCCGCCCGCGCCAAGTCGGGTCCAGATCGTTGGCGCCGAGGATCTGAATGCCCTCTTCGTTCCACAAATAGAAGTGTGGCAGCAGCTGATAGCCGGGCCGGAGGAGGTCGTACTCCATCTCGATGCCGACCGACTGCCGGACGTCAATCGCGTCGCTGATGGCGCTGTCGCGAGTCCGAACCCTGACTCCGCGCAGACGGCAGAATTCGCCGCCTGGTGCTCGCTCGACGTCCGGCCAGTCGCGCGCGGCCGTCGTACCGAGTCCGCCCGTCAGGTACGAGCCCACGATCTCGCTGGCAACGCCGTTGCCCACGACGCGGCCTCCCTCCAGGAGGATGGCGCGCTGACAGAATCCGCGTCACCGCGGACATGTTGTGCGACACGAAGATTACCGTGCGGCCGCCGTGCCCGACGTCCTCCATCTTGTTCAGGCACTTCTTCTGGAACCGGGCGTCGCCGACGGCGAGGACCTCGTCGACCAGCAGGATCTCGGGCTCGAGATGGGCGGCCACTGCGAACGCCAGACGCACGTACATCCCGCTCGAGTAGTGCTTCACCGGCGTATCGAGGAACTTCTCGATCTCGGAGAAGGCGACAATCTCGTCGAACTTCTTCTGGATCTCGGCCCGCTTCATCCCGAGGATGATGCCGTTCAGGAAGATGTTCTCGCGGCCGGTCAGCTCGTTGTGGAAGCCGGTGCCCACTTCCAGGAGCGACCTGATGCGGCCGCTGATGTCGGCATACCCGCAGGTCGGCTCGGTGATGCGTGACAGAATCTTCAGGAGCGTGCTCTTCCCCGCGCCGTTCCGCCCGATCAGCCCGACGACCTCGCCCTGCTTGATCTCGAAGGTGGCGTCGCTGGAGCGCCCAGAAGATCTCGTCGAGATCGGCGGCGCTCGCCGCCGACCTGCTCATCATCCGCCGCACGCGCCGGAGCGGCGCGGCGCAGACGTCGACCACCGAATCCCGCAGCGTGCGGTGCCCGCCCTGCTGGAGCCGGCCGATGTGATACTTCTTTCCGAGGCCTTCCGCCTGAATGGCAATCGCGGTCATCTTTTTTTATACCGGGGGACTTCGTCCCCCGGACCCCCTCGCGCCGTCGCTCGCGGGGACCCCATGTGCCCCACTCCGCTCCGGCGGGCGCGCCCGTGGCGCGCCTAGTCCTAGTTCAAGTCCGTCATTTCAGTCCGGATGCCGCTCGTCGGAACGAGTACAAATCCTCGTCGTGAGCCGCATACGGGACCAAGTCGCTAGTCCTGGAACGTCCGGAGAACCCGTCACACCACGTCCGCGAATGTGCGCTCCATCCGCCGGAAATAGAAAGCGCCACTCACGAGGAGCGTGATGGCGGCCAACGACGACACGGCGATGATGGGGCCGGGCGATCCGACGCCGAGGAGCGTCCAGCGAAATCCCTCGACAACCCCGGCCATCGGATTGAGGCCGTAGAGCGTGCGCCAGGGCTCCGGCAGCAGACTGCTCGGATAGGCGATCGGCGTCGCGAACATCCAGAACTGCGTGATGAACGGCACCATGTAGTGCACGTCCCGGAACTGGACGTTGAGCGCTGCGAGCCACAATCCGACGCCGAGAGCGGCGACCAGCGCCAGCAGCAAGAACAGCGGCAGCAGGACGACCTGCCAGCCCGGCACGATGTCGTAGTAGGCCACCATGGCGATCATCAGGCCGAAGGCGAGCACGAAATCGAGCAGTCCGGCTAGTACCGAGGCGATCGGAATCGCGAGCCTCGGGAAGTACACCTTCGTGATGAGGTTCTGGTTGTGCACGAGTCCGTTCGACGCGTGGTTGATGCCGTTGGCGAAGAACGTCCACGGCACCAGCGCCACGTAGCTGAAGACCGAGTACGGAAGGCCGTCGGAAGGCATTTTCGCGAGTCTTCCGAAGAACAGCGAAAACACCAGCATGGTCAGGGCCGGCTGGAGAATCGCCCACAGCGCGCCCAGCACGGTCTGCTTGTAGCGGACCTTGATGTCGCGCCAGGTCAGGAAGTACACCGAGCTCGCGGTGTGCCCACAAGTCGTCGAGGTTCAGGGCGCCCCAGCCGGTGCTGGGCTGGATCCGGAGCCGCGTCACGTCGGTTCCGGGGACCGGCGCCGCCCCCGCGCCCTTCTCTGCCGGCCGGACTTCAACTACGTCGATTGCCAATGAATTGCATCCCTTCCGCCGAATTTTCGATAGATTATACCGTTCGCGCCGCGGAGATCCGTGTGACGTCCCATGTGATCAATCGGCAACATGGGGCTTCGTATTCAGCGGGACGCCCGACGAACCGGGCTGGCTACAGCCATGTCGAATGTGCCGTGTAGAAAGTGCTGAGCGTCGACCGTGCCAGAGTCGCACTCTGTGGCGACCCGTGCGCCCGACTCGCACAGGCCCGACACACTATCCCCAACGTGGAGTGGAACTTGGGTTGGAATCCCGACAAGTGGTGACGGTCTCCCGGCTCGGGAGCTGCCTGCTCCTGAACGGGACTGTACGCGCCTCCGGAATTCCGAATCTGTGATGCGGCCTCAATTCTCGTCGGTTTTCGCGGTACGCGACCCCGGTTGTTCCGATATTCAGTAGACAGTGCGGGAATCCGAGCCACGGAATAGGCCTTGCAGGCCCCCCGGAGAAACGTAAGACCGAAATTTGTTCGCTCCACGCTTATTCCTGGTGTACAAGGCCTAGAAATAGTCCGCTCGGGTTGGGCCCGTGTGTCGGAAGGATTACGAGAACCATGAAATCAGCAGCGTCACTTCTCTTTGTCGTCATGTGTGCGGGCTTCGCGTCGACCGCCCAGGCACAGTCGAACCCTATCGCAGCCAGCCGGCGTATCGATTGGAGCCAAGCGGGCGTCAACGGCGGGATTCCCTCGCGCACGACCGTGTGTTCGACGCTGAGCCCGGGGGCCTCGTCCGATCAGATCAACGCGGCCATCGCGAACTGCCCAAGCGGCCAGGTCGTCAAGTTGAATCCGGGGACGTACAACCTGGGTGGCGGGGTCGTGTTCGACAACAAGAGCAACGTCACGCTGCGCGGCTCCGGCCCTGATCAGACGTTTCTGGTTTTCAACGGCGGGAACGGCTGCATGGGCCTCTGGGCTGACGTCTGCGTCAAGAACGGCGGAAAGAGCTCGGATAACCCGGGCACCGTCGCGAACTGGACTTCCGGATACTCGAAAGGCTCCACCTCGATTACCCTCAGCACGACGTCCGGTCTGGCGGTCGGCGACATGCTCGTCCTCGATCAGCTCGACGACGCGACCGACACGGGCGACATCTGGGTCTGCCAGAGTCTCGCCTGCGCCACGGAAGGTGGCGCGGGCGGCCGTCCGGGCCGCGCGCAGATGCAGTTCGTGAAGGTCACTGCCGTCAGCGGTTCGACGGTCAGCTTCACGCCTGGAATCCACATGCCCAACTGGCGGGCCGACCGACAGCCGCAGGCCTGGTGGCTGACGCCTGTCGTCGGCGCCGGTATCGAAGATCTCTCGATGGACCACGCGGGAAGCGGCGGCGGAATCTCGTCCGGCGTCTTCATGGGAAACACGTTCGACTCGTGGATGAAGAACGTCCGCAGCATGCGCGCCAACCGCAACCACGTCTGGTTGTACGAGGCGGCCCGCGTGACGATTCGCGACAGCTACTTCTACGGCACGTTGAACGGCGCCTCCCAGAGTTACGGCGTCGAGAGCCGCATGAGCGCCAACAATCTGATCGAGAACAACATCTTCCAGCACGTCACCGCGCCGATGATGACCGGCAACGCGACCGGAACCGTCTACGGCTACAACTATTCGATCGACCATTACTACTATGTCGCGAGCTGGATGCAGGCGAGCTCCTACTTCCATGATGCCGGAGTCGACAACGTTCTCTGGGAAGGCAACGACGGCAACGGCTTCAACGCGGATAACATCCACGGCACGTCGAACTTCGGGACGGCCTTCCGCAACCGCTGGAACGGCTGGGAGCCGGGCAAGGATCTGCAGACCAGCCCCCTCATCATCCAGTCCTCCAACCGGTACATGAACATCGTCGGAAACGTCCTCGGCGAGCCGGGCTACCACTCGATTTACGAGAGCAACGCGCCTTCGGGGAGCAATCCGAACAAATCGATCTTTGCGCTTGGATGGTCCAGCAACGGCTACACCGGCAACCTGGCCAACGACCTGAAGGTGGTCTCGACGATGCTGCGCTGGGGCAACTACGATGTCGTGACCGGACCGCGGTTCAACGCGAACGAGATTCCGTCTAGCCTGTCAGTGTATGCCTCGACGGTTCCCTCGAGCAACACGCTGCCGGCGTCGCAGTACAAGTCCGGCAAGCCTTCCTGGTTCGGATCGGCTCAGTGGCCGCCGATTGGCCCGGACGTGACGGGTGGCGATCTGCCTGGCGTCGACGGTCACGCGTTCAAGATTCCAGCGAGGGTGTGCTACGAGAAGACAGCGAAGTCAGGAGAGATCCTGAACTTCAACGCGAACAATTGCTACGCCAGCACGTCCACAACCGTGCCTGCTCCCGCGTCACCCTCGAACGTCAGGCTGATCCGCTAGCGAACTATCAGGACCGGGCCCCGATTCCGGGGACCCGGATCACTTCAATCCCAGAGTTTTGCCGAGCGATCGGCAGCGCGCGTCAGGCCTCGGACTCGCTCTTGCGAAACTTGCCGATCTGAAACAGCGTCTTGTCCCAGCGCCTTGCCAATGTCCAGCGCGTCTGACTGAGAAGGCCCTGAATGCGCTTGGCTCGACTCAGACCGAGCATCTTCCCGATCAACGAATACTTCCAGGACAACCGCGGCGTCACCAGGTGCCCCCCGAGATCCTGCGCCATTTCTTCGGCCCGTTTCACGATATCGGGCCGCTCGGGATAGAGGTGAATCAGGGACGTTTGAAGGTACCTGACACAGGCGGCCCGCACCTGTTCGCTATCCTCGAGCGAGCGCAGGTAGCCGATGTGGGACTGCATGGACTTGAAGTGGGCCTCCATCTTTCGGTCCGACCGGCCGATGTTGCTCAGTGTGTCGGCACCCGCCATCCGATAGAACACCTTGGCTTCGGGCACGAAACGAACGCCATCGCTCTTAACCAGAATCCGGCAGAAGTATTCCCCGTCATCGTCCCCCAAGAGGGAGGTGTTCCACGGGCCGGTCGCCTCCGTCAGTTCCCGGCTGACGAGCCACGTCGCTGTCTGCATGTACAGGTTGTGCCCCATCTTGAGGCATAACCAATCGGCCGGGGGAAGATCGTTCCACAGCGCGCTCGGCCTGAACTCCGCACGATCGGTGCGGTACAGGAAGCGGCCCCAGGCCGCCGACAGCAGCAGTCGGCTACTTCGGAGCTGCCCTGTCGCAGGCCTTGCCGACAACGACTCCAGCTGGCGCTCGATCTTCTCGGGCGCGAGGAGATCGTCGGCATCGAGCCATTGCAGGTAATCGCCCCGGCTGGCCGCGAGCGCCGTGTTCCGGGCCGCGGCTGCGCCACGGTTCTCCTGCGTGATGATGGACACGCCACGGGACTCGAACCGACGCGCAATGTCCAGCGTGCGATCGGTCGACCCGTCATCGACGAGGAGGATCTCTTTGCGAGGCCACGTCTGCGCGAGGGCGGACTCGAGCGTCTCGCCGATCCACTGCTCGGCGTTGAACGCAGGCACCAGGATCGAGACGAGTGGCTTCATGAGGTTCTGGGCCGAAAGACGATGACGAGAGCGTCCGGGTGAGTCGAGAAGGCCTTCTCCACGACCTCGAAGCTTTCTTCGATCGTGTGCACGAATGCCTGGTACTTGTCGTTTGCGTTGGCGATCCGGACGATGAAGACGCCGCGGCCGGTCAGATACTGGGAATATCGGTTCAGCATCGGCCTGACCTGGGCACGCGGCACGTAGTAGATGGAGTCCCTGAACACGATGACGTCGTAGGTCCGCGCCGGCACGTACCGGAATACATCCCCCTGAAGGAATTCATTCCGATCCGCGCGGTGATTCTGCTCCGTTCTCGTCCTGGCCTTCTCGATGGCGGCGTCGGAGATGTCCACCCCTGTATATTGATCGTAGCTCTCGAGACTCAACTCGTTGCCGGTGCTGCCCGATCCGCAGCCGAGGTCGAGGATGCTGCCACGGGTGGCGTACTTCTGAATGACGGGGTACACGCAGATCATCGGCGGTGCTGTCGAGACAGTTCCAGCGACCGCCGGCGAACTCGTTGTTCCACAGCGATCGCTTCATGGCTTCGGTCCCGTACATCTGGACCATTCCCCGCATTACCTGTCGAGCCTTCCGTGCGAGAGACATTCGTTCTATCGATTGAACGCACGACCCTGTGTCGCCGCGGGCACGGCAATACCTGTGCGACGATCGCGGATGGGATGTGCCTTGGCCCAGTCGGTGTCGAAGACCGTGTGCTGCGAAGGTGCGCGCTCCGGCGGCGTCGCGACGGCCTTCTCAGATTTGGCCAGTAGAGGAACAGTCGCGACCGACAGCAGGAAAGCGATCCAGACCGGATGGATCGCTTTGAATGCCGCCTCCGTGAGGTTATATACGACTGCCGCCGCCAACAGGGCCGCCGTGAGCGAGGCCATCCCGGGGTCGCGTCGGATCGTTTGGATGATGTGCCGATAGCCGGAAACGAGCATCAGCGCCAGCATAGTCAGACCGACCCAGCCGAGCGTCAAGTATGTTTCGATGTAGCCGTTGTGCGCCTGATTCGGACGCCACCAGTACTTGTTCCAGAGATAGTCGGCACGTCGACCCATCCAGTATGTTTCGAACCCCACACCCAGCCACGGCGCGTCGTGTATGCGGAGCACTTCCCCCCACAACTCGGTCCGGCCGGTGAGAGAAACGTCGCGGCCGACTGCAGACAGGGCGTATGCGTCGAGGTCCAGAATGACGAACGCAACGAGTGCGCCGACTGGTACCGCCAGCGCGACGAAGTGAACGACCCATGGACGCCGGATCCACGCCACGCCCAGCATCAACCCGGCGCCAAACATGAACGCGACCGTCGACGTCGCCGAGTTTGCTTTCCAGAACAACCAGGCGACCATCAGCAGAATGACCCCGTGCACCAGAATTTGCCGACGTCGATCCTGCCCGGCCGTTTCACGGAACGCTTCGAGGAGGCACCACAGCGTACCCAAGCCGAAGAACAAACAGTCATATCCCAGCCCGTTCTTGTCGGTCGCGACTCCGGTATACAGGGGCGTCCAGACCCAGCTGAGATATCCGCGTCCATAGTCCGGAAAATACTTGATAAACAGCACGGATACCGGAATGAGCACGAAGCCGGCCGACATGATGAAGCGCTTGATAGCGGCTCTCGGACTCGGATCGGTCAGCACCACCAAGATCATGACGAAGTTGCCGAGGCCCTTCGTCCACCGCTTGAAGGCAACAAACGAATAGTCCGACCACAGCACGCTCGCGAGGCAATAAGCGAAGAAAACCGCAATCGGGAGGTTCTGCTGCAGGAGTGTTCCAACCCTCTCGCGTCGTCGCGCCAGCACAGACAAGCCGGCGAGCAACATCCCCGTGAAGAGCCAGCGATCGAGCGGGCTGCCCTCCATGTAAACGTCCTGCGACGCCAGCGATACGCCGCCCGAGAGAGACATCCACTGCGAGACCATCCTCGAGGCCGCAATGGTCAACCAGAGAATCGGGATCCACAGCGCCCAGGACGTCTTTCGATCGCGATCCGAAGTCCGGTCGAGATAGAACAATCCCGCAATCCCAATCACGAAGACGAGCGCTGCCAGCCTAGGAGGCATTCACGGGCTCGCCCAGCATGCCCTGGGGCATGGAGAGCGCCTCAACGGCAGAATCCACGAAGAGCCGATGAACCAGTTCGAGCGTGAGCAGCTTGTGGATCGCGAGCGTGTGGTTCTGGTCCCCTCTCAGATGGCCGTTCACAACGGATTCGACTGTCTGCCGGTTCACGTACGGCCGGGCCAGGCTTCTGGGATCCAGCAGCATGTCGCGAACGTAGCGGGCCAAAGAATCCCGGTACCAGATGCGGTAGTGATAGAACTTGTGCCGGCCCAGAAACACACGCTCGAGCCTGAGCGGCGAGAGCCGATGGTCCACCTTGGCCACCCACTGCGGCATCCCATAATCGTACGTGTACTTCGGCCTTGAAGGAGAACTGGTGCACCGCGCGCCTCACCGAGGTTACGAGGCCCTGCTGCCCCAGCCCACGATCAGTCGGAATCGCCGCCAGCGTCGGATCGCCCTCCTGAATCAGCCGGAGACAACTTTCATCGCTGGTAATCGCCGACAGCGGCGCACGGAAGATCGTGCTGACCAGGTCGTTGTCCAGGTATGGCGTACGAAGCGCCAGCTGCGTCTCTTCCAGCGCGAGGAGCCCGTAATGGTGCCACGGTGCCTGCTTGAACACGGCAAACGTGAGCGGATGCACTTGAATCGTCCGCGCGTACGTGTCGCGCGCCAATCGGGCCTCGGAGAGCAAGCCCGCGTCGAACAGGCCGGATGGAGGGTCCACTGGCTTGAAGGCGCGGATTCGGCGCAACACTTCACCACCGTAGTTGCCGGTCATCCTCACTGGCGTAATCTCGCGGGCCAGCTCGTTGACGTAGAGGTCCGCCGAACGGCTCACGTCCGCGCATCCGTCAGTCAGATAGACGGTACGCTCCGCGTACCGGTCGAACGTGGACAGGAAATCCTCACCGACACCGATCACGCGATGTGGCTGCCGGCACGCTCCTGCCACTCGCCGCGAGACGATCACGTCACGGGAGTCTCTGTAGCTGCCGCCGAAGGTGTAGCACGGCAGAGAATCGGGCGCCGGCTTGTGCCAGGCGAGGATCATCCGAGTGTCGAGGCCCCCCGTTAGCGAGATGCCGACACGCTCCCGCCCGCCGAAGTACCTTCCGACCGTGCGCGAGAAAACCGATCGCAGCTCCTGGTAGTAGGACTCGTCGTCCAGCAGCGGCTGCTGCTCCCACTGTTCCGGCCGGAAGTACGCCTCCTGCTTCTCGACGCCGCCGTTACGGAAGGTCCATTTTGACGCGCCAGGCAAGACCTGAATCCCGTCGAACAGCGTCTTGTTGTCGAGCACGCAGCCGACCGACACCAGCTCTCCCAGAGCCCTGGCGTCCACGCGCCGGAGCTCGGGACGGACGGCGAGGATCGCCTTGGCTTCCGCGGCGAAGTAGAGCGCGTCGCGCGATTGGTGATAGTAGACGCGCTGCAGGCCGTAGCGATCGTTGAACAGCGTCGCGGCACCGCGCGCGCGGTCGAGGACGACGCCCTGGAAACGCCCGTTCAAGGTCGAGGGGAAAGCCGGATCGTCTTCGTACCTGCCGGACAACCCACAAGGCAGCGCCTTCACCGGAACGGCGGTCGCGGTTTCGCCCTGCGTCTTCCTGATCCGCGTCCGGGAACACCTCGCCTGCGAACGCCAGCAGAACATCGCCGCGCTCGTTCCGCAGGGGCATCCCGCTGGCGAACGAGCCGCGCCGCGCGGACCACCCAACGTACAGTCCCTGGACTTCGTCGACGAACGTACCGGTCTCGTAGAACGGCTCGTGCACCATTGACGCCACCATGCACGCCAACTCCGCTTCGGCGCGCGCGCGTGGCATGCGCGTCACGAGACCGGCTACGCCCGGCATACGCCTCTCACCGTGTGGCCGCGAAAGCGGATCGACACTTCACGAGCCATTGGAGGATTCCTCAGCGAGCTTCACCGGGCGCGTGTTCCGGGCCAGCCACGAGCTGCGGATCGAGCGGAGCCGCTGGCGCAGCGGCTCGGGGATGTGGTCGGCCATCGGATGGTGAAGGCCGAGCCGCAGCGCAACCTTGCCCGTGATGGTGAGCGGCACGTAGTACCGGGGCAGGTCGATCCGCTGAAAGCCGTTGTTCTGCTTGAAGTCGCTCAGGCTGTCCCGGTGTTTGTTGCCGTAAGCGAAGTTCGCGTACACCAGGTACGGAATGCCGCGCTCCGCGCAGGACCGCACCGCCTGCGCCATCAGCGCGTTGGTCGGCGACTTGTCGCGATGCGAGATCATCGAGAGTATCTGCATCAGCGCGGCCTGCTGACGATCCTCGTCCGTCACGAGCTTCGCGAACCCGATGATGCTGTCACCAACCGCTGCCGCGATGAACGTGCTTCGATCGAGAAAGGTGCCGTTCTCCGTGCGGACGGCGTCGAGGCCCTTCTTGTAGTGCCAGAACGGTTTCCCTTGCCGGACCTGGGACTCGTCATAGATCTCCGAGATACCTCGCACGAGCACGTCGTCGAACGGAACCTCGCGAACGACGACGCCCTTCTTCTCCGCGCGCCGCACCATGTTGCGGGTCTTGCCGTCGATCTGCTTCGTGAACCAGTGATCGAACGTGGAAACCGGCAGGGCCGCCAAGTTGTCCCACTCCATCGGATAGTCGTACTTCGGATCGGCCTGCGGCAGCTTCTGCAGAAACGTGAACAGATCCATTCGAACGCCGGACTCGCGGATCTCCCTGCAGGCCGCTTCGGGATCGCTCAGGAACTCGTACCGATCGGCATCGAGGCGCCCCATCCGGATCATCCGGCCATCAATCCGCACATTCTTCCCACAGACTTTCATCGGCTGCGTTCCACCAGTGTTGCCGCTGGACACCGCCAGCGATTCATCGGACTGTCGTCGTCACATCGTGCCGGGCGGGCGCACGCTCCGGCATCACCTGTTCGAAGATCGAATCCATGATCCTGGCGGTCAGCAGGATCTCGCGATACGGGATGGGCAGCGGCGCCCCCTCTGCAATCGACTTGTAGAACGCTTCGATCAGGCATTTCATCCCGGACTTGAAGTGGAAGTCCCGCCGCAGGAACGTCTTCGCATTGGTGAAGAAGTTCCCGACGTACTGATCCGCGAAGATCAGCGGCGGCGCGAACTTCTCGGCGTAGCTTTTGAACCGCCGCCCGCGCAGCTTGATGAGCGTATCGTGATCGTGGTCGAGCACGAGGCCGTTCTTCCGGCCGTAGAGCCGGAAATGATGCAGCGACGGCCGGATTTGGGAGGAGAACGTGAAGTACGCGGTCGTCCGCTCCTCCTCCGAGATGATCACGCGCAACTCGTCGACGATCTCGATCCTCACCCATCCGCTTCAGCATCGGGCTCGCGAATCCGTGGGCGATCACGGTCGGTGATTCAGTCGTCAGGAACTCCGCAATCCGCGCGATGCCGTGGCTGATGATGTTGTGCAGCAGCTTTCCCGGGAGGCGCCGCACCCAGTGCTGCTTGTCGCTCAGCAACGCCCGCGCGTACCCCGGATCCGTGAGGTCGTAGCAGTAGTAGCTCTCCATGTGGAGCGGGCGCTCGCCGAGGTACCCGCTCTGCGACGAGATCCCGCATGCGCCGCGCCACGTGCGTGAACTGATCGTCGTGTCCCGCCGTCAGCTTGAGCCCCTTCTGATTGGCGACAGCCACCAACGCCTGGGCCTCTTCCGTGCGGACGGTGAAGGGCTTCTCCACGTAGACGTGCGCTCCCCGCTCCAGGCACTCCCGCGCGATCGTGAAATGGCTTTCGGGCGGCGTCGTGATGTGCACCACGTCGGGACGCGCAACGCTCAGAAGCTCGTTCAGCTCGCTGAAATGCCCTTTGATCGGAAACCTCTCGAAGAGCTGCTTCGCCATGAGCGGCTCACGATCGCACACGCCGACGATCTCGCACCCCTTGATCCGCCGGATCTGAGAGGCGTGCGAGTCGGCGATCTTCCCGCACCCGACGATAGCTACCTTAAGCATTTCGATTAATTAACCGAGGACTTTAGTCCCCCGGACCCCCTATCGCCGTCGCTTGCGGGGGCCGCTTCGCCCCGCTCCGCTCCCTCCCGGCAGGGCCGCCCGTGGCGCGCCTAACTACTCGGTAACGTAGGATTCCTTCACGGGATTGATGCCGATCCACGCGAGGACGCGCCCCGTATGATCGCAGAGCTTGACCAGGCACGTCATGAACCCGTGCTCGCCGACGACCCACGCAAATGGCAGCGCGCTCGCGTAGGCCACCATCGCGAGCGCCGACTTGGCCACCGCTGATGCTCCGACGCTGGGATGCGCGATCGATACGGAGCCACGAAGCAGTGCCCGCCGCAGCATGAACGATCGCTGCCACCGGATCGCCGGGACCTCTTCGTACGCGATCGCCTCGTGGCACCAGATGAACCGGTGTCCTTTCTCGATCGCGCGCCGGAAGAAGTCCTGGTCCTCTCCGGTCAGGAACTGCGGCCTGAACGGTTCGCCGAGCCCCTCGAACACACGGCGGTTGAGCAGCACGTTGCCTGTCCGGCCCTTCCTCCAGTCGATGACGAACCCGGTCGGATAGCTCGGCCGATCGTAGAACTTGCCTTTGACGACCCACGCCGGCGGCGTTTTCTCGTAGTAGGGCTTGACCGGCCCGAGCACGCCGTCGACACCGTGCGTCTGCCACGCACTGAACAGCGTCAACAGCCACTCCGCGGGCGGAAACTCGTCGTCGTCGATGAAGGCGACGAAATCGCCTTCTGCGTGCTCGAGCGCCTTGTTTCGCGTCAGGGCGATGTTCTGCCGCGGCTCGACGCAGTACCGGACCGGAATGCTCGATTCCGCGAGGAACGCATTCACGGTCGCTCTCGCCGATTCCTGCTGATCGTTGTCGGCGACGACGATCGAAAACGTAAAGAGCCCCGCCGTTTCCTGCTTCCCGAGGTCTCGCAGCAGGCGCGTCAGGAAGCGGGCGCGCTTGTACGTGCAGATGCAGACCGAGATGTGCGGCAGCATCTTTCTTAACCGGGGCTCTGCCCCGGACCCCGGCTCGGTCGCTCGCGGGGGCCCCTCCGCCCCGCTCCGCTCCCCTCGCGGGCGCGCCGTGCGCGCCCTGACACCCAACATGAATAGAAGCCTCACGCACTACGGAGCTTCTGGCGGCAGCTTTCGAAATACAGTTCCAGGGCCTCGCGGGCCGGGACGAGCGGCTTCCACCCGAGTCGGTGCTTCAGCTTCTCGTTACTGTACCGCGTCTTTTTCCAGTAGGTGTGCCAGCCGCGGCGATTGAAGACCGGCGGCAGCTGACCCTCGGACCAGTCCGAGTACTTCTCCCACAGTGTGCAGAGCGCGAGGCTCATCGCGTGAGGCACGTAGAGGGAACGGAAGCGCCTGACATTCTTCTTGTACAGCCGCAGGAACTTCCGGCTCGAGGGGAGGTGGTCGTCGACGACGTTGAAAACCTCGCCGTCGACGCCGGGCACGAGGCCCGCGAGGGCGATAGCCTCGGCGCAGTTGTCGACGAAGGTGAACGGGATCCGGTTCGAGCCGCCCATGTGCAGAAAGATCCCGAACGTATCCACGCCGACACGGCCCGTGATCTTCTCGTTCCCCTCGCCGTAGACGTAGCCGGGTCTGACGACTACGTACGGAATGCCAGCCTTGCCGGCGTACTCCGTCACTATCTCGTCCTGCTTCACCTTTGCAAACGAGTACGCGTCGTTGCGGACGGCGGCGGGCTGCTCCACAGGCGACGACTCGTCGAGAAGCCGTCCGCCGGGGTTTCCTCTGTTCGAGTACACCGAAAACGAGCTGACGCTGACGAAGCGGCAGAGCCGGGCGTGGCGCGCGCTCGCCTCGAGCAGGTTTCGGGTCGTCACGACCGAATTCATGAAGGCGTCGGGGATCGACTTCTCCCCGCGAGCAGCTGCGAGGTGGAAGACCACCGCGACATCCTTCACGGCGCGTGCGCAGTCGTCGCGCGAGAGCAGGTTTCCGGTCGTGATCTCGATCCGAGCGTTGTGGTCCGTTCCGCTCGTGGCTATCACGGCCTCGAGCCTCGACGTATTGCTCGAGGGCCTCGCCAGGCAGCGGATGTTGCGAAGCCCGTGAGCGATCAGGCGCTCCACCAGCCGCGCGCCGATGAACCCGCTGGCGCCGGTGATGAGCACGAGGTCATCGGGACCGACGATGTTCGCGGTGGAGCTCACACGTGTCCTTCCAGAGTGCGCAGGTGGAACACCGCCGAGAACGGCGAGATCGCAACGCCTTGCGCTCGACGCGCGATCTGCCCTTCGGTGAGGAACCGGTACTCGGGCTCGTCGACGGGATGTGTTTCGAGCTCCACGACCGACGTCCCCGCAAGCGAGACAATTCGTTCGACGCGGCCGGGCGTTTCGAACGGCGGAAGCGAGAACAGCAGATCGGTGAGCCGATGCCGCCTGGTGAGCATCGCGTCCACGAGCTTGCGATACATCCGGTTCCAGGCGCCCTTCTCCCCGGGCTGAAACGAGAAATTCCGGCGGACGACAACGCCCGCCGGTAACAGGCGGCCGAGGACGACGTTGGCGCAGAGGTGCATGTGATGGTGGCCGTCGATGCGCTGCGGATCCATTCCGTACAGGCGCCTGAACTCGTCCACTTGCGCAGCGAAGACGTATTCGAAGGCCCGCGCGAGCCCCGGGTGAAACACCACCTGCGCCAGCCGGTGCCGCCTCAAGTAGCGGCCCAGCATCCGCTGCCGCTCGGCGAGCTGGAGCGGCGTGTCGGGCGACGACAGCGGAGTCGTGAAATTGAGGTGTAACCCTGCGTCGACGCCGTGCTCCACGGCGCTCGCCGCGCCTTCGACGGAGCCCTCCATGAACACCATCGCGCTGACCGACGTCACGGCGCCGCAGCGCACGCAGTCGAAAATCCGCTGGGTCGTCCGCGCGTCGCGACCCCAGTCATCCGCGTTGACTATCAGCGCGCTAGACATGAAAAGTCCGGGCCGCGACCTACATCGCGGCCCGGGTCTTGTTGCCCGTGAGAAACGCGCGCAGCCGGCGCATCTGCTCGCGCCGGCGGAATGCGACCAGCTCGTCGGAGACGGGCCGATCACCACGGCGCAGCGCAGCGCTGAGGTACCCCGTGAGGAGGCTCAACCCGCCGATGACGTACGGCCGCTTCGTCATCTGATACGTGGTGCGGAACACCTCCCAGAGGGGATGCCCGCCCAGCGCGTAGTCGAGCACGCCGTCGCGGAACTTGCTCTTGATCCGGCCGTGCTGCGCGGTTCCAATCTTCCGGTGGTGGTGGCAGATCTTCTCGGTGAACGTCCGCGTTTTCCAGCCCTTCATCCGGGCGCTGATCACGGCCACGTGGTCGACGCCGCCCGACTTCATCGGCACGTAGCCGCCGATCGCCTCGAAGCACTCGCGGCGGAACAGCTGGCACGCGCCGGAGACGTGCTCGATGCTCACGAATCGATAATCGTACATCGACTCGTCTTTGAACGGCGTGCCGACGAGGCCAAGCTCGGGGTTCGCCGACAGCTTGTCCAGCAGGAACGCGAAGTACTCCGGGTCGAACGAGATGTCGGCGTCCATGCTGCCGATCACGGCGTAGGGCAGATGCTTGACCCGCTCGTAGCCGGCGTTGAAGGCGTGGACCTTTCCGGCAAAGTGCCGTTCGCGGCGCTCCGGCATCCTCAGCAGCTCGATCCAGGGATGGTCCGCGGCGTACCGGGACACGATGTCATCCGTGCCATCCGTAGAGCCGTCGCTGACGATCACCCACTTCAGCGGCCTGCACGTCTGCGAGACCATCGATCGAAGCGTCAGCTCGATGAACGCCGCCTCGTTCCTCGCCGGCGTCACGAGCACGTACGCCTTGCGGTCCGTCGCGCTGTCTCCCACTCTGCCCGACTCGCTGGTGACGGCCACGTTGCTCACGCCGAAACGGCCGAATGCGGCGGCGACAGTTCCGCGCCGACGCCGTCGGACTCGTTCACGAGGACCGAGGTCGCCAGGAGCATCCATGCCTGGGACCATCGCATGTAGGACGTCTTGATCCTGCCGAACCGCAGCACGCGATAGTAGAAGTACCCGCCCTCATCCCACATCTGCTGCTTCGCCCACCGGAAGACCTCGTGCGCCAGCCGAAGATTGTCTGGATGCAGGTGCCTGAACGAAACCAGCGTGATGATGCTCTGCGCCACACAATGGATGTCGATGGGATACGTGTTGTCGTGGAAGTATCGCGGCGCCCCGTCCTCTCGAAAGAAGTGCGCGCGATAGAACTCGAAACCCTGCCGGACCCCGGTCTCGAATTCCGTGGAGCCCAGGTACTGGCCGATATCGCGCAAGGCGCCGAGGTTGTACCCGGTGTGGAAATTGTCGATCCACTGCTGGGTCTGTGCCTCGCCGTAGGCCCACGAGCCATCCGGGTGCTGCCGGGACGCCGAATAGCGCGCGACTTTCAGTGCAGGCTCGACGAACCTACGGTCACCCGTCAGCCTGAACACGCGGCAAAAGAGCGCGGCACCGAGCAGATTCGCGTTGTGAATGTGCACCCGAATCGAGGGCATCGGATAGGCGAAGCCGGCCGCGGAATCCTCCTCGGTCCAGAACAGCTCATCGAGGATGTACCTCGACGCGCTGACCGCCATCGTGAGACACCGGCTGTCGCGAGTCTGCTCGTACGCGTCGAGCAGGGCGTTGGCGACAAACGTCGTGCACACCAGGTTGGGCGCCCCGCGCGGAACGACGAGCGTGCGTGTCTGCCAGGGGAAACTGTAGCCCCAGCACCAGTGGTCGTTGCCGGCGGACCGCATCGCCACGAGGCGGTCGACGAAGCCCTGAACGAGCGTGTTCCGGATCGAAGGCTTGAGGTCCGCCATCCGCAGTGACGCTCCCAGGAAGAGCGCCATTGCCTTTGGGTTCTGCGTCTCGGGCACGAACAGCAGCCCACGGATGTTCACCGGGCTGCGCTTCAGCGCCTGCGTCACGACCAGGCGCGGCCATTTCGAGTCGAGCATGGGCACGGCCGTGAACAGCCGGCTGTTCAGCGCGTCGTACGGATCGTGGCCTGCCCAATTGCGCGACTGGCAGTACCCGCAGAAGGTCCTGCCTCGTGCGGCGCACGTCGTCTGCATTGGCCGAGGTCCTTCTCGATTCCGCGACGCCGGGCTGAGCGCTGGAACTCATCGTGCGTCTACCTCGCCGCCACGCGCGTCTCGGCGCTCTGTGGCTCGATCCGCTTCGCCTCTGTCAGCCCGCAGAGATTGTCCATCAAGGTCAGGTATCGAGCCTTCATCACGTCCCACGTGATCGGCGCATATTCCTCGGCCGCCCGCCGCGCCAGCGAGGCACGAAGACCGGGGTCACGATAGAGCCGGACCATCTGCTTCGCGACGTCCGCCGGGTCGTTCGGCTCCGCATACGCCACGGCGTCATCGCTGAAGTAGTGCCCGATCGCGCCGAGCCGGGAGATGATCACGGCTTTCCCGCTCACGATGTACTCCGGAAGCTTGTTGGGGAAGGCATACTCGAGGAGCGGGTCGCGACGGATCGGCAGCAGGCCCACGTCGCTCCGGCGCAACCAGCCCGGAATCTCGGAGCCGGGGACCTGGCCGACGAGGCGAACCTTCGATTCCAGCCCGCGCGCCCGCACCATCTCTCCGAGTGCCGCCTGCTCGGGACCCGAACCGAGGATCCACAGCTCGGCGCCGGGCATGTCGCGCTCGGCGATGGCGAACGCCTCAATCGCGAGATCGAGGCCGTAAATGCGGGTCAGCGTGCCGTGGTAGATCATGGCGAACGACGGCGACGGTCTGACTGGCTCGATGGATCCCGGCGCTGGTGCGAACCGCGCATCATCCGCAGAGTTCATGATGATCGTCGTCTTCGATCTCGGGAGCCCACGCGCGACGAGGAGCTCGAGGATCGGCTCGTTGATCGTTAGCACGTGATCGGCGAAATCGAAGCTGATCTTCTCCACGAGCTTCAGCGCGCGGATGATCCAGGATGACTCGGCGATGACGTACTTGGACCTGTAGAACTCGGGCGTGATCTCGTGCATGTCGAGCACGAGTTTCGCTCCCATGCGCCGCGCGAACAGCGGCGCGAAAATCAGGAAGTCCGGGAGCGTGTTGACGTCGATGACGGCGTACCGCTTCCGCCGCATCTCCTTGTGCACGCGCGCGAACGCCCAGCAGAAGAACGCCGCGTATTCGTAAGCGTAGCGAACGAGCGACCCGCGCTTCTTCCCAAGGCGCAAACGTCTCGACGTGCACGCCCGACAGCGTGAAGGAGGCGGGGCCGTCGACGGTACGAAGCGACAGGACGTCCACGGCCCACCCGGCGGCCGCGAGCGCCTCCGCCTTCCGCCGAACCCGCGGGTCGAACTCGTAGTGGCTCTGAACGATGAGACAGACCGATTTCATGATAGGGAGCAGGTGGCCAGCGGGCCGACGGAGACCACGGACCGGCCGTCCCATGAACGGTCGACGACGGACCGGGCGGCGGACTCTCCCGCCGGACGATGGACCCGAACAGTGAACCCGGGAACGGTCGCGCGTTCGTCGTCGTGCCGCACGCGCACGTCATCGGCGTGGGCGTCGTGCTCGAACCGTATGCGCCGCCGCGCGTCGAACCAGGCCACGGCGTCGCCGGCGGTCGCGACCCAGGCGCCAGACGAACGGACGCTCTCGATCAACCGGGTGTAGAAGTCACCCCAGAACCGCTCGGGGCCGTGACTCCGGTCGTGCCACAGCAGCGTCACGACGCCGCCGGACGCCTTCGCATGCTCGAAGATGCCGGCACAGCGTCGCCACGCCTCGTCGTCGGTGAGATTCAGCTTCGTCGGATAGAACAGCGCGCCGTCCTGGATGTGCATCGGCAGCTCCAGGAGCGTCCGCACGCCCAGCGGCCGATACACCTGGCTCGTGCCGTTGCGGTACCCGACCGTTTCATTGTATCCAGCGGTGGAATCGTACGCATACCCGGCTTCTTCGAGGACCGCAGGAGTTGCGGGCTCGCACATGAGCCAGTGCATCCGCATGCCGATGCGACCGCTCCGAGACACCGTACGGACGCGCGCCAACTCGTCGCGTCCTTTCTCCGGACTGTGCCACGAATCGATGCCGTGGACGCCGAGTTCGCAACCAGCCTGCTCGAGAACGCCGGGCCACTCGCCGAGATCGCCAGCGTCGTAAGCCGTCGCGCGGCGGCTCGCGGCCGCGCCCGGGACGCGCTCTCCGGCCCGTCCCTTGAACGGAATCAGGAAGTACGTGGCCGGCAGCCCCTCTTCAACGCGGAGGTACCACTCGAAGGGCTCCCAAAAGTCCCGCGCCCAGCCAAGGTAGACGAACGGCAACGACGCCGCTGCGCGCCAGCAATCCAGCAGCCGTCGCGGCGACAGCCGCCCCCTGAGCACGTTCAGCACGGCACCCACGGTCGATCGGTAGAGGAACCCCCACATCGAGTGATCGAAACGGTGTTGCCGGATGCCGATGAAGTCGATGTCGTGCGTGAGGCAGACGCCGAAGGCGTGTCCCGCGGGCGCCGGAGGGATCTCGACGAGCGGGAGGCCCGCCGACAGAATCCAGTCTCGCAGCATCCGGATGTGGAGATCGAGCGTGGGAACGCCGGCGTGCTGCACCGGCTGGCCGATCGAGAGGAGCCGCGCCACCTCGTCGAAGAGATCGTACCCGATGCGCATCATGAGCCGATTCGGCTCGATCCGGTGCCGCACGACGGCCGTGCCGGCTGGCACTCCCGAACGACCCTCGGCGTCGAGATGGAACGTCGCGGATTCGCCGAACACTGGAATCGCGACCCCGTCCACGTCGACAACACGGCCTGGCTCTTGAACCGACACCCTCACCCGCCGCCGCACATCGTCGGCAGTCGGACTCGCGCAATACACGAGCACGGCTTTCGCGTTGATCCGGTCCAGCGTGTGCTGGTCCGGCGCCGGGTCGCCCGTAACCACTAGGACGTTGTACGGACGGCCTTCCGCGTAGTACTCCCAGGGGGTCTTGAACAACTCGAAGAACTCTTCGACGGCCTCTGCCTGGCCCGCCCTGGGAAGGACCCCGATCATGATTCACCGAGGGACTTCGTCCCCGGACCCCCTATCCCACTCCACCACGCACAGTCCGCGCGGTGCGCTTTGAGCGCGCCTAACAGCATTAATCGCGTGCCTTCCCCGCTCACTTTCGGGCGCCTGCCGGCGACGCGTACCCCACGAACGCGGCGACGCAGTCGACGACGTATCGGGCCTGCGCTGCGGTCAACTCCGGTTGAATCGGCAGTGCGAGCGTCTCCTGTGCCGCCCGCTCGCTCTCGGGGAACGACCCGGACACCAATCCAAGATACGCAAAACACTCTTGGAGATGCATGGGCACCGGGTAGTAGACCTCGGTTCCGACGCCGCGTGATTTCAGGTCGGCCTGCAGCTCGTCGCGGCGGGGAATGCGGATCACGTACTGATTGAAGATGTGCCGATTGGCGACGACCTTCGGAAGACCCACGCGAGCCTCCGCCGGCGCGGAGGTCAATCCCGCCTCGACGAACAACCGATCGTACTGTGCGGCATTGTGCTGGCGCGCGGCCGTCCACGCATCGAGATGCGGCAGCTTCGCCGATACGACCGCCGCTTGAAGCGCATCGAGCCGGAAATTGCCGCCAACAACCTTGTGGTAGTACTTCGGCTTCGCACCATGACCGCGCAGGATTTTCATTTTCTCCGCGCGCTGCGCATCGTTGGTGACCACCATTCCACCGTCACCCGCCGCACCCAGATTCTTCGACGGGAAGAAGGAGAAGCAGCCGTAGTGCCCGATTGACCCGGCTCGGCGGCCCTTGTATTCAGCGCCAATGGCCTGCGCCGCGTCCTCGATCACAATCAGGCCGTGCGCGTCAGCAACCTGCATGACCGCGTCCATGTCGGCCATCTGGCCGTAGAGGTGAACCGGAATGATGGCTCGAGCCCGGCTGGTGACCTTTGCCTCGAGCTGGGAGACGTCCAGGTTGTAGGTTTCGGGGTCGATATCGACGAACACCGGCGTTGCCCCGAGACGCGCGATCGCACCGGCCGTCGCGAAGAACGTGTACGGGGTCGTGATGACCTCGTCGCCGGGGCCGATCCCCTCGGCCATCAAGCACACCAGCAGCGCGTCGCTTCCGGATGCGACGCCAACGCCGTGAGCGACCGAGGAATAACTGGCAATGGCGCGTTCGCATGCCTCCACTTTCGGACCCAGGATGAAATGTTGCGATTCCATCACCTCGGCGATCGCCGCGTTCACTTCGTCCTTGATGGTGGCGTATTGCGCTTTCAGATCGAGCAACGGGACATTCATCGGTCGATTCGTCCTTTCCTGGTTGGTCTGCTTGACGCGTTCCTGTCGCAAGGTCCTCAGTTGCTCGTCTCGACGAGCGACGCCTCGCGTTTGAATTCTTTGTACGACTTCCCGCCCTTGCTCAGGCCGGCGGGAAGCGGCGACTCCTCGTCGAGATCGAGACACTGGAGCACGCCGGGTTCCGATTCCTTGTACCGGTAGCCGCTCTCGGGACATCGCATGACGCCGGCCGAATCCGGCGACGCGAGTCGATGTCCGTGGCGGCTCATCCAACCGGCGCGCCGTCCGGGATTGCCAATCACGAGCGCGTAATCCGGCACGTCCTTCGTGACGACGCTGCCTGCTCCGACGAACGCGTAGCGTCCGACCGTGACGCCGCAGACGATCGTCGCGTTCGCGCCGATCGAGCATCCCCGCTTCAGCCGCGTGGTCTCGTAGAGCGAGTGCCGGTTCACCTGCGAACGCGGGTTCGACACGTTCGTCAGCACGCACGAGGGTCCCAGGAACACGTCGTCTTCGACCACGACGCCCGTGTAGATCGACACATTGTTCTGGATCTTGACGTTGCTGCCGATGACCGCGCCCGCGTCGACATTGACGTTCTGACCGATGTTCGTGCGGGAACCGATCAGCGCGCCCTTCATGACGTGCGAGAAATGCCAGACCTTGGTGCCCGCGCCGACCTGCGCACCCTCGTCGACGTAGGCCGACTCGTGCACGAAGTACGGAAGCTCCTTCGGGGCGCTTCCAGCATCGGGCGCATCGATCGTGGGCCTACTGCTCTGCAGCGCGCGCTGGCAGCCGTCCAGGACACGCAGGACGCGCAGGCCTTCGGCGCCATCGCTCACTGGCGCGCGACGCGATGCGATGCAATCCAGGAAGTGCTGGCACTCCGCCTTCAACGGCTCGCGGTTGTCGAGCTCGACGAATTCCCCCTTGGCTTTGATTGCCGTCGGGATCCGATTCTTCCACTCGACCCGATGCGGGTACAGCACCAGCTTGTGCTCCGCCGTGTCGTCGAAGACCGCCATCTTTTCCGATCCGACGACGACCAGCTTCTGCTCCTTCACGGGATGCAGCCAGCTCACGAAGATGTGGGCCTGCACCCCGCTCGGAAAGTCGAAGTGGCTCAGCGTGACGTCGACGACGCCGCTGTTCAGGAAGGCGCCGCCCTGGCACGAGATGCGGCTCGGCATCTCGTTCAGGAGCGACAGCATGACGGAGATGTCGTGCGGCGCGAAGCTCCAGAGGATGTTCTCTTCGGTGCGGATCTTTCCGATGTTGAGCCGGTTCGAGTAGAGGTAACTGATCTTGCCGAGCGCGCCTTCATGAATCAGCTGGTGCAGCTTCAGTATGGCCGGATGGTACCGGAGGATGTGCCCGACCATCAGGATCCGGCCGCGGGCCGCCGCCAGCTTCACCAGCTCCTCACCGTGCTTCACGTCCACGGCCAGAGGCTTCTCGACGAGCACGTCCTTGCCCGCGTTCAGCGCCGCCTTCGCCATCTCGTAGTGCGTCACCGCTGGAGTGGCCAACGCCACGGCGTCGATCGCCGGGTCTGCCAGGACGTCGCGATAATCTCGAATGAACCTGGCGTCCTGGTACTGGTCCCTGCACAGCGCCTCGACCACCGCCTCGGCGTCGCAGAGCGCTGCCAGCGCCCCGAGCTCGTGGAAGTTCCGCACGAGGTTCTTGCCCCAGTAGCCCACGCCGACCGCGGCGACGCGAGGTTGCGACTGCTGAATCGTTTCGCTTTCCATGGATGGCCCTCCGTCAGGCCCTTGTGTCTCGTTGAACGAGACGAGATTCTCCGCTCTGAACGCTGGCCAGCAGATCGACGCACCTGGCAGCCGCTGCCCCGTCCCCGTAGAGAACGGGTCTGAGGTTGGGCGGCGCCGTGGAGCGCACCGCCCGGACGATACACTCGGACTTCGCGCCCACGAGCGTGTTCCACCCCGACTCCACGGTCTCGACCCACTCCGTCTCGTCGCGCAGCGTGAGGCATGGCACGCCGAGCCAGTACGCCTCCTTCTGCAACCCTCCGGAGTCGGTCAGAATGAGACGCGCCGAACCCGCGAGCGCTACCATGTCCAGGTATCCCACGGGATCGACGAGGTGCACGTGCGGCTTCGGCCGGTATTGCGACCTCTCGATCATCTTGCGGGCCCTGGGGTGAACCGGAAAGACGATCGGCTCATCGAGACGGTTGAACCCCTGAAGGATCTCCGACAAGCACGCCGGGTCGTCCGTGTTCTCGCTGCGGTGCACGGTTGCGAGCAGATAGGACTTCGGGGCGGCACTCAGCCGATCGATGACGTCCGCTCGCCTCGACTGCGTTCTCTGACGTGCCCAGTTCAGGACGTCGAGCATGACATCGCCGACCTGGTGCACGTGTTCCTCGATGCCTTCGGCCGCCAGGTTCCGAACGGCGGTGTCGCTTGGGCACAGCAACAGATCGGACAGATGGTCCGCGACGACCCGGTTGATCTCCTCTGGCATCCGACGATTGAAGCTCCGCAGGCCTGCTTCGACGTGAACCACCGGCACCGACAACTTCGATGCCGCGAGCGCGCCGGCCAGCGTCGAATTCGTATCCCCGTAGACGAGAAGGGCATCGGGCTGTTCGGCTAACAACACCTGCTCGATGCCAACGAGCATCGCGCCGGTCTGCGCGCCGTGCGACCCGGAGCCGACCGCGAGGTTCACGTCCGGCTTCGGGAGCTCGAGGCCATCGAAAAAGATCCCGGACATCTCGTAGTCGTAGTGCTGACCGGTGTGAACGAGGAACTCGGTATGGTGCCGCCGAAGCTCCCGCCCAAGAGCGGCGGCCTTGATGAACTGAGGCCGCGCGCCGATGATCGAAACAATCTTCATCCTCGGCTTGCGGCTTCCTGGGCGGGCGTCATGAACGCAACGATTTCATCGACGACCCGCTCCTGCTGCTCGGGCCTGAGGCCCGGGAACATCGGGAGAGACAGGACCTCGGACGCGGCCTGCTCGGTCACCGGCAGGCTGCCCTTCGAATATCCCCACGCCTTGTAGCAGTTCTGCAGATGAACGGGGACCGGGTAGTGGAAGCCTGTGTGAATGCCCTTGGCCGTCAGACGTTCAACGAGCGCCTGTCGATCGACGGCGCGCACCACGTAAAGGTGGTGGACCGCTCGGCTCCACTCGGGTTCGAACGGCGCCAGCATGTCAAGCGACGCCTCGTGCAGACACTCGCTGTAAAGTCGGGCGGCCGCGCGGCGCTGGCTGTTCCAGCCGTCGAGATGACGGAGCTTGATCCGTAGAAACGCAGCCTGAATGGCGTCGAGGCGCCCATTGTAGCCCTCGAGGTCGTGATGATACTTGCGGACTGGCCGTGGTCCCGGAGCATCCTGATCTTCTTCGCCAGCTCCTCGTCGTCAGTGGTCACGGCCCCGGCTTCCCCGCACGCGCCGAGATTCTTGCCGGGATAGAAGCTGAAGGCCGCCGCCCTGCCCAAGCTACCCGCGCGGCGCCAGACACCTTCGTGCGCCGAGTGGTCCTCGGCCCCGTGCGCCTGGCACGCATCCTCGATCAGCTCAGCAACCGGAAGCGCCGCGCGAGCTCGGAGAGAGCCTGCATGTCCGCGACCTGACCGTATAGGTGGACTGGGACTATCGCTTTGAGGGGCTTGCCTGTGCGGACTCCAACAATACGCCCCGTCGCAGGGTCCGTCGGACATGACTCCAGGTACCGGCCGAGCGCCGCAGGGCTCATGTTTATGTCCGCTCGTCGACGTCGACGAACTCGGTCTCCGCACCCGTCTGGCTAATCGCCTCGACCGTCGCGATAAGGTATGGGCAACCGTGACGACCGCGTCGCCGCTTGCCGACGCCGGCGGCCATGAGCGCGAAGCGGACGGCATCGGTGCCGTTCGCCACGCCGACGCATACCGGTACCACAGAACGCGGCGAATTCGGTCTCGAAGGCTTCGACCTCCGCTCCACCGATGAACTGGGCCGAACGGAGCGCCGTACGCAGTGCGTCGACAAGTTCCTCTTCGAGCTGACGGTGCGGTGTGATCAGATCCAGAAAAGGTACGGGCGTTTGGGTCATCGCGGCCCTCTGAATGCACCAGGCGACATTGACTGGTGGCTAGGTTCTGCTGCGCCTGTACTCAGGCTCAGACTTGCGAAGAACACGGAAGAGCGGCTCGAGCAGCAGGAGCGCCATCAGGAAGAACACGATCCCCCCCTCGTGGTGCAGCTGCCCTGTGAGGAAGCTCGGGTCGACGTGCACGGCGAGGAGCGTCAGCCCCACGATCCGGACCCCGTTCTTCAGAATGGTCAGAGGGACGATGGCTGCAACAATTACGGCCTTCTTCCAGCCGGTGGACAGAAACGTGTGGCCCGCCAGCAGCGTGGTCAGCAACAGCGCAATGCTGGAACGGATTCCGCTGCACTCGTCGGCAACCTCGATGGCGACGGTCGGCAGCGTGAACACGAAGCCGTCCCGGTGATAAATCGTACCCGTCAAGGTGAACAGCGCATCGACCATTTCGGTCGATCCCGTCTTGAGAAAGCGAACCGCGCCGTCGAGGACTGGCGCTGGAATTGGAATCGTGAAGGCCAGAAACAGCAGCGGAAAGAGCGCCGCCCGAGCTGCGTCCCGGCCGTAACAGACCAGGAATCCCGCAATCCACAGCAACACGACTCCGGCGACCGATCCCGACAACGAATGGACGATTGCAGGCGACGACGGCGCCCTGGCGGCCAGGGCCACCGCGATCCCTGCGAGCATCACGCCCAGCCCCGCAGGCCAGTCTGTCCTGATCGACGTGAAGATCGCATGGCGGCCCTGATAAATGAGAGCAGCGGTCACGAACGGAATCACGATAACGTGAGAGGACGAGGCATCGTTTCTCGAGAGCTGGATCAGCGCACGGACGACGTCCTGGTTCGCGATTGCAACGGCGGCACAGAACGCCGCGAGGAGAATGCCGCGCCACACCAGATCCGTCCGACCGGTAGGGATCAGATCGCTCGCCTGGTTGACCTGACTCACATGCGCCACGGCTTCCTCACGGACGACGGCCACTCACTTCGCTGAACGACTGCACTGCTGCGCGATGTATGCGGAAAGCGGGCCGACCAGCGTCAGGTGATCGGGGTCCATTTCGGAGAAATCGATAGCGCACCCCAGACGCTGCTCCATTTCGGCAATCAGCTGCAGGAAGCCGAGAGAATCGACGACACCCTCCGACCGGAGGTCGAACTCGTCCGTCACCCGGTCGTCGGAAATTCCCAGGACCGCGATCGACCTGCGGACGCAGGACAGCATCACCAATCGGACCTCCGCGACGCTGAGATCGGTCATGCCTGCAGGAGCTTCAACAGAGCGGCCCGATCAATCTTGCCGTTGGCAGTCTGCGGGATTTCGGGCAGCACGTGGATCGCGTGCGGCACGGCGTAGGCTGGTAAACAGGCCTCGAGGCTCGACCGGATCTCCGCGACATCGAGGTCCCTGCCGTCACGAAGGCAGAGATCCCGGCGGGACCCGTCGCGGTGAGCGGCCAGCCGAGCGCGACCGCTTCCTCCACGCCGGCGGCCGCACGCAGCTTCGATTCCACTTCCCCGAGCTCGATCCGATAGCCGAGAATCTTGACCTGGTGATCCACGCGCCTGATGTAGGTGAACGGCCCATCGCCCATCGGGCGCCTCACCCGGTCCCCTGTCCGATAGAAGAGCGACGTCCTTCCATCCGGGACGACGTACGCTCGGTGCGTAGCCTCGGGATTCTCCCATACCCGCTCGTGACCTGAGGGCCACTCATGAGCAACTCTCCACTTCTCCGGGCTGGACTTCGCGCAGGTCGTCATCGACAACCAGCGCCTGCATCCCTGGAAGCGGCAGCCCAATCGGCACGACACCCAACTCGCAGGCCTCGGGACTTCGTTGAGCATCCCAGCGATATGCGGAGCAGGCCACCGTGAGCTCTGTGGGCCCGTAGAGGTTTTCGAGCGCCGCCTGGGGCGCGGCGAGCGCCCACGCGGCGGCCACGTCGGCTGGCAGCGGTTCGCCGCAGAACAGGATCCAGCGCAGGCTCGGATAGCGGTGCGCTTTCAGCACGCCAAAACGCTTCATGAACACGCCGACGCTCGGAACGGCGGCCCACACCGAAAGCCGGTTCTCGCGAATGAACTTGTCCGGGTTGAGCAGGACCTTCGAATCGGGGCAGCACACGCAGGCGCCGCTCTGCCAGGCGACGAAGAGATCGAGCACGGACAGGTCGAACGTGGTGTCGAACATCTGCGAGAACCGATCGTCGGCCGTGATCCCATATCTCGCCGTGATCACGTTCACGAAGTGCTGGGCATTCCGGTGGCTGACCATCACCCCCTTGGGACGGCCGGTGCTTCCTGACGTGGAACAGGTAGGCCACGGCGTCGGGCGACTGGCAG
>CAWDRS010000008.1:0-781793 GCA_963804795.1 uncultured Acidobacteriota bacterium | reverse complement strand
TCTCGCTGGGCGTCGTGCTCTACGAGCTGGCGACCGGCCGCGGACCGTTCCGCGGAACTCGGGACCGGCGCTGATGTCGTCGATCCTTCGCGACTCGCCGCTGCCGCCGTCGCAGATCAGAACCGGACTTCCGAAACCGATCGATGACCTGATCCTGAGCTGCCTGGACAAGGACAGCGCTCGCCGGCCGTCGGCGCGAACCGTGAGTGACACGCTCCGTCGCCTGTCGCAGGACTGGCGCACTCGTGAATCGCCGCGGTTTGCCAGAGCTGGCGTTCTGGTTCCCGTGGTGTTGGTCCTTGCGGCCGTCATGGCCTTCTTCGCGTGGAGCGCCGCCAGCCGGAGCCGGCGGGCTGTGTTCGTCGCGGAGTCGTTGCCTCCGATCGAAGCGCTGGCGCGAGACGGCAAGGACCTCGAGGCGTTCGACCTGGCTCGTGAAGTGGAGCGCAACGGGGCTGCGAGCGTGGCAGAGGAATTGTGGGGTCTACGTCCGCACGGGTGTCCGTTGAATCGGAGCCTGCCGGCGCGGCCGTGACCATTCGCGCCTTCGGCAGCGCGAGCGACACGATCTCGCTGGTTACGACTCCGCTCTCCCAGGTACGCGTGCCGCGCGGCGCCTTTCATTGGCGTGTCGAACGGAGCGGCTACGTGCCGGCCGATCTCCCCACGGCGACACCAGCCGGCTCGCTGCGCTTCGATCTGCGGGCCGACAGTGCGCCCGACCGCGACATGATCCGGATCCCGGCGGGAGAGGTGAGGTTGTGGGTGCTCGGCGGCGTGAGTCCCGTGCCGTCGGTGACTCTGGGCGCGTATCTCATCGACAGGCACGAGGTGACCAACCGGGAGTTCGCCAGGTTTGTCGCCGCCTGCGGGTACACCGGCGACGAGTTCTGGAAGCATCCGTTTCGAGATGGCGCCAGCACGCTCTCATTCCAGGAGGCGACGGCGCGCTTCAAGGATTCGACGGGACGGCCCGGCCCCGCGACGTGGAAGCTGGGGCAGCCATCCCGATGGCGACGAGGAACTGCCGGTCGGGGGCGTCAGTTGGCACGAGGCGGCGGCCTACGCCGTCTTCGCGGGCAAGGAGCTTCCGACGATTTACCACTGGTACCAAGCCGACACTGCGGGCGATCTCCAACTGCTGCCCGGGCTCGTGCTCTCGACCACCAATCACGAGGGGACCGGGCCGCGGCGGGTTGGAGCATCCGGCTCGATGAGCGCCCATGGCGCGATCGACATGGCGGGAAACATGCGGGAATGGTCGGCGTACCAGAGCGACGCGTCGACACGGGTCGCACTCGGTGGCGCCTGGTCGGATCCCGCCTACCAGTACCTCTTTGCCGACGTTCGGCCGGCATTCGACCGATCGCCCGGCAACGGGTTTCGCGCCATCAAGCGCCTCGAGAAGGAAGAGCCGTCGGACGCCGACGCGCCGCTGGCCGCACGGCGGGTGATCGATCGCACCGCAGCGAGGCCAGCCTCGGACGCCGAGTTCGCGATCTTCACGCGCTTCTTCGAGCGGCGGCCGGTGCCGCTCGATCCACGTGTCGAGTCCACCGACGACTCGTCACCGCACTGGATCAAGCAGAGGATCTCGTTCGCCGCCGGCTATTCGAACGAGCGCATGACCGCGCTGCTGTACCTGCCGCGCAGCGCGCGTCCGCCGTACCAGGTCGTCATTCAGATGGCCGGCGCGGCGACGTTCTACCGGCGATCGAGCGCCACCGAGAAGGACATCTTCGGATGGACCTATGCCGAGACCTTATCCGCGGCGGCCGCGCGGTCATGATCCCGATCTGGAAAGGATCCTACGAGCGTTCCGACGATTCCATCCGTTGCAGACGGAGTGGCCCGCTTACCGCGAGCACGTGATTCAGTGGGTCACCGAGCTCCACCAGTCCGTGGACTACCTGCACACGCGCGGCGATCTCGCGAGTCAAGAGATCGGCTTCCAAGGGATCAGCCACGGCGCGATCTGGGCGCCGATCTTCCTGGCGTTGGAGCCGCGCATCAAGCCCGGCATCCTCCTGTTGGGAGGGTTCCTGGTCATGCAGCTGCGCGAGGCGTCGATGCCGCCGGAGATCGACGGACTCAACTATGCATCGCGCGTCAACGTGCCGGTGCTGATGATGAACGGCCGCCACGACGCGATCTTTCCCTATGAGACGTCACAGCAGCCGCTTCTGCGTCTGCTGGGAACGCCGCCCGACCAGAAGCGGCACCTGGTGTTCCCGGCGGGGCACTCCTCGTTCGGCTGGACCAACGAGTTGATCAAGGAGGGGCTCGACTGGCTCGATCGGTGGTTCGGTCCGCCGGTTCGATAGACCGCAGGACCGCAGCACGTTCACCTGACGTCAGACGTGCGGGCCTACCCGATCAAAGATCCGCGTCCTCAACTGACGAGGGGTCTTACCGTCGGATCGGTGAACCGTGCGGCGGAGTGGGGACGATTTTACCGGCCGACTGGCTCGCTCGGCAGCCATCCGCACGACACCGTGTTTTGAAGATGACAGCGAGCGGACATCTCTTGGGCGACCGGCTTTCGCGCCGGACGCATTTTGCTATTCGATCTCACGCAGCCAGCGCGACCGGAGGGGATCACGTGAGGGAGGTGAGGAGGGGTGAGGAGCCCGTTCGCCCGCCCTGCAGTTTTCAGACGAATTCGGATCGTCTGACGATCGCCAGATTGGCACGAATCCCCGCCTCCCACCCAGGGTCGCTCCCCGCGTCGGCACCCGACGCAACCCAGGATTCACAAGCACGATTTCGCTCTGCGGCCACGCTTCGGCGACGTGAATGCCCTTCTCTCAGCCCGATTCCGGCCCTTCAAGGGGGGAAGAGAGGTTGTTGTTGCGGAACCACCGCGCGGGCCATGGGGCGAGTCCCAGGGGGAGGGCTGAGCGAGATCTGCGAACGAATTTCGATGGTGGTCGCGTAGTCGGTGACCGTGGTGCGGACTGTCACTTCCGGCCATGGCCGGCGTCGGGCCGCGGGCATCCGAATTGAACGTCATCGTCCAGAGAACCGACGACAACTCGATGTGGGGGGTAGCCTCAGTCAGCCCTGGCGGCTCGCCCGACAGTTTCGAGCGACTTGACCACGAGGGCCGCGCATATACTCGGCCGAGAGCGGTCAGGTCGTCGATCATGACACCAAGCAGGAGCGGGCCATGAAGCCGGAACCGCAGCAGCGACCTGAGATCTCTCCAGGCAAAAGGGTCGCAGGTGGGCCAGCAAGGATTGGACCGTATCGCATCGTCTCCCTGCTAGGCGTTGGCGGCATGGGCGAGGTGTATCGGGCGCACGACGCGAGGCTTGGCCGCGATGTCGCCATCAAGACACTGCCTACCGAGTTTGCGCGCGATCCGGACGACTGGCGCGCTTCCGGCGCGAGGCGCGCGCGCTGGGGGCCCTGAACCATCCCCACATCGCGGGCATCTACGGCCTGGAAGAGAGCGGCGGCGGCATCGCGCTCGTGATGGAACTGGTCGAAGGGGACGATCTGTCGCAGCGCATTGCCGCGGTGCGATTCCGCTCGATCAGGCACTGCCGATCGCGAAGCAGATCGCGGAGGCGCTCGAAGCGGCGCATGAGCACGGCATCTCATCGCGACCTGAAACCGGCCAACGTCAAGGTCACGCCGCAAGGCCGGGTGAAAGTGTTGGATTTCGGCCTCGCGAAGGCGATTTCGGGGACCGAGGGGACGCCGGATCGGCCGCCGTCGGAGACCGTTTCCGACGCCGGCACCATGCCGTGGCGCATTCTGGGGACTCCCGGGTACATGAGTCCGGAGCAGGCGCGAGGCGCGGCGTCGACCAGCGGACGGACATCTGGGCCTTTGGATGTCTCCTCTACGAGTTGCTCGCCGGCAAGCACGCGTTCACGAGCGCGACCGTCTCCGACACCATCGCGGCCGTCCTGGAACACGAGCCGGACTGGCAGGCGCTGCCCGCCGGAACCCCGACGAAAATCCGCGACCTGATGCGGCAGTGTCTTCAGAGGAAGCGGCCGCTCGCGTGAACAGTATTGCAGAGGCTCGCACGACTCTCGAGGACGTGCAGGATGGACAGAAACGCTGGCGATTCTCCGCTGCACAGGCTCGCCAGCCGCGAGTCGCCATCCCGATCGCCGCGATGTTCCTGCTGCTCGTGTTCCTGGGCGTACCGACAGGTACCGAGCACAACTCCCGTGTCCGCTGGGTGAGGGAGCAGGCCATTCCCGAGATATCAGGACTGCTGGATTCCACCAACTTCGAGGCGGCCTTCCGCCTCATACGTCGCGCCGAGGCAATCCTCCCCAACGATCCGACATTGAAAAAGATTCATCACGACACTCCTTCCCAACCTCGTTCAGCACCGACCCGCCCGGCGCAGAGGTGTGGGCCACCGGCTACAGCCCGGACGACAATGACTGGCTCTATCTCGGCACGACGCCGTTCACCACAACAGAACTGCTGTGGGGGTTCTATCGCTTCCGCATCGTGAAACCCGGATTCCAAACGATCCTGGCCACGGGTCAAGCCATCGGAGGAACGGTCCTGGGATTCGATTTGGACGCCGAGGGCGCCCTCCCGCCTGAGATGGTGCGCGTCCCCGGCGGCCCGGTGAGTGTCCCGGGCCTGGGCATCGCCGAGCTGAGCGCATTCCTGATCGACCGCTACGAAATCACCAACCGGCAGTTCAAGCAGTTCATCGATCGCGGCGGATATGAGAAGCGCGATACTGGAAACAGGATTTCGTCCAAAGCGGCCGCACCCTCTCCTGGGAAGAGGCCATGCAGGTGTTTCGCGATGCCACGGGCCGGCCGGGCCCCTCCACATGGGAGCTCGGCGAATACCCGCAAGGCCACGATGACTATCCGGTGAACGGCGTGAGCTGGTACGAAGCCGTGGTGTACGCGGAGTTTGCGGGAAAGCAGTTGCCGACCATCTACCACTGGCAGAAGGCCGCAAGTCCAGGAATGTTCGCGGCGATCGTCGAGCTGAGCAATTTCGGTGGCGCCGGCCCGGCGCGCGTCGGCTCTCACAACGGAATTAGTGCCTTTGGCACACAAGACATGGCCGGCAACGTGAAGGAGTGGTCTTGGAACGAGTTCGGTGGCCAGCGCTTTATAAATGGCGGCGCATGGAATCAGCCGCTGTACATGTTTTCCGCACTGGATGCTCGCCCCGCCTGGGATCGCTCCGCTCAGAATGGCATCCGCTGTGTGCGCTATGACGTGAGCGAGGAGGTCGGACTTCGGGCGCCGGTGACCCGGCCGCCCACTCGTGACTTCAGCAAGGAGAAACCGGTGTCGGACGAGGTATTCCGGCTGTATCGGGGCCTGTACCCTATGATCCGACGGCCCTCGATGCGCGTGTCGAGGGCATCGACGAGGAGAATTCGCACTGGAAGCGGGAGAAGATCTCTTTTGCGGCTGCTTACGGAAACGAGCGTGTCCTCGGCATCTGTACATCCCGAAGCATGCAACCCCACCCTATCAGACGATCCTCTATGCGGACCCCGGCATGTCGACGCGGCTGCCGTCGCCGCAACCAGCGCAGGAACATTTCTTTGACTTCCTCGTCAAGAGCGGGCGGGCGTTCCTGCTTCCAGTTCTCAAGGGCCAATATCAGCGCAGGTTTGCCGACCCGCCCGCCGGCCCGAACGATTATCGCGACCGGCTGATTCTGGAATCCAAGGACTTTCGCCGCGCCGTTGACTACCTGGTTCGTCCGGACGTGGATCGCGACCGACTAGGGGTGTTCGGTTTCAGTCGTGGTGCGACCAGGCTGCCGATCCTCGCCGTGGGTGAGCAACGCCTGAAAGCGGCCGTGCTCAACAGTGTCGGGTTGTCTTACGCCAACCCGCCGCCGCTGCCCGAAGCCGATATGTTCAATTTCCTGCCCCGTTTCCGGGTTCCCACGCTCATGGTGGCCCCCGATCCGATTTTCTCTTCCCTGTCGAAACATCGCAGCGTCCGATGTTCGAGCTGCTGGGCGCGCCGGAAGAGGACAAGCGCCTGGTCCTCTGGGATGGAGGCCACGGCGACACCGGGCCCAACTTTGTGGGGGCGATGAAGGAGGCGCTCGATTGGTTTCTACCGCTATCTCGGTCCGGTGAAGAAGTAGAACGGGCTTCACTCTGCGCTACGGGAGAGAGTCACCGGACGTCCGGCATGTCGGGTACGACAGCATCGCGGGTGCGATTAGTCCTCAAAGACCGCAGTATTGACTGATCTGAGAATTCTCGTCTCGGTTCTTTTGGGAACGAATCCCTACGGCTCAGCCATCTTCAGTGTCGTTGCCTTCTGCCAGCAGATCGAACGGCTTAACGTAAGCAACTGAGAGCTGCGGCCAAGTCGGTCCGAAGTTCTCCGCGTATCGTTGCGGCGAAGCGAATAGAATCCCCTACGGCTCTACTCCCGGTGCCAAGCAACACCTCGGCGTGCAGGAGGAAAAAGATGAGCGACACGAGCGGCTATCAGCGGCGTCCGAACAGACGCGTGTCCCGCCGCGTCTTCCTTCACTCGACGAGCATTATCCCCGCGGCGCTCGCAGCCCCCGAGCTGCTGCGACTTCCCGCAGACATGACCACAACGCGCGCCGATCTCGTCGTGGGGACAGTCGAACTCTGCGAATCGCGCCTGCCGATGGTCGCCGACGTGCCGTTGCAACCGTTCGTCTCACAGGTCACGCGATTGATCGCCGCAGCAGAGTACCTGGGCGCGCCACTTCCTCCGGATCACCAGCGCGAGCTCGAGGTGGCGTTCAAAATGACCAACGAGGCGTCGGCGGTGACGGCGATCCAACGCGTACTCGACTGCCATTGCCTCGTGGGGGTCGAGATCAACCCACAAATGCGCGTGAAAGTCGCACCAGGGTCTGCCAGGCCGGAGCTCGTCGAGCACGGTTGGCGTCAGTTCCTCGTGAAGGTCCACAACGAGGCCGGCACGACGGCCGTCCTTCGAGGGATCAGCAGCCAGGCGCGGCGGCTCGCCGGCGCGATGCCCGACGAACTCCGAAATCTCTGGCTCGATCTCCAGATGTTCGACAGCCAGCCGCTCACGAGGACGCTGAGCGGGCTCGTACTCGAGTACCGCATCGTGCAGCTGTACAGCCGGGATCCCGGCCAACGCGAGGCGACGTTAACGTTCGATGTGGGCCAGGGGACACAGGACCTCGGATATCGCAACGAGGTCCCGATTCTCTTCACCATCCGGCCTGCGGAATCGGTGCAGTGGCGCGTGCGCGACGAAACGGGTGCGCCGACGGTCGCGGCATTCGTCATTCGCGACGCGCAAGGCCGCGTGTATCCGTCGCGCGCCAAGCGGCTGGCGCCCGACTTCGCGTTCCACCCGCAGGTGTACCGTGCGGATGGTGAACTCGTGAAGCTTCCGGCCGGCACGTACGACGTGGAGTTCTGGCGCGGTCCGGAATCGATTACGAAGACGCAGCAGCTGGCGGTAGTGGAGTCGACTGGCGGCGCAAGCGGTCAAAATGGTGGCGCGGATCAGGCGGCGAGCTTTCAAATCGAGCGTTGGATCGATCCTGCAAAGTTCGGCTGGTGGTCGGGCGACCATCACATTCACGCCGCGGGCTGCGCTCACTACATGAATCCGACCGAAGGCGTGCTCCCCGCGGATATGGTGCGCCACACGCTCGGTGAGGACTTGAAGGTCGGGGCAACCCTCACCTGGGGTCCCGCTTTCGATACGCAGAAACGGTTCTTCACGGGTAGAGACGACCTCGTCTCTCGTCCGCCCTATCTGCTGCACTACGACGTCGAGGTCTCGGGCTTTGGCTCGCATCAATCCGGTCACCTGGTGCTCTTGCGACTCAAGGAGCAGATCCACCCGGGTGGCACTTCCTATGAACACTGGCCAACCCTCGGCCTCAATACGCTGCGTTGGGCCAAGCGCCAGGGCGCGGTCTGCGGCCCGGCGCATTCGGGATTCGGCCTCGAGGTGAACTCCTCGGAACTGCCGAACTACATCGTGCCGCCATTCAACGGCATCGGTGCGAACGAGTACATCATTGACGTCACGCACGAGGTGCCTGGCCCTGATGGCAAGCCTGTTCGCGCGGTCGATTTCATCTCTACCGTCGACACGCCCTACGTGTGGGAGCTGAACATCTGGTACCACACGCTGAACGCGGGCTTCCGCACGCGTATCAGCGGCGAGACGGATTTCCCGTGTGTCTATGGAGAAAAAGTGGGGCTCGGGCGTTCGTACGTGAAGCTCGACGGAAAGCTCGACTATGCCGATTGGTGTGAGGGGATTCACCGCGGCCGAAATTATGTCGGCGACGGCCGAAGTCATCTGCTCGACTTCACGGTCACTGACGTGCGAATGGGCGAGAACGGGAGCGAGCTCCGACGTTCTGCTGCCGGTCCCGTGAAGGTGCACGTCCGGGCGGCTGCGCTTCTGAATGAGAAGCCCAGTCCCGAACGCGGGAGGCGCCGCTACCAGGAACAGCCGTATTGGGATATCGAGCGCGCCCGCATTGGAGATACACGCGAAGTGGCTGTGGAACTCGTCGTCAACGGGTATCCCGTCGCGAAACAAAGTCTTGTCGCCGATGGCGCGCTCCGCGATCTGACGTTCGAGGCGACGATCGAGCGCAGCAGCTGGCTGGCGGTGCGGATCCTGCCGTCGTCGCACACGAATCCCATCTGGGTGCTGGTTGCGGGCAAGCCAGTGCGCGCGTCGCGGCGGAGCGCCGAATGGTGTCTCAAAGGCGTGGATCAGTGCTGGTCGCAGAAGGAGCGATTCATCAAGCGTGACGAGCTGGAGCAGGCGAAGGCCGATTACGAGCACGCGCGACGGACCTACCAGAGACTGATCAGCGAGTCGGAGGTCGAGTAACGCTTTGCCCCCGAGGCCCAGCGCGGCGGCGAGCTCCTCTCGTACGGGGGAGTGGCCTTCAGGCGGCCGTGATGAGGTAGTGCGAATCCGTCCCTGACACCCAGGCACACAAGCCGGCGAGCTCACGACCGGCTTGTTCTATCCAGTGTCCTCCGTCCGGAGGCAACCCTTGCAGTCGCGGTCTCGTCTGATGGTGATGTGTCTGCCTATGACAGACATCAATCGCCCCGCGCTCGCCCCGCGAACTGAAGCACGGCACAGCCGAGGTGCAACAGCGCAGGACTTAGGACGAGTTTGTCGAGGCGTGCCGGCTGATCACAGGAGGGAACATGCCTGATTGGGCACGACACGTTCGGCCGCGGTTGTCGTCGCTGCGCCTCTCGCCGACGCGCGAGAACGAGATCGTCGAGGAGCTCTCGCAGCACGTCGAGGAGCGTTGGCGCGAGTTGATTGCCGGCGGAACGTCGCCTGAGGAAGCCACGCGCTTGGCGCTCGCGGAGTTCAGGGACGGAAACCTGCTGGCTCGGTACATGGCGCCACTGCGCCAGGCGCATGCGCCGGCACCGATCACCCCGGGAGCCCCCAGGGGCCAACTGTTGAATGACCTCTTGCAAGATCTCCGCTACGCGGTTCGTACCTTGTGGACGCGGCCCGGCTTCGCCTTCGCGGTCGTGCTGACGCTCGCACTGGGACTCGGCTCCAATGGCGCCATCTTCACCGTCATCAATGCCATCCTGCTTAGGCCGCTGCCATTGCCGCACAGCGAACAGCTGCTGGCCGTGTACACACGGTTCCTGCCGTCATCAGGCCTCGACTTCCCATACTTCGGCGTGTCCGGTCCGGAGCTCGCCGACATCCGCAGCCGCGTCAGCCTCTTCGCCGGCGTTGCCGCCTACAGCGTCTCCGACCGCAACCTGACGCGGAACAACGGAGACCCGGAGCGCGTTCTGGCGATGCGCGTCACATCGGGATTCTTCGACGTCCTGGGCGTCAGGCCCGCACTCGGGCGGACGTTCACCGAAGAGGAAGCGCGGCCCGGCGAGGGATGCGTCGCGCTTCTGAGTGCCGACGCATCCGAAGCAGCCGCGAGCACCATCGGCTCCATAATCAGGCTCGACGATGTGCCATGCGAAGTCATTGGCGTGATGCCGAAGGGTTTCGCCTTTCGTGACGACCGTGTCAAAGCGTGGACGGCGCTGCCTGTCACTACGGAAGAGAGCAATCGAGCAAGTCATTTGATGACCGCCGTCGCGCGGCTGCGCGAGGGCGCGACCGTTGAGCAGGCCGATGCGCAGATGCAGGCTCTGCGCGCGTACTGGTCGGAAACGTATCCCGGTCATTACGCCAAGGGACACTTTGCGGTCAGCCGACCCCTGCACGAAGACATCGTCGGCGACCAGCGCGACGCCTGGCTGGTCCTCGGCGGGGCCGTGGTGTTCGTGCTGTTGATTGTGTGCGTCAATCTCGCTGCGCTGCTGATCTCACATGGAGAAGCGCGGCGGCGGGAGCTCGCCGTGCGGCATGCGCTCGGGGCCAATCGTCGGCGGCTCATCCGGCAGCTGGTCGTCGAGGCCATGCTGCTGGCGGTCGTCGGTGGCCTCATTGGGGTTGTCCTCGCGAAGTGGCTCCTCGCAGGTCTCCTGTTGCTCTATCCGCAGCGGCTGCCAGTGTCGCAGGTGATCACGATCGACTATGCCGCGGTGCTATACATGTGTGCCCTGGTCATCGCGGCGGGGTTGGTCGTCGGTTTGGTCCCCGCGCTGCACGCGACCGGAGTGCGGATGCAGGACATGCTGAGGGCGGACTCCCGCACCGCGACATCGTCCCGCCGCGCGGTCGCCGCTCGTTCCGTGCTGGTGATCAGCCAGCTTGCGGTGAGCGTGATCCTGCTGGTTGGTGCGTTACTCCTGATTCGTTCCTATCAGCGACTCCAGCAGGTCGATCTGGGCGTTCAACCGGATCACGTGCTGACATTCGGCGTCATCATTCCGCGCGCGCGTCAGGAGGACGCGGCTGCGAAGCGCACACTGGAGGCGATTGAAGATCGCCTCGCGGCGACGCCTGGTGTCGAGAGCGTGGGCGGGATGTCATCCCTTCCGCTGGCAGCAGCAGGTCCACTGTTCGCGTTCAAGATTGAAGGACGACCCGAACCGGCGCCGGGCGAAACGCCCTGGAACGCGCGCTACCTCACCGTTATGCCGCATGTGTTCCAGACGCTTCGCGTCCCGCTGAAACGCGGCAGACTCCTCGCCGAGAGTGACACAGAAGGGCGGCCGTTCGTCGCCGTTATCAACGAGGCGGCCGCGCGTCTCTACTGGTCCGGGGACGATCCCATCGGCAGGACCATTCGCTTCAACCCGCAGACGAGTCCATCGATACGGATCGTCGGTATCGTCGGCGACGTTCGATCAGTTGGTCCCAGCGAGCCGGCCCCGCCCGCCGTGTACCTCCCGCTCGCCCAGTCGGGGCCGCCCCCGCCAATCCTGGGACGCATCATGAGGTTTGTCGTTCGCACTTCCGGGAGTCCCGCTGACATGGCGGCTGCAGCGCGTGCGGCCGTCGCATCTGTCGATTCCGGGCTGCCGCTGGTGGACCTTCGGCCGATGGCCGAGGTCGTCTCGCAGGCCTCCGGACAGCCGCGGTTCACGACGCTCGTCATGTCATTCTTTGCGAGTGCGGCGTTCCTCCTCGCCGGTCTCGGACTCTACGGAACCCTCGCCTTCAGTGTCGAGCGCCGGGTTCGCGAAATCGGTGTCCGCATCGCGCTCGGCGCGAGCAAAGGCCAGGTCTTCCGATTGATTGTCGGCAGCAGCATGCGCCTCGCGTTGGTGGGCGTCCTTGTTGGCATTCCCGCCGCACTCGCGCTCACGCGGCTGATGAGTGGAGTGCTGTCCGGTGTTGTGAGCACCGACCCGCTGAGCTATGTAGCTGTCGTCGCGATGCTCGGTATCGCGGCATTCCTGGCAAGCTATCTTCCAGCACGGAACGCGATACGGATCGATCCGCTGGGGGCGCTGCGTACGGAATGAGCGTCACGCGTAGACCAGGTCAGGTCGCACTGTGCCACGAACGACTGATGCGCTTCGGAGCGCTCTCGAGGTGACAGTTCCTTTTAGTTCCTGTCTCAGTCGCCGGTGACAAACGTGTCGCCGGGCCTGGTTTGTCATCGCGAACAACTCCTCCCGTGGAGGCAGAGTCAACGAATCCATCGGTAAACTGTGGTCGCAAGCGTGTCGTGGCGCGAACACCGAGCGAGAACAGCGCTAGAGCGTATTTCACAAATGCACCACGAGCGAGCGAGCGAGCCACGCGACCGGAGCGCGCCGGCGAATGTGTCGCCGCGGCCTGGTAGTTCGAGCAAACACCCGATGAACGTCATCTCATTGTTGTATCGATGCTCGTCATATGAAGCCGCAGCGACGAACCGCTCCCAGACGCAAGGAAGCCACGCACGAACGCATCGTCGAGGCCGCCGCGCGCGCCATCCGGCGCAGCGGCTACGGCGGCACCGGCGTCGCCGACATCATGAAGGACGCCGGCCTGACGCACGGCGGCTTCTACGCCCACTTCGCCTCGCGCGAGGCGATGCTCGCCGAGGCGGCCGACCGCGCCGGCGCCGAAGGCGTGGCCGCGATGGCGCGCATCGCCGCCGCCGCGCCGCCGCAGCAGGCGCTGCAGGCGCATGATGCGGGCCTACCTCTCGAAGGCGCACGTCGAAGGCGTGGAGACCGGCTGCGCGGTCGCCGCGCTCGGCTCGGAGATGCCGCGCCAGGCGCCCGAGGTGCGGCGCGCCGCCACGCGCCGCATCAAGGAGATGATCGACCTCGTCGCCCGCCAGTCGCCCGACTGGGGGCAGCCGGGCGCGCACGAGCACGCGCTCGTCACCGTGGCCACGATGGTCGGCGCACTGGTGCTGGCGCGCGCCGTCGACGACCCGCGGCTTTCCGACGCGCTGCGCGAGGCGGCGCTGAAACACTTCACTCCACCAGCGACTGACGTCACCTGGACCCGTGTACGACGCTCGTTCGTCATCAATATGATGATCATCATATGATCCGATACGACGCACTGAACGACATCGCGACGATGCTCGTCAGCCGAACCGCAATGAAAGGAACGACCCATGAAGAACAAGATCAGCGCTCGTCACGGGCGCCTCGTCAGGCATCGGCGAAGCCACGGCGGAGCGGCTCGCGAAGGCCGGCTACAAGGTCTACGGCACCAGCAGACGCGGCGCCCAAGCGGGCCAGCGATCGTTCGAGATGCTGCCCCTCGACGTGACCAGCGACGAATCGGTCGAAGCCGCCGTCAACGAAGTGATGCGGCTGGAGGGCCGCATCGACCTGCTCGTGAACAACGCCGGCTTCGGTGTCGCCCCCGCCGGAGCGGAAGAGAGCTCGATCGAACAGGCCCGGTCGATCTTCGAGACGAACTTCTTCGGGATCGTCCGGATGACACGCGCCGTCGTGCCGCACATGCGACGCCAGGGGAGCGGTCGCATCATCAACATCGGCTCCGTGCTCGGTTTCCTGCCGATGCCGTACGGCGCGCTCTATGCCGCGACCAAGCACGCGATCGAAGGCTATTCGGAATCGCTCGACCACGAGCTGCGCACGAGGGGCATCCGGGTCTCGGTCATCGAGCCCGCGTACACGAAGACGCAGTTCGACGCGAACCTGCTGGAACCCGACTCGAAGCTCGATGAGTACCGCGAGGTTCGTGCGGCCCTTGGGCAAGACGCTGAAGGAGGTGATGGCGGCTGGCGACGAGCCGGGCGTCGTGGCCGACGTCGTGCTGAAAGCGGCCATCGCGGCTCGCCCGAAACTCCGATACACGGCCGGTGGGCTCGCGAGCCGCCTGCGATTGCTTCGCAGATTCGCGCCCGCTGGCGTGGTGGACGCCGGGATTCGAAAGGACCTACAGCTCGACGCGCTGATAGCGTCGCGGACAAGGTGACGCCTCGAAGTCTCTGCGAGTGCTCAAGCCCGGTGGAGCAGTCATTTCCATCTCAGGCCGCCCGATGCACAGCGTCGCCCGAAGCTCAGGCGTGTCATGGGTCTTGTAGAACATCATGGGCGTCTTGAGGCTACGGGATTACAGCCAAAGCAAAGCGTCGCCAAACACAATACCCGTTTCTGTTCATGAGAAGCAGACGACGGCCAGTCCACCGAGATCACGTCGCTTCGTGATCGCACTGGTCCCTGTTTATCGTAAGCTGAATACTTCCCGCAGCTTCGAAAAGTGACGGTTCGACCATTCGGCAGACCTCCGGCTGCCGCCCGGGCGTTCTCGTCAGCAGCTCGACCCGTCCACCCTCGCCGGGACGACCTGCAGATGCGAATCCGCCCCATAGGCGAACACGATGCGATCGTCGGGACCCCAGCTCGCGCCGGAGGAGAATCCTGGCGCAGCGGCGATGTCCATCGAAGGACCGCCGCCGGCCAGGATCCGCTTCAGGCGGCCGTCGGCGAAGAACCCGTTCCATCTGCCATCCCACGAGAAGAACGGGCTCGATGCTCCTTCGGTGCTGGCGAGTGGCGTCGGATCGAGACGATCGAGCGATCGCGATACAACCGCCGCCCGTCCTTGTCACTGGCCGCGATGACGATTGTTCGGCCATCCGGCGACACGGGCAACCGAAGACGTGTAGCCGGGTCCGCGGGTCACGCTCACACCGGCCGGGAGCATCGTCGACAGCCGGATCAGTGCGGTGGCGTCGAAGCACCTTCGTTCTTGGTGAGTGATTTTCCTGCGAAGAACGCAAGGAAACGGCCGATCTGCCGGTTGCGATCGACAGCGAGCGCACTGGCGACCGTCGAATGCGGCGCGCAGGCGCCGCCTCGGACCTAGTCGCTAGGAACCAATAATCCCCAATGTCACGTACCCGCTGCAGTCGGTCCCGTTCGAGGCAGGCGCGCAGCAGCGGTCGCACTGCTGGCGGACACGCATCCACTGCAGATCAGCAGCGAGAACGGCCGCGAGTGTCTCCTGGAGCGATTCTCCTCGAAACGGTCGCTCGCCGCAGACCATCTCGTAGAGGAGCACGCCGAACGCCCACACGTCCACACGCCGATCTACGGATCTGCCCTGCGCCTGTTCAGGCCATGTAGGCAGGCGTTCCAAGCAACACTGCGTGCCCGGTTACCGCCGACAGCGTGACTTCGTCGTGCGCAGCATCCGCCAGGAACTTCGCCAGGCCAAAGTCGAGCACCTTCACTGTGCCGGTCGGCGTGATCTTCACGTTGGCTGGCTTGAGATCGCGATGGACGATTCCGCTCTGGTGCGCTGCCTTGAGCGCGTCGGCGATCTGTTCGGCAACGTGAAGAGCCTCATCGAGCGGAAGAGGCCCTTGTTTCAGGCGCTCGGCCAGCGTCTCCCCGGCCACCAGCTCCATGACGATCGCGGTGGTTGAAGCCCCACGGTCTGAGCCAGCCCCACCTCGAGTCGGTAGATGGCGGCGATGTTTGGATGGTTCAGCGAGGCGAGCGCCCGCGCCTCACGCTCGAAACGTGTGGGCCCTTCCGGGTCGGACACCTCGGCGTCCGGTAGTGTCTTGAGTGCCACGTCCCGCTCAAGTCTCGTATCGCGGGCGCGATACACCTCTCCCATGCCGCCGCGGCCAATCAGCGAGATCACCTCGAAAACGCCGACTCGCGAACCTGGCGACAAAGACATGAAGGGCGCAGCGTGATTGTAGCCTGTGGGTGGGTCTGCTTGATGATGATGCCGCGCTCGCGCTCGATGTCCATCGAATCGAGCACCTGCTTCTGCATCTCGCGCAGTTCGAGCCCGTCAGACCACGCAGTGAAACCGCCGGCAGCGCCGCTTTAGGCGCCCGAGACCTCGGCGATGAAACCCTCGACGTACCGCTGGATCTGGGCGGGTGGCAGGTCGTAGCGGGCGCGGGTGTCCGGCTCGCCGAGATTGCCGCTGATGACGAAGGCGCGCAGCCCCGCCCGGGCAAGGCGTTTCGCCTTCGCGATGCTGAGCCCGCCGACCACCTGCACCGGGGCGGCCTTGCCGACCCGCTCGAAGATGGCGCGGGCCATGTCACCGAGGTAGTCGCTCTCGATGAGTCTGGAGTCGGCGCGCCGCGCGTCGGACTGCAAGTGAACGCCGACGGCGTCCACTCCGGCCTCGAGCATGCGGAGGGCGACCTCGACGGCCTGCGCGGCCGGGCCCTGGTGCGGCACCATGATATCGGCGAAGACGAGCCGCGGCAGTTCGGGGCCGGCGCGCCTGAACTCGTCGCGCACGGCGCAGATCGCCTTCGCGGTATCCGCACCGGCGAGCGCGAGGAAGTCAATGATGTTGCCGCCGCCCGCATAGACGGCGCGCGCCTCGAAGGCACCGCCATCCATAGTCTTCATGTCGGCCAGCAGAAGCGCTTCGGGAAACTGCTGCCGGAAGGCTGGCACTACGTTCGAGACGCCCTGGTTCTTGAGCAGCGGCGTACCCATTTCGACGATGCTGACCCCGCCCGCCAGCGCCGCAGCGGCAACCGCGCGACCCTGCTCCAAGGTGGCGACGTCGACCGAAATCTGGAACGTGAAGCGGGTTCTGAGCCGCTCGAGAACGCGGGCGGAGGCCGGGTGGGTGTCCTTCGCCACCTGCCGGGCCCAGGCATCGTTGGGCCACATCATCTTGAAGATGGCGCCGGCCGTGAGCCCGCCCACGGCGAACCTCCCCGCGCCGTCGAGGAACGCTCGCCTGTCGATGTGCCCGTGCTGGGAAAAGTCGGACGCCTTCTTACGGTCCATGAACGCAGCTCCTCGAGGGATATAGCGCCATCTTAACTTCGAACTGCCTCGCGCCGGCCTTGATCGGTGGGCTATCGTTTGCAGTGTGGCTGACCGTGAAGGGCGTGACCGTGGCCAGATGGCAGGAGACGGCCGGGCCCTCATCGTAAGAACGGTACGGCGCATCGCGGTCGCGTTGACGATGTCGATCGTCGTCGGCCTCCTGATGATGCACGGCTGGGGAAGTTCTCTATCCTCACTCTTCCTCCGGACCATCATCCTCGGCCTGTCGGCGACGACTGCCTTCACGTGCTTCGAGGTGTGGCCACGGAGCCTGCCGCCCTGGCTCCAGCGATGGGCACTGCAAGTCGTTGCGGTCGGCGTGTTCATGCCGGTGACGACGGTGCTGATCTACGTGCTCTCCACTCCTCAGGGTGCGGCGCCCTTCTGGGACAACCCCACCCGCATGAACGGGTGGACACATCTGACATTTACCGGCCTGTTCCTCGCGCCGTGGACCGCGTTCGTCGCGATCGTCCGGCAGAAGGAAGCGTTTGCACGGGATCAGGAGCTGACGTTCGCGCTCGAGCGCAGTGAGCTCGAGCGGCAGGCGCTCGACGCGCGATTGCATTTGCTGCAGGCGCAGGTCGCGCCGCATTTCCTCTTCAACACTCTCGCGAACGTGCAGGCGCTCATCGACGCGGGCTCGCCGCAGGCGTCGGCCGTGCTGCGCAGCCTCACCGCGTACCTGCGCGCGGCGGTGCCGCTGCTCCACGAGTCCGCTGCCACGATCGAGCGCGAGCTGCAGCTTGTTCGGCCATATCTCGAGCTCATGCAGATGCGCATGCCCGATCGCCTCCAGTACGCGATGAACGTCGACCCGTCGGCGTTGAAGGTTCGCTGTCCTCCGACCACCCTGTTGACGCTGGTCGAGAATGCCGTGCGACACGGGATCGACCCCGGCGAAGAAGGAGGCCGGATCGACATCGACATCGCACGACTTGGTGAACGGTGTGTGGTCCGCGTCACCGACACCGGCGCCGGCCTTCATCAATCGGCGAAGGGTCTCGGAACCGGGCTGTCGACGCTGCGCGAACGGCTGCAGCTGATCTTCGGCGATGCGGCGCACCTGCGCCTGACACCCAACAATCCCCACGGCGCCGTCGTCGAGATCGATATGCCGGCACGAACATGAACGCCCACGCGACCGCGTTGATCGCCGACGATGAACCGCTGCTGCGCGATGCGCTGCGGCGCCAACTGGCGATCGTGTGGCCCGAGCTCGAGATCGTGGCCGAGGCGCGGAACGGACGCGAGGCGGTGAGATTGTTCGACGAGCGCCATCCCGACATCTGCTTCCTCGACGTCCACATGCCGGGGCTCTCCGGCGTCGATGCCGCGAACCACATCGGCCGGCGTGCGCATCTCGTGTTCGTCACGGCATACGATCACTACGCCGTGCAGGCATTTGCGCAAGGCGCACTCGACTACCTGCTGAAGCCGGTCGAACAGGCGCGGCTCGCGGAAACCGTGAGCCGTCTCAGGGAACGTCTGCAGTCGTCGCGGCCGGCGATCAACACCGAGCAGCTATTGCAGCAACTGAGCAAGCAGCTCGCGAAGCTGCAGGATGGCGGGGGCAAGAAGGAGGCGTTGCGATGGATTCGCGCGCAAGCGGGAAAAACCGTGCGCCTCATCGCGATCGACGACGTCGATTACCTTCGCTCCGACGCGAAGTACACCATCGTCGCCTGGCGCGATGGAGGGAAACCGGCCGAGGCGGTGGTGCGGACGCCGCTGAAGGACCTGCTCGAGCAGCTTGATGCGGATCAATTCGCACAAGTCCATCGGTCGGTCGTCGTGAGTCTGCGCGCGATCAGCCATGTGACACGGCATGACAACGAAACGGCGGAGATTCACTTGAAAGGTCGAGACGACGTGCTGCCGGTGAGCCGCAACTACCTGCATCTGTTCCGGCAGATGTAGCCGCTGTTCGACTGGATGCCACCGCCGTTCGGCGGCGCCAATCCGCTCTTCGTCGCAAGCGGGTTGTTCGAGCGCACGGGTGCCGTCACTATGGTGCGCGCAATGAAGCAAAACGCAATCTTGGTCGTCACGTCTCTGCTCTCGATCCTCCTGCTCACACTTCACGTTACGGACGACATCGTCCGTGGGATCTCGAAGGCCGAGCCCTCAAACGCTGCGCTGCTCGTCCTCGTGGTCTTCCTGTACGGGACCCTCGTGCTCGCCGACCGGCGATCGGGGTGCGTCATCATGCTGCTCGTCGGGTTGTTCGCGGTAGTTATGCCCGTCATCCATATGAGGGGGGCACATTACCCCGAGATCGCCAAGTCCACCGGCGGCTTCTTCTTCGTCTGGACTCTCTGGGCGCTCGGCGGGGTCGGGGGCTTCACCTTCATCCTCTCGGCGCGCGGACTGTGGAGCCTGCGACGGGGCCAGCCGAGGTAGTCCATGCTCTTACCAATCCACATTGCCGCGGGCGGGCTGGCGATTGTTCTTGGCGCCGGCGCTCTTTCTCAGTGAAGAAGGGCGGGACTGGCCGGTCAGCTGGCGCAACCCGTCGTGTTTACGTCAGCCCCGTCGCGCTGCCTCGATGGTGGCGACGTCAATCTTCTTCATTGGCATCATCGCTTCGAAGGCACGCTTTGCTTCACCGCCACCAGCAGCAAGCGCGTCGGTCAGCGCGCGCGGGGTGATCTGCCAGGAGAGGCCCCAGCGGTCCTTGCACCAACCGCACTGACTTTCCTTGCCGCCATTGCCGACGATCGCGTTCCAGTAGCGGTCCGTCTCTTCCTGATTGTCCGTCGCGATCTGGAAGGAAAAGGCCTCGCTGTGCCTGAACTCCGGGCCGCCGTTGAGACCGAGACAGGGAATACCCAGAACGGTGAACTCAACAGTCAGCACATCGCCTTCCTTGCCGCTCGGGTAGTCACTGGGCGCCTTGTGAACGGCGCTCACTTTACTATCCGGAAAGGTGGCGGCGTAGAAACGCGCTGCCTCATGCGCGTCCTTGTCGAACCAGAGGCAGATCGTGTTCTTTGGCGTCATGTTCGTATGCTCCTTGTGCTCACAGCGGTGGCTTCGGCGAGAGTGCATGCAAGACCGATGCGGAAGTGCTGCTCGTCAGTGGCGACGCCGCGAAGCTCTACTGGGGAACAGGCAGGTGCGCTGCCAACACGAGTCCTCTCCGCGCTCGGTGCGATGCCGGAGTTTCATCAAGACGGGCTGCTATCGCAGGCCCGTCACCACGGCTACGGTAATCGCGAACAGGCCCAGCACGAACAGCGCGGCGCACGCCGGCGCCCCAAAACGAAACCAGCGATCGAAGCGGACACCCGCCAGCGCAAGGACAGCCATCAGCGTGCCATCGGTCGGGAGGATGTGGTTGATGACGCCCGCGCCGAACTGATACGCCAGCACGGTCACCTGCCTCGAGACGCCCAGGAGATCCGACATCGGGACGAGAATCGGCATCGTCAGCACCGCCCGGCCGGACGTGCTCGGGATGGCAATCGAGATCGCGGCCTGCACCACCGTCATCCCGAGCGCGAACACAACCGCCGGCAGGTGCACGAGCGGTGTCACCATCCCATTGATGACCGTGTCGACGATCTTGCCCTTGTCGAGCACCACGAAGATTGCGCGCGCGAACCCGATCAGCGTCGCGGCAAACGCCATCGAGCGGAAGCCTTCGACGAATGCGCCAGCCGTGCCGTCGATACCGAGCCCGGCGAGCAGGCCGGCGAGCACGCCCATACTGAAGAACAGGGCGCCGAGCTCATCGAACCCCCAGTCGTAGCGCAGCGCGCCGAACACGTAGACGACGAACGTCGCCCCGACCATCAGCAGGATCACCGCCCGGGTCCAGTCGAGCGGAGCCGTCGTGTCCTGGGATGGGACTTCCGGCGTCGTCCGCGTCCGCTTTGCATGCCGCATCGTCCACCACGTCCAGATCACGAGTCCCGCTACGAGCACCGCCATGCGGAACTCGAGGCCCGACAGCAGCGGCAGCTGCGCCACTTTCTGTGCGATGCCGACGCTGAACGGATTGATCGGGCTGAACGCGATGCCGATGGCGGCCGCGCCGATGCTCATCGCCACCGCCGTGATCGGATCGTACCCGGCGCTGCGGACCAGCAGCAGCAATACCGGCACCATGGGGATGATCTCTTCCCACATGCCTTCGACCGCTCCGCCGGCGGCGAACACCACGCAGCATATCGGCACGATGAGATCCGTGCGATGACGCAGCACCTTCACCAGCCACGTCACACCCTGATTGAAGGCGCCCGTGCTTTCGACGACGCTGAAAGCGCCGCCGACCAGGAATACGAGAAAGATCACCGCCGCCGCCTCGGTCATCCCCTGCGGCAACGCCATCAACGCTCCAAAGGGGCCAACCGGGCTCTGCGGAACAGGGTGAAACGAGCCGGCAACGACGGCCCGCCGTCCTGTGGCCGGATCATCCCGACGTTCGAACTCGCCGGCGCGAACGACATGCGTGAGCACGGCGGCAGCGAAGACGCAGCCGACGAGCAGAACGAGCGGATGCGGAATGCGGGAAAGCACGGAGGGACGTCTGCGCGCGATGCTAGCACGCGAAGGCGGCGGCGTCGCCCTACTCGCACAGGTGTGACCGGCAGTCACGCGCGGATTGCGCTATCTTCTTGAACGTAAACAGCTTCGCTATGGGCTCACTCCTTGCTGTTGCCGCGGGCATGCGTACCATCGGATTCCTCATCACCCTGCTGGCGGTGGCGCCGCAGGCCGCCAGAGATCAGAAGGTCGTCGTGCCGGAAGGCACGATCATCACCTCGGCGCAGGTCACAGGCTTCGATGCCAATCGACTGAGTCCCGGCCTTCGCCAGGAGATCCGCCAACTCGCCGGCACGCCGTTGAACCAGCAGCGTCTCGACGAGCTTGCCGCCCGCATCGAGGCCGAGCGGCCCCGGTATGTCGCAGCCGTGCGCGCCGTCATGGAGTCCGACGGGCAGGCACGCGTCCTCTTCGTCATGGGCCGCCAGTCAGGGCCCGATCGCGACGACAACGTCAACGCGCGATACGTCGTCGAGCAGGCCGACATTACCGGGGTGCCCGACGCGGAGCTGACGCAGGCGCTGCGAGACGACTTGCAGTCTCTCGTCGGCCAGCGCCTCGATTCGGGTGAGGCCGATCGTCTGCAGGGGCGCATCGAGCGTGAGCTTCCGCGCTACGAGATATCCCGGCGCATCCAGCGCGGGGGCGAGGTCGGCCGCATCCGGCTCGTGTACGAGGCGCGCAAGAGGGAGCCGCCGCAGTGGCTGCGCTTCGAGCCGCTCCGATCGAAGGCCGTCTTTCACTCCGACCAGGGCTGGGGAAGCTACCTGGACCTCGGCATCGGCGATCGCCACATCCGGTTCACACCCATCGTTGCCATAGACAACGCCGACGATCTCGTCGAGGAGTACTCCGGCTACGGGTTGCGGTTCGAGGCGAGGAAGCTTGGCACTCGTCGGCTCGGCGCCAGCCTGGAGTGGTCCACGTTCGATCAGGATTGGCGTGGCGCCACGCTGGATGCGGTCGCACTCAAGCCCGGGATTCCGCGGCTGTACGACAGGCGTTCGACGATCACGCCCTTGCTGAAGTTTGCATTGAGCGCGGACCTCAGCGTCTCCGCGGGCGTCAGCATCTCGGAGCTGGAGCCGCTCCTCCCCGCGACCGGCTCACAGATGGCGAACGCGGCGGTCGCCTCGATCGGGTACGACCGGCGATGGAAGGACGGTGCCGATGCGGCGCACCGCGTCGAGGCGGGCTTCGGCCTGCGCGCCGGCTCCCGCGAACTCGAAAGCGATCTTGCCTACAGGAGGTATCTCGGACTGGGCTCATATCGATACGACGCCGGACGCCACCACGTGAGCGCCACCGGAATGGCTGGGGGGATCACCAATGACGCGCCGCTCTTCGAACGCTTCACGCTCGGCGACTCCACCACGCTTCGAGGCTGGGACAAGTACGACATCGCGCCGGCGGGTGGCGACCGCATGTTCTACTCGTCTATCGAATATCGCTACACGGGACTCGCGCTGTTCCTCGATATCGGCTCGGTCTGGGACGCGGGCACCGAGCGCAAGGTCCGTGTCTCGACGGGGTTCGGTTTCCACGGCGGCCCGGCATTCCTGGTCGTCGGCTTTCCGCTGAACACCGACAACGTAACTGCTGTCGTCACGTTGGGTCTGCGAATCCCGGGGATTGGGATCCGGTGGTAGCGCCAGCTCGGCGAGCCGCAGTGGTCTTGCTCGCCTTGCTCGCGTGGCCGGCACTGCGTTCGTCGGCACAGTCGGTGACGGTGGACACCGTCGGCGAGGCGTTGAAGATCCGCGCGCCGGGCTTGAGCTTCTTGAAGGGAGATCCGCTCGCTCGATTGAAAGATGGCAGGTCGGTGCGCGTGGAACTCGCCGCGATAGTGCTACCCGCGCCGGGGAAGCCGCCGGCGGCGACAACGCGACGGGTTTTCGCGTTGAGCTACGATCTCTGGGAGGATCGATTCGCTGTGACGACGGTGGACGCCCGCTCCCAGTCCGTGTCGCACCTGATGATGGCCGCCGCCGAGGCGTGGTGCGTGGAACAACTGGCCATCCCACTCAGCGCGCTCGGCGCGCTGGGCCGCGATCTGCCGTTCTGGATTCGGCTCGAGTACCGCGTTCTGCCCGGCGACAGCCCGTCGGATGTGGAGGACTCCGGCTACACGTTGCAGGCGCTCATCGACGCGTTGAGTCGACGCCGCAAGAGCGAGTCATCGCCGCATTCCCTCGAGGCCGGTCCGTTCCGGCTGCGGTCGCGCGGCTCGTCCTCGCCGCGATGACTCGTCTTCGTAATCGCCTGATCGCAGCCTTCCTCGCGTCGACTCTGCTGCCGCTCTGCGCAACCGTCTGGATCACGACGTCGCTCCTCGACCGCAGCCTGGGGTATGCGACAACGGGCGAACTCGATCGACTCTCGCAGACGCTCGAGGCCACCGCGAAGCAGTTCTACCAGCGGGAACGCGACGCGCTGAAGCAGGACGCGCTCGCCGGGCGGACAAGGCCGACGATGTACGCGGCGGCGAACGCGGCCGAGTGGCCCGAGCCTGTCCGATCCTTCTGGGACAGCGGTGAGCCTGAGCGGTTTGCCGTGTCTGGGGCGAGCGGCGAGCGGGTGGACTACATGCGGCGAGCGGACGGTCCCGGCGCCGCGCGTGGCGTCGAGATCTCCAGCCGTGACCTGGGCGGCGTCAGCATGGAGCAGCTGTCCGCCCAGCTTCGGCAGACGCGCCGCCTCGTGAACGAGATCGATGCGCGCGATCTGCGGCGGGGATTCACGCTGACACTGCTCGTGCTCCTGGGTGCAGCGTGGCTCGTCTCGCTGCTCCCTCTGGTTTTGATCGCCCACCGTGTGAGCCGGCCGATCCAACAGCTCACCGCGGCGCTGACCGATTTTGCCGGTGGCGACTCGTCGCGGCGGCTGGAGACCGGCGCGAAACCTGGTGCCCCGCCGCGCGACGAGGTGGGTCGGGCCGTCGACGCCTTCAACCACATGGCGGATCAACTCGAGGAGAGCCGCGAACGGCTCGTGCACCTGACGCGTATGGCGAGCTGGCAGTCGCTGGCGCGAAAGACCGCGCACGAGCTGAAGAACTCGCTGACGCCGATCCGCCTGATGGTCGAGGAGATGCAGGCGCGGCAGCCGGCCCTCGAGGACGTCGAAGCCCGCGCGTTCATGGACCAGGCCGTCCAGATTGTCGTCAGCGAAATCGAGTCACTCGAGCGGCGCGTGCGGGCCTTCTCCGAATTCGCGAGCGAGCCGCACGTCCATCCCGAGAATCTCGACATCAACGCAGTCGTCACCGAGCGGGTGGCGCTGCTGCGCCCGGTGAATCCCGGCGTGACCTATCGATCTTCGGCTCGACGGCGGCGGTCCCCGGGTGTACGCGGCGGCGGATCTGGTGAACGGGATCCTGACGAACCTCCTGCAGAATGCGGCGGAGGCGGCCGGGCCGGGCGGCGCGGTCCTCGTGCTGACCCGGGGAGGGGGAGAACGCGTAGTGATCGATGTGCACGATTCCGGACCAGGTCTGGGCGAGGAGGTCTCCAACACGTTGTTCGAGCCGACGATTACGTTCAAGAAGCACGGGATGGGGCTCGGTCTCTCGATCGCCAAGAAGAACGCCCTGCTGTCTGACGGCGACGTCACGGTGATCCCCGGTGAGCTGGGTGGCGCCGCGTTCAGGGTCACGCTGCCGTCATGACACGCAAACGGCACATCGTCATCGTTGACGACGAGGCGAACATCGGCAGGTCGCTCCGTTTGATCCTGGAGGGGGAGGGCTATCGCGTCAGCGTGTTCGACTCGGCGACGGCGTTCGCGAAGGAACGAAGCCGGGCGGCCGCCGACGTCTACCTGCTCGACGTGCGGCTGCCCGATGGCAGCGGCATCGACCTGTTACGGTCGGTACGGCAGTGGGATGAGCGGTCGGCTGCCGTGATGATCTCCGGGCACGGCACTGTTGCCGACGCGGTCCAGGCGACGAAGATGGGCGCGTTCGAGTTCCTCGAGAAGCCTCTCGCGCGCGACCGGGTGCTGTTGGTGGTCAAGAACGCGCTCGAGTGGTCGGACCTTCAGCGCGAGAACCAGCGTTTCCGCGAGCTGGTCGGGGACGCACCAAGGATGATTGGATCGTCGCCCGTGTTCCGGCAGGCCGTGCAACAAGCGACCCAGGTGGCGCGATCCGACGTCAGCGTCCTGTTGTCGGGAGAGTCCGGGACCGGCAAGGAGCTGCTCGCTGCCCACATCCATCGCGAAAGCCCGTTTGCCGCGGGTCCGTTCGTGAAAGTGAATTGCGCCGCGATTCCGACCGAGCTGATCGAGAGCGAGCTGTTCGGCCATGAGAAGGGGGCGTTCACCGGCGCCGCGGCGCTCAGGCGCGGCAAGTTCGAGCTGGCCGACGGCGGCACCATCTTTCTCGACGAAGTTGGCGATCTGCATGAGGCATCGCAGGCGAAGCTGCTCCGAGTTTTGCAGGACGGCGAGCTCCAGCGCGTGGGCGGCGAGCAGACGATCAAGGTGGTCAGTCGGGTCGTCTCGGCAACGAACCGGCGGCTCAACGAGCTCGTCTCGGACGGCCGGTTCCGGGAGGATCTGTACTACCGTCTCAACGTCGTGCCGATCGCCGTGCCCGCGTTGCGCGAGCGCATGCAGGACATTGTCGAGCTCGTGCCGTATTTCCTCTCCGAATTCTGCGCGCGGAACAATTTCCGGCCGCGGACGATCGATCCGGACGCCGTCGAGGGGCTCGAGCGCTATGCCTGGCCCGGCAACATCCGCGAGCTCAGGAACGTCGTGGAGCGGATGGCGATCCTCACGCCTGGAGATCGGATCACCGCCGATGCGATCCCGTTGGAAGTCAGGTCTGGCCATGCCCCGCGCGCCGCGACGGGGCTGCAGGAAGTGCGCGACTCCGCCGAGCGCGAGCGGATCCGGCAAGCGTTGGACCAGACCAACTGGAACGTATCGGCGGCGGCGCGGCTGCTCGAAACCGAGCGGACGGCGCTCCACAAACGGATTCGCGCTCTCGGCCTGAAGCGGCAGTAGATTGCCTAAACGGCCTCCTCCGCAGAATCTGTGGGTCGCTGATCAATGATTCTGGGGTTCTGGTCTTTTGTTCTTCTGAAGGCGGTCGGGTTGAATTCGCTCGCCGCGAGGCCGGAGATCGCGAACGACGCGACGTCGGTGCCGCAAGTCCATTGGATGGTTGTCGCCCCGTTCGCCTTGGGGACGTGGATCTTGTCGACAACGCCTTTGTTATTCGTCGTGGACCAGTACACCGAGGCGCTGATAGGAGGCACCTCTCAGTCCTTTCCGCCGTCACGAGCTACGTATGGGGCCGGAAGGCTCAGCCCCTGGTAACCCATCGCGTCCAGCTTTCGGACGACATCTGCTGATGCCCGGTTCTTGCCAGTGCGAGCCAGCGCGAGCGCAAGCGGCTCCAGAACCTGGTAGTCGCTCGACGATCGTGCGACGGGTGCAATCGCGTCGAGCGATTGCCCCCACGCCTCGCGCGCACGCAAGGTCTCGGCCGTCGCATCGAACACGCGGGCCCGGAGCGCGTGAGCGACACTGCTGATCCGCTGCGCCTGCCGATCCGCCGCGTTCTTCGTCAGCAGCGCTTCGGTCACGCGCAACGCCGCATCCGCTTCGTGCGCCGCTGACGCGACATCCTGCCGACCGATCAGGGCAACACCAAGGGCGCACCGCGCTTCTGCAAGATCGCGCTGCCATCCGAGATTGGTGGGATCCCGCGTGGTCAACATGCCCAATGCATCGACGGAGCGACGGAGGAGGGCAAGCCCCTCCACCGGTTGCACGGTCGACAGCAGCGCGCCGAGCTTGAACTGATTCCGCGCCAGGTCCCGCTGCCACGCCCGGTTCTCGCCATCGCGGACCACGAGCTCCTCAGAGAGCCGTATCGCCCTGTCATAATGTTCCCGGGCCGCTGCTTTCTCGGCCGCGCGCGGCGAGCAGGTCGCCGATGTAGCTCTCGCTGACCGCGATTCGTCGGCTGTAATTCGCGTTGCGCGGCTCGCCGGCCGACAGCCGCGCCACAATCGCCAGCTCCGCATTGAACTCCGCGAGCGCATCCTTCAAACTGCCGCTCGCCCGGAGCACGGCTCCAATCGCGTTGTGCGAAGAGGCGATGCTGCGCAGGAGATCTTTGTCGCCGGCCGAGCGCGCCAACAGCAATTCTTCGACCTTCAGGCAAGCGCGAAATCTCGCCAGCGCACCGTCGAGATCGCCGCGGGCCTCCAGTACCGACCCGATGTTGCTGTTGGCGTATGCGATCTCCCGCTGCCAGTCCGCGCGACTCGGATCGAGCGCTACGAGGCGTTCGGCTATCTGGAGATACGACTGGAACTGCTCTCGCGCGGCGTCGAGGTTCTGCCTGCGCCAGTGGACGAAGCCCAGCCAATAGTGGCTTTGCCCGAGTCCGAACAGCCGCTCACTGTCGAGCGGGTTGCGCCCCACCAGCGTGCGCGCAAGCGCGAGCGACTCCTCGAGCGGCGGCGTCGCCCCTTCGAGGTTGCCCTGGGCGATGCGCACCTCGCCGATCTGATAGAGGGCGGTCGATCGGCGCAGCAGCTCCTGGTCGCTCAACGCCGACTCGGACACCGCCGCGAAATACTCCATGGCTTTCACGCCCACATCGTCCAGGATGTCGAGGCGGCCCACGGGCTCCAGCTTCCTGCGAAGATCGCCGAGCAGAAAGCCAATGAGGTCTTCTGCTTGCCCGCGGCGCCGATTCGCCTCGTCGCGCGCCGCGACAGCGAGCGTCCGCTCGCGCGCGAGATCAATGGTGTACTTCGCCGCGCCAAGCAGCGACGCGACGACGACGGCGGCAATCGCCAGATTCCGGACACGACGACGTGGCTTGTCACGGATCCAGGCGAGCCGATCGGCTGTCTCTCTGGCGGTAGGACGGTCTGCAGAAAGCGGCGACGTCAGCCGCTGAACCAACTCCGCCACGTCCGCGGGGGCGTCCCGAGGAGGAAGCGTCTCCCCCTTTCGCACGCGCGCCATCAACGATGCGCGGTCGACGTCGGTCGGATATGCGGGACGGCCCGTGAACATCTCCTGCAGGACGAGTCCGAACGCGTACATGTCGCTTGCCGGGGTCGCCGGCTCGCCACGTGCCTGCTCGGGACTCATGTAAGCCGGCGTCCCGACGATAATGCCGCCCTCGGTCTCGAGCCGCTGCACATCGCCGCGCGACAGAATCGTCCGAGCCGAGATAGTCTCGTCGAAATCGACTGCGCCGGCAGCGATCGTGCGGGTCACGGCGGGATCGAATCCCTCGGACTGTGGCGGATGCTCTGGAGCGCTGTCTGGTGAATTCGGATCCGCCACGACCCCGGAGATGGCGGTTGCGTGCCGCGTGTCGGACAGCAGCGTGCGATGCTCGCCGGACTGCGCCAGGCCGAAGTCCAGCACTTTGACGTCATCGCGGCACGTCAGCATCACATTGCCCGGTTTCAGGTCGCGATGGACGACGCCTGCCGCGTGCGTGGCGACGAGAACGTCGGCGATCTGCTGCGCGATTCGGATCCGCGAGGCGGGCTCGAGGCCACCGCGCGTTGCGGCCTGGAGCGTGCGTCCCTCGATCAACTCGAGGACCAGCCAGTCGCTGTCCTCGCGTTCGATGTAGTCGTAGACCCGGCAGATGTTTGGATGATCGAGCTGGGAGAGGATGCGAGCTTCCCGCAGAAACCGCGCCTTGGCGAGCGGGCTGAGGCGATAGTCGGCCCGGATCGCCTTCATCGCCACGCGCCGCTTCAGCGTCTCGTCGACCCCGGCATAAACCTCCCCCATGCCGCCCGCGCCGAGCGGATGGAGGACGCGATAGTGGGAGATCGTCGCCTGCACCGTAACGTGCAGCTCAGGTTATAGCACAGCAATTCTGACGTCGCGGAAGAAAGAGATGAATGGCGAATCGACAGGGCCTCAGCAACCGGCAGGGAACGCACGGCGGATCTGAGCCTTCTGCGCGGCCCGTGACACTAGTCTCTTCCGAGGGGCTTCGCCCCTCGGACTCCCCGACACGCGCTCTCGCGCGCCGCTTCGCCGGCGCGCTTCCGCCTCCGCGCGAAGCGCTACGGCGAGACCTCGCCGAAGCCTTGGCGTAGGCGGGCCGATCGCGTGGCTCGCTCGCCATGCTCGCTCGCACCGTGGAGCGAGCGTCGGGTTTGTGAGACGGCTTCTAACGACCGCTCCGGCGGCCCGTGCAACATGCAGAGCAACACGGGGCATACGACGGTTCGCGAACGAAGCCGAGACTGATCGGCTGCTGTTGCTGGGCTTGCCACGGTTGACATACCATGGTAATACCTGGGTATGAAAGTCGCATTATCCATTCCGGACGAACTGTTTCGGTCGGCCGACACCCTGGCGAAACGCCTCGGCGTCTCGCGCAGTGGGCTGTATGCGACGGCCCTGGCCGATTTCGTCGCGAAGCACCAGAGCCGCAAGGTCACTGCACGACTGGACGCTGTGCATGCCACGGATGACAGCCGGCTCGATCCGCCATTGCGGCGCGCGCAGGCGCGTTCTCTGCCTCGAGGGTCATGGTAGTCGAGCGCGGCGAGGTGTGGTGGGCGGATCTCGGCGAGCCCGACGGATCCGAACCCGGCTACCGCCGACCGCTGGTCATCGTGCAGAGCGATGCGTTCAATCGCAGTCGCATCCGCACGGTCATCGGCGTGGTGCTCATGAGCAATCTCCGGTTATTGGATGCGCCAGGTAACGTGCTCATCCCAGCGAAGACGTCGGCCCTTCCGAAGGACTCGGTCGCGAACGTCTCGCAGCTCGTGACGATCGACCGTGACTATCTCTTCGAGCGCGCCGGCCGGCTGCGAGGGCACGTGTTGAAGGAGCTCGAGAGCGGCCTTCGCCTGGTCCTCGGCCTGTAGAGCCGTTCGACATATCTGTTGATGGGGCGAGAAAGGTGCTCGTCGGAAGGGTCACACGTGAGGCGCGCGGAACAACTTCCGGCCGCGGACGATCGATCCGGACGCCGTCGAGGGGCTCGAGCGTATGCCTGGCCCGGCAACATCCGCGAGCTCAGGAACGTCGTTGAGCGGATGGCGATCCTCACTCCCGGAGATCGGATCACCGCCGATGCGATCCCGTTGGAAGTCAGATGCCGACAAAATGACGTCGGTTCATCTGGTCATCTCCCTTGCGTGACGTCAGTCAGCGCAACCGGCGCGCCGCCGCGCGTCTTGCTCAACTCGGCGGCTTCCATGAACGCCATGATCTCGAGCGTCTCTTCGGGCGGGACCGGTGGTACTCCGGTCTGGAAGAACTTCACGATTTCGACGAGCAGGCTGCGATAGTCACTCTTCATTGGTATGGGCGAGGCGAGCACGGCCTTCATGCCAAACGCAACGGCCCCATAGTCCTGGCGGCCCCGAATCAAGCCGCGCATCGTGCCGATGCGGCCGTCTCGCCACTTGCCGACAACCGTATCTCCGCTCTCGGTCTTCGTGCGCGTCACCTGCTCACACCCCGGTCCGAGCAGCGTATACAGCATCTCGACGGCGTGAATACCGTACCAGAACAGGTCGGGGTGATGCGGCTCGAGGTTCTCCGGACCGAAGGCGAACGCGCCCTGGATGCCGCCGTGCTGATCGCTGTTCTTGATGCTCTGGAGGTCGGCAGCGTAGCGGAGGCTCGACGAGCTGAAGAACGGCACACCCGACTCGCGCGAGAGCCTGGCGATCTCGCGCGCATCCGCATAACTGATCGTCAGGGGCTTGTCGACGAACACGCGCTTCTTCGCTTTGAAGACCGGGCGAATCTGGTCGAGGTGCGGCCGGCCGTCGACGCTCTCCAGCAAGACCGCGTCGACCTTGGCGCACAGCGCGTCGATCGAGTCGACCAGCTCGACGCCCCATTTGTCCCTGAGCTCGGCAGCGAAGCCGTCGACGCGGGTGCGGCTTGCTTCCACGTCCGGACTTCCACCCTTGAAGGCGGCCACGACCCGCGCGCCGGGGACATGCCCGGGATCGTTCTTGTCGTTGAGCAATCTGGTAAACGCGGTGACGTGGGAGGTGTCCGTGCCGATGATGCCGATCCTGAGCTCCGCGGTCTGCGCGCTGGCCGAGGTCGCCCAGCAGAGCGCCAGGAGCCAAAAGACGATGACGGCCGGCGTTCGTCTCATTGCAGGCGACATACTCGCACATCAGGGAGACGGGCGCATCGATTTCATCACCGGTTTCGCCACAACGAAATTCGGCCGAGGCCGCTTGAAGGCTGCAGTCGGTTCGAAGAACCTCGCCGGAGTAGACTTTCTACACAACAGTATGTAGAGTTTCTACACAATGGTTCCGAAGCCACCCTCTCGCGTCGAGCTCCTGCGAGGCACCCTCGATCTGCTGATCCTGCGCACGCTCCTGCCAGGACCGAGTCACGGACACGCCATCGCGAAGCACATTCAACGGACCTCGGAAGAGCTGCTGCAGGTCGAAACCGGCTCTCTCTACCCGGCGCTCTACCGGCTCGAGGCCAAGGGCTGGATCGCCGCCTCGTGGGAGCTGTCCGAGAAAGGCAAGCGCGCACGCTTTTACCGCATCACGGCCACGGGCCGAAAGCAGCTGGCCAGCGAACAGTCGAAATGGGACGCATTCGCGCGCGCCATGGGTCTGCTTCTGAAGCCGGTCGATGAGGTGGGACGATGAACTCGCTCTTTCGGAAGTTCATGTGGTGGCGGCAGCGGCGGCGCAAGGAGGACGAGCTCCGCGAGGAGCTGCAGTTCCATCTGACGGAGGAAGCGGGTGAACGCCACGCCGACGGGCTGTCCGAAGACCAGGCCCGATGGGCCGCGCGCCGCGACCTGGGCAATGTGACGCTGCTGCAGGAAAACACGCGCACGGTGTGGTCGTGGATCCTGGTCGAGCAGCTCGCGCAGGACGTTCGCTACGGCCTGCGGGCGATGTTCAAGAACCGACTGTTCACGGCTCTGGCCGCACTGTCCCTCGCGCTCGGGATCGGCGCGAACACGGCGATCTACAGCTTCATGGACTCGATCCTGTTGCGCGCGCTGCCCGTGTCGGATCCGGCATCGCTGGTAGTGGTGAAGTGGCGCAGCAAACCGTTCCTCAACACAGGGAACGAGTTCGTGCTGCACTCCATTGATGGCAATACCTACAAGGACCGCTCGGGTACCACGGCGGCCATCTTCCCGTTCCCAGCGTTCGAGCGGCTGCAGGAGGCGTCTGCACCGGTCCTGTCCAGCCTCTTTGCGTATCACCCGGCTGGCAACGTGAACGTGATGATCAAGGGTGAAGCGGAGATCGCCAAAGGTCAATACGTCTCTGGGGACTTCTTTCGCGGGCTGGCGGTGTCGCCGGCAGCCGGCCGTCTGATCGCTGCCGACGACGATGATGCCGGGGCGGCACCCGTGGCGGTGATCAGCCTGGGCTACAGCCAGCGGCGGTTCGGCGGCGCTGCCGAGGCGGCCGGTCAGCCGATTCTGATCAACAACGTGGCGTTCACCGTGATGGGCGTGACGCCGTCCGAGTTCTTCGGCGTGGATCCCGGCGCAGCGCCCGACGTGTATCTCCCTATGCACGCCAGGTTGCTGTTCGACCGAGACGCCGCGCGCACATATCTGGATCAGAACTACTACTGGGTCCAGATGATGGGACGGTTGCGGCCCGGCGTCGGCCTCGCGCAGGCTCAGGCAGCGCTTGCGGGGCCATTCGAGCAGTGGGTGGCGCCGACGGCGACAAACGATCGAGAGCGCGCGAATCTTCCGGTGCTGCGCCTCGAGGAAGGAGCGGGCGGACTCGACAGCCTCAGGCGCCAGTACTCGAAGCCGCTTTACGTGTTGCTGGCGATGGTCGGTCTGATCCTGGCGATCGCGTGCGCGAACACGGCGAACCTGTTGCTCGCGCGGGCCGCCGCACGGAAGCGCGAGATGGCGGTGCGCCTCAGCCTGGGCGCCGGACGCTTCCGCGTCGTGCGTCAACTGCTGACGGAGAGCGTCCTCCTGGCGACCCTCAGCGGTGCGCTCGGCATCCTCTTCGCCGTCGTCGGCATCCGTGTGCTGACGCGCCTGCTGGCCAACGGGCAGCAAGGATTCACGCTCCACGCCGAACTGAACTGGCACGTGCTCGCCGTCACGCTGGCGTTGTCGTTGATCTGCGGCGTGCTGTTTGGCCTGGCTCCTGCGATTCAAGCGACCCATCCCGCGTTGATGCCGATGCTCAAGGACCGGTCCGTCAGCGAGGCACGAGGGCACCTGCGTGGCAGGGTCCCACACCTGAGCCTCACGCAGGCGCTCGTGGTGGCGCAGATCGCGGTCTCGCTGCTGTTGCTGGTCGCAGCGGGCCTGTTCGTGCGAACGCTCACGAATCTCCAGTCGATTTCGTTGGGGTTCAATGCCGACAGCGTGCTGCTGTTCGAGTTGAATGCCCCGCAGGCTGGCTATCCGGAGGACAGAGTCTCCACCCTCTATGCGGATCTGCGCCGTCGCCTGACGGAGCTTCCCGGCGTCCGCGACGTGACGCTGTCCCACGCGTCGCTCATACGGGCCGGCCGGTCACACCCCGTCACGGTCAACGGCCTGCCGACGCTGAACACGCGAATCCTGTACACGGGGCCCCGGTTCTTCACGACCATGCAGATTCCCCTGTTGCGTGGGCGGGAGATCGCGGAAAGCGATCGGCAGGGAACGCCGCTCGTCGCCGTGGTGAGCGATCTGTTCGCCAGAGCCAACTTCGGTGACGCGGACCCGGTGGGGCGGCACATAGAGGTTGGCGGTAGCATGAGGGTCGGCGGCGTGCCTCTCGTCCTGGAAATCGTCGGGGTCGCCGCATCCGTACGATACGGTGGGATCAAGCGCGAGATTCCACCAGTGGTGTATGTGTCGTACGCGCAGGTTCCCCCTCCGGTGCTGCGTGAGATGACGTATGCGCTGCGCACCGACGGTGACCCGCTGCGTCAGGTCGCCGCGGTCCGGCGGATCGTGCACGAGGGCGACGCGCGCGTCCCGGTGACCAATCTCAAGACCCAGGCCGCCGACATCGGGCAAACCATCAATCAGGAGATTGTCTTCGCCAGATTGTGCAGTGCCTTCGCGATCCTCGCGCTCGTGATCGCCTGCGTCGGCCTTTACGCCACGATGGCGTATGCCGTGGCGCGCCGCACCAGTGAAATTGGACTTCGCATGGCCCTCGGTGCCGGACGGGGCGTCGTCGTCTGGATGGTGCTGCGCGAGGTCTGTGTGCTGGCCGCCGTCGGGCTGGCGATTGGAGTGCCGACTGCCCTCGGCATGTCGAGGCTGGTGGAGTCGTTTCTGTTCGAGATGAAGCCGAACGACCCGCGCGCGTTGACACTTGCGGCAGTCATTCTGTTGACGGCGGCGCTCGTGGCCGGCTACGGACCGGCGCGGCGAGCGTCGAGGGTCGATCCGATGATCGCCCTTCGCCACGAATGAGCATTCCTGACTGACGATCGTCTCGAGCCGCTTGAGAACCGACGCGCCTCGAGTCGAGGCTCGACGAATGGCTGTGCTTTCCTCGAACCAGCCGTAGACAATCTACATCTAAAGGCCGTAGACTGTCTACGACTATGACGAAGACCTCTGACGGCCGCCGCGTTGACCTTCTTCAGGGCACCCTCGACATGCTCATCCTCCGCACCTTGCAGTGGGGTCCCCAGCACGGCCACGGCATCGGCCAGGCCATCCGCGCGCAGTCGGACGACCTCCTGAAGATCGAGACCGGCTCGCTCTACCCTGCGTTGCATCGTCTGGTGAAGCGCGGCTGGCTGAAGCCGGAATGGGGCGTGAGCGAGGCGAATCAGCGGGCGAAATACTACGAGCTGACCGCGGCAGGGAAGGCGCAGCTGCTCCGCGAGCAGGACCGCTGGTCGCGGCTCGTCCACGCCATCGGTCGAATCATGAACCCGGCACCGGCGGATTCAGGCAAATGAAGGATTGAGCCATGCGACCTGACGAACGAGATCTCAACGACGAAATCCGCGGCCACCTGGCCATCGGTGCCAAACAGCGAATGGACCGCGGCGAAGATCCCGAAGCCGCACGCCTGGCCGCGCTGAGGGAGTTCGGTTACGTCCCTGCCGTCCGCGATTCCATGCGGCGCGTCTGGTACAGCCGCTGGTTCGACGCGACAGAAGCGCTCGTACGAGATACCCGGTTCGCCCTGCGGTCCCTCCTCCGTGCCAAAGGCCTGACGACCACCGTGGTGGTGACGCTCGCCTTGGGCATCGGCGCCAACGCGGCGATTTTCAGCGTCGTTCGGAGCGTGCTTCTGCGACCGCTCGTCAATCGGGAGGCGGATCGTCTGATCTATATCCGGCAGGCGGCCCAGGGCCTCGCCATCCAGAACATGACCTTCTCAGTCCCCGAAATTGATGACTTCAAGGCGCGCGCGACGACCATCTCGGCATTCGGCGATTTTTCCACCGTCGACTTCACGTTAATCGGGTTCGGCAAGGAGCCGCGCCTGGTCAAGGCCGGCGTCGTCAACGGATCGTTTTTCGAGGTGATGGGACTTCGTCCGGTGCTCGGCCGGCTCTTGACCCCCGCCGATGATGGCCCCGGGGCGGCGGGCGCGGTGATGCTGATGCACCGTTTCTGGACGGACGTACTCAGTAGGGATCCCACAGTGATTGGCCAGACGATCCGTCTCGGTTCAAACGCGGCGACGGTTGTCGGGGTCCTCGAACCATCCGTGCCCTATCCGACCGAGACCCAGATCATCGCGAACATGGTGACGAGCCCGCACCATCTTGGCGCGACGATGAATACCGACCGCAAGCACCGCATGACGGACCTGTTCGGCCGGCTGGCCCCGGGCGCCACCTTGGACGCGGCACGCGCCGAGCTCACCAGCGTGCACGCGTCGATGCTGCGTGAGCATCCCGACGCGTACTCCCCGCAGGCTCGGATCCAACTGCAGGTCAGAACGCTCCAGCAGCAAATCGCGTCACCCGCACGGACCATCCTCCTCGTGCTCATGGCGGCCGCGGCGGTTGTGTTCGTCATCGCGTGCTCGAATGTCGCCAACCTGATCCTGGCCCGGGCGGTCCACCGTGAAGGAGAACTTGCCGTCCGTGCCGCCCTTGGCGCGGGCCGCGGCGCGTTGCGCCGCACCCTGCTCGCCGAAAGCCTGGTCCTCTGTGCTGCCGGCGCCGGCCTGGGCCTGCTGCTGGCGGGGCCGCTCGCGAGCGTGGCGGGCCGCTATGCCGCGCGGTTTTCCATTCGCGCGCTCGAAGCCACGGTGGACGCTGGTGTGCTCGGGCTCGGGGCAGGACTCGCTCTCGTCGCAGCCGTGCTCCTCGCCTTTATTCCACGGCTCCCATCATCCGATCGTTCCGCCGGTCTGGGGCTGTCTGGCGGCAGCGTGCGGATCACACCAGGCACGAATCGCCGTCTGCGGATCTTTGCCACGACTCAGATAGCGTGCACCTTCGTGCTGCTGGCGGGCGCTGGCATGCTGGTCGCGACATTGACGGCATTGCAAACCGCGAACACCGGCTATGACCTGCGACAGGTATTGGCGGTAGACCTTCCTTCAAGACTCGCACCAGGCTTAGAGGACAAGACTCGGGCGGCTTTCCTCCAGGAAGTTAACCGGCGGATTGGCGAGCTGCCAGGCGTAGAGCGTGTCGCGCTCGGAGGGCCCGTACCCTGGCGCGACCGTAGCACCACAAGGGTGCAGTTTGCCGTCGAGGGGTACCAACCGGCGAATGGCGAAGAACTCCCGACGGGTCGGTTGCTAAACGTCTCCACTCGGTACTTCGCGGTACTCGGCGTGCCGCTCCTCGCCGGCCGGGACTTTACGGACGACGACCGTACCAGCAAAGAGCTCGTGGCCGTTGTCAACCAGAGCGTGGCCAAGCGGCTGTTCCCTAACGGTGACGCGCTCAACCGCCGTCTGACGCCCACCAACTTGGGAACCAATCTTGGAAGTCCGCAGCCCAGCCGCATCGTCGGCATCGTCGCCGACGTGGATGAAGACGACATCGTGCAGGAGCCGTCGATGATCGTGTACTACCCGCTTCGCGGCGGGGGCGGCCGTCTATTTGTGCGTGCCGCAGGAGACCCGCACGCACTCATCCCGTCTGTGACACGCACCATCCGCGAGATCGCCGCCGATCAGGCGGTCGAGCGACCGGCCACGCTCGAGGATATTCGCACCGAAGTCCTGGCGCCGGAGCGATTGAACGCGTTCGTGTTCTCGACACTTGGCGGCATCGCGCTGCTCATCGCGGTCGTCGGCGTTGCGGGCGTATTGGCGTTCTCGGTGAGCGCGCGCACGCGTGAGTTCGGCGTGCGGCTCGCCGTCGGCTCGACACCGCGTCGCCTGCTGGTGCACGTCCTGGCGGAGGGGGTGCTCATCGTGGCGGTGGGCATCGTCGTGGGCGCCGCAGGCGGCTATGCGTTGGCTGGCGTGGCGGCGAGCTATCTCGAGAGCGTGCGACTGCCAGGCGCGCTGCCAATCCTGGGTGCCGCAGCTGTCCTCACCGGCGCCGCCGTCCTGGCGTCGCTGATGCCCGCCGCGAGGGCGTCGCGGGTGGACATTCTAGGGGCCTTGAGATCGGAATAAGGTGAGGAAACCTATTTCGCGAATCGCTTGAAGAAGCTCTTCTCGTTCCACGTCGGCCGCGCCTGGTCGTTGGCGACGCGCTGAAGCAGGCCCAGGATCACGCGGTTGAACCTGGCTGCCGCCTCGAGATCGACAGGCTGCCTCAGGTCGTCATTTGGCTTGTGGTACACGTCCCGGACCCAGTTGCGGCGAATCGTCTCTTCGGCGGAGCCGAACTCGTAGCCGAACTTGAACGCCAGCGACGGAATGCCGCTTCGGATGAAGCTGTACTGATCGCTCCGAATGAAGCGGTTCTGCTCGGGCTCGCGATCGGTCTGGACGTCCACTCCCAGCTCCTTCGCAGCCGCGCGCACGCTCTCACCCAGTGACGATTCGGTCAGCCCCTGCACTTCGATCACCTTCAGCGGATAGAGCGGAAGGAACATGTCCAGATTGATGTCTGCGACAATCCTGTCGAATGCGACGGTCGGGCGCGAGGCGAAGTACTTCGACCCGAGCAGCCCCTTTTCCTCCGCGGTCTGGGCCATGAACAGGATGGATCGCCTTGGCGGCGCGCCGGATTCCTTCAGCAGCCGCGCGATCTCGATCACCGACGCCACGCCCGAGGCGTCGTCCATCGCGCCGTTGTAGATGCTGTCGCCATTGACCGCGCGGCCGATGCCGACATGATCGAGGTGTGCTGACATGACGACGTATTCGGACTTCAGCTGCGAATCCGACCCTTCGTAGATGCCAATGACATTCTCGGAGTCGATTGGATTCCGTTTCACTGAGGCGTGAGCGCGAAGGGTTCCCGCCAGGGCGAGCCGCGGCAGCGGTTTCCTCTCGGCGATCAGTTGATTCAGCTCGTCGAGCGTGTGCCCGCTGCCGGCGAGAAGTTTCTCGGCGCCGCGGCGGGTCATCGTGATCGAGACGATCTGCCCCGCCTGTTCCTGGAGTGCGCGATCGGCGAGGACGATGGTGGGTTGGGGAGCCTCGGCGCGGCCGCGTCCCGGACCGGCGACCGTGGAGGCGGTCGGGGCGGCATCCGAAGTCGTGCCCACGGGCGGACGCGGGTTGGGGAGCGTTGCGATCCCAATCGCCCCCGTCTTCTTCAGCACGGCCCATCGCTCGCCGGCGGCGCTGACGTGCGATCGTACGTTGTCCGGCACGTCGGCGGGCGCCGGGGTGTTCACGTAGACGGCGATTTTTCCTCGCAGATCCAGCCCGGCCAGATCGTCCCATTTCGCCTCGGGAATCGACTGCCCATAGCCGATGAAGACCATCGGCGCTTCGACGGAGCCGTCCAGCTCGCCGCGCGCGCTCAGCGATGCGTCCTCACCAATCGTCAATGGCTCTTCCTGCCCGTCTCGAACGAGCGCGAGCCTCGATTGCTCCGGAACCAGAGCGCGCGCCTCGAATTTCACCGGCTGCCGATAGCCGGAGACGCCCCCGGGCTTCAACCCGATCGCCGTGAACTGTCCTTCCACATAAGTCGCGGCCTTCTCGAACCCCGCGGAACCGACATTGCGCCCCTCGAGGGCGTCGTCAGCGAGATATGCGATGTGGCTCCACCATCGTTTGCCTTCGGAGGCAACGTCCTGGACGACGAGAGCGACAACAGCGATGAGGACGCATGGAAGCTTCATGATGGCGCCGAATTGTACTGCCGTTTCAAAAGCCCTGTAGCGCAGCCCTGCCGCGCTCGACCGTATGAAACTCGCGACATCCATGAAGCGAGCCGCGCTGCAAAACACCACAGGAGGAGGGAGGAAGGAGGTAAAGAGCAGCCTTGGCAACAACCCGGTGGCCGCAAGTGTCCCGACGATTGATGTATTTGCGAGCAGGTTTCATCGTCCTCCTGCGCGATCGAGCCACCCCGCGAGCGCTGCGAGCGCGACGTATCCGGCCAGCGCCTGGTAGGCGAAATCGTTGCCGTCGCGCGGCGGCGGGAAGAACGGCGTCGCGACGGTCAGCGCGACCAGGAGCAGGGCGAAGACATAGAGGCCTGCCCTTCGTCTCGCACCTGCAGTTCCCTTGTGCCAGATCCACCAGCCAGCGCCCAGCGCGACGAGCTCGGCAGCCAATGCCAGATTCCGGTGCTGCCACAAGCCCAGCCCGATCTTCGGAGAGTCGTTTCCAAGGATCGGCAGGTCCGGCGTGTGCATCGGCACGTCGAGCATGAAATGTGAAAAGACTGCCACGCCGATCCAGACCGCGCTTTGACGACCGCCGGATGCGAGCGCCACGCCGCACGCCGCCAGCGACCACGCCAGCGCGCCTGCGAGGCTGTGCGAGTACGGCATGTAATACAGGTCGTAGGGGTTGTACTCGGTGAAGCCCGGAACGATTCGCAGCTTCTCGATCCCGAGCAGCACGAAGATCGAGAACAGGACGTCGAGCAGCTGCACGGCCAGGAACAGTGTGCCGAGCGACGTGCGAGGCGACAGCCGCTTGATCGCGAACGAGGCTCCGAAGTGGCCGACGAACATGAAGAGCTCTGCGGCGGAGGCCGCCGTGCCTCAGATGTTACCGCTGAGCATCAACCTGCGGCCACCGGGTTGTTGCAAGGCTGCTCTTCAACAGGAGGATGGGCGGAGGGAGGAACGTTTTGTTTAGGATCCTCCTTCCTCCCTCCTCCTGTGGTGGTTTTGCAGCGCCGCTCGCTTCATGGATGTCGCGAGTTTCATAGAGCCGAACATTGAAGGTGCGGCCACCGGGTTGTTGCAAGGCTCACTTCGGCCAGGCAAGTGAGTCACTGTCGGGCCGCGCTCTTTTTGAGCCCGCTTCGAGGAACGAGCGCTCGTTGGACGAGATCGGCGTACGCCGACCATTCCGCTGGGAGACTGGCCGGCGCTTCATGCGCCAGTTGCAGCAAGCCACGATAGGCCGCATAGGCGAAGACCGCGTGCGACTTGGCCAGCGCCGGAGGGAGACCGAGATGTCCGTAACATGACTCCAGGTAGGCGATACGAGTCGACGCCACACGGTTCAGCACGCGGCGAACCGCCGGATCTTCCGCAGCTTCAGCCAGCGCCGCATACAACGAACGCGCGCGTGGCGGCTGCGACGCGGCATCCAGCATCAGCTCCAGCCGTCGTCTCGCGTCGGTCACCGCATTCAGTCCTGTGATGGCTTCCGTCGTTGTACGCTGCTCCCATCGGGCGAGGGCGCCGGCGAGCAACTCGGCTCGACCGCGAAAGTGCCAGTAGAAACTGCCTTTCGTGACGCCGAGCCGTGCCGCCAGCGTGCTGACCGTCAATGCGCGCAGGCCCTTTTCCGCGATGAGCTGCAGCGCCGCCTCCGACCAGTCCGACGCCGTCAGGGTGGGTTCTCCCGAGCGCTCCTTGCCCGTTCCCTTCCGTCCCATGCGATCGATTCTCTCCATACCCCAGGGTATTGACAATACACATCTCCGTACCCTAGGGTATGGACATATGCATCCGGGCCAACAACCAGATATTCAGGTGCTGGCAGAGGCGCTGGACGCGGCAGAGCGTGATGCCCGCGGGCTGGTCGATGGCCTGTCCGAGCAGCTGGGCACGTGGCGGGCCGAGCCCGGCTCCTGGAGCGTTGCGGAGTGCCTCGATCACCTGGCCACGAGTAATCGTGTGTACCTGCACGCGATGCAGCCCGTGAGCGAGCGCGCGCTGACCCACGGGCGACGGCGACGTGGGCCCGCACAGCCAGGACTCATCGGCGGCTGGTTCGTTCGAACGCTTGAGCCGCCAGTCGCGTCTCGCTTCAAGAAGATGAAGGCACCGAAGAGCATTCGGCCGCGTCCGGCGCCGTCGCTCGACGATGCGGCCACGCGGTTCTTCGCGTCGCAGGACGAGGTTCGCGCGTTCCTGCGGCGCTTCGCGGAGATCGACCTCGCTGGAGTTCGTTTCCCCAACCCGTTCATTCGCGGCATTCGATTCAGCATTGCCACCGGTCTTCACGTGATCGCGGCGCACGAGCGGCGTCATCTGTGGCAAGCGCTGGCGCGTCCGCCAGGCCGCCGAGCGCGCAGTCGCTTGAGCATCAGCCGCGACGTGGAGTGTTGCGTTGCGCTCCGCGGGACGGCCGGAAATCGAACCGCATGATGGGGCGAGCGGGCACGCGGCGTGCCACGGTCTTGAACCCGGCGCGGGCGAACGTCGAGGCATAGCCGGTGCCCGTCGCACTCGGCGACACCGCGGCGTCGAAGGGATAGGCCTCCAGCGCAGGCGCCCCCGCGCGCTTCGCCGCCTTCAGTGCTCCGCCGATCAACGCGAACGTCACGCCGCGCCGCCGGTAGCCCTTGCGGACATACAGACAGGACAGCGACCACACCGGCACATCGTCCACACGCGTGAGCCGCCAGGTGCGATCGAGCCATGGTAAAGCGCTTCGCGGCGTCAGCTGGCACCAACCCACGGCCACGTCGCCGTCGAAGGCGAGCAGGCCCGGCGGGGGGCCGCGCTTCACGACCTCTCGGAAAGCGGCCTTGTTGGCTGCCGCGGTTGTGTTGCGATAGCGGCTGCCGATCCTCCAGTACATGCACCAGCAGCCGTTGCACGCGCCGAGCGTCCCGAAGAGATCTGCGAGCGCCGGCCACAGATCTTCGGTGAGCGGGCGGATGGTGAGCTTCACGTCACTCGCTCGTCATGACAATTGCCGGTCGATCTCTCACGCTCGCGGTCCACTATAAACGCGCTTCGTCTCGTTCCAGCGTGTCTTGACACGAACGTCGGCGATGCTCAAGATTGTGGCAGCGCGCTCCGGGGGCGCCTCCAGTCCGCGGCAAGGGAGTTGACTCCCACCCCATCGGTTCTGACCACCGCGTCGAACCTTCTTCCGGCCTGTATCAGCGGACGCCAGGCAATCAACGGAAGGAAGGTTTCCATGGGTGCAACGTCCCGGCAGCTCACGCCTGCAAGCACGCTCGACAATCTCAAGAAAGAAGCCAAGCGGTGGCTGCGCGACCTGCGCGCTGGCGATCGGGTCGCGTACGAGCGCCTCCGCCACGCTCATCCTCATGGCCCCACCGAACCCAGCTTGCGCGAGGTGCAACATGCGCTTGCCCTCGAGCACGGCCTTCCGGGATGGACGGCGCTCAAGAACCAGTTCGCCGGCAAAGCCAACACACGCCGTGACCCGGTCGGATTGATCAGATCGGAGGGGCTCGAGTCCGAGCATCCGTACGGTCCCTGGTCCAGTCGTGGGAGTGATGTGTGGGACGCCATCTGCGCGGCGCGTGGCGGTGACGTCGTCGCGCTTCGTCGACTTCTCGAGCGGGATCCGAACCTCTCCAAGTATGCCGGGCCCCTCCACTTTGCCGTCCGGGAAGGTCACTTCGAGGCCGTGCACATCCTGCTGGACGCGGGTGCGGATGCCGACGCCATCGGGCCCGGTGGTGAGACCCTGGCGACCGTCGCGCGCGATCGTGGCCACGAAGCTGTCGCTCTGTTTCTCGAGTCTGTCCGCGGCCGTGGCGTGCGGGCGATTCCAGCAGATGGCTCGGCAGCGGACGTCGAGATTCACGCCGCCGCGGCGTCGAACGACGTGGCGGGCGTTCGTCGGATGCTGGATGCCGACCCGCAACTCGTCCACCGCGGCGATCGCAAGGGGGCCACGCCGCTCCACCGGGCGGTGCTTTCGTCGGCCCACGCGGTGATCGCGTTGCTCCTCGATCGCGGCGCCGACCTCCATGTGTTGCACGGCTCCGGTCCCGGGGATCACGCCGGCTACGCGCCTGTGGATTTCCAGGCGATCGATCTCGCGCTGTTCTGGCACGGCCGCGGCGATCTCGACACCGCCCGGTTGTTGATCGATCGGGGCGCTGCCTACGATCTGACAATCGCCGCGGCCTTCGGAGACATCGCCCGCGTGACCGCGTTCCTCGACGAAGATCCGGACCGCATTCGTGCCGCGCGCCCCTGGGGAAAGCGTCCGCTGTCGGCGGCCGTCGAGTTCGGACACGATCCGATCGCCCGACTGCTTCTGGAGCGGGGCGCCGACCCGAACTGGCAGGAAGGACCCGAGGCGCCGCGAGGCTTCGCACTGCACTCGGCCGCGCGCGCCGGGAACCGGGCGATGGTCGAGCTCCTCCTGGACCGAGGCGCGGACCCGAGCGCGCACGTGGATTCTTCCGGCAATGCGACGTGGGCTGCGAAGACCCCCGAGTTGCGGCGACTGTTGCTCTCGCGCGGCGGCACTCTCGACTGCTACGACCTCGTCTGGCTGGACGAAGACGATGAGGTCGTACGGCGGGTTTCCGCCGACCCACGCGCGGCCGATGTCGGGTGTGGTGGGGTGTTCACGGCCGCGGCCACGCGTCACAAGCGCGATCTGGTAGTCCGGCTGCTGAACGCAGGCGCCCGCGTCCCGCCGGTGCTGACCGCTTGTCGCTCGTATCTGCTCGAGGACCTCGAGATCCTCCGGCTGCTGCTCGCAAGCGGCATGGATCCCGACCTGCCGAACTGGCAGCGTGCGACCCCGCTGCACGATGTCTGTGGGCGTGACCTGCGCGGTCGACCCCTGGAACAGCGCACCGAGTGCGCGAACATCCTGCTCGACGCCGGCGCGACGATCTCGGCGAGGGACGAGGAGTACCTTTCGACGCCGCTCGCGTGGGCCGCGCGAAACGATCTCCCGGACATGGTCGACCTGCTGCTCGCCCGCGGCGCTCCCACCACCCTTGCAGGCGACGAGCCGTGGGCCACACCGCTGGCCTGGGCCATCAAGCGAGGTCATACCCGCATCGTCGAGATCCTGCGGGCCGCGGGAGCACAAGCGTAAATCCCGCGATTCCGCCGTGTTGGCTGTAGCGCAGACCTTCCGCCTTCGTTGAAACTCCGGCGGACCGCCGAAGCCTTGGCGAAGGCGGTCAGGGCTGCTTGCGCGCGCGGGCTGGCAGGCCTAAAGGCCTGCGCTACGACAGCGCGCATAGCCAACAAGTGAGTCACGGAGTAAGGTTTGCGCCAGTTCCCGGTCTCGGAACAAGCCGTAGACGCCCTACGTCTAAGGTCGTAGACTGTCTACAACTATGGCCAAGACTCCCGACGATCGGCGGCTGGAGCTCCTCCAGGGTACCCTCGACATGCTCATTCTCCGGACGCTCCAGTGGGGCCCGCGGCACGGCCATGGCATCGGCCAGGCCATCCGGACGCAGTCCGACGACCTGCTCAAGGTCGAAACCGGCTCGCTGTATCCCGCCTTGCACCGCCTCGTGAAGCGCGGTTGGCTGAAGGCCGAATGGGGCGTCAGCGAAGCCAACCAACGCGCGAAGTTCTATCAGCTGACCGCGACCGGGAAGGCTCAGTTGTCGCGTGAGCAGGATCGCTGGTCGCAGCTGGTGCACGCCATCGGGCGCATCATGAACCCCGCTGCATCGGGCCCGGCCGGTAAGGACTGACGCATGCGACCTGACGATCGCGAGCTCGACGAGGAGATCCGCGGCCACCTGGCGATCAGCGTGAAAGATCGGATCGACCGCGGCGAGGATCCCGAAACCGCTCGTCTGGCCGCGCTCAGGGAATTCGGTTACATTCCGGCCGCCCGCGACTCGATGCGCCGTGTCTGGCACAGCCGATGGTTCGACGCGGTCGAGGCGCTCGGCCGCGACGTGCGAGTCGCCGTGAGATCTCTACGACGCGCCAAGGGCCTGGCAGCCACGGTGGTGGTGACGCTCGCCCTCGGCATCGGTGCCAACGCCGCGATATTCAGCGTCGTCCGGGGCGTGCTGCTGCGCCCGCTGGTCAATCGCGACGAAGATCGCCTCGTCTACATCCGCCAGAGCGCGCCCGGCATCGGCGCCGAGAACACGACGTTCTCGGTTCCCGAAATCGCCGACATCACATCGCACGTCACCACGATCAGCGCGTTTGGGGACTTCTCCACGGTCGACCTCGCGTTGACTGGGCTCGGCGGCGAGCCTCGCATGGTCAAGGCGGGCGTCGTCGGCGGCTCGTTCTTCGACGTGATGGGGCTGCGCCCGGTGCTCGGTCGGCTGCTGAACGCTCAGGACGATGGTCCCCAAGCGGCGGGCGCCGCCGTCCTCACGTACAGGTTCTGGACCACGTCGCTCGAGAGCGATCCGGCGGTGATCGGCAAGACCATCCGGCTCGGGCCGCGTACCGCCACGGTGGTTGGCGTCCTCGAGCCATCCGTGCCGTATCCGGCCGACACCGAGATCATCGCGAACGTGGTGACGAGCCCGCATCATCTCGGGGCCACGATGGTCACCAATCGTGCGCATCGTATGACGGAGCTCTTCGGCCGCATCGCGCCCGGGGTTTCGCTCGAAGCGGCGAGGGCGGAGCTGACGGCGGTGCATGCGGCCATCGTCCGCGCGCATCCCGAGGCGTACTGGGCGGGGGCTGACGTTCAACTGCGCGTGGCGACGCTCCGCGATCAGATCGCGGCGCCCGCGCGAACGATCCTGCTCGTGCTGCTCGCCGCCGCAGCGGTCGTGTTCGTCATTGCGTCATTGAACGTCGCCAACCTGATCCTGGCGCGCTCCGTGCGACGCGAGAGCGAGCTGGCGGTGCGGGCGGCACTCGGCGCTGGTCATGGCGCACTTCGGCGGACGCTGCTGGCCGAGAGCCTGGTGCTCTCTGCGCGCGGGCGCCCTGCTGGGCGTGGTACTCTCGCCGCCGCTCGTCGTCCTTGTCGCCCGCTATGCGGCGCGCTTTTCGCCCCGTGCGCTCGAGGTCAGCGTCGATCCGAGCGTGCTGTGGGTTGGCGCCGGCCTGGCAATCCTCGCTGCGATCCTGCTCGCATACGTCCCGCGCTTGCCGTCGCCGCACGCCCCAGCCGGGCTCGGTCTGGCGAACGGCGGTGCGCCGATCACGCCCGGCACCAACCGCCGGCTCCGGGTGTTCGCGACGATGCAGATTGCGTTCTCGTTCGTGCTGCTCGCCGGCGCCGGCATGCTGCTCGCCACGCTCGTCGCCCTGCAGAAGGCGAACACCGGGTACGACATGCGGCAGGTGCTGGCGCTCGACATCCCGTCGTCCGCGACGGGCGTCGGAGGGGCGCCGGCGCTCGACTTCTATCAGGAAGCGACGAAGCGCATCGGCGAGCTGCCCAACGTCGAGGCCGTTGCGGTGGGGAGCTTCGTCCCCTGGCGCGATGCCGGCACCTTCGGTCCCGGTGTCCAGTTCGCCGCCGACGGGTACACGCCAGCGGAAGGCGAAGAGCATCCGCGCGCCCGGCTACGGATCGTCGCGCCGCGGTTCTTCGACGTGCTCGGCCTTCCACTGCTCGCCGGCCGCGATTTCACCGACGACGATCGCGAAGGCGCCGAGCTCGTCGTGATCGTCAGCCAGAGCCTCGCTCAGCGGATGTTCTCGAACGGCAACGGGTTGAACCGGCATCTCTGGTGGACGGATCCGTACTTCGGAAAGCTCGTGCCGCAACGCATCGTCGGGGTCGTGGCGGATGTGAACGATGAAAGCGTCGAGAACATCGAGAACGTCCTGCGAGGCCCGGCGCTGACGGTCTATCACCCGGTTCGGCAGATCGGCCTGGCCGGTCGCCTGTTCGTCCGTGCGGCGGGTGATCCGTATGCGCTCGTGCCGGCTGTGACGCGCGTCATCCGCGAGATCTCCGCGGACCAGCCCGTCGAGCGCGCTGCGACGCTCGAGGACGTGCGCGTCCAAGTGCTGTCGCCAGAGCGGCTGAACGCCTTCGTCTTCTCAGCGCTCGCCGGCATCGCGCTGCTGATCGCCGTCGTGGGGGTGACCGGGGTGCTGGCGTTCTCCGTCAGCGCGCGCACCCGCGAGTTCGGCGTCCTGCTGGCCATCGGCTCGTCGCCCCGGCACCTGCTCGCGCGGGTACTGACGGAGGGCGTCGTGATCGCATCAATCGGGATCGTCGGCGGCGCCGCGGGCGGGTACGGGCTGGCGCGGTTGGGCGCGAGATTCGTCGATCACGTGGAGCTGCCGGGTGCGTTGCCCACGCTTGGTGCGGCAGCCGTCCTCGTCTCCGCCGCAATTCTCGCTTCGTTGATGCCGGCCGCAAGGGCGGCGCGCGTGGACGTTTTACAAGCCCTCCGGTCGGAGTAGAAGTCTTCTCGCCGAAGCGAAGAGGGCAGGCGGACGAGCCATTTATGAACGAGATGCACACGAACGAACCGACTCCTCGCAAGCCGCTCCGGCTGCGGCCCGCCATCATCATCGCGGTGCTGATCGTCCTCTTCAGGTTTGTCGTGCCGATCTTCGTCCCCGAGGCGTTCATCTACGGGATGCTGGGCGGCCTCGTCGGCGCGCTCGCGATCGTCGTGTGGTGGGTGTTCTTCAGCCGGGCGCCATGGTCCGAACGCCTCGGCGGCGTCGCCCTGATGATCGTCGCCCCGCTCGTGATCAGGCCCCTCCTCCACGATTCGATTGCCACTGGAATGATGGGGAGGATGTTTTTCGTCTACGCCGTCCCCTGCGTCCTGGCCCCCGCCTTCGTCGCCGGGGCCGTCATCACGCGCCGCCTCTCCGACGGACGTCGGCGTCTGGCGATGGTCGCGACGGCCCTGCTGGCGTGTGGCGTGTGGACGCTCGCACGGACTGACGGCGTCATGGGCGGAGCCGGTGCGCAGTTGGCGTGGCGTTGGACGCCAACGGCCGAGGAGCGGCTCCTGCGTCAGGCCGCGGACGAGCCCGCCGCTCTTGCCCGGAGCGAACCGCCTGCGCCCGCGCCGGCCCCGACAGCCGTGGAGGCTCCCAGGGAGGTGACTGCTCCCAAGACGACGCCACCAACAGGCAAGACCGAACCTGCGACTCCGATCGCAGGCGAGACAGGAGCCGATTGGCCTGGCTTTCGCGGGCCCGGTCGCGACAGCATCGTTCGGGGTGTGCGGGTCGAGACGGACTGGTCGAAGTCGCCACCGCTCGCGCTCTGGCGCCGGCCGATCGGACCGGGCTGGTCATCGTTCGCGGTCCGCGGCGATCTTCTCTACACGCAGGAGCAGCGGGGAGAAGACGAGATTGTCGCGTGCTACAAGGTTTCCACGGGGGCGCCGGTGTGGAAGCACCGTGACCCGGTCCGCTTCTGGGAATCGAATGGCGGTGCCGGTCCGCGCGCAACGCCCACGCTCAGCAACGGTCGCGTCTACACATTCGGTGCGACTGGAATCTTGAACGTGCTGGATGCCGCCAACGGCAACCGGGTGTGGTCGCGCGACGTGGCATCTGATACCGGGAGGAAGATCCCGGACTGGGGCTTCGCGAGCTCGCCCCTGGTGGTCGACGACGTCGTGGTCGTGGCCGCTTCGGGGACGCTGGCCGCGTACGATATCGGCAGCGGCAAGCCGCGATGGGTCGGTCCGCAGCACGGTGGGACCTACAGCTCGCCACAACTCTTCACGATCGGCGGCGTCGCGCAGATTCTGCTGTTGAGTCCACCAGGAGTCGTCAGCGTCGCTCCCGCTGACGGCACCCTGCTGTGGGAGCACTCGTGGGACGGCGGAGCGATCACGCAGCCGGCCATCACCGGGGACGGCGACGTGCTGATCAACGCGCAGTCCATGACCGGAGGCCTGGGGATTCGCCGCCTTGCACTCGCGCACTCAACCGGCGGCTGGACCGTCGAAGAGCGCTGGACCTCGAACGGGCTGAAGCCCTATTTCAACGACTTTGTGGTCCACAAGGGCCACGCCTTTGGCTTCGACGGGAACATCCTGTCGTGCATCGACCTCGAGGACGGCAAGCGCAAGTGGAAGGGCGGACGCTACGGCAACGGTCAGCTGGTGCTCTTGCGCGATCAGGACTTGCTGCTGGTGCTGTCGGAGGACGGTGAGCTGGCGCTGGTCAACGCAACCCCCGACCAGTTCGCCGAAGTCGCGCGGTTCACCGCGATCGAAGGCAAGACCTGGAATCACCCCGTGCTGGTTCGCGACACGCTGCTGGTTCGCAACGGCCAGGAGATGGCCGCCTTCCGGCTGTCCATAGCGAGTCGTTGAAAGCTTCCAGCTTCTGTCGCTACCACAGAGGGCAACGAAGATCGGCATTGCCGCGTGTGCGATTGCGGCTGTTGTCAGGCGCGTTCCTCGCGTGCTACGGTGCAGGCGGCTGCGGAGGTGTTTCGTAGGCCGGACACCAACGAAGTGAGGAACTGACATGTTGAAGCGTCTTCTGTCAGCGTTGGCTCTCTCGACTCTTGTCGTCGGCTATTGCTTCGCCTTCAGCGAGACATCAGTACCCGCGCCACAGGACCCCACGACTCGAGGCCTGCAGTCAGTGCCCGAGCCGCAACGAGCCGCACAAGTTGCGGAGCCCTCCGTCGGTGAGCAGATGTTCGCGTTCCAGCATCGGGCCAGGGTCGACATGCTCCTCTACCCAGGCTCGTTCGGTCAGGGCCAATGGGCAACGTCGAGGATCGACGCTGTCGCCCTGACGCTGAAGGCCGGCACCAGGTAGCCCTGGCTTTCTCCGGCGTTGCGCTGGTGATCGCCGGCTCCGCTCTCGCGTCGGCTTCGCGACGATAAAGCCCGGCCATCGAATCGGGCCTGGCAATTCATCGCTCTTCGATATGATCGACGAAGGAGCAGATGAATGACCGGTCCGAGGATCAGCTGTTTCATCCGAACTCCGGCCCCGCAACTGCGAACACCCGCGACGGCTGCCCCGGCGCCGCGAGCGCGCCCCGATGCATGCGCAGGAAAGGGCGCTCGATCGCGAACCCGGCCTGTGTGAGCCAGTCGCGGAAAGTGTGCTGGTCATCCGGCACATCCATCAAAACCCTGCGATCCGGATGCGCCGCGAGCGCGGATTCGATCAAGAGCGTCGCCGTCTCTGTGCTGTTCGCGACGAGCGGCCCGAGGTGCTCTCGCACGTGCCCGTGCCGGCCGAGAAGGTATCCATGCAGCCGCCCGTGCTTTTCAACCACCCAGGCGTACTCCGGAGCGCTCGACAGCGAGCCGTTCGAGCAAAGTGGCCCGGGATGCGCCGAACGCGCGCGTGTCCATGTCGTGAAGCGCCAGCCAATCGTCGTGCACGAGCGGTCGCGCACCCGGCGATCGCGGGTCGCGGCGCCGTCCCGCCTCGAGAAACAGCCGGGCGAGCCCATATTCGGGAACGAAGCCGAGCTTGCGGTAGAGCACCTCGCCCGCAGGCGTCGCATCGAGGCGCGCGGCCGATCCTATCGGCACGAGCGCGAGACCCTGGTGCAACAGGAGCGTTCCGATGCCTTTGCCACGCGCGGCCGGATCGACGAGCACCATCGAGATCCACGTGAACGGTCCGTATGGCAGCGTGGCGACCGTTCCCACAACTGAACTGTTTTCGAGCGCGACGAGCGCTCCGTGCGGCGCGACGTCCAGAAAATGCTGCCAGTCCCGCTCGGTCTGGTTCCAGCCGCTCGCACGGCAAAGCGCGAGTCCCGCCGGAATGTCGGGGCCGACCATCTCGCGGGTGGGCACGAGGGCACGTAACGGCATGGATCGCGGCCCATAATAGGTCGCTATGCGGCTGCCCGACACGATTCGCGACGTCCGGCACCTCGAGGAGCTGCTGAGCGAGCCGTCTGAGGCGGCGATCGAGGCGATGCGCCGCCTGGACGGCGACGTTGTCGTGCTCGGCGTAGCGGGAAAGATGGGGCCAACCCTCGCGCGGATGGCACGCCGCGCGCTCGATGCCGCAGGCGTGTCGCGGCGCGTGATTGGGGTGTCGCGCTTCTCGGACCCCGCACAACAGCACGCACTCGAGCAGCACGGCGTCGAGACCATTGCCTGTGACCTGCTGGACGAAGAGGCCCTCGCGCGGCTGCCCGACGCGCCGAACGTGATCTTCATGGCTGGCCGCAAGTTCGGATCGACGGGCGACGAGCCGCTCACCTGGGCCATGAACACGCATGTCCCAGCGCTGGTGTGTGGACGATACCGGACCAGCCGAATCGCCGCCTTTTCGACAGGGAACGTATACGGCCTCACGACGACCGGCCGCGGCGGCTCTCGGGAGGACGATCTCCCTGTACCGGCAGGCGAATACGCGATGAGCTGTCTCGGAAGAGAGCGTCTGTTCGAATACTTCAGCCGCACCGATGGCACGCCGGTCGCGATCCTGCGGCTCAACTACGCCACCGAGATGCGGTACGGCGTCCTCGTCGATCTCGCCCGCCGCGTGCTCCGGCGGGAGCCGATCGACCTGACGATGGGGTTCTTCAACGTGATCTGGCAAGGTGATGCCAATGCGATGGCGCTCGCGGCACTGGCGCACACCGCCTCGCCGCCGTTGATCGTGAACCTGGCGGGAGTGGAGGAGCTCAGCGTGCGAGCGACGTGCCTCGAGCTCGCGCTGATGCTGAATGTCTCCGTCTCGTTCACCGGCCATGAGGCGCGTGATGCGCTCCTCAGCAACGGCGAGCGTGGGTGGACGCTGCTCGGGTCGCCACGCGTCGAGGTGTCGCGCCTTCTCGAGTGGACCGCGGAGTGGATTCAGCGCGGCGGCGAGAGCCTGGACAAGCCGACTCATTTCGAATCGCGGTCCGGGCAGTTCTAAGGCCAGGGGTCTGACGTGCGGCGCTGCAAAACAACCACAGGAGATCAGGAGTTCGAGAGATCAGAATGGGCGTACCGGTCGCGACTGCTGGATGATTCGCGGCGCTGCGAAAACAGAAGATCAGAAGTTCAGAAGTTCAAGAGATTGGGTTCCTCCCTCCTCCTGTTGAAGAGCAGCCTCCCACCAACCCGGTGGCCGCAAGTTCAGTGCTGTAGCTGTCCCCCCGCCACACGCCCCCATGGAGGGGCCTCGTCATGACGGACACTCTGAAATGGCGCCGAGCCCTCGAGGCCGGGACGGTCATCCCCGCACATCCGCTCGCTCTCGACGGCGACGGCCGGTTCGACGAGCGCCGTCAGCGCGCGCTGACGCGCTACTACGTCGCCGCCGGGGCCGGCGGGCTGGCGGTCGGCGTCCACACGACGCAGTTCGCCATTCGTGATCCCAACGTCGGCCTCTTCGAGCCGGTGCTCTCGATTGCCCGCCAGGAGATGGATCGAGCGGACGCGGGTCGTGCCGAGCCCTTGATCCGCATCGGCGGCATCTGCGGAAAAACGGATCAGGCGCTGTGCGAGGCCGATCTGCTGGTACGGCTCGGCTACCACGCAGGGCTACTGAGTCTCGCGGCGCTCAAGGACTCGGACGATCAGGCGTTGATCGCGCACTGCGAGGCGGTCGGAGCACGGATCCCGCTCGTCGGCTTCTACCTGCAGCCTTCGGTCGGCGGCCGCATGCTCTCTTACGCTTTCTGGCGGCGCTTTGCGGAGATTCCTGCTGTCGTGGCCGTCAAGATGGCTCCATTCAACCGGTACTACACCCTCGACGTCGTTCGAGCCGTCGTCGATGCCGGCCGCGACGACATCGTGCTCTACACGGGCAATGACGACGCCATCGTCAGCGATCTGGTGACGACCTTTCGGTTCGCCCGCGACGGAGCCCACGTCGAGCGGCGCATCGTGGGTGGGTTGCTGGGGCACTGGGCTGTGTGGACGCGAGGCGCCGTTGCCGTGCTTGCCGAGTGTCAGGCTGCCGCGCGGGCAGGACAGGTACCAGGCAGCCTGCTGCAGCGAGGCGTAGAGATTACCGACGCCAACGCGGCGTTCTTCGACGCGGCACACGGCTTCGCTGGCTGCATCGCGGGGATTCAAGAGGTGCTGCGTCGCCAAGGCGTGCTGGCGAGCGCCCGGTGCCTCGATCCTCACGAGGCGCTCAGTCCCGGCCAGGCTGCCGAAATCGATCGCGTCTGCAGGGCGTACCCGCACCTGGCGGACGATGAGTTCGTGAGGGCGAATCTCGAACAGTGGTTGCGTGCGTAGGCAGGATTAACAGGAGTTCAGGAGTTCAAACGAAGTTTCGGTGTCATCAATGCCATTTGATCTTGCTCTTGATCTCCTGACACTCCTGATCTCCTGTTAATCAGTCGCGGCTATGTCTTTTCAGGGAGCACGTACGGCGCGCGATACTTGCGGCCGAGCAGCTTGTTGGCCTCCTCGTCGTTCTCGAACCGTTCGCGTGCGCCGTCGAACGTCACCGACCGGCCGACTCGATACGAGATGTTCCCGAGATGGCAGAGCGAGGTGGAGAAGTGGCCATCCGTCAGAGACGCCTTGAGATCCTGCGCGTTGCGTGACCGTACGCAGTCGATGAAGTTCTGGAAGTGCACCTGCCCTTCGTCGGGCGTGTCGCCCGTTTGGGCATCGGGGCCGATCGTGGGGCCCGGCTCGTTCTTTGGTCCGAAGTACACCTGCGCGCTGCGGTCGGCAACCTTCATCCAGCCCTTGGAGCCGAAGACGTAAAGGCCTTGAGCCTCGGGTGGGCCGCTGAACCAGTTGCGCAGGTCGCAGTGGATCTCGGTCCCATCCGCATAGCGATAGGTGGCGTACTGCGTATTGGGCGTCTTCTGATCGGTGGGAGCACCTGCCTCGTACAGGCCGCCACTGCAATACGCGGTGCGGGGATGCTCTTGCTTTCCAACGAGCCAGCGAACGGCGTCCAGAGAATGGACTCCCGTGTTGCCGAGGTCGCCGGTGCCGTACTCCCAGAACCAGTGCCAGTGATAGTGAAAATGGTTTTCGTTGAACGGCCGCGAGGGTGCCGCTCCGAGCCACAGATCGTACTGAACACCCGCCGGCGTCGGACTGTCGGCCACGACCCCGATCGGATCTCTCAACCGGTACACGACAGTCTTTCCCGCATACACGGTGCCCAACCCTCCCTCGCGGAGGAATCGCGCCGCCTTGGCCAGCACGACGTTGCTGCGCCGCTGCGTGCCGACCGCAACGATGCGGTCGTAACGCCGGGCCGCCTCGATCATCTTTCGGCCCTCGACGATGTTGTGGCTGATCGGCTTTTCGACGTAGACGTCTTTACCCGCCTGACACGCCCAGATCGTCATGAGCGCGTGCCAGTGATCGGGAGCCGCGATCGTCACCGCATCCACGTCTTTGCTCTCGAGCACGCGCCGGAAGTCGGTTTCCGTCTTGGGGTCGCCGCCGTACTTCTGCCGCACTGTCGAGAGTGACTCGCCGAAGTGACGTTCGTCGACATCCACGACGTGCGAGATGCGAACGTTGGGGACGCCGGCGAGGTGTTCGTAGTGGTCCTGTCCTCGCCCGCGCTGCGTCCAGGTGGAATGGTCTTTCCGATCGCCTCGAAGGCCGATGATCGCGACGTTGATCGTGTCGTTCGGGCTCTTCTGGGCGCGGGCGCGCCTGGTCGACGCTACGGCGAGTCCAGCGGTCGCGGCGGCGGTGTTTCGGAGAAATTGACGACGATCCATCTGTCCATCTCCTTTGCGTGACTTCGGCGGGCGCTGATGCGCCTCTCCGAACGTGCTCGACCCATGGAGCAGACGATTGACAGACAAGCCTAGCACCGAAGGCTCCCGGCTCGCTCGCATTGGCGTGATGCGCCATAATCAGCTGCCCGCGCATGTGTCTGATCCCGGCGCGAGCTCTCCAACCAGTTTGTCAGCAGAGGAGAGAGGTGATGGCCGAGCTCCACAATCGCCGCACGTTCCTTCGTGCCGCGGCGACGGCGGGTGCCGCGTGGGCCGTGACGGATCTCGGGCAGGTGGAAGAGGCCCTCGCCTGGGCCACGCACCAGGCGGGGACCGGCGGGGCCGCGGGCTTCAGCGTTCTGACGAAGGCTCAAGCCGACGTGGTCGACGCCGTGACGTCACGGATTCTGCCGTCACTCGATGGCCGCCCGGGCGCTCACGAGGCGGGCGTCGTCTACTTCATCGATCGCGCGCTGTCGACGTTCAACGCGGTCCAGAAGACGCTTTACGCTGACGGGGTCGCCGATCTGAACCGCCGTGCCGCGCTGAAGGTGAAGGGAGCGGCGAGCTTCGCGGCCTTGACGCCGGACCAGCAGGACGACCTGCTGCACGCCATCGAGAAGACGCCGTTCTTCGAGGCTGCGCGGTTCGACACGATCGTCGGCGCGTTCGCGCTGCCGACGCGCGGCGGCAACCGCAATTACGCCGGATGGCACCTGCTCGGGTTCGAGCATCAGCCAGCCTTCCAACCACCATTCGGGTACTACGACGCCGAGATCAACCGGAGGGGCTGAACATGGACCAGGGACGCCAGGGTGTGCGGTATCAGCCGGGCGATACCGTCGACTTCGCGATCGTCGGGTCCGGGGCTGCCGGAGGCATCATCGCCAAGGAGCTCGCCACGGCCGGGTACTCGGTCGTGGTGCTGGAACAGGGTTCCCGGCTCACGGAGGCACAGTTCGACCACGACGAGTTCGGGATCATGCAATACCACAACGCCAATGATCCTGCGACGCAGCCGCAGACGTTCCGCACGACTCCAAAGGACAAGGCGCAGGAGGCGCTGGCGCTCATCTACGGCCGGATGGTGGGCGGGAGCAATGCGCACTTTACCGCCAATTTCTGGCGGCTCCGACCGAGCGATTTCAAAGAGGCGAGTGTGCTCGGCGGCCTGCCCGGGACCGGGCTCGCCGACTGGCCCATCACGTACGACGAGCTCGAGCCCTACTACACGAAAGCGGAGTGGGAGCTGGGCGTCTCGGGCGCTCCGGGGCCGTTCGATCCCCCGCGGTCGCGGCCGTACCCGATGCCGCCGCTCCCGGTAAAGTCCTCGGGCGTGCTGATGGAGCGCGGGGCGCGGGCGATCGGCCTTCATCCGCAGCCGTCGCCGATGGCGATCAACTCGCAGTCCTACAACGGCCGGCCCGCGTGCCAGCACTGCGGCTTCTGCATGTTCTTCATGTGCGAGTTCCGCGCGAAGTCGACGTCGATGGCCACCATGCTGCCGCTCGCGGAGGCGACCGGCCGCTGCGAGATCCGGCCGGACAGCTATGTCGCGCGCGTCGAGATGGGACCGGACGGCCGCGCCACTGGTGTCGCGTACTTCGATGCCCAGAAGCGGCCGCAGCTGCAGCGCGCCAAGGCGGTCGTGCTCTGTGCGAATGGCGCGGAAACGCCGCGGCTGCTGCTCAACTCCGAGTCGACCCGCTTCAAGAACGGCCTCGCCAACTCGAGCGGGTTGGTGGGCAAGTACCTGATGTTCAACACGTACTTCGGCGTGAATGCGCAGTTCGAGCACCCGCTGAATGAGTTCAAGAGCGTTCAGAACACGCGGCTGGTGTTCGATTTCTACGAGACCGACCTGCGGCGGGGCTTTTACGGGGGCGGCGGCATCGACGCGCGGTTCGACAAGTACCCGATCACCTTCGCGCTCGGCGGTCTCCCACCAGGGTCGCCGACGTGGGGTGCCGGCTTCGCCCGCAGCCTGGCCGAGCAGTTCTCGCGCACGATGTTCCTGGGGACCCACGGGACCTCGCTGCCACTCGAAGCCAACAGCGTCACGATCGATCCCACCCTCAAGGACGCGTGGGGGCTGCCGTGCATGCGCGTCACGTACAAAGATCACCCGGATGATTTGAAGAACGCCAAGTTCCTGGTATCGAAGGCCCTCCAGATCGCACAGGCGGCCGGAGCAACGAAGGCGTGGCCCCAGCCCGTCGGTCCGCAGACGCAGTCGGTCCACCTCCTCGGCACGTGCCGGATGGGCAACGACCCGCGCACCTCGGTCGTCGACAAGTACCATCGGACCCACGACGTGCGGAATCTCTTCATCTGCGACGGCAGCAGCATGGTGACGTCATCCCGGGGACAGCCGACCGAGACGATCTCGGCCCTCGCGTTCCGCGCGGGTGAGCACATCGCGGGCTTCGCGAAGCGAGGGGAGATTTAAAGGGTCACCACCAGGACCACGATTCGACGCGGATGTACCGGGCAATCCGCCGGGTCAACAGCTGAAAGATCGGCCGTTTCCCGCAATAGATCTTCGCATTCCCGGTCATCGCCGGCCTGAGCAGATCGTTCTTCCGATCCATTTCGACGATCACGCGGAAGACCCGCCGCTCCGGTCCGTCCGCATCGACGGCGGCTGGTGAAACGGCCCTGACGGTACCGGCGAAGGTCATTTCGGGGTACGCCCGTGCCTTGAGCGTCACGTGCCGGCCCGGCGTGACGTCGCCAATCTCCTTTTCGGAGATGGCGATTTCCGGACTCACGCGATCGAGCTCGTGGACTTCCGCGATGAGATCGCCCTTGGCGACGTGTGCGCCTCGCCTCTCTTTGAGCCTCGGCGTGACAATCACTCCGCCTGCGGCGCTCGTAATCGTTGCGAGTTTGAGCTCGCTCACGAGCTGATGTCGCCGAACCTCGAGACGCTCGACTTCCGCCTCGACCGATTCGATGACCTCGGGACGGCTGCCTTGCAGCAGCACGCGCAGCTTGCCGTTTGTCTCCTCCACGCCGTTCTTTGCGACCGCCAGTTCGCCCGCGAGCTGGGAGAGGCCATCTGACGCGAGGATCGCCACGTCAGCGCGTGAGCTTTCGAGCTCCCGTGCCCTCAACCGGGCCTGCTCTTCGCTTCGATCGAGTTGCGTCCGCGAAACCAGCCCGAGGCGAAAGAGCTCTCTCGACCTCTCGAGGTCCTGCTCATCGGTACTGGAGCCGGGTCTCGGCCGCCGTCATACCGGATTCGGCCCTGGACCTGCGGCTCGCCTGCATCCTGGTCGCCTCCTCGAACTGGTGCTCGAGCTGTTGCTGGCGCGTGAGGGTTGTCTGGAGCTCGTTGCGAACGAGCTGGATCTCGGCTGGCGTCGCGCCGGCGCGAAGCATCTTCAGCCGGGCCTGACGCTCGGCGATCTCCGCCACGACCTGGCCCAGATCGGCCTGAAAATCGCGGTCCGCGAGCCGGGCCACGGCGTCTCCCGCCTTCACCGTGTCGCCTTCGTCGACATAGATCTCCTCGATCATTCCTGCCACCTGCGCACGGACGTCGGTGTGCCGTCCGGGGAGGATCCTGAACTCGCCGGAGACCTTCAGTTCGGCCGGGACGAAGAGCACGGCCATGGCGGCGATGGCAAGCGCGGACATGACTGCCGGCCGCTTCAGCGGTGTCGCGCCGCGCGCGGGTGAAGACAACCGCGCTCGGAGCCCGGAAATAACGCCGCTGATCCGGTGCTGGAACATAAGGCCCAGGAACGCGATGAAGAGAACGAATCCAGGACCCCGATAGCGTTCGACCAGGAAGCTGCCGAAGTGGACAGCGATCAGGCCGAGCAGCCAGGCGGAATACGCGCTGGCCAGCAGACCGTAAACGATGTAAATGCGCCGGTCCCTGATGGAGAGGTCCTGCGTCCGCGGCATAGTGGTTCTCCAGCCTCGTTTGACGAGCAATTTCAGGTACGCGATGGATTTCTGCCGAAGGTTGGGAATCTCGAGGTAGTCGCTCAGCAGGTAGTACCCGTCCAGCTTGATCAACGGGTTGAGGTTGAAGAGCGTCTTGATTCCCGAGGTCGTCATGATGACGAGCGCCAGAAAGCTCAAACGTGTGTCGATATCGACGATGCTCCAGACGAGCGTCGCCGACGCCCAGACGACGATCTCCAGGTACGCGCCGGCGAACGTGACCCACAGGCGGCTCGATTTGCGTGGGAACAACCAGGCGTCACTGACGTTGCAGTAGAACGCCGGTTGAAAGTAGATGAGCAGAAAGCCAATCTCGTGGACCTCTCCGCCAAACCGTTTACAGGTCAGCCCATGGGCGAACTCGTGCGCCGTCGTCACGGAGAGAACCGTGAGCCAGGCGATGAGGAGCGCGTCGAGGCGATAGAGTCCGCTCACGCCTCGAGCGATCTCGAACCAGTTTGAGAACGTCACGCCGGCTGCCAGCAGGATGAGCAGCGCGGTCAGCGCGAGCCAGCCTGGCGTAAAGACGAATTGAAGACGGGGAACGAGGCCGGTGAGCAGACAGTCGGGATCGAACGCCTTCAGACGCAGGTAAAGAAGAGTGCCTCGAACACGGCCTCCCCGATGATCGCGAGCCTCCGGCGACTCCAGCAGCTGGCAGCGCCGAAGCTGACCGATGAGCGTCTCGAGCGTGCCGGTCTGCAGCGGGCGTTCGAATTGCTCTTCGACCCTGCGACGGACGATGTCGAGGGGCGTCGATCCGTCCAGCTGCCGCGCGACGAAGTGCTCGACTTCGCCGAAGCGGAAGAATCGCTCCGCCGCGGGATCTTTGACGACGAACGTCGTCTCGGCGCCCGAGACCTGCGGACTGATAACGAGATCCGCACGAAGCTTCAGCGATGCGAGCATCGATAGCCTGGATCTCGCGGTTACAAAGGAGGGTCGCCCGCGATGACGACCCTCCCTCACCCGGAACCGGCGAGAGCTGAAGAGGGTGCCTACGGTGGACTACGGATTCGGCTGCGGGGTGGCTCCGGCCGGAACCGGGTTGTTGCCTCCGCCTCCGCCGCCTTCGTTCCCTGGGTTGTTGGTGTTGTTGTTGCCTGGATTGTTGTTGCCCGGGTTCCCGATGACGTCCGGAGCGATCCTCTGCTCCAGTTCTTCGATGCCCAGTGTCAATGCCTCGTTGTTCATCTGTCGCCTCCGTTCGATGGTTGCGTGATCGGCCCTCGTCTCCGGGTCTCAGAAAGCCATTCGCGCGGACCGCTACCCTGGCGGCAGCCGATGGGTTCGATGCGCGCGGCCCTACGACGGGATGGCTGAATGTCTTCTGTGTACGAACGGTGCAGCTGAGCGAGAGTCGTGCCAGCGGTCGAGTTGTGACGCACTCCAGAGTTTCTGGAGGGTTAGGAGAAGCCTCCTACGTGGAAAGAATGCTGAGGCTGACTTTTGTCAGACAAGTGCAGACAATGGAGCTTTTTTTCACGGGTGAGCCGGACTTATCTGCCCGGCATGGTGTATACATCCGCAGGTTGAGTTTCGTGGCCGCACAGTTCTCTGCCCGCGAGTGCTCATCGGCGCACGGCCGGATTGGCGAGATAGCCGGCAAGGTGATCGATTAGGTCGCGCGCGTCATCCTCCGCGCCGTGGATGAACGTCGACTTGCGACGCCTGCAGGACCGGCAGTCCGATGGCGTACAGTCCCGGTGCTTCGACGACGCCCCCGTCGTGGCGCAGGTGGCCCTTGCGGTCGACGACGGGCACGTGGAGCCAGCTGTAGTCCGGATGAAAGCCGGTTGCCCAGATGATTGACCGGACCTCGCCGCTCCCGAGGTCGATCCAGAGTCGGGAAGCCGCCGGGACGCGGGTTGGCTCGAAGCGCTCCACGGATCCGACATCAGCCTCGCGCGCGTGCGTGCGCGCCCACTCGTCGAATGTGTCGAGCAGCCGTTCCATCTTGAGGTCGGCCAGCGCGAACTGGTTCCGCAACCCTCCGGAAAACAGTGCCCGGCCATCGCGCACCGCAGAGAGTCGACCCACGAGCTCGACGCCGGCTGCACTGAGGACGTTGAGGTCAAGGGTCGTGCGCGCCGGACTCCCGACCAGTTGCGGTGACGGCAGCCGCCTTGCGCGCGTCAGATCGTCGATCTCGTCGTAACGCTGGTTCCAGACACCCGAGGCGTCCATCCACCACAACACGTCGCGGCCCCGATACGTCCTCGGCAACCGCACGTGCTCGCCGACCGACAACGTGACGCGCCGCCCGGAGCGATGAATCTCCTCGGCGAGCTGCACGCCGGTGGCCGAGGCGCCGACGATCAGCACGCCGCCGTCGGGCAGCGAATCGGGATGGCGGTAGTCGAATGGCGTGAAGCCGTGGATGGACGTCGGCACCGCCCGTTGAAGGAGCGGCACGCTCGGAACGTTGCACGCCCCGCTCGCGAGCACCAGGGTGCGGCAGCGGAAGTCGCCGTTGTCCGTGTCGACGTGGTATCCGTCGTCTGTGTGGCTGACGGAGGTGACCGTCGTCCGGGTCCGCACCGGCGCCGCCGCCGCCGCGGCGAAGCGCGACACGAACTCGATCACCTCGGCCATCGTCATGAAGCCGTCGGGCTCGGCGCCTTCATAACGATAGCCTGGCAGCCGGGTCTGCCAGTTGGGTGTCAGCAGCCGCAGCGAGTCCCAGCGCTCGCTGCGCCAGGAGTTCGCGACCTCGCCTCGCTCGAGCACCACGTGGTCGAGCGAGCGCTCAGAGAGGCAGCGGCTCGCCGCCAGTCCAGCATGCCCGGCTCCGATGACGACGGTCGTGACGCGTTCGATGGTTCAGCCTGCAGTCTTGGTCAGCGGCGCGTTCACCTCGACGGTCACGTTCGTCGGGTTCGTGACGAGGTCGTACACCGCCGAGCGCTTCTGTGACTGCGCGACAAGGGCTTCGATGTCCTTTTGAGAGGCGTCCGCGTCGATGTTGAACGTCACCTTGATGTCGTCGTAACCGTTGCGCACGTCGCTGTCGATGCCGAGAATCCCCTGGATGTCCATCGACCCTTCGAGCTTCGCCTCGACCGATCTCAGTTGGATGCCCCGATTCTGCGCAACCGCCGCGACGCCAGCCGTCAGGCAGCTCGCGAGGCCGACGAGCACGTACTCCACGGGAGTAACGCCGCGATCCTCGGAAGCAAAAATCTCCGGATGATCCGCGTCGAACGAGGACTCGGTCTTGTGCTGCTGGCCCTCGCCCAGCCCGTAGAACTCCTTGATCTTGGTAACGCTGTACGTGCCGTTCTGCCACTTGCAGGAGGCCCGCCACTTGAACTTGGCGCCCTCCGGCGCGCTTTTCAGTGCTTCGCGCGCGGCCAGCAGTGCCTCGACGTTGACTCCGTTGTTGACGGTCGCTTCAGCCATCGTTCACTCCTCGGTGACGGTTAATGCTCGTGCGCCCGCAGGCGCAAGATTGGGATCATACATCGGCCCGGGGAGGACGCCAGCGTCCATCGATGCCAACCTAGTGGACTAAGCTAGCCCCTGACCGGCGCCAACTCCCGGGGATATGATCGGTCGATGACCACGCCACTCTCGAAGACCGCGGCAGGCTCCGTCGGTACGGTCGAAACGCGGTTCCTCGACCTCCCGAAGCCGCTTGCGCTCGATTGCGGCCGGGAGCTCCATCCGATTCAGGTTGCCTACGAGACGTATGGGACGCTTTCGCCCGCGCGCGACAACGTCATTCTGGTCTGCCATGCGCTCAGCGGGGATGCCCACGCGGCTGGGTTTACGATGGCACCCACCGCGGCGAGCACGAGAGACGGCTTCCGCGCCGAGGAGCGCGACGGGAGCGCCGGCCGCGGCCTGGGCTGGTGGGACGGGATGATTGGTCCGGGCAAGGCCTTCGACACGGACCGGTTCTTCGTCGTCAGCACGAACCTTCTCGGTGGTTGCCGGGGCACGACGGGGCCATCCTCCACGAACCCCGCAACGGGTCGCCCCTACGGGTCGGACTTTCCAGTCATCACGGTCGCGGACATGGTGAGGACCGAGCGCGCGCTCTTGAACGAGCTCGGCATCACGCGGCTGGCCGCCGTCGCCGGCGGCTCGCTCGGGGGCATGCAGGCGCTCGAGTGGGCCGTGCTGTACGGCGATCAGGTCGATGCGATCGTTCCTATTGCGAGCACACCTGCGCTGCACCCGCAGGGCGTGGCCTGGAATGCGATCGCGCGAAACGCCATCACCGCGGATCCGGATTGGTTGCACGGTCACTACTACGGAACCGGACGCGCGCCGACGGCCGGGATGGGCGTGGCTCGCATGGTCGGCCACATCACCTACTTGTCCGCGAATTCGCTCAACGACAAGTTCGGCAGACGACTGCAGTTCTCGGACAACATCCGCTACACCCTCACGGAGCCCGAGTTCGAGGTCGAGAGCTACCTGCGGTACCAGGCGGACAGTTTCGTGAAGCGCTTCGACGCCAACACGTATCTCTACACCTCGCGCGCGCTGTCGTACTTCGACCTCGCGCGTCAGCACGGTGGAGGCCAGCTCACGGAAGCCGTCCGCAACATTTCGGCCCGAACGCTGCTCATCGCGTTCAGCTCCGACTGGCTGTATCCGCCCGCAGGCTCGGAGGAACTGGCGGCCGCGCTGCGCGGCGCGGGCAAGCCAGTGGAGCTGCGCGTGATCGACGCGCCCTACGGGCACGATTGCTTCTTGTTGGAGGAAGGCCGTCAGACCCCGATGATTCAGGAGTTTCTGGGGCGGTAGAAAGTCAACTGCCGGTAGCGCAGGGCTTCAGCCCTGCCTCAGGCAGCCCTGAAGGGCTGCGCTACGGGTTCTGACAATAGGTTGCGTCAGGAGATCACCAACCCATGGAAGAATCTCGTCGCTTTGGATTTGATACCCGCCAGGTGCACGCGGGGCAGCGCCCCGATCCGAATACCGGCGCGCGCGCCGTGCCGATCTACCAGACGACGAGTTACGTGTTCGAGGACCCCGAATCGGCGGCGGCGTACTTCAACCTCCAGGAGTACGGGAACACGTACTCCCGCATCATGAACCCGACGGTCGCCGTCTTCGAGGAGCGCATGGCGAACCTCGAAGGTGGATGTGGCGCCGTCGCGTTCGCCAGCGGGATCGCGGCGCAGGCGGCGGCCCTGTTCACCCTGCTGTTGCCCGGCGATCACGTCGTCTCGTCATCGGCGCTGTACGGCGGAACCGTCAACCAGTTCAAGCACATGCTGCGCAAGATGTCGGTGGAGCTGACGTGGGTCAACCCCGACGATCCGGACGCGTGGAAGGGGGCTGTTCGCAAGAACACCAAGGCGTTTTACGGCGAGACCATCGGCAATCCTGGCGGCAACGTGCTGGACATCGAGACCATCGCCGCCATCGCGCACGAGCACGACCTCCCGCTGCTCGTGGACAACACGTTTGCGACGCCGTTCCTCTGCCGTCCCATCGAATGGGGTGCGGACATCGTTCTGCACTCGGCCACGAAGTTCATCGGTGGTCACGGAACGAGCATCGGAGGCGTGGTCGTAGACTCGGGCGGGTTCAACTGGTCGAATGGTCGCTTCCCGGTGATCGCGGACCCATCACCGGCCTACCACGGGCTCCAGTTCCACGAGACCTTCGGCACCTACGGGTATCTCATGAAGCTGCGAGCCGAGACTCTGCGCGATCTCGGGGCGGCCATGAGCCCGTTCAACGCCTTCCTGTTCCTGCAGGGTCTCGAGACGCTGTCGTTGCGCATGGCCCGTCATGTCGAGAACGCCGCCGCCGTGGCGGCGTTTCTCGAGTCGCACGAGCTCGCCTCGAACGTGACCTACCCTGGCTTGCGCACCAGTCGGTACCGGGCCCTCGTCGACAAATATCTGCCTCGAGGCGCGGGTGCCGTGTTCTCCTTCGACTGCCACGGTGGTCGCACCGCTGGACAGGACTTCATCCGCGGGGTGACATTGTGGTCGCATCTGGCGAACGTCGGCGATTCGAAGAGCCTCATCATCCACCCCGCCAGCACGACGCATCGTCAGCTCAATGACGACGAGCTCCGGGCGGCGGGCGTGGGTCCTGGAACCATCCGGCTCTCCGTCGGAACGGAGGCCGTCGACGACCTGATCTGGGACCTCGAACAGGGCTTTGCCAGCACCGCCGCGTCGCGGGCAACGGAGGTCGCGTCGCGATGACTCCTTCGTTCGACCTGAGTCGCTATCAGGATCCGCTGACGATCCAGCGTGTGCTCCACCACTCGAAGACCATCGCGATCATCGGGCTGTCGAAGAACGAGCTGCGTGCGAGCTATTTCGTTGGGTTCTACCTCCGGCGGCACGGGTATCGGGTCATCCCGGTCAACCCGCGCGAGTCGGAGATCTTCGGAGAGAAGAGCTTCAAGAGCCTTTCGGATGTGCCGGTTCCCCTCGACATCGTCAATGTGTTCCGCGCGCCGGATGCGCTGCCTGGGATCGCCGAGGAAGCCGTTGCCGTGCGCGCCAAGACACTCTGGTGCCAGTTCACCGTGATCAACGAGGAAGGCGGGCGCATCGCGGAGGCCGGGGGCCTTTCCGTCGTCATGGATCGATGCCTGAAGGTCGAACACGCCCGGTATGTGGGGCGGATGCACTGGCTCGGCTTCAACACGCAGCGCATCACGTCCGTGCGCGGCGGCCTTCAGTAGGCGCTCGGGAGAAGCGTTGGCGGAGCCTGAAGCCGGGAGCCTCTCTCGATAAAGGTGAAAACCCGCGCGGATTACTCGGCGCGCAGCGCAATCATCGGATCGACGCGGGTGGCGCGGTGGGCGGGTACCAGCGTGGCAATCAGCGACACGATCGTGACAATCGTGAGCACGACGGTGTAGGTCAGCGGATCGCGCGCCGTGACGCCGAACAGGACGTTCTGAATTCCCGAGCCGGCGATCGAGGCGACGGCCAGCGCCAGGCCCAGACCGATGAAGAGCCCGAGCGCCAGCTGGGTCGCGCCCTGCCGCAGGACCATGTTCAGAATCCGCCCGTGATGCGCGCCGAGCGCCATTCGCACCCCGAACTCCTGGCGACGCTGGTTCACTGAGAACGACATGACGCCGTACATCCCGACCGACGCCAGCACGATGGCGACGAGCCCGAAGATCGAGAACATCGTGGCGATGATTCGGTTCTGGGCGACGAAGCTGTCAATCTGGGCCTTCGGCGTGCCGACGAAGTACAGCGGCAGGTTCGGGTCGGCGGTCGACACCTGCCGCCGCAACGCGACCGCCATGCCGTCCGCGCGCTGGTCACCCCGAGGTTTCGCGACGATCGTCGCGAACTGCGTCGCAGACGGCGTTTGTTGAATCGGCCCGGTCGGATTCGAGTAAAACGGAACGTAAAAGCCCGTCTCGTCGACGCCGGGCTGATTGAAGGGGCCGAGCATCCGAACCGTACTCACTACGCCGACGATCGTTCGCCACGGACCCGCGCGTTGTGCGTTCCCGTCCGGCGTGGCCGTCCTGAAACGCCGGCCGACGGGGCTTTCCGTGCCGAAGTGCTTCTGCGCGAAGGCCGCGTTCACGATCGCGACCGGCTGACGTGCGTCGAGATCGTCGACGCCGAAGGTCCGCCCTTCGAGGAGCTTCTGTCCGGTCACGCTGAAAAAGCTGCCGGTCACCTGTTCGAGGTTGGCCGTCGGTCTGTCGCCTTTCGCGCGGTACGTCCGACCCTCGATCTCGACCGGGCTGTTGCCGGAAAACACCATGCGGAAGCGATTCGTGAGCGCGACCGCCTCGAATTCAGAGTCGCGCTCGAGCTGCTGGAGGAGCCGATCGAAGAACACCTTGCGGGAATCCGGCGTCGGGTAGTCCCCTTCCATCAACGCCATGCGCCCTGAGATGACGCTGTCCACATCGTACCCGTAGTTGATCGTTTGCTGCGCGGTGATCGAACGCACCTGCAGGAGCGAGCCGACGAGCAGCACGCAGGTCACGACGATCTGGAAGACGACGAGGCTGCGCGACAGGAGGCTCACCGCTCGGCTCGTGTTGCCGCGGCCGCCGTCGCGCAGAACTTCCACCGCGTTGGTCCGCGAGGACATCAGCGCCGGCAAGAGACCGGACAGCACAGCCGCGGCTGCGGTCGAAACGACGGTAATCAGCAGGACGGCTGCATCGACGTCGAACGTAATCCACGACGGCGGCGGATTCTCGAGGTTTCGCACCGTCGCGGACAGCCAATCGATCGACGCGTACGCCAGGCCGATTCCCAGGACCGCCCCGATGACGGCAACCAGCAGGCTCTCCGTGAGCATCTGACCGACGAGGCGCGAGCGCGACGCTCCGAGCGACGATCGAACCGCCAGCTCCTTCGCGCGCAGGGTCGCGCGTGCGAACTGCATGTTCATCACGTTCACGCACGAGATGAGCAGTACTCCTACGCAGAACGCGAGCATCGTCCACAACGTCCCGCGCAGCGGGCGGGGCGTGAACGAATCCAGAAGCGGCTGGACGCGACCTGTGTTGAACAGCTTGTTCGTGTCCGGATATGCGGCGGCGAAGCGCCGGGCGATCGTCGTGGCCTCGGCGTTGGCTTGGTCCACCGAGGCGCCGCCCTTGAGAAGGCCCAGCACCGCCGGGTTGATCGCCGCGGGATCGTTCCGTGGCCTCGGCGGAAACTCGCTGTAGAGCGGGATCCAAATCTCTTCGTTCGTCGGAAACGCGAACCCTTTCGGCATGACGCCGACGACCGTCGCGGCCTTGCCGTTGATCCGGAGGCCCCTTCCGATGATGTCCGCCGCGCCGCCGAAATCCCGCTGCCAGGTGCCGTAGCCGATGATGGCCACTTTCGCCGCGCCGGAGGTGTTGTCGGCGGCCGTGAAATCGCGGCCCATCGACGGGAAGACCCCAAGGATGCGGAGGAAATCCTCGGTGACGTAGGCCCCTGTATACCGGACCGGACGGCCCTCCACGGTCACGTTGACCGTCGACCCGTTCAGGTACGCCGCCAGTGCGTCGTACGACCTCTGCTGCGGCAGCAGCTCCTCGAAGTCCATCGACGAGATCTGGCCGTTGACGCCGAAGAAGGTGGCACTGGTCGGGTCGATGAAGTTCACGCCGACGAGGCGGCTGCCGTTCGGAAACGAGAACCCGCGCAGCATCACGCCGTTGACGACGCTGAACATCGTGGTGACGCCGGCGATGCCGAGCGCGAGGACGATCACGGCCAGCGCGCAGAAGCTCTGCTCTTTGAGCAGAACCCGGATCCCAATCCTGATGTCGCGAAACAAGGTGTTGTTGAGCATGGCTTCGATGTTTAGACGCTGCGCCGGTCCCACGGTTCGTCCCAGCCCGACAATCAAGCTCTCGTGGCCTTGTACACCCCGAGATTCACCTCGAAACTGTGGACCCGGATCGAACCATCGCTGACACGCACTCGTATTTCGGCACCATTCTTCCTCAGGTCGTTGGGCTCTTCGAGAAGTGACACGTGGCGGCTCCGCTAAATGGCCGCCGAAACCAACACCGGTCACTCGTTCAACTGAACCCTGACGGTATACTGCCACTCCAGCTCTAAGCCCGGAGTTCAGCCGGAGTTCACTTGTGTTGGCTGTAGCGCAGCCCTTCCGCCTTCGTTGAAACTACGGCGGACCGCCGAAGCCTTGGCGAAGGCGGTCAGGGCTGCCCGCGCGCCGGAATGGCAGGCCTAAAAGGCCTGCGCTACGAGAGCGCGCAGTGCCAACACTAGAAGCCGTCTCATAAACCTGCGGCTCGTGTCACGATGCGAGCGAACGACAGTGAGCGAGCCACGCGAGCGGCCCGCCTACGCCAAGGCTTCGGCGAGGTCTCGCCGTAGCGCTACGCGCGGAGGCGGAAGCGCGCCGGCGCAGCGGCGCGCGAGCGCGCGTGTCGGGGAGTCCGAGGGGCGAAGCCCCTCGGATGAGACAAGTGATTCGCGGAGTAATGGGGGCACCGTGGGAAGAGTCGTTGTCGTCGGCAGCACGAACACCGACATGACCGTCAGGGTCCCCCGGATTCCGGCACCAGGTGAAACGGTCCTCGGCCGCGACTTCCAGATCACGTCGGGCGGCAAAGGCGCGAACCAGGCGGTTGCGGCGGCTCGAGCGGGCGGGGCCGTGATGTTCGTCACTGCGCTCGGCACAGACGGCTTCGGCGATCGCGCGGTCGAGAACCTTGTGCGTGAGGGCATCGGCGTTCACCTGGTGCGGCGGGTCCGCGACGCGCCGTCGGGCGTGGCGCTGATCTTCGTCGACGAAAGCGGAGAGAACAGCATTGCCGTCGCTCCAGGCGCCAGCAGTGCGCTCGGTCCCGCAGACGTTCAGCCGCTGGAGGACACCCTCGAGGCCGGCGACGTGATCCTGGTGCAGCTCGAGATCCCGCTCGCCACGGTCGAAGCAGTCGCGCGAATCGCCGCGACCCGGGACGTCCGGGTTATCCTGAACCCCGCCCCGGCCCGGGCGCTCCCGGATTCGCTCCTGAGAGCCGTTTCGCTGCTGACGCCGAATGAGCTGGAAATGGAACACCTCACCGGCGTGAGCGCGAGCGACCCGACCGGGCTGACGCACGCTGCAGCCGCGTTGCACGGGCGCGGCGCTCGCGGCGTGCTCATCACGCTGGGCGCGCGCGGCGTGTTTGCCTCCGATGGCGGCGTTGCGGAGCTGGTGCCGGCCTTCAAGGTTGAGGCTGTCGACACGACCGCCGCGGGGGACATCTTCAACGGTGCGCTTGCAGTGGCGCTGGTCGAGGAACGATCGTCACGTGAGGCGGTTCGCTTCGGGTGCGCGGCCGCAGCCCTCTCGGTTACAAGAATGGGCGCGCAGGCCTCGGCCCCGTCGCGCGCCGAGATTGAAACGTTTCTCCGCGAGTCCTCAAACTAGAAGCCGTCTCATGAACGTACCGCTCCTTTCACGATGCGAGCGAACGCCAGTGAGTGAGCCACGCGAGCGGCCCGCCTACGCCAAGGCTTCGGCGAGGTCTCGCCGTAGCGCTTCGCGCGGAGGCGGAAGCGCGCCGACGCAGCGGCGCGCGAGAGCGCGTGTCGGGGAGTCCGAGGGGCGAAGCCCCTCGGATGAGACTAGAGCGATGCCCTGTTGCGGTCGACTCCAGGCGGCCGGCCTTTTCGCGATCCTCGGCGTCGGCTCGATCCTCGCCGCCTGCGGAACGCCTCGCGATCCCCAAAACGCACCGACCCGCACACCCCGCATCGCGCTCGTCATGAAGTCGCTCGCCAACGAGTTCTTCGTCACCATGGCCGAAGGTGCGAAGGTGCACCAGGCCGCGAACTCCAGCACGTACACGCTGGTCGTCAACGGGATCCGAAACGAAAGCGATCTCGCGCAGCAGGTTGCGCTGGTCGAGCAGATGATGGCGCAAGGCGTTGACGCCATCGTCATCGCGCCGGCGGACTCCAGGGCACTCGTCCCGGTGCTGGCCAAGGCGCTTCGCCAGAAGATCGTCGTCGTCAACATCGACAACAAGCTGGACGAGCCGACGCTTCAACAGGTCGGCATCGACATCCCGTTCGTGGGACCCGATAACCGCGCCGGCGCGCGCGCCGTCGGCGCGAGCCTCGCCAAACACCTGCAACGCGGTCACAAGGTTGCGATCCTCGAGGGTATCCCCACCGCGTTCAACGCTCAGCAGCGCCGCCTGGGCTTCGAGGACGCGATGCGCGAGGCAGGAATCGACGTGGTGGCCGTGCAGAGCGCGCACTGGGAGCAGGACCAGGCGAACACGATCGCCGGCGCGATGCTCCGCGAGCAGCCGGAGCTCCGGGCGATACTCGCCAGCAACGACAACATGGCGCTCGGCGCCGCGGCCGCCGTGCGTCAGGCGGGCAGGACCGGACAGGTGTTCGTCGTCGGCTTCGACAACATCGCCGCCGTGCGCCAACTGCTCGAGGAGGGGCGCGTGCTGGCGACAGCCGACCAGCATGCCGACCGCCTGGCGGTCTACGGCATCGAGTACGCGCTGCGCATCCTGCGCGGCGAGGCGCAGCCCCAGGACCTGCAGACGCCGGTGGATTTGATCGCCGCCGCTCCTCGATGATGCCCACTGAGCGCGACGCCGAACCGTTGCTTCGCGTGCGCGGCGTCGCCAAGCGCTACGCGGCGCCGGTCCTGAGCGATCTGGACCTCGACCTCCGCGGCGGCGAGGTCCACGCGCTGATGGGGGCGAACGGCGCAGGCAAGTCGACACTCTCGAAGATCATCTGCGGCCTGACGACAGCGGATCGCGGCGACATGCGTCTTGGCGGCCGACGTTACGAGCCGCGCAGCAGGCGGGATGCGCAGCAAGCCGGCGTCCAACTCGTCATGCAGGAGCTGAACCTGGTTCCGACGTTGAGCGTCGCCGAGAACCTGTTCCTCACCGATCTCCCGAGCCGCTTCGGCTTCGTCTCCTTCGCGTCGCTGCACACCAGGGCGCTGGAGGCGCTGGCCGCCGTCGGTCTGAACGACCTCGACCCGCGCACGCCCGTCGGCCTGCTGGGCGTCGGCCAGCAGCAGCTGGTGGCGCTCGCTGCGGCGCTCGCGCATCCCTGCCGCGTCCTCGTCCTCGACGAGCCGACGGCGGCGCTCACGGGCGCCGAGACCGAGCTCGCGTTCGCCCACCTGCGCCGGCTTCGGGCGACCGGAACGGCCATCCTGTACATCAGCCATCGCCTCGAAGAGATCCGCCTGATCGCCGATCGCCTCACCGTCCTCCGCGATGGCCGGGTCGTCTTCGTGCAGCGCGCGGACGAGGCATCCATGAGCGAGATCGTCCGGATGATGGTGGGGGAGCGCGCGGTCGATGCTCTCGAGCAGCGCGCGCAGGTGAAGGGTGACGTCGCCCTGAGAGTCGAAGGGCTGACGCGGGGCAGGCAGGTGCGGAACGTCAGCCTCGAGGTCAAGTCAGGAGAGATCCTGGGGCTGGCCGGACTCGTCTCGTCTGGCCGCACCGAGACGCTGCGCGCGATTTTTGGCGCCGATCGGTATTGATGCAGGTCGGGTGAGTCGCGGGTCCGGACCGCCCTCACGATCCGTGGCCCGAGAGACGCCGTGGCCGCCGGCATCGCGATGATTCCGGAGGATCGCAAGGACCAGGCGCTCCTCCTCTCGCAACCGGTCCGCATGAACATGACGCTTGCCGCGTTGCCGACGTTCGCGCGGCGACGATGGTGGGTCGACGACGAGCGTGAGCACCGTGCGGCCGAAGCCCTGCGCCGTCGACTCGATGTGCGCAGCCACTCGATCGAACAGCGCGTCGGCGAGCTGAGCGGGGGTAACCAGCAGAAGGTCGTCATCGCCCGATGGCTGCTGCGTGACTGCGACGTCCTGCTCTTCGACGAGCCGACGCGCGGGATCGACGCCTCGGCGAGGATCGCGGTGTACCAGGTCCTGAAGGACCTCGCGGCTCGCGGCAAGGCGCTCGTGGTCGTCTCGAGCGAGCTGCCCGAGCTGATGGCGCTGTGCGATCGCATCGCCGTGATGTCCGCCGGGCGCCTCGCGGCAACCTTCGCGCGAGGCGACTGGAACGAAGCCGCGATCCTGGCGGCAGCCTTCAGTGAATACTCCGCACGCGGCCATGCCGCTTCCACGGAACACCGGGACCCATGCTGAAGCCGCCGGTTGCCGCGGAGCCGGCGCTTCCGGCCCAGCTCCCCGCTCTTCCGCGGACGGCCGAATACCTTGGCCTGGTGACCGTGCTGTTGCTTCTGGTTGCGCTCTTCGGCGTCCTGAGCGGCCACTTCTTCAGCCGCATGACCTTCACCACGCTGGCAAATCAGATCCCGGCGCTGACCGTGATCGCTACCGGAATGACGCTCGTGCTCATCGCCGGCGGCATCGATCTCTCCGTCGGCTCGGTCATGGCACTGGCTTCGGCGGCGCTGGCGATCGCGCGCGTCGAGTGGCACGTGACACTTCCCGCGGCTATTGCCCTGAGCCTTGCCGTGGGGCTCGCTGCCGGGCTGGCCAACGGGCTCGTCATCGTGCGCTGGTCCGTTCCTTCTTTCATCGTCACGCTCGGGATGCTGGAGGTGGCGCGTGGCTGCGCCTACCTCGCCACCGAGTCGCGTTCGGTGTTCGTCGGCGCCGCGATAGGTACGGTCGGCACGCCGCTGCCGGTTGTCGGACTGTCTCCCGCGTTCCTCTTTGCCGTGATGGTCGTCATGGCAGGCCAGGTTCTACTCTCGAGAACGGTGTTCGGCCGGTACGTCGTGGCAATCGGCACGAACCGCGAAGCAGTACGCTTATCGGGAATCGATCCCCGGCCGGTCGTCGTGTCGGTGTTCGCGCTTTCGGGTCTGCTCGCGGGCCTCGCAGGAGTGTTCCACCTCGCGTACCTCGAATCGGCCGATCCGAACAGCGGCATCGGGCTGGAGCTCTCAGCGATTGCGGCCGTCGTCATCGGCGGCACGAGCCTGATGGGCGGGCGGGGGTCGGTGGTCAGCAGCTTCCTCGGCGTGCTGATCATCGCCGTACTCCAGACCGGCCTGGCAGAGATCGGCGCGACCGAGCCAGCCAAACGCATCGTCACCGGCGCGGTCATCGTCTCGGCTGTGATTCTGGATGCGTACCGGCGCGCCAGAGGCGATCGTCACGGACGCGCCGGAGGGTTTTGAAAAGAGGTGTCAACGATGAGTCCCGTGATTCCTTCGGCCATCGTCATTGCGGCGATCGCACTTGGCGTGCCTTCGTCTGTCCGAACGCAGGCCGCACGACCCGGACGATCGGTGCGGCTCGCCACGGAGGTCCTCCGCGACAAGATCAAAGGGGGCTGGGCCGGGCAGACCATCGGCGTCACGTTCGGCGGGCCGACCGAGTTCCGCTATCGCGGAACGATGATCGAAGACTACACGCCGATCGCCTGGAACGAGCGGCTCCTGAAGGACGCGTTCGAGAAGTCGCCAGGCCTGTACGACGACATCTACGTCGACCTCACGTTCGTCAACGTCATCGAAAAGCACGGCGTCGACGCTCCAGCGGACCGGTTTGCCGACGCGTTTGCCCACGCGGGATACCAGCTCTGGCACGCCAACCAGATGGCCCGCTACAACCTCCTCCAGGGGATCAAGCCGCCGGAATCAGGCCACTGGCGAAACAACCCGGATGCTGACGACATCGACTTCCAGATCGAGTCCGATTTCATCGGACTGATGTCGCCGGGGCTGCCGGGCGCGGCCTCGGACGTCGCGGATCGTGTCGGGCACATCATGAACTCGGGCGACGGATGGTACGGCGGCGTGTACGTTGCGACCATGTACTCCCTGGCATTCGTTTCGAACGACGTGAGCTACGTGGTGACCGAAGCGCTCAAGTCGATTCCCGCCGGCACTCGGTTCCACCAGACGATCAGCGCGGTCATCGATCTCCACAAGCAGTACCCGGACGACTGGAAGCGCGCCTGGTTCGAGATCCAGAAGAAGTGGGCAGAAGATGTGGGGTGCGCCGACGGCGTGTTCGCGGCGTTCAACATCGACGCGCGGCTGAATGCCGCGTATGTCGTCCTCGGGCTCCTGTACGGACGCGGTGACATGACGCGCACGATCTCGATCGCCACGCGTGCCGGACAGGATTCCGACTGCAATCCATCTTCGGCGGCCGGTATCCTCGGAGCGATCCTCGGCTACTCCAAGATCCCGGCGTTCTGGAAGCAAGGGCTCTCGGCGGTCGAGCCGATCGCATTTCAGCACGCCGGCCTCTCGCTGAACGACGCCTATGACCTGACCTACAAGCACGCGCTCGATCTGATCCGACGCAATGGCGGGCAGGTGACGGACGACCACGTCGTGCTGGCCGTCCAGCCGGTCACAGCGGTTCGCGTCGAGCAGAACTTCGAGGGCCACTTCCCCGTGGCGGAGATTCCTCTCCGCCGGCGGCTCTCGGACGAGACGACGTTCAGCTTCGAGGGTGTCGGCTTCGTGGTGCAAGGCAGCGCCCGAAGCGAGAACGCGAAGGACCAGGTGATCGTCGTGGAGATGCACATCGACGATCGGATGGTCGAAACGGTCAAGCTTCCGACCAACTTCACGGGCCGGAGATTCACACCGTTCTGGAAGTATGGACTTCCGGAGGGCAAGCACGCCGTCCGCTTGAAACTCGGCAATCCTTCTCCGGACGTTTCGGTGGCGCTGGAGCGTGCCGTCATCTACGCAAGCAAGCCGGGCCGGCCAGCGGTCTGACTTTCAGGAATTCAATTCTCTGGCTGAGGAAACGAGGCAGGTCGATTCACCCGCCTCGCACCAGTATCCAGTCCGGCCTCGGGCGCTACTTGACCGCGACAATGACGAAGTCCACGGGCTTGCCGCTCGTGTTCTTCGATTCGTGCCCCACGCCGCGGCCGATGAACTGTACGTCGCCGCGCGCCCAGGAAGTCTTGGCGGGCTTTCCGTCGATCGACAGCGACATCTGCGCCGGGCTGAGCGCGATGACGACCTGGTCGAACTCGTGCTTCGACCCGGCCGGCTCCTGGAACTTCGGATCGGCGGTCGTCCGGTAGGCCATGGCGCGCGGGCCCTCGGCCAGCGTCTTGATCACCATACCTTCCCGGGATGTGGGGATCGTGGCGGTGCCTGGTTTCGGGGCTTTGAATTCGATCAGCAGCCCTTCGATCTGTCCCGTACCGACGTTCGTGGGGCTATGGGTGCCTGCAGGCGTGTACATGCCGGATTCATTCGGCAGTTCGGTTTCCTCCGACTTGCCGTCCGGCATCGTGAACTTCACCTTTGCGGTGTTCAACGGAATCACGATGGCGTCGGGATGCTGATGCATCGGGCTCTTCGCGCCGGCGGCGTAATCGATCCTCAACACGCGCACGCTTGCGTTCTCGAGCACGACCTTGTAGTGCGCCGGATCCACTTTCACCGGGTCCTGGGCGAGTGCCGCCCCTGACCAGAGCAGGACAATCGAACACGCGGACAGCGCTTTGAACGCCTTCATAGAGGGCTCCTCTCAAACCGTGAATCAAACTTTGGCGGTGGAAGCGCGGATTATGAGCTAGCTCGGCCTTAAGGTCAACAGAGTTGTTTTTAGCCCATTCAGGGGGAATCGCTGGCATCGAGCTCATGAGGGAGCCACAGACAACGTATTTTCGGCGACGGCCGATCCCTCCGGCTACACGGCGCTGCCCGCGAAGATCGACCTCATGACGACGAATTCACCCACGTCCTATGGCGCGGCGATTTCAGCCAGGATGGATTTCAGCGACTTAACCGGGTCTTTCACTTGACATCAAAGTGGGAATGAGACAGTCTCCACTAACTTGTCTAGTGGAGAATCGGGTTGGGGCATCTCAGTCGCGTTCTCCGGCGGATCATCGCGATCGTGCGGCCGGGCCGCGAAGAGGCCATGGCCCACCGCGAGATCGCCTCCCACCTCTCGTTCCTCGAAGAGGAGTACCGGCGGCGCGGGATGTCGAACGCGCAGGCGCATCGGGCCGCCCGCCTCGCTCTGGGCGGCATCGAGCCGACGAAGGAACGGCATCGGGATGCGCGAGCGTTCCGCTGGATCGAAGATCTTCGCCGTGACGCCGTCTATGCCGCGCGGATGCTGCAGAGGTATCCGATGGCCACGGCCGCTGGCGCGCTGTCGCTGGCGATTGGCGTCGGGCTGAACGCTGCTGTCTTCTCGGTCGTGGACTGGGTGCTGGTCCGGCCGCTGCCCTATCCCGCGCCTCACGAGCTGGTCCACGTTCTTACCGCCGGAACATCACCCGTCACAGGACCGAGCCCGCTGGTGTACGACGAGGTCGTGAGCCTCGGGCGCGCGACCACGCTTCGCGAATCTGCCGCGTTCACCACCGCCACGCGCGTGATGAGCGGCACCGGAATCGACCCGGTCCACGTTGTCGTGGCCCGCGTGGCGGGCGACCTGTTCTCGACGCTCGGCGTTCCGCCTGACGTCGGCCGCACGTTCAGCCCCAGGGAGATGTCAGCCGGCGAGCCGGTCGTCGTGCTCGGACACGATCTCTGGCGGCGCCGGTTCTCGTCCGATCGCACGGTCGCGGGACGCACGATCGCGATCGATGGCCTCCCGCACACCATCGTCGGCGTCATGCCTTCCGGGCGCGGCTATCCCCCGGGCGCCGACCTGTGGCGGCCCCTCCAGGCCAGAGAGCGCGAAGACGACGACCGCGAGCTCAACATGGTGGCGCGCCTGGGTGCCGGCGCGACGGCCGAGCGCGCCACCACCGAGCTCGCGACGCTCGAGCGCGCAGCCTCGAAGGGCGCGCGAACGGCGTGGGCCGACGACGTGCAGCGTGCGGACGTGGGGAACGTCAGGGCGGCGCTGCGAGCACTCTTCGCCGCGGCCATGTTCACGCTGCTGATTGCGTGCGCGAACGTAGCCGCGCTGGTGGCAGCACGCGGCGCCGATCGTGCGGGCGAGATCGCCGTCCGGGGAGCACTCGGTGCAACGCGCTCGCGTGTCGTCGTTCAGCTGTTGACCGAGAGCCTCCTCCTCGCCCTCCTGGGCGGAGTCCTTGGCCTCTTGGTCGGGCGCTGGGCGCTGAGTGCCCTCGTGGCGCTGGCGCCGGTGAACATCCCGCGGCTGGCGGAGATCTCGTTGGACGGCCGGATCATGGCCATCGGGTTGACTGCGACGGTCCTGACCGGTCTGGCTTTCGGCCTCATCCCCGCGCTCCGCCTTTCCCGCCTGACCCGAACGTCGGCGCTCAATCGTGTCGGCTGGCATCGACCGACGCCGAGACCGGGCGTCCGCCGCGCGCTGGTCTTCGCACAGGTCGCCATCGCCGTGGTCCTGACCGCCGGAGCCGGTCTGCTGACGCGCAGCCTGCAGCACCTCGTGGCGCTCGATCAAGGGTTCGCGCCCGATCGACTCGTCTCCGTGGACCTGTATCTGCGCGGCGTCTTCAATGGGAACGCTCAGCAGCTGCTCCGCGATCTGATCGCGCAGACGGAGCCGCTCCCCGGCGTGGAGGCGGTGGCGTGGTCGATGCGCCTGCCGACGCAGGTGGCCGGGTTGCGGGTCTCGGCAGGCGTCGTGGGCGGGCCCAAGCTGGACTCACCCGTGACGCTCCGGCCCGTGAGTCCGACGTACTTCGACACGGTAGGGATTCCCGTTCGAGCGGGCCGTCGGTTCACGACCATGGATACCCAGGACGCTCCGCGCGTCGCCATCGTGAACACGACATTCGTGCGGGACCTGCTCGGCGCTCGTTCGCCACTGGGCACGCGTCTGACGATGTCGCTCGCCGACGAGCCCGTATCGATTATCGGCGTCGCGGGAGATGTGACGCCGGCCGGCGAACCTGACCGTCCCGCCCTCTACGTGCCCTTCGATCAGCTCTCGATTGCGGGCGGCTCCCTGATCGTTCGCGCGCAGGGAGACCCGCGATCGATTGTGTCCACGGTGACAAACCGGCTCCGCACGGCCGCGCCGGGTCTGCCTGCGGACCGCATCCATCGCGTCGCGGAGAGCCTGGAGCAGAGCCGGGCCGTCATCCGGTTCAGCACCCAGGTGTCCGCGACGTTTGCGGGCCTGGCGCTGTTGCTCGCGGTCATCGGCGTCTACGGCCTCACGGCAGGCGACGTCGCGGCGCGGTGGCAGGAGCTCGCCGTCAGGCTGGCGCTCGGGGCCACTCGCCGCGAGGCGCTGTGGACCGTGATTCAACCCTGCGCCCTCCCCCTGGGTGGAGGCGCCGCGCTCGGCCTCCTGGGCTCGGTGAGCGCTGGGCCCGCGCTCGCATCGCTGCTGCACGGCGTCGATCCCGCCGATGGGCCCACCCTCGTGGCAGCGCCGCTCCTCCTCGGGATGGCCGGCCTGCTCGCTGCCGGGCTGGCTGCGCGGCGTGTGACTCGCGTGGATCCGGCCGCGGCCTTGCGAAGCGAGTGAGCAAGCCACGAGCTCGTTCTTTTGCATGTCGAGAATCGACCTTCGGCTCCGACTTACACACAAAGGCGGGGAAGGGCCCGCCGGAGATTGAAGAGGAGCCAGAGATGCCCACGATTACGCCGTTCCTGTGGTTCGACACGCAAGCCGAAGAGGCGATGAACTTCTACGCCTCGATCTTCAAGCGGTCCCGGGTCATTTCGGTCAATCGAGCGCAGGGCAAGGTGATGTCCGTGCAGTTCGAGCTCGAGGACCAGAAATTCATGGCCTTGAACGCCGGTCCGGTGTTCAAGTTCACGGAGGCGATCTCGTTTTTCGTCGGGTGCGAGACCCAGCAGGAAATCGACGAGTTGTGGGCCAGGCTCACGGCGGATGGCGGCCAACCCAGCCAATGCGGGTGGCTGAAGGACAAGTTCGGGCTGTCGTGGCAGATCGTTCCGAACGCGCTCGGCTCCATGCTGGGCGACAAGGACCCGGCGAAGGCATCACGGGTGATGAATGCGATGCTGCAGATGGGGAAGCTCGATCTGCAGCAGCTGCACAAGGCCTATGCCGGGGAGTAGGTCCACGAGCTCGACGCCTGGAATCGCTCGACGGCGGACGCTGGCACCGCTGGTAATTGGCCCATGCGAATCGAAGATCCGCACCTTGAGTTGTGCGGAAAGCGATGAAGAGCCTGCGCAAGATCGACGTCGATCCGCGCGATCCCGCCTAGCCTCCACCGCGATTCACTTCTGTCGATGTGGCGTGGCGTGGGGGAACGGCTCACCACGGCAGGGCGTCGTGACTCGTGTGCCGACCTGCGCTCACGACGCTCGGAGACTCCGCCGCTCCGACGACCCACGTCTCTCTACGCGCCTTCTATCGAGTTGGCCCGCCGCGACGCGGCTCTCAACGAACTGTGTAATACGATCCGCCAGTCTGATAACGCTGTCTACGAACTCCCCCTGATGCGTGAGGTCCACTGCCTGCAGCGTGTGGAGCCGTTCCGGCAAATCAGCTGGGTGAACACCATGGGCGATTGGAACAAGCAGGAAATGGTCGCGTTCGACCTCTCTCCGCGCGATGGCTCGCCTCACCTCGCTCATCACTTGCGCCGATTCCAGTGCTTCCTCGGTCAACAGCACGAGAAAGACCGAACACGCGTGAATGGCTGCGTCAAGCATTTCAGGCCAGTTTTCACCCAGGGGCAGATCAGCCGGTGCGTACCACGTAGAAATCCCCATTCGCTCCAGAACCCGCTTCAGCCCAAGCGCCAACTCGCTATTTCTTGACGAATAGCTAAGGAACGCATCGCGCTGCACGCGCGAGGTCGGCGTTCCGAGTGAGTAATGGTGCAGATACTTTTGTCGGCCACTGGTCCCGCAGTCACGGACCCGTTTCAGAAGTTCGCCGGCCACCCACGGCTTCGCGACGAAGTCCGTCGCTCCCTTCATGATCAAGTGAAAGAACTCATCGGACGACAACTGCCCGGACATCAGAACCACTTCTGGCGGCGGCTGGCGTTGGGTGATTATCCTGAGGAGTTCCTCGGCGGCCTGAGTGCTCTTGGAGCCCTGTTCCAATGCCATGTCCAGAAGGACAACGTCCACTGGTGCACGTACCAGTCCAGCTCTGATGATCGCGGTCCGAGCCTCGTCTGCGGTTCCAAAGCAGTGCGTCGCAAAGTCATGTCCCGACAGAACCCTCGACAGCAGTCTGCGCATGGCAGGTTCGTCGTCGACTACGTAGATCGTGAGGGCATCGTTTGCTCGCAGGAACTCCATGGCTTCGCCTTCCTACTCGATGACCGTGGTCTCGAACTGTACGGTCGCCTCAATTGGCTGTCAACGTGCGCGTTTACTGGCCCGATCTGGCCGCTGCGTGAGGCCAATTCCGGGCGGGAGCCCCAGCGGACCTGCAATCAGGCGGCTCACCCGATTTCGCAATCCGCTGGTCGTGATCCCACCCGATGGATCTGAGGAGACGACGACCGACCTCATCCGTTATTCGCCCCAGCTTGCATGGAGCGAAAAGCGGAAAGCTCCGCTTCAACACTATTTCGGTCTCATTCCTTCCGGTTCATTTGAAGGAAGGCGGGTCCATGTCCCGGGCCACGACTGGGGTTCGTCCAAGCGATGGATAGTCAAGAGCCCGGCCAAGATCGTGGCCGGTCACGATCGCTACGCGCGCCTTGGCGTCAGGCCGACGGCGCGCGCCTGCCGCAGCAACACGGTCAGCCGATCGGCTTCTGCCTGCGCGAGGTCGCGTCCAAACGGTGTGATCCGATAGTACCGGCGCCGCTCGTCGTCTTCGTCCGGTTCGGGCCGGTTGCTGACTTCCACGATCAGACCCTCTTCGAGCATGCGCTTGATCGACCCGTACAACGTACCCGGGCTCAGCTTCAAGGCGCCGTCTGTGCGCGCCGCGACGTCCTGCATGATCGCGTAGCCGTGCCGATCCTGGTGGGCGAGCGCCACGAGGATCTGAAACACCGCCTGTGGCAAGGGCAGCAGCTTGGGGACTTGGTCGGCAGTGAGCCGTCGGACCATATTCGATTCTATAACGGCATGCGTTATATCTGTCAACGTTACAGCAAGGCCGGATTGACTCTGGCGCACGTTCACGCCGCAGGTCGGCCGAAGCGCGCGTAGAGCACGGGGACGACGATCATGTTCATGGCGGTCGAGCTCGCGAGCCCGAACAGGATGACCACTGCCATCGGCGCCTGGATCTCACTTCCTGGTTCGCCGGCGGAGAGCACGACTGGCACCAGGGCCAGTCCGGCCGCAAGCGCCGTCATCAGAATCGGGACGAGACGCTCGGTTGCGCCACGTACCACCGCGGTTCGGAGGTCGGTGATCCCTTCCTGCTCCTGCAAATACCGGATATGCGACACGAGCATGATGCCGTTCCGCGTCGCGATCCCGAAGAGCGTGATGAAGCCGACGATCGAGGCGACCGATAGAACTCCGCCAGCCAGATACACCCCCAGCACCCCGCCGATCAGCGCGAGGGGCAGGTTGAGCATGATCAACAGACCGTCCCGCGACGAGCCGAATGCTGCGGAGAGGATGAAGAAAATGGCGGCGACCACACCGGCCGACAACCAGAGCAGCTGCCGTGACGCCTGAGTGTGCAGCAGCGACGCCACGCCGGACGTAGCCATCAGCGCCGGGATGAGCAGCCAGGCCAGGACGCTTTGCACAGGGATGAGTCCATGGGAGGCGGGCGATGGAGGTCAAAAAAGGACCCAGTCGAGTACCGACGGCCGGCCGGTTCGATCCAGCTACGAGTACGAATCGATCAATGGAGAACCGGTGCCAAAGGCGAGCCACGGGTCGTTCTGACGCTTCCTATCCCTCGTGCCTCTTCGCGCGGTCCAGGGGAGCCGAGCACGTGTTCGTCGAGAAACCCGAACACGTCCGATTCCCACGTGTTCACGGTCCGGAAGAGAAAGTTGTGGCCCTCGCGCGCGGAGCCGCCAAAGGCCGGATAGATCTTCAGCCGGTGAGGCTTGCCAAGCCGCTGCATCTCGGCGGCCAGAACCTCGCCGGGTGCGGTCGAGTAGTCGTTCGCCGTGTAAATGAAGAAGACCGGCGCGCTGATGCGCCTCACCGCCGCGTGGAGCCGCGAGCGGAGCGGAGGGGACTGTACCCAGCTGCCCGCGGCGCCGCCGAAAACGACGGCGGCGCGGAGTCGTGATTCACGTTCAGCCAGGAGGAGGCTGAGCGAGCCGCCGAACGAATGTCCGACGACGGCGAGGCGAGCCGCGTCCACCTCCGGGCGGGCGCGCAGCCAGGCCAGCGCCGCGAGTGCTTCGTTGAGCTCCTCCATCTCCAGCAGCTGTAGCTGGACGCGATTCCTGCCTGCCTGGCCCTCCCTCGCCTGGGCGCGCACCATCTGGTCCCCGTCTGCGACGCCCTGACCGATCGACAGCCCGATTCCCTGCCGGAACAGGAAGAGGAAGACGTAACCATGGCGAGCGAACACTGGACCCATTGTCGAGGGAGTGTCGGGCTCCATCGCATCGTCCGTGGTGTAGCTGCCGTGATTGAAGAGGACCGCCGGGAAGGGTCCTGCTCCCGAAGGGCGCCAGACCAGGGCGCGAAGCGTCAGGTTGCCGCTTGCGATGAGGATGGTCTCTGGACCTCCGGACGCCTGCCCCGCGGGCGGAGCCGCAGGTATCGAGGCGGGTATGGCAATGATCGCGGCTGCGAGGAGTGCGCGAAGCTTCATCCGAAACCTTCAGTTTGACGAATGGTAATCCAGCCCGAATGCATCTACACCGGGGTTTGCTTGTGTTCGTTATTTCGCGCGGGCAGCCCTAAAGGGCTGCGCTACATGCGTACACGATGAATCCTGGACTAGTCTCATCCGAGGGGCTTCGCCCCTCGGACTCCCCGACACGCGCTCTCGCGCGCCGCTTCGCCGGCGCGCTTCCGCCTCCGCGCGAAGCGCTACGGCGAGACCTCGCCGAAGCCTTGGCGTAGGCGGGCCGATCGCGTGGCTCGCTCGCCATGCTCGCTCGCACCGTGGAGCGAGCGTAGGGTTTGTGGGACGGCATCTAGTGACTGCATCTTCGGTCGAACAGCAGAGTAGAATCCAGTTTCCTACCCATGCGCAGACGATGGTGCCTGGCGCTCGTTCTATCGGCGGCTGCTGCGGCGCTGCCATCCGCCCAGCCGCAGTTCAGCGCGGCCGTTCGCGGCTTCATCAAGGTCGACGCGCCCGTCGTGGCGTTGACGAATGTCAGGGTCATCGACGGCACGGGTGCGCCCGCGCGCGCCGGCCAGACCGTGATCATCAGGAACGGCGCCATCGCGGAAGTCGGCGACGGCGCCCGCGTACACGCGCCGGAAGGATCGACGGTTCTGGACCTCGCCGGGCGGAGCGTGATTCCCGGGCTCGTCATGGTGCACGAACACCTGTACTACCCGTCTGGCTCGGGCGTGTACGGACAACTCGGTGAGAGCTTCATCCGTCTTTATCTTGCGGGCGGCGTGACCACGATGCGGACCGGCGGGAACCTCAACGGCTTCATGGATCTGAAGCTGAAGCAGCTCATCGGCTCCGGACAGAGAGCCGGTCCTGCCATCGACGCCACGGCGCCGTATCTGAATGGGCCCAACACGTTCACCCAGATGGGCGAGCTGAAAGGCCCGGAGGACGCGCGTCGGCAGGTGGCGTATTGGGCGGACGAAGGCGCGACTTCGTTCAAGGCCTACATGAACATCCGGCGCGACGAGCTCGGCGCCGCAATCCAGGAAGTCCACAAGAGGGGATTGAAGATCACCGGTCACCTGTGCTCCGTGACGTATGCCGAGGCGGCCGACCTCGGCATCGACAATCTGGAACATGGCTTCTTCGCGGCGACCGATTTCGTTTCCGACAAGCAGCCCGACGTTTGTCCAGGGCAGGCGCGCGGCCAGCAGGCCGTGGCAGCCCTCGACGAGAACGGGGCGGCCTTCAAAGCGCTCGTGAAGAAGCTGATCGATCGTCACGTCACGCTGACGTCGACGCTCACCGTGTTCGAGACGTTCACGCCGGGGCGGCCGGTGCCGCCGGGTCTCGACGTCCTCCTGCCGGCGCTCAAGGAAGAGTTTCTTCAGACACACGCCAGACGAGCCGCGAACCAGCAGTCGGTGTATGCCACGCTCTTTCCGAAGGCGCTCGTCCTCGAGCGCACATTTGCAAAGGCGGGCGGCACGCTGATCGCCGGAACGGATCCGACCGGTGGCGGCGGCGTGGTGCCCGGATACTCCAATCAGCGGCAGCTCGAGCTGCTCGTCGAGGCCGGCTTCACTCCACTCGAAGCGATCGCCATCGGGACGATGAACGGCGCCAAATACCTCGGACGCGAAAACAAGATCGGCACGATTGCCGCCGGCAAGCAGGCCGATCTCGTCGTCGTCAACGGCGATCCGTCGGCGAACATTGCCGATGTCCGAAACGTCGAGATCGTGTTCAAGCAGGGCGTCGGATTCGATCCGGCGAAGCTGATCGACTCCGTCAAGGGAAAAGCGGGCCTGTGGTAGACGCGCTGACGGCGCAGGATCGTCGCTCGAAGCTGTTCATCGCAGCTTCGACACTCGGCATCCTGCTGCTCGTGGCCGGATTTGCCGTCGCCGATCTGTGGTCACTGCGCGGGCGAGCCATCGACGATGCGGAGAAGCGGGCAGCGAATCTCGCGCTGGTCCTCTCGGAGTACCTGCGCGAGCTGTTTGCGACAGGGGACGCGTCGCTCCGGCAGCTGGCGATCTACAGTCCGCGGGCCGGCGGCCCGACGGGTCCGGACTCGGAGTGGGGCCCGATTCTCTCGGCGGCCAAGGCCGCGCTGAGCGGCATCGGATCGGTGACCGTCACCGACGAGAACGGGATCATTCGGCACTCCTCGCAGCGCGCCATCATCGGTCAATCACGACGAGACGAGTACGTTTTCAAACAGCTCGCCGCGCTGAAGTCCGACGAGCTGATCGTGGGCACGCCGTTCCTCACCGTCGTCCCCCCGCATCGCCTCATCATTCCGTTCGGGCGCCGGCTGGTCGGTCAGGATGGGGCCTTCGAAGGGACGGTCGTGGCGACGGCAACCCCCGAGGACAGGCGCAACTTCTTCAAGACGGTGGATGTCGGTCGGTCCGGTCTCCTCTGGGTCTTCCATCCGACCGGCGTCGTGCTGTTTCGAGAGCCTTCCGCGAACAATCCCATCGGCGAATCAGCGGTCGAGAACCCGATCTTCATGGCTGCGGATCGGGCGCGCGCGGCAGGAACGCTCCAGGGACCGATTTCGGCCGACGGCCCGCCATTCCTCAGCGCGTTCCAGCCGATTGCGACACCGCCGCTCGTGGTGGCCGTGTCGTTGAATCGTGACGAGGTCCTCGCGGGGTGGTATCACGAGCGGAACGCCGCGTCCGTCGGGCTGGCCGTGCTGGGCCTGACGTTGACGATGACCGTCTTCGTGCTCTTCCGGCAGATTGACGCGAAGGCCAAGGCGGAACGCGCGCTTTCGGAGACACAACGCCGCGAAGCCGCCAGGCTCCAGGAAACGAACGATCGCCTTGCTGCGGCGCTCGCCAACGAACAGCGCGCGCGGCGCGAGACCGAGCAGGCCAGCTACGTCAAGGACGAGTTCCTGATGACGGTCTCGCACGAGCTCCGGACGCCACTGACCGCGATTTACGGATGGTCCAGACTCCTCGCGACCGGACAGGTCCGCGGCGAGCACAGGGCCCGGGCGCTCGCGACCATCGAACGGAACGCCCGTGCCCAGACACGGTTGATCGACGACCTGCTGGATGTGTCGCGTGTGATCAGCGGGAAGCTGCGGCTGGACATCAGACAGGTGAACCTGCTGGATCTCATGCGGGGGGCGGTGGAGGCCATGGGGCCGGCCCTTGCCGCAAAGGGCATCCGACTCGAGACGACGATCGATCCGAAAGGCGGGCCGATCGCCGGTGATCCGGAGCGCCTTCAGCAAATCATCTGGAACCTGCTCTCGAACGCGACGAAGTTCACGCCGGAGGGCGGCCGGGTGCAGCTGCACATGGAGCAGTCCGAATCGCACCTCGAGATGTCTGTCGCCGACACGGGAGTCGGCATCGCGCCCGAGTTCCTGCCGTACGTCTTCGAGCGATTCCGCCAGCAGGAGGGTGGGTCGCGGCGGCGTTACGGCGGGCTGGGGCTCGGGTTGGCCATCGTGCGGCACCTCGTCGAGCTCCACGGGGGATCGGTGACTGCCGAGAGCGAGGGCGAAGGCAGGGGAGCGACGTTCAGGGTCGTCCTTCCGCTCCAGGTGCCGAAAGCGGGGGCCGAACAGCCCGCGCGCCGGCCGGGCAGGGCCGCAGCGAAGACCGCCGCACGTCTCGACGGCATCCGCGTCCTCGTCGTGGACGACGAGCCCGAGGCACGGGAGCTCTTCGCGTCGATCCTGGAAACCGCAGGCGCCACAGTCGTGACCGCGGCGTCCGCATCGCATGCGCTCGCCATTCTCGGCGACGACGTGCAGGACGTGCTGGTCTCGGACATCGAGATGCCGGATCAGGACGGATACGAGCTGGTCGACAAGGCCCTCGCGCTCGCGCACGATCGAGGATCGCGCCTCCACACAATCGCTGTCACCGCCTACGCCAGAACAGAAGACCGGTTGCGGGCGCTCGACCACGGATACCAGTGGCACCTGTCCAAACCAGTGGAGCCATCGGAGCTGGTGTCGGTGGTTGCTTCACTGGCGAACACACCTCCGGGAGAGTTGCGTCCACATTGATGAGAGTGAAGGACGACCTTCGCGACGCCTTGTCGTCGCTCGAGCGGGCGAGCACACGCCGGGATCTCGCCAACCTCGAGCGGTTCCGCATCACGGCCACCAGACCCTTTGGCGTGTCGATGGCCAACCTGCAGGTATTGGCGAAGCGCCTCGGTCGCAATCATGCCCTGGCCGCTGCCCTCTGGAAGATCGGTCGGTACGAGGCTCGAATGTTGGCCGCGCTCGTCGACGAGCCCGCACGCGTGACACCGTCGCAGATGGATCGCTGGTGTCGCGACTTCGACAACTGGGGCATCTGCGACACCGTCTGCCTGTGCCTGTTCGACCGGACGCCGCACGCGTTCGGCAAAGTCACACTGTGGGCCACGCGCCGGGACGAGTTCGTCAAGCGAGGGGCGTTTGCGCTGCTGGCCGGCCTCGCCGTGCACGACAAGCAGGCCGGGAACGAAGCCTTCGTCCGTTGCCTTCCATTGATCGAGGCCGCCGCGAGCGACGACCGGAACTTCGTCAAGAAGGCCGTGAATTGGTCGTTGCGGACCATTGGCCGGCGCAATCTCGAGCTCCACGCCGTCGCGTTGGCGCTCGCACGCCGACTGTCGGGCGCGGCCGAGGCCGCGCCCCGCTGGATCGGGAAGGACGCGGTCCGCGAGCTCACGGGCCCCGTCGTGACCCGCCGGCTCGCCGCGCTGACCGCCGGCCGGGAAGCGCGGAGGTCAGGCGGATCCTAGTCTCATCCGAGGGGCTTCGCCCCTCGGACTCCCCGACACGCGCTCTCGCGCGCCGCTTCGCCGGCGCGCTTCCGCCTCCGCGCGAAGCGCTACGGCGAGACCTCGCCGAAGCCTGGGCGTAGGCGGGCCGATCGCGTGGCTCGCTCGCCATGCTCGCTCGCACCGTGGAGCGAGCGTCGGGTTTGTGAGACGGCTTCTAATGTTGTTTCGGACGCGCGTCCGAGGTTGACAGCGGCTCAATCACCCAATCGCCCGGGGCCAGGGTCACGCCCGCGATCAGCTCGGATCCGAGCCTGACCAGGGCGGGCGAAGCGTCTCCGGCCTGTGACAGACGATACGGCGTGTTCTCGTCGACGGTGAACCATTCAGGGAATTCGTTGAGCCTCACGTAGTTGCGATCGAGGTTCAGGGTGCGGCGATGACGGGCGAAGTCGAACCGGACCGCCGTAGGTGACGGCGCCACGAGGCTGAGATGCAGCCGCGAGCCGTCCTGGACGGCGCCCACGCGTATGCCCGGCTGCCAGTGGACCGGACGGACACCGCGGCTCTGCATCAGCGCGTAGAGCATGGTGGTTCGATTGAAGTTGCCCTCGCCGTACCAGTACTCGATGTGGCCGTCCGGCTTCTGCATGCCGAACATCACCTGCATCTCGGATTCGATCCAGTCGAGTGCTTCGGGGACGGGCTCGCGCGCGACGAGGTAGAGTGCGCTCTCGACCGTGTCTGCGTAGCCGTCGAACGATCCCAGCGTCAGCTCGGAATCGCGCGGACGAGGCTCCCACACGTAACGACGATACTTTGGCAGGTTGCGCAGCACCTTGATCACTGCGTCGCGGTAGCGTGTCTCGCCGGTGCACTGGTAGAACGTGTAGACGGCGCCGTACACGTAGCCCCAGTTGTCCGAGAGCCCCGGCGCGAAAGGCTTCAGCGTGGCGGCATCGACCTCGTTGTAGAGCAGGCCGTCGGCGTTCGCGGAGGCGAGCACGCGATCGAGCAGCGTGGCGAGGACGGGTCTCCACTTGTCCGCGCGCGGCGTCTTCCAGCGGCTCTCGTTCGCGTACTGGAGCACCAGTCCGACGATCAGCTCGTTGCCGTGATCGCGGAGCCGCAGGCGCTGATCGCCGGTGTGGGTGGTGAAGTCCCACTGCCCGCTCGGCACCCCGTGGCTGCCCGGAATCACTTCTTCGATGTACGCGTCGCCGATCCGGCGCGCCCAGTCGACGAACCGCTGATCGCCCGTCATGTTGCCGAGGCGTGCCAGGACCTGGAGGTAGTCGCCGTTCAGCTCCGAGTCCGGGGCCGGCAGCTTTCCGAAACGCGACTCGACGGACGCGTGATCCATCGCGTCGGCAACCATGTCCACCATCCGGTAGTACCACGGCGTCCGCCCCAGGTATTCGGTCACGGTCAGCAGACCGTCCTTGGCGTACTCGCCGGCCCCGAACATGCTCGGCGGGCCGAGCTCTCCGGTGTTCAGATTGAGGTTGCCGGGGATCGACGCGGTGGTGTTCGTGTAGCGGACGTCGCTCCGAAGCATCTCCATCATCCGCCCGCGATACAGCTCCGGGTCGGTGAGCTCCGCCGTGAGGATCAGATACGGATAGAGATCGGCGCCGGAATTGTGCGGCGTGTAGAGCCGGGTGTTGTCGCCTGGCGCAAGACCACTCCCGGGGCCCGGGACGCGATCGGGCAGCAGCAACGTCCGCACATCGGCGTGGGTGAGCCACACCTTCAACACGCGCTGCATCGCCGCCGCCGCGCGCTCGAACCTCTCTCCGCGCACACGCGCTTCGGCAGTCGGCGGCAGACGTCTATCCTGCGCGGGCGTCAACGCCACAAAGCCGGCGCCGGTCGCGACGAAGAGCAGGAGCCAGACGACAGCAATCCGAAGGCGAACCCTCATATGGCCTCCAGGGATGGCACCAACGGCGGAAAGGGAGGGCCATCGTACACACAACGCCGATCTCGCGCGAGCCTGCTCTTGACCTCGACGAGCCGCGGCCGGGTCTGGCGCCGTTCGCTCGAGGGTTTTGCTGAAAGATCTGCGGTGGTCCGTGCGGTTTTTGGGGATCGCAGCTGGAACCGTCGCTTGTTCCCCTGCATCAACTACGGCAAAGGAGTAACTCGCCCGCCCGGTCTAACAGGAGTTCAGAAGATCAGGAGTTCAAAAGGTCTTCAAGATCTTCGGACGTTTGCTCGTTGAGGCTCGAATCGATGCCCGTGCGCCGAAAAGTCGGCAATGGGTTGATCGCTAACCTCCTGATCTTTAGATCTCCCGTGTTGACGCCCTGCCGAACTACCTACCACGCTGACGGCGTAGTGCGGGGTCACGAGAGCCTCTTCGGATATACACTGCTTCTCCCATGACGAATCGTTGGCTTCCCGTCGTCGGCGGCATCCTGATGAACCTGGCGCTCGGCGCGCTCTATGCCTGGAGTGTGTTCGTGCTGCCGCTCGAGCGGGAGTTCGGATGGACCCGCGCGGATACGTCCTGGGTCTTCACGATTGCCATCGTCTGCTTCGCGCTGTCGTTCATTGTCGCCGGCCGGCTCCAGGACTTGAAGGGGCCGCGCATCTGCGCCCTGATCGGCGGTGTGCTGGTCAGCGCCGGCTTCGTGCTCTGCAGCCTGACGAATTCGCTGCTCAGCCTGTACACGTTCTTCGGCGTGATGGTCGGCATCGGCAACGGTTTCGGGTACGCGACGCCGACGCCGGTTGGATCCAAGTGGTTTCCCGATAAGCGCGGTCTCGTCGTGGGGCTCATGGTTGGCGGTTATGGTGCCGGCTCGGCGATCCTCGGGCCGCTTGCCACGCGCCTCATCACCGGAGTCGGCTGGCGGGCGACCTTCCAGATCCTCGGCGCCGTGTTCTTCGTGATGACCATGGCAGGCACGATTCTTCTGAGAAACCCGCCGCCAGGTTATCGTCCGCCAGGATGGGAGCCGAAGCCTGGCGCGGCCACAGGCAAGGCCGACATGCCGACGCGCGAGATGGTCAGGACTGGAACGTTCTACGCGCTGTGGATCGCCTACTGCCTGGGTGCGACAGCCGGACTGATGGTGATCAGCCAGCTCGTGCCGTTCGCTCGCAATTCCGGGCTGAGCGCGACCCAGGCCACGCTGGCCATCACGGTCGGCGCTTTCGGAAATGCCGCCGGCCGCATCCTGTCCGGATGGATGTCCGACGCGTTCGGCCGGCTGCCGACGCTCAGGATCATGGTGCTCGCATCGGCGTTGACGATGCCGGTCTTCTTCCTGATGCGAGAACAGCTGTTGTCGTTCTACCTGCTGACGGCGGTCGTCTACTGGTGTTACGGCACGCAGCTCTCGGTCTTCGCCTCGACGACGGCCGATTTCTACGGCACGAAGCACCTGGGTATGAACTACGGGGTGCTCTTCACCGCCTGGGGCGCCGCGGGGATCCTCGGGCCGGCGATCGCGGCCCGCGCGTTCGTGACGTTCGGGAGCTATCAGTACGCGTTCTTTGCGGCCGCCGCCCTCGCGCTGGTGGCGCTGATCTCGCTCTCGCTGGCAAAGCCGCCCCTGCGGGAGCGATGAGTTGACCGCGTTACCATAGCGTTCAACAGAAGATCAGAAGATAAAGAGGTTGATCTCCTGAACTCCTGACCTCCTGTGAACTTCACGGTGCGCGGATTTCGTGTCGACTCTTTTGACCTTCTGATCTTCTGACCTTCTGTGATCCCACCGGCTCCTCTAGCCTTCACGAAAATCGATTTGCGTGGGGTCTCCGGTGGTCGGCATAGTGTCCGCATGCCCGCGATTGTTCTCAAGGTCGGGCCTACCACCACGGCGGCCACATCATCAGCACGCCAGCGCTCATCGCCGCGACAACGAGTCCGACCACGAGCGCAAGCACACCCGCACGCGCGACGTCGTCTCGAGTTTCGAGCGGCGGGTCGCTCGGCTCGCCGATCCAGAGGTCGGTGACGAGCACACCTCCAAGCCACAGAGGTCCGACAAGACGACGTTCGAGCGCTCCTGCAGTGGCCGCTTCGCTCCAGCCGGCGTTCGGTCCCAGCAGGAGGCCGTGCTGCTCGAGGCCGACGCGCCAGGCCTTTCGGCCCGAATACGCCGGCAGCAACGCGGCGAATCCGGCAATGACCAGCCATGTCAGCCGCGCGGGCACGTAGTTCATCACATCGTCCAGCCGTGCGCCGCACCAGCCGAACCGGAGATACCGCGGCGTCTTGTAGCCGACCATGGAGTCCATCGTGCTGACGACTTTGAAGAGCACGAGGCCGGGCAGTCCTGCGAGCGTGTACCAGAACATGGGGCTGACGAACCCGTCGGTCAGATTTTCGCTGAGGCTCTCCACCGCCGCACGCCGGCAGCCGCCGGCGTCCAACCGTTCGGTATCGCGGCCGACGAGCGCGCCGACGGCGCGCCGCGCGCGTGGCAGGTCGTTCGTGCCGACGGCTGTCTCGATCTGCCGGACATGATGAAGAAGGTCGCCGAGCGCGAGCAGGCTGTAGGCGAGAAAAGCGTGGACGAGCCAGCCCAGGATGGAGACACCGCTCGCCGCAAAGACGAGAAGGGTCACGACGCCGATCGAAAGCCCCCCTAGCCCGATGAAGAGGACTACCCCGCCCACATATCCGTCGAGGCCAGCGTCGCGAAGCCGTCTCTCCATCCCGGTGAGCGTGGCGCCAACGAGCCGAACCGGATGCCACGGATACACGGGATCGCCGGCGAGGAGATCCGCGAGCACAGCGACGATCAGGACAGAGGCGTTGGGCGCGAGCAGTCCGATCAACCCGTGCGCCACTTCTCCGACCACCCGAGGGCAACGGCTCTCGAGACGAGCACTTTCACGTCTCCGTTGGCGTAGGGGAGCAGTGCAGTGCGAAACTCCGGCCATCGATCGATCTGAGCGGCCAGGTTTGCCGCGAGTGCCGCCGCGTGCTGCACCATGGCCTCGACGGCGACGGGCTCGGGAATCGTCCCGTATCTGACCCGGTCGCAGACTGTCGCCAGCGCGTGTGCTGCCGCGCCGACGAGCGGCTCGTAAAAAGCGGCACGCTCGTTCTTCTTCAGCAGCTCCAGATCCGACTCGTTCAGCATTCGAGCCATGTCGTCGAAGAGCGTCGCCTCTCGGACGCCATACCTGCCGAGGGCATGGAACAGACCGCGTGTGTAGCTGGCTTCGAGCCCGTTCTGCCAGCGAAGCGCCTCCATCGTGGCCTTCCGCGCCGCGAGGCCGACCAGTTCGCCGAGTTTCACGTGCGGGCTCGCAGACGTGAGGACCGGCGCGCCCGACGACGGTGCGGCGACGCAGTACTGATCGGTTCCAGTCCCAGTGGCGAGATCGACGTGGCGCTTGCTCGGCACGGCGAGACGGAAGAGCGCGGCGCTCTTGCCTTCCGTCATGGTGACGACCACGCGCGCCAGCGCCGCCGGGGTGAGCGGCCGGTTGATGAAGAGCAAGCTGTTGATGGTGCCGGCGTAGGCCGGTACCTGCTGCATGCCTGACTCAGTCTCGCGCCAGGTGGCCGGCTCACCAGCGGTCGTCGCATTGCCCTGGACGCCGGCTGTCACGGCCGCTATGACGACGAGGTCGCCATCGACTTCTCGCGCCAGCGCCACGTAGTTCATGTTCGCCGCGGTGCCCATCACAGCCGTCTCGGCAGACGGCAGGTCCACCTCGGCGCACACGCGATCGTGATAGCCATCGAGGCCCTGGTCCGTCATGACCCGATGGCGATCGTGATGTCCCGTGCCTTCGCAGCTCTGGTGGTTCACGAGGTGACGCAGGTAATCGACCTGACCGCCATGTCGGGCCGACGTGCTCAGCACCTGATGCGGCTGTTTGAGATCCGCGATCAGAAAACGGCCCAATCGGCGCAGGCCGAACGATGCTTCGTCGAGCAGTCGCTCCCACCGATCGCCGGCGTGTTCCGATGATCTAGTCAATGCCGAGATCTCCAACGTGACGGGCGTGCTGCTCGAACCATGCCGCGAGGCGGTGGTAGTCCTCGGTTTTGGACGCCGCGGCGGGCGGCGTCACGCCGAAGACCTCGGCGCAGACGTCAGCGTTCTCGAAAGCGCCATGCAGATACGTGCCGAGAACGCCGTCGGCCCGGACGCCGTCAGGCGTGCCATCCTCGTAGTGCGCAAATGGCTTCGGGCAATGGGGCCGATCGAGCGCCGTTATGCCGAGGTGGATCTCGTAGCCCCCGAACACGACCCCACCTGGCGTCGTGGCGACCACGGCGCGAGTCGTCTTGTCGGTGAGCAGTTCCGTCGTGGCGGGCAGCAGTCCGAGCCCCTCGGCGTGAGTGGCGTCGGACTCGACGGCCAGGGGATCACAGATCGTGCGTCCCAGCATCTGGTAGCCGCCGCAGATTCCGACGATGGTCGCGCCGCGACGATGCTGCGAGAGGACCCACTCGGCCAGGCCGATCGCTCGGAGCCACGCGAGGTCGGCGATCGTGTTCTTGCTGCCCGGCAGGATGATGAAGTCGTAGTCGGCGCCAGGCGGAGCCGTGAGCCAATCGGCCCACGTCAGCAGGCGAAAGTCGGTGGCATTCGAGATGTGCGGCAGGCAGGCGATCGCGAGCCGGGCACCAGCGGGGACCGGCGTGCGGCGGTGCACGTTCAACGCAAGGCTGTCCTCGGCGTCCAGGTGCACATCGGGCGCGTATGGAAAGATCCCGAGGCAGCGGGACGCCGTTCGCTCCTCGAGGATGCGCGCCCCATCCTCGAACAACGTCGTGTCGCCGTGGAATTTGTTGATCGCGAACCCTCGAAAGAGCGCCCGTTCCTCGGTCGTCAGCAGGTGCACGGTGCCGATGACCGAGCCAAACACGCCGCCGCGCTCGATGTCGGCGACGAGCAGCCACGGCGCGCGGATTTGGGTCGCCAGGCCGAGGTTCACGAGATCGTGGTCGCGCAGATTCAACTCGGTGACGCTGCCCGCCCCTTCGATGACGACGACGTCGAAGCGACCAGCGAGATCTTCGTAGGCCTCGAGAACCTTCGCGCGCAGTTCCAGCGCGTGCGTGTAGTAGGCGCGTGCGGAGAGCGTTTTCCATATGCGCCCGTGCACGACGACCTGGCTTGCGCCGTGGCCTGCCGGCTTGAGGAGGATGGGATTCATCGCGGGCTCCGGCTCCAGGCCGCAGGCTTCTGCCTGGGCGACCTGCGCACGACCGATCTCGCCGCCCGATTTGCACGGATAGGAGTTGTTCGACATGTTCTGCGCCTTGAACGGCGCGACGGAGATCCCCCGTTTCCGCAGCCACGCGCAGATGGCGGTCGCCATCCAGCTCTTGCCGGCGTTCGAGGAAGTGCCGCCGATGAAGAGCGGGCGCGCTCGGTTCGTCACGACGCCGACCTCTGACGCAGCACCCACACCAGGTAGGGCCCGCCGACGATCGCCATGATGGCGCCTGCAGGTATTTCAGACGGTGAGACGACGACCCGGCCGAGCGCATCGCAGGCTGCGAGGAGCACGCCGCCGCCGAAGAACGCGCACGGCATGAGGACGCGGTGATCGGCGCCGACCCGCATTCGGATCAGGTGCGGCACCATCAGGCCGATGAATCCGATGGGGCCCGTGAGGGCGACGGTCGCCGCCGTCAGCAGCGAGCCCGCGCCGTAACCGCTCAAGGTCAATTGCGTGACATGCGCGCCTCGTGTCGCCGCCCACGCCGGATCGACCGCCATCAGGTTCCACTGTTTCGCCTGCCCGATGACGATCGCCCCCGCCAATCCGGTCAACGTCGCCAGGACGCCGAGCGCCTGATAGTCGGTCGAGTCGATGCTCCCAAGGAGCCATCGGGCAATCGAGAACGACTGGACAGGGTTGACGAGGCCGTGGATCGTGATGATGAACGCGGAGCACACGCTGTTGGCCGCGAGCCCGGCCAGGAGCAGGCCGAAGGACGACATCCGCCGCTGCTGAAAGGCGGCACCCGCGACGAGCGCCAGAACAATGGCGGCGCCCACGATGGCAGCGATCCAGGTGGCCGGCATACCAGCCACCTGTTGCCATCCGAGCCAGATGGAGAGCACGGCTCCGAGCGATGCACCGCCCGAGACGCCCAGCGTGTAAGGCGTGGCGAGCGCGTCCCGGAGCATTGCCTGGAACAGCGTGCCCGCGAGCGACAGGGCGCCGCCCGCCAGGAGCCCGAGGAGCGTACGCGAGACGCGCAGCCGCACGAGGATCGACCAGTCGGGATCCTGGCGTGCGAGCACGCGATCGAGGCTGAGGCCGAAAGGACCAACGAGCGGAAGCAGGAGCGCGGCCGCGCAGAACATCGCCGCGAACCCGACGACCCATCGCCTCTTCTGGAGCAAGCTCTTGTGATGTGAGGCGGTCACGGTCATGGGCCCCGGTGCAACAGATCCGCGATCCATGCGGCGGCATCGACGACGCGCGGTCCCGGCACGACCAGCGCGTCTGTGGTCGCGGCGTAGACCCGCCTGGCCTTGACCGCGGAGAGCATCGCGTAGGCGCTCCACAGCCGCTCGTTGATCGGCCGCCGCTCTCGACGCTCGTCGTCGGTATCCCCCATGTCGACGGTGTCGACGATGACATCGGGATCGAGCCGCAGGACCGTCTCCATGGAAATCCTCGGATATTGGGGCTGGCGCGCGATGTCGAGGACGTTGACCCCGCCCGCAATCGCGATCAGCTCGTTCAAGTACGACCCAGGGCCGACAGCCACGAGATCCGCGAGCGCGCCCGGCCGGCGGCCGATGATGAAGAGCACGCGCGGGCGCTGCGATCCGCCGCCAGCCTTTCGCAGCAGACCCAGCCGCCGGTCGAGATCGGCAACCAGCTGCTCGCCGCGCTCGGGGACGCGGGCCGCCGCCGCGATCTGCCGGATCGAAGAGAAGATGGTCTCGAGACCGCCGCGGTCCACGATGACGAACGGGATGTGCAGCGTCGTGAGCCGCCGGTCGATTCCATTGGAGACTTCGTGCACGATCACGAGGTCTGGTCTCAGTCCGGCGATCGATTCGGCGTCCGGGCGGAGAAACGTACCGACCTTCGGCAGTTTTGTGACGGCTGCCGGAAACCGGCAGAACGTCGACACGCCCACGACCCGATCCCCGAGGCCGAGCGCAAACAGCGTCTCCGTGATGCTCGGCGACGTGGAAACGATCCTGGATGGACCGGTCGCCTGCTGCGCCAGCGCGACCGCGGCGGCCGATGCGACCAGCAGACTGACGGCGGCTCGGCGCAGGGCAGGCCGTGCGCAGTGCACTGTCGGTCCGGTGCCGTTCGAGCTACCAGGCACGTGAGAACCGGTTTCCCGACTTGCCGGTCACTTCGCGGAGCGAGCCGCTGATGCCCTCGTCGTGTTCGAGCTTCCGGCCGAACAGCCAGAGCAGATCCGACAGCCGGTTGACGTAGGCGAGAATGCCTGGCTGCGTGACGTCGCCGGCCTCCTTCAACCTCACGAGCGCGCGCTCCGCGCGCCGGCACACGGTGCGCGCCATGTCGAACGCCGCGGCAGCGCGGTGCTCGCCCGGGATCGACCAATCGGCCAGCATGCCTTCGATCGCCTCGAGCCGGTGGACTTCGTCCGTCAGCCGCTCGACCAGGGCCTGGTCGATGACGACCTGTGGTTTGGGACTCTCGATCGGCGTGGCGAGGGATGAGCCGATCCTGAAGAGGTCCTGCTGTACGCTTTTCGTGAACGCCGCGATGTCGGCGTCGCCGCAGATGGAACGCGCGAATCCGAGCGTCGCGTTCAGCTCGTCGATGGTGCCGTAGGTCTCGACCCGAATCGAGGCTTTCGATACGCGCACGCCGCCGGCGAGGCTCGTCTCGCCCGCATCGCCTCGCATGGTGCTGATGCTTCTCATGCTTCCCATGGTGTCGTTCTCTCTTTCTGTTGCGCAGCGCTCTAGGGCTGCCGGTGCAGGGCTGAAGCCCTGCGCTACGGAAACGCTCGGCGGGGCAGGGCTGAAGCCCTGCGCTACGCCAGTGTTGCGGGCAATCGGGCCGCCTGCCGCAAATGCCTGGCGGATGCCTCCGGCGACGCGGACGTCCTCCGGGCTGCCGGCGAGCAGCTCCCCGTTCGGCATCGTCAGCCAGACGACATCCGCAGAGCGCAGCGCGAGGTCCAGGTCGTGCGTGGAGGCGACGACGGCCAGGGGCCGCTCACGCGCCAGGTGACGGAGCAGCTGCATGAGCTCGACGCGAGCCGGCGCATCGAGAAATGCCGTGGGCTCGTCGAGGAGCAAGACGAGAGGCTCCTGCGCAAGCGCGCGCGCGATCATCACGCGCTGGCGCTCGCCGTCCGACAGGAGGCTCGCGTCGCGGCAGCCAAGATGGCGCGCCCCGACAGCGTCCATCGCCGAGTCCACGGCCACGTGGTCTCGTTCGGTGAGCCGGCCATGCCAGCCGCAGTGCGGGTAACGTCCCAGCTCGACGACGCGACGAGCAGACAAGGCCTCGATCGCCACGCGATCGGTCAGCACGACGGCAACGCGACGGGCCAGCTCCCTGGGCGGAACCGTGCGAAGGTCCACGCCGCCCACGTCCAGGGTTCCGCACAACGTCGGCTGGAGCCCCGCGAGCGTGCGAAGGAGCGTCGACTTTCCGCTGCCGTTCGGACCCAGCAGGCAGACCAGGTGTCCCACCTGTGCCGTCACGTTGACGCGTTCGAGAACCACGTGCGCTCGCCGCCGCGTGCGATAGCCGGCGGCAATGCCGTTCGTACGAATCGCGGCTCCGGCGGGGCCCACAGCGGTCGTCATACGCCGGACTCCCGCTGACGGCTCTTGAGCAGCACCGTCACGACAACCGGGGCGCCGATGAGCGCCGTCACGGCATTGAGGGGCAGCAAGCCCCGGCTGCCGGGCAGAAGCGAGACGATCTGGGCGAGCAGCGCCACGATGGCCCCCATGAGCACGACCGCGGGGACGAGCACGCGATGATCGGATGTGCGGAGCACGCCGCGGCACAGATGGGGAACGGCCACGCCAAGAAAGGAGATCGGTCCGCAGAATGCCGTGACGATCGCTCCCGACAGGGAGGCGCCACACATGGTCAGGAAGCGGGCGCGCCCGACTGCCAGGCCCATTGATCGGGCGTAGCGGTCGCCGAGTAAGAGTGCGTCGAGCTGTTTTGTCGAGAGGCAGGCGGTCAGGATGCCCACGGAGGTCAGCGGGACGAAGAGCTGCAGCCGCTGCCAGGTGACGCCGGCAAACGATCCGAACCCCCATTGCGCCCACTGCTGCAGGCGCTCGGGCTGGCTGACGCCGAGAAGTACCCGTGACGATCGCCGACACGGCGTAGCCGAGCATCAGCCCGAGGATCAGCACGGTGGTCGGCTGCTGAATCCGGGCGGAGAGCCCCAGCACCAGGCCGAGCACTACGGTCGCCCCCACCGCTGCCGCGGCGGCGATGGCGGCGTCTCCACGCACGCCGAGCGTGGCATCGAAGGCGGCCGCGGCGCCATAGCCGGTCCCGAGAACGACGAGCGCGACGCCGAGGCTCGCCCCCGACGTGACGCCGAGCGCGAACGGATCCGCGAGCGGGTTGCCGAAGAGCGTCTGCATCTGCAAGCCGGCCGTGCCGAGGGCGGCGCCCGCGAGCGCGGCGGTCAGCGAGCGAGGCAATCGAATCGTCTGCACGACGACAGACGCGGCGCTGCCGTCCGTCGAAGCGCTCGCCAGGATCTGGAGGACCTGACCGACTGGCAGCGAGCTCGAGCCCACCACGAGAGACAGCAGGAACACGCCTGCCAACAGGACCAGAAGTCCCACGAGCACGCCGAGCTGACGGGGACGCGCCAACATGCCTACCGTTCCGGCACCCGCATGTACCACTCGAACTCGTGAGCAGGGAGCAGTGTCGGGTGAAGAATCCTGACCAGATCGGCCAGGACGAGGTCAGGATGCGTGACGCTCCTGGACCAGTAGTCGTTGGAGCCCGTGCGGGTGAGCCGCCGCTCGTAGACCCAGACCTGCTTCTGCCGGAACGCCTTGAATGCGGAGTACCGCGGCTCGTCCTCGAGCATGGCGGTCAGGCTGGCCCAGCCGCCGCCGTTGATCCAGACATCGGCATTCGATGCCCGCTGGACCTGGGCCTCGAAATCGACCGTGGCGGATCCGACCGCGGCGTTGTCTTCCCAGATGTACCGGCCGCCCGCGTCCTCGATGAGCGCCGCGACGTAGGATCGGCCGCCGGCGATGGCAAAGGCTCCGCGCGTGCTCCGGCCGGTCATGACGAGAGGACGCGCGCCGCGCGGCACGGTTGCCGCTCGAGCCCGCAGCGCAAGGTACCGGTCCTTCATCCCCGAGTACACCGTCTGCGCTGTTCGCTCCTCATTCAGGAAGAGCGCCACGTACTTCAACCATTCGGCGCGCGCGAGTGCGGTCGATTCGAGCCACTCGACGTCCGTGACGACCGGTACTCCCGCGTTACGAATGGTGGCGAGCGCCGGATTCGAGACGCCGCCCGTGAGGAAGAGGGATGGCCGGCTCGCCACCACGAGCTCCGTGTCGATGACGGAGGCGGCCGCGAACTCCAGGACGCGATCTCGAGGCACACGGCTCCCGATATCCGCGCCGGCGAGATTGGTCGCGCTGCGCACGCCTGAGAGCACGTCGAGACGCCCGAGGTCGGCGAGCACCGGAATGTGTGTCGGCGAGGCGGCGAACACGGAGGTCACCGGGACGCGCACGGTCTGGGCGCCAACCCACTCCGCCTCCAGCTTCGTCAGGGCGGCGCCGCATTGCAGGAGCACGTATCGCTCGGGCGGCCCGCCGGCATGCGGGTCCTTGACGGTGACCGCCTTGTAAGCCCTGTGGTACTCCACCTTGAAATTCGCCGCGTCGTCGACCGTCGCCTTGTCGGGGAAGTAGTCCACCGCCGGATCGAACCGCTCGATGCAGCCTCGCGTCAGGTTTCCCCGGGTGATCGACGCGAGGGTGGCTGGTGCCGCGAGGATCGCCGCAAGAGCGATCAGCAAAGCGCCCTGCGCTACGGAAACGCGTGAGCTCGCAGCTGCCAGGACAGGGTGCGGCGGCGTCAAAACCCCACCCGGTACGACACCTTGAACGACGTTCCCTGGAGCGGGTAGCCGATCTTCTCGTAGTAGAACTCGTCGAACACGTTGTTGATGGCGAGCAGGATCGAGTGCTGTCGCGCCACCCGATACGTGGCGCTGGCGTCCACGGTCGTGAAGTTGTCGTAGTCGATGATGGGGAACCCTGGCGCGTTGAAGTCGTTGTCCTTGCGTCCCTGCACGTATCGGCCGGACACGCGCGTAGCGAGGCGTCCGAAATCCAGGTCGACACCCGCACGAACGGTGTTCGAGGCGACGTTGAGGATGTCCTGCTCGGCGCCGCTCGCGAGCCGCTCCTTGCGGGCGAAGTAGTGCGTCGCGTTGGCGAACACGCCCACGTGGGCTCCGAGCCGGCGGTCGGCGTCCAGATCGATCCCGCTGATATGCGCGCGCAGCCCGTTCGCGACCGAGACGACAATCGGATCCGGCGGTGCCGGGTTGCTCACGATGACGTTCGTGATGAAGCGATCCCGAACCACCGTGCGAAACAGGGTGACGTCGAATCGCGACCGGGACGACGTCCATTCGGCACCGGCATCGAAGGACGTGCTTCGCTCGGGCTTCAGGTCGGGATTGCCCTGACTGATCTGCGTGCGCCCGGCAACGACAGTCGTCGTGAACCCCGTCAGCATCGACGCTTCCGCCGGGATGAACGCGCGCCCGATCGTGAAGTGCCCGCGCAGGCTCCCCGCGAGAGACGAAACGACCGCGTGTTTCACGCCGAGGCTGGGGTTGAACACCGTGAACGTGCTCTCGGACGGCCTGAAGTTCGTTTTGAGGGGTGTCTCGAGCGTTTCGGTCGCGATTCGATCCAGGCGACCGCCGAACGCCATCACCGTCCGCCCCTCCCGGAACTTCAGCGTCTGCTCCGCGTAGAACCCGGCGGTCCGCTTCTCGCTGTCCGCAGAAAACGGCGCCGACCGTTCGCCGGTTCGCGCGTAGGAGCGGCTCACGCTGGTGACCTTCTCGTAGTCGAACCCGAAGACGAGGCTGTGTCGCCGCGACCAGCTCCACGAGTCTTTCGCCTGGATCCCGTTCCAGGTCAGATCGCTCTCGAACGTCAGGTACGGCAGATACGGCACGTCGAGCGGATTGGTCGTGGTGACGTTGAAGGTCTGGCCGGTTTCGCTGGCCCGATAGCCGGTCACCGACAGGTCGTGCGCGCCGAGCCGCCGGTCCAGCCGCGCGTCTTCCGTCGATCGCTCCAGGTTCTTGCGGCCCTGGGAATTGATGCCACTGGACAAATCGCCAGGCGTCATGATGTCCCGGCCGCGATAGCCGTTCGCCCGTGCGCCGACGCGCCAGTCGGACCCGAGATCGACGCCGATGCGCGCCGTACCGTCGAACGTCTTGTAGCTCGTCGCGGGGCGGACGTTGCCGTCCCCCATCCTGTAGTCGTCTCGTTGATCGAACGTGCTGCCGGCGACATCGAAGTCGACCCGCCGCGCGACGCTTCCTCCGGCGCGGCCAGCGAGCTCGGAGGCGCCGAAGCTGCCACCCCCGACGCGCGCGCTGCCGCCGATCCGGCCTCGCGACTGCCGCGTGATCACGTTGACGACGCCCCCCATGGCGGAGGATCCGTAAATCGCCGACGCGGCGCCCTTGAGGACCTCGATCCGCTCCACGTCGTCCAGGAGGAGCGTGGCCAGATTGGTGACTCCGGATGGCCGTCCGTCGATGAGCAGGAGCGAGCGCTTGTTGATGCCCGAGAACTGCGGGCGGAATCCGCGGATGCCGATGCCCGAGAGCACGCCGCTGTACTGGACGACGTCCACGCCGGAATTCTTCTTGAGCATGTCGGTCAGATCCGCGGCAACGGATCGGTCGATGTCCGCGGCGTCGATGACTTCGATCTTCTGAGGCGTCTCGGACAGTCGAGTGTCCTCCCTTCGAGCCGTGACGACGACGGTCTCGGCGAAGCCGGCGGGCCGCAGCACCCAGCGCACGGGAGGCGACGCGCCAGCCTCCCCTACCGTCACGCGTTCCTCGAGCGGCGCAAAGAGCGTGGCTTCGGCAGCTTGGGTCGCTTGAACGTGCACCGAGTACGTGCCGGGGAGCAGGCCACTCACGGCGAAGCACCCGGCGGCATCGGTGATGGCCGTGCGGACGATCGAGCCGCGCTCGTCGCGGACGGTGATGCGCGCGCCGGGAATCGCCGATCCGGTGTCATCGGCAACGACGCCGGCGATCGCGGGCGGGCTCTGCGGCTGGGCGTGGAGATCAGGCGCGAAGCCTGGCGCGAGAGTGGCGGTTACGAGAAGGAGAAGGGCCGGGATCGGCCGATGGAAACGTAGAGCGACAGCACGAGCCATGGACGCAGCCTCCGCGGGCAGGCGGCAGACTGACGTCGGCGACAGAACGCTGTGCGTGGAAGACGGCTGGAGGCCTGAGATTCCAGTGCAGAGCTTTCTGTTCGTCGCAGAAAGTCGACCGCAGAATCCCCTGGGTAGGTCTCCTGGCTCGGAAGGAGCGAAATCAGGTCGTGCGATTCGCTGGCCGCTTCACCTTCCCCGGTTCGTGGAACCGAGTGGCACTTCGAAGCGACGCACCTTCACTCACAGTGGCGGGACCGCGCCGGACTTTCACCGGACTTCCCCGTTATGCCCTAGTGGGCACCCAAGGCGCCTGGATAGTAGCACACTCGCGGAACCAATCTCCTGTGGCTTCCGGCTTCAGCCGGAAGAACAGCGCGCGCTGCCTTCCACCTGAAGGTGGAAGCCACAAGAATCGATTTTTCACAAGCTCTGAAGGCTCGCCGACACGCGGCAACACAAGTCAATCCTGGTGTAGGCGCTCAGGGCGCGTCAGATGCCGATGTCTTCGTTCCAGAGCTCGGGGCGCGCCGCGATGAATCGGCTCATCATCTGGATGCACTCGGGATCCTGAAGAATCGTCAACGACACACCACGTGCCTGGAGAAGCTCCTCCTCACCGCGGAACGTGACGTTCTCGCCGATGATGACGGTGGGTATGCCGTAGAGGAGAATCGCGCCGGTGCACATGGCGCAGGGAGACAGCGTCGTATAAAGCACCGACGTGCGGTACACCGTGGCCCGCTGACGGCCGGCACGTTCGAGCGCGTCCATCTCCGCGTGGAGCGTCGGGCTTCTCTGTTGCACGCGGCGGTTGTGGCCACGGCCGAGAATGCGGCCGTCGTGGACGAGCACCGAGCCGATGGGAATCCCTCCTTCGCGGAGGCCTGCCTCCGCTTCCTGGATCGCGGCCAGCATGAAGGGATCGGCGTTCATACACCTGCAGGAGGTTCCGAAACCGCTCCTAGCGGTTGGCCGTCGCCGACCGGAGGAGAGTCGCCTTGACGAGGCTCACGATATCCGCGCCGAGGAACGGCTTGCGAAGCACCGGAAACTCGTGGCGCTCGCAGAGCGTGATCTCGTCGGGCGACAGCTCGCCGCCCGTCATGACAACGATGCGGAGGCGGGGCCAGAGGCGAAGCAGCTCGAGCGCCACGGACAGGCCGTCGCCGTCCGGCAGCACCAGGTCGACGATCGCAAGATCGAACGGCTGCCGCGTGGCTTCGGCGATCGCCTGTTCTGCCGTGGGCGCGACCACGGTTGTGACGCCGGTTCGGGCGATCTCCCGCTCCAGCCAGTCCGCCAGCGGCGCATTGTCGTCGAGGATCAGCACCGCGGGCGCCGTTTGTTTCGGAACGACGGGAGTCTGCCGGCCTTCGACGCGCAGCGTCATCTGCTCGCTGCCCTCGTCGCGGTCGACGATCACGCGCCCTCCGGGAAGGATCTGTCCATCCGCGACGAGCGCCGCGAGGGGCTGCGTCAGGAGCCGATGGATCGTGCGCTTGAGCTCCCGCGCTCCGTACTCCTGGCTCGCGCCTTTCTCGAGCAGGAGCCGGCGGGCCGGCTCGCTGACTTCGACGTCGAACGACCGCTCGCCGAGCCGCGTGTGCACGTGCATCTGGAGCTCGGCGATGTGCGCGTCCAGGATCTGCGAGAGCGCCGCCGAGTCGAGCGGCCGATAGGTGATGACGGCGTCGATCCGGTTGACGAACTCCGGCGAGAACCGCTTGCGCACCGCGGCGACGCCGATCTGTTCCAGCCGCGCGGCGATGTCCGCATTCGAGCGCGTGCCCGCAGGCTGGAATCCGATGTCCGGCTGGATCTCCTTCAGCATCTCGCGGGCGCCAAGATTGCTGGTCAGGAAGATCAGCGCCTTCTCGAAGTTGACGCTCGTGTTGTCCCCGAGACGCAGCGTCGCCTTGTCGAGCATCCCGAGCAGCAGCGTCGTAAAGGCGGGCGCGGCCTTTTCAATTTCGTCGAAGAGCACCAGCGCCAGGTCGCTGTCCTCGCTCACGACGTCGTGGAGGCGTTCCTGCGTGAGCATCGGCTTCGTCTCCCGATGCCCGACGTATCCGGGTGGCGCGCCGAGAAGTTTGGCGACCTCATGATCGGACTGGTACTCGGCGCAATCGATCTTGAGCAGGCTCTTGGTGCTGCCGTGGAGGATTTCTGCGAGCGCTTCGACCGTTCGCGTCTTGCCGGTACCGGTCGGACCGAGGAGGAGGAAGATGCCGGCGGGCCGATCGGCGGCGCTGAGCCCCGCCTGATACATCCGGAGGTACGGAATGATGTACTGCAGCGCGTTCGACTGGCCGACGATCTTTCGCGAGAGCAGCTCGACGAGATCGCCGTGCTGCGGCCCCGGCGGGTCCGATCGTCTCTCCGGCGTATCCATGGGGAATCGACCTTCCTGGCGGGGACGATATCACACCGGCTGGCGCGATCAGGGTGTGGCTGCCGGGACCCTCACGGATGCGTGTGCGACTGGAGGCCGAGAACTACGGCTCCAGGTCCCGCACGGGACGGACCTCGATGCTCCCTTCGCGCGCTGGCGGAATCTTCGACGCCACCTGGATGGCGTCGTTGAGATCTCTGGCTTCGATCAGGTAGAAGCCGGCGAGCTGTTCCTTCGTTTCGGCAAACGGTCCGTCGACGATCGAGACCTTGCCGTGCCGCAGGCGGACGGTCGTCGCCGTCTCGACGGGTTGGAGGGCTTCGGCGGCAAGGAGGACTCCGCTCTTCCTGAGCCCGGTCCCGCAGGCAAAACACTCGCGGTCGGGTACGGCATGGAGCTTCTGTTCCTCGAGGTAGACCAGGCACAAGTACTTCATTTGGCGTCCTGAATAGGTGACCGACCTGGCGGTTGGCTCGTCGAGAATCGCGGGTCGCACGGGGTCCATACCGGGTAGTCGTTCGGCTGAGACCTGGATCGACAGGTCCGTCACGGCGGCAGCTCGGCCAACCGGCGCTCGAGGAAGCGCTTCTCCGGCTCCTGCCGGGTGAGCTCGAGGGCGCGCCTGTAAGAGGCCCGTGCATCGTCTTTTCGGCCGAGCCTCCGGCACAGGTCGGCGCGGGCGGCGTGCGCAAGTCGGTAGTCGAGCAGGTCGCCTCGTTTCAGGATCGGATCGACGAGCGCGAGGCCTGCCGCCGGACCATCGCGCATCGCCACGGCGACCGCCCGGTTCAACTCAATCACCGGCGACGGGTCCGCTCGCAGCAGCAGGTCGTAGAGCGCGACGATCTCCGCCCAGTCAGTGGCCGTGGGGTCGGGCGCCTCGGCATGCACCGCCGAGATTGCGGCCTGTATGGCGTACGGACCGGACCGTCCGGACCTCAGGGCCTGCTCCACGAGCCGCGCCCCCTCAACGATCAGGTTCCGATCCCATGCTGAACGATCCTGCTCGTCGAGCAGGACGAGCTCGCCGGATGGCGACATGCGGGCCGCACGCCTCGATTCGTGCAGAAGCATGAGCGCCAGGAGCCCGATCGCTTCCGGCTCGGGGAGCAGCTCCACCAGCAGCCGGCCGAGGCGGATCGCCTCGGCTGATAGTTCGTGCCGGGTCAGCGAGGCACCCGACGACGCCGAGTAGCCTTCGTTGAACACGAGATAGATGACGCGCAGGACCGCGTCGAGCCGCTCTGGAAGTTCGGCCTGCGTGGGCACCTGATACGGAATGTGCGCGTCGCGGATCTTGGCTTTGGCGCGGACGATCCGCTGCGCCAGGGTCGGGGCGGGCGTGAGAAACGCCTGCGCGATCTCCTCGGTCGTGAGTCCGCAGACCTCGCGGAGGGTGAGCGCGACCTGCGCGTCCGGCGACAGGGCTGGATGGCAGCAGGTGAAGATCAGACGAAGGCGATCATCGCCGACACTTTCCTCGTCGGCCCAGGCACCGGGATCATCGACCGCGAGCTTCGCCTCGTCTTCGATTTCATCCAGCGGACCGAATCGGGCGCGCCGGCGCATGGCGTCGATCGCCTTGAAGCGTCCAGTGGACACCAGCCACGCGCGGGGATTGGCGGGCACCCCGTCGCGCGGCCATTGCTCCAGCGCGGCCCTGAACGCGTCGTGAAGAGCTTCCTCCGCCACATCGAAGTCACCCAGCAGGCGAATCAGCGTGGCAAGGACCCGGCGGGATTCGGAAAGATAGACGGCATTCACCGTCTGCTCGATGGTGTGATCGGTCGCTGTCACAGCGCCCGATCACACCATCTTCACTCAGCCGATGCAAGGCATGCGTTCTGGGGCGCACCGCCTCTTCAACAGAAGTTCAGAAGGCAAGAAGGCAGGATCCCACGAAAGCCTCGCGTCTGCCTGTACGAATCGACCGACCACCAGCGCCAAGGCTACGGTGGTCCACCGCAGCTTCAGCGAAGGCGCCTCTGCACTCGGCGGGGAGTCCCCTCTGCTACACTCGGGATTCATGGCCGATCGCCGCAGGCAGGTGCCGCTCGCGATGGACGCCGGCGCCTTCAAGGACATCGGCCACCGTCTCGTCGATCAGATCGCCGGTCTGCTCGAGTCGCTTCCCGCCCGTTCAGTAACGCCGAACGAATCACCGTCGTCGGTCCGAGAGGCGTTCGATCTGAACGGATCCCTGCCGGAAGAGGGTGCCGATCCCGCGGCGCTGTTCGCCGACCTGCCCCAGCGGCTGTTCGACCACTCGCTGTTCAACGCTCATCCCAGATTCTTCGGTTACATCACCGCACCGCCGGCGCCAATCGGGATCCTCGCGGAGCTTCTTGCCTCGGCGCTGAACCCGAACGTCGGCGCCTGGCGGCTGGGCCCGGCCGCCAGCGAGATCGAAGTCCAGACGGTGCGATGGATCGCCGAGCTGATTGGCTACCCTGCGGAGTGCGGCGGGCTCCTGGTCAGCGGCGGCAACATGGCGAACATCGTCTGTCTGCTGGCCGCGCGCGCGGCCCGCGCGGGCTGGGACGTCCGCGCGAGCGGAGCGGTTGGCGACGGCGGGCGCAGGCTCGTGGCGTACGGGTCCGCAGAAACCCATACGTGGATCCAGAAGGCGGCGGACATGACCGGCATCGGCACCAGCGCGATCCGTTGGATTGCGACCGGCGCCGATCTCCGGATGGACGTTGACGCGCTGAGGCGTGCCGTCGACGCGGACATCGCCGCTGGTCACGTGCCGTTCCTGGTGGTCGGCACTGGTGGGTCCGTCAGCACCGGCGTCGTCGATCCGCTCCCGGAGATTTCCGCCCTGTGCCGTGAGCGGAACATCTGGTTCCACGTCGACGGGGCCTACGGCGGCTTTGCCGCGGCCGTGCCCGAGGCGCCTGACGATCTGCGCGCGCTCGCTCAGGCGGACTCGGTCGCCGTGGATCCCCACAAGTGGCTCTATGCGCCGCTCGAAGCGGGCTGTGCTCTCGTTCGCGACGCGCAGGCGCTGCGCGATGCGTTTGCCTACCACCCGCCGTACTATCATTTCGCCGAGCAGGCGACGAACTTCGTGGATCTCGGTCCGCAGAACTCCCGCGGATTCCGCGCGCTCAAGGTCTGGCTGGCGCTGCGACACGCCGGCGCAGCCGGATATCGACGGATGATCTCGGACGACATCCTGTTGTCGCGCGCGATGGCGGATGCCATGCGCCAGCATGCCGAGCTGCAGCTCGTGACGCAGGACCTCAGCATCGCGACCTTCCGCTACGTGCCGAAGGACCTCGAGGCCGCGATCGGAACTGAGGCGGTCGAGCGGTACCTGAACGATTTGAACGAGTCGCTGCTCGATCGGGTTCAGCGCAGCGGTGAGGCCTTCGTCTCGAATGCCATCGTCCACGGGCGCTACGTGCTGCGGGCCTGCATCGTGAACTTCCACACCGAGTGGTCGGACGTCGAGGCCCTGCCTGACATCGTCGCGAAGCACGGCCGAGATCTGGACCGCGTGCGGCGGCCCGACTCGATGCGCTGAGTGGACGTCCGAAGCGGGCGCTACATATCTCGATACCGTTTGGCGGCAGCCAGGTCTTTACGCAGTTCCTCCGCGGTTCGACGTGGGCCGTAGCCCGGCGTGTCGCGCTGGATGCGCCATCCTTCCTTCAACGGCCCGGCATCGACCGTGTCGAATCCAAACTGATCGATCAGCCGCGAGACAGTCGCCTTCGCTTGATCGTCGTCGCCGGCAATCACGAACGCGCGTCGATTCTTCGACCCGGCCGGCTGGCCGTGTGACGTCAACTCATGCGCGTAGATGTGATTGAACGCCTTGACGACCTTCGACGTCGGCAGGTGCGCCTGCAACAGCTCCGAGACGGTCGTCGACTCGTCATCCAGCTCGGGGATGTGGCCGTCACGCTGTGGATAGTAGTTGTTCGTATCGACGACGACCTTCCCGGCGAGTGGCTCGACCGGGACCGCCTTGTAGTTCTTCAGCGGCACGGTGACGACGACGATGTCCGCCGCTTTACCGGCCTCCGCGGCGGTCGCGGCGCGCGCGTTCGGACCGAGCTCCGCGACGAGGGCGGCCAATGTCTGGGGTCCGCGGGAGTTGCTGATGACGACGGCGTAGCCGTTGGCGACGGCCAGCCGCGCGAGCTGACTGCCGATGTGTCCTGCACCGATGAGTCCGATGGTGGTCATGGCTGGGTCCAAAAGTAGGAGTCAGAATTCAGAATTCAGGAGTCAGAATTCCAAGTTGGGCTGGCGCCGCCTCGAGGCGGCGCCGTGGAAAATGCATTCCGACTTCGCTCCTGAATTCTGACTCCTCCACCTGGCTACTGGGTTCCAGAAATCCGACGGTAACGCGCTTTTCCCACGGCGCCGCCTCGAGGCGGCGCCAGCTAGTCTCATCCGAGGGGCTTTGCCCCTCGGACTCCCCGACACGCGCTCTCGCGCGCCGCTTCGCCGGCGCGCTCCGCTGCGCGTGGCTCGCTCACTGTCGTTCGCTCGCATCCTGAAACGAGCGGCGGGTTATGAGACGGCTTCTCGCAGAATTCTGAATTCTGACTACTGACTCAGACTGCTGTTCCACGGCGCCGCCTCGAGGCGGCGCCAGCCAAGATAAGAATTCTGAATTCTGACTCCTACATTCTGACTCCTGGTTTTTGACTCCCATGCAGGGCTTCGAAGAGCTCGAGCCCGCGTGGCGAGAAGTGCAGGGCACGGCCGCCCGGGTCCCGTCGTGCCCAGCGCTCCTTGCAGATGTGACGCAGCAGTTCGGCTCCGAGCGTCCCGGCGAGGTGCGGGCGCCGCTCGCTCCAATCGAGACAGGCACGGCAGAGTGGGCGTCGCGTGCGTGGAAGGGACGCCACGTCGATCCCGATTCGGGCGAAGAATCGCCGTCCCGAGTCCGAAAGGGTGATTCCCCGATCTTCCCGGCCTCGCCGGCGGTTGCCCTCGGTCACGATCATCCCGCGTGCGTTGAGGCTCGCGAAGAGTCGGACCCCCATGCGGCCGGCGAGGTGGTCGTAGCAGACCCGGGCGGTCCGGATGTCGAGATCGCGCGGCCCCGTTCGCACGTGCGGCTGGCTGGCAGAGGCGATCCCCATCAGCTTCTCGAGAAGATCCGCGACCTCCGGTCCCGCCAGCCGGAAATAGCGGTGCCGACCCTGCTTGTCCATCGAGACGAGGTCCGCCTGATGGAGCTTGGCCAGATGGCTGCTTGCCGTCGACGGCAGGATGCCCGCCTCGAGCGACAGTTCGGTTGCGGTGAGGGCCGTGCCGCCAGTGAGGGCCGTCAGCATGCGGGCGCGCGCGGGATCCCCGACCAGCGAGGCGACGCGGGAGATATCGGGCATGTCGTCCATAGTTCGATCATAACCGAAGCATGGATGTCATGGCGCCTGTAGGCTGACGGGACTGGAAGCCGTCTCAGAAGCCTGCCGCTCGTTTCACGATGCGAGCGAACGCCGGTGAGCGAGCCACGCGAGCGAGCGTGCGTGTCGGGGAGTCCGAGGGACGAAGCCCCTTCGGAGATGAGACGAGATCGTCGCGAGACTCTACGATGCGAGCGAACGCCGGTGAGCGAGCCACGCGAGCGAGCGTGCGTGTCGGGGAGTCCAAGGGACGCCCCTCGGATGAGACGAGAATCTGCGAGACTCACGATGCGAGCGAACGCCGGTGAGCGAGCCACGCGAGCGGAGCGCGCCGGCGCAGCGGCGCGCGAGAGCGCGTGTCGGGGAGTCCAAGGGGCGACGCCCCTCGGATGAGACGAGAATCCGCGAGACTCACGATGCGAGCGAACGCCGGTGAGCGAGCCACGCGAGCGGAGCGCGCCGGCGCAGCGGCGCGCGAGAGCGCGTGTCGGGGAGTCCGAGGGGCGACGCCCCTCGGATGAGACGAGATCCGCGAGACTCACGATGCGAGCGAACGCCGGTGAGCGAGCCACGCGAGCGGAGCGCGCCGGCGCAGCGGCGCGCGAGAGCGCGTGTCGGGGAGTCCGAGGGGCGACGCCCCTCGGATGAGACGAGATCCGCGAGACTCACGATGCGAGCGAACGCCGGTGAGCGAGCCACGCGAGCGGAGCGCGCCGGCGCAGCGGCGCGCGAGAGCGCGTGTCGGGGAGTCCGAGGGGCGAAGCCCCTCGGATGAGACTAGATGTCCAACATGCCGCCAATGGATCCCATCTCCGCCGCGACTTCTCACGATCCCTACGACTTCTACGGCCGGCTCGTCGTCGAGCGACCCGTGTACTACGACGAAGGGTTGCGGCTGTGGGTCGCCGCCAGCGCACGGGCGGTCGCCGACGTCCTTGCTCATCCGCACTGTCGCGTTCGCCCCGCGTCCGAGCCGGTGCCGCAGGCACTCGTCGGCTCGGCGGCCGGCGATATCTTCGGCTCGCTGGTCCGAATGAGCGACGGCGAACGTCACACGGCGCTGAAGCGCGCTGTCGACCGCGCATTCGAGAATCTGCCGCGGCCGGCTGGCGAGCGAACGGCCGCCGAGCAAGCCGGTCGCCTCGCGCGTGAAGCGATCGACGCCGGTGACGGACGGGCGGTCACGGCCTTTTCGTTTCGCTTTCCCATTTACGTGATGGCACGGCTTCTGGGTATCCCGGATACGGCGCTGGCTGGTGTCGCGGACGCCACGACAGCCCTTGCGGTCGGACTCGCGCCCGTTGCCAGCGTCGAGCAGCGCGACGACGCCAGTGCCGCTGCCGAACGCCTGCGAGCCGTCGTGTCGCCGCTCGTGCCGGCTGAGACGTCGAACACCGCGTCCGGCGAAAGCGTCCTCGATGCTTTCCGCCGGGCGACGCACCACGACGCGCCGAACGATTCCAGGATCGTCGACAACGGGATCGGGTTCCTCTTCCAGACCTGCGATGCGATGGCGGGGCTCATCGGCAACACCATTGTGACGTTGGGGCGGCGGCGGGATGTGCTCGAAGCCGTGACTCGCGAGCCACGTCACCTGCGCGCCGCCATCGAAGAAGTGCTCAGATTCGATCCGTCTGTGCAGAACACCCGACGCTTCGTCGAGAAGGCCGGCATCGTGGCGGGGGAGCCCATGGAGGCGGGAGACGCCGTGCTCGTTCTGCTGGCCGCCGCGAATCGCGATCCGGCAGCGAATCCGGAGCCCGGACGCTTCGACCTGTTGCGCGCCAACCGGCGGCTGTTCACGTTCGGCACCGGCGCGCACGCGTGTCCGGGAAGTACGCTGGCAGTGACGATTGCCACGGCCGGCCTGCAGCGTCTGCTCGAGGGCGGCCTCGATCCCCGGCCGCTGGCTGAGGCGTTCTCGTACCGCCCCTCGGTCAATTTGAGGGTGCCCCTCTTCACTGGCTGACGGAGGTTACGAAGGGAACGGAGACGCTCACACGGAGGAACGGAGTCAACGGAGAGACGAAACGGAGATGAAAGATCTCGCCGCCCGCTGAGGGGCGCTGAGCACCGGCTCCGGCTCCGCGACCCGCGGGCTATACGGACACCACGTCACAACCGGCGACCCCACGCAAATCGATTCGTACAGACAGCCCGGCGGCTCGTGGAAGCACACAAGATCAGAAGATCAGAAAGTCAAAAGGGTCCCAGGAATCCGCGCCTGTGACATTCACATGAGATCAGGAGATCAGGAGGTCCACTGCCTGGATTTCCTAGTCCAGGATTCAGTTGTGTTCGTATGTAGCGCAGCCCTTCCGCCTTCGTTGAAACTACGGCGGACCGCCGAAGCCTTGGCGAAGGCGGTCAGGGCTGCCCGGCATCGCAGGCCTGAAGAGCCTGTGAACAATCTCCTGTGGCTTCCGCCTTCAGGCGGAAGATCGCGGCCGGCGTTCTTCCACCTAAAGGTGGAAGCCACAGGATCGATTTGTTCACAGGCCTGAACGCCTGCACTACGGGAGCGCGACATAGCGAACCCAAGTGAACCCGGTGTAAGCCTTGTGGCCTTCTGATCTTCTGATCTTCTGTTTAACAGGAGCTGCGCCCCAGAACGGTTGCCGCGAACAGCATGGTTGAGCCGTCGTCCGGATGCTCTCGGACGCGAACGAAGAGTCCCCCGGAGTTTCGTGACCTCCTGACCTCGTGATCTCCTGTTTTTTCGCAGGCGCTGCGGCAGGTCGTGCGGATGTGACGAATCATCAGGCCTGCGGCCGGTGTCGCGCCCTCGAATGTCGCAAGCCAGCTCGTTCCCTCCGTTTCGTCTCTCCGTTGCTCCGTTTGTGAGCGTCTCCGTTCCTCCGTCCCCTCTGGAGGCTCACCTATTGACATTCGATAGGAAACGCCGCATGCTCATATCGATTGGCGATAGGGAGCGACTGATGGCACCGTCTCGAACCACTCTCCTGCAGGGCACGCTCGACCTCCTGATACTGAAGGCGCTCACCACCGGCGAGCAGCACGGGCTGGGCGTATCACGCCGCATCGAGCAGATCACCGGCGGCACCTTCGTCGTCCAGCCTGGTTCTCTCTTTCCGGCGCTGCATCGGCTCGAGGAGGCGGGGTGGCTCGCGTCGACCTGGCAGCCGTCCGAGAACAACCGGCGGGCGAAGTACTACACGTTGACCCGGACCGGCCGCAAGCAGCTCGGAGAAGAGACCGCGCAATGGAACCGTATTGCCGTCGCGATCGCCCGCGCGCTCGAGGCGTGAACGCCTCCGCCTCGCTCGAGGGAGCTGAGTCATGTCGCTGAGATCCCGTGCGTTCAGCCTCTGGCGCAACCTCGTGCACCGCGACCGCGTCGATCGCGATCTGGACGACGAGGTCCGCACGATCCAGGCGCTCCTGGTCGAGGAGAAGGTGCAGCAAGGGATGGGGCAGGCGGACGCACGGCGCGCCGCAATGCTCCAGCTCGGGCGGGTCGAGTCGGTCGAAGAGCGGGTCCGCGACGCGAGGACCGGAGCTTTTCTCGACGTGCTGTGGCAGGACGTGCGCTACGCGGTGCGATCGCTGCGGCGTACGCCCGGGTTCGCGGTGGCCGCGGTCACGACGCTCACCCTTGGCATCGGCGCCAACATCACCATCTTCACGTTGCTCGACGCGGTGCTGTTCAAGCCGCTGCCGGTGCCGGCGGCGCACGAGCTCGTGGCTCTCTACGAGAACGCTCCCGAGGGCGTTCCCGACGCGGCGGGCGGGACGGGCCGCTTCTTCCGCTTCTCGTACCCGAGATTCGAACGGCTGCAACGGGCCCTTGGATCCCACGGATCGCTGGCCGCCGTGACACGCAGCGCCAGATTCGTGGTCCGTCTGGAAAGCGCGGGCCAGCCGACTCCCGTGCGCGGTCAGCTGGTGTCGGGCAGTTACTTCGACACCCTCGCGATATCAGCAGCCCGGGGTCGAGTCCTTGGATCGGCCGACGTCCGCGTCGGTCAGGTCGATGCTGTCGCCGTGGTCAGCGACGGATTCTGGAAGCGGTCGTTCGGCGGATCGGACACTGCGATTGGGCAGACGATTTCCGTCAACGGTCTTCAGGTCACGGTCGTCGGCGTCACACCGCCCGGGTTCGTCGGCATCTGGACCGACGCGGAGGCGGACCTGTGGCTCCCGCTCACGCTGCAGGCCCCGTTGCGGTACGAGAACAGCTCCAGCTCCTACAACAGCGGCGATCGCAGTCGGCCCTGGATCGGACAGGACTTCATTGCCTGGTTGAATCTGGTCGCTCGCGTGCCGCCCTCGGAGGTGCCGCGCGTCAAATCACTCCTGGAGGCAGCCAACCGGCAGGCGTTGACCGAGTTCGCCGACACGTTCGCCGATGGCACCAACCGGCGCAACATGCTGGCCCACACGCTCGCGCTCGAACCGTTCGCCCGTGGATTCTCCTGGCTCCGGGCGCGGTACTCCGACGCGCTCTTGGCACTGGCGGCCATCGTGGCTGTCGTGTTGCTCGTGACCTGCGCGAACATCGCCAACCTCATGCTCGCGCGCGCCGCCGGGCGCGCGCGCGAGGTCGGTATCCGGCTCTCGCTCGGCGCCACCACCGGTCGACTGATCCGGCAGTGCCTCACCGAGAGCCTGATGCTCGCGGGCGTGGGTGGTCTGGCCGGTCTGGTGGCAGGCGGATGGGCGAGCGGGTTCCTCGCCCACCAGGTGCTCGGGAGCGCGCGCGTGCTGCCGCCGGTGTTCTCCCCGGACAGCCGCTTGATGCTCTTCGCCGCCGCCGTTTCGGTGCTCACCGCGATCCTGTTCGGCCTGGCGCCCGCCGTTCGCACCACTCGAATCGGACGCGGTGCGTCGCTCGGCACGAATCAGCGGACAGCGGTCGGCCAGTCGACCATGGGAGGGATGCGGTCGCTCGTCGCAGCGCAGCTCGCCCTGTCGGTGGTCGTCGTGTTTGCCGCCGTGCTCCTGGGCCGGACGATCGTCAACTTCACGCGCGTCGATCCCGGGTTCGATGTCGACCGCCTGGTGAGCGCGACGTTCTCGCCCGCAGCCAGCGGATACTCGCAGAACGCCATCCACGCGCTCAACGAGCGCCTGGTCGCCGCCATGCGTGAGCTTCCCGGCGTGACGTCCGCTGCGGTCTCGGTGTGCGGCCTCGTCGACGGCTGCTTCTATTCGAGCGGCATCACCATCGAGGGCGTGTCGCCTGGCGTCTCACTGCAGGACAACTGGGTGGGCCCCGCCTATTTTGCGACCGTGGGCATGCCTCTGGTCAGCGGCCGCGGGATCGAACCTCCGGATCAGACCGGCAGTGCCCGCGTCGCCGTCATCACGGAGTCCGTCGCGCGCCGCTATTTCGCCGGTCAGGATCCCCTCGGCAAACGACTCGGCTTCAACCAGCTCGACACCGAGATCGTCGGCGTCGTCCGCGACGCCCGCGCCAAATCGTTGCGCGAGCCGGCGACGCCGATGGTCTACTTTCCGATGGAGGATTCCAGGGTGCCGGGCAATCTGGACGTCCGGGTGGCCGGCGCTGCCGATCAGGCCGTTGCCGCCGTCCGCGAGGCGCTCCGGCGCACGGAGCCCCGCCTCCTCGTCGATTCAGTGACGACGATGCGATCGCGGCTGTCACGGGACGTCGGCCGGGAACGCCTGGTGGCATACCTGGCGTCCGGGTTTGCCTGTCTGGCGCTCCTGCTGGCGTCTCTCGGTCTCTATGGCGTGTTGTCCTACGCCGTCGCGCGACGGACGCAGGAGATCGGCGTGCGGATGGCGCTCGGCGCGCGATCCGTGGAAGTCGCAGGTCTCGTGCTCCGCGACGCGCTCAAGGTTGTCGCCCTGGGTATCGTGGCGGGCGTGGCGGCGGCATCCTGGGCGACCCGCATGCTGCACAGCCTGCTGTTCGACGTCAGCGCCTCCGATCCGGCGACAGGCGCGCTCGTCCTGGCCGTCCTGCTCGCCGTGACCCTCGCGGCCGCGTATCTACCGGCCAGGCGGGCGGCGCGCGTCGATCCGATCACGGCGCTGCGAAGCGAGTAGCGGCGCGAGCCGTGACGGAGGGGACGGAGGGCACGGAGACGCTCACAAACGGAGAAACGGAGCCAACGGAGGACGAACGGAGAGGCAGGGATGGCTAGCTGCTTTCTGGGTGCTCGCGCGGCGGACCCGCGAGCACCAGTAGCCAGCCATACGCGCTTCGACCCCGCGGGTAGTTTCCTCTTCTCCGTTTCGTCTCCGTTGGCTCCGTTGCTCCGTGTGAGCGTCTCCGAGCCTCCGTCCCCTCCGTCCGGGTCAGGTCTTCCACGGACGGCCCGCCACAGACACGTAGAAGCCCCAGGTCGCGACTCCGACCGCCATCCCGAAGATCAGCAGCATGTAGCCGAAGTACCAGGCGGACGTATCCAGAGTAGTCGGAGCGTCCATCAATACTGAGAGTACAGAATGCGCCGGACACAAAAGAGACAAGGCCCCACCGCAGCACACCGAACGCTGCGCTGCCGAAGTAGAGAAACCCCAAGAGCGCACCCAGCCACGGATGATCGTTTCCCAGGGCATTGAGGACCATGAAGACGACGACGAATGCGATCGCGGCCCGCCATTGACCTCGCAGAAGTACGCGAAGCACGAAGAGCAGGAAGAAGTACAGCAGCACGTTGCGGATCGCGTATGGCGCTTCCTCCAGCGTGGCCCCCATCGTTCCACGAAGACCTGACAGCACCTCGGTCGATCCTGGAAAGCCGGCGAGACCGTTGCCGTGCGAGAGGAGATCGATCGTTCTGATCATCAGCGTCCAGGCGACACCGAGCCCGGCGCCGATCAGCACGTCACGCCCGACGACCGGGTCGCGTGCATGTCCGGTCAGGACGTTCGTCCAGGAGACGAGCACCTGTGGCCATTGCCGGCGGACGAAAGGCTCCAGAGCCACGTAGATGGTCCAGAGCAGCACACCGTAGAACCCGGCGGTGGCCACGGCCAGCAGGAACTCGGCAAGCAGCCCCAGCGAGGCGACCAGGTGCACCTGGCACAGCCACAGCGCCATCAGCACGCCGAATGTGCCGAGGGCCAGCCGGCCCGCGCCCTGCTGATCGCCACGGCCCTCGAGCAGATTCTTCCGAGCCAGAAGACCGGCACCCGCAATGATCCCAATCGCCAGGGCGAAGAGCACCATGGCCGTGGCCGTCTCGCCGGGCTTCGTGGCTTCCGGCATGCGCCACGGGGTCCGCCATGGCCCGATCAGCATGAAGGCGACGGGACGCCCTCCGAACGCCGCGGCTTCGACGCGCAGCGGCCGGCCGCTGCCTGGCCACGTTCCCGTCCAGGCGACACGTGTATCGGAAGTCGCCAGCCAGTTCCACAGCGGATCGGCCGGCTGGAGCTGCTTCTCGTCCAACCCGGCGAGCGTGAAGAGTGCGCTCCAATCAACCGGTGTCTTCGGGATCGGCTTGTCGACGCGCTGCGGCGGAATGGTCTCGAACGACGTGAGCCGGCCCTCGTGATCCAGTTCCACCTGGGTCATGCCGGACATCAACGGCGGCGGATCGTCCGGGCGCACGATGCCCGGCGTCAGCAAATCGGTGTGAAACGTCGTCGCCGTCAGAGGATCGTGGCTTTGGCGGTACCAGAATCCCAAGGGGGACGGCCGCTGCGACAGGACGGCCGGCCAGTTCGGCGCCGGCTTGTCCGTCGACACCACGTGCTTCATCAAGTCCTCGTTCCATTCGAACTCGTAGGCTTCGTCCCCGGCGCGTTCCGAGTAACCGATCTGGCGAATCGCGTCGCGCGCCTTCTGCGCGAGTACCTCCGGCGTGTATGTGGGCCGCATCAGGTCGAGCGGACTGGTGCGAATCGCCAACGCGAAAGACACGACGATCCCGGCGAGGATCGACAGGTAGATCGGCCAGGCGACGCGCAGGCTCAACCCCGCGCCTTCCCCAGCCGCCGCGACCAGCTCCGGCGACGGCGTTTCGCCAGCCGCGAGCAGCGCCGCAAGCGGGTCGCCACCTGGCAGCGCCGCCGAGATCGCGAGCGCCGAGCCTGGACGTTTGTCAGGCTCGGGCTCGAGGCACCGCAGAATCGCTCGCTCGATGACGGGACTCATGCCGCTGACGATGGCCGAGGGTCGTGTCAGCGTCCGCGTCTCGTGCTGGCTCATGAGCTCCGCTATCGAGGGCGCGGAAAAGGCGCGACGCCCCGTGAAGAGCTCGTACATCACGAGGCCCAGTGCGAAGATGTCACTTCGCGCGGTTACCTCGCGGCCGAGAAGCTGCTCGGGTGCCATGTAGGCCGGCGTCCCCGCGCGGATGTTCTCGACCTCGCCGGCCGCCGCGAGCCCGAAGTCCATGATCCGGACTGCACCGTTGCCATCCAGCATCACGTTGGCCGGCTTCAAGTCGCGGTGGACCACGCCGCGCTGGTGGGCCGCCGCAACGCCCGCGCACAGCTGCCTGGCGATGTCGATCGCCTTGTCCTCCGGGAATCGTCCGATACGCCTGAGCGAAGACGACAAGTCCTCGCCGTCGACGTACTCCATCGACAGATACAGAAGACCGTCGACCTCGCCGATGTCGTACACGCGGCAGACGTTTGGATGGGAAACCAGGCGCGCGGTGCGCACCTCGTTGTGAAACTGGGCGAGCCGCGCGGGATCGCGCAGCAGTCCCTCGGGCAGCAGCTTGAGCGCCACCTGTTGACCGAGCCGGAGATCGTCGGCCCGGTAGACCTCACCCATCCCGCCGCGGCCGAGGAGTCCGATGATGCGAAAGCGCTCGTCGAAGAGCGCGCCGGGCGTGAAGCGGCCATGGCTGATCGAGTGCGACGAGGCCAGCCACCCGCTCGACGCTGGCGCTGTGCCGCTCGAAGCCGGCGTGCGCTGTGTGCCGCCGGCGAAGGCATCGGTCGGCGCCAGGCGTGTGACGTTTTCGCCGGCCGCGATCGTCATCGCATCGCTTCCGGACGGTTGGCCGCAGGAAGGACAGAACCGTGCTTCCGGAGTGACCTCGGCCGCGCACGCGCCGCAACGCACGAGGGAATTCTAGCGTGGGAGGGGCCAGGAGAAGAACCTTTCGAGGAAGGGAGAAAACCCTTACCGGAGGAGGGGAGGAAAGAGGATCAAACCGGGAGGAACACCAAATATTCAAAACCCAAGACCCGAACCGGACTCAGTGCAACGCTGGCCGTCTGAATCCAACTCTTTGACAAGAAAACCCTTTTAGAAGCTCCTCCCGGTTTGATCCTCCTTCCTCCCCTCCTCCCTGTGAAGGTTTCGTGACAAGGGAACGTCGGCCGATGGAGCCTCACTCACTCTGCGCGCAGCGCGACCATCGGGTCGACGTGCGAGGCCCGGCGTGCGGGCCAGTACGCGGCAAACGTCGCGACGACGAAGAGGGCGCAGGTGGCTGCCGCGATAATCGCCGGTTCCGTGGCTTCGAGCCCGAACAACAGTCCTGCGATCTGACTGGATGCGACGCGCGCCACGGCCAGCGCAGCCGGCACGCCGACGCCGATGCCGATTGCCACCAGGAGCCATGCTTCGCGAACGACCAGCCACACGACGTCGGCGCGTCGCGCGCCGAGCGCCATCCGGACGCCCATCTCCCCAGTCCGCTGGACCATGGCAAAGGCGAGCAATCCGTAGAGCCCCACGCACGCGAGGAGCAGCGCCAGGCCACCGAACAGGCTCGACAGCAGCGCGACCAATCGCTGCTGCACCAGCGCGGCGCCCATTTCTTCCTCGAGGGTGTGGACGTCGAACATCGGCATCGCCGGATCGACCGACGCGACCTGTTCCCGGATGCGCTGGATGACTTCGCCCGGCCTGCCCGCGGTGCGGACGTGCAGGACCATCTGGCCACGCCCCGTGTTCGTTTGCAGGAAGGTCATGTAGATGAGCGGTCGCACCTCGCCGCGCGGATTGCTGTATCGGGAGTCCTGGACGACGCCGACGATCGTGAACGCCTCAGCTGCCGCCGGCGGGCCGTTCGATGAACTGAGCAAGCGTGCGCGCCGACCCGTGTAGCAGGGCTTCCCGATTGGGTCCTCACCAGAGAACACCTGTCGCGCAAACGACTCGTTGACGATGCACACCGCCGGCGAGTGCTCGGTCAAGTCTCCGGGGCCGAAGTCGCGACCGCTGACGAACGGGATCCCAATCGTGGCGAAGTAGTTCGGGTACACCATCAGCAGCGGTACCCGGACCTGCTCGCCGGACGGCATCCGGACGGGCGCTCCGGCACTCGACGTCGGGGCCGTGGGCGTTCCGTTCGCCATGCTTGCGAGGCGAACGTTCGGAATCTCCTGAGCCCGCCGCATCAGCTCGCGATAGGTTCGGTCCAGCCTTTCGGTTGTTCCAGGGATGCTTCTTTGGTCGCTGCCTTTCGGCTCCACCCGCAGGATCAGCACGTTGTGCCGAAGGTCGCTGACGTTGCCGTTCAGGTTCTGGAGACTGCGGACGAACACTCCGGCCCCGACCAGCAGAAGGAGCGACAGCGCGAGCTGTGCGACCGACAGGACGCGCCCCGGCCGCAAACCGCGCGTCAGCGAGCTGCGAACGTTCTTGAGGGCCGGCGTCAGGTCGATTCGTGTGGCTCGCCACGCCGGCGCCAGCCCGAACAGGATGCCCGTCGCGACCGAGACGGCCGCGGTGAACAACAGAATCCGCGGATTGGGCGCCAGATCCAGAGCGATCGCGGTTCGTCCCGACGACATGTACGCCAGGAGCATCTGCGTCGTCCAAGGCGCCACGAGCAGGCCGCACAATCCGCCGAGTGAGGCCAGCACGAGACTTTCCACGAGCAGCTGGCGCATGAGCCGGCCGCGACCCGCGCCGAGCGCCAGCCTCATCGCGAACTCGGGCCGCCGTGCGGCAGCGCGCGCCAGGAGGAGGTTGGCCGTATTGGCGCACGCCGTCAGGAGGACCACGCCGACCATCGCGAGCAGGATCAACAGGGGCCGGGAGAACTGCCGGCGGAGGTCCGACAGTGCCGTCGCTGGAGAGAGCACGAGCCTCGGCCGAGGCGGCACGGGCTCGCCCGCGATCTTGGGCGCACGCATGCGCGGGTCCTGTGCGGCCTCCAGCGCCGCGTCCATGGCCGCGGCTGCTCGATCGGTCGTCACGCCGGGATTCGTGCGGGCGATCACTCCGACCCACATCCTGTTGACGATCGGGTTCTCGAGGAGGTTCTCGAACGCCGGCATCACAGTGGGTTGCATCATGATCGGCACGAAGATGTCGGGTGCCTTCCCGACTTCCACACCGAAGAACTCCGGTGGGGTGACTCCGATGATGGTGAACGGCATGTCGGACAGACGGATGGTCCGGCCGAGCACCGTCGCGTCGCGGGCGAACCGGCGCTCCCAGTACCCATGGCTGAGCATCGCGACGGGATGGCCGTTCGGCGCCCGGTCGTCCTCGGGTCCGATCGCGCGTCCGATGACCGGGGTTACGCCCAGGAGCGAGAAGTAGTCGCCCGAAACCAGCTGGCCCTGAATGCTCGCCTCGGGAGGGCCGTCCACGCTCACATTGATGGGGGCACTGGCATATCCCGCGACCCGAGCCATCGTGCTGGTGTCGCGCAAGACCTTGTAGTCGCCGTAGTTGAATCCGGTTCCGACGTCGTCACCCAGTTGTCGTGCGGCGACCAGGAGGTGTTCGGGGTCCTCCACCGGCAGCATTCGCCACATCACCGCGTCCATCAGGGTGAAGATGGCCGTGTTGGCCCCAATACCCAGCCCGAGTGAGAGCACGATGGCTGAGGTGAAGCCAGGGCTCTTGATCAGGAGCCGCAGCGCGTAAACGAAGTCGTTCAGCATCGGTGTACCTCGATAGGCGTTAGACGAACACCTCGTACCTTTCGATGGGATCTTTCGCGCGGCTCGGATCTGGAAGAGCCGGCGTGCTTGACATATCTTCCACGTTGTGGAAGATAATCCGCTCGTGACGCCTACACTCGGAGAGTTCGAGCAGCTCGTCCTGCTCTCCCTCGTACGGCTCGGCCCCGAGGCCTATGGTGCGACAGTTCGTCGCGAGATAGAAGGGCGCGCCGGCCGGCACCTCTCGATCAGCGCCGTCTACACCACGCTCGAGCGTCTCGAGCAGAAAGGGCTCGTCCGCTCCTGGATTGGCGAGCCGACGCCGCAGCGGGGCGGGCGGCGCCGCAAGCACTTCGAGCTGCTGCCGCGCGGTGCCCAGGCGCTGAAAGCCGCGTACGACGCGTTTGCCGGCATGACCGCCGGTCTCGAGCGCCGACTGAAGGCGCTGTGACGAGGCTGTGGCTGCTGCTGATCGAGCGGCTCACTCCGCCCGCCGACCGTGAGTGGGTCGTGGGCGACACGGTCGAGGAATTCGAGCGGATCGCCCGCACGCAGGGGTCGTCTCCGGCGAGGCGATGGCTTCGACGCGAGGCGTGGCGCGTGACGATCGATGCTCCGCGTCATCGGTTCGCGGCCAGGCCGCTCTTCCGCGCCAGAACATCTGGAAGAGGAGATGGCCCGATGTCTGCGATCCTCCAGGACGTCCGGTACGCGCTCAGGCTGCTCGGCCGATCGCCTGGCTTCACCACCGTCGCCATCCTCACGCTGGCCCTCGGCATCGGCGCCAACACCGCCATGTTCGCGGTCGTCAACGCCGTGCTGCTGAAGCCGCTGCCCTTCAGCGATCCGGAGCGGCTGATGCTCGTGCATCTACTCGTGCCGGATCGTGATGCTGGTCCTACGATGGGCACGCTTCGTGAGGGCGTCTGGTCGTATCCCAAATATCGAACGTTCCTCGACGTCCAGCGAAGCTTCGAGGAGGTCGCACTCTTCTCGCCCCGTGACTTCACCGTGGCCGGTGATGCCGCTCCGGAACGCGTGAAGGGGGAGGTGGTCACCGATCGGTACCCTGGCGTGCTCGGGATAAGACCGATCTTCGGCAGGGCATTCACGGCCGATGAAGCCAACCGGCCGGGTGCAGCGCCAGTTGTCCTCCTGGGTCACGGCCTCTGGACCCGACGATTCGGGGGCGATCCGGCGATCCTGGGTCGTGCCATCCAGATCAACGGCACACGTTACACGGTCATCGGCGTCCTGCCGCGGGGGTTCAACGGCCTGAGTGGCAACGCGGTGCTGTGGGTTCCGCTGGCTGTATCCGAGGCCCAGTTTCTTACCCAGCGTATGAGCCACTCGTACAGGATCGTCGCGAGCCGGAAGTCCGGCGTGTCCGAGAGCGAGGCCATGGCTGCCGTGCTGGTGAATGGACGGCAGGTCGACGAGCAGTATCAGGACCCCGGCCACGGACCCTATCCCTGGGGCGCGGCTGCGAACTCGCTCTACGCCGCGCGAGCCGATGCCGACATCCGACGCGCCGCGTATGTCGTCCTCGGTGCTGTCGGATTCGTGCTCCTGATCGCTTGCGTCAACCTCACGAACCTCCTCGCGGCCAAAGCCATCGGCCGGCGCCGGGAGGTGGCGGTGCGGCTGGCCCTGGGCGCCAGCCGTGCACGCATCGCCCGCCAGTTCATCATCGAGAGCCTTCTTGTCGCCGGCTGCGGGGCGGCCGGCGGACTCACGGTCGCGGCAGCGCTTCTAGCTGCTGCGGCGGCGCTCCTGCCGGACTCTGACGTATTCTTCAGGACCTCGATGGCGCCGGGGGCGCCCCGGATCGCGGGCGCGGCAGGCCTGACGCGCATCGGCGCAAGCTCGATCGGCTTGGATGCGATGACGCTCCTCTTCACTGGTGCGGTGGCGATCGTCGCGGCCACCCTCGTCGCGCTGCTTCCCGCCTTCCAGTCGTCCGGCCTCAGGCCTTCCGAGACACTGAAGGCGACGGGGAGCTCGGGCACGCCTCGAGGCCACGGCGTCTTCGGGATGCGATCGGCGCTGGTCTCGATCCAGATCGCACTGGCACTCGTGCTGTTGATCGGCGCAGGTCTGATGATCAGAAGTGCCGCCCACCTTCAGGCGACGAGTATCGGTGTCCTTTCCGATCGCGTGCTCACCACACGCCTCGATGTCGTGGGGCCGAACTACACGCAGGAGACTCGCATCGTCTTTTACAGTCAACTCGTCGACAGGCTGCGCGCAATCCCTGGTGTGGAATCGGTTGGCCTGGGAAACTGTGCCCCGCTGTCCGGAGGATGCAGCTCCACCGGCATCTGGTTCCCTCCGAGCCCGAAGATGGACGGAGGTCCGGCCGCGGGAATCTACTGGGTGACACCGGACTACTTTTCGACGCTTGGTATCGGGATCTTGCGCGGCCGGACCTTCACGGACCGCGACCGCATCGGCCAGCCGAAGGTCGTACTCGTGAACGAGGCCGCGGTGCGAGCCTTCTGGCCCAACTCGGACCCGATAGGGAAGACCGTCGCCCTGGGAGCACTCGGGCTCCATCTGGGGGCCGAGGTGGTCGGCGTGGTGTCGAACGTGCGGTATGGCGCGCTCGAAACGGCTGCGACTCCTGACGTGTATGTCCCTCTCGCGCAGTCCGGCCAGCCAGGAGTGCGGCTGTTCGTCCGGAGCAGCCTCGACACCGCGACGCTCGTCGGCGCCATCGGCCGGGAAGTGCGGTCGCTCGATCCGAATCTGCCCCTGAGCGAGATCAAGACGATGGAGGAGCGCGTCGGGGATGCGATGTGGCGGACGCGCGTGGGAGCGTGGCTGCTGTCCGCATTCGGAGCGCTCGCGCTCCTGCTGACGGCGATAGGGATCTTCGGCGTGATGGCGCAATCCGTCATGCAGCGCACATCGGAGATCGGGATTCGCATGGCACTGGGCGCCCAGCGTCGGGATGTGCTGGCGCTCGTGCTGGGTCGAGGCCTGATGGTCACCGGTCTGGGTGTCCTGGCAGGTGTCGGCTGCGCGTTGGCGCTGACGCGCCTCATCGGCATGCTCCTCTACGACGTCAAGCCGACCGATCCCGTCACGTTCGTCGCCGTCGCGGCAATCCTCACGGTCGTGGCCCTCGTTGCCTGCTACGTTCCAGCGCGTCGCGCCACACGAGTGGATGCGGTGACCGCGCTTCGAAGCGAGTAGCACGGAGCCTGTGAATCAATCTCGTGTGGCTTCCGGCTTCAGCCGGAAGATCCAGCGCGGACATTGGCCTTCCGCCTGAAGGCGGAAGCCACCAGCTGGGATCAGGGTCTGAAGCTCGCCCTGCACCGGCGATCTGCGTTCGGGCTTGACCGGAGCCGAACAGTTGGCCGACGATCACGATCTATGGCTCAAGAGACTCCGAATGTCGTCAGCGCTTCGTCAGCCGCGGCTCCGAAGTTCCCCGACGGGGTCATCGACATCGAGTCGCTCGAAGGCTCGGACCCGGTCAGCGGCTGCAGGGTGTTCACGCACTACAACGGTCCGACCGACTACCTGACTGGCCTTTGTCGCGGGCATGTGCGTCCTCGAGCCGGGTTCGACGCCCGCACCCGCCGCACCAGCACCCCGAGGAAGAGTTCATGATTGTCGCGTCCGGCACCGGGGAGATCGAATGTGCCGGCAAGACGACCAGAGTCGGGCCTGGCGCGATGATGTACTGCGCCGGCAACACGATTCACGGGATCACGAACACCGGGAAGGTTCCGATGACGTTCTACTGGTCCAAGTGGCTGGCGTAGCGGCGAGACCCTCGTAGCGCAGGGCTTTCCGCCTTTGCGCGCTTAGGGTGTCCTGCGCGCTACGGCGAGACCTCGCCGTAGCCTTGGCGGAGGCGGGCAGCCCTTCCTCAGGCAACTCAGTCCCGGCCGATCATTTCGAACACGTACCCGTTCACGGGTTCCCGGAAGAAGAACCGCTCGAACGGCGTGGCCCTGAGCGGCTCGACGATCTCCGCCCCGCGCTGCAGCAGGCTCTGCTTGAGCGTTTCGAGCTGCGCGCGCGGATAGGAGAGTGCCACGTGCCGGCCGAACTCGCCCTCGAATGGCGAGACGCCGAACGCGTCAACGTAGGTGACGTGCAGCTGCTGGCCGCGTCCGAGGTTCAGCCAGATCGACTCACAGGGCACGTTGTCCGGCACCGGATCGCGCGGGTAGCCGAGTGTCTGCTCGAGAAACGATGCCGTCTTCTCGACCTCTCGTGTGGCCAATGTCAAGTGCGCGAAGCTCATCGCGAGCTGAACCTCCCGTAGAGTGACGGCCGTTTGCGTGCCGCCCGCACGCAGGGTACCACGCTCTGCATCAGCTGGCGTAGCGTTCGTCCACCGTCATCGCAAAAACCACGGTTCCGATCGCCCCTATGATGCCGGCGGCGACGAAGGGCAGCGACGGCGTGACGCTCCAGAGCAGCCCTCCGACGAAGGCGGCCGGGCTGATCGCGAGGCTTCGAATCAGGTAGTAGAGGCCAATCGATCTCGCGCGGAGCGCAGGCTGCACCATGTCGACGATCATCGCCTTCCTCGCCGGTTCGCCGATTTCGCGCAGGCCCCCGATGACGAATGCCGCGACGAGCGACACGAAGCTCCGCGACAGCACGACCGCGACAGGAAAGAGCGCGAAGAACACGAACGTCGCGATGACGAACGGCTTCCGGCCGAAGATGGCCGCGAAACGGGCGGCCGGAACGTACGTCGTCATGGCGGTGAACGCCTGCACCGCGACGAGGACTCCGAACTGCGGCGCCTCGATCCCGATGACGTTCGTCGCGTACAGCACCAGGAAGACGTCGACCATGGCGTCGCATGTCCGTATGAAGACATCCGAGAGCAACAGGTGACGGAGCTCGGATGGGAGCGATTGCCAGACACCGGCGATCCGCGTGTGCCCGGGGTCCGGGATTCTGCCGATCGAGATGAAGGCGCAGGTGACGGCCGTGGTCGCCGCCAGGACGATCGTGGCAGCCAGCGACAGACGCACGCCGTCCTGCAGCCCGTAGGTGGCAATCAGCATGCCGCCCACCGTCGGCGCCGCAACGATCGGCACCCGTTTCAACACCGACTGCACGGTGAAGCCCATCGCCCGCTGCCGCGACGGCAGCGCATCCCCGATGATCGAAAACAGCGTGGGCGATGCCATGCTCGACCAGGCCATCGCGAAGACCAGGCCGAGAAAGATCCAGGGCCATGTCGGCGCCAGGAAGTAGATCAGATATCCCGCGCTCGCAAGCGCGACGAACAGCACGAGCGCCGGCCGCCGGCCCAGGCGATCGCCCAGCCAGCCTCCCGGGTACTGATAAACGCCGTCCAGGAAGTCCTCGCTCGTGCCAAAGAGACCGATCGCCGCGATCGGCGCGCCGAGACTCTCCAGATACTTCGGCAGAAACTTCCGCCACAGGTTCTCCCCGAGGCTCATGAGGAAGATCGTGCCGGAGACCGCTGCGATGTTGCGGTTGAGCGCGAAGTATTCAGCAAGGCGGCCGGCGCGACCGGCAGGGGCGGTCGTTTCCGTGCTCACTTCGCCATTATCGTTGAACCGCCTGCGTGGCCCTCGTTGAAGCTACCGCTTGGAGGCGCGGTTCTCGCCGCCCCACATTACCTTGGGCGTGGAGAACGATTCAACGGACGTTCAACACATGAGATCAGGAGCTCAGGAGATCAGGACCTTTAAAGAGAACTCCTGAACTCCTGTCGAACCGGCGAGCGAATCATCTGCGTCGCTGAAGTTGTTGATTCAGACGGTCAGAAAGGTCAGAAGATGAATCTGTTGATCCAATGACGGGAACCTCCATGCTCCGCGTGTCTACCTGTATCCTCGCGGTCCTGACAGCGATGGGCGTCATCGTCGTCGGACAGGCCCTTCAACGCGCGCCAGAGCCTCGCATGACCAACGTGTACGTGGCCGGCGAAGGCGCGTATCACACGTACCGGATCCCGTCCGTGATCGCGACGCCAAAGGGCACACTCCTTGCCTTTGCCGAAGGGAGGCGCGCCAACGCCAGTGATGCGGGCGACATCGATCTCGTGCTGAAACGAAGCACGGACTTCGGCGCGTCCTGGTCCGGCCTTCAAGTGATCGGAGACGACGGGCCGAACACGTTTGGCAACCCATGCCCCGTGGTCGACTCGATTACCGGCTCGATCTGGCTGCTCACGACACGCAACCTGGGAACCGACCGCGAGAAGGACATCATCGACGGCACGAGCCGCGGCGGGCGGACGGTCTGGGCGATGAAGAGCGACGACGATGGCGTGACGTGGTCGACGCCGCTCGAGATCACATCCGAGGTCAAACGATCTGAGTGGACGTGGTACGCGACGGGTCCGGGAGTGGGGATCCAAACGACGACCGGCCGGCTGGTGATTCCAGCAAATCATGCGGCAGGCCGGAAGCGGCCTGCATCGGTCGCATCTCTTCTTCAGCGACGATCACGGCAAGACATGGACGCTTGGCGCGAGCGCCGACGCCGGAACCAACGAAAGCCAGGTCGTGGAGCTTGCTGGCGGCCGGCTGATGATGAACATGCGGAATCATCCGCCCTTGCCGGAGAACTTCAGGATGATCGCAATCAGCACCGACGGTGGAAAGACGTTGTCGAAGTCGTATCCCGATCGCGCGCTCATCGAGCCCCCCGCTCAAGCCAGCCTGATCCGCGTGACCACGGCAAAAAGGGACGATCGCAATCGCCTGTTGTTTGCCAATCCCGCCTCGACGAAGCGGGAGCGACTCACCGTGCGTCTCAGCGAAGACGAGGGAGCCACATGGCCCGTGGCCCGCGTCGTTCACGAGGGCCCCGCCGCCTATTCGAGCCTCGTGGCGCTCCCGGATCGGACCATCGGCCTCCTGTTCGAGCGTGGCGATCGTTCGCCATACGAAAGCATCACTTTCGCGCGAATCACGCTCGAGTGGTTGACGGAGGGGAAGGACAAGTGAATCTCGACAACCTGACCTATCCAATCGTCCAGCTCTCCCTCGATCTCATCTCCCTCGACGAAGCGCTGGAGACGGCCGCTGTCGGCGTGGCCGCGGGAGTGGATTGGCTTGAAGCGGGCACACCGATGCTGCTGGCCCACGGCCTGCGAGCCGTCGAGGCGTTGCGGGCGCGGTTTCCCGAACATCCGATCGTCGCCGACCTGAAAACGATGGATGGCGGCTATCTCGAAGCGGAAATGATGGCCAGGGCCGGCGCCAACCTGGTCGTCGTCATGGGCCGCGCGCACGAGGCCACCATCAGGCGCGTGGTCGACGCCGGACGCGATTTCGGGATCAAGGTGATGGGAGACAACCTTGCCGCCGACGATCGCGTCGCGTGCGCGCAGTGGATGGAAAGCCTGGGCGTCGACTTCATCGTCCATCACATCGGGTTCGACGAGCGCGCGATGATCAAGGGGCTGAGCCCGCTCGATGAACTGGATCGAGTCGTGCGCGCGGTGTCCATACCGGTGCAGGCGGTCGGCGGCCTCTCTATCCAGCAGGCCATCGAGTGCCCGCGTCGCGGCGCGCCGCTGGTGGTGCTGGGTGCGCCGCTGGTGATTGACGGCACCGCGTTCCGGCCCGCAGATGCGGATCTGCTCTCGATTCTCAGGGAGATTTGTGAAGCCATCCACAAGGGCCGCAACCCCAGTTAAGAAGTGCGGCCTTGCTCAAAGATGTTTGGAGCCGTTTTCTGAGACTTGAGAGTAGAAGCCGTCTCATTAACCTGCCGCTCGTGTACGATGCGAGCGAACGCCAGTGAGCGAGCCACGCGAGCGGCCCGCCTACGCCAAGGCTTCGGCGAGGTCTCGCCGTAGCGCTTCGCGCGGAGGCGAAGCGCGCCGGCGCAGCGGCGCGCGAGCGCGCGTGTCGGGGAGTCCGAGGGGCGAAGCCCCTCGGATGAGAGTGGAGGTGTGCGATGAGAGCGGCTGTCGCGGTCGCGGATACGACAGTACGCGTTGCCGTATCGAGCGAGCGATTCTATGTACGGATGGCCGTCACGTGCCTCGCCGTCGCCGTGCTCGGATTCGCCCCGACCTATTGGGTTCCCCTGGTCCGTGGGACACTCGACGTCCCACGGCTCACACACTTTCACGCCCTCTTCTTCTACGGCTGGCTGTTTTTCTTTCTGAATCAGACGTCGCTCGTAGCATCCCGTGCCGTGGCGCGCCACCGGGAGCTCGGCGTTGCGGGCGTCGCTCTCGCGACCGGGATGTGTTTCGTCGGGGCAGGCATGGCGATCGTCGGCATCAGGCGGTTCGAGGCCGCGGGCTTCGGTGACGCGGCCCGGGCATTCTCTATCGTGTCCCTGAGCGCCGTCGCATTGTTCGGGGCGTTGGTCGCGATTGCTGTGGTCAACGTGAAAAAGCCGGAGATCCACAAGCGCGTGATGCTCGTGGCGACAGTCTCGATGCTGCAGGCAGCCGTCGGCCGATGGTTCGCCCTGTTTCTTGCGCCGCCGCTGCCGGCAGGAGTGCTCGCGAGTCCTCCACCGGTATTCGTCTCGGTGATGCCAGGGCTGGTGTCCGATCTCCTGATCGTTGCGGCCATGATCCACGACCGACGAACGAGAGGACACGTCCATCCCGCCTACTGGATCGCAGGGGGAGCCGTGCTCGCGATCCAGGTGCTGCGGGTGCCGCTGAGCACCACTCACGCATGGGCGACCGTCGTCAACTGGCTGCTCACGCTGTCTCCGTAGACATTGGCGAGAGGGCCGGACGGCGCAGGTCAGGACAGTAAACCTGCGATTCCCTGAGGATTCGTCACATCGTCGGTCCCCTCGCGTCCGCCGGCTGAGGCGAGGCGAAGCGGGCGCGCTGAGCACCGGCGCCCGCTCCGCGACCCGCGGGCTATACGGACACGTCGTAACAACCGGCGACCCCACGCAAATCGATTCGTCCGGACAGCCGGAGGCCCGTGGGATCACACAAGATCAGAAGATCTTCTGTTTTTCCCAGGCGCTGCGGCACGTCGTGCGATGTGACGAATGGTGAGCTGCGATTCACTTGTGTTGGCTAGCGCAGCCCTTCGGGCTGCCTCCGGCGCCGGAATGGCAGGCCTAAGCCTGACGCTACCGGGACTAGAAGCCGTTCCATAAACGCTGCCGCTCGTTTCACGATGCGAGCGAACGACAGGGAGCGAGCCACGCGAGCGGCCCGCCTACGCCAAGGCTTCGGCGAGGTCTCGCCGTAGCGCTTCGCGCGGAGGCGGAAGCGCGCCGGCGAAGCGGCGCGCGAGAGCGCGTGTCGGGGAGTCCGAGGGGCGAAGCCCCTCGGATGAGATTAGTCTTGCGTGTCGGACCGGCCCGTGTCGAAGAACTCCAGGGCATCGACAAACCGGAACCCCAGACGTCGCGCGAAGCCCGGATCCTGAGGACCCACACCAACGTAGATGCACCGAGACGCATCGAGCAGATACCGCTGAATGAGCGCGACGCCCAGGCCGGGCAGCGGCTTCCGGCACCAGCAGGTCGGCGGGCCACCGCCGTGCGGACAGTAGCTCACGTCGATCGGCACCTCCAGCTCCTCTCGCATCCGATTGAAGATCGCATCGACCGTCTCCATCGACAGCACATCCCCAGAGACGCCCGGTTGCCACGACAAGCCGAGAACGCGCCAGCCCTCGTCCGCGTAGCGCCGCAGGATCGCCGCATTCGCGGCAACCACTTCGGTGTCGTCGACTGACGTGGGTGCGCGTCCGCCCGAGCGGCTGCGGACCAGCACGCCGTCGCACCACACGATCAACGCGCGATTCGTGAACGAGGGGTCGCGCCTGCGCTCGAACGGAACGACGTCGATGTGAGAGAAGCCTTCTGACGGATCGGGCGGTTCCAGCTCACGCTGATAACGGAATTGCACCGTCGGACCGAAGGCGTTCGGATCCCGCTTCGTCAGTCGTCGGAGTTCCGCCGGCTCCAGCAGCCGGCCGTACTTCGCGATCATGCGAGAGGCCGCGTTCACCTGAGCGTCCTCGAGCGTCGTCGACATCCAGACGCATCGGATCGGCAGACCGCGCGCGCGCGCGGCCTGGATCACTGGCGCTCGCGACTTTCGGGTGGCGTACGTGTTGTCCAGAACGATCCGCGTCCGATCGGCTGCGAGAAGCCGATCGATGCCTGGCAGGAGCCCGCGCAGCGATCCGCCGGCCTCATCTCTGTTCAGCCGTTCATATCCCCGCGCGACGAAGGTGCGCGCGAGCGTGCTCTTGCCTGCCGCGGGTAGTCCCATGATCAGCACGGCCTCGCCGTCCACTGGCTTCGGCGCTGCTGTCGGAAGAGACGCTCGCAGGACGCTCGCGACTGAAAATTTCTCATCGAGCAGCGCGCGTTCCTCGTCCGTGAAGGCGATCTGCCGGACCCGCGCAATCGAGCGCACGGTGTCCACTCGTGTGGCCCCTGGGATCGGCAGGATTCCACTCGACAAGTCGTTCAACCAGGCGAGAGCGATCTCGAAGGGGGTGGCGTCGTGCCGCTGCGCCAGTTCCGCGAGAACGGCATCGGACGACGTCCGTCGCCTGGCGCGAACGCCGCCGAGCGGCCGATGCGCGATCACGTGGATGCCGTTCGCGAGGCAATATTGGACCACGCCGCCTAGAAGGGCATCCTCGCGCCAGACGCTCAGCTCGACTTGTACCGTCGCGATTTCTGCGACCTCGCGCGCGTCCTGGATCTGCGACACGTTGACGTTGCACAGGCCGATTTTCTCGATCAGCCCATCGCGTTGGAGCGCGGCCATCGCGCGCACGCTGGTGGACAAGGGAGTCCGAGGGTCGGGCGCATGGAGCTGATAAAGCTGGATGCGCTCGACGTCGAGCGCCCGGCGGCTCGCGTCGCAGGCAGCGTAGAGCGATCGCGCGCGGCCGTCTTCGATCCAGTTGCCCTGCGGACGCGTGAGCCCGCCTTTCGTCGCCACGACGATACGGGATCGATCACCGGTCCACGTGCGGAGGGCAGTCGCAATGAGCCGCTCGTTGTGGCCGGTTTCCGCGGAGTCCCAGCAGTACGCGTCGGCCGTGTCGAAGAACGTGATTCCCGCGTCCAGCGCCGCGTGCAGGACCGCGATGGCGCCGGCTGCATCTCGATCCCGCTCGGTAGAGAGGCGCATGCACCCGAGGCCGACCACCGGCGCGCCTTCCAGCCCAATCGGCGTGCTCACGATGGAGGTCTCATGGGAGAATCGAAGTGCGGCAGTTGAAATAGCGATGCCATCCGCCTCCTTTGCGGGTTGAACCCCGGACAGGAAAACGGGACGATGATCAACTGGGTGAACGTCGCAGTACTCGCACTCGCGTCGAGCGTTCTTTCAACGGACGGACGCGTCCTGCAGAAGCACGGGACCCCGATACGAGTGTACGTGTTTACGACACAGGCGGCCGCCGGGGCAGCCTCAGAGGAGGAGCAGGGACGTCTCGATTCGGTGCGAGACCTGAGCGATGCGCTGAATCGCTCGCAGTTCACGCTCGTTCAGTCCGCCGATGACGCGCAGATGACGGTCGAAATCGTGAACCGCGAGGAGCGCGATTCGGCCCAGGGCGGGTTTGGGGGAAAGTCTCTCACGAAGTTCCGCGAAACCATCCTGCGGATACGGGTCAAGGCAGGCGAGGATCGGTCGGACCTGAAGAGCATCGGGCGGCCGTCCTGGGGCGCGGCCGCCAAGGATGTCGCGAAACAGCTCTCGAGTTGGGCGAAGAATCACCGGCTGCCGGAGCCCGACAAACCCAAGCACGGTCGGAATGACTCCGGATATGCCAGCTGAAATGAGTTTCCAGAACGAGCCTCTATCGGCATCGTCGAGAATTCCCACGCCTTCTCCAGGAACACCGAGTCGCCGAACTCGTGGGTTCGATACTCCTGCCGATTGAGCTCCGCGTCGACGGCGTCGAGCGTCGAGTCGGGTGCGAACGCACGGAGAAGCTCGTGGTGGCTCGTTCCGGGCTCGTGCGTTCCGGTGAGAATGGCGTCGATCACGCGAAGGACACTGGAGGGCCCCAGCCTGCCAGTCGCCAGCCTTTCTCCCTCGCGAACCCTGCCGTCATGTGCGGCTGCGTGTTCCAGCGCTCTCACCACTGAGGTTCCCACGGCGACGATGCGGCTGCCTCGGGCGCGGGCACGGTTGATGAGACGCGCTGTGGCGCGAGGGATGGCATACGCCTCGTCGAAGGGAAGCATCGTGTCGAGCGCCGGGTCTCCGGTCGACGAGAGCCCGGCGGCATGCGTGAGCGTCCCGAACCCGACCCGGCGCGAAGCCAAGGCCTCCAGCATGCTCCAGCTCAGGGCGAAGCCTGCAGACGGCGGCTCGAAGGCGACCGGCAGGCCCGCAATCGGCGTCCAGGTGTCCCAGATCGCAAGCGGCGCCTGCAGATGGGCGTACTGAACGGGACGTCCGTGTCGGGCGAGCCCGGCCCAGATTTCTTCCGCGGTGCCCTCGAACTGCAGGCGGACGAGCCGCGGATGATTCATACGCGAGACGACCGATGCCCGGAGCGGGCCGAGCACCAGACGATCGCCTCGTTGCAGCGGTGGCGGTTGCGCCCGATCTTCGGTCCGCACGCGAAAGTCGCCTTCACCGAACACCACTGCGATGACCTGACCGATCGTCGCCGGCGAGAGCGACGGGCGTGCGGCGAGCCTGACTTCGATGTCGCGCCCGGTGGGCGCGTGCGTGCCGCGCAGGCTCGCAGGAATCGTGGCGGCGTCGTTGGCGATGACGACGTCGCACGGCTTCAAGAGGTCGACCAGCCGGGATCGCGGCATGTGTCGGGTCGAGCCGAAGCGCGTCGACGCTGAGGAGCCGTGCATCCCTCGGGCGCTGGATCGGAGCAGTGGCGGGGATCATTGGTCCGCCCTCTGCCCGAAGGCTCCTGCGAGCGCCGGCGGCCGCGTCAGCAGGGTGTCGATCAGCCGGACGAGCTCGCGGGCGGAGGTTGCTGGATCTTTGAGAGCGGATGGGTCCGCGTCCGGAATGGCTGCCGCGTGAAGCGGCGTGTCCATGTCGCCCGGGTCGAACGACACGATCTGCACGCCGATTGGGCCGAGCTCCTCCTGCCAGATGCGCGTCATGTGCAGCAGGGCGGCCTTGCTCGCGCCGTATGCGCCCCAGCCGGCGTAGGCATTGACGGCGGCATCGCTCGAGATGTTCACCACGAGTCCGCCGCGCCCTGCACGGACCGAGGCAGCGAGGGAGCCGAGCAGGGCCTTCGTCAATCGAAACGGCCCGAGGAGGTTCGTTGCGAGCGCCGTCTCGAGGTCCTCGCAGTCCGTATCCGCCAGCGGGACAAGAGGGACCGGTCCGAGGCTGGAGGCGTTGTTGATCAGGACATCGATCCCGCCGAGGGCGCTCGCGAGCTGAATCGCGATTGGATGGATGTCCTCCTTCCGCGCGACGTCGCCGGCGATGCCGTGCGCTGCGGGCCATCGCCTCGCGACGTCGTCAATTCCTTCGGGCCTGCGGGCGACGAAGGCGACGCGCGCCCCGTGGTTCAGAGCCTCTTCTACCAGTGCCAGCCCGAGCCCCGATGTTCCACCAGTGATGGCCACTCCCCGGCCGGCAAGGGCGCCCGGCGCCGGTGTGGCGGTGTCGCGGGTACCGCGTTCGTTCGTTGACATGGCTCGATGCTACAAGTTAAAGTTAACTTTAAGTCAAGTGGTTTTTTCGACTTCCACATGTCCGATCTCCTGACCATCTCGGAAGTCTCCCGCCGCAGCGGCGTGGCATCTTCAGCGCTGCGCTTCTACGAAGACCGCGGGCTGATCCGATCCGAGCGCGCGGGCTCGGGTCATCGGCGGTATCCGCGCGCCGTCCTGCGCCGGATTGCGTTCGTGGTGTTCGCGCAGAAGATCGGGCTGACCCTCGACGAGGTTGGCGCCGAGCTCGCGAAGCTCCCGGCGAACCGCACGCCGAACCAGGCCGATTGGGCGCGCATCTCCAGCGGGTGGACGCGCCGCGTCGACGAGCGCATTGCCGAGCTCCAGCGGCTGCGCGACAGCCTGACGTCGTGCATCGGCTGCGGCTGCCTGTCGTTGAATCAGTGCCAGCTCTCGAATCCCGCAGATCGGGTCCGGAGGCAGGGCTCGGGTCCGCGCTTCTGGATTGCGAACAAACGTGCGCGATGACGCGCCCGCTTTCCCCGCGTCTCCTGATGATCCATCACATCCTCGCTTCCCTCTCGTCCGCCACCTGAACGAGGCGCAGCGGGGGCGCTGAGCGCCGGCGCCCGCTCCGCGACCCGGGAAAGACGCTCGCCCCTCGGACCCTCGCCGTCTGATTCTTGCGGCTCGCTCCCGCGGCGACTACGGATGCGCGTGGGCGACACATGCCAGGCGCACTGATGCGCCGGTGGGCCTCAGGGCGACGCGGATCACACAGACCGAAGTCGCCGCGAGGAATCGGCGCGCGCGCTTTCCGACTGCGCGGTGCGGTCGGGTCGCTCCGCATCGGCGCCGGCACTCAGCGCCCCCGCTCCGCCTCGCCTCACCGTGCGGGATGGGATGAATCATTAGCCGCGTGACATTTGTGTTGTCGCTATGCCCTCTCGTAGCTCAGGCCTTCAGAGCCTGTTAGAAATCGCGCGCCGCCGGGAGGCACGTCGACCGGGTTCCTGCGGCGAAGTTACCTCGGTCCCGTGCCGCGATGCGGCCAGCGCGAGGCGCCAGCTCGAAAAATGCAACGCAGGCGCGGCGGGCCGCGCCGGCGCCGTTTCGCCACTGGCGCGCATGCCACCTCGCCGTCCACCTGATTGGCCTCGAGCCTTCGGATCACCCGAGCCGACGCGGAGATCGTAAGCACACCCGCCGGAGGTGCATTTTTCCGCGCGTTAGGCCGAGGCGGCGCGGGGCCGAGGTGACTTCGGCGCCTCCTGCTTCCACCTGAAGAGCCTGTGAATTAGTCACGTGTGGAAGCCACGAGTCGATTTTCGCCGCGGGGAGCGCGGGATTAGTCCTTCAGCCCTGCCGTCCAGTTCCTGATGACGTGGATCGGCGGAGCGGCAGTGTCGAGCAACATGTTGACCAGGAATCGCTGGCCGTCAGGGCTGGGAATGTAGCTGTTCCGCGTATTGAAGACGTTCGCGCGCATGTCGAAGAGGAAGCGGGGAGCGCCATAGTCGAAGGTCGGTCCTGGAACGATTTCCACCGAATAGAATTTCTTGTCGTCGCTGACGAAGAACAGCTCCTTGCCATCTTTGCGCCAGATCGGCTGCCGCCCGCCGCTGTTCGAGACCGGCCATCGATCGCCCGTCGCCGGGAAGGGTTGCACGAACACCTCGTATCTCCCCGTTGGATTCGATGCGTAGGCGATGAACTTGCCGTCGGGCGAAAACGTCGGCTCGAGGTCTGCAAATGGCGACCGCACGATTCGCTCCGGCTTCCTTTCGCCCGTCATCGGGAGGGCGAAGACGTCCTGGACGGATTCCCCTTCCGGATTCGTGAAATAGAGCAGCCATTTGCCGTCGAGGAAATGTCGGACGGTCCGTTCACGATCCCCTTGAAGAACACTTTCTCTGCGACGGCGCCGCTGGCACTCTTCTCGAAGATGCCAGCGGGGCTTTCTCCTCCCCGGCGTGGTTCGATAGAAGATGGTCCCCCCGTCAGGAGACCAGAGGGGTGAGGCTTCGATCGTCGGACTGCTGGTGAACTTCGAGGTTATCCGGCGAGCCATATCGAGGATCCACAGCTCGCCATCGGCGACGTTCGAGTAGACCAGGCGTTTTCCGTCTGGTGAAAGGGCGGGATATCGGTAGCTGCCTGGGGGCCGACTGTTTCCTGTTGTTTCCCTGTGCGATCGAACCACGCGAACTGGGTCGAGGCGTCCGCTTCCGTCTGGAAGGCCAGGACGCCTGTGGCCGAGACTGAAAAAGCAGCCAGACCGATCGCAAGCGTCCTCGCGACCCGCTCGGCTACGGGCGTTGTCTCACCGCTGACTTCGAGCCGCGTTGGATCGAAGCGCTGTCGCAGCAGCACGCCCCTTCTCGTGAACAGCAGGTAGCCAGATGCGATCGTAGGCTGCATTGGTGTCGCTGGTCAGCAGCTTTCTTGGCGTAGTGGCTGATGCGATCGAAGCGACGTACACGCCAGGTCCCTCGCTCGACGCCCTGGCCCAGTAGAGAAAGGAGCGGCCGTCCGGAAGGAAATGCGGCCAGAACGCCTCCGTGGAGTCAGGCTGTGGGATTCTGCGGCGGCGAGTGGGACGGCGGTTCCACCCTGGGCCGACACTCGATACAGTTTCGGCGAGTTGCCACTGCTGAAAAGGATGTCGCCGCCGGCTCCCCACGTTCCGCCTCTGGCTAAGCCGCTCCGGCGATGTCGCAGATGGTTTGCGGCGAGCCACCCGCAGCGTCGATTCGCTTCAGCTTGTTGCCGACGAAGAAGCCGACCGACCGCCCATCCGGAGACCAGAAGGGCAATGATGCGCCATCGCTTCCGGTCAGGGGCAGGGCGTCGAACGAGTCGAGCGGTCGAATCCACAACAGTGCCTTGCCCGCCCGGTCGGTCGCCACGAAGATCAGTCGTGTGCCGTCGGGAGAGACACGTCACGCTGCCGGCCGGGTTCACACCAAACAGTGCCGGCCCAGAGCCCAGAACCGTACTCGGGCGGCGGATACACGTGGAACCGCGTGACTTCCCTGCTCGGCGCAGGTTTCAGCGCGAAATATCCGCCGAGGCCCGCCAGCGATACGAGCGACAGGGCAGCGAAATTGACGATGGGCAACGTCTCGTCGAGTGGGATGGGGCCCCGATCGATCCGATCGGCGAGTGTCGGTCCGTCGACGAGCTCGAGGACCAACGCGTGCACGCCATCCGATTCCTCGAGACCGTAAATCGCGGCGATGTTGGAATGGTTCAACGAGGCGAGGACCTGCGCCTCCCGCTGGAAGCGGGCGAGCCGGTCAGGATCGAGGGCGAAGAGTGCCGGAAGCGTCTTGAGGGCGACGTCCCGATGCAATCGGGTATCGTGGGCACGGTACACCTCGCCCATGCCGCCCCTGCCGATGAGGTCCACGACTTCGTATGCACCGAGGCGAACGCCAGCGGTCAGCGGCATCAAGTGCCGGGATTATATCTGCCGGCGACGGGGCGGCAGCGCGTTCTGACCGCGAATCCCGGATAATGACCCCGTGCGTCGCCTGCTGCGCCTGGCCGCTGCTGTCCTCATCACCGCCACGACCGCGGCCGCGCAGTTCGACGCGCCCGGAGGGCCGCATAAAAGCGACGTGGCGTACGATGGCCAGTTCACCTTCGTTCGACTGCGATGGGGATCGGACCTCGGCTCGTTCGGCCGGCGCGGCTTCAGCTCCGCCTGGAACCACGACTACCCGCGCGCCGAGCAGCACCTGGCCCGCATCATCCACGAGATTACCGGGATCCGCATCCGCACCGACGGCAGCCTGATCCTGTCGCTGGACGATCCCGAGCTGTTCAATCACCCAATCGCCTTCATGTGGGAGCCAGGCTTCTGGAATCTCACCGATCGCGAAGCCCTGTCGTTTCGCGCCTACCTGTTGAAGGGCGGTTTCGCCGTCTTCGAAGACTTCGACGGCGACCAGCAATGGAACGTCTTCGAGGCGCAGATGCGCCGCGTACTCCCCGACGCCAGGTTCGTCAAACTCGACAAGACGCACCGCATCTTCGACTCGTTCTTCCAGGTCAAGGACATCGACGCGATCGTCCACCCGATGACCGGCATCCGCCCGAGCTACTACGGGATCTTCGAGGAGAACGATCCGTCGAAGCGGCTGATGGTCGTCGCGAACTACGACAACGACGTTCCCGAATACTGGGAGTGGTCGGGGCAGGGGCTCTACCCGTTCGACGCGTCGAACGAGGCGTACAAGCTCGGGGTCAATTACCTGATCTACGGGTTGACGCATTGAGCGTCAGGACGAAGAGGTTCAGGGGGTTCAAGGTTCAAGGGTTCAAGGTTCAAGGTTCAGGGGTTCAAGGTTCAAAGGCTCAAAGTTCCTTCGAGCGCCGAGCGCCGAGCGCCGAGCGCCGAGCGCCGAGCGCCGAGCGCCGATTTCGACACCGTTTGACCTACTTCGGCGGCAACTCGAACAGGACGATGTTCGAGTTCTCACGGGAGCGGTCGAAGACGATGAAGCGGCCATCGGGGCGAGCTTGAGGGGAAGGGAGTAGGGTCATCGCCCTGGTTCTCGGATCCATGCCTCGTTGAAGTGCGCGTGCTTGATCGCTTTGCGCGGAAGACGCCCTTCGGCGTCCGGCGTCACAGAGGCGGGCGGCGCGAAGTAGCTGTATGTGGCGTGCAGCGTCCCGTCCGCCGCCTGGATGATGGATGGATAGTGATATTGACCGAGCTGCTGCGAGTCGCCTGATGACGCGTTCAGTTCCAGATGCCGTGTCCACGGCCACGTGCGACCCTCGTCTTCCGAAATCGAGACCGCGAGGCTGTAGCGATCGCGCTCGAGGTCGTTGTAGATCAGCACCCAGTGTCCGTTCCTGAGGACCAGGACCTCGGCACCCGCTCCCGGGTTCGGCAGCGTCGTATCTTCGACCGCGCTCCACGTGTCGCCCCGATCCGTTGACCTGCTGGACATCAGCCGCTTGGGCGGCGGCCCGTTGTCGCGCATGTAGGCGACGAGCGTGCCGTCCTTCTTCCTGGCGAGCGACGGCTGGATGTTCCCCAGGCCGACGAGCGGCGTGCTCGTCTTCCACGTCGCTCCCCAGTCATCCGAGATGGCCATCAACGAAAAGCTGAAGCCATCGGAGTACAAGGCACGATCAACCGCGTGCCGTCGAGTACGTACGGATGCGCGCGCGTCATCCACCCGAGCCGGCGGAACAGCTTGTCGGCCGCGTGCTCCTTGAGCTCCGCCGCCCGCGTGCGCATCTGGTCGGTCGGCTGACCGGTCGCGAGGAATCGATCCACCTCGCGATTCACCGTCGCGGCGAACTCGTCTCCCGGCGTGACGTGCAGAACTTCGCTCACGTCCCACTTCGGGGGGCCAACGTCTCGATAACTCGACGAGACCTTGTACTTCATGAGGGCGGTGTGCCATTCGTTCGCGAGGATGGTCGGCCACATCAGCCACAGCCGCTGCTTCGGGTCGACGAACATCGTCGCGTTCGTGTCCGGATACCCCGGCGTGTCCGCGAGCAGGAACGGTTCGCTCCACGCGCGACTGCCTTTCCGCAGTCGCGCCCCTCTCACGACCACATCGTCCGCTGTCCGCTCGCCGGATCCGTGGAACCAGCAGACGAGGAGATCACCACCCGGGAGCTCGACGATCATCGAGGCGTGGTTGTGCCAATGCTCGAGGGGGAAGACGAGCTCCGACTCGAGGAACGGAGCCTGACCGGGCTGGGTAGCGGCGACCGTTGCGAACGGGCCGGAGATTCCCGCAACGACTGTTGCCAGAGCCATCAGGAGCCTGCGCATCGGGCCTCCGGACCACGGTGTCGGCTGGGAGCACCAGAACGCGTCCGACCCGGCGGATCCAAGTCCTGGCGAACGTTTCCCGCTTCCCAGACAGGGAGCGAAACAGGCCATGACAAATACCACACATACAGCCACGCCCGCTCGGTCGAGATGGACGAATTCCGCGCGTGGCCGGTTTCCGCGATGACAGACGCGCACGGGTCGTGCTCGAGAATATGGGTTGACGGGCCAAGGGCGCTGAGATGTAGTGGTCGCCATTCGACGATGGAAACGCGCGCGAGCTCACCGGCGGATAGCACGCGGCTCTCGGGTCTCTTCGCTGCCGTTGTCACACCCACTCACGACGATGGACGTCTCGACCTCGGGACGTTCGATCGACTCGTCGACCTGGCCGTGGAGTCCGGCGCTTCGGGCATCTGCATTGCTGGCGCGACTGGGGAGTACCCGCACTTCGAGGTAGAAGACCGCAAGCGGACCATCCGCCAGGCTGCCGGGCGGCTCCCTCGCGAGCGGGGATTACTCGTTGGCATCGGCGCGCCGTCGATGGGGCTCTCGATCGAGCTTGGGGAGGCGGCCATGGCGGCTGGCAGCCGGGCGCTGCTGCTTCCGATGCCGATGTTCTTCCGCTACGAGCAGCAGGACCTCGAGGCCTTCTGTGCTCATGTGAGCGGAACGCTGCGTGCGCCCTGCCTTCTGTACAACCTCCCGGGGTTTACGAACGGCCTCGACCGAGAGACGATGATCGGATTGCTGCGGAAAGAAGAGTTCCTCGTCGGCGTGAAGGACAGCAGCGGAGAAATTGCGAATGTCGCCGCGCTCTCGCGGGCCCGTGGCGACCTGCCGTGGTCGCTGCTCGTCGGCGACGATCATCTCCTCAGGGATGGCCTGCTCGCGGGTTGGGACGGAGGCATCTCGGGTGTCGCGGCGTTCTGCCCGGAGTTGCTCGTCGCGATCTACCGGGCGTTCACCGACGGGCGCCTGGAGGACACGGCGCGGCTCCAGAATCTGCTCGACGAGCTGATCTCCAGGATCGCGCCGTTCCCGACACCGTGGGGGATCAAGATCGGCCTTGCGGCACGCGGAATCGAGACTGGACCGCTGCCGGTCCCACTCACGCCGGCCAGACGTCAGCAGATCGCGGAATTCACAGCGTGGTTCCAGGAATGGTGGGTCCGTGCCGGCATCGTCGAAGCCGGCCGCCGTCTGCATCCACGCTGACGAGTGGATCTAGGGCGTTGGCGGGGCTGAAGAGCCTGTGAATCAATCTCGTGTGTCTTCCGGCTTCCGCCTTCGCGCGACGCGCTTCGGCGGACCGCCGTAGCCTTGGCGGAGGCTGGTCAGCCGGAAGATCAGCGCGGACATTGGCCTTCCGCCTGAAGGCGGAAGCCACGGAGTCGATTTGTTCGAGGCTCTGAAGGCCCCGCCCTACAACACAGCCGCTCCGTGATTCTCTTGTGTTCGCATGTAGCGCGCGACATCCATCAAAAACTCACGCGCAGACCGAACTGCGCGGCGCGCGGCAGCCCCGTCCCGGTCGGGATCGACGGCCGCACGGCGCCGAAGCTCCCGAAACTCGTGGTGATGAGATTGCCGTTCGGCAGCCTCGACACCCCGGCCAGCACCGGATTGCCGCTGGCATCGCGAAGTCCGCCATCCGATGTGGCCGTGAACCCGGTTGGGAGCGTGGCCAACGTGGGCAGCGTTCCGCCGAACGGTGACGACGGGAGCCCCGCCGGCCCGACCAGATTCGAGATGTTGAACGCGTTGAACAGCTGCGCGGTCCCTTCGAGCCTCAAGCGACCGTAGAGCTTCAGCACGTACGACAGCTGGATGTCGGTTGAGATGAACGAATCGTCGAACCGCGTGCCCTCAGCCATTTCCACCGCGAACGGCAGCCGCTGGCCTCGCGCGTTCAGTGTGCCGGCGAGTGTCTGGTTGTACCCGCGGATCGCGGAGTTGAGCGCCGACACGTCTTTGACTTCTCGCCCCAGCGAGCCCCGGCGGGTACCCGGCAGGAGGTCGCCGTTGATGCCATCGCCGTTGATGTCGGCGGAGCCCACCAGAATCGAATTCGGGACGCCGCTGTAAACGGTCGAAATCGACGAGAGCCTGAAGCCCTTCGGGAGCTCGACGATCCCATTGAAGGTGAGACGGTGACGCCGGTCCAGCGGGGCGGCACCGAAGTTCGCCTGCACATCACGATTGACCAGCGTGCCTCCGCCCAGCCCGAGGCCGTCGGCGGTGCTCGTCTCGAGCTTCGCCAGCGCATAGCCGACGCTGAACTGATAGTGGTGTGACATCCGCTTGTCGAGTTTCGCCGTCAACGCGCGGTACTGCGAGTACCCATTGGAGGTGATGACCGTGATCGTGTTCGTCGGCGGCCGTCCATCGCCGAGCACGACAGGCGCGCCGTTGCCGGGGAAGAAATTGGCCGCGTCCAGATCGCGCATGAACTCGTGTTCCGTGCGGCTCTGAATGTAGTTGACGTCGATCACGCCGCCAAACGGCAGCTCCCGCTGGATTCCGGCGTTGAACTGTTTGGAGTACGGCGTCTGGAGCTCGTTGCTGATCACGAGGCCGGTGCGGGTGATATCCAGCGTCGGAATCGTCGAGGGCGGCGCCGCGACATACACGGCCTGGCCGGCGAGGATCGTCGGCACCGCGCTGCTGAGTCTCGTCCCGGACACGAGCGCCGGGGTGAAGTCGAAATCGATGACCCCGTCGCGGTTGAAGTCCTGCGGCCCGCCGGTCAACGCTCCGGCGGTGAGCGTGATGGTGTCGTTGCCGGAGTTGAAGGGCGCGAGCGACGCGCGCTCGTTCGTCACGAGATTACTGACGCGCAGCGTGTAGTAAATGCCGGCGCCAACCCTGATGGATGTTTTTCCGTTGTTCCACGGATCCCACGCGACCCCGCCGTGCGGAGCGAGGTTGTTCCGATCGATGGGCGTTGGGTCGATGCCGTGCGGCAGGATCGGCCCGACGATCGCAGGTTTGTCCAGGTCGTTGTCGAGAGGATGTGTATCCACCTCGTAGCGTGCACCGAAATTCAGCGTCAGGTTCGGCCGCGCACGCCAGGTATCTTCCACATACCCGGAGATGCGGGTGTTGCGGTGACTGTTGTCCGGCGTGCCGGGAATGCGCTTGCCGTTCTTGTTGCCGACCACCACGTTGATGAACGGCTGGTTCCCGATGTCGGCCGGATTCCGCGAAAGAGGTGAGACCACGTTGAAGGACGGGAACCCGCTGACGAAGTTCGTCACCCGCACGCGGTAGCGGACGATGTCGGCTCCACCACGGATCAGGTGACGGCCCCTCGAGTACGTCAGGTCGTCTCGGAACTGCCCGAACAGCTCGAATGTCGACTGCGGCGTGATGTTGTCCGGGCCCGCAATCAATCCAGTGTCGTCGGTCGTGACGCGAACTCCCTCGAGCCCGGGGATGCCCACGGCCTGGGCCTCGCTGTCCGGCCGCAGCACGCGGTTCTTGAAGTCGGTCACCGCCGCACGAAAACTGTTCGTGAGCCGGGAGGTCAGGACGGTATCGAGCCCTCCGGCGACCTGGTGGGTCGTATTGGAGTTGATGTTCCCGCTCGACGGCAGCCGGTTGCCGCCGAAGTTCCCGAGGCTCGAGTTGTCGTCGCGGCTCCATCGTACGAATACGTCGTGCCTCTGGGACACGTGCCAGTCGCTTCGCACTGTGGTCGAGAGGGCGTCGAATGGCGCCGCGTACGAGGTCAGGCTTGGGAAATAGGGCGTGCTGATGCCGATCGCCGCGTTCTCCTTCGTCTTCTCGACGTTGGCGAACCAGAACAGCCGGTCTTTGAGCGCCGGGCCCCCGGCGTTGCCGCCGAACTGCTTGCGGTCGAAATCGGGCGCCGTAGCCGCGAAGCTTGGTCGAGCCGCGTAGTCGGACCCGCGTCCGAAGAGGAAGCCGCTGCCGTGCACGTCGTTTCCCCCGCGCTTGGTGATGATGTTGATCGCGCCGGTCGCGCTGAGGCCGGCCGACGGATCGGATGACGACGTCGACACCTGGAATTCCTGGATGCTGTCCTGCGAGATGTTCAGCGTGGTGGTGCCCACGTGCTCGTCGACGGCGTCGATGCCGTCGATCGTGATCCGCGCCTCGCGCCCGTTCCGGCTGCCCATCGAGACGCCGGTATACCGGCTCTTGGTGGGATCGAACGAGCGGCCCTCCTGAATCTCGACACCCGGCTGCAGGCGGGCGAGCTCGAGGTAGTTGCGCCCATTCAAGGGAAGCTCGTTGATCTGCTTCAGGTTCACGACGCCGCCGACCGTGGTCTGCGAGGTGTCGACGGCGACGGTAGTGCCGGTGACTTCAACTTGCTCGTTCAAGGCCTGGACCGTGAGCGCGGCGTCGACACGCGCGGTCTGTCCGACCTCGACGACGACCTGCGGGGCCACGAACTCCGCAAACCCTTTGGTGGAGACCTTGAGCAGGTACTCGCCAGGCTTGAGCGTCGTGATGGTGAAGAACCCCTGGTTGTCGGACGTGACGCTGCGTGTCGCGCCCGTCGAGAGGGAGGTGGCGCTTACGCTTGCGCCAGCGACCAATGCTCCGCTCGGGTCGGTGACGACGCCTGAAATGCCGCCGACTGGTGCTTGCGCAAAGGCAGGGGTCGTTGCCGTCGCCACGGCGACGAATGCCGCTGCCGCGATCAGGAGCGCCTGCCAGGCAGGAATTCGTATCGAGCCACCGGGCTTCATGCTGACCTCCGTCAGGATTAGACCGGGGGGCTTCGCCCCGCCGGACCCCCCATCGCCGTCGCTCGCGGGGCCCCAAAGCCCCGCTCCGCTCCGGCGGGGCGCGCCCTTGGCGCGCCGAACCCCCGGGGGCTTCGCCCCGCCCGCCTCCGCCTAAGGCTACGGCGTGGCTCGCCGAAGCGCCTGCGGCGCGAAGGCGGCCGGACCCCCCATCGCCGTCGCTCGCGGGGGCCCCGAGCCCCGCTCCGCTTCCGCCGGGGCGCGCCTGTGGCGCGCCTAACCCGTGGGGGCTTCGTCCCCGGACTCCCTTACGCGACGGCGACCAAGCCCCGATTATGGGTGCGGGGCTGCGGGCAATCAAGGAGGATGGGACGAACGACTCGGCCCTACCTGAACCCCGTGATCAGAACGCGTCGCGAACCCCGTGCCGCGGCACAGAAGGAGCGACCGGCCGTCCGGTGAGAGCGCGAACCGGAGGACTGCGCGGTCCGGGAAGTTCGTGACGCGCTCCGGTTCGCCGCCCTCGACGCGAGCAGCGGCCCCAAGAATTCGACGAGCGGGAAAAGTTCCTCCCCCGTCCTCCCTTCCTCCCCTCCTCCTGTAATGGTTTTCGTGACAAGTGAACGCCGCCCGGAAGCCCGAGGAGTCTCCCAGGTCCGCCATTCGAGTACACTCCACAGACCCGCGAGTGCCGCGCATGAGTCCCGAGTCCGTCCAGCAGAGATTCACCGCCGCTCTCGACGCGCTCGTCGCACAGATCAAGCACGATCGTTCCGTGCTCGCCGCCATCCTCTGCGGCAGCCTGTCGCACGACACGGTCTGGGCGCAGTCCGACATCGATCTCGCGCTCGTGACCACCGACGAGAAACAGCAGTCCGATTCGGTCGCGCTGTACGCCGACGGCGTCAACGTGCATGCCTTCCTGATGACGCGCGCGCAGTTCCGCGCGACGGTCGAAGGCTCGCTCCACAACTCGTTCATGCACGCGCTGCTCGCCAAGGGACGGCTGCTCTACACGCACGACGAGACGATCGCCAGCCTGTGCGAGCGGCTGCGCGAGTTCGGCCGGCGCGACCGCCAGATCCAGCTGCTGCGGGCGGGGACCCACGCGCTCTTCTCCATCGCCAAGGCCCACAAATGGCTCGTCACGCGCAGCGACCTCGACTACACGGCGCTCTGGATTCTCTACAGCGCAACGCCGCTCGCGCAGATCGAGGTGATCGAGGCCGGGCGTCTTGCCGACCGCGAGGTCATCCCCGAGGCGCTGAAGCTGAACCCGCAGTTCTTTTCGATCGTCTACACCGACCTGCTGAACGCAAAGAAGAGCCGCAAGAGCGTCGAGACGGCGCTGCAGGCGATCGATGCGTACGTCGCGAGCCGCGCGGAGCGGCTCTTCGCCAACCTGATCGATTACCTGCGTGACGCGAACGAAGCGCGATCGAGCAGCGAGATCGAGCATCACTTCAAGCGCCAGTTCGACGTCGGGGGCGTGACGACCGCCTGCGAGTACCTGTCGGACCAGGGACTCATCGGGAAGGTGTCGATCCCGGTACGGATCACGAAGAAGAGCAACATCCAGGTCCAGGAGCTGGCGTTCGTCTATTTTGGAGAGCCTGCGGAACCGCTATGAGGCCGACGTCAATCAAAGGGGGCAGGGCCGCGCCCCGGACGACGATCGCCGTTCAGGGCGCGCGCGTGCACAACCTGAAGAACATTTCGGTCGAGATTCCTCGCGACAGCCTGGTCGTCGTCACCGGCCTCTCGGGCTCGGGCAAGTCCAGCCTTGCCTTCGACACCATTTACGCCGAAGGTCAGCGTCGCTACATGGAGTCGCTCTCGACCTTCGCGAAGCGGTTCATCACCCAGGTGTCGAAGCCGGACGTGGACTTCGTCTTCGGCCTGTCTCCGGTCATCTCGATCGAGCAGAAGACGCTCGCGAACAACCCGCGATCGACCGTTGGCACCATGACGGACATCGCCAGCTACCTCAACCTGCTGTACGCCACGATTGCGCAGCCGCACTGCCCGCGCACCGGCGAGCCGACGCCAAGTCGATCGTCCAGCCAGATTCTCGAGGCGATCCTCTCGCTCCCGGAAGGCAGCGAGATCGAATTGCGGGCGCCGGTGTTCAAGGTCTACGGCGAAGATCTCGACTTCGTCTTCACCGAGATCCGGAAGAAGGGTTGCCGCCGGCTGATCGTCGATGGCAAGCCGGTGGACATCTCGGACGGGCTCGAGTCCGACACGCCGGAGGGTGCTGGGGCGTCGCAGAGCGGGAGGCGCTCCGCCGCCGAGCCCGACACCTTCGAGCACATCGACCACATCGATGCCATCGTCGATCGGTTCGTCGTCAGCCGGAAACACGAGAAGGCGATCAAGGCCGGGATTGCGGCCACGCTCCTGGTCGGTGACGGGCTGCTCCAGGTGCACATCGCCAAGGGCGTGAGCCGCGCGGATGCCGAGCGGTTCTACAAAGGGCTGTGCAGCGCGACGCACCATTTCGTGTACGGGGACATCGGGCCCGAGTACTTCATGTTCAACAACCCGGAAAGCGCGTGCCGGACGTGCGGCGGGCTCGGTGTCGACAAGCTCACGCACCCCGAGCTCCTCATTCCGGATCCGAAACGCAGCATTCTCGGAGGCTGCTTCGTTCGCGAGGCCTTCAAGTACAACCCCGACACGTGGGACGGACGGGTGATGTACAGCCTGTCGCGCGCGCTCCGGTTCGCGCTCGACTCGCCGTGGAAGGACCTGCCGGACAAGGCGCGTCAGGCGATTCTCTACGGTCTCGACTCGAAGAAGCTCGTGCTCCAGATGCCGCCTGACGCGAAGGTCCGGCGCGACGATCAGGAAGGCCGCGAGGTCGGGTTCCAGGGCATCGCACGACGGATCGAGCGATGGTACCGACAGTACCGCCAGCGGGGCGAAGCCAATTCCAGGATGGAGGCGTGGCTCGACAAGGTCATGGTGGAGAAGACCTGTCCCGACTGCAACGGCGCGCGGGTCCGCGCGACGCGGCTGCTCTTCGACGTTGGCGGGCGCAAGAACGATCCACGAGCTCGGCCAGGTCAATTTCGACGAGCTGCACACATTTCTCGGAACGGTGAAGCCGACAGGGCGCGGCGCCGACGCCGGCAGGCAGGTCTTGAAGGAGATCCGGGGCCGTCTCGATTTGCTCCTCGGCATCGGCCTCGACTATCTCAACTTCAACCGTCGATCGGGAACGCTCTCGGGAGGCGAGTCGCAGCGCATCCGTCTGTCGACGCAGATCGGTTCCGGCCTGATGGGGATGCTCTACGTCCTCGACGAGCCGAGCATCGGCCTGCACCCGAAGGACAACACCAAGATGATCGCGACGATCGAGAGCCTGCGCGACATCGGCAACACGGTGATTGTCGTCGAGCACGATGAAGACACCATCCGCGCCGCCGATCACCTGGTGGAGATGGGCCCCGGCCCCGGTGTGCACGGCGGGGAGGTCGTCGTGCAGGGAACCCTGAAGGACGTGCTCGCGTGCAAGGCGTCCCCGACAGGGCAGTTCCTCTCCGGGAAGCGGACGATTCCCACGCCGAAGCAGCGCCGCAACGGCAATAGCAGGGCGCTCGTCGTCCGCGGCGCCCGCGAGAACAACCTGAAGAACGTGGACGTGACCGTTCCGCTGGGAAAGCTCGTGGCGATAACGGGGGCCTCAGGATCCGGCAAGAGCACGCTCATCAACGAGATCCTCTACAAGGCGCTCTGGAAGAAGCTGGAGGACACGCGCACGCTGCCAGGCGACCACGACGCCGTCGAAGGCGTCGAGCACGTCCACAAGGTCGTCAACATCGATCAATCGCCCATCGGACGGAACAGCCGCTCGAACCCGGCGACGTACGTCGGCTTCTACGACACGATCCGCGATCTCTTCACGCAGGCGCCGCTGTCGGTCGAGCGCGACTACAAGCCGGGTCGTTTCAGCTTCAACGTCAAGGGTGGGCGATGTGAGGAGTGTCAGGGAGAGGGCGTCATCACCACGCAGCTCTACTTCATGCCGGACGTCGAAGTGACCTGCAGCGTCTGCAAGGGCGCGCGGTTCAACAGCGAGACGCTCGAGGTCACCGTTCGGGGCAAGACGATCGATGACGTGCTGAACATGTCGATCGAAGAAGGGGTCGCGTTCTTTGCGAGCGAGCCCTCGCTGCGGAAGAAGATCGACGTGCTGAACGATCTCGGTCTCGGTTACCTGACGCTCGGCCAGTCGGCAACGACGCTTTCGGGCGGTGAGGCGCAGCGGATCAAGATTGCGACGGAGTTGAGCACGCTGCAGCGGTCGAAGCACACCGTCTACATCCTCGACGAGCCGACGACCGGCCTCCATCTCGCGGACGTGGAGCGCCTGCTGGCGTCGTTGAACCGCCTCGTCGATGCCGGTCACACCGTGGTGTTGATCGAGCACCACATGGACGTCATCAAGACAGCCGACCACGTGATCGACCTGGGCCCTGAAGGAGGACACGCAGGGGGACAGGTCGTGGTCACCGGCACGCCCGAGGATGTCGTGAAGTGCAAGGCGTCGCACACCGGGCGGTTTCTGAAGCCGCATCTGCGGGCGCGGTGACGCCGCGATCGACGTCGCCTTCTGTCCTCCGCGGCGCGCAGTCGCCGGCCGGGCGCATCAACACCGGAGCACAGTATGCGTATCGAGACCGCGTCACGCGCTTCGGAATGGAATCGACAGGACCGTGCCATCCGATCGCGCGTTCCGCTTCTGGCGACAGCCAAGGAAAACTGTTTCGGATCGCGAAAGATCGCGGACCGCGACCGCGAGAAAAAGGCCGTGTCCTGGTCATCCGTGCGTGGTATTCCGGTTGCACTCCAGCCGAGCGCTATTCACCTGGAGGCCGACCATGTCAGTACGACGCGCGCTGGGAATCAGCCTGGTTACCGGTTTTCTTGCAGTTAGCTGTGGTGGTGGGGGAGGGTATGACGGCGGATCGCCGATGACGCCGACGCCGGGACCCGGTACCGGGTCCGGCAACGTCGTCACCGTCACGATTCGTGGCGTAAATGGGGCGCAGTCGTTCACGCCGAACCCCGCGTCGTGCGCGGCCGGCCAGACGGTCGTCTTCTTCAACGCGGATGTCGTCGCGCACCGCGTCGTGCTCGACGACCAGTCCGTGGACACCGGGCTCATCGCGCCCGGCGCGTCGTCTGCGCCGCAGCAGCTCGGCGCAGTCAACAAGTCGTACCACTGCTCGCTGCACCCGAGCATGGTGGGAAGTCTCAACAGCGCCTCGACGCCGGAACCGCCGCCGTGCACTGGCTACTGCGGGTGAGCGAGGGCGGGGAAGGGGCCGCTCGTCATAGGCTTGCTGGCCTCTTTTTCGAGCGGCTGTACGCGGTCATGGCCGCGATGACGTGACACACCCAGCCGAGCATTCCGCCACTGCCGATCCACATGCCAGGTGTCACGATCAGCCAGAAAATCCCTCGCAGGAAGTCCCCGTTGTAGAACTGCCCAAGGCCGGGAAGGATTGCGCTGAGGACGGCGGCGGTGCCTGGATTCGTCATCCTATGATGCTTTGACGAGCCCTGGCCCCGACGCGTTCAGGTCAGGATAGGACCGGCCACCGCAATCCCGTGAAACGGCTGGTCTTCAGAGTCGCCGGCCGTCAGCGCCCTGCCCAGGGAAGGTCGGTCATCCAGATATTGCCGGTGTGCTCGCCGAGATTGAAGACGATCTTGTCCCGGGCGACTGCCAGACCTGGCGCACCAAGGTACAGGTTCTTCCACGACAAGCCCCTCGTGTGGAAGTGTTGGATGCTCAGCGCACTTCCGATCGGCCGCTTCGTTCCCCGATCCAAACGTTGCGCCCACAGGCACGGCGAGCCGTCGCGATCCGACCAGAAATACAGCAGATCTCCCTGTGGCGACCAGGCCGGGGCGTCCCCATCGGTGCTGACCACGATCCAGTCTCTCTCCCCGGCGACAACAGAGCCCTGTACTTCTGCGATGACGACCCGCGCCGGCGCCAGCCGATCCGTTCGGGCGTTGAATGTAATCCACCGGCCATCCGAGGAGAGGCGGGGACTGTAGATCCCGTAGCCCCGATGCCTCAGCCAACCATCGTTGTGCGAAGATCCGATCGTCAGGAGACCGACGCCCGACGGATCATGCGCGGTGACGTACAAGATCTGGTCGCCACGAGGTGACCACTCCTTCACCTCCCCACAGTCGTCGCACACCTGTTCCGGCGTTCCTCCGCTGGCCGGCACGACGAAGACAGGCATTCTGCCGTCCTGGTGAAACGAGTACGCGACCCTGGTTCCGTCACGGCTGACAGCCGGAAAGTGATCGGCTGCCATTCGCGTCAGTACCGGTCTCCGCGCTGCTCTCCACATTTCTCAGAACCACGGCAAACCGGCTTGCCCGCCTCGAGCGGAACACCAGCGTCGCGCCTTCGTCCGACAGCGTGGGGTCGTAGTCATCGGCGGCATCTGCGGTGATTCGCTTCATCGGCCCCTGCGGCTTCCCGCGATCCGGGTCGATCGGAATGGACCAGATATCCGAAGCCATCGTCCGGCTGATGAACACCATCCGGCCATCAGAGGTTACCGAGGCTGCCGCTTCGTCCGTGGTGCCGAACGTCGCGCGATGCGCCGCCTCGCTGACACGCCAGTTCTCGGGAGAGATGGCAACCTGCCACATGTTCGACGAATCGCCGATGTTCCCGTGAAAGAGCACTCGATTTCCGCGGCCAACCCAGGCGTCCGGAAGCGGCAGCCCTTGAAACGCCTGGAATTTCTCCCGCACGAGGACGGCCCGGGCATGCGTGCGCACAGGTTCGCCGTTCGGGACCGCCGATACGTACCAGTCGATGTTGTTCTCAGGTGGCGCGTCGCGCTGCCGCTGTCCCCAGAAGAGCAGGTGTCGCCCGTCGGGCGACCACACGTGCGCCTGGGTCCGATAGAAGCCGGCAGCGACCGCCGTCGCAGGCCCGCCCGCTGCGGGCGCGATGTAAATCCGGCTGCCGCCCTCTTCGGCGACGCCATAGGCTATCCAGTTCCCGTCGGGCGAAAAGCGCGGCGAGAAACCTCGTGCCGCGAGCAGCCGCTCTTCACCGCCCAGGGTCGGGATGAGATAAATGCCTCCTCCCTGGCGGCTGGATTGAAACGCGATCCTGGTGCCGTCGGCCGAGAACGACGGCTGTACGTCGTCCGCGGCGTGCCGCGTCAGCCTGACCGGCGCGCCATCCGGAATCTGCTGGACCCAGATGTCCAGGTTGCCGTCGCCGCTGCGATCCGAGGCGTACGCGAGGATCTTTCCGTCGAGCGAGATGGCGGGGTAGTCGGTCCAGCCGACGTCCGACGTGAGCCTGGTCAGGGATGGTTGCGGGTCCGGCGGCGGCGCTGTTCGAGTCGTGAACCACCAGATCCCGAACAGCAGTATTCCGATCGCAACCGCTGTGGGGCCGACGATCAAAACGCCTGTCCATCTGCGGGCTGGCGTCGACGCTGCCCGCCCGACTGGACTCTGCGAATCGGATTCTTCCTTCAGTTCCTCGAGTGCGACTCTCAGGTCCGCCATCGATTGCCAACGGCGATCGGGACTCTTCTGGAGACAGCGGACAATCATCTTCTCGAGATCGCGCGACAGCCCGTCGACGACCTGGCTCGGGGGCTCCGGCGCCTTCGTCAGAATCGCCGCGAGTGTCGACATCTTCGTCCCGCCGTTGAATGCGCGCCGGCCGGTGATCATTTCGTAGAGCACCGCACCGAACGAAAAGACATCCGATCTCGTGTCCGCCGGTTTCCCCTCGACCTGTTCGGGCGACATATATCCTGCGGTGCCCAGGATCGTTCCTTTCTCGGTCTGAGGATTCGCCGGCGCCTCTGCGCTGTCTGTCGTGAGCTGCTCGCCTCCTGGATCGAAGCCGACCGGCTCGGTCAGCTTCGCGAGCCCGAAATCCAGAACCTTGATCGTGCCCCTGTCGCTGAGCAGGATGTTGGCGGGCTTGATGTCGCGGTGCAGAATCCCCGCCGCGTGCGCGGCGGCCAGTGCGTCCGCGATCTGCGCGGCGTACTTCAAGCTGTCAGCGACTGCCAGCTTGTTGCCGGCAAGTATTTGTGCCAGCGACGGGCCCGAGACGTACTCCATCGCGATGAAGTCGACGCCCTGGTCCTGACCGATGTCGTAGATCGTGACGATGTGGGGATGGTTCAGCGCGGAGGCGGCTCTGGCCTCGTGGACGAAGCGCTTCCGGCGCTCTTCGCTGATCGCCCCATCGTGCCGGAGCAGCTTGAGAGCGACGGGCCGGCCGAGACGCACATCGACCGCCCGGTAGACGACCCCCATGCCGCCTTCACCGATCGGCGCCAGAATCTCGTAGTGAGACAGCGTCTTCGTCGTCATCGGCGAGACTGCCAGCATGTGCCCCTCAACTTCAGCCGGCCGGTTCAGCCTATCTTGGCAGCAATTTGATGTCGGCCCGCATCTTCTCGCGACGGTCGAGGATGGCTTTGATTTCAGCGCCCTCAAGCCACGCTCCCAGCGCCGCGTCGAGCTGATTGCGCGACAGACTCTCGATCCTGCGCCATAGGTCTCGGTCAACCCGGGTCAGCTTGTGGGGGAGGTCGGTGCCGTCTCCGAAGGCTGGCGAATGGTCGATCAGAATCAGGTGCCACGTAGGATCGTGCAGCATGTTTCCCAGGTTTCTGTCCTGGTAACCAATCAGGTTGTCGAACATCTTCATTCGCACCAGTTGGCTGTCCCACTCGGCCCGATTTGCCTCGCCTGGTGATGCACCGGCCTTCGAGTCGGCGACGTTTTCGACCCAGAGCTGGGCGGCACCCTTATGGCCGTCGAGTTGCCGCTCCACGGTGGGGGGCACCATGTTCAAGTTCAGGAGCTTGTCGACCTCGTACGCGGCGATTTCGGCCTTATAACTCTGTTTGAAACCGCGGTCGAGGCCCGGTGGCAGCGGTCTCCACGCTATCCGCGCGACGGGGCCACCCGGCCGCAGCGTGCAGCGGGTGGCGCTTCCAGAGCCGAGCTTTTCGATGCGCACGCACTCGGCGGTCCGCAGGTAGTCCTCGATTTCCTGATTGCGACCGACCCAGATTTTCGCACCGGGCCCTTCGTTGGGTGTTGACTGGCCCTGACCCAGAAGAACGGGCAGGCACAGCAGCACCACTGCAGCTCTTTGTAGTCGGATCATCGGGAACTCCCTCTCTCAAGCAAGATAGACAGGAACGCCCCCACTTGTCCTCTCGGAGTTCTCATGAAACTCTAATTCCTGCAAGAACCCGATGCATGTCGTCTTTGGAGAGTGCGAGTTCGACTCCAGCCGACGCCTGGTCACTCGGCATGGGCGGGTCATGCCGCTTTCCCCCAAAGCCTTCCAGCTCCTCGAGTTGCTTCTCGATCGGCGACCGGAAGCGGTCGCGAAGAAGGAGCTGATCGAGCATCTATGGCCAGAGACGTTCGTCTCCGATGCGAGCCTCCACAACCTGGTGGCGGAGGTTCGAGCTGCCGTAGGCGACGCCCCGCGAACGTCGCGCTACATCAGGACTGTCCCGCGATATGGCTATGCCTTTCATGGTGACGCGCGGCTGGCCTCCACTGACACCACGTCCAGCCCTGGCCCTTCAGGCGCGCGTCTGGTGTCGGGATCTCGCGAATGGATCCTCTCGGCAGGCTCGAACCTGGTCGGCCGCGATCGCGATTGCCTGGTTCGGCTCGATTCCACGAGCGTCTCGCGCCACCACGTCCGCATCGAGCTGACGAACATCGACGCCACTGCGGAGGATCTGGGGAGCAAGAACGGAATGCTGGTGAACGGACAGCCGGTCGCGACCCCGGTCCCGCTGAAGGACGGCGATCAGATCCAGGTTGGGTCGGTCACGCTGACATTCCGAATCCTGGACAGCCTTCCGTCCACTATCACCCGGTTGGGGTGATCGAAGCGGCTAAAAGGCTCCGGGCTCCCGGCTCCAGGCTTCCGACGTGAATACGTGCTGCGCCTGGCTGAAACTCGATGATGCTCGTCTTCAAATTCAGTCGCCACAACCAGACGACCCGAAGCCTGGAGCCTCTAGGAGTTCTCTTAGTCCCGGCACTCAGTTGCGTTATCAGTTGTAGCGCAGCCCTTCAGGGCTGCCCGCGCCGGCGGGGCAGGGCTGAAGCCCTGCGCTACGCGACGGCGCGGTGACAACGCAACTGAATCCCGGGGCTAGAGGCCGTCGACGAACCACTGGAACCGTCGGCCATAGTTGTCTCGCGAGGCGTCCCACGCCGCCATGACCGCCGGTTGATGAATCCACTCGCGGAAGATGGCCATCCAGCCGGCGTTGTGCGGGTTGTCGTGATCGCCCTCGAGATCGAGATCGATGAAGACGCGCTGCATCAGATCGAGCAGCAGCGCGCCAACGAAGACCTCCTGCCGCGGAACGCCGGCCGGCAGTCGCGGGAAGAACGCAGAATCGATGAAGTCGAGGCCCGGTCCGGTCCGCACGCGCTCGAGCAGGGCGTCGTACTGCATGGCGTGCGTCCCGAAATGCCGCTCGATCGCGGAGCTCGCCGGATACCAGTAGTCGCGCAGCCGGTCGAACCGTTCCTCGACCGTGGCGCCCAGCGGCACGGGGACCTTGAGCGCCGTCCGGGCGATATGAACGCCGAGCTTTCGGTAGCTCTCGAACTGCGACTCGTCGAAGAACTGATCGCCCATCGTCGAGTCGTGCGGAAACGCTGTCTGGCGGGACTTGTACTCGAGCACGTCGGCCGGCTCGTCACCGGTCAGCGACGCTTTGAGATACAGCAGCGTGCCGGTTTCGCCGTTCGGGTATTTGATCTCGCCGACAACGCTGTGGAGCGTCGAGTGCGGATTTCCATCGTGCGGGTGAATGCGCGTGGCGCGGACGTCGATTTCGGTGCCGAGATCCGTCCGGCACTTCCGGATCGCATTTCCCAGCCCGTTGAATGCGAGCGCATCGTCCTGCTCCGCGTCGCACGCGATGATGTACCGGCAGCGACGGCGAACGAGCTCGTAGATGCCGAGATTCTCGAAATGACCGCCATCCGAGAGATTCACGAAGCCGGTGCGGTCGTTCGTGAGCCCCAATAGGTCGTTCAAGAGATACAGCAAGCCGCGGCGTGGGCTCGTGCGAAGCCAATTGAACTTGTCGCGAGGGTTGCCCATCCACCAGCCCAATCTGGCGTTGAACATGGTCATCAGGAAGCTGGTGGCCGGCGACGAGTGATAGCCCATGTTCGGGCTCGCGGCGGCGCCCGAGATCGCGACTGCGGTCCCCAATCCGATGCCGAACGGCGGGTACCCGTAGAGGCGTGTCATCGGAAGCCCTGGTCGGCAAAGCGGTCGTCTGCACGCGATCTCGCGAGACGATGCTCGTATCCGGAATAGAGCGGCGTGAAGCAGAACGACTGCGCTTTACGCTCCTGCCAGGCCAGGTCGTCACCCTTGACGAGGTTGAGCGCCACGTTGACGAGCGGCAGCGGACCCGTCGTACGGCGCCAGCTCCTCTCTCCTTGTGCAGCCGCACCTTCTCATCGCGCAGTTCTTTGTCCGATCCCGTTGGAACGATTCGCAAGTCCTCCAATCTCCACGTCGTCGCCGGAATCGAATCCGGTGAAGGGATCGGGCGATCTGGACAGGTTGTCGCGGCGACCGTCCCGTGAGGCGCCGAGATAGCACCGCACCAGCGGTTCTTGTAGAAGTGGTGCATCAAGAACTCGTTCACGTCGACGCTGCACGAAAGCAGAAACGCGAAGACGACGAGACCGAACGGAGCGATCAGGAACCACTGCCTGGGTTCTCCGAGAGTGGTCCAATGAACAGCCGCTCAGTCGCAGTGCTCCAGCGCCCAATGGCGTCGAACCGCTACGAACCAGAACTCGGCAGTCGAGACAATCGCCAGCAGCCCCGCGATGAACACGTAAGGCGCGAGCGAGGTGATCCACGCCCGCAGCCGGGCGTTCTTGAGCGCTGCGCCGAGCCGTCCACCGTCGTCGCCCTTCGCGAGCAGCACGCCGGCGGCGGTCCACAGGGCCCATCCGATGCCGCCGCCAATCGCGATCTTCTTGCCGATGCCGTCGGCGACGAGCGCAAAGACGTAGGGGGAGTAGAGGCCAAAGCCGAACAAGGCAATCCACCCGAGGGTCACGATGTTCAACCAGGCCCCGACGCGGCTCCACCACTCCCGATGCTCGTCCAGCAGATCGCGGCCGAGAATGCCGAGCTTCACGACGATCATGAGCGACATGATTGCGACGATTGCGGGACGCCGAGGACGGTCCAGTGCCACGACACCGGAGGCCCTGGCCAGCTCCCGGCACGCACCAGCAGGAGGGCCGCAAGGACGACGAGCCCGGCGCCGAACAGGCTGGACACCACGCCCGCCAGCGTTATGATCACGACAGCCCACACGTTCGACAGAAAGAGTCCCCAGCCTCTCGGCGTACCGGACACTCGTGCGGCGCGGAAACACAGCCAGTACCGGCCGGTGATCGCGATGACGGCGTGACACATAAAGAAAAGCCCAGACAGCTCCAACCCCGCGCGCCAGGCGAACCCAGGTCTGCTGAATTGATGGCAGGCGCCGAGGATCACCGCGGCGAGAAGACCCGCGACGACAATCACCGGCAGGACGATGCCAATCAGCACGCCGGCCTGGCCCAGCATGTCGCGCAGCCTCCGCTCGTTTGCGGGGCGACAGATGAAAGCGCCGGAGCTGCAGCCCGGCAACCACAGACCCTCCCAGAAGGAGCACTGCTGCCAGCGGCACCATGATCGGAAAGCCCGCGACCAGTCCCGCCCGGTTGACGTCGATCGGGTTGTGCGACAGTCCCAGCCACACGACCCAGGGCACGAGGAGCGTGCCGGCGAGGAACAACGTCAGTACCGGTCTGGTTGAGGAGCGTGTTCCGCAGCCAGATCGCGATCATCGTCCAGGTATCGGCGCTGAAAAATCCAGTCCGCGGCGTCAGGTAGTTGCTGTACTCGCGAGGAAGCGCAACCGATCGCACGGTGGTGTCGTCCGGTACCGGCAGCGGCTCGGTGCAGAGCCATTCTTCGACAGCTTCGATTCCACGCAGCGTCCGGCCGCCATCCGTGATCGTGGCGCGTTTCGTCCAGGCGTACAGCCAGGCGCCGATGTAGCCCCCGCCCGACACCGTGGAGAGATAGTCGACGTGCCGCAGCAGGCCCAATTGCGCCAGGCCTTGAAGGATGCCGAGGTTGAACGTCGCGCTGCGGATGCCACCGCCGGAAAAGGCGAGCCCGAGCAGGTTCATCTCGGAAGCGGCGGCCAACGGATGACGGGTGTTGGTCGCGACAACGCGATGGAGTCGCCGCCGCCGCGACTTGCGGAATCTCGCGCAGCTCAGAGGCAAGCGCCACTCCGAACGGAGCGGCCGCTCCGGAGACTTCGGCGAGGCGCAGCACCAGGATGGGATCTGTCAGCAGCTCCTCGCGCAGCCGCTGCAGGAAGTCCGCACGGGTCGGGCTCTCCTCCGTCAGGCAGCTGACGACGGCCTGGACCTTGTCTGCCAGCGGGGGACCGAAGCATGCGGCAGCGGCCGCTTTCAGGCTATCGACGGTGACGTGTCGAAGTCGCCGCGCCTCTGTACCGAGCTCCTGCAGCCCGAGCATCCCCAACGTCACGCGCCGTCGTCGGGTCGGCCGCGACCCTTCGGTGACGAACTCGCTCGGTGTGCTTCGCCGTCTCCCGCCAGCTCCTGGTTTGTGCGAGCACAGCGCGACTTTTGTGTGTCGATCGCGGAGGAGCGCGATGAACTCGCGCGCCGTGAACTGACCCCAAAGGACCCAGCGAGCCCGTTCGGAGTAGGTCTTCGGGCGATAGCGTGGCTGGGCCGTCTCGGTGACCGTCTCGAGCAGGTGCGCGAGAAACGGCGGGTAGAAATCGGCGTTGCCCGTGGCCCTCAGGAGGTCGGGGATCAGGCCGGCATGCCGCGCGAGCACGTCTGCCAGGATTTCGACCGCGCAGGGGTCGCCGACCTTGACGGTCCAGCGCTCATCAACGGCTATCGGTTTCTTCTCGACAGCCGTGGCCTCGGTTGGGCGCCCGCCGCTCGTCCGGCCGGCCGGTGGCGCTGCCGTTCAGCGGCTCTGCCCTCCCGGTCGGCAAAGGCTGTGGCGGCCAGCCGTTCAAGTCGGCCCGCGCCCGCTCGTCTCGTCGCCCGCAGGCTGTGGCCCGAACGTGCGGGAGTAGCAGTTGGCTAATTTCGAGCAGGTAGTCCATCTTGAACCCCAACCGGCTTGGTATGGCGACCTACGTGGTCGTCCTGGATGGAATAACGCGCTGGAGAGCAGATTTCGAACAGCCGTGAGTTCAGTGCTCGGCAGGGCGGAGGCAGGATTGCAATGCAGTCGACGCACATCGGGCGCGAGCGGACCGCTGTGGACGGTGATCCGATAGTCAGCGATGCGGCACGAGGACTGCAGAGCTCGTTGGATCGTCGGGTCACACAACCGATCAACGAGGATTGGCTCACATGACGGAGCACAGACCGATGGGCGCGGCCGTCGCAGGCCACCGGCGCTCGTTTGCGGATCGCCTGCGCACCTGGGCCGTTAGGCTCGCGCTGACCGGCCTGCTCATCGGGGTGACGCTGGTCGTCGGTGGCGGCGTGCAGGCGGTGCTCAACATACCGGACTTGCAGCCGTGGCATCGGCTGGTGCCGCGTGGTGAACTCCGCGCCGCCGATCTGGAGGAGGCCTTCACGCTGGATCAGTACCTGGCACGTGAAGCGGAAGTGTTCAAGGAAGTCCACGACCAAGTCGAGGCGCCTGTGTCGGCCTCGAGCTCCTCACAGCTGGCCAATCGCTATGACTCCGCCAGCATCAGCTCTCCACGGCGGGCCAGCCGTGATTGGAATCGGACGTTCGACGTGAGGCCCACTGCTGTTCACGGCGGTGCGCTGCTGATCCACGGTCTCACCGACGGACCCTACAGCATGCGGGCCGTCGCGGAACGCTTGAGCACCCAGGGCTACTATGTGCTGGTGCTCCGTATGCCCGGGCACGGCACCGTGCCCGGCGCGTTGACGCAGGCCACCGCCGAGGACTGGATGGCGGCCGTCCGTATGGGCGCGCGCCACGTGCGCCGGACCATCAACGCCGACGCCCCGTTGATTCTGGTCGGGTACTCGAACGGCGGCGCCCTCATCGTGCGCTACGCGCTCGAAGCCGCCGCGGACTCCAGGCTGCCCGCCCCGTCGCGCCTCGTGCTGATTTCGCCGATGATCGGCGTCTCGCCGCTCGCGCGAATTGCCCGCGTGATCAGCGCGTTGGGACCGCTGCCATTCTTCGAGAAAGCCCGGTGGCTGGAGGTCGTGCCGGAATACAACCCGTTCAAATACAACTCGTTTCCCGCCAATGCGGCGAACCAGAGCTACCGGGTCTCGTCCCTGGTTCGTGCGGAAGTCGCCGACGCCGCTCAAAGTGGCCTGATCCGGCGATTGCCACCGATCCAGGCGTTTCAGTCGATCGTGGACTCGACCGTCAGCACAGCGGCAGTGGTCCGCGATCTGTTCGATCAGCTCCGGGGGAACGACGATGAACTGGTTGTCTTCGACATCAACCGCCGTGCGGGGCTCGAGCCGTATATCCGTCCCGCGGACGCGGCGCTCGCGTCGAATCTGGCAGCCGGCGGCCCGCGGCTCTACCGGCGCACCCTTATCACCAACATCAGCGCCGATGTGTCGGAAGTGCGAGCCCGGTCCGTTGCGCCGGGAGCGACCACCGTGGAAGACGTGCCGCTGGGGCTCTCCTGGCCGGCGCAGGTGTTTTCCCTCTCGCACGTCGCGTTGCCATTCGCTATCGACGATCCGGTCTACGGCAGCGACCCGCCCGATGGTCCGACACCCTCGATCGCGCTGGGACGCCTGAGCCCCAGAGGGGAGAAGGCGGTCCTCACGGTGCCGGTCGAGACGTTGATGCGAATCGGATGGAACCCGTTCCTTCCGTACATGCTGGACCGGCTCGTCGAGTGGACCGGCCGCCGCGGCGAGGCCCGACTGCAGAGTCCGGCCGACGGGAAGGCACGCTAGAGGCCTTGACCCGTCACATCGAGTAGAGTCAAGTTTTCTGGTCAAGGCCGTCCGCGCGTAGCGCGGCGTACGTGCGCTCTAGCGAGGCGGAGCCTCTCGCCGGTCTGAGGCGCAGCCTGCTAGGACATTGGTCGCCGGCTCGTGGGGTTTCGACCCGGGCGCTGGCGCACGTACCTCGCTGTGGGACGGATCTTCCGCTGAGGATCAGGGCGTGCGAGCGCCTGTGGAGCGATCTGGCGTCAGAACACCCCGAAGTTGATCCCCACCTTCAGATTGACGAGATCCGCGGTCAGCCGTCGCTCCCTCGTTTGTCCCTCCGTGCGGACCTGCAGCGTGAGCCGTGCGACCTCGTAGTCCACGGCACCGAAGATTCCGACTCGGGGCACAACGGAATACGTCACACTGGCGCCCGGCTTGACGATCCACGTGTTCTTGACGTCGACGCCGTCGACCGGATACAGCCGACGAGTCACGCCCCATCTCTGAGTCTCGATCTGACGAAGGGCTTCAGGCCCCTCGGACCTCCCTCGAACGAGCTATAGCGGGCGTGAAGCGCCGCTTCGGTCGGCGAACGGCGCCGCACGGCGAGGGTTGCACAGAGCCCGAAAGAACACGCAACAAGACTGAAGCGAGGCGACGATTCATGCCCCAACTCTAATGTTCCGGCGCCGCGATTCGCAAGACGACTCCCCGGTCGCCGCGCTTGACTTCGACGAGTCCGGATGGCAGATTCCCGGCAGTCGGCAGTCGGCAGTCGGCAGTCGGCAGTCGGCAGTCGGCAGTCGGCAGTCGGCAGTCGGCAGTCGGCAGTCGGCAGTCGGCAGTCGGCAGTCGGCGGTCCGAAACCCGATGCCGATTCGGCGTTCCACTCCGGAGTCGTCTTGAACGTGAGCCCCCGCCATCACGGCGAGCGAGGAGCATGACCATAGAACCCTAAGCCGGAGGAATCCTCCATGAAGCCATCAGTCCGAGACTTGCTCGATCACGTACCGGCGTCGGTCGATCGCCGATCCTTCTTCAAGACGCTCGGCCTCGGCGCCGCCACGACGGTGACGCTGAGGGGCCATGCGGCGGCGGAGGCGGCCGCGAATGTCGTGCAGTCGAACGTCAAGCGCGCGTCGGAGCCCTCCGCTCTGAAGATCACCGACCTGCGCATCGCGATCGTGGTCGACGCGCCGATGACGTGTCCCGTGATCCGCATCGACACCAACCAGGGTCTTGTGGGATGGGGCGAGGTGCGCGACGGTGCCAGCGAGACCTACGCGCTCATGTTGAAGGCCCGCATCCTCGGCGAGAACCCCTGCAACGTCGACAAGATCTTCCGCAAGATCAAACAATTCGGCGCCGCGGCCCGGCAGGCGGGCGGCGTGTGCGGGATCGAGATGGCGATGATGGATCTCGCCGGCAAGGCCTGGGGCGTGCCCTGCTGGCAGATGCTCGGCGGCAAGTTCCGCGATCGCGTCAGGCTCTACGCCGACACGACGTCGCACCAGGACCCGAAAGAGCAGGGGACGAGGCTCAAGGAGCGCATGGACCGCGGCATCACGTTCCTGAAGCAGGACTTCGGGATCGGGCTGATGCAATCGGTGTCCAGGCACGCTCTCGATGCCGCTCGGCACGAACATCGGCCAGGGCGATCGCGTCATGCATCCGTTCACGGGGATCGAGATCACCGACAAGGGCATCGCGTGGATGTCGGACTGGGTCGGCCAGCTCCGGGAAGTCATCGGCATGGAGATCCCGTTGTCCTCCGATCACTACGGTCACATCAGCGTCAACAGCTGCATCAAGCTCGCGCGGGCGATGGAGAAGTGGAACCTGGCGTGGATGGAGGACATGGTCCCATGGCAGTTCGGCGAGCTCATGAAGCAGATCCGGGAGTCGACGACGGTGCCGGTGCTGACGGGTGAGGACATCTTCCTGAAGGAACCCTTCATGAAGCTGATCGACATGGGCGCCGTCGACATGATCCATCCGGACCTGGCGAGCTCGGGTGGGCTGATCGAGACGAAGAAGATCGGCGACTATGCGATGGAGCACGGCGTCGCGATGGCGATGCACTTTGCCGGGACGCCGGTCTCGTTCATGGCGAACGTCCACTGCGCGGCCGCGACCGAGAACTTCATCGCGCTCGAGCATCATTCGCTCGACGTCCCATGGTGGGAGACGCTCGTGCGCACGACGAATGGAAAGCCGCTCGTCGAGAAGGGTTTTGCGATCGTGCCCGATTCGCCAGGGCTCGGCGTCGAGTTGAATGACGAGACGGTCAAGCAGCACCTGCGGCCGAACTCGGCGTTCTTTGCGCCGACGCCCGAGTGGGACACCGTGCGGAGCAACGACCGGCCGTGGAGCTGAGGAACGATGAAGGGCGCGAGTCCGTCACGCGCACAACGAAACCGGCAAAAACCGGCGACCGATTTCGGCCGCCGGGTCCGTGTCAGCGACGGATTCCGGAGGTTTGCGCTCGATCAGCTGTCGCAGGCCCGTGACGTCTTCGCACGGAACATGTTTGGAGGCGTCGGGCTGTACGCCGGCGACGTGTTCTTCGGAATTCTCGCTGGCGACGTGTTGTACTTGAAGTGCGACGATCGAATCGCGCGACCGCTTTCTCCGCGCCGGTTCCCGGCCGTTCACCCCCGACCCGAATCGACCGGCGTCGACGAAGTACTACGAAGTCCCGCTGGCGGTTCTCGAAGACGCCGACGAACTTGGCCGCTGGGTCGCTGATGCGGTGGCGGTGGCCGGTCGTTCGCCGACGCGGAAGCGCTGATCGGAGCAGGCGAGCCAAGTCCGTCACATTGCTTTTCTCAGCGTCGGCCGGTGAAGTCGAACGTTCGAGGCCTCCGGACCTGATCATTCGCCACGCCCTCACTCCTCTTCGGCTCCGCCCGCTCAGACGAGGCCAAGCGAGGGCGCTGTGCGCCGGCGGCCGTTCCGCTACCCGGGAAAGTCGCTCGCCCCTCAGACCCTCGCCGCGTGGAACGTCAGCCGCTCGCTGGCGCGGCGACTCACGGATGCGCGTGGGCGACGTATGTCAGGCGCACTGATGCGCCGGTGCTAGTCAGCGCTACGCGGATCACACAGACCGAAGTCGCCGCGCAGAATCGGGGCGCGCGCTTTCCGGCTGCGCGCGGGTCGGCTCGCTCCGCATCGGCGCCGGCGCTCAGCGCCCCCGCTCCGCCTCGCCGCCCCGTGCGAAGGCTCGTCGGCCCTGAAAGGTCCTCCTACCGCCAAACACATCATTTGAGTCCTGGTGGTTCTGCGACTGTGCGTGGCGGACGGCAGTTTCGATCGACGCCTGCGGCGAGTTTCGAGCGCCCACTCAGCGGCCCACGCTGCGACGCTGTTCAGCAACTGTCTGGCGCTCTTGGTGCAGAGGGCGTCGCGATCTTCGAATCTCGATCACCTCGAAACGGTTCGCATAGAGCCGCATCGGCGCCGATTCGGGCCCGAGCCCTTTGAGCGACGACCCGATGAATCCTCCTCTGACAACTGCATGAGCGCCGAGAATCATGTCGGTCAGGTTGTCGGGTGGCCTTTGAAGCAGGTATTGATCGGTTCTAGAACAACCGGCCTGCCGGCGCGGCGTCGACTGATTTCCGGCAGCGAACAGGAGGTGTTCCCAGGATGGAGGTAGCCAGCCAGCAAGCTCGCTCGAGCGAATGCGACATCCATCCGCTCCTCTCAGATTCCTTAGACCTCCAGCAGCTCTGAGCGTTCCTTGACAGCGCCGTTACAGGAAGCGATCGGATGCCAATCACGCGGTTCGCGGCGCAGCGCGTGGGGTGTCGATTGGCAGCGACCTCGGACTCGCGTGACTCGCGATAGCCGTAAAACGCGCCCGCAGCGTGAGGACCGCGCTGGGTTGGGGACCCAGCGCGGGTCGCACGCAGCGATGCGGAGGGCGCGTTTTTCCACGCGATGTCCGCGGGAGCGCCAATCGACACCCCCACCCGCTGCCGCCTCCGGGAGCACCCGCTCGGGCTGGTTCGGTGGCCTGTGATCGTGTGGCTCGGCCGGGATGTCGCAGCCGCGACAGCGGAGCGGCTGCTCGTGATTCAGGCGTTACTTCCTATTAAATTCTCCCGAACTGCTTCACGGCTTCCTTGATCGACTTGAACTTCTCGATGAACGGAATCATGCGGTGCTCCGTGTCGTCGAGCTCCTGCGACTTCTTGAGGATCTCCGCCGCGCGTGCCTTTGCCACGACCGCCACGCCGTCCTCGTCCGCGGTGATGATGTCGCCAGGATTGACCAGCACGCCGGCGCAGGTCACCGGCACGTTGACTCCCGTCACGCGGAAGTGATTGATCGTCGTCGAGGGCGCCACGCCGCGGCTGAAGACGGGGAACTGCAGCTTCCGGATCTGGGGTGTATCTCGAACCGACGCGTCGATAACGGCGCCGGCGAAGCCCCGGTACTTCATCGCGGTCGCCATCAGGCCGCCGATGCCGGCGTAGTCGATCCCGGCGTTGCTCCAGCCGTTCGTGCCTGGCCCGGCACCGTCGTCCAGGACCATGACGTATACCGATCCGGGAGGCGACGAGTCGATCGCGTCGAGCATCCCCTGGGACGCGGCGGATCCTTCTTTGTGCTCTTCCCGCTTCAGTTGCACCGTAACAGCCGATCCGGCGAATTTGGTCACGGCCAGAGGTCGCATCTCGTGCGACATATAGGCCCGCTGGCCGTACAGCTGTTCGATCGCGTCCGAGACCGAGGCGACCTCCACCGTCCGGAAACCGTCGAGGAGCGGATCGCCGGCCGGCTGCGCGAGCAGCCACGCCGTGCCAATCGAAGTCAAGACAACCACGCAGAGAAAGGCGCGCTTCTTCATATATGTTTTTCCGTTGCCGCTATTTCGGATTCTTCTTGCGGATCTCTTCGAGCCGCTTCTTCAGATAGTCCTCGTATTCCTTCAGCAGCGCGGGATCCTTCGGCGTTCCGTAGATCTCGCTCGATTTGTACTTCCCTTCGTCGAACTTCTTGCGCGTCCACTCGTCGTGGATGTGGATCACGTCCGCGTTGTCGACGACCTGCTCCACGAGCGACGGCGGGATGAAGTAGACGCCCTCGGCGTCGCCGAACACGACGTCGCCGGGCATGACCGTCGTCTTGCCGATGCGCACCGGCACGTTGATGCCGCTGATCATGACGTTGGAGATCGCGCTCGGATGTGCGCTGCGGAAGTAGGCGGGCATGTCCATGCGGGAGATGCCCTCGAGGTCGCGGATCGCCCCGTCTACGACCAGTCCCGCGCCCTTGGTCGCCTTCATGATGTAGTAAAAGAGGTTGTCGCCGACGATCGTCCCGCCCTCTTCGAGCCCGAATAGATCGACGACCAGTACGTCGCCCGGCTGCAGCATGTCGATGGCCGCCTGGTTGTACATGCGGCCGAGCCCCGCGGCCTTGGCTTTCGCCTGAACGACCGTGTCGAGGTCCGGGCGGAGTGGCATGAACTGCACCGTGAAGGCGCGGCCCACCAGCTTCGTTCCGGGGTGAAGCACGCGGAACCCGTCCGCGTACTGGTTGCGGAAATTTTTGCCCGGCAGGATGGCCAGGACTTCCTCCGCCGACAAGCCGCGCACGCGTTCGAGGATCCCGTCAGGAACCTTCGGCCTGCCGTCCGGGAACCGGTCGAACGGGTTTTGCGCCGTGAACTCGATCATCTGTTCCTTGGTCAGGCTGAAGAGCTGCGCATGCGTCAGAGCGGGCGACAGCGCCAAAACCACGAGAGCGATGCCGGCCGCGGACAGAGTGGCGCGTTTCATGATCCAGTTCCTTGTGTTTCGGATGCTCTCGGAGACTCCCGGCGCCCGTCGCGTACGTCACGCGGCTGACAGCGCGGCCTGCATCATGGCGCGCGTGTAGCCGACGTTGAAGGCGAAGCCCGCGTATCCGCCGCCGCCTGGATACTGTGACCGGAAGTTGGGCCGCTCGCGGTCGTAGTCGATGCCGCGCGGATGTTCGGGATAGATCAGGCGCGTGTACTTCTGCTTCACCAGCTCTTTCATGACGGCGAACATGTCGTTCTCCCCCTCGTCTATGAAGACCTCGGTGTACCGCTCGTACGGCTTCTTGACCAGGACGTTTCGGAAGTGCACGTGGTTGATGCGGTCGCGGGAGCCGAAGTAGCCGGCAGACCTCTACGGGATCGCCCCCCATTTCGCGCGTGACGCCGCAGTCGAACGTGATCCCGTTCGAGGGGCTGTTCACGATCCCGATCAGCTTTTTCCAGCCGTCGATCGTCGCCATGATCTGCTCGGATCCCCGGCTGATCGGCGCGGGTGGATCGTTCGGGTGCAGCGCCAGCCTGACGTTCGCCTTCTCGGCGACCGGGATCACGGCCTTCAGGAAGTACGTGATGCTGGCCCACATCTCATCCAGCGTGTGGGCTCCTTCCTCCGGCAGGGGAGGCAGGTCCTTCATCCGCTCGTAGTCGAAGCCGGTCCACCCGGCGCCCGCACGCCCCGTTTCCTCGAAGTAGCCTTCCATCGCCCGGTGCGCGTACCAGTTGTACTCGACCACCGGCAAGCCGACGTTCCCTGCGGCCTTGATCGATTGAATGACCTTCTCGATGTCGGCGTCTTTCTCGGGCCGGCTGTAGATGGCGTTTGGAAACCCGGAGATCATCAGGTTCGCGACTGTGAGGCCGTTCGCCTTGTGGCGGTCCATCATCTCTTTGAGCCGCGACTCCTGCCAGGGAATCTGGCCGCCGCCCGAGAGGACGTGCTCGACCCCGAGTTGGCGGATGCGGCGCGCCGCCGCCGCGACCGCCTCGTCTGTCGAGACACCTGGGGCCGCGGGCCCACCCAGGCCCGCTTCCAGGCAGATCTTCGGGGTGTCTTTGCCCTCGAACCTGGGGCGGCTCTGAGCCGCCGCAGCTGAGGCGGACACGCCGTACGCGGCGGGGAGGGCCAGTGCAGCAGCACCGGCCGACTTCAACAGGGCCCGTCGAGATCGTTTGGTGCTCATGACGGCCACTACTAAACGGTCACCCGCCCCGGGTGTCAAGCGGAAATGGGCCGCGTACCCCGCTGGGGGTCAGACCCAGGTCTGACCCCACGTGCTACCATCCGCGCCGGCAGATGACACATCGCACGTGCGTGGTCGCCTTTCTGGCGGCACTTCTCGGGGCTCCCGGTCCGGGTCCGGAGGCCGGGCAGCGTCCGGCAGCCGATTTCGAGGCGATGCCACGCGGCGGATCGCGCCATCCACGCCTGGGACATCGCAGGGCTTCGGATCGGCCGCGAGCTCAGGGGCACGTGTCTGAGATGCACGAGGTTCGAGGGTTCAGGGTTCAGATACGTTCAAGTTTCGAGCCGGTGTCAAGGTTCGGGACTCCAGCTCGAACGCCGAACGCCGAACGCCGAACGCCTGAACGCCCGTCCCTGATCACTGATATCACTGATCCCGACCACGTTCTTAGACCAGCCGCAGGAGGAACGACGAGTGAATAGACGAAGCTTCTTCAAGGCCTTGACTGCGGCGCCTGCCGTCAGCCTGTATCGTCCGCCCGATGCGTCCGCCGAGTTGCCCAAAGCGAAGGTGACGCGTGTACGGGTCTATCGTCCACCGAACCTGAACCCGCTCTTCAATCAGAGCAACATGGTCGTCACGGTCGAGACGAACATCGGTATCACGGGCGTCGGAGAGGGCGGGTCCAAGGACACGCTCGAGCAGTGCGCGGGGACGCTGATCGGCCGGAATCCCTTCCAGACCGAAGCGCTCTGGCAGGAGGCGTATATCGCCTGGTTCTATCCGCCGGGCCGCGAGAAGGCGCACGCGCTCGGCGCGCTCGATCTCGCGCTCTGGGACATCAAAGGCAAAGCGCTCGGCCTGCCGGTTCACGAGATCCTCGGCGGTACCGCGCGTGACTACTGCGAGTGTTACGCGACGGGCGGCGTCCCGCCGCCGGGCACCAAGCCAGGCGTCCCCGTGCCCCTGAAGGATCGCGCGCGCGCGACGATGGACGCCGGATATCGCGCCTTCCGAATGGGTCCCGCGGACGTGCCGATCGGCGGGGTCTACGACACGCGGTCGGTCGTGCGGCAGGTGGCGCAGGACTGCAAGGACGTGCGCGAAGCGGTGGGCCCCGGAGGCAACTGGTGCATCGACCTCCATCAGCGCTTCGACCTGAACGACGCGATGCGCGTCTGCAAGGCGATCGAGGAGTACGAGCCGTTCTTCGTCGAAGATCCCGTCCGCGATGAGAACGCCCTGCAGGACATCCCGAAGCTGCGAACGATGACGACGGTGCCGCTGACGCACGGCGAAGAATGGGGTCTCAAGTGGGACTTCAACCGGCTGGTCGAGAGCCACGACGTCGACTTCATCCGTTCCACGCTGCCCAATATCGGCGGCATCACTGAGATGATGAAAGCGGCGGCGATTTGCGAGACGCACGCCGTCGGCATCATCCCGCACTTTACCGGACCGATCGCGACCGCGGCGCTCGTGAACTGCCTCTCGACATTTTCAGGTCCCGTGCTGATGGAGTACAACTACGGCGGGCGGCCGATCGATTACCTGCCCGAGTGTCTGGACTTCAAGAACGGAAAGGCCTTCACCAATCAGCGGCCCGGGCTCGGCGTGACGCTCGACATGAAGCTCCTGACGCAGATCGGCGAAGTGACGGAGCCGGGGCGGCGCAACGTGTACAAACGGCCAGACGGATCGCTCACTCATTGGTAGGTGCGCATGACGAAGGTGTTGCTCACCGGATGTTTCCTGCTCGCGCTCACGACCCACTATGATGGCGGCGTGCAGGCGCAAACACAGGATCGCCCCCAGCTCACGGTCAAGCTGACAGACGACTTTCAGGTCACCGGCACCGGCGAGCACGCAAGCTGGCGCCAGGCCGAGTGGACCTCCCTCCGCCGCCGGCAGGCCGACGGACATCCGTACGATTCCCGGTTCAAGGTGCTGTATTCGAAGACCGGGATCTACTTCCTCATGGAGGGCACGGACAAGAAGCTCACCTCCGCCATGAGCGAGGACTTCATGGATCTCTGGAAGGAGGACGTGTTCGAGGTGTTCCTCTGGACCGACGAGCGCTACCCGGTGTACTTCGAGTACCGAGATCTCGCCGCTCAATCACGAGCTCCCGATTCTCATTCCAAATTTCGGCGGGCAGTTCCTCGGATGGCGGCCGTGGCATTTCGAGGGCGAACGCAAAACGCGAACGGCCACGAGCGCTATCGGTGGCCCGAAGCAGTCCCAGGCAGCGATCGAGGGATGGCGCGCGGAGTTCTTCATCCCGTACGCGCTGCTCCGTCCCCTACAGAATGTTCCCCCGAAGCCCGGGACGATCTGGCGCGCCAACTTCTATCGCATGGATTATGACGATGGGAAGCAGACGCAGTGGGAGTGGGCATCGGTGGGCCCCAGCTTCCACGAGTACCAGAAGTTCGGGCGGCTGCTGTTTGCGGATCGGTAGCCATCCACGATCTCGTAGCTTCCGCCTTGAGGCGGAAGCCACGGGTCGTGAGGGCAGGGCTGAAGCAACTGATGCCTTCAAGAATTCGCTGGGGAGTCCTCAGCACGGCGCGTATCGGCACCAGGAAGGTCATCCCAGGGATGCTGCGGGCCGCGAGCTGCGAGATGGCGGCAATGGCGTCCCGCGACCTGGCCAGGGCGCGCGAGGCCGCGCACGGGCTCGGGATTCCGAAAGTCTACGGCTCGTACGAAGAGCTCCTGGCCGATCCGGAGATCGACGCCGTCTACAATCCCCTCCCCAATCACCTCCACGTGCCCTGGAGCATCCGCGCGGCGGAGGCCGGCAAGCACGTGTTGTGTGAAAAGCCGGTGGCCTTGAGCGCAGACGAGGCGCAGCGGCTGTTGGAGGTTCGCAACCGCACCGGCGTCCTCATTCAGGAAGCCTTCATGGTGCGGAGCCATCCGCAGTGGATTGCCGCGCGGGAGATCGTCGAGTCGGGCCGCATCGGCGAACCGCGCTTGTTCGCTGGATTCTTCAGCTATTTCAACGACGACCCGGCGAATATCCGCAACGTCGCCGGCTGGGGCGGCGGCGGGCTCATGGACATCGGGTGCTACCTCCTGAACACGTCACGGATGATCTTCAATCGTGAACCGGTGCGCGCAGCCGCGCTGATCGAACGAGATCCGAAGATGGCGATCGACAGGCTGACGTCCGTCATGCTCGATTTCGGCGGCCCCCAGGCGATCGGCGCCTGCAGCACGCAGCTGGTGCCGTACCAACGCGTGCAGATTCTGGGAACCCGCGGCCGCATCGAGATCCCGATCCCGTTCAACGCGCCGCCCGATCAGGTCACGCGGATCTTCGTCGATGATGGCTCGGACCTTGCCGGACGCTCGTCCGAAACGATCGAGTTCGAGATCTGCGACCAGTACACGATTCAGGGCGAGCTCTTCTCCCGCGCGATCATCGAAGGACGCCCGGCGCCGTACCCGCTGGAAGATTCCATCCGGAACATGCAGGTCATCGACGCCCTGGTGCGCTCGGCCGAGACCGCCGGATGGGTGATGCCTGCGCCTACTCTGGCGGAGTGACCGTCTACTTGGGCGGAGTCGCGGAGGTCGTCCAGTTGACGACGTGATACGTCGCCGGCGTCGGGCCCACGTTTCGAAGCGCGTGCTCCTCGTTCGAGGCGTTGAAGATTATCGATCCTGGCCCTAGCCGCTTCCATTCACCCTTGCTGAGCGTCTCGACCGTGCCCTCTCTGATGATGATCAGCTCTTCGTTCGGATGATGGTGCGGCGGGTGGGATGCCAGTCCCGGTTTGAGCGTCGTGATATGCATCTCGAGCTCTTTGAGCGTGGGCGTGGGCGCCCTGAGCACCTGCCGAACGGAGCCGACTTCGGTGTCCTTGGCCATCATGCCGGCCCACTCGAACGTCGTCGATTTCTGAACGGCCGGAGGCTGCTGCGCTGCGGCTACGACGCCCAGGGTGGCCACGACAGCCACGAGAGCGACCACGAGATCGCGTCGGGTGATCATTCGAATCATCTTCATCTGAAGTCTCCTGAGAAAGAACGCTGGAGTTCGCCCGACCTGAAGGTCGGGCCTACGAGCGTGAGCCGGGCTACACCCGCTCCTCAATGCCCGCTGCGCTGCTGAGCGGTCGTGGCCACGCGGTTGTCGTCCCGGGCACTCTCGGCCGACTTCCATTCCACTGACGCGTCGTGCTCGAGCACCAGCACGATCACCGTCGCGATCAAGCCGACGACCGAGAGCGAGAGCAACCCCATCGTATAGGTGCCTGTGAGATCTCTCAGCCGCCCCATCGCGTATGGCCCGCCGAAGCCTGCAAGGTTGCCGATCGAATTGATCATGGCGATGCCGCCGGCAGCGGCGGCGCCCGAGAGAAAGGCCGTCGGGAACGTCCAGAATACCGGCAGGTTCGCAAAGATCCCGAAGCCCGCGATGCAGAAGGAGATCATCTTCATCGTCGAATCGTCGAACACGGTGGACAGGCCGATGCCGGCGGACGCCAGGAAGAGCGGAAACGCGAGATGGAATCGACGCTCGAGCAGCCGGTCGGATCGTCGCCCCCACCAGACGATCCCGATCAGCCCCACGGCGTACGGCAGCGCCGAAATGAATCCGGCCTGGAGGTTCGACACGCCGAAATCCTTGACGATCTGCGGCAGGAAGAAGCTCAGGCCGTAGTTGACGGCAACACATCCGAAGTAGACGACGCTGAGCGCGAGCACTTTCGTGTTGAAGAGCGCTTCGGTCACGCTGTAGTGACGCACGCTCTCGCGCCTCCGCCGCTCTTCGTCCAGCCGGCCGACCAGCCAGCCACGCTCGTCCGCCCGCAGCCAGTCAGCATCCGCCGGTTTATCAGGCAGGTAGTTGTAGACGACCACGGAAAGAATCAGGGCGGGCGCCGCCTCGATGATGAAGAGCCACTGCCAGCCCTTGATGCCCAGCACCCCGTCCATGCCGAGGAGCAACCCGGACATCGGCGCGCCGATGACGGTCGAGAGCGGGATCGCCGCCATGAAATATCCGATGATGCGCGCGCGATAGACCGCGGGAAACCAGAGCGTCAGGTAGAAGATGATCCCGGGAAAAAATCCTGCTTCCGCGACGCCGAGGAGCGCGCGCAGCGTGTAGAAGCTGTACTCGCCCACGACGAACGCCATCGCGCCAGAAAGCAGACCCCACGTGAACATGATGCGGGCGATCCACTTGCGGGCGCCGAATCGCTCCAGGAACAGGTTCGACGGCACCTCGAAGAGAAAGTACGCGAGGAAGAAGATGCCGGCGCCGAACCCGAACGCGGACGCCGAGAGGCCCACGTCCTTGTTCATCGTCAGCGCCGCGAAGCTGACGTTGACGCGATCCAGATAGGCAACGAAATAACAGACGATCAGGAAGGGCACGAGGCGTGCCGAGAGCTTGCCGATGGTCTGCTGTTCCAGTGTCTCCATGAGATCCTTTCACTCCCGCAGTGGCCGGCCTGGGGAGCCTACACCGTCCGACGCCGATCTGGACCTAAAAAGGTGCGTCTGGCGTCAATCGGGGCATCGACTCGTTTCAGCTGTCGGATCTCATCGACTTCGAGAATCGCCTCGTGCTTCGCTACAAGCCGAGGATGATCGTGCTGCACGTCGGAGGCAACGACGTGCACAACGGCAAAACGCCCGACCGGATCCTGGCCGACTTCAAGACGTTCGTCGAGAGGGTCCGGGCAGTTCAAGCGGACGTGCCGATCGGTTTTACCAGCATCACGCCGAGCCCGGGCCGCTGGGACGAAGCCGGGACGCCTCGTGCCGCCAATCGACTCATTCAAGATTACGTGGCCACGCAAAGGAATCTGTTCTTCATCGACCTCTGGGACGCTTTCCTCAGCCGCGATGGGAACCCGCGTGAGGACTTGTGGGTCGAGGATCGAATCCATCCCAACCACGAGGGCTACTTGATCCGTGTCCGGATCATGCGGCCGCTGCTGGGCCCTCCCGATAAGAGGCTTGCCCGATGACTCCGCGGTTGGCTTAGCGCAGCCCTTCGGGCGCGCGAGCCTGCCCGGGCCAAGGCTCGTTATATGAGGAATGCGGATAGAAGCCGTCTCATGAACCTGCCGCTCGGTTCGCGATGCGAGCGAACGAGAGTGAGCGAGCCACGCGAGCGGCCCGCCTACGCCAAGGCTTCGGCGAGGTCTCGCCGTAGCGCTTCGCGCGGAGGCGGAAGCGCGCCGGCGAAGCGGCGCGCGAGAGCGCGTGTAGGGGAGTCCGAGGGGCGAAGCCCCTCGGATGAGATTAGACGTCGTCACTCGGCGCGGAGCAGCGCGCTTGGGTCGGCGTGTGAGGCAGTGCGGGCAGGAACGAACGTCGCGGCGACGGCGACAATGACCATGGCGGCGGCCGCCGCGCCCAGGACCAGAGGGTCGGAAGCCGTGGTCCCGAAGAGCATCGACCGGACCCATCGTCCGGCGATTGCAGCGGCCACCGAGCCAACGATGACGCCTCCAGCCGCCAGGACGGCAGCCTCTCGAAGGATCATGACCAGGACCCCGCCTGGTTGGGCTCCGATCGCAATCCTGATCGCCATCTCGCGTCGCCGCTCGCCGGCCGAGTGCGCGAACACCGCGTAGAGGCCGATCGCGGAGACGACGAGCGCCAGAGCGCTGAAGAGGATCAGCAGCGCCGTTCCGGTCCGCCAGGGCCGGAGCTGCGGCTCGATCAGCTCGATGTACGGGCGGACCCGAAGGAAGGGCAGGTCTGTCCGGCCGTTGGCAATCAGCCGCCGGATTGGCGCCTCGAGCGTGTCCATACCGGCGGTCGCGCGCACCAGCAACCCATAGACGCGAGGTCCGCCGTCGGCGAACGGCGGCGCGACCCGGGATTGCGAGAACGGCAGGAAGTACTGCATGAGCCCCGCCTCGTTTCCGCTGGGAACAACGGATCGTTGACGGACGTCGCGGACGATGCCGACGATCTCGCGGCAGGGAGCTGAGAGCGGTGGAACCGGCGGGCCGCTCGCGGCGGATGGATCGAACGAGGGATCGAACCCGATGCGGAAGCAGCGACCGAGGGCCGTCCCGCCCGGCCAGATCGTTCGTGCCATCGTCTCGTTGACGATCGCGATGGGCGGCCCGGTCTCGTCGCCCGACGAGAAACCGCGGCCTTCGACCACGTCGAGCTCCAGTATCTTGAAGAGCTCGGGTGTCGATGCGATGAGAAACGGCAGCTGGCCGTTGATTGTCGGCGGTTTGTCGAGGCCGGGAACGCTGAAGGGCGGGACGTTGAATCCGGTGAACGGCAAGGTTCCGACGGGCGTCGCCAGCGCGACGCCCGGGAGCGCCCTGATGCGATCGAGCGCCGAGTCGAACAGACGATCCTGATCAGGGACGAACCCCTGCTCGAACTCCACGAGCAGCACGCCGTCCATGCGCATTCCCAGATCCTGCGCGGCGAGCGTGTAGAGACTTCGCCCGAACATCCCGGCGCCTGCGAGGAGCACGACTGTCAGGGACGTCTGCACCAGCAGCAGCGCGGCGGCGCGACGGCCGCTGTTCCGGCTGCCGTGCGCGGCGCTCGTCACATGACGCAGCGTCCGCAGCTGCGCGGCCGCGACGCCGGCGCCCACGATCAAGGCGCAGAGCCCGGCGAACGCAGCTGCGCCCGCCGCGCGCCCGCTCATGCCGCCGTGCTGGACGAGTGACGGCAGCAGCAGCCGTCGCACGGCTTCGTCGAACCACGCGGCGAGCGCCATCGCCGCGGACATGGCGACCACGGCAACGACCGCAACCTCCACGAGGAGCTCCGAAAAGAGGCGTCCTCGAGTGGCGCCGAGCGCGGCCCTGATCGCGAGCTCGCGCTGTCGTCGAGCGACGCGCACGAGGAAGAGCGTTGCGGTGTTGGCCAGTCCGATGGCGAGGACCAGGAGCGACACTGCGGCCAGCCAGTACGCGATCGTCTGCTCCGCCGCCGCGATGCGGGTGCCGGCAATGGGCGAGAGGATCACCGGGAATCCGGCGGCAGTGGTCGCCCGCGTCGCCGCGGCGGCCGCGTTTTGATCGGTGCCCACGCGCAGACCGACTTCGACGACGTTCCGGTAGGGGTTGCGATCCCATCCTGATGCCGGATCCATTGCGGCGTGGATCGGAAGCCAGAGGTCGACCCGGGCGGCAGCGTGCCCGCTGAATGCGGCGGGCATGACGCCGACGATCTCGAACGCGGTGCCCTGCAGGGCAATTCGGCGGCCGATCACGTGTTCGTCGGCCGCGAAGGTCTTCGCCCAGAAGGCGTGGCTGAGGACGGCGACCGGAGACCCTGAGGGCGGGCGGTCGTCGTCCGGCAACAGCGTTCGTCCGATTCGCGGCGGGACCTCGAGCATCGAGAAGTACGAGCCCGACACGAGCATGGCTTCGGTCTGGATCTGCTCGCCGTCGACGATCGCGCCGGCTGAGAGGCGGCGCCAGGCGCTGGCGACGCCTGACGGCACGCCGTCCCGAATCGACTCGAAGGTCACGTAAGACGTGGTGGTCATGCGGATCGGCCGACCGTCAGGGCTGGAATGCTGGAAAGCGAGGGTGAACACGCGGCCGGGGTTGACGACTCGAGCCGGCGGACTGAGGAGGGCGCGGTCGATCAAGTCGAAGATGGCCAGGTTGATGCCAGCCGCGATGGCGAGCGTCAGCACGGCGCCGGCGGCCGTTGCCGGCCGCGAACGAAGGGAACGAATGGCCGAGACGACGTCGGCGCGGAGGCGTTCGCTCATGCGCACGAAGAGTATTCGCCGGAAGCGCGACAAAAGTTTCAAAAAGTTATGCGGCGGCCAGCCAACCCGCGTGGCGGCGGACGCGTCTAAGCCCGATGTATCGAGGTTCGACGCATGGATGATCCATACAGTTTTCTGCCGCTGTCGCCCCATCAGTTCCACATCCTGCTCGCGCTGACCGATCGCGACCGGCATGGATACGCGCTGATCCAGGACATCGAGCAGCGGACCGACGGGGCCTTGCGTCTCGGCACGGGCACGCTGTACACCGCAATAGCCCGTCTCGTTGAGCTTGGGCTGATTGCGGATGCCGGCCGTCCGCCCAAAGAAGATGAACGGCGGCGTTACTACAGGTTGCAGCCGCTCGGGCGTGCGGTGCTGCGAGCCGAAACCGCGCGGCTCGAGGCGCTCGTGCGTCACGCACACGAAATGGGAATCCGCACCACGGCGCCTGCGGCTGGGAGGCGGCCGTGACGCAGGCCACGCGCACGTTGAGAATCGCTCGAGCGGTCCATCGTTGGCTGCTCGTCCTCGTCCCGCGCGACGTGCGCCGCGCATACGGCCCGGAGATGATCGCCACCTTCGAAGCCGCGTCCGTCGAGGCGTCGACACGCGGCCGGATAGCCGTATGTCGGCTGCTGATCCGGGAGATCAAGGACCTCGCGACGTCGCGGGCCGCGAATCGGCCCGTGGGCGTCGTCATGCCCGGTCCGGCCAGTGCCGGCTCGTCGACGCGAGGCTCGGGCTACCAGTGGGTGGACCTGTCGAATTGGGTACAGTCCTGGCGATCGCTCAGGCGTCGTCCGGCATTTCTCACGGCGGCGGTGCTGACGCTCGGCTTCGGCGGTGGCATCACCACCGCCGTCTTCTCGCTCGTGAACAGCGTGCTCTTCAAGCCGCTGCCGTTTCCCAACGCCGACGATCTGGTCATGGTCTACGAATCGAGTCCGTCCGGGCGCGACAGGACCAGCCTGCTCGCGCCCGGCCGCATCGAAGAGTGGAATCGCCAGAATCACACCTTCGTCGCGATTTCGGGCAGCTACTCGGAGAACGTCACCGATACGAGCGCGAGCGAGCCGGAGCGGCTCGAAGGCCGCCGCGTGGCTTCGCGGTACTTTGCCGTTTTCGGCATGCGGGCTCTCGTGGGCCGTACATTCATCGATCAAGATGAACTGACCAACGGGCCCGGCGCGGTCGTGATCAGCGAACGCTTCTGGGCGCGCCGATTCGGCCGCGATCCGTCGGCAGTCGGCCGCGCTCTGGTGATCGGCGGCCGGCCGTACGAAATCGTCGGCGTCATGCCGGGAGCGTTCACTCCGGGAGCGTTCGCGAGCGCCACGACCGACGTCTGGCTGCCGGCGCAATTCTCGGCGTTCATGATGCGGCAGCGCAATGCCCGCTTCGTCACTGGTGTGGGCAGGCTGCGCCCGGGTGTCACAGTCGAGGCTGGAGCACGCGATTTGGCCGGCGTCCAGGCCGAGCTCGGCCGGCAGTTCCCGGAAACGGATGCAGGCTGGTCGGCGGAGACCCGGCCCATGAAGGACGCTCGTATCGGCGCTTCGCGCCATGGGCTCGTGCTGGTCTTTGGGGCTGTCCTCATACTCTGGCTCATCGCCGTCGCGAACATCGCCGGGCTGACGCTCGTCCAGGTCCATCGGCGCGCGCGCGAGTTGGCGATTCGCGCTGCACTCGGAGCCTCGCGCGCCCGGGTGGTTTCCACCGTCATTCGGGAAGGGCTCCTCATTGCATTCGTCGGCGGCGCGCTGGCGATGGGGTTCGCGGTGTGGCTGGTTTCCACGATGCCGACACTTCTGCCAAGAACGCCGCGAATCAACGAGCTCGCGGTAGACTGGTGGATAGCGGGTTTTGGCGCAGTCAGCAGCCTGCTTGCCGCCTGTGTGTTCAGCCTGGTGCCCGGGCTACTCGGTACTCGACTTGGACTGACTCGCGTCATCGCCGGCGGAAGCCGCGGCGTCGCAGGCGGACGCCATCAGCTGCAAAAGGTGCTCGTCGTCACGCAGGTCGCGTTGAGCGTGCTCCTCGTTGGATCGGCGACGCTGCTGATCCGGAGTTACTACAACCTCGCGAACGTCGAAACAGGGCTCGATGCGACGAACACCGTCACGTTTCACGTTGGCGCTCGCTGGGACGAGGACCGCTCCCGGATTCGCCTCCTCCAGCAGCAGCTCTTGGTCAACCTTCAGCAGTTGCCGCACGTTCAGGCGGCAGGCATGACGAATTTTCTGCCGGCAACGGGAGCGACGCTGCGGTATGCGGTCACCGTCGACGGGCTGACGGGGCCGAATGCCGACGGCACGATGACGATCGGCACCCGCATGATCAGCGGCGGATATCTCCGCGCGATTCGCGCGCCGCTGCTCGCGGGAGCCTGGTGTCCGGACCCGACAACCGATCCGAAGGTTCCGATCTCGGTCATCGTGAACCAGCGGTTCATCGATCTGTTCGCGCCGGGTCAGACCCTCATCGGCCGCCAGTTCCGCATCGTACAGACATCCAACACGCCGTTCACGATCGTCGGCATCATCGGCAACATCGCGGAGGACGGTCACGGAACGACTGCTGCACCCTACGCGTACACCTGCGTTCCAGGCGGGGCCTGGCCGGACCCGGAGTACGTCGTGCGCACTGTCGACGCTCGTGCGTTCGCGACCGACCTCCGGCGCATCGTCCGGGAGCTCGATCCGACCCGCGCGATATTCGGCCTCCGCCCTCTCCAGGACGTGCTCGACGCCGCCCTCGACCAGCCGAGGCTCGATGCGATGATGCTGACGTTGTTTGCGGCTGCGGCGCTGGCACTGGCGGCAATCGGTCTGTACAGCCTGTTCATGCTCGTCGTCTCCGAGCGGGCGCGAGAGATGGCCGTCCGGCTGGCCATCGGCGCGGCGCCGAGTCAGATGATCGGTCTCGTCATGTCGGGTGCCGGCCGGCTCCTCGCCGGTGGCATCGTGGTGGGGATCGCCCTGACAGCCGCTGCCGATCGCGTGCTCCGTGGCGTCGTGTTCGGCGTCAGCCCATTGGATGTCCGCGCACTGGCCGCAGCCGCCGTGACGCTGGCCATCGTGTCGCTCGTGGCCGTCGCCGGCCCTGCACTCAAGGCCGCGCGCATTGCGCCGATCGAGGCCTTGCGCGGTGAGTGAGCGAGGGCTTCAGTCTCCGCGGCTCCTCCGCGCGAGCCGGGGCGCCCGTGACGGCTACCGGCCCAGGAGTGGAGATGGCTGCGACACGCTTACCTCACACCGTAAACCCCAACCACGGCCAGCATGACGGCAACGCTGGCGAAAATCACGAGCAGCAGCATCTGAAGGCGCGGCTGCGCCACCGTCCCCGCCATCGCCCGTTCTATGGTCCTGACGTTGACGAGCGGCAGGCCCGAATCGATTTCACCAATGGCCGATCGCACCGACGCCGCGACGTCGGCGGGGTTCCCTGCCGTGCGGACGATCAGCGCCGTGTTTCGGCAACGACGAGTCCCGATCGAATGCGGCGGTGGCGGACGCTGGCGGAACCGCCCCGGCTTTCCTCGTTCAGCGATTCGCGAATGGGCAGCTGCGTGGCCTGCACGGCGGGAACGAGCCCGAATACGACGCCGGTGACGAGCGCCAGGCCGAGCGCGAAGAAAACCACGGACCATTCCACCGCGATGTTGGCGGCCCGCGGCAGCCCGGTCACGGTTGTCGTCGTCAGCAACGAAACGGACCAGGACGCCAGGAGCAGGCCCACGAAGCCTCCCGCGGACGCCAGCACCAGGCTCTCGACGATCAACTGGCGCACGATGCGCAGGCGGCTGGCGCCGAGCGCCACTCGGACCGCGATCTCCTTCTGACGATCCACGGCTCGGGGAGGAGCAGGTTTGCCACGTTTGCGCATCCGATCAGGAGCACGAGTGCGACGGCGCCGGTCAGCAGCCGGAGCGCGGGACGCACGTTCTGCACGAGCTGGTCCTGCGCCCGTGTCACGAGCGCGCGGGTGTTCCTGTTCGACTCGGGAAACTCTGCTTCGAGCTGTCTGGAAATCGTGTCCATCTCCACGCGCGCCTGCTCGAGGCTGACACCAGGCTTCGAGCCGGGCGATCGGGAAGATGCCGGGATGCCACCCTCAAGTCTTCGGGCAGCGTTGCCGCACCACGGACCGAACGCGACGTACACGTCGGCCGGCTGAAAGAGCTCGAAGCGCCCACGGCAGGACTCCGAATCACCGTGTAGGGGCGTGTTCTCGAGCAGGAGCGTTCGCCCTGTGGCGTCGGCCGCCGGGAAGCGGCGTTGCGCGAATCCGGCGCTCACGATGGCCAGACTGTCCGCGCCCGCGCGGTCCTCGGCGTCGCTGAAGTTCCTGCCGCGGTCGACAGTCACGCCGAGCAGCGGCAGGAGTGTTGCCGTACATCATCTTCGCCGGATCACGTCCAGGATCCACCGGTGCCGCATCACTCCGAGGTCGCGCTCTGTCGCGCCGGAACGCGGCCATTTTCCGTGAACGACTTGCGCGGTCCGCCAGTCGGATAGTTGTGCGGGTCACCGACACGCTCGGGAATTGCGGCGTCTGCTCGTTCAGGATCACCACGTCGTCCGGCTTGTCGTAGGGCAGTGGCGTCAACAGCACCGCGTTCGACACCGTAAAAACCGCGGTGTTCGCGCCGATGCCCAGAGCGAGCGTGAGGACGGCGATCGCCGAAAACGCCGGCCGGCGAACCAGATTCCTGAGGGCGAGCCGGAGGTCCTGCATCGTGAGAGTCTACGACGGTTGTTCCGCGCGACGCGTGGCGTCCGTCACGTGCCACGGTGATTCGTCACAAAATGCAGAGAAGCAGCGTCCGTCACGGGATCCGGCATTCACGACGCCGTCGAGTGGAATCCGTTGCCAGGTGAGCGAGGAACCGCCATGCGGAAGTGGATCATTGTCTCCGGCCTGATCGTATCGGCTGCGCACGCAGCATCCGCGCAATCTCCAGTCCGGTTCGCGGATCCGGATCGCAAGGTCAAGCTCGCGACCGCCTTCACTGACATCGATCGCTTATTTACGGAGTTCGCCAAGACCGCGCACGTTCCCGGAGCGGCGTGGGGGATTGTGGTCGACGGCGAGCTCGCGCACTCGGGTTCGGCGGGCGTGCGCGATGTCGCGAAGGCCGCGCCGGTCGACGTAGACACGGTCTTTCGCATCGCGTCGATGACGAAGAGCTTCACCGCGATGGCGATTCTGAAGCTCCGAGACGACGGAAAGCTGTCGCTGGACGATCCGGCAGAGCGCTACGTGCCGGAGCTGAAGGCGCTTCGCTATCCGACGACGGACTCTCCGCGGATCACGATCCGCCACCTGCTCTCGCACTCCGCCGGCTTTCCCGAGGACAACCCGTGGGGCGATCAGCAGCTGGCCGACACGGAAGAGCAGCTGTCGCGCATGCTCCAGGAGGGCATTCCGTTCTCGAATGCGCCGGGCACCGCGTACGAATATTCGAACTACGGCTTTGCCATTCTCGGGCGCATCGTCTCGCGCGTGTCCGGGAAGGCGTACGACGCGTACATCTCGCAGAACATCCTCCAGCCGCTTGGCATGACGTCGACGACGCTCCACCCGACCGAGGTCGCCCCGGATCGCCGCGCGGTGGGGTATCGGTGGGAAGACGAGCGCTGGAAGGAGGAGCCCTCGCTGCCGCACGGCTCCTTCGGAGCGATGGGCGGCATGCTGACGTCGATCCGCGACTTGAGCCGATACGTCTCGGTCTTCCTCGATGCATGGCCGCCGCGCGACGGACCGGAACGCGGACCGATCCGGCGGGCCTCCCTGCGCGAGATGCAGCAGGCCTGGCGGCCATCCGCCACGCGCGTCGCGCGCGATGCGTCGAGCGGCGCCCTGCAGCTGACATCCGGCAGCTACGCATTCGGCTTGAGCGTGACCCAGACGTGCGACTTCAACAAGGTAATCGCGCACGGCGGCGGATTGCCGGGCTACGGCTCGATCATGCGCTGGCTCCCGGATTACGGGGTCGGCGTCATCGCGTTCGGGAACCTCACCTACACAGGGTGGGGCCGGGTCGTCACCGACGCCGTCGATCGGCTCGCAAAGACGGGAGGTCTGCAGCCGCGCGAGGTCGCGCCCTCGCCCGCGCTCGTCGAGGCGCGTGACGCCGTCTCGAAGCTGGTCGTGCAGTGGGACGACCGCCTCGCCGACAGGATCGCCGCGGGCAATCTCTTCCTCGATCGCTCGAAGGATCGGCGTCGCAAGGAGCTCGAGGAGCTTCGCGCGACCGTCGGCGCCTGCCGCGCTCCCGACACGTTCGACATCGTCGAGAACGCGCTCCGCGGCCAATGGACGATGAGCTGCGAGCGCGGAAAGCTCCAGGTGGCGATTACGCTGGCACCGACGATGCCCGCGAGCGTCCAGCTGATGGCCGTGCGGGTGGCGCCTGCGGAAGTGGCGAGACCGACGACGTGCGCGCAGTGAGAGCGGGGCCGGCCGATCCGCCGGGCTTCGTCACGAGCTTCACCACAGGAAATTGAGCGGCGTGGGCATCTCGGGCGCCTGATTCATGAGAGGATGCGCCGACGGAGGCCTCCCATGCGCCACCTGTTCTCTCCTCGCACCCACATCGCCGGGATACTGTGTGTCGTCGTTGTATCGGCTGCGGGTCTTGCTGCCGTCGCTCAGTCGGTCCACGAGGCTCCATCAGGAGCCCCCTCCGGCGGCCGTGTCACGTCACCCGGTGAGCCCGGCCAGCCACTGAGCGTGAGCGGCTTCGTCTTTGGGCCTGACGGCGCGCCGATCGGTGGCGCGTCGCTCTACGTCTATCAGACCGACCACGAGGGCTACTACGGGGTGAAGCCGGCGAGCGACAACCGCAACCCGCGTCTCAAGCTGTTTCTTCGGACCGACACGCTCGGCAGGTGGTCGTTCGAGACGATCAAGCCCGGTTCGTACCCGAACGGCCGCGTGCCGGCGCACATCCACTTCGAAGTTTCGGCTCCGGGCCGTGCGCCATTGATCTTCGAGATTGTCTTCGAGGGTGATCCCTTCGTGACCTCTGACATGCGAAGTAATCCGGCATTTTCGGTGAGGCCGATTGAGAGTGGGAGAGTCACGCAGCGGATCGTGATGAAGTGAGTCTCCCTCGGGACCACGTTATCGGAATTGTCTCGCCGTAGCCTCGCGAAGCCTGACGAGGGCCGCACCCCCGCCCGTCGAGGTTTTTGCCCAGAGTTCTTTGTAATGTAAAGTTAATGTCGAGGAGATCGCGAACCGACCTTATGCCGCAACGTTTCTCGCCTGCGCAGCGCTTTCTTGATTCGCTCCATTCGATCAGACGCGACCTGGCTCATGCCGTGCGGTCGCTCGCCAAGGAGCGGGCGTTCACGCTGGTCTGCGTCATCTCGCTCGGCATTGGCATGGGAGCGTTCGTCGCGCTCGCGACCTTCAATCGCGCGATCACGGCGCCAGCGCGCGGCATCGACACCACCGGGCTGACCGAGCTCCTGGTGCTGCCGCACGGTCCGCTACGCGCCAAAGCCGGCGAGTGGGCAATCGAACAGTGGTCCTATCCGGATTATCAGGCGTTGCGGGACGCCAATCTTGGTATGGCCATCACGGGGTGGACCATGGAGTCCAGCCAATTCGGCATGCAGACTCCGGACCAGGCGAAGGCGCCTCCTCGTGTGCCTACGCTGTACGTCTCGGCCAACTACTTCCGCACCTTTGGCGTTTCGATCGCCCGCGGACCAGGTTTCGATCCCGCGTTCGACGACGCCCCATCGGCCGAGCCGCGCGTCGTCTTGAGCCATGGCTTCTGGCAGAGCCGGGTAGCATCCGATCCCGACATCATCGGGAAATCCCTGACGATCGATGGCGTCCCGCATACGGTGGTCGGGATCGCGCCGGACGACTTTCGCGGCCACTTCCACTTCTTTCAGGCGCCGAGTTCGCTGCTGTTCATTCCCCTCGAGCGGCACCCGCGTCTCCGAGCGAATCCGAATCTTCGAGACGACAGGACTGCCGACTGGGTGCAAATCCACGGCCGACTCGACCCGGGCGTCGACTTCGCGCGGGCGAACGCGCTGTGTTTCGGCGACGGTATCTGCTTTGGCCCAGCGATATCCTGCATCGAACGAATTCAAGGCGGCCACAGTCGAGCCCTACTACTCGCTGGGTGCGGCCGGTCGTCCGGAGAGCCGACGCATGGGTAGCGTCCTCCTTGGGCTGTCGGGAGCGGTGCTCGCGATCGTGTGCCTGAACATCTCCGGCATGATGCTGGTCCGCGGCGCCAGCCGAGAGCGCGAGCTGTCCATCCGCGCAGCGCTCGGCGCGGACCGGCGGCGTCTCATCCAGAATCTATTCTTCGAAGCGATATTGCTGGCTTTTGCAAGTGGCGCGCTCAGCGCGTTTGTGCTGTTCGGTATTCCTGCCATCGGTGGATGGTGGATGGGCGCGCCGGTTCCTCGAGAAATCGATTTCGACGCGGTCGGTATCGCGATCTCGTCTGGACTGTGCCTGCTGGTGAGCGTGCTCTTCGGGCTGTTGCCGGCCGTTCGCTTCAGCCGTCCCAATCTGACCAACGCGCTGAAGGAGGATGCCGGCGGCGGGGGACGCCACACGATTCGCGTGCATCGTGTGGCTGCGATGGTTCAAATCGGCATCGCCATACCGTTTCTCGTGACCAGCGGCGTGATGCTCGACCGGGTGCGGACGGCCGATTTTGGATTTCCGACCGATGGACTGGCGGCCGCGCGCCTGCCGGCGCCGGCCGGCCCGGAGCGAGACGCCGGCTTCTCCATACGGAAGGTTCGCGACAATCTCCAACAGGCCAGCGGGGTACGCTCTGTTGCAGTGGCCGAAGGCACTCCGATCGACTTCGACTACCGGCTCTTTAGAGTCGGGCGCAGGGATGGAGCAGAGTTCGTCACGGCGCAGGTCACGCGCGTCGGCGAAAATTTTCTCGAGACCATCGGCGCGCCGCTGCGTCGAGGTCGAACGATCACGGCCGAGGACCGCCTCGTGGCCGCGCCAGTCGCGGTGATTTCCGAACCGCTCGCGGCTCGACTCTTTCCGGGCACCGAGCCGATTGGCGAACGTGTGACGGTCACGCTGGAAGACAGCCGCGAACTGGTGCTCACGATTGTCGGCGTGAGCGCGGACTTCGCCACGTCGCAGCTGACCACCGAGCGGCCGCAGATGCTGTTGCCGCTTCCAGACCTACTCCCGAAGACGGTGCATCTCATCGCGCGCGGCGCGCCGGGCGGCGAACCACAGTTGAAGGCCGCCCTGGAAAAGGCGCTCCGCGAGTTGGGTGTCGAGGCGTTGCCCGGTGTGGCGTTCCCCGGCATCGTCACCGGACAAGACCTCGTCGAAAAAAGCATGGGCGATTTGATCGCCGAGTCCACCGCCGTCGCATTCGCCGGCGGTCTCGTGCTGGTTCTGGCGGCGCTGGGCATCGTCGGCGTCGTGGGGTTCATGGTGGCCACGCGAACACGCGAATTGGCCGTCCGGATGGCGCTGGGGTCCACACGTCTACGCGTGTTCGGCCTGATGCTGTCGGACATCGTGAAGCTGGTGATCCCCGGCGTCGCCGGCGGCCTCCTCCTTGCGGCGGTTCTGATTCGCACAATGGAAGACGTGATGGGCACTCCGCTCACCCTCGGCCCAACTCCGCTCGGCGTCATGGAGCCGCTGATCTATGTGCTCGCTTCCGCGATCGCGGTCTCCGTCGCACTTCTGGCCGGCCTTCCGGCCGCCCGCCGCGCGACCTCTGTCCAGCCGATGGTGGCGATACGATCGGAGTAAGCGACGAACGTGGAGCGCGCAGATAGCGCGCTTCTCACCTCCATCCCGGCGACGAAACGTTTCCTCACGAGATCGGCGTCGTGCTCGGCTGGCGTGCGCTCTTCAAATAGCCCCCTCAGGCCTACATCGAGCTCCCCGTCTCGAGCAGCGACTTCATGTCGCTGAGAATCCAGGCCCAGCCACTGGTGCCCTCCTCGGAGAACCACGGATCATTCCGCGCGGAGCGCCACCATCGGGTCGATGCGCGACGCACGCCCGGCCGGCAGGTAGCCAGCCGCGAGAGCGACAATCGTCAGAACGGCCACCATACCAACGAACGTCTGAGGATCGCCCGCGGTCACACCGAAAAGCAGCCCGGAAGCGCTGCGTGCCAGCAGCGACGAGGCGCCTGCGCCAATCACGAGGCCAGCCAACGCCAGCCGAAGCGTCTCCCAGATGATGCGCGCCTGCACGTCCCGCGCCGAGGCCCCGAGGGCCATGCGAATCCCGATCTCCTGCTTGCGCTGGTTGACGGAGTACGAGATCAGCGCGTAGATGCCGAGCGAGGCCAGGATCAGCGCGAACACGGCAAAGCCCCCCAGCAGAAGCACCGTGAAGCGCCGCGGCGAAACCGATCGGTCCACGATCTGCTGCAGCGTGCGGAAGTCGTTGCCGGCAAGGTTGGGCGCAATCGGCCTGAGCGCGGCGCGCAGCGTCGCCGCCACCTGTCCGGCCGGTAGAGTCGAGCGCACAACCAGGTACGAACCAGCAAGGTCGTTGCACTGGCGCGCCGGAATGTACATCTCGTTACCGGCCGGCTGCTCCAGCGACAGATGCCGCACGTCGCCGACGACGCCGACGACGCGGCGTTCCTTGGCGCCGGCCGGTCGATGTACTTGCCGATCGGATCCTCGCCCGGCCAGAGCGCGTCTGCGAGGGTCTTGTTGATCAGCATCACTGGTTCCTTGTCGGGCATGTCGCTTGCCGACAAGTCGCGCCCGGCCAGGAACGGGATGCCCATGGCTGCGGGGTAACCTTCGCTGACGACGCGCACGAACGCCAGCGGGTACTTTCCGCGCTCGTAGGTCACCCCTTTGGCCCCCGCGCCCCAGGTGCGATTGCGTCCGAAGGGCAGGGTGTCGGTGATGGCCGCACGCTCGATGCCCGGCGCCTGGAGGACACGCCGCAGGACATCGTCCATGTACCCGAGGCGCTGAGCCGGCGTGGTGAAACGGCTATCGGGATCGACCCGGATCGTGGCCGTGCCCGCCGGCTCGAAGCCCATTTTCACGTCGAGCACGCCGACCAGGCTGCGGATCAACAGGCCGGCGCCGACCAGCAGGACGCAGGCAAATGCTATCTCCGACACGACCAGCGCGTTGCGCGCGAGGGCCCGTCCGCGCCCCTCGGTGGATCCGCGGCTCGCATCCTTGAGCGCGCTGGTCATGCCCGCTCCCGACGCCTGCAGCGCCGGCACCAGGCCGAAGACGACGCCGGTGATCAGTGTGACGACTACGGTGAACACGAGCGCGGCCCAGTCGGTGCGCACGTCGCGCAGCAGCGGGATGCTGACCGCATCAAGCCCGTCAGCAGCCGCGTGCCGGCGACCGCGAGCACGAGGCCGAGGAGGGCGCCGCCCGATGAAAGGACGAGGCCTTCAGTGAGCATCTGACCCAGCAGCCGCTTCCGCCCGGCGCCGAGCGCCATGCGGATCGCGATCTCCTTCTGTCGTGCCGCCGTGCGCGCAAGCAGCAGGTTCGACAGGTTGGCGCAGACGATCAGCATCACCATCCCCACGGCGCCGGCCAGCACCAAGACGGCGAGCCGGATGTTGCCGCTGACGTGCTCGGACAGTGGCTTGACGATGCCCTGGAAGCCGTTGCGCTCCGGATGCTCACGCCTCATCAGCGGCGCGAGCGTGCGGACTTCGGCGTGGGCCTGCGCCGCCGTCGCGCCGGGCTTCAGCCGGCCGATCATCGCCATCGTGTTGCCCCAGCGATTGGTCTCCGGGCTGAGTGGGAAAGGAAGGTAGATGTCGAAGCGGCTTCCCGGCGCGAAGATGGTCGCGAAGTCGAACGACGCCGGGAGCACCCCCACCACCGTGTGCGGCGCGTCGTTGATGACGAGCGACGTGCCGACAATCTTGGGATCGCGGTTGAAGCGGCGCTCCCAGAGAGCGTAGCCGAGCATCACGGCCTTCGGGCCGTTCCATGCGCTCTCCTGCGCATTGAACGCCCGACCCAGCAGGGGCTTCACGCCGAGCACGTCGAAGAAGTTCTCCGACACGGGCACGCCGCTCAGCCGCTCGGGCTCGTCACGCCCGCTCAGGAGGTTGTCACTCACACCGTAAAAGGCGAAGTAGCCGGCCACGGCCGACAGGGTCTGGGTTCTCTCTCGCAGGTCCAGCAAGTACCCCACCTGTGTCGTCTGGCCCGAGAGGTCGGGGAGGTCGCGATTGGCAATCCACACCAGCTCGGAGGGCTTCTCGAAGGGCAGTGGGCGCAGCAGCAGGGTGTTGACGACGCTGAAGACGGTGACGCTGGCGCCAACGCCAAGCCCGGCAATGAGGATGGCAAAGACGCCAAAGCCGGCGTTGCGGCGCAACGTTCGAAAGGTGTAGCGGAGGTCCTGGAGAAGGTGAGGGAAGGCCATGGTCGCCTCCTTGGACGAAGGCACCGTCCGGATCGTTGACTCACTGTGTCGCGAATCTTGCGCGGATTCCGCTCGGCTGGCGCAGTCCCGTCCCGACAGCCCCGTAATCGCGAACAGGCCGAGCACCAACAGCGCGGAACGCCCGCGCCGAACTGATACGCGAGCAGGGCCGTTACACGCGCCGCGGTTCCTGTGATATTGAATGCGGGACAGACAGCTCACAGGCGCCGTGCGCAGGAGGTTCGTGTGAGGAAATGCGGGTCCTTCGGCTCGATGGTCCTCTGATGACTGTCTCACTCAACGAGGCCACTACTCTGACCCCCAGATCCGCCAGACTCGTCGTGCTCGTGATGCTGGTCGTGTCCGTCAGTCTCCTGATCCCGGGGCTGTTTGCCTCGGTGCTCACGATTCGAGGCGTGCTGACGCGCGAGGGGATCGCGCAGCTCACTCCACAGATCCTCCAGCAGGGACTGAGTGATGACACGATGAACGTGCTGAAGTCGGTGATGAACCCGTCAATCGTGGCATTCATCGAGGGCACGGGCGGCGACTTGCGCAAGAGCGTGCTCGACAAGCTCACCCCGCAGATCACGGCATCGCTCGAGAAGAACATGGGTGAGGTCGTGATCTACGAGCAGACGCGGAGCATTGTTGGATCGGTTCGGCGGCTGTACGAAGTCGGTAGTCCCATTCCCGCAACGCTCATTCTCCTGTTCAGCGTGATTGTTCCGCTCGTCAAGGCCGGGCTCGTCACCTGGGCTGTCTTCATGGCAGGCGACCGCCATCGGCGACGGACGCTTGCGTTCGTCGAGACGATCGCGAAGTGGTCGATGGCCGACGTCTTCGTCGTCGCGCTGTTCATTGCGTTTCTGGCCGCGCGCGCCAGCGTCACGCCAACTCAGGGACCGAGCGCCGTGCCCGCGCTCATCGCGTTCTCCGCCCACTTCGGCGCCGGGTTCTACTGGTTCGCCGCCTATTGCCTGTTCTCGCTCGCCTCCCAGCAGATCACGGCGCGACTGGCCGCGACGTCGATGGCACGAGCGCAGAAGCCGGGGATCAATCCTGCCTGAGCGCGGCGATCGGATCGATCCGTCCCGCGCGCAGCGCGGGAATCAGCGCCGCACATGCGCACGCTGTGACGATGCAGACAAGGCTGGCGGCGTAGGCGACCGGATCGAGCAGATGCACGACGGACCCGATCGGCTCCGCCGCAGGCGTCGCCAGGAGCGCAGCGCTGAGCGCGGCTGTGAGGCTGCCGCCGAGGAGCAGCCCGATGCCGACGGGACGCGCCGACTGTGACAGCACGAGCGCGCCGATGCTTCGGTTGGTTGCGCCGAGCGCCATCCGCACGCCGATCTCCCTGGTGCGTTGCTCGACAAGATAGGAGAGCACGCTGAACAGCCCCGACAACGTCAGAAGAAGCGCCAGCGCTCCGAGCCCCAGCGTCAGCCAGAACCCAAGCTGAAGAAAATACGTCGCCATGCGTGCGAGGAGCCGCAGCGTGATGACTTCGCCCATGTTCGGGTCGATCGCCCTGAGCCGCCTGGCGAGCGCGGCCCCCGCGCGCTCGGGATCGCCGCGCATACTCATCGTGAGCGACGTTTTGGCAGCGTCGGCGCTGATCGGCACGTAGACAACGGCCTCGTTGAACTTGGCGAACTGGAAGCCCGGTACGTCACGAGCGATGCCGACGACGACGAAGGTGCGCGAGAGCAGGGGCGGCTCATCGCCAGGCCGCGTCCCGCCGTTCGAGTCCGGCTCGAGTCGCAGCACCTCCCCGAGCGCGTCGCGGTCGGGCCACAGTTGACGCGCGGCGCTTTCCGAGACGACCGCCACGGCGACGCTTGCGGTGCGCTCGGTTTGCGCGAAGCCTCGTCCGCGCACGATGTCGATGTCGAGCACGTCGAAGAATTCCGGCGAGACGAACCTGTACGCGATCGGCGACTTGCCAAGCGTCGCCGCCGCCTTGTCCGCCGAAGTATTAGCGGAAGCGGAAGCATTAGCGGAGGCGGAAACCTCGGCGAAGGCGGGGTGAGGCCTGCCCAGCGCTTCCGGCCACGAGGCCGCGACCGCGGCGACAGACGAGTCGCTCGTCACGGCGTCGAGCAAGGGTCTCCGCATCTGCTCGTTCGCGATGCCCACCATCACGGTGTCGACTGCGCGGATCCCGGGATCGATCGTCGCTGCCGCCAGCGCGCTGCGCAGGAAAACGGCCGAGCAGATGAGGAGCAGCACCGATGCGGTCACCTGAAGCGCGACGAGCGCGTTCCGGGCGCCGCCAGGACGCGCATCACGCACGACTTCACCGCGGATCGCCCGCACCAGCTCGAAGCGCGTCGCCTGAAGCGCAGGCGCGAGCGCGAAGAACATGGTCGATACCATCGCGCCGGCCACCAGGAACAGCGCGACACGCCAGTCCGCCGGCGGCGCGGCGAGACGAACGTCGCCGAAGTCGGGCGGCAAGGTGCTCATCACGGCGTAGACGATCGCTTCGAGCACGAACCGCGAAATACCGAAGGCGAGCGCGGCGGACACGAGCGCGAGCAGCAGGCTTTCGGTGAGCAGCTGGCAGATGATCCGGCGGCGCGACGCGCCGATCGCCAGCCGGATGCCGATTTCGCGCTGGCGTGCGACGGCGCGCGCGAGCAGCAGGTTGGCGACGTTCGCACAGCCGATCATCAGGATGAGGCCGAACGCAAAAAAAAGCGGCGTGAACAGCAGCATGGATTCGAGCGACAGCGGAACCGTGCCCTGCCTCGGTTCGAGGATGAGGTTCGAGGCGGGCCGCGCGACCGAACTGTCAACCGCACGACGCGAGTCCCACACGAGGAGCTCGGCGAGCGCCTGTTGGCGCGACAGACCGGACTTCAGCCGCCCGATGATGCCGACGTCGACGGAATCTTCGCGTCCCGCGTGGATGCGGCGGAACTGGCCAATGACCGAGAGCGGTGCCCAGAAGTCCGGCGGCGCGACCGTGAGTCCGCGAAAGCCCTCCGGCATGACCCCGACGACCTCGAACGGCACTTCGTCCACCAGGACGATGCGGCTGAGAACGCCGGGATCGCTCGCGAAATGTCGAACCCAGGCGCGATGGCTGAGGACGATGGCCCGCTGGCCGCCGAGCTCGTCGTCCGCGGGCGTGAGCGTACGCCCACGCGCGGCGCTGGCGCCGAGGACGTAGAAGAAGTTCCCCGTCACGAGCGAGCCTTCCATATGCCGGCCATCGACCGACCGGTCGATGTCAGGCCCCATCGCGACCGCACCGGAGAACACACCCGTCTCGCGGAGGAGCGCGTCATACTGCCGGCGCGTGAAGGGCTCGGGCTCCGCGTTCGCTGATTTCTGACGCGAGACCGCGAACAGCTCGTGCGGGTTGCGCACCTCGTCCACGCGAAAGATCATCGCGTTGAGAAACGTGAACACGACGGCCACGAGCCCGAGGCCGAGCCCCACCGTCGTCACAATCGTCAGGGCTGCCAGGGGCGCCCGGCGGAACGAGCGGCAGGCGTACAGAACGTCGCGCACTACACCGTCGACCAGCGCGGTGCCGCGCTCGTCGCGGCACTCGTCGGCCGCGAGGGTCACGGAGCCGAAACGGGCGATCGCGCGCGTTCGCGCCTCGGGGGGCTGATGCCGTCGGCGATCTGCTTCTGTGTTTCGCGTTCGAGATGAAACGCGAGCTCGTCGTCCAGGTCGCGCTCCACGCGGCGTCGAGCGAATAGCGCGCGCGCCCGCAATTTCAGGCGGCGGAGATTCATGAGGGTCACGCCAGCCTCATCACGCGCCCGATCGCGGCGCACATCCGTTCCCACTCGCCGGTTTCGACCGCCAGCTGCCGGCGTCCGGAGGACGTGAGCTGGTAATACTTGGCTCGCCGGCCCAGTTCAGAGACGGCCCATTCCGCTTCGATCCAACCCTGGTGCTCGAGGCGATGCAGTGCCGGATAGAGCGACCCCTGATTGACCTGCAGGACGTCGCCGGAGATCTGCTGGATCCGCTCTGCGATCGCCCAGCCGTGCAGCTGCTCGGTCTGCAGCGTACGCAGGATGAGCATGTCGAGCGTGCCTGGCAGAAGGTCGGGGATGGAGTGGCGCGTCATGGTGTCGATTATCGACACTAACGCGTGGGCCGGTCAGCTGTCAACGGCAGGGCGGATGATCAGGCCCGCTTGGGCCGGCGGACGGCCCTCACCTTCCCGCTCCGTCCTCCTCCACAGAAGAACTGATCGCCGCCATCGGACTCGAGCCCCGAAATGCCCACTCCGGGCGGCATCTCGAGCCTTTCCAGGACTTCTCCCGTTCCAGGGTCGACCCGCCGCAGGTCGCTCTGGTCGGCTTCCCAGGTGGCATGCCAGAGCTCTCCGTCGACCCAGGTGACCCCGGTGACGAAGCGGTTGGACTCGATCGTGCGGAGAATCGCGCCTGTGTCGGGATCGACTTGATGGATCTTCCGGTCCCGATACTGTCCCACCCAGAGCGTCCCTTCGGCCCACGTCAGGCCCGAGTCACCGCCGCCGCCGGGCGCCGGGATCGTGGCGAGCACTTCGCCGGTCTTCGGATCGATCTTCTGGATGCGATCCTCGGCCAGCTGAAACAGGTGCTGGCCGTCGAAGGCCGTTCCAGCATGCGCGGCGACCTCGATCGAGCGCAGCATCTCCCCGCTCGCAGGATCGAAGGCGTTCATCCTGTCCCCGGACGCAAACCAGACGGACTGGCCGTCGTACGTGACGCCATGCACGTGGTCGGCGCCAGGAAAGGGTCCATATTCACGAACGATCTCGGCGGTTGATCGATGCATACGGTCATCCTACTCAAGCGGCAGCGGAGCGGGGAGTAACAACGTCGTCGTGAATCCCGGCACAGGCGGGGTCAGCCAGCGACGCGCTCGCCCGCGACCGAACGACTGCACCTTGCCTGCCGCCGCGAGCACGTCGAGCGCCCGCTGCACGGTGCGCTGGCTCGTGCCAAGCGCAAGCGCAAGGGCCGAGCTCGACCACGATTCACCGTCGGCGAGGAAGGCGAGCACTTCGGCGTGCTCCTCTTCGACGGGCCGGGCCAGCACCACCACCTCGCTCGCGCGGCGGGGCACCAGCGCAAACCCGCGCTTCGTCGCGGTGACGCCGGCCAGCGGCCGAAGCACCCGGCGAAGCCGGCCGGCTTCGACCCGCAGCCGCGCGCGATGCGATTCGTCGGTGAACTTCGATCCGAAGGCACGCGCGACGAGTGTGTCCCTCGACACGTCTTCCGGCCACGCCTCGCCCAGCGCACGGGCAATCGCGAACAACACCGGACGCGTGGCGAGCGAGACCGCCGCGCCTTCGTCACGCACGACATGACGGCAGGCGTCGACGACGAATGCGTTTGACGCGAACAGCGCTTCGACCTCTTCGAGCAGGAGCGGTCGTTCCTCGCCCTTCGCAATCAGCCGGGCCGCGGGCGTGTTCAGGACGAGGAACACGCTGTCAACCTCCGCCACCAGCGCAGGGATCCGAGCGTGTTCCGCTGCACATCTGGCTCGAGCGAGCGCCGCGCGCGCCACCTTCGTACGGAGGCGCCGCATCGCGATCCCCGCGACCACCAGCTCGTGCGCGGTCCTCGACGCGGGAGGGAACGGCGTGGGGTCGAGCTCGGCGAGCGTACGCTCGGCCTCGTCGAGACGCCCGATCAGGAGGAGGCGCCGGACTTCGAGATACCGCGCGTGCGCGGCGTTGACCCGGTCGCCGTGCGCTTCGAGCGTCGCTCTTGCCGCGTCGAGCGCTTTCGCCGGCCAGCTCAGGTCGCGCGACACGAGCGCCACCTCGGCCTCGGCCACGATGCACCTCGCGCGGGCCACGGCCTCTTTCGGACCGAAGGCACGCGCAGCACTTCGCAGGAGTGCCTTTGCGCGGACGAGGTCGCCGAGCTGCGCCATCGCGATCCCTCGAAGCGCGAGCGCCGGCGCATCGTCGCGCAGCGCCACGCGCTTCAATGCGCCGAGGGGATCACCCGAGGCGAGCGCACGCGCTGCCGCCGTGATCAGCGAGTCCATCGGAATCCCGTCACACTTGTCTCATCCGAGGGGCTTCGCCCCTCGGACTCCCCGACACGCGCTCTCGCAGCGCCGCTTCGCCGGCGCGCTTCCGCCTCCGCGCGAAGCGCTACGGCGAGACCTCGCCGTAGCCTTGGCGTAGGCGGGCCGATCGCGTGGCTCGCTCGCCATGCTCGCTCGCACCGTGGAGCGAGCGTCGGGTTTGTGAGACGGCTTCTAGTCACTCCCACTCTTCGATGCCCCGCGCTCAATCTATCTCAAGACCGACACTGAGCGCGGCGGGCGTTCCCGTCACCTCACGGACGCAAATTCGTTCGTGAAGATACGGGACACATCGAGATGGACCGCTCTGAGCTTCGGGTTGGACGCGGCAACGAGCCGCTCGAGCAGCGCCGTCGAACCAACAGGGATGAGCCCGTCAATCGAGAGCACCTTCTGCATCTCGCGAATCGCGCGAAGATCGGGCGGACATCCGTGGGCCTGGTCCGCGGCGCTCTCTCGCTACGGACGAATCGTGACTTTCTTGATGGTCGGCGGAGTGACGCGCCAATCGTGATTCTCTCTACTTGCTCACGCCCGCGGCCCAATTCAGGACGACCGTGATCGGCAACGCCTCCGCCTTCTGAACAGGCACGAGAAATCGCTGGCCGTCAGGCGTCGCGACGAATCGCCGGTTGTTGATGACTCCGGGAACGTCGAACAGCTTTCGCGGCGTGCCGGCTTGGAAAGAAGAGCCGGGTGTGACGTCCACCGCCATGATGGTCTGATCGGAGGCGGTGAAAAAGAGTTCTCTCCCGTCACTCCGCCAGTAGGCGGATCCGCCACCATTGACCGATACCTGCATGCGCTCCGCTGTCGGCGGAAACCGCTGCACGTAGAGTTCGAAACGGCCTGAAAAATCGGATTCATACGCGATCCACTTGCCGTCGGGAGAGAATCGAGCGCGCCGATCGTTCCCTTTGGTTTGCACGAGCCTCGTCGGCGTTCGATCGCCATCGAGCGGGACGGTCCACAGGTCTCCTTCGCCAATGAAGCTGATGAACCTTCCGTCGGGCGACCAGTCGGTGACCTCGCCCTCGATCAGGCGCTCCTCGGTCCCGGTCCCGCTTGATGACTTGAGATAGATGACGTTCCTTCTGGCGAATGCCACTCTGTCGCCGTCCGGAGAGAGGACCGGGCGGATGTCGGAACCGGGCTCGTCGGTCAGACGTGTGTTGGTACCGCGGACCAGGTCGATGACCCAGACATCGCTGCCAGACGAGTCGGTGCGTTCGATGGCCACTCGTTTGCCATCGCGTGAAAGGCTCGGCGCCTGCAGGCTTCCTGTGAGCGACTCGCTTCGAAGCTGTTGTCCGGTCCGATCGAACGACACCAGGGGAGAATCTCTGAACGCGCCAGTGCTCCTGTAGGCGAGAGCGCCGGTCAAGGACGCCGAGAACTGTCCGACGGCATCGAAGAGATTCTCGGCAATCACGACCGGTTCGGCCGACAGCTGCAGCCGATCGATGTCGAAGGGCTGCGCCACGAGCGAGCCCTCGCGCACGAACAGCAGGTAGCCGGCGGAGGAGTATCTGGGCGACGACGCGACGCCGGCCAACGGCCGGCGCTCGGTCGAATCAAGCACGCCGACGAACGCCTCCGCGGTTTGGCCCTCACCGGTTGGCGCCATCGCGAGGTAGTGGCGGCTATCGGGGAGAAAGGTCGGAAAGAACGCCTGTTGCAGCGGCGATCCATCCGCATGCAACCGCGCAGGTTGACCCCCTGCTGCCGACACACGCCAGATCGTCGTGCCCTCCCGGGTCGCTGCACCGAAGAGGATCACGCCATCCGCGCTCCAGGTCCCCGTGTAGTTCAGGGCCGGGGGAAGGTTGCAGATCGCCTGGGCAGGTCCGCCGGCCACCGACACCCTCTTGAGTTTGCCCTCCGCGAAGTATCCGATGTGCTGACTGTCTCCTGACCAGAAGAAGAGGGGCGCCGGACCGGACGCCACGTCGCTCGCGACGAGCCGCGCGGTTGGGGAGTCAAGGGATCGCACAAAAATCCCGCGCGACGGGACGGTCGTCGAGAACGCCAGGTGGCGTCCATTGGGTGAAAGCTCGAGCCACCGGACCGCACTCGCGGTGTTCGTGCCTGGCGGAAAGACGTCGAATCGCACGGTCTCCAGCGCCGGTTCCGGAGCGAGCGTCGATCGAACGAGGACTCCGGCTGTCGTCAGCATGAACAGCAACGCGGCGGCGCCAAGAACGCGCTCACGCCGACGCGACGCGGCCGTTGTTTCGGGATGGACGGCGGGTGCGGCGGCTTCCTTCTCCGCTTCATGAATCGCGATGCGCGCATCCCCGATGTCGCGAAGGCGATTGCGTGGGTCCCTGACGAGACAGCGCCTGAGCAGATCGCGAAGGGCGCGGGGCGTGGCCGGCGGCAGCGTGCCCCAGTCCGGATCCTTCAGAATCACCTGCGCCAACGTCTCCGACACGTTCTCGCTCGAAAACATCGTCCGGGCGGCGAGCATCTCGTAGAGGACCACGCCGAACGCCCAGATGTCGGCGCGCTTGTCCACGACCTTGCCCTTCGCCTGCTCCGGACTCATGTACGCGGCCGTGCCGAGAATCATGCCCATTTGGGTCGCGTTTGCCGTGAACGTCGGCGAGTTGTTCACGTCCGCACCGGACGCCGACGTCGGGTCGAGCGCTTTGGCCAGGCCGAAGTCCAAAACCTTGACCATGCCGTCTTCGCGCACCTTGACGTTGGCCGGCTTCAGGTCTCGGTGGACGATGCCCTGTTCGTGCGCCGCTTCGAGGGCCTCGGCAATCTGGCGGGCGATCGACAGCACGTCGGCAAGCGGAATCGACCCACCTTCGATGCGATCGGCCAGCGTCGGCCCCTTCACGAGCTCCATGACGAGGGCCCGAGTCTGTCCCTCTTCTTCAACCCCGTACAAGTGGGCGATGTTCGGGTGGTTGAGCGAGGCAAGCACCTGCGCTTCGCGTTCGAACCTCGCGAGCCGATCGCGATCGCTGGCGAACGAGTCAGGCAGGATCTTCAACGCGACGTCACGATTCAGCTTTGTGTCGTGGGCGCGCCAGACCTGGCCCATCCCTCCTTCACCGATCGCGGCGGTGACCTCGTACACGCCGAGCCGAGACCCAGGAGTGAGAGCCACAAGTGTCGGGATTATACGGGCGGGCGGATCCGGTCTCCAAGCGGCGATCTGTCCGCCGGTCCCACCTCGCTACGGACGAATCGTGACTTTCTTGATGGTCGGCGGAGTGATCGGCCGGCTCATGCCCCCATCGGATCCCATTGTTGTCGGCGCGCCGGCGAGCGCGTCGACAACGTCCAGGCCATTCGTGACCCTCCCGAAGATCACGTAACGCGGCGGTAGCGGATAGTCGTGATGAAGGATGAAGAATTGGCTGCCGTTGGTATTCGGCCCCGCGTTGGCCATTGCGACGAGGCCACGCCGGTAGCCGTCGCGGTAGAGGGCCGAGTCCTCCTTGATCTCGTCTTCGAAGGTCGAGCCCCACGCGCTCTCACCGCCGGTGCCGTCGCCTGCAGGGTCGCCGCCCTGGATCATGAATCCCCGCACGATGCGGTGGAACGTCAAGCCGTCGTAATAGCCGTGCTCGGCGAGCAACCGGAAATTCTCCACGGCCTTCGGCGCATCTGCCGGAAAGAACTCGATCTCGATCGCACCCTTGTCGGTCTCGATGACCCCATGCATGCCGCCGGAGCTTTTGGCGCCAGCGGGCACCTTCGGATTGCCTGGCGACGAACTGCAGCCGAGCATCCACAAGAACGCCACAGACAGGAGAAGACACGACAGGAGTGACCGGTAATCACGACGCCGCAGAAACTGGATTCGCACGGGACGAGAATAGTAGATCCTCCGGGTGCCGCCAACACCGCGGCTGAGGACAAGCGCGGCAGTGGCAACGTCTGCCGGCGGCATCCGAACTTCAGGCGCGGCCGAGACGTAGTACGCACAATGAGCCGAGGTCACTGACATGACGGTCAAGACCTATCTGCTCTCTTTCCCGGAGCGAGTGCTCCGATCCGCCCTGGGGCTCGGTGCCGGGGTGGCGCGCGAAGTGGGGGAGGTCGCCCTGCCGGACGGCGTCCGCCGCAGCCAGCTGTATCAGAACCTGGTCGACGCGACGCTGCGATTCGTGATCGAACAGGTTGGAGGTGTCGAGGGTGTTTACACGGCCGACGGAACGCTGCCAGACAATTTCCTCGTCAGGCGGACCGCGGGCAATGCGGTCGAAGTTCTTGGTGTCGTCGCCTTTCGCGCGTCCCCGGTGTGGATTCTGGCCGCGCTGGCCGACCTGTGTGGCATGGGCCGGCTCCTGATTCCGGAAATAGCCGATGCACTCAAGGCCGAGGGCCTGCTGGAAAAGGAGGCCCAGTTCACGAGCGTCGATCAGCTGTTGGACGGCCTCGAGCGTACGTCGTCCCGATTAGCAGGGACGATCAACACGCCACCACTCGACGTGGCGGGGCTTCGAAAGGAATGGGAGGCGCTTCGGGAGGAAGCTCGAGGGCTGCAGCCTCCGGGGCTTCCATCGAAAGACACCATCAGTCATGTCTGGAACCAGCTCAAGACAGAATCCTCGCGGCAGGAGACATCGGTCTTTGAAACGTCCTCGGTGATGGCCGTCTCCGCGGTCCGGGCTCTCCCCGACGGCGTCCGCTGGCTCTCCACGTCCGCCCGCGTCGGGGCAACACGAACCGGCGAGATTCTCGCCGCGGCGTTGCTCGATCACTACAGCCAGACCCTGGGCGAAATACGAGAGGTCGGGTATCTTGCGTACGTCAACCGCCAGTTTCGCCCGTACGTGCGCGCGGCCGTCGGGCAGTTTTCGCCGAAGCGGCGCACCGTCACCGAACGGCTGATTGAGAAGCTTCCAGTGATGTTCTCTAGACGGGATCGGTAGCTTCCGCACGCCGGCAGTGCCTCGGCCCTCTGCACGGGACTTGGAAATGCCCGTTCATTTGGCCGCGGGCTCCCTGCCGATCGCAGGCCAGACGCTGGTGAAGGCCCAGCCGCGCGGGAGGAGGAACATGTCGTCCACCTTGATGACGAAGGATTGCTCCTCCGTGCCGTTCGTGGCCTGGAACATCCGGACTCGCGAGTGCCGGATCTTCTTCATTCCATCCTTCTCATAGATCCGGTCCATGTCGATGAGCTCGAACCGAACGGCCGCTCCTTGCTTGAAGCCGGCTTGTTTCTTCATCGCCTGGAACCGATCGAAATCGGGTCCGCGCTCGGCAACAATCTCTGCCACCTTGGCTATGAGCTCCTGACGCTCTTCCGGACTCGAAGGCGGCTGGTGTGTTCCCAGCAACAGTTCCATCTCCTCGCGCGTGGCCGAGAGCGCCGTGACTCGCGCCTGATCGGCTGCCACGAGGGCCTTCGCCATCTCGAGCGCCAGCACGGCAGGATCTGCGATTCGGGGCAAGGTTTCTTGAGGAGCCCCCTTGCCCGCTGCAAGGGAGGCGAGCCCGAGGAGACAGCACGCGGCGGCGGTTCGGGCGGTCATGTGGAACTCCGTTTTGGATGGTTCCTCTGAGCCTGCGAGGGTATCACGGTGCAAACGAGCGGTACCAGGGTGACAGCTTCGTGGCTGCCTGGCTTCCGCGAGCGGCGCACCACGTACGCGGCCGCTCACCGGTGCCGGCGCTGCCAGCCGAGCCCGACCGAAACAACCAGTGAGGGCGCGTACTGTCGTTCGATGCTGAGCGTCGGCGGCACGTAACGGCCGGTGAACGGTCCCTCAGGATACGTAAACGTTTCAGAGACGATGTTGTAGAAGGGGAGAGTCACGTCAGCCTGGGCGAAGAAACGCGCCGATGTCACGCGTGCGATCTCATAACCCACCGTGAGCTCACCCTGGAGACCCGCGCCGCGGCCATAGCTCGGAACGCCTGCGCCGTTCGCTGTCCGAGTCTGCGTCCGGCCGTAGCTCACGCCACCGCCGGCATACGCGGAGCGGTTACCGGTGGGATTGCTGAAATACAGACCTTCGAGCTTGATCAGCGAGACAGCGGAGCCCCCAGGGCCGTAGAAACCACTGGAGTCGTCCAGCTGAAAATTGAGGAATGACATGTCGAGGCCGAGCCGGTTGAACTCGGCGCGATAGCCGAAGCCGAACGACGCCATATGACGCGTCATCGGCCCGAAGAGGCTCGCGTGTCCCACTCGGGCGTACCAGTATCCGTCCGATTGGACGCGGCGCGGAGGAAGGTCCTGTGACGCGCTGACGTTGGTCCGATCGAGAACTCCCAGGCTGCCCATGGGTTGTCCGGTCGTGAGTGAACGAACCAGCTGGCTGTAAACGGCCGGCAGATCGTCGAGGCCCAGGGCCTGGCCTTCACGTGAGCCCATGGCTCCCGACAGCGTCACGATGATGGTGCTGCCCAGACGGATGTGCGAGAGCGTGTAGGTCGTCTGGCAGCCGGTCTCATCGGCACGGTGGCCGGCCAGCTCGAACTGTTTCCGCACCAGGAGCAGGGCAGCCGCCCGCTCGTCCTCTGCAAGCGTGTCATGCGACTCGTCAATCTTGATGCAGGTCTGGGCGATGGCCTCGCGGGCGGCGCCGCTCATCAGCAGCAGGAAACACACTGACGCACGAAGGACCGGGTGTGGCATCTTACGAACCCTCCCAGGGATCCGAAGGGCTCCCCAGCCGAGAATGCGCAAAACGACCGAAAAGAAGCTCGTGGCCGGCCGCCGAGTCCCTGCCCCGAGCAACTCGAGTCCTTCGCCGGGGGCGACGAACCGTTCGGCACAAGACGCCTCGCGAATACCGATCGACGAGTTGCTCCATCGTGACCCTCGCGAAGCTCATGTAACGTGGCGCTACGACCCAACCTAACGTTCCTCCCCGCCCTTGAACAGCTTCAGGTCGATGGCGTTCGCCATCGCCGTGTAGCCGGCGTCATTCGGATGCAGGTGGTCGCCGCTGTCGAAGAGCGGGAGCAGCCGCGCCGTGGACTCCGGATCGCGCGTGACGGCATCGAAGTCGATCACGGCATCGTACTCGCCGCTGGTGCGGATCCAGGAGTTGATCGCCTGACGCTTCGGCTCGATCGTCGCGAATGCGAAGTCGGGTATGGCCCCCTGCACCGGCGGCAGTGTGCCGCCATAAATCGACAACCCGTGCTCGTGCGCACGTGCGATGAGCTGCCGGTGGCCCTGGATCACGTCGTCCGCGGTGACGGCCTCAGAGGGGAAGACCAGGTCGCCCAGAATGAGATCGTTGTTGCCTAGGAGCACGATCACGTGTGTCACTCCGCGCTGAGTGAGCACGTCACGATCGAACCTGGCCAGCGCGTTCGGGCCGAGGCCGTCATGAAGGACCCGGTTACCACTGATTCCTTCGTTCAGCACGCCCATCTTGTGATTTCCAGGTTGTGACATCAGACGGCGCGCGAGGTGGTCCGGCCATCGATTGTTGGTATTCGGCGTGGACCTCGCACCGTCCGTGACCGAGTCGCCGAAGGCGACAATCGCTCCGGTCTTCGTCGGGGCCGTCACTTCCAGGCCGGCGAGCCAGAACCACGCCTGCGCGGTTGAGGCCACCGGCATTACCGCGCTCGCAGTAAAGTCTCCGTCCGGCGAAATGTAGGTCGTCTGCAGCGACATGAAGTGCCACGTTGCCGGCGCCGTGTTTCCAGGCACGAATAGGCTTATCGCCAAGTCGGCGAGCGCCGGCACCTGCAAGGCGACCGGATCGCTGATCGCAACCGCTCCGGGTGGGACGGTGATGGACGGCTGGCCTCCGAAGGTCAACGTGCGGTCTGACTCGGGGAGGATCCCCGCGCCGTCAGCGCGAAGCGCGACGTGCGCCGAACCAATCACGAGCGCGCTCGAACCAAACGTGGAGAACCGGACCCGCACCTCGTCCCCCCCGACGCTCGTGTGCACGATTTGCCGCAAGGTCTGATGGTTGAAGCCGGCGTTCGTCAACCCTGGCGGGCCGGGCGACGGTTCGTGAAGACCGGTGCTCCAGATGCCGACCCAGTGTTCGTTCCCCTCGCCGGCCGCAGCGACCGGATGCAGTGACGTCAGAATCGGAAGCGCAGCCAGTGCGAAGGCTGTTGCCGCTATCGAAGTTCTCATCTGCATATAGCACCCCGCGAGCCACTCGTGTTGCGTAGCGGGAGCCCGCCGGCCTTCACATTGCCCACCGGCTTTGCCTGCCACTATCAGCTAAGGGGATTTTTGCCGCCGGAAACTATCATCCCGGCCGACATGCCGACGGACATGGCGAAACACTGGCCAGACAACCGCTACCTGGAGCACGAGATCGAGGTGTGATAGCCTTTCGCCTCGACAACCGAAAATCTTCAGTTCGAGAGGGATACATGGCCGCCCCCTCGTCACACGAAGTCACCCTGATGCTGCAGGCGTGGGGCGGTGGCGATCGATCAGCGCTGGAGACGCTGACGCCTCTGGTCGAAGCCGAGCTGCGCCGGCTCGCGCACTACTACCTCGCCCAGGAACGAGCCCCCCATACCCTCCAGACGACGGCGCTCATCAACGAAGCGTGGCTGCGCCTGATCGACTGGAAGAACGTGAGCTGGCAAAACAGGGCGCACTTCTTCGGTGTATCAGCCCGGCTGATGCGCTACATCCTCGTGGACTTCGCTCGGAAGCGAAAACAGCAGAAACGCGGCGGTGGCGCTCCGCACGTTTCGCTGGACGAAGCCGCCGCGGTGTCGCTCGACCGGAGCGATGACCTGATCGCCGTGGACGACGCGTTGCAGGCGTTGGCGAGATACGACGCGCGCAAGAGCCAGATCGTCGAGCTGCGCTTCTTCGGCGGGCTCAATGTCAACGAAACCGCGGAAGTCATGCAGCTCTCTCCAGTCACGATCATCCGCGAGTGGAACAAAGCCAAGGCATGGCTGTATCAGCAACTCAGCCCGGAGCCGGAGGATGGAGCCCGAACGCTGGCATCAGATCGATGAGCTGCTCGAGCGGGCGCTGGAGATATCAGCCGAAGAGCGGCCCGCATTTCTCGCCGCAGCCTGCAAAAACGACCAGGACCTGCGCGCCCGGGTTGAAAAGTTGCTGAGAGCGCACGCGCGTCTGGGGCGCTTCCTGGGAGTCCCGGCGCTGGAAGCGACCGCGCGCACGATCGCCGCGGAACTACCTCGCGCCATCGTCGGACAGACGCTCGGGCACTATGAAGTGACCGCCCGGCTGGGTGCGGGTGGCATGGGCGTCGTTTACCTGGCACGCGATATCCGGCTCGAACGGATGGTCGCGCTGAAGTTTCTTCCGCCAGACCTGCTCCTCGACGACGACCGACGGGCCCGTTTCCTCAGAGAAGCGAAAGCTGCCGCGGCGGTGGAGCACCCGAACATCGGCGCGATTCACGAGATTGCCGAAGCCCCCGATGGCCAGGCATTCATCGTGATGGGCTATTACCCCGGCGAGACGCTCAGCAACAGGATTCAGCAGGGACCGTTGGCCGTAGAGGAGGCCGTCGGCGTTGCCACACAAATCTCCGCCGGACTGAGCCATGCACACAGCCGCGGTGTCGTCCACAGAGACATCAAACCCGCGAACGTCCTGTTGACGCCGGACGGCGTCGCCAAGATCATCGATTTCGGCCTGGCCAAACTCGGGGGGCTCTCGAAGATCACCGCCGATGACCGGTTGATGGGGACCGTCGCGTACCTGTCGCCCGAACAGGCACGAGGGGACGATGTCGACCAGCGGACGGACATCTGGTCCCTCGGTGTGGTGCTCTACGAGATGCTCGCCGGCCAGGTACCGTTCCAGGCAGACCATCCCGAAGCGACGATCCACAGCATCCTCACAGCCCAGCCGAAGCCGATTCGACAGCTCCAGGAGGGCGTTCCGGTAGAACTCGAGCGGATCATCGGTCGCGCCCTGCAGAAGGATGTGAGATCTCGTTATGGCTCGGCGGCCGAGCTCCTGAAGGACCTCACCGACTATCAGAACAGTGTGATGTTGAGCGACCCGCGGCCCGCGGGTAGGTTAACCGCATGGCTGGCACACAAGCGGATAGCCATCCCTGCGCTTCTCATCCTGATCGCGCTGGGATCGCTCCTGGCGTGGCGATTCGACCGGCAGAACAAGGAGCAGTGGGCCCGGGAAACGCTCCTCCCAGAAATTAGCCGGCTCGTCGAGGAGGACCAGTACGCCGCGGCTTTTGCTCTGGCGCGACAGGCGGATCAATACATTCCCAATCACCCTCAGCTGCTGAAGCTCTGGCCGGTTGTGTCGAAGACCGTGTCGATCGAGACCGCACCTGCTGGCGCAAATGTCTACATGAAGGAGTACAGCTCCCGAGAGGACTCCTGGACGTATGTCGGCACGTCGCCTATGAAGAACGTCCGGATCCCGCCGGGCCTGTTCCGTTGGAAAGCCGAAAAGACGGGCTTTGCTGCGGCGGAAGATGTGGCCTCGGGTTGGTACGGTCCGATCTCGCTTGTTCTTGATTCGGTAGAGAGCGTTCCGTCTGGAATGGTCCATGTTCTGGGCGGTCGCTCGCCGGCGCCCCTGATAGTCTCGGGCTTTGAGAACCTGCCGCCTGTCCAGCTGCACGACTACTGGATCGATCGCTATGAAGTCACCAACAAGCAGTTCAAGCGCTTCGTCGAAGCGGACGGCTATCAGAAGCAGGACTACTGGAAGCACGAGTTCCTGAAGGATGGGCGCGCTGTGTCCTGGGCTGAAGCGATGCGTGAGTTTCGCGATGCAACGGGTCGGCCGGGACCGTCCACCTGGGAAGCCGGCGACTACCTGAATGGGCAGGACGACTATCCGGTCAGGGGCGTGAGCTGGTACGAAGCGGCGGCCTTCGCCCAATTTGTAGGCAAGAGCCTTCCCACGGTCTATCACTGGAACCGTGCGGCAATCACGGGAGACGCCTGGATCAGCTCGTACATTTTCCCGTTCAGCAATTTCGCCGGTCGTGGTCCGGCCGCGATCGGGACGCATCGGGGAATGAGTCGATCCGGAACGTACGACATGGCGGGCAACGTCAAGGAGTGGTGCTTGAACGAAGCCGGCCAGCGCAAGCGGTACATTCTTGGTGGCGCGTGGGACGAGCCGGCGTATATGTTCCACGAGGCGGACGCGAGGCCGCCGCTCCAGCGCGACGCCACGTTTGGATTCCGCTGTGTGAAGTCCGTGTCACCCGAGTCGGTCTCGCCCACACTGACAGAGCCGGTCGCATCATCAGCTCGAGACTACGCGAACGAGCAGCCGGTCCCCGACAAAGTCTTTCGCGTCTACCGTGACCTCTACGCGTACGACAAGGCACCATTGAACGCCGTCATCGAAGCCGCCGATTCGAGCAATCCCGATTGGGTCAGACAGAGGATCACGTTCGATGCGGCGTACGGCAAGGAGCGCATGGTGGGGTATCTGTTCCTGCCGAGGAATGTGGCTCCGCCGTACCAGACCGTGGTCCATTTTCCGGCGGCCGAATCCATGTTCGTCCGATCCAGTGACGCGCTGGTCGAGATGCCGCGCATAGACTTCATCGTCAAGAGCGGCCGTGCCGTCATGTGGCCGATCTACAAGGGAACGTACGAGCGCCCGGATGACATGCAATCGTATTTTCCAAACACCAGCGTGCGTTATCGCGATCGAGTCATTGCCTGGGCGAAGGACTTCGGGCGGTCCGTCGATTATCTCGAGACACGGTCAGACATCGACCGCAACAAACTCGGGTTTTACGGCTACAGCTGGGGCGCGTGCCTGGGCGCCATTCTCCCAGCAGTCGAGGATCGGCTGAAGGTCAGTGTTCTGATGGGACCGGGTCTCTATCTTCAAGCGGCCCGCCCCGAAGTGGATCAGATCAATTTCGTTCCCAGGGTCACGATTCCCACATTGATCGTCGACGGGCGCGACGACTTCGTATTTCCACCCCAAACATCGCAAGAGCCCTTCTACCGCCTGTTGGGAACGCCGAACGAGCACAAGCGTCGCGTCGTTTTCGAAGGTGGACACAGCGTACCAAGGCATCATCTGATTCGGGAGAGCCTAGATTGGCTGGATCGATATCTCGGTCCTGTCCGGTGAAACTCCGCCGCTCATTTCCGCCGTTGCCCCACCACCCACAAGTGCGCATCCGTCTTTACGAAGAGCTGTCCCTCCGACACCGCGACGGACGCCAGGCAATACGGCGAGCACGGATCGTTGAACGTGTTCGACGCCAGGATCTCGAACTTCGGGCCGGCGCGGAACACCGTCGTGACACCGGTCGACTCGCCGGTCACGTAGATCTTGCCATCGGCGAGCACGGGCGACGAGCTGTAGAAGTCGTTCGGAATGCGCATCGGTCCGTAGACGAGCGCACCGGTTTTGATGTCGAGGCAATAGACGACGCCCTGCTCGCTGACCAGGTAGAGGTACGTCCCGTCGCTCACCGGCGACGGCACGTCGGGCCCGCGATGGAACGTCCACGCCACGTGCGTGCTGGAGATATCACCTGATCCGCCCGGCTTCAGCGCGACGAGCGGGTTCACGCGGGTCGGCGCGATGATCAGCCCGCCGGCAATAATCGGTGACGAGATGATGCGGTAGTTGCGGCTCTTGCTCGGGTTGAGCACGTCGGCCCGCCACAGCTCCTTGCCCGACGCCGGATCGTGGCCGGTCACGATGTCTCCGCCGGTGATGACGATTTCGGTCTTGCCGTTGTGCTGCAGCAGGGCGGGTGTCGTGTAGGAGTCCGGCGATTCGTGAATCGCGTTGGTCGGCCGTTCGACGCGCCAGACGGTCTTGCCACTCATCTTGTCGATCTTCAGGACATAGGAGGGGTCGTCCGTGTGAAAACCGTGCAGCACCTGCAGATACAGCGCGTCGCCGTGCAGGAGCGGAGACGAGGCGTAGCCGAACTGGATGCCGAACCGCCCGTAGTCTCTCTGGATGTCCCGCGTCCACATTTCCTTGCCGGCGAAGTCGAAGCCTTTCAGGATGCCGGTCCCGGTGATGACCCAGACGTATTTCCCGTCCGTCACCGGCGATGGCGATGACATGTTCTGCTTGTTGCCGATCCTGTTTTCGCCCGCCAGCGGACGCTTCCAGGCGACCGTCTGTTTGTTGCGGTCCACCGCCCAGAGCTCGATCTGGCCCGTCGCGCGCTCAGTGGCGACGTTCAGGAAGATCGTGTCGTTCCAGATGATTGGTGTCGAGCCGCTGAACGCCGGCAGCGGCAGCTTCCACGCGACGTTGTCGGTCGCGCTCCATGTCGTCGGCAGCCCTTTTTCCGTGCTGATGCCGTCCATCGACGGCCCGCGCCAGTGCGGCCACGTGTCGGCCGCGAGTGACGCGCCAACTGAGGCGAGAAGGACGAGAGTGAGGGGAAAGAGATGTCTCTGCATGGTTCTCGAGCATGATACTCACGTTCATCTCGAGGAGTTTACCGACGCGAAAGACATTCTTCTTGATTCGCACGAGCTGGCCTGGTAGCGCTTACAACTCTGCCGGCATTCCGCCGCTCACGGTCGGAATCTCCGATCGAATTTCACATAAAAATTTGCTTTCGCTTACTGACCGAGTCGCTTGTGTGGAGGTCTTGTAGCTTCCACCTTTAAGCCTGTGAAATATCGGGCAGCGGTAAATGCGAGCCGATGGAGTGCTGCGGCGAAGCCACGTCGGTCCCGCAACGCGATGCGGCCAGCGCGTGGCGCCAGCTCGAAAAATGCCCCGGAGGTGTTCCGAACCGCGGCGGCGCCGTTTCGCCACGGCCGCGCACGCGACCCGGTTATCCAAGTGATGGTTCACTGGCCTCCACATAACCGAGCCGACGCGGGGGGCGTGAGCCCACCCGCCGGAGGGGCATTTTTCCGCGCGTCAGGCCGAGGCGTCGCGGGGCCGATGCGGCTTCGACGCGCCATCTTCCGGCTGAAGCCGGAAGCCACAGGAGAAAAACTCACAAGTGAGCTCCGGGCTAGGTCTCGGCTCAACTGTCTTTCAGTCCTTCGATCGGGGCGACCCGCGCGGCCCGGCGGGCCGGCGCGAGGCAGGCCACGGTGGCCGCGCCAAGCAACAGCAGCGCCGCACCGGCGATCGCGGCCGTGTCGGTCGTCGTCGTTTTGAACAGCACTGTCTCCAGCAGACCGCGCGCGAGCTGCGCGCCGGCCAGGCCGATGATGACGCCGACCGCAGCGAGCCCCAGCCCATGGCCTGTCACCAGCCGGGCCAGCGACGCCGGCTGCGCACCGAGCGCGAGCCTGATGGCGAGCTCGCGGCGCCGGTCGTTGACCGTCCACGCCATCAGCCCGTAGACGCCGATCGCCGCCAGCAGCCCCGTCAGGGCGGCGAACGTCGTCAACACCGACATCAGCAAACGTGGTCCGGCGGTCGCGGCCACCATGCGGTCGCTCATGGTGCGCACGTTGCTCAGCGGCACGGCGGGATCGATGCGCGCGAGCGCCTGACGCAGGCCGGTGACGACGGCGGCGGTATCACGACCTCGCGCTACGATCGCCATGGATCGGAATGGAAACTGCCGCTGCACGTGGTAGATGACCGGTTCGGCAGCCTGCCCGATCGGCGCCTGATGTACGTCCGCCACGACTCCGACGATGCGGAAGGGAACAGGGGACTGCGGACGAGGCGGATACATCAGGTTTCGGCCGAGCGGCCCGATCTGTTGTGCCCCCGAGAGAATGCGCCGGTCGAGCGGGCTCTCGCCGGCAAACGTCCGCCGCGCGAGTGTCTCGTTGATGATGACGACCGGCTCGGTCTCGCTGGTGTCAGTGTCCGCGAAGAATCGCCCGGCAACGAGCTTCGCGCGGTAGGCCTCGAGGTAGCCGCTGCTGATGGTGACGAGCTGCGCGATCGGCGCTTCGTCTGCCCGCGCGGGCGGACGGCCCTCGACGCCGAAGGGCATCCGCCAGCCCGGATCGAGCACGATCGCGTTCGCGGTGCCCGCCACGTCGATGCCAGGCTGCCGTCGCACCGTCTCGATCAGCGTCGAATAGAACTGTTCGACGGCGGGCCACTGCGGATACTTGGCGACTTCGAGCTGGATCGTCGCCGTCACTACACCGTCCGCCACGACGCCCGTGGGTGCCTCCATCATCCTGCGCACGCTTCTGACGAGAAGTCCCGACATGACGAGGAGCGCACACGCGAGCGCCACCTCGGCGATCACGAGCGCGCGGCTGATCTGACGGCCGCGAACCCCGGTGGACGTCCGCGTGCCTTCTCTCAAGGCTTCGGACGCGTGCGTGCTCGCGGTGACAATCGCGGGAACGAGGCCGAAGATCAACGCCGTGCCAGCCACCACCGCCAGCGCGAACGCCAGGAGCCTGAGATCGATGGAGGTCTGGGCCAGCCGCGGTATCGAAGCCGGCAGTGCGGCGATCGCCACCCGCAGAAGCGCCAGCGCCGTCACCGCGCCAGCCAGCGTACCGGCGACAGCGAGCAGCAGGCTTTCGACCAGCATCTGTCGAATCAGCCGCAGGCGGGATGCCCCGAGCGCCGCGCGGACGGCCATCTCTCGGGCACGGGCCGTCGCGCGCGCGAGCAGCAGGCCCGCCACGTTGAGGCACGCGGTGACGAGCACCAGCCCGACGGCGGCGAGCAGCACGATGAGCGCCGGCCTGTAGTACCCCAGCATGTCGTCGAGCAGGGGCACAGGCCGCGCCAGCCAGCCCCCATTGGTCTGGGGGAATTCGGCGCCGAGACGGCCGCTGATTCCCCCCAGCTCCCGCGCGGCCTGTTCGACGCCGACACCCGGCCCGAGTCTCGCGACGGCTTCCATGAAATGTGCGCCGCGGCTGTGCCGCGTCAGATCCCAGCTCAATCGAAGCCAGAGGTCCACATCGTCAGGGAAGTTGAAGTCGGGCGGCGCGACACCCACGACGATGTACTGCCCCGCGTTGACGCTCAACGTCTTGCCGATGATCGCCGGATCTGCCTGGTAGCGCTGCCGCCACAGCCTGTCGCTGATCACCGCAATCCGGTCGGGGGAATAGAACGGGCCGTCTTGCGGAAAGCCCGCACCCAGTTGCGGCGAAACACCCAGCAGCTGGAACAGGTTCCCGCTCGCTTCGATTGCGCTGATGCGGGCCGGCTCGAGGCCCGGCTCGGCGAGGTTCACCTGTGGCCGCCACCAGGCCGCGGCATCCGAAAATGCCGCTCTGGCCCCGCGATAGTCCATGAAGTTGACGGGTGAGAGCTTCTCCTTGGGCAGCGCTTTCTCGGCGTTGCTCTCCCACATCGCGACGAGCTGCTCGGATTGTCGGAAGGGCAGCGGCCGCAGCAGCACGGCGTCGACGATGCTGAAAATCGCGGTCGCGGCGCCGGCCCCGAGACCGAGGGTGAGGATGGCGATCGCCGCGAACGACGGCGACCTCCGCCATTGGCGCCAGGCGAAGGTCAGGTCGCCGGCGACGCCTGTCAGCCCCGAGCCCCCGGGGACCTCGTTGAAGGCACGCGCTTCGGGCGGGCGCGTCCTCGGCCTGGGCACCGATCCGAGCGGGGACTCGACGAGCGCAGCCCGCGCCGCATCGAGCGCCTCGGCGCGGCTTCGCCCTTTGGCGAGGGCCTCGCGGTGGATGTCTTCGAGATGGCCAGCCAGCTCTTCGATGGTGTGGTGCGGCAGGTCGGGCGCGCCCGTCGCGCGAGCGTGATGCGCGACCATCGCCTTCCAGTCATGCGAGAACGTCATGGGTCATCTCCAGCAAACCCTGAACCCTGAACCTTGAACCTTGAACCTTGAACCTTGAACCTTGAACCCTGAACCTCCCGAACGCCTCATCGCCCCCGTTCGGGCGCCAGCGGTTCATGCGTACTTCACGCCGGCGACATCGCCCAGCGCCGCGACGAAGCGTCCCCAGTCTTCGCGTTGTTTGGCCAGAACCGTTCTACCGGCCGGGGTGATGCGGTAGTAACAGCGGCGGCGCTGACCCGCTTTCTCCACCCACCGGCCCTTCAGCCACCCGCGCTCCTCCAGCCGGTACAACGTCGAGTACAGCGACGCCAGCGTGAAGCGGAGCCGCCCGCCCGTCCGCTGTTCGATCAGCTTGGCAATCTCGTAGCCGTGGTGGTCGTCGTGCTCGACGATGGCCAGGATGACCAGTTCGGCGCTGCCCTTCTTGGCTTCGTCTATCGCTGTGCGTCCAGACATGCCGGAATCCTATATACAGGAGTCTTATATGTCCACCTTGGACGAGACAGAGGGCAGAAAGGTTGGGGGGTGATGCCCTTGACACACGGCCCCGCGGGACCGATCATCCGTCGACACACCCGCGCGACCCCAAGAACCGAGGCGTCCAAGTGAAGACAGTGCTTCGAACCCTGCAGTCGGGTCGTCCGCTCCGTCCCTTGTTCACTCTATGGATCGGCGTCACTCTGGGAGCGATTCCGGTCTCTGGGCGGACGCCGGCGGTGGCCGTTCCCACCGATGCCACACCAGAACGGATCACGATCGTCGACAACCGCACGAGCGCGGGCGTCCTGGCAGGCCGCACGCTGACCGTTCGTATGGAGGCCCGCACAGGCGAATGGCACCCTGACCGCGATACCGATCCCGGCGTTGTCGTGAAGGCTTTCGCGATCGACGGCGGGCCCCTGCAGATTCCAGGCCCACTGATTCGCGTGACCGAGGGCACCGAGATTCGCGCAATCGTCCGCAACCGGCTCGATGGAGATCCGCTGGTCGTCCATGGTCTGTACACGCGCTCCGCCAAGGACACGGCGTCCGCGGAAGCCCTCGTCATTCCGCCGGGGGAAACACGAGAGATCGCGTTCGTGGCGGGACGTCCGGGGACGTATTACTACTGGGGCGCCACCGATGGCGCCACGCTGCTGGCCCAACGTCCACCGCGTGACTCCCAGCTCTCCGGCGCGCTGATCGTGGATCCCGCGAGCGGTCCTCCTCTGCCGGACCGTGTGTTGCTGATTGGTCTCTGGGGCGATCCCCAGCCAGCTCGCGGCGCTCTCCGACGAATTGTGATCAACGGACGCTCGTGGCCTCACACCGAACGCCTGACGTATCAGGTTGGGGATTCCGTCCGCATGCGGGTCATCAACGCCGGGGCCGCCGTGCACCCGATGCACCTGCACGGCTTCTACTTCAACGTCGATAGCCGCGGCGACGAGCGAGAGGACACGATCTTTCCGGCGACCTCGCCGCATCTGGTGGTCACCGAGCGGTTGGTGCCGAGCAGAACGTTCACGCTGACCTGGAAACCGACGCGGCCGGGCAACTGGCTATTTCATTGTCACGACAACGTGCACCTGCTGCCTGGCGGATCGCTGGATGCGCGGGCGTCGGCCACGCCTGTCCACCGTCATGTTGAGAACCACGCGCTGGACATGATGGCCGGGCCGGTGATGGGCATCACCGTTACCGGAGCGAGCGCAGACGGTGCCGCCTCGGCATCCGAGGGCCGCCGACGTCTGCGGCTCGTCGCACGGGTCGATGCCGGTGGAACGGACGAAGAGCCGGCATTCGGCTATACCCTGGACAAAGGGGAGACGTCGTCACCCCCGCCCACACCATACCTGCCGGGCCCCACGATAGTGCTGAAGCGCGGCGAGCCGGTCAGCATCACCGTGGCGAACGAGCTTCCTGAGTCGACAGCCGTGCATTGGCATGGCATCGAGCTGGAGAGCTACTACGACGGCGTTGCGGGCTTTGCAGGTGAAGGGAAGCGGATTGCTCCAGCCATCGAACCCGGCGGCTCGTTCGAGGCGCGCTTCACGCCGCCGCGGTCGGGCACGTTCATCTATCACACCCACATCGACGAAGTGCGGCAGCAGCAGGCGGGGCTTTCGGGCGCCCTCCTCGTGGTGGACTCGCTGGAAGGCTACGATCCGGAACACGATCTCGTGCTGCTGGTCACCGTCCCAAGAAAAGACGCCAACTCCGACGTCGTGCTGCTCAACGGCTCATCGACGCCAGCAGCGCGGCAGATGACCGCCGGTCAGCATTACCGGCTGCGCTTCATCAACGTTCATACGGCCCGGCCCAGTATGCGCATGCGCCTGCTGCGCGAGACATCGCTTCTCAGCTGGAAAGCCCGGGCCAAGGACGGCATGGATCTGCCGGTCGATCAGAGGCTCGAAGGGCCATCCGAAATCCAGATGGGGAATGGCGAAACCTACGATTTCGACTTCGTCCCGTCGGGTACTGGGGATATTCGCCTGGACGTGACCAACGCCGGTGGAATCTTGCTGGTGTCGATGCCGATTCGCGTGCGCTAGTACTATTCACTTGCCCCGCAGCTTCGCGACCGGTCCGTCGACGCCGTTCGGCAATTGCTCGTTGGCGAGCTGATCCTCGTCTCGCGCGGCCTGCTTCACGCGCCCGAGCTCGTTCTTGAGCGTTGCCGTGAGCTTCTCCTGCCCTGGCTGCCCGTACAGGTTGTGGAGCTCGAACGGATCGTTCACCAGATCGAAGAGCTCCCACTGATCTTTTTTCCAGAAGTAGATCAACTTGTGCGTACGGGTGCGGATCCCGTAATGCGCCCGCGTGTTGTGATCGCCGGGATCGTGGTAGTAGCGGTAGTACATCGAGGCGCGCCAGTCGGGCGGCGTGCGGCCCCGCAGGACGGGCAGCAGGCTCCGTCCCTGCATCTCGGACGGGACCGGCAGGCCCGCGGCCTCGAGGAATGTCGGCGCGAAGTCCACGTTCAGGGCCATGCTGTCGCGCCGGGTTCCCGCCTTGATCGCTGCCGGCCAGCGGATCAGAAACGGCATTCGGAGCGATTCTTCGTACATGAACCGCTTGTCGAACAGTCCGTGGTCGCCGAGGAAGAAGCCCTGATCACTCGTGTAGATCACGATCGTGTTCTTCGCGAGGCCGCTCCGGTCGAGGAAGTCGAGCACGCGGCCGACGCTGTCGTCGACCGACTGAACAGTGGCGAGGTAGTCCCTCATATAGCGCTGGTACTTCCAGCGGACCAGGGCTTCGCCAGTCAAGGTGACGGCCTGCCCCTCGACCGTCGTGCGCACGGTGTCCGGCTTCGTCCCCAGCCAGGCTGTGAGCTCTGCTCCCGCCAGATCGGCCGGCGGCTGGAGCTTGAGATCGCGGCGCGTCAGATCTTTCGCCACGCGCTGCTGGTTTTCATGAAGCGCGTCCGTGCGGGTGTCGTACCAGTCCCAGAAAGTCGCGGGTTCCGGTATCCAGCGGTCCAGGAATCGCGCTCCGTGCGTGGCGTCCGGTATCCACGGCCGATGTGGTGCCTTGTGATGAAGCATCAGAAAGAACGGCTTGCTCCGCGGCCGGTTGCCCAGGAAGTCGAGGGCCAGGTCGGTGATGACGTCCGTCACGTAGCGCCCGGTGAACGTCTTTTCGCCGGTCGCGGTGTAGAAGACGGGATCGACATACGCGCCCTGCCCTGGCAGGATCTCCCAGCGATCGAAACCGACCGGATCGCTGCCGAGGTGCCACTTGCCGACCATCCCGGTGTAATACCCGCCGGCCTGGAGCAGTCGAGCCACGGTCGCGCGGGAGCTGTCGAACCGGTTGAACATCGTCACGCCGTTCAGGTGCGAGTACTGGCCGGTGAGGATCGCGGCGCGGCTGGGCGTGCAGATTGAGTTCGTCGCGAACACGCTCGTCAGGAGCGCTCCCTGGCGCGCGAGGCGATCGAGGTGGGGTGTGTCGTTGACGCGGGACCCATACGCGCCGATCGCGTGCGCGGCGTGGTCGTCGGACATGATGAACACGATGTTCGGACGGTCAGCATCGTGAACCGTCACGAGCGTCAGCATCGACACGGCGACGGCCAGGGCGAACGCGCGCATGGGCGGATACTACAGCTGATACGGGCCAGTAGAGCCAGTGAATCGATCTCGCGTGGCTTCCGGCTTCCGCCTTCGCGCGAAGCGCGTCGGCGAGACTCGCCGTAGCCTTGGCGGAGGCGGTCAGCCGGAAGAGCGGCAGCCGGGTTGTCTTCCACCTGAAGGTGGAAGCCACAGGATCGAGGGGGTAGAAGCCAAGCATCGAGGGAGTGGAAGCCACAAAAATAACTGTTGGAGGGCTGGTCGAGTTGAGTAAACTCGGCCTCGTCCGACCAGTCCAGGGTTGAGGAGGTCGTTTACCGCGCTGAACACGAGCGAACCGTTTCGCGATCGAAAGACGCCAGGAGGTACGCAATGCCGGCTACGAACACCCAGTTCAAGGGCCAACAGGCACCGTGCGGGCGGATCGTGGATGGAGAGACCTACGAGGACGAAGATCCCGAAACGCTGCTGACGCTCGAGGTGGACTACACCTGCGGGTGCCGCAGCATCCGTCACGAGTACCACGACGGCACCGTCAGTCGAAAGATCGTCCGCCACGATGGCAGGGTGCTGGCGGACGAAATGCTGACCCACGAATAGCCCGGCCGTATGCCTTCTCATGACATCGTGCTCGTGGGTGGCGGCGGCGCCGGCCTGCGCGCCGCGATTTCCATCGCGGAAATCAGCCCCCATCTCCGCATCGCGGTGGTCTCCAAGGTCTACCCGATGCGGAGCCATACGGTGTCTGCCGAAGGTGGCGCGGCAGGCGTCATCGGGGCCGACGACACGCTGGACGAGCACGCGTACGACACCATCTCCGGCGGAGACTGGCTGAGCGATCAGGACGCCGTCGAGGCCTTCGTCAAAGAAGCCCCGCAGGAACTGCTCCAGTTGGAGCACTGGGGCTGCCCCTGGAGCCGTGAACCGGACGGTCGCATCGGCGTGCGGCCGTTCGGCGGCATGAAGAAGAAGCGCACGTGGTTCGCCGCCGACAAGACCGGCTTCCACATGCTCCACACGTTGTTCCAGACCTCCCTCAAATACACCGCCGTCATTCGCTACGACGAATGGTTCGTCACGAAGCTCCTCGTCGACGATGGCCGGGTTCAAGGGGTCGTCGCGATCGATTTGATGTCCGGAAAGATCGAGACGATCACCGCGAAGGCCGTCATACTTTGCACGGGCGGCTGCGGCCGCGTCTTTCCGTTTACCACGAACGCCGCCATCAAGAGCGGGGACGGCATGGCGCTCGCCTATCGGGCGGGCGCACCGCTCAAAGACATGGAGTTCGTCCAATACCACCCGACCGGCCTCCCGTTCACGGGCATCCTCATCACCGAGGCAGCGAGAGCGGAGGGCGGGTATCTGATCAACAAGGATGGATATCGCTACCTCCAGGACTACAACCTCGGCAAGCCGGAGGCGAAGCCGGTTTTTCGCAGCATGGAGCTGGGACCGCGCGATCGGCTGTCGCAGGCGTTCGTCAAGGAAAAGGAGAAGGGGCGAACCATCGACACGCCCTACGGCGACGTCGTGCACCTCGATCTGCGCCACCTCGGCGAGAAAACGATCGAAGCCAAGATCCCGTTCGTGCGCGAGCTCTGTTTGAAGTACCAGAACGTCGACCCGGTCAGGGAGCTGGTCCAGGTGCGGCCAGTGGTGCACTACATGATGGGTGGAGTGCACACCGATCTGGACGGCGCGACGCCGCTCGCCGGCCTGTACGCGGCGGGCGAGGTAGCGTGCGTGAGCATCAACGGCGCGAACCGGCTCGGTTCGAACTCTCTGCCGGAACTGTTGGTGTTCGGCGCACGCGCCGGGCGCGCTGCCGCGGAGTACGCCTTGGCCTCGAGAGAGACGAGTCCTGCCATCGAGGCGCAAGGCAAAGACGAAGCGCACCGTCTGCACACCGAGATGATGCGCGACACCGCCGGCGGCGAACGCATCGCGACACTCCGGGACGAAATGCAGAGGACGATGGAGCAGAGCGCCGGGATCTACCGGACGGGAGAGTCGCTGGATCTGGCGGTCGCGGCGATGAGCGCGCTGCAGGAGCGCGTCGCGAATGTCGCGCTGGACGATCGCAGCCGGACCTTCAATACGGAGCGCATCGCGGCGCTCGAGTTGTCCTTCATGGTCGACGTCGCGAGCGCGATCGTGGCCTCGGCGTTGCAGCGTCAGGAGTCACGCGGCGCGCATCAGCGCACGGACTTCCCCGCGCGGGACGATCAGCGCTACCTCGCGCATTCGCTGGCGCATCGAAAGTCCGACGGGTCCTGCCAGGTCGAGTACCTTCCGGTGACAATCACACGCTGGCCGCCCGCCGAGCGGGTCTACGGAACATAGCGCGATGCCGGACCGAATCATGCTGCAGGTTGCGCGGTACCGTCCCGAGTCGGACGCGGCCCCGACGTTCCAGGAGTACGAGGTCCCGTGCCCGCGGGAATGGGTCGTCCTCGACGGGCTGAATTACGTCAAGGACCGACTCGACGGAACGTTGTCCTACCGCTGGTCCTGCAGGATGGGCATCTGCGGAAGCTGCGGCATGACGGTGAATGGGGAGCCGAAGCTGACGTGCGCGACGTTCCTCGCCGATTACGCTCCCGGTCCCGTGCGTGTCGAGCCTCTCCGGAATTTTCCGATCGTTCGCGATCTCATCGTCGAGATCGGCGACTTCATGCGGAAGCTCACCAGTGTCAAGCCATGGCTGATACGCGAGGTGGAGAAGCCGCTGTCCGAGGGGGAGTACCGACAGACCCCGGAGGAGCTCGAGGCCTACAAGCAGTACAGCATGTGCATCAACTGCATGCTGTGCTACGCAGCCTGCCCCATCTACGGGCTGGATTCGAAGTTTGTCGGCCCGGCGGCGATCGCGCTCGCACAGCGTTACAACCTGGATCCCCGCGACCAGGGATCGAGGCAACGGCTGCAGATCCTTTCCGAGCACGAGGGAATCTGGGGCTGCACCTTCGTCGGGGAATGTACGAAGGTGTGCCCCAAACACGTCGATCCGGCAGGCGCCATCCAACGCTACAAGCTCGACGCGTCGGTTGAATGGCTCAAGTCCTTCTTCATGCCGCGGGGGGCGCAGTGAGCGAATCTCCCGCTTACAGGGAATATCACCCGCGATGGATCCGGCCCCGGATGTCGACGTACTGGTGGCTTGGGAGCGTGGCGTACCTGACGTTCATCCTTCGGGAGCTGAGCAGCATCTTCGTCGCGTGGTTCGTCGTGTACCTGCTGATGTTGGTTCGGGCGATAGGGCAAGGCGACCTTCCATATCAGGCGTTCCTCGACTGGTCCCGCAGCGCCATTCGTGCTGGCCCTGAATCTGGTCAGCCTGTTGTTCATCGTGTTCCACGCGATCACCTGGTTCAACCTGGCGCCCAAGGCGATGGTGGTACGCGTCGGACACACGCAGGTGCCCGGATTCCTGATTGCCGCGGCCAACTATGCTGCCTGGGTGGTGGCCTCAGCAGGGGTGATGTGGCTCGTGCTCGCTCGGTGAGCCAGTCGGCCGTGCTGAGATGAGGCTGATTGAGGGTAGGCGCCGAATCAGCAGCGCCTGCGGCCCGAGCGAGCGCGAAACCGCAAGTCGGCCGTGCTGAGATGAAGCTGATTGAGGGTAGGCGCTGAATCAGCAGCGCCTGCGGCCCGAGCGAGCGCGAAAGCGCGAGTGAGAGCGCGCGGGGGTGGGGCCCCGCGCGCACCGATAACGATGCCCAGACGACCGATCGAGCCGTTTCTCTGGTTACTCTTCAGCGCAGGCGGCGTCGTGTCGGCGCTGCTGATGCCAAGCCTCGTCTTCCTGTTCGGTGTGGCCTTCCCGCTGGGTTGGTTGTCTCCACCTGCGCATCAGCGGATGATCGCGGTCGTCGCCCATCCGCTCGCGCGCCTCGTGCTGTTTGCCGTGTGCCTGCTGTCTCTGTTCCACTGGGCCCACCGCTTCCGCTACACCCTCTACGACGGACTCCAGATCAAACATCTGAACGAAGTGATCAACGCCGTCTGCTATGGCGGCGCGGTCGCGGGATCACTGGCTGCGGCCTACATCCTCTGGTTTGGAATTCCGAATCCCTGAACGATGCTTGACCGCTCTCCACCGGGGTCTTCGCGTATGCCGTCAGACAGCGGACGCGCGAAATCGGCATTCGAATGGCGCTCGGTGCCCGGTCCGCAGACGTCATCCGGTTGATCGTCGGCGGTCACTCACGCGCGGTGCTGATCGGGTTGACGGTCGGTTTGCTCGGCGCCGTCGCGGCGTCCCAGGCCATGCGGAGCTTCCTGCGCGGTGTCAGTCCGTTCGATCCGGTCGCCTACCTTGGCGTGGCGGTGTTGCTGACCTGTGCCGGGCTGGCCGCCAGCTATGTCCCCGCCCGACGTGCGACCAGGTTCGACCCGATCGCCGCGCTGCGCTGCGAGTGAGCTGCCGGTTAGCGGCAGACCTTCAGAACCTGTGAGCAGACATATTCACAGGCCTTCAGAGCGTGTGAACAAATCGAATCTGTGGCTTCCGCCTTCAGGCGGAAGGCCAATGTCCGCGCGGATCTTCCGGCTGACCGCCTCCGCCAAGGCTACGGCGAGTCTCGCCGAAGCGCTTCGCGCGAAGGCGGAAGCGGGAACCAACACGAAATTGATTCACAGCCTTCAGGCCAGGCCGAAGTTCAGTGGGCTGACGAGCCTTCGCATGCGCGCAGGCGCTTCTCGAGAGTCCGGCGCTCCGTCGGATTCCGTGCGAGCGCGAGGGCGGCAGAGAACTGTTCGCGCGCCGCGTCGCGGCGGCCGAGCCGCAGCTCGAGCTCGCCTACGGCGGCTGGATAAAAGGGGTAGCTGTCGAGGCGGTCGCGATCGTCGATTGCCTCGAGCTCCTCGAGACCGCGCTCGGCACCGTCGCGCTGTGCGATCGCGATGGCGCGGTTGAGTCCGACAATGGGTGACGGGGCAACCGTCATCAAGCGGTCGTAAAGCGAGACGATCGTCGCCCAATCGGTTTCTTCGACGCTCGCTGCGCCGACGTATGCGGCGGCGATCGCCGCTTCGAGATGATACGCGGTCAACTCGGCGCCAGCCGCGGACCGCTCGAAGAGCGCGAGCCCTTGTCCCAAGAGCTCGGCGTCCCAGCGCGATCGGTCCTGGTCGGCGAGGGCGTTGAAGTCGCCGGCCGCGTCGAGGCGTGTCGGGAGCCGTGCGGCATGGAGGCACATCATCGCCGCGAGCGCGCTGGTTTCGGGCGTCGCGGCCGGCGGGTGCTCGAGCAGCAGCAGGGTGAGCCGAATCGCCTCGCTGCACAATTCTGCACGCACCGCAGATTCGGCGGATGCTCCGTGATAGCCCTCGTTGAAGAGCAGGTACAGCGCGCGCCGCACCGCCGAGAGCCGTCTGGCGAACTCGATGCCCGCGAGGTCGAACAGCCGCTTGCTGCCGGCGAGCACCTTCTTGCCCCGCGAAATCCGCTTTTCGATCGCCGCCCGGCCGGTCAGGAACGCAGCGGCGATTTCCGGAGCGCCAAACCCGCACAGGATGTTGAGGACGAGCGCAACTTGCGCCTCTTCCGGCAGGCGCGGGTGACAGCACGAGAACATCATCCTCAGCTGCTCATCGCGGATGGCGTGCACGCCAAACGCCTCGTCCACGATCGGCGCGGTCGTCCACTCGGACTCCAGCAACCGGGCCACCTCCGGCGCAAACGTACGCGCCGTCCGCTCGCGCCGCACGACGTCGAGCGCGCGGTTCTTCGCTGTGGTCATCAGCCAGGCGGCTGGATTCTCCGGTATGCCGCGAGTCTTCCAGACTTCCAGCGCGCGGCAGAAGGCTTCCTGCACGACGTCCTCGGCCAGCGCCAGGTTGTGCACGCCGAAGATCCTCGTGAGGGCCGCGACCATGCGACCCGACTCACGGCGAAAGAGGCGCTCGTCCAGGTCCAATGGGTGACCTCACAGCCGATTTGAACACAACCTCCATCTTCACGCTCCTCGACTCCAATCGAAGGGCTTTGGCTGTATTCTCAACGCTCATTACATGAGAGTCCTCGCTGCTGCCGCCTGTGCGCTGCTGCTGGCCGTGCTGCTGAACGTTCAGCGGCTCACGGCGAGATCGGCGTGCGAGGCGCTGGCCTCGCTGACGGTGCCCAACGCGACGATCACTCTGGCAGCCGACGTGAACGCCGGAGCGTTTGCGCCGGGAGGCGGCAACCGGAGGCCCCTCGCTCAATGCTTTGCGCGCCTTCTGCCGGGTGGCCGCGACGCTGAGGCCGTCGAGCGATTCCGAGATCAAGATCGAAGTCTGGATGCCGGCCGTGGGCTGGAACGGCAAGTTCCAGGCGGTTGGCAACGGCGCGTTCAACGGCGAGATTCCGTACTCGGCCATGATGACGGCGTTGGGCCGCGGGTACAGCGCCGCCGGAACGGATACCGGACATGTCGGCGTCGGCGCGAGCTTCGGCCTCGGGCATCCCGAAAAGGTGATCGATTTCGGCTGGCGCTCGGTTCACGAAATGACTGGCGCCTCGAAAGGGATCATTGCCGCCTACTACGAACGTGGCCCACGGTTCTGGTACTGGAATGGCTGTTCGGCCGGCGGGCGGCAGGCGATGAAAGAAGCGCAACGCTTCCCGGCGGACTTCGACGGCATCATCGCGGGGGCGCCCGGGCTCGACTGGACCGGGCGGGCTGCCCAGGCCGTACACGTCGCGAAGGCGCTGCAGCAGAACGAAGCGGCACGGCTCGGGGCTCCCGAGGCGCAGCTGATTCATCGTGCGGTGCTCGAGTCGTGCGACTCGCTCGACGGTGTCGCCGACGGCGTGCTGGAGGACCCTCGGCGCTGCACCTTCGATCCGGGGGTGCTCCAATGCAAGGGCAGCGAGAGTGGCGCATGCCTGACTCCGGCACAGGTCAGCACCGCCAGGATGCTCTACTCCTCGCAGGTCAACCCGAAGAGTGGACGCGCGATCACCGGTCTCGAGCGAGGCAGCGAGCTCGGATGGACGAACCTTGGATGGACCGCCTCGGCTCGAGCCACCGGGCTCGATCAGTTTCGCTTCCTCGTGTTCAAAGACCCGACGTGGGACGTGGACAGGTTCAACTTCGCCACAGATATCGTACGCGCTGAAGAAACCGACGCCGACGGGATCAACGCGCTCGATCCGAACCTGGCGCCGTTCATCGCGCGCGGCGGGAAGCTGATTCAGTATCACGGCTGGAACGATCCGCAGATTTCGCCGGCGAGCAGCGTGCAGTACTACCAGCGCGTGGTGGAGCGTCTGGGCGGGGCGGGCAAGGTTCAGGGCGCCTATCGGCTCTTCATGGCGCCTGGCATGGGGCACTGCAGCGGCGGCGACGGCCCGAACCGCTTCGACATGGTCGCAGCCCTTGAACAATGGGTGGAGCAGGGCAAGGCTCCCGATTCAATCATCGCCTCACGCTCGACCAACGGCGTCGTCCGGCGCACACGGCCGCTCTGTCCGTTCCCGCAGGTCGCACAGTACAAGGGCCAGGGGAGCACGGACGACGCGACGAACTTTACCTGCCAGAGACCGTAACCGCGAGCTGCTGACTGCGCGTACCCTCCCACCCTACCTTGAGCGAAGCGGGTTGTTCGAGCGCTGGTTCAACAGGAGATCAGGAGATCAGGAGTTCAGAAGGATTTGGTTTTGGTTAACTTCTGACCTTCGCCTTCTGTTTGATCTTTGCTCGGATTGTTGGGCGCCAAGAGTTCCAGATCTCCTGAGCTCCTGATCTCCTGTGACGCCCGTCGGCTAAGACGACGGCTCCCGTCCGGGCGGCTCGAGGTGCGCGCGCAGAACTTCGTCGAGATCGTCGAGACCGGTCGGCAGGTCCGCCGGATCGACGCGCGCTCCCGCTTCGAGGAGCAGCCGCGCCGTTGTCACGAAGTCGCCCGTGTTCGCAGCCCCACCCATGGAGTGCCCCGTAGACGCAGTTGTCCAGCGATGTACCGCCGTAGCTGCGATCCGGGACGTTGATGGGCGGGTTGTGGCGCAGCAGCGCCCGTGTCATCTCGGCGTTGCCGAGGAACGCCGCCCAGCGGATCGCCTCGAAGTCGTCTGGGCCAGGCACGAGCGCGTCGAATCCGAGGTCGAGCATCAGCGTCACCGCCGCTGTGTCGTTGGCGTGGGCCCGGTCCGCGATGAGCCGCATCTGATCGCGCGTGAGCGTGCCAACGACATCCGGGTGCGCAGAGACGACCGCTTCGGCTGCCGAGCGATCGGCGGCGGCGCAGGCGGCGAGCAGCCGCTGCGCCGGCGACGCATGCCGCAGCAGCAGCTGGACCATGTCATCGAAGCCGAGCAGGCGCGCGGCATCGACGACCGACACGTTGTGGCCGAACACCCAGCGGTAGGTGTCGCCGCGGTGGTCCCCGATCTCCTCGCGTGTCGAGGGCCGGCCCTTGTGCACGGTGGTGTACTTGCCTTGCCACGTGCGATGGTCGAGCGCCTCGGGATCGTCACGCAGGCAACGCTCGACGAGTCCCGCGTCGCGAAGGCCGACCGCGATGAAGATGTCGAACCACGCACCGCGATCGACGAGCAGCTGCGCCACGTCCGGCGCGTCACGAATCGAGGTACTGCGCCGGCGTCGACTCGTGATCCACGTCGCGCGCATCGATGTCGGCGCCGTGGTCGATCAGGTACTGCGCTATGTCGACGGTACGGGCACAGTGCAGCGCAGTCTTGCCGTCGCCGCCCCGCGCGGAGACCACCGACGCGTCGTTTTCCAGGAGCTCCCGCACGCGATCCGGCATGCCGAGGTGCGCCGCGGCGAAGATGTCTACGATGGCACCCCGAGCAATCAAGGCCGCCGCTTCATCGGGCGTGATGTCGTGCTCGAGAAGGCCGAACGGGCCGGCCCACCAGTCGCTCTTGAGGTTCAGGTCCGCGCCGTACTCGATCAACACATCGAGTAGCGGCAGGTTCTTCCGCGCGGCCGACGCCGGGCGGCCGCCGAACGCGGCCACCGGTGCGTTCACCGCGGCGCGCACCTCCGCGTGTGCCTCCAGGAGTGCGCGCACCTGTTCCGCGTCACCTGCACGCAGTCCGCTGCGGAACTGCTCGAGCGGCGTCTGCGTCAGGGAATCAATCTTCCGGCGCATGGCCGCCCAGCTCTCGAAGCCGTAGCCGCGCGCGACCACGAGCTGCGCGTCGGCGAGCTTGAGGGCCTCGCCGGCCGGCGGCCTCGGGTGCAGCGCTCGAATGCGTCGCAGGGCATCGGCGTCCCTGGAAGACGCCGCGCGCAGCAGGTTCTTCGCCCGCTTCTGCTGCATCTCCAGGCTGGGATGGGAGGGAAGTGCTTCGACGAAAGCCGATCGTTCGTGTTCGGACGCCATGACGACACCTCTGTGTGTTGTGCCCGCTGTCCGCGAGGACGGGCTGGAGGTTTCGTCAGGCCAACGTGAGGTCGAGTCCGACGACAGGTGGGAGCATCCCTTCCCGCGGACGGGGCGCGTCCTGCACGCGCTCGTCCGAGTCTACTCGGAGAAGGAAGGGAAATGCACGCCCTGGTGAAACAAGGATCCCACAACGAGAGAGAGTCCACGCCTCAGCAGGTGGAGAGCAACTGCCTGCGTCAGGTCCTGGTCGACGAGCTTGATCTTCTCGAACGCGTCGAGCGACGCGCGTTCGGCGCGGTCGGCCTTCCGAAGCGTCATCATGTTCGCCTTGTGCAGGGCTTCGGACCTCAGGCGCCAGCTCTCGTCGCGCAACCGGAGATATTCGTCCGCGCGAGTGACGAGCGGCTGATGCTCCCGCGGCACGCGAACCAGCGCCTTGACCCTCGCCCGCGCGTCCCGAAGCTCCGGCACGATGGTCCGGTCGATGAGCTGTGCGAGCGCCTTGGCGTTGATTGCACCGAGCCGGAACTGATTCGCTGCCCTGTCGTACTCGTGCGCGATGCGGTCCTCGATCTGCACGAGCCGTCGCATCTCGGGCCTGACGTCGGAGATGCCGCGCAGCGGAACCGCGGCGATCGCCGCCATCGTCACGGCGACCGCGGCCACCGCGCCGACTCGAAGTACCGGGGCCTGCCGCTCGGTGGCGTCTCTCGCCAGCACCGCTCCGGCGATCACGCCAAGAACCAGCCCTGTGCGTACGGCTGCCGTTCCGAGCTCGCCAGTTGCGAGGTGATACAGGATGAAGATTGCCGCGATCGGCAGTAGCTGCCTGCCCGACGCCCAAGAGATCGCTGCGGCATCGGAGCGGCGTCTGAGCGACCAGATCGTCGAGGCGATCAGGAGCCCGTACAGGCTGAAGACGGCGGCTGAAGCACCGACGTTCACGGTCATCGGCTGCAGGTAGAGATGCACCAACCCACAGAGGACGCCTGACGCGAGATAGACCGTCGCGAGCGCGATCCGTCCGACCAGACGCTCGAGCAGGACGCCCACCTGCGCCAGTGCGGCGAGGTTGACGAGGAACTGGAGGACGCTGCCGTGAATGAAGATCGACGTGACGAGCCGCCACCACTCGCCGTTCGTGGTCCGCGGGCCGAAACTTCCGCCCCAGGCGCACCAGCCCCTCTGGACCGCCTGACGCTGCGCCCGCTGAGGCGAACAGGAAACCAAAAACACTGATCGCCGCGAGTGCGATGGTCACAAACGGCAGCGCCGCGCGTGCGCGAAGCGCGTCGCGAAAGGGCTCCGGCTCCATCCTGTGCCGGTCCGCGAGCTTCATGAGCTTTCGGAATCCGGACAGCGCGCCGTGGAGCAGCTGCGCTCGCTCCTCGGCCGTCGTGAAGTACCACACCGTGCCGCCGACTACCAACAGAAACAGGGCTGTCATGGCACTCGAGTGCGACTCAAGAGGCGTGCCCGCCGGAACGAGCGAAATCCCTCGAAATTCTCGCCGAATCGTAGGTTTCGGGGCGCGAGGGATTACAGGTCTCGGAGCCCGGCGACCCTTTTGTGTCCCCCCGTCCACGCCGACCCGGCGGTCAAAATTTACCGCGACGTGCCGTTCCCGATACGGCCTGTTCATCGGGCGGGCGCATGCTCGCAGCATCGGATGCTGGATTGCCCGCCCACCTCGTGTTGACCGTCGCTTCTTCCCAGAGAAGCGGCCCGCGCGCTGTCGGACGATTCCGGAGGCCGTCTTGAAGCTGGACAAGGCACAAGTGCGCCACCAGCAGCTTGCGACGTTGCGGTATCACGCCGCGGTCTCAGCCTGCCAAGCGGTCGTGCCGCGCTGATGCGGGTCGCAATTTTCACGGACAACGATTTCGACAAGATCAACGGCGTTACGACAACGCTGAAGGCGGTCTTGCGGTTCGCGAACGGCGCGCGCTGGAACCGCGGATCTACACCGCCGCAGACGTCGCCGTCGACACGTCCTCGTACTACGCGATTGGTTCGGCCGGGGTCGGTCTGCCGTGGTATCGGGAGATGCGAATCCATTGGCCCCGGCTCCTGACGTTCGCGCGAGAGCTGCGCCGCCAGAGAGTCTCGGTCGTCCACGTCACGACGCCCGGTCCGGTTGGTCTCGCAGCGCGCTGGCTCGCACGGCATCTGCGGCTCCCGCTCGTCGGGAGCTATCACACCGAGCTCGGCGACTACGCGACGATGCTCAGCGGCTCGGCGCGGCTTGGAGCGGTCACCGAACGGTACGTGCGCTGGTTCTACCGGACGTGCAACCCGCTGCTGGTGCCCTCGACCGCAACTCGAGACCTCCTCGTCTCACGTGGGTACCGGCCGGGCCGTCTGCGAGTGTGGGGACGCGGGGTCGACGTCGAACAGTTCAATCCGGGTCGTGCGTCGGCAGCGTTGCAGGAGGCGTGGCGGGGCGATCGACGTTCACCTGTGATTCTCTACGCCGGTCGACTGTCGCGGGAGAAAGGGCTCGAGCTCGTGGCGCCGCTTCGGCAACAGCTGCTTGGCTACGGGCTGAACGCTCGCTTCGTCTTCGTCGGAGACGGCCCGATGCGTCGCGAGCTCGAGACGCTCTGTCCCGATGGCGTCTTCCCTGGCTCGCTTCCTCACGACCGCGTGGCCGAGGCCATGGCGTCCGCAGACGTCTTCTTCTTTCCGAGCGCAACTGACACGCTGGGCAACGTCGTGCTCGAAGCGCAGGCAGCGGGGCTGCCGGTTGTGGTCTCGGACCGGGGTGGGCCACGCCAGCATATGGCGCATACCCACACCGGTTTTGTCTGCGCTGCTGGGGACGCGGACGCCTTCGCGCGGGCGTTCGTCATGCTCTTCACGCAGCCCGAGCTTCGACTCGAGATGGGTCGCCTCGCTCGATCCTATGCCCTCGCGCGCGACTGGCCCTCGTCCTTGATTCCGCTGCGCGACGCCTGGTGTTCGGCCACCGGTCAGCACGCGCCCGACGCCATCGCGACGAGTGGACACTCGCCGCTCGTCCTCTCGGAGGAATCGACTCAGTGATCGTGGACCGTCTGCCACGGGCCCAACGAATCACGCAAGGGTGTCTCCAATGTTGCTGAACCTGGACACGCTCCGTCTCGACCACTGGTTCGCGACCGGGTCGGCTCTCCTGCTGACCGCCTTCGTTGCCTGGAGGCTCGCCGGGGCGCTCATGACGCTGCCCGCGCTCGCACTCGTGCCGATGGTGTCACGACGGCTGGCTCGCTGGGTCAGGACGCGAGAGTATTCCATCGCCGAGCTCCTATCGGCCGATGGTGCGTCGTCGCAATGGGTCGAGCAGCGACGAGAGGGTCTCCAACGGCTTGCCGCGACCCTCGAGAGGCAGTACCCGCGATCCGCCGCGCTGGGCCGATCGCTCCGGGAGAGTTTTTCGGATCTCCGCTTCAGCGACGCGAGTCGCGTGCCGTTCCCGTTCGCGCGCGCGATGCGTGACACGTTCAGTCTCTATTCGGTCGTGACCGCCTCGCGGGGCCCGTATCTCCAGAACCTGGACGGCCATTGGACGCTGGACGTGAGCGGCTCGTACGGCCTCAACGTCGCGGGATTCGACCAATACAAGGACTGGATCCAGAGGGGCTGGGAACGCGTGCGCGATCTCGGTCCCGGCCCGGTCCATCCGGTCGTCGCCGAGAACATCGAGATGCTCAAGCGGGCCTCGGGACTGGACGAGGTGTCCTTCCACATGAGCGGCACCGAAGCCGTGATGGCCGCCGTCCGGCTGGCGCGGTTCAACACGCGGCGAAAGTTGATCGTGTGCTTCTCCGGCGCGTATCACGGATGGTGGGACGGTGTGCAGCCGGGGCTCGGGTGCGAACGCGCCCTGGACGACTGCCTCACGCTCAAGGATCTCAGCCCGGCATCACTTGCCGTCATTCGACGGCGATCCAGCAGCATCGCGGCGGTGCTGGTGAATCCGGTCCAGTCGTTCCATCCCAACTCGCCGCCCCCGAACGACGCGATTCTCCTCACGAGCGACGTGCGCACCGCAGACGAGTCGTCCGAACCATACCGCCACTGGTTGAAGGAGCTCCGGGATGTCTGCACGGCGTGCAACGTTCCGCTCATCCTGGACGAGGTGTATACCGGCTTCCGGCTCGCGCCCGGCGGGGCGCAGGCGTACTTCGACGTGCACGCGGATCTGGTGGTCTACGGCAAGACCGTCGCCGGCGGCATGCCGATCGGAGTCGTCTGCGGCAGGTCCTGGTTGATGCGTCGCATCGACCCGGAGCATCCGATGCGGATGGCGTACGTCGTGGGAACCTTCTCGGCCCATCCAGTCGTGATGGGCGCCATGAACGAGTTCCTGCGGTGGAGCGAGCAGGCTTCCACCGCGACGCTCTATCGCAACTCGAACGAACGCTGCGCTCTGTGGGTGCAGGCGACCAACCAGGAACTCGCGGAAGCCGCACTGCCAGTCCGGGTGGTGTGCCTGGGTACGGTGTGGACGGTTCTATTCAAAGAGCAGAGCCGCTACAACTGGCTGCTCCAGTACCTACCTTCGCGCCGAGGGCGTCACACTCAGCTGGGTCGGGACGGGCCGCTGCCTGGCCAGCATGGATTTCACGGCGGCCGACTTCCAATCACTCCAGACGAAGCTCGTGGCGGCCGCCCGCCAGATGAAGAGCGATGGATGGTGGCTGACCGCCGCCGAGTTCCCACGAAAGGACCGCATCATGCGAACGCGACTGTTCAAGGAAGTGCTCGAAAGCCTCGTTCCAGGTCCCGAACCCGGTGCGCGCGTTCTATTCGGCCGTGATGAAGCGCAAGGCAGACGACCATCACGCCTCGCACAACGACGCCGCGAACCAGTACCTGCATCTCATCAGCTCCAGCGTTTTCATCTACTGCTACGCGGTCATCTTCGGCGACCTCACGACCGCCATGTTCCTGGGCCTCGCGTCGCTCTTCCTGCGTCAGTTCGGCCATGCCGTGCTCGAGCCCGCGTGCCACGAAGAAGAGAAGCTGCTCCTCGGATACAACACCCGCAACAAGACGCTGATCCTTCTGACCTACGCCGTTATTCCCCTCGTCGTCGTGGGGATGGGAGGCACGTGGAGCCTGAGCGCGCTTTGGGCGAACGTCGACCTGATTGCCTTGCAGTGGTTCTGCTGGACGCTGGTCGTCGTGTTCGGACGCGTCGCGTTTCTCCTCCTGAAGCACGGCTTCGGTACTGCCATGGTGTAGTTCGTGAAGTTGGTCACCGACCCGATCACGGACGTGATCGCGTACTTCCCGCGCCGAACACAACGTGCTTGAAGATCGGCTCGCGATCCTGTCCTGCGCCGCCGCGCTGCTGGGCGCCGAACGCATCTGTTACGTGTGGATCGCTCGAGCGCCCGAGCGGTTTCGAGCGCTGTGCGCCGGTTCGCTCCTCTCGATGGGCGACGACCCCATCACCGCAGTCGCGTGGCTTTTCTACGGCTTCACCGAAGACGAGGCGATGGAGCACGCCGCGTGGCGATACCTCCGCTGGTTCTACGAGCAGATGGACGTGGTCCTCGTGCCGTCGCGCGCCTATCGACAGCAGCTGATCGCCAAGGGGCTCGACCCGAAAAAGCTTCGTCTGTTCCCGCACGGGACCGACCTCCAGACATTTCATCCGGGGCATCGCGACCCGTCCTTCTGGTCGAAGTACGGCGCCGGCGGCGGTCCGAAGGTGACCTACGTCGGCCGCGTCGCGAAAGAAAAGGATCTCGACGTCCTGATCGGCGTGTACGACCTGCTGGCTCGTCGCCGGCCGGACTGCACGCTCTCTGTAGTGGGGGATGGGCCGTTCCTCGAGCAGATGAAGCAGGCGCTCGTCCATCCGAATGTGGTCTTCACCGGCTTCCTGTTCAACGAGGGGCTCAGCGCCGCTTACGCGTCTTCCGACGTCCTGGTGTTCCCCAGTACCACCGACACCTTTGGCAGCGTGGTCCTGGAGGCGATGGCATCTGGTGTTCCAGTCATCGTTTCGGATCGAGGGGCGCCCGCGAGCTCGTTCAGCACGGAAGGACGGGGCTCGTGACGAAAGGGCGAGATGCGACGGATCTTCTCCAGGGCATCGAGTACCTGGTCGATCACGAAGACGAGCGCCGGCGCATGGCGACGGAGTGCCGCTCGTACGCCGAAACCTGCAGCTGGGAGAATGCCTACGCGAACTTCTGGAACAGCCAGGTCGGAGGTGCTGACGCCGACGCCGTCACACCCGTGTCAGCCGGGGTTCCGGCGCTGACGCCCGCGATGGCGCCCACGCTGACGCCCACCCTGACGCCCACCCTGACGATGGAGGAGTAGCCGCGCGGTCAGCGCGCCCGTCGCCTGCGAAGACCGAGGAGGAGTGAAGCCGCCGCGCCGAATGTGAGCAGGGTTCGCGGGCTCCGGGATGGTCTACACGACGACCAGAACTGAATCAGCCCACCGTAGGTCGCCGTGCAAGTGGCTCCCGTCGGCAGCCTGGCCGGTCACCAGGTCGGGGGGACGTCAGCCTCGATGGATTACGTGACTGAGACAAGTAATTAGCTATTGACACTTGAGACCGCGCCTCGACGGGCCGGTCACCTGACAACCCCCTTCGGCCTTACAACTCCGGCGTAGCGACGAGCCGGGGTCAGACCCAGGTCAGACCATAGAAGCCGTCTCACAAACCCGACGCTCGCTCCACGGTGCGAGCGAGCATGGCGAGCGAGCCACGCGAGCGGCCCGCCTACGCCCAGGCTTCGGCGAGGTCTCGCCGTAGCGCTTCGCGCGGAGGCGGAAGCGCGCCGGCGAAGCGGCGCGCGAGAGCGCGTGTCGGGGAGTCCGAGGGGCGAAGCCCCTCGGATGAGACTAGTGCCAGCGCGCCGCGGCTTTGTTATAGTCGCGCGCCAGTATGTTCGGTCTGTTCTATCCGTACGGCTTCCTCCTGCAGGCCATTGCGATCCTGCATTTCGTGAGGCGGCGGCCGGACACCTACTGGCTCTGGATCATCCTGATGGGCGGCGCGCTCGGTGCGCTCGTCTATATCGCCATCGAAGTGGTCCCCGATGCGGGCCTCCTGCGCGGCGCGTTCCAGGTCTTCCCGCGCCGCAAACGAATCAAAGAGCTCGAAGCGGCGATTATCGACAACCCGTCGGTGGGCAACTACGAAGAGCTCGGGGACCTGTATCTCGACGACGGGCAGTTCGCCCGTGGGCGCGAGTGTTACGACCGGGTACTCGCCAGGTCCGACTCGATCGATGCCCAATATCGACGGGCGTTGTGCGAGATGGCGCTGGATGATTACGCTGCCTCGGCCGCCGATCTCGAGCAGGTCACCGCGCGCGACGCGAAGTACGACTACCAGCGCGCCTCGGGCCTGCACGCTCACGCCCTCGCGAAGATCGGCGAGCGCACGAGAGCAAATGCGCTCTTCGCTGAGGTCACGCTCACATCCACTCTCTCCGAGACGCAGTACAACTACGCCTGCTTTCTTGCGGCAGAAGGCCGCGCCGCAGAAGCGCGCGACTGGGCCGACCGCATCCTGCGGAAGAAGGCGACCATGCCCGAGTACATCCGTCGACGGGAGCGGCCGTGGTTCAGGAAAGCGAAGGCGCTGCTCAGGAAGCTTCCACGCTCATGAGCCGGGGCGGCAGGGCCCGCTCAAACGTTTTTTGCACGCCCGCGCCGAAACTGTAATTCCCTCGCGACCGTTCACTCCGAGACAGGCCGGTTTCAGCGAGAGCGCCTCGGGTCCGAGGTTTGCTGAGGACCCGGACGGGTCCGAGTCTGCTGGAGACTCGGATGGTGCACACCCGACGGGCGAATGGCTCGCCTCTCTCGGAGCGCGTTTCTTGACATGCTCAGACGCATCGGGACGATCATCGGACTCATCACCACGCTCCTCACCACATTTGCGGTGACGCTTGGCGGCGCGCAGAAGGTGACCAGCGCGGCCGATTATCGAGTGCCCGCCGGAACCGTACTGCAGGGAAGGCTCCGAACGACCTTGGGTTCGGCATTCAGCCGCGTGGACGATCAAGTCGATGCGATTCTGCTCGACGCCGTGAGCGGGAACGGGATCGAGCTGATTCCGGCCGGTTCCGCCATTCACGGCAAAGTTGTCGAGGTTGTTCCCGCGTCGCCCCGGGAACTGCGCGGCCGGGTCTCGGTGGCCTTCTTCGTCGTCCAGCATGCCGTGACCGGCAGCCGGGCGGCGATCGTGTCGCGTCCGATCCCGTTCGAAGCCCCGGATCCAGACGAGCCCGTCGTCAAGGGCCGCAAGCCAAAGAAGTACGCGATTGACGTGCAGACGTCTCCAGCGCAGCCCGTGACCGTCACCCTCGCCGAACCTCTTACGGTTTACATACCCAAGTAGAGCCGTCCACATTCCGAAGTAGCGCTCTCGATCCCGAGTAGACTCCCTGAGTTCGATCTCCGATCCCGGAGGAGACTCAGATGCGATTCGTCGGGCGACTCGCGCTATCCGCGTGCCTCCTGCTGCCGGCAGCGGTCCATGCGCAACCCATCACGGCCGCAGGGCAACCCGCGCGACTGGATGTGCGGGCAGCGGGCGATGCCAGCATCCGCGTAACGCTCGCGCCGCTCGGCTTCAAGGACGACTTCCCACGAACGCCGGCCGTTGTCGATCGGACATATCCGGCGCCCGCGTTGAGCCTCCGGCGCCTCGAGCAGCCCATCAAGAAGGTCGTCGGAAGCCTGGCCGTCGAGATCCGTCCGAGTCCAATGACGCTGGTGGTCAGGAACCGCAGTGGAAAGCTGGTTCAGCAGATCGTGTTCGAAGAGACCGGCACCCTTTCCTTTCAGCTCGACGATCAGCCGGTCCTGGGGCTCGGCGAGGGAGGGCCGAGGCCGGCGCCGGGCCGTCCCTGGCGGGAGCAGCCGGTCCAGTTCGATCGTCGGGGTCAGCTGGACGCGATGGAACCCCGGTGGCAGAGCGATATGTACGGGTCGCGCAACCCGGTGGCGATGCTGATGGGAACGTCGGGCTGGGGAATCTTCGTCGCGACGCCCTGGGTGCAGGTCGACCTGACGAAACCCGATCGCGGTCTGTTCATCCCGTGGAAGCCGACCGGATCCGAAAACGCGCCGCAGACCGAGCGGAACCAGCAGCAAAACCTGGGAAAGGGCCTGCCGCCGGTCAGCGACCTCGTCCCAGGGCTCTACGACTTCTTCGTGTTCGACGCGCACGACCCGACCGCGGCGCTCAAGGATTTCTCCAGGATCACCGGCCAGGCGGCTCTCCCCCCGAAGTGGGCGCTTGGCTACATGCAGTCGCACCGCACGCTCGAGGACGACGCGCAGCTCCTCGAGATCATCGACACGTTCCGGTCGAAGAAGATTCCGGTCGACGCCGTCATCTATCTCGGCACGGGCTTCGCACCGCGCGGGTGGAACACCAGGCAGCCGTCATTCGATTTCAACCCCGACGTCTTCAAGCGCGACCCCGCCGCAGTGCTCGCGGACATGCACGCGCGCAACGTGAACGTCGTCGTGCACATGGTGCCGTGGGATCGCGACAGGCTGCCTACTCTTCAGGGAACGATCCCGCCTCGGCCCGGCGAAAGGATGGACGGGTCGCATATCCAGCGGTACTGGGAGCAGCATCTCGGGCTCGTGCGCGCGGGCATCGACGCCTTCTGGCCGGACGAAGGCGATTGGTTCAACCTGTTCGAGCGGATCAAGCGCCATCAGCTCTATTACCAGGGGCAGCTGTCTGCGCGGCCGAACGTCCGTCCGTGGAGCCTCCAGCGCAACGGATATCCGGGAATCGCGCAATGGGGCGGCTGGGTATGGTCAGGGGACACGGAATCCTCGTGGAAGACGCTCGAAGCGCAGATTGCCGTGGGCCTCAACTATTCACTCAGCATCGGCCCGTTCTGGGGATCCGATATCGGTGGCTTCTACCCCAATAGCGAGTTGACCGGCGAGCTCTACGCGAGGTGGTATCAGTTCGGGGCCTTCTGCGGGTCCTTTCGCTCGCACGGGCGGACGTGGTGGACCCGCCTTCCGTGGGGCTGGGGCGGGACCGACATGGGCCCACGCGAGTTCAACAACACGAACGCCCCGATTCCGCCAGGCGATCGCCGCAACATTCTGGAATCGGAGATGAACAATCCCGCGATCGAGCCGGTCGCCAGGAAATACGACGAGCTTCGCTACCAGCTGATGCCGTACACCTACACGCTCGCACGGGAGGCACGCGACAGCGGACTGCCGCTCATGCGCGCGCTGTGGCTGCACTATCCCGACGACGAGCAGGCGCGCGGTCTCGGCGACGAGTTCCTCTGGGGCCGGGACCTCTTGATCGCGCCGGTCTACGCGAAGGGGGCGGCGTCGCGCGAGGTGTACCTCCCGAAGGGCGACTGGTACGACTGGTGGACGCGCGAGCGCACGTCAGGCGGCAGGCGCGTCACCCGCGCGGTCGACCTCGCCACGATGCCGATCTACGTGCGGGCGGGCGCCATCATTCCCATCGATCCCGTGCGTCAATACATGGCGCAGCCCGTCTCCGAACCAACGACGCTGCAGGTATTTCAGGGTGCCGACGGTCGATACACGCTCTACGACGACGATGGGATCACCCAGGAGTACCTCGCGGGCAGGGGGAGCTGGATCCGGATGACGTGGAGCGACCGTGCCCGGCAGCTCACGCTCGAGCCTGGTGCGCCGGCTGGCAGTACGGACCTCGCGGTCACACGGCCGTTCAGAGTCGTAGTGCTGCCGGAGGGCACGTCCAAAGAGGTGACGTACTCGGGCAGACAGGTGCAGGTCTCGTTCTGATTCGCGAGGTCTGGCTCACTCACCGCGCAGCGCCACGGCAGGCGCTACCCGCGATGCGCGCCAGGCAGGAACTACGGCCGCCAGCGTGCTGGTACCGACCATGATCGCGACCGCCATGCCGAGGGTCCCGGGGTCCATCGGCGTGACCCCGAACAGTCGGGATTCGACGATGTGCGTCAGGGCGAGCGCGGCAAGCAGACCGGTGCCGGCTCCGACGAGCACGAGCGCGAGACTCTCCTGCACCACGGACCACGCGACGCGGGCGGGCGCCGCGCCCAGAGCGAATCGAACGCCAAATTCTCTCGTCCGCCGGCTGACGGAATAGGCCATCACGCCGTACAGGCCCAGACACGCCAGGCCGGCCGCGAGCGCGCCAAAGGCGCTCGCCAGCACAGCGGCCACACGCTCCTGTCCGAGCGAGCGATCGACCTGCTCGCGCATCGTGTTGACGCTCACGACCGGTAGAGCGGGATCGATCGCCCGTATCTCCTGACGCAGCTGTGCGGCCATGACCTTCGGGTCGATCGCGGTCCGAACGGTCAGCGTCGTGTTCGAAAACGAGAACAACGTGTTCGGGAACTGATTCGGCCCGATGGGCACGTAAACCAGGTGGACCGGCGCTTCCCGGATGTCAGCAAACTTCACGTCCTGAGTGAGGCCGACGATCTCGACCTCCCGGCTCGCGGCATTGCTGCCGAACCCGAAATGTTGCCCGACCGGATCCCGGTTGCCGAAGTAGTACCGCGCGAAGCTCCGGCTCACGATGGCGACCCGGCCCGACCGTCCTTCGTCGTCCGGCGTAAACGAACGGCCGGCGATGAGAGGAATGCTCATCGTGTCGAAGAACCGGGAAGACACGCTGATCACATAGGGATTGAGGTCATCGCCAGGCTTCGGGAGGTATCCATGCACGGAGATTGCCCGCTGCCGGGGACCCGAGCCAAAGAATGATCCGTCGGACAAGCTCACCGACCGTACGCCGGGCTGAGCGGCCACACGATCGAGCAGCTGGCGATAGAGATCGCCGAATTCCGCGCCGGAGTGCCCCGCGGCGATGGGGTCGAGCGTGACCGCGACGACCGAGTCCTGCACGAATCCGGTGTCCACGTCGCGGAGGTTCCAGAGTGTCTTCACGAGCAGGCCGGCAAGCATCAGCAGGACGATCGACAAGGCGACTTGCGAGGCTGCCAGAATGCTGCCGAGGGCGTGCTGGCGCCGGGGTGCCGTTTCAAAGCCCACTCGGCCGCCGGTCGCGCGGCCTCCAGCCTGTGCGCTCAGAGAGGGCACGAGCCCGACCAACACACCCGTCAGCACCGCCAGGGTGCAGGTGAAGGCGAACATGCGAACGTCGAGCGTCGACCGGTATCGGAGCGCCGTGGCTCGCCTGCAGCACGCGCAGGAGCGGGCCAATTGCCGACGTCGCGATCAAGAGCCCGAACGCTCCGCCGGCCACGGACAGCACCAGGCTTTCCGTCACCAGCTGCCGGACCAGGCGGCCGCGCCCGGCGCCCAGGGCCACTCGCAGCGCCAGCTCACGCCGGCGATCGTTGGCTCTCGCGAGGGTGAGGCCCGCCACGTTCGCACAGGCAATGAGCATCACGATTCCGACAGCGCCCATCAGCAGCCGCAGCGCGAACGACAGCCGCGTGCGCAGACCTGACAGGCCGAACGCGGCGTCCGCGATTTCGATCCATTGACCCGCCGCGTTGGGCAATTGTGCGAAGACGCTCGAGGTCGACTGTCTGGCCGCGTCAGGGGAGATGCCAGGCTTCAACCGGCCGATCGCCCGCATCCAGTTGTTGCCGCCGCGGTCGAGCCAGTTCTGTCCGAGCAAGAGGCGCGGCTGCAGCACCATGGGCAGCCAGATATCCACCGGATCGCCAACCTCGAGTCCGAAGAACGATGGCGGCGCAATCCCGACGATCGTCACGCTCGCGCCGCCTACGGAGAATGCCGAACCGACTGCCGATCGATCCCGCGCGAAACGCCGAGCCCAGTAGTCGTCGCTGATCACGGCGACCGCGCCGTGGGTGCCTCCAGCGCCCGCAACGAGGTTGTCGTCGTGCGTCAACAGCCTCCCGAGCGTCGGCTGGAGGCCAAGCAGCGAGAAGTAGTTGCCCGTGACGAGCTCTCCGGCGACACGCTCGGGCCCCGATTCCTGCGAGAAGGTCGCACTCCAGCGCCACACCCGCCCCGTGCCGGCGAGCTCGGAGAAAGACGACTGATGATCGGCAAGGAACTGATAGGTGGGGTACGAGATGACGGGTCCCTGACCTCCAGGCCCTCGACGATTGACCTGGACGACCCGCCACGGGTCCTCTATCGGGAGCGGCGTGAGAAGAACGGCGTCGACCAGGCTGAACATCGCTGTGTTGGCGCCAATCCCGACGGCGAGGGTCAGCACCGCGACCGCTGAAAAGCCGGGCGCTTTCCGACATCTCCTCAACGCGTAGTGCACGTCCTGCCTGATCTGGTCGATCCATCGGGTGCGGCGCGCGTCCCGGCAGATCTCCTTGATCTGCTCGACGCCGCCGAACTCCAGACGCGCCCTTCTGCGCGCTTCCTGCTCGTCCATTCCTGAAGCCCTGTAGTCGGTGGTCATTCGCTCCACGTGATCACGGAGCTCGGCCTCGAGCTCGCGCTCGAGCTTCCGGTGACTGAACACCCGCTGCCACCAGGTCAAGGGGCTCCTCCTTGGGCTGTGAAGGATCTCGTGGTTTCGCTTTGTGGCTTCCGCCTTGTGGCTTCCGCCTTTAGGCGGAAGCTCGCGGCTCCGAATTGCCTTCCACCTAAAGGTGGAAGCTACGCAACCTGAAAGCTACGCAACCTGAAAGCTACGAAACGTGGAAGCCACGCGCTACAGACGCCTATTGCTTCTACATATACCCGATCACGTGTCGAAGTCAAAGGTGTGCGTGAGCACCGGGCGCACGGTGCCGAGTGCCGGCACAAAGAGCGACGGCTGCTCGGGATCGGCAAACACGGACGCGTAGCCGTCCGGGGTGAAGGCGCGCGCCAGCCGCGCCGCAAACGTGTCGCGGAGGACGCGCACGTAGTGTTCGATGTCGTAGTCCCGGCGCTCGGCCCGACCGACGCTGCCATCGACCGAGTCGGGATCCGAGACCACGCCGCCAGTCCCGGCCTCGGTCCGATAGACACGCACCCGTTCGCCGATGGTCCAGGCCGTCCGGCCCGCCGCGAGCATGGCCTCGTAGGGCAGCTCGCGCCGGCCGTCGCGCGTGGCGAGATATTGCTCCGGCGTCTTCGTGAGCCGCACGCGCGAGGAGACGTCGCGCGTCGCGATCTCACGGCGCCGGAGGGCCGCAATGGTCTCGAGATACGCGTGCCGGACGCCGGACACATCATCGACCAGGAGGTGGCCGATCGCGCGTCGAAGAAACGTCTCCCCGAAGGGCTCGGCGCGGCTCGAGCGGAACGCGACGCCGCGCAGCAGGAGCACGCCGTCGTACCCGAGGAGTGCGTAGTTCTTGGGCTCGTGCGACAGCATCGCAGCGTAGCGGCCATCGAACTCGAGCTGGACGAGCGGTGGGAGAAGCGCGGCCACTTCCGCCACCACGCGTCGCTCGTCACCCTCGGTCCACGACTCGGGGACGGCGAAGTACACGCCGTCGGTGTCCGCCTCGAGGAGCGTGACGCCCCGCGAGCCGAGCGCGCGGCACATCAGATCGAGTGTCTCGCGGCCTCGACGCGTCACCTCGTTCGCGGCGTGTACGTCTGCGAACCTCGTGAGCCCGCCGCCGGCCGCCAGATACCCGTACGCGGAGTTGACGACCAGCTTCATCGCCGCCGACATGGCTTCGTGCGTGTGACGTTCGGCCGACCCGGGCGGCGCCGCGCGCGCGCGGGCCTTTGCCTGGAGCCGCCGCTCCACGAGTCGATCGACCAGGTTCAACATCGCGCCGAGATGATCCCGAGCCGGGCCTATCCGGAACGCCCGCATCAAAGACGGGTAGAGGCTCGCGACGTCCGCCTTCACGACGCGCTGCGCCACGCCCGAGGCAAAGAGGTGCAATGCCGCGCCGCTGTGCGAGGTTCCGTCGCCGGGCTGGTGGGCCGGCAAGGCCTGGCCGGCCCGCAAATACGCGCGAACCAGCAGGGGGTCGATCACTCCGGTGGCCGCGCCGGCATCGGCGAGCCGCTCGTAGCGGCGCGGCGTCATCTTGGCCAGCGCGAACGCCGCTCCGCCAAGCATGCGCGCGAGGGCGGCAACCTCCTCCACGTCGGCTGCGGCATATCGACGCACCCGTGCCGGGTCGCGCCGGTACACCTCGTAGATGCGATCGCCGGGGATGTGCTCGCGATCCGGCCCGGCGATGCCCATGTGCTTCGCCACCGCCTTGAGCCCGTGATCCGGGAGTGCGCGCGTCGCGAAATCGTGCCTGAGCACCGCATCGAGCGTGTCGATCAGCTCGCGACCCGGCGCGACCAGTCGCACCCGCCGGTGCACGTCGTGACTCGCGTGATTGACCTGGACGCTTTCGATCCCGCGCCGCGCAGCCCGCTCCTTCAATCCCGATCCCACACGCCCCAGAGCGAGCCCGACGCCGAGCCGCCGCGCACGCCGTTCCAGGAACGGCAGATCGAACCCATGCAGGTTGTGGTTCTCGATCACGTCGGGGTCGGCGCCTCGAACTCTCTCGACGAGCCGTCGGATCAGCTCCGCCTCGCCGGCGTCATCGCCTGCCCGTGCTTCGAGCAGCTCCGTTACACCCGACGGATCGCGCACGGCGATCATGAAGATCCGATCGCGTTCGGCGTCCAGGCCCGTCGTCTCCAGATCGATCTGCATCCGCCGCAGCTCGTCGAACGAGAGATCGCGAAAGTACGACCTGCCCGAGGCCACGAGGTACTGCTCGTCTGGTGGGAGCGCGAGGACGCACTCTTTTCCAAGCTCGCGGAGGTGGTTGAGGGGGAGTCCGAGCCGGCGCGACGCACCTTGGAGGATCGCCGATCGCAGCGTCGGCATGTCATCGGCCCGGACGAGATATCGCAACGCTCCGGATCCACGAAGCTCGCGATAGGTCACGCGGCCGCCAGCAGGCTGCCCGCGCTGATCGACGACGAGCCGGGCGCCCAGGTGACGCAGATCGTCGAGACGATCGAGCAGCACCCACGGCCGGAACCGCACGTTCTCCCGAACGAGATCGCCCTTCTCCGGGATGCGGCGCCAGACCGCCGCCCGGCCGGTGCCGTCAGCCCAGACGGATACGATCCCAGGCGTCGGATCCCAACCGGTGTCGACGGCGGAGGCGTTCATGCACCTATTCGAGCAGCGACCAACAGGAGTTCAGAAGTCGAGGAGCAATTTTTTTGAAATCCAAGAACCTCCTGACCTCCTGATCTCCTGTTGAACGGTCTTTCGAGAGAGCAGGCGTGTATCGACGTGTGGGAGTGTACGATGCTCGATCACGAGAACACGGTCAACGCGGATCACCGCCATAGCTCGGCCCCGTCCTCCACAGCCGATTCCATCTGCCGCACGACCATCTGGTGGTAGACACCCCGAGCGGACATGAGCTCGTCGTGCGTGCCGCGCTCGATGACGCGTCCCTCCTCCAGCAGCAGAATCAGATCGGCCCGGCGGATGGTCGACAGCCGATGTGCGATGACGAACGTCGTCCGGCCGGCCAGCAGCGTCGCCATCGACGCCTGGATCAACTGTTCACTCTCGGTGTCCAGATTGCTCGTGGCCTCATCGAGGATCAGGATTTGCGGCGACGCCAGGATCGCGCGTGCGATGGCGAGCCGCTGGCACTGGCCGCCGGACAGCTTGACTCCTCGCTCGCCGATGAAGGTCCCGTACTGCTCGGGGAGCCGGACGATGAACTCGTGAGCGTTGGCGCGTTTCGCGGCATCCTCGACCTCGGCGACCGTGGCATGATGCCGCCCGTACGCGATGTTGTCCCGCACCGATCCATCGAACAGGAACACGTCCTGCTGCACGAGCGCCAGCAGGTCCCTGTACGTCGTCAGGCGGAAGTCGCGGACGTCCGACCCGTTGAGGAGAATGCGCCCCTGTGTCGGATCGTGAAAGCGTGCCACGAGGTCGGTCACGGTGGTCTTGCCAGCGCCGCTGCGCCCGACGAGCGCGACGACCGATCCGCCAGGCACGACGACGTTGAAGTCGCGTACGACGGGCCGGCCCTCGCGGTACTCGAACTCGACGTTCTCGAACTCCACCTCCCGCACGACCGGCGGCGCGTCCCGCGCGTCGGGCCGGTCCGGCTTGTCGGCCGGCATCCCCAGCACCTCGAACACGCGCTCCATCGCCGCGAGCGACCGCTGAAGCTCGGAGAAGGAGTTCACGATGTTCCAGACGGGGTTCATCAGGAGCATCGTGTACCACTGGAACGCCATGATGTCGCCGACCGACGCCCGACCAACGATGTTCAGGTAGCCGCCGTACCAGACGATGACGACGTTGACGGCCGCCGAGAGCAGTCCCCAGGACGTCCAGACCAGGAGCTCCCGTCGATGCGCGAAGAGCTCTTTCCGCAGGACCGTGTGCCGGCCGATCATGTAGGCGAGCAGCTCGCGCGTCTCCCGGCCGAAGGCGCGGACCACGCGGATGCCGGAGAACGTCTCGCCGACGCGGCCGTCGACGTGCTCAAGGTCCTTCCGGACGGACCGGTAGATCGGCCTGATCTTCCGTGAGAAGGAGAAGCTGATTGCCATGACCCCGGGGATGATGGCGAGGGCCGTCAGCGCGAGCCGCCAGTTCAAGACCATCAGCACGGTGACGGCGATGAGCAGGCGGATCAGAGAGATGGTCGGCGAGACGACCGCCATCTGCAGGAGCCCGGTTGTCGTCTCGACGTCGCCCGTGAGGCGCGAGAGAATGCCGCCCGTCTTCATGTCCCACAGCTTCGGGAGGGGCAGGTGGAGGAGGCGATCGAACAACGACCGCCGGAGCGACAGCATGACCCGAACGTTGAGCAGGCGCTGGCGGTAGTCCTTCAGCACGCGAAAGCCGTTCGAGACGAGGATCACGCCAACGAACACCGCGCCGGCCATGTGCAGTCGGGCCACGCGGTCCTCGATGGTCAGGCTGGTATTGAGCAGGACGCGGTCGATGATGAACCGCATGAAGAGCGGCTCGATCATCTCGAGCGTCGCGGCGAGCAGCGCGAGCAGGAAGAAGACGCCGATGGCGTAGCGATGCGGCCAGAGCCAGCGGACGTATTCGCGCAAGTACTCGCGTCGCCTCTCGGCTCCGGGCCGCGGAGGCTCCGGGACGGTGGCGGTCTTCGGCTCCGTGGAATCATCCAGCCGGCGGTCTCGAAAAGCCTTGACGAAATCCCGGTACAGATAGCGCGAGGAACGAGGAAGGCTCATGTTGAAGAACCTCGTTCATTTTAGCCGCGGGAGCTGAATGCCAACTGACCGCCGACCCAACCTACACGCGGCAAAGAAATCAACAGGGAGGAGGGAGGAAAGAGGCCCCCCACCTCCCTTCCTCCCTGTTGATTTGCATCCTGTGCCGCCAAACCGAATCCCTCATCCTCGTTGACGTGCGGGCGGCACATCTACGAACATCACGTGGGAAAAGACGGAGGTATCAGCACATATGTGGACGCGACCTTGCGTGATCGGCCTGGCTGGCCTGCTCGTCACCGGGACGAGCCTGTTCGCGCAGGCGGTCGATCCTGGACGCCCGGCGTTCGAGGCGCACTGTGCGCGGTGTCATGGCGGCGACGGGCGGGGCGGTGAGATGGGGCCGGCGATCACCGAGCGGCTGACACCGCTCGACGATCAGCAGCTGATCAAGCTGATCCGGGAGGGTCAGCCGCTCAAGGGGATGCCCCCGAGCGTCGTGCCTGACGCCGAGATGGCGGATCTCGTGAAGTTCCTTCGAACGATTCAGCGCACGATCGATCGACCCCTCGTCCGTCTGTCCCTCCGGACGACCGACGGCGCGACGCTCGATGGCCTCGTGGTCGGCGAAGGCTTCGACGATCTGCAGCTGCAGACGGACGACAAGCGCGTGCACCTGCTGCGTCGCGCCGGCGACCGCTTTCGGGCGGTCACGTCGGAGACGCCCTGGCCGACCTACAACGGAGACCCGGGAGGCAACCGCTACACCACGCTCACGCAGATCGACAAGACGACCGTGTCGAAGCTGGCGCCGAAGTGGATGATGTCGATACCTGATGCGGGTCAGCTGCAGGGGACGCCGGTTGTCGCCGACGGCATCATGTACGTGACGGCGCCGAACGAGGCGTTTGCGCTCGACGCGGGGAGCGGACGGCGGATCTGGCATCTGAAACGGCCGCGCACGAAGGGCATCGCGGGCGGCGGCGCGAACCGGGGCGCCGCGGTCTCGGGGGAGCGCGTCTTCATGATGACGGACAACGCGCACCTCCTCGCCTTGAATCGTTTCACCGGCGAGGTGCTCTGGGAGACCGAGCTCGCCGACTGGAAGCAGAACTATGCGGCCTCGTCTGCGCCGTTACCCGCCGGCACTTTGATCGTCGCCGGCGTGTCTGGCGGCGAACATGGCGCAAACGGGTTCGTCGCGGCGTTCGACCAGGAGACCGGCAAAGAAGCCTGGCGGTTCTGGACGGTTCCGAAGCCCGGCCAACCTGGATCGGAAACATGGAAGGGCAAGGACATCGAGCACGGCGGCGCGCCGACCTGGTTCACCGGCAGCTACGATCCCGGCCTCGACCTGGTCTACTGGCCGACCGGCAATCCCGCCAAGGAGTACGACGGCACGGATCGTCAGGGCGACAACCTGTACGCGAGCTCGATCCTGGCGCTCGATCGCAAGACCGGCGCGCTCAAATGGCACTACCAGTTCACGCCGCACGATCTGTGGGACTGGGACGCCACGCAGACGTCCGTGCTCATCGACGCTGACTGGGAAGGCCAGCGGCGGCCGCTGATGCTGCACGCGTCGCGCAACGGGTTTTTCTACGTGTTCGATCGGAGAGACGGCAAGCTGCTGCTGTGGAAGCCGTTCGTCAGGAACCTGACGTGGGCAAGCGGCATCGGCGCCGACGGCCGGCCTGTCAGGCTGCCGAATCAGGATCCGTCGCCGGCCGGCACCAAGGTCTGCCCGTCGCAGGACGGCGCGACCAACTGGTTTTCACCTTCCTACAATCCGGCGACCGGGCTGTACTACGTCCAGACGTTCGAGAAGTGCAGCATCTACACGAAGAGCGACCAGGGCCCGTGGGAGAGCGGGAAGTCGTACCTCGGCGGGTCGCAGAAGACCGCAACGGATCCGAAGCCGCAGCGTATTCTCAAGGCCATCGACATTCGCACCGGTGCCATCAAGTGGGAGCTGCCGCAGCCCGGTCCTGCGCAGTCGTGGGGCGGCACGCTGACGACCGCGACCGGGCTGGTGATCTTCGGCGAAGACGGCGGCGCGCTCATGGCGGCCGACGCCGCCACGGGAAAACCGCTCTGGAGCTTTCAGACCAACCAGAACTGGAAAGCCTCGCCAATGACGTACGTGTTCGATCGCAAGCAGTACATCGCCGTCGCCGCAGGGTCGACGATCATTGCGCTGGCCGTTCAGGAGTGAGCCGGGCTCAGGGGAGAGTCTGTGCCGGGTTTCCTCGAGGATCGTTTCGTGAATAGGCGCGCCGCAGGCGCGTGTTTTGCGCGCTGGGGTGGTGATTGGGGGTCCGGCGGGGCGACCACCTTCGCCAAGGCTACGGTGGTCCGCCGTAGCTTCAGCGAAGGCGGAAGCCCCCGGTCAAGAACGGAGTAGACACCATGAACCGTCGTGATGCGATCACTTCGATCTCGCTGGCGGGTGGCGCGGCCCTGGTGCCGCCGGGACGTTCGCTCGCCGAAGCGCTCGTGCCGAAGCTGAATGCGGCCTACGTGCAGGCGGTGAGGGGCACCGCAGCCGTCAAGATCCGCGACATCAAGACGATCCTGACGGCGCCGAACAACATCCGTCTGGTCGTCGTGAAAGTGGAGACGACCGAGCCCGGGCTCGTCGGATGGGGATGCGCCACATTCACCCAGCGTGCGCTCGTCGTGCAGACGGCGCTGAACGAGTACCTGAAGCCGTTCCTCATCGGTCGAAACGTGGACGAGATCGAAGACATCTGGCAATCGAGCTATGTCAGCTCGTATTGGCGGAACGGGCCGGTGCTCTTCAACGCGATGAGCGGAGTGGACATTGCGCTGTGGGACATCAAGGGCAAGCGCGCCGGCCTGCCGCTCTATCAGCTGTTCGGCGGCAAGGTGCGTCAGGGTGCGGACTGCTACTTCCACGCGAGCGGCGCCAGCTTCGACGAGGTCGCCACGAACGCGAAAGCGGCGATGGACCGCGGCTTCCGGCACGTCCGCGTGCAGGTGAGCACGCCCGGATACGCCGGATACGGCGCGAGGAATACCGCGCCGCCGTCAGGGGCACCCGCCGGCGAGGCGGTCGGCCCCACCAACCCCAGAGCGATCTGGGAGCCGGCGCCATACGTGCGCATGCTGCCGAAGTTCTTCGAGCACCTGCGCACGAAGCTCGGCGACGAAGTCGAGCTGCTCCACGACGTGCACGAGCGCATCACCCTCAACCAGGCGATCAACCTGTGCAAGGCGCTGGAGCCCTATCGCCTCTTCTTCCTCGAGGATCCCTTTCCTCCGGAAGAGAACGATCACTTCCGGCTGCTCCGCCAGCAGACGTGCATCCCGCTGGCGATGGGAGAGCTCTTCAACACGCAGCACGAGTACCTGCCGCTCATCAAAGATCGGCTCATCGACTTCATCCGGATACACATCTCACAGATCGGCGGTGTGAGCCCCGCACGCAAGGTCGCGGCGCTGAGCGAGTTCTTCGGCGTCCGCACGGCCTGGCACGGCCCGGGCGACGCGTCGCCGCTCGCGCACGCCGCACAGCTGGCGATCGAGCTCTCGAGCTACAACTTCGGCGTGCACGAGGGCAGCAGCTTCCCGAAAGAGACGCAGGAGGTCTTCGTCGGCTGTCCGGAAGTCAAGGACGGGTACATGCTCGCGCAGGAGAAGCCTGGGCTGGGCATCGAGGTCGACGAAAAGGTCGCTGCGAAATTCCCCATCCCGAGCGGTCCGCCGAATTTCGACTATTCGTGGGGCACGACCAGGCGGCGAGACGGGACGGTGATCAGGCCGTAGTGAAGAGATCCTGTCGGGATCCGGGATCAGGGATCCGGGATCAGCACAACCTCGGAACCTTGGTCGAGGCTCTTCGGATCCCGGATCCCGGATCCCGCCTGGACAAGAACATGACCGGCTCGATCTTCGGCGGGCGTGGGTCGGTGCTCGGGGTGACGGCCGAGACGTTCCAGAACGACGACAGGATCAAGAGCGCGCTGGTACGGTAAAGCATCCCAATTGTGGCTTCCACCTTCAGGTGGAAGGCGAGTGACAGCCGCAGGCCTTCCGCCTAAAGGCGGAAGCCACAGGGGATGAAACGTCACTGCGGCGTGTTCCATCCTCCGACGTCCGCCACGAGCTTGTCAGCTTGCGGCTCGTCGAGACCCCCGAATTTGGTCGCGCTCGCTCTGGCGCGATCGATCAGCTGATCGCGGGTCCAGCCCGACTTCGCAACGCCGACCACCGGGAAGTCGAGCTTACCGCGGCGCGCAAGCGCGTGGAGTGCCGGAAAGATCTTCCGGTACGCGAGATCCCCAGTGGCACCGAAGAACACGAGCGCGTCGGATCGCGCCTGACCGTACGCCATGGCTGCCGCCTCCAGCCGGATGGTACGAACGCGGGATGAGATCTGTGCGACAGCTCCGGGGGTCAGGTCTTGCGCCGGAGCAAAACCGTCATTACGAGACCTGACCCCCTCCGAAGTATCCTTTTGGATGTGTCGGGGCGGGCACTCCCTGTCTGCGCGGCGGTTCTGACGGTCCTGGGCGCGGCGGGCCCCGCCTGTCGCTCCGGCCAAGCTCCGCAGCTCGTCCAGCCGGGCGCCCCCGGCCGCGCCAGTCACGTCGTCAAGGCCGAGAGGGCGACGGATCCCGCGGCCGTTCGCGCCACCGCCGCGGACGTCGCGTTCATGCAGGGCATGATCGGTCACCACGCGCAGGCGGTGGAGATGGTGGCGCTCCTCAACTCGCGCACCACTCGCGAGGACATGCGGATGCTCGGCCTCCGGATCGAGGTCTCGCAGACCGACGAGATCCACATGATGCAGAAGTGGCTCGAGTCGCGGGGCCAGGCGCTCCCCGGTGTTCACGCGCATCATGCTGCCAGCGCTGTCGGCGGAGACGGCGCGATGCTGATGCCGGGGATGCTGAGCCCCGACGAGATGGCCAGACTCGCCGGGACGCGAGGTCCGTCGTTCGATCGGCTGTTCCTCGAGGGCATGATCAAGCACCATGAGGGCGCGCTGACCATGGTGAAGCAGCTGTTTGCAACGCCGGGCGCGGCCCAGGATGCGGAAGTCTTTGCGTTTGCTTCCGACGTCGATGCCGATCAGCGGATGGAAATCGACCGAATGCGCGCCATGCTCGATGCCCGCTGACGTCTGACTCGAGCGGCTTCCTACATCACGAGGTCCCAGCAAATGACATCCGAAGCGATCCCCTCACGACGGCATGCCCGCGCCCGTCTGCTGCGCGCCGCGATTCTCGCGGCGGCGGGCTCGCTGGCGATTCCCGCGCTCCACGGGCTCGCGCAGGAGCATCCAGCCGCCACGGCCCCCGCCGATCCGCGTGTCGGGCTCAAGCCCGGGCTGCGCGATCCAGGGGTCGCCATTCGCAACATGGAGCTCGTGGCCAGCCTTCCCAAGCCGGAAGGTTTCTTCGATCGGAATGCCCCGGCAGGCGAAACGACGCCGCCCGAACCCCCGCCGAGCAGCACGCCGGAATCGGCGTCACAGCCCGCCAACGAACCGGGACCGGCCGGGCAGCCGCCATCGGCGAGCTTTCTCAGGTTCGCGAATTCCGACCTCGCCTTCAGCCGGAACCGCCTCTTCGTGGGCAACTTCAACGGCTTCAACGTCTACGACATCAAGGAATCGAAACCGCCCAAGCTGGTTGCCTCGATCGTCTGCCCCGGCGGTCAGGGCGACGTCTCTGTGCATGGGAACCTGCTCTTCATGTCCGTCGAAGAGACGCGGGGCCGCATCGATTGCGGTACGCAGGGCGTGCAGGCGCCGGTCAGCGTCGAGCGCTTCCGCGGCGTGCGCATCTTCGACATCACCGATCTCAAGAAGCCGAAGCAGCTCGCTGCCGTGCAGACGTGCCGCGGATCGCACACGCACACGCTGGTGACGACGCCCAAGGACACAGCGAATGTCTACGTCTATGGCTCCGGCACGAGCACGGTCCGCTCCGGCGAGGAGCTCGCCGGCTGCTCCGGTCTCGATCCGAAGGAGGATCCCAACACCGCGCTCTTCAGCATCGACGTCATCCAGGTGCCGCTCGCGGCACCCGACAAGGCGCGGATCGTGAATCGGCCGCGCATCTTCGCCGATCCGGCCACGGGCAACATCTCGGGCCTGTGGCCTGGCGGGAACTACGGGCCCGGGACGCAGACGTCGAGCGTCACGAACCGGTGCCACGACATCACCGTCTTCCCCGAGATCGGCCTCGCCGCCGGCGCGTGCTCCGGCAACGGCATCCTGCTGGACATCTCCGACCCGGTTCATCCGTCCAGGCTCGATTCCGCGGCGGACAAGAACTTTGCGTTCTGGCACTCGGCGACGTTCAACAACGACGGCTCGAAGGTGATTTTCACGGACGAGTGGGGCGGCGGCACGCGACCCCGTTGTCGCTCGACCGACCTCCCGAGCTGGGGCGCCGATGCCATCTTCGAGGTCGTCGATCGCAAGCTGCGCTTCGGCGGCTATTTCAAGATGCCGGCGGCGCAGACCGAGCAGGAGAACTGCGTCGCGCACAACGGCTCGATCGTGCCGGTTCCCGGGCGCGACATCATGGTCCAGGGCTGGTATCAGGGCGGCATCTCGGTGTTCGATTTCACCGACGCTGCACACCCGATCGAGATTGCGTTCTTCGATCGAGGGCCGATCGACGCCGCCCGTTTGATTACCGCGGGTTTCTGGTCGGCGTACTGGTTCAACGGCTTGATCTACGGCACCGAGATTGCCCGAGGGCTCGACGTCTTCAGGCTGACGCCGAGCGACCAGCTGACGAAGAACGAGATCGACGCCGCGAACCTGATCCGGTACGGTGAGTTCAACGCGCAGCTCCAGCCGAAGGCGACCTGGCCTGCGACGCCCGTTGTCGCCCGCGCGTACGTCGATCAACTCACTCGGAGCAAGGGGATTCAACCCGGGCGCGCCTCCGCGATTGGTGCGGCGCTCGAACGTGCCGACACACTGCGAACCGGCAAGGAGAAGGGCGCCGCGGAGCTTGCCAGGGAGCTCGACACGCTCGCGACAGAGCTGGAGGGTGGCGCCGGCACGGCGACAGGAATCGATGCGATTCGCCAGCGCTCGCTCGCGTCCACGCTGAAGGGACTCGCCGCAACGCTTCGCTGATCGGCGGGCATCACGTGGCGCCCGTCAGGACGCCCACATCGGATCCTCGCTCGAAGGTCACGATCGTGGGCCTCACGACAGGCCTGCTGATCATGCTGGCAGCCGCCCGCGTCGTCGATCTGTGGTGGTGGCGGGCGAGCCTCCTGGACTCGGCCCAACAGCGCGCGGCGAACCTCGCGGCCATCCTCGGCGAATACGTGCGCGAGACGTTCGGCACCTACGACGCGTCCCTGCGGCAGCCGGCGGTCGACGGCCGGAAGGATCACCAGACAGCCGGAAATAGCGCAGCCTCGCTCGATGTTGCCCCGGGGCATATATACTTGTGCCCGTTCCCGCTGAAGGAGGAGACATGGTATCGAAGCTCACGCTCCGACTGGCCCGTCGTGTCTGTCACGCGACCATCGTACTCTCGCTGATGTTCCCTGCCATCGCCTCCGCGCAGTTCGATACGGCCACCGTGCTGGGCGCGGTCCACGACTCCTCGGGCGCGATCGTGCCCGGAGCGTCGGTCACCCTGAAGAACATCGCCACGGGCATCACCGCCAGCGCGGTGAGCGACGCCGAGGGCAACTATCTGTTTCTCAACGTCCGGATTGGGACGTACACGGTACGCGCCGAGCTCCAGGGGTTCTCGGTTGCGGAGGCTGAGAACGTGAACGTCACCGTGAACGCCCGCTTGAGAGTCGATCTCACGTTGAAGGTCGGGAACGTCGGTGAGACGGTCACCGTCGAAGGGGCGGCCAAGCTGCTCGAGACCGACTCGAGCGATCGGGGACAGGTCATCGGCAAGGAGCAGATCGTGAGCCTGCCGTTGAACGGGCGGGCCTATGCCGACCTCGCACTCCTCAGCCCGGGCGTGCGTAAGTCCGCCATCTCCGACTCGCGCGACGCCTCGTTCAACGTGAACGGTCTGCGGAGCGCCGTCAACAGCTTCATCCTGGACGGCGTCGACAACAACTCGTATGGGACCAGCAACCAGGGGTTCTCGAACCAGGTGGTGCAGGTCTCGCCAGACGCGGTCGAAGAGTTCAAGGTCCAGACGAACAACTTCAGCGCCGAGTTCGGACGCACAGGCGGCGCCGTCGTGAACGCGTCGATGCGGAGCGGCACGAACCAGTTCCGCGGTACCGCCTGGGAGTTCAACCGCAACGATGCGCTGAACGCGGTCGGCTTCTTCAAGCCGACAGGCGGCGTGAAGCCGAAGTTGAATCGAAACCAGTTCGGCTTCGTGTTCGGCGGACCGATCTTCCGCAACCGGACGTTCTTCTTCACCGACTACGAGGGCTTCAGGCAGATTTCCAAGACGCTGACGTTCGCCAGCCTTCCCACGATGGAGCAGCGCCAGGGCATTCTCGGGAAGCCCATCCTCAACCCTCTGACTGGCGAGGTGTACGCGAACGGCGTCATCCCCTCGAGCGCGATCACGTCCTTCGCCCGTCAGGTGCTCGCGGGCCTTCCGGCGCCGACCCTGTCGGGCATCTCGAACAACTTCGACTCGCTGCCGCGCCGCCAGGACTACAACGACAAGTACGACATCAAGGTTGACCACCAGTTCAGTTCACGAATGACGGCGTTCGGTCGTTGGAGCCATCGCAAAGTGGACAACTTCGAGCCTCCGCCCATTCCCGGCGACACCGGAAGCCCCAGCAACGCGTTCGTGCACGTCCTGAACGAGCAGTTCGCCGGCGGCGTCACCTACACGCTCACCCCCTCGTCCCTCCTCGAAGTGCGGCTTGGCGTCTCTCGAACGAAGGCCGGCAAGGAGCCTCCCGGCGTCGGCGGACCGACGATGCTCGAGCTCTACGGCATCACCGGCCTTCCGACCGATCCGCGGTTCGCCGGTGGCCTCACCGAACAGGGCGTCAGCGGCTGGACGACGTGGGGGCGGCAGAACAGCAACCCGCAGTTCCAGGATCCTTCGGTGATCAACCCGCGCATCAACTACTCGTGGCTGATCGGCCGGCAGAGTTTCAAGACGGGATACGAATACCAGGCGATCAATACCCAGATAGACGACTTCAATCCCAAGTACGGGCGCGACACGTACGGAGGTCAGTTCAGCCGGCCCTCGGGCGCGGCGGCCGATCAGGCGACCTACAACCTCGCCGACTTCATGTTCGGCGCGCGCAGCGCGTACGCGCTCACCAATCCGTTCATCGCCAATCTCCGTCAGCGGATGCATTTCGCCTATCTCCAGGACGACTTCAAGGCAAGCCAGCGGCTGACGCTCAACCTTGGCATCCGGTATGAGTTCGCCACGCCCCAGTGGGAGAAAGACAATTTCCTCACCAACTACGACCCGGGCACCAACACGTTGATACAAGCGAAGGACGGCTCGATCTACGACCGCGCGCTGGTCAACCCCGATCGGAACAACTTCGCGCCTCGGTTGGGTGTGGCCTATTCGATCAACGACCGCACGATCCTGCGCAGCGGCTACGGCATGAGCTACATCCATTTCAACCGGCTGGGAGGCGAGAACCTCCTCTCCTTCAACGGCCCCCACGTGGTGGGGCTCAACATCACGCAACAGACGACCCAACCGCTCTGCGGACCGACGACGCCGGTCACGACCTGCTTCCGGACGACGCAGCAGGGATATCCGGAAGGGCTCAACACGCCGGCGAACTTCAACACGCTCAACGCGCGCGTGAACTACATCCCGAACGACAACCCGACCGGCAACGTCCAGAGCTGGCACGTCTCGGTTCAGCGCGAGATCATGCGGAACCTTCTCGTGGACGTCGGCTACATCGGCAACAAGAGCCGCGACATCATGATCCTGGGTGACTACAACCAGGCGAGACCGAACGCGCCGACGGAGAACACCGCACTTCAGGCGCGGCGCCCGATCCAGGGCTTCCAGGAGATTCAGATCGCGTGGGGCGGCGGGGAGGGCGACTATCACGCGCTCCAGGTCAAGGTGGAGCGACGGTATTCTCGCGGCCTCTACATGCTGAATGCGTTCACCTGGTCGCGCGCGCGGGACAACGCGTCCGGGCACCTCGAAGTGCAGAATGGCGACAACAGCCGCGTCAACTACCGCGACCTCGCGTCGGAGTTCGGCCGCTCCGGATACGACCAGCCGCTGAACAACACGACCAGCTTCGTCTGGGAGCTCCCGTTCGGGAAGGAGCGCCGTTTCGCCAGGAACCTCAATCCGCTGCTGGAGGGGATTCTCGGAGGGTGGCGCCTGGTCGGCATCAACACGATGACGAGCGGCGTGCCGATCAATCTGTCCTATTCGCCTGCCGCGACGTCCTCCGTGAGCGGGAGCCCGACGTATCGGCCGAACCTGACCGGCGATCCGCTGCTCTCGGGCGCGGACCGCACGCTGTATTTGAATCCGGCAACCGTGGAGATTCCGACCGACCGATCGCAACCGTTCGGCAACGCGCCGAGGAATGCCGTCAGAGCGAACGCGTTCTATCAGCTCGATCTTGGCCTGCACAAGAATTTCGGACTCGGGAGGGATCAAACCCGTATCGAGGCGCGCGTAGAGGCTTTCAACCTCCTGAACAAGACGAATTTCGGATCGGCGAATGGCAACCGATCGTCCACGACCTTCGGTGCGATTTCGACGACCTACCCTGCGCGTCAGATCCAGCTGGGGCTCAAGATCTACTTCTAGTCTCATCACTGTCGTTCGCTCGCATCGTGAAACGAGCGGCATGCCCCGGGCGGGGGGGTTCGACTTCATCGAGCGCTTCCGTCGAGACCCGCACCGGAGCCACGTGCCCGTTGTCGTGTGGACCGTGAAAGGCTTGAACGCCCAGGAACGCGACCGGCTGCATTCGTTCCGGGCGGGGGTGGTCCTGAAGCGGGATGGAGGCGCGGCCACGCTGTTGACGGCGCTTCGCCAGCTGGTCTCCCTGCAGTCTCCGGTGGCGGTCGCGGTGCAAGAGAATCCGCAGCGAACGGGCACTCAGGGATCGTCCACGACCTATCCTCGGCCCTGACCACCGCTTGCTGTTGGCGCCACGACCGAGGACAGAACGCGGTGGAGGCGCTCCACACCCTCGGTCAACGCTGCGGGCCCTGGCTGCAGGATGTACGCGGACTTGACCTCGTAGATGTGACCGTTCTTCACCGCTGGAATCACGTCCCATCCGGGTCGGGCGGCAATCTTTGCTGAACGCAGCGGCTTGCCGCACCACGATCCGATGATGACGTCCGGCGCTGCGGCGATCACCTCTTCGCTCGAGACGATGCGGTCCTTTGCGAGCCTGGCGTGCCTGATCGTGGGGAACACCGGATCGCCGCCGGCAATCTCGACGAGCTCCTCGACCCATCGGATGCCGCTGATCAGCGGGTCGTCCCATTCCTCGAAATAGACTCGCGGCCTGAGAGGCCATCGGGCGGCAGAGTCCCGGATCTCGTCGAGACCGCGCGTCAGCCGTGCAACCAACGCCTCAGCCTTGTCGGGTACGCCGACGATGCCACCGAGCACGCGGATCATCTGGAGGATTTCGGCGACGCTCCGCTGGTTGAATGTGAAGACCGCGAAGCCGCGCTTCACCAGCTCGTTCGTGATTGCCGCCTGGAGATCCGAGAACGCCAGGATGAGGTCGGGATCGAGCGCTTCGATCTTGTCGTATTTCGCGTGCAGGAACGACGACACCCGCGGTTTCTGCCGGGCTTCCGGCGGTCGCACCGTGTACCCGCTGACGCCAACGACCCGGTCGCCCTCGCCAAGCAGGTAGAGGGTTTCGGTCGTTTCTTCGGTGAGGCAGACGATGCGGCGCGGGAACATGTTGCCTACGGTCGCTCGCCCCTGATCCGATAGAGCTTCGTCTGCGTCCGGATGTAGAGGCTGTCGGCGTCGACGGCCGGCGTCGCGAGGCTCATCTCGCTGAAGCTGTTGCGCGCGGCCTCGTCGTAGCGATCGCCCGCGTTGAGCACGAACGCGTCGCCATCCTCGCTCAGGAGGTAGATCCGGCCCTGGCTCGCGAGTGGCGAGCTCGAGAACGTGGAGCCACCGCCGCCGACCCGTGCCTTGTAGATTTCCGCGCCGGTCTTGGCGTCCGCCACCTGCAGCACGCCGTTGTCGTTGATGGCGTAGATGCGGCCTCGGTAGACGAGCGGAGATGGCGTGTATCCGGAGAACCGGGGCTGCGTCCATACGACGAACTCGTTGGTGTTTTGATCGTCCCGGAGAGAAATGTCGCCTTTGGCGTTCGGGCGCACTGCATAGACCGGCCGGTTCGCCTCGCCCTGCGATCCGGAGCCGACGTAGAGGAGGTTCTCGGCGGCGACCGGGCTCGGCGTGGCCTGGGTCATGCCCTTGAGGCGCCACAGCTCGCGTCCCTCCGTGTCGTAGCTGATCACGAAGCCTCGTCCGATCGTCACGATCTCGGTTCGGGACCCGCTCTCCCATACCAGCGGAGTGGCCCAGCCGGATGCCAGCCTGCTGGCCAGGTCGGTCCGCTTGACGTTCCAGATCTCCTTGCCTGTTTTCGCGTCGAGCGCCGCGAAGAACGATTGGCCGTCGTTGTCGTGCAGCTGGTAGACGCGCCCGTTGTGCACGACGGGAGACGAGGCCGTGCCGAAGTCCAGATAGATCGGCTGCGGAGGCCACGTGTGCGTCCAGAGCGGCTCGCCATCGAGCGTGTAGCAGAAGACGCCGACGTTGCCGCCAAACGACGCGTAGAGCCGCTCGCCGTCCGTGGCAGGCGTCTCCGATGCGTACGTGTTCTTGCGATGGCGCCCGCCGAACGGCTTTCCGCGGTGCGCCTCCTGCTTCCAGACGATCTGTCCCGTGGTCGAGTCGAGCGCGAAGATCATGTAGCTGATCTCCCCGGTCTCGCCGGCCAGCTCGATGTCGCGTCCCACGACGCGCTTCACGATCTCAGCCTCCGGCAGGCCCTGCTTTTCGAGCTCGGCGGCGTAGTCGTTCCCGAAGATTCCCTTCGACGGAGCTTTGAAGGCCCCGGAACTGATCGCCGACGTCACGAACACCCGCCCATGCCACAGAATCGGCGAGGACCATCCGCGGCCGGGGATCTCGGCGACCCACGCGACGTTCTTTCGAGGGTCGCTGACGGTCCAGTGGTCGGGCAACGTCGAGCCGTCCGCCACGCCGGAGCCGTCGGGTCCGCGGAACCGGGGCCATTCCGTCGGTCCGGCCGTCTGGGCCGCGGAGGTCAGCAGGAGGAAGCCCGCGAGCGCAAGCAAGGGATGTCGCATCGTCACGATGAAATTCTATGCGCTGACGGACCACTCGTCGTACGTGACGCGGAAAGAGCCTGACGCGGACGGTGGGACGGCAATCATCGGCGCCGTGGTACGATCGCGGCAGCGGTGACTTGTCACGAAAACCTTCCTGTGATGCTCTTTCGGCCTGACGAGTTGCCTCCATGCCCCAGAAGACCGACAAAGAGATCCTGATCGCCGAGGGCATCGAGATCGCCGTGAGCAATCCAGGCAAGGTGCTCTTCCCGCAAGCCGGTCACACGAAACTCGACGTCGTGCGGTACTACCTCGCCGTTTCTGATGGTGCGCTCCGCGCGGCCGGGGGGCGGCCGAACGTCCTGGTGCGGTATCCGAACGGGATCGACGGTGAGTTCTTCTACCAGAAGCGCGCACCGCAGTCGCGTCCGTCGTGGATTGAAGTCGTGTCGCTGAGTTTTCCGTCTGGCCGGACCGCCGAAGAGGTCGTGCCCCGCACGACTGCGGCGCTGGCGTGGATGGCGAACCTCGCCTGCCTCGAGCTGCACCCGCATCCGGTCCGCGCGGACGATCTCGACCACCCCGACGAGCTGCGCGTGGATCTGGACCCGGTGCCGGGCGTCGGCTGGCCTCAGCTGCGTGAGGTCGCCCGCGTCGTGCGCGCGACGCTGAACGATTTCGGGCTGGTCGGCTGGCCCAAGACGTCGGGATCGCGTGGGATTCACATCAACGTGCGGATCCAGCGGTCCTGGGGCTTCACCGAGGTGCGGCGTGCAGCGCTGGCATTCGCCCGCGAGGTCGAACGCCGCGCGCCCACGATCGCGACGAGCAAGTGGTGGAAGGAAGAGCGCCAGGGCGTGTTCCTCGACTACAACCAGAACGCGAAGGATCGAACGGTCGCGGCGGCGTACTCGGTGCGCCCGAAGCCCGATGCCCGCGTGTCCGCACCGCTGTCGTGGGACGAGATAGACGACTGCGATCCCGCCGACTTCACGCTGATGACGATGCCCGGGCGGTTTGCGCGAATCGGGGATCGTCATGCGGAGATCGACAACGCGCCGTGTTCGCTGGAGGGCCTGCTGGAGCTGTCGGCCCGTCACGAGCGGGAAGGGCAGGGAGATGCGCCGTGGCCGCCGCAGTACAAGAAGCAGGCCGGGGAGCCGCCGCGCGTGCAGCCGTCACGCCGGCGGGTGCCGAAGCACCCGCTGATCGAGATTGGCCGCGCGGAAAAGAAGGAAGACGCGCTGGCCGGCCTGGAGCGCTGGCGCGCGCGTCACGCCGACGCCGCCGCACATCTGACCGAGTCGGATGTGCTGGTCGACGCGATGCGGGGCCGCTTTCACACGTGGACGCGAATCCGCGTGAACCTGCAGCATGTTCCCGAGTCGAAGCGCCCGACTCAGGAGCCGCTGGATCCAGACGCGGCGCCCGACTACGACGCGTGGATCAGCTCCGGTGGCCCGGCGCGCCGAAGACCTTCTCGAGCTCGTAAGGGGTCGTAACCTCGAGCTGATCGTACCGGCAGTCCGCCGGCCGCTTGTCGGGCCGCCAGCGTTGGAACACGGTTGCGTGACGGAAGCGGGATCCCTGCAGGTGGTCGTACTTGACCTCGCACACCCGTTCCACTCGAAGGGGCTCCCACGACAGGTCCTTGCCTGCGCTCCAGCGGCTCTGCCCGCCGGGCATGCGGCCGAACTCGCCGTTGGCAATCGCCCACTCCCGCCACGGGTGATCGTCCAGGGCGCGCTCGCGCAGCGGCGCCAGCTCGATCGCCAGCTCCTTCCGTCTCGCCATCGTGAACGCCGAGGTGACGCCGACGTGCTGAAGGTGCCCTCTCGCGTCGTAGAGACCGAGCAGGAGTGAGCCGACGGCATCCGGGCCGCTCTTGTGCCAGCGGAAGCCGGCGACCGCGCACTCCGCCGTCCGCGCATGTTTGACCTTGAGCATCGCGCGCTTGCCCGCCTCGTACTGACCGTCGGCCTGCTTGGCGATCACGCCGTCGAGCCCGGCGCCCTCGAAGCGATCCAGCCATTCCTGCGCGAGCCCGAGGTCACGCGTGAGGGGCGTGAGATGGAGCGGCGGGCGCAGCCGTGGCCAGGAGCGCCTCGAGCCTGGAACGCCGCTCGATCTGGGATGCGCTCCGAATGTCCCGTCCATCAATCGCCAGCAGGTCGAATCCGACGAACGCCGCAGGCGTCTCTTTGGCGAGCTTCGCGGCACGCGACGCCGCCGGGTGGAGCCGCATCTGGAGCGCGTCGAAGTCCAGCCCGCGCGGCGTGGCAATGACGATCTCGCCGTCGACGACGCATCCGTCAGGCAGCGCGCGGAGGAACAGATCGTGGAGCTCGGGGAAGTAGCGATCGAGCGGGCGGAGGTCGCGGCTCTGGATGAAGACGTCCGTGCCGCCACGGAACACGATCGCGCGGAAGCCGTCCCACTTCGGCTCGTAGAGAAAGCTGTCGCCGTGGGGCAGCGAGTCCGCCAGCTTCGCCAGCATCGGCTCGACCGGCGGGTCTATTGCGAAGTCCGTCACAGTAGGGACGTTACCAGATCCCCCGGGAACTGGATGCCTGGCAGCTGACTCGCGAAGCCTGAAAAAGCAAACAGGAGGAGGGAGGAGGGGAGGAACTTCTAGAGGCCTTGACCGGCTCGATTCTGAATATTTGAGTCAGGTTTCCGGTCAAGGCCGTCCGCGCGTCAGCGCGGCGTTATCAAGCTTGCGGTCTAGCGAGGCGGAGCCTCTCGCCGGTCTGAGGCGCAGCCTCGCTAGTGATTTACTGGACGCTGAGCCGCCCGGACGCGATATGAGAAGCTACGAAAGATCCTCCGTCCTCCTTCCTCCTGTTCAGCACTTTCAGGCTTGACGAGTGAGGTGCCACGCGTCCAGTTCCGGGGGGGCCACACGGCCCACGAGATGAATTGCAGTCGGTCACGCCCTGTTCACCCGCGAGAAGATGAGGCTCGCGTTCGTGCCGCCGAACCCGAACGAGTTGGTCATCGCATTGTGGATGACGATCTTCATCGGCTGGTTCGGGACGAGATTGAGCCGGTTGTCCTCGTCCTGTCGATCCAGGTTCGTCGTCGGCGGCGCGATCTGGTCGCGCAGCGCGAGGACGGTGAAGCCGGCCTCGAGCGCGCCGGCGCCGCCCAGCAGGTGGCCCGTCATCGACTTCGTGGAGCTCACGGCGAGGGCTGACGCGTGCTCCCCGAACACCTGGCCGATCGCGATCGCCTCGGCCCTGTCGCCGAGCGGCGTCGAGGTGGCGTGGGCGTTGACGTATTGCACGTCCCCCGGCGTGAGGCCGGCGTCTTCGAGCGCCGTCAGCATGACGCGGCGGACGCCGTCGCCGTCGTCAGGCGGCGATGTCGGATGATGCGCGTCAGAGCTCATGCCGTACCCAACCAGCTCCGCCAGCAGCGGCGCGCCGCGTTGCTCGGCCAGGCCGCGCTCCTCGAGCACGAGGATCCCGGCACCTTCGCCGATGACGAAGCCGTCCCGGTCGACGTCCCACGGCCGGCTCGCCCGCTCCGGCGCATCGTTGCGCGTCGACAGCGCGCGCATCGCCGCGAAGCCCGCGACCGCGAGCGGCGTGATGCACGCTTCCGTGCCGCCGCAGACCATCGCGTCGGCGTAGCCGCCCTGGATCAGACGGAAGGCGTCCCCAATGGAATGCGCGCCGGTCGTACAGGCGGTTGCGACGGCGGAGCTCGGCCCCTTCGCCCCGAGCCTGACCGAGACCTGCCCGGCGGCCAGGTTGACGATCGCCGACAGGATGAAGAACGGCGAGACGCGATCGGGCCCGCGCTCGAGCAGCGTCGCGTGCTCGCGCTCGATGACCTCGAACCCGCCGATGCCGCTGCCGATCATCACGCCCACGCGCGTCGCGTTGCCGGCGTGCACCTGCAGCCCGCTCTGCGCCATCGCCATCGACGTCGCCGCGATCGCGAACTGGATGAAGCGCCCGCACTTCTTCACGTCCTTGCGATCCAGCCACTGGAGCGGATCGAATCCTTTGACCTCTCCGGCAAAACGCGCGGCGTGCCGCGCGGCGTCGAAGAGCGTAATCGGTGCCACGCCCGGCTGACCGCCGAGGACCGACGTCCAGGTGGCATCCGTGCCGAGGCCCACCGGCGACACCAGTCCGATGCCCGTCACCACCACCCGCCTGCGCCGCCCATCAGCTGTCCTCATCAGTCACCGCTCTCCTCTCGCTCACCGCTGCGCCGCCCTCACCGGTGCGCCGGAGGTTACATTCTTATCACGCGCCCCGCCGTCGTGGCCGAGCACGAATAAACCTTCCCTCGCGGAGGCTGGTCTTACGAGTTAGAAGCGCCTGGGAGGATTCTTCGATGCGACGTCGATGGTTCCAACACCTCGTTTTCGGGCTGCTGTTCAGCCTTGTCGCCGGGATTGGTTCGGCCTGCGCTGCGCCGCGGGGCCAGGTCTTCGTCCGTGTCGGTCCGCCAGCGCCCATCGTGGAGGTTCGGGCGGCCGCTCCTGGTCCGCGTCTCGTGTGGGTGGCCGGCTACCATCGCTGGGATGGGCGCGCCTACGTGTGGGTGCCGGGCCGCTGGACAGCCCCGCCGCGTGCGCGCGCGAGTGTGGGTCCCTGGGCGGTGGGTGCACGAGCGCCGCGGGTGGTACTTCGTCGACGGGCACTGGCGTTGAAACCCTGGGAACGCGGTCTCCTTGTCTCCGGTCGTGCTCCGACTTCGGCGAGAGGCAGCGAAAGGACCACACTTATCCCCGCGATTCACTTGGGTTGTCACCGCGCACCCTTGTAGCGCAGGCCTTTAGGCCTGCCCCGGCCGGCGCGCGCGGCAGCCCTGAAGGGCTGCGCTACGGGCGACACAAGTGAATCGCGGTCTACGCCAGCGCGGGTTCCGCCAATGACGGCCGTCGAAGCGCGCGGCGACCGACAGTGACGAACGACAGGCCCGCGAGGACGCAGAGGGTCCCGGCGATCCAGAACGCCATCTGATACTGCCCGAGTTGCGCGCGGATGGCTCCCGCTCCGAAGGCCGCGAGCGACGCGCCGAGTTGGTGGCTCGCGCCGATCCACCCGTAGATGACGCCGGTGTTCTCGCGGCCGAATGCCTCGCCGGTGAGCCGTACGGTTGGCGGGACCGTCGCGACCCAATCGAGACCGTAGAACACCGCGAACCATCCGAGGCCGTGGGCGCCGCTCGACAGCGTGAACGGCAGGAACAGCAGCGAGATGCCGCGCAGCGTGTAATAGCCGAAGAGGAGATGCCGGCTCGAGTACCGATCCGTCAGCCAGCCTGACGCCGTGGTCCCCAGGATGTCGAAGATCCCCATGACGGCGAGCAGCTGCGCCGAACGCACCGCTGGAATACCGTAGTCGTGGCATGCCGCGATCAGATGCGTTCCGATCAAGCCGTTCGTGCTGGCGCCGCACACGAAGAACGTGCCGGCCAGTACCCAGAACGCGGGCGACTGAACGGCGACGCGCAACGCGCTGACGGGCGCCAGTGGCCGGCGTGCAGCATCGGCGTGATCGGTTGTCTGCTGTCCGTATCGGAGCAGGCCCACATCGGATGGCCGATCGCGCATGAAGATCAGCACGACGACGAACACGAGGACTGCCGCGCCAGAGACGATCAGCGTCGCGCTGCGCCAGCCGTTTCGCTCGACTTGACTCGCGAGCATCGGTAAGAACACGAGCTGGCCCGTCGCATTGGCCGCCGAGAGAGCACCCATCACGAGCCCGCGCCGCTCATCGAACCATCGGGTTGCAACGACCGCCGCGAGCACCATCGAGGTCACGCCGGTACCGGTGCCAACCAGCACGCCCCAGAGCAGCGTGAGCTGCCACTGGTTGTGCATCCCGGTGCTCGAGGCGACGGAAACCGACAGGAGGGCAAGGGCCAGCAGAATGACGCGTCGGAGGCCCCAGCGGTCCATGACCGATGCGGCGAAGGGTCCAATGAGCCCGAAGAGCGCGATATTGATCGCCACCGCGCTCGAGATCATCGCCCGGTTCCACCCGAACTCCGCCTCGAGGGGTACCATCAGTACGCCAGGCGTCGCGCGAATCCCTGCCGTCACCAGCAGCACGACGAACGTGACGAGCGCGACAACCCAGCCATAGTGCAGGCGCGGAGTGCCAGGATTGGTGCTGGATTTCAGGCTCACCTCAAGTCAGACGAGAGGTGGCAGCGCTCGGATCCAGAGACTGTGGACAGTCCGGATCCCGGACCCCTGATCCCGGATCCACACGTTCACCAATCCCTAGGCACACTCACGTAGGAACCGTCGAGCTCGTTCGTGGACCCGCAGCCGAGCAGCGCGAGCGTCCGCTCGAGGTCCGTCCGGAGGATCTCGATCGCGCGGGCCACGCCCGGCTGCCCCGCGCCCGCCAGACCATACGCATAGGCGCGGCCGACGAGCACCGCCTTCGCGCCCATCGCGACGGCTTTGGCGATGTCGGCCCCGCGTCTGATCCCGCCGTCGATCAGCACCTCTGCTCGCCCGTTCACCGCGCGCACGACTTCGGGCAGTGCGCGAACGGTCGGATAGCAGGTATCGAGCTGCCTCCCGCCGTGATTCGATACGATGACGCCGGCCGCTCCTTCATCGATCGCGCGCCGGGCATCGTCTCCGGTGATCACACCCTTCATGACGATCGTGCCGGGCCAGCATTGGCGGATCCAGGTCAGATCCTCCCAGGCCAGCACGGAGGTCAACAGGTTCCCGCGCACGTCGCGGGCGCGCATCGGCCCGACGCCTGGAACGACGACGTTCGGGTAGAACATGACGTCTTTGCGATCCGAGAGGAAGCCTGCGAACCATCGGGGATGCCGGAGAAGATTCGGGATGAACGGCAACTTGTCGCGCAGCGTCCCGCCGATCAGCTGCGCGCTGCCGTTGCGGATGTCGCGCTCGCGGAACCCCGGCGCGTTGGTGTCGATGGTGACCGCCAACACGCGGCAGCCGGCCGCCCACGCGCGCGCGAGCGAGGCCTCCGCGACGCTCCGCCCGCCCGCCAGATAGAGCTGGTACCAGAGCGTTCCGGCGGCCTTGGCGACATCTTCGACCGCGATATCCGGCGAAGGTCGAGAGGACGTAGCCGATGCCCGACTCCCGGGCGGCGCGTCCCACGCCGACCTCGCCGTCCGGATGGAAGCTCCGGCCGTACCCGACCGGCGCGAGGAGGAGGGGCATGGTGAGCTGCGCCCCGAACAGAACGGTGGACGAGTCGCGTGTCGGGACGCGGACCGCGTTCCGGGGCCGGAACAGGACGTCGTCCCAGCTCCGGCGATTGTCGCGCAGGGTGACCTCACCTTCGGCCCCGCCGTCGATGTAGTCGAAGATGACGTCGGGCGCGCGACGGCGGGCCAGCTGTCGCAGGTCGTCGATGTTGACGACACGGTCGAGGGAACCTCGAAAAAATGGAGCCATCGTGGTCTGTTTCACAGAGCATACACAACGTGCACTAATCTGTAAGGAAGATGTTCCAACGGACAGACGACCTCCGGATTACGCAAGTCCGGCCCCTCATCCCTCCCGCCATCCTCCTCGAGGAGATCCCGATCAGCGAGCGGGCATCGAACGTGGTCTCGAACACGCGATCGGCCGTCGCACGTGTCCTTGCCGGCGACGATCCGAGGCTCGTGATCGTCGTCGGGCCGTGCTCGATCCACGACACGACGGCCGCGCTGGAGTATGCCGGCAGGCTGAACCTGCTGGCCGAGCGTTATGCCGACCACCTCATCATCGTGATGCGGACCTACTTCGAGAAGCCGCGCACGTCCGTCGGCTGGAAGGGCCTCATCAACGATCCGGATCTCGATGAGAGCTATCACATCAACAAGGGGTTGCGGCTGGCGCGCAAGCTGCTGCTCGACATCAACGACCTCGGTCTGCCGACCGGCTCGGAGTTCCTCGACACCCAGATCCCGCAGCACATCGCCGATCTGACGTCGTGGGTCGCCATCGGCGCGCGTACGACGGAGAGTCAGGTCCATCGCGAGCTCGCATCCGGGCTGTCGGCGCCAGTGGGGTTCAAGAACGGAACCGATGGCGGCGTGAAGACCGCCGTCGATGCCGTCCTGGCGGCGAGGTCGCCGCATTGGTTTCCCGTCGGTCACCAAGCAGGGGGTGTCGGCGATCTTCCAGACGAGGGGCAACGAAACCTGCCACGTGATCCTGCGCGGCGGAACGCGCACGGGCCCGAACCACGGCCCCGACCACGTGCGCGACATCTGCGCCCGGCTGCTGGCAAAGGGTCTTCCCGAGATGGTCATGATCGACTGCTCGCACGGCAACAGCGAGAAGGACTATCGCAGGCAGGCGGAGGTCGCCGGGTCCGATCTGTCAGCAGGTCGCGGCAGGCTCGTGGCAGATCTTCGGGGCGCATGCTCGAGAGCCATCTCGTCGAAGGGCGGCAGGACTACGTTCCCGGGCCGCCCGTCGGTCTACGGCCAGAGCATCACCGACGCCTGCCTGTCGCTCGAGCAGACCGAGCCGCTCCTCGAGCGGCTGGCGAAGGCGCAGCAGGCGAGAGGGACGCGCGACTGAAGCGCGCCAACGACGGTGACCCTTGCAATCCGTTCCCGTCCCGTCGGGACGGATGGACATCGAGATTCTGTTCGTGCGTGAAGTGATGCGCGTCAACGTCGCGCCACTCCCGTCCGCTGTCCGGCTGCAGCGCGGCCCCGGTCCGAAAATCACCCTTCTTCACCGTTCTTCAGTCTGTCGTCACAACTTCGCTCACCCGAGCCGACTATCTTCCGTGCCGGAGGCTGAGATGAAGAAGCTCCTTGCGGTCCTGTTCCTGGCGGCCACCACGACAGGCTGCGCGACGGCCGGGTACCCGTATCAGCAGCTCCCGCCCGGCTACCCAGGAAGGGCCCTGTATGGTCCGCCGCCGGCGCCGATCTCCTATCAGCCGCCGGTGCTCCCAATCGGCCGGTGGGACAACGTCATGATGCTCGCGCCTGGCACCGCCGTACAGGTTCTGCTGATGGATGGCGGCGTCGCGACCGGCCGGGTGACCGCCGCTGACAGCACCTCGCTGAGCCTCAGGGTCGCCTCCGGAGACGTCGAGCTCGCGGCCGGAAAGATCATGCGAATCGACCGGTTGGAGGGAGCGGGATCCGCCATGAAGGACGGCGCGAAAGGCGCCGCATTCGGCGCCGGAGTCGTCGGCGTCATCGGGCTTATCGCCGGGAGAGTGCCGCCACCACGGTTGTTCGCCGCAGGCGGTATCATCGGGGCGTACAACAACGTCGAGCTCGGCGCGATGGCCCGCCGGAACGCCATGATTTACCTGGCGCCGGCGATGGCGTCAGGTGCGCCGGCAGCGCCACAATTCGGTCCGAGGGTGGTATCTCGCTGAGGCGAAGCGACCTGCGTCACGCCCGACCTGAAGGTCGGGCCTACGTCGCGCCGATCTGAAGTGGCCTACCCGAAGTCCTGATTCTCGGTGATTCGCGTACCGTTCGCGTGGAACGCCTCGGCGAGGCGACGGATGCGGCGTCTTGCTTCCGTCAGGTCGTGGTTGTCCAGGTTCACGTTGAGCAGATCGATGTACCAGGGCAGCTTCACGCCGCTCGTGACGTACGCCTCGACGATCTCGCGGGCGATAGGCAGGGTCGTCCCCTTCGACACGTCGTGGACGTCGCGGTTCGTAGCGCGCTGCAGCTTCTCGTACTCCTCGGCGAGAAGACGCTCGAAGAGCTGCGGCGTGAACACGTCGCCCGCCTTCACGCCGGCCTCGTCATCCGCCGTCAGCGCCGCCTGCTTGTGAAGCCATTCCCAGAGGATGCTCAGGCGAATCTCGCCCGTCGCCATGTCTTCCATCAGGTACAACACGTCGTCATTGCCGAAGAAATCCGCCGGCTTCAGTGCGGCCGCCTGAAATCCCTGACCGAACGCGTTCCCGTATTGCATGCCTACGCTCAGGAGATCGCGCGCACCGCGGACGGTCCGGGGTGCGGGCTGGAGCATGGCGAGGCCGTCGGCGTCTTCGCGAGTGTAGGTAAGGGGTGGGAACGTCCGGCCGAGCTGGTTGTCCTCCCCAACCTTTTCCCACACGGGGCGGACGATGTGCACCATCTTCCAGTGGGCGACCCACTTGCCGCTGGCGCCTTCGCGCTGCTCGCGTTCGGCGCCGCTGACCGCCCGCGCCATCCCGGCGGCGACGCCGGCCTCCGAACCGACGGGGATGTTGGGCTCCATGCCGCCTTGCCAGAGGGCGAAGCGCCCGAGCCGATCGGGTGTGTTCACAGCGCGCCGGACGCGATCTTCGTACCGCTGCATGTAGCCGTACGTCATCGTGATGGCGTCGATGTTCGGATTGATGAAGCCGGGATCCCAGGCGAGCGCGTCCGAGACGCTGTTGATGTAGTCCCAGCGGCCGGTGTTGAACCCGACGAAGCGGCCGGCGAGCGCGGCCCTGATCTCCATCAGTTGAAAGCAGGCCTCGATCTGCTCGACGAGCACGTACGTCTTGACCGTGCCGACTGGCAGACCGATGTGCTGCTCGAGCGCGGCGAGGATGTCGTTCCAGAGAGCCGCTTCCTCGGCGGTCTGGATCTTCGGCAGATAGAGCACGAGCGAGGCACCGGTTCGCCTCAGCCGATCGTGATTGTTGACGATGTAGAGCGTGACGTCGGCGATTGACGCGGAGAAGCCGGTCGCGTCTCTATGCCGGAGGTGGCGGTCGTCGAGATGGAGCCCGCGCGGGCGGAAAATCTTCGTCGTGAAGTCGAGCTGCCGCCGCCAGTCCTCGACGATCGGCCGGCCGAAGAACCCGGCCGCCCACCGGTTCATCTCCGCCGTCACCTGCTCGGCGACCTCCAGGAATCCCGGATCGCGATTGAGTGCCAGCTTCAGGCTGCGCTGGTTGTCGAGCGACATCGTCGCGACCTGCCCGAGCGCGTCTTCACCGTCGAACATCCAGCCATCCGCGCCTGACAGCAGCGCGTAGGCGACGTTGCGAAGGCTCGTGGCCAGTGGCGCGTTCGGCCGCGCCGCCGGGCCGGTGCCCTGCACCCACTGGCGTCGAAGATCGGCAGGAATTTCGCTTCCCGCGAAGGCGCCCTCGCGGGCATCCTGAACCGTGATCTTCGTACGCGCGATGACGTCTTTCGGATCGAGGAACTGGATGCGCTGCCGATCACGCGTGCGCGCCGCGCGCCGGTCGATGCGCGCGCGCATCACGGCCTTGCGATCGGCGTCGAGCGGTGCCAGCGCGCTGAGGGCACTCAGAGCTTGTGGTGTGTAGACATCCTCGTACCTGCTATTGAGATTGCCTCGAATCTCCACAGCATGTTTCATCGTCACCTCAGGGGCGTTGCGACAATCCCCAGAATGATCTCGTGGCTTCCACCTTCAGGTGGCAGGCAATACGCCGACCGCCATCTTCCGCCCCTGAAGGCGGAAGCCACGCGAAATGAATTGGAATCCCGCTTAGAAACCCACGCCCTTGGACTTGACCTTCACCCGCATCAGATACATGTCGGCCGTGATGTAGAGCGTGTGGCCGTCGTCTCCGAAGGCGCAGTTGGCCGTGGCCTGGCCGGTCTGGATCGTGCCGAGGTGTTTGCCTTGCGGCGAGATCACGAGCACGCCGCCAGGTCCGGTGGCCCACAGGTTGCCGTCCGTGTCGATCTTGAGGCCGTCGGGTAGTCCCGTCCGGCTCTTGCCGAGAGTCGTGACGTCCAGCAGCACGCGGCTGTTGGCGATCGTGCCATCCGGCTTCACGTCGAAGACGCGCCAGATCGCAGCCGCGGGATCCGACTGCGCGACGTAGAGCAGTTTCTCGTCGGGCGAGAACGCGAGTCCGTTCGGCCGCGTCATGTCCTTGGTGAGGAGCGTGACCTTCCCGTCTTTGCTCCGTCTGAAGACGCCCGCGTAGTTCATCTCCCGCTTCGGGTCGTCCCACTGTTTTTCCATTCCGTACGCCGGATCGGTGAAGTAGAGATCGCCGTTGCTCTTGAAGACGAGATCGTTGGGGCTGTTGAAGCGAGCGCCCTCGTAGCGATCGGCGAGCGTGGTGAACTTGGCCTCAGGTTTCGTCAGCGGGGCGTCCATCACGGCGACACGACGGTCGCCGTGCTGCGCGAGGACCAGGCGGCCCTCGTGATCGAGCGTCAGCCCGTTCGAGCCGGTCTCGCCGCCGCGCGGCACGTTGCTCGTGTAACCCGACGGTGTCAGGTACGGCTTCGCGCCTTCCCCCTCCTTCCAGCGATGGACGGTGTTCTTCAGAACGTCCGAGAACAGAAGGAACCCACCGTTCTTCACCCAGATCGGACCCTCGGACCACTCGTACCCTTCCGCGAGGATCTCGATCTTGGCGTCCGGCGCCAGCAGCCGATCGAGCGCCGGGTCGAGGCGCTCGATGGTCGGCGGCTTCTGTTTCGGCGCGTCACCCTGCGATGGAGTCATAGCGTTCGCCGTCAATCGGTTGGTTGCCAGGACCGCGACGCCGCTGAGCGCCAGCAGCACCGTCCCGACACGCAGGACTCTCACGGCACGCCTCCTTCGTATCCGCCACGGCTTATTTCGTGATCGGGGTAACGACGACCTTCCTGAACCACACCTTCTCGTGGTCTCCCTGGATCACGATCGGCCCTGGTTCCGTTTCCTTCGCGTCGATCGCACCGCCGGTGATCCCGGCGATCTTCGCGTTGCTGTGGATGGTCGTGCCGTTCAGCACTGCGGTCACACAGTTGCCGACGATGGTGATCTGGGCGGTCTGCCATTCACCAGCCGGCTTGCTGACGTTCTTGTCGGGGGCCTTGCGCGCGTAGATCGCCATGTGCCCGTGCACCGCGTCGTCGCGGCTCGCCCCAGCATCGTCCAGCACCTGCATCTCGTAACGGCCGCGCAGATAGATACCGCTGTTGCCCTTGGGCGAGACCTTGTACTCGGCCTCGACCTTGAAGTCCTTGAACTTCTCCTTCGAGACGAGGTTGTTGCCGTGCACCTCGTTGGTCATCGCGCCGTCTTCGAGGCTCCACATGATCGACTTCTCTTTGTTCTGGGGAACCCAGGCGTCGATCGATTTGCCGTCGAAAAGCACGACTGGCTTGCCGAAGGTGTGCGCCGCGTTGGCGTCGCATGCGGCCCACGTCGGCGGCCGTTCACCGGTGACTTTGATGGCCGCTTCCCCGACCGTTCCCGTGAGCTTCCCTCCGGACTCCTTGAGGCTCACGACGTTCTTGGGGTTGTTGCCGGCAACCGTGAACGTCAGCTCTCCGTTCGCGATCTTGACGTCCTTCGCGGCCACAGGGCTTCCGCCTCGATTGAGGAAGAGCGCCGAGACGGTGCCGCCCTCGTCTTTGACCTGGAGCCAGTAGATGTTGCCGGTGTTCGGCGGATCGCCGGTGATGTTCCAGTTGCCGACGAACGGATTGCTCTGGGCGCGTGCCGGCGCCGCGATAGTGACGAAGGCCGCCGCGAGGAGCGCGAACAGCAGAACTTTCTGGAACCGCATGAGACCTCCACATCAAGAATTTACCGGGGGGCTTCGCCCCGCCGGACCCCCTTACACCGTCGCTCGCGGGGGCCCCAGGGGCCCCGCTCCGCTCCGGCGGCGCGCTCGCGTTCGCTCGCGCGTCTGACTCCTGGGGGCTTCGCCCCGCCCGCCTTCGCCAAGGCGCCGGCGAGGCGCGCCGCATTCGCCGGGACGTAAGAATACATCGGGCCGCCCTCTAAGAACGTATCTCACAAAATACGGTGCGAGCGAGCACCGCGAGCGAGCCACGCGACCGGCCCGCCTACGCCAAGGCTTCGGCGAGGTCTCGCCGTAGCGCTTCGCGCGGAGGCGGAAGCGCGCCGGCGACGCGGCGCGCGAGAGCGCGTGTAGAGGAGTCCGAGGGGCGAAGCCCCTCGGATGAGACTATTGAATCGGGCGACCCGCATTGGGGTGGTCGGCGTTCCAGTCGACCCCCATCCAGCTTGCAAGAGTGGCCGCAATCTGGCTCGTGCTGAGGGCGGGCGCGTTCCGCCAGACGCCGCGCTGCTTCAATCGCGGGGAGACGAACGCGATCCAGACATCGCCGGATCCTTCGGCCTTGGCGCCATGGGTACGCCAGTCGGATCGGGTCCGCCCCCGCCCGTGGTCGGTCGTGATCAACAGGTGGGTGCGCCCCCGATAATCGGGTTGTCCCTGCACCCACGTCCAGAGCTCACGCAGGTAGCCGTCAATCCGGGCGTAGGCGTCGAGCAGGAGATCGTACCGGCCGTCGTGCGCCCAATCGTCCGTCTCGTCGAACGCGATGTACAGCACGCGAGGGCGGGCGGAAGCCAGGTGGTGCATGGCCAGCCGGAACGTGAATGCGTCGTGGCGGGTCCCGTCCCACGCTGTCCTGGCCTCCTGCTGGGCACTCTCGAGGGCGCGAACGACTGGATCGGCCGCCCCGAGCGGTTCCGCGCCCGCGTTGATGAGGGTTGCGCCCTCGGCGTGCTCGGCGATGGCATTGAAGGTGTCCCAGGAGGCAAACGTGGCCACCTTCTCGCGCGGCAGCGCGAGGCGTTCGCGCAGCCGCTCGAGGACGGTCGTGTACGGGTTCTGCAGCGGATCGTTGCTCTTGATCTCCTCGTCGTGGGGTTCGCCGAGGAGGATCTCGGCGTAGCCGGGGTAAGAGAACCAGAGCCTGTTGCGGAGTTGCACGGAGCTCCCCGCGGATCGGTCGCCCGCAATCGAGCCGTCGGTCGAGAGGAGCTGCCAGAGGAACGGCATCATCTTCTGGCGCCGTTCCTCGCGCGTGGGTCCCCAGAATCGCTTGTACGTCGGGGACGCCTCGAGCTTCTGATCCTCTTTCAACGTGCTGGTGAGGATGTCGGCGTCCAGCCCGCCGAACAGCTCCTCAGTCCGAGCGCCGTCGATGGTCACAAGGATGACGTTGTCGGCCGTCGTCGCGGGTGTCTGGCCCGTTTGGCCGCCGATCTGCGGCGTGAGCGCGAGAAGCCAGCTCAGCGCGAGGATTGCGGACAGGCAGTGCTTCTTCAAACCGGCCTCCAGCGGTGAATGGTCTCGTGTGGGCGTTGGCCATCACGCTTGCAACCGCGTGGCTTCCGCCTTCAGGCGGAAGCGTGCTGCGGGCGCCCGACTTCCACCCTCAAGGTGGAAGCTACGGATTCGATGACGTTACAGGACCTTGTGGCGACGAAGCATACCCTCAGTCGAACCAGAGCAGCGGCTGCCGGATGAAAAAGTTTCGTGCATCAGCGCGCGGCGATGCTCGACGAAGTTCGCCGGGTTCGTCATGCCGTCGCGCTGGATGTACGGTCCGTCAGGATGGTCGGGATCCGGCCACCAGTAATCCCCCTCGGAGAAGAAATCGTGCGGGCCGCCGGCGCTGCGCGGCGAGCGGCTCGCGGTCACCGTCACCGGCGCTTCCTTCACGTACTGATCGGCAGCGGTCACGACGCGCGTCCGCTCGGCGGCGACATCGATCGCCGGGGCCGGCGCGCCCTCCAGGAGCGCCATCGACAGCAGGATGGTGACCGTGGCGATCACCAGGCCTCCTCCGGCCCGCCGCTCGAACGCCGCACCACGAGCCGCGGGGGAATGACGACGCGCTTGAAGCCGGCGGGCGGCTCGGGATCGATCCGCTCGAGTATGAGCTCCGCCGCGCGCTTGCCCAGATCGTCGCGCGACCAGCTCACCGTCGTCAGCGGCACCCGCAGCAGGTCACCGTGCGCGATGTGGCCCGCGCCGACGACCGCAATGTCGTCCGGCACGCGGAGGCCGGCTTCCCAGATGGCTTTCATCGCGCCGATCGCCGCGGGATCGTTCGCGGCAAAGACCGCGTCGATCGACGGTTTGACCGCGAGCAGCTTCTTCATCGCGCGATAGCCGTCGGCATCCATGAACCCGCCCCGCACGATCCACTCGGGACGCGTCCGCGCGCCGCGCGCCTTCAGCGCGTCGCGATAGCCAGCCGTGCGGCGCCGTGAGTGCACGATGGCCGGCCCGGCGATGTGCCCCACCGCCTTTCGCCCTTGTTCCAGCAGGTGGGTCGTCGCCATGCGCCCGACCTCCTCGTCGTCGGTCACGACGCGATCGCACTTGACGGCGGGATGGTCGTCGCGGTCGATCATGACGAGGCCGATGCCCTGCGAGGCGAGCCGCTGCAGGAGGTCGGTGTTCCCCGACGCGTTGACCGAGGCGAGGACGACGCCGTCGACCTGGCGCTGCTGGAGGATTTCGACTTCTTCGCGTTCCTTGCGAGGGTCCTCGTTCGAGCTGCAGAGGAGCAGGCCGTATCCGCGGTTGCGCGCGATGGATTCGATGCCCGCGACGATCTCGACGAAGAACGAGTGCATCAGGTCCGGGATGATGATGCCGAGGGTGCGCGTGCGGCGGAGGGTGAGGCTTCGGGCGACGGCGTTCGGCTGGTACCCGAGCTCGGCGACCTTGGCCAGGACGCGCGCGCGCGTCGCATCACCGATGTCGCTCCGGTTGTTCAGGACCTTGGAGACGGTCGTGATGGAGACGCCGAGCTCGTCGGCGACGCGCTTCATGGTAGTGGGGGGTGGCATGCTGCGGTCCTCGCCGTCGGTGTGCTGGATGCTTTACCGGTAAAGTGAATTGACTTTAACGTTAAAGGATAGTATTGATGCGGTCGGGGTGGCCGGCCGGCCGGCTGGGGACTCGCAACGAGGAGGCACAGACATGTTCGGGACTCCTGGGTCGATATTCGTACGCGTGCGGTTTGCAGGCGCCGTCCGGACGGCCGTCGTGCTCACCGTCATCGTGCTGACCATGGCGGTATCGCCGGCGGCTGCACAGAACACCGGCACGGTGTCCGGGACCATCATCGACAATACCAGTCAGGTGGTGCCTGGCGCCACGGTGACGCTCACCAACCAATCCACCGGCGTCGCGCGGACCACGGTGTCGGGGGATCGGGGGGATTTCGCGTTTCGCGCCGTGGATGCCGGATCGTACACCGTTCGGGTGGAGCTTGCGGGGTTCCGCACCACCGAGCGGCGCGACAACGTGCTGAGCGCCAGCGGCCAGCTCGATCTCGGCCAGATCAAGCTGGATGTCGGCACCCTCACCGAGGTGATCTCCGTCGCCGCCGAGGGCAGCACGATCGAGACGAAGAACAGCGACTATTCCGGCCTGCTCACCGCCAAGCAGATCTCCCAGATCCAGAGCCGCGGCCGCGACGTCGTGAATCTGCTCCGGCTGCTGCCCGGCGTGCACTACGAGAACGACATCGAAGCGATGGGCGACAGCTTCGGATCGCAGCTTCCGAACATCGGCGGCCAGCGACGAAGCTGGAACCAGGTCAGCGTCGACGGTCTGAACGGGAACGAGCTCTCGGGCACCGGCCGCATGAACTCCTCGATCAATCTCGATGCGATCGCGGAGGTCAAGGTGCTGCTGAACAGCTACAAGGCGGAGTTCGGCCACACGGCTGGTGCGAATATCCAGGTCGTCAGCAAGAGCGGGAGCGCCGATTACCACGGCAGCGCGTACTGGTATGGCAAACGGGACGCGTGGAACGCCTCACCCTGGGAGAACAACCGGACGGGCGTCGCGAAGCCGCTGCTGCACATCGACACGCCCGGCTTCAATCTGGGCGGGCCCGTCAGGATCCCTGGGTTGTACAACCAGGGCGCCGACAAGAAGGTCTTCTTCTTCTATTCCACACGTGGGACATTCCAAGCGGCGGGCGCGGCATGTTGAACAACCTGGCGGGCCGCCTGCTTCTCGAGGGTTGGCAGCTTTCAGGCGAGAACGACTTCGTCACCGGCGACTGGGCTGACGTGATCCTGACGACCTCGGACAACTTCGACTTCACCGGCGGCGACGGCGGCAACGGCGGCTGCCTCGCGGGCAGCGATCCCTGCGCCCACGTCGGTACGGCCCGTGCTCGTCGGCAATCCGCTGTCGGGCGGGGGGATCCGTTGACCGGGTGGTTCAACACGTCGGCGTTCGGGAGGCCGACCGGATTGGGCGACTACGGCAACGCGCCGCGCAACGTGATTCAGAAGCCGGGGGTCGTCAATTGGAACCTGGCACTCTTCAAGAACTTCGCGATCGGCGGGAAGCGGAGCTTCCAGTTCAGGGCCGAAGCGTACAACGTGCTGAACCACACCGAGTTCCAGGATATCGATCGCACCGCGCGGTTCGACCCGGCGGGCAACCAGATCAACCCGAACTTCGGGACGGCGATCGGGATCGCCAGCCCGACGCGCCCGCCACGGACGATCCAGCTGTCAGGGAGGTTTACGTTCTGAAGGAAGGCTCCAGGCGAGCCAGGTGCCCGGAGCCCTTCCATTGACTTTACCGTTAAAGGGTAGTACCACAGCGGCTGCTCACGCGCTGTGGCGGGCCGGCGGGGCGAAGCCCCCGGGTAACCAGGAGGTGCGAGTGTTCAACCGGCGGTCGCTGACGGAACTGTGTGGCCTGACGGCGCTGCTGGGGTCCCTGACCCTTGCGGGCACCGCTGCCCGCGCGCCACAGTCCGCGACGACGCCGGCACCGGATCACGCTCGCGAAAAACGGCTCGCCTGGTTCCGGGACGCCAAGTACCGGACTCTTCATCCACTGGGGCCTCTACGCGATCCCCGCGGGTGAATGGAAAGGAAAGCGGTCGCTCGGCCTCGGCGAGTGGATCATGAACCGCTCGCAGATTCCAGTGAAGGAGTACGAGCAGCTGGCCGCGACGTTCAACCCCGTCAAGTTCGATCCCGACGCCTGGGTCCGGATGGCGCAAGACGCCGGGATGAAGTACATCGTGATCACCTCCAAACATCACGATGGCTTTGCGATGTTCGGGTCGAAGGTCAGCACGTTCAACATCGTCGACGCGACGCCGTTCAAGCGTGACGTGCTGAAGGAGCTGGCCGATGCCTGCGCGAAGCGCAACATGCGACTCGGGTTCTACTACTCGCAGGCGCAGGACTGGCACGAGCCGGGCGGCGCCGGGAATACGTGGGACTTCGGACCGGATCAGGGCCCGGACGGAAAGGAGTTGAAGGCTTACGACGACTACCTGCGGGGCAAGGCGGAGCCGCAGGTGCGTGAGCTGCTCACGGGATACGGTCCCGTGGCCCTGATCTGGTTCGACACGCCGCGGATGATGACGCCGGAGCGCGGCAAGCGGTTCACCGACCTCGTACGGTCGCTGCAGCCCTCGACGCTCATCGATGGACGGCTCGGTACGGAAGGCGACTACCGCTCGACCGGAGACAACGTCATCCCGTCCGAGACCTCGACGGAGGCATGGGAGACGCCGGCTACCATCAACGACACCTGGGGCTACCGGAAAGACGACACGAACTGGAAGTCACCCGGCCAGATCGCGCTCAAGCTCGTCGACATCGTGAGCAAGGGCGGCAACTACCTGCTGAATGTCGGGCCGACCGCCGAGGGCGTGATCCCGCAGGCGAGCCAGGACATCCTGCGGACGGTGGGCCGGTGGCTCGGCGTCAACGGCGAGGCGGTCTACGGTGCGGGTGCGTCGCCGTTCGGCGAGGAGTTCGGCGAATACAGCGCCCGTGGCGCGAAAGATGTCCGGGGGAACAAGCTGTTTCTCCCCCAGACGGAATGGAGGGTGACGGCGAAGCCCGGCAAGCTCTATTTCACGTTCTTCAACGAGCCGCGCGCGCCGTTCGAGATCCCCGCGATGAAGAACGCGATCACGCGGGCGTACCGGCTGGCCGACAAGGCGCCCGTTGAGCTGAAGCGGGAAGGGGCGCGGGTCACCTTCACACCCGAGCGTCCCATTCTCGATCCGATGGCGACGGTGATCGTCGTGGAATACGAAGGGACCAGCGTCACACGCTGATCCCGAGCGCGCCACGGGCGCGCCCGCCGGAGCGGAACGGGGCATGGGGCCCACGTGAGCGACGGCGTAGGGGGTCCGGGGGCGAAGCCCCCGGATCAGAGAAGGTGCGGCGCTGCGCTCGCGCGATCCTGCTGGTCCTCCTCCCGGCTCGATCCGCACCGGCGCCGCACCCGGTCTCACCTGGCGGCACTCGACCTCATCGACAAGGCATCCCCGACCTGAAGGTCCGCCTCCATGAGGGAACCGGGAATGCCCGGGTGGCGTTACCCGGCTTTGTGGCGTGGCGCCGCTTCCTGCACCCCGTCGAGCTGAAACAGGGGGTCCATCACCGCCCACCAGTTCTCGTGCCGGCCGCCCGGCGGCGGTTCCTGCATCGAGTGCATCAAGGTCTCCCACTCAGCCACGCGCGGGTCCGACGCCACGTGCAGCGCCATGCACTGCTGGAAGTCCCGGCCGTCGGTCTCCAGGATCATCACGAGCCGCCGGTCGAGGATGTAGATGTCCATCCTGCGGATGCCGGCGCGCTGGAGGCTCGTCACAACCTCTGGCCACACGTGCTGGTGATGTGTCCGGTAGGCCTCGATAATCGCCGGGTCGTTCTTCAGATCGATCGTGAGCACAGCGCGGTTCGTGCGTGCGCCATTACTGGTCACCACGCCCGCATATTTCCACACCTGGTCAGCCAAGTCAAAGCTTACGGTTTACTTTACCGTTAAAGCGCGTACCTTCCGCCGTGGGCTGTTCATCGGCACGGCATCCGCGCTATCATCCGGCCTCCGAACACCCATGGGGCATCACAGGGACCTCGACGTTCAGTCGTCGGTGGAGGCCGCCGGCGATGTGGACGTCACCTCGTCGTTTGCTCTCCTGCTTCGTGCGCGCGAAGGGGACGAGGCGGCACGCAACGAGCTCTGCGCCCGCTATCTTCCCCGGCTCAGACGATGGGCGCATGGCCGCCTGCCGGTGTGGGCGCGGGAGCACCTCGATACCGAAGACATCGTCCAGGATGCCCTGATGCGATCCGTGAGACGGATCGAGTCCTTTACGCCTGAGCACGAGGGTGCCTTCTGCGCCTATGTGTGCCAGGCTCTGCGCAACCGCCTACGCGACGCGCTCCGCCGCGCGTCGCGGCGCCCGCCCGGCCCTCCGCTGTCGGTCGACGAGCCGGCGTCGGATCCCTCTCCGCTCGAGCAGGCGGTGGGGCGGCAGCTCCTCGGCCGGTACGATGCGGCGCTCCAACGCCTGCGCGAATCCGACCGCGAGCTCGTCGTCGCGCGCGTGGAGCTCGGTCTCGACTACGCCGAGATCGCCGATCTGTGCGACAAGCCATCGTTGGCAGCAGTCCGGGTTGCCGTGAGCCGCGCGCTCGTGCGACTCGGAGCCGAGATGGGCCATGACCGACGATCCTGAGGACCCCTCGCTGATTGCGTTGGGCGCCGCAGTCTCCGACGGCGCGCCGGTGGACTGGGGCGAGATGGAGAGCCAGACCGACGACGCGGAGCGTCAACAGCTGGTCCGCGCGATGCGAGACGTCGAAGCGCTCGTCGTGGCACACCGGCAGGTCGAAGCGATCCCGCCGCTCGACACGCCGGCGCCGTCCGCCCGTCACTGGCAGCATCTCGTACTCTTCGAGCCCGTCGGTGAAGGCGCCTTCGGGACCGTCCATCGGGGGTGGGACCCGCGCCTGGAGCGCGAGGTCGCCGTCAAGCTTCTCCGCAAGTCGCCCCACGCCACCCACTCGCCCCTCACCGAAGCGCGCCACCTCGCGCGCATCCGTCACTCCAACGTCGTCGTCGTGCACGGCGCGGATCAGGACGACGAGCAAGTCGGGATCTGGATGGAGTACATCGAGGGCCAGACGCTGGCGGCCATGGTCCGCGCGACGGGGCCGATGAGCGCGCGGGAGGCGACCGGTATCGGCATCGACCTCTGCCGCGCCCTGGCTGCGCTCCACGCCGCCGGGTTGCTGCATCGCGATATCAAGGCGCACAACGTCATGCGGGAGGTCGGCGGGCGGATCGTCCTCATGGACTTCAGCGGGGCGCAGGCCGCTGGCGCCGGCCGCGGATGCGGAGATCTTTTCGGGAACGCCGCTCTACATGGCGCCGGAGCTGTTCGAAGGGGGCGCGGCGACGCCCGCGAGTGATGTCTACGGCCTCGGCGTTCTGCTGTTCTTCCTGCTCACGGGCACGGTTCCGGTCGAAGGCTCGACGATCGCGGCGTTGAAAGCCGCGCACGTCCGTGGCACGAAGAAGGGGCTGCGCGACCTCCGGCCCGATCTTCCGCAGGCCATCCTGCAGGTGATCGAGAGTGCGACGGAACACGATCCTCTCAGACGGTACCAGACGGTTGGCGAGCTCGAGCACGCGCTGGCAGCCGCGTCCGGCGCGGCCGTGGTGCTGTCGCCGGCCGAGCCCCCTCACATGCCGGCGGCGCCGCCGATCCCGCGCGCGAGACAGGCCTGGCGGACCGTGCTCTGGGCCGCCGCCGGCGTGCTGGTCGCGCTCGCGGTGGCGGTGGACGTCATGCGCTGGCGATCGGCGCCTCCTCCTCCGCTGACGGCGCGCTTCACCGTGGGACCGCCGTACACGACCGGCAGCTGGCCGCGTGTATCGCCTGACGGCCGGCTCATCGTGTTCGGCACGACCGTCGAGGGTCGAAGCCGGCTGTGGGTCCGTCCGCTCGATTCGCTGGACGGCCGCCCGCTGTTGAACACCACCGCCACGGAAACCCCGTTCTGGTCTCCGGACAGCCGGACGCTCGCCTTTTTCGCGGATGGCAAGCTGAAGAAGATTCCGGCCGACGGCGGCGAGCCCGAAACGCTGACCGACGCCGTGCAGCCGCACGGCGGCGACTGGATGGGCGATCGTCTGATCTTTGCGGCGAACGCGGGCATCTACACCGTCGCCCCGGATGGGAGTCAGCTGACCACGATCACGAGCGTGGACGAAGGAGCGGGAGAATTCCAGCACGCCTGGCCCAAGTTCCTCCCGGACGGCAGGCGATTCCTGTTTGTCATCCGCAGCTCACGCGCCGAGCGGACCGGCCTGTACCTCGGATCTCTGGACGGCGCGGCACCCGCGCGGGTGATGCCTGGCTATTCGCGGGTCACCTACAGCAACGGGTATCTGTTCTACGTGCGCGACGGCACGCTGCTCGCGCAGCCGTTCGACGCGCGCAACGCGACGCTCAGCGGGTCGCCGGTTGCGCTCTCCGGACGCGTGAAGCATCACGTCGAGGGGGACGCGGCATTCGACGTCGCGTCGTCCGGTGTACTGATTTACTACCTCGAGCCGGGTCAGGCGTCGACCCGGCTGACGCTGGTCGATCGACGGGGCAGGGAGCTGCAGGCGGTGACCGATGTGGCCGCTTATCGTCAGCCTCGTTTTTCGCCGGACGGCAGCCGTATCGTCGCCGAGAAGGCGAGCATAGCCGACAGCAACGTCGATTTGTGGATTTACGACATTGCGCGACAGAGCGCGAGCAAGCTGACGAGCACCGACGCCCCCGAAGTCAACCCCGCCTGGTCGCCGGACGGAAAGGGCGTCGTGTTCTCGTCGAAGCGTGATTCCACGTATCGTGTGTTCACCAAGACAGTTGACGGCACGCAGGATGAACAGCCGCTGGAGCCGTCGCCCGGAGACGCGATCGTCGAGCACTGGTCGCGTGACGGTCAGTATCTCTCCGTGACGATTCCCAGGAACGGTCTCTGGGCCGTGCCGCTCGCGGCAGGGCAGAGGCCCTGGCAGATTCGAGGCCACACGGGCAATAGCTCGTGGCAATCGGAGTTCTCGCCGGATGGCCGCTGGCTGGCGTACATGTCGGAGGAGTCGGGCAATCCCGAGGTGTTCGTCGAGCCGTTCCCGGCGACCGGCGCGCGCTGGCAGGTCTCGACGCGCGGCGGCGCCGAGCCGCATTGGCGCGGCGATGGGCTGGAGCTGTTCTATATCGGTGGCGACAGCACGCTCATGGCGGTGGACGTCTCCTCGCCCGGGTGGCAGAACGCGAAGCCCACACCGCTCTTCCGGGTGTCGGTGCCCGATCTGGGTGGGCACTCCGATTACGACGTCGCCCCCGACGGTCAATCGTTCGTCGTCAACGTCTTCATCGCGGACCCCGTGATCCCTCCGATCGACGTGGTGCTGAATTGGCCGTCGTTGCTGGGGAAGTGATCGTTGGGCGACGGCGCCTGTCTCGAAAACCATCACAGGAGGAGGGAGGAAGGGAGGAAACACAGATCTGCCTCTTGGATTCCCAGCTGCTCCTGCGCGAGCAGGCAGAAATTATCGCGAAGAAATCTGTGTTCCTCCTGTCCTCCCCTCCTCCCTGTTGAATGGCTTTGGTGACAGGTGAAGGGCGCTCGCCGAGATCACAGTCTCGGCAACGAAAGCCCCCCATCCACGTGCAGGACGGTGCCGGTCGCGTACGGCACATCCCCTCGCGCCAGCGCCGCGACGGCGCGCCCGACGTCGTCCGGCTCGCCCCACCGGTGCTCGGGGATGAGGCCCTCGGCGATCCGGCGATCGTAGATATCGCGGACCGCCGCCGTCATGTCGCTGGAAATGACCCCCGGCCGGATCTCGAACACGGGGATACCGTCCGCCGCCAGCCGCACGGCGAACAGCCGCGCCGACATCGACAGCCCCGCTTTGCTCATGCAGTACTCACCGCGGTTGATCGACATCATCTCCGCCGACACCGACGTGATGAAGATGATGCAGGCGCGAAACGTGGCGTCGGCCCGGCGGCGTTCGACTTGATCGCGCGCGATGGCCTGGGTCAGGAAGTGCGGTCCCTGCAGGTTGGTACGCATCACCTCGTCGAAGCTTTCTTCGGTCGTGTCGAGGAGATCTGCTCTGACGCGCGGTGCACGTCCGGCGTTGTTGACGAGCGCGTGCACCGCGCCGCCGCTGAGACGACGCGCTTCCGCCACGAGACGCCGGCGATCCTCACGGCTTGCGAGATCCGCCGCCACGTAGTGGACGTCATGTCCGGACTGCCGCAACTCGTCGAGGACTCCCCGGATCTCCGACTCCGCCCGCATCCCTCCGAGCACGAGGCTCCACCCGTCACGCGCGAGCGCGCGCGCGATGCCCAAACCAATTCCGCGCGTCCCGCCGGTCACGAGCGCCATGCGCGGGCTCATCGCGATGCGCTCCCGCCGGGCGACGGGCCGGTAGCGGCGTCGGGGCCTGCCTCGTCTACGGGACCGAAGAACGTGAGGTACGGGTCACCCTTCGCGAGCCGAAGCACGTAGAGCGCCGCTTCGCGTGCGTGGTAGTCGCCCCACTGGCTCGACTCTCCGCGCGGGACCCTGGCGCCGGCCGGCACGTGATCCCATCCATTCGGCCAGTGATAGACGGAGTGGAGCAGCAGGCCCTGATGTTCCGGATCGGTGCTCAGATACGGGCCGGACGGGTCGACGAGCGTATCCACCACTCGAAGTCCTGCCTGGTGGTATGTCTCGGCATCCGAATCACCGCGCCGCCGGAGCACGTGCCCGAGACGAAGAAGTCCCTGCGCGGCAATGGCGGCCGCCGAGCTGTCGACGGGCTCGCGATCGTTGAACGGGTCCGACGGGCGATCCCCCCAGTCCCCGAGCGCGGCCAGGCCCGGAGCGCCCGCATCCCAGTACGGGACGCCGTCGGCCGCCGCGATCTGAATGTAGTGATCGCAGGTGGCGCGGGCGGCATCGAGCATCATCTTCTCGACAGCTTCGCGCCCGCCCGAGGCGCGCAGGGCATCGTCGCGTACGACGTCGAGGAACTCGATTTCCTCGGCGAACCCGAGCATTGCCCATGCGAGCCCCCGCGTCCAGGTCGTGAAGGGGGAGTAACCCTGCTGGGTACTGGGCCCGCGATACGTACCGTTGGCCACGTTGAAGAGGCTCTCGTGCGCGACGCGGCCTCGAACGTCGGCGCGATCGCGGCCCCGACCGGCGTACACGCTGTACTGCGCCGTTGCGCGCGCGTGCTGCACGAGCCGATCGAGCAGGCTGACCTCCGCGTCCTGTTCCTCGAGCAGCGGCTGGCCGAGGAGGAAGCCCAGGGCCAGCGCGCGGAGCGAACGGATCGTGTCGACGAACAGCGAGTGCGCGCCGTTGAACGAGTAGATGTAGCCGCCATCCGGCAGGCGCGTCCAGCGGCGGGCCTGCACGGCACCACTGACCCTGAGGGCGAGCTCGTAGAAGCGGACCTCCCACTCGCCGGCGTCGAGGCGTCCTTCCCGCGCGAGACGCCAGAGCGTCCCGTACGTGCTGACGTTGTTGAACCCGTGATCGTGGACGCCCATGTGCGTGAGGTGGGGCGCCATGCGCTCGACCGTGCGGGAGCGTCCGAGCTCCAGGAACTCGCGATCCCCTGTCGCGTCGAACTGCAGCAGCGCCGACCCGAACTGGAAGCCCTGGGTCCACTCCGTCCAGCCCCGGGCGCAGTATCGCCCCTCGACCGTGAACACCGGCGCACCTTCGGAGGGATTCCAACTCCGCTCGATCGCCCGGATCTTGGCGGCGGACAGCGCGAACAGGCGGTCGATGCCCGGCAGCACGCTGCGGGCAGAGCGTTGGCGATCGATCTGGATCATGGCCGGAACGGCACCATAACATACGCGACGCCGCGGCCCCCACATCAAGCCTCGGCAAATCTTCTGTACTTTAACGTTAGAGCTTGCTATCACGAGGGGCTCTGGTTCGGGCGGCCTTCACCTCCAAAAGCATTACAGGAGGAGGGGAGGAAGGGAGGTAAGGGGAGGATCACGAATCCTTCATGGTGCATTCCGAGCTGCTCGCGCAGCCGCAGAATCGTCGACCAAGGATTCGTGTTCCTCCCTTTATCTCCCCACCTCCGCTCCTCCTGTGAAGGTTTTGGCAGTGAACGTCGCTCGACCACGAGATCACATCTCATGCCTTCTTCGCAGTCACACGATCACGCCCGTGATTCCGCCACGACGACATGTGCGCCGAGGAAGCGTCCATAGTCGTCTGCCGCGCGCGCCAGCAGGCTCCTCTCGCTCCGGGTGAGCGCGCGGCGTGTCCGGACGGCGATCGACACGGCGCCCGGACGCGCGGATCGTTTCCACGTCCCCGCGACCCGGCCGTCGATCACGATCACGGGAGCAAGCACCTCCATGTTCGTCATTGGCGTCGCGCCATCGACTACCAGCTGGCGATCCCGGTACGCGACCGTGTACTCGTCGAAGTTGGGGAGCAGGTGCGCTTCGCGACGCCTGCTCGCCGGCTCCGCATTCTCCGTGTGCCAGTAGGCGTGCCCGTCGATCGATTGCCGAACGAGCGATGGTGCGACGAGCGCGATCCCTGCCTTGGCATCCCGGATCGTCAATCCCGACCACCAGCCGAAATCGGCAAGCGTCGCCGGGCCGTGGCTCTGAAAATATCGCCGGGCGAGCTCTGCGAGCCCCGCCTCGCGCGACTGCGTCCCGACGTGCGGCACACGCTCCTCGAACAACGCGTACGTGAACTGCGTGCCGCGCTTCGCGCCGCTGCAGATCACGGCGTCGAGCTCCGCCTGGACCAGCAGGTGACCCATGGTCTGGGAGCTGACCTCCATGCCGGCACGCGCCAGACTCTCGCGTAGTTCCGGTCGCGTGCGGTGCCCGCCCTCGAGTGCACGCGCGATCACGCGCTGGCTCTTGGCCAAGAATCGGGCGTCGAGCCCTGCGAATCGATGATAGCTGGCGCACGCGGCCTTCACACGTTCGCCGGTCAGCTCGAGCATCCATCGGATGTCGGCCGGCATCACGAAGTGCCAGGTCGGCCTCAGCACGTGCGTTCGCAGGATCCGACCATCGTCTACCGCCTGCTGCACGGATGACTCCGAGAGCAGTCGACTGCGCTGCCCGATCGCCCAGAGCGCACCGGGCAGGTCCTGTGCCTGGACCGCGCCGAACCACGCGACGATCTCCTCCGGCCTGCACAGGGGGGAGTCCGACAGGCACTGGTTCCGAAGCCGCTGACGGAGGAGGCGCGTGTCTCTCGAGGGCATCGGGCTGAAGAGTACGAAGCGATTCAGCGCGGCAACGGGATGTCGGGATGAGAGGGGAGGAGGCGTGAACGCCTCCCCCGATGTTGGCACGCCCGACCTGCCACCTTCGCCAAGGCTACGGTGGTCCGCCGTAGCTTCAGCGGAGGCGGAAGGTCGGGCCTACGAGAGCGGCTTACGAGAGCGACCGGATCTCGAATCCCTTGCGGTACTCCCGCGTCAGCAGCTTGTCGGCCGCCTTGTCGTTCTCGAATGTCTCGGTCTTGCCGTTGAACGTCAGCCCGTGACCGACGCGATACGAGATGTTCGCCAGGTGCGGCAGCGTGGAGGTGAGGTGCCCCTCCATGATGTCGCACGCCAGCATCTTCGGATCGTTCGCGCGGATTGCGTCGATGAAGTTCTGGTAGTGAGCGAACTCGATCGTCGTGAGGCCCTGCGCTTCGGCAGTCTGGGACGCCGATCCCGGACCCTTCTCGTTCTTCGCGCCGAGCGGTCCCATGTAGGACTGCCAGACGCGCCCTGATTCCTCGGTCCACAGCCAGCCCTTCGTGCCGTAGAAGATGTTGCCGATCCGCTGGCCGCCTTCGTCGTTCGTGTGTTCGCCGCGCGTGCCGAACTCGAGAATCGCGCCGTCGGCGTACTCGAAGAGCGCCGTCTGCATGTCCGGCGTTTCCTGCGACGAGTCGCCGCCGAAATAGCCGCCCATCGAGCAGACCTTGACCGGATGCTCCTGCTTGCCGAGGCCCCAGCGCGCGATGTCGAACTGATGCGGCCCCTGGTTGCCGGTGTCTCCGTTGCCGTAGTCCCAGTGCCAGTGCCAGTTGTAGTGGAAGCGGTTCGGGTTGAACGGCCGCTTCGGCGCCGGCCCGAGCCAGAGGTCGTAGTTCACTTTCGAGAGATACTGCGCGTCGTACGTCGGCTCATACGTCGTCGCATCCACATTGAGCTTGAACTTCGCGTCCGACGCCATCGGACCGTCCGGATACTTCCCGATGGCCGGCCGCGGCTTGAAGCACAGGCCGCGGGCCATGTAGACCTTGCCGATCCCGCCCTCCTTCATGAACTTGATGGCCTGCTGAACGGCCGGGCGGCTGCGGTTCATCGTGCCCACCTGCACGATCTTCTTGTACCGCTGCGTGGCCTCTACCATCCGCCGGCCTTCCCACACCGTGTGCGACGCTGGTTTTTCGATGTAGACGTGTTTGCCCGCCTGCAAACCCCAGATAGTCGCCAGTGCGTGCCAGTGATTCGGGATAGCGACGACGACCGCGTCGATATCCTTGTCGTCGAGCACGCGCCGCAGGTCCTGCACGAAGTTGGGCTTGAACGTGGCGACGTCCTTCAGACGGTCGTCGTTGATGCGCGACGCCGCGAGGTTCTCGTCGATGTCGCAGAGCGTCTTGATCTCCACGTTCTTCAGCTGCGCGAAGCCGCGCTTCAGCGAATTGCCCTGTCCGCGGATCCCGATCTGGCTGACCACGACACGGTCGTTGGCGCCAAGGATGCGCCCGCCGACCGAAGCCGCCTGGGCGTGCTCTCCCAGGAGGCCGCTGCCGACAACGATGCCCGCCGCCGCTGCCCCCACACGGGTCGTGAAGTCACGCCGCGTCACGCCGTTCTGTTCGTCTCGGTTGCTCGCCACGGTTTCCTCCTGATTAGACCGGGGGGCTTCGCCCCGCCGGACCCCCCATTCGCCGTCGCTCGCGGGGCCCCCAATGCCCCGCTCCGCTCCGGCGGGCGCGCCTGTGGCGCGCCAAGTCCGGTATGCGGTGCGTGGAACGCGAACAAGTCCCGCTGGCGCACCGCATACCGGACTCGGTGCCCGAATCTGGAACCGATGGATCGTAGCAGCACCCGGGGTTTCTGGGGAGGGGGCGGCCAAAAAAAGCCGAGTTGGGCGCCAGCCCCGCCCAGCCGAGTCGAACGGCCCGGCAAGACTGATGCAAAGCCCTCCGGCACGTGACGCGACGTCACGCACAGACAAGGAGCCTGTGGAATGAAACGGATGACTGTCCTCGCGGTGGCGCTTGCATCGATGCTTGCTCTCCCCGCGGCCTACGCCTCGGCCCAGACCGCGAAACCAGCTGCCACCAAACCCGACAAGCCGGCACCGCCAGCCAAGGCCGCCAAACCTGCGCCCGTGGACCTGAACACCGCCTCGAAAGAGGAGCTCCAGGCCCTTCCAGGCGTCGGCGAGGCCTACGCCCAGAAGATCATCGACGGCCGGCCGTACAAGGCGAAGAACGAGCTCGTCTCGAAGAAGATCGTGCCGGAGGCCACCTACGAGAAGATCAAGGGAGAGGTCGTCGCGAAGCAGGCTCCGAAAGAGAAGTCTGCATCGAAGTCCAAGCAGTAGTCGGTCGATCCCGCGTCAGCGGGACCGTGTCAGAACTGTGGCAAAGAGGTCGGGCGCGTGCCAAACCGCCACACCCGGGCGGGAGGCACGCGTCTGCCGGTTTTCAATCCGCGAACGGCCGGTCGATCGCGACGCTCGGCTTCGTGAAGAAACGTGGTCCGTCCTCCGCGATGTAGACGTCGTCCTCCAGCCTGATCCCGAACTCCCCCGGAATGGCCAGCATCGGTTCGTCGCTGAAGCACATGCCCGGCTGGATCGGCGTCGTGTTGCCCTTGACGAAGTTCGTCCACTCGTGAATATCGAGGCCGATGCCGTGGCCGGTCCGGTGGGGAAGGCCAGGCACCTTGTAGCCTGGACCGAACCCGGCGTCGACGATGACCTGGCGCGCCGCGGCGTCGACGCTCTCGCAGGTCGCGCCAATCGTGATCGCCTTGAAGGCCGCCGCCTGCGCGCGTTTCTCGATCTCCCAGATATCGATCTGGCGCTTCGTGGGTTTGCCGAAGACGGTAGTCCGGGTGATGTCCGCCTGATACCCTTCGCACGTCACGCCGTCATCGATCATGACGACGTCCCCCTCCCGCAGCCGCTGCGGCGTCGCGCTGCCATGCGGCAGCGCCGTCCACTTGCCGAATTGAACGCTCACATTCCCGCGGAATCCAAGCCGGCTGAAGCCCGAGACGATGTTGCGGGCGAGATCGTCCTGGGTCATGCCCTCGCGCAGCGTGGCGAGGCCCGCCTTGTACGCGGCGAGCGTCACGTCATTGGCGCGCTGCATCAGCGCGATCTCCGCGGGGGATTTGAACATGCGACACCCGGCGGTCACCGGCGTGGCGTCGACGATCTCCAGCCCTGAGTCGCGGCGGATGCCGTCGGCGATGAAGTAGCGGACGCGCTCTTCAATCCCGATGCGTCGAAAGCGCACCCCGCGGTCCGTGACGATTTTTCCGATGACCTGATAGGGGCTCTCCTCCTCCTGCCAGACCCGCACCTCGTCGCCGAATGCCGGCTTGATGAGCTCACGCGCGCGATCCTCCTCGAACCCGGGACAGACGTACGCGATCGGCCCCTTGGCGGGAATGACGACGCCGAAGGTGCGTTCGCTCTGCCCCCACCGCATGCCGACGAAGTAGAAGCAGCTCGTGCCGCCTTCCATGAAGATCGCGTCGATCTTCTGCTCCTCCATGAGCCGCTGGGCCTTGGCGATCCGCGCCTGTCTCTCGCCGTCGGCGATGGGGACGATCCCGGCCGTCATCGGCGTGAGCGCCTGGATCGCCGCCGGCGGGCTGTCGCCGCGGACCTGTGGAGCAGACCCGGCGGTCGCCACGGCTGTCACACCGAACATCGAGCTACCGAGGAAATCTCGTCGATTCACGCAGCGCACTCCTTCCAGAGCGTGATCCGCGCGTGACTTCCACCTGAAGGTGGACGCCACGAGTGGATTGCTTGAGGCTGATACGCTCTTACTCGTCGCTCCCGGCGCCTCGCTGCGCCTTGATCCGTCCATCGCCGCTTCTTTGACTCCAGACGCTTCTCCCGTGCGCCAGCGCCCGGTTTCGTCGGGCGGCGCTTGCGTGGTTTGATCGCGGCTTGCTGCAGCAGGCCGACCAGGCGCGCCCGCGCCGCCTCGCGGTTCTTCGTCTGCGTCCTGTGCTCGCGACTGTCGATGAGGAGGATGCCGTCGGCCGAGAGCCGGCTTCCCGCAATCTTCTCCAGACGGTCCTTCATGCCTTGCGGCAGCGATGAGCCTCTCACGTCGAAACGGAGCTCGACGGCCGTCGCGACCTTGTTGACGTTCTGGCCGCCTGGTCCGGAGGCCCGCACGAACCGCTCCTCCAGCTCACGATCGTCGATGCTGATGTCCGACGTGATCGAAATCATGAATCAATAGAGTATCCGTTCACTCCAACATCTCGAGGAGCTTCGCGGGACGGTCGGCCGGCGTGCGCAACAGCTGGCGATCCCACGCACGGAGCGCGTCGCGCACCTGAGCGCGGGCTTTCGCGAGCGCCGCCATCTGTCGATCCATCTCGTCCAGCATGCGGGCGGCCGCGGCGCGCACGTCCTGGCAGGGGCGGCCGCCACCGTCGCGCACTTTCAGGAATGCGGCAATCTGCGCCAGCGAGAAGCCAAACTGCTGGGCGCGTCGGACGAGTCGGAGCCGATCGACCGCCGCTGGTGTGTATTGCCGGTAGCCCGCCGCAGTGCGCGGCGGACCGGGCACGAGGCCGCGGCGCTCGTAGTAGCGGATGGTGTCGGCGGTCAGGCCCGTCAGCCGGGCAACTTTTCCAATCGTCAGGAAGGCGGGCATACCGCGAGGTACTTCGGGCTTGACCCTGGAGTCGACTCCAGGGTTTAGCATGCTGGCATGAACACTTTTCTGACCGTCGCGGTTGCCGTCGTGCTCGCGGCAACAACGATCGCGAACGCGCAGCATGCCGCCATGCCGAAGGGCATGTCCCACGAGGAACATCAGGCCCAGATGAAGAAGGACGCCGACCTGAAGGCAAGAGGCGGCGTCGCCATGGGCTTCGATCAGGACAAGACGACGCACCATTTCCGACTCGCACCCGACGGCGGCGCGATCGAGGTGAGCGCGGACGACCCGTCCGACGCCACGACGATCGCGCAGGTCCGGACCCACCTGAAGGAGATAGCGGCCGCCTTCAGCCGCGGAGACTTCTCGTCACCCTTCGCGACGCACGGCGAAACGCCGCCCGGCGTGTCGATCCTTCGACAACGGCGTCAGAAGGTTGCCTATCGCTATGCGGAATCCGCGAATGGCGGCGCGGTCCGGATCACGACAGTTGATGAAACGGCCCGCGACGCGGTGCACGAGTTCCTCCGCTATCAGATCCACGAGCACAAGACCGGCGACCCTAACCCTCCGGACCCTGACCCTTTGAACCTTGAACCCTGAACCTTGAACCTTCCCTGAACCTTGAACCCCTTACCCCTGAACCTCGAACCTTCCTACGCCCTCCCGGCGAACTCCCGCGTCTCGGTGTGGACCTTCACCTTTTCGCCTTCTTTGATGAAGAGTGGCACGCGGATCTCGAGGCCTGTCTCGAGCGTTGCGAGCTTGGTGACGCCGCCGCTGGCCGTGTCGCCCCGGACACCCGGCTCGGTGGACGCGACTGTCAGCTCGACGTGAGGAGGGAACTGCAGGCCGATCGGCGTGCCGTTGTACTTCTGGATCTGGATCGCGACGTTGTCCACCAGCAGGTCGCGATCTTCGCGCACTACGTCGGGCCCGAGCGTCAGCGTATCGAAGGTCGTCTGATCCATGAAGTGAAAGCCGGACGGATCGGCGTAGAAGAACGTGGCCTCCACGCTCTCGAGATCCGGCTCGGCGAACTTGTCTCCCGCCTTGAAGGTACGGTCGAACACCGCACGCGTCAGCAGGTTCCGCATCTTGATGCGCACGAGCGTTTGCCCGCCGCGCGCGGTCGGCTTCGAGACATCGACGTCGAGGCAGTGATACGGAGCCCCTTCGAACTCGAAGAACATCTTGCGCTTGATGTCGATGGCTTCGGTCAGGCTGGCCATAGCTCCTCTTCTTCACCGGGGGGCTTCCTTGACCGGGGGGCTTCGCCCCGCCGGACCCTCCGCCACCTCCGCTCCAGCGCGCGCCTACGCGCCCCCGGACCCCCCTCGCCGTCGCTCGCGGGGGCCCCTTCGCCCCGCTCCGCTCCGGCGGGGCGCGCTTGCAGCGCGCCATGCCATTGTGATCGGGGGCTTCGCCCCGCCGGACCCCCCATCGCCGCGCCCAGCGCGCAAAATACGCGCGCCGGGGACCCCGATCGCCGCTCGCTCGCGGCAGACCGCATGCCATGCGGCGCCCTCGCTGTTCCCGGCTTCCGGGAAGCACGGGACGCTCGAGGCTGCAGCCGGCCGGTCGGCCGGCGCGAAGGCTATCTCGACTGCGCTCCCCGGATTGTTGATCATGATTCGGAACTCGTCCGCGCTCAACTTCAGCACGTTCACCTTGTAGGAAGCCCTCCCTCGATCATCGTCAGACCGCTCCGCGTCCTGTTTCCACGTCCCCAACGCGGGCGTGCCGTGCGGTGACGACACGACGAGCGTCCCGTCCGAGAGGAACACATACAACATGCCGGGCTCGACGCCCGAGGAAGACGCGACACGCCAGACCTTGTTGACGAAGCTGACAGGCGGCGCTGGAGGCGGTGCCTGGTCCGTGCGTTCGGATCCGCCGGAGCAGGCCGCCACCGCGAAGGTCAGAGAGAAGACGGTCGTACGACATGCGAGCAACGCGCCGCGACTCATGGAGTCGAGTGTCTCATGATTGAATCGGCGCCCTGAAAACCCCCGGCATGACCGTCAACTGGATCTTCAAGCCGAAGGAAGACGTCCGAGGAGAGAGGATGGAGCTTTACGCAATCGCTGATCAAGCGGTTCGCGACCCCGGAGGAAGTTGCCGCATTGGTCGCCTTCGTCGCGAGCCCGCTGGCGTCAGCGACAACCGGTGCGGCACTCAGGGTCGATGGCGGCGTCGTGAAGAGCGCGTTCTAGTCGGACGTAACCCCTGAATCAGCAGCGGCCGTTCCGTTGTCACGTCCGCGGATTCGGGGCGAACAACGCAATCGAGTGCTACTGAATCAGCTAATACAGACACGAGAACGCATCTCACAAATGCGGTGCGAGCGAGCACGGCGAGCGAGCCACGCGAGCGGAGCCGCCGGCGAGCCGCCGAGGACGTGTAGGGGAGTCCGAGGGGCGAAGCCCCTCGGCTGAGACCAGACCTACGCCCGCAACCTCTTCCAGTTGTCCAGGCACTTCTTGACCATGGCGATCTGGCCCTCGGGTCCGGCGACCTCCTGCTCGATCAGGTAGGACTCGACGCCGCCGACCGATTCGGCCGCCGCGAAGATCGCCTTCCACGGCGAATCACCTTCGCCGAACGCCACGGCATACCCGCGGCCTCACCTTTACCCCAGTCTTTGCAGTGGACGCTTCGAATGCGGCCCGGGTTCGCTTTGATCCACGCAATGGGGTCTTCGCCAACTTCGACGCACGTGCCGACATCGAATTGCAGCACGACGTCCTTCGGCGTGCCGGCGGCGAGCACGTCCATCGGGCGCTTGCCTTCGAGCGGCTTCCACTCCGACTGGTGATTGTGATAGCCCGTCGACAGCCCCATCGGTCGAAGCTGCTCGGCGGCCGACGTCAACTGCGCCGCGACCTTCTCCCACCCGGCGACGTCAACGACTTTGCCCGCGCTCGCCAGGATGATGTTCTTGCTGCCGATGATCTGATTGAGCTCGATCGCCTTCTTCAGTCCGTCCGCCGTGAACGACGGCTGGCCGTTGTGCGTCGATCGGCACTGGATGCCGAGGTCGTCCAGAAGTTTCCGGACCTCCTTCGCCTTCTCGGGCGTCCAGTCGAAATACGGCGAGTAGAACTCCACCACCTTGTAGCCCATCTTCGCGACTGCCGTCACGGTCCCCGGCAGATCCTTCATGAGCTCGGTGCGGACCGAATACAGCTCGAGCCCGACCGGCACACCTTTTTGCATCGCCGTCGACAGGCCGAGGCCGCGAACGGCGCCGCACCTGCCATGCGCAGGAATGTCCGGCGGGAGATCTCGTTGTGTTCGCTCATGCGCGGAGCCTAACATAGCGAAGTGCGCATTTCACCTCCGGATCGAGCGTGTCGGCCGATCCCGGAGAAACGCGGATCCGGAGCGCCAGCACCTTTCTTCACGTCGCGAACGGGACGTCGACGACGGGGACGATCCATGACGCCGGAATCCCGGGAGAGTCGTCGATCTGGGCCGACCCGCTCCACGAGGGCCCCGTCCCGAGTGACGTGTCAGACGACGACCTTCTCGGCATCCGTGCGCGCTATCTTGCCGACGAGAACCACGGCGTCGAGGCCATCGTCGTCGGACATGCGGCGCTGGCGCGAGGTCATCGACGACGATGGCGCGTACGACGAGCTCGTGCTGTGGTACGAGCACGATCTGTTCGATCAGCTCAACCTGATCCAGGTGCTCAGCTACCTCGCCGGCCGGGGGCCGTGGCCCAAGCCGGTGAGCTTGATTTGCATCGGCTCGTTTCCCGGGCGTCCGCGCTTCAAGGGACTCGGCGAGCTGACGACGACAGAGTTGGGTCCGCTCTTCGACACGCGTCAGCCGGTGAGCGACGCGCAGTATAGGCTGGCGGTGCAGGCGTGGGCCGCGTTCCGCTTCCCGGAGCCGACCGCGATCGAGGCTCTGCTGCGGACCGACACGTCAGCGTTGCCGTACCTTGCGGCGGCGCTCGAGCGGCATCTCGAGGAATTCCCATCGACGGTCGACGGGCTCTCCCGCACCGAGCGCGGCTGCTGGAGCTCGCCGCGCCGGCCCAATCCCGCTGCGCGCCGCCTTCCCGCAAATGCACGAAGAGGAAACGGCGTTCTACATCGCGCGACAGCTCGTTCCTCACCGTCGTGCACGAGCTCTCGTCACCGTTCGCGCCGCTGCTGGCGATGAAGGACCGCACGAGCCCGGCCGCCAGGCGCGCACGGGGCTCACCGGGCACCGTCGAGTTGACGGACCTCGGTCGAGCAGGTGCTGTCCGGCGGGAAGATCGGATCGCCCGATGCGGGATCGACCGGTGGCTGGGAGGTGTCCATCTGACCGGGCCTGGCCCGCACTGGCGCTGGGATCGCGCCCACGAGCGGGTCGTGAGGGTGTAGGCCTTCACGTGCTGTGGCTTCCGCCTTAAGGCGGAAGCTACGAGAGTTCGTTTCGCCGAGTCACGCGAGTCCCAGCTTCTTCAGCACCTCGTCTGGGCATCCCTTCCACTCGGGCACGTACACGTTCCCGATGTAGGCGAGGTCCTTGATGCCCATCCTGCTCGTCCAGAATCCACTCGCGGTCAGGTCGCGGAAGCTGTTGAAGAACGCGACGCCGTGCGACATCTCGGGCGCTGCCTTCTGCGGCCAGGCGATCGCGTCGAGCACCTGCGTGCGCTCGGCGTCGGTGCAGTGACGAACGTCTTGTCGAAGCGGGTCACGCACTCGCGATCCAGCCAGGCCAGGCCGCCGCGCATCGCCAGCTGTCGGCCCGGCTCGTCGCCCATGATGAAGTCCATGAACTCCGGCACGGCCGCGTCGGTCGCGCTGCCGGAGCGCTCGTCCTTCGGGATGATGATGTCGACGAGCATGCGCACGGTCGCGTATTCGTGCGGCGTGAAGAACTTCGGCTTGAACGGGGCTCCGGTCTGTTTGGCCGCCGTCTGCGCCGCCTGCGCGTGCTGATGCGCCTGCTGCGCTTCGGCCTCGGTCCACGCGAATCCGGCCGCGACCGGGCCCGGCCGCAATCATGCGCAGAACTGTCCGGCGATTGGTGGTCATGTCAGCTCCATTTGCCAGCTTCCAGCTTCCAGCTTCCAGCTTCCAGCTTTCCGCTCCAGCTCCAGCTGCCCGCTTCCGCTGTACCAGCTTCCCGTTCCGCCGCTCCTCCATCCTCCGATTTCCTCCAGCAGCTGGAAGCTGGCAGCGGGAAGCTGTTTTCAGACCGCGCCGGTCTTCCGCTGCTCCGCGATGTACTCCGCCGTCCGCATCGCGAGCGCGAGGATCGTCCACGTGCAGTTCTTGTCGGCCTGCGAGACGAACGGGCCGGCGTCGGCGACGAACACGTTCTTCGCGTCGTGCGCCTGGCAGTATTTGTTCAGCGCGGACGTCGACGGGTTGTTGCCCATGCGCGTGACGCCGACCTCGTGGATGATCCGTCCGCCCGGCTGCGATGCCGTAGCCCTGCTCGCGGGTCGGCATCTTCGAGGTCGGCACGCCGCCCATCTCGGTGATGATGGCGCGGAAGGTCTCCTGCATGTGCTTGGCCTGGTTGTATTCGTAGTCGCTCCACTTGAAGTGGAACCGCAGCACGGGGATGCCCCACTGGTCGACGACGTTCGGGTCGATCTCGCAGTAGCTGTCGTCGTTCGGGATCATCTCGCCGCGGCCGGCGAAATTCACCGTCGCGCCGTACAGCCGCCGGTAGTCGTCCTTCAATCCTTTGCCGTAGCCGCCGAATGCCTTCGGATGCGACGGCACGTCGGTCGGCGTGAAGTTGTGGATGCCGACCCCCGAAGCCGGCGCTCGGCATACGGCGCCCGCCGCTCGGCTCGATGTGATAGCCGCGCGGAAAATCGAGCTTCTTGTTGTCGAGCCACCAGGGCGTGTACAGGTGCATCCCGCCTGTGCCATCCTCGTTGTGCGGGATGCCGTCCATCAGCGCCGGGATGAACCCCGTCACGCCGAGCCCGGTCGAGTCCGTCAGGTACTTGCCGACGACACCGCTGGAATTCGCCAGGCCCTGAGGGAACTTCGACGACTTCGAGTTGAGCAGGATGCCGCGCCGACTCGCAGGCGCTCGCCGCGAGCACGACGATGCGCGCGCGGACGTGGTTGTCGCGCTTGGTCGTCTTGTCGATGTACGTGACACGCCGGTGGCGAGCCCGCTCGTCGTCGACCGTGACCTCGCGCGCCATCGCCTGCGCGAATGATCTTCAGCTTGCCGGTCTTCATCGCCGGCGGGATGAGCACGGACGGCGAAGAGAAGTTCGAGTGCGTCGCGCACCCTCGGCCGCACTGGCCGCAGTAGTGGCACTGCGCGCGGCCGTTGAGCGGCTGGGTGAGGATCGACAGGCGCGAGGGCACGCTCGGGATGTTCAGCTTGTCCGAAGCCTTCTTGATCAGCAGCTCGTAGCACCGCGGCTTCGGCGGAGGCTGGAAGATGCCGTCCGGCTCGTTCGGCATGTTCAGCGGCGCGCCGAAGATGCCGATGAGCCGGTCGATCTTGTCGTAGTACGGCTTCATGTCGTCGTACGTGATCGGCCAGTCGTCCCCGAGGCCGTCGAGGCTCTTGCGCATGAAGTCGTGCGGTCCGAACCGGAGCGAGATCCGGCCCCAGTGGTTCGTCCGCCCACCCAGCATCCGCGACCGGAACCAGTCGAACTGGCTGCCAGGCGCGGACGTGTAGGGCTCCCCCTCGAGCGACCATCCTCCCAGTGCGCCGTCGAACTCGCCGAAGTGCCGTTCCTTCGTGGCGGCGCCCCGTCGAGGCGTGTCGTACGGCCACTTGAACATCGCGGAGTCGGTGGCCGAGTCCCACATCGGTCCCGCTTCGAGCATGACGACGTTGGCGCCCGCTTGCGTGAGCACCATCGCGGCCATGCCGCCGCCGGCGCCCGATCCGACGATGCACACGTCGTACTCCGTGCGGTTGCGAACTATCTGCATGGTTCCTCTCCGGTTGCGGAGGCTGAACTCGTGTGACAGCGCTCGTAGCGAGGGCTTCCGCCTTCGCGCGAAGCGCGCTTCGGCGAGACTCGCCGCAGCCTTGGCGGAGGCGGTCAGGCCTGCCTCGGGCAGCTCGGGTTCACGTCCGAAGCCTGGAGCCGGGAGCCTTTCCTGCTAGAGCCGCGAAGGATTGTGCCACACCCGCGGCGCGAACGATCAGGCGGATGGAAGCGTCAGCCGGGCGCCGAGTCCGCCAAGGGACGCTGTATGCAGCGCGATGCTTCCGCCGTAGAGCTCGGCGAGGTCCCGAACGATCGCCAGGCCGAGGCCCGACCCTGGCGCCGCCTCGTCTGCGCGCACGCCGCGGTGCAAGACCTGTTCGCGCAGGCCGTCTGCGATTCCGGGCCCATCGTCTTCGACCAGAATCTCCACCCGGCCGGCATCCACACGCGACGAGACCGCGATGCGCGATGCCGTCCACTTGCAGGCGTTGTCGAGGAGATTGCCGAGCATCTCGTCGAGATCTTCGCGCTGGACGCGGGCCGCGTGCGAGGGCGCGACCTGCACCTCGATCGTCAGACCACGGTCGGCGTGGAGCCGCTGGAGCGTGCGCGACAAGCCTTCGACCGAGTCGGCGATGAGGGATCGGGTTCCCGGGGTGGCGCCGGAGGCCGCCGCTCGCGCCTGCGCAAGGTGGTAGTCCATCTGCCGCCGCATCCGTTCGACCTGCTGATCGATCGCGGCCGCGAGCTCCTGGTGTCCGCTCGCCGCGGCGCCGCCCCGCTTCCTGCGACAACACGGCAAGCGGCGTCTTGAGACCATGCGCGAGATCCCCGGCTTTCGCGATGGCGCGGCCGACCGTGCGGTCCCGGTGATCGAGCAAGGCATTGAGCTCGTCGACGAGCGGTTGCACCTCCGCGGGATACGCGCCGCTGACGCGGCGATCACTGCCGTTCCTGACCGACGCGAGCGCGGAGCGCAAACGGTCGAGGGGCGACAGGCCGCGGCGCACCTGCGACAGGCCGGCGATCAGGCAGCCGATTGCGAAGATGAGAAGCAGCGTGCTGTGAGTGACGAACACGACCTGTGGGACGTGGTAGAAGATCACGCCGAACACGATGTGGGTCGTCGCGACCAGCCCGAGGGTCCAGAGGAGCGCGCCGAACACGATCCGAGAGCGAAGGGAGCGAGGCATCAGGCCTCGATGTCGACCCGGTAACCGAGCCCGCGCACGGTCTCGATGCAGGACGGTCCGAGCTTGCGGCGCAGCCGTGCGATGAACACTTCGACGGTATTCGAGTCGCGGTCGAAGTTCTGGGCGTAGATGTGCTCGGTCAGCTCCGCCTGCGAGACCACCCGCCCGCGCTGGTGCATCAAATACGACAGCACGCGGAACTCATGGCTCGTGAGCTTCACCGCCTCACCTTTGAGCGTGACCCGAGCGGCGCGTGGATCGAGGGTGATCGCGCCGGAACGCAGCTCGGTCGAGGCGTGGCCACCCGAGCGCCGCAGGAGCGCGCGCAGCCGGGCCAGGACCTCCTCCATCCTGAAGGGCTTCGCGACGTAGTCGTCGGCGCCGGCGTCGATGCCCTGCACCTTCTCGTGCCAGCCGCCGCGCGCCGTCAACACCAGGACAGGCGTCGAGAGCCCGGCGTCCCTCCATCGGCGAAGCAGCGTGAGGCCGTCGACGCGCGGCAGGCCGAGATCCAGCACGACGAGATCGTAGCGCTCGGAGTGCGCCAGGAAGTCCGCGCGCTCGCCGTCCGCGGCGCAGTCCACGGCATACCCCGCACTCCCGAGGGAGGCGGCGAGCTGTCGCGAGAGCGCCGCTTCGTCTTCAACGATCAGGACTCGCACGAATCCACAGGCCCCTTATAGCGCAGCTGCGCCTGAACGGGAGCTGAACGGCGGCTGCGGATAGGGCTAGCGACGCTGAAAAACCAAACAAAGGAGGAGAGAGGAGGGAGGATTCTTCTGCCCGTTCATCGACGAAAGACGGCTGCCCGTTGGAATGAGCGGTCTGTTGAATGTTCGTGCGAAAGAATCAGTCGGGCACGAGCCACGTGGACAGAGCGCGGACTTCGGAGGCGGCTACGAGGCGACTACACGCGCAGGTCCAGGCGGTGGAGTCCCGAGCGCCGACTGTCGAGTCCCGAGCGCCGAGCCCCGTCACTTTTCTTTGCTCCCCGACTCTCCCGCATCCAGCAGGTGCGGCAGCTCCGTGCCCAGCGACGGCGCCAGCACGCCCGCTTTGACATAGGTGAACAGCTTGTCGCGCGTGTCGACGATGTCGAGGTTGCGCATCGTGAGCTGGCCGATGCGATCCTGCGGCGTGAAGGCGCCTTCGCCCTTCTCCATCGTGAGACGCTCGGGTTTGTAGGTGAGGTTCGGGCTCTTCGTATCGAGGATCGAGTAGTCGTTGCCCCGGCGCAGCTCGAGGGTGACTTCGCCCGTGATCGCTCGCGCGATCCACCGTTGCGCGGTCTCGCGCAGCATCATCGACTGCGGGTCGAACCAGCGGCCCTGATAGAGCAGCCGTCCGAGGCGCCGTCCCTGATCGCGGTACTGTTCGATCGTGTCTTCGTTGTGAATGCCGGTCACGAGGCGCTCGTACGCGGCGAAGAGCAGCGCCATGCCGGGCGCCTCGTAGATCCCGCGGCTCTTGGCCTCGATGATGCGATTCTCGATCTGATCGCTCATGCCGAGGCCGTGACGTCCGCCGATCCGGTTCGCCTCGAGCATCAGCGCGACGGCGTCCTTGAAGGTGATGCCGTTGAGTGCGGCCGGTTGCCCTTCCTCGAACGCAATTGTCACCGTCTCGGGCTTGATCGGCGTGTCTTCGCGCCAGAACGGGACGCCCATGATCGGATCGACGATCGTGATTCCCTTGTTCAGGAACTCGAGGTCCTTCGCCTCGTGCGTCGCGCCGAGGATGTTCGAGTCGGTGGAGTAGGCCTTCTCGGTGCTCATCTTGTAGCTGAGACCGGCGCGCTCCATGTACTCGGACATCTCTTTCCGTCCGCCGAGCTCGTCGATGAATTGCTGGTCGAGCCACGGTTTGTAGATCTTCAGGTTCGGATTGGCGAGCAGACCGTACCGGTAGAACCGCTCGATGTCATTGCCCTTGAACGTGCTGCCGTCTCCCCAGATATTGACGTCGTCTTCCTTCATCGACACCACGAGCATGGTGCCCGTGACGGCGCGCCCGATCGGCGTGGTGTTGAAGTACGGCACGCCGGCGGTGGAGATGTGGAAGGCGCCGCACTGCAGGACGGCGAGTCCTTCGGCGACGAGCTGCGCGCGGCAGTCGATGAGCCGGGCCTGTTCGGCGCCGTACTGCATCGCGCGCCTGGGGATCTCGTCGTAGTCGGGCTCGTCGGGCTGACCGAGATTGGCCGTGTAGGCGTAGGGGATGGCGCCCTTGCGCGCGCATCCAGTGAAGGGCGGCGCTCGTGTCGAGGCCGCCGGAGAACGCGATGCCGACGTTCTGACCCGCCGGCACGCTCTGCAGAATGTTCGCCATGTCCTCTCCGAAACCACCATCATACTGGCCCGCCGCGGCCTGACGGCCGCGCGCGGTGACGCCGCGTCCGGACGGATCGCGCTGGGCGTCACGTCGTCGTGACGCCTGGTAAACTCTTAATTAATTAATTGACATGCACACGGCCGCGGGCGTAGCCTCCAAAAAGGGTGTGTTTCCACGGGGGCTTGCCAATGCGTGCAGCGTCAGGGGTCGGGTGCGTGTTGGCAATGGCATTGGTCACTCCTGTTGCTGGACTCGGACCGCGAGACGGATCCGAGCTCTCGCTACCACGCACCGAGATTCTCTCCGCGTCAGCGTCCATGAGGACGGTCATGACCCGCCGGTACACGATGTCCGGCAAGGTCCGTCCTCTCCTGTTCTGGATCGGCAAAGACGACATCGGGATCGCGCGCATCGTCTGGCGGCGCGGGGAAGGCAGCGCCGTTGGCTACGAGTTCCTCGTCGGAACCGATCCTGCGAGGGCGCCGCGCTCGATCAATCGTTGGGGCTACATCGCCGAAGACGTCCAGGGAGCGGATGGCTCGATCCTCGCGCTGATGACCGGCGGCGACGAATCGAGCTACAACGAGGCGGCGTCGAACTCGGCTCGCCCGCCGGGCGCGGGTGACTTCCGGGCCATCCAGGCGCGTGTGCAGCGCGGTGCCGCGACCTGGCAGACCGCGCGGGTCAGCACGCCATCTGCCCTGACCGTGCACGACGTGGACGCCGCGCTCGAGCGCATTCGACAGGAGACCGGCGCCGCCGCGAGTCGCGGGATGTCGCTGCCGTCAGGCGCGCGTCCCGGCTTTCTCACGGCCGTCGCCGAGCTCATCGATCATGCCGTCCGCGGCGTCAACCGGAAGGCGGACACGCGCGAGCTGCTGCGCCCGCGGGTGCAATACGTGTTCGGGCAGGGATCGTACGAGCTGCACCTTCGGGAGGTGGAGCCGCTACGAGCAGATCACGACGGTCGGTCGATTCCCGTCGTCCGCACGGCGTTCGAGATCCGCACGCTTGCGACCGACGCCCGCACGCGATTCGAGGTCACGTCCGGAACCGACGGCGATCTGGCGGGAGTGCCCGTCGCCATCTCCTGGCAGCCGCGCTGGTGGCTGCGCGTCGCGCTCGACCTCGAAAACAAATCATGACGCTCAGAATAGACTTCGGAGGATAGGAGGGAACGAAGAAGGGCTCTTCAACAGGGAGGAAGGGAGGACGGGAGGAACCCAAATGCTCTCAAAGGCTTTCCCCAAAGAGAAGAGTTCCTCCCCTCCTCCCCACCTCCCTGTTCGTAAAGTTCCGCCCTCCTCGTGTGCTGGGCTTTGTCGGTGAGAGACCGTCAAACCACTGCCCAAACCCGTATGATTTGCCCGTGCCCCGCGATGTTTTCACCCTGCGCCAGTTGAATCGCGCGACGCTGGCGCGCCAGATGCTGCTGGCGCGCAGCCGCACATCAGTTGTGCAAGCCATTGAGCAGCTGGTGGCGCTTCAAGCACAGCTTCCACGTCCGCCGTTCGTCGGGCTCTGGTCGAGGGTCGAGGGCCTGAAGCGAGACGAGGTCGTGAAGGCGCTGTTGGACAAGCGTCTGGTACGCGGCACGTCGCTGCGAGGAACACTGCACCTGATGACGGCGGGCGATTTCGGTCGGTTCCGCGACACGCTGCAGACCGCCCTCGATCGCGGGCTGAAGGTCCTCGGCGCCCGCACCGAGGGGCTGCCGATGGATTCGCTGGTGGCGCTCGCGGAGAAATTCTTTCGCGAGCCACGGACGTTCGACGCCTTTCGCGATCACCTTGCGGCGAAGTTTCCGAAGAGCGACATCCGGGCAATGGCGTATGCGGTTCGAATGCGGGTGCCGGTCCTGCAGGTCCCGACTGACGCGCCATGGGCCTTTCCTGCGCAGGCGGACTTCATCACCGCCGAGGCGTGGCTCGGAAGGCCGACGTCCAGGAAGAAGGGCAGCGGTGACGCCGAGGAGCTCGTGTTCCGCTATCTTGCGGCGTACGGACCGGCGACCGCAACGGATGCCCAGGCGTGGTCGGGGATCCCGGGTCTCCGACCGGTTTTCGAGTCGCTTCGTCCGCGGCTGGTCAGCTTCCGCGGCGAGCGCGGCGGTGAGCTCTTCGATCTGCCGGATGCGCCGCGCCCGCCTGCGGATGCGCCGGCGCCCGTTCGACTCCTGCCCGAGTGGGATAGCGTCATCGGCACGCGCGCGGATGCGAGGCTGCTCCTGCCGCAGCATCGTTCGTCCGTGTTCCAGCCAGGTCTCCGAGTCCTTCCGACGGTCCTCGTGGACGGGATGGTGGTTGGAACCTGGAAGGTCGACCGGCGGCGGGCCGCGGCAACCCTGATCGTGTCCCTCTTTGGCACCCAGCCTGCGCGCGCCAGCAGGGAGCGCCGTGAGCTCGAAGCGGAGGCCGACGCGCTGCTCCGGTTCTCGGAGCCGGACGCCGCGACTCACGAGGTCCGGATCGGCTGAAACAGGGTTCCGCCAGAGTTTCATCCACCCCTGTGCACTGGAGCTCAGCTCTCAGACCAGCGGCGAAAATATGGCTGTGCTAGAGGTGACGTCAGTGCCACAATGGTCGACGCTCTGAGCGCGAAAAAACTGCCATTTGCCGAAGAACAAAATTGAATCTGGCAAGATATACATCAGTTGAGTTATATTGATGGCTACGCCGTTTAGAGGAGGAGTAGCCTCGTGTCAGATTCCGCCTACGCTAGCATTCGCATCGTCCTGCGCCCCGATCGGAGACAAGGTGAGGACCGTCGGGGTCAACATCGCGGAGGCCGGAGAGCTTCCGATCAAACAGCCTTCGCGCTATCGTCAGGCGCAGACGCCGACGAGATGTGGGAGGTCGCAGACGGAGAGTGGCAGGCGCCGCACAAGGCGTACGTGCACTGATCCCGCACCGCTGGCGGGCGCGGATTGCAGGCGCGCGCCGGCGGACGTATCGGCAGGTGGGCGTCGATGTCTGGCGCGCAAGTAACTCAACGCGCGGCGGGAGACGACCGGACGCGAACGGGGACGGTGACCGTGATCCCTGAGTACCCACCTCGTGTCCGACTCGAGTGGCTGATTGCTACCAGCCGGATCGTGTTGGCTGGAGGCGCGCTGCTCGCCGTCGCCTTCAGCCCGTCGGATCCGCTGAGCAACTGGTCGCTGGCGTACGCGCTCGGCTGGTACCTGCGTGTACAGCCTGCTCATGCTCGCATTGGTCTGGACGCCCGTGCGGTTCGCCCAAGGCTGGGGCCTCGCGCAGCACGCGTTCGACCTCGCCGCATTTTCGCTGTTCAATTTCTTCACCGACGCTCCGACCAGCCCGTTCTTCGCCTACTTCACGTTCCTCGTGATCTCCGGCACCCTGCGATGGGAGGGCCGCGGAGCCGTGTGGACCGCCATCATCACGGTGGTCCTCTACGCCGGGACGAGCGCGTACGCCTCCTTTCTCCTCAACATGCGCCCGTTCGTGCTGAACACGTTCCTGATTCGGATCGTGCAGGTCGGCGTGGTGGCGGTGCTCGTCGGGTACCTCGGCGCGCACCACCATCGCTTTCAGCTGGAGCTGGGCCGGCTCGTCGCGTGGCCGCGCCGCGTCCCTCGCCAGCCCCACGAGCTCGCGTCCGAGCTCGTGAGCGAATGCTCCGAGGTGCTCGAGGCTCCGCGAGTGGTGATCGTGTGGGAAGAGCCCGAAGACGGGTCGATCATCCTGGCGTGGGGCGCGGGGACCGACGTGACGCTCGCGACCGAGCCGGAGGCGACCTACGGTTCGTTCGTCGTGTCGGGCCTGGAGCGGCGCACGTTTCAAGCCACCCGCGCCAACGACGAGCGGGGTGCCGTCGTGCACTGGTCCGCCGGCTCGTTCCGGCAGCGGATCGGCCGTCCCATCCACCCAGCCCTTCAGGCGCGGTTCGACATGCAGCGGGTACAGTCGTGGAGCCTGGACGGCGAACTGATCCGCGGACGTCTTTTCGCACTGGACAAGCGCCAGATGCGGATAGACGATCTGATTTTCGGCGATATCGTGGCGCGCCTGGCGGTGTCGAGGCTCGACAGCCTTTACCTCCTGCGGCGGCTCGGCAAAGCGGCGGCGCTCGAGGAACGCCTGCGGTTGGCGCGGGACATCCACGACAGCCTGCTCCAGACAGCTGCCGGCAGCGCGCTGCAGCTGGTTGCCGCCCGTCGGCTGCTCGATCGCGATCCGGACGGCGCACGACAGCGTCTCGCTGACGTGCAGAATCAGTTGGAGCACGGCGAGCTCGAGATGCGCGCGTTCATCCGGCGCCTTCGCCCGCTCGCGCAGAAGCCTTCCGATCTGCCGGTCGCCGGCCTCAACGCCCGGCTCGAAGAGCTTCGACGACGGGTGGAGCAGCAGTGGGAGATCAGCGTGCGGATGCGGCTGCCCGACGTGACCGGATCGTGGCCCGAGCCGCTCGTCGATGGTATCTATCGGATCGTGCAGGAAGGCGTGCTGAATGCCGCGCGGCACGCGGATCCGTCGCTCATCTCGGTTACGCTCAGCGTGGACGCCGCCGGCTTCCACCTGACGATTGCCGACGACGGGCGCGGATTTCCCTTTCGCGGCACGTACGACCTCGAGGCCCTGAACGCGATGAACGAGGGACCGCTGACGCTCAAGGAACGCGTCGCCGAGCTGCGCGGCGCGCTGGAGCTGCGGTCCAGCGAAACCGGTACGGAACTTTCGATCGCGCTTCCGCTGACGCCGGCTGCGGCGTGACATCTGATTAACTCGCGAGGCATGATGGTTGCCCAACAGATGGCTATTCGAATCGTACTCGTCGACGATCACCCCCTCGTTGTCAAAGGCCTGGAGCAGCTGCTTCAGTCGAGCCCCGACTTCGAGGTTCTCACGACGTGCAGCACAGCCTCCGAAGGCCTTCAGGCCGTCGAGAGCTTGAAGCCCGACGTGCTCGTGCTCGACTTGAAGCTCGCGGGAGACGACGGGCTGAGCGTGCTTCGCCGGCTCGACTCGACGAAGCCGCCCGCCGTGGTCGTCCTGACGGCAAGTCAAGACGAAGATGATCTGCTGGCCGCGGCGCGCTTGGGGGCACGCGGGATCGTGCTCAAGGCGATGGCGCCGCGGGTGCTCGAGGATTGTCTGCGAACGGTCTACGCTGGTGGGCAGAGCCTGAGTGTGGATGGCGTCGACCTGGCCAACCGGCTGACGCAGCGTCAGTCGGTCGAGGACGAGCTCGAACGAGTGCTGACGCCACGCGAGCTCGAGATCCTACGGCTGGTGGCCGTGCGCCTGGACAATCAGGAGATTGCGACGCGGCTGGCGATCAGCGTCGGCACGGTGAAGATTCACCTGCATCATGTGTACGAGAAGCTGCAGCTGCGCGGCCGGCACGATCTGCAGGTTTACCTTCGCGACCGTTTGTATTAGCGGCTGCGCAGCCCGCGTGGCTTCCGCCTCGCGCGAAGGCGGAAAGTGGAAGCCCACTCGAGATGCATTCACAGAGTCACGCGACGGCGTCCACCAGTCCCCGCCACTCGCGTGCCGTCGCCAGATTGGTCTGCGACACTGCGGCGCCACAGAGCCACGCGTTCTCGCCGAGCGGCGTGTGCCACACGACATCCGCCCGGACAGCGATATCCGCCGAGGGCAGCCGCACGCTGAGCGAGAGCGGCAGCTCGCCCGTTCGTGGCATCTCGAACCGCAGTCCGCCATAGCTGACGTCGAGAATGCGAGCCGGATGATCGTCGATGCGCGCCGGGAGTCCCCCCGGCACAGCCTTGCGTTCCCATCGACGCAGCGTCTCGAACTTCGACTGCTCGACCTCCGACAGCCTGCGGCGCACCATCTCGAGAAGCACCGACGGTATCACGGGCTTGAGCACGTACTCGGCGCCGTGCTGTCGCGCGTCCGACTCGAGAACCGGATCCGCAAAGCCGGTGATGATGATCGCCGGCACGGTCCGCGGGCTGCTGACGAGCAGCTGCAAACCGTTGAATGCACCGAGTCGCACGTCCGCAATCAGCAGGTCTGGCGTTTCGGTGCGTAGCGCGCGCAGCCCTTCCTCGAACGTCGCAACCGCGCGCGTGTCGTAGCCGGCGTCAGTCAACAATTCCGCCAGCCCAATCCGCGTCGCAGTATCGTCGTCGACGAGCAGAATCCTCGAAGGCTTGGACGTCATCCGGATCCGGGTGAGTTGTGCGCTGGCGGGCACGCGCCGCGACGATTGTCGCAACCCGACACAACTTTACATCGACGCTGCCAGAATTGAGCCGCCATTCGACGTTGCTGTACCAGATGTCGTACGCCGAGGGTCACCGGAGGGTGAACGCGAGAGCCAGCATGACCAACACGACCGCGGCGACCGTGGGGAGCGCCGGGTCGTTCAGGAATCCGGGGAGACTGCGCGAGCTGGTGTTCGAGGGCCGCATACCGTTCAAACTGTCGGATCCGGCGCGTCAGGTCTTTACTCTTCCGTCAGCCGAGCGTCAGGGGAAGCGGACCTGGCGGACTGCACTCGAGACGATGAAGATTCGGACGTTGTTTGCACGAGGATCGGCTGGCGTCACGAAGAATCCTGCGCCCCCGGCGCGATACCCCTGCGTCGTCCCGATAATCATCTCGCCGTCTTTGAAGGTCAAGTGCACTCGGCGACCTAGAGTCTGACCCACGAATGTCTTTCGCTCCCGATACTCCGATTTCCCCTCGAAGTCCCGCACGAAGAAGACTGCTTTCAAGCCGATGAGCGGTACCGACACATGATCGGCACCTTCCTCCGGCGACGACAGGAGCGCGAAGCTCGGACGGGTCATATCGAAATCGCGGTTATATCCTTTGAGGATAGTGCCGTCCGCGAATCGAGCCACCAGCTTTGCCCATCCCAAGGTCGAGATTTGCGCTTCCGGTGTCGCCAGCTCCCGCAGAACCGTCTCCATCAGTGACTCGAGAACCGGTCCGGGAGAAGCGACGGCTGTCCGAACCGCTTCGCTCGGCTCACCAGCCGTTGGGTCGTCGGTCTGTTCGGCTCGCTCAGCCGCTGCCGACAGTTCCGGCAGGTCCAGAGGCCGGCTGAACTCGCACCCCGCCAGATAGATGGCTCCCCTTGGCGCCAGGGCCGAGATCCGGCTCCGCAAAACGCCAAAGGGCACCACGATTGACCGTTCCGGTCCGGCAATCTCGAGGGCCTGCCGCGAGCCTGGCTTCAGCGGCCGATCCGACTCCAGCAGGACGCCTCCCTTCGACAGATCGACGATGTTGACTTCGGGCCCGTATTTGACGCGGGCGACGCTGATCCAGTCGAGGGCACGGCCCGGTATCCGACGGTGAGTCCGGCGTTCGTCAGAAATCTTCTGCGCCTCCGCCTTGGCTCTATCCGCGGCAGCCAGGACGGCCAGCGGAACCGGCTCGGCCTGCAGGCGATCGTCTTCGGCAGTCTGATGCTCGATACAGTCCATGAGTTCACGTTTCGCGATCGTGCCGGCGGGGGGAGCGCGCGGGCAATCGTCGATCTCCGGGCGCCGATCAGGCGCGTCAACGTGAGCTGCAGGGGAGCACATGCGGCTTCCGCCGCCGCCCAACCCATCGCAACAACGGCGCCGTTTTGCAGAGGTGGCGTCGACGGCCACTAAATGCTGGAAACATTGCCGTTGCCGTCATCACTCGGGAAGGCCCGGGTCTTCCGGGAGGAGCGGCAACTGCCCCGGAATGAGACATTCGGCGGTCCATGTCGATTGAAGTCGTTGATGGCAATACAGTTCGAGCTCAACTGTTAACGTGACGAATCGAGACACATCCGGATCGTTCGCCTAACTATTGCTGGTGGAACGCTTTAGTTGCTCATGACGGCGGGAATCATCGACTCTGATGTTCCTTTTTGGGCCAATGCCGGCGATCGCATCGCCGGTCAGAGTTTGTCTCCGAATCCCAAGGGCTCAGGTCTTCTGACGACGGGGGCCCAACAGGAACCGAAGGAACCGCCTCCTCAGAGTGGCGCGATATAATCGCGGTTTTCACCCATGGAAGCGCCCTCAACCGAGCCGACTCGTCAACAGGACGTCGCACTCGACTTCATCCGCACGATCGTCGCCGCCGATGTCCAGTCGGGCAAACATGGCGGCCGGGTGGCTACCCGGTTTCCCCCCGAGCCAAACGGCTACCTCCACATCGGCCACGCCAAATCGATCTGTCTGAATTTCGGCGTCGCCTCGGAGTTCGGGGGCACGTGCAATCTTCGTTTCGACGATACGAATCCGGCCAAGGAGGACGTCGAGTACGTCGACTCGATCAAGGCGGACGTCCAGTGGCTTGGCTTCGATTGGGGAGACCGGCTGTATTACGCCTCGGATTATTTCGAGCAGCTGTATCGGTATGCGGTGCACCTCATCGAGCAGAGGAAGGCGTACGTCGACAGCCTCACCGCTGAGGAGATGCGCGACCATCGCGGCACGTTGATGCAGCCGGGGATCGACAGCCCCTACCGCTCGCGATCGGTCGAGGAGAACCTCTCGATGTTCGCGCGGATGCGCGCGGGCGACTTCGCCGATGGTGCGCACGTGCTGCGCGCGAAGATCGACATGTCGTCGCCGAACATCAACATGCGCGATCCGGTGTTGTACCGGATCCGCCGGGCGCACCATCACCGGACGGGCGACACCTGGTGCATCTATCCGATGTACGACTTCGCGCACCCGCCGTCGGACGCGATCGAGAAGATCACCCATTCGCTGTGCACCCTGGAGTTCGAGGACCATCGTCCCCTCTACGACTGGCTGATCGACAACCTGCCGGTGCCGGCGAAGCCGCAACAGATCGAGTTTGCGCGGCTGAATCTCACCTACACCTTCATGAGCAAGCGAAAGCTGCTCGAGCTCGTGCAGGAAGGGCGCGTGGCAGGCTGGGACGACCCGCGGATGCCGACGATCGTCGGCATGCGGAGACGTGGCTACACGCCTGCCGCGATTCGCGCGTTCTGCGATCGGATCGGCGTCGCGAAGCGCGAGAACATCGTGGACGTGGCGGTGCTCGAGCACGCGGTGCGCGAGGATCTCAATCGCCATGCGGCCCGTGTCATGGGCGTGCTCAACCCGCTGCGCGTCGTGATCGAGAACTACCCCGAGGGGCAGACCGAGACGTTCGAGGTGGGGAACAATCCGGAGGATCCCTCGGCTGGCAATCGCAGCGTACCGTTTTCGGGCGTGTTGTGGATCGAGCGCGACGACTTCCGGGAGGATCCGCCGAAGAAGTTCTTCAGGCTGTCACCAGGACGCGAGGTCCGGCTGCGCGGCGCGTATTTCGTGAAGTGCACCGGCGTCGACAAAGATCCAGCGACCGGCGAGATCGTCGGCTTGCGCTGTTCCTACGATCCGTCGACACGCGGCGGAGACTCGGCCGATGGCCGCAAGGTCAAGGCGACGCTGCACTGGGTGTCGGCCCCACACGCCCTCGACGTCGAGGTCCGCCTCTACGATCGGCTGTTCACCTGCGAGAACCCGGGAGCGGCGGAGAACTATCGCGCCGATTTGAATCCCGGCTCGCTCGAGGTCCTGGGGAACTGCAAGCTCGAGCCGAGCGTCGCCGGGGCCGCTCCCGGCGTGCGGTACCAGTTCGAGCGCGTCGGATACTTCTGCGTCGATCCCGATTCGACCCTGGATCGTCTCGTCTTCAATCGGACCGTCACGCTCAAAGACACCTGGGCGAAGATCGAAGCGCGGGGACAGTAGCCTCCAGCTTTCCGCTTCCCGCTTCGTCAGCTTGCGGCTGCCGACGGCTACGGCCGGCTACCGCGACTGCGACTGCCGACTCCGACTGCGACTGCGACTGCCGACTGCGACTGCCGACTGCCGACTGCGACTGCGACTGCCGACTGCGATAGTCGACTGATGACTACCGACTGCCGACTGCGATAGTCTCGCCCCATGGAGACGCTGCTTCAGGATGTCCGTTACGCGCTTCGCGGCCTGCGAAGAACTCCTGCGTTCACGTCGGCCGCGCTCATCACCCTCGCGCTCGGCATCGGCGCCACCACGGCGGTCTTCAGCGTCATCAACGCCACGATGCTGCGTCCCCTGCCGTATCCCGAACCCGATCGGCTCGTCCAGGTCCTGCGCCGGTACGCGACCGGCACGGAGCCGAGGCAGACCGGCCGGCGGTACCTCTTCTTCCGCGATCACCTGACCTCGGTGTCCGCGCTCACCGCCTGGCGCGGGGCGACCGGCGTCAACCTGGCTCTCGGCGATCGTGCGGCATACGTGAAAGCGATGAGCGTGTCGAAGGAGTTCTTCGACGTGTTCGGCGTGCAACCGGCGATGGGCCGGGCGTTCTCAGCGGAGGAGGATCGTGACGGTGGCCCCGATGTGGCCATTCTGAGCCATGCCTTGTGGCTCGAGGAGCTCGGCGGCGATCCTTCCGTCGTCGGTCGGCCGATCGCGCTCGGTGGCCGGAGCTACGTCGTCGTGGGGGTGATGCCGGCGTCGTTCGTGTTCTCACCCACACCTGAACTCCTCGTACCGTTGCGCCCGGGGCTCACCGGGCCAGGGGGCGGCTACAACTACAGCGTCGCCGGCCGCCTGAAACCCGGTGTGTCGATCGAGCAGGCGTCAGCGGAGACATCGGCTGTCTGGCAGGCCCTCGCCGCCGAGTTTCCGCGACAGATCTTCAGGAGCGAGCTGCCGTCGGTGTTGACGTCGGTCCACGACGTCAGGTCGCGCGGTGTACGTGACGTCCTTCTCGTGATTTTCGCCGCCGTCGGCCTGCTGCTGCTGATCGCGTGCGGCAACGTGGCCAATCTGCTGCTCGCGCGCGCGTCGCGCCGGTCGCGTGAGATTGCCGTGCGGGCCGCGCTGGGTGCAGGACGCCGTCGGCTCATCCGGCAGCTCCTGACAGAGAGCGTGCTCCTGTCGCTTGGCGGCGCGGCCGGCGGCGTACTCCTCGCGCACTGGACGATCCCGACTCTGCTCGCGCTGTCTCCCCGGGACCTGCCCGTCGACGTCGATGTCCGCATCGACGCGACCGTGCTGGTCGTGACGGTTGGCGTGGCGGTCCTGACCGGCATCCTGTTCGGCCTGGTGCCGGCGCTGTCGCTGTCGCGTCACGACCTCGTCGACGCGATTCGCGAGGACGGCACGCGTGCGACCGCTGGTCCGCGATCGGGATGGCTGCGGCGGCTGCTCGTGGCAGGCGAGGTGGCGATCTGCATGGTGCTCCTCGTCTCGGCGGCGCTGCTCGTTCAGACGTTCGTCAAACTGCGGAACATCGATCCAGGCTTCGACCCAAGAGGCGTGCTCACGGCGCAGATGTCGCTTCAGGGCGATCGCTATCGGGATCCGGCGGCGTTTCGCCGGCTCTTCGACGACGGTCTCGACCGCCTGCGCCGCATTCCCGGCGTCTCGTCGGCCGCCGTCGTCAACGGCGTACCGATCGAACAGGGTCTGAACCTGAATGTCGACGTGCTGGATGGACCCGAAGAGATCAAGAATGCGCTGACGGACTGGCGCTACGCGAGCCCCGACTATTTCCGGACCATGGGCATCGCGATCGCGTCGGGCCGCGGGTTCGAGGATCGCGATCGTGAAGGGGCGCCTCCCGTGGCTGTCGTCAACGAGGAGTTCGCGCGCCGGTTCTTCAAAGGCGCGTCGGCGCTCGGGCATCACATCCGAGTCTTCGACAGCGACGGATCGATCGAGGTGGTCGGGATCGCGAAGAACGTACGCGAGCAGGGACTCGTCGGCACGCTGCCGGCCGTCATGTTCGTGCCGGTGGCGCAAGCGAACCCGTTGGGCGTGCGAGCCGCGCACACGTACTTTCCCATGAGCTGGGTGGTCCGGACCACCAATTCTGGTGGCATCACCGAGGGGCGCATCGTTGCTCGCATAGGCGACGCGATCCGGGCGATCGATCCGCAGCAGCCGTTCTCCTCTTTTCGGACGATGGAGGAGGTGAAGCTGGGGCAGCTGACATCCGAGCGATTCGAGATGACGTTGTTCGCCGCATTTGCCGCGATCGGCCTCGTGCTCGCCGCGGCAGGCATCTACGGCCTCGTCGCGTATGCCGTCGCGCAGCGAACTCGTGAGCTCGGCATCCGCATGGCGCTCGGCGCCACCCGTCAGGGGATCGTGCTCTCCGTCGTCGCGAACGCCGCGGCGCTGGCACTGTGTGGCGTTGTGGCAGGCGCGGCGGTCGCGCTGGCGTTCGCGCGAACGCTCCGCACCATGGTGTGGGGCGTGAGTACCCAGGATCCAAGAACATTCCTCCTGGTGGCTGCAACCCTGCTCCTGGTCGCCATGGTGTCGAGCCTCATCCCGGCGTGGCGCGCGATTCGGTTGGATCCGGTGGCGGCACTGCGGCAGTGATGCGAAAGCGGTGTCAAATCCTATAGCGCAGCCTAGAACCCTTAGTACCCATGCCTCGCCTGCTCGCTCTGCTGCTCGTCGCCATCGCTTTCTCCGTGCGGCCGTCCGCTGCCTGCAGCTGCATCGAATCAGGCGCCGCGTGCGAGGACTACTGGAAGGCGTCGGCTGTGTTTCTCGGACGGGTCCAGACGATCGCCCGACACAGTGTCAAGCCGCCAGCACTGCGGATACTGGCAGATCGGCGTGTCACGTTCACCGTACTCGAGGCGTTCTCGGGCGTTGAGCAAGGCACCGTCGAGGTCACGACTGGGAGCGGCGGGGGCGACTGCGGGTTTCCGTTCCGTGAGGGTGCAGAGTACGTGGTCTACGCCCGACGCAGCACGCCGGGTGCGCCGCTGACCGTCGGCATCTGCTCGCGGACGCGCGAGGTATCGCGGGCAGCGAGCGATCTGGAGTACGCGCGAGCGGTCGCATCAGGGGCTCCGATCCAGTCGCGCATCACCGGCGACGTGATGCTTGGGACACGCAGCCTGTCGCGCCGGCCGGTACCGGACCCGAAACCGCTGCCGGATGTCGCGGTGCGGCTCGAAAGAGACGGCCAGACGACGCGCGTCGTCACGGGCGCCGACGGCCGCTTCTCGGCTGAAGGCCTGAAGCCCGGTCAATACTGGGCAGGCCTCGATCTTCCAGACGGTTTGTACTCCGAGGGCTGGCCGAAGACCATCGATCTCCTTGATGAGCGAGGTTGCGCAGAGGTACATCTGGCCGCCTTCGCGGACGGCAGGGTATCGGGCAGAGCCGTCGACGCATCGGGACGTCAGGTTGCCGGGCTCACGATCGAGTTGACGGTCGCCGTGGGACTCGACGACCCGCTCGGACCACAACGGCTTCGCGATGTGACGGATAGCGACGGCCGCTACGAGATCGTGCACGTTCCTGCTGGCCGCTTCGTCGTCGCCATCAACACCGAGCGGAATCGGGATGGCACGCTCCTGCAGCCGCGTGTTTTCCATCCAGGTGTGCCGTCGCTGGCCGGTGCAACGGGCATCTCCCTGAAGGCGGGCGAGCGCGTGGAGCTTCGGGACTTCGTGTTGCCCCGCGATCTCGCCTACACATCCGTTTCCGGCATCGTCCTCGACTCCGGCGGCGCTCCGGCGGCCGACGCGCGGGTCTACCTGAAAGGACAGGCCGACGCGGACTACATCCTCAGCGAGCCGGTGGTCACGGACGCGAGCGGCCGATTCGTCCTCGCGGCGATTGCCGGACGTGGATACCGGCTTTTTGCCGAACGCCTGCGGAAGGAGAGTGGAAGGGTGCGGTTCGATTCGTCGGAGCAGATATCGTTCACCGCCGTGCCCTCGGCCGCGCCGTTCAAGTTGTTGTTACGTCCGCGTTACTGACGAGATGGGCCGAGGCCCTGCGGTTCAACCTTCTTCGGTAGCCCCCGGTCTAAGCGACCAAGATGCGTATCCTCCGGGGACTCTCGAGCCGCGTCCTGCCGTGTGGCTGCCTGACAGGTGTGTACGAAACCTACGACTGCGCGGTCGTGTCCATTCTGGATGCTCGCGGATTGTCGTGTGTCGACGCGACGCACCAGCCCGGCCAGCCCGTTCCTCTCGATGCCATGAACGACTTGGCAGACCTCACCCAACCGTCCAGGAATCGGACGCCTTCCGTCTGACGCCCAACCCGTCGCGCAGCTTTTTCCGCCGTTGGGCTCGAGGTCTGTGGATTCAAGGTGCTAGGTTCTCTGGCTCGGGGTTCTGTAGGATCGCAAGAGTCGAGGACACGACTCAGAACCCTGACCCTTGAACCTTGAACCCCTGAACCCTGAACCCTGACCCCCCCGTTCCGCCGATGAAGATCGCCACCTGGAACGTCAACGGCATCCGAGCGCGCCAGGCACAGTTGCAGGAGTGGGTCGAGCGCGACCGCCCCGATGTTCTCTGCCTGCAGGAGATCAAGGCGTCGTCCGATCAGATCCCGGCCGCCCTCTGCGAGATGGAGGGCTACTGGTGTTATTGGCATGGGGAGAAGGGGTACTCGGGCGTTGCGTTGCACGTGAGCAAGTCGTTTTCGCCTGAGCGGCCGCTCTTTTCACATCCGGAGTTCGACTACGAGAATCGGATCGTGCTGGTGCGGCTGCCGGAAGCGACAGTCGTGTCGGTCTATGTTCCGAACGGCGGCAAGGACTATCCGGCGAAGCTGCGCTTTCTCGCTGCGCTCGAAGCGTTCTCCGCCGAGGTGGCGAACGAGCCGCAGCCCTCCGTGATCTGCGGTGACCTCAATATCGCCCGTACCGACATGGACGTGCATCCCAAAGAGCGCAAGTCGAACGCGATTGGCCAGCTCCCCGAGGAGCGCGATCAACTGGAGCGCATCATCGATCGCGGGGGCTTGATCGACAGTGGGCGTGCGCTGGCGCCTGACGACGACGAGATGTTCACGTGGTGGGCGCCGTGGCGGAACATGCGGCAGAGGAACATCGGGTGGCGGCTCGACTACGTGTTAGCGAACCGCGCGCTCTTCCAACACGTGCGAGGCTGTTCGGTGCTGCGGGAGATTGGCACGAGCGATCACGCGCCGGTCATCGCGGAGTTCGAAACATCGGGCGATCGAGCGATCGGGTGATCGGGTGATCGCATCGGGTAATCGGCGGATCGGGTGATCGGCGATCGAAACGGCAGCCGAGATTGGGACGATTCCGCCGATCACCCGATCGCCGATTGCTCCATCCCCGATCCCCCGATCACCCGATCGCGCGATTCTTCTTGCTTTTGTCTACTAACTACTAAATACTTAGTAATCAAATGCGCACTGCTCATCCCACCCTGACGCCGCAGGAGCTCGCGATCATGAAGGTCGTGTGGAAGCTCGACTCGGCGACCGTTCGCGCCGTGTACGAAGCCCTCCGCGCTCGTCGCACCATCGCGTACACCACGGTGATGACGATGATGAAGATTCTGGAGGAGAAGGGCTACCTGAAGAAGGAGCGCGTGGAGCGGGCGTACGTGTATCGCCCCACCAAGCCGAGGCAGCAGGTGCTCGGAGCGATGGTCCGCGACTTCGTCGATCGCGTATTCGACGGTGCGGCTGGCGGGCTCCTCCTCCATCTGGCGAAAGACCGGCGTCTGTCCAAGGATGAGCGCACGACCATCCGTCGAATGATGGAGGAACTGGAGGACTGATGGACGCGACGCTGTCGAACCTCCTCGCGTGGAGCTTCCAGGTGCTCTCCTTGGTGCTCGTCGCCGGGGGGCTGCCGGGGCTCTTGCGGCTGCACACGCCGGCCGTGCGTCATGCGTACTGGCGGACGCTGTTGCTGCTTTGCCTGCTGCTGCCGGTGATTCAGCCGTGGCAGCCGATGGCGCTCGCCGGCGTCCGATCTTCCGCCGCCGGCGCGGATCTCGAGCGGACAGGCGGCCCCCGGAGTCTCGCTCGATCCCGTCCGGGTAGCCGCTTTGCCGTTCGGTGCCGCACGAGGGCGCTGGCTGAGCGGCGTGGCGCTCGTGCTCGTCGCCGGATCGCTCGGGCGCCTGGCGTGGCTCGCGGCCGGTCTCATCCGATTGCGCCGATTGCGCCGCTCGGACGGGCGACCGGCCGAGGCTGTCGGCAATGCCGACCTCGCGCACCTCCTGGCCGCCGGTGCGGACGTCCGCTTCGCGCCGGGACTCGGGCAGCCCGTGACGTTCGGCGTCTTCAGACCGGTCGTGCTGCTTCCGACGACGCTCTGTGCCCGGCCGGCGGCCGTTCAGCGGGCGGTGCTCGTTCACGAGTTGTGGCATGTGCGCCGCCGCGACTGGCTCTGGGTGCTGATTGAAGAGGTTGTCCGAGCGGTGCTCTGGTTCCACCCTGCCATCGGCTGGCTGATCTCACGCGTTCAGGCTTCGCGCGAAGAGGTCGTCGACGAGCTGACGGTGCTCGCGACCAACGCCCGCCGCAGCTACCTCGAGGCGCTGCTCACGTTCGCCGATGAACCGCCCATCTACCCCGCCACGCCATTCGCTCGTCGTCGTCACCTGTTCCACCGGATGCTGCTGATCTCGAGGGAGGCTGTGATGTCGTCCAGAAGAATCGTCTCGACCTGCGCCGCGATGGGCGCGATCGTCATCGCCGGAGGATGGTACGGTGCCGCGGCCTTTCCCTTGAGAACGGTGACCCCGATCGCTCAGGGTCAGCCGCGCGATCTGCGCCCGGGCGAGCCGCGGCCGGCCTCGAGCCGCGAGCTGGAGCTTCGCTCGACGCTCACGAGCGGCGCGCAGCCGATCACCGTGTACCTCGAGCTTGCGAATCTTCAGCAAAGCCGCGGTGCGTTCAAGGACGCCGAATCGACGCTCAACATGGCGCGGACAGCGTTCCCGACCGAACCGATTGTCCTGATGACGCTCGCGAAGTTGTATCAACACTCGGGGCAGCCCGCCGAGGCGCTTGCCGCGGTGGAGCAGGTGGCTGCGATGCAACCCTCCGATGCGCAGGCGCAGCACATCGCCGCGACGTTCTACGAAGAGATTGTTCGGAAGGAGAAAGCGATCCCTGCCGCCGAACGCATTCGGTACGTTCAGAGTGGGATCGCCGCCGAAGATCGCGCGCTCGGCGTCAAGCCGGATTACGTGGATGCGATGATCATCAAGAACATCCTGCTCCGCCATCAGGCGAATCTCGAGACGAACGCTGCCGCGCAGGCGCAGCTCCTCGCGGAAGCCGACCAGCTGCGTGCGCGAGCGATTGAGCTGCAGGGCCAGCGTCAGCTGATGAACGGCGGTCAGTCTGGCGGGGTTGCCGTCGGCGTGCGGTCGGGCGTTCCAGGCGGGGCCAGCCGGCCCCGCCGCCACCTCCACCCCCGCCACCACCTGGATCCGCGGCACTCGTCGACGGCCTGGCGCCGGTGCGAGTCGGAGGCAACATCAGGCAGCCCACGAAGATTCGCAACGTCCCGCCTGTGTACCCGCCCGAGGCCAGAGACGCTGGTGTCACCGGCGTCGTGATCATGGAGATCACGATCGGCACGGACGGCAACGTACGCGACGCAAGAGTCCTCCGATCGATTCCGTTGCTCGACCAGGCCGCCATCGACGCGGTCAAGCAGTGGCAATTCACGACGACGGAGCTCAACGGCCAACCCGTCCCCGTCGTCATGACGGTGACGATCAACTTCTCGCTCGGAGGATAGGAGGCGACGGAGAAGAGCTCTTAACAGGGAGGAAGGGAGGAAGGAGGATCTCCAAGCTGTCCAAAAGGCTTTTCCCCAAGAAGAGATCCTCCTTCCTCCCCACCTCCCTGTTAGGGGCTCTTCTCCGTTTTCTCCGACCTCCTCCCCCAGAGACGACTCAACCCGACGATCACCTCCACGGCCTGCTCCATCTCCTGCCTCGACGTCCACTCGAGCCGCGAGTGGAAGTTGTGCTCGCCGGCGAAGAGGTTGGGCGTGGGGAGACCCATGAACGACAGCCGCGATCCATCGGTGCCGCCGCGAATCGGGCGCTCGATCGGTTCGAGACCGGCCCTCCGAATCGCCTCTCTGGCTCGGGCGATGACTTCCGGGTGGCGGTCGAGCACCTCCCGCATGTTCCGATACGACTCCTCAATTGCGATCTCGATGCTGGCGCCGCTCGGGGCGACGACTTCCCGAGCCAGCTGCTCGACGAAGGCCTCCTTCTCTTTGAGCCTTGCCGTCACGAAGTCGCGAACGAGGAGGCGCACGCTCGTCTTTTCCACCGACGCGTCAACCTGGTACGGGTGCACGTACCCGTCGTATCCATCCGTGGTCTCCGGCGACAGCGAGTCCGTCGGCAAGCGCGAGATGAAGTCCGCGGCCAGCTTGATCGCGTTGACCATCCGCCCCTTCGCGTAGCCGGGATGCGTGTTGAACCCCTTGAACGTCACCGTGATCGCGTCGGCCGAGAAGCTCTCGTATTCGAGCTCGCCGGCGCCTCCACCATCGAGTGTGTAGGCACAGACGGCGCCGAACGCCGCGACGTCGAAGTGATCGGCGCCGCGTCCCACCTCCTCGTCCGGCGTGAAGCAGATGCGTATCGGACCGTGTGGAATGTCGGGCCGCGCCATGAGGATCTCGACGGCCGCCATGATTGCCGCGACGCCCGCCTTGTCGTCTGCGCCGAGCAGCGTCAGCCCCGACGCCGTGACGATGTCGTCGCCGATCCTGGCAGTCAGAGCGGGATTGTCCGCCGCCCGCAGCACGGCGGACGGGTCGTCCGGCAGCACGATGTCCCGGCCGTCGTAACGTTCGTGAACGATCGGGACGACGTCGGTGCCAGGCATCTCGGGCGACGTGTCCACGTGCGCCAGAAAGCCGATCACCGGCGCGTTCGTCCGGCCGGCGGTCGCGGGAACAGTGGCCATGACGTAGCCATGCTCGTCCATCGTCGCGTCTGCGACTCCCAGGGCGTGCAGCTCCTCCATCAAGAGGCGCAACAGCACCAGCTGCCCGGGAGTCGTCGGAACGGTACGGGACCGTTCGTCACTGCGCGTGTCGATTCGAACGTAGCGGAGAAATCGATCGAGAACGGATGTCGTCATGGTTTCTCGGGCGCGGCGGCCAGCCCCGCCAAGGTGGAGGTGATGAGTCGGGCCAGCGCGCGCGAGTCGGAGAGATGCACCATCAGGAGGTCAGTATCCCTGATCGCCTCCAGCATCACGTCCGTCTTGGCGTGTCCTGTTTCTTGCCGGGCCAGCCGGTGCCCGATGTTGGTGCGCAGCACCGCCTGGTGCACCCGCACGATCTCGACGATCGACAGGAGGTCCAGTCCGAGGTACGGCCACCAGCCGGCGAAGAGCTTCGACGCCAGATAGCGCCGGATGACGCGGTCGAACTCCCGCCAGAGCAACGCGATGGGATGCGAGAACCGCTCAATCGAGAGAGCGCTGTCGGGCACCGTGAGTCCGCGAGGGACAGAGGCGACGGCACGGGCGTAGCGTCGCGCGTCCGCCTCTGGATCTTCAGCCGCGGGAATTTCGAATGTCTCGCGCATCACCCGCAGCACGAGGTCGCGCAGCGTCTCTGCTCCGGGCGACCACCGGCGAATCTCGAGGGTCGCAGCGTGCAGGGCGGCAACTGCCGTGTCGACGTCAGGTCCGACGGTATCCAGCATCGCCACGGCAGATCGCACCCAGGCGTCGTACCCCTCGAGGTCCGCCAGCATGCCGGGCCGAAGCAGGGGCGGCAGAGCTGTCGTGGCATCCAACCCTTCGGCGGTCCCGGAGAGGGAAATGGTGTCCGGGGCAGGGACGATCTGCAGCGACCCCGGCGGTGATGGAACGAAGAGCAGCCTCGCGGCGGTCGGGCAGAAATGCGAGAGGGTGATCCAGGTCCCTCGCGGGTCGGTGAGAGTGACCCTCGGGAACTGCCGGCAGGCGGACGGTAGCAGACGTTCGCCGATGTCCCGGTGGATCGCACACAGCCGGCCATGCTCCGCGTCGAAAAACGTACACGCCCCGTCTGTTTCCGTCACGAGGATTGCCGGGCCAGCGGCTGAGCTACCAGGTTCCCGAAGGAGTCGGCCGGACCGCGCGCCGAAATGCAGCTCGATTGCCTCGACTACCGGCGGTTCAGCGGGGATTGGCCATCCCGCCGTGCAGCAGGCACCGCTGTGTTGGCACCGATAGGCGACATGGATCGACAGACAGAAGGACTTGGACATCGTGCGTTTCGACAGCCGATTTTGTTATTCAGATTACAGAACTGCAGCCAGGCCTGGTCCGGATCGCGCTTTTGGCGCCAGGAAACGCGCGGAGCCGCCCGGCGTCGGCCTTGCTTGTCGAGAGCAGAATTGCCATGTCCGACAGGGATACCTTCGGTCCACGCCTCCGCGCTGAACGCGAGCGCCGCGGCATCTCGCTGGACACCATCGCCTCAGTGACCAACGTCAGCGCCGACCTCTGGGACGGCCTGGAGCGGGGCGACTTCTCGCGGTGGCCTTCCGGCATCTTCGCGGAATCGTTCGTCCGGGACTACGCGCGGGCGATTGGCCTCGACGAGACGGAAGTCGTGGACGAGTTCTGCCGGCTGTTTCCTATCGGAGACCGTCGAGCCAGGCGCCTCATCGAGGCGCACGCCAAGGTCGTCGGGCATCAGCCCAACGTGGCGGAGGAGGCCGGGGGCCTTCCACCGGAGGGTGACCGTCGTGCCCCGGCCGGTCGGCCGGCGGACCCGCCGAAAGCCGTCCGGGTGCTTCTCGCGCCTCGAACCATTGCCACGGTCGTCGACACGGCGGGTGTCCTGCTGATGGCTGGCGGAGCGTCGTACGCGCTTCGGACCGGCTTCTACGAGACGGCGGGCGTGCTCGCCATCCTCTATTACGGTGTAGCCACGATGACGCTCGGTTCCTCGGCCGGCACCCTGGTCGTCGCCGCACTCCGACAGCGGATGCCGTCGCTCTTCGCAGGAACGGATCGCCGGCGGGCTCACGCGTAGGGCTGTACCAAACCTGTGGCTTCCGCCTCCAGGCGGAAGCTACTGAACTCGATTCTGAACTCAAACGCCACTCGAACGTTTGGCCGGGTGCGGTGTCCAATCTTTCAGGCGGGATTCCTTAGATCCCGTCCCGACGTATGAGGCTTCGGCCCGCCGCTCTCTCGCGCACCCTTCGGTCTCCCTCCGGTATTCTTTTGACGCTCACACGCCCGGTTGCCAGGGATTGATCTCATGTTTCGCACACTGCTGATCGTTCCGTTCCTGTGTCTGATCTGCCCCAGCCACGTTGCTGCGCAAGGAAATCCCGCCGCGGGCCGTCCGCTGACGATCGTCAGCGCCGGACCCTCCGGCGAGGTCGCCTCGCTCGCGGAGGCAAACGAGGTGCGCATCGTCTTTTCCGAGCCGATGGTCACGCTGGGACGCATTCCGAGTCCCGTGCGCGCCCCGTTCTTCCGGATATCGCCGTCGGCGGCTGGCACGTTCCGCTGGTCCGGTTCGACGATCCTCATCTTCACGCCGGATCCGAAGAAGCCGCTGCCCCTTGCGACGCGATACGACGTCACGATCGATACCAGCGCCGTCGCCGTCAGCGGGCGCACGCTTGCCAAAGCGCACACCTTCAGCTTCACAACGCCGACGGTGAAGCTCCTCCAGACGCACTGGTATCGCCGCGGTGGCCGTGCGGGCGCGCAGATGGTCGTGCTGCTGCGATTCAACCAGCGGGTGCGGCCGAACGACGTTCTCGCGCACCTCACGGCAGCGTTCGAGCGCCACGACTGGGCGCCGCCTGCCTTGCCGGCAGCCACCAACGCGCAACTGCGGCAGATCGATCCGCAGGCGCCTGCGGCGTTCGACGCGAAGGTCGCCGCGACTCGCGCGATTGCGGAATCCACGGCTCCCATTACCGTCCGGCTGACCAACGACTGGGACAAGAAGAAGTTTCCGCCGGCGCCGACGCTGGTGGCCCTGGAGACAACGGCCGATGTACCGCCGGAAAGCTGGGTTCGTTTGCGGCTGGACGAGCGCGTGCCATCACCCGCAGGCCGCGCCACGCCCGCCGGCGATCAGCACTTCACGATCGAAGCCGAGAAGGCGTTCTTCATCGACGGGTTCCGCTGCTCGATCGAATGTGACCCTGACGCCTGGAATCCGGTCCGGATGCGAAGCGAGGTGAAGGTCACCGAGTTCGCAAAGGCCATGAAGGCGCTCGACGTCACCGCGGCGCCAACCCGGTCCGTTACGAAAGCCGCGACCCCGCGCGTCCGCCCGGACTACGAGGGCGACCAGGGGGCGGAGTTGACGCTGGAGGACGCCGGTTTCAGCGCACAACCTCCCTCGAGAACCTATGCGGTCACGATCGATCCGGGCCTGACGTCGACCGACGGCCAGACGCTCGGATATTCCTGGTCCGCGACCGCGGCGAACTGGCATCAGCGCGCGTTCACGAGCTTCGGGGACGGCCACGGCGTGTGGGAGAGCAGCGGCGGCACGGTGCTGCCCTTTTACGCACGCAACTTCCGGAACATCACGCAGTGGGCTGCGGCGATCGCCCCGAATGCGCTGATGCCGACGCTCTTGAAGCTGCAGCCCGCCTTTGCCGAGAGGCCCGGCACCGACGGCACCGAGCTCAGGCTCGGCGGCGCCGCCGACCGTATCGTCTCGCATGGCCTGGACATGGGGAAGGCGCTGGGGCCACAGGGCAAGGGCTTCGTGTGGGCAGCCATCGAGGAGGGCCAGCCGATTGCCAACTCGAAGCCTTACCTGGAGAGTCGTGTCAGAGCGTCAGTCGTCCAGGTCACCAATCTGGGGATCACGGTCAAGGACAGCCCACGCAACACGCTCGTGTTCGTGACGCGGCTCGACACGGGAGCGCCCGTGCCCGGCGCGACGGTCTCGATCGTACGGCTCGACAACCGTGTCTTCTGGAGCGGCATGACGGGAGCGGACGGCGTGGCGATGGCGCCCGACACGCCGCTGCGCCAGGCGGACGACTGGTGGAAGTTCGCCTTCGTCGTGACCGCAGCGAAAGACGGTGACGTCGCCTACGTCGGCAGCGACTGGAACGAGGGCGTCCAGCCGTGGGATTTCGGCGTGCCTTTCAATCTGAACGAAGCGTCGCCGCTCCTGCGCGGGAGCGTCTTCAGCGATCGCGGCGTGTACAAGCTCGGCGAAGAGGTGACGTTCAAGGCAGTGGTCCGTCACAACGCGCCGGACGGCATCCGGCTCCTGCAGGCCGGCACGCCTCTCTTCGTCAGCGTCCGCGACGGCCAGAACCGCGTCGTCGACGAGCGCACGGTCAAGGTCAACGCCTGGAGCAGCGCTGAGTGGACGCTGACGCTGCCATCCGAGGGCACGCTCGGCAACTACAACGTGCGAGTGATGCTCGAGACAGATCGGCCCAAGCCTCGATCCGCGGACCAGCTTCGTCCGGGCGAGACACCGGGACAGCGGGCCGACGACTACGTGCCCTACTACAAGCTCGTGAACGGGTCCTTCCTGGTCGCCGCGTACCGGCGTCCCGACTTTCGTGTCGACGTCACGCTGACGGGCGATCAGCCTGTGGCAGGAAGTGCGTTGAAGGGTGTCATCACGGCTCGGTACCTGTTCGGCGCCGCCATGGGCGCCAGGCCCGTGACCTGGAACTTCACCCGATCGCCGCTCGCGGACGCGCCGTCCGCGGTGCACGCGAAGTTTCCCGACGATCGCTGGCTCTTTGTCGGCTGGTCGGAGGAAGAGGATGGCCCTCGCGAGACCGGGCCGCTCAAGCGCGACGAGACCAAGCTGGCGCAGACCGGCGACCGTGTGCTGCAGCTCGACACGAAACCCGACGCCGGCATCCCGTATTCCTACACGCTCGAAGGTGACGTCGAGGATGTGTCCCGGCAGCACATCGCGAATCGCGCCAGCATCACCGTGCATCCGGCGCCGTGGTACGTCGGCGTGCGAAGGCCCGCGTATTTCATTGATCAGAAGACCGGGCTCAAGACCGAGATCGTCACGGTCGCTCCGGATGGCAAGGTGGCAGCGGGTGTGCCGGTCACGGTCACGCTGACGCAGATTCAGTGGTCGAGCGTCCGGCGCGCGGAAGGCAACGGCTTCTACACGTGGGACACCGAGCGAAAGAAGGTGCCGGCGGGCTCGTGGACCGTGACGACAGCCGACGCTCCGGTTCCTCTCGAGATCCCGATCCCCAACGGCGGCTATTTCATCCTCGAAGCGCGTGCCAACGCGGACGCCGGCCGGTTCGCGACCACGACGACGTCGTTCTACGCGCTTGGTGATGGGTACACGGCGTGGGCACGATTCGACCACAACCGGATCGACCTGGTGCCCGAGCGCAAGATCTACAAGCCAGGCGAGACCGCGCGGATCATGATCCAGTCGCCGTGGGAAAAGGCGACGGCGCTCGTCACCACCGAGCGGGAGGGCATCCGCTCGCATCGCCAGTTCGCATTGAGCTCGACGCAGCAGTCGATCTCCGTGCCCATTGAGGATGGCGACATCCCCAATCTGTTCGTGTCGGTGCTGCTCGTCAAGGGCCGAACGAACGCACCTCCGGCGCCGAGCACGAGCGAAGCACCGGCGGCCGGGCCATCGTCGCCGGAAAACGACACCAGCGATCCCGGCAAGCCGTCGTTCCGCCTCGGGTACGTCGAGCTCAAGGTGGAAGACGCGTCGAAGCGTCTCACTGTCGCCGTGTCGGCGAACAAGGAAGAGTATCGCCCCGGCAATGCGGCGAAGGTCACCCTCGACGTGAAGGATCACCAGAGCCGCGGGTCCGCGAGCGAGGTCACGCTCTGGGCGGTCGACTACGGCGTTCTCTCGCTGACCGCCTACCGCACCCCCGACATCCTGCGCTCCGTCTATGTCGAGAAAGCCCTGCAGGTCATGACCCTCGACAACCGGCAGCGGATCGTCAGCCGTCGCGTGCTGACCCCGAAGGGAGACACCGAAGGCGGCGGCGGAGGCGCGGACGCGGGCGCCGGAACGTTGCGGAAGGACTTCCGTGTGCTGGCGTTCTGGTTGGGGTCGGTCGCCACCGATGCGAACGGCCACGCCGATGTGGACGTCAAGCTTCCGGAGTCGCTGACGACGTACCGCATCATGGCGGTCGCGGGCGACCGGAGCTCGCGGTTCGGATCGGGAGACAGCGAGGTCCGCGTCAACAAGCCACTGACGTTGAAGCCGACCTTTCCGCGGTTCCTGGCCGTCGGCGACAAGGCGTCCTTCGGCGCAGTGGTGACGAGTCAGCTTCCGGCTGCGGGCACGGCCGTCGTCACGATCAAGAGCCTGGATCCGGAGGTCCTGCTGTTCAACGGTCTGGCGGAGCAGACGCTGCCCATCGCGGGCGGCGGATCGGTCGAGGCCCGTTTCGACGCCGCGGGCAGGGCGATCGGGCGCGCGCGTGTGCAGATGACGGTCAAGGTCGGGAACGAAACAGATGCGTTCGAGGACGTGATCCCGGTGGAAGTGCTCGCGTCGCCTGAGACAGTCGCGTCGTACGGTGAGGCTTCCAATGCGGACGCCCCGGGGTCCGAAACGCTCACCGTGCCGGCCGGCGTGGTGCCGGGATTCGGCGGCCTGCGCGTCGAGCTGTCGTCGACGGCAATGGTCGGCCTCGGCGAAGGTGCCCGGTATCTCGTGGAGTACCCGTACGGTTGCGCCGAGCAGCGCGGGTCGCGCGCCATTGCGCTTCTCCTGGCAGCGGACCTGGGCGACGCATTCTCCCTGCCGGGCGTGGATACGGCGAAGATGCGTCCGGTCGTTCAGCAGACGCTCAAAGAGCTGGAGAAGTACCAGTGCTCGAGCGGCGGGTTCGCGTACTGGCCCGGCGCGTGCTCGACGGTCTCGCCCTATCTCACCGCGTACCTGCTGCACGTCTTCAAGACCGCCACGGATCTGAAGTACGACGTCGATCCAGGGATGCGGTCGCGGGCGTACGCCTACCTCGAAAAGGCGCTTGCGCAGAAGCCGCCGACGAACGAGAGCTGGTGGCCGTCGTACACGGCCTGGCAGACTTTCGCCGTGAAGGTGCTCGTCGAAGGTGGCCGGAACCAGGACTCCAATCTGAATCGTCTCTACGGCTATCGCGATCGTATGCCTGTGTTTGCGCTGGCCTACCTGCACGACGCCCTCGTGACCCGCGGCGCCACGCGCGGCGACACGCCGGCGCGGCTCACCGAGCTTCGGCGCCGCATGTCGAATGCGATCCTGCCGGAGGCTGGCAGCGCGCACGTCGAGGAGCTGAGCGATCCGTATTTGCTCTGGTTCTGGAACTCGACCGTCCGTTCCACCGCTATCGTCCTCAACACGCTCGTGCGGGCCGGCGCCGACGAAACGCAGATCCGGCCGATCGTCCGCTGGATGATGGCGGCCCGCAAGGGCGGCCGATGGGGCAACACGCAGGAGAACGCCCACGCGATGGAGGCGCTCGTCGCCTACTACCGGAAGTACGAGAGCACGGTTCCCTCGTTCGATGCCGTCGTGACGCTCGGCACCGAGGAGCTCGCGCGCGAGCAGTTCCGCGGGCGGAGCACGGTGGCGACGACGAAGGAGGTGCCGATGGCACAGGTCCTCGCCAAGTCACAGCCGGGGACGACGGAGCCGCTGACGTTTGCGAAGCAGGGCACGGGAACGCTGTTCTATACGGCGCGGTTCCGCTATGCGGCCGATCAGCTCTTCCAGGATGGGATGGACGCGGGCTTCCACGTTCAGCGTTCGTACGCGCCGTACGTCGAGACCGGCGCGCGTCCGGCATCGGTCACCTACAAGGCGGGCGACCTGATACGCGTTACCCTGACGTTCAACCTCACGAAAGAGCGCCGGTTCGTTGCCGTCACCGACCCGCTGCCGGCCGGCTTCGAGCCGGTCGAGTCCTGGTTCGCGACGACAGCCGCGACGCTCGGGGCCAGGCAGGACGATCAAGGGGAGACCGACGACGATTGGACCGCATGGTGGCGGCGCGGCGGGTTCGATCACGTCGAGCGGCACGACGATCGCGTGCAGCTCTTCGCCACGCGGCTGAGTGAAGGTCGTCATGAGTTCAGCTACATCGCCCGCGCGACGACGTCGGGAACGTTCCGGACGGCGCCGGCGCGCGCCGAAGAGATGTACGAGCCGGAGATCTTCGGTCGGACGGCGACGACGGTGATCGAGATCAAGAAGTAGGGCGGGGGCTTCAGCCCCCGCCGACCAGGGCGAGGGCTTGAGCCCCGCCGACCAGAGGGGCTTCCGCCTGATGCGGAAGCCACGAGACCTGTGAAGGCAGCATGTCGACGCTTCGATTGATCCTCCGCCTCACCCGACGGCACCCGTATCGTTCCATCCTCGCGATGGCGACAATCGGGACGATCGCCGTGACACTCTGGGTGCGGCTCGGACCTGTTCCGGCGGAGGTGCTCGACGTCAGCGATGCGGTCTCCACGGTGGTCGTCGATCGCCGCGGAGTGCCACTGTACGAGGCGCTGTCTGGAGACGGGACGCGCAGCATTCGTCTCGAGGCGGATCGCCTGCCAACGATGCTCGCTGCGGCAACGGTCGCGGCCGAAGACCGTCGCTTCTACTCGCATCCCGGCATCGACCCCATCGCCATTCTTCGCGCCGTCAGGCGGAACATCGTCGAACACCAGGTCGTCGAGGGCGGGTCGACGATTACCCAGCAGACGGCGAAGCTGCTGCTCGCACGAAGGTCGCCGGCACGCTCGAGGGGCTTCTTCGCCAAGCTTCAGGAGGCCGTGCTCGCGCAGCGCCTGGAGCACAGCTTCAACAAGCGGGAAATTCTCGCCCTCTATTTGAATCTGGCGGCGTACGGCAATCAGGTCGTCGGCGCCGGAAGGGCCAGCTACGCGTACTTCGGTCACGACGCCTCGATGTTGACGGCAGCGCAGGCGGCGTTCCTGGCAGGACTTCCCCAGCGGCCGTCAGGCTTCAACCCATATCGCAACCCGAAGTCGGCGCTCGCGCGGCAGCGTGACGTGCTCCGTCGAATGCAGGCGTCCGGCGCGATCACGGCGGAACAGGCGCGCGAGGCGGCCGACGAGCGGCTCACTTTCACGAAGGTGGACGCGCCGTTTGCGGCCCGCCACTTCGTGGAGAAGGCTCTCGCGTCGGTCGGCCTGAAGCGGCCCGATCGGATCGAGACGACGATCGATGCGGGGCTGCAGGCGGAGATCGCCGGGATCATCAGCAGCCAGCGCGCGCTGCTCGATCGCCATGGCGCATCGAACGTCGCAGTCGTCGTCCTCGACAACGCGCGCGGCGAGTGGCTCGCGTGGGAAGGGTCCGGGGACTACTTCGACACGGCCCACGGCGGTGCCATCGACGGCGCCGTCTCGCCGAGGCAGCCGGGGTCCGCGCTGAAGCCGTTCACCTACGCGCTCGGGTTCGAGGAAGGTCTGACCCCCGCGACCGTGCTCGCCGACATCCCCTCACATTTCCCGACGGCCGAACAGGGCGTGCTCTACAGCCCTCGAAATTACGACGGGCGGTATCGAGGGCCGCTGCTCGCCCGCCGGGCGCTCGCAGGGTCCGAAAATGTACCGGCCGTCGCGCTCGCTTCGCAGCTCGGCGTACCGAAGGTATTGCGATTCCTCCTGCGGGCGGGGTTCACGACGTTCGATCGGAACGCCTCGTACTACGGTCTCGGCATCACGCTCGGCAACGCCGAGGTGAGGCTCGACGAGCTCGTCGCCGCGTATTCCGCGTTCGCGCGCGGAGGGGAGTGGATCGAGCCTGTCTGGCGGCGCGACACCGGCGCGCCGCAGGCACGCGATCGTCACCCGCTCGTCTCGGCGCGGACGGCCTACTGGATCGGCGACATCCTGTCCGATCCGGACGCACGCGAGTACATCTTCGGCCGCGGCGGCAATCTCGAGTTCCCGTTTCCCGTGGCCGTGAAGACCGGCACCTCGCAGGCGTACCACGACAACTGGACCGTCGGCTACACGCGCGACGTGACGGTCGGCGTCTGGGTCGGGAACTTCGATCGCACGCCGCTGCGCGATTCGACTGGCGTCACCGGCGCGGGGCCGATCTTTCATGCGGTCATGCTGGCGGCGCAGCGCCGCGCCGGTGCCACCGGCAATGCCTTCGCGGACGCCGTCGTGTCCGAGCCGCCCGAGGGCCTCGTGGAACGCGAGATCTGCGTGCTCTCGGGCATGGCGGCCAATGCCTGGTGCCCTTCGAAGGAGCGTGAGCACGTCCCGGCCGGCGAAGATGCTGCTCCTTGCAGCTGGCACCATCAGAGCGAGATCGGCCTCGTCACGATCTGGCCGGCGCAATATCGGGAATGGGCGCGAAAGCATGGCTTGTTGAGCGAGCGCGCGGTGCCGGCGTCGGCCGTGGTCGTCCGCGAAGTGCGGGAGACGGCTGTCACGCGGCCGCCTCTTGCCATCTCGAATCCGCCGGCCGGCGCAACATACCTCATCGATCCGACGCTGCGGCGCGAGTTCCAGACGCTGTCGCTGCGCGCGGTCGCCGATCACCGGACGCGACTCGAGTGGCGCATCGATGGGCGGATCGTTGGATCGTCCTCGTCTGAATCGGCGCTCGAGTGGGCGCTCGCGACCGGCACGCATGTCATCAGCGTTCGAGATCAGCAGGGACGTGTCGCGGAGACGAGTGTCGTCGTGAAGTGACGCCGCGCTGACGAAAGGGAGGTCACACCATCGAAATCATCGTCGGGCTGCTTCTTCAGTTCCTGCTGTTTCTCTACCTGGAGTGGTATGCGAGGTGACGTGGGCTGCGCGGCCCGTTGTCATCCGCCGGCGCCCTCGTCCGGCGGCGCCGAATACCTGTAGACATTCGTCTCACGGGCTTGAAAGCCGATTCGCCGGTAGAGCCGATTGGCGGCCTCTCTGGACGGCCTCGATGTGAGCTCCACCGTCCGGGCGCCCTGCGCCAGCGCGAGCCGGATGGCCTCGCGGCTCAGCGCTTCGCCCACGCCCTTTCCACGCGCGCTCGAGTCCACGACGACATCTTCTATCCACGCCCGCACGCCGGTCGGGATGCGAAAAACAGCCAGCGTGAGAATGCCGACGATTCGGTCCTGCTGTGTGGTGTCTCGGGCGAGCAGAAGGTTCGTGGCAGGTGAACTGACCATCTCCTGCAGTTCCACGGTTCCCGGCACCCGTGCGGAGGACGACAACTGCGGGACCAGGCGCTGCATCGCTTCGATGAGCTCGACGATCCACGGAGGCTGCCACGGTTATCCGGAGGTCGTTCATTGAGCCCCTCGCTAGCACCGGAATTCAGTTGTGTCGCTATCGCGCTTGCCGTAGCGCAGGCCTTCAGGTCCGCGGTGCCGGCGCGCGAGCAGCATTTATAACTTAACCAGTTAGGAGGAACAATACTATTCGCGGAAGACAGCCCACGCCATCATGGTCCGACCAGGCCGGATCACGTTTGGGCTGGTCATTCTGCTGGCCCTGATTTTCCTCCTGATGTTGCTGTCCAGCCGATGGTTCTGAAGCAATCCACAAAGCCTTGGCGTATTGCTTCGGTTCGTCACCGTCGTCATGCGCCACGACCATGATTCCTGGTTTTCAAACGAATCTGTGATCAACAGAGGAGTGTGCGCCATTGCGACACCAACAAACTGCTGACAGACGTGTGTGTCGGCGTTCCACACCGAGGCCGATGACCTGGACCGCCGGAGCCGGACGCCGATTGCTTGCCACGCTGATCCTGGTGTATTTCAGCGCCGCAGCTGACCTGTGGGCGCAGGCTCGCGTTGAGAAGAACGTTGTCTACGGCATGTTCTCGGGACTGGCGTTTAGCTTCCGCGCCGCCGTCCGTGCTACAAAAGCCCGCACGATGACCCGTGCTGTCGCCGTACTGACGATCGCGTCAACGCTCCTCGCGAGCGCCGTGGCTCAGCGGGTCTCGGAGCGTCGCTGGTGGATGGACGAGCCGATTCGGTTTCTCCAGACGAATCTTCGCGAGCTCGATTCGACGGTCGACCCGGCGGCGCTCGTTCAGCAGGTCGCCGACTTTCCCGCCAACACGTTCCTCGTCAACATGGGCGGCATCGTTGCGCAATATCCAACCCGCGTCGCGTACCACTATCCAAGCCGGTATCTGCCGGGCGGACGCGACCTCTTCGGCGAGATCCTGAACACCGCACACGCGCGATCGGTACGGGTCGTCGGCCGGTTCGACATGAGCAAGACGCAGAAGCCGGTCTACGATGCCCATCCGGAATGGTTCTTCACGCGCGCCAACGGCGAGCCGTACATCTACAACGGTCTCTATTCCACGTGCATCAACGGCGGCTACTACCGGCAGCACGCCCTCGAGATCCTCGGCGAGGCGCTCGATCGCTACGACGTGGACGGCTTGTTCTTCAACATGTTCGGCAATCCGTCCACCGATTACAGCGGCAACCAGATGGGTCCCTGCCAGTGTGCGGCGTGCCGGACACGATTCCAGGCCAAGTACGGACGGCCGCTGCCCGCCAGCGGCGCCGATCGCGACTACGGGGCCTTCATGGCGGACTCGGCACGGGAAGTCGCGGCGCTCTTTGCGGAGCTGATCCATCGCAAGCGGCCCAACGCCGCGTTCCTGACCTACATTCAGGATCACACCGACGGGATCATGTCGGAGTCCAACACCGCAGTGGGCCGTGCGCTGCCGATGTGGCCGTACTCTGCGAGCGACAACGTCAATCGCGCCCGGAGCTCCGAGCCTGGGAAGATGGCGATCAACCTGTCGATGAGCTTCGTGGACTTCCCGTGGCGGTTCGTGTCGGTGCCGGCCTCCGAGATCCAGTCCCGCCTCTACCAGAACATGGCGCACGGTGGCCCGCCGGCGATTGCGGTCGTGGGAACGATGGATCAGGAGGATCGCCAGTCCCTGATCGCCGCGCGGCCCGTCTTCCAGTGGCACGCCCGGCACGAGGACCTCTACGCCGGTCAGGCGAGCGCCGCACGCGTTCTTCTTCTCGGCGGCGGAAACCAGGCGTCGTATCGCGGTTTCTTCCGGCTTCTGACTGAGCGTCACATTCCATTTGTCGTCTCGGACAACCTTCGATGGATCGACGACCCGTCACGCACGTTCGATCTCGTGGTCGCCCCGAGTGGCGCGCCGGCTGCGCTCGATCGGTACGTCCGGTCGGGCGGCCGCTTGTTCGTCGCCGGAACCGCCACGCCTCCGTTTCCCGGATGGCACGTCGTCTCCAAGCGAACCGCCGTGCAGGGCGCCTGGCGCATTCAGGATCGGACGCTGCTGCCGTCGCTGGCCGACACGAACCTGCTCTTCCTCGATGGCGACCTCACGGAGCTCGCGCCTATTCAGAAGCCCGCGCTCACGCTGATTCCTCCAGCGATGTTCGGGCCGCCAGAAAAGGTCTGGGCCGACAAAGTCGAGACGACGATTCCCGGATTGGCGCTCGCCGATCACGGGAAGGGCCGCGTGGCGTACGTGCCATGGGACGTCGGCGGGCTCTACTACCGCCACAGCTCGCCCGGCCATGCCGGGCTCATGACCGACCTCGTCGACCATCTGCTGCCCGAGGGCCGTCAGCTGAAGAGCGATGCACATCCGCTCGTCGAGATCACGCTGATGCGGCAGCCCGCGCGCAATCGAATGCTCGTGCACCTGGTGAACCTGAGCGGCCACTCGGACACGGCGTACTTCGCGCCGATCGAGATGCACGGCGTGACCGTGCAGGTGTCGCGGGAGATCCATCGCGCGACGGCGGTCGGTCTGAACCAGACGCTGACCGTGACACACGAGGGCGCCTATTGGCGGTTCACTCTCCCGACCCTGAAGGCGAGGTCGTCGTGCTGGAGTGATCGAGCCGGCGTGCACTGATGGGGCCCGAGTCGGTAGCGTCGAAGTAACAACTGCGTCGCGCAGAACCTTCCTCCGAGTCGCTCGATCGGACGGCGCAAGGAATCGCAGTTTAACGGTATCGGATCGAGATCTCAGCGCGGGTGCAGAATCAACTTCTGCACCCGCCAGTTCGTGAGCTCGCCGACGTAGAGCGTGTTCTCGCTGCGGCAGTCGATCGCGTTGACGAGCCCGAGCTCTTTCGTCAGCTTCCCGGCTTTGCCGAATTTGCCGACAATCCGTCCGTCGAGCTCGAGCTTGTAGATGGCCGCGTCGTCCATTCCGTAGGGATCGCCCGTGTGAGCGCTGTAGAGATACGGATGCGATCCTCGCGAGATGCACAGCGCCGTCGGCACGCCGACGTTCGTGATCTGCGACTTGAAGTGACCGGTGCCGTCGAAGATCTGAATGCGCTTGTTCCCGTGATCGGCGACGTACACGTTGCCCGCCGGGTCCGTGGCAAGCGAGTGCGGCGTGTTGAACTGGCCTGGCTCGGATCCGGTCGATCCCCACGATGTGACGAAGCGGCCGTTCCTGTCGAACTTGGCGATGCGCGCGTTCGAGCCGTGGCCGTCGGCCACGAAGATATTTCCCTCGCCATCCCAGGCGACGTCGCTCGGACGTGTGAACTGATCCCCGGCGCCTCCGGAGCCGGGCGCCGCACCACCCGCTCGCCCCTGACCTGAGGTCGCGGAAGACGCGGAGCCTGTCGAAGGCAATCGAATCGACACAGCCTCGGGCTTGCGCCCGAGGATCATGAGCACGCGTCCATCCGGGGCGAACTCGACGACCTGGTTCGAGCCTTCGTCCACAATCCAGATGTTGTCCCGCGCGTCGACCCGCACGCTGTGCGCGACCAGAAACGCGTAAGCGCCCTGACCGATTTCCTTGACGTAGTTGCCGCGGGCATCGAACTGGAACAGCCGCGAGCCGCCATGACTGAAGAGCCGCGAGTTCCCGAGGCCGACGGTCGGATTGCCGGTGCGCGTGTAGACGAACAGCTGCCCCTTCGAGTCGGTGGCGACGCCGGCGACTTCGCCGAGATGGATGTCCGCCGGCATCTTCAGGAGATTCGGCGCCGCCTCGAAGACAATCTCCGGCACCGACGCCTGACCGAACAGGCGGACGGCGCAGAGCGCGCCAGTCAAGATGGACAGAAACGCAAGTCGTTTCATGGGTGGCTCTCGCAGTTGCTAACGTCTGCCCGAGGCTGACGTCTGCGGCCGCAGAATGATCTTCTGGACGCGCCACGCGGTGATTTCGGATACGAAGAGCTCGTTTGGATTCCGGCAGTCGATCTCGTGCACCGTGCTGAACTCCTTCAGCTGCTTCCCGGCCTTGCCGAACTTGCCGACGATCGTTCCGTCGAGCTCCATCTTGTAGATCTCGCCGGTGATGTCCCTGTACTGCGCGAGCCCGTTGTCGGGCAGCGAGTTGGAGACGAAGAGGTATTGATGCGGTCCCGGTGAAATGCAGACGGCCCATGGGTTGCCGACGTTGTCGTAGATGGCCTTGACGTTCAGATCGTTGTCGAACACCTGGACGCGCACGTTGCTGCGATCGCCGACATACACGTTGCCTTCGGCGTCCATGGCCATCGTGTGCGGCAGATTCAGCTGGCCGCGCTGGCTGCCGCGCGTCCCGGCCTCCTTGACGAAGCGTCCGTTTCGATCGAACTTCACGACGCGCGAATTCCCGTATCCGTCTGTGACGAAGATGTTGCCCGCTTTGTCCCATCCGACATCCGTCGGTCGGCTGAATACATACGGTTCTGGCGCCGGCGCCGATGTTCCGGGAGCAGTGGCCACGATGCCGTCGATGGCCTCTGGGCGACGGCCGAGCACCATCACTACGCGTCCTTCGGGGTTGAACTTGATGACCATGTTCGTCCCCTCATCGACGGTCCAGATGTTGTCGTCCTGGTCGACGCGCACCGCGTGCGCGAATTCGAAGCCGTAGAGGCCCTGGCCGATCTCCCGGACGAACCCGCCGTTCTGGTCGAACTCGAAGAGGCGCGTATCGCCGCTGCGCGTGTACACGAACACATGGCCCTTGGAATTGGTGGCGACGCCGATCCCCTCGCCCAGGTACACGTTCGGCGGAAGCTTGAGGAAGTTCGGCACCGAATCGTACGGAATCTCAGGCACGTTCTCTGCCTTGGCCTTGCTCTGCGCTCGAAGCGGAGGTACCGCGAGCACGATGCCGAGCAGCACCATCAATGGAAGACGACGATAGTGTGGCTTCATACGTGGGGTCTCCGGTCGCGACGGCCGCTCGGACGATGGAGGCTGGTCGAACATCCTGGCCAAATCTATTACGATTAGACCCTCTGGCTGAAGCTTTCTCGAGATCGCCAGCCGGCTCGCAGAACCGGACAGTCATGAAATCGCCGAAGCCCGTCAAGACGTTCGGCCTCACTCACGTCGCGCTCGCCGTGCGCGACCCTCAACGCTCGCTGCGCTTCTACCAGGCCGTTGTCGGCGCACAGCCGGTCTATCAGGAGGATGACTTCGTCCAGGCGCAGACCCCGGGCAGCCGTGACGTGCTCGTGTTCGAGCGACGCCGTTCGGGCATCGGGCGGACGGGAGGGCTGGCGCACTTCGGGTTTCGCCTTCAGCGCGCAGCCGATATCGCCATCGCCGTACGAGCGATTCGGGCCGCGGGCGGCAAAGTCATGGACCACGGGGAGTTCGTCCCGGGAGAACCCTACGTGTTCTTCACCGACCTGGACGGTTATGTCGTCGAGATCTGGTACGAGCTGCCGACGCCACTCGATCCAGGACGCACTCGCAGGGAAGCCAAGCGGCCCAAGGCGCAACGCTAGAAGCTGTCTCATGAACCTGCCGCTCGGTTCACGATGCGAGCGAACAACAGTGAGCGAGCCACGCGAGCGTAGCGCGCCGGCGCAGCGGCGCGCGAGGGAGCGTGTAGGGGAGTCCGAGGGGCGAAGCCCCTCGGATGAGACTTGACAGGAGGTTGACATGCCATCCGCCGGCACGTGGTTCGTGTTACTCGCAGGCGTATGCGTCGTGGGGCCGTACCTGCTCGGCGTCCGCCCGAGGACGCCGCGGCATTGGCTCTATCTGGCCATCACGATTGCGTTTCTGGCCTGGGTGCTTCCGCTGATGGCTGCGCTGCGCTCGCGGTGACTTGATCCACAATCATGGCATCTCACAAATGCGGCGCGAGCGAGCACGGCGAGCGAGCCACGCGAGCGGAGCGCGCCGGCGAAGCGGCGCGCGAGAGAGCGTGTCGGGGAGTCCGAGGGGCGAAGCCCCTCGGTTGAGACTGGGAGCCTCCGATGCCGCAGACAGGTCACGCTGACATCATTCGCGGTGCCCCGTACTTCCCGGTCCCGGACGTCGGGAGCATCGGCACGTACTATCGCGACGTGTTCGGTTTTCAGTGCGAGTACGCCGCGGGCAGTCCTCCGGAATTTGCGGTCTACAGCCGGAACGGCGCGGCACTGATGTTTCGTCGCGTTCAAGAGCCGGCGCTGATCTGCCCGAACGAGCGGCAGGGCGGCACGTGGGATGCCTTCTTCTGGGTCAGCGATGTCGAAGCGCTCTACGACGAGCTGATCCTGAAGAGTGCCACCATGGTCTATCAGCCGGTCGTGCAGCCTTACGGCATCAAAGAGTTTGCGGTCCGGGATCCAAACGGCTACGTCCTCGGTTTCGGGCAGACGTGGCTCGCCGGGGAGCTGATGTGCAAGGTCGGACGATGATCGCCCGGGTCGGAATGCGGCTCGTGCTGCTGGTCGCCATCAGCGGCACTGTGGGATGCGATCAGGTCACGAAGCACGCGGCCAGGACGATCCTGGCAGGGTCGGCCGGCAGGTCCTACCTGGCGGACACGGTTCGTTTCGAGTACGTCGAGAACGCGGGCGGCTTTCTGAGCCTGGGCGCCGACTGGCCGCCGGCGGTTCGCACCGGACTCTTGACGATCGCTACCGGCGCGATGCTCCTGATCCTGGTGGGAGCTGCGATCCGGTCGCGTACTACCGGCTGGCCGCTCCTCGGCCTGACGCTCTTCGTTTCGGGAGGGGCCTCGAACTGGGTGGACCGGGCGACTCGAGGAAGCGTCGTCGACTTCATGAACGTCGGCGTCGGACCGCTGCGCACGGGGATCTTCAACGCGGCCGATGTCGCGATCCTTTTTGGCGCAGCCATCTTCGTGTTCGCGGAGGCTCGTCGAGAGCTCTTGACCCGAAAGGTGTCGAGAGAATGACCGACGACGCGCGCCGTCCGTGGTATTTCAAGCAGCTCAAGTGGACTCTCCAGTCGCTCGCGCAGACAGGATCCGGCCAGCCGACGCTCTTTCCGGAACAGTCACCCACGGCTGACGATCTTGCGTTCGGCTTCGACCACTGGGTCTCGATCGTCCGTCAGAATTACGGCGCTGAACTGTCGGCAGAACAGAACGTCGCGCTCGACGCCATCGCCACGAAGCTGGCGCTGCTGTCTCGTGACGGCGCCGAGTTCGACGTCGATCTCTGGACCGACGCCGCTCTGGCGACCAGCGAACACTGGGCTGACGTCCGGCAGCTCGCCGCCTCAGCGTTGGACACGTTCCAGTGGGGCGTCGATGGTCCTGTCGAAGACCCCGAAGGCGAGTCGGCGGACGCGTGAGCCAGGATCCGGCCGCGGCGCTCTTCGATCTTGCGAGTGGCCGCTCCGGCCACTTTCGTCTCGAGTCCGGCTATCATGCCGGTCTGTGGCTCGACCTGGACGCGCTGTTCGCTGATGCGTCCCGTATTGCTCCCTTCGTCGACACCTTGACCCAGCGGCTGCGCCCCTATCGCGCCGACGTCGTGTGCGGCGCGCTCGTGGGCGGAGCGTTCCTGGCACAGCTGGTCGCGTCGAGACTCGATCTCACGTTCTGCTTCACCGAAAAAATGATGCAGGCGGAGGCATCCGATCTCTACGGCGCGAGCTACAGGCTCCCCACGGCGTTCGCGCCGATCGTCCGCGGGAGGCGCGTGGCCGTTCTCGATGACGTCATGAGCGCGGGATCGGCGATGATCGGCAGCTACACCGCAGTGCGGGCCAGCGCAGGCATCCCGGTCGTCTCCGCGGCATTGATGATTCTTGACTCGAAAGGGGAGTCCTTCTTCGCCGCACACGGCGTGCCGATCGAAGCCGTGATCCGCCGGGAGTTCGATCTCTGGCCGCCGCCGGCCTGTCCGCTGTGTGCCACGAAGGTCCCTCTGGAGGAGCCGGGGACGCCAATGGGAGCGAGGAGGCAGCAATGAGGCGGATTCGAAACGGGCACGCTGTCGTTCGGACGCTTGCGTTCGCGGTGCTCGTCGCGACGGGCGTGGCGGGTCAGGAGCCCGAGCGGCGGCGAGCCTTCATCGACGGCAGCGAGCCCGGCTGGAGAGTGCTCGAGCCTGGTGACTTCGCCGGGGTCAACGGAGATCCCGACACCTGGGCCTGGGCCGGCACCACGCTGCGGTCGACGGGAAAACCCATCGGTGTCATCCGCACGCAGCGAATGGTCACGAACTTCGAGCTGCTCGTCGAGTGGCGGCATCTCGAGTCCGGCGGCAACTCGGGCGTGTTCGCGTGGGTGCCTGAGCAGGCGCTGAGCGGGCTCAAGCCGGGGACCCTCCCGGACTACGGAATCGAAATCCAGATGTTGGATCATGGCTTTCACGAGAAATACGAGAAGCAATCCGGCCGGAAGGGCGACTGGTTCACGACCAACGGTGATGTGTTTGCGGTGGGCAAATCGAAGCTGACGCCGTTTCCGCCGACGTCACCGAACGGCTCGCGCAGCTTTCCGCGGAAGGACCTGAGCAAAGGCGTCGGGGAGTGGAATCACTACTACGTTCGCGCGATCGACGGCGAGGTCCGGCTCTGGGTGAATGGCGAGGAGGTCTCAGGGGGGAGTGGCGCGCAGCCGCGGAGCGGCTATCTCTGTCTCGAAGCCGAAGGATCGCCCGTCGAGTTCAGGAGCATCCGTATTCGGGAGCTGCCTTAGCGGCGCCCCGACATCGATGTCCACTGATGGCCCACGACCTCAATCAGCCGGCTGGTTCGGCTCCCCTCGTCTTTGATATGACGTCGGCGGGCCCGTCCGCAATCCGCGATGCCATCGTCTCGGCCGTGATGGCATTTCTGGCCGCGGAGGACGCGCGCACACTGGAAGACGTTCGTGCCTGCCTCGATCGTGAGCTGGACACGGACGCGCTCGTCGCGCTGAGTGGCAGGCTCGGCAGCATCGTCGGGGATTGGACGTACTGCAGGAACGGTTGCATTAGGTCAAGGTGATCGCGCGCGTGGGTCGGCCGGCTCGTGCCGGCGCCCTTCGCGAGCGGGCGGGCCGCGATCGCCGCGTCATGATGGATGCGGTCGGTATGGCAATCGCGGATCTGTTGCCCGAGAATTACCGAGGCTTCTACGGCGAAGGCCATCACGAACTGGACGCCGCACGTGGCGTGGCGCGCGACGTGTTCGGCGTCCCGAGCTGACACGTGACGAGCGTGTGAGCGGCGAGGGTCAGTTTGTGCCACGAGTCGTGACGATCCGCGAGGCGGCGCCATCGGACGCCACGAGACTCGCCGAGCTCAGTGGCGAGCTCGGGTACCCCGTGAGCGCCGAGGTGATGGCGAGTCGACTCGAGCGGGTGCTCCTTCGCGCCGAGGACATCGTGCTCGTCGCTGAGCTGCCGTTCGCGGGTGTCGTGGGATGGCTGCACGCCGCTGAGCACGAGCTGCTCGAGGCCGGACGGTATGCCGAGATCCTCGGGCTCGTCGTCGATGTCGCGCACCGCGGCGGGGGCGTCGGCCGCGAGCTCATTGGTCGAATCGAGTCGTGGGCGGCGGCGCGAGGACTCGACGCGATGCACGTTCGGAGCAACGTCGTGCGGATCGAATCACACCCCTTCTACCTGCGGCTCGGCTACGAGCGCGTCAAGACGCAGCACTCCTACCGGAAAATCATCTGATCGCGGCTGTCCGGGTGGTTGAAAAACGCCCAGGCGACGGCCGCGACCCGACAGACGTTACACTTGGATCCATGATCACGGCACCCGATCGATCAGAAGCGGCCGAGTACTACTTCACTTACATCGACCAGGTGGAACCTGGGGATATCGGCGACGTGCTCGAGGCGCAGGTCGCGTCTACGGTCGCGTTGCTCCAGAACATCTCGGAGGAGAAGTCGCTCCATCGCTACGCGCCAGGAAAGTGGAGCATCCGAGAGGTCGTGAGCCACCTCAATGACACAGAGCGGGTCTTCGCCTTCCGGGCTCTGTGGTTTGCGCGCCAGTTCGACAGCCCCTTACCCAGCTTCGATCAGGACGTTGCGCTCAGCCACGCTGGCGCGAACGACCGGCTGCTGAGCAGTCATATCGAAGATTTCCGTGCGATCCGGACGGCCACGCTGACGCTCTTCCGCAATCTTCCCCCGGACGCGTGGACGCGTCGCGGTGTCGCCAGCGGCAACCCGGTGACGGTGCGGGCGCTGGCCTACATCACTGCCGGGCACGTGACGCACCACTGCCGCCTCCTGCGGGAGCGGTACCTGTAGATGCCAGGGACGAAGCCCGTGGCCGCCGACGGTCCTTACAGGGAGCTCCTCGCGCGCCTCCTCGCGTGGGAAGACGGCCATACCGGCTACGATGCCGCGGTCGCGGACTTCCCGCCGGCTCATCGGGCTGCCCGGCCGCAGGGCCTACCCTACTCCGCGTGGCAACTCGTCGAGCACCTGCGCATCACCCAGCACGACATCCTGGATTTCTGCCGCAATCCTAGGTACGAGGAAATGGATTGGCCGGCGGATTACTGGCCGGCCGACGCGGCCCCTCCGTCGGAAGCCGCCTGGAATGACAGCATCAGCGCGTACCGTCGGGACCGCGCTGCGCTCCAGCAACTGGCGGCCGACACCAGTGTGGACCTGACAGCCCGTATTCCTCATGGCAGCGGTCAGACGTACGCTCGCGAGCTGGTGCTGGTGGCGGACCATACGGCGTATCACGTGGGCCAGCTCGTGTTGCTGCGCAGGTTGCTGGGGATTTGGAAGTAGGTTCTCGGTTCCAGGTTTGAGTCTAGCCTCATCCGAGGGGCTTCGCCCCTCGGACTTCCCTACACGCGCTCTCGCGCGCCGCTGCGCCGGCGCGCTTCCGCCTCCGCGCGTAGCGCTACGGCGAGACCTCGCCGAAGCCTTGGCGTAGGCGGGCCGCTCGCGTGGCTCGCTCACTGTCGTTCGCTCGCATCGTGAAACGATCGGCAGGTTTATGAGACGGCTTCTAGACACAGTCCACGTCCGACCGGCCACGCGCGCCGACGTACCGGAGCTGACGCGCCTTGGCGCGCGCACATTCCGCGAGACATTCGGACCCCACAATCGTCCGGAGGACCTCGAGGCGTACCTCGAGGCGACCTACTCTGTGGATCGACAGCGGGCCGAGCTCGAGGATCCGGCCTGGACAACGCTGATTGCCGAGTCGACTGCGGGCCTTGCCGGTTTTGCGCAGCTCCGCGCGGAGGAGCCGCCCGACTGCGTGTCGGGGCCGGGACCGATCGAGTTACTCCGCTTCTACGTGGATTCGCCGTGGCACGGCCGCGGCCTTGCGGCGGCATTGATGGATGCTGTCGTCGGCGAGGCGCGGACGCGAGGGGCGCAGACGCTCTGGCTCGGTGTGTGGGAGCGCAACGCGCGCGCGATTGCGTTCTACCGGAAACGCGGATTCCAGGACATCGGCAGCCACGAGTTCCTGGTTGGCACCGATCGGCAAACCGACCGCCTGATGGTCCTGCCGATCGCTTGATGCGCAGCCTGCCGCCCCGCGATACACTGCCCGGGCGCTGCCGCGAAGGCCCGGGGAGCTGGCGCGTTGAACGGTTGGCCGGGCATGGTCTGCCAGAGGACGTGACGGGATCGCCGACCACCATCGAGCCCCAGGTTTTTGCTGAGCCGCCTGTCGACCCAACGTTGCCCATGCCTCTGTCGATCTCCCCTGCCACGATAGACGACGCCGGGATGATTGCGGCGCTGCAGACTCGAGTGGCTGAGGAACTGACGCGACAGTATGGCGTGGGGCACTGGTCGGCGCCTGTCACAGAGCAGAATGTCGCGCGCGGCATCGCATCGTCGACTGTGCTCGTCGGGCGCGACGAAGGCGTCATCGTCGGCACGCTCCGTCTGGTAACCAAGAAACCCTGGGCGATCGATCCGGCGTACTTCGCCAGCGTGCGCCGACCGCTCTACCTCCTGAGCATGGCGGTCGAGCCCGCCCGTCAGAGAAGTGGCATCGGCCGGCTGTTGCTGGACGAGGCACGGGTCGTCGGTCAGCGCTGGCCGGCGGATGCCATCCGGCTCGACGCGTACGATAGCGCCGCCGGAGCCGGTCCTTTCTATGCGAAGTGCGGCTACCGCGAGGTGGGACGCGTGACGTATCGGAGCGTGCCGCTCAGATATTTCGAGCTGCTGTTATGAGCTGCCGCCGTTGCCTTACGCGATAGTCGCCGCCCCTCGTGCTGGTCTTCCTCGTCTGGTCTGCGGGGGCGTCGCGGCGGGCGCGCGCGAGCCGCCTCGAAGAGTTACGGGCAGGATGGGGACGGCCGCGCGACCGCGTGAGGCGGATGGACGTCATCGCCGAGTACCATCAGGCGCGCGCCAGTGCTGATGGTCAGGACGCGATCGACGACCGCACGTGGGCCGACCTCCTCATGGATGCGGTCTTCACGTCGATCGATCGTACCGGAGAGCACCCTCGGTCAGCAGGCCCTCTATCATCGTCTCCGATCGGCGCCGACCGGCGCACATCTCGAAGTCTTCGAAGCGCTCGTCGAGCGGATGAGGTCGGACGTGCCGGCGCGGGAGCACGCGCAGGCGGCGCTCACGCGGCTGCGGAATCCCGCGGGGTACGATCTGTGGTGGCTCGCCCAGCCGGATGCGATCGAGACACGTCCCTGGCACGTCATCTTCCCGATCGTCGGTGGCGCGATGCTCCTGCCGGTCGTGCTCGCGTTCGTGTGGCCAGGCACGATCTTCCTCCTGCTGATCGGCGCCACACTCAACCTCTACATCCGCGTCTACAGCGCACGGCGCATCGGCGCGCTCATCGGATCGTTCCGATTGATCGAGCCTCTGCTTGCCGCGGCAGATGCTATGCGGTCGTTGGCGGCTGGCGGAACCGATCGGGGCGTGTCCACCATGCCCACGTTGGGCTCGCTCGGCGACGACCTGAAGCAGTTGACGCGCCTCCGCGGAATCGCACGCTGGGTGGGTCGCGATCCGATTGCCGCCGGCGAGCTGGCTGCGTCGCTCTTCGAGTACCTGAACCTGCTGTTCCTGCTGGATGCCAACGCGCTGTATTTCGGCGCGCGCGAGCTTCGCGCGCACGGCGGCGCGCTCCTGCGCGTCATCGGAGTTGTCGGGGACGTCGATGCGGCGCTCAGCGTGGCGTCGCTACGAGCGGGAACGACGTTCTGGACGCGGCCCACCTTCCTGACTGCGGGCGCGCCATCGGACTTCTCCGGCCTGCGTCACCCGCTCGTAGACGAGGCGGTGCCCAATTCGATCGCCCTCGGTCCGCCCTACGGCGCGTTGATCACTGGATCGAACATGTCCGGCAAGTCGACATTCGTGCGAACCGTCGGCGTGAACGTGATTCTGGCGCAGACCATCCACACGTGTTTCGCGTCTGCGTATCAGTCACCGGTTCTGCGTGTGCAGAGCTGCATAGGGCGCTCTGATGACCTCCTCGCCGGCAAGAGCTACTACCTGGTCGAGGTCGAGTCCGTGCTCTCGCTCGTGAAGGCCAGCGGCGGCTCGACGCCGTACCTCTTCCTGCTCGACGAGCTGTTCCGGGGCACGAACGCCGTCGAGCGGATCGCCGCCGCCGAAGCCGTGCTCAGCGAGCTCGTGGGGCACCGCGCCGGCGCGAAGCCCCATCTGGTGATTACCGCGACACACGACGCGGAGCTGGTCGATCTGCTGCGCGGGACCTATGAGCCGTTTCATCTCGCCGACTCCCTCGGCGCGGACGACATCGTGTTCGAGTACCGGCTCAGGCGGGGTCCGGCCACGACGCGCAATGCGATCACACTCCTCCGGCTGAAGGGGGCACCGGATTCCGTTGTCAGTCGCGCGCTGGCGCGGGCGGCGGCCCTGGACGAGCAGCGGGAACGGGCGACATCAACCGATCCCGCCAAGTGACGGTTTCATCGAGCTCCATCAATGGCCCTGGAGCGCGCGCGTCGGATCGACGCTGGCAGCGCGCAGCGCCGGAGCGAGGGTTGCCAGGAGCGCGACCCCGGCGAGCAGCAGCGCGACGGCACCGTAGGTGAGGGGATCGCCGGCCGACACGCCGAACAGCTGCCCCGAGAGCACGCGCGTCAGCGCGAACGACACGGCAAGGCCGCCGCCGATGCCAAGGCCTACTGACACTGTCGCTTGCTTCACGACGAGTCCGATGACATCGAGACGACTCGCGCCGAGCGCCAGGCGCACGCCGATTTCCTGCGTTCGCCGTGTGACAGAGTAGGCGATCACACCATAAATACCGAGCACCGCGAGCAGCAGGCCGACCCCGCCGAGCAGCGTCAGGAGCAGCGTGTTGAACCTCGCAGTCGCCAGCGACTCGCCAATCCGCTGTTCCATCGTCCGGATGTTGAAGAAGGGCACTCCTGGCGCGACGCTCGCCGCGGCCGATCGCAACGGCGTCGAGAGCGACGCGGGCTCGATCGACGTCCGCACGGCGACGTACATCGTCTGCTGGAGCCAGTTCCACGCATCAGTCGGCGCCTGGGCGAGCGGCAGATAGAATTCCGCGCTCGGCACACGTCCCGGGCCACGCCACCGCACGTCACGAACGACTCCCACCACGACCTTGTAATCAGGTGTCTGGCCGTCAGGCCCAGGCTCGCAGCACGCGATGCGTCTGCCGATCGGATCGTTCTTTCCGAAGGCCGCCTCCGCGAGCGACTCGTTGATGACCATCACCTTCTGGCCTCCGCGCCGATCGTCCGCGGAGAGACTCCGACCGCGCACGATCGAAATGCGCATCACATCGAAGTAGCCGGGAGTGACAATCCGGAGCTGGCTCGGAATCGCGCTCTTCATCTCCAACGGCCTCCCTTCTGGTATGAGGCCGTTGCTGTTTCCACCGCCACCCATGGGCACTTGTGACGTGATCGCGGCGGTCCGAGCGCCCGGCAGCTGCCCGGCGACGTCCACCAGCCGTTCGAATGTCGAGACGATCCGTTCAGGGGATTGATACTCGGCCCGAGGCAGCGCCAATGCGGCTGATAGTACGCCCGTCGGATCGAATCCCTTGTCGACTCGCTGGAGGGCCACTGAGCTGCGAATGAGCAGCCCTGCTCCGACCAGGAGCACCAGGGCGACGGCGATCTCACCGGCAATCAACGCCGTTCGCAGACGATCGCGAATAGCCTGCGTGCCGGCGCCGCGGCCTCCCTCCTTCAGCACCGACTGCGTGTCGGTGCGCGCCGCACGCAGCGCCGGAGCGAGCCCGAAGAGCAGCGCGCTCACAACTGCCGTCAGCAACGCGAAAGCGAGGACAGTTGGCTCGAGCCTGGTTTGCTCGAGTCGTGGCACCCCTGTGGGCGCCACCGCAATGAGCAGGCGAATGCTCCAACCGGCGAGCACGACTCCCGTGACCGCCGAGAGCACCGCGAGGACGACACTCTCCGTCAGCAGCTGGCGGACGATGCGGGCGCGGCCGGCTCCGAGCGCCCCGCGGATCGCCAGCTCCACCGACCGCGCGGCCCCCCGTGCGAGCAGCAGATTGGCGATGTTGCTGCAGGCAATCAGCAGCACGAAGGCGACCGCCCCCAGCAGGATGTACAGCCGTCGCGCGTAGTCTCCGACGAACTGCTCCGACAGCCGTTGAGTCAGGAAGGTCAGTTGCTGGTCTTCCTTCGGGTAGAGCTTTCGCAGGCGCGCGGCGTTCGCCGACAGCTGCTCCAGCGCGCTGCCAATCGTCGCACCATCCGCGAGCCGTCCGTACACCTGCAGATAGTGCTCGTCGTGCTGCGCCTTCCGCTCCGCGGTGAACGCGATGGGCGTCCAGAGCTGTTCGCTGCCGTCCATCAGGTCGAACTGCGCCGGCATCACGCCGATGACGTCGTACGGCTGGTTGTTCATCAGAATCCGTGTCCCGACGATCGACGGGTTGGCGTTGAAGCGCTGCGTCCAGAGCCGATGGCTCAAGACGACCACCTGATCACGGCCAGGTTGGTCTTCTTCGTCGACGAAGACGCGTCCGATGGCGGCGTTCGTCGCGAATACCCTGAAGAAGGCGGCGGTCGTCCGCAGGCCGGTCACGCGCTCCGTGTCGCCGCCACTGTCCAGATTGAAGCTCGAATACTGGACAGCCGTGACGCTCGAGAAGGCTGATACCGGCAGCACGCCGTCCACGAAATTCCCCGCCGAAACCGAGCTTGGGCGGCCGTCGTGTATCTCCGGCCACTACGATGACGCGTTCTGGTGCGGGGAAGGGGAGCGGATTCAACACGACGGCTTTCACGGCGCTGAAGATGGCGGTCGTCGCACCGATGCCGATGGCGAGCATGACGATAGCGACCAGCGTGAAGCCGGGATTCCTGAGCAGCTGGCGCAACGCGAAGACGGTGTCCTGACGAACCTCCGACAGATACTCCGTACGTTTCATGTCCCGGTCCCTCAGCCGGCTGATCCGCCGGCAGGTCGTGTTCACACGTTGAAGATCACCGAAGCGCCCGATGGCGATTTGACGCGCCGTCGCTGGATCCAGCCCGCGCTCGACCAGCGCGCGCGTGCGCATCTCGACATGGAACTCAAGCTCGGCATCGACCTCGCGGTCGACGCTGTCGCGCCAGAAACGCGATCGCAGCCGCTGACCGAACGTCATGATCCCGTCTCACCGCGCGGGGAGCAGCACGGCGGATATCGCGGTCGAAAAACGTGACCACCGCGCCGTCTGGAGAGCGAGCTGACGTCGTCCGGTCTGCGTGATCCGGTAGAACTTCGCCCGTCGTCCGAGCTCCGACGTTCCCCATTCCGCTTCGATCCATCCGCGGCGTTCCATCCGATACAGCGCAGGATAGAGGGAGCCTTCCTCGATGGGCACCTCCTCGCCTGTCGCCTCCTCGAGCCATTGCGCGATGCCGTAGCCGTGTCGCGGCCCGAACGACAGCGTTTTCAAGGCGAGCGCATCGAGCGTTCCGTGGAGCAGCTCGTTGCTTCCCGGTCTTGTTCGCCATCCGGGGATCCTGCAGCAGGAAGCCTAGATAGTCAAGGCAACACGCGCGCGGACCGGATGCCCGGGCCACGGCGAGAGATCGTTGCGCGCGGGGGTAAACTGGAAGCGTGATTGATGTCAGACGTGTAGATTCGCCAATCGGACCGCTGACCCTGGCGGCGCGAGGCGCACGGCTGTGCCTGCTGCACTTCGGGCACGACGAACACGCGGTGTCGGCCTTCCTTCGGCGCTGGTACCCGGACGACACGCTCGAGGAAGGGAGCGCCACGGCTGCTGCCGCGGAGCGGCTGTCGACTTACTTCTCGGGCGACTCGGCGGCGCTCGACGGGATCGAGGTCGAGCTGAACGGCACGCCGTTCCAGCGGCGGGTCTGGGAAGCGCTGCGCGGCGTGCCGGCTGGCACGACCGTTTCGTACGCCGAGATCGCGAGACGCATCGGATCTCCGGCAGCCGTGCGCGCGGTCGGCGCAGCCAATGGCGCCAATCCGATCGCGATCGTGGTGCCCTGCCACCGGATCATCGGGAGCAGCGGAAGCTTGACCGGCTACGGTGGCGGCCTCGACCGCAAGCAGTGGCTGCTGCGGCACGAGGGCGCGCCGCGCGGGTTGTTCTGATTCACGCCAGCCAGGCTCCTCCTAGACCACGATCGGCTCACGGGGTCCGGCTCGCGGAGAAGTGTTCGTACAGCAGTCGCGATATACGAGCACCCGTCGTCAACGCGTCGTTCTCGATCGTCCAACGTGTGTCCTCGATCTGCCGAGCGTAGATGGCGATGACGTAGTGCAGGCCATTCGGCCCCGCCACAATGGCCGCATCGGCGCGGACATGTCCGGTGCGCCCAGCCGGTCCCGGATGTTTCTCTTCGTCCGTTCCGGTCTTGTTCCCAACCTCGACGTCACCAGGCAGGAGCCGCGGGATCATCGCGCGGTCCTGCTGTCGGCGGAGCGTGGCGAGCATTGCGGCTGACGCCGCAGGGCTCACGGCCTTTCCCTCGGCAATCCGCGCCATCAACGCGGCCATCTCCCGCGGCGTGGTCATGCCGAGCCCGAACTCCTGTTCGAGATCCGGCAACAGGTCCGCGCGGCCGTCTCTGAAGGTCGGCCGGAACAGCCGCGTGTGCCTCAGCCCGTACCCGTCGAGCCGGCTGTTGACGTTGGCAGTCCCCAGGCGCCCGATCAACAGGTTCGTCGCCGTGTTGTCGCTCAGCGCGATCATCAGCTGCACGGCATCCGCGACCGTGAGCGAGAAGCCATCGTGCATGTCGCGCAGGACGCCGGACCCGCCGACTTTGTCCGTCTTCCGGACGGTCAGCAGCGTGTCGAAGGGCAGCCGTCCATCGGCCTCTTGCTGGTACGCCTCCACCATGACCGCGGTCTTGATCGTACTCGCGGTTGGAAACCGCAGGTCGGCATTGACCGCAACCTCCTCGCGCGGGCGTCCCTCGCGGAGGTTCACGGCTGCGACTCCCATCACGCCGCGGAAGCCGCTCAGGATGGCGTTGATCTCGGTCTCGATCCGGTTGGTCATTGATTGGACGGATTGGACGGATTGGACGGATTGAACGGATTCGACGGATCCGACGGCTGCTGCGGGGAGTGGAAGATTCTGTCGGACAAGCGCTGCCATCGACAGCCCCAGAAAGACGAGAACACCCGGCCTCACGGTGGGCCACTATAGCGCCCACCGCCGCAGGAACCCGCGCATGATCTTCAAAAAAAGTCAATTAGGGGCAATGATCAGCTTGCGTGACGAGTGGCCTTGGCGCATACTCGGCCCTGCAACTTCTCGCAAAACGCACATTTTTCGGAGCTGATGACCGAACCCACTACGCTCGGAGCCGACCTGCGCCGCGAACGTGAACGCCGCGGGATGGCGCTTAGAAGCATTTCCGAGAATACGAAGGTATCGATCGCTCTGCTCGAAGGGCTCGAAGCCGACGACATCTCGCGATGGCCTGGAGGCATTTTCCGTCGGGCTTTCGTTCGAGCGTACGCCCAGTGCGTGGGGCTCGACGCAGACGATGTGATCAGGCGGTTCGAGAAGCAGTTCCCCCCCGACGGCGCGCACGCCCCCGATCCCACGCAGCTGCTGTCGGCACCCGGGAATTCCGGCGTGGTCCGGCAGTTTCCGCAGCGTTCGGCTCCTTCGATCCCGGCCATGTCGTCGCGGGCGCGGCTGCTCGGCACCGCGGCCGACCTGACGATGGTGGTCGTCTTTGCGTTTGCGTGCGCAGCCGCAGGGTCGCGGCTGCTCTGGCCAGTCCTGCTGATCGCGTGCTATTACGCGGTTGGCGTGCTCCTCACGGGCACGAGCCCGATGGTCGCGCTCCTCAGCGATGGACTTGGCGTTCCCTCGAAACCGAAGGGTCCTCCCGCGCCCGCCCCCGTTGCAGCCGCTCCGGCCGAGCCCGTTCCCGCCCGGCAACCAGAGCGTCATGCGGTCCGACTCGCCGGCGAGCGGCCCGTGCGACAGCGCCGCGGCATGCAAGCTCCCGTTTAATCTTTACCGGGGGGCTTCGCCCCGCCCGCCTCCGCCAAGGCTATGGCGTGGCTCGCCGAAGCGCCTGCGGCGCGAAGGCGGCCGGACCCCCCATCGCCGTCGCTCGCGGGGCCCCGTCGCCCCGCTCCGCTCCGGCGGGGCTGCGCGCGCAAGATCAGAATCTCTCCACGGTCCTCCGCCGCGCGTACCTGGGCTGGATCCGACTCGTCGTTCGGTTCATCCGTGGTCGTCCACTTGCATTCGTGTTTCGGTGCCTGAACAGGAGGGTGCAGTATGGGGATTCTGACGTGGATCGTGTTCGGACTGGTTGTCGGGATCATCGCGAAGCTGCTGACTCCGGGTCGTGATCCCGGCGGGTTCATCGTGACGATGCTCCTGGGTATTGCCGGGGCGCTGGTTGGCGGATTTCTCGGAAGGGCGATGGGCTTCTATGGCCCGGACCAGTCTGCCGGGTGGCTGATGTCCATCCTGGGCGCCGTCATTCTGCTCGTGGTGTATCGCATGGCTGTTCGACGAAAGGCCTGATCACGGTTTCCTGGGCGCGCCGACCCGAAGCCCTGACTCCGGTGGCGCGCCCGCTCTGCGACCCCACCTTGTCGGCCGCATCCGACGGCCAGCCATCCTTGTTACGATCGAGCCTGCTACGATCGCTCGAGCGGGATTCGCCAGCCAGCCTCGGCGTTGCGCCGATCGATGAAGGAGACGCTCATGCTCAGTTCGTTTCGTACCGGTTTTGCCGTGGTGGTGGCGGCCGCAGTGTCAGCCGGTCTCGTCCACGCGCAGACGGTCGATGACATCGTCGCGCAGAACCTCAAAGCGCACGGCGGCGTCGAGAAGCTCAGGGCACTGAACAGCACGAAGATCACCGGGGACATCGAGCAGCAGGGGAACAAGATTCACCAGGTGATCTGGGCAAAGCGACCCAACCTGATGCGTAGTGAGCTGGATGCGACACCGCCCCCGCCTGCGGCGAACCGCGCAAGCGTCCCGCCGGTTTCAGGTCCGATCAAGGTCGTGATCGCGTTCGACGGCAAGGCGGTCTGGACGATCAATCCGATGATGGGCGACGGCCCGCAGCAGATCACCGGTCCCCAGGCAGACATGGCCAAGGGCCAGGCGGACTTCGACAGCGTGCTGCTCGACTACAAAGCCAAGGGGCACACCGTCGAGTTCCAGGGCACCGAGCCGATCGACGGGAAATCGACGTATCACCTCAAGATCACTAGGAAAAACGGATTGATCGAGCACTACTACCTTGATGTCGCGACCGGTCTGGAGGTCAGGACCGCCGCAACGGTCGATCAGGGAGGCATCAGGACGGAAGTGATGACGGAGCTCTCCAACTACCAGACGATCGACGGCCTGACGGTTCCGTTCACGATGCGGAAGTCGGTGAACGGCACGACGATCGCGCAGATCACGATCGTGAAGTGGGAGATGAACGTTCCCCTGGACGACGACGTGTTCAAAATGCCCGGGAAGAACTAGCGGAGGTAAGAAGTAGCGCCCCCGGCGGGAGCGGAGCGGGGCGAAGGGGTCCCCGCGAGCGACGGCGACAGGGGGGTCCGGTCTAATCAAGACTCGCGCGGACGCGGCTGAGGAGCTCGTCGCGCGAGAACGGCCGGACGAGAACGTTTCCAGCCTCGAGCATCGTACCGGCGGTCGCGAAGTAGACCGCCTGCATCTGCGGGTAATAGCGGCGGAGCCGCTCCGCGAGGGCGGGGCCCGATCCGTCCGGCATCGAGAGCTCGGTCAGGAGCACGTCGGCGCGGTGGCCGCTCAGACATTCGAGCAGCGCATGACCGGAATGGCTGGCGCACCTCACCTCGTAGCCGGCTTGTTCGAGCGTCCCTCGGCACGCCGTCGCCAGCGCACCGTCCTCAGTGACGAGGAGGACGGCAGGCCTGACCGGGCCAGCGGCGACGCCGGTGTGGGACGAGCGGACACGAGGGGCGGCTGCACGGGACATCATGGGGTCGGTGTCCCAAGAGGCAAAGGGAATGCCCGCCCGGAATCCGGCGAAACTGGCCCAATTCACCAGTCCGTCGACCTCAGCCGATTACGGTACTCGACCGAAGTTACAGATCGGTGGACGCTACGCAAGGTTCAGGTTGAACCCCTGAACCCTACACCCCCCTGCCCAGCCGCTCCTGCAGCTTCTCCCGGTACCCGCGGCTGAGCGTCAGCCGGGTCCCGGTCCTCAGGACCACGGCGTACTCGCCGTTCAGCCACGGCTGCATTTCCTGGATCCGCTCCATGTTGACGATCCGCGAGCGATGGATCCGGAAGAACTTCTCGGGGTCGAGGCGGCCTTCGATGGCGTTCATCGTCTCGCGGAGCAGGTGGGAGGTCGGGCCGACGTGGAGCCGCACGTAGTTGCCCGCCGCCTCGATCCAGTCGATTTCGTCCATGCGCAGGAAGAACAGCCGTCCGGCCGACTTGACGACGAGGCGATCGCTTCGCGGCTGATCGCGGCGGAGGTCCTTCACCAGCGCCAGGAGCCGCCGGCCCAGGTCCCCGGTCTCTTCCCGCTCGACCTGCTTTCGCGCCCGCTGGAGCGCTTCCGAAAAGCGCTCCCGATCGAACGGCTTGAGGATGTAGTCGAGCGCCCGGACCTGAAAGGCTTTGAGCGCATGCTGATCGTAGGCGGTGACGAAGATCACGAGCGGCATGCGCTCGGGTCCGACCGCATCGATCACATCGAAGCCGTTCATCTGCGGCATCTGCACGTCGAGAAACATGAGGTCCGGCGCGTGGTCCTGTACGGCCATCACGGCCTCTTCCCCGTCGCGGCACTGCGCCGCGATCTCGATATCCGGCTCGAGCGCCAGCAGGCCTGCCAGCCGCTCGCGTGCCAGCGGTTCGTCGTCGACGATCAGCGTCTTGATTTTCTTCATGTTTGGTGTCCCTGTGGTGGCGATCCGTTAAGGGTGCTGACGCACGATGGCTGCGATCGAGGTGAGGGTGCCCGATGTCTGGCGGTCCTGGTCCGGGCCCCTGTAGATGTCGCGATCGGCGGGCAAGCCGGCGGGAGGCGCATCGACATGCCACGGGAAGGCGACGATCACCGCCAGGCCAGGGTTGTGGCGGTGGAACTCGAAGCGGAAGTCTGCGCCGAAGAGGCGCAGGAGCCGTTCGCGAGTGGTCGACACGCCGATTCCCTTGTGGAGCGCGCGCCACCCGTCTTCCGACAGCCCGACGCCGTCGTCCCGGACTTCCATCCAGAGCTTGTCGCCGTCGCGCCGCGCCGTGATCTGGATGTGACCCGGCCCGGCCTTCCGGGCGACGCCATGCTTGATCGCGTTTTCGACGAGCGGTTGGAGTATGAGGTTCGGCACGCGGGCATCGAGCGTCTCGGGTTGGATGTCGAACCGTACCGTGAGGCGATCGGCGAAGCGCGTCTGCTCGATTCGAAGGTACTTCTCGAGGAACTCCAACTCCGCCTTGAGCAGCACGTCGTGGTGCCCGATGTTATCGAGCGTGAGCCGCAGGAGATCGCTCAGATCCATGAGCGTGCGATCGGCCGCTTCGACATCTTTGTGCATGAGCGCGGAGATCGCGTGCAGCGTGTTGAAGAGGAAATGCGGGTGCAGCTGCTGCTGGAGCGCTGACAGCTGCGCCTCGACGAGCTTGGTTTCGAGCTGCGCGGTGCGCACCGCGCGGTCGTGCGACTCGCGATAGTAGAGGACGGCGTGGCTGAGACCGGCGATCGCCCAGTACGTGATCATCTCCCAGTCGAAGTTCTGCAACGCCGAGCGCTGGACGTCCGGCCACCACGAGAACGGCTTTCCGGCCATCGTCGCGAGCCAGAGCTGCACGCCGCTCATGGCGGCGATGTGGCCGAACGAGAAGACGCCCACCGAGGGCACGTGGACGAGGAAGGCGCGCCATAGTCCGCGCCGCTCGAACCGGAAATGCTGAGAGAGCCAGACGATGATCGGCGTGAAGAGCGCCCAGACGTACCAGTAGCTGCAATTGAGGATGACGAGCGAGCGCCAGTAGGAGACAGGCCGGCCGAGCGCCAGCGTGAACTGCCAGGCGAGCGCCGACGACACGAGCCCGAGCGCCGTCGCGACCAGCAGCACGATCTGCCAGCGGAGGCCGTAGCGTGGCTGGGTCCGGAGCGGCAGGTCGGTGCCGGCATCCGGGCGTTCGACTCGGGTGGCAGGCGTCGGCTTCATCTCAGGTTTGGTCGCAGACCTCGCCCCAGGCGGGCATGGGCCGTATGCTCAACGTTAGACGTAGGAAACGAGCCTTTCGGCTCTGAGATTGTGCATTTCGGCCCGGGAGGTAACCGGACGGGTGGCGGGTGCGGCGGTGCTCGTTACGGTGTCGTGACGACGGTCGCACTCTTCGTCCGCGCGCAGCGAAGTCTCGTCACCGCGCAACGGCGGTTCATCCCAGAGGGCAAAATTTCCGCCAACGCCGTCGCTGCAGATTCGTGAAGCTGCCTTATCATGTTCGCGTGAATACATCCACGACGCGGGCTCACCGCAGCTGGCAGACGGGTGACGTTTTTACCGTCGGCGACGCCACCGAGCTGTACGAGGTCGACCGCTGGGGTAAAGGCTACTTCTCCATCTCCCCAGCCGGCCATGTGCTCGTCCACCCGACGAAAGATCCCGCCCGCGCCATCGACCTCAAACAGCTGACCGATCATCTGATGCTTCGCGGCATCCAGCTGCCGGTGCTCATCCGGTTCCGCGACATCCTTCGGCATCGCGTCGGAGACATCCACCACGCTTTCCAGACGGCCATTACCCAGCATCAGTACGAAGGGCGCTACGTCTGCGTGTATCCGATCAAGGTCAATCAGCAGCGACAGGTCGTCGAGGAAGTGCTCGATTTCGGGCGCGAATACGGATTCGGCCTGGAAGCGGGCTCCAAACCGGAGCTCATGGCTGTCGCCGCGCAGGCGTACAACGACACCCCGATCATCTGCAACGGCTTCAAGGACGCCGAATTCATCGAGATGGCGATGCTGGCCCAGAAAATCGGCCGCAACGTCATTCCCGTCGTCGAGAAGTACACCGAGCTGGGGTTGATCCTCCAGTACGCCAAGAAGGTCGGCGTCCGGCCGCAGATCGGCATGCGGGTCAAGCTCGCGGCGCGCGGCGGCGGCCGCTGGCAGGGTTCAGGGGGCTACCGCTCGAAGTTTGGTCTCACCGTCGCCGAGGTGCTGCGCGGGCTCGAGGAGCTCAAGGCGCTCGGGATGCAGGACTGCTTCAAGCTCCTGCACTTTCACCTCGGCAGTCAGATCCCGAACATCCGCATCGTCAAGGGCGCCCTCAACGAAGCGGCGCGGGTCTATGCTGAGCTCGTGAAGTCGGGCGCAGGGCTCCAGTACCTCGACGTCGGCGGCGGGCTCGGCGTGGACTACGACGGCTCCCAGACGAACTTCGAATCCAGCGTCAACTACACGCTCGAGGAATACGCCAACGACGTCGTCTATCACATCCAGACGGTGTGCGACGACGCGGGAGTGAAGCACCCGACGATAGTGTCCGAGAGCGGTCGCGCCATCGTGGCGTATCACAGCGTCCTGATTTTCAACGTCCTGGGGGTGTCCGCGTTCGGCGAGGAGAAGATCCCGGAGACGATTTCTCCGGCCGAAGCCGAGCAGCCCGTCATCGACCTGCTCGAGACCTACGCGAACCTCACCGTCCGGAATGCGCTGGAGAGCTATCACGACGCTCAGCAGGCGCTCGACATGGCGCTGAATCTGTTCAGCGGCGGCTATCTGCCGCTGGAGCAGCGCTGCCAGGCCGAGAATCTCTATTTCGCCATTCTCGCCAAGCTCCGAAAGCTCGTCGCCCAGATGGACGACGTCCCCGAAGATCTCCAGGGGCTCGACGACACGATGGCGGATACGTACTTCTGCAACTTCTCGCTGTTCCAGTCGTGCCCGGACAGCTGGGCCATCAAACAGCTGTTTCCGGTGATGCCGATCCATCGGCTGAACACGGCGCCCACGCATCATGCCGTGCTCGGGGACATCACCTGCGACTCGGACGGCAAGATCGATCAGTTCATCGACCGCAGGGACGTGAAGCGGACGCTGGCGCTGCACACCGTCAACGGCGAGCCGTACTATCTGGGGGTCTTCCTCGTCGGCGCGTATCAGGAGATCCTGGGCGACCTCCACAACCTGTTCGGCGACACGCACGCCGTGCACGTGAGCCTCGACGAGCAGGCCAATGTCGTGCTCGAGGCCGTGATCAAGGGAGACACAGTCAAGGAAGTGCTCGACTACGTCGAGTTCGACGCCGACACCCTCGTGCGGAAGCTGCGGTCCGACGTCGAGCTCGCCGTACGCGAAGGCCGGATCAGCTACGCCGAGTCAGGCCGGCTCCTCGAGTTCTACGAGGAAGGGCTGCAGGGGTATACGTACCTCGAGGATCCTAAAGAACGCTGACGGGATCGGGATCCGGGATCCGGAAGACCTCGGAAGCTGGATTCCGGATCTGCGACGGATCCCTGATCCCTGATCCCTGATCCCGTCCTAGTTCACCTTCGCGCAGTACGCTTCGAACGCCTCGGTCAGCTTGCGCGCGATAGCCGACGCGTCCTGACCTTCGATCTGCCAGCGTTCCATCATCCACACCAGTTTTCCGTCGCGAAACAGCCCAATCGACGGGGATGACGGCGGGTACGGCGCGAGCAGCTCGCGTGCGCGGGCAGTGGCTTCGATGTCGGCGCCCGCGAACACCGTTGCGAGGTTGTCCGGCTTGACCGTGTTCCGCAGGGCGATGGCGACGCCCGGGTCTCGCGCGACCGGCGGCGCAGCCGCAGACGGAGTTCACGACGAGCAGCGTCGTGCCCGGGCTCTTCAACTGCTCGTCCACCGAGCTCGCGGTTCTGAGCTCTTTCGCGCCGATCGCGACGAGCTCGCCGCGCATGGGGGCAATCAACATTTCCGAATAGGGCATGTCCATAGTCTCCTGACGATGTCAGCTTCCAGCTTCCAGCTCCCAGCTCCCGGCTTCGATCTCCCAGCTCTCAGCTTCCAGCCTGTGGCTCCCCGGGCGTCCTGCTTCGCACTGTTCGAGCGAATTCCAAAGCTCTTAGCTGGAAGCTGGAAACTGGAAGCTGGCAGCTATTTCTTGAGCATGGCGTCTCGTTTCGCCTTGAACTCGTTCCCCGACCTCCACTCCGGGAACTTGTCGGCGTTGGCGACTCGATAGCCGACGGCGAAGAACAGGTCCGCGTCATCCGCTGCGCCCGTCAGGTCCCAGTCCGGCTTCACTTCGTCTGACGGCGCGTGATAGTCGTTGTTCGTGTATTCGTCGCGCTTCTGCTTGCCGTACCCGAGCGGCTTGCCGACGAACTCGGTCCCGGTGTCCGGATCCAGTGCCGGGACGCCCTGCTTCGCGAAGTTGAAGTGATCGGACCGGTAATAGAACCCCTTCTCGGGCTCGGCGTCCGGCTTTATGGTCCTGTTCTGCTCGGCGGCCGCCGCTTTCACGTAATCGTCGAGCTCCGATGCGCCAAGACCGACGAGCACCAGATCGCCCGTGCGGCCCCATTGGTTCATGCTGTCGAGATTGATGTTGGCGAGCGTTTTCTCGAGCGGGTAGATCGGGGCGACCGAGTAGTACCTGCGACCCGAGGAGGCCCTGTTCCTCGGCGGTCACCAGGAGGAACAGGATCGAGCGCCGCGGCGCGGGCTTGACCTGTGTGAAGGCGCGCGCGATTTCGAGGACGGCGCCCACGCCGGAGGCGTTGTCCGCGGCGCCGTTGTAGATCGTGTCGCCCTTCACCGGCGCGCCGATGCCGTAGTGATCCCAGTGCGCCGAGTAGACCACGTACTCGTCCTTGTGTGCGGGATCGCTGCCTTCCAGCCTGCCGACGACGTTGCGCGAGTCGATGGTCCGCAGCGTGTTGCGAATCGCGAGCGACGCCTTGAGGCCGAGCGGGACAGGCTTGAACTCGCGGGTGGCCGCCTGCTTCTTCAAGACGTCGAAGTCCTGGCCCGCCATCTTCAGGATCTTCTTCGCGGCATCGAGCGTGACCCATCCCTCGATCGACGCACGGCCCATGTTCTTGTCAGGCGTGACGAGATCGAACTTCTCGCTCAGGTTGCCCTGGACGACCGAGAACGGATAGCCGGCAGGTCCCGTCTCGTGGACGATGAGGATGCCGGCGGCACCCTTGCGGGCGCCCTCCTCGAACTTGTAGGTCCAGCGGCCGTAGTACGTCATCGCGTCGCCGCCGAACGTCTTGGGATCGAGCGCCTTCGGGTTCGAGGGATCCGGGACGGCCGGATCGTTCACGAGGACGATGATCGTCTTGCCTTTGACGTCGACGCCCTTGAAGTCGTCCCAGTTGAACTCGGGCGCGTCGACGCCGTAGCCCGCAAACACCAGATCCGAGTCCTCGATAGACGAAGCGTCCGCGACGTGCTTCGTCCAGGCGACCACTTCGTCGCGCCACTTGAACACCTGCTTCGCCCCGCCTTTGGCGATCGTCAGCGGCCTGGTGGGTGCGGCGGTGATGCCGACGAGCGGCACCTTCTGAATGTACGTGCCGTCGGTATTGCCCGGCTTGAGACCGAGCTTCTTGAGCTCCGTCTCGAGGTACTGGACCGTCAGCTCCTCCCCTTTGGTGCCGGGCTTGCGGCCCTCGTACTCGTCGGACGAGAGAACCTTGATGCGTTCGAGGATTGCCTGAGACTCGATCTTCGGCAGGTTCGCCAGCGGGATCTGGGGCGAAGCGGCCGGCTGGTTCGCGGGGCCAGGGGGCGCGTTCTCCTGTCCCCCGCCGCATGCAGCGGCCAGCATCAACACGCAGAGGCCTGTTGCGTAGCGCATCTATAGATTCTATCCCGTGGTACCAAAAGGCCAATTCACAGAGAGGAAGGGAGGATGGGAGGAGACCACTGATTTATTGATGTGAATTCGTTGGAGGAAAAAAACGGGTACTCAAGGTGGCTCCTCCCGTCCTCCCCTCCTCCCTGTGACATTGGGTTCGTGCAGCCGCCTAGCTTGCGTTCGTCGTCGGTGCCTCGACCGCCGTGCGGCTCCCAAGCTCCCGGTCCATGTCGAGAATCGACGCCACATCGTCGCCGATCATGCGCAGCTTGCCGACGATCTCGCGCCCGGTCTTCTCCTCCTCGACCTGCTCGGTGAGGAACCACTGGAGCTCGGCGACGGCCGCGAACGCCTTCTCGTGGAACGCCGTCTCGTAGAGCGCGTCGATCTGCCGGCTGACGTCCTGCTCCTGGCTGAGCGCCCGCTCGAAGACCTCGAGAAGCGTTCCGAACGTCTGTCGGGGCATCTCGAGAGGCTTCAGGACGACCTGTTCGTCGCGCGCGAGGATGAAGTCGAACAGCTTCATCGCGTGCATGTATTCTTCCTGGCTCTGCAACCGCAGCCAGCGTGCCGCGCCAGTGAACTTCTGACGCTCGCACCAGGCCGACATGGCCAGGTACGCGTAGGAGGCGCTGAGCTCGGAGTTGATCTGCTCGTTGATAGCTTCGATGACGCGAATGTTCATGATCCCTGAATTCTACTCGCAACCAGTGGATAGACCGGACCGGGACGTGCGGCGGAACATCGGCGGCTGCGCCCCCGTAGGAGGACTTCGCGGACTTTGACGGCCGGCCAGCCAACCGATCCGTGCCGATCGACGTCCTACACGATTACTGATCGTTTCGTAGCTGGGCTGGAGGATTTCGGAGGAGGAATCGATGTCGTCTCTCTGGGTTCTCGCTCGATCCGTCGTTGAGCGGGTATTCGAAGGAGCGCTCGGCCGCGCTCTTCCGGCAGCTGCAGGATGAGATCGGGGCAGTGCCGGGCGTACGGACCGTCTCGATGTCCGAGGTCGGCATGCTGAACGACAACGACTGGCGCATGACGGTCAAGGTCGACGGGTACCAGGCGAAGGAAGACGAGAACATGAACCCCAACGTCGACGGCGTGGCGCCGAAGTTCTTCTCCACGATCGGCGTTCCCCTCGTTGCCGGTCGCGAGTTCACCGACCGAGACTCCGAGAGTGCGCCCAAAGTCGTCATCATCAACGAGACGATGGCGAAGTATTTCTACGGCACCGCGAATCCCATCGGGCGCCGGCTCGGGTTCGGCCGTGGGAAGCCGACCGAGATCGAGATCGTCGGTGTCGTGCGCGACGTCCGCGGGCAGCAGCTCCGCAACGAGCCGAACCGCTTCATGTACATCCTGTACCGGCAGGATGACTCGGTGACGGGGCTCACGTTCTTCGTTCGCGCCGCCAGCCAGCCTTCGGCCGTGGCCGTCGCCGTGCGGCAGGCCGTTCAGCGCCTGGATGCCAACCTCCCGATCGCGGACATGAAGACGATGCAGGCCCAGGTAGGGGAATCGTTGTTCGTGGAGCGGATCGTGGCGATGCTATCGGTGGCGTTCGGCTCGCTCGCCACGCTGCTGGCGGCGGTCGGTCTCTACGGCGTCATGGCGTACGCCGTTGCGCGGCGCACGCGCGAAATAGGCGTTCGGATGGCGCTCGGGGCCGAACGCAGCCGGGTGCTGCGCATGGTGCTGGGGGAGGTTGCGCTCATGGCGGGCGCGGGCGTCACGGTCGGGTTGCTGGCGGCCTTCTCGATCTCCCGCAGACTGCAATCACAGCTCTTCGGGCTCTCGCCGTCCGATCCGGCGACGCTCGCGGGCGCAACGCTGCTCCTGATGACGGTGGCGATGATTGCAGGTTTCGGTCCGGCCAGGCGCGCCACGGCCATCGACCCGGCCGTCGCGCTGAAAGCGGAGTGAGAGCCCCCGTCCCCTCCGTCGCGGTCGGCAATTTCGTACCTCGGAACGGGGCGTCCGTCACATCCACGTGTAGAACCGCTGGGACAGGCGTAGACTCGGCGAATTCGCTTTGTCAAATCAGAGCGCGTTCGAAGGAGGCACCATGATCCCCAGAGGACTCCGGTTTCCGGCCGTTGCGCTCTTCGTGACCGTCGCGGGAATGCTGACCGCTTGCTCCAAGTCTGAGGAGGGGGCCGCCGCCGCGCCACCCGCTCCGCAGAGCACGAAGATTCCGATCACCACCGCATCGGAGGACGCGCGAAAGGAGTTTCTCGCCGGCCGTGATCTCGCAGAGAGGCTGCTGGCAACCGATTCCATCCAGCATTTCGACAAAGCGATCTCGCTCGATCCGAAGTTCGCGCTCGCGGAGCTGAGTCGCGCCGGTGTTTCGCCGACGGGTCAGGAGTTCTTCGATCACCTCGCCAAGGCAGTCAGCCTTGCCCCGGCTGCGTCCAACGGCGAGCGATTGTTGATTCTGGCCACGGAGGCCGGGGCGAACACCGACCCTCGGAAGCAACTGGAGTATCTGCAGCAGCTCGAGGCCGCGTACCCGGACGATGAGCGGGCTCACTTCAATCTGGGTGGCTACTACTTCGGTCAGCAGGAATTCCCGAAGGCGATCGAGCAGTACAAGAGGGCCGCGGAGATCAATCCACGCTATTCGCCGGTGTTCAACATCCTGGGCTACGCCTATCGTCAGAACGGCGACTACGCCAACGCCGAGCAGGCGTTCAAGAAGTACATCGAGCTCATCCCCAACGATCCCAACCCGTACGACTCGTATGCGGAGTTGCTCCTCAAGATGGGCAAGTTCGATCAGTCGGTCGAGCAGTACCGGAAGGCGCTCGGTGTTGATCCGAACTTCGTGGGATCCCACTCGGGAATCGCGGCGGCGCTGATGTATCAAGGCAAGGCCGCCGACGCCGAAGCGGAACTGAAGAAAGTGACCGACAAGGCGCGGACCGACGGCGAGCGGCGAACTGCATTGTTCAGCCTGACTGTCGTGTCGGTCGACAGCGGCAAGCTGCGCGACGCCCTTGCGCTCGCGGACCAGCAGTACGCACTTGGAGAAAAGACGAAGGACGTACCGGCGATGGCCGGAGATCTCCAGCTGAAAGGCATTCTCCTGCTCGAATCGGGGAAGCCGGACGAGGCACAGGCGCAGTTCGAACGCGCGTTGAAGGTGACGGAGGAGTCGAGCCTCTCACAGGCGATCAAGGACAACACCCGGCTCGGGCATCATCAGAACCTGGCCCTCGTGTCCGTGGAGAAAAAGGATTTCTCGGCGGCCAGGAGTCACGCCGATGTGTTCCTGAAGGGCGTCGAGGCGTCGGCCAACCCAGCGCTGGTGCGACAGGGGCATGGCCTCGCCGGCCTGATTGCCCTCCGGGCAAAGGACTACGACACGGCGATCGCCGAGCTCGGAAAGGGAAATCAGCAGGATCCCGCGGTGCTCTATCGAGCGTGCCTGGCGTCCGAGGGCAAGGGGGACCACGCGAAAGCCAAAGAGCTCTGCACCAAAGCCGCAGACTTCAACTCGCTGCCGCAAATCAACTACGCGCTGGTCCGCACCAAGGCGAAGAAGCTGGCCGACAGGATCAAGACCTGATGGCGGCGCCGTTCACTCATACCTCAGGGCGGTGACCGGATCGATGGTGGTTGCGCGTCGTGCCGGCACGAGACCCGCGACCACGGCCACCATCGCGAGCACCGCCGACATCGCGAGGTACACGCGCCAGTCGCCGGGCGTGACGCCGACGAGGACGGCTTTCATCGCGTGGCCGAGGGCCCAGGCGATCGCGAGTCCGGGTGCGACCCCGACGAGGAGAAACGTGCGGATCTGCCCGAGCACGAGCCGCGCGACGTCAAGCCGGCTCGCGCCGAGCGCCATTCTGATGCCGATCTCCCGTGTCCGCTGTGCGAAGGTGTAGGAGATCACCCCGTAGACGCCAACCCCGGCGAGCAACAGCGTCACCGTCCCCAGGAAGGTCACGAACGTCGAGATCGTCTCGAACGGACCGGTGACGCGATGGATCAGCCCGACCATCGGAATGAGCTCGCTCAGCGGCTCGGCAGGGTCGAGAGCGGCGACCGCGGTGCGCGCCGTTCCCGAGATTGCGTCGGAATCCCCCGGAGATCGGACCACCACCGTCATCTGTCGGCTGACCCGTTGTGAAAATGGCACGTAGACCTGGGGGTCCGGCGGATCCACGGTCTCGTAGTTCTTCACGTCGCCGACAACCCCGACGATGGTCCACAGGTCGGTGGATTGACGGCCAAGGCGAAGCCGCTGCCCGATCGGGTCCCGGCCGGCGAAGTAGCGCTCTGCGAGCGTTTCGTTGATGACCGCGACCTTCGGCGCCTCGGCATCGTCCGACCCGGTCAAGAGTCGCCCGCGTCGGAGCCGCAAGCCAACGGTCGCGGCGTACTGCGCCGTCACCTGACTGAGTGCCGTGAACGGCGTGTCCGAGGGAGGCGTGTCGGGTCGGCCCTCGAAGAACAGTTCGCTGCCTCGACCTTCCGTTCCGAAGGGCACGAGCGAGCCGGCGCCTGCAGCCGATACTCCGGGGCGCCGGACCAGGTCCGCGGTCAGCTGCTCGTAGAAGCTGCGAATCGCCGCATCGTCGCGATATTGCCTGGGATCGAGGGACAGTTGAAACGTGAGCAGGTTCCGCGGCTCGAAGCCCACGTCGACCCGCGTGATATTGCGGGAGGTGGCGACCAGGAGCGCGGCGCTGACGAGCAGCGCCAGCGCGAACGACACCTCGCACACGACAAGAGCGCCTCGAAGCCGGGCTCCGGCCTTCCCGGCCGTGGCCCTCGCGGACGTGTCCCGCAGATCGCGTTGAATGTCCGCCTTCGCGCCGATCCAGGCGGGCAGCCATCCGAACGCGACGCCGCACGCCACGCCCACCAGCAGCGCAAACAGAAAAACGCTCCGGTCGATTGACAGCACCGCGTAGTTGCGCAGGTATTGTCGATTGCCGATCGGAATCGACTCGGTGACCCAGTGTGTCCCATACACGGCCAGCAGCGCGCCGAGCGCGCTGGCGCCGACGAAGAGGAGGAGGTGCTCGACGAGCCACTGCTGCACGATTCGTCCCCTGGATGCGCCGAGCGCGAGTCGAACCGCCATTTCCTGTCGCCGCGTGCTCGTCCGCGCGAGCATGACGTTCGTCACATTCACGCACGCCACCAGCAGCACGCAGACCACCATCGCGAAGAGCACGGGTACGAGGAAGCCCATGTCGTGATGCATCCGGATCTCGTCGGCGAGCCGTACCACGCGGACGCCACGTCTGGCGTTGGTATCGGGGTATTTCGTGGAGAGCTCCGCGGCGACGCGCACGAGCTCGCTTCGCGCGTGCTCCAGCGTGCGACCCTGCCGCAATCGACCGAGGCCAATCACCGATCGCCGTCTCCGGTTCACCGCATCGTCCGGCGAAAACGACAGGGGCGTCCAGACGCTGACCTCCCCCAGCAACGTGAACTGGAAGCGCTCGGGCAGTACGCCGATGACGATGCGATCGTCGCCCTCGAGGCGAACGGTACGGCCGAGTATCGCGGGATCGGCGGAGAAGCGCTCCCGCCACATTCCGTGGCTGATGAGAGCGACTCTCGCTGAGCCGGCCTCGCCGTCCGACCGATCGAAGAGCCGACCTGTTGCGGGTCGCACGCCCAGCAGAGCGAAGAAGTTGGGCGTGACTTCGGCGCCTCTGAGGCGTTCGGCTGGACCCGTGCCGACGAGGCGGAACTGCGTCTGCCGGTACGCGGCGAGGTCCAGCGACTGCGCCGAGCGCGCCCAGTCGAGGTAGTCGGCTGACGCGATCGACCCCGTGTTGCCGGACACCGAATCGAGATTCCGAAGGTCGACGAGTGCATCCGGCTCGCCAAAGGGGAGCGGATCCAGGATCCAGGCCTTGGCCATACTGAACATGACCGTCGGCCCGGCCACGCCGACGGCGACGGTCAGAACGGCGAGCGCCGTGAAGCCCGGGCTGCGGCGGAGCGTACGTCCGGCGTACCGGAGGTCCTGGCGGAAGTGCTCGATCGAGGGGAGGCTTCCCTGATCGCGATACTGCTCTCTGAGGGCCTCGGGGTTCCCCAGCTGGAGAACGGCGGCGCGCCTCGCCTCGGCTGCCGGCAAGCCGCGGCGCTGGTTGTCCTCCGTGTGCATCTGGAGGTGGCTTTCGATTTCCTCCGCGAGCTCGCGCTGGCGGCGATCGCTCCCGAACAACCCTGCGATCCGTCGTCCCCACGCACGGAGTCGTCTCATGGCGTCCTCCACGATCTCGTATGGCTAAGCCATATGAGCACATGTCGCGCGGGAAATGCAAGACGGAGGTTCCGGAGGGAACGGAGACGCTCACAAACGGTTTGACCTCCTGATCTCGTGATCTCCTGTTTTCACAGGGCGTCGCGCCCCTTGATGTGCCAACCGTCCCCTCTTCTCCGTTTCGTCTTCGTTGACTCCGTTGCTCCGTTTGTGAGCGTCTCCGATACCTCCGTCCCCTCCTGCCTTGCACACGCCGTCAGGGATTGCTATAAGTACCCTCTTCTCAATAGTCCCGCGAGGGTTGGAGGTTGATATGGCAGTCGGACTGGGCGACGAAGCGCCTGATTTCACCGCGGAAACCACTGAAGGCTCCGTCTCGTTCCACGAGTGGAAGGGGAAGTCCTGGGCGATTCTCTTCTCACATCCCAAAGACTTCACTCCGGTCTGCACGACCGAGCTTGGCGCTGTTTCGGCGCTGAAGTCGGAATTCGACAAGCGCAACACGAAGGTCATCGGCCTGAGCGTGGATCCCCTCGAGTCCCACACGAAGTGGGTCGGCGACATCAAGGACGTGACCGGACAGTTGGTGAACTTTCCCATGATTGCGGATCACGATCGGAAGGTCTCGAACCTCTACGGCATGATCCACCCGAATGCCAGCGACACCATGACGGTCCGCTCCGTCTACATCGTCGGGCCCGACAACAAGGTCAAGCTGACGTTGACCTATCCGGCCAGCACCGGACGCAACTTCCTCGAGCTCCTGCGCGTTCTCGATTCGCTCCAGCTCACGGCCGGCTATTCGGTCGCGACGCCGGCAGACTGGAAGCAGGGCGAGGACGTCATCATCGTCCCGGCCGTGAGCGATGAAGACGCGAAGACGAAGTTCCCGAAGGGGTTCGTCGCGAAAAAGCCGTATCTCAGGGTGACACCGCAGCCGAACAAGTAGGCCCGACCTTCCGCCTCCGCTGAAGCTTCGGCGGACTCGCCGGAGCCTTGGCGAACGCGGTCAGGTCGGGCGATTCTCCTGGAGCGCTCAGAGCTGCTGTTCGTCCTCGAGCAGGCAGATGAGCTCGCCGAGCACCATGGCGGTCGCGCCCCATACCTGGTGGCCGAGCAGATCGAAGTAGGGGTACTCGACGGCGACGCCTTCGCGGATCCGGGTTCCATGCCGGATTCGCGAGGCGTCCCGCAGATCGTCCAGCGACACCTCCAGGACTTCCGAAACTTCGTGCGGCGCCGGAACGAAGCCAGGACGACTGTCGCTGACGCCCACCACGGGATGCAGCGTGAATCCGCTCACGATCACGTGGACCGGTGTGAGCTCGCCGAGCACGCGTACCGCCGCCGCGTCCACGCCGATTTCCTCGGTGGCTTCTCTCAATGCCGTCTCGACCAGGGTTTCTCCCGGATCCGAGGCGCCGCCAGGCAGGCTGATCTGGCCGGCGTGTCGTGCGAGCCCGCTTGCACGGACCGTGAGCGGTACGGCGACGCCGCCCTCGAACGGGTAGAGGAGCAGCAGGACTGCGGCCGTGCGAGTGTTCTTGCCGGCCTCGCCGGGCCGCCAGTCGGGCCGCACCGGCGACGGCGCAAAGCGTCGCTGAGCCTCCGCCCCGGGCAAGGTTCCGGTCAATCGCTCGCGTAGCACTTGCTCAATGGTACGGAGTGGCATGATTTCTCAGCTTCCAGCTTCCAGCTTCCCGCTTCCAGCTTCCAGCTTCCCGCTTCCCGCTTCCCGCTTCCGCTTCCCGCTTCCCGCTTCCCGCTTCGCTACGCTCGCGGCTGGTTATTCACGGCAGTCCGCTTTCAGAGGTCCGTCGTCTTCCGAGCGCCGACTGTGACTGCCGATTGCGACTGTCGACCGCCGACTGCCGACAGCCGACTGACATACGATAGTCCCGATGACTTCCCGTTTTCCCCTTGTCGCCGAGCCGACGGGTCATGCGGTCCTTGATCTGGTTCGGGGCTGCACGTTCGACGACTTCATCCTGTCGCCGCAGCACAGCGTGCTGGCCCGGCGTGATCCGGCGGCTATCGATTTGTCGTGCCGGCTCTCGCGGCATATCAGGCTCGAGCGGCCAATCGTATCGGCCAACATGGATACGGTGACCCGCGCGCCCATGGCGATCGTGCAGGCCGAAGAGGGAGGCATCGGGATCATCGATCGAGGCTTCCGCCCCGGAGAGATCGAGCCGCAGGTTCGCGAGGTGGAGATCGTCAAGCGCACCCAGCATGGGGTGATCACCGATCCCTACAGCGTGTCACCCTCGAGCACGCTCGCCGACGCGACTGCGCAGATGCGCAAGTCGAGAGTCGGCACGCTGGTCGTGGTGGACGACGACCGCAGGCTCGCCGGTCTGCTGACCGAGCGGGACGTCCGATTCGTGAGCGGCGCCAACGTGCGCGTCTCGGACCGTATGACGCCGGTCGATCGGCTCGTCGGTGCATCGAGGCCCGCTGAGCCTCGTGGATGCCGAGCAGCTGATGATCGATCGCAAGGTCAAGAAGCTGCCGCTCGTCAGCGAGGACGGTCGGCTGCTCGGGCTGGTCACCGCGCGCGATCTCCTGCGTCAGCGGCGTATGCCATTCGCGACCCGCGACGAGCAGGGCCGCCTTCGCGTTGGGGCAGCCATCGGCGCGACGGGCGACTATCTCGAGCGGGCCGCCGAGCTGGTGCGCGCCGGCGTCGACGTCATCGTGATCGACATCGCGCACGGCCATTCCGTCGTCATGGCCAGAGCGATGGCGGAGTTCCGCAAGCGCTTCGAGGGCGTCGAGATGATCGCGGGGAACGTCGCGACGGGGGAGGGCGCGCGGTTTCTCGATGGATCGAGGCGCCGACGGGATCAAGGTCGGCATCGGGCCCGGTGGCGGGTGCACGACGCGCATGACGACGAGCTTTGGCGTTCCGCAGATTCAGGCGCTCGTCGAGTGCCGCCTCGTGGTCGGCGAGAGCGACGTGTCCATCATCGCCGACGGAGGAATCCGCCGTCACGGTGGCATCGCCGAGGCGCTGCTCTTCGGCGGCGACTGCACGATGCTCGGGAGCGCCTTCGCCGGGACCGAAGAGGCGCCCGGAGAGATCGTCCACAAGTCGGTGCTGCTCCCGGAGTCGCAGAAGACGGTCAAGGTGCCATTCAAGGTGCTGCGCGGGATGGCGTCGCTCGAGGCGATCCGCGATCGCCTCGATGTGGAAGACGCCGATCGCGTGGAGCTCGAAGCGCTGGGCGCCGAAGGCATGGAGATCAGCGTTCCCGCGCGCGGATCGGCGAGGACCATCCTGCGCGAGATGATCAAGCATCTCTGCTCGTCCGTCAGTTATGGTGGCGCGGCCAGCCTCAGCGAGCTCCGGTCGTTGTTCTGGGCGTCGCCGGAGAAGTATCTGATCAAGCAGTCGGCCTCGGCGAAGCGGGAATCGTACGAGAGGTGAGATGAGTCGGGATCAGAACAACTGGGATCTGGTAGATGCCTCGGCCGGGCCCATCGTCGGCGGCTGGCTCGCCGGGCGGAGCCGCGCGCCGCTGTCGCGCCTCGCCCGATCGTCGTCTCTGTGGGAGCGACGCATCGCGATCGTGGCGACGCATCACTTCATCAGGCGCGGCGAGTTGAGCGAGACGTTCAGGATCGCCGACCTCCTGCTGCGGGACACGCACGATCTGATTCACAAGGCTGTCGGCTGGATGCTGCGCGAGGCGGGAAAGCGGGACGGTTCCGCGCTTCGTGGTTTCCTCAGAGAGCGCTATCGAGGCATGCCGCGGACGATGCTGCGTTATGCGATCGAGCGATTTCCCGAAGCCGAACGCCGGCGATACCTCAAAGGACTCGTACTGACGATCACCGCGGCTGCGGAAACGCCAGAATTCCCCGCTGGTACTGTTCGTCGACTTCCGCGAATGGACGGTTTCGGGACGTGTACAGCACCGCCTGGTGCTCGAAGAGCGCCTCAGGGATGTCGAGTTTTTCGGCTGGCGGCGCGGAGGTCGTCGACGGCACACCGAGCTCCCATCCCTCTGGCAGCGGCCGCCAGAGCATCCTCGCAGCGAACGTGCGCCGGAACGGACCAAGCGGCCGCACCACGCGTCCAAATGGCGCGTCCGTCGTATCGAGCTCTCGATTCATCGCGGCTGTCAGCCGGCCCGGCACATACCAGTTCTCCGCGACGGAGAGGACCTGGTTGCCGCAGACGAGCTCCACACGCCGGTACCGCACCCGCTCGCCATGGGTCACCTGAAGCCGTTCCCGCTGCTCCGACGTCGGCGGCTTCTCGGCGCCAGTCATCCTTACGCGCGACGATCCGAGGATCGTCGGCGAGACGGTGATCGCGACACCACTTCTCGAGAGTCGTCGTGGCGCTGGTGCTCGCCAGGATCTCGGCGCTCAGGCTCTGCATCAGTGCGAGTGCTTCGAGTCTGGAAACAAAGGAGTCGGTCCAGCCGGACGTGGAGACGGCGGGAGATGACTGCGCGAAAGATGGATGTCCCGTGCTCGCAAGGAACAGCGCGAGCGCCAGGGACGCGGGAATGGTGAGAACGTGTCGAATCACTCAGCGCAGACCGACGAGGTCGCTGTGTTTTGAGCGACTCCAGAGACCGAGCCGCAGAGAACGAGAACGGGTAGCAACTCGATCCGCAGGGTTCTCTCCAGTTCGTCCCGGGCGGCCGCTCGCCACCCGAAGCGGGCATAGTGCCACGGGTGTAAGACGAAGGGGAAGGGCAGGCGGTTGTGCGAGTGCGAAGCGCGACGGAGCGACGCGCGCGCCGACGAGCGGGACGCGGTGTCGCCGCAGCCGGCGTAGGTTCGGCGGGGCGAAGCCCCCCGGTGGGAAATGCCCGGGTGCAGGCGAGCGGGGTGAAGGAGGAGTCGCCCGCCTGCACGTGGACGTCAACGCGGTCGGCTACTTGCTCGACTTCGCGCGGGCGCCGCCGGACACCATCACGGACTCGGCGGCTTTGTCGCTGCCGGAGGCCGTGTAGCGGACCTTGGCCTGGTGGCCCGCCAGACTCGAGAGGTTCGCTGAGGTGATCGTCTTGGCGCCCTCCTGCAGGCGCGCAGTCGATCCCAGCACGAACTTTTCTTCACCTTTCGCCGTCGACAGAGTCAACGTCTTGGTGGCGTCGTCGAAGCTCACGATCGTGCCCGTGGCCGACAGCGCCTTCGGGGCGGCGGGCGCCGCGGTGGCATCCTTGGTCTTGGCGGTCTGAGCCGACAAACCTGCCCCCGTGAGCGCCGTCACGAGAACCGCAACGCTCGAGGCCAGAACGAACTTGCGCATGGTCCCTCTCCTGAATTCAGACCGGGGCTCCGCCCGGACCCCGGCTCGGTCGCTTGCGGGGGCCCCGACGCCCCGCGCCGCTCCCTCGCGAGCGCGCTGTGCGGCCGGTCTACTCCGTAGTGCGAACGTCCGGCCGTCGGACGCGTCGACCCTTGCACTGAACCAACAGACGTGCCGCGGCGCCGTCGGCGCGGTAACATCAGGTAAGTCACACCGGGCGAGGGAGTTAGTACATGAACGTGGACGTGGCGGAAGGCGCGGCTCGGGGGCAGGACCGCCATGCTGTGGCGCGTTTGCTCGGGCCCGTTTCCCTTCGCACCCGCCTGTCGCTCCTGGTCGGATTCATCGTCGCGATTGTCGTCGGCACCGCCGCCCTCCTCGAGCTCCGCATGTTCACCACCAGGATGGAGAGCGAGCTGATCGGTGGGGCGCGCATCACGGCACGCGCCGTTGCGGACGATTTCGAGCTGCGGACGCGCGCCGACGACACGTCGGTCGAGGGCGAGGTGCTCCACGAGTTCCTCGAGGTCAACCCGGCCGTCCGCGCGATTACCGTCATCGCGCCGGAGGGCCAGACGGCGAAGACCGTCCTGAGCACGTCGTCCGAAGAGCGCCGCGCGGCGATCGACGTCGCGCAGCGGGCAATGGCAGATGGTGATGAGGTCGACGAGACCTCCGGTCCGATGCGCTTCGTGGCCGTGCCGTTCGTCGCGCCTCGCGGGCCCATGGCCGTTGTCGTGACCGTGTCGACCGCCGCGGTCGACCGCGTGGCCCGCGACGGTCGTCTGCTGGCCCTCTACGTGATGCTCCCCGCCATCGTCATCGTGACCGTGCTCCTCGATTGGCTCGTGCGCCGGCTCGTGCACCGGCGGATCGGCGGCATCCGCGAGACGATGCAGCGTGTGGCCGACGGGGACCTGCGAGCCCGCGCTGTCGTGGAGCGACAGGACGAGATCGGGGCCATCGTGACCGGCCTGAACAGCATGCTGTCGGAGATGGAAGGCCTGAGCGAATCGCTCCAGACGCGCGTACGCGAGGCGACATCGGAGCTGCGCACCCGCAACGCGGAGGTCGAGGAGATGTATCAGCGTGTGTTCGACCTTCGCGAAGCGCTGGCCAAGGCGGAGCAGCTCGCCGCGGTCGGGCAGGCGGCTGCCAACGTGGCGCACCAGATTGGGACGCCGCTCAACCTGGTCTCGGGGTACGTTCAGGTGCTCCTGTCGGATCCATCACTCGACACCCGGACGCGGCGGCGTCTCGAGATGATGCAGCGACAGATTGAACAGGTCACCGGAGCGGTGCGGGGTCTGCTCGATCGCGCGCGTCGCACCGTGCAGAGGACGCAGGTCGATCCCGCGGCTCTGATCGGCCGGGTGCTCGAAATTGCCCAGCCGCGTCTGGATCGCAACCACGTGGCGGTGGCGGTCAACGCTGCCCCGGGGTTGCCGCTCATCGAGGCTGATGCCGTGCAGCTCGAGCTCGCGCTGCTCAACCTGGTGACCAACGCGATCGACGCCATGGTCGAGGGAGGTTCCCTGGCCGTGACGCTGTCGCAGCTTGGAGACGGCGTGCGGCTCGAGGTCGCGGACAGCGGCCCGGGCGTGCCCGAGGCGCTGCTGCCGACGATCTTCGAGCCGTGGGTCACGACCAAGCCGTTCGGGCGGGGGACCGGTCTCGGGCTGGCGATCGCGCGCGGCGTGATCGGGTCGCACGGCGGTACGATTGGCGTGTCGAACCGGCCCGACGGCGGCGCCTTGTTCACGGTCGATCTCCCGGCAACCCATTTCAGCGCCATGCGGCCCGAGGCGGCAGAGCCCGTGGTGCCACAGGTCGAATCGGAGACGCGGCATTAGTGCCACAGTCCACCGGCTGGCGACGGGACTGTAAGAACGGGCTTGTAGCTTCCAGTACCAGGTGGAGGGCCGACACTAAGAAGCTATCTCATAAACCGCCGCTCGTCGCACGATGCGAGCGAGCCCTGGCGAGCGAGCCACGCGAGCGGAGCGCGCCGGCGCAGCGGCGCGCGAGAGCGCGTGTCGGGGAGTCCGAGGGGCGAAGCCCCTCGGATAGACTGATCGCCTGCGGTACAGATTGTGAAGCGGGTTCCCTCGTTGCTGGACGAGCGCTCACGCGAGAGTAAGCCATGCCCAATATCCTGATCGTCGACGACGACCGCGAGACGTGCACCTTCATGACGGAGCTGCTGTCGCAGCCGGATCGCGAGATCCTGACGGCGCACGATCCGTCGGCCGCGATGGCCCTCATGGCACGCCGGCCCTTCGATCTCATCGTCTCCGACATCAATTTGAACGCGCGGTCGTCCGGGCTGGACCTCCTTCGCGAGTTCAAGACGAACCAGCCGGCCGGCCAGGTCGTGTTGATCAGCGGATTCGGCACGCTCGAGACCGCGATCGAGGCGCTGCGCGCGGGCGCATTCGACTACGTGAGCAAGCCGTTCAACATCGGCGAGATCAAAGCGACGGTCGAGCGGGCGCTCGCGCAGGCGGCACACGGCGAAGCCCTGCCCCCGCCGAGATCGCGAATCGCCGCGGAAGGACTGCTCGGCCGCAGTGCGCCGATGCTCGAGGTCTACAAGCAGATCGCCCGGGCCGCGGATTCGGCGGTCCCGGTGCTGATCCAGGGCGAGAGCGGCACGGGCAAGGAACTGGTCGCGCGCGCGATCCATGCGCACGGCCGTCGGGCGTCGAGGCCTTTCGTCGCGGTCAACTGCGGCGCGATCGCCGAGACGCTGCTCGATTCGGAGCTCTTCGGCCACACGCGCGGCTCGTTCACGGGGGCTGTCGCCGATCGACGCGGGCTCTTCGAGCAGGCGTCGGATGGGACGATGTTCCTGGACGAAATCGGTGAGACGTCGAGTGCCTTGCAGGTAAAGCTGCTGCGGGTGCTCGAGGAGTCGGAAGTGCGCCCCATCGGCGCCGCACGCGTCGTCAACGTGGCCGCGCGAATCGTCGCCGCGAGCAACGTGGATCTCGAACGGGAAGTTGCCGCCGGCCGGTTCCGGCAGGATCTCTTCTACCGGTTGAGCGTGATCGTGATCGTCGTGCCGCCGCTGCGCGAGCGGCGCACGGACATCCCGCTGCTCGTGACGCGATTCCTGGACAGCGCGTGCGCGCGCGCGGGCCGCCGGATCGAGATCACGTCGGAGGCGACCGAGGCGCTCAGCGGGTACAGCTGGCCAGGAAACGTCCGCGAGCTCGAGAACACCGTCGAGCGCCTCGTGCTCTTCAGCCGCGCGAGCGTCATCGAGGTCGGCGATCTCCCGCTGCCGATCCGATCGCGAGGTCCTGGGCTCGAGGCGGGCCTCTTCACCGATCTCCCGTCCCTCGACGAGCTCGAGCGCCGGTATCTGATGCACGTGCTCAAAGCGGTCGAAGGCAATCGCAGCCGGGCGGCCGCGGTGATGGGCGTCGATCGCCGGACGCTGTATCGGATGGCCGAGAGGTTCGGGTTGGAGTTGCCCGAAGCGTAGGACGACGGCCAATCCGATCGGTCACTTCCCTCCCAGGATCTCGAGCAGCTCTCCTGGAGCGTCGATGATCAGCTCCGTCCCGTCAAGATCGCCCGGTGCGAAGGTATAGCCGAATCCGAACCTCGCCAGGCAGATCGAAGTCCCGGCGTTCCGGGCGGTGCGGCGATCGATCGGCGAGTCGCCGACCAGCAGCGTAGATGCCGGGGTCGCCTGCGCCTTCCTGACGATGTGCCAGCAGGCCGGCGGGGTCGGGCTTGCGCCCGAGCGGGCTGTCGCCGCCGACAACAGGATCGAAGAACCGCGCGAGATCGAGCCCCTCGACCACACGGGTGGTGGCACGGGAAGGTTTGTTGGTCAGGATCGCGAGCCTGTATCGCCCTGCAAGGTTGGCCAGGAGTTCGACCATCCCCGGATACGGCTTTGTCTGATCCAGCAGGCACGCGTCGTAGACCTCGAGAAAACGATCGAGCGCGCCAGGTGTATCCGGATCGAGGCCTGAAGCGGTGAGCGCGCGCCGGACCAGCACCGCCGCACCCTCGCCGACCATCCGCACGACGTCCTCCTCGCTGACTGCCGTGCCACCAAGCTCGCGTACGAGCGTGTTGGCGGCCTTCGCGAGATCTTTGTGCGAGTCGACCAGCGTGCCGTCGAGATCGAAGACGATCAGCTCGATCATGCGTGCCGGACGATCGCGTTCGACGGCGCGACGTCAGCTCGAGCCCACGATCATCGCCCGCGCGGTCGTTGCGGCCGCAGACCAGAATCCCGGCGTCCCCTTTGCGGACGCCGCAACAGCGCCGTGGAACAGTGCGGCGTTGAAAAGCACGCGGAACGTGCCGAAGGGCTGACCGCGCCACTGCGGGCGGAACCCGATCAGGACGACATGCCCGTTGCCGAGCCGGACGTCCAGCGCCGCCGCTTGACCCTGCAGGAACTTCTCGCCAATCAGGTATCCCGAGAGCAGGGGCGAGCCCTCGGTCTGATACTTCGCGAGCACCTCGCCATTGAAGCCCTCGAGCGGCAGGAAGATGGGGCTGCCGTCGAAGAACACGGCGGCGCGCTCCGGCATCCCCGCCATCAGCGGATGCGCGGGATCGGCTGTGACCTGCAGAAGGGAGCCGCTCGCGAAGAACTGCTGGCGGCGCAGTTCGGTGGCGGCGTTCTTGACCGGCAGCTTCAGTTGCGCGATGGCGAAGTTGCTGCTGCCGTTCAGGCAGACGAGCGTCCCGCCGTCCTTGACGAACTGATCGATCGCCTGGACGCCGTCCGCTCCCATGCCGCCCTGGAACTGCGGCGGAACGGATCCCTGCTGGAATCCGTCGAGCAGCGATCGCGCGTTCTCATCCGCCAGAACCAGCACGTCGAGCTTCTGCCTGAGCGCGCCGGCTTTGACGTCGGCGGGGCGCAGGGCGGAGAACTCGAAACCGTAGTTCTCGAGCAGCCACTGCGTCCAGCCGGCGTCCATGCTGGCGTTCCAGGCTGGTAGAGCCCGATTCGCGGCCGCGGCAACTCGGTTCCGGCCGCGACGGTCCGTTCGGTTTGCAGCGCCAGCGATTGCACCACCCGGCGGAGCGCGGTGTCCGGCATGCCGGTCAGCACGAAGCGCCCGGCGTCCACCCGCACCTTCGCCCCCGCTTTCCACGCGGCGTTCACGGCACGGAACGCGTTGTTCTGCGCGCGATCGATCGCCACCGCAGGACCCGAGCCGGTGATCTTGCCGGCGGGAGGAACGATGGCCGCGGCAATCGAACTGGTATCGAAGCCCGGACCAGGCACGCTGTCGAACGCCGCCGCATCCTCGATGGAGCTGTCGCTGGCCACGGCGGCCGCAGCCAACGGCTTCAGCGCAGCCCTGATGTCCCGGGTCAGCGGAGTTTTGGCCTCGACGACGGTCACGCCCATCTGGAGGGGAAGCGTCCACCCTGCAGCGTCGTACGGCTGATCCGGCGGACCTTCGGGATACTCGCGCAGGTCGGGATACACCTGGACCTCGAGGAGCTGGCGCGCGAGCTCGGCGAACGGCTGGTTCATCGGAATGACCCACGTGCCTGCCGGGTACGTCGTGCCGTCGAACGCCGCCGGCGTGGTGAGCTGGCTGATGGCGACGCCGTTGAACGCAAGCCTCCGCAGCAGCTCCACGGGCGCGACGGGATCGCGCTGTTGCTGCGGGATCACGTACGCGAACGGAGGGTTCCGCTCGTACCGGCGGATCTGATCGCGCCCGGACTGGTACCGGTTGTAGAGGAGCTCCTCTTTGTATTTCGTCGCGTAGTCGAGGACGGACATCGACGCCGTGAGCATGTAGTCGACGGCATCCTTCAACCGCCACCAGCCCGGCGCCCACGGGCTCGGATAGAGCGACTCGGACCTGAGCCCGCGGTACTGCGCCGGATAGTCCGCGATCGTGTACTGGTGGGGCGTGGCGTAGCGGTAGAGCGCTGTCTCGGTCCAGAACGAGTTGATGTTCTGGAGCATCGGCATGTAGTCGACGTAACCCGGATACCAGGCGTCGAAGCCGGTGCCCATGTGGGTCGCGCCGACCTGCCCGCGCTCCTCGAGGCTGCGCGCGATGCCCATGCCGATCATGTTCACCGTCCGCGACATCAGCGCCGGCACCCGCGGCGCGATCGGCTCGGCGAACGGCGGCAGCCAGATGCGCGTCGGAAACGGCGACGACTGGTGGTGGACGTAGATGATCTGCGGCTCCCAGTGCCGCCAGGCGCGCGACATCTCGCGCGACTCCACCATGTTCAGCATGTAGGCGTCGCGGTTGTTGTCGTGCCCCACGTACTTCTGATAGAGCTCGGTCAGCGGCGCCGTTTCGAACGGCGTGCCGACGTTCCCCATGTACCACTTCGCCACGATGTTCTGACCGTCCGGGTTGATCGACGGCCACAGCATCAGGACGACGTTGTCGAAGATCGGCTTGATCTTCGGTTCGTCGGCGTGAGCGAGCAGGTCGTAGGCCAGCTGCAGCGTGTGCTGCCCACCCGCAACCTCGGTCGAATGCAGCCCGCCGTCGATGTGGACGAACGCTTTCCCGTCCTGCGCGAGCCGATGCGCCTCGTCATCGGTCAGGCCTTCCGGATGCGCCAGGCGCTGCGCGATCTGCCTGTATTTCTCGACGTTGGCCAGGTTCTCGGCGCTCGACACGAGCGCGAAGTACCAGGGGTGCCCGTAGGACGTTCGTCCCGTCTCGATCAGCGTCAGCCGATCGCTGGCCGCGTCGAGCTTGCGGAAGTACTCGATCGCCTGATCGTAGGTGGCGAGCTTGTAGTCGTCTCCGGGCTTGAAGCCGAGCGAAGATTCCGGCGTGGGCAGGGATGGCGCCTGCGAGAAGACAGGCGCAAGAAGCGCGATGAAGAGCGTAACCGTCGAAAAAATGCGGCGCATGGGAAATTCTACATTGGCGGCGTCGGCGGCAGGCGCTGCCCACCCGCAGAAACGCCAAGTGTAGCCACTGGACTGTTTGTCTTCTCTTCTTCTCTCCGTTTGTGAACTCCGTTTCCTCCGTCCCCTCCGTTCCCTTTACAATGCCGACTCGCAGGAGGAATCCGATGTCCATCTCGTTCAAGACCCTCGCATCCACAGTCGGACTGATCGCGCTCGTCGGAGCCCTGCCGACCCACCGCCAACTCGATGCACAACAGTCCAGCCAGGCTTCACGACCGGCGGCCGCACAGCCTGCGCCTGGCGGAGAGCTCGTTCCGGCCCCCAATCGCCGCACAGACGAAGGCAAGGGTCCGTATCAGACGCTCGTCATCCGCGGCGTCATGCTCATCGATGGCACCGGCGGTCCTCCCGCGGGCCCGGTCGACATCGTCGTCCAGAACAACCGGATTGCGTCGGTTCGGAGCGCCGGCACGGCGGGGCTCCCGCTGCGCGCCAACCGCGCTCCGCAGAACCCGAACTACGAGCTCGACGCGACGGGCATGTACGTGCTGCCCGGGTTCATCGACATGCACGTGCACGCCGGCGGTGCGCCGAAGAACGCCGAGGCCGAATACGCCTACAAGCTGTGGCTGGCGCACGGCGTCACCACGGTGCGCGGCGTGCCGATGGGCGCGAACGCCTTCACGGTCAAGGAGAAGGAGCGCTCCGCGCGCAACGAGATCGTCGCTCCCCGCATCGTGAACTTCCAGCGGCCGGGTGCCGGCTGGGACAAGGGCGCGGTCACCTCGCCGGAGATGGCGCGCGAGTACGTCCAGTGGGCCGCCGCCAATGGCGTCGACGGATTGAAGCTCGGAGCCGAGCGTCCGGACATCATGGCGGCTCTGTTGGATGAGGCGAAGAAAGTCGGGTTCGGGTCCACCGCGCACCTGCAGCAGGGCGGCGTCGCGCAGATGAACGCGATCAAGGCCGCGCGGCTCGGCCTCAACACCGTGACGCATTTCTACGGTCACTTCGAATCGCTGCTCAAGGATTTCGTCGTCCAGCCCTGGCCCGTCGACATGAACGCCAGCGACGAGCAGTGGCGTTTCGGTCAGGTCGCCCGGCTCTGGGACAAGATCCACGAGCCCGGCAGCCCCGAGTGGAAGGCCTACCTCCAGGAGCACCTCAAGCTCGGGACCGTCTTCGATCCGACGTTGACGATCTACTCCGCGGGTCGGGATCTGATGCGCTTCCGCCACGCCGAGTGGCACGACAAGTACACCCTGCCGTCGCTGATGGACGTTCTACACGCCCAGCCGGACCAACCACGGCTCGTACTGGTACTACTGGACGACGGAAGACGAAGTCGCGTGGCGGAACTTCTATCAGGTGTGGTTCAAGCTGTTGAACGACTACAAGAAGATGGGAGGCCGCGTCACGACGGGCTCCGACTCGGGATTCATCTATCAGACCTACGGGTTCGGCTACATCAACGAGCTGGAGATGCTGCAGGAAGCCGGATTCCACCCGCTCGAGGTCATCCAGGCCGCGACGATGAACGGCGCCGTGACGCTCGCGGAGCCGAAGCACCAGACACCCGAGACCGGCGTCGTCCGCGCCGGGATGCTCGCGGACATGGTGATCGTCGATCAGAACCCGCTCGAGAATTTCAAGGTGCTCTACGGCACGGGCGCTCTGAAGTTGAACGACAAGACCGGCAAGCCGGAACAGGTGGGCGGCATCAAATACACGATCAAGGACGGCATCGTCTACGACGCGAAGCAGCTGCTGGCCGATGTGGCGGCGATGGTGGAGAAGCAGAAGCGCGGGGGGAAGACGACGACGCCATAGACACGAATTCAGAATTCAGAGAGTAGAACGGTTGGAGCAACGCGTGACGAACCTGGAGAGTCTTCCGGAACGAGTGGACCGGGTGGAGTCGCAGATTGTGCAACTCCGCGCCGAGATGCACGAGGAGTTTTCTGCCGTCCGAGGGGAGTTCCGTACGGTCTGTGCCGAGCTCCAGCGGGGGATGCGAGAGGAAATCCGCGCCGGCGACGAAGAGACGCGCCAGTTGATGCGCGTCCTCCACGAGGATGTAATCACCCGCTTCGCTCTGCTCGAAGAGGGGCGCACAGCTCGCAAAAAGCGCAAGCGGCCGACCGGCCGCGAGTGACGCGTGGCCAGGAGCCGAAGCCACACGACACAAATTCACAGGCTCTAAAGGCCCACCCCTACATCAAGTCAGGCTGATTTTCTGGAGCTTACGCAACCAGCGCCGTTATCGCCTTTCCCGTCGCCCCCGGCACCGTCACCCCCAACCACTGCGCCATCGTCGCGCATACGTCCGGCAGCGAAGCGCTCGGGACCGTGGCTGACGTCATGCCGGGCACGTCCGAGCGAAGCGCAAGCATCTCGTCGATCCCTTCCGCGAGGAACAGGTACAGCGTCTTCTTCCGATAGGCAGGACTCTTCTCGGCATTCAGCCACACGTAGTACGACAACTGCTCGACGTCGACGAATGACCCGACAGGGTCCTCGATCAGTCGGGATCTGATCGGAGGCGCGCGGCTGCGAGAAGAGCAGCAGGCTGCTGAACGGCTTCAGCTTGTCGCGGACGCCGAATCGCGTCACCAGCACGCGCGGCTGCGCGCGTCGGAGCGCCTGCACGGAGGCCCACTCGACGAAGGTGTTGTTCACGAAGAGCGTGCCGTTGCCGGTGAGCAGAACGTCGCGCACGAAGGCCTGGAGCAGATCGTTCGAGTACAGGAGCGCATCGGCGGCTGGCGCAATCTTCAGACCGCGGGCGTAGGCCGCAAACGCCTGCGGGCTCTCGACGCCGCTTTGAATCTTGGTGTAGAGCGCGCGCGTCAGGTCGTCCCGATAAGGGCGAAGGCGGTCGTAGCTCAGACCGGCGAGCGCGTCACCGGACGTGCCCGGCGCAGCGCCCCGGCTGCAGAACTCGTGCAGCGCATCCTGTGATTCCACGAGCCATGCGTGCAGCGGATTCGCGCCCTCCGCGTCCTTCAGGGCTGAAAAGAGCGTTGTTCCACCGCTCTCGCGTCCCCCGAACAGAGCCCGCAGAAACGTCTCCGAACCTTTTGCGCCCGCGATGTCCAACGGCACTCGAACGCCCGTCCCTTTGAAGCGCTGCCACAGTTTGTCGGACTGGATGGCGATGCCGGTGCCGTAGATCTGGACCACGAGGCGGCGGGGCGCGTCCGGAGGATAGAGGCGGACCTCCAGAGCCGGGTCCACTTTCTGAAAGAAGCCGTCGATTGCGTTCCGCCACTCCGGCAGGAGCCTGCGCTTCCGGAGGAGTGCCTGAGCTTCGTCCTGAAAGCGTCCGGGATTCCCGCGGGCGATCTTGTCGCAGCCGGCCTCGGTCTCGACACGCGCGATGCCGGCCGTGGCCTGCAGGAGGTCAGACGCCGGGAACCGCGCGAGCTCTTCCAGCAGCGCCCGCTGGTATCGCTGCTCGGCGGCAAACAGCGTCGGCCACTTCTGAAGCTCCAGGAGGATGAAGGCGTGGACGGTCGCGGGCAGGCGCGAGAGCACCTCTGCGTGCGCCCGCGCCAGTGCCGCGGCGTCCCCGGTCAATCCTGCGTCGAATTGCATCCGTTCAACCTTCCACCTGAAGGTGGAAGCCACGAGTTCGTTCTGAAAGTCGAAGCCACGCGTTCGTTCTGAAGGTGGAAGCCACGAGTTCCTTTTCAGAACGCCAGCTCGGTCAGCGCCCGTCCCTCGCACTCCGGCATCTTGAACCCGAGGATTCGTGCCACCGTTGGCGCCACGTCCGTCGTCCGAATGGGTCGCTCGGTTCCGGCGCCTTTCGGCACGCCGGCTCCGACGGCCACCAGCCACACGCGGCGGCAGGACTCGTCGCCGCTCCGGTGGTTCGCGAATCCGTTCCCGGCCACGTCGCCATCGCGTCCGAGCTCGGGGACCACGAGGAGCGTGGTGCGATCGCGGTACTGCGGCAGCGACTGCGCGTGCTGCCACAGCTCGTGCACGAGGCGATCGGTCCGCCTGATGGCCTCGAGATAGAGCGAGTACGCGCCGTAGTGCGCGATGTCGATGTCCCAGAAGTTCACGACGAGGAGCGAGGGTGCCAGCCGGTTCATGATCTCTTTGGTCATGAAGAACGTCAGCTCGTCGCCGCTCGTCGGCACCGTCGGATCGTTGAAGTAATCGAGGAGCGACTTGGCGAGGCTCGCCTTCAGGCCGGCACCGAGCGTGCGGCCGGACTCGAAGACCTTCCACCCGAATCCTTCGTACCCTTCGTCGAGTGCGAGCATCATCCGCTCGGCCAGCGCTTGCCGATCCTCGACGCCCGGGCCTGCATTCGTGCTCACCGCGGACTTGATCGTCTCGATCAGCAGCTGCTTGGGCAGCACGACATTGGCTGAGTACGGATCGCCAAACGCCCTCAGCTTGCTCCCCCCCATCAGCCCGAAGCTCTTGTTCGTGGCGATGACCCAGGCCTCTTCCGGCGGCAGCGCGTGGTCTTTCCGGAACAGCTCGAAGATCGTCGGCGTCACCGGCGCCTCGCTGCCGTAGGCGTCGACCTCCTGGCGGCAGCCCGTCACCAACGCACCGGTCGAGTTGAAATGCCCCGTGATGCCGTCGTACCGCGCGACTGGATAGACGAGCCCCTGCGGGACGATCTCGGAGGCCAGATGGGGAATGTTCACCCATCCCTCCGGAGCCAGCGTGTCCTCGTAGCGCACGCCGCCGCCGAACGTCACGACGATGACGCGGCGATCGGGCTTCTTCGACCGCGTCTGCGCGAACAACCGGCGCGGCAGCCACCAGTCTGCCAGGCACGCCGCCAGCACGCGCAGCGCATCACGACGACGGAGAGCGCCCGGAAAGGCGAGATCAGTACTCAACGATCTCGCCTCCGGCAATCTTGCGCACTTCGTCCGGAAACTCGAACGGATGATCGACGCCCGGTAGGATGTCGCCGCTTGCGGAGTAGTACGGCCAGCCGTCGGCGACGAGGCCCATTCCGCCCTGATCGACGAACGTCAGCTTCGTGATGATCTTGGAGGACTTGTACCCGTACTTCGCGGGCAGGACGAGCCGTAAGGGTGCGCCGTGCTCCGGTGTCAGCGCCTCGCCGTTCATGCCCAGGCCGAAGAGCGTACGCGGATGCAGGAGGTCGTCGATCTTCACGAAGTCGTAGTACTTGTCCGCGCAGTCGACGCGGACCCATTTGGGCTCTGTTTTCGATTGGACGAGCTTCAAGAGCTCCTGCGCCCGGAAGCCCTCCCAGTTCACCCTGCCGGACCAGCACTGCACGCATTTCAGGCGGCTGCTCTGCGCGACCCGTGGCAATCGGTCCAGGTCTCCGGCCTTCAGACGCACCGCCTCTCCAGCCAGCCCCTCGATCGTCAGTACCCAGGTCTTGGGATCGGGGGCGGGAATCGGATTGAACTCCATCACCTTCAGGTTGAATCGATCCGGCTTGTTCGTCGGGATGATCCAGCCGTTGCGCCGTCGCTCGGCCTGCGCCTGCGCGTACAGACCGGTCCTCGAGAATGGCGCTGTGCGGCCGTGAGGAGGACCGATTGAATGAAAGCTCGCCGGTTCATGGCTCGTCCACCCGAGGCGGGAATCTGGAGCTTACTCCCGATTCGTCTCGCCGACAAAAACACCCGTGCCGTCAGGAGGATAGTCCTCGGAGGGTGGGCTTGCAAAACTGGCATGACCACGCTAGGCTCGTGCCCGCTAAAGCCCATCTGGGTTGCCCAGGCGACGGATGTCCGGCTTAGCGGTCGAAAGGGGGAGGAATGCGCATCCAGTCATGGCTCGCGAGGTGCCCCTTGCTGGCGCTGACGATGACGATGTCAGTGCTGGTGGCACCGGCGCACGCCCAGGTCGACACGGGGACCATTCTCGGCACCGTGAAGGACCAGTCGGGAGCGGTGCTTCCCGGGCGCCACGGTCACGATTACCCACGAGGGTCAGGCATTCACGCTGTCCACCGTCACCCGCGCGGACGGCACCTACATCTTCACTCCCATCCGCGTCGGGCGCCTACACCGTCGAGACCGAGTTCCCGGGCTTCAAGAAGGGCGTGCGGCGCGGCATCACCGTCGCCATTCAGGACCAGGCGGTCGTCGACTTCTCGCTCCAGGCCGGCGGCCTGACCGAAGAGGTCGTCGTCACCGGCGAGTCGCCGCTGCTCCAGACCGGAACCGGCACCGTCGGCGAGACCCTGAAGTCCAGCACCATCGAGAACATTCCAGTCAGCGGCCGCGACTACACCGTCCTCGCGCGGCTGGTCGCCGGCGTGGTGCCTCCGCAGCCGGGCGCCCGCGCGCCGCTCATGTTTTCCGCCAACGGCGTCAGGCCCGCGCAGAACAACTATCTGCTGGACGGCATCGACAACAACACGAGCAACGTCGACTTCCTGAGCGGCGTGGCCTACATCGTCAAGCCGCCGATCGACGCGGTCGACGAGATCAAGATCATGACGAGCGCCTTCAGCGCCGAGTACGGACGGGCCGGCGGAGCGGTGCTCAACACGACGCTCAAGTCAGGGTCGAACCAGCTGCGGGGGACGGTGTGGGAGTTCTATCGCAACGATGCGATGAACGCCAACGACTTCTTTGCCAACCGCGCGGGCCTCAAGAAGGGCGAGGACCTGTCGAACCAGTTCGGGTTCACGGCCGGGGGACCGGCGGTTGGCACGAAGACGTTCTGGTTCGCCGACTACGAGGGCAGCCTCATCAAGCAGGCGCGTACGTGGGTCACGACGGTACCGACGGCGGCCCAGCGCGCGAGCGGTTTCACCGACTTCTCGGACCTCATCTCGCTGCAGACCGGAACCGTCGGCGCCGACGTCCTCGGGCGCAGTTTCCCGCGCGGCACGGTCTTCGATCCGGCAACGACGCGTCCAGTCACGGCCGGCCAGGTCGATCCGGTCACGGGCATGGTCGCCACGACGTCCGGCTTCGTGCGCGATCCGTTCGCCGGCAACCGGATTCCGGCGAGCCGGCTCGATGCGAACGCCCTTCGGCTGATGCAGCTCTATCCAGAGCCGAACCAGGCCGGCTTGAACAACAACTACGTCGTCAATCGGCTCAACAACGACGACACGCACTCGTTCGACACCCGGGTCGACCACAACTTCAGCGGCAACGATCGGTTCTTCGCCCGGTACAGCTTCTCCGACAACCACAAGATACGGCCATCGCCGTTCGATGGCGACGCGGATGGCGGCGGGTTCAACGAGGGGGACGAGAAAGTGCGCGTGCACGGCTTCGCCGCCAGTCACACGCACATGTTCTCGTCGACGCTGATCAACGAGGCCCGGTTCGGGCTGAGCCGCGAGCACACGAACAGGCTGCAGCCGAGCGGCGACGACCTCTCCAATCTGCCGGCGAAGTATGGCATCCAAGGTGTGCCGCAGGTGTCAGGCAATGGCGGCCTCCCAACCATGAATCTTTCGGGGCTCTCGATGCTCGGTCACGCCGGATGGGTCGTGAGCGAGCGTTTCAGCAACACGGCGCAGTTCAGCGACAACCTGACGAAGCTGTACAAGTCGCATACCTTCAAGGGCGGCTATATCTACCAGGACATCTTCTTCGGCTCGACGCAGCCGCCGTACGCGCGAGGCGAGTACAACTGGGACGGCCGCTACACATCGGTGGTCAACCAGACTGATGGCACCACGGCGCAGAGCGTCCTTCCTGCTCTCACAGATCCCGGCTACGGTGCCGGGCGGCGTCGATTACGGGGGCGGGATGAACGCGATTCGCGTCTCTCCGTTCGGCGACGTCGATGCGTTCAAGACCTATCACGGCGCCTATGCGCAGGACAGCTGGCGGGTAACCCACGCGCTGACGGTGAACGCCGGCGTCCGCTGGGACTACTTCAGCCGCGAGCAGGAGCGTGATGCCGAACAGGCCAACATGGTGCCAGGGCCACCCGCGCAGTATCTGATTCCTGCCGAGTGGCGGGACAAGCCGGTGTCGGCGAGCTTCGTCAACAATCTGGCGAAGGACGGCATCGCGCTGGTGTACACGGACGAGTTCGGAAGCGGGCTCGGCAAGATGCCGAAGACCAACTTCGCGCCTCGACTCGATGCGGCATACCAGCTTGCCGAGAAATACGTCGTCCGCGCCGGTTACGGCCTGTATTACGGTGCCTTCGAGAACCGCGGCGGCAACCCGAGCCTGGGCTACAACTATCCCTTCCAGTTCACGCTTCGCTACGAGTCGCCCAACTCCGCTCAACCGAACCGACTGGCCGACGGATCGCTCGTCGGGCTCGACGCCCGCGATCGGATCGTCCTCGACCCGGTGAACGTCAACGCGAACGGCCTGACCATGCGAGGCGTCGAGTTCGATTACAAGACGCCCCGGTACCACAACTACAACGTGACCTTCCAGACGGACGTGCTGCCGAATCACTCGATCGAGGTCGGATACGTGGGCACCCGGGGGAGCACCTCGAGACCTTCACAGGTATGAACAACGTGAAGGTCCTCCTGCCGCCGGGCACGACGAGAAACCCGTACGTGAACTGGCCGGATTTCGCGATAGGTTCGCTGCTGGTTCGCACCGTCGGCGAGAGCTCGTACGACTCGCTTCAAACCAAGTTCCGCCGCCGGTTGCACGATGGCCTGGAGTTCCTGGTGAGTTACACGCTGAGCGACGCCAAGACCAACGCGGGTGACTCGCTGTCCGGCGGGGGAGTCGGCGGCCTTCGCGGACCGGATCTGGCCGGATGGGATTTGAAGAACGACATCGGGCTCTCCGGTTTCCACACGAGGCATGCCTTTGTTTTCAGCGGCAGCTACGACCTGCCCGGGCAGGGAGCGATCCTGGGCGGCTGGCGCACCAACTGGGTGCTGTCCGTCTACAGCGGGCAGGCGCAGACAATCAATTGCGCGGTCGCGACAGGAGCAGGTACGGGCTGCTATGCGCTCGTGGTTGGAGATCCGTACTCCGGCAGCCACGACGTGACGCAGTTCTACAATCCGGCCGCGTTTGCGACCCCGAGTCCGGTTACCACGATCGGTCAGACCGATTTCAGCCCGCTCGGTGGCAAGCGCAGCCAGGTGACCGGACCGCCCCTGCGGCAGCTCGACATGGGTGTGGCAAAGCAATTCAAGATCTTTGGCCAGCGGCAGTTCGAGGTTCGTGCGGAAGCCTTCAACATCACGAACACGCCGTCGTTCAACCTGCCAGGATCGTTGGATTACCGGGACGCAAGGAATTTCGCGAGCATCACCACCATGCGCAACACCCCCCGGCAGATTCAATTCGGCGCAAAGCTCTACTGGTAGAAGCGGTGTCTCTGAAAGGGGCTCACAGGCTGCAGGTCGGACGGGCAGCCTGTGGCCCCTTTTTGGCGGCGTCGTGAGATCTCTCTCCGGCCTTCCGTTCGTCCTCGCGCTGGCGCTTTCGGCGATGAACCCAGGCGGCACCGCGGCCGCTCAACAGCCTCCGTCACCCGCACCATCTCGCAAGACCAGTGCGACTGCCTCTGACGTCGAGCGACGTCTGCTCGAAGCTGTACGACTTCACCCCGAGAGCTTCGAGGCGCATCGCGCCCTGGCATCCTTCTACCTGCAACGCAGCAAGCTCGCTGCGGCGCTCCCGCATCTGCAGGCGGCGCAACGGATCGATCCGAGCCAGTACGCAAACGGCTACGACCTCGCGCTCGTCCTGCTCCAGACGGGCAAACTCCCGGAAGCCCGCGATCAAGCGACTCGCACGCTGACCCTGAACGACACGAGCGAGCTCCACAATCTTCTTGGAGATGTCGAGGAGCGCGCGGGGAACCTCGTGGCCGCGGCCGAGGAGTATCAGCGCGCTGCGCACATGGACGCGACCGAAGAACACCTGTTCGATTGGGGGAACAACCTGCTGCAACTGCAGGCGTTCGAGCCGGCAACGCAGGTTTTCACGGTCGGGATCGAACGGTATCCGAAGTCGGCGCGGCTCCACGTTGGTCTCGGCATCGCGCAGTATTCGCGAGGGCAATACGGCGCCGCGGTCACCTCGCTCTGTCAGGCCGTGGATCTCGCGCCTTCGGATCCGCGCCCGTATCAATTCCTCGGAGAGATGTACGGCGTCGCCCCAGAGCAGGGTCCTGAGATTACCGAACGTCTCGGCCGGTTCGTCGAGGCCCGGCCGCGAAACGCGCTCGCCAACCTGTACTACGCGCTGAGTCTCTGGAAGGGGCAGCCGGCCGGTTCGACCCCGGTGGACATGCAGCGAGTCGAGGCTCTGCTCAGGCGAGCGGTTGCCCTCGATCCGAAGCTCACGAAGGGCTTTCTGGAGCTCGGGGTCCTGCTTTCGGATCAACAACGCTACAAGGAAGCCATTCCGGAGCTACGTCGGGCGATTCAGCTGGATCCCGATCAGCCGCAGGCGCACTATCGGCTCGCTCAGGCCTACCAGAGGACTGGCCAGAAAGCGCTGGCCGCGAGCGAGCTGCAGATCTTCGAGCGGCTGAAGGCCGGATCCCGCTGAACCGCACCGACGTCATGACAGCGTTCTCCGGACCACAGGCAATGCAGCGAATCGTGCGCTTCACAAGTCTCGTATCCGCCCTAACCGCCGTCGCCCTGATCGCGTCTCTGAGCGGCCAGGCGGACGACGAGGCGACCGTCGCGATCGACGCGTCGACGGTCGAGAACCGCATCGATCCTCGCCTCTACGGTCAGTTCGCCGAGTTCATGTTCGAGAACATCAAGTTCGGCCTGCATGCCGAGCTGCTCCGCAACCGCGGGTTCGAGGAGCAGGCGAACGCGATCGGGCTGCCGCGATACTGGGAACGGGATCCGGACGATCGCAACGATGATCGCGATCCGCTTCCGGTGGGACGATTCGGTAGCGTATCCGCCCACGCGTCCGCTCGGACAGCCAGCAGGTTGAGCATTCGCTGCGATCGACCTGCCGGGTGCAGGACGGACAACGCCGGGGCATCCACCAGGGCCGCGTGCCGGTGCGGGCAGGGACGGAGTACCGAGGCTACCTGTGGCTGCGGACATGGGACTTCGCGGGCGCGCTGACCGTGGCGCTCGAGCAGGACCGCACCGGTGGGGAGACGTACGCGTCAGCCGACCTCGGCGACATCGCCGCGGACGGCGCGTGGAAGCAGTATCGCTTCACTCTGCGGCCGACGCAGGCCGATCCGCTCGCCAGGATCGCGATCCTCCTCGACGGTCGGGGTCGTGTATGGATCGATCAGGTGTCGCTGTTACCCGGCGATGCGGTGGACGATGTCCGAGCCGACGTGTTCGAGCGGGTCAAGGCCCTCCGGCCTGCCTTCGTGCGCTGGCCGGGCGGGAATGTCGCGCAGGACTATCACTGGATCTGGGGCGTCGGTCCGCGCGACGAGCGGCCCGACTGGATCAACCTGTCGTGGTGGAACGAGCGGGAACCGAGCGACTTCGGTACGCACGAGTTCATCCGCTTCTGCCGCAATCTGGGCGCCGAGCCGCATCTCGTCGTCAACGTCGAGGGTCGCGGCGCGACCCCAGAGGAGGCGGCGGCGTGGGTCGAGTACGCCAACGGCGACACGACGACACGGTATGGCGCCCTGCGCGCGAAGCACGGCAGCCCGGAACCGTTCGCGGTGAAGACCTGGGAGATCGGGAACGAGATCTGGGGCGACTGGGTGCGAGGCCACAGCGACGCGGAAACCTACGCCCGCAACTACCTCCGGTACCGGGAGGCGATGCTCGCGGTGGATCCGTCGCTGCGCTTCATCGCGGTCGGCGACAACGACATGGCGTGGAACCGCACGCTCCTCGGCCGCGCCGGCGGGCAAATCGACTACCTCGCCATCCACCATTACTACGGGCTGAACGAGGCGCAGCGCGACTACGGGAACCTGATGGCTCGTCCGCTCTTCTACGAGCGGTTCTATCGTGAGGTGGCCGGGCTCATCTCGGAGCTCGCGCCCCGGCGCGACATCCGGCTGATCATCAACGAGTGGAACACCGCGCTGCCCGTGCCCCGGCAGCACTCCATGGAGTCTGCGTTGTACGGCGCGCGCCTGATGAACGTGTTCGAGCGCTCTGGGGACATCGTGCACATGACTGCCGTTTCTGATCTCGTGAACGGCTGGTCTGGAGGCATCATACAGGCCAGCCGTCACGACGTCTTCGTGACACCAACATACCTGGCGATCCGCCTTTACAACGAGCACCTCGGAGGCGATCGACTCTCTGCGCGTGTTTCCTCCCCCACGTTCGACAGCGCTATCGAGGGTACCCAGATCCCAGTTCTCGACATCGTCGCGAGCCGATCTCGCGATGGCCGCCGGCTGTTCGTGAAGGCGGTCAATACCAGTCGCGAGCGCGCGCTGAAGACGACGGTGACGGTGACAGGAGCCACGGTGGACGGCGACGGCAGGATGGAGAGGTTGACCGGAGATTCGCTCGAGGCTTCCAACAGTTTCCGGACACCTCAGGCGGTGACCGTTCGCTCGACAGCCTTCCGAAGCGGTTCTAAGTTTACCGTCCAGCTTTCTCCTCACTCGGTGAACGTACTAACTCTGCCGCTGCGCTGATCTCTTTTGCTCACAAACCTTCAAACTACCTACAGACCCTCAAACGATTTCCTGCTCAGTTTCATATTGTTAATAGAAAAAGATTACGCTTGACACCTCTTGTTTTTGGCGTTAGTTTCCGACCGCGTTGAAATGTGGAACCGGTTCCGCCACATCCATAATTTGGCCTTCGCAGGAACGGTCCCAGAGCAGCCCGCTCCATCAGCGCGACCTTGTCTGACCCCTTCGGGAGGTTCACGTGACGAGGACTTATCGTGCAGTGCCGCGAGTCATCGCCTTACTCTGCTTGAGCTTCTGTCTCAGCAGTCCCCTTCTGGCACAGCGCGCTGACAGAGCCATCATCAGTGGCGTCGTCACCGATGCGCAGGGTGCCGCGGTTCCTGGCGCGACGGTCACGATTCGTAATGAAGCCACGGGTGTCAACACTGTCCAGGTGACGAACGCCGCCGGGGCGTACACCTCGCCGCCGCTGGTGCTCGGCCGCTATTCGGTGACCGTTGACCTGAGTGGATTCAAGAAGGGTGTGAGTTCGGGAATCCTGCTCGAGGGGGCGATCAGTTTCGGCAGGACATGATCCTGCAGGTTGGCGGGCTCGAAGAAACGGTTGAAGTCACATCCGAGGCGGGACTCAGTGTCACCCAGCCCGACGTCAGCCATACCGTGAACGAGAAATACTACCGGGACCTCCCGATTATCACGGCCGGGGATGTCCGCCTTGCGGAGTCCGTGCTGCAGATGCAGCCGGGCTACCTGCCGATGAAGCCGAACGGCGACCCGATGTTCCGCGGCAGCCAGTTCCAATCCCGCATCAACGGCGGCCAGCGCAGCGCGACCGAGAATTTCTTCGATGGCGCGGCGTTCGGTTACGCGAGCGGGCACCAGCAAAGCCAGGAGAGCACACCTCCGGTGGATTCCGTGCAGGAGGTGAAGGTCACCACGACCAGCTATTCGGCGCAGTACGGCCACACGAGCGGCGGATTCATCGAGTACACGGCCAAGACGGGCACCAACGCGTTTCACGGCAGCGGCTACGGGTATTTTGCGGATGACAAATTCAACAAGAAGGGCTTTTTCGCCGTCGGCAAAACGCCGCTGAGCAACAACAACTACGGGGCGACCCTTGGCGGCCCGGTCACGATCCCGAAGCTGTACAACGGGCGCAACAAGACGTTTTTCTTCGGCAATTTCGACTACACGAGAGCTCCGCTCCGGCGTCCTGCCCGGTTTCGGCAACACGACGCCGACCGATGCGTTCAAAAGCGGCGACTTCAGCTCGCTGCTGACCGGCACCCAAATCGGAACCGACGCGCTCGGGCGGCCGATTCTCGGAGGCCAGATCTTCAATCCGGCCACGACCCGCATGGTCAACGGCGTTCAACGTTCGCGATCCGTATCCCGGCAACCGTATTCCGGCCGGTGATCCGCTGCGCAGTCAGGTGGCCGCCAAAATCGCCGCGCTGATGGTGCACCCCGACCGCGCCGGTACCGCCAACAACGTGGCGGGCAACCCCGCCGGCGACCAGACCTGGGTCCTGAACGCGCGGAATATGCTGGGCCGGCTGGACCACAGTTTCACGCCGAATTTCAAGATGAGCCACAGCTTCTACTGGAACCGCAGGCCATCTATCCGGAACTGCGGCGAAACCGGGGGGTGCACGACAGAGTTCGACGGGGAAACCGAGCCGGAGAAGAACAACACCTATTACGGACAGGGATTCTACCAGCGCATCTCGACACATCATGCCCACCAGCAGTTCGACTGGGTCATCCGCAACAACCTGTTGAACCACACGCACGGTTGCCTGGGACCGCTGGTTCATGGGCGGGAATTCCCTTTCGGCCGGTGTCGGCTGGCCGCAGTTGCTGTGGGGCGCCAACCAGGGCGGTCTCGTCGACAACACTGCCGGACCGCCAATGATGAATTTCGCCGGCAACACTCCTTACACGAACATCGGGCAGCAGTGGCAGCGGTTCGGCTACGAGAAGAACGATCGCTGGCAGTTCTCGAACGACCTGACGTGGGTGAAGGGACGGCACACGGCGAAGGTTGGTGTCGAGTACCGCCATCACACGTTCCCGTCCCGCGGGTGGGCGACCAACACCGGCGGCGCGTTCAACTTCGATCGCCTCGGCACGGGCGGCTACGACAGCTCGGGGAACAATCTCTCCCAGACCGGCGATCCGTTCGCGTCGTTCCTGCTGGGCCAGGTGCAGCAGGCCAGTCAGACTATCCCGGTCTATCCGACGTTCAACGAAGCCTACACGGCGGCGTGGATCAACGACGAATTCAAGGTGAGCGACAAGCTGACGGTGACCCTCGGGCTGCGCTTCGACTATCAGTTCGCCCGCTCCGAAAGGGACGATCAGGTACTCGACCTTCGATCCGAACACGCCCAACCCGGGGGCAGGGAATATTCCAGGCGCGTTGATTTTCGCGGGAAGCGGCCCGGGCCGCACCGGGAGCCGGAAGTTCCCCGAGTCACCGGACAAGGACGCCTGGGGCCCGCGGGCCGGTTTTGCCTACCGACTGGGAGACAGGAACGCCATCCGCGGCGGTTACGGAGTGTATTACGCGGGAGTCAATTTCGGCCAAGGCGGTCTTCCGACGGTCGGCTTCCAGGCCAATCTGCTGGCCCCGAACCTGTCCAACGGCGTCTCTCCCGCGTTCTATCTCGACAACGGCTTCCCGCAAGACCGCGTGACGTTCCCGCCGTTCATCAACCCGGCCTTTGCCAACGGCACCGCGCCGCTCGCGGTGACGCCGAACGGATTGACCTTGCCGCGGTTCCAGAACTGGTCCGTGACGTACCAGCGCCAGCTCACCGGCAACATGATGCTGGACGTGTCGTACATCGGGAACCGCGGCAGCCGCCTGTCCCACAATGCCTCGACGCTGGGCGTGGACGCCAACATGAACGACCCGAGCGTGCTGGCGCTCGGTGCCACCGTGCTGCAGTCGAATATCAACTCGCCGACGGCCCAGGCTGCCGGAATCAGGTCCCCATATCCCGGTTTCACAGGGAATGTGGCGCAGGCGCTGCGAAAATATCCACAGTACCAGAACATCCCGTGGCGCGGCGTGCCGACAGGCGAGAGTCAGTACCATGCCGTAGAAACTGTGCTCGAGCGGCGATTTTCCCGGGGCCTCCAGGCCAGGGTGGCATACACATTCTCCAAGCTGCATAACAACAGCGCAGAGAACGCCAACGGGAGCGACGGGGCGAACGCAACGGTTCAAAATCCCGCGGACCCGCTCGAGTGGTCCCTCAGTGCGGACGATACGCCGCATGTGTTCCTGACCGGCTTCACCTGGGAAGTGCCTGGCTCCGAGAGCTGGTCGTCAGGTGTCGCGAAAGCTCTCCTTGGGGGCTGGAACGTCAGCGGCGTGCTCCGATACGAGAGCGGGCGGCCATTCAACATCATGATGGCCAACGATCTTGGCGGCTTCCTCTTCAATAACCAGAAGCGCCCGAATCGGGTCAGCGGTGTCGAGGCGGTAGCCGCGAATGGAGACTTCAATCCGAACACCGACCGCTACTTCAATCCGGCTGCCTGGACGGACCCCGGTCCACTCCAGTTCGGGAACGCGGTCCGGCGAGACGATTCGGTGCGCGATTTCCCGAACTACAGCGAAGATCTGAACATCTTCAAAGTGTTCCCGATGGCCGACCAGAGGAAGCTGCGGTTCGAGGCGTCGATCGGGAATCTCTTCAACCGCGTGTTTTTCTGTTCTCCGAACACGAACTGGAGCTCAGCCGCCTTCGGCTCGGTCAACACGCAGTGTAACCAGCCACGGTCGGTGCAGTTTGCGTTGAGGTTCGACTTCTAGCGGGCCTCCGGCCCAGCGAGGCGTTCCAGGCGGACAGCTTCCGGCGGGTCCCATCGCCTGTAATGGTTCGAACACCGCCGACGTCGGACTGCGGTACCCTGTGAGCGGGAGATGTTATAAGCATTACAGGGTGCTAATGCTGTCCGCGCTCCTGCTTCTTGGGTTCTCGATGAGGGCCCTTGTCCTTGTGCTGGTCCTCGCGTCGGGAGGGACTGCTGCGGCGCAGCAGGCCAGAGAAGCCTCCCGCCTCGGTCAGTCAGCTCGAGGCGGCCGTCAAGCGCAGTCCCTCTGATTCCAAACTACATGTCGCGCTGGGCCTGGCGTACTGGGACCGGAACGACTACCCGCGTGCCCTGATCGCGTTCCAGCGCGCCGTCAAGGTCGCACCGCGATCAGCGGAGGCGCACAACTGGCTAGGCGTAGCGCTGGCGGAAAAGTCGGATTTTCCCAGAGCGATTGCCGAGCTCCGAAGGGCTGTCGCTCTCGACCCTAAATACGGGCAGGCCTACACGAACCTGGGATCCGTGCTGGCCAAGAGTGGTGACTTTACCGAGGCCGTCGCGGTGTTTCAGAAGGCGCTGGCGCTGGAGCCAAGCAGTGTGGCCGTCCACTTGAACCTGGGCATGGCTCTGAGGGAGAAGGGTGATCTGGATGCTGCGCTGGAGCACCTGCGCCCTGTGGCTGCTGCGAATCCGGCCAACGCCACCATTCAGTACGAGCTCGGGCAGACGCTGCGCCAGAGTGGCGATCTTGCGGGCGCCGTCGCGGCTTTCGAGAGGGCGCTCGAAATCGAGCCAGAGCTGCGCGAAGGCTACTATGCGCTCGGGACGGCATTGAAGCAGCAGAGCGCGTCCGCGCGCAAGCCGCGCCCTTCCGCGACCGGTCCTGCGAACGATCTCTGCAACCGCGCCCGGGAAGTGGCTGGGCGAGGTGACCTGACCACCGCCCGCGAGCAACTGACGGAAGCGCTCCGCCTTGACGACAATCATGCGGAGGCGCACAACCTGCTGGGCTTCATCCTGGGCCAGCAGGGAGATCTGCCTTCGGCGATCTCTCATCTGGAGCGGTCGGTCGCGCTCCAGCGTGAATCGGCGGAGGCCCACTACAACCTTGGGGCCGCGCTGTGGTACAGCGGCTCCAAAGACAAAGCGCTGTCCGAACTACAGGAAAGCGTCAGGCTCGATCCAGCGGCCGGGGCCAGCCACGCCTTTCTCGGAACCGCCCTTCGCGAAAAGGGTGATATCGCGGGGGCGCGGGCCAGCCTGCAACGCGCGATCGCGCTGATGCCACCCACCGCCGCCGTCTACGTCGACCTGGGGATCGTCTATCTTCGCGCGGGCGATCTCGACAGAGCGGTTGGACAATTCGAAGCCGGGCTGAACCTCCCGTCACCGTCACTTCCCGAGCCGGATTGGGGCGCTGCCATTGCGGGACTCCGGCCGGCGCTCGCGGCGAACCCGGGCCGTGCGGACGCCCACAACGCCATGGGTCTCCTCCTCGGGCGCAGAGGCGCTGACAGCAGGCAAGTGGCCGAGGAGTTCCGTGAAGCCATTCGCCTGCAACCGGATTTCGCTGAAGCCCACAATCATCTCGGTCTCGTGCTGCTGCAGACAGGCGAAGAGGAGGCGGGTATTGCAGCGCTGCGTGAAGCGGTACGCATCAGTCCGGACTACGCGGATGCGCACGGCAATCTAGGCGCGGCCCTCACTCCAACCAGCGCCAAGGAAGCCGTCGGCGAGCTCGAGAAGGCGGTTGCGCTGGCACCGAGCTCCGTGAAAGCCCAGTTCAACCTTGCGGTGGCCTACGGCGCCAGTCCCAGCCATGGGCCGTCGAAAGAGATCGACCAGTTGCGAAAGGTCATCTCGATCGCCCCGACGTTCGCGCGGGCGCACCTGTCTCTTGGCAAAGCGCTTCTGCAGGACGGGAAAGTGGCTGAGGCAGTCAAGGAACTGGAAGAGGCGGCGCGACTGGAGCCAAAGAGCGGGGAGACTCATTATCAGCTCGGCCTGGCTCTGTCGCGCGCGGGACGCACCGCAGAAGCCACCGCTGAACTCCGCAAAGGCCGCGAGCTGGTGGCCGAGGACGACCGCAACCAGAACGCGAATCTGGACATCGCCGAAGGCCGCGCCGCGCTCGAGAAAGGCGACCTGGAACTGGCGGCTGACAAGTTCCGCCACGCGATTCAGCTCCTGCCTGAATCTGCCGAAGCGCATCGTCATCTCGAGGCGGTGCTGGAAAAGCAGGGAGGTGCTGGAAAGGACGACCCCAGCCGGATGGCCGAGCTCGAAGGCTACATTCGGGCGGGCAAGTTCAAGGAAGTCGAGTCCCTCCTCACCGAGTACGTGAAGCAGCGCCCGAAGTCGTCTTGGGGTTGGTACGCGCTCGGCTACAGTCTGTTCGCCCAGCAGAAGATCGGTGAGTCCATCAATGCTCTGGCGAAATCTCTCGAACTCGATATTCGAAACGCCGAGGCACACAAGACTCTTGGCCGCAATCTGATGATCATCGGGAGATTCGACGCGGCGCAGGTCGAGTTCGAGCAGGGCCTCCGTTACAAGCCGGACTCCGCCGAGATCCACTACAACCTTGGCAAGCTGTTCTCGATCCAGGACAACTGGGAGCCCGCGCGGAAGGCATTCGAAGCGGCGCTTCGGATTGATCCCGAATATGTCGAAGCGCTCGACGCCCTCGGGTTCGCGCTGGAGGCGCTCGACGACGACGCCGGCGCGGTCGTGAACTACGAGAAGGCCATCGCGCTGAACGAGGCACGGCATGGCAGCTTCGCCTCCGCTCACGTGAACCTGAGCGCCTACTACAACCGCACGGGCGACCCCGGGAAGGCGCTCGAACAAGCCCGCAAGGCGCTCGATCTCGATCCCAAATCAGACCGTGCCTGGTTTCAGAAGGCCAAGGCTGACGAGCGTCAGGGCCGTCTGGACGAGGCAGTCGATTCGGTGAACCGAGCCATCTCCGTCAATTCCCGAGCGTCGTCGTACTACTACGTGCTGGCCGGCCTCTATCGTCGACTCGGCAGAATGGAAGAGAGTCGCAAGGCGCTGGAATCGTTCACCCGCCTCGAGCGGGAGACGAACGAGCTCGAAAAGAAGCGGCGCGGCGGTCCCGGCAACGATCCCAGCGGCGCCGGGACTGAAGCGTGAGCGGCCGCAGCTGCCAGTCACGTCGCGGGTTCTTGCAGGTGCTGGGCGGGTGGGCTTCGGCGGCATTGACGCCGGCACCTGGACCCTGGCAGCTCCTCGCGACAGCGGCGCCGCAGTCGCCCGCGGGCCAGGGTTCGGCGGTTGTGTTCACGGACATTACGGCCGCGGCTGGCTTGGCGCAAGCCAGGAACGTTTCCGGCAGCCCATACAACAAGCAGTTCCTGCTGGAGGAAATGGGTTGCGGCGTGGCGCTGTTCGACTACGACAACGATGGCTGGCTCGACATCTTTCTGGTCAACGGGAGCAGCCTCGACCCGAAAGTGCGGGACAGCCGACCAACCAGCTATCTGTTTCACAACAACCGCAACGGCACATTCACCGATGTCACGAAGAAGGCGGGGTTGACCCATTCGGGCTGGGGCCAGGGATGTTGTGTCGGCGACTACGACAACGACGGGTTCGACGATCTTTTCGTCACGTACTGGGGGCACAACGTGCTGTACCGCAACAACGGCGACGGCACGTTTACGGACGTGTCCGAAAAGGCCGGCGTCGCGGGATCGGGAACCCGCTGGGGCGCAGGCTGTTGCTTTCTGGACTATGACCGTGACGGCCATCTGGATTTGTTCGTGGCCAGTTACGTGAATTTCGACCCGGCGAAGGCGCCCCGGCCCGGCCAGTCGGCCTACTGCAGCTATAACGACATTCCGGTCCCATGCGGCCCGCTGGGGTTCGCTGGCGGCACGAACATCCTCTACCGCAACCGCGGGGACGGCACGTTCGCGGACGTTTCGGACGCGTCCGGGATCTCGAATCCGCGCGGGCCGTCCACGATGGTCTTCGTCGGCACGCAACTGGCAGCCAACGGGATCTTACGGGATGGGAGCAGCGTCGGCGGACTTCGACAACGACGGATGGCCGGACATCTACGTTGCCTGCGACAGCGCACCGAGCCTGCTGTACCGGAACAACCACGACGGGACGTTCCGGGAGGTCGCGGTTCCAGCTGGTGTCGCGCTCGATGAAAATGGCGTCGCGCTCTCCGGAATGGGCGTGGGTGTGGGAGATTACGACGCGGATGGCTGGCTGGACATCGTGCGGACGAACTTCTCCGAGCAGGTGACCACGCTGTACCGGAACTACGGCGGCGGCTTTGCGGACGCCAGCGTCAAGGCCGGCCTCGGGGTCAACCGGAAGTACCTTGGCTTCGGCGTCGACTTCTTCGACTTCGACAACGACGGCGTGGAAGGACATCTTTATCGCGAACGGGCATGTGTATGCGCAGATCGCCAACCAAAAGCTGCACATCACGTACCGGCAGCCGAAGGTTCTCTATCGCAACATGGGCAACGGACGCTTCGAAGACGTGTCCGGAAAGGCCGGTGCAGCGATCCGTGCGGAGAACCTCGGTCGCGGTTGCGCCTTCGGCGATTTCGACAACGACGGCGATGTCGATGTGATCGTGAACAACCTGGATGGGCCTCCCACGCTGCTGCGGAACGATGGTGGTAGCAGGAAGAATTGGATCCTGGTCAAGTGCGTAGGCACGCGTTCGAACCGGTCAGGGATCGGGACTCGCGTGAAAGTCATCTGCGGCGAACACAGCCAGATAGACGAGGTGAGGAGCGGTTCGAGCTACTATTCGCAGAACGATTTCCGCCTCCATTTCGGGTTGGGCGACCGTACCAAGGCAGACACCGTTGAATTGTCGTGGCCTTCCGGTGAGAAGGAGACGTTTCGGGACCTGTCCGCCAGGCCACCTCTTCGTCATCCAGGAGACAAAGGGGATCGTCAGCAGCCGAAGATTCGGGTAGGCGACCATGCGCAAATGCCGACACGCAGGCGCCTGGGTGTTACCGTGTGCGCTGCTCCTGCCTCTCATCGTGTCATCGTCCGCTCCGGATCTGCAGTTTGTCGACGTCACCCGGTCTCTCGGAATCGACTTCAGGCACGAAAACTCCGCCACCTCGAGCAAGTACCTCATAGAGACGATGGGCGGCGGCGTCGCGCTGTTCGACTACGACAACGATGACCGCCTGGACATGTTCTTCACGAACGGCGCGAAGATCGACGAGCCCATGCCGGACGGCAAACTGCCCGACAAGTCGGAGCGTGAGATTCTGGAACCGGCTGTACCACCAGAACGCGGATGGCACGTTCAGCGATGTCACGGAGAAGGCTGGCGTCAGCGGAATGGCGCAGAACTACTACGGCATGGGCGTGGCCGTGGGAGACTACGACAACGACGGCTTCGACGATCTGTACGTCACCAACTACGGCGGGAACACGCTCTACCGCAACAACGCGGACGGCACCTTCGCTGACGTCACGAAGAGTGCCGGAGTAGCCGCCAGTGGGTGGAGCGCGAGCGCCGGGTTTCTCGACTACGACAACGACGGAAGGCTCGACCTCTTCGTGACTCGCTATGTGGATTGGAGCTTTCGAGAACAACCGATATTGCGGAGAAAAGAAGCCCGGATACCGGGCCTACTGTCACCCCGACAACTACGATGGGATTGCCAATATCCTCTATCACAACGACGGTGACGGCACGTTCACGGATGTCTCGTCGAAGGCCGGGATTGCCGATCCCCACGGCAAAGGCCTGGGCGTTTCGTTCGCCGACTACGATCACGACGGATTCATCGATGTCTACGTTGCGAATGACTCCGTGCAGTCTTTCCTGTACCGCAACAATCGGAAACGGCACGTTCACCGAGGTCGGCCTGCTTGCGGGCGTCGGGTTCAATGAGGATGGAAAGACGTTCGCCGGGATGGGAGTGGAATTCGCCGACTACGACAACGACGGTCATCCCGACATCGTAGTCACGGACCTCTCGAACGAACGGTACAGGCTGTTTCGTCACAACGGCGACGGCAGCTTTCGGGATCGGACCGACATGTCCGGCGTGGGAGCCGCCACTCTTCCTTTTTCCGGCTGGAGCACGCGTCTGTTCGACTACGACAACGACGGCTGGAAGGACATGTTCGTTGCGCAGGGACACGTGATGGACACGATCGAAAAGACCGCGCCCAACTTGAAGTACCTGCAACCGCCGCTGCTGCTGCGGAATGAGTCGGGGCGTTTCGTTCGAGTCACTCCCGGCGAAGTGTTTCAAAAGGACTGGGCCGGTCGCGGTGCCGCCTTTGGCGACCTGGACAATGATGGCGACATCGACGTGGTGGTCAGCAACGTTGGCCAGAACGCGGTCGTGCTCCGGAATGATGGCGGGAATCTCCGGAACTGGCTCGGGATACGAACGCGTCGGAAGGAAATCGAATCGCGACGGGCTAGGGGCCCAGGTGAAGGTCGTGTCAGCATCCGGCCTGACTCAGTACTTCACCATCAACACGGCCGTAGGCTACCTTTCGGCCAGCGATAAGCGGCTGCTGGTAGGCCTCGGCGGGGATTCCACCGCCAGGCTCGTCGAGATCCGTTGGCCTTCCGGCATCGTTCAGACGTTCGACAACGTCAAGGCGGGACAGATATTGACTGCGACCGAGGGCGCCGCCTCCGCCAAAGGCTTCGGCGTGCCAGGCCGATGATCACCCGTCGCGCGATGCTCGCTCTCCTGGCGTGCTCGGCCGACGCCGCCTTTGGACAAGGCATCTCCTCGCGGAGCGTCAAGCCACAGCCCCGCGGAAAGCCCTCGGGCCGTCCATTTCTGGCGCGTTTCACCGACGTCGCGAAAGCCGCCGGTCTTACGCAGCCGATTGTCTACGGCAGCGAGGGCACGAAGAGCTACATCATCGAGGTGGTCGGGTGCGGCGTGGCCTTTCTCGACTACGACAACGATGGCTGGCTCGACCTGTTCGTTCTGAACGGCACAAGGTTGGAAGGTGCGCCGCCGGGTACGACCAATCGCATGTACAAGAACAATCGAGACGGCACGTTCACGGACGTGACGGAAAAGGCGGGGCTGACCCGCACCGGGTGGGCGTCAGCCGTCACGGTGGGCGACTACGACAACGACGGTTTCGACGACCTGTTCATCACCTCCTACGGCCACAACGTGCTCTACCACAATAACGGTGATGGCACGTTTACGGACGTGACCGCAGAAGGCGGGCCTGAGACAGGAGGCCGTACGCTACGGTTCGGGGTGCACCTGGGTGGACTACGATCGAGACGGCCGACTGGATCTGTTCGTCGCCAATTACCTGAACACAACGCTCGAGAAGCTGCCAAAGCCTGGCCAGAACGCCGACTGCCGCTGGAAGGGTGTGCCCGTGAACTGCGGTCCTCGCGGCCTGCCCACCGGGTTCGTCGAGTTGTTTCACAACAATGGTGACGGAACGTTCACGGACGTGAGCCGGCAATCCGGGGTTGCGGCGGCTTCGGGGTCATATCCGATGACCGCTGTGGCTGCGGACTACGACAACGACGGCTGGGCCGACATCTACGTCGCATGTGATTCCACGCCCAGCTGGCTGTTCCGCAACCAGCACGACGGCACGTTCCGCGAGGAGGCCCTCGAACGTGGCGCGGCACTGAGTGAAGACGGCATGGAACAGGCCGGGATGGGCGTAGGCATTGGCGACTACGATCTCGACGGGAACCTCGACATCTTCAAAACCCATTTCTCCGACGACACGAATGTCCTGTACCGGAACGACGGCAAAGGAAACTTCGATGACGTCACCATCCGCGCGGGCATAGGCGTGGAGACGAGGTACGTCGGGTGGGGAACGGGGATAGTCGATCTCGACAACGACGGCCTCCCGGACCTCTTTCTGGTAACCGGGGGCGTGTATCCCGAAGTGGAGGAGAAGCTTCCGGCCTACCCCTTCCGAACACCGCGTCTGGTGTTCCGCAACCTGGGTGACGGCAGGTTCGAGGAATTGATCGACGAAGCGGGCGCCGGGATCGCGGCGGCGCACACGAGCCGTGGCTGCGCCTTCGGGGATTTCGACAACGACGGAGACGTGGACATCCTGGTGATGAACATGAACGAGCCGCCGTCGCTGCTGCGCAACGACGTCTCCGGCAATGGCCACTGGTTGAAAGTGCTGCTCATCGGGGTGAAGTCGAATTGCAGCGCAATTGGCGCGCGCGTGCTGGCCCGTTATGGCGACCGGGCACAGGCACAGGAGGTGACGGCTCAATCGAGCTTCTACTCCGCCAACGACCGCCGCCTGCACTTCGGCCTGGGCACCGCAACGTTCGCCGACGTGACAATCCGCTGGCCCAATGGCGCGACGGAGAAGATTCCGCACGTCGAGGCAGATCAGCTCGTCGTCATTCGTGAGGGAGCGGGGATTCTCCGCACACAGAAGTTCCCATCGAGCGGCGCGCGATAGCGCGCGTACCGGTCCACTCACCGCGTAAAGCCGTACAACACCGCCGGATTCTCGAGTTGAATCCGAATGCCGCGCACTCCGAGACCATCCATCCGCCGGAGCTCCGCGTCTGACGGTTTCGTTGACCACGACCAAGGCTCGTCCGGTTTGCCGAATGCCGGAGCGGTCGAGCGGCAACGTCGTCGGTCTGGTAGCTGCGTTGCTGATCACGTTGGATGCGGCCAATCGCCTGCACGCGCGGTAGTCCTCTACGAGGGCTTCGCCGGGTCGCAGAGTGGATGACGGATCGACTGGATATCGGGGGTCGTAGATGTGGTGGTGGCAATCGGCCGCCTGTGCGGGCGCCCTCAGTTGTGGCGCTTCGCTGCCCGACGACCACTTGACTTGACCTGGCGCGGCACGCGCGCGCAGGGGCCGCAGACCGGCGACCGCGGCACCCGTTTGCAGCACTTCGCGCCGATTCCAGACGTGGGCTTCGAAGTTGACACGACGGGCATTGTAGGCGCCGCGGGCGCAATCTTCCAACTCAAGGATTTAACTGTAGAAGCCGTTTCATAAACGTGCCGCCCGTTCCAGGGTGCGAGCGAGCGTGGCGAGCGAGCCACGCGATCGGCCCGCCTGCGCCAAGGCTTCGGCGAGGTCTCATAAACCTGCCGCTCGATTCACGATCCGAGCGAACGACCGTGAGCGAGCCACGCGAGCGGAGCGCGCCGGCGCAGCGGCGCGCGAGAGCGCGTGTAGGGGAGTCCGAGGGGCGAAGCCCCTCGGATTGGATTAGTCACCTGACGAGCACATCACGGTAAGACAGAGGACAATCAGCAGCGACGCTGTCGCAAAGCTGCCGCCGTTCTGCCACAGAATCTCAATACTCTCGCACGACCACCACGCGCCAGTCCGAAAAACCCCGAAAAGTCAGCCAAGCCTTGACGACTCACCAACGCGGCTCGTCTCGCGGGGATGAAGCACAGTTTGTGCATTGCGGCCTTTCACGCATGCGCGGGCATTCTGTCGAAGAGATCGAGAGGCGCGCGTGTGGCAGAAATGCGAGAAAGGCAACAAATGAAACCGATCCTGGCGGCACTGATCCTCGGTGTGACCGCGGCCGCGTGCGGGAGCAGCTCTTCGGACAGCACGCCGACCGGGCCAACGGCAACCGTGACGACAGAGAACTTCACGGGCAGCGTCGATCCTAGCGGTAAGACCTTCAATCAGTTCACCGTGACGTTGTCTGGGGGACAGGTCAACGTGACCCTGACGTCGGCGGGACCTCCATCGACGATCTACATGGGGCTCGGCGTCGGAACCTACAGCGACCCGAATTGCACGCTCCTCACAAATGGCTCCGTCATCACGCAGGCCGGTACCACTGCGCAACTCTCTGGGACACTGAACGCAGGAAGCTACTGTGTGATGGTCTACGATGCGGGGAATCAGGTGGCGACGGTCAACTATGCGGTCACGGTTAATCACTACTGAGGCAGACACGTTCAAGGTTCAATTCAAGGTTCAAGGTTCAAGGTTCAGGGTTCAACGTTCATGGTTCAAGAAGTTCAGGGTTCAGCAGAGTGTAGAACTCTGAACCTTGAACCTTGAACCCTTGAACCTTGAACCCTTGAACCCTTGAACCCTTGAACCTCTTGCCCCTACTGCCTGAGCGCCTCGACCGGATCCACGCGCATGGCCCGGCGCGCCGGGATCAAACACGCAACCACGGCGGTCATCATCAACACGACCGCGACCGCTGTCAACGTCAACGGATCCGCGGGGCTCACCTCGTACAACATCGTCCGGAACGTGCGCATGATGAGGACGGATGCGGCCAGGCCGATCGCCAGGCCGATGGCAGTCTGGGCCAGCCCTTCCTGCAGGATCAGGCGCATCAGTTCGAGAGGTCTTGCGCCAAGCGTCACGCGCACGCCAATCTCCGACGTCCGCAGCGCCACCAGGTGGGACATGACGCCGTAAATGCCGGCCGCCGCGAGGATGAGTGCGAGCCCGCCGAAGACAGCGAGCAACATCATGGCGGCACGGCGCGCGCCGACCGAGCGCGCGGCGACGTCGCTCATCGTGCGGACGTTCGACAAGGGAAGATTCGGATCGAAGGCTCGAAGCTCTTCGCGGATTGTGCTGGTCAACGATGCCGGCTCGGTCTGTGCCGCGATGGCAAACGTCAGCCCGGAGATTGGCAGCTGGGCGTACGGCACGTACATTTCCGGATTGACCGGCGCGTCGAGGCCCCAGTGCCGGACATCCCGGATCACACCGACGACTTCGCGCAATTCCTTGGTCCCCGTGTATCGCACCCGGGACCCCACGGGGGACCTTCCGGGCCAGTAGCTCCGCGCCATGGTCTCGTTGACGATCGCGATCGGTGCCGCAGTCGCCCCGTCGGCGTCGGTGAAGAACCGTCCCGATACGAGCTGTAGACCCATCGCGCGAAAATATCCGGGCGTGACGGATCGGGGATGTGCGCGCGTCGGCGTGTTCGCCGGCACCACGCGGCCCTCGACGACGACGCCGCGCCGGCTGTCCTGACCCGAGAGCGGGAGCAGGGAAGTGGCGCCAACCGCGCGCACGCCGGGAATTGCGGCAAAGCGCGCCTGGATCTGTTCCACGGCGGCGATCAGCATGTCGTTGGTGCGATACCGGGAGCCGGGCAGAGCGACGACCGACGTCAGGACGCCTTCGCTTGCAAATCCCGGCTGCGCGCGAAGCAATGTCTGGAAGCTTCGCAGTGTGAGGCCGGCGCCCACGAGGAGGAGCGACGCGAGCGCGATCTCCGACACGACGAGGGCGAGCCGCAGCCGCCGCCGGATCGCACCGGCGGTCCTGCCGCCATCCTTGAGAGCCATGTTCACGTCCTGCTTCGCGAGGTGCCACGCGGGAAGGAGGCCGAACACGAGCCCGGTCGCAATCGAGAGCAGGAGGGCGAACACCAGGACGCGGCCGTCCAGCGCAAGGTGCTCGAGGCCGACGACCTGAGTGTCGCTCGGCGTGAGATCCCGGAGCGCGACGATGCCCCAGTAGCCCACGAGCAGACTGGCGACTCCGCCGGCCAGCCCCAGAACGAGGCTCTCGGTCAGGGCCTGGCCAGCCAGCCGGGCTCGCCCGGCACCAATCGCGGCGCGTACCGCCATTTCGCGTCGGCGCCCGGCCGCTCTGGCGAGCAGGAGATTCGCCACGTTCACGCACGCAATCAGCAACACGAAGCCGACCGCCGCCAACAGCAGAAGAAGCCCGGATCGCAGCCCGCTGGCTTGAGCGGAGGCTCGTTGCATCGGCCCCGTGATCTGGTCCCCGAGGCTCGTCACCCAGATCCCGTGGGCGCGGTTGGTTTCGGGATACTGGCTCGACAGCTGTCCTCCGAGACGATCCATCTCTGCGCGTGCCTGCTGCAGCGTCACGCCAGGCTTCAGCCGCGCGTAGACGAAGAAATTGTGGGTATCGCGGCTGAGCGGTTCAGACGTGCCTTCAAATGCAAGAGGCGTCCACATCTCGAGCGTCGGGTCAGGGAATTCGAAGCTCTCCGGAAGCACGCCCACGACCTCGAATGGAAGACCGTTGAGTGTGATGGTGCGTCCGACGATGGTCGCATCCGACCCGAACTGGCGCTGCCACAATCCATGACCGAGGATGACGACCCGGTTCCTGCCCTGGATGCCTTCGGCGGCGTCAAAGGCGCGCCCCAGTTGCATTCTGATCCGGAACACGTCGAAGAACGCAGGTGTCACCGCGCCCGTTCCGATCCGAATGGGATCGCCGCTGCCGGTGAGATCTCTCGTGGTCTGTCCGAATGCCGCCATCCGCTCGAAGACGGAGCTCATCCGCGCCCAGTCCACGTAATCGGCCGGCGCGACCAGATTGTCGAGCACACCCTCGGCCTGACGCTTCTCCCACACCATCACCAGCCGGTCGGGATCCTCGTAGGGCAGCGGTCGCAGGAGGATCGCGTCCACCGCCGAGAAGATGGCAGCGTTGGCGCCGATGCCGAGCGCCAGGGTGACGATGGCGACGATCGTCACGCCAGGCTGCCGGACGAGCAGCCGGACAGCATGCTTCAAATCGTGTGTGAACGCACGCATCATCAACCTCCAGTTTCGACCGGCGGGCTTCGCTCCGTCGGACCCTCCAACGCCGTCGCTCGCGGGGGCCCCGGGGCCCCGCTCCGCTCCGGCGGCTCGAAGGGCGAACGTCCGCAGACTCTCGCGGGCAATCAAGATCCGTTCGGCTGCGCCATGGACGAGGGCGTCGGCGACTGCCCGGATCCAGAATCGAGCCGTCCCCTCGCCTGTTTCGCGTGCGGCTCGACGCTGCGCCTCGAAGAGGCGCGCCATGTCGTCGCCGAACTCGCGACGGACCCGCCGCGGGAACGCGAGCAGCAGAAGCCGATACAGAATCATCCGCCTGGCTTCGCGAGCAGGCGCTTGGATCGCGCCTCGAGCACCACGGCTTCCAACCTTCTGGCTTCGGCACCGGCGACGCGCGCGCCGAGCGGCGTCAGCCGGAAGTACCGCCGGCGCTCATCGTCCTCGTCCGCCGCGGGGCGTGCGCGTGACTCGACAATCAGGCCCTGCGCAAGCATCGTTCGAAGCGTTCGATAGAAGTTGCCCGGCATGATTCGCGCGAAGCCGCCGCGCTGCTGCACGTCCCGGACGAGACTCCAGCCATGCCGTTCCTCGTCTGCGAGCGCGAGCAGGATCTGGAAGACGAGCGGCTTGAGGGGGAGATGCGCGTTGATGTCCGCGGCTTTTCCGTGAGAGGAACGCATCGAGGCGGCAGCGTAGTATCAGATTGATACTAGTGTCAAGTGTGGACGTGTTCGTTCGTGGCTCAGCGTGGAATCGAGTCGTTCATTGAGCGCCGCGCTCCTGACGTCCCCTCGCGGCCAGCCCCTCGCTCAGATGAAACCCCTCGAACAACGCGCCGGGCTCCTCTTCGGCGAATCGGAGGCCCGGCTGCTCCGCGAGCCATCGACGCCGGGCGAAGCGCGCCGTCGCGGCGGCGCCGCTCACCAGAACGACGAACCAGATGAGCATGCGCGGCCACCTGAGCATCTGCAGCTCGAGGCTGGCCATCGAATACGTGAAGGTCGTGAACGCCGTGAAGTACAGGGGCCACAGTGTTTTGACTTCCGATCGGCCTGGCAGGTACGTGCACGTGAACGGAATTTTGCAGAGCCGTACGACGAGCAGTTCCGCGAGCAGCCATCCCAGGAGCCCTGTGACGATCGCATGCTGGCCTGCGACACCGAATCCCCACAGCGCGCCGGCACTGAACGCCGCCAGGAAGACGAACGGCGCCACCGCCCATCCCAACATCGCGGTGAAGGCTCCGTCCATCGCGCTGCCGATCTCGTTGGGCTCACGAAGCCTGATCACCCAGTTCGCTTTGATGTCCACGGGGATTGCAAAGGCCACGCGCATGCCCACGAGCGCGACGAACATCATGACGAGCGGAGCGGCAAGGATGGCGATGTTCGGTCGCTCGAACGCCGCCATCCCGCGCTGCAGCGCCAACGGAAGGATCGACGACACGATCACGGCGAGGCCCAGCCCCATGTACAGCGCGAGCAGCGTCCGATGCTGGCGGCTCCGCGAGAGTGTTCTGATAGTGAATTGTCGGACTGCCGACCGGACGACCCGTCGCCCGCCCTCCGGTCGAACGGAGGGACGCCACGCTCGCCGGCCCAGACGACGAGACCACGTGGTGTCGGGCGGCACCGTCTCGAGCGCCTGCGCCGCCAATGTCCCGTAGCTGGCCGCGTACAAAGCCACGGCCGAGGTCACAGAGATGGCGGTCGCGGCGAGCGCCCACCCGGCAAGTGGGAATGCGTTGCGTCCGCCCAGCCCCGTCAGCACTTCGAAGAGGCCTAGAAACCAGACCGACGGCAGCATCGTCGCGGTGGAGGAGGAGAGCCAGTCGGGAGCAAGATTGCCGTCCCCCATCGATCGGCCGAGGGAGGGGAGGAAGACGATCATCTGAACCAGCGCGACCGCGAACAGGATCTGGATCGCGATGGCCGCGCGCTGCGCCATCACCCGCCCGAAGGTGCCGATCACGACGCACTGCAGTGCGATGACGCCGAAAAAGGCGGTCAACGTGCCCGCCAGCGCCGTCAACGTCTGCGCGATGCTCATGCCGATGAAGCCGCCCGGCTCCTGGTAGGCCGCCGCGACACCAGAAAAGAAAACCGAGGGGATGAGCCCGAGCGTGGCGAAGAACAGCGAGAAGAGCTGGGTGAGGGCGAGGAGGCGACCGGCCACGAACGCGCCGGTCGGCACCGGCAGGACACCAAGGATCCTCGCGTCACGCCGGTCCGGCAGCGCATTCTCCCAGACGACGATCGCCACGAGACCAGCGGCGATCATGGCCAGCGTCAGCAGCACGAGCCGATCCGTGGCAATGGCCGGTCCCAGCGTCCCCGGCTGGTACCACAGGCGCGTGTACTTCTGGATGAACACGGCCGGCAGCGTCAGGGCGGGCGTCGCCACGAGAACGACGCTCCAGATCACGAGCTGCACCTGGGGGAGGCCGGGCGGCATCAGGTCGCTCTCGAACAGCCTCACGAAGAACGTCCGGGCGAGCAGCCTGACCTGTCTCATAGAGTTGTGTCGGGATCAGGGATAAGGGTTCCGAATCCGGCGCTCGGCGTCCGGCGCTCGGCGCTCGAAGAACCTTGCACCTTGAACGATGAACCCTGAACCCTGAACCCCTGAACCTTGAACCCTGAACCTTGAACCCTGAACCCCTGAACCTTGAACCCCTGAATCCTCACGCTCGCATGACGTCCACGAGATCGTGCGCGACGCGGTCGATGTCCGTCTCGATCACGAGCGTCCGGAAGACACTCTCGAGCGACGGCGCTTGCATCAGCTCACGGAGCCGCGCGATCGAGTCGTGTGCGACGACCCGGCCGTCGAGGAGAATCACGACGTCGCTCGCAACCTGCTCCACTGCCTCGAGCACGTGGGAGCTGTATACGACGATCCGACGTTCCGCGGCGAGCGCCTGGACGAGGCTTCTCAACACGAGTGTGGTGGTGACGTCCAGGCCGGAGTTCGGCTCGTCCAGCACCACGATCGCCGGATCGTGGAGGAGCGCCGCCGAAATCAGGATCTTCTGCCGCATCCCCTTCGAATACGCGGACATCGGCGCATCGACGTCGTCGTGGAGGTCGAAAATCTTCAGGAACCCGTCCGTGCGGCGCCGAATCACGACATCCGACAGCCCGCGGAGCTGACCGACCAGCGACAGATACTCCGGACCGGTCAGGTGGGTGTAGAGGATCGCTTCTTCCGGTACGTAGCCTATCTGTGCTTTGTATCCCAGCAGGTCGTCGCGGATGTCCCGGCCGTTGTAGTAAACGGCGCCGCCAGAGGGCTCGAGGAGCCCGGTGACGATCGAGACGGTCGTGGATTTGCCTGAGCCATTGGGGCCAAGGATGCCCAGAACACCGCCTGCTGCGATGCGGAAGCTGACGTCGCGCACGGCGGGAATGGCCGAGTAGTACTTCGTCAGGCCGCGCGCTTCGAGCATGGCCTATCAGACACCGGATCCTCCCGAAGGGTCCAGCTGTCCGCTCGGTGTACAGTGTTGCGGATATGTACAACGCCGCTCTTGCCCTTCACTCAGCGCTTCGCTGGGTCATCCTGTTGCTGCTTCTCCTCGCCATCGTCCGCGCGATCCTGGGATTGGTCGCGGGCCGGCCGTGGACGCGCGGAGACACGGTCGTGTCCGCGTTTTTCGTCAGGACGCTCGATTTGCAGATGCTGATCGGCCTGATCATCTACTTCGCGCTGAGCCCGATTACGTGGGAAGGGATGCGACACATCGGCGACGCCATGGGGAACGCGGGGCTCCGGTTCTTCACCGTCGAGCACCCTGTCGGGATGGTGATCGCGATTACCCTCGCGCACATCGGCGAGAGGCGGATCCGCGAGGCGACCGACCCCGCCCGGCGTCATCGCACTGCGCTGATCTTCTTCACCCTCGCCCTGATTGCGATCCTGGCGACGATCCCCTGGCCCGGCCGGCCCGTGGTCGGCCGGCCGTTGCTGAGGACGTTCTTTGGGGGGTAGGTGGCCTACTTCTTCATCACCTTGACGCCGCCGTTGTTGGTGTGCACGCGGATGACCGGTCCGCCGGCGCCGATGGTCGCCACAATCTCGCGGTCGATTCTTCCCTGCATGGTGATGGGGAAGTCCACGCTGATACCGCCGTTGATGGTGCCGGCCTCGAGCCGGGCCGAGTACTGCTCCGGGATGCGCAGCTTGACGCCGCCGTTGCTGGTCTCGACGTCCAGTCCCTCGCCCTGCCACGTCGGACCGTCGAGGTCCACGTCGACTCCGCCGTTGCTCGTGCGGCCACGCACTTCGCCGCCGATGCCCGAGAGCTTGACGCCGCCGTTCACCGTCGCGAACTCGAGCCGCCCTTCGACGCGCTCGATCGAGATGCCGCCGTTCGTGGTCTTCAGCTGAAGCGACGTCTGGGTCGGCACGGCAAGCCGGTAGCTGACCGACCAGCTCTCGCGCCGTTCGAGCCCCTGCGGGCCCTCGGCCGAGATTTTGTCGGCCGCTGCGTCGACGCGTACTCCGGCCAGAATCTCGCGCGATCGCTGGGCCGACTCCGCCTGCGCCGTGACTTTCGCCCGGATCACCATGTCGCCCCTGGCCGAACCGAAGACCTGAATGCCTCCGTTCGGGGCAGCATCGACGTTGACCTGGCTGGCCCCGGCGGGCACGGTGAATTCTCTGACCTCACAACTCTGAAAACGATCCCGGTTCCCCCGGTCCTCCTGGCACCACCCGTCCTCGACCACCCGGCCCTGCCGCGCCGCCCCTGGCGCCGCTGCAACCGCCAGGAGCGCCATAACCACGAATGCCTGTCGTTTCATCATTTTCTCTGACCCCCGACGACCTTTGACGAGACGGCGGGCGCTGGAGTTGACTCGAACCTTCAGGCACCCCAGCCGTCTAATGACCAGACCGAAGGCGGGATCAGGGCGGGTGCAAGGGTTCGATTCCCGCCTGGGCGCCGCGACTGTCGACTCGGACTGCGACTGCGACTGTCGACTGTGACTGCCGACCGCTGACTGCCGACTGCCGACTATGTTTCAAGACCTCCGTCACGCCTTTCGCACGCTGATCGCCAACCCTGGCTTCACGGCCGTTGCTGTCATCTGCCTGTCGCTCGGGATCGGTGTCAATGGCGCGATCTTCAGCATTGTCGACGGTGTTCTGCTCCAACCGTACCCGTACCCGGAGGCCGACCGGCTCGTCGTCCTGAATGGCACGAACCCCAAACAGCACGTCAACCGCTCTGGTGTGTCATATCCAGACTTGAAGGATTGGCGGGAGCAGGCGACGTCGTTTGCCGGATTAGCCGCCTTCCAGAATCGCAGCCTGACGATTGCGGACGGCGCCACCGAGCCGGAACGTTACCGGGGCGCCGCCGTCTCCTCCAACTTGTTCGGGCTGCTAGGTACGCTTCCGTCGCTCGGACGCGATTTCGGCCCGGACGACGACCGGCCGGGCGCCGAGCCGGTCGCGGTGCTTTCGGACGAGGTGTGGAAGCGGCGCTACAGCGCTGACCCGTCGGTGATCGGCCGGGCGGTTTCCGTCAACGGCCGCCCGCACACGGTGATTGGCGTCATGCCGGAGGGCTTCAAGTTTCCCGAGACGCAGCAGCTGTGGGTCCCGCTCGCGCCGTACGAGGAGAAGTCGGGCCGCGACGCGCGGAGCAACCAGGTGTTCGCGCGGCTGAAGCCGGGGGTGACGCTGCCGCAGGCGCGCGCCGATCTCGAGGCCGTGACGTCGCGTCTCGCAGCGACCTATCCGAACGTGAGCGACGGCTGGGGAGCCGTGGTACGTCCGCTGCGCGAGTGGATGCTGCCCGGCACCGTCGAGCTGATGATTCTCACGATGATGAGCGCAGTCACACTCGTGCTGCTCATCGCGTGCGCGAACGTGGCCAACCTGCTCCTCGCTCGCGCATCGGTCCGTCATCGGGAGATCTCGATTCGCACCGCGCTTGGCGCCGGTCGCTGGCGGATCGTTCGACAGCTCCTCACCGAAGCGGTCCTGATAGGTCTGGCCAGCGCGCCGCTCGGCGTCCTTCTCGCGCGAGTCGGCCTTCTCCTGATCGACGCTGGCATTCCGCCCGACTCCATACCGTATTTCATCCATTGGAGGCTCGACGGCCGCACGCTCGCATACACGATCGCTGTCTCGGTGCTGACCGGCGTCGTCTTCGGCCTCGTGCCGGCGTTCCAGGCGGCCCGCACCGATCTGCAATCGAGCCTGAAAGAGGGCGGCCGCGGTTCGGCAGGTGGCGGCCGCGCGCGCATCCGAAACGCGCTGGTCATCGCGGAAGTCGCGATGTCGCTCGTCCTCCTCATCGGCGCATCGCTGTTCGTGAGGAGCTTCCTGAATCTGCAGAACGCCGCGGTCGGCTTCGACACCACACCTCTGCTGACGATGCGGTTCTATCTGCCCGGAGCGGCGTACGAGCCGGCCGACGCGAAGGCGCGACGCGTGCAGGACATCGCGCGCCGGGTCGAAGGCATTCCTGGCGTCGAGGCTGCCTTCGCCTCGAACTTCGTCCCCCTCGGCGGCGGAGGTAGTGGCGGACAGGTGCTGGTCGAGGGGAAGGCGTTCGAGCGTGGCAAGGAACCAGAGATCAGCTTCGTCGCGGCCTCGCCTGGAATCCCGAAAACGCTCGGCGTTCCGCTGGTCCGCGGGCGGGATCTCACGACCTCGGAGGAAATCACGCGAACCCCCGTCGCGCTGATCAACCAGGCGATGGCGAAGGAGGTGTGGGGCGACACGGATCCGGTCGGTAGACGCTTCAAGCTGGTGGGCTCCGAGCAGCCCGACTGGTTCACCGTCGTCGGTGTCGTCGCGGATTTCCGGCACTTTCAGGGTAACGATCCGGATCCGACGTCCCCTGCCGCGTACAGTTCCGTACTCGTTCGATCCGACGCTCAACACCGGCCTGACGATTCGCACCACCGGCGATCCGACGCGCGTGGTCTCAGCCGCGCGGGAACAGATCCACCTCTCGGATACCGCGCTACCGATCTTCCAGGTCAGCACCATGGAAGACCTGCGCCGGCGCAGCTTCTGGCAGGACACCCTCTTCGGTTGGATGTTCTCGACGTTTGGCGTCATCGCCTTGCTGCTTGCGTCGGTGGGAGTGTACGGGGTGCTCTCGTATTCGGTATCGCAGCGCACGCAGGAAATCGGCGTGAGGATGGCGCTCGGCGCCGGCCGCCGCGACGTGCTGCGTCTCATACTGGGTCAGGGCGTGCGGTTGGCCGGGATCGGCATCGTGGTCGGGCTTTTGGGAGCGTTCGGGTACTACTCGTTTCCTGAAGAGCGTGCTCTACAACGTGACCCCGAGCGATCCGTTCAGCTTTGCCGTCGTCGCGAGTTTTCTCACGGTCGTCGCCGTCCTGGCAAGCTACATCCCGGCGCGCCGCGCGATGGCCGTGGATCCGTTGGTTGCGCTGCGGAATGAGTAACTCCGCCGAACGATTTGTGGCTCACCTTGTCCGCGAACGATCTGTGGCTTCCACCTTTAGGTGGAAGGCACACGAGGACGATTTAGAGACGCCACTCGAGGACTCATGAAGTTTCTTGCCTCTTTCCTACTCATCACTGCAGTCAGCTCGGCGTCTTTCGCTGCCCAACAGGAATTCAAGCCTTCCGCCAATCCTGTCACCGACTCCGTGCGCGACCTGCTGGCGCGCAGCTCGAAGAACCTCGTCGCGTCAGCCGAGCTGCTCCCGGCCGAGAAGTACGGCTATCAGCCGACGCCGGCGCAGATGACCTTCGGCCAGCTCATTGCGCACATCGTGCAGACGAACGTTGCGCTCTGCTCGGGGATTTCCGGAACTCCCGCCCCGATGACGCCGGAGGAAATGAAGAAGCTCGCGGGCACCGATCCAAAGGACGCGCTCGTTGCCGCCATCAAGCGATCGTTCGAGTATTGCACCGAGGCGTTGTCGAAGGTCGCCGACGCGCAGCTCGGCGAAGAGGCGTCGATGTTCGGACGACGCTCGGGCCAGTCGCGCGCGATGATGTTGGTCACGATCGCGGTTGACTGGGCGGATCACTACTCCACGGCGGCGTCGTACCTGCGGCTGAACGGCATACTGCCGCCGACCGCGCAGCCGAAGAAATAGTTTCCGGCGCAGGTTTCGGCCTGTTCCGGCCGCGAACTGCTACCATGGTGCAGGCGCCGATTCGCAGGAACGGCGACCGTAGAGTCGGAACGGCAACAGTCCTCGGAGGACCTGATCCATGCGACAGGTACCGCAGTCACTCCTCTTCCGCGTACTTTTGATCCCGCCGCGGCATCAACGCTGGCTTTCACCGGCGGTAGCGCCGCCTCGTCTTCGCACCGCTCCACGCTGTACCCGGCCGCCCGGTGAGCGGCCATGAGGACCGTCCGCGACTTCGCCCGATTGAAGGGCGAGGGGCGAAAAATCTCGATGGTCACCGCCTACGATTCGTGGTCGGCCCACCTGGTCGCCCTGTCGAACGTCGACGCCATCCTCGTCGGAGACTCGGTGATGATGGTGCTCCACGGTCAGCAGACGACGCTCGGAGCCAGTGTTGCCGTGATGGCCCTCCACACGCGCGCCGTCACGTCTGCGTGCCCGGACAAATTCGTCATAGCCGATCTGCCGTTCCTGTCGTTCCGAAAGGGAATACGGACGGCGATGACGGCCGTCGGCGCGCTCGTGAAGAGCGGAGCGCAGGCGGTCAAACTCGAGGGGGTCGACGGCCACGAGGACGTCATCAGGCATATCGTTGGTTCGGGCGTGCCCGTGATGGGCCACCTCGGCCTGACACCGCAGTCGATCAACCGGCTCGGGGGCTATCGCGTGCAAGGGAAGGAGGGTAAAGAAGCCGCCAGGCTGATCCACGAGGCGCACAGGCTCGAGGAGTTGGGATGCTTCGCGATCGTTCTCGAATGTATGCCGTCGGAGCTCGCCGCCCGCATGACGTCCGAGCTCCAGGTACCGACGATTGGCATTGGAGCTGGGCGAGGAACCGACGGTCAGGTCCTCGTTCTGCACGATCTCCTGGGTGTTGGAGACGGGCATACGCCTCGCTTCGTGCGCCGCTATCTCGATGGCTGCCGCCTGCTCACAGACGCGCTCAATACCTACGACGCCGACGTCAAGGAGGCGCGGTTTCCCGGGCCGGAGGAGACCTATCGATGACGGCCATCTTCCAGGCTCCCCGCCATTGGCGAACCGCACGCACGGCGCAGATCCGCGACGGGCTGACCCTCGGGTTCGTGCCGACGATGGGTGCCCTGCACGAGGGACATCTCTCGCTCGTGCGACGCAGCCGCATCGAGAACGACCGGACGATGGTGAGCATCTTTGTCAATCCCACGCAGTTCGAGAACCCGGCGGACCTGGCCGCGTATCCGCGGACTCTCGAGGCGGATCTCGAGATGTTGCGAGCCGAAGGTGTGGATGCCGTCCTCCTGCCGTCCGAGGCCGAGCTCTATTCCGACCATTTCCGGTATCGTGTCGTCGAGGACTCGCTCTCGAGGGTGCTCGAGGGCGTCCACCGGCCCGGGCACTTCGAAGGTGTCCTGACCGTGGTCTTGAAATTGCTGCAGATTGCCTCGGCCGATCGCGCGTATTTTGGAGAGAAGGATTGGCAGCAGCTGACGTTGGTCAGTGGTATGGCGGCGGCGTTCTTCCTCCCGACCGCCATCGTGGCCTGCCCGACCGTCCGAGCTGTTGACGGTGTGGCTCTCAGCTCCCGGAACGAGCGCCTCACTGCGCCGGACCGTGAGAAGGCGCCCCAGTTCTACCGGGCGCTGAAATTTGCGGCGACCGCCGAGCTGGCCGCTCGCGATCTTCGTGTCGCAGGGTTTTCTGTCGACTACGTCGAGGACCGGGACGGGCGCCGGCTCGGGGCGGTGCGGCTCGGCGGCGTGCGGCTCATCGACAATGTGGCCCTCGGAGATCCCCCATGATCCTCGCGCTCGATGTAGGCAATAGCCAGATATTCGGTGGCGTCTTCAGTGGCGGTGCGCTGACGGTCAGGTTCCGGAAGGCGTCGCGACCGCCGACGTCTGCGGACGAATTGGGACTGTTCCTGCGGGCCGTGCTGCGGGAAAACGGCCACGAGCCCGCGGCGGTTCAACAGATCGCGTTCTGCTCGGTTGTACCTGACCTCATCTACTCCCTTCGAAGCTGCTGTCGCAAGTACTTCGGCCTCGACCCGTTCATCCTGCGTGCCGGCGTGAAGACCGGTCTCAAGATCCGGTACCGTAATCCGCTCGAGGTGGGTCCCGATCGAATTGCGAATGCCATTGGGGCCACGCACCTGTATCCGGAGCGCAACCTCATCATCATCGATTTCGGCACGGCGACCACTTTCGACGTGATCCGCGCCGGACGCGACTACCTTGGCGGGATCATCCTGCCGGGGCTGCGGATCTCGATGGAAGCGCTGGAGAAGAACACGGCTCGCCTGCCCAACGTGGAAATCGTGCCGCCGTCCGAGCTCGTCGGACGGTCGACGATCGAGGGCATCCAGTCAGGGCTGTACTTTGGTAACCGCGCGGCGGTGCAGGGACTGACACGCGAGCTTCGCGCGGAAGCCTTCGGAGGAGAGCGCGCATTCGTCATCGGCACAGGAGGATTTTCGCGGCTCTTCGAGCAGGAGCAGTTGTTCGATGTCGTGCTGCCCGACCTGATACTCCTCGGCCTCGAACGCGCGCTGGCATTGAACCCCGGGGCCAGCGGCCCATGGAAGGCAACGACGGCAGCGGCGGCGGCAACGGAGGTGGCGCCTTGATCCGCGTGACGGTCCGGCTTCGTGCACACCCCGCCGGCGCGAGCCGGCGAGGTGTGTGTCATCCGGCCGAACTCCGCGTCAGCTGTGCGCGTGCTGCTTCATGAATTCGTCCTGGCGCTGCTGAATCTCCTGCGGAGTCAGATCCTCTTTCCGCGTCGCGATCGTCCAGACGTACCCTTGAGGATCGGTAAACGTTCCAGAGCGATCGCCCCAGAACTGGTCCGCCATCGCGCCCATCGGTCCTTCGGGAACACGCGCGCCCGCCGCAACGGCGCGGTTGAACAGCGCGTCGGCGTCCTCCACGTAGACCCAGAACGAGGCGGGTGACCCGCCGTAATCTTTCGGGCTCTTTCCGCCCATCATCGGGTCGTTCAGCATGAAGATCGAACCACCGATGCGCAGCTCCGCGTGCATGATCTTTCCGTCAGGACCGGGTGCGCGCATCATTTCCTGCGCCCCCAGCGCCTGCTTGTACCAGTCGATGGCCGCCGTGGCGTTCTCGACCGTGAGCTGCGGCGTGATCGTGTGGAACCCTTCGGGAACGGCCTTCTTCGCTTTCGCCATGTTCAACTCCTTCTCCTCCCCACACCGAGCTTTTCATTCTCATGTGACATTGCAGCGACACGCAAGCTGATCACGGCGGGCGCAGACTCGTCCGGAACCCGGACCTTTGAACCGTGAACCCTTGAACCGTGAACCCCTGAACCCCTGAACCTTGAACCCTGAACCCTGAACCCGTGAACCTTGAACCCTGAACCCGTGAACCTTGAACCCTTGAACCTGAGGATCGTCCATGAACATTCTCATCACCGGCGCCTCAACCGGAATTGGCGAGGGCTGCGCCAGATGGCTCGATGCGCGCGGGCATCGCGTGTTTGCGGGCGTCAGACGCGACGAAGATGCCGCGCGCTTGAAAACTGCGAGCTCGGATCGCCTCGTGCCGATCCGGCTCGATGTGACCGACGCCGAGAGCATCCGCGAGTCCGTCGCGCTCGTCAGCGACACACTTCGCCGCGAGAGCCGCAGCGCCGGCCTCGACGGCCTCGTCAACAACGCGGGCATTGCGGTGGCCGGCCCGCTCGAGTACCTTTCACTCGACGCGTTTCGCCGCCAGCTCGACGTGAACGTCACCGGTCAGGTCGCTGTCACGCAGGCGTTTCTCCCGTCCGTGCGGCTCGCTCGCGGGCGCATCGTCTTCATCGGATCGATTGGCGGCCGTCTGGCGACGCCGTTTCTGGCCCCGTATTGCGCCTCGAAGTTCGCGCTCGAGGCGATCGCCGACTCCCTGCGGATCGAGCTGCAGCCATGGGGGATTCACGTGGCCATCCTCGAGCCAGGGAGCATTGCCACTCCGATCTGGGAGAAGCCGGTCGACGGCGGCGTGGCGGCGGATGCGGCGCTCGCGACCGCGCAAGAGCGTGACTACGGCGGCGCGATCGCGGCATTTCGTGCCGTCGCCGCTTCGTCAGGGAAACGCGGCGTCTCAACCGATCGAACCTCGATGGTCATCGAACGGGCCCTCACCGCGCGATCCCCGAAGACGCGTTACGTTGTCGGCCGCGACGCGAAGATCCAGCTGGCCCTCCGACACCTGATTCCCGATCGCCTGCGGGACAGGCTGGTGACCCAGTTGATGAACCTTCCGCGCCGCACCTGATCCCGCGATTAGGGCTGCTTGCGCGCGCGCCGGCGTGGCAGGCCTGAAGGCCTGCGCTACGAGGCGCGCAGGGCTCACACACGTGATTCGCGGAGTAGGATTCGAGTGGCCCGAGAGGCTGGTATGATTTCTCCAGGCTGCGATGCAGTTGAATCTTCCGCTCTTCGAGCTTCAGGACGGGCCCGCAGACGTCACGGCGATCGCATTGCCACCGGTGCAGGTCACGCCGCCGGCGGCCGGCGATCCTCCAACCTCGCCTGACCGCATCGAGTTCGTGCGCACCCCGCGTGCCCGCAGGTACATTCTGCGGATTCGTCCCGACGGGTCGCTGCGGGTCACCGTGCCGCGCTGGGGATCCAAGCGCGAGGCGCGCGATTTCGTCGCGCGCCAGCGCCGCTGGATCGAGCGCGAGCGCCAGCGTGTGCTCCAGGAGCATGGATCCCGCGAATGGCACGATGGCAGCGAGATCTGGCTGCGCGGCGAGCGCGTGCGGGTGTCGGTCGTTGCGGAGAACGGCGACGTGGCGATCTCATACGGCGATCGTCGCGTATCCGCCCCGCACGTCGCCGATATCCGCGCGGCGATCGAACAGGATCTGCGACAGCTCGCCCGACAGGAGCTCGAGCCTCGGTTGCGGGAGTTCGCGGCGCAGCACGATCTGCGGCCGGGCCGCGTGTCGATTCGGAACCAGCGCTCCCGCTGGGGATCCTGCGCGCGGGAAGGCAACATCGCCCTCAACTTCCGTCTGGTGCAGATGCCGCCGGCCATCCGCGACTACGTGTTGCTGCACGAGTTGATGCACCTGCGGCAACAGAATCACTCCCGACGATTCTGGCGGCTCGTCGAGCAGGTCTGCCCCGGATTCAAAGAGGCGGAGCGGTGGCTGCGCGTTCAAGGGAAGGCTCTCTTCTGAAGCTCGAGGGCGATCGGTGTGTCCTCCGGCGCTGGGCGAAGAGCGATGTCCCGTCGCTCGTACGCCACGCCAACAACCAGAACGTCGCGAAGCACCTCCGGGATCGTTTTCCGCACCCGTACACGCGCGCCCACGCGTTCGCCTTTCTGACCCACGCGGCCGCCACCGATACACCTACCCATTTCGCGATCGTCGCCGAGGAAAACGCGGTCGGTGGGATCGGATACGTCCGTGGAAGCGACGTGGAACGCTTTTCAGCGGAGGTCGGTTACTGGCTCGGCGAAGAATTCTGGGGCCGTGGAATCGGGACCGAAGCGCTGCAGATCCTCACGCGACACCTCTTCGCGCAGGAAAAGCTGTTGAGGCTCTTTGCGCTGCCGCTGTCCGACAACGCCGGGTCTATCCGCGTGCTCGAGAAGGCCGGCTATGCCCGCGAGGGGCTGCTCCGGGCCAGCTGCGTCAAGTACGGCGAGCCGCGCGATCAGCTGCTGTATGCCCGCATCAATCCTGAGTGGGTCGCCCCAGCCGCCGACTCCCGCCAATCCGCGTAGTCGCGCGCGAGAGTGGCTTCCCCGTGGACCTGGCGACGCCGAAGCGGCCAGGGGCGCGAGTGGAGCGGCACGGAGGGGGGCCGAAAGCAGATGCCCGCACGTGTCCGGAGAGCCGTCACGGTATAGTACTGAGCCGTGGAATACCTGATCAAACAGTATGGGCTGCAGCAGGGCGCGCTGGAGATTCAATATATCGAGGAGTACTTCCTCGACTTTCCCCGGAAGAAGACGGCTGCGGAGGTGATGGCTCGGCTGAGCGATCGCGACCATCAAATCCTGATGGCAGAAGCGTCTCTCCCGGAGGACCCGTCGTCGGTGATGCCGGTGTCGTTCAAGGTCGCCCACGAGTTGCGCGCGACCGAGAGCGATCCGAAGCTCGCCGATCTGGTCGCGCAGCTCGAAGACTGCGTGGAGTTCGACGGACGTCGCGTGCTCTATCAATGGATTGGCGGTACGCGGAGCGACTGGCGGGGTCAGGGTCACTTCCGCGCGCTGACGGAAGAGCAGGAGAGCTGGGCCATCGACAACGGGTTCGACGAGATCGTCGCGAAAACCAAGAACAAGTTCTACGAGATGCGGAGCACGCTGGCACAGCTCAATTTCGACGTAATTCGATTCGTGGCCCATCCCATCGAGATCGGCGAGTCGAAGGTATTCCTCAGCAAGCGGCTGGGTCAGCACGTCCTCGACGCGCATCGCAGCCGCCGAACGGTGACGCGCAACCAGTGATCGAGTCGAGGGCCCGTCAGAGAGCTTGAACAACATCGACGACATCAGCCCGGACGATCCGCGGCTCGCTCCCTACGCGCGGATAGGCGATGCGGCCTGGCTCCGAGGCCAGGGACTGTTCGTGGCCGAGGGACGGCTGGTCGTCTTCCGGCTGATCGAGGCCGGGCGATTCGGGATCGAATCGATTCTGGTGACGCCGGCGGCCCGCCGGGCGCTTGCCGCGCCGCTCGAGACGGTCGCAGTCCCCGTGCTCGTCTGCAGCCAGGACACTCTGAGCCGGATCACCGGCTTCAACTTTCACCGGGGGTGCCTCGCGCTGGCGCGCCGACCCGCGATGCCGCGCGTGGATGGCTGGCCGGACGTCGACGGCGTGCGGCTCGCGCTGGATGGCGTTGGAAACCCGGACAACGTCGGTGGCCTCTTCCGCACGGCTGCAGCGTTTGGTGCCGCCGGAATTCTGATCAGTCCGTCCACGGCCGATCCGTTCTACCGCAAGTCCGTTCGGACCTCGATGGGAGCCGTTCTCCAGCTACCGTGGACTGTCGCCGAGCCCTGGCCGGATGCGCTGCAGGCGCTGCGCTCGCGTGGCTGGCGCGTTGCAGCTCTCACGCCGCACGCCGATGCGATCTCGATCGATCGGTTTGCCGGAAGTGACCACCGCCGGGTTCTGCTGCTCCTGGGCGCAGAGGGATCAGGGCTGAGCGACGACGCGCTCGAGGCCGCTGACGATCGCGTGCGGATCCCGATTGCCGAAACGGTCGACTCGCTCAACGTCACTGTCGCCGCCGGCGTCGCCCTTCACGCGCTCTCACGAACCCTGAACCATTGAACCATTGAACCTTGAACCCCTGAACCTTGAACCCCTGAACCTTGAACCTTGAACCTTGAACCTTGAACCCTTGAACCTCGAACTCTTCCCCGGCCTTCACTTCCTCCAGCACCAGCTGGACGCCGCGACCCAGCAATCGCTCTGGGCGGAGTGTCGCGCGCTGTCGGAGGGACCGGTGCCGATGTACACGCCGACGGTGCGGGGCGGACGCCCGATGAGCGTCGGGATGTTGTGCCTCGGCCGGCACTGGAACGCGCTGACGTACGGGTACGAGTCGCGGCGCTCGGACTTCGACGATCTCCCCGCGCCGCCGATTCCGGCGGCGCTCGCGGCGATGGCCGTGGCGGCAGCGTCGAGCGCCGGCTATGCCTTCGCGCCGGACATCTGCATCGTCAACTTCTATTCGGAGAGCAGCCGCATGGGTGTCCACCAGGACAAGGACGAGCGCCCCGAGACGCTGGAGTCTGGCGTGCCAATTGTTTCCGTATCGCTCGGCGATACCGCGCGCTTCGTGATCGGCGGCCTGACGCGGAGGGAGCCGACGCGGCCGCTGATGCTGCATTCCGGGGACGTGGTGGTAATGGGCGGACCGTCGAGGCTGCGCTTCCACGGCGTCACCCGCATTCTGCCCGGCACGGCGCCGCCGGGAACAGGTCCGGGACGATTCAATCTCACCTTCAGGCAGTACCTGAGCGGGCCGATGGCAGTTCCCCAGCGGAACTCGATGGGCTGGACGTAACTCGCGGGGCCGAAAAACCAACACAGGAGGAGGAAGGACGGGAGGAGCTTTCCTATTCTTCGATTCATGGTCGGCTACTCGCGCGCCCGCCGCAAGCGGCGCGAGCAGCGCCGTACGTTGACGCGGACGGAAAGCTCCTCCCCATCCTCCTTCCTCCTGTGTTGGCTTTTCGTGACAGGTGAACACCTACCTACTCAGCTCTCAACGCGATCAACGGATCGACGCGCGCCGCGCGCCTCGCCGGCAGGTACGCGGCGAGGAGCCCCATCACGGACATCACGGTCGCTGCGCCAATCAGCACGGAAGCATCCGTCGCGCTCAGTCCATAGAGCAGACCCTGCGCCACGCGGGACGCGCTCAGCGCCAGCGGTATTCCACACATCACTCCCGCACCGATCCATGCGAGCCCCTGCCGCACCGTGACCCACAACACCTGGCGGGGAGACGCGCCAAGCGCCATTCGCAGTCCGAGCTCGCTCGTCCGCTGAACGACGTGATACGCGATGAGCCCATACAGGCCCAGACAGGCCAGGCCCACCGCGAGCAACCCGAACGCGACGAGCAGCGTGGCGATCATGCGTTCCTGCACGAGGGTCCGGCTGACGAGGTCCGTCCCCAGGTCGATGCTCTCGATGGAGAGCCGCGGATCCACCGACGGCACCAGCTGCCGCAGGGCCGGCGCGAGGCTTGCCGGATCCGCGGCGGTGCGTACGACGAACCGCGTGCTCGCCAGAATCCAGGTCGGCCGAATCGCGGGCATTTGAAGGTACGGCAGGTAGAACCGCATCTGGGGCTCGTCTTTCGGACCGCTCGGTTTGACATCGCGGGTCACGGCGACGATCTCGAGCTCCTGGTGCCCATCCCCTTCGCCCCAGACGAGCCGCTGGCCGATTGGATCTTTACCTCCAAAGAACCGCCGCGCCGCGTGCTCGTTGATTGCGACCACGGTCGGCGATCCGACTTCGTCCCGCTCGGTGAAGTCGCGGCCGGATACGATCGGCGTTCCGATCGTCGAGAAGTACCGGGGACCCACGATGTCCCAGTGCATGCGCGGATATCCATCGGGGCCGGCAGCGAAGCCTCTTGGATGCATCAGGTTCGTGCTGCTGTCTCTTCCCATCAGCACACCGTTCTCCGACACGCTGACGGCAGTGACTCCTGGCAGGGCGCCGATTCTCTCGAGGATTCCGCGCGTCAACGTGACGGCTGCCGCATCGCGATACCCGGCGGTCTGCGGGTTGACATCGAGAACCAGCAGCCGCTCGGGCGCGAAGCCAAGGTCGACGTCGCGCAGGTTCGCGATCGTCTTGAGAAACAACCCTGCGCCAATCACGAGGACCATCGACACTGCAACCTGCGCCACGACCAGGATCGTTCGCAATCGCTGTTTGACCTCTCCCGCCGGCCGTCTGGAGCCCAGGGTTGTGACAATGGCTCGAGAGGACTGCCAGGCTGGCGCGAGACCGAAGAGGATGGCGGTTGACAGCGAAATCAGCGCGACGAACCCGAACAGCCGTACATCTGCACGCACCGCGACCGGCAGCCGTGAGCCGTCCGCAGAGATCAGTCGAAGAAGTCCTTCCGCTCCCAGCCACGCCAAGGCGATGCCGGCGATGCCTCCGAGCGCTGCCAGCACCAGGCTCTCTGTCAGGAGTTGCCGAATGAGTCGCGCGCGGCTCATGCCGAGCGCCAGACGCACGTCGATCTCACGCCGGCGTGCCGCGGCGCGGGCGAGCAACAGGTTCGCGATGTTCGCGCACGCGATCAGCAGAACGAGGACGACCGCGCCCATGAGCAGCTGCAGCGGCCGCGTAAATCGCACGCGAAGCCCCGAGAGGCCTCTTGCCGCCGGCGTCATCCTGACGGTCGCGTCGACGATGTCCCGGCGGGCGTCTTCGGACGGGTTCGGTCCGAAGATATCGGTCAGGACGCGACGGAAGGTCGCAGTCAGCTCCGCCTGAGTGCCGGACGTGGGGATCCCCGGTCGGACGCGGCCGATGACTTCCAGCCAACCCGTTCCCGGACTCTGAAGCAGATTCCGCCCCGGCACCACCTGCCCCCACATTGTCAGCGGCACCCACAGGTCGGGCGCATCCCCGACGCGCTCGCCGAAGAAGCCTGGCGGCGCGACGCCTATGATCGTGATCGCCGTACCGTTGACGCGGACGATACGATTGAGAATGCCGGTGTCCCGTCCGAATCTGCGCTGCCAGTATCCATGGCTCGCGACCGCGATATGGGTGCGCGCCCGGCGTGCGGTCGTCGTCCACGGTGAACGTGCGGCCGAGCGTTGCGTGGATGCCCAGAGTCGAAAAGAACCCTCCCGAGACCAGCGACACGTCGGTCCGTTCGCGGACACCGTTCTGAACCTCGACGTCCAGTGGAGTGATGCCGCTCGTCGCGAACAGGTCGGCGAAGATGTTCGTGTGCTGTCGATATGCCTGGAACACGGGATACTGCGGGCCGCCGACCTGGACGAGCGCCTCGGGATCCTCGACGGGCAGGAACCGGAGCATCACCGCATCCAGCAGGCTGAAGATCGCCGTCGTCGCGCCGATCCCCAGTGCGAGGGTCAACACCGCCACCGTCGTAAAGCCTGGGGATTTGCGCAGACCGCGGAACGCGTAGCGCGCGTCCTGCCAGGTGCTCTCGACGATGGCCTCCCAGCCGACATCCCGCACGCGATCCTTCACAGCTTCCATGTTGCCAGCCTCCAGACGAGCCGCGCGCACCGCCTCTGACCGGGCCATGCCGGCGCGCATCTTCTGCTCGATGCCGGCCTCGAGGAATTCGCAGAGCTCAGCATCGAGCTCGCGTTCCACCGTCGACCTTCGAATGAGGCCGCGGAAGCCGCCGATCAAGCGCGAAAGAAAAGCGGTCACAACTCTAGCCAAACTAGATAAGCAGCAGGATACGCCTCTTCTCTAGTTTGTCAAGATGAGTGTGAAGTCATGGAGGAGACGGAGAGAACGGAGTTCACAAACGGAGGAACGGAGCAAACGGAGACGGAACGGAGAAGACACTATGGCAGTGGTCCGTTGCCATCAGCAGCTACTTGCGAGCCACCCGGTTCAACAGCGCCGTCGCCTTCTCCACGTCGCCGCGCAGCCGGTCGATGGCAGACGCCACGATGGGCACGAACTGGCGCGCCTCGTCCAGCTGTTTCTGCTCGATGCCCTCGCGGATGCCCGGCAGCGTCTTCACGCCGTATCCCGTGTAGAAGCCCGGAGCGTACACGAGATGCTTGAACCAGTCGCGACGCGGCAGACCCGTCTCGTACCGGAAGGCGCGCTCCGTCGAGAAGAGCGTGCGATTCAGGTCGGCAAACGCCTTGTCATCACCGGGCGCCACCTGCCTGGCGCGGCCGAGAGCTGACTCGTATTTGTCCGCTGCGGTCCGGAGACCGTCGATCGACTTGCGAATCGGTTTGAGGTCCACGGCGGCCTTTGCGTCGTCCGACAGCTTCTGCAGCTCGTCGACGTACCGTCCGAGCGTGTTCGCCGTGCTGCCGAACTCGAACGGCAGGATGTCGGCGTCTGCGAGTCGAAGTAGCGCCGTCCCGATCACCCGCGAGAGTGCCGCGGTGTGCGTGAACTCCCCATCGGAGAAATGTGTATACCAGTAGAAGGAATCGTAGACGGAGTGGTAGACGCCGTTGGCCGAGCCGTCACCAGCGAAGCCGAGGTTCAGAGACGCAATGGCGAGGTGGTCGAGGAATGCCGTGTAGTCCGAGCCCGACCCCAACGCATCGATCGAGAGATCGCCATGCTGCAGTTTCGCTCGCGCCTCGTCGGATTTCGCTTGATCGATCTCTCTGGCGCGCTTCGCCTCGAGCACGTTCTTGCCGGAACCGCGGGGGTCCTGGACGTCACGCGCGACCTCGTTCACGAACGATTGCAGCGAGTGCGATCCCTCCATCGTCAGCCAGCCCTTGCCCGTGGCGTCGCTGTTGACGTAGGCGACGGCCTTTGTCGCGAGCTCTGCCTGGTGCTTCTCGACCCACTCCGTCGATCCGAGGAGCCCCCACTCTTCGCCGTCCCAGGAGGCGATCACGATCGTTCGTTTCGGGCGCCAGCCGGTCCTCAGTAACTCGGCGAGCCCGCGCGCCGTTTCCATCAGGGCCACGTTGCCGCTCGTCGGGTCGGACGCGCCATTCACCCAGGCGTCGTGATGGTTGCCGTGGATGACCCACTCGTCCGGGTATTGCGCTCCATCGATCCGCGCGATGACGTTGAAGAGCGGACGCTCCTGCCACTCGAACGCGAGCTTCAGGTGGACCTTCGCGGGACCGGCGCCGACGTGGTACGTGATCGGCAGCGCGCCGCGCCAGCTTTCAGGCGCGACCGGCCCTTTCAAGTTGCTGAGCAACGGAACGGCGTCGGCGTACGAGATCGGCAGCACCGGGATCTTCAGCAGCGTCTTGGCGTCGGCCCGTTCGAGTTTCCGGCTCCCTCGCTCCGACGCCCAACCCGGCGTCAACGGATCGCCGGGATAGATCGGCATGTCCATGACGCTCCCGCGCTGAACCCCCTGTTCAGGCCTGTAGGCGCCGACTGGATAGACGTCGCCTGGGAAATACCCGTCGTCTCTGGGATCCGAGTAGATGATGCAGCCGACCGCACCGTGCTCCCATGCAACCTTCGGCTTGATCCCGCGCCAGCTTCTCCCGTAGCGCGCGATGACGATCTTTCCCTTCACATCGATCGCGAGCTTCGCAAGTTCGTCGTAGTCCTCCGGAGTGCCGTAGTTCACATAGACGAGCTCGGCCGTCACGTCACCGTCGGCCGAGTAGGCATTGAAGCTGGGGAGCAGGCCGGCGTCGGTGGAATCGGGGTCGGCCTCGACCGGCGGCTCCCGGAGCTTCGCCACGTACCGTTCGGGGCTGACCAGTTCCACCACGCGCTCGGTCGGGTACGGCATCAGGGCTTCGAATTCTTCGATCTGCGCGTTGAGCCCCCACGATTTGAACGTCGCGAGCACGTACTCGGCGACCTTGCGGCTGCCTGGCGCACCGGCGTGATGCGGCTCCTCCGTGATGGTGCGCATGTACTCGCGCAGCTTCTCTGGGCTCGGCACCGCCTGGAACCGCCGCTCTACTTCGCGCTCGGCGCCGGCGGATGCGCCCACGAAGCCGCGAATCGGCGGCGGGCTCTGAGTGTGGCCGACCGAGTTGAGGAGGAGCGTGAAGACGAGGATGCCGACGCGCTGGGCCATGAAACAGAATATACGTCAGCCCAAAGTTCGAAAGCGAAATCCGCGCAATGACCACGGTGTCGAGCGTCCCGTTCGACTGTAGAAGAATCGCACGCATTACAACGAGCATGACCGGCTCGATCGGACGCTCGTCATTGTTACAGCCGATCATGGCGAGGCGCTCGGCGAGCATGGCGAAGATGGCCACGGCGTCTTTCTGTATGAATCGACCATTCGGGTGCCGCTCATTATCCGTCGACGTCGACTCCGATCGCATCGGGTCGAAGCAACTGTGCGTCTCGTGGATCTCATGCCGACCATTCTCGATCTGAGTGGAGTCCCGCGCGTGGAGTCGCCTCCGGGCGTTGCGTGGGGAGCGATTCAAGCTGATCGTTGCGCCGCGCCCGGAACTGTACGACCTCCAGCAGGATCCTGGCGAGCACCACAATCAGTACGTCGATCGACCTCAGCTCGCGGCCGCGATGGCTGCGCGGCTCACGCGTTTCGAAAGCGCTGATGCGGCGCTCGCCGCGCATGCGATGACCGAGGAACAGAAGGAGGCGTTGCGAGCGCTGGGGTATGTTGGTTTCACGCGCGACACGCCGCAACCGAATGCCGTCCTGCGCGATCCCAAGGACTTCATAAACACGATCAACGAAGCGGGAGCTCATCGTCAGTCACTCGCGCCGTGCCAGCCCGAAAGCGCTAAGCGCTGAGTCTTTCCTGAGGTGTTGCTTCGAGCCCCATGCCAGTACGCACAGGAACACAAGCGACGCTATAATCCGCTTCCAGCATGGTGCTCGCCGCCAGCGCTCGGCTCGGCCCCTATGTCATCGAGAATCTTCTCGGCACTGGCGGGATGGGAGAGGTTTATCGCGCGACAGATGCGCGACTGCATCGCACCGTCGCCATCAAGGTCCTCCCCGAGCACGTCGCCGGCAGCGCTTCGCGGCGTGAGCGGCTAGCTCGCGAAGCGCGGGCGGTGGCTGGCCTTGCACATCCGCACATCCGCGCCCTGTACGACGTCGGTGAGCAGGACGGGCTCCAGTTTCTCGTCATGGAGTACCTGGACGGCGAGACGCTCGCCCAGCGCCTGACACGAGGCGCCCTGTCCTTCAACGACGTTCTGCGCTACGCCCTCGAGATTGCTGACGCTCTGGATCACGCGCATCGCCAGGGCATCATCCACAGGGATCTGAAACCTGCGAATGTGATGTTGACCGGGTCGGGCATGAAGCTGCTCGATTTCGGGCTCGCCAAACTCCAGACCGTAGAGCCGACCTCCGTCTCCCCGGCAGACACCTCGGCAACCAAGACCGACAGCCTGACGGAGGATGGAGTTACGGTCGGCACGGTCCAGTACATGTCACCGGAGCAACTCGAGGGCCGCCGTGTCGATCAACGGACCGATGTGTTCGCGTTTGGCGCCGTCATCTACGAAATGGCGACGGGCCACCGGGCCTTCGTGGGAACGAGCAAGGCGAGCCTGATCGCGGCGATTCTCGAACACGATCCGCCCCCCATCTCGGTCGCCCTCGGAGCCGGCAGTGGCCCCGGCGTTCCGTCACCCCTGCTGAATCGGATCGTTTCCAAGTGTCTTGCGAAGAACCCGGACGAGCGATGGCAGACGGCCAGCGATCTGAAGGAAGCACTGACGTGGATGGCAGAACACGCGTCACAGCCCGAAGGCGCGACCATCCTCCGACCGCGTCGTCGGGCTTCTTCTCGTGTGGCTTGGTTGGCCGCGAGCATTCTTCTTATCGTGGGTGTCATCGCGGTGACTCTGATGAAGGAGCGGGATCCGACACGGAGTAGTGCCGGACCGATCCGCTGGCTGCTTCCCGCGCCTGAGGGCACGACTTTTGATCCTGCAGCACAATTTCTAGCCGTGTCACCAGACGGCACTCACCTCGCCTTCGTTGCTTCCTCGGGAGGAGGCCGCAACGCCTTGTGGGTCCGCGCGCTCGAAGCTGTGGTCCCGCGGAAATTGGCCGACGTCGCGTCCCAGCCATTCTGGTCACCCGATAGTCGCTTCATCGCGTTCAACGACGACGGTACGATCAAGAAAGTCGATATCGTCACGGGGTTGGTCGAGCCGCTGGCCGCTGCCTTCCATACGTCGGGGTCATGGAGCCGCGACGGCACGGTCCTCGTCTCTGTTCATCCTGGAGAGCGCCGTCACGGTCCCCGCGTTCTGTACAGGATTTCTGCCCACGGCGGCCCGTTGGCGGCGGCGACGGCGCTCGATCCCGCGCGTGGAGAAACCGCGCATACGCTTCCCAGTTTTTTGCCCGATGGTCGACATTATCTATTTTCGGCGAGCAAGGACCCGCCGCGGGACGGGATGCTATACGTCGGATCACTTGACTCTCCGGACCGGGTGCCGCTTTTCGAGGACCACTCGCGCGCAGTCTATGCGTCCGGGTACCTAATGTTCGCTCGCGACCAGAACCTTCTTGCCCAACCGTTCGACATCACCACACTACGCCTGGCGGGAGAGCCAGCCGTTCTCGCAGAAAACGTGGAACGTAGCAGTGTCTCTCAGGTCGCAACTTTCTCGGTCTCCCAAACGGGCGTCCTGGCGTACCGGCCGGGCAGCCAGAACGAGCTTGTATGGTTCGATCGCAACGGCCGCTCACTGGGTTCGATCGGCGAGCCCGGGCACTACGCTAACCCTGCGCTGTCACCTGACGACCAGCGAGTTGCTGTGAGCCGCCACGATCCGACAGCCGCTCAATCGGATGTGTGGCTGATCGACCTCAAACGTCGCCTGCCGTCGAAGTTCACGTTCGCTGAAACTTCCGAGGGGATGCCCCTCTGGTCTCCTGATGGCAGTCGCCTTGCCTATAAATCGGGATCCTACCTGGTTATGAAGGCAGCGACGGGCGCCGGCCCTGAAGAGCGACTAGTGGACAACCTCAGTTCGTCCGACACTCCACTCGGCTGGTCACCGGATGGTCGGATGCTCATTTACACGACATTCGATTCGAGAACCAGCACCAGCCTGTGGATGTTACCGCTCGAAGGCGACCGGAAACGCCTTCCGCTGCCGAACACCGGAGACATTCAGGTGCAAGCGCAGATCTCGCCGGACGGCCACTGGCTGGCATATGTTTCCACCGAAGGTGGCAGGTACGACGTGTACGTCCGTCCGTTTCCCGCCGGAGACGGGAAATGGCTGATCTCGCCGAGCGGCGGGCTCGAACCGTCCTGGCGCCGTGACGGCAGGGAACTGTTCTATCTCGCGCCGGATGGGTCGCTGATGGCGGTCTCGGTGACGACCACGACGACCTTCGAGGCGTCGCCACCGGATCGGCTCTTCGAGACGAAGATGTCGACAGTGAGGAACGTCGCATTCACCAGAAATCAGTATGTTCCAAGCGCCGACGGCCAGCGCTTCCTCATTACTCAGCCCGTGGGAACGCCGCAACCGGTTATCGTCGTCGTCAACTGGCCGGCGGGCCTGGACCGTCGTAAGTAATGCGGCTCATTTCAAACCACTCAGCACAAAGCCATGATTCCTGCCGCTCGTGTCGGCATAGAATCCCGCGATGTCGCCGCGAGTGTTGATCGAGAAGGAAACAGTGAAAATCGCACCGGGGACATCAATCGACGTCAATTCGCCTGTGCCCAGCAAGAAACCATGCGTAATAGCTGTGCGGCACGGCTCGCTGTCGCAATAGAACCCGACGATTTCACCATGGGTATTGATCCCGCCGTTGTCCGACGCGATCGACACGCCGGGCACATCGATGGTCGTGAAGCCATCCTGCGTCAGCAGGAATAGATGTCTCTCACCGCCGCTGTCGGTATAGCCTCCGAGGATCTTCCCTTGCGGGGTTATCTTCCACGCGTTGGTTCCCAGAGCGCCGGGAACATCGATCGTCGTGAACTCGCCTTCCGCATACAGAAAGCCATGCACGTAGAGTGATTCGGACGTGCACGGGAGGATCGTGCAATAACGCCCGACGACGTCGCCATTCGGGCCAATCCCTAACACATTCGTAAAGACCGAGCCAGGCGGATTGATCTCGGTGAACTGGCCCGCGCTCAGAACGAATCCACGCCTGACCCTCATCGCATCGGTCAAAAGGCGAAACTGGCCCACGATGTCGCCGCGGGCGTTTATCCCCGCCGCGACGGTGAAGTTGGACCCCGGGTAATCGATGGAGATCAGTTCGCCCTGCTCGGTTCGCAGGAAACCGTGCTCCAAACCGTCCGGTGTGGTGTATCGACCGACGATGTCGCCGGACGCATTGATATCGAGCGCGACGGTTGCGGTAGAGTCTGGGAAGTCAATCGTGGTGAAGCTCTGAGCGGTTGCCGGAGAGGCTGTTGCGAGCACGAAGCACACTGGGACGAGTCGACGCGTCAGGATCTGGGCGATCTGCATGGGTTCCCCCTGTCACAGCGAGCGGGGCGAGACCTCCACGTCCGATTGCCGTGGGGTTCGAGCCGCGGTAGTATCCGGCTCGCGCCGGACCTGAGTCCTGACGGTTTCCCGCGGATTTGATGAATCCGTGCACAGCAGCGATTGAAAGGCGTCGAGCAAAGAAGACGATGAGCCTCCGCTTCGCCGGTTGTGCACTCGATCTCGATGCGCATCGATTGTTCCGCGGCCGCGAGGAGGTGCACCTGTCACCGAAGGGATTCGAGACGTTGCGAGTCCTCGTCGAGTGCCGCCCGCGCGCGGTCTCAAAGGCCGACCTGCTGGAACGCGTGTGGCCAGGCGTGTTCGTCTCGGATGACAGTCTCGCCAGGGCTGTCAGCGAAATCCGCGGCAGCCTGAGAGACTCCGCACGCGACGGGCGTATCGTTCGTACGGTGCATGGATACGGCTATGCGTTCGCGGCCCACGTTGAGGGTGATCCGCGCGATCAGCGCGAGGAGGGTGACGCCGCGTCGGGAGTGTGTTGGCTCATTTCTGTTGCTCGCACGCTTGCACTGCGTGCAGGCGAACAGATTCTCGGACGGGATCCGAAAGCTGATCTGCCGCTCGACTCTCCCAAGATTTCACGGCGCCATGCCCGAATCGTCGTAAGCGCCCCGCACGCGACCATTGAGGACCTCGGCAGCAAGAATGGGACGTTCGTTCGGGGCGTCAGAATTCGCGGTCCGATGGAGCTCCGGGATGGAGACAAGGTTCGTATCGGCCGGCTCACCTTCGTCTTTCGAGTGGACACGTCGCGATCGACGGAAACGGAAGGACTCTCGGGCTCCGACGTTGGATCCGGCTGACCTGCTCTGAAAGCTTAGTGGTCCTCGATTGGATGGCGACGCTCGAGAACAGTCCCTCATCCCGCATAACGAAGGTTTCGGCCGACCCGGCGCCCGCTTCACGCAGGTCTTCGGCTCCGGAGGTCCTCGGGCGGTTCAACTGGGTGCGCGGATGAGTTTCTGACTGGGTCGGTGGGCCCGACCAGATTCTGCGTTCCAAACCTCGGCTTCGACGGCTCTCACTCGTCTTGCTTCATCTTCGCCATCCAGATCTCTGGCGTCCCTTGAGGAATGCCGGCCAGACGACGAGATGTTCGCGGGAAACGTCGAAGGTTACGTCCGGCAGCCGGAAGGGACCAATCTCACCGACATAGCGATCGCTCCGCCCGTCGACGTCTGTCGTCCAGAGCTCCCGCATGCCTCCCGTGGGGACCCCGATCAACATCGATACACTGAACTCGCCATTCTTCCAGGCCATGCCGACATTTCGTGGCAATGGCCGGGAGGTCTGTTTCATGGCGTTTCGGCCCACCGGCTTCGGTGCGCTCGACATCTGGTGCGCCACTCGATCGCATTGACGTGGGCAGCCGTGTCAGTCATTCCTGAGCGCCACCATCGGGTCGACGCGAGTTGCGCGCAGCGCAGGCACGAGCCCCGCGAGCGTTGCGACGGTCAGCACGGTCAGGCACGCGCAACTGAGCGTCAGCGGATCTGCGGTGCTGACCTGATAAAGAATGCCGTTGTGCACTCGCGGCACCATATAGAGCGCGCTTCCGAGGAGCCGGCCGGCGAGCAGCGCGACCGCCAGTCCGAGCAGGGTGCCGGCGATCCCCAGCCGCATCGCCTGGCCCAGCGCGAGCCCCAACACGGTTCGCCGTCGCGCGCCGAGCGCCAGCCTCACGCCGAACTCCTGCCTCCGTTGTTCGATGGTGTAGGACATCGCGCCGTAGATGCCAATCGACGCCATGACCGTTGCGAGCGCGGCGAACACGCCGCTCAAGAGCAGGTGGAAGCGGTCCTGCTGCAGCGCCTCGTCGACGAAATCATCCATCGTCCGGACGGCGTACACCGGCAGGTCCGGGTCGATCGCCAGCACCTCCTGGCGGATCTCCGAGCCGAGCGTCGTCGGCGACAGGTCCGTGTTGACGACGATCTGCAACCCAGCTTTGGCGTACCGCGCAAACGGCAGGTAGATGCCGTTGAAGTCGACCTCGTTGAACCCGACCTCCTTCGCATTCGACGCCACACCGATAACGGTCACGAGTCCGGCCGGGATCCACCCGGCACTCCCGTTCGGCAGGAGCTCGATCGTCCGGCCCACAGGGTTGCCGCCGGCAAAGAGTCGCGAAGCGAGGTTCTGGTTCACGATCGCGACACGATCCGCTCCGCTCCGATCGTGTTCGTCGAAATCGCGGCCACCGAGGAGCCGGATGCCAAGGGTGCGGAAGTATCCGGGTGAAACGGCGCGGACGATGGCGCGCTCCTCCTCGCCTTCGGCCCGACGGGATCCACCACCCGCGATGAATTGAACCGTTGGCCCGCTGCCAAGAGGGACGCTGCTGCCGATGGCCGCCGATCGCACGCCGGGCAGGCCCCACACGCGCGCCAGCAGCCGGTCGCCGAACTCCGCGACCCCGGCCGCATCGTAACGAGGTCCAGCTACCGGGACGCGTATCGTCAACGTTCCGTGCGGCTCGAAGCCGAGCGGTACGTGTGTGAGCCGGATGAAGCGTTGACGAACAGGCCGGCGCCGACGAGCAGCACGAGCGCCAGCCCGATCTCGAGGACAACGAGGCCTGACCGTGCCCTCCGGGCCGGTGCGGCGGCGATGGACCGTCCGCCTAGACCCAGCAGCTGGTTGAGCGCGAGACGGCGGGTGAAGAGCGCGGGCGCAAGGCCGAACGAGATCGAAATGAAAGAGGTCGTCGACAGCGTGAAGAGAAGGACCCGGCCGTCGATGCGAATGGCGGCGTCGCGGCCGAGATAGTCGGCGGGCAGCCACGTCGGAAGCACTTCGACGGCCCACGCCGCGAGCAGGAGACCGAGGGCCGACCCGAGCTGGCGAGCACGGCTCCCTCGACCAGAAGCTGACGCGCCAGCACGGCCGTGCCGCCGCCGAGCGCCCGTCGAACGGCGAGCTCGCGCTGGCGCTTGAGAGCCCGGGCGAGCAGAAGGCTCGCCACGTTCGTGCACGCGAGCACCAGGACGAACCCGGATGCCCCGAGGAAGAACAACAGAGGACGCCAGTTGAAGCCGGTGTAGGACGATCGAAGATCCTCGACACTCACGCCTCGCTTCGCGTTCGTGGCGGGGAAGTCGTGCGCGAGCCGCCCCGCAACGGCCTGCAGTTCTTGGGCTGCGGTGGAGATCGAGCTGCCCTTCGCGAGCCTGCCGATCGCCGCGAGTCTCCGGCGTACGGGTTCCTGGACCGACGCCGGATCGAAAGAAACGAAGAGGTCTGGCGCACGCATGAACTCCAGCCGGAAATCCACTGGCGCGACCCCAACGATGGTGTGCGGCACGCCGTCCAGGATCAGGGTCTTGCCGACCGCTTGCGGATCGGCGTCGAACACACGCCGCCAGCAGGCATCGGTCAGGACCGCTTCGTTTCCCGCTTCGCGCGACCCGGAGTCGAACCAGCGGCCGATCGCCGGCGACGCAAGGAGCATGCGGAAGAAGTTGGCCGTTACGGGAAGCGTGACGAGTGACTCGGGGCCGCTCGGCCCGCGCACGATGCGACGGCCGGAAGAAGTGGACGCCGCGATCTCGTCGAAGCTGCGTGTCTCCTCGCGCCAGGCGAGCAGGTCCCGAGCCGAGGCCAGATCGTGCCGTGCATCGATGGCAGTGGTGTAGATCGCCACCAGCCGATCGGGCGACGGAAACGGGAGTGGCCTCCAGAGCGCCGCATAGACGACGCTGAAGATCGTCGTGGTGACGGCGATCGCCAGGCCAAGCGTGGTGATCGCGGTGATCGCGAAGGTCCGCTCGCGGCCCAGTGCCCGCAGCGCATATCGGAGGTCTCGGGCAAGGTGCTCCGCGAGGCCCCACGACCAGACCTCTCGCGCGTCCTCGCGGGCCAGCGTGACGTTGCCAAGGGCCCGCCGGCTTCCGCGCGCGGCATCGGACGGCGACAGCCCGCGGCGTTCGAGCGCGTCCTGCTCGAGTGCTCGATGGATCGCGATCTCATCGTCCAGCGTGCGGCCATGGCGACGCTCGTCGAGCCAGAAGCGGAGTCGTCTCCAAAGTTTGCCCATCGCCAGACTCAAACCGAGAACTGGAGCACGGCCGCCAGCCCCCGCGATCCATGGAGCCCGTGGGTGGCTCAGCCCGTTTCGAGCACCCGCTGTATGGCGCCGATCAGCCGATCGAATTCACGCCGTTCGTCGCCCAGCCGCTTCCGGCCCGCGGCGGTCAGCGTGTAGTAGCGCGCGCGCCGGTTGTTCTCGGACGTACCCCATTCGGCTTTCACCCAGCCGTTCAACAGCAGGCGCTGGAGCGCGGGGTAGAGCGAGCTCTCGCCGACCTGCAGCACGTCTTCCGACACCTGGCGGAGACGCTCGGCGATGCCGTAGCCGTGCAGCTCTCCGCGCAGGAGCGTGCGGAGGATCAACATGTCGAGCGTGCCCGGCAACAGGTCCGGTGGCTGATTGGTCAGTCCCATCGTCTAACGATGGGAAGGATGCGATGGATTGGCGGCCGATGTCAAGGAGACAGTCGGCGGTCGAGCGCCGAGCGCCGTCAGTAATTCAGCCAATCGCCTTGCGCAGCGTCCGGGTGACACGCGTCGTCGGATGGCCTTCCAGAGCGACTATCGCGCGAACGACATAGTCGCCAGCCGCAAGTCCACCAATGGGCAATGCGCCCTTCGCTACGTAGTGATCGCCTCCCGTCGATTGGATGGCGAGCGGAACCCTTACGAGCGCGGGGCCGTTGAGAGTCGTCGCGATCTCGAGCCCTGCCGTCACCTGTGCACCGGCCGGTGCGCCGAACATCTCCACGTACCCGATGGCGACAGGCTCGTTCGTGAACTGCAGTCGAGGGGAGAATGCCCCGTCGCGCGACAAGCCGAGGACGATTGAGCTCAGCGTCAGCGGCCCCGAGCTGGCGACGTCGGCAGCCACGTCATAGTCGGCCGTGCCGCTGCGGCCGCTGCTGTCTATCGCCGCGACGCGCAACCGGTACGCGCCCGGCGGCGCAGGCATCGCGCCAACAACGGGTCTCCGATCCATCTCTGGTGCCGTTGCGGACCAGTGCGACACGAGCTTCGCGTCCGCGTCGAACAACGCCGCGACGAGTGCCCCGAGTTTCACGCCGGGTTCGATCGGCTCCGCCAGCGCGATTACGCGCATCGTCCGCCCGTCGCGCTCGAGCGCCGTGTAGGCCGTGGCGCGAAGGGGGAGGTCGCGATACACGGCCGACGTCGCGATCATCTCGCGAGGCGACAGGCCCACGGGCCGGCCCAGCGACGGTTCGGGCTTCGCGAACGTGATCTGCGGGCGCGCTCGCACGTCGACGCCCGGCCGCTTCACCCGGATTTCGAGCTGTTGCGACCGGCCGCTGCGATCGTTCGGCTGCGGATCGATCTGAGCGACGTAGTAGGCGGAGCTTTCCCGCAGCACGCGGCCGAACGCCGTGTCAGCCGAACCCGTGAGGTTCAGCATTTTGCCGCCCGTTACACCCGAGAGGTGCTCGATGCCCTCGATGGGATTGTCGGAGCCCAGCGTGCCGACGCCAGCGATGTTCTCCCGTTGAACACCGCCGGCTGAACGCATCAAGTCACCGGGCTGAACGACGTAGAACTGGGCGCGCGCCGCGCCGGCCTTGACGCCGACCTGAGCGAACAGATCCGACCGAAGCTCACACATGCCGGGCGCCATCGTCATGGGCGCGTCGCGCCGCGGCGGGGCAAGGCCGGCCGTGACGAACATGACGGTTGCCGGCTCGTCGCGGATGCCGAGCGTCTCGAAAAACGAAATCAGCGACTCCAGCGTGCGCGCCGTCCGGCAGGCGAATGCCGAGCCCGTCTCGTCGGCCGGTGCCTGGCCGACGAGGCGCGACATTGCGGTCCTGATGCGCGCGTGGTCCGTCGTGAACGGCACTTTCATTCCGCCGTACGGCATCGTGACCAGCGCAATGCGGTCCTGTGGATTCAAACGCTTCGTCAGCAGATCGACGGCGTCACGCAATGGCGCCTCACGGCCGGGGCGGAACGAGTCGTCGTCGATCGCCAGCGCGATGGTGCGGCCCGCTTCATTTTGCGTGTTCGTGCCGAACGGGACGGCCAGCGACATGCCAGCGGCATCGGCGCCCGCAGTGGACGAGCTTTCCGCAATCTGGATGAGTTGGAGAGAACGAATCGTGCGCTGCCGCCCCGCGATCCGAACCGTGACGTCCTGAGCCGTTAGATCCGTCATGGGGCCGCCGTCGCTGGCGACGGCGCCGAAGTCGATTCTGAGAAACTCGATCCCGCGTTCGAGAGGTGCCTTATCCTGTTGGCGAGCGGAGGCCGCAGGGTCGCCGGCTGGCACCAACATAGAGCCGAGAGCAACGGCCAACTGCGAGACCAGCATTCTTCGCATGCGGAGAGGATAGCCCGACAAACGTCGCGGAAGTCTGGAGATTTGGATCTGCCGGATCCACACGATTGGATTGCTGGCCCGTGAAATTGCCCATGGAACTGATGGGCAACAATTTCGAACCTTTTCAGTTGACGAGCGCCGCACTGAAGTCTATGGTCCGCCTTGTCGGTGCATCAGGAGGAGGGCGCATTGATCAACCGAATTGTGCGTTTGCTTTTCATGTTGGCGACGCTGCTCGTGCTGTCGGCCAACCACGCTGCCGCGCAGGGCGCGTCAGCATCCATTTCGGGCACGGTCGTCGATACCGCAGGGGGAGTAATTCCCGGCGCTGCGGTAGTTGCGACGAACGAGTCGGGTGCCTCGTTCGAAACCATCAGCAACGCCGAGGGGGTCTTCAACATCCCCGCGGTGTCGGCAGGTAAATACAAAGTAACGATCACGCTCGCCGGCTTCAAGACCGGAGTCGTCGAGGTGAGCGTATTGCCAAGCACTCCCGCCACGGCGAAGGTCGTGCTCGAAATTGGCGCGGTCTCCGAAACGATCACGGTCAAGAGCAGCTCGGAACTGATCAATACACAGAATGCGACCGTCGCGGCCACGCTGAATGCCGATCAATTGAACCGGATGCCGACGCCGACGCGAAACGCGCTGAACGCGGTGACCTTCCTCCCGGGTGTCAATACGGCGACCACGAACCGTGAATCGCGCATCAACGGCCTCCCCGAATCGTTCATCAACATCACGCTCGACGGCGTGAGCAACAGCGACAACTTCAATCGATCGACGGACTCGTTCTTTGCGAACGTCACCCCACGGCAGGATGCCGTGGAGGCGGTCTCGGTCGTCACCGCTGTGGGAGGGGCAACGACGGGCGGCAGCGGTGCCGTGACCATCAACTTCCAGACGCGGTCCGGGACGAACCGATTCAGCGGCACGGCGTATGACTACTTCCGTCATCCCGACCTGAACACGAATTACTGGTTCAACGAGCGGAGCAATCTCCCCAAGAACGACATCAAGCTGTATCAGTATGGCTTCCGCGCCGGCGGTCCTATCGTGGTTCCAGGACTGTACGACGGGCACGGCAAGGCCTTTTACATGGTGCACTACGAACAGCTGCGGTTCCCGAACAGCTTTACCCGCACGCGAACGGTGCTGGATCCAAGGGCGCTCGATGGCGTCTTCCGGTACAGCGTCGGGACCCAGACACGAGAAGTGAACGTCCTCGAGCTCGCCGCCCGCAACGGGCAGATCTCGACCATCGATCCGACGATCCGCTCGTTGATGAACAGGATCACCGCGTCGATGCAAACCACCGGGGCGGTCAACCCCACCAGCGATCCGTTGCTGAACGATTACGTGTGGCTCAGCCCCGGAAAGCTGTTCGAGCACCAGCCCACCATAAAGCTCGATTACAACCTGACGGAGAAACACCGGTTGAGCGGGTCCTACCAGGTCATCTGGGCCGAACGCGATCCCGACTACTTGAACAATGCCGATGTGAGGTTCCCCGGAGCCCCGAACTACAGTTTCTTCCATCGAAAGAGCCCGGTGACGTCGATCTCGCTGCGCTCCACCCTGTCCAGGAACATCGTGAACGAGCTGCGCGGCGGCATCACGGCGAAAGGCGGCGCGTCGTACTTCGGCGATCCGTCGAGCAATGGGCCGCAGACGTTTCAGGACAGCGAGGGGTTCGCCGTCGACCTCGGCACCACTAACGATATCGACCTGACGAACTGGTTCGTCGAAAACGGCCCCACCTGGCGCAGCGCTCCGACGTACAGCATCGACAACTCGCTGACGTGGCAGAAGGGTACCCATAGCCTCAGCGTCGGCGGCGGAGCGCTCTTCGCGAGGGCGTGGGAAAGAGCCCAGCAAATCGTGTCGGGAATCGGTATCGGATTCAGCACGACGAACGATCCCGCCGCGGGGCTCTTCACAGCGGCGAGCGGAAACTTTCCCAATGCCTCCACGGGCCAGCTCACGGACGCGCGCCAGCTATACGCCATCCTCACCGGGCGCGTGAGTTCTGTGACGGGGCAGGCGGCGCTCGATCCCGAAACGATGCGATACAACGCGTTCGCGCCCCGGACCCGCGAAGGCAAGATCGACATGTATTCGGGCTACGTGCAGGACCAGTGGCGCACCACGCCGACCGTGACGATCACCGGCGGGCTCCGATGGGACGTGCAGCTGCCGTTCACCGCGGTGAACGACGTCATGTCGACGGTCACGGAGCGAAGACATCTGCGGGATCTCCGGACTCGGCGCGGGTGGGACCTACAGCAGGTGCAACTTCTTCGACCCCGCCGCGTCGGGTGGCAAGTTTCCCGAGTTCATTCCGCTGACCAAAGGCAACGGCGGGTACAAGACGGACTGGAACAACTTCGCACCCTCGGCGCAGATCGCCTGGCGTCCCAACGTCCAAGTCGGGTTCATGCGGACGCTCCTTGGCGAACCGGAACAGGCGACGCTTCGTGCAGGCTACTCCCTCGCCTACGAACGGCAAGGCATGGCGCGTGTTCACCGGCGTATTTGGTCCCAATCCCGGATCGGTCCTCAGCCTGACGCGCGACGCGAACACGGGGCTGGTGCCGGCCGGCCAGACGTGGCCCGTGCTTCTGAGCCAGCGCGATCGGCTCTACAACGCGCCATTCCCCGAGACACCGACCTACCCGATTCGGGCGCGTGAGAATCGCGCGGACAACCTGAGAGGGTTTGCGCCGGACATCAAGATCGCATCCGCGCACACCTGGACGGTGAGCTTCCAGCGGTCGCTCAGTCGCGACATGGCGATCGAGGCCCGCTACGTCGGCACCTACGGCTTGAACCAGTGGTCGACGCTCAACTACAACCAGATTCGCGGCGAGAACCTGATCAAGAACGGCTTCCTGGACGAGTTCAGGCGCGCCATGCAGAACCTGCAGGCCAACAATGCCTCCGGTGTATCGTCGCGGTCCGGCTCGTTCGCGTATTTCGGCCCTGGGACCGGGACCAACCCGCTGCCGATCTACCTCGCCTACCTCGCTGGCCGCACCGACGCAACCAACCCCGCCGCATACACGACCAACGTGGCAAACACATGGCAGAACGCGACGTTCGCCGGGCGGTTGGTGCAAGCGAACCCGAATCCGACCAGCGCGGCTGCCGACCTGGATCAGAACAACGACCGCCGGACCCTTGCTGCGACGGCGGGCCTCTCGCCGAATTTCTTCGTCGCGAACCCGGCCGTGAACCAGTTGCAGGTCACCGACAGCGGCGCCTACAGCGACTATCACGCCCTTCAGGTCGACTTGCGAAGGCGCCTCTCGAGAGGATTGTCAGCAGACATCAACTACCAGTACGCGATCGAACGCGGATCAGTCTTCGACGGTTTCACCTTCGGCCGAACCATGGGCGACCAGGGCAACGTCCGCCATGCGATCAAGACGCAGTGGGACTGGTCCCTTCCGGTCGGCCGCGGCCAACGCCTGGGCTCCGGGTTCAACGCCTTGATGGAGGGCCTCCTCGGCGGCTGGTCGTTCAACGGGGTCGGGCGCATCCAGGCACGCACGGTCGACCTCGGGAACGTGCGGCTCGTCGGGATGACGAAGGCCGACCTCCAGAAGATGTACAAACACGAAATCCGCATCGATCCCGCGACCGGCTTGCAGACGGTGTTCATGCTGCCAGACGAGGTGATCCTGAACACGCGCCGCGCATTCAGCACGAGCGCGACAACGTTGAACGGCTTCTCCACGAGTCTGGGTCCGCCGGAAGGGCGCTACATCGCGCCGGCTAATTCCGCGGACTGCATTCAAATCCGCGACGGCGACTGTGCCCCGCGCACCGTCATCATCCGTGCGCCGTGGTTCACCAGGTTCGATATCGGCGTCACGAAGAAGTTCCCGATCAAGGGCACCACGAACTTCGAGCTGCGGTTCGACGTCCTGAACGTGTTCGACAACGTCAACTTCAATCTGGCCGACTACCAACAGCCGCGGTCCGGGCACGGCGGCGAACATCTTCCAGATCGCGGCGGCATACACGGATCCCAGCAACACGTATGACCCGGGTGGCCGTCTCGGTCAGGTGATGTTCCGGCTGAACTGGTAAGGTTCCTTCGTCGGGTCTCGACAAAGCCGTGCGGATCGCCGATCCGCGCGGCTTTGTCTCTTCAGCGCCACTCGGTCGCAGCAGCCCGTGAAAACTCGCCGCCGCCAATCACCACGGCCACGTGCCTCTCGGGTCCCGTCTGGGAGAGCCATCCCCGGCGACGATCGGCTTGGCGCGACGACGTTCTGGCTGACCGCCACCGCGATCGTTGCCGCGGCGCTTCTCGTCCGGGTGGCAGCTGCACGAGGCGAGCTCTGGCTGGATGAGATCTGGTCCTTTCGCCTCGCCGGCCTTCAGAGCAGCCCCTTTGCGGTGTTCACCGCCATCCATCACGACAACAATCACCATCTGAACTCGCTGTATCTCTACTTCGTGCGTGAATCCGCCTCCTGGATCCTGTATCGCCTGCACGTCATTGCCGCCGGCACGGCGACGGTCATTCTGGCTGGAATCATCACGAAACGTGCAGGCGACCGCGCTGCGGTCGCGGCGATGCTGCTCTCGGCCGCGTCATTTCCGCTGGTGCTCTATTCGTCCGAAGCGCGGGGTTACGCGCTCGCCGTGTTTTGTGCATTCCTGGCCATCCCGCTTGCAGATCGGTACTTTGCCGTAGGACGCGCGGTGTGGGCCCTGGCGTTTGGTGTCGTTTCGGTGCTGGGTTTCTTGTCGCACTTGACGTTCCTCCACGCCTACGCCGGGTTCGTCGCGTGGACTGCATACCGGGTGGGACTCCGCCCGTTGCGCAGGGCGGTCCCGGCATTCGCGAGCCTCCACGCCGTGCCAATCGTCTCGCTCACGGCTCTGTACCTGGATCGATCTCAGGCACATGGTCGTTGGAGGTGGTCCGAATCTCGCAGCCTCGACCGTCGCGGCGCGGACCCTCTCGCTGGCTCTCGGCGGGCCGGATGAGGGACCGTTTCTTGGCTTCGTTGTGGCTGCCGCCATCGTCCTCACTGCTGCGTCGATCCTGGAGGTGCGAAGGTCCGGATCGGATCTGTGGGTGCTCTTCCTCGTGACGATCGTCGTCGCGCCGGCGCTGACGTTCACGTTCGGCGGATCGCACCTCTTGTACGAGCGGTACTTCCTGGTCTCGATGGCGTTCCTGCTCCTGGCCTCGGGCTGGACGGCCGCGGCGATGGCCCGGCGTTCCTTACCCGCCGCGGTCGTCGCCGCTGCGGCATTCATGATCGGCAATGGCGCCCGGACCGCGGGGCTGGTGCGCGACGGCCGCGGCAGCTACATGTCCGCGCTGGCGCACATCTCCGAACGGGCTGTGCAGCATTCCCGTGACCGTCGGGGGCGACCACGATTTCCGGCAGGGTCGCCTCGTCGAGTTCTACCAGCGGTTCGTGCCGGCCGGGCAGGACATCGAGTATCACCAGCTTTTCGAATGGGCTGTCGCGGGACCCGAATGGTATCTCGTCCACAGTCAGGAACCTGGGTTTCAGCCGGTTTCCGACCTGGCGCTGGAAGGTGGCCGACGCTACATCCTGTCCGTTGCCTACAGGCACGCCGGACCGTCAGGCTGGAGCCTGGCCGTGTATCACAATGCGCTGGCCGAGGGACGATGAGGCATAAAGCAGCGACGGTCCTGCTGGCGCTTGTCTGCGCGACGCTGTTCGCCTATCGACCGGTATGGAATGGAGGAATGCTCTGGGACGATGAGGGGCACCTCACACGGGCGGATCTCAGGTCGGTCGCGGGCCTCGCCAGGATCTGGCTCGAGCCGGGCGCCACCCAGCAGTACTATCCGCTGGTCCACACGACGTTCTGGGCCTTCCATCGACTGTGGGGCGATGGCACTACCGGGTACCACCTCGCGAACATCGTCCTGCACAGCGTCTCGGCATTTCTCCTCTGGATCATCCTGCAACGCCTGTTCATCCCCGGCGCCATCTTCGCTGCCTTTGCCTTTGCGCTGCATCCAGTACAGGTGGAGTCGGTCGCGTGGATGACCGAGTTGAAGAACGTCCTCTCGGGAGTGTTCTACTTCGCCGCCGCGCTGGCGTATCTGCGATACGAGACGAGCCAATCGCGCAGGGCGTATGCAGCAGCCCTGGCGTTCTTCGTTCTGGCGGTCGCGAGCAAGACCGTCGCCGTGATGCTGCCGCCGGCGTTGCTCGTGGTGGTGTGGTGGCGGACAGGCCGCCTTCGACTCCGTGAGGACGTGCTGCCGCTCGTTCCGTTCGTCATCGTCGGCATCGCGGCCGGTCTGACTACAGTCTGGGTCGAGCGCACGATGATCGGCGCGGAGGGTGCGGAGTTCGAGCTTGGCGTCGTGGAGCGCTGCCTCCTCGCTTCACGCGCGATCTGGTTTTACTTGTGGACACTGGCGTGGCCGTCCAACCTGACGTTCATCTACCCGCGGTGGGATGTTTCGGCTGGATCCGGGTTCTCGTGGCTGTTTCTCATCGCGTTCGTCTGCCTGCTCGGTACGTGCCTCGTGCTCTCGAAACGCTACCGGGAGCCGCTGGCCGCGCTCCTGTTCTTCTGCGTCACGCTGTTTCCCGCGCTCGGGTTCTTCAACGTCTACCCGTTCCGGTTTTCATTTGTCGCGGACCACTTCCAGTATCTCGCGAGCGTGGGACCGATCGCGTTCGTCGCCGCCGCTTTGGCTATCAATGTGCCGGCCGCTGCCCGACGCGGGTTGGGACCGGCGATCGGCGTGATTGTGATCTGCACCCTCGGATCGCTGACTTTCGCCCAGTCACGTCAGTACGTCGACGCCGAATCGCTCTATCGCACGACAATCGCTCGCAATCCTGACGCATGGCTGGCGCACAACAATCTCGCGGCACTGCTGCTGGCAGGCGAACCCCCCGCCGCTCGAGTCGACGAAGCCGTCCAGCATCTCGAGGCTGCCCTCAGACTGAAACCGGGTTACGCGGAGGCGCACTACAACCTCGGAACCGCATTCGAGCGGCTCGGCCGACTCGACCAGGCGTCGCAGCAATATCGTCAGGTGCTGGTGATCGTTCCTGGAGAGAGGCGCGCTCTCATGCGGCTGCATACGATGCGTATCGATCGCGCCACCCGCCTCCTCCAGGACGGGCTCGCGGCGGAGGCCCAGGGTCGGATTCGTGACGCCGCAGGCGCATACCGCGAAGCCTGCGAGCTCGACCCTGAGCGCGCGGTACTGCACCGAAGTCTGGGACGGGCGCTGCATCGACTGGGTAGCCGCGACGAGGCGATTGCCGCCTATCGACGCGCGCTGGTGATCGACGATGCTTCCGGGGAAACGCACAACGATCTGGGCGTCCTGCTGGCGGAGATGGGGCGATTCCCGGAAGCGGCCGATCAGTTCGAGCGCGCAATTGCGATCGATCCGACGGATGCAGCCGCACGCGCGAACCTGCAACAGGCGCGTCGCGCCCGGTAGCGGGATCAGACCTGTGTCTGGGCCCCGTCGGCCGAGGTAGACTTTCGGACCAACATTTAAGAAGGTCAGAATGACACGGCTGCATCGCCTGAACTGTGCAACGTTTCCTTACTTGCGATGGGAGCGTCGATGAGTCGGCTGGCGGAAGCCTTTCGAAAGGCCTCGGCGAGCGGAGTCGATTCGCTCGAGCGACCGGTGGTTCGGTCTAGGCGTAGGCCGCGCCGACCAGAATCTTGCGGATTCGCAACCAGGGCGATCCGTGGGAGATGCTGTTGGTCTGCGTCGGCTGGCCCTTGGCGTCCCCGCCCGTCCCGAACATCCGCCAGGATTCCTTGCCGGAGATCGCGTCCAGGTTCCCCCAGAAGTCCGTGGTGATCGCGTTGTAGGTGACGTTGCTCACCATGCGCGTCTTCTTGCCGTTCTTCACCTCCCAGAACGCGTTTCCGCCGAACTGTCCGTTGTACCGCTGCTGGTCGATCGAATAGCTGCCGCGGCCATCGATGAGGACGCCGTCCTTCGTGTCGGCGATGATCTCCTCGGGAGTGGGCGATCCGGCGGGACCCGGCTCCACGTGCACGTTCGGCATCCGCAGGAACGGGTAGTCGCGCCAGGAATTCGCGGACGTGCAGCCGCGGCTCGCCTTCTCGCCCACGAGCGCCGCCGATTCGCGGTTGGTCTGCAGCCCCACGAGGATTCCCTCGTGCACGAGCGGCCACTGCTGCGTCTTGACGCCGTCGTCGTCGTAACCGATCGTCGCGACCCCGCCGGGGATGATGCGATCGGCGGTGACGTTGAACAGCTTGGATCCGTACTTGAGCTTTCCGACGTCGGTGAGCTTCACGAAGCTCGTGCCGGCATAGTTGGCCTCGTAGCCGAGGATGCGATCGAGCTCCGTCGCGTGCGCGACGATCTCGTGGATCGTGAGCATCGCGTGCGACGGCGTGAGGATCAGGTCCTTGACGCCCATTTCGACCGGCTTGGCGGTGCAGAACTCGACGGCCTCGGCAGCGATCCGCTCGGCGCTCTCGACCATCTCTGCCGCTTCCGCGACTTCCCATCCACCTGTCATCGGTACGCCCGTGAAGACGCGTGTGCGCGTCTCGCCATCCTTGCGGGCTGTCACGGTGAACTGCGGGGTCGTCGTCCAGGTCTCCTGTTCGATGTAGGAGCCTTCGCTGCTGGCGAAGTACTTCCACTCGTGCTCGAGCTGCACTGAGGCCATGACGTTAGCGACCTCTTTGGTCTTGACGACGAGGTCGACGACCTTCTGCACGAGGGCCTGCTTCTCTTCCTGCGGGACGGTCGCGGGATCCTTCTTGATGGGCGTCGCCCAGTATTCCTGGTAGGCCGGCACCGGTGCGAGCTTCACGTCGGCACGTTTGGCGATCGCGCTCGCCTTGGCGACTTCGGTCGCCATCACGGTGATGCGTTTGATCTCGTCCTCGGTGACGATGGGGCTGCTCGCGAAGCCCCAGACACCGCTGTGGATCACGCGAACGCCGAAGCCGGCCGCGCCGCGATCGCGGACCGTCGCGCCGCCTCCGCCGCCAAAGCCCCCAAATCCCCCACCACCGCGTCCGCCGCCCCCGCGCCCGCCCCGTCCGCCGCCGCGTCCGCCCCCGCCCCCGCCACCGAAGCCACCCAGGTCGTCGAACTCGCGGTTGCCGCCGTTGGCGTTCACGCCGTTGTTCGTTGCGCGCGTGAATCTGATGTCGGCGTACGTGCACCCGGTCTGTTTGGCCTGCGCGAGCGCGATGTCAGCCAAGCCCTTGAACTTGGACTGGAGCACTTTGCCCTGCGGCGTTTGAGCGATCAGATCGCCAATCAGGTCGCTTGCGGCCACGGCCATCCCCGAGATGGCCATCGTCTTTACGAAGTCACGGCGTTTCATCTGGTTCCTCTTTGTCTCCGTCTTCTCCGAGCTGGTAGCTGGTAGCTGGCAGCTGGAAGCTCACACGGCCGGCGACACCGACGTCATGTAAAAGTCTTCGATTCTGACCGGTGGTACGAGCGCGGTTCCGGGGCCGTCGTACGACTCGCCCGTGTGAATCGGCACCCCTTGCCCGATCGCCGAGACGTTGTTGTAACCGACGAGTGGTGACATGTTCCAGCGGAAGTTCTGCACCGGGCCGACCACCTCGCCGTTCTCGATGAGGAAGAGCCCGTCGCGCGTCATGCCGGTGTTGAGGAGCGTCGAATTGTCGACCGGCCGGATGTACCAGAAGAACGTCACGATCAAGCCGCGCCTGGTCGACTTGATCATCTGTTCCATCGTCGTATCCGAGCCTTGCATGACGAGGCTCATGTTCGCGCTCGTGGCCGAAACTTCTTTCTCTTCCTTCTTCTGGCGCTTGGCCCAGGCGCGGTCGTAGAAGAGATTCTTGAGCACGCCCTTGTCGATCCACGTCACGGGCTTTGCGGCCAGACCGTCCGTGCCGATTGGCGTCTGCCGGAGGATGGGGCTCCCGATGTCGCTCTTGATCGTGATGGCGTCGCCGAACAGCTTCTCGCCCAGCTTCGTGGTCCCGGGCTGCTTGCCGGTGAAGTAGTTGCCGACGGCCCCTTCGGCTGTCCGCGCATTGAACAGCCCCATCATCAGCGACAGAAACCGCGCGTTGGCGCGCGGCTCGAGGATGACGGTGTAGCGGCCCGGCTCGATCGCCCGCGGCTTCTGACTTTTGACGGCCTTGTCCGCGGCCACTTCGGTCAGCTGCGTCGCGTCGATGCGGCCGATGTCCTTGACGCCGGTGATGCCCGACCACCCCGATCCGCCGCCATCCGGCGTTCGACAGGTCAGGATGAAGCCTGCTTCGGCCGACTGGTAGTACGCGAACAATCCCTTCGTGTTCGCATTGCACGTCGTCAAGTACGTCTTCGGGATGTAGCCGGACCCGATGACGCCCTTCTTCTGGCAGATGTCGAGACTCTCTTTGACCATCCGGCCGCGTTCGGCCGGCCCGAAGTTCACGCCGCTCGGCAGCGCCGCGTCGACCGGCACGTAGTCCTGCGGGCCCTCGACGAGCGGCATCGCGTCAGGGTTCTCACGCGCCTCCAGCACCTTCTTCTGAGCGTCTTCCACCATCTCCTTCAACGCGTCATCATCGAACTCCCGCGTGGTGGAGGATCCGGACCGGTTCCCGTTGTACACCGTGACCGTGAGGCTCTGGTCGAACTGAACGATGTTGGCGGTGATGTTCGAGTTCGCGAAGCGCGTGGCAGACCGCTCGCCACCGGTGAAATCGACTTCGGCCGCATCGGCCTTCGTCATGTTCAACACTTTGTCCGTGAGAGCTTTGACTTCGTCGCGTGAATACATAAGGGATGTTCCGGCAGCGCCCGCCCCCCCGAAAAAGGATGAGGAACGAGGAGCGGGGAGGTTGCGCAAGCCTATTCAGCGGCGCGCCGCGCTGTCAAGAGACGGGATGTCGAGCAAGCGACAGAAATGTCGGTCAGTTCATCCGGCAGGCACAATTGGCGCCGCCAGCACCGCATCCGCCTGCGGGTTGAGCCGACGCGGCGGCACGGGGCGCGCCGACGCCGACCATTCCAGGGCTCGAGAGAAGCTTTGCAAGCTTGACGCTCTGGCAACCGGGGCACGCCGGCGTCCGCTCGGCGGTGACGAACGCCTCGAAAAGCCGTCCGCAGTCCTGACAGGAATACTCGAAGATGGGCATGGTCAATGTTAAAGGTGAAGCCCCGATGGGTTCAAGTCAGGGCTCGGCCTTCGCGACGGCGACCGCTGCCGGACGGAGGACGTCCGCGCCGACGCGGTAGCCATGACGAATGACCCCGACGACCACGCCGTCCTGCTCGGGTGAGGAGACCGGGACGGTCGTGACCGCTTCGTGCAGCTCCGGGTCGAACGGCTGGCCGGACGCGTCGATTCGGCTGACGCCGAGACCTTCGAGCTTCGACAGGAACTGCCGTCGCACGAGGTCGACTCCCTGGATCACCGATTCGACCGATTGCGCCCCGGCCGCCGCATCGGCGGCGCGATCCAGGTTGTCCACGACATCGAGCATCTCCGCGAGAACCTCGCGACGCGCCCGCTCGACGTCCTTCGAGATTTCACGTCGAAGCCTCAGCCTGGCTTCCTCGAATTCGCTCGACGCCTGCCGGTACTTGCCGATGTACTCCTGAACCAGGCGGTCCTTCTCGGCCACCTGCTGTTCGAGCTCTTCGACGTACGTCGGCTTCAGCGATCCGGAGGACGTTTGACGGTCGGCGGCAGCTTCGCTGGTGTTCGCCCACCAGCGGCGGTCGATCACTTTGACGGGAATGTCGTGTTCGTCGGGCATGGTCAACGGGGGCGTGTGCTTTTCGACGTGGCGAGTGACTTCAATCCGAGCTTCTGCTTCAGATACGTGTACGACAGCGTTGCCATCTCCGCCTGCTGCTTGTGATTGGCCGCTGCGGCGTGCCCGCCGTCGGTGTTTTCGTAGAAGAGCACGTCGTGTCCCTGCTCCAACATCCGCGCGGTCATCTTGCGCGCATGCACGGGCGTGACGCGGTCGTCGCTCGTCGCGGTCACGAAAAAGACCGGCGGATAGTGCCCGCCCTTCTTCACGTTCTGATAGGGCGAGTAGGTGCGAATGTAGGCCGCCATTTTGGCATCGGCGGGGTCGCCATATTCCGCCGCCCAGGAGGCACCGGCACCGATCGTGGTGTAACGAATCATGTCGACCAGCGGCACCTGACACACGACAGCACCCAGGAGCTCCGGATGCTGCGTCATGACGGTCGAGACCAGCAGGCCGCCATTCGAACCGCCCATGATGCCGAGTTGCTTCGCCGTGGTGAGGCCGCGCGTCGCGACATCGGCCGCGACTGCGGCGAAGTCGTCGAATGCCTTCTGGCGGTTCGCGAGGAGCGCCGCATCGTGCCATTGAGGCCCGAACTCCCCGCCGCCGCGGATGTTGGCGAGCACGTAGGTGCCGCCCTTGGCGAGCCACAGCTTGCCGACGCTCGCGGAATATGCCGGCGTCATCGACACCTCGAACCCGCCGTATCCGTAGAGCAACGTCGGCTGCGGTCCGCGCGCGTCCTTCCGACGCACGACGAAGTAGGGGATTCGCGTTCCATCCTTCGACACCGCGTCGAATTGCTCGGTCACCAGACCGGCAGCGTCGAATCGGGCCGGCAGCGACTTGATCGGAGCCGGCTTGCCGTCGCCCCCGTCCGCGAAAAGCGTCGTCGGAACGAGGAAGCTCTCGAAGCGGAAGTGGGCCTCGGGGCCGTAGTCGTTCGCCGCCACAATCGACGTCGAGCCGTTCGGGGGGAGCTCGAGTCCGGTCTGCGTCCACCGCAACGCGCCCGGTCCAGCAGCGGCAGCCGGCGGGCGGAACACGTGGACGCTGCCGATCACGTTGGCGTAGATCGAGGCATACACGGCATCGCGTCCCGTGGCGACCTGATCGATGGAGTCGCGCGGCCCGGGAGCATAGAGCACCGACGGTATGGGCAGCGTGCCAGTCTTCGCCCACTCGTCGAACGAGAAGGCGAGAAGCGATCCGCTCGAGAAGCTCTGAGCCGTCCCGTCAATCTTCCAATCCTTGCGCAGCGTGAAGACGATCTGGTCCTGTGTGAAACCCTTCACATCTGCCGAAAGGGGCAGCGGCAACTTCTTCGTCGAGCCGTCGGGATGCACGGCGAAATATTCGCTCTCGAAGAACGTCGGCGCGCGCACGACGAGCGGCCTGTTCCCGGACGCCGTGCGGCTGACCAACGTGCCCACCGCGACGTCTTCGACCTGGCCCTCCGCCACCTGTTTCGCGTCAGCGACTTTCGTCCCGCGCTTCCAGAGCTTGACGATGCGGGGATAACCGGAATTGGTCAGTGACCCTTTCCCGAAATCCGTGCCGAAGAGGACCGTATCGTCGTCGATGTAGGAAGCGTCCGACTTCGCTTCGGGCAGGGAAAAACCGTTGTCGACGAAGGCCTTTGATCCAAGATCGAACTCGCGGATCACGGTCGCGTCGCCGCCGCCACGCGACAACCGGATCAGGCAGCGTGTCTGCGAGGGCGCGCAATCCGCGCCCTTCCACACCCAATTCTCCTTTTCCACGCCCGCGAGCTTGTCGACGTCGAGCAGGACCTCCCATCGCGGTTCTGGTTTGACATAGTCGGTGATGGCCGCACGGCGCCACACGCCTTTCGGGTTGGCGGCGTCCTGCCAGAAGTTGAGGGCGTGCTGGTGATCGAGCGTTGCAAACGGGATGCGATCCGTCGCATCCAGGACCGCGAGGAGGGAATCGTAGTCCTTCCGATAGTCCGCATCGGCCGTCAGGACCGAGAGTGCTTTCGCGTTCTGCTGCTTGACCCAGCCGAGCGGCTTTGCCCCGTGCACGTCCTCGAGCCAGATGAACGGATCTTCGGCCGGCGGGACGTTCTGCTCCGCGCTGCCGGCCGCGAGAGGCCGGGAGACGCTGGCGGCCCCGACGAGGACCGTGACAGACACGGCGAGATATCCGAAGATCCGCATGACCCGCGACTCCCTACTCAACCGGCGCCTTCGTGGGCACGTAGCCGAACTCCAGCGCCCCATCTTTCAGACCGATCGTCACCGTCCCGCCGTGCTCGAGCCGGCCGAACAGGATTTCGTCCGTCAGCGGATCACGCACTTCGCTCTGGATGACGCGTCCGAGCGGCCTCGCGCCGTAGACCGGGTCGTATCCTTTTTCCGCGAGCCACGCGCGCGCCTCGGGCTCCAGCGCGATCACGACGCGGCGCTCGGCGAGCTGGGCCTCGAGCTGCAGGATGAACTTCTCGACGATCGTCTCCATGACCGCTGGCGACAGCCGATCGAAGGTGACAATCGCGTCGAGCCGGTTGCGGAATTCGGGGCTGAAGATCTTGTCGATCGCCTGCTTCGATCGCTGCGCCGCGACCCTGGCCCGCGCATCTTCACCGCCAGGGCCAGAGCCTCGCGCACCGGTGTTGGATTCAAAGAAGCCGATGCTCCCGGCGCTCATCTCGCGGGACCCGGCGTTGGAGGTCATGATCAGCACCACCTGGCGGAAGTCCGCCTTCCGCCCGTTGTTGTCCGTCAGCGTGGCGTGGTCCATCACCTGGAGCAGGATGTTGTAGATGTCCGCGTGCGCCTTTTCGATCTCGTCGAGGAGCAGCACCGCGTACGGATGCTGACGCACGGCGTCGACGAGCAGGCCGCCCTGCTCGAACCCGACGTAGCCGGGCGGCGCGCCGATCAGCCGCGCGACGGCGTGTTTCTCCATGTACTCGCTCATGTCGTAGCGGATGAACTCGTTGCCGAGATGCATCGCCAGCTGCTTCGCGAGCTCCGTCTTGCCGACGCCGGTCGGGCCCGTGAAGAGGAAACATCCGGCCGGACGATCGGGTTGCCCGAGGCCGGCGCGCGAGCGCTTGATGGCGCGGGCGACCGTGCGCACCGCTTCTTCCTGCCCGAACACGACGCGTCCCAGCGACTCCTCCAGGCTGCGCAGCCGGTCGCGGTCCGTGGCCGAGGCCTGCTTCGCCGGGATGCGGGCCATGCGCGCGACCACTTCCTCGATCTGCGCGGCTGTAATCTCCACAGGCGGCGCCAAATCGGCGGGAGGAGGTTCCAGAACATCCGCGCCCCCGCGCGCGGCGCGCGCGTCAGCCGGCGCCGCTGACCGTGATTCCGCCCGCCGCACCTTCGCGAGTCCGCGGCCCAGCCGCGCCTTCGCGCCCGCCTCGTCGAGCACGTCGATTGCGCTGTCCGGCAGCTTGTAGTCCCGCAGGTGCCTGGCCGCGAGCTTCGCTGCGGCCTCCAGCGCGTCGTCCTGGAAGTGCACCTGATGATGCGCTTCGTACCGCGATCGCAGGCCCTGGAGGATCCGAATGGTTTCGGGGAGGCTCGGCTCGTCGATGGCGATCCGCTGGAGGCGGCGGGCGAGCGCACGGTCTTTCTCGATGTGCTTGAACTCCTCGTGCGTCGTCGATCCCACCACGCGGAGCTGTCCCGTCGTGAGCACCGGTTTGATCAGCGTTGCCAGATCCATCGTGCCGCCCGTCGTCGCGCCGGCACCAACCGTCGAATGGATCTCGTCGATGAAGAGGATGGGCATCGGCCGTTTCGCGAGGGCGTTGATCACAGCCTTGAAGCGTTCCTCGAAGTCCCCCCGGAACCGCGTGCCGGCGAGGAGCGCGCCGGTGTCGAGCGAGAAGACCTCCGCGCCCTCGAGGAGGTCCGGCACGTCCTCCTGCAGCAACCGCGACGCGAGACCTTCGGCGAGGGCGGTCTTTCCGACGCCGGCGTCGCCGACGAACACCGGATTGTTCTTGCGGCGGCGGCAGAGGATCTCCATCGTTCGCTGCAATTCGTCGGCGCGGCCGATGAGTGGATCCAGCTCGCCGGCGCGGGCGCGCGCGGTCAGGTTGGTCGCATACGCCATCAACGGATCGCGAGAGGAGGCTCCGCCGCGTTCGCCCGCGCCCGCTTCGGCGTCGGGCGAGCCGGACGCGTCAGACGGGCCAGTCGGGGATGGCGGCACCTTGGCGATGCCGTGGGAGATGTACTGGGTGACATCGAGCCGCGTGATGCCCTGAGCGGCCAGGAGCTCGGCGGCGTACGACTTCGGCTGCTGGAGCGTCGCCGCGAGCACGTCGCCCGACTGCACCTCCTGCCGGCCCGCGCTCTGGACCTGGAGCACGGCCGTCTGCAGCACGCGACGGAAGGCGAGCGTCTGCTCCGGCTCCTTCTGGCCGCGCGTGAACTGCTCGACCCTGTCGTGCAGATAGCGGTCGAGGTCCTTGCGCAGCTGGGGCAGATCCGCTCCGCAGGCCGCAAGAATCCGTTCACCGTCGGGATCGTGCGCCAGCGCGTAGAGCAGATGCTCCAACGTCAGGTGCGTGTGCTTCCGGGAAGTCGCCTCCCGGTATGCGACCGTGAGCACGACTTCGAGAGCTGGGCTGAACATGTTCGTACGACGCCTCTTCGGCGCGTCCAGATTCGGATTTACTCGGGCTCCATCGCCGCGAGGAGCGGAAAACCATTCGACCGTGCGTGCTCGACCACGGAGGCCACCTTGGTTTCGGCGACCTCGTGGGGGTAGACGCCACAGAGCCCCTTTCCCTGCGTATGGACCGCCATCATGATCCGATACGCTTCGGCGGGCTGCTTGTGGAACACAGACTCGAGAATCTCGATGACGAAGTCCATGGTGGTGTAGTCATCGTTGAGCAGCAAAACCTTGAACATCTCCGGCTTCTTGGTTTCCTGCCTCGTTCGCTCGAGGACCTCCCCGCCCGTCTGGCGCTCGTTCTCTGCCATGGATGAATCTTGATTTTAACAGGCTCGGGGCCCTTGCCTCCGGCCTCCAGGCTAAAGCTGGACTAACATTCCACCAGGTCCGGCGCTTGACGCACCTCGACCGCATATGACTACGCTCACCTCCGGCATGGAATTCGTCGACCTGAATTTTTTAGGCCGTCCTGGCATCATCGCGACCGCCATCCTGCAGTCCGCGGCCGGGGTCGCGCTCGTAGATCCCGGGCCGTCCACGACGCTCGCGGGATTGAAGGTGCAGCTTGCCGAGAAGGGCATCGGGTTGACCGATATCCGGCAGATCCTCCTCACCCACATCCACCTGGATCATGCGGGCTGTGCCGGCGTCCTGATGGATGATTGCCCCCACGCGGAACTGCTCGTGCACGAGCGCGGGGCGCCGCACATGGTGGACCCGTCCAAATTGATGGCGAGCGCCACGCGGCTCTACGGCGCCGACATGGAGAGGCTTTGGGGCGAGATGAGGCCCGCAGCGGCCGCCCGCGTGCGGATCCTCCAGGGCGGCGAGCGAATCGGGGCCTCGGGGCGGATGCTCGAAGTCGGCTACACCCCCGGCCACGCCTCTCACCACGTGAGCTACTTCGACCCCAGCAGCGGTATCGCTTTCGTGGGGGACACCGCCGGAATAAGACGCGGCCAGGGCAACTATATTCTTCCCCCGACGCCCCCTCCCGACATCGACCTGGAAGCCTGGCGTCAAAGCGCGGACCTCATCCTCGCGTGGGCGCCTGACACCCTCTTCCTGACGCACTTTGGTCCGTTCCACGGCCCGCAGCCCCATTTTCAGGAGCTCTTCGAGCGCCTTCAGCTGTGGAGCGAGCTCGTCCGGCGCCTGTTGCGCGACCCGTCGCTGACGGACGACCAGCGGCAGGAGCGCTTCGTCGACGAAGCGGTCCAGGAATTGCGGAGAACCGTCGGGGACTCCGAGGCCGGACACTACAGCCGCGCGGGCCGTCTCGATTATTCGTGGCAGGGCCTCGCCCGGTATTGGCGCAAGAAAGGGTTCGGCCACTAGGCGCGCCGAGGGCGCGCCCGCCGGAGCGGAGCGGGCGTTCGGGGTCCCCGCGAGCGACGGCGATGGGGGTCCGGCGGGGCGAAGCCCCCCGGTTTAGAAAGGGTGCGCGCACATGAGGATCACGGAACTGGCGCATGCGCATGGACGGCGGGCACTCGGCTGGATCTTTGGATGCGCGGTCACGATCCTGCCGATGACAGCGGCAGCCCAGATCTCGATCCGGCCGACGGACCGGCCCATCGTCACGGCCGAGAACGAGCGGTGGTCCCTCGAGGGCCAGCCGATTACATTCTCGGGGAGCGTGTACCTACCCGTCCGGCGCGGCAGTCTTCTTCAACCCCTACGAGATGGTTCGAAGCGGCGAGTACCCGGGGCGTTCCGCTCTACTCGATGAAGACGCGGGAGCCGTACGCGGTCGTGTACGTGCCGGTGGAGCGCGGCCTGATGCAGCCGTACGAGCGCCGACGCACTGGGGAGCTGGCGGGCACCGTCGGCAGTTCCGCACCGTCGTTCCCCGTGGATCGGGACAGTGAGGCGACGGCTCCGGACACCGGCCTTCAAGCTGCGGCCCCGCCCGTTCTCCGCGAAGCCTATCCAGCGTACGGCTACGGCACGACCGACGAGCGCCCGACCGCGATGCCCCCGGCCGAGGGCACCATTGGAACAGGATCCGTCCCACCGCGGGGTCCGCTGACCACTGCGCTGAAGCCCACCGGGCTCAACGCCTTCTACATCGAGTACAAGGGCCAGCGCTGGTTTGCGACTGGTCCGGCCGTGTTGCTCGATCCGGCGAAGTTCACGCGCTCCGGCGATTACCACGGCTTTGCCGTCTATCTCAGCGCCGACACGTCACCGGACACGATCTACGTCGCGGTCGCGAGCACGACGACCAGTCTGCTGACGCCGTACTCGACCCGGAAGCAGCCGTGAGGTTTCCCCCCTGACCGTGGCCCGCTCCCGGCAGATCCTTTTCGGCACGAACCCGCGCCGCACCACGGTGCGGGTTCTTTTCCTCATCATCGCGAGCCTTCTCGTCTTCCGCTGGGTGCTGATCCCCGTCCGGACCGACGGCGTCAGCATGGAGCCGACGTACGAGTCTGGGCGGCTCAATCTGGTCAACCGGCTCGCGTATCGCTGGAGCTCACCCGCGCGCGGCGACGTCGTGGCGATCCGGCTGGCGGGACTGCACGTCCTGTACATCAAACGAATCATCGCGCTCCCCGGTGAGCGCGTCACCATCACGGGCGGCGAGGTGCGGATAGACGACGCGCCCCTCAACGAGCCGTACGTGCGCTATCGCCGGCCGTGGGAACACCCCGAAGTGCAACTCGGTCCCGCGGAATACTTCGTCGTAGGAGACAATCGGGGGATGGCCGCCGCCGACCATACCTTCGGTCGTGTCGATGCGGTCCGCATCGTCGGCCGCGTGGTTTTCTAGCTTTAGAACGACTTTTCGCACGGGCCTCTCATTGTCCAGATCGCGGGCGCTTATCCTCCTCGTTGTTGCGTGCGTGGCCGCCGCCTTCGTATGGGTACGCTCGATGAGTGAGGAAGCGGCGATCGAGCGCCGTCTCGACGCCCTCGCCGCCGAGATCAACTTGAGCACCACCGATGGCATCGGGCTGCTGGCGCGTTCCGCGCAGCTCGGCACTTTTTTCACGGATGACGTGGTCATCGAGCTCGGCCGGGGCTCTGCCGCCATTCGCAGTCGCGCGACCGTGATGGGCATGGCGTCCAGGCTGCAGCCACGGACGTCCGCATTCACGCTGCGACTGACCGATGTCGGAGTCGCGCTCGCGCCGGATCGGATCTCGGCCAGCGTGGTGTTGACCGCGGAGTTCATCAAGCGCGGCGGCGGAGAGGACGCGATCGACGCGCGAGAGTTGTCGATCGAGATGACCAAGGCCGACGGGTCCTGGCGTATCGCCCACCTCGCGGTGGTGGAGGCATTCAAATAGGCCGGCCGCTTGCAAAACTGTTGAACAGGGAGGAGGGGAGAAGGGAGCTCCTCCCTGTTCCACGCAGTTTCTATGCTCGCCTGAAGTCGAATGTTGACCTTTTGATAACGTTGCACCAGGAGAGCTCACGTAAATGACGTTGAAGATTGGAGACGAAGCCCCGGATTTCGAACTGCGGAGCCATCGGGGTGGGACGGTCAAGCTATCGGACTATCGAGGCAAGAAAAACGTGGTGGTCGCGTTCCACCCGCTGGCGTTCACGCCCGTGTGCGCCACTCAGATGGCCGGGTATCAGGCGGAGCAGCCGGCGTTCGATGCAGCCGACACAGTCGTGCTCGGTCTGAGCATCGACGCACAGCCGGCCAAGAGCGCCTGGGCGCGGACGCTCGGCACGATCACGTTCGATCTGCTCAGCGATTTCCATCCCCACGGCGAGGTCGCGCGGCAGTACGGTGTCTTTCGCGAAGGCGACGGCATCTCGGAGCGCGCGATCTTTCTCGTCGACAAACAGGGCCGTGTCGCGTGGATGAAGACTTACGCCATTCCTGAACATCCGGCGACGGAGGAGCTCTTGAGCGCGATAGCAGCTATCGGCTGATAGGTGATGTCGAAGGCTGAAGGCGTTGAGCCCTCAACCTTCGACGAACATGGCCGCGGGCACCGAACGCCCGGGACTGCGGATAGCGAGCCGGCGGAATTGGCTGACGAGGCGGGAAGTCAGCCGACCGGCACCGGTGGGTGTACCTAAACGGCCGCTCGCTTTCCGTGCTGCGGCGACTGTCTCATCGCGCGCACGCTTTCCGAGCGGACGAACGCACCGTCCCGGGTTTGCACCAGGAAGCGGGCGTCCACGAGAGACCCGAGCAGCGCCGTGCACACGTCGCCCTCGAGCCCCCAGAGCCGACGAGCCTGAGCCGGGGTCAGGCGCAGACCAGGCATTTCCACGAACTCTCCCTGGATCCGCTGGAGAACTTCATCGATACGCATACCGCTCTCCCTACTCTGACCGCTTGGCTAAAGCTTCGGTGGTTCCCTAAAGAGCAACCCGTGTACCGCGGCGAAAACCAGGTCGCATCCGGTCAGCCGGTGAGCGGATAAATAATTTGTAATGTGATAGTTGCGCGATATTTCCGGTGCTGGAGCCGCGCCGCGGCACCCTCCGTATACGCCCCCATGCGTGTAGGGCTGCAGGTCGCGGTTGTCTGAAATCACTACTCGAGCGGAGGGAAGAGCGGAGTCGGGATCGGGGATCAGGGATCTGGGATCCGGATCGGAGACCGCGAAATAGAGGCCGCAGGAAGGCTGTTGCCGCTCCGATCCCGACGCAGTTTACAGTTGTCGCAACGCTGTAACGACCGGCAGCCGCGCGGCGCGGATGGCGGGCAGCAGACCCCCAGCCAGACCCATGAGCATCGCGTACATCAGAGCCGTCGCCAGGAGCGCCGGCGTCACGGCGAACGCGAACGCCATCTGACTGAAGGACTGGAAGTTCATCGTCGCGGTTTCGTATCCGTCGAAGGCCAGCCACGCGACTGCGCCGCCGATCACCCCGCCGACCAGGCTCAGCAGGGCCCCTTCGGCGAGCACGGAAACGACAACCGGAAGTGCGCCGAAGCCCAGCGCGCGCAACGTGGCAATTTCGCGCGTCCGGCTGGCGACTGCCGTATACATCGTGATGACAGCCCCGAAGACGGCGCCGACCCCCATCAGCAAGGCAATGATGCCGCCGATGGTGCGGATGATCGTCTGCAGCGTCTCGGTCTGGCTGCCGTAGTATTCCGGCGCGCGCATGGCGGACACGGTCAACTGCGGATTCGTCGTCAGCGAGTCCTTCAGCTGCTGGAACGAGTCGGTCGACGCCAGCCGGGCGTAGACCGACTGGTAGCTGTTGCCCCGGCGATACGCCGGCTGCAGCACCTTCACGTCGCACCACAGCTCCGATTCCGACACCGAGCCGCCGTCTTCGAAGATGCCGACGAGCGTCCAGTTGCTCTCGCCCCACTTCAGCGGCGTGCCGACCGTGAGCCCGACGAACTGTCTCGACGCCGCGCGCCCGGCGATGATTTCGTTCTTGCCGAACTCGAGGTTCCGTCCGTCGACGATCTTCAGCCGGTCGTGGACCTTGAAGGCTTCCGCCGTCACGCCGCGAAGCGGCACGTTCGCGGCGCTCCCCGACCGCTTCAGCGGGTGATCGACGACGACGAACAATTCCGGCGACGTCAAAGGTCCGCCGGACCCGTCGCGCGCGATGCCCGGCGCGTCCTGGATGATGCGGACTGCGTCCCCGCCGAGACCGCTCGTCATCTCGGTGTCGCTGCCGGCCCGCATGATCAGGACGACGTTGGGGTCGCCCGACGCTTTCATCGTCGCGTTCACACCCTCGGCGATCGACAGCACCGCGACGAAGACCACGACGACGCCGGCGATGCCGATGACGGCGACACTCGAGGAGCCGAGGCGAGCGCGGATGGACCGGAGGTTGACGCTCGTGACGGCGATGATCTGGGACAGCATCAGTTTCTCCTGAGCGCGTCGACGATGCGCAGCCGGCTGGCCTGCCACGCGGGCAGGAAGCCGGAGCCAATCCCCAGTGCCACCACCAGCCCGACGCCGGCGATGAGGGACGGTGTCGGGAAGTAGAACGCCGGCAGCAGGCCGCCGGTCGGATCGCCTGTCAGCGTGATGTACCAGGTACGACAGCGCCAGACCCAATCCGCCGCCGACCAGCGCGATCAGCGTCGATTCGAGCAGCACCATCCGCAGGATCCGCCCTTCGCCGAAGCCCAGCGTCTTCAGGACCGCCAGCTCGCTGATCCGCTCGCGGATCGCCTGCGCCATCGTGTTGCCGGCGACAAGGAGAATGGTGAACATCGCCATGCCGACGATCCACATCATGATCGAGCCGATGTCGCCGATCTGCTTCGCCCAGTCGGACACGAAGGCCTTCTCGGTGTTCGTCTTCGTCTCGGATGGCGAGTTGGCGAACATCGCATCGATCTTGGCCGCGATTTCCGGCGCCCGATCCGGATCGGCGATCGTGAACACGTACCAGTTGTAGCGATCCCGGAGCCCGCTTCGCTCCGGGATGGTCTCCCGCAGGTACTCATAGTTGAAGACGACTTGCGTCTTGTCGGAACCCTTGATCTTCGAGTCGTAGATGCCGTCGATCGTGAACTCCCACGGCCCGCCGTCAGGACGCCGGTAGATCGTGCCGTTGAGCGGGATGCGCTGACCGACTTTGAACCCGTACCTCTTCGCCGTGTCGCTGCCGACAATCGCGCCGGTGCGATCGGCGAGGAACGCCTTCTTCTGATCCTCAGGAAGGTCGTATTCCTTGCTGTAAATGCGCAGCCAGCTCTCCGGATTGACCGCGAACGTGGCGAACTGATTCCTGACGTCCTGGTAGTAGCCGCCGAACCAGTTGGCGTGGGTCGTGTCGGTGACGCCTTCGATCTGCTTGATCTGGCTCTCGTACAACGCGGGCAGCGGGTTGATGATCGACACCTTGTCGATCACCATCAGTCGTCCCTGTCCGGCCATGTCCACGCCCATGGCGAACGCGGCGCGGATGGCCATCAGCACGCCGAACAGCATGAACGCGAAGAAGATCGCGCCGACGGTGAAGAACGTCCGGAACTTCCGCCGGAGCAGGTTGCGCCAGACGATGGGAAAGAATCTCATGCGACCACCTCCTGCTGCACGAGCACGCCCTTTTCGAGATGCAGCGTCCGTTTCGCGCGCACCGCTGCGTGCGGATCGTGCGTGACCATCACGATCGTCTTGCCGTGATCCCTATTCAGGGCCTGAAGAAGGTCCAGAATCTCGTCGCCGGACTTCCGATCCAGATCACCGGTCGGCTCGTCGCACAGCAGCAGCGTCGGGTCCGTCACGATCGCCCGGGCAATGCCGACGCGCTGCTCCTGGCCGCCCGAGAGCTGACGCGGATAGTGGTTCATGCGCTCGGCGAGACCGACGACGGACAGCGCCACCTGCACGCGCTTCATCCGATCGGCTTTCGACAGCTTCGTCAGGAGCAGCGGCAGCTCCACGTTGCGAGCCGCGGTCAGCACCGGCAACAGGTTGTACAGCTGGAAGACGAATCCGATGTGCCGCGCGCGCCACGCCGAGAGCCGTCCGCCCGAGAGCTTGTCGATCCGATCGTCGCCGACGGTGATCGACCCTTCGGACGGCGTGTCGAGGCCGCCCAGCAGGTTCAGCAGCGTCGTCTTGCCTGAGCCGGACGGCCCCATCAGCGCCAGGTAATCGCCTTCCGGAATGTCGAGATTCACTCCCTGGAGGACGTCGATCCGCTCGCCGCCCCGGTGATAGACCTTGTGGAGATCCCGCACGTTCACGAGCACACTGGACATCACTTATCTCCCGTGGCTTCCGCCTTCAGGCGGAAGACCTGCGGCTGTCGCTCGGCTTCCACCTGAAGGTGGAAGCCACAGATTGTTTTCCACACCCCTATTGCACCTTGATCTTGTCGCCGTCCTTCATCGTCGCCGGCGCGTCGAGCACGACGTGTTCGCCGGCACGGAGACCGGAGAGTACGTCTACCTGCCCACCGTTCTCGTCACCCACACTGACCGCGCGGCGCTCGACACGATCGCCGTTGGTCACGAACACCACCGTCCGTCCGTCCATCGTGCGGACCGCCGCCTTCGGAACCGCCATCCGCGGCACGGCAGCCGATGCCGCGCCGGCAGGCTCGGCATCCTTGAGCAGCGAGACCTTGACCCCCATGTCGGGGAGGATGCGGGGATCGAGCTTGTCGAATCCGATCCGTACCTTCACGGTGGCCTTCTGCCGATCGGCCGACGGGATTGTCGTGATCACGTGTGCCGGGATCCTCCAGTCCGTGTAGGCGTCGAGCACCGCCTCCACGCGCTGGCTGGGATGCACGCGGTTGATGTATGTCTCGCTCACGTCCACTTCGATCTCGAGCGAGGACATGTCGACGATCGTGCAGATGCCGGTGCGCGTGAACCCGCCGCCCGCCGACACCGGCGAGATCATCTCGCCCGGCTGCGCGTCCTTGGAGATGGCGATGCCGTCGAACGGCGCACGGACGACCATGTCGGTCAGGTCGGTCTGCCTCGCGCGGACCTGGGCGTCGGCGACCTGTATCTGCTGGTGCGCCACCGCGATACGGGCCTTCAACGACTCCACGTCGGCCTGCGCATCGTCGACCTCTGCCTTGCCGACCACTTTCTCATTCATGAGCCGGGCGCGGCGATCGAACGTGAGCTGAGCCTGCTTCAGCCGCGCTTCGTCTTCGGCAGCGCCCTTTTGTGCGGCGGCGAGCTGCGCTTCCGCGACGGCCAGCGCGGCGCGAATCTGGGAGTCGTCCAGGCGCGCCAGCACCTGGCCCTTCTTGACGGCCTTGCCCTCCTCGACGAACACCTCGAGCACCTTACCCGTGACCTTCGAAGAGACGGTCGCGCGGCGCCGCGCGGTTATATATCCGGACGCGTTCAACACCGCGCCGGGCGCCGCCCCTGCGCCGGTGGAGCGGACGACGACCGCCGCCGTCTTCACCGCTGTCGCCTGGAGCGTCTGCGTCCAGAACCACCCGGCGGCCGCCACGACAGCCATCAACAGGAGCCCACCGATGAGCCAGACGCCACCGCGTCGGTTCCCCGCCCGAGCCTGGGAGTCGATCTTGAGCGTTGCGAGGTCGTCTTTCAAAGTCGCCAAGGATGCAATTGCCTTTATGAGAATCCCGCCGCGGCTCTACCCAGCCGCCGTGCCCGACACGTCGGACTACCGGCCTCTAGTCTTTCGTCGAACCCGCCGGCGCGAGATCGACAACGCTGGTGCTTTTTTCGCCAGGAATGGCGTGCCCGGGTAGGGCCGAACAGCCGGGTGTTGCCCAGCCTCGCGACCAGTATAGCGATTCTACGGTGAGGTCCGCCGGGGCGTTCGGCGGTTACCGGCGAGCGGCGGGGAAAGGGCGGTGAATGTGGGTCGTCGGCTGAGATCAAACGCGCAGGTGGGCTTGACTCCCCGCGATGCGCGATGGTACAAACGGCCACTTTTCAAACTCTAAGCCGGGGAGCAGGTTTGACGCAGACGGAAGCAGAACTGCTAGACAACCCTGTCGCGGGCCGTCCGACGCTTATCCTGCGTTCGCCGGATTTCCATTCCATCACCGAGGTCGTCGCGGAGCCGGTCGAGCGGCGGACGCCGATCGGCTGGTGGCTCTTCTTCATCCCTTCCCTCGCGCTCCTCGGCCTTCTCGGCGTGGCAGTCTCGTGGCTTTTCTGGGAGGGGATCGGCATCTGGGGGCTCAACATCCCCGTCGGGTGGGCGTGGGACATCACGAACTTCGTGTTCTGGGTCGGGATCGGGCACGCCGGCACGCTCATCTCGGCGATCCTCTTCCTTTTCCGCCAGAAATGGCGCACGTCGATCAACCGCGCCGCGGAGGCGATGACCATCTTCGCGGTGATGTGCGCGATGACCTTCCCGGGGATCCACGTGGGACGCGTCTGGGTCGCGTACTGGTTGTTCCCAATCCCGAACCAGATGGGGATGTGGCCCAACTTCAGGAGCCCCCTTCTCTGGGATGTCTTTGCGGTCAGCGTGTACGGCACCGTCTCGGTCCTGTTCTGGTACGTCGGGTTGATCCCGGACCTGGCGATGCTTCGCGATCGGGCGAAGACCCGCGCCCGGAAGGTCGCCTACGGCATCTTCGCCCTCGGATGGCGCGGCTCCGTGCGGCAATGGCAAAACTACGAGACGGCGTATCTCGTGCTCGCGGCCCTGGCGACGCCGCTGGTCCTCTCGGTTCATTCGATCGTCTCGATGGATTTCGCGGTCTCCCTCCTCCCTGGATGGCACACGACGGTCTTCCCGCCCTACTTCGTCGCCGGCGCGATCTTCTCCGGGTTCGCCATGGTGCTGACGCTCATGGTGATCTGCCGCAAGGCGTTCCGTCTCGAGCACATCATCACCCTCCGGCACTTCGACTACATGGCGAAGATCATGCTCGTGACCGGCACGATGGTCGGCTACGCCTACGCCACGGAGTTCTTCACCGCCTGGTACAGCGGGAACCCCTACGAGCTCTTCACGTTCATGAACCGCGCGATCGGGCCCTACGCCTGGGCCTACTGGATCATGATCACCTGCAACGTGATCAGCCCGCAGATCTTCTGGTTCAAGAAGGCGCGCACGAGCATCCCGGTCCTGTTCGTGCTGTCGATCGTCATCAACGTCGGCATGTGGTTCGAGCGGTTCGTGATCATCGTGACGTCGCTGCACCGCGACTTCCTTCCATCAACTTGGGGCTACTTCACTCCCACGATTTGGGACGTGTCGTGCCTGCTCGGGAGCTTCGGGCTCTTCTTCACGATGTTCTGTCTGTTCGTGCGCTTTCTTCCGATGGTGGCAACCGCCGAGGTCAAGACGGTCCTGCCGCAGGCCGATCCGCATGGCAAGTCCGGTCCCGAACACGAAATCAAGGACCAGCGAGCCGTGCTGCCGGCCCGTGGGGCGCCGGCGCCCGCTCCGGGGGGAGCCTCCTGATGGCGTTCCTCTGGCCGCAGCTCCCGAAAGGGCCCTACTACGGAGTCCTCGGCGAATTCGCGACGCCGGCGGACCTCTATCACGCGTGCGAGCGGGTGCGTGACGCGGGGTTCACGCGGTGGGACGCCCACAGCCCGTTCCCCGTTCATGGCCTCGAGCGGGCGATGGGGCTCCGGCGTTCACCGCTTCCCTGGATCGTCCTCGGCATGGGGTTGACTGGGGCCGCGCTCGGGTTCGGCCTGCAGTCGTGGGTCCACACCCGGGCCTACCCCCTCGTCATCAGCGGCAAGCCGTTCTTCGCCTGGCCCGCCTTCATTCCGATCACGTTCGAGCTGGCAGTCCTCTTCGCCGCGTTCGGCGCTGTCTTCGGCATGCTCGGCCTGAACCGGCTCCCCATGCACCACCATCCGCTCTTTCGAATCCAAGGTCTTCGAGCGGGTGACCGACGACGCCTTTTTCATTTCGATCGAATCGTGGGATCCCCGGTTCGATCCGTCGGCCACCGGTAAGCTGCTGGAGTCGCTGGGCGCGCGGAGCGTCGAGCTCCTGGAGTCCTGAAATGACCTCCGAACGCGATCGTGTGGCGCTCCCGCCCCACCGCGCACACGACGCGCGGCGGGGGCCCCAATCGCTGCGGCCCGAGCAGGCCACCATCCCGCCGGGGCACTCCTGGAACCGCCTTCCGGTCATCGCGCGCCGTCGGCGCCCTGCTGGGCGCATTGACCTGCGCGGTTCTGGGGGCGTCGAATCCGAAGCAGTTCTTCTTCTCGTGGCTTGTTTCGTTCCTGTTCTTTCTGAGCCTGGCCCTCGGCGGGCTCTTCTTCGTGCTGATCCAGTACGCGACGCAGGGAGGATGGGGGATCGTGCTGCGGCGGATCGGGGAGACCATCTTCGCCATGCTCCCGGTGATGGCGGCCCTTTTCCTCCCGTTGCTCCTCGGCCTGCACGATCTTTACTCGTGGACCGTGCCCGGGGCAGCCGAGCATGATGCGCTGCTTCGCTGGAAGGCGCCGTTCCTCAACGTGCCGTTCTTCCTGATCCGGGCGGCGCTCTACTTCGGATGCTGGTCCTTCATCGCCATCCTCTACTACCGTGGCTCGCGCGGTCAGGACGTCACGGGGGATCCCGGGGTGTCGGCCCGCCTGCGCCGCCTCGCCGGGCCCGCCATCATCGTCCTCGCGCTGACCCAGACCTTCGCCTCGGTCGACTGGATCATGTCGCTCACGCCACACTGGTACTCGACCATCTTCGGCGTCTATTTCTTCGCTGGTTCCTTCGTGGGGTTCATCGCGCTTCTGTCGGTCGTCGTGGTGGCGATGCGCCGGGCGGGGCTGCTCGAAACGGTCATCAGCGCCGAGCACCTGCACGATATCGGAAAGCTCCTGTTCGCGTTCACGGCGTTCTGGGCTTATATCGCATTCTCCCAGTTCTTCCTCATGTGGTACGCGAACCTCCCGGAGGAGACGATCTGGTACAAGGCTCGGATCGAGGGATCGTGGATGCAGGTGTCGCTCCTCCTGATGGCGGGACACTTCGTGGCTCCGTTCTTCTACCTGATGGGCCGAAGCGTCAAGCGGAAGGGAGCGACCCTGGCCGTCGGGGGAGCGTGGCTCCTCGTCATGCACTTCGTGGATCTCTACTGGCAGGTCATGCCGACGCTCCATCCCGAGGGGCTCCGTCCGTCGGTTCTGGACGTGGCCGCCTTCCTTGCCATCGGCGGCTGCTTCGTCGCGGCGGCGAGTTGGCTGATGCGGCGACAGGCGCTCGTACCCCTACGCGACCCGAGGCTCGCCGAATCGCTCGCGTTCGAGAACGTGTGAGGGCGGGTCGATGGCCTGCCGCGGCGGAAACGTGGGCAGCTGCTCAGGCGAGGGTTGCACGGACGACGTGTCCGCTGTTACAGTCGGCCCACTCCAGGATGAATGGACGGCAGCGTCGACGGTGACGACGGTTACGAAGTTTGTGATAATCGAGGTTTGAGATAACGAAGGAGCCGAGCATGCGCGTGACAGGGAACAGGGTGTGGCTGGCGGCTGGACTGGTCGCCGTGTCGTTGTGGCCGGGCGTCGCTGTCGCTGCCTCGTCCGTGAGCGGAACCATAACCTTCGACGGGAAAGCCCCGGCTCTCAAGCCGCTCTCGATGGACGCCGATCCGGCGTGCGCCAAGATGCACTCGAAGCCTGCGCCGAGCGAGATGCTGGTCCTCGGCACTGGCAACACCATGGCGAACATCATGGTGTACGTCTCGAAGGGGCTCCCGGAAGGGAAGACCTGGCCTGCTCCCAAGACTCCGGTGGTCCTCGATCAGAAGGGCTGCGCGTACGTGCCGCACGTGATGGGGATCATGGTCGGTCAGGCCTACAGAATCCTTAATTCGGACGGCATCCTCCACAACCTCCACGCCCTGCCCAAAATCAACAGCGGTTTCAACAAGCCGATGCCGGCGACCTTGAAGGAGACGAGCGCAACGTTTGCCAAGCCGGAGCCGCTTTTCCCAATCAAGTGCGACGTTCACCCATGGATGCAAGCCTACATCGGCGTCTACACGCATCCCTTCTTCTCGGTCACGGGCACTGACGGGAAGTTCACGATCTCGGGCCTCGACCCGGGGACCTACGAGATCACCGCCTGGCACGAGAGGCTGGGAACGCAGACAGCTTCGGTCACCGTCGGCGCCAGCGATACGAAGACCCAGAACTTCAAGTTCGCCATGCCGGCCGCGAAGTAGCGATCTGGAGGAGCAGCCGCGATGAGTGACTCAGCAGCTGTCGCCACACCCAAGCCGCACGTCACGCACGACGCCCATCACGAGGCGCTCGGCTTCTGGCGCAAGTACGTCTTCTCCACCGACCACAAGGTCATCGGCATCCAGTACGCCATCACCGCCCTCCTGTTCCTCCTCTGCGGCTTTTCGCTGATGATGCTCATGCGCTGGCAGCTCGCCTACCCTGGCGTCGCGCTGCCGCTGATCGGCAATCTCCTCGGCGAGGCGCGCATGCCGGGCGGGACGATGCTCCCTGACTTCTACAACGAGCTCGGGGCGATGCACGGCACCATCATGGTCTTCCTCGGCGTGGTCCCCCTCGCCGTTGGAGGATTCGGGAACTTCGTGGTCCCGCTCCAGATTGGAGCCCCGGACATGGCGTTCCCGAGGCTGAACATGGCCAGCTACTGGTTCTTGTTCCTCGGTGGCGTGACGATGCTGCTGAGCTTTTTCGTCCCCGGGGGAGCTGCGCAGTCCGGCTGGACCTCCTACACGCCCCTCGCCATCCTGGCGCCGGGCCAGACGATGTGGCTCGTCGGGATGGTCTTTCTGATCACCTCGTCGCTGCTCGGGGCCATCAACTTCATCACGACGATTATCCAGCTCCGCGCGAAGGGCCTCACGTTCATGCGATTCCCCTTCTTCGTGTGGTCGCAGCTCGTGACGGCGTTCCTGCTGCTCCTGGCCTTCCCGCCGCTCGAGGCTGCGTCGGTCATGCAGTTGATGGATCGTCTGGCCGGCACGAGCTTCTTCCTCCCGAGCGGCCTCGTCGTCAGCGGCCAGGTCCTCGGCGTGGCCGGCGGAGGCAACCCGATCCTCTGGCAGCACCTGTTCTGGTTCCTGGCGCACCCGGAAGTCTACGTCCTGATCCTTCCGGGGATGGGAATCGTGGCCGAGATCATCGCGAACAACACGCGGAAGCCGCTGTGGGGCTACCGTTCGATGGTCTACTCGATCGTGTTCCTCGGCTTCATGTCGTTCATCGTCTGGGCGCACCACATGTTCATGACCGGTATGGGGACGACGATGGCGGCGTTCTTCCAGACGACCACGATGATCATCTCGATCCCATCGGTCGTGATCCTTACGGCCCTGATCATCTCTCTCTGGGGCGGATCGATACGCTTCAACACGCCCATGCTCTTCGCGGTCGGCTTCCTCCCGATGTTCGGCATCGGCGGGCTCACGGGGCTTCCGCTCGCCTTCAACATCGCGGACATCCCGCTGCACGACACGTATTACGTCATCGGCCACTTCCACTACGTCGTCGCTCCCGGGACGATTTTCGCCCTCTTCGCGGGGATCTATTACTGGTTTCCAAAGGCGACCGGGCGGAAGATGAACGAGACGCTCGGGAAGATCCATTTCTTCGGCTCGTTCGTCTGCATGAACGTCGTCTTCATGCCCATGTTCCTCGTGGGGATGGCCGGCGTCTCGCGGCGACTGTTCGACGGTGGGGCGAGCTACGCTTTTGCGCAGCCGGTCCTCCACATGAACGTCGTGTCCTCCTGGGGCGCGTGGATCCTCGCGCTCTTCCAGATTCCCTTCATCTTCAATTTCTTCTGGAGCATCTGGAAGGGGGAGAAGACCGGCGACAATCCGTGGCAGGCCACGACGATCGAGTGGGCGGCTCCCTCACCCCCTCCGCACGGCAATTTCACCGTGGCTCCGGAAGCGTACCGTGGCCCGTACCAGTCCAGCGTTCCAGGCGCGGCCAAGGACTTCCTGCCGCAGCACGAGGCCTAAATGAATAGCTCAGCAGCGAGTGAGCGCAGCGAGCGAGCCACGCGAGCGGAGCGGGGAGTGAGGGGTCCCCGCGAGCGAGCGTGTAAGGGGGTTCGGGGGACGAAGTCCCCCGATAGATAAATGGACATTCCTTACACCGTAGAGCTGCGCCGGGACACCGGTCTCACGAACGGCAAGATCGGCATCTGGCTCTTCCTGGCCTCGGAGGTCATGCTGTTCGGTGCCCTGTTTGCGAGCTACATCCTGATCCGGACGGGGGCGCCGAGCTGGCCACGGGGAGACACGATTCTGAACGTCCCGCTCGCCACGTTCAACACGATCGTCCTGATTTCGTCCTCCGTCACGATGGTCATGGCCTGGGCGTCGCTGATGCGCCGCCGCTTCGGGACCTTTCGGATCTACATGGGTGCGACGATCCTGCTCGGGCTCGTCTTCCTCATCGTCAAGTACTTCGAATACAGCCACAAGTTCCACGACGGGCTCTATCCCGGCACGAACAACTTCCTCGCCATCTACTTCACCCTGACCGGCCTGCACATGCTCCACGTGGCCGGCGGGATGTGCGTGAACGCCTATTTCTGGGGCCCCGGCGCGAAACAGTGGAAGACGAATCCGGAGTGGTTCACCAACCGTGTCGAGCACTCGGGCCTCTTCTGGCATTTCGTGGATCTGGTCTGGATCTTCCTCTTCCCGACGCTGTATCTTCTGTAGGTAGTATCCATGTCGAGTGACCACGCAATGTCAAGCGACCACGCAGCTGACATCGACAGACACGTCAGGGTCTACATCACCGTCTTCGTCGCGCTCATGGCCCTGACAATCGTCACCGTGGCGATCTCCCGCTACCACCTTCCCGTGCCGGTTGCCGTGACCGTGGCGCTGCTCGTGGCGACCATCAAGGGAGCGCTGGTGGCGTGCTACTTCATGCACCTGATCTCCGAGAAGAAGCTGATCTACGCGGTCCTTGCGCTGACCGCTGTCTTCTTCGTCGCACTGCTGGCCCTTCCAGTCGTCACCGTCCACGACGGCTACTGGATTCGCTGATGAACCTCAGGTGGGTCCATGCGATGCTGATCCTCCTCTCCGCGGCCCTCGCGGTGCTGTTCGGGATCTGGTGCCTGGGCCTGTACGGGCGCGAGGATGGGATCGCCAGCCTGCTCGCGGCCGTCGCCGCCTTTGCCGTGTCGATCGGCCTGATCGTCTACGACTCGTGGTTCCTGCGCAAGACGAGGACGCTGCGATGACCCGCCTTCGCTCTTCCACCTTCACGACGGCGGTAGCCGTGATGATCGGCGGGGGCTCGAGCCTCCTCGCCTGCCCGGTGTGCTTCGGAGCGGAGGAGACCGCAATGATCGACGGGGCGAAGCTCGGCGTCCTGGTGATGCTGGCCGTCTTGTTTGTGGTGCAGGGCGGGTTCGTTGGCTTCTTTCTCTATCTCCGCAAACGTGCGAAGCGCATCGCGGACATCGAGCTCGACACCGAATGGTCGGAGCTCCAAAGGTCGCCGAGAACATCATGACTAACTGGCTCGGGCTCCCCCCGCTCGCCTCGGCTCACGGCGGGCAGATCGACGGCATGATCGGCTGGGTTCACGTGTTCATGCTCATCCTGTTCGTAGGGTGGGGAGGGTTCTTCGCCTACTGCCTGGTCCGTTTCCGGCGATCGCGGCATCCGGTGGCGAACTACACGGGGGTCAAGTCGCACACGTCGAGCTATCTCGAGGTGGGCGTGGCCGTGGTCGAAGCGATTCTCCTGTTCGGATTCGCGATCCCGCTCTGGGCCGCGAGGGTCGACAGCATGCCCTCGGAGAGCGAAGCGCTCGTAGTGCGGGTCACCGCCGAGCAGTTCGCCTGGAACGTCCACTATGCCGGCCCCGACAAGGTATTCGGCCGCACGGACATCAAGCTGCTCGACCTCCAGTCGAACCCGCTGGGACTCGATCGCTCCGATCCCGCTGCGAAGGACGACGTCACGACTCTCAATCAGCTCTACCTGCCCGTGAACACGCCGGTCATCGTGAGGCTCCGGAGCAAGGACATGATCCACAGCTTCGGCGTGCCCGAGTTTCGCGTGAAGCAGGATGCCATCCCCGGCCTTACGATCCCGATGTGGTTCGTCCCCAACGTCACGACCGCGGAGATGCGGACCCGGACGGGGAAACCCGACTTCGAGTACGAGATCGCCTGCGCGCAGCTCTGCGGTCTAGGCCACTACCGGATGCGGGGATTTGTCACCGTCCAGACCGCCGAGGAGTTTCAGAAGTGGCTGGACGAAAAGGTCAAAGAGCAGATCGAATCGGCGGCGGACCCCTTCAAATAAGCTCCGCCTTCGCACTTCATGCTTCGGCGCGGCCGCCCCGGCCTGACCACCGTAATTCCGGCGCCGCTTCCTTCGCGGCGACCATCAACGGGTGATGTCCGAAACGTCCAATCGTTTCGGCGCGCGGCGGGCTAGCGTAGGGGCATGAAACCCAACGCTAGCCGCCTCGCGCGCTTCGGCGCGTTGCTCACCGTGGCCGTCGCGGCGCTCGCCGCCACCGCGCGCGCCCACCAGCCGTTCGACACCTCCACGTGGGCCATCAGCGCAGCCGAGTGGCGCGTCGAGCCCTATCGCGGGCGCACCGCCTTGCTGCTGCGTGAAGGCGCCGCGTGGCTGCGGGGCAGCCGCTTCCAGAACGGCACGATCGAGTTCGACATCGCCTTCAGTGAGGTGTCGGGGTTTCCCGGCATCGCGTTCCGTGCCGCCACGCACGACGACTACGAGCTGTTCTACCTGCGGGAGAACCTGAGCGGCCAGCCGCACGCTACCCAGTACACGCCGGTTCTCCACGGCCTGTACGCCTGGCAGATCTACGCCGGCCCTACCTGGGAGGCCACTGCGCGGTGGACGTACGACCGCTGGATGCACGTGAAGCTCGTGGTGTCGGGCACCCGCGCCGAGCTGTACGTGGACGGCGACAGCGCGGTGCAGGTCATCCCGCGGCTGCGCGGCCCGGAGGGCGCCGGCGAGGTGGGCATCATCGTGGGACCCGGGGCCGCGCGGTTCGCCAACTTCGTGGTGCGGCCGGCGGACGCGCCGTCCCTCGCCGGCACGCCTCCCGCCGTCCCCGACCCCACGCCCGCCGGCATCGTGCGCACCTGGCGCGTCTCCGCGCCGTTCGCCGAGTCGCTGATGACCGGCGTGGCGGACCTGGCGGCGGTGCCCGGGCCCGCGACGTGGGACACGCTCGGCATCGAGGAGCGCGGCATCGCCAACCTGGCGCGGCTCGCGGGGAGCGGCAACGGACGCAACACCGTCGTCGCGGCCGTCACGATCACGTCCGACCGCGCGCGCACCGTGCCCGTCCGGTTCGGGTTCAGCGACCGCGTGCGGGTCTACCTTAACGGCCGGCTGCTCTACGCCGGCAACGACGGCTTCGGCACCCACGACCCCGACTTCCTGGGCATCGTCGGGCTGTTCGATGAGCTGGCCCTGCCGCTCAAGCGCGGTCCCAACGAGCTGTGGTTCGCGGTGAGTGAGACGTTCGGCGGGTGGGCGATCACGGCCGACCTGCCCGACCGCGACGGCATCAGGGTGAGCCCCTAGTCGTAGCCGGGGGGCTTCGCCTCCCGTCCCCCCGGCTGGCTTCCGCCTCCGCTGAAGCTACGGCGAGACCTCGCCGAAGCGCCTACGGCGCGAAGGCGGGCGCTCGCGGGGGCCCTGCGCCCGCTCCCCAGGCTCACTCGCTGCCGCTCGTTCGCGCTATTTGGGAGATAACCTCCACTGTCCGTGCTACTCGGCGCCTCGCTCTTCGTGGAGCCGGGTCGGCGATACGCCGGCCAGGTGCCGCACCTCGCGGATCAGGTGCGACTGATCGGCGTAACCGTGGTGGGCGGCGAGCGCGGCCCACGACGGGCGCGGAGCCAGGTCGGAGGCGCGCAGCAACGCGTGGAAGCGCTGGATGCGCGCGAAGTGGCGCGGCGCGATCCCGGTTTCGTCCACCATGAGGCGCCGCAGGTGCCGCTCGCTCACGCCTAACCGGCCCGCCAGCTCCCTCACGCGGGGCGCGCCCGCGCCGCGCCGCAGCGATTCCATGCCCGCCAGCAGCAGCCGGCAGGCCACGTCGTTCCGGGCGAGGCGTTCGCGCACGAACGCCACCAGGAGCCGGAGCGTGTCAGCGGGCGCACGGCTCGCCATGAGGCGCGCTTCCAGCGGCTCGACCAGGTCCGGGCGGACGTCCGCGTAGAGCGGCTCCGCGTTCGCGTGCTCCCACGGCGCCACGCCCAGGAGCGGGCGGCACCACTCGAGCTTGACGCGCAGCGCCTCCATGCGGTGGCCGATCGGAGGCGCGAACAGCTGCGGCGCCGTCACGGGGCCGATCACCCGCAGCCGCGCGGCGCCGGACGCGCCGTCGAGCGCGCGGGGGCCCATGAAGCACAGGCTCACGGCGGCGTCGGGCACCACGCGGTGCACGGCCACCTGCACGCCGGCGGCCTCGTGGGTCCACAGCGCCTCGACCGCGTCGGCCAGATCGGGCGGTGGGGTGAACTCGTGGTAGCCGCCGACTCGGTGGTGGGGCGTCGTGGCGGGGGGCGGCCCGCCGTCCGAGTGACGGCTCATGAGAGGACTCTGCGGGGTTCGGTTCGATTCGTTCGGTCCTGTCGCGGCATGGCGCGCACCGACCCGGGGCCCATGAGCCCTTCGAACCGACATTTCCGATTATGCCATCCCGCGGTGTCGCTTGCGACCGTTGAGCAGGCTGTACGCGCTCCCACTGGTGGATCGCTTGGTCCTTCGCGGCGTTTGGTGAATCGTGCAGGGGTGCAGCGCAAGCTTACACCGCGATTCACTTGTGTCGCCCGTAGCGCAGCCCTTCAGGGCTGCCACGCGCGCCGGCGGGGCAGGCCTAAAAGGCCTGCGCTACAAGGGCGCGCGGTGACAACCCAAGTGAATCGCGGGAATAGATTAAAGCCAACGGAACCCTACCGCTACTCGTCGTACTCTCGATCAGGGAGGCGCTATGGTGACCAACCGCTCCGCACCGAAAGCAACCGTCGTACCCGTCCTAGTGTACGAAGACGTGACTGCGGCGCTCGACTGGCTCTGCGGCACGTTCGGTTTCAAAGAGCGCCTTCGTGCCTCGGCACCAGGTGGCACCGTCAGCCATGCGCAGCTCGATATTGCCGAGGGCGCCGTGATGCTCGGCCGGCAGGGTGGCGAGTTCCGACCGCCGCGGCCCCACGAGGTGACCCAGTACGTGACCGTGCACGTCGATGATGTCGACGCGCATTTCGAGCACTCCCGGCGGTGTGGCGCGCGGATCTTGAAGCCACCGGCAAACATGCCCTTCGGCGAACGGCAATACACGGTCGAGGACATTGGCGGCCACCGATGGACGTTCTCGCAATCCATCGCCGATGTTGATCCGGCCGTCTGGGGTGCCACACCGGCCAACACGTGAAGAAGAGTGCTTATCTTCGGGCTGGGGCATTCACCTCGCGCGATGGCACTGCACGTGGCGGTAGCCGTTGCTCTCGGCGCGGGGGTTCTACAGATCTCGCCTGGTGAAAATGACGATCGCAGAAACCAACGCCACGGCCGCGACCGCAGCGAGCAGCGAGAGATCGTGCGGGTCGAAGCCGGTGCGCACGATGTGCTGGGGCGCGTAGTAGGTGAAGAGAGAAAACGGCCGAAAGCCGGACATCGGTTGCCAGAGCCGAGCGATGTATTCGAGGACGAACGAACCGAGGATGAGGCCGGACGTCCACGCCATCGCTGCGCCGCCCTCACTCTGCGTCGCGCCGACAACCAGGCCCAACATGCCCCACGCGGTAAACAGCAGTCCGGCGGTCGCAGCGATGCGCAGGACCTGCGACGCCGGCACGCCCAGCTCACGCACTGACAGACCAATCGATGTTCCGGTCCATGCCGCAGCGGTGAGAAGCGCCAGGCCGCCGAGAATCGCCAACGCGCCGGCGACGACGTGATGCCACCGCTCGATCGGGCGCGACGCCAGCAGGTCCATCGTGCCTCGTCCGATTTCCCCTGCCAGCGCGGCACTCGAGACCCGTACGGCCCACGCGCTGAGCAGGAGCAGCATGAACGGATGGCCGTAGCCGATCGCGATGAAGCCACCCGGCGAGATCCCGCCGATGTCGTTGCCGACCAGCGCGAGCAGCGACGGCGGCACGACGGCCATGATCTGGCTCATCCAGTTGAGTTCGTTCGGCGCTGGCGCGATGCGCGTAATCAGGAACTGAAACAGCGCGAGGCCGGCCACCATCGGCAGGAGCGGCAGTCGGTGCCGCCGCACGTGGTGACCGAGCAGCGTGACGACCGCCGCGACCCTCACCGGTACCGCTCCAGGAACACCTCCTCGAGACTCGGCGCTTCAATCTGCACGTCAGCAACGGGCAGCGATCCAAGGCGCTTGACGAACATCGCCACGCGGTCCGTCGGCACGAGCAGCTCGATGCGACGCGGCGTCGCGGTGACGACGCGTCCACATTCAGACAGAGCCGCCTGGTCAACGTCCGCGCTGAACACCACGACGGCGCGCCGCGGCAAGGCGCCGCGAAGATGGTCGAGGTCGCCACTGCTGACAAGGCGGCCGGCGCGCAGCATGGCGGCGCGGGTGCAGACACGCTCGACCTCCGGCAGGACGTGCGACGAAAAGAAAATGGTAGTCCCCCGGCGAGGCAGCTCGCGCAGAAGGTCGTAGAAGGCCTGCTGCACGAGCGGATCCAGGCCCTTGGTTGGCTCGTCGAGCAACACCAGCCGGGGCGCGCACTGCAGGGCCTGGACGATGCCGAGTTTCTGCTTCATGCCGTCCGAGTACGTGCCGACGCGCCGGGCCAGATCGTCCGCGGCGAGTTGCAGCCGATCGAGCAACTCGTCGCGCCAGACAGCCGGCCGGCCCGTCAACTGCTCGAGAAACGCCAGCGTCCGCGCACCCGACAGCGCCGGCCAGAACGTCAGCTCGCCAGGCAGATAGCCGATCTCTCGCCGCCAGACCGCCCCTCGCCGCACTTCACGCCCCAGCACTCTCGCCGACCCGCCGCCGGCGCGAATCAATCCTAGGAGCACCCGGATGGTCGTCGTCTTTCCCGCGCCATTGGGACCGAGAAACCCGAAGACGTCTCCCTCGTCCACGCGCAGCGAGAGGTCTTCGAGGGCCCTCACTCGCCCGTAGTGTTTGCTGAGGTGCTGTGTCTCGATGGCGGGCGGCAAACCTCAATCTCCAGGTCTCGCTGGACCTCACGCCCGATGAAGGCACTCGGTACGCGCTCCACTCGCGGATCGCCTGGTCATTCGCGGCGTTGGTGAATCGTGCAGGGGTGCAGCGGAAGCTTACATAAAACCTGACGATCCGAAGAGCCGCGATCGGGTCCGCAAAGGACGGCAATGAGCGTTGATGTGCTGTGCGGGCGCTACCGGATCGTGTCGCCACTCCGCGCCGGTTACCCGAAGATTTTCGGGGTCGGCATCCGCGCGCGGATTCGTTCGAGTTCTTCGACAGTCACGCGACCGATGCCGTTCCTGCGGCACGAATCCTCAACTGCCTTCACCACCATGCCCCGGACGAACGCGGGGACCTTCTTCATGCGCGCAGTCGCCCCATCGTCCCACGCGATCGTCGTCGGCGATTGAGAGCCGTATTGGATTGCCTGAGACCCGAGCGCCCCCGAGGCTGACGCACCGCCTTGAATGGCGAGCAGCGGAGACCCCGCGAATTTGCCGGGAGTGTGGGTGCAGAGGGGATCTTCGGCCATCAGATCGCCGGTCATCCCGTAGGCCCGGGCTCGACAGCCCCCGCAGTGGCCGTTCATCTCGCACGCTCCGCATCGCCCGCCCAGTGAGGTGCGGCGGCGAATGTCGACGAACAATTCCGAGGACGTCCAGAGGTCCGCGAGACTCGAGCTGCGAAGAGTCCCCGCGAAGACCGGGAGGTAGGGGCAGGGAGTGACGTCGCCGTTCGGCCGTATCCCCATGTAGTGCGTTCCCGCCGGGCACCCGCCAGCCCCACCGGAGTACGTCCTGATTGGGGACGAACCGGTCCACGGAGGTTTGCCCTGAGCGGACTCGGGATCCGTCGGGATCGAATCAGTCTGCGCGGCATTCTCGAGAACGGTCTTTATGTAGTGTGGAGCGCACTTCGCGTTCACGAGCATCTTGCGGTCGTACTTCCGCTGGATCCGGTAGAGCGAGGCGAGCACCTCGTCGTACTGCGCGGGGGTGATGTCCGACACGAACTGCCCGCGCCCCGTCGGCACCAGGAAGTAGAGGTTCCAGACCTTGGCTGCGAGCCGATCGTGCGCGAAGTCGGCGATCGCGTCGAGCTCGCCGAGATTGTGCGCGCCTGCGGTCGTCTGCACGATGAAAGGGAGCCCGGTCCTGTTCAGGATCTCCGCTCCCACGACCGTGTTCCGCCAGGCGCCCCGCACCTTCCTGAAGTGGTCGTGGCGATCGGGATCGAGAGCATCGAGCGACAACGAGAGCCCACGCGCTCCGGCCTCCGCGAGGCGCTTTGCCACGTTCTCCGTGATGCTCACGCCGTTGGTGCCGACAACGACCCACAGTTCGCGTTCCGACGCTCGCCGGACGATCTCGAGGATGTCGCGCCGCAGAAGCGGCTCGCCGCCCGTCAGGATCGTCAGGCATTCAGGCGCGAAGGCGGCGATTTCGTCGATGACCCTGAAGCACTCCTCGGTGCCGAGCTCGCTCCGGTCCGCGAAGTTCTCCGTGCCGACCAGAGGCGCGCCGCCGGCGTCGAGATAGCAGTGCTCGCAGGCGAGGTTGCAGCGGTAGGTGAGGTTCCACGAGACGACGTAGGGCCTGGCGAACGGGCTTGCGCTCGGACTCAACGAGGGTGCCTCACATGCCGAAGAAATCGCGCGCAGCATCGAGGATCTTTTCGTCAACTTCGACGGACCCGTTTTCCCGGGCGAATTGTTCGATCCCCGCCCGCGCCATGGGGCGGACGAACGAGGGAATGTTCGCGAGGCGCGACTCGGCGGCGGACGTCCACCGGATCGGGATTGGCTCCCCAACACGGGCCGACGTGACGCCTCCCGCCCCCTCGAGTGCGCCTTCCGTGGCAGGCATCATCGCGGTGAACGGGCACTTGGAGCTCGCGACGCTCGACGTGCCTGCGCCGGTCTCGGGGCCGATTCGCACGCCAAGGGACTGGACGAGCTGCGTTTCGAACGGATTGGTCAGCATCGCCATCTCGTAGCCGCACTCCGGACAGGAGTAGACGACCGAGAGCGAGCCGCCCTCGGGCGGGCCGACGGTTTGCAGCTTCATCGGGCTATCGCAAGGGACGCAGAGGAATTTCATGGATGAGGCTCCCTGTCGAATTCGAGGCTGTCCAGAAGTTGCTGCGCAACATGGTCCAACGCCCGGCCGACGGTTGTGTCGGGCAGTTCCGCGAGAGGGATGCCCCGGTCGCAGTTTCGTGCAAGCTCGGGATCGAAGGGGACGGTCCCGAGGCAGGGGATCTCCAGGCCCGATGGCCCGCCCTGAGCGAAAAGCGGCTTGATGGCGTCGCAGTCGCGGCAGTAGTAGCCGCTCATGTTCTCGACGTACCCGAGGAGGCGATTGGGCCCCTTCGACAGAGCGGCGACCGAGCGCGCGACCACGCCCCGTGCCACCTCGGAAGGGATCGTTACGAGCAGGAACGAGGTCCGCGGCCCCAGAAAATCGGCGTACTGGACGGTCCGCTCGGCTCCCGGCGGCAGATCGAACATCAGCAGATCCAGTGTTCCCCAGTCGACCGCCCCGAGGATCTCGCTGAGGAGAGCGAACTCCCTCGTGGCGCGCCAGGTGTGAGACTCTCCGCGCGCCACACTCTCGAACTCGAGCGCCTCCGATTCCGGGATCAGTGAGCCCATCGAGAAGACACCGATCCCGTTCGTTGTCCGGGGGAGCGCAACTTTGGAGCTGCCGGGGACGAACAGCGCTCCCTGGACACCTGCCATGCGCGCCTGTGAGGGGCCGTTGAAGTCTGCGTCCAGGATCGCAATCCGAAGCCCTCGCGCCCGCAGAGCGCCCGCGAGATGCAGCGTCAACGTGCTCTTACCGACCCCGCCCTTGCCCGAGCCCACGGCCACGAGATGGCGCACACCGGCAAGCCCGTCGGTGATGCGGGTGCGCTGCTCGGCAACCTGCTCGAGGACTCTGGACCCACCGTCGCCGACGATGTCGTGGTAGCTTTTCATCTATTAACCGGGGGCTTCGCCCCCGGACCCCCTACACGCTCGCTCGCGGGGCCCCCGGCGCCCCGCGCCGCTCGCGTGGCTCACTCGCTGCGCTCGTTCGCCCGGACCGGGGGCTTCGCCCCCGGACCCCCTACACGCTCGCTCGCTGGGCTCGTTCGCCCGGACCGGGGCTTCGCCCCCGGACCCCCTACACGCTCGCTCGCGGGCCCCGGCGCCGCGCCGCTCGCGTGGCTCACTCGCTGCGCTCGTTCGCCCGGACCGGGGGCTTCGCCCCCGGCCCCCTACACGCTCGCTCGCGGGGCCCCCGGCGCCCCGCGCCGCCTCGGGCGCCGTAGCGCTTGAGCGCGAAGGCGGCTCGCGTGGCTCACGCTGCAATCGTTCCTGTCTCCGCGAAGGCGCCGGGCCTCGCAGGGTTCCCAACGCGAGCCATAGGCTACACCGTTCCGCACCGGCCGCGAAGGGCATGTCTCGAGCGAAGGGCGAGGTTCGAGCCGGCTTGCAGCCGCCATCATCAGGTGTATGGCGAGGACGATCGACGGCTCCAGATCAGCCGGCAGGTATTCCCACCGATCTACCGACCGGGGCGTCTCACCACCTCTATCTCGAGCCCGGAGACGTCGTGCCGGAAATCGAGATCCTTGTCGGTGACGTCGGCACCGTTGAGGCGAATCGCCTTGACGACCCATCCAGGCGATTCGATGAACACGCGAATGTAACTGACGGCTGGCCACGTCCGAAACTCGAACGTCAGATCCTGCTTCGCGAAGCCGGGTCGGCTCGGGCCAGGGTTTCCGTCGGAGTTCGTGGGCGTCGCGCCGATCCGGATTGTCGAAAAGGGCACGTCGGACCGGTCAGCAGAGTCGACGACCAGCCGGCCCGTTCCCCGCACCATTGCGATCGGGGTGAGCCTGACGTTGGTGACGTCCGAGTCGGTCACTGTGACCTTTGCGCCGGACACCTTCGGGATGACATCCCGCGGCGGTGGCCAGAGGCCCTCCCGGAAATGCAAGTGGCCGATCTCTATCGTGTCAACTCAGCCATGGACCGTGCCGATGGAGTGTGTTCCCACACCTCCTGTCGCTCCCGGACGAAGATGTCCCCGAAGAAAAGCCGCGCTTCATACTGATTGTGCGCTCTACACCGGAGCTGGATGTTGTCCGCCGTGGCTGCGCCTCCCGCAGCGTGCGGCGCGACGTGATGAAACTCGAGGAAGGCGGTCTCGCGGCACCGACCTGTGCGTCCGAGGAACGCGCAGCGTCCCTCATCGCGCTGCCACACGGCGCGCCGAACGGCCGCCGGTATGTGTCGTCCCGATGCAGTCCTGTCGCCTGAGCCCGGCCGCGGTGACACCACGCCGGCGAACCTGCGCCGCTCGAGATGGTCGATCAGCAGCGTCAGTGCGCGATCGAGGACCGCGACGACGTCTCCACCCGCCAGCGTGTGTCGGGAAAGCGCCTGCGCGCGCCGCAGCTTTTCGTGCGTCTCGCGCGCCAGCGTGACCTGCAGCTTGTAGCGTTCCGGCGCGAGTGGCGTCACGACGGCAGCGTGAAACTGAGGCACTGGCGTCGTAGATACGTCTTGCCCAGCCGATGAAGAAGGTGAATTGACCGGCGCGTTCATTGCCAACGATGTCTCGAGCTCCGGCGCGGCAGCGAACGCGGCCATCGCGTTACCTCTCGAGGGTTGCGCCGGCACTCGCCGGATGATCGTCGCGGCGGGCGGACGAGAGTTCAACGATGCAATCAGCTTCTGAATCCCCAGCTTGCTCCTGTGCCGTGCGGCCGCCAGCACCTGGCCGTGATTGGCAGTTGTCAAGTGCGGTGCGAGCAGGCGAACGGCGGTCAGCGTGATGTCGCCGCGTTCGAGAGCCTCGAGCACTGTCGGATAGCGCCGCGCCGCCCGTGCGGTTTCGATACGGTTGTATGCCGATCCTTCCGACAAATGCAGCACCTGCGGACAGTACGTGAAGAGCGACGAGCAGCCTTCGCGGAGATACAGCCTGCGTGCGTCGAACTCCACCAGTGAGCGGATGAGCGCCACGGACGCACGTCGCTCGCAGGCCGCAAGATGTTTCACCCGTTCGACGAGTTCTTCGTCCGACAGCCCAGGGAGTGCAGTGACGTCGTCGGACACTGGTGTGATCGTCTCCATGAACCCACAATAGCGCCGGCGTGTGACAGGGCAGGTCAATGTGCCGCGCACGAATCGCGCCTGTTCCGGAACGAGTGCGCCAGCCCTGCGTCGGAGCGGCCGTGGGTGCCGGCGACGTTCCTCGCGAGGGGACGGTCCAGGCTAGAAGCCGTCTCATAAACCTGCCGCTCGTTTTCACGATGCGAGTGAACGACAGTGAGCGAGCCACGCGAGCGGAGCGCGCCGGCGAAGCGGCGCGCGAGAGCGCGTGTCGGGGAGTCCGAGGGGCGAAGCCCCTCGGATGAGACTAGTCTGCTCAGCTGTGACGGCGAACCTGCAATGCTCCTCTTGACACCCTAAAGGTCTGGTGCCATCATCGCGGGGTCATCTTGGTGTCCTAAAGGAGAGCCCGCGAGTGGAAAAGATTGACAAGCTCGACATTCCGCAAGGCACGCTCGACTTGATGATCCTCACGATCCTCGGCCGCGAGCCCCTGCACGGCTACGGGATCTCGCAGCGGCTCACCGCCCTCAGCCACGAAAACTTCCACGTCAATCCCGGTTCGTTGTTTCCGTCGCTCTACCGCCTCGAGCAGGACGGCAAGCTGAAGGCGGAATGGCGCCCGAGCGAGAACAATCGCAACGCCAAGTACTACGCGCTCACCGCGTCCGGCCGCAAGCTGCTCGAGCAACACCGACGGCGTTGGGATCGCACCGCGTTTGCGATCACCAGTGTTCTGGAGGGGGCATGATCCTCTTGCATCGTCTCGCGTCGATTCTGGCGTGGATCGTCCGTCGCGACCGGCTCGAACGCCGGCTTGACGAGGAGATCCAGACCTTCGTCGACATGTCGGCGGCGGACAGGATGCGCGACGGCATCCCCGCGGCGGAGGCGCGGCGCCTCGCGCTCGCCGAACTCGGCGGCATGGAGCAGGCGAAGGAACGGATTCGCACCGGTCGACACGGCGCGATGCTCGACGAAGTCGCGCGCGACGTGCGGTATGCGCTGCGCCTGCTCGCCAAGCAACCCACCTTCACCGTCGTGATCGTGCTCACCCTCGCGCTCGGCATCGGCGCCAACACAGCGATCTTCTCGATCGTCGACGGTCTTCTCCTCCGCAGGCTGCCGGTGAAGGATCCGGATCGGCTGGCGATGCTCATCGCGGCACCGCCTTCCCGGCAGGCGTCGTGGACCTATCCCATCTGGGAGGAGATCCAGAAGCGGGCCGATCTCTTCGACGGCGCGTTTGCCTGGAGCCGGTTCGACGCGGAGTTCAACCTCGCGCAGGGCGGCGAATCACAATTCGTCAACGGCGTGTGGGCGAGCGCGAACAGTTTCACTGCGCTTGGCGTCTCTCCGGTGCTCGGTCGCACCTTCGTGCCCGCCGACGACCTGCGCGGCGGAGGGCCTGGTGGTCCGGTTGCGGTGATCAGCTACGCGTTCTGGCAACGGCATTTCGGCGGCGCCCGCGACGTCATCGGGCGCACTCTGACGTTGGAACGTGTCCCTCTCACGATCGTCGGCGTCACCCCGCGTGAGTTCTTCGGACTGAACGTCGGCCGAACGTTCGAGGTAGCCGTGCCGTTTGGCGCAGAACCGCTCATCCGCGCGAGCGAATCGAGGCTGAACCGACGAAGCTCATGGTGGTTGTCCGTGATGATGCGGTTGAAGCCTGGCCAGACGATCGAAGCGGCGGCGGCCGCGATGCAAGGTCTGCAGCCGCAGATTCGCGACGCGACGATACCGCCTCTACCGGCCGGCGCGAGCGCCGACGAGTATCTGTCGGAGCCATTCACGTTCGAGCGCGCGGCACTCGGTCGATCCGGGCTGCGCGATCAGTACCAGCAGCCGCTCATGGTCATGATGGTGGTAGTCGGCCTGGTCCTGCTCATCGCCTGCGCAAACATCGCCAATCTCCTGCTCGCCCGTGCTACTGCGCGCAGCCACGAGTGGAGCGTGCGGCTCGCGCTCGGCGCGTCCCGCGGACGCCTGGCGCGCCAGCTGCTGATCGAGAGCCTGACTCTGGCCGTGCTGGGCGCGGCGGCGGGGCTGATCGTCGCGCAATGGGGCAGCCAATTGCTGGTCGCCCAGCTCTCCAGCGATTCGGTGTTCCTCGAACTGCCGCTCGACTGGCGCGCGCTTGGCTTCACCGCAGCGATCGGGTTTCTCGCCGCAGTGGTGTTCGGCGTCGCCCCCGCGCTGCGCGCCGCCCGTGGTGTTCCGATCGATGCCATGAAGGATCGAGGGCGCAACAACGCAGCGACCGGTCGAGCAAGCGTTGCGAACGGCCTCGTGGTCGCGCAGGTCGTCCTGTCCCTAGTCCTGGTCGTCGGCGCGGGCTTGTTCCTGCGGACGTTCAGCAGTCTGATCCACGTACCGCTCGGGTTCGATCGCGACCGCGTGCTGGTGACCGACATCGACGCCCGTCGCGCCGACCTCGCACCGGTGGCGCGGCTCGCGACCTACGAGCAGATCCGGCAGCGCGTGCTCGCCGTGCCGGGGGTTGCGTCGGCGGGCGTTTCGATCGTCGCGCCGCTCAGCGGCGCGATGTGGAGCAGGCGTGTCGAAGTCTCGGGCTCGTCGCGCGTGAGCACCGGCCATACGGACGGTCCAGAGGGTTTCGGATATACAGACAGTCCGATTCCCGACAACAGCCCGCTGGCGATCTTCAACGCCATCACGCCGGGCTGGATCTCGACGTACGGAACGACATTGCTCGCCGGCCGCGACCTCTCCGAACGGGACGGCTCGAGCTCGCCGCGCGTCGCCCTCGTCAATCAGGCGTTTGCGCGGAAGTTCCTTGACGGCGCGAATCCAATCGGCCACACGGTTCAGCCGACCCGGGACGCCGGGTCCCCCAAGATCGAGATCGTCGGCCTGCTGAGCGACGCCGTCTATCGGAACGTGCGCGAGCCGATCCTACCGACGGTGTACATCCCCCTGTCGCAGTTCTCCGACGATCCCATCCAGATCGCGCCGGCCGAGGTCTCGTTGAGTGTCCGTGCCGCGGCGTCGTCGCCGGCACTCCTCACGAAGAGCGTGGCTGCGGCCATTGGCGAAGTCAACCCAACGCTGGCGCTCGCGTCGTACGCGATGGCCGACCAGGTGAACGAGACTTTGGTTCAGGAGCGGCTGCTGGCAATCCTGTCGGCGTCGTTTGGTGCGCTGGCGCTGTTGATGGCTGCGGTCGGCCTCTACGGTGTCACCTCGTACGCCGTGAACCTGCGGCGGGCCGAGATCGGGATCCGAATGGCACTCGGGGCGACGCGCGCAGCCGTGGTTCGCCTCATCCTCGGCCGCGTCTCCGTCCTGGTCGGTATCGGCATCGTGGCCGGGCTCGCGATCGGCGGGTGGGCCTCGCGCTTCGTGGCCACGCTACTCTACGGGCTCGAGCCTCACGATCCAACTACGTTGATCGCATCGGCGGCGACGCTCGCGCTGATTGGCATGGTTGCCGGGTGGCTCCCCGCCAAGCGCGCGTCACGACTCGATCCGACGCAGGTGTTGAGCGATATCTGACACGAAACTCAAGTAGGATCTACAGCGCTCGACCTCGCGGGACCTGAGTTGTCCGCTGGGCAGTCTGGGGATCCCAATGACCAACCGTCGTGATGTGCTTCGGATGGGCGCCGCCGTGCCGCTCGGCCTCGTCGCGCTCGGCCGGGAGGAGGCTGCGGCCGCGGCGATCGCTCCGCCGCCGTACACGATTTCAGTCAACATCGAGATCATGTTCAACACCGGGCGCGGCAACCCGCCCATGCCCCGGGCGGATCGCATCCGCGCCGTTGCCGCGAAAGGCTTCAAGGCGTACAGCTACTGGAACGCGACGCCCGACGAGCGCAAAGCGATGTTCACCGCGCAGCAGCAGACCGGGCTGAAGTGCGTGAGCCTGGTGGGGACGGGGACCGCCGGCGGCACGACCGGCTTCACCAAGCCCGGCGCGCAGGACGCGCTGCTGGCGGAGATCAAGGAGCGCATCGAAATTGCGAAGGAATTCGGCACACAGCCGGATCTGATCACCTTCGTGGGCATCATTCAGTCGGATGTGCCCTGGGAAACGCAGCGGACCCAGATCGTCGAGGGGTTGAAACGAGCCGGCGACCTCGCAGCGGCCGGAGGTGTGACGATCGCGGTCGAGCCGCTCAGCGTGAATCCTGGTCAACCCCGACGCGCGCTCGATCGCGCGGTCGACGCCTTTCCCGTCATCAAGGAAGTGAACCACCCGAACGTCAAGATCTGCTTCGACCTGTACCATTTGCAGCGGACCGAGGGAAACCTCGTGGTCAACCTGCGCAACGGCCTGCAGGACAAGCTGATCAAGCTCGTCCAGGTTGGCGACAACCCGGGACGACTCGAGCCGGGCACCGGCGAGATCAATTACGCGTTCATCTTCAAGGAGCTCCGGCGGCTCAATTGGACTGGTTACGTCGACACCGAGCACGGAACGTCGAGCACCGCCGACCATGCGATGGAAGTGGTCAGGAAGATGGCCGAAGAGAACTGAGGTCCGAGCCTCAAGTCCTTCACTTCGCCGGGCAAGATAGCGATCGAGCCAATCGAGGCTCGACCGGGGGCGGGGGGCAGCCGATGGCGCGGAGACGGCAAGGAGATCTTTTACATCAACCTTCCGGCTGGCCGCGTGATGGCAGCGGACGTCCATCGGAGCTGTCCTCGGAGTTCGCGCCGATAGCCAGGGACGCATAGACTTCTCGTGAACGATGTCGGCTGTAGAACCGGTGGGCGAGTAATCCGACCGATGTCTAGCCGGGCCGCGCCCTCGCTGCGTAGAGGCGATGGGCAGTAGCGGCGCGGAACCCGAGCGTCTCCAGGCATTCCTTCGAGACTTCGTCGGTGTGAACCTTCGGGAACCGGAACGTCTCCATGCCTTGCGCGCGGAGTCGGGAGAGCAGCTGCTTCAGACGCGCTTCATCGTCCTCGACGAATGAGCGGAGGGACAGTATCTCCGCCCCCTCTTCGCGCTTCACATACAGGAGGCAGGCTTCTATTCGTTCGTCGGAGGCCACGGCGAGTCCTGCGATGTCGTTCTTCCTTGCCGTGAGGGTCTCGACCGACCGCTGCCAGGAAACCTGCGGATGAGCCTCTTCAAGCAGACCATTCGCCGCGAGATCGTCGACCGTTACAGGAATCACGAACCGGCCTGCTACCTCCGGCACCTCGTTCTCTTCAGGCTGGAGGACGTAGTCTGTCAGGAGCGCTTCCTGGACATATCCGCATGCGCTGAACAGCTCGGTGGCAGGGGCGAGAGTCTCGGGGACTTCGGCAATGATTCGCGGAGGGCCGAGAATCGCGAGCTTCGAGCCGAGCGAGGCAAGCAGGTGCCGGGCATGACCCTGTCGCCGATGATCGGGATGGACCGCGATCTTGTGGACGAGGGTACCCGAAGGCCGCTTGGCGCCGATCAGGACTCCGATCGGATCGGAGCCCGAGAAGGCGACCATGCAGCTGCTGCACCAGACCTGGAGGTCGCGGATCGACCGCTTGAACGTAGCCGGCGTCACAGCCGGCTCGTCGGGAAAGTACGGAGCCCAGCAGCGATTCAGCGCGTCGACGAGCAGCCCGATGTCGTCCGTGCGGCAGAAGCGATATGAGGACATTCTTAGACCGGGGGGCTTCGCCCCGCCGGACCCCCCATCGCCGTCGCTCGCGGGGGCCCGTCGCCCCGCTCCGCTCCGGCGGGGCGCGCCTGTTGGCGCGCCCGAGGCCGTCAATCGCTACGTCTCGCTGACAGCTGGCTCACCTCGTTGAGAAAGCCGCGCCCGTTGCCGGAGGGGGCCGTCGAGTCCGCGGATGTCCGCACCGCCGTCGTGGGACTGTTGCCCGGTGACGGGTAGTTCGCGATCATCTCCGCCATCATCCGCTTGCCGATCTCGATCCCCTCTTCGACGAGCGCCAGATCGATCGCCGTCGCCGCACGCTCCCGCGCAAGCTCCTCGATCCTTTCCTGTGTTTGGTTCCGCATGAACCCGGCCGGGACCCGGAGGATCCGCTGAGTGGCGTCGTTGGTCCACTCGAAGGTCGAGATCAGAGGGTTCTTCCTCTCGTCGCGAGCAATGAGCTTGGCTTCGGTTTCTTGACCGGTGGGCTTCGCCCCGCCCGCCTCCGCTGAAGCCTCGGCGAGGCTCGCCGGAGCGCTTCGCGCGGAGGCGGACTGAATCTCGAGCGGCGACCCCGTCTCCTCCTCGATCACCTGACGGGCGAAGTCGAGCGTGATCGCGTCGAGCTTCATCATGCGCGCGCGTTTCTCAACGCGCGCCTTGACGCGCCGGCGCTGATAGGCGTTCTTCATGGTCCAGAGGCCCTTCCTGGCGTCCTCCGACCAACGCAGCTTGCGCCCGTCGTAGGTGGTCTCCTCCTGGAGACCGCCTTCCACCGCCGCGATCTTCTCGATCATCTCGGGCGAGATCACCTCGAAGTCCGTGCCGCCGCAGACGGTGCACTTCACGGCGCCGCTCTGCGTGGCGGCGACGCCGCACGCCCGGCACATCGACACGGGGCCGGACTTCGCCCGCTCGAGAGCGACGGCCTCGGCCAGTGCCTTGGTCGCGGCCGACGCGCTCTTCGGCATGAACCGATCCATCGCTTCGTCGATCACCGCGCTTGTGATCACCGAATGCCCCTTCTCGAGCGCCAGGCGAAGGACTCCGGTGCGGGCGATCCCCTTGACCTGCTCGGGCACGTGCGTCATGCGCGCCTCCGCTTCGGGCGTCCATCGGATGGTCTCCTCGGCGCGCACGTCGAGGCGTGGTACCTCGAGGCGCGTGGAGAGGAGGACATCGCAGGGCGCGGCGCGGAGAATGTTCTCCGTGTTGCTCCCCAGCTCCGTCTCGTCCTTCGGGCTGTGCACGCCGATCCGCCCCAGCACGATGAGCCAGGGATTCGTCTTGCGCGCGTGGTCGATGATCTTCTGGAAGGGTTTGCCGTCGAGGAGCGTCTTCTTGATCGCGACGCCCGACTCGCTCCCCATCCGCTCGCTCACCTCGAGATGAGATTGATAGATCTGCGCGAGGCCGGTGTCGATAATCTCCTCGTGAAGTTGATTCTGCTCCTCGAAGCGGAACACCTTCGCCGCCTTCTCGGTGAGGACGCCGACGATGCCGTTGAAAACGGAGTAGTGCAGATAGGGATCGTACACGGCGATCGCTTCGACCTTCTTGCCGAACGTGCTTGCCAGGTCGATGGCGGTCATGAGCGCGCCGAATGACTGGGGACTGCCGTCGACGCCGACCAGGATCGTGTCCCGCTCCGCCTCGCCTGGCTCCGGGACGTGCTTGACGACCCAGATGTCGCGGTCGGACTGACGTGCGACGCGTTCGCAGACCGAGCCGATCACGCTGTCGCGCGCGCGCCCGATCCCCAGGGCGCCGATCACGACCAGGTCGTGCTGCGAGCCGGTAAGATCCTTGAGGATCTCGATGTGGTGCTTTCCGTCCATCATCCGCGGCTCGAACTCGAGGCCCGACTCCCCACAGAGGCGCGACATGCCATCGAGATAGCTGTCGGAGATGAGCTTCAGGCCCATCGTGATCAGGCTGTCGTGGATTTTCCGCTGGCGCTCCAGTTCCACTTCGTCGATGTACTCCTCGGGCAGGGTGTACTCCATCTGCCTGAAGCGATAGTCGTGGAGTTTCGCCGCGTAGACATGGCAGCCGACCAGCTTCGCCGAATACGCCTTGCCGAGCCCTAAGGCGCAGGCGACGGCGCGGTTGGAGTAGTCTGAGTTATCGACGGGAACGTAGATGCTCTTGTACATCTGATCCTCTTTCATCGGGGGACTTCGTCCCCCGAAGCCCCTTACACTTTTCTTGAATGGCGGGGACCCCTGCACCCCGCCAAGCTCACTTTGCTCCGCTCGCTCTTCGCAGCTCGCTCCGCTCCGTTCGCGGGGCGCTCCCTTTTGCGGCTCTCAGTAGCCGGCTCCGCCTTGGGCGCCGTAGCGCGCAGCGCGAAGGTGGCTCTCGTGGCTCGCTCACAGCGTTCGCTCGCGAAGAAATCGATTCACACCTCTCACGCACTAGTGGCGGCCGGTTGATTCGGCCGGCCGTCCGCCTTCGCGCGCACAATCCTCACGCGCGCTTTGGCGAGACCTCGCCGAAGCCGCTTCGCGGCGGAGGCGGGCCGAGTTCCCCGCCCGCGCGAGAGCCGTAACGCCACCGCACCCAGCCGATCAAGGCCAGCTCGATGGCGAGAATGAACAGCGCCGTCTTCACCATCGGGCCGGTGGCCGATGGGACTACCAGTGGCTCGACGTAGAGGGAGTACCAGACCGTGAGACCTCGCCTGTTGCCGCGTTCACGCGAGAAGCCGTCCCAGACGGAGAAGGCGATCGGCATGAACTCTCCGGGCGAGAACGCGGCGCCTGAGGCCGCACGAAGAGGCCGCTTGAAGATGACCGACCATTCTCCCTGGTCGTAGCTCGCCACACCAGTGAGATCCCCCGTGTCCGTGGGCGCGACATCCGCGCTTCCCTTGCCGGTGAACCGAAGGGGATCGGGGCGGACCAGATCGAAGAACCACAGATCCACCGAGTTCTGAGCGTCGCCGAAGATGAAGTAGGGCTTGGGGGCACCTGTCGGCACCTGCGTGGGAATCTGGACCACGACTGCGTCGGAGAACTCGGATGGCTGGTCGGCTGCCGCGGCATTCGGCTCGGCAAAGGGGTCCTGAGGTTGTCCGGCCGGGGTCGCGGCGACTTCCTGGTCGCCAAACACGCTGCCTGTCGACGCGCCGCCGGCCGCTCCGCCGCCGGCATCGCCGGCCACTGCCGCCTCCTCCTCCTCTTCCGGCGGCACGGGCAGCGACGGCCCATTCTTGCCCGTCTTCTGCGCGCTCATGTCGTTCCAGCGAACCAGAAGGGCGATCGATTCGGCGTCGTAGATGGCCTGGACGGTCACGGAGGTCGCTGCAGGATGAAACGCGCGCCCCGGCTCCATGATCTGCCCGATGATCGGAAAACGAGCCACGCGAGCAGATTGGAAGCTCGCGGTCCCCTTCGCCAGATCGATTGGGTCCTGGACGTGCTTGGCGACGACGAGGTTGGAGTACCCGGGGCCCTCGCTCCCGGATAGAGAGGCGATGAAGTCCGTGATCGCCCACCGTTCTTCGGGCTTGAGGGCGTCGAGGAACGACGGCATCGGCGTGCCGTTGAACCCCGTGCTCATCGTCCTGAAGATATCCTCGCGGGACGGGCCTCCCCGCAGAGTCCATCGCTGTTCGAGGTCCGCCGCACGTATTGGGTGGCCCCAGTCGTCTTTCAGGGTCGGCGCCGACGGCCCGTCTCCCCGAGCGAGCGTCCCGTGGCACTTGACGCAGCCAGTGTCCACGTAGAGCTTTTTCCCGAGCTCGACGGACTCTTTCGAGGCGCCAGGCGCGCTCGGGAGAGGCACGGCCTGGGGAGCATTGGCAGGGTTCGAGAACTCGGGGGAGAAGGTCGTAATGAAGTACGCGAGATCCGACACTTCCTGGTCCGAGAGATCGGGCCAGGCGGGCATCGACGTGGACGGCATGCCGCGCCTGATGATGTTGACCAGGTCCTGATGGGTCGGGAGCGCTCCGTTGGGAGTCGTTCGAACCTTGAACTTGCCCGTCGTGAAGTTGCGGGGCCTGGGGCGGAGATGCGAAGCGGCGTAACCCTCACCGTCCCCCTTCTCGCCATGGCACTGCGAACAATACTTGGCGTAGAGCTGCTTACCCGACTCCCGCTGCGCCTCGGTTCCGACGTCGGGAGCCTGCGCGCGCACCGATCCCGTTGGCGCGGCAAACAGCGAGGCGATGAGGACAGCGAGAAACGCGAGCGGGCGAGGGCGGATCAAACGGGAGGTCATTTCGTGCCCTCCTCCCTCGCGCGAGGCCTCCGGCCGGTGTAATCGTAGAGAAAGAGGATCGCATCCCAGATCTCATCTTCCTTCAGGAACTTCTCCCAGGCGGGCATGGCCGTGTCCCAGGGCCCCCCTTCCTCGGGAAGCCCGGGGCCTCCCTTGGAGATTCGCCAGAACAGGAACGTCTCCTGCAGCATCGCGATCGTCCCGGCGTCGGCGAAGTTGGTCGGGATTGGGTCCAGCGCGTGCACGAACATACCGTTGCCGGCCAGGTTGTCGCCGTGGCAGAAGACGCAGTTCCGATAGTAGACCTGCCGTCCGTTCTCGACATGTTTGCGGAACTCTTCCGGATTCGACGTCTCGAGATGTCGGAAGGGGTTCTGGCCGGCATTGAGATCGATCTTCTTATCGTGGACCGTGATTTCAGAAGGCGATGCAGGATGGACCGTTCGCGAGTAGAGCGGAGGCTGGAGCGGGACGTTCATCTTGACGTAGACGTTCGCGGCCGCAAGCGCCGGGATGGCGACGACCGTTGCGCCGAGGAGCGCTGTGTACCGCTTGTCTGTCATGAACCGGATGAGCGGGCCGGAGACTTCGTCGCGGCGCTCCTGGCCGGAGGACACGTACGCCAGGATCGCAATCGAGACGATTCCCATGTAGAGCGAGACGACGGAGGCCGGAATCGGTGCAGTGAATCCGAATCGGAGGAGGACGTAGATCCCCACCCACCAGGCGCCCGCCCACACGAGCAGATTCGCCCGACGGAAGCGAAGGAGCCCGAATACGATGGCCACGGCGAGGACGACCACGATGTTCATCGTCCACCCTCCCCCTTCGCGGGAGCTGCCGGAGGCTGCGTCCCGCTCGGCGCTGCCGCGGCGCCGATGTATTTGTGTTTCGTCTGCAGCGTGACGGTCGGCGTGCCGCCAAGCGTCTGGAGGTACGCGATCACGCAGAGGATCTCCTGATCGGTCAGGCTGAACGGAGGCTTGTTCATCGGAGGCATCGCCGGGGGGAATCCCGGCACGACGAAAGCGGTGGGGTCGTAGAGCGATTGGGCGAAGTACTCGACATCGTCCAAGCCCGCGACGCGGCTCTTCGCGCGGACATCGACTCCCGCAAGGTCGGGGAAGCGCAGCGCCCCGGTCTTGCCGATCGTGTGGCACGTCAGGCAGAGTCCCTTGCCCTCCATGATCTCGCGGCCGACCTTGGTCATGTCGGCTGTGCTCATGTTGCCTCCCAACGCAGTCTCCTGAGGAGCCTGAACCTCCTTCTGCGGCACCATCTGGCCAACGTAGGTATAGAACCCGGTCGTCGCGAGGACGAGAGCGCCGATCCGCACCAAGAGTGGAACTCTCATGACGTCCGCCTAGGTTCGCCGACAGCTTCCACGGCCAACTCCGGCGAGACCTCTCCGGAGCCTTCGCGGCGGCGGTCCCCCTTCCGCGCCTCGAAATCGGGCCGGTCGTGCAGGCTCGTAATCCAGAACACAAAGCCGATCAGGAGGAAGAACAGGAGCACGGTCACCGAGACGACTTTCGTCGCGAAGCCAAGGGTGGGCGTGAACGCGTCGACCGACTGATCGCGAATGACGCCGTAGACATGCCAGTGCTGGCGGAGCCCGGAGCGAACGTAGCCCATGAGCCCCATGAGCCAGGTGAAGGTGACCGCGATGAAGATCAACACGTACTGCGAGATCGCCGGAATCTTGCCCCAACGCACCTCGCCTGTCTTCCGCGCTCCGCGGAAGAGGAAGATGTCGACGCCGGTGATCAGAATCATCGCAAAAAGGACCGAGAGGACCTGAGGCACGGAAAGCCCGATCCGGACCGTCGCCTCCACGAAATACCCGTAGACGCCGAGGAAGATGACGAATACCGCGACGGCCGCGAAGATCGTGAGCTGCACGGCATGGCCCGTCTTCGCCCACGGCACCGTTGCGACCTTCCCCGTCCGCCGGTAGAGCAGGAAGCTCATGAAGGTCGTGAGGATCAGGATGTTCACGGCGGTGTTCTTGGCGGACATGACACCGAGGTAGCCCAGAACCGGGTGCGACGACCCGCCCATCGCCCGGAGTTCGGAGACGGTCGCGATGATCGATCGCGGCGTTGCCCACACCATGAAGCAGAGCGTGATCCCGAAGAGCAGGTACTTGATGAACTTCTGAAGCGGCTGCACCCCCTCGACCCGTCCCATCCCGAGCCAGAGGTAGTAGTTGGCGGCGAGGAAGAGGTTCCCGATCAGGACGGCCTGAATGATGAAGAGCCACGAGAAGGCCCCGCCCATCATCGTGAGTCCGAGCGTCTGCGAGAACGCGTAGATCTCTTTCGCGAGCCAGTAGCCGGCGAATGGGAGCGGGAGGAAGGCGCTGATCGCGACGAAGTTGCCGATGTACCCCATCCAGTCGTAATGCGCGCGTTCCTCGTCGGTTTCCGCCTGCAGGAACTTGAAGGCCGCATAGGCGGCCGCGACCGATCCCCCGAAGGCGATGTTCGCGATGAATCGATGGACGTTGATCGGCATCCAGGTGTAGTTGTAGACCGCGTCCCAGACGGAGAGCACCGCCCCCTGGCTCGAGACGCCCCTCGGAGACATCATGAACGTGAGCCAGGCATTCGCGATCATCATGATCGCGGTGCCGACGATGTTGAGGCCGAGCCCCAGGCCGAGATGCACCAGGGGATGGAACTTCCCCCAGCCGTAATAGTAGGTGTAGAGAAAGAAGGCCTCGAAGAAGAAGAGCAGGACGTACGGGAGAAAGGTCGGGGAGAACACGCTCATCAGGTAGTTCGTGAACTTCGGATACAGAACGATGAGCATGAAGGTCAGGAACGCCCCGAAGGTCGCGGTGAGCGAGAACGAAACGGAGAGGAGCTTCGTGAACTCGTGCGCGAGTCGGTCGTATCGCACATCGCCGGTCTTGTAGCCGATCGCCTCGACGATGAACGCGAAGATCGGGACCGCCAGGACGAACGCCGCGAACAGGAGGTGAAGCTGCGCGACCGCCCAGATGGCCACCCGGCTTCCGACGATGGGGAAGGTCCGGTACGCCACCTCCTCGTAGGGCTTGTCCTGGGCCTGTTTGGCCGCAGCGGCTGCCTCGTCGGCCTGTCCCGCGGCGCGTGGCGTCTGGTCGACGACCCCGGAAGCGGCCCGGTACGGCTCTTTGTACTCGCCGCTCAGCAGCGACGAGGCCATCTTGAACGTCCCCGCGAGCACCACGAGTGCGGCGACGAGGCCGATAAATGCCAGCAGTTTGCGGTTCATCAGGCGATTCCGTTCACTTGACGCCCGCGGGCGCGCTTGGGGCGCTTGCCAGCCGCTTGCGCTCGAGATCTCGCACGTAGGCGACGATCGCCCACCTGTCCGCGGGAGGGATCGGCCAGCGGTACCCGGCCATCAGCCCCGTCCCGTTCGTGATGACATCGAAGATCTGCCCGTCCGGGTACTTCAGGATCTTGTCCTGGTGGATGGAGGCGGTGGGAACGTTGCCTCGCTGGAACAGGATCCCCTTGCCGTCTCCCCGCGCGTCGTGACAAGGCTGGCAATAGATTACATACCGCTGGCGGCCGCGCTCGAGAAGAGTCTCGTCCGAAGTCACGGGGATCGTCGCGACGAACTGCCCGTCCGCTCCCTTGCCCGTGAAAAAGGCCGCGTCCTCTTTCAGCCCGCCGATCGGGACCGTTCCCGGAACCGGCGGGCGCATGGACGCGCCGTCGTAGAAGAACTGGCTCGCGGTCTGGGGGAGCACCTTCGGCTGGTTGTCCATGCTCGGATTGAGATGGATGGGAGGGCGGCTCGACGTGCAGCCGCGCGCGCAGCCGGTGAGCGTGACAAGAGCGGTGAGCGCGAGCGCGCCCAGCACGCGTCCACCTCCGCTGAAGCTCCCGCCTACGCTGAAGCTCCGGCGGGCCGCCGTAGCCTTGGCGGAGGCTGGCCGGCGGACAAGCCGGGTCCGGGCGCTCATGCAAGGGGCCTCTCGTCCATCCCTGCGTGCCAGGCTGCCGCGTGCGTCGGTGCGCCCTCGAGGTCGGGATTCGGGTTGCGTACCTTGGCCAGATAGGTCGTCCTGGGCCGGGTGTTCAGCTCCTCGAGGAGCGCGTAGTTGCGCGGATCCGCCTTCGCCTTCACGACCCGGCTCGATCGGTCCCGAAGATCGCCGAACTCGATTGCCGAGGCGGGGCAGGCCTGCTGGCAGGCCGTTTTGACGTCGCCGTCACGAAGCTCGCGTCCGGCGAGCCGGGCATCGATCTTCACCCGATTGATCCTCTGGGTGCAGTAGGTGCACTTCTCCATGACGCCCCTCGCGCGGACCGTGACGTCCGGGTTCATCGCGAGCTTGAGGATGTCGGGCGTGTCCTTGGTGAAGTTGAAGAAATTGAAGTGTCGCACCTTGTAAGGACAGTTGTTCGAGCAGTAGCGGGTCCCGATGCACCGGTTGTAGACCATCACGTTGAGCCCCTGCCCGTCGTGGACGGTGGCTGCCACAGGGCAGACCTGCTCGCAGGGAGCGTCCTCGCAGTGCATGCAGGGAACGGGCTGGAAGACGATCTCCGGGCTGCCTGAGGGCTCGCCGGAGAAGTACCTGTCCACGCGGAGCCAGTGCATCTCGCGCCCCTTCGCCACCTGGGTCTTGCCGACGACCGGCACGTTGTTCTCGCTCTGGCACGCGACCATGCACGCGTTGCAGCCGATGCACGAGTTCAGGTCGATCGTCATCCCCCACTGGTGCCCCTGATCGTAGGTATGCTCCTTCCACAGCGAGAAGTGATGCGGTTCCTCCTCGAAGACGCCGAGTGCGCCGGGGACTCCTCCTCCCTTCGAGGCTTCCGCAGAATCCGCCGTATGCGCGCCTTCCGCTCGCTCCGCCCCGGCGGCCGATTTCGCTCGGAGCGCGGTCAGGGTCGACTCGCGCACGACGGGGCGCCCCTCCATGCTGCCATGCTCCTGGGTCGCCGAGAGCGGATACGTGCGTGCGAGCTTGGTGAGTCCGACACCGCTGCCGAAGCCAGGCGCTGTGGAGCTTCGGACCGTGAACGCGTTGAACCCGACTCCCGAGCCGATCCGACCGGCGTGCGAACGGCCATAGCCGAGCGTCAAGGCGACCACGCCGTCCGTCATTCCGGGGAGGAGCCAAACGGGGAGCTCGAGCGAGCGCCCGGCATGGTCGAGGCGGACCCAATCCCCGTTTGCGAGACCGAGCGATTCGGCCGTCTTCGGGCTGACGAGCGCGGGGTTGTCCCAGGTCAGCTTGGTGAGGGGATCGGGAAGTTCCTGCAGCCACCCGTCGTTCGCGAAGCGGCCGTCGTGAAGCGCAGGGGAGGGGAGGAAGACGACCTCCAGGTCACTGCGAGATCCACGAGGGGCTGCTCCGGTTGCGCCTGCTCCGCTGACGACGACGCCCGAGGGGCTGAAGAAGCTGCTCGCGCGCGCGAGTTCCGCGAACGCGTTCCCTTTGAGATCGGGAACGACTTCGGGAAGCTCGCTGCCGGAAAGCAATCCGTCATGCAGGACGCGGTTCCACTTCCTGTCGAACTCGGCCTCTCCCAGGATCGGTTTCCAGGTCTCCCGCACGATGTCGTGACCGGGACGATCCTGGCCCCCGACCATCAGCCCCAGCACTTCGACGGGGGTTCGTCCGCCGAACAGCGGAAGAATCAGCGGCTGGACGACGCTGAGCGTACCTCCAACGGCACGCGCGTCTCCCCACGATTCGAGGTAATGCGCGCGGGGAACGTGCCAGGTCGCCTTGAGGGATGTCTCGTCGACCGTGTGCCCGAGCACGATCGACTGAGCGGCCTTCGCCATGGCCGAGGCGAAGTCGAGATCGGCGGGAGCGTCGAATACAGGATTGCCGCCCAGGACAACGAGCGTCTTGATCGCCCCCGCCTTCATCGCGGAGACGAGTGAGGCAAGCGAGCTGACGCTCGGCAGCGCCGCATCCTTCGTCTCGTAGTAGGTGACCGTCCGGCCCGTGTTCCCGAGATACGTGTTCAACGCGCAGACGGCGGCGTGGACGGCCGCGGGCTGGCGCTCCCCGGCCACGATCAACCCCTTGCCGCGGTTCGCCAGAAGATCTTTGGCAAGGCCGTCGATCCAGCGCGAGTCGACACCCGGCACACCGGCTCCCGTCAGGCCCGCGGCTCCGGCCTCGGGAGGAGCAAGGCGCGCAGCGAGCGCCGCGAGGAAGGGTGCGATCTGGCGGCTCTCGAGCCGCAGCCGATGATCCGCCATTGCTCCCGTCAGCGAGTAGACGCCTTCGACGGCGTAGAGGCGGTTCATCGCGCCACCGGAGGCGCCCGCACGCCTTCCGGCCGCGAAGTCTCGCGCGTGGCGGATCATCTCCGGGTCGGTCAGGAGCGGGTCGGCGTCGAGTGCGAGAACCACCGAGGCTCGATCGAGCCGGAGCATGAGATCGAGGTCGCGCCCGGTGGCCTGCCGCACTCCCGCGACGCGGCTCTCGTCGCTGACGGCGTCGTAGGTCGCCCACTGCAATCGGGGGTACCGGGCACGGAGCTCGGAGGCCAGGCGCGCCAGAGTGGGAGAGGAGAAAGACTCCGAGAGGATCGCAAGGCTGGCACCGCCGTCCGCGGCATGAGCCTCGGACAGCTGCCCCCAGGCCGTCACGAAATCGCTCCAGGATTTCCGCGCGCCGTTCTGCGTGACCGATTGCGAGCGGTCGGGATCGTAGAGGCCGAGCACGGACGCCTGGACGCGCGAGCTCGAGGCCCCGAGGGTCGAGGGGTGCGAGGGGTTTCCCTCGATCTTCGTCGGTCGTCCTTCGTGGCTCTCGACGATCAGGCCGTAAGCGCTCCGGCGGAACGGCATGGTGGTCGCGTAGTAGCGGGGGATCCCAGGGACGGTGTCCTCGGGAGCGGTGACATAGGGGACGATTTCTTCGACGGGGCGCCGGCACCCCGCGAGACCCGCGAGCGACAGTGAGGCCCCCAGGAGCATCATCAAGTCGCGCCGGGTGACCCCTTCGGGAAGCTCCGAGGCTCCCTCCGGGAACTCCCGCTCGAGAAAGGCGCGCGCTTCGGGGCGCTCCTCGATCTGCGCGAGACTCCGCCAATAGGTCGGTGTCACCGGTGGCACCCCGAACAGTCAGTCGGCGGATTGACCGGTCGGTCGCGCTCCAGCTCCGCCGCGAGCATCCTGACGTCCCGTGGAGGGGCCCACTTCATGTTGGTGATCTCCGAGATGGGGCGTCTGTTGGGACCGGGGTCGCGGTGGCAGTCGAGGCACCAGCTCATGCTGAGGGGGGCGATCTGCGTGACCGTCTCCATCTCGTCGATGCGGCCGTGGCAGGTGACACAGCCGATTCCTGCCGCCACGTGCGCGCGGTGGGTGAAATAGGCGAAGTCGGGAAGCTTGTGGACGCGAATCCAGCGCATCGGTCGACCGCGCGCGGCGCTTTCGCGAATCGGTGCGAGCTTCGCGCTGTCCCTCTTCACGAGCTGATGACAGTTCATGCAGGTCTGGGTGGGCGGAACGTTTGCGACGTCAGAAATCTCGACCGAGGCGTGACAGTACCGGCAATCGAGACCAAGGTCGCCGACGTGGAGCTTGTGGCTGTAAGGGACAGGCTGAACGGGACGGTAGCCGACGTCTGTGTACCACGGCGAAAAGTAGTACCAGACGCCCGCGATCGCGAGAGCCGGGCCGAGGCTGCCAGCGATGGCAGCCGCGATCGGGAGCTTGTTCCACCAAGGGGGAAATATCTGGCCCAATGGCGGCTAGGACTCCGGAGCGCAGGAGAACAGTTGCCCAAGCCGCGAGTCCGCGATGGAACTCTGATGCCACATCCGCGCCCCCAGAAGTAGGTCGCCGCAGCGGAAACGTCCCCTCGTTTGCGGCGGCGATCTTACTTTTGAACTGGGACAGGGTCAAGCGCGCCGCGACCCTCGAGAGCGGAACGATCGCAGGAACGACGATCGGATTCCGACGACTGATGCGTTTTCCGCCAGCGACGCGGGCGCTCTGTCGCGGCAGTCAGCGGTTCAGGAGGTGCAACCTCTTCTTCAGTGAAGCGACCCCGCGATCCATCCGCGGGTCAGGAAGTCGGTCATCGTCACCATGAGCAGGATCAGGAGCCAGAAGAATCCCGCCAACACGACCAGCCACGTCAGTCGGGTGCCCCATCGGACGTGCATGAAGAAGAGGATGACGAGTCCCGCCTTGGTCAGGGCGATCGTGAGCATGACGACGTTGTTGAGCGCGCCCAGGTCGATTCGCGCAGCAGCGTAGGTCAGCAGGGTCCCGACGATCAGCGCGGCGAAAACGGCGTAGTAGAGGCTCTTGGGAGCGACGTGAGCTTCGGACATTACCAGAGCCTCATGCGGCGTGGGCGCCAATCAAATAGAGCAGCGGAAACAGGAAGATCCACACGATGTCGACGAAGTGCCAGTAGAGTCCGGCGACCTCGACCGGCGTGTAGTAATCGGAATCGTAGCGGTCCTTCAATGCCGTGACGAGCAGCCACGTCATGATGCCGAGCCCGATGACCATGTGGAGAGCGTGCAGCCCCGTCATGCAGAAATAGAGCGAGTAGAACATCTCGGCGGCTGCCGGATGCAGGCCCTCCCACCGGAAGTGCGGCCCCGGAACCAGATGATGCGTGAACTTGTCGGTGTACTCGATCGCCTTGACGCCGAGGAACGCCGTTCCGAACAGCATCGTCAGGACGATCCACAAGGCCTGCGTGCGGCCCGGCTGGTCGGTCTGTGCCGCCCGCACGGCCAACACCATCGTCAGCGAGCTGACGATCAGGACGATCGTGTTGACCGCGCCCCACGTCACGTTCAGGTGATGGCTCGCCTCCTGGAATCCCTCGGGTGAGTTGGACCGGTAGACCAGGTAGGCCATGAACAGCCCACCGAAGAACATGATTTCCGTGACGAGGAACACCCACATGCCGAGCGTCGAGGCTTCGGCCTGCTGCGCCATATCGTCGAAATGGTGCTGCAGCCTTGGATGGTGCGGGTATTCTGCGTGTTCATGCGGCTGAATCGCGTCCACGTTGGACGCGAGGGGCGGCTGGTGAATCGGACCCGGAAAATGTTCCGGGTGAAGCCCTTCAAGCAACGCCGACCTCCTGGCTCGGGTGGACGTACTGGTGCGTGCCCTCGGTGACGACCGGGCTGACCGTGAAGTTCTCGGTTGGCGGCGGCGACGGGATCTCCCATTCGAGTCCCCTGGCCCCCCACGGATTGTTGGCCGACTTCTCCCCGCCGAACAATGAGTAGGCGAAGTACATGAACGGGATGAGGTAACCGACGGCGAGGATGGAGGCGCCGGCCGTCGAGAGCACGTTCAACACCTGGAACTCCGGCGGGTAGGCATGGTACCGACGCGGCATCCCGAGATAGCCGGCAACGAACTGCGGGAAGAACGTCAGGTTGAATCCGATGAAGACGAGAACGGCGGCGACCCTGGCCCACGGCTCGTTGTAGATGCGCCCCGTCATCTTCGGCCACCAGTAGTGCAGGCCGCCGAGGTAGCCCATGATCGCGCCGCCTACCATGATGTAGTGGAAGTGCGCGACGACGAAGTAGGTGTCGTGCACGTGAATGTCGAGACCCATCGCTGCGAGGAAGAGTCCGGTCAGCCCACCGATCGTAAACAGCCCGATGAAGCCAACCGCGTAGAGCATCGGCGAGTCGAACGAGACGGAGCCCTTGTACATCGTCGCGGTCCAGTTGAAGACCTTGATCGCGGACGGGATGGCGACGACGAAGCTCAGGATCGAGAACAGCATGCCGGCGTAGACGGATTGCCCGGCCACGAACAGGTGGTGACCCCAGACGAGGAAACCGATGACGGCGATCGCCAATGACGAGAAGGCGATGAACGAGTAGCCGAAGATGTTCTTGCGCGAGAACGCCTGGATGATCTCGCTGACGACGCCCATCGCCGGCAGGATCATGATGTAGACCGCCGGATGGGAGTAGAACCAGAACAGGTGCTGGAAGAGCACCGGGTCACCACCGAGCGCCGGATCGAAGATGCCCAGGTGCAGCGCACGCTCGGCCGCCACCATCAACACCGTAATCGCGATCACCGGTGTGCCGAGGATCATGATGAGGCTGGTCGCGTAGTGCGCCCAGACGAACAGCGGCAGCCGGAACCACGTCAGCCCGGGCGCGCGCATCCTGTGAATCGTGACGATGAAGTTGAGGCCCGTCAGGATCGAGGAGAACCCGGTGATGAAGATGCCGAGCGCCGCGGTCATCACGTGCGAGTTCGCCGCCGCGGTGCTGTACGGCGTGTAGAAGGTCCAGCCGGTGTCGACGCCGCCGCTCAGAGCGGCGTACAGCGTGAACGCGCCGCCGAGGATGTAGATGTACCAACTGAGCAGATTGATGCGCGGGAACGCGAGGTCCTTCGCGCCGACCATGATCGGGATCAGGAAGTTGCCGAGCGTCGCGGGAATCGACGGAATCAGGAAGAAGAAGACCATCACCACGCCATGCATGGTGAACACCTTGTTGTAGGTCTCCGACGTGAGCAGGTCGCCGGCGGGCGTCAGGAGCTCGAGGCGGATCAGCATCGCGAAGAAGCCGCCCATCGCGAAGAACGCCGTGATCGAGATGAGGTACAACAGCGCGATCCGCTTGTGGTCCTTGGTCAGGAGCCACGACGCGAGACCGTGACCGTTATTGATGTAGTTCAAGGTTGCCATGTTCGTTACCGTTTGATGTCCGGGGCGGGCGTCCCGGCCGCGCCCGTTCCCGCCGGCGCCGGCTCGGCCGGCTGCTGAGCGACCGATCGCACGTAGGCGATGAGCTGCAGCAGCTGCTCTTCGGTCACGAGGCCCTGAAACGTCGGCATGATCGGCTGGTAGCCGGCTACGACCTTCGCCTGCGGGTTCACAATCGATTCGCGGACATACGCTTCGTCCATCGTCGCCTTGCCGCCGCCCTGCAGCTCGATCTGCTTACCCCAGAGGCCCTTCAAGACCGGGCCCCGGGCCTGCGCGCCCGGCGTGTGGCAGGTGATGCAGACGAGATCTTGAAAGAGCTTCTGGCCGGCGGCGATCGGCGAATCTTCTGCGGGGCCGCCGCTCAGCCACGCCTGAAAATCCGAAGGCTCCATGACGGTCACGGATCCGATCATGCCCGAGTGTTTCGTGCCGCAGTATTCCGCGCAGAACAGGTGGTACGTGCCCGGTTTGGTCGCCTCGAACCACAGCGTGTTGTAACGGCCAGGAATCACGTCCGCTTTGACGCGAAACGCCGGGATGTAAAAGCTGTGGATGACGTCCTCGGAGCCCATGATCAGCTTGACCGGACGGCCGACCGGAACGTGCAGCTCGTTGATTTCCCGCTGCCCGCCCATGTGCTGGACCTTCCACATCCATTGTTTGCCGACGACGAAGATTTCCATCGCGCCGACGGGTGGCCGGTACAGGTCGAAGAACACCTTCGCGCCCCACGCGAACATCACCATGGCGATGCCGAACGGGATGACGGTCCACAGCAGCTCGAGCGCCAGAGAGCCGTGAATCGCCGCGCCGATCTCGTCGTCGCGCTTCCGGCGATACTTGATCGCAAAGATGACGACGAGCGCCGCGATGAGCACCGAGAAGAAGGCGGTGACCGCGACCATGAAGAAGAAGACGGCGTCGACCTGACCCGCCTGGGCCGATGCCGCTTCCGGAAACAACGGAAGGTTCGTGAACATCGTTAGGTTCGACTCGCCGGCGCAGGACGGCCCGCGGCGCGTTCGCGGCGCAGGCTCACGGTGAGAAACACGGCGAACGCCAGCACCGTGGCGATGCCTCCCGCGCGTACCAGCCTCAGCACGGCTGCCCCGTAGGCGCCTGTCGCGGGGTCGTAGTGATAGCAGAGCAGCAGCACATCGTCGATCGGGGTGCCGATTCGTTCGTTGGAGGCCTCGATCAATCCGAGCCGGATGTCGCGCGTCGAGAACTCGATCCCGTAGAAGTACTTCGCGAGCACGCCTTGTGGCGTCAGCAGCTCGATGCCGGCGCCGTGCGCGTACTGCCCGATCCGTTCGTCGTACGCGTAGCGGAAGCCGACGGCTTTGGTCAGCGCGTCAATCGATGCCTGGGTGCCCGTCAGGAAGTGCCAACCGTTCGCCGTCTGCGGCCGGTTGTATCGTTCCAGGTAGGCGGCCTTCTTCTGCGAGGCCAGCCCCGGCCCTTCCTTCGGGTTGAAGCTGACCGCGACGACGTCGAACTCCCGCCCGGCGTCGAAGCTCAGGATGCCGAGCGACGACACCAGCCCGTTCAGCACCTGCGTGCAGAGCATCGGGCACTCGTAGTAGACGAGCGCCAGAATCACCGGCCGCTTGCCGAAGTAATCCCCGAGCTTCACCTGATGGCCCGCCTCGTCGGTGAACGGCAGGTCGAGCGGAATGGATTCGCCAATCCGCTGATCGATGCCGATTTTGGCGAGCAGACCGGGCTTGGCTCCGGCGGGATCCGACCGCCTCCGGCGCCAGTCCCTGCGACGACGCAGACGACGCGCAGAGGATCGCGAGCGCGAGGGCTGTCGCCGTCCTGGTCGTCCTGGTCGTCCTGGTAATGACGCTCACAAAAAGTGCCTTCCGGTAACCCGATGTTCAGGCGCCTCCGCCACGACCCGAGGGCGGAGGCGCCGGTGTCTCCTGAGGTGCCTGCGGAGCCGCTGCCGATCGTTCCCCGGTTGGTATCGAGCGGCCTCCCGTCGATTCGCCGAACGCCGGAGCATGCGTGCCGAGCGCCGGATCGATCCCACCCGTCCGCGAAGGCAGGCCTCGCTCCACGAGCAGCTTCTTGGCCTGATCGATGGGGACGTGCGCGACGCCGGTCTTCTGGTCGACCCAGCCGTACTCGTGCAGGGCCTTGTCCTCGCTCTGCCGCAGCATCCGCAGAACTGCCGGCTCGTTCGTGACGAGCTGCGGCTGCTGTGCGCTGCTGAAGAAAGGCGAGCCGGCCGTCGAACGTGGCATCTGGGTCGCGGGTATCGTCAGCGGCGAGAGTTTCGGGTCGCGAGCAGCCGCCTGGCTCTCGAGCACGTCGAAGAAAACCCAGACGATCACCGCACAGACGACGGTGACGACGGCAATGATTCCCGCGAAGCCGAGAACCGCGCGGAGGTTGACGTCGGTCGCCTCGTGCGCGACGTCGAGGTTGTGCAATTCCTCGGCGGAGTAATGGTGGTGCCCGGGGGCGGCCGCGTGCGTCGCCGGAGGTGCAGCCTGCCGCGCCGGAGCCTTTGGCGGAGGCGGGTCAGTGGGCTTCATGCGCGAACGCCTCCTTGAAGAACGGATCGTTCAGCGGCAGCAGCGGCCGGCTACGCAGCTGACGCACGAACAGGAACACCCAGATCCCGACAAGGCCAACCGGGATCGCGATGTCCATCCAGTGGAAGGGGAAGCCGTGGTGCTCGAAGTTGGGCGCGACGAGCCAGATGAGGTCGACGAGACGCATCACGAGGACGCCGATCGCCACCTTCGCCAGCAGTGCCGGCTTCTTCTTCAGGTCGGCCGAGAGCAGGAGCGTGAACGGCAAGACAAAGTGCCCGAACACGACGAGCAGCGCGACATAGCCCCACGACCCTGTCGTCCGCTCGAGGTACCAGGGCACTTCTTCGGGGAGGTTGCCGCCCCAGATGATGAGGAACTGCGAGAACGAGAGATAGGCCCAGAGCATCACGAACGCCAGCAGCAGCTTGCCGTAGTCGTGGAAGTGCCGCGACGTCAGATACGAGGCGACCGGCTCGGTCGTCGACAGGAGCGCGAGCACTGCAATCACGAACGCGAACGCCGTCAGGCCCTGGCCGACGATGAAGAGCAGGCCGAAGATGGTCGAATACCAATGCGGATCCAGCGACATGATCCAGTCGACCGACGCGAACGTGGCCGTCAGCGCGTAAGCCAGCAGCCCCGGCGCCGCAACCGTGCGCACGCGGACCGTATCACCAGGCAGGACGCCAGCTTCGTTTCGGTCCTGCGCCGCCGAGTACTTGTTCAGCATGAACGTGCAGAACAGCCAGACGACGAAGTACACGAAGGCGCGGACGATGAAGAAGCCCGCGTTCAGGTAGCCGGCCTTTTGCTGCAGGATGACGTCGCCCGCCGTAACGCCCGGATCTGCCCAGTGGTAGACACCCGGCAGCCGGAACAGCAGCGGGATGAAGATGAGCACCACGACCGGCAGATTGCGGCTGGCAGCCTCGAAGACGCGGCGGCCCATCAAGCCCCATTGGCCGCCCGAGAGGTGCTGCAGCATCAGCAGCGCGAGCGATCCCATCGTCAGGCCGAGGCAGACCAGGAAGCCGACGAGCCATGAGCGGAAGAACTGATCGGGATTCATCAGGGCGCCTGCCACGCCGGCCAGCAGCCCGATGACGCCAACGATCAGCGCCCGCTGCTGAAGGCGCGCCAGCGCTGGCACGTCGGTTGTCGCTGGGAATGTGTTCATCTTCGGTCCGGAGCGGTTCCATTTGTAGGGCGAGGTCTTCAGACCCCGCCGGACGGGCCTGAGGGCCCGTCCCTACGACACGATCAATGCACCCACTACCGACCTTCGCCGCCGGGCGCCGGGGCTGCCGGCGCCGGTGCGAGCTTGGCCGGGTCACCGCCCAGGCACGTCCGCGGCGGCCGCGTGCTGACTCAACTGGAGCGCGCGGATGTAGGCCGAGATGTTCCACCGATCGCGCGGCGAAATCTGGACGCGGTAGTCCGGCATCGCGCCGAAACCGTTCGTCATGACGTCGAAGAAGTGCCCGATCGCCACCGCCCGCAGCCGGTCGTCGTGAAACGACGGCGGCTGCCGATAACCACGCTGGACGACCATGCCGCGACCGCTGCCGGTCTTGTCGTGGCACGGCGTGCAATAGATATTGAAGCGCTGCTCGCCGCGGTCGAGCACCTTCTCGTCCACCGGGAACGGCATCTCGGTGACCTCGACTTTGCCGTTCTTGCCGGTGAAGAAGGCTTCGTCGGTCTGGAGCGTTCCCCGCGCGATGGTGCCTTCGACCAGCGGCCGGGCGCTCGAGCCGTCGGCGAAGAACGCGCTGCCGCGCAGGCCCCGGTACTTCGGCTGGTTGTGCATGTCCTGACGGCAGGCGGACAGGAGGACCAGGGCGATGAGCACTAGCGACGGGCGCTTCCAGCGACTCTGTCTGCATTTATCAGCGCTCGCGGGGCCCCACCCCCGCGAGCTGACGCTCGCCGACTCGAAGACTCGCGGCTCGCGCCGGCCGCAGGCGCTCACGCTTCCACCTCATTGATCTCTTTCGCCCCCAGCCCCTTCAGGAACTCGAACGTATGGTTCCGATCGAATTTCGGGTCCGTCGCCTCGATGGCCAGGAAAAACCCCGTCTGACTCGCGTGGGCGGCGAAGCGCGCGACGTTGAACACCGGGTGGTACGGCAGCGGCAGTCCGCTCAGGACAATCCAGGACAGGACCGCCGCGATCGACGCGAACAGAATCGTCAGCTCGAACGTCACCGGGATGAACATCGGCCAGCTGATATGCGGCCGTCCCGCAACGTTCAGCGGATACGCCACCGCCGAGACCCACGCCTGGAGCCCGAACGCAGTGAGCCCGCCGACGATGCCGCCGATCAGCACGAACAGCGGCAACGCCGCTTGTCCTCACACTGCATCGCGTCGAAGAGCTCGTGGATCGGGAACGGCGAGAACGAGTCGTACGCGCGATACCCCGCCTCCTGTGTGCGGCGTGCGGCCGCCACGAGAGAGGTCGGATCGTCGAATTCCGCCATCAGGCCGTAGATTGCAGGTGTCTCGGGCATCCCTCGAACTCAGTGCGCTTTCGCGCCCTTGACTTCCGCTTCCGGCACGATCGTCCGCATCTCGAAGATCGAGATCATCGGCAGCGTGCGGATGAACAGGAAGAACAGCGTGACGAACAGACCGATCGTCCCGAAGAACGTCATGCAGTCCCACCGCGTCGGGATAGAACATGCCCCAGGACGACGGGCAGGAAGTCGCGGTGGAGGCTCGTCACGACGATGACGAAGCGCTCGAGCCACATGCCGACGTTCACGACCATCGAGATCGCGAACAGCTTGAACGGGCTCGTCCGGACGCTCTTGATCCACAGGAACTGCGGGCACAGGATGTTGCAGAAGATCAGCGACCAGTAGACCGGCGCGTAGGGCCCGGTCATCCGGTTCCAGATCATGAAACCTTCGTACTTGTTGGCGCTGTAGTACCCGAAGAAGGCCTCCATCACGTAGCCGTAGGCGACGATGAGCCCGGTCGCGAGCATGACCTTGCCCATGTTCTCGAGGTGGCGCATCGTGATGAAGTCCTGCAGGCCGTAGATCACCCGCAGCGGGATCGCGAGCGTCAGCACCATCGCGAACCCGGCGTAGATCGCGCCCGCGACGAAGTACGGCGGGAAGATCGTCGCGTGCCAGCCGGGGATGATCCCGATCGAGAAGTCGAAGCTGACGACCGTGTGGACCGACAGGACCAGCGGCGTCGACAGCCCGGCCAGCAGCAGGTACGCCTTCTCGTAGCGCGCCCAGTGCCGCGCCGATCCGCGCCAGCCGAGCGCGAACATGCCGAAAATCCACTGCGTCCACTTGTTCTTCGCCCGGTCGCGCAGCGTCGCGAGGTCGGGCACGAGGCCCGTGTACCAGAAGAGCAGCGACACCGTTCCGTACGTCGAGACCGCGAACACGTCCCAGATCGAGCGGGCTGCGGAACTGCGGCCAGATGCCCATGCTGTTCGGATACGGCAGCAGCCAGTACGCCGCCAGCCACGGGCGGCCCGTGTGGACCAGCGGGAAGATCAGCGCGCAGGCAACCGCGAAGAGCGTCATCGCCTCTGCGAAGCGATTGATCGACGTGCGCCAGTCCTGCTTGAGCAGCAGCAGGATCGCCGAGATCAGCGTGCCGGCGTGGCCGATGCCGATCCACCAGACGAAGTTGATGATCGCGAAGCCCCACCCGACCGGGATGTTGATGCCCCAGATGCCGGTGCCCTTGAGGAGCAGGTACGTGAGCGCGAGGCCGAGCATCGACAGCCCCATCAGGCCGACGAAGAAGCCGAAGAACCAGCTGAGAGGATGACGTCGCGTCAGGACGATGGCCGCGATCTTCTCGGTCACGCTGGCGAACGTGTGTCCCGGCGCGATGACCGGCGGCGGAGCGTAGGCTGGTTTCGAGTCCATCAGTGTTCCGTCCCGCGGCGGCCCGTGCGAGCCGGCTCGATCTCAGGGTTGGGGTTCCTCAGCGCCGCGAGGTACGTCGTCCGGGGCCGGGTGTTGAGCTCTTCGAGGACGCCGTAGTTGCGCTCCTGCGCCTTCAGCTTCACGACCTGGCTGTTCGGGATCGTTGAGGTCCCCGAATACGATGGCCTCGGCCGGGCAGACGGCCTGGCAGGCCGTCACGATCTCGCCGTCGCGTGATCTTGCGCTCGTCGCGCTTCGCGTCGATGCGCGCCTGGTTGATGCGCTGCACGCAGTACGGTGCACTTCTCCATCACGCCGCGGCTGCGGACCGTGACGTCCGGGTTGCGCAGCGGATACAGGCTCTGGGTGTCCCAGTCCGATAGAGCAGGAAGTTGAAGCGGCGGACCTTGTACGGGCAGTTGTTGGAGCAGTACCGCGTGCCGACGCACCGGTTGTAGACCATGTCGTTCAGGCCTTCGGTGCTGTGCGTCGTCGCGGCAACCGGGCAGACCAGCTCGCACGGCGCGTTCTCGCACTGCTGGCAAGGCACCGGCTGGTGAACCGATTGGACCGTGTCTTCGTGCTCCGGATCGCCCGTGTAGTAATGGTCCACGCGGATCCAGTGCATCTCGCGTCCGCGCGAGACCTGCGTCCTTCCCGACGACCGGGATGTTGTTCTCGGCGACGCACGCCATCGTGCAGGCCCCGCAGCCGGTGCAGGACGTGAGGTCGATCGCCATGCCCCACTTGTAACCGGTGTACTCGGTACTCGGGGACGAGCGTCAGCGTGCGGAGGGGCTTCTCGCCCATCTCCGCGATGACCTTGGGCTCGCGCAGATACTCGTCGAGACCGGCGACCCGGACGGGATTCCGGCCTTCCATCAGGTGATGTTCCTGCGTCGTCGCGAGCAGGTGCCGATCGCCGGTCTTCGACGATCTCGAGACCGGTGCCGAACCAGGGCGCGTCGGACGTGCGGAGCAGGAACGGATTGAACTGCTGCGCGGCGGCTTCGGCGTTGCCGACGCGGCCCGCCTTCCGGCGGCCGTAGCCGAAGAACACCGTGACCGACTGCCGCGGGTGCCCGCCGACGCGGAAGATCGGCATCTTCGCGGTGTTGCCCCGATAGCGCAGCTCGATCACGTCCCCGTCGCGGAGCCCGTGCTGGTCGGCAAGCGACGGGTGGAGCCACGCCGAAGCGTCCCAGGTGATCTTCGTCAGCGGCTTCGGGAGCTCCTGGAGCCACCCGTTGTTCGCGAAGCGGCCGTCCCACACCGTTGGATCCGGCCGGAAGACGATTTCGAGTCCGGCGGCCGGCGCCTGTGATGGCGGCGGCAGAGCGGCGGAAGGCGCCGAAGCCGGCGTCGATGGCGTAGAGGCCGGAGCGGCCGGCTGCCCGGGTGCGGCACCCGTGCATCGGGGTTGTCGTCGGAGCCGCCTTTGGCATCGGCACGAACGGCGTTGCCGGTCCCCCGTCGGCGATCGACGTGCCACGGATGAAACCGTCGTGGAGCGCGTGCTTCCAGAACTGATCGGCGCTCGTGAACGGCTTGCCTTCGGCATCGCGGAAGGTCCAGCCGCCCTGGCCCGCAAACGCGCGCGTCCAGTAGTCCTTCACCATCTCGAGCGGCGTGCGGCCGGTCTGTCCGGTGATCGTGGCGACGACTTCGTGCGCCGATCGGCCTTCGTACAGAGGCGCGATGAGCGGCTGAATCAGCGTGACAGTGCCGTCGTAGGCACGTGCATCCCCCCACGACTCGAGCGGGTGCGTCTCGGGGACGTTCCAGTGACAGAGATCGGCCGTCTCGTCGACGTAGAGCCCGTGATAGACCGAGAGCGGCACCTTCATCAGACGTTCGGCGAACTTGAGGTCCGCCGGCGTGCTGAACACCGGATTGCCGCCGAGGATGACGAGCAGGTCGACCTTTCCGCCGTCGATCGCGGTGGTCAGGTCGACGAGCGAGGGTCCCTGATCCTGGGGCGCGACTTCGATCGCCGGTCCATAGGTCACCGTGGCGCCGACGTTGCCGAGGGCCTGATTGATGGCGTGCGCGATCGCGTGGACCGCCATCGGCTGGTACTCGCCGGCCACGACGAGCGACGTGCCGCGGTGCGCCTGCAAATCTTTGGCAACCGCCGCGATCCACTGGGCGAACTCGCCGCCCCCGGCGCCGCCCGCTGAATCCACCCCGACGCCCGCCGCGATCTGCCGGGCGAACCCTTCGACGTCGGACGCACGCACCGGCAGGCGATGATCCGCCTTGGCGCCGGTCAGCGACGGAGTGCTCTCCACCGCGTACAGCCGGTTCATCGTCTTGTGCTCTTCGGAGACGCGACGGCGATCCGCGAAGTCGCGGGCGTATCGCACGCTGCCGGGTCCGCAGGCCAGGAAGTCGGCGTCGAGAGACAGGATGACGTCAGCCTTGTCGAAGTGGTAGATCGCCTCACTCGAGCGGCCCGTCGCGCGGCGCGCGGCCGCTCGCGCCCCGTCCCGCGAGACCGGATCGTACTGATGCCACTGCGCGCGTGGGTAGGCCTCGAGGACCGACGCCATCAGCTCCGCCATCGAGGGAGACGTGACCGGCCCGCTGAGGATGCGGAGGCCGCCGCCCTGAAGCGCCTTTTGCTGGGCCAAGAGAAGACGTCATCGCAGAGTCGAAAGTCCGACCAGGTCCGCGTCTGACCGCCATAGGTCACCGTCTGGGCTCTGTCTGGGTCGTATAACCCAAGTACGGCCGCCTGAGTGATCGCGTCGGTCGCTCCGAGGCTTGCTGGATGCTCGGGGTTGCCCTCGATCTTGGTCGGACGCCCCATGTGGCTTTCCACCAAGCACAGGCTGTGCGATCCCGGAGAAGGGAATGGCGCTGGCGAAGAAGAGCGGCCGGCCGGGCACCAGGTCTTCAGGCTGGCGGACGTAGGGGACGATCGCTTCCGGCGGCTGCTTGGTGCACGCACCCGACACCTGCGAGTGCGAGCGACGCACTCATGAGCTTCAGGAATTGACGACGGCCCTTTGGATCGTTCCACTCCGACGCCTGTTCGGGAAACTCCCGGTGGAGATACTCGCGAAAGGCGGGCGTGTCAGCCAGCTCCCCGAGGCTGCGCCAGTAGAGGCGGCCGCCCGAGTCGGCCAGACGCGATCGAATGGCGGAAAGGTCCATAAAGGGCTGTGAGCTACCTATGGCACGTCGAACAGTTGGTCAACTGACCAACGCTGGCGATGTTGTATTCCTTCACCAGCCGCTCGCCAAGGCCGGGGTCGTCGGCTGGGCGGTTCCCAGGCCATGTTGAAGACCTGGTCGCGCGGCCGCACGTACTTCGCCGGGTTCCGATGGCAGTCGAGGCACCACTGCATCATCAGCGTCGACTGCTGATACATCAGGGGCATCTTGTCGACCGGTCCGTGGCAGGTGGCGCAGCCGACGCCCTGCTTCACGTGAATGCTGTGGTTGAAGTACACGAAGTCGGGAAGGTCGTGGACGCGCGTCCACTGCAGAGGCTTGTCCGTCCCGGAAGCTGGCGCGCACCGGCTCGAGGATCGGCGCGTTGATCCAGATCTGCGAGTGGCAGTTCATGCATGTCTTGGTCGGAGGAATGTTCGCGAAAGCGGACTCCTCGACCGACGTATGGCAATACCGGCAGTCGATGCCCATGCCACCGACGTGATGCGCGTGGCTGAACTGAACGGGCTGCTCGACGAACACGCCCTGGTTGGTGTTGTAGCCGGACCAGTTGAGCGCCGCGATTCCGGCGCCGAGCGCCCCGCCGAACACCAGAAGCGCCAAGATGCTGAGTCGGGAGTAGACGTTGCTATGGCGATGGAAGATCTGACTCATCGTGTCGACGCCATCCGTCCGAAGCCCCCAAGAGCCTACTCGAAGTCACGGGCTTTCCGTAGTGCGGCTGTGTAAACGCACAGCGTGCTTCTGGGGTGAAAGCGGCGAGTCAATGATGTGAAATTTTTCACAAAGTGTCAAATCGACACAAGATTAACCATGCATTCTCGCCACTCCATCATCACCGCCGCGATCATCCTCCTGACTGCCGCGGCCGCGGCCGCGCAGCAGCCGGTGGAGTACCCGCGTCGCGTTCCCGGCGCCGGCACACCACTGGGCACAGGTGGAGGTGACGTTCCCCGGCCTCCCCGACGGTACGCTGCAGGCGCGCATGAGCCGATCGTCCCCTGGCCGGTACGCGCTCCACGAGTTCGCGAAGAACGTCTACGATCTCCACGCGTTCGACGGCAAGGGGACCGAGCTCGCGCCGACGCGCCCGAACCCGTACGAATGGGACGTCGCCGGACATGACGGCACCGTCCGGATCCTCTACAAGGTTTATGGCGATCGCGTCGACGGCACCTATCTCGGCATCGACACTACGCACGCCCACCTCAACATGCCGGCGACGTTGATGTGGGCCCGCGGTCTCGAGAGCCGGCCCGTGCGACTCCGCTTCGACCCACCTCCGGCGCTCGGCTGGACTCCCGCCACGCAGCTCTTTCCCGACGTCCGACGCCTGGACGTTCACCGCCCCCAATCTGCAATACCTGATGGACAGCCCGACGGAGCTGAGCGCCCAGGCGATGCGATCCTTCAAGGTCCGCAATCCCGACGGCAAGGAGCTCACGATTCGGGCCGCCATCCATCACGATGCCACCGACGCCGACATCGACGAATACGTGTCGGGCGTCGAGAAGATCGTCTACGAGGAAGCGGCCATCTACGGAGAGCTCCCGGAGTTCGAGCCGGGGACCTACACCTTCCTCGGCGACTACGTACCGTGGGGTGGTGGCGACGGCATGGAGCATCGCAACAGCACGGTCGTCGCCGCGCCGGTCTCGCTCAAAGGCGCCGCCAACCGCGCGCTCGGAACCGTCGCGCACGAGTTCTTCCATTGCTGGAACGTCGAGCGCATCAGGCCGAAATCGCTGGAGCCCTTCAACTTCGAAGAGGCCAACATCTCTGGCGAGCTGTGGCTGGCCGAAGGCTTCACGGAGTACTACGGCAACCTGGTGATGCATCGCGCCGGCCTCGCGGCCCTCGACCGGACCATCCAGGCGCTCGTGGGGGCCGCCGATACCGTGATCAACAGGCCGGGCCGCCTCTTTCACTCCGCCGTCGAGATGAGCCAGCTCGCGCCGTTCACCGACGCCGCGACCGCCATCGACCGGACGAATTTCAGCAACACCTTCATCTCGTACTACACCTACGGCGCGGCAATCGCGCTGGCGCTCGATCTCAGCCTGCGCGTGCAGTCGAACGGCAAGTTGTCGCTGGACGACTACATGCGATCCATGTGGCAGGTGCACGGCAAGCCAGGCGGCTCCCAACCGGGCCTCGTGTCGAAGCCGTACACGGTGAAGGACGCTCGCGACCGGCTGGCCGAGGTGTCCGGCGATCGCGCGTTCGCCGATCGGTTCTTCGACAAGTACATCGAAGGCCGCGACGTCCCTGATTACGCCCCTCTCCTGGAGCGCGCCGGGATCCTGTTCCGCAAGCGAAACGCCGGCCGCGCGTGGCTCGGCAGAGTGGAGGTCGATGCTTCGGGCAGGGTCACGAACCTCATCAAGCCGAACACGCCGGCGATCGATGCCGGGTTCGATCAAGACGACGTGATCACCAGCGTGGATGGAAAGCCGCTCGGCGCCGGTGTGACAATCCAGAGTGTCGTCTTCGCGCACAAGCCGGGAGATCGGCTGACGATCGCCTACACACATCCCGACGGCAAGAGCGGCACGGGAACAGTCACGCTGAAAGAAGATCCGGAGCTGGACGCCGTCACCCTCGAGTCCACCGGTGCGACGCCGAGCGCCGAGCAGAAAGCCTTCCGTGCGGCATGGCTCGGCTCGAAGCGCCGGTGATTACATGCCCGTCACCATCGCTCTCGTCATCGTCATGTCCTTCATCCGTCCCATCGGCGCCGGCGGTCGAAGACGGAAGAAGATGTGGAAGGACACCGGCCGGTTGCCGTAGATCGGCTTCAGGATGGCGGGGAACGTGTAACCCGTCACATCCGCGCCGGCCGCGAGGTCCCACCCGGACGGGCGCGCGATCGTTTGCAGCGCGCCGAGGGTGAATGCGGCGATGGCGTTGACGCCACCGACTCCCTCGGGCACGTGAGCCTTGCTGCCTCCCACGAAACCGTGGACGCCGAATCGCAGGACGTCGGTCTCGCGATCGGTGCGCTCGGCCCTCCCGTACACCGTCGTGTCGCGAAAGACATGGGTCGCTTCGGCCAGCCACGCGTTGAAGTCCCGACCAGGATCGTTGTTCCGGCCGTAAGCGACCGTCGCGGCCGTCCACCCCGATTGCCGACTCGTAGTCCACGAGCCCGACGCCGTCGTCCGTCGGACGTTACCGGGGTCGGTCGGTTCCGGGTCGGTGAGGAAGCCGTGCGAGAGTTGGAACGTCCAGTGCCTTCCCGGACGAAACCAGCCGCGGACCGACCATGAGTCGAGCGCGCCCGGATCCATCAGGTCCCATCGCTGTTCGTCCGGCTCCGCGCCGTGGAAGAGGGAGCCTTCCACTTCCCACGGCCCACGCTCCACGCCAGCGGTCAGCACGCCCATGCTGATGTGCGTCGAGTCGAACGTGTGATGGCCGAGCGGCGCCGTGGGATTCTCGAAGGCGGACGATCGGTGCATGAAGGCAACCGGGCCGAGCGCCGGCTCCCCGACGGGGGCCCCCGCAAGCGTCAGGGTGTAGCCGCGCGGGAGCGGCACGCGCCAGACGACCGCCGCCTGCATCAGGAAGTCGTGCGGATGCTGACGATCGACGAGCGGCCGATCGTCGACCGTTTCGCCGACCTGGAACAGCTCCCGATACCCGTCCGACCCGAGTGTTGCTGGATCGAGGCTGAGCATCAGGTTGAACTGCAGTCTCCCGCCGGCCGCCGGCCGTTGCGCCATGCCCATCCACCAGTTCTGCGGAGCGAGCTCGGTGCCGCCGCGCGAGCCGCCCTGGTGGTTCAGATTCAGGAACAACACGCCGTCCTGCATGACGTGCCACGACTCCGCAGCCGGCATGTCGTGTTGATGTTCGGTCGGCGCCGACTGTCCGCGTGCCGCGAGCGGTGCCGCGAGAAGTAACGTGGTAATCCAGATCGATAGCCGCTTCATGGTCAAGAGTTCCCACACATCTTCCGCCTGAAGGCGGAAGCCACATGAAACCTGTGAAAAAGCAACCTCGTGGCTTCCACCTTCAGGTGGAAGTCGAGTCCTTTTGGCGCCTCACCTGGCCGGGACGGCAGTTCTCCCTCAGGCAGGGCTTGCGCTGCGAGGTCTGATGCGGGTTCTAGATTCGAAGAGGTAGCGACGAGGAGCCGATCGGGGGTGTGGCGCGGACGGCGTGAACGATCGAGAGGCTGACCGCGTGAACCTGCGGCGTGGACAGGGACACATCGAAGATTGGAACCGGCACCGCGACGACCGCCATCCGCCCGAGCGTCGCGTCGGCTCCCGAGGTCAGGGTCCCCGTCGAGCTGTGATCGTGTCCGCACTGGCTCGCCGGAACGTGCCGCGGGCTCTGCGAATGGTCTGCGCAGTGCCCGCTCGGTTGCACCTGGCGCGCGCCGCAGTTCAGATCGCATCCGGCACGCAGCGCTGGGAGTACGCCCAGAACCGCGGCGAAGAGCGCGACCGCGAGTCGCGAAACCGATTGCATGACCTAAGCGTAACCCTTGCCCCAGTGGAAAGGTCAAGCACGTGAACACGCGTGGCACAATAGAGCGGTTCGTGGCTCGCGGCGGTCTGTCGGGCCCTCTGCCTGAGCTCGGCGAGATATCCGAACCCGGAGTGGAGAGTTTCGAGTCTAATCTTGTGTGGTGCCGGACGTCATCACTAGCTCCGCCGGACGCCGAATGATCGGCGGTCTCGACAGTCTGCGATGATTCCGGACGTTGCCTGCGGATCTCCGATCCCGAGATCTCTGATCTCGATTTCGTACGTGTTCCACAGTGGGCGAAAACATCATCGGCAAGACCGTGCAGCACTACCGCATCGATCGACGGCTCGGAGCCGGCGGGATGGGAGAGGTGTACCGCGCGGAAGACATCCGGCTCGGACGGCAGGTCGCGCTGAAATTCCTGCCGCATGGGCTCAAGGCGGATCCCGAGAGCCGCGCGCGGCTGCTGACGGAAGCGCGCGCCGCGTCGATGCTCCGGTCGCCCAACATCGCCGTCACCTACGACATCGGCGAACATGCGGGCGCGGACTTCATCGTGATGGAGTACGTGGAAGGCGAGCTTCTCTCACAGCGGGTCTCGAACGGCCCGCTGCCGCTCCGGGACACCCTGGAGGTCGGCCTGCAGGTCGCCGAAGCGCTGGAAGAGGCGCACGCGCGCGGCATCATCCACCGCGACATCAAGAGTGCGAACCTGATGCGGACCGACCGCGGCCTCGTGAAGGTCCTCGACTTCGGCCTCGCGAAGTTCGTCGAGGATCGCGGCTCCGGCGCAGAGGTCACCCAGCCGCAGGTCACGGTGGCCGGAATGGTGCTGGGGACCGTCTCGTACATGGCGCCCGAGCAGGCCCTCGGACATCCCGTCGATCATCGTTCGGACCTCTTTTCTCTTGGGGTCGTGCTCTTCGAGCTGGCGACCGGACGAATGCCCTTCACGGGCGGGTCGCCGACCGAGATCATCGATCACATTCTTCATGAGGTTCCGCCGCCGCCCTCGCGCTACGACGCGCAGATCCCCAGCGGCTTCGATGCCATCGTCGCGCACGCCCTCGAGAAGGCGCCGTCGTTCCGGTACCAGTCGGCGCGCGAGCTGCGGGAGGATCTCCGCGGGCTCGCCAGGGATCTCGACGGCGCCCCGCGGGTACCACCAGTCGCATCGCGGCCAGCCTGTCGCACGGCTCCGGCGGCGTCGAGAACTCGATCGCCGTGATGACGTTCGCCAACATCACGCGCGAGCCGACCGACGACTGGATCGGCACCGGCATCGCCGAGACCGTCAGCTCGGATCTCAAGAGCATCCATGGCCTCGCCGTCATCGGCCGCGCCCGTGTCTTCGACGCGCTGCGCAATCTCAGCTCGAACGCCCAGCTGGACGAGTCGCTCGCGATCGACGTCGGGCGCCGCCTCGGGGCGACCTGGGTCGTGGTCGGCGGCTTCCAGCGGATGGGCGAGCTCGTTCGCATCACCGCGAACGTGGTCATTGTCGAATCGGGGCAGGTGAAGAAGACCGTCAAGGTGGACGGGCGCATCGGCGACATCTTTGCGCTGCAGGACAAGATTGTCTTCGACCTCACGCAGGGCCTCAACGTCGCGCTCCGCGGAACCGAGGTCGCGGACATCGAGCGGCGCGAGACCAAGTCGGTCGAGGCCTACGAGAGCTTCGCGCGCGGCATGATGAACCTCCGACTCGCGACGCGCGATTCGATCGAGCGGGCGATCTCCGAGTTCGAGGAGGCCACGCGGTACGATCCCGAATACGCCATGGCATGGGCCGCCCTCGGTGGCGCGTACGCGCTGAAGGGCTCGTTCCTGAGCATCCAGGATCTCGTGGTCAAGGGCCTCGACATGGAGCGCCGTGCGCTCACGCTCGATCCCGATCTGTCCGACGCCCACAGCTGGCAAGGCGCTTCACTCCTCATGCTCGGGCGCGTCGACGATGCTATCGCCTCGATTCAGGAGGCAATCCGGATCGATCCCGGGAACGGCCAGGCGCACCAGACGCTCGCGCGCGCGCTGTGGGTGGGGAAGGGGGACTTCGCTGGCGCGATTCCGGTATTCGAGCGCTCGATCGTGCTGAATCCCGACGCCGGCTACTCGTACCTCCAGCTCGGGCTGCTCCTGTCGTGGGAGGGCCGCTATGCCGAAGCAGAGCGTGTGCTGCGGCGCGCGGTCGAACTGCAGGATCAGTTCATCTCCGGCAACGCCGGCCTGCAGATGATCGGAGCCAACGCGCGGTTCGGGTACGTGTACTACCTGCAGGGCCGCTACCAGGACGCGATCCGTGAGTACGAACGAGGGACGGCGTTCCTCCAGACGAGCGACCATGCCCTCAAGGAACGGAGCACGATCGAGCTCGAGGTCAAGCTGGGCGCGGCGTATCAGCGGGCGGGTCGGATGGAGACTGCCCGGCAGCACTTCGATCGGGCGCTGAAGATTTTCGACGCCCGGGTCGCGAAGGGCGGCGACGACCCGTTCACGCGTTACTACATCGCCGACCTGCATGCGCTGCGCGGAGATCCGGATCGGGCATTCGATTCGCTCGGGCGCGTGTTTGCCGTCCAGCCCGCGCTGACCGCGGCCCGCATCGTTCGCGATCCGGACCTCGCGTCGCTGAGAGACGATGCGCGGTTCGCGCGATTCTCGGAAGCGCGGAGCGTGCCAGTGGAGGGGTGAACGCATCCTCAAAGCCGCGGGGCCCCACCCCCGCGGCCACTCGCCGCTTCGGCTTCGCCTCGCGGCTGGTTAGCCGCGACAGCCCGGTTTCAGAGGAGGCTCCGTTCCGAGCGCCGAGCGCCGAGCGCCGTCAGCGTAGCCCCATTGGTCCGGTCCTTTTCGTCCCTCCACGCCCGCCTTTCGCACCAGATTGACCTGTATGCCCCACCCAATCGATGATTGGACCTCCGCAACAGCGGCCCATTCCGGTCAGACTGACGTCCGGAGGTTCCATGTTCCAGCCGCCCGTCGACGCAGTCGACGCAATCAGACCGGTCGACGTAGCCCACGCACTCAAGATTGAACAGCAGTTCGTCCGGACCTCTCGGCCGCTCTACGCCCATCTCGTGACGCTTCTCGAGGGCGCGATTGCCCGCGGCGAGCTGCCGTCCGGATCGCGCCTTCCGCCCGAGCGGGAGCTCGCAAGTCGCCTGCGGATCAGCCGGTACGACCGTCGTCAGCGCGTATCGTGAGCTCGAATCGCGCGGCCTGCTTCGAGGCTATGTCGGACGGGGCACGTTCGTGTGTGCCTCTCCGGAGCCAACCGGCGCGCCGTTCGCGTGGCGCGGCAAGATCGCGGCGGCGGCGCTTCGCTCGAGCGACTCGACGCTCCGCGACACGATTCGACATTCGTCCGATGCCCGCCTGTTGTCCCTGGCCGCGGGTGAGCCTGCGATCGACTGTTTTCCGACGGAAGCCTTCCGCAAGGCGATCGATCGCGTGCTGACGCGCGACGCGCACGCCGCGTGGCGCCATGGCCCCACCGAGGGGCAACCGGCGCTGCGCGAAGCGATCGCGGAGCGATTCGGTGTCGCCGCCGACAGCGTCCTCGTGATCTCCGGAGCGCAGCAGGGGCTCGATTTGCTCGCGCGCTGTCTGATCGATCCCGGCGACTCGGTCATCGTCGACCGGCCCGGATACCTGGGCGCGATCCAGTCGTTCCACGCGGCCGGCGCGAAGTTGATTGGGTGGGACATCGCGAAGGCGGACGTCGACGAGCTCGAAGATCTGCTCGTGCGCTACCGGCCCAAGCTGATTTACACGAACCCCACGTTCCAGAACCCGACCGGCATCACGATGCCCGTGCGCACGCGTCGGGAGCTGCTCCGGCTCGCCGAGCGGTATCGAGTGCCGATCGTGGAGGACGCCACGTACCGCGAGCTGTTCTTCCGCGATCCGCCGCCGCCGTCGCTCCGCGACCTCGATGCGCCCGACATCGTGATCTACTTGAACAGCTTCTCGAAGGTGCTGGCTCCCGGACTTCGACTGGGATGGCTGTCGGCGGCGCCGTCAATCGTCGATCAGATGGCAATCATCAAGCAGCGGCTGGATCCTCACACGCAGAATCTCGTCCAGTTCGCGATGGCGGCGTTGATCCGCGACGGCAGCTTCGACGCGCACCTGCAGATCTTGCGCTCAGAGCACGCGCGCCGTTGCGCCGCGATGCTCGCGTCGATCCAGCGGCACTTTCAGCCAGGCGCGCTGCAGTTCACGCGCCCGCAGGGCGGCCTCTATCTCTGGTGTCGAGTGGCGGCGCACATCAGCACGCGGTCATTGCTCGATCGCGCGCTGGCCGGAGGCGTGGCGTTCGTCCCGGGCCATGCGTTCTATCCCGATCCGGCCGGCGACTCCGAGCTGCGCATCTGCTTCTCGAGCGTGCGGCCGTCGGCGATGGACGATGCGATTAGGCGGCTGGCGAAGGCGCTCGCGGAGACTGCGCGAACCGGCGACACCGATCGGCGAGCGCTCGTGCCGGTCGCCTGAGGGTCTGCGTCATCCCGGGATTCGCTCGTGCCGCGATCGCGCGCTCCCGTAGCGCAGGCCTTCAGGCGTGCCACGCCGGCGCGCGAGCCAGCGCAATGGCAGCCCTGAAGGGCTGCGCTACACGTGAAGACGGGGCCATCACGCGGCCGACAGCCCTTACTCGCCGCGCAGCACCTGGATCGGGTTCACCGACGCCGCACGTCGTGCGGGGATGTAGCTCGCGAGGAGGGATGCGAACACCAAAGTGCCGGCGGCCGCGGCGAGCGTCGGGGCATCCCATGACTGCACGCCGAAGAGCAGCCGGCGCATCAGCGTCGCTGCGATGACGGCGCAGATCAATCCGACGCCGGTCCCCACACTCACGAGGCGTACGGCCTCTCCCATCACCAGCCGGTACACTGATCGGGGCTGAGCCCCGAGGGCCATGCGGACCCCAATCTCACGGGTCCTCTGGCCGACCGAATAAGCGACCACGCCGTAAAGCCCGACGACGCTCAAGCAGCAGGGCCATCGCCGCGAAGCCTCCGACCATCCACGCGGACGATCGATGGAGATGCGCCGAGGGCATCGCCTCGATGCGCTCCGACATGGTCGTCATTCTTCGGGAGACTACGACGCCAGGCCGGGCCTCCTGAATCGCCGCGGTCAGCGACGGGAACAACGCCTCCGCGGCCCGCGACGTCCGAACGACAAGCGCGAAACTGTTCTGGTCGAACGGGACGTACGCCGCCGGCCATGCCGGCGCCTCCAACGGCCCGTCTTTGATGTCGGCGATGACCCCGACGATGGCTCTTTCGGGCCCAGAGTCGGTTCCGTCCGGCCGTCCGAACACGATCGACTTGCCGAGTGGATCCTCGTCGGGGAAGTAGCGCTGCGCCGTGGTCTGGTTGATCACCATCACCGGCCGGCGGGAGGCGACTTCCTCCTCCGTGAAGTAGCGGCCGCGCAGCAGCCTCGCCTGCAGCGTCGAGAAGTAGCCCGCGCTGACGCGCCGGACCGGGTGTCCGCTGTCGCGCTGCTCCTCCGCCGGACGACCCACGATCCAGAAAACGGAGGCCGGCGCGCTGCCCTGCGACAACGGCAGCTGATCGGCGTAGCCGACGGCCTGCACGCCCGGCAGCGCCCCGACGCGGTCCGCGACCTGACGCGCCAGCGCGATGCCGTGCTGCTGCCATGCGCCGAGATTCGCAGCGGTGAGCGCTGGACCACCCGGAGGCGCAGACACCGACAGCGTGGCGAGGTGATCGGGATTCAGCCCCGTGTCCACGCGAAGCAGCAGATAGAGGCTCTTGCCGAGCAATCCGGCGCTCACCAGCAGGATGACCGCCGTGGCGAGCTCCGCGACGACGAGATAGGCGCCGAAGCGCCGCCACGTCGTTCCGGCGGAGCCTCGACCACCTTCCTTCAAGCCGTTGAACCGTGTCGACAGAGGGACCCGAAGAACCGGAGTGAGCGCGAACGTTACTGCAGCCACGAACGCGACCGCGAGCGTGAATGCCACGAGGCGGCCGTTCAGTGCGACGTTCTGCAGGTAAGGCATGCGGGCGATCATCTCTGCGCTCAACAAGCTCTGGAGGAAGCGCATGCCCCAGGCCGCGAAGATCAGGCCGAGGGCGCTGCCCGCGACGACCAGCACCACCGCCTCCGTTGCGAACTGCAGGATCAATCGTGCTGAGGAAGCGCCAAGTGCGTCGCGCACGGCAATCTCCCGTGTGCGGCTGTCGGAACGGGCCAGGAGCAGGCTGACGACGTTGATGCCCGAGATGAGCAGCAACAGCCCCGCGCCGCCGAGGAGCATCAGCAGGATGGGACGGACGTCACCGAACATCACCTCTCGCAGCGGGACGACTATCGCGCCGAGATCGCTGTCGGAATCAGGATGCACATCCCGCAGCTGTGCGAAGACCGACTCGAGATCGGCGTCCGCTGCCTGGCGCGACACGCCATCGGCAAGCCGGGCGAACGCCAGCAGGCTCCGGCACCCTCGCCGGTCGCGACAGTAGTTGGACTTTCGAATCGTGACCCAGAAGTCCGCAGGCTCCGCAAACGCGAAATGAAAGCCGCGCGGCAGCACTCCGACGACGACGTGCGGCTCTCCCCCGAGCGTCACGGATTGCCCCACGGCGTCCCGGCTGCCGCCGAACCGCGCCTGCCAGGCGTTGTAGGACAGCATCACCGTGGCTGGTGCCGACGGTCCTTCCTCGTCTCCACGAAAATCACGGCCGAGCACCGGGGCCACGCCAAGCGTGCGGAAGAATCCGCTCGTCACCGTCAGGCCCGTCACGCGCTCCGGACCCTCTGGCGTCGTCAGTGTGAGGCCCGCGCGGACGTCGAACGCGGCGATAGAGGCGAACGCGCGGCTGCGATCTCTGACGTCGATGTAGTCCAGATAGGAGAACTGGTCGCGCCCCGGCTTCCGCGCGTGGGTGCCGTACACCAGGCACGAGCCTCGACTGATCGGCGTACGGCAGGGACCTGATGAGCGTGGCATCGACGAAGCCGAAGATCGCCACGTTCGCGGCGATACCCAGCGCGAGCACGCCGATCGCCGTCGTCGCGAAGGCGGGATGTTTGCGGAGTTGCCGCAGCGCGAACCGCAGATCCTGCATGCGGTGCTCGACGAAGTTCAGGCGGCGCATGTCGCGGCACTCCTCCATGTTCCTCGCGATGGGGCCCATGCTGCGCCGGGCGCCGGACCACGCGTCTTCGGGAGTGAGACCCGCCGCTCGCCGCTCTTCGGCCTCTCGCTCCAGGTGAAACGCCAGCTCGTCGTGGAGCTCCTGCTCGACCTGCGCGCCGCGGAGCAGCGATCGGAGACGAAGGCGAATCCGGATCAGCCACCGGGGCATCGTGTTTCCTCCGGGTCCGTTACGCCCCGCTCACGATGAGGGAGATGGCGCTCGAGAGCCGCTCCCACTGCTGCGCCTCTTTCGCCAGAGCCTTACGTCCGGCGCGGGTCAGCGCGTAGTACTTGGCCCGCCGGTTGTTCTCCGACACTTTCCATTCCGCCTCGATCCATCCTTGCTGTTCCAGCTTGTGCAGCGCGGGATAGAGCGCGCTCTGGCCGACCTGCAGCACTTCGTTCGACATCTGCCGGAGGCGGCGAGCGATTGCCCAGCCGTGCATCGGCTCGGGTGCCACGATCGTGAGGATCAGCAGATCCAGGGTGCCCTGCACGAGGTCGGTCGGTTTGCTCACGAGCTCCTCTCAGTTACTGACATAAGAATGCCTCAAGTGGGCTCGCGAGTAAAGGGGTGGGGAATTTGATCCCCTACGGAACTTGATGCAGTGGGGTAACTCGCGAAGCCTGAAAACCAGCACCGGAGGAGGGGAGGAAGATCCTCCACAAGTCCTCCTCCTCCTGTGTTGGTTTTTTCGTGACAGGTGAAGACCGCTCGAACTAGAACGAGAACCGCACGCCCAGCTGGATCCTCCGCATATCGCGCGCCGTGCGAATCCGTCCGAACGTCGAGGGCGCGTTGAGGTTGGTGTCCGGGTTCTGGAGGTTGACGATGTTGAAGATATTCGTCGCCTCCACGCGGAACTGCACCTGCGTCCTGGCGCCGAGGCCGACGTCACGGAAGAGGCCGAGATCGACGTTGCGATACCCGGGACCGTCGATGATGCTGCGACCGGCCGTTCCGTCCTGCCCGAGTGCCGGCTGCGCGAAGGCGGCCGTGTTGAACCACTGCGCGATCAGCTCGTCGCGTGAGCGGCCGTTGTCGAGTTGAGGATCCCCAACCAGATCGGCGCGATCCGTCGTGATCCCATCGAGGTTTCGATCCTGTCCGGACCCGATGGTCAGCGGCGTGCCGCTCTGCAGCGTGACGATCGTGGAAACCGTCCAGCCGTTCAGCAGCCCCTTCACGATCGGCGTCGAATTGCCAAAGTAGTCGAGCCTCCAGATGCCGGAGAGCACGAAACTGTGTCTGCGATCGGCTGATGTGCGCCCGCGCTCGAGCTCGATCCGGTTCGAGTTCTGAACGGCGGGCAGTCCGCCGCCCTGGTAATCGAGATCCTCGAGGGCCTTCCCGAACGTGTAGTACGCCTTGGTCGAGAAACGAAGGCCTCGCCGCTCGGCGCTGAGCTGAAGGGCGTGGTAGTCGCTGGTGAAGCTAGATTCGAGCACGCGCGCCTGACCGATCACTCCCGGCATGTAGGGACGCCGCGCGTTGACGTTCCCCGTCGTCGCGCCGGCGGCGAAAACCGGGTAGTTCCGATCCACGCTGGCGGGCAGCCTCCGTCCGAGCGCCCCTACGTACGAAGCGGTCACGCTGAACCTGTTGAAGATCTCTTTCTCGACCGTCAGGTTCATCTGGTAGGCGTACGGCCAGACGAAATCGAGCGATGGACCGAAGACCTGCGCCGGAAGCGTGAAGCGCGGATTCGCCGGATCATAGACGAACGGGAACGGGCTGACGCCGCCCGGCAGGTTGCCATACGGATCGGACAGCGTCTTGACGGTCGGGAAGGACTGCCGCACCGTGAACGGCTGGTTGTCGGCGGTCGTGTTCCACTCGTTCCCCGTGATGCTGCCGTAGAAGACGCCCGCTGCGGCCCGCACCGACATCCGGCCGTCCCCTCGAGGATCCCACGCGATCCCGAGGCGCGGAGCGATGTTGTTCGTGTCGGTCTTCACGATGCCGCGGCTGATGCCGGGATCGCCGGGAAAGAGCAGACCCAACGGCGCGTTCGGCGACACCTGCGACTGCTCGCCAGGAACGAACGCGAGCTTGCGATTGTCGGGATCCGTGAAGGGGAACTGCAGGTCGTACCGGACGCCGAGATTCAGCGTCACGCGCGAATGGATCCGGTAATCGTCCTGCGCAAAGAGGCTGATGTACGACCCGTTGTCGGTCTTGCGCACGGGCGCGTCCTGGGTCATCGTGCTCGGGAGGCCCAGGAGGAAGTCCGCGTAGGCGTTGCCGGTCTTGATCCCGTTGAACGCGAAGACGCCGTAGTTGTCCAGCAGCGTGTCGTGGACGATCTTCTCGTAGGAGAGCTCGCCGCCGAACTTGAGCGCGTGATTCCCTCGGTTGATGCTGAGGCTGTCCTTGACCGCGGTGTAGTTGCTGCCGGCGTCGGGCCCGGCAATCGACGTCTGGCCGGTGAAGTACCCCGACACCGAGAGCCGTGGGAGCGTCGGGTCGCCCTGGATCGTGAACTTCGAGTTGAGATCGCCGAGTGACGTCGTCGGATTGTTCACGCGTCCGCCGAACTGACGGACGTAGGTGACGCGGAACTGGTTGATCATGCTCGGCCCGAGCGTCCAGGTGTCGGCGATGTTGAGGTTGTGCTGTTTCCACTTGAAGTCGCGATCGACCCAGGGAATGTTGCCGGTCAGGGAGAGCGGTTGGGTATCCGTGCCGGTCAGGAAGAAATATCCGACGGCGAGTGAGTGCGTCGGCGACAGGTGGTGGTCCAGCTTGAAGGTCGCCTCGTCTGTGTTCAACGGGTCGGGCCGCCGCACTTCGAAGAAGTTGTTCGCCAGGTTGGCCAACGGCACGTACTGGTCCTGGATGGTGAGCGCAGCCTGATCCATGCGCGAGACCGGGATCAGATCGCCGGCGAACGTCGCGTTCGTCAGTGGGTCCCTTGGCTTCATCGCCGACTGCGAGAAGTTGCCGGCCCGCTCGAGTGCGGTCGGGACGATTGCCGAGTTGCGATAGTAGGTCTCCTCCTGACGTAGCCCGGAGTAGCTCGCAAAGAAGAAGGTCTTGTCCTTGCGGAGGGGGCCGCCGCCTGCGGCGCCGAACTGGTTCCGGTCGAGCGGATCCTTCGCGGATGCGCCTCCCGGTGGCGCCCACCGTTTGGAGTTCAGCTTCTCGTCGCGGAAGAACTCGAACGCCGCGCCGTGAAGCTGATTGGACCCCGACTTCGTCACGACGTCCACGACGCCGGCCGGATAGCGTCCGTACTCCGCCGCATAGCTGTTCGTGATGACGCGAAACTCCTGGACGGCTTCCGGATTCGGTGCGGGGTTGCCGGTGCCGCGCAAGCCGGCCGTATTGTTCCCTCCGTCGAGCTGAAAGCTGACGCTGCCGATCTGCGCCCTCTGCGACCCGTTGATGGTGGTGAGCTGCTCGGGGCCGCCCAGCGAGTTCGAGTTGTCGTTGCTCGTCACGCCGCCGGTGATCGACAGGAGCGAATAGAGGTCGCGGTTGACGAGGGGCAGATTCAGGACCTCGTTCTGGCCCACGGTCCGCGAAAGGGAGGCGGTGTTGGTTTCCACGAGCGAGGCATCGGCGACGACGGACACCACTTCCTGGACCGCGCCGGGCTCGATCGTGGCGTCGATGCGCGCGTTGCGTCCCACTTCGAGGAGGATGCCAGTCTGGAGGAAGTTCTTGAATCCCGACAGCGTCACCTCGAGCTTGTAGCTGCCGACCGGGAGCAGCGGCAGCGAGTACTGGCCTTCGCCGTCGGTCGTGGTGGTGCGAGAGGCCTGCGTACCAGGTTGGTCGCGGTGACCTGCGCGCCCGGGACTGCCGCGCCCGAGTTGTCCTTGACGTTACCGAGGATCGAGCCGGTGGCGACCTGCGCCTGGAGTGACGTCGTCTGCATCAGCGCGCTCGCGAGCGCTACGGCAGTTGCCCAACTTGCCAGCCGGCGAACTGGGCTCGTGCCGGCGATGAAGGTGCGGGGCGCAGCGGCCGACGGCGCGGCCCATGGAAACGTTTGCATATCGCCTCCGGCGATTCTCAATCCTGCCAGTCAGGTTTTCCGAGACCGTTTCTCGTCGGGACCACGGCACGAAAGACGGCCGACCGCGCACAGTACGCCCATTTCCAGGCCGAGTCAAGCCGTTGTTGCTCCACGGGGTCGCTTGCCGGGAACGACCGGCGTGGCCTCTCATTCGAGCCGGTCGGACGGGCCAATCCGTTGACACCCTCCCATTGATATGCAATCGTTACCACATCCGTGGCCGACCCCACCATCTTCGACGTCGCCAGACTCGCCAGCACCACCCCCACCACCGTCTCTCGAGTCCTGAACAACTCCGGCTACGTCCGCGCCACGACCCGCGCCGCCGTTCTCGACGCCGTCGATCGACTGCAATACGTCCCGAACGCCAACGCCCGGGTGCTCAAGACCAAACGCTCGAGCGTCATCGGCATCCTGACCGGCGATCTGTTCAACCCCTACTCCGTCATGCTCGCCGGGGCCGTCCAGACCCACGCCGAGGCTCGCGGGTACACGACCTTCATCGCCGCCGCCGGCGATCTCCCCGGCTCCGAGGTTCAAGCGCTCGAGGCGTTCCACCGACAGCGCCTTGGCGGCGTCATCGTGGCGTCGCTTCAGACGCCGCAATCGGATCGCCTCCTCCTCCGCCTTGCCGAGCTGAGCCTGCCGGTCGTGCTCGTCGGCCGACAGATCGATCACCCTCGCGTCGACGCGATCTCCGCGAACTTCCGGCGCGGCGGCGCGCTCGCCACACAGCACTTGATCGGCATCGGACATCGACGCATTGCGTTCCTGGGCGCGCACCAGGCCGACGTGCCGCGAATCGGCCGCTTCCAGGGTTATCTCGACGCGCTGTCCGACGCCGCCATCCCCATCCGAGACGACCTCATCGTCGGCCCACCACGTGTGAGCCCGACGCCCGCGGTACTCGACGCAGGTCGACGGGTACCACGCCATGCAGCAGCTGCTGAAGCAGCCCTCGCGGCCGACGGCGATCTTCGCTCGAAACGACTACACCGCCATCGGGGCGCTCCAGGCCCTCAAAGAAGCGGGGTTGCGTACGCCGGACGATGTAGCCGTCGCCGGGTTCGACGACATCCCGCTGGCTGCCGCGATGTCGCCGAGCCTCACGACGGTGAGTCAGCCGACCCACGAAGAAGGCCGGCTCGCGGCAGAGTTTCTGATCGAGCGGATCGAGCGCGCCGATTGGGAGACCGCGCGACGCGAGATCACGCTCGAGTGCAATCTGATCGTGCGGGCGTCGACGGTCGGCGGTCGAGAGTCGACAGCCGGGTGAGGCTCTATCCACGAAGCCGCCGGGAGGACAGGTCGCCCTCGTGGCAGTTGAGCGGTTAAACGCTTATTCTCCAGCCCTCGCTCCGCCAGGCCCCGGTCCGGGGCCGTTTCGAACCCTGCTATACTGACCGCCCTTGGCCCGTCTCGACTGCGCGCAGCTCCGTCCTTCCGAGTGGCGACGCTCGCCCCGGATCGAGACGTCCGGTCGCCGGTTCGGGCCGCGGGACGTGGTCCATGGCTCGCGCGCGTAAGACCGGTCGGCGCCCGGCCCGCCGGGACAAGCGCGATCCACCGAGCATCAAGGACGTCGCCGCCCGCGCGCGCGTCTCCATCGCGACGGTCTCTCACGTTCTCAACGGCACTCGACGCGTTCGTCCCGACACGGAGACACGCGTCCGGGCCGCCGTGAGCGGGTTGGGCTACGCGCCGAACCTGATGGCGCGGCAGCTGGCCGGCCGGCGCGGCCAGCTCCTCGGCGTGCTCGTCTCCGACATCCGGAATCCCTTCTTTCCAGAGATCACGACCGCGTTCCAGGACCAGGCGCTGCTCCACGACCTGGACGCGATGGTGATGCACACGAATTACGACGCCCACCGCACGCTCGGTGCGGTGCATCGCTTGATCAGCCTTCAGGTCCCCGGCATCGCGATTCTGACCTCGCAGATCGATCCGACGATCATGGACCTTCTGGTCGGCAAGCACATTTGCGCCGTCTACCTCGATCTCGGCCGCGTCGAACGGCTCATCAGCAACATCGTGATCGAGTACGAAAACGGCATCGGCGAGGCGCTGGACCATCTGCGGGATCTGGGGCACGAGCGGATCGGGTTCATCGGCGGGCCTCCGCAGCTGCCGTCCGCGCAGCGGCGGCGCCGCGCGTTCGCGGCGGCCGCGAAGGCGGCGGCTGTCGAGGCGCTGGCGGTCGACGCCGATTTCAGCGTGAAGGGCGGGTACTTCGCGTGCGCGAAGCTCTTCGCGCAGGTCCGCCCGACGGCGATTCTGGCTGCCAACGACCTGATGGCGATTGGGAGCATGCACTGCGCGCACGATCGGGGGTTGGACGTCCCTCGTGACGTCTCCATCGTCGGCTTCGACGACATCACGTTCGCGGAATACACGCAGCCCTCGCTGACCACCGTGCACGTACCGCGATCGCAGATTGGTCTGCTCGCATTCGAGGCGCTCAGGGCGATGCTCTCCGACGCGGAACCGACGCGTGCCGGCCAGGAGTATCGCCTTCAGACCGGCCTGGTCGTCCGCGCCTCGACCGCCCGCCCGCCATCCTGAGCCCATTCTTGACAGGCGCGCGCCTCGGCTGGTACAAGAAGCCATTTTGTTAAGCGTTTAACCAATGCCTGCCCCGCGTGTCGACGACGCGAAGAGTGATGGCATATCGGCGCAATCGATGCCTTGGGAGCCCGGAATGACGATGCGGGGCGTTCCACGCGCCTGGGGGTTGGCTGTCGACAATCCAACCGGCCGTCGAGCAATCGAGGTGTTCGCGGATCGGTGTGGCGGGCTTCCGGCCTGGCTCGTGCGCGCGCCGGGCCGCGTCAACCTCCTCGGCGAGCACACCGACTACAACGATGGGTTCGTGTTGCCCGTGGCAATCGACAGGGCCACGTGGGTGGCGCTGCGGCCTCGCACGGACGGGCGAGTCAGGGCATGGTCGGAGGCGCGCAGCGAGTGGGCCGATTTCGCGACGTTGTCCGTCTCTCGCGACGGGCAGGGCTGGGCTGAATATGTGAAGGGCGCCGCGTGGGCGCTCGACCGCGCCGGATATCGCGTGCGTGGATGGGAAGGCGTGATCACGAGCGACGTGCCGATCGGCGCCGGGCTCTCGTCGTCGGCGGCTCTCGAGCTCGCCACCTTGCGGGCCTTCGCATCGGTGTCGGGCAGCGTGCCGTGGGACACCAAGGAGATGGCGGGGCTCGCGCGGCGTGCCGAGAACGAATGGGTCGGAGTGGCGTGCGGGATCATGGATCAGCTCGTCGTGGCCGAAGGGCGCGATGGCCACGCGCTCCTCATCGATTGTCGATCCCTCGCATCCACCCCCATACCCCTCCCCGCAGGCACCGTGCTCGTCGTGCTCGATACCGGCACCCGCCGGGATCTCGCGACCTCCGCGTACAACGAACGCCGGGCCCAGTGCAGATCTGCGGCGACCGCGTTTGGGGTCCCGGCGCTGCGCGACCTCGATCCGCCGGATTTGTTGACGCCGCCGTTGGGGCTCGAACCGCTGGCGATCAAGCGTGCCCGCCACGTCGTGACCGAGAACCAGCGGGTGCGCGAGGCTGCCGAGGCGATGCGCACCTGCAATCTCTCCCGACTCGGGCTGTTGATGCGCCAGAGCCATCACAGCCTTCGAGACGACTTCGAGGTATCGAACCGGGCGCTCGATGCGATGGCTGATTGCGCGAATGACGCCGGCTGCTGGGGTGCGCGGATGACCGGCGCGGGTTTCGGAGGATGCGTCGTCGCCATCGTCGATGCCGCCGACTGTGCGCAATTCGTGTCGACGGTGTCGAAGGCGTATCGAGCTGAGACTGGTCTGGTGCCCGCGGCGTTCGTGTGCCGCGGGACGGCTGGCGCCAGCGCAACGGCGCTGTAGCGGTCTTGTTAATCGAGCGACGCCTCGAGCACCAGGTTGACCGCTCGAGACATGCGGCGCCACTGCGCGAGCTCATCGCTGAAGTGTCGCCTTCCCTCGCGTGTCAACGAGTAGTAGCGGGCGCGGCGGTTGTTCTCCGTAACGTTCCATTCAGACCGGATGAGCCCTTGCCGCTCGAGCCGATAGAGCGCCGGATACAGCGTGCCCTGGCCCAGCTGCAATACGCTCTCGGACCACTGCTCGATGCGCTCGGTGATGCCCCAGCCGTGCATGGGTTGAAGCTGCAGCGCTTTCAGCACCAGCATGTCGAGGGTGCCTTGCAGAAGATCGCTGCGCTCCTTCGTCAGGGCTTTCGTCAATGCTGCTCCCTTCGAGAGACGAAAGAAGACTAGCGTCGGTTCCTTTCGACTGTCAAGGGGAAGCAGCGTCCGCCGGGCCGATGTCGCTACAATGGGCGGCGCGAGCGTCATGAGCTTTCCCGTCGGCATCCCGATCGGTCCGTGGGTGGTTCCCGCGCACGTGTTCTTCGAGATGCTCGCGTACCTTCTGGGCTTCAGGCTGTACCTCTGGCTGCGACGCCGCCAGGGCGACCCCGTGGACGATGGTCGACGCTGGTCCATCGTGACAGCGGCCGCCGTCGGGGCAGTCGTGGGGAGCCGGCTGCTCTTCTGGCTCGAGGATCCGGCAGCGACGGTCGGCTACCTGCGCCAGCCTGCCATCCTCTTCGGCGGGAAGACTATCGTTGGAGCGCTGCTCGGCGGCTGGCTGGCGGTCGAGATCGTCAAGCGCCGCATAGGCATCCGCGAGGCGACCGGTGATGTCTTCGCGGTACCCCTCGCGGTCGGCATAGCCATCGGCCGGATCGGCTGCTTCCTCAGCGGACTGCCCGACGGAACGTACGGCACCGCCACGACGCTGCCTTGGGGCGTCGATCTCGGTGACGGCGTCACGCGTCATCCCGTTGCTCTGTACGAATCCGCGTTCATGCTGGCGATGGCCATCGTGCTGCAACGGAGCGGTCCCCGCCTGCGCCGCGGCGAGTCGTTCAAGCTGTTCATGGCGTCCTACCTCGGATTCAGGATCGCCGTCGACACTCTCAAGCCTGGCGTGTCAGTGGCCCTTGGACTGACAGTGATCCAGTGGGCGTGCGCCGCAGGGCTGGCGTACTACGCGTGGTGGCTCATCGTCCGGCGCCCGGGCGAGATGTCCGCGGCGCGCTTCCCGTCGGAGGCACGAACGTGACAGGCGACCAGCCACCTCCCGTCCCGAAGAAGAGGTTCCCGACGCCTGTGCAGGCCGTCGTGCTCACCCTCGGCGGCTTCGCGATGACGTTCTTCGGCTGCCTGGGAGCAATCGCCTCCTGGGATACGTCGGAGGTACTCGTCGGGATCGCGCTCGTGGCCGCGATCGTCGGAGTGATCGCACTCGGCGTAGGGCTGATAAGCGTCCTGTATCTGTTCGTGAAGGGTGTCGTGCGGGCCTTCCAAGACAGCCGCCAGAAGACGTCGCCGCCGTCGGACGGCAGCCCGCCATCGGACGGCAGCCCGCCGGCGGATTCGGTCACACCTCCTCTGACGAGCTAGCCATGACCACACGCACACGTCCCTATCTCTTCTACGATGTCGCCCTCTCCATCTGCACGACGTGCTATCGGAAGATCGAGGGCAAGATCGTGTTCGAGGACGGCCGTGTCCTGCTGCTCAAGCACTGTCCCGAGCACGGCTCCGAACGCGTTTTGATCGCGGACGATGTCGACTATTACCGGCGGTGTCGCGAGGTCTACCTCAAGCCGCCCGAGATGCCGCAGCGCTACAACACCCCGGTGAAGTGGGGCTGCCCGTACGACTGCGGCCTCTGCACCGATCACGAGCAGCACTCGTGCCTGAGCCTGATCGAGATCTGCGACTTCTGCAACCTGCGGTGCCCGATCTGTTACGCATCGAGTGGTCCCGATCGGCAGCAGTTCAGGCCGCTCGCGCAGATCGAGCGGATGCTCGACGCGGTCGTGCGCAACGAAGGCGAGCCCGACGTCGTCCAGATCTCGGGCGGCGAGCCGACGCTGCATCCGGAGTTCTTCCAGGTGCTGGAGCTGGCCAAGGCGCGGCCGATCCGGCACCTGATGGTGAACACCAACGGGACGAAAATCGCCGAGAGCGAAGCGTTCGTGGAGCGCCTGGCGACCTACATGCCGGATTTCGAGGTGTACCTGCAGTTCGACTCGTTCGAGCGCGCGGCGCTCCTGAAGCTGCGCGGCGTCGACCTGCGCGCGGTCCGGGAGAAAGCCATCGAGCGGCTGAACCGCCACGGCATCTCCACCAATCTCGTCGTGACGCTCGAGAAGGGGGTCAACGATCACGAGATCGGCCGCACGATCGACTACGCGCTGCAGCAGCCCTGCATCCGCGGTGTGACGTTCCAGCCCGTCCAGCACGCCGGCCGCGCCGACGGGTACGATCCATCCCGGGATCGGCTCACGCTCACCGAGGTGCGGCGCCGAATCCTCGAACAGACCACGGTCTTCCGGCCGGAGGACGTCATTCCCGTTCCCTGCCATCCGGATGCGCTGGCCATGGCGTACGCGCTCAAGATCGACGGCCGCGTCACACCGCTCACGGGCCTGATCGATCCGCAGGTCCTCATCAACGCCGGCCGGAACACGATCGTCTACGAGCAGGACGACGCGGTCAGAGCCAATTTCTTGAAGCTGTTCGCGACGAACCATTCCCCGCAGTCTGGCGCGGGGACGCTCCGTGATCTCCTGTGCTGTCTACCACGCGTCGCGGTTTCCGGCGAGCTTGGCTATCAGAACATCTTCCGCGTGATCATCATGCAGTTCATCGACGCGCACGCGTTCGACGTGCGGTCGGTCAAGAAATCGTGCGTGCACATCGTCCACCCCGAGGACGGGCGGCTGATTCCGTTCGACACCTACAACCTGTTCTACAGGGACGATCTGGAGGCGAGAGTGCTGTCGCCGCTGCGTTTCCGGCGGTGACGGAGGTGACGGAGGGAACGGAGACGAAACGGAGAGGGCCGGATGGCTAGTGGCCGTGAGAGTTGCTCGCGCCGCCGTAGCGCCTGGGCGGAGTAGAGGGTTCGAGATCACAAGCAACGTGTGAAGATCCTTGCTTGTGATCTCGAGCCCTCTACTCCGCCCCTGCCGCCCCTTGCAGCGGGCACGCGAGCAGCTGCTCGTCCGAATCCCATGTCCTCTTCTCCGTTTCGTCTTCGTTAACTCCGTTGCTCCGTTTGTGAACTCCGTTCCCTCCGTCCCCTCCGTTCGCACCTACTTCGTGACGATCACCGCCACCGTGCCGGTACGATCGAGGACGGTGACACTGACGTCGTGCGCGTGCCGATCGAACAGCAGGTCCACCGACGTGCCCGCGCCGATGGTCAGGCCGTGTATGGTCACGCGATCGAGGAACTGCGGGAGGCGGGCGTGCGAGATGTGGACCTGGCTCTCCACGGCGTCGATCGACAGCCCCAGGCAGGATTGCAGGATCAGGAAGACCGCGCCGGCGGCCCATGACTGCGGCGCGCAGGCCACCGGGTAGAGAGTCGGCCCTTCGCCCGGACGCCGGCGGAACCCGCAAAAGAGCTCCGGCATGCGCTGCACGTCGACGTGCAGACTGGTATCGAAGAGCCCTTCGGCAATCGCGACCACACCGTCGGTGAGACCGTACCGGCCGAGGCCGGCCGCCGCCAGCGCGTTGTCGTGCGGCCAGACCGACCCGTTGTGGTACGCCATCGGGTTGTAGCGCGCTTCGCGCGTTCCGATCGTCCGGATGCCCCAGCCGGAAAACAGCTCCTGGCCCATGAGGGAATCGGCCACGCGCCGCGCGCGGGCGGCGTCCACGATGCCGGTGAACAGGCAGTGCCCCGGGTTCGACGAGCGCACCATACACGGACGTTTGGCGCCGTCGAGCGCGAGAGCATAGGTACCGAGATCGTCCAGCCAGAAGGCGGCGTCGAAGCGCTCGCGGAGGGTCGACGCCCGTCCGGCGAGCGAGGCCGACAGGTCCGAGTGCCCGAGCGCCGCCGCCAGCACGGACGCTCCTCGCCAGGCCGCGTACGCGTAGCCTTGCACCTCGCACAGGGCGATCGGCGGCTCGGCGGGCAGGCCGTCGTCGTGGAACACCGAGTCCTGAGAATCCTTCCAGCCCTGGTGCACCAGGCCGCTCGGCGTGCGGCGCTGATACTCCAGGAAGCCGTCGCCGTCGACGTCGCCGTAATCGGTCATCCACGCGAGCGCGCGCTCGACGTTCGTCCAGATGGAGGCCACGAACGGCAGATCAGCGGTCCGGCGATAGTACTCGCAGGCCAGGATCACGAAGAGGGGAGTCGAGTCCACGCTGCCGAAGTAACGCCCGAACGGGACCTCTCCGAGGGCAGCCATCTCTCCGCCACGGGTCTCGTGGAGAATCTTGCCCGGTTCGGCGTCCTGCTCGGAGTTGAGGCGGTCGGCTTGGGTGGCCGCGAGGTATTGAAGAACACCACGCGCGAGTGTCGTGTTGATCCACAACATCTCGAGCGCCGTGATGATGCCGTCGCGGCCGAACGGCGTGCTGAACCACGGGACGCCGGCGTACGGATACGGCCCGTACGCGGTGTCGCTCGTCATCAGCCGCACGTCCGCCAGCGACTGCGTCATCCAGCCGTTGAACTGCTGGTTGGACGTCCAGACGCGTCGCGTACTCGTTCTGCATCCGCCGCGACCGCTGCTCGACGAGCGCGAACGCCGCATCGAACGCCGGCGCGGCCGGTTCGATCGTGGCCGCGCAGGTCACCGTGATTTCCGCGGTCGCGCTCTCGTGGGCGTCGAGCGTGATCGGCGTACACCGCTGCCGATTCGCTCATCGAGGCTGGAGGTGGATCGAAGGTCAGACGCGTGCGTCGGACGAGGTCGTCGAGACCCTGATAGGCGAGCTCGACCGCGGTGCCGTCGACACGAGTGGGCAAGCGGCTGCCACGCCGGGCGCGCCGCGTCCCGCGCACTTCGAAGATGTCGACGAAATCGGCGGCCAGGCGGATGCCGACTTCCAGGGTGACCCGCTGCTGGCTGTAGTTGACGAGCCTGATCCGCTCGGTACGCGTGGCCTTCTGTCAGGAAGCGGCTCCGGAAGATGTGGACGAGATCCCGCTGCAGCGTGATCGTGCCTCCCTCGAGCACGTCAGGATTGGTCAGGTCGGCGCCGAAGAGCTCGTTGCTGGAGCTCGTTCGCGAGCTGAGAAGCAGCGGAAGATCGCCGCCCACGCTGAGCGTCAGCATGGACAGATGCCGCGTGCCATCGTGATACAGGCCGTGCTCGCCCGGACCCGCGATATCACCGGTGCGATCGAAGACCGCGAACGTCTCGCCGCACTTCAGTACCGCGGACCGTCCGCTCGCGCGCGCCGAGGTCGCAAGGATGTAGTACCTGATCGTCAACCCAGATGCCGTCCCGCACGCCAGTCATCCTCATATCTTCGGGGCGGATGGACCCGCCGTGTTCGTGAGGGAGGGCGCATCCACGCACGCCCGATACAACGCCTCGTAGTCGGCTGCCATCCGACCGACGGAGAAACGCTCCTCGACGTAATGCCGACAAGAGGCCGCCGGGATCCGCAGATCCCGGGCGCGCTGTGCCATCTCCGCGACATTCGCGCAGACCCATCCGCTGATGCCGTCGGACACCACCTCCGGGACCGCGCCGCCGGGCAGCGCGAGCACCGGCGTGCCGCAGGCCATGGCCTCGATCATCACCAGCCCGAACGGCTCGTTCCATTGGATGGGAAACAAGAGCGCCGTGGCGTTCGAGAGCAGCTCGTTCTTGATGTCGGGCGTCGCTTCACCGATGAACTCGACGTTGCGGCCGTCGATTCGCGGTTCGATCATCGACTCCCAGTACTCCTGGAAGATCGGTTGCACTTCGCCGGCAAGCTTCAGGGGAATGCCCGCCCGCTGCGCGGCGTCAATCGCCAGATGTGGACCTTTCACCGGAGCCATCCGTCCAAGATACGCGAGATAGGGCTGCTTGCGCTCGGCAAACCTGTAGTTTTCCACTCGGATGCCGTGATGGATGGTCGTCAAGCGGGGCATCGTCTCGAGCTGCCGCTGCGCTTCGCTGATCGCGACGTAGTGCACCCAGTCATGGCGCGCGTAAAGCGCCGAGAGCGCCGTCTCGTGCGGATGATGGAGCGTATGCGCCACAGGCATCGACAGGAAACGCGACAGAGGGATGGCGAGCGCGTCGTTCAGGTGGATGAGGTCGAACGGCTCGGTGGACGCCTCCTGCATCGCCCACGCCGAATGGTCGAGGTTCTTCAGGTTCCACGCATCGCCATGCCGCGGAGGCCACGCCGTGTGCGGAAACGTCCAACGCACGCGGCACCGCACCGTGGAGTCGCCATTCGCAAAGACCGTCACCTGATGACCGAGATCGACCAGGGCCTCCGCAAGCTGAGCGATGAACAGCTCCGTGCCGCCATAGGCCGGAGGCGGAACCGGAATAAAAGGGGGAGCCAGGAGCGCGATTCGCATATCCGCGTGACAGACCGCAAGGAAAGTGCCAAGTCAGTCGATAGTCGACAGTCGTCAGTCGCAGTCGGCAGTCGCAGTCGGCAGTCGCAGTCGGCAGTCGCAGTCGGCAGTCGCAGTCGGCGTCGTCAGTCGGAGTCGTCAGTCGGAGTCGTCAGCCGGCGTCGTCAGTGCTTTTCTGATATCGAGCAGCTTACCGCCGAGTGAGCCCCAGCGCACGATTCCGGCGATTGGCGCGAAGTAGGTACTTGATCAGGCCGGTGGACATGGCGGCGACTTCGTCGGCGAGCTGGTCGCAGCGAGTGAGCTCGGCATCGGAGATGTAGTTGCGGTCACGGGCCACTTGGAGCCGAGCACGGACCTCGGCGCTCGAGGCTCTGGCGTGATACAGATACCCGGCAAATCCCCGGTCTGTCGGTTGCGGGAAGCCCTCCGCAACATTCGAGACGACCGAGCCCGCTGCATCCCGGATCTGATCGCGTAGCTCACGATCCTGCCGGAACCCCGCGCGCTCCAGGATCGCAGCAACTGCGAGACTCAATTCCCGCGCACGTTGATAAACCTGCAAATCTTCAACGGTTTTGGCAATCATGCCGGCCGGGACTGCACAGCTCATTCCAGTGCCCGGACAGCCGACTCAGACTGCGATGGCCGACTGCGCCTGCCGACAGCCGACTCAGACTGCGATGGCCGACTGCGCCTGCCGACAGCCGACTCAGACTGCGATGGCCGACTGCGCCTGCCGACAGCCGACTCAGACTGCGATGGCCGACCACTGCGACGGCCGACTGCGCCTGCCGACAGCCGACTCAGACTGCGACGGCCGACTGCGACTGCCGACTGTCGACTGACGACTGACGACTGAAGTATCGTTTCCTCCCATGCACCGCTTCACCCTGGGCGTGGAAGAAGAGTTCCAGATCGTCGACCCGCAGACCTGGGAGCTCAGGTCCCACGTGAGCGAGCTGCTCGCGACCTCGGTTCCCGTGCTCGGCGACCAGATCAAACGCGAGCTCCACCAGTCGATCGTGGAAGTCGGCACGCGAATCTGCGCCGACGTGTCCGAGCTCCGCGAAGAGATCTTTCGCATCCGCTACGAGCTGGTCCACGCGGCCGAGCGCGCGGGGCTCGCGGTTGCGGCGGCAGGCACGCATCCCTTCTCACACTGGAAGGATCAGGTTCTCTCGCCAGGCGTTCGCTACGACAGCATCGTCGAGGAGCTCCAGCAGCTCGCGCGATCGCTGCTCATTTTCGGTCTTCACGTCCACGTCGCCGTCCCCGACCAGACGACGATGATCGATTTGATGAACGAGGTGCGGTACTTCCTGCCGCACCTGCTGGCGCTCTCGACGAGCTCGCCGTTCTGGATGGGTCGCGACACCGGCCTCAAGTCGTACCGCACGACAATCTTCCGTCGATTCCCTCGCACTGGCGTGCCGGATCATTTCGGGTCGTGGAGCGACTACGAGAACTACGTGCGCCTGCTCGTGGACCTTCACTGCATAGACGACGCGAAGAAGATCTGGTGGGACGTGCGGCCGCATCCGACGTTCGGCACGCTGGAGTTCCGCGTGTGCGACGTACCGACGCGGCCGGAGGTCGCCGTCATGCTCGGCGCGCTGATTCAGGCGGTCATCGTCAAGCTGTGCATCGGCTGCGGTCGCGGAACCAGGGCTTTCGACTCTATCGTCGCGCGCTCATCGAAGAGAATAAGTGGCGCGCTGCGCGCTGGGGGCTCGACGGCAAGCTGATCGACTTCGGCACAGCGCAAGGAAGTCCCGATGCGCGACCTGGCGGTGGAGCTGCTCGGCTTCATCGACGACGTGGTGGATGATCTGGGCAGCCGATCGGCGGTCGAGTACGTGCACACCGTCCTGCGCGAGGGTACGAGCGCCGACCGGCAGCTCGCCGTCTACCGGCAGACCAGCGATCTGACCGCCGTCGTCCGCGACATCGTCGAGCAGACGAAACCGGGCGCGGGTCAAGCGAGCGGAGGATGAACGGATGAACGAAGGACAAGCCGTGGCGCCGGTGGCCGCGAAGCCGGCCACGCCGACAATGAAAGTTGGCCTGCTCTGCGGTCGCGAGTACAGCTTTCCGCCGGCGTTCATCGCGCGGGTCAACGAGGTGGGCGCGCCGCACGGGATCACCGCCCAGATGGTGAAGCTCGGTGGCACCAAGATGGACGCCCCCGCGGAGTTTCGCGTGATCGTCGATCGGATCTCCCACGAGGTGGAGTATTACCGAGGCGCGCTGAAGCATGCCGTGCTCCAGGGCTCCTACGTGATCAACAACCCGTTCTGGTGGACGGCCGACGACAAGTACTTCAACTACTCGGTGATGGCCAAGCTGGGCGTCGCGATCCCCCGGACCGTGCTGCTGCCCCAGAAGGGCTACCCCTCGGACGTCGACCTCACGGCGGAATCGCTCCACAATCTCGAGTTCCCCGTCGACTGGGACGCGCTGCTCGACTACGTCGGCCGCCCGGCCATTCTGAAGCCGTACTCCGGCGGGGGCTGGAAGCACGTCTACAAGGTGAACGATCGGCAGGAGCTGCTCGAGGCCTACGATCGGACGGCGCCATACTGCATGACGCTCCAGCAGTTCATCAACTTCGACAGGTACGTCCGCTGTTTCACATTCGGAAAAACCGACATCACGCCGGTGGCGTACGATCCGCGCGAGCGGCGTTATCTGATCGATCACGAGTACCTGTCGCCGGAGCTGGGCGCGCGCGTGGTGCGCGACGCGCGAACCATCAACCTGGCGCTCGGATACGAGATGAACACGATCGAGTTCGCGATCGAGGGCGACGTGCCGTATGCGATCGACTACCTGAACCCGGCGCCCGACTTCGAGCGCGACCGTATCACTCCGTTCTACTTCTCGCACGTGGTCGAGAAGATGACGGAGCTCGTCATCGACCGTGCGCTCCACGGCCGCCCGTCGCAGTCCTGGCCCCGATGGGAAGAGATGCTGGGGATCGGCCCGGCGTCAGGATTCACCGGCGCCCCCGGGCAACAGTGACAACAGTGATGGATCTGGCTGCCGAGTGGCACTCGCTGCTGAGCCCCGACGAGCTGAGCCCCGCCGCCTGCCTCCATTTTGCCTCCACGCTTCGCGAGCGGAAGCTGACGTTCGGCGACCGCCTGCACTGTCCGTTCCTGCGTCCGTTCCTGCTCACCAGCCAGGACGAGCAGCGGATACGCCTTGCGGCCGAGACGATCGCCGCTGCCGGTGAGCGCGTCGCGCAGGCCGCGATGTCGTCGCCGGCGCTGCTCGGCGAGCTCGGGATGACCGAGGCCGAGATCAGCCTTGCGGCGATCGAGCCCGGATATGCGACGGCGAGCACCGCGTCCCGCCTGGACGCGTTCCTTCTCCCCGATTCGCTGCATTTCGCCGAATACAACGCAGAGTCGCCCGCAGGGTTGGGGTATACGCAGCGGCTTGCCGAGCTCTTCGACGCCCTGCCGGTGATGGACCGGTTTCGGGAACGGCACCCCGTCCGCCATCACCATACGATCGACGCGATGCTCTCGGCGCTCCTCGCCAGCTACGCCGAGTGGGGCGGTCGGGCCAACCCGCCGACCATCGCCATCGTCGATTGGCGCGAGGTGCCGACCTGGACGGAGTTCGAGATCCTGAGCGAGGCGTTTTCGGCTGCCGGTGTGCCGACGATCGTCAGCGATCCGCGCGACCTCGTGTTCGACGGCAGGTCGCTCACATCGGGCGGCCGGCGGCATCGACCTCGTCTACCGCCGCGTGCTCATCAACGACGTCCTGAGCCGCCCGGACGAGTGCCGCGCGCTCGTCGACGCCTACCGCGCGAGGGTCGTCTGCGTCGCGAACACCTTCCGCTGCAAGCTCGCCCATAAGAAGGCTTTCTTTGCTGTGCTCACCGACCCGCGGCACGAGGGCCTGTTCTCCGAGGCCCAGGTCGCCGCGATTCGGGCTCATGTGCCCTGGACGCGGCTCCTGGCCGACACGTCTGCCGAGCGGGAGGGCCGCCGGACGGGTCTGCTCCAGATCGCGCGCGAGACGCGGGAGCGCCTCGTCCTCAAGCCGAACGACGAATACGGCGGCACGGGCGTCGTGCTCGGGTGGGAGGCATCCGAATCGGTCTGGGACGACGCGCTCGACGCTGCGCTGCGGGACGAGGCAGGGACGTGGGTCCTCCAGGAGCGGATCCCCGTCCGTCGCGAGATCTTCCCGCAGTTCGACGCGGAAGGGACGGTCACGTTCCGTGACATGCTCGTCGACATGGCGCCGTATCTCTTTCGCGGCCGGATGGTCGGCTACCTGACGCGCTTGAGCGCCACGGGGCTCGCCAACGTGACTTCCGGTGGCGGTCAGGTGCCTGCGTTCGTCGTCGACGAACCCCTGAACCTTGACTTGAACCCTCTGAACCTGCCTGAACGACTTGAACCTCAGAATTGAGTTTTCGTCTGGGGAGCGGCGGCCTGCCGTGTTATTCTGCGCCGGGTCCGGATGTGCGTGCTGCAGTCCACAAAGGAGATCAGATGGCCAAGACCGCGAAGAAGACCGCCGGGAAATCCAACGGGAAAGCGACGGCGAAGAAGAAGTCAGCTCGTAAGCCGAACGCCGCGTTCATGAAACCGGTCACCCCGAGCCCTGCGCTCGCCGAGATCGTCGGCGCCAAGCCGATCCCGCGCACCGAGGTCACCAAGAAGCTCTGGGCCTACATCAAGAAGAACGGGCTGCAGGATGCCAAGAACAAGCGCATGATCAAGGCGGACGCCTCGCTCAAGACCGTGTTCGGCGGCAAAGCGGCCGTGAACATGTTCGAGATGACGAAGCTGGTGGGCAAACATCTGAAGTAGCCGACCACGCGCGATGCGGGGTCTCGCCGAGCAGGCCCCGCGTTGCCGCTCTCTCTCTCCCGCCCCGATGGATCCGCAGTCGAATCCGTTTGCCGTACTCTCGCTGATTGTCGCCCCGGCGATCCTGACCAACGCAGCATCGGTGCTCGCGATGAGCACCAGCAACCGCCTGGCGCGCGCGGTCGATCGGGCGCGGGAGCTGGCGCGCCAGCTGGAAGACACGTCCCATCCGGATCCGTCGCCGGACGAAGGCTCGCGGGAGTCGGCCCGCCGGCTCCACGAGCTCGCGGCCACGGAGCAGCGTGCCGAGCTCCTGATGCGGGTGCTCCAGAGCTTCTACGTGGCACTGGGGGGATTCGCCGTCGCCGTGCTCTCATCGCTGCTCGGCGCGGTCATCTCGCTCCTCCGCACGGGCTACGTCGTCGGGATCCTGGAGGTGACGGCGGTTTCGGCGGGCGGAGTTGCGGTGGCGGCCCTTGTCAGGGGATCCGCGCTGCTGGTGCGGGAAACGAATATCGCCGTGCAGGTCATGCACGAGCGGGCGGAGAGCGTCCGGGGTCGCGCTGGCGCGACGAGGAAGCCTCTGAGGACTTACAATTGATCAGATGACCTTCGGACCTGCGCCCGCGGACCTGCTCGAAGGGGCGCGGAACGCCGTATCGACATGCCTCGCGATCCAGCCCGGAGAGCGCGTGGCGCTCATCGCCGACGAGGCCAGCCGGGAGGTCGCGGCCAGCCTCGAACAGGCACTCGCCGAACGCGACGCGGCCCTGGACCCCGTGCTCATCGAGGCGGTTGCGGCCAGGCCGATCCGAGAGGCGCCAGCCGAAGTGCTCGATGCCCTGCGAGCGTGCGGATGCTGGCATCCTGTGCGTCCAGCCCATGGAAGGCGAGCTCGTCGCCCGGATGGCGATCGTCGGCGTCGTCGAGCGCCGGCGGATCCGATACGCCCACATGATCGGCGTCACCCCGCGCATCATGCGGGAAGGCATGCGGGCCGACTACCGGCAGGTCGATCGCCTCAGTCAGCAGCTCTGCGATCGCATGCAGACGGCACGCAGAGCTGACCGTCCGCACCGGGTCGGGGACGAACTTCAGCGCGACGTTCGACCACGGCCTCGCGTGGGTCAAGACCAGCGGGATCATCAACCCGCGCTACTGGTCGAACCTGCCGGCGGGCGAGGTCTTCACGACTCCGGCGTCGGTGGACGGCACGTTCGTCTGCGACGGCACCGCCGGCGACTACTTCAACGGGAAGTACGGCATCCTCGATCGGACACCCCTGATCCTCGAGATCCGCGGCGGCCGGCTCATCGCGGCGACATGCGATCGCGCCGATCTCGAGCGCGATTTCTGGACGTACTGCCACACGGACGGCAACAGCGACCGGGTCGGCGAGCTCGCCTTCGGCACGAATCTCGGCCTGCGCGAGATGATTGGAATCCTGCTCCAGGACGAGAAGGTGCCCGGCGTCCACCTCGCGTTCGGCGATCCGTACGGGAGCCAGACGCACGCGAACTGGTCGTCCCGGACTCACGTCGACGTGCTGACGCGGAACTGCAATGTCTGGATAGACGACGAGCAGGTGATTGCCGAGGGCCAATACCTTCTGGACAAGTTTCCTGGCGTCGGCCCGGCGGCAGGCCCGACTTTCCGCCTTCGCGAGACGCTTCGGCGGACCGGCGGAGCCCTGGCGGGGGTCAGGTCGGGCGCCGAGCGGGATGCTCGGCGTCGCCTTGCGCAGGCGTTCGAGCCGGGCCTCGGGATTCCAAAGGTCCCGGCGTGACCCTCCCGGGTGCCGCGCGCATTCTGGCGGCCGCGGCCCTCCTGGCAACGGCGGCGTCGGATGGATGTGCGACGTTCTCCAGTGTTGACCGCGACCCCGCGGCGAGGCCGCGGATCTTTTCGACCACGGCCACGCTCAGAGACCAGCCGTTCGACCTGCATCTGGCGGTGCCGCCACATCCGCGCGCACCCGATGTGCTCGTTCTCTACGCGAGCGGCGACGGCGGATGGTTCGGCGCCGCGATCGACATGTTTCGTGCGGTCGGCGATGCCGGCTTCTACGCCGTCGGGCTGAGCACGCGGACGCTCCTGCAGCGCAAGCTGTCGGTGCGGAGGGCGCCATCGGTCGCCGAGCTGGCCGAGGACTACCAGGTCATTCTCGAGCGGGCATCCGCGGTCCTCCAGCTGCCGCCGCAGTCCCGCATCATCCTGACCGGGTGGTCGCGGGGGGCGAGCCTGGCGGTCCTGGCCGGCGGCGCGCGCCACGCCTCATGGAATACATCGGGGAACCTGTCGGGGAACCTGGTGGGCGTCGTGGCGATAGGGCTCGCGGCGGACGAGAACCTGGCAGCGTCGAGCGACACGGACGACGATCCCGGGTCGCCGATCGCGCGAGACGCGGGGAGCCTGGACATGTACTGCGCTCCTGGCACAGGTGGCGCCCCATCGATGTGCCGTCATCCAGGCAACCGGCGATCGCTACCTGCAGGCGAGCCGCGCGCGCGAGCTCTTCGGCCCCGATACGGACCTGCGACGCTTCTATCAGGTGACGGCCAAGAACCATCGCTTCAGCGGCGGGGCGGAAGGATTCGTCGAGGCGCTTCGCGGCGCGCTGGACTGGATTGCTGCGCCCGGTCGTTGACTTATCCGAGCGCCGAACACGATCACCAACGCCTCAGATATTCCCGCATTTCTTCTTTCCAGTACGGCCAGTCGTGGCCGCCGCGCGGGCCCCAATCGTCCACCGCGTGGCGAATCCCTTTGCGTGAGAGCACGTCCGAGAGCGCGTAGGTCAGGTGGCTCTTCTCCCAGGGGCCCGAGCCGGTGACCAGCCGGATCTCGCACGAGGCGAGCTGCTCGAACGCCCACGGGTCGTGCATGTTGGCGAGGTAGTCGACCGGATTGTGAAAGTAGAAGTTGTCGTCGAACATGCCTCCCATGAAGTCGCGCAGGTCGTAGATGCCGGATAGCGCATAACAGCGCTTGACCTGATGCGGATAGCGGAAGAGAGTGTTCGCCGCGTGATACCCGCCGAGCGAGGCGCCCATGGTCCCGATCGGGATGCCGGGCGACTGGGTGTTCGCGTACACGAACGGAAACAGCTCCTCGTGGATGTATTCGTCGAACATCCGCTGCCGCCAGCTCCGGTGGAACGGATGGGCGTTCCTGTTGAGAAACGATTCGTGGTTGTTCGAGCCCACGCAGAAGATCTTCACGCGTCCGGCATCCACGAACTCACCGACGGCGTCGATGAGCCCGTGGCGATGGAGCTCCCACTCGTCGCCATGGCTCGTGGGGAACGCGACGAGCGGCGCTCCCCAATGACCGAAGAGCGTCACGCCCATGTCGTGCCCGAGGCGTGGGGAATACCAGACGTGATGTTCGATGTGCATGAGGTGAGTATCTTTTCGGCGCTCGGCGCTCGGCGCTCGGCGCTCGGCGCTCGGCGCTGGACGCTCGACTGTCGACTGTCGACGCCGACTGCGACTGCCGACTGTCGACCGCCGACTGAAGACTGCCGACTATCTTTTCTTCCCCATTCCCCACAGTGCCCGTCCCGGCTTCGCGCCGGTGTGCTCGCCGTCCTTGAGGACTTGCGTGCCGTTGACGAACACGTCCCGCATGCCGATAGCGTACTGGTGCGGATTCTCGAACGTCGCACGGTCGGCAATCTTGGATGGATCGAAGATGACGAGGTCGGCGAACAGGCCCTCGCGGATGAAGCCGCGCCGATCGAGCTCCAGGTTGGTGGCCGGCAGCCCGCTCAGCCGCCGCACGGCTTCCTCCAGCGGGATCACGCGCTCGTCGCGCACGTATTTTCCCAGCAGGCGCGCGAAGTTGCCGTAGGCACGCGGGTGCGCGGAGGACTTCGTGAACGGCGGCTCGGGCGCCATGGACGCCGCGTCGGAGCCGAACGACACCCAGGGCACGGCAATCTGCCTGCGGATGTTCTCTTCCGACATCATGAAGTAGACGGTGCCGACGCGTGAGCGATCCTCGAGCACCAGGTTCATGATGGTGTCGACAGGATCCTCTCCGCGCCGCCTGGCCGCTGCCGCGAGGGTGCTGCCGGTCAGCGGTTTGAGCGCGTCGGACTTGAACTCCACGAGCAGGATCCGATCGGGAGAGCCGGCTGCGAGAAAGAGGTTCTCCCAGTCCGCGCTGGGTGTGCGAATCGCTTTGGCGATCTTCCTGCGCATGTCCGGATCGGCGAGCCGCTTGTAGGCGGCGTCGTACCCGCCGTCGAGTACCCACGGCGGCATCGAGGCGTCGAGGCCGGTGGCGCCCGCTTCGTACGTGTACATGTCGGCGGTGATCTTCAGCCCTTCGGCCCGGGCCTTCTCGATCTTGGCAATCGCCTGGTCCATCTTCGGCCAGTTCGCCTGGCCCGCCGCTTTCAAGTGGTAGATTTCGGCCGGAATCCCGGCTTCGCGGCTGATGCGGATCAGCTCGTCAATCGCTTCGAGGAGGTGGTTGCCCTCGCTCCGCATGTGGGAGATGTATTTGCCGCGATACTGCGCGGCGACCTTGCACAGCTCGATCAGCTCTTCGGTCGATGCGTAGAACGCCGGCGCGTAGATGAGCGAGGACCCGATGCCGAGCGCGCCCGCCTCCATCTCGGTCCGCACGAGGGCTCGCATCCGTTCCATCTGCTCCGGCGTCGGCTTGCGATCGTCCAGCCCGATCACATGCTCGCGCACGGTCGTGGCCCCCAGGAACGACGCCACGTTCTGGGACACGCCCCGTCGCTCGAGTCCCGACAGATACTCCGAGAGCGTCGTCCACGTGATGTCGTACTTGATGTCGCCCATCTGCTCGACGGCGCGCTTCTTCATCTCGGGCGTCAGCGGGCCCATCGAGCTCCCCTCGCCGAAGATCTGGGTCGTGATCCCTTCCCGTATCTCCCCCTGCGAGCGCCCATCCGCGATCAGCGAGTCAGTCGACCACGACAGCATGTTGATGAAGCCGGGTGCGACGGCGAGGCCGGTGGCGTCGGCGATCGTCGTTGCCGTTGCTCCAGAGAGATCGCCAACTGACTCGATGTGATCGCCCTTGATTCCGACGTCGACCCGCCGTCCGGGGCTCCCTGTTCCGTCATAGACGGTGCCGCCGCGGATCACGACGTCGAATCGAGGCGCTGGTTCCTGAGCGGGGATACGAGAGCAGGCAGACAGAAGGAGCGCGGCGAGGCCGGCGCTCCGAGCGATTCGCATGAGTGGATTATATGAGGACGAACTGGCGCTGACGGGAGTCGGGATCAGGCATCCGGGTTCCGCGGATCCGAACGTCGACGCTGCCGGCGCTCGGCGCTTCGGATCCGGGACTCGGGGCCTTTCAATCGGGCGCGAGTTGTGGCCGCGTCCATAGAGTCTGTCGATGGCAAACCTCTTTTCGCCCACAGTGATGCCTGGATGCGGATCGTGACGATGGCGCGGCCACGAGCCGCGCCAATTGAGAAAAGTTCCGAGCCCCGAGCCCCGAGCGCCGTCAGCGTCAGTTCCTCTGTTCCCGTCAGCGTCAGTTCGATTGTGACAAACTATCCCGGCCGGACGCGGCAGACGAAAAGCTCATGGATTGGAACGCCGGACGCTATCATGCCATCTCGGATCCTCAGCTCGAATGGGGCCGACGGGTCATGCAGCGGTTGGCTCCCAAGTCCGGCGAGCGGATTCTCGACCTCGGGTGCGGCACCGGCAGGCTGACGACCATCCTCCTCGAGACGATCGGAGAAGGACACGTGGTTGGCCTCGACCTCTCCGAGACGATGCTCTCTGAAGCCGCGGGCCTGACTGTCAGCCGCCCGCCGATCACGCCGCTCCACGATGCGTCCACCGACCCCAGCCGACTGAGCTTCGTTCGGGCGGATGGCGCGGCGCTCCCGTTTGCTGATGCGTTCGACGCGGTGTTCAGCACGGCGGCTCTGCACTGGATGCCGGACCACGATGCGGTGTTCGCCAGCGTGTACTGCGCGCTCGCGCCCGGTGGCCGCTTCATCGCCCAGTGCGGCGGCGGCCCGAATCTCCGCACGCTCTTCGAGCGGGCGGAGGCGTTGATGCGGAAGCCTGCGTTCGTCGTGCACTTCGCGAACTGGCGGGCGCCGTGGGAGTTCGCGGACATGGCCACGACGATGGTGCGGCTCGAGCGCGCGGGCTTCCGGTCGGTGGACGTGTCCTTGGAGCCGGCACCGACAGTGCTGCCGGATCGGCAGGCCTACGCCGAGTTCATCGAGCTGATCTGCCTGCGTCCGCAGATGCAGTTCCTGCCGGCGTCCGATCGGCCCGCCTTCATCAACGCGCTCGCCGACCAGGCGGCTGACGATCCGGAGCCGTTCACCCTCGATTACTGGAGGCTGAATCTCGCGGCTCGAAAGCCGGAGGCCGCCGAGCAGGCGGCATGACCGTCCCGTCGCCTGGCCTTGCCCCAGCTGTGGTAGCGCAGCAGTACGACGAAGCCGTGCGCCGGTATGACGCCGAGCGGCTGCCGGAAGCGCGTACGTCCCGCGTCATCTCGCGCGTGCGTCTCGTCACGTTCCTGCTGGGAGCGTCAGGCGTTGCCTGGGCCCTCACACGCGGTCCGGTGGCGCCCCTGCTCGCGGCGGCTGCCGTGCTGTTCTGTGCGTTCGCGGCACTCGTCGTCTGGCACGCGCGAGTCGAAGATCGGATGGCCTGGCTGGACGCGCTGGGTCTGGTCAATGCGCGCGCCGCTGCGCGGGTCCGGCGCGACTGGGATCACCTGCCGGCCGCAGAACCGCCGTCCGGTCTGGCAGCCGGCGCACTCGCCGGGCATCCCTACGCCGCCGATCTCGATCTCTTCGGGCGTGCGTCGCTCTTCCAATGGCTGGGTCCGGCAGCGACCGCCATGGGTGCGCGCCGCCTCGCGGAATGGCTGCTCGCGCCGGCGTCACCCGAAGAGGTGCTGGCGCGACAAGAGGCCGCAGCCGCGCTTGCGCCGCTCGATCAATGGCGTGAGCATTTGGCGGCGCACGGCGTGCGCTCGGCGACGGCCCGTCACGAAGAGATCGAGCGGTTCCTGGAATGGGCCGAGGGTCCGGCATTTCTCGGCGGCTCGCAGAACGTTCTGCGACTCGCCGTGCCCGTTCTGACCGGCGCGATCTGGTTCCTTCTGGTCCTCTTTGCAACGGGCGCAGTCGATGCGGCCTTATGGCTGATTCCCGTCGTCTTCGGGCTCCTGCTCTGGTTCGCGCTGTTGTGGCGCATTCACAAGTGGTTGGACCGCGCGGGCGGAGGGCAGCGCGCGCTCGCGCGGTACGCCCACGTGCTCGAGCATGCCATTCTGGCCCCGCGATCCGGGAGGACGCTCTCCGCCATCCAGGATCGCCTGACGATTCACGGACGGCGCGCCCCCGACTGCATGCGCCGGTTGAATCGTATTCTCGGCTTCGGCGAGCTCCGCCGGTCTCCCGGGATTTTTCATTTCCCGATCCAGGCGCTCACGCTCTGGGACTTCCACGTGGTCCTGGCGCTCGAGCGCTGGCGCGCACAGGCAGGGTCGCACGTCCGCGACTGGCTCGAGGCCGTCGGCGATCTCGACGCCCTGGCCCTGTTTGCCGCCGTTCGGCGCGACAACGCGGACTGGTGTCAGCCCACGATTGTCACCGCCCCCGAGACGGGCGACGCGCGTGCGTTGGACGGGGTCTCGCTCGGTCATCCGCTGCTGGCTGATGACAAGCGGGTCGCCAACGACGTGCGCGTCGGGCCGCCGGGCACCCTGCTCCTGGTGACCGGATCGAACATGTCCGGCAAGAGCACCCTGCTGCGCGCAATAGGCCTGAACGTCGTCCTCGCACACGCGGGATGCGTTGTCGCGGCGACGCGGCTCTCGCTGCCTCCGATCGACCTGCAGACGAGCCTGCGGGTTCAGGACTCCCTCGAGCTCGGGCTCTCGTACTTCATGGCTGCCCTCGCGCGCCTCAAAGGTGTCGTCGATGCGGCGGAGCACGAGCGCCCGGGGCGCTTTCTCATGTACTTGCTCGACGAGATCCTTCAGGGCACCAACAGCGTCGAGCGCGCGCTGGCCGTGCGAGCCGTCTCGCGCCATCTCCTCGACGCGGGCGCGATCGGCGTGATGACGACCCACGATTTGAGCCTTGCGAGTGAGGAGCCGCTCGCAAGCGCAGCCGTGCTCGTGCACTTCACGGAGATCGTGGACGACAATGGGGAGATGCGGTTCGACTATCATCTCAGGCCGGGCTTGGCCACCTCCCGCAACGCCCTCAGGCTCATGAAGATGATCGGCATCGATCTGTGACCGCGGCCGGACACTCACGCGTCGGCGTGCTCCGTCTTGCGGCCGTGACGCTGCTCTTCGTCGGGTTGACCGTGGCGATGACATGGCCGCAGGTCGCATACCTCGGCACGCGCGGGAAGGATCACCAGGACGTCTACTTCAACCTGTGGCGTCTGCGCTGGATCGCGCACGCGCTCCAGACATCGCCCTCGCATCTGTTCGACGGCAACATCTTCCACCCCGAGCGCCGAACGCTGACGTACTCCGACGCGATGATCGTCGAAGGGCTGGTTGGGGCTCCGCTGTTCTGGGCCGGCCTGCCGCCGATGCTGGTCCACAACCTGCTGCTGCTCGGCGCGATCGTGGCCTCCGCCCTCGGCATGTTCGTGCTGATCCGGACGCTGACCGGGAGCGTTGCCGGCGGGATCATCGCCGGGATTGTCTTTGCGTTCGCGCCGTATCGCTTCGAGCACTACATGCACATGGAACTGCAGTGGACCATGTGGATGCCGTGGTCGTTCTGGGCGCTTCACCGGACGCTGGCGACGCGGTCGTGGCGCAACGGGCTCCTCACGGGTCTGTTCGTGTCGCTGCAGATGCTGTCGAGCATCTACTACGGCGTGTTCTTGAGCACGCTGCTCGGGATCAGTGCCGTGTTGCTCCTGATCTCGCTTCCGTCCACGCAGCTGTGGCCGGCGACGAAAGCGCTCATTCCCGGCGGCCTGCTCGCCGTCGCGCTCTGCGGCGTGTATGCGTTGCCGTACCTCGAGACGAAATCGAGGACGGGCGGTCGGTCGGAGGTCGAGGTCGTGACCTTCAGCGCGCGCCCTTCGAGCTATCTCGTGGCGACGCCGGACAACATCCTCTGGGGCCGCGCGTTCGCGAGCAGGGGCCGCCTCGAGCGGCGATTGTTCCCCGGCATGCTCGTGGTCATCCTGGCCATGGTCGGCCTTCTGCTGCGACCGCCGCCGAAGGTCGCGCTGGTCTATCTCGTCGCCATGGTCGTGGCATTCGACATGTCCCTGGGGCTCTCGGGCCACCTCTATCGGCTGCTCTACGAGCACGTGCCGATCTACCAAGGGCTCCGCGCGCTGGCGCGCCTCGGGATCTTCGTGGTCTTCTTCCTCGCGGCACTCGCGGCATATGGATATGTTGCGTTGGCGGAGCTGCTTCCCGGCAGGGCGAGACCCGTGCTCGCGTTCGGATTGTGCGCGCTCCTGCTCGTCGAGTACCCGTGTCCGGCCGCTGGAGCTCGTGCCCTATCCGAACACGCCTCCGCCGATCTACGACTGGCTCTCGACCCAGCCGCGCGGCGTCGTCGCGGAGCTGCCGATGCGGTCGTCCGGTCTGCCCGGCGCGGACCCCTCCTACAGTTATCTGTCGACATTCCACTGGCAGCCGATCGTGAACGGCTACAGCGGGTTCTATCCCGCCTCCTATCTCGCGCGCCTGGACGACGTGGCGGAGTTCCCCGATGAGAAATCGATCCATCGGCTGCGCGGGGACGGCGTCCGATATCTCGTGGTGCACCTGATTGAGTTCGAACCGGCTCGCCGTGAGACGGTCCTGAACGCCCTGCGCAATGACTTCGGCCTCGCGGAGTTGACCCGGCAGTCGGACGGCAGAGGTGAGGCCGTCGTGTTCGCCCTCAGGTAGGTATTCTCGGGGTCGAGGCACCCATTTTTCCACGACAGCCCTGGCATCGGGGTTGCGTTGGGATCTGCTGAGAGGGCTGATGATGACACGGGTGACCTACGGGATGCTCTTCGGAGCAATTGGATCGGCAATCGGGTTGTGGATGTGGCGCCGTCAGGTCTCCTGGGTGCCGGTCAGTTCTCGTGGCACCGTCATCTTTCGCAACACCCCAACCGTAAGCGGGGTCGACTGAGCATGCTCTTACAGCCTGCCTGGAACCGGCCGCGCTTGATTTCCGCGCTGTGTGCTCTCGCCACCGTGCTGACCTTCGGGGGTCTGTCGACACTGACCGGCTGTCGGCCGGGCGTACCGATCATCGCCACCGCCCCGAAGCCCGCGCAGCCAATCGCGACGATCAGCGGAACCGTGCGCGGACCCGGGGGCGCTGGAAGTCCACAGGCGATCGGAGGACGCACCGTCGAAGCGATTGACGTCGATACGGGCGAGCGGCAGCGTGAGACCACGAGCCCGACCGGAGGATTCACGTTCAAGCTCAAACCCGGGAAGTACCGCGTTGAATTGACGCTGCGTCCCGGCGAATCGCTCACCACGCAGCCGGTCGTCGTCGAGCTCACCAAGAGCGACGTGGACGCCCACGCCGACTTCGTCCTGGGCAACGTGCGCTCGTCGCGGCCGTCGGATCCATCCTCGTCCAGTGGCTCCGCCCTGGGCCCACCGATCGCCTGAGTCCCGCCCTTCGATATACTGCCGAGTATGGCAGCCGACAACCCCAATCGCGATGCCGTTGCGCGTCGCCTGTACCTCGGGGTCTTCGTGTGCGAAGCAGCCACACTCCTGGGCCTGTGGGCTCTCGGCCGCTTGTTCGGTTGATCCCTCACGGACGCCTCCAAAGCCAGCCTCTCACCCATGCGCGCACTCGATTGGATCGTCGTCGGCGCCTATCTGGTGTGGATCGTTCATGACGGCCTGAAGCGGACGAAATACACCAACGAAGTGGAAGGCTACTTCCTGGCCAACCGAAGCCTTCCCTGGTGGGCCGTGGGGTTGTCGGTCATGGCCACGCAGCTGAGCGCGATCACGCTTGTTGGCACGACCGGACAAGGCTACGCGGAAGGGATGCGGTTCGTGCAGTTCTATTTCGGACTGCCGATCGCGATGGTGATCCTCTCCGTCACGCTCGTGCCCTTCTTCTACCGGGCGCGGGTCTTTACAGCCTACGAATACCTGGAACGGCGCTTCGACCTGAAGACACGGACGCTGGCGAGCGTGCTCTTTCTCATATCGCGCGGGCTGTCGTGCGGGGCCATCATCGCCGCGCCGGCGGTCATCCTGTCCATTCTGCTCGACTGGAACCTCACGCTGACGATTCTCGCCATCGGTCTCCCAACGGTGCTCTACACGATGGTCGGGGGCGTGCAGGCGGTCACCTGGACCGACGTCAAGCAGATGGCCGTGATCGTGGCCGGCGTCCTCGCCGCCGTGGTGTTCCTCATTCTGGGCCTGCCGGAGCAGGTTGGCCTCACGCAGGCGCTTCGGCTGGCCGGCGCGACCGGCCGGCTCAATGCGATTGATTTCACGTTCGACTGGCGGCAGACCTACACATTCTGGTCGGGGATGATCGGCGGGTTGTTCCTGATGCTCTCGTATTTCGGCTGCGACCAGAGCCAGGTCCAACGTTATCTGACGGCCAAGTCGGTCGACGAGGGGCGGCATTCGCTCCTCATGAGCGCCTACGTCAAGATCCCGCTGCAGGCACTCGTGCTGCTCACCGGTGTGCTCGTCTTCGTGTTCTACCTGTTCAACCAGCCGCCGATGTTGTTCCGGCCGACGGTGGTCGACAAGATTCAGAAGAGCGCACGCGCGGGCGAGTTCGCGGCCCTGCAGTCGGAGTTCGTTGATGCGTTCGAATCCCGCCGCAGCGCGTCGACGACGCTGGCGGGGGCCGGGGACGGCGATGCATCTGCGGCCGGAACGGCGTACCGTGAGGCAGACGAGCGACTCAGAGCCGTCCGCGTGCGCGCGGCTGCGCTCGCACGCGACGTCGGGGAAGACGGCTACAGGAACTTCCTCGGCGACACGCCGACACCCGACGTGAACTACGTGTTCCCAACCTTCGTGACGACGAAGCTTCCGGTCGGGCTCGTCGGGCTGATCATTGCGGCGATCTTCGCCGCGGCCATGTCCAGCATCGCGGCGGAGCTCAACTCGCTGGCGACCTCGTCGGTCATCGACGTCTATCGGAGACTGATCAATCCGGCGGCCACCGATGCACACTACCTCTCGGTATCCCGTCTCGCGACCGGCTTCTGGGGCCTTTTCGCCTGCGTCGTGGCGACGTTCGCAGCCGGGTTGGGGTCTCTCATCGAGGTTGTCAATCGCTTCGGGTCGTTCTTCTACGGATTGCTGCTCGGCGTCTTCGTGCTGGCGCTGATGTTCCGTCGGTCGAACGGCCACGGCGCGTTCGTCGGGCTGCTGGCCGGCATTGCCACCGTTGCGGCCGTCGCGCTCCACCCGAGGACGAGCGGCATCTCGTTTCTCTGGCACAATCCTCTGGGAGTGCTCGTCGTCGTCATCGTCGGCGTTGCCGTGAGCATGGCAACCGGTGGCGCGAGCCAACAGGCGCGCGAACCCCAACCGAAAGCCTGAACCTTTTGAACCTGTGAACCTTGAACCTGTGAACCTTGAACCCTTGAACCCCTGAACCCCTGAACCCCTGAACCCTCATGTTTCGTATCGCCGCCATTCTGCTCGGCGTGCTCCTCGTTCCGGCAGGACTGCCAGCCGACCAGGCGCAGCCGCTCTACGACGTTGTCCTTGTCGGAGGGCAGGTCATCGACGGATCCGGCACGCCAGGTCGCCGCGCGGATGTCGCGATCAAAGACGGCCGGATCGCAGTTGTGGGAAGAGTCGCCAGAACTGCCGCACGTGAGGTCGTCGACGCCACCGGGCTCGTTGTCTCTCCCGGCTTCATCGACGTGCATACCCATGCGGACGATCTCGCGAGCCACCCGAGGGCCGAGAATTTCGTGCGGATGGGGGTGACGTCCATCGTCGCGGGCAACTGCGGCTCATCTTCGCTGGACGTGGGGGAGGCGCTCACGAAGATCCGCGAGACAGGCGCCGCCGTGAACTTTGCGACGCTGATCGGCCACAACACCGTGCGCGAGTCGGTGATGGGTACAGCCGATCGGATCCCGAGGCTGCCGGAGCTGGACCGCATGAAGTCATTGGTCTGGCGGGCCATGACGGACGGCGCGGTCGGGTTTTCGACCGGCCTGCAGTACGTCCCGGGCACGTACGCGCGGACGCCCGAGATCATCGATCTCGCGCGCATCGCCGCCAATGCCGGTGGCGTCTATGCCTCGCACATGAGAAACGAAGGCACCGCGCTCGAGGCCGCTGTCGCCGAGACGATTCAGGTTGGTGCGGCGACCGGCGCCCGCGTGCAGATCTCTCACTTGAAGGTAGACAGCCCCAGCCGGTGGGGTGCCAGCGCCAGGGCGCTCGATCTCATCGATGCCGCGCGCGCTCGCGGCATCGTCGTCGAAGCGGACCAGTATGCCTACACGGCGGCGAGCTCCACGCTCGGCATTCGCTTTCCCGCATGGTCGCTCGAGGGCGGACTGGAGAAGATCGCCGCCCGCCTCAACGACCCGGCGACGTGGGCGCGCATCAAGTCGGAGATGGCGGCGCTGCTCGCCGAGCGTGGTCTCTCCGACCTCTCGTTCGGGGTCGTCGCATCGTCGCGATCCGACCCGACGCTCAACGGGCTGTCGATGAAGCAGGTCGCGCTCCGGCGCAAGGGATCGGATTCAGCGGACGCGCAGTTCGAGGTGGCGAGAGAGATGATGCTGGCCGGCGGCGCATCGATGGTCTATCACTTCATGTCGGACGACGACGTCGATCGGATTCTGAAGCACCCGCACGTCGCGGTCGCGTCCGACAGCTCGCTGCTGACGATGGGAGAAGGCACGCCGCATCCACGCGGTTACGGCAACACGGCTCGCGTGCTCGGAGAGTACGTGCGGACGCGCCACGTGGTCCGGCTCGAGGAAGCGATTCGAAAGATGACCTCCCTGCCCGCGGCCCAGTTCCGCTTCGCGCAGCGCGGACTGGTCAAAGAGGGATACGCCGCCGACCTCGCCGTGTTCGATCCGTTGCTGGTCAGGGATCGAGCGACATTCGAGCAGCCGCACGCCTACGCGACGGGCATTCCCTACGTGTTCGTCAATGGGGTGGCGGTCGTGTCGAACGGCGAGCAGACGAGCGCGCGGCCGGGCACGGTTCTGACGCCGGATGTACCGGCGGGGAAGAAGTGAATCGGGCGCGGCCGGGCATAGGGACACAACCCGACAACGGTGAACCCACTCAAATCGATTCGTACGGGCAGGCTGGAGGCTCTCGGGATCACACAAGATCAGAAGATCAGAAGGTCAAAAGGGTCCCCAGGAAGTTGAACAGGACCCGCGCCCCAGAGAAGTTATCGGTAACAGCACGGGATAGCCCCGTCCGGCCAGGCGATCATGCACCAGACGTCGACGGCACGGCAGCGCGCGAAGCGCCGGCAGCGTCTCGCCACGCCCGATCGCAGACATCCCGCCGACGGATCGACCTCGCCAGCAGCGCGCCGGGAGCGCCGGCGAGCGTGCATGCGCCACCGCAACATTCCGCAACGTCCAGGCACGCCGCCGAGCAACGGTCGGACTGCTCGACGCGTCGAGCCGTCTCCGACCGCCGGCGAGCTAGCCGCGCGGAGCACGCCTTCGAATGATCGCGCGAAGGACCGTACGCCGATGTGCCTTCGCGTCGACCTCGCGCATCGATTGCAGAAGACGCAGCGATCGTCAGGCCGCGGCACGTGTGCTATTGAAGGACAGCTCGTCAGGCGCGGCAAGGTCCATTACGCGAAGCTCGCACGCGGCAAGACCATGTTCCTCGCGCCGCGGATGATTCCGTGCTCGTTCCCTCTGCGACCTACTGCGTCACCGCGCCCGCCGCCGACACGGTGAACGCAAAGCCTGGCTCGTCGCCATTGCCAGGCGTCGTCGCGTTCTGGACGAGCGTGACGTTGTTGACCGAGACGTTCTGCGTCACGGCGCCCGTGGGATTCTGATCGCAGGAGTTCTGATCGTTGATCCGGAATGACACGCGCTCGCCGATCGGCACGTCGTCGAACGCGATCTCGTATCGATCCGGCGGGACGGGGGTCAGTGCGATGCCGGCGAAGCTCCGCCAGCTCGGATGGGTGTGGGTGGCGCCCACACCGGCGACGCATGCGGCCGCCGATGCTGGCAGGTCGGCTCGACGCGTCGTCGACCCGCGAAACACGATTCGAACCGTCGCCTGCGTGGCCCCGGGGCTCGTGCTTCCTGCCGGATTGCCCCCGCAGGAGAGGCCAAGACCAGCGACTGCGGCGAGCAGGGAAATCCACCACCGGTTCCGTGTCGTTCGGAATGCCGGCACCATACACGGAGCTTACTTCGATCGGCTGCTCAGGCGTCTCAACCGTGAGGCAATTCAGATCCACGGGTCGGACGACGCGCTCAAATTCCTACAGGGCGGGTGGGCCCACTGTCCGTTTCTGGGACGGCCCTGTTGCGCTGCCGAGCATCGTCACGACGTCCCAAAGCCGAATGCGCCACTGTAGTTCCGCTGCTGGTGCTCGCGGTGCCGCTGACGCCTGCGGTGGCACGCGCCCTGCACAGCGGGACGGCCATGCTCGACTTCCGATACGCGTTCCGGCAACTGGTGCGCTCGCCCGGATTTTCCGCGGTCGCCTTGCTGACTCTGACGCTGGGCATGGGCGCCAACACAGCGTTCTTCAGCGTCCTGTACGGCGTAGTCCTTCAACAACCACCGTATCCGGCGGCCGAACGCCTGCTGACCATCCACAACGTGTCGGGGGGTGACATCGCCAACGGTGGCCGTCTCTCGCGCGCCGAGTTCCGGGACTTCGAGGAGCGTCAGCGCGCGTTCGAGGGTATCGCCGCGGCCGACCTTGGTCGCCGGACGCTGACGTCGACTGGCAGCGGCGACTCGCTCGCCGAACGAGTCAAAGTATCGCGCGTCACGGCGAACCTTTTTACGATTCTCGGCGTCGCTCCTGCGCGCGGACGCGGCACGCGACCTGGCGAGGAACATGGTGAGCCGGTCGCGGTGGTGAGCCACGAGCTGTGGCGGTCGCGGTTCGGCGGCGCCGAAGACATTCTCACCCGCACGATTCGCCTCGACGGCGTGGAACACGCCATCGTCGGCGTCATGCGCGCCGGCTTCGCCTATCCGGAGGCGGACATGGGCGCATGGGTGCCAATCAATCTCGGCCCTCTTGATGCATCAGACCGCACCGATCACTACCTCGCTGCGATCGGTAGACGACCTCCGGAGATGAGCGCGGGCAAGGTCCGCCTCGACCTGCAGCGCGTCGCTCGTGACCTTCAGCACGACCTGCCGGCGGCCTATGCGGCGGACACGCGCTGGAGCATCGACGTCGAGCCGCTTCGACAGACTCTGTTCGGGCGGATGCTCCTGCCGATGGGGCTGCTCATGGCGGCGGCCGCGTCGGTGCTGCTCATCGCGTGCGTGAACGTCGCGATCATGTCGCTGCTCCGCGCGCTGGCGCGGCGCCGCGAGATCTCGATCCGCCTCGCCATCGGCGCTGCACGGTGGGACGTGATCCGCCAACTCGTCACCGAAGCCGCCGTTCTCTGCGGCCTGGGCGCTGCGGGCGGACTCCTCCTGGCGCATGTCGGGCTCGACGCGCTGAAGGCCTTCGCGCCCGCCGACATCCCACGGCTGGACGAGGTAGCCATCAACGTGCCGACCGCGCTCTTCACGAGCGCCGCTCTGGTCGTCGTGACGCTGCTCGTGGGCCTCGCGCCCGCCTTCGTCGCCCTGCGACTGAATGCCTTCGAAAGCGCCTTCCCGACGAGCCGCGCGTCGGACGGTCGAACGACGACACGTCTCCGCGACATCCTGACTGTCATGGAGATTGGGCTCGCGGCCTCGCTTCTCGTCTGCGCCGGCCTGACGGTCCGCAGCCTGTACGCGCTCATACGCGTGGATCTCGGCTTCGCGACCGAGCAGCGCTTCTCCTTCAAAACGAACCTGACGGCGCGCGACTACCCCGACGCGGCGCGCGTCGATCGTTTCTACGAGCAGCTGACCACCAAGCTCTCGTCGCTGCCAGGCACGCTATCCATCGGCGCCGTCTCGTATGTCCCTCTCAGCGGCGAAGGGCAGTCGGTCAGCGCCGCCCCGGCGAACCCGGCCGGCGGAGGCGAGGCGCCGGCACTCACCGTCGGCTGGCGGATCGTCCGCGGGCGCTATTTCGAGACGATGGGGGTCGCGCTGCTGCAAGGGCGGCTCTTCTCGTCTGACGATCGGTCTGCCTCTCCCGCGGTGGCGATCGTGGACGACGTGCTCGCGCGCCGTCTATGGACGACCGAGGCAGCGGCGATCGGCCAGCAGGTCCGGTTGGGGGTCGGGCCGCGCGCCGAGAACCGAACCGTTGTCGGCGTAGTGCGCCATGTGAGCGACGTCGAGCCAAGGAAAGAGTCCCTGCCGATGGCCTACGCGCCGCAGTCGCAGGTCTACCAGCGTGGGATGTACACGGTGATCAGAACCACGAGCCCCACACATGCGGTCATGGCCGCGGCGAGGGGGGCGCTGGCGTCCGTCGACGGGTCGGTGCCCATGTATTTCGCCGAGACAGCGGATAACCGGTACGACCAGGCGATAGCGCTCCCTCGATTCACGGCGGGGCTGGTGAGCGCCTTCTCGACGCTCGCCCTCGTGCTCGCCGGCGTCGGGATCTTTGGCGTCACCGGGTATGCGGTGGCGCAGCGCAGGCGCGAGTTCGGCATCCGCTTCGCGCTCGGCGCGCAGCGGCTGCACGTCGGCGGGCTCGTCCTCACGCGCGTCGCGGTGCTCGCCGCCATCGGGCTCGTACTCGGCACCGCGCTCGGCCTCGGTCTGGGCTTCCTGATGTCAGGCCTCCTGTTCGGCGTCGAGCCGGATGACCCGTTGACGATGGCGAGCGTCATTGGCGCCATCGGGCTGACGGCGATGCTCGCGAGCGTCGCGCCGCTTCGACACGCCATTCGCGTGAGTCCCGCGGAGGTGCTTCGGGCCGACTGAGTCAACGCGGCTCCGCCTTGCGCACTTTCGGAGCCTTTGGCGCGAACAGGTCGCCGAAGTAGTCCTTTGATCGAATCATGGAATACCCCATTCGGCTTGCCTCGATACAATGTTCTGCGACGGCAGGTCAGAAAGTACCACCGCCGGCATCTCGCGACAAAGCGATCACGTGAGCAGAGGCTGCCGGCCGCCAGCTTGTTCGAGTATGAGGACGAAAGTGAAGCACGCGTTGAGTCGAGCGTCGCTGCTCGTTGCTGCGTGGGGCGCTCTCGGCCCGGCTCCATTGACGGCGCAGCCAAGGACGCCAATCATCTCTGCCATCGACATCGGGGCCGGCCCGTCACCGGTCCCGGTCACCATTGCAGGACGGCGGCACCTTGCCTACGAGCTGCAGATCACGAACGTCAGGCCGTCCGCGGTCACGCTGACTCGCATCCAGGTCGTCGATGCCGTTCGCGGCACCGTCATCGGTGACTTCAGCGATGCGGCGCTCATCGAGCGTCTGGCAGGCGCGGGCGCCCCGCTTGACGACGCCGACAAGCGCGTCGTCAATCCCGGGCGGCGAACGGTGGTTTATCTCTGGCTGCCGCTCGACACCGCGGCGCCCATCCCGTCCCGGCTGCAGCACCGGATCGCCGTGGAAGTGATGCGAACATCGCGACGAGAGCAGGTGCTCGTTTCGGGTGCCGCCGTTGATGTTCGCCGTGAACGCCCAATCGTCTTGAGCCCTCCGCTGCGAGGAGGACCCTGGGTGGCCTTGTACGATCCCATGTTGATAGGCGGCCACCGCACGGCGGTCTACGCGGTGGATGGCCGGGCACGCATTCCGGCGCGCTTCGCGATCGACTGGGTGAGGGTCGAGGCCGATGGTACCCATGCGCGCGGCGATCGGTCCCGAATCGAGAACTGGTACGGGTATGCGGCAGAGGTCCGGGCCGTGGCCGATGGAACGGTGGTGGAAGCCCACGACGATATTACGGAGGCGCCGACCCTCGAATCGCCGGCGCCGATCCCGCTCGAGAACGTCAGCGGGAATTACGTGGCCCTGGATCTCGGCGGTGGCCGCTTCGCATTCTATGAACACCTGAAACACGGAAGCCTCAGAGTCAAGCGCGGCGACCGACTGAAACGTGGCCAGGTGCTGGGGCTGCTCGGCAACTCTGGCGGGAGCTCCTCAGGGCCCCACCTGCATTTCCACGTGGCTGATGCCGGCGACGAGCTCGCCGCGGAGGGCCTGCCGTTTGTCTTCGAGAGCTTCAGCGTGTTGGGAGCCTTCGGGACGATCGGCGCCTTTCGGACGGGCGAGCCCTGGAAACCGGTGCAGAGTGGCGCGGGTGGAGAACGTCAGAACGAGCTGCCGTCGCCGAACGCGGTCGTGATGTTTCCAGCTTCGACGATCGCTCCCGACAGCAAACGCCGATGACAACCCTGCCCCTGGCCCTCCTTCTCCTCGCCAGTGCCGCACAGCGGTTCTCCGCGGACACTGCACTCTGGTTGGGTCGATCTGCGGAGCTGGCGCTCGCCTGCGTTCACAAGGAGTACCCCAACAAGATCACCCACGTGCTGAACAGCGAGACCGACGTGAGGGCGCCGCACGAGCTGACGCCGGCGTTCTACGGGTGCTACGACTGGCATTCGTCCGTGCACGGCCACTGGCTCCTCACGCGCGTCGCGCGCCTCCATGGAGACGCGCCGTTTGCCACCCGCGCGCGAGCGGCACTCGACCAGAGCCTCACCGCGGCGAATATCGCAGCGGAGGTGCGCTACCTGAATGGAGCGGGCCGCGTCTCCTTCGAGAGACCGTACGGGCTGGCGTGGCTTCTCCAACTCCATACCGAGCTGCATGAATGGGCGGCAGAGCGGCCGGCTGACGGGGACGTGCGGAAATGGGCAGAGACACTGGACCCGTTGACCAGAGCAGCCATCTCACGGATCGCCGACTGGCTGCCAAAGCTGACGGCGCCGATTCGGATCGGCGAGCACTCGCAGACGGCCTTTTCGCTCGGATTGATGCTCGACTGGGCTCGCGCGACGAGCGAGAAGAAACTGGAATCGCTGCTGCTGTCCCGCTCGCGTGATTTCTACCTGAAGGATCGCGCGTGCCCGCTTGCCTACGAGCCGTCCGGCGAAGACTTCCTCTCACCTTGCCTGGCGGAGGCCGATCTGATACGGCGCGTGCTGCCGCAGGCGGAGTTCACGCGCTGGCTGCGCGCCTTCCTGCCGTCGTTACCGGCCGACGGTCGAGGCGGCTGGCTCGCGCCTGGCGTTGTGACCGACCCAACCGATCCCAAGCTTGGGCATCTCTACGGACTGAACCTCTCGAGGGCGTGGATGCTCCAGGCAATCGCGCGAAGCCTCCCGGCGTCCGATCCGCGCGGCGCGGCGCTCCTGGCCGCCGCGCGGATTCACCGCACTGCTGGAATGACAGGCGTAATGGGGGAGCACTACGAAGGTGGCCACTGGCTGGGCACCTTCGCCGTGTACCTCGAATCCGGTCGTGGTCTGCCGGTTTCCGGAACAGGACGGTAGCGAAACCCCGTTGCGACCGGCTCCCCAAAACAAACCGGCCGTCCCAAGTTTCACAGCGTGCACCCCAGTCCTCTCAGTCGACGATGGTTCCACCGGTCAGGTTTGCGACCGTGCCCGTCATCGCGCTGGCCTGGTCGGACGCCATGAACACCGCCACGTTGGCGAGCTCGGCAAGCGTGGTCAGGCGTCTGAGGTGCGTCATGCTCTCGTGCCGCGCATGATATTCGGCGAGGTTGAGGCCCGCGGCCTTTGCGTAACGCTCGAAATTGTCCCGGATCGTTCCCGTCTCTGGCATCGCGTTCGGCATCAGGCACACCACTCGAACCCCTTGCGGTGCGAGCTCCGCGGAGAGGGTGCGGGACAGCGCGACGACCGCTGCAAACGCCGGCGCATTGCCACCGACGTTCGGGATGGCCATGCGAGACGGCGTAGCGGTGATCGTCAAGATCACGCCGGATCGCCTCGCGACCATCCGGCGCGCCGCGATCCGCGCCGTGAGGAAATTCGCCAGCGTCAAGGTCGTGATGGGAAGCGCAAACTGCTCTGCCGAGAGCTCCAGAAGGGGGGGCCTCTGCGGCAACGCGTTGGAGATTCCGACTGCGCTGAAGGAGATGTCGATGGCCTCCGCCTTCGCCGCGACGGCGCCGACGTACTTTTCCACCGCCTGCTCGTCAAGGGCATCGACCTGCGCTGCCTCGGCGACCCCGCCGCGGCCGATGATGTCGGCCGCGACCGCTTCCACCTTGCGAAGGTTGCGTCCACTCAGAAAGAGCCTCGCGCCCTCGCGAGCGAATGCGCGCGCGACAGCGCCGCCAACGTCCCCTCCGGCTCCGTAGATCACCGCAACCTTGTCCTTCAGCATCATCTCTCGCTCCTTGTTGTGTGCCGAGCCGTCACAGATGCAGACACCACGATGTCGAGAAACTGGGCGCGCCCAGTTCGCGGCCCGGCCGGTGTCTATACTTGGATGGCGACTAGGAGAGCGAGTTCGGAACCTACCTTCGCGCCCCCTCCGGCGGCATCCGCCACGGGACCGGCCTATTCGCCCTCACCCTCACCGGCGACCGGATTTGCGCCCTGACCCGCTTCGATAACACCGTGCTCCCATGGTTCGGGCTGCCGCGGTCGCTCCCTGACTGACCAGCGGTTGCTCACACCCTCATCGCGCGGCCTATCATTGAAATCGAACACGCCGCACGCGTTGCACGATTCCGACTTGGCGAAGCGCTGCCGCATCGTCGTGTCTGGCAGTGTGGACGAAATCCGTTCGTCGAGTACCTGAGATTATGGTGAGTGGGGCCGGCGCGCGGGCTCAAAATGCCGCGGGAGAAGGGCGCCAGGAGCGCCCGTGTGCGAACGGAACTGTTCGGTTGCCCCGGCGGCGTCCTTGACAGCTTCGCGAACGCTGGCGTCAGACTAGACACGACATGCGCGACACGTCTCTCGGGAGCATGCCACCTGGCGGTCACATGGCCGGTGCGGCCGGATCCCCGACGCGCGCGCTGGTCCTTGCGACGGTCTCGTTCGCTCTCTCGTTCGCCGCGTGGGGTTTGGTTGGCGGACTCGCCTCGATCTTCACTGGCCTCTACGGACTGACCGCGTCTGAGACCGCGCTCCTGGTGGCGGTACCGGTGCTGCTCGGCTCGTTGGCACGGTTGCCGATGGGCATGCTGACAGATCGATTCGGCGGACGCCTCACCTTCACGGCGCTCCTCGCGTTCTCTTCGCTCGCCGCATTCGTCGTGCCGCTGACCGGCACCTACGGCTCACTCCTCGTGGCGGCGTTCCTCATCGGCATGGCGGGATCGTCCTTCGCGGTCGGGGCGGCGTTCGTGTCTCGTTGGACCCCGACTGCTCGGCAGGGCACGGCCCTCGGCATCTACGGGCTGGGGACGATGGGGCAATCGCTGGCCGTCTTCGTCGGGCCCGTGGTCGCGGCTCGCCTAGGCTGGGAGGTGGTGTTTCGCGGCACCAGCGCGGTTCTCCTGGGTTGGGCGGTCGCGTACTTCCTCTTCGCGCGGAATCCCCCACAGGCCGGACGCCCCGCCACCGTCGCCGCGATGACCGCAGTCCTGCGGCGCGCTCCCACCGCCTGGCTGCTCGGTGCCTTCTATTTCCTGACGTTCGGTGGCTTCGTCGCGTTTTCGATCTACCTGCCAACGTTGCTGCGCGCGCAGTTCGGTCTGGCCCCTGCTGACGCCGGATTTCGGGCGGCAGGGTTTGTCGTGCTCGCCACACTCATGCGCCCACTCGGCGGGTGGCTGGCGGATCGGATTGGCGGCGCGCAGGTCCTGTCGTGGGTCTTCGGAGGCGTGGCTCTGTTTTCTCTACTCTTGACGTGGCCGTCCATGGTGCCGTTCACAGTCGGCGCGCTCGGGTGCGCGATGCTGATGGGACTGGGCAACGGCGCTGTCTTCAAGCTGGTGCCGGAGTATTTCCCGAAAGACACCGGCACAGTGACCGGCCTCGTCGGCGCTCTCGGCGGTCTGGGCGGGTTCTTCCCGCCGCTCCTGCTCGGCGTCTTCCGTGATCAGCTCGGCGTCATCTGGCCCGGATTCCTGCTGCTGTCCGCGACCGCGCTGTTGCTGCGCGCGGCCAACCAGCGCGTCTTCCGGCCGGGCGACATCGCGTGGACGCAGTCCCTGCCGGTGGCCGCGCGTCAAGCGCTCGAGCGTGTCAGGGCCGGCGCGTGGGCCGCGCTCGTCACGGCCACGCTGGCGGCAGCGATCGTCGTCGGGTCGCGAAACCTGCAACACTTCGACGCGGCGCTCGTCGGTTACACGTTCGCGACACTCTTCGCCGCGTTCGGGATCAGTTATCGCTACGCGATGTGGCTGCAGCGTCCGCCCACACGCATGTACTGGCGTCGCGGGTGGCAGGCGTTCTTCTCACGGCGCGCGCTGGCCGGCAATACGATCAGTCTGGGACGCCGCGCGCTGCTGGAGTTTGCCGCCAACGCCTACATCTTCCGGCGCGGCCGGCTCCGCGGGCTCGCGCACTGGCTCATCATGTGGGGCTGCCTGCTCGCTGCGGCGATCACGTTCCCGCTGGTCTGGGGCTGGATTCACTTCGAGACGGTCCCAGGGGATCTGCACATGTACCGCACCTTCGTGTTCGGCATTCCGATGCAGGACTTCCCCGTGGAGTCCGCCTTCGCCTTCGTCCTCTTCCACGGGCTGGTCTGGTCGTCGTTCCTGGTCATTGCCGGCGTGATGCTCGCCTTCCGGCGCCGCATGATCGATCACGGCGCGGTCGCGGTGCAGCAGTTCGGGCAGGACGTCCTGCCGCTGCTGCTGCTCTTCGCGATCAGCGTGACGGGGCTGATGCTGACGGCCAGCTACACGTGGCTGCGGGGCTACGCGTACGAGTTCCTCGCGATTCTCCATGCCGCGACGGTGATCGTCACGCTGCTCTGGCTGCCGTTCGGCAAGCTGTTTCACGTCTTCCAACGGCCTGCGCAACTCGGGGTCGGCTTCTACAAGGACGCTGGCGCTCGCGACCAGCAGGCGGCGTGCCGGCGCTGCGGGCAACCCTATGCTTCGCAGTTGATGGTGCGCGACCTCACCGCCGTCGAGCAGGAACTCGGCTTTCGGTACGAGCTGCCGGGCGGCGGGCACTACCAGGACGTCTGCCCCAGGTGCCGGCGGGCGCTCTTCGGCCTGGCGCAGGGGGCGTTGTGGCAACGGTACCTTGAACGCCCGGCCGCCTTTGGCTGATGGCCCTGGCGGCTTCGGCCCGCCTTCGCCTGGCGGCTTCGGCGAGGCAGGCGATGAACGAGAGGCTGGGTAGCTGCGTGGCTGAAGTTCCGGCGGAACCCCTTCGCATCATCGAACGGTTCGGACCGCACCTGTCGGCGATGACCGGCATGCGGTTGTCGACCAGCGTCGAGCCCGATCGGCTCGTGAAGACGCATTGCTGCTTCTGCGGGCAGCAGTGCGGGATTCAGCTCAAGGTCCGCGACAACGAGGTGATTGGCTTCGAGCCATGGGAGGACTTCCCGTTCAATCGCGGCATGTTGTGTCCCAAGGGTGTGAAGCGCTACCTGCAGGGCTCGCATCCGGACCGGCTGACGATGGCATTGCGGCGGGATACGTCCTCGGCGTCTGGGTTCAGCCCGTTGCCGTACGCCGAGGCCATCAGCCGCGTGGCTGCTGAGATCAGCCGCATTCAGCAGACGCACGGCGCCGGCGCCATCGGTGTCCTCGGCGGCGCCAGCCTGACGACAGAGAAGACCTATCTGCTCGGCAAGTTCGCGCGCGTGTGTCTCAAGACGCCGTTCATCGACTACAACGGCCGGCTGTGCATGGTCAGCGCCGGGGCTGCGAACAAGAAGGCGTTTGGCATCGACCGCACGACGAACCCGTGGTCCGACATGGTCGGGACCGAGGTGATCTGGGTGGCGGGGTCGAACGTGGCCGAGTGTTCGCCCATCACGACGAACTACATCTGGCAAGCGCGCGAGCAGGGCGCGAAGATCATCGTCCAGGATCCGCGGATCACGCCGGCTGCCCGCACCTGCGATCTGTACCTGCCGGTGAAGCCGGGGCGCGACGCGGCCCTGTTCGCCGGCGTGCTGCAGATCATGATCGAGCGCGACTGGCTCGATCACGCGTTCATCGACGCCCACACGGTCGGTTTCGAGCAGGTCGCGGAGTACTGCCGGGAGTGGACGCTGGCGCGGACCGCGGAGGTGACCGGCGTGCCGCAGCGGGCGTTGATGCAGGCGGCCGAGTGGTGGGGTACGGCGAAGACGAGTTTTCTCTTCCACGCCCGCGGCATCGAGCATCACTCGAATGGCGTGCAGAACGCGCTCGGCACGATCAACCTCGTCCTCGCGTCAGGTCGGATCGGCAAGCCCAAGAGCGGCTACGGCACCATCGTTGGACAGGCCAACGGACAGGGCGGTCGCGAGCACGGGCAGAAGTGTGATCAACTCCCCGGCTGGCGCGACATCAGCAACCCCGAACACCGCCGCTACATCGCCGGCGTCTGGGGAATCGACGAGCGAGAACTGCCAGGCCCGGGGGTCGATGCCTACGAGCTGTTCCGAAAGATCGACCGCGGCGAGATCACGGGCTTGCTGTCGATCTGCTTCAACCCGAAGGTGTCGTTGCCGGACAATGCCTTCGTCACGCGCTGCCTCGAGAAGCTCGAGTTCTACGCGGCCATCGACTTCTTCCTCAACGACACCGCCTGGCACGCCGACGTCGTGTTGCCCGGCAGCCTGCACGAGGAAGACGAAGGGACGGTGACGCAGGTCGAGGGGCGCATCATCAAGATCAACAAGGCTGTGGACTGCCCGGGCGAGGCGCGCGAGGACTGGCGCATCATCCAGGACATCGCGCAGGCGCTCGGCCGGCCGCGCGGCTTCACCTTCAGCGAGCCGCGCGAGATCTTCGAAGAGCTCCGCGTCGCCAGCAAAGGCGGTGTCGCGGACTACTCAGGCGTGACGTACGAGAAGATCACGCAGCAGCTGGGCGTCTTCTGGCCGTGCTACAGCGAGGACCCGCGCACTGGTGCCGCCATCGATGAACATCCCGGCACGCCGCGGCTCTTCGAGCGCGGCAGCTACAACCCGGTTGCGAAGGGCAGCGGGCCCTTCTACTTCCCCGACGGCCGCGCGCGCTTCAACGTCGCCGAATATCGCCCGCCGGTTGACGATGCGGGCGACGAGTACCCGATCTACCTGACCACCGGCCGGGTCGTCAGTCAGTTCCTGTCCGGCACGCAGACCCGCCGCATCGGGCCGTTGGTCAAACAGTACGCGGAGCCGCGGATCGAGATGCATCCGCGGCTGGCGGCGAAGCTCGGGATCGCCGACGGTGATTGGACGACGGCCGAGACACGGCGGGGGACCATCACGCTCAAAGCGCAGGTGGTGACCACGATCCGTCCGGACACGATCTTCATCCCCTATCACTGGGCGGGCCGGAAGAGCGTGAACCAGCTGACCGTGGCCGCGCAGGACCCGATCAGCAAGATCCCACAGTACAAGGTGTGCGGGTGCCGCGTGCGCAAGGCGGATGCGGCGCCGGACTACGCGGCGGTGCTCGAGCCGCAGCAATAGACGGGCAGGACCATCACATGGCCAAACCGGACTACCTGCACTTCTTCGTCGATCCGAACCGCTGCATCGGCTGCCAGGCCTGCCTGCAGGCGTGCTCCGAGTGCGACACGCATCGCGGCGAGTCGATGATTCACCTCGAATACGTGAACCGGTCGGAGAGCGTGCAGACAGTGCCCGTGGTCTGCATGCACTGCGAGCAGCCCACATGCGCGGAGGTGTGTCCGGCGGATGCCATCAAGCGCACGGGCGACGGGGTGGTGCAGTCGGCACGGAAGCCGCGCTGCATTGCCTGTGGCAACTGCGTCGTTGCCTGCCCGTTCGGCGTGCCTGAGCTCTACGAAGACCGCAAGATCATGATGAAGTGCGACATGTGCTACGACCGGACGAGCGTCGGCAAGAAGCCGATGTGCGCCACCGTGTGCCCGAGCCAGGCGCTCTTCTTCGGCACGCGCGAGCAGATCGAACAGTTGCGCCCGCTCTCGACGCCGGTCAACACCTTCCAGTTCGGCCACCAGACGATCACCACGCAGGTGTACGTGATGGTGCCGCGCAGGCTGGCGACCGTGGCGCCGCACGTCGATGTCACCAGTGCGATGGAGGAGCAGCCCAGGAGCCGCGCGGTGTCGTTGAAGGTAGTGAGCACACCTGCCGCGGCGTCTGGCGCGGCGGTCGTCGACAGCGATCCGTTTGCCGAGGTCGAGGTGTAGCGATGTCAGACGTCCGTCCCGATCCACGTCGCCCAGTCGATCCTGCGCTCAACTCGCCGGGGCGTGAAGGCCTCACCGGTACGGCGCCCGCCAACCTCTATGCGCCCGCACCCGAGCGCGAGCAGATCACGATCGCACCGGACTTCGCGCCGGCCGACGCCCAGCCCGCCTGGCGGCAGGACTTCCCGATCGACTGGCCGCAGGATCTCTACGTCGAGCGCCGGGACTTCATGAAATTCCTCGTCTTGACCAGCGCCGCGTTCACGCTGGGGCAGGTGTGGATTGGTGTCCAGAACTGGCGCCGGAAGCGGACCGGTCAGCCGGCGATGCAGCGGATTGCCTCTGTCGACGATCTCGCCGTCGGCGCGGCCGTCGTCTTCACCTACCCGGACGAACACGAACCCTGTCTGCTGGTGCGGCTGACCACGAGTGACTTCGTCGCCTTCAGCCAGAAGTGCACGCACCTGTCCTGTGCCGTGATTCCCCGGCCGGCCGAAGGCAGCTTCTACTGTCCCTGTCACGAAGGACGATTCGACCTGCGGACGGGTGCGCCCACCGCCGGGCCGCCGCGCCGGCCGCTGACTCGAATCGTGCTCGACATCAGAGGACGAGACATCTACGCCGTAGGCGTCGAGGAGAGGACGATATGAACGCCTCACTGAAGCGGCCGTTCAGCCGCGACCAGCGGACGACCATCGTCTACGGGATGCTGGTGTTCGTGCTGATTGTCGCGATCCTGCAGCTCTGGCTGCTGACCGCGACCATGAACGCGTGGCTCGGTGGGGACGATGCGGTCGTGTGGCCGGCGGCGGCAGTGAGCGCCGCCGGCTTCGCGCTGAACGCCGGTCTGCTGAAGTACTTGGGCCGGATCGAGCGGACGCGCAGGCTCGGGGAGTAGAAGGCCATGGCGAGCACGTGCGCTCTACCCTTCTCGCAGCACGGTCGCCGGGTCGAGCCGCGCGGCGCGCCTTGCCGGCACCCACGCAGCCAGCACGCCTACGGCAGCCAGCACGGCGGCCGTGCTCGCGAACGTCGTCGGATCACGTGCCTCCACCTGGAAGAGCAGGGGCGCGACGAACCGTGCTGCCCACCAGCTGCCAGCCAGGCCAAAGGCGAGTCCCGCTACGATGAGGACGCCAACCCGACGGAAGACAAGGCGTACGATACCCGTCGGCTCAGCGCCCAAGGCCATGCGCAACCCGATCTCCGTCCGACGCGCGCTCACCGCCTGCGCCACGATGCCGTAGAGCCCGAGTCCGGCGAGCAGGAGCGCGAGGGCACCGAAAAATCCGGACATCATCGCAATGAGCCGTTCCTGCGTCACCGTTGCTTCAACCAGCTGATCGAACGTCCCAGATGTGAACACAACCGTCGGATCGGCCTGCGTCAGCGCCGTCGCGACATCGCGCTCGACCAGCGCACGTTGCCCGGACACTGCCCTGATAGTCAGGACAGCGTCCCGCCAGGAGGTCCACTCCCGCGGTTCGCGCTGCGCCAGGGGCACGTACATTTGCGGCAGCATGCCGTCGCGCGGCGTCGTGTAGACGGCATCGGCAACCACACCGACGATCTGGTATCGCGGCCCGTTTTCGGAATCCACGCGCAGCGTGTGGCCGATCGGCTGTTGGCCGTGCAAATATTTACGCGCGAACGCCTCGTTGACGATGGCCACAGGAGGACTGCCGACACGATCACCGTCGTTGAAGTCCCGCCCGCTTGCGAAAGGTATGCGCATCGTCTCGAACCAGCCCGGCGTGGTGGCGTTACGCCAGACGCGCTGCCGTGTGTCCTCTGGAAGCAAGGGCCCAGCGTCCACACCCACCCTGTTGTTGGTCGCCCACCCACCTCCGGTCAGCAGCCGTTTCCCAGAAGCGGAAGCCGACATCACACCTGGCGTCGCCGCCGCCGCATTTCGAAGGCGCTCGACACGCGCGCCGCGCTCCTCCGGCGGAATGCCACTCGCGAGCAGGTTCATCTGAACGACTATCAGCGGCTCGGGTACGAAGCCAAGCGGCAGTTGACTGAGCGATGCGAACGTGCGCAGGAAGAGTCCTGCGGCGATGACCAGGACGAACGAGACGGCGATCTGCGCCACGCCGAGCGCGCCGCGCACCGCGAAGCGCCGGTCGCCGGCCATGGCTCGACCTGCGCTCTTGAGAGCCTCACCAGGTGCGACGCTCTTCATGGCGATCATGGGCGCCACGCCGGCGCTGATGGCACACAGGCACGCGAGGGTCGCTGTGAACACGAGCACCCGCCAGTCGAGCGCGAGGTCCAGCGAGACGGTACTCTCCCAAGTGCCCAACTGCTGAACGAGGAGAGCGCTGCTCCACTTGGCGAACACCAGCCCGAGCGCCGCGCCGGTGATCGCGACAAGGAAACTTTCGACGAAGAGGAGCCGGGCGAGCCGCCAGCGTGATCCTCCGAGCGCGAGGCGCACGCTGAGCTCTCCCCGCCGCGCCAGCGCACGCGCGAGCAGCAGGCTCGCGATGTTCGCGCACGCCACGAGCAGGACGAGCCCCACCGCGACGACCATCGCGAAGAGCGGTGTCTCGAACTGCCGGCGCAGTCGAGAAGCGCCGGCTGCAGCCGGCGTCAGAGTCATGGGATTCTTGAGGTATCGCGCGGTGAACGCCGGACTTGCTCGCAAAGCCGGGAGTGTCGCCTCGCGAATCTGCGGCTGCACGCCCCGCAGCGCCGCGTTCGCGTGCTCGATGGTCTGCCCGGGCTTGAGGCGCACCATCATCTCCAGCCAGATCGTGCCGGCACTCTGCAACACGCTCTCTTGACCTTGCAGGAGCGGCTCGGCGGAGAAGGGCAACATCACGTCCGCCATCCGGCCGACGTCGGCGCCAGAGAAGCCCGGAGGCATGACGCCGACAATGGTGAACGACAGGCGCTGGGGGTGCACGGTGAGCTGACGGCCGACGACATCATCGGCGCCGTCGAGGTGCTGGCGCCAGAAGCGATGGCTGACGACAGCCACGGGACCGTTCGGCGGGGCGGCGCTGTCGTCGGCCGGCGTGAGCATCCGGCCACGGACCGCCGGCACGCCGAGCACGTCGAAGAAGCGCCCGCTGACCAAGGCACCGTCCACGGGCACAACTCGACCGCCCCTCGCGAGGTCGAAGCTCTCGCGAGACCAGGCGAAGGCGCCTTCGAAGAGGTCCGTCTCGCGCGCTTTGATCTGCTCCCACACAGGGTACGACCACGATCCGTCGGTGAGCAGCGCGAGACTTCCTGGATCCCGCACCGGCAGCGGGCGCATGATGAGGCTGTTGAAGATCGAGAAGAGCGACGTATTGGCACCGATCCCGAGCGCGAGCGTGCCGATCGCGACGGCTGAGAACCCGGCACTCTTGCGTAATCCGCGAGCCGCGGACCGGACATCCTGTCGCACGCCGTCGAGCACACGCATCGCCCAGACATCGCGTGCGTCCTCGACGGCGAGTGTCACGTTGCCGATCGCGCGCCGGCTCGCTTGAGTCGCGGCGCCGGGCGCAAGACCGTCGCGTTCGAGCGAGTCCTGACGATGAGCGCGGTGCACCTCTATCTCGTCACGAAGCTCGGCGTCGTGACGCGACCAGCGGAGGACGTGCAGCAGCCTGCGGAAGAACGTCTTCATCGCACCAGGCCCTCAGGTCGTCTCCAGCACGCGCTGAGTCGCGCCAACCATGCGATCGAGCTCGGCGCGTTCAGCGGTCGATTGCAGGAGATCAGAAGGTGTGTTGGTCAGTCCCATCAACTGATGATGGGAATGTACAAGGGCACACTGGGGCCTGTCAACTGCCATTCGCCCAACATGATCAGGTGTTCTTCTTCGATGTCTCCGATCCACGTGATCCGACGTAGAGGACAAGTCACGCACCCGCAGGGATGCAGCAGCTCGGTTCACATCCGCTGCAGCAGCTCGCGCGTGTAGCGCACGCAGATTTCCAGGTCGTCGATCCGCTGCCGTCCCGCGGTCTTTCCTTCGGGCAGCGGCGTCGCCGGCTTCGGCGTGCCCTTTTCAGCCACCGCCACGAAGCGGCTGAATTCCCAGGCAGGCATCTTCCGCCAGTTGTCCCAGAACTTCGGGTCGTACACGGCATGGATTCGCGGCTTCGCGGACACGAGATTCTCGAAGATGATCGGCAGGCCCGGTTTGGCCTGGATGAATTTCTTCAGCCAACCGTCGATGTCGACGTTTCCGTCACCCATGTTCACCCACCGGACGGCGATGCCTTCCGGCACCTTCCAGACGGCGCTGTCCCGGACGTGGCACGTCTCGGCGTAGGGAATCAACGTCTCGAGCGTCATGTGCGGATCTTCGAGCATCCAGACCGGATTGCCGGAGTCGAGGCACACGCCCATGACGTCGGTGCCGACCGCCTCGATCATCATCTTCATCTCGCGCGCCTGGAGGTCGCCGCCGTGATTCTCCACAGCCAGCTTCACGCCCGAGTCGACGATGCGCGAGCGGAGCCCGCGGACGGCCTTGACCATGTTGTCGATGTGCATCTCGATCTGCGGTCGTTCCGGATCGCCGCCGAGGACGCACCGCATGCACTTCGCGCCGAAGATCTGCGAAATCTTGAGCGCGCGCGTCACTTGCGCTTCGAGCGTGCCGAGCTGCGCGTTGAACGACCGCGAGCTCGGGCACACGGAGCCGTGGGCGAGCTGCAGCTTGATGCCCAGGCGGTCGGCGTGTTCGCGGACCTGCCGGATCGCGGGCTCGTCGTCCAGCATGGCCGCGGGTATGGAGATCATGGCCCACGTCAACTTGATCGAGGCCAGGTAGTCCAGGAATTGGATCGGCGTGAATTGATTGCCACCCACGCTGCCGTCGATGGAGCCGAGCTCGACCTTCGCGGCCTGCATGGCAAACAGACGGGAAAAGTGCAGCGCCGCCGCGGCGCCCCCCAGAACGAACGTGCGTCGATGCATGGACGAATTCTATCAGTCGGCCGTCGTCAGTCGGCAATCGATAGTCGCAGTACGTGTCCTGCAGCTTCCGTCGAAAGGCGCTCTTCATCAGCTGAACGTCCGGACGTACACTCGGATCGACGGCCTTCGCTATCGAGGTCAGCGTCGGGGTCAGGCCTTCGGGTGGCCCCGACGTCTTCACCAGCACACCCATCGAAGGCCGATCCGTTGGCTGGGCGAGGAAGTAACACTCCACGGCATCGACGTCCTGGAGCCCGGTGACCCGCGCGTCGCCCACGACGCCGACCACTGTGTATTTGACGTCTCCTGTGGCGAACGTCTTCCCCAGCGGCTCCTCTCGCGCCCATGCGGCAACCGCAAACGACTGGCTGACGACAATCGCGTGAACATCCCCGGCCATCAGGTTGCGACCTCGCAGGAGCGGGATCGTCATCGTTCGAAAGAACTCCGTATCGATGCTGTTGACGTGAATCGGAATGCTCCGGCCACTCATGACGGCACCTATCGTGGCCGTCTTGTTGCCGAATGGGAGCGTCGACGCGAGCGACACGGATTCGACGCCAGGAAGATTGCGGAGGCGGCTCGTGAGCGTGTCCAGGTACGTCCGCGCCTCGGCGGAAGCATAGCCGTGGGCGCCGAGCGCCGGGTCTATCGACACGACCTGCCTGTACCTCGAACCCGGGATTCGAAGACGAGGCGTGGTTCAGCGCTTGAACCAGGAGCCCCGCCACGATGAGGAGCACGCAGCTGGCCGCGTCCTGCACGCCGATCAGAACCTGCCGGATCGAGGTCGCGCGGTGCCGCGGCCGGGCCCCGTGCAAGGCCGGCGTCAGCCCGAACAGGATCGCCGCCGCGAATCCCATGGCGACCGCGAACATGAGTGGGGACAGACTGGTTGTGGTTTGACCAAGGGGAGGCGATCGGGAGGGTTCCAGGCGGCTGATGACGTGCGCTCAATCCTCCGCGACGACCAGGTAGACGGCCAGCGTGCCGATCGCGAGGATGGTCGCGGCGCCTCCCGCCAGCACCCAGCCGCTCTGCGTCGTCTGCAGACTCGACACATCGATCGACAGGAACTCCCGGGAGGACGCGAAGGACGCGGCCAGCCAGGGTGAAATGGCGATCAGGCAGGCCACGATGACCGCCGCCGCCGCCAACGCGCCAATCGTCTGCGCGACGGCAATCGGCCGCGCCGCCGCACGCGCGGCTTCCTGGCGCGCGCGCATCTGGGCGCGCCACCACACCATGCCGGAGGCGGGGACGTGAGCCTCGGCGCGCGCGTCCGTCCAGGCCTCGCCGAGAGGGGCCAGAACCGCTACGAGGTCCCGGCAGCCTTCGCAGGCGGCGACGTGCGCCTTCAAATCCTCATCGCATCGATCGGGCCACTGGTCCGTCGTCAGCGCGTCGATCAGGTCCTGCTCGCGGGGGCAATCGGCGAACGTCACGATCGTGTTCCTCTCGAGGAAAGTGTCCCGCCCAGCAGGCCCGCCAGCTTGCGACGGGCGCGGAACAGGAGCAGCTTGACGCTGGCGGTCTTCACACCCAGGGTGTCCGCGATCTCGGTGTGCGGCTGGCCGACACCATACGCGAGCCACAGGAGCGCGCGCTCGCGCGGCCGGAGCTTGCCCATCGCGCGATCGAGGTCCGCGCGGCGGTCGGCCGACCGCGTGTCGTGGTCGGAGGCGACATCTCGATCGCCGAGCTGCACGGTGGGCGCGGCCACCGCACGACGATGCCTGTCGCGGGCCAGGTTGGTGGCGATGCGGAACAGGTACGAGCGCCGATGGGCCTCCGACTCCCACTGGGCGCGTGCGCGGAGAAAGCGATAGTAGGTTTCCTGCAGCAGGTCGTCGGCTGACTGGGGGTCTCCCGTGATCCTCGAGAGGTACGACCAGACGGACCGGGCCGTTCTCTCGTAGAAGGCGCGGAATGTCTCTTCGTCCATCTCGAAGACCACGTCGACGGCGTCAACATCGGCGCCGAGCCGGTCGATGTCGGAGAGAGTCACGTCTCGTATGGCCATGATGTGTGTGAGCCCGGCGCTACGCGCCGGTCACCCCGGTCTGCTCGCGCGGCGCGTTGGGCGGGTCGAGCAGCCCCAGGCGTCGAGAGAGGATGAACGACGCCGCAGCCGAGACGACGAACCCGGCCCCGAGCGCCAGCACGAGCACACCGAGTGCGAAGAGCGGCTGAGAGATTTCGTCGATGACGCGGCTGCTCACGAACAGCGTGCCCAGCCCGCCGGTCGCGAGCACGATGCCGACTTGCAGCGACCAGAGGATGCGCGAAAGGGGAGCCGCCATGGGCTTCGGTTGACCGTCGACCGGCAGGGGAGCCGATTCCAGGAAGCGTTTTCCGGATGGCGTCTGCATGTAGGCCATGAGAATCTTCGTTCGACGTGAACCGATCGAGCAGCTTCGTGTGCACCTCGGTCTGTACCTTCGACGTGCGAATACCAGCGCCGGTGTTCGACCAGGGTCTTCAGCAGCCAGAGTACCGCGCTGGTAACGGTAGAGAGGACGACGAAGATCGCGAACCCCTGGAACATCTCCTCCCAGATGCGCAGCGTCTGCGACTTTGCGTCCTGGGGCTCACGGGGATTCCAGAACTGGTCCTCGATGTGCTCCAGATAGTATCCCGGGTTCTGGACGACTGCCGGATGGGTCTGGAGGAAGGCCGAAAGCGTCGGATAGGGCGCCAGGTAGGTCTGATTCCTCATCAGCGACGGATCCAGACGCATCACGCGCCCGACGCTCGGCGGCAGTCGCTTGAGGACGTTTTCGAAATCCGTGCGGGTCTCCCGGGCGTCCTGCTCGCTGGTCACCAGGACCTGAGGGTCTACCGCCTTCGCCTGACCCGGCTCTTCAGGCGCGGCCGCCGCCCGCTGGGCGCCCCGGGCCAGCGGTGAATCGCAGAACAACATGACCAGGACGACAACCGCAACGCGCAGACGGGGCAGGGGATACAGCATCAATGACGACTCCTCACCCATCTATTACGCAGCCGCGGCCCCAAGGTTAACGGTCGGAGGCGCGCCCGCCGGAAGCGGAGCGGGGCTTTCGGGGTCCCCGCGCGCGACGGCGCTGGGGGGTCCGGCGGGGCGAAGCCCCCCGGTTTATCAAAGGTTAACGGTCCCAGCGCGCCGGAGGCGCGCCCGCCGGAAGCGGAGCGGGGCCTTGGGGTCCCCGCGAGCGACGGCGCTGGGGGGTCCGGCGGGGCGAAGCCCCCCGGTTTATCAAAGGTTAACGGTCGGAGGCGCGCCCGCCGGAAGCGGAGCGGGGCCTTGGGGTCCCCGCGAGCGACGGTGCTGGGGGGTCCGGCGGGGCGAAGCCCCCGGGTTTATCAAAGGTTAACGGTCCCAGCGCGCCGGAGGCGCGCCCGCCGGAAGCGGAGCGGGGCCTTGGGGTCCCCGCGAGCGACGGCGCTGGGGGGTCCGGCGGGGCGAAGCCCCCCGGTAATCAATCGAACATCGGCTTCAGCTCCTCGCCGACGCGGCGGAGACCCTCCCGAAGGAAAGCCTCGCGGCCACCCAGCCAAAGCCGGAGGTGCCCCTCCAGCCCGACGTGGCTGCCCGGGACGATGAGGGTGCTCTGCCGGGTCCTGATCCGGTCGGCAATCTCGAGGCTGGCAGCCGGGGCGTCGTACTTGACCAGCCCAATCGCGCCCGCCTCCGGCTCCCTCCAGGTGAGCCGACCTCCGAAACCGGCCACCCAGTCGCGCGCGATCGGCAGGTTGTGGCGCAGGATCTCGCGCGTCCGTGCGTAACACTTTTCGCGGTTTTCCGCCTCCACGGCGACGCGGGCGAGGCGATCGGACATCTTGTTGGGACCGATCGTCAGATAGTCGTGCTGGGTCCAGCACTCGGCGACGAGCGGCGAGGGCCGACGAGCCAGCCCACGCGCACGCCCGGAATTCCATAGGCCTTCGACAGCCCGCTCGTCACGATCACGCGTTCGCTCAGGCCCCAGAAGCTCGTCGTCCTCGGGCGATCGATCTCCGCTCCGAGGTAGACCTCGTCGGCGAGAATCCAGGTGCCCGTGGATTCGCAGCGGTCGCAGATGCGTCGCATGGCCTTCTCGGAGAGGATCGAACCGGTCGGATTGTTGGGGTTCGAGAGGTAGAGGAGGCGCGTGCGGCTCGTGACGGCGCTGTCGAATTCGTCCCAGTCAGGCTCCCACCGATTGTCTTGCCGAAGGCGGAACGTGCGAACGATGGCGCCGAGACTGCGTGCGACGCCAGGCATCTGCATGTAGTTCGGCGCCTCCATCGCGACCTCGTCTCCGGGCCGGAGCTGGCTCAGCGCGATGAGGTAGTTCGCCTCCGACGTGCCGTTGGTGACCTCGATGTTGTCGGCGGTGGCGCCAGGATAGAGCACCGCCAGCTGCTCCCTGAGCTCGACGGTGCCGTTCGACTGGCTGTAGCCGAGCGGTTGGTCGAGGAACGTGTCGAGATCGAAGCCCATCTCGACGAGCTCGCGCAGCGTCAGCGGCCGGACTCCGCTCTCGCTCATGTCGTAGTCGACGAGATTCTCCCAGGTCGACTGCATCCGTTCCATCTCGAAGCGTTCGATCACGACAAAGGCTCCAGGCTGGTCTCTGGCTACACGGGAATGTTGTGGGGCGCGGTTTCCGCCTTCGCGCGACGCTACGGCGGACCGCCGGAGCCTCTGGCGGAGGCGGTCAGACCCCGCCGGTGTTCCAGCTCCTGCAGCGTTTCGATCGACATGTTGCCGCCGCTGACGATCGCGACGATCGGTCCGTCGGTCTTGACGACTGCATCGACGGCGGCACCGAGCACGGCCGCAGTCGTTGCAGCGCCGCTCGGCTCGGCGACCATCTTCGCGTTCGCGAAGATCCACAGCACCGCGTCGGCGATCGCGTCGTCGTCCACCGTGACCATGGCATCGACGAAGGCCTGGACGTGGGCGAACGTGAGATCGCCGGGGCGGACAGGCATCAGGCCGTCTGCGATGCTGGCCGTCGATGGCAGCGTCACGGCGTGGCCCGCCTCGATCGACGCCTTCATCTTCGCGGCACCGGACGGCTCGACCCCGACGACCTTTACTTCAGGGCGAAGCTGCTTGACGGCCGCCGCCACACCCGACACGAGTCCGCCGCCGCCGACCGGGACGACGACCGTCCCGACGTCGGGGCACTGCGCGAGGATCTCGAGGCCGGCGGTACCCTGACCGGCGATGATCCACTCGTGGTCGAACGGCGGCACGATCGTAAGGCCTCGCGCCGCGGCCTCCGCTTCCGCACGATCCCGCCGGTGAGCGGAGGTCGTGCCGGCGAAGATCACTTCCGCACCGAACGATCGGGCGCCCTCGACCTTGATTGCCGGCGCCGTGGTCGGCATGACGACGACAGCCGGGGCTCCCAGCTGACGCGCGGCGAGCGCCACCGCCTGCCCGTGGTTGCCGGACGAGTAGGTGACGACGCCGCGCGCACGCTGCTGCGCCGTGAGGCGCGCGATCATGTTGTAGGCGCCCCGGATCTTGAACGCACCGCCAGGCTGCAGGCTTTCACACTTGAGAAACAGCGCACGTCCGGCCGCGCCCGATACGTCTACGAGCGGCGTCTGTCGCGCGATGGGTCGAATGCGGTCGGCGGCCTCGCGGATGTCCGGGAGCGAGATCAAAGAAGACGGCATACGTCGAGTGGCTCGGTTGAAGAGCTGAGAAGAACGAACAAGAGTATCAGTTCCCGCTAACGGTGGAGCAGCTCAGCGCAACGCGCTGCTGTAGAACAAATCGTGGTTGCCGGGAGGCTCGAACCCCGCCAGGCGAACCGCCAGCGCGATCTGCGCCCAATGGCGGAGCTCGTGCAAGAGGATGTGGAAGAGAAGCTTCCTCGGCGTCATCGGCCAGAGCCGATCCCGAACCTCGAACTGTCGGACTTCGTCCGCCTCGTCTTCGCCGAGATCGCGGATGAATTGCTCCATCTCCCGCCTGACCGACGCGCCGTAGTCGAACAGCGGGGGAGCGTTGTTGCCGGTCAGTCCCGTGGCGGTCGAGAGCGGCAGTCCGTGGAGCCGCTGCAGGTGACGCCGCTCGACGATGAAGATGTGGTCGATCAGCTTGCCGACGGTCGGAAAACCTCCGCCCGGCTGCAAGGGGGCCTCGAGAGCGTCGGGATGTGACACCAGCCAGCGACGCCACTTGTCGCGCTCCTCCGCCGAGTAGTGGAGCAGTTCGTCGATCGAGATGGATAGAGGCGAGATGGAAAGAGGCATGGCAGACAGGCTACATTCTTTCATGTCTCTGCCGTCACGGTTTCCAGTCTCCTTCGAGCCCAATCCGCTCACGCTGGCGGTCCGGCGCGCGAGAGCGACCGGCCGTCCGCTGCTGGACCTGACGCTCACCAATCCGACTCGCGCTGGCTTCGACTATCCATCCGAGTTGTTGCAGCCCCTCGCCTCGGATGCGGCACTGTCGTACGATCCCGATCCGTTCGGGCTCCTTGCGGCGCGTCAGGCGATCGCGGCGGACTACTTCCGGCGCGGCACGCATGCCCATCCCGATCGGATCGTGCTCACCGCCAGCACGAGCGAAGCCTACGCGTGGTCGTTCAAGCTCCTCTGCCGGCCTCTCGGCGATGCCGTCCTGATCCCGACGCCGAGCTACCCGCTCTTCGATCACCTGACGCGGCTCGACGGCGTGCGCTCGATCCCGTACCGGCTCGAACATCACGGCCGCTGGGCGATAGATCTGGACACGGTCGAGCAGTCGTGGTCCGAGGAAGTGCGGGCGGTGCTCGTCGTGAGCCCCAACAATCCCGAGCGGATCGATCGATCACGCGCGACGAGCTGTCGGCGCTCGGCTCGAGGCTGCGCGTATCACGGCGCCGCCCTCATCGTCGACGAGGTCTTCGCCGACTATCCGCTGCGGCAGGGCGCGCTGGAGCCGCTCGAGATGCCTGCGGACTGCCTGACCATCAGGCTGGGCGGGCTCTCGAAATCGGCCGGTCTCCCGCAGGTGAAGCTCGCGTGGATGGCGGTCAGCGGGCCCGAGGCAATCGTGCGTCGCGCCATGGAAGAGATCGAGTTGATCGCCGACACATACCTGTCGGTCTCGACCCCGGTGCAGGTGGCCGCACCGGCGCTGATCGCGTCAGGGGCCCGCGTGCGAGGGCAGATCCTGGAACGGGTCCGCCGGAACGACGCGGCGCTGGCTGCAGCGGCTGCGCGGCACCCGTCCATTCAGGTGCTTCGGCCGGACGCCGGCTGGTCGGCCGTCCTGCGCGTGCCATCGACGCAGCCAGAGGAGGATCTCGCCATCACGCTCCTCGAGAACGACGGCGTGCTGGCGCACCCCGGGTTCTTCTTCGACTTTTCCAGCGAGTGCTACCTGGTTGTCAGCCTGCTGCCGGACCCCGAGACGTTCGACGAAGGCGTGCGCCGGATCCTCGAGCGTGCCGATGCCTGACGGCGGGCGGGCACGATTCACCCACGGGCGTCACGCCGGCGTGATCGCACCGCTCTTCTCGATCCCATCACGTTCGAGCTGGGGCATCGGCGAAATTGCCGACCTCCCTGTCTTTGCGCGGTGGCTGACGTCGGCCGGGCTGGACTTCGTGCAGCTGCTGCCGATCAACGAGATGCAAGGCGGGCAGAGCTCGCCGTATTCGGCGTTGAGCGCGATGGCCATCGATCCGATCTTCATCGCCGTCGAGGCCATGGTGGACTTCAGGGAGGCCGGGGGCGTCGAGTCACTGGGCCCCGAAGGGCGCGCAGAGGTCGGCGAGGCGCGTCGCGCGCCACACATAAAGTACGCAACCGTACGCGCGGCGAAGGATCGGGCATTTCGTGTCGCATTCGACCACTTCGTCACGCGCGATGTTCAGGTGGGCTCGCCTCGGGCTGGTGATTTCTCAGCGTTCGTCGAGCGCGAGAGCTGGTGGCTGGAGAGTTACGCGCTCTTCCGGGCGCTTCACGACGAACATCAGGGCCGCTACTGGCGCGAGTGGGACGAACCGCTGCGCGATCGACACCCGAACGCGCTCGAATCGACGCGGACTCGCCTCTCCAGTCCGATCCGGTACTACCAGTACTTGCAATGGACAGCCGATGGCCAGTGGCAGCGCGCGCGGGAGTCGTGTGGTCCCGTCGGGGTGTTCGGAGATTTTCCGTTCATGGTCAACGGGCACAGCGCCGATGTCTGGGCCCGCCAGCAGGAATTCCACCTGGAGGCGTCCGTCGGCGTGCCTCCGGAAGGCGGTGAAGACGAAGGACAGGATTGGGGGCTCCCGCCGTACCGCTGGGATGTCATCGCGCCGCACGGATACGCGTGGCTCGCGGAACGCGTGCGCCGGTGCGCCGAGCTCTTCGATGCCTATCGCGTCGATCACCTCGTGGGGTTCTATCGAACGTTCATCCGTGAGCGAGGGGGGAAACGCTTCTTCTCGCCGATAGACGAGGTGTCGCAACTTGCGCAGGGCGAGGCGCTCATGGCGCTCTTCCGCGCGCGCGGGTCCTGCATCATCGCCGAAGATCTCGGCATCGTTCCGGACTTCGTCCGCGAATCGCAGACCAGGCAGGCGGTTCCCGGCCTGAAAGTGCTGCGGTGGGAACGGGAATGGAAGACGGACGGCCGTCCGTTTCGCGATCCGCGCGCATATCCCCCGTGCTCGGTGGCCATCAGCGGCACGCACGACACGGACTCGATGGCCGATTGGTGGGATGGCGCCGACCTCGACGAGCGCCGGGCGGTGGCAGCCATCCCGGACATCCGCGCGGCTGGCGTCACCGCGGACGCGCCGTTCTCCGACACGACGCGGGATGCGCTGCTGTCGGCACTGTTCCATGCCGGCTCCGACTTCGTCCTGATCGCGCTGCCGGACGTCTTCGGGTGGCGGGATCGGATCAACACGCCGGCCGTCGTCAGCGACGAGAACTGGACGTGGCGCCTGCCGTGGGCGGTGGAGGAGCTGATGTCCGAGGGGAGAGCCGTGGAGAGGGCGGAGTTCCTCCGGGAGCTGACGCTGCGGAGTTTACGGAGATAACGGAGTTCACAAACGGAGCAACGGAGGTAAACGGAGACGAAACGGAGAAGACAATGGAATCTAATTCCGAGAGGTCAGGCGATCGGGCCAATGATGCATTCACGATCCTCACGATACCGTCCTTCAGCACGGGGACATTGAAGTTCAGTAGCAGCCCCACCGGACATTGCTCAGTTTGAGGTAGGTCAGAACCTGCGCGCGATGATCGGAACCAGGGATTCGACAGCTTTGACTTCAACGACGACGCGATCCTCGACGAGCATATCGATGCGGTAGCCAACGTCCAGGCGCACACCACGGTAGACGAGCGGCACAGCGACCTGTGTTTCGATTCGAAGCTTGGCAACTCGCAGCTCCATCGCCAGACACGCTGCATAGGCAGACTCGAGCAGGCCGGGTCCGAAGACGCGATGGACGCGTATCGCGCTCCCGATAATCTGATTCGTCAGATGATTGACCCCGGCCGGATCGACGAGCATGGGTGGGTCCGTGCAATTGGTTGGCCCATCGAAATTCCCAATGGTTTGACGAGAGTCGAGCGTGTGGGTCGCATTCTTTGAGATGTGGACAAGCGCCCAGGGTGGCAAATTTGCCGCCGTTCGACTTGCGGGCCGAACCGCTACACTATCTTCACCCGATACACTGTTTTCTCCGTTTCGTCTCCGTTTGCTCCGTTGCTCCGTTTGTGATCTCCGTTACCTTCGTAACCTCCGTCTTGAGCGTTCTCCTCGAACCCGTTAAGATTCCGCGATGATCATGCCCGAAACGACTGCCGGTCCAGATGTGCGAACCGCGCGCGAGCGGCTCGATGCGCACGTCCGCGATATCGTCCGATGGCACTTCGACCCGGCGACGGGATGCCCCTTCTGGCTCGATCGCGCGAGGACGTTCTCGTTCGATCCGCTGACCGACATCAAGGGCTACGACGACCTCGGCCGGTTCGGGCCGTTCGAAGACGAGTGGTTGCGAGGTGGACCGGTGCGGCGCTGGGTGCCGAAAGCGTACGCCGACAAGCCCATCTTCGTGTTCGAGACGGGCGGCAGTACGGGCGTGCCGAAATCACGGATCGCGCACGAGGACTTCCGCATCGACTACGAAAATTTCAGCGAGACGCTGCCGGACGACGGCCTTTCCGAAGGGCGCGGACTGGCTGATGGTGGGTCCGAGCGGCCCGCGGCGCCTGCGCCTGGCCGTGGAGCACCTCGCACAGCACCGGGGCGGCATCTGCTTCATGGTCGACCTCGATCCGCGCTGGGTCATCAAACTGATCAAGATGCGCCAGATGGAGCAGATCGAGGCCTACAAGCGGCACGTGATCGATCAGGCGTTGACGCTCCTGAGGGCGCACGAGAACATCAAGTGCCTCTTCACGACCCCCAAGCTCCTCGAGGCCTTGTGCGAGAAGGTGTCGTTGAAGAAGATGGGGATCCGGGGAGTCTTCTGCGGCGGGACCGAGATGACGCCCCAGTTCCACCGGTTTGCGGTCGAAGAGCTGCTCGACGGCGTGTACTTCGCGCCGACCTACGGCAATACGCTGATGGGGTTGGCGACGAACAAACCGGCGGAGCCCGAAGACGACTACGCGATCATCTACTACCCGCCGTCGCCGCGGGCGATGATCGAAGTGGTCGACCCGGATCGACCGGATCGCGTCGTCGGCTATGGCGAGACGGGCCGCGTCCGTTTGACGACGCTGACGAGAGAGTTCTTCATGCCGCGCTTTCTCGAGCGTGACGAGGCCGAGCGCGAGCCGCCATGCCGGCAGTACCCGTGGGATGGCGTCCGCAACGTCCGTCCGTTTTCGCGGTTTTCGACGTACGGTTGTCGAAGGGGTGTACTGAGCCGGCGCTCGGCGCTCGGCGGTCGTCATTCGAGGCGGTGGCCGCCGGGATCTGACCCGTGGAGGCTCTGGCTCGCGATCACGACGCGACCGCGAAGCTTCCCGCGCTAGACTCCGTAGAAGGGCCATCAGTTTCCGTCTTTGAGCGCCCGAGCCCCGAACGGGGACCTCGAGCGCCGAGCGCCGAGCCCCGGCACAATTCATCATGCTGCACCTGCCCATCCTCCGCCACGGCCTCCCGTACCGCAGCCTCGATATCCTCCGCGTGCCGCACCACCGCACGCGCGAGCCGTTCGTCGAGATCAGCCAGGCGAACGCCGGCCTGATCCGCCGCGACTTGCGATCGGAGTCGCAGGATCTCGCGAGGCGGGCGCTGGCGTCCGTCCCCGTTCGGGAGCTGTTGACGATGTGCGCGCGGGCCGGGGAGCTCTTCGAGCGCGAGACTCTTCCGATCGGCGACCACGCGCAGACGCCGGAGGACTACGTTCGGCAGCTCTCGGCGACGACCGGAATGCCGCACGTGCTCGTCAGGCGGAACATGCGGAAGATCGCGAATGTCCTGACCGAGATGCCGGCGATCCTCCGCGGTCTGACGCGCGGCCTCGACCTCTCCATCCTCGACCGCGGCCATGGAGAGCACGGCGGCCACGCCATCAGCTACTACCCACGCACGCAGGCGCTCGGCGTGGTCCTGCCGAGCAACTCGCCGGGCGTGCACTCGCTCTGGGTGCCGGCGATTCCGCTGAAGACGCCGCTCGTGCTCAAGCCCGGAAGCGCCGAGCCGTGGACGCCGTTCCGTCTGATCCAGGCTTTTATCAAGGCTGGCGTTCCTGCCGCGGCCTTCAGCTACTACCCTACCGATCATGCCGGCGCCGGCGAAGTGGTGCGGCGAACCGGTCGCAGCATGTTCTTCGGCGACCTGTCGGCTGTCGGCGCGTATGAAGGCGATCCGCGTGTGGAGCTGCACGGTCCTGGATACAGCAAGATTCTCATCGGGGAGGACCGCATACACGACTGGGAGACTCATAAGGACCTGATTGCGGCATCCATTGCCGACAACGGCGGACGCTCCTGCGTCAACGCCTCTGGCGTCTGGGTACCGGCGTCTCAGGCCGAAGCTGTTGCGGAGTCGGTGGCTGCTGCGCTCGCCCAGATCGTGCCTCGGGCGACCGACGACGAGCGCGCCGTGCTCGCGCCATTCGCCGATCCGCGGGTCGCCGAGCGGATTTCGCAGCAGATCGACGCGGGGCTGCACACGCCTGGCGCGCGCGAGGTGACGGCTGGCCACCGGACGGGCCCAAGGCTCGCCATCGTCGATGGCTGCGCCTACCTCCAGCCGACGATCGTGCTCTGCGAGTCGCCGGACCATCCGCTCGCGAACAGGGAGTTCCTGTTTCCGTTCGCCGCGGTCGTGAAGGTGAGTCCGGAGGAGTTCCAGTCGATGCCTGCGGCAATGGGGAAGACACTCGTCGTGACGGCGCTGACGTCGGATCGCGCGCTGCTCGACCGCCTGCTCACATCTCCGCTGGTGGATCGTTTGAACGTTGGGGCGATCCCGACCAATCACATCAGCTGGGATCAGCCGCACGAGGGCAACCTGTTCGAGCATCTCTACGCGCGCCGCTCGTTTCAGGCGGCCGAGCCCCTGCCCGACACGTCGGGGGCCGCCGTCGCGTGAGGATCCTGTCGCTGACCGGCGGGGCCGGCAGCATGTATTGCGGCAGCTGCCTCCGCGACAACGCTCTCGCGGCGGAGCTCCTCGCGCGCGGGCACGAGGTCGTGCTCACGCCGGTGTACACGCCCACACGCACGGACGAGCGCAACGTCAGCACCGGGCGGGTCCTGTTCGGCGGAATCAGCGTGTTCCTCGAGCAGCACGCCCCGATCTTCCGTCACACACCGCGCGTGCTCGATCGGCTCTGGGATGCCGACTGGGTCATCCGCATGGCCACGAAGCGGCAGATCAAGGTCGATCCCAAGAGCCTCGGCGAGCTGACGGTGTCGATGCTGCGTGGAGAAGACGGCTTCCAGCGCAAGGAAATCGGGAAGATGCTCGACTGGCTGGCCACAGAGCGACCGTTCGACATCGTCAACCTGCCGTACACGCTGCTGATTGGACTGGCGGCGCCGCTGCGCCGGGCGCTCCGCGTGCCCATCTGTTGCACGCTGCAGGGAGAAGACCTCTTTCTCGACGGTCTCGGTGAGCCCTACCGTCAGCAGTCGCTCGATCTGATCCGGGCGGCGAGCGTCCACGTCGACGCCTTCCTTCCGGTCAGCCGCTACTACTGCGACTACATGCCCGGTTATCTGGGCCTCCCGCGCGGAAAAATGCGCGCCGTTCCGCTCGGGATCAACGTGGATGGCTACGAGCCGCAGCGCCGGCCGAGAGATCTCGGGAGCGATGCCTTCACGATCGGGTACTTCGCGCGGGTCGCACCCGAAAAGGGTCTGCACGTGCTGGCAGACGCGTATCGCCGGTTGCGTGCGAGGCCAGGGCTGGGCAAGTCCAGGCTCGTCGTTGCCGGATACCTCGCCCCCGAGCACGAGTCATACCTCGAGGACGTCAGGCGGAAGATGGCAGACTGGGGGTTGGCCGACCAGTTCGACTACCGCGGCGAGCTCGATCGTGCCGGCAAGATTCGGTTTCTCCAGGGACTCGACGTCATGTCGGTGCCCGCCACGTACGCGGAGCCGAAGGGCATCTTCCTGCTCGAGGCGATGGCCAACGGGATTCCAGTCGTGCAGCCGCGGCGCGGCGCCTTCCCCGAGGTGATCGAAAAGACCGGCGGCGGCCTGATCGTCGAGCCGGATGATGCAGAGGCGCTGGCCGAAGGGTTGCTGACGGTCTGGCGGGATCCGCGAGCGGGCGGCCGCACTCGGCGAGGCGGGCGCCTCCGGGGTGCGAGAGCATTACAGTGTCGGGCGCATGGCGGAGGAGGCTGAATCGGTCTACGAGACGTTGGTGAGCAGGGCCTGCATGAACAGCTGATGCTGAACGCGTCTTCTCTGACGAAGTCGTTCCCCACGCCGCGCGGCGCTCTCGAGATCCTCCGGGACGTTTCGCTCAGCCTCGATCGCGGCGATGCCGTTGCCATCATGGGGCCGTCCGGCAGCGGCAAGAGCACGCTCCTCTATATTCTCGGCGCTCTCGAAGCGCCCTCCTCTGGAACCGTGACGCTCGAAGGCCAGGATCCGTATCGCCTCTCGGAGCGCGAGCAGGCGGCGTTCCGGAACAGGGCCATCGGGTTCGTGTTCCAGGACCATTCGCTGTTGCCGCAGTGCTCGGTGTTGGAGAACGTGCTCGCGCCGACTCTCGTCGCACCTGCCGCGGAGAGAAACGCACGCGACGAAGAGTCTCGTGCGCGCGCCCTTCTGGCACAGGTCGGCCTTGCCGAACGGCTCGATCATCGTCCCGCCGAGCTGTCGGGCGGAGAGAAGCAGCGTGCGGCGGTCGCGCGGGCGCTGATACGGAACCCGGCGCTCGTCCTCTGCGACGAGCCCACCGGTAATCTCGACCGGGCGGCGGCTGACGCCGTCGCGTCGCTTCTTCTGGATCTCCACCGGGCGCGCCAGACCATGCTCGTCGTCGTCACGCACAGCGCCGCGCTCGCGGAGCGGTTTCCGCGCCGGTACGAGATGAACGAAGGGCCGGCTCGAATGACCCGGACCACCCTCGTCATCCGCAGCCTGACGTTCCACTGGCGCACAAACCTCGCCGTGGTGCTCGGGGTCGCGGCAGCGGCCGCAGTGCTGGCCGGCGCGCTTGGTCGTGGGCGATTCGGTGCGCGACAGCCTCCGCGAGATCGCGCTCGGGCGGCTGGGCCGCACCGAGACTGTCGTCACCACAGCGACGTTCGTTCGCGAAAGCGTGGCCGACAGCCTTCGGGGCAGCACCCCTGGAGCCTCCGCCGTGCCTCTCGTCATCGCGAATGCGTTCGTGACGCACGAATCGTCGCGTCGCCGCGCGTCGAACGTGCAGGTCTACGGCGTCGATCAGCGCTTCTGGTCGTTTCACGGCCTGCCGGACGCCGATGGAGTCTATCTCTCGCCCGCGCTCGCCGGCGAGCTCGGGGCCCGATCCGGTGACGCCCTCCTCACGCGCGTGCAGAAGCCGGCGCAGATCCCGATCGAGTCGCTCTTCGGCCGCAAGGAAGACGTCGGGAGGACGCTCCGCCTCCAGGCCACTGGTGTCCTGCCGCGCGATCGTCTCGGAGACTTCGCGCTGCAGCCCGAGCAGTCTGCCGTGCGGGCGATCTTCGCGCCGCTGTCTCGAGTCCAGCGCGATCTCGGCGTGCCGCGGCTCGTCAATACCGTGCTGCTGTCCGGCGTCACCGACGCGGGCGACTCCATAGATGACGCGCTGAGGTTGGAGGACCTTGGTGTGCGGGTGACCAAGGTGGAGCAGCCGGACGGCCAGTCGATGCTCGCCGTCGACACCGAGAACGGCATCGTCAACGAGGCACTCGAGAGCGGAGCGCGTAAGGCCGGCGACCGCCTCGGTCTTCACCCGCTGCCGATCTTCACCTACCTGGCGAACACCATCCGCAAGGACGATCGCGCTGTCCCGTACTCGCTCGTCACCGCAACCGATCTCTCGATGTTCCCGAAGCCGGCGAGCTCGCCCGTGAACGTCGGCGCTGCCGATGCCATCGTTCTGAACGAGTGGCTGGCGCGCGAGCTGGCTGCGGCGCCGGGCGACCGCGTGGACATGGACTACTACCTCTGGGATGCCGCCGCGGGCCTCCGGACACAGTCCGCACGCTTCACCGTCTCCGCCGTCGTCCCGATTGCCGGTCTCGGCGCCGATCGGCGCCTCGTGCCCGAATACCCTGGCATCACCGGCGCGGAGAGCCTTGCCGACTGGGATCCGCCTTTCCCAATCGACTTGTCGCGCGTGCGGCCGGTCGACGAAGCGTATTGGCACCAGTTCAGGACGACGCCCAAGGCGTTCATCGCCTACGAGCGCGGCCGCGACCTGTGGCGCTCGAGATACGGAGCGCTCACGTCGCTGCGCTACCCGCTCGAGGCCGGAGCCAGGGGCGACGAAACGGTGGCGTCCTTCAGTCGTGCCTTGCGAGCCGAGGTTCCCGCCGCGGCGATGAACGTGCGCATCATTCCGGCCCGGGCACTCGCCGTCGCAGCGTCCGAGGGAGCGACCGACTTCGGCGAGTACTTCACCTACTTCAGCTTCTTCATCGTTGTCTCGGCGCTCCTGCTCGTGGTGCTCTTCTTCAGGCTCGGTGTCGAGCAGCGCCTGCGCCAGACCGGGCTCCTCCGCGCGTGCGGCTTCACGATGGCGGACATCCGCCGGCTGACGTTGACGGAAGCCGTCGCTGCTGGCGTTCGCGGGCGGCGTGCTCGGCGCCGGCGGCGCAGTCCTGTACGCGAGGCTGATCGTTCACGGGTTGCGCACGTGGTGGGTGGGCGCGGTCGGGCACGACCGACCTGCAGGTTCACGTGTGGCCCGGTTCGCTCCTGGCCGGAGCGGTCGGCGGTGTGGCAGCGGCGGCGATTTGCGTGTTCGTGTCGATGCGGTCAGTTGGCCGGATGACGCCGCGTTCGCTGCTCCAGGCCCAGGCCCTGGACATCGATCGAGGTCCGGGCAGTCGCGGCGGGGGGTGGCGCTCCTGGACCGCACTCGTGCTGGCCATAGCCGGCGCAGCGTTGCTGGGATGGGGATTTGTGAGCCGCGCCGCGCAGACGGGCGCATTCTTCGGCGCCGGCGCCGCGTGGCTGATCGCGATGCTGCTGGCGTTTTCGGCGTGGCTCCGGGCGCGGGACAGGCGGCCAATCGCAGCGGGCGGGGCCCTGGCGATCTCGCGGCTGGGATTCCGCAGTGCGTCGTCCCGGCCGGCAAGGAGCGTGCTGTCTGCCGCGCTGATAGCGTCCGCGACGTTCGTGATCTTTTCGATCGACGCGTTCCGGCGCGGAGCCGTAGACGTCTCGCCGGATCCGCACTCGAGCAATGGCGGGTACGTGCTCCTCGCCGAGTCCGACCTGCCGATCCTGCCGGACCCGAACACCGCTGCCGGGCGTGACTCGCTCCTGGTCGACGGGCCGGAGATCGGGCGCACGCACGTCGCGCGATTCCGGCTCCGGAAAGGTCAGGATGCCAGCTGCCTGAACCTGTATCGTCCGACCAGTCCGACCGTCATCGCTCCCGGCCCCGGATTCGTCGAGAGCGGCCGCTTCGGGTTTTCGGAGTCGCTTGCCGCGACTGACGCCGAGCGCGCGAACCCGTGGAGGCTCCTGGATCGGCAATTCGACGATGGCGCGGTGCCGGCGGTGGCGGACGCGACCTCGCTCCAGTACGCGCTGCACGCTCGCGTCGGCGACACCTTTCCCGTCGACATCGGGGGCGACGCGCCGCTGCTGCTCCGCTTCGTGGGTGCGCTCCACGACAGCGTCCTGCAGGGCGAGGTGATCATCGCGGAGAACCGGTTCACGAAGATCTTTCCCGCGCAGCAGGGCTATCAGTTCTTCCTGATCGAGGATCCCTCCGTGCGGACGGCAGCGCAGACCGCGGCACTTGCCGGGGTGTTCGAGGAGGAGCTGCAGGAGTTCGGGTTCGACGCGGTCGGGACAGCCGAGCGGCTCGCCGAATTCCATCGCGTCGAGAACACCTACCTCTCGACGTTCCAGGCGTTGGGCGGGTTGGGTCTGCTGCTCGGCACCTTCGGGCTGGCCGCGGTCATGTTCAGGAACGTGCTCGAGCGCCGGCGGGAGCTCGCGCTGCTCAGAGCGGTTGGATACAACAGCCGGGCGATCTCGGTGATGATCCTGGCGGAGGCGGTTCTCCTCATTGGTGCCGGGCTAGCAGTAGGCGCCGGGTGCGCGGCACTCGCGGTCGCGCCCGCCTGGCTCAATCGAGGCGGCGCGCTGCCCGCATCAGGGCTGCTCGTTCTGCTGGGTGTTGTCGGCGTGAGCGGCCTCGTCTCGGCCTATCTGGCCGCGCGCGCCGCGGCCGGCGGCCATCTGCTCGAGGCGCTGAAGACCGAGTAGCCGTGCCGCCAGCACAGGGACAGCCTCCCGTGCAGGGCAGCGAGGCCGAGCGGGGGCGCTGAGCGCCGGCGCCGATGCGGAGCGACCCGACGCGCCGCGCAGCCGGAAAGCGCGCGCGCCGATTCCTCGCGGCGACTTCGGCCTGTGTGATCCGCGTAGATCTGACCACCACCGGCGCATCAGTGCGCCTGGCATGTGTCGCCCACGCGCATCCGTAGTCGCCGCGCGAGCGAGCCGCCACGGATCAGGCGGCGAGGGTTCGAGGGGCGAGCGTCTTTCCCGGGTCGCGGAGCGGGCGCCGGCGCTCGGCGCCCTCGCTCCGCCTCGTCTCAGCCGGCGGATGGGGAGCGAAGCAACGTGTGTGTGACGAAACGTCAGGAATCGCGGGCTAACCGCCGGCTTTGACCGGCTCTTCTTTCTTCGGCAGATCCGGCTTGGCGAAATCGGGCTTCGGATCGCCGAAGATGTAGTGGTTGAACCACCCCAGGTTGTGCTGCATCACGGCACGCATCTCTCTCGGCTTCGAGATGCCGTGGCCGAATCCTTTGTACACGACCATCTCCACCGGCACACCGCGATCCTCCAAACCCTGGCGCAGCTCGTACGCGTTCGGGATCGGCACGCGCTTGTCGAATTCACCGTGCTGGATGAGCGTCGGTGTCCTGGCCTGCTTGATATACGTCATCGGCGACGTCTTGGCGTAGATCTCCGGATCGATCGCCGGATCCTTGTCCAGGTATTGGATCGTGAATGGCGTGATGTCGGTGTTGTAGTAGTACGTCGCCCAGTTGGAGATGCCGGCGCCGACCGAGATCGCCGCGAAGCGATCGGACGACGTGGTGAGGAAGGCGGAGATGTATCCGCCCTGGCTCCATCCCATGCAGCCGACCCGCTTGGAATCGACCCAGCCCTTGGCAATCAGATAATCCACGCCGGAGAGGACGTCCCAGGCATCGCCGACGCCAAGGTTGCGGACGTTGAGCTGCCGGAACTTTTCGCCGTAACCGGCGCTACCGCGATAGTTCACTTTCAGGATCAGCGCGCCCTTGGCGGCCCAGATGTCGGTTGGATAGGTTCGAGTATCCAGCAGCGTCGGCCGATCGACGCCGGTCGGCCCTCCGTGAATCACACACAGCAGCGGATACTTCTTCGTGGGATCGAAGTCCGACGGCTTGATCAGAATGCCTTCGATCGTGGTGCCATCCTGGCTTTGCCAGGAGATCACCTCGCGAGTCGCGACTGTCCAGCCTTTGACCTGATCGGTCATGGCGGTCAGCTTCCTCGGGGCGAATGCCGTGACCGGTGAGACGAAGACTTCGTTGAGAGACGTGGGCGATGGTGCGGTAAACGCCATCGTGCGGCCGTCTGTCGTGAGGGTGACACTGCCGAGGATCACGTTGTCAGGCTGACTGACACGGGAGATCGTTCCTGTCGCCGGGTCGACTCGAAACAGATGCGACGTCGTCTTCTGCGCCGCGCTGAAGTAGATGCCGTCAGCCGTCCACTCGACGAAGTTGGGCTCCTCGTCGAAGTTGTCGGTGATCGATCGGGGCGTGCCTCCCGTGACCGGCACGACGGCCAACCTCGAGTTTGCGTAAAAGAATTTCGGGTTCGCCATCGCCGACGAAAAGACGATGGACTTTCCGTCGGGTGAGAAGTCAGGGCCGGTGTCGGGCCCAGGCTGCGAGACCAGCTTCTTGATGGATTTGTCGGCCAGCGTGAGGAGGTAGATGTCCGACGTGCCGCCCTGAATCAAATCCGGATTGACCGTCGCGCTGAAGACGATCCGGCTGCCATCGGGAGACCATGCGAACGAACCGACCGTGAACTCTTTTCCTCTCGTTCGCTGCGTGCCGGTGACGGGCGCCTTCATTGCCTCTTCGACATCCAACGTCCAGAGCTGCGAGAAGTCGTACTCCTTCCGCACCACCTCGAATCCGCCGAGGTACTCCTGCCGTTCTTTGGCGGCCTTGCTGTCGGCATCACTGGACGTGAAGGCGATGCTCTTGCCGTCGTACGACCAGGCGTAGCCGTTGACGCCGTTCTCCGCTTTCGTCAGCTGAACACCCTCGCCGCCGTCCGGATGCAGAGCGAAAATCTGGTTCTTGTCGCCGACGCGGCTGCTCGTGAACGCGAGCCATGCGCCGTCGGTTGACCATTGTGGATTGCCGGTCGACTTCTCGCCGCGCGTGAGTTGCAGCGTGCGGCCGGTCTGCGTATTTGCCACCCAGATGTGCGTGACGTACGCATTCTGCTTGAAGTCGCTCGTCGTGACCGTGTAGGCCACCCATTTGCCGTCTGGCGAGATCCGCGCGAGGCTGGCGGTCTGCAGATTGAGGAGGTCGTCGACGGTCGGGACGTGATGGTCCGCGGCCAGGGCCAGAGGGACGGAAACGATGGCGAGTAGCAAAGCCAGTGATCGCTTGAACACGTGACGCTCCTATGCAGTTCAACCGGCCTCTTGGGTTCTTCCCTGAGGGGCCGGCACTCTCGGAATGGCGACCGAAGCGTAGGAATCATATCGCGGGCCCGGGATGTCCGGTTGGCGCCGATTTTCGGCCGGTTCGCGCCAACCAGGTTTGCGCCTGTGCGGCAGTCGGGCAGCATGGCGCTCGAAAGGGGGCGCACATGCGCACCGTGAAAACCGTCCTCGTCTGGGGCCTGCAGATCCTGCTCGGGCTGCTCTTCGTGCTCGTCGGCGTGATGAAGTTCCAGGATCCGAGCTGGGCACGCAACTTCGCGCGTTGGGGATATCCCGACGGTTTCTACATGATCGTCGGCGTTCTCGAAGCGGCTGGTGGGATCGGATTGCTGATTCCCAGGCTGACGAGTTACGCGGCGGCGCTCCTCGTGGCGGTGATGGCCGCCGCCGGCCTGACGCACCTTGTTCATGGCGAGATGCAGCGGTTGTCCGCGCCCGTGGTGTATCTCCTGCTGATCGCGATGGTCGGCTGGCGCCGCCGCGCGTCCGCATGGCGGCCAGCGCAGCGTCGTTCGATGTCATCCGAGGCGGTGTTATAACCATCGGACGTGGGATGGCGGATCGCTCTCGTCGCGTACACGCTGCTCGGCCTGCTTTTCTCGAGCCAGGTGTGGATCGACTACGCGTACGCACAGCATCCGATCGCCTGGTGGCAGGCAGTCGGCGTTGCGCTCGCCGACTGGTACGTGTGGGCCCTGTTCACCCCAGGTGTCGTGTGGCTGGCGCGCCGCTTCCGCATCGGGCGCGGCCGATGGGCCGCGTCCCTCGCCATGCACGTTCCGGTGAGCCTTGCGTGCGCCATCCTCAAGCAGCCGATCGATGCGCTGTCGGCGAGCGCCATCACCGGTACGGTGCGGGGGCCGTTCTCGTTTCTGAAGGTCCACATCACGTTGCTCACGTATTGGGCAATCGTCGGCGTGACCTATGCCGTCGAGCAGTACCATGAGTCGCGCGCGCGGGAGCTGCGGGCGGCGCAGCTGCAGACCGCGCTCGCCCGCGCGCAGGTGCAGTCACTGCAGATGCAGCTGCACCCGCACTTCCTGTTCAATACGCTGAACGCAATCGCCGCGCTCATGCGGGAAGACGTCGAAGCCGCCGACGTGATGATCGCCGGGCTCGGCGACTTGCTCCGGGCCGCGCTCGCGACCGCCGACCAGCCTGACGTGCCCCTGCGCCGCGAGCTCGAGTTCGTCCAGATGTATCTGGATATTCAGCTCGCGCGGCTGGGCGAACGGCTGACGGTGCGCATCTCGGCCGAGCCGGACACGCTGGAGCTGGCGGTCCCGACACTGCTCCTGCAGCCGCTGGTCGAAAACGCCATCCGTCACGGGGCGGCGATCCGGCCGGGGCTCGCCTCGATTGATGTGCACGCATTTCGCGACGATGCCATGCTGATCCCGATGCTGATCATCGAGGTGACCGACGACGGCCCGGGCCCGCCGGCGGCGATGAGCGCCGGCCACGGCCTCGAGAACACGCGTCTGCGCTTGTCGGCCGCGTTCGGCCCGCAAGCGACGCTGGCACTCACTCGACGACCAACGGGCGGCGCGACTGTCCGGGTCGCCATTCCGATCCGCGCATGACCATCCTCCGCGCGTTGATCGTCGACGACGAGCCTCTGGCACGCCGGCGGCTGAAGGCACTGCTCAGAGACGAAGAGGGTATGGAGGTCGTCGGCGAAGCCGGCGACGGAGCGGCCGCGGTCGCCGCCATCGGGAGTCTTCAGCCCGACGTGGTGTTCCTGGATGTGCAGATGCCAGGCATGGACGGCTTCGACGTGCTCCACGCGCTCTCGCCATCGACTTGTCCCACGGTGGTCTTCGTGACCGCCTACGACCAGTACGCGCTTCAGGCGTTCAACGTCCACGCTGCAGACTACCTGCTGAAACCGTTCGACCGGAAGCGGCTGCATCACGCCCTGGTCAGGGTTCGTGCGCTCGCGGGCGGCGATGCCGACGCCGCGGCCGCTCGTTTGCTCAACCTCGTGGCCGCCGTCCGGGCAACCCGCTACCTCGAGCGGATCGTGATCAAGTCGGCGAACCGCGTGTATTTCGTTCGCGCGGCCGACGTCGATCGCATCGAGGCCGCCGGTCACTATCTGACGCTGCACGTCGGACGCGAGGAGCACGTCATGCGCGGCACGATCCGCGAAATCGCCGAGCGCCTGCACCCCGATCGGTTCGTGCGGGTGCATCGTTCGACGATCGTCAATCTGGACCGCATCAAAGAGCTGATCCCGACGTTCCATGGCGAGTACCAGATCGTCCTGCGCGACGGGACGCGCGTGACATCCAGCCGCAGCTACTCGGATCGACTGCAGGTTATCGTCCGCGGAACGCAGGGTTAGCAGTCCCGGAACTCCCGGAGCTCACTCGTGTTTGGCACCGCGCGCCCTCGTAGCGCAGGCCTTCAGGCCTGCCATTCCGGCGCGCGCAGGCAGCCCTGACCGCCTTCGCCAAGGCTTCGGCGGTCCGCCGTAGTTTCAACGAAGGCGGAAGGGCTGCGCTACAGCCAACACAAATGAATCGCAGGTTAATCGTGTCGCAGCATCACGAGGGGATCGATACGCGCGGCTCGCAGCGCAGGAAAGAACGAGGTGCAAGCGCAGGCGATGACGACCAGGAGTATCACGGTGCTGTAGGCAATGGGATCGTACGTGCTGATCGTGACCAGCTGCGACGCCAGCATCGCGGATGCGCCGAGGCTGAGCATCGCACCAACGGCTATGCCAATGGCGGACAGCCTCATGGACTGCACCAGCACGGTGATGGCCGCGCCGCGCGCGGTGTCGCCGAGCGCCATCCGAATCCCGATTTCCTTCGATCGCATCGATACAAGGTAGGAGAGCACGCCATAGACGCCCGATAGCGTCAGCAGAAGGGCCAGTACGCCGATGGCCGAAGACATCCAGTACACGACGCGGAACGGGTAGGCGCGAAACGCCTCGAAGTCCTCGAGTCTGTCAAGCCGTTCCACCGCTCTGCCGTCCACGGTGGTCAGGACCGCCTCAAGTTCCCGAACGGCCGCATCCACGTTGCCGCCGACGCGGATCAAGAGCTCATTGCCTGCTCGCCGTTCGCTGGTCGGCAGGTAAACCGTCGTTCGGCTGGCTTCGTCGTTCGAGTATCCCGTCGCGACGTCGCCCACCGTTCCCACGATCTCGACAACCACCGGACTCACCGGCTGGCCGGTTTGAAGGTGTTGGTCAGTCGCGTGGAGTCGCAGCAGTTGTCCGACTGCGCTGCGACCTGGCCACAAGCGGCGTGCCGCGGTCTCCGACACGATCGCGACCGATCCGCCGGAAGCCGCTTCTGCCCTCGAAAAGGTGCGTCCGTCCTTGAGAGGCACGTCGAATATCGCGAAGTAGTTCGGCGACACGTATCGATGAGACGCCCGAAGGGTTTCCGGTCTGCCAGACGATGTGACGGATATGCCTGGCGGCCTTCCGTCGAACGGGACAGGAGGTGACGTCGCCGCAATGCGCTGAACGATCGGACTTGTTTCCAGCGCCGCGAGAATCTGGGCACGTGACTTCTCTCGAATCTGGAGGTCGAGCACACCGCGTGCATTCACGCCGGTGTCCATATTCGCCAGCCGGACCGCACTGCGGATGAGGATGCCGCCACAGATCAACAGCAACACTGACGCGGCGACCTGTGCGACGACGAGCGCACCGCGCAGGCGTGTCGGGCGAAGGTGCAGCACCAGCTCGCCGGCAAATGCGCGCGCCACGCTGATTCTGGTGGCCTGGAGCGCAGGCGCGAGACCGAACAGCACGGCGGACGTCAGGCCGGCCGCTACCGAGAAGGCGAAGACCCGCACGTCAGGCTCCAGCGAAGCGACGTGTCTCGCAACATCCGCAAGCCCGGCTGGCATCGTCGCGAACAGGAGCCTGACGCCGAGATGGATTGTCGAGTACGCCACGACGAAGCCAGCCGCCGCGGCCGGTACCGCGAGCACGAGACTCTCGATCATGAGTTGCTGGACGAGTCGCGCTCTTGATGCCCCCAGCGACAGCCGGACGCCGATTTCACGGTGCCGTGACATCGCCCGGGTCAGCATCATGTTGGTCACGTTGGCGCAGGCGATGAGCAGCACGAGGCCGAAAGCTGCGGCGAGCGGGAGCACCACGGCGAGCATCTGAATCGGCAGCGGCATCCGCGTGGCCTGCGACACGAGTACGGCGCCGGTCGCCTGTTCACCTTCTGGGCGTCCTGCGGTCGTTCCGGCGGCCCACAGAGCCAGCGCCGATTGCGCGGCCCCTTCCGCCAGGTCCAGGCGCAGACGCCCGGCGATGCCCAGACGGCCAGGATACGGAGGGGCGAAAAGGTTCGGCCCTTCGGTCAGAGCTGCATCGACTGAGAGCGGGGCCCAGAAGTCGCACGGGCGTTCGCCGAGGCCCGTGAACCCTGCGGGCGTGATGCCAATCACTTCGAGCGGGACGCCCCCGATGCGGACCTGTGTGCCCACGATTGCCGGATCGCCGCCAAACAATCCCGTCCACCCGGTATGGCTCAGAACGACCAGCGGCGGTGCGCCGGGTTCGGATGTCCCGTCGGCTTGGGTGAGTATTCGCCCGCGTGCCGCGCGGACTCCAACCACTTGAAAGTAGTTACGCGTCACGAGCTCACCGAACGCCAGCCGTCCGTTGATGCGGGTGACGACGTTCCGTGCTGCGAATGCGGACGAGAATACCCTGGTCTGTCTGCCAAGATCCAATAAATCCAAAACATCTTCACATCAGTGTTATACCGCTCGTGATGTCGAAGCGCAAGGGGAAGAAAACCTGTCTCAAACGGACGACAGGTACTTCGCTACCAGAAGCGCCGTCATGACCCCCGCCGCAATCAGCGTCCCACGCTCGCTGAAGCAGACCTCGCGCCACCCATGCGGCCCACGCGTGCTGAGTGCGACGCCGAAGCGGCTCAGATCGAGCGTCCACCGCGGGACCTCGCGGAGATACGTCTCGTAGCTAACGCCAAAATGTCGGACGAGGGCCGTCTCTTCGAACCGGACGATGGCGCTGTATTGCAAGGCGAAGAGACCCCACGCCACCGGCAGCATCCAGATCAGGCCAGAACTGACCACGAAGCCGATCCAGATCAGAAAGTTCCCGACGTACAGCGGATTCCGCACCAGTGCAAACGGCCCCGACGACATCAGCGGCCCGAACCGCGCGGCACGCGTCCGCGAGATCGTCCCGATGTAACTCACGGCCCAGTATCGAATCCCAAGCCCTGACAGGACGATGAGGAAACCGAGGACCAAGAGCCACGGCTCTCGAACCCACTGCCACCGGACCAGCACCAGAATGAGCGCGAGCGGCACGGGGGTCCACGAACGCTGGCTGAACGCCCATGCCCCCAGCCTCTCCAGAAGGGTCCGGCGGGCCGCCGGTTCAGCAGCCGCGTGCGAGGAGGAAGTGGATGCCATCGTCCAATCTGAGCATTCCAGAATGCGACTGTCGACTGTGACTGCCGACTGCGACTGCCGACTCCCGACTGGAGACTGTCGACTGCGCTAGCATAGCCGGGGGAGGACCGTCGTGCGCCGATCCATTTGGTCGAGCTTCTTTCTCGCGTCACTCACGAGCGTGACGCTCTTCGCAGATAACTGGCCGCAGTGGCGCGGACCCGAACTGAATGGCGTCAGCCGCGAGCGCGGTCTGGTCGCGAGCTGGACCCAGACCGAAAACGTGGCCTGGAAGCTCCCGATGCCGAGCCGCAGCGGCGCCACGCCCATCGTGTGGAACGACACGATCTTTCTCAACGTCGCGCTGCACCTCTCGCAGGGTGAGCTCGAGCTCTGGAGCGTCGCTCGCAGCTCAGGCGCGGTGACCTGGAAACGCCCCCTGGGCGGCGGCAACAACCTGCAGCGCAAGCAGAACATGTCGTCGCCGTCGCCGGTGACCGACGGCGCCATGGTGTGGGTGATGACCGGGACAGGGATCCTGAAGGCATTCGACTTCAAGGGTACCGAGCTCTGGACGCGCGACATCCAGAAGGACTACGGACGATTCGGCCTCAACTACGGCTACGCATCGTCGCCCCTGCTCTACGACGATGCGCTCTATGTGCAGGTGCTGCACGGGATGTATACGGACGATCCGTCTTATGTCCTGCGGATCGACAAGAAGACGGGCCGCACGGTCTGGCGCGTCGAGCGGCCGACCGACGCGCGGCAGGAGTCGCCGGATTCGTACACGACGCCCGCCCTCCTCAAGTACGGAACCGCAGCGGAGATCGTCATCACCGGCGGCGACGCCGTGACGGGACACGATCCGGCGACGGGGAAGGAGCTCTGGCGCGTCCGTGGCCTGAATCCCGATCGCCGCGGCGACTACCGCATCGTCTCCTCGCCGGTGGTGGCGGGAGGGCTCGTGATTGCCCCGACGCGCGAGAGCCCGATGCTGGCCGTGCGATCGGGTGGACGTGGCGACGTGACGTCGACCCATGTGGCGTGGGCCTTCACGCGCGGCGGCCCCGACGTGCCGACGCCCGTCAGCGACGGCCAGTACGTCTACGTCGTCAACGACCGGGGAGTGGTGCACTGTCTTGACGCGAGGACCGGTCAGGTTGTGTACGGCCCCCAGCGATTGAAGTCCGGAACGTACAGCGCATCTCCCGTGTTGGCCGACGGACGGATCTACGTCACGAGCGAAGATGGGGTCACGTCAGTGTTCACCGCCGGACCGTCGTTTCAGGTCGTCGCCGAAAATGCGGTCGACGAGTACACGCTCAGCTCGGTTGCGGTGTCGAACGGTCAGATCTTCCTTCGAACGGAGAAACATCTGTATGCGATCGGGAAGTCGAGGTAGGGAGAAAATGGTTGGACAAGCGGTCGCCGTGCTACGCGGTTGGCCTGAAGTACAGCACCATCGCGGCTCCGATAGCCGTGATCACGAAGCCCAGATAGAGCATGGGGCCCGGCGGGTTCTTCGGCGGGTGCGTCGCCATGGTGTACAGGACGTTGACGAGGGGGGCCCCGCCGAACACGAGCGGCATCACATAGGTGGGTGAGCCGCCCGCCCGGAACGAGAAGATGATGCAGACGGCGCCGAGCGCGCCCAGCATGCCGGCAATCGTCGCGGCGGTCGTGCCCGAGCCGTTGAAGCTGCGCGCATCGAGCTGGCCCTGCGACATCAGGGTCACGACCGGCACGATCACGCCGATCAGAAAATACGCAACTCCGACGCAGAGCAGGGCTCGCATCGGGCTCCCGAGCTTCAGTTGGCCCTGATGAAGCATGGCGCCATAGACGCCCCACGACAATACCGCACCGGCTACGTACGCCACCCATCCCATTGCACACTCCTGTTGTTGCCAGAACCGAATCAGACGAATCGTGGCTTCCACCTTCACGTGGAAGCCGACCGACAGCCGCGGATCTTCCGCCTTAGAGCCTGTGAATCAATCTCCTGTGGCTTCCGCCTTCCGCCTTCGCGCGAAGCGCTTCGGCGGACCGCCGTAGCCTTGGCGGAGGCTGGTCAGGCGGAAGATCGCGGCCGGCGTGTGTCTTCCACCTAAAGGTGGAAGCCACAAGATCGATGATCGATTCTTTCGCAGGCTCTGAAGCGCAAGCTAAGACCTCGATTCTACTTCACCGGCCACTGCGCGCTGTCCGTGCGCGCCGTCGTGAGGTAGGTCTCGATCTTCTTGACGACCGTGGGATTCGCGGCCGCGACGTTCTGGCGTTCGCCAGGATCGGCTTCGAGGTTGTACAACTCGAGCGGGCCGTCCTTCTGGAGTCGAACGGCCTTCCATGCGCCCATCCGGACGGCCTGCTGAAACCCCCGCTCGTGGAACTCCCAATAGAGAAACTCGTGGGTCGGCTGCGCCCTGCCGCGTAGGGCCTTCGTCATCGAGAGACCATCGACATGGCCGGGGACCTTCGCCCCGGCGAGCTCGGCGACCGTCGGGAAGATGTCCCAGTGTGCCCACACGTGCGGGCTGGTGCGTCCGGCGGGAATCGTCCCCGGCCACTTCGCGATCATCGGCACGCGGATGCCGCCTTCGTACAGATCCCGCTTGATGCCGCGAAGCCCTCCCGAGCTCTTGAAGAAGGCGGGATCCGCGCCGCCTTCCTGGTGAGGCCCGTTGTCGCTGATGAACATGAAGAGCGTGCGGCGCTCGAGCCCGCGGTCCTTGACGAGATCCGCGAGCCGCCCGATGTCGCGGTCCATCCGCTGGATCATCGCGACGAACGCTGCTTTCGGCGCGGGCTGCGATCGATATCCGAGCGACACATTGTCGGGTCCCGTGCGGCGTCCGTCGGCTGTCGCGTTCACGAATGGTGTCTCTGGAAACCGTCCCTGCACCGCGGCGAGCGAGTCCTCCGGCACCCGAAGCTCGGCATGCGGCACTGTGTAATTCAGATACAGGAAGAATGGCCGCGCGTCAGGGTTCTCGATGAAGCTCGAGGCTTCTTTCGTGAACAGATCGTTGGCATAGTCGTGGTCCACGTCAGTCGGCACCGGCTCGCCGTTCCGATACAGGTGGTCCGTGAACTGCCGGTGCGCGTGTCGATGATCGAGGAAGCCGAACGCGTACTCGAACCCCTTCTTGTCCGGCTGTCCGTCGGTGCCGGGCCGTCCGAGCCCCCACTTGCCCACGACGGCTGTCCGGTAGCCAGCCTCGCGGAGCGCCATGGCCACCGTGATGTCTTCCGCGCGCAAGGGAATCTCCCCATTCCCTCTAATCCAGGCGTGGCCGGTGTGGATGCCGGTCATCAGTGCCGTCCGTGACGGGGCACAGACCGTGCTGCCGGCGTAGGTACTGCGAGAACCGGGTGCCCTCCCGCGCGAGCCGGTCGAGCATGGGCGTCTGGAACCGGGCCTGTCCGTAGGCACTCAAGTCGCCGTAGCCCAGGTCGTCGGCCTGGATGATGACGATGTTGGGACGCGGCGGCGCAGGGGGCGACTGGGTCGCCCCGGAGAACGCGACCGCGCAGATTGCCGCGCCGGACAGGACGGCGAGCCCGCGCCGACGCGGGGCCGGAGCGGCTTCCGTCGCGACCGCGAGCGCGTGACCCTTTCGCCGTCTGGCAAAGAATTGCACTGTTCGCCGAGGCCAGTGTAGTGCAACGCGTGTGTGAAATCATTGCACCCGTGCCCGGGCCCTCGCGCTCCTGGAAGGCTGGACAAGAGAACCGTCCTCGGAATATATCGCCATGCGACCGCGGTAATGGCAGGTCCCGGGATGAGGACGGCGGAGAATTCCTCAGGTCGTTCCGACCGGATTGCCGCGGGATCGAATATTGCGAGCGGCCGTCGTGGCTTATCGCAGCTGTTCACAGTTGTCATGGGTAACGGTCACAAAAGGAGAGTGGTCATGAAGCGCGTGCTCTATGCAGGTGTCCTCGCTATGGGGTGTACCATCGCCCTCGCCGCGCAGGGCGGGGCGGCAGACCAGGCGAAGGAAAAGGGGAAGGACGCCGACAAGGCCGTCACGTTGACGGGCTGTGTGGCTGAGTCCGGCGGGCAGTTCATGCTCAACAATGCCACCATGTCGGGAGGGGCCGGTGCCCCGGCGTCGTATGCGCTGTCCGGCGGGACACTCAAGCCGCATGTCGGCCACAAGGTCGAGATTACCGGCGCGATGAAACCGGCCGCTACGACGGGCAAGGACAGCACGAAGAAGGACCCGATGGCGAAGGGCGATGCCAAGGACGCCAAGAAGGACGACATGGCGACCGCCGGAACCGTCACTGTGAAAGACTTGAAGATGGTTGCCCCTACCTGCTCGTAGCCCCGAGAGGGTATCCTTGTGACGGGTGAATGCCGCCGTTCACCCGTCGCACTTCCATGGCCCCACAGATCACCCGGCCGCCGCGCACGCGCCGCGAGCTTCTCAAGCTCACGCCGCTCGTTGCGCTCGGCTCGCTCTTCTACCCGCCGTGGCGGGAGTCGATTCTCGACAAAGGGGTTCGACTGAGCGACTGGGCCTCGGCCCGGACCTTTCGAGCCGGCCATCTCGCGCCAACCTACAGCGCCGCCGACGTCGTACCGTTCGAGCGCTTCCCCTACAACTTCTACGATGTGCTCGAGCCCGAGATCGACTTCGACGCCTGGTCGCTCCAGGTCAGCGGCAAGGTCGCGCGTCCGGGGAAATACACGCTCGATCGGCTGCACGCCCTCCCGAAGATCACCCAGATCACCCAGCACGTCTGCGTCGAGGGGTGGGACGCGATCGGCAGCTTTGGCGGCGCGCGGCTGAGCGACTTCCTGGATCTGGCCGGTGCGGATCCCGCGGCGCGCTACGTGGCGGTGACGTGCGCCGACAACTACTTCGAGTCGATCGACCTTGCCATGGCGCGACATCCGCAGACCCTGCTCTGCTACGAGATGTACGACAAGCCGCTCGATCGGGGGCACGGGGCGCCGCTGCGCCTCCAGATCCCGACGACCCTTGGATACAAACAAGCCAAATACCTGATGACGCTCTCGGTCGTCGACGAGCTCGGTCCGGAGCGGAGTTACTGGGGCGACCAGGGCTACAGCTGGTACGGCGGGATATGACGACGCCGGCTGACGTCGTACCGGTGGCACGCTGGCAAGGGAAGGGGGGCGTGCAGAGTACCGCCGCGTACGAGCATCCGCTCTACGTGCGCGTCGCGCACTGGCTGACGGCGGTGTCGCTCGTCATCATGGGGGCGAGCGGGCTCCGCATCTTCCTGGCATTCCCAAGCTTCGGGTCGAAGGTTCCGCAGCAGGACTTTTGGAATCCGCCCGACGCGATCACCCTTGGCGGATGGCTCGGCGGAGCGTTGCAGTGGCACTTCACGTTCATGTGGCTGTTCGGGGGGGCGGCGCTCGTGTACGTCGTGGGGCAGCTCGTGACCGGGCGCTATCGGATGGTCCTCTTCGCTCCGAGCGACATCCCGGGCGTGTGGCCGATGGCGCGCCATTATTTTCTCCGCGGCCCGAAGCCGGTCGTGGATCAGCCCTACAACCCGCTGCAGAAGCTCGCCTATACGACCACGCTGCTCCTCGGGGCCCTGTCGCTCGTCACCGGCCTGGCACTCTACAAGTCAGCGCAGCTCCCGCTCCTCGTGACGATGCTCGGCGGCTACAGGCTCGTGCGGATCTGGCACTTCCTGGCGCTGTGCGGGTTCGCGGCATTCGTGCCCGGTCACCTCGTGATGGTGGCCCTGCACGGCTGGCAGAACTTCGTTGCGATGCTCACCGGATGGAAGAGAGAGCCGGAGTACGTCAAGAGCAAAGGGGCCTGAGGCCCTCGCGTCATGTAGCGCAGCCCTTAGGGCTGCCCGCGCGCCAGCGTGGCAGGCCTGCCCGCCTCCGCCGAGGCTCCGTCGAGGTCTCGCCGAAGCGCGCCTGAATCCCTGCGCGCGAAGGCGGAAAGGCCCGCGCTACATGAGCGCGCGATAGCGAGACATCTGAACCGCGCTATTCGCTCGAATCCAACTCACTGTCCGCAGCCTCGGTCCGTCTTGGCGTCACGATCCAGGCGATGCCGATGCTGAGGAGGTACAGGGCGATCATCGGCGCGGCGAAGATCGTCTGATTCCAGGGATCGCTCGACGGCGTGACGACCGCCGAGACGATGAAGATGATCAGAATGGCGTACTTGGTGTTCCGCCAGAGGAACCGTGCCGTGACGAGCCTCATCTTGGCCAGGAAGAAGACCACGGTCGGAATCTGGAAGACTACGATCATCCCCAGCAGCATCTTCACGTACAGGTCGAACGTGTTCTCGGCACGCGGTAGAAAGGCCACGTCGGCCGAGCTGAATGTTCCGAAAAACCGGATCATGTACGGAAAGACGATGTAATGGCTGAAGGCGGCGCCTGCGACGGCGCCGACGCTCGTGAGGGCCACGAACGGAATGGCGAATCTCTTCTGGCGTGAGTACAGCGCCGGCGCGATGAGCAGCCAGAACTGGTACAGCACGTACGGCGATGCCAGGACCGCCCCGGCGATCAGCGCGATGTCGATGTAGAGCGAAAAGGCTTCGATCGGTTCGGTGTAGATGAGCCGGCTGCCGGCAGGCAGCATGGACCGCGCCGGGGCGAGCACGAAGGTCACGATCCGCTGGATGAAGGTGAAGGCGACCAGCATTCCAACGAGGACCGCGATCGCCGATCGGATCAGGCGCTTCCGGAATTGCTCGAGCTGTTCGAGCACCGAGATGCGAAAGAGCCGTCCGTCGGAGTCCTCGGTGGGGAGCTGAAACGCCGGAAACGCAGCCATCCTGACATTCTGACACGGCAGGCCCGGAAGGCGCTCCGGTGGGGCGCGCGCGTCCGAAGAGCCCTGGGGCCCTTTTAGAACTGCGCCCGGAGGCCGATCTGGATCTGACGTGACGAGGTGACCGTGTTCGTGATCCGCCCGAACGTGGCCAGCGGCGTTTCGCCGTCGGCCTGGCCTGCGAAGGCGCGGAGCTCCGGCACTCCGAAATTCGCTCGATTGAGCACGTTGAAGGCTTCGATGCGCACCTCGATCGTGCCGGCCGACCATCGCGCCCGCTTCGACAGCGAGAGGTCCAGCGTGCGCAGGTCCGGGCCGCTGAAGTCCCCCCGGCCGGTGTTCCCGAAGGTTCCAGCCGCCTGCAGCACGAAGGCGGCCGGATCGAACCACTGGTCGGGACGGCCGAGCACGGCGTTGTCGGGACCGTACCCGCCGGCATAGCTCGGACGGTCCTGCCCGATCCCCGGCCCGCGAGACGGGTTCCATTGCGATCGCGACCGGTTCGCCGTAACGAACACCGTCAACGGCTGGCCGCTGCGCATGGTCCAGATCCCCGACAGGTTCCAGCCATCGAGGACTGAGCGGGCGACGCCGGTCGTCCCCTTGGCGAACGGCAGGTCCCACGACAGGTTCATCACCCAGTTGTTGCGAACGTCGAAGTCGGATGGGCCTTTGTTGTAGCCCGCCACGTACTCCGGCAGTGCCGAGGTCGTTCCATTCGTCGCGTCCGAGAAGAACGTGGATGCCTGCGTCGTGTCCTCGGACTTCGACAAGGTGTAGGAGGACTGGGCCGAAAAGCCGTGACTCCAGCGCCGGCGCACGTCGAAGATGAGCGCGTTGTACCACGAGTCGCCGTCGCTGCTCTTCAGCTCGATCGTCGAAAAGGCCGTGTTCTGACGAGGCGTTCCGGCCGCGATGAACGGCGTGCCGTCCGGCTGGATCACGGGACGTGCGGTGTTGACATCACTGCTCCGCAGCAGGTGCATGCCGCGAGAGCCCGCGTAACCGACCGTGACCGCCGTCCGGCCCCAGATCTCGCGCTGCACGTTCGCGTTGTAGACGTGGAGCCGGGGATTCTCGAGGTCATACTGGACCGGCCGGATCGAGATCGCGCCGGCACGCTCGAACGGCGGGTTGGGGAACGTCGGGTTGACGATGACCGGCCGCGGCGTGAAGGGTGGATTCGTCACGGTGACGATCAGGTTCTGGTGATTGTTCGTGTTGAAGTAGAGCCCGTATCCGCCGCGCACCGACGTCCGACCGTCGCCGAACACGTCCCAGGCGAAGCCGCCGCGCGGCGAGAGGTTCTTGTACGTCGGGTTCTGATAGAGAGGGCCGACGGTTTCCTTGGCCGCGGTCAAATCGGGCAGTGCCGAGTCTCGCCCATACTTGTCGGCCGGCATCGTCGTCAGCTCGTAGCGGAGACCGGCGTTCAACGTGAGGCGCTTCGTCAACTGCATTTCATCCTGCGCGTAGAGGCCGAAGAGCGTGAAGCGCCAGTAGCGATCGAACTGAGCCTCTGGCGTCAGCCCGACGAAATTGTTGGGGGTGTTGCGCAGGAATGCGGTCAGGCTCGGAAATGCGTAGATGCCCAGGCTGAACGTCGGATTCACCATGTTGTCCTGGTAATGCTCGACGAGGCCGCCGGCCTTCATCACGTGGCGGCCGCGCGTGCGCACCAGATCGTCCTGAACGCTGAAGACGTTCTGCACGAGGCGCAGATTGGCGGAGCTCTGCGGACCGAAGCGCTTCAACCCGCCGATGTCGATGTCGCCGGTGATCGCCCGTCCCGGCACGAACGGCGCGAGCGGTTGGGAGGTGTTCGCCTCGACGTTCTGGCCGATGCGGGTGCGGCTGAATCCGATCCGCGCCGTGTTCAGCATGTGCGCGGAGAGGACCTGCCGGTGCTCGCCGGTGAAGAACTGGTTCCGCGACAGGAACTCGCGTGGAAACTGCGGGTAGTCCGTCGGCAGGAACTGATTCGTGTCGTCGAGCGTGTAGCGCGCGAACATCTGCCGGTTCGAGCCGGTGTTGGCGTCGATTCGACCCTGGAGAAAGTGCTGATCCAGCTTCTGCGCGAACGGGAAGTTGTAGACGGCGAGTCCCTGGCCGAGCAGCGGTCCGTTGGCGCGGGGAAACTCGGCGAGAAATGGCGCCACGGCGGCGCTCACGCCAACCGTTCCGCTCGGCAGAATGCCGAGCCGCGCGTTGTCGTCGGGCACGACGGTTGAGATCGTCCGCCCGAGCTGCTCGATGAGCGCCTCGTAGTTCACGAAGAAGAACAGCCGGTTCTGTTGAATCGGCCCGCCGAGCGTGCCGCCGAACTGGTTGCGGTGGAAGTCCGGCTTGACGCCGGCATCGAAGTAGTTCTTCGCGTCGAGTGCGTCGTTGCGATGGTATTCGAAGAGGCTCCCGTCGACGCGGTTGGTGCCGGACTTCGTCAGCACGTTGATCTGGCCGCCCGAGTTGCGGCCGAACTCGGCGCTGTACGCGTTGGCCTCGACGCGGAACTCCCGGACGCCGTCCATGCCGAGCGCGGTGCCCGCGGCGCTCCCCGCCGGCCCGTTGGTGAAATCGTTCTGAAGCGTGCCGTCCAGAAGGTAGACGTTCGACCGGGGATCCTGCCCGTTCACGCTGACGCCGAGCCCGTGCGCCACCACCGACCCGCCGTCTCGATGAGGGTAGGCGAGCACGCCCGGTTGCAGCAGCGCGAGATCGGTGTAGTTCCGGCCGTTCAGGGGCAGCCTTTCGATCGCCTCCTGGCCGACGAGGTAACTGAGCTCGGACGTCGACGTGTTCACCAGGGGCGCCGTGCCAACGACGACGTCTTCGATGGCGACGTCGCCGATCTGCATCGTGAGATTCAGCGTCAAGGTTTCGTTGAGCGCAAGATTGATGCCCTGACGGATATGCGGCTTGAACCCAGCCACCTCGGCCCTGAGCTCGTAGGTACCGGGTGGAAGCGCGGGCACCACGTACCGTCCATTCTCGCTGGACACCGTTCCGCGGGTGAGACCGGTGGCCGTATTCACGACGGTGATCGCCACGCCCGACACCACCCCACCGCTCGCGTCCCGAACCGTCCCGCCGATGGTTCCGGTTGTCTGTGCCGCGACGTCCGGGGCCAGCGCCGGGACGAGCATCACGCTCACCGTCACCGCCAGCGCGAGGAGCTTTCTACGAACCCGCATGAGCCAGACCTCCACCGGCTTGCCGATTGATGGCCGGCCGTGTGATAAAGACGTCAAAGGACGGCCAGTCGTTTCAGTGCACACACTGTCATCCGCATTGCTCGCGGTTCTCGTTCTCGGTATCTACGCGCTGCATCAGGACCTGTGGCTCTGGCGCGCCGCCAGGCCTCTCGTGTTCGGCTTCCTGCCCGTCGGGCTCGCCTACCACGCGGCCTACTGCCTGGTCGCGGCGCTCCTGATGTGGATCCTGACTACCGTCACCTGGCCGTCGCACCTCGAGCAGGATCGCGACCGGTGATCCCCGGTCTGCTCGTCGTCGGGTATCTCGGGCTCGTCCTCTACATCGGGATCTTCGCCTTCCGACGCTCGCGAGGTGCGGGCGGCGCGGAGGACTTTTTCCTCGCGGGGCGCTCGCTCGGGTCGGCGGTCTTCCTCCTCTCGCTCTTCGGCACCAACATGACGGCCTTCACGATCCTCGGGTCGGCCGGCCACGCTTTTGCCAACGGGATCATCACGTTCCCTCTGATGGCCTCGTCGTCGGCGTTCGTGATCCCGTTGACGTTGTACTTCGTCGGCACCCGCATGTGGGCTCTCGGCAAGCGGCACGGCTTCATCACGCCAGTGCAGATGTTCCGCGATCGATGGGAGTGCGGGCACATCGGCACGGTGATTTTCGCCGTCCAGGCAGCGCTTCTGGTCCCTTACATCATCATCGGGGTCATGGGCGGAGGGACCGCACTCCGCGGCATCACGGGCGGCCTCGTGCCGTACTGGCTCGGCGGCGCCATCGTCGCACTGGTCGTGATGAGCTACGTGTTTTTCGGCGGCATGCGCGGCACGGCCTGGGTGAACACGTTCCAGACGATCTTGTTCCTGTCGTTCGGCGCGGTCGCGTTGGTGCTGATCGGTCGCGGGATGGGCGGTTTTGGAACGGCAATGGAGTCGCTGCTCGCGTCGCCGCAGACGGCGCCGCTCCTCACGCGCGAGCGCGTGTCGCCGCTCTTCTTTCTGAGCTACACACTCGTGCCGTTGTCGACGATTGCCTTCCCGCACATCACGATCTTCTGCCTGACCGCGCGGCGCGTTTCGCAGTTCAAGCGGACGGTGGTCATCTATCCGGTCTGCATCCTCGCGATCTGGCTGCCGTGCGTGTTCCTCGGCGTGGCAGCCAACGCGATGCACGACGTCCCGCGAATCGAAGAGAAGCTGCAGGCCCGCCGGGCGCTGGCGGCGGCTCCCGCGAGCCTCGGCGAGCCGGAGCGGACGGCGCTCAGGCGCGCGGCGGCAGGCGACGACGTGATCCTCGTGATGCTCGAGCGGTACGCGCCCGTATGGCTCGCGGGTCTGCTCGGCGCCGGGATCATGGCGGCGGTCATGGCGAGCGACTCGCAGATACTCGCGCTCTCGACAATGTTCACCGAAGATGTATTTGCGTTCTACGGAGGGCTGCAGCGTTTTGGCGAGGCCGTTCAGGTCCAGACCGGGCGGCTGTTCGTCGTGCTCCTCACGGTGATGGCCTACGTCATCGCGCTGCAGGTGCCGCAGACGATCTTCGATCTGGCTGTCCAGTTTGCGTTTTCGGGTTACGCGTCGCTCTCGCCGCTGCTCTTTGCGGCATTGTTCTGGACGCGCAGCACGAAGTGGGGAGCGCTCGCCGTCGCGCTCTGGACGGCGTTCGCCGTGATCTACACCGCGCGCGTGCCGGGCGCGCTCGCGTGGGGCGGACTGATGCCGGTCGTCCCGATGACGTTCATCTCGTGCGCGCTGATGGGGGTCGTCTCTCTTGTGACGCCGGCGCCCTCGAGGGAGACGATCGAGAGGTATCGGATCTGAGATGGCGGAGACACGAAGAAGAGCTCTTTCAACAGGGAGGTGGGGAGGAAGGGAGAAAATCTTAACTATTGGAGAGGAACGGAGGAAATTCCCCTCCTCCCTGTTTGAATCGCTTTCGATCCGTGTCGAACCGTTCTTGCCTGGTTCTTACTCACCGGAACATTTCCGGGGAAGCGCTCGTCCAACGTCGATATGGCGCGTGACGATCTGCAACTCCTGCAAGGCACGCTCGACGTGCTCGTGTGAAGACGGTGTCTCGGGGTCCGTGCCACGGCTACGAGATCGCGCGCTGGATCCGGGAGACGACCGACGCCGAGCTCCAGGTCGAGGACCGCGCGCTCTATGTGGCCTTGCATCGTATGGAAGAGCGGCAGTGGCTCGAGGCCGAATGGGGCCTGACCGAGAACAACCGCAACGCGAAGTACCTACCAGCTCACGCGCGAAGGCCGGAAGCAGCTTGCCGCGAAGACGGCGACGTGGTCGCGCTACGCCGCCGCCGTCTCCAAGATCCTGCAGACCGCCTGACGCGGTGGAGGCATCCCATGCCGCACATTCCAGGAATCCGCCGCCTGTTCCGCTTCTCATCGGTCCGAGGCGCGCGTCACGCAGAGACGTCGACGAGGAGATCACCCTGCACCTGGAAGAGCGCACGCAGAAGCTGATCGCGCAGGGGCAGGATCCCGCGGCGGCGCGTGCGGCCGCGCTGCGAGAGTTCGGGGACATACGCGAGGCGCGGGCCGAGCTCGAGGAGATCGGGCGCAGACGTGTGCGACACCTGCGGCGCGCCAACTGGTGGAGCGATCTTCGTCAGGATCTCAACGTACGGCGTCCGCTCGCTGCGGCATGCCCCGCTCTTCACCCTCCTCGCCATCGTCACGCTCGCGCTCGGCATCGGCGCGAACGCCGCGGTCTTCGGCGTGCTGAAATCGGTGCTGCTCGACGCGCTGCCCTACGCCGACGCCGATCGTCTTGTGCGCGTGTACGCGCGGCTGGCTCGACGGCTCGATGGTGCGCGGACCGATGAGCGCCGGGACGGTCGCCGATCTCGCCGCGCGGCAGCGATCGTTCGAGCGCCTCGCCGCGTTCGTCGACAACGTCTCGGATGCGACCTACGGTGACGAGTCCGGTTCGCGGATCACGCGCCTGGCCTGGGTCGAGCCGGGCTTCTTCGACACGCTCGGCGTCACGGCCGCGCGCGGACGCCTGTTGACGCATGACGATGCGACGAGCGGTCTCGCGCCGCTCAGCGCCGCCACGCTCGTGCCCGACACGGCGCGCGCCGTGCTCGTCACCCACGCCGCCTGGCAGCGACTGTTCGGCGGCGACCTGGGCGTGCCCGGCCGGACCGTCCGCCTCAATGGCGTGACGCGCACGATTGTCGGCGTCCTGCCGCGCGACTTCGTCGGCCCGCTCGGCGACGTCGACTTCTATGCCGCGTTCGATCTCGCGCCCGTCGTCGCCAGGCCGACGATGGCGCGGTCCGCACACTGGCTCGGCGCCATCGGCCGCCTGAAGCCAGGTATCGCACACGAGACCGCGCAGCGCGAGCTCGCGTCCATCGGGACGGTGCCTGGCGCGCGAGTACCCACGCGACAACAGCGGCTTTGCCATCGCGTCGATGCCGCTGCGCGACGCGATGGTCGGCGACACGCGCACGCCGCTCCTCGTGCTCATGACGAGCGCGGCGCTCGTGCTGCTCATCGCCTGCGCGAACCTGACCGGCGCGCTGCTCGCGCGCACGCTCTCGCGACGCAAGGAGCTCGCGGTCCGCCTCGCGCTCGGCGCAGGACGCGGTCGCCTGATCCGCCAGTTGCTCACCGAAAGCCTCCTGCTCGCGCTGACCGGCGGCGCCGCGGGCATCGCTGCTCGCCTGGCTCGTCTTGTCCACGCTCCGAGGCGTCGGGCGCACGGCCTTGCCGGACTATGCGGATCTGACGCTGGACTTTGGCGTGGTGCTGCGTGACCGCCGCTGCTCTCGGTGTGCGCGGGTCTGGCCTTCGGCCTCGCGCCGGCGCTGTCCGTCGACCGCTCGGATCCGCAGGACGCGCTGCGCGCCGAGATTCGCGGCGCCAGCGAAAGCCGCCGCTCCCGTCGTCTACGCGGCCTGCTCGTGGCGGGACAGATCGCGCTCTGCGTCAGCCTGCTCGCGGGTGCCGGGCTGCTCGCCCGCAGCCTGTGGGCCATGACCACGGCGCCGCTCGGGTTCGATCCGGATCATGTGCTGACCGCGACCGTGCAGATGCCGCCGCGCGACTATCCCACGCCAGCGGCGCGCATCCGCTTCCTGGAGCAGTTCGCGGATCGTCTGCGGTCGCTGCCCGACGTGCAGGCTGTCGCGGACGTCAGCGATGATCCCGACGGCTGGCGCCAGCCGCACGAGCTTCGTGCATCGACGGTGCGCCGCAGCGGCCGAACGAGGCCCAGCCGTTCGGCACTCTCCGCGCCATGGTCTCGGACGACTACTTCCGCACGCTGCGGATCCCGCTCCGGCAGGGACGCACATTCGATGCGCGCGATCGTCTGGAGGCGCCGCCGACGGTCGTGATCAGCGAGAGCATGGCGCGCCGCTACTGGCCGCGAGGCGACGCGCTCGGCGCCCGCATCCGCCTCGGCGCGGATGCGCGGGCGCCCGTGATGGAGGTGGTCGGCATTGTCGGCGACGTGCGCAACGATCGCGCCCGGCCGGATGCGGAGCCGATGCTGTACCGATCGAGCCGGCAGAGTCCGTGGCCCTTCGCCGCCTTCGTGCTGCGCACGGGTGGCGATCCGCTGGCGCTGCTCAAGCCGATGGAGCGCGAGCTCGCGGCCAGTCGATCGCGGGCTCGCGCTGCAACGCGCGATGTCGCTGCGCACGGCCGTCGGCGAAGGGCTCGCGGGCCGCCAGCTTCCGGTGCTGCTCATGACGTCCTTCGGCGCGCTGGCCCTGGTGCTGGCGTCGGTTGGCGTGTATGCGATGTTCGCCAGCATCGCCGCGGCACGCGCGTGGGAGTTCGGCCTCCGCCTGGCGCTCGGCTCGCGTCCGCGCGCGATCGCGGGGCTGGTGCTGCGGCAAGGCGCCGGATGGATGGCGATCGGCCTCGCTGGTGGTGCGGTGGGTGTGGTGCTCGTCGTTCGGCTGCTTCGCGGCCTGCTCTACGAAGTGCCGCCGTTCGATCCCATCGCGCTCGGCGCCGCCGTCGCGATCCTCGTCTGCTGCGCGACGATCGCGCTGCTCATTCCTCTTCGCCGCGCGACGCACGTCGATCCAGCCACCGCCCTGCGGATGCAATAGGGTCGCCGCGGCGAATCGCAGCCACGGCTGAGTGGAGGCGCACGGCAATCGAATGCCTTTCCAGCCCCTACGAATCCGATTGAAGGCGGTCGTTGGCGAACACTGCGAGGCGCGCAATATTGACATGGTGAATCGAGGCAGCAGCGTGCGCCTGCCCGCCGAGCTGCGCCGTATGACCAGGCCGCCTGCTTCGGGCCCTTGAACCAGCTTTCAGGTTCCTTGACGTTATTCATCGGGCGGTCCGTTGAACCGACGAAGTCGTTCGCGCGCAACCCAATATGAGCGGTCCGACCCCCTCACTATTCGGAGCGTTTGGGCGCTTCGCCGACCATCAGAACCGCCTGGACCGTACCCGTCGGGTTCTGCAGCGGGTGGTTGGCAGGTCGATTGCGTGGCGGCAAGGCGGAGTGACCGCCATGCGAAACGATGCTCAGGTCCCCGCCAGTTCAGAACTCTCTTACCTTGATGCATCCAAGGTCACCAGCCCGGCAGGCGCGCTCTCCGAGCTGGATGTGCTGAGCGCTGAGGGGCGGCGGCTCGGCAGCATTGAAGGCGTCGTCATCGACGCCGCCGCTCGGCGTGTACGCTATCTCTCCGTCCGATCATCCGGTTGGTTCGGTCGCCGGCGATACATCGTGCCAGCCGATCAATTAGGTCAGATCGAGGGCGAGCGTAAGGCGCTTCGTCTTCGCGTGGATTTACGGCACGAAGCCGTGCCCGGTCTCGACGCTGCGGCGTTACGCGAGTTTTCTGACGACGATCTGCTGGCCGCCCTGTTCGCTGCGTAAGCGGCCGTTAGTCGGGTGTTAACGACATGCGGCTCAGCCGCGAGCGGCGCGCTCGACGGCCCGCATTTCGCGGAGAAGCGCCTCCGCCAATCTGTTCGGTTCGTCCGAACCAACCCGGAAGCGATGCCCGTCATCGAACTGGACCTCCACTCCATCCAGTCCCGACACGTTCCAGAGCCAGCTTGTCGGAGTCAGTCGAATGCCCCAGCCGTACTACCAAGGGGTTTTTACCACCCGGACCTCGCGGATGCGACGCAGGGGAATGTGCCGGCGAATCAGCCCCGGCCCAAAGAACACGTCCAGGGCCCCATCTCGAACCATTACTGTCAAGGTCGAAAATAGGACCAGCACAAACCCGACGAGCACCGATGCTCACGCGTTGTCCAATCGGCGAACGGCCCTGGAGATAGGCCTTCGCGAAAGCCTCGTTGATGATGGCGACTTCGCCGTCGGGCAGCGCACTCGCCGGTCGTCCGTCGAGGCCTTCCGATCCTGTTCGTCGAAGTCCCGGCCGGCGAGGAGCGGCGTGCCGGTTGTGTCGAAGAATCCCGGTGCGACGGCGTTGAAGTCCGCGCTGAGGTTCTCGTTGGGCCGGCCTCGTAGCCTTCGACACTCACCGGCCCATTCCAGCTGCCTTCGCTGATCAACACGACCTGCATGGCTTGAGGACGCGACTCCCGGCACGCGGTCGACTCGCTGCAAGAGCTCCGATTCGATGGCCTGACGGCGTGGGCTGTTGGGCCGCTCGTTCGTAGCGAGCGTGAACCTCAGGATGCCCTCACGTCTGAAGCCGGCGTCCATATCGCGAATAAACCTTAGACCGCCCGCGCTCATCTAACCCTTCACCGCCATGACGGAGGGCCCCCGAGCCGGCTGGATGTGACGTGAAAAAGACGAGCGATCCGCCTCGGCTTGCGATCTGCCTGTTGACCAGGCGGCTGTCCGCCGCGTGGCGCAACTTCCGCCCAATCCAGGGCTGCATGGATCGTCAGAGGGAGACTCGAGGATGCGTACCTTGTTTGCCGATCTTCGTTATGCGTTCCGGGTAATGTCCCGGACACCCTCGTTCGCCGTTGCGGTCGTCAGCGTGCTGGCGCTTGGCATCGGCGCTAGCACCACGATCTTCAGCATCGTCAACGCGGTCCTGCTGCGTCCGTTGCCTTTCGAGGAGCCGGAGCGGCTGGTGCGGATCTTCACCCGGACGCCGGGCGGTCGACTCTTCGAGCTCTCCCCAGGCAAGTTCTACGACTGGCAGCGGGATGCGCAGTCGTTCGAGGGCATGGCGATGTATCAATGCTGCGGCTTCAGGGAGCTCGCGCTCACTGGCACGGGTGCCGCGCGAACAGTACGTGCGACAGCCGTGAGCGCGGGCTTTTTCGAGGTCGTCAGAGCCCGGCCGGCGCTCGGACGCGTCTTTCGGCAAATTGAGGACACGCCGGGCGGCAGGCACGTCGTCGTCCTGAGCGACCGGTTCTGGAGAACCGAATTCGGCGGACACCCGGACGTCATCGGCCGCACGGTGAAGCTCAGCGACGAACCGTACACCATCGTCGGAGTCATGCCGGCCACTGCCTCGGTCGCGTCATGGACCGGGATGGCAAGCGACGTCTGGGTCCCGCTTGCACTCACCGACGAGCAGCGCGCCTCCCGTGGCAATCACAATCGATACGGCGTCGCGCGTCTGAACAGAGATGTCGAACTCGCCCAGGCGCAAGCCGAGATGGACGCGATTTCCGCCCGGCTCGCGCGTGAGTTCCCGCAAACGGACGGAGGCTGGAGAGCCGTAGTCATCCCGATGCAGGAGGAAATCGTCGGCAACAGCCGCACGATGCTGCTCATGCTGCTCGGTGCCGTCGGATTGGTCCTCCTCATCGGCTGCGCCAACGTCGGCAACCTGCTGTTCACTCGCGCCCTGAGCCGACGCAAGGAGATCGCGATTCGCTCGGCGCTTGGCGCGGGACGCCGACGCGTGTTTCAACAGCTGTTGACCGAAGCCTTGCTGCTCGCGGGCGCCGGTGGCGCGCTCGGGCTGCTGCTCGCGTACGGGACGCTGACGTCAGCCTCGACGCTGCTCGCAGGCCAGGTGCCGAGGGCGGAGGAAATCTCGATCGATGCGCGAGTGCTGCTGTTCGCCGTGGGGGTGTCGATGCTCACCGGCATGCTCGCCGGTACGCTGCCGGCCGCGCGCGCAGGCCGGTCCGACCTCAACGAGGCGCTCAAGGAAGGTGGGCGCAGCGGCGGTGCGATCGGTGTCGGCACGCGCCGCCTGCTGATCGTGTGCGAGGTCGCGCTGTCGCTGGTGTTGTTGATGGGCGCTGGCGTGATGATCCAGAGCCTGCTGGCTCTTAGGCACGGCGACACCGGCTTCGATTCGAACAATGTCCTGACGATGCACGTGAGACTCGTGGACGCACGGTACCCGTCGCCGGCACAGCGATCGTCATTCTTTGACGCGGCGCTGCAACGCATTCGGGCGCTTCCCGGCGTCGAGGCTGCGGGGACGATCAACGACCTGCCCTTCGCCGATGGATCCTCGCAGACTCTCCATCTCGAGGGATACCCGCCTCAACGCGAACCGGTGGCCCTGCAAGTTCGGCAGATAACCCCTGGCTACCTTCGGGCAATGGGGATTCCGGTGCTACGCGGGCGCGACGTCGTCGACAGCGATGCCGAGGTGCTGATCGTCAGCCAGGACGCCGTGAAGCTGTATTGGGGCGAAGACGATCCGATCGAACGGCGTGCTGCCCTGCCATTCTCGAAGACGGTGCTTCGACAGGTGGTCGGTATCGTGGGTGACGTCAAGCAGCGAAGCCTCACTGAGGGACCGACACCGACGGCGTATTACTACACGCGCGAGCCGTCTGGCAGGGTGACGTTCGTCATACGGACTTCGGTGCCGTCCGCTTCGCTCACCCAGCCCGTCGTTGCCGCGATCCGTGCGATCGATCCCGAGCAGCCGGTCGGCGATATCCGAACGATGGTGCAGGTGCTCGAAGGGAGACTGACATCGCAGCGCTTCAGTGCGCTGCTGCTCGGGCTCTTTGCAGGGGTCGCGCTGCTGCTCGCCGCCGTCGGTATCTACAGCGTGCTCTCCTACATCGTGCGCGGACGCAGCCGCGAGATCGGGATCAGGACTGCGCTTGGCGCGCGGACAGCCGACGTCCTTCGTCTGGTGATCGTCGAGGGCATGTCGCCCATGCTCGTCGGCATCGCGGCCGGAACGATCGCCGCGCTGGCGTCTGCGAGGGTCATGGAAACGCTCGTCTTTGGCGTCAGCGCATCGGATCCGCTGACGCTTGTTGCCGTCGCGGCCACGCTGGCCCTTGTTGCGTTGATGGCAAGCCTGATGCCGGCGTACCGTGCCTTGCGGCTCGACCCGGTGAAAGTCTTGCGCGGGGAGTAGGGATCATGTTGCGGGCCCGCATTCGAGCGCTCATCCGACTCGCGTCGTTCCCTGCACGGGCGGACCGCGACCTCGATGACGAGCTTCGTTTTCACCTGGCGGAGGAGGCACGCGATCACGTGGAGCGCGGGCAGTCCGAAGCGGACGCGACAAGGGCCGCGCGACGCGCGCTTGGAAACCTCACGCGGGTCAAGGAGGAGACTCGTGCCGTGTGGGTATCGACGCGGCTCGAGCAATTCTTCCAGGATCTTCGGTTCGGCTTGCGCATTCTGACGAAGTCTTCCGCAGTCAGTGCAACCGCCATCGTGCTGATTGCGCTCGTCATTGGCGGCAACACGACCGTGTTTTCGATCGCCCACGGGATTCTCAGGAAACCGACTCCCGGGGTCCACGCGGACGATCTCGCGACTGTGAGCTGGGTAACGGCCGACGGCAACGTCCAGTCGCACAACAGTTATCGCGCGTATCTCCATTTTCTCGAACACAGCGCAACCGTCCGTCCGTTGGCCGCCATCGACTTTCAACGGCTGACCCTCACCCAGGACAACGGCAGCTTTGCCGTCAAAGCCACGCTCCTGTCGTTATCGGCGTGCTAGTGTCAGTAGGACGGCGAGCGCAATTCAGCCGTTCAAGGCGGGTGTCGCGCTGGCCGGCATGGTTTTCAGAGACCGGAGCGACGTAAACGCGAGGAAGATGGCGCCAAGAGTGACTACGGCGCCACCCAGACCCAGCGTAGCCCTGAGGCCGATGATTTCACCCTCCAGCCCCGCGACGAGGACGCCCGCGAGGCGTGCAATCGAACGCAAGAATTCGGCGCTTGAGTTCACGCGGCCCATGAGGCCGGGCGCAACGATGGTCTGACGCAGGCTGACCTCGTTGATCATGAAAACCGACACCGCCCCATCCCCCAACTGCTGGACGAGCAGGCAGACCGCAGCTACAGCGCCATGTCCTTGCGCTGCCGTCAGCGGAATCAACAGCAGTCCCGCCACCAGTAGCCCGGCGATCATCGCAGGACCCACGCCCAGTGCGCGAGTCACCGGCCCGGCAAGGACGGAGCCCACAAGCGAGCTGACGCCTCCGACCGCGAAGATCATTGCGAGCGGCCCGGCTTCAAAGCCCAGCTCCTTGAGCGCGAACAGGCTGATGATCGTCCCGACGATGCTGAAGCCGAACCACAGCGCCGTGGATGCGAGAGCCGTCGCCCGCAACAGCGGCTGGCGCCACATATGGCTCAGGCCCGCGACAATCTCGTGTCGCATGCGGGAGCGTACCTCCGGAGCTGGCCCCATCTCGTTTACCCGTACGCTGCGCAGCAACACGGCAGACGCCAAGAACGACACGGCGTCGATCAGGATCGCGCCGGGACCACTGAGCAACTGGACCAGCCAGCCGCCGATGCCAAAGGCGCCGATCTCCGAGACGGACTGAGTGGCCGAGGTCTTGCTGTTGGCCTCGAGCAGATCTTCGCGCGACACCAACGCCGGCAGGATTGAAATCTGCGCGACGTTGAACAGCACCGTCAACGCACTGGCGACGAGCGCGACGGCGTAGAGCTGCACCAGCGTCAGCGCGTCGAACGCAGCAGCAATCGGTATCGAGACCAGAACCGACGCCCGCATCACGTCGGAGGCGATCATCAGCGGCAAACGCCGCCGCCGGTCCACCCAAACGCCCACGGGCAGACCGACCACGCACGACGGCACGAGATCAGCCAGCACCAGCAATGACATCTCGAAGGCGCTGGCATCGAGCATGAGGATGGCGGTGAACGGCAGCGCGATGCGGGTGACGAGAGACCCGAACACGGAGACCGTGTCGGCTGCCCAGAAGCGCAGGAAGGCCGGATTACGCCAGAGGCCGTCGAATTGCGTCATATGTGACGAGCCGAAACCTTCGAGGGTGAGAACGTGCGATAAGCCGATTTGCGCGTCCGCTGCATGCCGATGCTAGGTGGCTGTCTCCGGACGCTGAGACTCAGTGCTTCGTAATGAAGCGGAGCACTGCCTCGCTGAACCCGACCGGGTTCAGGCGCGGCATGGGGTGCCCCACGCCGGCGATGACGGCACGCTCGGATCGCTTCAGGCACGCCTGCATGGCGTCGAGGCTCTTTCCACGCTCGGGCGGGCTCTTCTCCCCACCGACCAGGAGAACAGGAACAGCGACGCGGCCCGCGTCGGCGCAGGTGTAGGGCGCCCACTTGTCGCCGGGATCGCTGATCAGGCCCTTCAGCGTCCACGCGTTGTCTCGAAGCATTTGCCGGTAGGCTTCCGGTCCGGCCGCCCAGGTGTCCGGCCCGCCGATTTGCAGAGACGCCAGGGCTTCGTCAGTCTTTCCTTGATCGAGCAGCGCCGCTGCAGATTCCAGGACTGATTTACGCCCGCCCGCGCTCGCCGCTCCGGCAGGTTGGAAAGCGGGCATGCCGGGCTCAGCGAGCGTGAGGGTTCGGACAAGTTCGGGGTGGTCCTTGGCCAGGTAGAGTGCGAGCGAGCCGCCGCGCGAGTGGCCGACCAGGTGCGCCGGCCCGGCGTTGAGTTCACGCACAAAAGCGGCGACATCGTCAACGTGTTGTCGCATCGAGAAGCTGCCTCCCTTGCCGTCCCATCGCTCGGGGTAGTAGTGCCGCAGGCTGACGGCGATAAAGCGGTAGTTCGGCGGGAAGGCGTCCATCACCCCCGAGAAGTAGCGGAAGTCGGTGAAGATGCCGTGGATGAGGAGCACGGGCTGGCCCGCCCCCCGCTCGACGTATGCCATGTCGTAGCCGTTTACGCGTCGCGATTTCGCCCCGGCGGGTAATTCCGTCCGCGGTTGCTCGACGCCGCCCCCGTGGGCGGCAGATGCGGGCTGATTGGCTGCCGCGCGGGAATCAGCTTGGGCGGCAGCGGTGGCAGGGATCGCGGCCGTGAGGAGGGCGAGACAGAGGATGCTTCTCACAGGTCATCTCCTTCGGTGGTTGGTCATTAGGAGAATGGTCTGAGGCGGGGTACATGTATCCGAGCCCGGGTCGCGAGTCAATCGCCGCTGAATGCGGCGCATCGCGGACAGGCTGCTTTAGGTAATGAGCAGTCGCGAAGGGGAGAGTAATCCATTGGCACGCTGAGATGGATGGCGCCATGGCGGAGAGCGCCAGCGCTACGGCTCGCCGGTCCGAAGCGGTCGGTGTTCGGCCTTGAAGAGCGTGTGCCAGGTCTTCCCGCCGTCGGGCGAATCCTCGAACAGCTGCAGCGCGCGATTGTCGCTCAAGGGCATGATCGTCACGCGCGAGCGCGCGGGATTCCCATCCACTGGATCGAGCAGCGGAATGAAACGGACGCCCGGTCCGCTGTACGATTGATCGGATTTCCGAAGAAGAACGCCGGTCGGTGAGGGAACTTGGTTCGATACATACACCTGCCTCCACTCACCAGACCGCCGGTCGAACGCGGACATTCCCAACCCTTTGTCGCCGACCCGGCCGGTCCACTCGGCCGTAATTGCGCAGGCATCGACCGCCGTGCGCACCCGCTGCGTCGCGTAGCGGGCACCGGTAGAATCGAGGACCTCCCAGTCGCCGACCCAAAAGGCAAGGCGCTGGTAATTCGAATCTGCCGCGCATGGTGACGCGGCTGCCGGGCCTGGACGCGCGTGGACGATGCGATGAAGTGGTGCGCACGCGACGCCAGCCACCACCGCGACGGAAAAGCAGAGTTGATATCGTGTCATGCTGCCCATTCTACGAATAGCCAGACCGTGTAATGAATGGACAAAGCAATCGAGTCATGGCACTTTTCGACGAATGACGACAATCCGGGAACCGCGAACGTCGGAAGCGACGAGGAACGGTGTCCCCCGAGTCGCGTTCGACCGGAAGAAGTACGGGCGCCACTTGCTGATCGATGTCGCCTGGGTGCACGAGTTGTCCGGCTTCATCCTCGGCGAGCCGCACTTCCTTGGATTCTTCGACATCATTCTGGTGACGCGCGGTAAAGGGTCGTTCTGGCTCGACTCGCAACGCCACGCCGTCCACCCGGGCGCGGTGTTCTTCACGACCCCTGGCCAGGTACGACGGTGGGACGTGAAGCAGCTCGACGGTGTGTGCTTGTTCTTTGAAGACTTCTTCATCAAGGAATTCCTGCACGACGACGCGTTCCTGCTTCGTCTTCCCTACTTTCACGCGGATCCGGCGCGCGCCGCCATGTCACTGGCACCCGCGGCCGCGCGTCGCATGCGGACGCGACTCGCCGCAATGCAACGCGAGTTGCTGCAAGACCGGCGCGACAGCGTCGATCTCTTGCGCGCGCAGCTGTACGAGATGCTCATCGTGCTGGCTCGCCAATACGCCGCGGCGCATCACGTCGCTCCGCAGCGTCCAACCCATCGCGTGGTTTCGAGATTCATCGATCTCGTCGAGCGCGATGCCGCGCGCCGTCACCGGATCGCCGATTACGCCGCGGAGCTGGCGGTGACCCCGGGGCATCTGAGCGTGCTCTGTACACAGGTACGCCGGCCAGCGCGCCAAGCGGCTGCTCGACAGCACGCTCGCGTCGCGTGCGCGCCGCATGCTCCTCTATACCGACGAATCCGCCGCTCGCGTCGGAGCGTCGCTCGGATTCGAGGACCCGAGCTATTTCAGTCGGTTCTTTCGCCGAGAAACCGGCCAGACGCCGAAGGAGTTTCGGAACGGGCTTCGCCGGTAACACGGCGCCAAGACGCAATCGAGGCGCGACTGGTAACCAGCTGATCAGCCGGCGGGGTGTTGGCGCAAGCGGTAAACACTTCGGCGAGTAACCTCGTCGACGCCGCTGATCCGACCGTATAATCCACATCATCTGACCCTCGCCCCTGGACCCGCCTCGGCGTGTACAAAGTCACTGCGCCGATCGGCGAAGGTGGGATGGGACAGGTCTATGCGTGACCCGGCCCCCGTTCATCCCGGACGAAGACCATCTCCCCCGCCTGGCCCTGAGTGAAGAACGTCGTCTCCGACGAGGGGAGGAGTTCGCTCTTCGGCCTCGAGGGCTTGCCTTGGCTCATCGCCTGCGTCATCAGCCTGCCGCCCTGGTTCGTGATCAGCAATATGACCGAAGGGGTGAGCTGATACTCCCCGACGTACAGGTCGTAGATCTTCGCGTCAATCTTGGCCGCCGTCCGCTCGGCCGGTATGTCGGTGGTGTGCCCGGCGACGAGTCGCCACCGTCGTGCCGGCCCGGTCAAGTGCAACGTCTTGTTATCCCGCGATCCGGCGGTGTTCGTTCAGCCTTGTCGGCTCACCATTGCGTTAATCCAGATCGGGGCGAAGGGGGACGTGCAACCCTTCGACACGGGATAGTCCCGATAGATTCCCAACTTCTCGCCTATGGCGATGGCTCGCTTGCGGTGTTTCGGGAAGTGGATTCCGATTGCCGCAAGAGTATTGTTCATCGTCCACTGCACTTCCGGATCGGCGCTGGCCATCTCGGATTCGATGCGATCCAGCAGCGCCGGGAGAGCGAGCCCGTCCGGACTCTTCGCGACCCGCTCCGCGGTGAGATCCCATCCGGCGCGGGCCGCCCAGCGGTCGTCCGTGGCCATCCATTCCTGGCGAAGAGTCTCCTTGTCGGGGTGCTGCCTGACGACATAGGCGTTGAGCCAGTCCGCCACGCGCACAAAGGTAACGGTCCCCACCATCCGTTCCATCTCGTCGGCCGACAGTTTCTTGGGCTGGATCAGGAGAGTGGCCAGGAACTGGGCGTCGACGTTCCCGGTCTCCCAGAGCGACAGAGCCAACGGATGGTCCGTCCGGATCTTTTTCGCCAGCACCCGGATGTCGCCGAGACTGACGCCGAACTGATTGTCGCCGGCGCCGCTCTTGGCGTTCTGCGCCCGCACCTTCGGGTTGCCGAGCGCTTTGAGCTCCTTGAGAGTTTCTTTGAGAGTCATGGTCGTGATCGTAGTGACAGTTCCGCCGCCAGCAACGCATCGATGAACGCCGGCTGCACCGCGTCGTGCTTCTGGCCGAAGATGCTGTAGGAGGTAACGACGCCCACGAGGTCGAGTGCAAGCACGATGACCATCAGGTTGCCGCCGAAGCCATAGGCGCCCCAGATCTGAAGTGTACCGCGGTCCGCGCGCCACCACTGATACCCGTAGCCGGTCCGGCCCAAACCCTGCGGGTCGTCGCCGAAGGGCCTTGCAGTCAGGGAGGCGTCGACCCAACCCGCGGGCAGGATGCGCTCGCGACGCCACATGCCGTCGCGCAGGTACAAGCAATCCCGGTGCGCATCGTCAGTAGATGCTCGAGCGTCGCGGTCCTGAGCCGAGGATCGACGCGTGATAGTCCGGCGGTCGGCTGGATCGCTGGATTGGTACAAATGCTCCTGGGCAAGCCAAGCCTGGGTCAACGACCCTTCCAGTGCCAGCACGTCGAAGCCCATCTGCTCATGCACATACCGAATCAGCTGAAGTCGTGCGCGCGGGAACTCAGCGGTCACGTGGATCGATTCGCCGAGCTGCACGATTGACGCCTCGCGAACGGGCCGGTCACGATCACACACGGCGGCAGGCGCGACGGATGCCGAACCGATGTCAGCCGGCCCTGCGGGTTCGTTCCTCAAGGCAACGAGATCTGCACGCCACACGGCTGCCAACTGATCGCCGAGTGCAGCCTGCTTGCGCGTCGTCCAGAGCGTGCAGATCTTGATGAACTGATCGGCATCGATGATGTCAGCCTGTAGGGCTAGCACACCGAACAGAAGGTTGCGATCCGGTCACGATTTGTTACAGGCTCTCAGTACGCAGCTCTGTAGATCTCCAGTGCCCCCTCCGCATCGAACGGTCGTGGATTGAAGCTGCCGGTCCACTGGTGTGCGGCGAGCGACGCGAGCCCAGGGAGAGACGACTCCTCGACTCCCACCGCTGAGAGGCGTGTGGTGAGGCCGCCGATTGTTGCCAGCGCCTCGAGCCTGCTGGCCAGCACGTTGGCCGGCGATCCGGTCGGGGCCTCACCATCAGACCCCGCGACCAGCAGCGCGTAGTGGTCCGACGCGAACTCCGCGTTCCATCGCACGACGTGCGGCAGCAGGATGGCCAGCGCGACGCCGTGCGCGACGTCGTAGCGCGCGGTCAACGGGTTCGCGCAGGCATGCGCCGCGCCGAGCATCGACTGCTCGATGGCCATGCCGGCCAGGAAGGCTCCCACCTGCATCGCGGAGCGCACCTCGAAGTCGTTCGGCTGCGCGAGGACACGTTCGTACGCTCCCGACAGCAGCCGCCAGGCCTGATGCGAGAAGCCGTCCGAAAGCGGCGTGCGCTTCGTCGTCACGGCTGTCTCGACCGCGTGTGCCACCGCATCGAACCCTGCGATCGCCGTCACGGAGCGCGGCGCGCTGAGCGTGAGCGAGGGGTCGAGCAGCGCCACGCGGAACGCGGCGGTCGGATCGCCGCACGCCATCTTCATGTGCGTCTCGGCGTCCTCGATGACCGCGTAGCTCTGGGCCTCGCTCCCGGTCCCGGCGGTCGTCGGCACTCCGATCATCGGCAGCAGCGGGGTTCTCGCCTTGCCGTACCCCCGATAGTCGGCCATGACGCCGCCGTTGGTGAGCAGGAAGTTGATGCCCTTGGCGCAGTCGAGCGAGCTCCCCCCGCCCACGGCGACGATCCCGTCGACGCCAAGCGGCTCGGCGAACACGCGGCCCGCTTCGACCATCGCGCTGTCGGGATTGCTTCCGAACTTGTCGAACAACGCCACGTCGATCCCAGCGTCCGCCAGCAGCAGCCGGGCGGTGCTGGCATGGCCCGCCTGCACGACGCCCTCGTCCGCGACGAGCAGCACCCGGTGCAGGCCGATTTCACCGACGACCTTTCCAAGCCGCTCGACTGCACCCGTCCCGAAGAACACGCGCGTCGCCGGCCGGAATTCGAACGGAACCATCGTGCAGTAGACTCTATCCGAGACCGGGGGGCTTTGCCCCGTCCGCCTGCGCGCCGAAGGCGCTACGGCGAGACCTCGCCGAAGCCGCTTCGCGGCGGAGGCGGGCCGGACCCCCCGCGCCGTCGCTCGCGGGGACCCCATGCGTCCCGCTTCCGCCTTCGCTAAAGCTCCGGCGGACGCGCCGAAGCGCCTGCGGCGCGAAGGCGGGCCGCTCCGGCGAGGCGCGCCCGTGGCGCGCCTCGTCCATTATGCGGCTCGGCGAAAGCGAGTACAAAATCCTGGGGCGAGCGACATCACGAACATGCAGAGACCTGCGCTGAAAACGGGCGGCCTGACCGGTACCGAGTGGTTGATTTGCGCGATTGCCGCGATTGGCTTTGCCTTCGATACCTACGAGCTCCTGATGCTGCCGCTCATCGTCGGGCCGGCGCTCGGTGAGCTGATCCACGCGAAGCCCGGGACTCCGGCTTACGCCGATTGGGTTGGGCTGCTGTTCTTCGTGCCGGCGGTGTTCGGCGGCATCTTCGGGCTTCTTGGAGGCTACCTCACCGATCGTCTCGGCCGCCGGCGGGTGCTGACCTGGAGCATCCTGCTCTACGCGTTTTCGGCGCTCGCCGCCGGCTACGCCACGAACATCTATTGGCTGCTCGTCTTCCGGTGCACGACGTTCGTCGGCGTGTGCGTCGAGTTCGTGGCCGCGACGGCGTGGCTGGCGGAGCTCTTCGCCGACCCGCGACGGCGCGAGCGGGTTCTGGGGTACACCCAGGCATTCGGGTCGGTGGGCGGCCTGATGGTCACCTACGCCTACTACTTGTGCGTCACCTACAGCGACAGCCTGCCCGCTATCTACGGCGGTCATCCCGCGTGGCGCTACACGCTCATGTCGGGCCTGATCCCGGCGATCCCTCTGATGGCGATCCGGCCGTTTCTGCCCGAATCGCCGATATGGCTCCAGAAGAAGCAGGCAGGCACGCTCGAGCGCCCGAGCATCGGCGAGCTGTTCGCGCCGACGTACCTTCGCACGACAATCGTCACCACGATCATGTTCGCATGCGCGTTCGGGGCGGCGTTCGGGGCGATCCAGCACATGCCGCGGATCGTACCGGGCATTCCGGAGGTCGTGGCGCTCGCGCCGGCGGCGCGCCAGCAAGTCGTGAGCGTGGTGCAGTCCTACCAGGAGTACGGCGGCCTGCTCGGCCGGATCCTGCTGGCGGTCCTCGCGGTGCGCATCGTGTCGCGCCGCGCGCTTCTGTGGGTCTTCCAGATCCCTGGCCTGTTCGTCGTCCCGGCGGTCTTCTTCTTCGCCGCGGACGGGTCGTTGACGTGGGCCAAGTGGGGCATCCTCTTCGCAGGCCTCTTCACCGTGTCGCAGTTCAGTTTCTGGGGCAACTACCTGCCGCGGATGTATCCAACCTACCTGCGCGGCACGGGCGAGAGCTTCGCGGCCAACGTTGGCGGACGAATGATCGGAACGTTTGCCGCCTGGGTGACACCAAAGCTGGCAACCTCGTTGGCGGGCGGCGCTCCTGCCCGACAGCTGGCGTACGCCGCGGCCCTGGTCGCACTCGTGGTCTACGTCGGCGGGGTCGTCAGCAGCCTTTGGCTGCCCGAACCGAAGCGGGAAGAGCTGCCCGAGTAGCGCGTGAAACCGGACCGAACGGCATGACGAGAACAGCCATCGGGGTCATTGCGGCATTTGTTCTTGCGACGCTGACGACGGCGTCCTCCTCAATGCGCGTATTGACGCCGCAGGCGCCGGCGCGCCCGCCACTCGATTTCAGAGGCCGGCTTTACAGGGCCGTGTTCGTGCCGGGACCGGACGTCTTGTCCTCAGGGGACATCGCTGACGCTCCCGAGCCGCTCCGGACACGCCTGAGCCGCTTCCTGACTCGCCGCACGGCGTTCACCTCTCTCTACAAGGGCACACCGAACGACGTCGTGGGGATCGCGCGGGACGCGAAGCGTCGCGCGGTCGAGCGCGCGATCGTGTCGCTCATCGAAGCGGACGGGATCGAGCAGCGCGCTGCCGATTTCGTCGCTGCGGCGCCGATCCTCTACGAGTGGGAGGGCATGCCGGACGGACCGATCGCGGAATCGGACTTCGCGGAACAACTGCTCCAGAAGGACACGTCCACGCCGCTGGCGCCCTTTCTGTATCTTTTCATCGCGCAGCGCCAGCGCGCCGCGTCGGAAGCGGCGGACCTGAACAAGAATGCGTCCGTTGCTCAGGCCGCGTCCGCGAAGGCACGCGAGTTCCTGCTGAAGGCTCGCGCGGCGGCCGATCCAATCTTCGGTCTGATCGCCGACGATCTCGAGCGATTGCCGTTCGTGTACGTGAGGAAGAAGCCGGGCGCGGACTAGTCGACCGCAGATCCCGCTATGCCAGATGCTGGCTTTAGGCGCGCCGAAGCCGCGCCCCGGCGGGGCGGCCCGCCTTCGCGCCGGAGGCGCCTCGGCGCGGGATGAAGCCCCCGGTGAAGGACGGAGACCCAGCCATGACCGGAATGATCACGCTCCTGATTGTCCTGGGTCTCGCGCTCTACGTCTGCTGGCTCATGCTGCAGCCGTTCTTCAACGTGCTGCTCTGGGCCGTCGTCCTTACCGTCGTCTTCTATCCGATGCACCGGCGGATCCGCTACCGAACCGGACGCCCCACTCTGGCGGCGGCCATCTCGACCCTCCTCGTCGTGCTGCTGATCGTCCTGCCCGTCACCTTCATCACCATCGCCGTCGTCCGTGAGCTGACCGGCGCCGCCGCCAGCCTGCAGGGCGGCGTGCAGCGGTTTACCGATCCGAACGTTCCGGTCATCGGCTGGCTGCTCGAGAAGGCCCGGAACTACGTGGACATCGATCGCGACTCCGCGCGCGAGTTTCTCGCGAATCGGATGCAGACCTGGGGCGCCCTCCTGGCCAGCAGCACGCTCGTGGTCGTTGGCGGTGCGGTCGGCGCCGTGGCACAGATGGTGCTCGTCGTGTTCACGATGTTCTATCTGTTCAGGGACGGCGACCGGCTCCGCGCCGCCGTCTACGAGATGTTGCCGCTCGAGCGGGTCCAGACCCACTCGATTACGCTCCGGACCGCGGATGTCATCGCCGCCACGCTCTACGGCGTGCTCGTGATCTCGGCCATCCAGGGCACCCTCGGCACGTTCATCTTCTGGGCGCTGGGGCTGCCCTCGCCGTTGCTCTGGGGCGTCGTGATGTTCTTTCTCTCGATGATCCCGATGGCTGGGTCGTTCCTGGTCTGGGTACCCGCCGCGATCTTCCTCGCGCTGAGCGGCTCGCTCGTCAAGGCCGGCATCCTCGTGGGCTGGGGCCTTCTCGTCATCGGATCAATCGACAACTTCCTGTCGCCGAGGCTCGTGGGGAAGCGCGCCCGGCTCCACGAGCTGCTGATTTTCTTCTCGGTGCTCGGTGGGCTCCAGGTCTTCGGCGTGCTGGGGCTGGTCCTCGGGCCCGTCGTCGTCGCGATCACGCGGGCGTTGATCGAGATGGTGAAGGAGGCGCATCAGGTGACAGTGACGGGCCCCCAAATGGATTGAACGCTGGAAAGAATTCAACAGGGAGGAAGGGAGGAGGGGAGGAACCTCAATCAAAAACAAAAAGGTATTCTGGCTCCTCCCTTCCTCCCCACCTCCCTGTTGAAAATGGTTTGAGGGGCGGTTTTCAAATCTCCGTCACCCAAGACAAAACAACTTCCCGTCCTGCGAGCCGATCACGATGCGCCCGGACGCTACCGCGGGTGACGCGGACAGCGGCCCTCCCGCTTCGAACTCGAACACGCTCTTTCCGCTCGTTGCGTCCAGGACGTAGAGGCGTCCGTCATTCGATCCGACGTAGACCCGGCCGGCAGAGACGGCGGGCGACGAGTCGACGCGCGCACGCGTGGTGAACGTCCACACCGATTTGCCGGACTGCCGGTCGATCGCGTGCACCAGCTTGTCGCGGCCTCCGACGATGATGTGTCTGCCGGATAGGGCTGCCGACGAGTAGAACGGAAAGTTACGATCTGCGCGCTTGTATCTCCAGAGAATCTTCCGGCTCTTGAGATCGACACCCAGAACCTCGTTGTCATAGGTACCGTAGTAGGCCCGGCCTTCGACAATTACGGGAGACGCGCCGGTGTACGCGCCGGACGAGAGCGTCAGCACTTCTTTACCGTCGGCGATACGAATCCCGTGGAGGACCTCGTCGCATCCCGTGACGTACGCGACGCCGTCGACGACCGCCGGCGTAGCATGGACGTAGCCGTCCGTCTGGAACTTCCAGAGAAGCTTGCCATCCTTCGCGCCGAGCGCGTAGAGATTGGTATCGTACGAGCCGATCAGGATGCGGTCGCCAACCACGACCGGCGACGACTTCACCTCTCCGGCGGTCTTGAACGTCCACGCGGCTTTCCCGCTGCTGCTGTCGACGGCGTGCAGCACGCCGGAGAGATCGCCGACGTAGACGATTCCGCCGGCGACCGCAGGAGACGACTCGCCGATGCCGTCAGGCGACGCTTTGTACTTCCACTTGACCGTCCCATCCGCCAGGTTGACCGCGTGGAGCTCACCTGTCCGCGATCCGACATAGACGATGCCATCGGCAATCGCCGCAGACGACTCGATGGCGTCACCGGCGTCGTACGTCCACAGCAGCTTCAACGTGGCTGGGAGCGCCGATGCGGTGTTCCCGCTCAAAGAGGACGAGCCGCGAAACTGCGGCCAGCGATCCCCCGCGGCGGAGGTGGGCGCTGCGTTCTGGGCCGCCATCGTCGCGACTGCCGTCAGGACACCACAACACAACAGGCCCGGGACGCCCGGGAGGGCTGGGAATGGATCTCTCACGGCTGTGCGATACCCACCAGCTGGGTTTGGGTCCTCACGATCAGTGACTCGACTTGACGTGTCGCTTCATGCGCGGAACGCCGGTGTGCACCACGCGATCCCAGTCGATTTGGCCGGACGCCTTGTCGATCGCGAGCAGGTGCCACGAATGCCGGACGACGTCACGCGCCGAGGCGATGCCCGCATCGCCCGTCACGACGGCTGGCTTGCCGGACTCTGCCACCGCTGTCGTGACGTAGATGCGATCGCCCCACACAATGGGGCTCGAATGGGCGAGGCCGGGGATGCCGGTCTTCCAGGCGACGTTCGTGGATCGCGCAATATCCCACGAGACGGGGGGAGTGCCGGTTGCCACCCCGGTCGCGGCCGGACCTCGGAACGAGGGCCTGTTCTGCGCGCTCACTGCCGGAGCCCGGAGGATCAGCGCGGCGAACGCGAGGAGCAGAGGGACGAGTCGCGCGAGACGCGATGATTCGCGCACGGTCACTTCCCGGCTGGAGAGGTGGTGCCGGACTCCTTGAGCGCGAACAGCTCGTTGCGGTTGACGACGAAGAGCGCGCCGTTCGCCGGCACCGGCGTCGAGTACACGGAGCTGCCCATGTTGTTCTCGCCGATCACTTTCAGCGTGCGATCCGCCGCGAGGATTGTCACGTCGCCGTCTTCGTCGCCGAGATAGACCTTGCCGTCGATGACCATCGGCGAGCCCCAGATGGCCGCGAACATGTCGTGCGTCCAGAAGGGCTTGCCTGTCTTCACGTCGAGCGCGTGCAGGAAGCCGCTGAAGTCCGAGTAGAAGAGGATGCCGTTGAAGATCGAGCCGGTGGATATCGAACGCCGGATCTTGTCGTAGTGCCAGAGGCGGCCGGTCTCGGTGATGTCGCCGCGCTTCGTGGGGTCGATCGCGTAGAGATGGCCGACACCTTCGCCGTGCTCGGGATCCTGCCCGTTCGCGATGTACACGATGTTTTCGTAGATCACGGGCGTGCTGATGACCTCGTTCCGCGTCTTCGGCCAGACCGAGTCTTTCGGATTGAGGTCGAATTCCCAGAGCTTCTTGCCGGTCTTCGCCTCGTAGCTGCGGACCCATCCGTCACCCTGACCGATCACCACCTGGACGGTGTCGCCGACCTTGCCGACGGCGGGAGAGGACCACTGCCCGTGCAGAATCCGCGCGCCGACGGAGTTGTCTTCCCACGCAAGCTTGCCGGTGGTCTTGTCGACGGCGATGATAGCCGGTGCCTTCGGCGAAGGGATGTTGACGTGGCTCTCGTCCTGGCCATTCGAGGTGCTGACGAAGATCAGGTTCTCGTAGGCGGCAGGGGAGGAGTTCGCCATGTTGTGCTGAAGGACGCCGAGCTCGTCCATCATGTCGTAGCGCCAGATGACGTCGACGTCGGTTTCGCGCGTGGACTTCTCGTCCTTGACGAGGCCGTCGTTCGTGCCATCCCGGAAGCCGTCGACGTCGACCGCCATCAGCTCGCCACGGTTCGAGACGTAATACGCAATCCCATTCTCGACCAGGGGCGACGAGCAGACGCCTTGATACGGCCAGTCGTTCGCGCGGCCCGACGACAGTTTGTCGTGCACGGCCTGCCACAGGAACTGACCGTCCGACTCGCGGAAGGCCATCAGAACACCCTTGTCGCCCTTGACCGCGGGGTCTTTCATGCCTTCGTTGTTGGTGCCGACCAGCACGACGCCGTTCGAGACGACCGGATTGCCGTACGCCTGCGACCCGAGCTCGGCCACCCACTTCACGTTCTTCTTGCTCTTGACGTCCCAGCTCGTGGGCAACCCCTTCATCGACGACACCATGTTCCGGTCGGGTGTCCCTCCCCACATGGGCCAGTCGGTGCTGGATGGATCGGAGCGCGCGATGAGCGCGAGCGACGAGACGGCCGTGATAGCTGCGGCGATCGATATGGAGAGACTGTGGTGTTTCATGATTGGTTGTGTATTGGCAGTGTAGCGGCGAGGCTTCGGCCCCGCCCGCGCGGCCGTGTCCAGGGCTCTGTCAGCATTCTTACAGCCGCGGCCCCCCCCCGCGGCCACTCGGCGCTCGCCTTGCTCGCGCCTGGATAGCGGCGACAGCCTTCTTTCAGTCAAGACTGTGTCTGGATCATCCGGATCCCTGATCCTGATCCCTGATCCCCTGATCCCGACTATTTCTTATTCGCAAAGACTCGAATGTTGTCGTAGTACAGCTCCGAGCCGCCACCCACGCGCGAAGGTGCGTCGGCGTAGATGCCCGGGCTGCCCTTCAGGCTGCCGATGGGATCGACGCGCTCCACCGTCCAGGCCGCCGGCTCCGGCTGACCCTTCGGCCAGACTTTCCCTCTGGCGCGGACCTTACCGCCTCCGAGCGATTGCACCTCGAGCTTCATCGTGTACCACGCGTCCTGTTTCCACTCGTACGGCACGCTCACTGTGCGCTTCGTCTCTGGCTGCCAGGGCTGGAGGTCGAGGTGCTGGTTGCCGAAGAGCACCAGCTCGTAGCGCTGCGCCACGAGGCCGAGGTCGCCCCGCTGCCGCCGCCGTTCCATCGCGCGGACATCCGCCTCGATTGTGTAGTCGCTGTACTCGGTCCCGCCGAAGAACGGGCGGCAGCGCTTCGCGAACGCGAAGTCGTTCTCGGCGAGCTTCACGAGGACCTTGCTGCCCTCGAGGTCGCGAACGGCGAACTTGCCGGTCGCGTTGACCCACTGCGGCGGCGGGGTCTCGCGTCCGTCTTCGAAATCGAACGTCCAGGGTAGCGGTGGCACCACGCGAATGCGCGCGGCCGCGGTGAGCGATCCGACCGTCGCCTTGACGGTTCCGGCCTGCGCCGCGTTCGCCGCGTCAGCCGTAAACCGGCCGCTCTCCACGGTCCCTTTGAGATTCTCGAGGGTCCAGGTGGCCTGTCCGGGATTCGTGACGGCGCGGCCTTTGTCGTCGAAGGCGCGCATCGTGAGCGCGATCGATTCGCCCGGCTTCAGGATCAACTCGGTCGGCGTGATGAGGATGCTCGCCGGCGCTCCGGCCTGCGCCGTCGGAGCCTGCGCGGTGCCGGACGTTCCAGCGGCGTCCGCGGCGCCGCCGTTCGATGCCGTCTTCGGCACTCCCTTCGGGCCAATCGCATACAGCGCGGACATGGAGACGACGTACACCCGCCCACGCGCGATCGCCGGCGCACCGATGATGGGTTCGGGCTCCTGCTCGGTACCGAGCAGATCCGAATCGAGGATCTCCGCCTTGTCCGCGTGCGGGCGGAGGATGAAGAACTTGCCGTTCTCGGTGCCGACGTAGAGCTTGCCGTCGGCAAGCACGGGCGAAGATTTCTGGATCGTCCCGAGGTTCTCCTCCCAGAGGCGCTGACCCGTCTTGGCATCGAACGCGAGGAGAATGCCGCCGTTGTCGACGATATAGAGACGCTGGCCGTCACTGACGGGAGAGCCGTAGCCTGCCTGCACGTTGCGCACGAGCCATCGCGCGTCCTTGTCTGTCAGCTCGCCACGCTTGTCGGCCGGAACCGCCGCGAGCATTCCCATCTCGTTGTTGATGACGTTCTCTTCGCTGTGCGACACGATCACGTCGGGCCCGATCATCATCGCCGCCGTGTTCAGTCCGCGCTTGCTCACGAGCCAGCTCCACATCTTCTCTCCCGTGGCGACCTTCAGCGCGTGCATCGCGCCGTCCGATCCGCCGGAAAAGAACATGCGGGAGCCATTGACGTCGCCGACGTACGGGTTCGCGTAGATCGTGTCGGTCGGCCGGCCTTCAGGTGCGCTCACCCAGTTGACCTGCCCGGTCTTCTTGTCCACTGCGATGAACCGGTGCGCCCCGCCGGCGAACTGGCCCCATCCGAACGTCAGGCCGCTCACGATCACCTGATCCCCGTCGACGATCGGCGTCGACATGCGGCCTCCGTGCGTCGTCCACATCCCGAACTCCTCGGCGAACGAGCGCTCCCAGAGCAGCTTGCCTTCTTTCGTCAACGACATGAGCAAGCCGTTGCCGCTGATCGCGAACACGTTCCCGGAGGCCGGATCGACGACGGGGGACGACCAGGCGATGCGGTGCGCCGGCACGTCGCTCGTGAACATGTTGTAGCGATGTTCCCAGAGGAGCCGGCCCGTGTCGGCGTTGAAGCACAGCAGGCGCTCCTGCTCCATCTCGCCCGCGCCCGACGTGTTCTGGAGATAGAGACGATCGCCAAAGACCACCGGTCCGGAGCGGCCGCCGTATGGCACGCGCCACGCGAGGTTCTGTCCCGCTGGAGACCAGGCCGTCACGAGCCCGACCTCGGGCGACGTGCCGTTGCGCGCCGGCCCGCGCCAGTCCGGCCAGTCCGCTCCGCGCACCAGCGCGGCGGCCGGGACGATCAGTGAGATCCCAAGCAGGGTCAGCAGGCGTCGCGAGGGAGAGACGGCCATAAGATCCTCAAGAATAAGGCTTCCAGCTTCCAGCTACCAGCTTCCAGCTCGAGCTTTGCCCGGAGCATCACCGAGGGGTCCTTTCTTCGAGGACGACTCAACACGCCGTCCCGTTACATTGGCTTGGAAAGTGAGCTGGCAGCTGACTCAGAACACCGCCCTCACCCCGAACTGGATCCTCCGGGGGCTGGCTGCCGACAGGACCTGGCCGAATGTCGGCGAACCAAAAAAGGCGTCCGGCAAATCCAGGTTCGTCCGGTTCAACAGGTTGAACCCCTCAGCCCGGAGTTGCACGCGGACGTTCCCGCATGGCACGTATTTGACGACCGCGAAATTGACGTTCCCGTAGTCGGGGCCGGTCAGGAGGTTCCGCCCCGCGTTGCCGAACGATCCGAACGGGGGCAGCGAGAACGCCGAGGTGTTGAACCACCGGTCTGCCGTTGGCGACTCGAGCGTCGCATCGCCCGAGACGTTCGGACGATCGTTGTAGCCGAACCCGAGGTTCGATCGACCGGTGTTGCTGTTGTCGATGTCCTGCCTGAAGGCGACGGTGAACGGTCGTCCGCTCTGGAACGTGACGACTCCCTGCACCTCGATATCGCGCAGCCAGACGTTCGTGCCGAGCGGCAGCTCGTACGCGAAGCTCGCCGAAAACCGGTTCCTCACGTCGAAGCTCGATCGGCCCCGCTCCGCGCCAGGGTCGAGGCTGTTCTGCGGAAAGTTCGGGTCGCCAGCGCTTGTGAAGAAGCCCGACGCATCATCCGTCGATTTCCCGAGCGTGTACGCGAAGAGCAACGACAGCCCCCGCGCGGCGCGTTGCTGGTACTTCACCTGCAGCGCGTTGTACTCGGAGGATGCGCGTGACTCGATGAGCGTGATGTCGGCGAACAGGGGATTCGGTCGGAGGTTGACCGGAACCGGGCTCGCGGCGGCCTGGTTCAGGTCGCGCGCCGAGATCAGGTCGTGGCCGCGCGAGGCGACATAGGCGACCTCGATTGCGCGCGAGACGCCGAGCTGCCGCTGGACGTTGACGTTCCAATGCTCCATCCATGGCGTCTGGAGATCGCGCTGATACGCGGTCGCCGACGGCGGGATGAAGACCGGAAACGAAGACGGGAAAGGATCCGCGAGCGTGAGGAGCGGCAGCCGCGGGTCCGGGAAGTAGACGCCAAGGTTGAAGTACGGCGGATTGAAGTAGAGACCCTCGGACGTCGCCAGCGCACCCTGATTGAAGTAGATGCCGTACCCTCCGCGCACCGCCGTTCGAGCTGCTTTGTCGATCGTCCAGGCGAATCCCACCCGCGGCGCCAGGTTGTTGCGATCCGAATCGTAGCCCCCGCGCGGCATCCCGTTGGTCCCGACCGCGACCAGCTGCCCGATCGCCGCGTCGTACAGGTTCGCGCGATCGTCCTTGTCGACGGGCGGAGACACGTAGTCGTACCGGAGGCCGGCGGAAAGGGTCAACGCCGGCAGCACGCGCCAGTCATCGTGCGCGAAGGCGCTCCACGTCTGCGCGCGCAGGTTCTGCGGGTTGTCGAGCCGGGCCCCGCCCGTGAGCACGGGAAGCCCGAGCAGCAGGTCCGCGAGCGCATTCCCCGTATAGCCCTGGTCGATGAAGGTAAGGAAGCCTCGTGCCTGCACATCGCGGTACGCCGACTGTCGCACCCCGTACCACTCGCCGCCAAACTTGAAGAGGTGAGCGCCGCGCGACCACGTGACCGTATCCCGCAGCTGGAACGTGTCGGACGCACTCGCCTGGGGATTGTTGTACTCCTGCCCGAGCGGTGAGTAGCCTGCGACCGTGATGAAACTCAGGCCGTCATCGCGGGGATTCGTCGCCAGCGACTTCAACCCGACCGAGGCATTGTCGATCTGCGGGTTCTCCGGAAACACACCGATGGCTACACGGTTGTAGCCGAAGCGGGCATCGTTGACGAGCGCGCTGCCCATGGGCCGGCTGTACGCGATCGAGAGATTCTGGCCGCGCCGGTCCACCTGATTGCCGAACCCCGGGAGCGACGAGAACCCGGCTGCGCCGAACGGCTCGAGCAATCGACGATCGGTGAAGCTGTACCTCCCGGTCAATCGCGAGGCCCCGGCGAACGTGTGATCCAGCCGCACGTCGAACTGGTCCACATCGTCCGTTCCGTCCGGAGAGCCCACGTAATTCGCAAATGGAGAGTTCCGGTTGGGGAGCGGGTAGAGCGCCGCAATCGCGGAGCCGATGGGGCTCTGAAAGAACGACGGAATGCGGCCGCCCGGGAACGGCTGCCTCGAAAAGGGGTCGACCGGCTTCGCAAAGAGCGACTGCGAAAAATCGCCTTGACGCTCGGCGAGCGTCGGGACGTTCGTCACGCGTGTGGTCCCTTCGCGGAGCCGAGTGTTTTCGTAATCGGCGAAGAAGAACACGCGGTTGGCCGCGATCGGACCGCCGAGGGAGCCACCGAACTGATTGCGGTTGTAGTCCGGTGCATCTTCTCCGCGAGGCGCGAACGCGTTGCGCGAGTCGAGCGCGCCGTTCCTGAAGAACTCGTAGGCCGAGCCCGAATAGCGGTTCGAGCCGGCGCGGGTGACGACATTCACCTGTCCGGCCGCGTTGCGGCCGAACGACGCATCGTAGGTCGACGTCTCCACGCCGAACTCGTAGATGGCATCCACCGCCGGGCGCACGCCCGAGGTGCCGAGCTTGGGGTCCATGTTGTAGACCCCGTCCAACAGGTAGGCGTTCGCGTCCTCCCGGCTCCCGTTGACGCTGAACGCGAAATCCCCTCTGACCGACGCGGCCGAACCCTGCGGCGCCGGCGCAGTCCCCGGCGCCAGCAGCGCAAGCTCGAGGAAGTTGCGCCCGTCGAGCGGGAGCCCCGCGACCTGACGGGGATCGATCAAGGTGCCGAGCCCGGCGGAATCCCGGTCGATGGGGACGAAGGGCGCAGAAACGTCGACGTCCTGCCGGATCGCGATGGCGAGTGGGATCTCGAGCCACACATCCTGTCCGACCGCGAGCTGCGCCTGCCGTGTGTAGGTTCCATAACCGGTCAATGTCACGTCGAACCGGTATTCTCCGACCTCCAGCTCGGGCAGCGAAAAACGCCCGCTCTCGTCGGTCGTCACCGACCGGGACTCGCCGGTGTCTCCGCGTGCGGCACGCACCGCCGCCCGCGCGAGCGGCGCCCCAGCCTGATCCGTGACCCGGCCTCGAACGGAGGCCCTGGACGACTGCGCCAGCGCCGGCGTAGCCAGCACGACCGACAACGCGAGCAAGGGGATGAGCTTGTTGGACATCTGCATGGCTTCTTTAGACGCACGCGCGTTGCGAAGAGACTCCGTAATGATACCTGCAGCACCCACGCAAGATGGTCCGGTCAGCCGCGGGGGCTCCAGGATTCCCGCGGTCCGCTTCGAGCGCGGTGTATCTCCGGTCCCCGCCCCGTATTCGTGCGCAATCACCGACTGAAACTTGTTGCGGCGTGGCTGGTCTGGAGGTTGAAAAATCACAGGAGCTCAGGAGATCAGGAGGTCACGATGTTTTTCTTACAGCTTCACTCCGGCTACGGTCCGATCACGGTCAACTCCCGCCCCAACCACCTCGGCGCCGGATAAATCCGGAGATAGCGCGCGCGGATGTCGGGCAGCGCCACTCGCACGGGCACGAGCAGTGGATCCTCTATCGCAGCCGCGACCGCCAGCGCGCCGGTCCATCCCAGCCACGCCTGCTGCCAGACCTGACCGTCGTCCGATTGTTCGATCCGCAGGCGTTCGCCGAGCTCGGCGTACCGCCAGCGAACGTTGAAGGCGACGCCGCGAACGACCCGCGGATTCCCGAGGTCGATTTCCAGGCGTTCACCGCCGGCATCGCGCAGTTGTGCGGGGATGGCGGCACCGGGCACGGGCGCCTCGCGCGCCCGTGCGGGCAGTCGAAAGACCGTGCCCGCGCTCGTCGAGCCGATGCGCTCGATGGACGGCAGCCCTTCGACCATCGACCTGAACTCGCCGCCTGCGTCGAATTGATCGTTGACGATGATGACGAGCGGCCGGCCCCGCGCGAGATAGCCGAGCGGCGACGAATCGCCGCGGCGCAGCGCCAGCGACAGGATGACGTAGTGGGGCGGCGTGTAGCCCGAGTAGCCGTTGACGATCGGCCGCCCGTGATCGATGGACCGGTACATGGCCGCCACGTTGACGCGCGCATCATCGGCGGGCAGCTCGAGCACCGGAGCGTCAACCGGAGGCGGCAGAATCGCCCGGGGTGGCGGCGTGCCCAGCGGGACCGGCCGCATCAGCCCGTCGGCCACGAGGCCGGCGAGCGCAAGCGCAGCGACGGCCGGAAATACGCGTCGTCCCAAGGACTCGATCCGCGCGATGGCCAGGCCTGCCGAAATCGACAGGCACAACGAGCCCAGCATCGCGAACCGCGCCGGCACCCGCAGCCCGTCATAGCCGGGGAGCATCGTCAGCCAGCGATACGGACGCAGCCATGCACTCGGGTCGTTCGATTCCTGCCCCGGCCCGAACGCGCACGCCCACATCACGAGGGTCGCGAGAGCGTAGAACCAGAGGGCGCCTCGGCGTCTACTCGATTCGCCGGCGATTGCTTCGTCTTCGCCGGTGCGACGCCGGCGAACGTCAGCAGCCCGCCAATCGTGACGACGATTGCGGTCACGCCCGGGAAGAGAAAGTCCTCCTGACTCGGGACGTTGGCCGTTGGCCAGAGGGCGAGCATTGGCGGAGCGTGCAGAAACGATCCGATTGTTGCGCTGAAGCGTGCAACTTCTCCGGGCATCCGCGTGAGCCCGAGCGCCGAGTGTACGTGCCGGTACTCGAGCAGGACGGGCACGAGCGCGACGGAGGCTGCCATCCAGGTTGTCAAGAGCGCGACGCCACGCCGGGCCGCTCGCCGCCAGTCGACGAACCAGGCGAGCCAGAGCGCGATCAGAACCGGAAGAAACAACAGGTAGTAGCCGTTCGAGAGCGCCTGGAGCAGCCATGCTGCCGGCGAACACTGCGAGCCATCTGCGGCGGCCGGTTGAGAGGTATTCGTGGAGGCCCAGCAGGACCATGGGCATCCACTGCGACGCCAGGACCTGCAGGTGTGCGAGCTGTCCGGCGCGGTAGGGCGCCGTGGCGAATGCCACGCCCGCGCAGATCCCGGCGATTCTCGACCCCGTCAGCCGGTAGACCAGGAGGCAGGCGAACCATCCGGAGAGCGCGTACGACAGCAGGAGACACGAGTTGTACGCCAGCAGCGGCGTGCCGCCGAGGAGCTGAATGGGCGTCGCGAAGACACCGAGGCCAGCCAGGTGTTCGGAGAGGGCGAGCACCCCTCGGACCGGTACCAGCATCGGGGGACTCCACCAGGTCGCGGTGAAGGGAATGACCCTCGCGTTCCACCACAGGATCCATGTGTTGAGGATCGGATCCCCGAGATCGTGCGGAACTCGCGTACCGAGGTGCGAGGCGACGGGCCAGGTCCAGACGACGGCGAGGAGCACGAAGCCGGCGAAGGTGAGGAGGTGGCTGCGAAGTCGCAAGTGGCAAATGGTAAATGGGAAATGGCACTCCGGTTTTTCGCGGATTGTCCGATTGACCGTATTAGACCGTCGTTTTCGCGGTTCTCGCCGCCGATCGCGATCACAGATCTGGGATCGGCTCTAACAACTCTGGTGATCGGCCTTCTCCGACCGATTCTGCGTGCGCGCCGTTAGTCGTGTCCAATCAGCAATTTACGACTGATTCCTGTTGAGTTTGCGCATGGTGTGCGGGTTGCACTGGGGCTGGCGAAATCGTCCTTCGCCGTCGAAAACGGAAACGCACTCAGGTTTGGAATCGGTTGCGCACATGAACACTTTGCCCCTTTCCTCGGAGCGGCCCGAAGCGCCGCTGTTCTGCGACGGACTTGGCGACCGAGTCGTCGCTGCGGATGGCGCGACCGGCGAGTTGCTGCAGATCCTGCGCGTGCGGCCGACCCTGACGGCCGTTCCCTCGTTCGAGTTCGCGTTGCGCGAGCGCGCCGCGCGGCTCGCGAATTTCCGGCACGCGTACTACGCGCGGGTCCGCCGGATCGATCGGGTCCAGGTCCCCGCGCCCGGCCTGGCAATCGTCTCCGACCATGTCGAAGGCACGCGGCTCTCGGACATCCTCCGATCGGCCGGCGAGCGTAATCTGCAACTCGACATCAATACGGCGCTCTGCCTGATCCGCCAGCTCGTGCCGGCCGTCGCGTTGATGCACGAGAACGCGCGCGAAGTGGCTCACGGCCTGATCTCGCCGGAACGGCTGATCGTGACGCCGCACGCGCGGCTGGTGATCGTCGAGCACGTGCTCGGCGCCGCCATCGAGCAGCTCCAGTTCTCCCGCGAACGTCTCTGGCAGGAGTTCCGGATTGCGCTGCCGTCGAGCGCCGGGATGTTGCGCTTCGATCATCGCGCCGACGTCACCGGCGTCGGGCTCGTGGCGCTGGCCCTGGTCATCGGCCGGCCGCTCCGCGCCGACGAATACCCGCATCAGATTCCCGGGCTGCTGAGCACGGCGCGGGAGCGCACGGGTCTCGAAGAGCAGCCGCTGTCGGCGCCGCTCCGCGACTGGCTGGCCCGCGCTCTCCAAATCGATCCCCGGCGCGCGTTCGCGTCGGCGCCCGAAGCGCTTGCCGTCCTGGAGGACGTTGTCGCGGACGAGTCGACGTATGTGGCAGCGCCGGTCGCGCTCGAGACGTTCATGTCCCGCTACACGGCCGCGTTGCTCGAGCCTCCGACACCTGCCGAGTCTGCGGCGCCCGAAGCGACGCCGATCGTCAGCCTGCTGGCTGCGACGCCGAAGCCATTGGCCGCCGAACCTCGCCCGGTTCCCGCGCCGGAATCGCGCCCCGCGCCCGAACCGAGACCCGCGCCTGCGCTCGATCTCGCGGCGTTGATGTCGGCCGCTGCCGCGACCTCTGGAAACGCTGCCGCGACGTCCGGGTTGGCCCCGTCCTCGCTGCCGTCGCTGATTTCGGGAGCGGCGCCTCTCGCACCGCCGCAGTTCGCGCGGCCGGTGTCCCCACGGCCGGAATCAAGAGTGCCTGCGGTCCCTGCGCGGCCCAGCGGGCCGGTTTCCGTTGCAAGGCCTTCACCCGTGCGGCCGATTTCGCCGGCCACGTCACCCGCTGCGACACCTGCTGTGCCCGCGGCGACGACGATCAGCAATGCGGCCGCCAAGCTTCCGGAAGCGAAGAGCGCGAACGGTCCGCGGCCATTCGAGCAGACGACTCAAACACCCCCTCCTGCCGTTCGCGACATCACCGAGCTCATTGCGGCCGACGACCTCTTCACCGACGAGGACAAGAGTCGGAAACCGTTGCTCGACAAGGACCTGGTCAAGGAGACTCCGGTTGCCACGCTGCCTGCCGGCAAGAAGAAGATCGCGACTGCAAAAAAGAGTCTGCCCGGCGCCTGGAAGAAGCAGGTTGCGTTTGCTGCTGTAGCCGTCATCGCGCTGTCCATCGTGGGCGGGTACTTCGCGCTGCGGAAGACGCCAGCAGCCGCGGCTGCAACTGCCATGGGCACCCTGGACGTGCAGTCGAGCCCAGCCGGAGTGCAAGTGTTCATCGACGGAGAAGAGCGGGGTCAGACGCCGGCCCAGCTGTCGCTCAAGGCGGGGGCGCATATCCTCGAGCTGCGCGGTCGCGGAGTGCCCCGCGTGACGCCAATCAACGTGACGGCGGGCGGCCAGGTCTCGCAATTCGTGGAGTTTGCCGACACGCCCGTGACCGGTCAGCTGCAGGTGCAATCGCAGCCCTCTGGCGCCCGCGTGCAGGTGGACGGTGTCGACCGCGGCGTCGCGCCGGTGACGGTTACCAACCTCACGCCGGGAACCCATGAAGTCGTGCTGCAGTCGGGGACTGGCAGCGTCAAGCAGGTCGTGACCGTGCAGGCAGGGGGCACCGCGTCAATCGTTGCGCCGGTCGGCGGCGACACGTCGACGGGTCCCGTCTCCGGCTGGGTCGCGGTGCAGGCGCCTGTGACCGTCGAAATTCGAGAAGGCGGCAAGCTGCTCGGCACGAGCGAGGCCGATCGCCTGATGTTGGCGGCGGGGCATCACGAGCTCGAGATCGTCAACCCGCTGCTCGGGTATCGAGTCACGCGGGTCGTGCAGGTGCCGCCCGGCAAGACCGCGGCCGTCAAGATCGACCTGCCGAACGGGGTCGTGAACCTCAACGCGTCACCCTGGGCCGAGGTGTTCATCGACGGCCAGCGCGTCGGCGAAACGCCAATCGGCAACCTGAGCGTGCCCATCGGCCCGCACGAAGTGCTCTTCAGGAATCCGCAGCTCGGTGAGAAGCGGCATGCCATCTCGGTTTCGCTCGCGGCTCCGGTCCGGCTCAGCGTGGAAATGAAGTAACGGCAGGAAAGGTCTCGTCATGATGAAACGCACTCTGGCATGTCTGGCGCTGGCGGCCGCAACTGCGGCGCCCGCCGCCGCACAACCCAATCCGCTCGTGGCCGCACGAGAGCTCTATGCCTCCGCGCGGTACGACGAGGCGCTGGCGATGCTGAACGGGCTGAAGCCCAACGATTCAGGCAACCCCCTCGAACGCAAGTACGTCGAGCAGTACCGTTCGCTCTGTCTGCTCGCGCTCGGGCGGGGCAGCGAGGCCGAGCAGGCGATTGCTGCCGTCGTGACGGCCGATCCCGCGTACCGCCCGAGCGAAGCCGAGGCGTCGCCCCGCGTGCGCACCGCCTTCACGGACGTTCGCAAGAGACTGCTCCCAGATATCGCCCGCGCGCGTTACGCCGATGCGAAGGGCGCGTTCGAGCGGAAGGAGTTTCCGCAGGCGGAGCAGAAGTTCAGGAACCTGCTCGCGCTGCTGGACGATTCGGACATGGGAGGCCGCCTCGGCGATCTCCGCACTCTCGTTTCAGGGTTTCTCGATCTGAGCGTCGCTTCGTCGCCGCCGCCACCGCCGCCGTCGGTCGAGGCCCCACGAATGGACGAGTCGCCGCTGCCAGGTCCGTTGCCCGTGCGCGCGGCCGCGGCCGGGCCCGTGGCCCCGACGCGAACCGTGGATCAGCCGATTGCGGGACGCGACAAAGTATTCACCGGCGACGACACGGGGGTGTCTGCCCCAGGAGTGATCAAGCAGGAATTGCCGCGCGTGCCGTCCCAGCTGGCTGGCCGGACGCGTGACCGCGGCCTGCTCGAGGTCATCATCGATGAGCAGGGCCGGGTCGTGAACGCTGCCATCCGATCGCCGATTCATCCGGTCTACGATTCGCAGCTCCTCGTAGCGGCGCGCGAGTGGAAGTACCGCCCGGCGCTCGTCAATGGCCAGCCGGTGAAGTTCAAGAAGATGATTCAGGTGGCCGTCAGCCGCTGAGATACCTACACGGCTCGGCGACCATGATCGTCGTCGAGCCGTGTAATTTGGTGGAACACGAAAGAGTCCTCCGACACTTTCACCAGCTCCCTCCCTCCAGCCCATCCGGGCAAAGATTCGGGTTTTTCATGCTTGCCGTGCGGCATCCACATGGCAGGAAAGTGGCACGTCAGAATTCGACATGCCGAAAGCCCTTCCTATTTCCCTTGCTGATTTCGCGGACGCCGGAGTTCGATTGCGTCCGACTGATGCGGTTGCGATCGTCCGTGCGCTCGTGTTGCAAGTCGCCAACGGAATCCTGCCAGGCGTTCCTTCCGCGCACGTCATCCGGCTTCGCGGTCCGGTGGGATCACGGTCGAAGGGCCGGTGGTCGCGTCGGGACGTCCCGTGCCCAGAGCAGCCCAACTGCTGGCCGCGCTGCTCCGCGGCTCCGGTCGTCCAACGGCAGAGCCGACACCGCTTCGTCGAGTCATTGCCCGCGCGCTCCAGGAACCGTCTGGATTTGCCACGCTGCAGGAACTCGCCGAGGCACTCGAACCGTTTGCCCCACGAGACCAATCGGCAGCGATCAGGGAACTGACGGGCCGATGGGCTGAGGCGGCACGTGTGTTGGGCCTGCAGTCGGTCGACCCTTCGGAGGACGTGCAAGCCGACGCGGCTGCAGATGATGGCAGCGCCGGGAGCCTCAGCGTTTCGGACGTGCGGCGCGCGCGGAGGGATACCGGACTGTCGCTGGACGAGGTCTCCAAGAGAAGCCGGATTCCGGTCTCGTTGCTTCGACAGCTCGAGTGGGGGTATCTCCGAAACTGGCCGCACGGGCTGTACGGTCGGACCCAACTGGTGCGATACGCTCGCGCTGCCGGGCTCGACCGGGAGCTGGTACTCGAGGCGATGCTGCCGCTCGTCCGGCACTCGGAGGAGCAGGATGTCCCTTCAGAGTCGGCGCCAGTCTCTGCCGCGCCGTCCTCTCCGGTTGAGGCGCCCGGAGATCATCGTCGTCGATCCAGGTGCCGCGGACGAGCTTTTCGTCGACGAGGATCACCCCGCGCAAGCATCAAATCCTCCGGCACCGGCGGCGGCTGTTCCGCCTCCGCCTCCGGCTCCAGCCACGCCGCCCGTTCCGCGTCCGGCCGCGAGACCCGTCGCGAATCCGGCAGAACAGGTGCTCGTCGGTCGTTGGGGAGATGCCCAATCACCTTTCGATCCCACGCTGGAGACTTCGCCGTCCGTTGGTCCTTCGTCTCGACCATTAGGCCTGCTGGATGCGGATATCGCCGCAGAGTCGCCTCGACGATCGTCGATGGTGGCTGCTGCCGCCACGCTCGCTCTACTGACGGGCGGCGCCGGTTGGGCCGTTCACTCCCAACTGTTCACCGACGATCGCGCCGCCGCGCAAATGGTGCGACGGCTGCCCGCACGCGAGGAGGTCGTCGCACGAGCCGAATCGGCTGCGACCCCTGCTCCGAACCATCCGCTGACCGCCGCGCGGCCACAGATGCTGCCACTGAGCCGCCCTGTCTCCACGGCCGGCATCCATCCCGCGGAGGGGCGGCTGATTCCGATCGATGCGGTCGACGCAGTCGAGGACGATAGCGCGGTGGCCTCGGCGGCGTTCGCGTCGGCTGGCGGCGTGATGTTCGCGGATCCTGTCCAGCCGGCAGTCGGGTCGGGCGATCCAGCCGGCGGCCTCGGGCTCCGCATTACTCGGGTCGTCGACGATCACTCGCAGAACTATCACACTCGTCCATCGCCCGACGGGACACGCGTGGCGTTCGATTCGAATCGGGATGGTGAGCGCGCGGTGTACATCGCGAACGCCGACGGACGTAACCTGCGGCGCGTCAGCGGAGAAGGATTCGCCGCCGTGCCGAACTGGTCGCCCGACGGGCGCACGCTTTCGTACGTCCGTGCCGAGGTGGACAACCCGAAAGTCTGGAACCTCTGGGCACTCAACCTCGAGTCCGGCGAATCGCGCCGGCTCACCTCGAACCCAAGCGGCAGGCCGCTGGGTGGGTCGTGGTTCCCGGACGGCCACCGCATTGCCTACAGCAGCGGCACGAGCGTCATCGTGTTCGACGTCGCGAGCGGCAAGCCCGCCATCTACCCGTCGCCGCAACGGGGCCGGATCGTTGGCGCTCCCGCTGTGTCGCCCGACGGACGCTGGGTGATCTTTCAGCTGTCGGGAGACGGCGCGTGGCTCCTCGATCTCACCGACGGCTCGTCCCGCAAGGTGTTGTCCGATCCCGCGATCGGGGACTTCACCTGGTCGCCTGATGGCAGTCGGGTTGCGTACTACAGCCGTCGCGAAGCCGAGTGGAACGTCTGGGTGGCCGCGGCCAGGTAAGCCCGTTCGGGCCGCGTGCTAGACTGCGCGGCACGCATGCTCCGAGGGTCAGGCATCGGCGCGTTGGCGTGGCTCATGCTCATGTGTGGATGTGCGCGTGAGGCGCCCCGTAAGGCGCAAGCGCGCCAGCCTCACGACATCGTCCTGAAGTCCCAATCGCAAATCTTCGAGGCGGTCGTACCGCCGAACGCCACCCTCGACGGTCTGCTCAAATCCCACGACTTTCCCTCGGACCTCGTCCAGGCAGCCGTACAATCGGCGGCATCGGTCTTCAACCTGCGTCAGTTGCGGGAGAACCAGCCATACCGGCTCGTGCGCTCGCTCGACGGGCTCCTCGAGGAGTTCGAGTACCAGATCGACGCCGACCGGTTCCTTCGCATCGTCATGCCGGATCGCGCGCAGCCGTCGGTCCTGGATGCGACGGTGCAGCCGTACGAGAAGACCGGGGCCGTGACGGCGATTCATGGAGTCATCGACTCGGCCCACCCGTCGGTCATCGCGGCCATGGAGGCCACGGGCGAGACGATTCAGCTCGCGATGTCTGTGGCGGATATCTTCGGAGGCCAGAATCGATTTCGAGAGCGACCTGCAGCCGGGGGACACTTTCGAGGTCCTGTTGGAGAAATTCACGCGCGAGGGCCAGTTCGCGGGCTACGGTCCGATTCTGGGGGCCCGCTTCAGCGCCGACGGCCGCGAACACCAGGCGTTCCGGTGGTCGAATCCCGAGACGTCACGTGCGGCGTACTACGACGAGGGCGGGCGCTCGCTCAAGCGGTTCATGCTGCGGTCGCCGCTGAAGTTCGAGCCACGGATCACGTCGGGGTTCTCGCGGAACCGGCTGCATCCCGTTTTCCGCACGTATCACGCACATCTCGGCGTCGACTACGGCGCGCCAACGGGCGCCGCGGTGGTCGCCGTCTCCTCGGGGACCGTCGTCTCGGCTGGCTGGGCTGGTGGAGGGGGCAACCAGGTGAGGCTCCGCCACGCCGGCGGCTACGAGACGTCCTACCTGCACCTGTCGGCGTTCGGGCCGGGCATCCGCGCCGGCGCGCACGTCGATCAAGGTCAAATCATCGGGCGGGTCGGCGCAACGGGGACAGCCACCGGACCCCATCTCGACTATCGCCTCAAGCGCAACGGCGTCTTCGTGAACCCGCTCGTCGTTCAGCGCTCGCTGCCGCCGGGCGATCCGATTCCCGCAAACCTTCTCACTTCCTTCGTCGAGTCCCGAAACGACACGCTGCGGCAGTTGACGACGACCGTCCGCGCTGCAGCGCGGTGATGGAGGTTACGGAGGTCGCGGAGACGCTCACAAACGGAGAAACGGAGTCAACGGAGACGAAACGGAGAGGTACGGATGGTCAGTTGCGTTCTGTGTGCTCGCGCGCCCGCCGCAGGCGGGCGCTGGAGTGAGAGCGTGGGGTGCGGAGACGAGCACGCCAGAAATCCGTTGCGTGTTCGTCTCCGCGCCCCACGTGCCCACTCGGCCGCGCTACGCGCGGCGCGAGCACCCGAGAGTCCGCGGGTATGCTCGCCACCCACGTTGGATTCCCTCTTCTCCGTTCGTCCCTCCGTTGACTCCGTTTCTCCGTTAGTGAGCGTCTCCGTTGCCTCCGTCCACTCCCGCCGGAGCCTCCTGCTAGAATTGCCGGATGGCTTCCATCCGTCCGTTCCGGGCACTGCGTCCAGCGCTCGAGGCAGCCCCCTCGGTCTCGTCGGTTCCCTACGACGTTGTCAGCACCGATGAGGCACGGCAGCTCGCTGCCGGTAACCCGCTCAGTTTTCTTCACGTCACCCGTTCGGAAATCGACCTGCCGCCCGACGCGGATCCGTATTCGACCGAGGTGTACGACAGGGCGCGCCAGAACCTGGACGCGCTCCGGACCCGCGCCCCGCTCGTGGTCGAGGAGACGCCGGCGCTGTACTTCTATCGGCTCCGCATGGGCACGCACGAGCAGACAGGGGTTGCCGGCTGCTTCTCGATCGACGAATACGATCGCGACGTCATCAAGAAGCACGAGCGGACGCGGCGCGACAAGGAAGACGATCGCACCCGTCACATGATCCGGCTGCGCGCGCAGACGGGCATCGTGTTCCTGACGTACCGCGCCGACCCCGGCATCGATCGGTTGCAGCAGTCGGTCACCGCGGGCCCGACGCTCTACGACTTCACCGCCGCGGACGGAGTGCAGCACACGATCTGGCGGGCCGGTGTCGATCAGACCAAAGCGGTCGTGGACGCCTTCGGCCGGATCCCGTCGCTGTACATTGCGGACGGCCATCATCGCGCCGCCAGCGCGGCACGCGCGCGGACGGAATTGGCCGGCGTGTCCGGCGGCGGCGATGCCTCGGACGCCGCCACGTTCATCGCCGTCGCGTTTCCCGATACACAGGTACAGATCCTTCCGTACAACCGGACGGTCAAGGACCTCGCTGGCGCGACCCGATCCGAGTTCCTCACCGCTCTGATGCAGCGTGTTCCGGTGAGCAACGGAAGCGCCACCCCGAGCCGTCAAGGGAAGGTGTCGATGTATCTCGAGGGCCGTTGGTACGCGCTGGACCTGACTGCCGCCGTGGCCGACGATGCCTCGCGTGCCGATCGGCTGGATGTCGCCCGGCTACAGAGCGCGATCCTCGAGCCGATCCTGCGCATTGGCGACATTCGCACCGACAAGCGCATCGACTTCGTCGGTGGGGCGCGCGGCCCAAAGGCGCTCGAGCAGGCCGTCGATTCGGGGAAAGCAGCGGTGGCGTTCTCTGTGTACCCCGTCACGGTCGAAGACCTCATGGCCATCTCGGACGCGGGCGGAATCATGCCCCCCAAGTCCACGTGGTTCGAGCCGAAGCTCCGAGACGGATTGTTGGTCCATGAAATCTGAAGATAGCGTCCAGCGTCCAGCTGTCCAGCTTCCAGCTTCCAGCTTCCAGCTTAGGAGCTAGGAGCTAGGAGCTAGGAGTCAGAATGCTTTCTTAGCAGGCGCTGCCGGGAGAGCAGCGCCGAAGCGGGTAGCGGGTAGCGCGGAAGCGGGAACCTCTTGTGACGTTCTTGCTGGAAGCTGGCAGCTGGCAGCTGGTAGCTGGAAGCTTTTCTTGAAATGAAAGTCATCATCGCCGACAAGTTCGAGCAGAGCGGGATTGACGGCCTGAAGCGGGCCGGGTGCGACGTCGTGTACGAACCCGATCTCAAAGAGGAGGCGCTCACTGGCGCGATCAGGTTGAGCGGGGCCGACGTGCTGGTCGTTCGGGGCACGAAGGTGACAGCGCCGATGTTGGACTCGGGCCGCCTCGCGTTGGTCGTCCGCGCCGGCGCGGGCTACAACACGATCGACGTGGCCGCCGCCTCGTCTCGGGGCATCTACGTCTCCAATTGCCCAGGGAAGAACGCGATCGCGGTCGCGGAGCTCGCCTTTGCGCTGATCCTGGGCATCGACCGCCGGCTGCCGGAAAACGTCGCCGACCTGCGCTCGGGCATCTGGAACAAGAAGGAGTACTCCAAGGCTCGAGGATTGTACGGCCTCACGCTGTCGCTGCTCGGCGTCGGGGCCATCGGTCGCGAGATGATCCGGCGCGCGGCCGGCTTCGGCATGAACGTCGTGATCTGGAGCCGGCGCTTCGACGGGCAGTCGCGCCCACTCTCGGAGCAGGATGCACGCGAGCTCGGCGTCGAAGGCGCGCAGCGACAGGTATCGATCGATCTCGTCGCGGGCCCCGGGGATGCGGCGTGGCGGGCGGACGTCCTGAGCGTGCACGTGGCCCTGAGCCCGGAGACCAGACATCTCGTCAACGCCGACGTCCTCGCGCAGCTGAAGCCGGGCGCGATCCTCATCAACACGGCGCGCGGTGAGGTCATCGATCACGCCGCGCTGACGGCGGCGATCCGGCAGAAAGGGCTGAAGGTCGGCCTCGACGTCTTCGCGAAGGAGCCGGCCACCGCGACGGGAGCGTTCACCGATCCGATCGTCGTCCGTTCCAGGTGTCTACGGCACCCACCACATCGGCGCCTCGACCGATCAGGCGCAGGAAGCCATTGCCGCCGAGACCGTTCGTATCATTCGGAGCTACAAAGAAACCGGCCGCGTTCCGAACGTCGTGAACCTGGCCACCCGTACTCCCGCGACGCACATGCTCGTCGTGCGTCATCGCGACCGCCCCGGCGTGCTCGCGCATGTCTTCAACCACCTGCGCGGGGCGAACCTCAACGTCCAGGAGACCGAGAACATCGTGTTCGAGGGGGCTGAAGCGGCCGTCGCGCGAATCAATCTCGACGGTGCCCCTACGGCTGATGTCTGCGCCAGCATGAAAGCGGGCAGCGCCGACATCCTCGATCTCCAGGTCGTCACGCTCTGATACTTCAAATTTCCCGAGAGGCTAGCCAATGTCCACCACCACGACGACGCGCATCTACAACTTTTCGGCCGGTCCGGCCGTTCTTCCGCTCGAGGTTCTCGAGGAGGCGCAGCAGAATCTCGTGTCGCTGCCCGGCGTCGGGATGTCGATTCTCGAGGTCAGCCACCGATCGAAGCCGTTCGAGGAGATTCTCGCCGGCGCCGAGGCCGACCTTCGGACCCTCGGCGGCGTTCCACCGAACTACAAGGTGCTCTTCCTGCAGGGTGGAGCGAGTCTGCAGTTCTCGATGGTGCCGATGAACCTCCTGCCGCAGGGTGGGTCCGCCGACTACGTCGTGACGGGTGCGTGGTCCGAGAAGGCGGTCAAAGAGGCGAAGCGCGTCGGGGGCGTGAAGATCGCCGCGACCACCCAGGCAGAGAACTTCACGCGCGTGCCGAGGCAGGAGGAGCTGACGCTCGATCCCGGCCGCGGCCTACGTCCACATCACGACGAACAACACGATCTTCGGCACCGAGTGGTCGGTACGTGCCGCAGGTCGGCGCAGCGTCCCGCTCGTGGCCGATGCCTCGTCCGACATCTTCAGCGGGCCCATCGACGTCGTCGAAGTTCGGGCTGATCTACGCCGGAGCGCAGAAGAACCTGGCGCCGGCCGGCGCGACGCTCGTCATCATCCGTGAGGACCTGCTCGCACGGACCCCGAAGACGATCCCGACGATGCTGCAGTACCCGGTGCACGTCGAAAACGGGTCGATGTACAACACGCCGCCGGTGTTCACGATCTACGTCATGCGGCTCGTGCTGAAGTGGCTGCTGAAGGAAGGCGGTCTCGCCGCGGTGGCGCGCCGCAACGCCGCCAAGGCCGACAAGCTGTACGCCGAGATCGATCGCACGGGCTTCTATCGCGGTCACGCGCAGAAGGACAGCCGCTCCCGCATGAACGTGACGTTCCGGCTGCCGAGCGAGGAGCTCGAGAAGACCTTCGCCAAGGAGGCCACGGCGGCCGGCCTCGACGGCCTGAAGGGGCACCGATCGGTCGGTGGCATGCGCGCCTCGATCTACAACGCCTTCCCCGAGCGCGGGGTCGACGCCCTGGTCGATTTCATGCGCGACTTCGAGCGGCGCAACGGCTGAAACGTTGGCCTGTAAGCCACTGACTATCAGTGGTTTGCAGGCCGCTCTCGCTCTTACAGAAGTCTTACAAACGGCCCGCGGGCTTCCTGCTACTGTGTGATGTCACCTTTACTGCAGGAGCCCCTTTGAAGACTCAGCGAGCGAGCACCCGTGTTGCGTACTCTCCGTTTCGACGATCAACGTCATCACCGCCGTCTTCATGGTGCTCTTTCATGTAGCGCGGTCGCAGCGTTCTGGTTCTTCAGCTGGACGAACGTGATCGTCGCGCTGGTGCTGCACTGGCTGGCCGTCGGCTTCGGCATCAGCCTCGGGTACCACCGGCTGCACACGCATCGAGGCTTCAAGACGTCCAAGGCCTTCGAATACTTCCTGGCGGTCTGCGGAACGCTGACGCTCGAGGGCGGGCCGATTTTCTGGGTAGCCACCCACCGGGTGCACCACCAGCTGTCGGACCATGAAGGCGATCCCCACTCGCCGCGCGAAGGCGGGTTCTGGGCGCACATGGGGTGGATCCTGTTCGGCGACTCGCACCACAACAACACCCCGCTCATGGCGAAGTACGCGCCCGACCTCGGTGCGGACCCCTTCTATCGCTGGTTGAACTCCTATCACTGGGTCCCGCTCACGACGCTCGGCTTCATCCTCCTCGCGATTGGCGGCTGGGGCATGGTGTTCTGGGGCATCGGGCTGCGAGTCGTCTTCGGTCTGCACGCGACCTGGCTCGTGAACTCCGCCACGCACATGTGGGGCAGCCGGCGCTTCGAGACTCGAGACGACTCCCGCAACAGCTGGTGGGTGGCGCTGCTGACGTTCGGCGAAGGGTGGCACAACAACCATCACGCACATCCGGTGTCGGCGCGCCACGGGCTGGCCTGGTACGAGTTCGATATCAGCTGGATCACGCTGAAGCTGTTCCGCTCGTTCGGGCTCGTGTGGGACCTGAAGGTCGCGAAGGTCCGGCCGATGCCGATCGAGGAAGCGGCGTAGACGGGGGCTCGGGCGTTCTCAGGTTCGGAAGGTTCTCACCCCTGAAACCTTGGAACCATGGGATATTCTGTCCCCCATGGTCAGTGGCCGGCGCCGATCGGTCATCTTCTTCACAGTTCTCGGCATCTGTCTCGTCGTCCTCGCGGTCACGCTGAACGTCAGCTGGATCGTTCTGAACTGGCGCCGCGGAGTCCTCGCGATTCTCGGCGTCATTTTTTTTCTGCTGATCATCGCCGGGCTCGTGCTGAACACCATCTTCCTGGTGCGTGAGATCCGCCGCAACGAGCAGCACGACTCCTTCATCAACGCCGTCACGCACGAGCTCAAGACGCCAGTCGCCTCGATCCGGCTGTACCTCCAGACCCTCCAGGCGCGTGAGCTGGACGACGACCGGCGGCGCGAGTTCTATCGCATCATGCTCGAGGACAGCGACCGGCTGCTGCACACGATCGATCAGGTGCTGCGCGCCGGCAGCGCCGGCTCTCGCTTACGGCGGGGGGCGCGTGCGCGCGTGAACCTCGCGGAAATCACGCGGGAATCGGTGGCGCTCGCGAGAACCCGTTTCAGGCTGAGCAGCGAAGCCCTCGCGTACGACGAGCGCGCTCCCGTTGCGGATGCGGTGGTCGTTGGAGACGCCGACGAGCTCCGCGCCGCCGTCTGGAATCTGCTCGACAACGCCGTGAAGTATTCGGCCGCCGACGACGTTCGGATCGAGGTGCGGCTCGAGACGGCGGAGGACGGCCGCCTGGCGGTGCGTGTGGCGGATCACGGGGTCGGCATTTCGCCCGCCGAACTGAAGCGCATCTTCCGACGCTTCTATCGAATTCCGACCGGGGTCGCCGTCCGCGCGAAGGGCAGCGGTCTGGGCCTCTTCATCGTTCGATCCGTGGCGCGAAAGCACGGCGGCCGGGCGTTCGCGGAGAGCGACGGGACGGGGCGCGGGAGCACCTTCACCCTCCTTCTGCCAAAGGCCGCGGACGCATGAGCGCGCCGCGCGTGCTGATCGTCGAGGACGAGCAGCATCTCGCCGAGGGGCTCCGCTTCAACCTCGAGGCCGAAGGCTATGGCGTCGAGGTCGTGGACACCGGCGAAGCGGCGCTGGAGCGGTTGACCGGCGGCGTCAGCCGGCGGTTCGATCTCGTCGTACTGGACGTGATGCTGCCGGGAAAGGATGGCTTTGCCGTCGTCTCGGAGCTTCGACACGCCCGACAGTTCGTGCCGGTTCTGATGCTGACCGCGCGGGGTCGTCCGGAGGATGTGCTGAACGGTTTCGCCGCCGGCGCAGACGACTACCTGCCCAAGCCAACGGAGCTCGCGATCCTCCTGGCCCGGGTCGGCGGCCTCCTCCGCCGGTCGCAATGGCTACGCCGTGCCGCGGACCGCTACACGTTCGCAGGGAAGACGATCGACTTCGATACGCTGGAGCTCCGCGTCGGCGACCGGACGCTGCCTCTGACGCTGATGGAAGCGAACCTGCTCCGGTACCTGATCACCCACGAAGGAAAGGCCGTGTCGCGCAAGTCGATGCTCGAAGACGTCTGGGCCGTCCATGAGGACACGGACACGAGAGCCATCGACAACTTCATCGTCCGGTTGAGGAGATACATCGAGAAGGACTCAGGGAAGCCGAAGCACCTGCTCACCGTGAGGGGAGTGGGATACCGGTTTGTCGCGGAACCAAAATAGCGGCGCAAAAAAACAATCAACAGGGAGGAAGGGAGGAGGGGAGGAGCCGTCAGGTTAAAAGAGAAGAAATACTTGATTTGGTTCCTCCCGTCCTCCCCACCTCCCTGTTGAAAGTGTTTTGTCTGTGGCTGTCCCCCGCTCGATTACTCCTGCGGCGCCACGAATGGGGAACGGCGCCGCCCTCGACGACGGCGCCGGGGCCGGTAGGGTGCGTCCGCCGGTTTCTCGTGCGGCTGTGGTTGAAGGCCCTGCGCCTGCAGGGTCCGCCAGTGGGCCACGACATCCGGGCGATCGCCGTGGATCTCCATCCAGGTGATCGCTTCGTCCAGCGTAGACCGGTGGAGGACCCCTCGTTGGGCGCGAGCCGGCGCAGCAAGGTCCACGAGCCGCGACTGCATCGAGATGACGTGCTGCAGGCGTTCGACGTCGCGCCGCGCGATCGGCAGCATCCCGATCTCGATCCGGCGTTCGAGCGGATCAGCCGAGAACCGCGGGCGGCGTCCCGCAAGCCCCAGCGGCTGCAGGAGCGTGCCCGCGAGGATGGCGTTCGTCAGTGAGTCGGGCGCGGACCTGAAGCGTGCGCGATACCGATCCAACGCCGCAATCGAACGCCAGAGGGCTTCGGGCGCCGACGCGAGCTCCGGCGTGATCTCCTTCATCAGCTTCGTGGCGCGGAGCTGTCTCATCGCCTCCTCCGCGTGCCCGGACCGCAGGATCTTGTAGTACTCCTCCAGGAGGCGGGCCGGCGCGCTGCGCGCGATCTCGTGGCGATGGACCGCGATCGCGTCCAGGATCGGTTGGTCGATCGTGAACTCGAGTCGAGCCGAGAGCACCACGGCGCGGAGCATGCGGACGGGATCTTCGAGGAACCGGACATCAGGGTCGCCGATGCAGCGGATCACTCGCGCCTCGAGGTCCGCGAGGCCGCCGACGTAGTCGATGATCGAGAACGTGCCGATGTCGTAGAAGAGCGCGTTGACGGTGAAGTCGCGCCGGAAGGCGTCCTCCTCCGGCGTGCCGTAGGTGTTGTCTCGCTGGATGAGCCGATCGTTCGCGCGTGCCTGCCGGCGGTGATCCGGTGTGGCTTCTTCCGCGTAGGTCCGCTCGACATCGAGGTCGGGCGTCGGCAGGCCCGGCGGCTCCATCGCCAGTCCGTCGCCTGCGGCTTCGAGCGCGTCGGCGATCTCGGCCTCGGCGGTCACGCCCGTCGAGTCGACGTGCCGGCGGAAGGTGGCCACTTCAATCGTCTGCGTGCCGAACTTCACATGGGCGAGGCGAAAGCGCCGTCCGATGATCCAGCAGTTGCGAAACAGCTTCTTGACCTGGTGAGGGTGCGCAGAGGTCCCGATGTCGAAGTCCTTCGGGTGGCGGTTCAACAGCAGGTCGCGGACGCTTCCCCCGACCAGGTACGCGATGTAGTGATGCTCATGGAGCCGGTAAAGAACTTTGAGGGCGCCGGGATCGATGTCTCGGCGCGAGATCGCATGGGACGAACGGGGTACGATGGTCGGCTCCGCCATCGAACGGAAGTATAACATCAGACCTCGAAAGCCATCTAGTAACTATATGATGGCTTTGGGCTTAGGCGATCTTCGCTCATGTGTTACCATCGCACGATGCCTCGCGTGATCCTGGCAGCGCTGGGTCTGGTGATCTTCGTACCGGTGGTGCAGGCGGCCGATCCCCTGGGAGAGGCGCGGCGACTCTACAATGCCGGCCAGTACGAGGCGGCCGCCACGGCCGCCCGAGAGGCCATGGCGGTCGACGGCTTTGCCGATACGGCCCGCGTGGTCCTCGGACGCGTTCAGCTCGAACGCTTCCGTCAAACGGCGAACCCTTCGGACCTGACCGCCGCCCGCGAATCGTTCCGCAGTGTCGACCCGAAGCCCCTGAGATACCGTGAGCGCCTCGAGCTGACGATCGGTCAGGCGGAAGTTCTGTATCTGGACGATCGGTTTGGCGCGGCTGCCGAGCTGTTCGAGTCCTCCCTCGATCGCTCGGTGACGCTCGGACCTACCGCGCACGAGCGCGTGCTGGACTGGTGGGCCACCGCGCTGGATCGCCACGCACAGCTGCGCCCCATCGAAGACCGCCCCCCAATCTACGCGCGCATCATCGAGCGTATGCGCGCCGAGCTGGCGCTCGATGCAGGGTCGACTCCGGCGAGCTACTGGCTGTCGGCTGGGGCGCGCGGCTCGGGCGATCTCGATCGTGCCTGGCAGGCGGCGATTGCCGGTTGGGTGCGTGCCACCCTGGCCCAGGATCGGGGCGCAGCCCTGCGTGCGGATCTGGACCGCCTCGTGACCCAGGCCATCATCCCGGAGCGCGCCGCTAAGCTCAAGACCGGCGACATCCGCCAGGCCGCGGCCGGGATGCAGAACGAGTGGACGGCGTTCAAAGAGGGGTGGAGTAAGTAGCTTCCAGTTACCCAGCTGCTTCCAGCTTCCAGCTGGAGCTGGCAGCTGTTCTAAGGATGCCGTGCTGGCAGCTGGAAGCTGGAAGCTGTTTTACGACTTCGCGTCCTTCCAGTTGTCGCCGATTCCGATGTCGACCGTCAGGGGTACCGTGAGCTTGACCGCCCCCTCCATCAGCTCGCGGACCGCGGCGGCAGTTTCGTCGGCTGCCTCCCGCGGCGCCTCGAACAGCAGCTCGTCGTGGACCGTCAGAATCATCCGCGCGCGGCCTCCCGCCACGCCGCCGAGCGCCGCGTGGACGTCGATCATCGCGCGCTTGAGCACGTCGGCTGCCGTGCCCTGGATCGGGAGATTGACCGCCTCGCGCTCGGCGCGCCCGCGAATCTGACCGTTCCGGCTCGCCAGATCCGGGACCAGCCTGCGCCGGCCGAACATCGTTTTGACCACACCCGTCCGTCGTGCTTCGTCCAGCGTGCGATCGATGAACCCGCGCACCGAGGGGAACCCGGCGAAATAGGCGTCGATGAACTCCTGCGCCTCCTGGCGCGACACGCCGATGTCCTTTGCGAGGGTGAAGGCCTGCTTCCCGTAGAGAAGGGCGTAGTTGATGATCTTCGCGCGGCGGCGGAGCTCGTGCTTGCTGAGGCCGCTCATCCCGCCGAAGACCTTCGCCGCGGTGCGATCGTGGATGTCTTCGCCGCGCGCGAACGCGTCGATGAGGACCTGTTCGCCCGAGAGGTGCGCGAGCACGCGCAGCTCGATCTGTGAATAGTCGGCCGAGATGAGCACATGGCCCGGCTCCGCCACGAAGGCGCGCCTGATGTTGCGTCCGACTTCGGTCCGGATCGGGATGTTCTGCAGGTTCGGATCGCTGCTGCTCAGACCGGCCCGTCGCCGCGACCGCCTGGTTGAAGCACGTGTGGACCCGGCCGGTCTCGGGGTGCACCAGGTGGGGCAGCGCATCGATGTACGTGCCTTTCAGCTTCTGCAGTCCCCGCCACTCGAGCACGAGCTGCGGCAGTTCGTGTGTGAGCGCGAGCTCCTCGAGGACCTCGAACGACGTCGACTGCGCCTTGGTCTTCGTCGTCCGGCGGATCGTCTCCGTCCGGAACCCCAGCTTGTCGAAGAGGACCTCCGAGAGCTTTTTCGGGGAATTGATGTTGAACTCTTCTCCCGCCATCTCGTACACCTTAGACGCGAGGCGGTCGAGCTCCTGTTCGACGAGCGTGGATTGTGCGCTCAGTGTCCCGACGTCGACCCGGACGCCCGGCGCGCTCGATCTCGACGAGGACCGGGACGAGCGGATGCTCCAGCGTGTCGTACACGGCGTCCAGCGATTCCTTCGCCAGCAGATCGCGCAATGTCCCCGACAGCTGGAGCGCCAGGTCGGCGCGCTCGCCGGCGAAATCGAGGGCGGCATTCGATCGGCAGCGACGAGAACGACAGCGCCTTGACCCCGCGGCCGCAGACGTCTTCCTCGCGCAGCGCTCTGTAGCCGGTGTGCTCGAGCGCGAGCTCTTCGAGCGGGTGGGCCGAGCGCGTCGAGTCGAGGAGGTAGCTCGCGATCATCGTGTCGATCTCGAGCCCTCGCAGCGCAAGGCCGTGCCGCTCCAGCACGATGGTGTCGAACTTCAGGTCGTGCCCGACCTTCAGCAGGCCGGGATCTTCGAGCAGCGGCCCGACGGCCGCGAGCACCGTCTTCAGGTCGAGGCCTGGCCGATCCGCATCATCCGTTTCGCCGAACAGCCCGCCTCCCGCCCGGCCGGTCGCAATCGGCACGTACTCCGCGGTCCGGGTCGAGGTCGAAAACACCAGCCCTGCGATTCCTGCCCGCATGGCCGTCGGATTGTCCGGCATCACGCGAAATCCGAATCTGCCGGCCTGCCGCAATTTCGCGACGAGCGCTTCGAGTCCGTCCGTCGTCGCAACGACGGAGTACTGCTTGCCAACGGTCTCCGCCGTCGGCGCGTACTCCATCACCAGCGAGCGGAAGCCGAGACGGGTGAAGAGCTCGAAGCACTTCTCGCGCGTGGCACCCCGGTACTGGACCGCTTCCGGATTGAACTCCACCGGCACGTCGGTCCGAATCCGTGCGAGCTCGCGGCTCTGTCTTGCATCGCCTGCATGCGTCAGCAGCCCTTCGCGGTACCGCTTGTTCGACACTTCGGACGCGTGCCCCAGCAGCTCCTCGAGCGAGCCGTACTTCGCGATCAGATCGCGCGCGCCTTTCTCGCCGACGCCGGGGACGCCCTTGATGTTGTCGATCGAGTCGCCCATCAGCGCGAGCACATCGACGACCTGTGACGGCACTACGCCGAACTTCTCCTTGACGCCCTCGGCGTCGTACCACGTCCCGTCGTCTCGCGGGTTGTAGACGGAGATGCCCTCGCCGACGAGCTGGAAGAAGTCCTTGTCGCCGGTCACGATCGCAACCTCGAAGCCGGCGGCGTGCGCTTTGACCGCGAGCGTGCCGATGACGTCGTCTGCCTCGAAGCGCTGCGACGTGAGGATCGGCACGCCGAGCGCTTCGCACGCCTCGTGCACCCATGGGATCTGCTCGGCGAGATCCGGCGGCATCGGCGCGCGGTTGGCCTTGTAGTCGGTCACGAGCTCGTCGCGGAACGTGGGCCCGGCGAGATCGAACGACGCCGCGAGGTAGCGCGGGCTGTGATCCTGGATCAACTTCCGCAGCATCGTCACGAAGATGTAGACCGCGTGCGTCGTCTTGCCGCCGGGACCCGAGAGGCCGGATCCGCGCATGGCGTGATACGCGCGGTACATCTGTGAGCTGCCGTCGATGAGGAAGAGTCGTGCAGGTGTCGGCATCAGGCACGCGAAGCGGGCAAGAAAATGAGTATATCATTCGAGGGATGTCAGTTCGGGTACGTGTTGCTGCGCTGTCGATCGCTCTGATCGCGGCCAGTGCCGCCGTAGCCTGCGGCGGCGGTTTCTTCAGCAGGCAGTACGAATACGACGAAGATCTCTACCTTGCCACGGACGGGTCGGCCGACCTGATCGTGAACGCATCGATCCCGGCGCTCGTCGCCCTCCGAGGCCTTCCGCTCGATGTGGATCCCTCGGCACAAGTCGACCGCAACAAGATCAGGGCCCTGTACCAGTCGCCGGAAACGGAAGTGACGCGAGTCAGCCGGCCCTGGCGCCGCGACGGGCGGCGTTTCGTGCAGGTGCGGGTGAAGGTCCGCGACGTTCGAAAGCTCGATACGGCCGCACCATTTTCGTGGTCGCAGTATGCGTTCGGCGAAGAACAGGACGTCCGCGTCTTCCGGCAAACGGTGGGCGCGTCGGCGCTGCGCCCTGGAACGCTCCAGAACTACGGGTGGAAGGGCAAGGAGCTGGTCGCCATCAGGCTGCACCTGCCGAGCCGCATCGTCGATCACAACGCGAAGGATATCGAGACCAACGAAGGGAGCGCCGTGCAGCGCGGCAACATCCTCGCGTGGGAACAGCTGCTCACCGACCGTCTCGACGGCCGGCCCATCGCGATCGAAGTCCGGATGGACCGTCAGTCGATTCTCTACACGACGTTGTGGCTGTTCGCCGGCGCGTTCGCCGCGGCCGTGCTGCTCCTCTGCGGGATCATCTGGTTGACGATCCGGAAAGGTGCGCGGGAAGCGGCGACGACGTCCTGAAATCAAGTGGAGGACAGCCACCGACAGAAACCATTCAACAGGGAGGTGGGGAGGAAGGGAGGAGCTAACCACCGATGTTTCCGTTTGTGCACCATCTGTCTTCCTGATTCGAAGTTCCTCCCCTCCTCCTTCCTCCTGTGATGGTTTTTGGTCGCCTCAATCTGGCCTCAGTCCCGTCTGAGTACCGACCGCTGGATCGATTCTGATCGCCCGGCGAGCGGGCCACACGCTGGCCAGCAGCGCCGCGACCATCAGCAAGAGGCTGGTGGCCGTGAGCGTCGTGACGTCCGCCGGACCCACGCCGAAGAACACGCTCGAAATCCATCGGGCGACGACGAACGACGCGACGAGCCCGAGGGCAATCCCGACAGCCGTGAGGTGCAGCGCCTGTCCGAGGACCATCCAGCCGACGTCGGCGGCGCGAGCGCCAAGCGCCATCCGAATGCCTATCTCGCGGGCTCTCTGCGCGACGGTGTACGTCATGACTCCGTAGATCCCGAACATGCCCAGCAGCAGCGCGACAGCCGAGAACGCCGTCACGAGGCCCGCCCGAAGTCGAGGCTCGGCGATCGATGAGGTCGCGAGATCGTCGAGTGTCCGCACATCGACGATCACCGCATCCGGGCTGACCGCGCGGATTTCCTGCCGAACCGACTTTGACAGTGCCTCGGTCGAGGGGTCGCCTGCGGCGCGAATCACCAACTTGGCATCGTAGAGAGGGAACTGCATGTAGCTGTAGTAGACCTCGGGCTGAATCTCCGACGCGAAGCCGGCGGATCGAATGTCGGACACCACGCCGACAATCTGACGCCATTCGATCTCTCCCGGACGGGCCGGCGCGCGGAAACGTCCGAATCGCTCGCGGCTGCCAATCGCAAAACGCTTTCCGATCGGATCCTCTCCTGGCCAGTGGCGTCGCGCGGCCCTTTCGTTGATGACCGCGACCAGCGTGCCGTCCGCGCGGTCGTCTTCGCTCAGGCCGCGGCCGCGGAGGATCCTCATGCCCATCGCCTGGAAATAGCCTGTCGTCACTCCGGTATGGACGACACGGGGTGACAGCGTGGCGGGGCGCGGCGCGTCACCCTCGCGCGTAATCGCCTGCTCGGCGACCGCTCCTTCGAACGGCGCGCCTGTGGCTGCGGCTGCTGCCCGGACGCCCGGTAGGGCCGCCAGCCGCGGGATGACCGTCTCGACGAACCGTGCGGAGTTCCTGTTGGTCCGGAGTGCGGAGGTCGTGAGGTCGGTCGAGACGATCAGCGTGCGCGCTCTCTCGAAGCCGACGTCGACGGACTGCAGGTTCACGACCGTTTCGACGAGCAGCCCCGCGGTCGCGACCAGCGCCACGGCCAGTGCGACCTCACCGACGACGAGCGCGTGCCGCAATCGCCGGCTGGCTCGCGCTTCGGTCTGACGCTCCGCGCGGTAATCCGGCGTCCGCCATTCCACCAGCGGTGCGAGCCCGCAGCCCGCGCTGGCCGCGAGCGTCAGCCCAGTCGTGAAGGCAATCACGATCCAGTCCAGTGTTGCAGTGTCGATCAGCGGAATGCGATTCTGGAGCAGAGCGATGAGCGCGGCTTGCATCCAGGCGGCGACGAGAAGGCCAAGGGCAGCGCCAAGGCTCGTGACGACCAGGCTCTCCGTCAGGAATTGACGCGCGATCTGCAGGCGCGTGGCGCCGAGCGCCAGTCGCGTCGAGACCTCTCGACGCCGGGTGATGCCGCGCGCGAGCAGCAGGTTCGCGACGTTGGCGCAGGCGATGAGGAGCACGCAGCCCACCGCGCCGAACAGTCCCGCGAGCGTCGTGCGGTGCGCGCCGACGAGCATCTCCCGGAGCGGAATCACCGTGACGACGGGAACGGCAGGCGCGTCGGGATGCCTGACGGCAATCCGCTGCGCGATGGCGGTGAGCTCGGTGGATGCGTCAGCAGTTGATACGCCCCGCTTCAGACGGCCGAACACCGTGTACCACGGGCAACAGCGTTCCGCCGCGTCCCGCGCCGGCATGGGTCCGGCGCCCCAGTCGCCGAGAGAGAGCCAGATGCTGGTCCCGCGGGGAAAATCGAATTCCGCCGGCATGACCCCGACGATCGTGAACACACCTCCGCGGAAGGTGTCGACGGACAGACCCTTGCCGATGATCTGTGGATCGCCGCCGAACCGGTCCATCCAGTATCGATGGCTGATGACGACTTTCCGCTGGCCCGCGACGAGGTCCTCCTGACGACCGAGCACCGTTCCGAGCAGCGGCCTCGCGCGCATCACCTCGAAGAAGCCGGAAGAGGCGTAGATCCCCAGAATCCGTTCCGGACCGGCGCGTCCACCGACGTTGAAGGGCCAGGGCTTGCCATCCCAATTCGGCAGGACTCCGAGCGCTTCGAACGATTGCGCCTCGGCAGCCCAATCGACGAAGTTGGCTGGCGTCGGCCGGCGCCGGGTCTCCCCGGCACGCGGGTCGAGCTCCCAGATGGTGACGAGTCGGTCCTGCTCGGAGAACGGTAGCGGTTTCAGGAATACGGCTCGGACGAGGCTGAACAAGGCGGTGGTGGCGCCGATGCCCAGCGCCAGCGTCACGATCACGACCGCTGAGAAGCCTGGGTTTCGAGTGATGCTGCGCCAGGCCAGTCTGAAGTCCATCGCTGCACCGATTGTGCAACTTTGCGACCGCAGGTCAAGGTGCCAACGTCGTGGAGTTTTCTTTCCGGAGATGTTCGGTCGTGGGATTGAGTGCCCGGTATCGCCCGGGCGCGCCGGCGGTGGGAGGGCGGACCTGGATGAAGGTCCGCCCTCTACCGCGTTTGTTCTAGTTGCTTCTCGCTACCTCGGCGTCGGTCCGAAGCTCCGATTCGACGGAGAACTCGCCGAACCCGGTTGCCAGCGAGCGCGCCAGCATGCGCTCGACGTTGCTGTTCACGACGCCCGTGAGCCTCACTCGTCCGTTCTCCACGATGATGTGGATGGGTGGGTTCGCCATGGCAGCGTAGTTCCAGAACGACGGGTGGCCGTAGATCGCTCGCGCAATCCGCTGCCGCAGCTGGTCGTCGAATCCCGAGACCGGCAGCACGTCAATCTTGTTCTCGACTTCGCGCACACCGTCGATGCTGGCGATGCGCTTGCCGAGCTCATTCTTCTTGTAGGGCATCGTCACTTTCCCGCTCAGTGTCACGACGCCCTGATCGATCTGTGCGTTGACGTCGTCGAAAATCGTGAACCGCGAATACGTGTTCACCTTGTGGACGATGTCGTCGGCGAGCCGCAGATCACGGCGATCCGGACGATCCTGCGCGGACGCTGCGGTGACGCATGCGAAGAGCGCGGCGATCATCCACCCCGAGACGAATCTGGCGTTCATTGCTCCGAACCTCACTGTTGTGGGCGCCCACTTCCCCGGCGCCCGGCTGGCGTTTCCGACCATCACGGCAGTGGTTACCGCAAAGGCGGTGCCAGATGAGACCCTCAAGGAATGGCGTAGTTTAAACGAGAAATCGCGAATCCTCCCAGTTTTCGACCCCTAGGGGGGACAGGTCAGCCTTGGAGTTCCGGGTTCCAGGGGAGCGCTTCGCTGACTCGAGCGCCCGGAAATTCGGCGGCAAGGAAGGATCGATCGTGTACGCGCGGGGAGATGCGACAGAGTACCGAGCACGCGGACTCTCGATGCCCGACGTCGCCGCGTCAGTTGCAGGACGCGGCGACGCGCTGCAGCGAATGCGCCACCATCCGTCGGTCCGCGACCGTTCCACTGGCGGCCACGCGCTGCCCGACGAACTTCGACAGGTTCAGCGCGTCGTCGGCATCTACGACTTCAACGGGTGCCGAGCGTTTCTTTAGAAAGCCCGATCTCCAACTGCGCGATTGTGGAGCGCCTTCGCCCGACGTGTCCTTCAGCCAGAATGTGTCATCGCCAGCCTGAAGACAACCCTGAATCGTGACGAGCGTCGCGTCCTGTCCGTCTGCAATAGTCGTCGGACGTGCGCTCGCTGCTGGATCGTTCGCAGGCTTCCTCGCCGGGTCAGCCGCTCGACGGCTCGCGGACGATGAGTTCGGTGTCCGCGTCCCCGTTCCGGCATTCATGGCGGATGCCTTTGACACCGGCTTCATTGTGTCAAGCCGCCCCATTGCCGCGTCCTCTCCTGGCACGCTGCTGCCCATCTCCACGGAAGTGCTCGCGCGATCGGCTAGCTTAGTGCCGCTTGGCACACCGACCAGCACGATGATGCCCGCGGCGCAAACCACCGCGAACGCAATCCACCACGGATCCGTCCGGTTCAGGGATTGTGATGCATGGTTCACCGGGACCGGCTGGGCAGCCTTCCTGGGTGAATGCGTCTTTCTCGAGGCAGTCTTGCCCGAGGCAGCCTTCTTCACTTGACGCGCTCGCTGCGGCTTGTTCGCCTTTTTCACCCGCACGGATATCCTCCTTAGGGAGATCCTTTGAAGTGCCTTGTCTGCGTAGAGCAGATATCGAATCGATTGCCGCGGCATCTGCGCCTTCTTTGCGCGCACGAGCAGCCTCCCCGGTGAAAGGTCCTTTCCGAGTTTGGGAATTTGTACTAAGCAAAGGGGCTGCCCCAGGGGAGCGGACGTTCGTCGTCCGTAACCAGCGGCGTGAGCCGTGGTTGACGTCCCAGCCGGCCCCGGGTTGACGGCGTGGGATGCGCCGGACCTGCCAATTCCGTCATCGGGCGGCTAAAGCTGCACGTGGCACGGGCGGTCGAGGCCCTGGTGTTTTTTGGTTAGCCTGGTTGCCGCCGGCGTCCCGCGCCCTCCCGTTGCTTCCGATGGTGAAGCCTGCAGGGAGCGTCGGCAAACGTCGGCAGCGTCCCGCTGAGCGGCAAGGATGGCAGGCCCCGCGGGCCGACCAGATTCGACAGTTTTGAAGGCGCTGTAGGTGAAGGGACTACAGCATCATGATCGTAAACACGCCCACCCCGATCAGCACGAGCTGACGGAGCGGGCCTCCCTCGAGTCCTCCTCGGTGCAGGTCCGGAATGAGGTCCGCCATCGCGACGTACAGGAAGTTGCCGGCCGCAAACGCGAGGACGTACGGGAGGGCGTGGGGCAGCGCCTCGGTGGCGAAGATCATCGCGACCGCGCCGAGGATCCCGCCGAGGCCCGAGAGCAGGTTCAGCGTGAAGGCGCGCAGGCGCGAATAGCCCGCGCGGAGCAGGATCGCGACGTCGCCCACTTCCTGGGGGATTTCGTGGGTGGCGACCGCGAGCGCCGTGGTGATGCCGAGCGGAATGGACGTGACGACCGCCGCAGCAATCACGGCGCCGTCGACGAACGTGTGGAACGCGTCGCCGACGATGACGAGTGATGCGGCGCTGCTGGTGTGGACCTCGCACTCGTGCGCGTCATGACAGTGTCGCCACAACACCAGCTTCTCGAGCAGGAAGAACGCCAGGATGCCTGACAGGAGCGTCGGCATCGCCTTCTGCGGCGCGAGTGCGGCGAGCGCTTCCGGCAGGAGTGCGAGCAGCGCCACGCCGAGGAGGGTGCCAACCGCGTAGCTAATCAGCCATGGCAGCAGCTTGACGCGAAGGCCGTCACCGATGAGAAGAAAAATCGAGGCCGTCAGCAGTCCGCCGAGGCTGCCGAGGATGCTCAGCCCCACCGCCACCGCATAGATGCGCACGACGAACGATAACTCAGTCGTCAGTCGGCAGTCGAGAATCGTCGGTCGCAGTCGACTGTCGACTGTCAGGGTGTCGCAACATAGCCGCGGCGCGCGCGGACGTGATAGGCCGAGCCGCGCACTTCGACGGTGATGCTGTGCCAGCGGCCGTCGGACTTGCCGGTGGCGGGGTAGCCCAGCGAGGACCTGCTTGCTCAATTCGTCGGCGATGTTCTCGGTCGCGGGATCGAGATCCCGGGCGTCGCGCACGATCTCGGTTCGGCCACCGCTGTCGTCGGTGAGGTCCCGGAGTGCGAGGACGTTCACGCGGTCATCCGTTCCCCTTCGCGCACCCGGATAGGTCGGCGTGCGGGGCGTCGAGCCTGGTGGCCGCCCGCCGGGAATCGGGAATGGGAACGGGAACCTGGGAGGCGGCTGGCGCGGCGGCACTCGAGGTGAGTTCTGGCCGCCCCACGTCCTCGTAGCGCTCTGGCCATCGATACCGATGGCGTAGACCATCACCTCTGACTCCCGGATCTGGCGCTTCACCTCCGCCACGGTGGTCTCGCTGTTGGTGTCGTTGCCATCGGAGATGATGAGGAGCGCCTTCTTCCGATGGCGGCCGGTTCGGGCCAGCGGCACAGCGTCGGCCACCGCGTCGTACATCGCCGTCCCGCCGTTCGGCGAAATGCGTGAGAGCCGCGATAGCAGCCGCTCACGATTCGTCGTCCAGCCTTCGACAAGCTCGGGGATGTTCGAGAAGCGATAGAGAAATACCTCGTCTCGAGGGTCCAGCAGATCGCCGAGGAACCGGTGAAGCGCATCGCGCGCCGCGGCCATCTTCTCGCCGTCCATGCTGAAGCTCGTGTCGAGCGCGATGCCGAGGCTCACAGGCACACGTTCGTTGCTGAAGTGCGTGATCGGTTGTTCCCGGCCGTCTTCGAAAACGCGGAAGTCTTCCTGCCGAAGGTTTGGCACGAACCGGCCGCTCGCGTCCGTCACCGTCGCGGTCACGTTGATCAGTTCGACGGCGCTGCGGAACCGGAACGACTGGCGCTCGTCTTTCGGCGGCGCCTCCTGTTGCGCGGTCACCCTCGCCACCGCGATCGCCAGGGCGCCCGCGAAGGCGAAGACCTTGGCGAGCGGACGGGTTCGAGGAGCATTCATGCCGTCCTCCTCACTCGTTCCGCGCCAGCGCGGCGGCGTTGCGTTTGTCGACGTGGGCAACCGGGCGCCCGCTGCTGTCGCGGAAGCTGACGCGATAGCGGGCCACGGCGCCGTTCACGGGAATCGTCACCGTGAATGTGGAGTCGGTGCCGGCAGCGAGCGCCGGCGTTTCGAGCGGAGAGCGTCCGCTCGTCAGAAACGACCCGTCCTGGCCGAACAGGAAGACCGTGGCGGTGAGGCTCGACACTGGCTGACCGTCGCGCGGATTCTGCACACGGCCCGCGACCGTCAGGCTCCCGACGTTCTGCGTATGACCGAGCGCAAGCAACTGGAGGGGCGAGCTCGTCACCTCGGCTTGACGGCCGGCGGCTTCGGATCCGATCGCCGGCGACCGGAACGACATGATGACGAACGCGACCAGGATGACGGACGCCAGTGCCCCGGCGATCGTGAGGCTGACGCCCCAGGGTGACGCGGGAGCTGCTTCCTGGAACATGCCAGTGGAGGCCACGGGCGGAGCTTCCGCAGCCAGATCGAGCGAGATCGGAGCCGGTTCGGCTTCTGGCAGGAAGTCGTCCATCGCCATGCGAGAGAGCGCCGCCGCGCGCGCGTCCGATCGGCGTTGCTCCTCTCGGCGCATGCGCGCGACGACGGCTGCCATTCCCGCGGCAAAGGCCAGGGATACGAGCGTGATGAGGAAAGAGAGCATGGTCATGGGATGCCTATCGAAGCTTGAATTCCACAGCGACCTCGACGAGGACGTCGACGGGCACGCCAAGGCGCCGTGCGGGAGCGAATCGCCACTGTCGGACGGCATCGATGGCGCGCTGGTCGAGCCCGGCCCCGAGCCCGCGCCGCAGTCGCACGTCGCCGACGGTGCCATCGCTTCGCACGACGATCTCCAGCTCGACATCGCCGTTGATGCCGCGGCGCCGCGCGTCTTCGGTGTAATCGGGCTTCACTTCGCGAAGCAGGGAGGGAGGCGTAATCCCGCTGCCGGGCCGAAACGGTCCGCCGCCGGTCCCGCCCCCCGAACCGGGCCCGATGCCGGCTCCGTCCCCTTCTCCGAGGCCCGTGCCCTCACCGCTGCCCACGCCCGCTCCGCCTCCTTTGCCGCGACTGTCTGACGCCGAGGCGCTCTCTGCCGGAAGCCCGGGTCGATCGCGTGCGTCGGCGGCGACCGTTGCGACCGGCGCGGCGATCGGTGGCGCAGGCTCCGGCTTCTGTTGTGGAGGCGGAGGCTCCGACGGCTCGGGTACGGGTTCCGGGTCCGGCGGAGGGTCCGGTCGCGGCTCGGTCTTCGGGCCCTGGACGACCCGCTGCGTGATCACAGGGCTTCGCATGCGGCTCGCGCCCTCCAGCTCGGCACGCGGCGGTGCCGTCGGATGCTTCGACCCGCCGCCACCGCCACCACCGCCCGGTCCGGGCGTCGAGAGAAAAACGAGGTTGGTCGTGTCGAACCGAGGCAGGGCTCGCGGTGCGACGGGCGCTGCTCCCATCAGCAACGCAAATCCTCCAACCACCAGCACATGGGCCAACGCAGACCCCGCCAACGGGAAGGCGGCGTCACGATGCTCCGCCGCCGCGGGCTGGAACAACTGCGGATGTGGAGGGGGAGCCGCCCCACTCCGCAGCCGGCGAACGACCTCGACAGCGTGGCCCGCCGAGACGAACCGGCCGTCGATCGTCGGCACCTGCCCGGTCGCGAGGAGCGTACGGACGTCACGGACGTCGGCAACCGCGGCGCGCGCGATGTCGTCAGCGTCGAAGACGTCGAGCCAGGGAGACACTTCTTCCATGAGCGCTGACGCCGGAACGGCAAAACTCCTGCCGGCTCGCCGCGACGGTCTTCGCGCGCGTTGCTCGCTTTTTGTGTGATTTTCTCGACGCCCGCCGCGCACGCGCTTTGGCGAGTGTGCTCGTTCACAGACAGGGGACGGAGGCTTGAGGACACTTTCAGGAGGTTCAAGGTTCAAGAGGTTCAGGGTTCAAGGTTCAGGGTTCAAGGTTCAGGTCTCGCGAGCCCGACCTCAGGTGAGTTGCCGGTCGTCGTCACCTGCCACAGAATCCTCTGAACCTCGAACCTCCTGAACCTTGAAGCTCCCTCACCGCCCGATTGTGTTAAAAACGCATCATGCCAATGGCTCAGACAGTGATTGTGACGGGTGCCTCGAGCGGGATCGGTCGGGCCACGACGTTGAGGTTTGCCTCGTCGGGGGGATCAGTGCTCGCGGTGGGCCGCGACGGCGCCGCGCTTGCTGATGTAGTGAAGGAGGCCGCGCGCGCAGGCGGTCGCGCCGAGCTCTACGTCGCCGACGTCACCGCCCCGGACATGCCCGAGCGAATCGTCTCTGCATGCCTCGAGCGATTCGGATCGCTCACGACGCTCGTCAATGCCGCAGGGATCATTGCGACCGGGACCGTCGAGTCCACCACGGACGAGCAATGGGCGAAGGTGATGGACATCAACCTGCACGCGCCCTTCCGTCTGATGCGCGCCGCGACGGCCGCTCTGATCGCATCGGGCGGATCGATCGTCAATGTCTCGAGCGTCAACGGGCTGCGGTCGTTTCCCGGCCTGCTCGCGTACTGCGTGAGCAAGTCGGCGGTCGATCACCTGACGCGCTGCGCGGCGCTCGAGCTCGCCCCGAAAGGTGTGCGGGTCAACGCCGTGAACCCCGGGGTCACGGTTTCGAACCTCCATCGCCGCGGCGGCATGTCCGAGGAGTCGTACGAGGCATTCCTGACGCGTTCACGGGAGACGCACCCGCTCGGGCGCCCCGGCCAACCCGATGAAATTGCCGACGTGATCTTCTTCCTTGCGTCAGAGGGAGCGAAGTGGATGACGGGAGAGACCATCCCCGTGGATGGAGGGCGGCACCTGACGTGTGCGAGGTAGGGGAGGAGACGGAACGGCGGAGAAGATTCCTTTAACAGGGAGGAAGGGAGGAGGGGAGGAACACAATAATTTTTCAAAACCCCGAGAGATGACGCACCAGAAGGAACCATTTTAGGCTCCTCCCGTCCTCCCCTCCTCCCTGTTAGATGCACTTCCTCTTGCGGCCACAATTCGGATCGCGTCACGCGTTCCTCTTCACTCCCTCCGCGAACGTCAGCCCCTCTCTTTCGGCGAGCGTGCGCACGGCGGCGAAGCCGACCTCGGTCAGCAGCGGCGGCGCGCCGCCGCTCGAAAGGAACTCCGTGTTGACCGGTCGCGACACCAGCCCGCCGAGGCTGGTGTGCGCGGACGTTTCGATCACGACGCACCGTCCGCCCGGCCGGAGCACGCGCTGCGCTTCCGCGACGATCTTGGCCCGCTCGGTCCCCGCGCTTCCGAGCACGTCTCGCATGACCACGACGTCGAAGGCCCCCGAGTCGTAGGGAAGCGACGTCAGTGGCGCCGTCGCGGTTTCGACCAGCGCACCTTCGCGCTCGACGGCCTGCGCCGTCTCCGCGACGCGCGTGCCGACCGCGTCGACTGCGCACGCGCGGCCCGTGAGTCCCGACTTGATCGCGAGCGCGGCGATGAGCGCGGGATCGCTGCATCCGACGACGAGCACGCGGTCGGCGAGCTTGATGCCGGACATCGAAACGGTGAGCGGTTCGCTCGTGTGTTTTTTCAACCAGGCCATGGCTCTTGAAAAGCGGGTGTGCCGTCGATCGCCGCTCGTGCGCGACGCCCGCCGCGGCTGCCCCCAATCGAAGGATGATATAGTGCGCTGTTGTGAAAAATCACGCGAAAAGCCCTGTAAATATCCCTGTAAAGATCGAAAACGCCAGCGGCAAGCTCGGCATCATGCTCGTGGGCATGGGTGCCGTCAGCACGACAACAATTGCAGGCGTATTCGCCATCCGACGAGGGCTCGCGAAGCCAATCGGGTCGTTGACGCAGATGGGCACCGTGCGACTCGGAAAACGTACCGAGGCCCGCTCCCCCTCATCAAGGACTTCGTTCCCCTGACCTCGCTCGACGACGTGGTGTTCGGCGGGTGGGACATCTTCGAAGACAACTCGTACGAGGCTGCGAAGACGGCAGGCGTGCTTTCCCCCGATCTCCTCGAGCAGATCCGCCCGGAGCTCGAGCAGATCAAGCCGTGGCCGGCGGTGTTCGACCGTCAATACGTCAAGCGGCTCGATGGGCCGAACGTCAAGAAGGGCCGGAACAAACGGGACCTCGCCGACCAACTGCAAGAGGACATCCGACGCTTCAAGCAGGAGCATGACCTCGAACGGCTCGTGATGGTGTGGTGCGGCAGCACAGAGATCTACCTCACCGAGTCGCCGGCCCACGCCACCATCGAGGCGTTCGAGCAGGGCCTCGAGTCGAACGATCCGTCGATCCCATCGAGCATGGTCTACGCCTATGCCGCCATCAAGGAGGGCATTCCCTACGCCAACGGCGCGCCGAATCTGAGCGCCGACGTGCCGGCGCTCCTCCAGCTCGCGAGCGAGACGAAGTCCCCGATCGCCGGCAAGGACCTCAAGACCGGTCAAACGCTGATCAAGACGGTGATCGCGCCAGGTCTGAAGGCCCGGCTCCTCGGTGTCCAGGGCTGGTATTCGACGAACATCCTCGGCAATCGCGACGGGGAGGTCCTCGACGATCCGGAGTCCTTCAAATCGAAGGAAGAGACCAAGAAGTCGGTCCTCGACTTCATCCTTCAGCCGAATCTCTACCCGGAGCTCTACAAGGACTTGTGCCATGTGGTCCGGATCAACTACTACCCGCCGCGAGGGGACAACAAGGAAGGCTGGGACAACATCGACATCTTCGGGTGGCTCGGGTATCCGATGCAGCTGAAGATCAACTTCCTCTGTCGCGACTCGATCCTCGCCGCGCCGATCGTCCTGGACGTCGCGCTGTTCCTCGATCTTGCGAAGCGCGCCCGCATGTACGGGATCCAGGAGTGGTTGTCGTTCTATTTCAAAGCTCCGATGCACGCGCCGGGCCTGTATCCTGAGCACGACCTGTTCATTCAGCTGATGAAGCTGAAGAACACACTCCGTTACCTGAGAGGCGAGGAGCTCATCACGCATCTCGGGTTGGAGTATTACGACTAGGTTCCAGTCCCGTTTCAGACATCGTAGCGCAGGGCTTCAGAACTGCCCTGGGCAGCCCTGACCGCCTTCGCCAAGGCTTCGGCGGTCCGCCGGAGTTTCAACGAAGGCGGAAGGGCTGCGCTCCAGGGTGTGAAATCCGTTCTAAAAGGTTCTTGATTGAAGGCTCTAATTGGTTCTTGAGTGAAGGATGACGGATGAACGAGAGGCTGCAGCCGGCGTTCTGGGGCGGGTTGTTCATCGGCGTGCTGTCGGCGCTGCCAGTGGTGAATGCCGGCAATTGCTGTTGTTGCCTCTGGGTCATCTGCGGCGGGGCGCTCGCGGCGTACCTCCGGCAGCAGAGCAGCCCCGTGCAGATCGACGCGGCTGAAGGAGCGCTCGTCGGTCTGATGGCCGGCGCGATCGGCGGCGTCATCGCGACGATCCTGAACATTCCGATGCAGGCTTTGGTAGGCCCGTACCAGCGTCAGCTGATGGAGCGCATCCTCGCCAACAACCCGGACGTTCCGCCGGAAGCGCGCGACGCGGTCCAGCGCTTCGCGGGCGGCGCCGCGTTCCAGCTCGTCGGCATGATCGTCAGCGTCGTCATCGACGTGATCTTCGGCCTGCTGGGCGGGTTGCTGGGCGTCGCCATCTTCAAGAAGAACACGCCTCCACCGGCGGGGACGGTCGAGGTATTGCCGCCGGCGTAAACGAGTCGTCGGCTTGCCGGAGGCAAGAGATCGCCCGCAAGACACGTTGGTCGTTCGTCTCCGGCTTCGCCGTCTTCTCGTCGTCAATAACGGTATTCACTGCACAGGCTCGGGTGAAACATGTCCGAAATAGATGCGCTTCTCCAGGAACATCGCCGCTTCCCACCCTCGAAGGAGTGGGAGCGCTCCGCCACGATTGCCGATCCAAGCGTCTACGAACGCGCAGCGCGCGATCCGGAGGCTTTCTGGGCCGGCTTCGCCCGCGAGCTCGAATGGATGGAGCCGTGGACCGAAGTGCTGCGATGGAAGCCGCCTCAGGCCGAGTGGTTCGTCGGCGGCAAGATCAATGCGAGCGTCAATTGCATCGATCGGCACGTGCGAACGGCTCGGCGGAACAAGGCCGCGCTGATTTGGGAGGGCGAGCCAGGCGATCGCCGCACGCTGACGTACTGGGATCTCTACACGCAGGTCGGGACCTTCGCGAACGTGCTGAAATCGCTCGGCGTCAAGCGTGGCGATCGCGTCGCGCTGTATCTGCCGCTCATCCCGGAGCTCGCCATCGCGATGCTCGCCTGCGCCCGGATCGGTGCTGTTCACAGCGTCGTGTTCGGCGGGTTCAGCGCAGAGTCGCTGCGCGATCGGATCAATGACGCGCAGGCGGTGCTGCTCGTCACGGCCGACGGCGGGTATCGGCGAGGGCAGATCATCCCCTTGAAGAGCATGGCCGACGAGGCGCTCCGCGAGACGCCGTCGATCAAGAACGTCGTCGTCGTGCAGCGTCAGGCGGGCTCCCCGATCCCGGTCGACATTCAGGAGGGCCGCGATCACTGGTACCACCGCCTCGTGCAGCACACGCCGGCGAAGTGCGAGCCGGAAGCCATGGACGCCGAGGACATGCTGTACATCCTCTACACGTCCGGCACGACCGGAAAGCCAAAGGGCATCGTCCACACGACGGGCGGGTATCTCGTCGGCACGTATGCGACGACCAAGTGGGTCTTCGATATGAAAGAGGACGATGTGTACTGGTGTACCGCTGACATTGGCTGGGTCACCGGGCACAGCTATGTCGTGTATGGACCGCTGGCGAATGGCGCAACCGTCGTGATGTACGAAGGCGCGCCGGATTGGCCGTCCAAGGCCCGCTTCTGGGAGAACATCGAGCGGCACGGCGTCACGATTCTCTACACGGCGCCGACCGCGATCCGCTCCTTCATGCGGTGGGGAACGGAGTGGCCGGCGAAGCACGATCTGAGCTCGCTGCGCCTGCTGGGATCGGTTGGAGAACCGATCAACCCTGAAGCCTGGATGTGGTACCACGAGCACATCGGCCATGGGAGGTGCCCGATCGTCGACACCTGGTGGCAGACCGAAACCGGTGCCATCCTGATCACGCCGCTACCCGGCATGACCAGCACGAAACCGGGATCGGCGACCCGGCCTTTCCCCGGCATTTCGGCCGAGATCCGTGACGCCAGCGGCAAGCATGTCGAAACAGGCGGTGGTCTGCTCACGCTCACGAAGCCGTGGCCGTCGATGCTCCGCGGCATCTACGGGGATCCGGAACGCTTCTTCCAGGCGTACTGGAGCCGGTGGAACGATGGCACCTACTTCACCGGCGACGGCGCCCGGGTCGACGAGGACGGCTTCTACTGGCTCCTCGGCCGGGTCGACGATGTCCTGAACGTGGCAGGCCATCGCCTCGGGACGATGGAGGTCGAGAGCGCGCTGGTCGATCATCCGAAAGTCGCCGAGGCCGCGGTCGTGGGGCGCCCGCACGAGATCAAGGGGCAGGCAGTCGCCGCTTTCGTGACCGTGAAGGAGGGCGTCAAGGCCACGCCGGCGCTCGCCGACGAGCTCAAGGAGCACGTTACGCGCAAGATTGGTGCGATCGCGCGGCCCGATCAGATTCTCTTTGCGGCCGATCTCCCGAAGACGCGGTCCGGAAAAATCATGCGCCGCCTGCTGCGGGACATCGCCGAAGGCAAGACACTCGGAGACACGACCACGCTGGCGGATCCGGCTGTGGTATCGAGGCTGAAGTCCGAATACGAGGAAAAAGAAGGGTAAGATGGAACGCGGCGCCCCGCTGAGCCGTAGATCAGTCCGGGTCGCCTTATCTCCACACCTCTGCCATGCCTCTAATTGAAACCCGGGATCTCTGGAAGACCTACGTGATGGGCGAGGAGGAGATCCACGCCCTGCGTGGAGTCTCGATTGCAATCGAGCGCGGCGAATACGTCGCCATCATGGGGCCGTCGGGGTCCGGCAAATCGACGCTGATGAACCTGATCGGATGCCTCGACACGCCGTCGAAGGGCAGCTACCTCCTGAACGACAAGGAAGTGGCGGCAATGAACGACGACGAGCTCGCGCGGATCCGGAACGAAGAGATCGGGTTCGTCTTCCAGACGTTCAACCTGCTGCCACGAGCGACGGCGCTGCACAATGTCGAGCTCCCGCTCGTGTACGCGGGTGTGACCGGTAAGCAGCGCGTCGAGCGGGCGAAGCTGGCGCTGGAGAAGGTCGAGCTGATGTCGCGCGCGAGCCACCGCCCGAACGAGCTTTCTGGTGGTCAGCGGCAGCGCGTCGCCATCGCGCGCGCGCTCGTCAACGACCCTTCCATCCTGCTGGCCGACGAGCCCACCGGTAACCTGGATTCGAAGACCGGCACCGAAATCATGGGCGTCTTCGATCGCCTTCACCAGTCCGGCAACACGATCGTCCTGGTAACCCATGAGTCGGACATCGCCGCGTTTGCTCACCGCGTGATCCATATCCGCGACGGGCAGGTCGAGAAAGACGTCAGCCGCGCGGCGTAGGAGTCAGCTGCCAGCTACCAGCTACCAGCTTCCAGCTTCCAGCCATCCTCGTCCCGAGCGCCGAGCGCCGAGCGCCGTCGCGATCGCACCCTTCACACCGCCGCCCAATGCCCCTCGGACACTTCCCGCAGCGCGGCCATCCGATCGAACGTTGACGGATCAAGGACGATGCGTTGGCGTCGGTCGTTCGGGTCCGGCATCGGGATCGCCGACAGCAGCGCGCGCGTGTAGGGATGCGTCGGCGCCTCGAAGAGGCGCTCGGTTGTGCCCATCTCCACGATCCGTCCCAGGTACATCACCGCGACCCTCGAGCAGATATGGCGCACGAGCCTCAGATCGTGAGCGATGAACAAGTACGTCAGCTTGAGCTGCTGCTGGAGGTCCATCAGAAGGTTGACGACCTGGGCCTGGACCGAGACGTCGAGCGCGGAGACCGGTTCGTCCGCGATGATGAACGACGGGTTCAACGCGAGCGCGCGCGCGAGACCGATGCGCTGCCGCTGGCCTCCGCTGAACTGGTGTGGGTAGCGGGACAGCTGCGCAGGGTCGAGACCGACGAGGGAGAAGAGCTCCGTGACTCTGGCGCGGCGCTCCGGCTTCGAGCCGATCCGGTGAATGACGAGCGGTTCCTCCACGATGTCCCCGACACGCATCCGCGGGTTGAGCGACGAGTACGGGTCCTGAAAAACGATTTGCATGTCTCGACGGGCCTGCTGCAGCCTGGCCCGCGAGAAGCCCAGCACATCGTTTCCCTTGAACCGGACGGCACCGGACGTCGGTTCGATCAGTCGCAGGATGCAGCGTCCCGTCGTGGTTTTTCCGCTGCCCGACTCGCCGACCAGGCCGAACGTCTCGCCCTCGGCGATCGAGAAGGTGACGCAATCCACGGCGCGCACGGCGGATCCCTTCCCGAAGAGACGACCGGCTCGGGTGAATTCCTTCACGAGGTCCTGGACTTCGAGCAGCATCACTTTCTCGCGTTCACCGGCTGTCGGAGCTGACCCTCATGAACCTTTATGAACCGCATGAACCTTTGAACCTTGAACCCTGAACCCGTTCTGAACCTTAACCGAACCTCACGAACCCTTTCCATGCAGATAACACTTCACGGTGCGACGAGGGCCAACATCCGTATCGCCTGGTGGGGCTGCGAGGCACGGCTCGAACCGATCCGGGCAGCGTGGCGCGAACGCGCACCCGGACGGCAGCTGGCCGAGCGGCGGCACAGTCCCTTGGATGGCTCGCAGCCTGGTGCCCGGCGCGCCGCCGGGCATCGAGGCCATCAGCCCGCGCGTGTATGGATGTTTCGGGTCCTGAAAGAGCGCCGTCACGGGTGCCTCCTCGACGATGCGTCCGGCGTACATGACGGCGACCCTGTCGGCCATCTCCGCCACGACTCCGAGGTCGTGCGTGATGAGCAGGAGCGCAAGCCCCATGCGGCGCTGCAGATCGCGCAGCAGGTCGAGAATCTGTGCTTGAATCGTCACGTCGAGCGCCGTCGTCGGTTCGTCGGCAATGACGAGCGACGGGTCGCAGGCGAGAGAAATTGCGATGAGCGCGCGCTGGCGCAGCCCTCCGGACAGCTGATGCGGGTACTCGCGAATGCGTCTGGCGGGCTCGGGAATGCTGACCGCTTCCAGCAGCTCCAGCGCACGCGCGCGCGCGGTCCGGCGGGTCGCTCTCCCGTGCACCAGCAGCGTCTCCTGGATCTGACTGCCGATGGTGAAGACCGGGTTGAGCGCGGTCATCGGCTCCTGGAAGATCAGAGCGATCTCGCCTCCGCGCACCTCCTGCATTTCGCGCTCGGAGAGGCCTCCGCAGATCGCGGCCTTTGTAGACGATCCGGCCCGCCTCGATCCGGCCCGGCCGCTCTACGAGCCGCATGATCGAAAACGCCGTGAGCGACTTGCCGCTGCCGGACTCGCCGACGAGGCCGAGCGTTTCTCCGGCAGCCACCGAGAAGCTGACGTCGATGACGGCCGCTACGAAACGGCCGTTGTTGTCGAAACCGGTGGTAAGGTGCTCGACGGTGAGCAGCGGGACGGGCTCAGGCATCGATCTCGGTATGCTCCCCGAAGACCGCCCGCATCGCGTCCGAGATCTCGCCAACCGTAGCGCCCGCGGTGACCGCCTGGATGATGAACGGCACGAGGTTGTCGGCCCCGCGGGCTGCGACACCGACCGAATCGAGCGCGCTGCGCCAGGCTGACTGTTCGCGGCTCGCCCGCACCTTTGTCACGCGCGCGATCTGCCGCGGCTCGACCTCCGGATCGATACGGAGGACGTCAATCGGCTGCGATTCGCCGCCGGTGAACTGGTTCACGCCGACAACGACGCTCTCGCCCGTGTCGACGGCTTGCTGCGCGCGGTAGGCAGACTCCTGAATCTCGCGCTGGATCAACCCTTGTTCGATCGCCGCCAGCGTGCCGCCGGCGGCGTCGATCCGGTCGAGGAGCGCACGCGCCGCGTCTTCGATGTCGTCCGTCATCGCCTCGATCGCGTAGGCGCCGGCCATCGGGATCGACGGTGTTCGTGACCCCAGACTCCGACGCCAGGATCTGTTGCGTCCGTAACGCGATGCGGGCAGACTCCTCCGTCGGCAGCGCCAGCGCTTCGTCCCGCCCGTTGCAGTGGAGCGACTGGGTTCCGCCGAGTACCGCCGCCAGCGCCTGGATGGCGACGCGGACGATGTTGTTGTCCGGCTGCTGGGCGGTCAGCGTGCTGCCGGCGGTCTGCGTATGAAAGCGCAGCTGCTGGGCCCGAGGGTTCGTGGCGCCGAACCGCTCGCGCATCAGCCGCGCCCACAGGCGCCGTGCCGCGCGGAACTTCGCGATCTCCTCGCAGAAATCGTTGTGAGCGTTGAAGAAGAAGGAGATGCGCTGCGCGAAGCTGTTGACGTCGAGGCCGGCCGTTCTTCGCCGCCTCCACATAGGCAATCGCATTCGCGAACGTGAAGGCCACTTCCTGCACCGCCGTCGCACCGGCCTCGCGGATGTGATAGCCGCTGATCGAGATCGAGTTCCAGTTGGGCAGTGTCCGCTCGCAGAACGCGAAGATGTCCGTGACGATCCGTAACGACGGCCGGGGTGGATAGATGTAGGTGCCGCGCGCGACGTACTCCTTGAGCACGTCGTTCTGGACGGTCCCGGCCAGCATGTCGTCCGGAACCCCCCGGCTCCGCGCAACAGCCACGTACAGCGCAAGGAGGACGATTGCAGTCGAGTTGATGGTCATCGACGTCGACACGCGTTCGAGCGGGATGCCCTCGAAGAGCTCGACCATGTCCTCGAGGCTGTCGACGGCAACGCCGACCCTTCCGACCTCGCCTTCGGCGAGCGGATGGTCGGAGTCGTAGCCCATCTGGGTCGGCAAGTCGAAGGCCACGCTCAGCCCCGTCACCCCTTGCGAGAGCAAGTACCGATACCGTCGGTTCGATTCCGACGCCGTCCCGAACCCGGCGTACTGCCTCATGGTCCAGAGCCGGCCCCGGTACATCGTGGGCTGGATTCCACGGGTAAAGGGAAACGTGCCAGGAAACCCCAGCTCGACGTCCGGATCCCAGCCCCCGAGCGCGCTGGGATCACCAAAATCTGCACACATGGCGAGATGTGCCGCCATTGTAGCAACTGCCCGTACTCAGCCCGGCCATCGCGAGCGATGACAGGCGGAAACTGCGCCCCTCCCTGCGCAAAACCACAAGATGTTGAGTGTGGAACCATTGACACCCTCAAGACGGGCGTTTTAGAATGTCCTTGCGATCCCGCGCTGCAAATCCTTCATATGAACAAATTTGGCGCCCGATTCCTGCCGCCCTCCACGGGATGCAGTTGTGCATCGGGAGACGCCCCGGTTCCCCAGCTCCGGCGGCGGTGAGGAGGTCCCAGAATGGACGACGTCGTGAACCGGATAGCACGTGAGCTTTCCGACGCCATTGCTGCCGCCGTTGCCGAAGATGCCAGGGTCGAAGCGTGCCGAGAGCGCGCCCGTGCGGCAGGATTCGAGATGAAGGTGACCCTGGAAGCGGTGATCGGATTCGTCAATCGCCAGCAGCCCGGGCGCCCTGGCCAAGGTGGCCACTCCGCAGAAGGCGGCCAGGGTCGAGCGGCGAAGCTTCGAGATGAGCGCCAACGACCGCCGCTTCCTTCGTTCGCTGCGCATCGCGGCGGACGAGACCCAGAGCAAAGAAGTCGAGTAGCTCCTCGAGAGCCCCGAACACGAGAAAGGCCGGCTGATGTGTCAGCCGGCCTTTTCTTCTTTGCCTTGGTCTGCGTGACGCCGGCGGCGTCAGTCGGCGAGCGCGCTGATCGGCGCCCGAGCGGTAGCCGGACGCGGCGGCGACCACTCGATCAACCGGCCGTCGCGCGGAATCCGCAACGACACGGGCTGCGCCCCGTCCGGCAGCGGCACCGGCTTGCGCGGGTTCGCATAAACCGCGTGCTTGCCGTGCTCCTTGTACCACTCCGCGACCGTCGCGTTCTGGTACATGTTCTCCACGATCTGCCGCCAGCCCGACCCCGGTGTTGTACGCACAGAATGAGATCTCTCCCATCTGTGTGGCGTACGGGATGATGCACATCTCCGTTCGCCGGAAATCGTACGTCCAGAGATCCTGGAACCACATTCCGGCGACGAACAGAAGCAGCCACTCGTCCTGCTTGCGGTCGACGTTGTCGCGGGCCCCGAGCTTGCCGCCCAGTTGCCCGCCGCTCTGCTTGTCGTACTTGTGAAGAAGATCGATCAGCCTGAAACCGCGCGGCGCCTTGGCCGGGCGTGTAGTTCCGCAGCAGGCTGAGGGCAGCCTGGACCTTGGTGAGGAACGGACCCCGTGCGGCGTCCGCAATCGTTCCGGCGTCCTGCAGGAAACGATCGATGTTGATGAAGGACGCGAGCGGCGCCCACTCCCGCGTCTTCTTGCTCACCATGAAGGCGGTGCCGATCCCGCAATCCGGGATGGCAGCCGCATTTGAGCGTGCCCCAGTCCGCGGCCGGGCCCTTTCAGGAGATCCGTGACATCGGAGAGTGCGCTCGACGCCGACAGCGGGAACCAGTCGCGAAGCGGCTCGGTGACGCCCGTCTGCCGCTTGACGTCTTCGGCGAGGTGCGACAGCGTGTAGCGCTTCGCGTGCCGTTCGGCCTCGGAGATGTCCTCGTCCCGCCCCGTGAACGAGACCGGCTGAAAGGATACGAAGCTGACCTTGTCGCAGTTCTGCAGCGCGAACTTGACGATCGGGCCGACCTGATCGTCGTTGACGGTGTTCACGATCGTCACGACGAGGCAGACGTCGATGCCCGCCGCATGCAGCGCCTCGATCGCGCGCAGCTTCACGTCGAAGAGATTGCCCACCTTGCGATGGGCGTTCGACAGTTCCGTGACGCCGTCGAACTGCAGGTAGGCGATGCGCATGCCGGCGGCGCGTGCCTCGTGCGCGAAGTCCGGATCCTGCGCGAAGCGGATCCCGTTGGTCGCCGCCTGGATGCTGAAGTAGCCGACCTCGCGCGCGTATCGAACGGCGTCGAGGAAGATCGGCGAGATCGTCGGCTCGCCGCCGGAGAACTGGATCGTCATCTGCCGCTTCGGCTTGATGCTCACCGCATCGTCCAGCAGCTTCTTGACCTCGTCCAGCGTGAGCTCGTGGACGTAGCCCACCTGGTTGGCGTCCATGAAGCACGGGTCGCACATCATGTTGCAGCGGTTGGTGAGGTCGATCGTCAGGACCGCGCCGCGCCCGTGTTTGATCGAGGACGTGCCGTGATTGTGCAGACGGTCCGTGACCGCATCGAAGTCGCGGCCCGGGAACAGGCTCTCGAGCCGCTCGAGGAAGGCCGGGTTGATCGCCAGCGTGTCGACGAAGGTGCCGTGCATGGGGCAGGTCTTCTCGATCACGATCTTTCCGTCGCGCTCGACGATGTGCGCGTCGATTTCGGCGACGTGATCGTTGACGAGGGATTCGATGGACTGCTCGCCGGAGAGGATCCGGGCTCGTGCTTCGCGGACGCAGGTTGGACAGAGCGAGTCGGTCTTGCGGGGCCAGCCGAATTGCGGTCGAGTGCGCTCACGCCGCTTCATGAGCGGCGCGGCCGCCCACTTCGGCTGAAATGTCCGACCTTCGAATTGCTTGTTGATTGCTTGAAACGCGGGCCACGCCGCACGGGCGCCGTACGCCAGCGCCAGCTCTACCGGTCTCCACACGTTCATCCGAATCAGACCTCCTCGCAGCGAACCCCACGGCCGTTGAGGGCTTTTGATGCGGCGGCAGGAGAGCGTCCGGAACTATAGCATACCCATTTTTGCTGCTCTTTTTTGCTGCTCGCGGGTGCTCGGGAGTTACAGCGGCGCTCAACAGGGAGGACGGTTCCTCCCTCCTCCCCACCTCCCTGTTGTGAGTGAAATTGGTCGGCTCAGCGGTGCCTGCGCCTCTACGGTCGGGCGCTGCCGGCCAGCTCGTCGCGGACGAGCGCTTCCAACCGCGCACGGTCGGTCTTTCCGCGTGCGGTTAGCGGAATGCTGTTCAGCCAGACGATCTGCCGCGGAACTTTGTAGACCGCGAGCCGGCGGCGCAGAACTGCCGAACGGCGAGGACGTTCCTCTGCGCCGTCCCGCGGAACGATGCAGGCGACGATTCTGCTGCCCTCGGGCGGCATCCGGCGCGCCGAGGACCCGCACGTCAGCGACCGAGGGCATCGTCCGCAGCACCTGCTCGACTTCGTCGGGCTGGACCTTTCGTCCGGCCACGTTGATGAATGCCGACACACGGCCTGTCAGCACGAGGTGGCCGCGGCGTCGAAGCGGCCGAAGTCGCCCGTCAGGAACCCGCCATCCACGAAGGAGCCATCCGCACCGTATTCCCCGGCGTATCCGGCAGCCACTGCCTTCCCCGCGACGTGCACGCGTCCACCGTCCGGGGGCGCTCCATCCTCCGGCCTCAGGCGTGATCGCGCACGCCCGGCATTCGCCGTCCCACTGTCGTTTCCGCCTGCAGCTCTTCTCCATCGTCGTAGGCAATGCCGCCGGTTTCGCTCGTGCCGTAGAACGAGTGAATCTTGACGCCGAACGCGTCGAAGAACCGCCGGACGGTCGACGGTTCGAGCCGCGCGCCGGCGCTGACCAGTTTCCGCAGTCTCGGCGGCCATCCATCGGCCGTGGGCGATGCGCCGCCAGGTGTTCGAACATGAAGGGAACGCCGGGAAAAGCGTCAGCGCCATACGCGCGCGCGTCGGCAGAGGAGCGCGTGCGGGACGAAGCCTTCCCTGAGGATGATCGCGGTGCCCCGGGTGAGCGCGGGCACCAGCAGGTTGCCGAGGCCGTAGGCATGCGACAGAGGAATCGCGGCAATCTGGGTGTGCTCCGGCCGGATGTCCATGGCCCCGAGGATCTGATCGGCGTCGATCACCAGTTCCGCGTCGGTGGTGAAGGTGGCTTTCGGGAGACCAGTCGATCCGGATGTCAGCTTCAGCGCCGCGGCGCCGCGATAGAGGTCCGGGTCGCGGCTCGACGCCGCTGACGCGGACCGCCAGAAGCCCATCGCAGAAGGCTCGTGCGCTGACCGAGGGCAGGTGGCGGTGTCGAATGACCGGGCAGGATCGCCACGGTTGCACCGAATCGACGAGCGAGGTCGGCGATTTCGACGTGGGTTGCGCCGACGTCAACGGGCATCACCGCGATGCCGGCGGTTCGGCACGCAAGCCAGAACGGGAAGGCGGCCGGCAGGTTGCCGATCGCCAGGATCACCAGGTTGTCTTGTCCGAGCCCGAGCCGTTCGAGCGCACGTCTGTGCTCGAGGCTGGCGGCCAGCACGTCCTCCGCGGTGAGGCACGCGTCCGTGAGCGGGAGATGGATCAGGCGTCGTTCCGGCGAGTCACGGTGGATCCGCCGGAACCTTTCGACGATCTCGCTCAACTCAGGCTCTTACCAGTCAGGAAGTTTCCCCCAGCCGGAAGTCGCGGTCCGCGGCCGGTACGGGCTCGCCCCGGTTGAACAGGCTGAAGAGAGGACCCGCCATCAGCGTCGTGCCAATGGTCATCATGACGAGGATCGTGAACAGGACCGGCGTGATGAGGCCGCGCTGCAACCCGATGTTCAGCAGGATCAGCTCCATGAGTCCTCGAGCGTTCATCAATGTCGCGACGCTCAACGCCTCGCGCGTCGAGGCGCCGGTCATCCTCGCGGCGATGAAACAGGCCACACCCTTGCCGGCGCAGGCCGCCAGAAAGGCCAGCGCAGCGATCGTCCAGAGCCATGCCGAGTCGACCAGACCGATCCGGCTGTTCAGTCCCGAGTACACGAAGAAGAGGGCAACAGGAAGGCCGTGGTCAAGGGCTCGATCCGCGGCCTGCAGGTTGCGCGACAGCACACCGTGCGGCATGGCCGCGCCAAGAACGAACGCGCCGAACACCGAGTGGATCCCGACGAGATCCGTGAACCAGGCTCCAGCCGCCAGCGCGGCGAGCACCGTCGAGAACATCCAGGGAGGCATACCTCCGGCATCGTCCGCCGCGGCGTCGAAGCGGGCGAGGATCGGACGGATCGCGCCGAACGTGATGAACGCGTAGACCAACCCGCCGAGGGCCGCGACGAGCGCGAGCGTCCCGTTCCCTGTGAAGCTTCCGAGGACGACCGCCAGGATGATCCACGCCGCCGCGTCGTCGAGCGCGCCCGCTGCGAGCGTGAGCGAGCCCATCGCCGTACCGGCAATTCCGCGATCGTAGATGATGCGGGCGAGCACCGGGAACGCGGTGATCGAAAGCGCCGCGCCCACGAACAGCACGGCGTGGAAGGTCTGTACCTCCGGCGCGAAGAACTCTCCGCTGCGCATCAGGAGGACCGCCAGGGCTCCCCCCAGAGCGAGGGGTGCTGCGATGCCGGCGATCGAGACCGCTGCCGCACGACGCGCATGCCGGATCATGAGATCCGATCGGAACTCCAACCCGACGCAGAACATGTAGAGCACCAGGCCGATCTGGCTCACGACGAACAACGCGTGCCGCGAGGCTTGGGGAAACAGCCGGCCTTGCAGATCTGGCGCAAGCCATCCGAACAGAGATGGACCGATCAGGAATCCGGCGACCATCTCCGCCACGACCTGCGGCTGGCCGACCCTGGCGGCGACGTACCCGACCGCCCTGCAGATCAGCAGGATGACAGCGGTCTGCATGAAGAATGCGGCGACTACCTGAGCGTCGGTCATCGATCTGACCGGGGGGCTTCGCCCCGCCGGACCCCCCTACGCCGTCGCTCGCGGGGACCCCTTCGCCCCGCTCTGCTCCGGCGGACGCGCCTGCGGCGCGCCAAACATATCCTGACGGGCCAGTATCTGACCGGGGGGCTTCGCCCCGCCGGACCCCCCTACGCCGTCGCTCGCGGGGACCCCTTCGCCCCGCTCTGCTCCGGCGGACGCGCCTGCGGCGCGCCAAACATATCCTGACGGGCCAGTATCTGACCGGGGGGCTTCGCCCCGCCGGACCCCCCTACGCCGTCGCTCGCGGGGACCCCTTCGCCCCGCTCTGCTCCGGCGGACGCGCCTGCGGCGCGCCAAACACATCCTGACGGGCCAGTATCTGACCGGGGGGCTTCGCCCCGCCGGACCCCCCTACGCCGTCGCTCGCGGGGACCCCTTCGCCCCGCTCTGCTCCGGCGGACGCGCCTGCGGCGCGCCAAACACATCCTGACGGGCCAGTATCTGACCGGGGGGCTTCGCCCCGCCGGACCCCCCTACGCCGTCGCTCGCGGGGACCCCTTCGCCCCGCTCTGCTCCGGCGGACGCGCCTGCGGCGCGCCAAACACATCCTGACGGGCCAGTATACTGGAGCCGCTCATGGATCCCCTCGACCTCCTTCCGCATCGGCCGCCGATGCGCCTGCTCGACGAGATCGTGGATCTCGTACCTGGTCGCCAGGCACGCGGCCGGAGGGACCTGCGCAAAGACGACTTCTTCTTCGACGGGCATTTTCCTGACGAGCCGATTGTCCCCGCCGTGATCCTGGTGGAGATGATTGCGCAGGTTGGCGGGCTGGCGGCGGGTGCGCCTTCGGATCCGCATGCCCCCCATCGACCGCTCCGCTTGCGAGTCGCGGGCTTCGGGCCTTTCAAATTCCCACGCGCGGCAGCCCCTGGCGCGCAGCTGGAGGTGGAGGCCCGCGTCGCCGGCCATCTCGGCGGCCTCTACAAGATCGAAGGAGAGGTCAGGGCCGACGGTCAGCTGGTCGCGGTCGGCAGCGTGACGCTGGGGTCGGCCGATGGCCCGCCGGTTGTGGCGTCCTGATCGCATGGCCGCGGAGACTAGCGGTCCGACAATGGCGGGCCACATGCGTCGGCTCGTGCGCGATCTGCGGACCGAAGCCAGCAGCCCGGGACGGGACGCGACGGCGATCGGTCTGGGCGTCTTCATCGGCAGCCTCCCGCTCTATGGCTTCCATCTGGTGATCTGTCTCGCCGCGGGCACTCTGCTGCGGCTGAACCGGGTCAAGCTGTACCTGGCGGCCAACATCTCCAACCCGTTCATGGCTCCGCTGCTGATCTTGTCGGAGATTCAGGCGGGCTCGCTGGCGAGGCGCGGCGAGCTGCGGCCGCTGACGGTGAGCGCGGTACGAGCAGATCGATCCCTGGAGCGTCGGCGCCGACCTCGTGATCGGCGCTCTGATTGTCGGCGCGCTCCTCGGCCTGGCGGTTGGAAGCGCGACCTGGATGCTGACGCGCGATCGAGGAGAGGATCCGCTGTTTGCGGCACTCGTCCGGCGCGCCTCGGATCGCTTCGTAACGGGCAGCATCACCGCGTGGGAATTTGCGCGCGGCAAGCTCCGTGGGGATCCGCTTTACCGGACCGTCCTGCTGGAGGGTGTTCTTCCGTCGGGACCGTCAGCCGGGGCGCTCGTCGACGTGGGGTGCGGATCGGGTCTGATGCTGGCGCTGCTGGCCGAGGCCGCCGGCTGCTGGCGCGAAGGCCGATGGCCCTCCGAGATGCCGGCTCCGCCGGTTTTCGATCGCCTCGTGGGCATCGAGCTCCGCCCCCGCGTCGCGCGGCTGGCGCGAAAGGCGCTGGGCGAGGCCGCGACGATCGTGGAAGGCGATGCGCGCCGGTCCGCACCCATCGACTGCCAGGTCATCCTGTTCTTCGATCTCCTGCACATGATGCCGGCCGGCGATCAGGAGCGGCTGCTCGGAACGATGGCGGCGCGGCTCGCTTCCTCGGGCGTCATCCTCGTGCGGGAAGCGGATGCGTCCGCGGGCTGGAGGTTCCGCGCGGTGCGGACGGGGAATCGTTTCAAGGCGCTCGCGTTCGGCCGGTGGCGCGAATCGTTTCACTATCGGACGGCCGGCGAGTGGCGCGTGCTCTTCGAGCGACTGGGGTTCAGCGTCGCGGGTCGGGACACGAGCGAGGGGACGCCGTTCGCGAACGTCCTGTTCGTGCTGACGCGGCGTCCCGGGGGTCAGGTCTTGCCCCCGGGGTCAGGTCTTGCACCGACGCAAAACTGGCAGCACAAGACCTGACCCCCGGTTACTCGAGGCCCTCGTAGGTGTCCCGTTGGGCGTCCCAGTAGCGATAGAACGTGTACCAGCAGCTCCGGACGTTCCCTGATCCGCTGCTCGACGGCCTCCGCCACCTTTTGCGCCGCGGCTGCGATGGCCTCGTCACGCGGGACGTCGGTTGCCACCTGAACCGGGGCGCTCGGGCAGATAGCGAAGCGCCCGGGCGCGATGCGCTCGACTGTGCACGGAAAGATGGGGGCGCCCGTGACGTGGCCCATCACGAACGGCAGGCGGAGGAACCACGCGCGCCGGCCGAAGAGCGTGACAGCCACGCGATCCCGCCCGTAATGACGATCGATCAGCATCGCCACGACATTGTTCTCGCCGAGCTGGCGTCGGATCTGGAGCGCCGTATCGAACGATTGCCGAGTCTCGATGGTTCTCGCCCCGATTTGATCCCGTATCTCCCGCCTGATCCGGTTCACCGTGGGATCCGCTTCGGTCATGGCGACCACGCTCAGTGGAAGCCGGAGCACCCGGAACAGCACCCCGCCCACTTCCCAATTGCCGAAGTGGCCGCTGACGAGGATGATGCCGCGGCCTTGGGCGCGAAGCCCCTCTAAGAGCGTGAGGTACGGCTCCGCAATGTAGAAGAGCGCAGCGGCCTCGCTGTCCGAGGCGGACAGCGCCCGCAGGAAATCGATGACGTCGCGGGCGTAGCTGCGGAAGGTGTCGAGCCCGCGCCGCTCGAGCGCGCGGCGGCTTTCGCCCGGAAAGATGGCCGACAGATTGTCCGCGATGGCCGCGCGGCTGCTCGACATCAGCCGCCACGCGATCCAGGTGCCGACGTGACCGATGCCGTACGACACGAACCGCGGCAGGATACCGACACCCGTCCGAGTGGCGCTGAAGATCACGCCGTTGTTCAGGCCATGGAGCGTCCAGCGGCGTGGGACGGCAACCGAGCTGTTCTCGTTCATTCCGCCTTCTTCGTCAGCAGCGCCGGCAGCACCACCACGGACGCGATCGCCAGCGTGCCCACGCTGACGGCCGACACCACGCCGATCGATCGCAGCGGCGGATAACTCGACGTCACCAAGGTGCCATAGCCGAGGACCGTGATGGCGGCCGCCACCAGGATCACCGGCGCCAGCTCTTCGATCGCGTTTGCCGCGGCGCCGCGCTCCCGGTAGCGCTGCACGAGGTGAATGCCGTAGTCGACCCCGATGCCGACGAACGTGACCACGGCGAACAGCGCGAACAGATCCATCTCCGATCCGGCGAGCGCCAGCAGGCCCGCCGCCCATATCAGGCCGATCGCCGTCGGCAAGAGCGCCAGCAGCGAGAGCCACCAGTCGCGAAATGCCCACACCACGATCGCGACCACGATGATCGTGCCGACAGCGAGCCCCCGAACGAACTGAGGAAGGAATCGGTCCGCCAGCTCGCGGTTCACGAGCGGCAGTCCTGTCAGCGTGGCGGTCTGGTCGGTCGTCTGGATGACGTCCTGAAGGGCCGCGATCTGCGCCGACGTCGAGGGAAAGGCATACGAGGCGACGAGCCACCCGCTCGGAGTTTTCGCCACGAAACGATCCACCAGGCCGCCGAGCCCGTGCGCGCGGTAGCCCTCGAGGGTCACGCGCTGGGTGCCGTCGAGCAGTCTCGGCACGCGTCCGCGAAACGGATCGAAGGAATCCGAACGAAACCCCGCCTCCTCCGCGGCGCGCGCGAGACTCGCCTCGACCGCTGTCACCGAGAGGCCGGCGCGGCGGACTATGGCGGCCCTGCCCGCCTGCGCCGCTTCACTCGGGAGCAGCGCCGTTGCCGGCTGCACCGCCACGTCCGGGTGGGTTCGCCCGAGCTCGCTCACCAGGCGCTCGTTGGCCGACAAGAGCGCCTGAAGGTCCGGGCCACTGTCCAGGATCACGTAGACTTCGCCCGGCAGTCCGAACATCGGCGCGAGTTGTTCCTGCAGCACGGCCGCCGGCGTCACCGATTTCAGCCGATCCAGCGTCGGGTTGATCCGCAGCCGCGTCGCGGCAAGTCCCAGCGCGACGGTCGCGATGCCCGCGACGATCAGAATGGGCCCGCGGTAGCGCTGAACCCACGCCGCGAACCCACGCATGGCCAGCGACCGCGCAACCCTCCGCCTGCGAGGCAGCGACGCTGGTACCAGGACGAGCGTCAGCGCTCCGCAGAGCAGCATGCTGTGTCCGATGAGCCGTCCGAGTTGTTCGAGGCTCGGAAAATCGACGAAGACCAGACCGTAGAAGGTCGCCGCCGTCGTCCACATCCCGAGCAGCATGCTGTAGGAAGGACCGGTCAGACCGTCGATCGCGCCGTCCGGGTCACGCCCCTCGTCGAGCGCATGCCCGTACGCGACGTAGAGCAGGACGACGCCGTCCACACCCAGCCCGAAGAGCATCGCGGCAGACGCGGTCGCCGCTGCCGAGAGCGTCGCCCCGGCGAAGCCGAGCGCCCCGAGAACGAAGACGAGGGAAATTGCCGACGGCAGCGATCCCACCGCGACGAGCCAGGGGCTGCGAAAGACCACGAAGAGCAGCGGCAGGATCAGAGCCAGCGATCCAACGGTGTTCGAGATGCTCTCGCGGCGAACGAGCGCCTCCGTTTCGATGGCGATGCGGTGCCCGCCGGCGAGCTCGACCTCGAGTGGAGGTCGTTTGTCGTCGGCTGGATCGACATCCGCCGGCCGCGCGCTCACCGAGGCGCGCACGATCTCGAGACGCGAGAACAGCGAACGCGAGAAGCCGGCGTCGTAAGGCGGGCGTGTCGGCTGCGCGATCACGAGACGCCGACGTCCGTCCTTCGTGACATAACCACCCTCTGTCATCCCGATGTTGAGGCCGGCGTGCGATCCGCCCAGCTGCTCTCGCATCAGATCGAAGAGGCCGAGCGGATCCTGCCGCACCAGCTGCGCGATCTCGGGTGAAGGCACGGCCAGCAACGCCCGCCGATCGGCGACTGCCCGTCGCATACCGTCGCCGCCGAAGCGCTCCAGCGCCTTTGCGAGCGCGTCTTCGTGGAAGAGAAGCAACTGCCGATCGGCCAGCCAGCCGATGTCGTGCGACGTATCGACGGTTCCACTGTCGACGCGCGCAATCTCCGGGGTCTTGCGCAGCGCGTCGATCCACGCGTCGATCTCCTCCTCGTAGTCGGCGATCGATCGCCCGGCCGGCGCGCTGAAGACGATGTAGAGCTGGTCGAGGCTGCCGAAGCCCGCAAGGAAGGAACGGAACGCCGGAATGGCCCGGCCATCGCGCGGCAGCAGGCTCAGGACGTCGGTGTCGAAAGTCAACCGCCGGATTCCGCCGAACGACACGAGGGCGAGTGCGAGCGTCGACACGGCAACCACCGTGCGGTGACGCCTGGACCACGACAGGATGACTGCGACCGCGGACGTCACTAAGAGCCTCCTATGTTACGCTTCCGGCTTCGCCCATGCACGTCCTCCTGTTGCGGCCGGTGCCCGGAAACGAACGATTCGGTCTCGGTCCCTTCTTTCGCATCGAGCCGCTCGGCATGGAGTACATCGCTGCCGCGCTCGAAGCCCGCGGTCATCACGTCACGATCGCCGATCTTCGATTCAGCGCATCCGTCGAGCATCAGCTCCGACGCACCCGCCCGGGCATCGTCGGCATTGCGGGGATGCATGCGCTCGAGACGGACGAAGTGCTCGGCCTCGCGCGCCACGTTCGCCGCCTCGCGCCCGACGTGCCGATCGTGATCGGTGGCCACACGGCAGCCGCGTATCCGGAGCCATTCGTCTCCGGTGCCGTCGACGCCGTGGTGCTCGACGATGGAGAGCGCGTCCTTCCCGAGATCGTCGAGGCGCTCGAGGCCCGGCGCCCAATGAGCACCGTGCCGGGCCTCGCAATCGCCGACGGCGCAGGCGGTGTGACTCGGACGCAGGCGAATCCGGACGTCTTCGATCTGGACGACGTTCCTCTTCCGGCGAGGCGGCTCGTAGACCGCTGGCGGCGGCAGTACGCCTGCCTGGCGCATCGCCCGACGTGGCTCATCGAAACGGCACGGGGCTGCCCGTTCCGCTGCTCGTTCTGCTCGATCTGGCAGCTGCACTCGCGATCGGTTCGCGAGCGATCGATCGAATCGGTCTGCCAGGACTTTGCACGCTGCGGAGACGAGCTCTTCATCGCGGACGACCTGTTCTGGTACCACCCGTCGCGAAGTCACGCGCTCGCCCTCGAGCTCCGACGCCGGGGGATTCGCAAGAAGTGGATCCTGGTGCAGAGCCGCGTCGATCTGGTTGCGCGTCAGGCCGATCTGCTCGAGGCCTGGCGGCCGATCGCCCGGGATTTCGACATCTTTTTCGGGCTCGAAGCGGCCACCAACGAGGGCCTGACCGGCCTCGTCAAGGACGCCACCGTGGATCAGACCGCCCAGGGGATCGAGGTGGCGCGGTCGTTGGGCTACGGAGTGACGGGGAACTTCGTGATCGATCCCGCCTGGAGCCAGCCGGACTTCGAACGGTTGTGGGGCTTCGTCGAACGTCATCGACTGTTTCAGGCCGGGTTCACCATCCTGACGCCGCTCCCGGGTACGGCCTACTTCGAGGAGATGCGGCCGCGGCTCAAAGCGCGGAGATGGGCGCAGTTCGATATGCACCATCTGCTCTGGGAGCCGGCGCTCGGTCCCGAGCGCTTCTTCGATCTGTATTGCGAAACCTGGCGGCGATCGGTCCTGAACCTGCGGGGCCGGAAGAGCGTCTGGCAGTGGCTGCGCCAGGTCGACCTCCGCAATGCGATGTTCCTGATGCGCGCGCTCGGGCGCACCCAGCGCATGATGGATCCCGCTCACTACATGGCCGAGTACCGATTTGACGACGTCCGATCAGTCCGTTGCCGCGATTCGACGGGTGTTGGAGGCGTGATCCGATCACCGACCCCTGAACGTCGGGCTTACACCGAAGCGCCGGCGCCCGCTCCGCGACCCGCAGGGATACGGACACAGCCTGACAACCGTTGACCCCACGTAAATCGATTCGCCCGGGCAGGCCTGGAGGCCCGTGGGATCACACAAGATCAGAAGATCAGAAGGTCAAGAAGGGCCCCAGAGAGAATCCGCGCCTGTGAAATTCCCACGAGATCACGAGGTCCATTGCGCTGAATTACTGAAGCCTTATTGCCTTCTGATCTTCTGACCTTCTGTTGAACAGGAGCTTCGCCCAGCACGGTTACCGCGAAACACCAGGGGTAACAATCGTCGGGATGCTCTTCGGCCGCGAAAGAGAGTCCCCTGAATCTCTTGACCTCCTGATCTCCTGTTGAACAGGCCGTCGCCCGAGATCACCGGCTTTCGATGCTGAACGCGGATGGATCGATCGGCGCGTTTGGCTTCACGTCGGTGAACGTCATCAGCTTGGTGTCGCCGCTCGGAAACGACATCTTCATCGCCACCATCAGCTGCGTCGTCTTGTCCACCCACAGATCCAGACGCGACAATCCCTCCAGGATCTGCTTTCGCTTCGGTACCATCGTGACCAGGTAGGTGCCCGGACGGTCTTCCGCTTCCCGTGCGCTGACGGTGAAGTGGCCGCGGAGCTCGTTCGGCGAGCTGTCGACGAAATACTTCTGAATCCGCTTCTGTGCGGCGCCGATGTCCTTCGATTCACGAAGGTGCCGCGACGGCCACGACAGGGTCATCGTGTCGCCGTCGATGAGGACGACGCGCTCGTCGGGCTGCGTGTAGCGGAGCGCGATTCGCGACGGCCGTACGACGGCGAGCGTCCCGCTCGAGACGAGGGGCTTCGTGAGGAGCGTTGACGCCGTTGTCTCGACGAACGACGCGGTGAGTGTCTTCATCGCGCCGTTTTTTGCCTGGCCTTCTTTGAAGAGCTGGTCGAAGAGATCGGCGCGGGGAGCGGGCTGCTCGATCATCCCGAGCGTGGCCGCAGCACAGAAGAGAACAGCGCACGCGAGAGCGCCGCCCGAGGCCGACACGCGGCCGCGGCGCCGTTGAACCTGCATGATCGGAATGGTAACGTACGGCCCGGCTCCCACCGTGACTGCCCCCATCGTCATCACAGGCATCGGCGTCGTTTCGACGTTCGGCGATGCACCCGAAACCTTTCGCGATTCACTCCTGGACGGCCGGACGGGCATCGCCTCCGACAGCGAATTCGCCGCGCAGGACTGCCGGTCGACGCTGTCGGCGCGCATCGCCGGGTTCGAGCCGTCCAAGTGGATTGCACCGATGAAGCTGCGGCGGATGGACGACACGGGTCCGCTCGCGCTCGTCATTGCCCAACAGGCGGCCGAGCGCGCGCGGTATCCGGTTGGGGCGGTCGCTGACGACCGCGCGGGTGTGGTGCTTGGCACCTACAGCGCGGGCGGCCGGTCCACGGCCGAGTACCTGACGGCGCTCTTCAACGGCGGGCCGACGAGCGCTCCGGCGCTGCTTGTTCAACAGCACGGTCGGCAACGCCGCCGCCGGTCTGACCGGGCTCGAGCTCAAGCTCCGGGGGCCGAACGCGACGGTCAGCCAGAAGGAGGCCTCGGGCCTGGCCGCGATTGTCACGGCGGTCGATCTCCTGCGTCAGGAGCGGCTCGACGCCGCGATCGCGGGAGGGATCGATTCCATCTACGACTTGTTCTATCGGGTCCACGATCGTTTTCGCGTGATGAGCGATGCGCGCGAGCCGGACGACTCGGTCGCGCCGTTCAGCGCACGCCGGCGCGGATTCGTCATGGGCGAAGGCGGGTTCGCCGTGTGGCTCGAGCGTGGTGACGCCTGGCGCGCACGCGGTGCGTCGGTGCTCGCCGAGGTCGCCGGAATTGCGGCGTCGAGCGCCGCCGTCCCGCTCAACGCCTGGCCGGATCACCCTGAGCCTCTGGTCCGCACCATGAACATGGCTCTGGAGGATGCCGGGGTAACCGCTCGGGACGTCGATGTCGTGTACGCATCGGCCAATGCGACGAAGGTCCTCGATCGTGTCGAGGCCTCGGCGCTGTCGGAGCTTTTCGGCGGATCACGAACGGTTGTGACGTCTATCAAAGGGGCGATTGGCGAGAGTGGCGCCTCGAGTGCGGGTGCCGTCGCCGCGGCGGTGCTGTGCGCTGCCGTCGGCAGCACACCGCCAATCGTGGGCCTGGGCGCCGCTGATGCGGCGGCTGCGTCGCTCAACCTGGCGACGTCTCGGGTGAATGGCCCGGCGCGCATCGTACTGGTCAACGCGTTTGCGAGCGGGGGCGCGCTCTTCAGCCTCGTACTGAAGAACGTCCTGCGCGTCGATCGGGCTTCGGACGGACGCTGACTGGCGGCGCGTCGTTCCAGCCCTGCGCGTGCAGGCGCGCTCGAAGCTCGTCGACCGCACCTGAGCTCGACCCGGGGTTTCCGCCTTCGGCCATCACCGAAAATTCCCCGACGTGCATCCTGAGCCTCCACCCGGCCGCGTTGCATTCGAGCGAGCACCACTCGTCTGCTCTTTCACGCCGAAGTGTCCAGTGGTTTTCGGAGTATGTTGTCGGCTGATCGATGGGGATGATCTCGAGGTCTTGCATATCCGGCTCCATATGAATTCCAGTTTGTGAGCTGGTCGTGTCGCAGCTGTAACGGCGCCGCGACTGATCTGTGAATTCATGAGAACCGACGGGCCAGGTGAAGCGCACCGACACGCACGATGATGCGAGCGTTCAGGGCGAGGTGTCAGCGATGAAGGGTTGTATCAGCACACCGTCAGATCGGCAGGCGTCCCAATGATGGATGCGCTCGCGGCGGCGCTGGTGCTCGGCGGCGTCAACACGATCGGAGATGTCGTCGCGGCCCAGCTCGGGCTGGGAAGTCGAGCGATCTACCCAGTCGGACGGATCGTCCTGGCCTGTTACTGCGTCGGCGGGCTGATCGGGCTCCAATCGCGGCAGGTGCTGATCGGCACGCTGAGCGGGCTCATGCTCGGCACCCTGGTCGCCGGCGTCTACCTCGTGCTGACGCCAGGGCTCGGCGCCGGCGCGACGTGGCTCGCGTGGGCGATCATGTGGGTTGGATTTGCCGCGTGCGAGGCCGTGCTGCGGGGCGAAATCGGGCCGACGAGCGCTGCCGTCCAGGGACTGGCCGCCGCCGTAGTCTCCGGGGTCATCTTCTACTCCCTCAGCGGAATGTGGAACGAGTCAGCCCCCAGCGACCCGCACATCATCCGAGGTCTCGTGCTCTGGACAGGCACGTTCCTCTCCGGGTTCGTTCCGCTGTACTGGAGGCGTGCGTGATCTCGGACTCGTGTCTTTCGTACGCAGCCCTTCAGGGCTGCCCTGCGCGCCGGCGGGGCAGGCCTGAAGGCCTGCGCTACGAGGGCGCGCGCCATTGCCTGCCGAATGGCCGGCAGTTGAAGGACCGACCTGAACCGCTTGAACTTTGAACCTCTGAACCTCTGAACCTCTGAACCTCTGAACCTCTGAACCTAGCCCCCCGTTTCCATCGGCAGCTTCGCTGCCTCCCACGCGGTAATGCCGCCGGCGATTTCGCTGACCTGGCCGTATCCCTGCTGCTGAAGGAGGCTGGCCGCGATCGACGAGCGATAACCGCCAGCGCAGTACACGAGCAACCGCCGATCGGCCGGGAGCTCCGATAGCCGCTCGGTGAGGTGGTTGAGCGGGATGCTCACGCTTGCCGGGATTCGCTTCAGCTCGCGTTCGCGCGGCGTTCGGACATCGATGAGGAGCGGCGCGCGATCGGACACCTCCGTCTCCACGCGCTCAGCCGCCACCTGTGCGCTCACGCGCTCGGTCGACGTCGTCAGCTTGGGATGCGCTTCGATGCTCTTCAGTCCGCCCTCGAGATAACCGACGATGTGATCGAATCCGATGCGGCCCAATCGTGTTGCCGATTCGCTCTCGCGACCGGGATCGGCCACGATGACGATCGGATTCTCGCGCGACAGGACCGTTCCTGCCCACGTCGCATATTGGCCGCCAAGACCGATGTTGATGCTGCCCTTGAGATGCACAGCCGCGAAGTCAGCCGGATCGCGGGTGTCGAGGACCTGTGCACCCGCGGAGGATTGCAGCGCAAGAACGTGGTCGAGGGTCAGTGGGTTGATGCGCTCGAGGGTCTCGTCGAGCGTCGGCCGTTCCTTGCTGTTGAGGACGGCGTCGTATGTGAAATATGACGGGGCCTCCGGCTGATCGGCGGTGACGAGCTCGACGAACGCCGCTTTGCTCATCGGCTGCAGCGCGTAGTTGAACCGCCGCTGTTCGCCGATCGTCGAGAAGGTTTCCTTGCTCAGCGCCTTGCCGCACAGAGAGCCAGCTCCGTGGGCGGGATAGACGAAGCTCTGATCGGGCAACGCGAGCAGCTTGGTGCGCAGCGAGTCGTACAGCAAGCCGCCAAGATCGGCCGCCGACCACCCGAGCGCGACGCGCAGATCCGGACGTCCCACGTCGCCGACGAAGAGCGTGTCGCCTGTGAGGACCGCCTGCGGCTCGGTCGGGCTGCGGTCGAGATCGTAGACGACGATGGAAATCGATTCGGCGGTGTGGCCAGGGGTCTCGAGGGGCGCCAGCCGCACCCGTCCGAACTCGATCACATCGCCATCGCGGACCGGCGTGAACGCGTATTCGGCTCGAGCCGCGGCGCCGAGATAGATCGTGGCGCCGGCCCGATCGCGCAGTTCGAGATGACCTGCGACGAAGTCGGCGTGGAAGTGTGTGAGGAAGACGTGCTTGATCTCCAGGCCGTGCTCCGCAGCGAACGTCAGGTACTGGTCGATGTCCCGCTGCGGATCGACGACGGCCGCCGTGTGTGTCAGCTCGTCACCAATGAGGTACGACGCGTGCGCGAGGCAATTCAGATAAAACTGCTTCAGGATCATCGGCCCCATCCAGAGAATTGTTGAGAGCCACTGTTATAACACCACCAGGGCTTTTCCACCCGACCGCGTCGGCGGATCGATGGGCTGGACCTGATATCATTCTTCGTTCACTGGGGCTCCACTGGCACTGGGGCTCCACTGGGGCCCGGCTCGAATCCGGCTGGCGGCCGGCTCCACGTCCACTCGCACTCACCCGATGTCTCTCGACGAACAACTGCTCACCGGCCGCGTCGCGGTCGTCACCGGCGGTTCGCGCGGCATCGGCCGCGGAATCGCCGAGCTCCTGGCGGAGCGCGGCGCTGCGGTCGCGGTGGCCTACCGAGAGCGGGAGGAACCGGCGGCAGCGTTCGTGGCGGGCGTCCAATCGATGGGTGGGCGCGCCTGGGCCGGCCAGTGCGACGTGACCAGTGAGTCGTCTGTTCTGGCCTTCGTCGAGTGCGTGACTCGTGACCTCGGTCCGGTCGATATCCTGGTGAACAACGCCGGCATCGCGCGCGACGGCCACTTCATGCTGATGGACGCCGGTCGCTGGCACGACGTCCTGACGACGAACCTCGATTCGGCGTATTTCTGCAGCCGCGCCGTCGTCCGGGGAATGCTCCTGCGGCGGTGGGGGCGGATCGTCAACGTAAGCTCGCCGAGTGCCCGGATCCCGCTGCTGGGCCAGGCGAACTACGCGGCATCGAAGGCAGGACTCGAAGGGTTCACCCGGGCGCTTTCGCGCGATCTGGCGGGCAAGGGCGTGCTCGTCAACGCGGTCTGTCCCGGGCTGATCGAGACGGAGATGATCCAGGACGTCCCGCCCGAAGCGAAAGATCGTTATCTCAGGGCGGTGCCGGCCGGACGCACCGGTCAGCCCCGCGAGGTCGCATTGCTCGTGGCCTTCCTCGCCTCCGACGCCGCGAGCTACATCACCGGGCAGGTGATTGGCGTCGATGGAGGGCTCATGTAGATTCCGTCGGCGCTCGGCGCTCGGCGGCTCGGCGCTTCGGGGCTTGGTCTGTGGACGCGATGGCTTGCGGCTCGTTGCGGTAACATCGGCAGGCTAGGGAGACCGACGGCCTGAAGTTGCTTCGAGCGCCGAGCGCCGAGCGCCGGATCCCTGATCCCGACCCAATTCACCTTATGTCTACCGCGTCCCCGGAGCTCAAACAGGAAGTGAAGCAGGCGCTCGTGCGGAGCCTGCGGCTGCCGATTCCGCCGGAGGAGATCGGCGACACCACGCCGCTCTTCGGCGAAGGCCTCGGCCTCGATTCCATCGATGTTCTCGAGCTCGTCCTCGAGCTCGAACGGTCGTTCGGCGTGTCGATCACCGATGAGCAGACCGGCACCAAGGTCCTTCGCTCGGTCGATGCGATCGCCGATTTCATCGCCGCCGAGCGGAGCCGTTCCTCGACGTGAGGCTGGCATGACGACCATGGCGGGCGTCGAGAACGCCTTTTCCTCAGAGCCCGCCAGCCCCCGGCGCGTCCGCGCCAACGCCCTGACCGTCGACGTCGAAGAGTGGTTCCACATCTGCGGCCCCGCTTCCTGATCTGGGCATCGATCGGTGGCCGATCCTTCAGTCTCGCGTCCTTCGGACGACGCGTCTGTTGCTGGACGATTTCGACAAGGCAGGAACCCGCGCGACGTTCCTCGTTCTGGGCTGGGTCGCTGAGCGATATCCGGAGCTGGTGGCCGAGATCCTGGCGGCGGGCCACGAGGTGGGATCGCACGGTCACCTGCACCGACGCGTCTATGAGCTCGCCCCCGACGCGTTTCGAGACGAGCTCCGTCAGAGTGTTGCCGCATTGCATGCGGGCGGCGCGACGAGCGTGTGCGCCTTCCGCGCACCCGAGTGGTCGATCAACGGCCGTTCCCTCTGGGCGCTCGATGTCCTTGCGGCCGAGGGATTCTCGATCGACGCCAGCCTGGCGCCTGTCAAACTGGTAGGGGACGTCAGCTATCCCCGCGGCCCGCACGCGCGCCGGACATCAGCGGGGTCGATCGTGGAGGTGCCCCCGCTCGTCGCCGATCGTTTCGGGCAGGTGATGCCGATTGGTTGGGGGTGGGGGCTTCGCATGAGCTCACCTTCGAGAGTCCTCCGGTCGATTGAAGAGGCCAACGGGGCCGGTTTGCCGTCAGTACTCACGGTGCATCCGTGGGAAATCGACCCGGATCCGCCGCGCGTGCGACTGCCGCCGAGACTTCGGTTTGCGCACTATTTCCGGCTTCACGGCTTCCGAGCGCGGCTCGCCTCGATTCTCCGCGATGGAGACTTCGGGGCCCTGACCGATCTCGAGGCCGTTCGCGTTGCGCGCACCGCGTAGGAACGCCGACGCAAAGGCCGTAGAACGTCACGATGAGCATATCCATGGGAAGGCTCTCGCTCGCGCTCGTCGGAGTGCTCCACCTGACGACCGCGGTGGCGCTCGCGCAAGCCCGCAGCGACCGCCTTCCGAGGACGGCGATCGAAGATCCGCTGTCTGAGCCGGCGGCCTCCGAGCTCCAGCTTCGTAGCGCCGATTTGCCGGTGCCGGTGCTCGCCCGCGTGATCGGCAGTCTGGAATCCGACGCCCAGCGTCTCGAAGCCCGCCTCACCCAGCACGCGTCGCGGAAGATCCCGGTCTGGCTCGCGATCACGGCGCCATCCGCGGTGGAAGGCGTCGATCGTTGGCGCGCGCTGCTGCAGAACGTGCTGTCGCGGCGGGGCAGCGGGCTGGCGATTGTCGAGATCGACGTGACGACCTCCGACCCGAAGCTCGCCGCCTACGTTCTCCGGCAGGCCGCAACCGACATCCGCGCGGAGCGCGAGACCATACGCGTCGGCGTTGGCGGACCGGCCGCGGCTCGCGCGCCTGCCGATCTCTACACCATCGAGCTCGCGCCATATCTGGATCTTCTGGCGCTGCCGGAAGGAGCAGACGTCGCCGCGGCGGAGGCGTTGCTCCACCGCGTCGATCCTGGCGCCCAGATCGCGGTCGTCGGCATGGACGTCGGATCAGATGCGGACCAGGCGACCCGTCGCGTCATCGACAGCGAACTCGAGACGCTCGGAACCGACGTGACGCTCCACTCCTGGCACTCGTCCGATCGGCTCGCGCCCGCGCTCCGCGCGCTCGCGCCGCTGGCAACCCTCATGGGCGACGAGGTGAGCGTTCTGGACGCGGCTGCTGCGAACCTGAAGCTCACCAAGGATGGCCGGGATGTCACGAGCTCGGTCCGCCACCGCCTGCTGTTCGACGGCCGAACCTTCGGCACCTACCTCGCCTACTGGGGCGACTCGTCTCCTGAACCGCTGGAACTGTCCCTGACCCTCCCGATGGAGGGCACGCCGGCTGTCCATCGCCTCACGGACGGCGCCACTCTCCAGGCCGCCGACTACAGCCGCGTCGCCGACACCGGGCTCACGCGCGCGCGCGTCCCGCTTTCCGGCGGCCCGATGCTCGTCAACTTCAGCGAGGGGGCGGGCGACGTCTTCGTCGATCGAAGCGAGATCGCGGCCGAGCGTCAGTTGACTGTCGAGGAGATCATCGCGCGACACCAGCAGCAGCAGCGGGCTCAGGACGCGCTCGTCCGCAGCTACATCGCAACCGCCCGCATGGATCAGCACTTCCGCCCGACGATGACGGATCCGGGCTATGACGTGGCGAGCGACAATCGCTACTTCGTGTCGGGGTCGGATGTGGAATGGGAGGAGCTCACGTTTTCGGTGAACGGGACGAAGTGGGGGCCCGATCGTCCGGCCTTTCCTCTCCTGCAGGCCGAAAAGGTGCTGTCGCTGCCGCTGCAGCTCCGGTTCGACAGCGACTATCGCTATCGCCTCGCCGGTACGGATCACGTCGGCGACTACGACTGCTACGTCGTCCGGTTCGATCCGGTCGGGGAGGGACGATCGCTGTACCGAGGGACAGTCTGGATCGAACGCCGTACCTTCGCGCGCGTCAAGGTGCAGGCGGTGCAGACGTCGCTCTCGGCGCCGGTCGTCTCGAACGAAGAGATCCAGACCTACGCGCCCGTGGCGTCGATCGGCAACCGTCCAGTGTTCCTCTTCACGGGGCTCACCGCGCGGCAAATCATGCTCATCGCGGGCCGCAATCTCCTCGTCGAGAAGAGCGTCGCGTTCTCGGACTTCCACGTGAACCCCGAAGACTTCGAGGGATCGCGCGCCGAGGCGCGGCGCAGCGATCGCATCATGTACCGCGAGACCGACCGTGGGCTCCGCTACTACGTCAAGGACGGCGACCACCGCGTCGTCAGCGATCGGTCCACGACGAGCGCGCGGGCGATGGCCATGGGAGTCACGCTCGATCCGTCGTACGCCTTCCCGCTGCCGATCTTCGGCATCAACTATCTCGATTTCGAGTTCCGCGGCCCTGACTCCCAGCTCGCGATCCTCTTTGCTGGTGTGCTCGCCGCCGGGAACGTTCAACGGCCAAAAATCGGCGGGACCCCTCTCGACGGCAGCGTGGACTTCTTCGCGATTGCCGTGCCGTCGAGCGATCGCGTCTACGATGCGTCCGGCGAGCACGAGGAGGAGCGGCTCCTCACGTGGCCGCTGACCACCGGCGTGAACCTCGGCTGGCAGTTCACGCCCTTCCAGAAGCTCTCGGGCTCCTACCAGTTCCGGTTCGACGGCTATACCCGCGATACGACGACGTCGGAGAATTACGTCGTGCCGGCGAGCACGATCACGAACGGCTTCGGCGGAGGATGGGAATACCGCCGCGCAGGCTACAGTGCCGTCGTCAACGGGGCCTGGTTCACGCGCGCGGGCTGGCGGGAATGGGGCACGCCCGGAACGGCATCGACCGACGCTCCATCGACCTACGTGAAGTACAGCGCGAGCGTGTCGCGCGATTTCTATTTCAACGTCTTCCACAAGATCCACCTGAACGGCGCCTGGTTCGGCGGGCGAGATCTGGATCGGTTCGCGAAGTATCAGTTCGGGATGTTCGACGATACGCGGATCCACGGCGTTCCGGCGTCGGGTGTCCGCTTTCAGGAGCTGGGCGCCGCGCGTGGGTCCTACTCGTTCAACATCTTCGAGCAGTACCGCTTGGACCTGTTCCTCGAGCGCGCCTGGGGCCGCGACCGGAGCTTCGACACCACCTGGCAGCCGCTGACCGGCGTCGGCGCCGCCATCAACCTCCGCGCGCCGAAGAACACGATCCTGCGCGCAGATTTCGGCAAGAGCTTCCTGCCCGACCGGTACCGAGGCATCGGCTCCGCGACCCTGCAGGTTATGATCCTGAAGCCGTTGAGGTGAGAGCCCTCGGCTCCGGGCTTCCGCGTTCGGTAACTCGAACGCCGAACGCCGAGCGCGAAACCGGCCAACGAGCGGCGAGTCCCGAGCGGCGAGCCGCGACACGCGTCATGACCACTCTCCGTGCCGACCTTCACGTGCACTCCCGCGCGTCGCGGCAGACCGGCAACATGCGGTTCCTGAAGAGCCGCGACTGCTATTCGTCGCCGGAAGACGTGTATCGCACGGCCAAGGCGCGCGGCATGGATCTGGTTGCGCTGACCGATCACGACACCATCGAGGGCTGCCTGGAGTTCCTCTCCGCTCACCCCGACGCTCCGGACTTCATCATGGGTGAGGAAGTCTCGTGCCGCTTTCCGGATGCGGACCTGGAGATCGCATCTCGGCGTGTACGGAATGACGGAGGCTCTCCACCGTGCCCTCCAACCGCTCCGCGGCAACGTCTTCGACGTCATGGCCTGTCTGCGCGAGGCGGACGTGTTCTTCGCGCTCAATCACCTGCTGTTCTTCTATCGTGGGCAGGTCCCGCTGGAGTCGTACCTCGCGCTGCTCGACGAAGTCCCGGCGGTCGAAGCGCGGAACGGCACGATGCTCGCGGCGCACAATGATCTCGTCACGGAGATCGCCGAGCGCTGGCCCGCCGCTGACGGCCGGAAGCCGCTGACCATGCTCGGAGGCAGCGACGCCCACACGCTCCGTCGGGTTGGGTGGACCTGGACCGAGGCTCCGGGATCGAGCCGGGAGACGTTCATCCAGAGCCTGCGGGAGGGTCGCGCCCGCCCAGGCGGCAACCATGGCGGCGCCGCCTCGGTCGCGCGCGATGCCTACGCCGTGATCGGGTCCTACGTGGCCAGCCTGGCAGGGTTCGGTCCACGGGACCATGCCGCGGGCCATCGGGCGTTCTGCCTCGCATTTTCGCTCGTCTCGGTGCCGGCGCAATTTCTGCCGCTGGCGATCGTCTGGCGGAGCAAGCGGCGCGAGGCGCGAATCGTGCGCGCGGCGTCGACGGCAGCCGTCGCGTGGCTCGAGCGTCGCGCTCGAGTGCTGCATGCCGCCGGGGCCGGCGCATGACACGCCGACGCGTCGCCATCACCGGGATCGGGATCGTCAGCGCGCTGGGGGCCACTCGCGAGGCGACATGGTCCGCCATGCTGGCCGGCACCTGCGGGATGCGGCCCGTCACGGTGTTCGACACCGAGGGCTACCGGAGCCGCGTGGCTGCGGAAGTCGACTCGGTCGACGTCGACGCCGGACTGTCGCCGCTCGAGAGGCGCCGATGGTCCCGGAGCGATCGGTTCGGCGCTATCGCGGCTGCCGAGGCAATTGCCGATTCCGGTTTGTTGGACGACAGCATCGCGAGGCACCGGATCGGCGTCGTTCTGGGTGCCGGCACGAGCGACTCTGATCCGCAACGAGCAGTATCAACACACGGCCACCTGCCGCGGCATCGCCCACGCGCGTCCTTCGCAGGCTTGGAACCACTTCTCGAGCACGTCCGTCGACGTGATCGCCGGACGCTTCGGCCTCGAGGGGCTTCGCTCGTGCGTCGTGGCGGCCTGCGCCTCGAGCACGATCGCCATCGGTCAGGCAGCCGACGCCGTGCGATCCGGGCGCGTCGACGCGGCGCTGGCCGGCGGAAGCGATGCGCTCGCACGCCTGACGTTCAGCGGCTTCAACGCCCTGCGTCTGATGGACCCGGCAACCGTGCCGGCCCTTCGATCGTGGTCGCGCCGGGATGAACATCGGTGAAGGCGCCGGCATCCTCGTCCTCGAGGACATGGATCGGGCCAGGGCCCGCGGCGCCCACATCTATGGCGAGCTGGCGGGCTACGGCTTCGCGTGCGAAGCGTACCACCCGACAGCGCCCGAACCGGAGGGCCTGCCGGTCCGCTCCGTGATGCTGTCGGCGCTGCACGACGCACGACTCGATCCGGATGCCGTCGACCACGTGAACGCACATGGCACCGCCACGCCGCAGAACGATCGTGCCGAGGCGAGGGCGTTCAGCAGCGTGTTCGGGGCACGCACGTCCCGCGTGCCCGTGACGTCGTTGAAGTCGATGATCGGGCATTGCCTCGGTGCAGCCGGCGCCCTCGAAGCGGCGGCGCTCGCGTTGACCGTGTCGCGAGGGGCCATCCCGCCGACCATCAACCACGCCGAGACGGATCCCGAATGCCGAGATCGATGTTGTCGCGAACACCACCCGCGAGCACCGCGTACGATGCGGCGTCTCGACCTCGCTCGGGTTCGGCGGGAACGATGCCGCGCTGGTCATTACGGCGATTGAATGAAGATTCAGCGCTGCCGCTCTTCTCCAGCCTGTCTCGCCTGGCTTCCGCCTTCCGCTTTCGCGCGAAGCGCTTCGGCGGACCGCCGGAGCCTTGGCGGAGGCTGGTCAGGCGGAAGAGCGGCGGCGCAAAAATCTGGGAGTCGGGTCGCGACCTACACGGACTCGGCAACGACTGCCGGCTTGAACGTCAACGCCGAGATGTCGATCAGCGCCGTCGTCGCGGCGGGCACGAAGCGCATGAGCGCGGGATCGGTCGCGCCCGCCTGCGCCTGCCAGGCCTGGGCGAACCGCTCGAGGAACGCGTAATTCCGCTCGAGCGTCCGGCGCAGCTCGTCGTCTTCCATGCGAGGCGCGGCGAGCGCGCTCTGCAGCTGGAACAGGCTTTCCATGAACGTCACATTGGTGAAGCCGTCGGCGTACTGCGCCGTGTCCGCGAGATCCCACGTCCGAAAGAGCTGTTGCATGCGGGCATGCAGTACGAAAAACCGGCGCATGAGCAGGTCGATCGACGTCATGAATGCCAGGTCCCGATAGCGCCGCTGGAAGTAGAGGAGCGCGCTGATCGACCAGTAGCAGGCATTGTCCCAGGCGGCCTTCGCGGTCATGACCTGCGCGTTGCCCATCAGCCGGGTACTGGCCGTCGTACAGCCGCAGGAACGCTTCGTACAGCCGCAGGTAGCCGGCATTGAAGGTCTCGGCCCGCGTGGTCACGTCTTCGCCCGCGGCCGCACGCGTCACCAGGTCGGCGGTCAGGTCGTTCCCGATGGCGATGAAGTCCGAGCCTGGTGAGTAGAACGGATCCGTGAAGACGCCCGCCTCCCCGACGAGCGACCAGCCCTCCGGCGAGATCACGCGCTCGCATCCGTGGGCGTAGTGCTTCAGCGCGAGGAAGTCCTCGAGTCGATCTTCGAGCCCTTCCACGACCCGCGCGCACTGCGGTTCGAACTCTCGCAGCCATTCGACCGCGCGCTCGTACCGGTTGATACGCGAGTACGGATGCAGGTCGTTGTCCGCGACGATGCCGATGCTGGTGCTGCCGGAGCCGAGAGGGATGAGCCAGGTCCAATAACCTTTGCCCATGAGGTGATTCGTGCTCTGCCACCGCTCGCCCGTGGGCACCCGCGCCTTCCAGGCTGGATCGTTCGACCAGTCGTCGACCTTGACGCGCGCCTTGACGCGGAACCACGCGGCGTTGGCGCCGTGTGTGACCGTCCGGGTCAGGCCGAGCTGACGGCGGATCAGGCCGCACCGGCCGCTCGCGTCCACGAGCCAGCGCGCCTCCACCGTTCCGGCGCCGCCGGGGCCGGCATATTCGACCATGTGCGCGCCGCGCTTGATCTCGATCCGTTTCACCGCGCAGTCGTCGATGACCTCGACGCCGAGGTCGCGCAGCGACGCCAGCAGCCAATTCTCGAGGCGGCCGCGATCCAGCTGAAACGACGGCACGATGGGAAAGAAAGGCGGCCCGAGCTCGGTGCGCCGGCTGATGTCATCGTTCGATCCCTGCGGGAAGAAGTACCTCAGCCCGAGCTTCTCGAGGTGCTGCGAGCGCAGGACCGGTTCGAGCCCGAGCACGCTCCGGAAATAGTGCGCGCCAATCTCGACGCTCGATTCGCCGACCTTGAAAGCGGCCTCGCGCACCGGATGGAGTCGTTTCTCCAGCACCAGCACGCGCACGTGTGGCGCTTCGAGATGAAGCTGACGCGCGAGAGTCAGTCCGGCGAGCCCGCCGCCCGCAATCACCGCATCGTAGGTCGTGCGCATCGCGCGTGATCCTAACAGAAGGTCGCCCGGGGCACGCCCGGCGAACGGCGACGGATCGTGTCGCGACGAATCAGCGAACGACCTCGTACAGACTGCGCGCGCCGGCTTCGGCGACGAGCCGCAACCCGCGCTGCTCGAAAGCCCCCCGAACCGGCACACTCAGGGCGTCGGCGTTGACGACAACGTGCAGGATCTCCAATCGGGTCAGCGAGGCGCCGAGATCCAGCGGAAGCCCCTCGGGCTCGACCTTTCCCGAAGAGAGGTCGAAGAGCGCTGCCAGCGCGCGATCGTTGCGGTACCGGTCGGTCACGTGTGGCGGGAGGCGCGCCGAGAAGCCGCCGACGAGAGGTCGGCCGTGGGTCATCTGGTGCACGAGCGCACGAGAGTCGAAGCGTCCCCATTCACCGAAGCCGTCGCGCAGTCCGGACGGAAGCTCCAGCACGGCACCGGCCGATCCGCTCAGCTGAGCGTCGATCGCGTCGGCCTCCGGCAAACGGTACAAAGGGAACGGCGCGCTGAGGCTCTCGAGAACGATTGCACCCACGATGAGGACGAATGCCAGAGGCTTCCGCGGGCTCCGCGACAGCACCATCGCGCCAAGGACGGCCGAGGCGAGCTGCACCATGACCATCGCACGTCCCGGCATCCGGGCATTCGAGACCACCGGAATCAAGCGGACGAGCGTCTGAGGCAGGAAGAGCCCCGTATCGGTGCCGCCGATCGACAGCGATGGCCCAAGCGACCACACGGCGAACATCCCGCACACCCAGAGCCATCGCCGCGCATCGGGCCCGAGGGCCGCGCGCGACCGCACGGCAGCGATCACCAGCACATTGGCGACGATGCCGAGCCAGGCGGTCTGTTCGATGCGATCGATGCCGAGCCTGAGATCCATGGCGCTGGTCAGGCTTCCCACGGCCGGGTGCATCGGTGGGCCGAAGATCACAGTGGCGAGATCGATGCCGCGCGGCCCGCTGCGCCAGAAGTAGGGCTGCGAGACGTACCCACCGGATCGGAGAAGCGCGAATGCGGCGAGCGTCACCGGCGCGGTCAGGACACCGAACATCAGAAGGGCGAAAGATCCGGGGACGACGAAGGAGCGCCAGCGCGGCCGGTCCGGTGCGCGTGTCGCGGCCACACGCGTGCGGAGCGCGGCCCAGAGGAGCACGCACAGACCGGCGACTGCCGTCGGATTGCGCGCGCTCTGCGCCGTGACGTGAGCGGCGCCCACGTCGAATGCGATGCCCCCGGTCACCCAGATGGTCGCGGCGACCCCGGCGGCAACGGCGGCCATCGTCATGAGCGCTCGCTCCACGCCGCGATGCCGACTGACCGGCCACGTGACCTCGACGGTCCACGTCAGCAGCGCCAGCCACATCCCTGCGAAGAGGCTCGCGTAGACGAGATAGTAGTAGTCGGACCACGCCGTCGCGGCGAATGCCAGAGCCACGCCGCCGGCGCGCACCAGCGAGGGCGCGGCGGCAAACGCAATCAGCGCGAGGGCCGCGAGCGGCAGCACCCAGGCGTGTGTCAGGTTGACGTGCCCGAGAAGATGAACGGTCAGGTAGGCGCACGTCGCGAACGAGGTTCCCGCGACGATCGCTGGCAGCACCCGCCGGACGAACCAGAATGCGAGGCCATAGGCCGCGAAGCCATTTGCAGCGAGTCCTGCGAGCAGGATCAGGTTGTGCGCGCGCACCACAGGCACGCCCCCGAACGCCACGGCCGCCGCGATGCTTTCGAGGGCCGTATGCGTATTGAGGACGAGCGGCACGCCGAAGGGCGCGAAGAGATACGTGGTATGGAAGTATCCGAGGCTGCCGGCGCCCGCCGCAACCTCGCGCGCCCACCACGAATTCCAGAGGAACGTCAGGTTGTCGCCTGCGCCGCCGCCTGGCACGTGCGTGTCCATGGACACCACGAGTGGATACGAGATGATGATCGCCAGCGCGACGAACCACGCGGCCGCGGCCGCGTGCACCGCTCTGGAAGGCGCCGTGCCGTCGCCGCTGGATGCCTGGATCGTCAGACCTCGAACAGGGGAGTGCCGGTCATCTCCGGCGACTTCTCGATGCCGAGGAGGGCCAGCATGGTCGGCGACACGTCGCGGAGGGAGCCGTCACGCAAGGGCCGCCCGACGTGCGCTTCGTCGTAGAGGATCACCGGCACGGGGTTCGACGTGTGGGCGGTATGCGGCGCCTTCAGCTCGTCGTCCCACATCTGCTCGGCGTTCCCGTGGTCCGCGGTGATGATCGCGCGGCCGCCGGCCGCGTTCAACGCGGTCACGATCCGGCCGAGGCACTGGTCGAGGGTTTCGACAGCCGCGATCGCCGCGTCGAGGCGGCCGGTGTGGCCGACCATGTCGGCGTTGGCGAAGTTACAGATGACGACCTGGTGGTGGCCCGCCTGCAGCGTACCGATCATCTCGTCGGTGATCCCGGGCGCGCTCATCTCCGGCTTGAGGTCGTAGGTGGCGACCTTCTGCGACGGCACGAGAATCCGATCTTCGCCGGGATACGGCTGCTCGCGGCCGCAGTTGAAGAAATAGGTGACGTGCGCATATTTCTCGGTCTCGGCGAGCCGCAGGTTCGTTCGCCCGTTGTCTGCGAGGACGTCCGCGAGGTTGCCGCTGAACGTCTGAGGTGTGAACACCACCGGCAGGTTGAACGTCCGGTCGTAGACGGTCATCGTCGTGAAGTGCACGCGAGGCCGATGGGGACGGGGGAATCCGTCGAAGTCGTCGAGAGCAATGGCTCGTGTGAGCTGGCGGGCACGGTCCGCCCGGAAATTGAAGAAGACGATCGAATCGCCATCCCGCACCGGTCCGACCGGGTGATTCTCGGCATCCACGATCACGATCGGCTTGACGAACTCGTCGGTGACGTCCGCCTCGTACGACTTGCGGAGTGCGTCGATCGGGTCCTTGCTCGTCTGCTCCGCGACTCCATTGACGATCGCATCGTACGCCAGCTTCGTGCGCTCCCACCGCTTGTCGCGATCCATCGCATAGTAGCGCCCGCAGATCGTCGCGACCCGGCCGGTCGAGAGTCGATCCATGACCGCCTGCAGCTGCGCGAGGTAGCGGACGCCGCCCGTGGGCGAGGTGTCGCGGCCATCGGTGATGACGTGAACGAGCACGCGCGGCACGTGGCGGCGCGCCGCCATCTCGAGGAGGGCATGCAGGTGCTGCTGGCTGCTGTGGACCCCGCCGTCGGAGAGCAGGCCGACGAAGTGGAGCGCCTGACGTCCGTCGACACAGCGGTCCATCGCCGACGCCAGGACGGGGTTCTCGAACAGTTCGCCGTCCTTGATGCTCTTGTCGATGCGCGTGAGGTCCTGGTAGACGATCCGGCCGGCACCCATGTTCATGTGGCCGACCTCGGAGTTGCCCATCTGCCCGGCTGGCAGCCCGACGGCCTCACCTGACGTGATCAGCTGCGCGTGTGGATAACGTTCCAGCAACCCGTTGTAGACCGGCGTGCGGGCGAGCGCGATGGCGTTGTTCTCTTTCTGCGGTCGAAGTCCCCAGCCGTCGAGGACGATGAGGACGAGTGGTGATGATGGCATTGGTTATCGTTGTTTCCAGCTTCCAGCTTCCAGCTTCCAGCTTCCAGCTTCCAGCTTCCAGCTTCCCGCTTCCCGCTTCCCGCTTCCCGCCACGGCGCTGCCTCCAGGCAGCGCCCGTCAGGAAAAGCATTCTGAATTCTGACTCCTAGCTCCTAGCTCCTGACTGCTAGCTGCTTGATCGCGCCACGGCCGGCATACTTGGCGCCGCTCCCTAGCGCTTCCTCGATGCGCAGCAGCTGGTTGTACTTGGCGACGCGATCGGAGCGGCTCGCCGAGCCCGTCTTGATCTGCCCGGCGCCTGTCGCCACAGCGAGGTCGGCGATCGTCGTGTCCTCCGTTTCGCCTGACCTGTGCGAGATCACGCTTCGATAGCCGGCGTCGTCGGCCATGGCAACGGCGTCGAGTGTCTCTGTGACGGTTCCAATTTGATTGAGCTTGACGAGCAACGCGTTCCCGATTCCTTCGGCGATGCCCCGTTTGAGGATTTCCGGGTTCGTCACGAACACGTCGTCGCCGACGAGCTGCACGCGATCGCCGAGCGCTTTCGTCAGCGTCTTCCATCCATCCCAGTCGCCTTCCGCGAGGCCGTCCTCGATCGAGATGATGGGATACTCGTTCACCCAGTCGGTGTACAGGCGGACCATCTCGTCGGCGCTCCGTGTCGCTTCCCCAGACTTCTTGAACTCGTACGTGCGAGTGGCGTCGTTCCACAGCTCGCTGGACGCCACGTCGAGCGCGAGGTACACGTTTCCTCCAGGCTGATACCCGGCTTGGGTGACAGCGTCCATCACGACGTCGAGTGCTTCGCGATTCGATTTGAGGCTGGGCGCGAACCCGCCCTCGTCGCCGACGCCTGTCGAGTACCCCTTCTTCTTCAGGATGCCGCGGAGCGTGTGGAAGATCTCGGCGCCCGCGCGCACAGCCTCGGCGAACGAGGGCTGGCCGACCGGCATCACCATGAACTCCTGGAAGTCCACGCTGCTGTCGGCGTGAGCCCCTCCGTTGAGGATGTTCATCATCGGGACCGGCAGCAAGAGGTGTCCACGGCCATAGAGCCCCGCGAGGTGTTCATAAAGCGGTTTGCGCGCAGCGTCCGCGGAGGCGCGCGCGAGCGCCATCGAGACGCCCAGCAGCGCGTTTGCACCGAGACGGCCTTTGTTCGGTGTCCCGTCGAACTCGATCAGGAACGTATCGATTCCACGTTGATCGGCCTCACGCCCCGCGATCGCCTTCGCAATCTCGCCGTTGACGTGCCCGACGGCCTTTGTCACGCCCTTGCCCAGGTACCGCTTCTTGTCGCCGTCCCTGAGCTCGAGCGCCTCTCGCTGGCCGGTCGATGCGCCGGACGGTACGGCCGCCCGCCCGGAGGCGCCGCTTTCCAAAACGACATCCACTTCGACAGTGGGGTTTCCCCGCGAGTCCAGGATCTCGCGGCCGTGCACGGATTGAATCTTCACTCGAACCTCTTTCGTGTCAGATGGTGTGGGATCGAAGGCACCGGCGGTCTGAGGGCGTCGCGTGAGCGCGGTCTCGTCGCTTCCGCTTCAAGGGCGGAAGCCACGCGCTTCGCTCTACGCTCCCCGCCGATCGAACTCAGCTTCGTTCCGTAAAGCCTCTTCGGAGATTTCGCCGATGAACGGCTGATCTTCTGTCGTGACGACGACGATGCCGCTGTCGGTGACCGTGTGGCGGCGGCGATCCTCGTCGGTGTTGTAGCCGATGCGAGCGCCGCGAGGAATGAACACATCCCGATCGATGATCGCCCGGCGGATTGTCGCATGCCGTCCGACGCGGACGCCCGGCATCAGGATGCTCTGGTCAACTTCGCAGAAGCTGTGCACGCGCACGTTCGGGCACAGCACGCTCCCGGAGACCCGGCTGCCCGACACGATGCACCCGGCAGAGATGATCGAGTCCAGCGCCTGCCCGCAGCGGCGCCCGTCGTCGGCAAACACGAACTTCGCGGGCGGCGCCTGTACCTGGTAGGTGCGGAGCGGCCACTCGGGATCGTACAGGTTGAAGTCCGGGTTCACGTGGCAGAGGTCCATGTTGGCGTCGAAGTACGCATCGAGCGTGCCGATGTCCCGCCAGTATTTGCCCGCCTTCTTGTTCTCGTCGTAGAAGCGGTACGCGCAGATCGGGACTTTGGAGATGAGCTCGGGGATGATGTCCTTGCCGAAATCGTGCGTGGTCGATCTCGCGGCATCGGCCTCGAGCGCCGGAACGAGAACGTTCATGTCGAAGATGTAGATCCCCATCGACGCCAGAACGGTTTGCCCGGCCGGAAGGTGCTTTGGCTTCTCGAGGAAACCGGTCAGCCGATCTTCTTCGTCAACCTGGAGGACACCGAAACGGCTGGCCTCTTCCGTGCCGATTTCGAGCACCGCCAGCGTCGCGCCCGCGCTCCGTTCGCGATGGAAGCGCAGCATCTTGGCGTAGTCCATCTTGTACACATGGTCCCCTGACAGGACGATCAGGTGACGAGGCCCCTCGCGCAGGATCGAGTAGAGGTTCTGGTACACGGCGTCGGCAGTGCCGAGGTACCAGTGCTCGCTGACGCGCTTCTGGGGGCTGAGGATCTCGACGAACTCGCCCAGCTCGTCGGCGACGACACTCCAGCCCATGCGGAGGTGCCGGCTGAGGGAGAGTGACTTGTACTGGAGGGCGATGAAGATTCGACGGAGCCCCGAGTTGATGCAGTTGCTGAGCGTGAAGTCGATGATCCGGTACGGCCCTCCAAAATAGACGGCCGGCTTCGCTCGTTCTTTGGTGAGCGGGTAGAGGCGTTCCCCGACCCCACCCGCCAACACCATCACCAGAGTATCGTCCTGCACGTCCCCCTCAGCGCCCTTTGAATCCCCCGCGGCGGGGTGATGATATCACCGGCGCGTCGGGCCCCTGCCAGCTCTTCCCTTCTTTGACTTGCCCAGGCACGTCGCCTATGATCGATGCGTTTAGTCAGGTGAACGTGACACGCTCGAGAGGACTCGAGAAGCAGGGGCGACACCGGTCCCGGTGGGCTGTGATGGTGCTCGTGCTGAACGCCGTCAGTGTCGCGGCCATCGATCACAACACGGGGCGCGCGGGTGCGCGCCAGCAGAACACCGGCCGCCAGCGGGAGGCTCTCGCCGAAGGCCAGCGACTCGAGGGGCAGACGATGTTGGCCCTGGCGGACGCGGCGATGCGGAACCGGAGGGGTTCGGCGCCGGCAGACTTCAGGATCCGCTGGCGAAACGACTTCCTGAAGGCGCAGCAGGGCACGTTCGTTCCGTTCACCCTGATGATTGACGCCGCCGCTGCGCTGCCGGGATCGGCCCTGATTTACATCCGCGCGGTTCCTCGGTCGCTGCCAGCGGGCGGCGCCTCCGAGGCCCGGCCCGTGACGGATCGATCGGCAGCGGCACGGAGGCTGTCCCAGACGGGTGGGGAATATCCGGTCGATGCGATTTTCCCGGTCGACCTGAAGCCGGATGGGTCGCGTGCCGCCAGCGTCAGCCGCGGGTTTTCCATCGCGCCGGGCGCCTACGACGTCTACGTGGTGGTTCGGGAGCGGCCGATCGTGGCCGTTCCAAGAGGCCAACCCCGGGCGGCTGTGCTGGCCCAGCCGCTGACGGTTCCGGACTTCTGGAACGCCGAGCTGACGACGAGCAGCGTGATTCTCGCCGATCATCTCTCGGTCCTGAGCGCGCCGGTGACGGCCGACGAGCTCGTGGAACGGCCGTACGTGATCGGCCAGAACGAGATCACGCCGGCGGCGGACGATCGCTTTCGACGCAACGAAGAGCTGGTGGTGGTGCTCCTCGTGTACAACCAGACCGTCACACCGGAGAAGCACTTCGACCTCCAAGTGGAGTACCATTTCTTCCAGCAGGTTGGGAAAGATCGGAAGCCGGAGGGCGCGACGGCCGGATCACATCCTCCAGCGCGAGACGGGGAGCGGTACTTCAACCACACCGACCCGCAGCGGTTCAATCCGGCCATCATGGGCGCGCAGTTCGACCCCAGTGCGGGCCATCCCGTCCTGGCGGGCCAGGGAATCCCACTCGCTGGCTTCGATCAGGGCGACTATCGGCTCGCCATCAAGGTGACGGACCTGCTCTCGGGAAAATTCGTGATGCGTGATGTCGCATTTACGGTCGGGTCCTAGCCGGGTCGCATGATGACGGAGGGGACGATGGGACGGCTTCATCGAGCGGTCACGGCGGTCGGCGCAGTGGTCGCGATCGGTGTCGGCTCGAGTCCGCTTGCCCACGCGCAGCCACGCGTGCATCCGGAAGGTCAGACGGTCCGTCTCCTGCGCGGCAGCATCACCGGGACTGTCACTGACGATCGCGGCGGGCCGCTCGCAGGCGTCGTCGTGTCGGCTCTGGGCGTGACCATGGCGATGACCATGAGCGATGCACGTGGGTACTTCGCGATCGACGCCCTCCCGACCGGGGAATACGTCGTCCAGGCCCACTTGAACGGCTTTGCCGGATCGTCGCGGGAGCGCGTCCGCGTGGGCGCCGCGTCTCCCGCCGTTCGCACGTTCCAGCTTCGGAAGATCGACACGGCCGTCGGCACCGCCGGTGCCGTGGTTCCGGTCGCCGCGCGCCCCATCATGGCGGCCGGATTCGGGCTTCCCGGATCCACGTTGACGGACCAGCCCGACTCGACGACGGCTGAGGCCGGCGCGGATCACCCGCATACCGAGACGGCCTGGCGGCTTCGCCACATCAAGCGCAGCATCCTGAAGGATTCGTCGAGCGTCATGCCGTTCATGGACAGCAGCGACGGCGGCGACATCGACGAGCGGGCCGGCTCTGCACTCTGGCGCGCGATCGACTCGACGGCCAACGCTGCGGGCAGCCTCTTCGGCGACATGCCGCTGTCGGGCGAAGTGAACCTGTTGACCACCGGCGCGTTCGCGCCGGGCGATCTGTTCTCCGGCGACACGGTGCCGCGTGGCGTTGCGTATCTCTCGATCGGCATGCCGACGGCCGGCGGGGACTGGACCGTGCGCGCGGCGATGAGCGAAGGGGATCTCTCGTCCTGGAACATCGCCGGGGCATACACATCGCGTCCGGGCTCGACGCACATCCTCGACTTCGGCCTGACGTACAGCCGGCAGGACTATGCTGGCGGGAATCCCTCTGCTCTCGCGGCGGTCGCGGACAACAGCCGGAACGTCGGTGAGGTGTTCGGGTTCGACAAATGGGCGGTCGCGCCGCGACTCACGGTCGAATACGGCGGCCGCTACGCTCGATACGACTATCTGCAGCGCGGCGATCTCTTCAGCCCTCGCACATCCATTGCCGTCGAGCCCGTGCTCGGGACACGTATCGTGACCTCGGTGGCGCAGCGCATGGTGGCTCCTGGCGCGGAGGAGTTCCTGTTGACCAACGCTCCCGGCCCGTGGCTGCCGCCGGAGCGCACCTTCGCGCCGCTCCGCGGATCGTCGGATCCGGCGAACCTACGCGTCGAGCGCGCGCGCACGGTCGGAGTCGGCCTGGAGCACGAGTTCAAGGACGCGTCGGTGGTAACCGTCCAGCGCTTCTTCCAGCGTGTCGACGATCAGCTCGTCACGCTGTTCGGTCTGAACCTTCCAGACGGCCCGGATTCGGCCGGCCACTACTTCGTGGCGAGCGCCGGTGGGGTCGACGCGGATGGCTGGGTGTTCCGCGTGAGCAACGCGTCGAACTCGCGCCTCAAAGGTTCGATCGATTACAGCATCACCCGGACGCGCTGGCAGGATGCGGGGGATTTCGAGAAGGCGCGGCACTCGTCGTCTCGTCCGATCGCCTGGCGGCCGGAAACCGAAGATCTCCACGACATTACGACGTCGCTCGAGACCGCCATTCCGGAGACGGCGACTCGCGTCGTGGTGGTCTACAAGGTCAATACGGGCTACGCCCGCACCGATCAGACGCAGCCAGGTCCGGGCCTGGACGGGCGGTTCAACGTTCAGCTCAACCAGGCGCTGCCGTTCGATTTTGCCGGCACCCGCTGGGAGATCCTCGTCGGCGTCCGAAACCTGTTCCGCGATCCCACCGATCCTGCGTCGGTCTACGACGAACTGCTCGTCGTTCGCCCACCCAAGCGCGTCGTCGGCGGTTTCCTCGTTCGCTTCTGACCCTCCAGGGTCCAGCAAGAGCGTCCGTCTTTTTGGATCCGGATTCCAGTTAGTTGGAAACACCCTGGCGTGCTTAACTGAAAGTCCTTGTTTTCCAATTATTTAGACGCATACACAGGGCCCAATCCGGGGAATGACCCTTGCTTTCCGGACGCCCGGAATTCCGACTTGCCCATCGTCCCGTACACATCGCCTCGAGACCTAGGCCGGAGAGCTGCCCGGACCGCCGCACAGCTCGCTGTCGTTGGGGCGCTCCTCTGCCTCGGGATTCTGAACATGTCCGCCCGCGCGACATGGACGGAGATGGAAGACGGCGTCCTCTGGAGCCCGACCGGCGCAGACATCGTCGCCAAGGAGGTGGCACCGGGATCCGCCGCGGACCGCGCCGGCATCCGGGTCGGCGATCTGCTAATGACCATCGACGGCACGCCCGTGACGTCGACAGACGATCTCGTGGGGCGGTTGCATGGATCGGCGCGCGGATCGGTGCTGCTCGTATTCCGTCCTTCGGATGCAGGGCCCACCGCAGTTCGTTCACGTCGCGGTGGAGCAGATCCCGTCCGGCGCGCGGGGCCTGTACTTCGCGCTGGCCTTCGTCGGGATCTTCTCACTGGTCGTCGGTGCGGCCGTGCGCCTCCGGCGCCCCGATCATCAGGCCACACTCCACTTCTTCTGGCTGAGCATCGCCTTCTTCGGGAAGCTCGCATTTTCGTACAGCGGACGCCTCGACTTCCTGGACTGGGTGTTCTATTGGGGCGACATCACGGCGCGGTCTGCTGCTGCCGCCGCTGTTCGTGCATTTCGCATTGGTGTTCCCGGAGCGACCCGACAGCTGGGTGAGGAGCGATGCCGGCCGCCGGCTGCTCCCGATCGTGTATCTGCCCGCGGCGCTCCTGGGCGGCATGGAGGTGGCGGGAGCCCTACGGGGCGTCTCGCAGGGTGCGCTGTTTTCGCGCATCGCGGAGCTCGCCGAGCGTGGCGAGCTGGTCTACCTCGCCGTGAGCCTGGTCGGAGGCCTGGCGATCATGATCCGCGCGCTGAAGCGCGGGTCTTCGGTCACCGCGCGCCGGCAGCTCCGATGGATCGTGTGGGGCACGGCGCTTGGCGCCGTCCCGTTCGTCTTCGGATACGTCGTCCCGTTCACGCTCGGGTTCAACCCGTCCAGTGCGTTCCAGTTCACGGCCGTGCTCCTCGGGCTCGTGCCGCTGGCTTTCGCATCGGCGATCATCCGCTACCGCCTGATGGACGTCGAGGTCATCATCAAGCGTGCGCTGGTGTCCGCGGCGGCGCTCGCGGCGATTGCGGCGATTTACGCGATTCTCCTCAGCGTTGCCGGCCGGTTCTTCCTTCAGGGCGAGGACCAGCGCAACCCGATCATCGCGTTGCTCGCGACGATCGTGGTCGTCCTGCTGTCGAGCCCCGTGAAGAACGCGATTCAGAACGCGCTCGACCGTGTCTACTATCGCGACCGCTACGACTATCGCCGCGCGCTCGTCGGATTCGCCCGCGACCTGAACAGCGATCTCGATCTTCTGCGGCTCAGCGAGCGCCTCGTGCGTCGAGTGACGGAGACCCTCGTGGTCGATCGCATGGCGCTCCTGCTGGCTCCGGCGGCCGCAGGCGCGCAGGGCGCCTTCGTCACGATTGCCCACAACGGATTCGGCCCCGAGCCGCCCCCTCTCGCCCGCGAATCGGATGTTGCGCGCCGGCTGATGGCGGGCCACACGCTCACCCTCGACGATCCGCTCGCGCAACGGCGGCTGGACGGGCCGGAAGTCGATTTCTGGCGGGAGGCGGGGATCCACTACTTCGTTCCCTGCGTCTCCAAAGAGGGGACGATTGCCGTCATGGCCTTGGGCCGGAAGGCGAACACGGAGCCGCTCAGCAGCGAGGACATGGCGCTGCTCGCCGCCGTGGCGGCGCAGGCTGCCACCGCCCTCGAGAACGGCAGGCTCTACGGGCAGCTCCGGATCAAAGCGGATGAGCTCGATCGCATGCGTGAGTTCAGCGAGAACATCCTCGAGTCGCTGAACGATGGGCTCGCAGTCGTCAACCGAGACGATCGTGTCGTACGATGGAATCGTCGGCTCGAGGAGCTGTACGGTTTGCGCCATGAGGATGCGGTCGACCGGCGGCTGAACGAGATCCTGGACGACGGGTTCTTCGAGGTGCTGCGTAGCGCGCGGCGCGAGTCCCCCGACGGCGCGGCCGTCTACCGGGTGCCTCTCAAGACACGCCACCGGACACCTCGAAGCGTCCTGGTGAACGTCGCGACGACCCCGCTGCGCGATGCCGCGGGCGCGATCGCAGGAACGATTCTGATTATCGAGGACATCTCCGCCAGGGTGCAGCTGGAAGAGCAGCTCCAGATCTCGGAGAAGATGGCATCAATCGGGCTCCTGGCCGCCGGCGTTGCGCACGAGGTGAACACCCCGCTGACCGGCATCTCGAGCTTCGTGCAGATGCTGATGGAGGGAGCGGAGCCCGACGATCCGAAGACCCGTGTCCTCGAGAAGATCGAGAAGCAGACGTTCCGCGCCGCGCGTATCGTGAACGGCCTGCTGAACCTTGCACGGCCGGCGCAGGTCGACAGCGGCCCGATCGACGTCAACCTCGTCATCAACGATGTGCTGTCGCTGCTCGACCACCAGATGCGGACCGGACGCATCCAGGTGCGGAAGGAGCTGGCGGCCGCCGGGCCGATCGTGCAGGGCACCGAGTACAAGCTGCAGCAGGTGTTCTTGAACTTGTTCCTCAACGCGCGGGACGCAATGCCGAAAGGCGGCTGGCTCACGATCGTGACGCGCGCCGAGGGTTCCAATGCGACGATCGAAGTCGCCGACACCGGCTCCGGCATTCCAGCCGACCATCTGTCCCGCATCTACGATCCCTTCTTCACGACGAAGGAGATCGGCAAGGGGACGGGGCTCGGCCTCTCGATTACGTACGGGATCGTGCAGGAGCACGGCGGAACGATCGCCTGCGACAGCGCACCCGGCCAGGGCACGCGGTTCAGCCTGTCGCTGCCGTTGGCGTCGACCGGCGTCGCGGCGCAGACACGGTGATCCGTCACCCTGATCCCTGCGGTCCCGCTGAATGCGCCCCTGGCGGCGGAGAATATGAATCGTAACGGCTCCATTCTGGTCATCGACGACGAGGAGATCATGCGCGAGATCCTCGACGCCCTCCTCACGCGTCAAGGCTACAGCGTCCGGCTGGCGGAGAACGCCGTACAGGGCCTGGAGCTCGCGCGGACGATGTCGTTCGACGCCGCCGTCGTGGACATGATGATGCCGGGGATGGATGGTATCTCCACGCTCGACGAGCTCAAGAAAATAGACGACGACCTTCCGGTATTGATGATCACCGCCTTTGCATCGGTGGAGAACGCGCTCGCGGCGATGAAGCGCGGCGCCTTCGACTACATCACCAAGCCGTTCAAGAACGAAGAAGTGCTGGGTGTGCTGCGCAACGCCGTGGCCCAGCGCCGGCTGGTCACCGAAAATCGCGCGCTCCGGCAGAACCTCCAGGCGCATGCGAACCGGTTCGGCGAGATCATCGGGCGCAGCTCGCGGATGCGGCAGGTCTTCGATCTGATCATCCAGGCGGCCCCCAGCCGGACGACGATATTGATCAACGGGGAGAGCGGCACCGGCAAGGAGCTCGTGGCGCGTGCGCTGCACCAGAACTCCACGCGATCGGACCGCGCCTTCATCACGGTGAACTCCGGCAACCTGCCTCCGGACCTGCTCGAGTCGAACCTGTTCGGGCACGTCAAGGGGGCATTCACCGGCGCGGTCTATCCGAAGAAGGGGCTCTTCGAGCTCGCCGACAAGGGCACGATCTTCTTCGACGAGATCGGCAACATTCCGCTCGAAACGCAGGCCAAGCTGCTGCGCGTCATTCAGGAGCGCGAGTTCATGCGGCTGGGCGGCGTGGAGACCATCAAGGTCGACGTCCGGATCATCGCCGCCACGAACGTCGACCTCCGGCGGATGACCGACGAGGGGCGTTTCCGCGAGGACCTCTACTACCGGCTGCACGTCATCACGGTGCAGCTCCCGGCGCTTCGCGATCGGCGCGACGACATTCCGCTCCTGACGCAGCACTTCCTCGAGAAGTACGGCGAGGAGAACCGCAAGACGCACCTCGAGCTCACACCCGAGGCGCTCGACCTGTTGATGGACTACGACTGGCCGGGCAACGTGCGCGAGCTCGAGAACGTGATCGAACGGGCCGTCGTGCTGTCCACCGGGACGCGGCTCGACGCCGATCTCGTGCCGGATCACGTTCGCAGCAGCAAGCGCTTCCAGATGCCGCAGTTCGTCGTCCCGCCCGAGGGCATCTCGTACAAAGACGCGGAAATCGCCTTTCAGCGCGGGCTCATCGAATCGGCGCTCGAGCAGGCCGGAGGCGTGCAGAAACGAGCGGCCGAGCTCCTCCACATCAAGCCGACGACCCTCAACGAGATGATCAAGCGGCACGACATCCGGCCGCGACGCAAGCGCGGCCCGGCGGCGAGTCGCGCGGACGTGAGCCCCGACACCCCCGAAGGCTCCGAGCCCCACGGCATGAGCGAGGAGGCCGTCAGCGACGAGGGCGTAAACGACGAGGGAGAGGAAGTCGGCGTCGACTGACGCCGCCCTGAGACCCTGCCTCGCTCAGCCACAGGCGTGATCGCCTGCCTGACGCACGGACCACAAGACCCCGTCACGATCGAATTCCCACCCGCGCCCCGGCGACGGGAGTGTGAGGCTCTCGACTCCGCCGGTTCTTCAGGGCGTGTCGTATTGCTGGCAGCCATGATCGCTCACAGCCATCATTGCTCACAGCGCTCCGGGGGATGGGCGCACTCGACAATCCAGGATGCGAAGAATGTCGGAAGCGAGCGAGGACCCGAGCGAGCCGAACACCATTCACATCGCCCTCGCCGCGGATGCGAAGTACGCCATGCCGCTGAGCGTGGTCATGTGCTCCGCGGCCTCGAACTGCGACACGCGACGACGCCTTGTGTTCTCGTGATTCAGAATGGCATGGACGCGGATGTGAAGGCACGGATTGAGGCGTCCCTTCTAAAAAGCGAATTCCCCGACACCAGCATTCGCTGGATACCGATCGAGCTCGATCAGTGCTCTCGGGCACCCAGGCGGCCGAGCGAGGTCGTCGGCCGGCTGGTCGGGAGGCCGAAATGGGCCGATCGCGCGCCTGCAGAGTTCAGGTCCGGGCTCGAATCGATGCAGGTCACGCCGATCGCGACGCTCTGACAGATGACGTCGGGATCGGGGATCAGGGATCAGGGATCCGGAAATCCTTCGAACGGGATCGCGAGGTTCTTCGGATCCCCGATCCCCGATCCCGACTCGATTACCTCCGCCCACGCAGGCGCGCGAACATCTTCTCGTACTTGCTCAGGATCACGTCCCACCGATAGTTCTGGCGCACGTACGTCCGGCCGTTGCGTCCGAGGGCCGCGCGGAGCCGGTGATCGGCCATCAGCAGGCGCAGGCATTCCCCGAATTCATCGCGGTCGGCGTAATAGAGCCCGGCGTTGCTCTTGTGGCAATGGTCGACCAGCACCTCGCTCCGAGCGTTGGCCAGAATCGGCGTGCCGACCGCGAACGACTCGAGGGCGAGCAGCGAAAGGCTCTCGTACGGTGAGGGCACGACGACGACCGTCGCCGCCTCGAGAGCCAGCAGGCGCTCCTGATCGGAAAGCCGGCCGGCGAACCGGATGAACGGCTCCTCGGGCAGCGGCATCAGCTTGACGCCCATCAGCACCAGTGACGCGTCGCCGCCCTCCTGCACGTAGGTGCTGAAATACTCGATCAGCTCCTCGCAACCCTTGCCCGGATCGATCCGCCCCCCGTACAGGAGAAACGGGCCGTGGAGCCTGTGGCGCCGCCTGAACACCGATCCGCGGTGCGCCAGGTGCGGCCGGAAGGTCGGCGAGGCCTCGTCCTGGGCCGTCGTCTCCTCCTCCGCCGCGCCATCGTCCGGAGAGGAGGCCCCCGGCTCGTCTCCCGGCCGATCGCGGGGGTAGGGGTGCGCCTGAGGCAGATCGACCCCGCACCCGACTGTGTCTTCCTCGATCGCGCGAATCGAGAAATGCGTCGTGAGGAACCGTCGCTCGACCTCGGTGTTGTAGGCGATTCCAGCGGCCGCGCTGAAGAGCTCCTTGTAGATCTCGAGCCGAATCGCCGGTTCGTCATGCGCCGTCGGCACCAGGATGCTCTTCTCCGGCGCGATCCGCATGCCCAACACCGTCGGCGCGTAGAGGTACGTGAAGAAGATCAGGACGTCGTACTGCTGCTGATTGCGCTCGAGATACTCGAGGAGGGCCGGGCACCACGGTCCCTGCTGCCGCAGCCACTCCATCTCGTCCCTGCGCGTGTGCTGGTTCGTGAAGATCCACTCCGAATAGCGGTTGAAGGCGTCGAGGTCGCGGGTCTGCGCGTTGGCGAAGCGGCGCACGGTGACGCCACGGACCCGATCGGTTCCTTCCGGGTACTCGTTCTTCCAGGTGATGTAGTCGGCCGCACAGGTTGTGAGTACCTCGACCGCGTGGCGCGGCACGAGGCGCTCGGCAATCAACCGGCAGTGGTACTCCGACCCGCCGAGAATCTCCGTCCCATAGCGCTGCACGATGAACGCGATCTTCAACCTGTGATCCTCCCGAGCACGTCGCCGAGCCTGGCTTCGATGGCCGCGGGTGCGAAGTCCTGCAGCCGGCGGCGCTGACCCTCGAGCACGCGCTCGCGCACGGACCGATCGTATACGAGCAGGCCGAGCATCTCTGAGGCGAGCTCGAGGTCCTTCGGCGCAAAGAGCACCCCCGCGCCACCCAGCGTTTCGGGGACAGCACCCGCGGCATAGGCCAGAACGGGGACGTCTGCGGCCATCGCCTCGACGAGGGGCACGCAGAAACCCTCGTGCTCGCTGAGCGAGACGTAGACGTCCGCCCACCGGTAGAACGAGCCGAGATCCTCGTTGGGAACCGGCCCTGTGAACCAGAACCGATCGGGAAGCATCTGGAACTCCGAGATGAGCGCACGAATCTGCGCGTAGTAGCTCGGCACGCCGTCGTACCGGCCAACGAAGATGAACCTGTAATAGCTGTCGATGTTGCGTTTATAGAGCTCGGCGAGCCGGATGTGATCTTCGATTCGTTTGTTCGGCACGACCCGACCGACGAACAGGATGTTGATCAGGCCGTCTCCGAGGATGCGATCGAGGGCGGGCCGCCGGGGTGCGCCGGTGATTCGTGCCGTGTCGACCGCAATCGGCAGCACGCCCGTGCGGTCGAATCCGAGGGCCTCGAGCTCCTGGCGGTTGAACTCCGAGTCGCCAAGGGCGAGATCGACGCGCCCGACGAGCGACCGCAGCTCGGTCCGCCCGAGTGCCGCCAGCCGGAACAGCTGCGGATCGTAGGGTGCGAAGAACGCCGCCGGCGTGATGTTGTGGTACTGCAGCACCCGGACGTTGGGGAGCGTCGCGAAAGCCCCGGTCATCGGGGATGGGAGCGCGAAGTGAAAGATCGTGACGTCTCCGAGCCGCGAGTCCGGATCCTCGAACGGGCGGACGTCCTCCCGCAGATCGTCATCCATGGTGAGCGCGAAGAGGTCCGACTGGTGGCCGCGGCGGCGCAGCATGTCCCTCACGACGCGCGCGCTGTCGCCGATGGCATCGCCGCGATGGGCCGCGGGGACCCATTGGTGGATGATCATCGTCGGCGCTCGGCGTTCGGCGTTCGGCGCTCGCCGGAATCAGTGTTTGACGTGTCGATTGATTGGCTGCCGGCGCCCTCAGCCTCTGCGTCACCGTTGAACAGCGGACCCTCGAGCGCCGAGCGCCGAGCGCCGAGCGCCGACGGCCTCTCAGGAAGCGCTCTGAACAGCGCGGGCCGGAACTGCCGGAGCTCCTCCAAACGCTCGAACTGATCGAACTGTGCCCAGAAATCCCAGGCGACCTTCGGCGCGTCGCGGGGGCCGCCGGCAAGGAGCGCGCGGACGTTGCGCAGGAGCGTACCGCCGAAGTCCTTCGCGCGCAGCCGCGCGAGCGACCCCGTCCTGCGAGTCGACGACCGCCTGCTCGAGCCTGGCTTCGTTCAGGACGGCCTCCATCAATCGCGCGATCTCGAATGGATCCTGCGTGTCGTACAGCACGCCGCCGCCGTCCATCGTGGCGGGCACCGCCGTGGCCGCATAGGCCAGCACCGGGACCTCCTTGTAGAAGGCCTCGACGATCGGGACGCAGAACCCCTCGTGCTCGCTCGCGCACAGGAACAGGTCCGCGACGTCGTACAGCGCCGTCAGCTCCTCGTTCGTCACGTGGCCGAGGAAGTGCACGTCGGGCGTGCCGAGCCGCGCGATGAGCGTGTGCAGCATCGCGAGATAGCGCTCGAAGCCGCTGTGCGACCCGACGAGCAGCAGGCGCGACCTCGGGTTGTGCTTCGTGCGGTAGACGTGGAACGCCCGGATGACGTTCTCGAACTTCTTGTTCGGGATGACCCGCCCCACGAACAACACATTCACCCACCCGTCGTCGAAATCGGCGGCGAGCCGGCCGTCCGGGGGCACGTCGAGGTGGGTGAAGTCGGGGACCACCGGGAGGACGTCCGTGTCGCGGAACCCCAGCGCCTCGAGCTCGCGCGGTTGTACTCCGAGTCGCCGAGCGCGATGTCGCAGCGATCGATATAGGCGGTCAGCTCGCGGCGGCCGCGAAAACAGAGCTTGACCAGGTCTTTGTGGACGCCGATGAAGTACTCCGGCGGCGTGATGTTGTGGTAGACGAGGGCCATGCGGCCCGGCAGCGCGTACGCGGTGCGTGACGCGCGCGACCCGATAGAGAAGTGATGGATCAGGAGATCGCTCGACGCGACGGTACCGATCATGTCGCGATAGTCGAGCGTCAGGGACTCGAGCCGCGGGTCGGCCGTTTCGACGAAGATCTCGGACTCGTATCCTGCGGATCGCAGGACGCGCTGAATACCGAGGACCTCGTGACCGATCGCGTCCCCATATCCGAGCGTCGCGAGGACCTGGTGCACGCGCGGCGGCCGGGGTGGCGACGTCATGCGCTCCTGGTGACCGTCTCGTCCGCGGCGCCGATCGGCAGCCCGGCCAGGACCGACGCAGCGGCGGGCCGGTCGCGCCTGCGTCGAGCCATCCAGCCGGGCAGCGGCTCGATTTCGCGTCGAGGCGTCTCGCCCTGGAGCCGCTTCAGCATGTCCAGGTACTTTCGCTCGATGACCGGCCAGGTGTAGTGCCGCGAGAAGTAGTCACGCCCGTTCTGCCCGAGCCGGGCGTGGAGCGGCCCGTTCGATTCGAGCGCGTAGAGCGCTTCGACGAACTCCTCGTAGGTCTCGTAGTACAGGCCGGCGCGGCTTCGGATGCACTGACCTTTCAGCACGTCGCAGCGTCCGTTGGCGAGCACAGGCCTGCCAAGGGCCCACGCCTCGAGCGCGACCATCGAGAGGCTCTCGAAGTACGACGGCATGATCGAGAAGGTCGGCGGCAGCCAGCGCGTCGAACTTGTCCTGATCCGAGACGAAGCCGAGGTGCCGGATGCGATGGTGAGTGGGGATGGGCATCACCGGGTTGCCGATGAGCAGGAGGTCCAGCCCGCGCGGGAACGTCCGCGGCGTACCGCTGGAAGTAGTCGAACAGCTCACCGCACCCCTTGTTCTCGTCGATGCGCCCGATGTAAATCGCGAACGGGCGTCGCGCGTCGAACGCGCGTCGGAATCGTTCCGGGATCCGTCCGCGCCGGCACCTCGGAGCCGACGCCGACGACCACGCCGGGCACATCCGGATTGCCCGTGGCCGCCTGGATCATCGCGCGCTCTTCGGGCGAGTTGTACATGATCGCGCGGACGCCACGGAAGATCGGACCGAAGATCGAGAGACCGATCGCCGGATCCCGTTCGGCCGTCGGCACGAGAACGGCCTTGCCCGCGACTCGTCGCACGCCGTGGAACGCGTGGTAGTAGCGGTAGCTGAAGAAAAGAAAGTAGTCGAACCGCGACGCCGACTGCGCGATGTGGCCGATGAGCGCGGGGCTCGCCGGCCCTTCGCTCTCGAGCCACGCGAGCTCGTCGCCGATGCGAGTGGACCTCCTCGAACACGGTGCGGGATCGCCGTCCGAATTCGAGCGGGCGACGCTCGTGGGTGACGGCGAAGCGCCGGACGGGGATACCGTTGACGCGCTCGATGCCTTCGGGCAGCTCGTTACGCCAGGTGATGTAGTCGCGCGAGCAGGTCGTGAGGACTTCGACCTCCGCGTGGCGCGCGAGCCGTTCCGCGATGTAACGCGCGTGCAGCTCGGCCCCGCCGCTGATGTCGGCGCCGTAACGCTGAACGACGACGGCGAGCTTCACGACTCGTTCGGTTCGCCCGTACCGCGATCAGCGGGCTCACGACCGGCCGCCGGCTGATTCGTCCCGCTCGCCCGGACCCTCCGGCCTGTTCCGTGCGTCGTGTTCACCATGCTCAGCGTGCTCAGCCTGCTCGGCGTGCTCACTGTGAGCCCCAGCCGACTGTCCGCCGGCTCCGGCAAAGCCCCCACGCTGATCGGGACGACGCCGGCCTCTGCGCCTCCGCCGCCGCGCGCGTCGTTCCGCCTGCTCGGCCTCGCTCGCGGGTGCCGAACCGGCGGTGCCCGCGGCCATTCGCGGGTGGCGGCTGCAACGGCGCAACGGCGCCGGGGCGGTACTGCACGACGCCCTCGAGCGCCCGCGCACGTCGCTCGTCGAAATCGAGCCGGCTCGACATCGATTCGACCCGCATCTTGAGGTTCTTCACTTCGATCCCCAGCCGCGTCGTCTCGAGCACCAGATTGTGAATCAGCTCGTAGTAGAGCGCCTCTGAATGGTTGTACGAGTCGTTCAGCCGGGACTGGATGTGCAGCGCCTCGATGAGCGGGTTCGGGTTGAAGAACAGCTTCAGGATCGGCTGCAGCAGCTTTCGGATCCAGACGATCAAGCCGCGGCTGGAGTCGTAGAGGGTCGTGTCCTCGAACGCATAGTTGCGCGGCGTCGACGACGAGTCACGCCCTTTCCGGTACTGCTCGAGCAGGTCCGACCGCACACCGCCGGGATCGAGGAACTTCTCGAGCTTGACGTTGGCGAGCTCCCGAATCTCGCTCTCCGTGTAATCGACGCCCGCGCTTCTCGCGGATACGCGAACGGATCTGCCGCATGATCTGCTCCACGTCGACGGAGTCGCTTCTGACGTTGAAATCTGACATTGGTTGTGCTCGAGGCGGAGCCCGGAGGCCCGCCCGACAGCAGGGTCCGGAGGCTACGGTTTCGGCGCGTCCGCGTGGCGCCTCCGGCCGCCGAACTCCGGCGCTTCCTTGATGCACGTGCCGAGGATGCCGATCGATCGAAGCAGCGCCTTGGCGCCGGTCTTCTCGATCTGCGCCGCGACGCCCCCACGTCGGCGTAGCCATTGGCATCGGCCTGCACCGACTCCCAGTTGCGGAACAGCCGGCCCCATGGTCCGTCCAGGACCTCGTGCATCGCCCGCTTTGCGTTCATCGGATACCAGAAGCTGTCGTGGTAAACGACGCTGGCGATGTAGGCCCAGGGCGCGAGCACCGTCTTCAACGACCACTCGATCGGCGTCTTCATCGGGCCCCAGTAGATCTGGTGCTGCATCCGCGAGGCGAACGTCATCTTCTTGAACGGTCCCGCGAAGTGCCAGTTCTCGTTCGCCGCGCTGGCATCGCCGACGATCTCGATCTCGCGCGGGTCCCCGCAACCCAGGCCCATCTCGTGCGCCATCCGGATGAACTTGATCGACAGCGGATCGAACCCCATCAGCTTCGCCGCGACCGCGTCGATTGCCGTCTGGTCAGCGCTGGCGAGAATCACGTTCTTCGAGTACGGCGTCATGCACCGCGGGCCCGGGGCCGTCCCCGGCGAACGTGCCATCCATCACCGCGAAGACCCCGCGATGGATCTTCTTCTGGATCATCAGCAGATCGACGAGCGTCTCGTGGATGACCGGATGCGTCCAATGACGATGCTCGTTGAGGAGCCCTCCGAACGCGTTCTTCATCGCGCCCGTCGTCGTCGTGAAGACGTGCGTCTTCACGGTCGGCAGGTGAATGATGTTCTCCCCGATGAAGCGCTTCGGGATCATGAAGCCCTTCGGGTAGACCTCGTTCAGGCACGTGAACTTCTTCGTGAGATCGCCGACCGCGTCCTTGATGTTGATCCACTCCTCGGTCTCGTAGATGTGGATGTTCCTCAGACCGTGAGCCTTGACGACGTTGAGCTGTTTGTTCTCGCGCTCGCCGAGGTGCGCGTCGATCACGACCGTCCGGTTGTGGCAGGCATGGATGAGCGACGGCGCGTAGCCGTCCTGCTTCAGCGCGCGGATCACGCCTTCGAGCTGCCAGGGGGTCGTCGAGCTGCCGGGAAAGAAGAAGTGCCAGGAGATGTTGACCTTCAGCGCGGTATCGGCGTCCCGGGCGATGACGTCCTGATAGCCGGCGAGGTTCATCAGCTCGTGGTAGTCCCGCAGCACGGTGGCGGGGGAGGTCCGCAGGATGGCGACTTTGGCTTTTGTGCATTATGGTGGCGGGTAGCGTCTCAGTCCCGCGTCTTCTTTCAGCCCCACAGGGTGGGTCCGTAAATGATGATCCCGACCGCGACGGCCCACAGAGCCGAGCAGATGAGCAGCGGCCGGTCCGTCAGGAGCATCTCCGCCGGGCTTCCGCCACCCTCCTTCTGATGCACCAGATAAAGGTACCGGAATATCCCGTAGATCGGCAATGGCAGCGTCAGACCCAGCAGATCCGTCCCGAACTTGCTCACGGTCTCCGGGCTGACGGTGTAGAACGCGTACGCGACGAGCGTCGAGGCCGTGACCACCGAGATCATCTGGTCGAGCAGGTACGGGCTGTATTCCTCGAGAATCCGCCGATGACCCGTTGCGCGGTCGGCCAGCAGCACCAGCTCGTGCCGGCGCTTGCTGAGCGCCAGGAAGAGCGCCAGCAGAATCGTCAAGACGTACAGCCAGTGGCTGATCGCCGACGTTGATCGCCACCGCGCCACCCGCCGCGCGCAGCACGAACCCGATGGCTATCGTCAGTACGTCGATGATGACGATGTGCTTCAGCGGACCGGAGTAGAGCGCCAGCAGCCCGAGATAGACAGCGGCGACCACGCCGAACAGCGGCCGGAGAAAGAAGGCGCCGGCCAGGGCCGTGACCCCCAGCACGAGCGCAGCTCCGAGCGCGGTGCCCACGGGCAGCGCCCCGGACGCGATCGGCCGATGCATCTTCACCGGATGCCGCCGGTCCGCGTCCCGGTCCGCGACATCGTTGATCAGATACACAACGCCGGACAGCGCGCAGAAGATCGCGAAGGCGGCCGTCGCGTACAGCAGCGACGCGAAGTTCCAGCAGACGCTGCCCGAAGAGCAGCGCGGCGAAGACGATGAGGTTCTTCGTCCACTGGTACGGGCGCAGCGACGCCAGCAGGCTGAGGGCCAGTGGGCGCGGGATGGCCTGCGCGGTGGCCGCCCGATCGATGATGTCCGGAATGGTGTGTCGCGCCATCCTGAGCGCGGTGGGTTGCGCGCCCCGGCGAGCCCAGTTACGTCGTGAAGCTCTTGATCGCGTCGTCTTCGGCGTCGTACGTCTCGAAGACCGTCAGGAGCTTCGTGATGGCCAGCAGGTCCTGGATTCGTTTGGTCAGGTTCAGGAGCTTCAGCTTCCCGCCCTGACGGCTGACTGTCGTGTACGTGCGAACGATCTCGCCCAGACCCGCGCTGTCGATGTACGGGACGCCTTCGAGGTTCAGCAGCAGCTTCTTCTTGTCCTGCTGGATGAGCGAGTTGATCTTGTCCTTGAGGAGCTCGTCGCCCTCGCCGAGTGTCATCTTCCCTTTGAGGTCCAGAATCGTCACCCCGCTGACGACCCTTTCGTCGATTTGCATCACGCTCTCCTCCAACCCGACCGTTTCGATAGGCTCAACGTGGGACCGACAGCCTCAACGTTTCGACACCATCCTGCCGGCATTGTTCGAAACGATGGCACCGCTGGTCCGGGCAGACCGCCAGCCCGCTGCAAGGCCTTTGGCCGAAGCGCTGCTTCCGGTCGCACACTTTCGGTAAAAAAGACCGGCCAGCGTACTACGCCCTTCAAAAGGCTGTCAAGGAACCGTCGGACCCGCGGCCTCCGGACCCTTGCGTCCGATACCGCGCACTGTCTGGACCACCACATAGAGGACGGGAATGAAGATGAGGTTGAGGAACGTGGAGACCAGCATGCCCCCCGAAACCGCCGTTCCAACGGAATTCCGGGCCTCCCGGCCGGCCCCCGTGGCGAACACCAGGGGCAGCACGCCGAGGATGAACGCGAGGGACGTCATCAGGATCGGCCGAAGCCGCAGCCGGGAGGCCTCGATGGCCGCCTCCACGACGCCGGCGCCCCTTCCTCGCAGCTGCTCGGCAAACTCCACGATCAGGATGGCGTTCTTCGCGGCCAGGCCGACGAGAACCAGCAGCCCGATCTGCGCGTAAACGTCGTTCGCGAAGCCGCGAAGCGACACGGCCGACAGGGCCCCGAACACCGCGAGCGGCACGCCCAGGAGAACGATGAACGGCAGGATCAAGCTCTCGTACTGTGCGGCGAGCGTCAGGTAGACGAGCAGCAGGCCCAGGCCGAAGATGAGGAACGACTGCTGCCCCGCCTTGCTCTCTTCGAAGGAGAGGCCGGACCACGCGTAGCTCATTCCGGCCGGCAGCGTCTGCTTCGCCACCCGGTCCATCTCCGCAAGGGCCTGCCCGGAGCTGAATCCCGGCCGCGCCGAGCCATTGATGGTCGCCGATCTGAACAAGTTGAAGTGGTTGATGACCTGCGGCGCCGTCGTCTCTCTCGTGCGGACGACGTTCTGGAGGGGCAGCATCTGTCCGTCGCGGCTGCGGACGTACAGCTTTCCAAGCGCGGAGGGTGACGCGCGGAACGACTTGTCGGCCTGCACGTACACGCGGTACGCGCGATTGTTGAAGTCGAAGTCGTTGACGTACTGAGAGCCGATGAAAATCTGCATCGCGCTCGTGATCTCGCTGAGCGGCACGCCCAGCGCGAGCGCGCGCTCCCGATCGATCTCGACGTTCAGCTGCGGATCGTTCGCCGAGAACGAGCTGAATAGCCCCGTCAGCATCGGCGACGCGTTACCGGCGCCGACCACACCGAACGTCGCCGCGGCCAGCGCATTGATGTCGCCTCCGGACTGATCGAGCACCTGGAACTCGAAGCCGCCGAAGTTGCCGAGGCCGGGAATCGACGGAGGAGCGAATGGCACGACGATCGCTCCGCTGATCCCGAAGAGCGGCCCGCCGACGCGGCCGAGGACCGTCTTGAGCTCGTGCTCCGTGCCTTTTCGCTCCGCGAACGGCTTGAGGCTCGAGAAAATCAGGCCCTGATTCGGTGCGGCGCCGCTGAAGCTGAAGCCCATGACGGAGAACACACCCTCGACATCCGGATCCTTCAAGAGGATCTGCTCCGCCTGTCGAGCGATGTTCCCGGTGTGCTCCAGTGACGACCCCGCGGGCGCCTGCACGAGCGTGATGAAATAGCCGGCGTCCTCTTCGGGCACGAACGCGCCTGGAACGGTTCGGTAGAGCCACACCGTCGCCCCAAGACCCACGAAGAACAGCAGCACCACCGCCCATCTGAAGCGCATCGTCCGGCGCAATGCGGCGACGTACGCGCTCGTGCCTGCGGAGATCACGCGCTCGACGCCAGAGAAGAACAGCCCTTTTCCGTGGCTCGCCCGATCGAGCAGCAGTCCGGAGAGCGCGGGTGTCAGCGTGACCGCGTTGAACGCCGAGAGCGCGACCGAGAAGGCAATCGTGATCGAGAACTGCGAGTAGAGCCGGCCGGTCGTGCCCGGGAAGAATGCCACCGGCACGAAGACCGCGATCAGCACGAGCGCGGTCGCGATGACGGCGCCCAGCACTTCACGCATCGCGTCGGACGCCGCCTGCTTCGCCGGCTTCTTGTCCTCCTGGATGTGCCGCTCGATGTTCTCGATCACGACGATCGCGTCGTCCACGACGATGCCGGTGGCGAGGATGATCCCGAACAGCGTCAGGGTGTTGATCGAAAAGCCCATCACCTTCGCGAAGGCGAACGCGCCCACGAGCGACACAGGGATCGTGATCGTCGGAATGATCGTGCTCCGCCAGCTCTGGAGGAACAGGAACATCACGAGGACGACAAGGGCGATCGCCTCGATCAGGGTCTTTCGGACCTCTTTGATCGACTCGTCCACGACCTGCGTCGTGTTGAATGCGATCAGGGCCTTCAGTCCGGGAGGAAAGCTGGCCGACAGTCGCAAGAGCTCGGCCCGGACCAGGCGGTCGACTTCGAGCGCGTTGGCAGTCGGCAGCTGGACGACCGCGAAGCCGACGGCGTCGATCCCCTGGAAGCGCAGCATCGAGGCGTAGCTCTCGGCGCCGAGCTCGGCATGCCCGACGTCACGCAGTCGGACCAGCGAGCCGGCGGTTCCTGACTTCAGCGGAGAGCCGGACTTGAGAATGATGTCGTCGAACTGACTGGCGTCGGCCAGCCGCCCCTCGGCCCTGACGCTGATCTGATAGGTCTGGCCCGGCACCGCGGGTGCGTCGCCGACGCTGCCCGCCGCCACCTGCACGTTCTGCTCCTGCAGCGCTCCCACGACGTCCCCGGCCGTCAGGCTGCGATTGGCCAGCTTGTTCGGGTCGAGCCACAGGCGCATGGAGTAGCGGCGCTCGCCGAAGACGATCACCTGCCCGACGCCGGGCACGCGCTGCAGCGCGTCCTTCACGTAGACGTCGATGTAGTTGCTGAGGAAGAGCGAGTCGTACCTGTTGTTCTCGGCGTAGACGCCCGCCCCCAGCACGAAGCCGGTGGAGTTCTTCTGCACGTTGACGCCGAGCGCGCGCACCTCGGGGGGCAGCCGTCCGAGCGTCTGCGACACGCGGTTCTGCACGTCCACCGCGGCGATGTCCGAGTTGCGCGTCACGTCGAACGTGACCGTGATCTGGGATACGCCGGAGTTCGTGCTGGACGACGTCATGTAGAGCATGCCCTCGACGCCGTTGAGGGCCTGCTCGAGGGGCGTGGTAACCGCTGTTTCGACTGCCTGCGCGTTGGCGCCGTTGTACACGGCGGTGACGCTCACCTGCGGCGGCGAGAGGTCCGGGTACTGCGCCACGGGCATCGTAGGGATGGCTACCGCGCCGGCGAGGATGATCACCAGCGAGCACACGGACGCGAGGATCGGGCGCTGAATGAAAGTGTCGACGAACATGGGGTGCTATTGAGCCTGGACCGGGGCGCCGTCCCCGAGCTTCTGGATGCCTGACACGATCAGGCGCTCGCCTGCTTTGACGCCGCCCTTCACCACGTAGTCGTTGCCGACGACGTCGCCGACCTGGAGTGGCCTCTGGCGGGCGACGAGGCCGCCCTGCGGTCCGGGTTCGGCCACGAAGCAGAAGTACTGACCGCTGATGCGGGTTACTGCCGTGAGCGGGACCGTCAGTCCCTGAGCCGTGCGCCAGACGATACGCACGCGCACGAACTGCTGCACCCGGATCGACGGGGGCGTCTGCCTCAGCGCGCTCTTCGCGAGCACGGTTTGCGTCGCGTCGTCCACGCGTGGTGCGACGAACGAGATGGGGTTGGTGGCGATCACCTTGCCTTCACCATCGAGCAGCTCGACAGGGAGACCGAGCCGCAAATCCGTCGAGCGATCAAGCGGAACCTGAATGTACGCCTCGTACCCCGTGTTGTCGTCGATCGTCGTGATCACTGTCGACGTCGTGACGCGATCCCCCGTGCGGATAGGGATCTCGCCAACCGTGCCCGACTGTCTGGCTTCGACCAGGTAATAACCGAGCTGAACTTTGCCCTCACGGACTTCCGCCTCGAGCGCCGCCAGCCTGGCCTCGGCCGTTCGCAGCGAGTTCTGGGCCTGGTCGAACTCCTGACGGCTGATCGCACCGGCCGACAGGAGCGCTTCGAGCCGCTTGACCTGCCCGCGCCAGGTACTCGACGTCGGCCGCGGTGCCGGCCAGATTCGCCTCGGCGCTGCGCACGGCGGCCAACTGCTTCGCGGGGTCGATCTGCACGAGCGGCATCCCCACGCGCACGTGGTCGCCAGCCTTCACCAGGATTTTGGTGACGATCCCTTCCCCCTCTGGCTGCACCGTCGTCGATCGAAGGGAGCGAATCGCGGCAATGAACTCGGAGGTTTCCGGGATGGGCTTCGGCGCGAGCGTGACAATGGACACGCCTGCCGGCGGCGGTCCGGCCTGCTGCGGGCCCTGAGATTGACCGGCGGAACCCCCGCAAGCGGCGGAGGTGGCCATGAGGGACGTGAGCAGCGTCACGATCGCGGCGCGCGCGGGAGGGAACCCTGCGCGCTTTCGTAGTCTTCGCCTCGAGGCGGAAGACACATCGCCCGGCAGAGATTGGTCGGAAACGCAGTGGCGCAACATGAGTCTGATATTAGACGTCGATCGGAGGGCTGCGGGTGCGAGCCGAGTCCCGCGGAAAGGAAAAGGCCACGCGGAGAACGTGGCCCGTCCGGAGCGATTGAGATCCAGCGGGACAAAGCGCCCCGGCCTGGTCAAGAAGAGTCGGATTCAGATACCGCTAGCACCTGCAAACTTCCGCTGCTGGAAGCACTCTCGGCAGAACACGGGTCGGCCTTGCGTCGGCCGGAAGGGGACTGTCGTTTCTTTGCCGCAGGCCGAGCAGTTCGTGGTTGTTTCGACGCGCTCTCTGGCGACCGGACCGGCGGCGGGGCGGGACGCTCGTTTGGCTTTGCAGCTCTTGCACCGTTTGGGTTCGTTCTTGAAGTTCTTGTCGGCGAAGAAGAGCTGCTCACCCGCCGTCCAGATGAACTCCGTTCCGCAATCTACGCAGTGCAGCGATTTATCCTGGAACTCCATCGGTCCCACCTCTCCCAGCCACCTGCTCCGCCACGCGTCGGCGAAGTGGCCCGCCCGGCCGCGATCTGAATGATCGAGTACGGGCGAGCCCCGACGTCTCTCTATGCGAGTGCGGCTACTCCGACTCGCGACGCTGCTTCTTCCGCGTACGCTTTCGCGCGAGCGCCTGCTTGGCGCGGCGCCGATCGCCCGGCTTCAAATAGAACGAATGCTTCTTGATATCCTTGATGATATCTTCCTGCTGCACCTTCCGTTTGAACCGGCGGAGCGCGCTCTCGATCGATTCGCCTTCCTGAATCTTGACTTCAGCCAAGCCTGAAAACACCTCCTTAGCGGGCATGTCGTCGATGACTCGCAGCCACGATCGCGGTGATCGGGGCGAACAAGTGCTCCACTAAGGCCCGTAGAGTCCTAGAGAATGTGTTAGGCTATCACAGGTAGCCTTGCCTTTTCGGCAATAAAGCTCAGGTTGTTTCGCAAATCGAGGCCCTTGTCGCTTCCTCCGCTGGCTTCCCGCCGCAATCCTGTAAGCAGTTGAAACAATTGGCCTCCCAGATCAGCGTTTTTCCCTAGGCCGATGAGGGTGATGATCGTTGGCGCCGGCGGTCGCGAGCACGCCCTCGCGTGGAAGCTTGCCGCCGAACCCGACGTCGAGTGCGTCCTGTGCGCGCCTGGCAACGCAGGCGTGCGAGGCATCGCCACACCCGTAGCCGTCGATCCCGGCGATCCGCAGGCGGTTCTCGACATCGCCGAGCGCGAGCGCATCGACTTGACGATCGTGGGGCCCGAGCTCCCGCTCGATCGCGGCATCGTCGATCTGTTCGTGCGGCGGGGCCGCCCGATTTTCGGCCCGTCCCGCACCGCCGCGCAACTCGAGTGCAGCAAAGTCTTCTCGAAGGGATTCATGGCGCGCCACGGTATCCCGACCGCTCGCTATCGTGTGTGTGACAGTGCGCAGGATGCGCACGCACTCCTCGCGCGCGGCGAGTTGGGGTATCCGGTCGTCGTCAAAGCGGACGGGCTCGCGGCGGGGAAGGGGGTCGTGGTCGCACCCGATCGCGAGGCTGCCGATCGCGCGGTCCGTCTCGCGATGGAGGAGCGGCAGTTCGGCGACGCCGGCGCGCGGCTCGTGCTCGAGGAATGCCTCACCGGCCCCGAAGTGTCGTTCTTCGCGCTCTGTGATGGCGTTCGCGCCGTCCCGCTTCGCTCCGCGCAGGATCACAAGCGCGTGTTCGATGACGATCGCGGGCCGAACACCGGTGGCATGGGTGCCTTTTCACCAAGCCCGCTCCTGGATGATGCGCTGCAGGCGCAGGTCATGCGGGAGATCGTCGATCCAGTGCTGCGGGGACTTGCAGCGAACGGTCATCCGTACCACGGATTTCTGTACGCCGGTCTCATGTTGACCTGCGACGGTCCGAAGGTGATCGAGTACAACGTCCGATTCGGCGATCCGGAGGCGCAGGTCGTGGTGCCCGCGATCGAGGGTCCGCTCGCGCCGCACCTCGCGGCGGCTGCGGCTGGACGACTCGACGGGAAGCCGCCCGTGTTCAGCCGTGACAAACTCGTGGGTGTCGTGCTCGCGTCGCAGGGTTATCCTGGCGCCGGTCCGACGGGCCTGCCGATCGACGGTCTGGACTCCGCCGACGCACTCGATGGCGTCACGGTTTTTCACTCAGGTACTGCGGCCCGCGACGGGCGCGTCGTCACGGCCGGAGGCCGCGTGCTGACCGTCGTCGGTCGCGGCGACACGTTCGAGTCTGCGATTGCGCGGGCCTACGAGGGGGTTTCGCGGATCTCTTTCGACGGAATGCAGTACCGTCGTGACATCGGCGCGAAAGCGCGAAGCGGGCAATCGACGAACGCACAAAACTAGGCGCGCCCGCCGGAGCGGAGCGGGGCTTATCCTCGCGAGGGACGGCGCTGGGGCGAAGCCCCACGGTCTAAACATGTCGCACACCACCGTACCTATTCTGATGGGCTCCGATTCCGACGCGCCAGTCATGCGGTCTGCAGTCGACACGCTCACCTCGCTCGGGATCGCGAGTGAAATGACTGTCGCATCCGCGCATCGTTCGCCGGACCGGGTGATGCGGCTGGTGCGCGAGGCTCCCGGTCGCGGGGTCAAGGTGTTCATCGTCGGCGCCGGCGCCGCTGCGCACCTGGCGGGCGTCGTTGCCGCGCATACGATCCTGCCCGTCATCGGCGTGCCGATCGATTCGTCTGCGCTCAAGGGTCTCGACGCGCTGCTGTCGACCGTGCAGATGCCTCCTGGAGTACCGGTGGCGACGGTCTCAATCGGCACACCCGGGGCGACCAATGCGGCGGTGCTTGCGGCGCAGATCTTGGCCGTCGGGGATCCCGCGGTCGCATCGAGGCTCGAGGACTACAAAAAGTCGCTTGCGGACAAAGTCGAGAAAGCGGCCGAGCGACTGCGCGCCGGGAGTTGAGACCCTTATGCGGCCTGTTACAAGGATGGCGTCCTCCTTGCCGCATAACGGCGGCGCGCACAGCGCGCCCGCGAGGGAGCGGCGCGGGGCGAAAGGGGCCCCGCGAACGGCCGCCTACGCGCTGAAGGCGCTCCGGCGAGCCCTCGCCGTAGCCTTTGGCGGAGGCGGGACCGAGCCGGGGTGTGGGGCGGAGCCCCATATAAGTTAGTGCGCTACGCGATCGTCACGTTCGGCTGTCGTGTGAATCAGGCCGATTCGTTGCGGATCGAAGAGGACCTCCGCGGCCGCGGCGCAGTCGAGGCTGCTCCCTCGTCCGCGGACCTCGTCGTCGTGAACACCTGCTCCGTGACGGCATCCGCCGATCAGGGCGCGCGCCAGACGATACGCCGCATCGCCCGCGACAATCCCTCCGCACGCATCGTCGTCACCGGCTGCTACGCCACGCGTGAGCCGGGTGACACGGCGCAGCTGCCTAACGTCCTTCGGATCGTCTCGAATGCCGACAAGGACCGGCTGGTCGAGCAGGTGTGCGAGACCACGGCCGAAAGGTTCGGCTGGGGCGATGGGCCGTGCGGTGCGTCCATCGCGCCGGGCCTGGCCGGTCGAACTGCCTTCACGCTGCGCGTCCAGACCGGGTGCGAGGAGCGCTGCGCGTACTGCATCATTCCCTCGACCAGGGGCGCAGGCCGCAGCGTCCCTATCGATTCGGTCGTGAGCGAGGTCGAGCGCGTCGCCGCGGCCGGGTTCAAGGAGGTCGCCCTCACCGGTGTCCATCTGGGATCATATGGACGCGATCTCACGCCGCGAGTGTCTCTCCTGGATCTCTTGCGCGCGCTGGACGCGTGCGACGCCGACGTGGTGTTTCGCGTGAGCTCGCTCGAGCCGATGGATTGCACGCCGGAGGTCGTCGCGCTCGTCGGAGGCAGCGGTGGCCGCTTTGCGCCGCATTTCCATCTCCCGCTTCAGCACGCCAGCAACCGGATCCTGGCGTTGATGCGTCGCCCGTACACGCTGGATTTTTATCGCCGCCTCGTCGACGGCATCATCGAACGGCTTCCACATGCCGCAATCGGCTCGGACCTGATCGTCGGATTTCCGGGTGAGACCGACGAGGACTTTGCCGAGAACCTGACGTACCTGCCGGCCTCGCCCCTCTCGCACCTCCACGTGTTCCCGTACTCCGACCGTCCGGGCACCGAGGCGTCGCTTCTGCCGTCGCGCGTGCCGCCATCGACGATTCGCGATCGCGGCGCCAGGCTGCGCGAGATCGGCGCGTCCCTCGCACGCCAATTCCGCGAGGCACAGGTCGGCGACGTCCGTCCGGGCCTTACGCTCGAGGACGGCACGCTGGTCGTGACCGACAACTACCTGAAGGTTCGGGTGCCGCCTGGTTTGGCCCGCAACGAGCGGGTGGCAGTGAAGATTGAGCGGAGCAGCGGGGTACTCGAAGGGCGTGTGGTGTAGGGCAATCCGATGGCAAGTGCCTGAATGCCTCTTCTTTCCAGTCTGCGGCGGGTAGCCGGTCAATTGCTGTTGCCGCGCCGGTCGGCGTCCGTCGCAACTCAGGCAAACGCTCCTGACGCCGAACCAACGCCTGGCTTCCACATGCAACCGGGCGAGGAATCCCTCGCTTCGATGACCGCGGAGGCATTGGCCGCCTGGGAGAATCGGGACGTTCCGACGATTGGTCGATCGTCGGATCAGTCCGAAGCGCAGGCCGACGAGAAGCAGGACGTCACGACCAGCGTGAACTTTCCGCTCCACTGGACGTCAGCCGTGCAGAGCTGGAACTACCTGTTCGATTTCTCCGTCGCGTGCGAGCTCCTCGCACCGCGACCCGACGATCTCGTCCTGGACTTCGCGGCTGGCACGTGCTGGGCCACAGAACTACTGAGCCGCATCGGCGTTCGTACGGTGTCCATGGACCTGTCGATCGAAATGATGCGGCGCGGCCGGCAGCGACTCGCCGCTGACAGCCGGCTGGTGCTCCGCCACGAGGCAGCCTTTGTCGCGGCCAGGGGACAGTCGCTTCCGTTCCGATCCGAGAGCTTCGATGGCGTGTTGTGCATGAACGCGCTGCATCACGTGCCCTCGTATGCCGAAGCCTTGCGCGAAATCCATCGGGTCCTCAAGCCTGGCGGGAGGGCGGTCTTCTCGGAGCCGGGCACTGCCCACGCCGTTCAGCCCCTCTCGCAGTTCCGCATGCGAGAAGAGAGCGTGATCGAAAAGAATGTCTCTCTCCCGATCGTCCGGCGGCTGGCGATCGAGGCCGGCTTCACCCGCATGCGCGTGGTCCCGCTGCGGTCGTCATCCGCCTACGTCTTCGATTTCGCACCGCCGTCAGACAGCCTGGCGCTACGACAGATGTGGGAGGAGACGCTGCGTTGCTATCCCGCGGAGCATGCCCGCTTCGTGCTGCACAAGGGCGACGATCCACCTGCGGACACGTTCCTCCCGCCGCACCAGCTCGTCGGACGACTCCGCGCTCGAATCATTCCGCAACAGACAGCTGCGACCGTGGCCACAGGCCGGCCCTTTTCGGATCGCGTGCGCATCACGAACGTGGGGAGCGTGACCTGGAAAGCCCGCGGACGACGGTTTGGCGGGCAGGTGACGCTCGGGGTGAAGCTGCGCAACACGGACGGCGAGATTCTGAGAGAGGACCTCGGCCGTACACCATTACCGCGTGATGTGGAGCCGGGCGAGGAGATAGAGCTGGAGGTCGAGGTTGCGGGCGTGCTCCCGACCGGACACTATCAATTGCGGTATGACATGGTGGTCGAAGGCGTGATCTGGTTCGAGCTCGACGGATCACCCGGGGCGATGTGTGCCCTTGACCTGGTTTCTTGAGCGTGTTGCCCATCGCTCCTTGTAGCCTCACAATTCCACACCACGACCGCGCAGCTGATCGATTTGGCGACGAAGGCCAGGCCCCGCCTGCTGGTTCTGTATCACGCCTCACTGTCACTCCGGCCGGCCGTCGACCCGGAACGGTCGACCCCGGCGGCGTTGCTGAGCGAGATGTCGCAGTACGGAGGTCGTGTCGTCGTGGGCCGCGATCTGGATGTGTATTGAACACTACGCCGCGCGACGAGGAGAGCGTCGGGCCGTTTCAGAGCGCCGGCAAGCGATTCAACGTCGCTTCGGCCCAGTGCACCATGGGCAGCCCGGCGACCGGCGCTCGGAAGCAGGGAATGTTGGTGCCTTTCAGGGATCCGATATAGACCGTTCGTAGATCGGGCCCGCCAAAGGTCACGCTCGCCATCCACGGCGCGATGCCGCGCCCGGTGGCGAACAGCACATCTTCGGTCACGGCGTTGCTGAGAAACGCCCGCTCCAGCGCGGCGACCTTGCTGGCGTCCCCTTCATCCAGCAGCACGCGCATGTCTCCCTGGGGTGTCAGCACGAACAGCTTGTCCGAGTACACGAGCGTGCCCCACAGGTTCCCGTAGCTGTCGAACGCGATTCCGTCGGGCCAGGCACCGTCGCCGAGCTTCGTCGGTCCAAAAATCTCCCGCTCGACGGCGTTGCCGCGCTCGTCGATTCGCAGGCGGGTGATGCAACCGCCGGTGGTTTCGACGACATAGAGGAACTCCTCCTTGGCATCGAACCTGATCTCGTTCGTGAACCTGAACCCATCGGCGACGATGGAGAAGGTCCCGTTCTCGTAGCGCGCGAGATAGCCGTCACAGAGGTCCGTCCGCAGGGCGTGCATCCAATTCCTGATGCGCGTCGAGACCGTGATCCACACGCGGTCGCGAGAGTCGCGGAGCACGAAGTTGACCTTGCCGATCGGCTCGCCGTCGATGCTGTCGACGAGGACCTTCGATCGGCCGTCCCGCGACATCACTTCCAGACAGTCGGTTCCGAAGTTCGAGATCAGGAAGTCGCCTGTTCGGGAGAAGGCGAGGCCGTTCGGCAGCGTACCCTCCAGGTATCGGGACGCTTCGCTGTTCGCGGACTTGAAGTCGGATGATCGCCGCTGCGCGATGACCTGCTGCCCGCCGTCCGGACGGATGCAGACGACCCCGCCCCGCGCGTCCGCGGCCCACAATGTCCCGTCGGGTTCCGCCAGGATGCACTCGGGGCGCTGCAGCTCACGCCCGACGTACTGGACAGTTGCCTTGTCGATGCCGAAATCGAGAATCGGATTCGGTTTCACGGCTTTCCGCTCCAGCGCTGCCTCAAGCCCGCGATCTCAGTGACGCAGACACAACATCCTTCTAGTGGATGGTCCAGCCGCCGTCGACCATCAGCACGTGCCCTACCACCATGTCCGACAGATGGCTGGACAGAAAGAGGACGGCGCCAACCAGATCGCTGGGCTGATTCCACCGGCCCGCCGGCAGCATCTGAGTCGTTGCCCACTCCTTATAACCCGGTCGCTCGAGGATCACCTTTCGAGAGTCGGTTTCGGTGATGCACGGCGCGACCACATTGACGGTCACACCCTGGCGGGCCCACTCGAGCGAGAGCGCGCGCGAAAGGTGATGCACGCCGGCCTTTGCCGCGGCGTAGACCGAGCGGCCCTGAAATCCGACGACGCCGAAGTTGGATCCGATATTGACGATCTTTCCGCCGCCCTGCGGGATCATGACGCGCGCCGCGGCCTGGCATGCGAAGAACACGCTCTTGAGCGACGCGGCCATCGTGCGGTCGTACTCGTCTTCGGTGACATCCAGCGCAGGGGTCGTGCCTGTCCACCCGGCGTTGTTCACGAGAATGTCCACGCGCCCGAACGTGCGCTGCGCTTCGTCGATCATCGCCCGCACCTGATCGACGTGTGAGACGTCCGTGAGGACGATCTGCGCTCGACGTCCGAGTGCTTCGATGTCGGCTTGCACGCTTTTGATCTCATCGTGCCGGCCGGATGGATGTTTGGCGAGAACCACGTGAGCGCCGGCCGTCGCCAGCCCTACGGCGAGCGCGCGGCCGATCCCTTGTGACGCCCCGGTCACGATCGCGATCCGATCCTGCAGCCCGAAGCACGAGTAGTCGACGGCCACGAAATCCTCCTGGACAACCGCCGACGCCAGCAGTGAAGCGGTCGCGCATCGAACATCGAACGGCGGGATAATGCCCGGGTGCCGCCCCGTCTAAGGGGAGCTTGAGTTCTTCAAGACGCCCGGGCTTTTGCGTTGACATTATTACTCGATGTGACTATGTTTTCGGATGTGAATCGATTGAGCATAATCGATAATCGATTCGAGTGCACGCTTCAAGCGCCCATCGGGCGCAATTCCAGGCGGAATTGATGGAAACCAACAAACCGAGAGCGCTCGAGCGTCGTGTCTTCCGCGAGGACATCCGGGAGCAGCTGATCGACGACATTCTCACCGGTCGTCTCCCGCCCGGCGCGCGGATTGTGGAAACCCGCATCGCCCAACAGTTCGGGGTGAGTCAGGGACCCGTCCGTGAAGCCTTGCGCGACCTCGAGCTATTCGGTTTCGTCGTGAGCTCCCCGTTTCGCGGCACCCAGGTCCGTCAGATCTCGAAGGCCGACCTGCTCGAGATCTATCCCATTCGCGCCGCGCTCGAGAGCGTCGCCGCACGAGCGGCGGCGACGAGAATAGACGACGCCACGCTCGATCGGCTCGAGGAGCTGATCGCCACGATGCGCGAAGCCGCGTCGAACAACGACGCCAAAGCGCAGGCCGACGCGGACCACGCATTTCACGCCGCCATCATCAAGGCCGCCGGGAACCGCATGCTCGAGCACGTCTGGCAGACGATGCGCCTGTCGATCACGACGTGCGTGACGCATGCCGTGACACATCGATCGCTCCACGAAATCGCCGAGCGCCACACCGTCGTCCTCGATGCGCTGCGTGCCCATGATCCCGAGCGCGCCGAACATGCCGTTCGTCGCCACATCGAAGAGCCTGGCGAGTGGATTCTCGCCGCTGATACCGAGGCGGGTCGCGCCGGCGAAGGTGAGGCCGGCAGCAAAGAGGCCGCCGGGTAATGACGCCGCAGGCTGCTGCGCTGAACCGACGGCGCGCGCTGCACCACGCCGCTGCCACTCGGGACTACCTGCTTCGCCACGGCATCCTGAAGCTCCTCGCGATCAAAGACTCGGACGTCCGGCTGCTCTGCCTCGAGCAGTGCCGCGAGGCGGTGGACAAGAGCCTCCATGCCGGTGGCGCGTTCTCTGCGACGATCCCCCTTGTCGCGCTCTACTACGGCGGCTTCATCGACGCCGATGTGGTGAACCCCACGCGCCGGGGACAAGACCTCTTCGTGCTCAGCAAGGGGCATGCGGTTGCCGCCCTCGCGGCCATCTACGCGGAGCTCGGGTACTTCGATCGATCGGTCCTCCGGAATTCCCGGTCGTACACGAGCATCCTGAACGGCCACCCCGGCCCGCTGTTGCCCGGCGTGCACGTCGCGACCGGACCCATGGGGCAGGGCCTCGCCGTCGCGCAGGGGTTCGCCATGGCCGGGAGAGTCTCGCCGCGGTTCGATTCGGTCCTGCCTCACCGGCGACGGCGAGCTGCAGGAGGGGCCGATCTGGGAAGCGGTGATGTTCGCGGGTCAGAAGCACCTCGACAACCTGTGCGTGCTCGTGGACCGCAACAACGGCCAGCTGGATATCGCGAATCGACTGGTCTTTCCGATGCCGGAGCTCGAGTCCGTGTTCGCCTCGTTCGACTGGACGGTCCACAGCGTCGACGCGACGCAATACGAAGGCGTGTTCGCCGCGCTGGAGGCGTTCCGCTTCGGTCCACGCAATGGCCAGCCGACGGCCATCATCTGCCACGGCACCAAGGGTCACGGTGCGCTCTCCGATTTCCTGAACAAGCACAAGGTCACCGTCCCTGACGCGCTCATCGATCAGGAGATGTCGCTCCAGTCGGCGCAACGTCGCGCGCGCGCGGCCGAATTCGACGCCTTCTTCGAGCGTCTGCACGAGCACCCGGACGGTCCAGCCGTCCAGGACACTCTCCTCGCAGCAGCCCGAGAGATGCACCTCGACCCTGACCGTCACGGCCCCGAAGGACGTTCGTGGCCGGCGCTGCCAGGTCCGGTCCTGACGACGAGGGCGCCGGTCAGACAGAAGCGGATCCCCTACGATGCGTCCCGGCTGCCCAAGCTCGATCCCGCGGGCTCCTACGCCGCCAGCGACATCGTCACGGCGGCCATGAAGGTGTTCGCGATCGATCCGGCGGTGATCTCGATCGATGCAGACCTGGCGACGACGAGCGGCCTCGAGGCGGGCGTCGCGGCAGTCGATCAGCGCCGGGCGCTGAACGCCGGTGTCGCCGAAGCCAACATGATGGGTCTCGGCGAAGCGTTTGCCGCCCTCGGACATCAGACCTGGATCAGCACGTTCTGCCCGTTCTTCGACTGGAAGGTGATGCGCCGGATAGCCGTGGGCCAGCAGGAGCGGCTCGAGACGATGGCGTCGCGCCACGGCTGGCTGAGCGAAGGACACGGGCTCGATCTGACGATGCTCGCCACGGCCTCCAACTTCGAGACGCGGACCAACGGCGCGACCCACATGGCCAACGACGACTGCACGATCTTCGACGGGATGGCCCACCTCACGATCGTCGACGTGTCGTGCCCGCAGCAGATGCTTGCGCTGATGCGCTGGATCATGGAGGGGAATCGAGGCTTGCTCTACGTGCGCGTGATGCGCACGCCCTCGGCCGTGCTGTATCACGCTGACTACCGCTTCGAGCTGTGGCGCGGCCACGTGCTGCGGGAGAGCGGACAGGAAGCCGCCGTGATCGTGAGCAGCGGCCGCGGGGTCCACGAGGCCGTGGCTGCCTCGATCGCCTGCGGGCGGCACGGTCTCGACGTCGGCGTCGTCGACATGCCGTCGATCGACGAAAGCCTCCTGCTCCGACTGTTCGAGTCCGGCAAGCTCGTGTGCCTGGCGGAGCAGAACAACGGCTACATCCTGCAGAACGCGCTCAGGATTGTTCACCGGAGCCACAGCGCCGCCGCACGGACCGGACTCGAGCGGGTCCTGGCGCTCAATACGCTCGGTCCGGACGGCCGTCCTCAGTTCATTCATTCGGGCACGTACGAGGAGCTCACCGAGGCATTCGGCCTGACCGGTGCCCGAATTGCGGGCGCGATCCGCGAGCGCGTCTCGTCGGAGGTCTCCTGACCGTGCCGGTGATCCGCGAAGCTGACGCGAATGCGCTCGATCTGCCCGGCCGCGAGCTCCGATGGCTCGTGGGCCGTGGTGGCCTCGACTCGACGTACTGCTCCGCGTGTGTCATCCGAGTGGCTCCCGGTGACAAGGTGCGACCGGCGCACTCGCACCCCAACGGCGAGGAAGTGATTTACATCATCCGCGGATCGGGGCGGGTGCTGATTGCGGGAGAGGTGCACCAGCTCGCACCGGGCTCGGTGGCGCTCTTCCCGCAGGGCGCCGTGCACATGCTCCACAACACGAGCGACGAAGAGATGCAGGTGGTGTGCTTCTTCGCGCCGCCGACGAGCCTCGAGAACTACCGGATGCACGAGGAGGTCGATTTCCCGGATTGAGAGGGGAGAGGTTTGTTCGGAGGGCGGTTGCCTCATTGAACTTGGGGCCAACGGGTTGTTGTAAGGGCTGCTTTTAACAGGAGGAAGGGAGGAGGGGAGGATTGTATTGTTTTAGATCCTCCATTCCTCCCCTCCTCCCTGTGAAAGGTTTTGCAGCGTCGCAAGTTTTATGGAAGTCGCAAGTTTTCATAGGGCCGCAGGTACCACGATGAACACAAACCTCGATCGTCGAAGCTTCACGAAGGTCGTCGCGCTCGGAGTGGCTGGCGCGTTCGTACCAGCGGTAGCCGCACAAACCCGCAGGCTCAAGACGGGGCACACCGGCATCACGTGGGGCTTCGCTCCCGCAGATGCGGAGAAGGCGATCGCGGACGTGGCGAGCCTGGGGTTTCACGGCTATGAGTCGTTCGGCAATGTCCTGGAGGCTTGGGAGAGCAAGGGCGGCCTGAACACGGTCCTGGACTCGGCAAAGCTGCCGCTCCGATCCGCCTACTGCCCGGTGAACCTCACGGACCCGGCAATGCGCTCGGCGGAAGTCGAAAAGATTGTCCGCTGGGGACGCCTCATCCGGAAGTGTGGCGGATCGGTCGCGGTCATCGGACCGAACAACGTCAAGCGGGCCGAATACGACTTCCCCGCCCACAAGGCTCACATCGTCGAAGCGCTGAACGACATCGGCAAAGCCCTCGGCGACATCGGCGTCGTTGGCGTCCTGCACCAGCACACCGGCACCTGCGTCGAGACACGCGACGAGACCTATGCCGTGGTGGAAGCGATGGACACGCGCGTCGTCAAGTTCGGGCCCGATGTGGGCCAGCTGCAGAAGGGTGGCTCGGATCCGGTGAAGGTCGTGAAGGATTTTCTGCCTGCCATCCGTCACGTGCATCTGAAGGACTTCGACGGCGGCACCGCCTACCTGGGGTACTGCCCACTGGGCCAGGGCAAAGTCGACGTGAAGGCCATAGTCGATGCGCTCGAGAGCTCGGGCAACGATCTGATGATCATGGCGGAGCTCGATCCGTCCCAGGGCATGCCGCTCGCGCCGCTGGAGGCGGCTCGAATCAACAAGGTGTGTTTGCAGAAGCTCGGATACGAGTTCCGGAGTTAAACGAATCGCGGGGACAGCTGCCCTGTTGAAGTCGGGGCAACCGCCAGGCGAAAGCGATTTGTTGAGAAAATCGTTCGGCTGAGTCGTCATCAGCAAAATAATCGATAATCTTTTACAGAGAATCCATTTCGTGGTAGGCTCCGCGCCGTCGTTTGGCGTCCCCGAACGTCTTGTCAGGCTGCCAGGCGTATCAATCGTCTTCAACTCGAGGTTCGCGAACCCTACGACGTTTGGATGCGCAGCCGCTGTGTTCAGCGGTCGCGAACAACTTGGTGAACAGCCGCACGACGTCGGGCAGGTACACTGCAGCGACGCCGTCCGAGGCAGCTCGGACGTCTGACGATGCGGCTGGACTTCTGAGGAGGCACTCCTTCCCTCCTCAGCTTGACCCCGGCCGGTCCGGCGGCCGGGGTCGTTTTTCAGCCGGATACTACTGATTTTTTGGGAGATACAATATTATCGATAATCGAAAATGAACGGATGCAGGCCTGCCAGCCTGCGCTATAGTGCGCGTGCGCAAACGGAAACCGCCGTCTGCGAACCGCAGGCACGCGGATCTGCCCAGACGAACCGCGCCGCAGGCGCGCCGCCGGAGCGGAGCGGGGCATGGGGCCCCCGCGAGCGACGGCGTTGGGGGGTCCGGCGGGGCGAAGCCCCCCGGCAAATAAATGAGACTGAAGGACAAAGTTGCCCTCGTGACCGGAGCCGGACGTGGCATCGGTCGGGGAATCTCGGAGGTGTTCGCCGAGGAGGGTGCTCACGTCGCCGTCAACTACGTGGAGAACCCTGCGGAGGCGGAACAGGTCGCGGAGTGGATTCGTGCGCGCGGCCGGCGCGCCATGACGGTCCAGGCGGACGTCGCCGTCCGGGCGCAAGTGGAGCCGATGGTCGATCGCGTCTGGAACGAGCTCGGGCCGGTCGACATCCTCGTCAACAACGCAGGGATCGAAACGATCGTCCCGTTCCTGGAGCTCACAGACGAGCAGTGGACGCGGCTGACGGACGTGAACTTGCGAGGCAACTGGCTGTGCTCGCAGGTGTTCTGCCGACGCGTGGTGAAGGAAGGCCGGAAGGCGAGCATCGTGAACATCGGATCGATTCAGTCCGCAAAGGTTCTTCCCGGCCGCACGCACTATGCGCCGACGAAGCTGGCGCTCGAGGCGCTCACGCGGAACATGTCCGCGGAGATGACACCGCAGGGCATTCGCGTGAACTGCGTGCACCCGGGCCTTATCGATACACCGATGACCGAGTGGGTGATGAAGGACAAGGAGATCCTGCCGCTGGTGCTCGCGCAGATCTCGCTCGGCCGCGCCGGCCAGCCGCGCGAGATCGGAACGGTGGTCGCGTTCTTCGCCTCGGACGAGGCGAGCTATCTCACCGGGCAGTCGGTCCACGTGGACGGAGGGTGGCAGGGGAAGTAGTCGACAGTCGGTAGTCGCCAGTCGACAGTCGCAATCGGCAGTCGCAGTCGACAGTCGGGCAGTCAGCGGGACGGCAGGTCCGACCGTCGGGCGTGGGTGATTCAAGCCGAAGGGTCATGACATGAGCAAGACGACTCCGTGGTTTTCGTCGGTGACCGTGCTGGCGGTGGTCGGTCTGGCGGTCGGTCTGCGTGCAGGCGGACTGCCGGCTGCAGGTCAGTGATGACTGCGCGCCGCTGGCAGACGTGGAGCGCGATTGCGAGTGTCGGCTGTGCCCTCACCATCGCGCTCTCGGCGTCGAACGACATCTGGTGGCCCGACTACGCCGGAGGGCCCGCCAGCTCTCGATTCTTTCGATCCACACGGATCAACAAATCCAATGTCGCCACGCTCTCTGTTGCGTGGTCGTATCCGTTCGGCGAGACCGGATCCAATCCGATCGTCGTGCGCGGCACGGTCTACGGCCGCGGACGCAACGGCGCCCTCGTTGCGCTCGACGCCAAGACCGGGAAGGAGATCTGGATCCACGACGGCATGACGGGAATGACCGCGCGGGGGATGAACTACTGGGAGAGCAAAGATGGCAAAGATCGGCGACTGATCTTTGCCATGAACGACTACCTGCAGGAGATCGATGCCGCAACGGGCAAGTCCATCCTGACGTTCGGCAAAGAGGGTGTCGTCGATCTCCGCGAAGGGCTCGGGCGCGAGACGGTCCAGCGGATTCAGTCGGGTACGCCCGGGCGAATCTTCGAGAACCTGATCCTCCTCGGTTCGGCGACGGGCGAAGGGTACATGTCGCCGCCCGGCGATCTCCGTGCCTACGACGTCGTCAGCGGCGCGCTGGCCTGGCAGTTTCACACGGTCCCTCACCCAGGTGAATTCGGCTACGAGACATGGCCGCCGAATGCCTGGAAGTACGTGGGCGGCGTCAACACCTGGGGAGAGATCTCTGTCGACGAGAAGCGAGGCATCGCGTACTTCCCGACCGGGTCTCCAACCTACGATTACTACGGCGCCGATCGACCGGGCGCCAATCTCTTTTCCGATTGTCTGCTGGCGCTCGATGCGCGCACCGGCAAGCGGCTGTGGCACTTCCAGAACGTTCACCACGATCTGTGGGACTTCGACAACAACTCCGCGCCCCAGTTGCTGACGATCAAGCGAAACGGGAAGACGATCGACGTGGTCGCGATGGCCGGCAAGACCGGCTTCCTGTACGTCTTCGATCGCGTGACCGGACAGCCGGTGTGGCCGATCGAGGAACGGCCGGTGCCGAAGAGCACGATGGCGGGCGAGCAGACGTGGCCGACGCAGCCGTTCCCGACCAATCCGCCGCCATTCAGCAGGCAGACCTTCACCGCGGAGGACATCAGCCCACACGCCGCCGTCTCGGCCAAAGATCGAGAGGCGTTCAAGGAGCGGCTGTCGAAGGCGCGCAACGAGGGACTCTTCACACCCATCAGCTTCAATGACACGGTGCAGGTGCCGGGCAACAACGGCGGGTCTGTGTGGGGCAGCACGGCGGCAGATCCCGCCACCGGCACGATGTATGTCGTGAGCCTCGACAATCCATCCGTCCTGCGCCTGTTGAAGCCGGGGGAGGGCCGCGGCGGGCAGGCGGGACTTGGCGTCTACGTGCGCGAGTGTCAGTCGTGCCACGGACCCACGCGCGCTGGTACCGAGAACGGACCTTCACTGCTGTCGGTGTCCGACCGACTCGATATCGAGGCGATCCGGGCGACGCTTTCCACGGGCAAGGGACGCATGCCCGCGTTTGCTCACCTGACGTCGGCAGAAGTGGAGTCGCTCGCGGCGCTGTTGCTCACTCCCACGCCGGCGGGGCGTGGTGCTCCGTTCAGGACCGATTTGCCTCCCGGGCCGATCGTCGCGTCGGGTGGCGCGAAGACGCGCGCACCCATGGGCCGTGGCGGGCGCGGCGGACCGATTCCTTACCCCGAAGGTGTGGAACAGACCGAGCAATATGTGATCAACGCCTACGGGACCATCGGCCTGATGATCAAGCCGCCGTTCACCAAGCTCACGCGCTACGACCTGAACGCCGGCACGATCAAATGGCAGGTGGGCCTCGGGGATGACGCCCGTCTCGCGGCGGAAGGCATCACGGGCACGGGCGTTCCGCAGATGAGGGTCAGCGTCCTACCGACCGCGGGCGGCCTGGTGTTCGGGCTCGGCGGTGACAGCAAGGTCCGGGCGTATGACGCCGATACGGGTAAAGTGCTGTGGACCGGTGGTGTCCGCGGCGCGTTCCGAGGATCCCCGTCGATGTACGAGATCGACGGCCGTCAATACCTGCTCGTCGCGGCGTCGGGTGACGGAGGACCTGCGGCGGGAGCTGTTTCCCCAGATCTGCCGACCGGGCTCGTGGCGTTTGCGTTGCCGGAAAAGGGCTCGAGATAGCGGGCCCTTCCACGCCTTCCTCGGTCCGTCGACACTTGACCGTCTGCCGGCTCGAGTCGCAACTCCTGCCTGGGTCTCCCGAAACTCCTGCTACATTGTTCGCACAGGTATCCGCATCTGTGCGTTCGTACGGTGACATCACGCAGGAGGTCTCCAATGAAGCGGCTGTGGAGTGCGCTTGCCATCCTCATGATCCTTGGGGCGTACGGTGCCGTCCGGACCCAGGCGCAGAGGGTCGAGGCGAATCAGGGCGACTCACCGACGATCAACCAGTTGCTGCAGGAAGTCCGCGCGCTGCGTGTGGCCATCGACGATCTACCGTGGCAGGGACGCGCGCGCAGCTCCTCCTCGGGCGGTTGCAGATGCAGGAAGCGCGGATGGCCACGTTGGGCCGCCAGGCTCAGGAGGCGCGTTCGAAAGTGTTGGACGTTCAGCGCGAACGTGAGGGCATGACGAGCGAGATCAAGCAGATGACGAATGCGATAGATCGAGTGCAGCCGGACGAACGCCACCGGGTCGAACAACGCATCGAAGAGTTGAAGGGCGTGATCAAGCGCCTCGATCAGCGAGAACGGGAACTCCAATCAGACTACGACGGCGTCGTGCAGGCGCTCTCGGCCGACGAAGCGCGTTGGGTCGACTTCAATCAGCGGCTCGAAGATTTGGAGCGGAGCTTGGCGGTGCAGAAGTAGGGCTTGGGATCAGCCCGCCATGGCGACGCCCGTTGCGCCTCTTGTCAGGTAACTCAAGCATCCGATCACTTCGCCGATGGAGACGATCCCGGCGAAGCCGGAACGGCCCGCCCTTCGCGAAGACCCCCTACTCGCGTTGAGTTGTGAATGTCCGTCAGCGGGTCACCTTCCAAGAGCACCTGGTCCGCAGTTTTCCCCGCTTCAATCGATCCGAGCTATCGCCCGCTGGGGGATCCCAGCAGCGAGGCCATCTGCTGGCCTGGTGCTTTCGTGCGTGTGGACTCGGTGATCAATTGACCGCACGCCGCCCTGATGTCACGGCCGCGCGATTTGCGGACCGACACCGTGAGGCCGCGGTCGGACAGAATTCGCGCGAAGCGATTCACGCGGTCGTCGGACGGCCGCTCGAAGGGTATGCCGGCAGCCTCGTTCAGCGGCAGCAGATTGACCTTCGCCTTGATCCCAGCCAGCAGCTTCACGAGTCGTCGCGCGTCTTCGGGCGTGTCGTTGACCTCGTTGAGCAGGACGTACTCGAACGTGATGCGATGACGGCGTTTCAGTGGGAAGCGGCGGCACGCGTCGAGAAGGTCTTTCAGGCCGTACTTCCGGTTCACCGGGTACGAGACGGTCGCGCTGTTCCTCCGTCGTCGCGTGCAGCGAGATCGCCAGGTTCGGCATCAGCGGCTCGGTCGCCAGCCGCTCGAGGTTCGGCAGGACACCGACGGTCGACAGCGTAATCCGCCGGGGCGACATCGCGAGCCCGTGCTCGTCCGCAAGGATCCGCAGCGCCTTCATCGTCTCGTCGTAGTTGTGGAGCGGCTCGCCCATCCCCATCAACACGATATTGAAACGGCTGGTGAGCAGGTGCAGCTCCCGGGCGAGAACGCGGACCTGCCCGACGATTTCGCCGGCCGTCAGGTTGCGGTCGATGCCCATCTTGCCGGTCAGGCAGAACGCGCAGCGCATCGCGCAGCCAACCTGGGTCGACAGGCAGAAGGTTGCGCGTGGATCGCGCGATCCGGGTTCGCCGGCGTCCGGGATGTAGACCGTTTCGATCGACCTCCCGTCGTTGAGCCGGAGCAGGAACTTGACGGTCCCGTCGGTCGAGGTCTCCCGCTGCACGACCGTCGGCGTGCCAATCCGACATTCACGTTCGAGTCGCGCGCGGAGCTCACGGCCGAGGTCGGTCATCGCATCGAAATCAGTGACACCGTGCCGATGAATCCACTGGAACATCTGCCGCGCGTGGAAGCGTGGATGCCCGAGGGACTCGAGGGCCATCTCGAGCGCGGGAACGTCGAGCTCAGCAATGTCGGTGCGCAGGTCGATCTTCATGAGCTCCCGCGTGACGAGGGCCAGCGTGTGGCTGTAAGCCGCGCGTGACGTAAGAAAGACATCCAGTGTACTATGACCCTGAATTGCACGCCGCTGGCGCGGCCGGTCCTGCCGGCTCGTCGACGCATCATTCCTTTCATATTCAGGCACTTGCGGCGCCGTCCGTTGCGGCGCGGGAGGCACCGTAGGTGACGAGCAATAATCCGCAGCGCATGGTCGTTCGCGAGGTTCTTGATAATGGCTTGCGGCTCATCACCGAGACGATGCCGCAGGTGCGATCGGTGACGATCGGGGTCTGGCTGACGCGGGGATCGCGCCACGAAGTCGAAACGCGCGGCGGCATCGCCCACTTCGTCGAGCACATGCTCTTCAAGGGGACCGCGACGCGCACCGCCGAGGACATCGCGCAGGCCATCGATTCCATCGGTGGCCAGCTCGACGCCTTCACCGCCAAGGAATACGCCAGCTACTACATCAAGGTGCTCGACGAGCACCTGCCCCTCGCCGTCGACCTGCTCTCGGACATCGTGCTTCGGCCCGCCTTCGCCGCCGACGAGATCGAGCGCGAGAAGAAGGTGATCCTCGAAGAGATCAAGATGGTCGAGGATACGCCCGACGACCTCGTGCACGAGCTCTTCACGCAGCACTTCTGGGAGGGGCACCCGCTCGGCCGTCCGATTCTCGGGTCGCGCGAGACGGTGGAGTCCTTTACGACCGACTCGCTTCGCCACTACTTCGGCGGCGCCTATGTCGCACCGAACGTCGTGATTTCCGCGGCCGGCAACATCGAGCACCCGGCGGTCCGCGATCTCGTCAGCCGCGCGTTTGCGCCTCTGCCCGCGTCGGGCGAACCGACGCTCGAGGCCGCACCCGCGGTGGTCCCGCAGGTCATCACGCGCACGAAGGAGCTCGAGCAGAGCCACATCTGCCTCGGCACCACGAGCTACCCGCAGAGTCACGACGATCGATACGTCAGCTACATCCTCAACACCGTGCTGGGCGGATCGATGAGCTCGCGGCTGTTCCAGAACGTTCGCGAGAAGCGCGGGCTCGCGTACGCCGTCTTCAGCGGCCTGAGCGCCTATCGCGATGCCGGGAACATCACGATTTACGCCGGGTGCGCGAACGAGGCGGTGGATGAAGTGATCGGACTGTGCGTCGAGGAGCTGCGGCAGATGAAGCAGACGCCCGTGCCAGACACGGAGCTCCGTCGTGCGAAGGATCATCTCAAAGGCAGCCTCATGCTCAGCCTCGAGAACACCGCCAGCCGCATGTCGCACCTCGCACGGCAGGAGATCTACTTCGACCGGCACTTCGGCCTCGACGAGACGCTGACCGGCGTCGAACGCGTGACGAGCGACGATGTGCAGCGTGTCGCGCGGGATCTGTTTGCGAACGGCTCGCTGGCCGCAACGGTCCTGGGCCCGAGCATTCCCGATCTTCCGAGGGAGAAGCTGGAACTTGGGTGACAGACTCGGGGATCCGGGATCCGCGGTCCGGGATCCGGAAAACCCGAGCTCACATACCGACGCACGACGAGACCCACCACGGACCCCGGACCACGGATCACTGATCCCGACATGATCTCGCGTTACACCAACCCAGAGATGGGTGCGATCTGGAGCGATCGCCGCCGCTACGAAACCTGGCTCGAAGTGGAGCTGGCAGCGACCGACGCGATGGCCGAGGCAGGCCTCGTGCCGGCGGATGCGGCGTGCGAGCTCCGCGCGAAGGCAGCGTTCGACATCAGCCGGATCGAAGCCATCGAGCAGGTCACCCAGCACGACGTCATCGCATTCACGACCGCAGTTGCCGAGCAGGTCGGCGCCGCGGCCCGATGGCTCCACTTCGGCCTGACCTCCTCCGACGTCGTCGACACCGCGCAGGCTCTCCAGATGCGCGAGGCCTGCGACCTGATCGTCAAAGACATCGCCGGGTTGATGGAGGCGGTGCGACTGCGCGCGGAGGAGCATCGTCGCACACCGATGATCGGGCGCACGCACGGCGTACACGCGGAGCCGATGACGCTCGGGCTGAAGCTGGCCCTCTGGTACGCGGAGCTGCAGCGTGACCTCGACCGCGTGCTCCGCGCGCGAGACATCGTGGCGGTCGGCAAGATTTCGGGCGCCGTCGGTACGTTCGCACACCTCGACCCTCAGATAGAGGAGCGAGTCTGTGCGAGGCTGGGGCTGCAACCGGCGCCCGTGTCGTCGCAAGTCATCCAGCGCGACCGCCATGCCGAGCTGCTGACGACATTGGCAATCACCGCCGCGTCGCTCGAGAAGTTCGCGCTCGAGGTTCGCGGTCTGCAGAAGACGGAAATCGGCGAGATCGAGGAGCCGTTCGCGAAGGGACAGAAAGGCTCGTCGGCGATGCCGCACAAGCGGAACCCGATTGGCTGCGAGCAGATCACCGGGCTTGCGCGGCTGCTCCGCGGGAACGCGACCGCGGCGCTCGAGAATGTCGCGCTCTGGCACGAGCGCGACATCTCGCATTCCTCGGTGGAGCGCGTCATCCTGCCCGACAGCTTCATCGCACTCGACCACATGTTGCGCCGGTTCACCAGAATCGTCCGTGGAATGGTCGTCTACCCTGAACGGATGCGCGAGAACCTCGAGCGCTCCCGTGGTGTGGTGTTCTCCGGCTCCGTCCTTCTGGAGCTCGCGCGGCGCGGCATTTCCCGGGAGCAGGCGTACGAATGGGTCCAGCGCAATGCCATGCGGTCCTTCCACGAGCAGACGGACTTCAAGACACTGCTGCTCGCGGACCCGGACATCACCGGCGTCCTGACGGCCGCCGAGATCGAGAAGGCGTTCGACCTGAACGATCAGTTCCGGAACGTAGATGCCATCTTCGAAAGGGTCTTTACGCGGGTGCCGTGAGTGTGTAGAACTGGCTCGGCGCTCGGCGCTCGGCGCTCGGCGCTCGGCGCTCGGCGCTCGGCGCTCGGGCGAGCGGACCCTTCGAGTCGTAGTTCCAAGCGGGCTGTCGTAACTAACCAGCCGCGAGAGTAGTGAGCGGCGAGTACCTAGGGAGCGGGGGGGCCCCGCGAGCAACCAAATTATGAAAGCCAGAGTCTTCGTTACGCTGAAGCCCTCGGTGTTCGACCCGCAGGGGCACACGATCGCCGATGCGCTGCACTCGATGGGCTACTCCAGCGTCGGCGACGTGCGCCAGGGCAAATACTTCGAGCTCGAGCTGGCATCGACGTCGGCCGAGCAGGCCCGCACGTTGGCTGCGGAGGTCGCCGACAAGCTGCTCGCGAACCCGGTCATCGAGAGCTACCGGATTGAGGTCAATGAATAGCTCCCAGCTTCCAGCTTCCGGCTTCCAGCTCCCGGTTTCATACCGGGCGCTCGGATATCGCGAAGCGGGAAGCTGGCAGCTGGAAGGCTCGCAGCTGGTAGCTGCTGGAAGCTGGGAGCTGGAAGCTGCTGGTAGCTGGAAGCTGGAAACTGGAAGCTGACTATGAAATTCGCCGTCGTCGTCTTTCCCGGATCCAACTGCGATCACGACGCTTACCACGCTGCGCGGCACGTGCTCGGCCAGGAGGCGGAGTTCGTCTGGCACAAGGAGACGAGCCTGAGCGGGGCGGACGTCGTCATTCTGCCGGGCGGCTTTTCACACGGCGACTACCTGCGGACAGGCGCCATCGCGCGCTTCTCGCCGATCATGGCCGCCGTCGCGGATTTTGCGGACGCGGGAGGGCCCGTGCTGGGCATCTGCAACGGGTTCCAGATCCTCCTCGAGGCAGGACTGCTCCCCGGGGCGATGCTGCGGAACCGGGACCTCAAGTTCCATTGCGAGCACGTGCACCTTCGGGTCGAGCAGAGCGACACGCCGTTCACCTCGCGCGCCATCGCCGGTCAGGTCCTCCGGATCCCGATCGCCCATGGCGAGGGCAACTACTACGCGGAACCGGACGTCATCCGCAGCCTGGAGCACACGAAGCGGATCATCTTCCGGTATTGCGATGCGAAGGGGCGTACGACCGACGAATCCAACCCGAATGGAGCGCTCAACAACATCGCCGGCATCTGCAACGCCGCACGAACTGTCGTCGGCATGATGCCGCACCCGGAACGGGCGTGCGAGTCCGTGCTGGGCAGCTCCGACGGCCTGGTGCTCTTCGACTCGGTCATCTCGTCGCTGGAAGCGGAGGGAGCACTTCGTCAGGCGTGATGGCGCTCCCGAGCCGGCCAAGAGGCAGCAACCCGGATCCTGGATCCCTGATCCCGGATCGAGAAAACGGGGTCTGAAAGACCCCGCCCTACACGACATGTCCACACCCGATCCCGCGCTACTCGATCGCCACGGCCTCACGCTCGACGAATACCAGCACATCGTCCGATCACTCGGGCGCGAACCGACCCTGACCGAGCTCGGGATCTTCTCGGTCATGTGGTCGGAGCACTGCAGCTACAAAAGCTCCCGGATCCATCTGAAGAAGCTGCCGACGCGGGGCCCGCGCGTCGTGCAGGGGCCCGGGGAGAACGCCGGCGCGGTCGACATCGGCGACGGCTATGCGGCGGTCTTCAAGATCGAATCGCACAACCATCCGTCTTTCATCGAGCCGTATCAGGGGGCGGCCACCGGCGTCGGCGGCATCATCCGCGACATCTTCACGATGGGCGCTCGCCCCATCGCGCTCCTCAACTCGTTGCGCTTCGGCCCCATGGACGGACCGGATGGCGCGCGGACGCGCCGGATTGTCGAGGGCGTCGTGGCCGGCATCGCGGGGTACGGCAACAGCATCGGGATCCCCACGGTCGGCGGCGAAATCGCGTTCGAGCCGACCTACGCGGGCAACCCCCTCGTCAACGTGCTGTGCCTCGGGATTGCCCGGTCCGACGCGCTCGTGAAGGGAAAGGCCGGGGGCGTCGGGAACCCTGTCTATTACGTCGGCGCGAGCACGGGACGGGACGGTATCCACGGCGCGACCATGGCCTCCGCCGAGTTCGATGAGAGGTCGTCCGAGAAGCGGCCGGCCGTGCAGGTGGGCGATCCCTTCATGGAGAAGCTGCTCCTCGAGGCGTGCCTCGAGCTGATGAAGACCGACGCCCTCATCGGCGTCCAGGACATGGGGGCGGCCGGCCTGACATGCTCGACCTGCGAGATGGGCGCGCGCGGCGGCATGGGGGTCGAGATTGACGTCAGCCTCGTACCGCAGCGCGAGACCGGCATGAACCCTTATGAAATCATGCTGTCCGAGTCGCAGGAGCGCATGCTGCTCGTCGTCAAGCGCGGTCGCGAGGCCGAAGTCGAGGCGATATTCGAGAAATGGGACCTTCACGCCGCGAACATCGGCACCGTGACCGGCGACGGCTTGATGCGCGTGAGGGATTGCGGTGCCGTCGTGGCGGAAATCCCTAACACCGCACTCGTGGACGAGGCGCCCATCTACGACCGGCCGACTGCTCGGCCGGCGTACCTCGATGAGGTCCGCACGCTGGACCTCGCGAGCCTCTTGCCCGCGCCGCCGGCGTCGCAGGCGTTTCTCGCGCTCCTGTCGTCGCCGACTGTCGCCAGCAAGCGTTGGGTGTACCGGCAGTACGACCACATGGTTCGGACGAACACCCTCGTCCTGGCCGGCATGGGCGCCGGCGTCGTGCGGGTGAAGGGTACGACCCGCGCCCTCGCGATCTCGGTCGACGGCAACGGCCGGTACGGCTATCTCGACCCGCGGCGCGGCGCGATGCTCGCCGTGGCCGAGGCGGCCAGAAACGTCGCGTGTGCGGGAGGGATCCCCATCGGGGCGACCAACTGTCTGAACTTCGGCAATCCGCAGCGGCCCGAGATCATGTGGCAGCTGGTCGAGTCCATCGAGGGTATCGCTGAAGCATGCAGAGCGCTCGACGTGCCGATTACCGGCGGCAACGTGAGCCTCTACAACGAGACCGACGGAAACGCGATCTATCCCACGCCGACTCTAGGCGTGGTGGGGCTGATTGAGGATGCCGCGCGCGTCCTGGGGCGGACTTTCAAGAAACCGGGCGACGCCATCGTCCTCTTGGGGGAGGGACTCGGCGAGCTCGGCGGCAGCGAGTACCTCAAGACCGTTCATGGCCTCGTACGCGGCGCGCCTCCAGCGCTCGACCTTCAGCGCGAGCGGTTCCTCATCGAGTGTTTGACGACTGCTGCTGCGCAGGGACTCCTCGAGTCCGCGCACGACTGTTCGGACGGCGGCCTCGCCGTCACGCTGGCAGAATGTGCGTTCGACACCGGCGGGATCGGATTCGAGGTGAACCTACCGGGCGCGTCCGCCACCGATCAACCTGCAGGTGTCGGACACGATGCTCTGAGCGTGCCCGCTACGCTTTTCGGGGAGTCGGCATCCCGCGCGGTGGTCAGCGTTGCCCCGGCGAATCGGACCGCGGTGCTGCAGCTGGCAGCCCATCTGGGCGTCCCGGCCCTTGTCATCGGAACGGTCGGAGGACCCCGGATTCGGATCGACGTCTCCGGCGCACCTGCGGTCGATTGTTCGGTCGCCGAGGCCGAAACTGCATGGTCGACCTCGCTCGAAGCACATTTCGCCCGACATGGCGGGGGACGAGCAGCGTAGAATAGGTTCGCCGGCATCACTAGACCAGAGATCCGGTACACCCATGCTCGACAAATTCAAAGACGAGTGCGGTGTCTTCGGGATCTTCGGGCATCCCGAGGCCGCCAACCTCACGTACCTCGGCCTCTACGCTCTCCAGCATCGTGGCCAGGAGAGCGCAGGGATTGTCTCGGCGGACGGCGTGCGCATCCGCGCATCGCGAGCGATGGGGCAGGTGGCCGAAGCCTTCAACGAGGCGACGCTCGAGAAACTGCCGGGTCACCTGGCGATTGGTCACACGCGCTACTCGACGGCCGGCGAGAGCAAGCTCGAGAATGCTCAACCGTTCCTCATCGAGTGCGCGCACGGCCAAATCGCTGTCGCACACAATGGGAACCTCGTCAACGCCCGCGAGCTTCGGGACGAGCTCGTCCGGAGCGGATCGATCTTCCAGACCGGGAGCGACACCGAGGTCATCCTGCACCTCTACGCACGCTCGAAGGCACCGACGGTCGAGGACGCCATCATCGAGTCGCTCGCGCAGGTGCGCGGCGCCTATTCCCTGGCGCTCCTGACGAACAACCGGCTGATCGGCGCGCGGGATCCGAGCGGGTTCCGGCCGCTCGCTCTCGGCCGGATGGCGGACGCCTGGATCATCTGTTCCGAGACCTGCGCCCTCGATCTGATCGGTGCGACGTACGTGCGCGACGTCGAGCCGGGCGAAGTGATCGTCATCACCGAGGCGGGCGTCCGGTCGATCAAGCCATTTCCGCCGCAGCCGCTCTCGCAATGCATTTTCGAGCACGTCTACTTCGCGAGGCCCGACAGCTACGTCTTCGGCAGCAGTGTGAACGAGATCCGAACGGAGTTCGGGCGGACCCTGGCCGTCGAGTCTCCGGTCGAAGCCGACGTCGTCGTGCCCGTGCCGGACTCAGGCGTCTGCGCAGCCATCGGTTATGCCGAGCAGGCCGGTCTGCCGATGAAGATGGGCCTCATCCGGAATCACTACGTCGGCCGGACGTTCATCGAGCCGCAGCAGGCGATCCGGCACTTCAGCGTGAAGGTCAAGCTGAATCCGGTCCGCAGCATCCTCGAAGGGCGGCGCGTCATCCTCCTGGACGATTCCATCGTCCGGGGCACGACCAGCCGGAAGATCGTGAAGATGGTGAGGGCCGCCGGGGCGCGTGAAGTGCACCTGCGCATCAGTTGCCCGCCAACCGTTTCTCCCTGTTTCTACGGCGTCGACACGCCGAACCGTTCCGAGCTCATTGCCGCGACGCACACGATAGAGGACATCAGGAAGTACGTGGCCGCGGACAGCCTCGCCTATCTGAGCCTCGATGGACTCAAGCGCGCCGTCCAGCCGAAGCAGAACTCCTACTGCACCTCGTGTTACACCGGTGTCTACCCGCTTGCGTTTCCGCGCGACGAGCAGGCCTACCTCCAGCTCGCGTTGAAGGTGGTCGACTGACGTCGTGACGACGCGATCGTCGTGAGAACCATGCGTGCGTTCGGAGTTGCCACGCTGCTCGTAGCGGCCGTCTCGGCGCTGTCGGCCCAGCAGCCTGCTCGGCCCGCCCCGTCGGCCCAGACCCCGCCCGTCTCTCCCGCAGCGCCAAGCCCGAAACCCGATCCGCAATCCGGTCCACAGCCCGGTCCACAGAAAGACGCGCGTGAGGCCGTGAGTCCGGCGCAGCTTGCGGCGGCGATCGACAAGCTCGGGACGCTGGACTTCACGGAACGGATGGCTGCTGCCCGAACCGCGCGGCGCGCAGACGCGTCTCTCGCGGTCCCGGCGCTGCTCAAAGCCGTCGAATCGCACCCGGACGGCTTCGTCCGCTTCCGCGCCCTCGTGCTGCTCTCCGGATTCAACGATCCTCGGACGCGCGACATCATGCGCGGTGCACTCGGCCTCCAGAACGACCGCTTGCGAGCGGTCGCGTACACATACTTCGAGCACAACGCCGATCCAGCTGTCGTGCCGAAGCTCCTCGCCGCAGTTCCCGTCGAGTCTTCCGAGTTCGTGCGGCCGGCGCTGACGCGCGCGCTGGCGGCGTACGCGGCCGATCCGAAAGTGCGCGAGACGATGGCCGGCCTCGTGATGAAGGGGCAGGCTTTCTTCCGGAGCGCCGTGATCGAGGCGCTCGGGGACTATCGTGCGACCTACGCGGTCGCGCCGATCACCGAGGTCGCGAAGATCGACGGGCCGATGCAGGTCGATGCGGCCATTGCGCTCGGCAAGATTGGCGACAAGGCGTCGCTCCCCACGCTGGCCAGGCTCCAGCAGAGCGCGCCGCGCGAATCACAACCCGGCATAGCCGCCGCGATCTGCCTGCTCGGCGTGAACTGCGAGTCACATGAGCCCTATCTCGCCAACACGCTCCGCTTTGCCATCGCGAACATCGGCTACCAGGAGCTCGTCCGCGGCTCGGCGGCCGGACTCGCATCGCTCGCCGTGTCGGGGCGTGAGCCGGCGGCCGCAGAGTTGATCCGGCAGGGGGCCCCGACGCGGGACCCCGCGCGCGCGTCGATCGTCCTCACCCTCGGTACGATCGCGCTGAGGAATACGCCGTTGATGCTGAAGGTGCTCCAGGGAGAGGGCATGCTGGAGCCCGGGTCCGATCTGTTGCGCGAGGCGTTCGACATGCTCGAAGAGGACTTCGAGGAGGAGCGCTTCTTCGTCTCCGTGCGGCGAGCGTACTGGCAGGCAGCCGCAGGATCGCCGGCGCGCACGGTCTGCGAGACCCTGATTCGGAAGCTGGAATTCTGATATCAACCCGGCTGAACGGCTCCCACCGACAATGCTGTACTCGTTGTCGAGGCGCTGCACGACGGGGAAAAGGCGCGCCACGGGCGCGCCCCGCCGGAGCGGAGCGGGGCATGGGGCCCCCGCGAGCGACGGCGACCGGGTCCCGGCGCGCGGGTTGTGCGCGCTGGGCTGGAGGTGGGGGGTCCGGCGGGGCGAAGCCCCCCGGTTTAGTAAATGGACTATAAGACCTCCGGCGTCGATATCGACGCGGGTAACGAAGTCGTTCGCCGGATCCGCTCGCTCGCGCGCGGGACGTTCACCACCGGCGTCCTGTCCGACATCGGGTCGTTCGGCGGGCTCTTTCATCTGGGTGCGTCGCGCGCGGCCGATGCCGTCCTCGTCGCCAGCGCGGACGGCGTCGGGACCAAGCTCCGCGTCGCCTTCATGACCGGCACGCATCGGACGATCGGCGTCGACCTCGTGAACCACTGCGTGAACGACATCCTCGTCCAGGGCGCCGAGCCCCTCTTCTTCCTCGACTATCTGGCGACCGGCCGACTGGATCCCGACGTCGCCGTCCAGATTGTCGAAGGGCTTGCGGACGCGTGCCGGCTGAACGGCTGTGCGCTGCTCGGCGGTGAAACGGCCGAAATGCCAGGGTTTTACAAAGACGACGAATACGACGTGGCCGGGTTCATCGTGGGCATCGTTCCCCGGGAGAGACTGATTGACGGCAGCCGGATCGCCGCCGGCGACGTCCTGATCGGCCTCGCGTCCTCGGGGTTGCACACCAACGGCTATTCGCTCGCTCGACGGATCGCCTTCGAGGTCGCCGGCCTCGACGCGAAGTCGCCGCTCCCCGGTTCGGGCCTGTCGATTGGCGATGTGCTGCTCACGCCGCATCGCACGTACCTCCCCGTCGTTCGGCCCCTCCTCGCCTCGGGCGCGATCAAGGGGATGGCGCACATCACCGGCGGCGGCATTACAGAGAATCTCCCGCGTATCCTTCCCGCAGATACGCACGCCATCATCGATCGATCGACCTGGCGCGTGCCAGCCATCTTCGACTGGCTCCAGAGGACCGGCGACGTCCCGGAGGACGACATGCTGCGGACATTCAACATGGGTATCGGGCTGATCCTCGCCGTCGCAGCCGACCAGGCGCCCGTCATTCTGGACGACCTGAAGGCCGCCGGGGAAGCCGGAGCGACAGCGATCGGCATGATTGGGAGCGGTGGCCGCGGCGTGCTCTACCGCTGATGGCTCGAGACGTGAGCGATCGATCGATCCGCGAAGGCTCCGAGCGTAGAATCGGCGTGCTGATCTCGGGGCGCGGGAGCAACCTGCAGGCGCTGATCGACGCGGTGGGCGGAGGTCAGCTCGATGCGCGCATCGCGATCGTGATCTCGAACCGCCAGACCGCTGCGGGGCTCGCTCGCGCGGCCGCCGCCGGGATCGAAACCCTCGTCATCGATCACCGCAGCTTTGACTCGCGCGACGCGTTCGACCGGGCGGTCGCACAGGAGCTGCTTGGTCGCGGCGTTCGCCTGGTCTGTCTCGCCGGGTTCATGCGGCTCGTCGGTTCGCCGCTGCTCGACGCCTTCCCTGATGCGATTCTGAATATCCACCCATCGCTGCTCCCCGCATTCCCCGGCGTCGACGCGCAGCGTCAGGCCCTCGAGTACGGGGTCCGGGTGACGGGAGCGACCGTGCACCTGGTGACAGGTGAGCTGGACGCTGGGCCGATCGTGCTCCAGGCGCCAGTGCCCGTCCGCGAAGACGACTCGGTGGAGACCCTCTCGGCGCGGATCCTCGTCGAGGAGCACCGCCTCTATCCGGTGGCGGTGCAGCTGATGCTGGACGGCGGCTGGTCGCTGACCGGCCGCCGGCTGATTCTGTCTCAGGCTCACCAGACGCCCGGGACGAGCCTGTAGCGCACGCGAGTTCGGTACGCCGCATACCCGTCCAGGTTTTCACGAAGAAACGCATCCTCGAACACCACGCGCCGCAGCATCAGCGCGGAATATGCCAGCGCGGCCGCGACGGCCAGCCAGGATCCGAGCGCTAGGCCACTGCATGGTATGGAGAGGATCATGCCCGCGTATCCAGGGTGTCTCACGACTGCGTAGGGACCCTGATCGATCAGCCGGTGTCCCCGCTCGCCCTGGATGCGGACGACGGGCGAGAAGAAGCGGTTCGCGATCATCGATCGGAACACCAGCCCGCCGAACACGAGGCAGCCTGCCAGGCCCGTGGCGCGCAGCCACTCGGGCACCAAGAACAGGTGCCAACGCCCGACGTCGAGCGCGCCAAGCACCAGATGGGCTAGCGCCGTCAGACGGATCGCGCGGAGGTAGAGTCGATCGGCGCCAGGCTCGGCGGGCTTGAACCGCTCCCGAGCGAGGTCGTCTTCAATCGACGTGAGCGCGTAGAGCAGGAGCCCACTCCAGACGCCGAGATACGCCCACAGCCAGGGGCTGGTCCATTGCCCCGAGAGCCCCAGCACGACGATGCCAATGCCAGTCATCGCCACAATCACCCGAACGAGGCCGGCGCGCATGACCATCCTCCGTGTTTATGTAATACAAAACATAAATTTTGATTAATCAAAAATACGCGCCTGCCGAGTTGATGTCAAGCCCGGAATTCAGCCTTTCGCCACGGGCCGCAGCGTCAGGACCGCAACTTCGGGGGCGCAGTTGAGGCGAACAGGCACGTAAACGGTTCCGACACCGCGACTTACGAAGATCGCCGTATTCTCGCGCTTGCCGGCGCCCGAGATGACGGGGAATCGCCGACCGGCGATGGCACCGACGCCGGGCAGCACGATCTGGCCGCCGTGTGTGTGACCGCTCATGACGAGCGGCACCGCCAGTGACGCGGCCTCGAGCAGCCGGCTCGGCGTGTGAGCGAGGAGGATTGCGTTCGGCGATGCTCCGCGCATCAGCCGGGAGATTTCTTCGACCCGGCGGGTCCAGAATCGAATCCCGATCAGGTCGACCGGTTCGGCGCGGACGCGAATCTGGGTCCGGGCGTCGCGGAGAACTGTGAACCCGCGTGCCGCAAGCGCGGCTGGCATATCGTGATCGTCGTCGTGGTTGCCGAGGACCGCGAACACTCCCCACGGAGCGGTCAGACCAGAGAGGGCTTCGGCGGCGGGCTGCACGAAATCGCGGTCCCCCCAGGTCACGTAGTCGCCGCCAAGAACAATCAGATCGGGCCGCTCGGCCATGAGCAGCCCGACCGCGTGCGCGACGAAGGCGTGGGAGACCGTTCGGCTTCGATGAAGGTCGGTGATGAACCCGACCCGCAAGCCTGACAGGCCATCCGACCATCCTGAAACGTCGAGCGTCGCCCTCGTGATCTCCACGTGATGACGTTCGTACATGAAGCCGTAGCTGGCAGCGCCCGTAAGAGCGCCGATGCCCGCCGCCGCGCACCCCTTGAGGAGGTCGCGGCGCCGGAGGCCCGCAGGCCGTCGCGCGTTGGTCATGTGCGGCATATGTTAGCGCGGGCACGATATAGTTGGCCCGAGGTGGACGAGGGCTCTATATCGGGGCAGCGACCAATGTCTGTAGACGAGCAGCTGGCATACTTGACGAAGGGTTGCGTGGACGTGGTACGCGCTTCGGAGCTGAAGGCGAAGCTCGAGCGCTTTGCAGGCGGAGGACCGCCGCTGGTCGTGAAGGTTGGATTCGATCCGACTTCCCCGGATCTCCACCTCGGTCACACCGTCCTCATCCGGAAGATGAAGCACTTCCAGGATCTCGGTCACCGCGTCGTCTACGTCGTCGGGTCATTCACGGCCCTCATCGGCGATCCGACCGGGCGATCGAAGACACGACCGCCGCTGACGCAGGCCGAAATCGACAGCAACGCAGAAACCTACAAGTTGCAGATCTTCAAGCTGCTCGATCCGGCGAAGACCGAGGTGCGCTTCAACAGTGAATGGCTCGAACCGCTGGGTAGTTCGGGCTGGGTGCACCTGGCGGCCAAGTACAACGTCGCTCAGATGCTCGAGCGCCGGGAGTTCAAGAAGCGATACGACTCGGGCCAGCCGATCAGCGTCCACGAGTTTCTGTACCCGCTCGCGCAGGCCTACGACTCAGTCCATCTGGTGGCGGACGTGGAGTTGGGAGGCACCGATCAGCTGTTCAACCTGAACGTCGGGCGCGACATCATGCCGTCGTACGGGCTCGAGGCACAGGTCGTGATGACGACGCCGTTGCTGGAGGGTCTGGACGGCGTCGAGAAGATGTCGAAGAGCCTGGGCAACTATGTGGGGGTGACGGACTCCGCGTCCGAGATGTTCGGCAAGCTCATGTCGATCTCGGACGAATTGATGTGGAGGTACTACTCGCTCCTGACCGATCTCACACCGGAGGCGCTCCTCGCCAAGCGCGCGGCGGTCTCGAAAGGTGAACTGCACCCCAAGCTGGCCAAGGTGGAGCTCGCTTCGTCCATCGTGACGGACTTTCATGGCCCGGAGGCGGCGCGCGCTGCGGCGCAGGAGTTCGAGCGGCGCTTTTCGAAGCGCGAGGTGCCGGAGGATGTCGAAGAGCGTCCGATGCTGCGCGGCACGACGATCGAGCATCTGCTGCTCGAGGCGGGTCTCGCGCAGTCGGGCAGCGATGCGACTCGGAAGGTTCAGCAGGGGGCCGTGCGGATAGACGGAGAGAAATTCATGCAGCCGCGGACGGCGGTCGACCGGTCTGGGCCGTTTCTGCTCCAGGTTGGCCGTCAGCTCTGTCGCATCGTCGTGCTGGAGGCGTCTGACGTCCTGCTGAGCTCTGTGCCTGGACCGGACGGGGCACATGTATGGATGCTCATGCAGAACAAGGGGCAGGTCGACGTGCTGCATCCGACGCGGGAGGCGGCGTCGGCGCGGGCTCGGGCGGTGGCGGAGGCGTCCAAGGGGAGGGTCTTCGAGTACGAAAACGGACGAGTTTCTGAACAAACTGAGTAGGCGCGTATTGTTTCCGGTGTGAAGAGGTTGACACTTTGAAGGCCAGGTCGTATAGTTTTCGGACCGAGCGTGACCCGGCCTGACGGTGGATGCACGTCCTTTCCGCCGCGACTCCTTCAAGCTCGCAACTCCTAGCCGCTTCCAGCGCGCGTGCGCTCCGCCTGCAGAGGTCGGAGTCGAGACGCGATGTGTTCTGGCAGAAAAAGATGTGCGAAGCACATCTGGCAATGACGACCTGCTGATGCGCATCGGCTCACAAGAACTGCTGCGCTGTCATTGACCAAGCCTTTCGAGGCGGTGCCGTGCGCGCGGGTCGACAACGGATCGAAAACGGGTCGACAACATGGATGTTTGCGAAAAAGGGTTGACAGGTCAGAAGGTCGCTAGTAGGATTGAAAGGTTCCCCAGACGACGAGAAAGCTGACGGGGAGCGTGGGCAAGACCGGTTCTTTGAAAACTAGATAGAACGTGCAAGCACAGTTCCGACGCGGGTCGTCGGCGCGAGGTCGAGGTTGTCTCGATAAAGCGCCGGAGGCGCGACGTCGGACCCGTCGAGTATCAGCGGGTGGCGCGGTGTTTTCCGGGTGTTCGGGGTGTAGTTCACCACGGGCGGTCGGCTGCGAACCACCTATAACTTGACGAACTGAACAACGCAAGAGCCAATCATCAACAGGCGCTCGCGTTAAACGAGTCTCGCCGAAGCCCGCAAGGGCGGAGGCGGACACCACTTTAACTTGAGAGTTTGATCCTGGCTCAGAATCAACGCTGGCGGCGTGCCTAACACATGCAAGTCGAACGCGAAAGGGGAGCAATCCCTGAGTAGAGTGGCAAACGGGTGAGTAACACGTGGGTGACCTGCCTTCGAGTGGGGGATAACGTCCCGAAAGGGACGCTAATACCGCATGACATCCTGCCTTTGGAAAGGCGGAAATCAAAGCTGGGGATCGCAAGACCTGGCGCTTGAAGAGGGGCCCGCGCCTGATTAGCTAGTTGGTGGGGTAATGGCCCACCAAGGCGACGATCAGTATCCGGCCTGAGAGGGCGGACGGACACACTGGGACTGAGACACGGCCCAGACTCCTACGGGAGGCAGCAGTGGGGAATTGTTCGCAATGGGCGCAAGCCTGACGACGCAACGCCGCGTGGAGGACGAAGATCTTCGGGTCGTAAACTCCTGTCGAGCGGGAAGAACGCTTCGCGGGTGAATAATCCGCGGAATTGACGGTACCGCTAAAGGAAGCCCCGGCTAACTCCGTGCCAGCAGCCGCGGTAATACGGGGGGGGCAAGCGTTGTTCGGAATTACTGGGCGTAAAGGGCTCGTAGGCGGCCAACTAAGTCGGATGTGAAATCCCCAGGCTTAACCTGGGAACTGCATCCGATACTGGATGGCTTGAATCCGGGAGAGGGATGCAGAATTCCAGGTGTAGCGGTGAAATGCGTAGATATCTGGAGGAATACCGGTGGCGAAGGCGGCATCCTGGACCGGCATTGACGCTGATGAGCGAAAGCTAGGGGAGCAAACGGGATTAGATACCCCGGTAGTCCTAGCCCTAAACGATGAATGCTTGGTGTGACGGGTATCGATCCCTGTCGTGCCGAAGCTAACGCATTAAGCATTCCGCCTGGGGAGTACGGTCGCAAGGCTGAAACTCAAAGGAATTGACGGGGGCCCGCACAAGCGGTGGAGCATGTGGTTCAATTCGACGCAACGCGAAGAACCTTACCCAGGCTCGAACGGCAACTGACATCCTGCGAAAGCAGGCTCCCGCAAGGGCAGTTGTCGAGGTGCTGCATGGCTGTCGTCAGCTCGTGTCGTGAGATGTTGGGTTAAGTCCCGCAACGAGCGCAACCCTTGTCCTCTGTTGCCATCAGGTTAAGCTGGGCACTCTGAGGAGACTGCCGGTGATAAACCGGAGGAAGGTGGGGATGACGTCAAGTCAGCATGGCCTTTATGTCTGGGGCTACACACGTGCTACAATGGCCGGCACAAACCGTCGCGATGCCGCAAGGTGGAGCTAATCGGACAAAGTCGGTCTCAGTTCGGATTGCAGGCTGCAACTCGCCTGCATGAAGTTGGAATCGCTAGTAATCGCGGATCAGCACGCCGCGGTGAATACGTTCCCGGGCCTTGTACACACCGCCCGTCACATCACGAAAGCTGGCTGTACTAGAAGTCGCCGCGCTAACCCGCAAGGGGGGCAAGCGCCTAAGGTATGGTTAGTGATTGGGGTGAAGTCGTAACAAGGTAGCTGTAGGAGAACCTGTGGCTGGATCACCTCCTTTCTAGAGACGCTCGGCCCCGGCAGGCCTAAAGGCCTGCGCTACGGGTGCCGAGATCTTGAAAAGATCGATCTGGTACACGATGGATGCGCGCACGTTCTATCTAGTTTTGAGGGAACCGGCCTTCGCGCTGCGGCGCGAAGTCGGGGCTCTTTGAAACGTGGTGATAGGCTCTGAATAGGTTTGGGCCTGTAGCTCAGCTGGTTAGAGCACACGCTTGATAAGCGTGGGGTCAGTAGTTCAAATCTACTCAGGCCCACCAGCCTTCGCTCGTCGACGCTGAGGCGAGCTACGGCTGGCAAGCCAACCTTCGCACGGCGCGAGATATCGGGCGGCTTGTCCAGCGGAGCGCGAAGGTGGAAGGCGGACCGCAGAGTCGTCGGACGCGAACTCGAGATCAAGGAGTGCCTATTGCGTAGTGCCTAGCGCGCGATGAAGTGTAGATAACCCGCACGACCGGTTCCTTCCTTCATCCGCACGAATTCAGCACTGCCACAAATTTTCGGGGAATTAGCTCAGCTGGGAGAGCGCCTGGTTTGCAACCAGGAGGTCACCGGTTCGAGCCCGGTATTCTCCACCTAGAGAGAGCTTCCGGTTGCCAGCTCGCCAGCTTCGCAGCTGGTTGGCAAGCCGGAGGCGAGTCACGAAGGTTGCCCGCGTAGCGGACGCGCGAAGGTGGGCTGACAGAATTCGGAGAAGCTGCAGTGTAAGCAGCTTAACGAGTGATTTGAGAGAAGCTCGCCGCGACAGCGGCGCTCAAGATGGCTGGCAGCCCAAAGCTGGCAGCTGGAAGCTTCAAGCTCTTTTACAACTGAATATCCTGCAAACGGTAGTTTTTCCGACCACAAAGTCTCGCCGTCGCTCGCGCAAGCGAGCGGAGGCGGACAAACACACGCAGTGTGCAAGGAACTGTCGCGTGGATGCTGCCCGGCAATCAGCCGACGGCCTTCAGTGAGTAATCGCTGGGAGCTGGAAGCTGGGAGCGGGAAGCTTCAAGCGTCAGTTTCGAGTTTCTATGGTCAAGCTACTAAGGGCGTACGGTGAATGCCTTGGCGCCAGGAGTCGATGAAGGACGTGGTAAGCTGCGAAAAGCTTCGGTGAGCCGCAAACAGGCTTTGACCCGAGGATATCCGAATGGGGCAACCCGCTCAGGCTCATACCTGAGTATCTCCGACTGAATCCATAGGTCGGCGAAGACAACCCGGGGAAGTGAACCATCTCAGTACCCGGAGGAATAGAAAACAACAGTGATTCCGCTAGTAGCGGCGAGCGAACGCGGATATAGCCCAAACCAACGTGCTTGCACGGTGGGGTTGTAGGGCCTGTCTGGTTTAAAGCCAGCGAGTTACCAATCAGCAGACTAGTCGAACGATCTGGAACGATCGGCCACAGAGGGTGACAGCCCCGTAGACGACAGTCTCGCTGACTCGCGACAGGTTCCTGGATACCGCGGGACACGTGAAATCCCGTGGGAATCTACGAGGACCATCTCGTAAGGCTAAATACTCCCTGGCGACCGATAGTGAACCAGTACCCGTGAGGGAAAGGTGAAAAGAACCCCTGCGAGGGGAGTGAAAGAGTACCTGAAACCGTATGCCTACAAGCAGTGGGAGGGCTATGCCTTGGCTTCGGCCGAGGAATGCCTGACCGCGTGCCTTTTGCATAATGAGCCGGCTAGTTAATCTCAGTGGCAAGGTTAAGCGTAAGCGAGCCGAAGCGAAAGCGAGTCCGAAATGGGCGAGTAGTCGCTGGGATTAGACGCGAAGCGAGGTGATCTACCCTTGGCCAGGGTGAAGTACGGGTAACACCGTATGGAGGCCCGAACCAGTGTTGGTTGAAAACAGCTTGGATGAGCTGAGGGTAGGGGTGAAAGGCTAATCAAACCTCGTGATTGCCCGTTCTCCTCGAAATATCTTTAGGGATAGCCTCGAGAGGTCGGCGCTGGTGGTAGAGAACTGAATGGACTAGGGGGCTTACCAGCTTACTGAATCCAATCAAACTGCGAATGCCAGCGACACGTATCTCGGGAGTCAGACAGTGGGGGCTAAGCTTCATTGTCGAGAGGGAAACAGCCCAGACTACCGGCTAAGGTCCCTAACTCTGTGCTAAGTGGTAAAGGATCTGGAGACGCTCAGACAACCAGGAGGTTGGCTTAGAAGCAGCCATCCTTTAAAGAAAGCGTAATAGCTCACTGGTCAAGCGGCTCTGGGCCGACAATATAACGGGGCTCAAGCACAGGACCGAAGCCGTAGATTGTTCCCTCCTGCGGGAGGGAGTTTTGGTAGAGGAGCGTTCTCAACGCAGCGAAGTCAGACCGTGAGGACTGGTGGAGCGTTGAGAAGTGACCCTGCCGGCATAAGTAGCGAGAAGGGAAGTGAGAATCTTCCCCGCCGTAAGCCTAAGGTTTCCTGAGGAAGGTTCGTCCGCTCAGGGTCAGTCGGGTCCTAACGCGAGGCCGAAAGGCGTAGCGGATGGATATCCGGTCAACATTCCGGAACTACCTATTCCACGTTATCACGATGGGGGGACGCAGGAGGCTAAGCGAGCCTACGATTGGACGTGTAGGTTCAGGCCTGTAGGGGGATCCGCCAGGTAAATCCGGTGGGTCACATTCCCTGAGGGGCCATGTCGAGGATCCTGAGATCCGCAAAGTCGCTGACGCCACGCTGCCGAGAAAAGCCTCTAAGGAGTGGAGTGGGTACCCGTACCGCAAACCGACACAGGTAGGCGAGGAGAAAATCCTCAGGCGCGAGTGAGAACCCTCGTTTAGGAACTCGGCAAACTAGCCCCGTAACTTCGGAATAAGGGGTGCTCGATTACCGTGCGTAGTCCTCGCGATTACGTGCGCGAACGAGTTGCAATAAAGAGGCCCAGGCGACTGTTTACTAAAAACACAGGACTCTGCGAAGTCGAACACGACGTATAGGGTCTGACGCCTGCCCGGTGCCGGAAGGTTAAAGGGAGAGGTCAGCCGCAAGGCGAAGCTTCGAGCTGAAGCCCCGGTAAACGGCGGCCGTAACTATAACGGTCCTAAGGTAGCGAAATTCCTTGTCGGGTAAGTTCCGACCTGCACGAATGGCGTAACGATCTGGGCGCTGTCTCAACGAGGGGCACTGCGAATTTGTGGTACCGGTGAAGACGCCGGTTGCCCGTGACTAGACGAAAAGACCCCGTGCACCTTTACTACATCTTAGTAGTGAATGCTGGCGTGTTATGCGCAGGATAGGTGGGAGGCTTTGAACCCGGGTTCTCGGACTCGGGGGAGCCAACGGTGAGATACCACCCTTAACACTCCGGCGTTCTAACCTCGACCTGTCATCCAGGTCAGGGACACTGCTAGGTGGGTAGTTTGACTGGGGCGGTCGCCTCCTAAACTGTAACGGAGGCGCGCGAAGGTTCGCTCAGGCTGTTTGGAAATCAGCCGGAGAGTGCAAAAGCAGAAGCGAGCTTGACTGCGACACCTACAAGTGGAGCAGGTGGGAAACCAGGCTTTAGTGATCCGGTGGTTCCGCGTGGAAGGGCCATCGCTCAACGGATAAAAGGTACGCCGGGGATAACAGGCTGATCTGAGCCAAGAGTTCACATCGACGCTCAGGTTTGGCACCTCGATGTCGGCTCATCGCATCCTGGAGCTGTAGCAGGTTCCAAGGGTCCGGCTGTTCGCCGGTTAAAGCGGTACGTGAGCTGGGTTTAGAACGTCGCGAGACAGTTCGGTCTCTATCTGTCATGGGCGGAGGAAATTTGAGTGGGGCTGTCCTTAGTACGAGAGGACCGGGATGGACGCACCTCTAGTGTACCAGTTGTCGTGCCAACGGCAGCGCTCGGTAGCTACGTGCGGAAGGGAGAAACGCTGAATGCATCTAAGCGTGAAACCCTCCACAAGATGAGATTTCCCAGGCCGCAAGGCCTCTAAAGGCTCCTGGAAGATGACCAGGTGATAGGTCGGGTGTGGAAGCACAGTGATGTGTGAAGCTAACCGATACTAATCAGCCGTGAGGCTTGACCATAATCTCTTTTCTCCGTAACTGGAGAACAGTGCACACCAGCTGCGTGTGCCAAGTGGGACGAGAAACTACCGTTTGCAGGATATTCAGTTGACAGCTTCCGGCTGCCAGCTCCCAGCTTCCAGCTGGGAACCTGAAGCCGGGAGCCAGCTCTTTACAGATAGTCTGGGACGATTCCACCTTCCGCCTTTGCCCTAAGCCCGCGGAGCGGGCGGAGGGGGGAAACCCCAGGCACCACCAAGATTGCCTTTCCCGGTGGTCATAGGAGAGGGGTCACACCCGTTCCCATTCCGAACACGGAAGTTAAGCTCTCTACCGCCGATGGTACTGCGTGGGTAACTGCGTGGGAGAGTAGGTCACTGCCGGGATTATTTCTCAGGCCGCTAATTGCTAGCGGCCTTTTCTTTTGTGCGCAGCTATTTACCACGCAGTTACCCACGCGCTGCGTGGGTGGCATTTCTTGAAACGTGGCTCGGCTCGCTCCGCTCGCTCGCCACGGCCGCAGGCGCCGTGGGAGAGTAGGTCACTGCCGGGATTATTTCTCAGGCCGCTAATTGCTAGCGGCTTTTCTTTTGTGCGCAGCTATTTACCAGCAGTAGCGCTGGCATTTCTTGAAACGTGGCTCGGCTCGCTCCGCCTCGCCACGGCCGCAGGCGCCGTGGGAGGATCATCCAGCCGCTATGCTGCGCAGTATCACTGCCAGGTTATTCTAGCCGCTCGGTCTCTACCGCGGCTAGCAAATGCTCGACCGGCAGAATATCGACGTGGCCCCGGACCAGCTCTCCCTCGGCGCCGCAGCGCTCCTCAGCCGTGCCGACCAGCTGCGCGCCGACCGTGCCTGGCGTAAGGCACGCGAGTCCTACGAGCAGGCGCTCGCCGCCGATCCCCGTTGCGCGCCCGCCTGGGAAGGCCTTGGGCGCTCCGCACGATACGTCGACGACCTCGAGGCGTCCCGCGCAGCGTTCGAGCAGGCCTACCGCGAGTACCTGAGCGCACGCGATCACCGGGGCGCCGCGCGCTCAGCCATGGAGATTGCGCTTTACCACGACCTCTATCGCGCCGAGCACGCTGTGGCCAACGGCTGGTTCGAGCGGGCCGGTGCGTTGCTCGAGGATTGCCCCGACACACCAGAGCGCGCCTGGCTGCTCCTCTGGCGCGCGCACGTGCACATCCACGTCCGCGACGAGATGCCCGCTGGCCGCGAGGCGCTGGCGGGCGCATTGCGGCTCAACATCCGCTGTCAGGTGGACGAGATCGACACGATGGCCAGAGGACTGGCCGGCCTCGCGTTGATCAACGACGGCGACGTGGAGGGTGGTCTCCGTCGCCTGGACGAGGCCACGGCGACGGCCATTGCCGGAGATCGATTCCGACCCGAAACCGTGGGCTTCACGTGCCGCTACGTCCTCGACGCGTGCGAGACTGTCCGGGACTTCGCACGCGCGCAGCAGTGGCTCGAGCACGCGTGGGCCGCCGATCGGTCTCTGGCCGTCCCCCACTTCGCCAGCTTCTGCCGGTCGCATTACGTTGCCGTGCTGACCTGGGCCGGGAAGTACGAGGCCGCGGATTCGGAGATCGCCGCCATGCGGGCCGAGCTCTCGGCGATTGCGCCGGCCTGGATGGCCCACTGCGACATCCGTCTCGGCGAGGTGCGCCGCCGGCAGGGGCGGCACGAAGAAGCGGCCCGGCTCCTCCAGCCACTTTCGGCGCACTCGCTGGCGCTGCTTCCTTTGGCGTGGCTCCGGCTCGAAGCAGGCGATTCCGAGGGCACGCTCAGCCTGATCGAGCGCTACCTCCGACGTACCGCCGGCGATCACACCCGCCGCCTCCACGCTCTCGATCTCATCGTCCGTGCCGCGTCACTCTCCCGAGACGATGCGCGTACGAGCGCCGCGATCGACGAGCTTGGAACGCTGGTTCCCAAGGTGAACACGAGAATCGCGCTCGGCGTCCTTTCCGAGGCGGAAGCCTTGAAGCCCGCCGCGGAGCCGGCGGCCGCGATCACGCATCTCGAGGCCGCGATTGACGAATACGAGCTGGCGGGAGCTCCCTACGAAGCTGCCGCGGCCCGGCTGCGCCTCGCCGGCGTCCTCTCGGCGGCCGGTCAACCCAATCGAGCAGGACGCGAGCGCGAGGCGGCCAAGATCGTAGCCACCCGCATCGGGGCAATGGGTCTCATCCGACGTTCGTCGGCAGGCGCCTCCGAAGGTTCGGCCGTGCGTTCGCGAACGTCACTTTCGACGCGCGAGCTCGAAGTGCTGGGCCTCATCGCGCAGGGCCTGAGCAACCAGGACATCGGTGACCGCCTCTTCGTCAGCCCCTTCACCGTCAAGCGGCACGTTGCCAACATCCTCACGAAGCTGGATCTCCCATCACGCGCGGCGGCCGCTTCCTACGCCGTCCGAAACGGGCTCACGTAGCAGCCTTGCTCGGACGGCGCCCCGACTTCTTTTTTGACCTACTTCCCTCCCGCTCCTCCTGCAGGTCGCCCGTCAGCATCCAGCACCACGAGTTCCCCCTCGCCGATTGCTTTGCTGGCCAGCAGCTCCTTCAGACTCGGCAACACTTTGGCCGCGTCTCCCACAACAAGCCCCTGGAGGTCCGCGGGCTTGACGTATTTCTTTGCCGCGCTCGCTACCGACTCCTTGCTCACTGATCCAATCCCTTTGGCGAAGTTCGCCCAGTAATCGAGCGGCAAGCCGAAGTAGATCAACGTCCGGAAGCTGCCGAGCACATCCTGGCCCGTCGCGAACTGGGCCGGCAGGCCCAGCACGGCCGCGCCCTTTTCGCGTTGGAGCTCGGCGACCGTGACCTCGCCACCGCTCATCTTCTGGACCTCCTTGTACAGCTCGGCGACGCTGTCCTTTGTCGCGTCCGTGCGCACCGAGGCAGCCACTCGCAACGTCCCCAGCGTGCGGATGTAGCGCATCCCGCCTTCGCGCCGTACGCCGAGCCCTTGTCCTCACGCAGGTTCATATTGATCCGGCTCGCAAAGTCGCCGCCCAGGATCCCGCTCATGATGCGTGTCGAGAAGTAATCGTCGGCCTGGCGCTTCGGGCCCGGATGGAACAAGTAGATCATCGACTGCGCCGCCCCTAGCACGTCCACGAAGAACAGCTTGCCAGGCATCCACTTGATCGCGCCGGCTTCGGCGCTGGCTTTGGGCGCGCCGGTCCAGCCTTCGAGGGCAGGGGTCAGCTTCTGCTCGACCTGCTGCCGCGTGATGTCCCCGACCAGATACAACTTCGCGCCTCGCGGCTTGACGTAATCGTTCACGTACGCCTTGCAGTCGCCAAGGGTCACCGCCTTGACCGTCTCCTCGGTCGGCACTTTTCCGAAGGGATGGTCGGTCCGTAGTAGACCGCACCGAACACCCGCGACGCGACGGTGGTCGGCGCACCCTTCTGCTGCGCGAGCGACGCGAGCGTGTGCTGGACGTTGCGCGCGTGGTCGGCCTCGCGCAGGCCCGGGGCCTTCGAAGAACTCGGCCTGAGTGCGACGGTGCGGTCCAGATTCTTCGACAGCGTGCGCATCGTGACGCCCTGCTGGTCCAGGCCCGCGTAGGTGCCCACGTTCGAGCCGATGTCGGCCTGCGCCTCCTCGAACGCGCTCTTCTCGATCTTCTGGGTGCCGTCGTTCAACAGATTCATGCAGAGGGACGCCTGGCCGCTCTTGCCCTTCGGATTCGTTCCGGAGCCCCCCTCGAATGTCAGGTCCGCCTCGATGGTCGGCAGCTTGTGGCTCTCGACGAGGAATACCTCGAGACCCTCGGGCAGGGAAAAGCGAGTGATGCCCGGCGGCACCAGCGCGCGGGTCGGGCCTGCGGCGGGCCGCTTCGCGCGAAACGCCTCGTGCGGGAACTCTGGTGCCACTGATGCCGGCTCGGGTGCGGGCTTGGACACCGGTGTGCGCGCAGGCTCCGTGCTCTGCGCACCGGCACCTGGCTTGGCCGGCATCGTGATGACTTCGACCCGGTTCTGCTTCTGAAGGAACTTCTTCGCGATTCCGGCGACAGCCTGGACGTTGCTCTTGCGATAGCGATCCAGGTCTTCGGTGATCCAGTCCGGATTGGCCGTGAAATGGTTGTAGGTCTGCAGCGACTCGGCGCGGGCCAGCAGGGACTCCAGGCCCCAGACCGAGCCGGACTCGTAGTTGACCACTGCACGGCGGAACTCGACGTCGGTCACCGTCGCTGAGAGCACGCGTCCGAGCTCCTCGTCTATCAAACGCTCGACCTCGGCCATGTCGGCGTTGGGCCGCAGGTCCACGATGACGTTGAAGGTCGAGGAGCGCTGGAGCGATGCCTGGTAGAT
>CAWDRS010000007.1:0-979094 GCA_963804795.1 uncultured Acidobacteriota bacterium | reverse complement strand
CCCGTAATGTCCAACAAATTCCACCCGGCAACTTAGGCCGTCGGACGACGCGGCTCAATAGTAATAACTGAGGAGTCCACCAACCCCGTTGCGGCGGCGGAGGCGGCCGTTCTGTGGCTGAACCCCAACGCCGTCGATCAGCTCGTTGCCAAGCTGTGTCTTCCGGCAACTTCGTTCGCGTTGCATCGATTGAGGTTACGGCCGATCTCCGATAGCCTCCTATCTTGGTCTCCGTCCTCGTGTCGCTGCTCCATTCGCTCCGGTATGTGACCCGGTCACGTGCCTCGCTGCGGTCGACGGTTTCGGCGATCGGTGGGACCCCGTTCGACCGGGGGCGGGTGCCGGGGTGATCAGGTTGCTATCCCGCCGGTGGGGGCACGCCGTCGGCGTAGGCATTCGCAGCCTTACATTCCGGCCTCGAAGTTGCCGGGCCTCACGCGCCGGTGCCGCCGCGGAGCATGGTGTCCGACCCTCTGTGTCTCCGAGCCTCTGCAGCCTCTGCGTTGTCAGAACAGGCGCGGGTAATCCGCGTCGTTCACCGGAACGGCGATCGACGAGGCTGCGGCGACGGTCGACGGCCTGCCTGGCGGCCGATGCGAGCTCGTCGGGGTCGCTCGTCCGCAGGCTGGCGACCCCGCACGCCTCCGCCATCTTCAGGTCTCGATCGGCAGGAACTCGTCCGGTACGGCGCCAGCTCCTTTGCCGCCTGCGAGATCCTGATGAGCGAGTAGCTGCCGTCCTCGAGCGCGACCGTGATGAACGGCGCGCCGACACGCTCCGCGTCTTGAGCTCCTGCGCGTTCATCGAGAAGCCGCCGTCGCCGACCGCCGCCAGCACCGGCGCCTCCGGCCGCGCCAGCTTCGCGCCGATCGCGGCGCTCAACCCGTACGCCATTCCCGACAACCCGTTCGACATCCAGAACGTCTCCGGCTCGCGGCTCGGCCAGGACCGTGTGAAGAGGTATTTGTGAGAGCCGACGTCGGTCGTGACAATCGTCTGGCGGCATCGCCGACGCCGAGGCTCAATGATGTCGCCGGGCCACATCGTGCTGGCCGACGGCGGGCGATCGGTCAGCATCCGTCTCCGCTTGTCCTGGACCCCAGAACGGCGCTGGCCACGCCGCCGGCGGCCGCTCGTCGGCGAGCGCGTCGAGGAGCGCGCGGTGGCTGACGCGCCGTCCCCCGCCGGCACGACGCCGCAGGCATTTGCCGATTCGATAGCCAGTGAATCGGCCGTTCGGCATGCCACGTCTTGTCGATTTCCACCGGATCGAGGCCGAGCCGACGACCAGGTCCGCCGCGGCAATCGCGTCGCACACGACGCCGTCGGCGGCCATCCCGCCGGCGACGCCGACGAAGCTTTAGGAGGTCTCGTCGACGATCCCCTTGACCTTCGGCGTCACGGCGACCGGCAGATTCACTGTGTCACCAGCGCCGGATCGGCGCCGCGTTCGCCGGATCGACGCCGAGCCCGATCACGACGAGCGGCCGCTTCGCGCCCCGCAGTGCGGACACGAGCTCAGCCGCCTGTTCGCGGGCGCCGGCCTCGAGGTCCGTATCGGGCGACCGGGCGCCTGCGCCGTTGGCCGCCGCCTTTAGCGCCTCGCGGGCCGACAACGTGAGGGTCGAGACGCCGAACGGGCGCTCCATGCAGCGAGCCACCGCCTGTGGCACCACGTCGAGCACGTTCGAGGCGGTGATCTTGTCGACGTAGCGCGCGATCGGCCGATAGTTTTCGTGCAGCGGATGGCGCTGGTGCGTGTGGCTGGCGGGGAAATCGTCCGGGATCTGCGCCGAGATCGCCAGCAGCGGCTCGAGGTCCAGATATGCGTTCGACATCGGCAGCATCAGGTTCGCCGCGCCCGGCCCGAGCGTCGTCAGCACGACACCAGGCTGACGGCGTAGCTTGCCGTAGACCGCCGCCGTGTCCCCGCGTTCGCCTCGTGGCGCATCAGGACGAAGTCGACGCCAGCACGGCGGAGCTCGTCCATCAACACGAGCACTTCGCCGCCCGGCAGTCCGAAGACACGCTCGATGCCGGCATCGGCCAGGACTCTTGCGGTGGCGGCTGCGGTAGATGTCACTGGCGCATATATTAGCGGCACTCCCCGGAGGTGGCCGATTCAGGCGCAGGACACCACCGCACCCACGACCAGCGTCGCCAAGTTGATCGTTAGGGACTGCTCGTCGTCGCTGCGCGAGAGGATGAGCCCCAGCGTTTCGGGGACCGAGTCTCCAGCGAAGAGACGCGCGCCCGTAAGCATCTCGTAGAGCACGCAGCCGAACGCCCAGATGTCGCGTCCGCTTGTCCACTGGCTTGCCCCGCGCCTGCTCAGGACTCATATAGGCCGCGGTGCCGAGCAGCATCCCAACGCCCGTCATCATCGCGGGTGACGGTAATGGTGGGCGACTGCGACAGCATCGGCACGTGACGCGGATCGCCGGTTCGAGCGCCTTCGCCAACCCGAAATCCAGCACCTTCACGGTGCCATCCGGCCGCACTTTGATGTTCGCGGGCTTCAGGTCGCGGTGGATGATGCCCTTGCTCGTGTGCCGCCTCGAGCGCCTCCGTGCGATCTGTTTCGCCGACCGGTAGCGCTTCATCGAGCGGGATCGGGCCACGCGCGATGCGTTCGGCGAGCGTCGGTCCCTCGACGAGCTCCATCACCAGCGCCTGGACGCCCGTCAGCCTCTTCGAGGCCGTAGATGGCGGCGATGTGCGGATGATTCAGCGACGCGAGGACTTCGGCCTCGCGTTGCAAGCGCGCCAGCCGGTCGGGGTCAGCCGCCAGCGACGGCGGGAGGAATCTTTATCGCGACCTGACGTTCAGCTTCGTGTCCGTCGCCCGAGACACCTGCCCCATGCCGCCTTCCCCGGTCGACGCGGTGATGTCATAGACGCCGATGCGCGTGCCGGGGGGCAGGGCCAACTGTGCCGTGAGTATAACCGCTGGGCGGACGCCCATACTCTCGAGACTGCAAGCCAGCATCTATCTGTCGCCGCCACGGGCAGGACAAGCGCGGCATCTTGACGCCCAACGCGGCGCGAAGGCGTCAGCGAACAACTTGTCCGACTTCTCCGCCAGTTCCCGCAGTTCCTCGAAGGTGAGTCCAGTCTGGAGTTCCTCGCGGTGTCCCAATCATCACTCTCCGGCGAGGTGCGCTCTCACCTTCTCAACGATCCTCGGGGCAGATGGCATCACACCAAGAGTGACCCGGCGTCCGCCATCGACGACGGTTTCGCCATCCACGAGAACTTTGTACTCACCGTAGCGGCCACGGATCGTTTCCACCTCGATTCCGAGTTCACGACGGAGCCGTGCCGCCACACGGACGGCATGTAGGCCCGACACTCAGAACGCGCAATACCGAACCGATACTCGAGCCATTTGATCCTTCCATGAGGTGCGCTCACTTCTTTCGTGAGCACGGTCGCCTCAGCTTAGCCGAACGGCCAGGTTTCGACAGGATCAACCTGAACATTGAAGCTGTGGTCCGCGATCGAGGTCACCGGCCGACAGGGCTCAATATCACCGATTCCCGCCGATCGCCGAGGTCGGGGCGCGCCGGGGGCGCGTTGCGTATCGAGTCGAGACGAACGCGTCAGACGTGGCGGTCGCGGTTCGGTACACATGCGACCGGGGCGACCTGGACCGCGACAGTGGCCCGAGGCGCGGCCGGGACCGTAGACGTCGACCGGCTCGTCGACGGTTCGGGAAGGGAGTGTCGAGTCGAGGTGCTCGCCAGCGCGGGCTGGCGGACTGCAATCGGGAGCTCGGAGGTGTTCAGCGTGCGCTCCTCGCGAGGAGGCGATCATGGCGTGGGCTTTTGTACGGTCGGCGGCGACGGGCGGCCGGGTGGAGCTGCTCGCGATCGCGAGGAATGGGGCGGCGCGTTCGTCGGGCATCTCCTGGACGTCCGACCTCGACGGGAATCTCGGACAGGGTGCTCGCATTGCACCCGCGCTGAGGCCGGGCCGTCACCGCATCGACGTACGCAGCGACGAACCGTTCGTCAAACCGGCCTGGTTAGACGTTGCGATCGACTGAATGGATTGAGCCGTCTGCGGTGAGAGATTACCGATCGCCACCGTCCGACGGCACAGGAGTAATGGTTATTGTACTGCCGCCATTGGGCAGGCTCGATTCCTGCTCTAAGCCATCCCTCACTCCGCTCGCGCTCGGGTCCCCTTCAGATTCCCCACGCTCGCTTAGATGGTCGCTCGTTGTCAGCGTAGCCTTGATCGCGACACCCGCTCGTCGACCTCGCCGACGAACGAGATCGTCAGCGCGAAACCTGCGGCGCGGCGAGGCTCTTGATGAGCGCCGTCTCCTTGGCGTCGTACGGCGTGCCGTCGTTGCGGAACACCTCGTGGAACCAGACGGCGGGCTCGCGATCCACGTAGGGCCGCCGCCAGGTGTCCCACGGCAGGTGCGTCTGCGCCTTGCCCTGCACGAGCCCCCAGTTGATCGCGCCGACGCTGTGCTTCTTCAGGATCGGCAGCGACCCCTTCGAACGTGCTGCCGTTGCCGCGCGCCATGTACTCGGTGCAGATGATCGGCCGGCTGTAACCCTGCAGCTGCCGGATGCGCGCTTCGAGCTGCGGCGGCGGGTCGTAGCTGTGGAACGTGACCATGTCCGAGAGCGCGAGCTGCAGGCGATCGATCGCGGGAAGTTCGGCGAGCTTCGACCAGTCGCCGCCGCGCCACAGGCCGCTCGTGAGCGGCTGCGTGGGCGCGCCTCGCGCGCCCACGCGAAGACCTGCGGCAGCAGCGCGAGCACGAGTTCCCCCTTGTTCTTCGGCTCCAGGCTGCAGTACGCGGGGTCGTTCATGTTGTCGACCTCGTTCCAGAGGTCCCACGCCAGCACGCGCGCATCGTCCTTGAAGCGGCCGACGACGGCCGTCACGTACGTCTCCAGGCGCGGCCAGTGCGCGGGATCCTCGAGCGCGACCTTGCCCGGACTCTGCACCCAACCGGAGTTGTGCACGCCGGGCCGCGGCGGCCGCTGCGGTCCGACCGCCGGGAACGGATCCCACACCGAATCGAAGAGCACGAGCATCGGCCGGATGCGGTGCTTCTGCGGCGATGCCGAGGAACTGATCGACGCGCCCGCAGGAACCCCTCCGGGTCCTGCTGATACGCGAGATCGTGCAGGAACACGCGCATCGTGTTCATGCCGATGGCCGCCGCCCATCCCAGCTCGAGATCGATGCGTGCGGGATCGAACGTGGCGGCCTGCCACATCTCGAGCTCGTTGATGGCCGTCGCGGGCACGAAGTTGGCGCCGACCAGGAAGCCCTGTCGCGCATACCACTCCTTCGCCTGCGCCTCGGTCCAGCGCGGACCGGCCATCGCCGTCGAGCCGTGGCTGATGAGCACGACCAGCAATACGAAGGGCAACGAAATACGCTTGGGTAACATGCAGGATCCTTTCGCGCTGTAGCCAGATGGACGGTCACGTTCCGGTTCCTGTTCGTGCTCGTCATCCTCGGGCACGCTGTCGACGACTCCATGATCAACACTGGGTTCGGATTGGTCGTGCCGTCCATTCGCAGCCATCGGCAGAGGGCTTTCGGCAGTAGATGACTCCTGACAAAGCGACGCCGACTCACCGCACAGGCGGCATGGAAAGCCATCGGGCATGTCGAGGATTCTACACGTCGCGGATCGGTCTTGAGACGGTGCACTCGCCACCTGCGGTGGGAATCGGACGACGGTTGCGAACGAAGCCGTATCGGCCACGAAGAGCCACAGGAAGCATGATGTCACTTCCGCCCGTCCATCCGGCTTACCACTTGGCCTTCTGCAAGGGAACACTGCGTTGTCTTTTCGGTAGTGAGGGCGATCCCAAGTCGAGACGGGCCGTGAGGTACGTATGGTCGACGGTGTGTAGCGCAGACCGGGGGTTCGGGTTCTATGCGAGCGTGTACTTCGCGGAAGTGGAACTCTGGAAGCTGCAAGCTGGTGGAGCACGAGCGCAGCACCGTGAGTGTGGGCGCTGCGCCAAGGCAGTCGATCAATATCATTTCCCCTCAGTTACCTGCCGAATCACACGGAGCCAGTTCAAGCCAAGGATCTTCTTGATTCGCTGATCGTTGTAACCCAGCTTTTGCATCGCGATGGTAATCTGCGGATAATCGCTGATGTCTTTGATTTCGCGCGGCAGTTCAGGGCCGCCATCTAAATCAGAGCCCAGGGCGATATGATCTTCGCCGACAAGCTTTACGCCGTAGTCGATCACCTTTGCGAGCTGGTCCACATGCATCCAGTATTCATCGGGGATCGTGCCGCGAAAATTCAGGGGAACCGTTTGTGCCAGCTCCTTATCTACATCCTCAATAGTCTGCGTGGTTACCTGTGAACTAAAGATCCTCGGCGTTTTCGGTTGAGGAACAGGCTGCGACCTGACGGGATTGTTCGGTCGTTGCCACTCCCAGTATTTTGGATTATTGAAGAGGCTGCCGAAATGAACACCGATCACTCCCCCCTTTGCGGCGACAGCTTTTGCCGCTTCGTCACTGATGCAGCGGGGATGATCAACGATTTTGTAAAAGCCGCCGTGACTATAGATCACCGGGTGGCGGCTGGCGGCGACTGACTGAATGATGGCGTCGTTGGATGCGTGGGCGACATTGATCACCATGCCGAGATCGTTCATTTCCTTGATCACGGCTTTTCCGTGATCGTTGATACCGCCCCAGGTATACACGTCGTTGCAGGCATCGATAAACGCGTTGGTGGTATTGTGAGCGGTCAGCTGCATGGAGCGCAGGCCAAGCCTGTACAGGGCGCGCAGCAGGTTCAAATCGCCATAAAGGTCATAACCGCCTTCCAGATCCAGGAAAGCAGCGATCTTTCCACTCTTGTTGATCCGTTCAATGTCTGAGCCATTTAGCGCCAATTCGATCGCGTTGTTGTTTTTCTTTATCTGATCCAGCGCCAGCTCCACCACCCGGAACGTATTCTTGATTTCAAACCTTCCGGGATAATAGTTTTCAGGCGTATAAACCGAGAAGAACATCGCGTCCACGCCGCCTTCTTTCGCTCTTGGCAGATCGACGTTTCCATCCGGATAACGCTGGCCGATATCGGTGTTCATCAACAGCTCGCGGGTCATTACATGCGTATGTCCATCCATCACAAATGCTTCGCGATGCAGAGCAGGCATCGGCTTATTCTGAAGAGGCGTCGAAGGAAGACTAGATCCGGCGACAGGAGCGGCTAACAGGGATTTCATGGGAAATACACTTCCAGCCATCGGCAGGAGTGTCAGGCTCTTGATAACGTCTCTGCGTTTCATTGGTTTATCGGTCTCTTGGTTCGCGTCACAACCGAACCAGGGTATCGATTGCAATGTCTTCCGCCACAACCCGCGCTGAGCCTATTTATCAAAACCCCGTATGTATGGGATGTTCGGCGGACGCTCCCCCTTCTCAAACATCGGTCCCCGTGTTGTGTGGTATTTCATGTTCATGAACGGCGTCTCGATGCGGCGCCCAACGGCAGAGTAACGGCCGTTCTCCCAGTTTGAGTCCATGTAGTGGTTCACAATCCCGGTAGACAACAGCAGCCGCTCCGCATTGAATGGTTCCTTTTTGGTCACCATCATCTCGGTAATCCAGTGCGGCTGAGCGTTCGCGGCGTGGTACTGCGAGTAAGGGCCGGGCCAGCCAAGCATCGAGACGATTGTCGGCTCTTTTTGTCCTTCAATTTCGCCGGCGTAGGTCCAGCCCACACCCCGGCCCGAAATTACAGCCGCTTTCGTTCCATCGTTATACTCCACGATACAGACGTTTGCCTGGGCGCTCTCCTGAAAGGATCCCGGCTTCAGGTCAAAATGTTTCGCCACTGAATCAAGCAGCTTGCCGGCCCAGGGATTGCGTTCGACCCACTTCCATGTTTCAGGTCCCCGGATGGACTGTACCGATTTGACGCCTGTCTCACCGCCCTTGCGGCGTTCTACAAAGGCTTGAAGCACGTCAACACAATGGAAAATGGCTCCCTCATCTGCAGTGCCTCCAACCACGATCGAGTTCTTTATAGGCGTATCGATAGCGAGGTCTATCTCGGGCTTACGGAAGTAGGTCGGTATGGAGGAACCGCCGGTCAGTGGAAAGTTCAGTTCACGGGATTTGTCAAACATCCACTTGGCATCGTCCCAATTGTAGGAGAGGTGCTTGTCGTTAAAGACTGGCACCGAGCGCTTGCTTTGCTCGAAAACCCGGATAACCTGCTGGTACATCCACCAGCGCGGCAGGAGCCAGTGCCCCTTGAGATCGGTTGGATACTCCCCGTGTTCTCCGACTATGACCACACCATCCACCGCAAGTTCCGTTCCCCCAAGCTTGACGGCCTCACCTACTGTCTTATAGATCGGTATGTTTTTCGCTTTGCATACTTTCTGGCCCAGTAAGCTTGTTTCAAACTGATGGATGTAAACAGAGACAACGTCCACCCGCGAAGGAGTGTGGGCGCCCTGCCACCAATAGCCATCCATCAGCTTGCCGATGATCCAGTCCGCATGTGATCCCGGAGCACCCCAAAAGCTCACGATACAGGCGATACGGGGCCGTGTTTGCATAGTCTGCGGCACAGCACCGGCTGCGCTGCCGGCCAAAGGTGTCATACCGGCCAAAGCCGTTAAACCGGCCATACCGGCGACTCCCAGCATTTCACGCCGGGTGAAGAGAGGGTTTGACTCCATGATTTCATTGATTGGAAATGAATCTGCAATTTCGGTTTGTTTCTTTGCCATAATGTTTAGGCCTCGGCTCCCCTCTGTGAGACAGCGCAAATTAGTCTGTAGCGACCCGCGGATCAAGGGCAAATTGGCCATTCGGAGAAGGACAGCGGGCGCTAGAGTGGGCGGCGGATGCAATTTGCGCACACCTCCGGCGCGGTAGCGGGATGTCCGGCGGTCATGAGCACGGTGTGAAGACACGCGCTTGGCGCGCGCTCCAACCTACTTCGTCGCGTCCACTCATTGTGCGGTGAGGCCGTGAGCCTTAGGGCAGGTCGAGTCGCGTCGGAGTGGCGAGGTTACGGACAGGATGCCTCGCCCGGGCCCACGGCGAATCCCCAGATCCACAGCGTGCCGTCGGACCGGATCGCATACGAGCTGTAGCCGCCGAGGCGCACGGCGGCGACATTCGTCAATCCAGGCACCCTGACGGGCACGACTCGTACGAACCCGTCGCGCCGAGCCCGAGCTCTCCATAGCCGTTCATGCCCCACGCGCGCAGAACCATCGTTCAGCAGCGCAGCGATGTGTCCGGCGCCAACCGCCGCGCCTTTCGCACCGGCAATACCCTTGACTTGCAACGGCAGCAGGTTGCGGCCCCCGGGCTCGTCCGGCGTTGGATTGCGCACGCCGTTCCCCATCATCGCCGAGCTGCCGCTGCCCCACACCCAGAGCGTTCCGTCCTGACGCACGGCTGCCGACACGCCGTATGTACCCTGACCGCTGCCCGCGGCAATGGCCACCATGTTCGACAATCCCGTCACCTCCGCCGCCGTCCACCCCGTCGCCCGTGTGCCGAAGCCCAGCTCGCCCGCGCTGTTGCTCCCCCACGACATCACCTTGCCGTCGCGTGTCAGCGCGATGTTGTGCGTCGGACCGGCGGCAATCTTCGTGATACCCGTCAGTCCTTGCACGGCGACAGGTGCGGCCGCGCTGACCACGCGCAGGCTTCCCGCCGGCTTGGCGGGGCGGCACGGACGTCCGCACAATCCACCGCGTTTTGATAGCCTCAAAGCCGCCTGAGCAACAAACTGCGGGTTTTTTTAGGAAATTTGGCGCGCCGAATGCCGCTTAGCCCTTCAGCTCGACCGATCCGAGGAACAGGAGATGTCCGAGAGCTTCGAACACGTTGCCGCTGCCCACGCGGACGAGGCCCTGCGCGCGTACCAGAGAAACAGGGGGAGAACTACAGCTTCTATCCCACGGTCGAGATCAAAGGCTCCGTGTCGTACATCAGCGGCGATGCCACAAGGCGCATGAAGGAATGGGTGTCCGATCTATATGCGGTCAGACAAGGATCGTGACGCAGGGTCATGGACTTTCTTCCATATCGGCCGTTTACCGTCGTGATATACCTACCCTCATGACTCGGACAATCGCGTTTCTACTCAGTACCGTAATGATCCAGGCGGCCGCACCGCAGGCTGGCCCGTGGAAATCGCTCTTCGACGGCAAGAGCATGAACGCGTGGCGCATCTTCAAGAGCGACACCGCCCCGAAGATGTGCGACGCACCGGGCGCGACAGACTGCTGGGAGATCGCGAACGGCGTGCTGCGGAAGGACAGCCACGCGAACGACATTGCGTCGAAGGAGCAGTTTGGCGATTTCGAGTTCGAACTCGAATGGAAGATCGGCGACGCCAGCAACAGCGGCGTGTTCTACCGTGGCACCGACGAGTTCAACCAGATTTACTGGAGCGCGCCCGAGTACCAGCTGCTCGACAACGTAAACGCGGCCGACAACAAGAAGGACAATCACCTCGCGGGATCGGTCTACGACCTCTACGCGCCTCCGAAGGACGCCGCGCGTCCGGCCAACGAGTGGAACCAGACACGGATCGTCGCCAAAGGAAGCCACGTCGAGCACTGGCTGAATGGCAAGAAGGTCGCGTCGTACGACGTCGGCAGCGCCGACTGGGATGCAGCCATCAAGGCCAGCAAGTTCAACCCCGAGAAATATCCCAACTTTGGGAAAGCGCCGAAAGGGTATCTCGGCATCCAAGGCGACCATCCTGGTACGCTGGAACTACGCAATATCAGAATTCGCGACCTGCAATAAAGAGCACGCCGGCTCTCTCAGCAAGAGTCAGCATCGATCAGCGGAGACGCTGAGCCGCCCTCGCATCGGGGCGCGAGACCGACTCACCCGCCGGATCTGAGCACGACGGTGTCGAGCGCGCCCTCATCGGGTCCGGTGTGGTACTCGCCGCGGATTTCGAGGCTCGTCGGATTGGCGAGCACGCTGTGGATCTGTTCCTGGGTCGCTCGCGCGTTCCAGTTCCAGCGCCACCCGGCCGCGGCCGTGAGCTTCACCGAGAAGGGCGTCCAGCCGGTGCCGGGCGACGTGCCGAACCGGAACGAGAGCCGGCCTGCGGGTCCCACGATGATCACGTCGTCATCGAGGAAGCCCGGATCGTCGGTGGACTGCTTGAGGCTGTAGCTCAGCGTGCCGTTCTCGGCCGCCGCCAACTGCTTCAACACGCTGTCGGGCGCACGGAAGTACCAGGTCTCACCAAGGGCTTCGTCGGCATGCGAGATGTGGCCTCCCGGGCTGCCACCCGACGGATGGAACACGGGCTCCGCCGGGCGGGTGTCTCCGGACACGACCCATCCCTGCGCCGACGCCGTGAAGTCGAACTCGACGAGCGTCCGCTCCTGCGGCGACGACTGCGCGTGAAGGCCGATCAGGCCGGCGAGCAGGGCGGCAGCGATGACCGTCGGTCTCGCGATGGGCATGGGGGCGTGGACAAGAACCCCGAACCGACCTCGACGATCGGTTCGGGGTGTCGTGAACTGACGCGCCGGCACGCCGGTCTACGGTCCAGCGGTACCCTTGATTGTCCAACGGCAACGACCGGATGCGAACGCCTGTCGCCGCGAAGATGGCGTTGGTGATCGCTGGGACGGCCGGCGGAAGCGACGGCTCGCCGAGCCCTGTCGGATCGAAGTCCGTCTGAAGGAACCGGACCTCGATGCTGGCCGGGGCGTGCAACATGCGCGTCGGCTGGTACTGATGGAAGTTCTTCTGGACCACGCGTCCCTTGTCGATCGTGATCGCCCAGGACATCAGGTGGCTCATGCCTTCGATGAAGCCGCCGTGCACCAGGTTCTCCGACGTGCTCGGGTTGACGATCTGCCGGCCGATGTCCACGGCACACCACGCGCGATTGACCTTGATGGCCTTCTTCGCGTCGACCGAGACCTCGACGACGTACGCCACATAGCCGGCGTGCGCGAACTGGAACGCGACGCCCTTGCCGGTGCCCTTGGGCAGCGAGCTCGCGGCGATCCCACGCGGACATCTCGCGCACGGCCTCGAGCACGCCGCGCGCGCGCGCCGGGTTGAATCCGCCGGTGGCGCCGGGGCCGACCGGGTTGTTCAGCAGATCGATCCGGTACTGCAGCGGATCCTTGCCGGCGGCGATGGCGACCTCGTCGATGAAGCCCTGCTTCACGAACGAGATGCCGTTGGTGGGCGGCGCGCGCAGCGCACCGACGGGGATGCCGAACGGCGTCACGTTCTCGGACGTGATCAGCACGTTCTCGACGAAACCGCGCGGGAACTCGTTCGCGGGGACGACGGAGTTGGTGCTGGGGACGAAATCGCGATACGCGATGAGCTTGCCGCTCGCGTCCAGGCCCGCCTTGAAGAAGTGGTATCCGGTCGGGCGGTACTGGTCGTGCGCCATGTCGTCTTCGCGCGACCACAGCAGCTTGACCGGAACGCTCGGCAGCCCCGCGGCCGCCCGCTCCTCGGTGACGAGCCGCGCGATCCGCGCCACTTCGATGTCGTACTCGCTCACGAGCCGCCGGCCGAATCCGCCGCCGGAGCGCACGAGGTGGAACGTGATGTTCTCGGGCGGAATGCCGGCGCCGAGCGCCGGATGCTGCTTCGACGGAATCTGGCTCGGCGACCAGATCTCCAGCCGGCCGTCCTTGGAAGTGCGCGGTGGAGTTCTGCGGCTCGAGCGGCGCATGCGACAGCAGCGGGAAGAAGTACTCCGCTTCGATGGTCTTCGCCGCCGTGCGGAATGCCGCCTCGACGTCGCCAATCACGGCGCTGGGCGGGCCGCCGGGGCCGCCGCGCCCCCCGCCGGGAGCCGGTGCCGGTGGTGGCGGCGGCGTGGGTGCAGGCGCCGTCGCCGCCTTGGCCGCCAGTTCGCGCGCCTGCGCCAGGTACGTCTCGCTGCTCTGCGCCGCAACGGCGCCTTCGTCCCAGACGACCTTCAGCGAGCTTCGCGCGTCGTTGGCGACCCACCAGCTGTCGGCCACGATCGCCACGCCCGAGGCGAGCGAGTTGTTGCCCTGCCCCGCCGGCTCGATGATGAACGCGTGCTTGATGCCCGGCAGCTTCTTGATCTCGTCGAGGTTGGCGCTGACGACCTTCCCGCCGAAGACGTCGCACTTCACCAGCACCGCATGGAGCATGTTCGGAAACGCGACGTCGATGCTGAAGACCGGACGACCCGTCACGATGTCCAGGTTGTCGACGCTGCGGATCCGCTTGCCGATGATCTTGAAGTCGCGCGGGTTCTTGAGCGCGGCCTCGATGGCGGCGGTTTCCGGCACGGGCAGGCTCGCCGCCGCCGACGACAGCGAGGCGTAGGTCGCCGTGCGCTTGGTCGCGGCATGCGTGACGACACCGCCCGCCGTGCTCAACTCGCTCTGCGGCACGTTCCACTGCTGCGCCGCCGCCGCCAGCATGAGGAGCCGGCCGCCCGCCCCGACCAGACGCATGGTTCTGGTAGTTGGAGGGGATCGCGCGGCTGCCACCCTCGATCTGCGCCGCCGTACTTCGGGTCCAGGTCGGCCTGCTGGATCTTGACCTGCGCCCAGTCGACGTCGAACTCGTCGGCGATGATCATCGGCAGCGCGGTCTTGACGCCCTGTCCGGTCTCCGGATTCTTCGCGATGATCGTGAAGGTGTTGTCGGGGTGGATCGTGATGTAGGTGTTCGGCGCGAGCGACGCCGCGGGAGCGCCCGGACCTCCGCCGCGCCCCTGCGCCAGCACGTCCGGTGTGTAGAGGCCGATGAGCAGGCCGCCGCCGGCCACCGCCGAGACCTGCAGAAACGCACGGCGGTCGAGTTTCGGATCCTTCAGGGTTCCGGCCATGATTAGCCCTTCCTTCCGGCGCTCGCCGCCGACTTGATGGCCTGCTTGATCCGAAGGTAAGTGCCGCAGCGGCAGACGTTGCCGCTCATCGCCGTGTCGATCTGTTGGTCGGTCGGGTTCGGCGTGGCCTTGAGCAGCGCCGAGGCCGCCATCAGCTGGCCCGCCTGACAGTAGCCGCACTGCGGGACGTCGAGCTCCAGCCAGGCGCGCTGCAGCGGGTGGGACCCGTCGCGCGGCAGGCTCTCGATGGTCGTGACCGCCCTGGTGCCGATCGAGGAGATCGGCGTGATGCACGAGCGGATGGGCTGACCGTCCAGCAGCACCGTGCAGGCGCCGCACTGGGCGACACCGCAGCCGAACTTGGTGCCCTTCAGGTCCATCGCATCCCGGAGCACCCAGAGCAGGGGCATGCGCTCCGGCACATCGACGGTACGCCGCTCCCCGTTGACGAGGACTGTGTATTTCATCTTCGAGTTCTCCGCGAACCGATTCCTCGGCTCCGTTGATATCGTCTGCCGACGCAGGCGGGACAAGCCGTTCGGGCTCCCGCCACTCCGATCCAGATCAGTCTGACGCGCACTATGGTAGCCCGAATTGCCCGCCGTCACCACGCCCGTGAGAAGTTTGCCCTGGACGCGCCCGCTGCTCGTCAAGCGGGGACAGGGTAGTCAAGGTCCGTCTCCTCGGACAAGAGAGGCCCCACACGGCTACTCCGTGCCGGAAAAGCAGGGTCTGACCGATTCCTGTACGCCCGAGACGACCAGCGAGCCCTGCAGCACGATCACTGCTTGTGAAGCCAATGGCGACGAGCACCGTTGTGACAGTCAGGCCACGCATATCCGAGCGTCACCGGATGCTCACGACTCGGCGGACGAGGCCGTCGCTCTTGGTCAAGATAAGATCTCTCCGGCCTCATCGGTTGCGAGGCGCACCTCGACACGAACTGGCCGCGGACCCGCTTCAGGTCCACCCGCACGCCCAGCCGGGGGTCCGGCCGCCGGGTGCCGGCGCAGCCGGTCCAGCAGCAGGCGCACTTCCATAGGCGAAGATCTCCTTGCGCGCGCCAGGCGTCGACACAAACGGATTGTCGTTCGGGATGCGGTATTGACCGTTCTCACTCACCTGGCTCGTAGACACGTGTTCGCGCAAGTCGGGGTACGATCAGGATGATTTTTCCGCCGAAATGATCGAGACGCTGCGGATTTGAGCCGACGAACGTCGGTTTGCTCGCCGGTCCCGCCGTCCCCCGTCGACACATACAGAACGCGCCACTCGGCGTCGCCCGGCGCCGCTATCGGATTGAAGGTCAAGTCGCTCATCGGGTGAATGGAGTTCAGCAGTTCACTCGCATCACCTCCCGCACGGTGCCTTCGAAGGTCGCATTCCTGATGTTGCTGTCGGTCCATTCGCTGATGACGCCCTCACGCGTGAGGGGTTGACCATTTGCGGGCATTTCAATTGGCTTCGTGACAACAAACCGCGACGCGTCGAGACCAGCCAGCACGCCAGCCTTCGGCGCGGCATTAATCGTCAACGGCGGGTTTTCCAGATGGAGCGTGTAGAACACGCCGTTGCGTCGGTAATCCGGATCGAAAATGAAGCCCATCAGCCCACTGACAAATCCTCCGGTCGGGGCGAACTTTGGAAACCGTGCGCGGAGGCCGTCTTGCGCGTCGGCGTCAACCCTTTCGTCGGACTGCTTCATACGGGTGTCGAGTTCTTGCAGGCGTGCTGCGACTTCCGGCGGGACGAGTGGTTCTGACATCTGACGGACCTCCCGGTTCGGAGGTTTGCACTGGTCGGCAAAATAAAGCGCCGACCAACACGAACCCTGTTAGTGGTTCGCACTGGTCGGCGCTCCGTCACTAGCGCACGACTCACCGGGGCTTTCGATCCAAACGCACGGACGGCCGCAACTCCCGGCAACTTCACACTCTAGCACGGGCGTGCCTTCTGTCAAGGCAACCCGCCGGGTGGTAATGGGTCAGTTTGAGATTCCGGCTGTCAGGCCTGCCTCGGAGTGAACGGCTGGCCCACACGACGAGGGCAGCAACAACGGTAACGCCAGCGTCACCAGAACAATGATGACGTGAAGCAGTATCCGACGTGGCGTCCACTTCATAGCACCCCGTTCTACTCAAGTAGCCCGACGATTTCTTCGACGCTCCACACGTGATTCGCCACGCCGGCTTCCATCGCGGGTGTCACGCGCAGCGTCTGGTGGATGCGCCCGAAGTTGTAAGTACATGAAGTATAAGGCGATGGCCGCCGCGTAGTTCGTAACGATCGTCAGCCGCATTGTCAATGCGCGTGCCCGGCGCCCCGCCGTGCACAACTGTTACAGAACTGTTCTACACGGGCAGGGTGTGCCCCGGCCGGGCGTGCCTACAATGCAAAATTGCTAAGGTTTTTGAGTTTTTTGGAGGCGCCGCCCGGATTTGAACCGGGGATGGAGGTTTTGCAGACCTCTGCCTTACCACTTGGCGACGGCGCCGTTCGAAGGGAGCCGCTCCCTACGGAGCGATGAACACTACATCTTTACAGGGGAGGTCGGGTCCTGTCCAGACCGGCGTTGGCCGCACTGAGTGTGAAAGTCGCCAGGCGGGGTGCAGGGGCCCCTCGGCGACACCAGCGCGCGGAGCGGAGTGGGCGGTGGGCCCCACGGAGCGAAGCGCGCCGTCGCGGCTGAGGACGCGTTCCAAATAATTCGCGTCCTTCGGACGCGACGAAATCAAATTGGAGCGGGAAACGGGATTCGAACCCGCGACTTCGACCTTGGCAAGGTCGCACTCTACCACTGAGTTATTCCCGCCCACCGACGCCACACACCGCCGTACGGCCGTGCGTATCAGCTCATCGAGAACCTCAATCGTACCACACCGTTCCGAACCGGCGCAAGAAAACCGGTCACGCGTCGAACGCGTTCCTGTACAGGGTCAGCACTTTGCCGGCACCCTTCCCTTCTCGCCCCGGCTCGTCGTCCAGCGCGATCACGTCGAACCGGCACGGCCGATCCATCAGACGATGGCGGACGAGGTAGTCGGTGGCCATAGAAACCAGCCTGCGCTGCTTCGAAGGCGTCACCGCCTCGGCGGCGGTGCCGAACTCCCCTGTCGTCCGCACCTTGACCTCGACGAAGACGGTCGTCTCGCCGTCGCGGGCGACGACGTCGATTTCGCCATGCCTCGTGCGGTAGCGGCGCGCAAGAATCGCGTACCCGCGGCGCTCCAACTCCTCGACCGCCAGATCTTCACCGGATTTGCCGAGCTCCTGCCGCTGGACAGTCATGGACGACGGCGCGGTGCAAGGAGGGGGCCGGGGGCCGTGGTAGGGATCCGGGATCCCGAAGGGGCGCCGGAGGATTTGGACATCATTATCAAAGCCGCGGGGCCCCACCCCCGCGGCTCCTCGCCGCTTCGCTTCGCTCGCGGCTGGTTAGCTGCGACAGCCCGCTTTCAAAACGACTCTGTCCTAGCTCCTAACTCCTGTCCCACTTCTCCCAGCGCCTCGTCCAGCACTTTCAGCACGCTGTCCGCCTGCGCGATCGACAACACCAGCGGCGGCGCGAAGCGGAGCGCGTTCCGGCCTGCCCCGAGCGCCAGCACGCCTCGCCGGAACATCGCCTGGACCAGCGCGTTCCGCTCCTCGACCGCGCGGACCTTCGTCTTCCGATCCCGCACCAGCTCGATGCCGATCATCAGGCCCTTGCCGCGCACGTCGCCAATCAGCGGATGTTTGTCCTGCAGCGCGCGGATCCCGTCCATCAGGTGCGCGCCGACGGTCGCGGCGTTTTCGACGAGCGACTCCTTCAGCAGCTTGATCGTGGCGTTGGCCGCGGCGCACGCAACGGGATTTCCGCCGAACGTGCTCGCGTGGGCGCCTGGCGGCCAGGTCATCACGTCGGCGCGCGCGCACGTGACGCCCAGCGGCAGCCCCGACGCAATGCCCTTCGCGATGTTCACGATGTCGGCCTTCAGACCGATAGTGGTCCGACGCGAACATCCTGCCCGTTCGCCCCATTCCCGACTGCACTTCGTCCACGACGAGCAGGATCCCGTGCCGCGCCGTCAGCTCGCGGAGGCCCAGCAGGAACGCCGGCGGCGGCACCATGTACCCACCTTCGCCCTGAATCGGCTCGACGATCACGGCGGCGATCTCGTCGGGCGCCGCGAGGTGCACGAAGATCTGATCCGTGATGGCGGACAGGCACTGCGCCGCGCACTCGTCCGCGCTGCCCGCGAACCGGTACACGTCCGGATACGGCGCGTGATAGACGCCCGGCATGAACGGGCCGAACCCGCGCCGCTGGATGGCCTTGCTCGCCGTCAGCGAGAGCGAGCCCAGCGAACGGCCGTGGAACGCGCCGAGAAACGCAATGACCCCCTGCCGCTTGGTGAAGTACCGCGACAGCTTGATCGCCGCCTCCGTCGTCTCGGTGCCGGAGTTCGCGAAGAACGTCCGGACGTCTCCCTCGATCGGCGCGATGGATGCCAGCTCCTGCGCGAGTCGCACCTGCGGCTCGTAGTAGAAGTCCGTCCCCGACATGTGGATGAACTTCTGAGCCTGCTCGGTGATGGCGCGCACGACCTCAGGGTGCGACACGCCGGTCGAGTTGACGGCAATCCCGGCCGCGCAATCGAGAAAGCGATTGCCGTCGACGTCCTCCACGACGGCGCCCTCACCTCTCGCAATCACGAACGGATAGTCGCGCGTGTACGACGGCGACACGTACCGGCTATCGCGCTCGATGATCGCCTTCGCGTTCGGGCCGGGGAGCGCGGTTTTGATTTCTGGGGCGTGCATTCGGTTGACTCTTGTCAGCTTCCAGCTTCCAGCTTCCGGCTTCCAGCTTCCGGCCAACGGCCGACCTTGATTTGAGCCTTCAAGCCGATTTCGCCCAGTTCGGGAGCTGGAAGCTGGAAGCTGGAAGCTGGAAACTTCGGCGTCAGGCGCCTACTTCCTCTTCCACCGCGTGACGGCACCGCTGTCCTCGAGCAGGATGCCCCGCGCGTCGAGATCCTGTCGAATGCGATCGGCCTCGGCGAAGTTACGGGCCAGGCGGGCTGCCCGTCGAGCCTCTATCAAACGATCGATTTCCTCGATCGGCACCGGCGGCCGCTCATCTTCCTGCCGCCGAAGCGAGAGCACGCCCAGCACGCGATCGAACTCGGCAAATGCCTCACGGATCTGCGCGGCATCGCTCCCGGCTCATCTCGCCCGAATCGATGGAAGAATTCAGCGCGCGCACGAGCTCGAATATCACGCCAATGCCGGCGGCAGTATTCAAGTCGGCGGCAATATGAGCCACGGAACGCGTCGCGGGCCTCTCCGAGCCGCGTCGCCACCTGCTCGTGTGACGGCCCCTCCGGCACCGTATCGAGCCGCGCCAGGAAGTCGGTGAGCCGCTTGAGCGACTCTTCCGCCTGCGACATCGCGGTCCACGAGAATTTCAGCTGCTTGCGGTAGTGCACGTTGAGGTACAGGAACCGGAGCGCCGACGGCCGGTAGCCTTCTTCGACGATGTCGGAGAGGTTGAAGACGTTGCCGAGCGACTTGGACATCTTGTCCGACCGGCCGGCGTCTTCCTCGACCATGAGGTGCTCGACGTGCATCCAGAAGCGCGCGAACGTCTGTCCGGTCGCGCCTTCGCTCTGCGCGATCTCGTTCTCGTGATGCGGGAAGATCAGGTCCACTCCGCCGGCATGCAGGTCGATCGGCGCGCCGAGCAGCCGCAGGGCCATCGCCGAGCACTCGATGTGCCATCCTGGGCGTCCCGCCCCGAATCCAGGATCCCAGACAGGCTCCCCCGGCTTGCTCGCCTTCCACAACACGAAGTCCCGGGCGTCGTCTTTTTCGTACTTGTCGCTGTCGATGCGCGCGCCGCTCTTGATGCCGGAATGGTCCAGCCGCGCGAGGCGGCCGTACTCCGGAAAGCTCGAGATCTTGAAGTAAATCGATCCGTCGCTCCGATACGTGTGGCCGCGCTTCTCGAGCGCCACGATCGTCTCGGCCATCGCCTTGATGTTCTCGTCGTCGGTGGCGCGCGGCTGCTGCTCGGGGGTGTCGAGCCCCAGCGCGGCGGCGTCCTCCCGGAACGCGGCGATATAGCGGTCGGTGTATTCGCGGAGCGGCACGCCGGCCTTGTTCGCCTCGAGGATCGTCCGATCGTCCACGTCGGTGAAGTTCATCACGTGCAGGACGTCGAAGCCTTCCTGATACTTGAGCGCCCTCCGCAGGACGTCGACGGCGACGAAGGTGCGGAAGTTGCCGATGTGGCCGCGCGCGTACACCGTCAGCCCGCACGAATACATGCGGACCTGGTTGTCTCGGGAGGGCGCGAAGTCTTCTTCGCGGCGGGTCAGAGTGTTGTAAAGGCGCATGAACAGCGGATGGTGCGTGGCCTACCAGGATGTAACGCGAGAATCAGTAGCAGCCGCTCCGTTGTCGCGTCTGCGCAATTCGAGCCGGATATCCACCATCGCTCGCTACCAATTCAGCTGACACGGTTTCGGTTGGACAAAGTTGATTACGACGGATTACGACGGCAACGGCCGCCGCGCGTCGGCTGACCGACCGGCGCCGCGGGCACGAATCAGCAGCGCGTCCGCTGTCTGACGAAACTCGAAGACGACGTCGTCACTCTCAGGACCGCTGGAATCACCAGAACCGCGGGACCCATCGGAGTTCGTCGACGCCACTTTCTTGATCACCTGCTCGAGAGCGGCCGCGGTGGCCTGGCCGCCAGGGTCGGTATCGCCAAGGAAGGCGGCCACTTTCGCGGCCAGCTCCTTCACGATCGCCTGATACTCTGCCCCCGCCGGAACGGAGATGCGCAGGACCAGTGTCGACGCGCCCTGCGCCCCGCTCGATTCGGACATACGCAGATTCTACAGCGAAATCCGTACAAACAGCCGGCGCGCGCTCCGGCAGTCGGCCTCGATCTGCGCGCGGAGCGCGTCCACGTCAGAGAAGGTCCGCTCGTCCCGCAGCCGCTGCACGAACGACAGCCGGAGCGTCTGGCCGTAGAGGTCGCGATCGAAATCGAAGACGTGCGTCTCGACCATCATCCGGTCGACGTCCCCGAAGGTCGGCCGGAACCCGACGTTGGTGATGGACGGCAGCACGAGGCCGTCAATCGACACCGTCGTGGCGTAGACACCCGCCGGCGGCAGCAGATCGTTCGAGCTGTCCAGATTTGCCGTGGGAAATCCGATCCCTCGTCCCCGTCCGGCGCCACGGCTCACGACCCCGTCGATGAAGTAGTGATGACCGAGCAGTGCTCCGGCCTCGTCGACACGGCCTTCCTGCACCAGCCTCCGGATCCGCGTGCTGCTGACGACGAAGTCCTTGTAGCGGACGGGGTCGATCTTCTCGGCACGGAACCCGTATCGCGCCCCGAGGCTGCGCAGCACCGAGAAGGTGCCGGCGCGCTCGTGACCGAACAGAAAATTGGCTCCCACCCAGACCTCCGCAACGTGCAGCCATTCGACCAGCACGGTCCGCACGAAGGTCTCGGGATCCCACATCGAGAGCTCCCGCGTGAACCTCACCACGGCGACGCCCTGCATGCCGGCGCGGCCCAGTGCCTCGAGCTTCTGCTCCGTCGTCATCAGGAGCGGCGGCGCCTTGTCGGGCCTGAGCACGCGCGGCGGATGAGGGTCGAGCGTCATCGCGGCGGGGGTACCGGCCCGTTCGCCCGCGCGACGCCGCACGCGATCGATGATCTTCATGTGCCCGCGGTGCAGGCCGTCGAAGTTGCCCAGGGCTACGACCGGCTGGTGCCAGCGCAGCGGGGGATCGTCAGGGAAGTGGGCGACCGTCATGCAGGGTTCGACAGGCGTTCGCGCGCCGCGATGGCCGCGCGCGTCATGATCGCCATGGACACTCCACCACGAGCCCATCATAGGCCAGCTCCATGCCGGGAGGCAGGCCCGCGCAGGTCGTCGCGTGCAGGAGGTCGTGCGCGATGTGGGTGAAATACGCGCGCCGGGGATTGATCCGGCGCGTCACGTCGATCGCCTCGGCGAGGGAAAAGTGGGTCGGGTGCGGCTTGACCCGGAGCGCATCCAGCACCAGCACGTCGAGGTCCTCGAGCAGCGCCCACGATTCTTCGGGGATTGCGCTGCAGTCGGTCAGATAGGCGAATCCCGCCAGCCGGTACCCGAGGATCATCCGCGTGCCGTGGAGCAGCTTCACGGGCTGCACTTCCTGCCGGCCGACACAGAACGGGCCGACCACCGTGAAGGTCTCGATCTCTGGGCGCTCCGCCCGCCGTCGGACGCGCCGTCTCGAACGCGTAGGCGAACGTCCGACGGATGTCCGAGAGCGTCCGCGCATCGCCGTAACACGGCATCGGTCGACGGTGGCGGATGTTGTAGCAGCGCACCTCGTCGAGCCCGAGAATGTGATCGGCGTGCCCGTGCGTGAAGAGGATCGCGTCGATGCGACGAATGTCGTGCGTGAGCGCCTGCGCACGGAGATCGGGGCCCGCGTCCACGAGCAGGTGCGTGCCATCTTCGGTTTCGATGAACGCCGACGTCCGCAACCGACGGTCCCTTGGATCTGTAGAACGACAGGTCGCGCAATCGCAACCGATCATCGGCACGCCGTGTGAGGTGCCGGTCCCGAGAAATGTGATCTTCAAGTTGAATCGGGCGCGTGGCTCAGCCGGCAAGGCTGCGGTTGGCCGGCTAGGGCGTAATGATGCGCTTGTCGCCTTCCTGCGCCTGGACGAATCGCATCCGAAGCTCGTACAGGAGATCGTCGATGAGCTGCGCTTCCGGTTCGAGCAGGTTGCCCTTGGTCTTCTCCTGCAGCATGCCGAGGATCTCGATCATCTGGCCGGCAGCCTGGATGTTGGGGGTCGCCTTCTGGCCCGTATTGGGGTCGGGGATATCGCCGAAGTGCACCGCCGCCGTCGTTGCGAGCGACAGTACGAAACCGGCGAAGTTGATGCCCGAGGCTTCCTGGTGTTCCGCGTTGTCCACCTCGGAATGCTAGCATAAACCCCTCATGAGCACGCCCCCGCGCACACCCGATCGGTCGGCCGGCGAGGCCTTCCAGCAGCTCGTCGACATCATGGCGCGACTGCGCGGCCCAGGCGGCTGCCCGTGGGATCACGAACAGACGCTCGAGTCTCTGCGCCAGTTCGTCCTCGAGGAGGCGTACGAGGTGCTCGACGCGATCGATCGCGGTGATCACGCGGACCTGCGCGGCGAGATTGGCGACTTCATCTTCGAGGGCGTTTTCCTCGCGCGGATTGCGGAAGACGAAGGGCACTTTACCGTCGCGGACTCGCTGCAGGCGATCTGCGAGAAGCTGATCCGGCGCCACCCACACGTGTTCGGCGACGCGTCGGGAATCGAAACGCCGCGTCGCGTCGTCGAGCAATGGGAGCAGATCAAAGCTCGCGAGCAGAAGGACGCCGGCAAGAAGAGATCGCTTCTTGGGGGTCTTCCGCCGGCACTGCCGGCCCTGCTCCGCGCCCACGAGATCGGCATCCGCGTCGCCGCGGTCGGGTTCGATTGGGCGCGAGCCGCGGACGTCGTCGACAAGATCGACGAAGAGCTGGACGAGCTGCGAAACGCAATACGGGACGAGGGGCGCCAGCGGGTCGAGGAGGAAATGGGCGACCTGCTGTTCGCCATTGCGAACCTCGCCCGCAAGCTCGACATCGAGCCGGAGGCGGCACTCCGAAAGGCGAACGAAAAGTTCACACGACGCTTCAGCACGCTCGAGGCCAGGCTGGCCGCTCGATCGCGAACGGTCCAGGAGGCAGGGCTCGAGGAGCTCGAGGCCGAGTGGCAGCAGGTCAAGGCAGCCGAATAGCCGAATCCTGTGCGTCAGGAGCAGGGAGCGCGCATGTTCACCATCGTCGCGCATGCATGGCAGTCCTGGCGGTACGGAAGAAGCGTGTTCGTGCTGGCGGCCGCCGCACTGGCGATCGGCATTGGCGCGACAACAGCCATTTTCACGGTCGTCAACGCGGTGATGCTGAGGCCGCTCGCCTATCCGAATGGAGATCGGATCGGAGAGCTGTTCGGCGCGACGATCGGCCGGCCGGACGCGCGCTCCTCGCTGAGCTACACCGACGCCATCGCCTACCAGTCGCAGACGGCGAGCTTCGACGTGTTCGGCTGGTTCAGGCCCGAGACGTACACGCTGACGTTTCCCGGAGCCCCGCAACACGTCCAAGGTGCGGCGGTGACGACGTCGCTGGCGCACAACCTCGGCATCCAACCTGCGATCGGCCGCTGGTTCACCGACGAGACCGGCGCGGTCATCTCCAACGGGCTGTGGCAGCGGCTCGGCGGTTCCCCATCTCTCGTCGGGACCTCCATCGTCCTCAACGGACGATCGCTGACCCTCACGGGGATCATGCCGCCGCGCTTCCGACTGCCGGAGATCGGGCACGGCGGCGACAACGTCCTCAACGACGTCTGGACGGCGCTCGACCACACAGGGACGTTGCCTGGCTCTCGAGATGGCGGCTTCTTCTTCGCGTACGCGCGGCTGAAGCCTGGCGTGACGTTCGCGCAGGCCGACGCGGACGTCAAGCGCGTGGCGGCTGAGATCGCACGGAAGGAGCCGGGGTCGCACCCGGCATACACGGCGCGGCTCGACTCGCTCCGTGACATGGTCGTGACCGGCATTCGACCGACGCTGCTGATGCTCCTCGCCGCTGCCGTACTCCTCTTCCTCGTGACCTGCGGAAACGTCGCGGCACTCCTCCTGGCCCGATCGGTGGCACGCGCCCGCGACAGCGCGCTCCGGGTGGCACTCGGCGCGAGCCGATGGCATCTTGCGCTGCAGTTCTTCACCGAAGGGCTGTTCGTGTCGCTCACGGGCGCGGCGATCGGCGTGCTGCTGAGCAACCTGCTCGTGAGAGTCGTCGTTTCGATGGCGGCGGACTTCGTGCCCAGGGCCGACGAGATCTCGCTGGACCGGCGGGTCCTGCTCTTCGCCCTCGCCGCTGGAGTCCTGTCGAGTGCGCTGTCGAGCCTGACGCCGCTCTGGCAGGTCGCGCACACGCAGCCGAGGGACGCTCTCGGCGAGGGCGTGCGATCGACGGCGGGTGCACGCGGTAGACGCCTCTCCAGCTCGCTCGTGGTCGGCGAGATTGCGCTGGCCTCCACGCTGCTGGCGGTCAGCGCCGTGCTGATTGGGAATGTGTCGGCGCTCGAGCGGATGTGGCCGGGCTTCGACACGCGGAATCTCCTGACGTTCCAGATGACGCTCTCCGGCACGATCGCTTCAAAAGATGAAGCGCGCGTGGCCCACCAGATCCGGCTGGTGGAAACGCTCGCGGCGCTCCCGGGTGTCGAGGCGGTGGGCTTTGCGAATCAGACGCCGCTCGATGGATGCTGCCTGAGCACGGCGTTGTATCCGGATGGCCAGGCCATCGATTTGAGCGCTCCGCAGAAAGTCGCGTTCCTGCCGGTGAACCCCGACTACTTCCGAGCGCTGGGCCTGACGCTCAGGAACGGGCGGCTGCTCAACTATGCCGACTCGCATGACGACCAGGTGCTCACCGTCGTGATCAACGAGGCCGCGGCGAGACGCTATTGGGGGTCACGCGATCCCGTCGGCACCTTCGGCCGGATCAGCCAGCCCGACGGCTCGCGGTTCAGAGTGGTCGGGGTGATCGCCGACATCCACAACGACGGCGTCGGCAAGCCGACCGTGCCCGAGGTCTACATGTTGCACTCGGCCGCGAACGTCAACCCGATGCACTTCGTGATCCGATCCCGGCTGCCGTTGCAGACGCTGCTCCCAGCCATCCGAAAGGCCGTCCAACAGTTCGATCCCCAGCAGCCCATTCACCAGGCCGCGACGATGGAGGAAATCCTCCTGACGTCGCTCGCGCTCCAGCGTGTGGGGACGTTCATGGCGACGTTCTTCGCGCTGGCGGCCCTCCTGATGGCTACGCTGGGTCTCTACGGCGTGATGTCCTACTCCGTGCGACAGCGGAGGGTCGAGTTCGGGACGCGCATGGCGCTCGGGGCGTTGACGCGCGACCTGTTGCGGCTCGTGCTCGGGAACGGCGTCCGGATGGCAGCCTACGGCGTCGCGCTCGGGGCGATTGCCGTCGCCGGGTGCGCCTGGCTCCTCGTCCGGCAACTGGAGATCCAGCACATCTCGTGGGTGCCCTTCGCCTCGTCCACCGCGATCGTCTGTGCCGTGGCGATTGCTGCGTCGCTCGGACCAGCGTGGCGAGTGACGCGGTTCACGCCGATGATGGCGATTCGGGACGATCGCGCGTGAATATCGTGAACTAATGAATGTGGCTTCCACCTTTAGGTGGAAGACGAACTTCCGCCTGAAGGCGGAAGCCACGGGAGTTAGAGTCAAGCGGATGCCACGTGAGATGGACTCACATGCTCTATTTTTCGACCTGCCGTCTCGCGCTGGCCGCATCGCGGCGCGGGACCGAGGTGGCTTCGCCGTAGCGCAACCCTTCAGGGTTGCCCGGAGGGCGGGCAGGCCTGAAGGCCTGCGCTACAGGGATCAGGCGCCCCGACGACCACTCGCCTTCCGGTCCATCCCGTGAGCGTGACGGTTTTTCCGTCCGTATCGAGAATCACGGCGCCGTCCTCGGCGGTCGAGAACATCGCGGTGGCCATGTCTCGGTAGCGCGCCACGACGGCCGGATGGGGATGACCGAACCGGTTGTTCCTCCCGGCGCTGAAGATCACGGCCGCGGGCCGAAGGGCTGAGAGCAGCGTCGCGGTGCTCGACGTGGCACTTCCGTGGTGCGGCGCCTTCAGCACGACGATGCCGGAAGGCTGCAGCCGTTGCAGGATTGCCTGTTCGCCTTCCGTGCCGATGTCGCCAGGCAACACGACCGAGACATCGCCGATGCGGACGTCCAGGACGATCGAATCTTCGTTGCGCACCCGCTGGCGCTCCCAGTCGGGCCGTGGAGGATGGAGCACTCGGATCCGCACGGCTCCGAGGCGTTCCTCGTCGCCTGCCTGAACCGTCCTCCACCGGAGGCCCATCGCGTCCGCCGTGTCATTGAGGCCGCGGAGCCAGGGATGGGGCGGCACCGGCACCCCTTCCCAGACCTCCGCGATCGGGAACGCGCGAAACATCGCCGGCATGCCGCCAATGTGATCCGGATCGCCGTGCGTAATCGCGAGGGCCTCGAGGCGGCGCACACCCAGCGCTCGAAGGGCGGGCGCCACAATTCTTCGGCCGATATCGAACGTCCCGGTATCCGCGTCCGGTGACTCGGGAGGCTGTGCCGTTGCCACGCCCCCCGCATCGACGAGGAACGCGCGTCCTCCCGGCAGGAGCACGGCGGTCGAATCCCCCTGACCCACGTCCAGGAACACGATGCGGAGCCCACGCGACGGCGGAATCTTCTCCTCGACACCCCAGCCCGGGCCTGCGACCATCACCACTGCCGCAACGCCGACGGTCGCGCGCGCCGCGTGCCGCATGCGGATCGAGTTCGACAGGAGGGCCGTCAGCGCCGCCGTGTAGTAGGCGACGATCACCCACCACGCCGGGGCGACGACATCCCACGCGAGGCCGGGCAGCACCTCGGTGAGCCGCGCCGACTCGATGATCCCGGCCGCGGCCAGGTGGGTCACATAGCCGCCGGCGGCGAACAGCCTCTCGCTGACGATCGTCGCCGCCAGCGTGGCGAGCGATGCTCCCTGCAGCAGCGACATCAGCGGTATCGCCACGAAATTCAGCAACAGGCCGGCCATCGTCACCCGGCCGAAGAACGCTGCCGCAACCGGCAGCAGCGCGGCCTCTGCGGCGCACGTCGTCCGGAGAAAGAACCATAGGGTCTCCACGCTGCGCCGTGCGAACCCGGCGCGACACCGGGCTTTCGCGAGCCGTGCTGTCGCGACGGCGAGGATGCCCAACGTGGCGCCGAACGACAGGATGAAGCCGGGATCGAGCAGCACCACCGGAGCGCTGGCGACGCCGAGCGTCGCAGCGATCGCGAGCACGTTCAGGGCCGAGCCGCGATGATCGAGGACGCGTGCGGCGAGGTACAGGAGCGCCGCGCTGATCGCGCGCTGCACCGACGGCGCCGGCACGACGATCTCGCTGTAGGCGAGCAGCAGCAGGATTGTCATCGCCGCCGCCGTCCTGCCCGGAATCCTCAGCTGGCGAAGTACGCCCATCACGAGCACGGTGAGAATGGCGATGTTCCCGCCGGAGATCGCGATGACGTGATACGTCCCGGCATCCTGCAGTCGCCGGGTGTCGGCATCGGGAAGTCCGGTGCGATCTCCAATCAGCACGGCAGTCGCTACAGCCGCGGATTTCGGGCTCCAGCGTCCGACCCCATCGCCCAGGCGCTCCCGGACCCACTGCCGCACGGTTGCTGCAAGCTCCTGGACGGGTGACGCGCTGGCCACCACGTCGACCATGGCAGCACTCTTCACCGTGCCGACGAGGACGATCCCCCGCCTGGCGAGCGTGCGCCGATCGTCGCGGACACCAGGGTTCACGTACGTCGCCGGCAGTCGAAGGAGCGCCGAGATCCGGACGCGACGGCCCGCGCGCCATTCCACACGTCGCGCAGGGCCAAGCGCTCCCCCGACGGACAGACGCACACCGCCAGCCTTCTCCATGCCACTCACGCGGCGGACATCGACGACGAGCGAGGGTGATCCACCGGAGACCGAGGCGTCTTCGCGCAGCACTCCCTCGATGGACACCGGCGCGGAGGAGTCCCGCGTCGAACGTGATTCGAACCACTGGAGAAGCGGCGGATGGTACGCGAGGGCCGCAGCGCTGATGGCCAACGACAGGCCGGCCAGCGCGGAGCCCGTCGCAATTGCCGCGACGGTCTCGCCAGAGCTTGCGTCCACCGAGAAAGCGCCAACGGCGCTCAAGAGTGCGAGCAGTGCCCCGGCAGCTGCCAGGCGCGCGACGCCCGCAGCCACGTGATCGGAGAGCAGCAGGCCGGCGAGCGTACCTGCGAGGAGCGGCAGCGTGGCGATGGCCGCGGGAACGCCCATTCCCCGCGCACGCTGCAAGGAGCGCGCGCAGGCCGAAGGGCGTTCGACCGTCTGGATTTTCGGAGAGTTTGCCGGTCGCCGCCGGCTCGGGCTCTAAAAACTGCGCTGCCCTCCGGCAGGTCCCGTCGCAATTTGTGCGTGGTACTCCTGGAGCGCGCGGACGCTCAGCCCCTCGCTTTGCAACGCCCGAATCGCGTTCACGGTCGCGGACGCGCCGGTCAGCGTCGTGATGCACGGGACCGACTGCATCGTCGCGATGCGCCGGACAATGCGGTCGTCGAAGAAGGACTCTCGGCCGAGAGGAGTGTTGATGACCAGCTGGATGTGCTGATTGAGGATCTCGTCGCCGACGTGCGGGCGGCCCTCGTTGACCTTGAAGACGATCTCCACGTCGAGGCCGTGCGCCCGGAGGAAGTTCGCCGTACCCCGGGTCGCCATCAGCTTGAACCCGAGTGAGCTGAGGTCGCGCGCGATCGGCACGACGGCCGGCTTGTCGTGGTTATTTACGGAGATGAACGCGCAGCCCGCCAGCGGCAGCTTGGCACCGGCGCCGAGCTGTGCCTTCGCAAAGGCGGTCCCGAACGTCGACGCGCCGCCCATCACCTCCCCCGTCGACTTCATCTCGGGCCCCAGAATCGTGTCGACGCCCGGGAAGCGCACGAACGGAAATACGGGAGTCTTGACGAAGAAGCCCGAGACCTCGAGATCCTGCGTCAAACCGAGCTGCGCGAGCGTTCGGCCGACCATCACCCGAGCGGCCACCTTGGCGAGCGGAACGCCGGTCGCCTTCGAGAGATACGGCACGGTCCGTGATGCGCGCGGATTGACTTCCAGGACGTAGACCGTCTCGTCCTTGATCGCGAACTGCGCGTTCATGAGCCCGACGACCTTCAACGCTTTCGCGATGCGCTGCGTGTAGTCGCGGATGAGCGCCACGTGCCGGTCGACGATCTTGTACGGGGGCACGACGCAGGAGCTGTCTCCCGAGTGGATGCCGGCCTCCTCGATGTGTTCCATGATTCCGCCGATGACGACGGCGCCCGTCGCGTCCGCCACGGCGTCCACGTCGAGCTCCACGGCGTCCTCGAGGAACTTGTCGATGAGCACGGGATGCCCCGGCGAGGCAGCCAGCGCGTTCAACATGTAGCGATCGAGGGCGCCCATGTCGTACACGATCGCCATCGCGCGGCCGCCCAGCACGTACGAGGGCCTGACGACGAGCGGGAATCCGATTTTGGTCGCGACTTCGCGCGCCACTTCCGCTGTCGTCGCGGTGCCGCTCGCCGCTTGAGGAATGCCGAGATCCCACAGCAGCTTGGCGAACCGTTCGCGGTCCTCGGCCAGATCGATCGAGTCAGGCGACGTGCCCAGAATCCTGATCCCCGCCTCCTGCAGCGAGAGCGCGAGCTTGAGCGGCGTCTGCCCGCCGTACTGGACCACGCACGCGACGTCTCCGCCCGCTTCGCTTTCCCGGGCGATGATGGACGCGACGTCTTCGAACGTCAGCGGCTCGAAATACAGCCGGTCGACCGTGTCGTAGTCGGTCGACACCGTCTCGGGGTTGCAGTTGATCATCACCGTCTCGAACCCCTCTTCGCGAAGGGCGAAGGCGGCGTGGCAGCAGCAGTAGTCGAACTCGATGCCCTGCCCGATGCGGTTGGGTCCACTGCCCAGGATGACGACCTTCTGACGCGGCGTGGGCTCCGACTCGCACTCCTTCTCGTACGTGCCGTACATGTACGGCGTGTAGGACTCGAACTCCGCCGCGCAGGTATCGATGCGCTTGTAGGCGGGCCGGAGCCCCGCTTCCAGCCGCTTCGATCGGACGGCTTCCTCGTCTGTGCCCAACAGGCCGCCCAGCTCGCGGTCGCCGATGCCGGCCCGCTTCAGCGTTCGCAGCAGGTCGTCGGAGATGCCGCGCAGCCCGACGAGCGACGCCGACTGGCACAGCTCGACGATCTGCGCGAACTGGGTGAGGAACCAGCGGTCGATCCGCGTGAGCTCGTAGAGATCTTCGACCGTCCACCCGCGATCGAGCGCCCTGAAGAGCGCCCACATGCGGCGATCGTTCGGGATGCTGAGCTCGCGCTGGAGGGCGCCTTCCTCTTCCTCCGCCGTCATCGTCTGCGGCCGCCCGGTCGGCTGGCCCACGAGCGCGCCGCTGCTGCCCAGCTCGAGCGAGCGGAACGCTTTCATGAACGCTTCCTTGAACGTCCGGCCGATCGCCATCACCTCGCCCACCGACTTCATCTGCGTCGTCAGCGTACGGTCGGCGCGCGGGAACTTCTCGAAGGCCCACCGCGGCACCTTGACGACGACGTAGTCGATCGTCGGCTCGAACGACGCCGGCGTGAGCCGCGTGATGTCGTTGGGGATCTCGTCCAGGGTGTAGCCGAGCGCGAGCTTCGCTGCGATCTTGGCGATCGGGAACCCGGTGGCCTTCGACGCGAGCGCGGAGGAGCGCGACACACGCGGGTTCATCTCGATGACGATGATGCGGCCGTTCTCGGGGTTGATGGCGAACTGGATGTTGGAGCCGCCGGTCTCGACGCCCACCCTCCGGATGATCCGCCGCGCGAGGTCGCGCATGCGCTGGTATTCGCGGTCGGTCAGCGTCAACGCCGGCGCGACGGTGATGCTGTCGCCCGTGTGCACGCCCATCGGATCGATGTTCTCGATCGAGCAGATGACGACGAAGTTGTCGGCCCGGTCGCGCATGACCTCGAGCTCGAACTCCTTCCAGCCGATCACCGACTCCTCGAGCAGGACTTCGTGGACGGGGCTCAGGTCGAGTCCGCGTCCGGCAATCTCCCGGAACTCCTCGATGTTGTAGGCGATGCCGCCGCCGACGCCGCCGAGCGTGAAAGACGGACGGATGATGTTCGGAAAGCCGAGAATCTCGACGGCCGCGACCGCCTCTTCGATCGTTCGCACATACCGGCTCTCGGGCACGTCAGCCCCGATCGATCGCATCGCCTCCCGGAACTGGAGCCGATCCTCCGCGACCTTGATCGCTTCGACCGACGCGCCGATGAGCTCGACGCGGTACTGCTCCAGCGTCCCGTTCTCGCCGAGGGCGACCGCGAGATTGAGGGCGGTCTGACCGCCGACCGTCGGCAGCAGCGCATCGGGACGCTCGCGCTCGATGATCTTGGCCATCACCTCCGGGTTGAGCGGCTCGACGTACGTGCGGTCGGCCAGCTCGGGGTCGGTCATGATCGTCGCCGGGTTGCTGTTGACGAGGATCACCTCGAGCCCTTCGGCGCGGAGCGCCTTGCAGGCCTGCGTGCCGGAATAGTCGAACTCGCAGGCCTGCCCGATCACAATCGGGCCGGAGCCAATCACGAGCACGCGTTTGATATCGGTCCGTTTGGGCATTCGATTTGTTCGGAGGGTGTCTGTTGCTCGGGGCGTCCGCTGTCATTCTTACAGCCGCGGGGCCCCACCCCCGCGGCCACTCGCCGCTCGCTTGGCTCGCGGCTGGTCAGCGGCGACAGCCTGCTTTGAGCTGCGACTCTGTTGAAGCTAAACCCGCCGTTCCATCTCGTCCAGAAACTGTCGAAACAGGTAATCCGCGTCGTGCGGACCTGGCGCCGCCTCCGGGTGATACTGCACGCAGAAGACCGGCTTGGCATTGTGGCGCAGCCCTTCGACCGTGCCGTCGTACAAGTTCGTGTGGGTCACGCGCACGTCAGTCGGCAGCGTGTGCGGATCCACGGCGAACCCATGGTTCTGAGAGGTGATCTCGATCTTTCCGGAGGTCAGGTCTTTGACGGGATGGTTCGCGCCGCGATGGCCGAACTTCAGCTTGTACGTGCGGCCGCCGAGCGCCAGCGCCAGCACCTGATGGCCGAGGCAGATGCCGAACACCGGCACTTCCGATTTCACCAGCTCCTTCGCGTTCTCCACGGCGTACCCGAGTGCCGACGGATCGCCGGGGCCGTTGCTCAGGAACACGCCGTCCGGATTGGTCGCCAGCAGATTGGACGCCGGCGCGGTTGCGGGAAACACGCGCACGTCGCAGCCGTACGCCGTGAAGCGGCGAAGGATGTTCCACTTCATCCCGAAGTCGTACGCCGCGATCTTGAGCGGGCGATCTGCGCGACGCTCCGGAGACGGTGTGAACTCCCCGGAAGGGCTCTCGGAGGGCTGCCAGTCGAACGGTGCCTCGCACGTCACGCCGAGGACGAGATCCGACCCCTCCATCGGCGTCAGATCGCGGGCCCGCTCGACGAGCGCGCGCGGATCGACGTCACCCGTCGCGATGATCCCGCGCATCACTCCTGCGGACCTGAGCACCCGCGTCAAGGCCCGCGTGTCGATGTCGGAGATTGCGACGATGTTGTGACGGACGAGGTAGTCGCGGAGCGTCCCGTCGGCTCTCCAGTTGCTCGCGACGGGCGATTCGGTCCGGACGATGAAGCCGGCGACTTTCGGCGCGCGCGACTCGCCGTCTTCGCCGGCCACGCCGTAGTTTCCGATCTCCGGGCACGTCATCGTGACGATCTGGCCGGCGTAGGAGGGATCGGTCAGCACCTCCTGGTACCCGGTCATGCTGGTGTTGAACACGACCTCGCCGCCGGTCTCACCCGGTGCGCCCGCCGCTTCGCCGTCGTACCAAATCCCGTTCTCGAGTGCGAGGATGGCTTTCATCGAATGGGTTCCAACGAGCCCGCGACACGTGTGATCTTGCCGCGCCCGACCTGGGCGACTCCGGTCCAGGTTTGATGGTCGGCCAGCTCGAGGCGCACGACCCGGCTGCCAGGCGCCACGTCCGGCAGCCGTAGAGGCGTCGTCCCTACCGGTCGATCGTCGATGAACACGCGCGCGCCGATCGGCCGCGAGTCCACTTCGAGCGTGCCGGTCCCAACCCCGGCATCCGGTGCCGTCGCGGGTGCCGTTGGCGGAGCCGGCTGCTGCGGCCGCGCCGCATTCGGGGTGCCGGCCCGGGACGTCACAGGCTCCCGCTGCAGCTGCACCGACAACGTGCGTGAGGTGGTGTCGGCGGACAGGCTCACCTCCTCCTGACGCGTCTGATAGCCCGGAAGGAGGACGCGGACGGAATAGTCTCCAAACGGCAGCGTGACCGGCGTGAGGGGCGTTCGGCCGCTCCACTTACCGTTGATCGTGACGGCTGCCCCGGACGGCATGGACCGTACGACCAGCGTGCCCGACCTCGCCGCCACGGATGGTGCTGGAGCAGCTGGCCGTGGTGGCGGAGACTCGCGAGCGGGCGCAGGAGGCGTCGCGGCCGTCCCGGGCGGCACCGGTCGGTCGCTGGTATCCACCGCCGTTCCACGAGTCCCCGCGGGTTGCCCCAGAGGCTCGGCGGCGGGTCTCCCCGACGCTTCGGTGGAATCGACCGTGGTCTGTTGAGTGCGCCATTCGGAGAACTTGGCGATGCCCCAACCCATCAGGAGCCCGGTAATCAGGATCACCGCGTACGGCAATATGGCCGTGCGTGGGCGTTCGGGCTGCGCCGCGTGAGCAAAAAACGGGTCGAAGGGAACATGGTCGTCCGAATGGTGCGCGGACTCCGGCCGGACCTGGCGCTCGATGACTTGTGGAGGAGCACCGCTCGACCCATCGAACAGCGACGGCGGCACGAACGCCCCGGGTCTGGTGTCCTCTCGATACGAGTGCGAGGTCGCGCCCTCATCCGCATCCAGGTCGTGATCGATCTCGAGCTGCGGCGACCGAGGCTCACGGTGGGTACTGACGTCGAGCGACGTCGTGCGGTCGTCGCCGAGCGCCCTGTTTTCGGCGTGGAAGTCGCGCGCTTCCGCCCCAGGCTCCGGCTCGATCTCCGAGTATTGCGCGGTGTCGTTGGTGTCGTGCCGATAGGGCGGCGGGACAGTCTCCGCCGCGGCCATCTGTTCCGGCGCCGACTGCCACGGCTCGATCTCTTCGTCCCGGCGGACGGAGTCCTCCAGTGCTACGCCGCCGTCTGTAACGGCGTTCTGTTCCGGAGCCTCATCGACGTCGTCGCCCTCGTCCGCAAAGGCGTGCGCTTCCGCGGGAATGGCCGTCGCCGCAAAGGCTGTTTCGGTGGTCGGCTCGACGGGCCTCGCATCGGTGACACCGTCGGCAGCAGCCAACGCGCCCGCGGAAGCCAACGCGTCGGCGAGCTCGAGACCCGTGCCAAACCGATCGCTCGGGTCCTCCTGCATTGCGCGGACGAGCACCGCCTGCAGCCGCTCGGCGCCCGGGACGGCCGCGCCGGTCAGCGGTCCGATATCTTGGCCGGTCCCCGACGGCCGGCGTCCGGTCAGCAGCTCGAATGCAATCGCGCCGAGCGAAAACACATCCGCTCGCGTCGACCAATCACCGCCAGCGATCCGTTCCGGCGCGCTGTACGGCCGGCGGACCGGCGCCCGGATCCCGAGACGCTCGAGCGCGTCGACGACGCCAAAGCCGGAGGCGCGCGCCTCGTCTGGTGTGACGAAGATGTCACGGGGATGCAGCGCGCCGTGCCCCACGCCCGCCCTGCGAGCGACGTCGATGGCCTCGGCGAGCTGACCGATGATCCGCATCATCGTGTCGAAGGACGCGGGAGCGTAGTGGCGCATCGCCACGTCGAGCGACTCAGCCGCTACGTATTCTTCGGCGCGATAGGCGACGGTCCCTTCGATACCGGAGGCGATCGGCTCGACTATCGATGGATGGAACAGCTCGGCTTCGGCTGCGTGCGCGAGCTCGTCTGCCAGCGTCTGCGCCTGCTCGGGCGTGACATCGAGGCGGAACACTTTGACAGCGACAAGACGATCGCGAGTCGGTTCGTACGTGCGGAACACCGGACCGAGTGCGCCGACGCCGATCTGATGCAGGACCCTGAAGGGCCCAAACGCCGGCGGCGGAGCGAAGGCGGTCGGATCGTCTCTGGTCAGTTGACGGGACTCCTCGGCGGGATCGAAAAAATGTAACACATTAAGTTCCGGGATTCACTCGTGTTCGTATGTAGCGCAGCCCTTTAGGGCTGCCTCACGCACGGCTTGGTATGTAGCGCAGCCCTTTAGGGCTGCCCCACGCACGAGCGACCACAAGTGAATCCCGGTCGCGGGGTCAAGGGCCTGGGATCCCTCGGCGCCGCACGGGCGTCCAAGTTGGGCAGGCTACCTTGACATGCTTTCGAAGGCTCTGAGAGAGTACGACACCGTGTCCGTCGAGCCCAGCACGGACGGCCGGGGCGCCGTCCTCTTCGAAAAAGGCGCCAGCCGAGCGGGTGTCGACGTCCGGCGCTTTCCCTGGATCCGGCCACTTTCAGGCGATTACGCCTACCACTTCGATCGGATCGCGTCGCTCTACGCGGGCGACCCGACCCGGCCGGAGGCGTGGCGCGACGTCATCGCGCGCGTGCACGGGCAGAAGCGGAATCGCGAGGCGATCGCGTCGGTGCTCGCCGCACAGCAGGGGCGCCGTAATGCTCCGCCGGAAGCGCGCGAGGCACGTGGCGCAGCTCACAGATCCCAACGCCGTCGCGATTCTGACCGGGCAGCAGGCGGGAGCCTTCGGCGGCCCCATGTACACGCTGCTGAAGACCGTGACGGCCCTCCAGCTCGCCCGCCGCGTGGCAGAAGAGCACCACATCCCTGTCGTGCCCATCTTCTGGGTGGACGCCGAGGACCACGACTGGGAGGAGATCGCAGGGTGTACGATCCTCGACTCGACGTACCACCCGCGGACGATCACGCTCGAGCCGCCCGAGGGCGCCGGCGACCTCCCGGTCGCGCGCCTCACACTGGACGATCGGACCGAGAAGGCGATCGCGAGATCTCGCCGCCGCCCTGCCTTCCACCCCCTTCACCGAACCGCTCCTGACCAGCCTGCGCGAGGCCTACAGGCCGGGGGCGGGCGTCGCCGAGGCGTTCGCCCGTTGGATCGAATCGGTCCTGGGCCGGCTGGGTCTCGTCGTTTTCGAGTCCTCGGATCCTGCGGCGAAGCCCCTCGCGGCCGGGGTGTTCGCCCAGGAGTTGCGCCGGGCTGGAACGACCGCGTCGCTGGCAGCCATCGCAGGCCGCGCGATGTCCGCGCTGGGACACGCGCCCCAGGTGGAACCGCAGCCCGATCAGCCATCCATCTTCCATCTCGATGGCGCACGCACGCCGATCCGCCGCAGCGGGGATAGCTTCATCGTCGGCGACACGGCGGTGCCAGCGGCCACGCTTGCCGAACAAGCGGAACGGTCGCCGGAGCAGTTCAGCCCGAACGTCCTGCTCCGACCCATCGTGCAGGACACGCTCTTTCCTACGGCATGCTACGTGGCCGGTCCCAGCGAGATGGCCTACCTTGGACAGCTCCGGAGCGTGTACCCCGAGTTCGGCATTCCGATGCCGCTCATCTACGCCCGTGCGACAGCCACGGTCGTGGACTCCGCCGCCGCACGCTTCCTGCGTCGCCACGCGATCGATCTGGAGGAGCTCCAGCCGCAGGACGAGTCGGCGCTCAACCGGCTGCTCCAATCGCAGCTCCCGAAGTCGGTTGAACAAGCCATGCGCGAGGCGGGCGAGGCCTTGCAGCGCAGCATGACGCGCGTGGCCGAGGTGCTGCCGGAGCTCGATCCGACGCTTGCCGGCGCGGCCCGGACGACGCTCGGTCGAATGGACCACGACCTGCGCGCGCTCCACTCGAAGATCATCCAGGCCGCCAAACGACGCGACGAGACCCTGAGACGCCAGTTCACGCGCCTCCAGTCGCAGGTGTTTCCACTCGGACACCCGCAGGAGCGCACCCTGTCGATCACGTATTTCCTCAATCAATACGGCCCGCATCTCGTCGACCGCCTGATCGAGGAGCTCCCGCTGGAGATGGGCCAGCATTGGGTGCTCACGGTCTAGTCTCATCCGAGGGGCTTCGCCCCTCGGACTCCCCGACACGCGCTCTCGCGCGCCGCTTCGCCGGCGCGCTTCCGCCTCCGCGCGAAGCGCTACGGCGAGACCTCGCCGAAGCCTTGGCGTAGGCGGGCCGCTCGCGTGGCTCGCTCACTGGGGTTCGCTCGCATCGCGAAACGAGCGGCAGGTTCATGAGACGGCTTCTACAGCAAGACGGCGAAGAACCCGGTGGACCCGTTCATCGACCCGGAGGGCTACCGCGCCTTCATCGACGCCGCCGAGGCGGAATTCCGCCAAGGAGTCGTTCACTAGCAGACCCGCGTACTGCGATGTTGTGACCCTCACTCCCTCAGAGCGCCGATGCGGTGTCGTCCAGCCGCGCTTCGGCCGCGCGGAGACGAGTGACCGTGTCGGCGAGCCACTGCTCGTCCGACCGGACGAGCGAGGCGGACGCCTCGCACGCACGCGCGGTTTCGGACGGCGCCGGGCCTCCCGGCGTCGTGCGCACCCGCACGAAGTGCTGAGGGCTCAGGACTTCGGCGAGCTCCGCTGGCGCGTACTCGAGGCTGCGGCCCAGCACGCTCTTCGAGACCTGCGCGAGCGCGTGCTCGAGAGGCATGTCGGGTCGTCGCGCGGACTCGGCTACCAGCTGAGTGGCAATCTCGTGGCTCTTTCTGAACGGCACCGCCTGCTCTCTTGCCAGCGTGTCCGCGAGCTCAGTCACCGTAATCCATCCCTGCCCGGCACGCTCCGCCAGCCGCTGGCGGTTGAATTCGGCGGTTGACATGGCCGCGGCCACGAGCCCCACCATCCGGATGGCGTCCTTGAACATCGACACGACGAGCGGCTGCAGGTCGTCCTCGGTGTCGACGATGTCGCCGAATGGCGTGTTGTGGACGGCCGTCAGAATGGCACCCGCCTGGCCGACGGCCTTGCTGGCGATCGCCCGCGCGTGTTCGAGGGCGACGGGGTTGCGCTTCTGCGGCATGATGCTGCTGCACTGCACGAATCCGTCCGCCAGCCGCAGATATCCGAACTCGCTCGTGCACCAGAGGAGGAAATCCTGCACGACGCGGCCAAGGCCCGTGAGCAGCACGGCGGTTGCCGATACGCTCTCGAGCAGGTAGTCCACCGTCGCGATGCTGCCGTAGGTGTTGCCGGTCGGGGCATCGAATCCGAGCAGCTCGGTCGTCCGGGCGCGGTCTATCGGAAAGCCTGTCCCTGTAATGGCGCAGGCGCCGAGCGGGTTGCAGTTCGTGCTCGCGTAGGCCGCTTTGAGGCGCACGGCGTCCCGCTCGAGCTGCTCGATCACCGCGAGCAGATAGTGCGCAATGGTGCTCGGCTGCGCCGGCTGCGTGTGCGTATGTGCCGCGAAGACATCCTCGAGGTGACGTCCGGCGAGATCCAGCAGCACGCGCCGCAGCCGGAGCGACGTCTCCAGCACCGCCAGGATCAGCTCCCGCTGCTGCATCCGGTACATCGTCATGTCGATGTCGTTGCGCGAGCGCGCCGTATGGAGCCGCCCGGCCACGTCATCGCCGCAGGCCGAAACGATCAGCCGTTCGACATAGAAGAAGAGATCCTCGTAGGTGCCGTCGTACGCGACGGTGCGGACGTCTTCGACCGAGATCGAGTCGAGCGCGTTCCGGATCGACCGCGCGTCCGGAGCCGTGATGATCTTCTGCTCCGTCAGCATCGCCAGGTGCGCGTAGTGGATGCGCATCAGCGGGACGATGAAGAGCTCCTTGGCGTCCTCGAAGTTCTCGTTGAGGACACACTTCACGTATTCGGGAGCGAATCTCATTATTAGACCGGGGGGCTTCCGCCTTCGCTGAAGCTACGGCGGACCACCGTAGCCTCGGCGAAGGTGGTCGCCCCGCCGGACCCTCCATCGCCGTCGCTCGCGGGGACCCCTGCGCCCCGCTCCGCTCCCGCCTTCGCTAAAGCTCCGGCGGGCCGCCGAAGCCTTGGCGGAGGCTGGCCGGCGGGCGCGCCTTCGGCGCGCTTAGACTGTTCTGCAGCGGATCAGCGCAGGCTGACCAGGTTGGCCATCAGGCGATACGCCCCTTCGGTACCGGCGGGCAGTTGACGCCAGAGCCCGAGTCCAATGTACACCCAGCGGCCCTTGCCGACCCGGGCTTCGACCAGGGCGCCTGTCTTGATGCCCCGGTTGTACTCGAACGGATCGGCCGACTGCAGCAGATCGACGTAGCGCGAATCGCGCTCTCCGAGGAAGTAGAGGCCCCGCTCCTGCACCCAGCCGGCCCACGTCTCGGGGCCCAGCTTGTTGGGGGTCGAGAACACGGGATGCGTCGGCGCGAGCACCTCGATCGGCGCGTTCTCGTCGGTCACGCGATTGGCGGACACCTTGGCCGGATACGGTCCGTACTGCGCGTCGTTGAACTCGAACTTGTTGTACTGCACCAACACCGTACCGCCCTGCTCTGCATACGCGATGAGGCGCTGGTTGTTGGCGCGCAGATCCGGCCGTCGTTCGTAGGCGCGAACGCCGGTCATGATGACGCTGTACTGCGACAAGTCACCCGAGGCGAGCTGCTCGGGAGAGATCAAGTCGACGGCGGCGCCGAGCTGTGCCAGCGCCTGAGGGACCTGGTCGCCGACGCCCATGATGTAGCCGACTCTGACTGCGGGCGCGATCGCCACGTCGATGACCTCGATCCGTGCCGTGGCGGCCTTCGGCACGTGGCGGCGGCTGGTGTGCGGATACTCGACGACCTCGTAGCCGGTGTCGTACGTCCCGTCGCTGTCTGTCGCGCTCGCGCGCACCACGTAGTCTCCGACGCGGGCGGCCGGCGGACGCGAGACATCGAAGCGCAGCGTCGCCTCCTCGTCCTCCCGCGCAAACCTCACGCTGGCGCGCGCGGGAGTCGCGGTCCACCCCTGAGGCACCTGGAGCGAGACCGTTCCCTCGGCGGGACCTTTGTGCTGATTCGTCACGACCACCTGAACGCGCCGCGTGGTGCTGTCCTTCGCCGCGCGCGCGCTCGCCGCCGGGAAGATGACGATGTCGGGCGACAGGCGCACGGAGAACGCGGGCGCGACGGTGACCTCCATGCGCTTTTCACCCGCGACCACGTTGTCGTAGCGGAACTGCAGCACCCGCGGCACGCGGATCTCGGCTCCGCCGATCGACACGTGGAACGTCGCGAGGAAAGGAGAGGGGCGAAATGGAAGCCCGAACGGCGCGTCCGGCGGGCGACCGGAGGGCGCATCCAGCGGGCGACCGGAGGGCGCATCCAGCGGGCGACCGGAGGGCGCATCCAGCGGGCGGCCGGAGGGCGCATCCAGATCGAAGTCGTACCGCGCGGCGTCCGGGCGCGGCGTCCAATATGGCCCGGTCATCGGAGCCGTTGCGGGAACGGCCCCTGAGGCGCTGCAGGTGTACGCCGATTCCTTCTTGATGGTGCCTGTGCAGCTGGCCACGCCCGTGAGGCTGGCGACGCCCGCGACGTCGACGCCAGAGAGCGTGACGTCGGCCGGTCCGTGATTCGCGATCGCAAACGAGAGCTTCATCGGCTCTCCCCGCATCACGACCCCATCGTCTGCGAGAGCTTCGAACCGCATGCCGTAAGCGAGCACGACGGCCTGCTGGAACTGCTCCTCCTTCCTCGTCAGACGAAAGTCGAGCTCGTAGCGGTCCTCGTCCGAGAGCGACAGTTTCGGAAGCCGGGCGCGGAGCGCGCGAACCGCCGCGAGCCCGTCCACGAGCGGCGGCGCGGCGGCCCCGGGGCCCTGAGCGGCCAGCGCCGCAGTCGCACGCGAAACCGCGGCCGCAATGGACGCAATCGCGGAAGTCAGATCGGCGGGCGGATGTTCGCCGCCAAAGCGCTCCAGACCACGCAGACTCGTGTCGATCCCCTCGAACAGCGACCCAGGAGCGACCCCTGGCTGGCCGATGACGCTGTCGCGCAGCCGATAGGTCCGGTTGAGCGACTGGCCCGGAAGCGGAAGCAGCTGAGAAGTGCCCTGGCACTTGTGCATGGACCGCGCCTCGATGCCGAGCTCGCCGTACGTCCGTCCGAGGACGGGGTCGAACCCGGTGACGTCGGCGGTCAGGAGATCGGGTGTGCGCGGGCCCGCCCCCCGGCCGAAGCTGGCCGTATCGGTGCAGAACACGCGCTGCGCCTGCCACGGCCGCAAACCTTCTTTGATGTGCTCGGGGAACTTCGTGCGATCGGCCGCCGCGCGAAACGCCTCGACCGTCAGTCGCGCCGACGCCTGGTGGTGCTGCCCTCCACCCTCGCCGCCGCAGAGGAACCCCACAATCACGTCAGGCCGAAGCGCCCTGATGTGACGCACGTAGTCACCAAGGATCTCGTCGTGGCCCCACTTCTGGATCGACTCCTCAACGCTGAAGGAAAACCCGAAGTCGACCGCGCGCGTGAAGAACTGCTCCGCGCCGTCGAACCGGTGCACGGCCAGCAGTTCTTCAGTCCTCAGCACACCCAGGGACTGAAACAGCTCCGGGCCAATCTCGTTCTGCCCACCGTCGCCGCGCGTCGCCGTGACGAGCACCGTGCGCATGCCCTGACCGTGCCCCAACATCGCGAGGAGCGCGTTGTCCTCGTCGTCCGGGTGCGCGTCGGTCTGCATGAACGTGCCGACCGAGCCCAGCTTCCGCAGCATCAACTGCAGCGACACCGTGCCGGGCAGCTCCGCAACCGGCTGCGGCCGCAGCTGGCCCGCAACCGGGAGGGAGAGAGCCGAGGCGAGAACGAACGGCAACAGGCGATTGAAGGACATAGGAGAAGGGGTTCAAGGGTTCAAACCTTGAACCTCTAGAAGATGAACTTCACTCCTAGTTGCATCTGGCGCTGGTCGTAACCGGCCTTCCCGGCGTCGGGATAGTCAGCGGCATTGGTGAAGAGCGTCGAAACCGGCACACCTGCGGCATCGGTCGTGACGACGCGGTTGACGCCGGAGACGTTCAGCGTGTTGAACAGGTTTTTTGCCTCGAAGAAGAGCTCGAGGCGCTGCGCCGAGACGAGCGGCACGAACCGCGAGTAGCGCAAATCCAGATTGACGACACGGCCGAGGCGTCCCGCGTTGCGCTCGATGCCGACCGGACGATCGTTGGTCACGCCGTCCGCGTTCAGATCCAGGTTCGATCGAATGTTGAACGGCAGGCCGCTGTTCGCCTGAAGGATGATGCCGACCTGATTGTGGTTCAGCAGCATCGCGCCGACGCCCTCGCCGCTCACCGAAGGCGACACGACCGTCGAGAGGGAGAAGGTATGCGTCTGGTTGAACGGCGTCAACCCGCGGTCGCGCTCGAGATTCGAGGGATCGGACGCCCGGTCGTCGCCGCTGCCCACCACGTAGGTGCCTGTCAGCGGCGCGGAGTCCTCGCCCCGAGCCAGCGTGTACGTCGCCTGGGCCTGCCACCCGTGCGTCATCCGCTTGGTGACCGTCGCGGTGAAGGCGTTGTACGTCGACTCGCCGATCGACTGGAACACGTTCACGTGATCGAAGGTCGGGTCCACGCGGGTCGCTGCATTGACCGCAGCGGTGTAAATCGGCCGGCCGTCTGCGATAGTCCGGCCGGACGGCAGGAGGTTCGCGTCCAACAGCACCGGAAGGTTGCGGCCGATGGCGTTCACGTACCCCACCGCGACGGCCACGTCGCTCAAGAGCGCGCGCTCGACCTGGACGTTCGTGAGCCACGCCGACTGCGTCCGGAAGTCCGAAGAGACCGCCGTGATGCTCTGGCGCGGCAACGTGAATCCGGCGGCCGAGGCGAGGCTGTTCGGGAACGCCGGCGCGTTGTCCCCCGTGCCTTGCACCGTCACGGTGTAGCTGGCCGGATCACCATTGTTCAGGATGGCGTTGTCGTAGAAGTCCAGCAGCGGCGGCTCGTACATCAATCCGATCGACGCCCGCAGGACCGTCGTGGCGCGGCTGTCGAGCGACCAGGAGAAGCCGGCCCGGGGCGCGATGTTGTTCTTGTCGATGGTGAACTCGCGCGAGTAGGGGTTGGCGGCGAAGGTCCGCGCCGACGGCACGTCGAACAGATCGTAACGAAGGCCGAACAGCAGCTTCATCTGCGGCGTCAGCTGCCAGTCGTCCTGCGCGAACATCCCGTAGAACCCGGAGTTGTAACTCACGTCGAGCTGACCGAAATCCTGCTGCAGCGTCGTGTAGCCGCGCGGCGCCGCTCCGCTCCTGGCCGCGAGGTAAGCCGCGCTCGTCGGGAAGGTGTAGAGGAACCGCTCGCCCTTCACGCGGTCGTCGGCGATGAACTGTGCGTCGATGCCGGCCTTGAAGCTGTGTTTGCCGCGCAGCCAGGTGAGATTGTCGATCACCTGCCAGATTCCCTGGTTGAAGTCGAATCCGACCGAGTTCGTATCGCCGATGCGCGGCCCGCCGAAGTTCGCCACGCCGCTGACCGTGATCGCAGGACCATCGACGGCCGAATCCGCCAGCGTGCGGAATTGATGCCGGCGCGCATACTGCACGCGCAGTTCGTTCAGCTTCGACGATCCAATGCTCGAGACGAGCTGCGCGGAGGCCGAATCCATCCGATCGGTGAAGTCCGTCGCCCGGTCCGGCGTCGTCAAACCGCCGGCGATGTTCGAGGCCGAGGAATTCTTGAAGAGGAAATAGCGCGCCGAGAGACGGTTCGCCGCGTCAATCTGGTAATCGGTCTTTCCGAACAGGAAGTTGACCTTCTGGTGGGCCGGAATGACGCCGCTCGCCGGCAGCGTGATCCCGAGGGTCTGCGCGGCGGCCGGATCGACCGTGATGACCTGGTTCCCCGTGACGAGGCTCCGGTCGACGTACTCATACGCCCCGAAGAAATGGATTTTGTCTCTCACGACCGGTCCGCCTGCCGAGGCATTGAAGTCGTTCACCTCGGTGTCCGGTTTCAGCGCGGTCGGCGCCAGGTAGAACGGCTTGGAGGACATCGCGTTCCGGCGGAACCGGAAGCTCGTCGATCCGTGGAGATCGTTCGTCCCCGACGGCGTGATCGCGTTGTAGACCATCCCCGTGGTCTGCCCGAACTCCGGCGCGAAGCCGTTCGTGATGACCTTCACCTCCCGGACGAGGGTCTCCGTCACGGGCAGCATCCTGAGGCCGGCCCTGTCCTTCTCGGTGTTCGTGTTGCCATCGAGCTGATAGTTGGTGTGCATCTGCGTGCCGTTCGCGTTGATGCGCGGCACACCGAACTCGTTGTTCTCGTAGCCCGTGACGTTTGCCTGGAGGAAGGCGAAGTTGTATGGGTTCCGCGAGACGAGCGGCAGGTTCCGGACCTCGTTCTCGCCGATCGTGCGGCCCAGATCGATTTTGCCGGGCTGGGCGATCGGAGACTCGCTCGACACCGTGATGGTCTCGGAGACGTTCCCGACACTCAGCTCCATGTTGATGAGCGCCGTCTGGCCCGCCGAGAGCGTAATCCCCTGCTGCTCGAACGTCTTGAACCCCTGCAGCTCCGCCGAGACCTTGTAGCGGCCGAGCGGCAGCAGCGGTGCCCGGTACACGCCGGCCTCGTTCGTCACCGACGAACGCGTCGTGCCGGTCTCCATGTTGGTGACCGTCACCATCACGCCAGGCAGGGCGGCGCCGCTCGTGTCGCGCACCGTCCCTTCGATGTTGCCGTTGGCAGCCTGCGCCTGTGCGCCCGCGGTGTGCGGCGCCAGGAACGCCAGAGCCGCGCTGAGCAGCCCGATCCTGAATCTTCGCAACATGATGTTGGTGCCCTCCCCGGGCAGCGCGACTCGTCCCTGGCCTCGCGAAACCAGCTCCAGGGGCAAGCTCGCAGTATACAATTGCACCCATCCCGCACTAACGTCCGTCCACTCAAGGAGTTGTCCAGGTTCGTAGCGCGCCAAAGGCGCGCCCGCCGGAGCGGAGCGGGGCACGCGGCCCCGCGAGCGACGGCGATGGGGGGTGCGGCGGGGCGAAGCCCCCCGCGCTGAATTAGACGCAGTCATGGGCACGGGCGATCCGTCCGATATGTACAAATGGGCGATTTCGCCTCCGTTTTCCGCTCGTACCCTTGCTGAACCAGGTGTGTCCCAAGACGTGACAACGACTCCAAGCGGCACTCCGGCGCCGAAGCCCCGGAAGAAGCGGGCGGTCCGCGCGCGGCGCAAGCGTGGCTGGAAGTTCTTTGCCCTGGTGGGGTTCTCGGGCCCGCTGATCGTGCTGTCGGCGGTCATGGGCTACTACTACGTCCTCTTCTCCCGAATGATCGATGCGCGAATTCACGGCGAGATGCAGCGCGTCGATCCGCGTGTGTTCGCGCGTCCTTTCGAGCTGCACCGAGGTCAGTCCCTGTCGCCTCACCAGCTCGTCGACCGCCTCAATGACCTTGGATATTCGAACCGTCCCACGTCCGCCACGGGCGGCGAGTTCACTATCGGGCGCGACGCGCTCCTGATCGTGCCGAAAGACGGGAACCTCAAGGACCAGCAGGTGCGCGTCGTGTTCGGCGGCAAGCGTGCCAAGGATGCCGAGCCCGCCGTCATCGATCGGATCGAGGTCGTCGGCACGAAGAGGGCAACCGCCGATCTGACGCTCGGGGCTCCGCTCATCACTGCGCTCGTCCCAACGGGCCGGGAGAAGCGGCGTGATGTACCGCTGGCCTCGATCCCCGCCCACATGATCAACGCCGTGCTCGCCATCGAGGACCACCGCTTCTACGAACATCCCGGGATTGATCCGATTGCGATCAGCGCGGCGGTGTTCAGCAACGTCTTTCACAAGAGCGAGTACACCAGGGGCGGCAGTACGCTCACCCAGCAGCTGGTCAAGAACACGTTCCTGACGCAGGAAAAATCTCTCCGCCGGAAGATGACCGAATGGTTCATGTCGGTCGTGCTCGAGCGGCGGCTCTCGAAACCGCAGATCCTCGAGCTGTACCTCAACGACGTGTGGCTCGGTCAGCGCGGATCGTTCGCTGTTCACGGCGTCGGTGAGGCTGCGCGGCTGTTCTTCGGCAGGGACATCTCGAACATCTCGCTGATCGAGGCGGCGACCATTGCGGGGACGATCCAATCCCCGCCGCGGCTGTCGCCGTTCAACAATCCGGATCGCGCCCGCGAGCGCCGCAACGTCGTCCTCCACGCCATGGCCGACAGCGGCTTCATCACGAGCGCGGACGCTGACCGCGCCTGCCGCGAGCCGCTGCACGTCGTCGCGCGCGCCCTGGAGGCCGAAGCGCCGTACTTCGTCGACTACGTCAGCCAGGAGATTCAGGACCGGTACAAGCAATACGCCGGATCGGTCGACGTCTACACGACGCTCGACCTGCACCTGCAGCGTGTCGCGCAGGACGCCGTCAGGGAAGGTTTGACTCGGGTGGACGAGATCCTCGCGAAGCGCAAACGTCAGCGCGCGCAGGCGGCGCTCATCGCGATCGATCCGCGAACGGGTGAAATCCTGGCGCTCGTCGGCGGCCGGTCGTACAACCAGTCGCAGTACAACCGCGCGATCGCCGCGCGCCGCCAGCCCGGGTCCGTGTTCAAGCCGTTCGTCTACCTCGCAGCGTTCGAGCACGCACAGGAAGAGGGCCGCACCGACGTGACGGCGGCGACCGTGATGCCGGACGAGCCGACCACGTTCACGTTCAACGACCAGGACTGGAGCCCCGGCAACTACGACGGCGAGTTCGACGGGCCCGTCACGCTCCGTCGCGCCCTCGCGCTCTCACGCAACATCGTGGCGGTCAAAGTTGCGGAAGCCGCCGGCTACGATCACGTCGCGGCGCTCTGGCGGAAAGTCGGGGCGGGCACTCCGCCGCGCCCCTACCCTTCGATCGCGTTGGGCGTCTTCGAGGCCACACCTCTGGAGATTGCGTCGGCTTACACCATCTTCCCGAACGGCGGGACGCTGCGGCCCCTGGTCGCCATTCAGCGGCTCGTGAGCGGAGGGCGCGACCTGGCGGTCCAGGTGGCTTCGGCCAAGCCGGTCGCCCGGCAGGACACGACCTACCTCGTCACGAACATGATGCGCAGCGTGATCAACGAGGGCACGGGCGCCAGCGCCCGGGCGGCCGGCTTCGCGCTCGACGCGGCCGGCAAGTCCGGAACGACGAACGATCTCCGCGATGCCTGGTTCGTCGGATTCACGCCCGAGCTCCTGACCGTCGTCTGGGTCGGCCTCGACGACAATCAGCCGCTCGGCCTGAGCGGCACCCAGGCTGCCCTGCCGATCTGGACCACGTTCATGACTCGCGCGCTGGCCGGCCACCAGAGCCTGCCCTTCCAAGCGCCCGAAGGCATGACCTTCGCCGACATCGATCGCGACACCGGCTATCTCGCGACGCCGGCGTGCCCCAGGATCTTCAACGAGGCTTTCATTCAGGGGACCGAACCGATGCGGTCCTGCCCTCTCCACAGCTTCGGTGGCAGCAGCGAGTAGGAACGGCTGGGCCAGGGTATTAGGGTACAATCCTTGTTTGCACTCGGGGTTCTGCGCTCGAACGACAACCTGAGCGCCCTCTGTCATCTGCTAGCTGGGAATGCTTGTGAAACCACTGTGCGTACTGCTCCTTGCGGCAGCCCTCGTGCCTGCCGTTGCCTGTAAGAAAGCGACCGGGTCGGCCTCGGCCTCGACGACGACCACCGCTCAGGCCGGCACACCTGCGGCCGCTCCGGCGCCGCCGAAGCCGGTCCCGGCGCAACTCCCTGAGGTCCTCGCCAAGGTCAACGGCCAGGAAGTGAAGAAGGCCGACTTCGACATGCTGGTCAAGGACATGGAGCTCGGCCAGGGTCCCATCCCTGCCGACCGTCGAGACGAGGTCCTCCGCGGCACGCTCGACCGATTGATCACGTACACCGTGCTGTCCCAGGAGGCAAAGTCTCGCAACGTCACGGCGACGGACACGGAGATCGAGGACCGCATCAAGCAGATGCAGCAACAGTTTCCGAACGAAGAAGCCTTCAAGAAAGCGCTCGCCGAACGCAACATGACCGTCGAGCGCCTGCGGAGCGACACCCGCGACAACCTCGTGATCTCCAAGATGATGGATGCCGAGGTCTCGACGACGCCCGGCGCCTCCGACGCCGAAGCGAAGGATTTCTACGAGAAGAATCCCGACAAGTTCAAGCAGGCCGAACAGGTGCGCGCCAGCCACATCCTCATCCGCGCCGACGAGAAAGCGGACGCCGCGACGAAGCAGAAGGCGCGCGCCCGCGTCGACGCGATCCTCAAACGCGCGAAGGATGGAGAGGACTTCGCCAAGCTCGCGAAGGAGAACTCCGCCGACGGCAGCGCCGCACAGGGCGGCGACCTGAACTACTTCGGTCGCGGGCAGATGGTCCCGGCGTTCGACGAGGCGGCGTTCGGCCTCAAGCCAGGAGAGATCAGCGACGTCGTGACCACGCAGTTCGGATTTCACATCATCAAGGTCACGGAGCGGAAGGAGGCCGCCACGGTCCCGCTCGATCAGGTGGCCGAAAAGGTCAAGCAGTTCCTCTCCGGCCAGAAGAAACAGGAAAAGGCTGACGCGTTCATCGCGGGCCTGAAGCAGAAGTCGAAGATCGAGGTCCTGATGTGAACGAGGAGGTCCTCGCCGCAGCGGCGGATGCGCTCGCACGCGGTGACGCCGCTGCGCTCGTGACCGTCGTCCGCGCCAACGGATCGACGCCGCAGCGCGCCGGGGCCAAGATGCTGGTGTTCGCCGATGGACGCACCGTCGGCACGATTGGCGGCGGGTGCTACGAGAACGACGCCTTCTGGAAAGCCCGCGAGGCCATCACGACCGGCAAGGGCGTCTTGCTCCACTACGACCTCAACGACGACTTCGCCCAGGAAAACGGCCTCGTGTGCGGCGGCCAGATGGACGTTCACGTCGATCCCCTCGCGCCGGCTCCCCGTCTCTACATCATCGGCGCCGGACACGTCGGATGGCATGTGGCGCGTCTGGCGCACACCGCCGGCTTTCGCACCCACATCGTCGACGACCGCGAGAAGTTCGCCAATCGCGAGCGGTTCCCCGACGCCGACGATGTCATCGTGGAACCGATCGCCGAGTGGCTCGATCGCGCGACCCTGCCGGCGACGGCGTACGCCGTGATCGTCACGCGCGGCCACCAGGCGGATCTCGAAGCCATGCGATCGCTCGCCGCGCGGGACCTTGCGTACCTCGGGCCTGATTGGAAGCCGCGCGAAGATCGTGCGCATCAGCCAGGCGCTCCTGTCCGAGGGGCTCCCGGCCGAATGCCTCGAGCGGGTCCGCGCGCCGATCGGGCTCGATATCGGCGCCGTCACGCCGGCGGAAATCGCGATCAGCATCGTTGCGGAGCTCGTGGCCGTCCGGCGTGGCGTCGACGCCAGCCCGCTGGCCATGTCGTCCAAGCGTCCAGCTCTGCGCGCCCAGACGCCCTGAGCCTGTAACTCCCGCCTTCAGCTTGAACTTCCGCCTGAAGGCGGAAGCCACTGGGAATCAATTTACAGACCGCCGAATCAATTTACAGACCGCGCATCAATTTACAGACCGCAAGCCGGAACCCACTGGATATTGGTTCATGGACACACCAGGACTTCCACCTGAAGGTGGAAGCCACGCAGCCGCGGGAAAGTACCGATGACCATCCTCGTCCGCAACGGCACCATCGTCACCATGAACGACCAGCTCGAGATCCTCGAGGGCGGCGTCCTGATCCGTGACGGCGAGATCGTGTCGGTCGGCGCGACGGACGAATCGGCCGATCGTGTGATCGATGCCCGGGGCGGCTACATTCTTCCCGGATTCGTGCAGACGCACGTGCATCTGTGCCAGACGCTGTTCCGGTCCTTCGCCGACGATCTCCCGCTCCTGGCCTGGCTCGGCGCCGTGTCTGGCCGCTCGAAGCCGCGCACACGCCATCGACACTTCGCGCTGCGACGCGCCTGGCCACCGCGGAGCTGCTCCTCTCGGGCACCACGTCGGCGTTGACGATGGAGACCGTGCACGACACGGACGTCGTCTTCGAGACGCTCGCGGCCAGCGGACTGCGGGCAACGGTCGGCAAATGCATGATGGACTCGGCAGACGACGACCATGTGCCGGGCCGGCTGCGCGAGCGGACGCGAGACTCCATCGACGAAAGCACCGCACTGCGAGCGCCGTTGGGAAGGAGCCGCGAACGGCCGGCTGCGCGCGGCGTACGCTCCGCGCTTCGCCATCTCGTGCTCCCGGGAACTGCTCGAAGCGGTCGCGGAACTGTCCCGCGAGCATCGAGTGCTCGTGCACACGCATGCCTCGGAATCGAAGGACGAAGTGGACGTGGTTCGCCGTCTGTCCGGCGGCCGCGCGAACCTGGAGTACCTCGCCGACACCGGCCTCGCGACAGGCCGGCTCTGCGTCGCACATTGCGTGTGGGTCAATGAGGCCGAGCAGGCGCTCATCGCCGAACGCGACGTCAAGGTCCTGCACTGCCCGGGGTCGAACCTCAAGCTCGGGTCGGGGATTGCCCCGATCGTCGAGCTGCGGGCCCGCGGAGTGTGTGTGTCGCTTGGCGCCGACGGCGCCGCGTGCAACAACCGGCTCGACATGTTCGACGAGATGCGGCTTGCCGCGACGCTTCAAGCGATGCGCCGTGGTCCGGGTGCGCTGCCCGCCAGGGACGTGTTGTGGATGGCCACGAGAGGCGGAGCGCTGACCCTTGGATTGGAGGCACAGATCGGATCGCTCGAACGCGGGAAAGCGGGCCGACCTCATCGTCGTGGCGCGCGATGGCCTTCATATGCAACCGGACCGGGACCCGTGGTCGACGCTCGTCTATGCCGCGCGGGGCTCAGACGTGCGGCTGACCATGGTGGACGGCGAGATCCTGGTCGACCAGTTCGCGCTGACCCGAGCGGATCGTCAGGAGCTGGTCGCCGCGGCGTCGGTCGCTGCCGCAGAGCTGGCTTCCAGGGCGGGGTTGAGCTGACGGAAGTCGTCGAATAGCTCAACAATTTTCAGGGCGCTTCCTCACGACCGTAGCCGCTTCCGCCACCCCACCTTGTGGCTTCCGCCTTCAGGCGGAAGCTCCAGAAGCCGGCTTCCAACCAGAGCACTTTCCACCGATGGGCCCTTTCCCGTATAATCGTTAGCAGTCCAGCACTGCGATTGCTAAACAACCATGGTGCGCCATCCTGAGCTCCCGGAACGAGATAGGCGGATCCTCGGAGCCGTCGTCCAGGCGTATATCGACCAAGGCGAGCCTGTGTCGTCGCTCTGGCTGGCGAGCCGGGGCTTCGGTGTGTCGTCCGCGACGCTTCGGAACGTCATGGCCAGGCTCGAGGATCTCGGCTACGTCCAGCAGCCGCACACGTCTGCCGGACGGGTCCCGACCGACCTCGGCTATCGAAGTTACGTCGATGCGCTGCTGTCCGAGCGGCGGGCGCCGAGGGCGACTCCGCAGATGGAGGCCCGGCTCCGGCGGGCTGCGAGCGTCGAAGACCTGATGACGCACCTCTCGCAGGAGGTGTCGCGCGCGTCGCATCAGGTCGGGTTTCGCGATTGCGCCTGGCGTCGACACCACCACGCTGGAGCGCCTGGACTTCGTGCCGCTCGATGGCGGCCGGGTGCTCGTCATCGTCGTCGGCACCGGCGGCCACATCTCGCACAAGGTGATCGAGCCGAGCGACGACTACGATCAGACCGAGCTCCAGCAGGCGGCCAATTACCTGAACAGCGAGTTCAAGGGGCAGTCGCTCCTTCAGGTGCGGCAGATCGTGCTCGATCGGCTGCGCGAAGAGCGGACGCTCTACGACGTGCTGCTCGCCCGCGCGCTTCGGCTTGCCAGCTCGACGTTTGCGGACATCGACTCGGCACCGACGCTCTTCGTGCAGGGCGCTTCCCTCCTGCTCGACGACGTGAGCGGCGAAGATCCGGAGCTGACGCTCGAAGCCCTTCGCACGCTGCTGGGGATGATCGAGGAGAAAACGCGGCTGCTGCAGCTGCTCGACGATTACATCAGCGCCGATGGTCTGACGATCGTGATCGGCTCTGAACACAACGCACCGGACCTGCAGCGCTTCAGCCTGGTGGTCTCCGAGCTACTCCGACGGGCGCACGGTCCGCGCCGTCGGCGTCATCGGGCCGAGGCGCATGCGCTACTCGAAGGCGATCAACGCCGTCGACTCATTGTCGAAGGCCATCAGCCGGCTGGTCAGCTCGAGACCCTGACCTCGCTCGCGGAGCACGGCCTTCCCCGCTCGCTCAGCACAACAAGTCATGGAAGACAACCACACGAATACCGCCGCCGACCCGACGTCGGCGAGCGATCCGGCGGAAACACCCGGTCCGGAGGTCGACGCCGCCGCCGAGGCTCCAGCGTCAGCGTGACGAGTACTACGATCGGCTGCTGCGGAAGACAGCGGAGTTCGACAACTACCGCAAACGCATCGACCGCGAGCGGCAGGCCCAGGCCGAGGCAGCAGCGGCGGACGTCATGCAGGAGCTGCTGCCGCTCGTCGACGACCTCGAGCGCGCGCTGAAGGCGGACCCGGGCGTCGAAGGCACTGATGCGTACCGCCGAGGTGTCGAGCTGATTCACAAGCGGCTGGAGGACATCCTGCGGCGGCGCGGCGTCCGGCCGATCGAGGCGCTCGGCGCCGACTTCGATCCCAACTATCATCAAGCCGTCGCACACGAGCCGGCGGAGGACCGGCGCGACGGCGAGGTCATCGAGGAATTCCGCCGCGGCTACATGCTCGGCGACCGACTGCTTCGCCCGTCGATGGTGAAGGTCGCGAAAGGTGCGCAGTGAGGACCAGCGTGAGCAAGCGTGACTACTACGAGATCCTCGAGGTCGAACGGGAGGCCTCGGACGGACAGATCAAGAGCGCTTATCGAAAGCTCGCGCTGAAATACCATCCTGACCGCAATCCGGGCGACCACGAGGCGGAAGAGCGCTTCAAGGAAGCGGCCGAGGCGTATGCCGTGCTGGCCGACAAGGAGAAGCGCGCGCTGTACGACCGCTTCGGGCATCAGGGCGTCAGCAGCGCCGGCCGGCGGGGCCGGCTTCGATCCCGACCATCTTCGCGGATTTCTCCGACATCTTCTCCGGGCTCGGCGACGTCTTCGGCTTCGGTGACATCTTCGGCGGGCGGCGAAGGCGCCGCGGCGGTCCGCAGCGAGGCTCCGATCTTCGCTACGACCTCGAGATCACGTTCGAGGAGTCGCGCGACGGGCGCCGAGACGACGATCCAGATTCCTCGCGAAGAGACGTGCGAGACGCTGCAAAGGTTCAGGCGCCGCCCCCGGCACGCAAGCTGAGACGTGCGCGCAATGCCGGGGCGCCGGCCAGCTTCGGTATCAGCAGGGCTTCCTGACGGTCGCGCGTCCGTGCCCCAACTGCCGCGGCACCGGAAAGACCATCGCCAAGCCGTGCCACACCTGCCGCGGAGCCGGGCGCACCGCACGCGAGCGCAAGCTGACGGTGAAGATCCCGGCCGGCATCGCGACCGGCCAGCGCCTGCGCCTCTATGGCGAGGGCGAACACGGCAGTGCCGGCGGCCCCCCTGGCGATCTCTACGTCGTCGTGCACGTGCAGGAGCACTCGTTCTTCCACCGGGAGGAGGACGACCTCTACTGCGAGATGCCGATCTCCGTTTCCGACGCTCGCGCTCGGCGGCAACATCAAGGTCCCCACGCTCGACGGGTCAGGAGGACCTGCACATCCCGTCAGGCACGCAGGCTGGCACACGATTCAAGCTGCGCGGCAAGGGGATGCCGAACGTCTCGGGCCGCGGCCACGGCGATCTTCACGTGATCGCGCGTGTTGCCGTGCCGAAGAAGCTCTCGAAGGAGCAGAAGCATCTCATCGAGGAGCTGGGCAAGACGCTCCGCGACGAGAAGGTGTCGGGCGATGGCGCCGAGGGCGAGAAGCCGTTCTTCGAGCGCGTCAAAGACATCTTTGGATAACGCTTCGCGGGCTGCTTGCCCTGCGCTCGACCTCCGGTTCGAGCCAGGTCCTGCCTCCGATGACGTCGAGGCGCAACTGTACGCGGCACTCGACGACTTCCAACCGATTGCCATCCAGGAGCACGCGTCGGCCGATGGATGGCGTGTGTTCTTTCGAGACGTGGTTCGCCGTGACCAGGCCGCGCGTCGCGCTGCGACAATCCGACATTCCCTCCTGCTCCGTGACGCCCGTCGACGTGCCGGACGAAGACTGGGCGCGTCGCAGCCAGGCCAACCTCACCGCCATTACCGTCGGCCGGATCATCGTCGCGCCGCCGTGGGATGTGCCGAACGTCACCGATCACATCGTCATCGTGATCGATCCGTCGATGGGATTCGGTACCGGTCATCACCAGACGACGCGTCTGTGCCTATCGCTGCTGCAGTCGGCCGATCTCGCGGCTCGTCGCGTCATTGATGTCGGTACGGGATCTGGCGTGCTGGCGATCGCCGCCGCAAAGCTGGGTGCAACGTCCGTGATCGCGATGGACAACGATCCGGACGCGCTTCAGAACGCGCGAGAGAATGTCGGGCGGAATGACGTTGGAGTCGAGGTCGTTCAGGCTGATTTGGCTGCCTTTTCTTCTGCATCCGCTGACGTCGTCATCGCGAACATGACTGGTGCCGTTCTGCAGAGGCACGCGTCGGTGTTGCGAGGGCTCGGGGCATCGCGCGGAATGTTGATCGTCAGCGGGTTCAGCCCGGAGGAGCTGACGGACGTCGTTGCGGCGCTCGAGGCTCGCGCTCTTCAGCGCGTCGTCGAAGACGAGTGGGCGGCGGCGATGTTACAACTGTAAATGCTAGCGGATATTCATGCCGTGGTCTTCGACCTCGACGGCACCTTGCTTGACCGCCGTCGAAGCTTCGAGTGGTTCGTTCGAGATCAATGGGCACGGTTTGCCCACTACCTCAAGAGCGTACCCCAGGAGCAGTACGTTCAGACCCTGATAGAGGTCGATCGGGACGGGTATGCTCCCCGGAAGGAACTGTTCACCGTACTGAACACGTGCTTGCGGTCCCGACCGATCTCCATCGATGGCTCGCGCTGTTTCGGTCGCCGTAAGCTGTTACCTCTCTGGTAACGGCGAACCTCACTCGTCGTGACGTTTCCTGCGTTTCTTCCACACTCTCCTGGCACTTGATATGCCCTGGCCCGCCGCGGCAAAAGGTAGCGCCCTGGCTTCCGCGCAGGGCGCCGCGCACCGCGCATCCGTGTTTTGCGCGCGTCAAGGGAGGTAGAGCATGCAAAAGACTGGAGTCTTCATGGCGCTGTTCGCCGCGGTTGGTGTCCTCGTGGCATTGCCGGCCGCCGTGGAGGTTGCGGCGAACAGGGAGCCTGACAGCAGCAGCCGTGAGATCGCTCTTCGCGACGATTGCGATCCGACGGACCCCGCCTGGGTTCCGACGGGTGGATGCACCTTGTCCGAAGGGACCGTGCGCGAAGCGGAGTTCTCCAGCCTGGTGACGACGCCCCTTGGAACGTCAGTGGTCGGACACCCGTCGTGGCGATTCGAGCCCAGTTATCTCGTAGCTGACACAGGGAAACGCATCAAGATCTCGAACGCGGGTGGGCGGACGCACACGTTCACCGAGGTCGTCAACTTCGGTGGCGGCAGAGTGCCACAGCTGAACGGCCCAACGGGAAGTCTGAGTTTAGCTCCGGAGTGCGCGGCGGGCGCTGGAGCCGTCAACATTCCTGGTGGTGGCTCGGACGTCGTCGACGGGCTCTCGACCGGCAATCACAAGTTCCAGTGCTGCATCCATCCCTGGATGCGAACCCTGGTCAAAGTGACAGACAAGAAGGAGTAGTTGCGCGACTCTGGGTGGGGCTCGACTTCGAGTCCCCATCTTCTTTGGGGTCGTCGGTGATTCGGGATCTACTCGATTCGATACACGTGCGTCCGCGACCTCAGGATCAGCGCGTTCCCATCGACCGCCGCTGAGGCCATGTATCCGTCGCCAAGCTGGTTCTCCGCGAGTACCTTGAACTGGCGGCCGGCGTCGATGACCGTGGTCTTCCCTTCTTCGCTGAAAAAGTAGACCCGGCCCGAAGCGAAGAGCGGGGACGCGGAATACTCTCCTTGCAATCGAGACTGCCAGACGCTCCTGCCGGTCTGCGCCTCGAGGCAGCTCAGGATGCCCCCGTCGTTGATCATGAACAACAGATCGCCGGCGAGAATCGCCGACGGCTTGTTCGGCACACCGCGCGTGACGCGCCACACGACGTGCGTTCCGGTGACGTCACCCCGCCCGTCCGGCTTCACGGCAACGAGCGAGCCCGACCATCCTGTGAGGTAGAAGACGAGGCCGTGCCCCACCAGCGGCCGCGTGCTCGGCGAGTGCGCGCTGCGATCGACGATCCGCCAGAGCTCCTGGCCGGTACGGGGATCGTAGGCGTACAACGCCTTGGATCCGAGGCTCACCAGGACGGGCCGGTCACCGACCATTACAACCTGGGGCGTTGCGAAGCCCTTGCGAAAATCACCGTCTCCCTGCGCCTTTCCGTCGGGACCGACGTCCTGAAAGTCCACCGATCGGTTCGTCCGCCAGACCGTCTTCCCTGTCTTCTTGTCGAGCGCGACGACGTACTGCACGTTGATGCCGTCGAAGTGCATGATGAGCAGCTCGGCGAACACGATCGGCGACGAGCCCGGGCCGCGGAAGTGATCGCACTCGAGGTCGTTTCGCTTCCAGATGATCTTGCCGGATTGCGTGTCGATAGCGGCCGTACCGGCTGACCCGAAGGTCACATACACCCGGCCTGGCTCGATGACCGGCGTCGGCGAGGCGTAGGAGTTGAAGGGGTGAACGGGCTGTGGCCTGTCGACCTTGAAGACAGGAAGGTCGAAGAGAATCTTGCCTGAGGTTTTGTCGAGGGCGACGGCCGACAGCGCGCGCCCGTCCTGGGTTGCAGTGGTCAGCCAGACCTGGGAACCCAGAATGACGGGCGAGGACCATCCCCGGCCATGAATGGGGACCTTCCACCTGACGTGATTCCCTTCCGACCACGTCAGCGCCAGCGCGGTCGCGGACGCCACACCGTTGCCCTCCGGCCCGCGGAACTGTGGCCACTGCGCGTCGATTCGGCTCGCGGCCGACAGCCATGACGCCAGGATCGCCACAAAGCAGCACGTGCGCCTCGACATCCGCTACTCCCAGACCATGCTGAACACCGCCATGGCGGCCATCGGTACGGCTTCCGCACGGAGCGTCAGCTGACCGAGCGACACCAGGACGGCACCCGCCGCTTCGGCCCCATCGAGCTCTTCCTCGGACCAGCCGCCTTCCGGGCCCACGATCAGGGCTACTCGTCCCGGCCGGTCCGTCCCGACGAACGTCCGCATCGACCGCGTTCCGCGACCGGCCGACGGCTCGACGAACATCAGCTGGAGCTGTGCCGACTGCCCTGTCAGCGCCGACGCGAGGTCGATAGGTTCCCCGACGTCGGGGAGTGTTGCGCGGCGCGACTGCTTCGCCGACGCAACGGCGATGCGGCGCCACCGCTCGACGTTGTCGTGTCGCCTGGCTACCGCCGGCTTGACCGCCATATGCGAGGTCAAGACGGGCTGAATAGCGGCCGCACCCATCATCGTGGCGTCGCGCACGATCTCGTCCATGCTCGCCCCCTTGAGGACCGCCTGAACGAGCGTAAACGGCACGACTGGGCCCGGAGCCGGCTCGATCGGATCGAGCAGCGCGAGCGTCACGCGCGAGTCGTGCATCCCCTCGACGCGCGCGAGGAACTCGTGACCACGTCCGTCGAACGCCGACACGACAGCGCCCCGCTCGCAGGCGCAGCACGCGCGTGAGGTGCCGCGACTCATCCGGCGGCAGCCGCGCCTCGGACGACGCGGGGTCGAGGTCAGGGGCAAGAAACCGCGGCCGCACGCGCGCCGGCTTCGTCGTCATTCGCGTTATACTGCCATGCAATTGCTAGCGATGCTGCGCCTCAGATCATCGCGGCTCCGCCTCGCTAGCGCGGATTCTTGACAACGCCGCGCTGACGCGCGGACGGTCTTGACCCAACAAACGTGACTCGAATGCGCGTTCTGGGGGTCAAGACCTCTAAATCCGAAGCCTGGCGCACGGGATCGGCAGCACGCGGCATCCACCATTGCTCTTCAGAGGCCAGACGCTCGGCAAGTACCGGATCATCGCGGCCCTCGGCAGCGGAGGGTTCGGCACGCGTATATCTCGCGCAGGACACCTGGATCGACAAGAAGGTCGCGATCAAGGTCCCCCATCGACAGAACCTGGACTTCGGCGAGCTGCTGCGCGAGCCCCGACTCCTCGCCAGCGTCAGCCACCCCAACATCGTCGCAATCACGACGGCGGAGAAGCAGGACGGCACCTTCTTCATCGTGATGGAGTACGTGCAAGGCGAGACGCTCGAGAACATCATCGCCCTCAAAGGCGCGATCGATCTCCCGCGCGCGCTCGACTTCACCTGCCAGATCTGCAATGCGGTCGATCATGCGCATCGTCAGGGCGTAATCCACCGCGATCTGCGCCCGGCGAACGTGCTGGTCGGCGAAAACGACATGGCGAAGGTGGCCGACTTCGGCACCTCCCGGTATCTCGAGATCGCCGCGCACGGCACGACCGTGATCGGCAGCCCGCCCTACATGGCGCCCGAGCAGTTCCACGGCAAGGCCGTGTTCGCGTCGGACATCTATTCGCTCGGCGTGACGATGTATCAGATGTTGACCGGGACGCTGCCGTACGACACGCCGGCGCCGGCGGATATCGGCAAGCTGATGTCGGGAGAGCTCGTCTCGAACCCGCGGCTGCTGAACCCGTCAATCCCGAAGGCGATCAGCGAGATCGTGTTGCGGGCCATGGCGCCGGAAGTGACCGACCGCTATCAACGCGCCTCCGACCTCCTCGAGGATGTGCTCGGCGCGCGAACACAACCCGCCTCACGACGGACACCGACGGCGGCGCCGGCCGGGAGCACCGACCCGGCAGCCCGCCTGCCGCGCGAAGATCCGAGCAGTCTTCAGAGCCGGCTGCGCCAGCGCGAGTCGCCGGCGGCACGGTTCTGCTGGCAATGCCGGAAACCGCTCCACGCGCGCAGCGACCGCTGCCCGTTCTGTAATGAGGAGCAATGAGAGGCCTCCAATAGCCTGCGGCTACAGGGAGGAAGGGAGGTGGGGAGGAACTCACCAACTAATAAAATGAAGATCCTCCCCCTCCTCCCCCTGTAGCCGCAGGCCCACGACTGGCGAAGAACTGTTCCCGTAACTCCACCTCCCTATTGGACTCGGACCGCCTGCGAGTCGCTGTGCTAAGATTTCGAATGGCGGGATTTCCCTATTCCCGTCGCAAATCGCGGGTGGTCAGCAGGTTACCGGCTTTACCCCCGCAATCAAGGAGCAGCGGATGTCCTTCCCCGGCACCGGCAAGATCTGGATGAACGGCTCGCTCGTCGACTGGGCGGACGCCAAGATTCACATCGCTTCGCACGTCGTGCACTACGGCAGCGCGGTCTTCGAGGGCGCCCGGTGCTACAGCACCCCGAACGGCTCGGCGTGCTTCCGCCTCGATGCGCACATGCGACGGCTGTACGACTCCGCGAAGATCTACCGGATGGAGCCGGAGGTCGGTGAGCCTGCCCTGACCGAGGCCGTGCTCGAGACCATCCGCGCCAACGAGTTCAAAGCCTGCTACATCCGGCCGATTGTCTATCGGGGCTACGAGCAGCTCGGCGTGAATCCATTCCCCTGTCCGATCGAAATCGCCATCCTGACCTGGGAATGGGGCGCCTATCTCGGAGACGACGCGCTCGAGCAGGGGGTGGACGTGCGAGTGAGCTCGTGGTCGCGCGCGGCCCCGAATACGTTCCCGACGCTCGCCAAGAGCGCCGCGAACTACGCCAATTCGCAGCTGATCAAGATGGAAGCGATCGTCGAGGGGTACAGCGAGGGGATCGCGCTCGATACGAACGGCCAGATCAGCGAAGGCAGCGGGCAGAACCTGTTCCTGGTGCGGGACGAGATGATCTACACGCCCCCGCTTTCGGCCGCGGTGCTGCCCGGCATCACGCGCAACTCGATCCTGCAGATCGCACGCGATCTCGGCTTCAAGATCGCCGAGGAACCGCTCCCTCGCGAGCTGCTCTACATCTCGGACGAGGCGTTCTTCGTCGGCACGGCCGCCGAAGTCACGCCGATCCGATCGGTCGACAAGATCACGATCGGGCACGGCCGGCGTGGTCCGGTCACCGAGACCATTCAGAAAGCGTTCTTCGCGATTGTCAACGGTGAGACACCCGACCGGCACGGCTGGTTGAAGTTCGTATATCCCGGAGAGCCGCTGCAGGCGGTCGGCGCGGCCACCGCAGGAGCCGCCCGCGAACGCTGAGGCCCGGCCAGGGTCAGGGTCCCCATGCATATCAACGACCTTCTGAAGACGGCCGTGGCCAGCGGCGCGTCGGACCTTCATCTGAAGGTCGGCAGCTACCCGGTCATGCGGGTCAACGGCCTGCTCGTCGTCGCGTCGGAAGAGAAGCGCCTCGACCGGGCCGACACGGAAGCGATGGCCGGGGCGCTCATGGGCCCCGAACACGTCGAGAAGTTCCGAAAGTTCCAGGAAGTCGACCTCGCCTACAGCGTGGCCGGCCTCGGGCGGTTCCGCGCGAACGTCTTCCAGCAGCGCGGCACGGTCGGCATGGTGCTGCGCGTCATCCCCTTCGGGATCCGCTCGATCGACGACCTCGGCCTGCCGCCCATTCTGAAACAGATTGCCCAGGAGGAACGGGGGCTGATCCTCGTCACCGGAACGACCGGCAGCGGCAAGAGCACCACGCTCGCGGCGATGATCGATCACGTCAACGCGACACGGTCGGCGCACATCATGACGATCGAGGACCCGATCGAATACCTCCACAGGGACTATCAGTCGATCGTCAACCAGCGCGAGGTCTCGGTGGACACGACCTCCTTCGCGAAGGCGTTGCGCAGCGCCCTCCGCCAGGATCCGGACGTCATCCTCGTAGGCGAGATGCGGGACTACGAGACCGTCGAGACCGCGCTGAACGCGGCGGAGACGGGGCACCTGGTCTTCTCCACGCTGCACACGCTGGACGCTACCGAAACGGTCAACCGTATCATCGCGGTGTTTCCTCCCCATCAACAGCGTCAGGTCCGCATCCAGCTCTCGAGCGTGCTGAAGGCTGCCATCTCGCAGCGCCTGATGCCTCGGGCGGACGGGCTCGGACGCGTTCCGGCGGTCGAGGTCATGGTCGCCACGCCCTTCATCCGCGACTGCATCGTCGACAAAGATCGGACCGGACAGATTCACGGCGCGATTGCGGCCGGCACATCGCAGTACGGCATGCAGAGCTTCGATCAGTCGATCTTCAGCCTGTATCAGCAGGGGCTGGTGACGCTCGAGGAAGCGCTGCGATGGGCGACGAACATCGACGAGTTCAAGCTGAAGGTCCAGGGCATCGGCACGACCGCGGAGCTCGCCCGCGACGAGATGGCCAGGAGCGGCGGCGTCGGCCCGGCGCCGGAAGTTTTCCGCTTCGGTGACTGACCGCCGCTCGGCCTACCTCGACGCGCTGCACTTGCTGGCCCGTCGCGAGCTCTCCGTAGCCGAATGCCGGACGCGCCTTGCGAGCAAAGAACATCCCCGAGAGGAAATCGACGCGGCGGTCGCGCATCTGATCGAGACTGGCGCGCTCGACGATAGACGAGTGGCTCGAGCGCACGCCCGCACGGCCCTCAACGTCAAGGGCCGCGGCCGTCTGCGGATCCAGCGCGAGCTCCAGGAAAAAGGCATCGCCCGCGAGGTCGCCGCCGAGGCGCTCGCCGAGGTCTTCGGGGATGCGGATGAACGGGCGATGGTCGCCAGAGCCATTCAGAAGCGGCTGCGCGGCCGGACCGTCTTGAAGGACCGCGCGGAATCCGCACGCCTGTACCAATACCTCATGCGCCAGGGCTACACGCCAGCCGCCGTCCTCGCGGAGTTGAGGAAGCTCCGCGGCGGGGGCGAGCAGGACTAGGCGCGACAGCCACTGCCAAGATCTTTAGAGGAGGACGGGAGAAACGGGAGGAATTGGAATGGTCGGCGTTGGACTCCGGCTGCTCGCGCCGCGCGAAACGCGCGCGAGCAGCGACGTTGCGTCGTCACCATCCGCGTATCTCCTCCCGTATCCTCCCCTCCTCCCGTTCTCCTGTGAAGGTTTTTGTCAGTGAAAGAATCCCGTACAATGAAGGGTTATGCGCTCACGCGAAATACGCCGCAGCTTCCTCGAATACTTCGAGCGGAACGGCCACACGATCGTCCCGAGCTCGTCGCTGGTCCCGGGCGACGATCCGACGCTCCTCTTTACGAACGCCGGGATGAACCAGTTCAAGGACACGTTCCTCGGGCGCGAGAAGCGTCCGTACACGCGCGCCACGACCTCGCAGAAGTGCATGCGCGTCAGCGGGAAGCACAACGACCTGGACAACGTCGGCCCGTCGCTCCGCCATCACACGTTCTTCGAGATGCTCGGGAACTTCTCTTTCGGCGACTACTTCAAGAAGGACGCGATTCCGTTCGCCTGGGATCTGCTCACGACGGTCTGGCAGTTGTCGGCCGACAGGCTGTACCCGACGATTTTCAAAGGTGACGCCGGCATTCCTCGAGACGAGGAGGCGCACGCGATCTGGAGGACGCTCGTGCCGGCAGCGCGGATCACCGAGCTCGGACTTACCGAGAACTTCTGGGCCATGGGCGACACGGGCCCGTGCGGGCGCTGCTCGGAAATCCACTATTTCCGTGGCAACGAGTTCCCCTGTGACGAGGAGCGGCAGGGCCGGCCGTGCCGGGGCCTCGACTGCAGCTGCGATCGATTCGTCGAAGTCTGGAACAACGTGTTCATGGAATTCGATCGGCAGCCCGACGGCTCCCTGCAGCCGCTGCCGGCCCCTTCCATCGACACCGGCATGGGTCTGGAGCGCATCACCGCGGTCATCCAGGGCAAGCTGTCGAACTACGACACCGATCTCTTTACGCCCATCCTCGACGCGATCGGTCAGCGGGCCGGCCGCCGCTACGGCGCGAGCCTCGATGAGCCCGCTGACGTGTCCATGCGGGTGATCGCTGATCACCTCCGCGCGATGACGTTCCTGATTGCCGACGGCGTGGTCCCCTCGAACGAGTGGCGCGGCTATGTGCTGCGCAAGATCATGCGTCGCGCGATGCGGCACGGAAAGAAGCTCGGCTTCTCAGAGCCGGTGCTCCACGAGCTCGTCGACGTCGTCGTCTCGGAGATGTCCGAGGCCTACCCGGAGCTGCGACAGAACCGCGACGCGATCGTGCGCGTCGTGCGCAGCGAGGAGGAGCGGTTCGACGCCGTGTTGACGGCGGGTCTGCCCCGGCTCGAGGAGGCGCTCGATCGCGCCGCGGCGGCCGGGACGCCGGTGCCCGGAGAGGAGGCCTTTCGACTCTACGACTCGCTCGGCGTTCCGCTCGACTTCATGGAGGATCTGGCGAGCCAGCGGCAGATCGCGATCGATCGCGAGGGCTTCGACCGCGCGATGGAAGGCCAGCGTGAAAAGGCGCGCGCCGGAAGCACGTTCAAAGGCGCCGAACGTGCCCTCACCTGGACGATGACGCCAGAGGTGGAAGAGGCGCTGGCCGCGGCAGGAGACGACTTCGCCGGCTATGACGTCACCAGCGTCAGGGGCACGCCGGTGCTCGCGATCTTCGATCACACCGGGACGTCCGTCGACGAGTTGGCGGCAGGCGAGACGGGTTACGTCGCGCTCGGACGTACGCCCTTCTACATCGAAGCGGGTGGCCAGGTGAGCGACAGCGGCCGCCTGTTCGGCGCGGACGTGGAGATGCGCGTCGAGAAGATGCTGCGGCAGCCGGGCCGTCCGCGACTGCACCAGGTACGCGTCGAACAGGGCCGGGTGCGACGGGGGCAGATCGTGACCGCCGAAGTGGCCGACGCCCTGCGTGACGCGACCCGGCGCAACCATACCGCCACGCACCTGCTGCACGCGGCCCTCCGGCAGGTGCTCGGGGCGCACGTCAAACAGGCGGGTTCGCTCGTCTCTCCAGATCGCACGCGCTTCGACTTCGTGCACTTCGCTGCAATGACTCGCGACCAGATCGATCGAGTCGAGACAATCGTCAACGATCAGATCGTCCGAAACGTGCCCGTGCAGACCGAGGTCCGATCCACGGAGGAAGCCATCGCGGCAGGCGCCATGGCGCTCTTCGGAGAGAAATACGGCGACCGCGTCCGCGTCGTGTCGGTGCCTGGATTCAGCGTCGAGTTGTGCGGCGGAACGCACGTCAGAGCGACGGGCGACATCGGCACGTTCATCGTCGTCGAAGAGTCCGGCGTCGCGGCAGGCGTACGGCGCATCGAGGCGCTCACCGGAACAGGCGCGGTGTCGCGGATCCAGGAGCAGCGCGCCACGCTCGACGGCCTTCTGCAGGCGCTCAATACGACCCCGGCGCACGCCAGCGAATTGGTGCAGCGCCTGCAGGCCGACGCGAAGCGCCTGACGCGCGAAGTCGATCAGCTCAAGATGAAGCTGGCGCTGTCGGGTGGCGCACGCCCGGCTGATGCCGACGCGCCGACTGTGGTGTCGGGCATCAAAGTGGCGACCCAGCGCGCTGACGGTCTCGAGAAAGCGGCGCTCCGCGGGCTGTCCGATTCCCTGCGGGATCGCCTCGGCAGCGGCGTGGTGGTCCTTGCCTCGGAAACCGACGGCAAGGTCACCATCGTCGCCTCGGTGACAAAAGACCTCACGTCCCGCATCCAGGCCGGTCGCCTCGTTCGCGAGCTCGCTCCCATCGTCGGCGGTGGCGGCGGAGGCCGGCCGGACTTCGCCGAGGCGGGCGGCAGAGATGCCTCGAAAATCGACGATCTGCTGAAGGCTGTGCCGGACGTGCTGCAGAAGCTGCTCGCCTGACGCACGCAGAATTGCGGGGATGTGTTCCGTTTAGGAACACCTGGGACCGTTCCATCCCCGTAAGTCGTTGATGCTGCCGGGTACTGGCCTTGCGATTGAGGTGGACCGGACGAATCCGTCCGGTCACCTTGATGCCGTCTCGTCTCCTGTTCGCGACGCTCACAACCCTGGTGCTTCTGGCGCTCACGCCGGCGTCCGCCAGCGCGCAGATCTACGTCTGGCACGATTCGTCCGGCAATCTGGTGCTGTCGGACAAGCCGAAGGACCCGTCGGCCCGCACCTACGCGGTCGCGACGAGCGGCAGCCTCCGGGTCACGCGACAAGTCGTCAGCCGCCGGGCGGCAGCCTACGACGATTTGATCGAACAGCACTCCGCGGCGCAGGGTGTTCGGCCGGAGCTGGTTCGAGCCGTGATTCAGGCGGAGTCCGCGTTCAACCCGAACGCACGCTCGGTCAAGGGCGCAATGGGCCTGATGCAGCTGATGCCGGCGACGGCCGTGGAGTACGGCGTGGCCAATCCGTACGACCCCCAACAGAACATCCGGGCGGGCGTCGCATACCTGCGATCACTTCTGACCAGATACGACGACAGGGTGCACCTTGCGCTGGCGGCCTACAACGCGGGACCCGAGGCCGTGAAGAAGTACGGGGGATCGGTGCCGCCCTATCGGGAAACCATCAACTACGTCGAGCGCATCCAGGGGAAGATGAAGGCCGAGCCCGCGACGGCACCGTTTCGGCTCTATCGGACCGTTCAGGTTGTCGACGGGCGGGAAGTGGTGAAGTACTCGAACGTCGCGGCGCCAGGCGCCGAGCTCGTGTCGTCGGCGTCGAGGCGGTGAGGCGTGGCGTCACTTCCGCCTGAAGGCGGAAGCCACGGAACCGTTCTCATTCTCGTGCCTTCCGCCTTCACGCGGAAGTGACGGAACCCGTTCTCATTCTCGTGCCTTCCGCCTTCCGGCGGAAGGCCAGGCGTCCCCTCAAAGAGGCTACCCCTGCATCGGCCGCGGCACGACGAGGGTCATGGCGCATCCCCGCGGCGCGACCACACGCACGCCGGCGCGTCCGCCATGCAGGCGCGCGACGCGTGCCACGCAGGCTGCATCTCACCCCGCTGGAGCTCGACGCGCATCAGGTCGGCGAGCACCGTGAGCCGCAATCGCTCGTCGCTTGCAGCTGCGACCGACCACTGCGATGGCAACACAAGGTCGCGGTCCTGAGCCGCCGGCATCGTCGCCTTCGGCCTGGCCTCGATGGCAGCCGGAGCAAGGGCCCGGCGCCGCACCGCCTGCTGGAGACCTTCGAGCCCTTCCCCGCCGACATCGTGCACGAGGCATGGCACGGACTGAAGACCGGCGGCAATGGCCGCTCGCAGCCGGTTGCCGCCGGCGATCACGCGATAGCGACCGTCCTCGAGCGTAACGAGCAGCGGCTGCAGCACCCCGACCGATCCGATCGACTGCTGCAGCGTGGAGAGATCCGCGTCGCTATCCGGCACCGAGTGAAAGTCCGCGACCGCGATCTCGCGGACGGTCCTCAGCGGCGCGTCTCCCATCAGTTGCTCGACGTAGTGACGGCCGTGCCGCATCCGAAATGCCTTCGGCAGGCCTTCACGGAGCGGTTTGAGCAATGGGGCTTCTTCCGACGCAGCCGGATCGAATTGCACGCAGCACTCCTCTGACGGACGGTAGTCGTATTCTACAATCAACTCGTGGATGCAATCCGCCTCGACATCTGGCTCGACGTCGCCTGCCTGTTCCGCACGCGCTCCGAAGCCCAGAAGGCGTGCAAGAGCGGTCGAGTCGACGTCAACGATCAGCCGGCGAAGCCGCATCGGGAGATCCATCCTGGCGACACGCTCTCGATCAAGCGGCCGCTCGGCCGCCGCCAGCGGATCATCGTCAAGGCGCTTGCGGATCGTCATATCGCGAAGGCTGACGCGCGCGCGCTTTACGAGGACGTCACGCCGCCGCCGACGCCAGAGGAGGTCGAGGCGCGGCAGATGGCGAAACTGATGCGACCGTTTCTGAAGGCCCGGCCGAGCGGCGCGCCCGACAAACGACAGCGGCGCGCGCTCCGTAAGCTGAAGGAGCAGAGCTGACCTGACGCTCGTGGCTTCCGCCTTTCCGCCTTCGCGCGCTATAAAACTCGTGCGCGCTTCGGCGAGACCTCACCGGAGCCTTGGCGGAGGCGGGCAGGCGGAAGATCGCGCCGGGCAATCGCCTTCCACCTGAAGCTGGAAGCCACGGATTGGCGTTTCGCAGGCTCTCGCGGACGTCACTCGCGCGGGACCGCGCGCCGATCGAGCATGAACTTCACGCGAAGGCTCGACGCATAGCTGCGCCAGACGGGAACCAGCTCGATGATGTCCTGCAGCGGACCCTTGTAGCGGCTGGTGTCCAGGTTGAGGGAAGGCTCGGTTCTGAGGTAGTGAATCAGGCTCTCCACGCCGCGGGCCATGTTCTCGTAGTTCGCGAGCAGTTGGAGCAAGTCTTCCCGTTCCTCGTCGGTCATGTGTCCCCCGCTCACCCCTGTCGGTAAAGTCAGCCAGGACCGGCCGGTCGTCCCGCGGAATCATCTCACGGACGTCGAGTGTTCCTGATCCATCCGACAAGTGTGCTACAATGAGCGGTTTGTGGCCTCACCGAAGGCCCAGTCCAGTTAATCCGCTCCGGAATTGCTCGGGAGCTCAGCACCAGAGGATCGACGCACAGTGGCCAGTCACGAATCCGCGCTCAAAGCGCACCGGCAGAACGTCAAACGGCGTGAACGCAATCGTCAGCTTCGCACACGGCTTCGGAGTGCTCTGCGCGACATCCGCGCCGCGATCGACGCAGGAAGCGCCGACGACGTGAAGGACGCGTTGCGCCAGACGATCTCGCTGGTCGACAAGATGGCCGGCAAGGGCCTGATCCACCGCAACACCGCGGGACGCTACAAGTCCCGGCTCGCCGCGCGAGTCACGCGCAAGTCGGCCGCAGCGTAACGATCGTTTCGTGGACTATCTCGTGGCTTCCGCCTCGAGGCGGAAGGTCGCCAGTCACTTCGGCTTCCACCTGAAGGTGGAAGCCACGAGCTCGATCTTGCACGACCTCGATCTTGCACGAGCTCATTTCGCACGACGGGCGCGCACCGATCATCCGCACAACTCGACCACCAGCCGCTCCAGCAGCACCCGCGGGTCGCCTCCCGAGCTCTTGAGATCCAGGTCCGTACGGAACAGCGCTTCCACGGCGCCTGGAACGCGACGTGGATCCGTCATGACCAGCTTCTCCCGAACGAACCACGCGAGCTGACCGAGAATCATGTAGGGCACGCCGCCCGACTCGAGCGACAGCGCCAGTTCCCTGAGCGCCTCTGCGGCGTTGCGACGCTGGATCGCGCTCGTGACTGCCCAGTCGTCCTGAGACGATTCTGCGCTCACGACCGCTTTGGCGTCCGAGAGCGTGATCTTCGGGCTGCCGGCCGCGAAGAGCATCAAGCGCTCGAGGTCGCCGCGGAGCGTCGCGATGTCGGCGCCGGCGCGCTCCGCCACCAGCCGCGCTGCCGCCGGCTCGATCTGTAAGCCGGCATCAGCAGCCGCCTGCTTGACCAGGACCTCGGCCTGCCGTGCGACCTGTCGCGGATCCAGCCGCGCGTCTTTGCTGCCCTTGAGCCCCCAGCATTCGACGATCGTCGCGGTCTTCTGCAGCTGCTTGTAGAGCCGTCGGCTGCGGTCCACATCGGACGCGACCAGGACCAGCACGGTCGACGGCTCCGGCGCCCGAGCATAAGCTTCCAGCGCATCGGAGTCCGGAGCCACGTCCTCCTCTTCCGCCGCCGTGGCGTCCTCGCCCTTCCCTTTGCGTTTCGGCTTGAGCAGCTTTTCCGCGCGGAGCACCGTGACGATGCGATGAGAGGCCATCATCGGGAGGAGGCGCGCGGCCTCGACGATCGATGCGGCCGAGACGGAGCGGTCCGAGGCGTACACGCGCTCGACGTTGAACGCTCGCAGTTCCTCCTCGACCAGCCCCGACATGTCCGCCGCGAGGCGCGACATCTCCGCGTCGTCGTCTCCGACGATCAGGTAGATCGGATCCGGGCGCCGCTGTGCGATCTGCTTCCGCACGGCCGCCAGGGACCCACTCGGCATCAGAAGGCTTCGAGCATGGCGCTGACGACCGCCCGCGCGAACTCGGAGGCGAGGCGATCGAGCGCGTTGACGTCCTGGCGGAGAAACGCATTCGGGTCGAGCGCGCTGTTCGAGGTCGAAACCTCGTACTGCTCGCTGAACTGCATGCCCGGATTCGACCAGATGGCTTTGTTCGCCTTGACGTCGCGCAGCTCGACGCGAGATACGATCGTGAGCACGAGACGCGTCGCCTGCTGCTGCTCGTTGAACGCCGACGGGGTGAGGTTCGCGGCTGTGATCTCGCCCGTCAGCAGCGCGTCGACTCCGTCAGCCGTGGGCCTCACCGTCCAGCGGCCCCGCCCCGTGAGCTCCGCCCGGACCTTTTCGGTCACGCGTTGCTCGATCTCGTACAGGTTCGTCCTGTTCGTGAACAGCGGGACGCCAATGGTCCTGATCGAAGCCGGCAGAAACGAACCGCGCCCCGAGAGCGAATATCCACAGCCCGGCAGCACCAGTGCCGCGAGACCGCCGAACAGGAAGAGACGACGATCCATCATCAGGACACGACGATGCTGACCAGACGGGCGGCGCCGCCGGCGATCACGACTTTGCGGACGGTCTTTCCGTCGAGGTATTTCCCTACCTGGGGATCCTTGAGCGCAGTCTCCCGCAAGTCACTCTCCGAGATGTCGGCTGAAACCGTCAACCGGGCTCGCACCTTCCCGTTGACCTGAACCGGCACGGTGATCTCGGACGCGCGCGCAACCGCCTCCTGATACTGCGGCCAGCCTGCGGCCACGACACCGCCGCGGTGCCCCAGCAGCTCCCACAGCTCCTCCGCCATGTGCGGCGCAAACGGAGAGATCATCAGCACCAGCGCCTCGACGGCTTCCTTCAGTACGGCAACCGTGCCTGCGGTGACCTGCGCACCCACCGCGGTCCCCTCGTCTCCCGAGCGGACGAGCGACACGCACTCGCTCTTCGCGCAGAAGCCGTACAGCTCGTTGACGAGCTCCATCAGGCCGGAGACGGCCGTGTTGAGGTGGACGCGCGGATCGAGGTCCTGCGTCACGCGCCGAATCGTCTCGTGCGTCTTCCGTCGCAGCGCCCGCTCGCCGTCGTCCAGGGGAACGTCACCGGGGCCAGGGATGCCCTCTCCGCCGATCGTTTCGGACAGCTGATCGACGAGCCGCCAGACGCGCGCGAGGAACCTGAAGCTTCCCTCGAGCCCCGCATCCGTCCACTCGATTTCCTTCTCCGGCGGCGCCACGAACATGACGTACAGCCGCAGCGCGTCCGCACCGAATTTCTCGATCATGTCGTCGGGGTCGACCACGTTCCCCTTCGATTTCGACATCACCTGGCCGGCGTTCAGGACCATGCCCTGAGTCAGCAGCCGCGTAAAGGGCTCGTCTATCGCGGTCAGGCCGATGTCCCGGAACACGCGCGAGAAGAAGCGCGAGTAGATCAGGTGCAGGATGGCGTGCTCGACGCCGCCGCTGTAGAAATCGACCGGCCCCCAGTACGACACCGTGTCGGGATCGAACGGCAGATTGGTGTTCTTCGGATCGCAGAACCGGAAGAAATACCAGGACGAGTCGACGAACGTGTCCATCGTGTCCGTCTCGCGGCGAGCCGGCCCCCCACACTCCGGACACGTGGTGTTCACGAACTCCGGAATCTGCGCCAGCGGCGAGTCGCCGCGGCCGCTGAACTCGGCGACGCGGGGCAGCTCGATCGGGAGATCATCGGGCGGCACGGGCACCAGACCGTCCTTCTCGCAGTAGACGACGGGAATGGGCGTGCCCCAGTAGCGCTGGCGCGAGATCCCCCAATCCTTCAGCCGGTACTGAACGGTTCGCTCGCCGATCCCCCGTTCCTCGGCGGCTGCCGACATGCGGTCGATCGCCGTCTGCGCCGGCAGGCCGTCGAACTCTCCGGAATTGACGAGCGTACCGGGGCCATCGTACGCCTCGCTCTGGGTGTCGCCTGTGAGCGTCTCGCCCTCGGGCTGCACGACAACAGTGATCGGCAGACCGTATTTGCGGGCGAACTCCAAGTCGCGTTGATCGTGCGCAGGCACACCCATGACCGCGCCGGTCCCGTACTCGATCAGGACGAAGTTGGCGACCCAAATCGGCACGGGCTGCTTCGTGAACGGGTTGATCGCCCGTCGACCCGTGTCGAAACCTTCCTTCTCGACCTCGCCCGTCATGCGCGCCGTTCGATCCTGCGCCTGGAACTTCTTCAGGCTGTCTCGAAACGCCCGATCGGCGCTGGTGTCGGCCCACTGCTGGACGAGCGGGTGCTCTGGCGCCAGCATCAGGAAGTTCGCGCCATAGATCGTGTCGATCCTGGTCGTAAAGACCTCGATGGCCTCCTGTCCCTCCGACAGCGGAAACCGCACGCGCGCCCCTTCGGACCGCCCGATCCAGTTCCGCTGCATCGTCAGCACTTTGTCGGGCCACTCGGGGAGGCGCTCGATGCCCTCCAGCAGTTCGTCGGCGTATTTCGTGATCCGGAAGAACCACTGCTCGAGCTCGCGCACTTCGACCGGCGTGTCGCACCGCCAGCAGCGGCCGTCGATGACCTGCTCGTTGGCGAGCACGGTCTGACAACTCGGACACCAATTGACGTTCGAGCGGCGGCGATAGGCCAGATCGCGCTCGAGCATCTTGACGAACAGCCACTGGTTCCACCGGTAATAGTCCGGCAGGCAGGTCGCGATCTCCCGCTCCCAGGCGTAGCTGATGCCCAGTCGTTGGAGCTGCCCCTTCATGTGCGCGATGTTCTCGAGCGTCCAGGTCTCGGGGTGCGTGCCGTTCTTGATCGCGGCGTTCTCGGCCGGCAGACCGAAGGCGTCCCACCCGAATGGATGGAGGACGTTGAAGCCGCGCATGCGCTTCATGCGGGCGACGACGTCGCCGATCATGTAGTTGCGGACGTGGCCGACATGGGCGTGCCCCGAGGGGTACGCAAACATCTCGAGGCAGTAGAACTTCGGCTTGCCGAGGTCTTCCGTGACCTCGAAGGTCCGCTCGCTCCGCCAGCGGTCCTGCCACTTCTGCTCGATGGTTTGCGGCTTGTAGTCCGGCACGATCCAAAAATTATATCCCACGCCAGTAGGGCGACTGGGCTGCGCGCACGGCAGCCACGGCACGTTCACCTCGGGGCGCAGGCCCTGTCGCCGTCAGAGCGCTGTCATCCGCGGAGGATGCGTCGAGCACCGAAAAGGATGCGTCGAGACAGTCGCCGAGCGCCTGGAGGTCGTAGCCGCCTTCGGTCACGAGGGCGAGACCGGCGCCGCCGGCCCAGACCCGCAGCGCCTGCACGATCGCGCTGTACCCACCCGTAGTGAGGCGCATCGACGCCAGCGGATCCCTTTCGTGCGCGTCGAATCCGGCAGACACGATTACGAGCTCGGCACCGAACTGCTCGAGCACCGGCCGGACGACCGATCCGTACACGAGCGCGTAATCCGCGTCGTCAGCCCCCGCTTCCAGAGGGACGTTGACGGTGAACCCGGCCCCGGCAGCCTGCCCCACTTCGTCGGCGGCGCCGGTGCCCGGATAAAACGGGAACTGGTGGGTGGATACGTATAGGACGCGCGGATCGTCATAGAAGATCCACTGCGTTCCGTTGCCGTGATGCACGTCGATGTCGACGATGGCGACCCTCGAGAGGCCGCGCGCCAGGGCGTGGGCCGCCGCGACCGCCACGTTGTTGTAGAGGCAGAAGCCCATCGCTCGATCGCGTTCCGCGTGATGGCCTGGTGGTCTCACGAGCGCGAACGCGGCCTCGCGGGCGTCCAGCGCGTGGTCGACGGCGCCGATGGCCGCACCGGCCGCGAGCAGCGCCACGGCTTGTGAGTCCGGCGATGTGTAGGTATCGGCGTCCAGCATCGCTGCGCGGCCCGCGGTCGCCTCGATCTCGGCGAGGTGCTGCGAGCCATGGACGCGCGCGAGCTCCGGTCGCGTGGCCGGCCGAGGCTCGCACGTACGGCCTCCGCGCGCGGCCCATCCCATAGCCACGCGATCGAAGACCTCCGCGCGCTCTATCCGCTCGGGATGGCCCGGGGGCGTGACATGGGCGCCGAACCGGGGCGACGTGATGACGATCATGACCGGACTCCGTTCAACAGCTCGCGAGCGCGCGTCTCGAGCGCGCCGAGCGTCCGCTCGAGCTCCTGACGCTTCGCCTCGACGACCGACTCCACGGTATCAGGCACCAGTATCGGCGGCCCAATCACCATCGCGATGGTCGTGAAGGGTTTGGGCAGCTGCGTGCGATCCCAGCTGCGGGCCTCCCAGAAGCGATCCGCCTCGACGTGAAACGGGAGGACCGGATGACCGGTCGCGCCAGCCAGCCACACCGCGCCCGGCTGCGCCACCCGCGCCGGTCCGCGCGGCCCATCGACTGTGAAGCCGACCGGGCGGCCTTCGGCAAGGTCACGCCGCAGCTGAACGAGCGCCCGCGCTCCCCCACGGGAGGTGGACCCGCGCGCCGTTCCGAAGCCGAAGCGCGTGATGATGCCGGCTATCCACTCGCCGTCGAAGTTGCGGCTGGTGATGACGACGATGTCGCGGTCGCGAAAGTAGTAGAGCCCGCCGAAGATGCGCCCGTGCCAGCACGCGAAGATCGGCTGCCGTCCGGAACTGGCGATCTCGTCGAGATACGCGTCCCCTTCGGTCCGCCACGTCAGCGTCCGGCCGAGCGCCGCCACAATGGGCGAAGCGATCGCGGCGATGACCCTCGCTTTCAGACGATCGGTCGCAGATAGCGATAGGGCGGGCATGGTCCGGAATTCTGACTACATTCCCTCGTAATTGGGCCCCCCACCCCCTTCGGGCGGCACCCAGTCGATGATCTGATACGGATCCATGATGTCGCACGTCTTGCAGTGGACGCAGTTGGACGCGTTGATCTGCAGCCGCTTCGTGCCATCGCCCGCATCGACCATCTCGTACACGTTCGCGGGGCAGAACCGCGTGCACGGGTTGCCGTACTCCTCGCGGCATCTCGTCCTGCAGATATCGGCATCGTGCACGATGAGGTGCGACGGTTGATCTTCGGTGTGACGCGTGCCCGAGTAGTGGACGTTGGTCAGTCGATCGAAGGTGAGCTGCCGGTCGATCTTCGCGGGGTTCAACGTCGCGTCCGGATCGGGGCGGCCATCGCGATAGTACTCGACCAGCTTTTTCATCCGCTCGTACCCGGCGTGGGCGGGCATCGGATCCCGAATCCACCAGCCGCCGGACACCAGCGAGAGGCCGGAGTAGCCGAGCCCCGCAAGCAGGCCATAGCCAAAACTTTGATGCACGTTGCGAACGGGATAGAGCTCGCGCCGCACCTCACTTGCGGCGATTTTTTCTTCATATCCCTGTAGCCGCGCGGCTGACACGTCGCCCGCTTTGACGGCGTCGAATGCCGTCTCGGCGGCGAGCATGCCGGTGCGCATCGCCAGATGCACACCCTTCAGACGCATCGAGTTCAGAAATGCTCCTGCGTCCCCCGCAATCAACACGCCGTCTGCGTAGACGCGCGGAATCGTGTGCCATCCGCCTTCAGGCAGCGCCTTGGCGCCGTACCGCACCATCTGGCCGCCCGTCAGCAGGCCCGACACGAACGGGTGCCGCTTGAAGTGCTGGAAGCGGACGTGCGGATCGAACATCGGATCTTTGTAATCGAGACCGCAGACGAATCCGACCGCCAGCTGCCCCTCCGGCATGCTGTAGATGAATCCACCCCCGAACTCCTCCATCCGAAGAGGAAACCCCATCGTATGGATCACCGTCCCCGCAGGGACGCGATCGGCCGGCACCTCCCACAACTCCTTGATGCCGATCGCATAGAGCTGGGGCAAGCGGCCCTCGGAGAGCGCCAGGCGCCGCACGAGCGCCTTCGTCAGATTGCCGCGAACACCGTCGCACAGAATCGTGACCTTGGCGCGGATGTCGACCCCCGGCTCGAACGACGACTTCCGGTCTCCGTGCCGGCCGACTCCGCGGTCGCCCGTCCGCACCCCGACGACGCGATCGTTCTCGTACATCACGTCGACGGCCGGAAACCCGGTGAAGACGTCGATGCCCTCCGCCTCGACGAGCCCGCCGAGCCACTTCACGAACTTGTTCAGCGAGATGATGTAGTTGCCGTGATTCGCGAGGGGCGGCGGCGTGATCGGAAACGTGATCTTCCCGCTTCGGGTGAGGAAATGAACGTGATCGTGGTGGACGTCCGAGGCGAGCGGCGCCTGCCGCTCCTTGAAGTCGGGGACCAGCTGCTGGAGTGCGGACGGATCGAGCACGGTGCCCGAGAGCATGTGCGCACCCGCCTCGCGCGCCTTCTCGAGCACCGCCACGGCCAGCGGTTCCCCGCCCGCCGCCTTCTGGAGCTGTGCCAGCCGTAGAGCAGCGGACATCCCCGCCGGTCCACCTCCGACGATCAGCACATCGACTTCGAGGGTTTCGTTGGGCACTGACGCTCCAGCTTCCAGCTTCCAGCTTCCACCTACCAGCTTCCCGCTTTGATTTGATCGCGCGATCGGTGCCTCAACTTCAGCAAAGACCACCCAGCTAGCACCGATTTGCTGGAAGCTGGCAGCTGGCAGCTGGTAGCCAGAGCGGGAAGCTGGCAGCTGGAAGCTGGAAGCTGAAAGCTGGCAGCTATTTGTTCAGCTCCGCTATCATCGCCGGCACGATCTCGAACAGGTCTCCGGCGATGCCGTAGTCGGCAATCTCGAAGATCGGCGCGTCCGGGTCTTTGTTGATAGCGACGATCGTCCGCGCGCCCTTCATGCCGACGAGATGCTGGATGGCGCCCGAGATGCCGAGAGCGACGTAGAGGCGCGGGGCGACGGTCTGGCCGGAACTGCCGACCTGACGATCCATCGGCAGCCACCCGGCATCGCAGATCGGTCGCGACGCGGCGAGCTCGGCGCCCAGCGCCTGGGCGAGCTGCTCAGCGACCTTCAGATGCTCCTGCCCCTTGATTCCCCGTCCGACCGCGACGATTCGTTCGGCCTGGGAGAGATCGACTGCCTGCCTCGCCTCCTTGAACGGCGGCTCAGGCTTCTGCCGGATCGCGGACGTGTCGACCGCCACGTCTGCTGCGCGGACTGGCGCGGCGGCTGCGCCCTTCGAGACCGCGTCTGCACGGAACGCCCCGATCTGGAACGTGACGAGGTGTGGCGCAGGGCCGGTGGCTTGAACGTCGGCGCTCAACTTGCCCTGGAACACGGGACGGGTGTACACGAAGCCACCGTCATGCGCCCGCTGGCCCACCACGTCGGTGACGAGCGGCCGGGAGATCCGCGCAGCCAGCGCAGGAGCGAAATCGCGAGTCTGGTAGGTGTGAGCGAAGAAGATCAGCGCGGGAGACAGCTGCCCGATGAGCGACTGCAACGCGGCGACGTACCCGTCGGCTGTGTACTCGCCAAGGGCAGCGGAATCGACCGTCAGGACCTCATCGACGGCCGCGGCCGCCAGCTCCTGCGCCGCGGCGGCGACGTCCGACCCCAGCACCACGATGGCGATCGGTCCACCGGCCTGTTGAGCGGCGACAATTGCCTCCCAACTCGCGCGATTCACCTTACCTTCGCGCTGCTCCGCGACGACCAGAATCATCAGATCACCCTCGCGTCGTCACGAAGGCGCGTGACGAGCGCTTTGGCGGCCTCGGCGGCGGAGCCGGAAATCATCTGCGTCTGCTTGGCCTTCTCCGGCACATAGACTCGAAGGATACGCTGGGAGCCGGCGCTCGCTGCAGCCGGGGTGACTTTGCGGATCTCCTTCTTCTTCGCCGCCATGATGCCTTTGAGCGTGGCGTAGCGGAGCTGGTTGATGCCGCTCTGGATGGTGAGGAGCGCGGGCAACGGCAGCGTCAACCACTGGAACCACCCGCCTTCGAGCTCTCGCTTGACGCGGAGCCCGCCATCTGTGGCGTGGACCTCCATGATGATCGTGGCGTGCGGCATGCCCAGGGACTCGGCGAGGAGGACGCCGACCTGGCCGAACCCCTGGTCGTCGGACTGCAGGCCGGTCAGGACCAGGTCGAACTTCTCCTCGCGCAGAGCGCCCGCCAGCATGCCGGCCACCGTGGCCGCGTCGGGGGCCGAAGCATCGCCACCCTCGGGCTGCTCGACATGTATCGCTCGATCGCCGCCGCGAGCGAGCGCCTCACGAATCACTTGGGCCGCGCGGGCCGGCCCGGCGCAGCAGACGACGACCTCACCGCCATGCTGTTCCTTCAGACGGAGCGCTTCCTCGAGGGCGTACGCATCCGGCTCGTTGAGCTCGAAGCTGGCGTCGCTGTCGCGAATCCACGTCCCGGCGTCGCTCACTCGCAACGGCCATTCGCGAGTCACGACCTGCTTGATGCAAACGGCGATTTTCATGTCAGCTTCCAGCTGCCAGCTGCCAGCTGCCAGCGTGTGTTGGCCACGTAGGCCCGACCTTCAGGTCGGGCGTTGGCGGGGTCTCGAGACCCCGTCCTTCACCAACCGATCCAGACCCTCCGTCGACCTCCTGCTGGAAGCGGGAAGCTGGGTGCTGGAAGCTATTCCCCATATCTCTTGAAGAGCAGCGCGCCGTTCGTGCCGCCGAAGCCGAAGGAGTTCGAGAGCGCGTACTCGATTGCGGCTTCGCGCTTCTGATTGGGGACGTAATCGAGATCGCACTCGGGGTCGGGGACCTCGTAGTTGATCGTGGGTGGAATGATCTGATGTTTGATGGCGAGCGCCGTGATGCCAGCCTCCAGGCCGCCGGCGGCCCCCAGCAGATGCCCTGTCATCGATTTGGTCGACGAAATAGCGAGCGTGCGGGCGTGATCGCCGAACAACCGCTTGATCGCGAGCGTCTCGAGCTTGTCGTTGAAGGGGGTCGAGGTGCCGTGCGCGTTGATGTAGTCCACCTGGGACGGCTCGACGCCCGCGTGCTTGAGTGCCTTCTCCATCACCCGCATCCCGCCGTCGCCGTCGTCCGAGGGCGCCGTGATGTGGAACGCGTCGGCGGACATGCCGTACCCGACGAGCTCGGCGTAGATCGACGCGTTACGCCGTTTCGCGAACTCCAGCTCCTCGAGGATGACGACGCCGGCGCCTTCGCCCATGACGAAGCCGTCGCGCTCGCGATCGAATGGACGGCTGGCGTGCAGCGGATCCGCGTTGCGCGTGGACAGCGCCCGCATCGCCGCGAAGCCGCCGACGGCCAACGGCGTGATCGCCGCCTCCGACCCGCCCGCGATCATCACGTCGGCCTCGTTCCGCCGGATGATCTCGAATGCGTCGCCGATGGCGTGCGCCGACGCGGAGCAGGCGGTGCACGTCGCCGAGTTGGGGCCCTTCGCGCTGAACCGGATGGAGACCTGGCCCGCCGCCAGATTGATGATGGAAGCAGGGATGAAGAACGGCGAAATCCGCCGCGGGCCGCCCTCGATGAGCGCCTTGTGCTCGCGCTCGATGGTGCTGAATCCGCCGATCCCGGACGCGATGAACACCCCGACGCGCGTCGCGATGTCCTCCGTCACCGACACGCCGGCGTCGTCCATCGCAAACTGCGAGGCCGCGATGGCGTACTGGATGAAGACGTCCATCTTCTTGACGTCTTTCTTGCTGACGAATTGGAGCGGGTCGAACCCTTTGACCTCGCCCGCGATCTGCGAGTTGAACTCCGCAGCGTCGAAGTGCGTGATCGGACCGATCCCGCTGCGCCCGGCACAGAGCGCCTCCCAGTTCGCTTCGGTCCCGATTCCGAGCTGGCGACACGAGGCCGACGCCCGTCACCACGACCCGCCTGCTCAAAGCGCCTCCGTCCGAATGGTCACTTCTTTTTGCTGTGCGATTCGATGTATTCGATCGCTTCCTTGACGCGCGTGATCTTCTCGGCATCCTCGTCCGGAATCTCGATGCCGAACTCCTCCTCGAAGGCCATCACCAGCTCCACCGTGTCGAGCGAGTCGGCCCCGAGATCGTCCACGAACGAGGCGTCCGGGGTCACTTCTTCTTCGTCGACGCCCAGTTGCTCCACGATGATGCTCTTCACTTTGTCTGCGACGGCCATTCAGTCCTCCATCTTTCGTGTGGGGTCGGGCCCGGAGACCCGCGCGCGATTCGGGTCGAATGACCCGTCTTACATGTACATTCCGCCGTTGACGGCGAGAACCTGCCCCGTAATATACGACGCCTCGTCCGAGGCCAGAAAACACACGGCCGACGCCACGTCGGCTGGCGTCCCGAGACGCCGCAGCGGGATCCGCGACATCCAGTCGCCCTGCGCGCGCTCCGTGATGGCGCGCGTCATGTCGGTCTCGATCATTCCGGGCGCAACGACGTTGACGGTGACACCGCGCGACGCGACTTCCTGGGCGACCGATTTGACGAAGCCGATCAGGCCTGCCTTCGACGCCGCGTAATTGGCCTGGCCCGGATTCCCCGCCTGCCCCACGACCGAGCTGATGCAGACGATCCGTCCGCCGCGCTGCCGGATCATCGGCTTGAGGACGGCTTGCGTGAGCGCAAACACCGACGTCAGGTTCGTCGCCAGCACCGAATCCCAATCGTCGCGCTTCAGTCGGATCAGCAGCTGGTCCCGCGCGATGCCGGCATTGTTCACCAGAATGTCGATTCGACTGTGACGATCGATCACCCCGCTCACGGCACGCTCGATATCGTGCGGCTCGGTCACGTCCAACACAATCGCTTCGGCGGTACCGCCCGTGGCTGCGATCCCCTCGGCTACGGCGTTGGCGTGATCCGCGCGTGCGGCGGCCACCACCTGTGCACCCTGTGCGGCCAGCTGCATCGCGATTGCCCGGCCGATACCCCGGGACGCACCGGTCACCAACGCCACTCGGCCCGATAGGTCAATCATAGTTGAAGCTGTCAGCCCGTCGTCAGCTGCGCGAGCGCCGCGTCCAGCCCGTCCGCCTCGCCGACGCTGACGACGGACACGCTGCGGTCGATCTTCCGGATCAAACCGGCGAGCACGTTGCCCGGGCCAAGCTCGACGAAGCGTGTCACGCCCTCGCGCACCAGTCGCGTCACGACGTCCTGCCAGCGCACCGGCGACGACACTTGACGGATCAGCGCCTCGACAGCCTCGGCCGCGCCGCGCTTGGGCTCGGCATCGACATTCGCGACCACCGGAATCCGCGGATCGCCGACAACGAGCGCGCGAAGGTCCACCGCCAGTCGCTCCTCCGCCGGCTTCATCAGCGCGCAGTGGAACGGTGCGCTCACGGCCAGCGGAATCACGCGCTTCGCACCGGCAGCGCGAGCCCGCGCGCCCGCGCGCGCCACCGCGTCAGCATGGCCGGCGATGACGACCTGGCCTGGCGCGTTCAGATTCGCGGGCGATACGACGCGGCCCGCCAGCTCCCCGATGGTCGCGCGGCACGCCTCGGCGACAGCCGCTTCGTCCAGACCGAGAATCGCCGCCATCGCACCTTCGCCGACCGGCACGGCCTCCTGCATGTACTGCCCTCGACGGCGGACCGTCCTCAAGGCATCCGCGAAGGATAACGTACCGGCCGCCACATGCGCGGCGTACTCGCCGAGGCTGTGGCCGGCGGAAAACGAGGGACGAACCCCTCGAGACTCCACGAGCCGGCAGGCCGCAACGCTCGCAGCCAGGATGGCCGGCTGCGTATTTTCGGTGAGCTGCAGGCGATCCGCGGGTCCCGCAAAGCACAGCGCGCTCAGCGGCTCGCCGAGTGCAGCATCCGCTTCCTCGAACGTCTCGCGGCAGATGTCGAACCCGGTCGCCAGCGTCTGCCCCATGCCGACCTGCTGGGCGCCCTGACCCGGAAATACGAACGCAATCATGATGGACGTGAACCTGCCGCGGCGGCCTGCGCGATCTCGCGCGCGAGGCTCCCGACGAGACGCTGATCCGCCAAACGCGCCGCCATGTGCACGGCGTTGCGGACCGCTTTGGGGGACGATCGGCCGTGGCCGACGATGCAGAGACCGTTCAGGCCGAGGAGCGGCGCACCTCCGAACTCGGAGTAGTCGACACGCCGCCGGAAACGCCGAAAAGCCTGGCGCGACAGCAGGTAGCCCACGCGGGTGCCGAACGTCGACGAGAGCTCCTCGTGCAGGAGCCTTTCGACGGTCTCGACCAGGCCTTCGCTGATCTTCAGCGTGACATTCCCCGTGAAACCGTCGCAGACGATGACATCGACGCTGCCGGCGTACACGTCGCGGCCCTCGACGTTCCCGATGAAGCGCACGGGCGCGGCCTTCAGCAGCTGATGGGCCTCGCGCGTCAATCCGTTGCCCTTGCTCTCTTCCTCACCGACCGACAGCAGCCCGAGCCGCGGCGACTCGCATCCGAGCGCGAGACGCGCGTACGCCGAGCCAAGCAGAGCGAACTGCACCAGGTGCTGAGGCCGGCACTCGACGGTGGCCCCGCAATCGAGGAGGACTGCCGGGCGCTGCCGCGTCGGGACGATGGTCGCCAGCGCGGGCCGGTCGACGCCGGGCAGGCGCCCGAACGCCGCGTGCGCCGCAATCACCGACGCCCCGGTATGCCCAGCGCTGAAGAGCGCGTCGGCGCGTCCGTCGCGCACGGCGTCCGCGGCGACACGAATCGAGGCCTGGGGTTTGCGCCTGAGGGCTGCTGCCGCCGGCTCCGCCATCTCGACCCACTCGGGAGCATCGAGCGTCTCGATGTCGAGCGACGCGGCCCCTGGATGCCGCTTCAGCTCGGCGTCCACGACCGCGCGGGCGCCGACGAGGAGGAGGCCGATCTGGAGATGCCGCGCCGCGACGAGCGCCCCATCGATGATGCTGCCGGGCCCGTCATCACCGCCCATGGCGTCGATCGCGATTCGCATCAAGAAAGCTTCCAGCTTCCAGCTACCAGCTTCCAGCTACCAGTTCTAGCTGCCAGCTTCCAGCTACCAGCTTCCAGTTTCGAGCTGCCAGCTTCCAGTTTCGAGCTGCCAGCTTCCAGTTTCGAGCTGCCAGCTTCCGGCTACCAGCTCGCACGCGACACTCACACGAGCGCGAGCTGCCCGGCGACGTGGATCGCGGATTGACGCAGCGTCTGAGCTGGGATCTGGAAGCCGGGAGCTGACGGCTATGCCTCGTCGACCGCCCTCACCTGTCGGCCTTTGTAGTAGCCGCAGTGGGGACAGACATGGTGCGGGGACTTCGCTTCCTGACACTGCGGGCAGGTGCCGGACGGAACGGCTTTCAGCGCGTCGTGCGTGCGCCGCTTGGACGTCCTCGTCTTCGAGTGCCGGCGTTTTGGATTAGGCATCTCATTTCTCCTTCTGACGGTCCAGGAGCCCCTTCAGGGCTCCTAGCCGGGGATCTTCCCATCGGGGCTCGCAGTCGCAGGTCGCCCGATTCAGGTTGGCCCCGCACACGGCACACAACCCTCGGCATTCTGCACTGCAGAGCGGCTTCATCGGCAGCGCCAGCTGAAACTGCTCCCGCAACATGTCGGTCAAATCGAGGACGCCGTCCTTGTAGAACGCCGTCGTCAGATCATCCTCGCCAATCTCGTGTTCGCCTTCGCCGCTGTTCTCGGTCTGAGGGATATACCTCAGCTCGAACGGAGCATCGACCGGAATGTCGTACGGCTCGAGGCACCGCCCGCATTCCAATTCGAGGCGCGTCGAGACCCGGCCGGTCACCCGGAACACATCCGCGCCTGCTTTCTCGATGTCCATCGAGAGGTGAACCGGGGCCGCAACTCGATAGTCCTCGTCGGGCGGCTCGAACGCCGCCACATCGAACGTCCGCTCGACGTGCGTCCGCTCTCCGTGGAGCTGCCTGAGGTCGAACAACATCTTTATCCCGGGTTTATCCCGGGGCTCCGCCCCGGACCCCGGCTCGCGGGCGCGCTGTGCGCGCCGCCGCTATGCGGCCATCCAGAACCGCATGCTCTTCAGCCGCCGCCTAATGGCCTAGAGCACCCCACCGGGACGAGCGGGAACCCGTCATTATACCGTCAAAAAGCTTCCAGCTTCCAGCTTCCAGCTTCCAGCTGCCCGCTACGCGCTGCGCGCTGGCCGGAGCTGCGGATAAACGGACGAGCCGAGGGCGTTCACAGAATCGGCAGGCATGACCTTCGGCCGTCGGCGCTCACAGTTCGGTCAACGAGACCCAGGGTTTCGGAATGAACAGCTGCTCGTAGAGGTTGACGGCGTAGCGGTCGGTCATCCCCGCGAGGAAATCGCGGGCCGCGGCGTCGAGCCCTTCGGTCTCCATGACTCGCGCGTCGAGGAAGTTCCGGGGCTCCTCCCGGACCTTGGTCCAGAGGCCACCCAGAATCCCGGCAGCTTTCTTGAACTCGGCCGTGGCGAGCTCGTTCTCGTAGACCGCCTCGAAAAGAAACGCACGCAGGCCGACCGTGGCGTCCAGCACGTGCTGGCTCATACGGATCTCGGTCATCCCGCCGGCCAGCGTCTCCAGGACGACATCGGTCACCATCCGACCGATGCGCTCGGAGGACGAGCGGCCCAGCACGTCGACCCTTTCGGATGGCAGATCCTCGTCTCTCAAGAGGCCGGCCCGCACGGCATCGTCGATGTCGTGGTTGACGTACGCGATGATGTCGGCGACCCGGGCGATCTGACCTTCTATCGTGCTGGCGCGGTGCTCCGAATCGGCACCGACGGGCATCCCGCTCTTCCCTTTCGAGTGCCGGGCGATGCCGTCCCGAACCTCCCACGTCAGGTTGAGACCTGCGCCGTCGTGCTCCAGGATGTCGACGATCCGGAGGCTCTGTTCGTAGTGGTTGAACCCGCCCGGCACGAGAGCGTTGATGACCCGCTCACCGGCATGGCCGAACGGGGTATGGCCCAGATCGTGACCCAGGGCGATGGCTTCAGTCAGCTCTTCATTCAGCCGCAGCACCTTCGCGATGCTGCGAGCGATCTGGGAGACCTCGAGTGTGTGGGTGAGGCGCGTGCGGTAGTGATCGCCGGTGGGCGCGAAGAAGACCTGCGTTTTGTGCTTGAGCCGCCGGAACGCCTTGCAGTGGATGATCCGATCGCGGTCGCGTTGGAAGGCCGGCCTGATGCCATCCTCCTCTTCCGGTCGGAGCCTTCCGCGGCTGTCGGCGCTCTTGGCCGCGGCCGGCGCAAGAATCTCACGCTCGCGCTGCTCGAGTTGCTCGCGGATGCTGCTCATGACCTGCGATCTTTTCGCGTACACAGCTTACTTCGGGGGCCTGTGAGGGCTTCGTGCCGGCGTTCACCTGTCACGAAAAGCTTTCACAGGGAGTAGGGGAGGAAGGGAGGACACTTTCTTGTTTTTCAGAGGATTGTGCCACGCGCGCAGCCGTGACCATCTGAGAAACAACCACGATCCTGCTTCCTCCCCTCCTCCCTGTTTGGCTTTTTAGGCTTTACGAATTGACTCCCACGCCGCAAGTCCCTGGCGGAATTCAAGGCTGTTCATTCAAGGATCTCGCCCAGGAAGCTCCGACCGTGCGCGAGCGGCCCCACGCCGAACAGCTCGGCGAGCGTCTGACCGATGTCCGCGAACGTCGACCGGACCCCCAGATTCACATTCGGGCGCACCGTCGCGCCCACCGCGAACACCGGAACGTGCTCCCGCGAGTGATCCGTGCTCGGCGTCGTCGGGTCGTTTCCGTGATCGGCGGTCACGATCAAGAGATCGCCGGGAGACAGACGTGGCAGCAGCGCGGCCAGCCGCGCGTCGAACCGCTCCAGATTGGCCGCGTACCCGGCCGGATCGTTCCGGTGGCCGTACTGCGTGTCGAAGTCGACGAGGTTCGCGAAGATGAGGCCGGTATCGGTCGTGGTCAGCGCGGCGTCGATTTCGTCCATGCCGTGCTCATCGCTCGTCGTGTGGACCGCCCTCGTGACGCCGCGGCCTGCGAAGAGGTCCTCGATTTTCCCGATCGCCAGGACGTTGTGTCCGGCGTCCTTCAGCCGATCGAGCAGAGTCGGCCCGAACGGCGTCAAGGCAAAGTCCCGTCGATTGGAGGTGCGCTTGAAGTTGCCGGGAACGCCGACGAACGGCCGCGCGATGACCCGCCCGACACCGAGACCGACACCAGCGAGCTCGAACGCAATCTCGCAGAGCCGATAGAGCTCGGAAACTGGAATGACCTCCTCGTGCGCGGCAATCTGAAACACGCTGTCGGCCGACGTGTAGACGATTGGCTTGCCTGTCTCGAGATGCGTTGGTCCGAGCGAATCGATGATCGCCGTGCCCGACGCGGCGATGTTTCCGATGGTGCCGCGGCCGATGCGCGCCTCGAAGGCGCGGATCAGGCCGCTCGGGAATCCATCAGGAAACGTCGGGAACGCCCGCTCCAGCACGAGCCCCATGAGCTCCCAGTGACCCGTGACGGAGTCCTTCCCGGGCGACGCTTCGACCATCCGGCCGAATGCGCCCAGTGGCTCGACGTCTTCGATTGCCGGTATGGTGCTGACGCGATCCAGCCCGAGCCGCCGCAGGGTGGGCACACGGAGACCGGCCGCCTGAGCAATGTGGCCGAGTGTATCGCTGCCCTCGTCGCCGTACGCGGCGGCATCGGGTAGCTCGCCCGTGCCGACGCTGTCGAGAACGATGAGGATCGCGCGCTGTGGCCGCGGCAATCGGCGTGAATCGCGCGCCTGCGGCACGGCCTGATCAGGCCTCGTGGCTGGAGTAGTAGTTGCTCATGGTCCGCGGCGAGCGGATCGTCGCAATGGCGTGCTTGAAGACCATGTGATCGGCGCCCGCGTGCTCGACGATCACGGCGAACCGATCGAAATTCTTGACCCGCCCCTCGAAGTCCGAGCCATCCATCAGGCGAATATGCACCGCCAGCTTTTCGCGACGCGCGTAGTTCAGGAAGACATCCTGAATGTTCGGCTGCGCAACAGAAGGACGCGACTCACGTGTCTGGGCCATCGCGGCGAATCTCCCGGGCACTACTAGTAGGATGTTACGCTTCGATTACCAACAGCCGCTCCGCTGTCGCGGCTGCGAATCCACGCCGAACCCAAGGACCTGCACGCTACTGAATCAGCTGATACAGTCCCCTCGGGTGTACCACTTGAAACGGTAGCAGCCGCTCCGGCGTCGCGGCGTCGGAAATCCGGACGACCGACCGTGATCGGGCTGCTGGATCAGCCGATCCGCGCCACCAGCGTGCGCGCGACCTCCTCCAGAGTCTCGTCGCGCTCGCCCGCGCCGTAAAACCACAGTAGGTTAGGCTCTTTCTTGAACCAGATCAACTGCCGCCGCGCGTATTTCCGGTTCTCCTGGACGATGAGCGCTCGCGTCGCCGGCTCGTCTCTCACGCCATGGAGGTGCTCGAGCGCCTGCCGATAGACCAAACCGGTGAAGGGATGCGCGGTCTCGGGCACTCCGGCCGCGAGCAGCGCCCGCACTTCGTCGAGCAGCCCGCCGTCGAACTGTGCGTCGACGCGCCGCGCGACCCGCTCGGCGGTCAAGTCAGCCGGGATCCTCAGCGCGACGGCGGTGACCTCGTACTCCGGAAGCGGCGGTTCGGTCCGCGCGAAATGTTCGGTCAGCGGCCGGCCGGTCAGACGATGGACCTCCAGCGCGCGGATGACTCGCTTCTGATCCCGCGGCTGGATGCGTTCGGCGGAGGCTGGGTCCACCCTCCGCAACATGCCATGCAGCCGCTCGGGCCCTCGCCGCTCCGCCACGCGCGTGAGCCGCGCGCGCAGCGATGGATCCCGCCCTGGCCCGGGAAAGAAGCCACGCGTGAGCGCCCGATAGTACAACCCGGTCCCTCCGACCAGAAGGGGCAGCTTCCCTCTCGCCGAGATATCGCGAATCGCCGACGACGCCTCTCGCCCGTAGCGCGCTGCAGAGTACTCCTCCGTGGGGCCGACGACATCGATCAGGTGATGCGGAACGCCGCGCTGATCGGGAGGGACCTTGTCCGTACCGATGTCGAATCCCCGATAGACCGCGGTCGAATCGCAGCTGACGATCTCGCCGTCGAACCGCTGCGCCAGCGCGATGCCGAGCGCGCTCTTCCCGACTGCGGTCGGCCCGAGGATGGCGACGAGCGGTAGCCGGCGACTCACGGCGCGGATAGTGCGCGTACGAACGCAAGGGCGGCGAGCACCGCCAGCAGCATCATCAAGCCGATCTGCTGGGTACGGGTGGGCCCGGTCATAGGTCAGAGTCCTGGATTCTCGTGTCCCCAATCCGGCGTTGGCCTTCCATCTGAAGGTGGAAGCCACGTGCGGGTCTGAATCGGTCGAACCGGGTTCACTGACCGGTTGGTGTCTCGTTGAAGTAGAACGTCACCGTGAAGAACGCCTTGTCGTCCGGATACTCCGGAGGCAGCGGCAACGTGGGCGTCGAGGCGAGAATCGCGTTCTGCGCCGAGCGGTTGAACGCGTCGATCGGCGACGGGCGCAGAACCTGCACGTCGGTGATGCGACCATCCTTGTGCACGAAGAAAGTCACCACGACCCGGCCGCGCATCGACATCGCCGCGTACGGGATGAACCAGTTGCGCCGAATCTGGGCGACGAACCGGCGCAGCCAGGGCCCGAACTCGACGCCCTTGGTATCGAACTGGATCGAAGGCGCCGGCTCCTGATCCCCTCCCTGCGGGATTGGCGAAGCCATCCCGCTGCGCGTACTTCTGGACGTTGCGAATCGCGTCGGCAATCACACCGGCGGCTGGGTCTCTGCGCCGGTGACTGCTGCGCGTTTGTCGGGGCCGGCGGTGCGTTCTGAGCATCCGGCAGGGTCAGCGATCGCGAGGGATCGGGCTGAGGCTGCGCAGGTTCCGGTTGAGGGGGTGCCGTGCGCCGGGCCTCGGACGGCGGCGCCGCCTCAATCCGCTCGAACGTATTGCCTCGCGCAAACGGCATGGGATTCGTGGGCTTCGGCGCCCGCTCCGTCGTCCGCGCTTGACGGTCGATATCCGAGAGATCGGCCCGTGGCGGCGGTTTCGGCGCCTTGAGATCGACGCGCGGCTGCACGAAGACGAACTGCCGGTTCTCGCGCTCGCGTTGCACCTCGCGCTGACGCTGCGCCTCGAGCGCCTGCTGGCGCTCGCAATTCCAACGCCTTCATGAACGGCAGGTGCGGGCCGACGAGGATCAGGATCACGGCGAGGAGATGGACGATCGCCGTCAGCATGACGCCCTCACGCGTCGACAGGGCGCGTGCGAGCCTCGGCGTGTCCGGCCGCTGATCCTCGAAGTCGAAGTACATCAGTGAGTTACGTGATTATAGCAGGTTCGCCTGGAACCTTCGAACCTTGAACCCTGAACCTCTTGAACCTCATGAACCCTGAACCCTGTCCGCAACGTAGAGATAGACGATGCCGAACGTCAGAGGGACGGCGCGGGCGTGGCTAAAGCCTGAATTTTCACACATTTGTAAAAACTCGCGTGGCGAGGGGAACGCACCAACTGATGCTGGCAGGTACGAGTAGGCACTCTGGTGCTTCGAGATCGCGCGGCCGACCAGCGGGAGCAGATAGCGAAAGTACCACGCATACAGCGTGCGGACACCGGGGATGCGCGGCTGGCCGAACTCGAGAATGGCGAGTCTGCCGCCGGGCCGGAGAACTCGAGCGAGCTCGGCGAGTGCGAGCGCTGGCTCAGCCACGTTCCGGATGCCGAACGCGACCGTGGCGCCGTCGCACGCGGCGTCTCCGAGCGGGATTCGCGTGGCATCGCCGCGCACAAGCTTTATGCGATTCGCCAATCCCAGCGTGCGCACCTTCGTCAGTCCCAGACGCAACATCTCTGCCGCGAAATCGACACCCACCACCGTGCTCCCCGCCACTCGACGCACCGTGGCGACGGCAAGATCCGCGGTCCCCGTGCAGAGGTCCAGCACGTGCGCTCCGGCGGGCAGCCCGAGCGCGTCTACCGCGACGTTGCGCCAGCGCCGGTCGAGGCCGGCGCTCAGCACGTGATTCAGGAGGTCGTAGCGCGGGGCAATCGCGTCGAACATTCCGGCAATGCGCAACGGGGTCTTGTCGACCGGCACGCGACGGCGTCGGAGCAGGCAGCGGCGGGGTCATCCCTGCCAGGACGGATAGAGCTCGTGGGCAAAGCCGAGCGCCGAGAGGATCTTGCCCGCCATGAAGTCGGCCAGATCGTCGAGCGTTTTCGGCATCTGGTAGAAGGCGGGCATCGCCGGCAGAATCATCGCCCCCGCTTCGGCACAGAGCACCATGTTCCGCAGCTGGGGCAGGCTCATTGGCGTCTCACGCGGAACGATGATGAGAGTCCGACGCTCCTTGAGCATGACGTCTGCCGCGCGCTCGACCAGGTTGCGGGAGAGGCCGTGTGCGATGCCCGCCAGGGACTTCATCGAGCACGGAACGACGACCATGCCTTCGCAGTTCTGACTGCCGCTGGCGATCTTCGCTCCGAGATCTCTGTTGCTGTGAAGCGCGTACGTCCCTTCGCGAACTCCCTCACCGTAAGTCGATGCCAGGTACTCCGACAGCTTGTCCACGGCAGCCCGCTCGCCGAGCTCGTCGCGGAGCAGACGACGTCCGTAGTCGGAGACGATCAACTCCAGGTGGCAGCCCCGCTCGAGGAGGGCCGCCATCGTGCGCATCGCGTAAAGAGCTCCGCTCGCGCCGGTGATTGCCACGGCAATCGATCGCCGTCGCTCCGGTTCAGCGCACATAGATTGCCGCCGCGGTCGTCACCAGATACAGGATGCCGACATAGCCGTTCAGATCGAAGGCGCGCTTCACTTGGGACAGGTCGCGTTCCGACACGAGCGACTGTTCGAATGCCAGGAGGCCGGCCACGCCAATCACACCGGCCATATAGACCCATCCGAGTTGCGCAGCCACGCCGAGCAGGGCCAGGCACAGCACGGTGACGACGTGCGTCACCCTGGAAATCGCCAGCGCGCGCGACACCCCGAAACGCACCGGGATGGATCGCAGGCCGTGCGCGCGATCGAAGTCGAGGTCCTGGCAGGCATACAACACGTCGAAGCCTCCCACCCACGTGCCTATCGCCAGACCGAGGAGCCACGGCTCGGCGCCACTCCGGCCTCCCGCCGCGAGCCACCCGCCGACGGGGGCGACCGCCATCGCCAGCCCGAGGAACACCTGCGTGTAGCTCGTGAACCGTTTCGCGAGCGAGTACCAGAACACAATCGCCAGCGCCACGGGCGAAAGGACGAAACAGATCGTTCCGAGCCGCCACGCGGCGAAGATGAACACGACCGCGGACACGAGGACGAAGACCGCAGCCTCCGCTCTCGACATCAGGCCACGCGGAATCTCGCGCGACGCCGTGCGGGGATTGAGCGCGTCGTACGACGCGTCTGCCAGCCTGTTGAACCCCATGGCGGCGCTTCGCGCCGCGACCATCGCCACGACGATCCAGAGCGCGCGCCAGCCGACTATTGATGGATCCCAGGCGCCCGTGCGGTTGAGTGCCAGGAGCGCGCCCGTCAGGGCAAACGGCAGCGCGAAGACGGAATGGCTGAAGCGGACGAAGCTGGCGTAGGTATGGAGGCGGTTCAAGGTTCAAGGTTCAAGGTTCAAGGTTCAAGGTTCAAGGTTCAAGGTTCAAGGTTCACAGCCAGCCGACGTCTGACGCGGGGACGCCGCCCACCAGATATTCTTCCACATCGTCGACGTCCGCCGGCAGGCGCACAGACAGGAGATCGGGGCGCTTGCCTGGTTCGATGGTGCCCAGGGCCCGGCCGAATCCAAGTGCTTCCGCGCCGACGCGCGTGGCGCTCTCCAGCAGCCTCGACGCGGGCACGCTCGACGCCGCGCGCGCCGCCGCCAGTTCCGCGAACATCTCGAGGTTGGGCGCGCTCGCCAGGCTGTCGGTGCCGAAGGCGACCGCCGCGCCCGAGGCGTAGAAGTCGTCGAGCGGTGGATTGCCCGCGCCCACCCACTGGTTGCTGCGGGGGCAACTGACGATCACGCACCCGCGCGCCGCAAGCCTGGAGAGTGCCGCCGGCGACAACTGCGCGCAGTGGACCACGAGCAGCCCCCGCCGAAGCACGCCGAGCCGGTCGAGATACTCGGCCGGATCCGTCTCGGGGCGGACCACTCGTCGTTCCAGGCGCCGAGCTGTTTCAGCGTCTCGGCAATCTCCCCGCCGCCGGTCATCAGGAACTCGATCTCCTCGGCCGACTCCCCGAGGTGCACCGACGACGGCAGACCGGTGCGTGCGACGACGCCGTCGATCGCGCGAAACAGGTCCGGCGAAACCGAGTAGGGCGCGTGCGGCGAGAGGCCTGGCCGGACGGGCGGGCGCACTGCGCGAACGACTCGCGCCGCGCTCTCGTCCGCACGGCTCCGCGCGTCCCCGGGGCCGAATCCGATCAGCTCGTGGAACAGCACGCTCGGCACACCGGCGTCCGCGAGCACATCGGCGCCGATGAAGCCGTTGCCGACGTCGCCGAGTGCCGCGGTCCCCGACGCCCGCGCCGTCGCCAGCGCAGCCGCCGCAGCCTGCCGCTGGGCTTCCTCGGACGGCGAGCTCCCGCGACGCAGCGCCATCAGGGCGCGGATCCAACGGCCCATCGAATCCGACGGCGGCACACGGCCCGCCATCCAGGACAGCTCGAGGTGGGTGTGCGCGTTGATCAGACCGGGCAGGATGGCGGCATCGGCCGGCGCGTCCAGGACGGAGCCGGAAGGGTATTCGGGACCGCCGCCGACGCCGACGATGCGCCCGGTTTCGACGGCGACCCATCCATCACGAATGGGAGGCAACGCGATCGGGAGCACCCACGCGGCGCGATGTACCCGCATCATCGGCTCGTGCTCGAACGGAGATTCCGGCCGCATCGCCTGTGGCGCAGCGCTGCCCGAGGCAGGGCTGAAGCCCTGCGCTACAAGGCTTCCTTCTGCCCACGCCGGCTCTTCTCCGCCGCACTTCGCGCGGCGTAGCGATCGATCTCGGGGGCCCGGGTGGTATCGCCGTCGGCGCGCGCGACGGCAAGCTCCAGCATCCGTGGGACGGCTCGCTCGCGGAAGATCGGATCGCCCAGAATCTCGTAGTGCATGTTCCGCCGCTTGGGTGCAAAACCGGCGTTCTCGATGTTGCGCACGATCTCGATCTCGTCCATGCAGTAGCTGGCGCCGGCGGCACGCACCACGTTCTCCTCGATCATGACGCTGCCCATGTCGTTTGCGCCGTACGCGAGGCTCAGCTGCCCGACCTTGCCGCCCTGTGTGACCCACGACGCCTGCAGGTTGTCGAAGTTGTCGAGCACGATGCGCGCGATCGCGAGCGTGCGGAGGTAGTCGATGCCGGTGGCTTCCCCGCCGCCAAGCTCGGTGTGCTCCGGCTGATAGCTCCAGGTTATGAAGGCCGTGAAACCGCCGGTCTCGTCCTGGAGCTCGCGCAGCCGGAACAGATGCTCCAGACGCTCTTCCACGCTCTCGACCGTCCCGTACATCATCGTCGCGGTCGTGCGAAGTCCCGCGCGATGCCCCCAGCGCATCACGTCCAGCCACTCGTCCGCGGACGCCTTGCCGTAGCAGTTCAGGAGTCTCCGCACACGGTCGACCAGGATCTCCGCCCCACCGCCAGGGATGCTGTCCAGTCCCGCCTCGATGAGTCGTGCGATGACCTCCGGGACCGACAACCGCGAAAGCCGCGAGAGGTGGATGACTTCCGGCGGCGACAGGGCATGGAGACGGAAGGTGGGATATCGTCCCTTCACCGCGCGAAACAGGTCTTCGTACCACTGCAAGGGCAGATCGGGGTTGTGCCCACCCTGAAGAAGGAGCTGGCCTCCGCCGAGTGCGATGGTCTCGTCGATCTTGCGGAAGATCTCCTCGAACCCGAGGACGTACCCCTCGTCCGACCCTACGGGCCGGTAGAACGCGCAGAAGTTGCACCGCGCGACGCAGACGTTCGTGTAGTTGACGTTGCGATCGATGATGTAGGTGACGATGCGTTCGGGGTGCTTGCGGGCGCGAATCCCGTCGGCCAGACGGCCGAGAACCGGCGTGGGCGCCTGCAGGTAGAGCTCCAGCGCCTCCCGCCGATCCACGCGGGCGCCCGCTCTCACCCTGCTCTCGAGATCCGCCATCGTCATATGGGCTGTTCCGCGGTCGCGACTAGGGTCTTGACCCCTCAGAACTTGCACATTTGAGTCAAGTTTCTCGGGTCAAGACCGTCCGCGCGTCAGCGCGGCGTTATCAAGCTTATCGCTAGCAAGCTTATCGGCTAGCGAGGCGGAGCTCTCGCTGGTCTGAGGCGCAGCCTCGCTAGAAGAACGCGATGGGGCGCATCGCCTCGACCAGCTCGTGATCGTGCGCGAGCTCGTAGAACCGCCGCAACCCCGCCTGCTCGCGTTCGCCCAGGCAGTAACGGATATTGTCCCTCAAGTAGGTCCGACCGAGCTCGGCACGCTCCGATCCGCAGTAGTCCTCGGCGATCCGGTCCGAAGCGGCGACCCCTGCGTCGCGGGCGGCTGTCAGAGCGGTCAGGGCGTCGCGGGAGAGGGTTCCGCTTCGGCCTGCCCAGAACGCCCAGACGAACGGCAGGCCGGTCATCGACGTCCACTCCTCACCCAGATCGATCTTGCGGATTTCGGAGTCCCCCTCCAGGAACAGCGCGGGGTCGCCGATGATCAGCGCCGCGTCGCAGCGGCGCAACATGGCGGCCGCATCCGGGGCCATGGGAACGAGCTCGGCGTCGACGCCGAACCGCTCGACACACAGAATCCGAAGAAGCGCGCTGGACGTACGCGAGCTCGTGTCTGCGGCGATCGTTCGGATGGCTTCGAGAGGGGTGCGGGCGAAGAGCGCCACCGACCGCACCGGCCCCTCCGACGTGATGGCGAGATCCGGCGCCAGCCGGTACGGTTCGTGACCGCGGAGGAACTCAATCGATGGAATCATCCCGAGGTCGATCGCGTTCTCGTGGAGCAGCGACGCACACTTCGACGGTGCGTCGAACCGCATCGAGAACATCCTGCTCCTGAGCTCGAGCCCATAGACGAGCGGCCTCGCGTTCAGATACGCGACCGCCCCCAGACGAATCAATGACATCGGAGAGAAAACTCGATCATCATGAGACGTCGGAGATCACAGAGAAGACCGTTTTCACACGGAGGAAGGGAGGATGGGAGGACAACACTGATCTCAAATCGCCCCAAACTCCCAGGCCCGCCAGAAAGCCCGGACAGGGGAGACAACAAACTGAAGCTCCTCCCTTCCTCCCCTCCTCCCTGTGAAAGGTCTTCTCCGTGATCTCCGTCACCTCCGTAAGTCGAAGAGCCCATCGCGTTCGATCGGCTCCAGGCTGGCGGCGCGGATGTTTCCCCGAATCTCCTCGAGAGGCGAACGCCGCGTGCCGAGAAGACCAGGATCGACGGCGGCCACGCCGTCGACATCGTCGGCCCCCATCGTCAACCCGACCTGCGCGAGCTTCGGACCGTACTGCACCCAGTCGACCTGAATCGACGGGATGTTCGTCACCAGCAGCCGCGCCGCCGCAATGTGCTTCACGTCGTCGTAACCGGTCGACGGCGACGCGACGGACACCTCACGCGGCAGCGGCGCGAATGCCTGGAGTCCACCTACCGACTGCTGCAGGTCTCGCGCCGCCACACAGGCCGCCAGGCGCCGGTCCGCCTGGAGCGCGTGAGTCGTGAGGCGGCGAACGTGGAGCCCCGCCTTTCTGGCCTCGCGCACCGCTGACGCCGGGTCCGGCAGTAGGTCGATCGGCACGTCGGCAACAGCCACGAGCCCTGCCTCGTGCAGCCGGGCGCACACGTCACCGAGCGCGTGCCCATCGACCGCCAGGAGATCCGAGAGCGAGAAGCCGGTGAGCGGAGCCGGGACACCGAGCGCCGCAGCGGCCTTGACGGCTGCCACCGCGGCATCCAGCGAGCCCGGCTTCCCCACGATGCGAAGCTCGCCCGAAGCTGTCCGTGCGGGAAGGGCTGTCGGCGGCGCATCGACATGGACCTCGAACACCCGCACGAAGGTCGTCCGGGTCCCATGCAGTCGCCGACGCATGTCGTCGGCAATTGCACCGGCGGCGATCAGATCCGGCGTGTCCAGCAGCAGTTGCGCGTCCGCCTCGAGAATTTCCGCTCCCGCGGCCACGCGCTCGGCGAGCGCGTCAATCGGAAGCGAACCTGCAGTCATGCCTTCCATCCCTTCCCTATCTGCTGCCAGACCTGCTCGGCTTTGAGGCCCGCTTCTCGAGTGGTGGCAATGCGTGTCGGCCACGTCCGCGCGAACCCCTCGGATGCCCATTTGCGGGTCGCGTCGATGCCCATCTTGCTGCCGAGTGCCGGGAGATCGCTCGCGTCTTCGAGATCGTCCACCGGCCCGCGCGTGAACTGGATGTCTCTCTCCGGATCGTAGTGCGTTCCAACAATCCACGCGACCTCGGCCTCATTCTGCACGTCGACGTCCTTGTCCACGACGATGATCGTCTTGGAGAACATGAGCTGGCCGAGCCCCCAGAACGCATTCATGATCTTGCGCGCGTGGCCCGGATAGCGCTTGTCGATCGACACGAGCACGAGGTTGTGGAAAATCCCGGCCGCGGGGAATGCCATGTCCACGATCTCGGGCAGCGTCTTGCGGATGAGCGGCAGGAAGATCCGCTCGCTGGCCTTTCCGAGGTAGTAGTCCTCCATCGGAGGGATGCCGACCACGGTCGTCAGGTAGATTGGCCGCCGACGATGGGTGATGCAGGTGAGGTGAAAGACGGGATAGTCGTCCGGGTGCGAGTAGAAGCCGGTGTGATCGCCGAATGGCCCTTCGCGGCGACGCTCCCCAGGCTCGACGTAGCCCTCGAGGATGACCTGCGCGTTCGCGGGAACTTCCATGTCGATCGTGACGCACTTGACGAGATCCACGCGCTCGCGGCGAAGGAACCCCGCGAGCATGAGCTCGTCGAGACCCTCCGGCATGGGCGCGGTCGCCGAGTACGTGAGCGCCGGATCCGGCCCGAGCGCGACGGCAACCGGAAGACGTTTGCCCAGCCGCTCGGCGACGCGATGATGCTGAGCGCCTCCCTTGTGGCGCTGCCAGTGCATCCCGGTCGTCCGACCGTCGTACACCTGCATGCGGTAGGTCCCGATGTTGCGCGCGCCGCTCTCCGGGTCCCTTGTGAAGACGAGGGGGAGCGTGATGTAGCGGCCGCCGTCCTCCGGCCAGCATTTCAGGATTGGAAGGTCGTCGAGCGACCCGTTCTTCCTGACGACTTCCTGGCACGGCGCGTCGCTGACCGTCTTCGGCATCAGGTCGCGAAGGCGTTTCAACTTCGGGAGCATCTTGACCGCGTCGATGACACCGCCAGGCATCTTCGGCGTCGCGAGCTCGTCGACCTCCGACGCCAGATCGTCCAGCGTGGCCACGCCGAGCGCCATGCACATCCGTTTCATCGATCCAAACAGGTTGATGGCCACCGGGATGTCGAAACCGGTCGGACGCTCGAAGAGCAATGCGGGACCGCCGCCGGGCGACTTCGACACGCGGTCCGTGACCGCCGCAATCTCCAGATCGGGGCTGACCTGCTCGCCGATGAGCGCCAGTTCACGCTCGTCTGCCAGCGCCCGGATGAAGTCGTTCAGATCCTTGAACATGATCTCCGAATCATGAGGTTCAGAACCTTATGAACCTTCCTAGACACTTTCCATCTTCTCCGCGATCTCGGTCGCGAGCGCCAGCGCGCGACGCCCGGCGATGCCGTCGACGAGCGGACGCCTTCGCTCGCGCACCGACTGGACGAAGTCCAGCAGCTCCCGGCGAAGCGGCTCGTCCTGCTGAACCGGTATCTGGCCGCCCTGGATTTCCGGCCGCTGCCCGTCCCGGCGGACGAGGCGCCACCCTTCGACTTCCTGCGCGGCATAGTCGAGCGACAGGTACGCGTCCGGCTGGAAGAATCGGATCTTTCGGACCCGATCGCGGCTGATGCGGCTGGCCGTGACGTTGGCGATGCACCCCGAGGCGAATCGCAGACGTGCGTTCGCAATATCGAACTTTGGCGTCAGGACCGGCACGCCGACCGCCTCGATTGCTGCGACCTCGGAATGCACCAGCGCGAGGATGATGTCCAGATCGTGGATCATCACGTCGAACACGACGTCGATGTCGAGGCTCCGCTCGGAGAATGCGCCCAGGCGGTGTACCTCGATGAACCGAGGCGACGTGACGAGCGGAAGCATCCTGGCTACAGCGGGGTTGTGACGCTCGGTGTGCCCGACGGCCAGCGTCGCTCCCGACGCGTCAGCAGCCGCCAGCATCGCGTCGGCGGACGCGAGCGAATGCGCCATCGGCTTTTCGACGAGCACCGCGATCCCACGCTCCAGAAACGGCACCGCCAACTCACCGTGAATCTCGGTCGGCACGGCGACGACGACGCCATCGGGCTGCACGGCCGACCCGTCGGATGGCTCGATCAGCTGGCGATAATCCGCCAGCCCGATCGTGCCGGTTTGCGACGCGATCTCGTCGGCTCGCCCCGGTCTGGTGTCCACGACAGCCGCGAGACGCACGCCGTCGAGCGTGCTCAGGATGCGCGCGTGGTGCCGTCCGAGGTGGCCAACCCCGATGACCGCGATCCGAATCGGATCACCGGGCACTCGGTGTCTCCCCGCCAGAATGCGTGCCCGCGGGCTGCTTCGACCTCTCCCGGCCCACAATCGTGATGCCCGCCTCGTTGGCGGACGACAGGACGTGATCGCCGTCGATGATCAGCGTGCGGCCGGCGTCGATCGACAGGGCCGACGCACCCGCGCGGCGCATGACCTGAATCGTCGCAATCCCGATGACCGGCACGTCGAACCGCATGTCCTGCTTGGGCTTCGCCACCTTGATGATCCGCACGCCGCGCCCGGCGAGATCCCCGGCCCGCGAAATGGTCTCGTCGGTGCCTTCCATGGCCTCGACCGCCACGACCGCCTTGTCCTTCACCGCGATCGTCTGCCCGATGTCCATGGCGGCAACCCCGTCCGCCATCGGGTACCCGAAGGCGAGGTCCGCGCGCTCCTCGTCCGTGAGCATCCTCTCGGTCAGTACACCTTCCCTCGCGAGCAGCGGCGACAGGAAGGCCGTCGAGTCGAGGAGCTCGATGCCGTGATCGCGCATGACGTCGGCAACAGCGGTAATCAACGCGTCGGTGTTGCGGGCCTTCAAACGCTTCAGGACCGACAGCAGGGTCAGATCGGGCACGATGCCCGAGAAGATCTTGACGTGCTTCACCTGGCCGGCCATGACAGCTTGAGAGGCACCGGCCGCTTTCAGGATCTTGATGCAGCGTCCGAGATGGCCAAGCGACACCCAGTGCAGGTCGGCCTGGGCATCCTGTGCCGCTTGCTCGAGGTCCGGAAACGCTTCCTCTTTGATGGCCACCACGGTGACGTCGTGGCCGAGGGCACGCGCCCCTTGGAGGGCGAGAAACGGGAACCGGCCGTTGCCGGCAACGAGACCAATCCTGCTCATTCTCGATCGGGGGGCTTCGCCCCGCCGGACCCCCCATCGCGCCGTCCCAGTCGTCCTCGCAGCAAAATCTGACGCAGCGAACGACTATGATGAAGTACGCTCAGTGTATCAGAAGGGCACAGGTGCCCGGCGACCTGCGAGAGCCGGAGTCGAGAGCCTTCCGAGACGCAGGCCTGCCCAAGCAGGGATAATGGACCCCTGGGCCAGCCATTCGGGCCTGCTCTTCGTCCAATATAACTGGCAGTATCTGGACCGGCGTCTGCTGGGAGCCCGAGTTCGCAAAGGAGTTTGAATGCGTCGTTCGATTGGCCGCACGGTGCTGCATCGGGGGATGGCAGCCACGATCGCCCTGGCCTCGCTGCTGGCTGGTGCGTGCGGCGATGATGAGACCACCCCGACAGCCCCCACGATCCCCACGATTCCGGTCACGACCACCGAGACCTTCTCGGGCGAGCTGAAGGTCAATGGGGCCGCGACGCACGCGTTTCTCGTGACCTCCGCCGGAACGGTCACTGTTCAGCTCACCACGATTGACCCCTCGTCGTCCCCCGTGTTCGGCGTGAGCCTCGGAACGTGGAACGGCACCGCGTGTCAGACGGTCATCGCCAACGACGCCGCCGCGCTGAACGCCATCGTGACGGGAAACGTCACCGCCGCAACCAGCCTTTGCGCCAGGGTCTACGACGCAGGCAAGCTGACCGATCCGCTGACCTATACGATCACCGTCATCCATCCTTAGAGGAAAGAATCGCCAGAGGAAAGAATCGCGCCCGTCGTAGGCCCGACCTTCAGGTCGGGCGACGCGAGGAATTCATTGACGGTTGGCCCGTTCGTCGAGACGCCCGACCTGAAGGTCGGGCCTACTCCTCAACCACCTCTTCCAGGCGTCTACTCGGCCGGCGGAGGCTCACGCCCCTGCTCGACGTCCGGATGAACTCCACGAGGTACGCCACTTCGTCGGTGCGCAGGGAGGGGTCGCGCTCGATCTGGGCGATCGCGCGGCTGGTGTTCGAGTGCAGCAGATACCGAAACGCGCGGCGCAGCTTCGCGACCGCGTCAGGGGAGAAGCCGCGGCGCACCAGTCCAATCGTGTTCAAGCCGTAGATGCGCGCGCGATTGCCGACGGTCTTGGCGTACGGCAGCGCGTCCTTCGTGACGACGGAGAATCCGCCGATGAACGCGTGCTTGCCGACCCGGCAGAACTGATGAACGCCTGAAAAAGCGCTGATTGTCGCGAAGTCTTCGACAGTCACGTGCCCGCCGAGCGTTGCCGCGTTGCCGAAGATGGTGTGGTTTCGCACGTGACAGTCGTGCGCCACGTGGGCCGACGCCATGAAGACGTTGTGGTCGCCCACCTCGGTGAGGCCGCCGCCACCGGCAGTTCCCCTGTGAATGGTCACGAACTCCCGGATCACGTTGCGGTGTCCGATCACCAGCCGGGTCGGCTCCCCTTTGAACTTGAGATCCTGCGGAATCAGCCCGACCGACGCAAACGGGAAGATCTCGTTCTCGTCGCCGATCTCGGTGTTCCCATCGATGACGCTCGAAGCGCCGATGCGGCAGTTGCGGCCGATGCGCACCTGCTCGCCGATGACGGCGTGGGGGCCGATGACCGTCCCGGCCCCAATGTGCGCGCCGGGGTGGACGATGGCTGAGGGATCGGCGCGCACGCCCCGCTGCCGCGCCGGACCATCGTCGGGCAGCAGGCCCAGCACCAGTTCCGCCTCGGCGACCACGGCATCATCGATGTAGGCCACCGCGTGGGCCCTGGCGAGCTTCGTTCGGCGCGGCCCGAGCGTGACCTCGAGGCGAAGGCGATCGCCGGGCACGACCTGGCGGCGAAACTTCGCGTTGTCCACGCCTCGGAGGTACACCCGGCCCTCCGGCACGCCGTTCCGATACACCACGAGCATCGTCGCCACCTGCGCGAGGGTCTCGATCATCAGGACCGCCGGCAGGAGAGGTGTGCCCGGAAAGTGCCCCTGGAAGTAGTCCTCGTTGACCGTGACGTTCTTGACGGCGACCATGCGCCGCCCAGGCTCGTAGTCCGTAACGGCATCCACCAGGGCGGACGGATAGCGATAGCAGAGACGCTCGATCGTCTGGAGAATCGGAATGTGCACTAGGGGGAGTGTATCAAGGGGACGAATGGATCGGGATCAGGGATCCGGGATCCGGAAACCTTCCATTCCAGATTCCAAGGTTTTCGGATCCCTGATCCCCGATCCCGTCTTCGCCCTACTTCTTCACCGGCGCAGTCTTCGAGGCCGCGTCGAAACGGCGGATGACTTCGGCGGTGAGATCGAGGCCGGGGAACGCCCAGACGGCGCCTGAGTTCGTGCCGTCGAAGATCATGTGCAGGCCCTTCTCCGTCGCCACCTGTTCCAGGATGGGGTTCAGTTTTTCCTGGAACTCCTGCTGCAGCTGGTTCTGCAGCTCCTGACCCTCGGTCTGGGCGTCCTGCTGGAAGAACTGAATCTCGCGGTTCATCTTCTCGATTTCCTTCTCGAGCTGCGCCCGCGCCTGGTCGTTGAGCACCGAGCCGCCCTGCTGCAGCTTGGTCTGGGCGGCTTGCAGCGCCTTGTTCTTCTCTCCGAGCTCCCCCGCCTTCTTCTTCTGATACTCAGCGAGCTTGGCCGTGGCGACTTTTCCCTCGGACGAATTCGAGGCGATGGCCTGGACGCTCACATAGGCGACCTTGGCGCCCTCCGGAAACGGCTTGGGGGGTGTCGGCGGCGGCGCGGGGGTCTGGGCGCCTGGCGCAGCCGGCGCGGGAGTCGCGGGCGGCTGCGGGGTGGGCTTCTGCGTGCCAGGACCGGGCGCTGGGGCGGCGGGCGTCGTCTGCGCCATCGCGGCGCCGGCCGACAGCGCGAACACCACGGCGCACATCGTCGAAATCGTCAGGGTCAGGCTCTTTGCCGTCCTTGCGGTATTTGCCGCTTGGTTTTCCTCCACGGCCTTCAGCACGCTCATGTAACAAATCCCTTTCAATGTGAGAACCGGTGAACGGTACGAATGCGAATACGACGTCTCTAGAAGGTGGACCCGACGGCGAAGCGGAACTTCCATTTTTTCTCGGGACGCAGGTTGCTGTCGAGCACGCCCGCGCGTGACGGGTTCATCGCAAAGATCAGACGGAACGGCACGTTGAGGACCGGCATGAAGAACCGGATCTCGGCGCCGGTCGACGTCTTGAACGCATTCGCCTGGCCGGTCACGACCGTCTCGAGCTCCGGCACGACGTCGAGCGGATTCCGCAAGGACCCGACGGCAAAGGGATCGTACAGCAAAGGCACGGGAACCAGCTGCGGCGGGTACTGCTGCGCCGTGAGGTTCTCCTTCCACGCAAAATTCTGCCCGCGCGCGCGAACCTGCCCCGCATCATAGAAGAGGACGAGGCGCACAGGGCCCGCAACATTGATCAGGTACTCGGCGTTGAAGAGCAGGCTCTTGTTGCCGCCAAGAACGAGACCAGTCACCGGATCGCGCGGGCCTACAGTGCGCAGATCGAATCCGCGCATGCTGTACTCGCCGCCGAGATAGAGCCTCTCGTAGATCGGGAGCGCGACTGTGCTTCCGTACGGCGCGATGTATTCCCCCTGGGCGCGGAAGCCGAGTGAGGTCCTCCGGTTCAGCGCGCGGTACCACACACCTTCGACACGAGGGTTCACGAAGTTCGTGTTACCGCCGATGCCGGCAACGTCAAGCGATGCCGTCAGACGCTTGCCGGTCGTCGGCGTGATCGGGCTGTCGACCGTGTTGTACACGTAGCTTGGACCGATCTTGCTGATGCTCCGATGTCCCCCCGCGCCGAGCAGGAGCGAGTCGGCGAGGAACGGGTTCGAGGCGCCGATTGTGTTGTACAGCGGGTTCAGCTCTTTGACCTTGACGTTCTCGTAGCTGTAGTTCACGAAGATCCGTGAGAACGGACTCACCTGGAACCCGTACACGAGGTTCCCGCCCGTCGACGCCTGCGTGAACTGGTTGATGTACCGGATCTCGCGGATGAAGAGATCGACGCCCGCCGTGATGGGCCGATCGAACAGGAACGGCTCCGTGAACGCGACCTGGTAGTTCTTCGCGCGGTCGCCCTGCTGCGCCGACACGGTAAAGGTCTCGCCGCGGCCCAGGAAGTTCGAGGTCTGGAACGAGAGCTGGCCGAAGAAGCCGTCGAACTGCGAGACGCCGGCACCGAACGTCAGCTGATTCCGGTTCTGCTCCTCGAACTTGAGCGAGACGTCGACCTTGTTGTCGGCGTCAGGCGTCTTCTCCACCTTGATGGCATCGCCTTCGACGTTCTTGAAGTAGCCGAGCTGATTCAACCGCCGCACGCTGTACTTCAGTGCCTCGGTGTTGAACACGTTGGACTCGACGAGCCGCATCTCGCGCCGGATGACGTTGTCGCGCGTCGTCGTGTTGCCCGTGAACGTAATCCGATTGACGAAGTACTGCTTGCCTTCCTGAATCCGCAGCGTTACGTCCACGATGGGCGGCTCGGGCTTCCCTGGCTTGCCGGACTTGGCCTCCTTCCCGCTCGCAGCCGAAGACGACGTCTTCGCGGCCTCATCGAGCGCCGGGACAGGCGCGGGAGCCGGAGGGCCAGCAGGCGCGGGCGGGCCCGCGGCGGCGTTGCCGTTCCCGTCGCCGTCGGCCGGCGGAAGATCGCGGGGCTTCAAATCCGGGTACGCGGTGAACTCGTAGTAGCCACCGGCCCCGTACACTTCCTGCACCTTCTCGATGCCCTTCTTGATCTTCTTCTGGCTGTAGGTCTCGCCCGCGTCGACCTTGAAGAGCGGCCGCAGCCCCTCGGGTTTTGCGACGGTGTTCCCCTCGAACTTGAACTCGCCGATCTTGTACTGCTTGCCCTCGGTAATCGGCACCTGCAGCTGGACCCAACGCGTCTTCTGATCGCCGGAGTCCTCGAGCGTTTTCAGTTCGGGCTGGCCTACCTGCGCGCGAACGTAACCGCGGTCCCGGTAGTAGTCGATCAGGTTCTGGGCGTCGTCTTCGAACTTCTCTTCCTTGTAGGTGCCGCCCTTCAGGATGAAGGAGAAGAACCCGCCACCTTTGTTTTCCTTCATCCGCCGCCGGAGTGAGCTGTCCCCGATGTCCTTGTTGCCGACGAAGTCGATCTCGCGGATGCGGACTTTTGGTCCTTCGCTGATGTGGAATGTGACGTTGACCAGCTTCGGTCCACCCTCGATCTCCTTGACCTCGGGCTTGACCTCGGCGTACTGGTGGCCTTGCGACGCATAGACCTCCCGCACGGCGTCGGCAACGCGCCGCAGCAGGCCCGGGTCGATGAACGAGTCGAGCCGGATCTGGAGCTGCTTCTCTTTCAGCTTGTCGTCGATCTTCGACTGGTCGACCTTGCCGGTGCCGACGAAATCGACGATCTTGACCCGCTGCCGCTCCTCCATGTTGTAGACCACGACCTTCCCGATGACGCCGTTCGAGAAGCGCACGTCGTGCACCTCCGCGGCGAGATCGTCGAGAAAGTTCGTGCCCCACAGGCGCTTGAAGTCGGCGACGACGACGCGTTCGGACTCGTCGGTGTACGGGACCCAGCGGTCCGACGACGGCAGGCTGACGCGCGACTTGAGCTCGATGTAATAGAGATACGTGTTGGCTTCGATCACAGGGAAACCGCCCTGTTTCTCGAAGCACGGCATGATCTGATACAGGACCGGCGGCGAATTGGCCGGCGGAAGCCTCGAGGGCGGCGGCACGGTCAGGCCGCAGATCGTCGCCGGGAGGTCGAGTGGCGCGGCCGACGCCGGCGCCTGTGTCGTAGCGGCCGGTGGAACGGGCAGCGTCTGGACAGGAGCGGGGGTCTGTCCTGCCGGCGGGGTCTGGGCGCGCGCCGGGACAGCGGCCGAAATGGCCCACAGCCAAGCAAGAACAACTGCGAAAAACACGCGCATAAGCAGCGGGAAGTGGAACGTCAGGGCTTGGAACTTCGCGGCCTCGGCCCGGGCGGGATGTCCGGGGCGAGGCCAAGCCATGAGTTTACTGGATCTTAGACGTGCAAGGCCACCCCGCGGCCTTGTCCGTGGTCTGCCGAAGCCGCGATGGCATCGCGGCGAAGGCTGGTCAGGCCAGGCGGTGGCCGTCGACGACCTGGCCGGCCGGGCGGTAGGCCAGCACGCCGCCGTCGAGGTAGACCTCGATCTCGCCGCCTTTGAGCTGGCCGCGAATGAGCTCCTCCGACAGCGGATCTTCGATGTAGCGCTGGATGGCGCGGCGGAGCGGCCGGGCGCCATACGAACGGTCCTTGCAGGTCTGCTCGATGATCCAGTCCACCACCTCGGTCGCGAGATCGAGGTGAATCTTCCGGTCCACGAGGTTGTCGTTGAGCTGCTTGACCAGCAGCCGCGTGATCGTGCGCAGATCGTCGTCCGACAACGCGTCGAACACGATGATCTCGTCGATGCGGTTGATGAACTCCGGGTTGAACGTCTTACGGACCTCGCCGAGCACCATGTCGTTGACGCTGCGGCTGATGGCGCCGGAATCGGTCGTCTGGAAGCCGAGCGACGCCTTCTTCTGGATGAAGCGGGCGCCGATGTTCGACGTCATGATGATGATCGTGTTCTTGAAGTTCACCCGGTTGCCGAGGCCGTCGGTCAGATGGCCGTCCTCGAAGACCTGCAGCAGGATGTTGAACAGATCAGGGTGCGCCTTCTCGATCTCGTCGAGCAGCACGACGGAATACGGATTCCGCTTGACCTTCTCGGTGAGCTGACCGCCCTCTTCGTGGCCGACGTATCCGGGCGGCGACCCAATCAGTTTCGAGACCGAGTGCTTCTCCATGTACTCCGACATGTCGAAGCGGATCAGCGCGTGATCGCTTCCAAAGAGGAAGTTGGCCAGCGCGCGGGCCAGCTCCGTCTTGCCGACGCCCGTGGGCCCGAGGAACACGAAGCTGCCGGTCGGCCGATTCGGGGACTTGAGCCCTGCGCGTGAGCGCCGGATCGCGCGCGCAAGCGCCGAGATCGCTTTCTCCTGGGAGATGACTCGGTGGTGGAGCTCTGCTTCCATCCGCAGCAGCTTGTCCCCTTCGTCCTGATTGATCGACGTGAGGGGCACGCCCGTCCACTTCGACACGACCTCGTCTATCTCGGCTTTGCCGACGACGACGCGGCGGGTGCTGGACTTGACGTCGAACTTCTCGCGCACGAACTGCAGGTTCTCGCGCGCCTGCACCTCCTGCTCGCGATAGAACTGCGCCTTCTCGAAGTTCTTCTCCGAGACGGCGTTTTCCATCTGCTCGACCGCCACGCGGATGCTCTTGTTGATCTCGCCGAACTCCTCGCTGTAGCCGGCCTCGCGAAGCTTCGCACGCGCCCCCGCCTCGTCGACGAGATCGATCGCCTTGTCAGGCAGGAACCGATCCGTGATGTAACGGCTGGACTGGTAGACCGCCGCTTCGATGGCTTCCGGCGTGTACTCGACGTGATGGAAGGACTCGTACCGATCCTTGACGCCGAGCAGCACGTCGACCGTTTCGCGCTCGCTCGGCGGATCGACCTTGATCGCCTGGAAGCGCCGCTCGAGCGAACGATCCTTCTCGATGTACTTCCGGTACTCGGCCGGCGTCGTCGCGCCGATGCACCGAATCTCGCCGCGCGAGAGCGCCGGCTTGAGGATGTTGGCGGCGTCCAGCGAACCCTCGGCCGAGCCCGCGCCAACCAGCGTGTGGAGCTCGTCGATGAACACGATGATGTTCGGGTTCTCTGTCAGCTCCTTCATGATCGCCTTGAGGCGCTCCTCGAACTGACCGCGGTACTTCGTGCCCGCGACGATGAGCGAGATGTCGAGCGCCAGAATCCGCTTGTCGGCGAGGAAATGCGGCACGTCGCCGTAGACGATCTTCTGCGCGAGCCCTTCGACGATGGCCGTCTTCCCGACACCAGGCTCGCCGATGAGCACGGCATTGTTCTTCGTCCGGCGGCAGAGCACCTGCTGAACCCGCTCGAGCTCGATGTGGCGCCCGACGAGCGGATCGAGCTGGTTTTTCATCGCCGCTTCGGTGAGATCGCGGCTGAACTCAGCGAGGAGCGGCGTCTCCTTGACGCGCGTGAGCGTCGTCTTCTCGTTGAGGAGCGCGACGATGTCCTCGCGGACGGTGTTGAGCCGCATGCCCTTTTCCATCAGGATCGTGGCGGCGACGGAGCGTTCTTCGCGGAGGATGCCGAGCAGGAGGTGCTCGGTGCCGATGTAATTGTGCAGAAGACGGTCGGCCTCTTCGGCCGCGAACTGCAGAACCCGCTTGGTTTCTGCGCTGAATGGAATCTCGACCGACGTGGACACCTTCTCCCGGAATACCGTGCGCCCCTCGATCTCCTTCCGGATGCTCTCGAGGGACAGGTGCGACCGCGCGAAGATCCGGCTGGTGAGCCCTTTCCCCTCGCGAATCAATCCCAGCAACAGGTGCTCGGTCTCGATCGAAATGCTGCCGAGCTGACTCGCCTCGTAACGCGCGAAGAACAGCACGCGCCGGGCCCGTTCCGTGTAGCGTTCGAACATCCGTGTTACCTATTGAAAATGGTGGACTTTCCCTGTCTGCATTATACGGTAACGAGGGAACCCCATCCAGTGGTTTTTGGGCTAAGTGCGACTCTCTAGGGCGTTTAGCCGCGCACACCTCCGCTCCCCCGCGACCTACACTACGTATGACGACGCTGCGACGGCTTTGATTTCAAGGGTGGCATGGCCTAACCCTCATATCGAGTCGACAGTCGGCAGTCGACAGTCGGCGGTCATCAGTCTGCAGTCTGCAGTCCGCAGTCGGCAGTCGGCGGCGTCCGGCCGGAAGGTCCGCCTCCGGAAGGTCCGACCTACGGGGCACTCGGGCGGATCCCTGGTCCCGGATCCCCGATCCCCGATCCCGTCTCTATTCTCTAGTGAGGCTCCAGAGGTTCGTGGAGCAGAACGCCGTGCCGTTGGTACCGTTGTAGTTGACGGTCCCCTCGACGGAGCCCACGACGCCGGCTGAGGGGCCATTGGCGGTGCCGCTGACCTGGTGCTGGAGGGTCACCAGGACGCCCGGCTGCGTGAGCGTGCCCCAGGCGTTGCCGTTGACGCCGACGTCGGTGCGCGCGAGGCTCATCGCCAACGAGCCCGCCGCCGTGTCGCGGGCCCCGACCCGCCAGTGATCGCCATCGAGCGCCACGGCAACCGGGATCCGGACGGCCACGGTCGGCGGACCACCAGAGCCGTACATCGCCATGATGCAGCCGAAGCCCGAGGAATACACCGCGAGCAGGTAGTCGCCGTCCGGCAGGCTGACAGGGGGGACCAGCGCGGGCGCCGCAGGGGCTCCGGACCCGCCGCAGCCCGCTGCCAGCAGGATTGATGCAAGCACAACGATCCGGATGTGCATCGGCGGCTCCAACCGGGGGACTTGGTCCCCCGGACCCGTCGCGCCGTCGCTCGCGGGGGCCCCTGCGCCCCGCTCCGCTCCGCGTCGTCACGCTTCGCGCAAGCGTCCCTCTTCCAGCCGCAGGATCCGGTCGCACGCGGCCGCAAGGCGCGGATTGTGCGTGGCAATCACCGAGGTCAGCGCCCGCTCGCGTGTCATCTCGCGGAGCAGATGATGCAGCGCGTCCGCGGTGTGCTCGTCGAGATCCCCGGTCGGCTCGTCGGCCAGGAGGAGGCTCGGCTCCATGATAAGCGCGCGAGCGATCGCCACGCGCTGTTGCTCGCCACCCGACAGCATACCCGGTCGGTGCGACAGCCGCTCAGCCAGCCCGACATTCTGCAGGAGGGCCGTGGCGCGGGCGCGCCGCTCCTGTGCCGGCCGCCGCGCAATGCGCATCGGCATCTCGGCGTTCTCGAGGGCAGTGAACTCGGGCAGCAGGTGATGGAACTGGAACACGAACCCCACGTGACGGTTCCTGAACGCCACCAGGGCCGCATCCGTCAGGGACGCCAGATCCGTGTCGGCGATACGGACCGTGCCGCTATCCACGGAGTCGAGGCCGCCGAGCACGTGGAGCAGCGTGCTTTTCCCCACTCCGGACGCCCCGACGATGGCGACCATCTCTCCTTTTTCCATCGAGAGATCGAGGCCACGCAACACGGCGAGAGAATTGCCGCTCACCGGGTACGCTTTCGAGAGGCCGCTGACCTCGATGAACGCCATGTCGCTCTATTGGTACCGCAGGGCCTGAGCGGGATCGAGGCGAGACGCCTGGCGCGACGGGTAGATCGTCGCGACGAAGCAGATGAGGATCGCAGATGCGATCACGACGATGCCGTCGAGCGGTTCGAGCTTGAACGGCACGTACGCGATCTGGTACACGTCGATCGGGACGTGAATCAGGCGGAAGCGGTCCAGGACGTAGATGAGCGCCAGACCTCCGAACGTGCCGGCGCACGTCCCGATCAATCCGATGACGAGGCCCTGCAGCACGAAAATGCGACGGATGCTGGCCGACGAGCTCCCCATCGTCTTCAGGATCGCAATGTCGCGGCTCTTCTCCATCACGAGGAGGATGAGCGACGCGATGATGTTGAGCGCCGCCACCATCACGATGAGGCCGATCGTGATCGAAATCGCCATCTTCTCGAGCCACAGCGCCGAGAAGAGCGACTTGTTCATGTCGGCCCAGTCCTGTCCGACGTAGTCCGATCCGAATCTGGTGGGTACTTCGTCGGCAACGGCGTTCGCCTTGAACAGGTCGCTCACGCGGAGCTCGATGTAGAGCGGCGCATCGCCCAGCACCGCCTTGGCCACATCGAGGTGAACGAAGCCGTAACCGGAGTCGAACTCGTAGAGACCGAGCTTGAAAATCCCTACAATCCTGAAATTCTTGAAGCGCGGCACGATGCCGAGTGGAGTGAGCCGCTCGCCAGCCACGATCCGAACGAGATCGCCCACCGAAACCCCGAGCTTGTCAGCCAGATCCCGGCCAATGATTATTCCAGGGGGCCCATCGGACGGGGCCGCGAGCGCATCGAGACTGCCCGCCTGCATCGAGCGGCTCACGTTCGTCACCGACGGCTCGAGCTGCGGCATCACGCCCTTGATCTGAATGGGCGCGCGCTCGCCCGCGCTCTCGATCATGCCCAGCCCCACGACAACAGGTGCCGCCCCGATCACATCGGGCAGCTCGCGCATGCGCTTCACATCGGCGTCCGGATCCTTGATCCCTCCCACCTTGAACACATACACGTGCGCCGTCGATCCGACCAGCCGGTCGCGGAGCTCGCCCTGCAGCCCGGTCATCAGCGCCAGCGCGATGAGGAGGGCCATGACGCCGACCGAAACGCCGAGGACGGAGATGAGGGAGATCAGCGAAATGAACGCCTGCTTCCGGCGGGCGAGCAGGTAGCGGATCGCGACGAACAGCTCGAACGGCAGGTCCACCTTCACGCCTGCTTTCTGGCACGCATGAGGGGGAACAGGATGACGTCACGAATCGACGGACTGTTCGTCAGGAGCATCACCAGGCGATCGATGCCGACGCCTTCGCCGGCCGTCGGCGGCAGGCCGTACTCGAGCGCACGGATGTAATCTTCGTCCATCGCGTGCGCCTCGAGGTTGCCCGACGCGCGGTCCGAGAGCTGCGCCTCGAACCGGCGACGCTGTTCCGCCGGATCGTTGAGCTCGCTGAAGGCATTGGCCACCTCGAAGCCGCCGACGTACAACTCGAAGCGCTCCACGGTCTCCGGGTCGTCCGGCTTCTGCTTCGAGAGGGGGGAGACCTCGGTTGGGAAGTCGTAGACGAAGGTCGGCTGGATGAGTCCGCCCTCGCTCAAGCGCTCGAAGATCTCCGTCGTGATTTTGCCGGGCCCCCAGGCATCGTTCAGGTCGAGGCCCAGGCGGCGCGCGAGCGCCGCCGCGGTCTCCCGCTGCCGCAAATCCGCCTCGGTGACGCTGGCTGCCACTTTTGCTGACGCCGCCTCGCGCGCGCCCTCGCGCAGCGACACACGTCGGTACGGTGGCGCCAGAGAGATCTTGTCCTCCCCAAACGTGATCTGATCGGTGCCGATAGCTTCCGTGGCGACGGCGGAGAGCATCTCCTCCGTCATCACCATCAACGCCTGGTAATCGCTGTAGGCCTGGTAGAACTCCAGCATCGTGAATTCCGGATTGTGCTGCGTCGAGATGCCCTCGTTACGGAAGTTACGATTGATCTCGTAGACCCGTTCGATGCCACCGGCCGTAAGCCGCTTCAGATAGAGCTCCGGGGCGACTCGAAGGAAGAGCTGCATATCGAGCGCGTTGTGATGCGTGACGAACGGCCGGGCAAGGGCCCCTCCCGCGATCGGCTGCATCATCGGCGTCTCGACTTCCAGATAGCCGCGCGCGTTCAGGAAGGATCGAACTGCCGCGAGGACCCGGCTCCGGATCTCGAACACCCGACGCGAATCCGGGTTCACGATCAGGTCCAGATAGCGCTGTCGATACCGGATCTCGACGTCGCTCAGGCCGTGCCACTTCTCGGGCAGCGGGAGAAAGCACTTGGTCAGGAACTCGAGGTTCGAGGCCCAGATGGTCAGCTCGTTGGTGCGTGTGCGAAACAGGTGTCCGCTGACGCCGATGAAGTCGCCGAAGTCGAGCAGTTTGAAGATCTGGAACGCACGCTCGGGCAAGGAGTCCTGGCGTAGGTAGACCTGGATACGCGACCGGCCGTCGGAAATGACCAGGAAGTTCGCCTTCCCGAAGCTCCGCATGGCCAGGATCCGCCCGGCAGTCGTGATCTCCCCGATCTCGACCCTCTCGGCCTCGAGATCCGGTCCCGTCTTCTCGCCGAAGGCCGTCACCAGATCGTGCACGGTATGCGTGCGCTCGAAAACGTGCGGGTACGGATCGACACCGAGCTTCACGAGCTCGTCGAAGTTCGCCCGCCGCTGTTCCTGCTGATCCGATTCTCTCGTCTCTGTCATGGAGCTCCGTCTCTCACCGGGGGGCTTCGCCCCGCCGGACCCCCCATCGCCGTCGCTCGCGGGGGCCCATCGCCCCGCTCCGCTCCGGCCGGGCGCGCCGGCGGCGCGCCTGGCTCACGGTGCGGCTCCGGCGGACACCCCATCGCCGTCGCTCGCGGGGGCCCATCGCCCCGCTCCGCTCCGGCCGGGCGCGCCGGCGGCGCGCCTGGCTCACGGTGCGGCTCCGGCGGACCCAGTTCCCGCCGACGTTCAGGTCGGCGGCTCACAAACGCTAGTCGCGGCCCAGGTGCCGGCGGACCGCGTCGAGGATGCCGTTCACGAAGCCGACCGCCTCATCCCCGCTGAACGCGCGCGCCAGCTCCAGCGCCTCGTTGATCACCACCTTCGGCGGCGTCTCGGGTGCCGTCAACAACTCGTACACCGCGAGCCGGAGCACGAGCCTGTCGAGAACGGCCATCCGCTCCACGCGCCAGTTCTGCGCGTGCGCAGTAAGCAACGCATCGATCTCCGCGACACGCGCGACGGTCCCGTTGACGAGGCCGTTCGCAAAGTCACGCAGCGCATCCGGCAGCGCGTCGAGCGACTCGGCATTCGAGTCCCGCTCCTCGTCGCCAGCCTGGCCAGCCGGCTCCGCGTCCCGCGATCGCCAGTAGGTGACGATCGCCTCGTGCGTGCTCACTCGACCGACCTCCGCCTGGTAGAGCATCTGCAGCGCCGCCGCGCGTGCGCGCCGCAGTCCTGCGGCATCGACGCGCGTCATCGTGCATGACCCGATCGGCCGGCCGCCCGCTCGGATTCGTGCAACTGGCGGAACAGCAGCGCCATCTCGATCGCCGCGGCCGCCGCCTCCCAGCCTTTGTTCTCCGGGCCGTCCACCGCGCGTTCTTCCGCCTGCTCCCAGCTGTCCGTCGTCAACACGCCGAAGGCCATTGGCACACCGGTCTCGCCGGACGCCTGCTGGATCGCGTGCGCCACGGAGCTGGAGATGTACTCGAAGTGCGGCGTCGCACCGCGAATGACGCAGCCCAGGCAGACCACGGCGTCGAACCGGCCGGTCTCGGCGACCGCTCGGGCGGCCTGTGGGATTTCGAAGGCTCCTGGCACAGACAGCACCTCTACATCGGCCGTCGCGGCCCCCGCCTGCGTGAATGCGGCCTTCGCGCCGTCGCGGAGCTTGTCCGTGACCACGATGTTGAAGCGCGAGACGACGATGGCGAAACGAAGGCCTGCGGCGCGCGGTAGCGGGCCGGGCGCTGGATCTGGTTGGCGCACGATCTGATAGCCCGTAATAATTGTTCAGTGGCGAATAACGGTCTACTGACCCTGGAACACCGGTTTGCGCTTCTCGAGGAAGGCGCGCGTCCCTTCACGCATGTCCGCGGTGCTCGATACCAGACCGAAGAGCGTCGCCTCGACCAGCTGCGCCGCCGGCAGCGGCATCTCCAGCCCCGTGTGCACGGCGTCGATGATGTAACGCATCGCAATCGGTGCCTTGCCGGCGAGCGTTGTCGCGAGCAGTGTGGCTTCCCGCATCAGGTCCGCCGCTGGGAGTACCCGGTTCACGAGGCCGAGCCGGAACGCTTCGACTGCTGTGATCGGTTCGCCCGTGAGCAGCAGCTCCAGCGCACGGCCCGCGCCCACGAGGCGTGCCAGGCGTTGTGTTCCCCCGAATCCCGGAATGAGACCAAGATTGATCTCCGGTTGACCGAGCTTCGCCGTGTCGGCGGCGAGGCGGATGGTGCACGCCATCGCGAGCTCACATCCCCCTCCGAGGGCGTATCCGTTGATTGCGGCGATCACCGGCTTCCCGAGGTGCGCCAGGAGGTCGAACACGTGCTGCCCGCGCAGCGCGTAGTCCCGCCCGCCGGTCGGCGTCTGGTCGGCGAGCTCGTTGATGTCAGCGCCGGCGACGAAGGCCTTGTCGCCCGCACCTGTCACGACGACGACCCGCACCCCGGCATCGTGACGAAACGCGAGGAGCGTCCGACGCAGCTCGTCGAGCGTCTTCGCATTCAGAGCGTTGAGCACACGCGGCCGGTTGACGGTCACGATCGCGATCGCGTCCTGACGGTCGACGATCAGGTTCTCGAGGTTGTCGGGCGTCTGCGAGGGCATAAGCAGCAGCGGTTCGAGAGGCGGCCATGGGCGCGCTCCGATATCGCCAAACTCGGAGTATACCGCGAGGCGAACGCCCTCTCGGACCAGCTCCGTACCCCCGAGTCACTTCGCCTGGTGTCGCGCGGGGTCTTCCGCCTTCGGTGAAGCGACGGCTACCGGTCTAGTCCGACGACGAAGGGCCGATCCTTCGCCAGCCCGCGACGATCTTCAGCGCCCAACCGAGGGCGGCTCCGATGCAGCCGCCGGCGGCATCCGCCATCACGTCGAAGGCGTCGGGGGATCGTCCGGGGACAAAGCTTTGATGGAACTCGTCGGAGAGACCGTACAAGGTCGAGCCGAGGATGGCGAGGAGGGCCGTGCGCCAGGTCACTCCAGCGATGCGTCCGCCCGACAGCGCGCGCAGCAGCAGCACAGAAAGAATGACATAGCCGATGAGATGGCCGCCCTTGTCCGACACCCCGCCCGGCAGCGGGCCGGGATCCGAGAGCGACGAGGCCGCAAAGATGATGGCCATCTGGAGGATGGCCGGGCCCCACAGGGACACGACGTTCACAGGGAGCTCAGAATCCCGGCGCTCTCCTGTGGAGCCGAAGTCCGACTTCCCTGCGCCGATGCCACCGCCGACGTCATAGCGGCAGCGGGTACATCAGCCAACCGATCACGACCGCCGCGGCGAGAAACGCGCCGAACATGAGCGCGCCCGTCCGGAGCTGCGCCCCAGGCTCGTCCCGCATGAGCACCGCGAACACGAGCGACACGAAGAACGCGAAGAGCGAGAGCAGAAAGAAATGGCTCGTCACTTCCGCCCCATCGCAATGTCGAAGGCATCGAGGACAACCAGCGAGTTCAGGAGGCCGGACACGATCAAAAAGCAGTTGCCGTATTCGTACGTAGCCGCCGTGACGATGCCGCCGCCGGCGCCCACGGCCCGAGCGATGATCCACGGCAGCCCGCAGCCGAGGTCTGCGGCCGCGGCCAGGGCAACCAGCGGCTCGGAGAGGTCGAAGGAAAAAATCCGCCCGTGCAGGAGCAACCCGACGGCGAACATCGCAGGCAGGGCGAGCAGGAAGATCAGCCCCTTCTGCCGGCGTCCCAGCCACAGGTGACCGGCTCCAGGCAAGGCCCAGGCGGCCAGGCAGACGAGCGCGAGCATCCCCGGCTCGGCGGCGGGACGCGCCCGTTCCGCAGTTGTAGATTTCGTGGCCATTCGCTCACGAAATCATAGCGCACTTGCACGGACGCCCGGAGCGCCTGTGGGGACATGGGGCCGAGGCTGTTGCAGCACACGCGCGACGAGCCATCCTGCGACGGCGCCGAGCGGCACGGCGGCGATTGCCCTCGTGACAGCTCCGGGATGCCAGAGACCGCCCCACTCGCACGCAAGTGTCAACGCTGTCGGCAGAGCAGCCGCTCCAAGTGCCGCTGCGGCGGCTCCAGGCGGGCTTCCGCCCATGACGGACACACCGGCCAGGCACGCCGCCAACGATCCGGCCGCACCAGATGCATACAATCCGAAGCATCTGGCGCACACCGGGAGCTGGATGCCGTCGAGATGAAAAGATCGTTCAGGCCGCTGGTGGCAGATCAGGCCGGCCGCCTGGTACACGATCGCCGGAAGGAATGTGTAGCCGTGAGCGAGCGCCAGCGGCGCGGCAAGGACGAGCGCGACCCACGAGACGGCGATCGCTGCAAGAAGGAGAGCCGGCGCCCGTTGCACGGATCAATTGTCGCGTCAGCGACGGACGTTGTCGAGCGCGGTGCCTCCACCGTCGGCCGTGTAGCCGGTGCGGGCCCGCGGCCGCATCTCGGGATGCGAGACCACGCGCACGACGATCCGGCGGAATCGTCCGTCGGCGCGTGGGTTGGACGGAGTGTAGCCGATCGAGTACTGGCTCGAGAGCTCTTGTGCGATCGATCCGTAGACGCCCTGCAACTCGGCCACCTGCGAGGGGAAGAACGCCTCGGCGCCGGTCTCCTGCGCCAGCGACTTCAACGAGAACTGCGACGTGGACAGGAAACGGTTGCGCGGAACCGTCGTCGCACCCGGCTGAGACTGGAGGGCGATCGTGTAGATGTTCACTCCCGACTTTCGCGCGAGCCCCATTACGTCGTCGAAGCTGACGACACTCGATGTGTCTTCACCGTCGGTGAGCAGCGCAATCGCGCGCCGCCGGACCGGACCAGTCTCCCGCGTCGCCCCACCGAACTCCCGCAGCGCCACATAAAGAGCGTTGTTGAGCGCCGTGCCTCCGTGCGCAGCCGTCTGGTGCACGGCCTGTTCGAGCTTCGGCCGCTCGAGGCTCAGCTTCTCGATGATTTGCACGCCGTCGGCAAAGCTGACGACCGCCCCACGATCCCCGCTGCGCAGCGTGCGCAGGAAGTTGATCGCCGCCTGGTGCACGACCTCCATCTTGTCCGACATGCTCGAGCTCGTGTCCAGCATCAGGATGAGGTCAACAGGCACCTGAGAGGACTCGAAGAAACTCACCTGTTGCTGCACGCCATCTTCGAAGACAGCGAAGTCGTTCCTGGACAGATCCGTGACGAACTTCCGCCCGCCGACGTCCAGAACGCTGACGTTCAACGCGACGATGCTGGCGCCGCTTCGGAAAACCTGGTCCTGGGGCTGTTCGGGGACTTGCCGTGCGCCGACACGCGGAGCCGGAAGGAGAGCGAGGGTGACACCGATGACATTGGCAAGGACGAGGCGCGGCACAGCATCCTCCTGTTCCGGCGTTCCAAGCAAGCGATGTTCCCAGCGTCAGGCACCGTATTGGGCCTGAAAAACCACCGCACCTGGTTCGAGGAGGATCGCGCTACGTAAAAACGACGACGCACTGCGTCGCGCCCAGCCGCTCAGAGCCCCATCGGCTCACCAAACTGTGCTTCGTAACGCGCCCGGAACTCCCCCAACGTATACGAATGGCTCTGCCCGCCGAGATGCTCGAGCACATATGCAGCGGCAACGCTGCCGAGTCGCGCGCACCTCTCGTAACTCGCACCGCGCGCCATGCCTTTGAGAAAGCCGCCCCGATAGGCATCGCCGACGCCAGTCGGATCGACGATGCGATGTGGAGGAACGGCCGGCACGTCCGTGCGGCCCGCTGCCTGGTGGATCGAACAGCCGTGCTCGCCACGCGTGACAACGAGTGCCTGAGTATGCGTCAGGATGCTGCCTTCGTCCAGACCAGTCTTCTGACGAATGAGCTCGAACTCGTAATCGTTGCAGATGACGATGGTGGCGCCCACGAGACCGTCGCGAAGCTCCTCGCCGGACATCCGGGCACATTGCTGGCCAGGATCCCAGATATAGGGAACGCCGAGCGTCCGGCACTCCTCGGCATACTGGAGCATCGCACCAGGATCGTTCGGCGAGATGATCACCAGCCCACGGTTCCCGACGGTGCGAAAGGACATCTCTCCCGCGTTCGCCATCGCGCCCGTGTAGAACGAGGCGATCTGATTGCTGTCGGCGTCGGTGCTGCAGAAGAATGACGCCGTGAATTTTCCTTCGATCACGCGCACGAGCGAGGTATCGATGCCCGCTGCTTCGAGCCACCGCCGGTAATCATCGAAGTCCTGCCCGGCAGTGCCCATCAGCCGCGGACGCTCACCGAGCAGCGCGAGCGTATAGGCGATGTTCGGCGCGCATCCGCCACGCCGTTTGTCCATCGTGTCGACCAGAAAGCTCAAGCTGACGCGCGACATGTGCTCCGGAAGGAAGTGCTCGGTGAACTTCCCTGGAAAGGACATGAGGTAATCGAAGGCGATCGATCCGGTGACGATGATGTCCATAATCAGCTTCCAGCGTCCAGCTCCCCGGCTTCCCGCTTTGTATTGAGGGGGCAACCGGCTGCGACTAGAGCGGCTTCCACTTACCAGCTATCAGTTTTCCAGCTTAGAGCTTTCGGCTCAGGGCTGCCGGTTGCCGTTTCGAGCCGGAGGTCCGGGTTAGAGATAACGGCCGACGATGGGCGCCAGATCGCGGCGCACCTGCTCGGGCACGGCGTCGGGCCGTGTGATGATGGCGTACTTGAGCGCGGTCGCGCACTCGCACGTGCGCTCGAACGGGAGGCGATCGATCGCCGACGCAATCACCTGCTGCGCCATCTTCGCGTTCTGGGTCAGGTTGCCGATGATCATCTCCACGGTCACCTGATCGTGGTCCGGGTGCCAGCAGTCGTAGTCGGTGACGAGCGCGATTGTGGTGTAGCAGATCTCCGCCTCACGAGCCAGCTTGGCTTCCTGCAGATTCGTCATCCCGATGATGTCCATCCCCCAGGCGCGGTACAGCCGCGACTCGGCGAGGGTGGAGAACTGCGGTCCTTCCATGCAGACGTAGGTGCCGCCTTTATGGACCGCGGCGCCGGCCGCGCCGGCCGCGTCGTAGGCGATGGCGCTCAAGGGCCCGCAGAACGGATGCGCGAACCCGACGTGCGCGACGAGACCATTGCCGAAGAACGTCGACACGCGCCCGCGCGTCCTGTCGAGAAACTGGTCCGGCACCACGAGATCGAGCGGCTTGTACACCTCTTTGAGGCTGCCGACGGCACTCGCCGACAGGATGTACTCGACGCCGAGCAGCTTGAAGCCGTAGATGTTCGCGCGGAAGTTGAGCTCGCTCGGGAGCAACCGATGCCCCACGCCATGGCGCGCCAGAAAGGCGACGCGCTTGCCGCGGAGCGTCCCCACCACATAAGGGGCCGACGGCGGGCCGAACGGCGTCTCGAGGCGGCGCTCTTCCCTGTCGGCGAGCTCCGCCATGTCGTACAGACCGCTGCCGCCGATGATGCCAATCGTCGTGGACATGTCAGTGGATCTCGAACGTCAGGACATTGGAAGCGCTTTCAAAACCTGCTGGCGGGCCCTGACCGCGAGCAGCCCCACCTGGTGCTCAGGCGCAAAGCGCTTGTCCCGGAAGTGCCTTGCGCGCCAGCCCGGGGCCCCCGGCGCGCGTTCTTTGCGCGCTGGGGTGGAGACGGGGCGTCCCGCTCGCGGCCACCCGCGAGAGGTTTTGAACCATTTCTCCGTCCTCAGGCTCCGGCAACCGCCTCGACGCGCCGGCGGCCGTTCGCTTCGCGGATGATGCCTGCGGACACATCAGGATCGTGCTCGAAGAATATCAGATATTCGCGGTCGATCGCCTCGCGGATGAAGGCGCGCTTGAACGCGAGCGTGTCCATCGGATACAGGTCGTATCCCATCACCCAGGCGTTATCGATGTGCGCCGTCGTCGGAATGAGGTCGGCGGCGAACACGGCGGTGCGGCCCTCCGACTCGATGTAGACGATCTGATGATGCATCGTATGGCCGCCGGTCCGGACGACCCGGATACCCGGCATGACGACGCCGTCGCCGTCCATCAGTTCGAGGACACCAGCCTCCCGGAGCGGCACGAAGTTCTCTGCCAGATAGCTCGCCCGGTTCCGCTCGTGCGGGTGCGTCGCATCTTCGTATTCGGCCGTCCGCGCGACGTAGGTGGCTCGGGGAAACACCGGAACGACGACGCCGGACGCGTCGCGCCAGGTGAACCCACCGGCGTGGTCGAAATGCAGATGCGACGCGAGCACGAGGTCGACATCCTCCTCGCGGAGGCCGAGCGACGCGAGACCGCGACTGACGGTCGAACTGCGGTCGATCGCGTAGTTGTCGACGCTCTTGGCGTCCATCTTCTCGCCGACGCCTGCGTCGATGATCATGGTCTTGGCTCCCCTGACCAGGAGGGGCCGCATCGACAGGCGGATGCGGTTCCGCTCGTCCGCCGGCGCGCGTCGTTCCCACAGCGGCTTCGGGACGACGCCGAACATGGCGCCGCCATCCAGACGGAAAGAGCCGTCGCAGAGGGAGTCGAGCTCGAAGGAGCCGAACCGCATCCGCTTACTCCGGTCCGCGTTTGAACCCGGTGATCTTCGTCTCCCTCGTCACCGCTTGTTTCAACTCGACCAGCACGCCCTGCGCGCTGGAGGGATGGATGAAGGCCACGAGCGAGCCGTGCGCGCCTGGTCGCGGCTGCTCGTCGACGAGTCGAACACCGCGTGTCTTGAGCGCGCTGAGCGCGGCGGCAATGTCGTCGACCTCGAGGGTCACGTGATGCAGCCCCGGCCCGCGCTTGGCCAGGTACTTCGCAATCGGCGAGTCCTCGGACGTCGGCTCGAGCAGCTCCAGCGCGGCATCACCCAGAGGAATGAAATGCGCACGAACGCGCTGGGCCCGAACGTCTTCCGGCGGGTCGATCTCCAGCCCAAGCGCATCCCGATAAAACCCCAGTGCCTCCTCCAGGTTCGCTACTGCGATGCCGATGTGATCGAGTCTTGCGCGCATGATTGTGCCTTCCGCTTGTCTCCGAACAGAGTCGCTGTCGTGATCGGGGATCCGGGATCCGGAATCCGGAAACCCTCGAGCCCTTCGCCGGGTGATTCTGGACTTCCGGATCCCGGATCCCTGATCCCTGATCCCGACTCCTATCCACCGGTCCCAAGCGCCCGCGCCAGGATCTCGTCAGCCGCCGTGTACGGATCGAGTTCCCGGCGCGCGATGCGATCCAGGATCGCGTCGAACTCGCCAGGTGAGAGGACGGCGCCTTCCACGTGTCGCACGAAACGCTGCGCGACCAGCTCGCGGATTCGCCATTCCGCGCGGATGCGGCGACGCTCGCCCTGCGACGGGCTCGAGTGCGTCCGAAAGCGCTCGATGGCTCCGAGGAGCTCGGGAACGCCCTGCCCGGTCGTTGCCTCCGTCTTGACGATGGGCGGGCGCCACTCCTCCGGCCCGTACGTCTGCAACGACAGCAGCGCTTCGATCGACGCAACGGTCTTGTCGGCCCCTTCTCGGTCGGCCTTGTTGACGACGAAGATGTCGGCGATCTCCATGATGCCGGCTTTGAGCGCCTGGACGTCGTCGCCGGCCCCCGGCACGATCGTGACAATCGACACATCCGCCGTTCGCACGATGTCGACTTCGTCCTGTCCAACGCCGACCGTCTCGATCAACACGACATCTTTGCCCGCCGCGTCGAACAGGAGCACGACCTCGCTCGTCGCGCGCGCGAGCCCGCCGAGGTGACCGCGGGTCGCCATGCTGCGAATGAAGACGCCTTCGTCTCCGGCGTGCGCCTGCATCCGGACCCGATCGCCCAGGATGGCACCGCCCGTGAACGGGCTGGTCGGATCGACGGCCACGACACCGACCGTGCGGCCGCCGGCGCGCAACGATGTGATGAGGCGATCGACGAGCGTGCTCTTCCCGGCACCGGGCGGCCCGGTCACGCCGATGGAATAGGCGCGGCCGGTCCGGGCGAACACAGACCGGATCAGCTCCGCCCCGGCCGGAGAGTCCACTTCGATGAGCGAAATAGCTCGGGCCAGGGCGCGGGCATCGCCCTCGAGGACGCGCGTCGAGAGCGAACGGTCCGTCACTGGCCGAGCAGCTGGCGTGCGATGACGAGCCGTTGAATCTCGCTCGTCCCCTCGCCGATGGTGAGGAGCTTGACGTCGCGGAAGTATTTCTCCGCCGGATAGTCCTTCACGAAACCGTAGCCGCCGTGAATCTGCACGCAGTCGTCTGCCGCTTTGACGGCGATCTCGCTCGCGTAGAGTTTGGCCATCGAGGACTCGCGGGTCGTCCGCATACCGCGGCCTTTCAGGTAGGCCGCCCGATAGGTCAGGAGTCGCGCGGCCTCGATCCTCGTCGCGTTGTCGGCGAGCTTCCACTGGATCGCCTGGAACGCCGCGATGGGCTGCCCGAACTGGCGGCGCTCCTTCGCATAGCGTCGCGCCGCTTCGTACGCACCCTGCGCGAGGCCGACCGAAAGCGCCGCGATGCCGATGCGCCCCGCGTCGAGGACCTGCAGCGTGTTGATGAAGCCTTGCCCTTCCTCGCCGAGCAGGTGCGATGCCGGCACGCGGCAGTCCTGGAACACGACTTCGCTCGTGTCGCTCGCACGCATGCCGAGCTTGTCTTCCTTCTTGCCCGGCGACATCCCCGGCGTTCCGCGCTCGACGACGAAGGCCGAGATCCCGCGGTGCCCCTTCGCGCGATCCGTGATGGCCATGACGACCATCACGCCGCCGATGCGGCCGTGCGTGATGAAGTTCTTGGATCCGTTGATGACCCACTCACTGCCCTGCCGGACCGCCGTGGTCCGCATCCCCGCGGCATCGCTGCCGGCGCCAGCCTCGGTGAGGCCCCACGCCCCGAGCACGTCGCCTTGCGTGAGCTTCGGCAGGAACCGCCGCTTCTGATCGGCAGTCCCGAACATCGCGATGTGCGCCGAGCAGAGGCCATTGTGCGCCGCGACCGAGAGCGCCACGCCCGGGACACACGCGTGCGAGCTCTTCGATGCAGATGCAGTAGTTGACGGCCGACATCGCCGACCCGCCGTACTCTTCGGGAAGCTGAATGCCGGTGAGACCGAGTGCCGCGAGCTTCGGCCAGAGCGTCTCCGGGAACGCCTGAGCTTCGTCCCACTCCATCACATGGGGACCGATCTCCGTCTCGGCGAACTCGCGGACAGTGCGGCGCAACAGCTCCTGCTCTTCAGTCGCCCGGAAGTCCATGGCCCGCGAATGTATCATCATCACGGCGGGAGTTATGCTGGGGGATGCATACCCCGCGTCGCTGGATTGTTCCCCTTTCGCTCGTCGTCTCGATGCTCGCGATCCCTTCGATCGCTGCGGCCGACATCACGGCGTTTCTCGGCGTCAACCCGACCCCCACGAATCGCACAGCCAAAGGTTTTGCTTTCGGAGCCGGCCTGATCATCGTCGGCTTCGAGTTCGAATACGCCCACACCAACGAGGATGTCTCTGAGGGCTCCCCGTCACTTCGGACCTTCATGTTCAACGGGCTCTTGCAGACACCGGTACCGATTGCCGGCATGCAGTTCTACGGCACGGCGGGTGGCGGCATCTACCGCGAAACCCTCGATGACGACTCGGAGACGAACGTCGGTGTCAACGTCGGCGGCGGGATCAAGATGTCGCTGATAGGACCGCTGCGTCTGCGGCTGGATTATCGGGTTGCGACGTTGAAGGGGGACGCGCGGCATCCGAGGCCGCAGCGGTTTTACGCCGGCCTGAACTTCAAGTTCTGACGCAGGATTGGCGCAGCCAAAAAGAAAAGCGGCCGGCAGGCTCTCGCGAACCTGCGGGCCGTCCTATACCGTACGCGCGGGCGGCCTACTTCACGATAGGCGTCAGATTCAGACGATTGAGCCCGGCGAAGACCCCTGCATATTTCTTCAGGAGCTCCTGATTCTCCGGTGTGCCGGCCGTCGTCCCGAGGCTCTCCGAGAGGATGACCAACGGGTCGTACTCGGCGGCGGGGACGGAGGGATCAATCACCGACAGATACAGAGCGTTCGCCCCGGACGGCTCGGCCGCTTTGTAGACCTTCCAGCCCGCGAGCTGCTGCTTGCGCACGGGGTTCTCGCTCTTGGCCAAGGCCTCTTTCACCTTGCCCATGAGCTCTTCGAATGTCGCGGTCTGGTCCGGCTTGATCAGGAACATGAACGCGCCGGCAGCGCCGGTCAACGCCATGCGTGGGTCTTTCTTGGCGGCCGCGGCGTCGGCGGGTGGCTGACCCGCTGGGGGCTGACCCGCTGGGGGCTGTCCCGGTGGGGGCTGACCTGCCGGCGGGGTCTGAGCAAATACTGCGGCCGGCGCCAGAGCCAGCGCCAAAGTGACAGTCATGGTGATGACGGAGCGACGCATCCACTCTCCTCCTTGATCTACACCGATCACAACTGAGGCCGTTCAGGAACGGCAACCAAATCTATCTGGACCAAAACTCTGCCCCGGACCCCGGCTCTCGCCGCGCACTGGAACTCGACCCCGTGACCGCCGACCGAGCGGGACGAACACCCCCGGGAAAGGCGACACTTTACCGTACGCACACGGCATGCGCCTAGAACAGTTACGAAGGTTTCACACGAAGACGGCCATGATCTCGTTGGCGACCAGCATCCCGTCTCGCGTGAGCCGAATGCGATCGCCCTCACGGAGCACGATCCCCTGCGTGATGAATGGGGCCAGCCCTGGGCCGAACCGCCCCCAGCCGTCGATGCCATACCGCGCGCCGACCGCCGCGATGTCGACGCCTCCTGCAAGTCGCAGGCCTGTAAAGAGCGCTTCCTCTGCGCGTTCCAGGTAGGTAAGACGGCGTGTTTCGGTGGCTAGCGCACGCCCTCCGGAAACTCTCGAGACGTAGTCCTCGGTGGCGGCGACATTCTTCCAGCGAATGCCGCCCCGCGTGGAGTGCGCGCCGCATCCAAACCCGAGCCACTCGCCATCCTCCCAGTACTTGAGGTTATGACGCGACTCGAAACCCGGACGAGCGACGTTCGATATCTCGTACTGACGGTATCCGGCCTCATCCAGCCTGGCCAGGCTCCATAAATACATCTCCGCGGCATCATCATCCGGAGCCAACGACCAGCCAGCCCGCGCCATCGTCTCCTTCAGCGGTGCGTTCGGGTACAGCTCCAGCAGGTACAGCGACGCGTGCGCCGGCCCAACGCCAACGAGCGCCTCGACGCTCTCGCGCCATTCCGCACAGGACTGCTGGGGCAGCCACATCATCGAGATCCAGGCTGATATTGGTGATCCCAGCGGCGCGAGCCTCGTCTACGGCCTCCAGCGCGCGGGTCGCCGAGTGCAAGCGTCCCAGCCGTGCGAGCTCTTCACCCCTGAAGGATTGGACGCCGAAGCTGACACGGTTGACGCCAGCGCTCCGGAATCCTTCCATCCGCCCCGTCGACGACGTTTCGGGGTTGGTTTCGAGGGTGACCTCGGCATCCGGCGTGACGTCGAAAACCTGCCGGCAGGACTCTACGAGCCGTCCAACCTCGTCGGGCTCGAGGAGGGACGGAGTGCCACCCCCGAAGAAGATGGTGTCGACCGGCTCCCGCCGACCCGTCTGGCGGATCTCGCGATCCAGCGCCGCGACGTAACGGTCCTTCAGGCCGGGCTCGAAGAGGCCGCGATTGAAGTTGCAGTAGTTGCAGATGGACGAGCAGAACGGGATGTGGAGGTAGAGCCCGAGCATGGGGTCGGTTCGATTATGACCCGGCCTTGCCTCCCGACCAGCCGAGCTCCCGCTTCCGGTCCGGCTGTTTCAGCGAGTCAGGAGCTCTCAGCTGCGCGCGAACCTGCCCTCGCGTCCGTGCCGGGAGCGACTTCCGCGGCCCCTTCGCCTTCCACATCGCGAGGAGGTCGTCCCCGCCGGCATTCGAGGGGGCGTGTCGGTAGTCCGCGCCATCGAACTCGAGGAACTCGCACATCTCGTGCAGCCGCGAGTGGATGCGGAACCCGATGCGTTCCTTCAAGGTGAAGTCCTGCGTCTCGGTTTCCCCTTCCGGCGTGTCCTCGTAGTTCGACGTGAAGATCGTATGGCGCCGCTCGTTGTAGCGCGTGTTCACGATCAGGTTCATCGTCTCTTCGACCCATTCGGATGTCTTTTCGGAGCCGAGATCGTCGAGCACGAGCAGATCGGCGTCCATCACCGGTCGCAGGACGTCCATCTCCGCGGTGCGCACGAGCGGATTGTAGGTGCTGCGAATCACGCGGAGGAGATCGCGTGTGTCGTAGAAGAGACCGCGGGCGCCCTTCGTGAGGATCACGCGCCGCAAGACGGCGACTGCCAGATGTGTCTTGCCGATCCCTGGCGGCCCGATGAGGCACAGGCCCTTCTGCGGTGCCGGAAATTCGGCGGCGAATCGCTGCGCCTGCCGAACCGCACCAAGCAACCTCTCGTTAGGGTAGTTGACGAACGTTTCAAGTTCGCAACGTTTGTAGCGCGGGGGGATGCGTGCCTGCTCCAGCATCCGAGCCGTCAGACCATCGCGCCAGCAGTCGCACCGCACCACCCGCCGGCCGCTGTCCGACTCGATGGCTTTCCACCCGGTGTCGTCGCAAAGGGAACAGGGCATCGGAGGTTGGACGACCAGTGTAGCGGACCATCGCCAATGCGGCAATCCGCAATCGCACACACACGCGCGCTCCGCACACACAACACATCCATGCCGCGTGAACGTTCAGGCAGGCTGCGGAGTTTCCCCAACTGCCTCTCGGCGCCGATCCCGCTCCTCGCGAATTCGAACGGAAATCGCGAAAATTCGCGGTGCTCGATGACGTCGAGACCGCCGCGCGCATGCTCGATTTCGACGACGGCGAGCGGGCCCGGGTCACGTTCTCCGTGCCATCGATGCATTGCGCCTCGTGCCTGTGGCTGCTCGAGCAGCTCTGGCGATTCGATCCAGGCATCACGCACTCCGAGGCCGACCTGATGCGGCGCACCATTCGAGTGACGTACCGGACCGACCGGACGTCGCTCCGCCGCGTCGCGGAACAGCTGGCGGCGCTCGGCTACGAGCCCAGGCTCGAGAGCGAGCGCTCGTCAGGAATCACGTCTCCGGCGGTGCGCCGCCTCTACCTCCAGATCGGAATCGCCAGATTTGCGTTCGGCAACATCATGCTGTTCAGCATCCCGCGTGCACGCCGCAGAGTGACCGGCTCCGCGCCCGACCTTCAGGTCAGGCGGTTTGCGGGCGCAACCCGCATCAGGACTTCGAACCGATCGCCCCTTTTGGGGCCGTCTCTTCTTCTTCCTTGATCAACGGGCTCGAGGGCGCTGCGCGTACCAGATCGGTCGGAGACGATTTGACGAGCGCGGTGCTGAGCCGCTGCTCCCAGTCGCCAATCCCGCGTGACAACTCTCGCTTCACATACTCCATGAACTCGTTGACCTCGAGCTGCATGGCCTCGATCTTTCGGCGCATGTTGAGGATGATCTCGACGCCGGCGAGATTCACGCCGAGGTCGCGCGTCAGCGAGAGGATGGTTTCGAGCTGCTCGAGATCGTGCTCGGAATACAGGCGGGTATTGCCCTCGGTGCGCGATGGTTTCAGGAGCCCTTCGCGTTCGTACAGACGGAGGGTCTGTGGGTGGATGTTGTACTTCTGCGCCACCACGCTGATCATGTAGTACGCCTGGCCGCCTGTGCTGCGCTTCATTATCAGACCGGGGGGCTTCGCCCCGCCGGACCCCCCATCGCCGTTCGCTCGCGGGGGCCCCATGCCCCGCTCCGCTCCGGCGCGGCGCGCCGTTGGCGCGCCTAATCCGCTCGCCTGTCTCTACGTCCGCCGGGTCGTTAGACCGGGGGGCTTCGCCCCGCCGGACCCCCCATCGCCGTTCGCTCGCGGGGGCCCCATGCCCCGCTCCCCGCTCCCGGCGCGGCAGCGCCGTTGGCGCGCCTAATCCGCTCGCCTGTCTCTACGTCCGCCGGGTCGTAGACCGGGGGGCTTCGCCCCGCCGGACCCCCCATCGCCGTTCGCTCGCGGGGGCCCCATGCCCCGCTCCGCTCCGGCGCGGCGCGCCGTTGGCGCGCCTAATCCGCTCGCCTGTCTCTACGTCCGCCGGGTCTTACTCAGTTCGTCCCGCTCGCCGGGCTCTTCGGCCCTGAACGCGAATTCCTTTCGCGCGTCGCCTGGATTGATCCGGCCGAACTCGCGGATCAGCTCTTTCGACCGCTCGTCGATCGTCGACGGCAGCACGATTCGCACCTCCGCGATCAAATCGCCGGCTCCGGCGCTTGCCGTCGGGAATCCTCGGCCTCTCGCGCGGAACTGCCGGCCGCCCTGCGTTCCTGGCGGCAGGTTGAGTCGAATCGGATCCGTCGAGCAACGGCACTTCGATCCGTGCGCCCAGGACTGCCTCGTGCACCGCCACCGGAACCGTGCACAGCAGGTCGTCTCCCTCGCGCCGGAACACGGGATGCGGGGCAACCTGGATGGTGACGTACAGATCCCCCGTCGAGCCGCCTTGCCGCCCGGCGTTTCCGCGCTCCGGCACGCGCACCCGCGCACCGTCGCGAACACCCGGCGGTACCGGACCGTCACCGCTTCGCTGCGCACCGCGCGCCCATGACCCATGCACGCGGCGCACGCATCCGATCGGCGCCTGCCGGTCCCGCCGCAAGCTGCGCACTCCTTGGCAAACACCATGTGCCCGCGAGCCCACCGTGTCTGCCCACGACCTTCACAACGCGCGCACCGCCCTTCCGCAGTGACCCTGAGCCCCGTGCCTTGACAGGCATTGCACGGGACCTGGCGCGTCACAACGACCCGCCGCTCGGCGCCGGTGAGCTGGACGTCGAACGGCACGGCGAGGGTGGCGTGAAGATCCGCCCCCGCTTCCTGCCGCCCTGTGCCGACTGCCGGGACCGGATTCAGAACCTCCGCGAACAGCTCGCTGAACGTGGACGCCTGCGCGCCATGCGCCCGCACCGAGAAATCGAACTCGGTGAACTGCGGCACGCCCGGCTGCGGCGCGTCCGGCTGTGTGGCCCCCGTGTCGTACTCCTGACGACGACGAGGGTCCATCAGCACGTTGTAGGCCTCCGAGATACGGGTGAACATCTCCTCGGCGGTGCGGTCACCCGGATTGATGCCGGGGTGATACCGCCGCGAGAGTCGCCGATACGCGCGCTTGATGTCGGCCGCGCTCGCATCTGGCCCGAGGCCGAGGATGACGTAGAGGTCCATGTCGGTGAATCGTGTTCGGCGCTCGGCGCTCGGCGCTCGAAAACCCTCGAGAATTCGCCCGAAGGCCTTCTAGAGTCCCAGCTCAACCCACGAGCGTCCAATCGTTGCCGCGGACTCGGGACGCGGTTCTCCGAACGCCGAGCCCCGAGCGCCGAGCGCCGACTTGCTACCTACTTTTTCTCCTCTTCGACGACTTCGGCGTCGATCACATCGCCCTGCGATCGTCCGCCCGCGGCACCCGACGGCTCGCCGCCTGGCTGTCCACCTCCGGGACCACCCGCGGCCCCCGACGCTCCGGCCGCGCGATACATCGCTTCGGCGGCCTTGTGCTGCGCCTGGTTCAACGCGTCCATCCGCTTCTTGATGGCCGACGCGTCGTTCTGCTCGATCGCCGTTTTCAGGTCACTCACAGCCGATTCGATCGCCGCACGGTCCGACGCATCGAGCTTGTCGCCGGAGTCCTTGAGCATCCGCTCGGCCGCATATGCCGCCTGATCCGCCTGATTGCGGGTCTCGATCTCCTCCTTGCGCTTCTTGTCCTCGTCGGCGTGCGATTCAGCCTCGCGCATCATGCGATCCACCTCGTCCTTGCTGAGGCCGCTCGAGGCGGTGATCTGGATCTTCTGCTCCTTCTGCGTCGCCATGTCTTTCGCGGACACGTTCACGATGCCGTTGGCGTCGATGTCGAACGTCACCTCGATCTGCGGCACGCCCCGCGGCGCCGGCGGCAGCCCCGACAGGTGGAACCGGCCAAGCGTGCGGTTGTCGCGCGCCATCGGCCGCTCGCCCTGGAGAACGTGCACTTCGACGCTCGTCTGGCTGTCGGCCGCCGTCGAGAACGTCTCGCTCTTGCGCGTGGGTATCGTCGTGTTCCGCGGGATGAGCGTCGTCATCACGCCGCCGAGCGTCTCGATGCCGAGCGACAGCGGCGTCACGTCGAGGAGCAGCATGTCCTTGACCTCACCCGCCAGCACGCCGGCCTGGATCGCCGCGCCGATCGCGACGACTTCATCGGGGTTGACGCCCTTGTGAGGCTCTTTCCCGAACAGATCCTTGACGATCTGCTGCACCTTCGGGATACGCGTGGACCCGCCGACCAGCACGACCTCGTCTATCGACTTCGGGTCGACGCCGGCATCCGCGAGCGCCTGCTTCGTCGGGCCGACCGTCCGCTGCAGCAGATCGTCGACCAGCTGCTCGAACTTCGCGCGCGTCAGCTTCATCGCGAGATGCTTCGGACCCGTCTGGTCCGCCGTGATGAACGGCAGGTTGACGTCGGTCTCCATGACGGTGGAGAGCTCCATCTTCGCCTTCTCCGCCGACTCCTTCAGCCGCTGCAGCGCCATCCGATCGCGCCCGAGGTCGATGCCTTCCTGCTTTTTGAACTCGGCGATGATCCAATCGATGATCCGCTGATCGAGGTTGTCGCCGCCGAGGTGGGTGTCGCCGTTGGTCGCCTTGACCTCGACCACGCCCTCCCCGACTTCCAGGATGGAGATGTCGAACGTGCCGCCGCCGAAGTCGTACACGGCGATGGTCTCGTCCTTCTTCTTGTCGAGGCCGTACGCGAGCGCCGCCGCGGTCGGCTCGTTGACGATGCGCTTGACGTCGAGGCCGGCAATCTGCCCCGCGTCCTTCGTCGCCTGGCGCTGCGCGTCGTTGAAGTAGGCCGGCACCGTGATGACCGCGCTGGTCACCGGCTGACCGAGATACTCCTCGGCCGCCTGCTTCAACTTCTGCAGGATCATCGCGGAAACTTCTGGCGGGGAGTACTCCTTACCGCCGGCCTGCACGCGAGCGTCCCCATTGCTCGCGCGGACGACCGAATACGGCACCATCTTCATCTCTTCGTTGACTTCGTCGTACTTGCGGCCCATGAACCGCTTGATGGAGAAGACCGTGTTCTCCGGGTTCGTCACCGCCTGCCGCTTGGCAACCTGGCCGACCAGCCGCTCGCCAGACTTGGTGAAACCGACCACCGACGGTGTGATCCGGCTGCCTTCCGGGTTCGTGATGACGACTGGCTCGCCACCCTCCATCACCGCCACGACCGAGTTCGTCGTCCCAAGGTCGATTCCAATGATCTTGCTCATGTGCTGTCCCTCGCTCCTGCCCGTCGAACAGTATCAGCGGGCTCAATCTTTATAACGTTCACAATATAAAACCTGAGCGTCGTCATGTCAATCAATCTCAGAAGAATTCCCGTAACTTGGTGTTATACTGCGCTTTGCCAGCCCTGCCTCAGCGGGATGCTCTCCGCTGTTACGGGAACAACTCGCTCCCCAGAGGTTCCCATGAAATTGTGGGACAAGTTCCGCTCTGCCTCGTGTGCCTGCGTGGCAGCGCTGCTCCTGCTCTACGCTGCGCCTGTCGGGGCGCAGGACGCGTCCGCTGACCCTCCCGCGCATATCTCGGTGGTTGACGGGACGGTATCCCTCGAGCGGGAGGGCCGGCCTGAAACCGCACCAGCGTCCATGCCGCTCCTGGCTGGCGACCGGCTTCGAACCGAAAATGGCCGCGTCGAAGTGATGTTCGGTGACGGCTCCACCCTGCACCTCGATACCTATTCCACCGTCGACTTCCAGTCCGACGAAGTGATTCGGTTGATGGAAGGGCGTGTCCGTCTGACGATTCCAGGACCGCCGCGCCGGGTGTCCTACCGGATTGACGCGGCGTCCGGGTGGGCGCAGATCCAGGAACCGGGCGAGTATCGCGTCGCTGTCACGCGGAGCAGCCGCGAGTCGCAAACCGGTGACGTCGAGCTCGTGGTGCTTCGGGGGTCAGCAGAGCTGATGAACGAAGATGGGCAGACCACGCTCCGTGCCGGAGAGCGAGCGTTCGCCCGTGCCGGCGCTGCCCCCTCCTACGCCTACGTCTACAACTCCGCGGGCTGGGATGCCTTCGATCGCTGGTCGGATGCCCGGCGCGCCGATCGCGCGGGCATCTCGGCACAATACCTCCCGGAGACGGTCCGATCGGTACTCCTCGACGTTCGATCGGTACGGCTCCTGGCAGCACGACACGTCGTACGGCTACGTGTGGTATCCGAGGGTCAGCGTTGGATGGCGGCCCTACTTCTATGGCCGATGGGCCAGCTTCCCGTCGTTTGGCTGGACCTGGGTCGGCACCGATCTGTGGTCCTGGCCGACTCACCACTACGGCCGATGGGGCTTCTCGGCCGGCGCCTGGTTCTGGATTCCAGGACGGACGTGGGGCCCCGCGTGGGTCTCGTGGGCGTACGCACCAGGCTACGTGAGCTGGTGCCCGCTCGGATGGGACAATCGGGCGGTCTTTCAGTTCGGCCGCGCCGGCTACTACGGCGGTCGGTACGACTCGTGGCATGCCTGGACGGTCGTCCCGCACCAGCGATTCGGCTACGGCTACGTGAACACCACCTTTGTTGGCGGGACGCGGATCGATGCGCGCACCCGGGGCAGCTTCGTGGTGCGGCAAACAGCCCCGGAGTTCCGCGGCACTGCGGTTCCGCGAAACCGGGCACCTATCTATGCGGCAGGCACGCGGCATCCCGGCGGAGGCGCTGTCGGCGACGGACGGTTCGCCGGTCAGGGACCCGCCGACGCGCGGTCCAGGGCCGCAGTGCGAGGCGCGCCGGACGCGCCTCGCGCGACGCCGGCACCCGGTGCCGTCAGCTCCGGCGCCGCAGACGACGCAGCAGCCGTCTTCCGCAGTCGTCGTCCATCGTCGGGCTCCGGAGGCGTCGGATATCCACCAGCCGCGAGAGCGCCGCGCGAAGCGGCAGACGTGATCGATCGGATGGGAGCGCCGCGCGAGCGAGGTTCCTCGCGCTCGGCCGATGTGGCTGATGTCCCGGTGCATCGTGGTGCCGTCCCGCGCTCGTCGGAGGACGCACAGCCCGGTCGGGCGTCCGGCGGCAATGCGGATGCCCGGCGACTCGAAGTGCCCGGATACCGGCGGGCGCCTGCTCCGCCGCAGTCCTCGCCGGGCGGCGACGCTCCAGCGCCACGGTCTGGGTCGGCGCCCACTCAGCGATCGCCCTACGAGCGCTCGGGCGACGACGGCGGGCCGGCAGTCTATCGTGGGGGCCGGGTGGCGCCGGAGCGCCAGGTTCCGGAGAGTCGGCCTGTACGACGGGTACCGCGCCGCTCCACGCCAGGCGCCCGAGACGTCGCAACCGCCGGCCTCCCGATCGTCCGGGGGGGTCATCGAACATCGAGGCGCGCCGCCGGCGGCCGCCCCGGCACGCGAGCCCGGCCCTCCGCCCTCAGCGGGTCCGCCGCGGGGCGAAGCGCGACCGCGCGGTGAAGCGCCGTCCCGGGCCGACGCGCCATCGCGAGGCGATTCGCCATCACGAGGTGATGCCGGCCGCTCCAGGCCGTCCGGAGGTCAGGGGCAATCCGATCGCGGCGGGGCCGTGAGAAGAGGCGGCGGGCGAGGGTAACACTCGTCGGGATCAGGGATCAGGGATCAGGGATCAGGGATCCGAAAACCCTCCGGCCGAGATCGCGAGGTTTCCGGATCCCGATCCCCGATCCCGACAGAGTTCGTGACACGACATGCCTGTCTACGCAGTCCGCATCGCCCGCCGCGCGGTCATCACCGCTCTCTTCGTCGTTGCCGCGTTCCTCGGCATAACGACCGGCGTCATCTTCGCGTATGCCGGCGACCTGCCTCAGATTTCAGCCCTGGACGACTACACGCCGAGCACGATTTCGCGTGTGTATGGCTCACATGGCGAAATCGTCGGTGAGTTCTCGACTCAGAGACGCGAAATCGTTTCCTACGAGGCGATCTCACCGAAACTGAAGCAGGCCATCCTTGCCGCCGAAGATTCGGAGTTCGAGCAGCACTTCGGCCTCAGCATGCCGCACATCGTGATGGCGGCAACACGCGACATCCTCGGCGCCGTGCGTGACAAGCTCACCGGTCGCCGGTCGCGGCCCAAAGGAGCGAGCACGATCACCCAGCAGCTCGCGCGCGGGCTGTTCCCGGAAGCGGTGGGATTCCAGATCGGCGATGTGAGCCTCGAGCGGAAGATCAAAGAAGCGCTCGTCGCGGTGCAGATCGAGAAGCGATATACGAAGAGCGAGATCTTCACGCTGTACGCCAACCAGATGTACCTGGGCGAAGGCGCCTACGGTGTCGAGGCGGCGTCACGGACGTATTTCGGCAAGTCCGCGAAGGACCTCACGCTGGACGAGGCCGCCACCATCGCCGGCATTTTCCAGACGTGGCGGAACGCGCCGACGGTGAACATGGATCGGGCGAAGCGGCGTCGCGCTTACGTGCTCGATCGCATGGCAGAGGAACGCTACATCACCCGCAAAGAGGCGGACGAAGCCAAGCTGCGGCCGATCGTGGTGGCTGCCGCGGCGGCTCCGAGCAATTCAATCGCGCCGTATTTCGTCGAGGAAGTCCGCAAGGATCTGGAGAGTCGCTACGGCGCCAAGCAGCTGTACAAAAACGGGCTCTCGGTTCAGACCGCGCTCGACCTGCGGCTGCAGGAGGCGGCCACGGCGGCGCTGGACGCCGGCCTCCGTCGTGCCGACAAGCGTCGCGGATTCCGGAAGCCGCGGCGCAACGTCCTCGCAGAGGGTCACGCCATCGATGCCTTCTCGACCCCTCGATGGGATCGACCGATGGCTGTCGGCCACATCGTTCCGGCAGTGGTCAAGGGCACCGAAGGCACGTCGATCGTGGCGCACGCGGGCAGGCTTCGCGTGACGATCGATCGCAAGGGCTACGCGTGGACGGGAAAGACGAATCCGACCCAGCTCATTACGGCGGGCGATCTGATCGAAACGCGCCTCCTGACGGTGCCCGAGACCGGTACAGCCGCCACCGGCACGCTCGAGCAGCCGCCGGCGGTCGAAGGCGCCTTCCTCGCCATCGACAACCGCACGGGTCAGGTCCGGGCGATGTCCGGCGGTTACAGCTTCGAGCGCAGCAAGTTCAACCGATCGACGCAGGCGTACCGGCAGGTCGGATCGGCCTTCAAGCCGATCGTCTACACCGCGGCCATCGACCGCGGGTACACACCGGTGACGGTGCTCTCCGACACGCCGGCGACGTTTTCGGGTGGGGCGGGCCAGCCGGCCTATTCCCCGATGAACTACGACAAGAAGTTCGAGGGGCCGATCACCCTCCGGCATGCGCTCGAGCAATCGCGGAACGTGCCCGCGGTCCGCGTGATGGAGCAGCTCGGCCCGAAACAGGTCATCGCGTACGCACGCCGCCTCGGCCTCGAGTCGCCGCTCCCACCCTATCTGGCCGTCGCGCTCGGCGCCGGCGAAGCCACGCTGATGGAGATGACGAGCGCCTACTCGGTCTTCCCGAATCAGGGCGTACCGATTGCGGCCGTACTCGGTGCTCAAGGTGACCGACCGGGAAGGGAACGTGCTGGAGGAAAACCGGCCGGAGCCCAAAGATGCGATTCGTGCGGACACCGCCTACGTCATGACGAACCTGCTCCAGGGCGTCGTCCAGCGCGGCACAGCGGCGAAAGCGGCCGCCCTCAACTGGCCGATCGGAGGCAAGACCGGCACGACAGACGACTACTCCGACGCCTGGTTCATCGGCTTCGATCCCGACATCACGATCGGATTGTGGGTGGGCTACGACCAGAAGCGGACGATGGGTCCCGCCGGCACCGGCGCCGAGACGGCCCTCCCGATCTGGATCGACATCATGAAGGCGTATATCGGCGATCGCAAAGACCCGCCGAAGTTCGAGGCACCCGGCAACATCGTGTTCCTGTCCGTCAATCGACTGTCCGGCGAGCTCGCGACCGACGGCAGCCAGGGCGCCATCACCGAGGCGTTCATCGCAGGCACGCAGCCGGGATCGGGGTTCAGGTAGAACCTAATCTTCGTCCGGTGCGGCCTGCCCCAGTGTCCCGGCGGCCTTCTTCATGAGGTACGACTTGATGAAGGCGTCGATGTCGCCATCCAGCACGCGATTGACGTCCCCGACTTCTTCCTTCGTGCGGTGATCCTTGATCAACTGATACGGGTGGAGAACGTAGCTGCGGATCTGGCTCCCGAAGGCGATGTCCTTCTTCTCTCCGCCGAGCTGATCCAGCTTCGCCTGCTGTTCCTTCATCTTGAGATCGTACAGCCGCGACTTCAGCACCTTCATCGCGGAGTCCCGGTTCCGGTGCTGCGATCGCTCGTTCTGCGACGACACGACGATGCCCGTGGGGATGTGGGTGAGGCGGACGGCGGAATCGGTGACGTTGACGTGCTGCCCGCCGGCGCCGCTCGATCGATAGGTGTCGATGCGGAGGTCCTTGTCCTCGATCTCGATATCGACATCGTCCGGCAGTTCGGGCCAGACGAACACGGACGCGAACGACGTGTGCCGTCGCGAGGCCTGATCGAACGGTGAGATGCGGACGAGGCGATGGACGCCCGCTTCGGCGAGCATCAATCCGTACGCGTAGTCGCCGGCGATCGTGAGCGTGGCGCTCTTGATGCCCGCCTCGTCGCCGGGCTGAAGGTCGATGACGTCGCGCTTGAAGCCGCGGCGCTCGATCCAGCGCAGATACATGCGCAGCAGCATCTCGGCCCAGTCCTGCGACTCGGTTCCGCCCGCGCCCGGGTGAATCGTGACGATCGCGTTCTTGCGATCGTGCTCGCCGCCGAGCATCTTCTTGGTCTCGCCGGCATCGACCTGCGCGGAGAGATCGTCGAGCGCGCGGACGAGATCCTCGGCGACCGGTTCCCCGGCCTCGGCCCACTCGACAAGGACCGCGAGGTCATCGACGCGCCGCCTCAGCGCATCGCTGAGATCGCGATCCTCCTCCAGGCGTCGTCGGCGCTGGAGCAGCTTCTGGGCTGACGCCTGATCCTTCCAGAAGTCGGGATCGGCGACGCGTGCTTCTATTTTCGACAGTTCGTCGGCGGGCTTTGCGGCGTCAAAGATAGCTCCGCAGGTCCTTGGCGCGGCGCGCCAGATCGTCATGCCTGCGAAGCTGCTCGTCCAGTTGGAGGGCCATCGGTTGATTGTAGATCAGGAGGCTACGGAGATACCGGAGACGCTCATACGGAGAAACGGGGTCAACGGCGACGAAACGGAGGGAACGAGCTGGCTTGCGACAGTCGAGGGCGCGACGCCGGCCGCAGGCCTCATGAATCGTCACATCCGCACGACCTGCCGCAGCCCTGTGAAACAGGAGATCACGAGATCAGAAGGAACAAGGCTTAGTCCAGGATTCAGTTGTGTTCGTATGTAGCGCAGCCCTTCCGGCTTCGTTGAAACTACGGCGGACCGCCGTAGCCTTGGCGGAGGCTGGTCAGGCGGAAGATCGCGGCCGGCGTTGGTCTTCCACCTAAAGGTGGAAGCCACAAGGTCGATTTGTTCACAGGCCTGAAGGCCTGCCCGTACGAATCGATTTGCGTGGGGTCCTGGTTGTGCACGACGTGTCCGTAGAGCCCGCGGGTCGCAGGGCGAGCGCCAGCGCTCAGCGCCTCTGCTTCGCCTCGGCTCAGCCGACCGACAGAGCCGAGCGACGATGTGACGAATCATGAGGCCGCAGGCCGGCAAAGCGCGGTCGCGCCCTCGATGCGCTGCGAACCACCCAATCTTCTCCGTTCGACCTTCGTTGGCTCCGTCGCTCCGTTTGTGAGCGTCTCCGTTATCTCCGTCCACTCCGATTCACCGCCGCCAGCCCCGCGATCACCAGCGCCAGCGACAGCCACGCGACGAGATCGCCGATGCGGCTGTAGATGGTTCGCCCGGGCAGAAAGCGCAGGTCGCCAATCAGAATCTTCTGCTCGAAGAGCGCCGACCGATCGAGGATGCGCCCGTAGGGATCGACGAACCCGCTGATCCCGGTATTCGCCGCGCGCGCGAGATAGCGGCCGTTTTCGATCGCGCGCATCGACGCCTGATCCCAATGCTGATACGCGGCCGACGATCGACCGTACCAGGCGTCGTTCGTGATCGTCGTCAGCAGCTCGCTCCCCTGCCGGACCGACTCGCGGATCATGTTGCCGTAGATGACCTCGTAGCAGATCGCCGTGCTGGCGGTGTGTGCGCCGACCGGAAGGAGCACGGGATCCGTGCCAGGCGTAAAGTCCGACACCGCCTCCACGATGGGTCCGACGAAGAACAGCAGCCGCTTGAGCGGCACATATTCGCCGAACGGCACCAGGTGCATCTTGCGGTACACGGCGCCGACGCTGCCGTCCGGCTTCACGAGAAAGGCGGCGTTGTAATAGCGATACTGCGGCTTCGCGTCGTTGCCGTCCGAGCCCGCAGTCTCGATTGGCTCGACCTGATCGCTCCCGACGAGCAGCGTCGCATTCGCCTGACGCGCGAGTCCACGAACCCGCCCTCCACGGACGAGGTCTCGCTCGAACAGATACGGCGTAGACGACTCCGGCCAGACGATGAAAGTGGCGCCGGCGGCGATTGCCTGACGGGTCATCTCGAGATAGCGCTCGGAGATCTCGTCGACCATCCGCGGATCCCATTTCTGACCCTGCTCGACGTTGCCTTGCAGCACCGCGACCCGCACCGGCTCACCCTCGCCCGTCAGGCTCGAGCGGGCAACTCTCCGCGCGCCCCAACCCGCCGACACCAGCACGAGCAGCAGCGTGCAGCCGACGCTGGCCCACCGGCGGCCCCATCGACTCCCGTCTCGATCGACGATCGCCAATGCCGCTGACGCCGACGTCAGGGCCAGCAACGCCGACAGCCCGTAGACGCCAACCACGCTCGCGAGCTGCGCGATAGGCAGCCATGTGACCTGGCTGTAGCCCAGAAGCTCCCAGGGGAACCCATCCCAGACGTACTGGCGCCCGAGCTCGGTCGCGACCCACACCGGCGACGCCAGCAGGAGTCCCATCGGGCCGAACGACCGGAGGAATTTGACGACCGCCACGGCGAAGACAGCCGGAAACAGCGCCAGATAGGCAACGAACAGCGCGGCGACGACGACTGCCAGGGGTGGCGCCAGGCCGCCGAACGTCGTCATCGTCTCGACGAGCCAATAGAGCGTGCCCCCGAAGCACGCGCCGCCGGCGGCAAGCCCCAGAAAGAACGCGCGGCGATAGGAGCGCGGAGAGGCGGCCTCCCGCGCCAACACCACCAGGAGGGGCGTCAGCGCGAGCCAGGCGCAGGCAGGAGTACCGAACTTCGGAAAGCTCAGAGCGAGCAGTACGCCCGAGAGCAGCGCTAGCGAGAGATCCAGGGGTTGAACTTCTCTTCCTTCTCGAGCCGCCGAGCCACCTGCTCTGCCTCGGTTTTGTCGTCGTACCTCCCGACCTGCACCTTGAACACCTGGTTGGGGGTCGAGGACGCCGGGTTCACGATGAAGGCGGGATATCCCTTGCCCGACAGCCGCTGCACGATGGAGGACGCGGCTCCGCGATCGCGCAGGGCGACGAGCTGGACCACCCACCGCCCTGGCCTGGCACCTGAAGACGCATCGACACCATTCGCCTTACCAGCGGTCGCGGCGGGCGCTGGCCTCGACGGTGATGCGGAGGAAGCTGGCTCCGGCTTCACGGTTTCAGGATTCACTGGCTGGGGCTTTGACTCCACCCGCGCTGTCGTGCCCTGGGCCTTCAGCTTTTCGGCTGGCGTGTTCTCGCTCTCGAGGCGTTTCCGGTACGTCAGCTCGTCGTCTGCGGGCGGCGATGGAGGTTCAGCCGGCGTGGCGGACGCCTGGGCGGAGGCCTCCTTCTTCACCGGCGTCGCGACCTGCGGCTGCCCCGCGGCCGGCGTCAGCGCCGGTGGCGGAGCCGTCGGAGCCGGCGTCGTCAGTGCGGCGTTCGCCGTCTGGGTTGCCCGCTCGTTGCGCACGCCGCGTCCGACGAGCACCCCGCACAAGAAGATGACCACTGAAACGATGGTCGTGGCCATGAACAGGAAGACGAGCTGCTTCCCACTCAGTTGAATCTCGTGGAAACCGTCGTCGGCGGTGTCGTGTGTGATGTCAGTCACAGACCTATTCCTTGCGTTTGCCGATCAGATTGATCAGCTCGATCGGCAGGGGGAAAACGATAGTGGAGTTCTTCTCGGATGCGATTTCCGTCAGCGTCTGCAGATAGCGGAGCGTGACGGTCACCGGCTCGGTGGCGATAACGGCGGCGGCTTGACTGAGTTTGGCGGACGCTTCCAGTTCCCCCTCGGCGTGGATGATTTTAGCACGCTTCTCGCGCTCGGCTTCCGCCTGGCGCGCCATCGCGCGCTGCATGTCGGGCGGCAGATCGACGTGCTTCACTTCGACCGCCGATACCTTGATGCCCCAGGGATCCGTCCGCTGATCGAGGATGTGCTGAAGGTCCTGATTGAGCTTCTCCCGCTGCGACAGCAGATCGTCGAGCTCCACCTGCCCGAGCACGCTCCGAAGCGTCGTCTGGGCGAGCTGCGACGTGGCGTAGTGATAGCTCTCGACCTCCACGATGGCGCGGCTCGGATCCATGACCCGGAAGTACACGACGGCGTTCACCTTGACCGAAACGTTGTCCCGTGTGATGACATCCTGGGGCGGGACGTCCAGGACAATCGTCCGGAGGCTCACCCGCATCATCCGATCGATCGGTGCGAACACCAGGATGATGCCTGGGCCTTTCGGGCTTGGCAGGAGCTTGCCCAACCGGAAAATGACGCCGCGCTCGTACTCGTTCAGGATCTTGATCGAGCTGACCAGATAGAACCCGACGATGATGAGGATGATCAAGAGCGGCGAGAGCATCAACACGAAACCCTCCCTCTGACGCGAAGGACCGGAGATTTAAAGTCGCTGAGCTGCTTCCTTCGGCGCCGGTTCCCGGTCTACAGTCAATCGCAGCCCCTTGACGGCCGCGACACGGACCGGGTCCCCTGCGTGTATCGGCACATTGGTGGTTGCAGTCCAGATCTCCCCGTGAACCTGCACCTCGCCCGTGCCGCCCGGCTCGATTGATGACAGGGCCCGCCCGACCTCGCCGATCATGCCGGTATCCCCAGTGACCGGCCGGGCCCGCTGAGCCCCCACGGCAAGCTTCACGAGGAACAGGACGATTCCGCCAACCGCCAGGGAAACCGGCACGATGAGCCGGAGTCCGACCTGAAGCTCAGGCAGCGGCGAGTCCACCAGCATCAGGGACCCAAGCAGCAGGCTGACGATACCCCCCACCGCCAGGACGCCGTAGCTGGTCACCTTGACTTCGAGGACCAGCAGGATGATCCCGAACATGATGAGCAGGATGCCGGCAGCGCTCACCGGAAGGACCTGGAAGGCGAAGAAGGCCATCAGGAGGCAGATGCCGCCGGCCACGCCGGGGAGGACAGCGCCGGGAGACCAGAGCTCCACCGTCAGGCCGAGCGTGCCGAGCATCAGCAGCAGATAGGCAATCTGCGGGTGCGCGAGGGCGCTGAGTGTGCGCTGCGCCCACGTCATTCGAACGTCCCGGGTGACCGGGTTGGCGGTGTGCAACACGACCGTACGGCCGTCGAAGCGGTTGACGGACCGGCCGTCCAGCTTCTTCAGGAGATCCGGGACGTCGGACGCCAGGAAGTCGATCAGGGGCGGGCTGGCGCCGAGCGCCTCCTGCTCGGTGTACGTCCGGCTCTCGGTGACAGCCTTCTCGACGAGGTCGACGTTGCGCTTCCGCTGCGCGGCGATGGTGCGGGCGTATCCCGCGACGTCGGAGGCCATCTTCTTGGCCATCACGTCGTCGACCTTCTGGCCGTCGCCGGAGACCGGGTGGGCGGCTCCGATGTGAGTCCCCGGGGCCATGACGGCCACGTCCGCTGCCATGGTGATGAGGAACCCGGCGGACGCGGCCCGGGACCCGGAAGGCCCAACGAAGACGACGACCGGCGTCTTCGCAGCCAGGATCGCGGTGTTGATGTCGCGGGTCGAGTCGACGAGTCCGCCAGGTGTCCGGAGCGTGATGACGATGACGGCGGCTCCGGCCGAATCGGCCTGAGCAATCGCACTGCGCAGGTACTCGGCTGACACGGGATGGATGATCCCGTCGACCTCGGCGAGATAGACCACCGGCGCCGGGTCGTCAGTTGCGGCAGGCCCGACCTTCAGGTCTGGCGCCGACGCCACGACGATGGCCCCCATCCCGATCGCCACGGCTACAATCCCCGCCGCCGATGTGCAGGAGATCCGCATGCATCACCCCTGGAACCTGTCGAGCTCTGGACTCAGAACCCTGAACCTTGAACCTTGAACCCTTGAACCTTGAACCCTTGAACCCTGAACCCTTGAACCCCTACCTAATCTGCCCCAGCATACGCCTTGCCTCCGCCGACGCCGGGTCCATCGCGACTGCCCGCTCTGCCTCGATTCGCGCGCGCTTCGTGTCGCCCGTGCGCAGATAGGCCTCCGCCAGGGCGACGTGTGCCGGAGCGGCGTCGGCGCTCCAGATGGAGATTTTCAAAGTGTCCACGGCGTCCGAGGGCCTGCCGGTACGCAGGTAGATCCGACCGATGAGCAGGTGCGCCTGCGCCTCGTACGGCGATAGATAGATCGCGCGTCGCAGTTCGGTCAGCGCCTCTCCATCCTGCTCCCGTTCGAACAGCCGCCGTCCGCGCTCCAGATGGAACGTCGCCAACTCGCGCTGGTCGCGCTGGGCCGAAGCGGTCACCATAACGCTCGGGTGCAAACCACCAGACCCGTCCGGGTCGGCCTGCACGCGCTCGAGGTTGCGCGGTACCGACTGCCGCTCCGGCGGCGTCGTGCGAGCGATCTCTTCGTATCTGGAGGACAGCTGTCGGGCGAGGTCCCGCTCCCGGCCGGCCTCCACGACGCTGCCCGTCGCCTGCAGGCCAGCGGCGAGGACGAAGTGTGCGTCGGCGTCGGCGGGGTCGCGGCGCAACGCTTCGCGCAGCCAGTAGATCGCTCCTTGATGATTCCGGTCCAGCGCGTACGCATACCCCAGGTTGAAGCAGTAGTTCGCCTGCCCCCGGGTCCGCCTCCGTCGCCTTCGTCAAGAAGTAGGCGGCGGTACCGGCCTGAGTCGAACCGCCGCGCCGGATTTGAATCACGCCAAGATTGTTGCTCACCGCGGCGCGCGTGGGCACACCGGGTACATCAGGAGCACCGGGTGCTGGCAACAGCCCGACGAACGTCTCGAAGGCATCATCGTACCGCTCGAGATTGAGCATCGAGGTGGCCGCGTAGAACCGGGCGCGCGGAGACAGCGCGGAGCTCGAGGGAATCGCCCGGACCGCCGCCATCGCCGCGGCGTGATCGCCCTGGTCGGTCCGCACTTCCCAGAGCGACAGGCGCGCGCGCTCGAACGCGGGATAGTCCTGGAGGGCCGACTCGAGAAAGCGTCGCCCGATCGGGCAGGCTGGTAGCGACCAGGCCTTTGATGTAGTTCTCGAACGCGCCGAGCGGAGGACGGGTCGAGGGGCTCGGATTCGATGACCTCGGGACGTCAGGCGTCAGATTCCGGACCAGGCGGTCGTGCAGCTCGAAGAGGTCCGTGAGCTCGCCGCGTTCTGTCACCGGCTGCCGGACACGCCCGGCATCGACCCGAGTGATGTGTGCCTGAATCGTGAGAGTCCGATCCTGCACGCGAAACGTCCCGGTGACGAGCTCGCCGGCGCCGAGCAGCTCCGCGACTTTGATGACCGTCGCGCGGCTCAGCGTGGCCGAGAGCGGCAGGTGGAGCTCCTCGAAGGCGCGAACCCGATCGTCGCGGCCGATCGACGCAAGCCCCCGTGCCTTGAGTCCGTCCGCTACGAGCACGCTCGATGCTTCCCCGAGCCAGAGAAGCCGCGCGTCGCTGCCGGCATTTTCGAACGGAAGCACCAGCACGCGCGTCTGCGGCGAGGCTGGAACGGAAGAGGACGGCGGGGTCTGGGCAAAGCTTCCGGGACCTCCCAGAGCCAGCATCAAGCACGAGAGTGCAATTGCTCGTCCAGGCATGTCCTTGAATCGTCTCATGCCTCGCCGGCCGGCGTCTCGACGTGCGTCTACGCTGCGGCGGGCCCGTCGCGGGCCGCCTGCAAGACCACCGCGAGGACGCAGCCCTTGCGGGCTCCCGCTGCGCGGCATTCGTTGACGTGCACGTCCGCCGGCAACGAGAAATGCCCCAGCACCCGGCCGATCGCCGCGGCGTAGAACCCGCAGAGCGGCAGCATCGAGGCTTCTCGAACTTCGCAGAACAACGACCCGCGCAGATCCACCGACGCCTTGCCGCCGCGCAGCTTGACCAGCGCCCTCGTGCCGGGATACGTCGTCGTGACCAGGGTCCGCGCGACCCGAAGCGCACTTCGCGCCCGCCAGCGTCCCGGAAGCGCTCGGATGATCCGGCGCTCGAGATTCGGCATGCCGGTGACGGTCCAATCGGCCGCGTATTCCCCGGCTTTCGTGGTGATCTGGTTGTACGCCTCACCTTCGAGTCGGAGAAAGCTCAGGACGGCCGAGAGGGGGGCGAGGCCAATCGTGCCCTCACGCAGGCCGGACGTGGTGAGCCAATTCTCGTAGAACTCGATCCGGTTCGGCAGCACGTCCTGGATGGCCTGGTGCATGCTGGCCACCAGCACCCGCCCGATTCTGGGCTCGCTCATTGAGAGAACCACTCCACGCTGATCCTCATGGCCGCGGCAGACGACGGCCGCCCGTTCTGATATCGTTCGATCAGACCATGGCGGGCACGTCGGGCACGTCGGTGGCGGCGGCCATCCTGGCCGGCGGCAAAGCGCGACGCCTCGGCGGCGCGGTGAAGAGCACCTTGGTGCTCGACGGCGTCCGCATCATCGACCGGCAGATCGCCGAGCTTCGCCAGGTTGCGGATCCAATCTTCGTCGTTGCGCCGGATCCCGCGCCCTTTGCGTCGCTCGGGCTCGCGGTTCATCCCGACGTCGTGCCGGACTGCGGAGCGCTCGGCGGCATCTACACCGCCATCATCCGCTCGCCGCGTCCGCGGACGCTCGTGGTCGCTGGCGACCTGCCGTTCCTGAACGTCAGGCTCCTCGAGCGGCTGGTGCAGCAGACCGATGCCGACCTGGTGGTGCCGCGCGGACCGCGCGGCTACGAGCCGCTCTGCGCAGTGTATTCGAGCGCCTGCGCCGAGCCGATACGACGGCGACTCGAGGCTGGGGCGCTCAAGGCGGCGGTCCTGCCGGAGGGCGTGCGGGTCGAAGTGATTGGGCCGGAGATGCTCGCGGCGTACGATCCCGACGGTCTGCTGTTCGTCAACGTCAACACGCCGCATGATTACGAACGGGCCCGGGATCTGATCGAGTCGCTGCCGCAACGGCGGGGCGATGGTATCACGGATAGACAATCCCCTTCATGATTCTACCCATTCAGCACTCGGTTCGCGCCCGCCTCATCGAGACGGTCGGCCGCTTGTACAACATCCCCTCGGACGATCCGGCGCTCGCGCAGATCGCGATCGAGGTGCCGCCGCGCCGCGCGCTCGGCGATCTCGCCGTTCCCCTGGCGTTCGAGCTCGCGCGCCGGCTCCGCAAAGCGCCGCGCGCGATCGCGCAGCAGCTCGCGGCCGGCCTGGGAGCCATCGAGGGTATCGCCCGTGTCGAGGCGGCGCCCAACGGGTACGTCAATCTGTTCCTCGATCGAAAGGCGGCCCTCACCCGATGGCTCACCGAACGCCAGCCCCCCCGGCCTGACGCTTCGAACAAGACCATCGTCGAGCACACCGCGATCAATCCGAACAAGGCGGCACACATCGGCCACCTGCGGAACGCGGCCCTCGGCGACGCGTTCGGCCGGTTGCTCCGCTTCCTCGGCCGAACCGTGGAGATCCAGAACTACATTGACGATACGGGAGTCCAGGTGGCGGACGTGGCTGTCGGGTTCCGCGAGCTGGAAGGCAAAACTCTCGACGAAGTCCGGCACATTGCCGACGGCGGCCGCTTCGACTACGAATGCTGGGATCTCTACGCGCGCGTCACCGAGTGGTACGAGGAGGACAAGGAGCGGCTGAAGATTCGGGCGAAGGCGCTGCACGACATCGAGCGGGGTCAGAATCCGACGGCCGAGCTCGCCCACTTCATCGCCGACCGTATCGTTCGCTGCCACCTCGAGACGATGAGGCGGATGAACATCGGGTACGACCTCCTGACGTGGGAAGGCGACATTCTGAAGCTCCACTTCTGGTCGCACGCCTTCGACTTCCTCAAGAAGACGGGTGCCGTCTTCCTGCAGACCGAAGGGCGCCTCCAAGGCTGCTGGGTCATGCGCATCGAAGACGAGGCTGAAGATGCCGCTCCGGAGCCGGAAGGTGGACCTCCCGAGGAATCGGAAGCGAAAGGCGACATCGAACCACGGGAGAAAGTGATTGTACGCTCCGACGGGACCGTCACCTACGTCGGGAAGGACATGGCGTACCAGCTCTGGAAGTTCGGGCTGCTCGGCAAGGACTTTCACTACCGGGTCTTCGAAACGCGAACTGACGGGCGAGCGCTCTGGTCGACGACGGCCGACGCCGCGGGCGCAGAGTCGACCCACCCCGCGTTCGGCGGCGCGTCGTCGGTCTGTAACGTGATCGATACGCGGCAGTCGTATCTGCAGAAGCTGGTCAAGCAGGCTCTCGCCGTCCTCGGCTACGAGCCTCAGGCCGCTCACTCCGTGCACTATTCGTACGAGATGGTCGCGCTATCCCACGCGACCGCACGCGAGCTGGGGTACGACCCGACGGTCGACGCGGATCGCCCGTTCGTGGAGGTCTCCGGACGCAAGGGCCTCGGCGTCAAGGCGGACGACCTTCTCGACCGGTTGACGGACAAGGCCGCCGGCGAAGTCGAGAAGCGCAACCCGGACCTGCCCGCGGGGGACCGGCGGCAGATCGCGGAGTCGATCGCTGTCGCTGCCGTGCGGTACTTCATGGTGAAGTTCTCGCGGGGCAAGATCATCGTGTTCGACATAGACGAGGCGCTCAGCTTCGAAGGCGAGAGCGGGCCGTACCTTCAGTACGCGGTCGTGCGCGCCAACAACATCTTTGCGAAGCTGAAGGAGCGCGACGGCACTGATCTCGCGCGTGTCCTCACGGCACTCGACGCGACGCCGGCGGACGCGCTGACCGGCGCGACGGACGAATCACTGGACTTGTGGGGCCTCGTCCTCGAGGCTGCACGGCTGGACGAGGTCGTGGACCAGGCGGTACGAACCCTCGAGCTCTCCGTCCTTGCGAAGTACGCCTTCGGCCTGGCGCAGGCATTCAATGGCTTCTACCACCGCTACTCCATCCTCAACGAGGAACGTCCAGACGTCCGTCTGTGGCGCGCGGCGGCCGTCGAGTACTACCGCGCGCAGCTGACGAAGGCGCTCGAGCTGATGGGATGCGCGGTGCCGGCCAAGATGTGATCGGGTCGGGATCGGGGATCAGGGATCCGGCAGTCGGCGCTCGGCGCTCGGCGCTCGGCGCTCGGCGCTCAGACTGATTCTTCCATTCGCTCGCGCGCCGCGGTCACGAACGACTCGAACAGGGACCTGAACTCACCGGTCCGCCAGAAGTTCTCGGGGTGCCACTGGATTCCAAGGCAGAAACTGTTATCCGGCGCTTCGATCGCTTCGATGATGCCATCGGGCGCGATGCCCGTGGCAACGAGCCCTGCCCCGAGGCGCCCGACCGACTGGTGATGGCGGCTGTTCACCCTGCAGGTCGCGGAGGCATCGACGGCAGGGCCAAGGACCTCCTGCAGGCGCGAGCCGGGCGCGACAGCCACGTTATGCGCGACGGCGTTGGGGGGCTGGGATATCGAATGCGTCAGATCTGATGCGACTGTCGAAGGGATGTCCTGCACGAGCGTCCCGCCGGCAGCGACATTCAACACCTGGGCGCCGCGGCAGATCGCGAGAACCGGGAGGTCTGCCGCGATAGCGCGCCTCGCGAGATCGATTTCGAACTCGTCTCGTCCCGGCTCGGCATCTTCGACTGTTTCGTGGCGATCCTCGCCGTACAGCACAGGGTCGATATCCCCACCGCCCGTCAAGACGATGCCGTTGAGCAACCCGACCAGCGCGCGGGGACTCTCACTGACCTCGAGCACTCGTACCGTTGCGCCAGTCTGCTCGACCGACGCGACATAGTCGTCCAGTTTGCTGCAGCGAGTGATGCCGATGATCGGAGAGGCCATCGTCATGATCTTAGCTCCTAGCTCCTAGCTCCTAACTCCTAACTCCTAGCTCCTAGCTCCTAACTCCTAGCTCCTAGCTCCTAGCTCCTAGCTCCTAACTCCTAGCTCCTGTCAAAGACCCCCACCGCTTCCACGTGCGGCGTGTTCGGGAACAGATCGAACGCGCGAATCGACGTCAGCTGATAGCCACCGTCCAGCAGGACCCGTGCGTCGCGAGCCAACGTCGGCGGATCGCACGAGACGTAGAGGAGCCGGACGCCGCCGTGTGCCGCGAGGTGATCGACGACGGTTTTCGACAGCCCTGTACGAGGTGGGTCGACGATGACCGTTGCCGGCGGGTGTCGAACGCGCGCAAGATACCGCTCGACTGGAGCGACGACGGCCGTGAGCGATCCCGCAAACGGCGCGGCGTTTCGCTGCAGGTCGGCGCCGCTCGCTCCTGGCGCTTCGACCGCCGTGAGGGCACTCCGTCCCGAACCGGCCAGCGACACCGCGAACAACCCGACGCCGGCATAGAGATCCAGCACGTCACCATCCGGCAGAACGTTGTCGATGACAGTCGTCACGAGCTGCGGGAGCAGGAAGCGATTGGCCTGAAAAAACGACTCTGCGGTCCGTCGCAGCTCCCCTTCCGCTCGGCCCATGGTGATTGCGGAGAGCGAATCGGAGATCTCCGGTCGCCCCGCGGTGTATCGCGCGCCACCTGGAACCACCGCCGACACGGACGTGATCGAAGTTCCCGTCAGCGGTCCGAGATCGGCTTTCGAGAGCCTGCCCCGAGGCGCGAGCTCGACGAAGACCGCTCGCTGATCCGCTGGGATGTTCTCCGCGATCTCGAGGGAAGTCGCCGCCAGGCCCGCGCTCTCGAGGCCGTCAATTACGTTCGTCACCGCCGCGAGCGTCTCCGGATACAACTGGCCGGTTGCTGCGGCGTCGCACAGGTCGTGCGAACCTTCTCGATAGAAACCGGCACGGCCCTCGCGAACGTGGAGTCGAGCACGCATTCGATAGGCTCGTTCGGGCGAGGCGGCGACGTCGACCTGGCTGGTCAGCGGGTGCTTGCCGATCCGCGCGAAGGCATCCGCGATCACTTCCCCCTTGATTGCCCGTTGGCGCTCGATCCGGATGTGCGAGTAGAGGCACCCGCCGCATAGCGGATCGCCTGCCGATGCACGACGGTCGGGTGAGGCGTCGATCACGTCGACGGGACGTGCAAAGGCCAGCCGTCGCTCCACGCGCTCGACGCGAGCCGTGACGCGCTCGCCAGGCATCGTACCCGAGACGAGGACGATCTGCCCGTCATGCCGCGCGATCATTCGCCCGCCCGCGGCTGGCCGCTCGATCGAGAGCTCGATCAGATCGCCCGCGTGCAACATACCCGTCAGTCGAACGCCACGTGGGGAAGCCTGGCGGCCTCGCGCACGAGTCGAAGGTAGGCCATCTCGACAGCCCCGGCGCGCGCCTCGGCTGGCATTCGCTGACCGAACGCCGCCAACTCTTCCTCGGCCTCGCGACGCAGCCGGCCGGCAGTCGCCTCGTCGAGCGAGCCCGCCACGAGCTGCACGAGACCGCGGTCGATCGACGCCAGCTCCGCGATCAACCCATCGCGCGCGTCACCGCGCGCCTTCTGCGACGCCCCCGCGATCCGATCGAGGGCCCGTACCGCGTCGTCTATGGCGCTTTCCGGCAACGCGGTCGCGCCTTCGATCCCTCTGAGCGCAATCAGGCGCGACACGACGCGCTCCACGTGCGACGCCAGGCTCGGTTTTCGCGCTGGCGCGGCGGGTGCGTCAGCAGGTGCCACTCCCACGGCCCTCCGCCAGTCGTCGAAGAGCTGCAGGATATCGGCCGCGCAGAACTCGATCCGGACGGGACGGCGGCGCGTGCTGTTCGCGAGCCTCCGCTCGCAGCACTGATCGATGCCACGAAAAGCGATCTTGAGCGGGATGCCCTGACGCGCCCATCCGCGGACTTCTTCGAACGCCGGCCCGACCACGCGGATCAGGTGACCGCCGTTCTTCTGGCACAGGTAGCTCTCGATCTGCCGGCAATAGTCCGCCACCGCCTTCGGATCTTCGGCGTTCACTTCCACACGACCTCACCGGCGATCACTCGCTCGACGCGGCCTCCGATCCTGACGAGCAACGCCCCTGTATCGTCGATTCCGGTGGCGACACCTTCCACGCGGCCGGACGGCGTGGCGAGCTCGACTCCGCACCCGCGAGACGATGGCGCGAGCGCACGCCAGTCCTCGAGCACCCGGTCCGGCGCGCCTTCATCGAGGCTCGCTGACGTGCCCGTTCAGCGCGGCAAGCGTCTCCGCCAGCACTGCCCCAGCCTCGATCGGCCGACCGAGCTCCGCTTCGATCGATGTCGCACGCTCCCGCAGCTCGGGTGGATAGGCCGTCGTCCGAAGGTTGATGCCGAAGCCCAGAACGACGTAGATCATGCCCTCCGCGCCAGACGACGCCTCGGCGAGAATGCCGGCGAGCTTGCGCATGCGGGACGGACGGGCGCTGTCCGGCACGACAATGTCGTTGGGCCATTTGATCTGCACCGGCAGTCCCGTGGCGCGCGTAATTCCCTGCGCCACCGCCACACCGCCGGCGAGCGTCAGATACGGAGCAGCGCTCACGCTGCGGGCGACGAGCGAGGCGTAGAGGCCTGCATCCGGCGGCGAGTGCCAATGTCGCCCGAGGCGACCACGCCCGGCGATCTGCGATGAGGCGATCACGAGAGTGCCGTCGGGCGCACCGCTGTCGGCGAGCCTCGCGGCAACATCGTTGGTGGAGCCAATCTCGGTGAAGTAGTGGACGGTCGCGCCGAGCCTTCCTCGCCGGGTCGACGAAGCCCGGAGCGCTCCGGCAAGGTCAGGTGGAAGCGGATCAGGCATCCGGTTCGAGCTCGAAGCTCAGATCGACCGACGGCGCCGAGTGCGTGAGCGCTCCGACAGATACGTAGTCGGCGCCGGTCGCCGCGAGCTCCGGCAGCCGTTCGAGGCTCACACCGCCGGAGATCTCCGTCTTCGTGCGGCCGCCGATGCGCCTGACTGCCTCGAGGATATCCGCTGTCGAGAAGTTGTCGAGCAGGATGACATCCGCGCCTGCGGCTACGGCCGCGTCCATCTGGTCCAGGCTCTGGGCCTCGACTTCTATCGGCATCTCCTGGCCCGCCGCCTTCATGCGCCGGACCGCCTCCCCGACTCCGCCCGCGAGCCTGCACGTGATTGTCCTTGATCAGGATCCCATCGTCGAGACCGTCGCGATGATTCATGGCTCCGCCGGCACGAACCGCGTACTTCTCGAGAGCGCGCAGCGTCGGCGTCGTTTTGCGCGTGTCGAGGATCGTGATGCGCCCGCCGGCAACGTCGACGAACTGCCGCGTCAGCGTCGCGATGCCCGACAGACGCTGCAGGAAATTGAGCGCCGTTCGCTCTGCCGTCAGGAGGCTCGCCGCCGAACCGTGCAGCGTCGCCAGCACGTCGCCGGGATCGCAGCGGTCGCCGTCGTGTCGGCTGTTGCGGACGCTGACCGACGGATCCAGCTGCCTGAATGCCTCGAGCGCCACGTCGAGCCCTGCGACGACACAGCTTGCTTTCGCCAGAAGCACGCCCTTGGCTCGTTGTTGAGCAGGGACGGTTCCCTCGGTCGTGACGTCGCCCCAACCCAGATCTTCGGCGAGGGCGCGTCGCACGATCTCCCGATAGGAACCGGGCTCGAGCGGCGTGAACGGTACGCTCTTCATGTCTGCGGATCCTGCGGCCGCTCCGGCTCCGCGAGCTCGACCTCAACGACCAGAGTATCCGCCGATGAGGACTCCAGCCGGTCGATGAGTCCCGACGCGCGGAGGTCCCGCTCGACGTCACCGAGCAGCGCGAGCTGCGTGGCGGGCGCAAGGATGACGGCGCGGGCCACGCGCGTCTTCAGCGGCCGCTGTTCCTCAGACTTTTTCTTCCGGATCGCACCGAGCACGGCGCTCGCGAACTCCAGCGCCTGCACGCCCTGTGGGTGATCCCGCGCTGGCTCACACGCGGAGAGGACCTCCTCGGGGGTCGGCCAGTCGGCGCGATGCACGGATCCGTCCTGCCACCACGACCACACCTCTTCCGTCACGAACGGCAGGAACGGCGCAAAGAGCCGCAGCATTGTCGACAGGGCGGCGAGGAGTGCGCCGTTGGCGGACGCCGCCAGTTCGATGCCTTGATCGCCGTATCGACGGCCTTTGACGAGCTCGAGGTAGTTGTCACAGAACGACCAGAAGAACGACTCCGTTCGCTCGAGCACCCGCGCGTAGTTGTACGCGTCGAGGTCCGCTGTCGACTCGTGCACCAGACGGGCGAGCGACGTGAGCAGCCCGCGATCGACGGCTGCCGTCGCCGGACCTCGCGGCTCCGGCCTGGACAGCACGAACTTCGAGGCGTTGAGCAGCTTGATCGCAAGGCGCCGGCCGACCTTCATCTGCCCGGTGTCGAACGCCGTATCTGTGCCCGGCCGGCCGCTCGCAGCCCAATAGCGCACGCCGTCGGAGCCATGCTCGTCCAGCAGCCCTTTCGGGGTGACGACGTTGCCCTTCGACTTCGACATCTTCTTCCGGTCGGGATCGAGTACCCATCCGGAAATCGCGGCGTTCTTCCACGGCAGCGAACCGTGCTCGAGCTCCGAGCGCAGGACCGTGGAGAAGAGCCACGTGCGGATGATGTCGTGCGCCTGCGGGCGAACGTCCATCGGGAACACGCGGGCGAACAGGTCGGGATCCTCTTCCCACCGCGCCGCGATCTGCGGCGTGAGCGACGAAGTGGCCCAGGTGTCCATCACGTCAGGGTCGCCCGTGAAGCCGCCGGCGGCGTCGCGCTGCTCGGCGCGATAGCCCTCCGGGACATCGGTCGAGGGGTCGATCGGCAGCCTGCTCTCGTCCGGAAGGAGCCGCGCGGTGTAATCGGTTGTCCCGTCCTCGCGGACGCGATACCACACCGGGAAGGGCACGCCGAAGAAACGCTGCCGGCTCACGCACCAATCTCCGGCCAGACCGTTGATCCAGTTCTCGAGGCGCGCCTGCATGTAAGTCGGATGCCATTGCAGCTCTCCGGCGCGCGCGAGCAGCTGCTCGCGGAAGTCCATCGTCTTGATGAACCACTGCCGGCTGGTGAGGATCTCGAGCGGACGATCCCCCTTCTCGTAGAACTTGACCGCGTGTGTGATTGGACGCGGATCGCCGAGCAGATCGCCGCTCTCGCGCAGGAGCTCGACGATGCGGGCTCTCGCTTTGTGCGCCGAGAGGTTGACCAGCTGGTCGGTACGAGTGCTGGGCCCGGGTCCGATCGACAGATTCCCAGCCCGGTTCTCCCCATGTCAGCGGCCGCAGCGCGCCGTTCGGCTGAAGAATCGAACGGACCGGCAGCGCCAGCTCGCGCCACCAGACCACGTCGGTGACGTCGCCGAACGTGCAGATCATCGCGACGCCGGATCCCTTCTCGGGATCCGCGAGAGGGTGAGGCTTCACCGGCACGCGCACGCCGAAGATCGGCGTCAGGACCTCGGTACCGAACAGCGGCTTGTAGCGCTCATCGTCGGGGTGCGCCACGAGCGCCACGCACGCCGGAATCAGCTCAGGACGCGTCGTCTCGATCTCGACGAATCCGCCGTCGGGTCGGGCGAAGCGAATCCGGTGATAGGCGCCCGGCTGCTCGCGATCTTCGAGCTCGGCCTGGGCGACCGCCGTCCGGAAGTCGACGTCCCAGAGAGTCGGCGCTTCGAGCTGATACGCGATCCCCCTTCGCAACAGGCGGAGAAAGGCGAGCTGCGACACGCGTTGCGCCCGGCGATCGATCGTCGCGTAGGTCAGCGTCCAGTCCACGGACAATCCGAGCGTTCGCCAGAGATCTTCGAAGACCTTCTCGTCCTCGGCCGTCAGCCTGGCGCAGAGCTCGATGAAGTTCGGGCGCGACACGGGGACTGGCTGCTTGCCGGGCTTGTCCGGCGGCGCGAACGCGGGGTCGTAGGGAAGCGACGGATCGCACCGCACACCGAAGTAGTTCTGCACGCGCCGCTCGGTCGGGAGGCCGTTGTCGTCCCAACCCATCGGATAGAACACCGCCTTGCCGCGCATCCGCTGAAAGCGAGCGACGACATCGGTGTGCGTGTAGGAGAAGACGTGGCCGACGTGGAGCGAGCCGCTGACCGTCGGGGGCGGCGTATCGACAGAGAAGATCTCCGCGCGCGACCTGCTGCGATCGAACCGGTAGACGCCCTCGGACTCCCACCGGGCCGTCCATTTCTGCTCGAGCCCTTCGAGGGCGGGCTTGTCAGGGACTGAGATTGAGCGCTGGAGGTCCAGACCGTCTGGCATGACCCTCCATCGTATCAGTGTTGGGGGCCTGTTGTATGAAGTGCGGAAGGCAATCAGTGGTCAGGAGCATTCGTTCGAGCGGCTGCGGCGAGAGACGTCCAACGGCGCTGGGGGATCAGGCACCGCCGCCCGGCTGATGCTGCCCTTTCTTGATGCGATCGATTTCTTCTCGAACCAGACGCTCCGCTGCGTCGAGCACGGCCTGCCGCATCGGTTCGTCGCCGAGTCGGGCGATGACTCGACGTGCGATCTCGTCGAGGGTCGCATCCGACAGCGCGACTGGGGGCAGTACGGGCCCGGCGCCGGACGCGGTTCCCCGCTCAGCAGCGAGGAGCGACGAGAAGGCCTCGGACAGCGACGGGGATGTCTGCGCAGCCGGGGAAGCCGGTGCCTGATAGACAGAACCCGAGCTCGGCGGCGCAGCCGGCGGCATCGCGACCTCCCGGTGAACGGGCTGACCGGAATTGGTCACGATCTGTGGATTCCACCCGACGTTGCTGGATTCCTCACCAGGACTCCCAGGTGTGGACGAAGGACTTCCCATGGGACGTGGCGACGCGCTCATGGCCGCAAACGCGGCGTCGAGCCTGTCCAGGTAGTCTCCTTCACCGCCGGTCGATCCCGCGGCATCCGGGCGCTCAGCTTCCGGGGCAGCCGCCTCGACCTGCCCGGGGGCACTCGAACCCTGCGTCGCGGGCCGGCGTCCGGCGAGCAGCTCGCGGACTCGCGCGATGACCAACTGCGGCTCGAACGGCTTGACCAGGACGCCGTCGCACCCGACGTTTCGCGCGCGCGCCTGGTCGACCGGCTCGAATGCCCCGGCGAGCAACAGGACTGGGATGTGCGCCAGATGTGCCGATTTCTTCACGAACGCTGTGACTTCGTATCCGTCGTGTTCCGGCATGCCGACGTCCGCAAGGATGATGTCCGGCGGCTCGGCGGTGATGCGCCGGATCGCCTCCCGACCGTCCGCGACGGTGACGACGCGGATCCCTTCGTCGGCAAACGTCAGCTCGATGACCTTGCGGATCGTGAGGCTATCGTCCGCCAGCAGCAATGTGGGTGGCATTACACCTGCTCCACGCGAGGCCGCACGTTGGCCTGGATGAAATCGACGATCTGCTGCATGGGGCTGCCGGGAAGAAAGATCCCCTTGACGCCCATCTCGCGCAGCTTCGGAATGTCGACGTCCGGGATGATGCCGCCGACGACAAGAAGCACGTCGCCGAGCCCGCGGGCGTGGAGCAGCTCGAGCACCCGCGGGCAGATGTGCATGTGCGCGCCCGAGAGAATCGAGAGGCCGATGGCGTCGGCATCTTCCTGGAGCGCGGCCGCGACAATCTGCTCGGGCGTCTGCCGGAGGCCCATGTAGATGACCTCCATGCCGGCGTCGCGAAGCGCCCGGGCGATGACCTTGGCGCCGCGATCGTGCCCGTCGAGCCCCGGCTTGGCGATGACGACTCGGATTTTGCGCATGAAAAAACAGCTACCAGCTTCCAGCTTCCAGCTTCCAGCTTCCAGCTTACCAGCTTCCAGCTAACCAGCTACGCGCTTCCTGCTTCCCGCCGCGAGGCCTCGGCTTCCACTGGGTATCGTGGCCAAACTCGAACCACCGCCTCCAAGTCAATCAAAGCTGGCAGCTGGCAGCTGGAAGCCGGAAGCTAAATCAGCGGCACCTCTTGGTACTCTCCCCAGACCTGGCGCAGCGCGTCGCACATCTCACCGACGGTGGCGTAGGCGCGCACGCAGTCGAGCAAGGGGTACATCAGGTTGTCGCGGCCGCGTGCGGCCGCCTGGAGTCCGTCGAGCGACTGCCGGACGACGTCGTTGTTTCGCGTCCGTCGCAGCTCGGCGAGCCGCGCCAGCTGCGTGTCCGCGGTCGAGTCGTCTATGTAGAGAATCGGCATCGGCGGCTCATCCTCCTGGACGAAGCCGTTGACGCCAACGATGACTTTCTCTCGCGCCTCGACCGCTTGCTGGAACCTGTACGAGCGCCTCCGCGATCTCGCGCTGCGGGTAGCCTTCCTCGATCGCCTCCACCATTCCGCCAAGGCGGTCGATCGTCTCGAAGTACTCCCGGGCGCCGCGTTCCATGTCGAGCGTCAGCCGTTCGACGAAGTACGATCCGCCGAGCGGATCGACGGTGTTGGTCACGCCGCTTTCGTACGCGATCACCTGCTGCGTCCGCAGCGCGAGCGTGGCCGCTTCGGCGGTCGGCAGCGCCAGCGCCTCGTCCAGAGAGTTCGTGTGCAGCGAGTTGGTGCCGCCGAGCACCGCCGCGAGCGCCTGCAGCGCCGTGCGCACCACGTTGTTGTAGGGCTGCTGCGCGGTGAGCGAGACTCCAGCGGTCTGGGTGTGGAAGCGCAGCTTCCACGAGCGCTCGTCCTTCGCTCCGAATCGGTCACGCATCACCTCGGCCCACAGCCGCCGCGCCGCCCGGAACTTCGCGATCTCCTCGAAGAAGTCGCTGTGCGAATTGAAGAAGAACGAGAGCCTCGGCGCGAAGTCGTCCACATCGAGCCCGGCGTCGATCCCGTACTGCACGTACTCGATGCCGTCGCGAAGCGTGAAGGCGAGCTCCTGCAGCGCCGTCGATCCCGCTTCGCGGATGTGATAGCCGCTCACCGAGACGGTGTTCCAGCGCGGCACCTCGCGGCTGCAGAACCCGAAGACATCGGTGATGAGCCGCATCGACTCCCGCGGCGGATAGATGTACTCCTTCTGCGCGATGAATTCCTTGAGGATGTCGTTCTGGATCGTGCCCGAGAGCTTCTTCCAGTCCGCACGCTGCTTCTCGGCGACCACCAGATACATCGCGAACAGCATCGGCGCCGGCGAGTTGATCGTCATCGACGTCGTAATCCCGCCGAGATCGATGCCGTCGAAGAGCCGCTCCATATCCGCGAGCGACACGATGCTGACGCCGCACTTCCCAACTTCGCCGAGCGAAAGCTCGTGATCCGGATCGCGCCCCATCAACGTGGGCAGATCGAACGCGACGCTGAGCCCGGTCCCTCCAGCCGCAAGCAGCGTCCTGTATCGAGTATTCGTATCCTCCGGCGTCCCATACCCCGCAAACTGGCGCATCGTCCACAGCTTGCCGCGGTAGCCGGTTGGGTGGATGCCCCGGGTGTACGGAAACCGCCCGGGGTCACTCAGATCGCGTGCGTAGTCGAGCTCCGGAACGTCCTCGGCCGTGTAGAGCCGATCGATCGGACGCCCGGAGATGGTGGTGAACGACGTCAACCGCTCCGGCGACTTCTGCAGCGCCGGATCCAGCACCTCGCGCCGCCACCGCTCGCGCGCCGTCTCCGCCGTCACACTCTTCATTACCCGACATTATAGTGAGCTTCTGGCTTCCAGCTGCTTCCAGCTTCCAGCTTCCAGCTCCCAGCTCCCAGGTTCCAACTCACTGCTGGAAGCTGGCAGCTGGAAGCTGGAAGCTTTCTTATTGCATCGAGGCGCAGATGACGTAGACCACGACCTGAGCGGTCCACAGCGTCGAGCTGGTGGTGTTCCGCACAAGAACGCGCCAGCCTGAGGCGTCTCCGACGAACGGCTCGGACGCCACCACCGTCAGCTTCTCACCGGAGCCCATCAGCGTGTAGCCGCCGCCGAGTGGCACACGTCCGGCGCTGCACGTCGCCACCTGCTGCGGAAGGCTCGCGAGCGACACTGCGTTGAACGGGTTGTTCACGACGAAGTTGCTCTCGTACCCGCTGACGCCCGATGAACCCGCGGGTCCGGCGGGTCCCTGCGAGCCGGGGATGCCTGGGTCACCCTTGGGGCCGGCAGGTCCGGCGGGTCCGGCCACGCCCTGAGGGCCCTGCGGACCCGCGACGCCGCCCGGCTGCGAGGTGGAGGCCGATTGCACGGTCACGTAGAACACGCCGCGCTCGACCTGACCGTTCCCCTTGACGACGGTCAGGAGGTACGTGCCGTCGGCAGTCGCCGCCGGAAACAGGACCACGAGCTGCGTGTCGGTCGCGCTGAGCACGGTCATCGGCACCGTTTCGCAGTACACGGCCGGAACGGTCGCACCGAAGTTCTGTCCCTTCAGGATCAACGTCTCTGCCGCGCGGTTCAGCGATGCGCTCAGCACGACGAGCTGTTTGTCTGGTCCTGCAAGGACGATTCGGCCCATGCCGAGGATCCCAACCACCAGGAATGTCGCAACGAGCTTCCATCTCGATGTCCGCATCGCATCTACCTCCGCACCGTGATCAGGCAACCGCAGGACCATCCGGTGCCGACGGCGGGCGAGCCGCGGAAGCTCCGCAAGTTGAGCGGCTTGGCGTGCGGGTCAGTGGCCGATCCCGCTCACGGGGTTTTCGGAGCAGTGGCGCATTCCGGAACAGGCCGCACAAGTTCGACATCAGGATGGCGTGCCAGGCATCCGCCGGACCCGCCGCGGGCTCGATTCCGATTCTGTCGAGCGGAAGAAATCGTGGTTTTACCAGGCTTTCGAGCCTGGTAGAGGTTACGGAGTGCAGGGAGACGCTCACAAACGGAGGAACGAAGCTAACGGAGACGAAACGGAGGGAACCGGATGGCTAGTGGCGCATCGGCTGCTCGCGCCGCGCAAAGCGCGGCGAAATGAGAGGACCGGCGAGAAATCGCGAGCGCGACTTGATCGGACCGCGCTCGCGATTTCACGCCGGCCCCTCATTTCAGCGCCCGCCATCGGCGGGCGCGCGAGCAGTCCAGGATCCTACGACATCGGCCCCTCTTCTCCGTTTCGTCTCTCCGTTGACTCCGTTGCTCCGTTTGTGAGCGTCTCCGTTCGCTCCGTCACCTCCGCGGACGGAGACACGAGACACCTCCTGTTCTTGACTTGTCGCCGGGGTCACGTTAGCTTGGGCTGTTTGGGGCCTGGCGGCTATCGCGAGAGAGGCTGCCGAATCCTCAGGAGTCTTATGGAAGCAGGCGGAAGCATCTTCAACGCAATGCTCCAGGAATTCGATGGCGCCGCGCGGCTGCTCGGCCTCGATCCTGGGATCTGGAAGATCCTCACCAGTCCGAAGCGACAGATCACCGTGTCGTGCCCCATCCAGATGGACAATGGCGAGATCGAGGTCTTCACCGGATACCGCGTGCAGTACAACATCACGCTGGGCCCGGCGAAGGGCGGCATCCGCTACCACCCCGATGTGTCCCTCGACGAGGTCACGGCACTGGCCGCCTGGATGACGTGGAAGTGCGCGGTCGCACACGTGCCGTTCGGCGGCGGCAAGGGCGGCGTTGTCTGCGATCCGACGCGGATGTCCCGCCGTGAGCTCGAGGCGCTGACCCGCCGCTACGTCGCGGAAATCGTCGACGCCATCGGTCCCGAAAAGGACGTGCCGGCGCCAGACGTCAACACGAACGATCAGATCATGGCGTGGGTGATGGACACCTACAGCATGCACGTGGGCCACACGTCGACCGCGGTCGTCACGGGCAAGCCGGTCGAAATGGGTGGATCGCTCGGACGCCGCGAAGCCACCGGACGCGGCGTGATGATCGTCACCCGCGAAGCCGCCAAGCACCTCGGCTTCGACATCCAGGGGGCGACCGTCGCGGTGCAGGGCTTCGGGAACGTCGGATCGGTCTCAGCCGATCTGCTGTCGAAGCTTGGCGCGAAGATCGTCGCGGTCACGGACTGGAAGGGCGGCGTCTCCAACCCCAACGGCCTCGACATCGCGAAGATGCTCGACTTCGCCCGCCAGCACAAGACGATCGACGGCTTCCCTGGCGGAGAACCGATCGAGAACGAGCAGCTCTTCGCGCTCGAGGTGGACGTGCTCGTCCCGGCGGCGCTCGAGAATCAGATCACGATGGAGAACGCGCAGTCGATCAAAGCCAAGATCGTGGCGGAGGGCGCGAACGGACCGACGACGCCCGAAGCACACCGCCATCTGCACGAGCGGGGCGTGTTCGTGATCCCGGATATTCTCGCGAACGCCGGCGGCGTGACCACGTCCTATTTCGAGTGGGTCCAGGATCGGCACGGCTACTTCTGGACCGAGGAAGAAGTGAACAACCGGCTCGAGACGATGATGCGCGAAGCGTTCCGCGCCGTGCTCCAGACGTCGCTCAAGTACAAGACCGACATGCGGATGGCTGCCTACATCGTCGCGATCAACCGCGTGGCGACGGTCACCAAGATGCGCGGCATGTACGCCTGAACGGCGCTACCGGCTGACTTTGAACGCAATCAGTTCCTGCGCCGCTCCGGTGCCGGTCTTCGCGTTGATCTCGATGACGTAGTCGCCCGCCGCCAGCGCCGACATCCCGAGCTCGAGCTCCTGGCCGCTCGTGCCAGCCTGCATCGGCAGATCCGACATCGGTGTGCCGCCACGGTTCAAGAGACGGGCCGACACGGTCGGGGACGCGCCGTCGGCACTGTAAGCCTCGACCCGCACCAGCACGCGCTCCGCCCGGCTGAAGGTGCGATCGGCGGCCGGCACGGCCATCGCGTTCGTCTTGAGCGCCTGCAGGTCGCGCACCGTTCTGCCCTTGTAGATGCGTGGCGTGCTGAGCGACACCTGCACCTTCGCGAAGTCAGGGACTGTCAGCTCCTGCGTGGCGGAGTCCATGACCTGGCCGCGAGCGTTCTCGACCACCATCCGGAGCTGGAGCGGGCCGGGCACCGCGTCGAACGACGCGCTCGCACCGGCGGCGACCGGAGTCGATGCAGCAGTGCCGGCAGCCGGAGGTGTTGGCGACGCCGCGCTGGCAGGAGATGAACCCTCTTCCGGAATCCTTCCCCGGAACACCGGCCGACCGTCCGGGGCGGTCGCCGTGAGCTGCACGCGGTTTGCAGTTCCCTCGGCGCTCCGGCCCTGGCCGTCGTCCGCCGAGATCGCTTCCCACGCGAACGTGACGCGGGGCGATCCGTTCTGGCCTTTCGCCAGACCGATCCAGAACCGCGCGGCGCGTCCGCGCGTCGGCTCGGCGATCGCGTTGAGCGCTGCCGTCACGGCCGACGGCGCATCGGGTTTCGCCGGCGCGAGCGCGCGCGCGACATCTTCGTTCGTGTACGCCCAATAGCCCTTGCGCGCGCGGACGTCCACGTTGCGGCGGGTCGTGCGGACCTTGATCTCGTGGAACTTGCCGTCGGTCGGTGCCTGAGTCGAGTTGTAGCCGAGGAGGTAATAGCCGCTGGCATCCCGGATGATCTGCTTCATCCCGACGGCGAGGTCGTTGCGGTTCACGATCGCGCGACCGTCCGTGTTGTCCGCGAGGACGCGCAGCGAATCGAGCGTCGCCTGCAACCCTTTGCGATCCCCCTGCAGGCCGACGCTCGAGTTGATGTCGTATTCGAACGCGGCGAGGCCGCGCGGATCCACCGCGTAGATCGAGGTGTTCTGACGGTTGGCGGTATCGAAGACCTCGCGCATGTCGCCCAACATGTCCGCCTGGTTGAAGAACTCGACGGTGTCGCTGGTCTGCGCGCTCGGATTGTTCCTGTTCGGATTGCCGATGCGCGGCATGGCGGCGACGGGGTCGTTCAGCTGCGGCGGCAGCGTGCTCGTGAATCCCTCGCTGATGAAGATGATCGACTTCCGCCCTTCGCGTAGTCCGCCCAGCTTGACCGCCGCCCCCTTCAACGCCCCCATCGTCACGTCGTTGCGGATCTTCTCGACGGTGGCGGCGGGATAGTACGCGTACTTCTCCTCGAACATGTTTCGCGGCTGGTAATCGAATTTCCGGCCCTCGAAGTGTTCGACCGCGCTGATGAGGCTCCGGCGATCGCGCGTGAAGTGAAGCTCGGTGACCGGCGTGAGCGGATACATGATGGCCACCATGTCCAGCGGCGAGAGCTGATTCTGGATGAACTCGACGATCGGCTTCCGAACAGCCAGGTCGTTGCCGCGCTTGACGTGGTAATCGTCGAGGAGCAGCACGAACAGCCGCACGTCCGGACGTGCCGCTTCGCGCTCCTCGTCAGAGAGGCTCCGGATCGCCGTCGGCGTCCCCGCCTCGATCTGTGTTTCGCTGTCGATCTTGACCACCGAGAACTGTTCGATCTTCTGGGGCTTGTTGTCCTCCGAGAGCTGGAACTCCTCGGGCTTCAAATCCAGAACAGGATTGCCCTGCCTGTCGGTCACGATGGCATCCACACGCACGAAGTTGATGCCGGTCCGGATCGGTCCCTGCTGCGAGCGCTCGGGCTCCTGCGTCTGCGGCGCCGGAGCTGCCGTGCCTGCAGGAGGCTGGGGTTGCGCCGGCGGTTGGGCTTGACGTGCGGCCGGCACCGATCCGAGCAGCACAGTCAGCAGAGAAACCGCGAGCGGGGCGGGGATACGCATATGCGATTAGGACGACGCAAGCCGGGGGCCGGCTGCGGCGCTCCTCCTCCGTCGTGGGTGAGTGGACGTTCTCGGGGCAATGATAGCATTGGCTGCTCCTCTCTCCCCGCTGCACGCAGGAGGATTCGTCGTGTCCCAGGAAGCCCTCGACCATATCCAGCCGCTGACGGTCCTTACCGAAGACGAGCAGATTTTTCGCGACAGCGTCCGGGATTTCGCGCAGGCGCGCGTCCGCCCGCTCGTCCGCGAGATGGACGATCACGCGAAAATCCCCCGATCGCTGGTCGACGAGCTCTTCGACCTGGGGGTCATGGGGATCGAGGTGCCGGAGCGCTACGGCGGAGCCGGCGGGCGTTTCTTCCATGCCGTCCTGGCGGTGGAAGAGCTCTCACGCGTGGATCCCTCGATCGGCGTGCTCGTCGACGTCCAGAACACGCTGGTGATCAACGCGCTGCTCCGCTGGGGCACCGAGGAGATCCGACAGCGGTACCTGCCGGTACTCTCCACCAGGACGGTAGGCGCGTATGCCTTGTCCGAGGCGGGATCGGGGAGCGACGCGTTCGCCCTTGCCACGCGCGCGCGCGCGGATGGCGACGGATACGTCATCAGCGGTCGCAAGCTCTGGATCACGAACGCCAACGAGGCGGAGCTCTTCATCGTGTTCGCCTCGATCAATCCCGAGGCCGGCTATCGCGGCATCACGGCGTTCCTCGTCGAGCGCGGCTTCGCCGGCTTCACGGTCGGCAAGAAGGAGGACAAGCTCGGGATCCGCGCAAGCAGCACCTGCGAGCTGATCCTGGAGGACTGCCGAGTCCCGTCGACCAACGTGCTCGGCGACGTCGGCAAAGGATACAAGGTCGCCATCGAGACGCTGAACGAGGGACGCATCGGCATCGGCGCGCAGATGCTCGGGCTCGCGCGCGGCGCACTGGATCACGCGATCGCGTACACGCGCGAGCGCCGTCAGTTCGGCAAGCCGATTTCGGAGTTCCAGGCGGTCCAGCACCAGCTGGCACGCGCGGCGGTCGACGTCGAGGCGGCGAAGCTAGCCGTCTACAACGCCGCGCGGCTGCGCGACGCCGGCGCACCCTTCCTCACCGAAGCGGCCATCTGCAAGATCCTGTCATCGGAGGTGGCCGAGCGCGTGGCGTCGCTCGCCGTCAATCTGTTCGGAGGCAACGGCTTCGTCAAGGAGTACCCGGTCGAGAAGCTGTTCCGTGATGCGAAGATCGGGCAGATCTACGAGGGCACGTCCAACCTGCAGCTGCAGACGATCGCCAAGCAGATCCTCAGTTGAACGCTTCATACTGCCAGAATCTTTACAGGGAGGAGGGGAGGAAGGGAGGATCAACCGGGAGGAGCTTCAAAGGGTTTGGTCTCGCTGAACCGGCACGCTTGGCGACGAAAGCCGAATTGCTCCCTTGCTGATCAATCGGGTTTTGGGCTTTCGAATGTTGAAGATCCTCCCGGTTTGTTCCTCCCTTCCTCCCCTCCTCCTGTAAAGCTCTTGGCAGCGGGAAGCGTTCAAATGAGGATCTGCTCCGCGATGACCATCCTCTGCACTTCCGACGTCCCCTGGTAAATCTCCGTGGCTCTCACATCCCGGAAGAGCCGCTCGACGACCGATCCGCGGCGGTAGCCGTGCGATGCCAGGATCTGCATGGCCTTGTCGGCGGCTCGATGTGCCGCCTCCGACGCAAACAGCTTGGCCATCGAGGCCTCGAGCGTCGGGCGCGGGGCGCGCTGATACGTATCCGCCGCCTTCAATGTGAGGAGCCGCGCGGCGTCGAGCTCGGTCGCCATCTCCGCCAGCATCCACTGAATCGCCTGGTAATTGCCGATCGGCTGGCCGAAGGCCTCGTGCGACTTCGCGTGGCGCAGCGCCTCGTCCAGCGCGGCGCTGCCCGCGCCGAGTGCCTGCGCTGCAATCGCGACACGCCCGCCGTCGAGCGCTCTGAGAGCTATTCCGAACCCATCACCCGGCGCGCCGACGAGCGCATCCGCATCGACCCGCACGCTCCGCAGCTCGAGGTCCATGCAGCCCAGGCCGCGGACGCCGAGCGAGTCGGCCGGCGCAACCCGCTCGAGGCCCGGCGTGTCCATCGGGAGCAGGAACGCGCTGATGCCTCGCCCTCGCATCCCGGGCTGCGTTGCGGCAAACAGCAGCACCACGTCCGCCGCCGCGGCGTTCGCCACCCAGACCTTGCGGCCGTTGATGACGTAACCCCGATCGTCGAGGCGCGCCACGGTCTGCTGATTCGCCGCATCGGATCCGGCATGCTCTTCGGAGAGCGCAAACGCGCCGATGGACTCCGCCGACGCCAGCCGCGGAAGCCAGACCTGTTTCTGCGACTCCGACCCGAACTGCGCGATCGGTTCCGCTACGAGCGACGTCGTCACCGAGATGATCACCGCGATCACGGAGCTGGCCTTCGCGAGCGCCTCGATCGCCAGCGCATAGCTCACGTGGTCGCGCCCCGCCCCGCCCCACTGCGGCTCGAGCGTGATGCCCAGCAGCCCGCGCGCCGCAGCGGCGCGCACGATCTCGATCGGAAACGTGTTCCGCTCGTCAATCGCACTGGCCGCCGGCGCGACCTGCTCCGCCGCAAAGGCCTCGACCTGCTCCTGAAAAGTGTGCTGCTCGTTGGTCAGTTCTAGTCGCACGGAATGAATCTACCCCGTTTCACATCAAATACCGAGCGCCAGCGACTTGTCTTCTTACAGAAGATCAGAAGTTCAGAAGATTAGAAGATCAAGTCCAGACTTCTGAAGATGGACGCAAACACTTCTTGCTGATCTCCTGACCTCCTGATCTCGTGTAAAGCGCCGCCGCTTGTCATCTAACAGGAGATCAGGAGATCAGGAGAATTTCTTAAATCTTTTTGCCTTCTGATCTTCTGATCTTCTGTAAAGCGGGCGCCACGAACCAGCCGGACCGCCTCGAGTGCCATGGGGTCACAGATGCCCGCCCGACACCCGGCGCTCAAGCCCTATCGAGCTCTTCGAAGATCGGCCTGAGCCGCGCCGCGGTCTGTGCGAGCTCTTCGGGGAGCACTCGCGTTGCCCCCACTACGGTCATGAAGTTCGTGTCGCCGTTCCATCGAGGCACCACGTGAAGGTGCACGTGATCGAGCACGCCGGCACCCGCTGGCTTTCCGAGATTGATGCCGACATTCAGACCGTGCGGCGCGTATGCCTGCGTCAGGGCAATCTCGGCGCGCCGCGTGAGCTCCATGAGCTCGTTGAGCTCGCTCGACGTGGCCTCCGCGAGCTTGCCGATATGACGGTTGGGAACCACCATCAGGTGGCCGTTGTTATACGGATACAGATTGAGGATGACGAAGCAGTCGCTGCCCTGGAACACGACCAGATCGGATTGTTCGCGGCCCTCGAACGCGTGGCAGAACACGCACCCTGGAGTGGTGCTCTTACCGGTCACGTATTCGAGTCTCCACGGAGACCAGAGATGGTCCATGAGCGCAGTGCGAATCGGCCGCCATCCGAGGAGCCCGTACGCCGGCGGATCAGATGCCGGCGAGATCGGGATCGGTGTTCGGCTGGGCGATCGGCAAGGCTGGGGGAATCGAAGCGTCGGATTCCCGGTTGATGAGCTCTTTCAATTCCTTGCCCGGCTTGAAGTACGGAACCTTCTTCGGCGGCACGTCCACCTTGTCGCCGGTCTTCGGGTTGCGGCCCTTCCTCGGCTCTCGCCGACGAAGCCGGAAGCTGCCGAACCCCCGCAGCTCGATCTTCTCGCCCCGATGGAGCGCGTCGATGATGCTCTTGAAAACGGTGTCGACGATGACCTCGGAGTGCTTCTTCGTGAGGTCGGAGACCCGCGAGACTTCTTCCACGAGCTCCGCTTTCGTCATGCTCCCGGTATTCATAGTGGAACCTTTCGCTCTCAGCTTCCAGCTGCCAGCTTCCAGACTTTACTGAAAGCCGCAACTGAGTGAGATCGCTTGGGCCGCTGACCATCCCAACCCCCGGCTTCCAACGAAAGCTGGAAGCTGGGAGCTGGAAGCTGGCAGCTGTCGTTCAGTTCTGATGCTTGAAGTGATCGCCGAGCGTCACTTCAGGCCGCCCGGTGGTCTCGGTATACGCCTCCCAATCGGCACGGAACTCGTCGTTCTTCAGTGCACGGATGCTGAGACCGATCTTCCGCTCCGCAGGAATGAGCTTGATGATCTTCATCTGATAGCTCTCCCCGACCTTGAGCTCGAGCTTCTCGTCTTTGCCCGCATGCTGGGAATCGTCGAACTCCGACACGTGGATGAGGCCTTCGATCCCCTCCGCCAGCTCGACGAACGCGCCGAAGTTGGTGAGGCGGACGACCTTGCCCTCGACGACATCACCCACGTGATGCTGCGAGAAGAACTCGTCCCACACGTCGGTCTGCAGCTGCTTGAGGCCGAGCGACAGCCGCTGGTTCTCGGCGTCGATGTTCAGCACCATCGCCTCGACCGTGTCGCCCTTCTTCAGCACCTCGGACGGATGCTTCAGACGCTTGCTCCACGACATGTCGGAAATGTGGATGAGGCCGTCTATCCCCTCCTCCACCTCCACGAACGCGCCGAACTCCGTCAGGTTGCGGACCTTGCCGGTGATCGTCGTGCCGATCGGGTACTTCTCCGAGAGCTCGTGCCACGGATTGCTCTCGACCTGTTTGAGGCCCAGAGAGATCCGGCGCGCGCCGGGATCCACGCCGAGGACCATCGCCTCGACCGTGTCGCCCACGTTGAGGATCTTCGATGGATGTTTGACGCGCTTGCTCCACGACATCTCGGACACGTGGATCAGGCCTTCGACCCCGGGTTCGAGCTCGACGAACGCGCCGTAGTCGGTCAGGCTCACGACCTTGCCGCTCATGCGCGCACCGACGGGATAGCGCTCGATCACGTTCGACCACGGGTCGTTCATCAACTGCTTATGGCCGAGCGACACGCGTTCGGTCGCCGGGTCGTACTTCAGCACGATGACGTCAATCTCTTCGTTGACCTTGAAGAGCTCCGAGGGGTGCGACACCCGGCCCCACGACATGTCGGTGATGTGGAGGAGGCCGTCGATGCCGCCGAGGTCGATGAACGCGCCGTAGTCGGTGATGTTCTTCACGACGCCGCGCAGGACCTTGCCCTCCGCCAGCGTGTCGAGCGTGTGCTTCTTCTTCTCCGCGTTCTCTTCTTCGAGGAGGACTTTGCGCGAGAGCACGATGTTGCCGCGCTTCTTGTTCACCTTGATGACGCGCATCCGCAGCTCCTGGCCGCGCAGAGCGTCGAGGTTGCGGACGGGGCGGACATCGATCTGGGATCCCGGCAGGAACGCGCGCACGCCGATGTCCACGGCGAGACCGCCCTTGATCCGCTCGATGACCCGGCCAATCACGACTTTCTTCTCGGCGTACGCCTTCTCGACGTCGTCCCAGATCTTCATCTTCTCGGCTTTTTCGCGCGAGAGGACGACGTAGCCTTCCCGGTCTTCGGTGCGCTCCAGCAGCACATCGACGATGTCGCCGGGCTGGACGGCGATCTGCCCGGTTTCGTCGACGAACTCGTCCACGGCGATGATGCCTTCGGACTTGTAACCGACGTCGACAATGACTTCTGAAGCCGTGACTTTGAGGACGGTGCCCTTCACGACCTCGCCTTCCGCGATATTGCGGAAGCTGCTATCGTAAAGGTCCAGAAGGCGCGCATACTCTTGTGGATCGACCTGATCGTCTTGCGGGAAGCCCGACGACTTCTCAATGGTCCGAGTAATGCCACCTCCTTGTGGGTTGTTGTGGTGCGATTGATCAATGGCCATGCGTAACTGGTCCTCCTGCGATCGTGCTGACCGGATCTCAGCTCCGGCGGGCTGTAGGATGCATCGCTCTGATTTGCGATAAGCAATAGAATATACATCACTTACGGACTCAGGGTCAACCGCGGCAGGAAGCTCCCTTTCGAGGAACAGACCATATGGCCAAGAAAGCACCGGCTCGCAAGACGGCTTCGGGCGCGCGCAAGAAGGCTGCCGGAGGCCGCTCGCGCGGCAAGGCCGCACGGCGGGCCGGGGGGGCCAGGAAGAAGGTCGCATCCCGCAGGAAGAAGGCGGCACCGAGCACCGGCCGGAAATCGGCGCGCGGCCAGCCGCAAAACCGCAAGAAAGGGCCGCTCCGCGAAGCCGGCACCGTCCGCAAGGTCTGCAAAATCGAAGCGATCGGCCCCGAAGGCCGGGAAGACGAAAGTCCGGCTGCCGCGGCGCGGCGGGAACGGCGACGAGCGCACGCTGGCCCAGACGCCCGAAACTGGACGGAGCGTAAGAGGCCGCACCAACCCCATGTTGACCAGACGCTCGACCGGCACGCCAGCCGGAGCCGGCAGCACGCGTCATGCGCCCGGCCTCGATCGCGCCCGCCGGCAGCTGCGCGAAGTCGAAGAGACGCTACCGGGACCACCCTCGAGCCTCGACCTCGATCGGTCCGCCTCTGCCGCACGCTCCGGCCGGCGCGAGCTCCAGCAGGCACGGCGGGAACATACGGAAACCAGTCCCGTGATGACGGCCGGGGATGTCGATGCAGACTGGGAAGATGCGTACGCCAATGGCGACGAGGCCCCGGGCGGCGACAACCCGACCCCGGATCAGGATCGCGTCGACGACATCGGGAAGGCGCTCGGCGTCGAGTACGAGGACAGCGAGGAGCTCAAGGCGGCCGACAAGATCACCGAGCGTGACCGCCACCGATGGGAGTTGGATCCCGCGTCATCCGAGGACTACATAGACAGGGACTGAGGGAATCGGGCGATCGGGTGATCGGGTGATCGCGCGATCTGATCGGGTGATCGCCCGATCGCGGCGATCACCCGATCGAGCGATCACCCGATCGCCGATTCCGCCAGGCAGTAGAGATACTTCGCCCCCCTCAGGAACATCTCCCGATCAACCAGCGCAGGCGACGCATCGAAGTGATCGTCGAGCGTGTTGGTTCGGAGCAGCTCGAAGGTCGGTCCCGGCTTCAGTACCGCGGTCGTTCCCTCTCGACCGACGACGTAGATTCGTCCCGCGGCGGCGACCGGCGACGAAAACACGTTCGGAACACCCTCCAGTCGCTGGTTCTGATAGTGCGGCTTCCCCGTTTTTGCGTCGAACGCCGAGAGGACCCCTGAGTTCGTCTTCAAGAAATAGATGATGCCTTCGTGCAGGAGAGGCGAAGGCACGTACGGGGTGTCGCGATCGATCGCCCACGCGAGCGCCGGCGCGCCTTCCACATCACCTTTTGCTTCCGCGAGCCGGATCGCCTTCAAGCTGTTCCCTCGAAAGCCGCTCGTCACGAACACCATCCCGTCCTCGGCGACGGGTGACGGGATGGGATTCATCGTCACACCGCCGGTCACCCATACGAGCTTGCCCGTCTCGAGGTCGTAGCTCCGCAGCTTGTTCATGCCCGAGGTCACGACCTGCGGCCGCCCGTCGTGCTCGACAACGAGTGGTGTGGCCCACGAGTCGATCTCGTCGCGCCGCACGCGCCAGAGCTCTGCACCGGTCGATTTGTCGAGCGCCACGATGAACGATTCACCCTGGTGGTCCCAGACCACGACGAGGTAGCGGCCGTGGAGGACCGGCGTCGATCCCTCGCCGAACTCGTTGCGCATCTGCTTGTCGCCGAGATCCTTCTCCCACACCAGCTTGCCATTCATGTCGTAGGCATACAGGCCCTGCGACTCGAAGGACGCAATGACATGCTGGCCGTCCGTGACCGCGGAGCTCGACGCAAACGTCCCGTTGTCCTGGTGAGCGCCTTCACTCGGCGGCGCCTCGCGCGCCGTCTGCTGCCACGCGACTGTGCCGTCCTTGCGATTGATCGCCATCACGACGTACCGATGGACCAGCCGCGGAGTCATCATGCCTCGCGGCTCGTGGCCCGCCGCCGCGTCGACACCCTGCGGCACCGCGGCGAGCACGAAGAGGCGGTCACCCCAGACGACGGGTGAGCCGGATCCACGCCCTGGTATCTCGACCTTCCAGCGGACGTTCTTCGTCTCGCCCCATTCGACGGGCGGGTGCGCGCGCTTGGAGACGCCCGTCGCGTATGGCCCACGCCATTGCGGCCAGTACGCCTCCGCCGCCGGATCGGCGGGCAGCGCGCCAATCGACCAGTACGCGGCAGCCACGAGTGCCAACACAGACGTCCGTCGAGTGAAAAGCATCGTGCGATTCCCCTGTCAATTCGGCGGATCGTCACGCTGCCGCGACGCGCCGGCAGCCTGACGGTTGTGGACGATGGTCATGACTTCATCGATGACGCCTTCGATCGAGACCCCGGTCGTGTCGATCGCCACCGCATCGCCAGCGCGCACCAGCGGCGCGGCTACGCGCGTGCGGTCGCTTCGATCGCGCGCTTCGAGCGCCGTCGCCACATCCGCAATGGCCGCGCCGGTTCGTCCCGACGCGTGAAGCGGGTCGTGCGCGCGGCGTCGCGCGCGCTCCTCGGGCGACGCGTCGAGGAAGATCTTGATGTCCGCATCCGGGAACACGACCGTGCCGATGTCGCGCCCTTCGATCACCACGCCGCCCTGCTGCCCAAGCTCGCGCTGCTGGGCGTTCAGCGTGGCTCGCAGGCGCGGCAGGCGCGCGACGGTTGCGGCGGCCGCGTCGATCTCCGGCGTCCGTATCGCCCCGGAGACGTCCTGCCCGTCGACACGCGTGACCCCGTCTACCACTTCGAGCTGAACGCGTGCGGCCAGCCCCGCCACGGCCGCGTCGTCCGTCAATTCGACTCCGTCGCGCAACGCTTTCCAGGCGACGGCCCGGTACATGGCACCGGTGTCGATGTGTCGGTACTGAAGGCGCGCGGCAACGGCACGCGCGATCGTGCCCTTCCCGGCGCCCGAGGGGCCGTCGATAGCGATGATGAGACCCATGCGCATAAGCACTGCTATTATCCTCGCGATGCGACGGTCGCGGACAGCGCTGACGCTCGTCGCCGTCGCGCTCGTGCTGGCGATCGGCGGCTTCGTCGGGGAATACGCCCGAGGCGCGGCTTTCGTTGCGCGTGCCGCGGGAGCGCAGGGAGTCGTTCGAACCGTCGCCGAGTGGCGCCGCCAGCCGGTCAGCGAATCGGCCGTGGCCATCACGTGGCGGGGCGGGTCTCTCCGCGGGCGTCGCTACGAGCCGCAGCGACCGACGAGCCGGCCGATCCTCCTCGTCCCCGGCGTACACGCATCAGGCATCGAGGAGCCGCGTCTGATCGGCTTTGCGCGTGATCTCGCATCGATGGGCCACTCGACCGTCACCGTCGAGCTCTCGGATCTCACTCGCTATAGCGTCACCGCCCGGACCACCGACATGATCGAGGATGCGGCCGTGTGGCTGACGCAGCAGCCCGGTCTGCCGAGCGACGGACGGATCGGCCTGATGGGTATCAGCTTCGCCGGCGGCCTCTCGATCGTCGCCGCCGGACGCCCTGCCCTCCGCGACCTCGTCGCGTTCGTGTTGTCGTTCGGAGGGCACGGGGATCTACCACGGACGCTGCGTTACCTCGCGACGGGCACCCAGCCGGATGGCACACACCGGCCGCCTCACGACTATGGCGTCGCGATCATCCTGCTCGGCGTCGCGGACCGCGTGGTTCCAGCGTCGCAGGCGCCGGCCCTGCGCGCAGCGATTCTGTCCTTCCTCGAGGGATCGCGACTGGACATGCTCGACAAAGCGCAGGCATCACACGAGTTTGCCCGCGCACGAACCTTGACCGAGGCCCTGCCCGAGCCGTCGAAGACACTGATGGCCTACGTCAACAACCGCGATGTCGTGCACCTCGGTCCGATTCTCGAGCCGCACCTGACGGCGCTCGGCGGCGACCCTGCGCTCTCGCCCGACCACGCCCCGCCGCCGGCCTGTCCCGTGTACCTCCTCCACGGAACGGACGACAACGTGATCCCTGCGATCGAGTCGGAGCTCCTGGCCCGGACGCTGCGCAGTCGGGGCGTCACCGTCCGATATCTCCCGACGGCGGTCGTTACCCACGCCTCCGTGAATCAGTCCGAGCTGTGGTCTTCCGCCTGGGCCCTCGTCCGGTTCTGGAGCGCGGTCCTGGACGATTAGCTACAGCGGGGGGCTTCGCCCCGCCGGACCTCCCAGCGCCGTCGCTCGCGGGGTCCCTGCCGCGCGTTCCGTGCGAGGCGGGGCGCGCCCTTGGCGCGCCTGGCACAGCCTGGTTGGCGGGTCCGGTACCTGCGTGCCGCTTGAGCGCCCCAATCTCATCATCCGACAACTCACGGAAGTCGCCGGGGCGCAGCTTCGCATCCCTGATGGGTCCGATCGCGACGCGGCGCAGCTTGACCACCGGATGCCCGATCGCCTCGCACATCTTTCGGACCTGACGGTTGCGCCCCTCGTGGATGACGATGGACAGCATCGTTTCCACACGCCCCTCGTCCCCCTCGAAGACCTTGATGCGCCGCACGTCCGCGGGCGCCGTGCGACGGCCCTCGACGACCACTCCGCGCGCGATCCGATCGATCTCGTGATCGTCTGGCGTGCCGAGCACGCGGACCTCGTATTCCCGTCCGACGCCGTGACTCGGGTGCATCAACATCGCTGCCAGCGCGCCGTCGCTCGTCAGAATCAGCAGACCTTCGGAATCGTAGTCGAGCCGGCCGACCGGATAGATGTAGTCACGGATGCCGTGGCGCGCGAGGAGGTCGATCACCGTCGGCCGGTGCCGAGGATCCGACCGGCTCGTGATGTAACCGCGCGGCTTGTTCAGGAGGAAGTATCGCCTGCGCGCCGGGGGCTTGACGCGTCTGCCATCAACCCGGATGTCGTCGTGTTCCGGATCGGCTTTCGAACCCAGCTCCACGACCGTCGAAGCATTGACGGTCACACGCCCCTGCGTGATGAGATCTTCTGCAGCCCGGCGCGACGCGATGCCGGCAGTCGAGAGGATTTTCTGGAGGCGGATTTGGGGCATGAATCGACACAGGCTCCTGGCTTCTGGAGCCTGTCAATGCACCGTGTCGTCTCCGCTGCCGACCCCGGCCGGCTCCTCGGAGGAGCCTTCGTCGGCATGGGTCTCATCGGGCGACCCATCGAACGGCAGCGCGGACGTCGTCGCGGCCGGCTCGAGGAGGGCGTTCGGCAGCTCGAAGCCGAGTACGTCCGACATCTCCTCGACCTTCGGCAGATCGCTCAGGTCGTTGAGGCCGAATCGCTCGAGGAATTCGCGCGTCGTGGCGTACATGAACGGCCGGCCGACGACCTGCTTGCGGCCGACGGTCTTGATCAACTTCCGCTCGATCAGCGTGGAGAGGACGCCGCCGCTGCTGCTGACCCCCCGAATCTCCGCGATCTCGGGCGCGGTGATCGGCTGTTTGTACGCGATCACGGCCAGCGTTTCGAGCGACTGAACCGACAGCTTCTGCGTCGTCCGCTCGTGGAACAGCTTACGGACCCACTCGTGGAGCTCGGGCCGCGTCACGATCTGGTAGCCGCCCGCCACTTCGACCAGCTGCAGCCCTCCCGGCCGATCGTAGTCGGATCGCACGGCGGCGACAGCGGCATCGACGTCCTCACGGGGCTCCGACTCGAGGAGCTTGTAGAGCGTCTTGGGCGTCACCGGATCGGGCGACGCGAAGATCAGCGCTTCGACGATCGGTTTGAGATGGTCTGACACGTCACGTTCCTCTAGTCTCAACCGAGGGGCTTCGCCCCTCGGACTCCGCTACACGTTCTCTCGCGCGCCGCTTCGTCGGCGCGCTCCGGTCGCGTGGCTCGCTCGCCGTGCTCGCTCGCGCCGCACTTGTGAGATGCGTTCTAGTCCGGGTTCGGTTTTTCGCTGATGGCGCTGGGCGCCGCTGCCTGCTCCACCTGCGCCACGTGCGCCGCTTCTTCCGCGGCATGACGCGCCTCGGGCCGTGCGGCATGCGCGGCTTCCTCGGCGGCATGACGCACCTCTGGATCGAGCAGCGGGTGCGGCGCATCCGCCGGACGAGCGCGTCGATACACACGAATCGGCCCGACCGACCCGGCCTGGAACACGCGAACGAGCTTCAGCCTGATCATCTCGAGCAGCGCCAGGAACGTCACGATGAGGCCAGGCCGCGTCTGGACGTCTGCGAAGAGATCCTCGAAGCCACACGCTTCCGTCTCCGACAGCCGGGTCAGGAGCTGCTCGATCCGATCTTCGATCGGGATCTGCTCGGCCGGCAGGTACACTTTCGGCCGGTGCCTGGCCCGCTCCACGACCGCGCGGAAGGCGCTGATCAAGCTGAAGAGATCGACCTCGACCTCCGGCTCGGGCGCTTCGCCGGCAATTTCCGTGATCGGCCCGTCGGGCCGGGTCCACTGTGCGCTGCGGAGCGTTTCGCGCTCGTGCAGCAGCTCCGCAGCGGCCTTGTACTTCTGATGCTCCAGCAGGCGGCGCATCAGGGCCTCGCGCGGATCTTCGTCCGGGTCCTCCTGAGTGGGATCCGTCCTGGGCAGGAGCGTCCGCGACTTGATGTGGATCAAGGTCGCCGCCATCACGAGGAAGTCTCCGGCGACGTCCAGGTTCAGCTCCTGCATCAGATCGATGTATTCGAGGTACTGCCGCGTGACGAGCACGATGGGAATATCGTAGATGTTGATCTCGTGCTTCCGGATCAAGTGGAGCAGCAGATCGAGCGGCCCTTCGAAGTTGGCCAGCTTGACCGGGTAACCCTCGAGCGTGGATTCGAATTCCATGAATGAGTCCCGCGTCAGTACCGGAGTTTGACGGCCGCGCGCACGCGCTCCATGGTAGCCTCTGCGATCCCGCGGGCCTTTCGCGATCCCTCGAAGAGGATCTCGCGCAGCGCCGAGGGTTTTGCGACGAGCTCGGCACGTTTCGCGCGCATCGGCTCCAGATGCGCGTTCAGCGCCTTTGCGAGCTTCGTCTTCACTTCGACATCGCCAACCTTACCCGCGCGATATCTGGACTTCAGGTCCTCGACCTCCGCCGTGTCGGGGTTGAACGCGTCGTGGTAGAGAAACACCGGGTTCCCCTCGACCGTTCCGGGGATGTCGGCACGGATTCTCTTCGGATCCGTGTACATCTGCATCACCTTTTTCCGGACCGTCTCCGCGTCGTCCGAGAGGTCGATGGTGTTCGCGTAGCTCTTCGACATCTTCCGGTTGTCGAGGCCCGGCAGCCGCGGGATCGGCGTCAGGAGCGGCTGCGGCTCGACGAACAACTCCCCGTAGAAGTTGTGATACCGCCGTACGATCTCACGGCTCAACTCCAGGTGCGGAACCTGATCCTCGCCCACCGGCACGTAGTGCGCGTCGTAGATGATGATGTCCGCCGTCTGGAGCAGCGGGTAGCCGAGAAACCCGAGCGTCGACAAGTCCTTTTCGGACAGCTGATCGATCTGTTCTTTGTAGGTCGGGACGCGTTCGAGCCACGGAATCGGGACCGTCATCGAGAGCAGCAGGCACAACTCCGCGTGTTCCGGGATCAGCGATTGCACGAACAGCGTGCTCCGCTCCGGATCGAGTCCCGCGGCAATCCAGTCCGCGACCATGTCGTACGCGCTGGCGACGATCCCGCTGGTGTCGGCGTAGTCGCTGGTCAGAGCGTGCCAGTCGGCGACGAAGTAGAAGCAGTCGTAGCCCTCCTGCAGGCTGGCCCAGTTGTTCAGCGCCCCGACGAGATGCCCGAGGTGCAGCTTACCGGTCGGGCGCATGCCCGACACGACGCGTGGCTTCACGGAAGCAGAATCCTTTGAAAGAACGCGGTCGGCGGCTCGATGATCTCGTTCAGCACCCCTGTCAGCATGAGGGCGTACAGCACGATGAACCCGTACTGCCTCAGGACGGCCAGGAAGGGTTCAGCGCTCTCGGGCAGGAGCCCGGCCAACACGTTGCCGCCGTCGAGCGGCGGGACGGGGATCAGGTTGAAGAAGGCCAGCAGCAGGTTGATCACGACGAACGCCACGCAGAGCTGCGCCGCGAGCCCCCCGCCGGTCGGGACCGGCCGAGAGCACCCGAACCCCAATCGCTCCAACGACCGCCTGCAGAAGGTTGCTGATCGGTCCGGCCGCGGCCACCAGCATGAAGTCCTGTCGCCCGCGCCGCAACCGGCTCACGTTGACCGGCACCGGCTTGGCCCATCCGATGATCGGCAGACCGCTGTACGCCGCCAGAAGCGGCAGCAGGATCGTGCCGATCGGATCGATGTGAACGATGGGATTCAGCGACACGCGCCCGAGGAGCCGCGCGGTTGAGTCGCCGAGACGCTCAGCGGTCCAGGCATGCGCCGCCTCATGGATCGTGAGCGAGATGAGCACGATCGCGAACGGGAGAGCTATTGACAGTAGGTCCAAAAACCGTGAACTCAGAGGCTGGCGTCAGGGACGGTCAAGAGTACGGTAAATCTCCTGATTTATCAAGCGTTTGTCGAAGAGGAGGGACTGCTGGAACGCGACATCTGAAAGATAAACAGGGAGGTGGGGAGGAAGGGAGGGGCTCAACAAAGAAGAACCCAACAAAGAAGATCCTCCCCTCCTCCCCTCCTCCCTGTTAAACGAGAGTCAGCAGCGGAGGTCCGTCAGAGATTACCTCCCTGATCCGAAGTGTGCCAGCACAGCGTCCGCCCCCTTGACCCCGATGACGCGCGCGAGCTCCTCGCGCGCGGCACGACGCACGCCAGCGACGCTGCCGAATGCGGTGAGCAGGGCCTTCCGCCGCCGCGGCCCGATGCCGGCAATCTCGTCCAGCTCCGAGCGCAGGTCCCGGGTCTTCCGCTGCTGGCGGTGGAACGTCACCGCAAAGCGGTGCGCCTCGTCGCGGATGCGCTGGATCAGCAGGAGCGCCGGACTCTCCTGCGCCAGCGCAATCGGGTCCTCGCGATCGCGCGTGAAGAGCAGCTCTTCTTTCTTCGCGATGCCGACCGCCACGAGCGACCCGAGCCCGAGCTCCTCCAGCGCCTCGTAGGCGGCCGACAGCTGCCCCTTGCCACCATCGATCAGAACCAGATCGGGAAACGCGCCACCCGTTTCGAGGAGCTTCCGGTAGCGGCGGAGGACGACTTCGTGCATGGAGGCGAAGTCGTCCAGAATCCGGGGACTCGGCGCTCGGCGCTCGGCGCTCGGGTTGGAATCTGCGGTCGTAGCGTTTCGGGCGCCGGATGCCGGAGTCGCAGCGAACATCGAACCCCGACTGAGCGCACTGCGACGCCGAGCCGCCGAGCGCCGAGCCTCGGATACGGAACTTGCGGTACTCCGACCGCTTCATCCGTCCGTCTTCGCAGACGACCATCGACGCAACGGTCTCGGCGCCCTGGATGGTCGAGATGTCGAAGCACTCGATCCGGCGCGGGACGGCCGGGAGCGCGAGCACCGCCCGCAGCGTCTCCAGGGCGTCGTAGTGGGCGGCCACGTTTTCGTTGAAGCGGGCCTGGTACGCGACCTCCGCGTTGCGGGCGGCGAGATCGAGCAGCCCCCGCTTCTCTCCGCGCCTCGGCACGACCAGGTGCACCCGTCGCCCCGCTTGCGCCGACAGCCAGCCTTCGAGCATCTCGGTGTCCGAATCGCTGAACCCGATGGGCAGGTGGATCTCCGGCGGCGCGGGGCGGTCGGCGTAGAACTGCTGCAGCGCCGCCTGCAGGACGTCGCTTTCTCCGGCCTCGCCTTTTTGCGCCGCTCCCGGCCCCGCATCGAGCGTCTCCCCGACCTCGGAACTGAGCTCGGAAACGAGCTCGGTGCGTTCGATCACGCGGCCGCCGCGCATCTGAAAAATCTGGACCACCGCGCCGGCCGGGCCCAGCTTGAGCCCGAACGCGTCGCGATCGCCGAGCTCGACCCCCGCCATCTTCTGCTGCCGCGTACGCTGCGTCTCGATCGTCCGGATCGCATCGCGCAACTGGGCGGCCTGCTCGAACCGCTCGGCGGAAGACGCCTCGGTCATCCGGTCGCGCAATCCGGCCACGAGCTCGTCGCTCCGCCCTTCGAGAAAGAGCTTCGTGTGCTCGACCGCCACCCGGTATTCCTCCTCGGTGCACAGCTCCCGGACGCACGGGGCGATGCACCGCTTGATGTCGTACTCCAGGCACGGGCGGCCGCGCTGACCCGTAATCGTCTCGTTGCACGACCGAATCCCGAACAACCGGTGAGTCAGCGACATCGTCCGGCGCCCGAGCGAGGCCGGCAGGTAGGGGCCGGCGTAGTAGTGGTCGTCCCGCTCGACGCGGCGGGCGACGAGCACCCGAGGGAACGCCTCGCCCGTCGTCAACTGCAGGTACGGGTAGTTCTTGTCGTCCCGAAGCAGGATGTTGTACTTCGGGCCGCGCTGCTTGATGAGGTGATTCTCGAGGGCGAGCGCCTCGACGACCGAGTCGGTGACGATGACCTCGAGGCGCTGCGCTTCGTCCAGCAGCGCATCGATCCGCGGGCTCATGCCCTGCGCGCCGAGGTAGCTCCGCACCCGGTCGCGCAGGACGCGCGCCTTTCCGACGTACAGCGTGTCGCCCGCCTCGTTGTAATAGAGGTAGACGCCCGGCTGCTCCGGAAGACGCGCTATCTGGGCCTTGAGATCGCGGATCGGCATGCGCTACACTGCGAGTTTTGGCGCAGTTCTGAACCTTTCATTATAGCGCGCGGTACACGACATTCATGACCTTCACCGGGCTCATCGGGCGCATCTGCATGTTTCCGCTGCGCGCGATCATCGCGACGGCGGTCGCGCTCCGGATCCATCCCAACGTCCTGACCTTCGTCGGGGTGCTCATCAACGTCGCGGCGGCGTGCGCGCTCGGGCTCGGGCGGTTCGTCCTGGCCGGCGTGATCATGATCGTCGCGAACATCTTCGACTTCATCGACGGCAAAGTAGCCGTCGAGCTGAACGCCGTCAGCGCGTTCGGCGGCTTCTGGGACTCGGTGATCGATCGCTTCTCCGACATTTCGCTCTTCATCGGCTTGATCTTCCTGTACTCGCAACGGGAGCGGACCGACTACGTCATGATCGCCGCCCTCGCCATGATGTTCGCGATCATGACGAGCTACACGCGCGCCAGGGCCGAGTCGCTCATCCCCAAGTGCAAGGTCGGCTTCATGGAGCGGCCCGAGCGCATCGTGCTGTTCATGATTGGCGCCTTCACCAACCGGATGGCGGCCGTGCTCTGGGTGATCCTGGTCCTGTCCATCTTCACCGTCGCCGACCGGATCATCCTGACCTATCGCGAGCTGCGCGACGCCCACCAGCAGGCCGTGGCATGAAGAACCCGGTGACGCTCCCCGGCCGCATCCTGTGGAACGCGTTCTACTGGACCTACGAGCGCGCCACGTGGCAGTACGACCTGATGGTCATTGCCATCCTCGCCTTCATCTGGCTGACGCCCCCCGACTGGCTGAACGATCCGACGGCCTCAGGCAACGGCCCGATCGGCTGGCTGATCGATCGATTGAAGTAGCGGTGTCTCTTCGTGGCGGTGTTCACCTGTCACGAAACCATCACAGGAGGAAGGAGGACGGGAGAACGGGGAGGAACTTCCCCTCTTCCACTCCGTGAGGAGCTGCTCGCGCGCCCGCCAACGGCGGGCGCTGGAATGAGCGGACGGGCCCGAGATCGCGAACGCGTGTCGATCGTGCTGCGCTCGCGATCTCGGGTCCGTCCGCTCATTCCGCCGCGCTCCGCGCGGCGCGAGCAGCCCGTACCCCTGCTGAGAACACAAGAACGATCCTCCCTTCCTCCCTGTGTGCTTTTCAGGCCTAACGTATTAGCTACCAATACTTCAACGAGAATGGTGTGGAGTCACCAGCGGAGGAGGGCCAAACGCGCGCTACGGCCTTACTGTCCCAGCCGCGGGTCGAAGCAGTGGCGACACCGCGCCTCGTAGGTCCCCGAGGCGCCGACAAGCACGCGCTCGCTGCTGGCGACGAGCCGCTGTGTGTGGTTGGCCGGCGCACCGCACACCATGCAGATGGCCAGCGTCTTCGTGATGTATTCCGCAATCGCGAGCAGCTCCGGCATCGGGTCGAACGGCTTGCCCAGATAGTCCTGGTCGAGCCCGGCCACGATGACCCGCTTGCCTTGATCGGCGAGAGTGCTGCACACGGCCGGAAGCTCCGCGTCGAAGAACTGCCCTTCATCGATCCCGATGACCTCGGTATCCGGATCGACTCGAGCGAGGAGGGCGCGAGAGGACGACAGGCTCTCGGAGGGAATGCGCATCTCGCTGTGGGACGTGATGTGATCGTCGCCGAACCGGTCGTCGACCGTCGGCTTGAAGATCTGGACCTTGCGCCGCGCGATCTGCGCCCGGCGGAGCCGCCGGATGAGCTCTTCGCTCTTTCCGGAAAACATGCTCCCCGTGATGACCTCGATCCACCCCCGGTTTGGAATGTGTGGCGATGGATCCATTTCTGAGGTTCAGGGGTTCAAGCAGGTTCATAGAGGTTCAAAGTTCAAGTCAAGTTCATGGTGAACCTTGAACCTTGAACCGTCAGGCTCTTGACAAGTATTCGCCCGTTTCGGTGTTCACCCGAATCAAATCGCCCGTGTTCACGAACGGCGGCACCTGCACGACGAGGCCGGTTTCGAGGCGGGCGGGCTTGACCTGCGCGCTCGCGGTCGCCCCCTTGATGCCCGGAGCGGTGTCCTCCACCTTCAGGTCGACCGTCGGCGGGAGCTCGATCCCGACGGGCTCGGACCCATAGAACTCGACCTTGATCGTTGCCTCCGGAATAAGGTAATTGACGGAGTCGCCAAGCACCTCCCCCGAGATGTGGCTCTGCTCGTACGTCGTCGTATCCATGAAATGGAAGGAGTCGCCGTCTTTGTAGAGGTACTGCATCTCGTGCTCGTCGAGCACCGCTCGATCGAGGCTGTCTTCGGACCTGAGCTTCTGGTCCGAGAGCGATCCGGTTCGGATATTCCGGAACTTGACCCGTACGAACCCTCGCAGGTTGCCTGGCGTGACGTGCTGGAGCTCGAGCACACGGAACAAGTCCGCGCCCACTTTCACCAGCATCCCTTTCTTGAGTCGTGTTGCTTGGATTGAGGCCATCTGTTTTTGACTGATCAGATCCGCGGAATCGTAGCAGGTAAGCGTACGAGCACGCAATTCTGCATCCCCATCCACAGCTGGGAAGCTCCACTCCCAGGGCCCCCAATCGGGGTAGGATCGAACAACATGCCCTGGGATCCTCTTCGCGACCTGCAGGCCTGGCAGGAGCGCCTGACGCGCCATCAGCACGACGCGTGGGCACCGCCAATCGACGTCTACGAAACCACTGATATGTATGTCATCACGGCCGAGGTGCCAGGGCTCACGCGCGAGCACGTGGAGCTCGCCCTCGAAGAAACCCGGCTGACGATCCGCGGCCGCCGGCCCGACCATCCGGCTGCCTCGGCCGGTTCGGTCCGCTTCCACCAGGTCGAGCGCGGTCGAGGCCCGTTTGCCCGGACCTTCGAGTTCGCGGAGAAGGTGGACTCGTCGAGGGTCAGCGCCGAGCTGTCGGACGGCGTCCTCACGATCACGCTCCCGAAACTCCCCGAGGCTCCGGCACGCAAGATTGAGGTGGGGTAATGGTCAGACGCATCAGTCTCATGACACTGTTCGTCACGCTCGGGTTCCTCATGGGTCTGGTCCTGACGGGACGTCTGCGATCGGCTGGGGAGTCCTCGGCGGCCGAGCAGGCCGCGCCCGCGTCGGCGCCACGCCGCCGCTGTCAGTGCTCCGGCGGCGGCCCTTCCCGACCTCACTGGAGTCGCCCAGCGCGTCGTCGGCAGCGTGACGAACATCTCGTCGACGCAGATCGTGCGCGGATCGAGATCCCCGTTCGAGAACGACCCGTTCTTCCGCTACTTCTTCGGAGACGACGACCCGTTCAGCAACCGGGAACGCCGCGCGCAGAGTCTCGGCTCGGGCGTCATCGTCTCGCCTGACGGCTACCTGCTCACCAACAACCACGTCGTCGGAGACGTGAACGCACTCGTCTCTGTCGTCCTGAGCGACAAGCGCGAGGTGCCGGCCAAGATTATCGGCGTCGACGAGATGACGGACCTGGCGGTGCTTAAGGTGGATGCGCGCAACCTTCCGGTGCTTCCGTGGGGCGACTCCGCGAAGCTCAAAGTGGCGGAGTGGGTGCTCGCCATCGGAAATCCCTTCCAGCTGAATCAGACAGTGACGCTCGGCATCGTCTCGGCGACGGGCCGGAGCCTCGAGGGACGGCTTGCGACCTACGAGGACTTCATCCAGACGGACGCCGCGATCAACCCCGGCAACTCCGGCGGTGCGCTCATCAACGCGCGAGGAGAGCTGGTCGGCATCAACACGGCCATCGCCAGCGATTCTGGCGGCTACCAGGGCGTCGGATTCGCCGTCCCGAGCAACCTGGCCCGGCACGTGATGGACGATCTGATCAAGCTCGGAGAGGTTCGTCGCGCGACGATCCCGGGCATTCAAGTCCAGCCGATGACGACGCAGATCGCGCAGCAGCTTGGAGCGCCGAACACGAAGGGCGCGCTGGTGAATTCCGTCGATCGACGATCCGACGCGTTTCGCTCGGGACTCCTGCCGGGCGACATCATCGTGAGCTTCAACGGCTCGAGCGTCGACGATACGTCGCAGTTCATCCGCCTTCTCTCCGACGCCCCGATCGGGTCCACGGTGACGCTCGGAGTCCTGCGTCAGGGACGCTCGGAATCTGTAAAGGTCGTCGTCACCCAAGCGAGCAGCCGCCAGACCAGACGACGGATGTAACTTCCACCTTTGTGGCTTCCACCTTTGTGGACTTCGTCTGAGTCGCTATCGCGCCCGGCCGGACACGGCGCCGCTGTCGCGCGCCGAGCAGCGCCACTCCACGTCGGTGCCGACGGTGATTCCGATCCGCCGGCTCCACACGACGTCTCGCGCAGGGAATCCGCGATCCTCGATCCGGAGCGCGCTCGACGTGAGGTCCATGCGGTTGTGCCGCAGCGTGATGCCGAGCGCGCGAGTGAGATTGCCCGGGCCGCGACAGAGGTCGGCCGAGTCGAAATCGGCGGCCGATCGGCCGGTGCCGCGCGCACGGCGCCGCCGCATCAACGCCTCCCCGTCGAGCGGCTCGAGCGCCCTGATCAGGATCGCCGCGGGCGAACCTTCCTCTTCGGTCACGGCGTTCACCAGGTTGTGAATGCCGTAGTTCAGATACACGTACGCGAACCCGGGACGGCCGTAGAGTGGCGCGTTGCGCGCCGTCGGTCCCGGCGCGGCATGGCAGGCGGGATCGGCCTCGCCGATGTACGCCTCGACCTCGACGATGACCCCGGAGGTGAGACCGGCCGGAGCCTGGTGCACCAGCACCTTCCCGATCAAGTCACGCGATACGCCGAGCGTCGAACGCGAGTAGAACTCCCGCGGCAGGATCATTGTTAATCGAGGGGCTTCGCTCCGCTCCGGCGGGGCGCGCCCGTGGCGCGCCCACTGCGATCACCTATTGGGGGGCGCGCATCTTGATCCGCTCGATCGCAGCGGCGGCCGTCTCGGCGACGCCGCGATCGCGGTCCTTCGTGAGTGGCTGAAGCACCGCGATGCTATCCGAGGTGCCGAGCGCGCCGATGACCTCCGCAACCCCCGCCCGCACTCCGGCAACCGGCTCCTTCAGGCTCCCCGTCAAGTCCGGCACCACGCTTGGACCGATCTCGAGGAGGTACTCCTGCACCTGCAGCGCCGTCCGGTCCGATCCGAAGAAATCGACCAGCCGCGCCAGGTACTTCTGGCCGAGTTTCACCATCGCGAACGTCATCGCCGCGCGGACCATATCGGACGACTCGTTGTTCACGGCGCCCTGGATGGCGGATGCCTCGGAGGCGTCGCCGATCCGCGCGAGCCCCTCCGCTGCCGCACGGCGGATGAACGGATCCCTGTCGGCAAACCTGCTCTTGAAGAGCGGCGCGCTCGAGACGTGCGCGATTCTGGCAAGCGCGTCGAGCGCCGACCACGCCCCCTCACCTTTGCCGTAGTACTTGAACTGCTCCACCAACGCCTGAACGGCGCGCTCGTCGCGAATCTCGCCGAGCGCGCGCATCGAGGCATGGCGGACGGCCGGGCTCGAATCGTTGATGGACGTGATGAGTGTATCGCCGGCACGCCCGACATCGAGGCGCCCGATGACGCGGGCGGCGGCGGCGCGAATCACGGGATCGTAGTGGTCGAGCGCCTTGATCAGCCGATCTGCGTCGCCGTCGGCCAGCGGCGGCCGCGCAACGACGCCGAGCGCGTAGATGGCCTCGATTCGCACGCGCGGGCTCTCGTCGTCGACCGCTTTGAGCAGCGCGTCGACGACTTCCGGCGGCGCGGGCCGCGGCCACGTCGCAAGAGGGCCCTGCTCGAAGGCCTGCACGGCCTGCCCTTTGCTCCGAACTTCGACAACGAAGCCCACTCGTTTCCGGGACGGCACGTCCTGGACGAGAAAGAACGACAACTCGGCGGCGATGGCTTCGAGCTGGATCTCGTCGACCGCGTCGTTGACCACGGCTGCGACCGGCACCGCCGCCGCGACGTGTCGGGACTCGCGCAACATACGGACGGCACTCAGACGGGCACGCGCGTCGGGATTCCGGAGGTTGCGGATCACGTCCTCGAACGCGGCCTGTTGTGCAGCAGCAGACAGGGTCAGGCACGCGAGGAGCAGAAACGAGGCAAGGGCACGAACGTGTCGGGTCATATGCGCTGTCGTTCGGGTCCAGCCTCCGGGCTTCCGGCTGGAGCCTTCTTCAGTTTCTCGCCGCCCCGTACGCATTCGCTCGCCCGACAGCCAGCGCGTCGCGCAAGTAGCGGCCGGTATGCGACGCTTCGATCTGGGCAATCTGCTCGGGCGTACCCGTCGTCACGACTTCCCCGCCAGCTTCCCCACCTTCCGGTCCGAGGTCGATGATCCAGTCGGCGGTCTTGATCACATCGAGGTTGTGCTCGATGACGAGGAGGCTGTGCCCGGCCTGAATCAGCTTGCGGCACGCCGCCAGGAGCTTGGCAATGTCATCGAAATGCAACCCGGTCGTGGGCTCGTCCAGGATGTAGAGCACGCGGTCTCCGGTGTGCGACGACAGGTGCGCGGCAATCTTGATGCGCTGCGCCTCCCCTCCGGACAGCGTGGTCGCCGGCTGACCGAGCCGCAGGTATCCCAGCCCGATCTCGTCGAGCACCTGCAGGCGCCGCAACACCTTGGGCGAGCTGCTGAAGAAAGCGAGCGCCTCCCGGACGGTCATGTCGAGGACCTGATCCACGCTCCGGCCGCGGTACCGGACCCCGAGGACCGTCGGCTTGAATCGCTTGCCTTCGCACTGATCGCACGGCACGAAGACATCTGCGAGAAACTGCATCTCGACCTTGACCTGGCCTTCGCCTTCGCACGCTTCGCAGCGGCCCCCCGGCACGTTGAAGGAGAAGTGGCTGGCCGTCAACCCGCGGGACCTGGCGTCCTTGGTCGCCGCAAACAGCTCACGAATCGGGTCGAACGCCTTGAGGTACGTGACCGGGTTCGAGCGCGGCGTGCGGCCGATCGGCGCCTGATCGACGAGCACGACGTCGGTGACGAACTCGGCCCCTTCGAGCTTCTGGTGCACCCCGACACGCCGATCCCAGTCCCCTTTCGCCCGCTTGAGCGCCGCGTAGATCACGTCGTGGACGAGCGTGCTCTTGCCCGAGCCGCTCACGCCGGTTACGCAGACCATCAGCCCGAGCGGGATCTCGACGTCGATGTCCTTGAGGTTGTGCTCGGAGGCGCCCAGCACCCGAATCTTCTGGTTGGTCGGCTTCCGCCTCGCTGGCGGGACCGGAATGGCGAGCTCGTCCCTGAGGTACTTTGCGGTCAGCGATCGAGGCTCGAGCATCAGATCCCTGAGCGTGCCCGCGAAGACGACGCGCCCGCCCTGCTCGCCGGCGCCGAGCCCCATGTCGACGACGACGTCGGCAACTTTGATCATGTCGGCGTCGTGCTCGACGACCAGCACCGTGTTCCCCTGGTCGCGCAGCTTCCGCAGAATCGTGATGAGGCGGTCGTTGTCGCGCGAATGCAGGCCGATCGACGGCTCGTCGAGGACGTACAGCGTGTCGACGAGCGCGGAGCCCAGCGAGGTCGCCAGATTGATGCGCTGTGATTCGCCGCCCGAGAGCGTCGACGAGAGCCGATCGAGCGTCAGATAGTCGAGCCCCACGTCACCGAGGAATCCCAGGCGCTTCCGAATCTCCTTCAGCACCTTGTCCGCGATGGCGGCCTCCTTCTCCGACAGCGCGAGCTCCGCGAAGAACGTGTCGGCCTCGCGGACGGTCCGCGCGCAGACGTCGTCGATGGTGCAGCCGCCGACCCGCACGTCCCGCGCCTCCCGGCGCAGCCTCGCGCCCTGGCACTCCGGACACGTGAGATACCCGCGATATCGGCTCAGGAACACGCGCACGTGGACCTTGTATTTCTTCCGCTCGAGCCACCGGAAGAAGCCCTTGACGCCCTCGAACCCGGCACCGTCCCCTTCGACGACGAACTGGCGCTCCTCTTCGGTGAGCTTCGCCCAGGGCACGTCCATGCGGACGGTGCCCTTGCCGGCCCGCTTCAACTCGGCGAGCTGCGCGCGATAGTGCGGCTTGCTCCAGGGCTCGATCGCATTCTGTTGAATCGATTTGGAGGCGTCCGGCACCACGAGATCCATGTCCAGCTCGATCACGTTCCCGAACCCATGGCAGACCGGACAGGCCCCAAACGGGTTGTTGAACGAAAAGAGCCGCGGCTGTGGCACTTCGTACTGGAGGCTGCACCCGCGACACTCGAAGCGCTCGCTGAACCGGTGGACGAAGGGCCCCGGATCCAGCGCGATGGCGAACGCCGCCCCGCCACCTTCGGTATAGGCGGTTTCGATCGAATCGGTGAGGCGCGCGCGCAGATCGCCGTCGACTTTGAGCCGATCCACGATCACCTGCAGCGTCGGCCGATCGCGCAGAGTCGCGGGATCCGCCTCCTCCAGCATCACGGTCTGTCCGTCCACATAGAGCCGGCCGAAACCCTTGCGGCGCAGGACGCCCAGCGTCTCCGCTATGGAGTCGACCAGCCCCGGCAGCGGTGGCTGCGGCGCCGCCGCGATCTCGTTGTCTCCATTGCCGTCCGACGTCCCGTCGTCTTCCTCGGCCGCCTCTATCGGCAGCGACATGGAGGATGCGGGGACCATCGGCATGTCGAAGCCGATGAGCAGACGCGTGCCGGCTGGCAGCTGCCCCAGCGATCCCGCCACGACTTCGGCCGTCTCACGCACGACCTCCTTCCCGCACGAACGGCAGATCGTCCTGCCGATCCTGGCGTACAGCAGCCGCAGGTAGTCGTGGATCTCGGTCGTCGTCCCGACGGTCGATCGGGGATTCCGGATGCTGTTCTTCTGCCGAATGGCAATCGCGGGAGAGATACCCTCGATCGTGTCGACGTCGGGCTTCTCCATCCGTTCGAGGAACTGTCGCGCGTACGCGGAGAGGGACTCGACATATCGGCGCTGGCCTTCCGCGTAGATCGTGTCGAACGCCAGAGACGACTTGCCGGACCCGCTGACCCCCGTCATCACGACGAGCGAGCGCTGAGGGAACGCCAGGTCGACGTTCTTGAGATTGTGGGTGCGTGCCCCCCGAACGACGATCAGTCCGCGGGCCTGAGAGCTGGTGGCCATGTACCTGTGGGTGTTTGTCGCGAGAGCCGTAACTGCTCATAGTAGCGCACGACACCGGGGGGCTCAACCTCGGCTTTCGACCATCCTTCGACGAGTATCCTTCGGGGACGCGGCGGCCTGGCACCGCGCTCGCAGTCCGTTTCGCTGAGGAGTGCCCTTTGCAGCGGTCCGTGCTATTTTGTTGGGACCTGTCGGCAGGGCCCGGAGCCACTTCTCCGCCCAGACGCCGACCAACCACGAGGGGGCCGTGTCAGTCCGTCTGTTCATTGGCAATCTGCCGTACTCGGCAAACGAAGCCGACCTGCGGGAACATTTATCCAGCGTGGGTGAGCCCGCGCAAATCGTCCTGCCCACGGATCGGGAGACCGGCCGGCCGCGAGGATTCGCGTTCGTCGACTACGCCGATCGCGAGGTTGCCGAGGAAGCGATCCGGCGATTCAACCAGCAGCCATTCAAGGGGCGTCCGCTGGCCGTGAGCGAGGCGCGGCCTCGCGAGGATCGCCCACCCGGCAGCGGTCCGCGGCCGGGCGGCTTCTCTGGACCTCGACCGGGTGGACCCGGCGGCTTCGGCGGCCCGCGACCTGGAGGGCCAGGCGGGTACACACCGCGGCCGGCGGAGCAAAGCCCTGGGGCGGGAGCACCGCGAAGCCGGAACTTCGGACCGGATGCGCCACCCAAGAACAAGCGCAAACCGCCGCGGAAGGACTCCGATCGCGGACCCAAGGGCCCGATCAAGGAGAGGCCTGTCAGCAAGCTCTACGATGTGGACGAGGATTGGCGGACCGAGCCGGAAGAGCTCGATACCGACGATATCGCTACCGCATCCAAAGAGGATGAAGTCGAAGACGAGTAGCACGGGTCAACCCGGTCGACCCGGCTGAGGTGCAGCTCTTGCATACTGTCGGACACAAGCGATCATCCCGAAATAGACACGAGAGGTCTGATCTGGATTTCGATCAAGTGTTCGCACCGGAGCCGGAGCCCCGAATGCACGGGCCGCAGTCCATACTGCCCGAGCCGATCGAGGAGTTCGCGGACGAACCGGCCGCCAGTCCTGCCAGCCCCTTGAGGGCTGTCCGTGCTGACCAGATCGAGGTGTCCGCTCCTCACGCGGCTCAAATCCCGTCGGCGGAACCGCCGCGGCTGTACCGACCGCGAAGAAGACCTCAAGCCGTCGCTGAGGTTCTAATCCGGATCTTTCAGGGAGCGGCTGCGCTGGTCTGCGTAGCTGCGTTCATCTGGCTCGTGGCGATGCCGACGGCTCACGAAACCGAGAGCTCGACGAGCGCGCGATCGCTTTCAATCCCCCAGGAGGAAGCGGCGCCAGCGCCTCCCGCGGCCTCGCAGCCGACGCCCCCTGCCCACTCGCAACCAGCTCCTGCGAACACGCATCTCCCGGGTCCCGTGACCGAGGCAGCGGCCAGCCGGCCCGAACCGACCCAGACAGCGGCAGTGACTCCGGCCGTTCTCTCGGAGCGTGTGCCAGCTTCCGCGCCGCCGGATCGAGCCATGGATTCGAAGGCGCTTCGGACCCCTGCGCGACCTGATCCGAAGAAGCCCGAGACGCCGAAGCAGACACAATTGGCGAGGGCCACGCCCGCTGTAGCCAATCCGATCGTCTCGGCAAACAGAGCCGCTCCCGAGCCCGCGACGATAACGGAAGCTGACCGCCGCCGTCCGACTCCAACTTTGGACGTGCACAGGCTCGAGACCGGCACCATTTCGGCACTCGGACAGCCGGTCGCGCCGCCGGCAGCCGAAGTCGCCTCTCCAGTCGCCCTACGCGAGCGCCCGCCAAGTCCTGAGCCGCCAGCCAGGCCGGCGCCTACGGCAACCGCAGGCAACTCGGTCGCCGATGTCCGCATCATCGAACGGGACAAAGTGCGATCAGTCCTGTCGAGGTACGAAAGGGCCTACAGCCAACTCGATGCGGCCGCCGCCGCTCGGTTGTATCCCGGCGTCGATCGGAAGGCGTTGTCCCGTGCGTTCGGCAGCCTCAGCTCGCAGCAGATTCAGTTCGACGACTGCCGGATTCAGGTCACGCAATCGACGGCGTATGCCTCCTGCGCCGGAAAAGCCAGCTGGACTCCCAGGGTGGGGGGCGGGCCGAAAGAACAGGCTCGGCGCTGGCAGTTCGACCTGAAGCAGGTCGCAGGGGACTGGCAGATCGGCTCCGTCCGGGTGCAGTAGCGCGCCGCAGGCGCCCCTCGGTCTGGGAAGTAAACCCGTCAGAAAGCGTATTCAAACGCGACGGTCGGGGTCAGGGTCGCCGTGAGCCCGCTGTGAGTCGCCGACCACCTGACGTGGCCCCCCAGGACCATGGTGCTGGCGACATTCCACTTGAGCCCTGCCACGAGCTGCAGAGCCGTGTTCTCCCCCTTGCCCGCCGTCAGACGGTAGGTATCGACCCCCACGATTGTCGGATGCGGAGCCGCCACCAGATCGAGATCGCGCAGCTCGGAGACGCGTCGGCCGAGCATCTCGCCTGAGAGCGTCACTCGCGGGTTGACCGCCATCAGAGCTGCCGCGCCCAGCGAGATCTCGTTCGAGACGCCGCCCCCCGCCACGCCGAGATTCAGATGGATGGCGAAGTGCGAGGGCTCGTACGACGCCAGGCCCGAGACCTTGTAGCCCGCTTCGCCCGCGCCGAGCAGATTGTCGCGATCGCCGGTCGGCGCCCTCAGTTCTGCGGCCGCCGCGACCCCGAATCCTTCCTCGTCGAGGAACACGTATTTGCCGCGCAACGCAAGATCGCCGAGGCCGCTGGCTGTGGCGGATCCACTGGCCTGGGCGAGCGTCGTGCCCCGATGGACCGTGATCCGGGCGCCGTCGAGCTCCAGCCGCAGCAGCGGCAGCGCGGCGCCGATCTCGAAACTGTCGGTGATCGGCAGGCTCCCGAAGAAGGTCATGCCGCTGCTGCGGATCTTCAGCGTCAGCCTCTCGGTGTCGAAGGGCGTCGTCTCGTCCCGGAACTGGTTGGAGATCGTCAGGAGCGTGCCGTCGCGCAGCTTCTTGCCATCGAGCTCGGTGAACGATGTGGCCGAGGCTGAAACGCCAAAAGACGGATGGCTCTTTCCCGGGGTGAGCGCGCGCTCGACGAAAAAGGGACCGAACGTGTCACCCGCCCGCTCGGCTGTGCCGAGGAGCTCGTTGATCCGATACACGAAGCCGCCGGAAGACGTCGAGAGCGGGACGGACGTGAGGTTCACCAGCAGCGCGTTGACGATGGTCTGCCGAGCGGTGTCGGCAGCAGCCCGATCGCGCTCGAAATCCGCGGTCGGGACCGCCTGGTTGAGCATCAGAAAGCCGACGATGTCCGTCGCACTCTGGCTCTGCGCACGAGCCGGCGCAGGCAGCGCAATCGCGAGGACACCAAGGATGGCCAGGACACGACTCGTCTTCTTCATAGGAAGCGCTGATCGTACTCGAAAACCGGCTCGTCTGTTCGACGAACTCTGCATGGCGCTCGCCAGCTGACCTTTCCTCACGTGTTGCGGGTGTTACACTCGGGGAGGAACCTTCCTGCTTCATTCGAATGATTCTGCCGACTCTTCTCCGGCGGCGAGGTCGCAGCCCTCGCGCCGATCTCGCGGCCGCGCTGTGTGCGTTCGTCCTCGCGACTGGCTGTGCCGGCAACTATCACCTGGCCCCGCGTCTGGCAGGCGCGGAGAACCTGACGTGGCTCGCACCGACCGTCCCCACAGACCTCCGCTCGCTCGACCGCTGGCGGCGAAGTGTCGGCCCTGCCCTCATCGTCAATGGATCCCCAGCCCCGGCCCGACCCGCGGAGCGATTGATCGTGGTCAGCTGGAACACGGCGGTCGGCTCCGGTGACGTTGTGGCGCTCCTTCGCGACCTCCGCGCACGGTATTCAACCGCCGCGGAGGACGTGCCCGTAGTCCTCCTCCTGCAGGAGGTCTACCGCAAGGGCCCTGACGTGCCGCGCGATCTGGACGACCGCGCGCGGTTCGCGGGTCAGCTCGGGGGAGGCACGTCCGGTGATGAGCGGCGCGACGACATCGCCACGATTGCCGCGGTATCCGGGCTCAACTTGTACTACGCGCCCTCGATGCGGAACGGGCCTCCCCTGTCGACAGACGAGGATCGGGGCAATGCCATCCTGTCCAGCGTCCCGCTCTCGGATCTGACGGCGATCGAGCTGCCCTTCGAACGGCAGCGGCGGGTCGCGATTGCCGCAACGGTCTCGGGGAGCTCACCGGACGGCACGGCATGGAAGCTCCGCGTCGTCTCGGCGCACCTCGACAACGTCGCAGGCCTCAAGCGCCTCTGGGTTTTCGGAAGCGAGCTCGCCAGGGCACGGCAGGCGCGCGCCCTCGTGTCGTACCTCGCGGGCACGTCACCAACGGTGCTCGCTGGAGACTTCAACACCTGGTTCGGGTTCTCCGATCGCGCGTACCGCGAAACAGCCCGTGCCTTTCCGGCGTCCGTTCCTTCGGATCGCCGCCGCACGTTTCGAAGCCTCCTGCGACTCGATCACGTGTTCTTCCGGCTACCGGAAGGCTGGCGGGCCCGCTCCGAACGCGGCAGCTCGCGGTTCGGGTCGGATCACTTTCCGCTGATTGCGACGATCGACCTCGAGTGACCAGGTCAGGAGGATGCGCCATGAGCTCTCTTGGCGGTCGGAGCGCTGACAGCAGGACATTCCGGTGAGTCTCGCCCCGGGAACCGCGATCGGGCCTTACGAAATCCTGTCTCAGCTCGGCGCCGGAGGGATGGGTGATTTCCTCGTCAACCGCGGACGCCCGGGCGAAGCCCGCGACGTGCTGGCGCCAGTGCTCGCCTGGTTCAGCGAAGGCCATTCGACGATCGATTACGTGTACGCGGAGACGCCGCTGAAGAGCATCGATGGTGGATAGAGTGACCGAGTCGGGATCAGGGATCGGGGATCAGGGATCCGGGAGATCAGGGATCCGGAATTCGGGATCCGGCTGTAAGAAAAGCCGACCTGGCGTCTCGAAGGACCAAAGGCCGGTAATATTGTCGACGGCTCTGGCTCGGGAGGTCACCCATGGACGATCTGAAGCGACGTGAGTTCCTCAAGCTTGGCGGCGCGGCGGTTGTCGCCGGTGCGGCGCCGCTCGGCGGGCAGGAGGCTGCCCAGACGACGTCACAGGGCGCCACGTTCAAGGCGGCACCGATCGAGATGGTGCGGATCGGGTACGTCGGTATCGGCGGGCAGGGCTCCGGCCACGTGCGCAACCTGCTGAATATTCCTGGCTGTCGCATCACCGCCGTCTGCGACGTCAGGCCCGAGCGGACCGACTGGGCGACGAAGCAGATCACATCGGCCGGACATCCCGCGCCCGCCGTCTACACGCGCGGTCCCCGCGACTTCGAGCGTCTGTGCGAGACCGAGCAGCTGGATCTCGTCTACAACGCGACGCCCTGGGAGTTCCACGTCCCAATCATGCTGGCGGCGATGAAGAACGGGAAGCACACGGCGACCGAGGTGCCGGCCGCCATGACCATAGCCGACTGCTGGGCGATGGTCGAGGCGGCCGAGAAGTTTCAGAAGCACTGCGTGCAGATGGAGAACTGCAACTACGACCGCATGGAGATGATGGTCTACAACATGGTCCGCCAGGGCCTGTTCGGCGAGATCCTGCACGCGGAAGGCGGATACCTGCACGATCTCCGGTCCATCAAGTTCGCGGACACAGGTGAGGGACTGTGGCGTCGCGCCTGGGCGATGAAGGTCGACGGGAACCTCTATCCCACGCATGGCCTCGGGCCGATCGCGAACTGTCTCGACATCAACCGGGGCGATCGGTTCGACTACCTCGTGTCGATGAGCGGCCCCTCCCGCGGGCTCCAGGCCTGGGCGGCCGAGCACACGCCCGCCGATTCTCCAAAGCGTCGCGAGCAATACGTGCTCGGAGACGTCAACGTCAGCCTGATCAAGACCGCGCGCGGCAGGACCGTCGTCGTCGAGCACTGCACGAACCTGCCGCGGCCGTACAGCCGCATCCACATGGTGCAGGGCACGAAGGGGCTGTTCCAGGGCTATCCGAACCGCGTGTATGTCGAGGGACGCGGCAAGGAGGACGAATGGCAGGACGGGTCCGAAGCCGCCAAGCAGTTCGAGCATCCGCTCTGGAAAGATCTGGCCGATCGGGCGCACGGGGCCGGCCACGGCGGGATGGATTACATCGAGGACTACCGGCTGATCAAGTGCCTGCGTGAAGGACAGCCGACGGACATGACCGTCTACGACGCCGCCGCGCTGAGCGCGGTCGTGGAATTGAGCACCCGCTCCAACGCACAACGCAGCGCCCCGCTCGACGTGCCGGACTTCACCCGCGGCAAGTGGAAAACGAACCCGCCGCTCGACATCGTACGCATGTGAGAGGCGACAGGATGGCCCGGCTGTCGGCGATCACGTTCCGATGACGCACGCGGACCGGGCGCTCGTCCTTGCTCGCGGCGTGGGCAGCCGGATGCGCGCGCACGATCCCGGCGCGGAGCTGACGGTCGAGCAGCACCGCGCGGCGGAAGCCGGCCTCAAAGCGCTGATGCCGATCGAAGGCCGGCCCTTTCTCGACTACGTGCTCGGGTCGCTTGCCGATGCCGGCGTCCGATCCGTCGGTCTGGTCATTGGTCCGGGGGGTCCGGGGGGCCCAGGGGGGCCTGGGGGGCCTGCCGACGATCCCGTGCGGGCACACTACGCCAACGTGGCCACTCGCGTCTCGCTCGATTTCATCGTGCAGCCCGAAGCCCGCGGGACCGCCGACGCGGTGCTCGGCGCGGAGGACTGGGCGGCAGGCCTGCCCTTCCTCGCGCTGAACGCGGACAACCTGTACCCCGTGTCCGTGCTGCGCAATCTCGCGGCCCTGGACGAGCCCGGGCTGCCGGTGTTCGACCGCGAGGATCTCGTCGCGTCGAGCAACATCCCTCCGGAGCGCATCCAGTCCTTTGCTCTGCTCGAGGTCGACGCTCGCGGCATCCTGACGCGCATCGTCGAGAAGCCCTCCGACGCCGACATGCCCGCGCCGGGCGAACCGATGCTGGTCAGCATGAACTGCTGGCGCTTCGACAGCCGGATCTTCTCCGCCTGCCGCGACGTCGAGCCGTCTCCGAGAGGCGAGCTCGAGCTGCCGCTCGCGGTGATGCTCGCCATCCGTCGCGGCGTGCGGTTCCGCGCGGTCCGCGCGCGCGGTCCTGTCCTCGATCTGTCCCGGCGGGCGGACGCTTCGGAAGTTTCGCGACGGCTGCGGGGGGTCGACGCCGCGCCGTGAACGAAGCCGCCAGGCTCTCGGCGCAGCTCGTCTCGGCCGGCCTCGACGAAGCGGAGCGCACGGCGAAGACGCGGCTGTTCGACCGCACGCTCGATCGCTGGCGGCGAGACGTCGGGTCAGCGCCGGCTGCCGCCTGGTGGGTGCCCGGCCGACTCGAAGTATTCGGGACGCATACCGACTACGCGGGTGGGCGATCGCTCGTCGCCCCCGTCCCCCGCGGTTTCGTCTTTCTCACCGCAGGCCGTCGGGATCATCACATACGGGCCATCGACGCGAAGGATGTCAGAGGTGTTGAGGACGGCCCCGGAGGTCCACAGTACGACGCGCTCGCGATCGCGCCGGAACACTCCGCTCCCCGCTTTCGCGGCTGGCGGCACTACGTCGAGGTGACCGCCGCCCGGCTCGCCCGCAACTTCCCCGGCAGCGCGCTCGGTGCCGACATCGTCTTCGCCAGCGATCTGCCTCGCGCCGCCGGTATGAGCAGCTCCAGCGCCCTCATCGTCGGCGTCGCGACGGCACTCGCGCACGCGGGCAACCTGCGGGAGCGCCCTGAGTGGCAGCAGGACGTGCGCGCCGTCGTGGACGAGGCGGGATACCTCGGGTGCGTGGAGAACGGGCGCGCGTTCGGTGGGCTGAGCGGTGACGCCGGGGTCGGGACCCATGGCGGCAGCGAAGATCATGCGGCGATGCTCGCCGGCACGGCCGGCGCCTGCAGCGGGTTCGCGTTCGTCCCGCTGCGTCAGCTGGACACCGTTGCGGTGCCCCAGTCATGGACGTTCGTCGTCTCGTCGAGCGGAATCGGATCGCACAAGACCGGCACCGAGCGTGCGGCGTACAATCGGCTGTCAGCTGGAGCGACGGCGCTGCTCGACCTGTGGAACGCGCACGAGACACCCTGCGATTCTCTGGGTGCCGCGCTCGCGTCGTCTGGCTCCGCGCTCCAGACCCTGCGGGCGATCGTCGGGCGATCGTCGGTGTCGGGCTGGACGCCTTCCGACTTGCGGGATCGCCTGGAGCACTTCGCGCGCGAGGACGCGCGTGTCGGCGAGAGTATCCAGGCGTTGCGCGACGCCGATGCCGGCACGTTCGGTCGGCTGGCGGCCGAATCGCAGGCGGACGCGGAGCGGCTGCTCCGGAATCAGGTGCCAGAAACCGTGGCACTGGTTCGAGTGGCCCTCGAGGCGGGCGCCATCGCGGCGCGAAGCTTCGGCGCCGGTTTCGGCGGCAGCGCCTGGGCGGTGATCGAGAGCGGCGGGGACGCGGATGACCGGCTCTTCGTCGACCGATGGATGGCGGCGTATCGAGCGGCCTGCCGCGAGGCGGCCTCGCACGCCATCGCGTTCGTCTCGAAGCCGGGGCCGCCGGTGACCAGGGTGAGGTAGATCCGTGTCGGCGCTCGGCGCTCGCATCGTCGCTCTGAGGCTTCCGGCTTCAGGCGGAAGCGCGGCCGATACCCGAGTCCGTTTCCTTGCAAGATCGCCTGATCCGATCGCATTCCGAACTGGAGTTCCCGTGCGCTTGCTGCGTTCAGTCCTTCTCGTCCTCGCCTGTATCGTATCGACCGCCACGCTTGTGGCCGGCCAGGGCCAACCCTTCTATTCGCACGACAATCACACCGAGTACGACCTGCTCGACCCGTCGACGCACCAGTTCGCCATCGTGTACTTCCTGACGGAACGGCGCGTGGGCGCGACGGTCGTCTTGAACCAGACGCGATCAGGCAGCGCGGGCTCCGACATCGCGGTGTTCGATCCCGTGACGGGCGAGCCACTCAAGTTCGAGTACATGTCCGGCGCTGAATTGACGGCCGACGGCACTCAGGGCCGTTTCGATCCGCAGGAACACTACATCCGGGCGCACCTGACTCATCCCGTTCGCGAAGGCAGCGAAGGCCGCGTCAAGATTCTGAAGACCTACATGGACGAGAAGAGCTACTTCTCGCAAGGGGACGACATCGTGTTCGCGCGGTCGCTCGGGATCGCGCGCAACGCGATCGTGCTGCCGAAGGACTACAACCTGGTCTCGTCGAACGTCGCGGCACAAATCCTCGCGCTCCCTGACGGCCGGCTCAAGATCTCGTTCGAGCACGCGAACGGCTACGCCGCGGATGTGACGATCCGCGCCCGAAAGCGCGGTGCGCCAGTGCGGTCGAACCTCGCCGTCGTCGATCGCAACTTCGACTTCAGCAAGACGCTGTACGACCTGCAGGATCCCGAGAGTCACCGAGTCAACGTCACGCACGAGTACCTCGAGACGCAGCCGGGCTCACGCTCCCGCGTGGCGTTCCTGGATCGTACGACGATGAGCAGCGTGTCTGTGGTGGACGTCGATACCGGCGAAGCATTGAAAACGATGCAGGAGAAGGGCGCGACGTTCGCGGCGCTGGCGTCGGCCATCACGAAACCTTCGCAAAGCGCGCGGCTGCGCCTGACGGGTACGCTGACCGATGCGGCCTACACGCTCGCAGACGGTCAGCTCGCGTGGGAGCAGACGCTCCGCACGCCGCGGAGCACGATTCTCCTGCCGTCAGGCTGGGAGGTCACGAGCGTCTCAGTCCCCGCAACCGTGAGCACGCAGGCGGATGGCCGGGTGGCGATCCAGGTCTTCGACGGACGCCCGGATGAGGGTATGAAGGTGTCGATGCGCGCGACGAAAAGACCGTAGAGTCGGCGCTCGGCACTCGGCACTCGGACCGCGGACTGTCGACTGTGACTGTCGACTGCCGACTGACCTACCCGAGCATCTGGACGACGATCTCCCGCTCGCGCGGACTGGTGTCGACCTCGAGGAGCATGATCTGCTGCCAGGTGCCGAGGGTGAGCGCGCCGTCGACGAGCGGAATGGTGATCGAGGGGCCCAGGAGCGCGGCCCGGACGTGGCTGGAGCCGTTGTCGTCGCCCCAGCGGAGGTGATGCCGGTAGTCGGCATCGCGCGGCGCCAGCCGGTCGAGCAGCGCGTTGAAGTCGCCGATTGCGCCCGGCTCGAATTCGATTGTGGTGATAGCGGCCGTCGATCCGACCACGAAGACCGTGACGATGCCATCGCGAAGCCCCGAGTCGCGGACGGCGTTGGTCACCGTGCGGGTGAGGTCGTGTGCGTCACCCTGGCCGCTGGTCTGGACTTCGAATTTGTGAGTGCGAACCACGGTCTGCTAGAATAGCCCGTCTGGCCGCTCGACGCGGCCGGCTCCCACCGCCAAGGCCGGCGTAGCTCAGTTGGTAGAGCAGCTGATTCGTAATCAGCAGGTCCTCGGTTCAAGTCCGAGCGCCGGCTCCAATTTTCCTTAGAAAAATCGAGAACACGCACACCGGTGACGGTCATGTCAGTCCGCCGGTGGACGGATGGTGGACGGAGAGTGCAGTGAGGTGAGATCACCATGCTCGCAGACTCACGCTCGGCACTCAGGTCGCTCATGGGTTTCGCGCTCACGGAAGACTCTGCCGAGCCTCACGAAGCAAGCACGGTCTCGTTCAGTCGACGCACGCCTTCGCAAGATCGACAGAAGAACGACCCTCTCAAGAAGATCGAGATTTGCGACAGTCGCCTGCGTCAATGTCCATAACCGGGTTCACATCCCGCGATGGGTCGTTCAGTCTGCTGACGACGCCCGCCGATCCGCTTGAACGCGGTCGCTCGTAGCGGCGACGTTCCTTACCTATCGTTCGGCTGGGTGTCAGGGACGAATTCCGCAACTGGCTCTGCCGCGCGGCGTGATCCCGACCACGTTCCAACGTGTTGTCAGACAAGTCGTGGCAACACGACGACGTTTGGTGTAACTAAGACTCATCTGCCAAAACCCATCATTCTATAATCGAGCACTTCCATGCCTCTGGCGCCAGGAACACGGCTCGGTCCTGTACGAGGTTCTTTCCGCCCTCGGCGCTGGTGGCATGGGTGAGGTTTGGAAGGCGCGAGATACGCGTCTCAATCGGCTGGTCGCCATCAAGACGAGTCTCAGCCCTTTCAGCGAGCGCTTCGAACGTGAGGCTCGGGCCATAGCGGCGGTGAACCATCATCATGTTTGTTCGCTTTACGACGTCGGCCCTGACTACCTCGTCATGGAGTACGTCGAGGGCGAGTGGCTGCACGGACCCGTGCCGCTCGCTCAGGCGCTCGAACTGGCCGAGCAGATCCTGGACGCGCTCGACGCCGCGCACCAAAAAGGCATCGTCCACCGCGACTTGAAGCCCGGCAACATCCTGCTCACCAAGAGCGGCGTGAAGGTTCTCGATTTCGGTCTCGCGAAGATCCAGCACGCTCCTGCAGTCGACAGCCCCAGCCAGGCGGCGACTCAAGCCGTTTCCCTGACCGCGGAAGGATCCATCCTGGGCACCCTCCCGTACATGTCGCCGGAGCAGGTCGAGGGCCACGACGCTGACACGCGCAGCGACATCTTCGCCTTCGGCGTCGTGCTCTACGAGTTGATCGCAGGCACCCGACCTTTCACCGGCAAGACACAGGCGAACCTCGTCGCGTCGATCCTCAAAGAAGAGCCGCGACCTCTGTTCGAGATGCAGCCGCGAACGCCGCGCGGTCTCGCAGAAGTGGTGCGAACCTGCCTCGAGAAGGATCCTGAGAAACGCTGGCAATCGGCGCGCGACGTGAGGCACGCACTGAGGTGGATGGCCGCGCAGCCTGCGCCGTCGATTCCCTCGCGATCAGTTCGGGTGTGGCAAGGGTTGGCCGTGTTGATGGCTGCAATCGCGTTAGGAATTAGTGCGTGGGTGTTTCAGGCCACGGCGCCAGGCACGCCGGGCCGATTCGAGGCGCCCGTGCCGGAAAATGTGACTTTATACGATGACGTGTCGGTGTCCCCTGACGGCCGCAAGCTGGTGTTCGCGGCGGCCGCTCAAGGTGGGTTATGGTTGCGCGATCTCGACTGCACTGACTGGCGGCGCCTGCCGGGTACGGAGGGTGCCTCGACCCCTTTCTGGTCCCCCGACAGCCGGGACGTGGGCTTCATCGTCGACGACACACTCAGGAGGGTTGACACGACCGGCGGTCCACCGGAAACCGTGGCCAGTGTTCCCGCCGCCGCGCCCCGATCAGGCACCTGGAATCGTCATGGGGACATCGTGCTGGGGAGTTGGGGCGGCGGATCGGGTGGTCCGATGTGGCGAGTATCCGCGGCAGGGGGCGCGGCGACGGCGGTGACGCAGGTCGACCTATCCAAGGGAGAGTTCGTTCACACGTGGCCCACGTTTCTCCCCGACGGCAAACACTTTCTGTACTTCCGCTCCGGACCGCCGGACGTAGAGGGCATGTACGTGGGTTCTCTCGACGTCGACGCCGGGAACCAGTCGCGTCAGCGGATATTGGCCACAGGTGTGCCAGCGGTCTTCGCGAATGGCCACCTCTTCTTTCCGCGCGCCGGCACGCTGATGGCACAACCATTCGACGCTCGCCGCCTGGAGCTCCGCGGCGTGCCGGTGCCCGTGGCGCAAGGCGTCGGGATCACGTGGTACTTCACCGGAATGTTTTCGGTGTCCGACGAAGGCGTCTTCGTCTATCGGACCGCATCGGCGTCTGGCACCTTCCAGCTCACCTGGGTTGACCGGCAGGGGAAGACCGTCGGCACGCTCGGACCGCCAGGGACTGACAGGCGCGTTGTGTTGTCGCGGGATCGGGATGGCAGGCGCGCAGTCGCGAAAGATGCTCCGTACAACGTGCCGGGCGACCTCTGGATGCTGGACCTTGCCAGCGGTCGGCGCACGCGTTTTACATTCAGTAGAAACGTGTACTCGCCCGCTGTGTGGTCTCCAGACGGCGCCCGCATTGCCTATTCGGCCGGCCGTCTCGGCGACACGATCTACGAGAAAGCCGCCTCCGGGCTCGGCGACGAGCAGGTGCTGTTGAAGGAGCCGGGGTTGCGGCATTTTCCGACCAGCTGGTCGCGCGACGGTCGGTTCCTGCTTTATCACACCGAGAATGCTACGAACACGGGATATGACCTGTGGGCACTGTCCCTCAGCGACCGCAAGCCACATCTGATGCTCGGCGAGGCCTTCAATGAGTGGGCTGGCGTCTTTTCCCCCGACATGCGTTGGGTTGCCTACGTATCGCTCGAGACTGCCGCGGCTGAGGTCTACGTCCGCCCGTTCCGAGTGTCAGGACAGACCGGCCAGCCGTCATTCGGCGAGGGCAAGTGGCAGATCTCGAAGGACCACGGCAATTGGCCGCAGTGGCGCATCGACCGAGAGATCGTCTTCAACACGGCTCCAATTGGAACGGAGGTTTATGCCGCGCCAGTGAACACAACCGGTACCGCCTTCGAGAGTGGCGTCCCGCAGCGGCTGCCCTTTCCTCCGAGCCCGGGCGTGACCACTACTCCGCAGTCCACTCCCGACGGCCAGCGCTTCTTGATCGAAGTGCCACTGGATCAACGAGCGGCTCGAACGTCAATCAACGTGGTGCTCAATTGGCCAGCGTTGTTGAAGCGGTGAAACCGACGCATTAACAATCGGCTGGGAGTTAGCTGTCGACTTTGCCCGCTTCGCATGGATCTCGGGACAACGGCCGATTGAGACAACAGCGGCCATGTAGCAGGGCTCACTCGTCAAGGATGAGCTGGCTGGGTCTCTGGGATTCGAACCCGGTGGACCGACGGGCTGGCGCAGACGGCCGTCTGGTGTTGGGGGAACGTTGAAGGCTTCGGGCACAGAACGTTGCGATAACCAGATGAGCCCTTTGCCGATTCTCACGCCTGCGCGCGTTTTGTCGCGCGTCGCCGGACCCAAAGCTCGCGCATCGACCGGACGACTCCAACGTCCGTGATGTTTAGATAGCGCTGAGTGATCTCGAGCTTGGCGTGCCCGAGGAGCACTTGGATCTCCCGGACGTCGAGGCCGTCTTCAAGCCACCGTGACGCGCACTCGTGCCGCAAGTCATGCCAATGAAGGTCGAGTTCCTTCAGCTTCGCCTTGCAGCTGGCGGTCAGGTATCCTCCCCTCTTCACGTACTCGGGCTGCGTGCCGCTCGCGATCAGCTTCACCTCGCGCCACAGCCGATTGAAGTCTCCGACGAAAGCTCCGTTCGCGTCGCCGAACACGAAGCCCTTCGGCCCTCCGACAAATCGTCGCCGCCCGAGAATCTCAGCCAGCCGACCCTCGGGGTCGAACGGAATACGCCGGGCGACGCTTGCCTTCGTGTGCGCCTTCGCGATCTTGATCTCACGGCTGTGCCAATCGATGTCGCTGTTCTGAATCTTCTCCATCTCACCCTGCCGGCAGCCGGTCTCCAACGCGCCGATGATGCGATCTCTCATCTCCTGGCCGCAGGTGAGCGGAACGTACATCGAGGGATTCCAGATCCTGTTGCGCACGATCTGGCTACAAAGCGCACTGCCGATTCCATGGTTGTCCGCAATCGACTTCTGCGATTCGCCCTGGGCGGCTCGTGCGCGGATGTCGTTCACGTCCTTCCACGTCAGCTTCGAATGAAACGCCGGCTCGTCCAACTTCGCGCACGCGGCCAGCAGCATCTGCTCTTCGGCTTCCGAGATGCGTCGATCCCTTTGCACTTCATGTTTAACGCTGATTCTGACGCCGCTCCGATGAAACGGTGATGCCTTCACGTCGAGCGTGTCACGGCCCCTTGCCCAGTTTGTCATGTGCCGAACGCGAGAGAGCATCCGGTTTCGGGTCGAGAGCGCGTGGCCTGAATACGCCCGTTTGATGATGTCAACCGGCTCCTTCCCTTCGAGTGCCTTCAGCGGGAGCTCACCGATCAGGCGGCGCAGGACCGCGCAGTTACTTCTGATCGCGCGGGCCGCTTTCAACGGCTCGACATCAACGTAGAGTGGCAGGTACCACTTGTCGATGAATTCTGCGATCGTGAGTTTCTGCGAGCTGTTCTCAGGCGGACGCGCCGGTGCCTGTCGAGGATCCCGGCCGGCAATGATGTCAAGCTTGTACAGTGGCTCCCAGACCTCGCGAGCTTCCTGCTTACTCGTTACCGGACGCGTAGCGCCATGCAGCGCGGCGTACTCGTTGACGCGCATGCTGTAGCGTGTCTTCTTGTACTCGATGTCGAAGAACCACTCGTGTTTGCAACGAGGGCTCGTGCGGCAACCCCGGTACTTGCAGTTCTTCATGACCGACATGTGGCGCTCCCCTCTCCGTACGCAGGCTCAGTCTTGCCACCGTTTCGCAGCCACGTTTCGAGCGCGCTCTGCCGGATTCGAACGCGTCCAAATCCTCGACCAAATCGTTCTACCGCCAACTGTCCAACCAGGTACGCCCGGCGGATTGTTTGAACCGAGCAGGGAACGTAGTGCGCCGCCTGCTGCACCGTGAGGAGTCGGTCCACGGTCTGATTTTGATGGTCGATTTGATTCTCTGAGATTACGCTCATGGCGTCCTCCCTTTCTGTTCGACGGAGGTGCCAATTCAAAGGTAAGAGTCCGTCGGTTAGTGTTACGCCATAGTGTCAGTACTTGACATTATTGTCAAACGTTATTAGGCTGACGACAGTTCGTCAGACACCCGAGGCCCGATATGCCAAAAGATAAACACCGCCGCAGCGAATCATGCCGACGACCTCGCCAATCTAGAGACGAGCCCGAGCGTCATCGCGAAGTGGCGTCGTTTGACGCCCGACGCCCGCAACGTCCTCGCGCGGGTGACGGGTCGAGAGCCTCTCGCAACGAATCTGCGCAAGGCGCGTGAAAACCGTGGTCTCAGCCAGGATGCCGTGGCCAAGAAGCTTCGCCTGTCGCGGAGCCTCATCGCGCAGATCGAACTGGCGAACCGACCGGTAACGGCCGACGAACTGGCGAAATTCGCGGACCTCTATGCCACGCCACCGGTCGAGCTCGCGGGGACACGCGCCGACACCAGCGACCCCGTCACTGCCGCGCTGTTGAATCTCGCTCCTCCGTTGCTGAAAGAGTTCCACATGCAGTCGCGGATTCACGAGCGTCCTGGGAGCGTTGATGGCGGCGTCGGAACTGGAGCGTCTGTTGGAGCGTCCGGTGCGCACGCGACCGCCGACTTACCCGCTGCCTTCGCCGAGGACCTTGGTCGACGCGATTCGGCAGGGGGAGGAGATCGCCGAGCATGAACGGCAGCGCCTCGGGCTTCGGGACGCGCCGCTCCCGGAGTTGCCGAATGTCTGTGCCGGGCAGCGTGTGCCCGTGTTCGCGGTGAAGTTGCCGGACGAGTTGTCGGGCCTCTTCATCGCACATCCGTCCGTAGGGCACGCGATTGTGGTGAACGGCACGCACGACGCGATCCGTCAACGGCTCGCCACCGCACATGGCTACGCGCATGCCGTGTGCGAGCCGATGGGCACGATTCGCGTGTGCACGACCGCGAACGCGAAGGAGTTGGTCGAACGACGCGCCGCGGCGTTTGCGGCGGCCTTCCTGCTGCCCGCATCTGGCGTCGCCGGAACGGTGCATCGTCTTGGGAAGGGCCAGCCGAGTCGGCAGGAGCACTGGGCATTCGATGCGGCGAGTGAACAGTCCGTGCGGGCGGAAGAACGATCGACGCCAGGGTCGCAGACGATTACCTACCTCGATGTGATGTGGATCGCCCGCCGATTTGGTACCGACCTACAAGCTGACCGTATCGCGGTTGCTGGCCCTGGGGTTAATCTCAGAATCCGAGAGCAAGCGCTCTGCTAAGGCCAAGGTCCGTCGAGCTCGCGACGGCGTGCCTGGCCATCCTGAGTCCGGCGTCCGCGCTCGAGTCTTCTCGTCCTCGAGCAAGGTCATCGCCCTGTCCGACCTGCCCGCCGAGCGGTTCTACATGACTATCGAAGCGTACCGGCGTGGACTCATGACGAAGGCCGACCTTGCAGGCGAGGCGGTGTCGCTGTCGCTGCAGCTGTCCGGCCTCTCCGACTCGCGGCTGCTGGTGCTCGCCGAGGCCGCTCGCTGATGTCGACGGAGTGTGCGGTGCTGCGCACCGGCAGTAACGGGTGACACGTCACCCCTTGCAGGGTTGCTGCACGGGAACCTCGGTTCCCCGAGAGGAACCGCGGAAAACGTTCGGGATTTTGCGAAACGGCACGATGCGGTTCCCACACAGGAACCGTGGTTAACCAGGAATCGGCGGGGCGCAGCAGCATCGGTTGCGCGCCTCTGCGTGGAGTCCTCGCATGTCATCGCGACGGACGAAATCGATCGGCACGAAGGTCACGCCAGAGGAGGACGAGCGCATTCAGACGCTCGCCGGTGACCAGCCCGTGAGTGAATGGGTGCGTGCCGCGCTTCTGAAAGCGGCGGAGGCGCCAGCGGCTGACGCGACCGTGCTCGCCGAGCTGCTGGCGCTCCGGGCCATCCTGCTCAATCTCCACTTCCATCTGTGCAGCGGTGCGCCGGTGACCGCCGACACCATGCAGCGGTTGATCGAGCGCGCTGACCAGGACAAGGGCCGGCTGGCCGAGGCGCGGCTCGCCGGAGCAGACCGGAGGGTCCCATGACGTACGAATGGGGCCGAGCCCCAGAGGCTGGCAGATGGCAACGGGCAATGCCGGTCTGGTTCCTGAGCCTGCTCGTCCTCGCACTGGCCGGCGGCGTCGGGCTCTGGCTGTTCCGTCAGACGTTTATCTGGACGCCGTTGCAGCAGTTCTATCTGTCAGTGTACGCGCGCAGTGCCGTGGCCAGCTCGCTTGGCATTCAGACCGGCCGCTATCGCGTCCTTCTGATGGAGAACCGTCGCGGCAGCCGGCTCGCCATTGATGACGAGGTCGCGCCGATCACGTTGCCGACTGGCAAGACAACGTTCACTCTCTCTGAGCTCGCGCAGGCGGCGAAGAGTGGGCGTCTGGTGTGGCGGGATCTTGTCCACGACCATGCTCGACTTCATGCGGAGTTGCGCGTCTGGATCTACGCGGACCAGACCGTGACGGAGCTGGCGCGGCCATCGCTGATCGCAGTGTGCGCCGTATTCGTCGCTGGCTCGCTGATCGCGATTCCGAAGGACGCACGGGGGGGCCCCCTCGCGGCGCCATGGGCGACGGTTGAAGGGGCCGGAGTTCGTATCCGCCCGGCAGTTCAATCGCCGGATGCGCGCCAACGGGATCGCGTTTCTCCAGACTACGAGACTGCCGGCCAAGCTGCTCGGTATTCGGTCAGCGCTCTGGATCCCTCGTGCCACCGAATCGAGTCATCTCCTCATCATGGGCGATTCCGGCACGGGAAAATCCGCGCTCATCCGACAGATGCTCAGTCAGCTGGAGGATCGTGGCGACACCGCCATCGTGTACGACCCGGCGCTCGAATACACGCCGCAGTTCTACGCGCCAGAACGGGCGACGTGATCCTGAATCCACTGGATGCGCGGTCGCCGTACTGGAGCCCGGGCGACGAACTGCGGCATGACGCCGAAGCGCTCACGCTGGCAACATCGCTCTTTCCCGATCGAGCGAACGAGAATCCGTTCTTCACGGAAGGCCCGCGCCGCATCTTTGCGCACTTGCTGACGTTCCGGCCGACGGCCGAGGAGCTGGCGTCGTGGCTCTGTCACGACGAGGAGCTCGATCGTCGCGTCCACGGCACGCCTTACGCGTCGATCATCGACCGGCAGGCCCCGGCGCAGCGCAGCGGGGTGCTCGCGGCGCTCAATATGGTGGCCGATACGCTGAAGCTGCTTCCCCCTGAATCACTGACCATTCGACGCTGGAGTGCCGTGTCGTGGGCGCAGGACCGTCGTGGTTGGCTGTTCTTGACGAGCACGCCGGAGACGCGGACACGGCTCGTGCCGCTCACTAGCCTCTGGCTCGACATGCTGGTGTTGCGGCTGATGAATCGGGGGCAACCGGGTCACCGACCCGTGTGGTTCGTCCTCGACGAACTCGCGAGCTTGCAGCGGTTGCCGCAACTGCACACCGCCGTCACGGAAAATCGGAAGTCGAACAATCCGGTGGTGCTCGGATTCCAGGGGCGGAGCCAACTCGAGACCCGGTACGGCCACGACGCCGAAGCGATGCTCTCGCAGCCCGCGACCAAGATCTTTCTCCGCACCAGCGAGCCGAATGCCGCGAAGTGGATCTCAGACACCATCGGCGAGGTCGAGATCGAGCGAATGCGTGAGAGCCGCTCGAAGGGCCGGTATGGGCAACGCAGCTTCGGTCTGGAACGGCAGGTGGAGCCGCTCGTCATGCCGAGCGAGATCAGCGGACTCCCGTCGCTGCCGCGGGTACCTGAAGCTGGAAAACCTCGTCGTCCGACTGCATTTCCCCTTCGTGGATGTGCCGACGCGGCATCCCGCATTCGTGGAACGTCCAGTCAATGGATACGGCGCGACCGATGATGGCAACGGTTCGAGTCGCCCGGCCTGCCGCGCCTTTAATCCAGTCGCCCGTGCCAGAGACGCTCATCGCCCAGGAGCGGCCGTCCTCGTCAGCCGTTGGCCAGGAGCCCTTCTTCCAATAGACGCGATGCTCACAATCTCTAAACCGTTGAGCGCGAGCCAGGCGCGGCGCTACCACGCCGAGGAATTCCGGAACGCCACGAGAACTACTACACGGAAGGCGATCAGATTCGCGGCGTCTGGTACGGACAGCTCGCGAATCAGTGGGGCCTTGTCGGCGAGGTTCGCGAAGACCAGTTCCAGCGGCTGGCTGAGGGGCAGCATCCGATCACGGGCGAGCAGCTCGTCCGTCATCAAACGCCCCGCGAAACCAGAAATGCTCGCGGCGAGACCGTGACGACGATGGAGCATCGTGCGGGCTGGGACGCGACGTTTTCGGCGCCGAAGAGTGTGTCGATTACCGCGCTTGTGGGTGGCGACGAGCGCGTGCGTGAGGCTCACCGCGAGAGCGTCCATGTGGCGCTCTACGAGCTGGAGCCCTACATGCAGGCGCGGCTCGGCGGCAACCGACACCCTGAGACCACCGGGAATGCCGTTGCGGCGCTCTTTGAACACGACAGCGCCAGGCCCGTCGACGGCTACGCGGCGCCGCAACTCCACACACATGCGGTGATCTTCAATCTGACGGAGACGGCCGACGGTACGGTTCGCCCCCTACAACCGCGCGAGTTGTATCGGTCGCAGCAGTACGCCACGGCCGTGTATCGGTCCGAGCTGGGGGCGCGATTGACGGCCTTGGGCTACGAGATCGAGCGCGGGCGTAGCGGCCAGCCTGAGATCCGCGGCTACACGTGCGAGTACCTCGACGCGTCCAGCCCACGGCGTCAGCAGATTGAGGACTACCTGGCCGATGCGAATCGACAGGGCGCGGCGGCGGCGCAGATCGCGGCACACCACACGCGGGAGGCCAAGCTGGATGTGTCGCATGAAGAGATGCAGCAGCGCCACCAGAATCTCGCCGATCGTTTCGGTAACCAGCCCACCCACGTTGTTGAAGCCGCGGAGCAGCATCGCGCCCATGCTGTTGAGTACCAGCATCAGCAGCCCGATGTCGCGCGGAGGGCCGTCACCTTCGCGTGCGATCGCAATGTGGAGCGCGAGGCAGTCGTGGAGGAACGGGCGATCCTGCGCGATGCGTTGCAGCGATCGCTCGGAGACGCGCGCATCCAGGGCATCAAGCAGGAGGTCGAGGGTCGCGTTGGCCGAGGCGAATTCATCCAGATCCAGCAGGAGCCAGGCACGCCAGGTCGGTCCTTCACGACGGCCGCGATGATGGAGCTGGAGCGAGAGACCATCGACCGGATGCGTGCCGGCCAAGGTCAACATCCCGAGCTCGCGACGGAGCGCACGCGCGACGCGATCGCGCGCGAGTACGCGCATCTGAACGAAAGCCAGCACAGGGCCGTCCAGGAGATTCTGACGAGCCGCGATCAAGTGACGGCGCTCGAAGGCGCCGCGGGCACCGGCAAGACGACGGCACTCGCGGCGGTTCGCGAGGCGGCGGAACGTGAGGGTTACGACGTCGAGGGCTTCGCGCCGACGTCCCGCGCTGCTCATAAGCTAGCCGAGGCCGGCATTGAATCGAGCACATTGCAACGGCATCTGGCACGTGGCGACGACCACGCACGGCCAACGGATCAGAAGCGGCTCTACATCCTTGACGAATCGAGCTTGGCGAGCACGAGGCAGATGCGCACGTTCCTGGAGCGCCTCCGACCAGACGAGCGCGTGCTGCTTGTCGGCGACGTCCGCCTGCATGAAGCAGTTGACGCCGGCCGACCGTATCACCAGCTCCAGGAAGCGGGAATCCGCACCGCACATCTCGACGAGATCGTGCGACAGCGTAATCCGGAGTTGAAGGTCGTCGTTGAACAGCTCTCGCGGGGCGACGTGCATGGCGCCGTCGAAGGCCTTGACGACCAAGGGCGCGTGTATGAAATCGGCCCGCGCGAGGAACGCCTGACAGCCATCGCGAACGAGTACGCCAAAGACCCGCAGGCGACGCTCGTCGTCTCGCCGGACAACCAATCTCGCCAAGATCTCAACGACGTGATCCACCGAGCGATGCAGCGCGAGGGTCACGTCGATCGCGACGAGCATCGGACGCCTGTACTGGCGCCGCGCCAGGAGATCACGGGCGCCGATCCGCAATGGGCGGAACGGTACGAGCAAGGCGACGTGATTCGTTACAGCCGCGGGAGCAAGGCCTTGGGAATCGAAGCTGGAGATTACGCGCGCGTCGAGGGCGTCGACACGAAGAATAACCAGGTAACCGTCAGGACAGACGACGAGCGAGCGGTGAGCTACGACCCACGACGCTTGCAAGGCGTGACGCTGTATCGCGAAACCGAACGTGCCTTTGCCGAAGGGGATCGCGTGCAAATGACCGCACCAGATCGAGAGCGTGGCCTCGCCAATCGGGAGCTCGGCACGATCGAGCGCACCGACACGAATGGACGGATGGAAGTTCGCTGGGATTCCGGTCGAACGTCCTCATTTGAGACGAGCGAGCGTCGCCATCTCGACTACGGCTACGCCGTGACGAGCCACAGCAGCCAAGGACAGACCGCGGGTCGCGTCTTGGTGCATATCGAGACCGACCGTGCCAGCGAGAAGCTCGTGAACCAGCGCTTAGCGTACGTGGCTGTGTCGCGCGGACAGTACGACGCGCGGATCTACACGGATGACAAGGTCAAGCTCGTGCGAGCGTTGGATCGCGACGTGTCACATCGATCGGCGCTAGAGAGAACGCCGGCCCAGGCATCGCGACAGAGCGAGAGTCGCGAGAGTGTCAGGAGTGAATCGAGCGGCCACTCGATGGCCGTCGGCTCGACATGAGACCACGGTGCTCGGCGGCGTCAAGGGTGCCCTTCGGCGGCTCCGCCGCCCTTGACGCCGCCTCCGCGCCGCGGCCGGATCAGCTTTTGTCGACGGCCCTGGATATGAGACCTTCGACGCAACTCTTGCGTAAACGCTCTCGATGGTCGTCATCAATCCATTGACGTCCGACATGAAATGCGGCCAGAAAAACGGCGCGTTGAAGAGTATCGAAGATGTGCGCGAGGTGGGCGCGTCGATATCGATCGCGCGCCCGGTATTCCGCGATGGGGCGGAGGGTCTCAGCGCAATTTGAGACGGATCGTCTCGACTACTCGTCGCGCAGTGCTACGAGCGGCTCGATGCGGCTTGCGCGTCGTGCTGGCACATAGCAGGCAATGAACGCCGTTGCGGTCAGCAGCAGCGTGGTCATCGCGAAGGCCATCGGATCGGTCGGGCTGATGCCGTACAGGAATCCCGCGATCAGCCTCGCCACGCCGAACGCCGCCCCCAGGCCCAACGCGAGCCCGATCGCAGTCCAGTGGATGCCCTGCCCCGCGATCAATCGGATGACCGTACCAGAACGCGCGCCGAGGGCCATGCGAATGCCGATCTCTCGTGTCCGTTGGCGAACGAGATAAGACGTCACACCGTAAAGGCCGATTACGCCGAGGATGAGCGCGAGGACGCCGAGAACCGCTGTCAAGGTTGCCGCCACCTTCACAGGCAGCAGCGAGATGCTCGTCGCAGCGTCGAGCGTCATGATGCTGAAGAGGGCGAGATTCGGATCGAGTGCCCTCACCGCCGTCCGCAGCGCCGGAAGGGCATCCATCGCGCTGCTTCCGTTTTTCACGAGGATCGTTCCGGCCGATCTATAGGCCTGCGCGAGGGGCCGGTACATGAACAATTTGGGATCTTCGCCGACGGTGACGTACCGGCTATCACGAGCGACGCCGACGATCTCCAACCAGGGGCCGAATGACTCGCGGCCTTCTCGCTGGCGCACCCGCTTGCCGACTGGACTCTCGCCAGGCCAGAAACGCCGAGCCAGCATTTCGTTGATGATGACGACCGGAGTGCCTCCTGTCCGATCGCGAGCATCGAAGTCGCGGCCCGCGACCAGCGGGATCCCGAGTGTGAGGAAGTGCCCGGGTGACACGATGTTCTGGTACACGAGGCTCGCGGCGGACCCCATGTCCTGTGCGCCGGGGTTCTCTTTCACCATTTCGTTCACGCGATTCGACAGCGTGAGCGGAACGACGTCGACGATGTTCGCGGCGGCGACGCCGGGTGTCTGCTCGAGGCGATCGTGCAGCCGCTCGTAGAAGGCAACGCCACGCTCGGACGTATAGCCGGCCGATTCGAGATCGACGCTTGCCGCCAGCACTCCGTCTGTCACCAGTCCGCGGTCGACCGTGTGCGCGTTCACCAAGCCGCGCACGAGCAGGCCCGCGACAACGAGCAGCAATGTCGACATCGCGACCTGGGTCGTCATGAAGACGGCGCGAAGCTTGGATCGTCTCGGTCCCGCAGTGGTCGCGCCTTCCTTCAGCGCGGGCAGAACCTCGGATTTGGCAGATTGCATGGCAGGGACGAGCCCAAATACCAGCGTCGTTGTGACTGCCAAACCCATCGCCGCGGCGACGAGGCGCCAGTCGACGCTGAACGCGAGATCGAACGGCACGGGCGTGGGCAGCGACGCGACGGCTGCCGCAATTGGACGCGCGGCGAGCAGCGTCAGAGCGGCTGCCGCTGTGCCGCCAATAAAGGAGAGCAGCAAACTCTCGGTGAGCAGCTGACGTACGAGGCGGCTCCGACTCGCTCCGAGCGCCAGCCTCAGGCTGATTTCGCGCGAGCGATCGGCGGACCGAGCCAGCAGCAGGTTCGCGATGTTGACGCAGGCCAGCAGCAGGACGAGACCTACAACTGCCAAGAGAGCACCGGTGAAGATGGCGGCGGGCAGCGCTAGTTCTGGTGTCAGGGCGCGAGCCGCGTAGACGGTGACCACTGGCCGCAGGCGATCATCTGGCTGTGTCGGCGTCAGTTGAGTTGCGAGCGTCGTCAGATCCGCTTGGGCCTGGCCGATCGTCACGCTGGGCCGCAGGCGTCCGATGATTTGGACGCTGCCCGTCGCGGCGCGGGGCGATCGAACCAGCGGCATAAAGAATTCAGGAACGAGCGGCGCCATCGTGCCCGTGAACTCAGGTTGAGCGACACCGACGATCGTCTCCAAACGACCATTGATGATTAGCGTCTCTCCAAGCACGGCAGGGCTTCGACCGAACCGCCGGCGCCAGCATCGATCGCTCAGGACCATAACACCCGGAGCACCCGGCTGATCGTCGGGTGGCGCTAGCGTTCGTCCAATGGCCGCGGAACTTCCGAGGACAGGGAAGTAATTGCCGCTCACCATCAGGCCAAACAGCTGCTCAGGTGACCCTTCGGTCCGAAGGTTGACCGATTCTGCGCGAAACGCCGCCAATCCGACGAAGCTATGGTTGCGGTCCCGATATGCTTCGTAATTCGCCTGCGAGGTACTCGAAAAGCGATTGGTGAACGCGCGAGCGACGCGATCCGGATCCGCAATGCCGCGCGGCGCGCTCAGAAGCAGCTCTTTGGCGAAGCCGAAGATCGTGAGATTGGCCCCGATGCCAATTGCCAGCGCTGCGATGGCGACGAAGGCAAAACCGGGGCTTCGGCTGAGCAGACGCGCGCCGTAACGAAGGTCGGCAAGGAAAGTGTGCATCTCGAGTCCGTTCTTCGGTTTCTTGGAGCAGCTGCCGGTTTGCGAAACATTAGCGATTGCCGGCCATAGTCCGCCTGGCGTGTTCGGCGAGCCAGCGTAACCTGGTTCACTCCGTCGGTCGGATCTACGCGCGACGCTCTGAACTCCTTGCCCGAATGCCAGTGGAAATTGCTAACGCGCCTGCGTCACAAGTCGTTCAAGCAGTCGACGGCGTTCTGAGTTCGAATCCACCGTTTTCAATGCACTCAGAAACGCGTTGCGAATGGGTCCGTCTGAAACTCGATAACGCGCGGCGAATGCGTCGAGCACGGCAGCACACGCGGCGTTTGATTCAATCGTTGCGGCTGCGGCCAGGAAGTCGAGCTGTCTCGCCGAGCTCAACTCGGATTTATCCAACATGTCCGTCAAGAGGCGACTCTTTTCGGCGCTGGAACTGATGCGACTGCCGGCATAGAAGAAGCCATCGCTGTCTTGTAGACCTGCCGTCAATGCGGTATCCAGCGTCCGCGCCAGTTCGGAGCTGGAGCTGATCAGATCAGCCGCGAGCCTGAACGCCACGTTGACATCGGCGGCGCCCATGCGACGGGTTTCAAATAGGGCGCGCAAATATAGGCCGCGAACGGAATCCGTGTATAGCAGCCTAATCTCATCGAGAACGGCATTCACACCCTTCGCTTCCGCGATCTGCCGAACCCTTTCGTCGGCAGACACTCCTGAGCGTCTGACAAGAAACGGCAATTCGTCCGCGAACCACCTACCTGATTCCTCATTCCACGGCTGCTCAGAATTGTTGACGAAGTACTTACGGTTCACAGAGCCGTTGGATGCACTGATCTCAATCCGCCGCGAGGACAACAGACGGCGACTCTGGACGGTGAGGGACCCGCCATCGGAAACGCTTTTGACATCTCGAAGATCGTCTGTGAAGACGATCCTGCCGGTGCTCGTAATGGAGCCGGTGTCCATTACATCACTCCATCCGGCACGAAAGCTGGGCGTCAGCGCATCCGCGACGCTGGTCGTCGCCTGGGCGAGAAGCACTGGCGACCGTTGCGGACCGCCGACGACCAGCGCGAACGCCGCGGCGAGCGCGAGCGTCAGTGTCCAATTCGGCGTCTGGATTCGGTCAGGACCAGCCACCTGAAGAATCCGGCGTATCCGCATTAGGAGCGGCCCGTCAGTGGCTGCTAATCCGACGACGGACGCTGTCGTCCGCCGGCTCTCCAATTCAGCCAGCGCGGTTGCATAGTTGTCTCGATCGCCGCAGATTTCGATCGCCAGATCATCGCAACAATGCTCGCGTTCTTCGCGAACGCGCGCGGAGATCCACCAGATCGCAGGGTGATAGAAGAGAACCGCCTCTGCCACTCTCTGAAGAAGATTCACCAGGTAATCGTGACGCCGAACGTGGGCGAGTTCGTGAGCGAGAACCGCCTCCACCTGCACGGCAGGTAGCTGTGCCATGGCGGCGACGGGCAGGATGACGACCGGTCGGAGCCATCCAACGACCGTCGGCACATCGATGGCAGCGAACTCCACCACTCGCACCGGTCTTCGCAGACGCAATCGTTGTGCGAGTCGGTTCGCCGGCAATTGCCACGACGACGGCGCCCAAGCGAGGGCTGCCTTGTGCAGGCGCCGAATCTGATACCAGCCGCGAAATGCGTGCAGCAGCAGGAAGGTGACTCCAGCAAGCCAAACAGAGACGATGAGAGGAAAGTAAGCTTCGAGCGTCCTCACGCCAGTGGTCTTTGCGATTAGCTCCTGAGCAATGTTGACGACCTCGAAAGTCCGTCCCCCTGCTGCGGCGGACGGGCCGGCGTCAACAAGGGTCAATCGGGCCCCGAAGGTCGCAGGTGCCGACTCGGACGCGAGCACGAACGCCGTCAAGACCGGCGCCGCTAGCATTGCGCCGAGTGCGAGGTACGCCACGACGTATCGGAGACTCGAGGACCTAAGGCGACAAAATCGCAGCGCAGCAGCCGCGACAATCGCCAGGAGGCTTCCCTGCCAGAGGAAATGAAGAAGTACCCATCCTGCGATTTGCACCCAGTCGTTCATCGTGTGCCTCCTCGCCGTTTCTCGAGGAGCTTGCGAATCTCCGCCAATTCCTCTGGCGACGCTCGCTTCGTCGCAAGCGCCTGAACCATCAGCTTTCCCGCCGAGCCGCCAAACGCGCGCTCAACAGATCTTCGACCAGTTGACGCTGCGTTTCTTCCTCCGCTGCCGCGGCCGCGTACCGGTGTACACGACCCCATTCTTCTCGCGTCGTGAGACCCTTCTCCATCATGATTTGAAGAAGCTTCAGCGTTGTCGTGTAGCCGGAAGTGCGTCCCTGGGACATCGCGTCATGAATCTCGCGGACTGTGGATGGTCCTCGGTCCCACAGAATCCGAAGAATGGCGAGTTCGCCGTCCGTGGGTCTTGAGAGTGGGGTTCGAGCCACGGGCGGCAGTTTAGCTACGAGAGAATTCGTATGTCAACGAAAAAATTCGTAGATTGGATTCTGCCGACGGCGAGTCGTGGAGGAAGAACAGTGCGAGACCTCCAAGAGCGAGCGTCAGCCTACATCGTCGCCCAGCCGTTCGGCTGACAAATGGCTGACAATCGGTAATGGTTCGCGGTGGATCGGGGTCGATGGGAGTGGTCGAAAACCTTAGGAAGATCGCGTGGAGTGGGTTCCGGTGGATCGCAGTGGTCCCGTTAAATTGGGCTCATAACCCACTGACAGTGTTGAACGTCAGGCCAAGCCCCAAGCCTGCCGGCTGGGTGAGAATTTTCGCATCTGTTGAGGGCAATGTGTCACAATGTGCACATGAAGACGATCTCCATCCGTGAATTGCACCTCAAGACGGGGCGCTGGGTTCGTCACGCTGCGAGTCGGGGTCCAATCGTGGTCACCGATCGCGGTCGCCGCGTTGCGGCGCTTCAACCATTTGACGGGTCAGTGACCAGCCGGCCTCTCCCCAACCGAGAGGCAGCGATACGGAAACGGTCGAAGGTCCCGGTCGATTCCGCCGTGTACCAGTCCGAGTTGCGCGAGGATCGGTGATCTATTTCGACGCAGCGTACGTCGCCAAGTGCTACCTCAATGAGCCGGGCGCGGATCGGGTCCGCGAAGTAGCCTACGGTGCGGATGGCCTCGCATCTTGTGAGCTGGCGCGACTGGAGTTTGCATCGATACTCAAGCGGCACGTCAGAGAGCACCACGTCACTCGCCGGGAGATGACGGCCATCTTGAAAGACTTCGAAGAAGATGAGCAGAACGGTGTATGGCAGTGGTTTGGTGTGACTTCTGAGCTGGTGGAAAAGGCCCGCAAAGCCGTCCTCGATCTTCCGAGCACCGTTTTCGTCCGATCTGGTGACGCGCTCCACCTGGCCTGCGCCGAGGAGCATGGCTTCCAGGAGGTCTATACGAACGACCGCCACATGCTGCAGGCCGCGAAGCATTTCCACGTCACAGGCGTGAACGTCCTCAGTGAGAGCGCTTGAGGCATCCTCAGAAGGCCGAAGCCGGTGGACGGATGGTGGACGGACGGTAGATTACGGGCGAATCTGCGAGATCACGCTGGTGCACGAATTCCCAGCAAATGTGCAAGTCCGAGCTCACGCGATCACCGCGGATTTCGTGTCCAAGCTGATTCGTAATCAGCAGGTCGTCGGTTCAAGTCCGACCGCCGGCTCCAGCAAACCCAAATACATCAAGCAGTTACAGGCAGGCCGGCGCGAGCCCTGGAACGGGGGCGTAGTCACAGTCACATCGAAGTCACACGGCGCGACGTGTACGTACGACGAGGGGTGAAATCACCGAGAGGGCGGAAGTACCGAGGGGAGACGGATGCGATGTAGCATGCGCCCCCCATGCCGACATCGAAGCATTGGGTATAACGCGTCAAGGTGACCATCACCATGACTATCGAGAAGACCTGCCGACGCCGCTGCTGGAGTGGATGCGAGGAGCGTTGGAGGAGCACGCCCAGCATACATTTGGTGCGGACTACAGGCCACAGTCCGTCACGCCCGCGCCGCCTGCACGCCAGAAGCGTCGGTACGCCCAGTCACCTCTGTAATTCCCGTTGAACCCGAGTATCACCTCGGCGGTCAGCGCGAAGCGCGTCGCGACACGGTTCATTGAGAAGCCGACATTGATGGAACGGATCGTCGAGGAATTCGAAGATTAACCGCGCGCGTGCCGGGAGGCCTTCTGTGTCCATCACGAAGATCCCGTCGGTCCTTCGAGTTCTGCTCCCGGTGGGCCTGACGGCCGCGTCCGGCACGCAGTCGTGTGCAGGGCCTGCGGGCCCGTGCGAGCTGCACGCGCGGGCGGCCGTCGTGGGGCGTGATGGGCCACTCGGGAGGGCCATGGGGTGGACGAGCGATCTGCTCGCGTTGCGGCGGCTCGAGGTGCGGCACCACCGGGAACCGATCCACTCCGTTCATGGGCGTTCCGTTCTTCGACATGGTCCTGTTCACCGGCCTTGTGAGCACAGCCCTCGTCCGCCGGCGCGACAAGGACGCGCACAAGCGGCTCATGCTGCTGGCGTACGTCAGCATCATTCCCGCCGCGGTGGCTCGACTGCCTGGCGTGCTGACGCTCGGTCCCGCCGGGTTGAGCCTCGCATTCATCTTCAACGCCGCGGGCGTGATCTACGACCTAGTGTCGCGTCGCCGGATGCATCCGGTGTACGTGTGGAGTGGGACGCTCGTCGTGCCCTCGGTTCCGATCCGCCTGGCGATCGGCGGCACTCTTGCCTGGAAGGCCTTCGCCGGGATGCTGACGAGATAGTCTGAAACGAACGTGACGGCCCGGCTGTCGAACGGGACGGGCTGAGCAGGGACATCCATGGTTCACTTCGCGGCCTGAGGACGCGGCAACGGCGGACGCGGCAGTATCTCGTCACGCATCGCCGCGTGGTAGACGAAACTGGCCATGATCACCGAGGCCTGCTTCAGATCGTCCGGCACCGCTTCCTCGTAGACGTCCAGGCTGGAATGATGTGCGCGGGTCTCGTAGTTCAGCGGATCCTGGATGAACTGGAATCCCGGCAACCCGACGGCATTGACCAGCATGTGATCCGTCCCGCCGGTGTTCAACGTCGTCACCGTTGCGGCGCTTAAGTACCGGAAGGGTTCGAGCCACGCCTCGAAGATCGGCCGCGCCGCCTCGTTGCCCTGCAGGTTCACGCCGCGGACGCGGCCGCTGCCGTTGTCGAGGTTGAAGTAGGCGGCGAGGAGCGCGTGTTCCGGCTTGCGGGTGGCGGAGGCGGGATCGCCGAAGTGCTGTTTCACGTAGCCGCTCGATCCGTAGTAGTCCTGCTCCTCGCCGGTCCACAGCGCGACGCGGATCGTGCGCCGCGGCTTCAGGCCCGCCGCCTGGAGGATGCGGACCGCCTCCATGGCCACCGCGCAGCCGGCGCCGTTGTCGGTGGCCCCGGTCCCCGTGTGCCAGGAGTCGAGGTGGCCGCCCAGCATCACGACCTGGTTCTTGAGGTGCGGATCGGTGCCGGGAATCTCGGAGACGACGTTGAAGCCGTGGACCTCGGCGCCCAGTGTGGCCGACAGCCGGAGCGAGAGCGTGATCGCCTGCTTCCTGTCGAGCATGCGCATGATCCAGCCGTAGTGCTCGCGCGAGAATACGAACGACGGGAACGGCGCGTGCCATTTCTGGTCGTAGTAACCCGTCACGCGCACGTCCTCGGCCGTCCCACTCGGCGTGATCACTGCCGCGACCCCTTCGGCCGCAAAGAATTTCAGCACGTCGATCATCTTGTCGACCTGCTTGTTGAACTCGTCTTTTCCTGCTGCAGCGACACGGGATCGCCGGGGTTGATCTCCCTTGACTGCTTCGCGAGGTCTTCGTCTGTGAGGCGCTTGGCCTCCGGCTGAAAGCCGATGTCGCTGACGGCCGGCCTGCCGTTCATCACGATCGCGCCGCGCAGCTTGCCGCGATACTTGTCGAAGTCGTCTTTCGACTTCACCTCCACCACCATCGGAGTGCCGACCAGCGGTGCCGAGGTGCCGGGCGACCACGCCATCGGATAGCCGTAAATCCGCATGTAGGTCGGCTGCACCATCGCGAGTTCGAAGCCGTCAACGGACCACTGCCGGTAGGTGGTGTCGTACTGTTCGAGCGCGCCGTTGACGAGTCCCCATTGGGCCATGCGATCCCGCGCCCACTCCCCCGCCTTCTGCAGGGTCTGGGATCCGGACAGCCTCGGCCCATAAACGTCACTGAGCCAGCTGAGGGTGTCCATCACTTCGGAGTGCTGGAACCCTTCGGTCTTGATCTTGGCGATGGCTTCCTGGTTGACCGGTTCGACGGTGGCCAACGTTGAGATCGTGGTGGCAAGAATGATGGCGATGGTGGCCGAGCTGCGGTGCATGGGCCATTTTGGCACGACCGCCGCTCCGGCCGCGCGATTGGTGCCGTGAGTGAGACCGGTCCCGGAAACACGGGCGTTTCGTCCCGGACCGAGGCCATCGACGCACTGGGTCGTTCGAGCCCGGCGAATCGCGTTACAGTCCATCGCTCAGAGGACCGGCGGCACCGAAAGTTGGGTATGAGGGATGTCCACGAACAGCAGCGCAGCCTGCGGGCTAGCCGCGAGAGGCGATCATGGCATCAGCGAGTACACGGCGTCTTCAAAGTCGGTCCGCTGCATGATCAGGTTGTACTGAACCGTCAACGATTTATCTTTGACGGTGCCGGTCGCACCCCATGGGCCTGCGCTGCTCGAGCGCGACGGCGTGTCGCGGATCAGCAGCGATGGCGATGGTGGGAGACAAGACCGAGGCGATCTATCGACGTTACGCGATCGTGGATGCCGGCGCGTTGCCGGAAGCTGCTGCGAAGATCGACTGTGCAGCCAATCAATGAAGCGAGGCTTGGAGCATGTCGTTAGAGGATCGCGGGCTGAAGTGGCTGGTCAGTCCCAGAAATGAAATCCAAACCGAGATGCTGAGGCTTCGAGAACGCTGGTCGGACCTCGACCCGAATCGCGACTCGCGGCGCTCGCGGCCGCATTCTCACTCTGGCGGGCCGCGTTTCTTCTCGCGAGCACGGCGGAAGGCCCGATGGAGACGGTGGATTCCGACGCAAAGACATTCCTGGCGAAGGTCATTCGGACGAACGCGATCACATTCGCAGACGATCTGGCGACTCAGCGCTGGTCCAGCGGCTACTACGTCAAGACGGCGATCTACCAGTTGGGCGAGCTGACAGGGACCGTGATTCCCTACGGTGGCTCTCCCCAATCAATCGTTCGACACATGCCGGCTGTCGACCAGCGAGAGAAATTCAGGGCGCAGGCCAAGTTGCCTGCGCCCTGATGACACTCCATGAAGGAGTCTAGAACGTCATGCGCACGCCGACGCGGAACTGCCGGGACCGCCCCATCGCATCCGCGGACTGCGTGGACAGCACGCGCCCAAAGTTCGCACTGTTGACGTTGCCGTTCGGGTTGGAGAAATGCGGCGTGTTGGTCGCGTTGAACGCCTCCAGGCGGAACTGCAGTTCGGATTCTCTGACCTTGAAGGAGCGGAACAGCCCCAGATCCAGGTTCGCGACGCCCGGCCCGCGCATGGAGTTGCGACCCACATTGCCGAACCGGACCTCGGTGACGCGCGCGAACGCCGTCGTATCGAAGTACGTTCCGTCGCTGCCCACATTCCCGAGGATCTCGACGTTCTCCTTGATCTGGTCGGGCGTCTGCTGGTTGCCCGGCATGTTCAGCGACGAGCCTGAGGCAGTCAGATTGAATGGCCGGCCGGCATACGCGGCGAAGACGCCGTTCAACTGCCAGCCTCCGAAGATCGCACTGCTGAGACCCGAGGTGGCCCACTTCTTCTCCTTGCCGAACGGCAGTTCGTAGAGCGCCCCCAGCTGGAAGTTGTGCGGGATGTCGTGGTCAGCCAGCGCGCGATTGCGATAGAACACGCTCGCCGCGTTGTAGCGGAACTCCGTCCAGTCGGAGTAGGGGGCCTCGTCGATGGCTTTCGACCAGGTGTAGGCGCTCTTGAGCAGCAGACCGTCCTTGAAGCGACGGTTTACGGTGGCCTGCAGCGCGTGATAGATGCTGTGCGTCCGGCCGTCCCACTCACGCGTAGGGGTCGTACGCTCGAACTCCGCGAAGAGCGGGCGTCCTTCGTCGCCCGAGCCCGGGATCTGCGACGCGTTGATATCGAGGAACGCGAAGCCGCGGACGGAAGCCGACCCCACGTATCCAATCGACGCAATTATTTCGCCCGGCAGTCTGCGTTCGCCGATCAGGTTCCACGACTGGATGTAGCCGCGGTGCAGCTCCGAGTTCGCACGCGGATAGCCCGTTTCCGCCACGCTTGGCAGAGGTACACGGCCCGTGCTGATATCGGGACAGCAGATCGACGGGATGCCGACGTTAGGCCCGAGCGGAGCGTTGGGAACGCCTGCGGCCACATACGCGCGGTCGGTGGTGACTGGTTGGAAACCGTTGATGCCGGAGAACGCCGCCACCAGGGTCAGTGGATACCACCCGCGCAGCGCCTGCGCGCCCCACGGATGCGAGTGGTAGGTGATGCCATAGCCGGTTCGAATGACGGTCTTGTCATCTAGACGATAGACAAGGCCGAGACGTGGAGCAAAGAGCTTCTTGCTGAACCCTACGCCGTTGTCCTGCGGCACGCTACCCCTGCCACCAATCAACGCCTCGTTCGTGGTCGGGTCGTACGATTCGATCCCCAGGCCGCCCGAGCGCCAGCGATTGGGGTAGAGCTCCCATCGCAGTCCCAGGTCGATCGTCAGCTTCTCCGTCGCTGCGCCAGCGATCGCGGATATAAGAGCGCGTACTGGTTTTCGAAGCTGTTCATCTTGATGAACTGGCTGCTCTTGCCCGACGCCGACGCCGTGCCGAGCAGGAATGCCGCCAGACCATTCCAGTCGTTCTCGAACGAGGGCGCATCGCCCAGGAATCCCACCGCTGGCGTCGAGCGCGTCGGGATTCAGGGCCGTCACGCCGGGATCGAAATGGAAGGCGCCGCGCGGGCCCTCGCCGAGCTCCGGCTGCCAGTGGTTCATCAGGTGATGAACGAAGTCGAAACCGAATCGGATGTCGTGTGTATTCTTCGCCCAGCTCGCGTTGACGTTGGCGGTGTACGACTGGTCGTTCCGGTAGAGCGGGTTCCAGCCCTCGTCGTTCCCCAGGTCGGAGTAGCCGGAGATGTACATCGGCGGCATGCCGCTTTCGCGCGGGTCGGGACCGTTTGTCCCCGGGATTCCCAGGACGTCCAACCCGAAGTTGATGCCGAGGTCGGGCGGTTCCACGTCCTGGCCGAAGCGCGTCCAGCCGAAGGTTCCGTCGATCAGGAACGTGGGCGAGACCGTATATGTCTGCCCGATGCCGGCGATCTGCACCAGCGTGGAGCCCGTGCCGAGACCGCCGCCACACAAGCATGGACCACCGGCGTCGCCGAGGCCGAACTCGCCGCTCACCTTGGCCTTCATCATGCTGTACTTGAACCAGAGCTGATGACGCTCGTTGCGGTTCCAGTTGACCTTGGCGTCGATGTTGTTACGGTCCAGCGGCTGAACGGCAGTATTGAAGTAGTTTTGCGTGTCTCCAGGCCGATTCGGCAGAGGAACGAGGGCCAGCATCTTCATCATCGGCGCGTTCAGGCGAGCCTGCGGGATGACGTTGATCCGTCCGCCGCTCGAAAACACCGATCGGCCCGTCCCGTCCAGATTTCCGGTGAACGGATCGAAAATCATTCCTTCTCTGAGGGCCGTCGTGCCGCCTTCAGTCGTCGGAACCATGATGGGAGTACCGGCCGCGCTCAGAATCGGCGCTCCGAGCGTGCGGCTGAAATCGCCGCTGCGGAAGTCGGCAGTCGGAACAGCGAAGCTGTTCGAGAAACCGTTCCGCTCGAAGGTGCCTTCCCAGTTCCCGAAGAAGAACAATTTGTTCTTCTCGATCGGGCCGCCGAGACTGCCGCCGCTGATGCTTCGTTTCCCCTCGGGCTTCTCGGCAGCCCCGGCTCGGTTCTCGTCCCACGTGAACGCACGCATCGCAGCGCTGTCGTACATCGTGAATGCCGTTCCGCGGTAGGAGTTCGTCCCTGACTTGGTGATGACGGTCACGGCGGCGCCGCCGGTCATCCCCTGCTCGGCATCGAAGTTGTTCGTCGATATGTTGACTTCCTGGATGCTCTCGACGGGTGCGACGTAGACCGCGTGGTGCGGCATCGTGACCAGGATGTCGGCAGATCCGTCCACGCGCGTATTGTTGGCGCCGCGCTCCTGGCCGTTGACGTTCGTTGAAAGTGCCCGCCCCGGCGTGTCGGTGACGGCGTTCTGGAATCGCGCCGGTGTGGCGCCGGGGACCAGATTGATGAGCGACTGATAGTTGCGGTATCCGGATAGCGGCAGGTTCTCCATCGCCCGCGTATCCAGACTTACGCTGACATCCGCTTTGTTCGTCTGCAGGACCGCGCTGGTAGCCTCCACGCTGACTTGTTCGTTCACCGCGCCCACCTCGATGGTGGCGTCGACGCGGGTGACGCGGTTGATTGAGATGGCGACGCCTTTCTGTGTGTAGGGCTTGAACCCGGTTGACGTCACCGCCAGGTCGTACACACCCTCGAGCAGGTTGGGGATGGAATAGTAGCCGTTCTGGTCGGTCACGACCTGCCGGGATCAGGCCGGTGTCCTGGTTGGTGACCATCACGGTTGCGTTGGGGACGACCGCCCCCGTAGCATCGGTCAGAGTGCCGACGACCGAACCATACAATACCTGCCCAGAAGCGGTTGTAGCCATCGAGACCATCAGCACGAGGCCGACGAACAGGCCGACCGCCCGGGGCACGCTACCCGTCAGTTTCATGGTGCACCTCCCAGAGCACATGAGCTTGCGCGGCTCCCGACTTCCTGTCTTGGTCCGGCATTGTTGTGGGTCTTGCGGCAAGACGCAACAAGGTTTTTTGGGCTGTTCACCGATTTGAGTACAGCTCGGCATCAGTGCCGAACGTGGCCGCGTCGCTCAGCGGCCTGCACTCTTTCTGTTTTGAACCTGACCGCTGCAACCAGCCAAAACACGCCGAGCGCCGTGGCAATGATGGCGGGCCGATATTGCCGCCACGGCAGACGCTCCGTGCGGTAGCTGAGATGCCCATTCCCGACCCGAAGAACCTCAGCGCCGATGGACCAGCTATCGCCGACGAGCACGGCGACGAACACAGTCATGACTGACACGATGATCACTGCGGCTACCAGAGCTAATCGTTCATCACCAGAGAATCGATGCGTGACTGCCCCGACCAGTTGGCACGCGATTGTCACGTACGCGAAGGCGAACACGAGGAGGACGACGGCGTCGAAAATGATGTCTCGTTGCTGGGCGTACTCACGCACAGTACCGACGTCGATAGGATGACCACTATCAGAAACATCAACGCCACCGCAACGACTGCGCGAACTGTGCGACCCATCCGCACCTCCGGCCATCAGTTTGACACCGCGCCTGGGCATGGGGTTCGGTGGAGTCGGGGTGATAAAAAAGGGGCTCTTCACCGATTTTGAGAGAATGAGGTTCAGAGGATCGACGACAACAAGGTGGCGGTCGCCGCTGGCAACAAGTACGGAAGCGCATGGGTCCAAGCGTTCCGGATAGGGTCCTCGTCATCCTTTACGGCGCCGGCGGCAAAGTGATCCGTCGCGAGGAGTTCGCAACACCATCCGAGCTATAGGACGGGGAGTGCCCGGAGCCTGTCGGCTCCGTCTCCATTCGTTCGATGCGGAAACCTGAGCTTTCGATAATCTGCCTCAACGAGATTCTCTTTTTGCGGGGAGCCAGAATTCGCGATGTCCGTGGCAGCGATCGTAAGAGACGGCCTCGGCAAGATGGCCGGTCTCGATTCCGGGACTGGCCCGTCCCACCGCCGCGCATGGACGCTGCAGACGTCAGCACGCTCGACCGACAGGAACCTCGCTGCGATCAGCGACTTGACCAGGTGAGCCGGTTCGGGCACGCTGTTTGCCGCGTGGGTCCGGCCCCATGATCCGCACCATCACTCGCAACGAAGGCCGCATCGTCTGCGACGAGACTGCCGCGTGATCTTCATCCTGAACATGGCGCGCCGCGAAATGCGGGCCTCATGGCGGCGGCTCGCCCTGTTCTTTCTCTGCATCGCGATAGGGGTCGCGTCGATGGTCAGCGTGCACTCGTTCACCGACCATCTTGCCGCGTCGGTCGGACGGCAGGCGCGCGCGTTGATGGCGGCGGACGTGCGCGTCGAGACCAACCAGCCGTGGCCGGCGGACGCGAGCGCGCTGCTCACACGCTTCACCGGCTCGCCGCGAGTGATCGACTACACCGAGGTCATCGAAACCGAGACGATGGCGCGTCGGGCGGACTCCCGGGACTCGCGGCCGGTCATGATCCAGGTGCGAGGCGTCCGAAACACTTTCCCCCTGTACGGCGAGGTGCGGCTCATCTCGGGAGTGCCCTACTCACACGCGATGCTGGAGAATCGCGGCGCGATCGCTCCGCCGGCTCTGCTCACGCGCCTCGGGATCCAGGTCGGAGATTCCATTGCGGTCGGCTCACGCACATTCGAGATTCGCGGCGTGGCGGATCGCATCCCCGGCAGCGCGATCAACTTCAGTCCGATTCCAAGGGTGCTCGTCGACTATGAGGCCATCGAAGAGGCCGGCCTGACCACCTTCGGCAGCCGCGTCCGATACATCTGGAACTTCAAGACGCTCGAGGGTCAGGAAGGACAGTTCGTTCAGGAGCTCGGACGCGAAATCAAACTCATCAAGGTGAATGTCGGCATCGGCACGTTTCGCTACATCGAGAACTGGCTGACGGCGAGCCTCGCGAACTCGGAGGGCTTCACGGGCCTCATCGGCGTGGCGATTCTCGTGCTCGGCGGCATCGGCATTGCGAGCGTGATGCGCGTCTTCATCCAGCAGAAGATCAGGACGATCGCGATCCTGAAGTGCCTGGGCGGACGCAACCTGCGAGTGCTCGGGGCCTACCTCGCCCAGACGGTCGCGCTGGGGCTCGGAGGGAGCCTGCTCGGGCTCGCGCTCGCGCACGCCGTCACGGTCGTGGGGGCCAGCTACGCCGCGCCGCTGATTCCGTTGGACGTGCGATCGGGACTGACATGGGGCGCGGTGGTCGAGGGCGTCAGCGTCGGCATGGTGATCACCGTGTTGTTCTCGCTGCCGGCACTGCTCGAGATCCGCCGGACGAAGCCGAATGTCCTGCTGCGCCGCGAACAGGTGCCGCCGGCATTCGACTGGGTTCAACTGGTGGCCCGGGTGCTCCTCGCGGCGGGCGTCGTGGTGCTGGCGATCTGGCAGGCCGGCACCTTTCCAGGGACCCGCGTGCTGCTCGGCGGAATCGCCGCGACCGCGCTGGTCCTCAACGTCGCCGGCAGCGGGCTGATCGCGGCGCTCCGGCGCGTGCGTCGCCTACCCACCTCGTTCTCCCTGCGTTACGGTGTAATGAGCCTCTGCCGGCCAGGCAACCAGACGAAGGTGGTGCTGTTTGCCGTGGGGATCGCGACGCTCTTCATCCTGTCCGTGCGGCTGCGGCTGATGGATGTCCAATCCGAGTACCGGCTCGATCTCGGCTCGTTGTCGGCGGACATGTTCTTCATCGACATCCAGAACGACCAGAAAGCCGCGGCCGAGACGACCCTCGCGAGCCTCGGCGCCCGCGACCTTCGACTCGCGCCGGTCGTGCGTGTGCGGCTGGTTGGACTCAAGTCAGGGCCGGGTCAGGTCAATCGCGACCGCGCCGATCTCGTGAAGAGGGGCCTCGCCGGCGAACATCGCGTTTCGTACCGCCAGGCCCTCGACCCGTCTGAGACAGTTGTCGGGGGCAGATTCTGGGACCGCACGCCGTCGACCGAACCGGAAATCTCGATCGAAGCGGATTCGGCGTCCCGGTGGGGCCTCGAGGTTGGCGACACGCTGATGTTCGACATCCTGGGCAGGCGGATCGAGGCCAAGGTCACGAGCATCCGGCGTCTCGAACGGCGCGTCCGGTCGATGTCTCCGTTGACGCAGTTCAACATCCTGTTCCGCCCCGGCGTTCTCGAATCGGCGCCCCATATGTTCATCGGTGCTCTCAAGGGGCCGCCTCCCGGTGAGGATCGCGCCCGTCTGCAGAACGCATTCGTCGAGGCGTTTCCCAACATCACCCTCGTGGACGTGCTCGATGAGCTGCAAGAAATACGAAAGCGCATCGCCGACGTGTCGGGCGCGCTCACGATCCTCGGAGGATTCGTCTCGGGATGTGGTGTGCTCATCCTGATCGGCTCGATCGCCGTGACCCGGTTCCAGCGCGTGTACGAGGCCGCGATCATGAAGACGATCGGCGCCAGGAAGATGATCCTGGTACGGATGACGCTGATCGAGTACGGCGTCCTCGGCCTGCTCGCCGGCGGCATCGGCTCGGCGGCCTCGATTGCGCTCACCTGGGCGATGACAGCGACCGGCGCGGCCCGGGTTCCGTGGCATCTTCACCCGGCCGTCAACATCTTCGGTATCGTGCTCACCGTTCTCCTCGTGACGGCGGTAGGCGTCTTCTCGACCTGGAACGTGCTCACTGCAAAGCCTCTCGGCACCCTGCGCGAGCAATAGACCGCCTGCATTTGACATCCCGCACCTATACGCCTGGCGTCATTCAGTCTCTTCGGAGTCCGCGAGGCATGCCGACGTTGGCGAACCTACTCGGCAACCTCCGCAATTCTCGTCTTGACCAGCTTACGAACGAGTGTCGCCGGTAGCCCAGCACGAGCGGAGAATCGAATCGTCCCCCGGCTGGTATCGTATCCGGCCAGATCTGCTTCGAGCGTCGTCACTGTATCGCCACTCATGGGATGAAACGAACAGTGGTGCGCGGCCGCTTTGAACGCTGCTATGAGCTTCCCGTTCAGGCGGAACGCGGGTATCCCATAGCTGATGCACTCCTCCGCCTTCGGTGCTGCCGCATGGACGGCTCGACGCACCTTCTGCAGCGCAGCGCGGTTCTCGGCGGACAGGCCGGCCAGATATCCGTCGATGGTACGAGGTCTCGTCGCCACGAACGTCCTCCTTCGTCGGCTTCCGCCGCGCACAGGTATGTGCCGGATTGTAAGCCCGCGGAACTGAATAACCGACGTTGTCCGGGTGCTCCGCACTCGACTGAACGCGAGCCGTATAATTCGAGCCGGTGGCAAACCTCCTCTTCTGCCCGTCGTGCGCCGCCGTGGTCGTTCGCGGCGAGGCCGGCGGCACATGCCCCAAGTGCCGCACGCCGCTGCCCGACGTCGGGCCTGCCGGGCCGACGGGCGGCGACGATAAAACGCGCCTGGCGGACGGACTGGCGTCCGGGTCGGGCTCGTCCGGCCGCAGCTCAGGCTCGCCGACGTCGTCGGCAGCCGCCGGCTGGCTGTCTTCGTCCGGCTCGATCGATCACGGCCGCTTTGCGCCCGGCACGCTGCTCGGCGGGCGCTATCGGATCATCGAGCGCCGCGGGCGCGGCGGCATGGGCGAGGTCTACCGCGCCGACGATCTCAAGCTGGGGCAGCCCGTCGCGCTCAAGTTCCTGCCCGTGGACGTCGACCGCGATCCGGCGCGTCTCACCCAGCTGCACACCGAAGTCCGGATGGCGCGCCAGGTCTCGCATCCGAACGTCTGCCGCGTCTACGACATCGACGAGATCGACGGCAGCACGTTCCTCTCGATGGAGTACATCGACGGCGAGGATCTCGCGTCGCTCCTCCGCCGCATCGGCCGCTTCCCGGAAGATCGCGCGCTCGAGATCGCGCGGCAGGTCTGCGCCGGCCTCGCGGCCGCGCACGAGCGCCACGTCGTCCATCGCGATCTCAAGCCGGCCAACGTGATGCTCGACGGCACCGGCAAGGTGCGGATCACGGACTTCGGGCTCGCCGGCGCCGCGGGTGAAGCGCTGCGGGCCGGCACACCGGCCTACATGGCCCCGGAGCAGCTCGCCGGTGCCGAGGTCACGCCGCGCAGCGACATCTACGCCCTCGGCCTCGTGCTCTACGAGATCTTCACGGGCGTGCGCGCCCTGGAGGGCAAGAACCTCGCGGAGCTGATTCACAAGCGCGAACAATCCGGCATCGCCGCGCCGACCCAGATCGTCAAGACGCTGGATCCGAAGATCGAGGCGGTCATCCTGCGCTGCCTCAAGCCGGAGCCGGACGAACGACCGGCGACCGCACTCGCCGTTGCCGCTGCCCTGCCAGGCGGCGACCCGCTTGCCGCCGCGCTCGCCGCGGGCGAGACGCCGTCACCCGCCATGGTCGCCGCCGCGGGCCAGACCGAGGCGCTGCATCCGGCAATCGGTCTCGGGGTGGTGACCGCAGTCATCGCCGGGCTGGTTGCGCTCGGCGCGCTCGGCGATCGGCACCTGCTCTACTCTCATGCGCCGATGAAGCGGTCGATCGGCTTCCTCGACGACCGGGCGCGGGAGATCGCTGCCTCGATCGGCTATACCGCGCCGCCGTTCGACTCGGCCCGGGGACTCGGAATCAACAGCGCGTTCATTCGATACGTCGGCGACAAGGATCGAACGGCGAACCGCTGGAGCGGGCTCGGCAACGGCCCGGCATCGGTGATGCTCTTCTGGCGCCGCGAGAGTCCTCAGCCCCTCATACCGCTCGGCAACGAGTGGAACATTACCCTCGGAAACCCGCCGCGGACGGTCCCAGGCATGCTGCGGCTGACGCTCGACGACGTCGGACGGCTGGTTTTCCTCGAGGCTGAACCGCCGCTGAGCGATCGCAATATCACGCCGGCGAAGACCCCGCCCTGGAACGCCCTCTTCGCCGCCGGCCGGCTCGATATCGCGCGGTTCAAGCCGGTCGATCCGATCTGGATTCCTCGCACGCACGGCACGGAGTGGGTCGCGTGGGAGGGCACGATCGCGGACCGCCCGGACGTCACGCTGCGAGTCGAGGCCTCAGCGTACAAAGGCGTGCCGGTGTCCTTCAGAACGCTCGGGCCCTGGACCCCGCCTGAGCAGCCGCCTGGGCCACCGGCGGCCCGCCGCTTTTCGCAGGTCGCGCCCATCGTGATGCTTGACGTCCTGCTGCTCGGGACGCTGATCCTCGCCCGGTTCAATCTTCGCGCCGGACGCGGCGACAGGCGTGGAGCCGGACGACTGCTCTTCTTCACGCTCACTGTCTGGATCGCCGCGTGGATCATCGGGGCCCGGCATTATCGCGCGTTCGATATCGAGGACGACCGCTTCTTCGTCTTCCTGCCGAACGCGTTCTACAACACCGGCGTGCTCTGGCTGCTCTACATAGCGCTCGAACCGTACGTCCGCCGTTTCGTTCCTCGCATCCTGATTTCTTCGACGCGCGTGCTCTCCGGTCAAGTCGTCGACCCACGAGTCGGCCGCGACCTTCTCCTTGGCATCACCGTGGGCATTGCCATGGTGCTGCTCGGCTTCGCGTCCATGGTGATTCCTGGGCTGCTCGGCGAGCCGCCGTCGACGCCGCGCATGACGAACCTGCAGTTCCTGATGGGCGGGTCCGCCACGGTCGCTGCGGTTTTGCGGATGATCCCGAACGCACTCCAGACGGCGACGGCGCTCGCCGTAGCGTTCGCGTTTGGCCGGGCGCTGCTGCGAAACACGATCGGCGCGTCCGTCCTCGCGGCGGCGGTGCTCGCCGTCTTCGTCTTCGGCAGCGCCAGTTGGGAGCGACCGTACATCACCGTCCTGTCGGTGCTCTGCTACGTGGCGCCGATGATCGCGACGCTCGTCTACGGCGGTCTCCTCGCCGGGGCGACTGCCTTCTTCGTCAGCCAGGTGCTGGCCAACGCACCGCTGACCCTCGACATGTCGAGGCCGCACGTGGCCGGAGCGATGTGGCCCATGCTGCTCGTGTTGGGACTCGCGCTGTTCGGGTTCTACGCGTCGCGGAAGGGCCAGCCGCTCCTCGGCCGCTGGCTGCAGACCGACTGACCAGGCGTCATAATCTCATCCAAGGGGCTTCGCCCCTCGGACTCCCCGACACGCGCTCTCGCGCGCCGCTTCGCCGGCGCGCTCCCGCCTCCGCGCGAAGCGCTACGGCGAGACCTCGCCGAAGCCTTGGCGGAGGCGGGCCGCTCGCGTGGCTCGCTCACTGGCGTTCGCTCGCATCGTGAAACGAGCGGCAGGTTTGTGAGACGGCTTCTAGTTTCATCCGAGGGGCGAAGCCCCTCGGATGAGATTAGCCGACCGACACCTCCAACGGCACGCGATCGCGTCACTGTGCCCGATAGCTCCGGCGGTCAAAGCGCCCGCCTCGAGTGGCATCACTCTTCCCGCAGCGCGGCGATGGGATCGAACCGTGTGGCGCGATAGGCGGGCACGAAGCAGGCGATCATTGCGACGAACGTGATCACGGCCGCAACGCTCACCAGCGTGGCCGGATCGGTCGGCCGGACGTCGAAGAGCAGCGTCTCCATCAACCGGCTCAGGGCGACTGCACCGGCCAGTCCGGCGGCGAGGCCGATACACGTGAGCCTCAGGCCATACCCCATGACGCTGCGCAGCACGGCCTCCCGTTTCGCGCCGAGCGCCATCCGGATGCCGATTTCCCGGCGCCGCTCCGTCACCAGATACGAGAGCACGCCGTAGGTCCCGATTGAAGCGAGCAGGAGTGCGAGGGCCGCGAAGCTTCCGAACAGGTGCATTAGCATGCGGGGCCGGCGCAGGGAACTGCCGACCACTTCATCCATGGTCCGGAGTCGGATGATCGGCAGCGAGGCATCGGCCTCTCGTACAGCGACGGCAATCGCTGGCTGCAACATGGCCATCGGCAGCTCACTCCGCAGCACGATGTTCATGCTTCCGTTGTTCGACCAGTCACCGAGCCGAGGAGCGGCAATAGTCGGGAAGATGTGCGGCAGCTGCTCGAGCAGGAAGTACAGCTCGGTGCCGGTTGCCTGGTCGACGCCACGTTGCTTGACGTCCTTCGCGACGCCAACGACCGTGACCCACGGCGTCCGGTCGCCGAAGCGCGGCCTGACCCGACGACCGATCGGGTCGAGCTCCTTCCAGAACTTCCGAGCGAACGCCTCGTTCACGACCGCCACAGGAGCGCCGATGCGATCCGTCTCGGTGAACGAGCGGCCCTCCAGGATTGGTATTCCCATCGCCTCGACATAGCCGACAGTAACGGACTGGTAATAGTCCACACTTTCGCGTGGTGTGTCCGGTGGCCGTTTGTAGCCTTCGATATCGGTGCCGAAGCCATTGCGCCCCCGCTGTGGAGGAAGCCCGGACACCGCCGACACACGTTGCACGCCCGGCATGGCAGCGAACCGATCGAGCAGGCGTTGATACAGCCGCACCCGCTGATCGAAGGTCGGGTACGTGGAGGCTGGCAGTCCGACTGCGAACGTGACCAGCCGCGATCGGTCGAATCCGGCGTCGACGTTTGTCAGGTTCACTACCGTCCTGAGCATCAGCCCCGCGCCCACCACGAGCACGACAGCGAGCGCCACTTCAGCGGCGACGAGAGTGCAGCGCATGCGGGCACTCGTCGCGCCGCGCGTCGCACGCTCGTTCAGCAGACGGCTGGAGGCCTCGTTGTGGAGATGCAGCAGCGGCGCCAGGCCGAACGCGACTCCGGTCAGGACTGATACGAGCAGTGTGAAGCCGAGCACCGCCGGGTCGATGGTTATCTCGGCGACACGCGGAAGACCGTTGGGATACGCAACGATCAACGCGCGCATGCCAGCCCAGGCCAGGGCCAGGCCGAGGGAGCCGCCGACGAGCGACAACACGACCCCTTCAGCCGTGAACTGGGCGAGCAGCCGCCGTCGGCCGGCTCCCAGTGCCGCGCGTACGGCGAGCTCGCGGCGGCGGGTCTCGGCGCGCGCCAGCAGGAGGTTCGCCAGGTTGGCGCAGGCAATGAGCAGCACGAGTGCGACTGCGGCCTGCAGCATCCAGAGGGCATGCCGCGCCGAGCCGACAATCTCGTCCTGCACGGGCTCCATCTGCATGACGTGGTCGCCAGGCCTGAAGACGTGCCCGCTCACGCCGGCGCGCTCACCCCAGCTCGCAACGAGCGACGCCAGCTCCGCCTCCGCCCGCTCCGCCGTCACCTCGTCTTTCAGACGTCCCAGCACATCGAGAAAGTGACTCTCTCGAAACTGTCGGAGGGAAGGTGCGAGTTGGAGCGGCAGCCACACATCGACGCGGTTGTCCATGAGGTCGAAGCCGGCTGGCATGATGCCTATGACCTCGCGCATCAGGCCGTCGATTTCGGTGGTGCGGCCGACGATGTCCTCGCGTCCGCCGAAGGCCGACAGCCACAGCTCGTGCGACAGGATGGCGAGCGCCGGTCCGTTCGCGCGCGTCTCGTCACGGCGGAACCACCTGCCGCGCTCCGGCTGGACGGCGAGCGCCTCGAGCAACTCGGCATTCACCGTCGCCCTCGTGACGCGACGCGGCCGATCGAGGGCGGCGAGATTCAGCTCTCCGATCGTGAAGGCACCGACGACCGCGAAGGACTGATTGATTTCGGTGAGCTCGAGATACTCCGGCACCGACACCGAGCTCTGCCCGCCCCCCTGGGCCCCGAACCGTGTCGTCAGGAACCGGAGCTGCTCAGGGTGTGGATACGCGAGGGGCTGCAGGATCACGGCGTTGACGACCGAGAACATCGCGGTATTCGCACCGATCCCGAGGGCCAGTGTCAGAACCGCGACGGCGGTGAATCCAGGAGCTTTCCTGAGCGTGCGGAGCGCGTACCGAACGTCCTGGACGATCTCGTCGAGCCAGCGGCGTGTCCACAAGGCCCGGACGTCTTCTTCTGTCCGCGTCACGCTGCCGAACGCACGGCGTGCGGCGTACTGCGCATCCGCCTCGGACATCCCGTCAGCGAGGCGCTCCTCGGCCTCCAGTTCGAGGTGCGTCTGGATCTCGCGTTTCAGCTGATCATCGCGATCTCTCGGCATGGCGTAGACGAACCTCCCTTCGCATGGTAGGCATCCTACCACTACTGGTAGCTGCACACCATTGCCCGCGAACCGTGTAGGAGAAGCTCGCGTCCCAGCGACCGTGACGAGAAAAGCCGGCCGACTCTCAAACTCACGACCTGCCTGAGCGCGCACCGTTGGCGCCACCGCAACTACAGGACGTTCACGAGTTGGCCGACGAGGCAGATGTCCGCGGATGCATTGTTGGTGGTGTTGCTACGAGCGATCCTCGAGACGGTTCACGCCGCAATCGCGCGGGCAGGCACGACAATCCGCAAGTGTGGCCACGGCGCGATGCGCGCGGCTCGCGAGCGCGTCATGCCCCAGCCGAAGGTATGCCGGGTGAGCGCAGGACGGGTCTGTCAGCAGGTGATATGAAGGACCGCGTTCGTCTTCTTTGGGTATTTCTGCAGCACCCTGATGGCTTCTGCCGTCGGGAGCACAACCAGTTCAACCCTGCGGTCCTTGGCCTCACGTTTCACATCGTCCATCACAGGTAGACGGCCATACGCCCCGGTGCCGATGACCAGGCGCGTGCACTTCCACGGAATGTTTTCTTCCACGGACAGCGGCGTGTGGCCAAACGTCTCGCGGAACTTCTTGGACGCTTTTTTCTTCCGTCGGTGGATCACGCCTCGATCGACGACAAGGTCGTGTTCGTAGGTTACGCCATCGATATCGATGACACCGAACTCAAAGTGTCTGAACCGCACTGTTCACCTCACCCCCCGGCTCCTTTCCTAGACGAGCTGCGGATGCTGTGCCAGCAGACCTTCCGCGATGACACGCCCGATGTTCGTCATCAGATCGGGCCGGCTGTTCACGACGTACAGATGTCGACCGAGCGTCCACAATTCCCTCTCGACGCGGCAAGGCGCAGGCGCCGTCTCAGAACGGCGGGCCAGTTCGTCCGACAACATCGGCACGACCTTGTCGGAGAGACGCAACGCCGTATCGACGACGAATAGGGCCAGGTCAGGCCTCACCAAGCGCACGCGATCGAAGAACGCGCCGACCTCGCCGTTGCTCAAATGTTTTGGGGGAGACGACTTGAGCTCGACGTAGATCAGCTTCCCCTCTGCCGCAGCGACCAGATCGAGATCGCCGCCGATGCCGCGCGCGTGGAACTTGACGCCGGTCGCGACGTCGAAGCCGAGCCAGCGGCGCAACTCGCGTCCGACGTACCACTCCAGCGTCCCGCCAAAACTGCCGGCGCGCCGCACGAGGCGGTAGCGATCACGCCCGTTCGCTGCGACTACGCCCAGCGCGACGAGGGTCTCGGTGAACAGCCGGGCCTGGGCTGCACTCACATAGCTCGTCGGCTCGTCTGGTGTGAAGCCATCGCCGTGGTGAATCACGCCGCGCACGAATAGGCGGAACGCGTAGTGCCCGAGCCGCTCGGCTAGGGCGTCGGCCGTTTCAGCAGAGATGTCGGAAGAGAAAGGCAAATCAGGACGGGCGAGCGAAGGACGCAAACCTCGGCGGGCAAGCATGCCGAGCGCATCCCCCGGAGGCGCCGGCGGACGCCTGAGTCGCGGCGGCCGTGCCGCCGCAACGCGCTCCATGTCGCGCGCGGTCGGACGTCTGGCCATGTCTACTGCCGAGCGCGATGCCAGCACGAGAGCTCGGACCAGTCAGCATCGCGCGCAGCTCTCACGTAACACTACGCCTCAACGACAGCGTGCGCAATTCGGCGATCTCAGCGGAGCGCCGGACTACCCCGCCAACCGGCCGCCAGCGGGTGTCCGGAAGCCTCGTGGCTTGCGGCGAGCGCTTCCATCTCTGCGACCGCCCGATCCTCTTTCACGTCGCGTGCGATGATGCCGGCCATTCGCCGGGCGTTGTCGCAAAAGCTCGGCTCGCCGAGCAGGCGTCGGACGGCGGCGGCGATGCGCGTGGCACGCGCGTTCGGCGACAACGACAGGCCGGCGCCGGCCTCCTCGACTCGTGCGCCGTTGTCCTTCTGATCGCGTCCGAACGGCATCACCAGGACAGGCAGCCCGTGTGCCAGCGCCTTCATGACCGTGCCGTGCCCGCCGTGACAGACAACCAGCGACGCCAGAGGGAGCACCTGCGCGTGCGGAGCGGAGCGCACAACCGTCACGTTTCGCGGCGCCGGCGCCGGCGACGTGGGCGCGTCGATCATGGCGAGTGTCGCCAGCCCGCGCACCGGCAACGTGCCGAGCGCCTGGACGATCGTCGCGAACGTCTTCTCCTGTCGCTGATACGTCGAGCCGAGCGAGACCACGACGAGCGGGTCCGCAGCGTCATTGGGCCAGGGTGACGCCCACGGATCCGGCCACACCGGATCGTCGAGCTGCGGACCGACATATCGCACCTGTTCCGGCAGCCCTGCGGGAACGAAATCGAACTCGCGCGGCGTGAGGACGAGCGAACGTGACAACGTCTGGAACTGATCGAACACGTCCCGCAGCGGCGGCAGCCCAAGCTCCTGACGCGCGGCGTTGACCGGCGCGAGCCCGAAGCGGAACATGCGCTTCATCGCCGCAACGAGAACACGATCCCGCAGCCGTCCGGCCGGGCCGCTCGCCGGACGGAGTCCGAGACCAAATGGAGTTATACCTTCCACCGGAGCGCTGTACGGAAAGTGAAAGAGCAGCGCGGCCGGAATTCGCGACTTCTCCGCTCCGATGATGGCGCCGAACGGTAGGCAGTCGACCGCGAGCGCGTCCGGGCTCACGCGGTCAATCGTCTCCAGCACGTCGCGCGCATACGCGGCTGACGGGCCGAACATCACGTGATCGCCGACCCGTCGCAACTGGGCCATCGGTGACGCCGCCTCCCAGTCACGGACGACGTCAGCCTGCCGGTCGCGCATGTTGTGCTGCGGGGCGCGAACGAACGAGTGGAACCGGCAGTCCGCGTGAAGGGCCTCGTGCTCGACTGCGCGATCGGCGAGAACGTGGACGTCATGCCCGCGGGCGGCAAGACGGCGGGCGATGGACACCTGCGCCGGAACGTTGCCTCCGCCTTCGATCATCACGAACAGGAACGTCTTCATCTCTGCCTCCCGAGGTCGCGCACCACCGCGTTGACGAGATCGACCATGCGCGCAGTGGTCTGCGCTCGACTCAGACCGAGATCGCGTCGATAGAGCTTCCAGATGTAGAAATCGGTCGCGGCGAAGAGGAGGAGGATCCTGCGCTCGCGCTGATCGCCGCGGACGCGGCCGATCACGTCCGCGAACACGCTCTCGATCCAGCGCCGGTGAAGGGCGCGCGCCTCGTCGAACCGCTCCTTCAGGAACGGAAACTGATCCTCCTGCGAAAGACCCCGCCAGCCCAGGTCGCCGATATCCTCGTAGCTTGAGACCAGCGTCTTGACAATCGTCGCGACATCGCCGGGAGTGTCGACCTGCCGGCTGTGCATGACCGTATCGGCGTGCGCGGTCGCCGCCGACGTGAACAGGTTGTCCTTAGATCCGAACCGCCGGAGAATCGTCTGCAACGTCACGCCCGACGCGTCGGCCACGGCCTGCAGGGTGACTTCGGGAAACGGCCGCGATCGGAAGAGGTCGGTTGCAGCCTGATGGATCCTTGCAACCGTCTGCCCGGACGCTTCGGCGCGCGCGCCCATGCGGTAGGGCCGCTTTGCGGGAGCGGTGCCTTTTGTCATTATTTGATGTTAGTAATACTAACATCAAATGTCAACCGGTTCGAGATCTACCTAGATGCAGTCAGGACCTACCGCTAAACCGTCGACTCGCTCGTTCGGCTGACCCTCGGCTTGCCGGATTAGACTCCGACTCTTGTAGAGTTTCGGCGAGGCGTCTGCGGCCTCGGAGCGCGTGTTAACATCCGGCGATTCCGACAGATGCTGGTGCGCTCGCGGCAGGACGGGCGTCTTATCCGGCAGGCTGACGATAATTGCAGCGAGCTGGACCGGGATTTGCAAGTCCGGATACAAGTTCTGCGGACCCTGCGACGCCTAGCGGGCCGAGATAGGGTCCGGAAGCGGCTGTGAAAGTGCTTCATTCTGTCGTACGCAGTAAACCTGCACGGTCTCCCGTCCGCTGACTACTTGAGCCCTCGCGACGAGCGGTGGGTGGACCAACTCGGGTTCGCTCCCCTTGGATTGTGCGGGGTTGTCGTTCGCGACCTGCGCGTCGAGCCCGCGCCACGAACGCTATGGGCGACGCCCGTCTAATCGACACCTTTTAGGCGCGCTTCCGTCGGTCTGAATCGTCGGTTAGGAGCACATGCAGACTCACAATCCGATGTAATCCTGGAACGCCGGACCATCCTTACTGGCAATCCATTAAGCGGCTGTATTTCTACGACCCGGCGCCGACGCTTCGGTGACTCCAGAGTACCGACGGTTGCGCTGTTCGGGGAGTTGGACAACAACATCCTGCCAGAGAAGAACAAGGCCGCGTGGGAGGCCGCCTTGAAAGCGGGCGGCAATCGAGACTACACGCTGCGAATTCTTCCGAAGGCAAATCACGATCAATTCGGAGCGAGGGTCGGAAGCAACGCGGAGATGCCGTCGTTGCAGCGATTCGTTCCGATCTACTTCAAGACCATCGAGGACTGGCTAGCAAAACGAATCCGTGGCTTCAGGGCGCCCGGCTAGTCGGAATGGTGAGTGGTGACGAAGCCCAACATCGGTTTGGAGCCGTCGCGCCTGTTGTCCGTCCGATCACGACGCCAACGGGAGCGTTCCGTGATTCACCGACCCGTACGAGGCTCGATCACGGGGAACGACGCATCAAATTCGTCCAGTAGGCTCATCAGCTCGGTCAGTTTGCCGGCGTTCCCGGTAGTCGCGACCACGCCTTGTTGCAGCGTGGTCGCCAGCGTCTGGTCGCCCAGCAGTATCGCTTCGAACGCCGCGCGCGTGAGCGTCACCGACACATCGCTATCGCGCGCCTCCTTGCCAACCACGTAGGTGAGGGCCCCATCCTCCAGCGTCGATGCCAGACGTTGCCCGGTATCGGTGAATCGCCAGTTCACCACGATGCGGGTCGCTTGAGCACCCGCGCCGTTCACCTGCGTGCTGAGCACGTCGAATACCGAATCGAGAGGCATCGCGTGCAACATGTCCGGATTCATGCGCGATCGCCGGCGAGCCGGCGGCCCGCTGCGAAGCTCCTGCGCGCCGAGCAGGTACGCATTTCGCCACGTTGCCGACTCCGCTAAATACCCCATCTGCTCGAACGCATCAGCCGCGAGCGCTCGCGCGTCTTTGTTGCCGGGATCGGCGAACACGACATGGCTCATCACCTGCGCCACCCAGCGATAGTTCCCCTGTTCGAAATCAGATCGTGCGCGTGCGATGACGGCGGCTGCCCCGCCCATGTACTCGACGACCTTCTTCCCCGCCTCGGTAGGCGTGAGCGAGTTCAGGTTGCTGGGGTTGCCGTCGTACCACCCGAGATACTTCTGGTACACCGCTTTACTGTTGTGCGAGAGCGTCCCGTAGTAGCTCCGTGCCGACCACTCGTTCGCCAGGCTCGGCGGCAGGGTCAATGATTCGGCGATCTCGGTCGGCGTGTACCCCTGGTTCATCATCCGGACGCTCTGGTCGTGAACGAACTTGTACAGATTGCGTTGCTGCCGGAGCGCGCGCGTGACGCGCTCGTTCCCCCATACCGGCCAGTGGTGCTGCCCGACCAGCACCTCCGCGTCCGGGCCGAATTGCTCGAGCGCAGCGCCGAGGAAATCCGACCACCTCTTAGCGTCCCGCACTTCGCTGCCTCGTAGCGGCAGGAGATTGTGCAGCACGTGCGAGGCGTTTTCAGCGACGTCGAGCACCTTCGCGTGCGGCAGGAAGAAGTCCATCCCGGCCGGCGCCTCTGAGGCGGGCACCAGCTGGAACACGAACCGCACGCCGTCAATTGTTCGGGTTTCGACCGGCTGCGTGATGGAATCGGTCGGCGCGATGATCGAGGAGTTGCTGGGAGCGCCGCGCTCTTCGAACTTACCCACTCCGGCGTCGACGTTGCCCCGCTCACCCCGTGGTAACGGAATCCCGAACTGGTACTGCGCACGCCGGGCCATGGCATTGCCGGCGATGACGAACTCGGACACAGCGGCATCCATGAAGCCGACTGGCGCCAGCACCTTCGTACGCCCGCTCGCGACATCGGCCTCGCTCGCGACCCCCTTGACACCGCCATAGTGGTCAACGTGGCTATGGGTGTACACCACGGCCACCACCGGCCGCTTCGGTCGATGCTGAAAGTAGATGTCGATCGCCTGGCCGGACGATCCGGCCGTAAGGAGGGGATCGACGACAATGATACCGGTCGCGCCTTCGACGATGGTCATGTTGGCCAGCGAGAAGCCGCGAACCTGGTAAACGCCGTCCGCGATCTTGAACAGACCGTTCAGTGCGTTCAGCTGGGCCAGTCGCCACAGGCTTGGATTGACCGTCGGCGGCGCCGTGGCCTGCTGCAGGAACTGGTAATGATTCTGCTCATTCGGCGAGGTCGCGATGAATCCGTGCATGGCATCGTCGAAGTCCTGGCGGTCGGCAAACGGCAATTCGGCGAGGACGCGCACGTTGGCTGCCGCGACAGAGGGCTCCGCCGCTTTCGGCGCCTGCGCGCGCGCTGACGCCGCGGCGAGAACGAGCATCGAGGCTACGAGACCCGTGGCCAGGCGGTTCATCGATTCTCCTTGTCTGAGACGTGCCGACCCACAGCGATGAGTCTGGCAGAGATTATCCCCTTTCGTACGAGGCCGATTCTCCGGCGGTTGGCCGGCGCGCCCGTCGCGTCGAGTGAGGCGGTCCGCATCGCCAGCACCGCCGCCACGTTCTGGGGAGAGAAGAAGCCTTCGCAATGCCAAGGTGCGACTGGAGTCGCCTGATCTTGACACATCGTGACGCGAGGCATAGCATCGCGATGAATGAACGCCGAAACACTCAAGGGCCATCTCGATCTGCTGTTGCTCGCGGCAGTGCAAGGGCGTCCGACGCACGGCTACGCGATCGCTGACACGTTGCGTGCCCGCAGCGACGGAGCGTTCGACCTGCCGGAAGGTACCCTCTATCCCGCACTGCACCGGCTGGAGCGCGCCGGGCTGTTGTCGAGCCGATGGTCAGAGGTCAACGGCCGCCGCCGGCGCGTCTACCAGCTCACCCGAGCGGGTCACCGTGCGCTTGCCAAGCGCCACGGCGAGTGGCGCGACTTCGCCCGGGCGGTGCACGCAGTGGTGGAGCGTCCCGCATGACATCAACAGCGCTCGAGGCGTATTTGAGCCGCCTCGAGCGCGAGCTCCGACGGCGGGGACTTCAGGACAGTCGGATCGTCGACGAGGCGCGTGAACATCTCGTCGATGCAGTAGAGGACGGACTCCAGCGAGGGCTATCGGTCGAAGCGGCGGAGAGTCAGGCACTGGTGAGGTTCGGTCCGCCCGAGATGGTCGCCGCGCACTTCGAGACGAAGCGGTATCGCACGTCGACAGCGGACAGCAGCTGGCCAAGGCTCGCGTGGGCATCCGAAGCCGTTCGGGACGCGCGCGACGGTCTGCGGGCGATGCGGCGAACGCCGGGATTCACCGCCGTTGTCATTCTGACCCTTGCGATCGGCACGGGGGCCACGACGGCGGTATTCGCCGTGGTCAACGCCCTGCTCCTGCGGCCCCTTCCATATCCCGACAGCCAGCAGCTCGTGCAACTCACTGACACGCTCTCGGGCACGGAGACATCTGCTGGCGATACCGAGGCGCAGCCGGTTATGAACGTACGAGAGTTCGTGAACTGGCGTAACCGAACGAAGACCCTGTCCGGCATGGCGGTCTATGCGGAGTCGTCGTTCACGCTCAGTACGACCGACGGCGCGGTGCGGGCTCGCGCAGCGCGAGTGTCACCGGCTCTGTTCGTGATGCTCGGCGTACAGCCAATGCTCGGTCGGACTCTGGACAGATCCGACGAGGATCGGGAGTCCACTGCGGTGGTGGTGAGCGCCACAGCATGGCGGAAATATCTCGCATCCAGCCGCGACGCGATCGGGCAGCCCATACTGCTCGACGGCGAACCACATGTTGTGGTCGGCGTGCTGCCTGACGACTTTTCTTTCCCGTCCGCGGAAACGGAATTGTGGACGGTCTATGCAGTTTCACCGGCATCCGACGGTGACGCCTCCGCCAACGTAGTCGCTCGGTTGCGTGACGGCGTATCGCTGGGCACGGCCACCGCCGAGGCAAACGTCATAGGCAACGCCATCGCAGCGACGGATGGCACGGACACCCGGGAGCTCTTCTACCCGGAAGTTCCAGGTGCGTCGGCTGGAAGACGCACTCGTCGCGCCATTCATGCCTGCACTGCGTCTGCTCGTGGGCGTGGTCGCTCTCGTGCTGCTGATCGTCGTTGCCAATGCAACGACGCTCCTCTTGTCTCGGCATATCGTGCGGAGCCGTGAAATGGCCATTCGGCGGGCACTCGGCGCCGACCGGATACGACTCGTGCGCCAGGTTGTCGTCGAGAGCCTGCTCCTATCTGTCGGCGGCTGTATCGCAGGAATCGCGATAGCCGGGGCCACGATATGGCTGATCAAGGCGATGGCAGTCCTGGACGTCCCGGAACTGTTTCAGCTGGCCGCTCGCGTGCAGTTTGGCACTTCCTCCGTGCTGCCGCGGCTGGCGGAGGTACGGTTCGACGCCCTCGTGCTCGGATTTGCCGCCGGTATTTCCGCGCTCGCGAGCGTCATCTGTAGTGTTGGACCGGCGCTCCAGACCCTCCTCGGAGATCGTTTTTCGCTTGTGACTGGCGCAGAACCGTCGATCCTCCCACGGCTCACGAGAAACACGCGGCGCCTAGGGAGCGCACTTGTCATTGCGCAGCTGGCTGTCGCGACGATGTCTGCTGGTCGGTGCCGGCCTGCTGGTTCAGAGCCTTGTGAATCTCCAGAACGTCCACCCCGGATACGATCCGGCAAACGTCGTGACGTTTCAGTTGGTCCTGCCTGCTGAGTACGACAGTGAGCGAAAGGCAGCCCTCGCCAGCCGGCTTTGTTCGGAGTTGCGCGTTCTGCCCGACGTATCTGGCGCGGGATTCACGAACCTGCCGCCTCTCGCGGGCGGAGGATTGACGTTCGGCCTGTTCGTTCCACCGGGCCGTACTCTGCAAGACATGCTGCCGGAGCGGGTCCAGCCGCAGGCACGAGCGGTGAGTCCCGACTATCTACGAGCGTTGGGCGTCCCCCTGATCGACGGGCGTTGGATCGACGAAAGCGATCGCGCCCGTCACACCCTGCTCGTCACGCGTGCGACAGCGAGACGCTATTTCGGGAGCGAGAGTCCCGTCGGTGCGCAGGTTCGCCTGTTACCCGCAACGGTTCCATGGGAGATTGTCGGCGTCGTCGACGACGTTCGGCCGGGCGTGCCGTGGGAGCAGCCCTATCCGCTCGTCTTCATGGACTCCCGCCAGGCGCTGCTTGCGACAGCGCACTTGCCTGAGCGCATGCGCGACACGGCCGCGATCGGGTTCCTGTCCTTTGCGGTTCGGGTGAACGCCAACGCGAGCCCGATCGCGCGAGACGTGCGCAGTCTCGTGCGGCGACTCGACCCGGCGGCTGCACTCGACGGTGTGACGACGATGAAGCACCTCGTGTCGAGTTCGATGGCGCGTCCGCGATACAACGCGGTGCTGCTCGGCCTCCTCGCGCTGATCGCGGGCGGGCTGGCCGCGCTCGGTGTCTATGCCGTCATGACACACGCGGTGTCGCAGCGTACGAGCGAAATCGGAATCCGTATGGCGCTCGGAGCACGGCCAGACAATGTCCTGCGGCTGGTCCTCGCACAAGGTGGGCTGATCACGCTCACCGGCGTGGCCTTGGGTCTTGTCGCAGCGCTCGCGTTGTCGCAATACCTTCGCGCGCTGCTGTTTCAGGTCACGGCCACAGATCTCCGGACATACGCGACAGTCAGTATCGGTTTTGGCGCAATCGCACTGGCGGCGTCGTATGTGCCTGCTCGCCGGGCGTCAATGGTCGACCCGCTGGCGGCCATCCGCCACGAGTGAAGTCTTCAACAGTTAGGGAAGAACGATGCGACACACAATCTGTTGGTGCATGATTGCCGCCCTTGGACTGGTCAGCGCCGCGGATTGCCGCGCAGACGCCACGCCAGCGGATGATTGCGGAGAACTACGACACCTCGAAACCATTCACGTTCGAAGGCATGCTCTGGGGCCAGGCGACGCTGCGCCCCCCGGCATCCGTGTACTTGCTAGTCAAGAAAGAGGATTCGAAGGGCAAGACCGAGGAGTGGGCGGTGGAGGGCGATTCGATTGACAGGATGCGCGTCGCCGGGTACAGCGACGACATCGTGAAGATGGGCGCGATCATCAGTGTGCGTGGCTTTCGCGCGAAGCCAGGTGCGAACGTCGCCGACACGATTGCAGGACCCAGGCGGGGCGCCCTCGAGCGCGTGATGGACTTGGCGAAAGCCGGCCGCATCATGTACGGCACACAAATCACCCTGGCCGATGGCAAGACGGTTCCCTTCGGCTCGGCAGCGGGAGGGCGCTACGGTTCCGGCTTCAACCGCCCAACTCTCCCAGAGAGATTTCACGGAGGCATTACAATCCTCGTCGCTCGACCTCAGTCTTGAACTGCCCGACGCTTGTCGGCACGGCCTCAATCGCCGATCCGCCGCGAAATGGACTCCTCTGGCGTAGGCACAGGTCTTGGGTTCTCGCCGTGCAGTCCATCGTTCTCAAACGCGTCCCGAATGGAGACGTTATGCGCAAGCCAATCGCGGCGATCCTTGCCGGTTTGCTGTCCTGCTCCTCGGTGGTTGCAGCCGAGTCTGCCCTGCTCCTGCCCTCCCCCGTCGGCGCTCCAGAGAAGAAAGCGGCTCAACGTCCGCTCGCCCCGGAGACCCTGCGCGAAGAGATCCGCATCGCGTCGCGAGATGGGCGTATGCAGCGGACGGCTGCTCAGCAGTCGCCTCCGGAGAGCAAGAAGTGGATGGAGCGACATCCCGTCTGGTTCGGTCTCATTGTCGGCGCAGGGGCCGGAGCAGCCTTGGGCGTCGCTTCATGCAGCGATGGCTGCTTCCCTATCGGTGCCGGCGGCGCAGCGATGGTCGGATCGTGGTACGGAGCCGGCGCGGGTGCGTTGATCGGCTGGGGGGTCGGCCGGGCCCAGTAGGAATCAGGAGTAATCTCTGGCAAGGACTGGCGTTCGCGTCCCCATCGTCAGCTGACGGTGAGAGATTCGAGCGCATCGCGGATTGTTTTGGATGCCAGCGGCTTCGGCTCGCCCCAGACTCGGTTGCAGGAGTAGCAGCGGAAGTACACCGCCATCTCCGTCCGGACCACCGCTTGGACGTCGCTGCCGTCGCAAATCCGACACATGGGATCCGGTCGACGATCTGCAGCGCGCCGATCGTCGACCGGGAACGTCGCTGGAAGCATATTTGAGCCCTTGGGGGATGTGACATCGTGCCCCGCGCAGGACTCGAATGCTATCGGGAAAATCCCTGAGAGCCTAAGGGAAGGGTGGTGTTACTTGTCTCTCAGACAGGACATCCGGGCCAATCCGCGGGGTCGAAGATCGTCTCAACTCGGCACGCGGATGTTCTTGTTCGCGCGAAACAGGTTCGAAGGATCCCACTTCGTCTTGATCTCGGCGAGGCGGGCGTAATTCGTGCGATACGCCGCGCGCGTGCGGTCGTCGCCCTCCTCTTCGGTCAGGAAGTTTATGTAGGTGCCGCCCGTCGAGAATTGTCGCATGTCCCGCCACGCCGCCCGCGCCCACTCGATATTGCCCGCATCGTCCTCCTGGCGCTCCCAGGCGCCGGAGATGTTGAGAACGGCGACCGAATCCCGGTTGCCGACCGCGGAGTGATCCTCGGGGAGCTCGTTCCACACGCAGATGGGATGGGAGGTCGCAGACATCGAGTCCACCGTGGCGGAGCTCAGAGCGCGCGGCGTGGTGTTCGAAGAGTACGACCTGCCCGGGTTCAAGACCGTGAACGGTATAGCCGAGATTGACGGCAACTATCCGAGCAAGGGCACTCGTGAGAAAGGCGCCTGGTTCAGAGACAGCGAGGGCAACCTCCTCGGTATCGGCCAGCCTGTCCGGTAGCGCTCGCCGCCCTCACCAGTCCTACATATTCACTTCATCAGTTCCCTGGACAGCCAAAGCTCCCTGTTCGATTCTTCGCCCCGCTGCGTTATCGAACTTCGGGGGAAGCGCTGTCCCACGACTGGCAGACTGCGGGGCTGGGGTTCTGACGCCCAGTGTCGTAAGAGCGACCCTCGACCACATCGGCTGTTTCGTCACGGTTCGATCGCGAAGGAGATAGCAATGGCAAAACGCAGGGCCGCACGAAAACCGGCCAGGAGAACATCCCCCTCGACCGCCACGCGCAAGACTGCCAGACGCGCTCCGTCGGCACGACCCCGCGCCCGGAAGCGAGGCGGGGCGAGTACTGCGGCAGCGGGGGCAGCCATTCAGGGCTGGCCGACAGATCCGATGGGCGGCGTGCCGCCGTTGCAGCTCGACGCACCATCCATGCCTGGCACATCATTCCCCACGCGCATCATCGAGCCGGCGCGCGCCCCAGCTGTCCAGGTCCATCCAATTGGTACCGATGGCTTCCGGTATTGGACGTTGGCCGAGGCGCTGCGCCGCGCGGCGGCATTCTGGACGGCTGCGGGGGCAAGCACCTGGCACCCGGATGTGGGCGCGTCCATTCCGGTCCGTCTCGACGACGGTGTCGATCTGAACGCGTACTACGCGCGGAACGATTTCGCGCCGGAGGAGATCAAGCAGGGCCTCTCGTTCTTCCACGACACGGTGCGCGATTCGGCCAGCGGCCGCAACACCACGGTCTTTTCCGGCGAGAGCCCGGACGTGGTGGCGCACGAGCTCGGGCACGGCGTGCTCGACAGCGTGAAGCCGGTGCTGTTCGAGCTCGCCTCCATCGAGGCGGCCGCGTTCCACGAGTCGTTCGGCGACATGAGCGCGATCCTGACCGCGCTGCAGCTGCCCTCGGTGCGACAGGCAGTCATCGAGGAGACCGACGGGAACCTCCGACGCAATTCGGCGGTCTCGCGAGTGGCCGAGCAGCTCGGTTTTGCCATCCGCCAGCGCAATCCGTCCGGTGTGGATCGCGACAGCCTCCGCAACGCGGCCAACTCGTTTCTGTATGCCGATCCGTTGACGCTTCCGTCGACCGGTCCGGCGACGACGCTGACTCGCGCGGCGCACAACTTTTCGCGCGTGTTCACGGGGGCGTTTCTCGAGGCGCTCGGCGGCATGGTCAGTCGCATTTCTGCGCGGCCGCAGGTCGACGACGTGCAGCAGGCAAGCCTCGACATGGGCCGGCTGCTCGTGCGATCCATCACGGCTGCGCCCGTGAGCTCGAAGTTCTTCCAGGCCGTCGCGGAGCAGATGGTGCTCGCCGACGCCTCGCTCTTCAACGGCAAGTACGCCGAGGCGTTGACGACCGCGTTCATCCGACGCGGTCTGATGTCCGTGCGCTCCCTCGCGGCACCCGATGCGCTGGGGGCCGCGCCGGCAAGAGCTGCGGTCGCCGCGGCGCGGTTCTCTGCCGCCGCCGCGGGCCGTCCCACGACCCGGGGCCGCGCGTCGGATACGCCCGTCAAGGTCGCCATCGAGGGTGCGGCGCTCGGCCTCGGCGTGAGGGCGCTCTACGTCGAGGCGCCGCCGCTGGACGATGCCGGCGCGCTCGTGACGTCGATGGTCGCCGTGGCGGCTCGAGAACCGGCCGGCGCGTCACGCATGACCGAAGTCCAGGCGTTCGTCGAGGCGCTCATCGTTCGCGGCCGGGTGAACGTCGCATCCGCGGCTGGCCGCCGCCGCGGGCTGGCCGCGAGCCTGTCGCAGGCACGCAAGCATGCGACGCACTACCTCCAGCAGCGCCCGGATGAAGCGCTCGAGCTGAAGCGAATTGCTTTCGAGTGCTGCTGAGGAGAGGGGCGCGGTACAATCGATCGGGAGGTTGTACCGTGCCCAAATCCCCCCGGAAGCGTGGAGTCGGCCAGAAGCGGAAGTCGCCGGGCAGTACCGCGAAAGCCAAGAGTGCCCGGACGACGCGCCCGCGATCGAAGCAGCGCGCCGCGGTCACCCCGCCGGCCGCAATCCAACCACCGTCTGCCACAGAAGAGGCGCTCTTCATGGAGACGCTGATCGACAACGGGCAGGCCGCGCCCCCAGGCGAGGACAGCAAGCTGCCCGGCGCAACTCATTCGATTGTGAAAGACGACGCCGGAAACTTGAAAGTGGTGCGACGCCGCTTTTCGGTGGCGTAGCCTCGTACACCACAACGCCGCCTTCGCTGCGGAGCCGCTTCACGACGCTTCGAAGGCCGGCTACCGCGAGCGGCGAGCCTGGCTGCGTCCGACCGCGTTCACGAAGACATCTGGTTCCGGCTCAGCCACAGCGACGGCGGCGCCGCGCCCGCCAGGGGCAGACCCTCTCGGAACCCGAACGCCCGGCAACGGACCAAGCCCCGGTCGATTCTGCCCAGGCTCCCGCAGGAATCTGACGAGCATGCGAAGCAACTTCAGCATGACTGACCTTTCAGCCGCCCAGCGCCCAGAAAAACTTGAAGACCTTCCAGGCTCCGAAGCCGACAAGAACGACCACGAGCACGAGTAGCAACACGAGCGCCCATTCGGGAATCCCGATTGAGACAGCCCCGAAGCCACCGCTGCCGTTCATGCTCACCTCCCGGCCATCATCAATACCGCAGGAGAGGTCGAGCAGGCAACCACCGTTCAGGTGTTCACAGCCGTCAGTCGGGACGTGGAACTACCGCGGACGCACATGCGGCAGCACGAAGTCGTAGCCTTGCGCGACGTGACCGTCACCCGCCGGACACCGACCTTTGTTCGGATAGCCGTCGTAGAACATCCGAAGGGATTGACTGCAATTCACGAGTCTGAGCGGACGGCTCGCGGCCTTCTTCATCGCGGTCGAACCGCGACGTCCAACGTGGCCACACGCGTGTGCATGCGCGCGCCCACGACACCTTGTCCCGTGCAGGCTCCGGTCGTCATCAACAGCAGCTCGACGAACCGGCGGAAGCGCCGGCCCGCGCGGCGTCCCTGCGCTGCCGCTTTCGGGCCTGCGCAACAACGTCTCACCTGTCCAACGTCAGGGAGTCGCGAAACTAACGAGAAGGCGGGTAGACGGGCCGGACCACAAGGCGGGCCCTGCTGAAATGAAGCCCCGGGATCCCGGATCCCCGATCCCGGATCTCGTCAGTCGGTCTTTCGCAGCGAGCTCGAAGCTGCAGCCTCCTACGCCTTCCCCACCCGCGTCTTCGGTCGCTTGCGACGGCGCTCCCGCCACTCCGCCGCATCCGTCTCGGAGACGTGACTCGAGATCTCGGCAAGACCGTAGCGCACGTGCGCCCGCATCGCCGCGCCGGCCTTGTCCGCGTCCCCCGAGAGGAGCGCGTTCGCGAGCTGCGTGTGGAAGTCGGACGGCAGCGGCGTCCGCCGCGCGACGACATCGAACAGCCAGTTCAGGATCAGGACGTGATTGCGCTCGATCATCTGGCGCAGGAGGCCGCTGCGCGCATATTCGGCAATCGTCATGTGCAGCTGCACGTGATGTTGATGCACCCGGAAGCGGAAAGGAGGGTTGTCGCCGCTCGACGCGAGCTTGTCGAACAGGCAGTCGACCTCGGTGGCGAGCCGCGCAAGCGCGCGACGTTCGGCGTCGGTCGCCCGCGTCGCGAACAAGCGCGCCGCCTGCGTCTCGAGAGCCTCTCGCAGCTCGTACAGCTCCTGGACGTCGGCCTTGGTGGGAATGCGCACGCGGGTGCCGGCCCGGGCTCGAGTCTCCAGAAGTCCATCCTCCTGCAACCGCCGGAGAGCGTCGGTCACCGGCAGCACGCTCATCTGCAGCTCGCGAGCGACGCGTCGCCGTGACACGGGCATCCCCGGCCGCAGCTGTCCGCGCAGGATGTCGTCCCGGATGGCGAGGTAGGCACGATCCGCCAGGCTCGGCGGGACCTCGGCGGGCGCCGAGGACCGGGTACGACGCTTCTTGCCCCGCGTCACGTTCGACTGGGTCGGACGGACACGCGCGCCGGATCGGCTCGAGCGGTGCGTTTTTGGCATCTCACGTCGATCGCGGGCTTCGCAGACGGCTCTGCGCTTGACCACGCGCAACCCGCATGCTACATAACTGACATTTCAGATCGACCTCTGCCGTAAGAAAACGTCCGAACGGTGTCCGTTCCAGCGGCGACAGATACCGGGCGATTCTCCTCCAGCTCGGCTGTGCCCCGGATCGAGCTTTTGCGGGGTCCGAGTGAGAAGGGATCGTGAGCGTATGGCGAGCCTGCAACGACGCGGGATCTGGAGCGTGCCGGCAATTGCCCTTCTGGGAGCGTTGGCTGCGGGCCTGTCCGGCCGCGCGTCGGGCGACCTGTTCGTGGACGACTTCTCCAGGTTCCCGCCAGGCCCGCTCACCGCGCCAATCGGGCAGCTGAACGCCGCCATCCAGGAGTACCACTACCTGCCGCACCGGGGTGTCCCGCTCGGACCGTGGGCCAACGCCATCACGCATCTCGACGCCTGGGTCGCCGGCGACGAGGACGGCACCGCTTACGTCGAGCAGCATACGATCAACGCGCTGCCGCTCCTCATGAACCCGACGCTCGTCACCGGCGATCAGGAATGGGGAGACTACACGGTCGAAGCGCGGGTCCGTCCGCTGTCGCTGGACGACATGGCGGGGATCGTCTTCCGGTACCACACCAACCGTCACTATTACCTCTTCTCGGTCACCGGCGGAAAAACGGCCCGGCTCGTCGTCCGGCTGCCGCTCGAGAAAACGCTCCGCATCGCGGAGTGGCGGGAGCTCGCGCGTGCAGACGTCGCGTACGACACGACGCGCTACTACACGCTGAAGGTCGAGAACGACGGCCCGGTGATTCGCGCGTCGATCGACGGCAAGCCGATCCTCGAGGCACGCGACGGTGAGCTCCTGAAGGGACAGGTCGGCTTCACCGCGAACATTCCGGCGCGGTTCCAGGCGTTTCGAGTCACCGTATCCGACCCGGCCCGCCGCGCTCTGGACGAGCGCATCCGGGCGCGCGACGCGGAGCTCGCCGCGCTCCGCCAACAGTATCCACTGCCGAAGCTCTGGAAGAAGTTCGACACGCCCGCCTTCGGCACCGGTCGGAACGTCCGGTTCGGCGATCTCGATGGCGACGGACGGCTCGACATGCTGTTCGCGCAGAACATCCCGCGCGTGCGTGGCGATGCCTTCGATCACATCAGCGCGCTGACGGCGGTCGATCTCGATGGCAAGGTGCTCTGGCAATCGGGACGGCCGAATCCCCGCAACGGGCTCCTCACGAACGACACACCTTTCCAGATCCACGATATCGACGGCGACGGGACGCAGGAAGTCGTCCTGATTCGCGATTTCAAGCTGCAGATCCTGGACGGCAAGACCGGGAAGGTCCAGCGCTGGGCGTGGATGCCGAAGCTTCCGGCGGACACGAAAGACCGGCCGTACGACCTCTACAGCGGCGACTCTCTCGCGTTCCTCAATCTCTCAGGACACCCGGACCGGCGCGAGATCCTGATCAAGGACCGTTACCGCAACTTCTGGGTCTACAACGCCCGGCTCGAGCCGATGTTCAGCGGCCAGGGCCAGACGGGTCATTACGTCTTTCCGGCGGACGTGGACGGCGACGGGAAGGACGAATTCCAGATCGGCTATTCCCTGTGGGACCACACCGGCATACGACGCTGGAGCCACGACGACGAGCTCCAGGATCACGCGGACGGCCTGGCCATCGCCAACCTCAGCCCCGACCCGAAGGCGGAGCCGCGGATCTACGTGAGTGGCAGCGACGAGGGGATCATCATCTTCGACCTTCGCGGAAAGATCCTCAATCGCCAGCGTGTGGGCCACTCACAGTCGGTCAGCATCGCGAAATACCGGGCCGACGTGCCGGGCCTCCAGTACATGACCATCAATTTCTGGAGGAACCCTGGCATCATCACCCTCGTCGACTACCAGGGCAACATCCTCGAGCAGCAGGAGCCGGTCCACATGGGCAGCCCGATTCTTCCGGTCAACTGGCGAGGTGATGGAACCGAGCTCGCGATGCTCTCGGGCAACATCCGCGAGGGCGGCATGCTCGACGGCCACCTCCGCAGGGTCGTCATGTTCTCCGACGACGGGCATCCGGACCTGGCATTCCAGGTCGCGGATCTGACCGGTGACGCCCGGGACGAGATCGTCCTCTGGGATCAGGAGCGGGTCTGGATCTACACGCAGGATCGCCCGTTCCGCGGCGAAAAGATCTACACTCCGACGCGCAACCCGACCTATAACGACTCAAATTATCGAGCGGCGGTTTCGTTCCCCGGCTGGCGGCCCTACAATGCCGCTGCGGCGTCGGGCCGCTGACGCGACACGCAGCAATCGAATCCCTCGACAATCCGTCGTCTGAATGGAGAGTCCCATGTTCCCGAGCCCAGCGTCGAAGAGGTTACTGGCAAGGGTTTTCGTTGTTCTCCTCGCCTGCGTCGCTCCCCTGCACGCGCAAACGCCTTCCGGAGAGATCAGCGGGGTGGTGACCGACCCGAGCGGGGCGTCGATGCCGGGGGTGACGATCACGCTCACGAATCAGGGCACCAACGCGGTGCGTGAGGTCGTGACGAACGAGGCCGGTCTGTACGTGATGCCGGCGCTTCCCCCAGGGGTCTACACGCTCAAGGCCACGCTCACCGGATTCCGCACGCTCGAGCGGAAGAACATCGAGGTGCAGGTGGGCAGCGCCAACCGCATCTCCGTCGCGCTCGAAGTCGGTCAACTGGCGGAGATCATCGAGGTCGCGGGGGCGACTCCCCTGCTGCAAACCGAGAACTCCGCGGTCGGCACAGTCATCGAGAACCGGGCCATCGTCGAGCTGCCACTGAACGGCCGCAATTATCTGCAGCTGGCCTCGCTCATCCCCGGGGCGACGACCAACGGACCCTCCTCCAGTCAGGGCAAGCAGCGCATGGGCGGTCAGCGGAACAGCTTCGCGTTGAACGTCGCGGGGCAGCGCATTCACTACAACCACTATTCGCTGGATGGCGTCGAGAACACCGACCTGAACTTCAACTCGTACATGCTCCTGCCGTCGGTCGATGCGCTGCAGGAATTCAATGTGGTCGCCGGCCTGTTCGACGCCGAGTACGGCCGGGCGATCGCACAGATCAACGCGTCGACCAAGTCCGGGACGAACCAGCTGCACGGCACGGCGTTCGAGTTCGCGCGCAACTCTGCGCTCGATGCCAAGAACTTCTTCGACCGCGCCGACAAGCCGATCCCTCCGTTCAAGCGCAACCAGTACGGCGGAACGGTGGGCGGACCGGTCGTGGTTCCAAAGCTCGTGAACGGCAAGGACCGCCTGTTCTTCCTGTTCAACTGGGAGGGTCTGCGCGAGAACAAGTCGCTGACCGCGACGCCCTCGGTGCCGCTCACGCCGTGGCGGACCGGCGACTTCTCGAACCTCCGCGACACCAACGGCAACCTCATCCCCATCTACGATCCGGCGACGCGGGTCTTCGATGCCGCCGGCAACGTGCTCCAGGCGCCGACGCAGTTCCCAGGCAACCGGATCCCTGCGAACCGCATCCATCCGATATCGAGGCAGCTGACTGATTACTATCCCCTGCCGCTCCAGGAAGTCGCGGGCCCCAACTTTCTGAACGACGAGGCTCGTAACGTGAATGCCGACCAGTACACGTATCGACTCGACTTCACCCAGAGCTCGAAAACGCGATGGTTCTTCCGGCACAGCATCTCGCACGAGCTCGGCTACGATCCGTTCGCGATTCCAAACATGGGGATCAACACCGACACCGACGTCCAGCAAGCGGCGCTCGGTCACACGCTCCTGCTCGGATCGAACAAGCTCAATGATTTTCGATTCGGCTGGGGCAATTTGAAGAACGGGCACATCTCTCCGCGCGCGAACAACGACAACGTCGTCGGACGGCTCGGGATCAACCTGCCGAACGACAATCCGCTGTACTGGGGCGTCCCGAACATCGGCATCTCGGGCCTCTCGGGGATTGGGGAAGAGAGCGACGCGCCATTCATCAACGACGACACCACGCTGCAGTTCGTCGACAACTTCACCTGGACTGTCGCGAAGCACTCGTTCAAGTTCGGTGGAGAGCTTCGTCACGTGCGCTACAACCAGATCGGCGGAGTCGTGACCCGTGGGCGCTGGGCGTTCGACGGCCGCTACACGCAGAACCCGCTGCTGCCTGCCGCCGATCGCGGTGGCGCGGCGTTTGCGGACTTCCTGCTCGGCCACTTCAACCGGTCCGAGGGGCAGGTCGGCGCGCCGATTGCCAATTTCCGCTCGAACTACTTCGCCATCTACGCGCAGGACAGCTGGAAGCTCGCGTCGAACCTGACGGTGAACTACGGCCTGCGATGGGAATACGATCAGCCGTTCACCGACACGAACGACGCGATCGTGAACATCGACTTCGACTGGGCCAATACCCACGAACCGATCTTCGTGCGCACCGGCACCGGTGATCCGTACGAGGGCGATCCGGCGTTCCGGCTCGCATCCGACGTGCAATACGTCCGGGACGGTCGATTCGGGCGCGGCGCCTATCGAAGCGATTACAACGACTTCGCTCCTCGGCTCGGCATCGCCTGGGCCGTGACGCCGCGCAGCGTGGTGCGCGCCGGCGGCGGGATCTACTACGTGCGCGACATCGGGAACGCCGTGTTCGATACCGTCCGCAACGCCCCCTTCACGATTCGGCGCGACGAGCCCGCAGAGACGTTCAGACCCAATCTGAGCTACGAGCAGCCGTTCGCGCGCACGGGCGCGCCGACTTTCATTCTCGCGAACCAGTGGGACGAGCCCTCCACGTACGTGGCGCAGTGGTCGCTCGGGATGCAGCGGGAAGTCGGCAGCAACATGACTGTCGAACTGACGTACTTCGGATCGGCTGGCGTGCACCTGCGCCGCCTCATGAGCTACAACAACCCGGAGCCGAGCCAGCTCGCGAACTCGAATCTGGCGCGGCCCTTCCCCAAATTCGGCAGCATCCAGGTGATGAGCGCACCCGGACATTCGAACTATCACGCGGGCTACCTCAAGGTGCAGCGGCGCTTCTCGGGAGGGCTGAGCTTCCTCAGCTCCTTCTCGTACGGGAAGTCGATCGACGACGGCAGCGGCATCCGCACCACGGATGGCGATTCCCTCACTCCGTCGAACAACTACGATCTCCGGCTCGAACGCGGCCTCTCCGCATTCGACTTCCGCCGGCGCTGGACCACGTCGTCGCTGTGGGATCTGCCGGTGGGCCGGGACAAGCGGTGGCTGAATCGGAGCGGCGTCACGGACTGGGTCCTGGGCGGCTGGCAGCTCGGCGGAATCGTCACGCTGCAGGACGGCTTCCCGTTCACCGTGCAGTGCGGCGGCGGCACGATTCAGAACGGCGGCGGCGTCTGCTATCCGGACGCGACTGGAGAGGACTGGCGGCTGTCCAGCAGCGAGCGAACCCGCACGCGGTATTTCAACACCGCGGCGTTCGTCGACCGGATTCCGGCGAACGGTCCCTTTCGCTACGGCACCGTCGCGCGGAACTCGCTCATCGGTCCGGGGATCGTCAGCGTGGATGCGTCGGCGAACAAACGATTCCGATTGGCCGGTTCGAGCTACGCGGAGCTCCGCGTGGAGGTGTTCAACCTGCCGAATCACCCGATCTGGGGCCAGCCGGGAGCCACGCTTCGCACGCCGACGTACGGCGTGATCACGAACACGCGAATGGACTCGCGGCAGATCCAGATCGGCGTCAAGGTCGTGTTCTAGTCTCATCCGAGGGGCTTCGCCCCTCGGACTCCCCGCACGCTCTCGCGCGCGCCGCGTCGCCGGCGCGCTCCGGTCGCGTGGCTCGCTCGCGGTGCTCGCTCGCGCCGCATTTGTTAGATACGTTCTAGTCCCAGAATTCAAGAACGCGATCTCACTTCTTTCTTACCGGGCACACCCGACTCGAAGCGTTCGGCCGCGTATGCTGCTGAACGCTTTATGAGTCGTTTGCACATTCGGTCCATGGCCGCTCTTCTTGCGGCATCGCTGGCGGCGGGCTGCCCGCGCCGGGCCTCACCTCAACTCACGGGATCCAGCTTTCCACGCCGGACGCGCAGAGCGCGCGCCCGCAGCGCGTGCAGCGGCCCGACATCCAGCTCGAAGGCGCTCTCGAAGGGGCGCCGAGCACGACAGGACCCATATTCACGATGCGAAGATTGATCCTCGGGGGCCTCGCCCCGGTGACCATGGCCTTCAGCGCGTTGCTCTCCGTACCTGTTCAGGCGGTCCAGCAAATGGAAGCGCACGCTCAGGACCGGGCGATTGTGCGCCGGCGCGCCCCTGGCGGTCAGCGACACAACGCGCTGGCTTTCGTGCGAACCGAGCTGTTCTTCGGAACCGCCAAGCCTGGCGGTGCGGTGACCGCGGATGAGTTCGAGGCTTTCCTGGATGCCATCATCACGCCGCTCTTTCCGGATGGGCTGACGGTGATCAAGGCGGACGGACAGTTCAGAGGAGCGGACCCTGCGAGGAAGCCATCGCGTGGCTTCCACGTTAGCTGGAAGGCCAGGCCGCCATCCCCGGGCCTGAAGAGCGTGTGAATTAATCTCCTGTGGCTTCCGCCTTTAGGGGAAGTTCAACGACCGCGAGGATCTTCCGCCTGAAGGCGGAAGCCACACGAGATAAGTTCTCAGGCTCTGAAGGCGGGAAGCCACGCGCCATCAGTTGTACGGGTCTGTGGTCCGATACTGCAGATACGTCCTACTCATGCCGCAGCGCGACGCTCGGCTCGATCAGGGCCGCGCGGCGCGCGGGCACGGCGCCGGCCAACGCGGCAACGAGGAGAAGTACGAACATCGCCAGAGCGAGCGTCATCGGATCGTTCGGTCCTACCCCGAACAACGAGCTGGCGAGAAGCCGCGTCGTCATCAACGCCGCCGCGGTCCCGAAGAGTATCCCGAGACCGGCGAGGCGCAGGGTTTCAGAGAGGATCTGCCGTACAGACCCTGCTGCGCTGTGCGCCAAGCGCGACGCAAACCCCGATTTCCTTCGTGCGACGGGCGACGGCATAGGCCATGAGGCCATAGAGACCAACGCTGGCGAGCAGCAGTGCGACAGCGCCGAAGAAGGTCGACAGCCGTGCCAGCAGGCGCTCCAGCACGAGCGACTGGTCGAGCATCTCGGGCACTGCCCGAACGATCACACCCAGTTCCGGGTCGATGGCCCGCATCTCACGGCCGACGAGGGCCACGATGGACGCAGCAGGCAGCGCAGCGCGCACTGTGAGGTAGCGGCCGCCCTCCGCCGGATAGTAGATTATCGGCCGGGCGCCTAGTCGAAGGTCGCCATAGAGCGCGTTCGGCACCACGCCGACGATTTCTGTCTCGAGCTTCGCGGCCGGCGGGTCACCCCAGCCGATGCGTCGTCCGACGACGGCGGTGGTGCCGAAGTACTGGCGAGCCATGGCGTCGTTGACGATCGCGACGTTCGGTGATTCGGGAGTTGCGACTGAAACATCGCCGCGATCGAACGTTCGGCCACTGGCCAGCGGCATGCCCATCGTCCGAAAGTACTCGGGCGTGACGCTCATCGTCTGAATCTCACGCTCTTCGCCGCGACTGAACACATGCCCCTCGACGGCGATGCAGCAGGTTCGTGACGAGCCGGTGCGAAAGCCGGACGTCGACAAGGCAGCTGAGCGGATTCCCGAGACCGCATCGAAGCGCTCCAGAATGCGTCGGTAGAGGTCCGGCAATCGATCGCGCGAGTACCCGGATCCCGACGGGTTCGTGGCCACCTGGACGATCTGGGCGGCGGCGAACCCCAGATCCGCGGTGCGAAGATTCCTGAGCGTCTGGAGGAACAGTCCGGCACCAGTAAGAAGAAGGAGTGACAGACCCACCTGCGCGACGAGCAGGATGCGCGGCAGCATCAGGCGGGGACGGCCGGCGGCAGGCCTGAGCGAGCCTTCGAGACCATGGCGCGTGGCAACGCTGGCGGGCGCAAGCCCGAAAAGGAGAACCGTCACGAGCGACACAGAGAACGTGAACGCCACAATCCGAAGGTTGGGCGCGACATCGATGGCCAGTGGGTTGTCGCCGCCGGAGGCCAGCAACACGAGAAAATGGCTTCCCCACGACGCCAGCAGGAGCCCGAGCGCCCCCCCAAGGAATCCGAGAAGGGCGCTTTCCGCGAGGAACTGCCGAATCAGCCGTCCCCGTCCGGCGCCGATCGCAAGCCGGATCATGGTTTCGTGTCGACGTGCAGCGCCCCGCACGAGCAGCAGGTTTGCCACATTGGCGCAGGCGATGAGCAGCACGACTCCGACGACGGCCGTCAGGATCCACAACTGCTGCGAGAATCGCGTGCGCGTGTCCGACAATCCGCGGCGGCCCGGCTCCACGGCAATCGTGCTGACCTGAACCAGCGCCTGGCCGAGCGGACCGGAATCCGTCTTGAGGGCCTGAAGCCACGAGCTCAGTCCGGCCTCGGCCTGCTTGAGGCTCGTGCCCTGGCGCAGGCGCGCCATGACGCGCAGCCAACCGACGCTCGCGTCGGCCAGGAGCGCCGGCGGATTCAGTGTCGGCTGCATCGCGATCGGCACCCAGACATCCGGCGCGCGGCCGACCGACTCGCCGAAGAAACCGGGCGGCGCAACGCCGACAATGGTGACAGACGTCTGCCTCATCAGGAGGCGCTGGCCGATTGCCGACGTGTCTCCGCCGAATCGACGCTTCCAGAACCGATCGCTGATCACCGCCACCGGCTCGGACGATCCCCGCTTGTCGTCTTCCGGCATGAGCGCCCGGCCGAGAGTCATCTGCACACCGAGGACCTGGAAGTATTCGCCGGACACGACCTGAACTTCGGCCCTCCCTTGAGCTTCCTCGACCCGATACGTTCCGTCGAGCGCAGCAAATGTGCCGGAGAAGATCTGGTCAGCCTGCCTCAACCTCTCGAAAAGCGGATAGGACAGATTGGACCGGCCGCCTCGCGGGTTGACACGCGCGAGCACCACGAGCTGGTCGGGGTTCTCGACCGGCAACGCCTTGAGCACCACAGCGTCCATGAGGCTGAAGATCGCCGTGTTGGCGCCAATGCCGAGAGACAACGACAGGACCGCCACGAGCGTGAAGGCGGGGCTGCGGCGAAGCAGTCTGGCACCATGGCGGAGGTCGCGAGAGAGCTCTTCGACCCACCGCGTGATCCACACCTCGCGCACGTCTTCGGTCGCGAGCGTTACATTGCCGAGCGCGCGACGGCTCGCCGCCTCGGCCTCGCCGCCGGAGAGGCCGTCCCGCTCCAGAGTGCTCTGGCGAAGCCCTCGATGGGTTTCGAGCTCCTCGGCAAGGTCGCGGGCGCGCTGCCGGCGATTGATCCAGTACTGGAACCGCTTGCGGATGATGCGCAGCGACATGGCTGACCTCGGTCTCAACTGGCGTGCAGCACCCGCTGAATCGCCGTGATCATGCGATCGAATTCCTGCTGTTCGGCGGCGAGCTGTTTTCGCCCACGGGGTGTGAGCGTGTAGTAGCGGGCGCGGCGGTTATTCTCGGAGAGCCCCCACTCCGCGTCGACCCAGTCGTTCAGCAGCAGCCGCTGCAGCGCGGGATAGAGCGCGCTCTCCCCGACTTGCAGTACGTCGCCCGACGTGGCGCGCAGGTGCTCGACGATCGCATAGCCGTGCTTGGCCCCGCGCGCGAGCGCCTTCAGGATCAGGAGCTCCAGCGTGCCGGGCAGGAGATCGGACGGGGTGTTGGTGAGTCCCATCAGTGGTTGATGGGAGAATACGCGCACAGCGCGGAGAAGTCAAACGACGACAGGCCTCGACGGAGGGGGCGGAGGAAACGGAAACGCTCACACGGAGAAACGGAGTCAACGGAGACGAAACGGAGGGATTCGGCTGGCGATCGGCCGGCGACCTGCTCGCGTCGCGCTGCGCGCGGCGGAGTGAGCGGACAGGCGAGAGATCACGAACGCCAGCTCGATACTCTAGGCGTTCGTGATCTCCCGCCTGCCTGCTCACTCCAGCGCCCGCCGACGGCGGGCGCGCGAGCAGGTTCACCAACGTTCGCCTGAGATTCCTCTTCTCCGTTTCGTCTTCGTTGACTCCGTTCCTCCGTTTGTGAGCGTCTCCTTGCCCTCCGTACCCTCCGTCAAGGGGCGGCTCGCTCCGGCGCCCAGAACGGCTCGGACGCCGGCACGAAGTCGATCGGCACCTCGGGGATGAAGCCGCGCAGCCACTCCGCGCAGTACTTCATCCCAGCCTGTTCCGACACGACGTGACCGAGGACGATGAGCGCTTTCTTCTGTCCGGCCCTGATGGTGTCCTGCGCGTATTCGACCAGCTCCCACTCGCGCGCCTCGCCAATCACGAGGGCGTCGACGTCGGGCCGCGCAAAGTTCGTCGTGGCACCCGGCGGGCTGGCGTAGCCCCAGTTGGCCTGTACCCGCCGGACGACGAGCTTCGGGTCGCCGACCACACGCATGGTGCGGATACCGAGGCGTGCCTGCATGTCCTTCGCGAGCTGCGCGAGCGGCACGCCGTCGAACAGGAACTGCCGCGGGTTCTGCGGATCCGCCTGCTTCTCCCACCCAAGCTCACGGGCCATCCCGGTGGCGATGCCGTCGGGACGACGAGCGTGCCAGTGATCGTGGAACCGGAAGATGACCATGTCATGGCTGCGGAGGAATTCCGCCTTGTGACGATACGTGGCGTCCTGTTGGAGGCTGTCGGTCGTGTCCAGATGAGAGTAGAACGTCGGCTCGTGTGTGATGAGGAAGTTCCGGTTTGCAGCCGCCGCGCGCTCGACCACTTCGAGTGTGGCCATCATGGTCGTGGCGATGCCCTTCACGGGCGTCTCCGCCGCGCCCGCGATGATCTTGTCCACGGTTTCCGTCCGCCACGAGACGCCGGCGTTTGCCATGTTGACCTTGATGCGATCGATGACCTGGGCCGCAGTCAACGTGCCTTGAGGAGGCCGACATCGATCCGGTTGCGGAGAGCGCCATCTCCGTCGCCGTCACGCCAGCCGCGGTGAACAGAAAAGATCGTCGCGAGATTTGCATGGCGGGAAACTCTAGCACGGCGGGTGTGCAACTGATCCATGGACGCCAGATCGCCTGACCAAGCCCGAAGCCAGGTACGATAACGAGGACGTCAAGACCAGGCGGGGCCTTGCGAGAGCCCCGCACTCGACATTCCCATGAGCACTCCCATCGAGGACTACGCCATCATCGGCGACACCCAGACGGCGGCGCTGGTCGGACGTACAGGATCGATCGACTGGCTCTGCTTCCCGCGCTTCGACTCCCCCGCCTGCTTCGCGGCGATCCTCGGCGACGAATCGCACGGGCGTTGGGTGATCGCGCCTGCACGAGGGGACATTCGATTGTGCCAGACGGTACCGGGGCAACTCGCTCGTCCTCGAGACGGAGTTCACAACCTCGACGGGCACCGCACGGGTCGTCGACTGCATGCCACCACGCGAGCGGTCACCCGATCTGGTGCGCGTTGTCGAAGGCGTTCGCGGCGAAGTCTCGATGCGGATGGAGTTGATCGTGCGATTCGACTACGGCTCGATCGTGCCATGGGTCCGTCGCGTCGATGGAGTGTGGCGCGCGATCGGCGGGCCGGACGCCGTCTCTTTGTGGTCGACGGTGCCCGTCCGCGGTCAGGACCTCACGACCCAGGCTACGTTCACGGTCCGCGAAGGCGAGACGGTGGAGTTCCTGCTCATGTGGCATCCCTCACACGAGGGAGCGGAGCGGCACGTGCCGCCGCTGCAGGCCGTCGAGGATACCCGCGCGTGGTGGGAGCAATGGTGCGAGCAGTGCACGTACGAGGGCGAGTGGCGAGCCGACGTCCTGCGATCGCTGATCGTGCTCAAGGCATTGACCTTCGAGCCCACCGGAGGCATCGTCGCGGCGGCGACCACCTCGTTGCCCGAGCAGCCGGGCGGCGTGCGCAACTGGGACTATCGCTTCTGCTGGCTGCGCGATGCGACGTTCACGCTGTACTCGCTGCTCGCCTGCGGCTTCACGGCCGAGGCGGCGTCGTGGCGCGCGTGGCTGCTGCGCGCGGTGGCCGGTAATCCCGCGGACCTGCAGATCATGTACGGTCCGAGCGGCGAGCGGCGGCTCACCGAGCTGGTGCTGGACTGGCTGCCTGGCTACGACGGCTCCCGCCCCGTCCGCATCGGAAACGCTGCGGTCGATCAGCGGCAGCTCGACGTGTTCGGCGAGGTCATGGACACCTTGTACGTCGCGCTTCGTGCCGGAGTGGAGCCCGATTCCCAGGCATGGTCGATTCAGCGGCTGCTCATCGACTTCCTCGAGTCCGTCTGGCAGGAAGAGGACGAAGGCATCTGGGAGGTGCGCGGGCCGCGCCGGCACTTCACACACTCGAAGGTGATGGCCTGGGTGGCGGTCGACCGCGCCATCAAGATCGCGACCAATTACGATTTCGAAGGACCGGTGGACAGGTGGACGCGCCTTCGCGACGAGATTCATGCGGACGTCTGCCGCCACGGGTTCAACGTCGGCCGCAACGCGTTCACCCAGTACTATGGCGCCACCGAGCTCGACGCGAGCGTGCTCAGGATCCCACTCGTCGGATTCCTCCCGCCGGATGACCCGCGCGTTCTGTCGACGACGGCGGCGATCGAGCGCGAGCTGGTGGAAGGAGGGTTCGTGAGGCGCTACCGCACCGAAACGGCACCCGACGTGGATGGTCTACCGGCAGGCGAGGGTGTCTTCCTGCCCTGCACGTACTGGCTGTGTGACAACTACGCGCTATCGGGGCGCCTGAACGAGGCACGCGCGCTCTTCGAGCGCCTCCTGACCCTGCGCAACGACGTTGGCCTGTTGTCCGAGCAGTACGATCCGGGCACCAAACGCTTGCTGGGCAATTTCCCGCAGGCGTTCTCACATGTCTCGCTCATCAATAGCGCGCTGAACCTGACCCGTCAGCACGGCCCGGCGGACGATAGACGGTCGAAGTAGCCTGTGATTCAAGGTTCAAGGTTCAAAGTTCAAGGTTCAAGGTTCAGAATGGTGGGCTGTTACGCCAGAACGTATCTCACAAATGCTGCGCGAGCGAGCCACGCGACCGGAGCGCGCCGACGAAGCGGCGCGCGAGGGAGCGTGTCGGGGAGTCCGAGGGGCAAAGCCCCTCGGTTGAAACAGGAGGAGCAGCGTGAAGCGGATTGTCGTGAACGAGCACGGTGGGCCGGAAACATTGACGCTCGTGGACGAACCGGTCCCGGAGCCAGGTCCCAGAGAGGCGCTGGTCGCCATCTCGGTGAGCGGCGTGAACTTCATCGATGTCTATTTCCGCACCGGCCTCTACCCGAGCGACCGGCCAACGGCCATCGGCAGCGAAGCCGCCGGCACGGTCGAGCGAGTCGGAAGCGAGGTCACGGAAGTCAAGCCCGGGGATCGCGTGGTGTACGCGATGGCTCGAGGCTCGTATGCCGGAGTACGCCGTCGTGCCCGCGGCGCAGCTCTGCGCCGATCCCGGATGATGTGTCGTTCGAGGTCGCGGCAGCGGTGATGTTGCAAGGCACAACGGCACACTACCTCACTCGATCGACGTTTCCGCTCGACAAGACGCACACGTGCCTGATCCACGCTGCGGCCGGCGGGCTCGGCACGCTCCTCGTGCAGATGGCGAAGGAACGAGGCGCCAGGGTCATCGGAACGGTGTCGACAGAAGAGAAGGCGCGCATCGGCCCGCGGGCCTCGGTGCCGACGACACGATCCTCTACACGCAACAGGATTTCGAGACCGAGGTGAAGCGGCTGACGAACGGGCGCGGCGTGGACGTTGTCTACGACTCGGTCGGCAGGACGACATTCGACAAGGGGTTGAAGGTGTTGCGGCTACGGGGAACGATGGCGCTCGTCGGTCAGTCGAGCGGTCCGGTCGCGCCGCTGGACCCTGGAGTCCTGAACCAGCGCGGCTCGCTGTTCCTCACGCGGCCCAGCCTCGCGCATCATCTCGCCAGCCGCCAGGAGCTGCTCTGGCGCGCCGGGGACGTCGTGACCTCTGGTCAGGTCCGGTCGAGTGAAAGTGCACATCTCAGCGACGTACCCCCTCGCCGACGCCGCACGCGCGCATCGCGATCTCGAGAGCCGCGCGACGACAGGCAAGCTGCTGCTGAAGGTGCGCTCTGAGGCACAGGCTTCGCGGATCGGTCCGGCAGGCCCGCTTGATCCGAGGATCCGCAACACCCGCGGCAGATCGAGCGCGCCTTCCCATCTCGCCACGACCATCGTCGCGACGCCGTTCCCGATCAGGTTGGTGATCGCTCTGGCTTCCGACATGAAACGGTCGACGCCGATGAGGAGCGTCAGGCCCGCCACCGGGAGAGTGCTCGTGGACGCGAGCGTCGCCGCCAGCGTGATGAAGCCGCCGCCGGTCACGGCGGCCGCACCTTTCGACGTCAGCATCAGGACGCCCAGAAGAATCGCGTAGTCCCGCCAGTACAGCTGCACGTCGAGCGCCTGCGCGACGAAAGCGACGGCGATCGTCATGTAGATCGACGTCCCATCCAGATTGAACGAGTAGCCGGTCGGAATGACCAGCCCCACGACCGACTTGTCGCAGCCCAGGTACTCGAGCTTCGACAACATCCGAGGCAGAGCAGACTCGGACGAAGACGTCCCGAGCACGAGCAGGATCTCTTCCTTGATGTACCTGATGAACTTCCACAAGCTGAAGCCGCAGATCGCCGCGACAGTGCCGAGCACGATGATGACGAAGAGCAGGCAGGTCAGGTAGACGGCCGCCATCAGCTTTGCGAGCGAGAAGAGCGTTCCCACACCGTAGCGGCCGATAGTGAACGCCATGGCACCAAAGGCGCCAATCGGCGCAAGCCGGACGATGAGGCCGACCATGCCGAACAGGGCGGCGCCGAGCTGATCGATCAGGTGGAGCAGCGGACTTGCGGCCGGTCCAAGCTGCAGCATCGCGAGACCGAAGAGCACCGAGACCAGAAGGATCTGCAGGATGTCGCCGCCGGCAAACGCCTGCGCAATCGTGGTCGGGATCACGTTCAGCAGGAAGTCGGTCAGGTGCAGCGACTGCGACTCGGCGACATACGTTTTCACCGCCTGGGGATCGAGCGTCGCGGCACTCGCATGGATGCCGCTGCCAGGCCGCACGACGAGGCCGACGCCCAGCCCGATCAGTAGCGCGGCCGTCGACACGACCTCGAAATAGATCAGGGCCTTCAAGCCAATCGAGCCGACACCCTTCATGTCGGCCATTTTGCCGATGCCCGCGACGATCGTGCAGAACACGATCGGCGCGATCATCATCTTGATCAGCTTGATGAAGCCGTCGCCCGAGCGGGCGCATGTCCGCGCCCCACTCGGGCGCGAGGGCGCCGAGCAGCACGCCTGCCGCAATCCCGATCAGGACCTGGACGTAGAGCCGCGAGAGGACGTTCACGCGATCGATACCACGACCGACTTCGTCTGGAGGTAGTTGTCGATCGCTTCCCGCCCGCTCTCGCGTCCCCAGCCCGACTCCTTGTAGCCCCCGAAGGGAACACGCGGGATCGAAGATGTTGTAGCAGTTGATCCAGACGACGCCCGCCTGCAGCCCTTCTGCAAGCCGATGCGCCCGGGCCACATCCCTGGTCCAGATGCCGGCGGCGAGCCCGTAATTCGTACGGTTGGCGCGTGCGAGCAGCTCGATATCGTCACCTTCGAACGGAATCGTGATGGCGACGGGCCCGAAGATCTCCTCGGTCTGGACCTTCATCTCCGGCGAAGTTCCCTCGAGAACTGTCGGCTCGAAGAAGAAGCCCTCGGTGCCCCGCCGCTGCGCGCCAGTCATCGCCTGTCGCACCGGCGGCGATCCCTCCCGACACGTACTCGGCGACGCGATCGAGCTGTTCCTGGCTGACGAGCGGACCGAAATTGACGCCGTCGTCGATACCGGCGCCCATGCGCAGCGCGCTTGAGCGTAGCTGGTGATGTCCTCCAGCGTGCGATCGTAAACGGCTTTCTCGATGTAAATCCGCGACCCCGGCCGTGCACATCTGCCCCTGGTTGTAGTAGACCGCGCTTGCCGCCGCGCGCGCGGCGCGCTTGACGTCCGCATCAGCCAGGATGATGTGCGGCGATTTGCCACCGAGCTCGAGGGTGAGTTTCTTCAGGTTACCGGCCGCCGCTTTGACGAGCAATCCTGCCGACTTCGGTCGACCCGGTGAAGGCGACTTTGTCCACGTCCGCGTGGGCGGCGAGCGGCGCGCCGGCCGTCTCGCCGAATCCGGTGACGAGATTGACTGACGCCGGCCGGCACGCCCGCTTCCTCACACAGCTCGACGAGCCGCACGGCGCTCAACGGAGTCTGCTCCGCAGGCTTCAGCACGACCGCGCAGCCCGCGGCGAGCGCAGGAGCGAGCTTCCACGCGGCCATCTGCAGCGGAAAGTTCCACGGCGTAATCTGGCCGCACACCCCAATGGGCTCACGGCGCGTGTACGCGTGGTATCGCGCGGGCAGACTCGCGGCGACGACAGGGACGGTGCGGCCTTCGATGCGCGTCGCCCATCCGCTCATGTAGTAGAACTGCTCGCGGGCTGTCGGCACGTCGTAGGCCTTCGCCGCGACGACCGTCTTCCCGTTGTCGAGCGATTCGAGCACGGCGAGCGGCTCGAACTCGCGATCGATCAGGTCGCCGATCCGCCACACGAGCTTCATGCGATCCGACCGGCGACATGCGTGTCCACGGAGAACCGGGCTCCATGGCCTTTCGCGCAGCCGCAACGGCCCGATCGACATCCTCGGCCGCGCTGTCGGCGCATCGCGCCAGCACGACGGCCGGTGGCCGGATTCAGGACGTCGAACGTCCTGCCGGACGCCGCCTCGACCCACTGGCCACCGATGAAATTCCGTCGCGGCGCGGAGGCCAGCATCGCGCTGCAGGGCTCGGCAACTTCACGGAGCTGATTCGTGTTCTCGACGGGCATGGGTTCTCCGCTACTCCTAAGGGCCGCAGCCGGCCTTAAGACCCTGCGCAACTCGATTCTTGTGGCTTCCACCTTCAGGTGGAAGCCAACGCGCGCGCTGTTCTTCCGGCTAAAGCCGGAAGCCACACGAGATAAATTCACACGCTCTTCAGGCCTGCCACGCGGTGACAGCCCTGAAGCATTGCGCTACGAGAGACACGCTACACCGTCCGCCCGCCGTCGACCGGCAGCTCGACGCCGGTGATGAACGCGGCTTCGTCCGACGCGAGGAACAGAGCGCGGCCGCTGCGATGTCTTCCGGCTGCGACAACCGGCCGAGCGGAATCGTCGCGAGAACCTCGCGCGGTTCTCCGGCGTGTCCTCGACGCCCATGAAGTCGCTCAGCATGCCGGTGACGCCCATCACCGGGCAGAGCGCGTTGACGCGAATCCGCCAGGGCGCCAGCTCCACGGCCAGCGACTTCGACACCAGATTCACAGCGCCCTTCGACGCGTTGTACCACGTCAGGCCCGGGCCGCGGCCGCATGCCGGCTGTCGACCCGACGTTCAGCATCACGCCGCCGCCGTTGTCCCGCATGAGCGGCACGACGGCGCGCACCATGTTGAAGATCGACTTCACGTTGACGGCGAAAATCCGGTCGAACGTCGCTTCGTCCACCTCGAGAATCGGACGGTTGCGGTGCGTGATTCCGGCGTTGTTGACGACGATGTCGGGAACGCCGAACGCGCTCGGTCGTACGCTCGACCGCCTGTGCCACCGCATCGCCCGACGAGACGTCCGCCTCGATGGCCATCGCCCCGCCGCCGATCGCCTCTGACGACCCGGCAGGCCTGATCCATGCGGACGTCGACGCCGCCACGCGCGCGCCTTCCGCGGCGAACCGCCGGGCGATGCCCTTCGCCGAACCCGCTGCCGGCGCCGGTGACGAGCGCAATCTTTCCACGCAGTCGTGTCACGTGCCCCCTCAGCCGTGGTTGATGACGAGCGTCTTCAGACGCGAGAAGTCGTGCAGCGCCATGAACCCCTTCTCGCGTCCGTGCCCGCTCTTGCCGGTCCCGCCGAACGGCAGCTCGATGCCGGCACCGGCGCCATACGAATTGACGAACACCTGTCCGCTGCGCAGCTTCCTCGCCACCCGCAGCTGCCGGCCGCCGTCGCGCGTCCAGACCGCGGCCACCAGGCCGTACTCCGTCGCGTTCGCCAGCCTGATCGCGTCCGCTTCGTCGTCGAACGGCATCACCGCCAGCACCGGACCGAACACTTCCTCGCTCGCGAGCGGGTTCTGCCGCGGCACCTCGCCGAAGAGCGCCGGCGTCACGAAGAACCCGTCAGGCGAGACGCCGGCGGCGATGCGCCCCTGCGCGAGCAGCGGAATGCCGTCCTGCCGGGCCCGATCGATGAAACCCTCGACGCGCGCCTTCTGCTTGGAGTTGATGATCGGGCCGCAGTCGAGATTCATCGCCGGGCTGCCCGCGCGCAGCTTCGCGAAGGCGTCACCGAGCCGCTCGACGAACCGTTCGTAGGCCCGCCGCTCGATCGAGCACGCGGCTGCCGGCCGAGCACGTCTGCCCGGCGTTCTGGATGATTGCGCGGCAGATCACCGGGACGGCGGCGTCGAAGTCGGCATCCCCGAACACGATCTGCGGCGACTTGCCTCCGAGCTCGAGCGTGCACGGGATGAAGTGATCGGCCGCGAGCTTCTGGACCTGCTGACCGACGACGGGCGAGCCGGTGAAGGAGATGAAGTCCACGCCGTGGTGCGACGCGAGCGCGGCGCCGGCAACCGGCCCTCGTCCGGTGACGATGTTGACCGCCCCTTCGGGGAAGCCCGCTTCGGCCACGAGCTCAGCCAGACGCAGAGACGAGTCGCTGGCGTCCTCCGCCGGCTTCAGGACGACCGCGTTCCCGACTGCGAGCGACGGCGCCAGCGTCCGCCCGAACATCTGCGCCGGGATAGTTCCACGGCAGGATGTGGCCCGTCACGCCGTGCGGCTCCCGCAGCAGCGCGACGAGATAGCCGTTCAGATAGGGAATCGTCTCGCCATGCCACTTGTCGGCCGCCCCGCCGTAGAACTCGAAATAGCGCGCGAGCGCGACGATGTCGGCATCCGCGACGCTCTGCGGCTTGCCGGTGTCCCGCGACTCGATGCTCGCGAGCTCCGCGGCGTGCTTCTGGATCAGGCCGCCAAGGCGCGACAGCATCCGGCCACGGTCGACCGCTGTCGTGCGGCCCCATTCGGCTTCGTCGAACGCCTTGCGCGAGCCGCACGCACCGCGAGATCGACGTCCTCCACCCCGCTGTCCGCAATCGCGCCGTAGGCGCGGCCCGTGCTCGGGTCCACGCTGGCGAGCGTGCCACCCGAGACTGCCTCGCGCCATTTGCCGCCGATGAAATTCCTGCTCATGGTGCTCTCCCCGGGATCCTGAACCGAATGCCACCACATGATCCGCGTGGGTCTGACCGCTTCGCCGGATCGGTCGCGACGTCGCACGCGAATCGGGACGCAGCCGTTCCGACGCACGGCTGCAGGGCGGTGGCAATCGCCAAGCGTACCAGAAATGCGCTTCACTGTGAATGCATGCCCGGACCGGACGTGGCGGGCGCGCCGTCCGGATCAATGATCGAGCGCGGCGTTGAGGAGGGCCGCCAGCCGGCGGCCGGCGAGGATGATCCTGCGTCTCCGCAACGGTCCTTGCGTGAGCGACGTAGGCGGGTCCGATCGTTGGCGCGAGGGATCGCCGAGCGCGGCCCCGCCCGGGTCCTTATAGACATCGGCCCGAGCCAGCGCCAGGCTCTCGTCCGTCCAGGCCTTGGGATCGGCGATGTCGGCCCCCGGCGGCACGGGACGCGCGTCGAGTGTCGTGCCTTTCGCGGTAATGACCTCGAAGTCGTGCGTGTTGCCAAGGACGCCGTCCCACTCGGCATGGAGATTCGACGCGCAGAAGACGCCCGACGAGCACTGCAGCTTGACGTCGTTGCCGCCGTCGTCGCCGTCGGTATTGTTGTGCCGGAAGCGCGCGACCGCGTGGAGCGGCTGGTGAACGTCTCCGACGAGATGAATCAGCCAGACCAGATCGTAGGACTTGATGTTGTCCGTCGTGGAGGCAGACGCCAGCGCGTCGCGCAAGAGCGCGATCTCGGTCAGCGCGTTCGGGACTGCGCCGGCGTTGGACCGGCGTGCCATCGTCGCTGAAGGGCGAATCGATGAAGTGCCAGTACATGTGCCGGTTCCGATCCGCATAGCCGATGTTCTGCGAGGCGGTCGGCGAGTCGGGCGGGGTGAAGCCTCCGTCCGACCCGTCCGAGACGTAGCCTGCGGCACCCTTGATGAAGTCGGGCCAGTTGGACGCCTGGATGAAGGCACGCCGCCGACGGCGGTCGACCGAGGCGCCCGCGGGCAGGCCGGCGATCCAGCTGCTCGTGCTGAGGGTTCCGTTGCAGGAGCGTGCCCACCCGCGCACGCGTGGCCGGCGTGAGGTGCTGGTACGCGATCCAGGCGACGATCATGTGACCGTCCGCGTTCCAGGCGTAGACGGAGACCGTCGACATGACCATCGCCGCGAATGCAAGGGCCGGAAGCAGCCGAGCGCGCGAGAAGATTCTCATGGACGTCGTGCTGGTACGAGTGACTTCGACACTGTACTAACGAAACGTCCGGGCGACCCTAACCGCACGCTGAGAAGAGAGCTGCCGGCAGGTCCCACGACAACAATCGAATGTCGCCAAGCTGACCGGCGAGCCCCGTCTGCGCCTCCGGAAGGCTTACTTCTCGAGGGATCCCGGCTTCAGGATGAAGTTGTCGTCGGCGTCAGTCGTGCGATAGACCTGATGGCAGGAACGGCACGAGGCGCCCACAGCTTTCAGCGCAGCGGCGGCACCAGCTGCGTCGACGGTATCGGTTGCCACCAGCTTCTGGAACTCGTCTATCTTGGCGAGAGTCTCCTTGTTGAACTTCACCGCATCGTCGCGCTTTTGCTCGATCCAGAAGTTCTGGGAATCGAGCACGCCCTGCCTGACAGCCGTAATCTGAGTTCGTACGTCCGCGTAGGCGCCCGACGTCAGCGCCTTCTGCATGGTCTGATTCGCTTTTCCGACCCCCTTCATCACTTTGTCGAGTTCCTCCGGGGTCGTGACCTTCTGAGCGCGCACGATCACGGTCGACAACGCCGACAACGCCACGAAGGCCGCCAGGGCAACCGCTGCATGGATTCTGAAACGCACCTCTGCCTCCTCCTTCGATCCATCTTTTCGACTCGCGGATTGCACCGGGCCGCCTGGCCGGCCGCGTTCGACGAACGACGCGACATTATGCCATTCCCGGACGGAGGTCGCACGGGATCGCGCCGGTCATCACCCCTACTTCAACGGTGTCGGGCTCTTCACGAGCTCGAAGAACGTGCCGTCCCACGGCGTGAGCAGAGCGTCTGGCGATTTGACGATGAGGGTGTTCGTTGCGCCCTCCCCAGTCGTAGCCACAGTCCAGGCGGTATACGGTCACGGGTTCGCCGGTGATGCCCAGCGTCGCCGCGGGAACCCGATACTCCTGTTGGAACTCCGCCGCCGACAGGGTACGGGCCGTGTACTTCGGGGCCGAGCATCGGTCCTCCCCGAACCGTGCGTCGTCCGGGGCAAAGCTCGCAGAAACGCCAACCAAGGCAAGCGACAGCACCGAGGGCTGCGGGACACGCCGGGGGCCGAATATGAAGCCACCTTCCAGGTTCCGAACACCGGAAGCTTCGGCGCGGACGCGCACGCAGTCACCATCAACACGACGATTCCAAGGTTCGCACGCAGTCTGTACGTCACCATGGCGTTCCCGATTCCTCCTCTGGCGTCAAAGCCGATTCATACGACGAACCAGTTACGGATCCGATCATCTAAAATGTAATCAGGCGAGATGCACGCGTACTTCATAGCAGAAAACGGCTCGTGATGCTTCCCCGGTCCGGGATCACGGACGACCTTGCGCGTCGAGACGTGGGATGTCGTCATTGCCGGCGCGGGCCCGGCGGGTGCCACGGCGGCCGCTCATGTGGCCAGGGCCGGGCATCGACGTGCTCCTACTCGACCGTCACGGCTTTCCGCGCGACAAAGTCTGCGGCGATGGTCTGATCGCCGACGCACTCAGCGCGCTCGAACGTCTGGCAGCCTTGCCGGCTGTCAGAACGCGCGCCCGAACGGTGGCCCGGACGTCCATCTACAGCGCCTCGCGGCACCGAATCGAGATCGACAGCGAGTTCCTGACGCTGAAACGACGAGATCTGGACGCAATCGTCGCCAGCCGCGCGGTCGAGGAAGGCGCCGTCATGGCGCACGGAACGATTGTCGACGTGCAGCCGGAGCGACCGCTGTCACCGTGCGACTCGCCGGAACGGCCGCGCCGACCATCCGCTCGCGCTACGCCGTCCTCGCCACCGGCGCTGACACGCTTCCGGGCCGGCGGTCAGGGATTGCCACGATCTCGAGACCGAGCGCCGTCGCCGTCCGCTGTTACGTTCGCTCGACCGTCGACGTGGACCGGCTGGTGATCTCGTACGATCGCGACATCGTGCCCGGCTATGGGTGGATCTTCCCGTTGCCTGACGGCGAGTACAACGTGGGGTGCGGCGTCTTCTATCGCAACGGCATGAAGGGTGACGTCAACCTGCGGAACATGTTCGACCGGTTCGTCGCGACGTTTCCGGAAGCCCGCGACCTGATGCGGAGGGCGACGTCCGCTACACCGCTGAAAGGCGCGCCGCTGCGCTGCGGCCTCGCCGGCCTCGACGCGCCGCCGGTGCCGCGTGTGCTGTCGATTGGAGAAACGGTCGGCACGACGTTTCCCTTCACGGGGGAAGGCGTTGGCAAGGCCATGGAAACGGGCGAGCTGGCGGCGGCGACCTTGCGCGAGGCGCTGGAGCGTGGCGATCCTCGATGCCTGGATCGCTTCTCTACGACGGCACAGCGGGTCCTGCAGCCGAAGTACGTGGGCTATCAGGCGGCCGAGCGGTGGCTGTCGAAGCCGTGGATCACGGATCTGCTGGCGCGCCGAGCGCGGCGCAGCCACTTTCTGCGCGACGCGCTCAGTGGGGTTCTCAACGAAACCATCGACCCACGAACGGTGTTCTCGATCGGCGGTCTCTTCCGGTCGCTCGTCAGTTAGACCGGGGGGCTTCGCCCCGTCCGCCTACGCGCCGAAGGCGCTCCGCCAGCATCAGCGGCGGTTGTCGAGCGTGGCCCACTCGCCCGACTGGATGAAGCTGGCCCAGTAGAACGGATGCTCGCGGCCCGCCCGCCTCAGCATCGCCAGCTTCGCCTTCCGAAGTGCATCGGCGCGTCCCAACCCCACACGCAGACCAACGTAGTACGAAACCATGGCTTCGCGCGTTACGTAGTCGCTCACGGGCCAGAGGCTCGTCACGACCGTCTCGGCGCCCGCCAGCGTGAACGCCCGGCGCAGGCCGAACACGCCTTCGCCCGTTCGGACATCGCCGATCCCGGTGTCGCATGCCGAGAGAGTGACCAGCTTCGTGCCCCAGAGGTTCAGGCCGGACGCCTCGAGTGCGGTGAGGATGCCGTCGCGTTGGAGATCCCCGGCGAGGTTCGCGCCCGCCAGCGCGAGGCCGGAGCGCAGCATCGGGTTCATGGCCTCAGGAGCCGCTTCGCGCGCGGCACTCTGGAGGAAGAACGCGTGCGAGGCGATGTGCAGGATGCGTGGAGCGTCCACGCGCTCGAGCATCGCCTTCGTCGCCTCCCGCCCGGTCAGCAAAAGCGCCTCTGGAAAGAGCGCCTTGATGGTCCGTGCCTCCAATGACGTGGCCCCCAGCGGCGCGAAGTACATCGACGAAAGAGTGCCGCCGCCCGCCGCGCCGCGACGGATTCCTCGACCCGACGCCCGATCGAGGGACGGCTTCCCACCGGCCATCGACGCCGGTTCGCCGAAGACCGGATCGGCAAGGATGACCGGCCTGCCACCTTCCGCCCGAGGTACCTGCATCCGCAGCAGATCGCGTCCGCTCGTGAGATAGGTCACCACGAAGTGTTGAATCAGGTAGCACCACTCCTCGTCGACCAGCGCTTCGAACGGGATGAGGTTGACGCCCCCGTCTGGTGAAATCAGCAGGCGATCGACGTCACCCAGCCATGCCCTCAGCGGCCGCATCACCAGTTCATCGACGTCGCGAGCGCGCGGTTGAACGTCTGAACGGCTGGGATCGCGAAGCGCCTGCCTCAACACGTCAATCGCATCGTCTATCCGAACGGCCGGACCCAGGTCGATGCCGCGGGGCGCGACGCCCGGGCGGATCACGTATGCCGCGTAGCGCGGTGGTCCGTACGCCTCAGCGTTCCGCTCCGCCGCTGGATCGAAGGGCCGGAAGACGGCGAACTCGAGCAGGGCGGTCTTGGCCGGGATGGCGGCCTGGACCGCCTCGAGCGTCACGGGCTGCACCTGGGCGCGAATCTCGGCGCTGCGATCGCTGAGCCTGGCCTCCAGACGCTCCTTTTGGGCTTCCAGTTCTTTGATACCGCGCTGGCGATCCCCGGAACGCGTCCATTCCGACGATCCGAGCGCGGCGCGCGCCAGGCCCGCCGTGGTCGTCCGCAGTTGATCCAGGAGATCGCGATCCTGGGCGTCGGTCGCGCGCTGGCGAACCGCGGCGAACGTATCTGCCATGGCGTCCAGAACGCGTCCCTTCCGCTGCAGAAGCACCAGGGCCGCCAGCGCGCTGGCGTCGGCGTTGTCGGACGCCTGGTTCAGATGCAGGGAGATCGTCCGGTCCGTCCGCTCGGCGACGCTCCGTGCGAACGCCAGCTTCTGACGCTCCGACCCGGCGGCGAGGTTGAGCCCGAGCTGCCTCTCGAGAATGGCGTCGGCGCGGCGCTGAAATGCAATCGCGTTCGGGATGTCGCCTGCGGCGGCGTACGCCTTCGCGATGTTCCCTGCAGACAGCAACGTCCCGCGCTTGTACGGCCCGGCGGTCGCCTCCCAGATCTGCAGGGCGCGCAGGTGCGTCTCGAGTGACCGCCTGACGTCGCCGGTCGCGCGGTAAATGTTGGCCAGGTTGTTCAGGATTTGGGCGACGTCCGGATGATTGGGGCCGACGAGCCCCTCCCGGATGGCCAACGCCGTTCTGTAGTACGCCTCGGCCATCGCATAGTCTTTTCGCTCGCGCGCGACGATGCCCAGGTTCTGGAGAGTGGTGCCGACGTGATAGCTGTTCGGGCCGCGCAAACGCTCACCGATTTCGAGCGAGCGCTGGAAGAGCGCGTCCGCGGCGGAGTAGTCCTGCTTCTGGCGGAGGACGTCCCCCAGGTTTTCCTGCAGGTCGGCGTAGAGGATGGTGTCCCTCTGACCGATTTTCTCCATGACCGCCAGCGCGTGCCGGTCGATCTCCTCGGCCTTTTCGAGATCAGCTGCGGCGTTGCGGAGCGTGCCGAGCGTAGCCAGACCGCGGATGTACCAGGGATGTTCGACTCCGACAGTCTTCTCGAGCGTTGCCAGGGCCTGCTGCAGATAGGCTTCGGCCCGTGCCGCCTCGCCCATGCGCTGATTGATTACCGCGAGCCCGAGACGGACAGAAGCGCCGTCCGGGTGTTCCGCGCCACGCGTCCGGTCCAGAACCGCCAGCGCCCGCCGATAGAGCATCTCGGCTCGTGCCGTGTCCCGTAGTTCCAGCGCGTTGCCGGCAAGGTCGCGCACCACGGCGATGACGTACGGATCGTCCGGACCGCGCACCCCTTCGGCGATGAGGAGCGCACGCTCGAGGAGCGGGCGCGACTCCTCGAATCGCCCCTTCGCCTCCAGGCGCGCGGCGGCCGCGCGAGCGGCGCGGGATTCCTGCAACGACCGGTCGGCCTGCGTCGCCGTGTGCCGCCCGCTGATGCGGATCGAGTACGAACCAGCCGCAGAGATTCCTGGCGTGTGTCTGACCTCGAGCATGTACGTGCCTTGCACGTCAGCGCAGACGTCGACCAGTTCCCGGCCCACCGGTCGCACGTCGTCCTGAACATCCGAGAGAACCCCGCCGTCGGCATCGCGCACCTCGATGGCTACGTCCATTCCGCGCTGCTCGAGGAGGACGCTCACGCACTCGCCCGCCGGTATCGCGAGACGGTAGGTCTGCTCGGCCCCTGGCGCCAGCTGCCGTTCGAGCTCGGTGTCCATGGAAAGCAGGTCGAGCACGTCGAGCGCGCGGACGTCGGGCGATGGGAGAGCGATGGCGTGCGGGCCGGATTGCCCGTACGGCCGCGCCCTATGGGGAACGGCGGCCAGCGCCGCTACCTGAAGGGCGGCCGCTCCGAGCCCGATCGCACACCAGATCCTTTGCATCATCCCGATCGCTGTCCGTCGATCCGAGCCTCCGCGGATCGCCCTATCTGATGATCTGGAAGGCGTAGCTGCCCACGACTTCATCCGGAGCGATCGCGTCTATCCCTGTCAGCTCGAGGGCATAGTGCTGCGGCTTCAACAGGGTGCCGGGTATCGCGACGGGCACGAACGACGCGTTGTCGGATGCTCGAGCGGTGATCTCGGCGCTGCGCCACACGATCTGATTGGTCGCCGGGTCCCTCAGACCAACGCGGTAACGGGGAAAATCCTTCGATTCGAGACGCAATTCGAGGCGGACGCGGTCGACCCCTCGAGGCGCGGCGAGTGTGGCCACCGGTCCGGCGGTCCGGGTCTGCGGAAACAACACCACGGCGATCGGCGCCAGCGACGGCGACCTACGGTCGGGAGGGTTCGCCCCACGCCCGGCGGGGAGCCGAGCGGCTGCCTCGAGCGCCGAACGCGTTCTGTCCAGCTCGGCGACGACATCCACGTTGGCAGCACGCTGATTCTGGAGCTGTCGCTCGAGATCCGTCATCCGCCGGGTCAGCTCGGCGCTTTCGGTGCGCGCCTGGTTCAGCCCTCGGCGCAGACGGGCCCCCTGCAACAACAGAGCAGCGCAGCCGACGAGCACCAACGCGGCAACCGCGACGAACCGCCACGAGGCTGTCGCGCGCGACATCGTCCATCCGCGGGACGCCGCCCGCGCGGACTCGCGAGCCTCCGGTGCCGCCTGCCGTCCCGCGCCGCCATCCTCGCTCGCACCGGCACGATCGACGGCCCCGAGCAAACCGGCCGCAAACCGCACCTTCTCGCGCCTCTTCGGGGAGGCGAGATAGTGCGCCTCGAACCGCTCGCGGGTGTCGGCGTCGAGGTTGCCGGTGACGTAGGCGTCGACGGAGATCGTCCTCGACTGCACGCAGTCGCCACGCGACGTCGTCGTCCGCGATGCTCGACTCGTCTATACGCTCGGCCTCCTCTTCCGGGAGCTGACCGAGCAGATAGCGCACCAACTGACGCTCGTCGTCCGGCCGTTCAGAGGAAGGAAACATATCTGGAGTCCTGCACGACTGCACTACTCCGTTAGGGCGCAGCCCGTCGAAACCTGTCCGCGCTCTCTGCGGCACGCCTCGACACAGAGTTCGAGCGTGGCCCGGATACGGCAGGCGCGAATCGCCAGCGCATTCATCGTTATGCCCAGCCGCTTCGCCAACTCGCGCCGGCGCTCGATCTTTTCGCGCCGCGTGTCACGGTAGTACTCCACGACCAGCTCGCGCTGTTCCGGCGGCAGCTTCTGCAGGCAGGCGTCGAGGCACTCGAGCCGTTGCTCCTGGAGGGCGAGTCCCGGATCGACGTCGACGAGGCCGATGCCGTGCCCCGCCGCCTGGCTGAAACGCTCCGGGTCGTCGACGCGAATCCGAAGCCGGTCGCGCCGAAGATCCTCCAGCAGGACGAACTTTGCGATGACATAGCAGTAGCGGGCCGGCGGCGTGACACGGATGACGCCGCTCTGTTCCAGCGTTCTGGCGATGCGGTTGAGGGTCTCGTCTGCCAACTCATCAGCCGACAGACGGTTTCTCCGATCGAAATACATCACGAGACGAGCCCGCATCTCGAGGTACGCTTCGCCGCCGGAACGCCCGCCATCGCTCAGCCAATCGAGGAGACGCTTGAATGCGAGGGGGGTCAGTACGCGCTCTTCCCGCATCGTTTCCCGTATCGGTGCGTGCACGCTTGCTCTCTCTTTGGTCCGCCTGAACTAACCGATGCTACACGAATAAGACAACGACGACTCCGTCGCGAGCGCACGAAGCACCGGGGGAGCATCCGTCTCGCAGTCGAGCTCGCGAGTGGCCTCCGGTATTCGCCGGACGGCGTGAAAGATGGATTAACGAGGAACACATCGAGGCAACGTGTGGACGTGCTGACGGGCGTGGCCGCGGTACGCAGAACGCGTGGCGACCGTATGGGGAGGAGCGCAACAGAATGCGAGCGCCGTCGCCCTCCCTCGGAAAGGCGACGGGCTCGCTCCGTCCGGCGCTGGGATCAGCGGCTGGCTACTGTCCGCTGTTGCTCGTGGGGACCGTAACGGTCGCGCTCTTGACCGTCGCATTCCCAGCGTTGTCCGTCACCTGATAAGTGATCGTATAGATGCGCCCCGTGCTCTCCTGCCCTGTCCCTCGCTCGGCGCGCAACGAGAAGGTTCGGTCGTCGGTCCCGAACGCGGCTCCTTCGACATCCGGCCCGTTGTCGCCCTGGCCAAGGAATCCCTCTGCAGGCTCGTTGCTGGTGATTGACAGGAGTGTCACGACCGGCTTGCTGTCGCAGTTGTCCCTCGACGCGATCGTGGCGGTCACCTCGACGAACTTGTGATTGGGCGGCCACAGGATGTTCGGCGACACGGTCAGGTCAATCGCCGGCGCCGACACGTCGACAATCTGCAGCGGCGTCGTCGCACCGGCGGTCAGGTCCTGCCCGGGAAAATCCTTGAACGCCAGCGCGGCGGCGGCAACCGTGAAATCGCCCGGGCACGCGGTGGCCGGCACCGTGAAGCTCCGCGATTCGGTCGACTCCGATCCAAGGATGATGAGCCCGAGATCCGAGGTCGCAACGCTGCCGTCGGGGTTGGTCTGCTTCAGGAGCACCGTGATCGCCGGCCCGCTACCCTTGTTCGCGATCCTGGTGCTGTAGTTCACGATGTCGCCAGGTTTGGCGGTTGCGGCACCACTCTGCTCGATGGTGATCTGCGGCGCCATCATGGACCCGAGGTCCCGGCGGGCATCGTTGATCAGGTTCGCGTCAGCTTCCAGGACGACCACGCGCGTGCCGACACTACGGGCGGCCAGCAGCGGGTCGTAAATGATTCGGGCCCAATCGTCTGCGCTGTTCAGCACGTCGGCCTGCACGGGCGTCTTGTCCACCTCGGTGACCTGCACGTCGTCGGTCCCCGGCCCTGCCGCGGTATTGCACACGCGATCCCTGCCATCGATGACCGCACCGAACAGAATTCGGTCGTCACCCTGGGGAAGCGTATTTCCGACACCATTGTTTCCCGGCGCCACGCAGATGCCGTCGCTGTTGACGTCGGCACGTGAGTTCGCGGAGATCGGCGCGCAGCGTGACTCTCCTTCGAGCACGCCGTTCCGGTTCCAGTCGACGGGACCGAAGCCGAGCCCTCCGGAAATCCCGATGCACTCGTCCAGCGACCGCTCGTCGAGCGGCGGCGGGATGATCCGGGCGACGCTCCGGGCGTAGTCGCACACGCCGGGGAGAAGTCCGGGGCTCGTCGGCACTCCGCACATCTGGAAGTTCACGTTCATGACACTCAGATAGTTCGGCTTCCTGTCGATGTCATCGAGGCCGCCGCGGTGAATCAGGTTCAGCGTTTCACCGAGCTCGTGCATGAACGTCCCGGACTGCTCGAGCGATGAGCCTACCGAGACGCCCGCTTCGGTTCCGAAGCAAGGCTGGCCGGCCGCGTCGCTGCCACCCAGCGTGACCAGAAAACGGCGATTCTCCGGATCGGTCGCGCCCGTCGTGCAGTCGTTCGCAGCCGCCCGGGCGTTCGTCTGGCGGCCGAAGATGGCGTAGCGGAAGACGAGGCCGCGGTTCGGATCGAAGTTATCTGCTTCCAGGTCTCCAAACTTGACGCCCGACCCTTTCGGCGACACGAAGGCATCGATGATCTCGTTCCCCGATTCGCCAATCCCGTTGCCGCCGCCGAAGTCGCCATACGTTCCGACGGCGCCGGCTGGTCCCACGACGGAGACGAGGGCGCCGGTTCCGTACAGGTTGCCTACGTCGACGTGGAGCTGCACGCCCGCCGTCCCATCCGGATTCGAAACCGGCGCATTCGCGAACGACGCAACGACGCGATCGATCGCGTCCTTCCTCGGGCCTTGAGAGTGGTCCGCCGCCGCGAGGTAGTCGGTCTCGACGAAGACATCCTTGCGCAGCGGATTCGCACCGAACGCCGGAAGGTTCTGATCGATGACGCCGTCGTTGTCCGTGTCCACGCCGAATTTTTCCCACACGTCCAGCAGGCCGTCGTCGTCGGAGTCGAAACTGGCCTGCCAGCAGACGTTCGCGTTGTTGCCTCCGAGGTTGAGGCCGGGCCGGCTGCAGTTCTGCGGCCAATTGATGTCGCCGTTCCATTTCCCAGTCGCCGGATCGACATCGAACTCGATCGCATCGCCATCGTTGACTTTCAGATCGGCTTCGTCGTCGAAGATCGTGTCGGTGTCGAAGATCTGAATCTTCACGTGGACCGGCTGACCAGCGGGCACCTGGCGGGAGAACGCCCACGGTGTCTTGACGTGACAGTCGGAAATCGCGTCGAAGTTCCTGAACAGCCTGAGCGGGACGACCAGACCGGTCGACGTTTCATCGTCACAGGCCCCGTCGCCGCCCTGTTTGTTATCGAGCTCGGCGCCGTTGATCGTCACCTTGGCGTAGAAGTCGGCGATGACCCCGATGCCGATGTCCTGGTTCACGTCGAGCTGCCACAACTCCGTGATGTACAGCTTGAAAGGGACAGTCTGGGTCTGGGCGAGCGGAGATGACGACCATGGCAGGATGAGACACAGCAGGAATATCGCGACCGACACTGATTTCACCGACTTCATCGTTGGTCTCCTCGGAATCCAAGAATGTCTGCACGCCCTATGAGGTCGAGGACGGGGTTTCTATGTCAGGCGTTGTGGGCAGTCCCGAGGAGGCCCCGAGGAGGCCGAGGAGGAACGACGAGAGGTAGCGCAGGGGTCTCGAACCGGCAAATCGACCTGGCTCGCACCCCGCCGCTGCGCGGCGGGGTCAGACCCACGTCTGACGCCGGTCGGAGGACGGAGAGGCGAGAACTTGACTCGAGAGGACAGTTCGGTGCAATACTCGGCTGTATCGGGACCAAAAGTCAGCGCTGGCGATGACTTCAGCGGCCTCTCACCGGCGGCATTCTTCCCTAACTTATTGATTCTTCTTGCTCAAGGGTACTCGGCGGCAGATTGGTATGAGCATTGCGATGTATATCGATGACGATGTAACAACGCAGGTTCCAAAACCCCAACAAACCCGGCTCGTGAAGTGCGCGGACACATCACAAGTCGGGCAGTCGTATCGTGGCCTCGAGAGGCGCCAGTTCACTCATGGCGCCTTTCAGGCGTTCCACCAACCCCGCCGGTAGCTCCACCGACCGCAGGCCGCCCTCTGGAAGCTTCGTCACACATGCAGCGGTCAGCAGCCCGTGCCCGATGACCGTCTCGCCGCGCCTGAGCGTGCACCCATACTGCAGCGTGCGATTGGACACGCCGCTGATGCGGACCGCGACGTAGAACTCCTCCTCGAATCGCAACGGACTCTTGTAGTCGAACGCGGCGGCCACGCGCGGCCATCCGACCGTCGCACCGACCGGTGCAATCGACAGCCCTGCGGCGCGCCACAACGCGTGTTCGGCTTCCTCCATGTAGCGAAAATACCAGCTGAAATGGACGATGCCGGCGACATCGGTCTCCGCGAACTGCACGCGGCGGTGGTAGTGGAATTCCGGAGTCAACACCAGGCCTGCGCGCCGGCACGGCGGCGGGACACGGATCCGAGGGTGCGCTTTCTCATATCGACGCCGTACTCTTTTGCAACCCGGTTCGCTTCGGTTGGCGTAGCGCGGGGTCTTTGAGACTCCGCCCTACAACGAGCACATGAGAAACCGGTTCAGGGCCGGTGGCCGTCAGGGAGCGTCAAGTGCGGCGTGCGCTCCACGTCGAGACCGGCCGACGTCCCTGCTCTCCACCCGGGAATCGGCGCGCGCCCGCGGTCATAGAGCGACTCCATCGCCGGCCACACGCGATCCACGCGGTCGGTGAACAGGTCCCCGATCAGCAGATCGGTGACCGCACCGCGCAGTTCCGGATAGCTCCGGACGAACGCGCCGAAGCTGAACCCGCCGTAGAACTCGCAGACCAGCCGACGCATCCGGTCGACGCCCTCGTTGAAGCCGGGGCCCCACTTGCCCAACTGCGCCGCGCTCGTGTCACCTGTCGCGAGTCCTTCGCCGATGGCATCGGCGGCCATTTCTCCGGAGCGCAGGGCCAGCAGCACGCCAGACGAGTAGAGCGGATCGAGGAATCCGAACGCATCACCGACGAGGACCCAGCCGTCGCCCGCGACTTCGGTCGACCGGTACGAGTAATCGCGCGTCGCGAAATACCCGGTGGTGCGCTCGGCTCCGCGTATCCGCGCCTTGATCGCTTCGCACCGCTCGACCTCTTCCTGATACGTATGTTCGTGACCGTCGAGGCCGTCGCGACCATTGCGGCGTTTGAAGAGGTACTTGAAGGGGGCCACCACACCGACGCTCACGACATCATCGTGCAGCGGGATGTACCAGAACCAGCCGCTCCGGCCGCTGGTCTGAATCACCATCGTCGCGCCCTCGTCGCGGCCGGTGTCGCGGTACGCGCCCTTCCAGTAGGTCCAGATAGCGCCTTTGTTGAGCACCGGGTCCCAGAGACGCAGCTTGAATCGGTTCTGGAGCAAGGCCGCCTGTCCGCTCGCGTCGACGACGACCCGCGCGCGCACCTCGCGCCGTTGACCCGCAGCGTCGCGAATCCTCACGCCGACCGCCCGCTGGCCCTCGAACAGCACCTCGAGGACGTGGACGCCTTCCTGCGCGTCCACGCCATGCTCGCGCGCATTCTGGAGCATGAGCTGATCGAACTCGCTGCGCACGACCTGCCACGTCTGCGAGCACTCGTGCGGCTTGTTGTCGTAGAAGTAGAAGGGGGCGGACAGCTTCCCGCTCGCATTGACGAACTGGACGCTGTGCTTCTTGACGAAGTGGCTGGCCTTCATCTTCGGTAGCATGTTGAGCTTCTCGAGGACCCAGTAGGTTTCCGGAATCAGCGATTCGCCGATGTGGAATCGTGGAAACCGTTCGCGCTCGTACAGGCCCACGCGGATGTTCCGCTGAGCGAGGAGGGTCGACACGGTGGCGCCCGCAGGGCCGCCGCCGATCACGATGACATCGGTACTCGAACATTTCTAGGTATACCGAATCCCCGTGTGCTGCGGCAGGAAGAAGCGCTGCAGGAGAACGTCGACCCTGAGGAGCGCCTCCCGCGTCAGCGCCAGGCGTTCGCCGGACTTCGAGCCCAGGAAGCCGTCGGCGGCGAGGCTGTCGATCTGATCGCGGAACCGCACGAGCGGATCCACGCCGTACTTCTCGGTGAAATAGTCCGGACGAAGCGCGCCGCGCTTCAAATGCAGCACGAACTCCCGAATCATGCGCTCTTCGTCGGTTGGCCGGTACGCGCGTCCGAGGGGCAGCTCGTCACGCTCGATCGCAGCTTTCCATGTGTCCCATTGATCGGCGTTCTGGAGGTGCACGCCGTTGATGTGTCCGAAGGAGGCCACGCCGAGGCCGGCGAGGTCCGCGCCCTGCCAGAGGCGGTCGCGATACACGAAGCTCGTCGTCGAGGGATCGCGGACGGCGGTATACGCACTGCCCACGTGATAGCCGGCGCGCTCCAGCGCCCGGAACGCCTCGCCGACCCATCGCCGCTTGGTGGACCAGCTCGCAACCGGCTCGTTGAACTGCCCCGTTCCTTTCAGCAGATCGCGGCTGATCGTCGTGTTGTACGGGAGCTCCATCTGGTAGATGGTCACGCTGTCCGGCTCCAGATCGAGCGTTCGTCGAATGCAGGCCGCCCAGTTCTGGTCGGTCTCGCCGAGCATGCCGGCAATCAGATCGATGTTGACCTGCGGGAAACCAACGGCCCGCGCGAAGCGGTACACCCGGTCGATCTCCGGCGTTCGGTGCGCGCGCCCGTTCAATTCCAGGATGCGATCGCTGAAGTTCTCCACGCCGAGGCTCAGGCGCGACACACCCAGCGCTCGAATCACCTCGAGCTTCGGCTCGGTCAGCGTGCCCGGCTCGCACTCGAACGTCACCTCCTCTGCGTCCGCCCATGCGGACGGCGAGCCGGCAGTGAGCCGGGTCACGAGCCGCTGCAGCTGGCTCGTCGAGAGGAACGACGGCGTACCGCCCCCGAATAACACGAAGTTCAGCGAACGGCCGGCTATCGCGGGCGTCCGGAGATACAGCTCCCATTCGCGGGCGATCAGGTCCAGGTACTCCTCGACGTCCCGCGCGTTCCGGTTCGTGTACACCCGAAAATAGCAAAAGTGGCACTGCTTCCGGCAGAACGGGATGTGCAGGTACAGGCCAAGCGGGACGTTCCGACTGGGTTCGGCCAGCGCAGGACGCGCGTCCCGATCGATGGCGTCGGGCGTCCAGACCGAAAAGGGTGGATAGTTCGAAACGAAGTAGCTGCCGACGTCCGTCTGATCGAGCTCGGCGGCACCAGGGCTGTCGGGCATCTCCCTACTATACCGACGACGGGGGTGGATCCGCTTACCTTACGGCCGAGATCACGTGCAACCGTCCGTGGCTTCCGCCTTGAGGCGGAAGCTACCGAGCGTGGAATGCGACACAAATGTAGTTTCTTGTGACGAGCGGTGGGGCGAGCGCGACGTTACTGCGTCCCCACAAGGAGGATCGGCATCGTTGGCGTAGCCGAGCCACCTGCAGGCTCCATGGTCACGGCGAAGCCCTTCGGCGTGGCACCTGCCGGGACGTCGCCCACGACCACTCCGCGGCCCTCCGCGTCGACGGTCAGGAGGCCGGCACCCAGCGGCGGGGCATCTGACACAGGCAGGATCCAGAGTTGGTAGGCCTTCGAGGGCGGGAGTGGCGGAAGCGAGCTGGCGGTGAACAGCACGCCCCTGGATCGACTCCAGAAGGCGCGACCGATCGCCGCCGAGGCCGGGCCCTGCCCCTTCAAATCCACCTTCAACACATCGGGAGACGCCAGGATGGTCGTCGTCAGGTTCACCCGCTGCACGTCGATCCGTGCGCGAGCGAGCTGCGCCTGGGCGTCGACGAGCTGCCGCTGGGCCGACGCCGTCTGTGCGCGTGCCTCGCGCAGCTCCTGATCCAGGAATCCGATGTGGGCACGCAGCGTCAAAGCGTATCCACCGACGAGGATCGCGCCGAGCACCGCAGCGGCCGCCAGCCACCAGGCGTTCGCGGCTGATCGCGGCGGATTCGCCGTCACCGGACGGGATGTCTGTGAGAGAACCGCCGGTGCCGCTTCTATCGCCTGGAGCACGCGGGCGCGCAAGTGTGCCGGCGCCTGCTGCGGTGAGGCTGCGTACGCCAGCTCCGCGACGGTCGCGCGGAGAGACGCCGCCTCCGCGGCACACTCAGGGCACACGTCGAGGTGCTGCTCGAAGGTACGCCGCTCTTCGTCCGAGAGCGTCTCGAGCGCATACGACGCCGCCAACTCCCGCAGTTCGTCGTGATGCATCGGCTAGGTGCGTTCCATCAAAGCTTCTCTCAGTTTGAGCAGGCCCGTGCGGATCCGCGTCTTGATCGTGCCCAACGGCTCCTCGAGACGGGCGGCAATCTCCCCGTGGCTGAGACCACTGAAATACGCGAGGTCGATCGCCTCCCGCTGTGCCTGCCCCAACGAATTGAGCGCTGCCCGCACACGCTCCGCGCGCTCGGACGCAATCGCGCGTTGCTCCTGATTCGCTCCAGTGGCTGGCGCCGACTCGATCCGTTCGTCGCCACCGGATATGGGCTGCCGTGTGCGGTTCGCGCGCAGCCGATCGATCGCTCGCGTCCGCGTGATGTTCAGGAGCCAGCCGGCGGCGGTCGCACGGCTGGCGTCGTACCGCTGCGCCTGACGCCACGCCTGGGTGAACACTTCCTGCACGACATCCTCGGCGTCGGCCGGGAGGGTGACGATCCGGCAGGCGAGCGAGAAGACGATGTTGCTGTATCGGTCGTAAAGCTCGGCCATCGCAGCACGATCGCCCTCGGCGATCCGCTGAACGATGGCCTCATCAGGCCGGCGCTCGCCTGAGCCAGCGCCCGACATCAGCCGATCCAGGGACGGAGTTGCTCGCACGCGTTCATAAAGGTCTACGGCTACGAGATGCGGCCGGATGATCCGGTCTGGCTCTGGCCCAAAAGTGGCGTCCGGTGCTTACCTCGTGCGGTATAGAGGCTTACGCGCCGCGACACAATTGCAATCGACCGCTGGCAACGCCGGCCGCGAGAAGCCGCTGCAGAATCCCCGTGCAGACGATGGCTCGTCACGGTCTGCTCGTCACCGCCCTGAAGACTGAGGCGACGTGGGGGACGAAGGAGCCTTGCCGAGATCGTTCCAGTTCAACAAGGCGTTGAAGACCATGTTGAACTCCCCGTGATTCTGCCACCGATAGATCGGATTGTTTGAGAAGAGCACGACTCTACCTTTGCCGTTATACCCGCCCGGCAGATCGATCGCGAACGGTCGCTGGCGAATTTCGTCGGCTCCCTTCATCAGTCCACTCAGCACGGCGCCGTCTCCTCCGACATACCGCGCGAGCACGCCGGCCTGATCGGGAGTCGCCACGGACATCAGCGGGCCTCCAAGATACTTGATGGGCATGATCCGCTCGGTGTAGCCGTAGAACACGGGGTGCTCCGGCTTGACGACCTCGGCATTCACGATGGGCCGTGGTGCATAGAAGGCCGGCGTCGTCGAGGCCGACGCATCAACCGAGCGTGCGAAGCCGAAGTCGGCTGGGAATCGCACCGCCTCACCCATCGCGACGAGCGTCCCGCCGGCATTCAGGAACTGCGCGAACGCGTCGACGCCCTCGCCGCCCATTCCGCCAGTGATGTCCGGTGATTCCCCATACATGCCCAGGAACTTGTACTTCTCGCTCTTGACGTAGGGGACGGGGCGAGCCGCGGCCGGCTGGAACACCGCTTGTCGCGTGGCGGTCTGCGTCGGCATCAGGACCACGTCGTAGTCGGCGCGCAGATTGCCCCTGCGAACCCGCTCCTTGTAGATCAGATCGTACGGCACGCCGAACTTGTCGAGGGTAAACCGTACCCATCCAATCTCCTGCGTGCCGTTCCATGACGTGTACATCGCAATCCGTGGCGCGTCAGCATCGTGCATCGCCACGGTCGGCGCAGCCGACAACGCGACAGCCGTCAGCCCCAGCCGATCCACGATCGTCCGGACCGCAGCGAAATCCGCCGGAGGCAGCACCACGAAGGAACCGGCTGGAAAGTCGACGCCGCCCGACGCGAACGACTTCTCGGCGATCTTCATCGGCACGTCGCGCAGCGTGTAACGAAGCGCAATCATGTTGTTCGAGCCATAGTGCGCGATGGCAAGGCCGGCCGTTCCCGACCCGGTGATCTTGCCCTTGATGGGGGCCTCGTTGACCGCCGCGACCGGCACCTCCAGGATCGCCTTGTCCTTGATCTCCTTGACATCGACCAGCATCGCGAGACCCATCGTCCAGCCGCTGTCGTCGTAGGTGCGGAGGTTTGGGTCCGGGAACACCTGGCGCTCGAGCAGGTTCTTCGCGAGCCGGCCGTACGGCTGGTCCCGCTTGATGACGAACGAGCCGGCTGGGAACGTTCCGTCGCTCACCTTGATCTCGCCCGTCGCCTGTCCGATCTCGATCCGCTGGATGCGCAGCAGGTTGACCATCTCCGCCACGCGCGTCATGTCGCGCTGCACCGGCAGCACGTAGCCGTATGGCGGTTCCGTCTTCCCCGCCTCGATCGAGTTCACGGTCTTCCGGTAGAAGTTCTCGACGACGATGTTCGGGAAGGACGCGGCGAGCTGGAGACCCGAGAGCACGCCGGTCTCCATGTAGTTCGCGTTGTTGCGGCGCGACCAGTTGTTGAGCGCACCGGGCGGAATCGGGATACCGCGGTACCACTCGCGAAGCTGGGAGCCTCCGCGTCCTGTCGGTGCGGTTGGCCCCGCTGGGCCGCCCCGCCCACCGGCCCGACCGCCTGCCGCGCCGGCATCGGCGCCGTCAGCACCTCGGGCGCCTCGCCCCCCGGCGGTACCTCCCCCGGGCCGGACGTCGTTCCCGCCCTGCGTCTGGTACATCCGCATCATGCCGTTGTGGTTGTAGGCCACCGAACCGAGATAGCCAGGCGACCACCCGTCCATGAACGCGTGCGTGTAGACCCCGGGCATGCCCCACTTCGTCATCTGTGCCAGCTCGAAATTCGCGAACCATGGCAGCTCGGCGAACAGAATCGGATCCAGGTTCGGGTTCTGGGGCGCCGCGCCGCTGTAGGTGTAGAGCAGCGGCTGCGACTCGTGCAGGTCGTGCATGATCGGCGGGTGCGCGGTGAAGTACCAGTCGACGATCGCCCGCATCGAGCGCTGCGACAGATTGATGTCGCGGTTGTTGTCGTGATAGACGTACTTGCCCCAGTACGGAACAGCGTTGCCACTCCGGCCGCCTCCGGGAGTTCCCGCCTGCTGATCGCCCGCGGCCGGCTGTGCGTCACCTCCGGCACCACGCCCGTCGGCAGCCTGGTTCTGCGGATCCGCGGCTGGCGCTGCCGCGGTCAGCTGCAGGTTCTGATAGAACCAGTCGACATTGCGATCCCGGCCGTCTGGCTCGGCCGCCGGCGTCACCGACACAATCACGTTGTCGCGAATCTGGTTGATGAGCGGAGAGGTCTCGGTCGCGAGCCGGTACACCAGCTCCATCAACATCTCCGACGGCCCCGTCTCCCCGCTGTGAAGCCCCCCCATCAAGTGGTAGTGCGGCTTCGTCGTCGCGAGCAGGCTTCGCAGCTGCTCCGGCGTGACGCCGCGGGGATCGGCAATCTTCGCGAGGTTGTCCCGGTTCTGCTGGAGGTTCTTGATGTTCTCGTCCGACGACACCCAGACGACGATCAGTTCCCGATCTTCGTCGGACTCGCCGATCGTCTCGATCTTGACGCGAGGCGTCGCGGCCGCGAGCGCCCGGTAGTACCCTCAGGATGTCCGCGTAGTACGTCAGCGTCGCGGGCGCGCCGATGTGGTGTCCGAGGACATCCTTCGGCGAGGGAATTCCCGGCACCTTCGGCAGATGATCGACCAGTGGGCTGGTGAAGTACGGCTGGGTGGTCCACTCCTTGACCGCCCGGGCGAAATCTTCGTCCTGCGTCTGCGACGCGTCGCGCGTGTCGTACGCCATCTGCTGCGCGGGAAGGCCAAGGCCTCCCAGCAGCACGACCGCGCTCACCAGCAGTGCTCTCATCGAAATCGTCTCCTTGCCGACATCGCCGGATGGCGCGCGGGCCGAATTCTATCAGAAGGGTTCGAGCGCCTCCGGGCCGCGCTACAATGCGTGTGCGCGCGCTCATCACTGCAGAACGACCTATCCGCGATCACAGAGGCTCGGCATGAATGAGACCCTCTCGAGGCTGCTGCTCGCTCAGTCCCTTGGTGAGTACGGCGCTCTTTCCGGGTTCACCTCGGCCCTGGATCGATTCGGCCGGCTCGCCGACGATATCGTCAGGAATCCACGCTCGTCGGTGCCAATCGGCATCGCCGTTCTCGTGATCGCGTACTTCCTGCTCCGCCGCCGGGCCTGACGCGGTCCGAAGGCTCCTTACGAACCTGAACGCACGCTGACGAACTTGCGCGCGGGCCGGCGGCACCATCGATGGCCTGAAGGCTGACGCGCGAAAAAGCCTTCCGTTCAGGCCGAAATCAGCCTCTCGATTCTCCAGCTCTACCGGCATTCTTCTTGCCTCTTCCAGGGGCATGAGCGAACACGAACAACTGAGGCGACAGAGCCGCGCGCTGCTCTACGCCATGGCGCTGCTGCATCTGCTCTGCCTCGGTCTGCTGAATAACCCGGTCCCCGATACGACGCCAATGGATTCCCAATATGCGGTTCGTGTCGTGCCCGGCGCGCAGCGGGGCTGACAGCGCTCCGAGGTCCCGATTTTCTTTTCCCGTTTCCTGCCTCGATGATTGAGAATCGCGTCAGAGTGACGCGATGCGAGTGCTCATCGTCGAAGACGACCTGACGATCGCCAACTTCCTCATCAAGGGCTTCAAGGAAGGTGGATTCGCGGTCGATCACGCGCCCGACGGTGAAGCCGGGGCGCACATGGCGTCCACCGTCCCCTACGACGTGGCGATCGTCGACCTGATGCTGCCAAAGCTGGACGGCCTGAGTCTGATCCAGCGGCTTCGCGATCGACGCATCCTGACGCCGGTCATCATCCTGAGCGCGAAGCACACCGTCGACGACAGAGTCAAAGGCCTCGAGAGCGGCGGCGACGACTACCTCACCAAGCCGTTCGCATTCTCCGAGCTCTTCGCGCGCGTGCAGGCCCTCATCCGCCGATCGAGCGGCGCTGCCGATCCCACGCGACTCGTCGTGGGCGATCTGGTGCTGGACCTCATCGCACGACGCGTGACGCGCGACGGCCGGGAGATCCCGCTCCGGCCGAGGGAGTTCGCCCTGCTCGAGTACCTGATGCGCAACGCCGGCCGGGTTGTCTCGAAGACGATGATCCTGTCGCACGTCTGGGACTACACCTTCGATCCCGGCACCAACGTCGTCGACGTCCTCGTCTTCCGCCTCCGGGACAAGATCGACAAAGGCTTCGAGCGGAAGATGCTGCAGACCGTTCGCGGAATCGGCTATGTTCTCAACCCCGCGTGAGCGGTCGCGGCCGACACTGGGCCTCCGGCTGGCGATCTGGTATGCCGCCATTTTCGTCGTCAGCTCGCTGGCGCTGATCGCGCTCACCTACCTGCTGCTGTCGACGTCTCTGCGGCAGTACGATCGAGAGATCATCGAATCCACGTTGGTGCGGTACGCCACCTCGTACCGTGCGGGCGGCGTCAACGGCCTGGCGGCGGCCATCCGCCGTGACCAGACCGGCCCGACCTACGAGCCGCTGTTCGTTCGGGCGCTTGGGCCTTTCCAGGATGTGATGTACCTGAGCCCCCAGACCGAAGGCCGGCGATACGACCTCGGGCAGCTCGAGATGCCTCCGCCCGGCGAGCAGACGTGGAGCACGCTCGGAGGGTCGGACGAAGAAGAGCCGCTCGAAGTGGCGTCGGTACGACTGCTGGACGGCACGCTGTTCCAGGTCGGCAAGAGCACCGCGCGCCGCGAGCTGCTGTTGCGACGCTTCCGGATCATCCTGCTCGTAGACTTCGTCTCTCTCGTGGTTATCGGTCTCGCCGGCGGTGCCGCATTCACCGCGTCCGGCCTGCGGCCCCTCAGCAACCTCAACGAGACCGTCCGTGAGATCCTGCGGACCGGAAAGGTGCAGTCGCGCGTGCCAGCCGGGAAGTCAGGCGATGCGCTCGACGAGCTCGGGATCCAGGTCAACGCGATGCTGGATCGGATCGAGTCGCTCATCACAGGCATGCGCGGCGCCCTCGACAACGTCGCGCACGATCTTCGGACCCCGATGATGCGTCTGCGCGGCATCGCCGAGACGGCGCTGCAGTCCCAGGACAATCCGGCCGTCATGCGGGAAGCGCTCGCCGATTGCCTCGAGGAGTCGGACCGCGTCGTCGCGATGCTGAACACACTGATGGACATCTCCGAGGCGGAGACCGGGACGATGCGGCTGCAGCGCGAGCGGGCCGACCTCACGGAGCTCGTGCGGCAGGCGGTGGAGCTCTACGAAGACGTCGCCGAGGACAAGCAGGTCACGCTCGAGAATCAGGCCTCCGGCAATCTCTGGATCGACGTCGATCGGACCCGGATGCGCCAGGTGATCGCCAACCTGCTCGATAACGCCTTGAAGTACACCCCGGCCGGCGGCAGGGTCGAAATCGCCGCGAAGACGATGGGCGGCGAGATGCTGTTGAGCGTGCGGGACACGGGAATTGGAATCCCCCCCGAGGAGCTTCCGCGCATCTGGGAGCGGCTCTACCGCGGGGACAAGAGCCGGTCCGAGCGCGGCCTCGGGCTCGGCCTGAGCCTCGTCAGGGCCATTGTCCAGGCACATGGCGGCCGCGTGACGGTCGAGTCAGAGCCGGAGGGCGGCAGCCGTTTCGTCCTGCACCTGCCGAGCGCGGGGGCAACCGCCGAACCCTGAGCCTCGGCTGCCCGGAATCTGCTTCGGCCGCCTCCTGAACCCACATTTCAGAACTGTAATGCTCGGGTAAGCCTCCGGTAATGCCCGCCCCGTACTCTGGTCACGGCAATATCAGAGGACCGGACCCGGTACCGGCCATATTCAGGAGCACGAACACATGTATCCAGATTTCAGTCACAACGTCCGGCCCTCGCGGAACCGAAAAGCCTTCGGCGCGAAGGCGGGGCTGTCGGCGGGAGCGTTGCTCCTGACCGGCTCGCTCATCGGTTGGAGCGCCTCTGCCATCGGGGCGGGCTCCTCACCGGCGCCAGCGCCTGCACCGGCAACGTCGTCCGTTGCCCTGCCACACACGGCAGACCGTGTGTCCTCCGACTCGTATGCGCCCCTCGTCGATCAGATCGCACCTGCGGTCGTCACCGTCACCTCGGAACGTCGTGTGCGGATGACCAGCTCGCAGCTTCCGGACGATCCCCTTCTGCGCCAGTTCTTCGGCGACCAGTTCCGCGGTCGACAGATGCCGCGCGAGCGGCGTGAGGGCGGCCTGGGATCTGGCGTGATCGTCCGCGCGGACGGCTACATCCTCACCAACAACCACGTCGTCGACGGCGCGGACCGCGTGAAGGTCGAGATGACCGACGGACGGTCGTTCGATGCCAAGGTCGTCGGCACGGACGCGCCAAGCGATCTCGCCGTGTTGAAGATCGACGGGTCGAAGCTGCACACGCTGCCGCTGGCGGACTCCGAGAAGGTCCGCGTCGGGGACGTGGTGCTCGCGCTCGGCAACCCGCTCGGCATCGGCCAGACCGTAACAATGGGGATTGTGAGTGCGAAGGGTCGGGCAGCGCCGACAACGGCCCCGAACGAGAGCTATCAGGACTTCATTCAAACTGACGCGCCCATCAACGAGGGCAACTCCGGTGGGGCACTCGTGAACACGCAAGGGGAGCTCATCGGGATCAACTCGCAGATCCTCTCCACGTCGGGCGGCAACATCGGTATCGGCTTCGCGATCCCGGCGAACATGGCGCACAACGTCATGACGCAGCTGATCGATCACGGCAACGTTCGCCGCGGACTTCTCGGCGTCACCGTGCAGGCCGTGACTCCGGACATCGCGCGGAGCCTGAACATCGAGAACGCGCGAGGAGTGCTCGTGAACTCGATCACGGCGGGTGGGGCTGCCGAAAAGGCCGGCCTTCGCCGCGGAGACATCATCACGTCGATCAACGGCGCGGCCGTGAAGGACACCAACAGCCTTCGAAACGAGATCTCGCAGATGATGCCTGGCACGGACGTCAGGGTGGCCCTGCTTCGTGAGGGCAAGGAGCAGACGGTCAACGTTCACCTCGGCGAGCTGCCGGCGTCGCGCGCCGAAAGCGCGGATGCTCGTCAGAGCGGGTCGACGAGCGGCTCCGGTCTCGCGGTCGAGCCGCTCACACGGGACACCGCGCGCCAGCTCGGGGTGAAGGCGGCTACCGGGCTCGTCGTCACTGAAGTCGAGCCCTCGAGCCGCGCGGCGGACGCCGGCCTGCGGGAAGGTGACGTCATCGAAGAAGTGGACGGCGCGAAGGTGACGACCGCCGACGGCCTGCGGTCGGCGCTCGACAAGTCCGCGCGCACTCCGGCGCTCCTGCTCGTCCATCGGAGCGAGACGACCCGCTACGTCACGATCGAGCGAAACTCCTGACACCTGCGCCCGCATCGCGCGGAGGGCCTGCCCTCCGCGCCGGTGCGGGCGGTTCTTCACCCGCCCGCCCACACCTGCGTTCCAGCAACCGGCCGTCCGAGTATTGCCGGATCTGCTCCACAACCGATAGTCTTAGAGCGATCTCACATCCGTAGCGCAGCCCTTCAGGGCTGCCGGGGCAGGGCCGAAGCCCAGCGCTACGGGGTTGTGGCACGCTGGAAGCCTGCACCAAATGACCCATATCGCCAAAGGCCTCGTCGTCACCGGCAGTATTCAAGCGGAGGAACCCGTGTCGGTGGGGGGCACGGTGAAGGGCGAGGTTCTGGCGACCCACCATGACCTGACGCTCGACCAGGGCGGCCGCATCGAAGGCAACGCGACGGCCCGAACGATCACGATCAAGGGCACGTTCGTCGGCCGCATGATCGCGCTGCAGAGTGTCCGTCTCCATCGAACCGCCTGGGTCAAGGCGGACGTCACTTCGCCCTCCATTTCGATGGAGGAAGGCGCGATCTTCAACGGCTCCGTCGAAACGGCCCGTGTCGAGGCGGCGCTCCGCGTCGCCGCCTATCGCCGAAAGGCGTAACCCTGCCAACCCTGGAGCATTCAGCAAGCCCCGCGACCGGCGACCGGCGCTTCGCAGGACTCTCGTCAAGAGGCTTCAGCGTCGCCGCGGCGACTCTGATCGCGGTGGTGGCGGCCGTGCTGCTGTGGATGGGCCGAGTCCCGATTTGCAAGTGCGGATACGTCAAGGTCTGGCACGGCGTGGTCGTCAGCTCCGAGAACTCACAGCACCTCTCGGACTGGTACACGTTCTCGCACATCATCCACGGGTTCGGGTTCTACGGCACCATCTGGCTTCTCGCCAGGCGCTGGCCGGTCGGCGCGCGGCTGCTGGTGGCTCTCGTGATCGAGGGTGGCTGGGAGATCTTCGAGAACACGTCCTTCGTGATCAACCGGTATCGGGAGGCGACCATCTCGCTCGACTACTACGGCGACAGCGTGATCAACTCGGTTTCCGACATGCTCGCCATGGTGATGGGGTTCTTCCTTGCGGCGCGCCTCAGGACATCGACGATTGTCGCCGTGACGCTCGGCCTCGAGCTCTTCGTGGTATGGGCGATCCGCGACAACCTGACGCTGAACATCCTCATGCTCGTACATCCGACCGAAGCGGTGAAGAAGTGGCAGAGCGGCGGTTGAGGGGATCTCTGTCAGCTTCCAGCTTCCAGCTTCCAGCTTCCAGCTTCCAGCTTCCAGCTTCCAGCTCCGCGAGTGGGCTCGAGTCCAGCTTCCAGCTGCCGACGGGACGGAAGCCGGGTTGCGCTCCGAAGCCCACTACGTGAGCGAGCTCACCGACGCGCAGTTCAGCCACGGGATCTGTCCCGCCTGCCTCGACCACGCACAGAACAGATGGGACTGACAGTCGACGGTCGGCCGTCGACAGTGCAGTCGGCAGTCTCGTCGTCAGTCGGCAGTCACGTCGTCAATTGCAGCTGGAAGCCGCAATCTTCCATCCCGTCCGTCTGGAAGCTGGAAGCTGGTAGCTGGGAGCTGCGCAGGTGCGTGAGGAGACCGTGACGCAGCGCCGGATCGTCGTCGGCGATCAGGACGCGCACGAAGGGGTCTCCGCGAACGACCGGAGGGCTTCGACGAGCTGCGAAGCGTCCGTATTCAGACTGGCAAACACATCCTTCGCCCGCGAGAGGTCCCCGGCCTTCCCCATCGTCTCGAGGTCGAACGACGCGGCCACGACGCGGGCGGCCCCGAAATTCCCGGCGGCGCCCTTGAGGGCGTGCGCCTCCTGACGAAGCCGGTCGGCGTCCCCGGCGTCGACCGCCTCCTTGATTGCTCCGACCAATCGGATGGCGTCCGGAATGAAGAGAACGGCCATCTCGCGCGCGAGGTCGACATCGCCGCCGACGCGCTCGATGAAGGCATCCACGTCACAGGCGTCCGGTGGAGGCGGCGCGGGAGCGGCGACGCGAGGGGCAGGGGCGGCTGCGGCGGGCACGCCCGCCCCAATCCGGTCGACGAGCGCGAGCAGCTTCGCGCTGTCGATCGGCTTCGAAATGTAGTCGTCCATGCCGGCTTCGATGCAGCGCTCGCGATCACCCTTCATCGCGTGCGCGGTCAAGGCGATGATGGGCAAGCGGCGGCCCGTCGGGCGCTCGCGCTCCCTGATCGCGGCGGTCGCCTCGAACCCACCCATGACCGGCATCTGTACGTCCATGAGCACGAGATCGACCGCGTGCTGCTCGAGGAGATCGACGGCCTCTTTGCCATTCTCGGCCACGATGACCTCGTGCCCGCGCTTCTCGAGAATGCGGAGGGCCAGGATCCGGTTCGTCGGGTTGTCCTCTGCCAGGAGAATCCGGCGTGGCTGGCTCGAATCGGGCTCCGGACCGGCGGCCGGCTGAGGGAACTCCGAACCAGGCGCCCGCGTCAGCAGCTGGCCGATCGCGCGCAGGAGATCGCTCGGGCCGATCGGCTTGACGAGGGTCATCGTGATGCCGAGCTCGCGTGAGCGTGTGCCGTCTCCGGCATCGCCCGCCGACGACAGCATCATGATGAGCGTGCTGCGCGACTTCGTGAGCGACTGCAGCCGCCTCGCCACTTCGAAGCCGTCCATTCCCGGCATGTGGGCGTCCAGCAGCACGAGCGTGAACGGCTCCCCTCGCGTCTCGGCCGCGGTGACCGCGTCGAGCGCTTTCTGGCCCGAGTCGGCGAGCGTCAGCCTCGTCCTCCAGCGCCGGAGGGTCTTCTCGATCAGCCGCCGGTTGACTTCGTTGTCGTCCACGACCAGCACGTTCAGGCTGGCAATCGGCGCCGGGGCCAGCTGCGGGATCATCTCGCCGACCCCGAGCTTCGCGGTGAAGTGGAACGTGCTGCCCTGCCCGGGCAGGCTGTCGACCCAGATTCCGCCGCCCATCAACGTCACGAGCTGCTGCGAGATCGTGAGGCCCAGACCCGTCCCGCCGAAGTGGCGCGTCGTCGAACCGTCCGCCTGGCGGAAGGGCTCGAAGATGACCTCCTGCTTGTCGGCCGGAATGCCGATGCCGGTGTCCATGACCTGGAACTGCAGGGCGGCCTCGTCCTCGGAGATGGATTCCGGGTCAATGGCCACCATGACGTGGCCCTCGTTCGTGAACTTGATGGCGTTGCCCACCAGGTTGGCGAGCACCTGGCGCAGTCGCACCGGATCGCCGACGAGCGTCGCCGGAATCTCCGGCGAGATGTCGGTCATGATCTCGAGGCCCTTCTCGTGCGCGCGCAGCGCCAGCGGCCGGACGATATCGGCGATCAGGTCGCGGAAGTTGAACGGAACCGCCTCGAGCTCGAGCTTGCGGGACTCGATCTTCGAGAAGTCGAGAATGTCGTTGAGGATCTGCAGCAGTGCGTCGGCGGACGACTTCACGAGCGTCAGGCACTCGCGCTGCTCGGACGTCAGCTCCGTGTCGAGCGTGAGCTCCGTCATCCCGATGATCGCGTTCATCGGCGTGCGGATCTCGTGGCTCATGTTGGCGAGGAACTCACTCTTCGCCGAGTTCGCGTCTTCGGCGCGATCTTTGGCTTCCGTCAGGTCGCGATTGAGCTCCTGCAGCTCCGCGGTCCGGTTCGTCACCTGCTCTTCGAGGTCGTCCTGGTGCCGGCGCAGCTTCTGATCCCGGTCCTCGATCTCCGAGAGCATGTCGTTGAAGCCGTCGATCAGGGTGCCGACCTCGTCGTCCTGATTCTTGGCCGCCCGAATGTCGAACCGCTGCTCGCGCTTGACGGTGCGCATCGCGTCGGCCAGCCGGCCGATTGGCACCGAGATCATGCCCTGCAGCGGCGTCGCCATCAGCACGACGACGAAGCAGCAGATGACCAGGACGACGGCCGTCAGGGCGGCGTACCAGCGGAGACGGTCGCGGAGCGGCTCAAGGTCGGCTACGAGATAGAGGATTCCCAGCTGACGCTGCTGATGGACAACTGCCTGCGTCGTCGTCATCTGGTTGGCCAGGAAGGACATCGAGCCCCCGGTGGGAGCGGCCGCCGGACACCCGATGTCGGTGTTCTGCCGCCTGTAGGAGGCGAACAAGGCTCCCTGCTGCCGGTAGAGGCAGCCGGCGAGGACGAGCGGCTTCTCGGAGAGCGCCGAGAGGGTCTCGGTCGCCGCCTCTTCGTCTCCGAACGCGAGCGCCCCCTTGGAGTTCGCGCTGGCCATCGCTGCCGTGCTCGTCAGATCGAGCTCGAGCCCGTGACGGTAGGACGGAAGGTCCAGGCCAATGAAGATCCCGATCGCCAGCATGACGGCAATCCCGCACGTGCTCATCGTGATCAGAATGAGCTTGCGGCGGATCGAGAGGTCGCGAACGCGACGACTAATGGTTCGGGACATCGGCATCTTTCACAAGACGGGCCAGGTTGAACTCGCGGTCGAGCAGGTTGTGGACGTCGACCGAGAGCTTCAACCGGCCGGGTAGCTCACCGGACGTGAGCGTCACATTGCCAAGCGCGAAACCGGAGGTCGTCTCGCCGGTGAGCGTCCGGCGCGAGCTCGTGTACTTTTCCTTTGGGTGTGCGCTGAGCTAGCAACGCAATGCCTCTGCCAACTTCCCGCCGCGGATTCGTGGGGTTTTCGCGGCAGCCGATGGCACCCCCCAGGCCCGGACGGAGCCAGCCCGCCCACGCGTGCTCCTCGAGCGCACAAGGCCGCACACAACGCCCGCCCACGCGGCGGGCGAATCGCGGCCGGAGCAGGACAGAGGGTTTCAAGTTGGCAGGAGCGTGGGGCCCCCAACGCCCGCCCGGGCGCCGCGCCTGCTCGGCGTGGACGACCCGCCCTGGCGCGCATGCCGTGCGATCGACAGCTTGGCGTGACGCCACCGACCCGCCTTGCGATCGTGTCGATCGAGGTTCGAAAGTCGACTCCAACCAGCAAGCCAGCAGGGCGATCGAGGCTACCAAAGTACAGTTCTGCAACCGAAATTCCGGATCTGAAATCCCGTCCAGGCTTACTGCCTGACGGATTCGGCGCCCAACCAGGACCAGGGTCCGGCGCCGCGAGGCTATACTCGGGGCTCTCCGCGATGCCTTTCGCGTCATTCTCAGCATTGTCAGCAGCGACAGCCCTGTCGGGTGCAGTCGGTTTAGTCTCGGTGGCACTCCTCGTCGCGTCCCGAACGCCGCTCGGCTCTCCGCTCTTCTTCACGCTGGCGGTGCTGTTCGTCCTGGCTTATCTCTGGATGTTGCGGCGCGTCTGGCACGAAGACTCGCGCGACCGGCGCGCGATCCGGCTCGCCCTTGCGTTCGCCGTCCTCTTCAGACTGCCGCTCGCGCTGGCGCCCGTCGGCGCCGACAGCGACATGGTCAGGTATCTCTGGGACGGCCGGGTGCAGCAGCGTGGCTACAGCCCATACGCGGTCCTGCCGTCGGACCCGGCCATGGCCGATACGCACACGCCCGAATCGGCCCGCATGCCGAGCCGCCAAGCGCGCACGCCGTACCCGCCAGCCGCGCAGCTGTTCTTCCGCCTCGTCGTCAGCATCCACGATTCGACGTTGGCGATGAAGCTCGCGCTGTTCGTCTGCGATCTGCTGACGATCCTGGTGCTCTGGAGATGGCTCATCGAGACGGGCCGCAGCGAGTGGCTGACGATCGCGTATGCGTGGAACCCGCTCGTCGTGCTCGAAGTCGCCCACAGCGGACACATCGATGGCCTCGGGGCGCTCTGGCTCGTCGTCGCCGCCTTCTGGCTGACGCGACGCCGGACGATGCTCGCGACCGTTGCGTATGTGCTGGCGGTCGCGACGAAGTTCCTGCCGATCGTGCTCGTTCCGTTGTTCGTCGGTCGCGTCCGTGTCAGAGACGCCGTGATCGGGGCAGCGCTGCTGGGACTCCTCTACCTGCAGTTCTATGTGCTGTCTTCAGCACCTGGTGCCGGGCGCTCGGGTACTGGCCTGCTCGGCGCGCTACCGTTCGGCGCAGTGCCGAATGTGGTCGCCTACATCCGCTTCAATGGGCCTGTGTTCCTGGGCATTGCCTCGCTGACCTCTGCTCAGGTCGCCGCCGGGGTCGCGCTGTCAACCGGCCTGGGGGCGGCCGTCATAACCCGGTGGCGATGGCCCGTGTCCGATCCGGCCGCATGGGCGTGGCCGATGGCACTTGCGCTGGCGTGCGCCCCGGTCATCTACCCCTGGTATCTGCTTTACCTCACGCCGTTCCTCTGGACGCGCAGTACGCTGCCCCTTCTCGGCTGGTGCTTCAGCGGTCTGACAACCTACGTCGTCTGGGACCTGGCGCGACATGGAGGACGGTGGATCGTGCCCGCGGCCGTTCAAGCATTCGAGCTCGCGGTGCCCATCGCGGTCGCGGTTGCACTGCTGCTGATCGATCGACGGCGGCGAATGCGAGCCGGCGACACTGCGGCGGCAATACTCAGCTGAAGGAACCACACAACCTTCCACCCTCTCGGGGCTTCCATTCTTCAGAGCCTGTGAACAGATCGAATCTGTGGCTTCCGCCTTCAGGCGGAAGGCTAGAAGCCGTCTCATAAACCTGTCGCTCGTTTCACGATGCGAGCGAACGACAGTGAGCGAGCCACGCGAGCGGCCCGCCTACGCCAAGGCTTCGGCGAGGTCTCGCCGTAGCGCTGCGCGCGGAGGCGGAAGCGCGCCGACGAAGCGGCGCGCGAGAGCGCGTGTAGGGGAGTCCGAGGGGCGAAGCCCCTCGGATGAGACTATGTCCGCGCGGATCTTCCGGCTGAAGCCGGAAGCAACAGAGTCGATTTGTTCACACGCTGTTCAGGTGGACGACGACGCGAGTGCCAACCCGACCCATCTGTAATGTGAGCACGCTTCTTGCGGTACGGTTGCGCCGGAGAGTGCGATGTTGGACTCTACGCAGACCCTCCGCTTGGACGGCCGGTTTTCGACACGAAGGTTCTACTTGTGTGTCACGGTTTGTACATTCTTGGGGATCGGCGTGTGGCCGTCCACGGAAGAGGCGCGAGCCGTGACGCCCCCGATCCCTGCGCTCCAGGAAACGCCGGTCAGGCAATATCGGGCATTCCGCACGATGCACGCGGCCAACGAGAAGTTCAACCAGGAGGGCTGGGTCGAGTGCTGGACGGAGCTCGACGACGCCGGGTTCAGGTACGAAATCGTCGCGGAACGCGGATCGGACTACATCCGTGAGAAGGTGCTGAAGACGTTGCTACAGCGAGAACAGGAACTGATCGCCGGCGGCAGCGCCGGACGCGCCGAGATCAACGCGGACAACTACGACTTCGCCGAAGCCGGCGACCTCCAGGATGGCACCACCGGCGAGCGCTCGGTCATCCTGAAACCCAAGCGGAAGGACGTCCTGCTGGTCAACGGACGCATGGTCATCAATCAGGACGGCACCGAGTTGCTGCGCGTCGAAGGACGGCTCTCGAAGAATCCTTCGTTCTGGACGAGCCTCGTCGACATCGTTCGGGAGTTTGCCCGGCTCGACGGTGTTCGCGTACCGATTTCGACGAACACCGTCGCTAAACTCAAGTTCGCCGGCACGTCCCGGCTGGATGTGCGGTATCAGTACGAGACCATCAACGGCCGGCACGTGACGCTGGCTGCCCGGCAGCCCGGGCTCAGAACAGCGAATTCGCCTGTTGGAGCAGCGCGCGCGCACGACGCTGGGCGATGAGGTTCGCGAGGCGCAGTGATGGCCTCGCCTTGAGGTCGATCGACAGCGCGGTCTTGAGCAGCCGATCGAACTCGGCACGATCGCGGGCCCTGACGCTGACGGTGGACGCGAGCGTCACATAGGCAAACGCCGAGTGTCCACCCGAGAGCGCCACGGCGCGATCGAAATGTTCGCGCGCGCGGGCAGCCGATCCTCCAAGCAGCGGGCTCATGCCGTCGAGCACCACGAGCGCTTCGTGTAGAGCACCCGCTTCCCAGCCTTCGTTCAGCTCGAGCGCTCGAGCAAGGATCACGCGGATCGCCACGAGCTCCGTCAGGCGCAACAACTGGTTGCCGGCGAGGTTCAACTCCCCACCCCACGAAGCACTGAGCCAGTACATCACGGGCACATCGACAGACTGCAGAACGCCGAGCGCCTTCTGCGGCGACTTCCCGATTGCCGCCCGTACGCCGGGATGCCTCTGCTCGAGTGCACGCCAGCAGTACTCGCGCGCGCGGGTGTACATCGCTCGCGCCCGAGTCCGCAGCTCCTGCGCGCGAGCCGCGTCCTGCCGCGGTGCCAGCTCGGCGTCCACCTGGAGAAACGCGTACGCGTACTGAGTGAAGCCGCTGCACGCGGTCAGCAGCAGGCCGTCGTGGCGTGGCTGCTGATCGAGCAGCATCTCCACCATCTTCAGCGTGGATGGCGCGGCAAGGCGCACGAATTCGGGATCGTCGTCGGTGCCGTAGGCAGTGGCCGTATCGGTCAGCGCCGACGCCATCCGGTTGATCCCCATCTGGCGCGGCGAGCACGCCGCAAGGCAAAGGCACCCGAGAGCCGCGGCCAGCGCTCCATGGCGCGCAACACGACGCATCGGAGCCGTACGATAACACGGCGGGTGGATCGTGACGGGATCAGGGACAACGCTCCCCTTGACAATCTACAAGACGCGACGTATTCTCTTGTCGATCATCTACAGGAGATCGCATTTGGCACCGAAGTCTGACCTCCTCCAGGGCACCCTCGACCTGCTGATCCTCCGGACCCTCAATGCCGGCGCCATGCACGGGTGGGGCATCGCGCTCAGCATTCAGCAGGTCTCGCGGGACGTCCTTCAGGTCAATCAGGGGTCGCTCTACCCGGCCCTTCACAGGCTCGAGCAGCAGGGACTGATCGCGGCCCAGTGGGGCAACTCCGAGAACAACCGCCAGGCGAAGTTCTACGAGCTGACCAAAACCGGACGCAAGCAGCTGGCGGAAGAGACCCGGAGCTGGGAGCGCCTGTCGGACGCGGTCGCACGCGTGTTGGGGCAATGACGCCGAGCGCCGCCGACGAGTAATACCGGACAGTACGCGAGGAGGCTCTCCATGTTCCGCAGGCTCTCGACGCGACTCTCTTCTCTGTTCCGCCGCGCGCGTTACGAGCGCGAGCTCGATACCGAGCTCGCCTTTCACCTCGACTTGCTGACCCAACACCACGTCCGCGCGGGGATGACGCAAACGGCGGCCCGCCAGGCAGCCATGCGCACATTCGGCGTCGTCGACCGCGTCAAAGACGACGTCCGCGACACCTGGCTCTCGCGCGTGGCCGAAACGATTGGACAGGACGTCCGGTACGGATTGCGATCTCTGAAGCGCAACCCCGGCTTCGCTCTCGTCGTCATTGCGACGATGGCGCTCGGCGTCGGCGCGAACACGGCGATCTTCAGCGTCGTCAACGGCGTGCTGCTCAAACCCCTTCCGTACAAGAACGGCGAGTTGCTCGTGGTGCTCCACCAGCAGCAGCCGCTGGCGGGCGTGGAGAACATGAGCTTCTCCTTACTGACCACGCTGTTGTTCGACGTGCGGCCGAACGACGGGCTCACCTACCTGGCGGTGTCGGTCGGGCTGATGCTGGTGGCGCTGGGCGCCTGCCTCGTGCCTGCCCGGCGCGCGGCTTCCGTCGATCCGATGGTGGCGCTGCGCGTTGGTTAGGGAACCACGACCAACCTTTGTTACCCTTCAGCTGTCTATACAGCTGACATGCGCAGTCTTCCGACCCCGATCCGTCTCCTAGGGGGCCTCCTCGTTGTCCTGATCGCGTCGGTCGGGACGGTCGGGACGAGCCCCCGCGCCGGCCAGCAGAACCCAGCACCTCCGGGCGGCCGCGGCAACGCGCCCGGGCGGGGCGGCGCACCGATTCGCGACCTCCCTGCCACTCCGGACGCGCCAGCTGGCACCGCCAGCATCGTGGGCCGGATCGTCGTTTCGGGGACGGGCGCTCCGGCACGCCGGGCGAGGGTCTCGGTGTCGGGGGAGGGGCTTCGAGGGGGCCGCTCCGCGCTGACGGACGATCAGGGCCGGTATGCCCTGACGTCGCTGCCAGCCGGACGCTTCACGCTGTCTGCGTCGAAGATCGGCCACTTGAACGTGTCCTACGGTCAGCGTGTGCCGGGATCCGGCCGGCCGGGAACTCCAATCCAGCTCGGAGACGGTCAGCGGCTCACGATCAACCTCCAGATCCCTCGCGGCGGGGTCATCTCCGGCACCATCCTCGACGAACATGGTGATGCGGTGCCGGGAACGCAGGTCAGAGCGTTCCGTTACTCGATGCAGAGCGGCGTGCGGACGCTGCAGTCGGCTGGCGGCGATGCCACGGACGATCGCGGCATCTATCGAATCTACGGTCTTCAGCTCGGCGACTACCTGATCTGCGCCACCCCTCGCACGCCTGCGCCGGCCGGACCGTCACCGGCGATCGATCGGTTGCAGGGCGCGGCCGCGGCGCTGGCGTCCCAGCCAGGATTGGCCGGGCAGCAGGCCGCTGCCGCGCTCATCGACCGGATGAATGCGGTTCAAGTCCAAGGCGGCCAGCCGGACCAGGACGAGACGACTACCGGCTACGCGCCGGTCTACTTCCCCGGCACGCCAATGACGAGCAACGCCACGTCGGTGACGTTGAACGTCGGCGAAGAACGGCTTGGAGTGGACTTCCAGCTGCAGCTCGTGGCGATGGCCCGCATCGAGGGCACGGTCATCAATCCTGTGAGCCAGGAACCTGGCGGCGTCCAAATGCAGCCGGTCAATGTCCAGCTGATCAACGTCGGGGATGATGTCGGCGGGATCGGTGGAAGCTCCGCCCGTGCCGATCGCGATGGAAGGTTCCGGTTCAACAACGTCGCCCCGGGACAGGTCCACCGTGGTCGCCCGAACCGGAGGCCCCGGCGCGATGGCCGGTCCGGCAGTCAACGAGATGCTCGCGGGCCGTGGTCTGCGAGGAGGCGGACCTGGCGGCGCACCCGGTGCCGTCGACGGCGGCGTTCAGGGGCGGGGCCGTGGTGTCACGACCCAACGGCTGTGGGCGACGATGGAGGTGTCCGTAGACGGCCGCAATATCTCGAACCTCGTGCTCACGCTGCAGCCCGGGTTCGCGATGTCGGGCCGGTTGGAGTTCCGCGGTACCACTCTGCAGGCACCCTCGGATCTGACAAGAATCCGGGTGTCGCTCTCGCCCGCCGACCAGACCGCAGGCGCACGTGGGACGGCGACCGCTGCCGCCGGCCGCGTGGACGACAGCGGTCGGTTCACGATTGACGGCGTCGTCCCCGGACGCTACCGTCTGAGCGCCGGCGGAGCGACCGGGTGGTCGATTGAGTCCGCGGTCGTGGGCGGGCAGGACGCGCTGGACTTCCCGCTCGACATCCGCTCCAGTCAGAACCTGACAGGCGCCGTGGTGACGTTTACCGATCAACAAACGTCGCTGGCCGGCGTCGTCACGAACGCGCAGGGCCAGGCCGTGAGCGACTACACGCTCATCGTCTATCCGACCGACGAGAAGTATTGGCTCCCGCAATCCCGGCGGATCCGATCGATCAGACCCGCCACTGACGGTGCCTTCACGATTGTCGGCCTTCCGCCGGGTGACTATCGCCTCGCACCGGTGCTCGATCCCGAGCCCGGGTCCTGGTACGACACGACATTCCTGCAGCAGCTCGACAGCGGCGCGGAACGCTTCTCCGTGACCGAGGGCGAAAAGAAGGTGCAGAACGTCCGCGTCGGCACGTGAGCGACTGCCCTTGACCTGGCCACGGCGCGGCTATTGAATCTACCGCGACCGACTCTATGGTGCGTGTCCTCGGCCTTCTGTTCGCGTCGGCGTACGCGGCGCTCATCCTCTGGCTCTATGCAGCTCAGCCACAATCAGTGGCGGAGGTGACCGGTGGGCTGGCGTCGCAAGTGGGCGCTTACCACGTTGACGAGCAAGCCTTCGCCGACGGTCTCGACTTCTTCCGGCGCGACGCCTTCATCGAGTCGCGGGCGGCCTTTGCGAGGGCGGATCCGGCGCAGCGCGATCCACGCACGCAGTTCTACATCGCCTACAGTTTCTACCGGCAGGGCTGGGGACGCCTCTACGAGGACGACACCCTCTTCGCTCAGGGCCTCGAGACCGTTGACCGCGCTATCGCGCTCGCACCGGATCATCGTCTGCTCGTCGACGACGCGAGCCTCGGGATGCATTCAGCGGACGAGTTGCGCGCGGAGCTTCAGCGCGGTCTGACACGCGAGGTCTCGGACTTCAACCCGCTCAAGGTCTTCCGGCACCGCAAATGAGCGTTCTGAGGGAAGCGCTCGTGCTGCCGGGCATGTTCCTCACGGTCACGCTCCTCGGAGGACTTCGCGTCGGGGCCGACATCAGCTTCCTGCCCCCTCCGCTCATTTCGCTCGTGCTCGGGGTCCTCCTGGTGGTCGCCCTCGTACGTGCGGGTGCAGTCGACCCAGCGGAGCTCGCGAACCACGCACGGAAACCGCTCGAGAACCTATCGGGTGCCGTCGTCGCCCTGACGCTCGCCGCCGCTTCCGTGCAGGTGTTCAATCTCCTGATCCCGGATCGCGGCCTTCTGCACCTGATGTTCGGGACGTTCTTCTTCGTGCAGCTGCTGTCGACGATCGCCGGCACGAGCGATCGGCGGGCGGTGCTCCGCAGCCTCGCGGTGCTGCTTGGTTCGGCGTTCGTTCTTCGCTACATCGTGCTGGAGTCGCTGTACGCACGAAACGGCGGTGTGCTGACGCGCGTGTTCACCGCGCTGATGGAGGGCGTCTCTCTTGGTGCGGTGCAGTACGAACCGACTGGTCCGTCCACGGGCTATCTCGCCTTCCTGGCGCTCGTCCTGTATCTGACGGCCGTGTTCCTGCTGCGAACCGGCCGGGGATCAGGTGTGCTGTTGCCCGGCCGCGGGAACCCAGCCCAGAGCCACGAACTGCACCGTGACCTGCCCCCGCTTGGGCGCGAGCGACAATCGTTCGAGGGGCGCCTCACTCTCGAAGCGCGCGGCGAGCCGCTGCGTCTCCCCCAGAATCTCGGCGTCCAGATCTCTGATTTGAGCGCGGACCGCTTCCACGCTGCCTCCCGCGCGCTTGACGTCCTCGGACTCCTTCATGCTCCGGCCGACGCCACGTGCGGCGGTCGTCGCGCGACCGATATTCCCGACGCTGATTGCCTTGCGCCCCAGAAAAGCCCCCGCAAGCGTTGCGAGCATCGAGACCCCCGTCTGCAGCTTGGCTTCAGAGGCCTGCTGCTGCTCCCGTTCGACGGTCGCTTCCGCGCGACGCAGCCGTTCGGCGAGCTGTGCCTGCTTCGCGGCGTACTTGCGGCGCACGGCTTCGACCGCTTCGTCTCGAGCCGTACGGTTCACATCGAGCAGGCGGATCCGGAAGTTCCGCTCGCTCTCGCCAGCGTGTGACGTCAGCTTCGAGTCGCGATGCTTCAGGATCTCGAGTGTCTCGGTTTGCGCAAGCCAACGGCCGAAGGCCTTCTCCCAGTTTGCGTAATTCCGTGGCTGCAGTGCGGCCGATGGAACGGGCGCCTGATGGGCCGGACCCGACGGCGCGCGCAGAAGGCTGGCCGCAGGCATGTCGACTCGGGAGGCCGCCGCCCAGTCCACGGGCACAGCACCCTCTGAGATCGGCGCGGCGTAGAGGACGTCCCGCGACTCGTCGATGCCATTCTTCGGATCCGAGAAGGCCACTCGGGCGCTCCCCAGAACAACAGGGCTGTACATCACCTCGGAGCCGGCAGCGGCCGGCGGAACAAAGAACTGCTCGATCCCCGGCGGGACAATCGGCTTGTCTGATGATGCCGGACGCGGCGCGGCCGGCACAGCTGGCGCCGACGCCGGGGCCGGGCCGGAAGGTGTGGGCGCGGGTATGCCCGCGGCAGATCTCGCGTCAGCCGTGAGCGTCCGAATCTGATCGCGCGACAGAGGGCCTCGCAGGTAGGACATCGTCCAGCGTGTCTGGAAGACAGTGGGACCGCTGGCGTGTACGTCGTGCAGCAGGAACACGCGTTTGTCGAGCGCCGAGAGGAGTCGATCCGCCGTGGCCCGGTCGAGGGTCCCGGCCGCCGCTCCCTCGAGTCCGTCCAGCATTCTCGCCTTGTCACGCTCGGTCTGCAGGCGTCCGAGGAACCAGGTGCCGGTGTTCGCCAGCCCTTTGTAGTCCAGGTCAACCGGGTTCTGGGTGGCAAGCAGGACGCCGATCCCGAACGCGCGCCCCTGCTTGAGCAGGGTCAAAAGCGGACCTTTCGACGGCGGTGTCGCGACCGGAGGGAAGTAGCCGAGGATCTCGTCCATGTAGAGGATCGCCCGCAGGCTCGACGTGCCTGTTTGCCCCCGCATCCAGGCGACGACCTGGTTCAGGAGCAGCGCCACGAAGAACATCCGTTCCGCGTCGCCCAGGTGCGCGATGGAGAAGATGGTGACGCGAGGGCGGCCGTCCGGCGTGTAGAGCAACGTCGCCGGGTCGAGCGGCTCCCCTTCGAGCCACTGCTCGAACCCTGGCGCCGCCAGCAGGCCATTCAGCCTCATGGCGAGGTCGAATCGCTCTTTCGAAGGAAAAAAGGATTCGAGGTCGACGATGCCGACCTTCTGGAAGGGGGGCGATTGCACCTGCTGGATGAGCGAGGCGAGGTCGAGATCGTGCCCGTCGCGCCACGCGGCGACAAAAAGGGCCGACAGGAGCGTGTGCTCGCGGCTGCGCGGGGCCGCCTCGACGCCAGCCAGTGAGAGGACGCTGAGGGCCGTGCTGCCGGCCCGCTCCGCCATCGCTTCAGCGTCGTCCCGGGCGGCGCCGCGGGGTGCGGCGAACGAGCTCAGAATCGACACCGGCAGGCCGGCGCGGCTGCCAGGCGTGTAGATCGCAAACCTCGCCGCATCCCGCAGCCGCGAGATGCGGGCGCCGTCCTGTCCCCAGGCGGCAAGCCCCTCTCGCCAGCGCTGTGCTTCCTTGGCAGCGAACTCGTCCGGCGTGACGCCGGCACGCCGCGCGTCGTCCGCATCGATCCAGGGACGGAAGTCCTCGGTGGCGAGCGTGGGAAAGGTCAGCAGGAGGTTGGCGATATCGCCCTTGGGGTCGATGGCAATCACAGGCACGCCATCAATGGCCGCCTCCTCGATCAGGGCCAGGCAGAGTCCCGTCTTGCCGCTCCCGGTCATGCCGACGCAGACGCCGTGCGTGACGAGGTCCCGCGAGTCGTACAAGATCGGTGCGTCGAGCTGTTTCTTGGCGTCGAGGTCGTATTCCCGACCGAGGTAGAAGAGCCCGAGCTTCTCGAAGTCCTGCATGTCCGTATCCTAGCTGTTCTTCGATGACCGCGGTCGGCTCCCCGCTCCCCGCTTCCCGCTCCCCGCTTCCCGCTTCCCGCTAGTGGGGTTGCTTGAAGTTGAGGGGTGAACGTCGAACGGTGAAGCTCGTTCTCGGAACCTGTCACAGCGGGCAGCGGGGAGCGGGGAGCTGGAAGCTGGAAGCTGGAAGCTGGAAGCTATCTTTCGACCCACATCTCCAACGGCAACGAGAGCAGCGGATAGCGTCCCCGCAGCTCGATCACACGATTCGCGTAGTCCGGTTTGGGGATGCGGCCGGCGAGCAGGTCCGATCGGAGCCGACGGATCTCGTACCGATACAGGTCCCGAATCGCGTCGCGCAGCAGCTGCGTCGTGGTGCTCGGGCCGGGCTGGAGCCCGTGACGAGCGAGCTCCTCGAGGACGCCTGGTCGAAATCGGCGGGTCTCGATCACGTTTGATCGCACATTCTCCCCCAACTTGATCTGCGCGTCCCCGATCGCTCTGCTACTATGCGGCTCGCGTCACTCTGGGTGACGCCGTGCGCCACCGGCGCCGAACCGAATCATCGAGAGCGAGGGCCTTATGACTGACGAGAAGGAAACACCGACCGACGGAGCCGATGCGCTGACGCGGTCGGCTGAAGCGGTCGGAACAGCACTGGGCACGACGACCCGCGTCGCGGCCGAGACGGCTGCGGCTGCCGGCGACGCTGCAGCCGGCGCTGCGGACGCCGCGCAGGCAGCCGGTGCGACGGTCGCGACGACGGCCGGCGAGGTCGCCGAAAAGGTGGCCCGGCCACGGAGGGCCGTTCAGCGCACGGTCAAGCGCGTCGTGAAGAAGGCGACCCGAACGGTGAAGGTGGCTGTCCGGAAGGCGAAGAAAGCGGTGCGCAAGACCGCAGGGCGCAAGGCCGCTCCCGCGAAAAAGAAGGCCTCGACGCCTCGCGCCAAGGCCGTCCGCAGGAAGGCCTCGACCAAGAAGGCGTCAACCAAGAAGGCGGCAGGCAAGGCCGGCGCGAAGAAGGCGAAGAAGGCGAAAAAGGCTCGCCGCAAGTAGCCGGGATACCGGAGCGGCGGGCGAACAATCAGCGCCCGCCGCCGGACAACCGTGCTGGACTGGCTATCGCTGCGCAGTGGTCGTCGCCGCGCTCACGCCGGACCTGGCGCCCAGGTAGATGCCGTTCAGCAGGAACTTGAACGTGCCGTGTGGCTGCGCCCTGAACGTGATCTCGGGTCCGAACAGGTACAGCTTCCCCTTGCCAACCGACGCCTCGGCGATGGCGACGCCCGCATTGAGGTAACCCTGTCCAAAGGCCCAGCCGCTCCGGAGCGGGGTCGGGCTGTCGAACCACGCAATCGCCCGCACACCCTTGAGCGCCGCGTCGGGCCCCAGCTCGAATGTCGGGCTGTTGTCGAAAAAGACGTCGACCGGGTTCGTCACGCCGTGGGCGATTGGCGACGCCGTGTCGACTGCGACACGAAGGACCGAGCCGGGGACGTAATACTTCTCGACCGGCAATGGACGAACCGTGCCGTCGGGAGACCGCTCCGCGAGGTGGTTCCCAATCGGGAGGTCGAGCAACTGCGCGAGATTCATCGCCGAGCGCCCGACCGAGAGGTACGGTGCCTCCGTCCTCGAGAAACTTCCTGACCGCTGGGATCGTCTGCGCGGTCGAGTACGAGCCGATCGCGTTCTGATATTCGGCAGGAATGTTCCCGACCGGCCCGCGACCTTCTCCGCCGCCCGCCCCACCGCGCCCGGCCCCGCCACCTCGCCCGCCGGCCGGCCCTGGACCAACTCCTGACGGGAAAATGATCACGTCGTACTTCGCGGACAGGTTGCCCGCGTCGAGCGCCTTCGGATACACGACCTCGAACGGGAACTCGAACTGCTCGAGGATGTATCGCGTCCAGCCGGATGGCATCGACCCGCCGTACTGGTCCGCCAACGCCACTCGCAGCTTCCGGAGCTTGATGGCTCCCGCGGTATCCAAGTTGGCTGGCGCTGCCTCGAAGCTGACCCCGGCATCCGCCGCGATCTTCTCCAGATCGGCCCTGAAGCTCGAGGCCTGCGGCACGTAGAAATATCCCTGGCCGGTCTGGATCCACTGCACGTCCCGTCCGGCAGCGAGCAGCCGGTTCACGGCCAGAAACGCATTGTTCGAGGCGTGACTGAGCACCATCGCTCCGCTGGCGTCCCCAACTTTGCCTGACGGCGATGACTGGAGGCCGCTGAGCTTCTCGAACGGGCCGTCGAAGGCGTCGAGGATGCGATCGAACTTCACCCCCATCTGATACGCGAGCGTCCAACCGGCGTTGTCGTACGGGCGGGTCGGCGGACCGCCGGGATACGGAATGTCATCGGGATGGTCCTGCGGCTCGAACATGTCGAGCACGTGCGGTCGAAACGCCTGCGCCGCTTTGACCACGTAGGAACCTGCGGGGTACTGCTTTCCGGCGACCGGAAACGGCGCGGTCGCTTTGTGGACCGTCACGCCCGTCTTCAACAGCGCGTTGACGAACTTTGTTGCGGTGGGAAAGTCCGGCTGGTCTGCCGGAAGAATGAAGCCGCGCGGGTCCCGCGCCGCCGGATCCCGGAGCGTCTTCTGGAAGAGCTCAGGCGGCGCCCCCCGGCCCGCGGGGTCCGGCTCGGCGCCCGGCGTCTCGCCGCGTCCGCCACGTCCGCCGGTCGCTGCGGCCTGCGCCGCGATGACCCGCCGCGGCGTCGGCGTCCAGCTATCCTTGTTTCCACGGGCAATGGAGTTCTTCCCCATCTGGTAGATGTTGTAGAGGAAGTGTTCCCTGTTGCGCGACGCGACGTCCATCACCGCCCAGTTCGCCGTGATCGAGTAGTCGATGGACTGTTTGAAATGCCACTCCTGCGGCTCGATCGGAAAATGGAGGCTGCCGTCCGGCAGCTGCTTGGAGGGCAGGAAGGGGATGGTCACCGGCGTCGGATTGCCGATCGTCTCCGTCAGCAAGCCGATCATGTTGTGGAAGTAGGCGGTCGTCCGCAGGCCGCCGTTCCACCACGTCGAGTAGCTGGAGCCCTTTCGGCTCGTCACGCCAGGCTTCCCTTCCACGTTGAACCGCGTCGCCATGGCGGCGCCCACCATATCGAGCTCCGCCGGAACAATCGGGTCGAAGTTGTAGTTGAAGGGATCGCGGAACGGCGGAGCGAACATCACCGTGCCAGCCGGGCCTGTCTGGTGATGGTTGTACATGATCTGCGGGAACCACTCGAGATACATGACCCGGTTCATGTTCGTGCTCTCGGGCAGGTTCGACATGTAGAAGTCGCGGTTGTTGTCGTGCCCGGCGTACTTCTCGTAGAGCCTCGGCAGCTGCGCCGTCGAGCGCCGCTGCGGATCCTGCTCGCGCATGTACCAGCTCGAGACCAGCTCCATGCCGTCGGGGTTGGCGTGCACGGCCAGGATCACGAGGTCGGTGAGGAATCGCAACGTCTCCGGATCGTTCCGACTGACCAGCTGATACACGGTCTCGATCAGTTGGTGCGCGCCGAGCACCTCGGTCGCGTGCAGCCCGCCATCAATCCAGACTACGCCCTTGCCCTCACGCGCGAGCGCGTGCGCTTGATCGTCGGTCAGCCCTTCGGCGAGTGCCAGCCGCTTCGAGATCTCCTTGTAGCGGTCGAGCTTCTTGAAGTTCTCGGGGGCCGTGATAATGGCCATCAGCTGCGGCCGCCCTTCGGCCGTCTTGCCGATTTCGACCACTTTCATCCGATCGGATTCCTTGTCGAGCTTTTGCCAATACGCGACGAACTGGGTGTATGTGGCGAGCTGGTAGTCGTCGCCGATGTTGAAGCCGAAGTGCTGCTTCGGCGAGGTGAGTGTCTGGGCGAGCGCTGAGGCGGCCACCAACACCGCGGCAACCGCCAGCGAGAGATGACGAATCGTGCGTTTGTACATGGCGCCCCTCCCCGCGGGCGCCCTACGATAGCACGTCGAAGTTGGGCGCTTGACGGCGCCCCGGAGTTGAGTCGAAGGGCGTGAGCGACAGCGACCGGGTCCCCGGCGCGCGTGCTCTCCCGTGGGGTAGGAGGTGTTGGTCGGACGGAGAAGCCCCCGGTTACTTGATAGGCGCGCCCGCCGACGGTACACCGCTTTCGGGCATCGTCCGGGCCAATGATTTCGTGTGCTCGAAGATCGTGCCGTCGGCATTGCTGCCGAAGAAGCGATTGTTCTGGACCGGGTCGAGCGGATCCGCAACCACCGCGTACCCGGGGGACGCCACGCCTGCGCCGAGCCCGTTACAGGTTGCCGGGGCGCCCGCGAGCGCGGTGCCCGCCAGGCTGAAGTTGTAGCCGCTCTTGGTGAACGTCGCGGCGGCGGTCATCTCCGGTCCGAGAAACGCCTCTGGCGACGCTGTCGGTCTCACACCGAGCGTCTGGAAGTCCGGCGAGTAGAAGCCAAGCCCGCAGGTAATTGCGTAGCTCAATTCGGCGCTGTTGATGGTGCGCATGGTCCCGATCGCCGACGACACCTGCGCGGCTCCGCGCGCGCGCATCAGTCCCGGAATGGCCAGCGTCATCAGGCAGCCCACCAGCGCCACCACGAACAACATGTCGATCAGCGTGAAGCCGGCCTCGGAGCCACGCTTCGTTGCTTTACCGGCTTTACCTGCAGTCATCGGCTTTGCACCGCGCAGCGGAACGCTTCAACGCGTCCGTCCTGCGACAATTTTCGGCAGCCTGGCACTTTTCGACTGGCAAAAAGTGGCACGCGCCGGGTTTTCGGTCACGGTCGGGACGTTCGGCCGCCCCTAACTGGATGGCTCAGTGCATCTTGCCGTGAGGGCTCGCTGCAGCCGGCCTTCCTGCGCGCCAGAAGTGCAAGAACAGCACCACAGCAGTAACCGTCAGGCCGAGGCCATCGGCCCAGGGAGCCGCATAGAACAGCAGGAGCCCGCCAGCCGTGAGGCCAACCCGCTCGAAGAGGGACGCGCGAACGCGCACCCACCCACCGAGCCCGCCGGCGAGCGCGCCGACGCCGACCGCTGCGGTCACACACGTCACCCCGATGGTCGCCCACGAGCCGCGAAGCAACGCGCCGGCGCCATCCGGGCTGAGCGTGAACACGAACGGCACCAGAAACGCGGGGAGCGTGTACTTCCACGTCAGCATCATCGTCTCGAAGGGACTGGCGCCCGTGAGCGCCGCCGCGGCAAACGGCGACAGCGCAGTTGGCGGGCTGACCTCGGACAGGACCGCGTAGTAGAAGATGAACATGTGTGCCGCGAAGTCCGGCACGCCCGACTGCACGAGTGCCGGCGCAACCATCACCGCCGCGATGATGTACGAGGCCGTGACAGGAACCGCCAGCCCGAGAAGCCACACCGCAATTGCCGAATAGACGACCGTCAGGAACAACTGACCGGCCGCCAGCGCCACGATGATGCCGGCGACCTTCAATCCGAGACCCGTCAGCGTCACGACGCCGACGATGATGCCGGCAGTCGCCGTGGTCGCGCTGACACCGAGCACGCCGATCGCCCCCGACTGGAGCGCGGCGATGAGACGGGACGGCGTCAGCGCCGTGTCGCGACGGAGATAACTCAGCCCGACTGCGACGATCGTCGCCCAGAAGACGGCCCTGAACGCCGACATGCCGGACACCATGAAAACCGCGATCGCGACGAGCGACGTGAAGTGGTAGCCGGACTGCCTGGTCAGCTCCCACGCCGAGGCCACAGGGCCCTCGATCGGGCGGGTACCCAACCGTCGCGAGTCCGCCTCGATCATGAGGAAGATTGAAAGGTAGTAGAGAACGGTCGGCACGGTTGCCATCACCAGGACCTGCAGATACGAGATCTTCAGGAACTCCGCGATCAGAAACGCGGCTGCCCCCAGCGTAGGGGGCGAGAGCAGAGCGCCGATGCCGGCCGCCGAGAGAATCGCGCCACCCACCGCCGGCCGATAACCCGCCCGACGCAGCAACGGCCACGAGACCGAGCCCAGCATCACGGTCGTGGCGACGCCGCTGCCGGACACGGTCCCGAGCAGGAACCCGGCAAGCGTGACCGTCCGTCCAGGCGCAGCTCCGGAGCGTGAACGCCCCATGACCGCGAGCGCCCAGTTGATGAAGAAGCTGCCGGCGCCCGACCGTTCGAGGACTGCCCCGTAGATCGTGAACAGGATGATGTAGGTCGCCGCGACGTCCAGCGGGACGCCGAACAATCCCTCGAGCGTGATGTAGAGCGTGCCCATCAGTCGATCGATCGGGTATCCCCGATGTGCGAGAAGCGGCAGGCCGATGCGATCGAACCAGGGACCCGCCAGCGCGTACAGGAGGAACCCGCCGGCAGTGGCCGGCAGAATCCACCCAACGCTCCGGCGCGCCGCCTCGAGCACCAGCAGCACCGTCATTGCACCGAGGACGACGTCGACCACGAGGGGATCGGCCGCGCGATAGACGAAGCGCTCGAAGTCCACGAGCGGCCACGACAGCGCAACGAGCGTCGCGGCGACGAGGATCCAGTCGAACGGACTGACGCGAGACGATCGCGACGGACGTGGCGCGGACCGGTCATCTGCCGGCGCGGCTCGCGCGGCGTCGCCCGACCTGGACGGCACGAGGAGAAACGTCAGCACCAGGGTCACGAGAAGAAAGCTGACCCGGTACACCTGCGGCTGGACGATGAAGAGCACCCAGTAGAGCGCGTAGAGGGAGAGACCGATCGCCAGCCCGGACGCCAGACGCCCGGGGAAGCCGGTCAGCTGACGGGTCGGGGCCTCGTCAGGCAGGCTTACTGCGTCGCGCCCTGCTGTCGATACCAGCGCAAGGCCCCTGGATGGTACGGCGCGGGCGAGCCCTTCACCGCAGTTGTCAGCGAGAGATTGCGCGCCTCGGGATGGATGGACACCAGCTCCGGCTGGCGTTCGAACAGGAGCCGTGTGATGTCGTAGGCGAGATCGTCCGGCATCGCACGGTTGACCACGAGCACGTTCGCGACCCCGGCGACGGAGACCGGCGCACTGACCCCAGGATACGCGCCGGCCGGGATCTGCAGCTCGAAATAGAGATCACCGTGGACCTGTCGCAGGGCAGGAATCAGGTCGCCGCTCGGAACGAGGCGAATGGTGATCCCCGGTGTGTGCGAGAGATCCTGCACCGCCGCTGTGGGCAGGCCGCCGCTGAAGAAGAACGCATCGATCTTCCCGTCCTTCAGGGCGTCAGCGGACTCGGAGACGCCGAGGCCCTGGCGACGCACGCCTCGATCGGGATCGACCCCTGCGGCCGTGAGCAGTCGAAACGCCGTGACTTCGGTGCCGCTCCCGGGGGACCCGGTCGAAATCGTGTGACCCCGCAGATCGCCGACGCTCCGGATATCGGAGGACGCGAGTGTCACGACGTGGGTGTAGTTGGAGTAGAGGACGGCGAGGCTGACGGCTGGCACCGAGCGTCCGCTGAAGGCGCCTCGACCCGCGATGGCGTCGGCGAGGGTGTCGGCCAGCGTGAAGGCGATGTCCGCGCGCGCATCGCGAATGAGTTTGAGATTGTCGACGGAGGCTGCCGTCACCTCAGCCGTCGCGCGTACATCGGGAAGTCCGTCGTTGAGGATCTTCGCGATTCCCCCGCCGTACGGATAGGTACACGCCGCCACTTCCACCTGTCGCGATAGAGATGAATCGACTGGTCGCTGGCGACCGGCCGTTCCCACATCCGGTCAACATCACGGTCAGCAACGAGAGCACCACCGCGCGGCGAACGATCGTCACGCCGGCATTCTACTGCGATCGCGTCAACCTCTTCCGTTCGCGTCGAGGCGTGTTGACCCATTGTTGGTGCAAACGCGTCCTCCCTTCAGGACGTCCAACATGTGACGAACGCGTGAATGGCACCGGCCCTCCCGCGAACGTTGTCGTCGCATCGAGAATCGTCCAACGAAGACGGGGACCAATCGCACGCCGCGTGGAGATAGCGGCCAGGACACGTGCGCGACTTCCATCGGCACTTCCGTTGCACAACCGCGCGCGAATCTGTCCGGAACTACTGTCTGACTTTGACTCTTGGCGGTATCTAACTTTGAGGAGACGGCGGTCTAACTTCGTATGTGTAGCGAGAGGCGAATGTTAGTCCTATGAGCGCCGCGCGTTAGTAAGGAGAGGCGAGAGTTACGAAGCAGCGACCGTTGAAGGTGACAGCCCATCTGGTGGGAGCGATTCAATGACAGGCCGTTTCGCCGGCGTCGCCGGCGCTTCCATCGACGGAGATGAACTGCCAGCGATAGTTGGTCGCGTGCAAAACGAGCATGAGCACGCCCCACGCTCTCGCCTGCATTTCGCTGTTCGGCCGCACGCCGCTCATCGTCGTCAAACTACTGCCGCCGGTGCCGACCACGAATTCGCGAATCCCGTTGACGGGATCGGCGGCGCCGTTCGGATCCTGCAGGCCGAATCGTTCGTACAAATGATCGTGGGCGTTGATCACGACATCGACTTTGAAGTCGTAAAGAGTCCGCCAGATGTCCTGCATCACCCGATCGCTCCCATGCGGCCCCGAGCTGAACAGCGGACGATGCCAGTACGCGGCGGCGCACCGGGTCGGGTTCGCGGTCAGGTCTGCGCGCAGCCACTCATGTTGTGCGGATCCGGCACGCGCGTCGACTTCGCTATTGAGCGAAACCACATGCCACGGTCCGGCGTTGTAGCTGTAGTAACCGAGGCCCGCGGGTCCCGCGCTGCTGCCGAAGTACTGAAAGTACGGCGCGGCATTCGGGGACTCGTATTCGTGGTTGCCGACGCTCGGTCGCGTGCGACCGCGATGACGGCCCCAGGTCGTGTCGTAGCAGTTGCGGAATTGTTCTGTGGCGCCGGAGGGATACGCGTTGTCGCCGGCGGTGAAAACGGTCCCTTCGATCGTATCCAGGAGCTGCGCCGTCAGTGCGCTGCCAGGCGTCCTGCAGTCACCGATGTCGCCCGCGCCTACGAGCACGGCTCGATCCAGCGAGTTGGACCCGCCGGTGAGGTCCGGAGTCGGCACGACTGGCCCCGGCGACGGCGAGGCAGGCGTACCCGAGCAACGGCACAGGAGTAGTGCGGCGGCACAAATCGCCGCAAGCCGTAGTTTCATCGCAAGGAACTTTTTTGGGAGCGAGTGATTCTCCCACAGATCAGGTGTGCAAGTGAAGGAAATTGATCGGCTCGCACTCGGAATGTCGATCGCCCTCATGCTGGCGGGCACTGCGTCTGCGCAGCAGCCGGAGGCGGTGGATCCCGCGACGCCCCCGCCGGCGCCCGCCGCGGCGCCGGCGTCCCAGCCCGACGAGCCCGCCGGCTGGCGGTTCCGGTGGGCGGAACACCCCTCCCTTCTCTTTGGGAAGGACACGCGGATCGACTTTCGTCTTCGTGTGCAGCAGCACATCCGCGGCTCCGAGGGAGAGATCGGAGATGACGACGATAGTGACCTCTCCAAGCGGAGAGTAGGCGTCGAGGGCATCGTCAAAGATCTCGTCGAGTTCCAAATCGAGCGCGAGCTCGGAGACAACGACCCCTGGCGAGACGTGTTCGTGAACTACCGGCAGTTCGGCTCCACACAGGTGCAGGCTGGCAAGTTCAAGCTGCCATTCAGTCTCGACGAGAACACCGGCCCGACGAACCTCGATTTCGTCTATCGATCGATGGCGGCGTCGCAGCTCTCGCCCGGACGCGACCGCGGTCTGATGGTCCACGGCCGCGCGGTCGATCGAATCCTGCGATACGAGCTCGGGTGGTTCGAGCACGACGGCCGCAATGCCCGGAGCAGCCATCCCGAACAGGTGGTCGGCGAAAGCACCGTCGCCGGACGGGTGTCCGCGCTGCCGTTCAGACGACAGAAGGGTCTGCTGAAAGATCTCCAGCTCGGGGTCGCATTCACCGACAGCAACGTGCCGGAGGGCTTCCCCGGGCTGCACGGGCACACGGTGCTGGACGCGCCGTTCTTCACGTCCCAGCTCTGGGTGAACGGCAGTCGGCGTCGCACGGGTCTCGAAGCGCGATGGCGCCCCGGCCCCTCCTCCATCAAGGCCGAGTATATCCGCGTCTCGACGGAGCGTCTCGGCCAAAGTGTGGATGGGACGGACCTGGCGCCGCTCATCTCGACCGGATGGTACCTCAGCGGCACATGGGCGGTGACCGGGGAAAAGAAAGCTCAGGACCTCAGCGTGCCGCGGCGCCCGCTCTTCCACGGCGGGTGGGGCGCGATCGAGCTGGCGGCACGGATCGAGGCGCTCACGTTCGGCAACGTCGACGGCAGCGAAGAGGCATCCACCAGCCCGCGCGCCGCCGTGGTGCTCGGCAACGCGGATCACGCGGCGACGTTCGGGGTGAACTGGTATCCCGTCCGTCACCTCAAACTGCAGTTGAACGTCATCCGCGAGCGGATCTTCGATCCCTTGCGGGGGCCCGCGCCCGAGACGCCAGCCTTCTGGAGCCGGGTGCTCAGATTCCAGATCGATCTGTGAGAACGACCATGACTCGACTCCGCGCCCTCCCGTTGCTGCTCGCGTGCGCGCTGCTGGCGCTGGATCAGCGGCCGCTGGCGGCGCAGACGAGCGACGACCTCTTCGACGCCACGACGCTGCAGGAAATCCGGCTCGTCATGAGCTCGCGAGACCTGCAGAAGATGAGGGCCAATTACCAGCTGAACACCTACTACCCCGCCGATGTCCACTGGCGCGACCTCCGTCTCCGGAACGTCGCCGTGCGATCGCGTGGCGCCGGCAGCCGCAGCAGCACGAAGCTGGGGCTGCAGCTGGACTTCAACCATTACGTGGGCGGACAGCAGTTCCTCGGGATGAAATCGCTGGTGCTCGACAATCTCTGGCAGGATCCGGCGATGGTGCGCGAGCGGATCACCATGAAGTTCTACGAGCGCATGGGGCAGCCGGCGCCGCGCGAATCATTCGCCAGGCTGTACATCAACGACGTGTACCAGGGCGTCTACGGCGTTCTCGAGACCATCACGTCGGAGCTCCTCCAGCGGACGGTCGGCGAGGCCGACGCGTATCTGTTCGAGTACCACTATTCCGGCCCCTTCCACGGTGAGTACCTCGGCAACACGCTGGCACCCTACAAGAAGCTGTTCGAGCCTCGCAGCCATCAGCTCGAGTCCGACGCCAAGCTGTACGCCCCGATCCGCGATCTCTTTCGAGAGGTGAGCGAACCGGACGACGCCGTCTGGCGCGAGCGCGTCGAGAACTACGTGGATCTCCAGCAGCTGGTGACCTACGTCGCCATCGAGACGTTCCTCTCCGAGTTCGACGGCATCCTGAGCCCGATGGGGATGTCCAACTTCTATCTCTATCGATCCAACGGCACGACCAAACACCGCTTCGTTCCGTGGGACAAAGATCGCACGTTTTCCGAGTTCGACTGGTCGGTGCTCTCGGCCATCGACACCAACGTGCTGTTCAGCCGAGCGATTGCCTACCCGGATCTGAGGGCGCTCTACCTCGACGTTCTCGCAAACTGCGCGCGCAGCGCATGGCGGGGTTCCTGGCTGGAACGCGAGATTGTTGCAACGGTCGCCGTGATTTCAGAAGCGGCAGCCGAAGACTCGCTGAAACCGTATACGAACGAAGACTTCGAGTCGGCCGTCAGCTACCTCCGGACCTTCGCGCGCCGGCGGTCGTTCCTGGTGCTTCAGGAGCTCACCAGGATCAAAGCGAGCGGCAGCCAGTGATTCATTTCGGGCGCCTTCCCCTTGTCACGAGAAACATTAACAGGAGGAAGGGAGGACGGGAGGAAGAGGGAGGATCTTCCGAGCCTTCTAACAGCTACAGGTGCTGCTCGCGCGCCCGCCACCGGCGGGCGCTGGAATGAGCGGGCGGGCACGAATCGCGAACGCGTGTCGATCGTGGTCGCGCTCGCGATCTCGTGCCCGTCCGCTCATTCCGCCGCGCGACGCGCGGCGCGAGCAGCTCTCTTGTTCCGATGCAGAAGGCAAGGTTCCTCCCTCTTCCTCCCGTCCTCCCCTCCTCCTGTAATGCTTTTGGAGGTGAAGGCCGGCCGCAAGAGAGCCCCGCTCACCGCGTCAGTTTTCTGTATTTGATTCGGTGCGGCTGGTCGGCTTCGGCGCCGAGCCGGCGGTGCCGGTCCGCCTCGTAGTCCTGATAGTTTCCCTCGAACCACACGACTTTGCTGTCGCCCTCGAAGGCGAGCATGTGGGTGGCGAGCCGATCGAGAAACCACCGGTCGTGGCTGATGACCACGGCGCACCCTGCGAAAGACAGCAGCGCCTCTTCGAGCGCACGCAGCGTGTCGACGTCCAGGTCGTTGGTCGGCTCGTCGAGCAGCAGCAGGTTCGAGCCGCGCTTCAACAGCTTCGCGAGGTGGACGCGGTTGCGCTCGCCTCCGGAGAGCGATCCGACCTTGCGCTGCTGGTCCCGTCCCTTGAAGTTGAACCAGGACACGTACGCGCGCGACGCGACCGCGCGCTTGCCCAGCTCGACTTCGTCCAGCCCGCCAGTGATCTCTTCCCAAACGGTCTTGTCTGCACCAAGAGCATCGCGTGACTGGTCGACGTAGCCGACCTGAACGGTCTCGCCGAGCCGCAGCGTACCGCCGTCCGGGGTTTCCTGGCCCGTAATCATCCTGAAGAGCGTGGTCTTGCCAGCCCCGTTCGGCCCGATCACGCCCACGATGCCGCCGCGGGGCAACGTGAACGTCATGTCGTCCATGAGCAGCTGGTCGCCGTAGGCCTTCCGCAGCCCGCGCGCCTCCACCACGATGTCGCCGAGGCGGGGCCCGGGCGGAATGTAGATCTCGATCTGGTCGATCTTCTGGGCCGTGTCTTCTTTCAGCAGGTCCTCGTACGCGTTCAGGCGTGCCTTGCCTTTCGCCTGCCGCGCGCGGGGCGACATCCGGATCCACTCGAGTTCCCGCTGAAGCGTGCGCTGACGCTTCGTCTCCTGCTTCTCCTCCTGGGCAAGGCGGTTCTGTTTCTGCTCGAGCCACGACGAGTAGTTGCCTTGCCAGGGAATCCCGGAACCGCGATCGAGCTCGAGAATCCAGCCCGCGACGTTGTCCAGGAAATACCGGTCGTGGGTCACGGCGACGACCGTCCCCGGGTAGCCTTTCAGGAACTGCTCGAGCCAGGCCACCGACTCCGCATCGAGGTGATTCGTCGGCTCGTCGAGGAGCAGCAGGTCCGGCGATCGAAGCAGCAGGCGGCAGAGCGCGACGCGCCGGCGTTCGCCGCCGGACAGCGTCGAGACATCAGCGTCGGCCGGCGGCAGCCGCAAGGCATCCATGGCCAGCTCGACGCGCGAGTCCAGATCCCACCCGTTGGCCGCCTCGATGCGATCCTGGACCTTCCCCTGTTCCTCGAGGACCTTGTCCATCTCCTCGGGCGACAAGTCCTCTCCGAACTTCGCGTTGATCTCGTCGTAGCGGTTCAGGAGCGCGCGAACCTCGGCGACGCCCTCCTCGACGTTGCCGAGCACGGTCTTCGACGGATCCAGCCTCGGTTCCTGCTGCAGGAAGCCGACCGTCGTGCCCTCCGCCTGGAACGCTTCGCCGAGAAACGCGCGGTCCTCTCCCGCCATGATGCGGAGCAGGGTGCTCTTCCCCGCGCCATTCAGACCGAGCACGCCAATCTTGGCGCCCGGCAGGAACGACAGCCAGATATCTTTGAGAACGACGTGGTCGGGAGGGTGGACCTTCCCGAGACCTTTCATCGTGTAGATGAATTGAGGAGGCATATTGGTGAACTCTTGTCGGGATCCGATCGGAACCGGGGCTCGGCGCTCGGCGCTCGAAACCCCCGCGAGCTCGATCGAAAGGTTCTGTCGGACTACGGAATCGGAACCCTTCGATCGAGATCACAGGGGTTTCTGAGTCCCGAGCGGAGAGCCCCGGCAATGTTGGTTGTTCCGAGCGCCGAGCGCCGAGTCCCGGCAAGTGCTCTTACAACGCCCTGTCCGGCCGATTCGGCACCGAGACGGCCGGGGCGACCGCGACCGGGGTGAAGTCCTCGCCCGGGTTGATGAACCGGTCGGTCTCGAGCTTGTACTGTTTGTCGTACAGCGTCCGGTAGCGGCCGCCGAGCGCCAGCAGCTCCGCGTGCGTGCCGCGCTCGACGATCTCGCCGTGTTCGATCACGAGGATCTGATCGGCGCTCCTGATCGTCGACAGGCGATGCGCGATCACGAACGTCGTCCGCCCCTGCCGCAACGACCGCAGTCCGTCCTGGATGAGCGCCTCGCTCTCGCTGTCGAGCGACGAGGTCGCCTCGTCCAGCACGAGGATACGCGGGTCGGCCAGAATCGCCCGCGCGATCGCGACCCGCTGGCGCTGGCCGCCCGACAGCTTCACGCCGCGCTCGCCGACGACCGTATCGTACTTCTTCTCGAACTGATCGATGAACTCGTCCGCGTGCGCGATGCGGCTGACCTCGCGGATCTCGTCGAGCGTGGCCTCCGGCCGGCCGTACCGAATGTTGTCTCCGACGGTCCCGTCGAAGAGGAAGTTGTCCTGCAGCACGACGCCAATCTGCGATCGGTAGTCGCGCAGCCGGATCGTCGTCAGATCCCGGCCGTCTACCCGCAGCGCTCCGGACAGCGGCCGGTTGAACGCCATGACGAGGCTGATCAGCGTGCTCTTTCCTGACCCGCTCGATCCGACGAGCGCCGTCGTCGTGCCTGCCGGAGCGCGAAAGCTCACGTGCTTCAGCACCGGCACGCCCTGTGTGTACTCGAACGTGACGTCGTCGAACACGATCTCTCCGTCCACCGTTCCGAGCGGAGCCTTGCCGGCGTCTTCCTCGTCTTCGGTCGACATCCGCATCAGCTCGCGGATGCGGTCCAGCCCCGCGAATGCCTCGCTGATCTGGGTGCCGATCGACGCGATCTGCACGACCGGCGCCGCCATCAGTCCGGTGAAGAGGATGTAGTTGATGAAATCGCCGAGAGTCATCGTGCCGGCGAGGATGGCGCGGCCGCCCACGACGATCATCAGCACGCCGATGACGCCGACGACGATCGTCGAGAACGCCGTGATCGCCGACACCCCGGTAATCGACTCGGCAACATTCCGGAACAGACGATGGACACCGCGGGTGAAGACGAGCTCCTCGCGCTTCTCTGCGGTGTAGGTCTTCACGATCCGGATTCCGCCGAGCGTCTCGTTCAAGCGGCCCGTGACCTCGGCGTTGATCTTCCCGCGCTCCCGGAAGAGCGGCCGCAGCCGCTTGAACGCCAGCGCCATGCCGCCGCCGAACGCGCCGAGTGCCACGATGGTAATCAAGGTCAAGTACCAGTTCAGGTAGAACAGGTAGCCGAGCGCGGCGATGGCGGTGACGACGCTGCCCGCGAGCTGGACGAGGCCCGTGCCGACGATATTCCGGATGCCCTCCGCGTCGGTCATGATGCGGGAGATGAGAGCGCCCGATTGCGTGGAGTCGAAGTAGCGCACGGGCAGCCGCGCCACGTGGGCCTCCACTCGCCTCCGCATCTCGGTGATGGCTCGCTGCGCCGCGACGCCGAGGACCTGCGAGAGCGCGAACGAGGTCACCGCCTGCACGAGCGTCGCCGCGCCGGCCACGAACGCCAGGGGCATCAGCATGTCCGCCCGCTGCTTCCCGATGACGTCGTCGATGAGGTACTTGGAGGTCCCGGGCAGGACCAGGCCCGACAGCCGATTGACCAGCATGAGCAGGAGTCCCAGAGCGAGACGCCCGCGGCGCGACCACATCAGCTCGCGCGCCTGCCTCCAGACTTCGGCGGTGTCGATCTTCTTCTTGGCTTTCGTTGCCGCGTCCGAGCCTGTCTGGGCCGTGTGGCGGCCATGCGCCCGCTCGGACCGTGGAAGGCGGACTCCGCCAATGCCTATAGCCATATCGATCTAGGACGCCTCCCCGAAGACGAACGTCTCGATCGCGCGTGCGACACCCGCCTCGTCGTTCGTGCCGGTGACGGCCCACCCCCTGTCCTTCAATTCCTCCAGGGCGTTCCCCATCACCACCGGCTGGCCGGCGAACTCGAGCATCTGCAGATCGTTCAGATTGTCCCCTATTGCCATCACCTCGACGGCGTCGTAGCCACGGTGCGACGCCCAATCTCTGAGTGTGGCTCCCTTGGAGCAGCCGTCCCGGATGATGTCCACCAGCGAAAAATCGGTTCGCAGGTACTCGGTCAAGGCGACGGCAAAACCGTCGACCCCAGGGTCACTCTGGCAGCCGCGCAGGCCGTCGAACAGCTCTCGCATCTCGCCGCACCGGCCGGTGAACATGACCTGAATCGGGTCCTCGGTGAGGGCATCCTCGAGCGGGCGATGTTCGGCGAGAAACTCGCGGTTGGCCTCGAAGAAGCGCCGGTGGCGCGGGTGCTCCCAGTCGATCGCCTCGAAGATGACCTGACGCTCGCGGGGACGGTCGAACACCACGGCCGCGCTCGCCCGGTGATCCGGCGCCAGCGACAGCACCCGCCTGGCCGTGTCGCGGGGAAGGAGATGCCGCATCTCGGTCACACCCTCGCCGTTCTTGACGACCGCGCCGTTGCTGAGGATGAGCGTCAGAGGACCGGGAAGCGCCTCGAAGATCGGTCGCGCGAAGTCGTACCGGCGGCCGGTCGCGAGGGCGACCTCGATCCCGGCGTCGATCGCCCGGGCGATGGCGTCCCGGTTAGCCGCCGGAAGATGTCCGTTGCTGTCGAGCAGTGTGCCGTCGATATCGAGGGAGAGCAAACGGATCATGAAGTGTCGGGGCTGGAGCCTCGGAGTATTGTAGCGAATGGGTGGATTGAACGCTCGGCGGCGGAGACCTCGCAAGATCAGAAGTGCACCCTCATCTCCCCCACGATCTGTCGCTTGAGGATGTCGCCGAAGACGTGCTGCTGCACATTCTGGTTGGCGAGGTTGATCACCTTGACCGAGGTCGTGACCTTCTCGTGCGACCACCGGACGCCGAACCCGCCGTTGACGAGCGTGTAGCCCTTCGTCGTGCCGTGGTAGGGATCGTCGAGGACGTCCTGCCAGAAGGCGCTGCCGCTGTAGTTCACGCTCAGGTCGCCGAGGAAGCGTCCGCGGGAGAAGTTGAAGCCGGCGTTCACGCGGTTCTTCGCCGGGATGTTGAGCTCGCCGAGATCGAAGTCCTTCGGATCCGGTGTTCCCTGCCACGAGTAGTTCACGAAGGCGTTGATGTCGGAGGTCACCGGGCCAGCCACGCCGAGCTCCGCACCGCGCTGTGTGCTCTTGCCGAAGTTCAAATAGGTGAAGCGTGCGGGAAAGCTTCCTCCCGGCACCAGGGCGATCACGGCCGGCGGAAGCGGCCATCCAGGCGGCGGATTCTGCGCGGTGTAAAGCACCGAGCGGTCCTGCGTGAACAGGATGTCGTTCTTCAGGTTGTTGATGTAGAAGGCGGCGGAGACCGTCGCGCGCTTCGCAACCACGCCCGTGTAGCCGATCTCGAAGGCATCGAGGGACTGTTCCTTCAAGTCCGGGTTCCCCTCGATGTGGAGCGGCAGGGGGTAGATCCGGCCGGCGAGCGCAGGACTGAACAGCCCGAGGTTGATCGGCTGCGCAATCACGAGGTCCAGGAAGTTGTTGATGACCGACGGCGAGCGATACGCACGGTTGTACGACACGCGGATCGTCTGGTCCTCCCGCGGTTTGATCATGAACGTCGTCCGCGGCGCGAAGACGAAGTCGTCCAGGTAGTCGAAGTGATCGAGGCGTCCGCCGACGACCCACCGGAACATCGGGGAGAGAAAAATCTCGTCCTGGATGTAGCCGCCGAACTCCTCGCGATCGTCGGCGTCCGGCGCGATCGACAGCTGAAAGCGGTTGAAACGCAGATTGCCGCCGTAGCTGACGACATGTTTGGCCGCAAACGTCTGGACGTTCGACGCCTCGAAGTCGTACGTGCTCGTATCGAAGTTGAAGACGATCTGACGGCCCTGCGCGTCGCTCGTCAGCAGGTTGTCGGCGTCGCCGTTGAGGATGTTCGTGAAGAAGCTCGCGTGGAAGCCCTGTTTCGAGTAATTGGCCTTCGCGTAGCCCATCACGCTCCCGCTGGTGATGTCGAACGGGCCGATCCCGGTGTGCATGATGCCTTCCGTGCCGCTCGCGCCACCTGAGATCGAGAGCTTGCGTCCGTCCTCGAAGTCGTAGTCCACGCGGCCGTCGATTTTCGGCTGCGTCGAGCCCTCGTTGGTGAACGCCGGATACGTCCCGCGCGGCCCGGAGGGACACGCTGACGGGCGATCACACGGGACCGTCCCGGTTGGCCTGGCCATCGGGTCCTGCGAGTAGCCACCGGCCGAGATCTTGTACGACCACCGGTCGTCGATCGCCTGCGCGTGCGTGCCGCTCACGTACCAGAGCGACCCGGCGTCCGGCTGGCTTGAGCGATCGAACCCGCCAAACCCGGCGACAGCGGTCGTCCCCTGCATCTCCCGCGGCGACTTCGTGATGACGTTCACCACGCCGTAGAGCGCGTTCGCGCCCCAGACCGCCGAGGCAGGGCCCCGGATGACCTCGACCTGCTTCACCTCGTTGAAGTTCACCGGGAGGAAGTCCCACATGACGAAGCCGAAGAAGTCCTGATACAGGCTCCGGCCGTCGAGCAGCGCCAGCTGCCCGGTTGCCAGCGTGCCGGTGGCGCCACGGCTCGTCACGTTGATGTCGCGCGCAGAGACCTGCGTGACGTTCACACCCGGAACACTCCGCAGCAGTTCAGCGAAGTTCTGCGTCGGCGCGTTCTGAATCGTCTCGCTCGTGATCACGCTCATCGTCGCCGGCGCGTTGATCAGCTTTTCCTCGGCTCGCGAGGCACTGACGACGACCGTCTCCTCGTATTTGGCAGGCTCCTCAGGTTTCTGGCTGGGAGCCGGCTCTTTCGGCGACGGCTGCGTGGCTGACGCCGTTCCGGCCGGAGGGGCTTGCGCCTGGGCCGAAACGGCATCGGCACTCGCGAGCAGCGCAAGGGCCACGGCGGCCGTGGCGATCAGGAAATGAACCACTGGCTGGAGAGATGTCACTGGCTTCGTCGACGTCATTGCCTTCAATGGCTGCATGGGTAGGAGGACTCCCTGAAAGGAACGCTCGCGGGGCCGCGGACGGACCGGCGGTGCGGTATACCACAGGCGGGGATGGCTGTAAACCTGACGCCTCGAAGACCGGGCCGGCGTAGCTCCCGGCCCCCAGGCCCGACTCCGCATACACTGGCTAAGGACCCGGGCGGTACTACGTGCGCCATCCTGAGCGACGAGGCGCCTGGCTGGCAAGGCGCGAAGAGCGCGCATACCGGGCGTATGTAAGCGATGAGCAACGCGGCCAGGCAGGATACATCGGCGGTCAGGATGGCACACGTAGTTCTGCTCGGGTCCTAAGGATGTCCAGCGACGAGCGCCTCACCCAGGACGCGCCCTCGAAACCGGCCGTGGTGCCACAGGAGGAGTGGTCCACCTGGCCCGACGAACGCCTGCTCGATTTGCGCATCCGCCAGCTCGGAGTGACGATCGAAGGCAGCCCGCTCGAGGCACGCATCGCGGAGCTGCAGCGTGAGCTCGACGCGCGCGGCCTCACGTTCAACCCACACTTCTGGCTGTCCGCGGAATGGTTCTCGCCCGACGGCGTTCCCGGGGTGGCTATCCCGTTCTACCTTGCCCACCCTCGCCTCGAGAAGCTCGAACGCGCGCAGATGCTCGAGGTCGAGGGGGGCACGCCGGAGTGGTGCCTCAAGATCCTGCGGCACGAAGCCGGACACGCCATCGACAACGGGTACAAGCTTCGCCAGCGCCTCCGGCGTCAACAGATCTTCGGGCCGTCCTACATGCAGTACCCCGAGTACTACACGCCGAAACCTTACAGCAAGAGCTTCGTGCTGCACCTCGACAGCTGGTATGCACAGAGCCACCCCGACGAAGACTTTGCCGAAACGTTCGCCGTGTGGCTCAACCCGCAGTCTGACTGGCGTGTTCGGTACGCCGACTGGCCTGCGCTGAAGAAGCTGGAATACCTGGACACGCTGATGGCGGAAATCGCGGGCAAGCCGATGCTCGTCGAGACGCGCCGGCGGGTCGAGCCGATCCAGAGCGTGAAGAAGACGCTGCGCGCACACTATCTTCGCAAGCGGAGGCACTACGGGGTCGAGCACCCCCACTTCTACGACCGCGATCTGCGGAAGCTGTTCTCCGACCGCCCCGAGCACGTGGGCAACATGAAGGCAGCGCGATTCATCGCGCGGGTCCGGCGCGAGGTCCGCCGCAAGGTCGCGTCATGGACGGGCGAATACCAGTACACGATCGATCAAGTCCTCGAGAACATGGTCAAGCGAAGCAACGAGCTGAACCTCCGCCTCGCCGGCCCGGAGGACCGCACGAAGCTCGATTTCACGATCATGCTCACCGTGCAGACGATGAACTACCTGCACAGCGGACGGCATCGCGTCGCGCTCTAGTCTCAGCCGAGGGGCTTCGCCCCTCGGACTCCCCTACACGCGCTCTCGCGCGCCGCTGCGCCGGCGCGCTTCCGCCTCCGCGCGAAGCGCTACGGCGAGACCTCGCCGAAGCCTGGGCGTAGGCGGGCCGCTCGCGTGGCTCGCTCGCGTGGCTCGCTCGCGCCGCAGTGTCAGATACGTTCTAAAGATTGGAATTCGAGTCAGGCAGTCACGACTCGCGCAGCGCCACGAGCGGATCGATCTTCGCCGCGCGCCGCGCGGGCAGCCAGCTGGCCAAGAGTGCCACGGTCGCGAGAACGCCAGACACCGCCGCGAAGACGGCTGGATCGGTCGGACTCGTGCCGGCCAGCACGCCCTCGAGCGCCCGCGTCGAGAGCCAGGCGCCAGGCAGACCCACTCCAAGCCCGCCAACCGCCAACACGAGGCCGCCTCGTACCGACCATGTGCTGAACCTGCTGCGGCGTGGCGCCGAGCGCCACGCGCACGCCGATTTCTCGGGTCCGCTGGCTCACGCCGTACGCGACGACCCCGAACGTTCCCATGGCAGCCATGAGCAACGCGATGGCTGCCAGTGAGCCCATCAACATGGCAACGAAGCGCGCCGGCGCGGCCCACGCTGCTCTCGCCTCCGCCATCGTCATCACATCCTCGACCGGCTGATCCGGGTCCACATCGGCGACCGCCGCGCGGACTTCGCGCGCCAGCGGCGCAGCATCGCCCGGGGCGCTGACATAGATCGCAAACGATCGCCCTGGCGCGCCAGCGAACGGTACGTATGCCGTCGCAAAAGAACGGCCGCCGAACGAGCTCGACTCCTGGTTGGCTGACACGCCGACGACGGTCAGCCATCCGGCTGGGGCCGTACGATCGGGGAAGCGTATCCGTTGCCCGAGCGCCGAAGCGCCTGGCCAGACCCGGCGCGCGAGCTCCTCGTTCACGATCGCGACGCCAGCGGCGTCAGCCGACGTGAACGACCGACCTTCGCGAACTGCGAGGTTCACGACACGGAAGTAGTCCGGCGTGACGGCGTAGTAGAACGACGGCGACGCACCGTCGGGAATACCGCGACTCCCTTCCACCTCCATTCTCCGGCGCTCCCCGCCGAATCCGGCGAAGAAGACTTGCCGCGACACGCCCGATCGCACACCGTCGATCCGCTCGAGACGCTCGAGAATGGCGTCGGCAAAGCCACGGATCCTTCCCACGTCCTCGTACCGCCTGTCGGCGAGCTCGAGATCGCCTACGAGCACGCGCGACGGATCGTAGGACAACGTGACCGTAAACGTGCGGGTCACCGTCTTCATGAGCAGGCCGGCGCCGGCCAGCAGGACGAGCGCGAGCGCCAGTTGCGCTGACGCCAGAACCGTTCGAACTCGACTTCCACTGCCGCCGCTCACAACCGCGCCTCCATCCTTGAGCGCGGTCTGCGGGTTGGCGCGCGACGCTTGTATTGCGGGCGCAAGCCCGCAGAGAGCTCCTGTCACCACCGTGACCGCTACCGCGAACACGAGCACGCGCCAGTCGATCCCGAACTGAATCCAGTACGGCACCTCGGTGCCAAAAACGGCGACAATCGCGTTGGAGGCCCACAGGGCCAGCAGCCAGCCCAGAATTCCACCGGTTACGGCCAGCGTGAGGCCTTCCGCAACGAGCAACCGCACGATCCGGATTCCCGTCGCGCCAAGCGCGATGCGGATCGCCACCTCTCTGCGACGTTCCGACGCACGGACCAGCAGCAGATTCGCAACGTTCGCGCAGGCAATCAGGAGCACGAACCCTACCGCCGACAGCAGAACCACCGAGGCCCGGGCGGTCTCACCCGTCATGTCCTCCCGCAGGGTCGCCACGGCGGCGGTCCAACGGCGATTCGTCTCGGGATAACGAGCCTCCAGGTCTGCGGCGAGCGTCCGCATTTCGACACGTGCCTGGCCGATTGGAACACCGCGCCGGAGGCGGGCAATCACCGCCAGCGAGCGATCGTCGCGCTTCCAGTCCCGAGCGGCGGGGGTCAGGGGCATCCACAGCTCCGCGAACTCCGGAAACCGGAAGCCTGGTGGCATGATGCCGATGATGGTGTGCGCGATGCCGTTGACCTTGAGAATCTCTCCCACGATGTTCGCGCGCCCGGCGAAGCGCCGCTGCCAGAGTCTGTCGCTGATGACGACGACCGGCGCCGCCGACGGCGCATCGTCCGCGGCTGACACGTCGCGTCCGATCGCCGGCTGCACGCCGAGGACGTCGAAGAGTCCGGCGGACGTCAACGCCCCGCCGATTCGCTCGGGGCCGGTGCCGCCCGAGACGACGAACCGCTCCTCCCGATAACCCTCGATCTCCGCAAACGACGTCGCCGCCTGCTTCCATTCGAGATAGGTCGGATAAGAAGTCCCGACGCTGCAGCCTGCGCACAGCTCTGTCGTGCTCGTCTCGCTGAGGTCCACCAGGGTCGCCTCGTCTGCGACGGGCAGCGCGCGGAACTGGATGGCGTTGACGAAGCTGAAGACAGCGGTGTTGGCGCCGATGCCGAGCGTGAGAGACAGTACGGCCAGGGCGACTGTGCCGGGCGATCGGCGAACAAGCCTCACGCTCGAGCGAATATCGTCGACGATGGTGGCCATGCGGCGAAAGACGGCCCTCAGTACACCAGCGTTAACAGGTGGCCAGGATACGATAGTCACATGCTGTTCTTCGTTCGTTTTCATGTCCGACGTGTCGCCTTCTTCCTCCTGCCGGCAATCCTGGTGGTGCTCTGGGGAACCGGTCATCGCCTGTTCGCCCGCGCGTCCGAGCTCGCGTCTGCTCCGGAATCCGGCTGGCTCGACGTCTATCGCGAGCCCGCGTCCCGCCTGATTGGCGAATCGATGGCCTCTCCATTTGCGTGGGAGCGCCTTGCTCTCATGGGTGATACGTTCGGCCACCGGCTCAGTGGGTCGAAGGCGCTGGAGGAGACGATTGCATGGGCCGTGGCGGAGATGAAGAAGGATGGACTCGAGAACGTCCACCTCGAACCGGTCAAGGTGCCGCACTGGGTGCGCGGTCAGGAGAGTGCGGAGATTGTCGCCCCGACCCAGCACGCTGATGGTGATGCTGGGCCTCGGCAACAGCGTGGGAACGCCACCAGCGGGCATCGAAGGCGACGTCCTGTCAGTCAAGAGCTTCCAGGAGCTGGAAGCCGCAGGGGCCCGGGCACGCGGCAGGATCGTGCTCTTCAACGTCCCGTTCACGAACTATGGTGAGACGGTTCAGTATCGCGCGGCCGGGCCGTCCAGGGCCGCCGCCCTCGGCGCGATCGCCGTCCTCGTCCGGTCCGTGGGGCCGTCCGGTCTCCGGACGCCCCACACGGGCGCGCTCCGCTACATCGAGGGCCAGCCCCAGATTCCCGCGGCCGCCGTGACCCACGAGGATGCCGAACGGTTGCAGCGCATGCAGGACCGCGGCACGCCCGCGCGCGTCCGTCTCAAGATGGATGCCCATTTCCTCCCGGACGCCGATTCGGCAAATGTCGTGGCAGAAATCCGCGGGCGCGAGCTGCCGAACGAAATCGTGCTGGTCAGCGGTCACCTCGACTCCTGGGACGTCGGCACCGGATCCACGGACGATGGCGGCGGTTGCATCGTGACCTGGGAGGCGCTGCGCCTGATGAAGAAATTGAATCTGCGGCCCCGCCGCACCGTGCGCGTCGTGCTGTGGACCAACGAAGAGAACGGCCTCCGCGGCGGTCAGGGCTACCTGGAGCGTCACCGGGAGGAGCTGGCGAATCACGTCCTGATGTTCGAGTCCGACAGCGGAGTCTTCCGGCCAACCGGCTTCGGGTTCACCGGCAGCGAGGCCGGGCGGGCGCGGGTCACCGAAATTGCCACGCTCCTTCGCGGCATCCAGGCCGACCGGATCAGCGCCACCGGCGAAGGCGCCGATATCGGGCCGAGCGTGGAAGCGGCGCGCATGCCGTCGATGTCGCTCGACGTCGATGGCAACTACTTCCTGATCCATCACACGCCGGCCGACACGGTCGACAAGATCGATCCGATGGACATGTCACGGGCCGCGGCCGCGATTGCCGTCCTGTCATATGTGGTCGCGGACATGCCCGAAAGACTCAAATAGTCGGGAGTCTTCAGCCGGCAGTCGCGTTACTTGATCGTGTAGACGAGATATTCGGCCCGGTTCAGATCGTCGGCGGCCGGGGCGAGATCGTCCAGGCTGGAGAGCGGCAGGAGCGAGAGGACTGCGACACGGCGCCCTGGGAGGCGGCGGCGGACGCGTTCGACCGTCCCCGTGCCGAAGTCGCTGTGGAATGCGCCGGTGAAGTGGACGATCAGCCTGGGTTTGCCCGGTGCACTCTCGTACCGCTCGAACGAGCTCGCGATGGACTCCGCCATGGTCTCGTCCTTCGCGCACTGCGACTGGTAATAGCGTTCGACGGTGGCGCGCTTGGCCGCCGCGGCATCCGAGGTCCCGTTGGAACCCGGATGCTCTCCCATCGACTCCGCGAAGCGATCGAAATAGGCGTCCTTCGGGCACTGGAGGTCGCTGGCGATCAAGGTCCGCTCGGTGGCCGGGAGGGCCGACAGCGGCTCCAACCCGCGCTTCGCGATCTCGGACGCATACCTTCGAGGTACATTGGCGGCGATCACCGGCCAGGCGCGATCCTTGGCGATCTCCACGAGCGATCGATAGTCGGTGGCGTAGCGCGGCCAGGGCCGGCTGCCCTTCAGGAAATCATCCTCGGTGTTCCGGCCGCCGAGATACGCGTCGAGCACCGGCTGCACGTCGCGCTCGAACATCTCCAGCGAGACCGTCACCGGCACGTTGCGGCGCACGAGCCCCTGGAGGAGCGCCGACTCGAGGCGGTGCGTGTTGGGATCGTCGTGCTGTTCGCCCACGAGGACGACGTCGGCCCGGGCGAGCTCGGCCAGCATCGCCTCGAAATCAGTGAACGTTCGCGTGCGCGTGTCGAACACGCGTTCGGGCACGTACGCCGGGGCAGGGGTCGCCGGTGGCGCTACGGCTGGCGGCGGTGTGACAGGAGCTGGAACGGCTTGAATCGACGCGGCCACGCCCGCGAGCATCAGCACGAACTGGGACAGGGCGGGCACCTGGCCATTGTTCGCGGCCGCTGACAGGTTGTCAATGCCGGCTGCGCGACGGCAGGCCAGACTCCGATTCAACTTCAACGGCGGGAATCGGATTCCTCCGTGTAGCGCTCCTTCAGGTGCACAGGATCCTCTTTGCGGCGGAGCCGGAGATTGATCGTCTCCACGAAGACCGAGAAGCCCATCGCGAAATAGATATAGCCCTTCGGGATGTGCTGGTCGAACCCCTCGAGCAGGAGCGACGTGCCGATGAGCAGGAGGAACGACAGCGCCAGCATCTTGACCGTCGGATGTCGGTGCACGAAGCTGCTGATCCCCTCCGCCGAGACCATCATCAGCGCCATGGCGGCAATGACGGCTGCGATCATCACCCACAGCTCGTCGACCATGCCGACGGCGGTGATGACCGAGTCGAGAGAGAAGACGATGTCGAGGAGCATGATTTGGATCACGACGCTCGTGAAAGATGCCAGAACCCGCCGAGAGGCATGGCCTTCCTCCCCTTCCAGCTTGTCGTGAATCTCGTAGGTGCTCTTCCCAATCAGGAACAGCCCGCCGAGGATCAGGATCAGATCCCGCCCCGAGATCTCGTGGCCGAGGAGCGTGAGCCAGGGCGCCGTGAGCCTGATGACCCACGCGAGCGAGAACAACAGCGCGATGCGCGTGATCATGGCGCCCAGGAGCCCGATCCGACGCGCCGCAGGCTGCTGCGCCGCCGGCAGCTTCCCGGACAGGATGGAGATGAAGATGATGTTGTCGACACCGAGCACGATCTCGAGAAACGTGAGGGTGCCGAGAGCGATCAGAACCTGTGCATCCATTTATGTAAAGCCGATCTGCGTCGAGCGTTTGTCTTAACAGGAGGTCAGGAGCCTGCTTCCCTGATCTCTTGATCTCCTGAACTCCTGTGATCCGTTTTCAGTGGGTGTCGCTCGAATCGGTGGGCCACGTGGCTGCGACTACACTCCGAACTGCTCGGCGTCCCACGTCAACCCCAACTCACTCGGGGGCGCCATGTAGCCGACGAGCGCCGACGCGGCCACCACCGCGGGGCTCGCCAGATAGCCTTCCCCGCCGAGGCCCATTCGATTCTGCCAGTTGCGATTGAATGACGTGATGGCCCGCTGACCCGGCGTCAGCGCATCCGGGCCCTGACCGAAGCACGGTCCGCACCACGATCGCCGGATCTCGCCGCCGACGGATCGGAAGACGGCCGCGATCGATTCTCCGCCCAGCCGCGGATCCGGCTGCTCGATCTGACGCCCGACCCCGCCGGACCCCGGAAAGATCGCGAATGGGCGCTCGACCCTGCGGACGCCGCGCTGGAGTGCAGCCTGCAGCACGAGCGCCGCCTGCAGCAGATCGTCGTAGCTGCCGTTCGTGCAGGACCCGATCAGCGCCTTGTCGAAGGTGATGCGCTCGCGCGCCACTTCCTCGGCCGGGAAGGCGTTGCCGGGGCTGAACGGCTTGGCAATCATCGGCCGCACACCGGTCAGATCGATGGCTTCGTCCAGCTCGTACGCGGCTTCCAGGCCGGGCGCGATCGGCGGGTATGGCAGTGACGTAATCCCCTTCTGGCGGTACCACTCGTACGTGATCGCGTCGGGCGCGAAGATGCCGTTCAACGCCTCGGCTTCCGCCATCATGTTCGCGATCGTGTTGCGATACGCGATTGGCAGCTGCCGGTCGGCGTCCACGAGCTCGACCGACATGCCCTGCGATTGCTTCGCGCCCCATCTCCGCAGCAACTCGAGGACGATGTCCTTGCCGCTCACCCAGGGTTGAAGACGGCCCTCGAACGTCACGCGGCGCTGGCGCGCCAGCGTGAAGTAGATGTATCCCGTCGACCAGCCGAACCCCAGCGTCGTGGATCCAACCCCGATGCCGACGGCACCGTACGCGCCGTAGGCGCGGCTGTGGGAGTCGGCTCCGGGAATGAACTGACCCGGCATGACGAGCCCCTGCTCGGGAAAATAGAAATGAAAGATGCCATCGCCCGGAGTGGCGTAGTACGGCTTCTCGAGGCCGTGGAGGCGCGCGAACTCCCGGCCTATGCTCGTCTGCTTGTCGTCAGCCTGCACGCCCGTGAAGACGAAGTGATCGTTGGCGATGGCCGCCTGCCGCGGGTCGATCGTCGCACCGCCGGTGATCTGATTGAAGGTGTGGATGGAGAACGGCGCCGTGCCATCCGACGCGGGAAGCAGGTCCGCATACACACGCAGCGTCGTCCCGGGCGCGGAGCTGGTCCGGCGACAGGTCCTTGTCCACCCTGTGCGCCCAGACAATCTGCTCGGTCGTGGTCATGCGGCGCGCGGCCCGCTCGTCGGCCCAATCGACCGCAGGACGCGTCTGGACGGCTGACGGGAACTCGCGGCGTCCGACTGCGAAAATGCCGCCGCTGCTCCGGATCTCCTCCTCTTTGGACGACAGCGGAACCGGCGTGTACGTCTTCCCGCGCGTCTCGTTGCGGAGCTCACGCGACGTTGGATCGAAGCTGAAGGTGTCGCCATCCTGCGCGTCGGCCACCGCCTCCGGGCTCTGGACCACGTGCAGGCCCAGATTGAAGCTGTTGCGACGGAAGATGTCGCCCATGTTGTGGCCGCAGACGATGACCAGCTCGAGCCCGGCTTCCTCGGCGACACCCTTGAGCCCGGCGGGGCTCATCTCGCGCGACGATCCAATCGCGAACCGATCGCCGGCAATGACGAACGTCTCTCCACGGTGCACTCGGGCTCGGAAGTCCGGCATCAGGTATCTGAACGAGCCGGCCTTCCACCTTTCATCGAGCGTCTCGAGGCTCTCGGAGACACAGTCGGCGGCGGGCGTGATCTGATCGGTGTCGATGGCGTCGAGCTTCTTGACGCCTGGCGGGCTCTTCGGATCCCAGAAGATGAGGGCACGCCCGCGGATCGGGTCCTTCGCCCGGCCGCCGGCCACCCCGGCACCAGTTTCTGCGGCCTCGGGTGCCGGCGCGACTGTGGCACCCGGCTTCAGGCGCGCTGGCTCGATCACGTGCATAGCGTTCATGCTACCTGAGTATCGTCCTGCGGCTTCAGTCGGCGCTCAGCCGATATGCGGCGCACTCGAGGACGGGAAGCGGCGGATAGCGCGGATAGCGTGGGTCGATGGTCGAGACGCGACACAGGAGGAAGCGGGATCCGCGGCTGCTGATCACGACCTGAGCGTTGGCGCACGTGGCGCACAATCCCGCGCCAGCGACGTCATCGGCTTGCCCGGACCGCCGTGGATCGTTCATCATGCTGAGATGTTCACGTCGGAAGCGACCACGCGCGGGGTGCGCGTCCACGTGCGTTCGGAGTACGCGGCCGAGCGCTCCCAGCCTTCCCGCAACCAGTGGTTCTTCCTGTATACGGTCACGATCACGAACGAGGGCCCCGAGTCGGTGCAGTTGCTGACGAGGCACTGGATCATCACCGACGGCGCCGGCCAGGTCGACGAGGTCAAAGGCCCTGGCGTTGTCGGCAAGCAGCCGACCCTGGCGCCCGGCGAGTCGTTCGAATACACGTCCGGATGCCCCCTCTCGACGCCTTTCGGGATCATGGAAGGCACCTATCAGATGATCACGGAGAGCGGCGATCGATTCGACGCCCGGATCGCCCCCTTCACGTTGAGCGAGCCCTACACGGTACATTAATCCCGAACCCTCTCGTGGCTTCCACCTTTAGGTGGAAGCGGCAGCCCGGACGAGGTCTTCCGCCTGAAGGCGGAAGCCACATGCTGTTCGTGTCCAGTGCGGCGCTCACTCGAACTGGCAACCAACCCGGAGCGCGCGTCCGAGCTGCCGCAGATACTCGCGGCGCGGTACCTCCACGGCGCCGAACTGTTCGAGATGCGGCGTCGACCACTGCGTGTCGAGCAGCTGGTAGCCGCGAGTCTTCAAGCGTTCCACCAGGGCCATCAGCGCAATCTTCGACGCGTCGGTCTCCCGGTGGAACATCGACTCGCCGAAAAACGCCCCACCCAGGGCAACCCCGTACAACCCGCCGACCAGCTTGCCCTCGTGCCAGGCTTCGACCGAATGGGCCAGGCCGCGCGCGTGGAGCTTGACGTAGCTCTCGATGATCTCCGGTGTAATCCACGTGCCTGGATCGTTCGGATCGCGATCGATCTCCGCGCACGCGTGCATGACGTCGGCGAACGAACGATCCACCGCAATTTCGAAGCGGCCCTGGCGCCAGACTCTCTCGAGCCGGCGCGGCACGAGGAAGCGGTCGAGCGGAATGATGCCGCGAGGATCGGGGGAAAACCAGCGGATCTCGCCCCCCTCGACCGCCATCGGAAACCATCCGCTCGCATACGCGGAGACGAGAAGCTCCGGTTCGATCATCAGGCGTCAGCCACCCTCTCCCGCACCACGGTCCATATCGAGATCTCCCCTCTCGGCGCTCCGCGTGCTACGATAATCGAGTCCCTCCGAAACAATTATTAGATGCTAGCAGCCTGGCTTCCGGCTTCGGTCAAGTCCCTTCAAGACTATTCGTCCCGCTCGTTCTGGCACGACCTCGTCGCGGGCATCACCGTCGGACTCGTCGCGCTTCCCCTCGCGATGGCGTTCGCGATTGCGTCCGGACTCACCCCTCAAGCAGGCATCTACTGCGCGATCGTCACCGGCTTCACGATCTCCGCCCTTGGCGGTTCGCGGGTCCAGATTGGCGGCCCGACCGGGGCCTTCGTGGTCGTCGTCGCCGGCATCGTCGCGAAGTACGGCATCGGCGGGCTCTTCATGTGCACGATGATGGCCGGGGTGATGCTCGTCATCCTGGGGGTGACCGGGATGGGGACCGCCGTCAAGTTCCTGCCGCGGCCCGTGGTGATCGGATTCACGAACGGCATCGCCGTGCTGATCGCCAGCACGCAGATTCGCGATTTCCTCGGGCTCCGGGTGGATGCCGTCCCTGCGGAGTTCCTGCCCCGCCTCGGCGTCCTGGCGCGGCATCTCGACACGGTGAACCCCGCGGCCGCTGTCCTCGGCGTCGCGGCGCTGGCCACGATCATCGTCCTGCGACGGATGATTCCCGCTGTTCCCGGCGCGATCGTCGCGCTCGTGGCCGGCACGACAGCCGTGATGCTGCTGGGAATGCCGGTGGAGACCGTCGGCAGCCGGTTCGGCGGCATCCCTGCGGGATTTCCATCGCCCCATTTCCCCGAGTTCCACGCCTCGTTGATCCCGACGCTGATCCAGCCGGCGCTGACCGTCGCGATGCTCGGCGCGATCGAGTCGCTGATGTCGGCGGTCGTGGCGGATCAGATGACCGGCGACCGTCACAACCCGAACGTCGAGCTCGTGGCGCAGGGGATCGCAAACATCGCATCACCGGTGTTTGGCGGGCTCCCCGCAACCGGGGCGATCGCCCGGACCGCCACGAACATCCGGTCCGGAGCCCGGACACCCGTCGCCGGCATGGTGCACGCGGTCACGCTCCTGATCGTACTGCTCGTGGCCGCGCCGCTCGCCAGCTACATTCCGATGGCGGTCCTCGGCGCCATTCTGCTGGTCGTCTCCTACAACATGGGGGAATGGCACGAGATACCGAAGCTGTTGCGATTGACCAAGACCGACATCAGCGTCTGGCTCGTGACGTTCGCCCTGACCGTCTTCGCCGACCTGACCATCGCCGTCGAAGTGGGAATGATTCTGGCGGCGTTGCTCTTCATCCGCCGCGTCGCCGCGACGACGACCGTATCGGAGGTCACGCCGGACTACGTCGAGTCCGGACGGGTCCACATCCTGCAGGACAAGATCATTCCGTCGTACGTGAGCGTCTTCCGCATACACGGACCGCTGCTCTTCGGCGTCACGGACAAGATCTCGCGCATCGTGGATCGCATTCCGGATTTGCCGCCGGTGATCGTGGTCAGGCTGCGCAACATGACGGCGATCGATGCGACCGGCTTGCAGGCGCTGGAGAACCTCGCAGAGGCACTCCATGACTCCGGCCGGACCCTGGTATTGTGCGGGGCTCGCGAACAGCCCGCGATGATGATGCAGGCGGCAGAGTTCCATCAGCAGGTCGGCGAGCGCAACATCTGCCCGAACATCGAGACGGCCCTGCAGCGCGCGGCCGAGATCCACCACGCCTCGGCTGCGTAACACGCGTCGAGTGACGACGCGCGGCTTGAAGAATCTCGAGCACAGAACGGTGGGAACCCGACTAGTCTCATCCGAGGGGCTTCGCCCCTCGGACTCCCCTACACGCGCTCTCGCGCGCCGCTTCGCCGGCGCGCTCCGCTCGCGTGGCTCGCTCGCAACGCTCGCTCGCGCCGCGTTTGTGAGATACCTTCTACTGCGAGGCTTTGCTTTTTGTCCGGGCGGCTTCTCGTGACGGCCTACTCTGCGCGCAGGGCGACGATGGGGTCGACGCGCATCGCACGGCGAGCGGGAACCAGGCAGCCCATCGCCGCCGCGAAGAACAGCAGCAGGGGCACCGTCACGAACGTCAGCGTGTCGTGTGGCGTCACGCCGAAGAGCATCGCCGACATGAAGCGCGTCATCAGAAACGCCCCGACCAATCCGAGCACGACGCCAGTCCCGGCCAGGGCCATCCCCTCCGACAGCACCAGCCGCAACAGCGCCGCGGGGCTCGCCCCGAGCGCGAGGCGTACGCCCATCTCCTGGGTCCGCTCGGCCACCGAGTGCGACACGACGGCGTACAGACCGACGAGCGCGAGCGCGAATGCAAGAATCGCGAACGTGCCGACCAGGGCCATCGTGAAGCGCCGGTTGGAGACGGACTCGGCGACGACGTCCTTCATCGGACGGATGCGGCCCACCGGCTGATCCCGATCCGCCTCCGATACCGTTGCTCGCGCGACCGTGGTGTAGCCGAGCGGATCGCCGGTTGCGCGCAAGACGACCACCATCTGCGATGACGGATCCACGCGCTGCTCGACGTACACCTGAGGCCGCAGGCCGCTGTCGAGGCCCGACTGCCGCGTATCACCCACGACGCCGGTGACGGTGAACCATGGGGAGTCCTGATCGAAGCTGGTCAGCTTGATGCGTCGTCCGATCGGATCCACTCCTCGCCACACGGCGGCGGCCATCGTCACGTTCACGAGCACGACAGGTGGCGCCTCGCCGGTCAGGGTCTGTGGGAGCGCCTGACCCGAGATCCGCGGGATCCCCATCACGCTGAAATATGAAGGCGTGACCACGCGATAGTCGGCGATGATCTCCTGGCCAGGAGACGGGCGCGGCTGTCCCTCGACGGTAATCTGCCGAAGGTTCTCGAGCCCGCTCAGGGGCAGCCCGGATGTGACCGCCACCGCCTGGACGCCTGGGACCTCCGAGAGCCGGCCGGTGACGCGGTCGAAGAAGTCCGCCGATCGCGGGCCGGTGTACCAGGTGCGTGGGAGGCTCACCTCCATCGTGAGCACGCCATCTGGCCGGAACCCGCCGTCGACGCTGAGCAGGCGGACGAACGTCTGGAGCAGCAGAACCGCGCCGACCAGAAGCACCATCGCGAGCGCCACCTCCACGACGACCAGGAGGCTGCGCGTCCGATGGGCCCGTCGGCTGCCCGACGTCCCGCGGGAGCCATCCCGGAGCCCTTCATTGAGATTGGCGCGCGAGGTCTGGAGCGCGGGAACGATGCCGAACATGAGCCCTGTCAGCGCCGACACGGCGATGGTGAACCCGACGTCACGCCCGTCGAGCATCACGTTGGAGAACGCGGCGAGCCTGATCGGCGACAGCGCTAGCAGCACCCGGAGACCAACCCAGGCGACGCCGAGGCCGGCCACCCCGGCTGCGATGGCCAGAACGACGCTCTCGACGAGCAACTGACGCACGAGCCGGCCCTGGCCGGCGCCGAGGGCGAGCCGGACACACATCTCGCGGTGGCGGCCCGCCGCTCGGACGAGCATCAGGTTGGCGACGTTGGCACAGGCGATCAGGAGGTACGAAGCCGACGGCGACGAGGAGGACGATGAGCGCGGAGCGCACGCCCCCGACGAGCTGCTCGCGGAGGGGCCGGATGCGCACAGTCGATCCCGCGTTCGACGAGGGCGACTCTCGAGCGATGTCAGCGGCGATGGCATTGAGATCCGCAGTGGCAGAGGCGAGGTCCACGCCGTCCTTCAGGCGCCCGACCAGCGCGAAGCTCTTGCCGCCGCGAAACCGCTGCTGCGTCGGGGTCAGCACGTCGGCGGCCCAGATCTCCACCATGCCCGAGAAGCCCAGCCCGGCTGGGAGGTCGCCCTCGGCCGGAAAGTGGAACCAGGGCGGCAGGACGCCGACGATGTTCGCCGGCGCGCCGTTGAGCGAGATCACCTTGCCGATGACGGCAGGATCGGCCTGAAAGCGGCGGCGCCAGAGGCGATCCGCGATGAGGATGGCGCGTGTGCCCTTCACGTCATCCGGCGTGAACGTCCGGCCCAGGGGGGTCTGCACGCCGAGCACGTCGAAGAAGTCATCGCTGACGCGCACGCCGGTGATGCGCTCGGGATCGCCGGCGCCGGTCAGATTGAACCGGTCGGAGCGGATCCAGGCCAGCCGCTCGAACGTGGTGTTCCGCGTCCGGAAGTCGGTGACGTCGCCTGGCGAGGCCGGCAGCGTGTCGAAGCCGACTCGATGCTGGACGTCGGCGCTGTATTCCCAGGGCATCACCAGCCGATCGGACCTGGGATACGGCAAGGGCCGAAGGAGGACGCTGTCGATGATGCTGAAAATTGCGGCGTTGCCCCCAATGCCGAGCGCCAGCGTCGCAATCGCGATCGCGGTGAATCCCGGTCGACGGGCCAGGGCGCGGATGGCCGCGCGGATGTCCTGCATGGGGCTGATGGTCGGGCCGAACGAGCGGCAAGCGCGCACCAAAAGTATAGCGCGCAGGACTTGGGGTCAGGTCTTGCAATTTGCGTTTTGCGTCAGTGCAAGACCTGACCCCGGGGTATGCTGAGGTGATGCCGAAGTTGACGGTTGAAGGGTTTCCGACCGTGGAGGTCGAATCAGGAAAGCGCCTCGTGCTGGCGATCGAACAGGATGCGAAGGTCGACGTGCTCCACGCGTGCGGCGGCAACGCGCGCTGCACGACCTGTCGCGTCGAGTTCATCGATGGCGAACCCGCGCGATCGACCGTGGCGGAGCGTCAGGTCCTCGCCGCAAAGGGTGCGACCGGCGTTCGCCTGTCCTGCCAGATCGTGTGCGACCATGACATGACCGTCCGCGCGATTTCCCGGCTCACCGGCAGCGGCAGGCCCGATCCCGGGCCCACGCCAATGCCCGTCATCACCCCCCCAGCTGTCTGGGATGCCTGACACGGCAAGGGTTTCACACCCTTGTGAATTCGCTTCTAGCGCCTGTACCGCTCCCGGATGGCCGGAATCAGATAGTCCGAGAACGCCCGATCGAAGTCGAAGCGCGGCGCGAAACCCCAATCCCGACGAGCGGCGCCGTCGTCGACGCTGGCCGGCCAGGAATCCACGATCTGCTGCCGCTTGACGTCCACGTGCCAATCGATCGTCGCCGACGGAAACGCCGATGAGACGACGTCCCGAATCTCCTGGGCGGACGGATTGAACGCCGCGACGTTGTAGGCGGTCCGTGTCAGCCGGTCGCGCGGAGCCGCCGCGAGCGTCAGGAGCGCGTCGACGCCGTCCGGCATCGCCATGAACGGGATCCGCGTGTCCGGCCTGACGAAACAGCTATACGCCTGCCCCATGGCGGCGGCGTGGATCATTTCGGGCGCGTAGTCCGACGTCCCGCCGGCCGGCGTCGTGGCGGCCGAGATCAGCCCGGGGAACCTGACGCACCGGAAATCGACCCGGCCGCTGGCGCGCTCGGCCGCAAGCTGCTTGTAGTGCCTCGCGTAGTAGGTCCCCAGCTGCTCGCAATACAGCTTGTTGCAGCCGTACATGGTCGTCGGCTGCATCCAGTCGTCTTCCCGGACCCTGCCGGCCCGCGTCTTTGTGTCGAGATCGGGCAGTCCGTAGGCAGCGATCGACGACGGATACATGAAGGTCACGGGCCGGCCGTGCGATTCCGCCTCGTGCTGCGCGAACTCCAGGAGGTTGAGGGTCCCGCCGACGTTGACCTCGTGTGCGGTAATCGGCGTGAACTCCGACCGCGTCGACAGCAGTGCCGCGAGGTGAAAGATCAACTCGACCTGGAACTCGGCAAGGATCCGCTCGAGCGTGCCGCGATCGAGGATCGACCCGGTGATCTCGCGGTCGACGTTCTTCGAGATCTTCGGGTCGAGGGGCGCGAGATCGAGCGTGACGATCGCGCGGTCGGCTCGTTCGGAGAGACGGTCGATCAGTCCATGTCCGATCTCGCCGTTCGCACCCGTGATGAGGACGACAGGTTTCCGCACGCGGGAATTATACTGAAGCGTCATGATGGGCTTTCCGAACGTACGCGGTGTCTTTCGCGATCGTGTGGCCTCGCGGGTCGGGCTCCTGAGGAGGACCGCGGGTTGCTGTGCTGCGCTCGGCTTGCTGCTGCAGGCGGCCGGACCCGACCGGATCGCGAGCGCCGGCGCGCAGAGCACGGCCGCCAGCGGCTTCGACTTCTCGCGAACGATGCGCGTGGACTACTTCCACAGCGGCGGTCCGAAGATCGGCGAGACGTTCGCCCTCGATCGTGTCGTCAACGACGGGGCATGGGCCGGCAGTCGAGCTCAGCTCGTCGACGAAACCAACCTGGGCAAGTACGCATTCGAAGTCCGACCGTCGTCCTCTCCGACGGTCCTCTACTCACGAGGGTTTGCCTCGATCTACGGCGAGTGGGAGACGACACCGGAGGTCAAGACCGCCCAGCGGACGTTCCACGAATCGATGCGGCTGCCGTGGCCGACGGGACCGGTGACGATTGCGCTCAAGAAGCGCCAGCGCGACAACAGCTTTCGAGAGGTCTGGTCGGTCGACGTCGACCCGTCGTCGCGATTCGTGAACCGCGCGGCACTCCCCGCGCGACCAGGCTCCGTCTGGACGCTGATGGAAAACGGCCCGGCCTCGCAGAAAGTGGACCTGCTGATTCTCGGCGAGGGATACACCCGGGCGCAGCTTCCGAAGTTCCATGCCGACGCGAAACGGCTCATCGAATCGCTCTTCGCGCAGGAGCCGTTCAAGAGCCGGAGACGCGATTTCAACGTGCGCGGACTCGATCTCCCGTCGCCCGAGAGCGGCATCAACCGGCCGAACGCCGGCGTCTTCCGCCGCACGCCGATCTCCGCCGAGTACAACATCTTCGACTCCGAGCGCTACGTGCTGACGCTCGACAACCGCGCGCTCCGCGACGCGGCCTCCGGCGCTCCGTACGAGTTCCTCGAGATCCTGGTGAACGACAAGACGTATGGAGGCGGAGGGATCTTCAACGATCAGGCGACCGCCTCGGTCGACAGCGCCTTTGCCGACTACGTGTTCGTCCACGAGTTCGGGCATCACTTCGCGGCGCTCGCCGACGAGTACTACACGTCGGACGTGGCGTACGAAACGGGCGCCACGGACCTGCCGGAGCCGTGGGAGCCGAACGTGACCGCCCTGAAAGATCCCGCCTCGTTGAAGTGGCGCGACCTCGTGGCGCCGGGCACACCACTCCCGACGCCGTGGGACAAGGCGAAATTCGAGCAGGAGAGCCGCGCGACCCAGGAGCGCCGGCGCGCAATCCGCGCGCGCAACGCCCCGGAGGCTGAAATGGACGCGCTCTTCCGCGAGCAGCGGGACCGCGAGGAGAAACTACTCGGCGGGATGAAATACGCGCGAACGGTCGGCGCCTTCGAGGGCGCCTCCTACGAGGCGCGCGGGCTCTACCGGCCTGAAACCGACTGCATCATGTTCACACGCGATCGCGTCGGCTTCTGCAGGGTCTGCCGCCGCGCGATCAGCCGGATCATCGACCTGTACTCGAAATAGGCTCTGGAGCCCGTCTCAGAGCCTCGAGCCTTCTTAGCCGGCCAACAGCAACGGCACTATCTTGATCAGCGACGCCAGAATCGCGAGCGCGGTGGCAACGAGGCATCCCACCGCGATGATGAGGTGATCCATCCGCTCGCGCTTCAAGGGATCGAGCCAGATGGCAGCCATGTAGCCGCCGAGGAACCCGCCCGCGTGGGCGTAGTTGTCGATCCCTCCCATGAACAACCCGAACAGAAAGAGCACGAGCGCGTATTGCTTCGCCTGCGCTCCGATCATGCTGCTGCCGCCGCGCCGCCCGTAGTACACCAGCGCGCCGAGAAGACCAAAAATCGGCGCTGACGCGCCGAGCGTGAAGGAAGCGCCTCTGAGAAACGGAATGGGAAGGCCCCCGAAGAGGAGCCCTGCAACGCTGCTGAGAAGGAAGCCGGTCGCGCTCGAGACCGTGTAGATGATGACCATGCGCCCGGCGCCGTAGACGTCCGCTGTCGCGGGTCCGAGGTCACGAACCCACAACATGTTGAAGAGAATGTGCAGAGCGCTGCCGTGCAGCCAGCCGGCACTCAGGATCGTCCACCACATCCCGAACCGGAAGATCGGCTGGGACCCGCTCGCGCCGAATGCCAGTGTGACGGCAGTCGACGGCGCCAGGATATTCAGGATGTTGCCGGCAGAAATGATCGAGTCGCCTGTGGCAACCGTCCCGATGAGCGTCAATGCGTACAGAACCGAGCAGCCATAGACAACCAGAGAGACAAAGCCGAGGTCGTTGCCGAACCGCCGCAGCATCGGACCGAAGCCCCAGAGCCCAGGATTCCGGCGGCCGCAGTTGTAACACCGGTCGTCGTTGACGCCGACGAGCGACCCGCACGACGAGCACACCACGGATCCGGTCTTCTGCCGCGAGAACATTTCTGCAAGCATATATCAGCCACCATGCGCGTCCTCGTGACCGGCGGCACCGGGTATCTCGGCTCCGCGATCGTGCGCGCGCTCAGCCGGCGCGGCCATTCCCCGTTCATCTTTTCGCGGCATCCGCAGGCGAACGCCGCTTCGATCCGAGGTGACCTCCGGTCGCGCGAAGACGTCGACGCCGCCGTCCGGCAGGTCGACGCCGTGTGCCACGCCGGAGCGCTCGTCAGCATCTGGCAGAGACGACGCGACGCGTTCGACGATGTCAATGTCGCCGGTACGCGCCACATCCTCGACGCATGCCGCGCGCATCGCGTCGCCCGGCTCGTTTACACGTCGTCATTTCTCGCATTGCCGCCAGCAGGACGGTCCGCACCGCTCACCGCCAACGACTATCAGCGCACGAAGGTCCGCGCACTGGAGCTCGTTCGTGAAGCCGGCCGGATGGGCGTTTCCGTCGTGACGCTCGTGCCGGGCGTGGTGTATGGGCCGGGCCCGACAACCGAAGGCAACCTCGTCTCCCGGCTCCTCGACGACCATCTGCACGGCCGCCTTCCCGGCATCGTCGGCGCGGATCGGCTCTGGTCGTTTGCCTGGATTGACGACGTCGCCGAGGCGCACGTCTCCGCTCTCGAGCGCGGGGTCCCAGGTACGGAGTACGGTGTTGGTGGGCTGAACGAGCCGCAGATGCGGATGTTCGAAATTGCGCGCGACGTAACGGGGCGCGCGCTTCCAAGGCGCCTCCCTGCGGGTCTGGTCGGGCTCGTCGGCGCCCTCGAGGAAGCGCGAGCGCGCGTCGGTGGCCCGCCGCCGCGCGTCACGCGGGGGGCCGTGAAGATTTTTCAGGAAGACTGGCCACTCGACAGCCGTGCGAGCATGGCCGATCTCGGATACGCTCCTCGTGCGCTCGCTGCGGGCTTGACTGCGGTTCTCGGGGGTTTGACCTGAGCCGGTGGAGCTGATTTTGCAGCGCCGGTGCGACGACCCTTCGAAGTAGACCGCACCAGGTGACCCGAATGCCGGAGCCGTTTCCGCCCAGAACCTGTCCGTTTTGCGGGATGGCCAGCAGCGTCCCGCACGAAACGCAAGCCGGGTGTATCGAAGCGCTTCAGGCTGAGATCGCGCTGACCCGGCGGATGCTGCAGCACGAGTCGAGCGCTCAGGGCGCCCCACCCCGTCCGAGCAAGGATGACCAGCCGACCTGATGCCGGCGCCGAGGGTTCGACCCCTCCCGGACCTGATGGCCTGTCAGGAGTGACTACACCTGGGGACGTCACCCCGCCGGACCCCCCACCCCACCCCAGCGCGCACGAAACGCGAGCCCCGGACCCCGGCTCGCCCGCCTCCGGCGCGCTAACCGCCGGGCCGGACCCCCGTCTAATCAATCGGATGACGCATACGGACGCCGCGACCGTCGCGCTGGCCCGCGACGGAAACAGCGAGGCTTTCCGCGCTCTGGTGGAGCATCACAGCCGGGCTGTGTACCGGCTCGCACACCGGATGACCGGGAACCCCAGCGACGCCGAAGATGTCGTCCAGGAAACGTTCCTCCGGGCGTACAAACAGCTGGGCCGATTCGAATCCCGGGCGAACTTCGGCACATGGGTGCACCGGATCGCGGTCAACTGCTCGATCGACCTGATCCGGTCCCGACCGCGGCGGGAAGCGAGCCACGACGTTGCGGACCTCGAGATGCTGAACGCCCCGCCCGTCACGTCGAAGGCGGTCGACGCGTCGCCGGAGCGGCTGATGTTGAGCGCCGAGGTGCAGCAGCGCATCAACAGCGCGATGACCTCGTTGAGCCAGATGGAGCGGGCGGCGTTCGTGTTGAGGCATTTCGAGGGGCATTCGATCGAGGAGATCAGCCGCACCCTCGGTTTGAAAGTGAACGCCGCCAAACATTCGATTTTTCGGGCAGTGAAGAAGATGCGAGTGGCGCTCGAGCCATTCGTCCCAACAGAGTGAGCTTTGCGATGGACTCCATGACCATGCACGTGCCCGAGGACGATCTCGTCCTCCACTACTACGGCGAGTTGACGGCGCAAGACGAGGCCCGCGTCTCTCTGCACCTCGGTGAGTGCCGCGCGTGCCATGCCGAATACCGGCGTCTGCAGCAGGTCCTGATGTCCGTCGACGACACGGCGCTCGGCGTCCCGGAGCTGCCGGACGGCTTCGAGCGGACGGTGTGGGCGCGGCTCGAGCCGAGTCTCGAACGTAACCGCGGCGGATGGCTCTCCCGCCTGATTCCGTCTCCGTCGCGTCTCGGCTGGGCGGCGGCAGCGGTTGCGGTTGTGGTCGGCGCTTTCTTCGCGGGACGGCTGTCGCCTCGAGCGCCTGCCGACGCCGGCGCCGGGGGGCGCGCCAACGGCGACCGTGGCGTCGACGGCGAATCAGGTGCGGGAGCGCATCCTCCTCATCGACCTCGGCGACCACCTGGATCGGTCGCAGCGTGTGCTCGTGGAGCTCGTCACCGCGGAAGGCGCCACGGCATCGGACCGCTCCAGCGAGCGCGATCGCGCCGAGCAGCTGGTATGGGCCAATCGCCTCTATCGGGAAACGGCGGCCGCCACGGGCGACTCCTCCGTCGTCGATCTCCTCGACCAGCTCGAACGAGTGCTGGTCGAAGTCGCGGCGAGTCCCTCGAACCCGTCGGCCCGCGAGATGGACGACGTCAGGAGGAGGATCGAATCGGGCAGCCTGCTTTTCAAGGTGCGTGTGGTGTCTACGGATCTCCAGGAGCGGCGTAAAGCCGCGATGCGGCAAACGGGCCAGCGTTCGTCGCTCTGATTTCATCGGGGTCCCCGGCGCGCGTGTGCTGCGCGTTGGGGTGCCAATAAAGAGGAATGTTCATGACGACCAGACTTTCAATGACGTTGGTAGTGGCCTCGCTGGCGGCCGCTCCGGTCTTCGCGCAGGACCGCGAGGCTGCGCTGGCACTGGCTGCAGCGATCGATGTGGAACAGTCGCAGAGCGACCGGGCGCGGGAGCGGGCGGCCGAGCAGCGTGAGCGGGAACAAGAGCAGCGCGATCGTGAAAAAGAGCGCGCCGAGCGTGACAAGGAGCGGGCCGAGCGCCAACGGGACCAGGAGGGAGACGCGTTCCAGCGAGCCTACGACCAGATGGATTCTGGAAGGTGGGAGCGTGCGATCGATGCCTTCAGCCAGGTAGTGGCGATGAAAGGGTCCCGAGCGGACGGGGCCCTCTATTGGAAGGCCTACTCACAGGACCGCCTCGGCCAGCGCGCGGAAGCACTCGCGACGATTGCGGAGCTGACCAAGACGTATCCGAAGAGCAGCTATCTGAAGCAGGTACCGGCGTTGGAGATGGAGGTCCGGCGCAAGCTCGGTCAACCGGTCAACCCGGATGAGCAGAAAGACGAGGAGCTGAAGCTGATCGCCCTCAATGCGCTGCTCAATTCCGATCCAGAAAAAGCCATTCCCATCCTGGAAAAGATGCTGCAGGGGCCTGCCTCGCCGAAGCTGCGATCACAGGCGGTGTTCGTCCTCTCGCAGAGCAACTCGCCGCGCGCACGTCAGATCCTGAGAGACCTGGCGCGCGGCTCGTCGACCCCGGAACTGCAGAACAGGGCCATTCAGTCTCTCGGCGTGATGGGTGGCTCTGAGAGCCGCGCGATCCTCGCCGAGGTCTACGCCTCGTCTACCGACGTGGACGTGAAGCGCCGGATACTCAGGGCCTTCATGGTGTCGGGCGAAAGGCAGCGTCTGTTCGCGGCGGCGCAGACCGAGCAGAACGAGGACCTTCGGAAGGAAGCGGTCCAGCAGCTTGGCGTGATGGGCGCACACGACGAGCTGTGGCAGCTCTATCAGAAGGAGCCCTCGGTCGATGTCAAGAAGCGGATTCTCCAGGCGATGTTCGTCGGCGGCAATTCGACGCGGCTGATCGACCTGGCCAAGACAGAGAAGGACCCCGAGCTCCGGGCGACGGCCGTGCGGAACCTCGGGCTGATGGGCGGCCCGCAGACCAGCGACGCTCTTCTCGGAATCTACAGCAGCGACAAAGATCCTGCCGTTCGGAAGAACGTGATCAATGCGCTCTTCACGCAGGGGAACGCGACCGCGCTGGTGGCGCTCGCCCGCAAGGAGAGCGATCCCGAGATGAAGAAAGCCATCGTACAGAAGCTGTCCGTGATGGGCGGCAAGGTGGCGACCGACTACATGCTGGAACTGCTCAGCAAGTAACGGAGGCGCTGATCATGATGAGGCCGAATCGCATCTCCAGACTCGCCGGCTCCGCCATCGTCGCGGTCTCTCTCGCAACCGCCGCGGCCGCCCAGACGCCTCGGCTGACCAACGGCAAAGTCACGACTCAAACCGCTGGCAGCCCGCTCGCGCAGTCGTTTCGCACGCTGGTCGGCGCGCAGGCTGACGTGTCGTGGATTGGCTACTCGGTGCCGGTCGTCGAGGGCGAGCGCAACATGTGCTGCTTCGACTCGAACAGCGGCACGTCGTATTCGTCTCGTCAGGACGGTACTGCTGCGGCGCCTGCCGCCTCGAGCCTGGAACCGCGGAGCGCGCCGAGCGGACCGTTCAGCCGACGGCGCCCACCGGTCCGATCAAGCTGGAGGGGCCGGACCGCCTGATCGTGCTCTTCCGGATCACCAGCCGCACGGTCGATCGGATCAAAGTCTTCTCCGAGGACTGCGAGCTCGACGCAGGTGGGCGTCCCGTCATCTGGCTCGACGGCGTGCGTCCGGCCGACAGCGTCGCGCTTCTCGAGACCCATGTCGTTCCCGAGGTCGATCGCCGGAACGGACGAATGGACGGCGCCATCTCGGCTATCGCGCTCCATGCCGACGCGAGTGCGGACGCTGCGCTCGACCGGCTCGTCGCGACGACCCAGCCGGAAGCCGTCCGTCGCAAGGTCACGTTCTGGCTCGGAAACTCGCGCGGCGCACACGGCATGGCGACGCTTCAACGCGTGTTGAAGGATGATCCGAGCATCGAAGTCCGGAAGAGCGCGGTGTTCGGCGTGTCGCAGAGCCGCGAGGCCGGTGCCTTCGATGCCCTGTCCAATCTGGCGCAAAACGACACCGAGCCGCGCATCAGGAGCGAAGCGATCTTCTGGATCTCGCAGAAGAACGACAAGCGTTCGTCCGGTGTGATCCTGCAGGCGCTCGAGAAGGACCCTGCACCCGAGGTCAGGAAAAAGGCGGTATTCGCGCTGAGCCAGCTCAAGGACGATGCCGGCGTGACTGCGCTCATCACCGTCGCGAAGGCGAACTCGGACGCCAGCGCGCGCAGTGAGGCGATCTTCTGGCTAGGGCAGAAGGCCGGCGCCAAAGCCGCCAGCGCGATTACCGACCGGATCGACAACGATCCGAACACCGAGGTCAAGAAGAAGGCGGTGTTCTCGCTCAGCCAGTTGCCCGCGTCCGAAGGCGTGCCGCTCCTCATCAACGTGGCGCGCACGAACGCGAACCGGGAAGTGCGTAAGCAGGCGATGTTCTGGCTGAGTCAGTCCAGGGATCCGCGCGCGATTTCGTTCTTCGAAGAAATCTTGACTGGAAAGTGACTGACGACTGTCAATGAACACCGTGGCTGGTTTGCAGCGCCGACGGATCGGCGCCCAACCGCCTGATCGCGGTGTCCCACATCGATCCTGACTCGACGTCGAACACCAGATCGAGCTCCACGTCGCCCATGAGCCACGCCGAGTGCGCGAGCTCCATATCCAGCTGGCCCGGCCCCCAGCCTGCGTAGCCGGCGAGCACGCGCGCTCTCGGAGGCGCGGGAGTCGTCGACAGCACGCGTCGCAGAACGGTCGGTGACGTCGACAGGTAGAGGCCTTCCTGGATTTCCCGGTACTCGGCCTCCTCCGGCGCGGTTCCGATCAGGATCCAGCCGCGCTCGGGCTCGACCGGTCCGCCGATGCACAGCCGCATGTCGTTGCCGGAGACGATGGGCGGGTCCAGCTTGACCATGGCCGTCGCGGGCATATCGGTCGGCCGATTGAGCACGAGGCCGAATGCGCCCTCCGGAGCGAAGTCGCAGAGCAGCACCACCGTCCGGGCGAAGTTCGGATCCTGGAGCTGAGGCATCGACAAGAGCAACGTGGGACGAAACATCTCCATGGTCAGCGGCTCCCGGCCCGGTCGCGGGTCGACCGGGCGATCTCGGCGGCGACGATCCGGAGATCGGCGACGAACTGTTCCATTGCCTCGCGTCGGCTTTCCTCGTCTCGGGCGCGAAGAATGGACGACGGATGGACCGTGGCCGTCACGCGCGGTGCGAGCGTGGAGTCCACGAAACGGCCGCGCTCGGCGGAGACCTTGAAGTTCCGGCCGAGGAGGGCCTGCGCAGCCACGGCGCCGAGGCACACGAGAATGTGCGGCTTGATCAGCGCAATCTCCGTCTCGAGCCAGGGACGGCATGCCGTCACCTGGCCGCTGTTCGGCTTCGCGTGGATCCGCCGCTTTCCTCGCGGCTCCCACTTGAAATGTTTCACCACGTTGGTGAGATACACAAGCCGTCTGTCGATCGACGCCTCTTCGAGCGCGCGATCGAGCAGGTGGCCTGCCGGTCCTACGAACGGATGACCCTCGACGTCCTCCACGTCCCCGGGCTGCTCGCCGACCATCATCACTCGAGCGTGCCGGGGGCCTTCGCCGAACACGGTTTGTGTGGCGCGCGCATACAGGTCGCAGGCGCGACAACCCGCCGCCGCATCCCGAACGGCCGACAGCGAGAGCCGGTCGGGCAGGAGGTCTGGCACTGCCGGACCCATCGCTGACTTCTTGCGGGGCGGCGATCCTGATCGCTCAACCACCAAGGGTCTCCACCGCCCACCGCACGTGCTCCTCGACGAGTGGATCGGCGCAGGTCGGAGCGTGCCGGGCGCCGAGCGCGGAGATCGCCTTCGGATCGCCCGTGTTCCCGAGTGCGACGGCCAGGTTCCGGCGAAGCCGCCGAACCCCCGCCCGCTTCATCGCGCTGCCCTTCAGGAGCCTCCGCAGGTCGTCGTCCGAGCGCTGCCAGAGCTCCAGGAGCGCCGGGCGATCGAGCCCCTCCCGCGGAGCCCAGGCCGGATCGGCCGAAACCAGCGGCGTCGCGTTGTATGGACAGACTTCCTGACAGATGTCGCATCCGTACGCGTGCGACGCAATCGCTTCGCGGTGCGCGATCGGGATCGCTCCCTTGATCTCGATGGTGAGATAGGAGAGGCATCGCCGGGAGTCGAGCACGTACGGTGCCGTCAGCGCGCCCGTCGGGCATGATTCCAGGCAGAGCGTGCAGGTCCCGCACTGATCCAAGGAAGTCTGGTCAGGAGTCAGGTCGAGATTCGTGATGATCTCGGAGAGAAAGATCCAGGATCCCTTCTCAGGATTTATCACGCACGTGTTCTTGCCGATCCACCCGAGACCGGCGTGCTGCGCGTAGACGCGCTCCTGAACCGGCCCGGTGTCGACGTACGCCTTCACCTCGAGCCCGCCGCCGGCCTCCCCCCGCATCCAGTCGACCAGCCGGTCCAAACGGGTCTGAATCACGGCATGGTAGTCGTCGCCCCAGGCGTAGCGCGCGATTGCCGCCTGCCCGCGATCGGCGGTTTCCGTCGAGTATGGCCGGTCTGTGTTGTATGTCGTCCCGAAGACGATGATCGACCGGGCCGAAGGCATGATCTCTCGAACGTCCGCCCGCCGATCTGCGGACCGCTGGAGGTACTCCATCTCGCCGCCATAACCGGCGTCGAGCCACTCGCGGAGGAAGGCGAGCTCCGGCAGCGCCGCCGCCGGGGCGACGCCGCAGAGATCGAAGCCGAGCGCCGTAGCCTGCCGCTTGATCTCCGATGCCGTCAACCGCACCTGAGCTGTCGACATAGCCACTCTCCCAACGCATTGCGTCAGGACTTCACGAGCTGACGCAACACATAGGGAAGGATTCCACCGTTCCTGAACGCGACCAGCTCCTCGGGCGTATCGATCCGCGCGATGGCTGTGATCTCGCGGCTGGTGCCGTCCTCCGCCGTCACCACGATCCGCACGTCGCCGCCCGGCCGCAACCCCTCACCAACACCGACGACGTCGTACACCTCGCGACCGGTGAGCCTCAGCGACGCCGCGGTCTCTCCATCTCGATAGCGAAGCGGCAACACCCCCATGTTGACCAGGTTGCTGCGGTGTATCCGCTCGAAGCTCTCCGCAAGAACCGCTTTCACGCCCAGAAGCAGCGTGCCCTTCGCGGCCCAATCGCGAGACGATCCAGAACCGTACTCTTTGCCCGCGAGGATCACCAGCGGCACGCCGGCCTCGCGGTACCGAACGGATGCGTCGTAAATCGTCAGCAGCTCGCCCTGAGGCAGCAGCGCGGTCCATCCGCCCTCGGTCCCGGGAGCGAGCTGATTGCGCAGGCGGATGTTGGCGAAGGTGCCGCGCATCATCACTTCGTGATTACCGCGACGAGCGCCATAGGAATTGAAATCTTTCGGACTGACCCCCTTCTCGATGAGGTACCTTCCCGCCGGGCTATCCGCGGGAATCGATCCGGCCGGCGAGATGTGATCCGTCGTGACGCTGTCGCCGAGAACTGCCAGCACCCGGCCGCCGCGAATGTCCGATGGCGGCGCGGGCTCGAGCGTCAATCCTTCGAAAAATGGCGGGTTGCGGATGTACGTCGAGTCGTCGGTCCACTCGAACCGCCCACCCGTCGGGATGGGGAGCGATCGCCAGCGATCGTCGCCCTCGAACACGTGCGCGTACTTGCTGCGGAACATGTCCGACTTGACCGAACTGAGCATCGTCGCCTGGATCTCGCGTTCGCTCGGCCAGATGTCCTTGAGATACACGGGCCGGCCCTGCCGATCGTTGCCAAGCGGCTCGGTTGTCAGATCGACCTGCATCCAGCCTGCCAGGGCGTACGCGACCACCAGCGGCGGCGACGCGAGGTAGTTGGCCCGGACCTGCGACTGGATCCGGCCTTCGAAGTTCCGGTTGCCGCTCAGGACCGACGCGACAACGAGATTCTTCTCCTTCACGATCTTCGAGACGTCATCGGGAAGCGGGCCGCTGTTCCCGATGCAGGTGGTGCAGCCGTATCCGACGATGTTGAAGCCGAGCTCCGCGAGGTATTCGAGAAGGCCCGAAGCCTTGTAGTACTCGGTGACGATCAGCGACCCTGGCGCGAGGCTCGTCTTGACCCACGGCTTGACCGTCAGGCCTCGCTGGACGGCGTTCCGCGCCAGCAGGCCGGCGCCGATCATGACGCTTGGGTTCGACGTGTTAGTGCAGCTGGTGATCGCCGCCACGACGACCGCTCCGTGATCCAGTTCCTCGAGGCCAGGCGGCACGTCGGCTACCGTCGCCACAGCCGCGGGAGCGGCAGCGGGCGCTGGTGCGCCTGACTCGCCCGGCTTGTCTCCCGCCTTGGGAGCGGCCTTCGACTTGCGCTCCGACAGCATCGTGTCGAGTGCCTGCTCGAACTTGAACTTCGCCTGTCGGAGCGCCACGCGATCCTGCGGCCGCTTCGGGCCCGCCAGGCTGGGCTCGACCGTGGAGAGGTCCAGCTCAATCGACGTCGTATACGTCGGATCCGGGGTCGCCGCGGTGCGGAACAGGCCCTGCTCTTTGGCGTACGCCTCCACCAGGTTGACCAGCGCAGCGTCTCGCCCGGTGAGCCGCAGGTAGTCGAGCGTCATCTCGTCGATCGGGCAGATGGCAATCGTCGCCCCGTACTCAGGCGACATGTTCCCGAGCGTCGCGCGATCGGCGATCGTCAGGAACTCGAGGCCGGGCCCGAAGAATTCCACGAACTTGCCCACGACGCCGAGCTTGCGGAGGCGCTCGGTAATCGTCAGGACGAGATCCGTGGCCGTGGCCCCTTCAGGAAGCCGATCGACGAGGCGGAAGCCGACGACGTCGGGGATCAGCATCGAGATTGGCTGACCGAGCATCGCCGCCTCGGCCTCGATCCCGCCCACGCCCCATCCGACGACGCCGAGGCCGTTGACCATCGTCGTGTGCGAGTCGGTGCCGACGAGCGTGTCCGGATAGGCCAGCAACCGGCCGTCGACCTGCTCGCTGAAGATGACCCGCGCGAGGTACTCCAGGTTCACCTGGTGGACGATGCCGGTGTCGGGTGGCACGACGCGGAAGTTATCGAACGCCTCCTGGCCCCAGCGGAGGAAGGTGTAGCGCTCGCGATTGCGGGCGAACTCGAGGGCGGCGTTCAGGTCGGCGGCGTTCCGCTCGACGTAGTGGTCGACCTGGACGGAGTGATCGATCACGAGCTCCACGGGCTGAAGGGGATTGACCTTCCGTGGATCGCCGCCGAGCTTTACGATGCCGTCACGCATGGCGGCGAGATCGACGACCGCCGGCACACCCGTGAAGTCCTGAAGCAGCACGCGTGCAGGCGTGAAAGCGATCTCCTTCTGGACCCCCGAGCAGACATCCCAGCCGGCGAGGGCCTGGATGTCTTCGGGATCGACGAAGCGCGCATCCTCGCGGCGCAGCAGGTTCTCGAGAAGGATCTTCAGCGAATACGGGAGGCGCGCGACGTTCGGGAAACCGGCCTTCTCGAGCGCGGGCAAGCTGAAGATGTGAAGCGTGTCGCCCCCAACCGTCATCGGGGTGCGCGTGTTGAAGGAGTTCTGCGAGGCCATCCTTACATATTCCTCCAGTCGAGGCACTGCATTCAAGGAGGGGGCGGAGACAGCGGAGAAGACCGATTCAACAGGGAGGTTGGCAGCGTGACACCAAAGTCACTTCCCGAGGCTCCCCAGGAACTCCCTCACAACGACCGCGGGGTCCTTGTGATCCGCGTCGACGGCGCGATTCATGCGCCGCATGTCGGCAACCGAGACGCGGCCCGCCAACGTCGACAGCGCCTGCCTGACTTCGGGGTGCGCGAGAAGCATCGCGCGCCGCGCGATCGGCACGGCGTCATAAGGTGGGAAATATCGACGGTCGTCCCTGAGCATCGTCAGACCGTACGCCTCGATCAGGCCGCTCGTCGCATCGCCTGCGATGAGATCGACCTGACGCTCCGACAGCGCGCGGTAGATCAGCGACAGGTCCATGGCCCTGGGGGGCGAGCCGAAGTGCAGTCCGTACACCTTGGCCAGGCCTGGGTAGCCGTCTGCGCGCTGCAGGAACTCGTACCCGAAGCCGGCCCGCCACTTACCCGCCAGCGGTGACACGTCGCCAATGGTCTCGAGGTGGAGGCTGGCCGCGTCGTCCCCACGGACGAGAATCGCGAAGGTGTTCTCGAACCCGAGTGGATCGAGCAGGGTCAGGCCGGCCTGTGCGTACTCTTGGCGGATGGCTTCGAGGACTTGTCGTGGGTCCGTCTGCACAGGCTGATGGAAGACGGCGGTCAACGCCGTGCCCGAGTACTCCACGTACAGGTCGATGTCTCCCGAACGCAGGGCGCGATCGCAGATGAACGTGCCTCCGAGATTGAGCCGGCGCTCGACCGCGACGCCGGCCTGCGTCTCGATGGTCTGTGCGAGGAGCTCACCGAGGAGAATCTGCTCCGTGAAGTTCTTCGAGCCGACGCGAATGACCTCACGCGTGGGACGCATCGCCGCATAGACGACTGCGACAGCGGCAACGAGGCAGAGCGTCGCAACCGCAAGGAGCGCCCGAGGGCGGCGCGAGCCTCCCGTCTCAATCGCTCTACGGATGCCGCGCTCGATCAGCGTCAGCGTGCCGTCGAACGTGAGGGCCAATACCGCCGCCGGGACCGCCCCGGCCAGTATGACCGTCGGCTCGACCATCGAGAGGCCCCGGAAGATGTACCTCGCCCAGCCCTCCCGCACCGACCGCCGCGGCGATGGTCGCCGTGCCGACGCCGATGACCGTCGCGACTCGAATCCCCGCCACGATCGACGGCAACGCCAAGGGCAGCTCGACACGGCGAAAGAGCTGCGACGACGTCATCCCGAGCGCCATGCCCGCTTCGACGAGGGCCGGATCGACGGAGCGCATGCCGGCGACGGTCGTCCGAATGATCGGCAGCAGCGCGTAAAGGACGAGCACGCTGATGGCCACCCGCGCGCCGAGCCCGCCGACGAACGGCAGGGGGAGGAGAAACCCGAACATCGCGAGGCTCGGGATGGTCTGCGCGACGTTCGCGAGCCAGACGACCGGCGCTCCCAGCCGCGGCTGCCGCGCAGCCAGGATGCCGATCGGTACGCCGAGCACGACGGCCGCAACCGTCGAGACGAACACCAGGAACACGTGCTGGCCGAGCAGGCCCGCCAGCTCGCCAGCATGAGATCGCCAGAACTCGAACAATCTCAACGTGCGTCGCTCCGGAGAGCCTCGGTCGCCTCGAAGAGCGGGGCCAGCAAGCCGCGCACGCGCGGATCGTCAGACCGTGCGATTGGGCCGGGCGCATCGATCGCCACCAAGGCACCGTCGGCCAGCACCCCGATGCGGGATGCCATCGCGAAGGCTTCGCCCATGTCGTGGGTGACGATCAGGATCGTTTTGCGGACCGCCGTCTGGATGCGCCGGAACTCCTCGTGCATCTCGCTGCGTGTAATCGGATCCAGGGCGCCGAACGGCTCGTCCATGAGGAGAATCGGCGGGTCCGCGCCCAGCGCCCGGGCGACTCCGACGCGTTGCCGTTGTCCACCGGACAACTCATGCGGCCGTCGGGAGGCGAAGTCGGACCCGCCGAGCCCGGTCAGGTCGAGGAGCTCACGGACGCGAACGCCGACACGCGCAGCGTCCCAGCCGAGCAGTCGCGGAACGACCGCGACGTTCTCCGCGATGCTCATGTGTGGAAAGAGCGCGACCTCCTGGAGGACGTAGCCGACGTGACGCCGCAGATCGAAGGGATCCCAGTCGGTGGTGACCCGTCCGGAGACCCGGATCGAGCCTTCGTCCGGCAGCAGGAGCCGGTTGACGAGCTTGAGGATCGTGCTCTTGCCGGCGCCACTTCGACCGACGAGGGCGACGGTTTCCCCACGTCCGATCGCGAGGTCGACGCCCTTCAGGATGATGCGGCCGCCTCGGGCCACACTGACGCCCTCGAACGCGATCTCAGGTGTCGCCTGGAGCACGGTTGGACTGTACCGCAGCGGGCACGCGGTTTGCGAATGTGATGGCCGAGGCGAATCCATGGAAGACCAAGACATGCCCAACCGCGCACCGAACATGCAGAAGGCGGAAGGGGACCGCGTGGAGGGCGCTGACGGACCCGAGAGGACCGAACGCGATCGGTGGAGCTCCGATCCGAACACGATCGAACGTCAGGATCGCGAGCGCCTGGAGAGTGGCGCCGCCGCCGACGAATCGTGAATCAATCTCAAAAGAGATAGACCAACCCAGCCGTCGCGACCGGGACGGTCCGCCGTCCTTCGCGGAAGTCGAACCCTCCGTCACGGATGGAGAATCCCCCTTCCGTGCGAATGCCGAGGCGATGCGGCCGATCGCTGAACCACCACTTCAGCCCTACAAGCCCGTGGTACTCGGTCCCGGTCTCCATCAGTTCGGCGCCCTCGTGGAGATCGCGGATGTAGCCTGCGCCACCGGCGATGAACGGGACAGCGCGGCCGTGGCGGAAGGGCCCGAAATTCCACACCGCCGAACCGTCGATCACGTACTGCGTCAGTGTTTCCTCCGCCGTGAGGTCGCGGGCCGACTCGAAATCCCCACTCAGCTTGACGGCGAGCTTCGGCCACGCCACTCTGACGCCGCCTTCGATTGCCAGCCGTTTCGAGAGATAGCCGGCAATTCGAGCCTGGACCCCGATACCGGATCCGAGTTCGGTCCCGCTGGTGAACAGGTCGAGTGGTCCTGTTCCCGTCGTCGGATTGCGGGTGAGCTCCGCGTCGGCGCTGCCCAGCTCGAAGCCGCCTTGCCACAACAGTCCCCCGCTGACCTCCAAGGAACCAGCGTGTGGCGTAGGCCGGGGCGGCCGCGGGGGACGCGGTGGTGTGCGCCTCGTCTGCGCTTCCACGGAAACTGCGAACGCGGCCAGGACGAGGAAGGTCACGAGTGCGCATGCCGCGACCGACACGCGCCGGCGGTTGAGAACGCTCACTTCGGCAGCACCTTGATCTCGATGTTGCGCGTACCACCGCCTCTTGGCACGACCACGACCTTCTCGTAGAACTTCACCTGGAACTCCGCGTCGATGTTCATCGTGGCGTCGAAGAAGCTCGACACGTCGCCGTCGTCCAGGGGCTCTGCCCGGAGGACTTGAGGCCCAGGCTCGAGGCCAGCGATGACGAAGGCACCATCGTCGTTGAGCGTAAAGCCGCCGACCAGTTTTCCCGATGCCGGATTGAACGCCACGACGTGCGCGCCGAGCACACCTTTGCCGTTCTTCGTGACGGTTCCGCTCACGCTGCCGGTCTGACGCTGGAACGTCTGGTTGCCGTAGATGTCCGAGAAGCCGGCGATATCGTCTGCCTTGAGCGCGCGGTCGGTGATGTCCCCTGCCGAGAAGGCGATCGGGAACATGACGGCTTCCGCGCCCAGCACACGACGGCCTCCCGATCGCAGCTCGGTCTCGCCCAGGGCGGAGTGTGACAGCCCGAACAGATGTCCGACCTCGTGCAGCGCGATCGACCCGACATCGAAGCGGCCCGAGACGCCCGCGTCGGCGGTCGACCACGTGAACGCCGAGTTGAAGAAGATGTCCGACTCCACGATCTCGCCCGTCGTCGAGTCGAGGAAGAAATTCGTCGCAGCGAGTGTGCGATCGAGCTCCGGCCGGTTCTGGAATCCGAGCACGGTGACGCCGTCGCCCGAGGTGGGGTTCGCGCCGGTGAAGCCGACGAAATCCGAGGTGACCTGCGTGTTGGGGACCGCCTGCCAGGTCTGGAATGCCCGCTGCACGGCGGTCGAGAACTGCGTCGCCGTGACCCCTTCCACGTCCCGGTTCGTGATGAAGTAGCGGATCGGGAAGTGCCGCCATTCGAGGGTCACGGTCCGGCCGCCGACCCGCGTCCCCAGCTTCAGATACGCGGCGGCGGGAGCTCCGAACAAAAGGACGAGCGCGAGGATCGCGCCCAGACGATACCCGCGTGTCACTGCGCACCCGCCCGGCCGGCGGCGAGCACTGTGCGGATCTGAGAGCCGAACGCGTCGAGCGCCATCGGCTGGCGGGTCACCGCTCCGCGGCGCACGGCCTCAGGGTCGGTTCCCGAGGCCAGCAGCGCGGGAGAGGTCACCTTGCGTACACCCCGCTCGTCGACGCTCACGCGAAACACGCCCTGATTGAGGCCGAACACGTACGGTATGGGGAAGTTCCCCGTCTTGAGAAACAGGAACGCCTCGTCGCCTGGCTTGAACATGGGTGCGCCGATCATGACGTGACGGTATCGCCCGATTTCGCCGCCCGGCACCACGAACGAGAGCGTGCTCTGATCGCCTCCCTTGAACCAGGACAGGACGTCGACGGTCACGATGCTGTCGATGCGCCGTCGCCCGTCGGCCCACTCGGCGCGCACGTCAATCACGCGGCCGTACGCGATAAGGGAGGACCCGGACACGACCTCGCGAAACTCGGCGGGAACGATGACGGTTGCGTGAAGTGTGGGCACCAGAAGGGCCACGCCCAGCACCATGGAGGAGATCAGCACGCGCATCACGGCAGTCTATCCCAATCGGGTCTGCCCTCAGCGGTGGCCGAGATCGGGAGATCGAGAGCTCACTACCTGATTTCCTCCTGACCTCCTGATCTCCTGTTCTCTTGACGTTCGGTTGTTTTCGCGGAGCCGGCCTCCAGCACGATCGCAGCCGCACGGGCGCTCGCGCCCGCAGCACCGAGCGCGGCCTTCACCGCACGCAGGTCCGCACGCATTCGCTCGCGCTGCCCGGGATCGCGGATCAGACGGATCGCGCGATCGGCCACGGCCGACGGTGTGAAGTCATCCTGGATCAGCTCGGGCACGACGCGCCGTCCGGCGACGAGGTTGGCCATCGCAAACGTGTCCACCAGCACGAATCGCCGGCCCACCGCGTAGGTCACCGGCGACAAGCGATAGACGACGACCATCGGGCATTCGTGCAGTGCCGCCTGCACCGTGACCGTGCCGGAGGCGACGATGGCGAGATCGGCATCGGCGAGAACTTGATCGGTCTGCCCTTCCACGATGACGTGCGGCGCCGGCGACAGGAGCTCGAGCGGAGCGAACAGCTCCTCATGCAGGTGCGGTGCGCGAGCGATCACGAACTGCACGTCGGGAATGGCGTGTTGAATCAGCTTTCCCGCCTCCACGACCCGCGGAAGAATCTCGCGCAGCTCGTTGCGGCGGCTGCCCGGGAGGAGGGCGATCACGGGCCGCTCGCGCACGAGGCCCAGCCGCGTCACGAACATTCCGCGCGGCTCCGCAGGCGGCATGACGTCGAGCAGTGGATGCCCGACCCAGTCCACCGGCACGCTCGCCTGTTCGTAGATCGACTTCTCGAACTCGAAGATCACGAGCACGCGGTCCGCAATCTCCCGCATGGTTCGCATCCGCCCCGGACGCCACGCCCACAGCTGCGGGCTGATGTAGTAGACGACGGGGATGCCGAGGCGTCGGATCGCGCGTGCCAGGCGGAAGTTGAAATCCGGGAAGTCGATCGCGACGAATACGTCCGGGCGATGTTCGGCGGCGTATCGCACGAGGCGCCGGTACATCGCGTACGTCTGTGGCAGAACGCGCGCGACCTCCAGGAGGCCGGTCACCGAGATGCCGCTGTAGTGCCCGACGAGTGACGCGCCGGCGTTTCGGAGGTGATCGCCGCCAAAGCCGGCAATCGAGGCGGACGGATCCGCACGCAGGATCTCGGTCGCGAGCGCGCCGGCATACAAATCGCCGGACGGCTCGCCGCAGGAGATCATCACCTGCACGAAGGAAATCAGCTCTCGCGGGAGAAAAGCGCAGAATCGAGCGGGACGTTGTACTCGACGCTGTGGAGGGTGCGCCGGACCGTGACCTCGCCCGCGACACGGACGATCGTGCTGAACGCCACCTTGAGGCCTGAGACGTCGCGGAAATCCGAGTACTCTTCTTCCGTCTCGACCGGCGTGCCGCCCGGAGTGGCTGGTGAGCGGTACCGCTGCCGCACGATGAGGTCGCTGGAGGGATCGAACACTACGGTGAGAGGCGGCATCGCCGGGCCCTTGACCTCGATCGCCGGCATCGCGCGCCCGTCGATCTGAACGTCGGCGACACGGGCAGCCGCAACCTTACGATCGAGCAATCCGACGAGGAGTCCGATGGACATCGCGCTGGACGTTGCTCCGCATTTCGTCCGCCACGCCCGACGGCTGGTCGTGCGCTCCGCGCGCGTCGCGAACCCAGAACTCACCGTTGTGGAACACCTGGACCAGCGGCCCGGCCGGCGTCTTCGCGTCCGTCCGGAAGGACCCTGGGTAGCGGATGGACGTCATGGTCTCGAGGTCCACCGGCTTGCTGCCCGCGACGGTGACCGTCATCGTCGCCGTCGCCTTCACGGTCTTGACGGACCGCAGTTTCGCCTCCCCTCCCTTGGCCCGGACGGCGCGATCGATCAGGTCCTGAGCCGAGGCCGATCCGGCCGTGCTTGCGCGCGGCGCCGCCGTTGTCTGATACGCAGCGGGTTGAATCTGACCTCGCAGCTGTCTTCCACCTGAAAGTGGAAGCCACGAACCAGATTTTTTTACAACCGCAAGCACCGGCTCAGGATCGAGCCTCCCGGCGGGCGCCGCGGGGCGCCGGAAATCGGCGGCCGCCAGATCCAGATCCGCGAGGGGCACTCGCTCGAACTGCTGGAAGCCGGCGCCGGGGAGTTGCTTCGCAAACACCGACGCGTCTCCGACCAGCACGATCGAGAGCTTGTCGGGGTGCAGGTAGAGTCGCGCGACGCGCTGGATATCGTCCGCCGTCACGGCATTCACCCGTTCGCGAAACGTTTGCAGCTCGTTCAGATCGAGGCCGTAGAACACCGCGTTCAACACCTGCAGTGCTATCGCACTCGGCGTCTCGATCGTCAGCGGAAAGCTGCCCGTGAGGTAGGCCTGCGCGTCGGACAGCTCACGATCCGAAACGCGATCCCGCTGCAGCCGCCAGAACTCGTCCACGATGAGGCGCAGCGCTTCACCCGTCGTCTCCGATCGCGTGTCGGTGTCGGCGACGATGTCGCCAGCGTCCTTGAGCGCGTTGGTGTCCGCCGACGCGCCGTAGGTCAACCCGCGTTCGGATCGCAGCACGCGGTGCAGGCGATTGCCACCTTCACCGCCGAGGATCTTGATCGCGAGGTCGAGCGCCAGATAATCCGGATGTTTGCGCGGCTAGCCCGATGTTGCCGACGCGAATCTCCGTCTGCACGGCGCCGGGCCGATCGATGACAACGACCCGCCGGGTCGAGGGCGGCGGGTCCGGCGCTCGCGGAGCGGTGTTCGGCGCCTTCTCCCACGATCCGAAAGCACGCTCGGCGCCGGCGAACGCCTCATCCGCCGTGACGTCGCCGACAATCGCCAGGATGGCGTTGTTGGCACCGTACCAGGCTCGATGGAACGCGAGGAGGTCCTGCCGCGAAATGCTCGCAATAGACGACGGCGTGCCAGAGTCCGGCCGTCCGTACGGATGTGCGCCGTAGACGACCCGGTCGAACACGACGCCGGCGAGGTAGTCGGGGTCGTCGTAGCTGACCTGGAGCCCGGAGAGCACCTGCTGGCGCTGTCGCTCGATCTCCTCGGCCGCGAACGCAGGGTGCCGCGCGAGGTCCGACACCAGGTCGAGGCCGAGCCCGAGGCTGTCCTTCATCACGATGGCGTTCACGAACGAGAGATCGCTGCCGGCGCCTGTCCCGAGCGCGCCGCCGATCGAATCGATGGCCGTGGCGATCTGCTCGGCGTCTTTGGTCGTGGTGCCCTGGTCGAGGAGCGCGGCCGCGAGCGTGGCCACCCCCGGCTTGTCCGCGGGATCCTGTGCCCCGCCGGCGCGAACGATCAGGCGCAGGCTGACGGACGGCTGCTCGTTCTGCGAGACGGCAATCACCTGAAGTCCGTTCGACAGCGTCCGGACGCTGTACGGCGGGAACTTGGCTTCCCTCGCCGGCAGCGGCCTCGGCGGGCGCTCCGACGGCCAGTCCCGCATCTGCGCCCGTGCCGGCAACGGAAACACGGCACCCAGGACGAGGGCCGCGACTCCGAGTCGGGACACTTGTAGCCTGCGCCGCGCCATCAACGGCCTCCGCCCGATCCGGCGCCCTTCGGCAGGATCGTCATCACCAGCCGGTTCTCGGGGGTGAAATAGGTCCTGGCGACGCGCTGGACGTCAGCGGCGGTCATGTTCATGAAGATGTCGAACTCGCCGTCCGCCGTCTTGATGTCGTTGTGGATGACCACGGCGTGCGCGAGGACTTCCGCTTTGTCCTTGTTCGATTCGCGCCCGAGGACGTAGTCGCGGGTGAACTGGTTCTTCGCCTGCTGGAGCTCGTTCGCGCTGATCGGCTCGGTCTTGAGACGATCGAACTCGGCGATGAGCGCGTCGATGCATTCCTGCGGCGTCTTGCCCGGCTGGACGATGGCGACGGCGAAGAACAGGTTCGGATCTTCGATCAGATTCCCGCCGCCGAAGGCCGCCACCGCGATCTGCTTCGTGTAGACGAGGTCCCGATAGATGCGCGCGCTCTGCCCGTCCGACAGCACCTTCGAGGCCACGTGCAGCGGATAGGAGTCCGGATTGCCGTCGTAGGTGACATGGTAGGCCACCACGACCGCAGGGAGCGGCCAGGTCTCCGACAGCGTCACCCGGCGTTCCTTGGTCTGCGGCGGCTCCTTCGGGATGTCTCGAGGAACCGGTCTCTCGGACTTCGGCACGCGCCCGAGGTATTTCGTGACGAGCTCGAGCGCTTCCTTGGTCTCGAAGTCCCCGACCAGCACGAGCGTGGCGTTGTTCGGGACGTAGTAGGTCCGGAAGAAATCACGCACGTCGCCGATCGACGCAGCCTCGAGGTCCGTCATGCTGCCGATCGACGGATGTTTGTAAGGATGAACCCTGAATGCCTGGTCGTAAATGATCTCGTTCAGCCTGCCGTAGGGCTGATTCTCGACGCGCATGCGTCGCTCTTCCTTGACCACCTCGCGCTCGGTCTTGAAGACCTGCTCCTCGATGCGGAGCGACGCCATCCGATCCGCTTCGAGCCACAGGACGAGCGGGAGGTATTGCGCCGGCGTGGTCTCCCAGAAGACCGTCGCGTCCTCGTTCGTGTAGGCGTTGCTCTGCCCGCCGATGCTCGAGATGTACGACGGATGGCCTTCGGGCTCGACGTTCTTGGAGCCCTTGAACATCATGTGCTCGAAGAGATGTGCGAAGCCGGTGCGCCCGGCTTTCTCGTTCTTCGAGCCGACGTGATACCAGAGCTGCGCGTGCACGATTGGCGTCGAGTGATCTTCGAGGAGCACTACCTGGAGACCATTCGGCAGCGTGGTCATCGTGTAATCGAGCTTCGGGGGCCGCACCGTCGCGCTCGTTCCCGATCCCATGGCAACGATCAGCGCCGCCGAGAGGCCGGCGCTCACGAACTGCCGAACCACTCGGATCGGGCGGGATTTGCTTGAATGCATAGGGATTTAGGCATTATCGCACAGGGGACCGGGCCGCCTGCCGCGAGCTCATGGACGAGATGGAACTGCTCTCCTCCCTGAGGAGACTGAGACCACGGAGACGCTCACACGGAGAAACGGGGCTAACGGAGACGAAACGGAGGGGCAGGGACGGCTGTCGGCATGCAGGGGCGCGACGCCGGCTGCAAGCCGGCTGCGCGCGGTCGCGCCCCTCCGAACGCAGCTAGCCAGCTGGTTCTCTCCGTTCGTTCTTCGTTGGCTCCGTTTCTCCGTTTGTGAGCGTCTCCGTGGTCTCCGTCTCCTCCGGGAGGTCTCACTCCCGGACGACGGCCGGCGAATACGCGCCCGTCAGCAGCAGTCTTGGTGGCGTGCGGTTGTCGATCCGGAGCGCCCAGATGTCGGCGCCGTTCGACGACGGTTGGTGATAAATCACCTGAGTCTCATCGAGCCATTCGACCTGATCGTCGACGCTGCGGGCCTCCGCATCGAGGACCGACTCGTGAGATGTCGCCAGGTCGAGCACGGCGACCTGCCAGACAACGCCCAGGCGCCCGTTGATCCGCTTCTTGAACGCCAGCCGGGTGCCATCCGGCGACAAAGACGGACACTCGACGCCTTCGTGGAGCACTTCTCCGGCGCGGCGGTCGGCATCGGCCCGAATCAAATACATGCGACCGCCGGTCGACAGCGTTGCATAGAAGACGCGGTTCGCCGCCGTGAAGGTGACGCCCCAGAAGTTCGAGTCCACGGGCTTGAACCGGGTGCCGTTCCGTTGAATGTCGAACTGCTCCAGATCCGCGATGATGCGGCCTGCCTGCGTGTCGATCAGCGACGTGCGTGTCGAAAAGGCGCCCTCGGCGTACGAGTGACCCGATTCGAAGACGGTGATGGCCGCGAGCCCGCCGTCCGGCGCCACGCGGGCGCGGCTGGGAGGGCCGGTCAGGCGAATGGCCGTGCCGAGACGGAACATGTGGTCGAAGACGTATGCATGCGCTGGAAACACGCGACTGTTCTCGACTGTCAAACAGATGCCGTGGCCGTGGCTGAAATACAAGCGGTCACAGGAGATCGGCGTGAGGTAGCGCGGACCGTTCGGAACGTCGAGCGGCACGTAGCCGACCCGGCCGAAGCTCTTGCCGGCCGCCGTGCTGCGGAACAGCATGTAGGGCGGCTTCGGGACGGTCCCGTCCGTCCATTCGACCCACTCGACTGCCAGCCCGCCCGTCTTCACTTCCGTCGCGGGAGGACGACCGGCCGCGAATCGGACGTAGACGGCGGCACTGCCGAGGGCCACCACACTGATGAGCACGAAGATGAGCAGTCGAACACGGTCGTTCATGCGGCACCCTCGTCGGGCATGGCCCTGAACAGGAACGTCACCAGGACGAGCGCCGCAACCAGCGCCGCGCCGAATACCAGCACCGCGAACGTCATCGTCCGCGTCGTCCACAGGTACCCGAACAGCACGGACCCCACCAGGCGCGCCAGCGTAATCGAGGTCGTCAGCGCTCCAAGGCCCGTGCCGCGAAGCGTAGACGGAAGCGTGGCGCTCGCGAGTGCCGCCAGCACGCCGTCAGTGGCGCCGTAGTACAGCCCCAGCAACGAGACGAGGGCGCCGACTCGAACGCCCGGCGAAAGAGGCGCGAGCACCGACATATAGGCGGCGAAGAGCACGACGTAGCCGCACAGGAAGATGGCGCGCCGGCCAACCCGATCCGCCGCCCACCCCACGGGTACGGCCACGAGGAAGTAACAGAATGCCGTACCCGCGAACATGAGCGGGAGGCCCGCTGGGCTCAGCCCGAGATCGCGCTGCAGAACGAGATACAGGAACCCGTCGCTGATCGTCGTGAGCGCGAGTGCCATGGCGCCGAACGACAGCCTCCAGAACCGCGAGGAGCGACCGAGCGCAAAAACCTCGCTGAGCGTCGCACGGGTCGAAGAGTCGCCGTGTGGGGCGGCCGGATTCCGAACGAGCAGGAGCACGGCGGCAAGTCCGGCGACCGCCAACGCAAAACTCAGCACGAACACGGCGTCGAAGGCCCGGGGAGCGGCCGACAGCACCGCGAACGCCACGACGGGCCCGAGCGCGGCACCCGCCGTATCGAGCGCGCGGTGCACACCGAACGCGACACCCAGGCGAGGTCGATCGACGCTGAGGCCGATAATCGCGTCACGCGGCGCCGTGCGTATGCCCTTCCCGAGCCTGTCCACGGCGATCACGGCGCCGATCGATACGACGGTCGAGGCTGGCAGCAGGAACACCTTGCACAGAGCGGACAGCCCGTACCCGATGGCCGCCATCTCCTTGTAGCGCCGAAACCGGTCGGCGATGTAGCCCCCGAGAAGCCGCGTGACCCCGGTGACACCTTGATAGAGCCCGTCGATGGCGCCGAACGCCATCGGCGTGAACCCGAGGTGCAACACGAGGTACGCCGGCAGCGTGCTCGCCACCATTTCGGACGAGATGTCGGTGAGGAAGCTCGTGAGCCCGAGGTACCACACGTTGGGAGGTACTCGGATTCGATGCCGCCCTCGCAGGGCGGGCGAAGGCATCGGCGCGGCGGGTCTGCGTCGGTTGAAACAGGGCCACCGTGCCCCCCTTAACGTTTCTCCGCCGGAGTTGACTCCGAGAGCCGCGCCTCGAGCTCCCGGATGCGCGACTCGAGATCCGACACGATCTTTCGAAGCTCCGGGAGGCGCCGGAACACGGCCGACGATTTGAGCCAGTCGCGGTTGGAGATGGCCGGATATCCCGACACGAAGGCACCGGCTTCCACGGAGTTCGGAATACCGGTTTGCGCGGTCGCAACCGCGCCCTTCCCTATCGTGAGGTGCCCGGCCACGCCGACCTGCCCCGCGAGCGTGACGCTGTCTTCAATCGTCGTGCTGCCGGCGATCCCGACCTGCGCCGCCAGGAGCACATTCCGCCCGATCGTCACGCCGTGTGCGATCTGAACCAGGTTGTCGATCTTGCTGCCGGCGCCGATCCGCGTGACGCCGACCGCCGGCCGGTCGATCGCCGTCTGCGCACCAATCTCCACGTCGTCTTCGACGATCACTCCGCCGGTTTGCGGGATCTTGTGATGCGTGCCATCGGGCCGCTGGGCGAAGCCGTACCCGTCGCTGCCGATGACCGCGCCGTCCTGGACGATCACGCGGTTCCCCACCACGATGCGCTCCCGAATCGAAACTCTCGCGTGCACGATGCAGTCGTCGCCGATCCGCGCGTGTCGTCCGATCACGACGTGAGGGTAGACGATCGTCCGCCGACCGATCGTCGCGCCCTCGCCGACGACCGCAAACGGCCCCACCGACGCGCCCTCGCCGAGCTCCGCACCGTCGCCGATCGCCGCGAGCCGGTGCGCTCCTGCGGCCGGCCGCCAGCGGTCCTCGAAGAGCTCGACAGCTTTCGCGAACGCCAGGTACGGCTGCGGATCGCGCAGCATCGCACACGGCGCGGTCTCGGCGTGTGGCCCGAGAATCACCGCCGAAGCGCGCGTCGCGCGGAGCTCCTGGCTGTATTTGGGATTCGTGAAGAACGTGAGGTCACCCGGCCCCGCTTCTTCGATGCCCGATACGCGCTGGATATCGAGCTCGCCGTCGCCTTCGAGGCGACAGCCGAGACGCTCGGCGATCTCCTTGAGTTTCAACCTTCGCAGTATACGACGTTGATCAGGGTGCAGAACGTGGCTTCGAGGGCTGGAAGCGACGGGCTGACAGGCCGGACGCCGGGCTTGAAGACTCGGGCCCGCAAACGAGGGCGGCTTACGAGGGGCTGAACGGCGGTGCGCTCGAAGAATGTCGCGAGGTGCTCCAGGCGCAGCTTCAGCGCCACGTCGCTCACCTGCCGGGCGCGCTGCTCCGGCGCCAGGCCGATGGCATGCCGGAGCTCGGAGAGCGGGGCGCTCGCGCTGGTTCGCCACCGCACGACTTCCAGCCCACGCCGGGCGCCCATCATCGACAGGTAGTGGCCCACCAGCCGGAACGCGAAGTAATACGCGAGCAGGTTTGGCCCCGGCAGCAGCATCAGCAGGCCGGACAGGACGAACCCCACGGAATCGATCATCAACCAGAAGCGATGTTTGTCCCGATCGCGACCGAGCTGCGATCGCAGGCGGGCCATCGCGTCAGCCTCGCTCATGTCATCGGGATAGAACAAACAGGCGTCGGTCTGGCTGCGCATGTACCACAGCAGACGCTGCTCGGCGATGCTTTCGGCGACCCACCGCATCATGCGTGCTTTCGCTCGCGTCATCAATCCGACGCCCCCGACGTCCCGACCGGCGCGTTCGCCAGGGTGATCCTCCGGATCGCGTTGATCGGGCTGATACGGGCCACGGCGCCGCTCGCGCTCCGCCTCCGCCAGTATCTCCGAGAACCGCCGCCGAAGCCGTTGCAGCATGCCTTTGGGAGGATCAGCGTCCGCAGGCGCGTCCGGCTCGTCCGGCACCTCGCAATACAGCTCGTATCGGTCCTTGCCGACGGGAAGGAGATACACGTCCATGCCCGCGTCTACGATAGCACCCGGCATCTCGTTCGTTTCTGCTCTGCTAAGATCCCGCGCATGCGAGGAGGCGTCCTGCTGGCGCTCGCGCTGGTGAGCGGACACGGCGTCAAGCTCCCGTCGGCCACATCGGTCTCTCTCGAGCTCCGCGTGTTCAACGGCGTCGAGGACGTGACCAGCCAGACGCGACTCTCGGTGCATCGCGCCGGTGATCACGCCAGCCCGATCGCGCAATCCGGCGCCGGGCAGTCCATGCCCTCCATTCAGGTCCCCGCCGGGATCTACGACGTGCAGGCGATACGCGAACGGGACGGTCGCGTTCTGAACATCCGTTGGGCAGAACGACTGGTGGTGATGCCGTACCCCGATGAAGCCGGCCGGCACCTCGAAGTCATCAACTTTCAGAATGGGTTCGGCGCGCTGCAGGTGCGCGGACGCGAAGGCGCCCAACCCGAGGCGGGGATCTATCAGACCGGCGAACATACCAAACCTGTGGTGCAGCCGATAGCTGGTCAGGGATACATCCTGTTCGTCGTGCGAGCCGGACCATACGATCTGCTGACGCGCGGCGATGCCGGGCCGGCGTGGCACATCGCCCTCGAGGTCCCCCTCGACCGCACGCGGTTGTGGATCGTGCCCTGAGCCCACGGCGACCCTTGACGCGGCCCTCAGACGCGGCTTCCGCTGAGCAGCCTCACCAGGATCACGATGAGGGCGATGACCAGCAGGAGGTGAATCAGCCCCCCGGCAATCTTGAGCGAGAGCCCGACGGCCCAGAGCACGAACAGAATGACGACGAGCGTCCACAGCATTGAATCGTGCCTCCTGTACCTCGGGGCTCCGCCCCGTCGGAACCACTACGGGAACTCCCGTTCCGAGCCGTAACTACGGCGTGAGTAGTGCAAGCGAGATACCAATGCCTCTACCCTTGTCGGATTTCGACTTGATTCAACGGCTGCTGCTCTCGGCTGGGGTGGGAGCGGTGCTGGGGCTGGAGCGTGAATGGCGCCTCAAGAGCGCCGGCCTTCGCACGCACATTCTGATTGCCCTGGGATCCACCGTCTTCACGCTGATGTCGTACGAGCTCGCCACTGGAGTGCCGGGAGCCGATCCGGGCCGACTGGCGGCACAGATCGTCACCGGAATCGGCTTCCTCGGGGCCGGCGCGATCATGCGCACCGACAGCGGCATTCACGGGCTCACCACGGCTGCCACCGTCTGGGTGAATGCCGCGCTCGGCGTGGCCGTCGGCGCGGGCAAGTATCACCTGGCGTTCATTGGTGCAGCCGTGACCGTCGCCGCCCTGCTGATCCTGCACCCGATGGAAGTCGCGCTCGATCGACGCCTGCGGGGACCGCACTCGCGCAGGCACGACGATGCCACGTAGCGCAGGCCATGCCTGCGGACGGCCAGCCCTCAGTGACGCTTCACCGGCCGAGGCACTCGCACCGCCTCCAGAGGCAGCGCGGGGCGCCCCGCCTGCTCCCATGCCGCGGTGATGATCGACGCGACATCCCTGATCGAGTCCGCCAGCCTTCGTTCCAGAATGGGACGTGCCTTGCTGAAGAACAGCGTGAAGTACGCGTCGTCGTACGTGTCCTTGCCGGCGACGGACGCGCGATCGGCGTCGAGAACCGGCTGCACGAAGGTGAAGCTCTCGGTCAGGGTTGCGAACACGAACTCGCGCGCGTTCGGCACCGGAACGAGCGCACCGGGCTTCACGACGAGCTGTGGGCGATACCGATCGAACAGCTCGGTCTCGAACCGCGAGTGGATGCCCGTCTGGCCGGTGAGCTGACCGTCGTGATTGAGGCAGGCGTGGAACGGGACGTGCGCGTCCGCGACGTAGTGGGCGATGACGGACGAGAAGAACTTGATGTTCTCGCGCGAATACGACGACTTCAGCGTGAACGCTTCGACGAGCTTGCCGTAAATCTCTTCGGCGCGCCAGGGCAGCGTGCCGTTCTTGTCGATCGTCTCGCGGCCGTACTTGGCGACCGCCTCCGCCTGGAGGTGCGGGAGGCTCGAGAAGGGATAGGGGCCGTACGCATCCATGTCGAGGAAGTGATGCGGTGATTCCTGCTCGAAGCCGGCCGTCCGCCACAGATCCGGATCGATGGCGTGCTCCACGATCGACGTGCGATTGGCGAGGAAGAAGGGGCGGATGGCGGCCGGCAACAGCGGGATGGCGGCATCCATGATGTACTTGTGGCCTTCGAAGCCCCACGCGGCGGCCGGTCTTGGCGTCGTGAGCGTCGCAAGGGTCGTGAGCGTCGTAAGCACGACCCACGGGCCCATCCCTGTCATTTTGCGCATGGCACAACTATATCCGGCGCGCTGACCTCCTCGCGATCTCGCGTCGTGCGCCTGGGAGCAAGCGCCTCAGCGTGCGCAGGTTCCGCATGTCCCACGGATCCGCGTCGCCCTTCCGGCGACTCTCGGGTGTGTCGAGCTTTGGTGTCTCGAGGAGCATCGGGAGGCCGACGAAGCGCGTATCGTTCAACAGCCGGCGGAACGGCTCCAGCCCCAGGCAGCCTTTGCCGATGTGCTCGTGACGATCCACGCGGCTGCCGCAAGGCCTCTTCGAGTCGTTGAGATGAAACGCTCTGATCCGGTCCAGGCCGACGATCCGGTCGAACTCCTGGAAGGTCGCCGCGTATCCGCTCTCAGAGCAGATGTCGTAGCCGGCGGCCAGCAGGTGGCACGTATCCAGACAGACTCCGACGCGCGGGGATCCGTCGAGATGCTCGAGGATCGTCGCGAGGTGCTCGAACCGATGTCCCAGGTTCGTCCCCTGACCGGCGGTGTGCTCGAGGAGGATCATCGTCCTGGTGTTCGGGCGAGCCCGCAGCAGCCCGGCGAGGGCGCGTGCGATCGACTCGAGACCCGCTGGCTCGCTGCCCGTCGTGTAGGACCCGGGGTGCATCACAAGACCCTGGAGACCGAGGGCATCCGCGCGATCCAATTCGACCCCGAGCGCGGCGATGGACTCCTCACGTAGCGTGGGAGCGGCGGCCGCGACATTGATCAAGTAGCTGTTATGCGCAACAGCCGGATGGATGCCGGTCTCGTCGAGCCGCCGGCGGAAGAGTGCGATCTCCTCCGGCGGCAGCGGCCGAGCCCGCCATTGACCCGTCGATTTCGTGAAGATCTGGAGGGCCTCGCATCCGGATGCCTCCGCGCGATCGACCGCGCGCGGCAGCCCGCCGGCGATTGACATATGCGCGCCCAGACGGGCAAGTCGGCAGTCGGGAGTCGACAGTCGGCGGTCGCAGTCGGCAGTCGCAGTCACAGTCCTCAGTCGTGAGTCGCAGTCGCGAGTCGCAGTCGTCAGTCGCCAAAAACATCCGCCTCGAAGCGGAAGACCCGGGCTCCGTGCTGCCATGCGTCTCGCGGCAGGCCGGCCTTGACACAGGTCTGCTGCAGAAACTGGTCGACCGTCCAGCCCCATTCGGTCGCGACCTGCGGCAGGAGCAGACCGCGGCGGCGCCCCTGCTCGACGACCAGGCCGTGGCGCCCGACGACGATCGCGTGGGGCGTGCGCGGGTCGATCGATTCGAGAGGACCGAGTACCGGAGATGTCGAGCGCGAGCTCCGTCAGCTCTCCCGTCGACACCGGCGCAAACCGCGGATCGTTGCTGGCGGCGTCTGCCGCGCACCTGGCGACGTCGCGTGCCAATCCATCGACGCACTGGAGGGTGCCGAGGCATCCTCGGAGCGCGCCGCGCAACTTCACGGTGACGAACGCACCAGACGCGTCCGGGAGAGCCATCGACGGCACACTCGGAGGAGTCGCTCCATTCACCTGGGCTTCGACCGCCGCACGCGCAAGGGCAAGCAGCGCACGCCGCTGCACATCCGTCAGGAGCGGCGAAGCCGGCGTGAAGGTCGGTCATGACACCCGGCTCCCCATGACCGCGGCGAGATAGCCGACAACTCCGCCGTAGTCACCGGAGATCTCGCCGGAGTGCGCGTACTTGAGCACTCTCGCGTCGGTGGCGCCGAGACGCCGCGCGGCCAGCATCACGGCAATCGCCGGACCGCCGCCGCACGCCACGTATCGGCCTCGCTCGTGTTCCGGGTACTCCTCGAACAGCGCCAGGAGGCCCTCCGGATCGAATCCGGCGACGCGCGCTTCGACGCGGCGATCGAACGATGCCGCGGTCTCCGCGTCGAAGTAGTGGGAGAGGTCGGTGCTCGCAACGAGGAGGGCCCGCCGATTGGCGAATGCCAGCGTCAGCGCCTCGGCCAGATCGAGAATCGTCTGCCGGCGCTGAAACCCCATGAGCATCGGCACGATCGGCACGTCCGGAAGTAGACGACGCAGGAACGGAAGCTGCATTTCGAGCGAGTGCTCGCGCTCGTGCGGCGATTTGCGCTTGCTGACGATCGCCGACGCGCTCACCGCCGCGACCCCCTCGTCATCGATCGGCGCAAGTCCCAGGGGCGAGTCGAAGCCACCGCCCGGATAGACCGCAACGCCCTCGAACGCCGCAAAGTGCGAGGGCCCCACAATCGCCGCCACCTCGTACGGGCCGGCGGCTGCGGCCGCCTTGTAGGCGTGCGCCGCGACCGGCCCGGAGAACATGATCCCGGCGTGGGGCGCGATGATCGCACGAACAGCCAGACGCGGCGGATCAGGGACCGCGTCGACGTACCCGTCCACCTCGCGCGCAAGCGCGCCGCGTGTGCCGGGATACCACGTGCCCGCGACCGACGCCGGCCGTATGCTCATCGAACCTCCCGCCGCGCAACTCATGGGACGGAACGAGCTGCATGCTACGATTCCCCGTGCCTGAACCGTCTACGCCCGCCGAAGGATTCACCGCGAAAGACGTCGAGCGCCTGGCCCGGCTCGCACGGCTCGCGCTCACACCGGACGAAATCGCTCTCTACAGCCGTCAGCTCGCGGACTTCCTCGCGTATGCCGAGCAGGTCCAGCAACTCGACACGAGCGGCATCGCTCCGACATCACATGCCATCGGCGCGCCAACTGAATTGCGAGACGACGAGATGGTGCCGTGTCTTCCGCGTGAGGACGCGCTGTCGCAGGCGCCCGAGGCAGCGCGCACGGCCGGGCTCTTCAAAGTACCACGAGTGATCGGCTGATGACCTCCGCGCTCGAGATTCGTGAGGCCATCCGGTCCGGCCGAGCTTCCACCGTCGAGGTCTGCCAGTCTGCACTCACGCGCATTGCCGCGCTGAATCCCTCGCTCAACGCGTTTCGAACGGTCGACGTCGAGGGAGCTTTGGCGCGCGCAGCCGCGCTGGACGCGAGACGCAGCGAAGATGGACATCTGCCCCTCTTCGGAGTCCCGGTCGCGCTCAAGGACAACATGTGCACGCGTGGGATTTCGACCACGGCCGGGTCGCGCATCCTCGAACAGTACGTGCCTCCTTACGACGCGGCTGTCACCGAGCGCCTCGAAGCGGCCGGCGCCGTGATCATCGGAAAGACCAACTGCGACGAGTTCGCCATGGGCTCCTCGACGGAGTTTTCGGCCTTCGGCCCGACGCGTAATCCCTGGGCGACCGATCGGACGCCTGGCGGGTCGAGCGGCGGATCGGCGGCGGCCGTGGCGGCGCGGCTCGTTCCCATCGCCCTTGGCTCCGACACGGGCGGGTCGATTCGCCAGCCCGCTGCGCTTTGCGGCGTCGTCGGCCTCAAGCCGACCTACGGTCGTGTGTCGCGCTACGGGCTCCTCGCCTTTGCATCGTCGCTCGACCAGATCGGCCCGCTGACGACGACGGTCGCTGACGCGGCGGCGTGCCTGTCCGTGATCGCGGGGTACGATCGCCGCGACGCGACCTCGTCCACCGCGAGCGTGGACGACTACGCGGCGACGCTCACCGGCGATGTCCGGGGACTGCGGATCGGCGTGACCCGCAGCCTGTTCGGTGATGGCCTGGACCCGGAGGTCCGTGCCGCGTGCGACTGGAGCCTCGAGCTGCTCCGCGATGCGGGCGCGACGCTGGTCGACGTCGAGCTTCCCCACAGCTCGCACGCGATCGCGGTCTACTACCTGGTCGCGATGGCCGAAGCCAGCTCGAACCTCTCCCGGTACGATGGCGTGCGCTACGGCTACCGCGCCACAGGCGCCTCGTCTCTCGGCGAGATGTACGACCGCACGCGTGACGAAGGCTTCGGGCCGGAAGTCAAGCGGCGCATCATCCTCGGCACCTACGTGCTGAGCGCCGGCTATTACGACGCCTACTACCTCAAGGCGCAGCAGGTGCGGACGCTCATTCGCCAGGACTACGAGCGTGCGTTCGCAGACGTCGACGTGATCGCCATGCCGACGAGTCCGACGCCAGCTTTCCCGCTGGGCGATCGTGTCGAGGATCCGCTGCAGATGTACCTGTGCGATGTCTTCACGGTGGGTGTCAGCCTCTCGGGGCTGCCGGCCGTCAGCGTGCCGTGCGGGTTCACGGCGGCGCGGCTGCCAATCGGCCTGCAGTTGATCGGCCGGGCCATGGGAGAGGTCACGATCCTCAGGGCCGCCGACGCGTTGGAGCGGGCGACGACGTTCGGCCGCGAGCTGCCCCCGGATGTCCGGCCGGGCTGAACAGGCCGCCCTCGATCGCGTCCTGGATCTGCCGCAATGGGTCGACACGCGGGGCATGCTGCTGACCGGCCGGGCGGTCGTCTCCTTCGCGCCCGCCGCCGACTTCCACTCTGAAGGTGAAACGCTGTGGGATGTGTCGGTTGACACGCTCGCGGCCTTTCGAGGACGCCGCCTCGCGGGCCGTGCGGCTCGCGCGATGGTGCGACAGATGCGCAGCCAGGGCAAAGCTCCGGTCTGGGGCGCCGTGGAGACCAACGCCGCGTCCTTGAGCGTGGCGCGGCAGCTCGGCTTCGCCGAAGCGGGGAGACTGGCGGTGTTAGCGACGCGCTGAGTGAATGTCGGGCCTAAGACCCCAGAAGCGGCGGACCTGCGCCAGCGGTGGATGCGGGCAGTGCAGGACGGCGGGCGCGCGCGACCATCCAGCACACGAACAGCAGCAGCAGGACGGGCGCCAGCGGCAATGCGAACACCGCGGCGATTACGATGGCCGCCACGATGGCGACGAACGCGAAGAGCGGTCCGAGGACGATCGAGAACAGGCCGCCGACAATCGTCTTGATCAGCAGCAATGGGAGAAGCAGGAGCCCGAAGAGGAGTCGAAACGGAAGAAAGATCACCCAGAAGAACAGCCGAATGACGAAGGCCACAGCGGTCAGCGCCAGGAGAACGAGGCCGAGCCCCAGGAGTGCAACGACGGCAACGACGGCCAGCACGCTCAGCTCGATCATCGGACACTCCTCGGAGCCCGCGAAAAGGCACTCCTACGCGCTGTTACGCGTGCCTGTTCCGAGAAGTTCCGGGGTCTGCAGTTGGTCGGTTCGCCCGCGAGGGGCATCGGGCGTCAAGTAGGCCGGACGCTGCCCGAGGGCCTCATCCAGATTGCGAACGACGCGAGCGCCTCCGCCGGACGAGCGGAGCTTGAGGAAGCCGAGCAGCACGCAGAATCCCGCGAGAAGGCCGAGCAGTACCGCGGAGCTGACGATGAGCGCGGCCGCAGTGCCGAGAATGGTCCGGACGAGGTCACCGGCCCCGGGCGTCATCCTGAATCCGTTCGGGGTTCATCTCTCGAAGGTTGGTCTTGCCGGGTTTCGTTCCCTGGCGCCTACGTCTTGGCGGGCTTGTGCCCCGCGCCCTCGTAGTTGGTCGGCAGCGTGTACTGGATGAGGCCTGTACGGACTTCTTCCATGGCCACGCGCTCGAGCTTGTGTGGTGCCGGCGCGATGGTCTGGGCGCGATCGACGCGCGGGAGCGCACCTCGACGCAGCTGCTTGGCACGCTGCGCGGCGACGTCCACGAACAAGAAACGGCTGGTGATGGGAGCGGCAGGCTGCGCCGGCGTCTCGGTACCGCCGGTTTCCTCCGTGGTGTCAACTGCTTGAGGCATGATCGCATCAGAATAGCCGAAATCTCATGCGATGCGCCAGCCCGAAGTTGAGGAGGCAGTCGGCCGGCGAGAAAAGGCTGCAGCGGGCCGGCACACGCCAGCCCGCTGCGATCCCGGCCCTTACTCGTGGTTGACGGTGATCTGCTTGGCCTTGGCTTCCTCGCGCTGCGGAAGTCGGATGGTCAGCACGCCGTCCTTGTAGGACGCGCTGATTTGTCCGGCATCCACCGTTGACGGAAGCGTGACGGATCGGCTGAAGCTGCCATACCGGCGCTCGATGCGCTGGTAGGACTCGCGCGTGACCTCCTGGTCCAGCTTACGCTCCCCCTTCAGCGTGAGGACGTTGTTCTCGAACGTCACGCTGATGTCTTCCCGTTTGGTCTCGGGAAGCTCCGCCTTGATGACGAACTCCCGCGCATCGGTCTGATAGACGTCCACGGCGGGCGTCCAATCTCCACTGAAGCTGTTCTGGTAGAGCTCGTTGAACATGCGGTTGAGGCGGTCTATCTCCATTCCTGCCAGCTGCCCGACGGGGCTCCAACGTACCAACGCCATCTGCGTCCTCCTAATCAGCAACCCGGGAAACCCGGGGAGAATTGACTGAAGTCAGTGTAAATCCACAGTGCGTTTGTGTCAAGCATATTTTATGACTTATACATACTCATATATTGCGGACGCCGCTGTCGGACACAATCAGGCTGACCAGACCGAGCGGAATCCGCTCGAAATACGGATTGCGCACCGCCACGCCCACCGGCGCGGACTGGAGGATCAGGCCTGGGTCGCCTTCCACGAGTGACAGACGCGCGGCATCTGCGGCGCTCAGGAACTTCTCGCGGCTGGCCACCACGTAAACGGGGACACCCTGCGTGCTTGCGAGCGCACAGATCGCCGCCGTTCCGACCTTGTTGATGAAGAAATCCGGACCGACGGCGTCCGCGCCTACCAGCACCCCGTCGCTGCCGGGCACGGCCGCAGAAATCCCCGCATCCGAGAACAACGCGACGCGGAGCCCGCCGGCCGCCAGCCGGCCCGCCAGGTCGACCCCCTCCTGCTTGGGGCGTGATTCCGCGCAGCACACCGTCAAGGTGGCGTCCCGGCCTACAGCCTCGAACACCGCCTCCACGGCGCGGCTGCTCGAACAGGTCACCAGCCTGAGAGCCGGTCGCCGGTCGGAGGGCCTCCCTGGGGCGAGCAGGAGCACGTCCGCCGCATGGCGGGCAATGGCTGCCGGTGCGCGACGGACCTGATGCTGGAAGCGAGCGATGGAGGCTGCAGGATCCGAAGCCTCCCGAACGACGGCCTCGAGGGCGAGGAGTCCCGCCATGGTCGGTTGTGCCTCGGCGCACGCGCGGGCGAGCTCATTCAGTTCGCCGGGATCGCCTGTGTCCCCGAGCAGCTCGAGCAGCAGGTCGGCAGCTCGAAGGACGATGTCGGTCGAACCTGACGAAGCGTCTGCGCGGATCGCTTCGACCGTCGACCGGTAACGTGCGAGCATTCGTCCCCCTCACCTTTCCCGCTGCCGGGGCGGGGGCTGTTAGAATACGCGGTACTGTGGCTCGCATCTTCTTCGACCTTCGCGATCCAGCGGCGGATCTGCGCACGCGCTCCAGCTGGGTGGATCGCGAGTTCGGTCCCGGCGATGGCACATCAGCCGACAGCCCGCCGATGGACGTCCTCGAAACCGAAGCCGGGTTGGAAATCATCCTGGACCTTCCCGGGATCGACGCGCAGGCGGTCACGATCACCTACCGCGACGGCGCCGTCGTCGTGGCGGGTCACAAGCGCCCGACGCGCTGCCAGCACAAGGGGAAGGCGGCGTTCCACGTGGCGGAGCGGAGCTTCGGGCGCTTCTCGCGCACGGTCAGGCTTGCTGGCGCTCTCGATGCGAGTCATGCGCGCGCGACCCTTGCCGCAGGTGAGCTCCACATCGTCATCCCGCGCATCGCAGAACGGCGCGGCCAGCAGATCAGCATCCCGGTCGACACGGCCTAGCCGCCGGATCGAGAACCGATGCGGATTCTGTTCGTCGGAGACATCTTCGGTAAGCCGGGTCGCGAGATTGCGAAGCGGGCGATCCCGGCGCTGGTGCAGCGCGACGGGATCGATTTCGTCATCGCGAACGTCGAGAACGCGGCAGCAGGATTTGGCATTACCGGCGAGATTGCCGAGGCCATTCTGGGCTACGGCGTGGACGTGATGACGAGCGGCAACCACGTCTGGGACAAGAAAGAGGTCCTCGAGTACATTCCGCGCCAGCCGAAGCTGTTGCGCCCCGCGAACTTCCCGGCGGGCGCCCCCGGTCGCGGGAGCTGCATTGGTCGGACGCGTACCGGAGAGCCGGTTGGCGTGCTGAACCTGATGGGCCGCATTTTCATGACGCCGCTCGACGATCCTTTCTCCGTCGCCCTGCGGGAAGTCGAGAACCTGCGAGCGCAGGCGCGTGTCGTCTTCGTCGACTTCCACGCGGAAGCCACGTCGGAGAAGGTCGCGATGGGATGGCATCTCGACGGGCGTGCCACCGCGGTGGCGGGGACGCATACCCACGTGCAAACCGCAGACGAGCGGCTCCTGCCGAAGGGAACGGCCTACATCACCGATGCGGGAATGACGGGCCCGCACGACTCGATCATCGGCGTGAGCATCGACGCCGCGCTCGGACGGTTCCTGACCGGCATGCCCTCGAAGTTCGACCCGGCGGTCGGCGGCGCGCGGCTCAACGCCGTCGTGGTCACCGCCGATCCACGCACGGGCAAAGCCACCGCGATCGAGCGGCTGAACCTGTCCGCCAGCGAGGTCGAGGCGCTCGCGGAGTCTCAACCGGCCGCTACGCAGCTCTGACCGCATGTCCGATCTCTTCTCGCAGCCGTTCGAGGAAGACGAACCGGATCGACATCCGCCGGCCAGGCCGGAGCGACGCGTGCGAACCGTCAGCGAGCTGACCGCTGCCATCCGCGGCATGCTCGAGTCGGGATTCGGTGATGTGTGGGTCGAGGGAGAGATCTCCAACTGCAAGATCTGGAATACCGGACACGCCTATTTCACGCTGAAAGACGAAACCGCACAGATCCGCTGCGTGATGTTCCGCTCTGCCGTGCGGTACCTCAAGTTCTCGCTGGAGGACGGCCTCCACGTCGTAGCGCGTGGCCGGCTCGGCGTCTACGAGCCCAAAGGGGAATATCAGCTGCAGTGTGAGCACATGCAGCCGCACGGTCTGGGGGCGCTGCAGCTGGCATTCGAGCAGTTGAAAAAAAAGCTCAGCGCTGAGGGGTTGTTCGAGCAGGCCCGCAAGCGGGCGCTGCCGGCCCTGCCTCGCAAGATCGGCATCGTCACGTCCCTCGACGGTGCGGCGCTGCGGGACATCATCAAGGTGCTCCGACGGAGGCATCCGAACGCGCACCTCGTGATCCGGCCGGCGCGCGTGCAGGGAGAGACAGCGGCGGCCGAGGTCGTGCAAGGGCTCCGCGCGATCGGACGGGTCGCAGGCGTCGACGTCGTCATCCTGGCAAGAGGAGGGGGATCGGCCGAGGACCTGTGGGCCTTCAACGAGGAGGTCGTCGCGCGAGCGATCGCCGCGAGCCCCGTCCCCGTGATTGCGGCGGTCGGTCACGAGGTGGACTTCACGATTGCGGACTTCGTGGCGGATCTCCGGGCGCCGACACCGTCGGCCGCAGCCGAGCTCGTCATCTCGGCGAAGGAAGAGTTCTGCAGCCGGATCGACCGGCTGTCTCACCGGCTCGAGGCGGCAGCCCGCGACGGCATTCAGCACAGGCGGGCACTCGTCCATGCCCTTTCGAATCGGCGAGGCATGGCCGGCTGGCCGGCGAGGGTCGGCATGCGCGGGCGTCATGCCGCGGAGCTCTCCTTCCGGCTGCGGCGGGCACTCACGACCGGGCTGCAGCAGCGCGAGCGCGTAGTGCAGTCGCTGACCCGCCGGCTCGAAGCACGCGACGTCACGCGGCGGTTTGCCGTGATTCGAGGACGGCTGCAGGCGGCAGACGCGAAGCTCTCCGCCGCCGTTCGAAGACGTGCCGATCGAGGCTCGGCATCACTGCGGGCGCTGACCGGACGGCTCGATACGCTGAGCCCGCTCGCCGTACTCGCGCGCGGCTACGCCGTCTGCTGGACCGAAGACCGCTCGGCCGCCGTTCGTGATGCCTCGACGCTGGCGCGCGGCGATATGGTCGAGATCACGCTCGCGCGCGGCGAGGTCCGCTGCGAGGTCCGCGACACCCGAACGCCTGAACCTTGAACCTTGAACCCTGAACCTTGAACCTTGAACCTTGAACCTTGAACCTCTGAACCTCTGAACCTCTGAACCCGTGACCAACGACTCCCCCACCATCAACGACTTCGAATCCGCCATCGCGGAGCTCGAGACGATCGTCAAGACGCTCGAAGAGGGCGACCTGGCGCTCGAGCGCTCGCTTGCGCTCTTCGAGCGCGGCGTGCAGCTGTCCCGCTTCTGCCACGCGAAGCTCGAGGCGGCCGAGCGTCGGATTGAGATCCTCAACGAGCGCGGCGAGGTCAGGCCGGCACCCGCGTCGCTCGGTCTGGATCCCGGCGATACGGGATCGCGGTGAGCGTCGCGGCCGAAACGCTCGACGCCTGGCTCGCCTCCCGGCGCGAGCGCGTCGAACAGGCCCTGGACCGCTACTTTCCGCCCGGTGGCGGGGTACCTCCGACGCTGACGAACGCCATGCGCTACAGCCTGCTCGCCGGCGGCAAGCGCCTCAGGCCGATGCTGGTGCTGGGCGCGGCCGAGGCCTGCGGCGAACGTCTCGGTCTATCCGCGGACGACGCGGTACGGCTGGCGTTGCCGGCGGCGTGCGCGATCGAGCTGATTCACACGTACTCGCTCATCCACGACGATCTCCCCTCGATGGACAACGACACGATGCGACGCGGACGTCCGACCTCGCATGTCGTTCACGGCGAAGCCATGGCGATTCTCGCTGGAGACGCACTGCTCACCGAGGCCTTCGCCCTGCTCTCGCGCGAGCCCCTGGAGGACGCCGCGGTGAGCGGCGGCGTGCTGGAGCGTCGGAGGCTCCAGGTGGTGCGAGTGATCGCCGAAGCTGCGGGGCCGGCCGGGATGGTCGGCGGGCAGGTGCTGGATATGGAGGCGGCGGGCAGCGATCGCGAATCGCTCCGAGCGATGCACGCGCGCAAGACGGGCGCCCTCATTCGCGGGTCGGCGGTTGCCGGTGCACTCATGGCAGGCGGAGACGAGGAGACGACGCGGGCGGTCGACGCGTACGGCGAGAGCATCGGGCTGGCCTTTCAGATCGTCGACGACATCCTCGACGTCGAGGGGGCCTCGGCCGACCTCGGCAAGACTGCCGGCAAGGACGCGGCGGCAGGCAAGCCGACCTATCCGTCGCTGTACGGACTCTCCGAGTCGCGTCGGCTGGCGGCGTCGTGCATCGACCGCGCCGTCGAGACGCTCGAGCGCGCAGGACTCCGTGGTCAGCTCGCCGCCATCGCCCGATGGGTGATCTCGCGCACACATTGAAGACCAGACTTCGCCTCGACGTGCTCGTGGTCGAGCGCGGTCTGGCCGGCTCGCGCGAGCGGGCGCGCGCGCTGATCCTCGCGGGCCAGGTCAAGGTCGACGGCCACCCACTGACAAAGGCCGGCGCCACGGTCCCCGCCGACGCCGACGTGACTGTCGATGTTCCAGATCATCCGTACGTCAGCCGCGGCGGGGTCAAGCTCGCGCACGCCTTGGACGCCTTCGCCATCGACGTCACGGGCCGCCTCGCGCTCGACATCGGCGCGTCGACGGGAGGATTCACCGACGTGCTGATCCAGCGGGGTGCGCATCGCGTGCTCGCTCTGGACGTAGGCCACGGCCAACTCGATTGGAAGCTGCGCAGCGACCCGCGAGTGACGGTCATGGAACACGTGAACGCGCGATTTCTTGCCCCTTATCAGCTTCCAGCCGACGCGAGATGCTTCGACATCGTTACTATCGACGTGTCGTTCATCTCGTTGCGACTGATCCTTCCGGTGGTTCCTCCGCTTCTAAGCGCCGACGGCGACGTCGTGGTTCTCGTGAAGCCGCAGTTCGAGGCGGGCCGCGCGGAGATTGGCAAGGGAGGAATCGTGAGGGACGACGCCATCCGCCAGCGGGTGGTAGAGGACGTGGCGAAGTCGGCACTTGCGCTAGGATTGGTGCGCGCCGGCACGACTGAATCGCCGATCCCAGGCATGGAAGGCAACCGCGAGATCCTGATGCACCTGCGCCAGGCTGGAGGGAGTGCACGCGTCTGACATGGGACACATTCAACGAGTGGGTCTGATTGCCAAGCATCACCTCGACGCGTCGGCCGGCGTACTGGCGGAGCTGGCGGGATGGCTAGAAGCACGTGACGTTCGCGCCGTATTCGAGTCCGAGACCGCGGCGCTGGTCGGCCTCCCGCCCGGACGGCCGACCGTCAGCCGCGACGACCTCCCGAAAAACTGCGATCTGGTGCTCGTCCTCGGCGGCGACGGCACCTTCATCGGCATGGCTGGCCGCATTGCGCGGTCGGGGGCGGACGTGCCGATCCTCGGTGTCAACTTCGGCAGCCTGGGCTTCTTGACGGAAGTCACGCTCGACGAGCTGTACGACTCGCTCGAGTCGGTGCTCGAAGGGCACGCGCACCTGGAAACTCGAATGATGCTGCGGGCGCGGACGCGGCGGCAGGGCAAACCGCTCGAAGATCGCTTCGCGCTGAACGATGTCGTGATCACGAAGGGCGCGCTCTCGCGGATCATCGATTTGTCGGTCGCCATCGGCGGCCAGCCCGTCATGCGCGTCCGCTCGGATGGGCTGATCGTGGCGACCCCGACCGGCTCGTCTGCCTACAACCTCGCCGCCGGCGGTCCGGTCGTACATCCCGAAGTCGACGCTCTCCTGCTGACGCCCATCGCCCCACACATGTTGACCAACCGCCCCGTCGTCGTCCCTGGTGGGTCCGACGTGCGCGTCGAGCCGCTGATGGACGACGCGAACGACGAAGTCTTCGTGACATTCGACGGCCAGTCCGGCCACGCGCTGCAGGCCGACGATGTGATCGAGATCCGGCGGGCGGAGCGGCCGCTTCGCCTCGTGCGCGCGGGCAAGCGGACCTACTTCGAGCTCTTGCGACAGAAGTTGAAGTGGGGAGAGAGGTGAGCCCTCCGAAGAATCGAGCTTCCGCCTGAAGGCGGAAGCCACGTGATCCTCAATCGAGCTCTACGCCTAGAACCGCACCAGATACTTGACTGACACGCCCACACCGGGCGCGTCCATCCCCCAACTCAATCCGCGATAGTTCCGGTCGTTCAGGTTCTCGGCATCCACCAGGACCTCGTGTTGCCCCCTCCGGATACCGGCTCGCACACCGAAAGTCACGTACCCGGGAATCTCGGGAAAGAGCGAGGACGAGTTTACGCCCGGACCGAGCACGCGGTCCTGGATCTGTGCGAGCGTTTCGCCCGTCACCAGCAGCACGTCGTCGGCCGTCCCGAATGTGTTGTCCGCGCCGGTACCCACCCAGCCTCGCGCCGTCGCGCCGTTCAGGAAGAAGGCCCTGATCGAATTGCGAGTGCGCCCGGCGCCCGTGCGGCGATCGCCGAGGTCCAACGACGAAAGATGCGTCTGCCGCCAGGCGACGTGCGCGTACGGTTCGACCCACATCCGACCGCCTGGGGACCATCGCAACGCGAGAAACGCGTCGGGCGCGGGTGTCCCCCCTTCGATGTTCGGAGGGAGATCGGTCTTCGTGTCGACCGCCCGCAGATACGTGAATGCCGTGCGGAGCGACAGATCAGCTCCGAACGTCGCCTGAAGGGAGTGCTCGATTCCCCAGATGCGCGCCGTGTCGAAGTTCGCGCGGACGAGCACGGGCACCGTCGTCGAGGACACGAACACCGCGCCGTTGGCGGTCTGCGCCACGATCGGCTGCCCGCCGAGCGAGAGTCCCACCGCGCCCGGCGGGAGGATCAGCGCCTGCTTCTGAATGTTGTTGTCGATGTTGTTGACGAAGACGGTCACGTCGGTCCGCCACGAGCGGTGGCGGTAGCCGACGGTCCCTTCGTACTGCAGGCTCGATTCCGCCTCGAGCTGGGTCACCGGATCGCCCGTGGACACGGCCGTCGCATCCGCGGTCGTGCCGACGAACCCTCCCAGGCCGGCAACGTCTGGTGCCGCGACTTCGAAGCCAGCCCCGGTCAACCCCAGCGTGCCCAGGTCCGTCATGTGCGGTGCGCGAAAACCGCGGCTCACAGACGCTGACACCGTCCACGGCTCGGCGGGCGTCAGCACAGCGGCGGCGCGGAACGTGACGCTCGAGGCCGTCAGCGAATCGTCCGGCCAGAGCGGGGCGCCGCCGACGAGTGGGCTGTCGGATGCACGCGCTTCGTAGGAGGCGCCGCCGACGCGCAAGGCCCCGATGAGCCTCACCCGATCGGGACGCAGGTCGAACGCCGTCTGCGCGAACACGCCCCCCTGCGCGAACGTCGCGTTGTCGGGCACTCGCGGACGGCGCGCCGATATCGCGCCGGTCACTGGATTGACGTTGAAGGCTTCCGACGTCAACCGCTCGAAGTACACGTCGCCCCCGATCGTCATCGTCTGCCGCCTCGAGAGCTGCTTCGTGGCGAGACCCTGGATCCCGTGCGACGTCGTGCGCTCCGGCTCGTGGCCAATTGTCGCGGTCGGGTTGCCGTTGCCGCCCTGGTTCACGCGCTCCTCGCGCTGGCTGTTCACGGAATACGTCAGCGTCGCATGATCGAAGATGCCGGCGCCAAGCTGCTCGACACGCGCGGAGAACAGATCCAGTGAGAGGTCGTTCAAATCCGAGATGAGGTTGCCGTCGCCCCCGAGAAGCTGGTCGTAGCGCTTGCCGCGGTTTTGGTGCGAGCGCATGTAGCTGAGGACCACGCGCGTCGCCGCCGAGGGCGCCCACTGGCTGCGGAGCGACCCGCCGATCTGATCGAAGCCCGTGTCAGGCAGACGGTGGTCCATGAGCTCGTCGGACCGGACGCCGAGGAAGCGTGTGACGGCCGCATGCGAATCGAACCCGCCTCCAGGACGAAGACGACCCGCGCGACGCCCCCCGAGCGACGCCGTCACTCCAAGCGACGGCGTCATCATCGACACGAACGCTTGACCCGATCCGAACGGGTGGGCGCTTCCTGCGCCGGCTCCGACCGAACCACCGAACATCGGCCCGGCCTGGAGGCGGAGTTGCGGCGGACGCGAGAGGAACTGCACGCTGCCGCCGAGAGCGTCGCTGCCGTACTGCGCGCTGGAAGGGCCGCGGACGACCTCGATGGTCTCGAGCGACTCCGGTTCGATGAGGTCGAGAAACGTGTTCACGCCGCCGCGCTGCGCGCCGTTCGAATAGCGCACGCCATCGACGAAGACGTTCACCTTGTTCCCGGTCAATCCACGTACGAACACGCCGGCCATGGTCGGACTCGTGCGTTGGAGGTGCACGCCGGCCTCGCCTTCGACCGCCTGCGCGACGACGGTCTTGATGCGCTCCTGCAGATCTTCGGCCTCGATCAGCGTGACCGGCTGGCCTGCCAGCCGAATGTCGTCCACGACGTTCGGTGACGCGGTGACAGTGACCTCTTCCCGCAGCGCTCCGACCTGCAGGCGGATATCGAGCGGCGGCGGATCCATGTCCCCGACGACGACGGTCACGCGTGATTCCCCGAGCCCTTCGCCGGTCGTGACCACGAGATATCGACCGGCGTGAGGCAACGCCACGCTGAACTTGCCCTGCGCGTCGGTCCGTCCCGCGGCGACCACCGTCCGCTCGGCGGTCATCACCGTGACCCGCGCGTCCGGAACCGGGGCATCCGAACTGTCTCGAACGGTGCCCCCCAGGGTCACGGCCGCGAGTGCCGGCAGGACCGAGATCAGCCAGAATGCGCAGACCAAACCTGTCCGTACCAAGTTGCTGCTCCTCCCTGACGGGTGGCACAGGCGGGCCTGTGACCGTCGCGTCACAGCGACGAGCGACTGTACTGAGGGGCCCGCGGCTACTACCAGCCGTAGTTTGCCGGCGGGACAACCGGCCTGGCTGGGACGAACCGCGTGCTGACATAGCCGTTGCAACGGTCCACTTGAAAGGCGAGACTAACGGCCGAGGGGCGGTCATGGACCTACTGCAGCTCGAACACTTCCTCGCGGTCGTCGAGGAACGGACGTTTACGCGGGCGGCCGAGCGCGTCTGCCGCACCCAGCCGGCCGTCAGCCAGAGCATCAAGAAGCTCGAGGAGGAAGTCGGCGCGCCGCTGTTCGCGCGCGACGTCCACGAGGTCTCGCTCACGGAAGCCGGGCGGGTCCTCGCCGAGTACGCGCGCCGGATGGTCAACCTCCGGAACGAGGCGCTGCGCCAGGTGGCCGAGCTCAAGACCCTCAAAGCGGGCACGCTCACGATCGCGGCCCACGAGTCCGCCGCGGTCTATCTGTTGCCGGCGCCGCTGCGCACGTACCTCCAGCGATTCCCCGACATCAAGGTTGGCATCTATCGCAGTCGTCTGACGGAGATTCCCCGCCAGGTGATGGATCGTGAAGTCGATCTGGGCTTCGTCAAGGACGAACCGGCGTTCCACGAGCTGCAGTGCGTCGAGGTGCATGCCGACGAGATGCTGTGCATCGCGTCCCCGAACCACCGGCTGGCGATGCGCGAGGCCGTCAGCGTCCGCGACCTGGCGTCGGAACAGCTCGTGCTCCATCACCTGTGCAACACGACCGCGGAAGCGATCGTCCGGCTGTTCGAGCAGCACGCGACGCGATGCCGCGTCGTCGCGGAGCTTTGGAGCTTCGAGAACATCAAGAGCTTCGTGCAGGAGGACGTCGGGATCGCCATCGTGCCTGGGGTGGCGGTGCGGCGCGAGCTGCAGGACGGCACGCTCGTCCGCATCCCCCTCCGGGAGCTGTCGATGCCGAGACGGACGCTGATGATCTATCGCGAGCAGGGTTACCTGTCGGACTCTGCGCGCGAGCTGATCTCGATCGTCCGGGCGTTCAATTGGGATCTGGGGATGCCGGGCGTGATGGATCGGGAGCCTGACATCGCGATCGCCCCGCCCGCCTCGCTCGTGCGGGGTCGGCGCGGTACCGGACCGCGGATCAGCACCCACTGAGAAGGGGGGTCAGGTCTTGTTCTGACGCAAAATGCGCCAGTGCAAGACCTGACCCCCAACCCCCCGGAGCTCAGAACATCAGCTTGGCCTGCAGCCGGATCACTCGCGGCCAATCGGCCGGGAGAGCAAATTGAAAAAATTGATGCGCGGTTAAGGGACGTGTTGCGGCTCAGTTCAGGACCGACGCGCGCCGGATGTAGTCGAGCTTCGGGAACTCTCGGAGGAGGTACGCGTTGCCACCATCGAAGACTGGATCCTGTTTGCCGGCCCTGATGCCCCCGCCTGCGTTCTCGCCGTACTCCGCGTACCAGGCGTCGGCAACGGTCATCCCATCGATCACTGTCGCAAATGGGACGAACGGTTCCGCGTCGTGGGTACCGCTGTTGTCGCGCAGGTTGACGAAGACTTGCGTCGTACGGCCGTTCGGCTCCTTGAAGGCGTAGGCGACGGTACCCCGAACGTTCGACAGCACTCGCGGATCGTCCGGAATCGTCCGGTTTCGCCAGCGCTGCGAAATCTCGGGCGTGCCGTTGATGCCGAACTGCGCCCACAGCCCGGCGCGGATCCGGAAGATGCGGGCATCGTCGTAGAACCCGGCGCGCACGAGCGTGTAGAAGCGGTCGGCGCCATGCGGCGCCCACGCGCGGCGCATCTCCAAGGTGATGGCTCCCTTGCTCGTCTCGAGCCGGATGCGACACAGGTCGGGCGCACGCTCGTGGAACTCCGGTCGATCGGGGTCGAGCAACCTCTGGCGAGCGGGGGGCTGACCGGCCGGAGCGGTGGCCAGGTGCAGTGCCAGCGCCGCGATCGCACCACCCGCTCCGATGACCCGCGACATCAGCGGCACCCTGGCAGCCGGAATGCCCCAATCCGGCTCGAATACCGCAAGCCGTTCGTCTTGAAGTAGTCCCCTCCGTACCAGAACGTGCAGTCGTCACTCGGATCCATCGCCGTGGTGGCGTAGTCCTCCCACCGGCGGGTGTTGGTCTGCGCACCCTGACCCTCGATGAGCACGGTCTCCCGGAGGGTCAGTACACCTTTCGGGTCGTCGGCCATCCGTGCGGCGAAGCGCTGTCCCGCGAAGTTCGGCGTGCCGCCGAACGAATACCCGATGCCGATGTTTCCCTTCTTGTCCATCCCCACGCTGGCCATCCATCGGAAGAACCGGTCCGGCGCGTACGTGCCCTGCTGGTAGAGCACGAGATCGCGCTTCTTGTCTTTCGAGTCCACGCGCAGCTCGTACCATCGCACCCCCCCGCCACCCGCCTTCGTCGCCACGGAGTGCGACGCGACGATCGATTCATGGCCGTTGACGCGACGGTAGATCAGCCGCTGCATGATCTTGTCTCCCTGAGCATCGAGGCGGCGATCCGTCCCTGGCTGCGGCACGCAGTCGCTCAGCTGACCGTCGCACAGATAGTGATAGGGCGCGACGGCGATCTTCGCGGGACCCACGAGGGTCGTTTTGTCAGGGTTGTCCCAGTCCACGTGGAACTTCCACGCGTAAATCGCATCGTCCTCGAAGATCTTCTGGAGCTGTGTGCCGCCCGCCGCCATCACGATGTTCGGCGCGCCGGCGGGTGGGAGGCTGGTTCCATCGATGTCGGCGTTGTTAAGAAAGTTGACGCCGTCGACGATCACGCACTGTTCCCTCGCCGGAAGCCCCTTCAGCATTTTGGCGCGTTCGACGACGCACGCGTGCTTCTGGATGACGTCGTCGCCGGTGCTCGTGGGCACATAGTAACCGTCGGGCCAGATCGCGGGCCGTGGGTAGTCAGGAAAGAGCGGACGATCGAACGCGTAGCGGTAGTACGTGCCGAGTGGATCCGGGCTCGTGCTGACTGCGTAGCAGATCGCGTACGTGCCTGGCGGCGGCGGAGGCGGTGGCCCAGGCGGCTGGCCCGGGGCGCCCGGCTGACCGCGCTGACCGCGGCCGGCGGGCGGCGGTGGCTGGACGGGATTGGGCGGCGGCGCGACGGCAGGACCTGGCGTCGCAGCCTGTGCCTTCAGTGCGCGCTGGCCAGGCACGGCAGGCTCCGGTACCGGCCGCTCGTTCGGGACCTGGAACTGACCCGGTGGTATCCGGCCGAATATGGGCATCACGATCAGCCACCGCCTGGCGAGCTGATCGTAGCGAACCACCGCATCACCGTTGTTGCGCGCCTCGCACACGCCGCCGAGGCCCGCGAACATCTGGTTCGTCGCCACGGGTCCGTACAGGACCTTGCCCGACGCGTCGTACTTCGAGCCTTTCTTCGTATAGATCGCCAGCCGCGAGTTGACGATCTGCACTACGTGATCGGGCCCGACGGCGAGGCTGCTGTCCGAGGGGCTGCCGCCGGTGAACTGGCCTTGCGGGCCCTCGAATCCGAAGCCGAGACCATCGAAGCTCTCGACGAGCTCCGCGGACGGTCGGGTCCCCGGGGACGTCTGCTCGACGGCGGCGCTCTCCGGACCGATCGCCGGCGGCGGAGCGGGCGGAGGCGGGGGCGGCTGCTGGAAGCCATCGGCGACGGCTACGGTGGCGAACACGACGAACGCGCCGATGGAGTGCAAGACGCCCCGGCGATGTGCGGGCTCGGGCATGGCGCATCGTAGCGCACGCTCACACGCCGCCGACGAGTCCGCGACATTGATTCTTCTTATGAGGGGATAACAGGCGCGCCGGGAGCGTCTGACATCCTCGTGGGTCTGACATCCTCGTGGCTTCCACCTTCAGGTGGAAGTCAAACGCCGACGCCGATCTTCCGCCTGAAGGCGGAAGCTACCGCGGCGCGGTCGAGGGCGTCACCGCTGCCGTTCCTGGGCTCGCTTGTCCCGGAAGTACTGGATCTGAAACTGCCGGACGTTGCGGTTGTGCTCATCGAGCGTCGAGGCAAAGACATGCGACCCGTCGTTCCGGCTGACGAAGTACAGGTACGACACCGACGCGGGGGACGCGGCGGCCTCGAGCGACGCGCGGCCCGGCGCGGCGATCGGCCCGGGCGGAAGTCCCGGGTATCGATAGGTGTTGTAGGGCGAGTCGATGGTCAAATCGCCGCGCCGGAGGTTGCCGTCGTAGCGCCCGGCGCGCTCGAGCGCGTAGATGACCGTCGGATCGCACTGCAGTCCCATCCCGATCCGAAGGCGGTTGGTGTAAACGGCAGCGACGAGTGGTCGCTCCTCGGGTGTCCCGGTTTCCTTCTCGACGATCGACGCCAGCGCAACGAGCTCACGGACGGAGAGCCCGCGGGCCGTCGCGCGAGCGCGCAGATCCGGAGCGAGCACCTTCTCGAACTCCGCCACCATCCGATCGACGAGCGTTTCGGCGGTCGCGCGCCGTGGCAGCGCGTAGGTGTCCGGAAAGAGGTATCCCTCCAGATCGGGGGCCTGGGGATCGAGCGCGCGGATCCGTTCCGGATTCGCAGCCGCGCTCGCGAATTCCTGCGCGGGGCCGAATCCTTTCTCTTCGAAGAGCGCCGCCATCTGCCGGATGGTCAGGCCCTCACGGAAGGTGATCGTCCGGAGATACACGTCACCGCGGGCGATCCGGTCCACGACTTCAATCGGCGTTGCGGCTCGATCGAACCGATACTCGCCTGCCTGCAGGCGACGGCCGGCCTTGCGTACCCACACGGCGGCGCGGAACGCCAGCGTGTTCGGCACGACACCGGCGGCCGTAAGCCGATTCGCCATGCTGGCGGTGCTGGACCCGGGCGGGATCTCGACGAACACCTCGGCATCGCTGAAGCCCCGATACGGCTGCCCCAGTGAACGGTAAACCCAGAACCCTGCGGCCAGTCCGGCGAGGACGAGAAGGCTTGCCGTGATGACGAGCAGCCGCTTCACGCACGCTCCCCGGAATCGTCTTCGTCGAGATCGTGGACGGCGCGTTGGCCACTCCGTGCATCCAGATAATCCTGGAGAATCACGGCGGCGGCCGCTGCATCCAGCAGGGCCTTGCGCCGGCGCCAGTCTTTCTCCCGCCGCGCGAGCAGCGATTCGGCCTCGCGGCTGCTCAGCCGCTCGTCCTGGAGATGCACCGGAATCGCCACGACGAGGCGCAGATGATCGGCCAGGGCACGCACCACCCGCGACTGCTCATGTTCGTCGCCGTTGAGCCGCCGGGGAAATCCGAGCACGACCGCCTCCAGTCCGTCGGCCTCCGCGTGCAGCGTGGCAACCTCCGCTCCGAGCGTCGAGGCCACCTTGGAAGGATTGCCCTGACGCACGAGCGTTTTCCATGGCCGCGCCAGCAGGCCCGTCGGGTCGGAGAGCGCCAGCCCGATTCGACGTTGGCCGTAGTCGATGCCGAGGAACCGCACAAGAAGAGCGTATCAGACGGGATCGGGGATCAGGGATCCGGCGCTCGGCGCTCGGCGCTCGGCGCTCGGAAAGGCTCGCTGGGCGCTGAGCGTTCGGCTCTGAAAGCGGGCTGTCGCCGCTGCGCAGCCGCGAGGCACAGCCGAGCGGCGAGTGGCCGGCGGGGGTGGGGCCCCGCGGCTCTAAGAATGCTGACTATCAGCCGCTAGCCAGCTCCCTGCAACGCCAGGTACTCGCATCCCGACAGCTATAATCGCCTCCCATGGCCCGCAGGGTTTCACGAGGTTCTAGCGTCCTCTCGGCAGGCCTCGCATTAGCTCTTCTGGCCGCCTGCTCCACTCCTGGGCCCGCGGCGCGCTTCGCTCAGAAGCTGGTCATCCTGGGGTTCGACGGGATGGACCCCGCGCTCCTGGGGCGTTGGATCAAGGAAGGCCAGCTCCCGAACATGGCGAAGCTGGCGTCGCAGGGCGGCGGCGTCTATCCGCTTGGCACGACGCACTCTCCGGAATCGCCAACTGCGTGGGCCTCGTTCGCGACCGGCGTCAACCCCGGCAAGCACAATATCTACGACTTCCTGGTTCGCGACACCAACACCTATCTTCCTGACCTGGGCATGGTGCGCCGTGAGCCTCCCAAGTTCGTGCTCAACTACATTCCAGTCGCGAAGCCGCGCGTGCATTCGATCCGCGGAGGCACGTCTTTCTGGGTGACTGCCGGCCGCGCCGGCGTGCGATCCAGCGTCCTGACCGTGCCGGTGACCTTTCCTCCCGAAGACGTACCGAATGGCGAGCTCCTCGCCGGACTCCCCCTTCCGGACATCCGCGGCACGATGGGAACCTTCTATTACTTTGCGACGGATCTGAGCCGATACGAAGAGGGCAACACCGAGTTCGGCGGGATCCTGAAGCGGCTCGTCTTCTCGACGTCCGAAAACGACGTCGCCCGAACCGAGCTCATCGGACCGCCTAACCCGCTGATTCGCCAGCAGGTCCGGGCCATTCGCGCAAAGAGCCCGAATCCGACCGATCAGGATCGCACTCGCCTTGCCGAGCTCCAGGCGAACGAGGACGTCCGGTTACCGGTGACAATCGGCTGGAACCGATCGGCGAAAACGGCGACGGTGACCATCGACGGCCAGACGATCAGCCTCGAGCCCGGCAAGATGAGCCGGTGGGTCGACCTCGAGTTCCGGATCAATTTCCTGGTCCGGCTGCACGGCATGGTGCAGCTCCTGCTGATGAAGGCAGACAGCGAGCTGCAGCTCTACATCTCTCCCGTGAACTGGAAGCCGGACAACCCTCCGGTGCCGATGTCGTCGCCGGCGTCGTTTTCCGCTGACCTCTTCAAGGAGCTCGGCTACTACCGCACGCTCGGATGGGCGGAAGCCACCTGGCCGCTCAACGAAGGCCGGATGGACGAACAGACCTTCATGGACGACCTCGACAAGGCATTCGACGACCGGGCGCACGTGATCCTCTCCAGACTCGAGGCGAAGAACTGGGACGTCCTGGTCGGGGTCATCGAGTCGACCGACCGCGTGCAGCACATGATGTGGCGGTTGATGGACGACAAGCACCCGATGTACGACGCCGCGCTGGCTGCCAGGTACGGCGATTCGATTCTGCGCGTATACCGCCGCGCCGATCAGTTCGTCGGCGACGTGCTCCAGCGCCTCGCGCCGGGCACCGACGTCTTGATCGTCTCCGACCACGGCTTCCACTCGTGGCGGAAGGCCGTCAACCTGAACACGTGGCTCGTGCAGCAGGGGTACATGGTCCTGGAGGGCCAGCAGCCCGGAGAGAAGAAGCTGGACGACCTTTTCGGCGGCGGACAGTTCTGGGAGAACGTCGATTGGTCGCGGACGCGTGCGTACGCGATGGGGCTCGGGCAGATCTACTTCAATCTCCGCGGCCGCGAGTCGAAAGGGATCGTCAGCCCGGGTGCGGAAGCGAGCGCCCTCGCCGACGAGATGCGCACGCGCCTCCTCGCCCTCACCGATCCGGACGACCACTCCCCCATTGTCCGCGCGGTCTACAAGCGAGACGATGTGTATGCGGGGGAATTCCTGCAGAACGCCTCGGAGCTGCAGGTAGGAATGGAGGACGGCTACCGCGTGTCGTGGCAGACGGCGCTCGGCGGCGCACCGCAGGGCATCGTGTATCCGAACATGAAGAAATGGAGCGGCGATCACGGAGGCTATGATTTCGCGACGACGTCGGGAGTTCTGCTCTCGACCCGGCGAATCGCTGGGCCGTCCCCGTCGATCCTCGACATCGCGCCCACGGTCCTGAAGTACTTCGGCCTCGATATTCCGAGGGACATCGATGGCAAGCCGCTGTTCTGACTCGACGGTTGACCCGCCTGTGAACCCAGCGCGCGTGGCTTCCGCCTGGAGAGCCTCTGAAAAAATCGGTTCCTGTGGCTTCCACCTTCAGGTGGAAGGCAATCCGAGCGCCGTTCTTCCGGCCGCCGGAGCACTTCGCGCGAAGGCGGAAGCCGGAAGCCTGCTGGCAGCCCTCGTCGCGGCGGTGACGCTCAGCGCCATGCAGCCCGCCGCCCCGCAGCCGCAGCGTGGAGATCCGAGCCAGCGCGCGGCCGAGCGGATCCGCGTCCTGCAGCGGGAAGCGGACGCGCTCGCTACCGAAGAGAGCGCCCTTCTGGTTCAATTGCGACGCTTCGAAGTTGAACGTCAGCTCAGGATCGAGGAGCTGGGACAAATCGAGCGGGACCGGGCCAGCACGCAGCAGACCCTGGCGGCCACGGAAGCGCGGGCAGCCACGCTGAAGCGGACCGCGGAGACCGAGCGTCCGGAAATCGAACAGCGCCTGGTGCGCGTCTACAAGCTCGGTCAGGCGGGATTCTGGCGGCTGCTCCTCGACGTCGACAACCTGAGATCTGCCGGGCGCGCGTACCGGACCGCCGCGGCGCTGACGCGCATCGATCGCGACCGGGTCATCGATCACCAGCGCACCCTCGAAGCGCTGGGACGGGAGCAACAAGACCTTCGGCGGCGGATCGCACAAATCGCTGCGCTCGAAACCAAAGCACGCGCCGCTCGGGCGGCGGCCGACAAAGCCGTGGCGGCTCGGACGGCGCTGGTCGCGTCGATTGACGCCCGGCGTGACTTGAACGCCCAGCTCACAGGCGAGCTCCAAACCGCCCAGCAGCGCCTCCAGGCATCCATCGACCAGCTGGGCACGAAAGGCGTCCAGGTCGTGCTCCCGCTCAAGGCGTTTCAGGGGGTCCTGCCCTGGCCGGCGCGCGGCCGGATGCTTGCCCGGTTCGGCCAGACTGCCGGGATCAGGAACGGCGCCGCCGTCGTCTGGAATGGAGTCGAGATTGCCGTGCTCGAAGGACAGACCGTGAGGGCCGTTCACGAGGGAACCGTGGCATTCGCCGGTCCGTTCACCGGGTACGGCAACCTCGTAATTGTCGAGCATGCCAACCGGACGCATTCCCTTTACGGCTACCTGTCTTCGTTCTCCGTCTCAAAGGGAGACCGGGTCGAGGCACAGGGGCCTCTGGGGGCCGCCGGGCTCGACCCCAGCGGCAACGCCGGCTTGTACTTCGAGTTACGCGTCGACGGTAAGCCGGTCGATCCCTTACAATGGATGGCACGGGAATAGGCGCTCACCCCAGGCGTGGAGCGCGCGAGGCTGAGAATTCCAACATGACGTTCAAGACCCGACTATCCGTCCTTTTCATCTCGACGCCGGTCCTGGCGTTCGTGCTCGTCGGCGGGTTGATGGGCAAGGAGCCCACAGGCGATCAGGCGTATCAGCACCTCCGGGTGTTCGAGGATGTCGTGTCGCTCGTCATGAGCAGCTACGTGGAGCCCGTCAAAGTCGACCGGGTGATGGAAGGCGCGATGCGCGGTCTCGCCGACGGCCTCGATCCTGACAGTGCCTTCCTGAGCGCAAAGCAGGTTCGAGCGCTCGAAACGGGCGAAACGCGGCCGGATGGGGACGTCGGAATCGAGCTCACGCGCCAGTACCTACCTTCGAGTGATCTCCGCCCGCGACGGCTCCCCTGGCGCCAAAGCCGGACTCCAGACCGGCGATTATGTCCGGGCAATCGACGGCACGCCCACCCGGGACATGTCGGTCTTCGAAGGGCAGCCGACTCCTGCACGGGCAGCCAGGTACCAAGGTTGTCCTCACGGTGATCCGGGGAAATGCCGCCGATCCCCATGAGCTCACCCTCGTCCGCGAGAAGCCCTCCGCACCAGCCGTCAGCGGACGTCTCATCGGAACCGACACAGGCTATCTTCGGATTTCGTCCTTCCGTCAGGACGTCACGACTGACCTGAAGAAGCAGGTCGCGGATCTCTCCAAGACAGGGGCGAAGAGCTTCATCATCGACATTCGCCGGACGGCCGAGGGTCCGCTCGAGAACGGAATCGCGGCGGCACGCCTCTTCGTGAAGTCCGGCACGCTGGTTCAGGAGAGCGGCCGGGACGTCAAGGTCGCCACGAAAATCGCCGCAAAGCCTGGCGACGGAACGATCGAGGCGCCGGTCTCGCTGCTGGTCGCGACCGGGACGTCCGGTCCGGCGGAGGTATTTGCCGCCGCTCTCGAAGGCAACAAGCGAGCGGAGCTCGTAGGCGAGCACACGCTCGGGCGCGCCGGACTTCAGAAACTCGTGAAGCTTCCGGAGAGCCGGGGCCTCTGGCTCACCTATGCGCGGTACCTGACCCCCGACGGCCGCCCCATTCACGGCAAAGGCCTCGAGCCCACGGTCCAAGTGGAGGAACCGGACGTCGAGTTCGGCGCCCCCGCACCGACCACGGACCCCATCCTCGACACCGCGATCGAGCGGGCGAAAACCAAACGCGCGGCCTGAGTACCGCGCGTTTTGCACTTTGTTTTTGCGTTTTCGCAGCAGTCTGCTAGACTAACCCTTCCGGTAAGGCCAGTGTTTTCAAGACATAGGCGCGTAGCTCAGTTGGTTAGAGCGCCTGCTTGACACGCAGGAGGTCGGCAGTTCGAGTCTGCCCGTGCCTACCAAGTTCACCCTCGCCGTCGTCCCGCCGGCGGGGGGCCACTGCCACCGACAGCTTCCGGCATGAACGAGATCTCCGTCACGCTTCCGGACGGCTCCAGCCGCTCCGTGCCCGCAGGCGCCACTGCCAGTGACGTCGCGGCTGCGATCTCGCCTCGTCTTGCCAAAGCGGCGCTCGCGGCGGTGGTGGACGACCGTCTCGTCGACCTGTCCGCGCTGCTGCACGATGGCGTGCGCGTTCGGCTCGTGACGTCCGAAAGTCCTGAAGCGCTCGGCCTCTACCGGCACAGCACGGCGCACCTGTTGGCGGCAGCGGTCACGAACCTCTTTCCCGGGACACAGTGCGGGATCGGCCCTGCGACCGATGAGGGCTTCTTCTACGACTTCGTGGTCGACAGGCCGTTCGTGCCGGAGGACCTCGACGCCATCGAAAAGAAGATGAAGGAGCTCGCCGGACGTGACCTGCCGTACGAGCGCCAAGTGTGGCCTCGAGAGGAGGCCCTCCGATTCTTCGCGCGAGCGTGGCGAGCCGTTGAAGGTGCAGCTCATCGAAGAAAAGACTGCCGGCCAGGCGGAGGTCTCCTGCTACACGACCGGTGGACGGGAGACGTTCGTCGACTTCTGCGTCGGGCCGCACGTTCCGTCGTCCAGGCACTTGAAGGCGTTCAAGCTCCTGACGACGTCGAACGCGTACTGGAAGGGTGACGCGCACAATCAGCCGATGCAGCGGGTCTACGGGACTGCCTTCGCGAGCGAAGCGGAGCTCAAGACGCACCTGCAGCGCATCGAAGAAGCCAAGAAGCGCGATCACCGGAAGCTCGGGAAGGACCTGGGCCTGTTCATGTTCCATCAGTGGGCGCCGGGCGCGACCTTCTGGCTGAGCAAAGGTACGATCCTCTACAACCTGCTCGCGAGCTACATGCGGGAGGTGTTGATCCCGGCCGGCTACCAGGAGGTCAAGGCACCGATCGTCTTCAACAAGGCACTGTGGGAAACATCCGGCCACTGGCAGCACTATCGCCAGAACATGTTCCTCGTCGAAAGTGATCAGGAGCAGATGGGGCTGAAGGCCATGAATTGCCCCGGCCACTTCCTGATCTATCGCAGCGAGGTGCGGAGCTACAAGGATCTGCCGATCCGGTATCACGAGCAGACGCCGCTCCACCGCAACGAAGCGTCCGGCGTGCTGTCGGGGCTGACGCGGGTCCGGCAGTTCAGCCAGGACGATGGGCATTGCTTTGTGATGGATTCGCAGATCGGCGACGAGGTCACGGAGCTGCTGCGGCTGGTGCAGCGCGTCTACGGCGACTTCGGCTTCAAACCCGAGATGAAGCTCTCCACGCGCCCGCCGGAGTTTCTTGGGTCGGTGGAAACGTGGGATCACGCCGAAAAAGAGCTCAAGCGCGCGCTGGACGCCGTCGGCGAGCAGTACACCATCAACGAGGGTGATGGCGCGTTCTACGGCCCGAAGATCGATTTCGACATCACGGATGCCATCGGACGCAGGTGGCAGTGTGCGACGATCCAGCTCGACTACCAGATGCCGGAGCGGTTCGACCTCAAGTACGTTGGGGCCGACAACGCCGAGCATCGCCCGGTCGTCATCCATCGGGCCATTTTTGGCAGCTTCGAGCGGTTCATCGCGCTGCTGATCGAGCACTATGCCGGCGCGTTCCCGCTCTGGCTGGCCCCAGTGCAGGCGATCGTCCTGCCGATTGCCGACCGTCACCTCGAGTACGGTCGGGACGTGCAGGGCCGGCTCGCGGCCGGAGGCCTCCGGGTGGAGATCGACGAGCGCCAGGAAAAGATTGGATATAAGATCCGCGAGGCCCAGCTTCAGAAGATCCCTTACATGCTGGTGATTGGCGACCGGGAGGTGGCCGACGGCGCGGTCGCAGTCAGGCATCGAACGGGAGGGGATCTGGGCTCGCGCGAGGTTCAGGAATTCATCCGAATCGCGGGCGACGAGGTGCGGACGCGGCGACAGGACTCGGCAGTCCGGCCGGCCGATCCTGAAAAGGGTGCGGCCTGAGAGGTTACACGGCCTAGGCGCGCCAGCGGCGCGCCCCGCCGGAGCGGAGCGGGGTATGTGGGCCCCGCGAGCGACGGCGCTGGGGGGCCGGCGGGGCGAAGCCCCCCGGTCGAGCAAGTATCGTAGGAGGTAGTTATCGCATTCGACCGAAGCCCGCGGCGGGACGACCGCACCCGGGTCAACGAACGAATCAGGGTTCGCGAGGTGCGCGTCATCGACGACACCGGGCAGCAGTTGGGCATCATGGCGCCGCAACAGGCGCTCGCGATAGCTCGCCAGAAGGGGCTCGACCTGGTCGAGATCGCGGCCACCGCGGTCCCGCCGGTCTGCCGGATCATGGACTTCGGGCGTTATCAGTACGCGGAGCAGAAGCGCGCCCGGCAGGCCAAGAAGCACCAGAAGATCATCGAGGTCAAGGAAATCAAGTTCCGCCCGAAGGTCGACGAGCACGACTACCAGTTCAAGAAGAAGCACATCGAGCGCTTCCTGGCGGACGGCGACAAGGTCAAGGCGACAATCTTCTTCCGCGGTCGCGAGATGGCGCATCCCGAAATCGGGCGGCGGATTCTCGAACGGTTGATCGACGAGCTGAGCGAAGTCGCCGTCGCGGAGACGACGCCGCGGCAGGAAGGCAATCAGATGCACACGATCCTGTCGCAGCGCGCCGGCGCCAAGCGGACGGCGCCGAAGAGAGAAGCGGCGGCACCGGTGCCCGAGCAGGAGCCGCAGTAAGACAGAATCGCAACTGAAAGCAGGCTGTCGCAAGTAACCAGCCGCGAGCCCAGCGAAGCGGCGAGTGGCCGCGGGGGTGGGGCCCCGCGGCATTAATAAAGACAGACAGAATCATGCCTAAACTAAAGTCTCATCGGGGCGCGGCCAAGCGCTTCAAGAAGACCGCCACCGGAAAATTCATGCGCAGCAAGGCTTTCAAGCGCCACATCCTGACGAGCAAGACCCGCGCGCGCAAACGCGCCTTGCGCGGCACCTTCCTCGTGGCGCCTGCGGATCAAGCGAAGCTGAGGCTGATGCTGCCCGACTGATCACGACGGCGCTCGGGACTCGGCGCTCGGCGCTCGGGTTCCTGGGAGGAGCCAGCCCGCCTAGCAGGCGCGCCGGATGATGCGCGACTGAGATTCGAACGCCGAACGCCGAGCGCCGAGCGCCGGCAAGCGACAGACGTTAGAGGACGACGAAAATGCCGAGAGTCAAACGTGGGAACGTGCGCCGGGCGAAGCGGAAGAAGCTTCTCGCTCGCGCCAAGGGCTTCTATCAGACCAAGAGCAAGCTGTATCGCTCGGCGAAAGAGTCGGTCGACACGGCGCTGAAGTACGCCTTCGTCGGACGGCGCCGCAAGAAGCGGGACTTCCGTCGTCTCTGGGTCATGCGGATCAACGCCGCGGCGCGTGAGAACGGCCTGACGTACGGCCAGCTCATTGCCGGTTTGAAGACCGCAGGCAATCCAATCGACCGGAAGTCCCTCGCCGATCTCGCCGTGACGAGCCCGGCGGCGTTCGCGACGCTGGCCAAGATGGCGGCCGACGCGAAGCCCGCCGCGGCCACGCCCGCGGTCCAGTAGACTCCGAACCATAGCTGCAGGGGGGAACGCGGCGCGGATCGCCTCGTTCCACCACTCATGACCGATCCTGCCCGTCAGGTCGAAGACCTCCGCACCCAGTTCGAACGGGACCTCGCCGCCGCCCAGCGCGAGCCCGATCTGCGCGCCGTGCGCGACAAGTATCTCGCGCGCAAGGGCGGACTGGTCTCCGCGCTGTTGAAGGCGCTCGGAGCCGCGCCGGCCGAGGACCGCCCTCGGCTCGGCCAGCTCGCCAACCAGCTCAAACAGGACATCGAATCGCGCCTGGCGTCGCGGGTCGAAGAGGCGGCACGCACCCGGCGACCGGCAGGGGCCGTCGACGTCACGTTGCCCGGCCGGCGGCCCGCCATCGGCCATCGCCATCCACTCACGATCCTGCGTGACCAGGTCGAGGCGATCTTCACGCGCTTCGGGTTCCTCGTGATCGAGGGACCAGAGCTCGAAGACGACTACCACAACTTCGAAGCGCTCAACATGCCGCCGGAGCACCCCGCGCGCGACATGCAGGACACGCTCTATCTGGCCGAGCCGCTGTGCTCGCTGACGGGCTCGGTGGCGACGCTCCTGCGGACGCATACGTCGGGGATGCAGATCCGGTACATGGAGAAGTACCCGCCGCCCGTGCGCCTGATCGCGCCGGGACGGGTCTATCGGCGAGACGACTTCGACCTGACCCACACGCCGATGTTCACGCAGGTGGAAGGTCTCGTCGTCGGCGAGCAGGTAACGCTGGCCGACCTGAAGGGCACGCTGGTGGCCTTCGTACACGAGCTCTTCGGCGCCGACCGCGGGGTCCGCTTCCGTCCGAGCTTCTTCCCCTACACCGAGCCGAGCGGCGAAATCGACATCAGCTGCGCCAGTTGCCGGGGCACAGGTTGCCAGATGTGCAAGCGCACCGGCTGGCTGGAGATTCTGGGCAGCGGCATGGTGCATCCGGCCGTCTTCGAGGCGGTCGGGTACGATCCCGAGCAGTACACCGGCTTCGCGTTCGGCATGGGCCTCGAACGTGTGGCGCTCCTGAAGTGGGGCGTCGAAGACATCCGGCTGCTGTACGAAAACGACCTGCGCTTCCTGGAGCAGTTCCCGCTGTGAAGATCGTGCTGCCGTGGCTGTCCGAGATCGTCAGCGTCCCGACCGACGTCGAGGACGCGGCTCGTGAGATCTCGCTGCGCGGATTCGAGGTGGCCTCGATCGAAGCACGGGGGCTTCCGACGATCGACTTCGAGATCGCCGCGAATCGTCCGGACTGCCTGAGTCACCTGGGGATCGCGCGCGAAGCGTCGACGATTTGGGACCGTCCACTCCGGCTTCCTGAAACGTCGTCAGCTCCGGCCGACCGGGTAGCGCCGGCCGATCAACTCGAGGCACGCGGCACCGCTCAACTCGAGGTCTACCTCGAGGACGAAGGGCTCTGCCCGCGCTATTGCGCGCAGGTGTTCGAGGTCACGATCGGCCCGTCCCCGCGCTGGCTCGCCGAACGTCTCGAAGCGGCTGGTGTCCGCCCGATCAGCAACATCGTGGACGTGACGAACTACGTGATGCTGGAGCTCGGGCAGCCGATGCATGCGTTCGATCTCGATCGGCTCGCCGGGCAGACGCTCGTGATCCGCCGAGCGAGGCCGGGCGAGCGATTGACAACGTTGGACGGCGTCGATCGGGCGCTCGACTCCGAGATGCTCGTCATCGCGGAGGCCTCGGCAGCATCGGCCATCGGCGGCGTCATGGGCGGCGCACGCTCGGAAATCGGGCCGGGCACCAGACGAATCGCGCTCGAGAGCGCCTGCTTCCAGCCTGCGTCCGTCCGGAAGACGAGCAAGCGGCTCGGGCTCAAGACCGAAGCGTCGATCCGGTTCGAGCGGGGGGGCGACATCGAGGCGCCGCCGGTCGGCATCGGTCGCGCCGCCGCGCTCTTCCAGCAGATCGGGGCCGGGCGAGCCGTGGGCCCCCTCATCGACCGCTACCCGTCCCCTCGCCCCGGCACGCGCGTGCCCGTCCGATCGTCGCGAATCGCGCGCGTGCTCGGCATGGACGTGCCGCAGGACGACGTGATGCGGATCCTGACGGGGCTGGGATTCAGCGTGGAGTGGACCGGCCTCGAGCGTGGCGCCTGGACCGTCGGCGTCCCCACGTTCCGCGTCGATGTCTCGCGCGAGATCGATTTGATCGAAGAAGTCGGGCGTCATTACGGGTTCGATCGCCTGCCTGCGACCTTCCCTGCGCTGTCGTCGCCCCAGGCGGCGCCGGACGATCGGATCGCGCGCGACCGCAGCCTCCGGCGCGTGCTGCACGCCGCGGGATTCTCCGAGGCCGTGACCTTCGCGTTCATCGAGCGCGACGCCGCCCTGCCCTTTTGCGATCCGGGCCTGGAGCCGGCGGCGATTGCGAACCCCCTCTCGGAGAAGTTCGCCGTGCTGAGGCCGTCGCTCTTGCCCGGTCTCGTCGACGCGTGCGTCCACAACCGCCGGCGCGAGCGTCGAGATGTGCGGCTGTACGAAACCGGCAGCCGGTTCACGGCGGAGGGTGAAGGCCGCGCGGCCGCGTTTGCCTGGTGCGGCGCGTCGGGAGCGCCGCACTGGTCGGCTCCCCCTCGGATGGTCGACTTCTTCGACGCGAAGGGCGTGATCGAAGCCATCGTTGCCACCATGGCCACCATGGCCACCATGGCCACCATGGCCACCATGCCATCCCACGATGGCAGCCTCAGGCATCGCGGTCGAGTACGTGCCTGTCGAGCGGCCGTTCCTCGCGCCCGGCCGCGCCGCAGAGGCGCGCGTGCTCACAGCTGGCGCGAGTGCAGGTGTGACCGCCTCGGACAACCGCCGCACGCTGGGAGTCTTCGGTCAGCTGCTGCCCTCCGTCGCGGAAGCGCGCGGCTTTCCGGCCGGGGAGGACATCTACGTCGGGGAGATCGACCTCGCGCTCGTGGCGTCGGAGAGTGCGAGCGATGACATCCGTGCGGTCCCGCTGCCGAGGTTCCCCTCGATCGTGCGCGATATCTCGATGCTGCTCGACGAAGCCTTGCCTGCCGCTGCCGTTCGTGGCACGATCCGTTCGGTAGCGCCTGACACGCTCGTCTCGATCGCCGAATTCGATCGGTATCAAGGCAAGGGCGTGCCGGACGGTCGAATCAGCCTGTCCATGCGCCTCACGTTCCGTGCGCCGGATCGCACGTTGACGGATGAGGAGGCGCAGGCGGCGACCGAACGAATCGTCGACGCGCTGCGTTCCGCCCACGGCGCGGAGCGGCGGTAGTCGCTGAAGAGGCTGGGCAACGCGATCTTCATAGTCGTTCTCGAACGACTCGGCGCGCCCGCCGTAGCTTTAGCAGAGACGGAAGCGGGGCTCAGGTGCCCCGCGGGCGACGGCGATGGGGGGTCCGGCGGGGCGAAGCCTCCCGGTCTAGTAAAAGGAGAAGGTCTTGGCAAAAGGACTCGCCACGCGCTCGATCGATCTGGAACCGATCGATCGTCTGGAAGAGAAGCTCAAGCTGCTGGTCGGCGTCATCGAGCGCCTTCGAAGCGACAGCGCGCGCATGTCGGAGGAGAACACGCGGCTGGCGCGCGAGCTCGACGCGACGCGGACGCGACTGAGCGAGGCGGAAGGCACGGGCGCGGAGATGCTGGCGCTTCGCGAAGAGCGCGAGCTGATCCGATCCCGCGTCGGCGAGATGCTGCAGCAGATCGAATCGCTGAATCTCTAGTTCGTCCCGCGAGCGACGGTGACCGAGGCCGGCGGGGCGAAGGCCCGGTCAAGCGATAGACAAAGGGGCGCGCGAGCGGGCGCCCGCCGGCCAGCCTTCGCCAAGGCTACGGCAGCCCGCCGGAGCTTTAGCGAAGGCGGGAGCGGAGCGGGGCATGGGGCCCCCGCGAGCGACGGCGCTGGGGGGTCCGGCGGGGCGAAGGCCGGTCAAGCGATAGACGCAGGGGCGCGCGAGCGGAGCGAGCGCCCGCCGGCCAGCCTCTCGCCGAAGGCGACGGCAGCCCGCCGGAGCTTTAGCGAAGGCGGGAGCGGAGCGGGGCATGGGGCCCCCGCGAGCGACGGCGCTGGGGGGTCCCGGCGGGGCGAAGGCCGGTCAAGCGATAGACGCAGGGGCGCGCCGGCCAGCCTTCGCCAAGGCTACGGCGGCCCGCCGGAGCTTTAGCGAAGGCGGGAGCGGAGCGGGGCATGGGGCCCCGCGAGCGACGGCGCTGGGGGGTCCGGCGGGGCGAAGGCCGGTCAAGCGATAGACGCAGGGGCGCGCGAGCGGAGCGAGCGCCCGCCGGAGCGGAGCGGGGCATGGGGCCCCCGCGAGCGACGGCGCTGGGGGGTCCGGCGGGGCGAAGGCCGGTCAAGCGATAGACGCAGGGGCGCGCGAGCGGAGCGAGCGCCCGCCGGAGCGGAGCGGGGCATGGGGCCCCCGCGAGCGACGGCGCTGGGGGGTCCGGCGGGGCGAAGCCCCCCGGTACATGAATGGATCACCAACAGGAGTCCCGCGTCATCCACGTCGAGATTCACGGGCAGCGCTACCCGATTCGGAGCGCCCTCGACACGCAATACGTCGCGGAGCTCGCCGCATTCGTGGACGAGAAGATGCGGCTGGCCGCTCGTGAGTGTCCGGCAGGCGACACCTTGAAGATCGCCGTCCTTGCCGCCCTCAACGTCGCGGACGAGTACTTCAGGGCCTGCGACAGAGACGAAGATCGCCGGGCCAGCCTGCAGGACCGTGCCATCGAGCTCGAACGGATGGTGGATCTCGCCATCGGCCTGGCCGATCCCGGCGCCGGCGGGGATCCGGACCGCCAGGGCGATCTCGAGCAAAGTAATCTCGACGCCCGCCTCGGCCTGAAGTAAGATCCTTGTCAGGAGTTCTGAGCGCCCTGCTTTGTTCGTGATGGCTCGGAGGCTCGTTTGAGCCAACGTTTCATCCCGAAGTGAATCGCGACGCCGCGTGGTGTGCATGCCTCTGTAAGAGGAAGCCTGAAGCGCAGCTTGTGTAGCGGTTCCACCTGCTTTACGCAGGTTCATTCGACCTCCCCACACGGCAAAGCGGGGCCCCTTTCCTCCGGTCAGTCTGGTGTCCGGCCCGACGCGGGCTCGCGTCGGTTCCCTCACGCGGTTCCGGCGCACCTCACGCTGACGCATCGCACGGGCACCACCGGAACGAGCTGACCTCCCGCTGCCGCGCGGAAGTGCACGCCCGACCGGCACTCGGTCGGCCAGACCCGACGGGCTCCACCCAACCGATGCCGCTTCGTGCGTGACGCACCCGGCGGGATTCACGCGGGGCACTTCCCGCGATACTGCGACGGGGACACGCATGGCTGTGCCAGCCACCTATCTCGCCAACGCTGCGATAACGGCGATGATCTCCGGAGGCGCCGTCGCCTTCTGGTGGGTCAGCGTCCGACGAACGCTGGGGGCCAGGGTCAGCCGGGCACGCGCCGAGGCGGAGCAGATCACCCACCAGGCGGAACGGGAGGCGGAAACCCTCCGCAAGGAAGCGGCGCTCGAAGCTCGCGAACGAGCCCACGAGCTCGCCTCCATCGCGGAAGCGACCGCGCGGGTCCGACAGCAGGAAATCGTCAGCCTCGAACAGTCGCTCGCCGACAAGACCCGCGCGCTCGCCGATCGCCTGGCGGCGACGGATCAGATGGAGAAGGAGCTTCGCGGGCGCGAGCAGGCGGCTCGCGAGCTCGAACGGACTGCCGCCGCCGCGGTGACGCGCGGCGAGCAGCTCCTCGCCGAGCGCCAGCGCGAGCTGCAGCGCGTGGCCGGCTTGAGCGCAGACGAGGCGCGCGAGCTCCTCCTTCGGCAGCTCGAGGCCGACGCCCGCCGGAGCGCCGCCAACCTCGTCAAGCGGCTCGAGACGGAGGCTCGCGAGAGCGCCGCTCAGCGCGCACAGGAAATCATCGCCGACGCCATCCAGCGCAGCGCCGCCGAGCACGCCATCGAGACGACCGTCTCGGTCGTCGACCTCCCGAGCGACGACATGAAGGGGCGGATCATCGGCCGCGAGGGGCGGAACATCCGCGCGCTCGAGACCGCCACAGGGGTCGAGCTGATCGTCGACGACACGCCAGGCGCGATCATCCTCTCCAGCTTCGATCCGTTCCGTCGCGAGGTCGCCCGTCAAGCCATCGAGCGCCTCATCGCCGACGGCCGGATTCACCCCGCACGGATCGAAGAGGTCGTCGAGAAGGTGAAGGCCGAAATGGAGGAAACGGTCCGCCGGGAAGGTGAGGCCGCCGCGTTCGAGCTCGGGCTCTACGACCTCCATCCCGAAGTCCTGCGGCTCATGGGACGCCTCAAGTTCCGCACGAGCTACGGGCAGAACGTCCTCAATCACTCGAAGGAAGTCGCGTTCCTTGCCGGGATCATGGCGAAGGAGCTCGGGTTGAACAGCCCGGTCGCCGCCCGCGCGGCGTTCCTGCACGACATCGGCAAAGCAATCGACCGCGACCTCCAGGGCACGCATCTCGAGCTCGGCCTCGACTTCCTCCGCAAGCACGGCGAGAGTGAACCAGTGCTGCAGGCGGTCGCCGCGCATCACATGGACATCGACTGGCCGTCGCTGGAAGCGATGATCGTCCAGGCGGCCGACGCCATCTCTGCGGCCCGGCCCGGCGCGCGTCGCGACATCCTGGAGTCGTACGTCAAGCGGCTCGAGAAGCTCGAAGGCATCGCCGACTCCTTCCACGGCGTCTCGAAGGCCTTCGCCCTCCAGGCCGGCCGCGAAATCCGCATCGTCGTCGAGAGCGAGACGGTGTCGGACGAAGAAACGGTCTGGTTGTCGAAGGACATCGCCCGCCGCATCGAAAACGAGCTCGAATACCCGGGACAGATCAAAGTCACCGTGATCAGGGAGACCCGTGCCGTCGACTACGCCCGGTAGTCCGCAGGTTTCCCCTGCGATCGAGCACGGGGAGCGGGCCTTCATCGATTGCATCCGCCGCCGCTTCCCCACCCCGCCCCTCCCCTTCGTCGTCGGGATTGGCGACGATGCCGCGGTCGTGACGCCGGAGAGGGGCGCGCTGCAGGTGCTCACTACGGATGCGCTGGTCGAAGGCGTCCATTTCGACCGGCGTTACTCGTCACTCGGCGACATCGGATACCGTGCGCTCGCAGTGAACGTGAGCGACATCGCGGCGATGGGTGGCGCGCCGCGGCAGGCGCTCCTGTCGCTGATGCTGCCCGATTGGATTGGTATCGAGGAGGTCGAGGCGCTCGCGGACGGCGTCGCGATCATGGCGTCAGAGGCGGGCGTCGGACTCGCGGGTGGGAACGTGACCCGAACACCGGGACCGCTCGTAGTGGACGTCACCGTGATAGGCGCGGTGAAACCTCGAAAGTTCCTCACCCGCGGAGGGGGCCGGCCCGGGGACACGTTGTATGTCAGCGGTTCGCTCGGCGCGGCCGCAGCAGGGCTCGATTGGCTTCGGGCGCGCCAGCCGGGGCCAGCAGGCACGCCAGACGACCCGGCGCTGGCGACATGTGTGGATCGGTATCGGCGGCCCGAACCGCGGACCCGGCTTGGAGCGCTCCTGGGACGGATGCGCGCCGCCCGGGCCTGCATTGATCTCAGCGACGGGCTCGCCGACGGGATTCGTCAGATCGCCGCAGCCAGTGGCACCGGCGTTCGGATCGATGCGGCACACCTCCCAATCCATCCCGCCGCGCGGCGGTGGTTCTCGGAGCAGGGCGCCGACCCTGTTATCGCCGCGATCGCTTCCGGGGATGACTACGAGCTGCTGTTCGCCGTGCCGGCAAAGGGCGCCGGCGGCCGCTTGAAGGCCGTCAGCCGGCTGGCCCGCGGACTGCCGCTCACGCCGATTGGAGAGCTGACCAAAGACACAGATGTCGTCCTGATGCGAAACGGCCAGGCGGAAACGGTCCCGTCCGGCTTCTCACACTTCTAGCCGCGCATGCTTCCCGCCCGGATTAGGCGGTGGCTCGAGCAGCTGCTGCACACGCACGACACGCCTCGAAGAACCGCTGCTGCCTATGCGCTGGGCGTTTTTTTCGGGTTCTCGCCGCTGCTCGGGCTGCACACGATTCTCGGGGTCATCGCAGCCTTCGTCTTCAATCTGAATCGGCTGGCGGTGGTACTGGGGATCTACTCGAATCTGCCGTGGATTCTGCCGGCCTACTACACCGTCACGACGCTGGCGGGCGCGGCCCTGCTCGGTGTGGAAGTGCCCCCCGGGCTGCTCAAGGAGCTCACCGAGGCGCTGCGGGGCGCCTCCTGGGGCGAGTTCCGCCAGCTCGCGCACGCCCTCTGGCCGCTCACCCGCGCGTTCGTGCTCGGATCCACGCTTGGAGCGCTGGTCCTCGCCGCGGTTGCGTATCAGATGTCCCTGGCGATGATCATCGCCCACCGTCGTCGCCAGGCACCCGATCAGACCGGCCCTCCGTCAGAGTAGGCTCCGGCCAGAGGCCATCTTAGGGCGTTCGCCAAAGTCAAGCTTTGACCGAGAGGCGCCAGGCCGGTATAGTGGAGGTTCCCCAGCCGTCCGTCGGAGCTGACCTATGTTGTTATCCCGGTCTACCGGTCGGAAGGTCCTGGCGACGGCTGTGTCCGCCGTTTCCTTCGCCTCTTTGTACGAGGTCACGACCCTCGATTCCCGGAACGCCACGCGGCAGCTGGAGCTGCGGGAGTCCACTGCGCTGCCCACGCCTGGCGCGCGCCTGCGGTTCTCGGTCACCGGCTATTGCAAGGGGACGACGACCGCCTCCGGTGTGAACGTCCGCACCGGGATTGCCGCGTCCGACCCGGACCTCCTTCCGGTCGGATCCGTGGTCCAAATCGAAAAGCTGAGCGACCGTTACAACGGCATCTACACCATCATGGACACGGGTCCGGCAGTTCAGGGCCGGAAGCTGGACCTCTACATGTGGAACTGCAACGAGGCGCTGGCGCTTGGCCGGCGGCCCGCGGCGGTCACGGTTGTGCGGCTTGGCTGGAATCCACGCGCGAGCACGCCGAGACTCATCGATCGGCTGTTCCGGCAGAGCGAGGCCCACCAGCCCGGTCCAATCGAGGCATCGGCCTTGCCGAAGTAGGTCCGACCTGCTCGAAGAACCCGTGGCTCCGCCTAAAGGCGGAAGCCACATGGGGTCACCCTGTAGGCCCGACCTTCAGGTCGGGCGACACTCCAGCCAGCGCACCTCCGTCCTCCGACTCCTGGTCCTGGTACTGCAGCTGATAGAGCTTGTAGTAGATCCCCCGCTGCGCCAGCAGTTGTTGGTGGCTGCCCGTCTCGCGTAGCGTGCCGCGGTGGAGGACCAGGATGTTGTCCATGTCCTGGATCGTCGAGAGCCGGTGCGCGATGGCAATCGTCGTCCGGCCGGCCATCATCACGTGGAGCGCATCCCGAATGAGGAGCTCCGTCTCGGTGTCGACGCTCGACGTCGCTTCGTCCAGGATCAGGACGCGGGGATCGAAGGCCAGCGCGCGCGCGAACGAGAGGAGCTGCTTCTGACCCACCGACAACGTCGCGCCGCGTTCGGCAACCGGACTGTCGTAGCCGAGCGGCAGGCGCTCGATGAAGGCGCTCGCGTGCACCGAAGCGGCCGCCTGCCGGACCTGGTCGTCCGTGATGGAGGTTCGTCCGAGGCGGATGTTCCCCGCGACGGTCCCCGAGAACAAGTGCACGTCCTGGAGCACGAGGCTGAAAATCGATCGAAGGTCCTCCAGGGCCATCTCGCGGATGTCGACGCCGTCCACGAGAATGCGGCCTTTGCTGACGTCGTAGAATCGCAACAGCAGGTTGATCAGCGTGGACTTCCCGGCGCCTGTTGCGCCGACGACCCCCACCCGCTCTCCGGGTTGCACCTCGAACGACACGTCCCGGAGCACGTAGTCCTCGCCGTTGTACGCGAACCAGACATGGTCGAAGGCGATGTGCCCATGGGAACCGGCTGCCGGCGCTCGGCGTTCGGCGCTCGGCGCTCGAGGTTCGCTGCCAGCGGCCCGCTCGAGCGCCGAACCCCGAGCGCCGAGCGCCGACACGATCGTCACCGGCGTATCCAGCAGCGTAAAAATCCGCTCGGAGGACGCCATCGCCGCCTGCAGCACGTTGAACTTCTCCGACATGTCGCTGATCGGCCGGAAGAATCGCTGCGAGTACTGCAGGAACGCCACCAGCGACCCGAGCGTCAGCGTCCCCTCCATCGTCCAGCCGCCGCCGAACCAGATGATGAGCGCCGAGGCGAGCGCGCCGATGACCTCGATCGCGGGATAGAAGACTGCATAGTAGAGGATCGACTCGACGTTCGCGTCGCGGTGCCTGCGGTTGATCTCGTCGAACCGCGCGAAGCTCCGGCGCTCGCGCCGGAACAGCTGCACCGTGGCCATGCCCGTGATGTGCTCCTGGAGAAAGGCGTTGATGCGCGCAATCCAGGTGCGGACGGTCCGATAGGAGTCGCGCACGTGCCGCCGGAACCACTGCGTCACCAGGACGATGAGGGGCAGGACGGCAAAGGCGACGAGCGCGAGCCGCCAGTCCATCACGACGAGCACGATCATGATGCCGAGCAGGGTGAAGACGTCGCCGAAGATCGACACGACGCCCGCCGTGAAGAGGTCGTTCAGGACGTCGACATCGGTGGTCACGCGCGTCATCAGGCGCCCGACAGGATTCCGGTCGTAGAACCGCAGATCGAGCCGCTGCAGGTGTTCGTAGATCTCGGTGCGGAGGTCGAACATGATCCGCTGCCCCGTCATCTGCAGCACCCATGTCTGGAGGTACTCGAAAGTGAACGACCCCACGAGAATCGCGAAGAACACCACCGCGATCCGGTTCAACCCCAGAAGGTCGCCGGTCGCGATGTAGCGATCGATGGCGAGCTTCATGATGTAGGGCTGCGCCAGCTGCAGCACGGACGCGCAGATGATGGCTGCGAGCGCGATCGCCACGTACGTCGAGTACGGCCGCAGATACCGCAGCAACCGCCGCATCAGCCTGGCGTCGTAGGCTTTGCCGAGAATTTCGTCTTCCATTAATCAGTTTGCGCGCGGGGCCCCACCCCCGCGCGCCTGCCAGCACTCGCTTCGCTCGTGCCGCTGGTTAGCCACGACTCTCCGCTTTCAGCCAGGGCTTTGTCCTCGCCCGCGGCGTCTGCCTGCCCTTCGCGCGCCTGCCAGCACTCGCTTCGCTCGTGCCGCTGGTTAGCCACGACTCTCCGCTTTCAGCCAGGGCTTTGTCCTCGCCCGCGTCGTCTGCCTGCCCCCCGCGCGCCTGCCAGCACTCGCTTCGCTCGTGCCGCTGGTAAGCAACGACTCGCGACTCCGACTGCCGACTCCGACTGCGACTGTCGATCCTCGACTGACGACTGCCGACTGTCATGATGCCTGCAACTCTTCTTCGAGCAGCTGCTTCCGGAACATCTCGTTGTAGATTCCTCCCGCGCGAACCAGCTCGTCGTGGGGGCCGCGTTCGACGATGCGGCCTCGGTCCAGGACGAAAATCTGATCGGCGCCCCGCACGGTGGAGATGCGATGCGAGACGATGATCGACGTGCGTTGGCGCATCACGCCGCGCAGGCGTTCCAGGATTTCCTCCTCGGTATACGTGTCGACCGCCGACAAGGCATCGTCCAGGACGAGGATGCGCGGGTCGAGCATGACCGCGCGGGCGAGCGCCGTCCGCTGCTTCTGGCCACCCGACAACGTGATGCCGCGTTCGCCGACCAGCGTGTCGTAGCCCTTGGGGAACTCTTCGACGTCCTTGTCGAGCCGCGCCACGGCGGCCGCCGCACGGACGCGCTCGTTGACCGCGGCCGGATCGTCCGGCTGATCGACGCCGAACGCCACGTTCTCCGCGATGGTGTCCGAGAAGAGGAAGGGCTCCTGCGGCACGAACCCGATCGCCGCGCGCAGCCGCGAGAGGGGGATCTGCTTCATGTCGACGCCGTCGACGTGCACCGTGCCGGGCGGCGGATCGTGCAGCCGCGCGAGCAGGCTGATGAGCGTCGACTTGCCTGAGCCGGTCGCGCCGACGAACGCTGCGGTCTGACCGGCCTCGATCGTCAGCGACACGTGGTCCAGGACCGGCTTGTCGGCGCCGGGATACGTGAAGACGAGGTCTCGAATATCGATCCTGCCCCGAATCTCGAGCGACCTGCCTTCAGGCGTCACGCCGCCATCGTCGATTTCGGGAACGGCGTCGAGGATCTCCGACATGCGCTTCCAGGAGGCCATCCCCCGTTGAAGGATGTTCGTGACCCACCCGAACGCGATCATCGGCCAGGCGAGCATCACCAGGTACGCGTTGAACGCGACGAAGTCTCCCAGCGTGATCCGTCCCCTGATCACCTCACGGCTGCCGAACCAGAGCACGAGCAGCGAGCCGAGGCCCAGAAAGAAGGTCATGCTGGGAAAGAACAGGCCCTGGAGCCGGATGAGCACACGATTGCGCCGGACGTACTCGGCGTTGGCGGCCCGGAAGCGTTCGAGCTCGTGAGGCTCCTGACCGTAGGCGCGTACCACTCGAACGCCGGACAGCGCCTCCTGGACGACGGCGCTGATGTCGGAGAGCTGGGCTTGGATGGCCTCGAAGCGGCTGTGGATGGCACTCCCGAAATACTTCACGCTGATGGAGACCAGCGGCAGCGGCAGGAGCGCCATGAGCGTGAGGCGCAGGTCGATCGAGCTCATGAGGACGAGCGCCACGACGAAGACGAGCAGCGTGTTCGACGAGTACATGACCGCCGGGCCCACCATCATGCGGACGGCGTTCAGGTCGTTCGTCGCACGCGACATCAGATCGCCCGTGCGGCGGGCCTGGTAGTACGCAAGCGGCATCTGCTGGAGCCGCGTGAAAAACGCGTTGCGGAGGTCGTACTCGATGTCGCGCGAGGCGCCGATGAGAATGCGCCGCATCAGGAACCGGAAGACGGCGCCGCCGATCGCGACGCCGAGCATCAGCCCGGCGTACAGCCCGAGCTTCTGACGCGTGACACCGGCATTCAGGTCGTCGATCGCGTGTTTCAGGATCCAGGGCGACAACAACTGGATGGCCGTCGTCACGAACACACAAGTCAGGCCGAGCACGAACGCGCGACGGTAAGGGAAGGCGTAAGGCAGGAGCCGACGAACCGCAGGGCCCATTCGTCAGAGTATAACTGCGTCGGGATCGGGACTCGGGACTCGGCGCTCGGCGCTCGGCTAAAAGCTGGAAGCTGGAAGCTGGAAGCTGGAAGCTAAAACGACCGGGCACACCCGGAAGGCATGCCCGGTCCAATTGACTGCCTTTAGAACTCGATCCTCGCGCCGATCTGGACCTTTCTTGGCGTGTAGCTCGTGTTGTAGGCGCTCAACAGCAGGAAGGTCGGCGCCGCCTGATTTCCTGACGGGTTCCCGAAGTTGGTCCGGTTGGTCAGGTTGAAGACGTCGACGAACGCTTCCACTCTGCGCCGGTTCGGGAGCGAGAAGCGATAGCCGAGCCGCGCGTCCAGCTCGAAGAATGCCGGGCCGTACGCACCGTTCCGCTCGCTCTTGTAGTTCTCGACCGTGTACGCGTTCGTGCCGTTGCCGGTGTAGCTGCCAGCCGCCAGCGGCTCGGCCTGCGTGCCGTTGCGATCGGGATCGATGTTCGCGTTCGTGAGACTGAACGGCGACCCGCTCAGCGCGCGCGCGACCCAGCTCGCCTGCAGGCCGCCGGTGCGCGGCACGACAGCCTGGCCGCTGACCACGAAGTTGTGCCGCGTGTCGAAGTTCGAGGGCCCCTCGTTGAGGTCCAGGTGGAGATCGTCGAGCACCTGGAAACCGCTCGCGGCCACGCCGTTGCCGGACACGTTGCCGCGCGAGTAGGCCAGCGTGTACGACACGCGCGCGCTGTAGTTCTGGCTGAACCGCCTGTTGAGGCTGAGCAGCAGCGCATCGTAGTCGATCTTGCCGACGTTCACAGGCTGCGTGACGGCAGTCGTGAATGGCACGAACCCCGGATACTTGGCCTGGAGCTCCGCGAACGCTGGATCCAACGCGGCGCTCCCTTGCCGTACCAGCGGCGTTGTCGCGTTGGTATCTGCACGCAACCCCGGGTTGAGATCCTTCAAAACCATCAGGTCGCGGCTGAACGCATGCACGTAATCCGCGCTCAGGGCCATGTTGTTCGCGAGCTGCCGCTCGTAGCCGACTGTGAACTGATCGGTGTACGGTGTCCTGCGATCCGGATTGTCCCAGCTGGCGCCGGTGTTCCGCAGGAGCTGACCGCCGGGATAATCCTTCTCCAGCTGCGCCCGATTGATGACCGGACCATTCACCAGGTACACGTTCGTCGGGAGAAGACCGAGGCGAGGATTGGGATCCGCCGCCGACGTCGGGAAGTTCACCGTGAACGACGACGTAAAGGGCGTGCCCGTGTAGATGCCGCCAATCAGCTCGAAGTGCGACTTGTCGTAGAAGCGGCCGTACCCGCCCCGGACGATGCTGTGGCCACCGCCCAGGTCGTAGGTGATGCCCACGCGCGGCTGGAAGTTGTTCTTGTCAACCGGATACTCGTCGACCAGCGGATCGTCCGTTTCGGGGATCGGAATGATCTCCACGTCGTAGCGGAGGCCGAGGCTCAGGGTCAGACGCGGCGTGAAGCGCCACTTGTCCTGGGCGAACGCCGCGATGTAATGCGCTTTCTCGTAGAAGATGCTCGGCCCGCCGACGCGAATCGTGAACCGATCCGGATACGTTCGCGGATCGGCGGGATTGAACACGGCGTCGTTGCGGCCGAACGAGAAGGTGCCGTTCAGATTGCCCTGGTTCTCGTTGGCGGCGCCTGAGTACCTGGTACTGCGCGCCGACCTTCAGGTCGTGGTCGCCATGTTTGTTCGGGAAGAACCACGCCATCGTGTCATCGAGCTGAATCGCATCGTTGATGCGCGACTGCGCCGTGTTGTCCTGCTGATCGACGAACGTCTGGAAGGAAAGCGTCGGCTCACACTTGGACATGTCCCGTCCGTTGGTGTTGAAGCAGTGGTTCGCGAAGGCGACGTTCTCGCGCGTCCAGGTCAACCGCAGCGTGTTGACGTTCCTGTTCGAGAGCACCGTGTTGAAGTTCGTCGCCAGCGTCTGATCGACGTCAGACTCCTCCCGGGCCGACTTGGCGGCGGCCGCCTGCGTCGTGTTGGGGGCGATGATCTGGTTGACCTGCGGCGACGTCTCCCGAAGCCAGCGCACGCTGTAGGTATTGTTGCCGTTGATCTGATGGTCGCCGCGGATGATCGTGTTCCACACGCGGTCCTGCGTTGTCTGCTGGTCGTTCAGGTCTGGCCGTGTGGGAATCACGATCGTGTTCGGCCGGTCGATCGCGAACCGCTCGAGGCTGGCGAAGTACTGCATCTTGTCGCGGACGATCGGCCCGCCGACGGTCCCGCCCCAGCGCTGATAGCTCGTGTCGGCCTTTGCGAGGTCCCTCTGCTTCGCCAGGAAGTCCTTCGTCGTCAGGCTGCCGTCCTGGAAGAAGCCGAACGCGCTGCCCCGGAGCGAGTTGCCGCCCGACTTCGTGACGGCGTTGATCACCGCGCCGGACGTGCGCCCGAACTCCGCGTCGAACTGGCTGGTAATGACCTGGAACTCCTGGATCGCCTCGATCGGGGTCCGTGCCTGCATCCCCGCGCGCTGTCCGATGACGTCGTCGTTGTTGTTGCCGCCGTCGACCGAATAGTTGTTGTTGCGGGGGTCCTGGCCGTTGACGCTGATGGCGTCGCTGCCGAACGACTCGGTGCTGATCGAGGGCACGATGCCCGGCAGGAGGCCGATGAAGCCGATGAAGTTGCCGTTGACGCTCGGGAGCTGAGAGAGCGTCGCGCTGTCGATGTTGCCGCCAATTTCCTTCGACGTGACATCTACGAGCGGCGACTGCGAGGTGACGGTCACCGTTTCTGTGAGGGCGCCGACTTCGAGGATCACCTCGATGCTCGAAGTCTTGCCGACTTCCAGAACGAGGTCCCGCCGTTCGAACTTCTTGAACCCCTGCAGTTCGGCGACGACCTGATATCTGCCTGGGACGATCCCGGTGGCGATGAACGTGCCGTCCGTGCCGCTGAGGGTCTCGCGGTACATCCCGGTGTCCTGGTTTCTGACGGTGACCGTCACGCCCGGGAGCATGGCGCCCTGTGGGTCTACCACCCGTCCCCGAACCTCGGTTGTGCCCTGCTGGGCTGCGACCGGCGCTACCAGCAGCAACAGCGCAGCTAGCAATGCGCCGACCGATACACGATGCGTCATCTTGAAGCCTCCTCCTTCTCGACTGCGATTACGGCCCTGGAAATTGATTACGTCGTGGGTACACACGTCGTCCGGAAATTTGGTGCGGCGGCCCGCTCGGCTGGATCCAATGGCACCGCGATCCGGAAAAAGGGCCGAAACTACCGCGATGTCACCGCTCGTGGGGCCGACGGCGGCATGATTCAGCAAGCTGGGTGCCGTCGTTCGTGTTATTCTGGGCAGGCCTATCCCAGCAGGCTCCGCCGGCCCTCGTCCGGGCCACTTTACAACCGAATCGGGGCGAGAGAATTCATGCGCACATCAGCCGCAGCAGTACCTCGTGTTCTGTCTGGCGTCGTTCGTCATGCCCGCTTCCGCAGCCGCGCAGTACGGCAGCAACCCGGGATCGGACCGGGCGACGGGCGAAACCTACCACGTCGAGGTCGGCGGTTTCCTCTGGACGCCGTCGCCGGACATCGCGATCACGAGCGAATCGCTGGGGATTATCGGATCGAAGATCGACTTCGTCACGGACCTGGGGATCGAGACGAGCACCTTCCCGCAGATACGGGTCGTCCTCAGGCCGAGCACGAAGAGCAAGTTCCGCTTCGAATACACGCCGATCACCTACACCGCGCAGGGCAATCTCAAGAGGGATCTGATCTTCAACGGCATCAGGTACCCGGTTTCAATCCCAGTGGAGACCGAACTGAAGTGGAGAGCCTACCGGTTCGGGTACGAGTACGATTTCGTCTACAAGGATCGCGGGTTCGCCGGCTTTCTCCTCGAGGCCAAGTACACGGACGTCGAAGCCACGCTGTCCAACGTGTTGGACACGGAGTTCATTCACGCGCGCGCCCCCATCCCCGCCGTCGGCTTCATCGGCCGGGGATACGTGGTGCCGAACATCTCCATCACCGGGGAGTTCAGCTTCTTCCCACTTCCCCGCGATCTCAACGATGACTACAAGGCGAAGTACTACGACTTCGATCTGTACGGGACGGTCAACTTCACGGATAACTTCGGCGCGCAGGGGGGCTATCGGTCGTTCGACGTCTTCTATCACGTGGACGAAGACGAGGGGAACCTGACGCTCAAGGGGATCTACTTCGGGGGAATCGTGAGGTTCTGAGATCAGCTATTCGATCCTCACGAACGCCCCCAGAAACAGCGTGTCGCGGCTCACGGGATCCGCGGCGGTTGGTCTGAAGCCTGACATCACGTCGAACGACACGAGCGCGGCGCCACGTGACGGATCGATCGGCACGTCGAGACGCCGCTCCTCACCCGGCGCCAGGCGGAGTGACTCGCTCCACGCGCCGCTGCGGACGATCACCACGTTCTCTACGGGCGCGTTCCGGACGTGCAGCGGCAGCGATGACCGCTGATCGTCCGGTTGCAGCACGACGGCGCTCGCACGAGCACCGCTCAGCCAGAAGCCGCTCGGCTCGGGAAAGCTTCGCTCGTCCATGAAGAACGCGGTGGCGCGGCCGTACCGGACGGCGCGGCGCGCGAACCCCTCCGAGACCTTTTGATCCCTCGACCGGATAGCAACCGGGCGGACGTACAACGCTCGAACGTGGCCGCGGGCGTCCTCGTCGCCACGGACCACCAGGGCGCGGACATCGACCGGAAACCGAAGTGAGACGTCGCGATCGAACGTGTCGACCGGCTCGGTGACGAGCGCGAACTGGTCGCGTCCGGCGCCCACACCAGCCATCAGCCACCCGCTGCCGCCGGCCCGCTCCGTCCTCAACCGGTACTCCCCGGCAGGCACGGCAGGGATGGCAAACAGCGCGCGATCCTCCCGCTGGCCGGCGGCCTGACGAGGCGGCGGCGTCAGGCGGAGCTCCATGCGCCGCACGAGCTCTGCGGTCGCTACGGGTCTGCGCCCTGTCAGGTCCAGCGCCAGCACGCGATCCTCCTGCCCCACGCGCCTCAGAAGGTTCATCACGGCGGGACCAGGCGTCCTTCCATCCACGTCCTCCAGCTTCCAGACGACGGCGACGGAAATCATGAACGCGAGCGCGAAGACGGCGCCCACGAGCGTCGCGAGGCTGCCGCGCGTGCGAGCCAGGCCTCGCCGTTCTGCCTCGCGCAACGCCACGCAGGCCAACCCTGCGACCGAGAGCCACACGGCGACCTCGGTAAAGAAGAGACTGCCAGGTTGTTGACGCTGAACCCGCGCGAAGTACGCCGGCAGCGCGTGTGGCAGATCAGCGGTCCGATTCGCCCACTCCGCCCACAAGGCGTACACGTTGCCGCGATCGAAGTACGCGAGCCGTCCCCGGTCGACCGTGGCCAGCAGAAGCGAAATACACGCCGTGAGCGCGAGACCGCCCGCGAGCGCGATCCGAAGGACACGCTCACGCGCGGCGGACCACACCACCGCGACCGGAATGGCCAGCGTCGGGAGCAGCGGGACGAGGAACCGTGCCGGCGAGCTGAAGCCGCCCCACCACATCGCGAAGTGGGTCACCGTCAGCACGTACGGCAAAGCCACGAACGCGAGCTGCGCCGAGAGCCGGCGATCGGATCCCGGGCGGCACGCGAGGATCAGCAGGCCGAGCGGCGCCACCACCAACACCGGAGCGTTGACGAAGAGCCCGTACATCTGATCGACGAACAGGCCGCCAATTCCGCCGAGGATGTAGGACGGTGATCCAAGATCGGAGCCTTTGTATGGGATGGCCGGATCCGGCGTGCCGTAGATCGACACGAAAAACGCAATCCACGCGAGCGCGCTGATGCTCGGAACGGCAAGAAATGCGGACGCCTTGCCCGCCGGGTTGCGAGTGCGTGCCAGGTCGAGCACGACGAGCGCGCCGATGCCGCCGGCGAGCAGCGCAAAGCGCGTGTGCAGCCATGGGAGCACCGCGAGCGCGGCACCATGAAAGAACCAGGGCACGGCCGACTCCGCGCCACTCGATTGCTCCTCCTGCAGCCGAATCAGCGCCCAGATGCCGCTCAAGACGATGAGCGCCCCGGGACCATCCGGATACACGGTGAACGCGTTGAGGAGCAGCGTCGGCGAGAGCACGACCGCGGCCCACCCGAACCACGCGGCATCGGTGCGGCCGGTCACCCGCCGCGCCAGCTCCCATGCGAGCCCCGCGGCAGTCGCCGACAGCACCAGCAGGAAGATCACCACGCCGCGATACCCCGCGAGCGCAAACGCCGGCGCGACGAGCGCGGAGACCCCTGGCGCGTGGATCGAATAGATGGCGCCGTCGCGGCCGCGCCTCAGGAAGTGGGGCTTCGAGAGATCGCCCTGAAAGTAAGTCCTGTAGTCGGCCCGCGCATGGTTGTTCTCGATCTTCAGGTCATGGTCGAGCAGGAGGCTCTGGGTGATGATCAGGTAGTGCGGCTCGTCGCCACTGGGCCGGGAAGGCGACACGCCCCAGGCGGCGGCAGAAAAGATCGCCATCGCCAACACACCCGCCCGCACCGCGGGCCGGCGGTTCGCGATCCCAAGAGAAAGCCAGGGCACGGTCGCGAGCATCGCGCCAGCCACCGCGAGCCACACAGCGATCAGGACGGGGCCGGACCAGAGCAGGAACACCGCCGGGACGCTCACCGGCAGCCACGGCAGGAGCACCAGCGTCAGGAGCAGCAGCGGCAGCCGAGAGGCGCCGACACGGACGAGACCGAAGACCGCCACGCCGGCGAACACAACGACGCAGAAGGCGAACGGCGACAAGGGCAGAAGCGCGAGCCTCGCCGCCCCATCGTCTCCGGGTGCCATCATGCCCTGGGAAAGCCACGCGGCCAGGACCGCGAACGCGCATCCAGCCGCAGTCACGAGGCTGGGCATGACGAGGGTCGGTTGCGCGCGCGTCGTGATGTGTCCCTCGCCGGTCTTCTGTGGTTGAATGAGCGGCATTCTACATGCAGCTTCCTCGCGACACCATCGGCACACGCGCGAGGCGTGGCCTCGTCTTGTGCACGCTCGCGATAGCCGCCGCCATCGTGATGACCTGGCCGCTCGCCACCGGGCTGAACCGGCTCGGGCGCACGGCCAACAGCGGCGACGCCCGGGTATCGGTCTGGAACGTGGCCTGGGTCGCACACGCGCTGCTCACCGATCCCTCCGATCTCTTCGACGCGAACATCTTCCATCCGCACCGCAACACGCTCGCGTTTTCCGAAGCCAATCTGGCCGCCGGCGTCATCGGGCTGCCGGCGTGGTGGCTCACGCGCAATGCGGAAACGGCGCACAACGTCGTGGTCCTCTTCACGTTCGCCGCGTCGGCCGTGACGATGTGGCTCTTCGCGCGCCGCTTGACTGGAGACGGCTGGGCTGCCTCGACATCGGCCGTGCTCTTCGCGTTCTGCCCTTTCCTGTTCTCACACACCGCTCACATCCAGCTGCTGATGGCGGCCGGCTTGCCGCTCTCCTTGCTGATGATCCATCGAGTCGCGGATGCACCATCGTGGCGCGCCGGGGTCGCGCTCGGCGTCGCGCTCGCCGCGCAGGCGCTCGGCTGCGCGTATTACGGGATCTTCGCAGCATTCATGGTCGCGTACGTGACGCTGTTCCTGGCGTGGAGCCGTGGGCTGTGGCGATCACCCCGGTACTGGACGGCCGTCGCCATCGGTGCGTTCCTGTCGATGTTGCTCGTCACGCCGGCTTTCGCGCATTACCTTCGGCTCCAGGACGAAACCGGGTTCGGCCGATCGCTCGACGATGCGGCACCCTATTCGGCGTACCTGAGGTCCTACCTGGCGTCGGCTGCGCACGCGCACAACTGGCTCTTGCCGATCATCAAGGACTGGAACCACGAAGTGCTGTTCCCGGGGTTCCTGGCGATCCTCCTGGGGGCCACGGGCGTCGCGGCAATCGCCCGAGGCCGGGACACCTCGGCATCGTCATCCGCGCTGTCGGGGGACCGCGAGACGGTGATGCTCTACGGCAGCCTGGGCCTCCTTGCGTTCTGGGCGTCCCTCGGCCCGCGCGCCGGCCTCTATACCGTACTCTTCAAGACAGTTCCTGTGTTCTCACTCCTGCGTGCGCCCGGTCGCACCGGAATCATCGTGACACTGGTCCTGGCGCTCTTCGCCGCGTTCGGTGTGCGCGCGATCCGTTCTGTGGCGATCCGTTCTGTGGCGGTTCCACCTTCAGGTGGAAGTGGAACGCCGCCCGTAGTCTTCCGCCTGACCAGCCTCCGCCAAGGCTACGGCGGTCCGCCGAAACGCTTCGCGCGAAGGCGGAAGGCGGAAGCCACACGAGAGCCACTCGGTCCTCACCGGCGATCGCCATCGCCTGCTGTGCGCTCGCTCTGCTCGAGCTCAACGGCGTTCCGATCGACTGGCGGGAAGCAAGGCCGATTTCCCCGGTGTACGACGTCCTTGCGGGCATGCCGCGCGGCGCGGTCGCCGAGTTCCCGTTCTACGAGCGCCGGATCGATTTTCACATCCACACGATTTACATGGTGAACTCGACTCGGCACTGGCAGCCGCTGCTCAACGGCTACAGCGATTACATTCCGCCGGATTTCCGCGAGCTCGCGGTCGTCCTGGCGTCCTTCCCCTCGCGCGAGAGCTTCGAGGCGATGAAGCAGCGGCGCACCCGGTACATCGTGATTCATCGGGATCTGTACGGCGCCCAGACGGCGCCGCTCATCGAGGCCAGACTCCAAGCCTTCATGCCATACCTCCGCGCCGTAACGGCTGACGATCGGGTCCAGATCTACGAGATTGTCGCCTGGCCACGCGCCGCGTCACCGTAAGGCATTTCTTGACTCGACCGGGCTTTCGTGGAGAATGAACTGGGTTTCGGTCTACTGGCTGACCCCGCCTCAGTCTCGTTCATCCATTTGATCGGATGTCACAAGCTCCGCCTCCCGGCGACGGGAGCGACTCAACTCCGCCGCAGAAGCCGCTAGCGAGCTGGTACGCTCAGGGGCTGTCCGACGGCCTCGGCGATCGGCTGCTGATGTTCGACAACAGCAGCGCGCCGTCGCTCGAGCTCCTCCGGCTTCGCCCCGAGCTGTCGTCGGCGCCTGGATTCGAGGAGGCGCTGCGCGACCGAGTGCAGAGTCTCAGCCGGTTCCGCCATCCGTCCTTCGCGCGTGTCCGCGCGGTCGAGCATCTCGAGCCGGACGAAGGGCTCGCCGTCATCTCGAACTACACGCCAGGCAAGCGCCTGTCGGAGCTCCTTCATCAGGCCAACGGACCACGTTTCGCGAAAGCGCTCATCCGGCAGCTAGCGCCCGCGCTCGCGCTGCTGCAGCAACAGAACGCCGGCCTGGGCCATGGCGCCCTCAATCTCGATCGAATCGTCGTCACGCCTGAAGGACGGCTGACGATTGTCGAGCACGTTCTCGGCGCCGCCATCGAGACGCTCGGCCTCTCGGCAAGCGAGCTCGCCGCACTCGGCATCGCGGTTCCATCGTCGGAGAGCGACGAATCCGCGCCGCTCGACGTGTCGACCGACATGTACCAGCTGGGACTCGTCGCCTTGTCCGTGCTGGTCGGCCGGCCGCTGAGCCCGGACGAACATCCGACAGCCGAAAAGCTGCTGGAGCAATTTGCCGAAGCGGCAGAGCGCGATGGTGTCTCGTTCTCTCCGCTGCTGCGCCGCTGGCTGCACCGAGCGCTCCAGATTGGCGGCGAGAGATTCCAATCACTCGGGGAGGCTCAACACGCCCTCGCGGAACTCCTCCTTGAAGATCAGACCGGTGAACCGAGACGGACTGGAGCCCTGCCGCATCCCGTCACCTCGCGTGTGCCTTCAGCCGTGGAGGACGCGGTCCGAACACCGCAGAGCAGCAGCGAGACCTATCGCGAACCTGTCAGGGAGGTGGCCGATGACGTCGCGCGAGCCCGGCCGGCGGCAAGTTCGCCTCACACTTCGGAGCGTGTCTTCGCCCCGGAGCTTGTCGGGCCCGCTCCACAGAAGGATCTCAATCAGCCCGGCTCTCAGTTCCGAACGCTCTTCGACTACGAGCCGCCGACGTCGGCCCGCAAGCCAGGTTCAGCTCGTGCGCCGGAGCCAATCCCGCAGGAACGCGTCGCGGATCGAACGACGGTCCGCCGAGCAGCTGACCGAACGGCCAAGAGAGCCGCCGGCAGAACTCGGACGTTCGGTCCAGCGGTGGCGGCGCTCGCGATGCTCTCGGCAGGAGAAGCGGCCGTCATCGCGGGACTCGTCTACCGTCAATGGTTCACGCCGCCGCAACCGATCGTCGTCGAGACCAACGAATCCGGCACCGACGTGGTCGTCGAAGGACGTTCGACCGCGGATTCGCCGCTGCGTCTGACGGTCGCACCCGACATGCGCTGGGTCCGGGTGGTGGGATCCACCCCGCCGGCGAAAGCGCTCGCCGCACGGACAGTGCAGAGACCTCTTGGCGGCATCCAGATTTCATCTCCAATCGACCTGCAGATCTTCGAGAACGACCGGCTGCTCGGATCCGCGCCCGGGGCCCGGCTCGACGTCGAGCCAGGCCGGCACGACATCGAAATCGTGAACCTGGCGCTGGGATACAGGCTGCGTCAAACAGTGGATGTCGACGCCGGGCAGACGGTCTCGTTGTACGTCGCTCCGGCGGACGGATGGGTCAACCTCGATGCCGCGCCGTGGGCGGAAGCGATGGTCGACGGGAAGCCGGTGGGACGTACGCCGATCGTCAACCTGCCGCTGGCGCTCGGGGAACACGAGTTCACCTTCCGGCATCCACAGCTCGGCGAAGACCGTCAAAAGGTCATCGTCAAATCGGACGCCGTCATTCGCGTGACCGCGAACCTCCGTCGCTGACACCAGCGCCTCGCCGGGAGATCGTTGACGAGGATCAAAGACACCGAAGGTTTGGTGCGTCAGACTCGCTCCACACGACGACATCCCCTGCTACCGTGACGATGGCCTTCAGGATTGGCAGGCCGTCGTGTAAGTCGCGCTAAAGTATCCGGATGAGTGTCATCGAGTGGCTGCTCGATTCGGATCCCTCGATTCGGTGGCAGGTCATGCGCGATCTGATCGGCGAGTCGGACGCGGCCGTTGCGCGTGAACGATCGCGTGTGGCCGCGGAGGGTTGGGGGGCTCGCCTGCTGGACCTTCAAGGAGCCGATGGCCATTGGGGCGGCGCGGCGTTCGTACCGCGCGCCTGGATCTCCACCAAGGATACGCTCCAGCTGTTGCGAGATCTCGGTGTCGACCCGGCGAGCGATCGGATCCGAAGGGCCATCGGCCAGGTGCGCGACCGCTGCACCTGGGGCGAGGAGTTCGGCAACTCGCCGTTTTTCGAAGGCGAAGTCGAGCCCTGTATCAACGGACGAGTGCTCGCGATCGGCGCGTATTTCGGCGAGGCACGCGAACGTCTCGTCGACCGGCTGCTTCACGAGCAGTTGAGCGACGGCGGCTGGAACTGCGACGCTCCGCCCAGCCAGCGATCGTCGTTCCACTCGACGATTTGTGTCCTCGAAGGGCTGCTGGAATACGAAACGGCGACGGGTCCGAGGCCCGACATCACCGCCGCTCGACTTCGCGCACACGAGTACCTGCTCGAGCGGCGCCTGTTCCGATCGCGGTCAACCGGACAGATCATCAAAGATCGGAAGGTACCAGGAGGACCGGCGTGGACCGAGATTTCGTTTCCCACGCGCTGGCACTACGACATCCTGTGGGGCCTGGACTACCTGCGGCGGGCCGCCGCCACACCCGACGATCGCATGGCCGAGGCGATCGATCTGGTGCAGAAGAAGCGCGACGAGCTCGGGCGTTGGCCGCTCGAGAACCCGCATCCGGGTCGGGTGCACTTCCAGATGGAAGGCGGCGCCGGCGAGCCGAGCCGCTGGAACACGCTTCGAGCGCTTCGCGTGCTGCGCTGGGCGAATGCCACTTGAGACGGCAGCGCGACCGAGAGGTGGACTACTCGGCGGCGCCTTCCGCCGCTTCTCGCACTCGTCAGGCATCGAGACGATGAGGGGCTTCGACCTGCCCTTTGAGTGACACCGGACGTTCGCGTTGTGTCAACGAATGAAATGCCCGTTCCGGTATTTGCATGAAGGGATGCCACGTCGCGTTCGAGTCGCCCTGCGCGGCGCGGAGGCGCAACGTCGTCTCCGAGTCGAGCACGATTGGAGCATCGGGATAGAGGTCGACGTTATCCAGGCGCAGGAGCTGGCTGTATTGATGCACGTCCCGAAGGCCGGTTCCCTTCGGCTCGATCGAGGCGACGTCGGCACGGCCGACCGCACCTCGCCCTGAGACGTAGAAGCAGATCCGATCCCCCGGCCGGACGCTCCCGCCTGGATGGCCCGCCTCCCGGACCCCGAAGATTCGTCGCTTTCCGATGACGACTTCCAGAAAACGCTCCGGCGTGATCGCGCTGTCGCCGGCGACCGTCGCGAGCCAGAAGGCAGGGCCTGTCTCGAATTCGTGCGGTGGAATCCGGGAATCGGGCAGATCGGGCGCGCCCGGGTGACTCGCGCGCTCGAGCAGCACGACGACGAAGTCCGGAGCGGCGACCGTGTCCAATAGACGCACGACGTCGTCGTGCGTCACGCGGCCCGCGCTGACCATGTCGACAAGGAAAAGGAGCGACCGCAGCGAGACGAAACGGATCGGGACGTCCGGTATCGATGTAGCGAGAGCCTGCTCGAACCTGTTGCGTCCCGCGTAACCTGGCGCCAGGACGGCGAGGCCGATCACGCGCTTTTGGGACCCCCGCCGGACCGTGCCCGCGTGAGCGGCGATCGACAGGACAAGCCCTTCGCTATCGGTCGACGGCGTGAGGTTCGTTCGAAGCTCGAGGACGACCTCGAGCCGGGCGCGGGACCGCCACTGGCCGTCGATCTTCAGACCGCCTCCGGCGGGCGCGTAGGTTCCGAAGGTCGTCTCGAATCCAAGCGATCGGCCGAGGAGCACGACCAGATCCTGAAGGGCGCGGTGGTGCTGCTCGTCCACCAGGTGCGGGCATTGTTCGACGAACGTCCGTGCGGCGTGGGCATCGGTCTCCTGGCCGATCAGGAACCGCCGGAATCGCTCGCGCGGCGTATCGAATCCGGGAACGTCGTCCAGGTCGCCGGCGAGCACCAGAACGTCGTCCAGGGTCATGCCCATGGGAGGATGATGGGAAACCTGCGCGGTTACCGCGCGGACTGCTGACTCAGGTCCGCGCTTGCGGTGTCCGCCCGATCAAGGAGTCTTGTCCAGCACCGTCGTCCCTGAGGGCCGCGGACGTCCGCCCCCCGGCTCGAGGGTGACACTTGCGCCGATGACCGGCCGCGGCACGTTGTCGGGCGTGTCGGTCACGAACGTGACGCGGCCGCCGGCGTCCGGGGTCAGCAGGCCGGCGCTCACCGGGCCGGACCGCGTCATCAGCCAGAACTGATAGGCACTCTGGCTGGAAGCCTGCGGAAGCCGCGACGCGCTGAACACGATCCCGCGCGACCGGCTGAACATGACTTTCGCGTACGCGCGGGGTGCGGCGGCCGTGCCTGCGAGGTCGAACCGGATCACATCCGGCGCCGCGAGGACGTTCCCGACGATCTGCGCGTGCAACGCCGTCTGACGGGCTTCAGCCACCTGACGGCCGGCTTCCTCACGCGTGGCTGCGAGCCTGCTGTTGGCAAGCTGCGCCGCGGACTCCCGCTGACGGTCCGCCGCAGCCACACGCGCGGCGGCATCGTTCAGGCGGCTCTCGACCCGACCCTGAATCCAGACGGCGAATGCCCCGGCCGCCGCGACCGACACGATGAGCAGCCCCATCGCGGGGTACGAGCGCCACCACGCGGCATTCGTGCGCGCTGCCGCGATCTTCGCTTCGAGCGACTCCATCCGCGCCGCCAGCGATTCAGCGGCTTCCGGCAGGACCGCCATCGGCCTCGCCGGCAGGGGCACCGGGCTCGCAACAGGCGCCGGCAGTGCGGGTGCGCTGTTGTCTCCGGACTCCCGGAGCCCCTCGTGGATCCGCATCACGCTGTCGAGTGGGAAGGCGGCCAGAGGCTCGCGGAGCGCCGGTTGCGGTCGGGCGGGGGGCGCACCATTCAGCTGGGCAATCGCGGCCTGGAAGTCCTGGGAGAGTTGGGCCATGCGGCCTTGTAAATCCTGCTCGAGGGCGACGATGCGACTTTCGGCCCGCTCGAAGCCGCGAAGCGCGAGGTTCGCCGCCGCCGCGCAGGTTTCGCCGAGCGTGGCCGCCTGCTCGCGCAGCTGCTTGACCGGCTCTTCGTGAAGCTGCCGGAGGGCCTGCCACTCGTGCTCGATCGTCTTTTCGAGCTCCCGGATCCGGTCGCCCGAATCCTGCTGCAACCGGCTCTCGATCGCGCCCCACTCGTTCAGCCGCTCCTCGAGACTCGCGACGATCTCCGTGTGCCGCTCGTCAGTCTGCCGCCAGCGCTCGACGATGCCCGCGCATTGCTCCGTGAGCTGCGCGAGGCGCTGCTCCATCGGCTCCGGATCTTCCTGCGCCTGCCGCCACTGCTGGAGCGTGACGCTGAGACTGTCGATCTGCGTCTGCAGATTCGACAGGCGAAGATCGGCGTCGGCGGCGGATCGTTGCATCGTCTCGCTCATGACACCTTCCTGGTCGACGACGGTTTCTTCGGCGGAGCTTTCCGGGCCGCAGGCTTCCGCGACGACTTCGCAGTGGCGGACGCTTTCGATCCCGCACGTGCGGGCGAGACGCCTGGCAGACCGGCACGAACGGCCAGGCTGGCGACCGGGATCGCCTGGCCGCCGCCTTTGCCGTACAACATCCGATAGTCCTCGGCCGTCCCCAGGATCCGCTTCACGTAATTCTGGGTTTCCGGGAACGGGATGTCGTCGATGAACTCGTCCTGATCGAGCCCCGGGCGCTCGGCCCGCCATCGCACGACCCGGTTCTCGCCCGCATTGTAGCTCGCAAGGGCATAATACGTTCCCCCGAACTGTTCGACCAGCCGGGAGAAATAGAGCGTGCCCAGCCGGATGTTGATTTCGGGGTTCGTGAGCATTGCGGTCGTGAAACGCGGAATGCCCTGGGACCTGGCGAGTTGCCGGCCGGTCGCCGGCACGAGCTGCATCAGCCCCCAGGCATTGGCGGGCGATCGGATCTTCGGATCGTAGGTCGACTCCTGCGCGATGAGCGCGGCGATGACGTAGGGATCGAGGCCGCGGCTCGCCGAGTACTTGCGGATCCAGTCCCAGTAGGTCAGGGGGAAGATGACCTGGAGGATTTCCGTCGGCAGCTCCTGCCCCAGGGCCGTCAGGTGCTGCGGATAGGCCCGGCGCATCAGCGTGATCGCCCGCCGCAGCTCGCCTTTGCGGTAGTAGACCCACGCAATTGTCGCATCGACCGGCGTCGACGGTCCCCACGCCCGCTGGGCGAATCGCAGCTCGTTCAGGGCGTCGTCGTACAGGCCACCGGCCAGCAGGAGGCGGATCAGCCGCCCGGTCGGGAGGGCCGGAGCCGTCGCGGACCCAAAGGCCAGGGCAGGTCGGTTCACGGGGACCGCGTCCGGGCGCGCCTCGGAGCGCGGTGTGAGCTGGACGCTCGCGAGGCGGCCGTAGTACGAGTTCCCGTAGTCGGTCTGAACCAGGCGGAGCCGCTCGTCGGCTTGCGGTCCGTTGCCGACCTTGCCGTGCGCGCGGGCGGCCCAGTACAGGAACGACGGCCGATAATCCGAGCGGTTGAACGCGGTCGCGGCGCTCTCGAATACTCTGATCGTCTCGGGATAGGCGCCGGTCTTGTACCTGATACCACCCGTACTTCCAGGCGGCGCGCTCGGCTCGCGATCCTGACGGGAATCGCTCGTAGAGCTCGCGAAACGCCTTGGCGGCGAGATCGTCTTCGTTCGACAGGATGTAGTAGGTCCCGAGGTTGTTCAGCGCTTCCTCGGACCACGAGCTATCCGGAAACGCGTCGACCAGCGACCGCGTGCCCGACACGAACTCCTCTTCCTGACCGAGCTCGCGCTGCGCGCTGAGCGCGAAGAACAGTGCCTCCGCCCTGCGCGATGCCGAGTCCTGATAGGGCCGCAGCGCGTCGCGTGTGGCGGCGTACCGCTTCAGGAAGAAATCACACTCCGCGACCCGAAGATCGACGAGCTCCCGCTCGTCACCGGACACCTGCCCTTGCAGCGCCGCAAAGGCCGCGCGCGCCTCGGGGTATCGCCGCGCGCCGTAGAAGACCTGTGCGCGGCCAAGATCAGCCTTGTAGCCCCCGCGCACGGAGTAGTCGCGCAGCGTCTCGAGCTGTGTCTCGGCCGCAATCGCCGCATCGGTCAAGGGGAACTCGTAGTAGACGCGCAAATAGGCCTCGGCCGCCTTTTTCCGGTCGCCCGCCGCCGACGACGCGCGCGCCAGCCGGGAAAGGACGTCCTCGTTGATCGACGTCTTCGATTCGACCAGGTCCTCGTAAATGGAGACGGCCGCCTTGTAGTCCCCCAGCGCTTCGGCCGCCTCCGCCTCGCCGATCGCGCTGCTCACGGACAGATAACCCGGCGGCTTGCGCTCGCGGAGCGCGTGGAAGAGAGCGCGCGCGTCGGCGGAACGGGACAATCGGAGCTGGGATGCCGCCGTGTAGTACGCGGCGTAGTCGCGCAGATCTGTCGACGCCAACGATGGCTGGCTGACGAGCGGAAGGGCACCGGCATAGTCACCGGCACCGAATGCCGTCGCTCCTTCGATCAGCGACTTGTACGGCGTCAGCGCGCGGGGGGTGACGTCATCTGCCGTCGGCACGAGCCAGAGCTCGGTTGAAGTCCGGGGCAGCGGCTGGTGCGCCGTCGTAGACAGCTGGCCGGACGAACGTAGCACGGCGTCCGGGCCTGGCAGCAGGAGCAGAACCGTGACAAACGACAGCGTGACCTTGTACATGAACGATCAGGCGGACGCCCCGAGCAGGTTGGGATCACCTTCCGCGAGCGTCTGGACCAGCTCCTGCTGAAAGAGCGTCGCGCGGTGTCCTATCGATACCGGCACCCGCTCTTCGTAGAGGCGACGGGCGCGGTCGATCTCTGGACGCAGGCGCGCCAGCAGGTCGCGCCGTTCGCGTCCGGTCCGCACGGCAGCTTCGTTATACAGTTTGATTTCCGACACGAGCAGCCGGGCGTACCGTCGGGCGCTCCAGTCGTCTTCCGAGACCGCCGGCGCGGAATCGCCGGCGCCGAGCGCCTGGGCAATGCGAACCGCCGTCAGCTGCGCAAGGCAGGCCGAGGCATGCTGGCACAGGATCTGGATTGCGTCGGGCCACACGGCGGAGGCGTCGACGTCCGCCTCTCCTTCCGCGTAAAGGGCTGCGACCGTCTTATCGGCGAGAACAATCGGAACGATGAGGCCCGAGCGTCCGGATTCGGCGGACTCCCCCTTCGTGACCGTGGGTTGGCGCGTCCGCACCGCATGGGCCATCGCGCCGGCGGGTGGAATCGTGACGGGAACCGTTTCGTCGTCGTCGAAGCTGAGGGATCGCCACCGTTCGAGCGTGTCGGCGCCGTTGCCGGCGTCGCCGCCCGATACCCCGGTAACGATGAAGAGCGCGGTCTGTGATGCTTCCGCCGCTGCTCCGTCGGCCAATGCATCGAGGGTCGCCGTGAGAGAAGAGGCGTCGCTGATCGTCCGGAGCGTGCCGGCGAGTCGGTTGAGGGCCGCTCGAGACAGGTCCGGTGTGTGCGGATGCCGCGCGGTGTCCGCCTGAGCTGCGCTGCCCGCGGACGCTCTCTCGGCTTCCAGTCGCGCGATCTCGGCGGCGTGCGTGCGCGCGGATTCGGCCGACGCACCCGCGACCTCGGTCCGGAGCCTCGCGGCCCATTCCGCGCGAAGTGCATCAAGGCGCGCCGACCACCGTTCCTGGACCTCGGCAGCCGTCACGCGCCTGGCTTCGGCCAGCTCCTCCTGGTGGCGGGCTTCGAGCGTCGTCTCGAGGGATGTGCGTTGAGTGTCGAGCTCGGTCTGCAGGCAGGTGCGGAGCGTCTCGATTGCGGAGTTGAGCGCTTCGCTGGACATCCTGGAAATTATCGGGACGGTCCAGATTCAAGTCAAGGTCGAAGGGCGCCGCAAGTGTAACTGCGCCATGTATTTGACCCCTCGGCGCGCTGGAGCGTACAATGTGATGTTGTTTTGTCGCAGTGACTCGATCGTCACGGTCGAGTTCGTCGTCATGTGGGGGCGACCTAGATTCGACGGAGATACGGTTTCGCAGGATGCGTTGCCGAGGACCATCACCCTCGTAAATCAGATGGAACAAACCATAACTGCGGACACGCAGCTCGCTCTCGCAGCGTAAAAACCTGTGAGCGTCCACCCCGATCAGCCTGCGGGTCGGGAGTGGATGTCATTTCAGCAGGCTGGTTGCCGACGGTCGTCCTGGACGTCGGCGGCGAGATTTTTCGGGGCTGGCTTCTGACGGTTCTTCGCTGCTTCTTCACGTCAGGAGCGACAATTTAGAAGCGGATACGCATCGTAGATTCCTGCGGGGATGTGTTTTCGGACCCGGGTGCAAATCCCGGCGCCTCCATGCCTAACTCGTTGTCCTATCATGACTTATGACTTGATGGAGGCGGCGGGTTCTCTCCTGTAGCCCGAAAGTATCTACTTCACATTGTCACTCCGGCCCCGGAGGCCGCAGCTCATTGGCGCACTCGAGCTGGTCACTTCAATTGATTGTCGCCGGTTGCGGGTCCGGACCGCATTCTGGCGAATGACAGGTTGTGGTCCAGAATGGGGCGAGCGGTACTGCCAGATGCCCTCGAGCGTCGATCGTCACGGTGATCGCGCACTGTCCGGCACGCGCGCCGTCGCGCTCGCGGTATCCGCGACGCTCGGCGCGCTCGGCTCCTTCATCCCCACCAATGCAGCCCCTCGGCAACAACCCGCAGCCACCGCAGCGGAGGCCCACGAGCGAACGCGCCTCCTCGACCTTCAGCGCGCAGCCCTCGGTCAGTTGCAGGAAGCGGCGCGCGAAGGCGCGCCGGCCGAACAGGTCCAGCGTGCGCTCCTGTCGGCCAGCCGCAGCCTCGACGCGCTCGGCGCGGAACCGGAATCGACCGCCGGCCCCGGTGCGCCGAAGACCGGCCTCGCACCAACGGTGCGAGAGGAGCTGCGCCGCGCCGCCTCGTCGCTGACGACTGTTCCGCCGGGCAACGCAGCGGCCGTCATTTCGGCAACACGTCCCGTCCTCGCGCTCCTCGAGCGCGTCCGCTCTCAGCTCGAGGGCGAGGTCGCGCTGGGCCTGTCGTTCGAGGGCAGCTATCGACAGACGACGCCCAGGGAGCAGGCGTATGGAGGCCACGCATCCGCAATGGGGCCGGCGCCGGCAAACGTGCCGTCACCCGAAGACGGCGCGACCGTGACGGTCGCATTCGAGGAGGGCGCACAGCTGCCGGCTCGCACTTATTGCGGCGGTCCGACGAAAGACCACATCCTGGAGTCCGCGTGCGGCGGCGTCGCACTGTTCGATTACGACGGTGACGGGCTGCTCGACGTCTACCTCGTCACCGCCGCGGAGCTGACGCCGGCCCGCGAGCGTATCCCGCACCGCAACACTCTCTACCGGAATCTCGGCGGATGGAAGTTCGAGGACGTGTCGAAGCAGGCGGGCGTCGACCTCGCGGCCTGGGGGAACGGCGTGTGCGCCGGGGACTTCGACGGCGACGGCCTTCTCGATCTCTACGTGACGAACTGGGGGCCGAACGTCCTGTTCCGCAATCGGGGCAACGGCACCTTCGAGGACGTCGCCGCCAGGGCGGGAGTCACGGCCGGCGGATGGAGTACCGGTTGCGCGTTCTTCGACGCAGACGGCGACGGCGACCTCGATCTGTACGTCGCCCGCTACGTCGAGACGACCTGGGAGTCCGTGCAGCGTGCGCGTCGCTCGCTCGTCTGGCGCAACGGGCCGGCCATCATGGTCGGCCCCGCCGGACTCCCCGGCGAGCCCGACCTCTTCTTCGAAAACCTCGGCAATGGACAATTCAAAGAAGCGACCGACGCGCACGGCTTCTCCGATTCGACGCGCGCGTACGGATTCGCCGTCCTGGCCACCGACTATGACGACGACGGGCTCGTCGATCTGTTCGTGGCGAACGACTCCAATCCGAACTTCCTCTACCACAACCTCGGCAACGGCCGATTCGAGAACGTTGCTCACATTGCCGGCGTTGCGGTCAACGGCGATGCCCGCGCCCAGGCGGGAATGGGCGCCGACGCAGGCGACTACGACGGCGACTCGCGGATCGACCTGGTCCTCACCACGTTCGCCCACGATCGCTACACGCTGTATCGCAACATCGACGGCCGACAATTCGAGGACGCCAGTACGGCCTCCGGCATCGCCGGCCCCACGTTCGTCCCGATGGGCTGGGGCGCAGCCTTCTTCGACGCCGACCTGGACGGAAGGCTCGATCTGTTCTTCGCCAACGGCCACATCTTCTCCGACATCGACCAGTACCCGCGGCTCGGGGAAACGTACCGGCAGAAGAGCCTGCTGCTGCTGAACGCCGGCGCACGATTCCGCGACGTCTCGGGACGTGCCGGGAGCGGCCTGCAGGTCCCGCGCGTCGGGCGCGGCCTCGCCGTCGGCGACCTCGACAACGACGGCGATCTCGACGTCGTCATCAACAACGTGGACAGCACGGCAGCGCTCCTGGAGAACCGCCAGTCGTCGAACCACCACTGGGTGGCGGTGCGCGCCTCCTCCGGGGAGGGCAATCGATTCGGCATCGGCGCGAAGGTCACGGTTACTGCCGGTGGAAAGACGCAGATGCGCGAGATCCGTTCCGGCGGGAGCTTCCTCTCACAGAACGATCTGCGGGCGTACTTTGGCCTCGCGGACTACGCCGGTCCCGTGGACGTGGAAGTCCGGATGCCGGGAGGGCGCCGCTGGCAGTGGAAGCAGGTGCCGACCGATCGCCTCCACACGCTCACGCTGTCAGAATCAGCCAGCATCCCGAAGACCGGTGTTGCGCGATGAGCCCCTCGCCTGCAGGGCAGACGGCGCCTCCTCGTCTGATGTGGCTGCCGGGGGCTTCCGGCGTTGCTGGTTGCGGGCTTTCTGGCGGCGCTCGGCTCCATTTGTCGTCGCGTGGCATCCTGCGCCAGACGCCACGCGTGAGGCTGCTGGACATCTACACGGAAACATGTGGAGCGCTCCCGGCCGCCGTCTGATAGCGGTCCTCGGCGGTCTTCGCGAGCAGCTTCATCACGATCGCTGAAACAGCTCCAGCGGCGCGACTGCCAACTCGCCTGCCGAGACAGCCGAGTGTGACCGGTGACGACGGTTGTGATCAGCCGCCTGAGCGGATCTGTTGCCGGAGCTGTTGCGCCAGTGGGTGCCTGGGGTTGCGCCGAAGCAGTTGCTCGAGCACCTGCGCAGCTTCCTGCCGATGTCCGGTCTTCAGATAGATCCGGCACATCGTCACGTAGCCCATTTCGAACGCGGGGTTGGCCTGCCAGCAGCTTCTGCAGCACGCCCAATGCCTTGTCGGCGTCGCCGCGAGCAAACAGCACCAGCGCCAGGTTGTTTGCCGCCTCGCCATAGTCAGCGCGTTTGTCCACCGCTTGTTGAAAGTGCGTCTGCGCGCGATCGAGGTCTCCTTGACGGCCGAAGAAGATACCCAGGTTGTTCAGGGCCTCGGGAAAGCCGGGTTCCGCCGCCAGCGCCTTCTCGTAAGAGGTCGTACGCCTGCCCGGCGTCGCCAGTCTGGAATAAGGCGAACCCGAGGTTATTCAGCGCATCGGCGAACGCGGGCCTTGCCTTCAGCGCGGCTCGGAAACGCTCGATGGCCGCCGGAATCTGTCCGCTCTGCGCCAGCAGCGCGCCGAGGCTGTTGTTGGCGTCCGGATCGTCGGGCTTCAATTGCAGCGCGCGTTCGAACGCATCCTTCGCCTGGGCCTGCTGATGCCGCCTCATGTACAGCGTGCCCAGGTTGTAGAAGGTGATCGCGCTCGGATCGACCTTCGCGACGTGCTCGAACACGGCCAGGGCCGGCGTGTCGAACCCCTGTTCCGACAGCTCCAGTCCGTACTGGAAATAGCTGCGCTCGGTCACGTTCGAATAGAACCTCCCCGGAAATGGCAGGGCGCGTGACAGGCGCTCGGCGGGGGGCACGTCGATCTTCGGGATGTCCTCGGCGACCTGCGCAGGCGAGACGTCCTCATCGTAGATCTTGACGATCGCGCGATCTGCGCTGACCAGGAATATCGACGGCAGCCTGAGGTTCTCGCGCCCGTCGAACAGATACCGATGGACCACGTTGTAGGTGCCGGCTGCCTCCGCGTCCGCGGTCGCGATCGGGACGTTCAGCTTCTGTCCTATCGCCTGTGCCTTTCCGGCATCCTCGACCGCATCAACGGATACGAGCAACAGTGACGCACCAGCGGCCATTATGGCTCCGCGCTGACGTGCCAGCGTTTCGATGGCGGCCAGCGATGGCGGCGCCGAAGTGGCCCAGAAGCACAGAAGTACGGGGCCGGCCAGCCCGGAGAGCGACTGCTCCCGTCCGTTGCCATCGCGCAGCTTCAAATCCGGAGCGGGAAAAGGCTGGTAGAGCCAGGTTCCCGTGCCAGGATCCTTCGCCTTGTGAGCTGCCCGTGCACCGCTTCCAGCTGCTGACGGAACGCTCGCCTTCTGGAAGGGTTCAGCGCGAACCTGCGGATTCCCTTCCACGATGGAAACACGATGGTTGACCGGAACGTCGGTTACCTTCTGCGTGAGTCCGCTTGGCCACAGGATCGTGATGCCGGCGATCCGTTCGCTCGTGCCCAGCCCGACCAGCACCTCCTTCGAATGCTGTGACAGGAATCCGGATCCTGCCTTGACGACGCGCGTGAACCGGCCGCGATCGGTCTCGACCGTGACTTGAGCTCCAATCGCGTCGCGGTTGCTCTTCGTCCCGGTCAGGCGAATCGCCACCGCCGCATGGCCGCTCGCAAAATCGTTTCGGAACAGCCGCAGCTGCGGTGACGATCGCGGGGCCAACAGCACAATGTCCGCATCGCCATCGTGATCGAAGTCGGCGATGGCGAACGACCGCCCATCCTGATCCACATCGACGCCGGCCACACCCGAGACCTCGTCGAAGCCGCCATGGCCGTCGTTGCGCAGCAACACGCTGCGCTCGTGCTGCGCCTGTGATCCGCCGCTCAGGAGCAAACGATTCGTCGCCCGCCACCCATCGTCGTACGGCGTTCCAGGCGTGCGGGCGAGCGGCGACTGAGCGACCACCTGCCGCCAGAAGAAGCTGTCCACGTCGATCGACGGCTGGTCGTCTTCGCGTGTGAACATGCCGTTCACGACATAGAGGTCTTCCCACCCGTCGTTGTCGAAATCGAACGCGTCAGAAGACCAGGCCCAGCGGCCGAATGCCGCGCGCTGCCTTCTGGCTGACGTCCTCGAACGTGCCATTGCCGCGATTGCGCAGCAGCGAGTTGCCACCCGCGTGCTTCCGATAGATCTCACGAATGTCGTCGGTGGCGTCAGGCTTGAAGGTAGACGCCGTGGTGACGCGCTGACCGGCCGCGGTCCACATGTTTCCTGTGTAAATGTCGAGCCGGCCGTCATTATCGTAGTCCAGGAACGTGGCGCTCATTCCCGCGCCGTAGTCTTCCGCGCCGGCCTGGTGCGCAACGTCCTGGAATCGCACGTGCCCGTTGACGAGGCCCAGGTTCCGGTACAGGTTCTTGCGCCCGAAGTCGTTGGCCACGAGCAGGTCGGGCCAGCCATCGTTGTCGTAGTCGGCCCAGGCGGCCGCAAAGCTGAATCGATCGTTGTTCTCGTCGAGCCCGGACGCGTCGGTGACGTCCACGAAGTGCCCGTGCCCGTCGTTGCGGAGCAGCACGTTCGGCGGCCCGTTCTCAGCGTCGTGATACGGCGTCGGCGGTCCCGCTTTGTCTTCGCTGGCGCCAATCAGATAGGAGTAGGCGCAGAGATAGATGTCCACGAACCCGTCGCGGTCGTAGTCGGCGGCCGCCGCCGATGTCAACGAGCCGCCAAGCGGTTTCGCGAACTGGAACGCATTCGGCACGTTCGAGAACCGCGCCTTGCCGTCGTTCGTGAACAGCAGCGGACCGTTGCGTGCGACGAGCATCAGGTCCTCGTCGCCGTCGTTGTCGACGTCCAGCCACAGCGACTGCGAGGTGCCGTCGAGCACGTTCAGCCCGGCGGCGTCGGTGATGTCCGTGAACGTGCCATCGCCGTTGTTGCGAAGGAGCCTGTTGGGAAGGCCGGACGGCTGCGAGATGTAAATGTCGTCTAGACCGTCGCCGTCCGCGTCGCCGGCCGAGACGCCGTGATGCCCCATGCCGCCTGGCATGAACGCCGCGTCGAGACGGCCAATCCACTCGTCGAGCCCTGGCGTCAACTGCGCGTCGAATGCCCGTATCCCCCCGAATGCGGACGTTGTCGCCTCGCTGAAAATCGGGATCGCCGATCGGCTTTGAACGGCGTCGAGGGCCGTCCACTCGGCGATTGCCCACCGGGGTCCGTTCGGTACCCAGCGCATCTGCCACTGGCCGATGCGCTCGACGCGCGCGTCGGCCACGGCGGTGCCCGACAGGTCGAATCGCACTGTCGTCCGTATGCCGCCCTCGGGTTGCGGCTCCAGGTGCGTGATGAGGAACTCGGCGGTGTCGAGCGTCACGAAACCGTCGGCCAACGCTCCGAGCTCCTTCTGAAAGGCCGCACGGTCGAGGACGAGGTCCGGCGCCGGTGCCGACCGCGCAATGTCGATCGGCGCCGATTGGATCGGCGTTCCTTTGGAGACGAGATGACCGCCTTTGAAGTCGGAGGTGAGGAGCGTCGCTGCCGCCGATCCCCCGTCGCGAGGCCGCTTTCGGAATGCCACGCTCAGCGTGTGCAGTTCGCCCGTCAGGGCGTCAGCGATCTTTTCGTCGGGAAACTGGTCGGCGCCCGGAGGCAGGTAGCGCTCGATCGCTTCGAGGGCCGGCGGTAGGCGAAGTGCCGTGCGGTAGTGATACGTGCGCGTCGGTTGAGGCTTCGGCGGCGTCGGTTCGGCGGTGGCTTCGGCCCCGCGCTTGGCGGGGCTCGACACCTGCGACGCCAAACGCGCCGCGCCCGCCAAGGTCAACAGCGCGCAGACCGCGACGGATGTGCGCGCCCCGACCCGAGCCATACGTGTCATCGTTCGAGGGACCCTCGGTGCGGCACATTACCACGTGCCGCACCGGCGCAGCCCGTCCATCAGTAGGTGAACTTGATCACCAGTTCGACGATGCGCGGCGCTGAGAAGGTGTTGAGGATTCTCCCGAAGTTGTCAGGACTGGCGATGTTGGTCGTCTCCTGAGATAGCGCGAAGTTCGGATGATTGAAGACGTTGAATGCCTCGATCTTGAACGTCGCGTACGTCTCGCCGAAGTGGATGTCCTTGCTCAGGCCGAAGTCCGCGTTCCAGTACCCGGGCCCGTGCAGGATGCCGACGCCGGAATTGCCGAACGTGCCCGGGGCGGCGTGCGCCCAACAGTTGATGTCGAGCCATACATCGTTCGGGCCCGACGCGTCCGTGTCGCCCTTGCACAGGCGATCCGGCCGCTCGAACGAACGTGTGGCCTGGAACGACTGGCCGGCGCTGTCATAGACGGTCAAGGCCAGGCCCGTGCGCGCCTGGAAGATCGTATTCAGGTGCCACCCGCCGAACGCCACGTCTGCCGGTCCAGACAGGTCGTACTTCTTGCCCTTGCCGAACGGCAGCTCGTAGTTCGCGGCGACGCTGAACATGTGCCGCACGTCGTAGGGCGACGGACCGTAGTCGCGCAGGGGATCGCTGTTGTCCATGTAGTAGAAGCCCTGGACTGCTGTCTGACCCCAGCCGACACCGTAGTACCCGATGTTATCGCTCAGCGCCTTACCGAACGTGTACGACGCGAGGAACTCGAGGCCCTCGACGGGGCGCTGCCGGAGGCTCGCCTGCAGGGCGTCGTACTTGCCGACGCCGATGGAGTTCGTGCCGCTCGTCTGCGTGTCGAGGTCGTGGTTCAGCTGGTACAAGGGACGCCGTTCGTTGAGCGGCCGCCACGTGCTGACCGGGCCCGGATCGGGTTCCGGCTGGTTGAAGTCGAACGGCACGACCATGTGGCTGGAACGGCTGCCCACGTAGCCGACCTGTCCCGACAGCGCGTCGGTCAGCTTCCGCTCGACGAAGATGTTCCACTGCTTCGTGAACTGCGGTCTCACGTCGGGGGCGAAGATCCGATAGAGCGTGCCTGGACCGCCGGTCGTACTCGGCGTCACGTCTTGGAAGCCGGCCGCTGCCGACCCTGCCCCGCTCGTTTTGTCGTAGGATCGCTGGCCCTCGAAGTTGAACGGTGGGTTCGCCGGCAGGCGCAGGTTCTTACCGGTCCCCTCCATGTACTGCACGATGCCGAAGCCTCCGCGGACTACCCATTTGTCCGACGGCGTCCAGGCGAGGCCCAACCGGGGCTCGAAGCCGCCGTAGTAGGCGTCGTAGAGGGCGCGGCTGTTGCCGTCCTGGCCGGCGAGCAGGAGTTGACCGGTCTGAAGGTCGATGTTCGACTGCCGGTCGTCCTTCTCGACCAGTGGCGAGGTGAACTCCCAGGACAGCCCGAGGTTCAGCGTCAGATTGTTGCGGATGCGGAAGTCGTCCTGCCCGTACACGCTCACCCGATGCTGCAGGTGGGTGAACGGTGACACCGCACCCCCCTTGCCCTTCAACGACACGTCGTCGAGCAGGAAGTCGGCGAAGCCGAACCCGGTGAACGCGCCGCTGTAGTCGAAGTGACCGAGGATGCCCTCGTTCCCCGAGTACGAGAAGCCCTGTCGTTGATAGAGCCACCGGCCACCGAACTTGAGCTGGTGGCGCCCCTTGAACATCGTGTACTTGTCGCTGAACTGATAACTCTTGATGTCGTTGAACTCCTGGATGCCGGCGCTGCCGAACCCGCCGGCGCCCGTGATGTTGAAGGCGCTCAGGCCCGGGATCGCCTGCCCGCCCGGAATGCCGACGGTCGCGTTGGCGTCACCGATGCCGGCCCAGTCGGTGTTTTGCGTCTGGAACTTCACCTTCGTGTAGCCGAACAGGAACTCGTTGACCGAGCTCGCGGAAATGGTGCGGTTCCAGTTGAACGCGAGGCCGAGGAAGGGCGAGTTGTTCGTACCCGTCAACTGGCTCTCGAGCGCGGCCCGCTCGGGCTCCGAGGTGTAGTGCTGGTACGAGAAGCGCCCGAAGAACCGATCGGCCGTCGAGAGGTTGGCGTCGACCTTGACGTCGCCCTGATGCGCCCGCGGCTTGTCGGCCGAGCCCGTCACGAGGTTGTTCGAGACGCCGGGCCGGTTCGGCAAGGGGTACAGCCGGTCGTTCGCCAGAATCGCGCGCGCGACGGGGCTGAAACGCGGCTGCGGAATCTGGTTGCCCGGGAACTGCTGGCCGGTTTGCGGGTCGATGATCGGGACGCTCACGCTCGAGAAATCGCCCTGGCGCCACGAAGCCGGCGCCACCGTTACTGCCTGTTCGCCCGGACGATCTCGCAGGAAGCCCTGGTAGTCGCCGAAGAAGAACAACTTATTCCGGACGATCGGCCCGCCGATGGTGGCGCCGAAGATGTGCTGCCGCAGGTCCGCCTTCTTCGCGCCGGCGCGGTTGTTGTCCCAGGAGTTGGCGGCCATGCTGCTGTCGCGCCAGTACTCGAATCCGTTGCCATGGAACTCGTTCGTGCCCGACTTGATCGTGCTGTTGACGAGGGCGCCGGCGACGTTGCCGTATTCGGCCGAGTAGTTGTTCGTGTCGACCCGCACTTCGGCCAGCGCATCCGGGCTCGGCTGGTAGGGCAGGAGATTGTCGATCGCTTCGTTCATGTCCACGCCGTCGAGCATGAAATTGTTTTCCTGCTCGCGCTGGCCGTTGACGTATGGACGCCCCTGCCCGAAGTTCTTCGGTTCGGTAAACGTGTCCGGGGCCGTGGTCATGACGCCGGGCAGCAGCAGGGACAACTGCGAGAAGTTGCGCCCGTTGAGCGGCATGCGCTCGATCGTCGTCTGCGAGATGACCTCGCCGACGACGGCGTCTTGCGTCTGCAGGATGGGGGTGACGCCGGTGACTTCCACCTTCTCGGTCGCGCCCACCTGCAGCGTGATGTCGACACGCGCGGTCTGGCCGGTCTCGAGCTTGATTGGATTCGTCTCGAACGGTCTGAAATTCTTCTGGGGGTTCACCCGAACGACGTAGGTGCCGATTGGAAGAGCGGCGATGGTGTACAACCCCTGGTCGTTGCTCGTGGCCGTGTACGGAACCTGGGTGGCCTCGTTCGTCGCGACGACCTCCACGTTCGGCACCGGATTGCCGTCGCTGCCGAGCACGGTTCCCGTGAAGCTCGCAAATTGAGCCTGCGCGCCCAACGAGATCCAACTGATCGTCATGACGAACCCGACGGCCAACGCGATCCGAAACCGTCGTCTTTTCATGGATCTTCTCCTACCATGCAGCCTGGCCGCGCGTCCGGGCGGCCACGGCAGCCGCTCGATAGGCGATGCGCCGCAAAGTCTACTGGGCTGCTGGATCCAAAGTGCCTACAATTCACGCCTTTTTTCTACTTGTGTCAAGGCGTTTCTAAAGTGGACTTACCATTCGCTGGGGCCACCGCTGTGACGGGTCGCGGAAGTCTTTCTCCGAGGGACATTGAGCCGTTCGATGTGTTTGCGAATATGGGAAAACTGAGAGACTCGGGCAACTCTGCGGGATCTGCTGCAACGTCCAGCAATCTCGGAGAACCGACCGGCGAACGGCGAAGCTCGAATTCCTCACCGAGCAGAGAGAAGACCGCGACGTTCAAGAAATCTTTGATCTTCTTGACCTCGTCGTTCTTCTGTCGGATTTCGGATCCCTCGGATCTCGATCGAGGGCGACTCCTTGGTCACCGCCCGGCTGGCGCTTTGAAGTAGGCTTGACCCCAAAGCAGCAGCCCTCCGTCGAGTTGCCGACAGTGTCCAACCGGACGCAACCGCGAGTGGTCACCATCGAAGAGGCTCCTGAACGCCAAGGTCGCCTTGGGTAAAGTCGTCGTGTCGTTGCATCGTCCATGGCCGATTTGCCGCGAACTGGCATCTGCTGAGTTCGGCCCTGCGGAAAATGCGCAGAGAGCCTGAGCACCGATGCATTGATGTAATGCGGCCTTGAGCAGCACCATCGCTGTACCTGTTTTGTACCTGCTCGCGGCCATTCGGTTGAAGTGATATGACGATTCGGGGAACGGCTGTCGCCGTGCGCCCCTGGCCGAGCGGCCTTCACTGGCTGCGACCGTCGCCCGGACGGTTCTCGGTTCGCTCTCGCTGGGCGCTCTGGAGGGTGATCGAGCAGCCTCTGTAGGTTGCCGATCGCTTGCCGCAGGCTCGTGACGAGCTCCGACCGCTCATTACCAGAAACGCCTGTCAGCGTCGCATCGTTTACTTCACGCGCCGAGCGAACGAGCGTCGGCTCGAGGCCGCGCGCTTTCGGTGTCAGACGCACAATTGCCGGCGACAGCGCGAAGTCGCTCTTCGCGCATGCGTCTTGGGCGAACTCGCGAAACAGGGCTCTCGATTAAATACTTGACGCCGCATACTGTGTGACATACACTGTGCGCTAGATACTATGTCGCACAAAGGACTCCATGGACCCAGCCCTGTTTGACAACCTCCGCCTCGAGCTGCGCCGCGGATGCCTGGTGGTTGCCGTGCTGGCGGCGCTGCGGACGGAGCAGTACGGCTACACGCTCCGGAAGCTGCTCGCCGAACAGGGACTGAACGTCGACGAAGGCACGCTCTATCCGCTCCTCCGCCGGCTAGAAACCCAGGGGCTGCTGCTCAGCGAGTGGCGCGAAGAAGGGAAGCGCAACAAGCGCTTCTACCGCCTCTCGGATGCGGGCACGGAAATCCTCACGCAACTGCTCGCCGAATGGCGAAGCATCGATGGTTCGTTGAACGCGATTTTGTCGGAGTCAGACCATGGACATGCTCGATCGCTACCTGCAGGCCGTTAAGTTCTTTCTGCCCCGGACGCAGCAGGACGACATCGTCCGCGAACTGTCGGAGAACCTGATCGCCAGGATGGAGGATCGCGAAGAGGAGCTCGGGCGTCCGCTGGACGAAGCCGAGCAGGCCACGATTCTTCGAGAGCACGGGCACCCAATGCTTGTTGCCGGACGCTACCGGACGCGCCAGCACCTCATCGGGCCCACGTTCTTTCCGCTCTACGTCTTTGCCCTGAAGATGGGGCTGGGCGTCGCGCTGCTCGTCACGGCCGTGCTCGCGGTGGTCACGGCTGCGCTCCACGGCGATCCGTTCCGGCGCCTGCTGGAAGCGATGCTGGCGTTCCCGGGCCGCGGGCTGATGGTGTTTGCCTGGACGACGCTCGGGTTTGCCGCGCTCGATTTCGCGACAACGCAGGTTCACTTCGTGGGCGACTGGGATCCACGGAAACTGCCGAAGGTGGTCAGCGAGGAACAGCAGATTCCGCGGCTGAAAACGCTGTGCGAGCTGTCCTTCATCCTGGTTTCCGTCGTATGGCTGCTGTTGCTGCCCCGATCGCCGTGGCTGATTCTCGGACCCGTCGCCGCGCTCGTGCAGTACGCCCCCGTCTGGCGCGTGGTGTACGTCCCGATGGTGCTGCTGGCATTTGCCACGGCGGCCCTGTCTGTCATCGACTTCGTTCGCCCGTATCGGACGAGCTCCCGCGAACTGATGCGCGTGGCGATCAGTGTCGGCTCGCTGATCGTCTTCGTGTTCCTCGCGCAGGCCGGTGATTTGTTCCTTCCCAGAACCGCCGCTGCAACGCCCGAAGGCGTCGACCTCGCGAGTGTGGTTGAGATCGTCAACGCGAGCTTCCGCATCGGAATGGCTGTCGCCGCCGCGATAACGCTCTTCGAGATCTGGCGGGGGGTGCGCCGGGCAAGACGCTGGAACGGCGCACCGCTCACGCCGGGCTCGGCGCACGCACGCGCCGGACGCTAGACACACGGTTCACATCACCTGGCTCCAGAACTCGACTCGAGTCGAGCAGGGCGGAGCTTTACCGGAAATGACTGGAGGTTGTAATGCTCGTCTTAGACCAACCCGGCGTCTCCACATCGTCGCGGATCGTTCGCAACTCGCCGCTCGCACCTTCGGCAGACACTGATGCCGCGAAGCCGGGTCAGGCGCCGGCGGGAAGCCATAACGTGTCGATTGGGTACCTGAGGGCGTTCATCACGCTCCTGGTCGTCGCACATCACGCGGTCCTCGCCTATCACCCGTTTGCGCCGCCTCCTGCGGCGTCGCTGCTCGCCGAACCGCGATGGTGGCCGGTGTTTCCGATTGTCGATGAGCAGCGATGGGCGGGTTTCATGCTCCTCACTGCGTTCAACGACATGTTCTTCATGTCGCTGATGTTCTTTCTCTCCGGCGTGTTCGTCTGGGGAAGTCTGCAGCGTAAGCAGACAGCGGCCTTCCTGCGGGATCGCGTGATGCGCCTGGGCGTGCCCTTTGTCATCTCTGCTGCGCTGCTTGCGCCACTGGCGTACTACCCAACCTACCTCGCATCGGCTGGGAGCGCTTCGGTTTCCGGCGGCTTCTGGACCGAGTGGCTATCGCTCGACATGTGGCCTGCCGGGCCGGCCTGGTTCCTGGCGCTGCTTTTCGCGTTCGACGCCGTGGCGGTGTGCGCATTGCGGCTCGTGCCCGGATTGTCGGACGCGCTCGGGCGGCTGGTGCTGCGTTACGGCTACCGGCCGGCGGCAGCGTTCGCGCTGCAAACTGGCGTCTCGGCGCTGGTGTACGTTCCTCTCGCGCTCGCGTTCAATCCCCTCCACTGGACGACGATCGGACCGTTTGCGTTTCAGACCAGCCGGCTTTTGCACTACGCGGTGTATTTCACCGCCGGCATCGCGGTCGGCGCATCCGGCGTCGCGAGCGACGTCTTCTCGCCCGCTGGCCGGCTCGCGCGCCGCTGGCCGTTCTGGTCTCTTGCTGCCGTGCTCTGTTTCGGCCTTGCCATGAGCGCCGCAGTCATTGCGACTACGCAGCCTGGCTCACCTTATGTCTGGGGATCCGTCGCAGGTGTCACGTTCGCGATCAGCTGCGCGGCATCGTCCTTCGCCCTCATGGCTGTGTTCGTTCGCTGGTTCCACACTGGCGTACGCGTGTTCGACAACGTGCGCAGCAATGCATATGGCATCTATCTGGTGCACTACGTTGCCGTCACATGGCTGCAGTTTGCGTTGCTCGGTTCGGGCATGCCGGCTGTTGTAAAGGGGCTGACGGTCTTCGCCGGAGCGGTGGCGATCAGCTGGGCGGCTGCGGCTGCTATCCGTCGCCTGCCGCGAGTGGGGCGGCTAATCTGAAACCGGTGAGCCGGTGACGTCATCTGGGCCTGAAGACCCGGCCGCCACAAGGACAGGGACACAGCCTTTTCCGTGGGGTTGCCAGGTCTTCAGACCCCGGGGCTGAGGCGGGCGAACAAACAAGCAACACTCGTTATCGATCGCAGATCCGGCTCAGAACAAACATTCTCCGCAGTTCGTCTATGAGGTGATGATGGAGTCGACGCGTCCGACCGGCGGATGGGTCTGGCTCGAACGGTCGTGGCACGACGTTCGGTACGGCTTTCGTCTGCTCGCGGCAAGTCCGGGGTTTACCAGCATTGCGGTGTTGTCGCTCGCGATCGGCATCGGAGCCAACTGCGCCATTTTCAGCTTCGCGGATGCTCTGCTGTTGCGGCCGCTGCCGGTCGCGCGACCGGGCGAAGTCTTCACCGTGGGCTCCAATTCCTCGGTCGAAGCCTTCGGCATCAGTTCCCTCGTCTCTTCATACCGCGACTATGCGGACATCCGCGATCGCGCCAAAGGCTTTGACGGGCTGGTGGCGTTCAGATACGTCACCGTCGGTGTCGCGACCGATCCTAACGCCGCACCCCGGTTGAGAATGGGCGTGATGGCGAGCAGCAACCTCTTCGCCGTCATGGGCGTCGAGCCAACGATCGGCCGCTCGTTTAGACCCGAAGAAGATCACGTCCCAGGACGAGACGCGGTGGTCGTCCTCGGCCGGACGATGTGGGAGCAGGAATTCGGGTCCGACCAGGGAGTCGTCGGCCGCAGCATGCGGATCAACGGCGAGCCGTTCACAATAGTTGGCGTTGCGCCGCCGGGATTCACGGGTTTAGACCAATTCGTGCGCTCGGACTTCTTCGTCCCCGTGATGATGTCGTCGCGCCTGATCAACGATCCGAAGGCCGCATCGCTCGAAGCGCGCGACGCCCGGACCCTGACGCTCAAGGGACGCCTCAAGGCGGGCGTGTCGCAGGCCAGCGCGCAGAGCGAGCTGACGGCGATTGCCGCCGATCTGGAGCGCGCCTACCCGGACACGAACAAGAATCGCCGTTTCACGATCCGAACCGAGCTCCAGGCTCGAGTCGCACAAGATCCGCCGGACTCGATGTTGATCGCGATGCTGTCCACGCTCGCGCTTGCCGTGCTACTGGTCGCATGCGCGAACGTCGCGGGGTTGTTGACCAGCCGCGCACCGGCCCGCGCACGCGAGATGGCGCTGCGTCTCGCGATCGGCGCCGGACGCGGCCGACTGGTCCGCCAACTGGTGACTGAGAGCCTGCTGATCGCGCTCGCGGGCGGAGTCCTGGGTCTTGCCGTCGGCTACGCTGGCATGACGCTCTTCCGGCAGATCGAGATACCGTCGGATCTGCCGATCGCGCTGGCGTTCCAGCTGGATCGGCGGGCGCTGGTGTTCAGCCTGATCGTCGCCGTGGGAAGCGCGGTGCTCTTTGGCCTCGTCCCCGCGATACAGGCGACACGAACCGATCTGACCGCCGTCATGAAAGCCGCCGACAGCGTGGCGCCGGGTCGCCGTCGCCGCTGGGGACGCGCGGTGCTGGTGGCCGCCCAAGTGGCGATCTCCGTCGTCCTCCTCGTCGTGGCGATGTTCATGTACCGGGGATTCGGGGAACAGCTCGCGAACGGTCCCGGGTATCGCACGGACCATCTGCTGATGATGAGTTTCGACACGACGCTGCTCCGCTACACCGAAGTGCAGTCGCAGCAATTCTTCGAACAGGTGGCCGAGCGGGCGCGTGCCGTGCCTGGTGTGAAGAGCGTCACGCTGTCCACATCAGTACCGATGTCGAACGATTCGATCGGTTTCGAGACAGTCGTGCCAGAGGGATTTCAGTTCCCGCCCGGGAAAGACAACGCCACCGTTCTGGCGTCGAGCGTGGACGAATACTATTTCGACACGATGGCGCTCACCATTCTCCAAGGACGCAACTTCCGTATCGATGATTCCGTCAACGCGCCGCGCGTCGCCATCGTCAACCAGCAGTTCGCCCGGCATTACTGGCCCAGTCAGGATCCGATCGGCAAGCGGTTTCGACTCGTCGACAAGGACAACGCGTGGGTCCAGGTCGTCGGGCTCGCCCAAACGAGCAAGTACATCTTCATCGCCGAGCCGCCGACGGAGTTCGTCTACCTGCCGTACCGGCAGCAACAGCCGCAACGGGTGATCATGCTCGCGCAATCTGCCGGCGATCCGTCGACGCTTGCCGGACCGTTGCGCGAAGTCGCGCGCGGACTCGATGGCAATCTACCGATTTACGGCCTGCGAACGATGGAAGCGCTGTATCAGATGCGCGCGGTCAGCATCTTCAGGGTGCTGATCACGGTGATCGGCGGCATGGGACTGATGGGACTCGGCCTCGCGATCGTCGGCCTCTACGGCCTGGTCGCGTATGCGGTCGGCCGACGTACTGGGAGATCGGCATTCGGATGGCCGTCGGCGCGGACCGCGCGGCAGTGGTACGAATGGTGCTGAGACAGGGCCTCGTGCTCGCGCTGGTGGGACTGGGCGTTGGAGTGGTGGCGAGCGTAGGCGCGGGGAAATTGCTCCAGGCGGCGTTCCCGATCGGCAACGATCAGACCGACATCGTCGCGCTGTTCCTGGTCATCCCGGTCGTGCTCGCGGTGACGTTCCTCGCTGCATATGTTCCGGCTCGCCAGGCTTCGCGAGTCGACCCGATCCTCGCGCTCCGGCACGAATAAGGAGTGGAAGCGGGCCGAGCACCTCGGAGAGGATTTCGATCGGCGGCCGAAAACACGGGTAACGTGTAACCCCGATCGGTAGACGGACAGCTACTGGCTCGGTCGCGACAAACCTGGCTTGACGGGAGAGTCGGCATCGCACGCGGCGGACTCCGGCGCGCGACTCCATGCAGCCGCCCTGTATAGTCGCGTCCGCTCGGATGCCGACCACATGAAACGTCAGCGTCTCACCTCCCGGAGCGACTCCGCTTGGACCTACGCCGGCCTCGCCCGTTTCACCCGGACCTTCCGCAGGGTCGCGGTCACCAGACAGCCAGCCCACGAGTCGACGTCTTCTCCTCGAAAGAGCGTCGCCACTCGCTCCGAGAGCGCCACTCTGCCAGGCTGCGGAAGCCGAACCAAAGAGGATGCCGTGGTGGGTGCCAGGTGCGAACGTCCGGGCGTCTGAGACGTCGAGATCCTCCGTCCGCGCGGGCGCCCGCAATCGATTCAGCTAATCCCGGCTGACTAAGCGCCCGAACACTGGACCTGGCTCCGGGTTCTCCGTCAGTTAAACGGGCGTACCTCGACCGGAGCCCGGCAGGCGACGACGGCCTTGCGCCCCCACGCCAGTGCCTCGTCCAGGTCAGCAGCTTCCAGCACCCAAAAACCGCCTATGTGCTCCTTGGTCTCTATGTACGGCCCGTCGGTGACGAGCACCTTACCGGCGGGCTGCGCCCGTAGCGACCTCGCGCTCCTGGCCGGGGAGAGGCCGCCAACGAAAATCCTGACACGAGCAGCCTTCATCTCGTCGTTGAGCGCGTCGATGTCGCGGGACATCGCTTCGTCCTCTGTGGATGGGTCGTAGTCGTGGGGATGGTAGATAGCAACCAAGTATTGCGTCATGACAGTCTCCTGTAACGGTCCTCGGGTGGGCCGGTTGCCCGGCCTTCACTACATAGTCGAACGGCCGGACCGGAATTCGACAAAGCGTCCAAGAAATTTTCCGGCCGGTGCTTCGCAGTCTCCGCCCGCCCGCTAGAAAGGCAAGGCAGAGGCCTGGGCTTCTGCTTCAGACCACGTCACGGATCTGGTTTGCGTAGTGGCGACGGATCGAGAGGAAGGGATCGAACAAAGACTGGACGAACCCGCACGATCCGACGCGAAGATCACGAAGATGAAGGACGGCCGCACGCATCTGGCCCACAAGGCGGAGCATGCCGTCGATCTCGACACGGGCGCCATCGTGGCGGTCACCGTCCAAGATGCGGACGACGGGGACACGTCGACGATGGTGGAAACTCTGATCACCGCGGCGGAACAGGTCGAGGCCGTGGGACTGCCGGGCGTCGCCGAGCTGGTGGCGGACAAGGGCTAGGAGCAAGGGCTCATAGAGCAGAGGTAGCGCGGCAGCCCGGGGCGCGCCTCGCGTCAGGCGAGCGGCACGGTCGTCCCCACCTTCGGTGCTACGATGCGTGCCACCCCGACGACCTGACCGACGACGAGGAAGGAGACCATCCCTGCCCGTCGAATAGCGTGAAACAATCCGTGGACCGACGCGCCAGTCTCTCCGAGCGGATGAGCAGCTTCCCCACCCCCGTCGCGGGGCTGGCGCTGGGTATTGCAAGCCTCGGACTGGCGTGGGAGAACGTGCTGCCCGGCACCCGGATTGCCGAGAGTGCCGCAGTCATCGCCGCGGTGCTGCTCACACTCTTGACCGTGCGCTTCATCCTGCATCCGGCAACGCTGTCCCGCGACCTCGCCAACCCGGTGGTGGGGGGGTGGCGCCCACGTTTGCAATGGGCTGGATGCTGGTCTCGTTGAGCGTCTGGCAAGTCAGTCACCTGGGATGGGTATTGCTCTGGCTGTGTGCGCTGGGCGTGCATGTGGTTTTCTTGTCGGTGTTTGCCCGGCATCAATGGGCTCACTTCGCGCTCGCGCGCATGGTGCCCAGCTGGTTCGTCCCTCCAGTCGGCATCATCGTCGCCGCGGTGTCCTTCAGCGGCCCGCACGAGGGGCCGTTGTTCATCCTGGCGGTGGTCGCGTTGTACTTCGGCATCATCGCCTACGCCGCGATGCTGCCAGTCATGTTCTACCGGTTCATCTTCGCCGAGAACGTCCCGGTCACGGCGATGCCGACGCTGGGCATCCTTGCCGCGCCGGCCAGTCTGTCACTGGTCGGCTATGTGTCGCTGGTCGATGACCCCCAACCGTTGCCCGTTGTCCTGCTGATCGGCATCGCGGTGCTCATGACCTCCATCGTGTACGTCGCGTTCACCCGATTGCTCGTGCTTCCGTTCTCACCCGGCTACGCGGCCTATACATTTCCCATGGCGATCGGGGCTACGGCGCTGTTCAAAACGGCCGGCCTGCTCGAGGCGTGGCCGATCCGTCAGAAGCTGATCGACCAGCTCCATGGACTGGCGGTCTTCGAGTTGCTGGTCGCCACCGCAGTCATCGCCTACGTGATCGTGCGGTTCGGCCAGTTCGCCTGGACTCACTGGTGGAAGTCGCCTGGCGCGGAGTCCCCCGACGTCTAGTTCCGCGTCAGGCCAGCGCGCCAGCGGCCGGCTACGATTTCGGCGGGCCGACGCGCTTCGGACAAGCTGTTCACGAGCATCTCGGTCAGGCCGCTCGCGTGGATTCCGGACAGTGAGTCACCCACGTTGGGCCGGAAGATGGGACGCGGCCGAGCAGTCCGCCTTCGTCGAGTGGGAAGCCAGCGTCACGCCGGCGCTCGTCGACGGCTTGGCCGCTATCTGTGAATGCCCTTCCTGAGGGCGGCCGTGGCGCTCGCGCTGGCCTAGTTACGGCGCAGCTCCAGAGCCGGCGCTGCGCACCTGGTCGATCCGTTTCAGGAACCGGGCGATCAAGTCCCAAATCGCGAAAGTTAGCGTCACCAAATAGGTCCTCCCTAACGCCGATCTGGCTGCCGACCGCGTCGGCGCCACATAGAGAATCCCTTGGCGACAAGGGAGGAGGAATCCGGCGCATCCCGGAAAGCCCTTTCGGGTCGTCGAATGAATGACCCTATTCCCGATGGCCAACGAGTCGTGGACATCGTGGCGCCGTCCGAGCCCGAACCTGTTGATCCCCATTCATTCTGAATGGACGATCGGAACATGTTGCTGCTGCAAAGGAGCGAAGGTCGTTATACTCCCTATGACCAACCCTGCCGACGACCTGTTACCAATTTCGATGAGTCACGGCCTCCCTCGGTGTCTTCATGCGGGAACTCCTTAATCCGGTAAGTCTGTCTGGGCTCGCCTCACGGCTCGAGTCTCATCGTGCACCCCGAGAAACTGGCGTTTGATCGCAGGGGTTCCCGCAACACATTGACGGTGCGCTCACTCATTCCCGCGCCGATGACATATAGGGCGTACCGAAGTCAGACACGACGTTCGCGGTGACGGCACACCTGACCGACTAACCGCGTTTGAGCAATACAAGCGGATCGACACTCGCTGCCCGCCGTGCCGGAATGTACGACGCGGCGGCCACCACGACACAAACAGTGATCGCTACGCTTAGATAGGTCGCCAAGTCGACTGCCTCTACCCCGAAGAGCACGCTACGCAGCGCGCGAGTGGCGCTGACCGCACCGAGTACCTCCAATCGTGACTCCGGCGAGCACCCGCCAGCCGGCAGCCACCAGCACGGACCTGACGACGTCTCGTGCTTCTGCACCAATTGCCATGCGCACAGCAAATTCGTGCCGCCGTTGCGACACGTCGAGACCCACAACGCTGAAGAGGCCCGCGGTTGCCAGCACGAACGCGAGCGCGGCAAACAAGCTGAACAGCCACGCGCCGAACCGCCAAGGCGCCATCGCGCGCGACACAATCGACTCCAGCGTCGAGACGTTCTCGATCAGAGCGCCTGGATCGAGTCGCCGCGCTTCGGCTTGCACCGCCGCAGCCAGACTCAACAGATCTCCGGATCCGCGGACGACGAGATCGTCAGCCGTAATTGGCGATTGCAGCGCCGGATCGTAGACGTCCAGTCGCACGTCATCGAGGCCGCGATACCGGACATCGCTCACCACACCGACGATCGTGCGCCACGCGGTCTGAGGATCGTCGGGCTTGAGGAACGACGGCATCAAGAGACGCGTGCCGATTGGATTCTGACCCGGCCACAAACGTCTCGCTGCGCTCTCGCTGACCACCGCGACTCTCGGTGCTCGCCGATCATCGCGAGTTGTAAAGAGGCGGCCACGTTTGAGTTCGATGCCCATCGCATGAAAATATCCAGGCGTCGCAACCTGGTGGTTTAGGCCTGGGTTCTGCCGTCGCACAGCGGGTGTATCCGGCTGCCCTTCGAGAGCTACGGCGATGTCGGACCCGATCGGACCGAGTGCCAGCGGACGAAGGGAGACCGCGCCGGCGGAATCCACGTGAGGGAAAGCCTCAACGCGGCTCACCAGCTCACGAATCCATTCATTTGGTACCGGCGCAGCCCGCGGTGAGACCTTCATGACAAGAACACCGGTAGACCTGAACCCAAGGTCGATTTGACGTAAGTTCGCAAAGCTGCGAACGAGGAGGCCAGCGGCGACTAGCAGCACCACCGCGAGTGCGATCTGCACGACTGACAACCACCACCGGCCGCGGCGAGGACGCCTGCCGATGGTGCCTCTGATCGAGTCGCTCAGACCGACGACCAAGTTAGTCGTGGTGGCGTGTCGAATCGGGGCGAGCGCTGACAGGAGTGCGGTCCCCAATACCGCCGCACACGTAACCGCCACTACCTCACGGGTGATTGAGATCTCCGACAGCCTAGGCACGTCATCCGGCGCAAGGATCCTGATCGCATCTGCGATCCCTACCGAGGCGAGCAGACCCAATGAGCCGCCGACTGCAGATAGAATCGCCGATTCGAAGAGCCAGAGCCGTCCCAATCTGATTCGATTCGCTCCGAGAGCGACACGCACGGCGTCGTCATGATTCTTCGAAGCAAGGCGAGTCAACATCAATCCAGAGATCGTTGCGCAGCTTATCGCGAGGAGCGTCAACACAGCCCCCAAAAGGGCCCATAAAACATGACGGACCGGTCCGACGACAAACTCAAGAAATGGAGTCGCAACTACTCTGGTCGCACCGAATCGTTCGATACCGAGATTGCGTTCAGCGTCCCTGGCCAGACGATCAAGTTCGTCTGTGGCCATGTTTCGGTTTATGCCGTCGCGCAGGCGACCGATGACGTACAGCACTCCAACGTTCGTGAGGGCATCCATTCGGTGCTGCGTGGAGGCAGCTGCGAGGACGGGAATGACGGGAATCCACACGTCCGTTCTGTGAGGAAAATCAAACCCGGCAGGCATCACGCCGACTACCGTCCGAGGTCCCTCGTCCAGGCGAATTCGCGTCCCGATTACGCTAGGGAGACCGCCGAATCGTTGTAGCCATAGCCCGTGGCTCAGGACAACGACACCTTCCGCGTTGGGTATATCGTCCTCGGGACGAAAGACCCGCCCGAGGAGCGGAGTTGCGCCGAGCGTTTCAAAGAAGGAGCTCGAAACGCCCGCCGAAGAGAGGCGACTGGGGTCGCCGGGCGATTCCAAAATCGCGGGCCAGTTGGAAGATCCGAGCGCTGCGATCTGACCGAAGCTGCGGTTGTGAGCGGCCCAGTGCTCGAAGCTTTTGTACGACAACTCGATGACCGGGCTGCGCGCAGGGTCCGATCCCCAGACTATTATCAGATGCTCGGGCTTCTGGATCGGCAGCGGTTTCAACAGCACGGCGTGGATCGCGGCGAAGGTTCCGCTGACCGCGCCGATCGCGAGGGCAAGCGTCAGGACTGCCGCCGAAGTGTAACCACGGCTCCTCAGAAGATTTCGCCAAGCGTACAGACGCATCTTCGAGTGCTCCTCGGGCCATCTGGACTGGCCGGTGCTGACCGAAAGTGATCATGTGTCACTCCAGAGGCGCAAGCCGCCACGCAATTGTGCAAACGCAAAGGCGAACGTGGCGCGATATTGTCATACGCGTCCGTGTGCGCCCCGTCGATCGTCGATCGGACTCAACCGGCCGTTTGGAAAGGTCAACGCTGGCCGACTTTGCACGACTAATCAGCGCGCGACATCGGAATTCGACCCATTGTCCTGGGAGCACCGCATCGGCTACTTCAACCCGGCAAGAAAAGCACGCGTCTCGCGCAGCGTCTCCGACTCGTTTGACAGAAAGATGTAGGGGGCACCCCGCACCCTGACCACACGCGCGGTGGGCACGCCCTCTTCGAGCGCCTTCGCCTGCTGTTCCGTCGCCGCGTCAATCGCGGCGTAATAAATCCTCGCGGCTTCCCGTGTCGTGGGATGGGATCGGTGCTCTTGTCGATCCAGCTCTCTGGAACGTGGGGGGCGCGAGGGTGGCGCGTCCATCGCGGTTCGGAACCGCTGAGTTCGCGACTTCTTGAGCCAGGCTCGGCGGTGGGGGAACGCGAGACACCAGCTCAGCGTTCTGCCCTGATTCGGTTGGGTTGAAGACGTTTGACGCATGCCGGGCGGGGGGCAGGCGTTCGCAACCTCTTCCCAGGCGAACCCCACCGCGTACCCTTGCGTCTTACTCTGGTGAGGCAGCGAAGCATCGAGACGTCTGCCCGGCAACGAAACGGAAATCAACAAGGTTTCCGGAATCGGCTCCCGCGGGCCTCGACTCTCCCGTCTGGCACAGCTGTTATCGAACTCAACGTCCACTTTTCAACGGCTGCACCTACAGCGCGTCACGGCTGAGCGTAGAAATGCGGTCGAATTCTCAGGGGAGCGTGCGACTCCACAGTAGGAACAATACGAATGGCATGCGACATTCACATTGAGGCCGTGAAAACATTTAGCGCTCCGATCGTGGCAACAGAGAAAGCGAACACGCGAATGAGTCGTTCTGACCTAGTATCCCTCCTCCCCCACCGCAGCGTTCGGTCCCGAAGTTCGCTGATGGTGACCACGGGATCCAGTTCGGGACGTCGCGGTACCGTCTACCTGCAGGGTGCTCTTCGCGCGCCTCTGCACGGAGAGCTGCGGCGCACCGTCTGCGGGCTCCTCCGTCGTGGCGAACGTCTCATCGTCCTGGACCTCGCTGGCGTGCGACGGATCGATGCGGCCGGCGTTGGCGAATTGGTTCGAGCGTACAACATGGCGGTTGCGGCACAGGGCGGGTTGCGGATTGTCCACTCGACCGCCTGGGTGCGGGAGATTCTGCAGCGTGTCGGGCTATTCGAGGTCCTGACCGAAGGCGGAACGACCCGTCATGTCGCTGCGAAAGCTGTTTGACGGCTCGTTGAGACGCCGCCACCGCATTTCCCTCGACCTTGAGAGCCATCGACGGCTCACACCGCACATTCGCTCGCGTACCCCAGACGGCCAGTTGCGTGTGGAGGCAGTGTCCTTGAAGATGCCCGATGGCCTCTTTGGGCAATCGTTGCGCTGAGGCGGCATCTATACTCTGGGCATGACGCGTGTCGAACTTGCGGGAGTTTTCATCGGTGTAACGCTACTTGCGCTCGGAGCCGTGGCCACCGTGGCCGTAACGCTACGGCTCCGCAGGAACTCGACCACCCTCCTGATGTTCGGCCTCTGGTGTGCGCTCTACGGTGCGCGGCTGCTGGCGTTGCAGCCTCCGGTGCGCGCCGCAATCGGAGGGCCGCCGCATCAGTGGGCGCAGTTCGTCGCCCTCGTCACCTACACGATCAACGTGCCAATCACGATTTTCGTGGGCAGTCTGATCGGGGACGACTGGCGACGTTCAATCCGATGGCTCGTCGGCGCGGTGTCGGCGTTCGCCGCGGTGGCGATAGCCACCGATCTGATTTCAGGCATCGCTGGCGCCGCGAGTCCGATCAACACGTGGGTCGTGCTGGCGAGCATCTCGATTGGCCTCGTTGCTATCGCGCATTCGTACGCCGCTCGTGGCGTGCGCACGCCGCTGACCGACCCGATTGTGATGTTCGGCGGTTTCGTCCTCGTCCTGCTCGTGATCAACCAGAATCTTGGTCAGATCGTCGCGTCGCCGGTGAACATCGAACCCATCGGCGTGCTGGTGTTCATTCTGTGCCTTGGGTATGCCCTCGGACGATCGGTCTTTCGCGCCGAAGCGGAGTTCGTCAGCGTGCAGCGCGAGCTCGAAAGAGCTCGCCAGATCCAGTCCTCCCTGCTTCCGCGGCGCGTGCCGTCGCCAGCAGGGCTGGACGTCGCCGTCAGATACGTACCGATGGCGGCTGTTGCAGGCGACATTTACGATTTCGTCGAAATTGGACCGTCCACTCTGGGCATTCTCGTTGCAGACGTGATGGGCCACGGGATCCCGGCGGCGCTGGTTGCCTCGATGGTCAAGCTGGCCTTCACGGCGCAAACGGAGCACGCGCGCGATCCGGCTACCGTACTGACATCGATGAATCAGATCTTGTGCCGTCATCTCGACCGTTCGTACGTGACGGCTGTGTACGCCGTTGTGGACACCGAAAACCACAGCGTGATTTTCGCGAACGCCGGTCATCCGCCGCCGTTGTTCCAGCGACGCAACGAAGGCATCGTTCAGACCGAACCCGAACACGGATTGATCCTTGGATTCGTTCCGGATGCGCATTACACCAACAGCTGCGTCGAGCCCTTCGCCGCCGGCGACCGGATCTTTCTCTACTCGGACGGCGTGCTGGAAGCGCGCAGTCGTGCGGGTGAGTTCTTCGACGGCGAACGGGTGGCGCGATGGCTGTCCACGATCGAACCGACGACCGCGGACCGATTCGCCGACATGGCGCTCAATGAGTTGACCCGTTGGACCGATCGGGGCCAGTTCGACGACGACGTGACCTTCGTCGTTGCGGAAGTCACGCGCTGACGCTCGCGTTCGGGACCTGTTCCGGCCAATCGGAACAGGTAACCGCACGCCGTGATTCGTCAGAATCACTCGGATCGCTCGGTCGGTCGGCCGCGACGATCCTCAGGTCGTCGACGCGTTGCCCGGTAACGCGTCCGCGCCGGTGTCGCCGGACGTGACGCCGGGACAACCGAAGCTGCGTGACGAACTCGCCGAGCTCGCCGCCGACGCAATTCCTTCAGTTCCTTCGCCACCGCCCGCCGGGCACGATCGACGATGGTTTCCTCAAGATTTTTCAGCGCCATGACGGCTACCTTCCATGGCACTCGCGTCCAACGTTCAAGAGGAGAGCGGTCGCCAGAAGTGTGCGAATGAGGTCGCATCGGTCGCTACCGCGGGGCCTTCATCACCTTCGGAACGCAGCCGCGGCCGGATCAGGGACGCTGCCTCTGACCTGCGATATTCATACGATCGAGACGACGGGAGGTCGGTTCTGGTTCCGTTATCGAGGCGGCAGGAGCGCTCGGCTCCTTGCCGCCTCGCGCACCTGTTCTGCCGCCTACTCGCCCGGCGAGGAGCGTAGCTGGGCAGCGTCGCTTGGAGCTAGCGAACGACCTTGATGTTGAACGTCAGCGTGCCCAACTGCCGCCACAGGGCCAACCACAGCGGCAAGTACGCTTCTGTCGCTCGAGCGGTGGCAATGTCACCGAGATCCACTGCATCAGCCCAGCCAAACGCTTGCAGCAGCTCACGGACCTTCATCTTCGCACCAGCATCATTACCGCTGAGAAACAAGGTGTGCGACTCCGGCAGCTTGTGTGGATTCACCATGAGCTCGGAATTGATCGTGTTGAGCGTCTTGACGACCTTGGCGCCAGGAAAGGTCTTCTGAATTTGTACCAGTTCTCGACGCGATCGCGTTGCCGACCGTGCCCGTTCCAAGCACTCCGATCTTCATCACTCACCTCGACACGTCATCTCACCGGCGCCCCGAGTCCGAGCCGGACGCGCATGGGCTCGACACTCAACTGCATCAGGAACAGCAGATCGTCCTTGGGCAGGAACTCTTTCATCCTCGCAGTCACGGCATCCACCAGCGCATCGCCTTTGAGACCACCGTGCTCCACCGCGGAACGAAGTACCTCCAGGAACCGGCGGATGTAATTCGCTTGCCACTCGAGGATCGCGTGACCGGCGACAGGCTGGCCATGCCCCATGAACAGCATCGCGTCAGCCGGGAGCTCGCGAGTCGATCGTTCGAGGTTGACGAGCCAGTGGTCGTAAAACCCGTCGGCCAGGAACGCGTGCATATGGCTGTACACCAAGTCGCCGACGAACGCTTGTGGAGAGCCGTCAGACTCGAGTCGCCACAAACTGTCGTGTGGTGACTCCGCCCGGCCCCAGATCGGTCACGCTGAACACCGCGTCAGCGATGGTCACGCGCTCCCCACCCTGAACGATGCGGCTCGGAAACCTGCGAGTCGCAGGCCACTCGTCCCCAAACATGGGCCGCAGAATCTGCTCCTTCGCTGCATCGTCGCGGCGAATCACGTCATTCACACCCGCCACGGCATACACCGGCACGTCAGCGTCTCCCAGCAGTGCTGACACACCACCGTAGTGGTCCGGATGAGCATGCGTGATGATGATCGCAGCGAGCGGCTTTCTCAGCGCTTCGACGCGCGAGCGGAGTGTTTTTCCATCCGAGACACCGAGCGTCGCGTCAACGACGATGACGCTCGTATCCGTCTCGACGAGGTAGGCATTGACTGGAAAGAGACTCGCTTCAAAACGGTGGACCGTGATCGTGTGTTCGGCTTTCATGGATCGGAGCATACGATTGACATGACTTGGCAGAAATGACAAAGATCCCTGAAATCCTGCCAGGAGGGCTCTATGCCGTCAACCGACGCTATTCGCGTGGCGATCGTGACGTACGACGGCGTCTCCTTGCTGGATCTCTCCGGGCCACTCGAGGCGCTCCGCGTCGCGTCGACCCATCCCAACCATCTGGGGGCATCGCTCAGGTACGCGTGCTCAGTCCATTCGGTTCACGGCGGCCTCGTCATGACCGCCGACGGCGTGCGCATCATGACCGAACCGGTCAGCGTGCTGGACGGTCAACCGATCGACACGCTGATCGTCCCCGGGGCCTGCAGCATTGACGATGTTCGCCACGATCGCGAACTGATCAACTGGATTCGCTGTCACGCTCCAGACTGCCGGCGTGTCTGCTCCGTGTGTATCGGCACGTTCCTATTAGCAGAGGCCGGCTTACTGAACGGTCGGCGAGTGGTGACGCATTGGCAACACTGTGAGCTTCTCGCCTCAAGCTATCCAAATGTCATGGTGGAGCCTGACGCCATCTACATTCGCGACGGATGGATGTGGTCCTCAGCTGGCGTGACAACAGGCATCGACCTGGCGCTCGCACTGATCGAGCAGGACTGTGGGCGAACCGTCGCCATGCACGTGGCGCGAGTCCTCGTGGTCTATCTCCGGCGCATGGGTGGACAGTCGCAATACAGCGCGCTCCTGGCCGCTCAAACGGAGTCGACGAGCGACGCGTTTGCTGAGCTGGAACGCTGGATCGCGGAAAACCTGACTGCCGATCTTCGTGTTGAACGCCTCGCAGAGCGCGCCGGCATGAGTCCCCGAAATTTCGCCCGCCGCTACAGAGAGACGCGCAAACGCAGTCCAGCCCGAACGGTTGAAAGCATACGCGTCGATGCCGCACGACGTGCGCTCGAGGAGACCGACGACCGAATCGAGGAGATCGCGCGGCGTTGCGGATTCACCAGCGAAGAACACCTGCGCGCGGCGTTTGCACGACATGTTGGTATCGCACCGCGTACGTACCGTGATCGGTTCGCGGTGGCGTGATGGGTGCCGGCTCGTCAAAACCAACCTGTTAACCTGTCGATCGTGTTGCTTCCTACCGAATCGCGGGAAAGAACATGACAAAGGCGAGGCAAAAGTGTTGCCACCGCGGCGCCCCGACCAGACGCCGCGGTGGTCCGAATTGTCATCCTTCGTTGTGGTCCTCGATGAGGATCACCATTCAGTCGGTGTGGCGCACCACATGTACCGGTGATCGCGAGGCGAGGGTCCGACGTCCAGCGGGCAGGGTGGCTTCGATTTCCTCGACCTGACGCTCGCACGTCGAGGTGCACGCGCAGGCGGTGGCCCTCTGATGACCGGGTCGATTGGTGTGGGTCTGAAGGCGCGAGCTTCGCTGTGAACGGGAAGCGTGCGTGACGTCACCCGTTGTCCAGATTGGAACTCGACCGAGCAGCCTTTTCAGCCGGACATGGGCGAGGCGCAATTGACACCAGCGGCGCGGTCACTCGACGAACGGACCCGCGAGTAATTTACGTCGGTTCGACGATGCTTGCTCGCTTCGGTATTCACTGGACCGATCGCGCCAGCCCGCGACAGTTGCCTCGATGTCGGCCACCTCCCAGGCCATCTGTGTGTGAGTGCCCGAAGGAGCTCCCGCGGACTCGAACAGGACGAAGCAGCCGCTGCCACACTGCTACAGAAGCCCTCCAGGTCTCTTCTCGAGAGGCGCGTCCAAATAAGGGAGCTGTCAACGTTTTCGGACTGTACTCGGCAAGCCTTCGCGAAACATTCACGGAAAGTTGAACGGGACTTTCACATCTTGGGTCTGGCGAGCGCCGTAACGTGATGTTGTGGGTACCCGCGGATTGGTACTCCAGCTGAGCCCTGGGCACGGAGCGGCAGAGCGCCCAGCAAGGCGACGGGATCATGCCAACGCTCGTTGAGCAATGAGCGCCACTCTGTCATGCACCACGACACTATCGAGCCATCAAAGGCCACGCGTCGGGAATGGATCGGGCTCGCCGTCATCGCTCTCCCGTGCGTGCTCTACTCCATGGACCTGACGGTCCTGAACCTCGCGGTGCCGCATCTCAGTGCGGATCTCAAACCAAGCAGTTCTCAGCTCTTGTGGATTGTGGACATCTACGGCTTCCTGATCGCCGGCTCGCTCATCACGATGGGAACGCTGGGCGATCGAATTGGTCGCCGCCGATTGCTCCTGGTGGGGGCTGCCGCGTTCGGAGGCGCCTCTGTGCTTGCAGCATTCTCTTTCAGCGCCGAGATGCTGATTCTGGCGCGCGCGATCCTTGGAGTGGCGGCGGCGACGCTTGCACCGTCGACGCTCTCGCTGATCCGCAACATGTTCCTCGATCCCAGGGAGCGCACATTCGCGATCGGCGTGTGGATCGCGAGCTTCTCGGCAGGCGGTGCGATCGGTCCGTTGCTGGGCGGGCTGCTCCTCGAGCACTTCTGGTGGGGCTCGGTGTTTCTGCTGAACGTGCCGGTCATGATCCTGCTGCTGGCGCTCGGACCAGTTCTTCTGCCGGAATTCCGGGACCCGAGCGCGGGCCGTCTGGATCTGATCAGCGCGGCGCTCTCGCTGGCGTCAGTCCTCGCCGTGATTTACGGAATCAAGAGAATCGCCGCGAGTGATTTGGTCTTGCTGCCAGCATTGACCATCGTTGCGGGTTTCGTCATCGGCATCGTGTTCCTGCGCCGGCAAAAGAGGTTGGCGAATCCGTTGATCGATCTGTCACTGTTCCGCTCCCTCGCGTTCAGCGCATCACTGGCGGTCAATGTCCTCGGCTTCTTCATCGCGTTCGGAACGTTTCTCTTCATCGCCCAGTACCTGCAGCTGGTGCTGGGGATGAGCCCGCTCGAGGCTGGATTATGGACGGCGCCGTCGGGCATCGCTTTCATCGCCGGCTCGATGCTCGCGCCGGCGTTCGCGGGCAGGATGCGCCCGACCTACGTGATGGCGTGTGGTTTCGCACTTGCGGCCATCGGTTTCGCTGTGCTGACGCAGATCGGAGGCTCGCGCGGCCCCGTCGTCGTTGTGACCGGATACGTCATCCTCTCGCTTGGCTTGGCGCCAGTCTTCACGATGGCCACCGATGTGATCGTCGGAACCGCTCCGCCCGAGCGGGCCGGCGCTGCATCAGGGCTCTCGGAGACCAGCGCCGAATTCGGCGGTGCACTGGGCATTGCGGTGCTGGGCAGCCTTGTCGCCGCCATCTATCGCGGGTTGATGACTTCAGCGGTCCCTGACGACGTGCCGTCCAGGGTCGCGGAAGCCGCGCGCGACACGCTCGGAGGGGCGGCGGCAATAGCTGGGAGTCTGCCGCCCCAAACGGGGGCGGCCCTCTTCGACGCGGCCCGTCAAGCGTTCACCGACGCTGTCGTCGTCACGGCTGCCGTGAGCGCCGCCCTGGCGTTGACCGCCGCAATCGTGACCGCTGTCGCGCTGCGCGACGCGGGCTTCAGGACAGCCCCGCCTGAGGAGCTGGGACCGTGAGCGAGTACGACTTCTCCCTCGACACGTGCGAGTCATCCTAGCGTCTTAATCAGCCTAGCTGCCGCGAAAGGGGAGCCGGCCGGCCTGAGCGTCGTCCTGCGTGAAGGAGTTTCTTCGGAGCTCATTGTGCCGCAGGGCGCCGCCGAGATATCCAGTCCACAAGCACACGCCAAGGGCCGCGATCGCGAGGAGGAGGACCGACGTCGTTGCCCACGCAGGAAATGTTGGCCTGCTCCGGAATGCGCTCAAGATCGCACCGGAGACCCCGCCAAGGCTGACGAGCACGGCGAGCGTCAGGATGCCGGCCGCGCGATGCCGGCTCAAAGCGTCGGCATCGAGCCAGGCAACGTTCTCGAGGCTGCTTTCAGCCACCAGACCGCTCCCGACGACCAGCAAGACAACGATGCTCATCGCGATAAAGATCCGAAGGCCGGCGAGGAGCGTGCTCTCCGAGGATCGTTTCAATCCGGCCACGAAGAACACCAGACCAAACACCAGGCCGACGACTGGAACGTGGTTGAGAAAGAGATGCGCTTCCACCGGAATCATGACCCACGACTCCTCTCGCGCCATGTTCAAAACACTTTCGCCACAGCAATCGCGACGCTAACCGACACCGTCACTCGATGCTGGAAGAGCGCAGTAACGGGCATGACGATGTCATGATTCGAACCATAGCGCCGGGCGATCCGGCCCGTCCGCGACCTAAGTCGCAGACGATCGGTTGCTCAATCCCGGTCGGTGCTATAAGAGGGCGTAGGAGGATGGGTGATATGGAGCTCGCGGCCAAGCTCAACCTGCTGGGACAGATTCCGTACCTGCAATCCCTGTCCGCCGCCGAACTTCGAACGCTTGCAGCAGGGTTGCGCGAACGACGCTATCGCGCCGGCGACGTGATCTTTCGGAGGGCGGACCCGAGCGAAGGTCTCTGCGTCGTCCTCAGCGGGCGCGTGCGCACCACGATCACGTCACCAGAGGGGCGCGAACAGGTGTTGAAAGTATTCGGGCCGGGACGCACGTTCGCCGATATCGCGGTGTTTGACGATGAGCCGCAGCCTGCAGAAGCGGTCGCCGTCGCGGACAGCACAATCGCCTTTATTCCGCAGACCGACCTGTTCGATCTCCTGAGGCGTCATCCAGACGTCGCGATCGACGTCATCCGCCTGTTTGCGTCGCGCCTTCGCGCATACAAGCAGATGGTCGAAGACCTCTCGCTCCGCACTGTTGTCGCACGCGTCGCCCGGCTGCTCGTCGACCGAGCACGTGGGACGCAGACGCTCATCGAGGAGCCGGCCACCTCGAAGCCCGAATACACACAAGACGAGATTGCGGCAATGGTGGGTTCGGTACGCGAGGTGGTCCAGCGGGCGCTCAAAACGCTCGAACACGTCGGGCTGATTCAGATGGCGCGCGGACGGATTCAGGTCATTGATCCGGAAGCGCTGGATGGATGGACCGATTCCGAGTCGAGGGTGTTGGAGTACCAGCGGGCCCGATGACGTTCGGCCATTTTTGGCTTCCACGCCCTTTGCACAGTCGGTTCTTGAGCTCCCCTTCCCGCCGGATTGTCGCGCGTTCGTGCGCGGCGGACCCGACGACGGTTACACCTAATCTGGAGCGAGCTACTCACCCAGCGCGCGGATCACAGCCCGCGCGGTTTCCGCTCCGGAGAAATTCTGCTGGCCGGTGATCAGATTGCCGTCACGCACCGCAAAGCCGCGCCACAACCCAGCCTGGATGTAATTCGCGCCCAGCTTCCTAAGCTCGTCCTCGATGCGCCATGGCATGACGTGCTTGTCGCGTGGCAGGAGATTCATCCGCCACACGGCATCGTCTGCGAAGTCCTCCTCGACATTCGCAAATCCGGTGACGGTCTTTCCCTTGGCTAGAAACTGCCCGTTGCGAAGCTTCGCGTAGCGAAGAATCGCCACGCCGTGACAGAGCGCGCACGTGATCCTTCCGTGCTCGTAGAACTCGACGAACTTCTGATGGAGTTCCGTCGCCCTGTCGAAGGTGAACATCGGAGCCTGACCGCCTGCAATCACGAGGGCGTCGAAGCGCGTGACATCGATCTCCGTCGCCCGCCTCGTGTTCTCGACCAGCGCCGCGAGCCTGGCAGTCGCGATGAAGCCCATGGTGATGAGATCGCTCGACGAGTAGCCGCTTGCGTCTCTCGGGTCGCTCATGGCATCAGCTTCGCATCTGCCACCGGCAGGACTGAAGATTTCGACCTCGTAGCCCTTCTCGTCGAATGCGAAGTACGGGTGCGTCAGTTCGCTCCACCAGAATCCGACCGGCCACCCGGTCGTGGTCGAGATCGCGGGATTCGCGATCACGATGGCGACCCGCTTCTTGTGATCCTTGCTGACGACGTTCGGATCTTTCAGGCTCATGGTTCACCGCTCCCGTCGCATGCTGGTCGCACCTGATCCTGCGGCAGACGCCCGTCCTCGCATCAGCCGGCCAATCGTCGCGACGTCCGTCAAGTAGGATCCGCCGGCAAACCGGAAGCCCGCGAAGGCCCGCTCCGCGGCCTCCTTGTCCCGAGAACCACACGCATCGGTCACGACAACCGGGATGTATCCAAGGTCCAACGCATGCCGGGCAAACGGCTCGATGCCGACTTCGAGTGCTATACCAACGATCGCAAAGGCATTCAGCCCGCAGTCGCGCATCGCGATGTCGAGCGGCGTCCCCACGAACGCCGACATCGAGATCTTGTCGAACACGGCTTCGCTTGGCAGTGGCGCGAGCTCCGGTACCAATTGAAACGGCGGGGAGTCGCGCAGGAATGCGGGCTTGACCTGCTCGACGTGCTCGACCCGCTGCCAGTCGAGCGCCGTACTGAGCTGCGAGACGCCGGCGACCTCTTTCGGAAGCGACATGTGGCGCGTGTAGAACACGCGAAACCCACCCGCGCGTGCGGCCTGCACCACGTCGACGACGCGACGTGTGATCTCCGCACCATCGGGAAGCTGGACGACGACACCGGCCTGCATGTCGTACACAATCAAGGCGAGGCGGTCCGGACGGCAGACCTCCTCGAGGGTCCGCGGAATCGCCAAACCAAATGCATGTTCCATTGGCGTTACCTCAGTTGTCCGGCACTAGTCCGGTCGTACGGCTGATTCACATCGACCTCGGAGCGGAACAGCGCTTCGATGGGCAGCGGGACCTGGACCGGAATGTGGAACCATTCGAGAAAGCCCGCCTTCGTCAGCGGAAAGTCATCCGTGTAGCGCTTGCACTCCTCTACGCTCCCGCACTCGAAGACGATCACCACGCCCGGCTCATCCGCTCGGGCATAGTTCTCCCGGACGATGCCGGCTTTCCACAAGCGCCAGACGTTGGCGACTTCCTCGGGCAGGTATGGTTCAATCGTCGACAGCGTGACGCCCGGCTTGAAACGATCGTAGGTGATGATGCGCATGGTCGACCTCCCAGCCACTGTACCCTCTTACGTGATCGCATCGGGACCGTTCCCTGAATGACGGTCTCCATTGGACCGACTGAAGCATATTGCTTCAATTGAAGCAATTCTCCGGATCTTCGCAAATGCCGAAGGGACGTCAATCCCCCAAACGGGCAGGAGCCATCCGGGCCGGGAGTCACCATCGTGACCAGGTCGACCGGATCGTGGACGGCTGGGCGCGCGAATGGCCCGCGCTCGACACGTCGCCTGCCGCGATCGTCGGCCGGGTTGGACGGCTGACGCGATTCTTCGACGCGGGGCTCACGCGCACGTTCAGGCGCTTCGGCCTCACTCGAGCCGACTTCGACGTCCTCGCCGCTCTGCGACGATCGGGCCACCCGTACCGGCTGCCCCAGAAAACATTGATGAACGAGCTCATGCGCCGATCGGGAACGACGAGTTTTCGCGTCGATCGCCTCGAGCGGGCCGGCCTCGTGCGCCGTTCGCCCGATCCCCACGACAAGCGCGGGGCCTTCGTGACCCTTACCGAGAAGGGCCGCCGGCGATTCGAAGCCGTTGCGCCTGTCCACCTCGCGAACGAACACCGCATGCTCGCCGCGCTCTCACAACGCGAGCGTGACCTGTTGATCTCGCTGCTGCGCAGGCTCTTGCTGAGCCTTGAATGACCGCGCATCCTCGACGGCATGGTCCGAGTCGCCGGTCTCGGTTTTACGACAGGGCGTCGTCATCCTTCCAACCCTACGTGCGGAACGAAGCGGAGGTGTGAAGCCCGCGTTGAACTTCCGTTGAATTCACGTTGAAAACGGCGACACAGGACATAGGTCTCCGCGAACGGGCACCCCGAACCATAGCGCTGTTACGTCCGTCTTACCTCACAGGACCCACGACCCGTTCTCGCCTGCCTCCCGGCTGTCGTGTGGCGGTTTCCCCTTTTTACGCTTCGAGCACACCGACCAACGAGACGCCGCGGACACGAACGGCGTCGATCCACCCGAAGGTTGCAACACCCGGATACGACGGGCTTTGCAGGTCCCACCTCCCGTGGATGGATCATGTGGGGGTTGGGGAAGCAGAAAGTGAGCTTCGAATGAATCGCGCTGACGAGCTCCGCGTTCTCAGTCCACCGAGCAGGCAGCCGGACGGGCTGCTGACCGTGATCCAGGGGCCCTGCTCGGGCCGCGATTGTGTGCTCTATCTCCGGGGCGCTCTTCAGACGCCGGTCAACGGAGAACTAGAACAACACGTGCGCGCACTTCTCGGCCGCGGCGCGCGAGTCATCATCCTCGACCTGACCCTGATGTCCAGAATCGATGCGGCGGGCGTAGGGGATTTGGTCCGCGCCTATAACATGGTCATCGCGACAAACGGCGTGTTGTGGGTCGTGCATCCGACGGGATGGGTGTGCCAAATCCTCGATCGTGTTGGACTCCTCGACATTCTGAGTCGGGGCCTCCAGCACGCACGAACTGCTATGGAATCGGCGTCTTCTGGTGAATGACCTTGCTGAACAGAAACTCGTGGCCGAGGTGAAATTCCGGCTGACAGACCACGACTACGGGATCCTGCGCCGCTTTGAGCGCAGCAGCCTCCGCACGTACCTGGCTGTTGTCATCTATCGGTTGTTGCTCGATTACCACAAGCGGCATCTCGAATCATCAGGCCTCCGATACTCACGAGGACCACCCACACGGCCAGTCCCGCGACAACACCGAAAATCCCCTCCACCACCTTCGTGCCTCTCGGACGATCGCACCTGGACTGTCACCGAACCATCACTGCCCCGCCGGCAACGTCCAGAATGACGCCGGTGATCCACGTCGCGCTGTCGGAGACGAGGACAAGGGCTGCGCCAGCGACGTCCGCTGGCGTGCACAGCCGTTAGTGCGTTGCGGTCCCCAGGCAGCTGCCGGTCAATCGACGAATTGTGCGACTTAAGTCGCGGAACCGTACGGCGGTGGGCGCTATCGTTGGACCATGAGAGCCACGCAGAGTTGAGAGCGGGCGAACGGAGCGCGCTATTCAGCTTGATGCTGTTCGCCGGGACTACTGAGGCGTGCGGAGGAAACACGGAAGGCCGAGAACGACGGATGGCTGGCAATTGCTTATGAGGAAGATACTCCTACGGAACAGATTCGTGCTCGACAAAGTATGCGCTCCGCATCCTCCGAGCCGCCCTGGAAGCAGCCTATCCCTCCGCGTTCGCAAAGGAGAACTTGGAGGACTGACCATGCGCAATTCTGATCGCTTATCGCCGATCGTTCTTTCTTTATGGATGTTGAAACCCGTGCGGCGACTGCGGTGCGGCGCGCTGATGATCTGCCTGTGCGTCGCCGTGACCGCACTTGAGGGGCCGTGGGCGAACGCCGCGGAGCAATTCGGAGAGGAGCAATTCGGAGAGGTGCATTTTCCGGTCACCTGCGACGCCGGCGTCCAGAAGAAGTTCGACCTGGCGCTTGCGATGCTGCATACCTTCTCGTTTCCAGCGGCCGCCAAGACTTTTGCGGAGGTTTCCGGGGAAGACCCCGACTGCGCCATGGCGTATTGGGGTCTTGCAGCGACCGCGATCGGAAGCCTGTACGGTGGGCGGCCGGGCCCCATGGCATCACAGGGGGAAATCGCAGTCGAAAAAGCCAAAGCCGTGGGCGGGAAGACCTCGCGCGAGCGCGATTACATTGCCGCTATCGAAGTGTTCTACAGGGGTGCAGGCACGATCGACTACGCGACGCGTGTGCGTGCCTACGCGAACGCTCTGGAGCAACTCCATCGCACGTATCCCGATGATCGCGAGGCCGAGATATTTTATGCCTATGCTCTGTCGGCCGTAGGGTCGCCGACCGACCAGACCTTTGCCTACCAGCTCAAGGGCGCCGCTATCCTTGAAACACTGCTGGTGGAGCTCCCCAATCATCCGGGCGTGATCCACTACCTGCTCCACGCCTACGACAACACCCCGCACGCTTCGCGTGGCCTGGCGGCCGCCCGCCGTTTGGCCGCGGTCGCACCTTCGTCGCCGCATGCGATTCAGTTTCCGGCTCACATCTACGTTCGAATGGGCCTGTGGCAGGAATCGATAGACACCAACCGCGCTGGTGCGGCCGTCGAGGATCTGTTCTTCAAACCGCACGCCATGGACTTTCTTGTGTACAGTTACCTGCAGACCGGGCAAGACGCAGCGGCCAGGCGCATCGTTGATGAAGCGGCGACAATCACAATCCTCCCACACATTCTCGATGCCTACGCGATGGCCGCGATGCCGGCCCGTTACGCGATAGAACGCCGGCGTTGGAGCGAGGCGGCGTCGCTGACCCTGCCACAGAGCGAATTTGAGTGGAGCCATTTCCCGCACGCCGAAGCGACTCTGGTATTTGCCCGCGCCCTTGGCGCGGCGAGAAGCGATCGCATCGATGCCGCGAGGAAGGATCTCGATCGCTTACAGGAACTGCGCGCCAACCTGATCAAAGCGAATAGCGAGGGTACCTGGCAAGAGTATTGGGTATCCCAGATCCAGAACCATCACCAGATGGTAAGGGCGTGGATCTCGTATACACAAGGCCGGCGCGACGAAGCTCTGCAAATGCTCCGTACCGCTGCCGATCGCGAGGACTCTACAGAGAAGGATCCCGTAATGCCGGGGCATCTTATCTCGGCGCGTGAGCTCCTGGGGGACCTGCTGATGGAGATGAATGAGCCCGCCCAGGCGCTGCAGGCGTTCGAGGCCGCGCTGAAAATGGAACCGAGCCGCTTCTGGACGCTTTTCGGGGCAGCACGAGCGGCCGACCGTGCAGGAGATTCGGCAAAGGCGAAGACCTTTTTCACGCGGCTCGTGACGCAGACGGCGCACGCCGACCCCGAGCGCCAGGCGCTGAAAGTAGCAAAAGCGTTTCTCGCAAAGCGCTGATGAGATCAGCCAAGACCATAATCATGGCCACGCCGAGCAGTTTGCAGATCACGTTCTGATGGGGTCCGACCAGGCGCTATTCCGTCGGTGACGCGTATCCAGGCATCTCTGCGAGCACCCGACGGGAATTCCGGCGGCGAGCGCACCCCGGCTCCCCGACTGAACTGTCGAACGACCAGAACGGAAATTGAACGAAGGGCTCACGGAAGATTCACAGCGCGTGCCGGGCGACTGCGGTAAGTCAGTACTGTGTGTCACTGGGCAAGATTCGATGAGAACCGGGCACGCGCCGCGGCAGTGATCAGCGAGTCCCTCGGAATCCCGCCACGTTTGTCACTCCCACCGTCTTCATCCCCGGCGCTAAGTCTATGTCATGACCGACAACCACCAAGTCGTACCGCGAGCAAAACGAAGCGATAAAAGACTCTTGACGAAGGAGGGACAGACGAGCTCGCCAACAACACGGTTCAGCGGCAAGAACAGGAAGAACCAGGAGAAAGAAATGGACAACAAGGACAGAGAAAAGGAGCCGCGGAAGGAGCGTCTTCCAATGAACACACCCCCGGTCGTGTCGGCGCAGGAGTGGGAGGCTGCGCGCCAGCAGCTCCTCGTGAAGGAGAAGGCGTTGACCCGCGCCCGTGACGCGCTGGCCGCCGAGCGTCGGCGGATGCCGTGGCTGGCCGTCGAGAAGGCGTACGAATTCGACGGGCCGAAGGGTAAAGCGAGTCTGCTCGACCTGTTCGACGGCCGCCGTCAGCTCATCGTTTACCGCGCCTTCTTCGAGCCCGGAGTGTTCGGCTGGCCCGAGCACGCCTGCCGCGGCTGCTCCTTCGGAGCCGACCAGGTATCGCACCTCGCGCATCTAAACGCTCGCGGCACCACCCTCGCCTACGCCTCACGCGCGCCGCAGGCGGAGATCGCGCGCCTGAAAGCACGAATGGGCTGGGAGATGCCCTGGTACACCATCACCGACGGCTTCGACGCGGACTTCGGCGTCGATGAATGGCACGGCCACAACGTGTTCTTCCGCGACGGCGAGCGGGTGTTCCGAACCTACTTCATCAACAGCCGCGGCGACGAGGCGATGGGGACCACCTGGAGCTACCTCGATATCACGCCGCTCGGTCGTCAGGAGACTTGGGAGGACTCGCCAGAGGGTTACCCCCAGACCCCGCCGTACAAGTGGTGGAACTGGCACGACAACTACGACGCCGAGGCATCGCCTGACCAGAAGTGGGTCGAGGTGTCCGACGCTGGAGAAGCCGCCTTCCGAAAGCGCGACGAGCGAAACGCCGACGACCTCGCCTCCGCCGACACTCGAGCGTGATGCACCGACTCGAACGAGGGCGACGCCACGTGATTGCTTACGTGTGAGGCGTGCCGGTAGAGGAGAGGAGACTCTGCTGCCGTCGGCGCATGAAACCGGTCGAGCGTGGCGCCGCCACGACGAGTACAGGGGCTGAGAAGGGATGGTTGTGGTGGCTGCAACTGCGGGACTAGAAATCTCACGACACATGGCTTCCGATCGACCCTCCGAGGCAGCCCTCGTTGGCGTCTCTGCGTTGCTCTTCGCAGGCAGCGCGACGCTAACGATCGCCTGGTGCACGTCCATGTCGGCGATGGGCGGGATGCCGATGCCGGGCGGCTGGACGATGTCGATGGCGTGGATGCGGATACCCGGACAGACGTGGCCCGGCGCCGCGGCGTCGTTCCTCGGCATGTGGGTCGTGATGATGATGGCGATGATGTTGCCGTCCATGGTGCCCATGCTGCGGCGCTACCGCCAGGCCGTCGGCTGGACAAGCCCGAGGCACCTGGGCGCGCTGACAGCGATCGCGGGCGCAGGTTACTTCTTCGTCTGGACCGTGTTCGGCATGGCCGTCTTTCCACTGGGCGCCACGCTCGCGGAGCTCGAGATGCAGCAGCCGACGCTGGCGCGCGCGGTGCCGATCGCGGCAGGCGTGGTCGTCCTCATCGCCGGCGCGCTCCAGTTCAGCTCATGGAAGGCACGTCACCTCGCCTGCTGCCGAGAGGCATCCGCCTTCGCTCGCGAGGGTGCCAGCGCGAGCTACGGCGAGACCTCGCCGAAGCGGCCTCCGGCCGCGGAGGCGGGCCCCGGGCGCGGCCGTACGTTGCCGGCCGACGCCCGCACGGCCTGGCGACACGGCTTGAGCCTCGGACTCCACTGCAGCTACTGCTGTGCGAGTCTGATGGCGATCCTCCTGGTCGTCGGGGTCATGGACTTTCACGCGATGGCTGTCGTGGCGGCAGCCATCACCGTTGAACGTCTCGCACCGGCCGGCGAGCACGTCGCGCGAGCCATCGGAGCCGTCGCCCTCGGGGCAGGTGTGTTTTTGATCGCGCGCGCAACCGGGCTCGGATGACGTCTGGAGATTCCAGCTTCAACGTTCGGAGCCACACTCGGGATACCTCACGAGTTCTCGACATACGCGCGCTTGAGCCATCTCCGCACTTCAGCGTCCACCTCTGCCTCGCTCGCAAGCGGAATCTGCAATCGCATCGTCTCGTGAAGATTCGATCGCACCAATCTTCCGACAGGCCGCTGCCCGTCCAGACGAAGGCCAAGATTCACTCGCCCGTTGCCGGCCCTCTGGATACGCGCGAACGTGCGACGAGGTGAGACCAACGACACGAACGTCTTGCGTGCTTGAAGAACCACCTCGCCGCAATTGGCGGCGGCCTTGACGATCGCGTCGTAGACGGCGCGGAGCTGAGGTGCGTCTTCATACTGCTTGTAGATCAGCTCATCGGCCGTCGCGAGGACGAAATCCGGATAGCCAAAGCGCTCCATGACAAGCAGCTGCTGCGCGTATCCAGTGACGTTCCGTTGTGAGAGCCAGGTTCTCAGTTGCTGCTCGTCGCTGAATCGGTATTGGCGAATTCTCGAATTCCAGGCGACGACACCTTCGCCGGTCTGTTTTTCGAGAACGCGGACCCACATGTCCCTGTTGTGCTGCCAGCCAAGAGTTGTCGTCATAGGATCCTTCTTCTCCACATCGTGTAACTGACCCGAGTCAACACGAGGAACAGGATCGGGATGGCCGGTTCTCTGGTTTTTCCGACTTGTACAGCAACGCGAACCTCATACTTCGCTCCTTCCTTTCCATACACCCCGCTCTCTACGTCTTATCGAAGAGATTCGTCAGATCCGGAGCCTGACAATGCCCGCAAGCCCGATGCCGCTGGAACCGAAGCCCATGCGACGACCTTGAGATCGAAGACAAAGACCGCGTAAAAGACCGGCACGAGAAACAGCGTCACGCTTGTCGCCAGCGTGAGCCCGCCGATCTGCGCATAGCACAGGGCCTCCCACAGCGGGCCGCCGTGAAGGGCCAGGGGAAACAGCGCCAACACGGTGGCGCCCACTGTAATGAGCACGGGCCGGATGCGCCGAATCCCTGCATCGATCAAGGCGTCCCGCAGGGGCGCGCCGAGCTCGTGCTGCTCCTCGATGAAGTCGAACAGCACGATCACATGGCTCACGATGACGCCGATGAGGCTCGTGATTCCAAGGATCGCGAGAAATCCCATCGGCATTCCCGTCAGCCAGAGACTGGCGAACGCGCCGACGGCCCCAAAGGGAATGCCCGCGAACACGATGAAGGGCTTGATCGCGTTTTTGAACTGAAACACGAGCGCCAGGTAGATCGCGATCACCGATGCGATCAGTACGGTCAGCGATCGCCTTTGCCCTTTGAGTTGTTCCTTCAATTCCCCGACGATTTCGAATCGGTAGCCCGCTGGCAACTGTCGTTCGAACTCGCGGATGCGGGGCATCAAGGGCGCGGTGACTTCTTCGGCCAGATGACCAGGCGTGGGCAGGGCCGACACGTTGATCGCTCGATACTGATTGACCCGATGGATGACCGCCGTTTCGGCGCTGTACGTCAAACGTGAAATCTGGCCGAGCGTAAGCTTGACCGGTGTCTGACTCGAATACACGTACAGCTGGCTCAGGTCCGTGACGGTTTCCCGTTGACCGTAGTCCATCAACTGCACGATCGGGATGTTCTTGCGTCCCTCCCGCAGGTACCCAATCGGTGCACCGGCAACCCCGGAGTACATCGACACGGCGATGTCGTGGCTCGACACACCTCCGAGGCCGGCGCGGTCCTGATCGATCTCGAGGCGGGTTCGAATGGCGTCGTTCCCCCAGTCGTCTCGCACGTTGATCGCAAACGGCGACGTCTTGAAGATGGCCTGCAGCTTCTCCGCTTCGTCATGGAGGACACGGGGGGCGTCGCCCAGGATCCGCATCGATACCGGAATGATCGTGGGGGGACCGGTTTCGACCGTGACGTACGTCGATTCTTGCCCCCGCCACACGCGACGACAGCGCTTCCTGGAGCGGCGCCACCAGTCGATTGGTGTCTTCGCTGCGAGTGAATTGCAGCAGCAGCTGTGCGTAATTCGGGGCGGACGGCTCTGGACGGACCGAGAACCAGAACCGCGGTCCGCCTGCTCCGACGAACGACGTGATCGAAGCAAGCGACGCGTCAGCTCCATGGGCCCGATCGTGCTCGTCGGCGACCTCACGGATGGTCTGGTCGGCTTCGCGCGCGACCCGCTCGGTCTGCGCGATCGGCGCGTCCTCGGGCAGACGGATGTCCACGTAGGCGATGTAGAAGTTGTCTCGAGGAAAGAACTGGCGTTGAAGGTGGGTCAGGAAGAACACGCCCGCCGCCAGGGCCACAGACGACACCGCAAGAACCTTCCACCGATGGTCGATGGCGAGGGTGACCGATCGTTCGTAGGCCTTGCCGAAGCGGCTCTCGCGTGGACGATCCGCAGCAGGGTCCTTCCCCGGTTTCAAGATGTAGTAGGCCAGGAGCGGGAGAAACGACATCGACATCACGCGGGAGGCCACGAGGGAACAGGCAATCGTCATCGGCAGGCTGTAGATGTACTTCCCGACATCGCCCCTCAGCAAAAGAAACGGCAGGTATGCGGCGATGTTGGTAATCGTGGCGTACAAGATGGCCTTCGAGAGTTTCTCGGGTCCGAGCCACGCCGCAATCGATCGAGGTTTGCCATGTGCGAGCTCCCGTTTGATCGCATCGCCGGCGACGACGGGATCGTCCACGAGCAAACCCAATGCGATGATGAGGGACGCAATCGACATCTGTTGAATATCGAGGCCGACGAGCTGCATCAATCCGAACGTCATCGCCAGCGTAATGGGAATCGACAACGCCATCAGGAGGGCGGACCGCCATTCCCAGAATCCCACCAGCGAGACGAGGACCACGAGCACGACGGCTTCCCAGAGACTGCGATTGAACAGGTCCAGCTTCTCGCGGACCTGCCGCTGCTGGTCGGACGTCGTGCCAATGACGAGATCGGAGGGGAGCGACCGGCGGACATCTTCCACTCGCGAGCGGACCGCCGTCCCGAAGCGATCGATCTGTTCGCCTTTCCTCATCTCCGTCGACACGGTGATGGCGCGGCCCCTGATCCAACGCCCGCTGTCGTCGCGCCATGTGTAGTAGGAAACGAGACTCGCCGGATGTTGGTACCCGCGATGCACGCTTCCGATGTCGCGCAGGTAGACCGGTGTCCCGTTTGCCGCTTGTGTGAAGACGGTCCTGTCGATGTCGGCCAGCGTCCGAAACTCTCCTGACTGTTCGAGGGCCAGCTCGCGCCCTTCGGCGTTCACAGTCCCCGCCGGCACGGTGGTGTTTCGACTTTGCAGGACTACCCTGATGGCGGCTGGAATGATCCCGAGCGCGGCGAGTCGGTTTTGAGAATAACGGGCCTCAATCTGCTCTTCGATCACCCCGACCCTGGTGACACGCGAGGCTTCAGGCGCGATCTTGATCGCCTTTTCGATCCGATCGGTGAAGTCGTCGAGCTCACGGTATGAATATTTCGGTCCGGCCTCGCGCCCCAGGACGTCGACGAGCGACACGCCCGGTGTGATGACGATCGGATCCCACACATCAGGATGGATGTCCGCTCGCTGCGGCAGCTCTTCCCACGCCTGACGGACCGAGCGAGCCAACGCACTCGCGTCAATGCGCGTCGACAGTCTGATCACCACGAAACTGTCACCGTCGATCGTGCGCACATCCGTTCCCAGGCCTCGCCGCACCAGGGCATCGCCCAACAGCGTCGCCGCCTCATGCACGAAAGACGGATCGGGTGAACCGGAACTGCACAGCACCACGTCCCGAGTGGAGGGCGTCGGCACGGCGGCGGCCGCAATCTCGGTCGCCAGCAGTTGAAGTCGCGGGCCGCTCGCGGGCGGACTGGCCACCGCGAGCATCAGCGCCGAGGTTTCACCAAATTCCTTGATGTATTGAATTGGTCCAGCGCCCTCGGGGAGATCGGTCAGCGCATCGAGCTTGACCTTGATGTCGTCGAATTCCTTGCCGGTGTCGATCCGGGCGTCCTCATCGACTTCGGCGTACACGACCGACAGCCCGGGCCGGGTCGTCGAGGTGATCTCGGAGACTCGAATGTTTTGCGCGACACGTTCCTCGATTTTGCGCGTGACGAGTTGTTCGACTCTCTCGCCACTCTGGCCTGGCCACGGCGTCACGACCGCCACCTGCCGAACGGGGATGTCTGGATCCTTGCGTTTGGGCATCGCCGCATATGCCCAGATCCCCCAGGCAATGACCCCGACCAGCAGGACCCACGACACGTGCCGGTTCTCGACGAAGAAGCGAGTCACGCTACTGAACTTCCTTCACGACGTCGCCGGGGCGAAGCAGGTTCGCTCCCGGCGCCACGATTCGCTCGCCGCCAGTGAGGCCGTCGAGGATTGACACTTGATTCCCCACGAGGGGCCCAGGGCGCACATGGACGGCCTTGACCGCGGTGATGCCTCCGTCCTTCGACTCCAGGGTGTAGACGAGGTATTGATCGCGAGTCGGATCGTGGACGAGGGCGTCGATCGGTATGCGTATGTGATGACGATCCGCGGCTTCGTCTGCGACGTGAGTCGATGCGATCATTCCCGATCGCAGCGTCAAGGCCGGGTTGTCGATCGCAACGGTGATCTCGAACGACCGCGCTTTGGGGTCGGCCGCGGGCGCCACCGATAAGACCTGCCCCTGAAAGGGTTCATTCGGGAAGGCATCTACGGTCACAGGCAGGGGCTGTCCAGCGCGAAACATGTGCAGCGCCGTATCCGGGACGCTGAAGCGTGCTTTGACGAGGTGCAGGTCGGCGATGGTGAACGCCGGCGTCCCTGCCGAGACGAGAGTTCCGACATCGACGTGGCGTTCGAGAAGAAGGGCGTCGAATGGTGCGCGCAATTCGGTGTCGCCCAGGGCGATTCTCGCCTCCTGCAGCTGCGCTGCTGCGGCGGTCGCTCGTTGCTGCGCGGCAGCGAGGGATGCGGTCGCCCCGTCCACCTTTGCTCGAGCGGCGTCCAGTCTCGCTTTGCTCGCGTCGTACGCGGGCTTCGTGACGCTTTCCTGCTGCCAGAGCGCGGCGATGCGCCCGAAATCGGATTCCGCTTGCGCGAGACCCGCGCGCGCCTCGGCGAGCTGAGCCTCCGCCGCATCGATGGATGCGCTCGATTCGTCGCGTGACCCCTGCGCCTTGTCGACGACCGCCTGATAATCACTGGTTCGAACCCGAGCGAGAACAAGTCCTCTCGGAACGGCAGCGCCAGGTTCCAGGGCACGCGTGCGCCCGTCGGCGCCTTTCGTTCGCCGGACCTCGACGACGTATCCCGACACACGGAACGCAAGAGCGACTTGCGCATTGGGCGTGATGATGGCCGAGTACGTCGTCGACTCCGCGGCGGTCGAGGACGCGACCGTAACGAGTCGAACTGCCTGTGGGTTGCGGGCGTTGGCGTCCGTGGCCGCGCCGCCACCCGAGCGTCTGAACTGCTGCGAAGACGACGAAGCCCAGCGCCGTCTGGAAATCCCGCATCGTCATCGGTCCCTGCCCATGGCCTTTTCGAAATCCGCCTGCGCCGTTGCGAGATTCGTCAATGCCTGGGTATAGCGATGGTTGGCTTCCGCCAGACTCGATTGGAGTTTCGCCACCTCACTGAGAACGACCTCCCGCTGCACGTATCGATTGCGTGCCACGCGGAGGGCTTCTGTGTTGGAGGATTGGAACGCGCGCGCGAGCTCCAGCTCCTTGCGCGCTTCGAGGATCCGCCGATACTGGTGAGCGACGTCGGCCATCACTCGCGCTTCCGTGTCCTTGATCTCCAAAGCCGCCTGAACTTCGGCGTCCTGCTTGGTCTGGATTTCCTTTTGCTTTCTCCCCCAGTCGAACACGTCCCAGGTTGCCTGAATGCCGACGCTGCTGACGCTGTTCGGCAGGACGCTGCTGTAGTTGACGGTTCGTAACGCGAACAACGACAGGCTCACGTCCGGGATTCGTTCGGCACTCGCGAGTCGCCGTTCGAGTTGTGCCCTGCGCTGCTGCACTTTCGCGAGACGGATCTCTGGACGGGACGTCACGGCCTCGGCATACGCGTCGGCCAACGACACAGGCTCGTTCTCGACGATGCTCGACACGTCGATTTCCAACGGTGTATCAATCGGCCGCCCCATCAGACGATTGAGCTCTTCCTTCTGGGTCTCGATGGGATCGTCCATTTTGAGCAGCTCGTATTCGGCTTGGACGAGTTGCGCTTTGACATTCAGCGAGTCAGCCTGTAACGCCACGCGCTGAACGACCTGCTGGCTCGTCTCGCGATCGAGCTGCCGGAGGAAATCGAGCGTTGCCCGCAGCGTTGTCCTGCCGCTCTCGGCCTGCGCGATGCCGTAGTAGAGACGGCGCACTTCGTTGACGACACCTTGTCGCTTGGCGCGAATCTGTTCGGTTGTTGCCTCGACGCCGACCTTGGCGAGCTCGATTCCCAGACCGATCTTGTACTGCTGCGTAAGCGGCTGTTGCACGCTGGCGTAGCCAATGAATCCAAAACGTAACGGACTCTCCAGGGTCGTCGTTTCGCCGGGAATGGGACCATCGAATGGGTACACGCCAAGGCTTCCGCGCTCGAGGGTGATACCCAACTGAGTGAGCGGCTGCGAGCCAAGCGCCGTGACAGAGAAGATCGGATATCGACGCGTCCGTGCGACATCGATCTCCCGCAATGCCTTCTCGCGGTCGAGTTCGGCGATATGGATGGATCGATCGTGGCTTTCTGCGGTGCGCACGGCTTCAGTCAGGGTGATCACCTGACCGTTCACGACAGACGGCGCGCAGATACTCGCCACGCCGACGACAAACGTCATGCGGCGGACGAGCGAGGTCGGAGCCATTCTCAACTTCCTGGCCCGTCCCGGCGGGCATTCACGTCAGACTACGAGGAGCGCCAGGCGGACGTGTGAAAGTCCTGTTGAATTTCTGTTGAATCAACCCGGCTCCACAATCCGGCTTGTCGGTTCAGTTAGCCCTGTGCTCCTTCCGTACGATTAGGAGCGCAAGCGGCCTCACCTTCATCGTCGAACCGAGAACGAGAAGATCGACAACTCAGCGCGCAATACTCACGATCAGAACATCAGCGCCGCGGCCAATGCCTTCATGCTAATGAGCAGCATTCGGTCGCGTCTTGAACGAACTGGCTGATTTGCAAGCGCCGCCGCCCGATGCCACAATCCGCTCATGCCGCTCCGTTCACGCCCGGGAGTGGCGCCCTGGCCGACTGCGCTGATCGTTTGGGGCCCAGGCTTCACGGCCGCGGCGCACCGCCATCACTGTGTCCAATTGCTATTGGCGCTAGACCGTTCGCTGCTGATACGGGGCGGACGAGCGAGAGCGTGGAGGAAGTGTGGGGCGGTATGGGTGCGGCCCGATGCCACGCATGAGGTGGACGCGCGTGGCACCACCACCCTGCTGATCGGGTTCATCAGCGCGGAGAGCGACATGGGTGCGGCGCTCTCCGAGCGCATCCAAGGCGAGATTGCCTGCGTACCCGCCCGTCAAGTTGCCAGCTGGCGCACCATGCTGGGGCGCACTCCGAACGACGCGCGCGTCGAACGCTGGCTGACTGAATTCCTCCCGCAGTGGAAGCGCAGCGCCGCAATTCATCCTGCCGTCCGGCGAGTGCTGAGCTACCTCCAGGAGCCACGGGCCGTGTTCGACGGTCTGACTCTGAAGACACTGGCGGGCATCGCGGGCCTGTCGCCGTCGCGGTTCATGCATGCGTTTACCGAATCGGTCGGCGTTCCTGTGCGCCCTTACATCCTGTGGCTCCGGCTCCAGCGCGCGGCCTGTGACTTGATGGACGGCGCCAGCGTCACGAGCGCGGCCCATAGAGCTGGGTTCGCGGACGGTGCTCACCTGACGCGCACGTTTCGTCGCATGCTCGGCGCAACACCGTCGGACCTGGCCTTATTGAAGAGACTGAGCGTGGGGTTTTCGCTCGACGCGAACGGGCGTCCTGACCGCGTCGCTTCCGCGATCAATGGCGCGGCCTGAAATCGGAGGCATGATCGGCTTTGAGCTCGGTCGTCAGCCCGTCACGTGAACGAGCACGCCTCCCGCAGAGAGGATCACGTAGCGTGGCCGTCGTTCGACCCGGTGCGCCGCGCTCGAGGGGCGGCGGATTAGCGGTCGTCCGCGCGATCGACGATGCTCGCCCACTCGGGTGAGCTGCGTCGTCCGACGTCTTCAGTTCATCGTTTCGTCATAACGAGTTCATTTGCAGAGACGCACTCTGGCGATAAGGAGCGATCCGTTGTCATGCCCGAATCCCTGAACGTGGAAGTCGTTGCATCCGGCACCGTGCCGGTTCTGCGACTCCGCGGCAACCTTGCCTACGGCCAGAACCTCACCGCAATTCACGAGGCAGTATCTCGGCTGCGGAGCGAAGGACACACGCGACTTGTTGTCGACTTGAGCGCCGTTGCATCGATTGATAGTAGCGGCATCAGCGCGCTCCTCGACATCAAGCAAACGATCGGGGGTCGTGAAGGTCGCGTCATCCTCCTGCGCCCATCGGAACGCGTCCGTGAGAGCCTGGCCATGATGCGCGTGACGTCACTGTTCGAGATTGCCGAAGATGGTCCGCAGGTTTTGTGAAGGACTGGGCGATTGAGGAAAGCAGATCCTTCGAGCACGTCGGCCTCTTCGACATCCTGACTGAAGAGTGATCATGCGGCGATCACGGCGTCCCCAACCTGAGGCGGCGGCATTCAGCGCGTGCATCGCGGAGTACAGGAATGTCGACGTCTGCGTCCCGCCAGTTCGTGAGGAACCGCTCGTAGGCCTTGATGCTTGCGGCAACGTTGCCGACCATCGCATGGGCGCGCGCAAGACCCAACGGCGCAACGGCATGGAACGCCGAGAACGGGGCGGAGCCTCGATGATCGAGAATCCGCTGGAATTCCGCTGCGGCGTAGAAGCCCAACCCCAGCTTCAAGTAGGCGTGAGCACGCAAGTAGACCGGAATCAGTGCGGCGATGAAGCCAAGCTCGTAGGGGGCCACGACGGCGAGGTGCTCGATGGCCCGAGCGGGCTGGTTGTTTCCGAGCTCGACGCCAGCTTTGACGATCGGGACCAATACCGAATTAATCAGCGTGTGTTCCGGGTTCCCAGCCGCCATTTCATCGGCAATGGCCTCCGCCCCGTCTCTGGCTCCACTCGCTCCAAGGATCAAGGCCGCTCGGAGCCGAGAGTCGTAACCAGGGTTCCGATCGAGCACCCGCCGCGCCAGCACAACGGCTCTCTCCATGTCGCCATACGCCAGCTCGATCGACGTCGCCCAGGCGAGATGGCTGGTGCCCACCTCGGGAAGATTTCTGAGGTCGGCCATGCGGGCCGCTTCTTCGTAAAGCCTTCGGGCATCTTGTACGTGGCCTGCCCATCCTGCGGCCTGCGCTCGTGCTCCGACGATGTCGAACTCCCGCGGCTTGTCTCTCCCCCACTCGACGTGTCTCGCCGCCTCCTGGTCGTCTCCTGCGATGACGGCGAGTTGATAGAGCAGCCGTCGCGTTGGCAGCGTTTCGATCTCGAGCGCCACCGCGCGCTCAGCGGTTTTCCGCGCGTCCTCGAAGCGGCCGAGGCCACGATAGGCATACGCAAGATTCGAGTAGGGATATCCGTGCGACGGATTCCGCTTCACCGCCTCACACCCTGCCTCCACGCCGCGTTCGAAGTCTCCAAGACAGTTGTGCATCAGCGCCAGGCTGTTCACCGGCTGGAATTCCGAGGGGAAGCGCCGCGCCCATTCCTGCAGCGTCTCGCTGGCGCTGGCCTGGTTTCCGGTCACCTCAAAGTGATACTGATACGTGATCGACAGTTGATCCCGTTCGCCCACGAGCTGCCGTCGCTCGTACGCAAGCTTCGCGTATTCCCTCGCGCGCAGTGTCTCCCCCAGGTTGCTGTAGATCCTCGAGAGCGTGGTATACGCCGCGACGAAGTTCGGATCGAGCTCGATGGCGCGAAGAAAGAACGGGATCGACTCGGCCGGATGCGCCAGCCGCATCAGAGCGTCCCCCTGCGTCTCCAGAACGCCTCCCTCAGCCGCGCGCGTCGCAATCGCTTCGTACGTCCGGCCGGACTGCGCCATGTCCCCAAGCGCGTAATACGCGTTCCCGATCTTCTCCAGGATCTGCAGCTCGAGTCCCAGCCGGCGCTCGCCGTCGACCCTGGGCAGAAGATTGCGCGCGTGCTCGAGCATCGCGATTGCCTGGGCGTGCGCACAGCGTCGCGTCGCGTTCCGAGCCGCCATCAGCAAGTGTGGGATAGCACGTTCGTGCTCTCGCCCCTCTTCGAAGTGCAAGGCTATCTTGGCCGCCATCTCCGTTAGCCGAAGACCTTCGAGGCCTTCTGCGAGACGACGGTGGAAGGTCACGCGCAGCGTTGGCGTGAGCAGGCGGTACAGGACTTCGCGGTAGAGCGCATGCCTGAACTGGTACTCGGTCGTCGAACGCCCGTTGGGAAGCTCGCGCGTGCCGGCGTACTTCAGGAATTGCTGCCGCTCGGCCAGCGCGTCACAAATCTCTTCGTGCTCCGACCCATCGGGCGCCAGCATCGTCTCAACTGACCATCCGGTAAATTTCTGGCCAGCCACGCTCGCGCACTTCAGGAGCTGCTGCTCTCGCTCGCTGGCGTGCTGCAGCTGGATCTCGAGCATCTGCCTGAGCGTATCCGGAACGCCCGGATCAAGTTGCTCCGCGGGCACCGCCATGGTCCAGCGATCCTCGATCTTCGCCAACAAGCCACGTTGCACGAGGTGGTCGAGCATCGCCGTCATGAACAGCGGATTGCCATCCGAATGGCGATGGATGAGCGGAGCCAGATCCGTCGGAAGACCGCCCGGGCCGAACTCCGCCGCGATGGAGTCGGCGACGTCTGCCTCCTGCAGGCGCTCGAGCTCGACTTCCCGGCTCAAGCGGTGCACCAACAGGTCCTGCTTGAGCCCTTTGAGGGGGCTTTCTGAAAGAATCAAGTCAGCTGGACGAAGCGTCCCGAGAACCAGCAGCTTTGCCGGCTCCCGCCGACGCGCGATGGCTGAGAGCATATCCACCGTGGAGGGATCGACCCAATGCAGATCCTCGAGAACCAGCACCAGTGGAGTCGCCTGCGTGATGACTTCGAGCGCTTCGCACAGTTCGCGCACCATCCGCTCGCGAGTCGCCCCGACGATCTCGCGCTGCAATGCGGCGTGCTGATCCGGCCGTATCAGAGCAGGAAACTGAATCAACCAGGTCGGAGCGTTGGTGGCCAGCGCCTCGACCACGCACGTCCTGGCTGGCCCACGGGCAAGCTGTCCAAGCGCTTCGAACAGTGGATAGTAGGGTTCTTTGCCACCAAAGCCCTCGACAGATTGTCCACGTGCCACCGACACTCCGCCGATTGATGCCGAGGCGCGCTGAAATGCGTCGACCAGGCTCGTCTTGCCGATGCCTGCCTCTCCGACGATGAACACCATTTGACGCCGGCCGTTCATCGCCGCCGTCAAGCAGCGATTCAAATCAGTGAGCGCCGCGGCGCGGCCCACCAGCCTCGTCGGGGCAGGGACACTCTCCGGAGCCGGCGACACACTGTCGTCGACGACAGGTGCAATGAACTGATAGCCGCGCTTCGGGAGCGTTTGCACGAACTGCGGCGCTTCTGCGCGATCGCCGAGAGCGCGGCGGATCTCGAGGATGTATCGCCGGAGCACCTCCGGCTGCACGTAGGTATCAGGCCAGATCGCCGCGAGCAACTGATCGTGGGTGACGAGATGTCCGGGATGCTCGACGAGGTACTGCAGCACGGCGAACGGCTTTGGCATCAGCGGAACGCGCGTGTCCCTACGCCACAGGCATTGGTTCGCGACGTCCAGCCGAAACGGCTCGAACGATCTCATGCGTGGAGCCGATGGTTCAGCAATCACTCTAGCACCTCGAGAGAACACGTGACGAAGCTGTTGCACGGTCGTTTTCCACTGATCTGACGAGTCGCGATCGCAGAACGTTCGCTGCGCGAGACGCGGACGACACCTCGAGGGTCGTAACCCTCCTCGCAAGGCTCGGCTTACGCCTCCGCCTCAAGTTTCACGGCAACTGAACGGGACTTTCACAGCGCGGAGGCCGCAACCGTCGTAACGTGACGACGTGATGCGACGCGCGTTCGTGCTGAAGCTGGGTCCCGAGACGCAGCCGGCAAAGCGACATTTCGAGGGCTACATCGAAGAAGTCGACACCGGGCAGGAACTTCGCTTCCGTTCCACGGAAGAGCTACTGATCTTCCTGAGCAAGTGCTTTGACGCAGCCGGACATCGTGAGCCGCGAGGAAGACTACGAACCCGAGGAGTGAGTAAGCTCGCCATTGCCTCCCGAATGGCGAATACCACTTCGTATTCTAGAGGCGCGTCTGCGGCAGTGACGGGCTCGCGCGCGCGACCCACCAAAGAGCCGCGATCCAGAACAGCTGCAGCGGCAGTCGCCAGATCAGCGGAGTGGCGCGACGACCTGCCAGCATGAGTCCGGCTCGCGCCGCTCGTATGTTGGCAGGAAACATTGCGATCAGCAGTGCGCTCAACGCGTAGGCGGCTGCAGCCGCCGCCTGCGGCATTAGCAGACCGATGGCCCCAGTTAGTTCGAGTACGCCCGTAATCGTCACCAGGAGCCCAGGTACCGGCAGACCAGCCGGCACCATACGTACTAGATCGCGTCGCGAGCGTGGATGAAAATGCGCAATCGCCGTGAACACGAACATGGCGGCGAAGGCGAAGCGCAAGGCCCCACTCGCCGAGTCCGCCTGATCCCAAACACCCGCGAACCCGATTGCGCGAACCACCACCCCGACAACGAGCATCACAACAAGAGGTGCCACGTGCCGACCTCCACACTCTGACCGCTGCAACAGCGCGACGTCTGTCGCCCAGCATGATCAGGCGATTCTTGGCTTGGCTGCCACGGCGTGAATGTACGCGTCTTCTGCGCCGCTGTCTTGAACGAACTGGCTGCGTGCGATCGAGACTCCCCGGCATGCGAGAATAGCGACATGTTGCTTCCGGCGGCGCCGTCGGTTGGCGCCTCGGCATTCACATGGCCTGCAGCTCTGTTCGTGTGGGGTGCCGGCTCCTGGTCGGACCTGCACCGGCATCATTCGGCTCAGCTTGTTCTGGCGCTGCAGGGAACGCTGCGGTTCCGCGAGCGGCCACATCAACATTGGACGACGTGCGGCGGCGTTCGGGTACGGCCTGACGCGCGGCACGAGGTCGATGCGCGACAGACTGACGTGCTGATTGCATTCGTCGACGCTGAAAGCGATCTTGGCGCGGCGTTGGCTGCCCATATGCACTCGGACGTTGCGCCGGTTGCCCCACTTACGATCGCGTCCTGGCGCGCCCAACTAGGGGAACCAGCGTCGCTGACGCCTAGCCGGGTCGAGGCCTGGGTCACTCAAACGTTACTCTCTCACCGTCGCCAGCCGCCGCTTGATCATCGGGTGAAGCGAGTGCTGGACATCCTTCCGAAAAGACTCGCCGAAGCCGAGGCCGTATCGCTGGATGCCGTCGCCGAAAGTGCCGGACTCTCACCTTCGCGATTCATGCATCTTTTCACCACGTCGGTCGGCGTTCCGCTGCGGCCGTACGTCCTCTGGCTGCGCCTGCAGTGCGGAGCTGGCGAGCTCGCACGGGGCAAATCGGTGGCGGACGCGGCTCACGCCGCCGGGTTCTCCGACGCGGCGCATTTCACGCGGACGTTTCGTCGCATGCTCGGAGCCACACCGCGACAACTCCTCAGGCGAGGGTTGGCCGCGCGTGATTTTCATCTGGCGGTTGGAGAGTCGTAGCTGATGACGTCAGTGCCTCACCTGCGCGCGCCGCCGTAGCTCGTCGAAGAAGTTCAGGAGGAGCACAACCTCGTGCTCCTGCTTGGGCGCGTCTGCGGATGCCACAGGCGCGAGCACAGCCACGCGTCGGCCATCCGGCGCCACATCAAACAGTGTCCCGCCAAGCTTCGCGATCCATACCCGGGGCTTCTCCGCGACGAACGTGTCGCCTTGCACCGTATATCTCGCGGCCATGACCTGGTCGCCCGACTGGTACACGAGCTCGTGTCCACTCCGCGACCAGCGCGGAGTCACGCCGCCGCTGTTCGAGATCTGCCACTTGGCACCCGGCCCGGACGACGATGACGCAAATGCCCGCACATACACTTCATTTTTCCCCGATTCGTTCGATTGATAGGCCAGCCATCGACCATCGAGCGAGAACACAGGGTTGGCGTCGTCGAAGCTGCTCTTGAGCCATGGCTCCGGCTTCCCGGCTCTCACCTGGCCTCCCTGGTCCTCCAACGGCACCGTCCAAATCTGGATGTTCCCCGCGACTTCGAGATAGGCCAGGCGCTTGCCATCCGGCGTGAACGACCCTGGGTTCTGGAGCGTCTTGCTCTGCGTCAGCGCGTGCGGCTGGCTGGCGCCATCCGCACGAGTTTGGAATATGCCATTGCCAGCGGACGAAAACACGACGGATTGGCCGTCCGGGCTCCACCTCGGGGAGATATTGAATCCGCTGAACGTCAAGCGCGTCATGGCGTCTCGCTTCGAATCGTAGACCCACACGTCTTGTCCTCCCTCGGCGACTGTCAGCGCGACCCGCTTGCCGTCCGGTGAAAGGCTTGGAAATCGGTAGACACCAGGTTCGGCTTGCAACGGTTCCTTCTGACCGCTGGGATCAACCCATTGCAAGGTCTCCATCCCGGAGGCGCCGCCGCTGGCCCGGCGGTAGACCAACGTGCCGGTGCGGGAGACGTCAAATTGACCCGTCCCGGAAGGGCTCTGATAGGCGACATCATCCAGCACAGGCACGGCAGCCCCGTGTGTCTCCAGTTTTTCCAAATCGAACGGGATCGCGAACAACGTGGCGTTGTTGACGTAGACCAGATGGCCAGCTCCACTCGACGTGGGGAGATACCGCGGGGACTGGCCGCCGCGGAGGAGGATCTTCCTGTGACGGTCGGCCAGCGTGAAAACCTCTATGGTGAATGCCTCCAGGTCAGGGGCCGCGGGGATAGCCGCAAACAGGATCGCTTGGGCACCGGGCAGCATCTGCGGGTGAGCGAGGGCTATTTCACCGTTGCCGAGTGGCGCCACGACCTCGGGCGGGCCTCCAGCGGCGGGAACCCGTCGCAAGCCCTTCCCGAAAGCCTCGCTCACCAAGATGCTGCCATCCTCACTCCAACTCGCGCCAGCGAAGGTGGTGAGGTTGATGTCCCCGAGCGGAACCACGGCGCCGCCCTCCACGGCGATCTTGTTCAGCCTGTTGGGCGTAAGAAAGCCCACCCACTGCCCGTCCGGCGAGAAGAACGGCCTGGATGCCCCCTGCGTTCCCGGAAGCTCGGTGACTTTCGGCTGATCCAGCCGTCTGGTGAACAATTTCACGGGTGTGCCTGAAGCGTAGACGAGCCGTGTGCCATCGGGAGAGATGGCGACACTCGGCCCGAACGTGGAGGGAGCAGGCAATGACACGTCCGCGCCCAGATCGACGTCCAGACGCGCCAGCGGACGATCCACCGGCTTCTCCGCCCGCCACGGTGCCCACAGCAGCACCACGGCGATGGCGAGCCCGAGCATCAAGGCCGCCAACGTCCACGGGAGCGCGCGCGACCATGCCGCGCGCGCAGGCCCGGGTGGCGTGGTGGCGCCGTCGACCGCTGACGGCGCCAGCGCCTCGTCGATCTCTAGTCGTGCGGCGGCAGCCGAATCGAGGCGCCGGGTGCGATCCTTCTCCAGGCAGCGGCGAAGCAGACGCCGAATTGGCGGAGGCGTGTCTGCCGGCAGCGTCGCCCAGTCCGGCTCGCGCGTCAGGATGAACGCCAGCGTGTCCGACACGTCCTCACCTTTGAACGCGCGCTGGCCGGTCAGCATCTCATACAAGACGACACCGAACGCCCAAACGTCGCTCCGCCGATCGGCCGCACGCCCTTTCGCCTGCTCCGGGCTCATGTAGGCGGCGGTGCCGAGGATCATCCCCGCCTGTGTCATGGCGGGTGTGGTGATCGTCGGTGACTGCGTCACATGCGACGACGCGGCGCCGGTCGGTTCCATGGCCTTCGCGAGCCCGAAGTCGAGCACCTTCACGGTGCCGTCCGGGCGCACCTTGACGTTGGCCGGCTTCAGGTCCCGATGGATGATGCCCTGCTCGTGGGCCGCTTCGAGCGCCGCCGCGATCTGCTTCGCAATCGGTAACGCGTCGGCCAGGGAAATCGGGCCACGTCCGATCCGCTGCGACAGATCCTCGCCCTCGACGAGCTCCATGACGAGGGCGCGCACACCGCCAGATTCTTCAAGACCGTGGATCTGCGCGATGTGTGCGTGGTTCAGCGAGGCGAGTGTCTGTGCTTCGCGTGTGAACCGCGCCAGGCGATCCGGATCGCTGGCGACGGCGTCGGGCAGGATCTTCAACGCCACGTCGCGATTGAGCCTCGTGTCGTGGGCCCGAAACACCTGCCCCATGCCACCTTCGCCGATTTGGGCGGTGACTTCGTAAACGCCGAGCCGCGTGCCTGGGCTGAGCGCCATCTGTCGCGTGATTATAGGTGCCGGGCAGCGCGCTGGGTAGGATCACTCCTGATTGACGGCCGCAACGGGAGTAGCCACGCCAACGACAACCACACATTCACATGACCGGCAGCCCCAGCCGGCGCAACAGATCCTGGAACCTGGGATCGCTCCGCAGATCGTCGAAGCAGGGATCGACGCCCAGGAAGACCAGGATGCCGGCGTTGATCTCGACGCATCGCTCGGCGTACTCGAGCACAGCATCGATGTCGCCGAGCTGCGCGTAGATGAACAGGAACTCGTGAGGCGGCACGTAGCGGCGTGCGGCGACGTCGCGCATGACTCTCAGCAGCTCCTTCCAGAAGGCGCGGCCACCGCCAGTCTGATGAGCCGTCCTGAGCCGTGACAGGTACGTCGGACGGCAGACCGAACGGCTCGACCAGCGGCGCCAGCACGTCGAGCGCCTCGTCGTAGCGCTTCTGGTACACGTAGGCGAACCAGAGCTCTTTGAGCGCGATGGCGTTGCCCGGATCGACGGCAAGCGCGCGCCGTGCCTGCTCGATGCCGGCGTCGACCTGCCCGCAGTAGATTTGCACGAGCGCGTAGGCGGCCTGGATCAAGGCGAAGAGCGGCGTATCCTCGGTCGCACGACGGCCCTCCTCGAGCGCGCGCTCGCGGCGGCCGTGCGCCGCGTGGTAGAGGGCGAAGAAGATGCGGCACTCGGCGTAGTTCGGCTTCAGCTCGAGCGCCCGTTCGAAGTGCGCCTGGGCCGTCGCCCAGTCGCGCTCGTAGAAGAACGCACGCTTCGCGCGCGCTGAGTGCGCTTCGGGCAGGAGCGGATCGAGCTCGAGCGCCCGATCCATGGCGACCTTCGACGGCTGGTCGCTCTGGTCTGGAGGCAGATAGCCGAAGAACCGTGCCGTGCCGATGGCGTTGGCCAGCTCGGCTTGCGCGAGCGCATACTGGGGGTCCTTCGCAATCGCGCGCCCGAAGCACTGGATGGCCTGGACGAATCCGTCAGGCGTGTACTGATTCAGGAAATAGCGTCCGCGCAGGAAGTCCTGATACGCGTCACTGTTGTCGCTGGCGCGGCGCGAGGGTTGGCGGCCGTGCGGCGCGAGCCGCAGCTTGAGCGCCGCGATGATGTCGTGTGCGAGCGCGTCCTGCAGCGACGAGAGGTCGGCCGTCTGCCGCGTGTACTGCCGTCCCCAGAGCTGGCGATCCGTGGCGCTCTCGACGAGCTCCACCTGCACTTTGAGCGTGTCGGCGCGCAGGGAGACGCGGCCCGTGAGGACGTAGGTCGCTTCGAGCTCGCGGCCGACAGAGGGAACGTCCATCGCGAGCGCCCGGTATCGAAACACCGTGCTGCGCGGCACGACGTGCAGCTTCGGCAGCTCCGAGAGGCTGTTGATGATCGACTCGGTGAGCCCGTCGCTCAGGAATTCGGCGTCGGGATTGGCCGGCGACAGCTCGAAGGGCAGCACCGCGAGGGACCGGACGCGGCTCCGCGGCCGCTTGGCGGACTGCCCGACGGACTCACGCCCCGACCCTGAGCGCCTCGAACCCGAACGCAACGTCTCGAGCGAGGCAGCGAGCTCGCGCGCGGTCGGGTAGCGGCGCCACGCTTCTTTCTGCAGAGCGCGTTGGACGATCGCGTCGAGCTCGGGTGCCACCTCGGCAATCCGGCCGAGCGGCTCGGGTCGGAGGTTGAGCACGGCGGCGAGACGATTGGCCGCCGTGGCACCGTCGAACGCGCGGCGTCCCGCAATCATCTCGAACAGGATGCAGCCGAGCGCAAAGACGTCGCTCGCCGGGGTGGCGGGTTCCCCGCGCGCCTGCTCGGGGGAGAGATAGCCGACCGTTCCCACGATTGTGCCCGCGTGCGTCTCGGCGACGGTCGGCGACTCGCTCTCATGGGCCGCGGGCAGACCGACCGCGTTCGTGCGCGCGAGACCGAAGTCCAGGTACTTTCAGCCGTCCATCGGTCGTCAAGAACAGGTTCTCGGGCTTGAGATTGCGGTGCACGATGCCGCGGCCGTGCGCCGCCGCCAAGCCATCGGCGGCCGCGAGCGTCATGGTAAGGGCGTCGCCCCACGAGAGGGGCCCGCGGGCGAGCCGGGCGCGCAGGGTCTCGCCATGAAGGAGCTCGGTGACGGCGTACGGGACGTCGCCTTCGATGCCGATGTCGTGAATGGCCAGGATATTGGGATGCGAGAGCGCCGCAATGGCTCTGGCTTCGCGCTCGAAGCGGGCACGTGCCTCGGGGTCGGATGCGAGATGAGCTGCCACCACCTTGACCGCGACGTCGCGGTCAAGCCTGCCGTCGTGTGCGCGATAGACCACGCCCATGCCGCCCGAGCCAATCGACTCGACAATCTCGTACGGGCCCAGTCGCGCACCAGGCGTCAGGGGAATCGCCGCGTCGTTCAGCGAATCCGCGGACGGGGTCGCTCGGGTGGGGATGGGCATGGGACGGGGCAACCTGGTGGTCCGGTATCTGCGAAAGTCCTGATCGGCGACGAAGACATGACTCTCCTTCTCCGGGCCAGTCGTGGACTAGATGCTGATTTGTAACATCCGGTCGCGGACCCGTCGGCAACGGTGCAAACCAGTGGCCACAAACTATTTACTTCGCGTTCCCGTTCTGAAGCAAGCCCGAACCGAATACGCAAATCTCAACCAGAGCTGGTCTGGCGGGTCGACAGCGAGCGCAGCTAGAGCGCGAGTTCCCAGGTCTCGGCGACGAGGTCTTTACCGAAGCGGTGGTGTGACTCCTGCGCGACGCATGTGAAGCCGACGGTCTTGTAGAGGTGGCGCGCGGCGAGCAGGTTCGCCTGCGTCCATAGCGTGATCTTCTGGTAGCCAGCGGTCCGCGAGAACCGGATGCATTCGTCGACCAGGCGTTTGCCGATGCCGAGCCCGCGCGCGGTTCGTTCGACGTGCAGCAGCCGCAGTTTCGCCACGGTATCGGAGTGCTTGACGATCATCACTGCGCCGACGCGGGCAGCGTTGCACTCGGCGATCCAGCAGCGTTCGCGCGTGGGGTCGAAGTTCTTGAGGAATTGCGCCACGATTTCGGCCGCGAGCGCTTCGTATTCGGTGGTCCATCCGTATTCCTCGGCGTAAAGCGCGCCTTGCCGCGAAACGATCCAGCCCAGGTCGCCCGCGCGATGCTCACGCAGTGTGCAGGGCTGGCCGTCGCGCCCGTGCGCGGCCATCGCCTCGGCGACCGTGGCGTCCCCCGGCTTGCCGAGCGATGTTTGAATCAGCCGCATCGCGTCCACGACGCACCGACGCCCGGTCGGCGAGAGGTGTCGCAGCATGACGGTCACCTCGTCTCGCGCCAGCTGCTGCAGCGGCACGAGCGCGGCCTCTCCGCGCCTGGTGAGGGCGAGATGCGCGTGGCGTGCGTCGGCGACCGACGTCGTGCGTGTGATGAGCCGGCGCTTGGCGAAGCGCCGGAGGATGCGGCTCAAGTAGCCGCCGTCGATGTCCAGGGCCTTCGCAAGATCACCAGCGGTCGGCGCCGTGGCGCGGGGCGTCCCGGTGTCGCCGTGATACCCGATCTCGTAGAGCACGCGTCCTTCGGTCAGTGAGAACGGGCTGTGGAGGAGTTTTTCCTGCAGCACGCCAATCTGGCGTGTGTAGAAGCGGTTGAAGCGGCGGACGGCGTCGACGTGCTGCCCGAGCGCGGAAGCGGCCACGTGCGATCCTCCTTCGAATGGCCCGAAGGCGGCCTGCCGGTTAGTGTGGATCCGATAGTTGACCTAGTCAAGTATCGCCGCGAGGCGTGGCCCAGAATGTCGACGAGTAGCGGCTTCAAGTGGTTAGACCAGCGCCAGGTAGAAGATGACAGACAGGATGAACGAGACGATGACGGTTCCGGGGAGCGTCGTGAACCACGTCATGGCGATCTTGCCCGCGGTATGCATATTGACCTTCTCACCCTTGGTCCCGGCGACGCTGCCAAGCACCGCAGCCGACAGCACGTGTGTCGTACTCACCGGCATCCCGCCGAAGTTCGCCAGGCCGATGCCGATGATCGCGCTCGCCTGGGCCGCGGTCCCCTGTGCAGGATTCATGTGGGCGCTGCCCATCTTCTCGCCAAGCGTCACCACGATCTTCTCGTAGCCGACAGCCGTACCAAGTCCCAGGACCAAGGCCGAGAGAACAATCACCCAAAAAGGAACATACTCGATGAAATCGCCCAACACCTTGCGCGCGTTGGTGAACTGCTCGACTTGCTGCGGGTTGAACCTGCCGGTGTCTTCCCCCTTCTTGAGCGCCCTGCTGATCGTCTGATGGAGATCGAGGAGGCCCGCCCGCATCTTCGCGCAGGACGCGCTTTGCAGGTTCTTGGGATCGGCGCATTCCCGCGTCGACACGAGCGCGAGCAGATTATGCGTTTCGTCGAGCACCCGCTGAGCCCCCTCGCCAATCGCCGGATCGGTCACGAACTGCGCGGCGATCGGTTCGACCTGCTCGAGCGTACTCGCCGCCTTTCGGATATCGGCCTCGTTCAACCGCTTGGAGTTCAGGCCGTAGCTAAGGGGGGCCAAGGCGAAGAGCACGAGCATCATGAGACCGATACTCTTCTGACCGTCATTCGACCCGTGCAGAAAGGCGACCCCCGCGGAGCCTGCTATGAGCCCCGCACGGATCCCGACCGGAGGACGCGTTTCCGGCAACGACGCCTCGTCTGGTGGCCCACCGGCGGTGCCAGTGGGCAGCTGGGTGCGTCGCTCGGTCTTTTCTAAGCCTGGAGGGAGCGCGCCGATGGCGGCGGCGACTTCCCTGGAGGGGGCTCCCGCGACCTCCGTCGACACCGGGTCCTGATCCCATTTGTCCCAGTCCGGGTGGCGCTTGTGATGAAGCGCCGGGCGGTACATCGCGGGATCCCTCACCAAGAGCGGAATCAGTTTCAGCAGCACGAAACCCAGGATGAACCCAACCAGTGGCGAAATCGCAAGCGTGATAAGGATTTTTTGTCCCTGGTGCCAGTTGATCTGGTCGAGAACTGGCTGTCCTCTGACAAACGCGTGCGCTATCGCGACTCCGATGATCGAGCCGATGTACGTGTGCGTCGTCGAGTTCGGGATGCCCAACCACCAGGTGCCGAAATTCCATCCGAGGGCCGTCACGATGAGCGCCAAGAAGAGCGCGATCTCCTCGATCGTGTTGATGCCCGCGATCATTTCATTGGGCAGCAAGTACACCAGTCCGAAGGCTACCGCCGTGCCACCCGCCAGGACGCCGAGAAAGTTCATGACCGCGGCGAGGGCCACCGCTGGCAACGGCTTCATTGCGTTGGCATAAATCACGGTCGCGACAGCGTTGGCTGTGTCATGGAATCCATTCACGGCCTCCTGAAACACGATCAGGAGGAAGACGAATACCAGGATGCCAGCGGAGACGGCGGGCAACCCTGCGAGAAACTCCATCACGTCTCTCTTCGGCCCTCGACTTCGGTCGCCAGAAGGCCAGCTCTTCAAGAAAGTGTTCGACGGCTACCTGTGTTCAGGACTCGCGGCAGTCAGGCGACTCCAGCAACGGAGATACCACGCATTCGAACGTGTTACATCGTCGACGCATCGTGCGAAGGCTCTTGGTAAGAGCGACTTCGACCGCCGGCGTCACGATGAAAAGGGAGCTGTTTATGAGTGTGGAGCGACGGAACTTCGGAGGACATCCGGTATCCCGGGGGCGGTCCCGTTGTGATCTGGAGCGCGTCTGCCTCGTCAGGTACGTTGAGTACTCGCAGGCATCAGGGCTCAGTGACGTTCTCGTTCAGAATCGGTCGGGCCGTTTCGTCCGGCCGGAGTCCCAGAGCTTTCAGGCCGCCGCGGCCAGCGCCGACTGGGGAAAAACCAGCGACTTCTACCTTCTCCTCACCGACGCCCCGGGTGAGAAGGCGGACCCCATTGCCGCCACCGTATTCGCGCAGATGCACAAGTCGGCCGCGCGACGTCGAACGGCGGCAGTGCTCGACTTCTTTCGATGGTCGCTCGAGAGTGGCTCGACGACCGCGTCTCAACTCGGATATGTCCCACTGACCGGCGCGCTGATCAAGCAGATCGAGGGCTATTGGGCCAGCGCCTTCGGCTGGCGCGGGTAGTCAGCGAGGGCTAAACGCCATGCGGGATCAAGCACCATTATCTTGAGGACCCGGACGAAATTAGCATGATGCAGCGCGCGGGCGCAGCACGCGCCGGAGGCCGGTCACTATGCCGAGCACCAGCGCGCCGGCGATGATGCCGGTGGTCGCGTCGAATGCAATCAGCGTCAGCAACCGAAGCGTGTCGCCGGCTGCGGGAAGGTTCGCCAGGCCGTCGGCGAGCCGCTCGAAAGTGTGGTGTAGCGGCGGAATACCGTGGACGAGTATGCCTCCGCCCACAAGGAACATGGCCGCGGTGCCGGCCACGGACAGCCCCTTCATCAGCCAAGGCGCGCCCGCAAGAATGGCGCCGCCCAGGCCGCGTTGAATGCGGGCAAACGCCGTCTCGCCGCTGCGCCGGCTGAGGTGCAGCCCGGCGTCGTCGAGCTTGACGATGCCCCCGACGAGGCCGTAGACACCAACTGTCATGATGGCGGCGAGGCAGGTTAACACCAGCACCTGGGTTACGAACGTGGAATTCGCTACTGTCCCCAGCGTAATGACTATGATCTCGGCCGAGAGTATGAAGTCGGTGCGCACGGCGCCCTTGATCTTGTCCTTCTCGATCGCTATCAGGTCGGCCGCGGGGTCGGTGAGCGCATGCATCAGCTCGGCTTCGTGCGCCTCGTCCTCGGCCTTGCTGTGAAACAGCTTGTGCGCAATCTTCTCGAATCCCTCGTAGCAGAGAAAGGCGCCGCCTATCATGAGCAGCGGAGTCACCGCCCAGGGCGCCAGGGCGCTGATAACGAGGGCCGCCGGCACCAGAATGGCCTTGTTGATGGCGGATCCCCTGGCCACCGCCCAAACGACCGGCAGCTCGCGGTTGGCGCTGACGCCGGCAACCTGCTGGGCGTTGAGCGCCAGGTCGTCGCCGAGCACGCCGGCGGTCTTCCGCACGGCGACCTTGGTGAGCAACGCCACGTCGTCGAGCCCCGTGGCGATATCGTCGAGCAGGGCTAACAGGCTGGATGGCATGGTCGTTCCTAATCAGCCCCAGGTACACGCAGACAGCTGCGGATCATGATGAACCGTTCGTGACCCCTGTCGAGCACCGCGCAGGCGGAAAGACGATCTCGAAACAGATGATAACAGCAATTCGAACGTGTTACATCTTCGACGTCCAGGTCTTTGCGAAGATCTTGTTCATGAGCAGACCCTCGACCGGACCGGCTCACGATGAAAGGGAATCGTCTCATAGCTGTGCACGCGACGGATCGGAAGACATCACCAGTATCCCGCGAGACATGAAACCGTTTTAATCGGGAGCGCGTCTGCCTCGTCGGTCGCATCCGAGGGACCTCGGTCGCCAGGAGGCCAAATCTGTCTTGCCGGATTTTCCGTCGCGACGCCAATCGAGCAGGTCCTCACGATTTCCGAAGAGGCGATCGGTTCTGCGATCGGCTGATACCAGCGCCGTTCGTAACGTATCCAGTCCGTGCGACGTCAGGCATGCGAAGCCACTTGTAAGGCGACTTCCCGCGGCCGGCGACGCACGATACAAGGGAACTGTTCATGAGTGTGCAGCGACGGAACTTCGGCAAACAGCCGTATCCCAGAACGGTCCCGTTCCGATCGGCAGCGCGTCAGCCTCGTCAGGTATCTCCAGTTCCCGCGGAACACGAACAGATCTACACATTATCGTGGCGCGCCAACTCCGCAGATACTTCCGACGATCGCGCGCGAAGGCCTGCGATCGGTTCGCGCTCCGGCTGACGTCGCGCCGCTGTAACGACCCAGTTCCGATCGGCGCATCATACAGCAGCCCACCGACGGCCCTTCCGCGCGGTCTACTCGCATCGTGAATCGACGCGAGATAACAGGGCGGACTCGATACGATTTCGGCAAACGGCGATCCAGAACGGTCTCGTACCGATCTGGCCGCGCAGCATCTCGGCGATTCCGTCCGGCCGCGACGCGAACAGACGATTCACGTTGGTTCGCACTCGCCTCGAAGACGCCTTGCCGACGACCGCGTCGCGAAGGCCTCATGTCGGTCGCAGCTCCAGCAGCTCGTGATCGCGGACTGATACGCAGTTCCTGACCATCGGCGCATCGTCGCCATCCACTCGACTCCTCTGTCGCAGATTCGAGCGGTTTGCCGTCGGACCGGTCGGGCCAAGCGCTGGCCGGCTCGATACGTTTTGCGCCCGGCCGGTGACGATACACGGATCATCGTACAGCCCTGTTGTTGGCGTGCGTCTTCATCCTCTTCCTCGTTGATCAGGAGGGGCTGACGGACATTCCGGCGTTCGCCGAGATTGCGCTGGCTAGCGACATTCACAAGCTGCTGGTGCCGCGCATCGCACGTCGGATCGAAACGTTCGAGTTTCGAGGCGCGTCGGTGGCAAGCGGTGCGGTCGGCGGCGACCTGATCGATCTGGTCCAGTCGTCGTCGGGCTGGACCAGCTACGTGATGGACGTCTCGGGGCACGGAGTGGCGGCCGGCCTCATGATGGGTATGGCCAAGAGCACCGCGTGTACGCACCTGCGCACAGGCGGCACGCTCGACACGCTCCTCGACACGGCGAATGCCGTCCTCAGCGATCTCAAGGCGCCGACGATGTTCGTCACCTTTGCGGGCGTGCAGCGGATCGACGCGACGCTCCGGTTCTCCGTCGCCGGTCATTTCCCGATACTCCGGTATTCCTCGCTCACCGGCTCGTTGGAAGAGCTCTCGATTTCCCAATTGCCGCTCGCGATGTTCCCGGACACGAAATACGTATCGGCTGAAACGCCATATTCCGCCGGCGATCTCTTCGTCATCCTGACGGACGGTCTGACAGAGGTTTTCGACGCCGCCGATCGCGAGTTTGGCCTCGATCGCGTGAAGGCCGTGATCGTGGATCATGGACGGGAGCCGCTGGACCATCTGGAGCGTCGTCTGTTCGAAGCGGTACGCGACATGGCCCGCAACTGGACGATCAGACGTTGTTGCTGATTCGCGCAACTTAGGGCGCAGCCGACGAATGGATCAACACCACCATCAAGGCCGTCTTGCGACGGGCGCGCGGCATACGAGACGAAACGATGCTGCTCCTGAAGCTGAAGTGGGCCACCGCCCACTGACGCCATACAGGAGCAACGACATCCAGCTGGTGAACACGAGCGCCGCGAAGGCCCGACGGCGATGCCTGCCAGTGAGATCGCAGCGCCTTGACGAGGAATCATCGTCAGCACCGACCGCGGCGCCGACTGCGAGGCGCACGCCAATCTCGCCGGTGCGTCTGTGCCACTCCGTAAGAGATCAAACCGTACAACCCGATTCCGGCGAGCGTACCGAGCCCTCCCGACCAGGACGCGGGCCGAGAACGGGCAGCGAAAACGGAAGCGGGAAGCGGAACGAAGCTAAGAGAGAAAGAGCCGTGGCAGCCGAAGGCCACCACGGCTCTCAGACGAACCAGGACTAGAAGACGAACCTTACGCCCAACTGCACCGTGCGCGGGGCGCGCCAGGTTCCCTGGATCCACTTGCATAGCTGCGGATGCGCATGAAGTTGGGATCAGTGAAGCCGGTCACCGGGTTGGCCCACTGCGGATGGTTCAGCACGTTCTGCGACTCCACTCGAAGTTCCAAGTGGTAGTGGCCGAATGGAATCTGTCCGGAACACTGACGCATCGAGATTCCAGGTCAGCGGTCCGCGGAACTGGTTGCGGCCCGTGTTGCCCCAGGCGTTGCCCGGCTGAGAGAACAGCGAGGGGTCGTACCACGGCTCGTCTGGTCCCGCCTTGCCGAAGCCAGGCTCTGCGTTTCCCGACAGATTGATCGTCTGTGAACCACCCTGCTGCTGCAGCAGTCCGTTGTCGCCACCGATTGTGAATGGCCTGCCAGACAACCAGGACGCGATTCCGTTGATCTGCCAGTCCTTTACCAACAGGGCCGCCGGATTCGAGCTGTCGCGGGCGAACGGCAACTGGTACACGAAGCCCATCTGCAGCACGTGTGGACGATCGCTGTTCGCCAGCGCATAGTTGCGGCTGAACTGCGACGGCTGAGCCCACGTATAGCCGCCGCCATCGTCTTCAACCTCGTTCATGGCCTTGCTGAACGTGTACGCCCCTTTGAGCATCAGGCCATTCTTGAAGGGGCGATTCACTGCCACCTGGAGCGAGTGGTAACGCGCCTTCGCGTTGCTCGCGAAGACATTGATGGTCGCAGTGCCGGCGTTTGCGAACAGCTGCCTGTTGGCATTGCCGCCGGATTCCGCGTAGTTGGCGTTCCGCGTGGCGTACTGCCCGTCGGTGCGTGTGCCGACGTAGCCGATGCTCGCGCCGATGTCGAGCGGCAGCCGGCGTTCGAAGAACACGTTCCAGGACTGCGTCGCGCCGCGCGTGACGTCGTTCGGGTCTGGCGTGGTCATGTCGACGCCGCGAGGCAGCGGCACGTTTCCGGTCGAGAGATCGGGACTTGGCGCCAGCGGGATGCCGCTGGCGATACTCCCGTACGGGATGAAGCCGTTCACACCAGCGTCGCCGAATGCGATCGTCAGCGGGAAGCGGCCACGCATTGGCCTCGACCAGGGCAGCGGTGTGAAGGTCTTGCCATATCCCGCGCGCAACACCGTCTTCTCGTTGAGACGGTAGGCGGCGCCCAGGCGGGGCGCAAACAGCGTGTTGCTGACCTTGATGCCGAGGTCGGTCGGGTTGCCGCCCCGCCCGCCCAGCTTGACGCTGAAAGTATTCAGGTCGAGCAGCTCGATGCCGCGATCCTGGCGCGTCATCAGCGGGTAGTGACTCGTAGCGGAGTCCGACATTGACCGTGAACTTCTGGTTCACCTGCCAGCGATCCGCGACGTATACCGCGTATTGGTTCTCGCGTCCGCTCAGCTCTTCGTACTGAATGCTCTTGTTGAAGCTGCTCATCTGCCCGAGCAGGAACGCCGCATATCCGTTCCATCCGCCGACGCTGGAGTAGCCCGGAGTACCGGTCACGCCACCGCCGAACGTCAGGATGCCTCGAGGATTGCTGACTTCGGGCTGCCAGTGATTCAGCCGGAGCCGGATGAAATCGAAGCCCGTGCGCAGTTCGTGCCGGCCCGAGACCTTGGTCAGGTTGGCCGATGCCGTGTAGCTGCGCTCGTCGCGCCACACCGGCGTCCAGGTGGAGTTGTTGCCAAGCACTGCCAGCCCCGTTTCGACCTGCGGCATACCGCTGTACCGATTCAAATCGAACGATCCCGGGCCGCTCGCACCGCCCACATTCAGTCCGGGAATACCCCAGACGTCGCTGCCGAAATTGGTGCCGTAATCGGGACCTTGAAAGTCCTGCTGCATCGAGTTCAGCCCGACGTTGGCATCGAACAGCAGTGTCGGAGTCAGCGTCCACGTCTGGCCGCCGGTGAACACCAACGTCCGCGTGTCGCCGCCACCGGCCGCGTCGAACGGCAGGTAGAAGAGATCGAACACCGAGGCCTGCATCATCGAGAACTTGCCCCAGATCTGGTGCGACGTCGTCCGGTTCCAGTTCACCTTGAAGTCGTAGTTGTCGCGGTCCGCCTTGGGGTGGCGAGGAAGATACAGATTGTTCTGGAGCCCGTTGTTCGTGCCGGGGTTGTTCGGCTCGGGGTACAGCGCCTGGATCTGTCCTCGAGATGCCGCTGATGCGGTTCGCCGGGATGATCGCGTTCTCGAAGAAGCTGCGATTCGCGCCGGTGGACGTGCCGGTCGCGGGATCGTAAATGCGGAAGCTCGAGTTGAGCGCGAGCACCTCGCTGAAGTCGCCATTGCGCATCTTCGCGGTCGGCACCGTGTAGGAGTTGAAGATGCCCTGACGTTCGGCGTTTCGCTCCCACGATCCGAAGTAGAACAGTTTGTTCTGCCGGATCGGTCCGCCGGCAGTGCCTCCGAGAATCGATGTGCTCGCATCGACTTTGCTCGGATCGAAGTACCCGCGACGTGCATTCAGCTCATCCTGCTGACGGAAGAAGAAGGCCGAGCCCTTGAACGTATTCGTCCCCGACTTCGTCTGGACCGCAGTTGCTGCGCCACCCGTCATTCCCTGGGCAGAATCGAAACTGTTCGTCGAGATGTTGACGTTCTCGATCGTTTCCACCGGCGCAACGTAGCCTGCGTGATGAGGCAGCCACACGTTGATGCTTGCGGCGCCGTCGATTCGCGTGACGTTGTTGTTGCGATTGGTGCCATTGATGTTGACCGACAGCGAGCGGGCAGGTGTGTCCGTCTGCGCGTTCTGAAATTCTGGCGGCGTGGCGCCCGGAACCAGGTTCATCAGGTACTGATAATTCCTGGTACTGATTCAACGGCAGGTTGACGACATCCTCCGGACGCAAGTCAACGCTCACGTCCGCCTTGTCGGTCTTCAGGAGGGTCGCCTCCGTCGTGACGGTAACCGCCTCGGTCAATACGCCAATCTCGAGACGGCCATTGATGCGGACGATACCGCCGGCGGTGATCGGAATGCCGGTCTGGACGAATTCCTTGAAGCCCTGCAGCACTGCTTTCAGCGTGTAGGTGCCGCCCGTAATGTTGCGAATCGTGTAGGTGCCTTCACTGTCGGTCACGCCCGACAGCTCGAGGCCGGTGTTCTCGTCCTTGATCGTGACGGTCACACCGGGGACATTCGCACCCTGGGCATCGGTGACGTTCCCGATGAGAGTGCCGTAGAGATTCTGTGTAAACGCGGGCGTTGCCGTGACAGTGGCGACCAGAATGGCCGCGAGAACTGTCAATGGCTGCGAAACGAGCCGCCGAATGGGTTGACTCACAAGCCCTCCTCCTGAAAGAGAACGTGCCTTCTACTTTCACAACCCTCGGACTGGCGCGGACCGACTGACTCCTTTCTCGACATGCGCACGCCGCGGGCCCTCGCAGCGGCAGGCGGCTAATCGAAAAACACTATGCGCGCTCGGGCGGACTCTAACATGCGGTAGAGGGGCTGGCAAACCCAGCGGCAGGGATTTCGTCCAGCTTATGTGGGCCGAACGGCGAAGACCGATTTGCGGGCCCCGGCGCTACTTCGGTTGGTGATCGTCCGCTGCGTCGCGCGATCGCTTCGCTCCTGGAAGAACTGCTCGAAATCCAGCTCGACCAGAGGCACACCAGAATCTTCGCATCCGGTGTCCCGACCCGACTGCCGACCGCGAACCGGCTCCCGCTTGCGCGCCCCTACCGGCATCCGCCACCCAATCGGCCTCTGCGTCCTCACCCTCACCGCCGACCGGATCTGCGCCATGACCCGCTTCGACAACAGCGTGCTCCCATGGTTCGGGCTACCGCGATCGCTCCCGAGTCGATAGCCAGCTTCCGAGCCGTGGATCTTCACGGCAGCGCAGCACACGCCGGCGGATGTGCCGCTGCAGCTACCAACGTCCAATGTGGTGCAATGGCCATTGACCACTCCTGGACGAGGGCAGCGACCCTGCCGCCCAGCGGCCGAATGTCACGCGACCTTCTCAATTGCTGATTTCCTCAACCGCACCTCCAAGCCGATACCATCCTTCCGGATCTCGCAGGTCCGGAAGGCGCTCTCGGCGACAACGCGTTTGAACTGGATGGGCGAATACGCGCGCCGTCTAAGCAGTGTCGCCAGCACGAATTTCGTCATGAAGGCGTTGAATCGACTGAGCTTCATTGCCCTCACTTCTTGCTCAACCTCCACACTGGACGCGTCCTTGCTCAGGTCCTGGATGACCGCCGTCCCATCGACGCGAAGGACGCGGTGCATCTCGTCAAGCGCGCGCACAGGTTGCGGGAAATTCTTGAAGGCCGCCTGGCATACGACCAGATCGAACGAAGCCGAGCCAAAGGGCATGTTCGCCACATCACCCTGACGCAAGTCGACGGTCACCCCGGCGCCCCGAGCGTGCTCGGTCGCGATCTCGATGAACGTGCGGCTGATGTCCAGGCCCGTCACATGAAATCGTCCGAGCTGCGCGATTGCGACAGCGAGATAACCGGGGCCTGGCGCCACCTCGAGCACCGTGGCGCCACTCGGCAGGCCCTCGGTGACCTGCACCGCCTGCTTCCGGAACAGCTCCATCTGACTCTGCGTGCCGCGCTGCCGCGCATACCAGTGCGCCACTCTCCCTTCCATCTCCGGTACCAGCTTGAAGCGTCTGCTGCTCATCAGGACCTCCTCGTGCTAACAATGTTCGTGCATAACCTAACATCGTTAGTATCAAACGATCCATGTTAGCCTGTCAACCGTGCCGCGACAGAGCCGGAAAAGACCGAATGCGTTTTATGGGTTCGCAGCGTGGTCCGAGGCTGAGGCTGCCAGTCCTCAGGTCACCCGAGACGAAGTCGTCCGACGGGCCCTCGAATTGTTGAATGAAGACGGCTTCGACGGGCTCACGATGCGCCGCCTCGCCGAGAAGCTCGGAATCAAGGCAGCCTCCCTGTACAACCATGTGAAGGACAAGGACGAGCTGCTTGCACTGATGGCCAACGAGATCTGCGCGGAGATTCCGGATTTGGACCACTCAAGGCCGTGGCGCGAGCAGGCTGAAAGGATGGCCGTGCAGGTGAGGACCGTACTCATGGCCCATCGCGACGGCGCCCGCGTGCTCGCGGCGACGCCGCCCGTGGGCCCGCATCGTCTCCGTCTTATCGAGCAACTGCTACACGCGTTAGTCGGCGCAGGACTCTCTCGCGCCAGGGTCGTCGACGCCGCTTTCGTCATGAACTCCTACGTGGTGGGCTTCGTGCTCGATGAGACGCTCGGCTATCCGGCAGACACGGCGTCGCTGAAACGGATGCGCGAGGAAGGAAGGCGATGGTTCAAATCGCTGCCCAGGCAGCAGTATCCGACGTTGGTTGCTCTCGCCGATGAGCTGGTCGATGCACCCGCGGACCGGCGCTTCAAACTCGGCCTCCGCGCACTGCTCGACGGGCTCCAGCTGGAGTCTTCGAAGAAGGGAAAGCGTTCTTGACTATAGAGGTGCCGCCAGGGGAACGATGCGTATTGATTATCTGTCGTTCAAGACGCGGTTAAACTGAAGCCAAGCCCTCAGTAAAGAGATTATTGCTCAATCTCTCCTCAAACGGACACCTCACGATCCGCGATGTGTGCTGCCAGGGTCGTCAGGCGCACCTGAGCGCAGAAGAGCGCACCACCGCTCCCGATCGTCATCCGCGGTAGTGAAGACCGATTCCGACCTGACTCGCCACAAGGCGACCAGGCGTGACCTATCCAGGTCGCCGCGTTACGCGCCGCGCGCTGACGAAGAATTACGCAGGTCCGTCTAATCAGCGTTCGCCGGATCCGTCACCTCCATCAATTGTCTGGGACCGCGTAAACTTGCAGCGTCCTTCCGCTGGGCGGCTTCACGAACACGGAGGTGCCACATGGTCGATTTTGTGGTGGTTCCCGAACGCACTGCACTGGTCAATGTGGACATGCAGAACTGCTTCGTCCACGGCTACCCGAGCTCGGCCCCAGATGGGCTGGACTAATACCGACTGCAGCCAGCGTTAGGTCCTCAGAACGTCGAGAGCACCGCCGCCAGCGTGCGGGCGACGCTGTCGCTGTCGCCCGTTGAGGAGAGGTCCGCGTTCAATAGCCCTTGGGCATCTGCATTGCCGCTTCCATGCTCTCGAGGACCATGGGATTCTCGAACGCCATGAGGTCGTCGAGGGCGGCCTGTTCAAGCGGGACCTCTCTGAAGAAAGCGAGTACCCATCTCGTGCCGACCTTCTTGCCACTCGGGAGCGGGACCTCCTCTCGCGGCAGGTTGCATGCCTCTGCGATCGCGGAGCTGACCCGCTTGACGAGCTGCCGTTTCGCCTCGACAGGGAGCCCTGGCGGGACGACGAAATCGCAGATGGGCCGCATGGGACGACCGAGCAGACCGTCGACGCTCATTTGCTCGGCAGGCCACTCACGGAGAAAGACCCGCGTGTCGGGGATCATGTACGCATGGTGGATAGACTCAGCGACCTCCTTGACGAGTTTCTTCTTGATGTCGACCTCAAGGCCCGACGGTAGATCGAGGTATGCGACCGGCATTTGAATCTCCTTTCAAACTGTTTCGACCCGAGTACTACCCCCCACCACTCAACGGTGATTACTCCGCCGGGATCAGCAGCATGAAGAACACCGGCGGTACGCGCGGATACGGTGCGCCCCCGAAATTGAATTGCACCCCGGCAGCCGCACAGAGCGCGAATTGTCGGACGGTCGGGGATAATTGCTATCGCGGCACATAGTTGAGGACCACGACACCGTTACTGAAGCGGTGCGTGTCGACGCATTTGAGATTCAATAGGGATCCGTCGACATCTTCGAACGCTCGTTTGCCCCGACCGACACGCGTCGGCACGATCGAGAGGTGATATTCGTCGACGAGATGATTGGCAACGAGCGTCCGATCCAGCTCGCTGACTCCGTACTTCATGATGTTCGCGCCGGGCTGCTCCTTGATCTTGCGGATTTCACTGGCGGCATCGCCGGCGATCAACGAGGCGTTCCACGTCACCTCCTTGAGCGTTCTGGAAGCGACAAGCTTCTTCAGGCCGTTGATGCGATCGATGTACCTGTCACCTTTGACGTGTGGCCAAACAGCTGAAAACATCTGGTACGTCACGCGACCGAGAAGAAAGAACTCGACGTCCATCAGCTTCTTGTACGCGAAATCCTTGCCCTCATCGTCGAAGTAGTTCCCAATCCAACTCATCGGCGCCTCGACCACACCGTCGAGTGACACGAAGCTCGCCACGATCAGTTTTCTCATCGCCGCACCGCCTGACAGGATTGACCGACGAGCCCGAGCTTCGGGCGGACCCACTCCGCGAGTCGGCCGATCGCGTCATCGGCCTCAGGGGCGCGGCCGGCCATCATTTGAAAGGTGTGCAGCATCTCTAGGAAGACGTCGAAACGCACCTCGACGCTGGCCTTCCTGGCCCGCTCAACGAGCATGCGGCTGTCATCGACCAGGGTTTCGTCTGCTCCTGCCTGCAGGAAGATCGGCGGAAATCCAGTGAGGTCGGCATTGAGCGGGCTAGCGTTACAGGATCGAGAGGCCCCTTGGCCACGATCGCGGCCAAGGCCTCGTAGTGGGCCTTGTTCGCCGAACTCTGTGTGCTCGCCATCCTCCGGCCTCCAGCCGTTCTGTTTGTTCGCGCCGCATCACGCGATTTCAGACAGAGGACGAACGAGGGCCTGCAAAACCGGACACGGCTCCGCCGACCGCCAGCGCTTCAATGGAGCTGCTGGAGTCTTCTCTCGTAAGAGACTCGCTCAGCGCGACTTCTCGCCAGGCTCATGGCGCGTTCGTAGAACCCGCACGCTGTGGCCCGGTTGCCCGCGCGTTGTTCAAAATCCGCCATCGCCGCCCAGTAGAACGGATACTGCGAGATCCTCTGATCCTCAGCCATGGCTCGAAGCAGGTCGCGACCTGCACTCGGTCCGCGCAACTCCCCGATGGCGATGGCTCGATTCAAGGCGACCACTGGCCCAGGTGCCAAGTTCAGGAGCGCATCGTACAGGTCGACAATCCGCTCCCAATTCGTCTCCTCGACCGACGATGCGATCGCGTGCTCGCAGGCAATGCCCGCCTCGAGGTGCCAACGTGTGAGCTCGGTTCCTGATGAGGCCGCCGATAGATGAACGACGCCACGATGGATGAGTGACCGATCTCAGAGCGAACGGTCTTGCTCGACCAACGGAACGAAGACGCCATCCGCATCAAGCCTTGTCTCGAGGCGCGAGGCGTGAGTACTGATCTGCGTCGGTGGGCTGTTGCTTGGCGTCAGCGCCGTCGATCCCGTGGTCTCCATCGTGAGCCATTGATGCGTCGATCGGATGGTCGCGCGCAGCGACTGCATGTTGGTCTGTGGAACGACCTCGAAGGTCCATGTCATCTCGCCGCTCGTAGGCGGCTGTGGATTCGGGTCGCCTCTGCGACTTCGATGTGATAGACGTGGTACCAACGCTCGCGACCGAGCTTCTGGGCGACGAGGTGCCGCTCGTCGCGCCGCCAGGCCGCCTGCAGTTCGTCGTTCTCCTACCACACGACGGTGAGCCGCTCGCCGTCTTCCGCCTTGAACTCCTTCATCGCGATGAAGCCGGGATAGGTTCGGGCGCGCTCGAGCATCTCGGCGGCCATGGCGCTGCAGTCGTCGCCGGCCTGACTGGTGAGCCGTGACCGAAAGAGCGTGATTATCATACGTCTCAGATCACCTCGCCTACCGGTCACTTAATGCCGCGACGAAACCAGTACCCGACGCCGCGGACCGTCGGACCGAACGGCAGAGGCGCAGCGAAGTCCGTCACGTCCGTCTCGATCAGCCCCATGGCTTTTGCTGATTACTGTCGGAGAAGCCAAACCCTTCAGTGGCATTCCCGGCCGTAATCGATACAGGTTCAATCCTGATTAGAGGGCGACGTTGCTCATATCGCCGCCTGTGCCGTCTTCGGCTGACCGAACATTCCCGGCCGGTAATCGCCGACCTCCGGCCTGAACGCGATGTTCAGCCGGTTCCAGCCGTTGGTGGCGATGACAGCGATGGTCAGGTTCACCAGCTCCTCTTCGCTGAAGTGACCTCGCGCCTTGGCAAACACCTCGTCGGGCACGTGGCCGTCGGCGACGCGCGTCACGGCCTCCGTCCATTCGAGCGCCGCGCGCTCGCGCTCGGTATAGAGCGGCGTTTCGCGCCAGGCGTCGAGCAGGTACAGGCGCTGCTCCGTTTCGCCGGCGGCGCGGGCATCCTTGGTGTGCATGTCGATGCAGTACGCGCAGCCGTTCAGCTGCGAGGTGCGCATCTTGACTAGCTCGAGCAGCCGGTGATCGAGCCCAGAGCTGTTGACATAGTTCGAAATCGGCTGCAGGGCGCGCATGGCTTTCGGCATCAACACCTTCGCAAAATCGACGCGTGCTGTCATGACGGTCTCCTTTCGTTTAGGTTTGAAATAGAAGACGCAGGAGCGAGCTCGGTGGTGACAGCGCGCAGCGTGTCGGGATTCAGGACGCAAGAGTTCAACCATTTCAGCGAGAGCGGAACGCCGCCAATGCGACGCGCGTTGGGGGCGGTTGTCACGGCCATCGAGTGCTCCATTGAGTTCCTCCTTGGACCTCAGTTCTACTGGAATGACCGCCGAGGGCGCGGAAGTGTGACCGACCGGCTGTGCTTGGCTGTCACATCGACACCGCCTGGCCGGTCATTCATAGTGAGGGGAGAAACCAGGGCGGCTCATGAACGAACGCGACTGGCTGGTCGAACACTTCGAGGAACATCGCCCGCACCTCAGGGCGGTGGCCTATCGGATGTTGGGCTCCCTCGCGGAAGCCGATGAAGCCGTTCAGGATGCCTGGTTGCGCGTCAGCCGTGCAGGAGCCGACGGGATCGAAAACTTCCGCGGGTGGCTTACGACCATCGTGGCACGCGTGTGTTTGAACGCCCTGCAAGCGCGGAAGGCGCGGCCCGAGGACGCCTCCGGCGTGCATCTACCCGATCCAATCGTCAGGCGCGCCGGCGAGCTCGACCCGGAGCACGAGGCGCTCATGGCCGACTCTGTCGGCCTCGCGCTGCAAATCGTGCTCGACACGTTGTCCCCAGCCGAGCGACTGGCCTTCGTGCTGCACGACATGTTCGACGTGCCGTTCGACGAGATCGGGCCCATGGTGGGCCGCTCGGCAACCGCGGCGAGACAGCTCGCCAGCCGTGCGAGGCGGCGCGTGCACGGTGCATCCGTGCCGGCTCCAGACCCGGACCTCGCGCGTCAGCGACACGTCGTCGATGCGTTTTTCGCCGCCGCACACCGCGGCGACTTCGACGCGCTCGTCGCAGTGTTGGCTCCCAACGTGGTGCTGCGATCGGATGGCGGGGAACGGCGGCGTGCACTGTCGTTCGTTCGCCGTGGAGCGCCCGAAGTGGCGCGTACGGCGATCACGTCTGCGCAGCCCGCCGCAGTCAAAATTCCTGCGCTCGTCAATGGCGCCGCGGGGGTTGTCGTTATGACCAACGGGCGGCCCTTCGCGGTGATGGGGTTCACGGTTGCGCGCGGGAAGATCGTCGAGATTGACTGCGTACCTGATCCCGAACGCCTCGCGCGCCTCGATCTTGCCGTCCTCGATGATGCGTCTTGAGGCTTCAGGGTGAATGGCTGCCGCGGAACGAACTGAGGTGTTGATCGTCGGAGCAGGCCCAACCGGTCTGGTTCTGGCGCTTTGGCTCACGCGACTGGGCGTTCAGGTGAGGATCGTCGATACCGCAGCGGCGCCGTCGACGACATCGCGCGCAGTCGCCGTGCAGGCCCGCACGCTCGAGTTCTATCGTCAGGTCGGGCTGGCGGATAGTGTCATCGCGCGCGGCCGTGAAGTGTCAGCTGCCAATCTGTGGGTCTCGGGCCGGCGGGTTGCGCGCGCGGTGTTCGGACCGATGGGCCGAGGGCTCAGCCCGTACCCCTATGCGTTCATCTTTCCGCAGGACGAGCACGAGCGGCTGCTCATCAATCGGTTGAGCGACGCTGGAGTCAGGGTCGACCGGGAGACTGAATTCGTCGGGCTCGAAGAACGCGACGATGGCATCATCGCGCGGCTCGAGCGCGCAGGCGGCCGCGTCGACTTCTGGGAAGCCGCGTTCGTCGCCGGCGGCGACGGCGCTCACTCGCGTCTCCGCGAGGTATTGTCGATCGGTTTTGCGGGCGGGACCTACGAGCACCTCTTCTACGTCGCCGATGTCGAGGCGCACGGACCCGCGATGAACGGCGACATCCACGTCGCGCTCGACCGCACTGACTTCCTCGCCGTGTTCCCTCTGACGGACGCACATCGCGCACGCCTCGTCGGGACCGTTCGACACGAGGCGGAGGCAGCCCGCCGCGAGAGCCTGACGTGGGATGATGTCAGCACACGCGTGATCGAGTGGATGCGTATCGACGTCGAACGCGTGAACTGGTTCTCGACGTATCACGTGCATCATCGGGTCGCCGACCGCTTCCGCAGCGGACGCGCGTTCCTCCTGGGCGATGCGGCACACGTCCATAGTCCTGTCGGCGGGCAGGGTATGAACACCGGTATCGGAGATGCGGTGAATCTCGCATGGAAGCTCGCTGCGGTTCTGCGTGAGCGCGCGGGCGTTTCAATTCTCGACACGTACGAGCCGGAGCGAATCGCCTTTGCACGACGGCTGGTCGCGACGACCGATCAGGCATTTACCGGCGTGTCGAGCTCCTCCGTCACCGCGCGCACGCTGCGATTGCACCTCGTGCCAGCGCTGTTGCCGCGACTGCTGACCCTACAAGCAGTCCGCCGCCTTGCGTTTCGAACGATCTCCCAGACGGCGATCAACTATCGCGGTAGCGCACTGAGTGAAGGGCGGGCCGGCCGTGTCCATGGCGGCGATCGGCTGCCGTGGGCACCTCTCGATACTTCGGATCGCGGCGCCGACAACTTCACGCCACTGACGTCACTCGAGTGGCAAGTGCACATCTACGGCAACGTGGTCCCAGAGATTCGTGCGGTATGCGCTGAGCGCCACCTCGCGCTGCACGAGTTCGGCTGGCAACCCGCGATGGAGCGCGCCGGTCTTCGGCGAGACGCACTATATCTTCTGCGGCCGGATGGTTATGTCGCGTTGGCGGCACCGGAACAGTCGGCGCCGACGCTGACCGCCTACCTCCGGGAGCGCGCCATTCGCTTTGCTTGAATCATCCTCCTTGTTCTCGGTCCCTGCTCAGCCCCTTCCCCATACGACAGACTACCGCGCGAGTCCACGCAGGTGCTCGGGCCGCAAATTGCTGCCGGTCAGCACAGTAGCCAGCCGATCTCCAGGCAGATCGTGAACCTGGACCGCGGCCAGACCTGCGGCCCCGGACGGCTCCAACAGGAGGCCGAGCGTCTGTGCCGAAAGCTGCATCGCCTGCAGCAGATCGCTGTCGTCGACAAGGATCATATCGTCGACCAGGGCCACGAGACGGGCAACGGACTCCGGGACCGGCACTCGCACCTCGATGCCCTCGGCGATCGTGTCCGAACGGTCGGTGGGCACTGGTTTTCCAGCCCGCCAGCTCAGCGCCATGCTCGGCGCGCCGCTCGCGCATACGCCGACGATGCGTGTCTTCGGCGCATGCTCCTTGATCCACCGCGCGATGCCGGTGATGAGCGCGCCGTCGCCGACCGGGATCGCCACCGTATCGAAGGAACCCGCTGCGAGCAGCTCCATTCCAATCGTTCCTGCTCCTTCTGCGATTGCCGGCTCTCTTCCGTCCTCGACGTACACGCAGTCCTTCAGCGATGCCACCCGGTCGCGCGCAGCTGCATCCGCAGCCGTGGAGTCGGCGCCGACGGCCGTGACGCGCGCGCCGAAGGACCGCATACGTGCCAGTTTGATCGGATTGATGTTCTCCGGAACGAACACCTCCACGCGAATGTCGCGCCGCCGGCCGGCGAACGCGATCGCCTGCCCGAAGTTCCCTGTGGATGAGCAAACGACTGTAGGACGGCCGCCGAGTTGCCTCATGAAGAAATCGGCGCCGCGGCCCTTGAAGCTCCGTAAGGGGTTGGCGATCTCCACCTTCACCACAACGTTTCGACCGAGTGCGGCGTTGAGCTGCTCGTCGCCGTATTGCGGGGTGTTCAGGAAGACAGGGTCGATGGTGCGAGCCGCCTCCTCGATGCGGGTGAGGCTCAGATCGAGATCCATGCGTATGAGGACGGCACGGGATCGCTCACCGGCCGACCGGTTCCGCAGTGTAGATCCGTTTGATTGTCGCCAACCAGGCCGGTGCGCCGTCGTCGTGGTATCTCGTCTGAATCCGGTCCGGTTCGATGGCGGCGATATTCCATCCATTGCTGGGGTTGAACGCCGCTCTCAGCTCTTCCCGACTGATGGGGTGCGGGCCAGTATCGGGACCATCGTCACTGAAACACAACACATACAGGGTTCCATCGTGCTCGGTCACCGACGCCAGACTCGCCACGTATCCTGGTCGCTCGTCGCCGTCGAAGGTGTGGAACAGTCCGCAGTCCAGCACCGTCTCGAACCTGCGCCCCACACGATCCAGCTGGAACGCGTCAGCCGCAGCGAACTCAACCTCGATCCCACGGTCGTCGGCCTTCTCTCGGGCGATCGCCAGTGCCGTCTCAGCCACGTCTACGCCCAGAACCGACAATCCCAGCGAGGCGACGTGAAGAGCGTTCTCGCCGGTCCCGCAGCCCGCATCGAGCACCGCTCCAGCGAATCCGCCTTCGGATGCCACACGCACTATTGCTGGCTGCGGCTGGCCAATATCCCACGGCGGAGGGCCGTCGTGGTACGACGCATCCCAGGGCAGTCCGGTCATCCGTTCGTGACTGGTTGGGTGCCGACCACTGAACGGATCGTCAGCGAGGGTTCCTGATCGCTCCGACAACTTCGTCCCCTTCCTGCAACTGATCTTGCCACCTCATCGTGGCAAGCCCAATCCACAGTCTTGACTATTCCCTCAATCACGATGACCGGGTCTTGGAACAATCGGCCACACAGCTGGACGCCCCAGGTTGCCAACGGTCCGCCTATCTCAGCCGGCGGTGGCAGCCATGTCACATTCCGAGACCCTATCCCGTCTCACCGTTGGAGACAGGAGGAGCGACATGATCAAATGGGCATTGCGCAGAGCGATTGACAAGTTCGAGCGGGACTGGAACTACGACGCCAGCTATTTGCGCGACATGATCGACGCGAGTCCGCGTGCCGCGTGGCTCTTTTCCCGCGTCACCGCCCTCGGAGAGTTCCGGCGTGACCTCCCCATCGAGGCATGGTGTGCCGCCGGCATTACCGCTGTGCGCGACGAGGACTGCGGCCCATGCACGCAACTCGGCGTCATGATGGCGGAACGGGCCGGTGTCAGTCCTGCGGTTCTGCGCGCCGTGCTCGCCGACAACCCCGACGCGATGCCGCCGGACGTCGCGCTGGTGTGGAAATTCACGCGCGCGACGCTCGCACACGATGCGGCCGCCGATGAATATCGCGAGGCGATCGTGAAGCGATGGGGACGGCGCGCCCTTGTCAGTTTGGCTTTTGCAATCACCGCGGCGCGAATCTATCCCACAGTCAAGTACGCCCTTGGCCACGGCAAGGCCTGCATGCGCGTCGTCGTTGGCGGCACGCCGGTGATGTTCAATCACGGTCGGGTACCGGCGCCTGTCCCGCCGAAGCTGCGCAGCAGCGAAGGCGGACCGGCGGATATGGCCGTGCGCACGGCGTGAGCTCCGTGAGCACGATGTCGAATCCAGCCGCGAGCTTCGAGCCGTACCGCCGGCGCCTGCTCGGTCTCGCCTACCGCATGCTTGCGTCGATGGCTGATGCCGAGGACGCGGTGCAGGAGACGTACTTGCGCTGGCACGCGGCCCACCGCGAAAAGGTGTCGGACCCGAGAGCATTCCTCATGACCACGACGACGCGGATTTGTCTCGATATGCTGACGTCGGCGCGCGCGCGGCGCGAGGAGTACGTCGGTCCCTGGCTGCCGGAGCCGGTTGTCGAGTCGGCCGCGCTCGCGCCCGACAGCCGCACGGAGCTCGCCGAGGATTTGTCCGTCGCGCTGCTCTTGACGCTCGACTCAATCGGGTGAGCGGCACCTTGAAGAACGGGAACAGGACCGCTTTCTCGGTTCGGTGGACGGCGTGCTTTCGGAAGATCGACGGCAACTGGCTCATCGCACACGACCAGGTCTCAGTGCCTGTCGATCCGGAGAGCGGCAGAGCGTTGCTGAATCTCGAGCCCTGAGAGTTTGACGGGACCGTCCCGCCTGTGGTCCCAGAGCTCGGCAGATCATCGGCGTGCCGGTTCCAGATGGATGCTTAATTGACGTGTGTCGCTGGCATCGCCGGCAGGGGTTGTCACGTCATCCCACTTTCCAGATCAACTGCATCATAAATTCTTTCAGTCCGAAGGAATTGCCTGGGGCGGAGTCGTCCTGTGCTTCGTTGGCATGAGCCTATTGCTTCTCAGTCTGGGCAACTACACATAACTCGTCAGCAACCTTGCGCCGGACACACCACGTCTCGCGGTTGGCGGTTGGCGGTTGGCGGTTGGGGCAAGTCTTGATTCAGTCCGTTCCCCACGGGTTGTCGATGACAAAGCGCCAAGAGCTGTCTGCCTGACGACGCAGGACGTCCGCGTTGTGTCCCGTCAGCTTCACCGCTTCCCCGTCTGGCCCGGTTCCCGTGAATGACCACATCCCAACGACAAGCGCCAGATCGCTTGCCTGCAGGACTCTCGTCACCTTGAGATCGAGTGTCCCCTTCATCGCGATGAACCCAACCAGGCCTTCGCGAACCCCCGCTAATCCGTGCGCGAGGTTGCCTGGCTGACCCGCAAAACCGGCGTCGGGCTCGTACAAGGTCATCAGCGCATCGACATTGCCTGTGTTGATGCCGTCGACGATTGACTTGAGCACCTGCTCGGGCGTACCCGTAGACATAACGATCTCCAGTCCTTATGAGTTGTCACCAATGCGACGATGTCGGTGATGCTCTATTGTGGCGGCGGCTCATGGCCTGCTCCGGCGGGCCAAACGCCGGTCGAGTATACAGGCGGGGGGCACCGCGCGGGATCATTCCCGAGTAACGCCGCACCGTCTATCAATGTCGCGCCCGTCTCGCGCGCATCCTCGATACTCTTGAAACGTTCGTATTTCGGATGGCTCTTCGTGCTCGGAATGCCGAGTTCGACCTCGGGTCCAAATTGGGTCGCTGAAGGTGGACAAGCACCGTTTCAAGAGCGCTCAAGCGTAGCCTCAATCTAGGCTGGGCGCTGGCGAACTCAGTGGGCGCTCAGCCGCATGAGCAATAGACCAAAGGCGAGCGCACTCAGCACGCTGCGTATCGCGTGAAGGCGACCCCATCGCACCAGCAAAACGGCGGCATGTGGACCACGAGGGTCGAGGGCAGGATCCAACAGTCGCTTGTTCGTTGGCAGAATCACCGCGAGCGTGAACGGAACTACGGCACCGAGACACACTGCCGCGATTGTCACCGACAGATCCTGCAGACTCCACGCGGCCCACAGCCCCGCCGCGCAGCCGGCGATCGCGAGCGACGCCTGCATCATCGTGGCCCGGTGGTAGCTGGGAGCGAATTCCTTGAGGGCCACTTCGGTGCCAGACGCGAGGCGTGCCGGATGCTCAACCGCGGTGATGTAGATGGCTGCACCGGCAAACAGCCCTGCACAGGCAGTGGCAACGATCAGCACCAACATCACCGATACCCCTCGCGACATTGTGGCGTGAGTTCGCGCCCCGCCGGGCTCATGTTGACGACAGTTCCCATCATCGAGCTCGCCTCATTGACGCGCTGAGCCGCTTGTGGTCTGCGCCGCGATATCCCTTCTGATCTGAGCCTCCCGTTCGGCGCGGTATTCAGCGATCCGGCTTCGGTCGGCTTCGGCGAGCGCGCGCCGGAGAGCAGCGGCGTCAAGATCGTGGCAGTAGGCCGGCGTTCCGGGCTGTTGCCGCCAGGATTCGTCCAAATCACCACCGTCGACAGGGTCGAAGCCGAGATCGTCGACGAGACGAAGTACTGCCGACTTGGCGTCCGGCGAATCGCCGAAGACCGAGAGAGCGATCCGCCCTTTCGTTCCTCTCGGAACGCCCTTCTCGAGAAGACTCTTGGCGAGGATGTTGTTGAACGCCTTGATCACGGGACGCCCGATCTGCTGCGCGATCCAGTGGCTGTCGAGCATCCCCCGGTCGATCGCATCGATGCGTCCATCGCGAAGCTCGGGATGGTAGTTGCCGACATCGACCACGACGCTGCTCGGCACGTTCGCAAACAGCTCCCGCGGAAGGTCGGCGGCGGCCATCGTTGGGATCGCAAGGATGACGATTTCTCCGGCTTGGGCGGCGTCGACAACGGAAACCGGCGTCGCGCCGATCTCGGCCGCCAACGCGGTCAGGCTCTCAGGTCCGCTCGAGGTCGCAATCGAGACGTGATGACCCAGCTTGGCGAGGCGGCGCGCAAGAATCTTTCCCATGTCTCCAGCGCCGATGATTCCGATTCTCATGTGGACTCTCTTCAAAAATCTCACCGCTGGCGCCACCAGTCACAACCGCCTGAATGCCGTACTGTCGTTATCCGTCGTGCTGTGCCTTCGTCATCGCGTCTCCACTCTCGCGTTGTCGCCTCTTCGCCGGCTATGCGTCGCGAGTGCCTAGATCGTCGGAGCGCCCGGCCCTCAGGCGAGACCACTGGGCGGTGGGACGTCCATACCGTCGGAACTCCGAGTGCGGATCGCGGCTTGGTTGGGGGCGTTGACCAGCGGCGTCCTGAACGGTACGGAAAAGGTGCTCGTCTTTCGGCCAGCTTAGGCGATGAGCAGCCGGCGCCCCTCAAATGCATCCAACAGCGTCAGGGCGCCCCGCTCGCCGATCAGTGGTGTCGTGGTATCCACCGCGACCATGGGCAGCCGCCGGCGGGCGGCTGCAATCGCGTCGCCTTCTCGTGTGTGAGCCTTCTCTCGAACCCGCAATGCGTCCAGCTCCGCCTGGAATGTGCTCCGATCGACTATTTTGGGCGCTCCTGGTTCATCTCTCATGATGTCTTTCATCGTTCTCTCCCTTGCCAACCTCGGTCATGCTTTCGCCTCTGCGTCGCGCTTTCGGAAGGCGGCTTCTCCAGCGTCGGACACACCTCGACCCACTTCTGGACAGGCGAGGCGAGACGCCCAGAAACGTGTGCTCAGCCTTTCGATCGGAAGCCAGCCGTCGCACGATCCCCAGTCCCGCAGTCATCGCTCCTGCCTCCTTCCGCCGGCTGTCTCCTTCATCGTTCATTCCGTCGGTCCCACACTCGATTCGACGCCCCGCGGCGCCGCTGTCATGAAATAGTGGTAACGCCGTTGGATCGAGCGATGGGAGTGACAAGTGTGGCGGGATTCCGATCGACTCGCTCCAACCTCATCCCTTATCCCTTCCCGAAAGCCTGCTGCTCGTTTCACAACGCCAAACTAGACCGCGCGCCCTCATCGATCAAACGAATCTTTCTGGTGACACTAAAGGTTCTCCAGGTCGACCTGAACCCGGCCTCATAGCGATGTTCGCCAATATCTGCCGGGCTTCGTAGCTTTGATGGCGCGTCGGGAGAGCGGAGATACGAGGGCGGTCAAGGTCAATTCAGTCATGGTCAGCGCGCCAGCGAGAGGACGGGGTCTTGCGAAACGAACTCCACGGCTGGCGAATTCTGGTCATGCGGGAACGATTCCGGAATGGTCCACGGACGACGTCGGCATGAAGACGATGTGCTTGCCGAGGGGTCAGGTGGCCAGGGTCGTCGTATGTCAGCACGATGCAGATACGCCGCGACGACCTTCTCAGCGGCTGGAACGCTTCAATCAGGATGGCCGGCATTCCATCGGCGGAAGAAAGGACGACCAACCTGGCGCCAGGCGTGACGTTTGCCTGGTCCGCCACCAGCGCCGACGCCTTCATGACCCTCGACGCCGAGTCGACTCGCGCTAGCCTCGGGACTCGATTGCGGATCGTGGTGGGTCGGTAGCGGCACTGCCGAGGCTCGTCGGGTGCTGATTGAAACGCGAATACAACGCCTCGTTCGAGGATACGCGTTGACATTCTTAGCGGAGGCCGCAGGCAGCACGGACGTGTGCATGGACCGCGGGCGGCATTGCACGGCTTAGCCACCGTGTCGCGGGCCTACAGCGGCGGCAATGGGTCGGTGTGCGTCCACGCGTTGCCATGCGCGCGTGCCATAATCCTCCTCACTCGAGGATTTCTAGAAGTGTTGCCGAGAGAATCGCCGGGACCCGTGACAAGTCATCTCGGAGAGCTCAGACTTCTCCTCGAAGAGCTCTGTTGCGATTTGTGTCGCTTCGAGCATGTGACGAGAGACGGTTTGGTCCCCGAAGCAGTACGCATCGATCGCGAATACTGGCTTGGGACGCCAGGCGCGTTCGCGGACATCAGAGTGGCTCCTGCTGGTCGCGCCGCGTATTTCGTCGAAGTCAAATTCGGCTATCGAAACGACGCGCTCGTCGGTCATCTGCTCCGCAAGTACGCCTCCGCCCATCCGAGCACCGCGGCCGTCAGCAGAATCGTTCTGGTAGTGGACCGCGTGGCGCGACCCAGCTGGAACCGGATTGAAGACGAGATGGCCTCAGGGCTGCCGCCAGGAGTCGAACTGGAGGTATGGGACGAGGCCCGCCTCGTCTCGCTCCTCGCCGAGCGATTCGGCGTCAGCATCGACCAGATCACCCCGGAAGCACTTCTGGACGTGCGTCAGGCGATCGATCGCGCGAAGGGATATCACGCGTTTGGCGGCGTGTCGCTGTCGGAGTACGAACACGATCCGCTCAAGGCCGAGCTCCTGTGGCACTTCGGCTTCTGGCGGCTCAAACAGCTGCGCAGTGCCGGCCGGTCAGCGTCGCGAGACATCCTGCCGCCGGGCCAGTATCACGGCGTCGCTGTCGTCCTGGCGGATCTGTGCTCATTTTCCAGCTACGTCCGCGACACGAACAACCCGGAGATCGTGCGCGAGAGCCTGACCGCGTTCTACTCGAAGGCCAGATATCAGATCATCAATAACGGCGGGATGCTGTATCAATTCGCTGGTGATGAAGTCATCGGGCTGTTCGGCATTCCAGACCATCCAGAGGCATTCACCGACGCGGTGCTCGACACCGCCCACGCGCTGTGTCGAATCGGTGAGTCGGTCTCCCAACACTGGCAGCGCCGGATCGATCGCGTGCAGGCGGCGGCCGGACTTCACGTCGGCGTCGCCCTAGGCGACCTGCAGATCGTCTCGTTCCGTCCCTTCAGTCGGCTGCACATCGGCGCGATCGGCGACTGCATCAACGTCGCCGCCCGTCTGCGCGCCCTGGCCGGCCAGAGCGAAGTCGTCGTCAGCAACGCCTTCTACCAGACGCTGAGCGAGGAGAACCAGCGGCGCTGTTCCGAAATCGAGCCTCTCGAAGCGCGGAATGTCGGACGAATTCGAGCCTGGCGGCTGGCCGCACCCGCCTGATTGGCAGCCGTCGGTCGCTGAGGAGATAAACACGAGAACTGACAGGCCCCCAGCCGTCAGCCCGGTGTCGCCGTTTACATGGCGCTGATCGACCCTTTCCGCAAGCTGCTCGTCTATCCATCCTTGCGGCGCAGCGTTCGCAGGACTTGGAATCAAGCCTTCAGCAGTTCCTGAACGGCAATCGGTGCACCACTTTCGTCCAGCCGATCACTCCACATCCGATCAACGTTTCAATTGCGAGATCCGGTTACGCTGAACGGCGGTGACGCTCGTTGCGGCAGAACGTGCTTCGAACTCAGGAACGTTTGGCGAGTCGCTGCGAGGACTGCCCATATTCCGGCCGAAACGTCACGCCTGCGCGCTCGAGGGCTTGCGCCATGCGCCGCTGTGCCTCTTCATGCAGCAGCTGCTGCACTCGGGAAGGCGGCTCGCCTCCGGAAGGCACGACCCGCGTGTACACACCGTCGGGACCGAGCCGCCGGGCTTTTATCGTGTCCCGGAACATGGAGCGGAGGGCGTGCATGATGGCCGCCTTGTGACCCGGATCCTCGATCGGAAACATGAGCTCGATCCGTTTGTCCATGTTCCGAGTCATCCAGTCGGCGCTCGCCAGATAGACTTCCTCGTCACCGCCGTTGAGAAAGCTGTACACACGTGAGTGCTCGAGGAACCGGTCGACGATCGAGATGACCTCAATTGTCTCGCTCACACCAGGGATACCCGGACGAAGCGCGCAAATGCCGCGCACGTTCAAACGGATCTGTACGCCTTTCTGAGATGCACCATACAGCGCCCTGATGATCTCTTCATCGATGAGGGAGTTCATCTTTGCAGTGATCTCGGCCGGCTGTCCGGCTTCGGCTCGGCGGCGCTCTCGTTCAATCAGCTTGACGAAACGACGGCGCAAATCGGTGGGCGCCATCACCAGTTTCTTGAGTCGGGGGGGGTCCGAGTATCCGGTGAGCGTGTTGAAGAATGCTGCGGCATCCTCAGCGATGGCCTCGGAGACGGTCATCAGCCCAAAGTCCGTGTAGGTGCGCGCCGTCCGTTCGTTGTAATTGCCGGTCCCCAGGTGAACGTATCGGCGAATCCCCTGCGGCGTTCGTTTGACGATCAGGCAGATCTTTGCGTGCGTCTTGTACCCGCGAATGCCGTAGATCACGTGGGCGCCGGCTTCCTCCAGCGCTCGTGCCCACCTGATGTTCCGTTCCTCGTCGAATCGCGCGGTCAGCTCGACCAGAACCGTGACCTGTTTGTTCTGTTCCGCTGCCCGCTGCAGGCTGGCGATCAGCGGCGACCCGACACTGGTGCGATACAACGTCTGCTTGATTGCCAGTACGTCAGGATCGTCGGCGGCATGTTGGAGCAGGGCGAGCACCGGGTCGTAAGAGTCGTAGGGGTGGTGCAGCAGCACGTCCCGGGCGTCGAGAATCGAGAAGATATCGTCCTGCTCTGCCGCAATGAGTATGTCCGCGGGCTGAATCGGCGGATCGCGCAGATCGTCGTAGCCGGGCAAATCGATCACTTGTGACAGCACTCGAAGATCGAGCGGGCCGTTGACTCGATAGACATTGGCTGTCGCGAGATCGAGCCGCTCCTGGAGTATGGCGATCAAATCCTCGGAAGCCGCCGCTTCGATCTCGAGCCGGACGACATCGCTCTGTCGGCGGCGTCGGACCTCGCGTTCGACCGCCTCGAGACGCGTCCGGCCACCCTCGTCGTCCAGGTCGAGATCCGCGTCGCGGGTGAGGCGGATGACGCGCGCTTCACGGATCTGCTGCCCGGCAAAGAGCTGCGGCAGGTGCGCCCGGATGACCTCCTCGAGCAGCACAAACGTGAAACCCGCGGCATCCGGGATGCGGACCAACCGCGCCAAGGTGGCAGGAACCTGCACGATCGCGAGCCTCGAATCGGATTCGCCGGGCGCCGGCTCGAGAATCACGACGAGATTGAGGCTGAGAGACGCGAGCAGCGGAAACGGGCGGGCGCGGTCGATCGCGAGCGGCGTCAGCACCGGCAGCACGGATTCGCGAAAGAATGCGCGCAGGGCTACCGGATCGCCGAGGCCCTCGAACGGGACGAGCCTGATCTTGCGCTCGGCGAGAGCCGGCAGCAGATCGCCAGTGGTCAGATCGTAGAGGGCGACCACGAACTCGTGGCTTCGGCGGCCCACGGCTTCCAGCTGCAGCGCCGGAGTGAGTCCAGACAGATCGACAGCTGTGTCGGCCTCTGCCAGGGCCTGCTCGAGGCCGGCCACACGAATCATGAAGAACTCGTCGAGGTTCGACGATGCGATGGCGACAAACTTGACGCGCTCGAGCAGCGGCGTGCGCGGATCGGCAGCCTCCTCGAGGACGCGCTCATTGAATGCGAGCCACGACAGCTCGCGATTGATGAACAACGAGCTGGCAGCCTGCGTCGTCATGGCGTCGTTCGAGCCGGCTGCACGATCAGCTGGCGGCCGAATGTTTCGACGAACATGTCGGCTCGGGCCGTCGCGGCGAGTCGTTCCATGGTCAGATCTCCGGTGCCCTCGAGCTCGAGGAGCCACGATTTGTCACCGCGGACGATCCGAAGGTCGCGAACCTTCTGAGCGTGCTCGGCGTCGAGGGCATTTGCCACCCGCAGGATTGCAGCGAGCTTGTTGACGAGCAGCCGGTCTTCCCTGTCGAGCGCCACGAACGGGACGTGACTCTGCTGAGGAGTGCCTCTCCGATGGTATCGGGCGATGTTCGAAACGACGGCCGTTTCCTCATCTGACAGCCCGAAGATCTGCGACGCCGCCAGGATGTACTGTGAGTGCTTGTGATGGGCCCGGAGGCTCACGTAGACGCCAACGTCGTGAAGCATTGCGGCGACCTTCAACAGCAGTCGTGCGCGATCGCCGAGACGGTGCTCGTCGCGGAGCTCGTCGAATATCCGGGTCGCGAGCGCGGCGACGTGATGTCCGTGCTCGCGATCCCATCGATAACGCTGTCCGAGACCCTCCGCGCTCGCCAGCACTTGTCGCTCGAAGTCCTCGACGTTCAGACGACTTCCCGCATCAGTAAAGTCCAGCAGCATGCCCGCCCGCAACGACGCGCCCGACACGACTACCTTGCGGACGGCGGACTCCGACAACAACGCCCGGTAGACGAGCAACGCGGGGCCGAGTGTCTCCGCCTCGACGGCCGGAAGTCGAAACCGCTCGACAATGCCGTCTTGGTCCAACCGCTCGACCTCGTCGCAGAAAGCCAGGAATCGCTCGCGCGGGATCTCGTGATGGCCGTCGTTCGCCTTGTCCTCCTCCACCTGCGATGCCAGAAAGCGCACATCTCCGCCCAGCGCAATCATATGCGTGAGCCGATTGAGAGGAATCTCGAGACGGATCTCATCGATGACGTTCGCGACGTACCGCCGCAGCAAGGCAGTTTGAATGTCCTGGCTGTGCCGGCGGAGATCCAGCTGTTGGCGGAGCCGAACCGACCCAAGTGTGTACACACCCGAGCGGTTCGGTTCGCCGCGGCGCAGCAGCGTCAGGCTGGTGCTGCCACCGCCGACTTCCACCAACAGCGTTCGAGATCCGCGGAACGCCGGATGTCGCGTGAGCGCAGCGCGCACTGCCAGAAACACGAGGCGGCTCTCTTCGGCCTCGTTGATGATGTCGAACGCGACACCGGTTCTCGCCTGAATGCGATCGAGAAACATGTCGCCATTCCGCGCCTCGCGCACCGCGCTCGTCGCAATGGCACGTACTTGAGCGACGCCGTAGCCGTCCATCAGGTGACGGAATCCTTCAACGGCCGCGATCGCCGCGTCGAGTGTCTGAGATCGGATCGCGCCGAACGAGAAGGTGTCGCGCCCGATCAACACCCCCTTGGACGCCTCCTCAATCGTTCGCGGCCGTTTGCCCGGAACGATTTCCGCAACCGCCAGACGTATCGCGCTGGCCCCCATATCAAGCGCAGCCACCGTCGTGGGAGCTAACGTTTTGTCGACGGTCGGACTCGAGCGAGGAGGCCGGTCGCCGGTACTGTTCGCCGCACTCGAGTCAGCCATCGGCTGATGATACCGGACCGTTGCCATTGTCGATGAAGTGCGCAAATAAGGAGGATGTAACGGACTCAGCAAAAACGTGGCGATTATGACCGCCGCGGTCAGAGGGACACGCCATCTTTCGACCGGCTCATTTGGCGTGGTCGCCCAGCCGGCTTTGCGAGCGACCGTACGACCTTTCTCGACCTCAGTCGTGGCCGCTCCCACGACATGTACCTACAATCTCGTCCGCAGCCACCGGACCCTGCGCGTAACGCCAGCCATGCGGGCGGGCCTGACGAACCGGGTGTGGAGTGTCGTTGACATCATCGGCCTATTGGAGATGGCCGAGAAGGAGCCAGCCGACTGATCGCGCATCATTCGGCCAGCAATATCCATTCATGCGCGCGCCAGGAGAATCGCGATGACGAATCAGTCTGACTACGTCAGCACCGGCCGATACGCTCGTTCTGGCTGTGAGTGATCTCGTTCACGTTATGTTGGGTGCCACTTCGCTGCCAGCACGTTCAATGGCCTGTTGATGCTCGTCGGCTCGACGGTCCTCGCGACAGGGCTCATCAAGGTATTTCAGGAACACCACCTCGTTCTTCCGCTCGTTGTAGATCAGCTCGTCCGCGATCGCCCGGATCAGCATCAGCCCGAATCCTCCCGGACGAAGTCCCTTCGCGTTGCGCACCAGATCGTGAGCAATAACACCTGCCTCATGGTGAACGGCTGCATGGGACAGTTCGTCGAATGTAAAGCCCGGGCCAGGGTCCGCAATCCGATATAAGAGCATCCGTCGCGTACGAAGACACGCAACGCGGACCTTCTGCGCGGGATTAAGGTGGCCGCCCCACTCGATGCCGTTCAGTAGGAGCTCACGAAAGGCGAGGCCGACTGAATCACGCGTTTCGTCGGGGAGATCTGACTCGAGTCGTTGGAGGAAACGCTGTATTCGGTCGGCCGCCTCACGAGTGCAAGGCACGAGCAATTCTACCCATTCCGGCCGCGCGGACAGTACCTCGATATCCGCGACATCTGTGCCCACGGATAGCGCGCGCTTGACGACCTCGATAAGCCGCGAGGGTTCGATTGGCTTAGCAACAAAATCGTACGCGTGTCCACGGAGAGCGTCGAGCACCACGTCCGTCGTGTCCACGCCGGTCATGACAATTACCTTCGGAACATGCGGTTTGGCACTACAGCGAGCCAGGACATCCAGGCCTCCAATCCTGGGTAATTGGATGTCCAACAGGACGACGCTGAAATCGTGTCTGGCCATCTTGTCCAGCGCCTCCGCACCGTCGCGGGCGACGTCGACGGTGAAACCAGCATTGGTCAGAAGTTCAGTCAAACCGATTCTTGTGGAATCGTCGTCGTCAACCACCAATAAATCCGAATGGGTCACAGACGTCTCCTGGCAGGACCTCTGGTTCGAAAGCGTACTGGCCCGCAAAACCTGCTTTGAATCGCTTAATGGACTAGGTAGCATACCCTGCCTGCTCCCAAATGACGAGCTTCCTCCTGATGCACGGTGCCATTCGACGTGAGGACGCGCCGGAGATGCGCTTCGTTCAGGATGACATGAGATCGAGCCACTCTCGTCGGATCGAACCGATCACGCGTTCGACGTACGGGTTCTGCAAGGGACCGAGTCAGGCGATAGGCACGCTACACTCGACTCGTGCGCCGCGTGCTTGCCTTCTGTCTCGACTGCCTCTTCATCACCGCGACAGCGGCTGCTCTGTTCATTCTACTGACAGGCGGCGGCGTCTATGCGATCGGTCATTTGCGCATCAGCGCGCGCGCTCCCGACAACCTCCTCTTGTTATTGGGCGTAGTCCTGGCGGGCCGTTATGCCATCCGGGACATCCCGTGGTTCGCGCTCTGGCCGACTGAGCCGGCACTCCGGTTGGCAGATCGCTTCGTCAGCGCCGTGCCGGCGTGGGCCCGGGAATTGCGCCCCCGCTCGGCACATCGGATCCTGCTCGTTCTTGTCGTCGCGTCCGTGGCTCTCAAAGTCTGGTTTGCCGCCACCTCCCCTGGCTTCGTGACGGGCGACGACGTGGAGATCCATGAGATGTCGCTAGGGATGCTGCTGCACCAGCCCTGGCCCATTTGGGATTTACGGAGTGCGGTCTTCCCACTCGGCATCGTCTTGCCAGCCCAATACATTGCGCACCAAGCGGGAGTTCATGATGTTGGCACCCTTGTCTTCACCGGGCGCCTCATGGTGGCGGTGCTATCGACTGTCAGCATCTGGCTGGTGTGGGTGGTGGGGCGCAGGCTCTGGCCGGACGCAGCCGGGCTGGCCATCCTAGCCGCAGGGCTCTTTGCAACAGCCAAGCTGAGTGTCGCGTTCGGAAGCTCTGAATTGCCGCGGCCCGTGTCCACAGTCTTCGTGCTCGGCGCGTTCGCAGCCCTCCAGCGTCGTGACGCTACGTCCTGGCGATGGGCGGCGGCCGCCCTCGCGTTCGCCGCGTCTCTGCGATTCAGCGAGGCAATGTTTACCACTGCCGCGATGACGCAACTCGTTCTAGAGCGGCGGTATCGCCAGGCGGCTTGGTTGATGCTGATGACCACGACCATCGCGGCTCTTCTGCTTGGCGTGGCCGACACCGCGTACTGGGGTGAAGCGTTTCACAGTGTCCGCGCCGCATTCGACTTCACAGTGGTGCAGCGATTGTCTTCCCGGGGATTTCAGCCACCTTGGTGGTACGTTGTTGCGCTCGGCCAGTGGATCACGCTGCCGCTCGTCATCCTTGCCGCCGTCGGGCTGCGCCATCAACGGAACTGCACCATCTGGGCGATCGTGCCACTGTGTGCCCTGAGCGCGCTGCCCCACAAGGAGGCGCGCTACATGATTCCCGTGGTGCCATTCGTGTGCATCCTTGCGGTCGAGGGGCTGCGCCGGTCGATGGCCTCCCACGCCGCTGCAAGGCGGGAATGGTTTCCTGCGGCCATCGCGTGCGGGCTGTTCTTGGGGTTGGTCCATGACGTGGCGCACTATAGACTCCCGCGCTCCAACGCGGACGTCCGGCTGGCCCGCACCCTATTCGAACGAGCTGACGTACCCGGGGCATTGGCGGTGGAGCAGGCGTGGCGGATGGGAGGACATCTGTATCTACCGCCGGTTCCCATTGTCGATCTGGATCCTGGCTTGATGCGGCAGGATGGATATCTTGCTTCTAAGTTAACCAGCGACACGTGGGTTATCGTGGACCGTCGCTCCCTTTCGGCTTCGCAGGTGCGCGTTGCTCTGACCCAAGCGGGATATCATCAAGCCCGCAGTAATTCGGATTCCGGCTATGTCTTGTGGCGCCGATGACTTATGCCAGCCGCAACATGTGGCTCTTTTTGTGATTCAATCTGGCATGAATCGGCTCCATTCCGGCCTTCCAATATACCGACTTCGGTCATCGGAGCGTTATCGAGCAAGCGCTGATCCCACGGCTATTTCGCGGAGTCACGTGGTCAGCTCCAGCCCTTCTCGACTATGGCGGCCTTCCATGTCTCAACGATCGCGTGCATCTCGCGGTCCGACTGAACAACCGACGTCATCTGCGTCCGGTGGCCGCCGAGGATCAGTCGCAGTTCCCAGCCGACCGGATGCGTCCAGACTTCGCACACCGCGGTGATGGTGCGTTGACCCTTCTGCTTGCTCATGCAGAACGCGTCGGGCAGACGTGCCGGCGGGCCGTTCCAAAACTCCTGTCGGTCAGCCATCATGCGGCCGAGGCGTAGCAACTCGCGCGCCTCTCGGCCGTAGTCGCCTGATGCAAGGCAGGAATCGCTCAACAACGGCTGACACGATCGCCTTCTCGCCGAGTTCGGCTGCGAGGGCGCGCCGGAAGAGGCCGCGGTCATCCACGGGTTGTGTCCGCTATTGCCCGGATCTAACGCTGGAGTTCAATGTCGCGGATGGTGTTGCCGTTCAGATGAACCGTCCCTACGTCGGCAGGTTTGTAGCCGCTTTTTGACGCAGTAACGTACGTGGAGGCGAAGCCACCCAGACCGCACAGGATGTACCGGCCATCGGCATCGGTGCGGGTCGTTGCGCTCACATCCCAATACCGAGCATGTCCAGCTCCACCCGGACGTCCGGCAAAGGCTGTCGCCCGAGCGCCGCCGTGATGCTTGCCGCTCCTATGAGGGCAGCGGCTTTAGCGTTCATGATGCGCGTCTCTTCTACATCTAACGCAATCGCAGAAGGGTCGCAATCATTTTTTCCTGTAGCTAGCCGGATGGAAAAGGACCGGACGGGAAAGGACGGTGGAAGAACCGATGCCAATGATCCACAGAGCGCTCTTTCCCGCATGCGCGAGCTTTGGACCAATGTTCATGGTCATTGGACTTCAGGGACGGACCACGTTCGACTACCTATGTGCCGGCACTGGCGCCCTGATGACTTCGGCCGCGCTGTTCATGCTCTTCGATCGGATTGTCGACGGGACGCGAACGGCGACACCGCGTGAACGCCGCGACCAGCTCCTATACTGGTGTGCTGTGATCGTCATCGGTGTGCTGATTTGGCTCCTGACCGAGTGGGTAGTGCCCTTGCGGTAGTAACGCCCTCGGCCGGCTAACCACGCGTTGCACGCGACGGCAGGTGCAGTGAGCCGGCGCGGGTGAACGCGATCGTTACTCGCGAGTGACGCCGAAGTGATCCGCAACGCTGTGGCGGTCCATCTCTTGTCACGGCGAGCCGCCATCCTCACGATGGCAGCAACTGTAGCTGTGATCGCGTGACGAATCCGTAGCACGATCACATTCTTCATTGGGCTCCTCAGAACTCGATCATCACCTTGATGGCTTCACGCTCGTTCATCGCACGGTAGCCATCGGGCACACCGTCGATATTCGTGGCGCGATCGAACACGCGGCCCGGCTGAATCCTGCCCTCGAGCACGTCGGGCAATAGCTGCTCGATGTATGCGCGCACGGGCGCCGGTCCGCCAGCGATGGTGATGTTTGCGTAGAACGTCGGTTGCGCGTTCGGGATGGTGTTCTCCTGCGGCACGCCGACGCGTCCGACGGCGCCGCCGGCCCGCGCGATGCTCACGGCGGTGCGCATCGCCTCACCATGGCCGACACACTCGAGGACGGAGTGGGCGCCGAGTCCGCCGGTCAGCTCGCGTACGCGCTCGATGGCCGCGTCGCCGCGATCGCTGACAATCTCGGTCGCGCCGAACTCACGTGCCAGCGCGATCCGGTCGGCATGGCGGCCGAGCATGATGATCTGCTCGGCGCCGAGGCGGCGAGCGGCGATCACACCGCAAAGACCCACGGCGCCGTCACCGACAACTGCGACCACGCGGCCCGGCCTCACCTTCGCGCCAAGGGCGGCGTGGTGGCCGGTGCCCATCACGTCGGACAGCGTCAGGAGCGACGGCATCAACGCGTGGTCAGGACCGACCGGAAGCACGACGAGCGTGCCGTCGGCCTGCGGAATCCGCACCCCTTCGCCCTGCCCGCCGTCCAGTGTGACGCCGCCCCACCACCCGCCGTGCAGGCAGGACGTCTGGAGTCCCTGTTGGCAGAACTCGCACGTGCCGTCGGACCAGGCGAATGGCGCGACGACCAGGTCGCCCTTCTTCACCGTTCGGACCGCGGAGCCGACCGCCTCAACGAGACCGATGAACTCGTGGCCCATCCGATTCCCGGTCTCGCTTGGCGCCATCGAGGTATACGGCCAGAGATCGCTGCCGCAGATACACGCACGGGTCACCCGAACCAGGGCGTCGGTCGGCTCGATGAGCCGTGCATCGGGTACAGTCTCGACGCGTACATCGTGCGCGCCGTACATCACAGTTGCTCGCATCTGGGCTCCTTCATTCCTCGCGGACGTTGCCGCCTCCGCCGTACTGTTCGTCGGTCACTTGCTCCATCCACTCGACCGCCGTGCCATCGAGTCTCTCCGCGATGGCCATGTGCGTCATCGCCGTCGTCGGCGACGCGCCATGCCAGTGCTCTTCGCCGGGTTCAATCCACACGACATCACCGGGCGCGATGTCCTCGATGGCGCCGCCTACACGCTGCACGCGCCCGAGACCCGACGTGACAATCAGCGTCTGACCAAGGGGATGCGTGTGCCATGCGGTGCGGGCGCCCGGCTCGAACGTGACGATGGCGCCGGAGACGCGCGCCGGCGCTTCCCTCTGGAACGGCGAATCGACGCGTACGGGGCCGGTGAAGTATTCCGACGGGCCCCGGCTGGAGGGCTGTGAACCGTTTCTTGTGATGTTCATGTTTCCACCTCGTCTGGAGCGCTGTGCATCGTGGCGCCAGCTAGCGTCGATGCCGGCCGCCATCAGGCACAGCGCCGCCGCGAGCCCCATCGTCGTGCGCTTGCTGCGACAGAATGTCCGGCTCCTCATGGGGCGTTGTCGCTCGAGGAGTATGTCGCGCCCCACCTCGCGAGCGGTGCGCTCGTGCGCGTCCTCGAGGAGTGGTGCCCGCCGTTTGCCGGCTTCTTCCTGTACTACCCCAGCCGGCGGCAGCAGCCGGCCGCACTGTCGGCCCTTATCGAGACGCTGCGTCTGTAGATGCTTCGTCCAGCACCAGCGCGACCTGAGCTGGGCTCAGGCCGAAGCGGCGCGGAGTGTTCGATGCAACTACCAGTTCAGTCTTGGACCTAGATCCTCTCCGGTGGCAGCTATTGGCGTGTCGTGGTCAGCGGTCGATGACGGCCATGTTGCCTGCGTCGTGGCGCTCGCCTACGGCCGGCGTGAGGTTGTTCAGCCGGTCGATCTGCTCAGCGCTCAGCTCGATCCGGTCGGCGGCGGTGTTCTCCTCGACGCGAGCGACCCGCTTGGTGCCGGGAATCGGGGCGATGTCATCGCCCTGCGCCAGCAGCCAGGCCAGCGCGATTTGAGCCGGCGTGGCGCCCGCCTCGCGCGCAACGGATTGGACCTCGTCGACGATGCGTAGGTTGCGCTGGAAGTTCCCGCCCGTGAAGCGAGGGTTCGTCTTGCGCCAGTCGTCGTCGGATAGCTCCTCGGGCGAGCGGATGTCGCCGGTGAGGAAGCCGTGGCCGAGCGGCGAGTAGGGGACGAATCCGATGCCCAGTTCGCGCAGCAGCGGCAGCAGCTCCGCCTCCGGGTCGCGGGTCCACAGGGAGTACTCGGTCTGCAGTGCGGCGACCGGATGCACGGCGTGGGCGCTGCGGATGGTCGCGCGGCCGGCCTCGGACAAGCCGATGTAGCGGACCTTGCCTTCGGCGACGAGATCCCCCAGCGCGCCGACGGTGTCCTCAATTGGCGTGTTGGGGTCGACACGATGCTGGTAGTACAGGTCGATGTGATCAGTGCCCAGCCGCTTGAGCGACCCCTCGACTGCGACGCGGATGTTCGTCGGGCTGCTGTCGAGGACACCTGGGCCGCCGCCGGAGTGCGAGACGATGCCGAACTTCGTGGCCAGCACCACCTGGTCACGGCGATCCCTGATGGCCCGGCCAACCAGTTCCTCGTTCGTGTACGGACCGTAGATCTCGGCGGTGTCGAGGTGTGTGACGCCAAGGTCCAGCGCCCGGTGGATAGCGCGAATCGACTCGGCGTCGTTGACCGCGCCGAGGTTGTAGTAGCCCGACATCGACATGGCGCCGAGTCCGATGCGAGAGACGTCAAGTCCGCCGATCGAGATGTGCTTCATGGTGTTCCCAATGTAGCTGGATAGCCGCTCAAACCGTTTGCCAGATCCATCGAGTTCATTGCCTGAAATGACGTTTTGTTGGGGAAACGAGAAATGGGAGGTACTGGCGGGTGCTAGACTCTCGTTGATACAGACGCACAAACCAGAGCCCTTATGTCCAAGCAACCTGGGCAATCTGGGCCATACAGGTCCGAAACGCCGACAACCAGCGCCCTGGCTCGCGCCATCGGGCGCTTTGCCCAAACCGACGGCGATCACACGACTGCGATTCCCGCGCTCACGCTGCATCGCCGCAAGGCGCCAACCGAAGCCTTGCACTGCATTTACAACTTGGGCCTCGGCATCGTCGCGCAGGGCGACAAGCAGGTCTTGCTTGGGGACGAGTCGATCGACTACGGCCCGGGGCAATCCATGCTGACGACCATCGATCTCCCTGTCGTCTCGCATGTCACGCGGGCCAGTGTCGCGGAACCGTTTCTTGGGATGATGCTGACGCTGGATGTTCGTTCGATCGTGCAGATGGCTTCCGAGATGGACGAGCCCCGGCCTCGACGAAAGGATGCCTATCGGTCCATCTCGTTCGAAGCGCTGGACGCCGCCTTGCTCGATGCGCTGGTCCGGCTCGTCAACCTGCTGGCCGAACCAGCATTGATTGCCCGGCTGGCGCCGCTGATCCAGCAGGAAGTCACTATCCGTCTGCTGACCGGTCCGCACGGCCCACAGCTCCGGCACCTCGTCACGTCCGGGTCCCCGGGCCAGCAGATCGCGAAGGCCGTCGCCTGGCTCAAGCAGAACTTCGTGGAGGGGCTGCACGGGGACGAATTGGCGGATCGCGCGCACATGAGCCCATCGACCTTCCGACAGCATTTCCGCGCCCTCACGGGTGTGAGCCCGTTGCAGTACCAGAAGCAGTTGCGTCTCCAGGAAGCACGGCAACTGATGCTGAACGAGAATCTCGATGCGGGCAGCGCCGGTGGGCGTGTAGGGTATGAAAGCGCGTCGCAGTTCAGCCGCGAGTACAGCCGCCTGTTTGGCGCGCCGCCTCAGCGCGATATCACGCGCATGCGGCTGGGTCCCGTTACTGGTGCCGCCAACCCTCGTCGAACGGTCGCGAGGTCCACGGCTCGTGGAACCGTTCCAGGCCATCGATCGTCCCGAGCGTCGCTCGTGTCCCGATGACCCGCCGCGTTTCACTCTAGCGATACGACGTGCCCACGCGCACCAGTCCAATCTCCGCGTGCGAGTGCCGCCGCACCCTCGGCGACGCGGTCGTCAACCGAGCTCATGACTCTAGTCAGTATGAAGATCGGACGATGCGAGCGGCTCAAATGCCGGGTACGGCACAAGGGATGGATCGTCCGCGTCCGCATCGAGCAGCCACACCAGGCGATCAGTGAAGTATCGGAGCAATTCCCGGTTCCTGACCGCGTCCATTTCCCGCGCCCAGACAACATGGGCACCGTCGATGTCCGCCTCGTTGTAGACCCACTCATGGTCAGAAGGATGTCGGGCGCCGTACCGGACGATGACAAGGTGTCGTCTGCCGTCATTCCCCAGCTGTGACAGCAGTTGTCCTCGGCGAAGCGCCCAGCTCGGTTCGAAGCCCCGTATCGGCAGAGCAAATGAGCTCCACAGGTGGTAGACGCAAATCAGGGGGAATGCCCAGACCACGACACGCCCGATTGGAACCTCGCGCCAGCGAAGGAGGCGGATGTGCCGGACCGACTGAACGAGCAGCAGGAACACAAGCCCGGTGGCGGGTGCGGCGTAATGCGCAAACGTGTGCGTCTCGACGAGCAGTCCCGCTCCAAGAATCGCGCCCGCGAGCACGACGAAACGCATCCACCGGCTCCTCACGACCCATGGCAGCGCCAGCAGGAGTAACGCCGGTGGGCGTCCGAGATAAAACCCGAACAGTGCCCTCCCCTTCTGGCGAGTCTCCCGCAGAAACCCCGCGAGAGTTTGCTGACGCTCATAGACGTCAAGCTCTCGCATCTGGAAGTCTCGCATGGCCTCGTGCCTGTACTCCGGCATCGGTCTGGGCTTCTGCCAGAGGAAAAGAGGCTTCGCCGCATACGCTCTTTCGTGCACGTTATAGGGAAATTCGACGGCGCTTCCCGTTACCCGCCAGTTAAAGAACGCCATTGCCGCGATGGTGCACGCGATCAGGATGCAGGTTGGCAGCAAGGCCCGAGCGAGCGTGGTCCGCTTCCGCAAGTCGCGCTCGCGTAGAAGGCACACGCCGAGGAGCGCCAGTGCTGGAAGGCTGAGGACGAGCCCCTCGTAGGGCCGGCTGTTGGCAAGTACAGCCAACCCGACGCCCAAGAGCAGTGAATCTCCGACCCGGGGCAGTCGGAGAAGGCGGCGCAGCGCACCGAACACGAGCGCGCCGCCGAGCGCGGCGGCCCACCCGCCCCAGTAGCTCTGGCTCCAGTAGCTGGGAATGCCAATCCGGGCGAGAACAATCAACGCGCCGAACAAAGCCCACTTCGGCGGCACCCAACCGAGGAGCATCCAATAGATAGCGGCACACGCGAGCCCGGCGCTCAGCCACACACCCACGACCGGGTGTCCGCCGGCTACCTGGCCGGTCGCGAGGATCAGACCCTGCGCCGGCGGATACTTCGACGCGTACGACGGGCGCTGAATGATGTGCATGCTCTCGAAATGAGTCCACATCGGATGCGCGGGATTCGTCAGCCGGCCGTGCGCGAATGTGTCGGCTGCCAGCAGATAGCTGAACTCATCGTGCACGCTCGGCTGGGGGGTGTGCGTGCTCCATGCAGCCAAAGCGCTCCCCGCGAACGCAAGTGCTCCGACGAAGCAGATGGAGAGGGTCCGGTGTCGCGCGGCGCGCGCTAGCCACTGTTCGGGAATCCGGCAAAGGCGATCTAGGTGAGTTCTCATAGATCGTCGCAGTCCTCTGAGTCCGGGCGTGCGATCTGCGGAGCCTGGCGGGACTGATCTCCCCAAAACGAATCATCCTTCGAAGAGACGAATTGCGCAAAGAGGGCGCCCTCTCAAGGGATCGAAAACCGCGAGTTAACGATGAGGTTCAAAGACCAACAATTTTGGGGCGAACGACGGCATCGTCTCCACAGAACCGCCAAGCCAGGGTACAGTTCGACGCGGGAAGTGAGTTCAACTGAAAGAACGGCGCGAAATTGTCGGCGATACCGGCCGCGTTCACCAGGTGGGAGGGAGCACCTTCATGATTCCGAGTCGCCGTGACCTTCTCAAAGCGCTGGGTGGCGGTCCGTTGCTATTCGCGGCGCAGCGCCCGGCCGCAGTGACGACCGTCAACGGCGTGGTGTTCGGCGTCGAGACGTTCAGCTTCCACGATCTGCCGCCGGCGGGTGACCCGCAGCTCATCCCGACCATCGTCAAGAACCTGCAGACGCTTGACATCGCCGAGTGCGAGATCATGTCCGGGCACATCGAGCCGTTTGCCAGTGTGATGACCGGCTGGTGGGTGCAGAGTCGCCGTTCGCCGGACTTCGCGCGGCTGCGCGAGGAGGCGCGACAATGGCGGCTCACCGTGCCGATGACGTACTACCGGGATATCCGGCGGCGATTCGAGGACGCGGGGCTGCGGATTTACCTCTACAACGTCAACTTCAACGAAACCTTCACGGACGCCGAGCGTGATCGGACGTTCGAAGCGGCGCGTGAGCTCGGCGCCGAAGGGTTCAGCTCGTCCACCGTGCTCTCGGAAGCGCGTCGGCTCGTGCCGTTCGTGCAGAAGCACAAGATGTTCGTGGCGATGCACAACCACAACAATCTCGTGGATCCCGATCAGTTCGCGACGCCCGCGAGCTTCGAAACCGCGCTGGCCATGTCGCCGCTGTTCTACGTGACACTCGACATCGGGCACTTCACCGCCGGCAACAACGACGCGGTCGCCTTCATTCGCCAGCATCACGGCCGCATCATCAACGTCCACGTGCGCGACCGGAAGCGGAACAACGGCCCGAACCGGCCGTTCGGGCAGGGCGACACGCCGATCGCTGACGTGCTCCGGCTCATCAGGGACAACCGGTACGCGATTCGCTGCTATCTCGAATACGAGTATGGGTCGTTCCGGCCGTCAGTGGACGAAGTCCGGAACTGCTTCGACTACTGCAAGCGCGTGCTCGCGTCATGACGGCGATCACGCGCGTTGCGCGAACGAGCGAAGCGAGTGAGCCACGCGAGCGGAGCGGGGATCGTGGGGTCCCCGCGAGCGAGCGTGTCGGGGGGGCCGGCGGGGCGAAGCCCCCCGGACAAAGAATGCAGCGTGTCCGCTGGTACGTGCTCCTGGCGGCCGGTGTACCGATGCTCACGATTGGACTTCCACTGGATGCGCGGCAGGAACGCGACGCTGGCGGCTTCAAGGCGCCGACCGCGGCGCTCGAGCGAGGCCGTGCGGTGTACGTGCTCAACCATTGTCATTTCTGTCACGGCGTCGATCTGACGCGCGCGACGATGGGCGCGGCCAATCTCTCGCAGTCGCCGTTGGTCGGCGCAGACGACGACGGGAACATGATCGGACCGCTCGTCAAAGCCGGTCTGCCGAACCTGCAGACGGCGATGCCGAGCTACGCGGAGCTGACCTCGGAGGAGATCGTCGAGCTCGCTAGATACGTTCACTTTCTCCGTCAACAGGCGCGGTTCAGAGAGCTGAGCCGCCTCGCCGACACGCCAGCCGGTGACCGCACGACCGGTGAGGCGTACTTCAACGGTGCGGCCAACTGCCGCTCATGTCATTCGGTGACTGGTGACCTGGCGGGCATCGGCGGCAAGTACGACACGGCGACGCTTCGCGTCCGTCTCCTCAGCCCAGGTCCGACGACGCCGAGCGAAGGCGTGAGCCCGACGGCGGGCCAGGCGACGCACCTCAAGCTGCTCGAAAACTACACGGCGGCCAACGTGCAGGATCTCGTCGCGTATCTCCGCGCGAGTCGGTAGTTTGGAAGAGGCTCGAGTCCTCTATCTGTTCGAGTCACGCCGGAGGTCGAAAACAACGAGGCGGCTCTGACTACGCGATGTTGGCGAGAATCGTGTTGTAGACGATGCGAATTGCCGGATCCGGATTCACCTCGATCGTGTAGAGGCCCTGGTACCCTATGGACTCGGCGAAAGAGACGGCTTTGCCGATGTCCCAGTCCGGGCTCGACTTGATGTGCATGTTGCCTGCCGAGCGTTTCATCATGCCCTTGATCGCGTCGTGCAGCTGCTGCTGGTTCGTAAAGCGGCCCGCGCCGCCGAAATCGAGGTTCGAGTAGCCGCCCGCTTTTTCAATGCATTCGTTGAGGATGCCCCACACGTAGCGGAGACGCTCCGGCTCCGGCATCGCTGGCCCCGGGGGCGGCGCCGCCGCGGCCACCTGACCTGCAGCGCCTCGGCCGCCAGCGGTAGGCACTCCGGCGCCGCGCGTCTCGGCGGAGATCATGATCCCCTTCGGCGTGGCGTAGTCCTGCAGCTCCTTCCAGAGTGAGATGACGCCCTCCTTGGAGTCGTCGGTCAGCGCGCCCTGATTGAGCATCAAGCGTTTGATCCCGAGCAGCGGCGCGACGTCGACCCATTTCTTCCCCGTCTCGAGCCAGGTCGCACGCGCTTCGCCGCTCAGTGCGGCCGCTTTGCCGTCAGGCCCCATCTGCGCCAGGGTGCCGATCTCGATGTTGATCTGGTTGGCTCGCGATCCCACCGCGTCGAACTTCGCCTTCAGTTCCTTGAAGAACGCCGGATCCGGATTCTTGGCGTCCTGCGCCAGGTGCGAGTGTTGGAACTCGACGTTACGGACGCCGTACAGGTCGATGTCAGTACTGCGGCAGATCCATCAGCGCGAGCGTCTGATTCGGATTGGGACTGGTGTTCCACGGCAGCCTCAGCATACTGCCGTGGTTGAGGCTCATGATGGCGATGCGTCCGAGCTTCGCCGCCGGGACATTGGCCGGCCCACCTCGGCCGCCGCCTGCAGGACCGCCACGTCCGCCGCCCTGGCCCGCCGGTTGTCCGGCCGGCGGGGCCGGGTTCTGGCCCTGGCCGAATCCGAGCCCTGCCGATCCGAGCACACCTGCAGTCGTGACGAGGAATTTTCTGCGCTTCATACGGCTCCGTTCTCGCGGCTGCGCGAGGGCCAGGTTTTCGCGGTTCGTCCTCCAGCTTGCAACCCGTACCGCTTCCCGGCGTCCACACCACACCCATCCTCTTCGTCGACGCGAGGTGAGTCTACCCGAGAATGTTCCGTCCTGGTGATCGGCCGCGGAGTCGAGGGCGAAAGCCAGAACCATCCGACTGGCTGACGACGTCCAAATAGGTGAGTGCGCCTTTGCCTGCATCGAAGGAAAGCTGGTGGCAGTTCCCATGTCAACCCTGAAATCGACCGCGCCCATTGCCATGGCTGTTCTGGTCGGTACTACCTCTATTACGTTGGCGCAAAAGGCCCCCGCCGCTCATTCCCGCGCGGAACTGGCCATTTACGCGAGTGTCTTGAACGATCGCGGCTCACCGGTCGCCTCCCTCGGACCTTCCGATTTTGTCGTGCGCGAAGAGGGAGTCGAACGCGAAGTGACCCAGGTGTCGCCTGCTTCGGAGCCCCTGCGGATTGCCGTGCTCGCTGACACCAGCCAGTCGATGGAGCCGTACATCAATGACCTGCGCGGGGCTCTGCGCAGCTTTTTCAAGGAGATGAACGGGAACGCGGACATCGCGCTGTTCGAATTCGGCGATCGGCCTGCCCGCCTTGTCGACTACACGCGGGATCCAGCGCTTCTCGAGGCAGGGATCGGACGCCTGTTCGCACGACGTGGTGGCGGCGCCTACGCGCTCGATGCGATTGTCGAAGCCTCACGTGATTCCCGCATGCGGGAATCGGCACGCCCCGTGATCGTTGTCATCAGCGGACAGGGACGAGAGTTCAGTCAGCGCTTTCACCAGGACGTCCTGAAGGAGCTCCGTGCCTCTCACGCCACGCTTCACTCGATTGTGGTGACGAGGCGCAGGCCTTCAATACTCCGCGAAGGCGCCAGAGAACGGGAGTTGGCGTTTTCAGAAGGCACCAGATTGACCGGCGGACGCCGTGAGGACCTGCTGACCAGCATGTCCCTGGGCGACACGCTCGCCGGGCTCGCGCGGGAGTTGAAGACGCAATATCGCCTGGTGTATGTCCGGCCCGGCGTGCTGGTTCCTCCGGACAGGATCGATGTTGCGGTCCGTCAGCCACGACTGACGGTTCGTGCCTCTCGCGTGCCTTCTAGTGGGATGTAACGCTGAAGGATTATTCAGTTTTTGAATTCGCATAATGCGGACTCACGTCCGAAGTGGATTCGAGCCAAGAACAACGCCCGTGCAGACGCGGGCGGCGGTGACGGTCGGCGCGATTTCCGAGGCGACTATTCAGGTTTTGCTGAAACACGGAGTCGATCAGTGTGCGTGTCATCCGTCACCTTTACCGCCGCGTCAACGTCATGATCCAGTTCGTTTCCCAGGTCTTGCCACCATCATCCGAGAACGCTTGCTCCCAGCGGGGCATGCCATCCGGCGTGCGCGTCCAGTGAAAGCGGCACAGCACCCTCTTGCCGTCGACGGTCTCGTCGCCGAAGAATTCGCCGAGGCCGCCCGTGAACCGTCCCACCATCGGCGGCTGGAGCACGCCCGCGCGCACGGTATCCGCCCAATACAATGACCATTCACCGGTCGCTGGATTGAACAAGCGAACGGTGAGGCCGTCGACAGACACTCCGTCACGAACGGCGTTGTAGCGATCGATCTGTGCGAGCCCGTCCAACGCCGGCTCGGCGTCTGACCGCGCGTCGAACTCAATCCATTCGGTGGAGCCTTTCAGGCGCCCCTTCAAATATCGGTTATGCACTTTCCACGATCCGTGAACGAAGTCGAAGTCGTGCATCGAGGCTCGGGCCGCGTGTGACCCGCCACCGAGCCACGAACGCGATGTCGGTTCGAGATTGAGCAACGTTGGCGCGGCAGGCGCGCCTTCGAGGATGCTCGCGGTCGCAATCTCCATGACTGTCGCTCGAGACAGTTGCGCGCGGCGCACGCTCCCGACCCACATCAACGCCTGCTCACCTTCTCGAACCGGCAGCCGCGCGAAAGTGTTCCGCGCTGTTTCGGTCATGAACATTGCTGTGACGTGCACGCGCTGCGCCCGAAGTCGGGGGACGACCTCGCGCTCAAAGCCGGCCACGAGTGCTTCGTCGGGTGGCCTCTGCAGCGAGTAGAGCCCGATGAGCACGTCGGTCGCGCGCTGATCGCCCGTCGGACCGCGCTCGATGACGAACGACGTGTTCGCTCGCACGGGCCGCAACAAGAGGACGTCGTCCGAGTCGATCATCGTGTCGTTGGCGGCCGCGCGGTGGGCCATCCATACAGGCCCGCTGTAAAACTGCTCGAGCGCACGGTGGCGGCTCTCCATGTCCGCAAAGCCGCGCATCCAGACAAACCGATCTGGACGCTCACGATCGCGGAACTGTCCGATGATCGTCATCCCTGTCGCTTCCTGCGATTCGACGAAGTAGCGATCGAACAGGTCGATCAATGTGTCGCGCTGTCCGGGCTTGAGCGTGTACTGACGCAATTCGATCACCGGACAGCAGCGGTCATTCGTGCTGGCGTGGAGGTTCATTGCGGCTCCGATTAGATGGACGGATCGCGATCACAATCGTACGCACCGGTGCGACGGTACCGCGGCGCCAGGGAAAAACCATCGGCCAGTTGCGAAAAATGCGCCCCGCCAGCTGGCCCATCGGTCCGATCGCAAATCGCCTAAACTGATCAGGCCAGCATGGCGATGGACCGAAGAGGTGGGTGTGGCGGCGTGGGACTTCTCAATCCAGCTTGACCGTCGGCGGGAGTTGTCGCTCCCGGCGCAGATCGCTCAAGCCATCGCTGCCGACATTCAGCGAGGCCGCCTTCGCCCGGGCGATCGCCTGCCGGGTTCACGCACGTTCGCGAAAACCCTGAAGGTCAATCGACAGACGGTGGTGATCGCGGTCGATGACCTGATCGCCGAAGGCTGGTTGGTCAGCAGAAGGGCCTCAGGGACATTCGTGGCGGAGGGGCTGCCGGATTCACCGCAGAGTCTCCGGCGAGTGGAGCGCGCGCGACAGTCCGCGCCCTCGCGATTCGCCCTCGAACTAGGCCGCGCGCCGCAGCCGGAGCTGCCGTCGAACGGCGAGCGTCGGACGCTGCTGATGTCCGGGTCTCGTCCCGATGTGCGCCTGCTGCCGGTGGATCTGATCGGCCGCGCCTATCGTCGCGCACTCAAAACATCGGGACCCGCGGCCCTGTCATACAACGACCCGGCAGGCTCGCCCCGCTTGCGTCGCGAGCTCGCCGGAATGTTGTCGGCCACGCGCGGACTCGTCGCCGATCCCGACTCGATCATCGTGACCCGGGGAAGCCAGATGGCACTGGCGCTCCTGGCGCGCACGCTGATTCGTCCCGGCGACGTCGTGGCTGTCGAACACCCCGGCTACCGGCCAGCGTGGGAAGCCTTCAGGTTGGCCGGCGCGGAGATTCTGCCGGTTCCCGTCGACGACCGTGGGTTGAACGTCGCCGCACTGGCTGGCCTGACAGCGCGCCGACCCATTCGGGCAGTGTACGTGACGCCACACCACCAGTTCCCGACGACCGTCACGCTCGCCGGCCCGCGTCGTCGCGAACTGCTCGATCTCGCCAGACGTGCGCCATTCGCGGTCATCGAAGACGACTACGACCATGAATTCCACTACAGCGGCAACCCGGTGCTGCCGCTGGCGAGCCTCGATCGGGCAGGTGTCGTCGCTTACGTCGGCACGCTGTCCAAGGTCCTGGCGCCAGGCCTCAGGCTTGGCTTCATCGCCGCCCCGCCAAATCTGATCGAACATCTGGTGGCCTACCGGTCGTTCATCGATCTTCAAGGTGATCACGCTCTCGAATTGGCGATCGCGCATCTGTTCGAAGAGGGACTCATCCAGCGGCACGTGCGCAAAATGCGGCGTGTCTATCGCGCACGCCGGGATGCGCTGGCAGCCGGACTTCGTCGACAGCTGAACCACTTTCTCACGTTCACCAAACCCGCTGGCGGCACGGCAATCTGGGTTCGTACCCGGTCTGCCGAGACGATCGTACGGTGGGCGCGAAGTGCACGAGACCGAGGCGTGTCGTTCGACACCGGTGCGGCGTTCACGTTGACGGGACCGCCTGCGCCCGCGGCGCGCCTCGGCTTCGCGTGTCTGACCGAAGCCGAGATCGATCGTGCCGTACGGACGCTCGCGACCGCGGCGCCTGTGGGTAGACGACTGGAGCTCGCAGATCGACTAGGATCGTGACTGCCACCGAGAGGACTGATGAACAGGAGCGGCAGACGGCTGACCTGGACACTTGTCGCCATCATTGGCGCAATTGCCGTTACCGCGACCGCGGTTCACGCGCAGCGCATCTGGTCAGGCTACTACGGCCGTACGCCCCCGAAGTTTCCCACCGCCACGACCTTCGATGGCAATTTCCACTTCTGCCGTGTGATGTTCACGAGCGACCGGCGCGAAAAGCAGGGCTGGAGCACCGATTATCCAGGGGCCGACATCAATCTCAGTGTCCGTCTCGCAGAACTGACCAAGATGCGCGTCACCGTGACGCACGACGGTGAAGAAGAAGTCCCCGACGCGGTCGTCGTCCGGTTGACCGATGATGCGCTGTTTCAATGCCCGTTTACGCTCATGGAAGATGCCGGAACGGCGCGATTCAGTGACGACGAGGTCAAGAGGCTCCGGGAATACCTTCTCAAGGGTGGCTTTCTGTTCGTGTCGGACTACCACGGCGCGGCTGCCAAGGAGCAATTCGACGAGGAGATCCGACGGGTGTTGCCGCCCGACAAGTATCCTGGTGTCGACCTCACGCCGCCCGACCACCCGTTGTGGCACACGATGTTCCAGGTGGCGACCCTGCCGCAGATTGCGTCGATTCAGAGCTGGCGCCGAACCGGCGGCAGTACCGTGGAGCGCTGGAACGTCGACGGTGACCCGCCCGACGCACGTGGGATCGCCGACGATCATGGCCGCCTCATGGTCGTCATGGTGCACAACTCCGATATCCCCGACCCCTGGGAGCGCGAAGGCGACGATACGACCTACTTCTTCAAGTTCTCGCCGGACGCCTACGCCGTCGGGATCGACGTCGTGCTGTACGCAATGACCCACTGACCGAGAGGCTTCACGACTGAGATCAGGACGGCCACCGAGGTGTGGCGTGGCGCTCGCGCCAAACGAGATCGCCTGCCTCAGCGAAGCTGCGACGCAACTGTCGGAGGTAGAGGAAGCAGACCTGGGCGCGGGACCGTGCTGCAGCGCATTTCGACACGGTTGTGACACAATCGGCGCGTTTTCGGAGGGCATTGCGACGGGAGTTCCGCGACCGGTTGCCGAAACCAGTTGCGAGCACATGGAAGGTGGATTATGGCCGGCGTTTCCAGACGAGATTTTCTGCAGCACGTGGGCGGGGCGTCGGCGGCGCTGACGTTCATGATTGCCAACGGCATCACACTCGACGCCAGCCCGCTCGGGTTGCCGATTGGCAGCCAGATGTGGCCGCATCGCGCCCGGATTGGAACGGACGGTTACGATGGCCTTGCCGCAGTGCTCAAGGACATGAAGGGGATCGGCATCGAGAGCGTGGAGCTCGTGTCGCCGAGCGGCGAGTTCCAGGCACTCACTGACGGTAAACGGGTCCGGAAGATCCTCGACGACAACGGAATCAAGAGTCCCAGCGCGCACTTCCGTGGTGTCCGGACCAGCCTGCCCACGCTCATCCAATGGGCGCACGACATTGGCATGACCCACATGAGCATGGCGAGCATGAGCGGTCCCCTGGTGAACAACGTCACGACGCTCGAGGCGGTGAAGCGAACCTGCGAGGAGTACAACAAGCTCGGGGCCATTGCCAAGAAAGAGGGTCTGCAGATGATGACCCACAATGAGGGCTTCGAGAACTCGCGGCTGAACGACGGCCGCCTCACGTACCCGGTGCTGCTCGAGTATCTCGATCCTGACCTCATGAAGATGCAGTTTCAGATGTCATCGATGGCTACCGTCGGCGACCCGATCATGTATTTCACAATGTACCCGGGCAGGTTCGCCTCCGCACACCTGCAGGGTGTGAACACGACGGCAGGCATGAACCCGCCGCGGCCAACTGTGTTGACGGTGAAGCCGACGCCCGAGCAGCTCGCCGCACAGGAAGCCGCGCAGGCCGCGCGAGCAGGTGGGGCCGGGCGCGCGGCGGCGGCCGGCACCGCGCCGGGCGGCGCCGACGCAGGGCGCGGCCGTGGCGGTGCGGGCGCCCTGGCGGTTGGCGAGGACACGGTCGACTGGGTCAAGGTGTTTCAGGCCGCCAAGCTCGGTGGACTCAAGAACTACTTCGTCGAACAGAATTGGGAGACCACCGTCCGAAGCGTGGCATTTCTCAAGACACTGAACGTCACCTAGTCCGAGATTCACTGGTGTCCATGCGTAGCGCGCCGACGTGGCAGGCCTGAAAGGCCTGCGCTACGGGAGCGCGCAATAGCGAATTCCGCAGCCGCGACAGCGGAGCGGCTGCTACTGATTCATCTGTAGACGGACGGCCACCCTCCATCCCTGTGCCGTTTCGCACATCGCCTGATCGCCAGGGACTATACCATCCACTATCTGTCTGCTTTTGAAACCGTGAACTCCATCATGGACACGCTCACCATCTCGGTCAAACATGTCGCCTCGGTGGACAGCAGGCTGTGCGGGGTATGCGCCGCGGCCTTCATTCCAGCTGAAGACTCCGGCTCACGGGTCTTGTCGATGGCTGGTCCGCACGAGGAAGGATTTGCCGGCCTGCTCTGCGGAGGGTGCTATTCGAAATGGTCGCATGGAACGACCGTCGCACTGCGGCGCGGATGACTCGGCGACACGGTCGCACCTGTGTGGGCCCATGTCGCGGCGAGCTTCGCATATTCCCCGGCAGCCACAGATTCAGCTGCGGCTCGAAATCCGTGCGGCAAACACCATCTCCCGAATATGCTGCATGATCTGGCTCTGCGACGTATCACGGAATGTTCGGCTGTGGACGAATCCGCCGGGAATACTCCCTGGTCCTGCCCATCCACTGACCACTCTCGTCGCGTACGTATGAGTCACGTTGACATGAAGGTGCTCGTCGCCGGGTATCTCGAAGAATACGACCTCGCAGGTGTTCGTCAAAGGCCCGTCCGGCTTGAAGCCGCTGATGACCGCTTCCAAGGCTTCGACCTGCGTCGTCCAAGAGTCGCTGAGATGAATGTGTCTTGCGGAGACCGCCGTCCCGCTTCCGCTGCGACCGGCCTGAGAGGAGGCATTCGAAGACTTGTGCGAACCGTTTTCCACGCGCAACTTTGGACCCACGCCTTTACTCCTTGCCTACTTTGAACACCACAGTGAGCCGCACTCAGGTCGCCGCCGCATTCCTCAGAAGTATGCGCGTCGACGCGCCTTCCCGCTGTATCATTCGACACAACAGACCGAATACCTTGCATCTGCGCCATCCGCCAAGCCAGCATCTTCGGTGCTGCAATCGGGAACAGGAGAGTGTCGTGGGGTCGACCGGGGCCTCTAAAACCGCGATTCACTTGTGTCGCCCGTAGCGCAGCCCTTCAGGGCTGCCACGCGCGCCGGCGAGGCAGGCCTAAAAGGCCTGCGCTACAAGGGCGCGCGGTGACAACCCAAGTGAATCGCGGGAATAAACGAGCTTCATCAATCGGGGTAGAGCAGCCGCGAGGGGGGGCTCGTCACCACAATCGGCGATTGTGCAAAAGCAGACACACCTGCGCGGAACAGTGCATATAGAATGCCGATGCCAACTCGAAGATGTCAGCAATGGCACAGCAGAGGATCACATGCAGATCAACCAGCGGATCGTCGGAGACGTCGCCATCGTGGAAGTCATCGGTGACATCGTCGCAAATAGCGGTGACCCGCTACTGAAAGATAAGGTCAGCAGCCTCAGACAGCAGGGCTACACACGAGTAGTGGTGGATCTCGGAAAAGTGGCCCACATGGATAGTGCGGGACTGGGCGACCTTGTTTTTGCGTACGCGACGATGCAGAAGTCGGGCGGCACCCTGAAGCTGATGCGCGTGACAAAGCGTTTGCAGGACCTGCTGACGATTACCAAGCTTGTCTCTGTGTTCGATACGTACGACGACGAGGCGGCGGCGGTCGCGAGCTTCTCGGCCGCTGCATGAACGGCGCGCCTCGCGGCTTCCGGCCCTGAGTCTCTTGAAAGAGATTCTCCGCCGGCTCATCGAGCTCGAGCATGCGCCGAGACCACTCGAGCATTGACCACCCCTGCGGATCCCTTCTTCGGCCGGTGCGCCTTGACGTACGCGCCGGCAGATCCGCCGAACAGCCACACGTCTTCATCGCCATCCCGCTGTTCGTAGCCGCGGCTGATTGCGCCATCCTGGCCCTTCATCGTCGAGACGCTCTGCAGGGCCAGATCGCCTTCAGCCGATTGAACAGTGGCGATGAGGTAGAGGTCGATCGTACCGTTGACATGCGAGACGACCACGTCGCCTGCGTGAATCTGTCCATCCATCGAGTGGCGGTTGCCTCCAGCCATTGCTCCTCCTGCCGACAGTGAATCGTTGCATCATTCCGAGCCCTCCACGCGCGGCTGTTCGATTGTGCACATACCCGCAGTCATCGAAGACAGTACGCTGGACACACGAGATCGCGACTTGCGCCCATGACGGGGGCTGGACGCACATGCTCGTTGAAGGACCGCCACCATGTCATTTGCGAGGGGCGACCGAAAGCCCTGCTCCTATTCTGGCTGCGATGGAACGATGCGGTTCAGCAGATTTGCGCGACGGGGAGGACTGGACGTCAATGCCGTCGACGACTCGACATCGGATTTCCCACAGAACGGCGAGACGCCCGGTTGGGTGTGTAACACAAATGCGAGGCACTTCGAAGGAACTGCCGTCGAAGCTGTATGGCATGCGTGATCCCTCGTGAGCAATCTGACCACCTTCGTAGACGACGCCGTTCTGCCGTTCGCCGTGCAGCCGTGCGTGTTGAACGAGGGTACCCGTGCGATCGCCAGGGCGCTGTGCAAAAGGGCACAGACGGGCCGCCCCCGGCGGTCTAGGATGCAACCCTGATGTCTATACAACGGCCTTCTGTCTCGACGCCTAAAAGCGATCACGTGATTCTGGCAGACAGCGGGACACCGGATTTCGAAGCTCGATGGGACGCGTGGCTCGCGCGGGGCCTCGCGCACGATCGCGCCGTTCGGAAACGCTTCACGATCGCCGTGCTGGTGCTCGTCCCTCTGGCGATCTCCGCCAGCATCGCGTACCGCGTCCTCTACCCGTAGCTGACGACCGTCCAGGTTCGCGCGGCTCCCTGCGTCACCCGGGCTGTGCCGGCACCTTGCCCCGATGTCCCTTGGGGACTCAGGTCGACTCAAAAGCGGAGGCCAACGATGTCAGACCCGCGCTCAGGTTCGGACGCTTCACTTCCACCAATCAACGAGCGACTCAGGCAACTCCTCGACAATGCGGCGGCGGGGATACGGGCCAGCCGGACCGAGATTGAACGAGCGGCTACTTACGTCGAGACTGCACGGCGGCTTCTTGACCGCGGACAGACCTCTGTCCGACCGCTCACCTACGCAGTTCGGCCGCATCTGTCGTCGGCGCCCTCACGGTGGTTCGTGTCGTCCCGGTCGCATCGGCGCGCATTCGCCATCGTTCCATCCAGACGGCATGGGCCGCGACGGCCGCCTGCACCAGGAGCTCGCCTGCCATGCACTCGAACCGGATGCCTTGGGACCATGCACTACGGTCGCGATCTCGGGGGGCACCTGCAGACGGCCCTGCCCGCAATGACGGCCGAGGCTGAACGCGGCTGGGTGTGCAGCGACCGAGCCGGGCACGTTCACCAGGCGCCGGTGCGGTACGCCCTGCAGCCAGAGGCGCGCCTCACCACCCGGGCGCGGTGGGAAGACGACGGGGGCAGCAGCAGGTAACCCCCTCCCGTGTTGGCGGCTCGGCTGTCTCTTTCTGCACAGGGCAAGGGATTGGTTTGTGTCATGCTTGCACGGTGAGTCGAGGTGTTGTGAGTTTCGGACGGCCACATGGGTCCGTCCGAGCGCAGGACGAGAGATTTCGTGGGGTGGAGTAACGCGTGAACGCAGCTTGGCTCGCCATCGGATGCACGACGCTGATAATCCTCGTGGCTCTCGCCGCCTGGTTCCAGCGCCGCTACCTGCCCGCCGAACAGGGACACGTCAGCGAACAATGGCTTTCGGAACAGCGGCTGGCGCAAACGCAGGACGCAAATCGATGAAGCCTGCCAGTTCCTGCGGCATCACGCCCACCGGCGAACTCGCCGACGCCCGAAGCGAACGCGGCCTGTAGTTGCTCCTCGGCCCGCTGGCCCGAAGAAGGGTTGAGGGTGGTCGCCTTGTCCTCATGGGTTGTGGCACTCGTCATCGTGGCCGGATTGTATGGGTCCTCTGCCCACCAGGCCAGGAACCAATGGTCCCCGACGGGCGGGAACCAGGTCTCGCTTCCCGTCGGACCGCTTACGTTCGGTGACGCGCAAAACCACTTCTACAACGCCCGATACGAGGCCGCGGCCGCGCTGACGCTCGCCCTGCGGGGCTCGCAGCCTCAGGATCTGGCCAACGATGAGCTCCGCACATCCGCCCTGCTCTTTCAGCTCAAAGGGTTGCTCGAGCAGCCGGCCGACAAGCACGCGAACAGGAAGGAGGCGGACAAGAAAGAAGCGCTCCGAATGTGCGAGCCCTGTCCACCCCTCATCGCCGCGTTCATGGCCGACGTGGAGCACGGCAAGGCGCTCGCGCGGAGCAGGCTCGAGGTTAACCCAGGTGACGACGAGGCCCTGTTCTTTCTCGGAAAGCTCGACCTGAATTATGTCTGGCTCCAGCTCGGGCCGCTCGGCCGAAAGACGGGCTGGGACGAGGACCGGGAAGCCCGGAGATCGCTGGACCTCGTCGTCAGGCGCCAGCCCCAGCACGTCCGCGCGCTCGTGGCGCGCGCGTGGATCGATTACATCGTGGACACCAGGATGCCGTGGGGCACGCGGTGGGTGCTAGGTGGGGGCAGCAGGAAGCGAGCGCTTGCGACCGTGCGCGCAGCCGTGAACATCCCCTCAGATTTCTTCACGCATGCCGAAGCGACGTTCGCACTGTGGGACATGCAGGTGCGGGAACGCGACCTGCGGGGGGCGGCGGAAGCGGGGCGCGAGCTTGCGGACGACTTCCCCGACAACCGCGAGGTCGCCGCCTTCCTGGAGACCCGCGAAGTGCGCACAGGGCGGTGAGCTTTATGGAGGGGCGATACGGCTTTCGCCTTCTTCATGTGCTCACGTCGTGCCGACCGCGCGTGCCGCGCCTCGGTGGCGCGAATGCCGCCTAGTTGGAGTCCGGATCCTTCAGATCCTTCAGATCGCGATAGATGCGGCGCATTTGCTCGACGAACTTCATTTGTTCGAGGTTCGCGCTGAGGGCTTCGGCAGTGACGCGTACGGCATCGACGGTCGCGTGCCGAGCCTCCTCCGCTGCCGAGCGCGCATCCTCGGCGGCCAGACGCGCCCCCTCCGCGGCATCACGAAACGCCTCGCGCTCCTGCCGGACCTGTTCGACGGCTTCACGATGCTCCTCCTGGAGCACTCGTGACGCCTCGGCGAGCCGCCGGAGATGTTCGGCGGCGCCGCGGGCGGATTCATCCTCCAGCCGTCGTACCTCCGAGAGGCGGCGGCCTTGTTCGCCAACCTGGCGCTCGTCCTCAGTCTTTTCGCGTGCCCGCTCGGCGTCGAGCCCCGGCTGCTCGCGTCCGGGTGTGTCATTCGTCATGAAGACTCCTGACCGCCTCAATCGCGGAGGACGACACTCAGCAGCGAGCTGTTGATCTCGATTCCGGCTTCCAGATCACCGTCGTATTCGATGAAACCCAGTCTCTTGAACTTGTTCATGAAGAAGTTCACGCGCGAGCGAGTCGTGCCGACCATCTCTGACAGGGTCTCCTGGGAGATCTTGGGGACGATCTGCCGTGGCTTGTCCCGCTGGCCGTATCGCGCGAGGAGCAGCAGGGTCCGCGCCAGACGCTTCTCGCTGGAGTTGAACAGCTGGTCGATTAGATCCTGCTCAATGCGGACGTTTCGAGACAGCATGTGCGCGATGAAGCGATCGGCCAGGGCGTGCTCCCTGTGCAGCACGTTCACCATCTGCTTCTTCGCAACGACCAGAACGCTCGTCGCGGCGATGGCGGTCGCGCTGCCGATCCGCACCGGCTGGCCCGCGAGGCACCCCTCCCCGAAGAAATCGCCGGGCCCCAGCATGGCCACGACAGCCTCTCTGCCGGCCTTCGAGAGCACCGACAGCTTGATGCCGCCGCGCTGGATGTACATCACACTATCGCCTGGATCCCCCTGGGAGAAGATGATGTCGGATGGCGCGAAATTCACGATCTTCTTTGAAAGACCGGCGGAGTCGAGAAACGCTTGAGCGTTGAACGGATGCCGAGTCCTTGCCATGGTCCGAGGCTACTCGATCGGCGAGGTCCTGCGTGTTCAGAACGGCACACTGGCGGCCGTGCCGTCGAGCGCGGCGGGCCTCTCGCTGTCCGGAATGATAGCCGCCGCCGAGGTCGATCCTCACCTGCGTCTGTTCCAATGTGCACATCCTCCAAGCGCCTGGAGCGGTACTCTGGAGCAAGCGAGATTGCGACCGGACCCATGACGGGTGCCCCCACGCCATCCTCGTCGAAGGACCGCCACCATGACATTTGCGAGGGGCGACCGGAAGCCCTGCTCGTATTCCGGCTGCGACGGCAGGATGCAGTTCAGCAACTACGTGCAGCGAACGGGACTACACGCCAGAGCCGTCGGCGACTCGAGATCCGACTTCCCACCGACCGGCGAGACACCCGGCTGGGTGTGCGACACAGACGCGACGCACTTCGAGGGCACTGCCGTCTACGCGACGTGGCATGTGTGATACCTCATGGGCAAAGTTGTCACTTCGTGGACGACGCCGTTCTGCTGTTGTTGCTGACGATCTCGATCCCGTTCGTACTCATGATCGTGGGTACCCTCTGGCGCTCGTCATCCGGTTCGTGATCGAGATTCTGCGCACAGTGTTTTGAAAGCTGGCCTCTCATGTTGAGCAAACGCTCGATTCTCCTGTACCTCATTGCCGGCGCCGCGGTGACTGCGGTCCTCTGGGCCACATTCGTGCCCGGCTCGTTGTCAGCCACGACCTTCGGGTCGATCCTCGCTGTAGCCATCGGGCTATGGGGAGTTTCGATAATCGCCCTCCGCTCGAGTCGCCCGGGCCCCTCAGTTGCGCAGGTGCTCTACGAAACGGAACATCCGATCGAGATCTCTGCATACGATCGGCGCGCGTAGCCGCTCCGGGCCCAGCACACGAGTGCTCGGGCGGAGTTCGCGTCGACCGGTGCAGAACGACCGTAATCCCGCAGCTCACATCGGTGCTGTATGCGCGATGATTCAGAAGAATCGTTCAACCCAGCAGGGAGCAAATGCCCGGCACCCGTGTGTGCTGCGTTGAACAGACCTGGGAATGAGATTCGCTACACTCGTGGCAGGCTCCTGTACGGAAGGGATGACCGAGGCAGACATGGTTGCTGCCGTGTCACAAGTCTACGGTCCTCCGGCGAAACGCGCGCATCCCACGGGGCAGGTGGGCCTGGGCCCCCAGCGACCTCCAGGACACCGTGATTGCGGAATGGACCAACAGCGGGCATCACGTCTCATTGCTCACAATCGGTGGCCAGGCCGCCTTCCGGATGATCAGTCGCGTCCACTCCGCTCGAAGCCCTCGCGCGTGCGGCGGGCGCCAGCGAGGCTCCGGCCGCCCCGCAAGACCCGACATCAATCGAGGCCGGCCACCTGCCTTCGGGCGGAGAGAAAACGCGCACTCGCACGAGAGACGACGCGGCTCGCGAACGATCGCCTCGTTCGTCCTCTGAGGCCCAGCGGTTCTAGAGATCGGCCGGACATACGTACGCGCTGAGTATGGTCCGATGCCCTTGAAACACCGCGCGCCATGTCCACCGATCCGGTGATCCCTGTGCCGTTTCGCACATCGCGGGATCGTCAGGGACTGAAGCATTCACCACATGAATCGCTACCACACGAAGACGCCGACCCCGGCTCCGGTTTGGACCCTTGGAATGTTGCGCCGCCGGAACGCAGCGAGTATTGGTATCGCCCCTTAACTGGGCCGTCGCCGGAACCATCGCGCTACTGCCGGCGCTTGTCATCGCGGGGTTCTGGCATCTCACGGGCCCGAGCATGGCTGCGCCGTCCAGGAATCGCTGAGAGGAATGTGTCTTACCGAGACAGCCGTTCACACGCTTCTGCGCCGGCCGTTCTTAGAGGACGCACCCGGAAACTTGGGCGAACCGCTTCCGAAGAACGAATTTGAACCCACGCATTGACTCTTTCAGTTCTACTTCCTGGCACCCGCGTCGTCACCCACGGGCCGACCGTGGGTGTGAAGCTCCATGCTCAGCCGATCGAGCTCCGCGACTTCCATCGCAAGGTCCACCCTTTCGTCGGCGACATGCGTTCCAATGCGTTTGAGCACGCCCCGAAGACTGCTCAGCTCATACGCAAAGGCGGGTGCCGCTGCAGCGACGCGGCCCTCGACAAGAAATCGCTGCGCGATTTTCAGATAGCTCGCCGTGCGCGCGATTGTGCGCCGGCTGCGATGGATCCCGGCCATCGCAGCGTCGAGCAGATGCCGCATCTCCTTATCGACAGACACGTGGGGATAGCAGGGACTATTCGCGTGCGCCATAGTTGCTTTCGCTGAAGATGACAGGACTCTGCTGGTGATCTATGAACGATGATATCCGGCATGGCCTGGTCACGCTGTTCAATCTAGAACATGGCGACTCAAGCCTTCGTGCCAGAATTCATGACACGCTCGCGACAATACCCTAGCAGTCCGTGGTGCAAGTCTGGCGTCGCACCGAGACAGGCGAGGCGCCCCGATGGCAAGGCGCGACGACCGAGAATATCGGGCAATATTTGAGGGAGGAGCAACGCCGCCAGCGGGGATGCCGCGCCTGTCGAATGCAGCCAGACTTGCACCACGGACTGCCAGCAGCCCGTGGTGAAAGTCGGGCAGGGCCTGCTAGTTGGAGGCCGCGGGCAACTCCGCGCTCCGTTTGATCGCTCGCAACCACATCATGCGAATGATTGAGCTGCCGGGATAGATGACACGCCAGTATGCCGCAAAATGCCAGCGAATCGTCGCATCGGTTGCGAATACGCGCGTCTCCGTCGTCAGCCGCGTCCGACTCGACCCAATGGATCGCAGCCGAAAATTCATGACAGCGATGGCAAAGCCCGGCGAGTGAATCCCGGCGAATGTCGCGGCCGTAATCTGGGGCGGCGGGTTCGCCCGTGCGGCCTTCGGCGCCGCCACAAACGTGCCGAGAACCATTTCACTCGGTGGCTCATCCGCGAGGAGATAGAAGCCACTGCTCAGCGCAACCTCGCAGAACGGCTTGTCGCCTGGGGGATTGAGAACGCTGTCAGGGCCTGGCAGTCCGAAGCGCCGAATGAATGTGAGCGTCCGTAGTAGCGCGATCTCGTTCACGGTGACGGCACAAATGGTGCGGTAGGTCCGTCCTGGGGACGCCTCGCTGATGCCTTGGTCTCGTGCATTCCGCATCCGAGCATGAAATGGGCCGATGGCACGCAGCAACCGCGAAAGGCCGAATCGTACTAGACGCCTTTGCGCGCCGCAGCGACCGCGTCGCACGCAGCTAGCACCTAGATACCGTGATCGGCACCCACAGTCGCCACCGATCAGCAGGCCACGCGAAAAAGGCGCCGCCCGCGGCGACCATGCCGACTTCGCCGAGTACTTGCATGGCGCTCAGCCGGCCGACGAGGCCTGTGACGTGCGCGAGGCCGAAGACCCCTGCCGTCGTTCCAATCGCCGCCGCGAAAGACCAGCCTGCTCGGCGATACAACTGTAGGAAGAGATACCCTCGAAAGAGCAACTCCTCGCTCACCGGCGACACGATGCCCGTCATGAGCAATGGCACCGCTTCAAGGTGCGGATTCGTTGTCGACGTGATGGCGAACGTGGCCAACATGGGTATCGACAGCAGGAGCGCGACGGAAATCCCGAGGACTGGTGACGCCCTGAGGCCGAGTTGACCCAGAGCCGACCCGGGCCTGCCCGGATTGGCCATTCGGATCCCTGCGAAACACAGCACCACCCAACACAGCTTCCACGCGAACGTCGACATCGGAGAAGGGAGATAGCGGGTTAGCCCAACGCTCGCTATTGCCGTGGCAAAGACGCCAAGGGCGATAACCGCGTATCGTCTGCTCTCGGGACTTACCATTGTTGCGTCTCTGAGCGGCCTAATCGCGATCGACATGATCGATCCGCTCGTACTACACTCTGCGCATGGCGATGGGAAAACGCAAGCGCACCCGGCAGCCGTCGATGTGGGTGGCCACGACGGACATGCCGATGGCAAGTCACCCGTTCTATGCGCGCCTCAATCAGCTTCTGCGCGAGCAGGGCTTCGATGACTTCGCCGAAGCTCAGTGTGCCCCGTTCTACGCCGACACGATGGGCCGCCCGAGTTTGGCACCGGGGATCTATTTTCGGCTGCTGCTGATTGGGTACTTCGAAGGCCTCGATTCGGAGCGTGGGATCGCCTGGCGTGCGGCCGATTCGTTTGCGTTGCGCGACTTTCTCGGCGTCGGACTGGAGAGCCCATCCCCCGACCATTCGACGATCTCGCGAACGCGCCGATTGATCGATCTGGAAACGCATCGCGCCGTGTTTACCTGGGTCCTGCAGTGTCTGAGCACGGCGGGCTTGGTGAAAGGGAAGACGATCGGAATCGATGCGACCACGCTCGAGGCGAATGCGGCCCTGCGCAGTATTGTGCGGCGGGACACCGGCGAGAGCTATCAAGAGTTTCTGACGACGCTCGCGCAGGCGTCGGGCATCGAGACGCCGACGCGGGCCGACCTGGCGCGGATCGATCGGCAGCGGAAGAACAAGGGCTCGAACGACGACTGGACACATCCGCACGATCCCGACGCGAAGATCACGAAGATGAAGGACGGCCGGACGCACCTCGCGCACAAGGCCGAGCACGCGGTGGATCTCGAGACCGGCGCGATCGTCGGCATCACCGTGCAGGGCGCGGATCAGGGCGACACGACGACCACCGAACACACTCTGCCCGAAGCAGCCGAACAACTCGAGGCGGTCGCCGCCGTGACCGATGAGGCCGTCGCAGTGATCGAGGAAGTCGTCGCGGATAAGGGCTATCACAGTAAACGGACGATGCTCGATCTGCAGACGCTGGAGCGGAGCAGGTCGCCAGCAGTGGCAGACTGATCTTCGATTTGTTTGTCGGATGATCTGAACTTCCTTTGCACCTGTCCCCAGGCACTCGCCTTGGCCCCTACGAGATCATCGCGCTGATCGGCGTTGGTGGTATGGGTGAAGTCTACCGTGCCCCCGCGATACCCGACTCGACCGGATCGTCGCAATCAAGATGCTCCACCAGACCGCAGCGGTGGATCCCGGGCTGCGGCTGCGCGTCGAACCAGGAAGCCCGCACCGTTGCCGCCATCTCGCATCCTCACTATCTGCGCTCTCTACGACGTCGGTCGCGAAGGACACATCGACGTCGCCTCGCTGGACAGCCGGCTGTGCGGTGTATGCGCCGCCGCCTTCATTCCAGCTGAAGACTCTGGCTCACGGGTCTTGTCGATGGCGGGTCCGCACCAGGAAGGATTCGCCGGCCTGCTCTGCGGAGGGTGCTATTCGAAATGGTCGCATGGAACGACCGTCGCACTGCGGCGCGGATGACTCCGCGACACGGCAGATCGGCTCAGAACCGGAAGGCGGCCTTGTTCGTGACGCGGGCCTTCTCACTCGCGACGCGGGCGTCCGCCGCCTCCTTTGTGCGCTGGTCCAGCTCACGCTGAGGCGCTTCCTTGGCATCCAGGCGTCCCGCCTCCTTGATAGCGGCGCGGGCGGGCCCATTCAGGGTCTTCGAGGTCAGCGTGAGTTGGTATTGCGGCGGGTAGCTGCCGCGCGTGAGGGTCAGGAGCGCAGACTGATCTTCCCAGCGCGCCACCACGGTCGTGTCCGCCGCCATCTCGGTGGCCGCGACGCTGCGGGCGCCTGCGGGCCGAAGCGGTGGAACACCATACGCCGCGGACACCGATGCGATGACGTCGTCGTTGGTCAGACCTTCCATACGCCCGCGATCGTAGGTGACAAGGAGCTGGTACAGCGCCCCGTTGTAGAAACGAAAGATGATGTCCTGAACGGGATCGGCACCCTCGGCTCCTCGCAATGCGTATGGGGGGTGCCATTCCAACTGCTGAATTCGCGCAGGCCTCTCGTGGAGCGATTTCACGTCGGAGTCGCGTGCCTCGCTTATCGTGACGACCGCAGCGACACTACTCTCGAGCGTGTAGGCACGATAGCGCAACAGGTCCTGCGCCGCGACCGAGTGCGTGCCAAGAACGACGACTGATGCGATCGCCAATGCTCGAGGGCTCGTCATGAAGACCTCCTGGATCTTGCGAGTGGATCATGGCAGGTTCACGCACGGGCTGTCTGTGCCGCTTTGCACATTGATGGATCCCGAGCGCAGGTCTTGACCCAAGGCACTCGACTCGTTTGGTGAAGTTCTTCGGCAGGTGCTCTAGTGGGAGCCGCCTCGATCGCCATCTCGGAAATCACGAAGAGTGCGACGCATGTCTTCGACGACCTTCATGTGTTCGACCGTAGCCTTCAGCGTTTCGGTCGTTGCGTGCAAGGCCTCCAGCGCCGCCTGACGAGCGGTCTCAGCGGCGGCCCGCGCCCCCTCAGCGGCGACCCGCGCGGTTTCGCCGGCTTCCCGGAGGAGCTCTCGCTCCTCGCGTACGCTCTCGAGCGCTTCGCGGCGCCGGTCGCGGCTCTCCCGGGCATCCTCTGCCGCGACTCTGAAGCGTTCCGCGTCGTTTCTCACGGATTCGGCCGCCAGGCTGCGTTCTTCGGCTGAGCCGCGGTCGTGCGCCGACAGCGTGTGATCGTCTCGCATCTGAATCTCTGTTCTTCGATCGCGCGAGAGTCGGCGAATCCACACGCCGACCTATCCCGTTCGTGAGTGAGCGTACCAGAGACGCAGAACGGCGAGTGTTCTCAACGAGACATCAATCCGGTCGCGTTCACGCGTGACGGCCGCCACTCGACAACGAGAACCTTCGGACGAGCCGGCGAAGGTGTCCGGCGTGTGCAGATCTCGAGGACCGCGTGGGTCGGTGAGTTCAGTCGTGCAGAACGACGCTCAGCAGCGAATGGTTGACCGTGAGAGGAACTGCTCGCCATTGCTTGTGCGACGGAAAGGGCGTATGCTTCATTTGCGCTGCTTTCCTGAGCACTGCCGCACCCCGCCGGGGAATCCTCCCCGACCTTGAGCAACAGCCCTCACCAAAGCGTTTCCTGTAGTGGCACTCCCGGCCTCGGTGTGCGCCCATTCCGGTCCTCGAGATCGGCGATGGAAGTCGCGCAGCGGCTGTGCTCTATCAGGACAGGAGAACCACCATGACTATCGTTCGTTGGGATTCGTCCCGTGATATGGCCGCGCAGCAGCAGCAGGAAAACCTGAGCCGGCTGCAGCAGGAGACTCTGAGCCGGATGTTCGAGGGCTACTATCGCCGCCCTCAGGAAGACCTCAACCGCGGCGCGTGGGTGCCGGTGGTCGACATTTACAGCAACGGCCACGACCTGGTGCTGAAGGCGGAGCTGCCCGACATGAAAGAAGAGGAGATCGAGCTGACGATTGAAGACAACACGCTCACGCTGAGCGGCGAAAAGAAGCTCGACACGGAAGTCACCGAGGAGCTGTTCCATCGCATCGAGCGCAGCTATGGCGCGTTCGCGCGGACGTTCACGCTGCCGCCCACCGTCGACGCGAGCAAGGTCAGCGCCCAGTACAAGGCCGGTGTGCTGACGGTCCGGCTCCCCCTGCGTGAGGATGCCAAGCCCAATCGGATCAAGATCGCAGTAGCCGCGTAGGTCGGTGCAAAGAGGAGCCGGTCGATGAACCCGACTCCTCTCTGCGCCCGCAGATTTGGCTTGTAAGAGAAGGATTTCTCCCCAACCGTCTCACGGGTTCCTATTGCGGAGACCGCCGTCCCTCTTCCACGTCGAACCGTTCTGAGAAGAGGCATTCGAAGACTTGTGCGAACCGTTCTCCACGCGCAACTTTGGACCCACGCCTTTACTCCTTGCCTACTGCATGAACGGCGCGCGAGGACCAGCCGCGATGAGTGGCGAGTAAGTCACACCTTTTGAGGCTTGGGGCTGCTACCTCGTTGATTGCAGCGGGTCGCTACGTTCGAACAGCACGCTCCGCGCCGACAAGTTCGACCCTCGCCGTGCGGCTTGCGAGGGTCCAGGCATCGGAGTGGGCCGATCGGACCGTGACCAGACCCGCTCCTCCCCACCAGTCCAGCTGAAGCCGTGCGGCCTCGGGCAAGGCGAACCCGAGCAGGTCCTCGATTTCTCCGAACGTGAGGACGACCCGATCCGCATAGCGATCCCGGAGGTATCTGTGGAGCAGCTGATATTCGCCAGTATCAACGGGCGCCTTCGGGACTGGCACTGCTGGCGCTGTGACGGGAGGACGCACGGCCGCCTCCCGCCTCCAGGCCCATCTCCGCAGCAGCTGCTTCACGGCGCTCACGAACGGCTCACCGCGTGCGACCGCGTGACTGCGACTGCGACGATCTCAGGGATCCCGGAAATGACGGCTTCAGTCGTCAGCAACAGGCTGGCCACCGAGACGGCATTCTGGAGAGCGGAGCGGACGACCTTCGCGGGATCGATCACGCCGGCCTGCACCAGGTCTTCATACTCCTCAGTCTGGGCGTTGAACCCTTCGTCTCCGCGCATCTCCTTCACCCGCTGCACGACGATCGATCCCTCGCGGCCGGCGTTGGTCGCGATCCACCGCATCGGCTCCTCGATTGCGCGGGTGAGAATCGTGGCCCCAATCTGCTCCTCCCCGTCGAGCTCGAGTCCTTGCAGCACGTGCGATGCTCGCAGCAGTGCTACGCCGCCTCCGGCGACAATGCCTTCTTCCACCGCCGCCTTCGTGGCGTGCATCGCGTCCTCGACGCGGGCTTTCTTTTCCTTCATCTCGGTTTCGGTGGCCGCACCGACCTTGACGACCGCGACGCCCCCGACGAGCTTCGCGAGCCGCTCCTGCAGCTTTTCCCGGTCGTAGTCGGAGCTCGAGTCCTCGACCTGAGTGCGCAGTTGCTTCACGCGGCCTTCGATGGCCGTCGAGTTGCCCGCGCCCTCGATAATCGTCGTATTGTCCTTGTCGATCGTCACCTTCTTCGCCTGGCCGAGGTCTTCGAGCTTGAGTGACTCGAGCTTGAGCCCGAGGTCTTCGGTCACGGCGCGACCGCTGGTCAGAATCGCGAGATCTTCGAGCATCGCCTTCCGGCGATCGCCATAGCCCGGCGCCTTGACGGCGGCGACCTGCAGCGTGCCACGCAGCTTGTTGACGACGAGCGTCGCGAGGGCCTCGCCCTCGATATCCTCCGCCACGATGAAGAGAGGGCGGCCAGCCTGGGCGACCAGCTCCAGGACTGGCAGGAGGTCCTTCATGGAGCTGATCTTCTTTTCGTGGATCAGGATGACCGGGTTCTCGAGAACGACTTCCATGCGCTCGGGATCGGTCACGAAGTACGGCGACAGATAGCCTCGGTCGAACTGCATTCCTTCGACGATTTCGAGCGACGTGTCGAGCGTCTTCGATTCTTCGACCGTGATGACGCCGTCCTTGCCGACCTTTGCCATCGCGTCGGCGATAATCTGTCCGATCGCCTCATCGTGATTCGCCGAGATCGTGCCGACCTGCGCGATCATCGGACCGGTCACCGGCTTCGACATCCGGCGGAGCTCGGCGGTCATCGCCGCGACGGCCTTCTCGAGACCGCGCTTGATCGCCATTGGGTTGGCGCCGGCCGTGACATTCTTCGCGCCTTCGCGATAGATGGCCTGCGCCAGCACCGTGGCCGTGGTGGTGCCGTCACCGGCCACATCCGAGGTTTTGCTCGCGACTTCCTTGACCATCTGTGCTCCCATGTTCTCGATGGGATCTTTCAGGTCGATTTCCTTCGCGACGGTGACGCCGTCCTTCGTAATGGTCGGAGACCCGTACGCCTTGTCGAGGATGACGTTCCGACCCCTCGGCCCGAGTGTCACCTTCACGGCATTGGCCAGGCTGTCGACACCGCGCAGAATGGCCTGGCGCGATGCGTCGCCGTATGTAATCTGATTTGCCATCGAGTTCTCCGTAACTGAGTAAACCGGCGCGAATCGCGCGCCAACGAGCGGCCCGACGTCAGGCGCGCGGGCGGCTGGCTGTATCGCCGCCGTGCGCGAGCCCGCGTCGGCGTTCTCTATCGCGAGGACGTCGTCTTCCTTCATGATCAGAGTACTCGACGCCATCGAGTTTTATCTCCTGCCCGGAGTATTTGCCGAACAGCACCGTGTCTCCAGCCTTGACATCGAGCGGTACGCGTCTGCCGTCCTCGCCGGACTTGCCGAGCCCCGCCGCCAGGACCTTGCCGTGTTGTGGTTTCTCCTTGGCGGAATCAGGAATGACGATCGCGCCGCTCTGTTCCGGCTGACTCTTCGAGGCGTTGAACGACGATGCGGTCGTGCAGCGGTCTGACATTCATGGATGGCACTCCGCGCTTTACCAGTGAAACAGGGAGAACAGGACGTGAGCTGAGCGCCGCGCACTCGTGCTCTTCCCTGAGGATACCCCTCTCGCCGGAGACCACGTGTGCAGAAGGGCACAGACGCGGCCGGTCCGTGCGACTTACCATCAGGGGCTGAGAGAGAAGAGCGTTCAGGAACCCTCCTGGTGCGCCGCCCCTCGCTTGCACCCCATCGACGCGAACGTGCCCTGATTTACAGGGCACGCCCACTAAACAGAAGAAGGACTTCAGAATGAAAAGGAACATCCTTGTCGGATCAATGCTGTTCGCGGCCGTAACCGTAGGCGCAGCGGCACAGTCGGCTGCTCCTTCGAGCCAGCCCTCGGACCAGAAGCAGAGCACCCCCAACCAGACGATGACCATCACGGGGTGTCTGCAAGCGGCGGGGTCAGCGGCGTCCGCGACGGGAACCAGCGGAAGCGCGACGAAAGCGCCGTCGAAGGCGGACAACTTCGTCCTGGCGAACGCCACCGCTGCGGCCACCGGAGGCCACGACGACCGCCGGCGCAATGGCGCCCCCGGACAGTCGGCCTGCCGCGAGCACCGGCGCAACTGCGTCCGCCAGCACCGCGGTCGGTAACTCGAGTGCGTCAAGTGCCAACGCCGCGCAGTACAAATTGTCCGGTGGCAACAAAGATCAACTGCGCCGCTACGTCGATAGCAAGGTAGAGATCACGGGCAAGCTCGAAGGCCCGGCAGCAGCCAGCACCGGAACAACCGGCGCCTCGTCCGACGCGACGAGCACCGGCGCCGCGGACTCCCGAGACCAAGACCACCGGCAGACGCTGCACATCGACTCCGTGCATCAGCTCGCACCCAGCTGCGGCCTGTAGGTCCACTAGCATTCCAGGGCCAGCCACGGCTGGCCCGTCGTTTCCTGGCGGCCTGTGCAAAGCGGCACAGACACCCGTGCGGGAACCTGCCATGATCCAGTCACCGCATTCTTGGAGAATCAGTCGGCGCTCCTGACCCTTACGCGCGGAAGTTACCCGCCGCAATATCAGCTGGTGCTGACCTCGAAGACCCTGAACGGGCCCGTACGCGCCCCATCAAGGAGGCGGGCCGGTTGGATACGAAGGAAGCGCCTCAGCGCGACCAGGATCAGCGCAGGAGGCAGGTGGCGGATGCCCGCGTCGCGATCAATGCTGCCTTCCGGCCGTAAGTCCGGTCCGAGCAGGCGATGCTGAAGGGCGCGAGGGCAGCCCGTTTGTCGCGCGCTGCCGGCGCTCGCAAGAACGGCGTCAGATGTTCTGATGAGTGCGTGCGACGACGGTCGTTCCCGATCGCGAGGAATCATGTTGCACGAATTCATCGAGGTGAATCGAGACCTGATCATCTCGCGGACCCGGGATCGGGTTCGCAGCCGGTCGTGGCCGTCTGTTGCCACCGGCGAGTTGGAGCACGGCGTGCCGCTGTTCCTGACCCAGCTGACCGAGACACTCCGCTTGGAGGCGACGTCGGTGCCTTTTCCAGGCGATGCCATCGGGGCGACTGCTGCACGGCACGGAGCGGACTTGCTCCGATTGGGCTTTACGCTGTCACAGGTAGTCCATGACTATGGTGACATCTGCCAAGCGATCACAGCGCTCGCGGTTGAGCAAAAGGCTCCGATCTCCGTGGAGGAATTCCATACGCTCAACCGCTGTCTCGACACCGCGATCGCCGAGGCGGTAACAGAACACGCGCGCGTGACGGCACAGACCCGATCAGCGGAGGAGATTGAACGCCTGGGCCATGCGGCGCACGAGCTCAGGGACATCCTGAACACCGCCGTTCTCGCTTTTCACACACTGAAGCGAGGCGCCGTCGCGATCAACGGCAGCACGGGAGCGGTACTCGGCCGGAACCTCATGAACCTCCGCGGCGTCATCGACCGCACGCTGTCGGAAGTCCGTCTCGCAGAGGGCAACCAGCGGCGTGCCAGACTGCAAGTCGTCGCGTTCATCGACGAAATCGCCGCGACCGGGATCCTCCACTCGGAGTACCGTCACATCCAGTTCGCCGTCGACCCTGTTGACCCCGCCCTATTCGTCGATGCCGACCCCCAGCTCCTCGCGTCGGCCGTCATGAACCTGTTGCACAACGCCTTCAAGAACACGCCATCAGGGGGCCGCGTCGTACTGAGGGCGCGCGCCGAGAATCTCCGGCTGCTCGTCGAGATCGAAGATCAGTGTGGCGGCATTCCGCCGAGTAAGGGGGATCTGTTTCAGGAGTTTGGCGATCGCCGCGGCAGCGATCGGTCCGGCCTCGGTCTGGGACTCTCAATCGCTCGGAAGGCCGTCAGGGCGCACGGAGGCGAGATCCTCATCCGGAATATGCCCGGCAAGGGTTGTGTCTGCCTTATCGACGTGCCGCTGGCGCTCGAAGAAGTTGTTGTTCCGCAATCGGTCGTCTAGCCTGGAGTAGCACCATACGGCCGGCGGGACGGTGCCACGGCTGGCAGAATGGTGAGACCATGCGAACCATCGTGCCCGCCGAAGGCGCCATCCTGGAACGAATCCTCGAAACGACCTATCCGTCAAGGCACGAGGGTCTGAGCCGCCACGCATTCGCCAGCTGCGACACTGCCTTGAGAAGCACTCCGTGGGCGTTGCGCCACGAGCAACGGTTTGCACTCGTGGAAGGCACCAATGTGCTCGCGAGCGCACAGCGACAGAACCTCACAGCGACACTCGGTGGAAGAGAAGTGCGGGTGTGCGGAATCTCTGGTGTGTTCGTCGAGCCAGCGCGGGACGACGGCAGGCATGAAGAAGAGCTCGTCGAACGTCTGCTCGACGATGCTCGAGCCGACTATGAGATCGCGCTCCTCTGGATCCCAGCGCACCAGAGATCTCGTGCGCCAGGAGGGTTTGAGCCGATCCCGACGATGGACCTCGAGCTCCGGATAGCTGAATCATCCCGACACGGCGCTCCGATGACGCTGGTACGTGGCGGCGAGGACCGCGACCTGGCGGCAATTGTGGCGATGGGAAACGCTCGCGCGAGTCAATTTCGATTCCACCTGAATCGAGACGTCGACCTCGTGAAGTACGCGATCACCAAGAAACGGTTGCTGGCGGGTCTCGGGACTACCGGCGTTCGCCAACTCCAGTTCGTGATCGCCGAGGAAGGAATTACCGCCGCGGCCTATATCGTGATCAGCATTGCAGGAAGCACTTGGACAATTGAGGAATGCGGCGACCGTGATCCGTCTGCCGCGCGTGTGGGCGCGATCCTCCAGGCCTTGATCGCGCGGGAGCCTGCCGAACGGCGTCCCGTGATTCGCGGGTGGCTTCCACCAGGTCTCGTGCCTCCGCAGGTGACGATTCTGTCAGCGCAGCCTTCGGAGGAAGTCGTCATGGTGAAGGTTCTCAGCCCGACGATTGAACAACCCCGGCTTTCGACGGCCGACGTGCTGTACTGGCGGAGCGACATCTTTTGAGATCTCGAACAGCGCGGGCATTTCTCCGATCGAAGGCACGGATCATGCCGCGTCGATCCCATCGGCGCATCTCTCTTTGGGCCGGTGGGCGGTAAACCCGGTCAGGCGCCGCGGCTCTGTCTGTACCTTTTTGCACACAGGAAGGGACTGGCGTGTGTCATGCTTGCAAAGTGGCAGCCAAACATTCCGCCGCGTCTCTCAGGCGGGTCCCGTTCGACGCACAGGCCTTTCTCGATTCCGCGGGGGTCTCACGCACCGTCGTGCGATACCTGCCCGGAGACGTCATCTTCCGGCAGGGCGACCCGTGCACTCACGTGATGTACATCCAGACTGGTGGCGTCAAGCTGTCCGTGCTGTCGAAAGCCGGCCGGGAAGCGGTCGTGGCGATGCTGGAGCCCGGAGATTTCTTCGGCGAGGGCGGCCTCGCCGGTCAACACATCCGCATGGGAAGCGCGACGGCCACTGCGGCAAGCGCGATCCTGCAGGTGCGCAGAGAGCGGATGGCCCGTCTGCTCCACAGACAGCACGCCATGTCGGACCGCTTCATCTCACACATGCTGGCACGCAACATCCGAATCGAAGAGGATCTGATCGATCAGCTCTTCAACTCGAGCGAGAAACGATTGGCGCGAACGCTGTTGCTGCTCGCGAGGTACGGGAAGCACGAGACGCCTTCGCGGGCCGTCCCGAAGATCTCGCAGGAAACGCTCGCCGAGATGATCGGGACCACGCGCTCGCGGGTGAACTTCTTCCTGAACAAATTCAAGAAGCTCGGCTTCATCGAATACAGCGGCGACCTTCCCCTCACGATCAATCACTCGTTACTGAGCGTCGTCCTGCACGACGACTGATAGGCTACGCGTCGGGAGCGACGACCTGAGGGTCGTGACGACCGATCCAGCGGCGCGCGACCAGTGCTATCGAGCCGAGCGCTGCAATCGTCGCGACCGCGACGCCGGAAGGAAGCACCAGCGGCAGCGGGCTCAGTGCCAGCAGGCCGATGACCACGGCCGGAATCGTGAGTCGGCTCTGGACGACGCCCATATCATCGAGCGGTGGGATGCCGCCTGCCCTGCTCGCCGCCGGCGAGGCATCCCTAGAGGGCACCGTCGTCCAACCCATAAGTGCGAACGTACTCGACAGTTCCGTCGCGCGCATACACCCGCACCTCAGCGGGCCGGTGCCCGCGGGCGCGGACCCTCGCCGCCGCGACGGCCACTTCTTTGGAGTGGTATTCCTCGCTGAACGCCTTGGCGTTCCGTCCGCTGGTTACCCATTTGGTGCCGGCGCTGTTGGGTGTGACCGAGAAAATCGTTGGATTGCTGACCATCTGCGCGATTGAATCACTTGCACTCGTTCTCTGGATGTCCCAAAGAGCACAGCGACGGGATCAGCGGCGCGCCGACGCACACGCGGCGGCTGAACGACACGACGGGTCGGGCGTTCAATATTGCACATAGCCGACGCACGCGTTGGCATACGCTGAGGTCATGCAATTGAAATACAAGAAGCTCATCGCCATTACCATTTGGCTGGTAACGATCGCTGTTCTCGGCATGTCTGCCAACCTGACGTCCCCATCCAGTCGGATGGTTGTTGTTGCTCTGGGCCTGCTTCCCGCGTTCCTCCTTCTGCAGTTCTGGAACGGGCCTGCGAAGACGATGTCCGAGCGCATTCAGGAAGGACGTCAATGACACGTGGTCCGGTGCGGACCAAGAGTCGCGTCGAGGCGATGTGAGTTGTGGACGACCGACCGGTCCGTCCGGCGGCGGGACGACAAACGTTGGAAAGTGGAGTCACACACGTGAACGGAGCCTGGCTCGCAATCGGATGCACGGTGTTTGTCGCCTTCGTGGTGCTCGTGACCTGGGTCAAGGGCCGCCGAATGCCCGCCGAACAGGGGCATGTCAGCGAGCAATGGCTTTCGGAGCAGCGGTTGGCACAGACGCAGGACGCAAATCGGTGAGGCTCGCCCGTTCCTGCAGCATCGAGCTCGCCGGCGGCTGGACTGGCAGCGGTGCCTGGTTCGCGTTCTTTCCGCTTTGCTGAACCCTGCGGCTACTCCCGGCTCACAGCCCTCACAAAACACGACTACCGAGGGCAGCATGCTCACTGAAGATCGATCTTCGTCGGCACATCTCCGTCCAAGGATCGGCCACAACACAGGCCAGAACGGCTCGGCGTCCCAACTGATCCCGTCGCCGGCATGCGATGTCTCGCCGAGGCCTGGCGGCTGGCGCGTAGAGGTCGCGCACGCAGCGGTGCGTGCGGTCGGCCTGCACCGGTCGTGATGTCGCCGCTCACGTGGGCGCGGCGTCCCGCGGCCCACGTCGACAAGCCACTTCGGGACGAGCTTCTCAGCACCGAGTCCCTCGAAGGCCGGGCGCTGGCGCTGGCGGCCAGCCTGACCCTGGATCCCAACCCGCGCCGGCACCCCCGCGATACGTTTCCCCGCTTCGAGGACAACGTCCGCGTGCTGCGGGTTGCCTATCGCACACTCGCCGAGGACGTCCGTGCAGGTCAGTTCGTCGTTGCCGCCGCCGACTGGCTGCTCGACAACTTCCACCTCGTCGCCGCCGAGATTTCCGATATCCGCCGCAACCTGCCGCGCACGTATTCCAGGACTCTTCCAACTCTCGCCTCCCGTGAATACGCCGGAGATGCGCGCGTTTATGCGATGGCCGTGGAGCTGATTCGGCACAGCGACAGCCGGCTCGATCGTCCGATGCTGCTCCAATTCCTGAACAGCTTTCAGCGTGTCGCGCCTCTCACGATCGGCGAGCTCTGGGCATGGCCGAGCATGCTCAAGCTCGCCCTCATCGAGAACCTGCGCCGCCTGGCGGACGAGATCCTGGAAGCGCGCGCAGCGCGGCGCAAAGCGGACGCGTACGTCGCGCGGGTAGACCAGGACCGGAGCCTCGCGTTCCCGCCGGCTGAGGACACGGCCTTCGTCGTTCAACTCCTGCACCGCGTTCGAGAGTTCGGCCTCGGGCTGTCCTCCCTCCGTGTCGCCGTAGACGACGACCTGGCCTTGCGCCACACGACGGCCGAGGAAACCATCCGAGGAGAGCATCAGCGGCAAGGCGTCGCACAGGTGTCGGTCGCGAACGCCGTGACGAGCCTTCGGCCTTGCGCGACGCTGGACTGGCAGGACCACGTCGAGGCTGTCAGCCTCGTTGAACAGGTGCTGCAGCGCGATCCCGCCGGTGCGTACGGGCGGATGGACTTCCTGAGCCGCGATCAGCAGCGACGCGCGATCGAAGAGCTGTCCGTACCGACGGGTGAAGCGCAGGTTCGCGTGGCGCTGAAAGCGGTCGAGAGCGCCCGTCAGGCAGCGGCGCACGGCGCCCCAACCGATCCTGCGGCGCACGTCGGGTATCACCTCATCGATCGCGGGCGCGACGATCTCGAATCCGACCTCGCCTATCAGCCAAACCTCCCGACCCGGGCCCGCCGGCTGCTCCTTCGACACGCCTCAGGGTTGTATCTCGGATCGATCGCCGCGCTGACCGCGCTGCTGACCGCGGGGGCAGTCACCTATGCCAGCCGCGCCGGAGCGGGCGCTGGCCTCCAGATCGTCGTGGCGATGCTGGTGATCGTTCCCGCAAGCGAGCTCGCGCTCGGCTGGATACAGCGGGCGGTGATCGCGCTTCTCGGTCCGAAGCGGCTCCCACGCCTCGATCTCTCCGGCGGCGTTCCCGACACGGCACGGACGATGGTGGTGGTGCCGACCATGCTGACCAGCCTTGCGGGAGTGGACCTGCTCATCGAGCACATGGAAGTCCTCGCGCTGGGCAACCTCGATCCCCGCATCCACTTCGGAATTCTGAGCGATTTCGCGGACGAGAAAGACGCCGACGCTCCGGATGACGCGACGCTGCTCGACCGCGCCCGTGCTGGTGTCGACGAGCTCAACACCAGAACCGGCGGCGAGCACGAAAACCGCTTCTTCCTGTTCCATCGCGATCGGCTGTGGAACGTACAGGAACGGGCGTGGATCGGCTGGGAGCGGAAGCGGGGCAAGATCGAAGAATTCAACCGCCTGCTGCGCGGTGCGACGGATACGAGCTTCTCCACGCAGGTCGGCGACCTCGACATGCTGCCGCTCGTCCGCTATTGCATCACCCTCGATTCGGACACGCGTCTCCCTCGCGATGCCGCGAAGCGGCTGATTGGCATCATCGCGCATCCGCTGAATCAGCCCAGGTTCGACAGCCGCCTGCAACGAATCACGGCGGGATACGGAATCCTGCAGCCGCGGGTGAGCGTGACGATGACGAGCGCGGCCGGTTCGCTCTTCGCCCGCACGTATGCGGGCCATACCGGGGTCGACCCATACACGACCGCTGTTTCGGACGTCTATCAGGACCTCTTCCACGAGGGCATCTTCACGGGTAAGGGACTCTACGACGTCGATGCCTTTGCGGCGGCTCTCGAAGGTCGCGTGCCCGAGAACGCGCTGCTGTCGCACGATCTCTTCGAGGGCCTGTACGCGCGGACCGCACTGGTCAGCGACATCGAGGTCGTGGACGACTACCCCTCGAGCGTCCTGGCCCACGCGCGGCGACAGCACCGGTGGGTCCGTGGCGACTGGCAGATCCTGTGGTGGCTGTTTCCCTTCGTCCCCTCCCGGGCCGGGCTTCAGCGCAACCTGCTGCCGATGATTGCCCGCTGGAAGATTCTCGACAACCTTCGGCGCAGCGTGGTCCCGCCTGCGACGCTGCTGCTGCTCCTGGCCGGTTGGGTGCTCCTGCCAGGACGCCCCGTTGTCTGGACCCTGATGGCGCTGGCAGCGCTGGCCCTGCCGCTGATCTTCCGGCTGCAGGACATCATCAGCGGACCGCGTCGGGGACAGCCGTGGCGCAGTTTCCTGCGCTCGAGGGTGGAGGATTTCCGGACCGACGCGGCACGCGCGGGTCTGCAACTCACCTTCATGGCGAACGAAGCCTGGGAACGGACGCACGCGATTGCGATTACGCTCGTCCGGCTGGGAGTGACGCACCGCCGGCTCCTGGAGTGGGAGACGACCGCGGCGAGCGCCGCGCGCGGCGGCCCTGTGACGCTATCCGCATTTCTTTCCGGAATGCGGGCCAGCCCTCTGCTTGCGCTCGCGACGCTTCTGCTCGTCGTCGTCGTCCGGCCGGGCGCATTGTCCGCGGCCAGCACTCTGCTCGGGCTCTGGGCAGCGGCGCCGCTCCTCGCCTTCGCCCTCAGTCGCCCGATTGCGAAGCGCCGTGCGGCGCTTCCTCCGGCCGACCGCGAATACCTACACGCGATTGCCAGGAAGACCTGGGCGTACTTCGACACGTTTGTGGATGCGGACAATCATTTTCTCCCGCCGGACAACGTTCAAATCCGCCCTGAACAGACCGTCGCGCACCGTACGTCGCCGACCAACATCGGTCTGGGTCTCCTGTCTACGCTCGCCGCGTACGACCTCGGTTACATCGACGGTGAGGAATTGCAGCACAAGCTCGATCGGACGCTCACAACGGTCGAGAGCTTGAAACGACACCAGGGACACCTCCTCAATTGGTACGACACGCGAACGCTCGCACCCTTGTCGCCGGCGTACGTGTCGACGGTGGACAGCGGCAACTTTGCGGGCGCTCTGCTGACGTTGTCGGTTGGATTGCGGGAGGTGGCGCCGGCACTTGCGGCGCGGGCCGCGGCACTGCTCGACGCGATCGATTTCAGGTTCCTGTTCGATTCGAAGCGGCAGTTGTTCTCGATCGGCTACAGCCTGCCAGATGCGGAGAACCCGGGCCGGTTGGATGCATCCTTCTACGATCTGCTCGCATCCGAAGCGCGCCTGGCCAGCTTCATCGCCATTGCCAAAGGAGACGTGCCGGAGCTGCACTGGTTCCACCTCGGACGGCCGGTCACGAGCGTCCGTGGAGCACCGGTGCTGCTCTCGTGGAGCGGCACGTTGTTCGAGTACCTGATGCCGCTGCTCGTGATGCGAACGTACCCGAACACGTTGCTCGACGAGTCATGCCGTCTGGTCGTCCGGCGACAGATGGATTACGCAGCCGAATGCCGCGTGCCCTGGGGCATTTCAGAGTCCGCCTACGACCTCGTCGACCGGCACGGCACGTATCAGTACAAGGCGTTCGGCATTCCGGGGCTCGGTTTGAAGCGCGGGTTGGGCGACGAGCTGGTGGTGGCACCTTATGCCACTGCGCTCGCCGTCATGATCGAGCCCGCCGCGGCCGCCGTCAACCTGCGCCGGCTCGCAGCCGCGGGTCTGGAAGGCGAGTATGGGTTCCTCGACGCACTCGACTATACCCAGCGAGGGACCGAGCCAGCGTCGACCGGCGAGCCGGCGACCGGGACGGTCGTTGCCACGTACATGGCGCACCACGAAGGTATGACTCTCGTCGCCCTGGCCAACGCCCTTCTCGACGACCGCATGGTCGGACGCTTTCACGCGGAGCCGCGGGTCCAGGCGACGGAGCTCCTGCTCCAGGAGCGCGTGCCGCGCGATACCACGACGATCGAACCGCGCCCCCTTGACGAAATGCGACCGGCCGCGCCTGTCGCAACGATCCCGGTCAGACGCTACCGCTCGCCTCACACGACGTTTCCGCATACGCAGTTCCTCTCGAACGGCAACTACGTGACGTCTCTCACGAATGCCGGCGGCGGGTGCAGTCTCTGGCGTGGAAACCCGGTGACGCGGTGGCGGCGTGACGCCACGCGGGATGCGGACGGCCAATTCATCTATCTCCGTGACGTCAGAAGCGGGGATGTCTGGTCCGCGACCTATCAGCCGTCTCGACGCGAACCCGACGACTATCAGGTGACGTTTTCACCAGATCGCGTCACGTTCCAGCGCCGCGACGAGGACCTGTCGACACGCATGGACGTGGCCGTCTCGACCGAAGACGACGTCGAGGTGCGTCGACTGACGGTCAGGAACCACGGGACGCGAATCCGCGAGATCGACGTGACGAGCTATGCCGAGATCGTTCTCACGTCCGCGGCGGCCGATCTGGCCCACCCGGCCTTCGGCAAGCTCTTCGTCGAGACCGAGTATCTTCGCGAGAGCGCTGCCCTCTTGTGTCACCGGCGCCCGAGAGAGGCGACGGATGCCGGCGGATGGGCCTTCCATCTGCTGACCCTCGAGGGCCGCCCCCAGGGACCCGTCGAGTGGGAAACCGACCGGGCCCGCTTCCTCGGACGGGGACGCAGCCCTGCAGATCCGATCGCCCTCGACGGACGAGCGCTCTCCGGGACGACAGGCGTCGTGCTGGATCCGATTGTCAGCCTTCGCCAGCGGATTCGGGTTTCTCCAGGCGCGACAGTACGGCTCTCTTTCGCGACGGGGATGGCCGCGGACCGCGAGACGGTAGAGGCACTGGCACGGAAGTACCGCAATCCAGGATCGGTCGCGCGCACCTTCGCCCTGGCTGTCACGCACTTTCAGAGCGCGCTCGGCCACCTCGGAATCGGCGCTGATGAGGCCGTGCTGTTCGAGCGTCTGGCCTCCCGTGTCCTTGGGACCGATCGGACGCTTGGCGCCAGCGCCGCCACCATCGCCGCAAACGAGCTCGGCCAGTCAGGACTGTGGCCGCACGCGATCTCCGGCGACCTCCCGATCCTCCTCGTCCGGGTTGTCGGTGATGACGATGCGCCGCTGGTGCGACAAGTCCTGCAGGCGCAGGAATACTGGCGACTGAAGGGTCTGAGTGCCGATGTCGTCATTCTCAACGAGCACCCGGCCAGTTACCTGGACGAGATGCAGGCGCAGCTCACGGACATCCTGAACGATGGTCCCTGGAGCACCTGGCTTCATCGTCCTGGCGGCGCGTACCTCCTCCGAGGGGACCGAATGGGGCGCGCCGAGCGCGTGCTCGTGGAAGCCGTCGCGCGCGCGGTCCTGCACGGGGACCGCGGGGATCTGCGAACGCAACTCGCACGGCCCGAAAGTATTCAGACGCCCGCGCCACCTTTGATAGTAACTACGCCGCCGAATCGGCACGCGGCTGATGCTCCTGCGGCGATGCCTTCGATGACTCTCACCGACGGCCGAAGCGGCTTTACGAACCAGGGACGAAGCTATGCGGTTGGGCTGCGCGCCGGAGAAGAGACGCCACTGCCGTGGGCAAACGTGATTGCGAACCGGCACTTCGGAACGATCATCACGGCATCAGGGTCCGCGTTCACCTGGTCGGGCAATAGCCGCGAGAACCGCTTGACCGCCTTCGCGAACGACCCCGTGGTCGACTCCACCGGTGAGGCCCTGTTCATTCGAGACGAGGAATCCGGCGAGTACTGGTCCCCGACGCCAGGGCCCGTCGCGCGCTCCGGGTCTGGCACGCATCTCGTTCAACACTCCGCAGGTCTCTCGCAGTTCTCCGGAACCACCAACGGCGTCGATCATGCACTCGACGTGTTCGTCGACGTGGACGATCCGATCAAGTTCTCGGTGCTCACCCTCACGAATAGCGGAACGGCGTCACGAGCGTTGAGCGTATTCGCTTACAACGAATGGGTGCTCGGCCCACCACGCGATGGCGAGCACCTCAACGTGGTGACAGATGTCGATCACCAGAGCGGCGCGATCCTGGCAACGAACGCCTACAACCAGGAATTCTCCCGGTGTGTCGCGTTCTCGTGCGCCAATGAACGGCCGTCGTCGTACACCGCCAGTCGCGGCTCCTTCCTGGGTCGGCATGGTGACTTGTCGAAACCCGCGTCGATGGCGCATGCCGCCTTGTCCAGCCAGGTCGGAGCCTCGATGGATCCCTGTGCGGCACTGCACGTCAACTGCACGCTGCAGCCGGGGGAGCGCCGCTCGTTGCTCTTCGTGCTCGGACAGGGCAACGACCGCGACCACGCGCGACAACTCATCGCCCGTCATGCGCATCTGGAGGCCGCGCGAGCTGCGCTGGTCAGTGTTCGAACGTCATGGGACGGCATGTTGGACGCGGTCCACGTTCGAACACCGGACGACTCCTTCGATGCGCTGACCAACCGGTGGCTCCTGTATCAAACCGTCAGTTGCCGGCTGTGGACGCGGAGTGGCTACTATCAGCCCGGCGGCGCGTTCGGGTTCCGCGATCAGCTGCAGGACGTGATGGCGCTGCTGCTCTCGCGGCCGGACCTGGCGCGCGAACACATTCTGCGGGCTGCCGGGCGGCAGTTCGTGGAGGGTGACGTCCAGCACTGGTGGCACGAGCCGACCGGCCGGGGCCTTCGCACTCGCTGCTCCGACGATCTGCTGTGGCTGCCGTACGTCGTTGCCGAGTACGTCCGTACAACGGGTGATTCCGGCGTGCTCGACCAGCGCGTGCCTTTCCTCAAAGCCCCACTGCTCGCCGGCGATGAACACGAGGCGTACGGACTGCCCGGCCTTGCCCCGGAGGACGGCACGTTGTTCGAGCATTGCCTGCGCGCGATCGAGCGCGGCACGACGGCCGGGGCGCACGGCCTGCCGCTCTTCGGCACGTGCGACTGGAACGACGGCATGAATCGCGTGGGCCAGGCCGGACGCGGCGAAAGCACGTGGCTTGGATTCTTTCTGCACACCGTGCTCACAGACTTCGCCGGATTGTGCGAAGTGCGCTGCGAGGGGGCGAGGGCGGTCCGCTACCTGGAGGAAGCGCGGCGGCTCGCATCCGCCCTCGAACTGGCCTGGGATGGGGAATGGTATCGCCGCGGGTACTACGACGACGGGTCGGCGCTGGGCTCGGCACAGAATGACGAGTGCAAGATCGATTCGATCGCGCAGTCCTGGGCGGTGCTGTCGGGCGCGGTTCCGCAACGTTTCGCCGAGCGCGCAATGGATGCGGTTCGAACCGCGCTCATCGCGCGCGAATCGCAGATGCTCCTCCTGCTCGATCCGCCCTTCGATCGGTCCGCGCAGGATCCCGGATATATCAAGGGCTACCCACCTGGCGTGCGCGAGAACGGCGGCCAGTATACGCACGCCGCCGTCTGGATCGTAATGGCGCTGGCGAAGCTGGGAAGTGGCGACGAGGTCGCAGAAATGTTCCACATGCTGAATCCGATAAACCATGCACGTTCCGCGGTGGAAGTCGAGCGCTACAAGGCAGAACCATATGTGATGGCCGGCGACGTGTACGGCCGATCGCCGCACGCCGGGCGTGCCGGCTGGAGTTGGTACACGGGATCGGCGGCATGGATGTATCGGGCCGCGATAGAAAGCGTGTTGGGGCTTCGGCGACGCGGCACCCACTTCAGCATCAACCCCTGCATCCCATCCTCTTGGCCCGCCTACGAGATCACGTGGCGTGTAGAGGCCACTCGGTATGTCATTTCCGTTTCCAATCCGGGAAGGCTCTGTCGCGGCGTCGTCGAGTCGTCAGTCGATGGGGTCGGCGTGAATCCCGCCGCGATCCCTCTCGTTCTCGATGGCGGCACGCATCACGTGCGAATACGTCTGGGCATGGTCTCTGAGCGAGCAAAGGCGACCGCGTTCCCCGAAGTACCGGCGGCTGTTGTACCCGCGGGCGCGACCGAGGCCCAAACAATCACCGAACGGCAATGGAGCAAGTCATGACCATTTCCCACGTCCTCGAGCGCCGGCTGCCACGCGTGCTCCCGCATGTGTCTTCACGCATCGGTGCTTTCGCGAGCATGGGCAACTTCATCGGCGACCTGCTCGTACTGATGGGGCTCGTCTTCTGCTTGCCGTTCGTCATTCTTGGCCTCGGACTTCCGCTCGCGCTCTTGATTCGCGTGCTGATGTGGATTGGTCAGTCGTTGTGAAGACGTTCAGCGAAGACGCGAGCGATGCCTCCCGTCCGCGGCCACAAGCAGACCTCGGATAGCTATCAATTTCCTCGGGCGTAGGGGTTTCAGCGATGTTCATCCTCGCTCGCGCTGCAACCTATTCGGCGCTTTTCATCGGCTTTCTCCTCATATTCCTTCCGGACCGGATCCTGTCCTCAACAGGCATCATTCCACCCGGGAGTATCGGCGCCTGGCAGGTCGCCGGGATGTTGCTCGGAGCCTCGGGAGCAGCACTCGCGATCACGTGTATCGTCACGTTCGTGTTCCTCGGCAGGGGGACGCCTGCACCGTTCGATCCGCCTCGTCGGCTGGTGGTTCAGGGTCCATATCGGCTCGTCCGGAATCCGATGTATCTCGGTGCCGGCCTTGCTTTATCTGGCGCCGCGCTCTTTTATCAGTCGATTCCGCTGCTCGGCTATGCTGCGTTGTTCCTCCTCATGACCCACGTGTTTGTCGTGTGGTATGAGGAGCCCACATTGCGGCGGACCTTCGATCGAGATTACGAGGCGTACTGTCGGCGAGTCGGACGGTGGTGGCCGACACGGTGAGCAGTTCCAGATTCGGATGCCGCCGAACGAGCGGCTGCACCCGGCCGTAGTGTCGACCAATCGAGGTCTGCAGCATCCCTCGGCACTTGGCGACTGTTGGGGAGTATCGCGGCACGATGCCAGGACAGGCCTGCGATGAGGCCGATCGGAGCTACGGATGGACTGCCCCTACTGCTCGCTGAGAGCGTCGGATCAGCAGGTCGTCTTCAGGGACGACCTCGTGTGGTTTGTGCGGGATCGCCGCTATCAGGGTGCGCTGAAACACTCGGGAGTCATCATCCCGGTCGCGCATCGAGAGACCGTATTCGACCTCACGGAGTCCGAAGTTGCCGCCACGTTCCGGCTGCTACGAAGGGTCAAGGCGTGGATGGATGCGGAGTTCTCACCTGACGGCTACAACGTTGGCTGGAACTGCGGGCGCGTTGGCGGGCAAGAAGTCTTCCACGCCCACCTGCACGTCATTCCGAGATTCAGACAAGAACCGCTGGCAGGCCAAGGCATCAGATCGCATCTCAAGTCTGAAGCCAATCGCTGGTAGTTCGGGTCTGCGCGACAAACGCCGCAGGCACGATCTGGGCATGGCTTGCCCGCATTCCTCGACAGAAGGCGACTCTTGAGGAGCAATCCAACGGGCCAGGTTAGGCAACCGCACGACCGCTGGCGCCGCGTGTAAGAATCGGCGCCGGCGCGCGACTACCTCTGTAGAGGAGGTTGCCATCAGGGAACAACGCCTGCAGCCGACCGCCCTGGATTCGCCCCCCGGGATCGGCACGCCCGACGCGATGTACGCGCAGACCGCCGCCACCTACGGCACGGCGCTCGAACGGCTCGCGCGGGCCTACGAACCGGATGCCGATCGCCGGCGCGACCTGCTGCAGGAGATCCACCTCGCCCTGTGGCGCAGCTTCGCCGGCTTCGACGGGCGCTGCTCGCTGCGGACGTGGGTCTATCGCATCGCGCACAATACCGCCACCTCCCAGGTGCTGCGGCGCAAGGCCAGCGCGCCGACGCTCGTCGGCCTCGACGAACTCGAGGCCCAGGCCGACGAGGACCCGCACGCGATCGTCGACGAGCGGCACGCCATGGATCGGCTGCTGCGGCTGATTCACCGCCTGCGGCCGGTCGATCGGCAGATCATCCTCCTCTATCTGGAAGGTCTCGACGCCGCGTCGATTGGCGAGATCACCGGCATCTCGGCCCGCAACGTCGCCACGAAAGTGCATCGCATCAAGGCGATCTTGAAGCGCCGCTTTCACGCAGCAGGAGGCGGTGATGACTGAACCGCGCGACGTTCGGACACTCTGGCAGACACAGCCGCCCGAAGCACAGCCGATGACGCTCGACGACGTGCACCGCCGCGCACGCGCGCTGGATGGGAAGATCCGCCACCAGGACGCCATCATGACCCTCTGCGCCGTCATCAACACCGGCGCCTTCGCCGCGGTCATGTGGTATCTGCCACACCTTCGCATCGTCGCCGCCATTGTCATCGCGACCGTGTTCGCCATCGTCGCCGGGTACTTGCGGCGCCGTCCGTCGCGGCGGGCGATCGACTACCTGACACCGGCCGCGTTGAACCCGTGCGTCGACTTCTATCGAACCGCGCTGGTGCGCAAGCGTGACATGGCGCGGCAGTTGTGGATCTGGTTCATGCCCCCCGCGATTCTCGGCCAGGTCGCCCTGATCATCGGCTTTCTGATCGCGCCTCCGAACGTCCCGCGCCGCGCCATACTGATGGCGCTGCCCGTGTGGTTCTTGACCGACGTCATCATCTTCGTCTTCGGCTGGCGCAACGCGCAGCGAGAAGCAAGGAAGATGCAGCGCGAGCTGGACTCGTTGGATTCGATGACCCATAGCTCCTGAGAGGAAGGTACTCGTGCATGTTCTACCGAGTCCCGCCATTGTTCACGTAGAGGTGCTCGCATGACCCTCGCGGCAGATTTGAGGTCGGCGTCCAGGAACGTGCGCCGCGGGGGCTGGCTGTCGGCGACTGTCGTCTTGATGCTGGCTGTGGCGGTCGGCGCCGTCACCGCAATCTTCAGCATCACGCTTGCCGTCTTGATCAGGCCGCTGCCGATCGCCGATCCGGACCGCGTCGTGCTCCTGTGGGGGCGCGACGATGCCCGTTCGCAGGAGGTCGTGGAGGTGTCGCTGCTTGATCACCGCGCATGGCGGGCAGGCCAGAAAAGCTTCGCAGCGATCGAGCTGTTCGGATCTGTCAACTGGGGCGAGTTGCACGTCACCGGCCCGGGGCAGCCGTTCCGCGCCGTGCGGAACGCGGTCTCATCAGGATTCTTCGACGTGCTCGGCGTACGGCCGATGATCGGGCGGACCTTCCGCCCCGCGGACGATCTTCGTGGCGCGCGGCCGACGGTAGTGTTGGGCGCGGACGTGTGGCGGCAGCAGTTTTCGTCCGATGCCTCCGTCGTTGGACAGCTGCTGACAGTCGGAACCGGCAAGAAGGCCGTCGCCTTCGAGGTGATCGGAGTCATGCCGCCGGAGTTCCGCATTCCCGCCGGCGCGCAGGTATGGACCGCGCTGGGGCCCACGCTTGCCTCAGATTCCGCCGAGCAAGGATGGCGGGTGGACGGTGTCCGCGCCATGTACGGCATCGGTCGCCTGGCGCCCGGCGCGACCGTCGAAAGTGCCGTCGCCGAACTCTCGATCATCGCTCGCAACGAGGAGCTGAAGAAGGGAATGGCGAACACGTCGATGGCGGTAGTGGCGACCCCGTTGTTGACGCACGTGCTTGGGCCGGCTCGTCCCGCGCTGCTCGCGATCGCAGGGGCCTCGGGCGCGCTGCTGCTGATTGCGTGCGCCAATGCTGCAGCGCTGCTGCTGGTTCATGGTGCGCGCAGGAGGCGCGAGGTCGCTGTGAGATTCGCGCTCGGAGCACGGCGCCTGCAGATCGTTCGGCAACTGTTCTGCGAATCGATCGTGCTATCCCTGATCGCGGGCGTCCTGGGTGTTGGTCTCGCGTACGTGAGCTTCGATGCCATCGTATCGCTCGCTCCCGTTGAAGTGCCTCGCCTCGACGAGGCGGCGATCGACGTCCGCGTCCTGCTGTTTGCGTTGGTCGTATGTCTGGGGACATCGGTCATGGTCGGGCTCTTTCCCGCATGGCGCCACAGCGGCGCCGCGCCCCTCGCTGGACTCCACGCGCGTTCGCGGTCGGCAACCGCAACGCCATCGTTCCTCGCGCACGCGCAAGCTCCTGGTGGCGGCGCAGCTCGCGGCCGTAGTGGTGCTGCTGACCGCTGCCGGCCTGTTCCTCCGCAGCTTCACGGCGCTTCTCCGTCTCGACCTAGGTTTCGATCCTCGAGGCGTTCTGACGTTCAACATCGGCTTTTCCGAAGAGAAGCACGACACGAAAGAGAAGCAGTGGGCGCTGGTCGATGCCGTGCTCGACAGCGCACGGCGGCTGCCGGGAGCCATTGCCGCCGGCGCCGTGTATCAGCGGCCGCTCACCGGCCCCATCGGCATGGACACCAACGTCATCATCGAGGGGCAGCCCCTCGCCGACGAGAGCGCGAGCCGTAACCCGATACTCAACTGGGAAGCTGCCACGCCGGACTATTTCCGCGCCATGGACATTCGACTGCTACAGGGCAGGCTCTTCAACGAGCGCGACACGGCGAAGTCGCCGCTGGTGGTCATCATCGGACAGTCGCTGGCGGAGCGGCTGTGGCCGGGGCAGGATCCGATAGGCCGGCGCATGCTCGCATACGGCGCACCCGAAGACGGGAAACAGCCCGCGTGGCAGACGGTCGTCGGCGTAGTCGAAGACGCAAGGTATCGTGAAGTCGAAACCCCACGGTTCGACCTGTATCTCCCGTACCGGCAGGCGCCGAATCAGGTCCGACACTTCATGGTGCGCCTGTCGGGCGATCCGCTTGCGGCGGTCCCGGCGCTGAGGACCGCTGTCGCGGCGCTCGATCCCGAGGCGGGGGTCGACGGAGTCTCGACGATGGAGGAGGCCGTCGGCCGCGCATTCGCGCCCTGGCGGTTCAGCAGCATCGTCGTCTCGGTGTTCGCGGCGATCGCCTTGACGTTCGCCGCCGTCGGAATCGCGACGCTGGTGGCCTTCGCGGTGACGCAGCGCACCCGCGAGATCGGCGTCCGAGTCGCGCTCGGCGCGCAGACCCGCGACATCATCGTACTCGTCGCCAGCGAAGGCGCGTGGATTGCGGTGGCGGGGCTCGCCATCGGCGTGGTTGCCGCTTGGGTCCTGCGACGGTCGGTTGAGTCGATGCTGTTCGGCGTCGGGCCGGACGACGCGTTGACGTTCGGCGGCGTGGCGCTGCTGCTCGGCGTCGTGTCCCTGCTGGCCGCGTATCTGCCCGCGCGCCGCGCCGCACGCGTTGATCCCGTCCTGGCCCTGAGGACGGAGTAAGGCTGCATCTCAATATCGATAGGTCCTCCGGCAGCCCTGTCGTGTCGCTCACGCGGCTCTCCTAGACATGCCAGGAGAGCATGCACGACTTCTCCTAGCACGTCAAGGAGAGAGCATCGCGCCTGCACGCCCACTCGCCTCGTGTTGTCCAGAGCTGGCCCGCCCAAACGTGCCACCCGTCCGGCTGAGCGCTCGGTCGCCGCAGGGACAGGTAAGATGACGGAGGAGGCACTGATGCACGCTATGTGGCAGATCCTGATTGCCGGTTTGTCGATGGCGGCTGGCCTTCTCGCGACGTCACTTCCGTCAGTCCTTCAACCCGTCGGCATCTCCCGCCCGATTTCGTATTTCATCGCCGACGGACGAGGGAAAACAGGCTTCCGGGCTACTGACACGGAGCTCGCGCGCTGGGCGCTGGAAGCGTGGGAGAGGGCGTCCGACAAGACGATTCGGTTCGAGGCGACGCCTGAATCATCGGCGCTCGTGCGTTTGTATTGGGCCGAGCCGAAAGAAGGCGAGTACAGGCGAGATGAAGCCGGTGGTAGTGGAAGGCCGCCTCGGCGCCGCTGTCTACATTCGTCCGGACCTCACCTCGCTTGGGCAGGACATCGCCGAGGCCGCTGCGCGTGACCCGCTCCTCCGAGAGAGCATCGTCTACCTGACCTGCGTGCACGAGCTCGGACATGCGCTGGGACTGCCTCATACAGGCGACTATCGCGACATCATGTACTTTTTTGGCCATGGTGGCGACGTCCCGAATTACTTTCGCCGCTATCGTACGGAGCTTCGGTCGCGCGCGGACATCGCGAAGCTGTCCGGTCTCTCGGCTGGCGACGTGATGACACTGAAGGCGCTGTACCACGTCGGAGTGTCGGGCCGATGAGGCCACATGCGGTTCGTCGCGGAATCCGCAAGCAGATCGCGAGGCCCAAACCCCAGCCTATCGTTGGACGGCGCGATTCGTGCGGCCATCGATCACGGTGACCTTGTCGCTCAGTCGGTTGGCCACTAGATCATGTTGGTCACAGCCATCGGTTAGTTTCATCAGCGTCCTCCTACAAACCGCCCGTTTTCAGGTATTGTCTGCGCATGCGATACCCGGCTGTGATTGCCGTCATTCTGTTCTCGCTGACCGTGCAGTCGCAGGCGCAAAGCCCCGCGGCCGCGTGCACCACCGCGACGAGCGTCTGCACCGAATGGGTAGCGCTTGGCTCGGGCGCGGCGCGATCGCTGATCTATCGTTCCCATTCGCTCGACGCCAGGAACCCGGCGAGCCGCCGCGCGCTGATCATGATCCACGGCACGAATCGCAACGCGGACCATTACTTCACCACAGCCGTCACTGCCGCATTCATCGTCGCCGCACTCGACGATACCGTGGTCGTCTCGCCGCGGATCGCATCACAAACTGGCAATTGCAAAGATACGCTCGACACGAATGAAGTGAGCTGGAGCTGCACCGGCGACAGCTGGCGATCGGGCGGGAACTCGTCAAGCCATCCGGATCTCACGTCGTTTGATTTCATCGATCAGATTCTGCGCAAGCTGGCGAACAAGGACACGTTCCCGAATCTGCGCGCGATCGTCGTCGCCGGACACTCCGCCGGTGGACAGTTCGTCGCGCGTTATCAAATGGCGAATCGCGTGCATGACACGCTGGGCGTGCCGGTCAGCTACGTCGTCGCGAACCCATCTAGCTACGCCTGGCCGGACGCAATGCGCGTCAAGCCGATCGATGATGCGGTGCCGGAGAGCGCGAAGGACGGATGGAACCAGACGGCGCCGCACACAAAGTTCACCTATGCGCCCTTCGATGGCGCTGCTTCGTGCACGGGCTACAACACCTGGCCGTTCGGCCTCGAGAAGCGGACCAGCGGCTACACCGCCAAGATCAGCGACGATCAGTTGAAAAGGCAGCTCGCTTCTCGTTCCACGACGTTTCTGTTCGGTCAGGTCGACACCTTGCCGCTGGGCGGATTCGATTCATCGTGCGGCGCCATGGCGCAGGGTCCGACGCGTCGCGCGAGAGGTGAGGCGTACGTCAAGTACGTCAATGAGACGCTGGGCGCGAAGCACCCGATGATCATCGTGTCGGAGTGCGGTCATAACGATCGCTGCGTCTACACGACGGACAACGTATTGCCGGTGATTTTTCCGAAGTAGCGGGGATGTCCCGCCGGCTGTTGAAATTCAGCGCGGTTCGGTTCACGACTATGCGACGTTCTCCACAGCAGGTTTTCTGGCAGTTAAGCATCCACGGCACGCCGAATCGATCAACGAGTTTGCCGAACCGCAGCGCCCGGAAGGTCTCCGCAATGGGTATCTTCACCGTGCCCGTGCAGGACGCGATCCGAAGGAGAAGACGTCCGAACGCGCATCCACGGCCCGCCCCTGGGCCTGCTCGGGCGACATGTAGGCGACGGTGCCAACAATCGCGCCGTGCTCGCTGAGCGCCAGGCTCAAGGTTGCATCGCCCGACAACGCCGGTGCGTCCTGTTGCGCCAAGCCGAAGTCAAGCAGCTTCACTCCGCTCTCGTTCACCAGAACGTTGGCGGGCTTCAGATCGCGATGCACGATCCCTTTGCGGTGCGCCGCGGTCAATGCCTCCGCGATCTGCAGCGCCAGGCGCAGGGCATCGGTCACAGGCACGGGCCCCCTCAAGATCTCGCCCTCGACGTACTCCATCACCAGGTAGTCTGGCCCAACGTCGTAGAGCTGGCAGATCCGCGGATGATTGAGCGCCGCGATCGCGCGAGCCTCTCGCTGGAACCGCTCCGTATGTCCGGCCTTGAGGCGCTTGATGGCAACGACTCGATCGACCCGTGTGTCGCGGGCCTTCCAGACCTCACCCATGCCTCCCGCGCCGAGATGACCGATCAATTCGTAGGGACCAAGTCGGGTGCCGGGAGAAACGTCCATGGCTCAGCCGATTCTACCGGTTACTCCCAGTCGGCCAGCAGGCATTCGTCTGGTTGCCCGGACGGCATTAGCGATAAGATCGACGGCCACTCGAGGCAGCTTCATGACCGTTCGAGCCGCTCGTTCGTTCCCGTCCGCGCTTTCTCGACGTCACCGCCAGTTGACCGGCAGTGCGGCGATTGGCGCCGGGACGTTGTTCGGCGCTGGCCGCGTCGACGCGGCTCAGTCCTCGTCGTCCGCCCGCTCGTTCGACGTGCTGGCCGCCGGCGGCTGATCGACGTCAAGGGCGATGCGACACGCGCGATCTGGATCCGAGACAGCCGCGTGCCGGAAGGTGGCGCGGTCGTGACATCTGGGAACGAGCAGCTGCGGCGCGCAGTGAAGGGCATAATTTGTGAAAAGGAGCGGACATGGTACGGAAAGCGGCGTGCATGCTGGTGCTCTGCATCACGGGATTCCTGAGCATTCAGTCGTCGTCGATGGCAGCGGGACAGCCGGGTGGCGCCTGGACGGTGCTGTTGAATGGGAAGACCCTCAAAGGATGGAACGTGGTCGGCGACGCCAACTGGACGGTGGCTGACGGTGCGGTGCAGGCGGACAAGGGCACCGGCTTCCTCGTGACGCCGGCCTCGTATCGTGACTTTCAGATCACACTGGAATTCTGGGTGACAGACGATGCGAACAGCGGTGTCTTCCTGCGCTGTTCCAACCCGAAGCTGGTCGATCAGACGAATGCCTACGAGGTGAACATCTTCGACAAGCGGCCGGATCAGAGCTACCGGACGGGCGGCATCGTCGACGTCGCGAAACCCACCAGCGTCATCCAGACGGGCGGGAAGTGGAACACCTACGACATCACGGCCAAGGGCTCGCAGTTGACGGTGGTCCTCAACGGCGCCAAGGTCGTGGACGTGAAAGACACCAAACACGCTGATGGACCGATCGCCCTTCAGTACGGCGCCGGCACCGTGAAGTTCCGGAACGTGCGAATCAGACAGCTGTAGTGATCCTGCCGTCGGCTGCGTCCGTCGCTGCCGCTGGTGTCCGGAACCGAGGAGTGTCCTCATGACATGGTGTCGACGCGCCGCCCTGCTCCTGCTTCCCCTCCTGGCTCTCGTCTCCATCCCGGAGCGACCCACGTCGGCTGTCCAGACCACGGCAGCCGTGAGATTCCCGCCGCCCGACGTGCCGGAACGCAACGATATCCTGGTCGACAACCGGGTGCCGATCCCGATGCGCGACGGGGTGTCGCTCTATGCGGATGTGTATCGGCCGGTCGGTAACGAGCCGTATCCGGTCATCGTCTCGAGAACCCCGTATAGCACCGAGCGGTTTCCGTCGGCGTATGAAGCCGGTGTCTACTTCTCCCGCCGCGGCTACGTGTACGTGTTCCAGGACGTCAGGGGGCGCCACGAATCGGACGGCCGGTGGGAACCGTTTTTCGACGATGAGCGCGATGGTTATGACACCGTCGAGTGGGCGGCCAGGCAGCCGTGGTCCAACGGGAAGGTGGGAATGCAGGGGGGCTCGTACCTCGGACAGAATCAATGGCGTGCGGCCCAGGCAGCGCCGCCGAGTCTGGTGACGATCTTCCCCAGCGTCGCGTCGACCAGCATCTATCACGACTGGATCACCCTGAACGGCGCGTGGCGCCTGTCGTTCAACTTCGGCTGGGGCCCGGTGCGCCAGGAGTCGCGCATCATGCAGAACCCGGGCGCTCACACCGTCGACGGTCTGCACGCGATCCACTACGACGAGGTGCAGCGGCACCTGCCGCTGAACACGATGCAGCAGCTGGTCGGCCGCCGCGCGAAGTTCTACGACGACTGGCTGGCGAACCCGGACTACAACGCGTACTGGAAGCCGCTCAACGTGGAGGAAACGTTCGCGAAGGTCGCGGTGCCCGTGCATACCTTCGGCGGGTGGTTCGACATCTTCAGCCAGGGCACGCTGCGCGGGTATGTCGGGATGAGCCAAAAGGGCCCAACCGAACGGATTCGCCGCGGCAGCAACATCGTGATCGGGGCGTGGGGGCACGGTTCGACGCAGAAGACCGGCGACATCGATTTCGGCCCCGCAGCACACGTCAACGAGCAGGCGCTCCAGCTTCGCTGGTACGACTACTGGCTCAAGGGGATCGACAACGGGCTCGCGGCCGAGCCGCCCGTCAAGCTCTTCGTCATGGGACGGAACGAGTGGGTGTTGGAGAACGAGTATCCGCTCGCGCGGACGGAATACCGGCCGTTCTACTTCGCGAGCGGCGGCAAGGCGAACAGCGACCGCGGTGACGGTCGCCTGACGTGGCAGAAGCCGGCCGGCTCTTCCCCGGCGGACCGGTTCCGCTACGATCCAAACGATCCCGTTCCGTCACTTGGTGGCAACAACTGCTGCGGCACGCCGACGCCGGCAGGTCCGCGCGACCAGCGCCCGATCGAGCGGCGTCTGGACGTCCTCGTCTACACCTCGGAGCCATTGGCGCAGGAGATCGAAGTCACTGGGCCGGTCAAGGTCGTGCTGCACGCGTCGTCGGACGCACCCGACACCGACTTCGTCGCCAAGCTCGTGGACGTGCATCCCGACGGGACCAGCTACAACATGGCCGAAGGCATCGTGCGCGCGCGCTATCGGGAGAGCGTCGCCGCGCCCACGCCGCTCACGCCGGGCAAGGTCTATCGATTCGAGGTCGACATGGTCGGGACGTCGGTGGCGTTCCTGAAGGGGCACCGCATCCGCGTCCACGTCACGAGCAGCCATTTCCCGCAGTTCGATCGCAACCCGAACACCGGAGCGAGGTTCGGAGCCACGAGAGAAGTGCGCGTCGCCGAGCAGACCATCGTTCACGACGCCGACCACCCATCGCACATCCTCCTGCCGGTGATTCCCGCCAGGACAAGGTAGCGGTCGACCTGCGCACTATCGTGTGAACCGCTGCCAAGCAACTGCGGCAGTGTCAGCAGACCGATGGCGCCGGCCTGGTTTTCAGTCTGCGCGGCGGGCGCGCTCACGAACGCGAGGAACAGCGCAATGGATGCGCAGCCGCATCTGACGTCACTCCGCTCTGCCATCCACTTCGAGGTCAACAGACCAAGCATAAGCCGTTTGCTCTTGCAGCACCTGCTCCAAGGCTCCGCTGCGAGAATCGAGCCCCGCAATCAGCTCCCGGAACCAGGTGAATGACGCGCGAACTCCAGTGGCAGCCAGCGCAGCTCTTACACATTCAGGTGGCCTGCCCTTGCGTACAGAGCGAATTCGCCGGGACCCTTGAAAAGGAGATCAAGATCTGAACTTCTGACCTCCTGTTCAACGAGCCAGCGGATTTCGTTGTTGTGGCGCTTATCGTTGGACGGCTCGATTCGTGCGGCCATCGATCACGGTGACCTTGTCGCTCAGTCGGTTGGCCACATAGATCATGTTGGTCACCGGGTTGACCGCCACCGCCCACGGGCCCCTGTCGGCAGGCACGGTCGCGGCGAGGGTGTTCGTGCGGCCGTCAATCACCGATACGCTGTTCGCGTGGGTATTGACGACGTAGATCATGTTCGTCTTCGTGTTGATCGCGATCTGCTGCGGCCACAATCCGACCTTGACCGTCGCAATCGGCCGGTGGGAGGCGCCGTCTATGACGGTGACGTCGCTGCTGCCGTAGTTCACGACGTAAATACGGTTGGTGACGTCGTTCACGGCCGCAGCCATGGGCACGTTGCCCGTCCCGACGGTGGACACGACATTGGTCCGTGTATCGATGACGGTAACCGCGTCGTCGTTCGGCGTTGGCAGGTAGAGCAGGCCGTTCGTCTCGTTGAGGGCGGAATCCCACTGATGGAAGCCAGGCACTTGGATTCGTGTCGGCTGGTTGGTGACGCCATCGACGACGGTCAGGAAGTTGTCCTCGTAGCCGACGAAGTAAATCTTGTTCGCCTTGACGTTCACCGAGAGCGCGTTGCCCTCGGTGCCGGCGTGAATGACCGTGGACGTCTTCGTCGCAAGATCGATGACCGAGGGATCGGTGCCGGTGCTCGCCGAGACGTATAGCCGGTTGGTCGCAGGATTCAACGCCGTCAGGCTGCCCCGGTCGGCCTTCAAGGTGTCGACGACGGCATCGGTGTCGGGGTCGATCACCGAGATCGTCCCCGGACCGCGGTTCATGGCATACACACGGCCATCGCGGGGATCGATCGTCAGATTTTTGACGTTGGCGCCGGTGTTGAGCACGGCCACGGCACCGGTGGCGCCATTGACGATCTTCACGACGCCGAGGTCGGGGAAGGCCGCGTACGCCTTGCCGTTGCGGGTGTTGACGACAACACCTTTGGGACCGTCCGTGACGCCGACCTCGGCGTCGAGGACGGCGGCCAGAGAGATGACTACGGTCGCGACGATGGCAAATCGAAATGTCGGCACTGAGAATCTCGAGGGGCGGCCGGCGCAATGTACTATGCTCCTGCACGAACATGAAGAGAATCCTGCTGTCGGCCGGGTGCCTCGCCGTGTGGCTCCCCGTGTCGGCGTACGTCGTCGCCCAACAACCCGCCGCACCGCGTCCCAAGGTACTGGCGTTCTTCACGGCGGGCGGCGAGCTCGATCACTTCCTGTTCGCGCAGCAGGCAATGCGGGCCTTCAGCGCCAGCGCCGGCGACGGCGGCTACGCGTTTACGGCCACGACCGACTGGGACCACCTGGACGACGCACACCTCCGTGACGTGCGGGTGGTGATCTGGCTGAATGACATGCCTCACACGCCGGCGCAGCGGCAGGCCTTCGAACGGTACATGGCCGCCGGCGGCGCCTGGCTGGGGTTCCATGTCTCCGGATTCGGCAACAACGCGTGGCCGTGGTTCACCGAGTTCATGGGTGGCGGCAGATTCAGCGCGAGCAACTGGCCATCGCTGCCCGCTCGCGTCAACGTCGACGACGGCGAGCACCCGATCGTGAAGGGCGTGCCTGCGACTTTCGTTGCACCGATCAACGAGTGGTACTCTTGGGCACCGAGCCCGCGCGCCAATCCTGGCGTGAAGGTGCTGCTGACACTGGACGCCTCGAATTTTCCGCTTGGGGTGAAGAACACGCTAAGCGGCGGTGACATCCCGGTGGCCTGGATCAACAGCAAATACAGAATGGTGTATTTGAACTACGGCCATGGCGACCGGATCTACTCGACGCCGATTCTGCCAACGATGATCGACAACAGCTTGCGCTTTCTGCTCAACGCGCCGAAATAGTTCGAGCGCTGGCATCAGGGAGCCCATCAGACAGCCATAGATGAGGGCATCAATGTTCCGCCGACGCAGTCTTGTCGTCTCGACCGCTCTGGTCGCCGTCGTGTTGTCCACTGCGCTTGGAGGACAGACACCGGCGCCGTCCATCCACGGCACGTTCGTTCCGGACTGGACCTTCAAAGGATCCTCGCTGGCCGGATCCGACCAGATCGGCCAGGCGACGTGGCGTGCGGAGAACGGCGAGATCGTGGGCACGCCGACGAGCACCGACGGCGGCTGGCTACTCATCAACCCTGGTTACCAGGACGTACAGGTCGCCGGCTCGTACCGGTGCGCTGCGGACTGTACCGTCGGTGTCATGTTGCGGGGCGAAAAGAGCGCGTCGGGGATCAAAGGCATCTATACGACGCTGGCCGGTGGACCGCCGGCGCCAGCTGCGGTGACGGTCGACGCGCAGGGGCGCATCGGCAATCGCGAGCCGCTGACGCGCTCCGGCGGTGCCATGCTACGAATCCAGCCGCCCCCTCCCCCGCCGAGTGCTGGGCGTGCCGGTGGAGCGCCGGCTGGCGGTCGTGCGGGAGATCCGGCGCCGACGTTCGTGTCGATGTTTCCCGCGGCCCCATCAACAGCGTTCAAACCAAACGACTGGAATACGTTCGAAGTGCTGGTCGACGCCAACGTCTTCCGCGCGGGCGTGAACGCTCCGACGTCCTTCGGCGGACAAGCCATCGATGCCGACACGGGTACGTTCGGACCGATCGCGCTCTACGTTGGCGGTGCTGGTGAAGTGCGGTTCAAGAATCTCGCGCTCAAGGATCTGCAGCGCCGCGTGACGCCGGCCGAGAAGAGCTCGCCACGTTTTCGCGTGCAGCACTTCGAGGATTTTTATTACGGATGGTCGGCCGCGGCCGGCGACTTCAACCACGATGGCGTGCTCGACATCACGATCGGCAATCGCTATTACCTCGGCCCGGCGTTCACCGATTCGCGCGAGCTGTATCTCGGGCAGGCGTTCAACCCGGCGAAGGAATACGGCCCGGCGATGGTGAACTACGCGGGCGACTACACCGGCGACGGATGGGACGATATCCTCGTCGCCGAATCGCGCGCGCCGGCGCTCTACGTCAACCCCCGCGGCGAATCGCGACGATGGACTCGCTATACGGTGTTTCCGGAAGTCGTCTCAGAATCGATCACCTTCACCGACGTGAACAACGACGGCAAGGCCGACGCGGTCTTCGCCGGCAGCAACACGGTGCAGTGGGCCGCCTCCGATCCGGCGAATCCAACCGGACCGTGGAAGTCGTACGCCGTTTCCGAAGCAGGTCCGTGGGGCGCGAGCATCCACGGCATCGGCGCCGGCGACATCAACGGCGACGGCAAGGTCGATCTGATCGCACCGCACGGCTGGTGGGAGCAGCCCGCGGGCGGGGCCGCGGTCACGCCCTGGACGTTTCATCAGGGCGCCTTCGGCCGCGCGGGCAACGCCGGAGGGAACATCGAGATCTACGACGTCAACGGCGACAAGCTCCCCGACGTCGTCACCGCACTCGCGGCGCACGGGTTCGGCCTCGCGTGGTACGAGCAGAAGCGCGATGCTCCGGGAAAGATCACATTCGTCGAGCACCAGATCATGGGGGACTTCGCGGCAAAGAATCCGGGCAACGTGACCTTCACCGAGCTGCACGCCCTGACGATGGCGGATGTCGACGGCGATGGCGTGAAGGACATCATCACTGGCAAGCGCGCGTGGGCGCACCTGGACAGCTACAGCGATCCTGACCCCATGGGGGCGGCCGTCCTCTACTGGTTCAAAACGATTCGCGATCCGAAAGGGCCGGGTGGCGCGCGGTTCGTGCCCGAGTTGATTCACAACCGGTCGGGCGTGGGCTCGATGATTCAAGTGGCCGATCTGAACAAGGACGGCGCGATCGACATCATGGCGGGGACCAATCGCGGCGGGCATATCTTCTGGGGCAGTCCCGCCCGCGGCGGGCGGGCCGCAGGGGCTGCGCCGACGCCGGCAACAACGAGCGGCCGTAAGTGAGGCGGGACACGATGCGAGCTGTTCAACTGGCGCGGACGGTCCTCATCACCTTCGGTCTGCTCCTGCCTGCCCTCGCCGTCGCTCACCCGCTCGACCCGCTGACGGCGGATGAAATCCGCGTGGCTGCCCAGGTCGCGAGAGCTGATGCTCGGTTCGCGAGCGCCCAGTTCGCGTCGATGCTGCTCAACGAGCCAGCGAAGGCCGACGTGACGGCGTGGCAGCCGGGCACGCTGCTGCCACGTCAGGCGCGACTGGTGGTCATGACGTCGGCGAGCGTGTTCGAGCTCGTCATCGATCTGACCGCCAGGCGCCTCGTCTCGGCGACCGAGCGCAAGGGGGTCGAGCCGTCCGTGATGATGTCCGAGTTCGAGGCCGCGAAAGTCGTCCTGACCCATCCGGAATTCCGCGCGGCACTGGCGAAACGCGGTGTGACCGATCCTGAAAAGGTCTTCTGCTCACCATTCACCGCCGGGTACTTCGCCATCCCGGAGCATGCAGGCAAACGCATCATCAAGGTCGGGTGCTATGACCTGCGCCGCACGACGACGAACATGTGGGGCTGGCCGATCGAGCGTCTCTACGCGGTGGTCGATCTGCGCGAGCGCAAAGTCCTGAGCGTAGCCGACGCCGGCGTGGTGCCGATCGCGGATCGCGAGCAGAACTTCACCGAAGCCGCAGCCGGCCCGTTGCGCGCGGCGCGCAAGCCCACCGTCATGGCGCAGCCGCAGGGTGCGAACGTCGTCATCAACGGGAACGAGATTGCCTGGGGCAACTGGCGATTCCATGCGCGCGTCGACGGTCGCGTCGGCACCGTGATCTCCGTCGCGCGCTGGCAGGACGGTGCCAAGCTCCGCTCGGTGCTCTACCAGGGCTACGTGTCCGAGATGTTCGTGCCATACATGGATGCCGACTACGGATGGTACTCGCGGACCTATTTCGACACCGGCGAGTACGGCGCCGGCACCATGGCGACACCGCTCAAACCTGGTGTCGACTGCCCGGCGACGGCCGCATTTCTGCCGACGACGTTCGGCGATGACAAGGGAGAGCCGATCACGACGCCGAACGCGCTCTGTGTCTTCGAGCGAGGCTCCGGTGACCCAATCTGGCGGCACGCTGAGCCGCTCAATCAGACCTACGAGGGGCGCGCCAACGTCGAGCTGGTTGTGCGCATGGCGGCGGCAGTCGGCAACTATGACTACTTGTTCGATTGGGTGTTCAACGACGCCGCCGAGATTGACGCGCGCGTCGGAGCGACCGGCATCGATGGTTTGAAAGGTGTGGCGACGAGGCGCATGGCGGACGCGACCGCGGCCACGGATACACGGTACGGCACGCTCGTGGCGCCGAACCTCGTCGCAGTGAACCACGACCACTACTTCAATTTCCGGCTCGACCTCGACGTGGACGGTTCCGGCAACAGCTTCAATCAGGACATCTACCGCCCCGTCACGCTGCCCGCCGACTCGCCCCGCCGGAGCATCTATGTCGTCGAGCCCAGGATTGCCGCGTCGGAGAAGGCCGCTCAGCTCAACACCGGACACGAACCATCAAAGTTCCGCGTGATGAACGAGAGCCAGACGAACGAAGTGGGCAATGCCGTGTCGTACGAGGTGCTCGTCGCCAATCATGCGAAGCTCCAGCTCGATCCGGACGACTGGCCGGCAAAGCGGGCCGGTTTCCTCCAGCACGACATCTGGGTCACGCCCTATGCGCCTGCCGAGCGATATGCCGGGGGAGAATACGTGTTTCAAAGCACTGGCAGTGACGGCCTGGCCGTGTGGACCGCGCGTGATCGGCCCATCCGCAATCAGGACATCGTGGTCTGGGTGAACATGGGCATGCACCACCTGACGCGTGCCGAAGATCTTCCGGTGATGCCAACCATCTGGCATTCCTTCAAGCTGCGCCCGCACAATTTCTTCAATCGGAATCCGGCCATCGATCTGCGCAAGGATCCCGAGGACCGGTAGCGACGCTCCGGGCTTCCTCACTCGAGCGCTAACGATCCGCGGCCCACCGGATCGCGTTGAGGAACAGCTGTCTGAACGTGGCGCTCTCGAGCAGCGCTTCCTTGTGACCGAACTGAAAATACACGTTCCGGGCTTTGTAGTGACGGTTCGTCCAGATCACCGGATGATCGCCCATCTTCACGGTGCGCGCCGGCTCGTAGCTGTTCTCATCCACGGTGGCCAGCACGTGCACGTCCGGCCGGGGCGACCGATCGTATGTGTACCACTCGTCGTTCTCGATCTTGAACACCGCCGGCAACCCGTTGAAGACCGGATGCGCGGCATCTTCCACGTGCACCATGCCGGTCGCGAAGTCCGGGATGTAGCTCTTGAACACGATCCTGCCCATGAACTGATGGAAGAAGGGGGACATTTCGAAGCCATCGAACTTGCCGAGCAGAGACGCGTGATGGAACCCGACCCATCCAATGGTGCCCTCTTCCATCGCCTTCTTGAACGCGGCCTCGGCCACGGGCGTCCAGCGATATGGCGGGTAGTTGATCTGGATGAACAGATCGTGCGCGGCGAGATACGCCTCGTCTATCGGATCGGTCGTGCGGATGTAGTCGACCTCGAAGCCTTCCTTGACCGCCGTCTCCCGCAGCCAGCGCATGGCGGCGTCAGCGAATGGCTGGTGGATGGTCTGACCTGGCTCGGCGAGCGCAATGACTCGGTGGGTTGCCGGCCGTTTCACGACTTCGGTCGTGTCATCGGGTCGGCGTGCACCCGTCACGGCCGCAAACACCATCAGCGCGCACAGACACGTCGGGACCAACCGGCACAGAATCATCGTCTCCTCACGAGAGTGAAAGGGACCTTATTCAGCCCGCGAGGTTCGCTCGAATGATCTCCGTGGCGGCGCGGGCAGCCCGGACGATGTCGGGTGGGTTGTTCGTGATCTCGATCGAGGTACTTGCCTTTGTATCCACTCGCCTCCACGAGACGCACGAGTTCGGCGACGTCGTAGTTCGGACGGTAGTCGGCGTCGAAGCGATCGAACTTGGCGGAGACCAGACCGGTGTACGGCAGAAGCTTACGGGTGAACTCGACCCGCTGCGCCTGAGTCTCCACGCGGAAGTTTCCCCAATCCACGATGGCGCGGACGCGCGGATCAATAGCGCGCATGATCGAGACGAGCGTGTCAGGATCGGTGCTGTGACCGCCGTGATTCTCCGGCATCGGCATCACGCCGATGGTGGTGCCGAACTCGACCAATTGCTTGTAGGAATCGGCGGTGATCACCAGATCGAGAGGCTCACCTTGCTTCCCGCCGACGTCGGCGCGAACGGTCGGTGAGCCGAGCGCCGCCGCGATTCGCATGCCGTCCTTGATGTCGTCGATGGACTTCGCCCGGACTGTCGGATCTTCCGCGGACATCTGTCCCCCGAGCTGCACGTTGACGAACTGCACGCCGACGGCGTTCGCCGCGGCGCGGATGCGCTCCGCGTACGCAACCGTCCGTTCGTCAAGGTGATTGATGATGATCTCGAGCTGACGCAGGCCGAGTTCCTCGCGGACGAACTTCGGCGCGTCGAGCGCGGTCATCACCGCCCGCTCCGGCGGGGGCATCTTCTCATTCCGGCCCGCCGCCATCAGATGCCGGAAGCTCCACGTCGCGATGCCGACACGTGCGAGAGGATCGGCCTGGAGCGCTCCGATCGCGGCCGAGGGAACAGCCGTGGCGATGAGGGGACTCGCCAGAGCCCCGGCGCCTTGTTTCAGGAAATCACGACGATGCATCGGCATGGTCAGCTCTGTGGAGTGGTGCGCCTTCCGGCGCCGGTCGCGTCACTTCTTGGCGGCTGCGTTCGGGTCGTCAGCGGGGTTGACATAGTTGATCACGAACGGGCCGATGCCGTGAACCTGGATCACCGTGTCCCCGTCGGCCCACGCATAATGCGGCATTTTCGCGGGGACGAATGCATATGCGCCCGCGGCCAGCGCCGTCGTCACGCCCTCGTCGCCGCTTTTCCCCATGCCGAGTTTGAACGTCCCGCTCAGGATCGTCAGGTGCTCGTCGGTTGGATGCCAATGGGGCGGGATACGGGCCTTGCCACGGTAGCGCAAGCGGAGCACGAACGGCGATCCCTCCTTGTTCGGATCTCCAGAAACGACCGCGATCTCGGCGCCTGGTCGCAGCGATTTCCACTGGACAGCCTCAGGCATGACGACGGTATGGTGTGCCGGAGGCTGGAGCGCCTGCGCGAGACTGCTGGCTGGCATTGACGCGAGGGGCACAACGAGGAGCACTGCCTTTGTGGCGCGCCAGGCTGATTTCATGCGCGGAGCATAACACCACCCAAGCAGCGCCCGTGAATTGGCGACCCGTTAGCGTCTGGAAGAAGCGAGCCGGACATTCGCCGGATCAGTGCCCCTGGATCCTGACCCTGAAGCCGGCGCTGACCAGACGCGGCGCTCCGACGAGCGTGGGGAGTGAGCCGACGAAGTACTCCTCGTCGAACATGTTCTGAACGGCGGCGAATACCTCGAAACGACGTCCGAAATCGCGCGCCACGCTCAAGTTGGACAGCGAGTACCTGGGCAGCACACGCGAGCTGGTGTTCAGATCGTCGTCGAACTGCGCGCCGGAGGCCTGCAGGTCGAAGGCGATCGTCACGAAGCGCGGGTCGCTGTACTGAACCTGAAACGTGCCGCGATGGGTTGGTACCTGGGCGAGTCGCAGGCCGACGAGCGCGGGGTTGGCCGGGTTCTCGAGCACCTTCGCGACGTCGTAGATGTAGGCGCCGCCGATACGCAGCGTCCGACCGACGCGGTAGTCGACGTCGGTCTGAACACCCCAGATGCGGGTGCGTCCGAGGTTCTGCCGCTGGATCAGGTTTGGCGGCGTAATCGTGACGTTCGCGACGGGATCCTTGACGCGATTGTCGAACCATGTCGTGCGCCACGTGACGCGCGACAGCGGCATGACGTTGACGCCGACCTCCCCGCCCGTCAGCCGCTCGGGACCGAGCGCCGGGTTCGCGAGCGTCACCACCGCACCCTGAGAGAAGCGCCGGTACAGCTCGTTGAGCGTCGGCGCGCGAAACCCCGACCCGATATCTCCCCAGACCGACAGCCTCTCGTGCACCCGATAGAGCGCGCCGATCCGCGGACTGACCACCGAGTTCTCTTTATCGGCGAGGACGGGGTCGCTGACGGCGCCCGTCGACAGCGTGGTCTCGGTATTGTGGGCGTCGTAGTTGCGCCAGCGGTCGAGCCGGGCGCTCGCCGTCACCGTGACGTTCGCGACAGGCACGAACACATCCTGCACGAACACGCCCAGCGATCGCTGCGTGCCGCCGGCGACGCGGTGCAACGTCTTCGTCGCGCCAATGATCGGGTCGAACGCATCCTCGATGCTGTCCCCGTCGACCCACCGAAAGTCGGTGCCTGCGGTGAACACGTGCGTGCCGAAGATGCCGCGCGACCACTGCGCCGTGCCGCCGAAAGCGTCGGTCGGCACGGTCTGGTTCAGCGTCAGGCGTCCCGTCGCGCGCGCGCCCGTTGCATCGGGGATCGCCAGGAAATTACTGTTGAATGTCTTGGTGTCGCCGAAGACCGTCGCCTGCAGACTGCTCGCGTCGGGGAGCCGCACGCGCACGCCGCCGCTCGTGTACTTCCACGTGGTGTCGTTCAATTCCTCCGTCAACGGTCCGACCGTCGTGATCTTGCCGTTGTGCCGTTCCTCGTGGAAGTAGCCAGTCCGCACGAAGGCCTGCACCCGATCGTTCGGGCTGTAGTCGGCCTTGAGCGTGACATGGCCGAACTGCACCGCCACCTTGGTGTCCACCGGGCCCCGCAACGACGGGAGTGACGTTCGCATACCCGTCCGTGTCGAAGACGCTGCCGTCGACCGAGACGCCGACCTTGCCCCAGACGTCGCTGCCCCGGAAGTCGAACTTGGGGGTGTGCCGGTTTCCGTACTGCGTCTTGATGTCGACCGCGCGGCGCCCGGCTGTTCGCGTGACGACGTTCAGCACACCGCCCATGGCATACGAGCCGTACAGGCTCGAGCTGGCGCCGTTGACCACTTCGATGCGCTCGGCGCTCTCCATCGGCAGCGCCGTCCAGTACACCCAGCCCCCGAACGCGTCGTTGAACGGCACGCCGTCGAGGAGCACGAGACTGCGGCTCACGCCGCTCGGCCCGATCCCACGGAGCGACACGCCTTGACTCGTCGGATGCGCGGATAGACTGGTCGAACGGCGGAAGAGGCTGAACTCGGGCAACTGGCGCAGCAGGTCGTCCGGGACCGTGGCGGGGCGCCGCTGAATGTCCTCGAGACTGATGACGCTGACGCTTGCCGGGATGGTGCCGAGTTGCTGCTCGCTGCGAGTCGGCGTCACCGTCACTTCGTCTCGAAGCGTGGCGGGTTGAAGCACGACGTCGACGCTGCCGATCGTGGATTCCGTGAGCGCCAGACGCCACTCGGCAAAGCCGCTCGATCGCACGATCAGCGTGACCTTGCCCCCGGCAGGCGGGGCGACCGAAAACCTGCCCGACGCGTCACTCTTCGTCTGACGCTCGGCACCCGATGCGACCCGGGCCGTCACCGACGCGCCGACGATCGCGCCGCCGCTGGCATCCCGGACGGCGCCGGAGATGACGGTGCCGGCCGGAACACCGCTCTGCGAAGCAACCTGCGGCGGGGCTGAGTTGACTGGACCGATCAGGAGCGCAACAAGAGCACTCGACGCAAGAAAGCTCATGATCGGACAATTCTGTCACTTCTTGGGCAGCGCGAAGGCGATGTACCCGTACGGGCCGGTTGGCGTCTCGGGCACACTGCCGGTGCCTCCACCTTCCGCCCCACCGACGCTGCCGGGCCCGGCGGGCGGAGACATGAACACCACATACTGCCGCCCCTGCGACTCGTACATCGTCGGGATACCGATTGACTGACCCGCGGTTTTGCCCTTCCACAGGACCTTGCCGGTGTCGACGTCGTAGGCGCGAGCCCAGCCATCTTTGCCGTTCTGGAACAGCAGCCCCGTCCTCGTCACCACCATGCCGTTTCTCGCGCCGACGCCGCCCGTGTCGTGCGGACCGTCGCTCTTGCCACCGTGATCGACCGTGGCGGGGTCGTCGCCGTTTCCCACCTGCCACTTGATCTCGCCCGTGTTCAGGTCGTAGGCGGTGATCGTCGTGTAGGGCGGCTTGGTTGACGTCGCCATCACGTTGTAGCCGGTCTGATACCGTGTCGGCAGCTTCGCGGCTGCCACGTCCTCCGGCCACGGCATGTTGCCGGCAGTACCGCCGATGCCCGGATAGAAGGGACCGCCGTAACGCGGCGGCAGCAGCGGTATGGCTGCGCCACCGCTTCCGACGACGGGCCCGGGTGGCAACGGGAGCGCGCCCCGTCCGCCGCGGCCACGCCCCCCTCCGCCGCCACGGCCGCTGGGGTTCGTGATCGACAGAAAGGCGTGGATCGCCCGGATATCTTCGTTCGCCGCGTCGAGTATCGGCCGCATGTTGTTGCGGCCTTCCGACACGATCACGCGGAGGCTTTCTTCGTCGATGCGGTCTGTGACGCCAACGAGCGACGGCACGCCGGGAATGGCGCCACGCTGATCGGCACCGTGGCAGGCCGCGCAGGTACCTGCGTGAAGGCGCGCTGGCCCTGGGTCGCGACTGCGCCGTTGATCTGGCTGCCGCCTCCGCCGCGCCCGCTCTGTACTGTCGTATCTTTCACGTCGTTCAGCCGGAGGATGGCCACCTGGTTGACGCCGGTCACGAACACGAGTCCCCGCTGGGGATCGGCAGCGGTTGTGCCCCAATTCGACCCGCCCTGATTGCCTGGCATCGAGATGCTGTCGCCGTTGAGGACGTTCGGGTTGAATATCCCGCCCTGCGGGCCCTTGCCGTTCTTCGCCTTGCGCACGCGCTCCTTGAGGGCTTCGGTACTGTTCTGGCGTCAGCAACCACGGGTTGACGTCATCCTCCGTGAACGACTGGCGCACGAACGCCGGGGGTTTCGTGGGGAACGGCTGCGTGGGCGACGACTGCTCGAATGGCACGTCGCTCTTCTCCACCGGACGCTCCTCGATCGGCCACAGGGGCCGGCCCGTGACACGGTCGAACACGTAGAGAAACCCCGTCTTGCCCGCGTGCGCGACGACGTCGACCTTTTGCCCATCGTGGGCCACCGTCACGAGCTGCGGCGCGGAGACGTTGTCGAGATCCCAGAGGTCGTGGTGGACGGTCTGGAAATGCCAGAGACGCTTGCCCGTCTGCACGTCCAGCGCGAGGAGGCAGTTCGCGAACAGGTTCGGGCCGGGGCGATCGCCGCCATAGAAGTCGGCCGTGGCTGACCCCGTCGGGATGTAGACGATCCCGCGCGCCTCGTCTATCGACATCTCGCCCCAGTTGTTCGCGCCGCCCATGTATTTGTAGCCGTCGGGCGGGTTGGTCTCGTACCCGAACTCACCCGGGCGCGGGATCGTGTGGAACTGCCAGAGCAGCTTCCCGGTGAGCACGTCGTACCCGCGGATGTCGCCTGGCGGCGTCATGATCGATTCGCCCGACTGGCCGCCAAAGATCATGATGTTGCGCCAGATGCGGCCCGGGCTGGCCGGCATCGCGCGGATGCTCGTACCCTCGGCACGGAGGAGACCGACTCGCATGTCGACGATCCCGTTCTCGCCGAACGTAGGAATCGATTTGCCGGTGCGCGCGTCAATCTCCTGGAGAAAGCTGTCGACGGCGAAGATCAGCCGGCGGTCCGTGCCGTCCGGGCTCTCCCAGTAGTTGATGCCCTTGCTCGTGATGCCGCTCAGGCCCTCGTGCACCCAGAGCTCCTTGCCCGTCGCCGGGTCCAGCGCGACGAGCGCGGACGCGTTGCGCCCGAGGGCGTAGAGCACGTCATTGGCGAACACCGGGCTGAACGTGGGCGCCCCATAAGGATAGAACCACGCCATTTCCAGCTGACCGACGTTGGCCTTGGTGATCTGATCGAGCGCATAGAAATTCGAGCTGTCCAGGCCCGGCAGCGTTTTGACACTGACCTTGCTCTGGCCGGCCAGCCCGCCGAACCCGAGCGCCGTCGCAATGGCGACCGCCATGGCGATGGAGGCCGCACGCCGGCCACGGGCCGCCTGGTCTCCGCCGGAGCGCGACCAGCGAAGGTGGGGGGCGAAAACTGAAGGACTGAATCGTGACATCGATGACTCCTACGGGACGCCCGCCCTCGAAGTGAGCGGCGACGACCGATGCCCCATTTTCCAGGGCGAAGTCGATGTACCACGGCCCGGCAGCCATGGCAAGGGATTTTCGAAAATCCGAAGAAACATCGATTCTACACGGTCACCAGGACCGGCCTACGATGTTCCCCGCCTTCTCGATGAGCAAGGGATTGGTCGACAGCTCGAACGTCTCGGTGCGATTGGTGGAGAGGGCGCTACCGAGCTGAGCCAGTCAGTCCCGAGTGATGACGCGGACCCTGACAGCAGGGATAGGCCATCTGCTCGTCGCCCGCCGGGCGTCCGGCAGGCGTGAGGTCGAACAAGGTCCACAGTGGTTCGACCGTCCCGAGGTGGCGCGGATCCTGGCCGGGATCGGGCTGCTCGTGAATCAATTCGCTGGCCCAGTGCAGCCTGACCACGCCATCGGGCCAGCGTTTGAAGACCGTCATGATCGGCACCGGCTCGCCATCCGGGCCGTCGCCGCCGTAGTCGCGGCGGAACGTGTTGTTGGCCGCCGAGACCAACCGCGTATGTTTCCAATCCTTGTCGCGCGCGAAGGCGGCGACCTGTGCGATGGGCGCTCGTGCCACGACGACGAGGTTGCCGCCCAGGCCCTCGAAATGCGGCATCGCGCCGTCCCACATGTCGATGAGCGCGGTGCACGACGGGCACGGACCCTCGGCGAGCGGCACGTTCGCCAGGGCTCCCGACGTAGGGCCGGCCCGCTCGTCCCTGGAGTGTCGCGGGAACATGTAGTGATACATCATCAGCGTGTCGCCGCCGCGAAAGAGCTCCGACATGCGGACGACAGTCGCGGCGCCTCCTGGACCAGCTGCGTCGAACATGTAGTCCTCGGGCACTTCGCCTCCGGGCGGCAGGGCGCGAAGCTGAGCGGCGACCGCCTCCATTTGCCGGCGCAATGCGATTTCGCTCCCGAGCAGAGCGCCGCGGGCGGCCCGGTATTCCGGCGTCTCGTTCGGAAAACTGATGCTCACGCCACACTCCCTGGTCCTGCTGTTAAGCAGACCATCTGTCGTCGTAGGAATGATCGTAACCTGCCAGTCGAACGAGAGTCGAGCCGTCTCCGCGAGACGTCCGACATCACCGTTGATCACCCATTTGTCGATCGCCCAAATGCTAGCCTGATGGACGAGTCGTAACCGCTTCCGTGCTTGTCGAGGTTCGTGCGGTCGACTATCCTACCGCGCAATGACGGACCCGTCGCGTCGAGACGTGCTTCGGGCAACGGTGGCAACGGTCGTCTCGGCGATCGCCGCGACCGGCAAGGAGGCGGCCGGCCAGCCCGTCGCCAAGCCGAACATTCTCTGGTTGGTCAGCGAGGACAACAACCCTTATCTCGGCTGCTACGGCGACAAGATTGCGCACACGCCGAACATCGACGCGCTCGCGAAGCGCGGGCTGCTGTTCAGGCATGTATTCAGCGCGGCGCCGGTCTGCGCGCCGTCGCGATTCGGCATTCTGACCGGGGTCCATCCGGAGAGCTGCGCGCCGGCGAATCAGATGCGGGCGATCGCAACCCTGCCGCCGGAGATTCGCACGTATCCCGAATACCTCCGAGAGGCCGGCTACTACTGCACGAACAACTCCAAAACCGATTTCAATTGCGACGCCGACGCAGCCAGGATCTTCGACGAAAGCAACGGCACCGCGCACTACAAGAATCGGCCGGCTGGTAAACCGTTCTTCGCGATTTTCAATCACATGACCTCGCACGAGTCGTCGATCCTCGGAGGCGGCGGGCGCCGAGGCGGCGGCGCGGAGGCGCCGGCAGGGTCGGTGACGCCCGAACAGGTGCGCGTGCCGGCGTACCTCCCCGACACCCCGGACGTCAGGTCCGACATCGCGCAGTACGACAACGCGATCGAGCGGATGGACGCGGAGATCGGCGCGAAGATCAAAGAGCTCGAAGACGCAGGGCTCGCCGACGACACGATCATCTTCTACTACTCGGATAACGGCGGCGTCCTGCCCCGCAGCAAGCGTTACTGCTACAACGAGGGGCTCCGCTGCGTGATGATCGTCGCTCTCCCGCCGAAGTGGGCGCATCTCGCGACCGCGAAAATGGGCACCGAAGTCTCGACGCCGGTGATGCTGCTGGATCTGGCGCCAACACTCCTGTCGCTGCTCGGAACGGCGACGCCGCCGCAGATGCAGGGCACGGCCTTTCTTGGTCCTCACGCGCGCCCGCGGGCGCAGTACGCGTTCGGCATGCGGAATCGCATGGACGAGCGGTACGACTTCGTGCGCGCGGTCACCGACGGACGGTTCCACTACATCCGCAACTACACGCCGCATCGCGTCTTCCAGCACGGAGCCTACGAGTGGCAGATGAAGAGCTACCAGATCTGGGAGCGGGAATATCGTGCCGGGAAGCTGAATGCCGTGCAGAAGCGCTTCTTCGAGGGGCCGAGACCATTCGAAGAACTGTACGACCTGGAAAACGACCGCGATTCCGTGAACAACCTCGTCGGCGTGGCGGCGCATGCCGCGCGTGTTCGCGCGATGCGCAAGGCCCTCGACGATCACATGCTGGCGATCGTCGATAACGGTTTCATTCCGGAGGGCATGCCGCAGGAAGGGTATCGGGCAAGCCGCGATCGCTCCGCGTACCCGCTGCCGCGGCTCATGGAGCTTGGAGCCAAGGCCGCGGGGCGCGATCGCGCCAATGCCTCATCGTTTGCGTCGCAGCTGACCGATCCGAACCCCATCGTCCGGCACTGGGCGGCAATGGGACTGTTGATGCTGGGAGCCGGAGCGGCGTCCGCACGCGTCTCGCTCGAGACGATGATGAAGGGCGACGCCGTGCCGCAGAACAGAGTGGTGGCTGCCGAAGCTGTCGCGATGATCGGGGCGTCACCGGAGGCGGTGGCTGTCCTGGCCGGAATTATCGATGGGTCGGATCCCTGGCAAGTGAAGCTGCAGGCGCTGAGCTCGCTGACGTTCATCGGCGATCAGGCCAAGACCGCGTTGCCGACGATCAAAGCGGCGGCCGCCAGTTCGCAGGAGTACCTCCGGAACGCCGGTCGTTACCTCGAAGCTGTCCTGGAGGGGCGCTACGATCCGGCGTATCCAGTATTTGGGGGCATACCAGCTGGTCGAGGCGGCCGCGGACCCGGTTAGGCGGATGTGCGGCAATAGCGGCTGACTACCGAAGGGCGAGCATGGGCTTGCGAATATCGGACGCGCTCTTCAAGAAGGCCAACACGTTCCCCGAGTCGTCGTACGGCGCGACGACCGTCACCCTGATTCTGGCCGACGGACGCCGCATAAAGAACGTCGTCCTTGGAGGAGCAGAGTGGATCGTCAAGGTGGACGGTCGGAAAGTGTCTGAGGCGACAGAGCTGGATTTTGCGGTAAGCGAGATCGTGGACGTCAAGCCGCAACGTCGACGATGGAGGTGGTGGTGATGACAACCACCACCTATTGGATCAGCGCGGTCGCCTCCGTCACTCTCACATCATCCACCAGCATCGTCGCCGTCCCCCCCAGAGGTGAGGCGTGTGATTCCCACCTCACACGACGCAGCTCCGCCGCGCTCGTATCGCAGTTTTGTCGTTGAAATCGCCGACGCGTGTGCTCATGAGCTCCGGGCCGCTGAACCCGGCGCCGTAGCCGTGCCGCTCAGAGGCCAGACGTAACTTGGCATCACGTTGCTCCGCGGACCGACATTAATCTCGGATGGCGTCGGCGCCTGTCAGAGAAGCTGGCCCCCGTCGACTGGCACATGTCGCAGAGTCCTTCCTCGAGTAGCTCGCAGTGATGAAGAGTTTACCGCTGCTGTCAGCGTCGCAATAGTCACCGACCCGCCTTCTGGCGCACGACATCCATTTGCACGAAGGCAGGTACGACCCTGCTCCGCCGTGCGAAGCATTGCCGCACAACGCACGGAGACAGACCGATCGATGGACGACACCCAAGTCTGAAATAAAACGGCATCAACGCCGCTTATTTAGACGAAGGGCGACGACCGCCTCTCACCCATCCGAATGGCTGCGAGAGTCCGGATGGGACGATCAACGCTCGCTCGCTCTGGCCATGCCCACGCGTGATGTCGATTTCCGTTGCACGTCTCGTCGTTATCACCGCGACTGCGGCTCTCGCGGCCACGAGAGCCGACGCCGCAATCTGCATCGGCCTCGCGTTGCATTTCGCTGGCCCCTCCCCATCGGGCGCTCTGGTTGCAGCGCTCCAGCAGGAGGCGACCGCAATCTGGGCACCATACGACGTGGAGCTGCGGTGGCAGGCACCCGTGTGCGTCGTTGAGGACGCGTCATTCGAGGTGCAGGTCGCGCGTAATCGTCCTCGCGCCTCTGGCAATCGAACGGTGCTAGGCGCGACGCGGTTCGAGCTCACACACATTGATCGCGTTCCGGTTGTGATCAATTACGACGCGACGGAAACGATGCTTGCATCGTTGACGATTGAACAGCTCGCGACGACGGTCGGCCACTGGCCAGTGGGCTCGCAAGAATTGGGGCGAGCGTTAGGTCGCGTGGTGGCCCACGAGATCGGACACATTCTCCTTGGTCTGCCGAACCATCAAGCTCAGGGTCTCATGCGTCGAGCTTTTGAACCGATCGAGCTGGTCTTCCCGACGCGTCGGCAGTACAGGTCTCTCGCCCCTCGAGATCGACCGCCTGCGACACCGGACGCGATGGATCATCGCCAACCGGAACCGCCGCGCGCGTCCTGACTACGACTGAGACCAACCCACTACCACGTCGGTGGTGTGTATTCCCGCGATTCACTTGGGTTGTCACCGCGCGCCCTTGTAGCGCAGGCCTTTTAGGCCTGCCCCGCCGGCGCGCGTGGCAGCCCTGAAGGGCTGCGCTACGGGCGACACAGGTGAATCGCGGTGTAACAGGTTGCTGAAAAAGCAACTACCGCTTGACGATCGGTCAGGGATTCTTTGAGGCCGTGCGGTTGCATGCGACAGCGAGCGCCTGCTGTCGGACGATCATTTCACCGTCGACGGCAGTCTGTTGGAGGCGTGGGCCGGTCAGAACACCAACGACACGCATCAGTCGACCACCGATCCGGATGCGCGGCTCTACAAGAAAGCGCACGGGCGCGAAGCGCACTTGGGCTACTTGGGTCACGTGCTGATGGAGCATCCTTCCGGGCTGATCGCGCAGGCGACCGTCACGCCGGCCGATGGGCATGGCGAACGGGATGCCGCGTTGGTGATGCTCGAGCGCCTGCCCGGTCAGCACCGCGTCACCCTCGCGGGTGACAAGGGCTACGACACGCGGGATTTCGTCGCCGGGTTGCGCGGCATGACGGTCACGCCCCACGTCGCGCAACACACGACCGGGCGCCGCAGTGCCATCGATGCGCGGACGACGCGGCACCCGGTGATGCGATCAGTCGGCAAAACGGATCTCGTCCGTGAGCTGGTCGATCAGGAGGATTCCGCGGCGCTTCCCTTGAGCACGTTGGCCCCCCTGCGTCCGACTCGCCCCTCTACAAGAACAAATGCAGCTGTGTCACGAGCGTCGAGGTGCCAACGCCGGACGCGTGGTCCAGGTAGTACCCGACGTTCACGTTCCAATGCGTGCGCGGGAGCAGATCCGCTGAAAACGCGAGGCGGCGCCGATTCGAAGCGCCCGGTGCGCCGCCGGACGTCAGGAACTGCGGTGAGACCTTCAGCCAGATCCCGCGATAGACCTCGACGGAGGTCTCGTGCACCACCACCCACGAGTGGCCGCCTCCTGCCTTCGTCTGCAGGTTCGCATCCACTTCCGTCCACATCGACACGCGAGACGTTGGCGCAATGCCGAGCGCGCCACCCACGGCGCCTGACTGCGGATCTGCATCCGTCGAGTGGCGATAGAAGCCCGAGCCGACGAGTGTCGCGCGCGGCGCAAGATCCACCTGCCAGCGGCCAGAAGTTGAAAAGCCCCGATGAGTGCCGTCGTGCAGGATCGCCTCGGCCTTTCCTGGGCTCACCATCACCTGAACCAGCGAGGGACCCTTCGCTGCGCTGACCTCCACGCCGTAGACCTGGTCGTTGCGATCGAGATCGAGATACCGGCGCGTGTAGGTCGTGTGATCGGGGAACCGCACGCCATACGCAGGCAGGAATCGGCCGGCGCGAATCCGGAGGCCGCTATCGGTCTGGTACGAGATCCAGTGTTCGTACGAGATAAAAGCGGAATCAGGCAACGTACGGCCGTTCCGCACGCCCGCATTCGGCGGCTCACGGCCGACGGTGCCGAATGCGGTCCATCCGTTGGTCGTCTCGAGGGCCGCAGTCAGATCCAGATTCATCAGAAGATTCAGGCCCTGGTGCCCACCCGGAAAGCCGATGCGCAGGTGCGAGGGACGCATCTCGAGCCCGAGGTGGACCGGGCCCAGCGCGTTCCCCAATGCACCATACAGGAACGCCTGCTCGCCGCGGGGATCGTCTTCCGCGCCAGACGGAGCGCTGTCGGCAGCGCCGGTCGTCGACAGCTCGCGATGTGAGAGGAAACGTCCGTAGGGCGTCAACAGCCCGCCTCCCGTGGGCGAGTAATGACACGCCGTGCAGCGCGTGTACTGCTTCGCCAGAAACGTCGGCTCGGCCCACCCTGGTGAAGCGAGAACCGTCGTGGCAAGCAAGAAGAATAGCGTTCTCATCGGTGTTCTCAGCGTGTTACAGCGAATGCCACTTCGACCTGGACGATGTCCTTGACACCGACACCCAGGTAACGCGGCTTGCGGATGTTGTAGTTCAAGAGGTCGACGGGAAACGATGCCTTCACGCGAAGACCGGCGCCCAGCGGGCGAACGTCGACCGTCCCGGTCACTGTTTTTTTGACGCCGTGCAGGGTCAGGAGTCCGGTGAAGGACCCCTTGCCTTCCGGCGTGGCGGCGTCGAGCCCCTTGAGATCGATCTCCGACAGCGTCGCCGCATCGAAACCCGGCCCTTTGTCGACTTCGAGGTACGTCTCGCGGAGATGCTCATTTCGCAAACCGATACCGGTGTCCAGTGTGCGGAGATCCACCGCGACGCTCCCGGCCAATGCCGGCGCGCCGGTCGCACCGAACGTCACCGATCCGCTGAGCGCCGTTGTCGTCGCCTCGAAGCTGCCGCCGATCGTCATCGGGCAGATCACGCGGATGTCGCCCTGCCCGACGTGCCACGTGTTCGGCGCGGCGGCGGCCCCGACGAGAGCGAGGCCGACGAGCGTCCATTTCAGGAGAGGTGCCATCAGCGATCCGACGACGGTGCCGTCGATGAACCTGTCACGAGGGTGCCGACCATCGACGGATGAATCGAACAGTGATACGGCCCGCCGCCCGCGTTGACCGACATCGCCTGGCTGGACGCGCCAGGGGCGATATTGCCTGTGTCCAGCGATCCGTTGTTCAGGACGACCCGGTGAGTGACGCGATCGATGTTGTGCCACACGACCATCTGGCCGGCCGGCAGAGTGGCCGGATTCGGCGCGAAGGATTGCGCGCCATTTTCGATCACGACGTTGATGGTCACGACACCACTCGGCGGGGTTGGTACTGGCGTCGGCGTTGGCGCCGGAGCCGGCGTGGGGGCGGGTGCGACCGGGCTTCCGCTGGAGTCCGTGGAGCTGCCGCAGCCCCAGGCACTAAGACTGAATGCGACTATCACACTGGCGACGATTACACGCATGTCGTTCCTCTTGTCTGCTTTTACTGTTTCTGATTTCCGTGAGTCCACACCGCCGCGCGCCGCGCTCAGCAGCACGTTGCTGGGCTTTGCGAGCCGCGCCTTCACGCAGCGGTCTCTATTCGCCTAATCGGATGCGTGCCGCCGAATATTCCGGACTATCACCACGGCGAGACTGATGCTCGGCGAGGAGTGCGCCGGAATATTTCGAGGACTCAGGGTGTTTGCAGTTGCGTGGACGACGAACGAACTGTGCGCGTGCTTGCGATCTCGGGCGGCCGTCGCCGGACCTCTTCGAACCTGGCGCTCATCGGCGCGGCGGTCCGGCTCGCGCCCCGCACCGTGGAGATATCGATCTATCGCGCGCTCGAGGAGATCCCGCCTTTCAATCCCGATCGATCTGACTTCTACCGCCAGGGCGACGGGAACCTATCGTCCTTCACGGCAAAAATGATCGTGTCGGATTCCGATTTGGACCCGATCGCGCCCGGTGTGCAAAACATCTTCATAGATGGGATTGGTTGCGCGACGGATGCGACGGTCAGCTTCAACTGAACGCGTCGGTCACAAACAGGGCCGGCGGGCGTAGCCCGTTGGCCCTTCGATTGGCAGCCCAGGCGCCCGGGCGATTACCCGCCCTTGCTCACCCACACGTTCAAGTGCGCTGAGATCTGCGAGAGAAGCACTCGCCTCTGTTCCGCGATGCTCAGGCCTTCAAGGGCCGGCGCGGCTTCCCAAGACGCTGTCGATGTCCGTGATCAGCGAATCAATCGAGGTCACACGGCCTGCCGCGAACGCGCGAGCCCACCGATCGGGGCCGAGGCGGGTACGCACCTCTCGTTCGGCCTGTTCTCTGAGGGCGTGGAGCCCTTTGTCGACAACCGTGGCGCCGGTGCGTTCGGTGACAGCGTCCCCGGCGCCGAGGATCCGCGCCGCCCATGCGTCGTCGTCGCCCTTGAGTACGGCCGCCGCGGCCAGCGGGACCAGCGCGTACACGATCGCAAACTTGTCATGAAGCTGCCGGAAGAGTGTGAGGCTTTCACGCACCCACCCAATTGCCTCATCGGAGTTCCCGCGCTGCACCGCCAGCGTGGCGCGACGAAACGACACCAGCGCCAGGAACCACGGACCCGAGTGCCGAAGCACCGATGTGGCCTCATCGAGCAGGCGTTCGGCCTCGCTGACATCGCCGATCGTCAGGGCTACCTTCGCCATCCCGTTCAGCGAATTCCCAACCCCCCATGGGATCGCCAGCGCCCGGAACCCCTCGACACTGCGGGTCAGTCGAGTGCGTGCAGCCGTTGCGTTGCCAACGGCGTGTTCAACGTGCCCTAGCAGATGCTCGGCCTGCGCGACCATTTCCGTGTCGCCGGCCTCGTGGGCGAGCTCGAGGGCGAGAGTGAGACCGGTGCGTGCACGCTCGAGCTCTCCAAGCGAGTACCACATCATGGCCGCGCCAACCAGCGCTCTCGACTTTGGAGCGGGCGGAAGGGACGGCAGGCTCAGAACCTGTTCGTACCACTGAAGGCCTTCCGCCGCGTGGCCCCGAATCACCCAGAAGTACATCAGCCCCCAGGCGATGTTGGCCGCTTCGGCCGGGCGGCCGCGCTCGATGAGCCACGTGAGTGCGGCGCGGTAGCTCTCGAGATCGTCACGTACGCGATCCAGCCATTCCGCCTGCGCGGGACCGAACAGCCCCTCGGCGGCGAGGGAGGCGTCGTCGGTGCAATAGCGGACCAGTCCTTCCAGTGCATCGTCGCGCTCACCGGCGGCCGCGAGCGCGAGCGCCGCGAACGCCCGCACCGTTTCGAGCATCTGGTACAGCGGACGTGTCGCCACTGAGGTCTCGGCTCGCAGCAGGAGGCTCCTGTCGATCAACCCGACCGCCGCGCGCAGCGCGTCGTCGCTCGTGGCCGATGATCCCTCACGACCGGCAAGGACTGCCGCGGCTGCCTCGATCGGAAAGCGCCCCGGCAACACACCGAGACGCCGGAACACGCGCTGCTCGTTCGGCGCCAGCAGTTGATAGCTCCAGGCGACCGTCGCGTTGATCGTCTGTTGGCGCTCGGGGAGATCGCGCGGGCCGGGAGTCGGAAGCAGGACGTCGCTCGTGAGTCTGCGAAGCAGATCCTCGACTGTCAGCACCTTGATCCAGGGGGCCGCGAGCTCGAGCGCGAGCGGCAGGGCATCGAGCCGTCGACAAATCTCCATCACGACGGGTCCGTTCGCGGCCGTGAGGCGAAAGCCGGGTTGCACGTCCCGAACCCGCTCCACAAAGAGGCGCACGGCGGGCGAGCGCACGAAATCAGCGGGCGACGTCGCGCGGACGTCCACATCCAGCGCCAGTGGTCCCACGGCGTACTCGCGTTCTCCTCGGACACGGAGAGGGGCGCGGCTGGTGACGAGCACCCGCAGAGCGGCAACCGATCGCAGGAGATCTGCAATCAGTGGCGCCGCGTCCAGCACCTGCTCGAAATTATCGAGCACCAGCAAGGTCGGCGTACCGTCGCACGCGAGCTGCAGGCGCCTCGGCAAGGTGAGCGCCGTGGCGTCCAGGACTCCGAGCGCCTCTGCGATTGCCGGCGCCACGAAGGCAGGGTTCCGAACCGCGGCCAACCCGACGAATACCACTCGGAATGCGCCCGAGTTCAGGCGCGCGAGCTCCAGAGCCAGACGCGTCTTCCCGGCCCCTCCTGGGCCGGTGAGCGTGATCAGGCGCGCGGTGGGATCAGCGAGCCAATGACCCAGTGTCTGTACATCTGTGTCGCGGCCGAGCAGAACGGTCAGAGCGAGGGGCAGCGAAACGCCGTCCAGTACATCGACCGACGCGTTGTGAGCAGGCGCCCGCGCGCTCGCAAGGAGCGCGTCACGGGTTGCACCATTCAGGTCCAGTGCCGCGGACAGCGCGCGCACGGTCTCGGCGTGTGGCCGTCGGCGTTCCCCGCGCTCCAACGCGCTGACGGCATGGACCGAAAGGCCGGCGATCGTCGCGAGCTCCTCCTGCGTGAAGCCCGCAGCTTCTCGGAGCGCCTTGAGCTGCCCGCCGAATGACCGCGGAGCTCCAGGTTTCATGACCCTCCATCTTACCCCTCCGGCTGAACCGGCGTCGTACGGGTTCCGTTCGACTCCTGTGCGTGGTCGGATCGCGGTACTTGCCTCTGGTGCGCACCCCTCTCATTACCGTCGGTTCTTCTGCCGTGCGGGCTGTGCGGGCACCGTACGGGTCCTGTGCGATCGCTGTGGGTGGTCTCTTAGTCCCCTGCACTCCACACTGGCCACATGGCAGCCGCCGCACGCTCGACCGCATTTGTCACCGGAGCCTCGGGATTCATAGGCATCGAGCTCGTCAAGGTCCTCATGGCCCGTGGGCATCAGGTGTTCGGTCTGGCGCAGTGCCCGGAGGCCGCGCAGCGCCTGCGTCGGGCCGGCGCGATCCCCGTCATGGGCGATCTGCTCGAGCAGGGTCAGTGGCAGGATGCGGCGGCGGCTGACTGGGTCTTCCACCTTCCGCCCCAGCTGATGCGCGGACAGCGCGTGACTCGAAGAGGCGCCGCATCCATGGCACGCGGGCGCGTGGCAATGGATGCGCACCTGCTCGACGCTGTGGCGGCAGGCACAGCGCGGCGGATCGTATACGCCGCGGACGCATGCGGTTACGGCCCGACAGGGCCTCGTCCCATTACCGAGGACCAACCGCCTCAGCCGTCTGCGTGGGGACGCTACCTCGCGCCTGCCCTCGATCGCCTCGACGGATACCTCCTCGCCGGCCTGCCGATCGTCACCGCATTCCCTGGATGGGTCTACGGCAACGGCTCGTGGTTTCGCGGGCGCGTCATCGAGCCAATCATGACGGGGCGCCGCGTCGTGCAGTTTGGGAAAGCGGGACGATGGGTCTCGCCCATACACGTCCACGACTGCGCTCGCGCGCTGCTCCACCTCGCCGAGTACGGCGAATCGGGCCGTCGCTATTTTCTCGTGAACAGCGATCCGATCAGGACGCACGAATTCGCGGAGACGTTCGCCCGCCTCGCCAATCGTCCTTTGCGCGTCTGGCGGCTGCCTGCGGCAGCCACCCGGCTCGTCGTCGGTCCGATCCTGGCCGATAACGCCCGGGCCGACGCCCTCTTCTCGAACATCCGACTGCGTGGAATCGGGTTCCGCTTCGAGTATCCGACAGTTGAACAGGGAGTCCGGGAAATCCTCGGAGCGCTGCATGCATGACCAACTTCGTAGATCGCCAACGACACCTACGCTCGATGAGAGCTTTGACGAGGTCGTCCTGCCCCATCTCGACGTCGCCTATCGGCTGGCGCGCTGGCTGATGCGGAATGAACACGATGCGCAAGACGTCGTGCAGGAGGCGTCGCTCCGGGCCTTCCGATACTTCCGGACATTCACTGGCGGAAATGGCCGCGCCTGGTTCCTGAGAATCGTTCGCAACACCTGTTCTGGCTGGCGCAGCCGGCGTTTCGACGCCTTGTCGGATCCGTTCGACGAGGAGCAACATCGCGGCGATCGATCAACGTCCGATCCAGAAGCTCTGCTGCTGCAGACCGACGACGCCACGTTGATTGCGCGGGCGATGGGCAGTCTGCCGGAACGGTTCCATCAACTGCTCGTGCTCCGCGAGTTCGAGGGTCTCTCGTATCGAGAGCTGTCGGACGTGATGGGCGTCCCGATGGGCACCGTGATGTCGAGCCTATCGCGCGCCCGTCAGGCGCTTCGAGGTGCTGTGGACAGCGAGCTCACGCCGTCTCGCATTCCAGCGAGGACGCGCGTTCCAGAACAGGAGACAGACGCGGTGTTGCTGTGAACCGCGATTGGCTCCGACCGTCCTGTCAATACCGCACCTTTCCTCGGGATTGGGGAGAACCGAGTTCCACGGATCGACTCAGCAGCACGATCGGATTTCTGGGTCCCTGCGGCCCGTTTTTACATCTTCTTGGCACGGTCGAAACGCGATTGCCACGACGCCTCCACACACTCGTCCCTTCATCCAGGGAGGCTGAATGAATAGTCCGAAGAGAAGCAATCGGCTCGACAGGCGCTCGTTTCTCACCCAATCTGCCGTAGCAGCCGGCATCGGCGTGAGCGTCCCCTTCACGTCGTTGCTCGCGCGGGGGCCGAACCATCCGCGCGTCGGCCGCGGGCCGAGCCCCGACTACGGTCCGCTACAGCCGGCGATCGACGAAACGACAGGATTGCCGTTGCTCCAGCTACCGGCAGCCTTTCGGTATCTGTCATTCGGCTGGACCGGCGACCCGATGTCCGACGGCCTCACGACGCCCGCAGCTCACGATGGCATGGCGGCGTTCGCCGCCGGACACAAGCGCGTCTACCTCGTCCGCAATCATGAAGTCGGTGATGCCCCCGACGCCTTCGCGCCGGCTCTCGCGTACGACCCCGAGGCAGGCGGCGGGACGACAACGCTGGAGTTCGATACGCAGCAGGGCCGCCTGCTCAGTTCCTGGGCCAGCATCAGCGGAACCGTCCGCAACTGCGCCGGCGGACAGACGCCGTGGGGGTCCTGGCTCACCTGTGAGGAAACGACCCTCGGCATCGGAAACGGTGACCTCACGAAGAACCATGGATACATCTTCGAGGTGCCGGCGTCCGGATCGACCTTGACCGCCCAGGCCAACCCGACACCGTACAAAGCGATGGGCCGGTTCTCGCACGAGGCCGTTGCCGTCGATCCGGCTACGGGGTGGGTGTATGAAACGGAAGACGCTGGATCCAACTCCGGTTTCTATCGGTTCCGTCCGACGAACCCCGGGCTGCTCGAGGACGGCGGCGTCCTGGAGATGCTCGGCATTGTCGGCGTCATCCAGGCCGACACGCGCACGAAGCAGACGGGTGACTGGCGGGATGTGGAGTGGCACGTCATCGATGTCCCCGACCCGACACCGGCCACCGGCGCAACCAGCGTGTTCAGCCAGGGCCGTGCGAAGGGCGCGGCGGTCTTCGGGAAGCTCGAGGGGGCGTGGTATGGCAATGGCAGCATCGACTTCGTCGCAAGCAGCGGCGGCGACGCCGGGCAGGGGCAGGTCTTCGAGTACGACCCGGTAAACGAACGGCTGCGGCTCTTGTTCGAGTCGCCCTCGTCGGACGTGCTCAATGCCCCGGACAACCTCACGGTGAGCCCGCGCGGGGGCCTCGTGCTCTGTGAAGATGGCGACGGCACCGAATATGTTCACGGTCTGACGACCGACGGCGTCATCTTCCGCTTCATCCAGAACAACGTCGATCTGCGCACCACTTCGATCAACGGCTTCAATCTGGATTACAGAGGCAGCGAGTTCGCTGGCGCGTGCTACAGCCCGGATGGCAAGTGGCTGTTCGTCAACATTCAAACGCCCGGCATCTCGTTCGCGATTACCGGTCCATGGGGGAGCGGCGGTATCTGACTCGAACCGCAGCAACGCCGGCCTGTGGTGACCAGGGTCCGCAGGTCGTAGATCACCGAAGAGCTCCGGAGTTCCGTAATCGGGCGATCGGATATCGCCCGGTTGCGGAATCGGAGCCCATCGCGCCCTCCATTCCTAGGTGACACCTTCAATCCCTCCCCATATTTGCCGGCGGGTTGCGCTCAATGAGCCCAAACGACCGGATCCCACACATTGCGGATCATGAAGTCGCTGGCCGTTTCGTCAGTGCGGGTTCAAATGTGCGCGCTCCCGCCAGCCTGGTGCGACGCGCGCGATAATTGCCCGACAGGATGGGGACCGTGGCCCTGATGAGCTTTCACCCGGTCCGTCGCGCAACCCGAAAGACCTCGCGGCGTCTCCGTGAGATCCGGATGTGTGTGCGAGCGCTCAAATCGCCGCGACACCCGATCCTTGCCCAGATCGTTCCGATCCGCCGGTGCAACCTTTCGTGCGCGTACTGCAACGAGTACGACAAGGGCTCCGCGCCGGTTCCGACGGACCTGATGCTCCACCGTGTCGAGCGGCTTGCGGCGCTCGGAACGAGTGCAATCGACATCAGTGGCGGCGAGCCGCTGCTGCACCCGGATCTGGACGTCATCATTCGCCGGATTCGGGAGCGCGGAATCATTGCCGGCCTTCTGACGAACGGCTATCTGTTGACGCGGGAACGGATTGAGCGCCTGAATCAGGCCGGGTTGGACCGCCTCCAGATCAGCATCGACAACGTCACGCCGAATGATGTGTCCCACAAGAGCCTGCAGGTGCTCGACCGGAGGCTACAGCTCCTGGCGGCACACGCGGACTTCGGCGTCAACATCAACAGCGTCCTCGGCGCCGGTGTCGGCAACGCGGAAGATGCGCTGGCGATCGCGCGGCGCGGGCTCGCGCTGGGATTCAACGCGTCGACCGGACTGATTCACGACGGCCACGGCCAGGTCGCCGCCCTGACGGATAGGCATCGAGAGGTGTACGACGAGATCATCGGACTGACGCGCGGCTTCTATTCGCACGGGCACGATGAGCTGTTCCAGCGGAACCTTGCAACGGGCCTGCCGAATCAGTGGCACTGCCGCGCCGGAGCGCGCTATCTGTACGTCTGCGAAGATGGACTGGTCCACTGGTGCTCGCAGCAGCGCGGCTATCCCGGAAAGCCTCTCGACGAGTACAGTCAGGAGGACCTGGACCGCGAGCTCTGGACGCCGAAATCGTGTGCGCCGTACTGCACCGTCTCGTGCGTCCACCGCGTTGCGCTCCTCGATCGGCTGCGGGAGCAGCCGCAGGAAACCGTCGTGACGATCCTGGCCGCCCACAGGAAACAGGGCGGACGGACCCCGATGGCCGTGAGGCTGCTCGTCTGGACGTTCCTCACCGGACCACACCAGCGGGCGATGCGGCGACTCGTCAGCTGGACGCTTGGTGCCGGCTGAGGAGTCGATGCGGGTCAGGAGGAAGATCACAGCTGACCGTTTCTTCCACCTTAAGGTGGAAGCTACGAAGAGGGTGGAAGCGACAAGAGAGTGAAAGCTGCAAGAAGGTGGAAGCGACAAGCCCGCTGACGGCACAACACGAACGATGACCCGCAGGAGGAGCCGGCTTATGGCGGCGGTGGTGCAGGGCCTCGCCAGCCTCATCGTCCTGCTCGTCATCATCTGGCTGGGACAGCGCCGGTTGATGTACTTTCCGACGCACGACGTCCCATCGCCCGCCGCGGTTGGGCTCAGCGACGTCGAGCCGGTGACGTTCACCGGTGCCGACGACGTCGCCCTGCACGGGTGGTTCTTGCCGAGCGGCCGATCACCGGCGTCTCTCACCGTGATCGTCTTCAACGGCAACGCAGGCAACCGCGCGTACCGCGCCGATCTCGGCGCGGCGCTCCGCTCGCGCGGGTTGTCGGTCCTCCTCTTCGATTACCGCGGTTTCGGCGAGAATGCCGGGGCGCCTACCGAGACCGGGCTCGCGCTCGACGCCCGCGCCGCGCGGGCGTACCTGCTGAGCCGACGCGACGTATCTCCGGATCGTCTCGTGTATTTCGGCGAGTCGCTGGGAACGGCGGTCGCGACGAAACTGGCCGCCGAGCACGCTCCCGCCGCGCTCATCCTCCGGTCCCCCTTCACGTCGTTCGTCGACATGGGAAGGATCCATTACCCGCTGCTGCCGGTGCGATGGCTGCTCCGGGACCGCTTCGCCTCGATTGACCAGATCGCCCTGGTCCGCTGCCCGGTTCTCGTCATTGCAGGTACTCGCGACAGCATCGTGCCGCTCGAACAGAGCCGGCGGCTCTACGACGCCGCGCCCTCGGCCAAGACGCTGACGATCGTCGAAGGCGCCGATCACAACGACGACGAGCTCGTCGGAGGCAAACAGGTGATCGAGGCGGTGGTCCGGTTCCTCGGAGAAATCGGATAGCCGTCCCGGGCAGACCCGAATATCCTTGCACCCGAGGAAACCTTCGCTCCGATGACGATCACACAGTTCAATAGCGTGCAGGCGGCGGCGTGAGTCCGGCCGACGTATCACTGGTACGTGTATGCATCGCCGTCCTTGCGGCCCTTGTCCTTCACGCGGCGGCCCTCGATGCGGCCCCTCAGCAGCCCGCCCCGGCCGCGCAGGCGTCGCAGCTCAAAGCGTTCATCGATTGCCAGAGCTGTTTCGAGGAGTTCCTTCGAGAGGAGGTCTCATTCGTCGACTACGTCCGCGATCGCGCCGAGGCGGACGTGCACGTCCTGATTTCAACGGTCGAGACCGGAAGCGGCGGGCGTGAGTACACGATGTCCTTCATCGGGCTGGGAACCTCCAGCGGCACCGAGCGCACGCTGCGGACCATCACGGCTCCAACTGATTCCGAAGACGTCGTGCGCCGGCAGCTGGCGAACGCGCTGCGGCTCGGGCTGCTGAACCACGTCGCCCGCGACAGCATGCCCCCGCACCTCGGCATCTCGGTCCGTCTCGATCAACCGGACAGGCGACCCGGCGGATCGGCAGACCGGTGGAACCACTGGGTGTTCAGTGTGCGCGGATCCGCATCGTTCGAGGGCGAGGAATCCAGCCGCCAGACGCTGCTGGGCGGAAGCGTCAGCGCGGATCGCATCACGCCGGAGTGGAAGGTGACCCTGGGCACCGAGATCGAGCACGAAACCGAAGAGTTCGATCTGCAGGAGGAGAATCCCGTGAAAGTGCGGCGACGCGAGCGGGATTTCAACTGGCTGGCCGTGAAGGCGCTCGGCGAGCACTGGTCGGTGGGAGCGACCGGCGACGTCGAGTCGTCCACGTTCGAGAACATCAAGCTGTCCGTGGCGGCCGCGCCCGCGATCGAGTACAACGTGTTTCCGTACTCGGACTACACGCGACGACAGCTTCGAGCCATGTACTCGATCGGCGTCGACCGGAGCCGGTACAACGAGCTGACACTCTTTGGAGAGACCGAGGAGACGCTCCCGACCCACGAGCTGTCGCTGACCTTCGAGCAGCGCGAGCGCTGGGGCACGCTGGAAGCCCGCACCGAGTGGTCGCAATTCCTCCACGATCTCGAGAAGTCGCGCTTCGAGGTCGACGGCCGAGATCTCGTTGCGGCTGACCCGCGGGCTGTCGGTTGCGGCGGAATTGAGCGCCTCGCGCATTCGCGATCAGGTGTCCCTGCCGGCTCGCGGCGCGTCGCCGGAAGAAATCCTGCTGCGGATACGCCGGCTGCGCAGCGGCTACGAATACAACGCCGCTATGAGCGTCACCTATTCGTTCGGGTCCATCTTCAGCAGCGTGATCAATCCGAGGTTCGGGCAGTGAGTCAGGCGTCGAGGTGGCGCGCCAGGAACGGGATGCCACGCCTGCCCCAGAACGAATGTTCGTCCGGGAAGACCTCCTGCTCGGCGCGATCCGAGGCGCCGAAGACGCTGTAGATCCGTCGCACCTCGGCGAAGCTGTCGATACTCGCCCGGATCGGGAAGATGTTGTCTTTCTCGCCGGACTCCACGAACAGAGGCCGCGGCGCTATCAGGCCGGCGACGTCGTGCATCTCGGCCCAGTTGAGAATCCCCGGCACGTAGTTGTCGATGCAATGTGCCAGGCTTCCGACGCTGTCCCGGAAGGTGTTCAGGTATCCGCTCACGAGGGCGACGCGGATGCGCGGCTCGAGCGCGGCCGAAAACACGGTCACGGTGCCGCCCCCCGAAATGCCCATACACCCGACGCGATTCCGATCCAGTTCCGGGCGGCTTGCGATGTAGTCGATCGTCCGCATGACGTCCCACACGCGCCAGCCGATCATCGTCCGGCCGAGGAGGAGGGCACCGCCCGCGGCCGGATCGCAGGCCTTGCGGGACAGGCCTTGTCGTGCGTTGATCGGATCCCGCCGGCACCCGAAGCCCATCGGCTCGATCGCCATCGCCGCCATGCCCGCCTCGGCGACCTGGATCGCGAAATCGTGCTGGTAGCCCGCCTTGTCCGTTCGATCGCCACCTTTGTCGTCGATGCCGACGATGTCGTCCACGCCGCGGCCGTGGCCAGGCACACAAATCATGACCGGAGCCGGCCGCCGTGCTTTTTCCGGAAGCAGGAGATACGCGAGCACGCTGACCCCAGCGTGGCTGTCGAACACGATCTTCTCGCGGACGTATCCCGCGAATGTACGAGTTTCGAGCGTGATCGGGCGGAGGGGTTGCCGCGAGGTGGGAAAGCCGCCGACGAGCTCGGACAGCTTCGACCGGAGCGCCTCCTGCCATTTCTCGGCGCCGGCGCGCGTGCTGGCCTCGAATCGCAGTTGCCGTGGCGCGGCGGCGTAGAGATCGCGCGTGTACGCGACGGGATCGAATCGACGGTCATCCAGCCCCTTCGTCACTCCTGTGAGCGGGCCGATATAGCCGGACGGAACGGCCGTCTGCGCGTCGAGCCGCATGGCATGCGCCGCCGTCACACCGGCGGCCAATCGCACGAGTTTTCGACGAGAAAGTTTTCTCACGGGCTCAGTCCCCCCTCGAGAGAGTAACAAGAGATGCAAGCAGTGGAGACCAAGATATCAGCTCCCGGATCGGATCCGGACTCGCGCACCATCCGTCAACGAGTCTCCCGGGTGGAGAACGACGCGGGCACTCTCTGAGACACCCGCGGTCACCTCCGCCTCCTGCCCGGTCTGATGACCAAGCTTGACGATCGTGCGGCGGGCACGACCGTTGTCAACGACATACAGCGCCCACTCGGGTCCCTCGCGGAACAGCGCGCTCGTCGGCACTTTCAGAACGTTGTTCGCTTCCCACTCGACGATACGCACCTCGACGCGGTACGCATCGCCCAGCGCCGCCCACGCGTCCGCCGGATCGGTGAAGTCGAGGATGACGTTGACGCGCTGCTCCTCCACGCCGAGCGCCGAGATCTTCGTGAAGCCGGCCGGTTCAACCCGTCGAACGCGCGCGTCGAGTGTCTTCTGACCGCCCCACTCCTCGATCATCGCGCGGGCGCCTGGCCGGACGCGAACCGCGTCGGTCGACAGCAGATCCGCCACGATCTCGAGCTGGTTCGGATCCCCGACCTCCAGGAGAGGATCGCCGGGCGGCACGACACTCTCGCTCTCGCGCATGCGCTTGAGCACCACGCCGTCGATCGGCGCCGTCACGACGACGACGCGGCCTGGGTCGGCCGGTGAGGGGTTCAGTCGCGCCCCGGTCCGCTCCACTTCGGACGTCGCTGCCCGAACGGCAAACGCCGCGGCGTTGGCCGATTCTTCGGCCGTCCGCAGCTCCGCCTCCTTCACCTCGAGCTCCTGCGCAGACACGACGCGATTGGTGGCCAGCTCGCGCAGCCGCGCAGCCTCGCGCCGCACCTGTGCGAGCGCGGCTCGCGCGCGCTGCTCGTCGGCCTGTGCGCGGCCGAGCGCCGCACGCGCCGATTCCAGCGCGGCCTGCGCTTCGGCACGCGTCCGGGCGTCGAGCAGGGGTGGTGCCTCCGCCCGCACACGCGCGACGACCTGGCCGCGTTTGACCCGGTCGCCCGGCTCGAGATCGATGCGCAGGACACGTCCGGCGACCGGCGCCGAGACGACATACCGATCGCGGACGCGCGTCTGCCCTTCCTCTTCAATCGGCACGACGAGCGGTCCGCGGGTCACGGTCCCGACATCAACGGGCACGGCGGACGGCCAGAATGCCAAGGCCAGCAGTCCGCCCACGACGAGGAGGGCGATCGCGGCGCGACGGCTCAGGAGCAGCGTGCGCATCCTCACTCGCGCGTCTTGAGCACGGCCACGAGATCCAGCCGATCGAGCCGGCGGCGGACGGCGAGACCCGAAAGGAACGCCGCGACGATGACGATGAGGAACGACCACGCGGCCGTGGACCTGGAAACGACGAAGGACAGTCGATAGACCTCGTTGTTGAAGCCGGAGATGATCAGCTCTCCGAGCCCGTATCCGATGGCCGCGCCGACCGGGAGCGCACAGATCGTGAGGATTGCCAACTCGCCCAGCAGGATCAGCGAAATCTCCGCGCGCGTGAAACCCAGGACGCGCAGGCTGGCCAGCTCCCGGGACCGCTCCGACAGCGACACGCGCGCTGCGTTGTACACGACGCCGAACGCGATGATTGCGGCAAAGCCGACGTTGAACAGGATCGAGATGTTCATGCTCTCAGCCATCGTGTCACGGAAGTTCTGAAGGGCGACGGCTCGCAAGCCGACGCCGGCGACTGCCGGGATCAGCTTCACCTCTCGATAGAACCGGCCTGTCTGCGCCGGATCGAGGGTCAGGGCGGCGCCGGTCACGACCTCGCCCTCGCGCAGCAGGCGCCGGAGCGCGTCGATCCGCATGTAGGCCTGGAGGCCAATGCTGTCGTCCACCAGCGCGGCTACCTGCACGTCGCGGACCGGGCGCTTGCCCTCGAGCACTTCCACCTGCAGCACCTGCCCCGCCGAGACACCGAGCAGGCCGCCGAGCATTTTCGAAAGCACCAGGCCATCATCGGGCAGCAGCACCGGACCGCCGGCGCGATCGATGATGCGATTCAGCCGCGGGGCAGCCGGCACCCCGGCAATCGCAAGCGTCCGCGACCGAGGGCCGTTCCGGAGGCGAACCGGCGCGCTGCGCTGTGGCTCGACGTCCATCACGCCTGGCAGGTGCTCGACTTCGTACGTGGCTCGCACGGACCGGGGCTCGACGAAGTTGACCGTGGCGTCCTGCCGCATCGACAGCTCGAACTGCTCGTTGATGAGCAGGTTCATGACGTCCATGAATGCGAGACCCACGAAGAGAACGGCGACGGCGAAGGCGATGCCGAGAATCGACACGAACGAACGGACCGGCGCCCGCTCCAGGTTCCGGAGAATCATCCGGCTCGCCATGGTCGTGCGCGAGCGGCCCCGGATCCGCTCGAACACGCTGACCCTGTAGCGTGGTGGCACCTCCGGCCGCATCGCCTCGGCCGGAGCGATGCGTACCGCGCGTCGCACGGCCGACTGGGCGCCGGCCGCAGCAGAGACGAGGCTTGCCAGGACCGAGGCGACCGCCACGCCGGACGACAGGTGGTAATCCAGATTCGGGAAACGGAAGAACTCGTTGTAGAGCCGAATCATGCCCGAACCAAGCCAGGCACCGGCGGCGACGCCCACGCATCCGCCGACCATCGCGATGACCATCGCCCATTTCAAGTAGTGCCAGCCGAGCTCGCGGTTGGAGTAGCCCAGGGCTTTGAGTGCCGCGATCTGCGGACGCTGAAGCGCGAGCGCACGAGCAAGGGCCACATTCAGAATGAAAGCCGCGACCCCGAAGAAGATCAGGGGCACGAGAAATCCGAACGTCTGCAGCTGCCTCAATTCGTTGTCCAGCGTCCAGGCGGACGGCTGCAGCGCCTGCGGAATCGCTCCACGTCCTCCGTAGGGCGCGGTGAGGCGGTCCAGCCCGGCGATGACTTCCGGCGCAGAAGCGTCGCGGGCCAGCTTGAGCGTCACGTCGTTGAACCCGCCCTCCATGTCGAAGGCCGAGGCGAGCGCGCGGCGGCCCATCCAGAAGATGCCGAAGCGCCGCTTGTCGGGAAAGATCTCGCCTGGCCTGATGCCGTAAACGTATTCGGGTGAGAGGCCGACGCCGACGATGGTGAGCGACCGGCGGCGGCCGTTGATCACCGCCGCCACGCGGTTGCCCGGTTGCAGCCCGTTCGCATCGACGAAGGCTTCGTTCGCAATCACTTCGTCGGGCCGCTCGGCGTCCACCCACCGGCCGCGCCGCAGGTACACGTCGTTCAATTGCGGCCGTCCACGCTCGGGCAGCGAGATCAGCCGGCCCGTAGCCGGCTCCGCCAGGCCGGGCACGTCGAGGGTGACGTCCGCAACGACGCGGATCGCCGTCACTTCGACACCGGGGAGTGCCGCGATACGCGGCTCGAGGCTGGCCGGCGCGCGTTTGACGGCGGCAAACACATCCGCGAACCGCGCGCCTTCGTAGTACCCCTCTCGTGTCCGGCGGAGTGAATCGAAGTTCGACAGATACGTCACGAACATCGCGACGCCGGCGCCGATCACGGCCGCAATCGCCAGCGACTGTCCCTTCATCTCCCACAAGTCCCTCAACAGCTTGCGATCGAGAACAGGAACGGCAGCCGGCAGCCTCACCACTGCAGATCCTTCACGGCGAGCTTCGTCAGATTGCGCTCGATGCCGGCGACCCGACCGTCCGCGAGCCGGACCACACGATCCGCCATGCCAGCGATGGCTGCGTTGTGCGTGATGACGACCGTCGCCGTGCCGAGCTCGCGGTTGACCCGGCCAATCGCGTCCAGCACGACGATACCGGTGGTGATGTCGAGCGCGCCGGTCGGTTCGTCACACAGCAGAACGTCCGGCCGCTTGGCGATCGCGCGGGCGATCGCCACGCGCTGCTGCTCGCCGCCGGAGAGCTGCGCCGGAAAATGATCGAGCCGATGGTCGAGCCCCACCATCCCGAGCGCCTGCTCGGGCGTCATCGGATGTTCGACGATCTCGGTGACGAGCGCCACGTTCTCCCGCGCGGTCAGGCTCGGAATCAGGTTGTAGAACTGGAACACGAAGCCGACGTGCGTGCGCCGATACTGCGTGAGCACCGCCTCACCCGCAGCCGTGAGGTCTTCGTCCTTGTAGACGACGTGGCCGGACGTCGGCACGTCGAGGCCGCCGAGGATGTTGAGCAGGGTCGACTTGCCCGAGCCGGATGGACCGAGAAGGACGACGAGCTCCCCCGCGCTGAGGTCGAAGTCGATGCCGCGCAGCGCGTGCACGGTGACCTCGCCCATGTGGTAGACCTTGGTGATGCCGCGCGCCACGAACACGAGGCCGACTTGGGCGGGCCCGGTCGTCATACGCCGAGTATGTCAAATTGCGAGAAAACGGCGGCGGACGCGTGGGCCTTCTTTCTTCGCCGTACTCAATCCTGCGCTGATGCTTCCGGCGATTCCGTACCTGGCCGCTCCGGCCCTGGTGGTGGCCATCGCCGCCGCCGTTGGGGTCCGCAAGCCGGATCAGGATGGCGACGAAGCAGGGAGTCTGCTGTTGCGCAATCCGCTGCAACTGTCCGCGGCCGTTCAGATGGCCATTCTGTTCCAGGTCGTCATCATGGTTGTCGGCCTGGCCCGGTCGCGGTGGGGCGAAGCCGGCACGGTCGCCACCGCCGCCGTGCTCGGGCTGACGGACGTGGATGCCCTCACGGTCTCGATGGCGAGAGAGGTCGCACCGAAGGTGTCGCTCGGCGTCGCGGCGCGCGCGATTGCCATTGGCGTGCTCGCCAACACGACGCTGAAGACTGGAGTCGCGCTGACGTTCGGGGGATCGAAATTCCGAACCATCGTGGCCGGGACACTGGCTGTCGTCGCGGCAGCGGCTGTCTTGTCGATCGCCCTGCGATCCTGGTGACGCCGCTCCATCCGACTGTTCGCGTAGTGATACGATTTCGGCTCCGGCCGGCGCTCGTATCCCTCGCTGCGCAGCGTTCACGCATCTGCGCTCGACGCGCCACGCGAGTGATGCCCGCGCGGGTGACGAAGCACACCAACCAGATGGACGATCCCGCCAGCTCCAGGAACATCCCGGCCCCTAATCACGTCGAGCTCTCGTCGCGGGAGAGCGACGTGCGGTGGCGATCGATCGTCGAGTCCGCCGTCGATGGCATCGTGGTCATCGACGCTCACGGGTGCATCGAGGCGTTCAATCCTGCGGCGGAACGGTTGTTCGGGTACACCGAAGCCGAGCTGCTGGGTCGCAACGTGAGTGTGTTGATGCCCCCGCCGTATCGCGAGGAGCACGACTCCTATCTCGCACACTACATCACCACGGGCGTCGCGAAGATCATCGGCAAGGGACGCGAAGTCAGCGGATTGCGGCGAGACGGCAGCGTGTTTCCGGTTCACCTGTCGGTGGGCGAGATGTCGGTAAGCGGCGAGCGGAAGTTTACGGGCATCCTGCACGATCTGAGCGCGCGCGTGGAGCTCGAGGAGCGCCTGCGCGCGAGCGAGGCACGCTGGCGGTCGATCATCGATTCCGCTGTCGACGGCATCATCGTGATCGGCGCCAACGGCCAGATTGCGGCATTCAACCCGGCAGCCGAGCGGCTGTTCGGCTACGGCGAACAGGAGGTCATCGGCCAGAACGTCAGCATCCTGATGCCATCGCCGCACCGCGAGGCGCACGATAGCTATCTCGCGCGATACCGCGAGACCGGCGTCCAGAAGATCATCGGCATCGGACGTGAGGTGACGGGCCGCCGTCGTGACGGCTCCACGTTCCCCATCCACTTGTCAGTCGGCGAAATGATCAGCAGTGGTGGGGAACGACAATTCACAGGCATCCTTCACGACCTCACAGCCCGCGTCCGCATGGAGGAGCAGCTCCGGGAACAGGCCGGGCTCGCCCGCCTCGGGGAAATGGCGGCACTCATCGCGCACGAGGTCAAGAACCCTCTTGCGGGGATCCGTGGGGCGGTGCAGGTCATCGGCGGACGGTTGCCGGCGGAGAGCCGGGACGCGGCGGTGGCGAAGGAGATCGTCGCCCGCATCGATGGGCTCAACGATCTGGTCAAGGATCTTCTGCTCTTCGCGCGACCGCCATATCCACGTCCGCAACTCGTCGACCTTGGTGCTCTGGTGAGCAGCTCGGCGAACCTCCTCGCCGACGATCCGGCCCTGGCCAGCATGCGCGTGGAGGTCCAGGGAACGGCGCAACCCGTCCTGGCGGATCCGGAGCTCCTGAAGATCGTGTTCGTCAACCTGCTCATGAACGGCGCACAGGCGATGCAGGGGAAGGGCGTGCTGCGGGTGTCGGTTGAAGCCGCCGACAGCTGGTGTCAGCTCTCGTTCCGCGACAGCGGACCCGGCATTCCGGCCGATATCCGCGAGAAGATCTTCACGCCGTTCTTCACCACGAAATCAGGAGGCAGCGGGCTCGGCCTCCCGACCGCCAAACGGCTGATCGAGGCGCACGCCGGAAGCATCAGGTTCGAGTGTCCGCCGGATGGCGGTACGACGGTCATCGTGCGCCTTCCTGACGTCAAACCCTAGCCGACCCAAACGCACGGACCGACTTCGCCATCACGCCGCCCAAGGCGATGCTCGGGATGCTGAAGACGGATCCGAAGGTACGATCACGTTCGAGACCGTGCTCGCGGTTCCGCTCACGTAGGCGTGAGCCCGTGCGCGCCTCGCCTGTGCTTCGGGCTGACGTCAGGCGGGCGTGGAGACCTTTTCGTCAACCGTCAGACGCGGTCGAGTCGCCAGCAGCGACTCGATCGCATCGGCGAGGTGCTCGTCGGTGATGTGGTGATCGCCGCGCTCGACGCGAAGGGCGTGGGCCTTCATCAGCACGTCGACCGCGCGGAAGCCTTCGGGGGTCTCGAACTTGTAGCACGCGAGTTCGACTTTGAGGCCGTTGGGATCGTGCAGATAGATCGAGTCCATGAAGCCGCGGTCGCGCTGGATGAACTCGATGCCGCGTTCGCGCAAGCGGGCGGGCGCCTGCATGAACGTCGCCCTCGAGACATTGAACGCGATGTGCTCGACGCAGCCGATCTCGCGCGGTGCATGGCGCCGGGCGTCCTCGCGTGATTCGTTGGTGAACACGGTGAGCAGGCGGCCATCGCCGGGATCGAAATACAGGTGGTTCTCATCTGGCTTGCCGAGGTTGGGTTGCTCGAAGACGAACGGCATGCCCAACGCACCCTGCCAGAAATCCACCGCGCTCTGCTTCGTCGATCCGACGATGGTGATGTGATGAAGGCCTTGGACCTGCAGCTTCTTCACGGCGCGCTCCTCCGAATCAGACAACTTGCGTGATTATACGAGAGACGGGCCTTGGTTCCATTGCGCCGCGATCTTTACTGAGTCGTCGTTGCAAAGCGGGCGGATTCCGCTATAGAACTCTGTGCAGGCCTCTCGGCGCTCGATGTCCGTCACGAGCGGCGCGCTCGCGTGCTCGAGGGCGTTTCGGAACGCACGAGCGGTGGGCCGAACAGCTCATCCGCCGCGTCCACCAGACGGGACCCACAATGATCGACATCCTCACTCGTCGTCGAACGCGATTCGTCGTCTGGTGCCCCGCCAGCGTCGCGAGCCCGCCGGAGTTGACCATCGGCCAGCTCCAGAACGGCAATCCGCCCACGTTCAAGAAGCTTGCCCGCAAGGCCTTGCAGCCGGCAGCCGGCGGCGGCGGGACAGTAGAAGGGTTGTTCGAGCTGGATCCCGGCGGCCTGGGCCTGACCGACGGTGAGACGTATCACTACTGGTTCACGGTCGCGGACACGTCACCAGGCGGCACGGGTCGCGTGCAGACGACCGACCCGCTCGCGGCGGTCGTGGACTACCGGTTGTATGCGCCAGACAACCCGTCGCTGCTCCATCCCGCATCGGTGATCGGGTTTTCCGGCGGGCGGCTTGTGGTTCGCGACCCGAACGGGGAAGCGCCCGAGCACAAGGTCGCGGACTTCGATGCGCTGGCCCCCAACAACCGGCTGGTGATCTACGAGCTGCCGACGGCATGGGGACGCTCCAGCGGCGGCGATGAGTTCGAGCGCGCGGTCGGCACGTTCCGGGACGCACGCGCGCTGGTCGAGCGGGGCTTCGAGGGGGCGAATTTCTCCGAGTTGACGGTCACGCGCCTCGACCCCCCGTATCTCGTCCAGACTTGGGGTAAACGCCGTGGAGATGCTGCCCCCCGCCGACAGCATCTTCGCGCGCGAGTGGGGCTACGGCACGTCCCACTACCTGGCGGCCGACTACGAGCTGGGTTATCCCGAGGGCAATCTCTCCCCCACGGCCTCCCAGGATCTGACCGCGTTCATCAACTCTTGTCACGACACCGGCATCCGGATCTTTCTCGACGTCGTTCTCGGGTTCATGAAGGAGGAGCCGTACAGGCGGATTGCCTTCGACGACTTCTATCTCGAGAACCCGGAGAAGCACCGCGACGACCCCGATGCCTTCAATTCCCGCAGGGGTGGAGGCCGCGAGCTCCGCAACCCGTTCGGCGCTTCATGCCCTCGGTATGTGAGGAGGAAGACGACCTACGATCCCATCTCCGGCACCGTTGCGAACATCTCGCCCGCGCGACAGCACATGCTGACGTTTCTGACGCGTTGGATGCAGGATTTCCAGATCGACGGCATCCGCATGGACAGCGTGGAGAACGTCGCGAACTGGGACTTCATCCGCGACTTCAAGGATGCCGCCCGCGAGCAGTTCAGGGAGCGGTACCCCGCCGCGGGCGCTGCCGCGGACGCCAAGTTCCTCGTCGTCGGCGAAGAGCTCGAGATGCCCCCGGAGCTGCTGACCGGCAAGCGGCTGGATGGACTCTGGAACGAACGCTTCCAGGGCCTGGTGCGGGCCGCCCTGCTCGGCGAGAACGCCGACGGCTTGAACTTCGAAGACACGGTCCGCCGCGCCATCGACTGCAGGATCGAAGGGGTCTTCGACGATGGCGCAAGGGCGATCAATTACCTGACGAGCCACGACGTCGAAGGGCGACGGAAAGAGCGGCTCTACAACCTGATGCAGGCGGCCATTTCTCTCGCGAGCAGCGAACCGTTATTCGACCGGCGCGCGATCGAGACCGAGGTTCGCGACGGCATCCGGCGCGACGGGCGGGAGCCCGGTGACAGAGAAGTGCGCGACCGCGCCAGCCAGATCATGCTCCACCGGGCGCGACTGCGGCGCATCAAGCTGGGGTTCGCCTGCCAGTTGACCGCCGTGGGCATTCCGATGATTCTCGCCGGCGAGGAATTCGGCGACCAGCACGACCTGTTCGACGCCCGTGGAAACGTCACCCATCAAGGCGGCAAGCAGGTCGATCCGGTGAACTTCAGCCGGTTCGACGACCCCGACCGCAGAGACCTGTTCGAGTACGTCAGCCGGTTGGTGCATCTGCGCACGTCCCATCCGGCGCTGTCGGTGAACGACACGACCTTCATCCACGTGGATTTCGACGCCGGAAAGCGGGTGCTCGTGTGGAAGCGCGGCAGGGACAGCGACCCGGTCGTCGTCGTTGCGAACTTCTCCGATTTCACGACGCCTGATGCGCTGTCACCGGGCGCCGAATATTTCGTGCCGAACTGGCCGAACACGCCCGCCGGACGACATTGGTTCGAGGAGACGCAACGTCGTCATGTGAAGACCGGCCGTCACAATCGGGAATCCATCTTCGCCTGGGAGGCCAAGATCTATCGTCTCGAGCCCGGCGACAACGTGTGACAGCGACGCCCTACTTTCGCGGTTTCGGCGGTCGTATAACCAGGTCGATGACGAGCGGGAAATGATCGTGGATCCCGGCCTTCGGATCGCGCATGACGTCCTCGGCGCGCAGGCCTGATTCGGCGAGCTCTTTCTCCGACATCATCGTCGTGTCGAGAACGAACTGATTGACACTGGTCAGGACGCTGTCGCTGTACAGAATGCGATCGAGTGCGCCCGGTGGGAACGGCTCGAGGTCGTTCCGCCACGTGTAGATCTCGGGTCGCGACGCGTTGTGGTGTGGCCGTGCGTCGGTCAGCGACGAACGGTCCCAATCGAGACCGTCGGCGCGCCCGGCCGCCGGCACCGGCGACGCCTGACCGGACACCATCGCGTCCACGAACACGGCTCCTCCAGGTATGGCGTTCAGATCTCCGAGGATGACGAAGGGGGTGCGAGGCCGCAGCGGGACGGCGCGGCGGCCGGCCCTCGCGTCACGGATGGTGTTGACGACCACCTGCGCCTGCCGCTGGCGCATCGCGATGTCCTCCGGACCATCGGAAGACTGGAAGTGCGCGCAGATCATGTACAAAGCGCCGGCGGGCGAATCGATGACGGCAATCGCGTGCCCGCGCCGCCGTTCGCCGCCGTCCACGCCGCCTTCGTCGCGCGCACCGAACCGGAAGCGCGACAAAATGACGGTGTCGACCGCACCGTGCGCCTGCCAGGTTCTGCCGTTGGCCAGGGGCAGGATCTGACCGACGAGCGCCGCGCTTCTCTGCGCGCCGGCCGTGACCTCCTGCAGGCAGACGACGTCGGGCTGCACTGCTCTCAGAACTCTCGCGAACCGTGCCGGTCGACTGGCGCCTGCAGCATCCACACTCTGATCGCCCACTGGGAATATCGAGTTCCGGTACACGTTCCAGGTGAGCAGACGGATCGCCTGAGTGGTCGGCTTGCTGAGGAACCCGGGCGTCGCCTGCGCGGTGACTGAAATCGCTCCAACGCTCACGAGCGCCGTTGTCAGGAAACGCAAGAAGTGGCGCATGGGTTGGTTTCGCTGCTGGCAAGCGGTGCGGGACGTTGTGGCAATGGCAGGGCGGCTGAGCCACAGCGGATGCGGGCGGCTCGAGAGTCAGCCAGGCGTGACGTCAAGCCTTACACGGCATCGCCCGAGAGCGCCGAACGTTTGGCAAGCGCGGCGCGGATCTTCCTGACGAGCTCGTCCGGACCGGAGGTCTTCGACACGACATCCTCGAATCCCCTGCGCTGTATGCGTTCGAGATCCAGGAGGACGGTCTCTCCGGTGTAGGCCAGAATAGGGATCTGCCGGGTCGACGCCTGGCGCTTCAAATGATGGGTCGTCTCGGTACCATCCATACCCGGCATGTTGAGATCCATGAGGATGATATCCGGCGACATCTCGACGACCTTATGCATTCCGTCGTAGCCATTTCTGGCAAACGCCACGCGAAAACCGACGCTCTCCAGGAAAGGGCCCAGGGTCTCGCCGAGATCTGTGGCATCGTCCACCACCAGCACGAGCGGGGACTCTGCCCGCGAGTCGAGCTCCTCGTTCATGGAAACCTCCTGCGCCGGGACCGATTGAGCCCTGCCATTGTGGCACTCGCCCCCCGTCCCCGCAACTTCGCGTCGATAGTCCGGTTCGCGGGCCGCCCCGCATTTCGACGTGGCGGCAGAGTCTCAGTGTCCACTCCGTTACACTGCGTTCGATGTTTCGTTCCAGGCTGAGGGAGCGGCCTTATCGGCCGCCCCGACAACGGGTCACCTTTAAAGACACGGGCTACGCCAACTGAAGTGAATCTAGGTTCAGCATGACGTCACACCTGCGGTTGGATTCTGCGCGGTTTCCGCGTTCGTCGAAGTACCACCCCGAATGGGTATTCGCCGGCGCCAGCGGCGGGGCCAACGCCCTCTGGCTCGTCGAGTGGCTCGCCGAGAGGATGGACCTTCGACCCGGCATGCGGGTCCTCGATCTCGGCTGCGGACTCGCGTCGTCGTCGATCTTCCTCCGTCGCGAATTCGGCGTGCAGGTGTGGGCCACCGACCTGTGGTTCAGTGCCTCGGAGAACCTCCGGCGCATCAGGGACGCCGGTGTCGAGGATGGAGTGTTTCCGATTCACGCCGACGCCAGGGCGCTGCCGTTCGCCACCGAGTTTTTCGACGCCGTGGTGAGTATCGACTCTTTCCCCTACTACGGGACCGACGACCTGTACTTGAACTACATCGCCCGGTTCATGCGACCGGGCGGCGCACTCGGGATCGCGGGGGCTGGATTGATGGAGGACATCGACGGCCCGATTCCCGATCATCTTCGAACGTGGTGGGAACCGGGCATGTGCTGCCTGCACTCGGCCGCGTGGTGGAGGCGGCAGTGGGATCGGACCGGTATCATCACGATCGAGCTGGCCGATACGATGCCAGAAGGCTGGAAGTCCTGGCTGGAGTGGCAGCGTGCGGTCGCCCCCGACAATGCCATCGAAATCGATGCCGTGGAGGCCGACGCTGGCCGCTACATGGGCTATGTTCGCCTGTTAGGCCGGCGACGCGCCGAGGCACGCCTCGACGAGCCGATCGTATCCGTCCCCACGCAATACACCAGAAAGCCGTTGCTCCGTGGCGATGAATGAGAGGCTCAACGTGGGTATGAGGAGGTTCAAGGTTCAAGGTTCAGGGTTCAGGGTTCAGGGTTCAGGGTTCAAGGTTCAAGGTTCAGGCTTCAAGCGGTTCACATCGGTTGGTGCAGCCCGGGTCTTCAGAGCCCGCACTGGCGGGGCTACGTTGGCTCGTTCGACGTCAGCGCGACGTGCAGGTAGACGAACGAGGTACCGCTCTGCAAGTAGTTCTCGATGCGGTGCAGGACGGCCGCGTCTCGAAGCCACGACGGGCCCGTCTCGCGCAGCCGCTCCTCGATCAACGTCGAGAAGAACTCGAAACCTGCTGCAATCGTGCCCGCTCGTAGCGAGTCGAGCAGACAGTTCTCGAGCTCGACGTCGTTCTGCACGGTCGGCGACGTGGCCATCGCCTGCAGATAGAACGTATTGTTCTCGCCGAAGTGTGGATCGGAGGCCACGCCCTCCTCATCGTGGTTCTCGAGCGCACTGCCGAGTGCGTAACCCACGACGCGCGACGAGACACGATCGCGCAAGGCGATCCCGATCGCTCGAGGGCTCGACGCGGTGGCCTCGAGCGTCTCGAGGGGGAACTGCAGCAGCGGGCGCCGCCCGGCGCGCAAGACGTCCGGCGGATATTTCGCTGCCGCACCGTAGCGCTCCTGCTCCACGGCGAGAACCTGCAGCTTGTGGGCCTCGAAGGTGTCCGCGATGAGATCGAGCCCTTCCAGGGTATCGAGCGGGATGGTCAAGGTCCCGACGCGAACTCTGAGCGCCGGCGTCGGATCCGCGGCCACCCGGCCACCGGCGAGATCCTCGAGAGCCTGCCGGAGAATCGCCAGCGCCTCGTCTATGGCCGACGGTTCGGTGTCGTAGCGGGGGTAGAACCGAAGCACACGCTCCCCGGCCGGCAGCAACAGGAGGCCGCGACGGAAGGCGCGGTCACGTAACGCGTCGCGCCAGTCGGCACGAAGGACGTCGAACGCCAGCATGACGCCCGCGCCGCGCACGTTCTTGAGAATCTCACGGTAGTCGCGCGCAAGCGCGAGCAGCCCTTGTCTTGCGCGATCTCCGGTCCGTTGCACCTGTCCGAGATCGAGCTTGTCCAATACGGCGAGCAACCGGACCATCCCGACCGAGTCCCCTTCCCACGTAGTGTTGAACTTCTTCTCCTCCTGGAAGAACGTGGCCAGCTCTTCGCTCACGAACAACACCCCGTTCTGGGCCTTCTTTGCCCACGTCACGACGTCGGGCGGACATGGCAGGTCGAAGTGCTCGTGTGCCCACAGGCGGCCCGTCATGCCCCAGCCGGTCTGCACCTCGTCGAAGATGAGCGGCACGTCGTAGATCTTCGTCAACAGCCGCAGCTTGCGCATGAAGCGCGCGCTGACCAGGCGAACGCCCCCTTCCCCCTGGATCGGCTCGACGAGCACGGCCGCGACGCGACGCGATCGCCGGACGACATCCGGCGTGAGATGTGAGCGCTGTGTCTCCACGAAAGCCGTGAGGTCCTGATCCGGCCGCGCGAGAAATTCGTCGAGCGCGTCCATTTCCCGCCTGTAGGTATCGAGGGGTCGCTCCGCTCGCGGCAATCGTCCGGACACCAGCAGATCCCACAACTGCTTCAGGCTGCGTTCCTCGCGCCCGGCGGTGGCCTTGGGTGCGCTGGCTTCCTCGAATGGAAACGCGATGTGCGGCCAGTCGAAGGTCGGAAATCCGAGTCGCGCCTTCTTCCGGTGCGTGACCGCAAGGCTGCCGAGCGTCCGGCCGTGAAAGGCCCCCTCGAACGACACGATGAAGCCGCCATCACCCTCTCCCGACGTCTTCACGCGATGCAGGAGCACGGACTTGATCGCGTTCTCGACCGCTTCGGCGCCGGTGTTGACCACGAAATGCCGCGGGGTTCCCTCCGGCGCGATCCGGTTGAGCTCTGCTTTGAGGCGAAGCGACAGCGTGGTCTGGTATTCGGAATGTGCATAGCGCGAAGTCACGAACGCCAGCGATTCGAGGATGGCCCGGACCACCGCAGGATCGTTCTCGCCGAACGCGCTCGTCGCAATCAACGCCCCCATGTCGAGGAAGCGGTACGGCCGGCCGGATGCGTCTCGATCCACGGCGGCAAGGTAAGGACCGACTGATTCGGCCGGATCGAACGCAACGGGCAGCGACGAGAAGAGACTGCGCGAAGCTGCTTCGAGCGCGGCATGCGACGCCGGCAGCAGCTCCTCGAGCACCTCCTCGAGCGTCCGCTCGCTATCGCGCAACCCCTCCGGCACGTAGGCCTGGAGCCTGCCGGCCCGGGTACTCCGTATTCAGCTGGACGACGCGCTCGAGAAAGGGCGCGATCTGCGACACGGCGCCGTCAAACACCCGAGACGCTCCGTAGAAGGAGGGCTGCAATCGAAATACCCGTCATGCGCGCACGAGAGGAAACGATGACGGATCATCGCCCGGAGGCCAACCCGATGGAGAGTGCGACTTTGAATGCATAGCTGGTGCGCCGGGTCTCCGGTGGAAGGTCCGGAGTGCACCGCTCCCCCGTCCCGTGTCAGACGGGTGGAAGACCGGGCCTCCGGTAGCCGTCAACTGCCATCGCCGTCCGGGTGAGATGTGAAGGCTCGGCCCGGCGAGGAGCCGGGCGCCGCCTTCGGCCTCCTCGGAATCCCAGAAACCTTCGAGGTCTTCGCCGATGGCTTCCACGCCCAACGACACGGCGCGCGTGATTTTCCGAGCCCAGCCGACGCTCGTGATCAGATCGACCGCGTCGCGTTCGGATGACAGCGGCTTTTGAAACAGCGCGTTGCCATACACGTGAGAGGACTCCGTGCTGCGTCCCGCCACCACACGCATGAGCAGCACGTTCACGCCGCCGGCCTCATGAAGCATACCGCCACCGGCCGCCAGCGCAATGGGACTCGAACGCCCGAACAACGAGTAGACTGCCTCGCCCGACTGAGAGCTCTGATAGGAGCTACCGACCTCCGCGATGCCGAACCGTGCGACGAACGTCAACCGTCCGCTCGACGCCTGGACACCCACCCGCTGTTCCGGCTGATTCTCGGTGTCGCTCTGGAACGTGCGCTCCCCGACCCCGACGTCATAGTCGAATCGGACGGCAGGCTTGGCCTCGTCTGCCGTCGTGACCGAAAAGAGAAACGGGCGCTCCTGAGCGGCGGCCGGCACGGTGGTGCCAACGATGACTGCGCACAGAAGAAAACGACGCATGAGCTCCTCCCTCTCCTCACCGGACTCGGCCGTGCACACTTGCGCGGCACCGTCGTCAGGCGAGAGAGACGTTACGCAGTGTGTGTGTAAACGTGGTGATGGTCGTGTAACTTCGCGCACACAGTCATCGATACTCATCTCGGCAGATCGCGTCCCGCTGGATGCAGTTCGTCCTGCACGTGCGTCGCGTTCCACCGCGACAGTTGCGGGGCTGACTGTTTACACGCGATTTTCTGAATCATCGCCGCCCGGTCACAGGCCGGGCGCATCCTCTGAACTCCTTCGTGCGCGAGTCACTCGCCGTCCCCATGCCTCGACCGCGTCGTTCGAACGTCTCTGCCGACCCACGAGAAAGGATTCATCATGACGAACCGATCGCTCCAACGCCTCTTCAAGATCAGCGTCGCCACCTTGGCGGCCGTGCTGGCACTGTCAGCGCGTGCGAACCTACAGGAGCGCAAAGACGTTCGTCAGGAGCGCACGGATGATCCCAAGGACCTCGATGACGATCGTCGGGAACGCAACGACATCATCGCCCTGGCCACCGGGCAGTACGTCACGCCGACGATCATCGCCAACGCGGTTCAGCAATACCTGAACCCAGGGCTACCCGCCTACCCGGACTTCGTCGCCGGCGAAGGTGTACGGTCACAGCTGAGCCCAGACGGCACGACGCTGGCGATCATCACCGCCGGCCAGAACTCGCTCTACAAGCCCGACGGTACAGTCGACACGGCGAACTCGACGCAATTCATCTTCGTACCAGTTCCAGTTGGAGCGTGCTTCTCTGGTCAGCGCCCCTGTGCCGAACCCCGGTCACCTGCGAGAGCTGACGGACAGAGTCGCGAAGAACAGTTTCTACTCGACCGAAACCGACAAGAAAGACGCGAAGGTGATGCAGTTTCTGAACAAACACATCAAGCACGTCATCTACGTCGTCAAGGAAAATCGCACGTTCGATCAGGTTCTGGGCGACCTGACGAACGGCGCAAGCGCCGACCCGGCTCTTGCGCAGTTCGGCCAGGCTCTCACGCCGAACAATCACAGCCTGGCGACGAAATTCGTGACCCTCGACAACTTCATGAACCCGGGCGACGGCAGCATGGTGGCGCTACAACGAGTGGAAGCGGGAGTTCGACCAGTTCGTTGCCAACCGCAATCTGCCCAACCTGTCGCTCGTTCGCATCAGCCACGACCACATGGGCAGCTTCGGCACCGCGCTCGGCCGCTTCAACACGCCTGAAACGCAGCAGGCCGACTGCGACCTGGCGCTGGGCCTCATGGTCGAGACGGTGGCGAACAGCCCGTACGCCGCGGACACGCTGGTTATCATCACTGAAGACGACGTCCAGGACGGTCCGGACCACGTGGATTCGCATCGCGGCACGGTGTTCGTCGTCGGACCGTACGTGAAGCAGGGCGCAGTGGTCAGCACGCGGTACAGCCAGGTCAGCGCGCTTCGCACGATCGAAGACATTCTCGGAACCGAACACATCAACCTGAACACGGCATTCCAGCGGCCAATGGCCGAGGTGTTCGATATCCGATCTTCCGGCAAGTGGACCTATGCCGCGGAGGCTTCGACCGTCCTCACCGGCACGACGCTGGCGCTGGCACAGAGAGGCACCCCCGTGAAGTTCGCCGCCGGGCCGATCGTTCAGCCCAAACACGACGCGGCGTACTGGGACTCGGTTACGGCAGGTTTCGACTTCTCCGAGGCCGACCAGGTCCCTCCGGCACAATTCAACAGAGTGCTGTGGAAGGGCCTCATGGGCAGCAAGCCGTACCCGAGCGGTCCGCAGACCCCGGGCACCAAGGATGACAAGTGATCCTCCCAGCACGGCGGATCTGGCGGACCTGACCCGAATCGTTCAGAGTGTGACCCGAACCGGCACAGAAGCATCCAACGGGTGAGCCGGCGCGACGGCATTTTGCGCCTAATACCGTGGATGCCCGCCTGCTCTGATGATCGGAGGGTTTTTGGATGGTTCGCCGAATAATCGGGTCCACGCTCATCGCATTGGTCTTCACCCAGGGCGCAGCGCTCGCCCAGTCGACGTCGCCGTCGCCGAAGCGGTCGTCGACGAAGCGGGTCGTCTGGACAATCGTCGGTGCGGGGGGCGGCTTCGCCGCCGGGCTGTTCCTCGGGCTGAACAAGTTCGATGACGCCATCAACAGCGATCGGAAGGTGTGGACGAGCGCGCTTCTCGGTGCTGCGGCTGGCGGGCTCGCGGGTGGACTCCTGAGCGCCAACCGCAAGCGCGAGGCCTCCGCGTTTCGGCTCCGGGATCCGTTTGCCGACGCCAGACTGCGAGCCGGTCAGCCCAGGAGGCTTGCCGACGTGGCCACCGTCAACGGCAACTGGATGACGTCCCCGGCTGGAGAAGTGAGAAATCGTTGAACGGGCGGGTGCTGTGTCAGGAAGGGACCTTGATAGAATGGCGGCTTCCTGACCAGCCCTGCCAACCATGCGAAGCGGCATCCTGATCCCACTCGTGCTCCTCGCCGCATGCGGGGAGCCGGCCTTGCCGGCGCAGCCGTCGGCGCCGGCGCCGGCCGTGTCGCCACTCGTATCGCTCGAGGCCGAGGCGGGCACCGGCGAGGGTGGCGCGATGCCGCGCCCGCAGGCATCAGGCGGGCTGACCATCCATCTCGCGCCTGACGAACGACGGCTCTGGACCTTCTCCGTGAGCGCGCCGCAGGTGCGATATGCGGTTGCGGTCACCTACTCGAACGACAACATCGGCGCCACCGAGACGATCCATCTCTTCCTCGACGGTGTCGCAATCGGCGCGTTCGAAGCGCGAGACACCGGCGACGACGGCGAAGGATGGAACGTGTTCGCGACGGATCTCGCCGGCCACGCGACTCTCTCCAAAGGAACCCACACGCTCGTCATGTTCTCGAGCGGCGGTGATGGCTGCGTGGAAATCGACAAAGTGACGCTGACACCGTAGGGTGACCTCGAGGGCTGCGCTACGACTTCTGCAATCGCCCCTGGCGCTGCCGCCCTCCACATTCACCGCCAAATTCAAGGAAGAGTGCCGGCAACAGGAATACGTTGAGCACGGTGGAGGTGAACAGCCCGCCGAGGATGATGACCGCCATCGGATGTTCGACCTCCTGGCCGGAGCGGCTGCCGCCGACGACGATGGGCACGAGCGCCAGGCCAGTCGCCAGCGCCGTCATCAGAATCGGCGCGAGACGCTCTTCAGCGCCCCGCATCGCAAGCTCCGGCCCGAACGCTACATGTTCGACGTCCTGCAGATGCCGGTAGTGGCTGACGAGCATGATGCCGTTGCGGGCGGCGATGCCGAGAACCGTGACGAAGCCGACCAGCGATCCCAGTGAAAGCACTCCACCGGACAGAAACGCGGCAGCGACGCCCCCGATGAGCGCGAACGGCAGCGTCAAGCCAACGAGCGACACGAGCCGGGCCGATCCGAAATCGACGTGCAGCACCAGGAGGATGGCCCCGAGCGACAGCGCGCCCAGCGCCAGCAGCCGCCGCTGGGATGCCTCACGCGCCGCGAACTCCCCGAGGACCTCTGCGTGAAAGCCCGCCTCGAAGGGAATCTTCGCCAGCGCATTCTTGATGTCTCGTGCGACATCCCCCAGAGCACGCCCGCGGACGTTTGTCGTCACGTCGATCCGGCGCGACCCGCCCTCGCGCGTGATCTCGTTCGGGGTTGGCGCGAGCGAGACATCCGCCACCGCCTCGAGAGGCACGAGTCCGCCGCCCGTTGTGTCGATTGGCAGCCGTTTGAGGGCAAAGACGTCGCCGCGCACCGGTGGCGCGCCCCAGACGACCACATCGAAGATCTTCTGCTGCTCGTAGATCTCGCCGACCTTGCGCCCCTGCAGCACGGTTGCGACCGTTTCGCGCACCCGTTGCGGCGTCACCCCGGCAAGCTGCGCTCGATCCGCACGCAAGCGCACGAGAACCTGTGGCACGAGCGTCAGTTGCTGTTGCGTCAGATCCGCGACGCCCGCGATGCCGCCGAGCGCCGTCCGGACCTCACCGGCTTTGGCCCCGAGCGTCGTCAAGTCCGGACCGAAGATGCGCACGACGATCGTCGCGCTCGAGCCCGTGAGCACTTCCTTCACCCGCTCCCGCAGGTATGTGAGCAGGTCGCGTGTCAGCCCGGGGTACCCATCGACCACCGATTGGATTCTCGCGATGGTCGGCTCGTACTCGACGGAGCGGTCGAGGCTGATCCACAGCTCCGTGAAGTTGGCGCCAACGACTTCGTCCGCCACTTCGGCGCGGCCGATGTGCGCTCCGAAGTTGCGCACGCCGGGGATGGCGCGCAACTCACGGCTCGCGCGGACGGTAATGCGGCGCATGGCGTCGAGCGACGTTCCCGGTTTCTCGACCCAGTGCATCAGGAAGTCGTACTCCTTGAAATGCGGCAGAAACTCCTCCCCGAGGAACGGGAATGCGCAGGCTGTGGCGGTCAGCGCCACGACCAGAATCGCCAGCGCGCGCCGGGGGGCAAACACGATCTTTGGGAGCACGCGCCGGTACCGCGCCTTCAACCACGTCACCGCGGGCGCCTCACGGGCGTGGAGGTGCTTCGGCAGCAGCAGCAGCGCCATCGCCGGCGTCACGGTCAGCGCCACGAACAGTGACGCGGCGATCGCCAGCACGTACGAGAGGGCGAGCGGCCGGAAGAACGATCCCGCCAGCCCCTCCAACAGGAACACGGGAATGAAGACCAGGGCGACGATCACGCTGCCATAGACGACGGCGCTGCGGACCTCGACGGAGGCCTCGAGCACGACCTGCACCGCCGGACGTGGGTGCGCCTCCTGCGAATTCAGCCGCAGGCGCCGCACGATGTTCTCCACATCGATGATCGCGTCGTCCACGACTTCTCCCAACGCGATGATCAGCCCTGCGATGACCATCGTGTCGAGGGTGCCGCCGTTGTACCGGAGCAGCAGCGCAGCCGAAAGGAGCGACAACGGGATGGCGATGCTGCTGATGAGTGCCGTGCGCCAGTCGTAGAGAAACACGGCAAGCACGATGACGACGAGGACGCACCCGATGAGCAGCGCCTCGTTGAGATGACGAAGGGAGAGCTCGATGAAGGTCGCCGGGCGGAAGATCGTGGAGTCGACCGTGACGTTCGGCAGGCCAGGCCGCAGCGCCTCCAGCGCAAAATCGATCTGCCGCGTGACCTCCAGGGTGTTGCCATCCGGGTGCTTTTCCACGATCAGCAGCAGCCCTGGACCGTCGTTGATGATCGCGTCGCCGATAGGCGGAGGCGAGCCCTCGACGACGTCCGCGACGTCGCCGATGCGAACGCCGTTGCTCATCGCTGCGGCCTCTGCGCGGGACCCGAGTGGCGGGGGCAGCGGGATCAGGAGCTGTCGGAGATCCTCGACGTTCGACACGGCTGGCGCGTGTGCCATGGGGAGGCGCTGCTGCGGCGTCTCGAGGAATCCGCCGCCTGCCGTCGACGTCCCCTCTCGCGCCGCGGTGACGACGTCCGCCAATGTCACGTTGCTCGCGCGAAGCCGCGCCGGATCGACGAGCACTTGCAGCTGTCGATCGCGCTGACCCCAGATCGCGACGTTCGCCACTCCGGGAACCGACATCAGGCGCGGGCGAATCGTCCATTTCGCGAGCGTTGTCAGCTCGATCTGCGAGAGCCGCTCGGACGTGATGCCGATCTTCATCACGCGGCTCAGGGACGACAGCGGTGAGAGGATCACGGGCGGATGTGCGGCCGCAGGAAGGCTGGTGGCGGCCCTGACCAGGCGCTCCTGAACCAGCTGCCGCGCTGCCAGGAGATCCGTGCCATCGTCGAAGATCAGGACGACCGACGAGAGGCCGAGGACGGATTTCGACCGGAGTGTCTTCAGCCCGGCGACACCGGTCATCGCCGCTTCGAGCGGAACAGTGACGAGAGCCTCCACTTCCGACGTCGAGAGACCGGGTGCTTCGGTCTGCATCTCGACGAGAGGCGGGGCGAACTCAGGAAAGACATCGAGCGGCGTCTCTCTCGCCGTGCGGCTCCCGGCGACCAGCAGCACGAGCGCGAGCGCGACGACGACAAGACGGAGGCGAAGAGCGGTTTCGACGATCCAGCGCATGGACGGGCCCTATTTGCCGGCGCCGAATTCGACGCCGAACAGCTCGGCCGCCCCATCGGTGACAACGCGCGTACCGAGTGCCGGGCCCTCCGAGAGGACGGCAAGGTCCCCGTTGATGTCGGTCACCGTGACGCGCGCACGCGCATAGACCCGAGGCTCACGCACAACGTAGACCCAGGTGCCACCGTACGCGTCGTGCAGCAACGCCGCTTTCGGCACGACCGTGGCGTTGGCCGGGCCGCGCCGCGGCAGCGCGACAGCCACCCGTTCTCCCGGACGGAACGGCTGACCGGGGGTCGAAATGGCGTAGTAGAAGTCAATCGCGGCAGTGGTGGCGTTTCCCGACGGTGGGCCCTGGATCGGCTGGGCGATCACGCCGTCGGCACTCGTTGAAGCGCCGAGCGCAGACACTCGTGCCGGGGCGGTTGCCTCGATATCACGGGCCTCCCCGGCGTAGATGGGTACGCGAACCCAGACGGTCGCCACGTGGACGATGTCGAGAAGCGGGGTGGACGCGGGCACGGCCTGCCCGGCGCTGACGTGGACCGCCTGGATCACGCCGCTCTGCGGCGCTTCGATTCTGACGCTGCCCTCGGTCGTCGCCGTGTCTCCGGCCAGCGTGCGGCGGTCGCGGGCCGCCTTCAGATCCGCCTCCGCGACGGCGAGCTCCGCTTGCGCCTCTTCCAGCTGCCGCCTGCTGCCGGCGCCGTCTTTCAGCAGCTGCTCGGCTCGCTTTGCCTTGAGCGCGGCGGCTTCACGACGGGCGGTTGCGGTGTCGATCGCCTGCCGGGCCATGATGACGGATTCCCGCTCGGATGTCGCGAGCGGAGTCAAATGGAACAGCAGCTGCCCTTTCGAGACGCGGCTGCCGGCGACGTGTCTCACCGAGCCGGCCGACTGCAGCGTGCCGGCCACCGGCGCAGTGATCGCAATCGACTGCCCGGACGGCGCCGTAATCTCTCCGCCGACCGTGCGTGTCAGCGCGAGAGCCTTGCGCTCGACAGCCGCCGTGGCTATCCCCAGCCGCTTCTCTGCGTCCGCCGTCAGCGTCACGGTCGTGAGCTGTGCTTCCTTGACGGGAACCGTGACCGTCGCCTGCTTTGGGGCCGGGTTCGCTGCCGGTGTCCGGCCGCACGCGGCAATCATGGCGCCGAACACCACGCCAAGGGCCACGATCGCGGCCCTAGAATCGAGAGGCACTCTTCTGTCCTTTCACCTCACACGTGCGTCCAATGGCGCGTTCGACGCGGACCGTGGCGCGCGCGATATCGGCCAGCACCTCGCGCGTGCGTACCTGGGCCTCCGTGAGACGCCGGGTCATCTCGAGCACGAACAGATATGAAGTATCCCCCGCCGCGAACGTACGTTCAGCGGCTGACACCTGCTTCTCGAGGGGAGCGACCACGGACTGTTGCCACGATCCAAGCGTCGCGCGCGCCTGTGACAATTGAATCAGTCCATCAGCAACTTCCGATGCGACACGTTGACGTGCGGCCACGTAGCCGAGCGAGGCACGCTGGAATTCCGTCGTGGCGCGCAGGCGTCCGCCCTGATTGCGGTCGAAGAGCGGCACGCCGAAATCCAGCCCCGGTCCGGCCTCGAGCGACTGGTTGTCCTTGGGACCGTTGGCGTCGAGCACGGCGGTGACGCTGAGCACTCGCGATCGCTCCCAGCCCAGTCGGGCCGCTGCGCCTTCTATCGCGAGCTCCGCAGCCCGGACGTCGGGGCGCGAGGCAAGGGCCGCCTCAACCAGGCCGTCGGAATCCACGCACCGTTCGGTGAGATCGGGCGCGGGCACCAGCGTCACGTCGCCGGGCTGAAGCACCAGGCCTAGACGCGCGCGAAGAGCATTCGTGCGCAGTTCCACGTCGAACACTGCGCGCGAGGCGTCGTAACGCGCGCGGGCCGCATCGATCTCGGCGGATCGGGCCTCGAGATTGCTGATGTCCCCCGCACGGAGCCGGGCGCCGGCGATGTCACGGATTTCCTCGAGCTGTGCAGCCGCGGTGCTCAGGAGGACGCCCCGATCCCGCGCCAGCGCCAGCTCGATGACGGCGACCTTCACATCGGCAACCAGATTGAGCCCATGCTGCTCGAGCAAAGCCGCAACTCGATCGACGGAGGCCGATGCGGCAGCCACGCGGCGTGGCCGCTCCCACAGCACTTCGATCGGGAAGCGCAGAGTAGCCTCCAGCTGTTTCGGACCCACGGGAAACAGCAGCGACAGGACGGGGTTTCTGAGCAGCCCCGCCTCGAGCAGATCAGCGCGAGCAAAGCCGAGGTCGGTCAGCTGAACGCGGAAATCAGGATTGTTCCAGAGCGCGATCGCCACTGCTTCGTCAGAAGTGAGACCGTCTTCGATGCCGACACCGGGGGGAATTACGGTGTCCGTGCCCATGTCCGCGCGCACAGGATATCTGGGGAGCTGCGCCGGGTTGGGCCGGGTCGCCGGAGCACAGGCGGAGACACCCAGCACGAGTGACAGGATCGCGACATATGCGCGCATAAGTGGACACCAGAAGGCCGGTTCTCATGGGCTTGCGGCAGACCGCGCGGGTGCGGGCACAGGCAGCCCGGACACGCGGTTTTAGGACTAGCGTCCGAAGACGGCGGGGGCGCGCGGAGCGGTCGGGGGGTGGAAAAGCTGGCGTGGAGGAGACGACGCCCTACGCCTGTTCAGCGCGAACTCCGAACGCACGGACGCCTGCGGCGGCACGACGACCCGGGCAAACACGCGGAGGATGGTGTCAGGCGCGGCTCGCATGTGCCGCAGGTGCCGATGACCCCGGTACGGAAGTGCATGTACGACCGGCCGGTGCGGTGCGTCGCTCGACGCGATTTGTGTGGCCGTGTCAGCCTGCGTCGGTTCGCGCCCCGAAAAAGGCAGCGCCACTACGACCAGCGTCATGAACAGGAACGCAGCCTTGAGCGGGGCGCGCGAGGTGAGACGCCTCAGCATGACGAGGCGTCCAGTTGTACACGGCAGTATAGATGCGTGCAACATCGTCCCGCCGGGATTTCCGTCACACGGAGGACGTCCAACAGGGAAAAAGTGTTCGTCAGCAGCATGGCTACTGCCTGATGACGATGAACCACCCCGCGACGACGGGCCCTTGTGGACCGCGTCCCCGTCCACCGGCTCCTGCCGCCGGTGGCTGCGTGCCAGCGGCTGGGGCCGGAGCCGGACCGCGCTCGGGCTGGAAGAGGTATGCGTTGTGTGTCGTGGGATCGACCGTGATGGTCTTCGCACCGGCGAACGTGGCGACGGTCCCAACCACCGTGTACCTGTCCGGTGAATCCTGGTGGACGACCGTGACGTTGCCCTCGCCCCCATTGGGGATGAAGATCAGCTTCTTCGACGGATCCCATCCCAGGGCGTCCACGCGCGTGCCGTTCGGGATGGAGGCCACGACTTTGCCCGTGCTCGCGTCAACGACCACCGAGGTCTTGCTGCAACCGGAGAAGATCCGGTTGGACGTGGCATCGTACGCGATGCCGGTCGGCCCGTCGCAGGGCGCAAGCGGCCAGGACGCGGTCGCCTTCCAGGTCCTGGCGTCGATCACCTGGATGGTGTTCTTGCTTTCGTTGTTGACGAAAATGTGGCCCTTCCCATCAGCCGCTGCGCCTTCGGGTGCGGTGTCCTCGAGCTCAACGGTGGCAACGATGTCACCCGTCCTGGGATCGATCGCCGTGAGGGTACCGATCGGACGGCTGTGATTGGTGAGGATCATCTTGTCGTCGGGCTCGTCGTACATGATGCCGTCGAGACCGGGCCCGACCTTGATCTGCTTGAGCACCGCCAGCGTCTTGAGATCGAACATCGTGACGGTCTGGTCGCCGCTGTTCGTCGTGAAGCCGTGACCGTGCTTGGTGGCGATCCCCGCACCGTGCACCCCCGGCGTGTCCGGAATGTCGCCGAGCACTTTCCCAGTGGCGCCGTCGACCACCATCATGTGCGTAGAGCGCGACACGAAGACGCGCCCCGTGGCGAGCTCGACGGTGACGTAGTCCGTGCCGCCGTCGCCTTTGATGTCGAACTTCTCCACCCTGAACGTCTGTGCGTACCCGGCGCGAGGCGCGGCAAGGCCGACGGTCGTGAAAAGGGCAAGGGCGGTCGCGAGATGTCTGGCCATGCGTGACCTCCGTGGACGATTGCGGAGCGCGAGCACAGTCCCGCAGAAGACTCCAAACAACAGCGAATCGTAGCTCCTCGAAGATGTCTAGAGGATTACAGACCCGGAGCCAAAGGACCGGCATTGGGGGGCTGGCTGGATCGGACGTACCTTCGATCGTGCCGAGCTTCGCACTCGGGATCTTCGAGGCAATCTGAAGCGCGTCGTTCAGATCGCTGGCCTCGATGAGGACGAAGCCGCCCAACTGCTCCTTCGTCTCCGCGAACGGGCCGTCAGTCGTCGACAGCTTGTTGTTTCGGACTCGGACAGTTGTGGCCGTCTCAACCGGTTGCAAGGCCTGGGCCGCGATCAGATGGCCGCGCCGTCGCAGCTCATCGTCGTAGTCGAGCGAGTCCGACACGAGCGCATCGAACTCGGGCCCCGACAGCTGCTCGAGGACCTTCCAGTCGACGTAAACCAGGCACAGATACTTCATGACACCTCCAAGTTCGTCCAACTGGTTCGAACCTCTGGGCACGGGCTTCACTTGTGTTCGCGATGTCGCGCTCCCGTAGCGCAGGCCTTCAGGCCTGCGAACAAATCGATCTTGTGGCTTCCACCTTTAGGTGGAAGCCCAACGCCGGCCGCGATCTTCCGCCTGACCAGCCTCCGCCAAGGCTACGGCGGTCCGCCGGAGCGCTTCGCGCGAAGGCGGAAGGCGGAAGCCACAGGAGACTGTTCAGGCCTTCAGGGCTGCCCTACATACGAACAGAAGTGAATCCTGGACTAGGGGGTCGGATCACCAGTTCCAGGAACACGCGTTCACGGGATAGTCGTCCGGAGGCGGCATGAATCGACACACGCGAGACTGTGGCCGGCATTTTCCCAGCGCGAAAGATCACCGGCTGAGGCGCGCGGCGTTCCTATCCGGCTACTTCGCCGCGGAGAGGCTGCAGTGTGGGACCGACGTCGTGGTGCACGGGAGGAAGACCGTGGAGAAACCGGTAGAGCGCCCGCTTGTCCGTGTCAGTCATGCGCGAAAAGCCACCCCACGGCATCGGCGAGTCCGGCATCCTTCCCGGTTGACGCCGTAGCGGATCATTCGCGCGAGCTGCGCGTCGGTGACGTGTCCGATCCCCGTGGCGGGATCAGGAGTCAGGTTGGGCGCGCGCCACGTCCCCAGATAGGTGGTCTCGCCGGATCCGCCGGTCAAGGGCACGTCCTCGCCGAGGAGCAGCTGCGGGCGCGCCGCGTCCGCCGCGGGGCAGTCCGCGCAGCGTCCGGGGCCACACACGATATAGCGGCCGCGCGCGATGGCGGCGGGATCCTGCACGGCCCGGGTCGCGGGCAGCGGCACGTCCCACACCTTGCGATAACGGACCGGCGAGTCGGCAACAGCATCGGCGACGAGCACAACCACGCCCACCACTGCCGCGCCGATCCGGATCTTTTTCAACTGTCGATGTCCCCGCGAGCTGGACCGCCCACCTGCATCGCCCGTTCGAAACGGACGATCTGATCGCGGGTGCCGAGCACCGCGACGAGGTCTCCCCGCGTCAACCGGAACTGTCCATCCGGGTTCGCCTCGAACGAATTGGACCGAATGACGCCGACGATCGACGCGCCAGTCGTGGACCGGACCCGGAGTGCGCCAAGCGTCCGGTCGTCGAACGGGCTCTCCGGCGGGACGATCATCCAGGTGAAGTCCAGCTGCCGCGCCACTTCTCCAATCTGGGACATAAGCGCCAATCCGGAGTCACGCCCCTCGTCCGCGTGCTCATAGCGCTCGCGCCGGATCACGCTGGCCACGCGAAGGACGTCCTGGGCGGGGACGTTGAAGTACATGAGGGCCTGGCGTGTCATTTCGATCGCCGCCTCGAACTCGGGCGACGTCACCTCCTGGATGCCGAGCGCATAGAGCGCTCGCACTGCCTCACGTCCATCGGCCCGGGCGATGATCGGGAGGTCCGGGCGAAGCTGTCGTACGGCGGCGACGATGCTGCGAACATCGGGAAATGCAGGAACGGTGACCAACAGCGCCCGGGCGCGGCTGACCCCTGCCGCGTCCAGGACCACGGCCTGGCTGGCGTCCCCGTAGATCACCGGGAGGCCGGCGGCGCGTGCCTGCTGCACCCGACGATCGTCGAATTCGACCAGCACGAACGGCAGCTTCAGGTGCTCGAGCGCATCGACAACGCTGCGGCCGACCCGTCCTGATCCCGCCACGACGATGTGCTCGGACAAACCTGCCGGCGGGAGATTGATCAGCTCCAGGGTTTCCCGAGCACGCCGGGGCCAGAAGCGGCCATAGATCGTGGGCACGAGGCGGGACACCACCGGCGTGAGCGCCATCGTGACAATCGCGGTGTTGAGCGTGAGCGCATAGATGTGGTTGGAAATCGCTCCACTCGACAACCCGACCCTGGCCAGGACGAACGCAAATTCGCCCACCTGAAACAGCGTCAGGCCGACAGCCAGCGGCACCACGTTCCAGTAGCCGAATGCTCTCACGATGCCTGCGAGAATCGTGGCCTTGCCGACCATCGTCACGAGCACCACGAGCGCCAGGACGCCGATGTTCTGCCACAATACGGCAGGATCCAGCAGCATCCCGACCGACACGAAGAACAGCATCCCGAACAGGTCCCTCAACGGGACGACATCGCTGAGCGCCTGGTGCGCGTACTCGGACTCGTTGACCACCAGGCCGGCGATGAACGCGCCGATCGCCAGCGACAGACCGAACCACCACGCGAGGTATCCGACACCCAGCGCCAGCGTGACGGTCGAGAGAAAGAACAGTTCCCGCGAGTTCCACCGGGCGACGAACGCCATCAGGCGCGGCACGACTCGCGTCGAGAGCACGATGACGCCGAGCAGAAGGATCGCGCGAAGGGTCGCCGTGCCGACCTTGACCAGACTGCCGGCCGGATCGCTCAGCTCCGGAAGGATGATGATGAGCGGAACGACAGCAAGATCCTGGACGACCAGTATGCCGAGCATCACCCGGCTGGACAATGTTCCGAGCCGACCTTGGGCCTGGATCGTCTTCAGCGCCACCATCGTGCTCGACAGCGAGATGAACGCCCCGAACCACAACGCAGGCCGCCAGGCCCAACCCATCGCGACACCGACACCGAAACCCAACGCAATGGTCAGGAGAACCTGTATCGTCGCTCCAGCGAGCGCTACCGAGCGCACCGGCGCGAGCTCGCGGAACGAGAGCTCGAGGCCCAGCGAGAACAGGAGCAGTACCACGCCGAGCTCGGCCAGTTGCTCGATGTCGTGAACGTTGCCGACCGTCGGGCCGGCCGTGAACGGCCCCACGACAATGCCGGCCAGAATGTAACCAACGATCAGCGGCTGCCCGGCGCGTTGCGCGAGAAAACCGCCGATGAGGGCGGCCAGCAACACGAGGGTGAGATCAGCGACCAGATCCATTCTTCAGAGGCAGCGTATACAGAGGTCGCGAAATCGGCAACACACCCGGAGCCTGACCGTGAAAATGGACGAATAAATGGAAGGGAACGGCAGGGAGGGTGTCGGAAGAGGGCAATCGCCCGAGAGGAGATGCCGGGGGCGAGCCGCGGGGGCGTCCCGCGATCCACGGATTACAATCGAAGTCGCTCGAACTGTGCGCGAATCACCCGGTAGCATTCGCAGGAAGCCTTTTCCAGGCTCCTCCGCTTGTACGATAGACTACATTTGCCCGCCAGACTGGTGCCGTCGCGTTGACGTCGCTTCAGCCTCCGAGCCCGGTAGTCGTCCCGCTGCCGAAAGGAGTCTGACGAATGTTGCATCCGTTCCATCCTGTCCGCCTGCCCCTCGATGTCCTGGACGAGGAAAGCGTGACGGCATCCGGACACGAAGAACGGAATTGCACCCGATGACGGTTCACCTCGTCAACCCAAGCCATCTGTCGTTCGGTGTCGGGGTGATCACCCCGCGATGGCTGTTCGTCCTCGCCGGAGCGACACCGGCTTCGTTCGGGCTTCCCAGCATCACCGACGAAACGCTCGAGGCCTTCGACGTCGAAACCTTACGGCCCGGCGACGTCGTCGGCATCGGGATTCATACGGGGAACGCCCTCCGGGGCTACGAAATCGGCACGCTTGCGCGGGCCCGCCGGGCCATCGTGGTGTTCGGCGGCATCCACGCCACGCTGTACCCGGACGAGGCTCGCGAGCTGGGCGGGGCCCACGCGGTCGTGAAGGGCGACGGCGACCTCGTGTGGCCGGTGGTCCTGGACGACGTGACGCGCGGCACGTTGAAGCCTGTATACGAAGGCGGACGCGTCGATGCCGACCGGTTCGTCCCGGCGCGCTGGGAGCTGCTGCCGGAAGGGCGCTACATGTGGGGCTCGGTGCAAACGGTTCGCGGCTGCCCCAAGCACTGCTCGTTCTGTTCGGTCTGGCGCACCGATGGACAGAAGCCCCGGCAGCGAACCGTCGACGCGGTCGTCGAAGAGATCGTGGATCTCAGGCGGCGTGGGTTCCGTTTCGTCGCGCTGGCCGACGACAATTTCTACCCGGTGACGATGGCGGATCTTGCGATGGCGGCCCGCCAGAACAACGCGGCCCGCCTGGAGCAGCTGCGGACCCTGCGGTCAGAGCGATTCGAGTTGATGGACAGGCTGGCGCAGCTTCCGTCGGACATGGTGTTCTTCACGCAGATCACGATGGAGGTCGCCGAAGACGAGGCCTTCCTCGACGCCATGCGCCGCGCCAACATCAAGGGCGCGCTCGTCGGCGTAGAGGCCGTCACTCCGGAAGGCCTGAAGGACGTTTACAAGGGCTTCAACGATGTGGGCGAGGCGCTGGTCGAGCGCCTGCGCAAGTTCCGCGAGCACGGCGTGCACGTGCTCGGCTCGTTCATCTTCGGACTTCCAAGCGATCGCTCCTCCACATTCGAGACAACCGCAGACATTGCGGATCGCGCAGGCCTGACGTTCGCGCAGTTCGTCCTGCTGACCCCGTATCCGGGTACCGTCGATTTCAACACATGGGAGAACGCCCAGGCGGCTAACAACACCCGGATCGCAGGCATCCCCGTCACGCGTCACTGGCTGATTCCCCAGGCGCATCGTCCAAAGATCTACATGTCCCACCCGGTCATGTCGGCCGAGGAGATCCGCTCCAGGACGCAGGCCGTCTGGGATCGGTTCTACGGCCTGCGGCGAATCTGGGCGAGATCCAAGTGCACGAAGACATTACGGTCTCGACTGGCGTTCGTCATCATCTCCAAGTTGTACCGGCAGATGTACGCGAACACCGGCATCGCCAGCGACAGCGCGCGAGTGAGCCGGGCCAATCGATGGGCGCGCCTGCTCGCGAAGCCCTGTCGACGTTTGTTCGCCGCAGATCCCCTTCCTGGTCTCTCGGTGCCCATGCCGGCCGGCGCACGGGTGCCGCCCGATGTTCGGTCGTATTCACCCGCGGATGCAGGCTGAGGCCAGGACCCGGCGCTACGACGTAACCCTCCCCCGCCGCATGTCATCGGCCGGCAGAATCGCCTCGGCAATCTCGCGCTTGGGACGTCGACGCTGGCGGCTCTGGCGCTGGATTGCGAGATAGGCCTCCTCCTCACTCATTCCTCATCGCCCGCGAAGGACTCGGCGCGCCAGCGGTCATCGTCATCGGGGAGACCGTCAGGCTGAGGCCGGCGCTCGAGTGGTTCGATCCCGCCGCCACGACAATCGCTACCGGTTGACAATCGCCGTTACTGCACGATCACTGTGCCCATCATTCCCGGATGGATCGTGCAGTGATAGGAGAACGTACCGGAGGTTTGAAACGTGAAGTCGAAACGGGCGCCGGCGTTCAGAGTGCCCGAGGCGAAGGCGCCGGTGTTCGAGGTCGCATCGTGCGCAATCGTGTCGTTGTTGGTCCAGCGCACGGTGGTTCCCACAGGGATCGTGAGAGGGCTGGGACTAAAGGCGCTCGTGGCGAGCGTCCGCGCACCGACGGGTATCGATACTGGAGTAGTAGCAGTGGACGGAGCGGGCGTTGGTGTCGTCGGCGTCGACGAGTAGCCTCCTCCGCATGCCGCGGCGAACGCGCTGACGATCGTAATCAGACTCAGCCGAAAGGGCGTCATAGCTGGCCTCCCATTGGTGCGAAGTGGGAGAGCAACTGTCCGGCCGTCGTCGATCGCAGATTTTTCGAGAAAAATTGTGATCGATCGAAAGCGGCGACTTACCCACATGGTGCAGCCTTACGCCGGCCGAAAGACGTCGGACAACCTCATCTTCGGCACGCAGACGAAGCGCGCCCGCCGGAGCGGAGCGGGGCGAACGGACCCCGCGAGCGACGGCGCCTCCCGATGCGACCGCTGACGTTGTTGACGCGGGCGCGGCGTCGCCAGTGATACGCTCACGAGCAACATGACCATCTCTCGTCGATTGGCCCGCAAGCTGCTGCTGTCGCTGACGGCAGCGGCAGTGCCGTATGCCATCCTCCTGACTCGGCCGCAGATCGTTTTTGCGTACGAAGCGCGCGCGCAGAACGTCGTCCTGCACGCCCGAGCGCCGTTGACTCTGAAAGCCACCGAGATCGCCGCGGCGGCGCAACAGCGCGTCAGCCGATCGCCCTTCTACGTGCCAACCGAAACGTACGACGTCTACCTATGCGACTCGGCAGCACTCTTCGCGGTCTTTGCGTTGTGGAACCGCAATGTCGGGGGGATTGCCGACGTGTATCTGACCCAAAACGTCTGGTTGCGACCGGCGCGCATCGAGCGCGACCGGCTGATCGGACCATCGGGCGCAGAGGCGGCCGGCGACCGCACACTCACCTACTTCATCGCCCACGAGATCACGCACATCATGACGGCGCGACGTCTCGGACGACGCGGGTATCATCGGCTCGAGCGGTGGCAGCAGGAAGGGTACGCCGACTACGTCGGGAAGGGCGGCGCGTTCGACTTTCCGGCCGTTCAGCGGGACTTCCGGGCCGGAGCGCCCGCGCTCGATCCGCGGCGGTCAGGTCTGTACCCTGAGATATCACCTGCTCGTGGCGGAGCTGATCGATCACAGGGGGATGACGCCTGAGGCGCTGCTGTCTCACGCGCTTGACGCCACCCCGCTCGAGAAGGAGCTCGCCGGTTCCGACGGCTTATCACGGTGACATCCTGGTCTCATCCGAGGGGCTTCGCCCCTCGGACTCCCCTACACGCGCTCTCGCGCGCCGCTTCGCCGGCGCGCTTCCGCCTCCGCGCGAAGCGCTACGGCGAGACCTCGCCGAAGCCTTGGCGTAGGCGGGCCGCTCGCGTGGCTCGCTCACTGGCGTTCGCTCGCATCGTGAAACGAGCGGCAGGTTTATGAGACGGCTTCTAGTCTAGAATCAATCCAGGGCCCACCGCGCCGAACGCGGTTACGGCTGCGCGTGAGTCACGCCGTGCGGTCGTCCGGGATAACTGAGCCGCTGGACGACCTGGTTCCCGTCCTTGTGATCGATCACCGCAACACCGGGACTTGCCCCCCGCTCCCACGAAGCGAACGTGTAGCGCCCGCTCGCCGACGTCCACTGGTGGCCCGCGATCGTTCCAGTCTGGCCAGCAGGGCTCAACGTCACAACCGCGTAGGTGGCGGACGGATCACCGAGCGTCCCTGTGTCGACCACCACCATCTGGGCCGGCGAGGTCCGTAGGCCCACCGTCAGCAGCTTCTCGTTCGCGGACAGCTGCATCGTGTCGGGAAGACCGAGTGTGAGCACATCCTGGTACGTCTGGTCCTCGAGATTGATGACGGCCAGCTTGTTCGCGGAGCGCCGGGTAACGTACGCCGTTTTTCCGTTGTGGCTGATGGCGAGCTCATGAGCGGCGGGTACCGTCATCCGCCAGAAGATTTCGCCAGTGCGGGGATCGATGGCGATGACCTCCCCGGTCCCGGGCTGGATAGTCGACGTGTCGTTCGCGAGATACAGCGTGTTGCCGTTCTGCGAGAACACGGCCGCGTGAATCCTTGGCTCCGGTGTCCCGGGTTCGGGGTCGGGATTCCTGACATCCCACGTGCCGAGCAGCGTGTCGTCGCGAGTGTCCACGACCGCGACCCGGTAGGTGCCGAACAATCCGACCGCGACGAGATCACCGCCGGGGCTGGCGTGCACGTGGTGCGGCAGCGTCCCTGGGGCCATGAGGATTTCCGTGAACAAGCCGGTTTCCACGTCGACCACGGCGATGGCCGGAGGTTTGTTCTCCTCCGCGACGTAGAGCTTTCCTTTCGCGTACGCGAGGTCACCAGGCTGCGAATTCTCCGTGAGCTTGATGGTCTTCACGATGGCCCCGGTGTCGGCGTCGAACCCCCGGATGGAGTTGCCGTCGGCCGAGTTTTCGCGGTTTGCCACCCAAATCGTGCCGTTGACGGACCGCTGCTCCGGTTTTTCCGCCAAGGCGAGTGTGGCGAGGGCGGCAACACCGGCCAGAACGGAGAATACTCGTGGGATACGACTTGCCGTGCGCATGGCTCCTCCTGATTGATTGGTCCCTTTTGGGCGTGCGTGGGACGCCAGTCGGCATCCCGCGCGAACCGCTCATTGGAAACGCGCAATCCGGCAGGGAACCGTATCACGCCGACTCCGGTGAGGTATATATAAGGGACGGCCAACCCATCAGAGTGGCGATGACGGATTCCGATGTAACCGGCCTGCTCGTCGCCTGGAGCGGCGGCAGTGAGGACGCGGGTGCGGACTTGATGGAGGCGGTCTACGGCGAGCTGCGGCGGCTGGCCCGGGGCTACCTTCGACGCGAGCGCCCGGACCATTCACTGCCACCTACGGCCCTGGTCCATGAGGCGTACCTGAAGCTGATCGATCAGCGCCGGGTCGAGTGGCAGAACCGCGCCCACTTCTTCGCTATCGCCGCGCACATGATGCGCCGGATCCTGGTCGATCATGCACGAGCGCACGGGGCGGCAAAGCGGGGCGCCGGCCTCACGGTGCCTCTGGACGAGGCCCACGATCGAGCGGATGTGCCCGCGACCGACGTGCTGGCGCTCGATGCCGCGCTCGACAAGCTCGCGTCCCTGGACAAACGACAGAGCGAGCTGGTGGAGCTCCGGTTCTTCGGCGGTCTGACCGTCGACGAAACGGCGGCGGTGCTCCGGATCGCGCCGGTGACCGTCAAGCGGGACTGGGCACTCGCGAAAACCTGGCTGTATCGGGAATTGCGGGGTAGGTCCGCATGATCACGCCGGACCAGTGGGAGCGTGTCCGATCGCTCTTTCGCGGCGCGCTCGACCGGCCGTCGTCAGAGCGCGGATCATTCCTGCGCGCCGGGAGCGGAGGTGACGAGGAAGTCCGCCAGGAAGTCGAATCGCTGCTCGAGGCGTACCCTCGGGCGGAAGGGTTCTTGAGCGATCACGTGATCGGCGCGCACCGGGAAGCGCCGGTGGCAGGACTCGCTCCCGGCACGAGGCTCGGGCACTTCGAGATCGTGGATTCGCTCGGTTCAGGCGGAATGGGCGAGGTGTATCGCGGCCGGGACACCCGGCTCGATCGCCCCGTGGCCATCAAAGTGCTCGCGGCGGATCTGGCGGGCGATGTGCGCGGCGGCGAGAGGCTCGAACGCGAGGCCCGTCTGATCTCGATGCTGACGCATCCGCACGTCTGCACGCTGTACGACGTGGGCGCAGCACAGGTCGACGGCACCGACGTGCGGTTCCTGGTGATGGAGCTGCTCGACGGAGAAACGCTGGCAGCCAGGTTGGCGCGCGGGCCGCTCCCGGTTGCCCAGGCGCTCTCGGTCGCCATCGAGATCCTCGAGGCACTCGTCGCGGCTCACGGGCTGGGCATCGTGCACCGCGACCTGAAGCCGGGCAACGTCGTGCTGACGAAGTCCGGCGTGAAGCTGCTCGATTTCGGGCTGGCGCGCCTGCGGCCCCGGGTGCCCCACGAGCAGCAGGCCGGCCCGGCCTCGACGCGAGAACCCCTGACAGCCAAAGGGGCACTCGTCGGTACGCTCCCGTATATGGCGCCCGAGCAGCTGCGGGGCGAAGAGACGGATGCGCGCGCCGACCTGTTTGCGTTCGGCGCCGTGCTCTACGAGACGATCACCGGGGCTCGGGCGTTCAGCGCCGATTCGCAGGCGGGCCTGATCGCGGCGATTCTCGAGCACGAGCCTGCGCCGCTCACGTCCCGCCAGCCGCTTGCGCCGCCCGCGCTCGAGCGTCTCGTCGCCGCGTGTCTTGCCAAGAATCCAGACGAACGCTGGCAGACGGCGAGGGATCTGCTTCGGGAATTGACCTGGGTGCATGACAACCCCGCAGCACCGGGTACGACGCGCTCCGCTGTCGCACATCGGCTACGACGGAGTGCGTGGGCGTCGGCCGCCGCACTCGCGATCGCCCTCCTCGCGCTGCTGGCGCTGAACCTGTCCCGGCGGCCAGCTCCCGACTCCAGGCCGAACATCAGCTTCCTGGTCTATCCGCCCGAGGGCACGAGGTTTCCGCGCGGAACCGCCGAAATGGCGATATCTCCGGACGGCAGTCGTCTCGTGTTCGTCGCGCTCTCCGCCGACGGCAGCAGGCATCTCTGGATGCGGCGATTCGATTCGGTCGCGACTCGAATGCTTGACGGGACCGAAAACTCTGCGTATCCATTCTGGTCCCCTGACAGTCGTTCCATAGGCTTCTTCGCCAACGGACGGGTGAAACGAATTGCCGAAGCCGGCGGTACGCCACAGGTGCTGTGTGTAACCGGCGGGTGGGGCGGCGGCGGAACATGGAACCGCGACGGCGTCATCCTCTTCAGCTCGTTGAAAGGCCCCATATGGCGAGTGGCGGATACAGGTGGTACGCCGACACCAGCGACGACCGTTGACGAATCCCGTGAGGAACGCAACCACGCGTGGCCGATCTTCCTGGCTGACGGGCGGCGCTTTCTGTACCTGTCTCGAAGCAATGACCGGGAACAGACAGGTGTCTATGAGGCCTCGCTCGACTCCAGGGAAACCCGCCGCATCCGAGCGGCGGAGTCCCGCTTCGACCTGGTCGGCTCGTACATCTTTCTCGTCAACAACTCCTCGTTGATCGCCCAAGGTTTCGACCCCGAACGTGGCCAGATGGTCGGCGAGCCAATCACGGTCGCAGAACGAATCGCCATGGACAGTCCCCTGCGCTCTGGAGGGGCGTTCGCGGTATCCGTGAGCGGGACGCTCGCCTATAGAGATGCGAGCCCGGACAGCCATCTCCTCTGGCGTGATCGAAGCGGTAAGCAAATCGGGGCCTTTCCTGTGGCGGCGGACTACCAGCATCCGTGGCTGTCTCCCGACGAGACGCAGATCGCGGTTGAAAAGACCGACGTCACCACGGGAAGGCACACGATCTGGCTCCTCGACCCGTCACGAGGGACGACATCGCGATTGATCTCGGACGAGGCCGGAGCCCACCTGCCTGTGTGGTCACCCGATGGCAGCCGAGTGGTGTTTGCGTCGAGTCGATGGGGCGGCGCCGACATGTACTCAATCCGTGCGGATAGTGCTGGGAGTGACGAGCTTCTTCTCAGGTCCCCGGAGAAGGCCGGACTGTTTCCGACCGACTGGTCGCTCGACGGGCGCCTTCTCCTCTACCAGACGATGCGTCTCGGTCAATTCGACCTTCGAATCTTGCCAGCTTCCAGAGGGCAGGAGAGCGAGCCCTTCCTCGAAACGCCCGCGAACGAGCGCCATGGTCAGTTCTCGCCAGACGTGCGGTGGGTTGCCTACACGTCGGACGAGTCCGGTAGTCAGGAGGTCTACGTCCGGCGATTTCCCGGCGGCGATGGCAAATCGCGGGTGTCCACCCAGGGCGGTGCCCAGCCGCGATGGCGCCGGGACCAAAAGGAGTTGTTCTACCTCGGGCTCGACGGCAGGCTGATGGCCGTCGAAGTCAAGATCGGTACTTCGACGTTCGAGACTGGCACGCCGCGAGCGCTCTTCAACACCGGCATCACGGCATCGTTCGTCGACCGGCGAAACCAGTATCTCGTCACACGGGACGGCCTGCGGTTTCTGGTCAACGTCAGCGTCGAAGACGAAAATTCCGCTCCAATTACCGTCGTCCTGAATTGGAAGGCGAAGCTCGAGAAGTGACGTTCGGCGCCCTGCACTCGCAGTGCTATTTGAGCGTGGCGAGAAACTCCTGGGTCCACTTCACGCTGGCCTCGACATCCTCCAGATTCTTCTTCTGAGCCTCGGGGTTCGGTGCTCCGGGACCCTGCCCACGCCCCCGCCCGCCTTGACCAGGTGCGGCCGGCGGCGGCAATTCGCCGCGGCGTTCCCTTGTCGCAGAGCGCCAGGAATCGCGCGAACTCCCACGCCGGTGTCGTGCGGAAGATCTCCCATGCCTGTGGGTCACGGTAGTTGAAGAGCCGCGGCGAGCCGGCAACGATGACTTCGAGCGATACCGCCTTGCCCGGACACTTCTCGACGTACGTCCGCAGGTAGTCCTCCATGCCGATGTTGCCGTCTCCCATCCGGCACCACTGCACGGCGGTACCTCGTGGCGAGTTGAAGACATAACTGTCGCGCATGTGGCTGGTCAGGACGTAGGGGGCCAGTGTCTCCAGCGTCAGGTGCGGATCCTCGATGGTCCACACGGCGTTCCCGGAATCGATGCACACGCCGACGAAGTCCGGGCCCGCGGCTTCGATCAGGCCCTTGAGCTCGCGCGCCTGCATGTCACCCGCATGATTCTCGATGGCCACTTTGATGCCCGCGTCCACGATCTTCGATCGCATGCCCTTGAGCACCTTGATGGTCTCGTCGATGTGCTTCTCGATCGGCCCTCGCCTATCGGCCTGCGATCCAAGAACGCACCGGACGAGCGGCGACTTGATGATCTGTCGCCGCATCGATCATGCGTCCCAGCTGTTCCGGCGCGGTGCCTTGCGGCCGCGTCGAACGCAGCCGACGTCGGACAAATGGACCGCATCGCCGATCTCGATGTCCAGGTGCAGCTCGTCGGCGCGCTGACGGATGCTCCGGAGGTTCGCCGGATCGAGCGCGACCTTCCAGTCCGGGCTGCCGAGGAACCGGATCTCGCTGAAGTGGACCATCTGCACCTTCCACTTCGCCGCCCAGTCCATCTGCTGGAAGGGCGTCCACTGCTGGACGCCAAGGCTGTACATGTCGACGCCAAAACGAGCGTTTGCGGCGTTGGAGAAGGGGGTCATGCGAAGGGGACTCCCGAGTGTGAGTGCTGCGGCGCCGGCCGTCTTCAGAAAGGTGCGCCGGTCCGCAGCGAAAGACTGATTGTGAATGGTCATGAGCTTCGCGGCTCGAAGAATTGGGGAGGCAATCCTATCCGATACAGATGGCCACCCGCGCGAATGACAATCGACCGGTCGGCGACGGCCATCGACGCCAGCGTCGCGCCATCGAGCTGATTCGCGGCCAGCTGACGAAAGGTCGTCGGCCGCAGCAATCACCGTCGCCAGGCCGTCTTCGTTGAGAAAATATATGCGACCCTCGGCGTGGATCGGCGACGCCGAGTAGGTGCCCGCGAGCCGATGCTGCCACCGTAGCGATCCCGTCGCCGCGTCGAGACACGACGCGATGCCACCGTCGTTGACGAGAAACAGCTGGTCTCCTGCCAGGATCGGTGACGGAGTGTACGGCGCGCCACGACGCAGGGTCCAGGCAACGTGTGTGTTCGTGACGTCGCCCTTGCCGTCGGTTCGCACCGCCAGCAGCGTGGGCTGCTGGAAGCCGGTGGCGATGTAGACCAGTCCTCCGCCAAACACCGGGCGCGGGACGTTCGAGAAGCCGTCGCCGTAACTCGACCCGCCAGATCTCTTTGCCGTTCGCGGGGTCGTACGCGGCCGCCCGGTAGGCGCCGACGCTCACGAGCTGGTCCTGATCGCCGACCCGAATCACCAGCGGCGTCGAGTACGCCTGATCGGCAGGCAGCCGCCTCTCGGTGCGCCATCGGATCTTACCGGTTCGGACATCGAGCGCCGCGACGAACGCATCGCCGCCGTTGCCGTCGCAGTTGACGATCAGCAGACCCCGGTAGAGCACCGGGGAACCGCCGCTCCCATGCTGCGAGACGTAGGACAGACGTGTGCGCCAGACGACTTCCCCGGTCGTGGACAGTGCCGCCGTACCTTCAGCCCCGAAGTGCACGTACACGCGGTCGCCCTCGACGATGGGCGTCGGCGATGCGCGGCTGTTCTTCCCGTTGATCGCTTCGGGCCGATCGAGGCGAAACACTTCGACGTTCACGAGCTCGCGGCCGGTTGACAGGTCGAATGCGAGGGCGCGCAACGAGACGCCAGCCCGCTTTCCACTCGAGGCGTCGCCCTCGAGGGCCGCGGTCAACCAGATGCGACCACCCGAGACGACGGGCGACGACCACCCGCGCGCCGGGCACCGGCACTTTCCAGATGACGTTGCGCGACTCGCTCCACTCGACCGGCAGCCCTTGCTCGTCCGACTGGCCCTGCCCGGTTGGTCCGCGAAACTCCGGCCACTGATCGCCGCTGGCGATTGTGGCCGCCAACACGAACGTGGCGACGAGAGCGGGGCGGAGAGTCCCGTGCATCAGACGTTCGTGCGCTTCACCGCACCTGACCGCCGCCCTTGCCCAGCAGCGCGGTCAGCTCCTCGTTGGTCCACGGCCGGGCGCGGCCGGCCGTCGCCGCGCGAACGCTCTTCACCGTTGCTTCGTCGACGGCCGATCCCGTCTGCCCCCACTCGCGGCGGATGTAGGTCAGCACCGCCGCAATCTGTGCGTCGGTGAAGACCTGGCCGACGGGCGGCATGAGACCGATCGGTCCTTCTTTGCCGTTCAGCAGAATCCTGGCGGGAACGTCAGCCGGCCCCAGCGTCATTGCCGATCCGATCAGGCTCGCGGCGAGCTTCTCCTGCCCGCGGCCGTCTGGCTGATGGCACGCCTGGCACACATTGCGATAGACCTCACGACCGTCGTCGAAGCGCTTTTGTTCTTCAGCGGTCAGGGGTGCCACAGGCGCGGCCATGCCTGGTTTTCCGGGCCACTCCACGCGCACCAGAACACTCGTAGTCCGAGCGCCCAGCTCACCACCGGACGCCCCCAGACCAACGAAGGAGGTGGGCTCGCTGTTGAGTCGTACGCTACGGGGGCCTCCGCGTCCTCCTCCCAGCGGAAAGGCTTCCGGCGGCCGCTGCGGATACGCGTACGACCCCCCTGGCCCCGCGCGTCCACCCGGACAGGTCGGGCACGGGAGATCCGCGGCATTTGCCGGACCGCCGCGGCGTCCGGCGCGAGACCCCGGCGGAACCGCTCCAAGCAGCGCGACTTCGGCGCCGCGCAAGAGCGCGGTCCTGATCCACAGCGGTCGGCTCTCAGCCGCAATCGTTGCGAATACGCCTTGCACGGCTCCGTCCTGAGCACCCCGGACGATCGTGGACGCAACCATGGTGATCGCCGCATCACGTTGGGGCGTCTGTGCATCCCCTCCCGCCATCAGTCCGTCGAGGACGGCCGATTCGGCGCCGCGCACGCCACTCAACGCGGCATCGACCACAATCGGATCGTCGGCATGGCGCTCGAGCATCGACACGACCGCACGTTCCCGCGCGCCGGCAGCCAGCGCACCAAGCGACGCGGCGAGCTGCTGCCGCACTGCCCAATCCGGATCGTCGAGATGCCGGAGGACCGCCGCCTGTATCGGACTGTTTGCGTCGCCAAGCCAACGCTCGGCGATGCGAATCGCCGTCGCCCGGACATCACGGGACGGGTCCTCGATCGCCTTCGCCGTGGTCCCCGGATCGATGGCGTCGAGGCCGTCCAGCGTCCACAGCGCATGTACCCGCGCGCGCCAGTCCTTTGCGCCGCCCGCGAGCTTCGCCAACTCCGGCGCTAACGACTTGTCTGCTCGCTCAACCAGCAGTTGCTGGGCGCGGTCTCGCCACCAGCCGTTGGGATGCGACAGCCGCGCAAGCAATTCCGCAGACGATGTCGTCGAGGGGCCTCGCTCCGGATCGCGTTTCGTCGTCTCGTGCACGACCCTGTAGATGCGGCCGAGACCCGTCGGCCGTTCCAGCTTGTTCGTGACGATGTAATCGCGCAGGTATTCGGTGATATCCGCCCGCTGCTGGATGACGCCCCGGTACATGTCGACGATGTACAGCGTCCCGTCCGGGGCGTTCGAGAGATGCACGGGCCGGAAGCGCTCATCTGTGGATGTGAGAAATTCCCCCTGGTCGGTACGCCTTCCTGGCCCGCAGGGTGGTGCCGTCATCAGTCAGAACGATGCGACTCACCAGATTGGCCGCAGGCTCTGCGACGAACACGTTGCCGTACAGCTCTGAAGGCAGCCGATCGCCGCGGTACACCAGCGGTGCACACACCGATGTGAACTTCGCGAGCGTGCCATCAGGACGATCGATGCCCGTCTGATAGGCACGATTGGTTCCCGGATTCGGTCTCGAGGGCCAGACCACATTGATCGCGTCCTCGTCGTCTCGGATCGCTTCGTAGCTCCCTCGCGTGCGAAGCAAGTTCGGATTGCGGAAGAAATAGGGCGTGGGGACGTAGTCGACGTGGAGCGCCGACTCATTCGTGTTCCGGTAGATCCGGCCCGCGTCGTCGTGGGTCACACCCCACTCCCCGCGCACCAGCGTCTTCTGCGCTTCGAACCTGCCGTTCTTGAACCGCAGGAGGATGTCGACGCTGGCCGTGTGGATCCAGTTGTCGAGCCCCCAATGGAGATCGTTCGCGTTCTGCTCGACTCGGGCCTCGCGCCGGCCGTACTCCGCGGTCACCACCTCCTTCGTGTCCATCCGCAGGTCGCCGTCGGAGTCGCGCATCAGCCAGACATTCGGCGGCTCCCCGACGAGCGCGCCGCGATCGAGCACCTTCAACGATCTGGCGAGGACCAGGCCGTCGGCGAAGACCGTACGTTTGTCCATCGCGCCGTCGTTGTCCGTGTCCTCGAGCACCACGACGCGGCCGATCGGGTTCATGTTGGGTTCCGGTGCGGCAAGGTCGGGCACGAACCCGGGCATCTCGATGGCCCAGAGGCGGCCCTCGGCATCCCAATCCATCCTGACCGGATCCTGGATGAGCGGCTCGCTCGCGACCAGCTCGAGGCGATACCCGGGCGCGATCGAGAACGTCTTCATCGCGTCGGCCGGGGACAGCGCCGGCGACTCCGCGGGCACCTTCTGCACGCCGGGTGGCCAGGCCTGGGAGCTCTGGTAGCCATAGACGGTGGCGGCCATGACACCAACGAACACCAGGACGAGGCGGAATCTGGCCAGGAAGCTCATCGTGTCGATTGCTCCTCCAAAGCGAACGCAAAGAGTACGGTGCCGGCGGTCAGCGCGATGTACTGGTGACCGTCGACCGCGTAGCTGATCGGCGACGCGGCGTGACTACCCCCGTCTGATAGTGCCAGAGATCCTTCCCCGTCGTCTCCTCACCAGCGAGTCTCCCCTGTCGTCAGCCTTGCGGACCGCCTGAGACTAGAAGCCGTCTCATAAACCTGTCGCTCGTTTCACGATGCGAGCGAACGACCGTGAGCGAGCCACGCGAGCGGCCCGCCTACGCCAAGGCTTCGGCGAGGTCTCGCCGTAGCGCTTCGCGCGGAGGCGGAAGCGCGCCGGCGAAGCGGCGCGCGAGAGCGCGTGTCGGGGAGTCCGAGGGGCGAGCCCCTCGGATGAGACTAGTGAAATTGCAGAGGAGGCCGCAAGGGGAATCCAGGAGCAAATCGAGGCTACGGAGATCACAGGTCATGACCTCCGTTCCGCCGTTCAGAACTCGAGCCGCATCTTGATCTGCGCCACCCGCGGCGTGTTCGTCTGCGAGCTCACCCTGCCGAAGTTGGCGTTCGTGATGTTCGTCTGAATCCCGCCGAACACGATGGTGTTGAAGACGTTGAACACGTCGACGCCCAGACCGAGCTTCACTCTCGAGATACGGAAATCACGACGAATGCTGACGTCCTGATTGAAGTAGCTCGGGTTGCGGAGGTCGAACGCGAGGGTCCGCGGGGTGTTCCCGAACGTGAACGGTGGCGGCGATTGAAACGCCGCACGGTCGATGTAGCTCGGCGGATTCGTCCCGAGCACGTCGCCGTCGCCATAATCGCCGTTGATCCGGACGGCACCCGTGAAGTCGGGATTGAAGTCGGCGTAGCACGTGCCCGCGCTCGGCAGGTTGCACGCGGCGCCAATCACCCCGAGCGGACGGCCGGACCTGAACTGCGTGATGCCGGAGATCTGCCAGTCCTTGACGATCGCGCGCACGATCGGCTGGCCGCTCCCGGCTTTCCCTTCCGCTCCGAACGGCAATTGGTAGACCACCAGGGCGTTCCAGACGTGCGGTTGATCGTTCACGCTGACGGACCAATCCTGGTCGAAGTCGTAGCCCGTCCGGGCCGCGAGATTGTCCTCGGTCCGGCTGTACGTGTAATTGAATTTCACCGTCAACCCATCGTCTGCCCGCCGTTTCTCGATTGTGAGTTGCAGCGAGTTGTAGGTCGAGCGCGCAACGTCGCCGTAGACGTCGGTGACGGCGGAGTACTGAGGGAACGGCCGCAGCATCTGCGCGATGGTGCCGGAGAAGTTGGGATACGGCAGGCCGATGCCCGAGACGATGGCCTGGGCTGCCGCAACGTTGGCGGAAGTCGCCTGCTGGGTGAGCAGATTGCCGAGAACGAGAAACTTCGGATCGAGCTGATTCGAGTAGAAGCCGCGACCGCTGCCGCCGAGGAAGTCGCCGCGGCTCCCGGCGTACGTCGCGCCAACGGTGACTGTCGGCGCCAGCGCGTACTGAACTCCTGCGTTCCAGTTCTGATACCGGGGCGGCCGCCCGCCGATCTCCGGATCACCGAACGTCACCCCTCCGCCTGTTCCACGGCCAGCCACGAAGCCGGCGTTGAGCGTCGGATCGAGGAAGGGCGGAGCCGGATACGACGGCACGCCATTGTTCCAGTTATACGCCGGATCGAACCCGTTGGGGCTGGGGAAGCTCGCGTTGGCCGAGAAGCCGAGCGTGCCCGTTCCATTGCGGGCTCCAGCGCGGCCACCCACCGCACCGCGGCGCGAATAGTTGATCCCGTACGCCGCGCGCGCGACGAGGCGCTCCGTCACGCTGTACGCCACGCCGAGGCGCGGGCCAACCGCCCCGTGATAAGTCGCGATGGGTGTCCGGCAATGGCAGCTGTTCGGGCCGTCTCCCGCAAAGACGATGGCCCCAGGGTATCCGCCGACGGCCGGATTCGGCAGATTGGGGTCCAGAAACGACCACCGATCGTAGACCTCGGTATAGGGCTTCATGATGTCGTAACGCAGCCCGAGGTTGAGCGTCAGGTTGGGTCTCAACCTGAAATCGTCCTGCGCCCAGAACGCGTACGTGTAAAAGCGCCCGCTCGTCGCGACCTGCGAATCTTCGATCACGTTGGTGCCGTTCAGATCGCCGAGCAGAAAGCTCGCATAGGCGTTTCCCGTCGTCGGCAGGAGCGTGCCCGCCGCATTGAATCCGGCCGTCTGCACGTTGCTGAAGTTGAACGTCGCCAGGCTGCCGTAGGCGCGTTCCCGCTCGTTGGCCTCCATGCGCTGCGCCTGCAGGCCGAACGTCAGGGCGTGCCTGCCTTGCGTCGAGGTCAGATTGTTCTGGACCGTGTAGTTGTTGAGGTACTCGGTGAACGCACGCGCGTCCGTGCCTCGCCACTGTGTCGGCGCATTCGGTCCGGCAAACGCGATCTCGGGAAACGAGGAATCGGCTTCACCGCCCGGCAGCCCACGCAGCCCGGCGTTGATGGGGTACTGGCCGTCGACCGTCGCGTTGAAAATCGGGACCGCCAGCCGCGAGAACCCCGCGCTCGCCTGGTTCACCCACCTCGATCCCAGGACGTAGGTGTGTTTGACCTGCGCGCTCGTCGGCGCCTCGACGACGAGACGCGTTTCCGTGTACGGCAGCGGCAAAGCGGTCTGTGCGGTGGTGCCGCCACGGTACGACGTCGCCTGGCTGTGTTTGCCATGCGAAAACAGCACGGAAAACTGCTGTCGGGCCGTGGGCTTCACGTCCACCTTCGCGGTGACGTTTTCGTTGTTGAAGCCGATCGGCAGCGACCCGCCCAGATAGTTGTTCTGAAGACCGGTGGTGGTCGGCTCCGGCAGAAACGACTGAAAGTACCGCGAGATCGAGGAGATGCGATCCTGTGGAATGACGTTGCCAGGAAACGGATCGCGGACGAACCCCGTGCCGTTGGGATTCGGACGGGTCGTGCGGGGATCGTAGATCGTGACGGGCAGCCCGCTGAAGTCGCCGTTCTGTTCTGCAATCGTCGGAATCGAAGTCAGGACAGATGCCGTCTGCCGGCGATCGCGGTACCCATCGTAGGCCACGAAGAAAAACATCTGGTTCTTGCGAATCGGACCGCCCAGCGTGCCCCCGTACTCATGCTGGTTGTCGTCGGGCTTGCTCGTGGCAAAGAACGACTTCGTGTCGAGCGCTTTGTTCCGCAGATACTCGAACCCGCTGCCGCGAAACGTGTTGGTCCCCGATTTGACGACGTAGTTCGAGGCGCCCTGACCGTTGAACGTGACCGCCGTGCCGCTGGTCTCGACCTGGAACTGCTCGACGGCGTCCACCGAGATCCCGAACGACAGATTGCGTCCTTCGCCCTGCACGACGGCGTTGGTCACCGGAATGCCCTCGACATACATGTCCGTCGTGAAGTCCTGGCCGCCCATGACGTTGCCCCAGCGTCCGATCGATTGAACGCCCGGCATCAGAAACATGAACTGGGTCGGGTCGCGGGGTCCACCAGTGTTCATGACGAGTGGGAGCGCCGTATACATCTCGTTGCGGAGGGTCTCCCCGAGCCTGGCGTCGGCCGTCGCCAGCATGGGTGCCGACGTCGTCACTTCGACGCCTTGTGTGACGCCGGCCACCTGGAGGGTGACGTTCAGGCCCACCACGCCCAGCGCGTCGACGATGATCCCGTCAAAGAGGACCGACTGGAAGCCGGCGAGCGTGACGATCACGCGATACCGGCCTGGCGGCAGTGGCCTCAACGCGTAGACGCCCGCGCTCGTGGTCTGGGCGGTCGTGTCGATGCCGGTGGCGACGTTCGTGGCGGTGACGGTCGCACCGGGCACGGCGGAATTGGAGGTGTCGAGGACGTTTCCCTGGATCGATCCGCCACCACCGATCTGGGCGTCCGAAAGTGCTGGTGTGAGCAAGAGTGCGGTCCACGCGAGCAGGGCTGCGATACGACGCATAGTGACTCCTTTGACTAGAAGCCGTCTCACAAGCCCAACAATCGCTCCACGGATGCGAGCGAGCATTGCGAGCGAGCCACGCGATCGGAGCGCGCCGGCGACGCGGCGCGCGAGAGCGCGTGTCGGGGAGTCCGAGGGGCGAAGCCCCTCGGACGAGACTAGGACTAGTGGCTTGTCCTCTCGGTGTCTGGACCTCGACGCAGGGTACGGGCCTGTGGCCCTGGCTCGTGCGGCTTCCGCCTCGAGGCGGAAGATCCAGCGGACGCCCAACTTCCACCTGAAGGTGGAAGCCACGAGTCGCTTTCACCAGTTCCAACCCCTCCAGTCAGGGTCTGAAGGCCCGCCCTCGGCGATACGTTCCGGCAATTCCGACGCAGCGGACGCTACGCCTGTCGCGCGGCGCAAGTCAAAAGCCATCCGCCTGATTGACGGCGTTTCGACGTGAAAAACGTGCGGTGGGTGCCGACCGGATGGAAAGTGGCTATTCCACTTGGGTGAGCTGCGCCAGAACCCGAATGTCCACGAGCTCGTCGGCGCCGCTTGTTTCGTGACTCAAAACTCAGCGGTGCCGGTCGGGGTCAGACCTGGGTCTGACCCCAGTTTTACGCCGCCACCGTCCAGGTGCGCACCGCGTCGACGAAGGCGTCGATATCCGAGTCGTCATTCCAGATCCCGGGCGAGAGCCGGATCCGGCCGGCGCGCAGCGACACTGCGATGTGGCGCGCCGCCAGGTCGGCGTGAAGGCGGCTCAGATCGAGCCCATCCGTGCCCTCGAACATCAGCATCGGGCTCCGGACCGCCGCATCGAGGTTCGTGACCGGCCGCAGAGGCGACCCCGCCAACGCTTCCACGGCACGATCCTGAAGAGCGCGTTGGAACGGCTCGATGGCCCCGACTCCGACGTCCACGAGAAGCTCGAGACCGGCACGAAAGGCCGAGAGGCTGAAATACGACGCCACCTCGCCGGCGTCGAACACCCGCGCGTGGCGTTCGTAGGCGCGCGGGTACTCGATCATGAGCTTCGTCAGATCGCGCGCACCTTCGACGGCAAGCCAGTTCCCATTGACGTTGGCCAGGCTGTCGCGCACGTCGGATCGCACCCACAGAATTCCGGTGCCGTACGGGCCGAGCAGCCACTTGTAACCGCTCACCGCGATCGCGTCGACACCGCTCGCCCGCCAGTCGAACGCGACCGCACCGGCCGCCTGTGACGCGTCGACGATCAGGAGGGCACCGCGTGCGTGAAGGACGTCTGCAAGCTCGCCGAGCGGGTGGACGTCGCCCGTCGGGTAGTGCACCGCTGCGACGCTCAACGCGCGTACCTCGCCGGCTCCCTCGAGCGCCCTCACGAGCTCGTCGGCCGTAAGCGGATGGCCGGGCCGCCCGACCACGTCGATCCGGACGCCGCGGTCCTCGAGCGCGAACCACGGGTAGGCGTTGCTCGGAAACTCGTCGGGCCCGAGGAGCAATCGGTCACCCGGCCGCCACCGCATGCCTTGCGCCAGCAGCATCATGCCGAACGTGGTGCTGGTCGTGACGCTGACCTCGTCGGCTGGCAATCCGAGCGCTCGACCAGCGCGCTCCCGAATGTCGTCGGCGTACGAAAACATGGTCTCGAACGGGATGAGCGAGGGCGTTGCCTGAAGCGTCCACGCCTCTTCCACGGCCTGCCGGGCCGTCCGTGGAAGCGGCGAATTCGCCGCACCATTCAGGTACACGTCGCCCGGCGCGACGTCGAAATCCTCACGACGCGATGCCTTCATTCCGCTACGCTAGCAGACTCCGTGGCAGGCCGCAGATGCCAAGTTGAAATGGCGCCCTGATCGCCACGGACGAGTTGTCGCATTGACACTGCCGCGCGGGCCGTGCAGATTAGGCATCGTTCAACTATGCCTTCGAACACCGCGGCTGCATTGCGGTTCAACGCCGGTCAGTAAGCGGTCTTCGGCTTCGGACGATCGGTCGTCTTCGGATCGTTGAGGCGGACGCTGCGCGGCATCTCGACAGATTCGCCGTGCCTGTCGAGATACAACGCCGGTTTGCGGCCCATCCCAGGCTGTTCGACGGCATACACGACGCGAATCACCGCCGCCACATCCATGAAAAAACCGATGGCCGTCGAGTGGATCACGCCGGCGTGGACCGACTCGAGTCGAGCCCCGTTCACCTCCGGCGGCTTGAAGCCACGCTTCACGAGCTGCTGGAGGACGGTGGCTTCCTTGATCACGGCTTCCGAGATTTCCGGCCAATGCAGCTCCAGCGAGCCGACGGTGCCTTTGGCGGTCAGGCCGACCGCTGCATAGGACGACCACACGGGGATCCCACGGACCGCGCGCCGCGCGCGAGCGATCTTTCGAAGCAGGGACGGCTCGTTCACGCGGAACTCCGCCTCGGCGACCCGCTCGGCGGTCTGCCCCATCTCGCGCTGAATGTCGACGGCTGCGATCTCTCCACCCGGAATCTTGGCGGCGCGCAGGACACGGCGGCACGCCGCGGCAGCGGTCTTGTCGTTGCCTGACCACGCGCCCGCCCGCCGACCGTACCCGTAGTCCGCGTTCGACGCGAACACGGTCCGACTATCGTGGCGTCGAGTGAAAGTCAACGTCTTCGATCGCACGCCGGAGACATTCGCGGCGGAGGCGAACTCCCCGCGAGTGACGGTGAACCCGGCGATGGCGCGCGCGGTCTTGACGAGCTCAGCGGCAGCGATGCGTGACAACGCGGATTGTTGAGAATTGCTGGGCATATCGTCGCTCCTGCGTTCGACGGGGGGCTCATCGAGCCAATATCAGGCGGTCCGCCACTTCCACGCGGCCCAGTTGACCGCAGGATCGCTCCGATTGTCGGTGACCCGTTCGTTCTCCCGTCGGTCCACCGCTTCGGCCTGCGTCGCGCCGACCGCCAGCGCGACCGCGGAGCACCCTGACTGGATGTCGATCGTGCCGGCGTCCATCCAGGCGTCGCCGACGCTCTGTTGAGGAAACAGCCACGAGAATGGAAACGGCAGCCCTGCCGTCCGCGCCGCCAACTGCGATCCGCGCGCGTCGCTGTCCAGCGCGTCGGCATTCGACGTTCCCGAGTGACCGGTGGCCATGTGGAGCCCCCGAAACACGGTGAACCAGTTGTTCGCCAGCGACACGAGGTCCATCGGGCAGGAGGCGTCGACGAACATGAACTGGAGGCGGCCACCGCCATTGCCCCACCGGGATGACGTGCCGACGTTGACCGTGTTCGGGGTGCCGAAGTTGCCGCAGACGACCAGGAAGTCCGGGCTCGTGGCGATTGGAGGGTTCTGACAGCTGCCATGGCCGGCAAACAAATAGATCTCCGGCAGGTCGCTCCCGCCGGAGGGGTCGACATCTCCGCCGTCTCGGAAGTCCGAGCCCCACACATCGCCGTTCTCCCAGGTGGAGACAGCCGAGTGACCGGCGAAGCCGTACCAGGTCTGAAACGCGCGGACCTCCGGAATGGTCGCGGGCAGGTCGGGACCCGAACAGCCGTTCGGGATGTAGTCGCGTACGCCGCCGGTGGAATAGCGCATGGCCCCTCCCGCGATCGCCGCGCGTCAGTGTTCCCGGTGAGTGGGGCACGAACAGCGAACGCGACCGGTCTTGTATCCTGTTCATCCCCTCGACGCAAGCGAAAACACCCCCGGGAATCAATGCTGAGGTTCGAAGCTGCACGGTCAAGGACATCAGGCTGGCGCGGTTGGCCGGCACGATTTGCGGCTGGTCAGCACACACCTCGCGGCTCGACGGAAGATCGCCTTATCTCGATCTCTTGCGACCCATCACCGCAGCGGTAGCACCGCCACGAAGCGGCTCCCGCCAGGACCTGTCGATTCGAGCGCCAGCGTCCCGCGATGCAGCTGCGCAACCCATCGCGCGATCGGAAGACCAAGCCCGCCGCCTCCGGATCCGTTCGCGTCGAGCCTGACGAACCGTTCGAAGATTCGCTCTCGGTCGGACTCGGGAATACCTGGGCCCGTATCGCAGACGGCGATTTCGGCGCGGTCCGCATCGGCCTCGACAGCCACCTGTACCGATCCGCGCGCGGGCGTGTGCCGGACGGCATTCTCGACGAGATTGAGAATCATCTGGCGCAACAGGCTCTGGTCGGCCTGCATCTGCAGGTCGGTCGGTGTCCGGGCCGCTACGCTGACCGCGCGGTCGTCCGCCAGAACGCGCGCGGACGAGACGCACTCGTTGACAATCTCGTCGAGATAGACCTCTTCGAGCTGCAAGGGTCGAGCGTCGAGATCGGCGAGTGCCGAGATCGAACATGTCGTCGACCATGCGCGTCAGCCGTTCCGTCTGCCGCGCAACGGTTCCGAGCGATTCGCGGTACTCCGCGGCGGAACGGTTCTCCTTCGCCAGCGTCACTTGCGCGGCCGTTCGTGCGATCGACAGCGGCGTCCGGAGCTGGTGCGAGGCGTCGGCCATGAACCGCCGCTGCGCCTGGAACGCCACCGCCAGCCGTTCGAGCAGATAGTTGAACGCATTCGCGAGCGCGCTCAACTCATCGCCGGTGCGAGGCACGACGAGCCTGCCGTCGAGCCGCCGGTCGTCGATCGTGTTCGCCTGCCGCACCATGCCGGAGAGTGGCGCCAGCAGCCGCCAGCCAATCACCCAGCCACCCACGGCTGCGAGCAGCAGGCCTACGGGCATGGCCACCCACAAGGTCCGCATCACGGTTGCCCGCTCGACCTCGAACGGCGACAAGGACTGCCAGACCACGAGACGAAGCGCGTATCCCCGGCGGGCGTGGTCGAGCGCGCGCATGCGCACGGTGTCGCCATCGATTGGGATCGAGGCAGGCTCGGCGCCAGCCCGTCGAAGCGTGGCCTCCGGCAGCGTGGCCACACCGGATGCGCGCGCCCCGAGCAGCGCCCCTTCCCCGGTCAGAACCGCCACGGCGCTTCCGGGCAGCTCCAGCTCCGAGAGGGCATCGTCTGTCGCGTGACGTCGGTGGTCTGCGCACGAAACTCGCCGCGCGACCGTCAGAGGCCACGTCGACCGCATAGGTTTGCTCCCGCAGCCCTTTCGCCAGCAGCCTCGCCGCTTCGGGCTCGTCTTCGACCAGCAGAATCCGCATGCCCTTATTCTCCTTCGACACGGAGGTGACGGAGAGGACGGAGACGCTCACAAACGGAGCAACGGAGTCAACGGAGAGACGAAACGGAGAAGAGGAATCAATGCTCGGTGGCACTGGCTGCGCTGCGCGCGGCGCGAGCAGCTCTCACGGCAACTGACCATCCGAGCCCCTCCGTTTCGTCCGTTGACTCCGTTTCTCCGTGTGAGCGTCTCCGTTCCCTCCGTCACCTCCGCGACGCCTCCGATCTCAGCTTGATCGCCGCATACAGCCCGGGCACCACAAGCAGCGTCACCGGCGTGGACAGCGCGAGGCCGCCGATCACGGCGAGCGCGAGCGGCTTCTGCAGCTCCGCGCCGGAACCCAGCCCCAGTGCGAGCGGCAGCAGCCCGAACAACGTGCAGAACGTGGTCATCAAGATCGGCCGGAGCCGGATCCGGCCGGCATGCACGATCGCCGACTCGAATGGCTCGCCGGCGTCGTGCAGGCGAAACATGTAGTCCAGGAGCATGATCCCGTTCTTCACGACGAGGCCGATCAGCAGGATCAGACCCATCGCCGACGAGACGTTCAGATCGGTGCCCGTCGCAAGCAGGAGCAGGAGCGCGCCTGCAAGCGACAACGGCGCGGCGGCGAGGATCAGAAGCGATGGCGTGAACGATCGGAACTGCAGCACGAGCACGGTGAAGACGAGCACGGCCGCTATCCCGAAAACCGCCAGCAGCTCGCGGAACGCCTGACGCTGCGATTCGTACTGCCCGCCGATCTCGTAGGTGTAGCCGACAGGCAGCTTGAGCTGCGCGAGCCGATCCCGAATCTCGGCGACCGCGCTTCCGAGATCCCGCTCCTCGAGGCGGGCGCTGACGAGCGCCATTCCACGCAGGTTCTCCCGGAGCAGCTGCGACTGACCGTTGGACCGGGTCTCGCGCGCCAGGCTCGAGACCGGCACGAGCTTGCCTTCGCTCGTGCGCAACAGTGTCTGACCGAGCCGGGCAGGCGCAAACCGCACCGAGTCCGGCAGCCGCACCCGCACCGGCACCCGCCGGTCCAGCAGCCGGAGATCGGTGCTCGCTTCGCCGAGCCACGCAGCCGACAGCTGCTGCGCGACCTGCTCCACTGTCAAACCCGCGCGGCCGGCCGCCGCCGGATCGACGCTCCAGGTGACTTCCGGATTCCCGCGCTGCATGCCGACAACGTCGACGACACCGTCGATCTTGCCGAGCATTGCCTCGACCGGCTCCGCTGTCTGCTCCAGCACCTCCGGATCGTCGCCGAAGATCTTCACTTCGATCGGCGTGGGACTGCCCTCGAGGTCGCCGAGCATGTCCTGCAGCAGCTGCACGAACTCGATCTCGGTCGCGCGGCGCCGCTTCGGCGAGCTCGGTCCTGAGCGCCGAGATGATCTCCTCCGCCGACCGGCTTCGCTGCCCGCGCGGCTTCAGCCGGACCAGGATGTCTCCGGTGTTCTGCGGCGTCGCGAACAGTCCCAGCTCCGATCCGGTCCGCCGCGAATAGGCGGCCACCTCCGGCGTCCGATCGAGGACCTTCTCGATCGCCTTCACCTTACGATCCGTCTCTTCGAGCGCGGAACCCGCGGGCGTCAAGTAGTCGATCACGAACCCGCCCTCGTCTGCCGGGGGCAGGAATCCGGTGCCGATGGTCAGGAACAGCGCGACCGTGGATCCTGCCAGCAGCACGGCGATCGCAACGGCAAGAACGGGCTGTCGCGTCATCGTACCGAGCGAGCGCAAGTACCAGCGATCGAGCCTGCCGGGCTCACGAATCTGCTCGCCGGCCTGACGCCTCCGGAACGCCCATCGCGCCAGGAGCGGCACGATGGTGATCGAGAGGGCGAGCGACAGCAGAACGGCCACCGACAGACTCTGCGAGAGGGCGCGGAAGAACTGGCCGGGAACCCCTGACAGGAGCCCGAGCGGCGCGAAGACCACGACGGTCGTGAGCGTCGAGCTGACCAGCGGACCGAAGAGCTCCGAGACAGCTTCGGTCACGCTCGCCACGCCTTCGCCCGCCTTCCGGTGGATGTTCTCAACCACGACCACGGCATCGTCTATGACGAGACCGATGGCGACCGCGAGCCCGCCCATCGACATCAGGTTGATCGACCCGCCGAACACGTGCATGAACACGAACGTCGGGATCACCGCCATCGGCAGGGTGATGGCGGCGATGGCCGTCAGGCGCGCGTCGCGCAGGAAGATCATGAGCACGACGACGGCGAGGAGCCCGCCGATGAGGATGGCGTCGCGCACGTTGTCGATCGCAGAGCGCACGAACTCCGCGAGGTCATAAACCTTCGTGATCGTGAGCCCGGCTGGCAGCGTCCTGGTCAGCGCCGCCGAGGGTCTCGTCGACGCCGCGCTGCAGCGTGAGGATGTTCGCGCCAATCTGTTGGGAGATGCTGATCGACACGGCGTCGCGGCCATTCCCGGTAATGAGGAGCGTGCGGTCCGGCGAGCCCGGAAAGACCTGCCCGATATCCGCAATCCGGGTCGTGGCGCCGTTTTTCACGACCACCGGCGTCGCCGCGATGTCGTCGACCGACGACCAGAGGCCCGAGACCAGCGCGAGATGCTGCTGGCCGGACTCTGAGAACCGGCCGACCGGCTGCAACTGGTTCCGGGCCTTCAGCGCAGCAGAGACGTCCGACACGGTCAGCCCCGCAGCGGTCAGTTTGAGCGGGTCGAGCACGACCTCGATCTCGCGCGTATCGCTCGCGAGCGCCTCGATGTGGCCGGCACCGGGCACACGGGCGAGTGCCGGACGCATGACGTAAAGGGCGTAGTCGTTCAGCTCGGCCGTCGGGAGATTGCCCGTCAGGCTGAGAATGAACACTGGGAAGACCGCCGGCGTCAGTCGCTCCACGGTCAGCTCGGCATCCGCCGGGAGGTCGCCGCGGATCTCCGCCACACGGTTCTGCACCTGCTGGAGCGCCAGGATCATGTCGGTCGCAGGGTCGAACTGCGCCGAAATCTCCGTCGCGCCGCGGATGCTCGTCGACCGCACGCGGCGGATGCCTGGCACTTCCATGACGGCCTGCTCGATCGGCCGCGTCACGGTCAGCATCATCGACTGCGACGGCAGCGTGCCGCTGTGCGCGATGATGACGATCCGGGGGAATTCGAGCGGAGGGTAGATGCTGCTCGGAAGCGATACCGCGGCGAGCGCGCCTGCCACGACCAGGGCGACGGCCATCAACGCCGCGGCGCGCGAGTGCCGTACGGCGGCGGACGCGACACTCACTTTTCCGCATCCCCCTTCGCTTTGTCCTTACCGGCCTTGTCTTTTCCTGTTTCGCCGCCCGCCGGCTCCGTGCTGATCTGCGCATCATCCGGGAGGCCGTTCTGGCCTTTCGTGATCACCAGATCTCCTGCCTTCACCCCCTTGACGACCTCGACGTGCTCACCATCCGAGAGCCCCACTTCGACGATGCGGCGCTCAGCCTTGTTGCCGCTCGCCACGAACACCACCGTCTCGTCTCCCTCCCGGACGATCGCGGAGGCAGGCACCACGAGGACGCCCTCGTGTGCCTGTGTCTCGATTTCGACCTGAACGGGAGTGCCCGCCGCGAGCCGGGTCGGCCGATCGAAACGCAGGCGGACAGGTGCCGCGCCCGTCGCCGGATCGACCGCTGCGGCCAGCGACACCACTTTCGCGGGCTGCGGGTCTCCCGGACCGAGCCGGATGAGCGCCGTCGCGCCCGGTCGTACGAAAGGAACATCGGCGACCTGTATCGCGGCGCTGATCTCGAGCCGGCGCGGATCGAGCACTCGTAGCACCGGGTCGCCCGAGCCCGGCTCCACCGAGATCGCCCGGGTTGTGCGATCGCTTCGCGACGAGGCCGTCGAACGTCGCCCGGACGATCGCGCGTCCTTCGAGCGTGGTCGACGCGGCCAGATTGGCCCTGGCTTCGGTGAGCGCCGCCTCCGCGTCGGCCAGCTCACGATCCGCATCCTCCAGCTCCTTGCGGGCACCGACCCCACGGTCGAAGAGGTCCTTCGCGCGCGCCTGCGCGCTCCGCGCGTTGAGGAGCCGCGCACTTGCGCGGTCCACCTCGGCACGCTTGGAGGCGACGTCCGCCGCGAGCGACGGGATCTCGAACCGCACGAGGAGCTCGCCGCGCCGCACGGTGTCGCCTTCGGCTTTCGGGATCTCGACGATGCGCGCGGACGCAGGGGCGGTGACCACGAGATCGGCGCCCGGCGCCGGCTCCACGAGGCCGGTCACGTGTGCCACGCTTCGAACGCTGGACGTAACGACCGCCTCGACGCTGACGGGGACGACCGCAGCCGTTTCGACTTCTTCCGGGCTGCTCCGGCCGCAGGCCGATAGCGTGCAAATGCCGATCAGGACCGCGACGAAGCCTCGGCCGGTGGTCATGTTCGTCACGCTGGTCACGCTCATGGCAGGGGCGCGCCGATGGCGCGCTCGAGGTCCGCGAGCGACCGTTGAAAGTCGGCGCCGGCCTGCAGGGCGCGAAGCCGCACGTCACGCGTGGACTGGAGCGCCTGCAGGAACGCCGCGATACCCGTCTGCCCCAGACGATAGGAGTCTTCGGCCATGCGCTCGACCTCGAGCGCCTGCGGAAGGATCTGATCGCGATAGCGCACGTACTGCTCCCATTGGGACTGGGCCAACGTCGCCGTCGACGCAATCTCTCCCCCGATGCGGGCGCGAGTCGCCTCCCGCTCCGTCTCGAGTTGCGCCAGCGCCGCCTCCTCCAGACGCACGCCCGCGCGATGACGCGTGAAGATCGGTACGCCGACGCCGATGGCCGCTCTCCAACCGGTATTGAACTCCGGTTCGCTGTTGCGCGTCACCGCCGCTTCCGGTGTCACGTCAGGCACCTGCATGGCGCGCGCGAGAGCCACCTTCGCCCGCTGCTCCTCGAGCCGTCGCTCGGCGAGCGCGAGCTCGGCGCTCGCCGCTTCCCCCCGCGCGATGGCGGCCTGGATCGGCGGCACCGCCGCGCCATCGAGCGTCGTCGCCACCGAAGGCGATGCATCGAGGGGCCACCCGAGGAGCGCGTTCAGCTGGGTACGCGCCGCGAGGGACGCGGCCTGCGCGCCCGCAGTATCATTTTCGACCTGCGCGAGGGCCAGCTGCGACTGGACCAACTCGAGCCTCGGGCTGCTGCCGGCGTCGAATCGTTGCTGCGCCGCGTCCCGGACCCGGATAGCCAGGTCACGCAGCTCCCGCTGCAGCGCGAGCCTGGCGTCGGCAGTCACGCGGTCGAAGTACGCGCGACGGACCGCGGCGCGCACTTCGAGGATCGACACCGCCAGCTCTGCCTCCCCGGTTCGAACCGCCGCCTCGCTCAGGTCGATCCGGCGGCCGCGCTTCCCACCGAGCTCCAGCGGGAGCACGACGGTGTAGGCGTATTTGGGTGTTTCGCGCTCCGCCTCGACCCGCACTTCCGGATTCGGACGCTCTCGGGCAACGTCACGTCCGGCGAGGTCCACCGGGCGGCGCAGGCGCGCCGCCACGAGCGTGGGATTGGCCTCGAGGGCGCGGGCGAGCGCGGCCTCGAAGCTCAGGACGCCCGGTACGTTGGCCGGCGTCTGCGCACACACGACCGCCGACGCGAGCGAGACGACCACCGCCGCAAGAAGCGACCGCGCCAATCCCCGGATACGCTCGCCCCGGGCCATCTCCATCGGCATCGTCTGCAAGCCCCGTTCGGCCCGAGTCTGACCCGCGGTAGATGAACGTTCGATGACAACGTCACGCATAGCCGAGAGGATAGTGCCATTACGGGCCGGCCGGTGACCGGGGTGCCCGGCCCTCCAGACGGGGGAGAGGTTGTCGATAGCGACGCATCGCCGTCTCTGCTACTCATGTTGACTATCAACATGAGACACGGTAGGCTCCTGTTGACTACCAACATGGGGTCGAGCGACGGCCGCGTCGGGCGGAACTTGAGGGATCGGGATGGCTTGACGCAACGAAAGCCATCACAGGAGGAAGGACTTGTGACAAGCCGCAAGCGTCCAAGTTCATACGTCCGTCACGGGCATAGAGGATCCATATGAGCATCCGAGAATGGCTCACTCGGGCCGGCGGCGCGATCGGATTCCGGCGCCACGAGCGCGAGCTCGATCAGGAGCTCGAATTCCATCTCGCGATGCTCGAAGAACGCCATCGGGCGCAAGGGCTCGACGCGACCGCGGCGCGCCGCGCCGCGCGGCTCCAGCTCGGTGCGAACGCGCAGATCGCCGACGCCTGGCGGGATCAGCGAAGCCTGCCCATCCTGGACGCACTCGGTCAGGACGTGCGATATGGCCTGCGCATGTTGCGCCGGACACCCGCCTTCGCGGCGGCCGCACTCGTCACGCTCGCGCTCGGCATCGGGGCCAACGCCGCCATTTTTTCGGTCGTCGATGCCGTCCTCATCCGGCCCTTGCCTTACGCGGCTCCCGATCGCCTCGTCACCGTTGGGGATCGCGCCGCCGACGGGTCCTCCTCGAACGTCGGGTTTGCCACTGTTCTGGACTGGCGCGCACGCAGCCGTACCATCCATGCTTTCGCGATGATGCGCTCGTGGCAGCCAACTTTGGTCACCCATGGCGAGGCGGAGCGCCTCCCGGCCGTGCGCGTCAGCTGGAACTACTTCGACCTCCTGGGCGTGCGGCCGGCGATTGGCAGGACGTTCACCGAAGCCGAGGATCGCCCGGACCAGTCGCGGGTACTGCTGCTCAGCGACGGACTGTGGCGCCGCCGCTTCGGGGCCGATCCCTCCGTCGTCGGGCAGGTGGTGACGATGAACGACCGCGAATATCGCATCATCGGGGTCATGCCGGCCTCGTTCGAGCCACTCGACGCCGAGCGCTACTACAACGCATCGGCCCAGGTCTGGGCGCCCATCGGATACGACCTCACGGGCGACTCGTCCTGCCGCGGCTGCCAGCATCTGCGCGCATTCGGCCGGCTGCGTGATGGCGTGACCCTCGACCAGGCCGAGGCCGAGATGAACGCCATTCGCGACCAGATGCGGCGCGAGCACCCGGGAGTGTACGACGCCGGCACCATCGCCGTCGTGCCGCTCCAGGACGCGCTGACCGGCCGGGTCCGTGTGGCGCTGTACGTGCTCCTCGCCGCCGTGGGATTCGTGCTCCTGATCGCCTGCGCCAATGTCGCCAACCTCCTGCTGGCGCGGTCAGTCACCCGGCAGCGGGAGATCGCGCTGCGTGGCGTACCTGGGGCCAGCCGCGCGAGAATCGTTCGGCAGCTCCTCACGGAGAGCCTGATGCTCAGCACCGGCGGCGCTGTCGCCGGCCTGCTGCTTGCCGTCCTTCTGGTACAAGGGGTTGCAGCGTTCGCGCCGGTTTCGCTGCCCCGCCTCGATCACATCACGCTCGACGGCCGCGTGTTGGCGTTCGCCGCAGCGATCTCGATCCTGACAGGAGTGGCATTCGGGCTCTGGCCGGCCTGGCGCTGTGCCGCCGAAAGCACGCAACACCGTCTGGCGGTCGATTCGCGGAGCAGCGTCGGCGGAATGGCGCGCATCCGGGCCGTTCTCGTCGTAACGGATCTCGTGCTGGCCCTGGTGCTGCTCGCCGGCGCCGGGCTGATGCTGCGAACCGTCGCAGCCTTGACAACGACCAGCCCGGGATTCGACGCCAACCGCATTCTCACGCTGCAGTTTTCTCTCGTCGGCAACGCATACGCCGAGGACCCTGCCGTCCTCGCGTTCCAGAACCGCGCGCTCGAGAGTATTCGCGCGCTTCCAGGCGTGGAGAGCGTCGCGCTCGCAGCCCAGGTTCCCTTCGGCAACAACCATGATTGCCGTGGGTTCCATGCCAAGGGCCGGATGAAGGCCAACCCGGCCGACGATCCGTGCATCGAGCTGTACGGCACGACCCCGAACTACGCGCGCATCATGGGAATCTCTCTTCGATCGGGCCGCTTCTTCACCCACGCGGACATCGCGACCACTCAGCCGGTGCTCGTCATCTCGGAATCGACGGCGCGTCTGGTCTGGGGCCACGACAACCCCATCGGAGAGCAGGTTCGAATCGGCAGCTACGACAAAGGGTCGTGGAGGACGGTCGTCGGCGTCGTCGGGGACGTCCATCACGACGACCTCACGGCGGCGCCCACGCCGGCGATGTACACGCCAGAAGCGCAGGTCACGGACTCGTACCTCGTCGCCGTGGTGAAGTCCTCCACGGCCGATGCCGCCATTCTCGCCGCGCCGGTGAGGGCCGCTCTGCGTGCGCTCGATCCGACTGTTCCCGTCTACGACGTCGCCACGCTGCCGGCGCTCGTCGAGCGTGCCTCGGCACAGCGGGTGTTCGTCATGCGCCTGTTGACCGCGTTTGCAGCCGTCGCCGTACTGCTGGCGGCTATCGGACTGTACGGCGTGGTCTCGTACGGCGTCTCCCAGCGCACGCGAGAAGTCGGCCTGCGCGTGGCGCTCGGCGCGCAACGCCGCGACGTCCTGCGGCTCGTACCTCTCCAGCGGACTGTCGCTGGTCGCCATTGGCGTATCGGGAGGGCTCGTCGCCGCCCTCGTGGCCACTCGCTTCCTCGGCACGCTCGTCTTCGGGGTCAGCCCGCTGGATTTTCCGACGTACGCCGCGGCCGCCGGAATGCTGGCGCTCGTGGGGCTCGCCGCCCACTGGGTGCCCCTCCGGCAGGCATTGCGCATCGAACCGACGGTTGCGCTGCGGCACGAGTAGGGGGCAAGGTTCAAGGAGGTTCAAGCGGTTCAAGGTTCAGCGACGGATATAATCGGCCCGTGACGAAGCTCAGTCGACGATGGTTCTTCGGCCTCTGTCTGGCGCTGTCCTCGATCGCTCTCACAGCACAGCCGCGAGATCAGACGACCGTGACGGTCGGAGATGCCGTCGCCGCCGCCGGGACGACTGCGTACGGGAGAATTCGAGTGCCGGCTGGGGCGGATGCCGCACTGGATATTGCGGTAGCCGTGATCAATGGCGCCAAGCCTGGCAGGACGGTGGCGTTCGTGGCCGGCAGCCACGGCACCGAATACACCTCCATCGTCGCGCTCACCAGGTTGATCGAGAAGATCGATCCGCGCGCCCTTTCCGGCACGGCGATCGTGGCGCCCCTGCTGAACGTCGCCTCCTTCGAGCAGATGACCGTCCACGTGAACCCCGTGGACAAGAAGGGCATGAATGCCAGCTACCCGGGGAGTGCGGCCGGCACGCAGACGGAACGCGCCCTGGCCCTCGTCGCCGATCACATCGTCAAACGTGCCGACGTGATCGTCGATCTGCACGGCGGAGATCTCGACGAGGACCTGCGGCCGTACAGCTATTGGACTCGAACAGGAGAGGCCGCCCAGGATGACGCCTCCAAGGCGCTGGCTCTGGCCTTCGCTCTCGATCACATCATCGTCCGGGACATCGACGTGACGAACCCGGCGAGCACGCGGAGCCTGAGCGGGTACGCACTTGCGCAGCGAAAGGTCGCGCTCGTCGCGGAAGCCGGCCGCAGCGGAACCGTGCTCGAGCCGGACGTCGAAGCGTTGGTCTCCGGGTGTCTCAACGTTCTGGGATCGCTCAAGATGACGACCGGGGCGGTGAAGTCAACGGCTGCGCCGACGTGGGTCAGCGGCGGCAGCCGCGTTCAGGCGGACGCTCCCGGCATGTTCTTCGCGACCGCCAGGCGCGACACCGTCGTGCCGGAGGGCGCTCTGCTCGGCTACACGACCGACTACGTCGGCCGGCGCACGGGCGACGTGCGCGCGCCCGTCGAAGGCCTGATCACCTTCATCCGGGGCGTGCCCTCGATGTGGCAGGGCGCGACGCTCGCCAATATCTCCCCGGTACTCACATCGCCGCCGCCGTATCGGAAGCCCGCACGCTGATTCGGGTGCCCACATCCCCGCGCCTGACGTCCGGATTTCGCAGCTTCTGGGAACGACTCGCGCGCCCGGCGCGCGAGCTGCGCTGGCGATTCGCGCGATGGTCGACGTCGAGCGACCGCGAATTCCACGACGGGGTCTTCGGGGCGCAACACCACGATCCGTTCTCCTCTTCCTACCCGGGCAATCTCACCATCCGGCGGTTTGCCGACCTGGCCGCCCAACGCCTGGTCGGCGTCAGGTCCGTCCTCGACCTCGGGTGCGGTCCCGGCGAAATCACCTGCGAGCTCGCGCGCCGTTACCCGGACATCACGTTCAGCGGATTCGATCACAGCGCCGTCGCGATCGAGCGGGCTCGCCATCACGCGCAGCGGCTCGGCCTGAAGAACGCAGACTTCGCGGTCGCAGATCTCGAGAGCTTCCGTCCCCAGACGCCGGTGGACCTGATCGCGATGTTCGACGCCTTCCATCATGTGCTCGACCCCTCAGGCTTCGTCGCGCGGCTGAGGCCCTTCTGCCCGCGATTCTTCCTGATCGAACCTGGGGGATCCTGGACCGGTCAGTGGGAACGGCGCAGGGACCTCGACTGGCTGCCGGCGACGGTCATGCAGATGGCCGAACGACTCGAGTACGAGTTCGAGGTACCGTCCGTGGCCCCACCTCGCCCGGCAGCTTCTTCCCCACCGAGCTCAGACCCTACGGAACATCGATACACGCTCGTGGATTTCGAGCGATTCTTCGAAGGGTTTTCGCTGGAGGTCCGCGGCACGATTGCCGGGCTCGAGCAGTACGGCGCGCGTCCGTACGATCGAAGCTCGCTTCGCGATCGCTTCGGGCGCGTGGCCTACGATCTCGTCGTCGGCATCGAAGAGGCGCTCGTCGACGAAAGGCTGGATCTCGCGGCAAAGCACTGGGCCATCTTCGCCACATCGGAACCGGGCACCACTGCAGGTCGACGGCTGACGGAACAACGACGACTGCCGTCCCGGCCTGCGGCGCGCGCCCTGATGCCTCCCTACTCGGCCCGCTACGATTCGTACGCCGGCCCGTCGCACGCACGCTCGGGCGAGATCTTCCAGGTCACGGTGCACATCACGAACACGGGGTGGCGTGACTGGAACAGCGCCGAGCCCCAACCGGTTCACGTCAGCTATCACTGGATGCACTCGGACGGCCGCACCCTCGTACATGACGGAGTCCGAACGCCGCTCCCTTCGGATGTGCCTTCGGGCCAGGAAGCGGTCGCGATCGTGCGAGTCGAAGCTCCGCCGGGCGCAGGACAGTCACGTCCTTGCGATCGATCTCGTGCACGAGGGCGTCACGTGGTTCAGCGAGCAGGGCGTGCCTCTCCATCGTGTGAGCTTCCGCATAGAGCTTGAGGTAAGGCGAAGCATCGCTAGAATAGCGCGATGCTCTTTGCCGGCCTCTTCTGCACGACCTTCGCAACCCTGCTCCTCGAGATTCTGGACGGCCGGCTCCTCTCGGTCCTCACGTGGTACCACCTGTCGTTCCTCGCCGTCTCACTCGCGATGCTCGGGATGGCGGCGGGAGCCATCCGTGTGTTCCTCGCCGGTCCGGCGCTGGCTGGCGAAGCCGCCTTCCGCCACCTGCCTCGCGCTGCGCTCGGTTTCGCCGTCACGATGGCGCTCACGCACGTCGCCGTGCTCACCATCCCGCTCTCCGTGCAGCCCGTCGGCTCGGCGATCGGCCTGGCAACACTCACGACGACCATCGTCGCGCTGACGGTCCCGTTCTACTTCTCGGGCGTCGCCGTCACGATCGTCCTGACGCGAAGCGCGGCACCGATCGGTCGCCTCTACGCGTGGGACCTTGCCGGCGCCGCATTCGGCTGTCTTGCTGTCGTGCCACTCCTCGACTCGGGTTGGTTCAACGTGAGCTCGCTCGTCCTGCTGGGCGCAGCCGTCGCCTCGTCAGGCGCCTACTGTTTCGCCAGAACGTCGCCCATGCGATATCGCGTCGCGACGCTAGGGCTTGCGGCCCTCTTCGGAGCGGGCGCGGTTGCCAACGGTGCGCGGATCACCGGACTGGAGGTCGCGTATCCGAAGAACCGCCAGTACTGGCTGTCCGAACATACCGATGCGACCTACTGGAACAGTCACTCGTATGTCGTCGTGCAGCGGCCGGGCCGATGGGAACCGTTCCTGTGGGGCGGCGGCAATCTCCAGGATCACAAGGAGCGTGTGAACGCGGCCTGGATGGTGATCGACGGCGAGGCCGGCACGCCGATCACCGAGTGGAACGGCGACCCGGCCACGCTCGACTGGGTTCGTCACGATGTGACGACGCTGCCGTACTACCTGCGGCGAGGCTCCGTCGCCGTGATCGGATTCGGCGGTGGGCGCGACATCCTGTCGGCGATCTGGGGGAACAGCACCGCCATCACGGGGATCGACGTCAACCTCACGATGGTCCGGCTTCTGACCGGCACTCATCGACAGTTCGCCCGCATCGCGGACCGGCCGGAAGTCCGCTTCGTCCACGATGACGGCCGATCGTTCCTGACTCGAAGCCCGGAGCGGTTCGACGTGATCCAGATGTCGCTGATCGACACGTGGGCCGCGACGGGCGCCGGCGCGTTCAGCCTCTCCGAAAACGGTCTCTACACCACGGACGCCTGGCGTGTCGTGCTCTCGCGGTTGACGCCAGCCGGAGTCTTCAGCGTCTCGCGATGGTTCGCGCCCGGGTATGTCTCGGAGACGAGCCGACTGCTGGCGCTCGGCACGGCGGCGTTGATGGAGCTGGGCGTCCAGGAACCGCTGCGGCACATGCTGCTGGTCTCGCGCGGAGCCGTGGCCACGCTGATGATCTCGCCGTCACCCTTCACGGACGCGGACCGCTCGACCGTGGAAGGCGTCTCGACAGACGAGGCCTTCACGATTCAGGTCTCGCCGTGGTCGGGCGGTGCGACCGGTCAGCTCGATCGCATCGCGAGGAGCCGGACGCCGGCGGAGCTGGCGCAGGCGACCGCGGACCGGGCGTACGACTTCAGCCCGCCGACCGACGACCGGCCGTTCTTCTTCAACATGCTGAAGCCAGCCAGCTTCACTCGCACACGGTCGCTGCCCGCGGAGGGGGTCGCGCGCGGCAACCTCTACGCGACGACGACCCTCGTGGCGCTGTTCCTGATCACGCTGACGCTGGTGTCGCTGACGATCGTCGGCCCGCTCGTCGCTCACGGGCGACCGGCGATGAGCGGCCGGATGTTCGTGTCGTCGCTGACGTACTTCGCCGGCATCGGTCTCGGGTTCATGCTGGTGCAGATGGCGATGCTGCAGCGGTTCTCGATCTATCTCGGCCATCCGACTCACACGCTGTCGGTCACGCTCTTCTCGATGATCTTGTTCGCCGGGATCGGCAGCTACGTCTCGGATCGGCTCCTGCCGGCGCGGCCGGCGCTCGAACGACGGCTTCCGCTGGCGGCGGCAGCAACGCTGCTGGGGCTCCTGGCGGTCGTCCAACCCATCACGACCGCGACGATCGGGTACGGCCTGGCTGCGCGGACCGCCATCGTCGTTGGCCTGCTCGGTCCGCTGTCGATGCTCCTCGGGTGCTTCTTTCCGACGGGACTCAGGCTGGTGAACCGCCAGTCGCCGGAGGCGGCGGCGTGGATGTGGGGTGTGAACGGCGCGTGCAGCGTGCTCGGATCGATTGTCGCCGTGGCGATCTCGATCTTCGTCGGCATCCACGCCAACATCGTCGCGGCGGCTGCGCTCTACGCGTTTCTGGTGTTTCCGCTTGCTGGAATGAGGACGGGGGCAGAGTCCGACCGCCTCCGGCAAGGCTCCACCTAGTCGCTGGCCTTCCACCTAAAGGTGGAAGCCGACAAGACCGATTTCTTCACAGGCTCTTCAGGCCCGGCCACGCGGCCAGGGCTGTGAGCCCCCGGCCTAGAACGACAGGCCGAGGCCGATGTCCACCTTGCGCGTGCCCTGGACCGAGCTCGGCTTCATGAAATTGAGCGATGTCCTGGTTCCGGTGTACCCGATCAGATTCCCGTGGTTCGTCAGGTTCTGCACGTTGACAATAACCGAGAGCCGATAGCGACCGGTGCTCTGGTTGGCTGCCTGCGATACGGCCAGTCCGCCGCCGTCGTTCCTGAACGTAATCCCCCCGGGACGCTCGACGGGTTTGCCGAACGTCCAGCCGTAGTTGAAGAACCCGTTGACCGTCCACTGGCCGCTCGCGCGCAGCGTGTTGCGTCCAATACCGACCGGACGATCGTTGAAGACGAGATCGCCGTTGTCGTCCGTTCCGGTACGAATGGTGTACGGCGAGGCGCTGGACAGGTTGATGTTGATGTTGGCGTTGAGATTCCGCAGCTGGGTGCTGCTGATCCCGAGGTTGAATCGTCTCTGAACGTCGTTGTTGGCCGGTCCCCAGTCGTCCGACAGCAGCCCCGTCGCAGGGATACTGAAGGCGCCCTCGCTGTTGTTTCGAGACCTGCCGATGGCGACGTTGCCGAACACGTTGAGGCGGCGCCAGTACCAGCGTGCGTTCGCCGGATTTGACGCCCCGCCTCCTCCACCGGGTGGGGGTGGCGGCGGCGGTCCGATCATCATGATCATGTTCCCGCCGTTGATCATCGTTGGCCCAGGTGTCGCGGTGTTCAGGTTCAGGGTAAACCCGATATTCAACGTGTTCTGGCGGGACTCCGCGTCATCCAGGACTTCCACGACATTGCTGAACGTGGGATCCGGACGTACGCCGTTCACAGGCGCGTTCAGGTTCTGGCCCCTCAGCAGGTTGTCGCCGCTCATATGCGCGTAGGTCAGATTGACCCTGAGTCCCTTGGTCACGGCTCGATCGAAGCCAGCGCTCAACCGGGTAATGCGCTGCATCTCCAAATCATCAGCGAGCAGATACCGGTTCGTCGGTGAGCCGAGACCTGGAGGGCCCGGGTCGGGGTACGAAGGATTGACGATGTTCTCTTCACGCTGACGGAAACCGTCCACGCGCAACGTCTGCTCGTACGTGCCGGTCGACAGCCAGTCGTAGAACACGCCCGCGCTGCCGCGCAGCGTCGTCTTGCCGCTCTTGCCTGGCGACCACGTGACGCCGAATCGCGGCCCGAAGTTGTTCACGTCCGACAAGTGGGTCTGCAGCTCATACCGGACACCCGGACTGAGCGTGAGGTTCTTCCGCACGCGGATGTCGTCCTGCAGATAGATGCCAGCCTGGAGGTTCTTGTAGTCGATCAGCGGGTCGCCGGTACGCCGCGTGAAGCTGCGCGCGATTCCGGCCCTGAACGCGTCGAGGCTCTCGAACGTGTACGTTCCGAGATAGTTTGCCGAATCGTCCGAGTGATAGGTCGTGCCCTCGAGCTGAAGACCGGTCCGCACCGAGTGGATCCCCCGAACGTAGTCGAGATCGGACTGCAGGTTGATCGACTTCCTCGTGGTGCCGCCTTTCATCTGCTGGCCGCCGGTCGTGCTCTCCTCGAGAATGCGGATCGTTCGGTCCTCGAACGCCGAGCGATTGCTCGTGTCGGACCAGCCGATGTTCGCGCGAGTGTTGATGAAGAAGCGGCGGCCGAGCGGCCCGGCTTCCTGGATTCTGAGGTTGTTGCCGTGCTCCTCGGTCGTATAGCCTCGCTCCTCGGTGTCGTATCCGCCGATGCCAAGATTGCGGGTCTTGGACTGGTTGCGGTTGAAGTTGACCCGCACGGTCTGATCGCGAGTAATGGCGTAGTCGAACAGACCGAACAGGAACACATTGTCCGTCGGCCGACGCGGGCCCAACGAGTTGTCCAGAGACCCGTCCGGTTGCCGGACATAGAAGACCGGCGTCTCGAATTGCGTCAGCGTGTTCACGTTGATTGAGAACGAGGCCTTTTGCTTGATCAATGAGCCGGACAGCCCGCCGTTGTAGTTCTGCGTGCGCTCGGGACCCTTTTCGGCAGCGAGCTGGTTCTTGCCGCTCAGCGATCCGTCCCGAACCCGCATGTTGATGTTCGTCCGCAACGGCCCGATCCCCGGCTGCGTGATGATGTCGATGAAGAGGGCGCCGGCGTGGTGGTTCTCGGCGGCAAAGGCGTCGCGCGTGATGTGGACGGCCTTGATGGCCGACTTCGGCGGCAGCCGCCCGCCTTCGAAGCTGTCGACCCTGATGATGGCGTTGCCGCCGGCCAGGTCCTGCAGCTGCTGCGCCATTTCGTTCGGATCGTCCGACAGCGCCTCGATCTGCTCGCGCGTCATCGCCGTACCGAACGTCGCTCTGCGATCCGACGCGGCTTCCCGCGCGTCGCGCACCACGGTGACGCTGTCCTGCACGCCCTGCAGAGCGAGCACGACGACGTGTTTGTTGTCGCCAGCCTTGAGCTGGACGTCCTTCAGCACGCGAGGCTGGAAACCTGAGAACTCCGCCTGTATGGAGTAGTGACCGGGTGCGAGTCCCTGAAGTGAGGCGACACCTTTCTCGCCGGACTGGACCGGGGCGATCGGCGTCTTCGGATCGGCCAGCGGAGTGATCGTGACGGTCGCGTTTGGAATCACCGCGCCGGTCTGATCCACGACCGTCACGGCCACGCGCGCGTCTCTCGGCGCCTGCGCAGCCGGGCTGACCATCAGGAGGGCCAGGATCACTGCAGTCATGTCGAGACCTTTCTCATACCAGGTGTTCCTGCCACCGCTCTTGAAAGTTCCGTTACTTCCGGACTTCGAACCGTCGCGGATCGATTTTCGCGTTGACCCTGAACCGATCGAACGTGGTCTCCTCGACGGTGTCGGCGCCTACGGCGCGCCGCAATCGGAATGGGAACTGCATTCCGTCGACATCGCGATAGTCGGCAAAGTAGAGGCGGTTCTCGGGTGGGGGCGTTCCACCAGGGGCACCTCCGGGCGGCCCCCCTCTGCCCGCGCCGGGCGCAGCACCACGCTCACCCGCGGGGGCCGCACCTCGCTCACCCGCTGGAGCCGCTCCGCGCTCGCCAGCTGGAGCACCGCCCCGCTCACCTGCCGGCGCAGCGCCACGCTCGCCCGCTGGGGCCGCACCTCGCTCGCCCGCCGGCGCGGCGCCACGCTCACCTGCCGGCGGTGCCGCTCCGCGGCCCATTTCCCCGGGCGCCGCGCCGGGCATTCCAGGCCCTCCGGGTCCCCGCCCGCGTCCCGGAGCCGCACCCTGCCAGCTCACCATGATCGGCAGATGCGTTTCCTGGTGGATGAAGAACCGGAGTGTGAAATTGTTCGGGCCCTTCGCGTCGACGACGTCCGCCTTGCCTTGCGGAGCAGCTGCCTCGCCGACGTAGACGAAGGTCAGCGGGTACGTCGCAAACGATGACGCGAACATCCCGAGCGTGAGGCGGGCGAAATCCTGCTTGACCGGAACCACGCGAGCCTTTCGCGCCGCCTCGAGCGCGGCAGGGTTCGGAGCGGCTGCGCCGGCTCCTCCCGGCGGCGTTGGAGGAGCAGCCGGGGGCGGATCCTGCAGGAACTCGTCCCCGTTGAAACCGGTCGCCGTCGGACCGCTCTCCTGGGCGGGAATTTCGTCCTTCCGCACATACTTGTCGGGCAACTCGACGAAGATCTCGAACTCGATCGGTACGAGATTGTCGCCGCGAACCTGGCGGGTTCGACCGGTCGCGGTGAACGACTTCACGGCGGACAACTTGGCGTCGCCGCCAAGAGCTTGTCTGGCAGCTGCGAGGATGGCCGCCGGATCTTTCGACTGGGCCGCCACGCGGCCGGACATTTCTGGAATGAAGATCGCCCCGGTCGTGGCGACTACGGCCGCGAGGCATCCCGCCAACGCACAGTGTCCGAAAACGCGCATCTCGCCGCCTCCTCCTGCGGAAATTCGGCTGTCCGCCGTTAGACGTCAGGTTGTCCGAATCGGTTGGACACCGATCCGCACAAAACGACCGCGCGCCGATCCGGTCGCAGATCAAATGACCATACGGCTCAGCCTCTTACCGCGTTCGCATCGAAGAAACAATAGCTTGAGTGGGGGATCTTTGATCCGCTGAAAACCATCCACAGGGAGGAGGGGAGGAATGGAGGAACTCTCCCTTCCTCCCCTCCTCCCTGTTTATCCTTTTGGATGGTGCGAGAACGTAACGTCGCCGCGACTTCAAAGGGGGATCATCGCTAGAAGCCGTCTCATAAACCTGCCGCTCGTTTCACGATGCGAGCGAACGACCGTGAGCGAGCCACGCGAGCGGCCCGCCTACGCCAAGGCTTCGGCGAGGTCTCGCCGTAGCGCTTCGCGCGGAGGCGGAAGCGCGCCGGCGAAGCGGCGCGCGAGAGCGCGTGTCGGGGAGTCCGAGGGGCGAAGCCCCTCGGATGAGACTAGAGGCCTTGACCGGCTCGATTCTGAGTATTTGAGTCAAGTTTCCGGTCAAGGCCGTCCGCGCGTCAGCGCGGCGTTATCAAGCTTGCGGTCTAGCGAGGCGGAGCCTCTCGCCGGTCTGAGGCGCAGCCTCGTTAGAACTCGTCATTCGAGACCGCATCGACGAGCTCGCCAAGAGATCGCAGCCTCCGACAATCCGCATCGACATAAAGACCGGCTTCGTCCAGGAGCACTCCACGCAACCCTGCGGAGCGCGCGCCGACGACGTCGACGTGGTACAGGTCCCCCACGTGGATCGTCGTGTCACGCGTCGCGCCGCTCCGCTCGAGTGCAATCTCGAAGAGCCGCGGATCGGGCTTCTCGACACCCAAATCGCAGGAGTCGAGCACACAGTCGAACCATTGAGACAGACCCAATCGGTCAAGGTGCGCGCACAGTGTGCCGTTGGCATTCGACACGACCGTAATACGCAGGCCCTTCGAGCGCAACGCCCGCAGCGCGGGAACGGCGTCCTCGGGCACCAGTTCCCACAAGTTGCGCTGACGGTGGTAGGCGTTCAGGTCTTCGAGCGCCGCTCGGGTCGCCGAGGAAAGTGGAATCCCCGCTTCGGTCAGGATCAGATCGAAGTAGAGCCAGCCCCGGCTGGCGTCGGTCGTGGCGCCGATCGTATCCCCCACATCCAGGCGCCGTTTGGCGGGGTACTCGGCACGCGCCAACGCTTCCGGGCTGACCGTGACCCCGTGACGAGACAGCGCCTCGCTGATTCGGGTCCAGTTCGGGAACAGAAACACACCACCGGCATCGAGGAAGACTGTTTCGAGAGGCATCGTGAAATCTTACTGCCTCATCCGGGCCGTGACGTCTCCTGGGAGCTTCGCGTACAATGAGACTTACCAATCAGATCGTGGTCCTGCTTCCTTTCATCGCGCCCCTCATCTCTCTCGTCATCGGCAAGCGGGACTCGAACGTACTCGACAAGCTCGGCCTCGACCGCATCGGCTCGCGCATCCGATGCCCGCGCTGTCAGTGGACGCCACGAAAGCACGACACCTGGCTCTGCGATCCCGGGTGCGGGCACGTCTGGAACACGTTCGACACGCGCGGGCGTTGCCCACGATGTGACAAGCGGTGGGACCAGACCGTCTGCCTCCGGTGCCTGGAGTGGTCGCCTCACGAATCCTGGTACGAGCGAGAGCCCGTCGAACCCTGATGCGGGCGGCGCTCACCGCCTGTCCACGACAACCTTGCCGTCCTTCATCACCCAGCGCACGCCGGTGAAGAGCGCCTCGATCTGCTGCAAGGGATCTCCCTCGACCGCCACGACGTCCGCGAGATATCCCGGAGCGATTCGACCGAGACGGTCCTGAAGCCCCAACAGCTCGGCGGCCGTCGTCGTGGCCGTGCCAAGTGCCTGAGCCGGCGTGAGGCCGGCCCGCACGAACCAGCCGAGCTCGCGAGTGTTCTGACCGAACATCGTGTAGACGGCATCGGATCCCATGCCGATCCTGACTCCGGCCTTCGCGGCTCGACGTGTGGCCTCCAGGTTCCGTTCGATGTAGGCCTGAAGCGGCGGAATGGCCTCCGGCTTGAAGCCGAACTCCTCTCTTGCGTCGACGTAGTAGCGGTTGTGATCGATCGTCGGTACCCAGACGGTCCCGCGCCTGACCATCTCGGCAATCGTCTCGTCATCCAGATCGATGCCGTGTTCCACGGAATCCGCGCCGGCGCGCACGGCATCTTTGACGCCCGATGGCCCGTATGAGTGGATCGCCACCTTGTGGCCTCCGGCGTGGGCGGCGTCCACGATCGCCTTCATCTCTTCGTACGTGATGGTCTGGGTCGTGTCGACGCTGTCGAAGCTGCCGCGGGACCCGTACACCTTCACCCAGTCGGAGCCAGCCTTGATGCGATCCTCCGCCGCCTTCCGCATCGCATCCGGATCCGGAGGACCTGCTGGGCGCGGGGCGGAGATGCCCTGACCCGCAACGATCATGCGAGGCCCCGGCATCGCTCCCATCGCGATGAGGTCCCGCATCGCGAAGTCGGTCTCGCCGGGCGCCCCCAGGTCGCGAACGGTCGTAACGCCCGCCTCGAGCGTGCGCCGGGCGTTCTCCTGAGCAAGGAACACGGTGACCGCCGGGCGGCGGCGCTGTCCGAGCGGGCGCGTTCCAGGCTGGCGGTCCCAGTAGTACGTCATGTGCGTGTGGAGGTCGATCAGCCCGGGGATCGCGGTGTAGCGGCGCAGGTCTGACACCTCCGCTCCGGCGGGCACTTCCTCGTTCCCCGTCGTCACCCGCGTAATGCGATCGCCGTCCACCACCACGACCGCATCGGTAACCATGCGGGAACCGTCCCATACCCTGCCGAATCGAAGAACCTTGGTCTGGGCCGATGCCTCAGGCGGAGAGACACTGATGCCGAGCGAAAGAGCGACGAGGAGCGCACGCGTCTGCCAGCTTTTCAGGTGCATCCCGACATTATTCTTCCAGACGATGAGCGCCACCACTGAAGTCGCCGGTATCGGGTTGTTGCAAGTCTGCCTTCTAACAGGAGGATGGGAGGAGGGGAGGAAGACCTCTATTAGATCCTCCCTTCCTCCCATCCTCCCTGTTTTGTCTTTCAGGCCTCGCGAGTTAACCAGATCCTTCGAATTCCAAAGGGCCCAGCCCCTCCGAGCACCAATTGTGCTGGAATGGAGGCATGGGAGTCGTCGTCCAGAAATACGGCGGCAGCAGCGTGGCCGACGTGACGAAGCTTCGTCGCGTCGCGGAACGGGTGCTCTCGACGAGGCAGCAGGGTCACGACGTGGTGGTCGTGGTCTCTGCGATGGGCGACACCACCGACGATCTGCTCGGCCTGGCGAAGCAGGTGTCGGCCAACCCCGATCGGCGCGAGCTCGACATGCTGTTGTCGGCCGGCGAGCGCATCTCGATGGCTCTCCTCTCCATGGCGCTGCGCGAGCTGGGCGCCGACGCCATCAGCTTCACCGGCAGCCAGTCCGGAATCATCACGAACGATCGTCACGTCGACGCCCGCATCGTCGAGGTGCGTCCGTTCAGGGTGCAGGACGAGCTCGCCCGGGGCCGCATCGTCGTCGTTGCGGGCTATCAGGGCGTGTCGTACCGCCGGGAGGTGACGACGCTCGGTCGCGGCGGGAGCGACACGACAGCGGTTGCGCTGGCGGCCGCGCTCGGCGCTGACTGGTGCGAGATCTGCTCGGACGTAGATGGTGTGGTACTCGGCCGACCCAAGGGTGGTGCCGCACACCCGGCGCATTCCCTCGCTCTCGTACGAGGAGACGCAGGAGATGGCGGAGTCCGGAGCCAAAGTGCTCAACGCCCAGGCGGTGGAATTCGCGAAGGAACAGGGCATCGCGATCTACGCGCGCGCGACGGCGTCGGCCCTGCCTGGGGCCGACCCGTCCGCCGACGGCACCGTCGTTCGCAAGCTGCCGCCGCGCATGCCTGGGAGCGTCGTGGGCATTGCCAGCGAGACCGACCTGCTGCTGCTGCGCGCTTCAGGACAGGGGCTGCGCGTGCTCGCGTTTCTCGACGATCACCAGGTCGCAGGCAAGCAGCTGCACGTGTTGACCGGGCAGGCCGGAGACGACGACACGGTCTCGCTCGTCATCTCGCGCGAGAACCTGCACGACGAGGAGCGCCTGCGGGCCCAGCTCGCGACGACGTTCGGCGAGCGCGCGACTCTTGTCGACGGGTTCGGGGCCGTCAGCGCTATCGGAGCGGGGATCAATCTGTCCCACGACAACCTGCGCGCCGGGACGCGCGCGCTCCAGGCCGCGGGGCTGCCGATCTTCGATATTGCCACGTCGTCGTTCCGAATCACCTGGTTCGTCGAGCGCGGGCGTCTGAGCGAGGCGACGCGATCGCTGCACGCCACGCTCATCGACGCGCAGGCCCCGCCGGTCCCCTGAGGGGGTCAGGTCTTGTACCAACGCAAGAACTGGCAGTACAAGACCTGACCCCGGTCCGCAAGACCTGACCCCCCGGGTCAGGGGCGCTGCCAGGGATGCCGTACCGTCGGCGCATTGGCGTAGCGTTTCATCTCCAACACGAGCTTCTGGCCGGACCCCGGGTCGAGCTGCACGGTCAGCAACGGACCGTTGATCGGGGTGCTGGTGCCCTCGCTCGTCACCGACATCAACTGGTGCTCGCCGTAGCCACCGCCCTGCACGATCACGGTCCGTGACTGCGATGGGTTGAGGTTGACCAACGTCACGACCGTGCGGGTGTCCGAGATCTCCGAGACGAGCGCCGCGACATCCTCAGGCACCCCGGCACGCTTCCTGACCGGGTCGAAGTAGCGGAGCCGCGCGTTGACCAATCCGCCCTCGCGGCCGGGCAGGAGCGCTCCCCACATCAACTGCACCAGCGAATCGGTCGCCGCCGGATTGATGTCCAGCATGTTGTCGGCCAGCCGCTTCGCTGCAGGTGTCGTGTCCTTGCGAACGGCGGCCATCCGCTGCTGGATCGCGTTCAGATCGCGTTCCAGCGCCTGCTCCGGATACGACGGATTCTGGCCTCGCACGAAGCCAATCCATCCGCCATTGCCCGCGCGCTCGAGATCCTGCGGCTTCTGCGACCAGTACCAGACCTCCAGCGCGCCGACGTTCCATGGCTCAGGCCGCCAGCCGTACCATCCATCCGCGCCATGCATCGTCGGATACTGCTTTCGGCCATCGACATCGCGAGCGTGGGAATTCACGGCATCCATCATCGTCCGCCAGGCGTCGACGTACTTCTGATCTCCGCTGACGAGGAGCGCATTGTTGAAGCCCACCAGCGCACGCGGAATCCGGTTGCGATCTTCGCGCCGGCCGGTCACCGGATTCGCGGGGCTGAATCCCCAGCCGTAGGCATTCTTCCACCACGCACCGTCGGGCCCGCCGATCCTGCCGTCCAGATCGACGAAGCTGGGAATGACTCCGCCGTTCTGCTTCATTCGATCGAGCCATGCGTCCATGTACTCGAGCAGCCACTTCTTGTATTTGGGCTCGCCCGCCAGAAGGTACGCGTCCATCGGCAGGGTCGTGGCGACCAGGTTGAGGAAGTGATCGCCGACGACGTCTCCGTACTCCTGGTAGTGCGCCAGGAACTGGTCGAACGTCGATTCGCCGTGCTCTGCGCGGAATGCCTTGACGTCGAACGGATCGCCGACCCAGTCGAGCGGCGTGGCCCTCCGAAGCATCGGGCCCCGGCTACCGTTCTGCATGCTGCGGATGATCTTGTGTGTGGCGTCGTAGTTGGGCGCTTCGGGGTCTTCGCCCATGTAGAACCCGGCGAATCGTCGCGCGCGCGCCTGGTACCTCGCGTCATCGGGGATGGAGAGTCCCATGCGATTGAAGAGCTGCAACCCCTCGCCGTGATGCATCCAGTCGGACTGGACGATGAACTCCTTGTAGTACATCCCCTGCCGCCCGATCGGCACGTCCGTTGTCTTGGCCTCGGTGTACTGCTTGATCAGGCCTTCGTGACCCCTGGAGTACATCTCGAGGATGTCGTCGGCAGCTCCCAGCGCGTGGAGCTCGGGCCAGCGGTTGAAGTTCTCGAACGCGTCGTCCGGACCATCGTTGGCACCCCAGCGAACGAAGCACTGGAGGTAGCCGCGATCGTCGAAGTACTTTCGGAAGAACTCCCGGCAGGCCGGGACGTTTTCGGAGAGGAGCTGCCGCTCCAGCGCAGCCCAGCGCGGAGGGTCCATGTGGGTGCGGATGCGAACGCTCACCTCCGCGGGCGTCGCTGATTGATCGGGTGCGCCGGCGAGGAGACCCGCAACGAGGGCGAGGACTCCAGTCATGGACTTCATGCAGACCTCCGATAGCAGATCAACGGCGGTCCCGGGTCTTCCGCCTGAAGGCGGAAGCCACAGGATTTGTGGCGAAGCCACAGGATTTCGTGGCGAAGCCACAGGACCTATCCTTCGTGGCTTCCGCCTTCAGGCGGAAGATCGACGACGTAGCCAGTCAGTATCGCCAGCTCCTGGTGTCCGCGCCCGCCGGCGCGTATCGCTCGATCTGACGGACCATCTTCGCCATGAGCTCGGCGCCTCGCGGCCCCCAGCAATGCGGCGCGCGGCGCTGGAACACGATCTCGCCGGTGAACTTCGGGTTGTCCGCCTTCACCAGGAACTCGTTCAGCTTCTCCACTGCGTCGTTGAGATAGTACGAGTCCATATCGCCGACGTAGACATTGAGCTTGTGCCCGACCTTCGGCCCGAGCGTCGCCCAGTTCGTTTCGAGAACGTGGCGCAGATCGTACTTTCGCCACGATTCGGCAACGGCCTTGTCGATCTGCCCGGTCATCTTGTCCCAGATGCGCTTCGGGTATCCATCCGGACCGATCGGCGAGTAGGTGGCCTCCCAGATGTCCCACTGACCACCCGAACGCGATCGGTCGCCGGCGACGAGCTCGTAGCGATTCTCGTCCTTCATCATCGATTCGATGTTGCCGTCGACGCGCACCTGGTTCGGCCGATCGACCTTCATCCAGCCCTTGTCGATGAAGTAGGCGTTCGCGTCCGAGTAGATGTTCACGATCTGGTGATATCGGAAGTCCACGGAGTCCGGGCAGCTGGCGAAGGCGCCGCCGTAGAAGTCCGGGTAGAAGACCTGGTGCGCAGCCGCAATCCACCCGCCAGTCGATCCCCCTGACAGCATCCTTGCCCACGGCTCACGAATGACCCTGAACTTCGATTCGATCTCGGGAATCAGCTCCTGCATGATCGCATCGCCGTACGGGCCGTTGTTCTCGGAGTTCACGCCGTACGAGTCGTCGTAGTAAGGCGAAGGGTGCTGGAGCGTCACGTAAAACATCCTCGGCGTGTCCGCGGCCAGCCAGAACGTATCGAAGGCGCCTCCGGCGCCGAATCCTCCGGGCGCACGCAGCGAGAAATGCCCCTGTTCGTAGTTCACCGGATACCGGAGGTTGGGGTGAGCGTCGTAGTCCTTGGGGAGGAGCACCGTCGCGCCAAGGAAGATGGGATGGCCCCACCACTTCGTCAGAATCCGGCTTTCTATCCGGATCCGCTTCACCTGCGCGGTGTCGGCCGGCGGCTCGATCGGCGGAATGACCGTGTCGGCAACCAGCCGTATCGGAGCACCGGAGCGAGGGTCGAACGTCACGCGCACCGGCTGGCCGTAGACGTTGCCCGGCGATCGCTTCCAGTTCTGACCTTCCCACTGGTCCATGTGCAGCCAGACCGTCTTTCCGTCCGCCCGCGGAAATCGCGTGTAGACGTTCACGAACGGCTGCATCCAGTACTCGCCCGCGGGAAGATCGTCGAGGCTGGCGACGGGATGCCCGCGCTCGACGCCCGTTATGGCCACCGGCGCGCCGGCCTGCAGGCCCTCCACGTATTTTGAAAACAGCGGCGCGCCGCTCGGGCTGGCCTGCTCAATCGGCGTGCGCTTGTTGTCCCGGCTGATCGCCACGTACACCATGCCGCTCGTCGGCTCCGGACGCGCTGTTCTGGCGATGGTGATCTCGATGCGTGGCCTGGAAGCGGCGGGTTGCGCCAGAACGGATCCGGCGGCGGCGCACGCGAGCGCAATGCCGGCGGCCCCGGCCAATCTGGCGATCTCCATGCGCGCCATCGTAGCGCACGCGAGCCCGACCGCGGAGGTGTTCGCGTCGACGGGCGAGGAAAGCCGACCTGCTGACGGTTACCTGGCCGCCAGCTGAATCGCCGCGCCTTCAATCCCGCGGCGCTCACCGATCTGCTGCCGCCACATGGCGTAGTACAGCCCCTTCTCGGCCAGGAGCTGGTGATGGTCGCCCATCTCCACGATACGGCCCCGCTCGAGGACGTAGATACGGTCGGCGTGAAGGATGGTCGAGAGCCGATGGGCGATGAGGACTGTCATGGCGCCGCTCGTCGACGCCACGTCGCGAATCGTCTCCACGATCCCCTCTTCGGTCAGAGAGTCGAGCGAAGACGTCGCTTCGTCGAAGACCAGCAGGTGCGGATGCCGCAGCAGCGCCCGCGCGATCGAGAGCCGCTGCTTCTCGCCGCCCGACACCTTGACGCCCCCCTCGCCGATGACCGTGTCGAGCCCGCGATCGGCCCGTGCCAGCAGGCTGTCGCAGGCGGCCTTCCTCAGGACATCGAGACATTCGGCATCAGACGCAGTCGGACGCACGAACAGGAGGTTCTCGCGAATCGTGCCCGAGAAGAGCTGCGTATCCTGCGTCACGAACCCGATGCGCGCGCGCAGGTCGTCCAAATCGATCTCGCCGCCCGGAATGCCGTTGTACAGGATCTCTCCGGAGCGCGGCCGGTACAACCCGACCAGGAGCTTGACGAGCGTGGTCTTGCCGGCGCCGGATGGGCCGACGAACGCGATGGTCTCCCCTCGTTCCATCCGGAAGGAAATGTCAGTCACCGCGGGTGACGCTGCCGACTGATGCTGAAAGCTGACGTGGTCGAAGCCGAGAGTCTTCAGGTCGTGGAGCGGCGTGGGGTTCGCCGGCTTCGACTCCTTCGGGATGCCGAGAATCTGCTCGTACACGTTCAGTGACGCTTCCGTCTCCCGATAGATGTTGATGATGTTGCCGAGCTCCTGGAGCGGACCGAAGATGAAGAACGAGTAGATGAACAGCGAGAAGAACTGACCCACCGTGATCTCGCGCGTGTAGATCAGGTAGAGCATCAGGAACATGATGCTCGTCCGAAGCAGGTTCACCGAGGTGCCCTGGACGAAGCTGAGGCTCCGCAGGTACCGGACCTTCTTGAGCTCCAGCTTCAGGATCTTGCGCGTCGTGCCGTTCAGCCGATCGATTTCCTGCTGCCCCAGCCCGAGGCTCTTCACCAGCTCGATGTTGCGGAGCGACTCGGTCGTGGATCCGGCGAGCGCCGTCGTCTCCGCCACGATGACCTTCTGGATCGCCTTGATGCGCCGGCTCAGGACGGAGCTGAGGATCCCGAGCACCGGCAAGGTAAGGAAGTACACCGGCGCGATCAACCAGTGCACGGTGAACGCGTACGTCATCACGAAGACGATGCCGACGAGCGAGGTGAACAGGACGTTGATCGCCGCCGAGATGAGCCGCTCGACGTCGGTGCGCACTTTCTGGAGCCGGCCGAGCGTCTCGCCGCTGCGCTGGTCCTCGAATACGGAGTACGGCAGCTCGAGCGAGTGACGGATGCCATCCGAATAGAGCTGCGCGCCAAGGCGCTGGGTGATGACGTTGATGTAGTAGTCCTGAAAGTTCTTTGCGACGCGGGAGACGAACGCGACGCCGACCGCAGCCCCGAGCAACAGGCTCACGCCCCTGAAGAACTGTCCAGTCGAATACTCGCTGAACCGGGTCGCGTACTCGTCGATCACGTGCCGAAGGATCAGCGGGTCGAGCAGTGAGAACACCTGGTTGATCGCGGCCAGGGCCAGGGCCAGCGCGATCAGACCACGGTAGTTCCGGAGGTATCTGTACAGGAGCGTCATGGTTCAGGATGTGGTCGAAAAGGGACGAGCGGTCCAGTAGTACACACTTTCCGACGTACCTGCGGCCGAGGCGGATCCAACCGGCCGACAGGACAATCCTGACGATCTGATCCTTCCTGGAGACTCCCCTTACTCTCGATCGGTTGCGCGCCGGATCGTCTGCCTCTTGCCTTCGCTCCAGTCCTCGCAGCGGAGCGGATCACGGCCGCGTCTACGCTCGCCGGTACTTCGTCGCTCGGGCTCCGTGAACACGCGCAAGAGCCGCTTCCACGATCCTGCGGTCGAAGCTTCCGCGCCTTCGTGGGAAAGCTCGTCAGCTGCGGTATGAGATGAATGCCACCCTGGCAGGCGGCCGTGAAGAGTCGAGGAGACGCTGGGGTTCAAGAACATGAGGGTCATGAGCGCCTCGCGGAGCATCCGGTCGTCCGCGAGGCCGATAGTCGGACGCAGCTCCCGAAGGCCAACATTCCTGCGAGCCTGCCGGAATCGCCCGTCCGGTATTTGTGAAGATTCCCAGCGAGAAAGGGTCTCCGCGCTGCAGCGTCAGGCGACTCGATCGCTCAAGCAAAACGAATACCGCGCGCGACGACCTCTGCACGCCGGGGCGGAATAGCTGTGTTCGCGCGCAGTTTTCATCACCTCGTAGCGCAGGGCTTCGGCCCTGCCCCGCGGCAGCCCTGAAGGGCTGCGCTACGAGGTTGTCAACGAATTCTCGTGCAGTCAAGCGTCGGCGGATCCGGCAGTAGACCCACAGCCGAGATCGAGTAGATCGATCAGTTCACGGCCCCATCCAGAGCGCCCGCTGGGCCACGTCACTTCTGCCATCCCCTGCCTTCGTGCGTATGGGGACGGTGCGCTGGAAGTGTTTCAGCTGTGTGGTTTACCTTTTTGGAGATTTACTTACGGAGGCCTCCGCGCGTCACGCTCGTCCGCAGCGAATCAGTCGCCGAGGGGCAGCGTCACCTCGAATCTAGCGCCGCGTCCTTCGCCCTCGCTTGTCACGCCGATCGTGCCGCCGTGGAGCTCGACGAAATGACGCGCCAGCGACAGGCCAACCCCGAGCCCGCCTTGACGGCCGTGCGCGGTGCCCTCCTGCCAGAACCGCTGAAAGACGTGCGGCAGGGACTCGGCTCGAATGCCGATGCCGGTGTCCACCACGCTGATTGTGGCCGCTCGGTCTTCTGTGGTGAGACGGACCTCGACGAGTCCGCCGCGCGGCGTGAACTTTACGGCATTGCTGAGCAGGTTCCAGAACACCTGCTGAATACGGTCAGGATCGCAGCGTATCACCAGCGGCGCATCGCCCTTGGCGATCCTCAACGTGACGCCCTTGGCGAGCGCGGACGGACGCACGGTATCCACCGCAGCGTCGACCGCCTGCCCCAGATCGCACGTCGTCAGCTTCAGCTGGACCTTGCCGGTCACGATGCTCGACACATCGAGGACGTCCGCGACCAGCTGCGACAGGATTTCCGCGTTGCGCTCGATGATTTTGACGATGCGATCCTGGCCGCCCTCGCCAAAGTGCCCCATGCGCAACATGCGCATGTATCCCAGGACAGCATTCAGCGGCGTGCGCAGCTCGTGCGAGAGCATCGCGAGGAACTCGTCCTTCACCCGGTTCGCTTCCTCGGCCTCTCGCGCGATCTGACGTTGGAGCGTGATGTCGCGCGCGATCTTGGATGCACCAATGACGATGCCGCCGGCCCCCCGAATCGGCGAGACGCTCAGGGAGATCTCGACCAGGCTGCCGTCCTTGCGCCGCCGAATGGTTTCGAAGTGGTCGATGCTCCGGCCGGATCGAACCCGCGCCAGGACCTCGTCCTCCTCCGCGTGGCGTTCTGTAGGGATGATGAGGAAGATCGGGCGGCCGATGATTTCCGCCGCCGCATAGCCGAACATCCGTTCGGCCGCGCCGTTCCAGGTTTGAACGATCCCGTTCAAGTCCTTGCTGACAATCGCGTCCTCGGACGAGTCCACGATCGCGGCGAGGCGGAACGCTTCTCGCTCGAGCCGTTTCTGCCCGGTCAAGTCGCGCGCGATCCGAGAAACGCCAAGCACCCGGCCGTCCGGCGCGACGACCGGCGAGAGGAGCAGGGAGATCGGTACGGTCGCCCCGCTCTTGGCGATCGCGACCGTCTCGAACCCGCTCCCAACCTCGCCCTCGTACAACCGGGCAACAACGTCGTGGTCCTCGCTCCGGCGTTCGGGAGGTACGATCAGATCGATCGAGGACCCGATGGCCTCGGCGGCCGAATATCCGAACAGCCGCTCCGCGGCGCGGTTCCAGACTTCGATTGTGCCGTCGGTCCCCTGACTGATGATCGCGTCATCCGCGGAATCGATGACCGCCGCCAGGCGCAAGGTGGCGGCATCGCGGGCCGCCAGAATTGGAAGCTTTTCCACGTCCACGCGGCAGTGTGCCCGATTTCGAGCGTGAAGACCACTTATCGCCGGAGGTACAGCTCAGCATTGAACCGACTGAGGACCGACGCGGACTGAGGCCCCACGCGATGCTTGGGCAGGAAAAGTCAGCGCCAGGAGCGTGGATCCGGCATTGCCATCGCCCGAGTGAAGAACCCCGTGAGCTCGGCGCGCTCGAGCAGGTGCACTCCGGGCGAGCAGCCCGCGAGCTCGCGGAAGTCGCGGATGAAGTGTGCTTGATCCGCATAGCCGCAGGCGTGGGCGGCAAGCGCCCCGCTCCCGGCACCTCCACCTTCCAACACCCCGACCGCGCGCTGAAAGCGCGTGACCCGCGCCAGCCGTTTGGGGGACATGCCGACGCTCTGCAGAAACAGCCGTTCCAGATGGCGTCGTGTGGTGTCGATCGATACGGCGAGCTCGTCGATGCCGACCAGTCCACCGGAACGCTCGATTGCGGCGACAGCACGTGCCACTCGCGGATCCATGGAAGATGTCGACAGCAGCGCGACGAGCTGTTCCTGCATCAGGGGCACGGCTTCGGCAAGCGAACGTGCGGACTCGAGGACGATCGTCGCGGCCCGTGCGAGTGGGACCGATACGCTGGCGGCATCGAGCGTCAGCCCCACCAGCCGGTTCTGCGGCTCCCTGACGATCGCGGCCGCGCCGTGCGGCCGGAAGCGCACTCCAAGCACCAACACGCGCCCCGTCGGGCGCAACAGCAGCCGGCCCGCCAGCTGCCCGGCGAAGATGGCGTCCGGCTGCCGCATCGCGCCGCCATCCCTGGGTGAATCCCCTTCGACGTCATTGACCCGCTCGAAGGGGTCGCCAAAATGGAGAACGACCTCCGGGCGGCCGTCCGGCAACACCGGCTGCATCTCGCCCGCCAGCTCTCGCGCGTGGCCCTCGAGCGTCCACAGGCATTCGAGAAAAGACGACAGTCGTGCGAGCGGCACGTACTCGCGATATTCCATCGTTTCTCTGCTAGATCTTACATTGGTCGCATTCGTTCAAGCGGCCCAGGCGCGGTCCGGGATACAGTTCCGCCCATGTACAGCATCTTTCACGGGACAGCGCTTTCTGCGCTCGGCCTCGCGGTCGTGTCGACCACACTCTTCGGACCGGTACAGCAGCCCTCACCTCGAGCCACCATCAAGGACGTCGCGTGGATTGAGGGCACCTGGAGCTCGACCTCCGGGACGAGGACCGTGGAGGAACGATGGACGCCGCCGGCAGGAGGAGCGATGCTCGCCGTCTCACGCACGCTCAAAGGCGATCGTCTCGTCGAATTCGAGTACCTCCGCATCGTCGAGCGCGAGGGCACGCTCGTCTACATCGCGCAGCCCGGCGGCCGGCCGCCGACCGAGTTCAGGCTGACGAACATCGAGGGCAAGACCGTGACGTTCGAGAATCCCGCGCACGACTTCCCGAAGGCGATTGCGTACACGGCACGTCCCGACGGCTCGCTCGAGGCCTCCATCAGCGGCGAGGGAGGACAGCGGAAGCAGTCGTGGGTGTTCGAGCGGAAGTAAGAAGCCCTATTTTCGGTCTTTGAAGACCTTCGGCGCTTCCGGAATGGCCGCGCCGTCGTGCCGCGGCTCCGATCCCGCGAAGTGCACGCCAGCGCCGTTGGTCATGACCGCCTGACCGTAACCAAAGGTCGAGGAACGCGGGGCGACGGTGCGGACGACGTGGCCCATCGCGGCCAGCTCGGTGCGCGTCGACTCTGGCACGATCGCCTCGACGTCGACATCGCAGCCAGCGAACGTCAGCTTCGTGAAGCGTCCCACCTCCAGCGCCTGCTGCACATCGAGCCCGAAGTCGACGATGTTGGAGACGAACTGGGCGTGCGCCTGCGCCTGGTTGAACCCGCCCATGATCCCGAAGCCAATCTTCACGTCGTCCTTCTCCATGAATCCGGGGATGATCGTGTGGAGCGGACGTTTGCGCGGAGCGATCTGATTGGGATGCCCGGCCTCGAGCGTGAAGAGCCCTCCACGGTTGTGCAGCATGACGCCGGTACCGGGCGCGACGATGCCGCTGCCGAAGGCGGAGTAGAGGCTCTGAATGAGTGAGACGATATTGCCGTCGCGATCGACCACCGAGAGGTAGATCGTGTCGCCGCCGGAAGAATTCGTGAGGCCGCTGAACTGCGACGGGGCGACGGTGCAGGCCGCCTTGGCCGGATCGATCAGCGCCGCGCGGGTCCTTCCGTGGGCCTTGTCGAGCATCGGCAGGACCGGCACTTTGACGAACTTCGGATCTGCGACATACCGCAGCATGTCCGCGTAGGCGAGCTTCTTCGCCTCAATCATGACGTGCATCGCCTTCCCGCTCGTCAGGCCGTAGTCGCCGAGCGGGTACTGCTCCATGATGTTCAGCATCATGAGCGCGGCAATCCCCTGAGTATTGGGCGGGAGCTCGTGCACGGTCCAACCGCGATAGGTCGTCGAGATCGGCTCGACCCATTCGGGCTGATAGTCCGTCAGGTCAGCGGCCGTCATCGTACCCCCGAGCTCGCGCTCGACTGCGAGGATCGCCTCCGCGGTCTTCCCTTCGTAGAATCCGGCAGCACCTATCTCGGCAATCAGCTTCAGGGTTCCGGCGAGCCCGGGGTTCTTGAAAATCTCGCCAGCATGAGGCGCCCGGCCGTTCGGCAGGAAGACCTCGGCCGCATGCGGCCCGGCCTTCAACTTTTCGGTTCCGGACTGCCACGCGCGGGCGATCACGTCGGTCACCGGAAATCCGTCCTCGGCGTAGAAAATCGCGGGCGCGAGAAGGTCGGCGAGCGGCAGCGCGCCGAAGCGCGCGCGGAGCATCTCCCATCCCTTGACTGCGCCGGGCACGGTGACCGAGTAGACGCCGGCATTCGGCATCTGCTCGAACTTCTTGGACTTCAGCAAATCCGGCGTCAGGCCCGTCGGCGCCCAGCCGCCCGCATTCAGGCCGTACAGCTTGCGGGTCTTGGCCTCGTAGTAGATGACAAAGAGATCGCCGCCGATGCCGTTGTTCTGAGGCTCGACGAGGCCCATCACGGCGTTGGCAGCTATCGCCGCGTCGACGGCGTTCCCGCCTCGCTCGAGAATCTGCACGCCGGCGCGCGCCGCGAGAGGCTGACTCGCCGCAACGATCCCGTACTTCGTCGCGATCTTCGACCGGCCGACCTGAACGGTGGGCCGGACTGTTTGTTCCTCGCTCATTGATCCCGCAAGGGCGACGGCCAGAACGACACAACCACCGCTGAGTCCTTTCATGATGCCCTCTCGCGTTCGGAAGAGAGTATCGCGGGATGAGCCGCCCCGCCAATTCCCATGTTCGAAGTTCCGGGGGGTGGGAGGTTCGGAGCAGGATGCGATCGTGAGCCGAGGTTTGGAGAAGAGCTTTTTCAACAGGGAGGTGGGGAGGAGGGGAGGAACGCAAAATTGGGAAGATCCTCCTCCTCCCACCTCCCTGTTTAAGAATCTTGCTTTCGCCCGGCGAGGATCTCGGAGGCGCTGATTGGGCAGGCCGTCAGGGTGAGTGGATCTCGTATCTTCGGCACGCTCGACTCTGTCAGAAACGTGACGTGGGAGCCGGCTGATCGGACGCTCTCAGACGCCATGGTGACATATTGGACCAACTTCGCGCGCACTGCCGACCCGAACGGCCCTGGCCTGCCGAAATGGCCGCGCTACGAGATGAACGGCGGCCGCGTGCTGCACCTCGATGACACGATCCGCGACGCCGCGGACTCGCTCCGGCGGCGTTACGAAGCGCTCGACACGTACATCCAGAAGCAGCGCGGGCCAATGCGATCACGGCTCAGGCCGCGCCTTCCAAATCGCCGCACCTTGACCAGAACGACACGACCCGCCACTACGAGTACACCAATTGGCAGGAGTTGCGAGCCTTCTCCGAACAGTTCGGCCGGCGCGCCACCCACGTTCCAGAGACGGCGATGCGGAAGCCAGCCTGATCGTCTTCGTGTGCGTGCCCCGTCATCATGCGAGGGAGCGTTGGTCGTCCGGCTCGAACTTCCGGTGAGTTCGGTGGATTACACCGGGGTTCACTTGTGTTCACTATGTCGCGCTCCCGTAGCGCAGGCGTTCAGGCCTGTGAACAAATCGAGCTTGTGGCTTCCACCTTTAGGTGGAAGACCAACGCCGGCCGATCTTCCGCCTGAAGGCGGAAGCCACAGGAGATTGTTCACAGGCTCTTCAGGCCTGCCATGCCGCGCGCGGGCAGCCCTGAAGGGCTGCGCTACATAGACCAACTGAATCTGACAAGTGAGCACCACCGGAGGAGGAGGCCACATGTTCGAGATTCGCCACCGCGTTCGTGACACTCGTCGCTCTTCTGTTGATGACCGCCCCGGCAGATGCCTGTTCCTGCGAGATGGCGGCCCCGCGTGTCAGGGCTACTGGCAAACGGACGCCGTCTTCGACGCCACCGTGCGAGGCATCCGGCCGCTCGACCCCGCTCAGCCACTTCCAATGGGGAACCTTATTTACGCTGAGAAGATCGTGGAAGTCGACGTCAGGCAAAGTTGGAAGGGCGCGCAAACCGGTCCCCTCGAGATCAAAACCAGCAGTGAAATGGGCGCCTGCGGATTTCCGTTCAGGGAGGGCGGACGCTACCTCGTTTTTGCCCGCCGGGGCCCGGATGGACGCCTCAGCACCTCGACTTGCAGCTTCACTCGCGCATTCGATGGAGCGCGGCGATGCCGCTGACTTCCTGGCGTCACTCACCTCCGCCCCGACCGGCGGCCGGATCTTCGGCACGGTCACGACGCGGGTGCGGGGATTCGATCCGGAGCGCGCAAATGCCAACGTCACCGACCGAGACGATCGTGCGGCTCCTTGGAGGGGGGCAGGAACGGACGATCCGATCGACCGGCGGCCGCTACGAGTTCACCGGCTTGACGGACGGGCCGTACAGCGTCGAGCTCCAGCTCCCCGAGGGCTACACCACCTACTCTCCGAACCGCCTGGCGCAGATTCCGAATCGCGCGCGCGTGCGCCGAGGAAATCTTCTCCCTCTCGCCTGCGGGACGAATCACGGGAAGGCTGGTAGCAAAAGACGGCCGCCGTCTATCTCGAGTTCAGGTCGAGGTCACCGATCCGAACGCGCAGACGCATCCCATGTACGGCTTGGCCAGCGAAGCAGCGGCCACCGACAACGACGGCGACTTCGAGGTTCGGAATCTCCCGCCCGGCCGCTACATTGTCGGCGTCAACCTCAAAGATCTTCCCAGCCAGTACAACCCGTACAACCGCACAGTCTTTCCAGGCCCGGGCTCGGATCCGCAGATCCTCCGCGGGAATAGGATCCGTCGCCTACTGGCGCCTGGCTCCGGTTGCCTGCGGCGCATTCAGCCAGACGGGCTGCACGAAGGCGCCGTTCCCGGCGGAGTCCCAGGCGGCAAACCGCACCCATCGGTTGCCGGTCGCGTCGAACGGGATGGAAAACCGCTTGCTCGAATGCGGAGGCAGGTCGGTCGCGCGCACGACCCTGCGATCGACCTTCTTCCCATCGCCCCATACGACCTCGACGAACTCGAGCGGATACGTCCACTCGAGGTCGGCCACGATCGTGCGCCGGTTCCCCGTCCCCTCGATGGCATACCGGTGATCAACACTTCGCCGGTCGTGACCCAGAAGTCCCCGCTGCGCAGCGCCCGCAGAATCGGCGTCCAGTCATCCGTCGGGCCCGGCAACTTGTCGATCTTCAGATAGCTCACTGGATGGCCAGGATAGATGTCATCCTCGGGACCCTTGCGATACGTGTCGACGTCGGCGATCAGGTACTTGGGACTCAGAGCACTGTTCGCATACAGGTTGTTCATCGTGTCAATCGCATCGAAGCAGCGCCATTCGCACAGCCGCTCCTCCGACAGATCCTGTCCCATGCCCGGCTTGAATGCGACGCCGAGATAGCGATCGTTCTTCACATACGGCCTGTCGAAGATGGCGTCCGGATAACCGGTCGTGCCCTTCGTGCGCGGATGCGCGTGGAACCAGTAACCGCCCTCCGCATCGAGCATCTGCTGAACGTCCTCCGCGTTCGCCGTGTGATAGACCTTGCCGAATCCGCCAACGTCCTCGATGAACGGCTGGTTCGGCTCCCGCCGTCTGTTCCAGTACACGTTCTTCGGGAAGAGGATGTTGTAGTGCCCGCCGAAGTAGACGCTCGGCTCCTCCCACGGCGTGACGAGGAAGTCCTTGTCCGATGCCTTCTGCGACGCCAGGGCGTAGTCCCTCTGATCTTCGAGGCGTCCCTTCCCGGTGTCGGTGCCCCGCAGGTCGCCGTGGAAGTCGCTGAGTCCGACGATGTTGATGCCCGCAGCACGCATGACCATCAGGTCCTGAAAAGCATTGTCGAGCGACCCCGATGCGCGCTGGCGCTCCGTGAACCTCAGATGGAAGTGGTTCACCATCGTCTTGTAGCCGGCAATGGGCTTGAACTGATCGCCGTGCGTGAAGCTCATGACAGCCTCGCGCGTCGGCTGGGCCGCAGTCGGACTGACCAGAAAATAGGCGGCCATCCGCTGCCAGGTGCCCGGAGGCGCATTGTAGAGCGCGAAGTTGTCAGCGTACTCCGCGACCTCCTCGCCATCAGCCTGCCTGATCCCCAGGCCGTAGTGCGTGCTCGCTGTCTTTCCGATACCAGACGTACCCGAGGTTCGTGTCGACCTCACGAGTGAAGAAGAAGACATGCGGCGGGGTGAACGTGCCCACCGAGCCTCCCTTCCCTTCAGCGACGAGCACGCGATTCTTGGCCCGGACGGCGACGCGGTTGTCGTTTGATCACACCGCCGAACTCATAGTGCTGCGGGTTTCCGCCAGTGTCACGCCAGGTCACGCGGGGCATCAAGTCCCTGGAGAAACCCTTGAGGCCAGCGTCGTACTTGTACGCCACCGACGGCTCGTCTGTCTTGGCGATCGCTTCCATGCGGAGCAGGTTCGCGCCGCGATAGCTCGTGAAGCGGAGGCTTCCCGCGAAGATCCCGAGCGACAGCCCGGGGAACGTCACCTCGAGCCGCGATCCGTCCGTCTTCGCAGCGCATGAATCCGTTGAAAAGGTCGCGTTGGCTCGACGGATCTCCTTCGGGTCCCGTGGTGCGCCATAAACACGCCCGACGCCGCCGCTGGGTCCTCTGCCTCGCCCTTCAGGAGCGGCGCCTGCTACGTTTCCGATCCGACCGTCCGGAGTTGGAGGCGCCGGCATCACGAGGGGTGCATCCCAGAATGCGTACCACTTGTTCTTCTCGATCACTTCTGGTGTGATTTTCACGCCGAGCGCTTCGAGCGGCTGCCCTTGCTGCGTCGTCATACGCCGCAGACCGCTGACAACGGAGTACTCCGGTACGAGGTTCTGACCGAGGATCACCCAGGGACCCGCTGCCCTCCTGACGGCAAGCTCTCGAATGAGAGGCTGTCCGTTGTCGAGCGCGTACCGTGCGCGCAGCTCGGACCCGCTTTGACCCTCCCACACGACTGCGAGCGCATTCTGCTCGACGGAGGCAGTGAGGCCGGTCAGAGGCTTGTATTGCGCGAGGTCACACTGGAATGGCGGTGCCAACGCCGACGGTGCGGCGATCGACGTCAGCAGGCTGGCCGAGTATGCCAAACCGATGCTGAGACAGGCCGGCAGGGCAACTCCACTGACACGCTTCAGCCCCATGGTCGTCCTCCCAGGCCCACCGCCAGCGACGTCGTACGCGGCGAGCCCGGCGACTTGTACCGACAGGTAGCCTGTCAATCCATCTCCGAGGGGCTTCGCCCCTCGGACTCCCCTACACGCGCTCTCGCGCGCCGCTTGCGCCGGCGCGCTCGCCGGCCTCTCGCGTGGCTCGCTCGCCGTGCTCGCTCGCGCCGCATTTGTGAGATACGTTCGAGGGGCTTCGCCCCTCGGACTCCCCTACACGCTCTCTCGCGCGCCGCTGTCGCCGGCGCGCTTCCGCCTCCCGCGTGGCCCGCTCGCCGTGCTCGCTCGCGCCGCATTTGTGAGATACGTTCTAGCGAGGCTGCGCCTCAGACCGGCGAGAGGCTCCGCCTCGCTAGACCGCAAGCTTGATAACGCCGCGCTGACGCGCGGACGGCCTTGACCGGAAACCTGACTCAAATATTCAGAATCGAGCCGGTCAAGGCCTCTCGTGTTGCTACCGCCTTCGGCCCGCGGAAGCCACCCTGCGGCTTCAGAGGCACACCGGCCCGAGGAATGTTCGAGCAGCTGACGTCGGATCAGGCCACCCTCTCAACCAGCCGGGGGTTGGCGACTCGACAGGTTTCGAGGTGGTTGTCGCGGACCGCCAGAACCGGACAGCGCGCGTGTCGAATCACGTGCTCCGCCACGCTCCCCAGTACCAGGTGCGACAGCCCGGTCCGTCCGTGCGTCGCCATGACGATCAGATCCGCGCCATAGTCCACGGCTGCCTGGATGATCTCCGCCGCCGGCGTGCCGCTCCGCACCTCGGAGGTGGTTGGCACATCGGCCTCCTCGAGCGTTTCGGCGACGACGGTGAGCATCAATCGTCCTTCCTGGTATCGCCGCTCGTGGATCGCCGCGGCTGCGACCGCGGGCTCCGCCCACGCCATCTCGGGAGTGAGCAACCGGTCCAACACGTGTACGAGATGCACCGATGCGCCCAGACGGCCGGCAAGCGCCCTGGCGTAGTCGACGGCCCGATCCGACGCGACGCTGAAGTCCGTAGGAACGAGAATGCTGTGAATGTTGGGTGTCATGAGAGCCTCCGCACGATTTCGCGGAACCTCGACTGCAAGAGGAGAGCCGTCGCCGGAGACACGTGCCAGACGGGTTGCAGCAGGTAGACGGCCTCGTTCCCGGCACGAACAAGTTCGCGGCGATAGGGAAAAGCCCGCAGGGCTGAGGCCCTTGCCGACAACGAGCGGCTCAAAGGCGACGTCCCTTCAGCCATGGGAAGAATTCCCCACCACTCGCGAACAATTCCCCACTGGCCCTGCTGATTGGTGGAGAATCAGGCGAAAATCCGCTGTACTTGGTCGGCACCGGCGATGCAGTTCGGCTAAGACGGTTGCGCTCGTACATCCCGATTTCACGGCCTGCACCATGTCAAAAGCTACGATTCTCGTTGTCGACGATGAGGCGCTGATTCGCTGGTCGCTCGGCGAACGGCTCAAGACCGAGGGATACGACGTCCTCGAGGCGGGGACCGGCCACGAGGCGCTCGAAAAGCTGGCGGAAGGCGTCGATCTCGTCCTGCTCGACTACCGGCTGCCGGACACGGATGGCGTGACCATCCTCCGGAAGATCAAAGAGCTCGACCAGGACATCCTCGTCATCCTGCTGACCGCATTCGCGAGCGTCGAGACGGCCGTCGAAGCGATGAAGCTCGGCGCCTACCACTTCGCGAACAAGCCCTTCAACCTGGACGACATCGCGGCGACCGTCGATCGAGCACTCGAGACGACCCGGCTGCGGCGCGAGGTGCGGCAGTTCCGCACAAATGCCGCCCGTCCCTACAGCCTCCATCGCATCGTCGGCGCGTCTCCGGCGATTGTGTCGCTCCGGCATCTGGCGGCGCGCGTAGCATCGAGTCCGGCGTCGACGGTGCTCCTGACGGGCGAAAGTGGCACGGGCAAGGACCTGGTCGCGAAAGTCATCCACTACGCCAGCGACCGCGCCTCCCGGCCCTTCATGAACATCACCTGCTCGGCGCTGCCCGAGCAACTGCTCGAGAGCGAGCTGTTCGGCCACGAGCGAGGCGCCTTCACCGATGCGCGGCTGCAGAAGAAGGGGCTCCTCGAGAACGCCGAAGGTGGCACCGTCTTTCTCGACGAGATCGGCGAGATGACGCCCGGGCTCCAGGCCAAGCTCCTGCGCGTGCTCGAGGAAAAGAGCTTCAAGCGGGTCGGCGGCGCCACCGACATCCATGTCGACGTTCGCGTGATTGCGGCCACCAACAGGGACCTCGAGACGGAAGTCACGAACCACAGGTTCCGGGCCGACCTGTTCTACCGGCTGAACGTCCTGCCCATCGCGATGCCGCCCCTGCGGTCACATTCCGAAGACATCCCGGCGCTCGTCGAGTACTTCATCGACGCGTTCAACACCGAATTCAGGAAGCGCGTGATCGGCGCCACGACGGCCGCCTATACGGTGCTGCAGGGGTACGGCTGGCCCGGCAACGTGCGGGAGCTTCGCAACGTCATCGAGCGGGCCATGCTGCTCTCCGACCGCGACCGGCTGGATGCGCGGGACTTCGGTGCACTGACCAGTGCGGTGAGCGCCGGAGCGGAATTCGAGCTGCCGGCCGCCGGCGTCGACCTCGAGAAGCTCGAGCGAAGCCTCGTGATTCAGGCGCTCCGGCGATGCGGCGGGAACCAGACCCGCGCGGGCTCCCTGCTTGGCTTGAACCGCGATCAGATCCGCTACCGGATCGAAAAGTTTGCGCTCACGCTCACACCCCAAGCGTAAGGGCAGGTCACGATCCTACTGACCCCGGTCTGTCGCGCCCGCCCCGACGGCAGCCCCCCGATCGGCTGACTCGAGAGGCTTTGGCGGAACAGCGAAAACGAGTGTCCGCGACAGGCAGAGCACCCGGTACGTGACCGAGCCCATTCGAGGGCCCAGCAGCGGCGAACCATGCAGGCCTACGACAATCAGCCCTGCCTGACGGTCGTGTGCAATCTTGACGAGCTCCTCGGCCGGATCGCCGAAGGCCACGAGCGCCTCGGGATGCTGGCGCCGTGGAATCGTCGCCAGGAGCTCGCTGAGCCGGTCTTCGGCTATCGCACGACGGTCGGCCTCGATGCCGGTCAGGTGCAGCCGTGCGGCAAGCGGGCTCTTCACCGGCTCGATGACGTGGGCCAGGATCATCGGCACATCCAGCGCTTCGGCGAGCCTGCGCGCCACCTGGGTCTGCTCGAGTGACGCCTCGGACAGGTCGATCGGGACGAGAATCCTTCGAACCAGCCTCTTCGCGTCGGCGAGGCGCACCCGACCGGGATCGATCGCCGGCGTCACCAGGACGGGGACGGTCGTCTCCCGGAGAACCCGCTCGGTCGTCGATCCGAAGAACAGCTTTCGCATCCCGGTGAGGCCGTGCGTGCTGATCACGATCAAGCCGCAGCTTCTCTCGCGCGAAACACGGAGGATCTCGGCGGCAGGCTTTCCCACCGCCACGTCGTTACTCGAACGTGACATGCCTGGACGAGTCGCGGTCGAAGGTCCGGGCGGCGAATCGCGACAGCTCGCGCCTGGCCTCGTCCGCGCTCCAGATGACGCCCGTCCCGAGATCGACTGCTTCGGTCAGCAACGGATCTTCGACCGTCAGAACGATCAGTCGCGTTCCGAAATGTTCGGCGATCGCCCCTGCGTATCGGAGAGCACCAGCCGACGCCTCAGAGAAGTCGACCGGACACAAGATCGATGGGCGGACGTTCATGGCTGCCTCCGGGCTGGAAGGTGCTCGATCGCACTGCGCACTTTTCGGACGATGGAGCAATTCCATCGCCAGCGACGCCAAGCCACGCTCGTGCGGATTTGCGCCTGATTTATGAAAATGCGGACCTTCACACACGCGAACGTACGCGAGCGCAGCGGAGAAGTCCACGCCACTGCGGAAAATCCCGCGGCCGGTGAACCGTGTGCGCGGGCAAGCGGCACACGTGCGCGCGGCTGCCGGCAGATGTGTCGGCGGAGGATCCTCGCGCGACGGTGGGCGCGGGATCGTAGGATTCGACCCGTTGCGACGCCCTACGTCTCCTGGTAGCGTTGTGCTCGTGATCCGGAGCACGCATGGGCGACGCGAGTGACGAGCTCATCTCCGCGATAGATGCGGAACGCGGCCTGATACTTGTGCTCACCGGCGCCGGCATCAGCCTGGCGAGCGGCATTCCCACGTTTCGCGGCACCGATCCTGGCGCGATCTGGGCCCGCGACATCACCGAACTTGCGACCCTCCGGTACTTCGTCTCGGATCCGGTTGGATCCTGGCGGTGGTATCGGCAGCGGTTCCTCGGAGTCCTCGCGGCCCGTCCGAATCCGGCGCACGGCGCCCTCGCGGCGCTCGAGCGCTGGCAGGCGGCGCGCCGCGGGGACTTCCTCCTCGTAACGCAGAACATCGACACGCTGCACGAGCAGGCGGGATCGACAAGGCTGGTGAAGGTTCACGGCTCAGCCGATCGCTGCCGCTGCTCGGATCCTTCGTGCCGGCTCGGGGCCATCGATTCACTGGCGCTCGACGAAGTCGATTTCAGCGGCTTCGATCTCGATCCTCGCGCCGCCGCCGTTCCTCAGTGCCCGTCGTGCGGTGCGATCGTGCGGCCGCACGTGTTGTGGTTCGATGAGGTACTACACCAGCCACGCGGACTATCAGTGGCACTTCGTGGACGCGGCCGCCGAGCGCCTGCGGCTCTTGCTCTGCGTCGGGACTTCGCTCGCCGTCGGCGTGACCTCATTCCTGCAGTCAGCCGCGGCGAGTGCAGGGGCGCCGGTCTTCCTGGTGGATCCGGGCGATCGTCCCAGCGAGGCGCACCGATCGAGCATTCACGTCCGCGCGAAAGCGGAGGAACTCCTTCCGGAGACGTATCGAGCGTTGAAGACAGCCGACTTCCCAGGCTGACCGTCGCTCCAAGTCGTCCAATGCCGTTCTCGGTCGAAGGGAATTTCGTGTGTAACTATTTCGGCCACCCATCCTGAGGGAGGCCTGGCGCCAGCTTCAGCGCGTTCTGGTAGTACAACTTCTTCAACACGGCATCCGGCAGGCCGATGCCGTAGAGCTTCCAGAACGCGTGATAGCCGCGATAGTAGTCGAAGTACTCGTCGGTCGTCTCGAAAACACGCCAGTAGTACGGTACTCCTCCGGCTGGAACGAGTCCTTGCCGAAGAGGAGCCGATCCTGGTACTTCACGAAGAAGTCGTGCGCGGCGTGGGGCTGGCGGCCGACGTCATAGAGCACTGCGCCGACCTCCGTCGAGACGTTGGGCAGAGAGTCCAGCAGGCGCCCGAGGCGCGCGAGGTCGTTGGCGTACCAGGCCATGTGCGCTGCCACGAACTTCGTGTTCGGATGCTTCTTGAACATCCGGTCGCGCTCGGCCATCAGGTCCTCGAATTTCGGGAACCTGTCCGCGGGATAGCGCCGCTCGGTGAAGAGCGACAACTCCAGCCATCGCTCGTTCTTGAAATCGATCGGCTCGAAGAACTCCTGGGGGTCGGCTGTGTGGATGAAGACTGGCACGCGAAGCCGTCCACACTCCTCCCACACGGGATCGAGCTCGGGGTCATCGATAGCAAGGCGGGACCCGTCCGCCTTCGTGATCGAGAGTCCCAGGCCTTTCCCGATCTCTCCGACTCCTACAGCGCCGGCAGCAATGTCCGCCTGCAGCTGTTTGATGGCCTTCTCTGCCCATCCCGGGCCGACACCGCGAAAGTCGATCCCCGTGAGCACGCGAACGCGATCCTTGTTCGGGCTCGCGCGTACGGTCTCGAGGGTGCGCTGCAGCCGCTCCCCCGACGAGTTGTCGGCGCTGACCATCAACCTGATGTTGAGGCTGTCGAGCGCGCCAACGAGGTTTGCCAGCGTATCCGCTGAGCCGAGCGCACCCTGCGGATGCCCGTGGAAGTCGATGGCTGGAAACTTCGCCTTCGGGACCTTGTGCTCGGCGGTCACCAGCGTGGACTTCGGCCGATAGTCGACGATGCTCGGTGGCGGAAGTCCGGGAGCCTGACAGATCCGCGGTCGGACCTCGGTCGTGCCGGGCGGGCACTCCTCACCCGGCTGTATGGGTGTGCCGCCTCTGAAGCCGCGTCCCCCCTGGCGCCCACCGCCCGGGGGCGGCGTCTGCGCGGGCGATCCTGAGGCCGGCGCCTGCTGCGCCCCGCCCGAGGGGGGCGCCTGCTGTGCCCCGCCCGGCGCCTGCGAGGAGGGCTCCGCGGCGAGAACGACGCCGATAATCAGGCTGGCGACCAGGAACACCGTACGGCGAGCGGAATCGGGCATCGATGCGGCTCCTTTTGGATACCCCAGAATACTGCACTGCGGCTCAGGGATACGACGAAGGGAACCCGCTGGTATGCCGCACCCACGCTTGACCCTGCTCCTGAGATATTGAACGATCGTCGCGGAGGGCGTCCGTCAACATCATGCAGCCAGGGGGTCGACGCTTCTCATGAGCGCTGAACGAGCGCACCGGCGCGCGTTTCTCCAGCTTCTGCTGGCGACGTGCGTCGTCCCGGCCCGGGCCTTCGACCGCCAGGGCAAGGCTCCCATTGGCGACGCCGTGAGTCTCGACAAGGCGACCAGCAGCTATCACGTGTTTCCGAAAGGCCGGATACAAGACGCCCTGGAAGCGGCGGCCCGGGATCCCGTCAACAAGACGGTCTACGTCCATGCGGGAACCTATCGTCCGCCCGCAAAAGGTCAGGCGCTGGTCTGGTTCAACGCCCGGCACGACGGCATCACGCTGGAAGCTGTGGGCGACGTGACCCTCACTGCCGCCAACCCCGAAGTGGCAGAGGCCGAGGCCCACAGCTATCCCGCGGTCGTGAACCACGTCGTCTATTTCGGGGACGGCGTGTCGCGAAAGACGGTCTTTCGCGGCTTCAAGATCACGGGCGCCAGGAACTTCACCACCGGCTCCGGGGAGAAGTCGCCGATCGAATCGGACGATATCCGAAAGACGCCGTTCTTTTACGCGGACGGCGGCGGGATCAAGGTTTACGCGCGGTCCTATCCGACGGTCGAGCATGTCGAGATTCATGGCAACTACTCGAGCCCGTGCGGTGGCGGCGTGTCGGTCGAACACCTCGGACAGGTGCAGGAGTCGGTGCTCTTTCGCAATTGCATCTTCCGCGGGAACCGCACGCAGATAACGGGATCTGCTTTCGATCTGCTGCATGGAAGTCAGGCCACCATCGAGAACTGCCTCTTCGTGGGGAATATCGCCAACCTGGGCGTCGACTACGTCGGGATGCTGGGCGGGGCGGAGTATCACGCCGAGCACGGCTCCGGCGCTCTGACCGTCTTCGAAGGTTCGCGTGCGTCGGTCACCAGGAGCACCTTCACGGGCAACTGGAACGGTGTCGACGACAACGGCACCGGGAGTGCCTACGTCGACACAATCTTCTGGAAGAACACGCTCGGGGGGGGCATTTCAGCAGGGTCCCGGTACGAGCTCGACATCACCGACGGCGCCGGCGTGCGCGGATCTTTCATCCACGGAGAGATCAACGATCTGAGGGGAACGATCGACAAGCAATCGAACACGCTCGACGCACCGGATCCGCAGTTCGACGCCCAGTTCGCTCCTCGGTCACCGCAGTACGCGACAGTCGGATATCGACCGGTGAAGCGAACGAATTCTTCTGTGGCTTCCACCTTCAGGTGGAAGTCCGGCGCCGGCCGGCAGTCTTCCGCCTGAAGGCGGAAGCCACAGGAGATGAATCGGTGGAGATGAATCGGTCTATTGCTCTTTGATCTCGATCAGCGAGTTCATCTTGATCGGCGTCTGCACGGTCTGCGTCTTTCCGGACGGCCATCGCACCTCGATGCTGTCGACCGCCTGGGCGGCTCCCAGCCCGAAGTACAACGGGTACAGGCTGTGCGACAGGTATCCGGACTGTCCGTCCATGACCTTCGTATACGTCGATCCACCGGCCGTGACTTTGACGACCGCGCCGAGCCCGTCTCGATTCGACGTCGACCCAACGAGCTTGACCGCGATGTAGCGAACGGTCGTCTTCTCGGTCAGGTTGCTCACGAGCACCATCGGCGACGTGTTGAAGTCGTTGGTGACGATGTCGAGATCGCCGTCGCCGTCGACGTCGAAGATGGCAGCCGCGCGAGTGCCGCGCGCGCCCCATACCGACACGAGCCCCGTCTGCCCGATGGCCTCCTTGTGCCCCTTGTCCTTGCCCGAGGCGTCGAGCTCGAACCACGGCGCGGCCACGCCCCCGGCCCGCGGCTCAATCCCGAGCACGAATTCCGCGTCGGCGAATCGCTGGCCGCGGTCGTTGAGCTTTACGGAATTCACCATGTACCGGAACGGAAAGTTCATCCCTGACGCGATGAAGGCGTCGTCATAACCGTCGGCGTTCAGGTCGGCGACGCTCGGACCCCACGGGCAGTAGTTCTCGACGCCGAGCGCGTCCGAGGCTTCATGGAACTTCCCGGGGCCGTCCTTCACGAAGAACGAATTCCCCCAGATGCTCGTCTTGCCGGTGCCGCGGAACGACACGGGCCACTTCATCTCCGACTTCATCTTCTCGCGCTCGGGCCCGATCTCTTCGCTCATGTCGGAGTGCATGTCGGTGACGAAGATATCCAGACGTCCATCGTTGTTGAAGTCGAAGGCCTTGATACCCATCGAGCCCCACGACGTCCGCGGGAACAGCTGATGGCTCTTCTTGATGAAGCGGGTGCCGCCGGCATTTTCGTAGTACTGGTCGTCGCCCTCCATGTTCAAGACGAAGAGATCGGGCCAGCCGTCCTCATTGACGTCGACCGGTGTCGCGTCGCCCGACCAGGCCAGGTCCATGAGCCCCGTCCGCTGCGAGACGTCGACGAAACGGTTTCCGCCCTCGTTGCGATACAGGATGCTGCGTTCCGCGCGTTGCGGCTTCAGGTGGCCGGAAAAAGCGTCCTCGAACGCCACGTAGTACTTGTAGCCGTCGCCGGCAATCGTGTTCGTCGTATAGCGGCCGACGTTGACGAGAAACAGATCGAGGCGCCCGTCGCGGTTGTAGTCGAAGAACACGGCGCCCGACGAGTGTCCGCTGTAGTTGAGGCCGGACGCCGCGGAGATGTCACGGAAGCGGCCGTGTCCGTCGTTCTCGAAGAGCACGTTCCCCCCGCGAACCGTGGTCACGTACAGGTCGGCGTCGCCATCGTTGTCGATGTCGGCAAACGAGGCCGATACACCAATCTTGCCCGGTACCGCGACGCCTGCCGACGCCGTGATGTCCTCGAATCGCCCGCGTCCGAGCGCCCTCCACAATTGGTTGCCGCCAACCTGGTTGACGAAGTAGATATCGATCAGGCCGTCCCCATCGACATCCGCTATCGCCAGGCCGTTGCCGTGATCGTAGTGAGCCGCCTTGTAGGTCTTCCCCGCGTCGTCCACGATGCGGTGCTTGAAGGAGATGCCGCTCTGGTCCAGACGGTCGGTGAACTGGAAGTCGTGGAACGCCGTGACGCCTTCCATGGCCTTGACCTGAGCGTCTCGAGCGCCCTTCATCCAGGCGATGTCGTTGAGCTCGTTCGGGACCAGACGAAGCGTGGTGCCGGGAGGCACGGACTGACCACCGAGCAGAACGGCCGTCGTGGTGATGGCAACCAGGAAGGACAGCGTGGAGACGTTTCGCGCGTGGGCCAATCGGGTCACCTGACTGAGAGCCGATGCTGGAACCCTCGTGAATCTCATGAATCTGGGCTGATGCAGCTAGTCTACGCCAGGGACCTCCTGACGATCGAACGCGCGCGCTCCGATCCGTCGGGCAACCGCCTCGAACGTGAGTCGCCAGGTTGTGAGGGAGGCCGCAGACAAAAAAGCGCCGACCAAGGAAGGGAGGAGGTCCGTCCTGGCCGGCGCCATTCAGTCGTCCGGCGCCGGACGGCTGAAAAGGGAAAACCTGAGCGTAGCAGTGGGCGGGTTCGGCAGCAGCCGCACCCGCCCATGGTAATCGAGCGAGCGCTAGAACTGGAACCGGACCATGAGCGACAGGTTCCGCATATTTTGCGCACCGGTCGCCGCGCCGAACCCGGCGTCTTTCGGCTTCAACCGAGCCGGATTGAGCGATCCGTCCGCGAGGAACTGCGGGTTGCGGACGGTCAGGTCAGTCGGGCTGTTGTATTCGATCGTCGTGTTGCGCGCGTTGATGATCGTTGTATTGAACGCGTTGAACACATCCAGCCGGAACTGGAGCTGACGACCGCCGCCCACCTTGATGTTGCGGACGATGGACGCGTCGACTGTCTTGTCCGCGCATCCACGCAGGAGGTTGCGGCCCGACTCCAGGCCGGTGCTGCCGTACCCGGGTCCTGTGACCGCGGTGCGGTTGAACTGCGCATACTGGTCGCTGGTGCAGCCGCTCCCGGGATCGCCCACGTAGACGATGCGGGCGCCATAGTCCGGCGAACCAGTCAGGTTCTTGCTCGTGCCGTTGCTGTTGTAGCTGAAGCCCAGGTCGTAGGGGTTCCCCGACTGTGCCGTGAAGACGCCGGAGAGCTGCCAGTCGTTGAGGATGGCCGCGCCGACACGGCCAAAGCTCGCGGGCACATGCGGCAGGTCCCAGATCGCGTTCGTCTTGAGCACGTGCGGGATGATCGCGAGGTTGTTCAGCAGCTCCTCGTAGTCCGCCTGGTCCGCGCGAACGGATATCGACCCATCCGGCGCGTGCTGCAGACGCTTCTGCAGGCCGGTGTTGCCGGTCCACGAGATGCTGTAGGTGTAGTTCACGCCAAACGCGAATCCGTCCCGGAACCGGCGGTTCAAGGAGGTCTGGATGGAGTGATAGGTGTCGTGGAACTCCGTGGTGTTCTGGTTGATGTTGCCCAGCCCCTTGTAGGTCCGGAGCGCGTTGTCAACCGTGTTCGCGCCCGGGACGGTGCTCGTCTGCGAGGGATCCTGGTTCTGAGGCAGATATGCCGCGCCGATGTCCACGGCGTTCAGGTTGACCGTCGTGCCGCCCTGCAGCCCGCCGAGTCGATCGTAGCCGTGGTTGCCGACGTACGACACGTCGAGGGAGGCGGCCCATGGGAGCGCCATCTGCACGCCGCCCTGCCACTGCCACGAGGCCGGCACGTTGGCGTCGTACTGGAACGTGACGAGACCTGGCACGCCGATGGTTTTCAGACCGCCGGAGCCACCGACGTTCTGCAACTGGCCGCTGCGAAGGTCCTGCGCGCTGGCGATGGGCGGATTGCCGGGGATCGAGAACACGGTGTTGCCGTCCGGACGATCGTAGAAGAGACCGCCGCCGCCACGAAGGATCAGGTTCTGGTTGCCCGTGAGGTCGTATGCGACGCCCACGCGCGGTCCGACGACGATGTTCGGCCAGACGTAGCTGGTCTTGGCGATGCCATCCCCAGCCGCCCGGATGCCGTTGTTCAAATTACCCGCTCCAGGGATCGGCGTGCCGATGGCCGCCGCAGTGTTCGGCAGACCAGGAATGCTGAGGATCTGCCCGGTCAGCGGGTTGTAGGCATTGCGGGCGCCATTCACCAACCGACCCTCGTACAACACCGCAGCCTGGGAAGCTGTCCACTGCTCGGGGAAGAAGTTCGACATCTGCCCGAACTGATCGTACTGAGGCTGCTGGCGGGTGAAGCGGACGCCGTAGTCCAACGTCAGCCTGTTACTCGCCTTCCAGTTGTCCTGCACGAAGAACTCGGTGTTGTTGTAGATCATGCTGCCTTCGATGAGCCTCTCGGCCTGAAGGTACTGGGTGAACACGCCCATCGCGGCGTTGGCATAACCGAAGCCCGAGTCGATCGGGTTGTCGGTGCTGTTGCCGAAGTTCACGTAGCCCTGGAACGACAGATTCGCGAGGCCGCCGGCGCCCGTGTTCTGCGCCTTGAAGCTGTGGTTGTTCGAGAATCCGGCCTTGAAGGTATGCCGCCCCGCGACCTTCGTCACGCTGGCCGCCACGTCCTGGGTCCGGTTGATGTTGAGCCATCCGGGATAGCGCTGGTTGGGTGGCGCAGCGCCGATGCGGTTCCCCCAGGCGAAGACGGGAGGCAGATTGATCGAGGTGCCGTCCCAGAAGACCGGGTTGAGGTCCTTCATGACCTCGTACGCGTAGTACCGCTGATCGACGACACCCGCGGTCGGATACAACAGCGGGAAGTTGGCCAGCCCGCCTGCGGCGCTGAGCCGGTTCGCCGTCTCGTTGACCAGGATCCCGTTCTCGTTGCCACCCGCGAGCTCATTCCGGGTGAACCCGTAAGTGCCCTCGATGAACGTCGTGGGATTCAGCGTGTAGTTCACGGTCGCGGCGTAGTTCGTAATGTAGGGGTACGGGTTCAGGGCGTCGGTGAATCCGGCGACCAGGCCCGGCGTCACCAGCTTTCGCCGGCGGTCGCCCGAGTACTTGCCGGTGAACCGCAGCTTGGAGGACATCTGATAGTCGAGACGAATGGCCGGCTGCTGGATGAGATCCTTCGTCGTCGGGAGCGCGCCGGCGGGGATCTCGTAGTTGTAGTTCGTTCCCGCGGCCTGGGTAAGAGTCGGCAGCGGATATCGGTTCAGAATCGTGGTGCCAAGCGCATACTGACGATCGGCCGGGATCGTGTTGTTCGGAATCGCCTGACGCGTCAGGGGGTCCAGGAGCTGCGGTATCGGCGCGCCGTTGTTGTCGAGGCTCTGCGAGAAGTTGCCCTGCCGCTCGAGGAGGGTTGGCACGCGCAGACGGATGGCGCCGCCATTGTTGATCGCAGCCGTGGTGGGACGATATTCGTGCGCGTAGAAGAAGAACAGCTTGTTGGTGCCGCCAGGCTTTCCAACGGGACCACCAATGGTGTAGCCGAGGGTCTTCTGGGAGGTCTTCGGCTTTGCGTCGCCGTCCTTGGCGCGCCTCCACGTATTCGCGTTCCAGTCGGAGTCGGTCTGGACGTTGTACGCCGATCCTCGGAACTGGTTCGTCCCGCTCTTGGTGACCGCTGTGATCTGGAGACCGCTCGACCGGCCGTACTCGGCCTGGTAGCCCTGGGTGAGGATCTTGACTTCGCCGACGGACTCGATGTTCATGTTCAACATCTGGCCGTTGTTGCCGGTGTCCATGATGCCGACGCCGTCCATCATGATGTTGTTCTGGCTGACGCCGCCGAGGCGCGTGCCGCCGGCCGACGCGCCGCCGCTGATCACACCTGGCGCGAACGCGGTGAGGCTCGTGAAGTTCGCGTGATTGATCGGCAGGTTCTCGACCTGCTCGGTCGTGACCGCAAACGATCGCTCGCCGCTCTGCGACTGCACGAGCGCCGCCTCTGCGGAGACGTTGACGGTCTCGGCTGCGCCGCCGACCTCGATGGTCATCGGCGGAATCGCCACGCGGTCGGCGCCGCTCACCCGCACGCCTTTGCGCGTCAGCGTCTTGAAGCCTTCCATCGTCACTTCGACGGTGTAGGTGTCCGCTGTCACGTTCGGAAAGACGTAGTCACCCGTCGTGCTGGTCACCGCGGGTGCCGACTTCGTACCCTTCGTCTCGCTGATGAGCACGACGGTGGCGCCAGGAACGACACCACCCTGAGCGTCCTTGACCGTACCGGCGACATTGCCCGTCGTGATCTGCGCTAAAGCAGGCGCGGCCAGCAACGCGCTCATCACGATGAGCGCGGCCGCTACCCTCTCAAGCCTCCTCTGAGCCATCATGCACTCCTCCCCTCCAACCAGACGACTGACGCCGTCATGGATGCGGGTCCCACTGGAACCGCTTCCAGACGGAAGCCGCGACAGGCCGCACAAATCCCGTCGCGCCCGGTTTACTTCAGTTGCGCTCAGGTTTCTACGCCTTTGCCAAGCTCGTGTCAACGATTTTTCATAATCGGTTCGCACAGCAGAACGTCAACTTGCCCAGCGCAACAGCAGAGCGCAGGCCGCTCCGCGCAGCGAGGCCTCGAACCGCCTGCATCATGATTAGAACATGTTCAAAACAGATGACTTAGTTGAAATGCTGCGTCGGCGGCGCCTTCGAACGCCGCCGGCCACTGGGGAGGGGTATCTGACCCTAAAACTGGAACCTGATCTGTAACTGAAGGTTACGCATCGTCTGGAGCGCCGGTGGCCGCCCCGAAGCCGGCGTTCCTCGGTTGCACTCGATTGGGATCGACCGATCCGTCCGCAAGATATTGCGAGTTGAGGACCGTCAAGTCGGTCGGGCTGCGGTACTGCACCGTCGTGTTCCGGTTGTTGATCACGACGACGTTGAAGGCGTTGAAGGTTATCATGGGCCACTTTGAACGCTCGCTTTGCCGCAGCTGTCGCGTCGGTGACGGCTGCACTCGCACTCACCACGATCGCTCGGTCCACAGGCCTCGTCATCCCTCAAGCTCCGCAAGGGGCTCAAGCTCCGCAGGGGGCGCCAGCTCCACAAGGTCAACCGGGTCCCTCCCCGTACGTCGTCGTCTCGCGGGAAGGACGCCGTCCGCTTCCCGTGCGAGCGATCGGCGGTCAGGAGATGTTCGCGCTCGACGACCTGGCACGCCTCTTTGATCTGACGCTGCGCGAAGACGTGGCGGCAGGCGGCCTGACGGTGGCAACGAAGTCCCAGACGATCGTGTTCAGCGCGGGCCAACCGCTCGCCTCGGTTGGTGGCCGCCTCATCTCGTTGCCGGCGGCGCCGGTTCGCGAGGGTCGCGCCTGGTTCGTTCCGGTCGACTTCGTCTCCCGGGCTCTCGCCCCCGCCCTGGGCACGCGCGTCGACCTGCGCAAGCCGGGGCGGCTGATCGTGTCCGGGGATCTGCGAATGCCGCAGGTCAGCGCGCGGCTCGAGCCGCTGGGCGTGCTGACACGCCTGACGCTCGAGGTGTCTCCTGCGACGCCGCACGCCATCGCGCAGGAAGGCAATCGCCTGGTCATTCGATTCGAGGCGGACGCGCTCGATCCGGCGCTCCCCTCCTCGACCGTCCCCGAGCTGATTCAAGGCCTCCGATCCGGCGACACGGCGGCGTCTCTGATCATCGACCTGGGTCCGCGCTTCGCGTCGTTTCGTGCCGCCGACCTCCCCGGGGATCGCGGAGCGGGACGCATCGTGATCGACGTCGTGGCCCAGACGACGGAGCCAGCGCCGCAGCCGCCGGCCGCGCCACCATCGCCGGCACAGCCGGCGCCGGCAACGCCGGAGCTGCCACCATTGGTCGATCTGACGCCCACTGGCGGGATGCGAACGATCGTGGTCGACGCGGGTCACGGCGGCGCAGACGAGGGGGCGCGTGGCGCCGCGGGCACGCTCGAGAAGAACGTCACGTTGAGCGTGGCCAGACGGCTCAAGGGCGCGCTCGAATCGCGGCTTGGCCTGCGCGTGATCCTGACTCGCGACGGCGATCAGAGTGTCGGGCTCGACGAGCGGGCGGCGCTGGCCAACAACAACAAGGCGGATGTCTTCGTCAGCCTGCACGCGGGTGCGTCGGTGCGGCAGGCCCTGTCCGGCGCCGAAGTCTTCTTCCTGAGCCTGGCTGAGTACGGCGAGGAGGCGCAGCGTGTCGCGCAAGGCGACAACGAGATGCTTCCGGTCTTCGGCGGCGGGACGCGCGACATCGAAGTCACGCTCTGGGAAATGGCGCAGGCCCGGCACATCGAACGTTCCGGGGCCCTCGCGCGGGCCGTGGAAGCGTCGCTGCGCGGCTCGGTCCCCATGAGCCCACGCTCAATCGAGCAGGCGCCCTTTCGCGTGCTCGTCGGCGCCAACATGCCGGCCATCATCGTCGAGGTCGCGTTTCTGTCGAACCCGCAGCAGGAGCGCGAGGCGGCCGGCGACACGTTCCAGAACACGCTCGTTCAGGCGCTCGTCAACGGCATCGTCCGGTTCCGTGACGAAGGCAGGCCACGTCCCGCTGGTGACGCCGCTGGCACGCCGCCTCCGCCACGCGGCGCCGGGCGCGGAGCGCGCTGATGCCTCGCCGCGTCGCGCTTCCCCTTGCGATTGCCGCTGTCGCGATCGCCGGTGGATGGATCCTGTTCGTCGGACTGCCGCGGTGGTACGCCCCGAAGCCACCAACGCCTGCCGCGTCGGCGCCGCCGCCGGCAGCGGCCGAGCGGAAGATCACCGCGACGCTCTACTACGTCTCCGATACGGGCGTGGAGCTCGTCGGTGTGCAGCGCGAAGTGCCGTTCGGCGAACCTGTCCTGGAACAGGCGCGGCGGATCATCGAGGCGCAGATCGCGCCGGCCGCGGCACCCCTCGCCTCCGCGGTGCCTGCAGGCACGACCTTGCGGAGCCTGTACCTGACGAACAAAGGTGAGGCCTTCGTGGACATGAGTGCCGAGATGCGGACGAAACATCCCGGCGGGGCGCTCGGCGAATTGCTGACGGTCTACACGATCGTCAACGTGCTGACGGTGAACCTGCCGGCGATTCAGCGCGTCCAGATCCTGATCGACGGCCGGGAGGCGGACACGCTGGCGGGCCATGTCGATCTGCGGCACCCGTTGCAGAAGCAATTGAAGTGGATCAAGGCGGACAAGGAGTCATGATGAATCGAACCGATGGCCGCGCGCCCGCCGAGTTGAGGCCCACGCGTATCACTCCCGGGTTCCTCACGCACGCCGAAGGCTCGGTCCTCATCGAGGCCGGACGCACGCGCGTCATCTGCTCGGCGAGCGTCGAAGATCGGGTCCCTCCCTTCCTGCGCAACTCGGGCAAGGGGTGGGTCACGGCGGAGTACGGGATGCTGCCACGCGCCACCTCGACGCGGACGCAGCGCGAGGCGACCGCGGGCAAGGTCGGCGGCCGCACGCAGGAGATTCAGCGGCTGATCGGACGGTCTCTGCGCTCGGTGACCCGGCTCACCGAGCTCGGCGAGCGGACGATCTGGATCGATTGCGATGTGATCCAGGCCGACGGCGGGACGCGGACCGCGGCGATAACCGGCGGCTTCGTGGCGCTCGTGCTCGCGCTGAAGAAGCTGAAAGAGGGCGGCGCGCTCCGGACGATCCCCGTCCAGGATCACGTCGCCGCGACGAGCGTAGGCGTGGTCGCCGGCACCCCCATGCTGGACCTCGCGTACGACGAAGACTCCCGGGCCGACGTCGACATGAATGTCGTCAAGACCGGTAACGGCCGGTTCATCGAGGTCCAGGGCACGGCGGAGGGTCCGCCGTTCGAACGGTCCTCGCTCGATGCGCTCCTCGAGCTCGCCGACGGGGGCATCCGTCAGCTCGTCTCCATGCAGCGCGACATCCTGGGTGAGATAGGCGCCCCCCGCGCATGACGCTCGTGGTGGCCACGACCAATCCCGGCAAGATTCGGGAGATCACGGAGATTCTCCAGGGGGCACCGATCGATCTGCGCACGCTCGCAGACTTTCCCCCAGTGCCGGAACCGGAAGAGACCGGCACGACGTTCGCCGAAAATGCCCGCCTCAAAGCGCTCTATTACGCATCGCTCCTGCGGCTGCCCTGCGTCGCAGACGACTCCGGAATCGAAATAGCCGCGCTCGGAAACGGTCCGGGCATCCACTCCGCGCGGTGGGAAGGCAGCGACTACGCCGTCAAGTTCGCGCGCATCCGCGAGCTGCTGGACGAGCAGCAGCTGGACACGAGCGACGCTCGATTCGTCTGCCGCGTGGCCCTCGCCGACGGCGATCGCATCGTTTTCGAATCGGAAGGGATCATCGAAGGACAGATCGCCTTGGAACCACGCGGGTCGCACGGGTTCGGGTACGACCCCATCTTTTACTATCCGCCGTTCGGCCGGACGCTCGGCGAGGTCCCTCGCGATGAGAAAGCGGCGGTGAGCCATCGAGGTCAGGCGTTCGCGGCGCTCCGTACATACTCAGTACACCTCTCGGGTAAAATGCGTCAGTCACTCGAGCGACATAGCTGAGTCCCCCGCTTCACATCGTGTGAGTATCCGACTCCACAACGCGTGAACATCCCTTGCCACCATGACGGGTTTTGCGCGTAGGGGGTCCGGGGGCGAAGCCCCGGTGCGACAAGAGTTTGGCGCCGCCGAAGGCGCGCCAAACCGCCGGAGCGGAGCGGGGCCCTTGGGGCCCCCGCGAGCGACGGCGTAGGGGGGTCCGGCGGGGCGAAGCCCCCCGGTTGTACATGACAAGGCAGGGAGCTAAGAACGCTCCCTGCAGCCTGTTGGCAGGCGTTGGTGAAGGGTTGGTTGCTCCAGCAGAACGCCGGAGCGGCAGGTCGGTCGCTTTTCAGCGTCCCGACAGCTCCCTATAGAGCAACCTCGATGCCAGCCGCAGCCGCAGACGGATCAGCCCCTTTTTACTCTTCCCTTTTTGCAATCTGCGCGATTTCGGACATCATGCGGGTCGAAGAGGACCAAATAGAGAACATGCCGGGATCAGGGATCGGGGATCCGGGATCCGAAAACCCTCGAGATCTCGTTCCAGGGCTTTTGGAACCTCACAAGCTTGGAGATCCGCAGAATCCTTGCTCGAGATTCGAAGACTTACGGATCCCCGATCCCCGATCACGGGTCCCGATCCGATCGCATCCCGACGAGCTCCGGCGCTTGATGTCGATGTATCAGCGTGGGAGCCTGGAGGCGTTCGAGCAGGTCTATGCGGCTCTGTCGCCATCGCTCCGCGCGTATTTGACGGCGCTCACCCGAAATGCCGCGCAGGCGGATGACCTCGTGCAGGACACCTTTCTTCAAGTTCATCGCTCCCGTCACACGTACCGTCCCGATCGTCCTGTCCGGCCCTGGGTCTTCGCGATCGCCCGGCATGTCTGGATGATGGATTTGAGAAACCGGTCCCGGCGGCCGATTGTGGCGGGTGAACCGCCGGACGTGCCGGTGCCTTCCGAAGTGGAAGGCCTCGCCGATCGCGATGCCCTGCGGCGCGCGCTCGGATCGCTCCTCGACGATCGACGGGAGGCGCTCCTCCTCCATCACGTCTGGGGGTTCAGCTTTGCGGAGATCGGGCAGATGCTCGGGATCCGCGCCGATGCCGCGAAGCTGCGATCGAGCCGCGGAATGAATGACCTTCGAGCGAGGCTCCGGCCGGAGATGCGTGATGCCTGACATCGTGGACGTGCGGGACCCGCGAGTCCCGCCCGCGCTTCGGGAGGTGGTCGCGCGCGATCTGCGGCCCGTGAGGCCGCTGCCCACGCCGATGGCGCGAGCGATGTGGCTGGCGCCGCTCGCCGTGCTGCTGCTCGTCGCGTCCGTGATCGCCTTCGGCCTGCGCCGCGACTCGCCGGCGCTCGGCGCTGTCCTGACCTGGGGCGCATCGAGCCTCCAGTTGCTGATTGGCATGGGGCTCATCGCCGCGGCGCTGCGGGAGGCCGTTCCCGGCACCACCCTCACTCGCCGGGCACTCGGCAGCGCGTTCGCGACGGCCCTGATCGCGGTGATCACGATCACATGGGCGACCTGGGCGGCGAGCCCGACCCGGATCGCACCGTGGGCCGTCGCGTCTGTCTGGCGCATCTGCTTCGGTGCGACGATCCTGACGGCGCTCCCGGCGCTCGCCGTCTCAGGGTGGCTGGTCGCCCGCGCATTCCCGCTCCGGCCGCGGTTTGCGGGCGCGCTCTACGGACTCGGCGCCGGCCTTCTGGCCGACGCCGGCTGGCGCTTGTTCTGTCACTTCTCGGATCCGGCCCACGTCTTCGGCGCGCACACCGCCGCGATCGGCGTGACGTGCGTGCTTGGTATCGCCACGGCAACCGTTCTGGCGCGGCGGTAGAAGGATCCTCTGGAGGGTTCCGGAGGCGCGGGCGGCCAATCATTCCGAACGCCGCCGTCAGCGAATACGGCGAGCTCGACCGGCAGCGGACCGTAGAACTGATCGCGGCAGTGGAAAGGCGCCTTCGCAGAGTGCCAGCCGCCGGCTACCTCGACAGGTTTGCTGATAGACTGCCGGCCTGAGCCGGCTGCAGCGGCGGAGATGGGCTGCCGCCGGCAAACCGGTGAACATGGGCCGCCGCCGAAGGCGGCGGCCGGTAAAGACGCATTCTGAATTCTGACTCCTGAATTCTGAATTCCTGACTGAGATGCGCGCCCTCTACATCGTCTTGCCACTCCTCTGTGTACTGGCGATCGCCTATCGCTACTACAGTGCTTTCATCGCCGCGCGCATCATGGCGCTCGACGACACGCGCACGACGCCGGCGCACTTGAGGAACGACGGTCACAACTATCACCCGACGCATCGGCTCGTCCTCTTCGGTCACCACTTCGCGGCTATCACCGGCGCAGGCCCGCTCATCGGTCCCGTGCTGGCGGCTCAGTTCGGCTATGCGCCAGGCCTTATCTGGCTCGTCGCGGGCGTGTGCCTGGCGGGGGCGGTCCACGACTTCATCATTCTCTGGGCGTCGACGCGAAGGGGCGGCGTATCGCTGGCGGAGATCGCGCGCGTCGAGATAGGCCCGGTCGCCGGCGCCACCGCCGCCGTCGCGATCCTCTTCGTCATCGTCATCGCACTGGCCGGGCTCGGCCTCGCGGTCGTGAACGCGCTCCAGGAGAGCGCGTGGGGAACCTTCACCATCGGCACATCGATTCCGCTCGCGCTCTTCATGGGCCTGTACATGTACCGGTTCCGGAAGGGCCGTATGGCCGAGGCCACTGCAATCGGTGTTGCCGGGCTGTTCCTGGCAGTCATCCTCGGAAAGCCACTCGCCGCGTCGTCCATCGGCGTGTGGTTTCACCTGAGCCGCGAGCAACTCATCGTCGCGATGGCGGCATACGGTTTCGTCGCGTCGGTCCTGCCGGTCTGGATGCTGCTGTGCCCGCGCGACTATCTCAGCTCCTTCATGAAGATTGGAACGATCGGCTTTCTTGTCGTGGCCGTGATGATCGTCAACCCCGAGCTGAAGATGCCGGCGTTCAGCCAGTTCGTGGCAGGTGGAGGTCCGATCATTCCAGGCCCGGTCTTCCCGTTCGCGTTCATCACGATTGCGTGTGGAGCGATCTCCGGATTCCACGCGCTGATCGCTTCGGGCACGACGCCCAAGATGATCGATCGCGAATCGGACATCCGGCCCATCGGATACGGGGCGATGCTCATCGAGGGCCTGGTCGGCATCGTGTCGCTCATCGCGGCGACGGCGATGTTTCCCGGCGACTACTTCGCCATCAACACGCCGCCGGCCGTCTTTGCGAACCTCGGTATTCCAGTCGTCAACCTGCCCGATCTGCAGACGGCGGTAGGCGAGAACGTCGCCGGGCGACCTGGCGGCGCGGTCTCGCTCGCGGTCGGCATCGCGCAGATCTTCAGCGGGCTTCCCGGCATGCGCGGGCTGATGGACTACTGGTATCACTTCGCGATCATGTTCGAGGCGCTGTTCATCCTGACGACCATCGACACCGGGACCAGGGTCGCGCGCTTTCTCGTGCAGGAATTCCTCGGACGGTTCCACGCGCCTATGGCGCGGCAGGACTGGATCCCGGGCTCGGTCCTCTCGACGCTCCTGGTCGTCACCGCCTGGTCGTACTTCATCTGGACCGGGAGCATCAGCACCATCTGGCCGATGTTCGGCATCGCGAATCAGCTGCTCGCGTCCGTCGCGCTCGGGGTCGGCACGACGATTATCATCAACCAGGGCAAGGCGCGGTACGCGTGGGTCACGCTGATGCCGCTGTCGTTCGTGGCGGTCTCGACGCTGACGGCCGGCGTCCTGAGCGTACGCGACAACTTCTGGCCGCTCGCGATAGGCCCGAATCCCGCTACGCACTTCCAGGGTTACGTGAACACGACGCTCACGGTGATCATGATGGTCTGCGTGATCATCGTCCTCACCAACGCCATCTGGCGGTGGCTGCTGGTGCTTCGAGGGCGCATCGCGGTAGTGGAAGCAGCGAGCTGATCTCCAAATCCCCTGATCGCAGGGACGAGCTGCCTCGCGGAAAAACATCTCTATCACAGGGAGGATGGGAGGAAGGGAGGAACCTTTTTCTATTGTTTGAAGAACCTCCCTTCCTCCCCACCTCCCTGTTAGAAAACGACCGGTTCTCCAAGCACCGACGAAACCGTCACCTCGTGACGAAACGGGCCGGGGCGCCGCAGTTCGACCTGCGAGCAAGTCCCCAGAAGTGGGCGCGATTTCTGGCGTACCTCTTGCCCCGGATCAGGTCCCGTCATGCTCCGCTTCCTGGTGAGTCTCTCGTGTGCGATCGCGTGCGCGGCCGTCGTGCCCACCCGCTCCGCTGTATCCGCCCGAACACCCCGCATCAGCGAGCACGCGACCACCCCCGACGAACCGGATTTCATGAATCGCGCCACGCTAATGGAAGCGCTCGAGCGCCTGATGCTCACGGGCGAACCGTCGGACACCTCCCACGACGACGGGCAGCTGCTGGAGTGGGCGGCGAACGCCGCAATCGAAGCGCGCGACGCGGAGCTGGAGCGTCTCGCGATCAGAGCGGCCACGCCGCTCGTCCCCTCGGCCAGGCCACTCCTTTGGGCCGACCAGGATCCGGTTGTGAGCATCTCGCCGAATCCGGTCCTGCATCTCCGTCGATCCATCCCGTACGAGGCACGCGTCGCCGTCGCCCTGGACGGCGGACGCTTTCATCCGGTCGGCGTAGCCACGGATCGGCGCGCACTGCATGTCGGAGGAGGTGTCTTGCCCGCAGCGGCGTCCGCGCCGGGCATTCACACCGTCCGCACGCGCGCGCGGTTCGTGTTTGGAGGCACCGGGGGATCCTCGTGGACCGAAACGCGCGAGCTTCCCGTCGTCACCTACGCCATCTATCGTCGCGATGTGGCCGAAGATCCGTTGAGGCTGTTCATCGAGTCTCCCGAACGGGCGCCAGCGAAAAGCTTCGACGAGTCGCTGCCGGCAGTACCGCTCGGACGATGGTTGAACGCGGCCGTCGCACAGGCCACAGGCGGGCCCCCGGACATCAGTTGGATGCCGGTGTTCTGCGAGACGAGAACAACGAACGCACGGCGGCCGGTGCGCAGCGGCGCCGTCTGCTCGGTCGCCGCCTTCATCGTTGACGGCAACCAGGTCTGGCTCTGGTTCCGGACGGGCCACATCGGGTTCACCAACAATAGGGCCGTCTGGACGCTTCAATCGCCTGTGCTCGAGGCGGTGTCGCTCTTCCGCGGTGGGTCGGGAGAGATGAGGCTCTCGGATCTCAGCGTCCTGCTCGGAACGCCCAGGACCACCTGGCCTGAAGCAGCGGTCAGCCTGTCGGCGTCCGACATCGTGCTCACGCCCCTCGACGCGAAAACCAACCTGTTTCGAGTCGACGTCGGCCCGCGGAACACTGGGGGTGTCGACGTTCACGGCTGGCAGGTGCTCGTCAGCCTCATATCCGGGGACTGGGAGTACCCGGCCACACGCACCTTCGTTCGCGACATCCCACGAGGTAGCTCCGCAAGGGTCACGTTCAGCGCGCGATTTCCGAAAGGGTACGGCATCGTCGAAGCGCGGGTGCTGCCAGGCAACGACCTCCCCGCCGAGGGCAGCGCGTCCGACTCCGCCGACATGGGCGGCTGCGCCATTCGTCTGGTGAACCCCGACCAGGCACCCACGACGCTCCGGCACGGCCTGCGGTCTGCACTGGGCTGCGGCGGATGGTGACCGGCACCGGACACCCTCTTCCTTGAACGCGCTTCAGCCGCCGTGACAAAATGCAGCTCTCTCGCGGACGTCTTTTCCCCCTGGAGCTGATGCATGAAGCGGATCGTCGTCTTCGCGCTGCTGGCCGGAGGTCTCGTGACTGCGGGGCTGAGTGCGCGGCAGGATCCGGCGCTCACGTCCGATGCTCTCAAAGGCCTCCAATTCCGCAGCCTCGGACCAACGCTGACCACGGGCCGCATCGCCGATATCGAGATCGATCCGAAAAATCCGAACATCTGGTACGTGGCCTCAGCGTTCGGGGGCTTGTGGAAGACGGTCAACCGGGGCATCACCTTTACGCCAATCTTCGACGACTACACCTTCACGCTCTGCTGCGTCGTGGTGGATCCGAAAGATTCGAATGTCGTGTGGCTCGGAACCGGCGAGAACACGAGCCAGCGCAGCGCGCACTTCGGCGACGGTGTCTACAAATCCACGGACGCCGGCAGGAGCTGGAAGCGCGTCGGGCTGGCCGCCTCGGAGCACATCGGAAAGATCCTCGTCGACCCGCGTAACTCCAACGTCGTCTACGTGGCCGCTCAAGGACCGCTCTTCTCATCGGGTGGCGAGCGCGGCCTCTACAAAACGACCGACGGCGGCGCCACGTGGACGGCCGTCCTGACGATCAGCGCCGACACCGGGATCAGCGACATCGTCTTCGATCCGAAGAATTCCGACGTCATCATCGCGTCGGCCTACCAGCGGCGTCGCGCCGTCGGACAGATGATCGGCGGCGGACCGGAAGGCGGCATCTTCAAGTCGGTCAATGCCGGCAAGAGCTGGACGAAGCTCACGAAAGGCCTTCCGACCGGCGACATGGGCCGCGTGGCGCTCGGCGTCGACGGCCGGAAGAAGCCGGCGACCCTCTTCGCGCTCGTCGACGCCAAAGCTGCCGAAGCCGGGTTCTTCCGCTCGGACGATGGGGGAAGCTCCTGGACCCGGATCGGACGGATCGCCGGCGGCCGGGGAGGCGGTGGGCGCGGGGGGACGACGCAGCCCTTGACGCCGTGCGTGCCGCTCGGCGCGAAGCCAGCCGCACCGTCGAGCATCGAGCCGGCTGCCGTCGCGACGGACGCCAACGCGGATCCTGCGCTGGAAGACGACGATCAGGAAGTCGCACAGCCGCAGGGTCGAGGTCGTGGCGGGCCAACTACCGACTGCTACGTCGGCGGCGGCGCGCAGTACCTACCACGAGATCTTCGTCGACCCGTACAGGCCCGAGACGATCTGGTCGGTCAACGTCAACGTCGAGCACAGCACGGACGGCGGCAAGACCTGGCGGCAGACCGGGCTCGAGAGCACGGGCGTCCACGTCGATCATCACGCGATCGAGTTCGATCCGGCGGACCGCAATCACATCCTGCTCGGCAACGACGGCGGCCTGTACAAAACGTACGACGCAGGGGAGACCTGGCGCTTCTTCGCCAACCTGCCAGTGACGCAGTTCTACCGCGTGTCGACCGACAACGCGAAGCCGTTCTACAACGTGTGCGGCGGCACCCAGGACAACTTCTCGTTCTGTGGCCCCTCGCGAAATCTGAGCCGCATCGGCGTGCGCACGAGCGACTGGTACATCGTGCTCGGCGGCGACGGCTTCCAGACACGCAACGATCCCGACGATCCGAACATCCTCTATGCGTCGTCTCAGAACGGCGGCATCGCGCGGGTGGACCTGCGCGCGGGCGCTTCACGCGGGATACGGCCTGGCGGTGCGCCTGCTCCGGGCGGCGGAGACGACGAATCCCCTTCCGCAGTGCCGGCCGGCCGCGGCGACGCGGCTCCCCAAGCGACGCCGCCTGCCGGGCGGCAAGGCGGCCCTGGTGGCGGACGTGGCGGCGACCGTGTGAACTGGGACGCGCCGTACATCATCAGCCCGCATTCCTCCCGCCGCCTCTACTTCGCCAGCAACTTCCTCTACCGCAGCGACGATCGCGGCGACAACTGGACGCGCATCAGCCCGGATCTCTCGCGCAACTTGAATCGCGACGAGATTCCAATCATGGGCAAGCTCTGGCCCGCCGATTCGATCGCCCGCAACACGTCGACCACGCCGCTCAGCAACGTCGTCTCGCTCGACGAGTCGCCGCTCCTGGAGGGACTGCTCTACGCCGGAACGGACGACGGCCTGCTCCAGGTGACCGAAGATGCCGGAAAGAACTGGCGGAAGGTCGAACAGTTCCCGGGCGTGCCGCAGTGGACGTACGTGACGGATGTCTTCGCCTCGCCCCGTGATGCAGACACGGTCTTCGTCACGCTGAACAACTGGCAGCGCGGTGATTACAAGCCCTACATCGTCAAGAGCACCGACCGTGGCAAGACCTGGAGCAACATCACCGGCAATCTTCCGGAGAAGCACGACGTGTGGTCGATCGTCCAGGACCACATCAACGGCAATCTGCTCTTCGCCGGAACGGAATTCGGCCTGTTCGCAAGCTTCGATGGCGGGAAGCAGTGGGTCCGGCTCAAGGGTGGACTGCCCGTGATCCAGGTCCGTGACATGACCGTTCAGAAGCGCGAGAACGATCTCGTGCTCGCGACGTTCGGACGGGGGTTCTACGTGCTGGACGACTACAGCGCGCTACGTGTCATGACCCCGGCGTCGCTCCAGTCCGAGGCGAAGTTGTTCCCGCTCCGGGACGCCTACCTGTACACGCCGACGGGGCTTATGCCGGCGGGCTCGGCGGGCATCGGCCGGCTCTCTGGCAACTACACTTTCGACAATCCGCCCTTTGGCGCGGTCTTCACGTACAACGTCAAGCAGGACCTTCCAGCCGACGCCAAGTTGGTCCTGACGATCACGGACGACGGCGAACGCCAGATCCGGCGCATGGAAATCGAGAAGACCGCCGGACTCCATCGCGCCGCATGGAATCTGCGAGGCGATCCGCCGCCGCCCGGACAGGCGGCGGCCGGAAGGGGCGGACGGGGGGGCGCTCAGGGGGCACAGGGCGGCGGCTTCGGCGGCCGGGGCGTGCAGCTGGGACCTCTCGCGACCCCAGGACGCTATCGGGCGACCCTTGGACGATTGGTTGGCGATACGGTGACGCCCATCGGCCCCCCGGAGACCTTCACCGTCGTGCAGATTCCGCAGTAGGCGGGAATGTGTCGGGATCAGGGATCAGGGATCAGGTGGGTTAAAACGACCCGTAGCCAGGCGGACTTGTGGCTTCCACCTTTCCGCCTTCGCGCGCTAGCGAAGTCGAGCGCGCTTCGGCGAGACCTCGCCGGAGCCTTGGCGGAGGCGGGCAGGTGGAAGGCCAACGCCCGCCGTCATCTTCCGCCTGAAGGCGGAAGCCACGCTTGATGTATCAGGAACGCTCGTACATGGCTGATAGACCTCGTACCGTTGTCCGCTTCGCGCTGCCACTCGCTGTCGCGGCCCTTGTGGCACCCGCGCTGAGCTCCCAGGCACCCGCTCCGGTCTCGCTACCGCCTCTCATCAATCAGTCCACGGATCCGCTGCTTGCCGGCTTTCGGTTCCGATCGATCGGCCCCGCGAGCATGGGCGGACGCATCGACGACATCGCGGTGTCCGAGAGCGACCCGAGCATCATCTATCTCGGATACGCCGTGGGGGCGTCTTCAAGTCGGACAACAACGGCACCACGTTCACGCCGGTGTTCGAGACGTACGGCACTGCGTCGATCGGCGACATCGCCATCCATCCGACGAACCCCGACATCGTCTACGTCGGCACCGGCGAGCCGAACAACCGCCAGACGTCGTCGTTCGGGGACGGCATCTACAAGACGACCGACGGCGGCAAGACATTCACGAAAGTCGGACTCGAGGACACGCAGACCATCGCCCGCATCGTGATCGACCCCCGGAATCCGGACACGGTCTACGTCGCGGCGCCCGGACACCTCTTCGGCCCGAATCCGGAGCGCGGGATCTTCAAGACCGTCGACGCCGGCAAGACCTGGCACAAGATCAAGTTCATCGACGACGACACGGGGTTCACGGATATCGCGATCGATCCCTCCAACAGCAACATCCTCTACGCCGCGAGTTATCAGCGCCGCCGGAGCGGGTGCTGCTTCAACGGTGGGGGCCCTGGCAGCGGGCTCTGGAAGACGACCGATGCCGGCAAGAGCTGGACGAAGCTGACGGCCGACGGGCTGCCGCCCGGAACCTACGGCCGGATCGCGCTCGATGTCTCCCGATCGAATCCGAACGTCGTGTACGTCCAGATCGAGGCGGCCAACCTTGATCAACCAACCACGACCGGCCACCGAATCAGGCGAGAGCACGGAACCGACTCCACCCGGCGCGGCAGCGGTGCCAGCTGCCGGCGGCAATCCGCCCGCAACGCAGCAGGCCGGCGGGCGCGGTACGCCGGCGCAGCAGGCCCCGGCCGGCGCAGCGGTGGGGGTGGACGTGGTGGCGACTACGAGTGGTGCAACAACGGAGGGCCGAACAAGGGATTCCCACGCGCCGCGCGGGGGTCAGCGCCCGCAGACGCTGACGCCGCCCCCACTCGACATCGGCCGCGGCGGCATCTTTCGATCCGAGAACAAGGGATCGGGATGGGTGCAGGTGAGCAACTGCAACTCCCGCCCGATGTACTTCAGCCAGCTGCGGGTGGATCCCAGCAACGACAAGGCGATCTACGTCGCCGGCCTTCCAGTCGCCAAGTCGCTCGACGGCGGGCGGACGTTCGTCACGCTGAACGGGGCGGGCGGAAACGGCGAGCCCGGCCACGTCGACCAGCATGCGATCTGGATCGATCCGACGAAATCCGAAGCACATCCTGATCGGCAACGACGGCGGCCTGAACATCACCTGGGACCAGGGCAAGACCTGGGACTTCGTGAACACGATGGCGACGTCACTCGCGTATTGGGTCAGCGCCGACATGCGAAGGCCGTACTACGTCTACACAGGCCTGCAGGACAACGGCAGCTGGGGCGGGCCGAGCGCGACGCGCAGCACGAACGGGATCATGAACTCCGACTGGTTCGGGATCGGCGGCGGCGACGGCTTCCAGACAGCCGTGGATCCGGACCGACTTCAACATCGTCTACAGCGAATCACAGAACGGGAACACGAGCCGCTACGACCTGCGCAGCGGCCGGGGACAAGTGAACATCCGGCCGCGACCGCCGGCCGCCGCCGGGACGGGCGCCGCGCCGAACGTCCTCAACGCCACGGCAGGCGATCAATACCGGTTCAACTGGAACACGCCGTTCATGCTGTCGCCTCACAACCCGAGCATCGTGTGGCTCGGAGGCAACCGCCTGTTCAAGTCGCTCAATCGAGGGGACACGTGGGTCGCAAGCGCCGACCTGACGAAGCAGGTCGACCGGAACAAAGTCTCTCTGATGGGCGTACGGGGCGATCAGCGGCAGCTCTCCAAGGGCGATGGCGTCACCTCCTACAGCACGATTATCTCCGTCTCGGAGTCGCCGGTCCTGCCAGGCGTCGTCTGGGCCGGGACAGACGATGGGAACGTGCAGGTGAGCAAGGACGCCGGGATGACGTTCACGGAGGTCGGCAAGAACCTGCCCGGCCTGCCGGCGAATCACTTTTACTGGATCTCTCGAATCGATGCCTCGCACTTCGACGCCGGGACGGCGTACGTGTCGGTCGACGGGCACCGAGACGACGACCTGAAGCCGTATCTGTTCGTCACCCGGGACTACGGGCAGACGCTGGACGTCGATCGCCGGCGACCTCCCGGCCTTCGGCAACATCCAGGTCGTGCGGGAAGACCCGAAGAATCGGAACCTGCTCTACGTTGGAACGGAGTTCGGGCTCTACGTCTCGCTCGACGGCGGGAAGAAGTGGCAGAAGTTCATGAACAACCTGCCAACGGCGCGCGTCGACGACATCCTCGTCCATCCCCGCGACAACGACCTCATCGTCGCCACGCACGCGCGGGGGATCTGGATTGCCGACGACATCAGCCCGCTGCAGCAGATAGGCTCGACGCCGCCGTCAGGATCCGATGCTGTTCGACGTCCGGCCTGCCGTCGCATACCTGAGCGATCGGCAGAGCGGCCAACAGGTGGGCGGACAAAAGGTGTTCGTTGGTGAGAACCCCGCGCGTGGCGCCGCGCTCAACTACTACCTGCCGGCGGCGGCGAGCGGCGATGTCACGCTCGCGATCGCCGATGCGACCGGCCGGGTGATCCGAACGCTCGATGGCTCCAGGAACGCCGGGATCAACCGCATGATGTGGAACCTCACGGCTGCGCCGCCTGGCGGGCAGGGCGGCTTCGGCCGCGGCGGCTCGGCGGCGGCACGCCGGTCGACGCCGGAACGTATGTGGTGACGCTGAGCGCGAATGGGAAGACGGTCAGCAAGGCCGTGCAGGTGTTACAGGACGTGTGGCTCAGGGAGAGATAGTGACAGGGCGCTCGGCGCTCGGCGCTCGGCGTCTCGAGAATGCGACTGGCGACTCCGACTGCGACTGACGACTGCGACTGCCGACTGTCGACCGCCGACTGTCGACTGTCGTGCTATCCGCCGACTCTGATTGCGACGAACGTCTCGGCGCGCGCGCTCCCCTTCGACGCCTCGACGGCGATCACGTAGTCGCCCGGCGCCACGGATTGGAGTGGCAGATCGATCTGGTAGACCTCCGATCGCCCTGCGAGCGGCGCGATCGGAAGCGTCGCCAGTTGGCGGCCCTGCCGGCCGACGAGCCGGCTCGTCACCGTCGCGTCCGAGGCATCGCCAAAGAGCGACATCCGCACCAGGAGGCGATCGGCACGCGAGAACTCGCGCCCGGCGAACGGCGGCGGGTTCGGATCGCCGTTGATGGCGCGCATCTCGATCGGCGAACGTCCTCTCAAGAGCGTCGGCGAGCTCCAGGCGAGGCTTTGAGCCTCGACCGCCGGCACCTTCACGATGCGGATCTCGGTATCGACAACCCGGTTCTCCTTGTCGCGGACGGTCAGCACCACCTTCACGTCGCCTGGACTGACCGGGAACGTCGGTCCTCGTTGATCGATCGCCCCCTCGAATTGCGAGACGTGCGCCATTACTGGTGACCGATGCGAGCACGGAGGCGGGCGTGTCCCGGCCCGTTTCTCGATCGGATCGCGGGCTCCAGGCGAGCGTGATCGACGGACGGCCCTCGCCCGTGCGCCCGATGCCGGTCCAGAGATCGAGAAGGTGCCGCGAGGTCGCGGGTGTGAGCGCCGCGAGGGCCTGGGCCACCTCGTCTGGCGGCGTTGCCGCCGCCGCGGCCGCTCTCGCATCCTCCACCGCTTTCACGCTCGGCGCCCAGTATCCCCGGCGCGAACGCACTTCGAGTCCGGGCCGGTCCACGCGGACTTTGATCTGATGGAACCGGCCGTCGGCCGGATTCCTGATGGAGGAGTAACCGAGCAGATAGAAAGCGCTCGCCTCGCGGACGATTTGCCGGAGCGCGGTGTCGAGCCCGTTCGTGTTGGCGATCGTCCGGCCGCCGGTGTTGTTGGCCAGCAGATACAACGAGTCGGACGCGGCGCGTCCCGTGAGGCCCCGCGGATCGACGGTGTAGATCGCAGTGTTGCTCTCGTTGGCCGCCCGCACGACGTCGGACATGACCGTCGTCGCGTCGGTGCCCAGGCCGCGCACTCCTTCGCTGAAGAAGATCACGGCCTTCCTGCCCTCTCGCAGCGTCCCGAGGAACACGACAGCCGACTTCAGCGCCGAGAGCGTCACCTCCGCCCGAAGGCGCCTGATATCCCCACCCCTCATGAGCTGCGCGTCCTCGACGGCGCTTCGCGTCGGCACGAGCAGCCCCAGCCGGCCCCGAAGCTTCCGCACGTCGAGTCCGAGATCCTTGAAGTCGCGCGTGAACCGGATCGCGTCGGTCGGGGTCAGCTGGTCCATCAGCGCAACGAGATCGGTCGGCTGGAAGGCTGTCGTCACGAGCTTCGTCAGCGCATCGCGCGCGCGAAGTGTGCTCCCGAACTGATCGATGCTGTACTCGTCCCAGAAGATGAGAAAGACGCGCACGTCGTCGCGCGCGGCCTCGGCGGCGGCATGATCCGGCGAGCGAATCGGGAGCGACAGATCGTCTTCCGGCTGTCCGGTGGCCTCGATGAACTTCAACGACGAGACCTTCTGCGGGACGCCGTCCTCCTCGATGAGAAAGTCCTCCGGCTTCAGCGCGGGTACCGGCGTTGCCTCGATGGTCGAGCACCGTGACGTCGACGCGCACCAGATTCGCGCCAGTGCGGAAGGTTGGCAGCTGCGGCTGATCGGTTGTCGGGGGTGGAGGTGACGGCGGTTGTTGCTGGGCCGCGCCGGGAAGGAGCACCAGCGTGCTCAGCAGGGCGGCCATACCCACGATGAACACGTGCGCTTCGATTCATCGTGGGCATGGGGGCTTCCGATTTGCGGCCTTCGGCCTGGGCTCCGTTTACAGCGTCAACGACCAGCCCTGCGGATACTCGCGGCTCAGGAAGGCGTTCGCGCTGGACGGCGTCGTCACCTTCATGTTGGCCGCGTCGTAGTGAATCTTTCCGCCGGCACGCAGAGACACGATGCCGAGAAGCATCACTTCGGTGAGCTGTGTGGCGTACTCGAACGGCGACGAGATCTCCGCCTTCCCCTTGATGGCCTCGACCCAGTTCATCTCGTGCTCCTCGTGCGTGATGCGCGGGAGCTTGCTCGCCGGCTGCGGCGTCGAGTCGTGCAGCGACTTGGGCAGCAGGCGCGGGTTGAGGCCGTAGGTATCCTGCAGCATCTTGCCCTTGCTGCCGATGTACAGGACGCCGCCGGTCGGATTCATCTTCTCCTCGCCCATCTCGTCCGGCCGCGGCGGCAGCAGGCCGCCGTCGTACCACGTCAGCTTCACCGCGGGCTTCGCGCCGCGCGCCGGAAACTGTAGTAGGTCGTGGTCGCGTTCGGGAAGCAGGCGCCGTTGAACGGCGTCGAGATCGTCTCGATCACGGTCGGGAGCCCGAGGTCCAGCGACCAGAACGGATGATCGATGAGGTGGGCCCCCATGTCGCCGAGCGCACCCTGCCCCCAGTCGACCCACCCGCGCCAGTTGAATGGGTGATAGAGCGGGTGATAGTCGACCGGCGGCGCGACGCCGAGGAACAGATCCCACGAGAGCTCCTTCGGCGGGCGGTACCCTGCGCCGAGCGACGCGGCCAGCCTCGTCTCCACACCTTTGCCGTCCCATCTCAGCACGCCCTCTGGCGGCGGCGCGGGACGCGGAACGCCCTGCGGCCAATACCCGAGCGGACGGTTCGTCCAGACGTGCACCTCGCGGATCTCCCCGATCGCACCGGACGTGATGTACTCGTATCCGAGCCGCGCCTCGTCTCGCGAGTGCCCCTGGTTGCCCATCTGCGTGACGACCTTCGTGCTCTTGGCCTTCTGCGCGAGGTGCCGCGCCTCCTGCACCGACCAGCAGAGCGGCTTCTGCACGTAGACGTGCTTGCCGACGTCCATCGCGGACGACGCGATGATCGCGTGCATGTGGTCCGGCGTGGCGACGACGATGCCGTCGAGATCCTTCTGCTTGTCGAGCATCTGCCGGTAGTCTTTGTAGCGCTGGACCTTCGGCAGCTGCTGATCCATGAACCGGCGCAGGTCCGTCAGCTCGTTGATCGCGGGCCGCTTCTGATTGGCGGCGGTCTGCGCGGCGGTGCGCTTTGGCGGCATCTGGGTGCCCGCCCCGGCCGGCCGGCCGGATGCGGACGCGGGGGGGTTCAGGACCGTCTTGTAGTTCTCGAGCCGTTTCTCGACCTGGAGGTCGTCGACGTCACAGATGGCGACGATGTTCTGGCTCATGAGGGCGCGGGCATTGCTGCCGCCCATGCCTCCGATGCCGACGATCGCGACGTTCACCGTGTCGCTGGGCGCCTGGAGGCCGCGGCCGAGCACGTGACGCGGGACGATCACGACCCCGGCGCCGGCAGCCGCAGCAGTCGTCACGAACGAGCGGCGGGTGATCCCCGTCCCCGCGGCGGTCTCAGCCGGTTTGTTCTGATCTGATTCGGCCATCGAATCCCCCTTCTGGCGGCATTTTAGCGCAGTCCGGAAGAATCGGCGATCGGGTGATCGGGTGATCGGGCCATGGCATCGGGCGATCGCCGATGGCAATCGGACAATCACCCGATCGCCGATTCCATCGCCCGATCACCCGATCGCCCGATCGCCGATTCCCCCTCCCTCCCTCTCGCGAGAAGCGCTCCGAGGTAGCAGGCGGCAATCAGGAAGAGCAGCACGCGGAAGCCGGTCACGAGCGACAGATACTCGCCAACGCCCCCCAGCATCGCGCCCAGCAGGTTCGTGCCGTAGTCGCGCGCGAGCGACGTCGATTGCTTGATCGCGGAACCAAAGAGCAGTCCGGCGCACAGGATCGGGCTGAACACGAGCGCGGCGTAGAACAGCGACTCCAGCCCCCGGCTCTCGAATCCGACACGGCCCACCGGAATCAGGTAGTTCGCGGCCAGCAGCGCCACGAGCGCGCCGCCGACCAGCCAGGGCCGGCGGATTTCCGTCGTAGCCACGATGAAGTTGGCGATGAGCGCCATCGTCAGCACCGAGGCAATCGCCAGGGAGGCGACCACCCACGTCGATCCCCACAGCAGCGCGAACTGGATGATCGACTTCGACTCGAGGAGCATGAAGCCGGCGCCGAGCAGGAAGAACTGCCACGACCATCGGCCTCCCTGCCCCCTCGTCGCCCAGAGCACGACAACGGCAGACACGATGAGGACGAGCGCCAGCGTGATGCCGTAATGACTCGGCAGCTCCCGGTCGCGGAGGTAGAGGAACGGCCAGTCGTCGCTGGCCGGCTCGATCGCCGCATCGCGCTGATGGAGGCGCGCCGGCGCCGGCGCGTGCGACTGGTTGAACGCCGTGACACGATCGGGCACGTGCGGCTCGGCCGTCAGAGTGGCCAGCCGCGGACCGGCGAGCATGACGCCAAGGTAGGCGCGCGCTTCGTGCACGTGCACGCGTGGCTCCTGCCCGAACGCCTCCGCCGCCGTGTTGGCGAGCCGATCCACGAGCCACCGCTCCCGGAAGTAGTTGTAGACCACGAGCAGGCCGTTCGGCGCGAGGTGGTCCTTGACGGCCCTGAACGACTCGGTCGTGAACATGTAGCTCTCGAGCCGCACACCCGAAAAACTCGACTGCATCGTCAGCGAGTCGATCAGGGCGAACACCACGAGGTCGTACTTCTTCGTGCTGGTCCTCAGGTAGTGCCGCGCGTCGTCGTTGACGAGCGTGACCCGCGGATCGGAATACGGATGATCCGGATGCCGCTCGCGGCCGAGGCGCAGGATCGCCGGATCGATTTCGACGGCGTCGACGTGCTTCGCGCCGTGACGGAGCGCCGCCGCCACGTCGGTGCCGGAACCCGCACCCAGGATCAGGACGTTCTCGAACGAGTCTCCAAAAACGGCGTACGGCCACTGATAGAAGTATTCCTTCTGCTCGACCGGCGCCATCGACTGGTGGAAGATGTTGTTCACCTCCACCACCGTGTCGGCACCCTCGTTGCCGACGGTGATCTTGTAGTAGGGCGACCAGATCGCGCCGCGCGCCATCACCTGCACGACGAGGAGCGAGACGGCGAGGATGCCCACGTTCAGCAGTCCGGGAGCGACGAACGCGCGCCCCGAGGCCGCGGCCAACCGCGCGCGGCGCGCCGGACCTTCCTGACCGAGCTCCGGCTCGGGCTCGGCCTGGAAGAGCAACGGAACGGCTGACAGGAACGCGAGCCCGAACCACCAGGCCGGCGACAGCTGCAACCAGGAGATCACGGCAAACGCCCCGACGCCGGCCAGGCTCCCCGCGATGTTGAGGGTGTAGCCCCGGAGCGGCGGGAGCACGGCCATCTCTCTGCCCATCCGCTGCGCCATCGTCGCGAAGAGCGCCGCCACGGCGACGAAGAGCACCGGGAGCAGCATCGTGCTCTCGACGAGCACGACGCTCTTGTCCGACGTCCCGCTCGAGAAATAGATGCTGCCGGCCGTCGGGACCGAGATCTCGAGCCTGAAGTAGTAGACGGCCAGGATCACGGCGGCCTGCAGGGCCGGAAACCATGGGAACAGCCGGACGCGGCTGGACGCGAGCAGACACCCGACGCCGATGCCGAGAAAGCTGGCGAGGAGGATGAAGTTCGAGAAGTACGCCAGCAGGCGGATATACGCCGGCATCCAGCGGATCAACGCTACTTCGAGGAAGAGCACGAGAAACGAGGCGAGGAAGGTCCGCCACCCCGACATGCCGTCGCGCGTCATTGTGTGTTGGCCTTACGAGGTGTGTTGGCCTTACAGGGTGTGGCGGCCTTACGCGGATTGTTGGCCTTACTGAGTTGGCTGGCCGTGCCTGCGGACTCCACTGGCATCATCGCCGCGACCGCGCAGGCGGTTGAGCAATGAGCGGCCGGCTGAGCACACCGGATCTGAAGAGGAAGCGCGCGGCGCCCGTCATGCCGCACGACTTCGTTTCGCGTCACCATGTTGCGCAGCACGGAGTCGAGCCCCACGCCGGGAACGAAATTGCCGCTGCGCTCGGATTTGATGAACGTGCTCGACTCGTCCAGTGGGAGCGTTGCGACGTTTGCGCAGAACTGACCCCAGATCCCATTGCGGTCCAAATACTGCTCGACGTTCGAGACGTAGAATGCCGACACCAGCGCGCCGTGGTCGCGGACGTACCCGGCGACACCGCGGAGGGCCTTCGGACCCGCGAAGTTGCCGACGACCGGCACGAGAAGATTCTTCGCGTGGAGGTCCTTCAGCACCGTGAAGCTCTCTTCGCTCGATAGAAAGCTCCGGGCGCGCCCGGCGCCGTCGTCGGCCACCATGAGATCGGCGAACGTCGGCGCCGTTCGTCCGCCTCGACCGTTCCCGCCCGTCGACCAGTACCTGAATCGACGGCCCGTGCCAGAAGAATTGATAGTAGACGTACTCGATTCCCTTCAGGTCTTCCTCCGTCAGCTCCAGGCCGCGCGTCTTGACGAGATGATCGTCGATGGCCTTGAGGTTCGCCTTGTAGAGATCCTCATCGTTGGTCTCGACCTTCTCGTACGCCGCAAAGATTTCCTGCGCCGACGATTGCGCCGTGAGCCCGGCCGGCCGCTTCTTCGAGAACAGCCGCGACACGAACTCCGCGCCGGTCCGCGGAGAGCTCGAAGAGCGCCTTGTACATCAGGTGCAGCTGCAGGTTGCCCCGGCGCACGTCGACGATGAACACCATCGCGGGCTTGAGCGCGGCGATGTAGGTGAAATTCTGCTCTGGGCCGACACCGAGGTACACCCGCCCCGGGCGTGCCACTTTCGTCAGATCGGGAATCACACGCTGAAACTGAATCTCGTTCGAGACGAGATTGTCCGACTGGAAGTACCCGTTCGGCTCCGAGAGCTCGGCGGTGAGGCTCCAGAAGGCGCCCGTCGAGAGCGTCTCCGGCAGCGCGCCGGAGCCGGCGCGCGCAGGTGGGCCAAACGACACCGCCATGACGCAGGCGGCCAGGACTGCGCTCATGGCAATCACGAGGCGGCGTCCGGGGGTGTTCAGCATGATCGCCTCGACAGTCGGCGGAGCGGTGCGATGCTTGGTTCCGCCGCCAGCCTGCCGCGCTCAAGAGAATATCACGCGGTCGCCGGCCATCTTTGAGGTGACGGGACTTCGCGCGGCTCAGCGGCCGAACTCGATCGTCAGGACCGGGTCGAGCGGCATGCGGACGCCGGGAATGTCCTTGAGCATCTTCGGGATCCGTGATCTGCTGGAGCTTCTGGAGCGCGCCATCGGTCGCGCTCACCTTGTCGAAGTCGAACTGCACCAGAGTGACCTGGGACCCGCTGACGTATGGAGCGTTGGTCTTGATGATCTTCCCGTCGACCACGAGCGACACGTCCACGTAAAGGCCGCGAAGCATCGGGAGGATCATGGACATCGCCATCGCGTTCTCCTGCGGCGAGCCGGAGCCGCCAGGCATTTTCGGCAGCATGCCGGATTCGCCAGGCTTCGGCTCCGGGATTTTGATGGTGAGCACCGAGTTGCCGTTGCCCTTGGCGAAGCCGAACGCGAACGGCGGGTCCACGGGCTTGTCCGTGGCCGTAGCCGACGGCCCGGGCGGATTCTTGTTCACGCTGAACTTGACCTTCGAGATGTCGTCGAACGCGAAGTGGGCGCGATACCCCTCGACCTCCGCCGTCTTGATCGGCTCGCCGGAGACGAACCGCACGCCCATCGACGCGGCGGCCGTCTGCGCCTGCTCCGGTCCGAACAGTTGCATGTCGGCGAGTGGCTTGTCGCCCTTCTGCTCTCCGGAGCCCGAGAAATTGCGGAGCAGCGCCATCGCCGACGCGCTCGCGCCGATCTCCTGATCGATCACGCCGCTTCCATCCTGCTTCACCGTGATCGTCGTGGTCGAACGGAAACAGCCGGAGGTGACGACGACCGCCAGCAGCGTGAGTCCCAGACGTCGCATGAGCCCCCCCGGTTGAATTACGCAGGACACTTTACGTTTCACTTTCCCGCCTCGAGCTTCACATCGGCCGCCGACCAGGCTTTGTCGAATCGCTGCTGCACCCGCGCCGCGTCTTCTTTCTTGCCCTGCGCAGTCAGCGACTGCGCGACGCCGAAGAGCGACCAGCCGTTTTCCGGATTCCGCTTCAAGTCGTCCCAGAAGACCGCTTCCGCCTCGACCGGACGACCGGCTTCCAGCAGCACCGCGCCGAGCGTCTGCCGGACAGGCGACGGCCAGTCGGCCGGCTCGGTGTAGATCAGGGCATCCTCGAGCCGGACAGCGCGGTCCAGATGCAGCAGCGCCCGGTCGAAATCCTTGCGCTTCGCCGAGATCGTCCCTGCCAGCACTTCCGGCGCAACTCGGAGAATCGTGTCCGGCGTGTTGAGCGACGCCGACGAGGGCAGTGCCGGCAGCGCGGGATCTTTGACGATCGCCTGGAGCGCAGCGAGCTCCTTCTCGGCCTCGTCCAGACGTCCCTTCCCCGCAAGGGCCTGTCCGCGCGCGTAGTGCCAGACACCCCGCGTGAAGAGCGACTCATACGCCGGTGCCGGCTCGGCGAGCATCTCGTCCCATTTGCTGAAGCGGACGAGCGCGTGATACGGGACGAGGAGAAAACCCTGAAGTGGCGGGGCGTCTTTGAGCGCAGCGATCGGCACCGCGGCCGCCACTTTGCGGGCCGATGCGATCGCCAGGGCGCTCTGACCGGACATCGTCGCGCCCATCCAGATGAAGTGGATGTTGTGCGGGTAGTAGCCGAGCGGATACGCGCCCTGCGCACGGCACTGCGCGATGTAATCCTCGTCGGCGGCGACCGCCTTCTGGTTCGCCTTTACCGCATCGATGTAGCGGCCGACCCGGAGGTAGATGTGCCCCGGCATGTGGATGATGTGCCCCGCGCCCGGCATGAGCGGCAGCAGCCGATCGGCTTCCTTTTCCGCGCGCTCAGGCGTCTTCGTCGGCTCCCACAGATGAATCCAATAGTGAAGCGCGCCGGGGTGCTTCGGGTTGGCCGCCAACACGCGTTCGAGCGTGCCGATCGCCTCGGTGGTGCCGTCGTACGGAAGTCCGTCCCTCGTCCAGTAGCTCCAGGGGCGGAGGTCCATCAGTGATTCGGCGAAGAGCGTGGCGGCATCGAGGTCTCGAGGCAGCGTCCGGTGGAGCGCGCGCATCTTTTCGGCGTAGGCCCGATCGGCCGGCTGCCGATCTTCCGATTTGCCGGTGTACCTCGCGCTGAGCGCCTCGATGTACGCGCGCTCCCGTGGCGTAACCCGCGACTTCGCGGCGACCGCCTTCTTCACCAGCTCCAACGCCTTCGGCTCGTCGTCGGGAGCCATGGCCGCATTGATGTTCGGGCCGAGCACCAGGGCCTGGCCCCAGTACGCCATCGCGCAGGACGGATCCAGGCGCGCGGCTTCGGCGAACGCCCGTCCCGCTTCCGCGTGATTGAAGCCGTAGGCGAGGTTGAGCCCCTGATTGATGAACTGCTGCGCCTTTGCGGACTTCGTCGTCACCCTGAAGGTGTGGGTGCCCAGGTTCTGCAGTCGAGGCGCAAGCGCCCCGCCCGGGCCCGGCGCCTGCGCGGCGCGCTCGTAGTGCTGATGATTGGGCGCCTGCGCGGCGGCGGACGCGGCAAGTCCGGCGACAACCATCGTGAAACAGACGAAAAACCTGGATTGCATAGCGGGAGCCCAATGATAACAGGATGGCGGAGGGTAAACCCTGTATCGTGATGCCCGACAGTGCTGCGAAGGGGGCTGGTGGTGCGGCGACAATTCTGGGAAGAGTGTGGCTGGCTGCGGGCCTTGCCGGTCTCGGCACCACGCTGGCGATTTCAGTCAAGGATGTCGGGGCCGAGGGAGAATCGGTAATCAGCCGCGGGCAGCGTAGTGCCCAGGTGACCGGTTGAAGCGCAACAGATTCGAGTATGCAGCTCGACCGCGAGTCGCGGGAGGTCCGATGAGCAGGAATTCACGGTTTGCACGGTTGACCGCCGGGGCGTGCACGCTGGCAGTTGCCGCGGTCTTGATGATGGTGTCAGGCGTGCTGACGGCCCAGCAGCCACCGCCCGGAGCTCCCGCCGCCGGTGCCGTTCAGGCGCCTGCCGGCGGAAGGGGCCAGGCGACGCCGGACGCCTGCGGAGGCCGGAGCAGCACGCCGGAAGTCGCGTGCCCGCAAGACGTGACGAAGATGCTGGCCGTACTGCCCGAAAAGGCGCCGGCCACTCCGCTCAAGCCGCGAAAGGTGCTCGTTCTGGGCCGCGCTGCCGGCTTCGCCCACTCCTCGCGGCCGCTCGCCGCCAAGACGATCGAGGAGATGGGAAAGAAGACCGGCGCCTGGACGACGGACATCACGTACGACGCGGCGGCGATCACCGCCGACAATCTGAAACAGTACGACCTGGTGTTCCTCGACAGCACGACCGGCCTCTTCCTCGACGATCCGAACGACCAGGCGGTTACGGACGCGCGCCGGAAGGCGCTGCTCGACTTCGTGCGCGGCGGCAAGGGCCTCGCCGGCATCCACGCGGCGACAGACTCGTATCACGGCGGTGGCCGCGGTCGCGGCACCGGTGGAGCGGCAGGTGCGGCCGGCGCGACGGCCGCCCCAGGCGCGGCACCAGCGGCTCCACCGACGGCAGCGGCCGCTCCCGCGGGAGCCCTGGCGGGCGCGCCGGCAGCGCCCGGAGCTCCTCCGGCAGGCGGCGGCAGAGGCACCGGCGGCGGCGCGCCTCTCTGGCCCGAGTTCAACAAGATGATCGGCGGCTACTTCAAGTTTCACTGGAATTGGCCGACGCCGATTACGGTCAAGATCGACGATCCGAAGAACCCGATCAACGCGACGTTCAAGGGGCAGTCGTTCAACATCAACGACGAGGTCTACACGTTCAACCAGGACTCCTGGTCGCGCGACAACGTTCACGTCCTGACCAGCATCGACTATTCGATGATGAGCGAGTCCGACAAGAAGAAGGAAAGCTCACCCAGGACCGATCACGATTTCGGTCTGAGCTGGATCCGCCGCGAAGGCCAGGGCCGTGTCTTCTACCAGGCGCTCGGACACCACGAGTCGATCTATTACGACAATCCGCAGATCCTCGAGCACATTCTGGCGGGGATGCAATACGCGCTCGGCGATCTCAAGGCCGACGACACACCAAGCGCGAAGCTGGGCGGGACCGGATCGACGAAGCGCTGAGATCGCCCTCCTCTCATTTCTCCGGAAATCTGACGACGATGCGCTGGCCGGATCCGAGACCGGCCTTGCGCTCCACTCCACGGATGCGTTCGACAGCGGCGTGCGCCGATTGCTCCGGCAGCGCCGCACCGAGCGCATCCACCGGCGCGATGATCTGGACGGGACGCGGGAACGTTGCCAGCAGCAGATCGTCCGTGTCGTAGTGCCGCAGCACCCCCGGCACGACAACCTCCGACACCTCCCGGTGCACGGGCTGGTCGACGATCATCCGGTACGACGACAGCGTGCGTTCCAGCACGACCCGCTCGATGCGCCGATCGAGGACGGCGGCGTGGAGTGCCACGATCCCGTGTGCCCCGACGCCGTGAACCGTCACGCCACGAACATCCACGCGCGCGGTCAGCCAGTCCATGGCGCGGACGACATCGTCGATTCGCAGACCGACGATCGTGCGACCGACGAGAAAGGCCCTGAGCGAGAGCAGGTTGAAGATGCCGAGATACGGCGACTTGACGCTCTCGGTTCCGGGAGGCGTCGGACGCGCCGCGATCGTCATGACGACGACGCCGTCTTTGGCGAGCCGGTCGACCTGGCTGCCCAGCGGCTCGACCGGGCGAAGAGTGTCCGCCGGCGACTCCGCGGACTGACTGTCCATCAACAGTGCGCCCGGCTTTCGCCCGGGACCGTCGGGCACCGCGATCGCTCCGGCCACCTCCGTGCCATCGTCGCTCCGCATCGAAAGGGTGTGGAGGCGATAGCTCCCCTTGTCGATCGCCGACTGCATCGTGACGACGGGGCGCGTGGCTCCGGGCACGCACACCGCACCGGTGAGCGAGCGGATCTCGGATTTCAGCCGCGACTGGAGGCGCGCGAGGTCCGTCTTCCCGTTCACGCTCGCAGGCGCCGCGATCACGCTGGCCGCACGGGCTCGATTCAGCGAATAGACGGTCTCGCCCTGGAACGTCGTCGACACCTGGCCGGTTGGTGTGACGATCGTGTCGTCGGGACGTTCGGGCCGATGCGGCGCGAACGATGGCTGATCGTCGCGGCCCGCCAGGTGTTTGACGAAAAAGGCGAGGATCGCCGGCGCGATCGGCGTCAGGTTGCCGTGGCCGCCTGGCCCGGTGATCCACTGAAGGCGATCGCGTGCGGCGTACAGCCCGTAGATGCGGTGCGCCTCCTCGAATGACTGTCGCGCTCCCGCGAACGGAAACATGTCGGCTTCCGTCGACACGACGGCGTACGGCTTCGGAGCGACGGCTTCGATCCAGTCGGGAAAATCGAGTCCGCTGGCAATGAAACGTGGGATCGACTGCTCGGCCTCCTGCACGCCTGTCGCCGAGGGCAGCAGCGCCGCGAACGACGTGATGTAGCAGGCGCTCGCCGCGGCGGCGACCCGATCGTCGACCGCGGCGAGGATCGCCGTGGCCGTGCCGCCCCCCGAGCACCCGAACGCGCCAACCCTGGCCCGATCCACGTCGGTGCGGCCGATCAGGTAATCGATGCCGCGCATGGCGTCATTGGCCATGTAGCGCGCGATCGTGTCGCCGATCAGCAGCGGCCCGATGTTCGCCTCGCCATGCTCACCCGTGGGGTTGCCGATGAAGGACGCTTTCTTGTCGGGGTCGAAGTACTGGAGGCGCTCGCCCTGGCCGATGGGATCGTAGGCGAGCATGATGATGCCGTTGCGGGCGAAGTTCGCACCCCAGCTCCAGCCCTCGCTTTTGCCTCCGGGGCCGTGGCCTGGTGCATACACGATCGCTGGAAACGGTCCTTGACCGATCGCGGGCACGTACACGTTGGCGGTCACCCAGAAGCCCGGGAGGCTCTCGTAGGCGATCTTCTCCATGCGAAAGCCATCCCCCGACACGGCGCCCATCGCCTTTACGCCGAGCGCGGGATGGCGCTCGGGCAGGCCGCCGATGAGCGTCACGATCCGCGCGCGCACCTCTGCCCTCCGGCGTTCGGCGGCCGCCCGGGTGGTGATCTTGTCGATCGTCTGGATGCGCTGCCGAAGCTGCCCGGCAGCGAGGCCGTTGAGATAGCCAATCAGCTGCTCGCGCGGTTCGAGTGGCTGCGTCTCGAGCCGCGCTGCCGCGGAGAGCACAAGGAGACCAAGAAGAAGTCGGAGGTAACGGCGATGCACATCGAGAGACTAGCAGGGAGTTTGGGAGGCAGGGAAGATCGAATGGAACTTGCGAAGACGGGTGTTCGTCGCAGCGCCGCTGGGATTCCAACAGGGAGGACGGGAGGTGGGGAGGAACGAAACAATTTGGGATCCTCCCTTTCCTCCCTGTTTTTATGCCTTTCGGCGCCTCTAAGGACTCGTCACCCTCAGAATCACGGCCAGAAGAGCACGCACACCGGCGACCCGACCGGCGTCAGTGGGCCGGTCGGCGAGAGCGCGCCCGTCTTCTGGTCGATGCTGAAGACAGCCAGCGTTCCGGATGCCTGGTTCGCAGCAATCAGCCACCGCCCGGTCGGATCGATCGTGAAGTTTCGCGGAGTTTTGCCACGCGTCGACTCGTGCTCGACGAGGGCGAGCGTGCCATCAGCAGACACGCTGAACGCGACGATGCTGTCGTGGCCGCGGTTCGATCCATACAGGAATCGGCCGTTCGGATGGACGGCGATCTCGGCGGTGCTGTTGCTCCCCGTGTAACCGGCCGGCAGCGTGGATTGTGTCGCCAGCGAGCGCAGCGAACCCTTCGCGGGATCCCACGCGAACGCCGTGATGGTCGAGGACAGCTCGTTGATGGTGAAGACGAACTGGCCGTTCGGGTGGAACGCGAGATGGCGCGGGCCGGATCCCGGCGTCACCGATGCGGACGGCGGATCGTTGGGAGTCAGCCGGCCCGACGCCTGATCGAACCGGTACACGAGTATCTGGTCGATACCGAGGTCAGCTTCGAGCAGATAGCGGTTCGTCGGATCGAACACGACCTGATGGGCGTGCGGTCCCTGCTGGCGGGCGGTGTTCGGGCCGGACCCCTTCCCGCTCAGGAGCGCCGTCGAGGCACCGAGGCGGCCATCCGCGCCAACCGGGAACATCGCAATGTTCCCGCCGGTGTAGTTCGCAACCGCGACGAACTTGCCGCTCTTGTCGCACTGCACGTGACAGGGCGCCGCACCGCCGGTCGATTCCACGCCGAGCGAGGTGAGTCCCCCGCTCGCGGCGTCGACCGCGAACGACGTCACACTCCCGGCTTTCGCGCCGTTGAACTCCCCGACCTCATTCACGGCGTACAGCACGCGCCCCGAAGCACCCGCCGCCAGGAAGCTCGGGCTGGGGGTCTCGGCCTTGAGGCCGAGCGGCGTGAACGCACCCGTGGTCTCGTCGAATCGAAACGCATAGATGCCCTGGCTGTTGGTGTTCGGTCCGGTATATGTGCCGATGTAGACCGAGACGCCCGGCGGAGGGTGCCTGCCAGGCGTCGAGCGTCGTTGCGATGACGAGAGGGATCGCGATTGTGAGAGCTCTGCTGGGTGTCATGTCCGGGGACGCTAGCCGCGTCCGACGAGGCGTGTCAAGATCTTCGACGATCGATCTTCGACGCGCCACACTTCAGGAGAGCGGACCATGACGTCTTACGCCGTCCAGCTTCAACAGCTCGGTAGTGTGCCGCTCGGCGTCATTCGACGGCAGGTCAGCGCGTCCGAGCTCGCGCGCGTGGTCCCGGAGTGCTGCGGCCTGGTCTGGAACGCCGTGCGTGCGCAACAGGTACCGGCCGGTCGTCACGTGGCTGTCTATTGGGATGACGGCATTCGGCTCGAGGTTGGGGTGGAGCTTCATGGACCGTTTGCCGAGCAAGGGGAGGTCGTCTGCTCGGCAACACCCGCCGGCGCGGTGGCACTCGCCACGCATTTCGGGCCTTATGGCCGCCTCGGCGCCGCGCACGATGCCGTTCGCCAGTGGTGTAAGGCCAACAACCATCGCCTCGCCGGACCAAGCTGGGAGATCTACGGTCACTGGCAGGAGGAGTGGAACGCCGATCCGTCGCGCATTCGCACGGACGTCCACTATCTGCTGGCAGCTTCGTAGGGACGGCCTTCAGGCCCGTCCAGACGGGGTCTGACCACTCGCTCCCCTCCCCGCTTGCCGCCTGAACGAGGCGAAGCGGGGGCGCTGAGTGCCGGCGCCCGCTCCGCGACCCGGGAAAGACGCTCGCCCCTCGAACCCTCGCCGCCTGATCCTTCGCGGCTCGCTCCCGCGGCGACTACGGATGCGCGTGGGCGACACATGCCAGGCGCACTGATGCGCCGGTTGTTCTCCGACCTACGCGGATCACACAGATCGAAGTCGCCGCGAGGAACCACACCCCAGCGCGCAAGCGTGCGCGCTGGGGACCCCGTGTAAGGGCGCGCGCTTTCCGGCTGCGCGGCGCGGCGGGTCGCTCCGCATCGGCGCCGGCACTCAGCGCCCCCGCTCCGCCTCGCTTCCCGCTGCGGGAGGCTGGTGCTGCCCACCGCGGGCCCTCGGAGCACGCCGCCGCACCGCGGAGCCGGAAATCGGCCGCCGCGATTCCTTCCGTGTCGACTTCGGCCTGTGTGATCCGCGTCCTGGCGAGGCGGCGTCCGGCGGGTCACCGCGCCTGATGACCGACGCTGAAGCAAGCTCTTAGTCGACACGGCAGCGGCAGGGTACGAGCAAGGTCGATTTCCCGGCGTGCGGAGGTGGGCCCGCGGTGGGCAGCACCAGCCTTCCGCACCCTCGAGTCACAACGACGGGGGCTCCCCGAAGGTCGTCGGGATGCGATGAATCATCAGAAACCCAACCCTTCACTCTTCCCGCAACGCGACGAGCGGGTCGACCCGCGTCGCGCGCCAGGCGGGCACCATTCCGGCCGTCAGGGCGAGCGATGCCAGCAGCAGGGCGGCGCCGCCGAACGTCAACCCATCAGTCGGACGGATTTCATAGAGGAGGCCGCTCATCACGCGCGCAAGCATGAGGGACGCGAGGATGCCGACGCCGATTCCGGTGCCAGCCAGCATCAGGGCGCGCCGCATCACCGACCAGACGACCTGCGACGCTCTGGCGCCCAGCGCCATCCGCACACCGATCTCGTGTGTCTGTTGGCTGACGAGGTTGGCGAGTACGCCGTAGATGCCGATGGCCGCGAGCCCCAGGGCGACGAACGCAAAGGCGCTGACGACGGTCATGCTGAAGCGCTGCGGCTTCACCGACGCGGAGATGACCTCTTCCACGGTCTGCGCATCGACGAGGGGCAACTGGGGATCAAGCCGTTGCACGGCGCGCCGAAGGTCGGCCACGACCGTGGCCTCGTCGCGGCTGGTCTTGACGAGCACGTTGACCTGACGGTAGTACCCGTTCTGGGCAAACGGTTCGTACATCTGCGGGATGATCTCGGTGCCGAGGCCGCTCTGCTTCACGTCGCCCACGACACCGACGACGGTCATCCATGGGTTCCTGTTGCCCGGGACGTTGATCCCCCACCTGATCCGGCGGCCTACCGGATCCTGATCGGGCCAGAGCCTTTGCGCCAGCTGGTGGCTGATGATCGCAACCGGCTGCGCGGCGCGGTTGTCGGCGTCGGTGAAGTATCGGCCCCGCTCGAGCGGGATGCCGAGGGTCTCGAAGTAGCTGCCATCGGTCCAGCTGCCGGCGATCACCCGGTTCGGCCCTGGATTCGTCTGAGCGCTCTCGTCCGCGCTGAAGGTACGTCGGTCGCCGACTCGCAGAGGGCGTTCCGTGCTCGTCGCCGCCGCGGTCACGCCCGGAATCCCTCGTGCGACCTCGACCAGCTGCTGATGGAACCGGGTGAGGTCCGGGCCAGGCCGATAGCGGCCGGACGGTAGCGACAGGGATGCGGTGATGACCTGCTCCGCCCGGAATCCCGGATTCGTGGCCATCAGCCTCCCGAAGCTGCGAAGCAGCAAGCCCGCGCCGACCGACAGCATCAGCGCCAGCGCAAATTGGGCGATCACCAGCGAACCGAGGAGCCGATGACGCACATGCGGCAGTGAGTCGGACCGGCCGCCCTCCTTCAGTGCGTCGAACGTCGCCTGCAAGGTCGCACGGATGGCGGGCAGGACGCCGAAGACGATGGGTGTCGCCAGCACCAATACGAACGTGAAGCCGAGGGCGCGGGCGTCGAGATGCACGGACTCGGCGCGCGGCAGCGTCGTCCCGGCCAGCGATCGCAACATGCCGACGGTCCAATAGGCCAGCACGACGCCAGCGATGCCGCCCGCCGCCGAGAGTACGAATCCCTCCGTCACGAGCTGGCGGACCACGCGGCCCGGGCTCGCGCCAAGGGCCGCGCGTAGGGCGAGCTCGCGTTGTCGCGAGCCGGCCCTGGTCAGCATCAGATTGGCGACGTCGGCGCAGGCAATCAGCAACACGATTGCCACAGCGCCTGTCAGCACGAGAATCATCCGGCGGCTGTGCCCGACGATTTCGTCGATGAACGGCCACATCGGCACCAACAACTGCTTCGACATGCCCTGGAGGTCCGCCGGATAGCGCTCGGCGAGCGTTCGAGTCGCGGCATCCACATCGGATCGCGCCTGCGCGAGCGTCACGCCCGGCCTGAGGCGCGCCAGGACGCTGTTGTTGTAGTTGCGGCCGAAGCCCTGGCGCTCGCCCGGAGAAAAGGCGATCGGAAGGTAGAGCGCCGCCGGCTCGCCATTGCTCTCGGCCCCGCGCGGAGGAAACACGAATCGCTCGCCCATGACCCCGACCACCGTGAATGGCCGCCGGTCGAGCGAGAGGGTTCGGCCGATCACGGCGGGATCCCGCCCGAACGCACGCGTCCAGAACCCGTACTCGAGAACCGCGACGCGGGCATTCGTCCGGTCGTCCTCTTCTGTGAGCGCGCGCCCGACCGCGGGACGCGCTCCGAGGAGATCGAAGAGCCCCGGCGACACGCGGGTGCCGATGACCTGCTGGGGTTCGCCGACGCCAGAGAATTCGAACGTGCCACTGCGGAACGCGACCATGCCGGAGAACGATCGCGTTGCGTCGCGCAGAATCTCGAAGTCGGGCGCCGACACGGCGAACTTGGTGACCGGAGCGCCGGGGAACTTCTCGAAGATGGCGACGAGCTGTTCCGGGCGTTCGTAGGGCAGGCTTCGCAGCAGCACGGCGTCGACGATCGTGAACACCGCCGAATTGGCCCCGATCCCGACCGCCAATGCAAGGATCGAGATGAGCGTGAACGCGGGGTGGCGACGGAGATTCCGCAGTGCGTACCGGACGTCCGCCTTCAGCTGGGCGGCGTGCTCTCCAGGGGCCGTTCGAAGGATGCCGCCGATGGTGTGCCACCAGAGCGAGAGCGCGTTTCCGACGCCACCCTTATTCATGACCGACTCCCGTTGGTCGCGAAACGTCTCGGTCATGTCGTCGCCGAAGTCTCCGCGGAACTCCGACGGGAACAGCCGGAGCAACCGACGGAACATGCGATCCGATCGAGACATGAAATGACGAACCTGTCAGGCTTGCCGGAAGAGAACCTTCCGTTTCGCGACGGCAAGCGTCTGCTCGAGTCTGGCTGCTTCGGCGCGCGCCACTTCACGGCCGAACGGTGTCAGCTCGTACGACCTGCGTCTGTCGCCCCGTCCCGCTTTCTCCTTGATCAGCCCGTCGCTCAGCAGCCGCTTGATGATGCCGTAGAGCGTGCCTGTGCTGAGGCGGACCGCCCCCGACGTGATCTGCTCGACGTCCTTCATGATCGCGTAACCGTGCGCGGGGGCGTCGGCGAGCGCGACCAGCACGTGGAACATGGCAGGCGTCAGCGGCAGCAGCGCGTCCGGATCCCGTTTTGTCATACGTCGTGACACGATATGCCGCGACACGACGTATTGTCAACCGGATCGTTGCCTTCGTCGCAACTGGCTGCCCATCGGACGACGATGTACGGAGCGGCACCTGCATCAGAGGCCCCCTATTGCCTCCTGACCTCCTGATCTCCTGATCTCCTGTTAGAGCTGTCGTGCGTCCAGGCGTTCAGCGCCGGTGACGGGATAGGGCCGGCGGTTCAGATTTGTGAGTAGGCCGCGGGACGCAGATAGATCGTGGTGATGTTGGTGACGATGTCGGCGTCGCTGAAGCCGGGCGTCGACGAGACCTTCTTCCACTCGGGATCGTTGCGGAATCCGTCCCAGCTCTTCTCGCGCCCTGCCATGTTGTCGTGCACGAGCATGTACACCAGGCTGGGCATCCGCGGACCGGCCAGGGTGCGCGAGAAGAAGACCGGCGTCAGCCCGACGCGCTTGAAGATCTCGATCTCACCCATTTCCGAGAACATCTTGACTTTGGCGAGGTGAGCCTTCTCGCTCGGGCTTTCGTACGTGCGCAGCTCGAAGAGTCGAGGGCCCTTGGCCGCCGTCGCCGGCGGGACGACGAGCCGGGGAAACTTCGGAAACGCCGCGAGCACGGCATTCTCCTGCCGGATGTACGCGGGATCCGCGGCCGTCGCGTCCAGGTAGGGCGCTGCGGCGCGGAGATACTGGTCGTCGCCCTGGAGCTTCGTCTCGATGGCACCCAGCGTGTCGAGAGTCGGGAGCGGCGTGAGCACGAACACCGTCGGGCCTGGCACGCCGGCGACAACCTCGAAGACGCCGATCGGCGTGTGCCCGATCCGGTTCAGAGCCGGGATGGCGGCGTTCTGCAGGTAGTCTGCAAGACGTCGCGGCGCTGTGCCGTTACGAAGGATGTGACCTGACGCCACAAGTAGTATTCGGGAGAGGCAGTCTGGGTGCCTTGGCCTCGTCCGGCCGCCACATTCGAGCCCGTGCCAGCGGCCATCGCGCCGGCCAGCATCGTCGTCATGAAGCTGCGTCTCTCCACATGAACCCCTCTGCCGCGGCGAAGGCGGCCGTATGAAACAGCCCATCTTGTGTCACAGGATTGCCCGGACGCAACTGCGCTGGACAGGCTGAAAGAGGCTTACCCTCGAACAACGAGACATTCAGCGGCGCCTGCATTCACAGGAGATCAGGAGTTCAGGAGTCCAAGAGGAAGAATCAAAAGCCTTCTAAACTCCTGATCTCCTGATCTCCTGTAAAGACAGGCCGGCGCCCGAGATCAGGCGCTCCACATCGTCTGGGATGGGTGCCGTGATATCCAACCGCGCGCGCGTAACCGGATGCACCATCCCGACGCGCCACGCGTGCAGCGCTTGTCGTGGAAACGATGCCAGAACGCTTCTGAGCGACTCGTCGGCAACGCGGGACCATCGAGGCTCCCCGTATACGGGATCTCCGACAATCGGCCAGCCGCGCGCAGCCAGGTGAACGCGGATCTGATGGGTCCGCCCGGTAACCAGCCGGCACCGCACCAGGCTCAGGCCCACTCGGGGAGCGGGAACTCGTGCGAGCCGCTCGAAGCGCGTGACGCTCGGGGCGCCAATCGATGGCGAGGCCACAACCCGACGGCGGTCCAACCGATCCCGCATCAGGCCGAGCGCGATCTCACCAGACGAAGGAACGGCGCGACCGTATACCATCGCCAGATAGTCTTTGTCGATCCTGGCACGCTGCAGGACGGCGTGCATGGCGGGCGTCTTCGCCACCAGCACGATGCCTGACGTCATCTTGTCGAGCCGCCCGACGAGCGATGGACGCTGCCCCGCACTCCAGCGACGCGCGTGCCACACCAGCGCGTTCATCAACGTTCCGTTCACGTGGGCGTGCGTGGGATGCACCACGATGCCGGGCGGCTTGTCGATGGCGAGGAGATGATCGTCCTCGTAGAGAATGTGGAGGTCCGCCGTCTCCGCAACCAGCGGCTGTGGCGCCGCCACCGGCGGCAGGATCACGGCGATCAGATCGCCTGCCGCCGTACGCGTGGAAACCCGGCGGACGGACGCGCCGTTGACGCTGACCTGCCCCGTCTCGATCCAATCCTGAATGCGCGTGCGTGAAGCGACCCCGACGCCGGCGAGATGCCTCCGCAGGACGAGATCGAGACGCTGACCCGCATCGCCTCGGTCAGCCTTCAGGATCATCTCGCCTCACCGGCCCGACCCGGAAAATTGCCGCGCTCGAACAGCCTGTACGACTGACCCTTCCGCAGTGAGAGGTCGCGTGTGCTGGCGCCAGAGCGAAGACGGGTCATGCCGTCCGCGACCGCGGCTCTCACCTCGCCCGCGGTGAGCTTCCCTGCGCGCCAGGTCAGGTCGACTTCGAAGCCGCCTCGCGCCCGGAGACCCTTGACACTACCGTCAGGCCAGGCTCGTGGCAGCGCCGGCAGCAGCTCGATCTCGCCGCCGTGACTCTGCAGGAGCATCTCCGCTATCCCTGCTGTGCCCCCGAAATTGCCGTCGATTTGGAACGGCGGGTGCGCATCGAACATGTTGGGGTACGTCCGGTCAGGTCTCAAGAGGCGCGAGAGGATTCCGTACGCATGCTCCGGATCGTGGAGGCGTGCCCAGAGGTTCAATCGCCAGCCGAGACCCCACCCGGTCGCCTCGTCTCCACGAATCTCCAGGGACTTGCGCGCCGCCGCCGCAAGCTCCGGGGTGCCACGCACCGTGATCTGGTCGCTCGGAAACACCGCGTAGAGATGGGAGACATGGCGATGATGGATGTCCTGCGCAGACATGTCCCAGTCCTCGAGCCATTCCTGCAACTGGCCCGCTTTGCCGATCTGGGAGGGAGCCAGACGCGCGCGCGCGGCCGCAAGCTGGTCACGCAGCAAGCGATCGAGATCCAGGATCTCCGCGGCCTGCCTGGTGTTCGAAAAGAGATCGCGGAGGATTTGTGTGTCCATCGCCGGACCTGCCGCGATGCTCGTCCCGAACTGGTGACGGTTTTCGGGAGAGAGCGACGGCGACGTGATGAGCCACTTGTGGACCGGCTCCTCGACCAGAGTGTCGAGGAAAAACTCCGACGCGCCCTTCATCGCCGGATACACGCGCGCGAGATAGCTCTTGTCGCGCGTGTAGAGGTAGTGCTCCCAGAGATGCTGGCAGAGCCAGGCACCTCCTGTCGGCCACATGCCCGAGTTCGGACCGTCGACCGGCGCCGTGGCCCGCCAGAGATCAGTATTGTGGTGCGCGACCCAGCCGCGCGCGCCGTAGTGCAGCTTGGCCGTCCGCTGCCCCGTCTCCGCCAGGTCGAGAACCATGCGCGTGAGCGGCTCGACGACCTCCGACAGGTTCGTCGACTCGGCCGGCCAGTAGTTCATCTCGGTGTTGATGTTGATCGTGTACTTGCTCTCCCAGGGCGGCTTGACCTGATCGTTCCAATCGCCCTGCAGGTTGGCCGGCTGGCTTCCGGGCCGCGAGCTCGAGATGAGCAGGTACCGGCCGAACTGAAAGTAGAGCGCTGCCAGTTGCGGATCGTGCCCATCGCCGAACGCCTTGATTCGCTCGTCGGTTGGAAGGCGCGTAGCGTCGCTCGTGCCGAGGTCGAGGGCAACCCGACGGAACAGCCGCTGGTGTTCGGCAACGTGCGCCGCGCGCAGCGTCTCGAACGGCTTCCCGGCGGCCCTGGCGATCTGTTCCTTCGTGATCGCTTCCGGATCCCCGCTGACGTCGTCGTAGCGGCGATAGCTCGTGGCGGCCGCGAGCAAGATCGTGACTGCATCCGCATTCCGGACTGCGATCGCGCCATCGCCAGCGGTCGTCTCGCCCGCCCTGCGTGATGACGCGCGTGCGCGCCTGGAACGACAGCCCGCCTTTGATGCCCTGCGCGTCAGCATTGACGCCCTTCATCACCAGCGTCGACGCATCCGCGGAGGTCACTGTCGCCTTCTGCGGCGTCGTCATTCCGACGGTCACCGTGATGTTCCCGGGCCGGTCCGCGGTCAGGCGGACGGCGATCACCTGATCGATGGGGCTGGAAAAGATCTCGCGTGAGTAGGTGACGCCGCCCGATGTGAACGACACGCGGGCGACCGCCGTGTCGAGGTCGAGCTCTCGGCGGTACTGCTGGACGTCCGCGACTCCAGTCACCGTCAGGTGCAGGTCCCCCAGCGGCTGATATGGCATCTGTCGCAGGGGCTTGGCCATCATCTTTTCGCTGATGAGCGCGAATGCCGCCTTGTAGTCGCCGTCGGCGATCAGGCGGCGGGCCTGCGGCAGCGCCGCGAGCGCCTCCGGGTTGGCGGGCTCATAGGGGCCGCCGGACCAAAGGGTGTCTTCGTTCAGCTGGAGGCGCTCTTCTGCGACGCCGCCGAAGATCATCGCTGCGAGGCGGCCGTTGCCGACCGGCAGCGCCTCGACCCATTGAGTGGCCGGCTGCCGATACCAGAGCGTCATCGACGATGGCGGCGGGGCGGTTTGGAGCGACGACGAGGACGAGCCCAGCGCCAGCGCGAGGAACGTGATGACCGTGATCCGTTTCATGCAGAATCTCGAACCGCTTCACCTTATCGCACTTCCGAAATGTTGCGCGACACGGTTGGCGTGGAGGCAGTGCCAGGGCGATACTCTCGTGTGCCTCGAACTCTCCTGCCGACCGTCGTCGCCAGCCTGGCTCGGTTCCTCGGCCTGTTCACGATTGCTCTGTCCGTCGCGGCGTGGCAACAACCGCCGCCACGCGGACAGAGATGGGTCGCCACCTGGGCGGCCTCGCCGCACGGCCCCTACCCTTCCGGCAATCCATCGGCCCAACCCGTGCTCGATTTCGCGTTCGAATCTCCCGAGCGCGGAGCATCCGATCAGACCCTCCGCCTGATTGTCAGGCCGGACCTCTGGGGCAACCGCGTCCGGCTGCGCTTCTCGAACGCATTCGGCACCCAGCCAGTCACGTTCGACGATGCCTTCGTCGGACTGCAGAGCACTGGTGGAAACCTCGTCCCCGACACCAACCAGCGCGTGACGTTCGAGAACGGAAAGCGCGGGCTGACCCTGGCGCCGGGCGCTTTCTCGTTCAGCGACGCCGTCGCGCTCCCTTTCGTGGACCACCTCGATAGCCGACTGCTGACCGGCCGGAAGCTCGCGGTCAGCTTTCACGTTGTCGGATCGACCGGCCCTATGACGTGGCACGCGAAAGGGCTGACGACCTCCTACCTGACGGCGCCACGGGCAGGAAGCCATGGTGCGGACGCAGACGACGGAGCGTTCCCGTATACGACGACGTCCTGGTACTTTCTGGACGCGGTCGACGTCATGGCGCCCGACGAAACGGTTGTCGTCGCCTGTTTCGGAGACTCCATCACGGACGGCACCGCGTCGACGCTGAATGGCGACGACAGATGGCCGGACGTGCTTTCTCGCCGGCTGCACGCGGCGTATGGTGAGAGGGTGGCAGTCGTGAACGCCGGCATCGGCGGGAACCGAGTCGTCGGTCCTGCTTCGTATTCGCCCGCCAGTCCAGTCGGTGGTGGCCCGTCGGCACTCGACCGGCTCGATCGCGACGTGCTGGGGCTCTCGGGGCTCTCGGCGGTCGTCTGGCTCGAGGGCATCAACGATGTGTCGGCGGGGACGAGCCCGGAGGCGATCGTGGCAGGCTTCAAGGAGGGCGTGGCCCGGCTGCGGGCACGAGGCGGCATCACGATCATCGGCGCGACGATCACGTCGAGCCTCGGCGCGACGACCGCGTCGGGCACGCCGGAGAACGACGCCAGGCGCAAAGCGATCAACGAGTTCATCCGGACCGGAGGATTGTTCGACGGCGTCGCGGACTTCGACGCCGCCACACGAGATGCGGACACCGGAACGTTGAAACCGGCTTTCCAACCGAACAGCACAACCGGCGGTGCTGGAGACAAGCTGCATCCCAACCGGGCCGGGTATCAGGCGATGGGGAACGCCGTCGACATCGGCCGGCTGGCTCCGCGGAGGCGACCATGAGTGCAGTGACCAGGCAGCAGGAGCAGCAACTCGACGATCAGGGCTACTTCATTCTCGAAGGCTGCATGAGCGGCGGCCTGCTCGACGGCCTGCGGAGGCGGATTCACGACCTCTTCGACGAGGAAGGCGACGGCGCCGGGCGTGAGTTCCTGCAGGAGGAGCACGCCCACCGCCTTGCCAATCTCGTCGACAAAGGTGACGTCTTCCAGCAGGCGATCCTTCTGCCTGAGGTGATCGCGTGCGTGAGGCATGTTCTCGGCCCGCAGTTCAAATTGAGCAGCCTGAACGCGCGATCCGCTGACCCGCACTCGAGCGTCGGCCAGCCGCTCCACGTCGACATGAGCGCCATCGCAGACGAGAAAGGGTACTGGGTCTGCAACACGGTCTGGATGCTCGACGATTTCACAGTGGAGAACGGCGCGACGCGGATGATACCGGGGTCGCACCGGTGGAGGAAGCGGCCCCAGGACGTCCTGCCGGATCCGTCGGCGCCGCATCCTGACGAGATCCTGCTGACCGGGCGAGCGGGCAGCGTCGCCGTGATGAACGCGCACATGTGGCACGGCGGCACCGCCAACCGGACGTCGGCGCCGCGCCTCGCGATGCATGCGTTCTACTGCCGCAGCGACAAGCCGCAGCAGCAGTACCAGAAGCGCCTCCTCCGTCCGGAGGTTCAGGCAGGACTGCCGGAGGAAGTCCGCCGGATCCTCGCGCTGGACGATCCTCTGAACGACCAGCTCAGCTCCGCGACCGTCGTTCGCAGCGGTTTCTTGAAGTAGGCTGCCGTCGTGCACTGGAGGCTCCTCCTCGTCGCCGCGCTGGCCGTGACGACGTCGACGTTGGCGTCAACGCAGGACCGCGCCCATCGCCCGTTTTTGGCTCCTGACAAAGTCGCACGCGGCCAAGCCATCGCGAAGCACGTCGTCACGGCATCGGACGGCGGAGAATGGCGTGAGGTCGGACGCGGATCGACGGTCGGCTACACGCGGCTGCATCGGATCGAACCAACCGCGATCCGGCGCCTTCGGGTAACGATCGAAGACGCCGCCGCGCCGCCCGAGCCAGTGGTGATCAAGATGTATCGCAGTTCGTAGGGCCTCGATTTAGCTCGGGTGCCGGCTCGGGTGGCTTCCGCCTTCAGGCGGAAGATTGCCGGCCGGCGTTCGCCTTCCAACTGAAGGTGGAAGCCACGAGTGCCGGCTCGGGTGGCTTCCGCCTTCAGGCGGAAATCGCTGGCCGGCGTTCGCCTTCCACTTGACCAGCCTCCGCCAAGGCTACGGCGGTCCGCCGAAGCGCTTCGCGCGAAGGCGGAAGATGGAAGGCACGTGTGCGCTGAGGACCGTACAGGCCAATCACGTCGGTTAGACGTCCAAAAGCCCAGCATGGAGGGCCCAATGAAAACCGCAATCTTTGTCGCGATTTCTCTGCTGCCGGCCGTCGCCCCGGCGCTGGCGCAGGACTCGCCGCCCTACCGCCCGGGTAACGGTGTCATCGCTCCCAGACTGGTCCGCGAGATCAAACCCACTTACCCCGCCGATGCGATGCAGGCCGGCATCGTCGGGAGGGTGAAGCTGGAATGCGTCGTTGAGGCGGACGGCACGGTCGGCGAAGTGCGCGTTCTCGAGACACTCCATCCGAGCCTCGATGACGAGTCCGTTCGCGTCGTCAAGCAGTGGACGTTCAATCCCGGCACGAAGGACGGTCAAGCAGTGCCGGTGCTCGTCGAAGTGGAGATGTCGTTCACGCTCGGTCGGGGTCCCCGACTCGGTTCGGCCGACGTGTTCAAACAGGGGCCCGGTATTACGCTCCCGAAAGCCGTTCACCATCCGAACCCTACATACACCTCGGAGGCGCGCGCCGCAGGGATTCAGGGCACAGTCTTGCTGGATTGCGTGGTTCTGGACGATGGCACTGTTGGGGACGTTCGAGTCAGCACGTCTCTGGACAAGGGGCTCGATGCCGAGGCGATGAGAACGCTCCGGCAGTGGCGGTTCACGCCGGGCGAGAAAGACGGCCGCCAGGTCCCGGTGCAGGTCAGCGTCGAAATGACGTTCACGCTGCGGTAAACGCTCTCTGACGAATTCAGCCGGGAAGACGACCAAACAGCGCTAGAATGCAGCGCTCGGCGTGCCAGCGCCCTGCAATGAAGGGAGCTTCGATGCCATCGCACGCCGTGACGCGACACGCGTCCTTGGCGCTCGTCGCTGTTGTGCTCGCCCTCGGTGCGGGTTGCGGCAGTGCGACCGCGCCGAGCCCTACGCTCCAGACCGAGACGTTCACCGGAACGCTTCAGCCTCTCGGGACGGACTTCAAGACGTTTACGATTGTGTACGCCCAGTCGACGTCAGATCTGAGTGTCACGATCGACAGCTTGAAGACCGTGGCGGCCTCCACGCCGGTCACCGGGATCACGATAGGAATCGGGTTCGGCGGCGTCTCGGGGAGCACCTGCTCCCTCCAGATCCAGACTCCCACAGCGGCGCTGGCGACAGAGCTCTTCGCTCCAAACGGAGCGTCAGCGGGGTCGTATTGCGTCCAAATCTTCGACTGCCCCACCGGGACCACCGAGTGCTCTTCGACGCTGACCGAAGCCGTCACTTACTCGATGACGGTCAAGCACTACTAGTCTCAACCGAGGGGCTTCGCCCCTCGAACTCCCCGACACGCGCTCTCGCGCGCCGCTTCGCCGGCGCGCTTCCGCCTCCGCTAAAGCTACGGCGAGACCTCGCCGTAGCGCCTGCGGCGCGAAGGCGGGCCGGTCGCGTGGCTCGCTCGCCGTGCTCGCTCGCGCAGCATTTTGTGAGATGCGTTCTAGTCTCAGCCTGCGCCCTGCTCGCTCGCTGCATTCGTGAGATGCTTTCAGGCCGGCAAGCACTACGTCACTATCGCGAGTCCGCCTACCGCTGGCACACCGGACAATAGAACGTCGACCGTCCGGCCTGCGTGCGCCGCCTGATGATGCCGACGCAGCCAGCTCGCGGACACGGCTCGCCTTCGCGATCGTAGACGCGGAACCGCGGCGATCGGTAGGTCCTGGGCGTTGCGGCCCGATCGATCGCCTTCGTCAGCACCCGCTTGATCGCCGCGGCCAACCGGTAGGCTGACTCTCGCGGCGCGCCGGCCGGCGTCGCGATCGTTGAAGCCCGTCGCAGCGGCGACACGCCGGCGAGATGCAGCGCCTCGCACGCATAGATGTTGCCGAGGCCGGCGACGACGCGCTGATCGAGCAGCGCGACCTTGAGCGCCACCTTTTTCCCCTTGCACGCTCGCGCCAACGTCACGGCACCGAACTGCGGCGACAACGGCTCCGGCCCGAGCCGGCTGAGCACCGGATGCCGCGCGAGCTGCGCCGGCGTGAGGAGGTCCATGAGTCCGAACCGCCGTGGATCGTTGAAGGTGATGACTGCGCCAGACGCCATGTGGAAGACCACGTGATCGTGTCGATCGGGCTCGCTCGGGTGATCGCGATCCGGATCGACGCCGAACCCGGCGGGCGCGTCGATGCGAAACGACCCGGACATGCCGAGGTGCACCAGCAGCGTCTCGCGTGACGACAGCTGCGCCAGCAGGTACTTGGCGCGCCGAGTCAGGGAGGCCACGGCCTGGCCGGTGAGTCGAGCTCTGAAGCGCCGGGGAAACGCCACGCGCAGGTCGGGCCGCCGGAGCTCAACGGCCGCGATGCGCGCCTGCGTCAGAAACGGATCGAGGCTGCGACGGACGGTTTCGACTTCGGGGAGCTCAGGCAACGTCTCAGCATAGCAGCCACTGGACGGCCGGTGCCGGAAGACCGATCACACGCGAGGTGCTTAGAAGCTATTTCATAAACTTCGAGCAGCTAACAGCGCGAGCGAGCATTTGCGAGCGAGCCACGCGAGCGGCCCGCCTACGCCAAGGCTTCGGCGAGGTCTCGCCGTAGCGCTTCGCGCGGAGGCGGAAGCGAGCCGGCGCAGTGGCGAGCGAGGGCGCGTGTAGGGGAGTCCGAGGGGCGAAGCCCCTCGGATGAGGCTACCTAGCGAGCAGGCCTCATCGCTGCACCGGTAGATCCGTTCGTCTCCGTAGCGACAACGCCAGGCCCACGATCATCACCGCCAGGAGCACACCGTTGACGTAGATGGTCAGCGGTGCGCCGGTCCTCGCGATAGGCTTCACGAGCAGAATCCAGTCCCTGACCAGTCGCTCGAGCAGGAACAGCACGAACAGCAGCGGAATCATCGCGCGATAGCGAGTCAGGGCCAGGACGCTGAGCGCGCTGAACATGAGCTGCGAGAGTCCCAGGATGGCGATGAGCGCGATCACAACCTCCGCACCGCCGCCCCCGAAGCGGTCGACGGGGATGCCATCGGCCGATTGCAACATGTTGCGGCCATCGAAGATCGCACTCAGGGCCGTGCCGGTCTTCACGACCACGATCAGCACGAGCAGCCAGATCGCGAGAGGGTGACCGCGATAGGTGTTGTCGAAGCGCCGCGGCAGGATCTGGTCAAGCAAGTGATCACTCCAACTCGAGCGTCATGGCTCCTTGCTCTCGCTGGTCGCCGGGCCGAAGCCGAAACGTTCGCGGAGGCGCTGCCGGAATCGTTCCCGCTCTTCAGGAGTCATGCGCTCTGAGCGCTCGGCCATGCGGTCGGCTATACGGTCGGCGATGCGATGGCGGAATGATGAGCGATGGGAACCGTGACCTCCCCTTCCGCCAAAGAGGATCCGGCACAGCGCCAGGAGTCCAAGCGCCTGCCAGAAGGTGATCTCGGGCCAGCCGAAGAGCGGCGGCAGCAGCCAGTTCCACAGCAGCCGCACGACCTCGCCGCCGATGAAGGCAAATAGTGCGATCCCCGCAATCGCGAACGGCGCGATGAGGAGCATCTTCATCCTTCTGCTCATCATGATCGAGTCCTCATGGTTTCGTGAATTCGTCGTGAACGCGATGCAATCGCTCACGCAGATGCCGTACCGCGTAGCGCTTGCGAGAGAGGAGCGTGTTGACGCTCACGCCGGTCTCGGCGGCCATCTCCTTGAAGCTGCGACCTTCCAACTCGTGCCCGACGAAGACCTCGCGCTGCTCGCGCGGCAACTCGCCGATCGCTGCCTCGAGCGCCTCGAGAAGCAGGTGGCGCGCGTACAGCGCGTCCGGTCCGGCATCCGGCGACGGCAGCAGCTCTTCCAGCGGTAGCAACTCCTCGCCCTCGACCGCGACGGCGGAGTCGCTGAACAGCTCCGGCTGCTTCTTGCGAAACAGATCGGTGATGCGATTGCGCGCGACGCGGAACAGCCAGCCGGTGATGTGGTCGATCGGCATCAACAGCTGGTTCGCTTCGACCAGCGCGGAGAAGACGTCCTGCAGGACGTCCTCGGCATCGCGCGGGTCGGCGACCCGTCGGCGGATGAAATGGCGGAGTCGGGATTGCTCCCGCTTGACTACGTCGGCGATCCGCTGGTGCTGGTCGAGTGCCATCCGCTCCGGGCGTGCCGCGTCTCTCACCTACGGTTGTAGACGAATGAGGGCGTGCAGATATTGTAGGGTCGCCGAACTCGCGGGAAGGACGCCAGATACCGTGGGCGAACGCGATGTCCGAGAGCGCGACACCGATCGCGACCGCGGCCATCGCGTGCCGAACCAATCGACCGAGCCGGTCACGCTCGAAGTGTTAGCGTGATTCGTCCGACTACAGCGACTTGAGAAATTCGACGAGATCCGCTTTCTGCTGCGGCGACAGATTCAGCTTGAACAGCTCGTCATAGTGATTGACCACGTCGAGCAGCGTGGCCGCGCTTCCGTCATGGAAGTACGGCGGATGCTGCCACGCACCGCGCAGCGGCGTCGTCCGATATTGCTTCGTGGCGCTTCGCTTCGCGTACTCCGGCTCGCTGCCGACCTCATTGAAATCGTGGAGAACGGGAATGGACGGCGAGGGTCCGCTCGCGACGTCGGTATACGTCGGCGGCTGGTGGCATCTCGCGCAATCCGCCTTGCCGTCGAATTTGCAGGGCCCGTTGTTCTTCGTCAAGCCGTAGCTGACGCGACGCGAGCGTGGCGACTGCGTGTGGCCCTCCATGCGCAGTCGCCACTCGGTCGACCGACGGCATCCGCCCACACTTGGTCTTTCCGTCTCCGATCGCCGATCGCGCGGTCGGTCTGCGGCAGCAGCTCGTCGTACATCTCGAGGAGCGTCGGCTGCATCAACACGACATCGCCGGACCACTTACAGGAGTCCAGGAGCTCAGGAGAACGAACGCGGCTCCGCGCAACCCGCGAAAGATTTCTCCACCCCGCATCCCACCTAGTCAGGCGGCCCGGTGTGGCGGCCCGCGTCGCTCGCATTCGACGCGCAGACTGGACGGAGGTCTTTTCGATGCACACTGGACGATTCTCACGGACGATTGGTTATCCACTGCTCATGGTGCTGATGGTCACCGGATCGGCAAGGCAGGCTCGAGCGCAGGGCCACGATCACGGCGGATTCGGACCGCAGGGTCCGCAGAAGCTGACCTCGCGGCAGAACGATCTCGTCCAGGCCGTTCGCGAGGCGACGGCGCGATTCAAGGACGTGTCGGATCCGAGCCAGGTAGGCGACTCCTTCGCGCTGCTCTTCGGGTGCGTCAGCGGCGGCGACTTCGGCGCGATGGGAATTCACTTCGTGAGGGGGGACATTCTCCACGACGGCGACGTCAACCAGAACGAGCCGGAGATTGTGCTGTTCGAACCGACAAAAGACGGCGGGATCCGCCTCACGGGCGCCGACTTCATCGTTTTCAAGAGCGAGTGGGAGGAGAAACACAAGGGTGAAGGGCCGCCGTCCCTGAACGGCCAGCTGTTCCACCTGTTCGACAGCCCCAACCGCTTCGCGCTGGATCCGTTCTACACGCTGCACGTCTGGGCGTGGAAGGACAATCCGAACGGGACGTTCGCGAACTGGAACCCGAACGTGTCGTGCGATGCGTTCAACCCGAAGACCGAGTCTTCGGCGGTGCGGTAAGCTCACCGATCTCGCCGAGCGCCTGCTCTTGGCGAGGAAGCGCTGATCGAAGGAGGGGCGTCAACCGCAGTGATGCCAGCACCATCTGCAGCGCAGCGCCAGTGGCGGCGGCGGATCGTTGTGTACGTTCTGCTGACGTTGATGGGCACCGTGCTGGTCGCGTGGCAGCTTGGTGCGTGGCTCGTCGAGCGACCTGTCCAGTATTCGGGCCCGCCGCCAGTACGCTGCGGTCTACAGACTGGATTAACGGCGTCTCCGCGGCACGGCCCTGACCCGGTCTCACCATCATGTCCGTTCTCGGACCCGCTCCCCTCAGCGACAGCCGGCAAGCACTACGTCACCATCGCGAGGAAGGCGGCGATTGCCAGAGTCGAGAACAGGCAGACGCCCTGGATAACGACACGTTGTGTGCGACGCTCCATCGAGCGGTGGTTCACGAGCGCAAACCAGAGCAGCATGACGATGGCCGTTCCCACGAGGAGGATGATCAGAGGCGCCCCTGACGACAGTTCGGCCAACGGGAATCGACGCACCGGGCGGCCGTGTACCCCAGGGAGCATGCGGGCACCCTGCGCGAGCGCGACTCCCATCACGGTTCTGATGGTTACCACGGAACCCAGGACCACTGGAATCGATACGAGCAGCGCGCGCACGCCGCTTGTCGAGAGCGACGACACGTAGAGGCCCGCCAGCGCGAACGCGGCGACCGCTGCCGCGAGCCCGGCCAACGAAGGCATTTCCCCCGCAAGCAGGCCAATCGATGCCATAAGCGCCGGCAGCCCGAACCCCAGGACCATCGCCAAGGTGAACGCGACGCCCGCTTTCGTGGCCCATTGCTTCCACGTCGCCAGGGGCAGGAGGACATGCCACTGGAGCGTGCCGAGCTGGCGCTCTTCAGCACTCGCGAGCGAGCCCGCAAGCAGGCCGAGCATCGGTCCGTAGAGAGTGGTCAAGACCCTGAGCTGCATCGAATCGACGTCCCTCGTGTAGAGCTCGAGCAAAGCGCTCGCGGCCCAACACAGGAGGTAGATGACGGCAACGACGAACGTCATCTGCTGCAGGTACAGCTCTTTTCTCACGAGCTGCAGGAACACCCCGGAAGCCCTCGGATCTCCATTGTCACGAGCCTGGACACGCAGCCACGCAGGAAGCTGTACATCCGCATCGCGGCCTTCGATCGCCTCGAGGCGCACGAAGGTGCGCCAGCTGGCAATCGCGGCCAGCAGCGAGACAAGGGTGATTCCCCACGACAGAACCGCGATCCTGAAAATCTTCGGCTCCGCGCTTCCGGCGCTTTCGGCGCCGTAGCGAATGACGGACAACACTTCTCCGAGCCCCCACATCGACGCCACGACGACGATCGTGAAGACCACGCCTCCGAGCGGACTGCGAGAGATCATCGTCAGCAGAGGCGCGACACACAGACCGCAGAGCGCCGGCAGGAAGAGGATCCACACTCGAGGGATCCTTTGCGCGTCGGGGCCCAGCCCGACGCGCATTCCCTCCCACGCCACGACGCCAAGCGTGACGAGCATGACGGTCAGGACGCCAAGCTTCAACGCAAACAACCTGCGACGATCGATCGCCTGCGTGAGCAGGAACCCGAGCGTTCGGCCCGTGTACTCGTGGCCGATCGAGAAAGCGCCAAGCGCCAGCGCCCCCAGGGAGTACGCCAGCATGGCCGGGAAAAAGAAGAGCGGGCCGCCAGGTAGCCAGGTGAGAATGATGACGGCCGCTGAGGCCAGCCACGCGGGCACCAGGGCCCGGATCTCCTTCTTGATCTGCAGCCAGGAGGCGTGTGTCATGCCGCATCCACCACTGGCTGGAGTGTGTTGACGAAGATTTCTTCGAGGGTCAGCGCCTCGGTCGTGATCGTTTCCGGCGAACAGGCCTTCAGGCGGTCCACTACATCGGCGGCATTGCCGTTGACGAGAATCTCGACCTCCGTCCCACGCCGGCGCAGCACCCGGATACCCGGCAGATCCAAGCGGGCCGGCTCTTTCGCGAAGCGGGCGAAGATCTTCTGATATCGCGCCCGCGCCACGTCCGCTTCCATCGTCAGGACATCGCGGCCATGCTCGACAATCGTGAACTCGTCGATGAGCCCCTCGAACTCCGAAATCAGATGCGTCGACACGAACACGGTTCTGCGTCCAAGCTCTCCTTCCTGGTACGCGCCGATCACCGTCTGGATGAATTCGCGCCTGACGATGGGATCGAGCCCTGAGGTCGGCTCGTCGAGCACGAGCAGTTCGGGCTCCGGGCAGATGGCCGTGATGAGCGCGAGCTGGGTTCGCTGGCCCTTGGAGAGATGGCTCGTCTTCTGACGGGGGTCGAGCCCAAACCGTGACAGGAGGCTGCGCTCGGTCTCGCGGTTCCAGTGCCTGCGAAAGGCTGCGCAGTATTCGAGCGTTCCCTGGACCGTCATCCACGGGTAGAAGGCGACGTGGTCCGGCACGTACGCCAGCCGGGATTTGACCGCGACCTCATTGCGCGCGGGGTCCATGCCGAACACTGTCGCGGCGCCGCTCGTGGGTCGGATGAGGTTCAGGAGACATTTGATCGTCGTAGTCTTCCCCGCGCCGTTTCTGCCGAAGAGCCCGTAGCAGCGTCCGGCATGAACGCGCAGGTTGAGGCCGTTCACGGCGTCGGTGCGGCCGTACCGCCGAACCAGGTCGCGGAGCTCGATGACGGGCGTCTCGGTAATCATGGCGTTCAGGAGTTGGCGGCACGGGCACGCTGCTGCTGGAAGGCGTCGAATCGATCTTCGGCCAGCCGCAGAAAGTCCGCCCTGGAAATTTGAAGGTGATGCGCCTGGACGACGGCGTGATCGATGTCGTCGGCCAGCAGCTTGAGTCGAACGTCTTTCCTGAATGGAGAACCGGCGTCGCGAACGAAGCAGCCCTTCCCGGTAATGGTCTCGATGACGTGCTGGTTCTCGAGCTCCGCGTACGCCTTGGCAACCGTGTTGCGATTCACCCGCAGGTCTTCCGCCAGCGGTCTGATCGACGGCAACGAATCGCCGGGTTGAAGGCTGCCCGATGCCATGGCCGCTTTGACCTGGTCGACGAGCTGCAGGTACACGGGCTTGCCAGACTTGAAGTTGAGTTGAAAGCGCACGGCCTATCTGTCCTATGACAGTAGGACAGTTGACTGCGCTTGTCAACAGGAGATCAGGAGTTCACGAGTTCACAAGATTGGAGGCTCGGATCCGTCACTCGCGCGGCATCAGTCGCCGATGGAGCCAAGCCTTCGCCAGGGCCCATTCGCTCGACCGTCGCCGGCGATATCCCGAGCGCTTCGGCCGCCTCGTCGATGTCGAGTCCCGCGAAGAACCGGAGTTCCACGACCCCGGCCTGCCGGGCGTCGATTGCGGAGAGTGCTTCGACCGCCTGCCCGAGGGCGAGCACGTCCACGCTCGGCGGCTGAGCGGCGGGCGACACGTCCTCCAGACGCACAGTCGACGAGCGGCACCGATGTTGTGCCAACTTCAACTCGTTCCGGAACGAGTTGCTGATTCGCGCTCGGGTGAGCGGCAAGGCGTTTGAAGTGACCGAGTCATCGCCCACCAAGGTTGCTCTCGCGTAGATCCGAGTCATTCATCGTAGCTCTTGAACAATTGGCGCCGCTGAGATCACTATCCTGCAGCACGGTGCCGTTCAGATTGCCGTCCCTGAAACCAACGGTTCGAAGCTTGGCGGCACGCAGAAACCAGCCGCCGAGCACTCATCGACGCTGCGCGGTGAGCTCCTCGAGTGCCGCATCCGCTTCCGGGATCAATCCGTCGAATACCTCCCCGAGCCGCTCGCGATCGGGTTCGGCGAACCGATCGAAGCCGAGCCGCACCCGCATCCCCTGAATCCGCCGGACAACGCCGCCGCCCGTCTGATAGCCCGCGATCCAGGGACCCAGCGAGAGCTCCGCAAACAATCGGCGCATGGTGTCGTCGAACTCCCGGCGCTCGTCTGCGGTCCGCACGACTCGATCGAAGTGATGGCAGCGACGCCGCATCGTCTGCCGGCGGACCGCTCACATCGTCGAAGCCATCGCGCAGCGCCTGTAGGGTCGCCTCGAGGCCCTCGCGCCGGACGAGCGCGCCGTCCAGGCACAGCTCCCACGTGATGTGCGCGAACAGCCCGAGCTTCGGCGCCTGCACGCCGCTTTCGCGCATCCGATCGGACGTGAGCCGCTCTCCTCGCACGAACACGGACGCCGAGTGGAACCAGCGGTCGACCTGCAGGTGATGCTCGATGCCCGAAAGGATGGACACGAGATCCGGTCCGCCGTGAGCTGGCGCTTCGATTGGCACTGGAGCGGCGCGGACACGCCGATCGGCCATGCGCCACAGATCCGGCAGCATCGCACCGATACCGGCGACTGGCGTTCCCAGATCGCGCGCGGCGAGGAACCGATGGAGCAGGAAATTCACGATGACGCGCCCGTCACGATCCCGGGCGACGGCGGCCTTTGATGAGCACGTCGATGCTGTCGGGCCGGCCGTTCACGAAATCGAGCCGGATGCGCCCGTCGGGCATTTCGGACACCACAGCTGGAATGGAAGATGCCGTGAGGTACCACCCGGCCGGCAGCACGACCGAGTTGCGCGGGCGGCCGAGGCTTCGCTCGAAGACGAGATCCTGCCCCTGCAATCGATAGCTCTGGGGGGCAGTGTAGGTTTCGGAGATCCGCAGCCGGATGGACTGACCTGGTTTGACCGGCGGAAAGTGGACGACGACGACCTCGGTATCGGGGGTCACCTCCTGGCCGATGTCGATCTTTGCCGCCGTGATGTCCGCGCCCTTCAAGGTCTCGTCCCTCAGCTTTTCTCCGGTGTCGAGGATGTAGGCCGACGGATTGGAGACGCGACTCCCCTCTCGGACGACGTTGATGTATTTGTCGATGCCCGGCCGAGACTCCGTGTAGTCGTGGAACAGGCTGAAAGCGTTCGTCGCGGGCTCTTTCAGGAAATACGTGATGTCGCGATCCTGGTGCGCGCGCTCCGTGAGGCGCGCCCGCTCGGTCGGCCCCTGCGCCGGCGGCGATTCCCAGCTCCGCGCGTTCGTCAGCGGTGCCGGCGCGGCTTCCGCTCCAGCGGCCGCGCCTGGGCGTGCCTTCAACACGAGCCGGGCGTCGTCGACCTGATTCATGAACGCGATCGCGATCCGTCCATCAGCCTCCGACAGTACCTGTGCGGAGCACGTTGCACGAGACGAGCTCGAAGCCTGCAGGCAGGACCACGCTGCCGCGGCGAGCTCCGAGCAGCTGCGTAAAGGCCACGAGGCGTCCGTCGCGGGCATAGGCTTTTGCGCTTCGGACGGTCTTCTCGATGCGCAAGCGGGCCTGCCCATCAGGGGGTACGGGACGGGCCAGAGCCACGACCGCGGCCTCGGCGGTCTTCCGGACCTCGAGCGGGGCGCCCGTCATCGCGTCGACGACAGACTCGCTGACGACGTCCGTTCCAGGCAGGACGCGATCGCGGTATTCGCGCGCGCCTGCCGCCGTGACGCTGACCTCGAACGTCGCTTTGAAGGAAGCCGTGTCGGGCGCGAGCAGCTCGTACCGCATGTACTCGTCGGTCTGAGCCACGGGGGCGGCCGCGCGCTGGGCGTGAAGGATTCCGGTCGACGCGATCGCGGGCAGCAGGATCAGTCCAAGCGCAGCACGGTGCATCCCCGCATTATATTTCCCGCATCCAGCCCGTATGCAGCGCGCGGCGAGCGGTATGATGGCTCCCGCGTCAATCGGACACCCATGTCAGCCGGCCATTCGGAGTGGAGCGCAGGTTCGCGATTCCCCGCGACACGGCACTCGATCATCGAGCGCATCCGGGCGGGAGGCTCCGACGTCCGCCGTCAGGCATTCGGCGATCTCGTTCAAGGTTACTGGAAGCCGGTGTACACCCACCTCCGACTCACGTGGCACCTCGACCCGGATGACGCACAGGATACGACACAGGCGTTCTTCGCGGAGGCCTACGAGAAGAACTGGCTGCAGCGCTTCGAGCCCGCGAAGGCAAAGTTCCGCACGTTCGTCAGGATGTGCGCGGACCGCTTCGCGCAGAATCGTCGTCAAGCCGCCTCGCGCGCGAAGCGCGGCGGTGGCGTCCATTTCGTGGCGCTCGATTTCGACGGCGCCGAACAGGACACGCTCGCCCGCATCGCGGCCCCCGGGCTCGATCCCGACGCGCTCTTTCACCAGGAGTTCGTCCGCGCGCTGTTCGAGCGCGCGGTGCGCTCCATGAAAGAGGAGCTCGAGGCCGCCGGCAAGCTCGTACCGGCCGCGCTGTTCGAGCGCTACGATCTGGCGCCACGAGAAGGCGACAGCTACGCCGCGCTCGCCAACGAATTCGGACTCACCACGACGCAGGTCACCAACGGTCTGGCGCTCGCCCGCCGCCGCTTCCGGGAGCACGCACTCGAGGCCCTCCGAGCTGTCTGTGGCACAGACGACGAGTTTCGTCGGGACGCCCGAGAGCTGTTCGGTGTGGAGGTGGAGTGACCCCACTCTCCGATCGCGCGGTCGCCCACCTCCGCGCAGTCGCCACCTGGCCGGAGTTCGCATCGTCCAGGTACGCCGTCATCGAAGAGATTGGCCGCGGAGGCATGGGCACGGTCTATCGCGCGACGGACGAACACCTGGGACGTGAAGTGGCCATCAAGGTCCCGAACGGGTTCGGGAGCGCGGCCGTGGCGGGCCGGCTTCAGAGCGAGGCGGCCGCGCTCGCGCGCCTCGAGCATCCGGGGATCGTGCCAATCCACGACGCTGGACGACTTGCCGACGGCCGGCTGTTCTACGTCATGAAGCTGGTTCGAGGAAAGACGCTTCGCGAGCATCTCCCGGCGCTATCCGACCTCAGCGAGCGGCTCGGCATCTTCGAGCGGATCTGCGAGCCCGTCGCGTTCGCGAACGCGCTCGGGTTCGTGCACCGCGACTTGAAACCCGACAACATCATGCTCGGAGCGTTCGGCGAGGTCCTGGTGATGGACTGGGGCGCGGCGCTCGTCACGAGCGAGTCAACGCCGGGCGCCGATTCTGCTCCCGGGCCCACGCGCGGAGACGAGGACGGCGTGGCGATAGGTACGCGTGGTTTCATGGCGCCCGAGCAGATGATCGGGGGCGACGGCCATGTCGACGCGCGAGCCGACGTCTATGGCCTCGGCGCCATGCTGTTCCTGCTCGTCACCGGAGAACATCCGCCAGAGACCGGCCCGGGTGAGCGCCTTCGATCGCGGCGGGACGCGCCGGCGGCCTTGCGCGCGATCTGCATCAAGGCGATGGCGCCAAACCCTGCGGATCGATATCAGGAGGTGCTCGCCGTGGTGCGCGACGTCCGTCGATATCGGGCCGGGCTGGGCGTCGAGGCGCACATCGAAACCGCGATCGAACGGACGCTGAGATTCGCCCGGACTCATCGCACGGCCATAGTCCTCGTGCTCGCGTATCTCGTCATGCGGGTCATCGTCGCGATAAGTGCTGGAAGATAAGGTGAGGGGATCGGGGATCAGGGATCAGGGATCCGGAACCCGAGGATATGGCTTTGACGTCCGATCACAATTGCGGTGCTGCTCCTTCGGCGCATTCGTGGCACCGAGTTGACTCGGTGGGTCGCCGAACAGGAGATCAGGAGTTCAGGAGTTCAAGAGGTCCAAGAACGTTTCTTCGTCTCCTGATCTCCTGATCTCCTGTGATTGACGACGTCGCGATCGGATCACGAGGTTTTCCGGATCCCGGATCCCAGATCCCGACAACCCGCCCTCTCACACCCTCGCCGGCCGCCCGTATCGCTGCGTCGCGTACCCCACGATCACGCCAAGTACGCTGCCCGGCAGCATGATCTCCCAGTAATAGTGCACGCCCGAGGGCTGCGGAATAGCCGCCACGAGAAACGCGAAGAACGCCCCGCAGAGCAGGCCGAAGAGAATCCCAACGCGGAGGGAGTGCACACGACGAGCGAACCAGCCCACCAGGACGCCGACCAGCAGTCCCTTGCACGTCGAGCCGATCACGATTCCGACGATGTCCGGGGCGGTTTCCGGAGCGGAAAGCAGTGCGCTGAGTCCGTCGAAGATCCCCAGAATGCCGCCGAGCACGAGGCCGAGCACCGGTTTGTTCATCGCTTTGAAGCCTCCATACAGGACTCTTTACGCGTCAGCGGTTGTTCCTGTACGGCAGCCATTATCGTTGCAAACTCATCCGTTGGTTGCCAGACCCGCTCGGTACCAAAATCATCGGCGGACCGTGGCAGTGGTTCCGGACGAAGGTCCGCTTCCCGCCAATCGTCATTGGACAATAGCGGCTCGGGACGCTGCTGACAGCACCGCCTCACGCTCGAACAGAATGTAAGGTGCTTGGCCTGGATCCGAGACGTCCTGGCCTCTTGAACTCCTGATCTCCTGTTCAGACAAGTGAAAGTTGCTCGATCGAGCCTCTCTCCTCGTTCCGGAATCACCCCCGATATCCTAGAAACACGCGGGGCAGGACCAGCGTGAAAACCGGGAACGCCGCAATCAGGGCGAGCCCGATCAAGAGCGCCACGAGATACGGAAGATACGACCGGCTGACGTCGTCGATATCGACCCGCGCGATGCCGGCGGCTATCGAAAGACCGACACCCACCGGAGGCAGGAAGAACGCGATCCCCATGGCCGCGATGATGACGATGCCATAGTGCACCGGATCGAGTCCGACGGCCCGGCTGATCGGGAAGAGGATCGGTCCGAAGATCAGAAGCGCGGGCAGGCCCTCCAGGAGCGCCCCGATAACGACGAACAGCACAATCGTCATCGTCAGAAGGCCCGCGCGGCCGGCGCCGACTCCCGCGATCCACTCGCCCAGTACCTGCGGCACCCACTCCCGTACCAGAATCCAGGCAAAGGCCGACGCCGCGGCGAGGACCCACAACGTCGTCGCTGTCACGACCCCGCTTCCGGCGAGCTGCCCGCGAATCTCGCTCGAGCGGATACCTCCCATGAAGATGCCCGCCACGAGCGCGTACACCACGGCGAGGAGAGCGGCCTCCGTCACCGTCGTCAAGCCGGTGAAGATTCCGCCGAAGAGCATCACGGGGAGACCTGTCGGTATCGCAGCGCGACGAATGGCCCGCGCCAGATCGGCTCCAGTGGCGGGCGGGCTGACGGGCCAGCCCTGGCGTCGAGCGCGCAAGGCGATCAGCAGCAGCAGGACTCCCGCCAGCAGAAACGCCGGAACGAAGCCGGCGAGGAACAGCGTCACGATCGAGAGGTTCACGAGCGAGCCGAGCACGACCATCGTCAGGCATGGCGGCACGAGGATGCCCATCGCGGAGGCCGCGGCCACGACGCTGACCGCCTCCGGACCCGAGTAGCCGGACTTGCGCATCGAGGGCACGAGCAGCGAGCTGATCGCCGACACGTCCGCCGCGGTCGAACCGGAGATGCCGGAGAAGAGCACCTCGGCGACCACCACGACCATCGCCAGCCCGCCGCGGACGCGTCCGACGATCGCCATCGCGAGATCGACGATGCGCTCGGAAATGCCGCCCGACTCCATCAGCGCGCCAGCGAGGATGAAAAGAGGGATCGCAAGGAGCACGAACGAATCGACGCCGCCAAGAATCTTGATGGGCAGGATGATCAGGTCGACGCCGCCGATCCCGATCAGATAGGTAAGCGACGTGAGCGCCAGCGTAAAGGCAAGAGGTACGCCGAGGGCCGCGGTGACGAGGAACCCGCTCACCAGGACGACGAGTGGCGCCGCATCGACGAGCAGCGGCACGAGCACCGACGAGAGCGCAATGCCGGCCGCCCCCAGAGACCAGACGAGCGACGAGCGATCGCGCCAGACAGCCGCATCTTCACGCAGGAGCTGTTGGATGAGAACAGCGGACATCAATACGAGGGCTACGGGCAGGACCGCGGAAATCGCGGCGCCCGACAACCCGCTCGCGGGCAGCCGCTCCGCGGCGCTCGCGACCGTCAGCCGCCACGCAGGCACCACGAGCCAGAGAAAGAAGCCGACGAGGACCAGACGCAGTCCACGTTCGACGGCCAGGCGCCGGGGCTCCGAAAGGAATCGGACGAGTGCCGTCACGCGAGGATGCTGTCCGTGCCGCAAGGCCGAGATCCCGCCGACGCACATCAGCCATCCGAGGAGAAGCCGTGCGACTTCCTCGGTCCACGGATAGGGCTGGCGCAGGACGTGCCGCGCCACCACCTGCAGCCCCACGACGGTCGCCTGAGCAACGACGAGGATGGCAGTGGACCATTGAAGGACGCGATCCGCGGCGGGCAGCGTGGCTCCCCCGCTGCCGGGCACGGACGTCACGCGCGGATCGCCTCGAGCCACTGCTCCACACCCAGCGCGCGGGCTTCGGAGCTCCAGAGCTGTTCGGCGGCCTGTTGGAAGTGACGGCCTTCGATATCGCGGATGGTCATGCCGTGCGATGCCAGCTGCTCGGTCGCGGCGGCGTCCTCGCGCGGTCCCATCGCCCGCTGCTCCTGCGCGGCGTCGACGGCCGCTTGCTCGATCGCGGCGCGCAGCTCCTTCGGAAGGCGGGCCAGACCGACCGATGATGCGAAGAGCCCGAGCACGCCCGCGATGTGGCGCGTGCGCGCCATGTGACCGGCGACTTCGTAGAAGCGCTGCTGCAAGGTCGTGCTCGCGTCATGTTCGTAGCCGTCGATCACGCCCGTCTGGAGCGACGTGTAGACCTCGCCGAACGCCATGGGGGTCGGGCTGGCCCCCATCAGCTCGACCGCCTTCACATAGATCGGGGACTGAATCGTGCGGATCTTGAGTCCGGCCAGCTGGCCCGGCTCTCGAACGTCCCGCGACCGGGTGACCACCTGCCGGAAGCCGAAGGAGTCACCCCACGCGAGCGGCCGCATGCGGACGGCGCCCTCGAGGTAGTCAGCCGCCTGACGACCCAATGGACCATCGACGACGCCGTGGACGTGATCCCAGTCGTGCCAGAGAAAGGGGAAATCGAAGACCTGCAGCCGGGGGGCGACGCTGCCCCAGATGGCGGTCCCGGAGACCATGAAGTCCACGAGGCCTTCCTGGAGCTGCTGCACGACCTCGCGTTCCTGCCCCAGCGTGCCGCTCGGGAACACACGAACCACCACGGCACCGCCGGTCGCCGCCTCCGCGTGCTGTCGAAATCGATCGGCGAACACGTGGAGCGCCGTGGCGCCGGCCGTCATCGAATGGGAGAGGCGGAGGATGATGCGGCCGCGATCCGATCGCGATCGGCAGCCGGCGGCAATCGCCGACGTGGCGAGCCCCGTGAGCCACTCGCGCCGGCTGACCCTTGTGTGCACGGGGCCATTATGTCGTAGGAGCCCCCCTCCGTATGGAGGGGACGGAGGTCACGGAGACGCTCACAAACGGAGAAACGGAGTCAACGGAGACGAAACGGAGAAGATTGCACCGGGTCAGCGGGGTGTCAGCGGCTCGCTCGGCCGCGCGTCGCGCGGCGCGAGCAGCTGTACCAACGCTGAGCTACGCCATCCGCAATCTTCTCCGTTTCGTCTCCGTTGACTCCGTTCCTCCGTGTGAGCGTCTCCGTTCCCTCCGTCCCCTCCGTCCGCAGGAGGGCGGCTCGATTTGGCGATCGCCACTCCACCCGACGACAATACCCGGCATGAAACCCTATTTCGATCTCACCGGCAGCGTCGCGCTCGTCACCGGAGCGTCGTCCGGGATTGGGGCCGCCACCGCCGCGACGCTGGCGGATCTCGGCGCCCACGTCGGCATCGCGTATCACAACAATCGAGAAGGCGCCGAAGATACGCGCGATCGAATCGTGGCGTCGGGCGGGACCGCCATCGCGGTCAGGTGTGACGTTCGGCGACCGGCCGAGATTCACGCGCTCGTCGAGCGGACCGCCAGTGAGCTCGGACCGATCGACATCCTGGTCAACAACGCCGGATCGCTCATCGGCCGGCTGACCCTGCGGGAGATCACCGACGAGCATCTCGACGCGGTCTACGCACTGAACCTGAAGAGCGCCGTGCATGCGTCCCAGGCGGTCGTCACGTCGATGATCGAGCGGGGGCGCGGCGCGATCGTCAATGTCGTCTCGATCGCGGGCCACAACGGCGGCGGACCAGGCGCCGGCGCGTACGCCGCGTCGAAGGCCGCGCTCACCTGCTACACGAAGTCGATGGCGAAGGAGCTGGCGCCGCATGGCATCCGGGTGAATGCTGTCGCACCGGGGGTGATCGATACGCCGTTCCACGAAGTCTTCTCGACACCCGAGATGCTGCGCACGTTCGTGTCGGCCATTCCGCTCGGCCGGCTCGGCACGTCGGCTGAGTGCGCGACGGCGATTGCGTTCCTGGCGTCGCCTGCCGCCAGCTACATCACTGGAGAGACGATCGAAGTCAACGGCGGACAGTTGATGCGGTAGGGTCGCGCCCGACCTTCAGGTCGGGCGCGCCTCACTCCTGCCTGAGCGCGGTCAGCGGATCGACCCGCATCGCCCGGCGTGCCGGCATGTAGCACGCGAGCGCGGCGACGGCGAGCAGCACGACGGCGGTCACCGCGTAGCTCGGTGGATCGAACGGGGTCACCTCGAAGAGCATGGTGGAGACGAGGCGCGCCAGTGCCAGCGCACTGGCGAGCCCCGCGGCCACGCCAACGAGCGCCAGCTTCATCCCCCCGCCGACGATGAGGCGCAGCACGTCACCTCGCTGCGCGCCGATGGCCATGCGGACGCCGATTTCCTGCGTCCTCTGGCTCACGGTATAGGCCACGACGCCGTAGAGCCCGATGGCGGCCAGAAAGAGCGCGATGAGGGCGAACACCCCGAGGAGCAGCATCGAGAACCGGCGCTGCGCCACCGAATCGCTGATGATGCTGGCGAGCGTAACCATCGAGTATGGTTGCCTCGAGTCATCCGGCGAAAATTCCTGTTTACCTCCCCCTCCTCCCTGTTGAAACCTCTTCTCCTGAACTCGCTACTCCCCGATCCAGCTCGACCCCTGCGTTCGGCACCCCAGCTATCGCCCCGAGCCCCCCGCGGGATACGATCGAGGGATGATCTCGTTCGGAAGACGCGTCGCACTCGCATTCAGCGCCTGGTTCTCCATCATCGGCAGCGGCGAGCTTCCCGACGATGTGATGTCGGCGCTGGTGAAACCATCGGTGCCCGCCCCGGCGCCGCCACCCGCGCCTCCCCCCGCTCCTCCACCTCCAGATCCAGGGCATCGCGCAACGCAGTTGCTCGCGATCCTGCAGCGCGACGGGCGCCTGGTCGACTTCCTCATGGAAGATCTGACGGCCTATGACGATGCCCAGGTGGGCGCGGCGGTGCGGGACGTGCATGCCGGGGCGCGCCAGGCCCTCGAGCGCTACTTCACACTCGAGCCCGTGCTGGACGACGAGGAAGGGCGCCCGATCGCGCTGGAACGGCACATCGACGCGGCGCGCATCAAGGTCGTCGGCCATGTGACGGCGTCCGCACCGAGTCGCGGCATCCTTCGCCATCGCGGGTGGGAAGCCACACGCGTGTCGCTGCCCCCTCTCCCCGCGTCGAGCCACAGCATCGTGGCCCCCGCGGAAGTCGAAGTCTCCTGATTCGGACCAAATTGTGACCTCTCGTTTCGTCGTCGGCATCGATCTCGGCACGACCAACTGCGCCCTCGCGTGGGCGGACACCTCGGCGGACGCGACGGACCCGATCCGCATGCAGGAGATTCCGCAGCTCCTCAATCCCGGCGAGCCCGGACACCGGGGATTGCTGCCATCGTTTCTGTACATCCCCGGTGAGATCGACTTTCCGGCAGGCAGCCTCGCGCTGCCGTGGGATCCGTCGCCCGCGCACGTCATTGGCGATGTGGCGCGGCGACGCGGCGCGGAGAACCCATCCCGGCTCGTGGCGAGCGCAAAGTCCTGGCTATCGCATGGTGGCGCGAACCGGACGGCGCCCATCCTTCCCTGGGGCGCTCCGCCAGAGATTCCGCACATCTCCCCGGTCGACGCCTCTGCTGCGTACCTCCGGCACCTGGCGGCCGCATTCGATCAGGACGTTGCGGGCGGAAAGCGCACCCTCGCCTTGTCGCGGCAGGACGTGCTGCTGACCGTGCCGGCCTCATTTGATGAGGAGGCGCGCGAGCTGACGCTGCAGGCGGCCCGGGCGGCGGGTCTGACGCAGGTCACGCTGCTGGAGGAACCGCAGGCGGCCTTCTATTCCTGGATTGACGCGCTCGGTGACAGCTGGCGGCGGCGCGTCACCGTCGGAGACTTGATCCTCGTCTGCGACGTCGGCGGCGGCACGACTGACTTCAGCCTCATCACGGTCGCCGAACGCGACGGCGATCTCGCGCTCGAGCGGGTGGCCGTCGGAGAGCACATCCTGCTCGGCGGCGACAACATGGATCTCGCATTGGCGCGCCTCGCACAGCAGCGACTCGAGGCCGCCGGGCACAAGGTCGACACCTGGCAGCTGCACGGGCTGTGGCACCAGAGCCGACTCGCCAAGGAATCGCTCCTGACGGATCCGTCGCAGCGCGAGCGGCCGGTCACGCTTCTCGGCAGGGGATCGCGCGTGATTGGCGGATCGATCAAGACGTCGTTGACGATAGACGACGTCGACCAGGTGCTGCGGGATGGATTCTTCCCGGTCGTCCAGTCGAACGACATGCCGGCGCGTCAAAGGCGCGTCGGCCTCCAGGAGCTCGGTCTTCCCTACGCCGCCGATCCTGCCGTGACGCGGCATCTCGCGCGGTTCCTCGCGCGGCAGGCGACCGACGCGAGCGGCGCGGCGCCGATCCGGCGAGGCCCGAGCGGCATGGCCTGCCCCACGCACGTCCTCTTCAACGGCGGGGTGATGAAAGCCTCGGCGCTTCGCGACCGCGTCGTCGAGGTGTTGAGCGGATGGCTGACGCAGGAAGGGTTTGCGGCACTCGACGCGCGTCACGTGCTCGAGGCCCCGGATCTGGACCGTGCCATCGCGCGCGGCGCCACCTACTACGGCCTCGCGCGCCGAGGCCGTGGCATCCGGATACGCAGCGGAGCCGCGCGCACCTACTACGTCGGCATCGAGAGCGCGATGCCGGCCGTCCCGGGCCTGCCGGCGCCATTGAAAGCTCTCTGTGTGGTGCCGTTCGGGATGGAAGAAGGCACCGGCGCGACGATCGCGCCCCTCGAATTCGCGCTGACGGTCGGCGAGCCCGCCGAGTTCCGGTTCTTCAGCTCTACCGTCCGCAAGAACGATCCGGCTGGAACGATGATAGACGACTGGGGCGACGACCTCGAGGAGTTGAGCTCGCTCGACGTGACGCTCCAGGTCGATGGTCGCGAAGGCGCCGCCGTGCCGGTGACGCTCGAGAGCCGGATGACCGAAGTTGGCACCATCGAGCTGTGGTGCGTCGCCCGCGACCGGACGCAGCGCTGGAAGCTCGAATTGAGTATCCGTGAGCCGGACACCGACTGACCGGGGGGCTTCGCCCCGCCGGACCCCCCATCGCCGTCGCTCGCGGGGGCCCCATGCCCCGCTCCGCTCCGGCGGGCGTTCCTGCGGCGCGCCTAGCCAGCACACGGCTCGTCGGCATCGACCTCGGCACGACGAATTCGGCGCTCGCATGGACCGTGTCGCGCGGACCGATCCGCATCTTCGACGTGCCGCAGCTCGCCGCGCCGGCCGAGATCGCACGGTTCCCTACGCTCCCCTCGTTCCTCTACTTCCCGACCGAGTCGGAGCAGCAGGCGAATCTGGCGCGGCTGCCGTGGAACGCCAAGCCGGAGGTCGTCGCCGGGGTTTTCGCCCGCGATCACGGCGGGCTCGTGCCCGCACGGCAGATCACGTCCGCCAAGTCCTGGCTCGTGAATGCCTCCGTCGATCGCGCCGCGGGACTGCTGCCGTGGGGCGCCGAGGAGGGGCCTCGCCTGTCGCCCGTCGAGGCATCGGCGCATCTCCTGAGGCATCTGCGGGACGGGTGGAATCACGAGCTCTCAGGCACTTCAGCAGGCGACGTTCTTCGACTCGAGCATCAACCGATCGTCCTGACCGTGCCCGCGTCCTTCGACGAAGAGGCGCGGGAGCTGACGGTGCAGGCGGCCCGCGACGCCGGTTTCGATCGGGTGGTCCTCCTCGAAGAGCCGATCGCCGCCCTCTATTCGTGGATCGCGTCGCACCGCCGCGAAGCGGCGGCCGGGCTCTCGGACGACGCGCTGGTGCTGGTGTGCGACGTGGGAGGCGGGACGACCGACTTCAGCTTGATGCGGGCGACAGCCGCGGGGGCTGAGCTTCGATTCGAGCGGATCGCGATTGGCGAACACCTGCTGCTCGGCGGGGACAACGTCGATCTGGCACTGGCGGCTCTCGTCGAGGAGAAGCTGACCCACGGCGGTGCGACAAGACTCTCGCTCGGGCAACGGCTCGTCCTCCGGAGGAAGTGCAGCGCCGCGAAGGAGCACGCTGCTCTCGGGTACCGCCGGCGATCGCATCACGATCACCATTCTGGGCTCCGGCCGCGGCGTGGTCGCCGGAGGGATGAGCGCGGATCTGACGCGGGAAGAAACCGTCCGGACACTGCTCGACGGTTTTCTTCCGCTCACTTCTCTCGACCAGTTGCCCGCGCGCGACCGGCGGGTCGGCCTGCGAGAGCTCGGCCTCCCTTACGAGAGCGAGCCCGCGATCACGAAGCACCTCGCGGCGTTTCTGCTGCGCGCCGCTCGAGACACGGCGAGCCGGCATGGCCCGGCCCACGGCGGTGTTGTTCAACGGCGGATTCTTCACGCCGTCGATCGCACGAGAGCGGGTCCTCGACGCCCTCGAGGCCTGGTCGGGGGCGCGCCCCTTGGTGCTCGAGAACGAGCGGCCGGAAGCGGCCGTAGCGATCGGTGCGGCGTTCTACGCGCGGCTGCGCGACAACCCTGATGCCGCCGAGCGGCTGCTGATCCGGGCCGGAAGCGCGCGGGCCTATTACATCGGCCTCCAGACCGCCGAGGGCACGAGTGCGGGAACGGCCGTGTGCGTGATGCCCAGGGGTACGCAGGAGGGCACGACCCTGACTCTCGAACGCGCGGTCAGCGTCACCACCAACCAACCCGTCGCGTTCACGCTCTACAGCTCCACCAGCCGGCATGACGCCCTCAACGAGATCGTCACCTTCAGCGACGAAGAGGACGTGCATCGGCATGCGCCGCTCGTGACGGTGATGCGGTACGGCAAGCGGTCGCGCCGCGTAGCGCTTGGCGTCACGCTGCGGATCGCGTTCACAGAAACCGGGACGCTGGAGCTGTGGTGCGAGTCCCACACCACCGAACATCGATGGCGCCTGGCGTTCAATCTTCGCGCCGCGGAAGCCGACCCGCTCGATGTGTCTGGTGGAACGGACGGAGAAGACGACGCTCGAGAACACAACGAGGCTGTCGTCGGCACCGAAGCGATCGAGAGTGCCGCCCGGCTGGTCCGTCGTGTTTTCATGGCGGAACCCGACGCCGGCGCGGAGGCAGACCTTGGCCCGGAGAACCTGGTCTCCGAGATCGAGGGAGCACTCGGGTTCGGCAAGCATGCCTGGCCGCTTGCGGCCATCCGACAGCTGGCTGATGTGCTCCTGGAGGTCGCGAGCGGCCGAAGCCTCGGGCCTGGATACGAGAGCCGGTGGCTGAATCTGACAGGTTTCTGCGTGCGACCCGGGTTCGGCGTGGCGACGGATGCCTGGCGCATCTCCGAGCTGCGAAAAGTCTACGCGGCCGGCCTTGCATTTCCGAAAGACATCCAATGTCAAGTCGAGTGGCTCGTCTTGTGGCAACGCGTCGCGGCAGGGTTCAGCGCGGGACATCAGCGCGAGCTCGCGCAACGCGTTGGCGGGCAGCTCGGGATCGGCCAGAAGAAGCCGCCGCGGCTCAACCCTCAGATCGAGCGCGAGGCGTGGCGCCTGTTGGCGAGCCTGGAGCGGCTCGACGCCGGGCAACGGGCGAAGCTCGGCGACGAGCTGATGGAGCGTCTTCGGCGCGACGTCAGGAACCGCTCCTGGTTGTGGTGCATCGGCCGGTTCGGCGCGCGCGTCCCGTTCTACGGCCCGCTCAACTCGACGGTGGCGCCGAGTGTCGGCACGCGATGGATCGATCGACTGCTCGCCTTGCCGCTCTCGCCGGACACCGCCTCGGCGATCGCGCAGATCGGCGCGAGAACGGATGACCCTGCCCGCGACGTCGCGGGGGACATCCGCTCCCGTGCGCTCGATGCGCTGACAGCGGCGGACATGGATGCCGAGATTTCGCGCTCGCTGCTGGAGGTCGTGCCCCCGAATCCGCTCGATTTCGCGCGGGCTCTGGGCGAGTCGCTGCCGGAGGGGCTGAAGGTGGATGGTTAGAAGGCGTTGTCGCGGCGATCACGTCTGTGACATGCTTCGCCGGATCCTCGCGATCCAGGGTCCTCATCATGCAGATCATCAACGCTTCGAAGGTCTACCCGGTCATCATCATCGGCAGCGGAGCCTCCGGCGGCATGGCGGCGTGGAACCTTACGCAAAAGGGTATCGACGTCCTCGTGCTCGACGCCGGACAGAAGTTCGATCGCAGCAAGTACTGGACGCACGTCCGGCCGTGGGAAGCGCGCGAGCGTCAAGCGCGCGGAGAAGCGCCGCCCGTTTTCTTTCTCGACACGAAAGAACAGCCATATTTCACGCAGCAGGGCCGGGATTTCGATCTCTACCGCGTCTGGGGCCACGGTGGCAAGACGAACATCTGGGGCCGCGTCAGCCTCCGGCTGTCGGATCTCGACTTCAAGGGCGCGGAGAAGGACGGGTGGGAGATCCCCTGGCCGATCGCATACAAGGACATCTCTCCGTACTACGACCAGGTCGAGCAGTTGATTGGCGTGTGCGGCGGAACGGACGATTCGGACTCGCTGCCGGGCAGCAAGTTCCTTCAGCCTCCTCCGGCACCGCGCTGCGGCGAGCGATTGCTGCAGAAGGCCGCCGGCAAGGTCGGGATCCCGATCGTCGCGGGCCGCCGCGCCAACATGACGAAGCCGACCCGCGGCTTTCCCCCGTGCCACTACTGCGGCGCGTGCGGGTCGGGCTGTGACACCGCGTCCTTCTTCAACTCGGCCGATCACCTCCTCCCCTTCGCGCTGCAGACCGGCCATCTGGAGATTCGATCGAACGCCGTGGCCGCGCGGATTCTCGTCGACGACAAAGGCCTCGCAAAGGGCGTGCAGTACTTCGATCGGGTGACCGGCGCGGAACAGCAGGTCCTGGGAAAGGTCGTCGTTCTCGGCGCGAGCACGGTCGACTCCACGCGGATTCTGCTGAACTCGAAGTCCGACAAGTACCCCAACGGAATCGGGAACGGCTCGGACGTCATCGGCCGGTATCTCTGCGAGCAGATCCGCTTCCACGCGCGGGGGATCCTGCCGGAGCTCGTCGGAACCGCGACGCTGAACGATCGAGGCATCGGCGGAGAGCACGTCTACATGCCGCGGTTCAACCATCGTCCCGGCCGAAAGCGCGACTACCTCCGCGGCTTCGGCGCGCAGTTCTGGAACACCGGCGCCAGTGCGGCCGGTGCACATGGCGGGAGCGAGCTGATTCCGGGGTTCGGCGCCGCGCTCAAGAAGGAAATCAAGCGCCGGCACCCGGCGTGGTTCGAGATCCATCCGTATGGCGAGGTGCTGCCGTACGCGCACAACCGCATCACCGTCGATCCCAAGCGCAAGGATCGCTACGGCGTGCCGCTCCCGGCCATCGACTACCGGATCGGCGAGAACGAGCACAAGATGGCCGAACACATGAACGACACGGTCGAAGAGATCGTCAAGGCGGCGGGCGGCGAGCTCGTCGGATACAAGCGCGGAGATCTCGATCGCAACGGATCGGCGATCCACGAGCACGGCACCTGCCGCATGGGAGCAGACCCGAAGCGATCGGCACTCAACGGGTTCAACCAGATGCACGAGGTCAAGAACCTCTTCGTCGTCGACGGATCGGCATTCCCCAACGCGACCGAGAAGAATCCGACGCTGACGATCCTGGCGTTGTCGTGGCGCGCGACCGACTACCTGGCCGCGCAGATCAAACGGGGAGATCTCTGATGGACCACATCGCGCGACGGGATGCGTTGCGGCAACTCGTAGCCGGAGGAATCGGCGCTGCCGCCTCGGCCCTGTGGGTCGAGGATCTCTGCGCGTTCGCCCGGCAGCAGGCCGCCCACGCCCATGCGACGGTCGCCGCGGCGACTCAAGCGCCCGCCGCCTGGGCGCCGAAGGCGCTCAACACACATCAGCTGGAGACCGTGGCCGCGCTGAGCGAGCTCATCATCCCGCAGACCGACACGCCCGGCGCAAAGGCCACGCTCGTCGATCGCTTCATCGATTCGGTGCTGGCGGAAGCCCCGCCGGCAGAGCGCACTGGATTCCTCAGGGGTCTCGCGTGGATGGACGCCCGCAGCAAGGCACTCTTCGGCAGAGACGTGCTATCGGCCACGCGCGCTCAACAGACCGAGCTCTTGACGAAGCTGTCGGCCGCCAGCAGCCGTGAGGAGCACGAGGGCGTCGAGTTCTTCACTGCGATCAAGTCGATGACGATCACGGGGTACTACACGAGCGAAGTCGGCCTTCGCCAGGAGCTCGGCGACGATGGCGTGCTCGCACAGGCGACGTTCGTGGGATGCACGCATCCGGAGCATCAATCTTGATGATTCATGAGGTTCAAGGTTCAAGTGGTTCAAGGTTCAAGGGGTTCAAGGTTCAAGGGGTTCAAGGTTCAGAGTTCCAGGTTCAATTCTGAACCCTTGAACCTATGAACCTTGAACCTTGAACCTTGAACCTTGAACCCATGAACCTCACAGTACAATGAGTCTTTTAGAGGCGACTCCAAATGTCTACATCCGCGACGACCGTTCAGAGCCCGGCAGAACCGACGACCTCCGACACGACACCCCGCGCGGCTTCGGCGGCTCCAATCGCCGCCTTCGCTGGCGTCCGGCAGATCCCACAGCCCATCAACGACGTCAACCGGTCATACGCGCCCGGCACCCCTGAACGCGCAGAGCTCAAAGCCCGGCTGACAGCGATGGCGGCCGAAAAAATTGAGATCCCGATCATCATCGGCGGCAAGGAAGTCCGCACGGGGCGGACCGAGAAGTCGGTGATGCCGCACGACCACCAGCACGTCCTCGCGGAGTACCACCTGGCCGGTCCCGAACACGTGCAGCAGGCGATTGCCGCATCCGCGGAAGCGCGCCGCGAGTGGGCCGCCTGGCCCTGGGAGGATCGCGCCGCGGTGATGCTGCGGGCCGCCGAGCTCCTCGCCACGACGTGGCGGTCGACGATCAACGCGGCCACGATGCTCGGCCAATCGAAGACAGCGTTCCAGGCGGAAATCGACGCCGCGTCCGAGATGATCGACTTCTGGCGGTTCAACACCTACTTTGCCCAGGAGCTGTACCACGAGCAGCCGCTGAGCAGCCCGGGAATGTGGAACCAGATGGAGTACCGCGGGCTCGAGGGCTTCGTCTACGCCATCACGCCGTTCAACTTCACGGCGATTGGCGGCAACCTGACGACCGCGCCGGCGCTCATGGGCAACACCGTCATCTGGAAGCCCGCGTCGGCGGCGATGCTCAGCAGCTACTACACGATGCGCCTCCTCGAGACCGCAGGCATGCCTCCAGGCGTCATCAACTTCCTGCCGGGCGACTCCGTCCAGATCACGCAGCAGCTGCTCGACTCCCCGGAGCTCGCCGGCATCCACTTCACCGGCAGCACCGTCGTGTTCAACAGCATGTGGAAGCGCGTGGGCGAGAACATCGGCAGGTATCGCAGCTACCCGCGCCTGGTCGGCGAAACAGGCGGCAAGGACTTCATCGTCGTGCACGCGTCCGCCGATCCGCAGGAGGTCGCGGTTGCCATCGCGCGCGGCGGGTTCGAGTACCAGGGTCAGAAATGTTCGGCGGCGAGCCGTGTCTACGTGCCGCAGTCGATCTGGGCCGACGTGCGCGATCGCACCATCGCGATCATGAAAGACATCAAGATGGGAGACGTCCGCGACTTCCGCAACTTCATGGGCGCCGTCATCGACAAGAAAGCGTTCGCGCGGATCAGCGAGTACCTCGACGACGCGAAGAAGAATGCGAAGGTGCTGCAGGGCGGAACGGCGAAGGGGGATACGGGGTACTTCATCGAGCCGACGTTGATCGAAACGTCCGACCCTTCGTACCGCCTCCTCTGCGAGGAGATTTTTGGCCCGGTCGTCACCGCGCACGTCTACCCGGATGCGAAGTGGGAAGAGACGCTGGGGATCGTCGACAAGACGTCGCCCTATGCCCTGACGGGAGCGGTGTTCGCCCGCGACCGCGCGGCGGTGCGGCAGGCGTCAAGCGCCCTGCGCAACGCCGCCGGCAACTTCTACATCAACGACAAGCCGACCGGCGCCGTCGTGGGCCAGCAGCCGTTCGGCGGAGCGCGGGCGTCGGGGACGAACGACAAGGCCGGATCGAAGCTGAATCTCGTCCGGTGGGTCAGCGCGCGCACGGTCAAAGAGACGCTGTCGCCCCCACGCGACCACAGGTACCCGTTCATGACCGAAGAGTAGCCGTCTGACGGCGCAACGAGCCGTTTCGCGGCTTCAAAAAGATCACAGGAGGAAGGAGGAGGGAGGAACCGAAAAATGGTTCCTCCCTTCCTCCCTCCTCCTGTTTGCTTTGGCAGCACCGGCACCATCCGAGCCCCCATCAAGCAAAGGGTGTAGACACTCTCCACCCGTGGACGTAGAATCTCTACATCCATGCCGAAGACGTCGCGCTACCAGAACCGTATCGAGCTCCTCCAAGGCACGCTCGACTTGCTCGTCCTCCAGACCCTGCAGTGGGGGCCGCAGCACGGCTACGGGATCGCCCAGGCGATCCGTGCGGGCTCGAGCGACGTCCTTCAGGTCGACACGGGATCGCTCTACCCCGCGCTCCACCGCCTCGAGCGCCAGAAATGGATCGCCGCCTCGTGGAAGGTCTCGGCCAACAAGCAGCGGACGCGGGTCTACCGGCTCACGGCCGCAGGGAAGCGCCAGCTCCTGTCCGAACGGACCCGTTGGCAGAAGCTCGTCGATGCGATGGGCGGCATCCTCGCCAAAGCGCAAGGCAGCGAAACATGAGCCGAGACGACGAGCTGCGCGAGGAGATCGACTCGCACCTGCGCATGGCGAGCGAAGAGCGCGTGGAACGCGGCATGTCGAGACACGACGCGGCCGCCGCCGCGCGCCGCGAGCTCGGAAACCTCTCGCAGATCCAGGAGGCCACGCGCGACGCCTGGGGCTGGCGATGGCTCGAGCGCGCCGCTCAGGACGTTCGGTACGCCTTGCGCGTCTTCGCCGGCAACCGCAGCTTCGCCGCGGTTGCGATCGTCTCGCTCGCCCTCGGGATCGGGGCGAACACCGCGCTCTTCCAGATGGTCAACGCGGTCCGCCTGCAGACCCTGCCCGTGGCCGATCCAGCATCCCTCGCCGAGATTCGCATCGTCGATCTCGATGGGGCGCGCGGGAATTTCCAGACATGGCACCCTGCGGTGACCAACCCGATCTGGGAGGCCCTTCGCGATCGTCAGGAAGCGTTCAGCGGCCTCTTCGCCTGGAGCGGCACCACCTTCAACCTGGCGAACGGCGGCGAGGTGCGGCCCGCGGCCGGACTATGGGTCAGCGGCCGGTTCTTCGAGGTGCTCGGCGTTCGCCCGGTACTGGGACGCCTGTTGACGGCAGCCGACGATCGGCGCGGCTGCGCGCCGCAGGCGGTGCTGAGTCATGCGTTCTGGCAGCGTGCGTACGGCGGACAACCGGCTGTCGTCGGACAGACGATGATGCTGAACGGAAAGCCAGCTGAAATCATCGGCGTCACGGCCGCCGGCTTCGAAGGCATGGAAATCGGCCGCAGCTTCGATCTCGCGTTACCCGTGTGCGCCGACGCCGTGATGAGCGACAACGGGAAGGGCCGGATTGCCGCCGGAACGGAATGGTGGCTCAGCATCTTCGGCCGGCTCGAAAAGGGCTGGACGGTGGACCGTGCGAGCGCACACCTCGCCGCAATTTCCCCCGCGCTCTTCGAGGTGACGCTGCCTTCGGAGTATCCGTCGGAGAGCGTCGCCCGCTACAAGCAGTTCAGGCTGGGGGCGTTCGAAGGTGGTGCCGGGTTGTCGCAGGTGCGCGAGGCGTACGGCACGCCGTTGCTGCTGCTCCTCGGTACTGCAGGCGTCGTGCTGCTCATCGCCTGCGCGAACCTCGCCAACCTGCTCCTCGCGCGCGCCACCGCTCGTCAGCGCGAAATCGCCATCCGCCTCGGCCTCGGCGCCTCCCGCGGGCGGGTGATCCGCCAGCTCCTGACGGAGAGCGTGGTCCTCGCCGTGGTGGGTGCGGCGTGCGGGCTCCTGCTCGCGGGATGGCTCAGTCCGGTCCTCCTCAGTTTTCTCAACACGAGCACCGCCGGAGGGCAGCGGGTGACGCTGCCGCTCGAGATCGACTGGCGCGTCGCGGGATTCACCGCAGGTCTCGCCGCGCTCACGTGCCTGCTGTTCGGCGTGGTGCCGGCCTTCCGAGCAACCCGCGTGAACCCTGACGCTGTCATGCGAGGATCCTCTCGATCGACGACTGCCGGACGGGAGGTGCTCGGACTGCGCCGGTCGCTGGTCATCGCCCAGATTGCGCTCTCGGTCGTCCTGCTCTTTGGATCGTTCCTGTTCGCGCGCACCCTGCGAAATCTGGCATCGGTCGATGTTGGATTCCCGACGAACGGGCTCATCGCCTCTACCGTCAGCCTGCGCCGCGTCGAGATGGCGCCCGATCGGCTGGCAGTGCTTCGGCGTGCGGTGGTCGACCGGATCAAAGCGCTTCCCGGTGTCGAATCGGCCGCAACCGTGCGCGTCGTGCCGATCAGCGGGAACTCCTGGTCCAACGACGTATGGCCCGAGGGCGATCGTGCGCATCGCGCGGATTCCCGATTCAATATCGTCGGTCGAGGGTACTTCGCGACTCTCGGGGTGCCGATTGTCGCGGGCCGGGACTTCGACGACAGCTATCCGGCTGGGTCGATTCCCAGCGCGATCGTCAACGAGGCGTTCGCCGCCGACATCATGCCGGACCGGCCGCCGGTCGGATCCCGGTTCACGCGCCAGGCAACCCCCTCGACGCCTGAACAGACGTTCGAGATCGTCGGCGTCGTGAAGAACACGAAGTACTCGAATCTGAAGGAGCCCGCCGGCCCGATTGCGTTTCTTGCAGACGCGCAAGCCTCACAGGGACCCTACGCCCGGCTGATTCTGCGAGCGACGTTGCCACCCGAGGTCGTCACGGGCGCGATCACCCGTGCGCTCTCGGAAATGGACCCGATGATCGGCGTGACGTACAGCGTCCTGTCGACGGACATCCGGGCCGGGCTCCTGCGGGAGCGCCTGCTCGCGACGCTGTCGAGCGGGTTCGGTACGCTCGCTGCCATCTTGACGGTTGTCGGTCTCTACGGTGTCGTGGCGTATTCGGTCGCCAGACGCACCAACGAGATCGGCGTCCGCATGGCGCTCGGCGCACGAGCGACGGACATCGTCCGGCTCGTGCTGCGCGAAACGGGCGTCATGGTCGCCGTCGGCGCAGGTGTCGGCGCACTGCTGGCGGTCGCGGCCGGCCGCGCAGCGGCAACGCTCCTGTTCGGCGTCCCACCTGACGATCCGTTGTTGTTGCTGAGCGCCGTCGCCCTCCTCGCGGCGATCGCCGGGGGCGCGAGCTATGCGCCGGCGAGGCGCGCGACGAAGATTCAGCCGATAGCGGCGCTTCGGGTGGACTAATCTCAGAGTTCACGTGTGTCGGCGTAGGGCGGGGCCTTCAGCCCCCTGGACGGGCCTGAAGAGCCTGTGAATGAATCTCCTGTGGCTTCCGGCTTCAGCCGGAAGATCGCACGGCGAAGCCACATCGGTCCCGCGCCGCCTCGGCCTACGCCCGGAAAAATCGCCTCCGGCGAGTGTGCTGCCGATGCCCGCGGCGGCTGTGGGTTGTCCGAGAGCCGGTGAACCATCATGCGGATGACCGGGTCCCGTGAGCGCCAGTGGCGAAACGGCGCCGCCGCGGCCCGGGACGCCTGCGGCGATTTTTCGCGCTGCCGCCGCGGGCTGGCCGCATCGCGGCGCGGAACCGGTGGGGCTTCGCCGCGCTCGGTCCAAGCGGAGTGGCGATGGCCGATATCTTCACAGGCTCTGAAGGACCGTCCCTACGTAGCGCGACACACGTAAACTCTGGGCTTAGTCGCTGCAGGGCGGTGTCGCCCGTTCGAGGCGGGGTCTAAAAGACCCTTCCCTAGATGGACCTCACCACTGCGCGTGGACGAGATCGCGATCGTTCGTCGTAAATCCGGCGCACAGCCTCCATCGTCTTTGCGGGTACCGCCGGCACACCCGCAGCCGCCGCGTTCTCGCGCGCCTGTGTGACCGTCCGCGCCCCAGGAATCGTGCACGTCACGGCCTCCCCCATCAGGATCCAGCGCAACGCCCACTGCGCCATCGTCACGACGTGTGTGCATTCGTCAGCTTCCAGCTTCCAGCTTCCAGCTCCCCGCTTCCCGACTGCGACTGCGACCGCCGACTCGACTGCGACCCCGACTCCTACTGCGACCGCTGACTGCGACTGTCGATTGCCGACTCTCGACTCCCACTGAGCTATCCTATCCGGACTGTGAATCAGATCGATCTCCACGGCCGCCGCGCCGTGATCACGGGGGCGGCGGAAGGCTTCGGCCGCGCCATCGCCGAACGGTTCCTCGCGTCCGGCGCGACGGTCTCCTTGTGGGATGTCAACGCGGATCTGCTGCAGGCGACGACGCGCACGCTGGCGACGAGCGGCCGCGTGCATGCCGTGACGGTGGACGTGGCGAACGCCGCCGAAGTCGAGCGCGCGGCGGCGGCGACGGTCGACGAGCTCTCGGGGATCGACATTCTGATCGGCAACGCCGGCATCTCCGGCCCCAACCATCCGTTGTGGGAGTATCCGCTCGACGAGTGGCGCCGCGTGATCGAGGTGGACCTGGTGGGAATCTTCCACTGCTGCCGCTTCGTCATCCCGCACATGCGAGCGCAGCACTACGGGCGTGTCGTGTTGATGTCGTCGGTGGCCGGGAAAGAAGGCAATCCGACGGCGTCTGCCTACAGCGCCGCCAAGGCTGGCGTCATGGCACTGACCAAGTCCCTCGGGAAAGAGCTCGCGGGCGAGAACATCGCCGTCAACTGCGTGACGCCCACCGCCGCCCGCACGCGCATCTTCGAGCAGATCAGCGACGAGCACATCGCCTACATGCTCGCGAAGATCCCGCGCGGGCGCTTCCTCCAGGTGACGGAGCTCGCCTCGCTGGTCGCCTGGCTTGCCTCCGAGGAGAACTCCTTCGCAACCGGCGCCGTGTGGGATCTGAGCGGCGGACGATCCACATACTGACGACGTCGCGATCAGGGATCAGGGATGCGGGATCCGAAGAGCTTTCGAATGTGATCTCGAGGTTGTCGGATCCCTGATCCCTGACCACGGATCCCGTCTCTCAAGGCAGCGCGTACTCGAACTGGTAGAAGTGCTTCTTGTCGACGATCGAGATCGCCATCTTTCCGGTGAGGCCTACGAGCTGGCCTGTACCCGAGTCGGGAACGACGGTCAGGACGAGGAGCGTTTCGCCGCGATTTATCGCGCCGCTGTGCTGGAGGACGAACGACCCGCTGCGACCGCTCACGGTCCCCGTCACCCGCTCCATTGCGACGTAGCCGGCCGAACCCTGGACCTCGGTCGTGAAGGCCAACATGTGACCCTTGCTCGTGGCTTCGAGATCACCGTGGAACTGCTTGTCGATCGTCAGCCGGCCGATGCCGGATTCGTCCGCTGGCTGCGGATTCAACCTCACTTCGAACGTGCCACTCGCCTGAGCCGCCATAGCCGCCTTTGTCTGTAGTGCCCGTCATCATGAGAGCCATGAGCGCCCGGGAATGAGCATCGATCGCGGGCAACAACCCGGCGCAATTATAGCCGCTCTTCATCGCGCCGGCCGCGGTCCGACATCCTCACGTCCATCTCCGGAGTCGGTCTGAAACGACCGGAGGGCATGATTCACGGCGGCGGACCCGTCGGCAGCAAGCCTGCCGGATATCGGCCGGAGATCCTGATCGAAGGCGCCGGAGCAGGCGTCGAATAATCGCGGACTCCACCGCGCCTCGCGAATGAACACGCTTACGACGCTTCGGGAGGATTGAACCGGACTCGTTCGAAGCCGCGGCACAGATTGACGGCTGCCCGGCCAGTGGGTAGGCTGGTCCCTGCGCACCAGGGCGCGCTGTCCGCCAAGGACTGAGTCCACCTGCTCCGTCTCGGTGAGCGTCACGAACCTTCTTTCGGCCTGTGTGCGGACATCAGGCGTGCTTCGAAAGGAGGTCCGTCATGCCCGCCCGCGATCTGCCTTCACGACCCAACCTCGATCAACTCAAGCGCCAGGCGAAGGAACTGCTCGAGACCTGGAAGGCAGAGCCTTCAACGGCGCCCCCGCAGCCTCGCCTCCGCGACGCCCAGCGCGCGCTCGCCGAGGAGTATGGCTTCCCCTCCTGGGATGCGCTGAACGCGCACGTGGCGATCCTGAGCTCGCTTTCGACGGCGTCCGGCCCGCGGCGCCGTCGTGGACTCGACTATGACGACCCGGTGCCGGATGTCATCGCGTTGAGCGGTCCCCTCACACGTGAGGTGGCCTCACGGCTGGCGGAACAGGGCGTGAGCGGCGTCAAAGTCGACGCGTCCGTCACCCCCGAGAGCCTCGCGCACCTGACCGCGGTGCCGACGCTTCGCCGGATCGATCTCTCGAGCCGCGACGATCTCGTCGACCGGGATCTTGCGTTTCTCGAGGCGATGCCGTCACTCACGGCCGTGTCCTTCGCTCACTGCGGCCGCATCGGCGATGGAGCCGTCGCATACCTCCGCCATCAGCACGCGCTCGAACAGGTGAACCTGCAGTGGACGGGAACGGGAGACGAGGCTGTCGAGGCCCTGACGGGAAAGCCCGCGTTGTCTCGCCTGATCCTGGGCACGCGCCTGACCGACGCCGGCGTGGCGCACCTGCGCGACTTCCCCGCGCTCGCCGTCCACGGGGCGACGGACTCGTTCCTCGCGGTCAGCATGGCGAGAAGCCTCACGGATCAGGCACTCGCCGTCATCGGCGACCTGGCGGGAGTCGTCGCGCTGGACGTCCACATGTCCGTCTTCGGAAGCCCGCACTACACCGCGCGCGGCGTGGCACACCTGAAGAGGATGCCGTCGCTCGAGGAGTTGAACTTCCACGGCCCGCTCGCAACCGACGCCGTGCTGCGGGAGATTGCGGGCATCCCACGGCTCCGCGCCCTGCACTGCCAGGACATCGCCTCTGGCGACGAGGGGTTCGTCGCCCTCGGAGGCTGCACGACTCTGAAGAGTCTCGGCGGCAGATTCTGCCCTCGCGTGACCGACCGCGGCTTCGCGGCAGTGGCACGACTGCCCCGCCTGGTGAGCCTGGGCCTCGGCGGACCGCGGGTGAGCGACGCTGCCATGGCGGCCCTTGCAGACTCGCCGACGCTCCTGGACCTGGGCCCGATCCTCTTCGGCGACGATGCGTTCCGTTACATCGCGCGGATCCCGCGGCTCCGGCGGCTGAACAACATGTACAACCGCGCGACCACGGACGCCGCCACCCGACACCTGCGCCATCATCCACGGCTCGAGCACTACTCGGCCTTCGGCACGCAGATCACCGACGAGAGCCTGCACATTCTCGCGGAGTTCCCGCGGCTCGAGACGCTCGAGTTCGAGAACTGCGCCGGCATCACGGATGACGGCTTGCGGGAGGTCGCGCGCCTTCCCCGCCTACGCCGCGTCTCCGCGTGGAGCTGCATCAACGTGAAGGGCACGTGGACGGGGTCCGTTCGGCCCGGCATCGAAGCGAAGTCAGAGGCGGGGCCGCCAGGCCACGCTGCCGGTTATCGGTTCGAGACGCTGCTGGATTACCCCGACCTGCCGATTCCCGCCGATGCGGTGATTCCACAGGGAACACATCGATCGTCGGACCTGCTGTCGACGCTCGTGTGCCTGGGCGGCCGGCCGGAGTTCGTCGAGGACGGCCTGCGGCTGTCCGTTGAGCCCGGGGATCGACACCCGGTGGATGGGGCTGCTGACGCGCGAGACATTTGCCGTCCCGCTGCGGATCGAGATGGTCGCGCGGCCGATCGCAGAGCTCCGGCTGTTCTTCGGCAGCGGCAACAGCCTGCTGAACTTCGACGAGCGCGGCCTTCCCGAGGACCCGGCGCCATGGTTCCTCAAGCTCGATGCGCAGAAGGGCCAGCCCCACCGCGAAAGCGGCGACGTCGTCGCGCCGGCGGCCGGATGGACCCGCATCACGCTGGAGATCCGGGCGCAGGAGCGCCGCCTCTTCGTGAACGGCGCGTTGAGACACAGCTGGCAGGGGGACTTCGCCAGTCGCCGAAGCCGGATCGGCATCGGCCTCCGGCGGTCGGAGATCACGCTCAAGGAGCTGAGGGCGGAGTCCATGGCCCCCGAGTGAAGGTGCCGCAGCGCCCGCCGTGAAAAGAAGACCGGGTGGCTTCCGGCTTGAGCCGGAAGAACGGCGCTCGCATGGCCTTCCACACACTGGTCAGAAATGCATTCACAGCGCGCGCTACGAGTCGCGCAGCGCGACGATCGGATCGATGCGCACGGCGCGGCGCGCCGGTACGACGCTCGCCAGGACGCCGACGGCCGTCAGGATCAGCGCGATGGCCGCAAACGTCATCGGATCGCGCGGAGAGACCTGATAGAGCATCGTCCTCACGACGGACGACATCGTAAGGGCGGCGCCGATTCCGATAGCGACCCCCACGAGCACGAGCAACGTGGCCTGGCCGACGACGAGCCGCAGGATGTCGCGCCTCGTTGCACCAAGCGCCACTCGCACGCCGATCTCCTGCGTCCGCTGCGCGACCGAGTACGACACCACGCCGTAGATGCCTACCACGGCCAGCACCAGCGCGAGCGCCGCAAGTCCGCTCAACAGCATCATGCTCAGACGCGGCTGTTCCGTGCTCTGCGACAGGTCCTGCTGCATCGGCTGGATCCCGTAGACGGGGATGTCGCGATCGATGGCGACGAGCTCGCGGCGGATCGAGCCGGTTACAGCCTCGGGCGTCAGCGCGGTTCGCGCGACCACCGCCATGGCCGGACGCCGAGGGCTGAAGTACGTCGGCAGCTGCGTCACCGGCGTGTACACCTGAACATAGGGCGGGCCCGAGGCCAGCCCGTAATGCCGGACGTGCCCGACGACGCCGACGATCTCCCGCCAGACGATGGTCGGATTCTCTCGCGTGCCGTGGAACTCGAAGGCGATCCGCCGTCCGAGCGGTTCCTCGTTCGGAAAGAGCCGCGCGACGAGCGTTTCGTCGACGATGGCCACCGGCGATGAGGACGTTTGATCGGCGCTCGAGAAGAAACGTCCTTTCACGAGCCGGATACCCATGGCGCGGTGGTAGTCCGGCGTGGCAGCCTGGAACAGACACATGGTTGACGCCTGGCCCGGACCAGGCAAGGGACGGCCCTCGACCACTACTCCTGATTCGGATCCACCACCTTCGAGAGGAACGGCGCTGTTGAGACCGGCTGCAGTCACGCCCGGAATGGCGCCGATCCTCTGAATCAGGCTCTCATGGAAGGCGATCCAGCGATCCCGGTCCGCGTACTTTGCCGGCGGGAGCGTGATGCGCATCGTGACGACGTTCTCTGGATCGAAGCCAGGCTCGATGGCCATGAGGTGCGCGAAGCTGCGGATCATCAGGCCTGCCCCCACGAGCAGCACCAACGCCATCGCCACCTGCCCGACCACAAGCAAAGATCGCAGCCTCGTGGTCGGAGCAAGGATCGCTCCCCGCGCGCTCTGCTTGAGCGCCGAGACGACATCAGGATTCGACCCTCGCAGCGCCGGAACGAGGCCGAAGAAGATTCCGGTCGAGACCGCAAGGAGGGTGGCAAACCCCAGGACCCGAACATCCACGCCCACGAGGTCGATGCGCGGAATCGATGTCGGCTGCGACGCCACGAACAGCCGGACCATCCAGTACGCCAGCAGCACGCCCAGCGCGCCGCCGAGAAACGACATCATCAGGCTCTCCGTGAGCAGTTGCTGGACGATCCGCCAGCGGTCCGCGCCGAGCGCCCGACGTACGGCAATATCGCGCTGTCGCTGCTCCGACCGCGCGAGCATGAGGTTCGCGAGGCTGGCGCACGCGATGAGCAGCACGAAACCGACCGCGCCGAGCAGCACGAACAGCGTCGGCCTGATGTTCCGCACGATCTGCTCGTAGTACGGCGTCATCGCGACGGCGACATCCTTGTTCGTGTCCGGGTGCTGCTGCTCGATTCGTCGAGCGACGGTGTCCATGTCGGCAACCGCACGCTCGAATGTCTGCCCGGGCTTGAGCCTGGCAATCCCGAACAGACCCGGATGTGCCCCTCTCGACGTCGGAAACGTGCCGACCACCAGGCCGATCGGGAGCCAGACGTCAGTCGTCCGGGACGGAAACCGCATGCCTATCGGCATGATGCCGATCACGGTGTGTGGTTCGTTGTTCAGAATCAGCGTGCGGCCCAGCGATCCCTGGTCCGCGTTGAAGCGGGACCGCCACAACCGTTCGCTGATGATGACAACGCGTGAAGCGCCTGGCTGATCCTCGGCCGAACCGAATGCCCGGCCAGCCAGCGGCGCGATACCCATCGCGCCGAATACCCCCGACGACACGACCGCGCCGGAGAGCCGCTCGGCCTGCTCGCCGCCGGTGAAGTTGACTGCGATCGAGCGGTAAACGCCGAGGTGCTCGAAGGCCTGGTTCTGCTCGAGCCAGTCGTTGAAGGTCGGCCAGGCGATCGACATGTCCTGACCGGCGCGCGAGCGCTCGTTGAGCGCGACAATCCGCGCGATGTCCGGGTAGGCGAACGGCCGGAGCATGACCGCGTCGGCGACGCTGAAGATCGCCGTGTTCGCTCCGATGCCGAGCGCGAGCGTGGCGACGACAATGACCGCAATGCCGGGGGACTTCCGCAGAGAGCGGACCGCGTAGGCGAGATCCTGCCAGACCGTCGACATCATCGTGCTCCTTCGTGAGCCCAGTGGAGGGAGATCGAGCGGCGCGCGCGTTTCGATCGTCGCGAGCTCGCGGGCGAACCGATCGGTGTCGAGATCCGCCAGTGCGAGGCGGCGTGCGTCGTCAGCCGTGCAGCCGGCGGAGCGAAGCTCCTCGTGCCGGTCCTGGAGATAGGCGGTCACTTCCTCCAGGATGTCGGCGCGCCGGAGCGGCGGAATTCCGAGCGTGGCCAGGCGGCGGTCGACGGCCTCGTGCCAGTCGGACATGTGCGTCAGGCCCGATCCAGGAGCGCGATCCGGTTGATGGCGGCGACGAAGCTGTGCCAGCCGCTCCGCTGAGCGGCGAGCATCTTGCGGCCGGCGGCGGTGAGCTGGTAGTACCGCCGGCGGCGCTGGCCGGCTTTTTCGACCCACGTGCCGCGGATCCACCCGCGTTTTTCCAGACGGTACAGCAGCGGGTAGAGGGACGCGACGTTGAACCGCACCGCGCCGTCGGACCGCGTCTCGATCAACTTGGCGATCTCGTAGCCATGCCGCGCGCGTGCCTCGACCAGCGCGAGCACGAGCAGCTCCGCGCTCCCTTTCTTCAGCTCGCGGTCGAGTCCGGGCGTATGTGACATCACGACATATTACTTAGGCACATATGGAGAGTCAACGACGGTCAGCGCCGGCGCTCGGGCTCGGGCTCGGCGCTCGGGGCTCGGCGCTCGGGGGCTCGCAACGCGGAGGCCTTCCGCCTGAAGGCGGAAGCCACGTGCCAACTTGTGTCGCGCTCGCGTGTGGCAACTTGTCTCGGCGCTCGAGTGTGCCAACTTCTCTCGCACTCGACTGCCCATCGCTTCGCGCTCGACTGCCCATCGCTTCGCGCTCGAGTGCCCATCGCATCGCGCTCGAGTGCCAATCGTTCGCGCTCGAGTGCCAATCGTTCGCGCCGAGTGGCTTCCAGGCGGAAGCGATCCGGACGAGGACTGCTCTCTTGACAATCTGGCGTCGTGGCGATAAAAACACGCCAAATTCGTTTAAATATATTTTGTATTTGATTTTAAGCTCAACAGCTGTCGGTTCAAAAGAGACGCACACCCGTCGTGTGAGGCGAGAAAGGAATGACCGTATGTGGAAACTTCGGTCGGCCGGGTGGATCGTGGGCCTGGCGGTCCTGTGGGGTCCGAGTCCGCTGGAGGCTCAGGTGGCTGGCACCATCAGCGGGTATGTGCTGGACCAGGCCGGTGGCGCGATGCCGGGAGCAACGGTCGCCGTCGAATCGGCCGGACAGCAACTGGTCCGCTCGACCGTCACGAACGCCAGCGGCTTCTTCGACCTCCTGGCGCTGCCGCGCGGCGTCTATCAGGTCAAGGTCCAGATGACCGGATTCGACACCCAAATCCAGAAGGACATCGAAGTCACCGCCGGCGCGAACGTCCGGCTCGATTTCTCCATGCGCGTCGGCGGCCTCTCGGAGGAGCTCATCGTCTCGGCGCACGCGAGCATGGTCGAGACGCGCAACGCCACGCAATCGAATCTGATCGACGACCAGCGCGTGCAGGACCTGCCGATGAACGGCCGCAACGTCGTGGCGCTCGCTGGTACGTACGCCGGCGTGACGTCGATTCGCGCGAGCCAGGATACGTCCGACGGCCGGCAGGGACCGATCATGTCGGTGAACGGCGGAAACCTGAATCACAACCTTTTCACGTTGAACGGCTCCGTCTTCACCCACTTCAACCAGACAACAGGATTCAACCCGCCGCCGCCTGACGCGGTGCAGGAGATTCGAATCCAGACGCACAACTTCTCCGCCGAATACGGCCACACCGCCGGCAGCCAGGTCAGCATCGTCTCCAAGTCCGGCACGAACGCGTTCCACGGGACTGCCTGGGAGTTCCACCGGAATGCCGAGCTGAATGCCAAAAGCTTCTTCCAGCCGCGAAAGCCTGCGCAGAAACAGAACCAGGCGGGCGCGACCGCCGGTGGCGCGATCGTTCAGAACAAGCTGTTCTGGTTCGGCGCGTATCAGCGGCTGTGGGATCGCAGCGAAGCGGGCTCGAGCCAGACGGTCGTGCCGACGGCCGCGCAGCGCCTCGGGGACTTCACCGCGCTCAGCGCGCAGTTGCGGAATCCCGTGAATCCGATCAACGGCGTTCCTTTTACCGACAGCACCGGGGCGCCGTGCGTAGCGGGCAACGTCATCCGGCCAACGTGCATCAGCCCGGTTGCCCGCGGATTGCTCGATCAGTACGTGCCGCAGTCCTCCACCGGGACTGTCGTCACGCTGTCGCCGGCTCCGCGGGATCATGCCGTCTACATGGGCCGTGGCGACTACCACTTCTCCGCGAAGAATCAGCTCAACGCTCACTTCTTCGCCGATCGCAGCGACAGCTCGTCGTGGCCCGGCAACCTGAACTACATCCAGCAGGCGCTCTTCAGCGACGTGAACCAGTTCGCGGTCAGCGACACCCACATCTTCAATTCGCGGCTCGTCACGGAAACGACCGCTTCATATCTGACGTCACGGTCCGGCGGCGGAGCCGTCACACAGATCGCGCCCCGCGATCAGGGCGTCAACGTCGATGTCGGGAACGACGGCCGAGGCATGAGCTATTCGCTCTCAGGAGGGATCAATCTCGCCTACCCTGGCGTCAACGCCCAGGACTACAAGAGCTGGCAATTCAAGAACACGACGACGTTCACCGCGGGGAATCACACGGTGAAGTGGGGGTACGAGTTCATCCGGCCGATCTTCGAGTTCAACCTGGCGCTCACGCGATCGGCAAACTTTCAGGGCACGCGGACCGGCGATCCGACGGCGGACTTCATGATCGGCGCCTTCGAGAACTCGACGATTGAATTCGGTATTGCCGACCATAGCCCGTCCACGGTCAAGCATCAGGCGTTCGTCGAAGACTCATACAAGGTGCACCCCAGGCTCACGCTCGACTACGGTCTTCGCTATGAGCCGTTCATCCCCTTCGACCAGAAGGGTGGACGCCACACGACATGGGTGCCCGGTGTGCAATCGACGGTGGTGACCGACGCGCCCCAGGGCATCCTGTTCCCCGGCGATCCAAACCTGCCGTCGCGTCTCACCTACAGCGATCTGAACAACTTCGCGCCGCGCCTCGGCGTGGCGTGGGACATGACGGGCAACGCGAAGACCGTACTCCGCGGCGGGTACGGCATCTTCTACCAGCAGATCAACGGCGAGACCACGCACGCGGCGGAGGGGCCGTGGCGAGGGACGACACAGCTGCGGCAGGGACGGATCGAAGATCCGTTCGGATCGCTGGGTCAGACGGAGCCACCTCCGGAATCGCCCGGGAGATTTGGCTGCTCGCCGATTTCTCAGTTCCCCGGGCTGCAGTGCACGCAGTACCCGCTGCCGATCCGGATCGTCTATACCGATCAACATCTCAAAACGAGCTACACGCACCATATCAGCACGTCGATCCAGCGTCAGCTCGGCGCCAACATGGCCGTGGAAGCGTCGTATATCGGAAAGATCGGCAGAAATCTCGTCGGTCACAACTACTTCAATGCGGCGCCGTTCATCAACTCGCCGATCACCGGTCTCCCGCCGACGCTGCAGAACGTCGAACAGCGCGTGCCGCTTCAGCCCTGGCATCATCAGCGCGCAGTCGCGCGTGCTCGGAAACTTCTTCCGAAGCAGCTATCACAGCCTGCAGCTGCGGGTCGACCGCCGGATGGCGCGCGCGTTCTCCTTTTCGGGTTCCTATGCCCTCTCCAAGAACCTGACGAACCAGCCGGAGAACACGACCGGCTTGATCAGCAGCATTCCCAACCCGTTCGACCTGGACTCTCTCTGGGGGCCGTCCATTCTCGACCGGCGGCACGTCGTGGCAGCGTCGTGGGTGTGGAGTCCGCAGCACACGTTCAGCAACGAACTGCTTGGCGCGGTGCTCAATGGGTGGACGGTCACGGGCTTCCACCGCATCCAGTCCGGCAGCCCGCTGGTGTTCACGATGGGAACCGATGTGGCGCAGAATGGCATCCTGCAGCCGAACGGCCAATATGCGCTGCTTGCCCCCGGTATGTCCGCGGACGACGTGCGCAGGGATCATTCGAGCACGGCAGACCTGGTCGCCATGTACTTCAACACCGCGGCGTTCGTGCCCGTGAACAGCGTCCCGCGCGGGATCTATGGGGACGCCAAGCGAGGGCTGATTTATGGACCCGGCGATGTGAACACCGACCTCGCGGTCATGCGCTCCATCAATTTGCCGTCGAACATCCGCATGCAGCTGCGAGGCGAGTTCTTCAACGCGTTCAACCAGGTGAACTTCAACAACCCGAACACCACGGTGTCGTCGACGAGCTTCGGGCGCATCACGGGCACCGGGCCCGCGCGGGTCGTGCAGCTCGCGGCGAAAGTGATCTGGTGAGCGGGGAGTCTATTCGGAGCACAGCCACGGTACTCAACTTGTGGCCAGCGGGTTGGGGCCAGGCTGCCTTTAACAGGAGGAGGGCTTCCTCCTTCCTCCTGTGATGGTTGTGGCAGCGCCGCGCGTTTTGTGGAAGCCGCAAGTTTCAGAGGAGACTTTATGTTTGCGCGACATTCAATCCGACTGCTGTCAGTGACCGCTGTCCTGATGACATCAGCGCCCCTTGCGAGCGTCGCGTGGGCGCAGCAGCCCGCGGAAACCTCGATTCCTGACAAGGTCAGGCTGTTCATCCCGTTCAAGGACTACTCGCTCGAGGACAACAAGCGCATTCTCGAGATGTACAAGTGGCTTCGGGTGGCGGACGTCTCGGACGGAATGGACGTCGTGGGTCTGCAGAACGTGGGCCTCGTGGACCAAGAGGTCCACGCGCTGTGGAAGGACACGGAGAAGTTCACCCACCGCACCGTGGGCATCGCCGTGACCGCCCGCTACGTGCCGACCAATCGCCGCGAACCGAAGATGGACAACAAGACGATCAGCCAGTGGTACAGCACCATCACCTCCGAGGCGTTCATGAAGGTGCTCCAGCCAGGGTCGATGCTGGTCATCGACGCCATGGACGATGGTGAGTCTCGCAGCATCGGGTCGTCCAACATTCTGAGCTGGAAGAAGCTCGGGATGGTCGGTCTGGTGACCGGCGGCGGACTGGCGGACACCGACGAAATCATTTATCACAAGGTGCCCGTCTGGTTCCGGCGTTACGCGCGCGGGATTCGTCCTGGCCGGAACGAGCTCGAGTCCGTGAACCGCCCGGTCACGGTCGGCGGCGTGCTCGTGCGTCCGGGAGACGTCGTCGTGGCCGACGGCGACGGGGTCGTCGTCGTGCCGCGCGAGCGCGCGGAGGAAGTCGCCCAGGCCGCCCTGCCCTTCCTCGATAACATCACGCGCGAGCGGTATATCAAGGAAACGGGGCAGAACCCGTGGGCAAAGAAACCTGGCGGGGGGGACTAGTCCGGGGATTACTTATGTTCATATGTAGCGCAGTCCTTCGGGCTGCCCCGGGCAGGGCTGAAGCCCTGTGAATTAACCTCCCGTGGCTTCCGGCTTCAGCCGGAAGAACCGCCGCGGGCATTGACTTCCACCTGAAGGTGGAAGCCACAGAATAGGTTTTCACAAGCTCCGAAGCCATGCGCTGCAGGAGCGTAGGGTAGGGACCACAATGAAACCCAGCATGGCTTGGACGACTGACGCTGTCGATCGGTTCGCCGACTTCGACCCCGCGACCTTGTACGAAGCCGCGGGACGAACCGGGATGGTCGACCCGTCCATCCGTCCGGCATGGCGGGGAGCGAAGGTGTGTGGACCGGCGCTCACGGTCGAGTGCCCGCCGTGCGACAACCTGATGCTCCACGTCGCCGTGGCGCATGCGCAGCCCGGCACAATCATCGTGGCGGCAGTCGGAGGCCACCTCATGGCGGGCGCCTGGGGTGAAATCCTGACCGAGGCGGCGCGCGCCCGCGGCGTCGCCGGCCTGGTCATCGACGGCGCCGTCCGCGATATCGATGCCATCGAGGCATCCCGCTTTCCGGTGTTCAGCCGTGGCCTGGCGATTGGATCGTGCACGAAGGAAAAGGCCGGTCGGCTGCAGACGGCCGTCCAATTCGGCGGCGTCACGGTGCGGCCGGGCGATCTGATCTTCGGCAACGGCGACGGCATAGTCGTGGTCGAACAGGACAGGGTCGACGCGGTCCACGAGCTGGCGATGAGCCGGCGGAGGAAGGAGCTGGAGATCATCGACAAGCTCCGCGAGGGCCGGACGACCATGGATCTGTTGGGCCTGGCCGACCCGCGTCAGACCTGAGACGCGATCGCCTTCTGTGGGCCTCCATGAGCATGGAAACCGTTCGCTACCATCACCACGAGCTGCTCGACTACGCCTGTCGCGTGCTGGAACGTCTCGACGTACCCACCGGGCACGCGCGTGAGACAGCGAGCTGCCTGCTGAAGGCCGAACTCCGCGGTGTCGATTCGCACGGGCTTGTGCGGCTGCCCGTATATGGACGACGCCTCCAGAGCGGCGTGGTCAACGCGCAGCCCGATGTTCGCGTCGTCTCCTCGCGCGGCGCCACCGCGTTGATCGACGGCGACAACGGTCTCGGCCCGATCGTGGGGGCGCGGGCGATGGAGACGGCGCTGGACCTTGCGCGACCAGCACGGGACGGGCTTCGTCGGCGTCAGGCACAGCAACCACTTCGGGCCGGCGGCCTATTACGTGGAGAAGGCGATCGAGGCCGGCTGCATCGGCCTCGCCATCTCGAACGCCCCGCCGAACATGGCGCCCTTTGGCGGAAGGAGCCGGTTTCTCGGCACGAACCCGGTCGCGATCGGAATCCCTGCTGGCCGCGAACATCCGCTGATCTTCGACGCGTCGACCAGCGTCGTGGCGCGGGGAAAGATCATCGTGGCCGCGCAGACCGGCCAGCCAGATCCCGGAGGGATGGGCCGTGGATCCCGATGGACATCCCACCACCGACGCGAACCAGGCGCTGGAAGGGGCCGTCCTTCCATTCGGCGGACCCAAGGGCTCGGCGCTCTCGTTCATCATCGACATCGCCTGCGGCGTGTTGACCGGCGCGGCCTTCGCGTCGCACCTGAACACGCTGGAAGATCTCTCCGCCGTCCAGAACGTCGGCCATGTCCTGGCGGCGATCCGGACGGATCTCTTCGTCAGTGACGAAGAATTCAGAAGCCGCATGGACGCGATCCTGGGAATGCTCAAAGCCGCTCCAGCCGCCCCTGGAGTGGAGCGTGTGCTCGTGCCTGGAGAAATCGAGCTGGCAAACGAGGCGCGCCTGCGCGAGCAGGGGATCGGCCTGCCGCCGGCGATCGTGTCGCAGCTGGCCGGATTCGGCGAGACGCTCGGCGTGTCGTTTCCTTCCCCTCTGCGCCTCGAACATCCCGCAGCTTCCGCTCAGTCATGACCATGGACGCTGCGCAGACCTTTAACTTCCTGCCGATGCCGACCGACGTGCATTTCGGGTTCGGCACGTCACGCTCTCTGCCGGACCGCGTGCGATCGCTCGGTGGACACAAAGCTCTTCGTCGTCACCGATCCCGGTGTTCGCGGCTCGGGGATCGTCAGCCGCGTGACGGACGCTCTGGAGGAGCAGCGCATCGAGTTCGACATCTACGATCGCGTCACGGCCGACTCCGGCTCGCGGCTGATTTGCGAGGCGGTTGACGAGCTCAAGTCTGCTGGTGCCGATCTCGTCGTGGGCATCGGCGGCGGCAGCGCGCTGGATACGGCGAAAGCGGTCGGCGCGCTGGCGACGAATCCCGGCCCTCCACTCGACTACGTTGGATTGCACAAGGTCAGGAACCAGCCCCTTCCGGTCGTCGCGATCCCGACCACGGCCGGCACGGGAAGCGAGGTCAGCCTCTGGTCGGTCTTCACGGACGACGACAGGAAGCTGAAGGTCGCGATCGGCGGCGTGCAGATGTACCCGGCCATGGCACTCTGCGATCCGGAGCTCACGATGGGGCTTCCGGCGGCGCTGACGGCGTCCACCGGGAATGGATGCTCTGGCCCACGCTGTCGAGTGCTACACCAACAAGGCGTGCCAGCCGATCTCCGCCGCCCTCGCGCTCGAGGCCATCGGGCTGATTGGCAGCCACCTTCGACACGCCGTGCAGAATCCCGGCGACCGCGAAGCGCGCTATGGAATGCTCCTGGCCAGCACGCTGGCGGGTATGGCGATGAATCCCACCCGGCTCGGGCTGGCGCACGCACTGGCGATGCCGCTCGGCAGCTGGGACCTCAAGATTCCCCACAGCATCGCGATTGCCGTCACGCTGCCCCTGGTGATGCGGTTCAACTGCACGGCGGCGCCACAGCGCTTCGCCGAGGTGGCTCGCGCGCTCGGGAATGTGGATGGTGGTCCCGGCGGTGCCGCAGACATCGTGGGAAATCTCGCCCGACTCGATCGGCATTCCGAGGAGCCTCTCGTCGTACGGCTTGCGGGAGCACCACGTCGACGGCGTCGTCGAGGAGGCTATGAAGAGCGGCAACGTCGTGGTCAATCCGCGGGAGACGAGCAGCGGGCAGCTGGCGGAGATTCTGAGGAGCGCGTTGTAATGCCTCCACGCAGTCAGGGCCACAATCGATGGCGGTGCAGAGGCATCAGAATCTGCTCCGCGGCGAATGGATCGATTCGTCCGGTGGCGCGACGGTACGCGATCCGGAACCCGGCGCGCCCGAACGAGATCCTCGGAGAGTTCGCGGATTCGACTGAAGGCGATGCGAGGGACGCTGTTGAAGCGGCCGCGGCAGCGGCCTGGGCGTGGGCCGAAAAGCCCGCGCCCCAACGCGGAGCGGTGCTCTTCCGCTTCGCCCAGCTGCTCGAGGCCTCGGCGAGCGAGCTCGCGCGCATCGTCACGCTCGAGCAGGGTAAGGCCCTCGCGGAAGCGACGGGAGAAGTGATCCGTGCCGTGGCGGAGGCACGATACATGGCGGGCGAAGCCACCCGCCCTACCGGGCTGACGTTTCCGAGCGAGCGTCAAGGCGTGTCCTGCCATACGGTCGCCGAGCCGGTGGGGGTCGTCTGTGCGATCTGCCCGTGGAATTTCCCGGTCGTGACACCCGTGCGAAAGATCGCACCTGCGCTCGCCTTCGGGAACACCGTGGTCTTCAAGCCCTCCTCGCTGACGCCCTGGTCGGCGGTCTATCTGACGAACCTGTTCGTGCAGGCGGGCGTTCCGGCGGGCGCGGTCAATCTCGTGAGCGGCCGTGGCTCGGTCGTCGGCGATACGCTCGTTCGCGACGCGCGTGTGGGTGGCATTACGTTCACGGGATCCACTGCCGTCGGAATGCACATCTACGAGCTGGCGGCGCGGCGGCTGTCGCGCGTGCAGCTCGAGCTGGGCGGCAAGAACCCGGCGGTCGTGATCGACTGCGCGGACCTCGACGGGGCCGCGCGGGAGATCGTCGCCGCGGCCTTCTTGTGCAGCGGCCAGCGGTGCACCGCGATCAGCCGCGTGATCGTCACGGAAGCGCAGGCGGACGAGCTCGTCGAATGCATCCTGTCCCACGTCGCCCGCATCCACGTCGGTGATGGCCTCGATCCGTCGACCACCATGGGACCGCTCGTGAGCCGCGAGCAGCTGCGCACCGTGGATGGCTACGTTCGGCAGGGAATTGCCTCCGGGCACGCACTCCTCGCCGGCGGCAAGGCTCTCGCGGAGGAACCGGATCGTCAGGGGTTCTACTACGCTCCAACCGTCTTCGACCGCGTGCCGCCCGACTCGCCTCTCGCGACCGAAGAAATCTTCGGGCCGGTTTTGCCGGTGTTGCGCGTGCGAGACCTGGACGAGGCCATCGCGGTCGCCAACGGCACGCGATACGGCCTCGCCGCATCGATATTCAGTTCCCGCTCGCACTGCGTCCATGAGTTCACCACGCGCGTCAAGGCGGGAATGATCCACGTCAATCACGGCACGGCCAGCCAGGCGCACGTGCCGTTCGGCGGCGTCAAGGATTCCGGACAGGGTGCCTACTCGATCGGGCCGACGGCCAGAGAGTTCTACACACATGCCAAGACCATCTACGTCAGGTGGTAAACCTGATGCGCACCTGAAGGAGCCAGGGCTCGAGCCGTTGTCGGAGACGCTCCTTGGTGCGCGCGCGTACCGCGCGCTGTGGAACGACATCGTCCGGGGCCGCATCGAGTTCGGTGCCCAGCTGCGCCCGGACACCATCGCCGAGCAGCTGGACATCAGCACGACGCCGGTTCGCGAGGCGCTCCACCGGATGGAGCGGGACGGATTGATCGTGAAGCTGCCCTATCGCGGCTGGTTCGTCCGGGAGTTCAGCGAGCAGGAAGTACGCGAGCTGTACGAAATGCGCGCGGCGCTGGAGTCTTTCAGCGTCGGCCGCGCCTGCGAGCGGATCACACGACGACGAGCTGACCTGGCTCCGCGGGCATCAGTCGGTCGGGGAAGCGGCGTTGAAGGCCGGTGACATGGAGGCCTACCGGATTTACAACCGCGACCTGCACGCGGCGATCATGGACGCCGCCCACAACTCCTACCTGTCGTCCGCGATGGGACAGCTGACGCTGCAGAGCCAGATGTTGATGGCGAGGACGATCCGCCTCGTCGGACGTCCCTCCCGCGCCATCGAAGAGCATCGCGATCTGATCGAGCTCATCGCCAAGCGCAAGGACAAGCCTGCCCAGGCGCTGATGGAGCGGCACATCCTGAGCGCGCTCGAGGACATCCTGCGGTACGGGATCACCAAGCAGGCGACCGATGAGGACGCGTCGGGCGGCATGACGAAATCGCGCGCGAGGGGCTGACGCGCAGGCTTCCAATGACTCTCAGATTCCTCCGCTTCGCACCGCCGCTGTTCGTTGTCGCGTTGGCAGTCAACGCCGTTGCCGCCTTCACCCAGGGCCCACCGAGCCCTCCGACCGGCGTCGACTGGCCCGTCTACCGGGGCGATCCAAAAGGCAATCAGTACGCCCCGCTTGCTCAAATCCACGCGGCGAACGTCCATCGGCTCGTCCCGGCCTGGGAGTACCGCACGGGTGACGCGAGCCAGCGTTCGACGATGCACGTCAATCCGATCGTGGTGAACGGCGTGATGTACATCACGACGCCCAGTCTCAAGGCTGTCGCGCTCGACGCGGCTACCGGCCGCGAGATCTGGTCCTTCGACCCGTCGAAGCACAACGAACGCGGAGCGGTCATCAGGTTGCGCAACCGGGGCGTCGTCTACTGGAAGGGCGGCGGAGGCGAGCGGATCTTCCACTTCGTCAAGGATCGGGCCTACGCGCTCGATGCGCGCACGGGCGAGTTGATCACGTCGTTCGGGAAAAACGGCTACATCGACCTTCGCGAACACCTCGGCGTGGAGCCCGCGACGGTCGGCCTCGAGATGACCTCGCCCGGCGCGATCTACCGGAACCTGCTCATCCTCGGATCGCGCGTGAACGAAAGCTACGATGCCTCCCCGGGGCACATCCGCGCGTACGATGCCGAAACAGGACGCCTCGCGTGGATCTTTCATACGATTCCGCTCGATGGCCAGCCCGGTCGCGATACGTGGCAACGGGTCGATGGGGAAACCTACGGCGGCGCCAACGCGTGGGGCGGCATCACGGTGGACGAACAGCGGGGCTGGGTCTTTGCGGCAACAGGTTCGGCGACCGACGACTTCTATGGCGCCTTTCGCAAAGGATCGAACCTGTTCGCCAACAGCGTCCTCGCCCTCGATGCGTCGACCGGCGCGCTGAAGTGGCACTATCAGACTGTCCATCACGACATCTGGGATTACGACAATCCGCCCGCGCCGATCCTGGTCACGCTGACAGCCGGCGGCACATCGAAGGACGCCGTGGTGCAGCTCACGAAAATGGGCTTCACGTTCGTGCTGGACCGCGAGACTGGGCGGCCGCTGTTTCCTGTTCAGGACGTGCCGGTCCCAAAGTCCAGCGTGCCAGGTGAGGAGACCTGGCCGACGCAGCCGGTCCCGTTGAAGCCCGCGCCGCTGGTGCGCCAGTCCCTGACCGAGGCCGACCTCACGAACATCACGCCGGCGGCCCACGCGCAGGCGTTGAAGGACTTCCGAAAGTACACAGCCGGACCGATTTACACGCCGCCGAGCCTCCAGGGCACGCTCACGCAGCCCGGGCACCTCGGTGGGAGTGAATGGCATGGAGGCTCATTCGATCCGACGCTGAACGTGCTCTACGTCAATGTGAACGATGCCCCGACGATCAACCGGCTGCGGCCGGTTCACGATTCACCAGCCGGTGTCGTCGAAACCCCGGCGCAATTGGGCCGCCGGATCTACGAGCGCACCTGCGTCGCCTGCCACGGAGCGGAGCGCCAAGGGGCTCCACCTCAGACTCCCCCGCTCGTGGAGCTGAAGAAGACTCGTCAGGAGCTCGAGACCGTCATTCTTCAGGGACGGAACAGCATGCCCGCGTTCGGCTACCTTCGCCCACAGGAGGTGAGCGCGCTGATCGCGTATTTGAACAGTGGGCCGGGCGAGGTTGGAAGCGGCCAGTCCACGGGCACTCCGAACCGATACACGATCGAGGGGTACACCGTCTTCACCGATTCGCATGGCGTACCCGCGATCGCTCCGCCATGGGGCACGCTCAATGCCATCGATCTGGTGAAGGGCGAAATCCTCTGGAAGGTGCCGCTCGGCGAGTACCCCAGCTGGTAGCCAAAGGCATCCGCAACACGGGGTCCATGAACTATGGCGGTGCCGTGACCACCGCGGGAGGCGTGATCTTCGTAGCCGCCACCGCCGACGAAAAGATCCGGGCGTTCGAGTCACATTCCGGCCGTGTCCTCTGGGAACACCAGCTGCCGGCGGGCGGCTATGCGACGCCGAGCGTGTACATGGTCGACGGCCGCGAGTACGTGGTGATTGCAGCCGGAGGCGGCGGAAAGAACGCCACCAAGTCCGGAGACGCCATCATCGCGTTCGCGCTGCCCAAGGACGATCCGCCGCAAACCGGCGAGGGCCATCAACCCTGCGCGCGGTTCGGACTGGCTTCAGCTGTTCGACGGAGCGACGTTGGACGGCTGGGTCCACTTGAACGGGGCCCACACCTACACGGTCGAAGACGGCGCTATCGTCGGCCGGACCGTCGAGCGCAGCGCGAGCATGAACTCTTTTCTGTGCACGACGCGCGAGTTCGACGACTTCGAGCTCGAGCTCGAGACGATGGTCGACCGGGTGACGAATCAGGGCATCCAGATCCGGTCGCAGGTCCGGCCGCTCCAATCGTCGGGCCGAAGCTTCGAATCGTCCGCCGGAAGAGTCAACGGCCCACAAGTCGAAGTGCGCCGCTTCTATCAAGGGCAGCCCACGGCCGGGCTGCTCTACGGCGAGGCGCTCGGGACGAACTGGCTGTCGTCGCCGGAGAAGATTGCCGCGGGCCATCATCACTTCGTAGACGAGGGCTGGAACAGACTGCGCATCGTCGCCAGGGGCCCACGCATCCAGACCTGGGTGAACGGACAGCCGGTCGAAGACCTCGTGAACGAGGCCGTCTACAAGACGCACCCGAAGGGCTTCATCGGCTTGCAGATTCACGGGTTGAGCGAGCGGGAGATCAACCTGCCGCTGTATGCCGGCTCAGGAGTCACCGTGAGCGAGCCCTTGGTCAGCCGCTGGCGGAACATCCGGATACGGCCGATCCCGAGGAGCCAGTAGGTCCCCAGCGACTAGAACGAATCCACAAATGCTGCGCGAGCGAGCCACGCGATCGGCCCGCCTTCGCGCCGTAGGCGCTTCGGCGAGGTCTCGCCGGAGCTTTAGCGTCGGCGGAAGCGCGCCGGCGAAGCGGCGCGAGAGCCCGCCTTCGCCAAGGCTACGGCGAGGTCTCGCCGAAGCGCTTCGCGCGGCGGCGGAAGCGTGCAGGGGAGTCCGAGGGGCGAAGCCCCTCGGATTGAGACTACGTCGAGTGCCGGTGCAGCCGCAGCTCGAGATGACGACGGACGTCCGGCCACTCGCTCGCGAGGATGCTGTACATGACGGTATCCCGGACCGTTCCATCGCGCCGGACGCCGAAGTGCCGGATCACGCCATCCTTCTTTGCGCCCAGCGCCTCGATGGCTCGCTGCGACCGGAAGTTGAACCCGTCGGTCCGCAGCCCGACGACCTTGCATCGGAGCGCTTCGAACGCGTGGCGCCAGCAGCAGGAGCTTGCACGTCGTGTTGACGTGCGTGCGCTGACGGCTCTGCGCGTAGAACGTGTACCCGATCTCCACGCGGTCGAGATTGGGTACGATGTCGTGATAACGCGTCGAGCCGACGATGGTGTCGGTGGCCAGGTCGCGCACGGCCCACGGCAGCATGTGCCCATCCGATTGCCCCTGGAGCGCATCGGCCACGTACGTCCGCATGGCGTCCGGCGGCGGCACGGACACGAACCAGAGCTCCCACAATCGGCCGTCAGTTGCAACCGCTGCGAGAGCGTCGTGATGCTGTTCGGTGAGCGGCTCGAGCCGGATGCCGCCGCCTTCGAGAACGGTAGGTTGCACGTCGATCATGGCGCGAGGGTACACACGAAGAGGCGTGATGGAAAGGGCCAGGCGCAGATCGGATCATGCCCGCTCGTCGCGAAGGCGGGCCGCTTGTGTGAGGAGGTAGTTCCGCTCCGGAATGCTCGTCGTCCGCGCCGCCGCCCTGCGGTAGTGCTCGATGGCTGACCGATGGTCGCCGGACATCTCGAGCAGGTGGCCCCGAACGGCGTCGAGACGATGGTGGCCAGCCATTCGATCATCGGCATCGAGAGCGCGCAGCAGCTCGAGACCGGCGGTCGGACCGTGCACCATCGCCGCCGCGATGGCGTGATTGAGCGTGACCATCGGATTGTCCGACATCCGTTTGAGCAAGCCGTACAGCGCGAAGATCTGCGGCCAGTCGGTATCTTCGGCGCGTGCCGCCTCGTCATGGACCGCCGCGATCGCCGCCTGCAGCTGATACGCGCCGATCGACCCCCTGGACAGCGTCGCGGTGATGAGCCCCACGCCCTCGGCAATCTCGCCGCGATCCCACAACGCACGATCCTGCGCCGCGAGGGGGATGAGCTCGCCGTCGGGGCCCGTGCGTGCCGGACGACGCGCATCGGTCAGCAGCATCAAGGCAAGGAGCCCGGCGACTTCGCCATCTCCGGGCAGCAGATGATGGACGGCCCTCGTGAGCCGGATGGCCTCGTTCGACAGATCGTTTCGCTGCAGATCCGGGCCGATGCTGCTGGCGTAGCCTTCGTTGAAGATCAGATAGAGCACGTGCAGCACCGCGCTCAGACGTTCATCCCGCTCCGCGCTGGTCGGCATGCGAAACGGGACGCCGGAAGTCTTGATGCGCTGCTTGGCGCGGCTGATCCGCTGCGCCATCGTGGCCTCGGGCACGAGGAAGGCATTGGCGATCTCGGCTGTGGTGAGCCCGCCGACCGCGCGAAGCGTGAGCGCGATCGCGGAAGGACGGGTGAGCGCCGAATGGCAGCACATGAAGAGCAGGATCAGCGTGTCATCCTGTTCTCCCTGATCGACCTGAAAGGAATCGGCGCAGGCACCACCTGCTGGTCGGGGGGCGCCTGCATGATCACGACAGCTTCGCGGCGCCGGCGCGCCAGCTCGACGCGAATGTGATCGGTCATGCGTCGTCCGGCGACATGGATGAGCCAGCCGCGCGGGTTGTCCGGCACACCCTCGACAGGCCACTGCACGGCCGCGGCGACAAGCGCTTCCTGAACGGCGTCTTCGGCGGCGGAAAAGTCCCCGAATCGCCGGATCACGGCGCCGAGAACCTGCGGCGCGAGCTCGCGCAGCAGGTTCTCCCCCGTCGAGTCCAGGCCGTCGGCCCTCACAGATCTGCCGGTGGTGCGCTCATCACCTCTCGGACCTCGATCGGCATGTTCAACGGCACGCCGCCTTTACCCGGTGCCGCCGACGCACGCGCGGCGATCTCGTAACGCGCGCTCGCGGCTCTCGCAGTCGACGATCCAGAAGCCCGCGAGGAACTCTTTGGCCTCGGGGAACGGGCCGTCGGTCACCTCCGGCGCGCCGCTCTTGCCGGCTCGCACCACCCGCGCGTCCTCCGGCAGCGCCAGCCCTTCCGCACCCACCAGCTCCCCCGCCTGTGTCAGCTCCTTGTTGAACCGCAGCATGAAATTGATGTGCGCCTTGATGTCCTCTTGCGGCCACGTGCCGATCCCCGCGTCTTTCCATCCGGCGCGGGGGGCATGCATCATCAACATGTATTTCACGTCTTGTGCTCCTGTGAGTCTGGCCATCCTCGAGCAACCGCCCGGGACGCAGCCGCTCGGGTGTGGCCGGCGCCGGAATTGGCGCGTTCATGTGTAGGTCGGAGCCGATTGCGAGCTCTCGACATCGCGCGCCCGAGCCGGGAACATTCTACGAAATGCCCAATGGAGCCGGTCACGATGTTCGCGATCGAGCGATCGGGCGCCAGCCGGCGCGACGCGCCGCGCGTCATAATGACTGTGATGCAGTTGACGACCGCTCCTCGTCAGACCGGTGGCAAAAATGTGACAGACCTGCCGATCTCGCGGCCCTTGGCCATCGCGGGTGTCGCTTTCGGGCTGCTGTTGACCTTTGGCCTCGATCGCGCCACCGGCTCTGCCCCGGTCCAGCACCTCTATTACCTGCCGATCATCCTCGCAGCCTTCTCGCTGCGATGGATCGGCGGTCTTGCCGCATCGGTGCTCGCGATCGTGCTGTATCACCTCGCGAATCCGGCGCTCCTGACCCTCGATTACCACGAGCCGGATTTCGTGCAGATGGCGCTGTTCATCGGCGTTGGGGTCGTCACCTCGAGGTTGACGGCGAACGCGAGACGCCTGCACGCCATCGCGATGACGGACGATTTGACCGGACTCCACAACCTCCGGTCGTTCGAGCGTCAGCTGAGCGCGATGATCCGCGCGACGCGGGCACGCGGCGGGTCCCTGTCGCTCCTCGTGCTGGATCTCGATCGGTTGAAGTCCCTCAACGATACGCACGGCCACCTTACGGGTGCGGAGGCCGTCCGGACGGTGGGCCACGTCCTCGGGTCCGGGCTCCCTCCGGACGCGGTCGCGTGCCGCTACGGCGGAGACGAGTTCGTTGTCGGCATCCCAGGCCGGTCGCAGGCAGACGTCCTCGCTATCGCAGATCGTCTGTGCCGTGCCGTCAACGAGACGGCGCCGACCCTTGCGGGCAAGTACTTCCCTGAGGGGACGCTCTCGATCAGCGTGGGTGTCGCGCATCGGAGATGGGCTGCAGACAGCCCGGAGCTGCGACCCGACGACCAGGCGGGCGAATCACTGTTTCGTGCAGCAGATGGCGCGCTGTACGACGCCAAGAGCCGTGGCCGGAATCAGGTCTCCGCGGCTGCGGCGTCGCCAGCGCCGCTCGCTCGCGCGAGAGGCTGACAATCGACCGTTCCGTTCCCACAGTCGCGATTGCGACGAGCTGTGAAAATCAGTACTTCGAGCTCAATCCGCAGGATGTGCCCTTCCGTCTTCCCGGCATTCTGGACGGCATGCACGACGGCCTCGCTCCAGGCAAAGGTCCCCGCCTTGCGCTGGTGCAGCTCGGCGGCCTTGCCGTCAACCGTGACCTTGGCTTCCCAATCCGTGAAATAGACGCTCAGGCCGTGCGGGTGCCGGTGCCTGGGCTCTGTTTTGCCCGCCGGCACGTGCACGTCGAGCACCCGAACGAACGCATTGTCCAGCACCAGCTTGTGCGAGTCGGCCGCCACGCGGAGCGGATCCAACGCCTCGTCTGACTGGCTGAACGCAGAGTGCGCTCCGGCGACACCGAAGACGAGCCCGGCCGCGATGGCAAGCCGGACGACGATCAGGATTGTGCGTCTCACGTTTTTCCTCCCTGAGAAATGGCGTTCGTCCCAACTGCGGAGAATACTTTACGCGGACCCGGTATACTCTCGGGCGCAATCGTCAGAGCGCAGGAGGTTTTGAATGGCGGAATTCACTTCGCATCAGCCTGGCACTTTCAGCTGGCCCGAGTTGGCCACGACCGACCAGAACGCGGGCGTCGGGTTCTACCGCTCGCTGCTCGGATGGGACCTCAACGAGCAATCGATGGGGCCGGAGGGGACCTATTCGATGTTCCTCATGCGCGGCAAGGAGGTCGGCGCGGCGTGCAGCCTGCGGCCGGACGAGCTCCAGGCTGGGATACCGCCGCATTGGAACTTGTACGTCACGGTGCAGAGTGCGGACGAGACCGCGAAGAAGGCGACGGATCTCGGCGGACGCGTGCTGGCGCCGGCATTCGACGTCATGGACGTCGGGCGCATGGCGGTGATCCAGGATCCGACGGGCGCCGTGTTCCAGGTGTGGGAGCCGAAGAAGCACATCGGCGCGAAGATTCTCAACGAACCTGGAGCCCTCTGCTGGAGCGAGCTCACGACGCGCGATCCCAAGGCGGCCGAGGCGTTCTACACGAAGCTCTTCGGCTGGACGTCCAAGAACAGCTCCAGCGACGCGGGCGGCATGGAATACACGGAGTTCCAGAATCAGGGACAGTCTGGCGTCGGGATGCTGAAGATGCCGGCACACATGCCCTCGCACGTGCCGTCGTACTGGATGCCATACTTCCAGGTCAGCGACTGCGACGCGGCGACCGCAAAAGCGACTGGGCTGGGCGCCAATGTGATGGTGCCGCCTCAGGACATCTCGCAGACCGGCCGCTTCTCCGTGCTCGGCGATCCCCAGGGCGCGATGTTTGCCCTGTTCACGCACGCCGCCGCGGCCAAGTCGGCATCAGCGTAGGGCGATCGGGATGCCGATCTCGACAGCCTTGCTCGACACGGGCAGTTGAACGCGGCTTCCACGTTTAGAGCCTGAATCTATCTCGTGTGGCTTCCGCCTTCAGGCGGAAGCCACGCGAGATTAGGGCGCAGCCCCTTTTCGTCGGAAGACCTTCTCCGGTGGTATCGCTTATCTCTAACATCTCTTGGATCGTGTACTTCTCCGATCCTGTATGCGGATAATCGGAGGGCTGCCCGACAAGGGCGGCCCGAACCGGGTTGGCGATGATGTACCCGATCACAAACGCCAGCTCTGCATCGTCGCGGATCACTCTTTCAAAGCCATACCGCTGCCATAGTCGACGTCCATACGCCTTGTTGAAGTAGAAGCCGGAATACTGTTTCGCCATTTTGATAAACGACTTGCAGTGCGACTCTTCCGCAAGCCCGCGGACGACAAGATGTACGTGATCCGGCATGAAGCAGTACGCGGAAATTTCGAATCGGAACTCGCGCGCCGCTCGCAGGAACTGAGCAAGCACGAGGGAGACTGCCTCGCATGCTGTGAAGACGAGCGCGCTGTCACGTGTGCAAAAGGTCAAGAAATACGAGTACTTACCGGTGTAAGGCAGGCCGGGCTGATGCGGGGGATAAGGGTGGGCCATGCATCGGGACGGGCACAGAGCGTACCGGGTTTCGGTTGAAGCCCGGCTTCCACACAACACCAGCTCGTGGCTTCCACCTTCAGGTGGAAGCGAGACGAACTACGATCTTCCGCCTGAAGGCGGAAGCCACACGAGATGACTCGCGTCGCAGAAACCAACTCAGGGCGTCCCCACAACACCAGCTCGTGGCTTCCACCTTCAGGTGGGAGCGAGACGAACTCCGATCTTCCGCCTGAAGGCGGAAGCCACACGGGATGACTCACGGTCGCGCAGAAACCAACCCACGGCGCCCCCACAACACCAGCTCGTGGCTTCCACCTTCAGGTGGAAGCGAGACGAACTCCGATCTTCAGCCTCAAGGCGGAAGCCACACGGGATGACTCACGGTCGCAGAAACCAACTCAGGGCGTCCCGACAACACCAGCTCGTGGCTTCCACCTTCAGGTGGAAGCGAGACGAACGCGATCTTCCGCCTGAAGGCGGAAGCCACACGAGATGACTCGTGGTCGTGCAGAAACCAACTCAGGGCTTCCCGGCAACACCCCTCGTGGCTTCCACCTTCAGGTGGAAGCGAGACGAACTGCGATCTTCCGCCTCAAGGCGGAAGCCACACGAGATGACTCGCGGTCGCCGATGCGATTCCGGGACGTGACCTGCCAGCCTACCCCTCTCGCAGCGCGCGCACCGCGTCAATTCCCATCGCGCGCCGCGCCGGCAGATAGCTCGCTGCGAGCGCGACGGCGACGAGAAGAACGGACGCTGAAGCCAGCACCATCGGATCGGCGGGTTTGATTCCGTACAGCAGAGTGTCGAGGAATCGCAGGAGGCCAAACGCCGCGGCGAGTCCGACCACGATGCCGACGATGGTCCACACGAGCGATTGACCGAGCACCAGACGCAGCACGTCGCTGCGCTGCGCCCCGAGTGCCATGCGCAGCCCGATCTCTTGCGTCCGGCGCACGACCGAGTAGCCCACGACGCCCGCGATGCCAACCGCCGCCAGCACCAGCGCCAGAAGCCCGAAGAGGGTGAGCAGCAGCATCGGGAATCGCCGCGACGAGACTGACGTGCCGAGAACATCCTCCATCGTGCGAACACCAGACACGGGCTGGTTCGGCTCGACGATGGCGAGCGCGCGCTTGACAGCAGCGACGAACGAGGCGGGAGTGGACGCCGTCTTGACGAGGATGCTCATGAACGGCCAGCCAGCCTGCTGATACGGTCGCAGGAACCAGGGCCGGGGCTCGGTGTCCAGACCGAACTGACGCACGTCCTTGAACACGCCGACCACGGTCATCCACGGCGCATCGCTGCCGAAGAGCCCGATCTTGAAGCGCTTCCCGATCGCGTCTTCCCCCGGCCAGTCTCGACGGGCCATGGCCTCGTTGATGATCGCGACGGGCGGGGCTTCGACCGTGTCGCGCGTGGTGAACTCACGGCCGCCGCGGAGCGTCATGCCCAGTGTGCGGAGCACATTGGGGCACGCAACGCTGTAACCGGCGCCGCTCTGATTCTCCGGCCCCGGATCCGGCCGGGCCTCGATCGTAATCCCGCGTCCGGCGTTCGCGCCCGATAGAGGAAGATGCGCGATGGCGCTGGCCGAGATCACACCTGCTACGCTGCCGACGCGCTGATCGAGGCCGTCGCAGAATCGCGGATTCCCCGGAGGTCCGTAGTACAGATTCTCCTGCGGCAGCGACATCTGCATCACCAGCACATTGCGCGTGTCGAGGCCCGGATCGACGGCGAGCAATCGAGACACGCTGAGCAGCATGACACCCGCGCCGGCCAGCACAACCAGCGTCAACGCGACCTCCGAGGCAACGAGCACATACCGCAGCCGGCTCCGACCCCCGGTCGATCCAGGCGCGCTCTCCTTCATCGGGTGGATCAGGTCGCGGGAGAACCCGAGCGCCGGCGCAAGACCGAAGAGGATGCCGCTCGCGATCGACACCAGAGAGGTGAACGCCAGGACCGTCATGTCGATGCCGATGCGATCGACGGGTCGAAGCGGAACGGCTCGCAGGTTGCTCGGCAGGATCGGCAGCAGGGCGCTCGTGCCCCAGTACGCCAGAAGGACGCCCCCGACGCCGCCCGCGCATGCCAGCATCACGCTTTCGGTCAGCAACTGCCGCACGATTCGGCCTCGAGCAGCCCCAAGCGCGCAACGGATGGCGAGCTCGCGAGACCGCGACGCCGCGCGGGCAAGCGTCAGGTTCGCGACGTTGACGCACGCGATCAGCAGGACGAACCCGACAACGCCTAGCATGGCGACGAGCGTCGGCCGCAGCCGCGCGACTCCGAGCTCGGCCATCGGCACGAGGCGAACGGTCTGACCGGCGTTGTCATCCGGGTACGCGCTGGCCAAAGCACGGCCGATCGTGTCCATCTCGCTGCGCGCCTCGTTGAAGGCCACGCCCGCCTTCAGGCGGCCGATCGCGTAGAACGAATTGGAGCCGCGTTCCTCATCGCCTTTTGTCCAGCCGGCAGGCACCCAGAGCTGCCGCACCGTGCTGCCGCCGAACTGAAACCGGAATGTTGCGGGCATGACCCCGACGACGGTGTAGCCCCTTCCGTCCATCTGGATCGTCTTGCCCACGATCGCTGGATCGGAGGCGTAGCGGCGCATCCAGAGCGCGTGGCTCAGGACGACCTCGCGATCGTTGCCCGGCGTCTCTTCCTCCGGACGGAACGTCCGCCCGAGCATCGGCTGCACGCCGAGCACGGTGAAGAAGCTCGCCGTGACCCGCACGCCCGAGACCTGCTCGGCTTCGCCCTGGCCAGTGAGGTTGTAGCCTCGACCCGCCGAATCGAAGAGGGCGAGGCTCTCGAAGGTCCGGCTCTGCGACTGATAGTCGCGGAAGTTCGGGAGCGACACGATATTGAGGCGCTCGGGGTCGTTGAACGGACTCTTCCAGAGCGTCACCAACCGGTCGGCGCGTGGGAATGGCAGGGCTCGCAGGAGCGTCGCGTTCACGACCGAGAACATCGTGGTGTTCGCCCCGATGCCGAGCGCGAGGGTCAGGACCGCCACAGCGGTGAATCCGGGATGGCGCATCCACGTCCGGATCGTGAATCGCACGTCACTCAGCAGGCTGTTCATCGGGGCGCTCCTTGTGAGTCGTTCCGGGTTGGACGTCAGCGATGGCGATTAGGTTGGCACCGATCTCACTATGCGAGTGACTGACCTCGGCGGCCCCGATATCATGGCAGCCAATCGGGGAGGATGAGGCCGGTATGCGAAGCGTACGAGTGGGGAAATTGCGCGCCTCTCGAGGGTCGGAGCATCCGCGGCCGTCCACTCCGATCCGACCTCAGTTGAAACCGATCGGCGTGATCCGGTCTGCGCTCAAGTCGCGCACCGCGGCACCGAAGCAAGGATCCGAGGGAGCGCCCGACGCATGGCTCGAAGTGCACAGGTGGGCGGCGGACGGACTCCACCTCCTTGCCGCCGGCGACGACATCATCGTCATTACGTGGCTCCACCAGGGCAAGCGCGACGTGCTTCGAGTCCATCCACGATCGAACCCGAACAACCCGCTGACCGGAGTGTTCGCGACGCGCTCGCCGGACAGGCCGAATCCGCTGGGACTGCACCAGGTGACCGTGCGTTCGATCAAGGGAACCCGACTGCGCATCGGACCGATCGAGGCCATCGACGGGACGCCGGTCGTCGACATCAAACTGGTGTGGTGTTGAGGCCCTCCAAGACGATCCGAAGTCGTCGTCCAGCGCAGACAATGCGCGACAATTGAAGGATGGCGACGCGCGAACGCCCTCCGGTCCCGGCGCATCTCAACTTTCAAGCTCGCCGCGGTGACTTCCGCGGTTTGAGCCTGTCGGAACGTTTCGATCGAATCGCGCGCACCAATCTCTGGGGCGCAGATGCGTCGCGGTCGGGCCTGGGATCGCTGCTCACCGCGACAGCCGGGTTGCGGGAGGCATTGCCGGCATTTCTCGAGCGGCACGGGATCGAGGCGCTTCTCGACGTGCCGTGCGGGGACTTCGCCTGGCTCAGCACGGTCGATCTTCGAATCCCCTACATCGGTGCGGACATCGTCGAGTCACTGGTCCGCGAGAACGAGATCCGATTCGGGGGTCCCCACTCGAACCGGCAATTCGTGCACCTGGACCTGACCCGGGATCCACTTCCCCGCGCCGACGCCATCCTCTGCCGGGACTGCCTCGTCCATCTGTCCTTCGAGAATGTCTTTCGAGCCATCGACAACATTCGCTCCAGCGGCGCCCGGTATCTCCTGACGACAACCTTCCTCGAACACGACCGCAACGAGGACATCGAGGATGGGGACTGGAGGATGCTGAACTTCCAGTGTCCGCCATTCGAGTTTCCGCCGCCCTCGGACGTGCTGATCGAAGGCTGCCAAGAGGGTGACGGCGCCTATGCAGATAAGGCCCTTGGCTTGTGGGAGTTGTGATGCTGGATGCTTGGGCGACTCGCTTTACGGTCGTCGATCCCGGACCAGTGGGCGCGACGCCCCTGCCATCGAGATGACGGCAGAAGGTTCTCCCGCCGGGTCTGGCGCCGGGCTCGGTGCAGCCTGTTCATCGCCATTACTTGAATCAACCACCATTACCTGATGCGGCCGGCGGTAACGACCGCACGCAGGCTCGGGGAATGATCGAGTCCACCTCAGACATCGAATCCCGGCCACGCTTCACAAATCGATGACGACGTCGCGAATCGGTTGTGAGCAGCACACGAGGAGGTTGCCGTCCGCCGGCTGATCGAGTGGCTCCGGTCCGTAGACGACCGCGCCCGACACCAACCCGCTCTCACAGTTGTGACACACACCGGTCCGGCACGACCACCGGACCGGGACGTCGCACGCCTCGGCCAACTCCAAGATGTTCTGGTAGGACGACGACTTCCAGTGTGCGGCGATGCCGCTGCGCGCGAAGGACACCAGGGGCCCGGTATCGGCGTCGTCCGTGGGCAGATGTGGAGTCCGCGTCGCGGCGTTGACGACGCCTGGAGTCATCGATTCGCTGCCGTTGAAGAGTTCGACGTGAATCCGCTCCGGCGGCACGCCCACAGTGGCGAGCGCCGCTTTCATTTCTGCCATGAAACGAGTCGGCCCGCAGACGTAGACATCGGCCTCTCGGGGAACCCCGACCTCGTCGAAGGCCGAACGCGACAAGTGACCGATCGCGTTGAAATCTTCGGTCATCGTGTCGTGCGAGCCCGGCCTGCTGTAGCACACGTAGCTGCGGCCGCCAGGAAGCCCGTGCATGAGGCGCCGGACTTCGGCGGCGAATGGATGATGCTGCCGGTCGCGAGCGCCGTGTAGCCAGAAGACCTGTCGTGCCGAGCGGGCCGCCGCCAGCGCGTACAGCATCGCCAGCACAGGCGTCGCCCCGATGCCCGCGCTGAGCAGCACCACCGGGCGCTCGCCGGACTGCAGAATGAAGCTTCCGCGCGGTGCGCTGACGTCCAGTGTTTCGCCTACGCGGACGTGCTCGCGGACGTGGGTTCCAGCCGCTCCATTCGCCTCGATCTTCACGCTGATTCGATAGCGCTCCGTCGATTGGGCGCCCGAGAGCGAGTAGCTGCGAAACAGTGGCGGGCCGCCGGCCGTCGGTTGGAGGCGCACGACCACGTACTGGCCTGGCAGAGCCGCGCCCAGCGGCTGACCGTCGGGGCTCTGCATCGTCAGCGACAGGACGTCCGCGGATTCGTGATCGATCGCCGTCACCACGAGCGTCCGAAATCCCGGTGCAGCCGGATGCGTCGCGGCTGCCGGCGCGAGCCCCGCGTTACCACTCCCCGCGGAAGTGGTGTGGCTCTGCAGCAACGCCTCGAACGACGAGCGCCATCCGGGTGACAGCGCATCGATCCGCAATGCGCGCTCCAGTCGATCGCGCGGATGATTGGGCGAATAGAGGAGCGCGTTGATCTCGGCCACGGTCATCTGCTCCGTGGCCCCTCCGACCTTCACGATGTCGTCGCCGGCGCCCACCTCGCCTGGCTGCAGGACGCGGAAGTAAAATCCCGGCCGTCCGCTGGATGTCAGCAATGCCGGCATGCGGGGCTCGTTCATCCGAATGCCGACGCGATAGCAGGTGACGCGAGGTTGGGTCACCTCGAAGAGCGCGCTGCCAATCTGATACCGGTCGCCGATGCACACGGCATCGTCGGGCAATCCTTCGATCGTGAAGTTCTCGCCGAACTGTCCGTGGACGAAGTCGGTCCTCTCCAGCTGCTTCTGCCAGTAGCGATACGATTCGATTTGGTAGACGAAGACCGCGCGCTGCTCACCCCCGTGCCCGTCCCGATCGCCTTGACCGTCTCCGTCGAGATTCATCCGGCCGACCCGACAGCGGCCGCGCACCGGATCTTTCCAGATCGCGGTGTGCACCGTGCGGCCCTTCCACGCGATATCGCGCGGGAGTCCGACGTTCACTGAGAGTAATCGAGCCATCTCACGGTTGTTTTGCGGGCGACCGCAGCCGAGTTCATCTGAGCGTAGATCTGACTCCGCCTGCTCAGCTGCGGAGCGCGCGGGATCCGTCTCACGATTAGACCACCCTGCCTGTACATGCCTTGACACGCATATGCTCTGTGGCGTATATCAAAAGAGTGGAATCCGTGTTCGAAATCATTGCGGAGCCGAACCGCCGCGCGATATTGAGCCTCCTGGTCTCGTCAGAACAGTCGGTTGGAGAGATCGAGCGTCAACTTCGTATGCCGCAGCCGACCGTGTCAAAGCACCTGCGCGTGCTGCGCGAGGCCGGTTTCGTGGAGTCCACGGTGGACGCACAGCGCCGTCTCTACCGACTGAAACCTGAACCACTTCAGGAGGTGGATGCCTGGCTCGCTCCGTTCCGTCGGTTCTGGTCCGCTCACGTGGATGCCCTCGAACGCCACCTCGACCGCATGGATCAATCAACACGAACGAAAAGGAAGACAAGGAGAAAACGGTGATCGCTCGCGAGCAGTACGCACCGGGTCCCGCCAGCGGGGCGCAGGTACGAAAGGACGGAGAGAAGTGGACGCTCATTCTCGTCAGAGAGCTGCGCCACTCTCCGGAAAAAGTCTGGCAGGCGCTGACCGACCCAGCGCATCTGCGCGAGTGGGCGCCCTTCGACGCCGATAGGAGCCTGGGTACGGTGGGAACCACGGCGAAGCTCACCACGGTGGGAGCGCCCACGCCGCAGGTTTCCGAAACAACGGTGACGCGAGCCGACGCTCCCAAGGTGCTTGAGTACAACTGGGGTGGCTTCGAAATGCGGTGGGCACTCGAAGCCTTTGGCGGCGGCACGCGCCTGACGCTGTGGACCAACATCGATCGCCGCTTCATCTCGATGGGTGCCGCCGGGTGGCACATTTGCTTCGATGTTCTGGATCACCTTCTCAGCGGAACTCCCATCGGCCGCATCGTTGGTCCCGAGGCGATGAAGTTTGGTGGCTGGCAGCGACTGAACGCCGAGTACGCACAGCAGTTCGGCGTTGACTCCCCCGGTTGGCCGACCGACACCCCGAAGCGTTGAAGCGCAACCCAAAGCCCGGAGGTACCCGATGTCTACTGCAATCGCCCGCACCGTCTCCGCTCCCCGCTGGATGCTCTCGACCGGCTGGCTCCTTTCCTTTTTGGTGGTCGCGCAGCTGCTGAGCAGCGCCTGGTTCAGGGCTACCTACCACACCTACGCGGTGGCCGAAATTGTTACGGGCTATGGCTATCCCGAATCGGCCATCGTCCCCATTGTCATTGCGGAATGCGCCCTGGTGGTGCTCTACCTTGTCCCGCAAACGTCTGTCCTCGCCGCAATCGTGATGACCGGCTATCTCGGCGGCGCGGTGGCCACGCATTTGCGGATCGCCGACACGGCGCGCGCGGCGATTCCGTTGGTCGTAGGAATTCTCGCCTGGGGCGGCCTGTACTTTCGGGACAGCCGGATCCGCCAACTTATTCCCTTCCGCCGGCCGGCGTGAGTGGTAGTCGGCATCGGAGCTCATCTCCCTGGTCTGAAATTCCGCCTCACCTGGTTCGCCAGTCATGGTCCAAGGGGCCCAGATCGTGTCGGCACTCGCCAGAAGCCGTCTCATAAACCTGCCGATCGTTTCACCATGCGAGCGAACGACAGTGAGCGAGCCACGCGAGCGGCCCGCCTACGCCAAGGCTTCGGCGAGGTCTCGCCGTAGCGCTACGCGCGGAGGCGGAAGCGCGCCGGCGCAACGGCGCGCGAGAGCGCGTGTCGGGGAGTCCGAGGGGCGAAGCCCCCTCGGATGAGACTAGTCTGACGTCGGCCGCGCAACCTTCTTCCTTGGTGCTCCAATCGCTCCAGACGCGGCCGCCCGCAGAAAGCGGCGGAAGGTCGGGCATTCCATGTGGCTGGGCGCCGGGCAGGCGGCCGCGTGTCGTAGGCTGTCGCGCATTTCTTCATCTGTCTTTTCTTGGTGCTGAATACGCTCGGCCTGCCCGCGCCTGTGCTCGGGGCCGTCGGCGGAGTCACGTTTGGCGTGTTCGAGGGGGCGGCGGTGACTCTTTCTGCAATGACGGTAACCGCCTGTATTCAGTTCTTGCTCGCACGTCACCTTTGGCGGTGAACGACTGCGAAAGCGACTTGGCTTGCGGCTCGGTCGGATTGGTCTCCTCTTGGAGCGATGCGGAGCGCTTGCAGTGGCCGGCGGTCGGCTCCTACCTGGCCCGTTCAGCGAGTTGAACATGGCGGCAGGGCTGACACCTCTAGCGTTTCGCGATTTCGGGTCGGCACCATTCTCGGCTGCGCGCCGAAAGCCATTGCGTGGAGCGCTGTGGGCGCAGCGCTCGGTTGAACAAATGTGGCCGAACAGTAGAAGCCGTCTGCTCGGACACAGGAATCTGCGCTCAACCAATCGATGTGACCGCCGACTCTTCTCCACCTATTGACGTCACCAACGCGCCGAGAGCGGCGGTCACGAGCCCGGCGCGAATCGCGTGTCCGTATTCCCAGCGGTCGCGGCGCTTCGTCCAATCCGGTGGGATCGCATCGAGCGGCCATCGCATCACTTCGGTGTTGACCGGCTGTACCACACTCCAGAAGATGGCGTGCGCGGCCGCGAGACAGGTAGCCGCGACGGCGGTCGATCGGAACGCCTCGGGCCGCTTACGCCGCGTCGACCACGCAAGTAGATGGGTTGAGAGCACCGCCGCCGCTTCGGCCGGTCCCGCAGTCCTGCCGAAGTTCGGGTACAACGTGCGGTGGAGTCTGACCCAGAGCGTCATTCAGGAAGCTGGCCGAACAGTGAGTCCTGCCCTCGAAGTGTTGGTTTGAATCTGGCATCGAGATCTCTCTCAACCGTTGGTGATCCGAGAACGGCCTCTGCGCCGCTGGGAGGATTCGTGCACCAAGCTGAGCCCGGGTCGCAGCAGTCCTGACAGGAGCGGCTATCGCGCCGGTTCGAAAAGCTCGATCGGATTGCCATCGGGATCCTCGATTTGGATTTGGCGGCCGCCAGGACCTGTTTCCATCTCGTTGCGAAAATGGATGCCCGCCTTCTTGAGCGCGACAATACAGCCTGGCAGATCGGCGACTTTCAACACGACGCGGTTCCATCCGCCGGGCTCTTGATGCAGGCCGTTCGGCATTGGCCGTGACCCCGACGCCCCGGGACCGCTGAGGAGAATCTGCACGTCTCCCAGTGAAATACTCGCAAACGCCGGAAGCTGCTGATGCCCCAATCTGAACGCGAGGTGCTCGGTGTAAAACGCGGCCGCGCGAGCGACGTCCTTCACCTGATAGCGGACACCATGAACGCTTTGGATGAACGCGTGTGGACCGACCTGAGACGCTGTGGCCTGTGGCATGGTGATGCTCCCCCTTTCGCGCGTGCCGCACGATCGTGGGCCGCAAAGCCCATCTTGCACTCGTTGCGACTCGACGGTTGGTATCTGGACCTCAACGAACCCGACCGGGACGCGAGGACTTCGAGTTGGACGTAGCACCGAAGATGCCAGACTTGAAATCATGCGATGGTCATGAGTGACGGAAGGGATCGCTCCCAACGCGCCGCTGGAACACGTCACCGCAGCGTACTCGACCTCAATCTCAGGTCTCGGTCTGATTGTCGCCAACCAGCCCGTGCGCCGTCTCGGCCATCTAGTCCGAATCCGGTCCGGTTCGATGGCGGCGACCTTCATCCATTGCTCGCGGTCCCGCACCGCCGCTCTCAGCTCTTCTCCGACTGATGGGGTTCGGGCCAGTATCAGGACCATTGTCACGGGAATGCACAACACATGCAGGGTTCCACTCGTGTTCGGTCGCCGACGCTAGTCTCGCCAGTCTCCTGGTCGCTCGACGCCGCCGAGACCGCCGCCGTCGATCGCCGCTCGCGTCAGCAGGCCGATGTCGTTCGTGATCAGCGGGCCGAAAGAATACCCTACCAGTCGATGGCGCGTCGGTCATGGAAGAATTCGCCGCTCGGGCCATCGTCGGGCAGTGTGGCGAGCCAGACAATCGTGTCGGCTCCTTCCTGGAGTGAGCGAGGTGCCGACGGACCTCCCATGTCGGTGCGAACCCATCCTGGGTCCACGGCGTTGACGAGCACGCCGGCGTCGCGGTAGGTGCTGGCGAGAATGCGCGTGAAGGCGTTCAGCGCCGCCTTCGACATCGAATACGCCGGCGCGTAGGTAGACATTGTCGCGAGCTGCCCGGCTCCCGATGAGACGTTCACGACACGGCCATATCGTCTGCGTGCCATTTCGGGTACGAACGTGCGACAGACGTCGATGACGCCGAACACATTCGTCTCGAACGTCTGGCGATAGGCGCTTGCCGGGATGGAGAGGACATCCTCGTTCTCGAACAGCAGCACCGCAGCGTTGTTCACCAGCACGTCGACGGAACCCACGCGTTCGCGCACGATGCGATATGCAGCATCAATGCTCTCGGAGTCCGTGACATCCATCGGCACAGCAACCGCGCGGGTGTGCGCGTCCTCATCCACGGTGTTACGCGCTCGCTCAAGCGCGGCGTGGTCCCGGCCCGCCATTACGACTGTCATTCCCTTCGCGAGCAACTGACGGCTCGTCTCGAGTCCCAAACCGCGGTTTGCACCGGTGACGAGCGCGACGCGCTTTCGAACACTCACGTTCACATTTTAGCCGTTAGCCGCCGTCCACCAGGTTGCGTGTTAGGATGTATACAAATCCACACCGGCCACCACACATGACCACGACGCTTTCTGTTCGCATCGACACCGACACGAAGAAGCGCCTCGAGGCGCTCGCCAGGCGTGCTCGACGCTCGAAGTCCTTTCTCGCAGCCGAGGCCATCGCGGCCTTCGTCGAGGCGGAAAGCTGGCAGCTCGATGAAATTCAGAAAGGGCTCTCGGAGCTCGATGAGGGCCGCGGCGTCCCGCACAAGGATGTCGCGAACTGGCTCCGTTCCTGGGGAGGAAAGCGGGAGCGGAAGGCACCTCGCGCGTGAACATCGTCTGGTCGCGACGGGCGATCGAGCACCTCGCACAGCTTCGCTCGTATATCGCGCACGACAACCCCAAGGCCGCCAATCGAGTGGCCACGGCCCTGCTGGATGCGGTCGAGCGGCTCGCCGAGCTCCCGAATCTGGGCCGTCCTGGTCGAGTCGCCGGGACGCGGGAACTGGTCGTGCCGGGCACACCGTGTGTGATTCCCTACAGACTGCGAGGCGACCGTCTCGAGGTCATTGCCGTCTTCCACGGCCGGCAGAAATGGCCGAAGCGCCTGTGAGCCGAAGGCTCCGTTTCTTCGTCGTCCGGTGGTGGCAATCGTACGCCGAGAATGCGGCCTGGTCGTTCAGCGTCCTCGACGATCTCTTCAACCTGGGGCTGCCCTATCTTTCGACGCTCGCCAAGAACGGCGGTGTGTTTGCCTTCGACGGCCTGGAGGCTGCGGCCCGGCGCGCCAGGCAGGCCGCGGGGCACAAGGACGTTTTGGTGCTGATCCCGCACTAAACCGCGATTCACTTGTGTCGCGCGTAGCGCAGCCCTTCAGGGCGGCCACGCGCGCCGGCGGGCAGGCCTAAAAGGCCTGCGCCACAAAGGCGCGCGGTGACAACCCAAGTGAATCGCGGGCATAGATGGGTGCCTCTCTCTTCAGCGCTGCCCCCGTGCGCCTTCTTGCCTTCAAGACCTCAGACACCGTGTCGGGCAATGGTCTCGGGTATTCGATCCTGGGCCGACGGTCACTGCCGTACGCGGCGCGCCGCCGCTTCGCGAGGAGGTTGTCCGTCCACAGCGGACGAGGAAGGGAAAGGAAAGGAGATCACCTGCTCCTTGCCACTTTTAGATTATCGCGCGTCGGGGGACTTGCGGCAAGGCCCGGGGCGTGCCGGAGAATCGCCGTCCTACGCCAGAGCCGGCGGAAATAGGAGGCACGAAATGCGTGTATTGCTATCGACCTACGGGGACGTCGAACCGATGGCGGGACTCGCGGTGCAGTTGCGGACCCTCGGCGCGGAGGTGCGGGTGTGCGCGCCGCCGGACTGCGCGGAGCTGCTGGGCAATGTCGGCGTGCCGCTGGTGCCGATCGGAGTGTGGCAATGACCGGGCACGCGGTGGTGATCGCCGGAGGGGGCCCGACAGGGCTGATGTTGGCGGGCGAGTTGGCGTTGGCGGGCGTCGACGTTGCCGTTGTCGAGCGGCGCGCCAGCCAGGACCTCACCGGCTCGCGCGCTGGCGGTCTGCACTCACGCACCATTGAGGTCCTCGATCAGCGCGGAATCGCCGAGCGGTTCCTCTCGCAGGGACAGGTGCATAAGGTCGTGCACTTCCACGTCCCTCTGGACATCAGCGACTTTCCCACTCGGCACAACTACGTGCTCGGGCTGTGGCAGAACCACATTGAACGCATTCTGGCCGGTTGGGTCGGCGAGCTGGCGGTGCCGATCTATCGCGGACGTGAAGTGACAGGTTTCGCGCAGGACGACACCGGCGTCGACGTGGCGCTCTCCGACGGTCAGTCGCTCCGGGCGGAGTATCTCGTCGGGTGCGATGGCGGCCGCAGCCTGATTCGCAAGGCAGCCGGCATCGAGTTTCCCGGGTGGGATCCGACGACAAGCTGGCTGATCGCCGAAGTCGAGATGGCCGAGGAGCCGAAGTGGGGGTTTCACCAGGATGCGCTCGGCATCCATGCAATCGGCAAAGTGGAGCATGGCGGGTCGGCCCGGGTCGTGATGACCGAACCGCAGCTGCGACCCGACAGCGAACCCACCCTGCGCGATGTCGGCGAGGCGCTCGTCGCCGTTTACGGGACCGATTACGGGATCCACAGTCCCACCTGGATCTCCCGGTTCACCGACATGACGCGGCAGGCCGCCGCTTACCGCGATAGACGCGTCTTGCTGGCCGGCGACGCCGCGCACGTGCATCCCCCGCTGGGTGGACAGGGACTCAACATCGGTGTGCAGGATGCGGTGAACCTCGGATGGAAGCTGGCTCAGGTGGTCAAGCGGACATCATCAGAAAGCCTCCTCGACACCTATCACGCCGAGCGTCACCCGGTCGCTGCCCGCGTATTGCGCAACACGATGGCGCAAGTCGCGCTTCGGCGTACGGACGACCGCACCAAGGCCTTGGGCGACACCGTTTCCGAGCTCGTTGGGATGGACGAGCCTCGCAGACGAGTCGCCGCGGAGATGTCCGGTCTGGGCGTTCATTACGACCTCGGGGAGCGGCACCCGCTGCTCGGACGCCGCATGCCCGATCTCGACCTGGTCACCCCCAACGGGCCGCTGCGGGTCTTCACCCTGCTGCACGACGCCAAGCCGGTGCTCCTCAACCTCGGTGAGCCCGGCGGCTTCGACATCACGCCATGGACAGATCGGGTTCAGCTGATCGACGCCAAGTACATGGATACGTGGGAGCTTCCGGCACTCGGGACAGTCACTGCTCCCACCGCCGTGTTGATTCGGCCCGACGGATATGTGGCCTGGGTGGGAGACCTGACCCAGCTGGGGCTCGCTGACGCGCTAACCACCTGGTTCGGACCGCCTGCTGCGGCGTAGCCACCGGCTCCCAAGATCATTCTGCGTGACTCAACGCCGAGGGAGAAACGCCGAGCTGGTTCGCGGGCTCGCGTAAAACTGCGCCCCTCAGCCACCGCCAGGAACGCCGAGAGCACGCTGAGCTCGTCTCGCACCATTTGTGAATCGTACCTCACAACGCCTTGTCGATTAAACCTTCTACTCCCAGGACCCGCTCCCCGCTACGCTGATTCCAGGACGATGACAGGAGGTATCCACATGCAAGGGCACAGCGCACGGCGGCTCACAGGTATTCGACCTCACCCTGCCACTCGACCAGGTCGCGGAAGGCTACCGTGCGATGGACGAGCGCCGCGCCATCAAGATGCTGCTGCGTCCGTAACGAGGTGAAGTCATGCAGACACGAATGCTGGGAAAGAGCGGACTGGAAGTTTCAGCGCTTGGTTTCGGGTGCATGGGCATCAGCTCCGGGTATGGCCCCGCCGCGAGCCGGCAGGACGGCGTCGCGATCATCCGTGCGGCGGTTGACGGTGGCGTCACGTTCTTCGATACCGCCGAAGCGTACGGTCCATACGCGAACGAGGAGCTCGTCGGTGAGGCGCTCGCGCCTGTGCGCGATCACGTGGTGATTGCCACGAAGTTCGGGTTCAAGTTCGAAGACGGCAAGCAAGCGGGCCTGGACAGCCGGCCCGCACGCATCAAGGCGGTCGCCGACGCCTCGCTTACACGGCTCAAGACGGATCGCATCGATTTGTTCTATCAGCACCGTGTCGACCCGAACGTCCCGATTGAAGACGTCGCCGGGGCCATCCAGGATTTGATTCGGGAAGGCAAGATCAAGCACTTCGCCCTGTCTGAAGCCGGTGTGCACACGATTCGTCGCGCCCACGCCGTGCAGCCGGTGACCGCGTTGCAGAGCGAGTACTCGCTGTGGTTCCGGGAGCCGGAACAGGAGGTGCTGCCGACACTGGAGGAGCTTGGCATCGGCTTCGTCCCGTTCAGCCCGCTCGGCAAGGGCTTTCTGACAGGAAAAATCGACGACACGACGACATTCGACAGTACCGACTTTCGCAACGTCGTCCCGCGCTTCACCCAAGAGAACCGGAAGGCGAATCTCGCGTTCGTCGAGTGGCTGACCGCGTTCGCCGAACGGAGGGAGGCGACGCCCGCGCAGATCGCGCTCGCGTGGTTGCTGGCGCAGAAGCCCTGGATTGTCCCTATCCCGGGCACCACCAAGCGTCATCGGCTCGAGGAGAACCTTGGCGCGGTTGCGATTCAGCTGACGCCGGAGGACCTGGCCGAGATCGATCGCAGCGCTGCAGCAATCTCGGTGCAAGGAGCCCGGTATCCGGAGCATCTGCAGAAGCTGGTCGGTCGCTGACACATTGCTTCAGACGACTCGACAAGGAGCGATGATGCGGATCGGAATTCTGGGCTCCGGGTTGATGGGCGGCAAGCTCGGAACGCTCTTCGCGCGCGCCGGCCACGACGTGGTCTTCAGCTACGCGCGGAGCGATCAGAAGCTGAAACGGCTTGCGCGCGAGGCGGGAGGCAGCGCGCGTGCTGGCACTCCGGCCGACGCGGCCCGCGACGCCGATGCGCTCGTGTTGGCGGTGCACTGGCTGCGGATCGACGACGTCTTGCAGCAAGCGCTTTACTCATGGGAGAACTCGCGTACAAGGGTGAAGGCGGCCCGGAGCTCGCGTACCGTTTCGAGCGATTCGGGAAGTAGGGACAAGGCATGCTACGTCCCTTTTCCAGACTCGTGTGCGAAGCCGAGGTTGAACGCCATCTACCTTCCCGGAGACCCCTGCGCTCCCAGGGCGTCTACAAGGCCGTCAGCGATGTCATTCACTGCCACGTCGTACGAATTTGAGAGGCTCGACCTTCGCTGCTGACTGGCGACGCCGCGCAAGCACCCTCAGGATCGCACCGAGCACAGCGTCCAGGTCCTTGCCTACGTCCTCGGCAAGAAACCGCAGCACGAAGTAGCCGTTCTCCTGCAGCAACTGGTCCTTCCGTCTATCGCGACGATACGCGACCGGATCCGCGAGGTGCTGTCCGCCATCGACTTCGATGGCAACGCGCGCGTCGGCGCACAGCAGGTCGACTTCAAGGGTTCCGAAGCCGTCGAACGGGATCGGCAGCGCCACGTTGAGACGGAAGAGTCCACTGGTCTCCGTCAGCGTGTCCAGTCGCCGGTAGAGGAACGCCTCGGTTGCACTTCTTGCCCGCGCTGCACCCTCGGCGTCTTCCGGCACAGCCCGGGCGGCGTGCACGAACAGGCTCGCCAGCGGCGTGTCGACGCCGTCTCTAATGAGCCTTCGCACGCTACCCGAGTAATCGCGCTTCCAGACCGGATCAGACGGAAGAACGACATCGGCAGGCCACCCTGGAACGGCGCTGGCAGGAAGAAGGATCGTGTAGCCGATAGCCTCGTACCCGCGACATCGGCGATCAAACATTCGCGCCAGCATCGGCACGTTGAGATCGGCGTAGTCGTAGATGCGCACCTCGCGTTTCCTGTCGTACAGACGATGCAGCCGGCCGGCGTACTGGGCGACCGTTCCTCGCCATGAAACAGGAAGCGTCAGAAACAACGTGTCCAAACGTGGGTCGTCGAATCCTTCGCCAACGTACTTGCCGGTCGCGAGGATGATTCGCCCTTCGTGGCGCGGGATGGCCGCCAGACGCTCATTGAGTGCCTGCCGCTGCTTCTTGCCCATGCGGGCGCGCAAGACGACAACGTGATCGACGCGCGTCGCGAGCTCCTGTTCGAAGCGGTCGAGATGGTCATTGCGCTCGGTGAGTAGCAACGGAGAACGCCCATTACGAACCGAATCGATAACGTCCTCGCAGATTCGCCGAGTTCGCGCGTGGTCGTCGATCAACCCCTGATAGAGGGTCTGAAATTCGACGCGCTTGTCCGGATCAGAATCTCTGTTCGGCTGAAACGGTGTCGGCTGAACCAGCACGAAGTGCTCGAACGGGCGGGATGCCGCCTGTGCGCGAGCATTCACCTGATGTCGAACCGGACCGCACTGCATGAAGATGATCGGATGGTGGCCGTCCTTGCGTGCGACGGTTGCCGACAAGCCGACCACAAATCGGGCTTTGGCTTGGCGTACCACCTGCTCGAAACTGTGCGCCGACACGTGATGGCACTCATCGACGACCACATGGCCGTACTCAGCGACGCGGTCATCTACGGCGCCTTTTCGGACCAGACTCTGAATGATGCCGACGTCAATCTGTCCAGTCGGTCGATTTCGTCCTCCGCCGATTCGCCCGATCGATTTCGCCGGGACATCGAGGAAAGTCGAGAGTCGCTCAATCCATTGATCGAGCAGTTGCCGGCGATGAACTAGCACGAGCGTGTTCACGCCGCGCCGGGCGATGAGCCACGCGGCGACGACGGTTTTACCGAACGCTGTTGTGGCTGCCAATACGCCAGTCTCATGACGCAGCATCGCGTCCGCTGCTGCCTTCTGCTCCTGCCGAAGCTCACCTTGAAACTTCACCTCCAAACGACTGCCGTCGCGGCGTTCGTCGCGAATGACCATGCGAACACCAAGGTCGGTGAGCGTCTTGCGAACGTCATCGAGGCAGCCGCGCGGAAGTCCGATGTAATGCGGGAGATCCTCGGCGCACGCGATGACGCGTGGCTTGCTGTATGTCGAAAGCCGCATCGCCTGCGCTTTGTAGAATTCGGGATTCTGGAACGCAGCGAGCCGAAGCAATCGGTTTCGAAGCCCCGGATGCAGCCCTTGCTTGGGGATGTAGATCTGATTGCCAAGCACGAGTTCCAACGTCGCTGGCAAATCACCGACGATCGGGGCCTCTCTTCAGCGGGGCCCCCAACGCGCGTGGTCTGCGCGTTGGGGTGCTGGCGTGACGGAGGCGCAGTCCAAGGCTCTCTTTCTCCATCGTCCTGCGGTGGCAACCGTACGCCGAGGATGCGGCCTCGTCGTTCAGCGTCCTCGACGATCTCTTCAACCTGGGGCCTCCCTATCTTGCGAACGCTCGCGAGAAATGCCCACTGGTCGGCCCACGGAACAAAGGCGCTATCAAGAAAGACCGTGTTGTCCTGTTTGCGCGCTGCCCTCTGCAGCGGCAGAGCAATCAGGTTTCCGAATCCTCCTTGCGGCATCGTGTCTTGATTCGGAAACAGCCGGTCGTACGAATCGAGCCCGATGTCCGGACGCCTCTCCATGGTCTCGGTGAGGACATGCAATCCGAGTCTTCGGGCAAGCGCCGCCGGAATCGCCTCATCGAAGAAGAACCAGACATGCGCACCTCGCCCGGAGCGTGATCGTTCGAGCGCGGCTGGGAGATTGAGGTGGCGACAAGTTTCAAGAAACGCCGCGGAATCGTCGCGCCAGCCGGCCTTGTCGAAATCGACGGCAAGGAAGAAGCAGGTCTCGTCCAGAAGCAACGGGTAGACGCCAGCGACGAAGAGCTGCCCCTCGGCGTCGGAACCTGACAGGTGCCAACGAATAACGTCATCAGTGACCGGAAGGAACCGACGGTTGGGACATTCAGCGCATTTGATGCGCGGCTTCTCGCACACGCCTCGGACCCACTCGTTGGCACAGGCGGGCGCGTACCCAGACCGGCCAGTTTTGCGGCTCTCGAATCGCCGCGGGTACACGTCGTCGCGGCCTCGGAAGAGCGACCGGAAAAGGGCGATCTTCGCTTGCGGCGACGACGTCTGATCGACAAGCTCCGAGATCAGATCCATGAGGTCGATTTCGTCTATTCAGCGACGAAAAGCCGCCCAGTCTTCCCTCTTCGTTGTTGCACAGCGCGAGAGCGTGGGCCACAGCGTCACTCAGTCGCGGACACGCCCAGATTCGCCATCGCACCCCTGAGTTCCTCTCTGAAGGAGTGACGAGAGCGGTTGGGCTGCGATCCTCAGTAACCAGCCATCGCAGTGCCGGCCTGCATCAAAAGCCAAGGACGCCGGCCGTGGAACCCCACAGGATCCACGGAACTCCTTCGCGTAAAACAGCGGATTGGCGACAACCACTTGCTGCTTCGCGCCAACCTAACGGACTGCCAAGCATCGCCTGCGTCTACGCAACGGCATATCCAAGCGCTTCTGCATTTTCCCGGACGCGGTCGTCCCGGGTGACGATCGTTGTCAACGGCGGTGGCTCGCCGAGCAACTCCGCTGTCGCAAGATGAACGGCGTCGAGCGTTCGAATGGGTTCAACGGGAAACGGCCTGCGGACCCGTGCTAGGACCGCATCTGTGACGGCCACGACGTAGCAACGACGTTCAAACCGCCGCAGTGCTTGTACCGACGCGCGCTCCTGCTCGGCCGTCAATCGTCCGGCGACGCGGGCCCGAAGGATGGCTCGAGCGGCTTCCGCGAGGGTTAGCGCTGATGTCACCCTTCGTCCCTTCGCCCGAACGGCGCTTCGAGCATCTGCGTTCCCTTCGACAAGCGCGGCGACCAACGCACTCGACTCGATGTACCGAATGCTGGTCAGGCTTGTCTGAGGAGCTGCTCCGGCGGGCGAAGTGGACCGGGCACTTAGTCTGCGGCTACGCTTCGCCACGGTCGGCGTCAATCAGTTCCGCAGCGGTTCCAGGGGGGAGTGCAAGATCAGGCCAGCCCTCCGTCGGGTCGCCGGCTTCGAGTGGTGGCCGAATCACACCAGAGGCGACGAGCTCGTCGAATCGGCTCGGCGTGCCCGTTCTCTTTTCGCCCGGCGGGACAAGCTCCGCGACGACGCGCCCGTGGGCCGTGATCGCAATCCGTTCGCCGGCTTCAATGCGCCGGATGTAGCGGCTCAAGTTGTCCTTGAGCGCGCGGATTCCTGTGGAGGCCACATCGAATTATAGCCACATGTGGCCACATTTGACAAGTAAAGGCGCGTGAACGGGATCAACACTCACTCGTATCTCAACGCCGTCATCGGATCGACGCGAATCGCGCGGCGCGCCGGGATCCAGCACGCGAGCAGCGCCACGCCGGTCAGCAGCACAGTGATCCCCGCATACGTCAGCGGGTCGGTCACGGTGATGCCAAACAACAGCGTCCTCAGGAACCTGGTCGTCGCGAACGCACCGGCAACCCCGATGGCGACCCCGACGACCGCCAGGGTCAGGCCCTGGCTGAGCACCAGCGACAGCATGTCCCGGCCGGCGGCGCCGAGCGCCATGCGGACGCCGATCTCTCGGTTCCGCTGGGACACGTTGTAGGACAGCACGCCGTAGATGCCGATGGCGGCGAGCAGCAGCGCCATCAGCGCGAAGAGGCCGAGAAGTAACGCGTAGAAGCGCGGCGCCGCGACCGAGGCCGACAACCGGGCCTCCATGGTCATCACGTTGTCGAGCGGCACGTCGTGATCCACGTCCATCACGGCCCGGCGCAGGAACGGCACGACGCGCAGCGGATCGCCTGACGCGCGGACGACCAGCGCCGTCGCGCCCCCACGGCCGAAGCGCGCGTTCGGTGGAAGCTGCCGCGAGAGCGCGTACGCTTCCGGCTGCGGCTCCGAGTCCAGCCCGGTGTGCCGGACGTCGCCGACGACGCCGACGACTTCCATGCGGCTGCGGCGCGAGCATCTGCAGCCGCGCGCCGAGGGCCTTGTCGGCGCCACCCAGGGTCCTGCCGTGCCAGCGACTCGCTGACCATCACCACCGGCGGCGTTCCCGCATCGTCGTGAGGGCCGAGCAGCCGGCCTGCGACGAGCTTGAGGCCCATCGCCTCCGCGTAGCCGGCGCTGACGATGCGCGTGCTGGCACGGGGGAAATCCCGCGGGTCGTTCGGCGGCGGCTGGCCGACGATGCCGAAGCCGATGATCATGTTGCCGGGCAGGAGCGGCAGCATCCTGGTCGTACCCACTGCCTGGACCCCGGGAATCGCCGCGACATGTTGCAGCAGCTGGTCGAAGAACGCGCTCTGCTGTCCTGGCGTGCCGTACCTGGTCTCCGGCAGTCCGATCTGCGCCGTGATGACGTTGGACGGATCGTAGCCAGGGTTGACGTCGATGAGACGGATGAAGCTGCGGACGAGCAGGCTCCCGCCGATGAGGAGGACCGTGGAAAGCGCGACCTCGACGACTACGAGGACGCTGCGCAGGCGGTTGCCCTTCAGGAAGCGGAACCCGCCCAGGCGTTGAATGCCCGCGTCACCGAGCGTCGCCACGACGTTGACGCGCGATCCCTGCAGGGCCGGTGCGAGCCCGAAGAGAAGTCCGGTCGCGAGCGACAGCAGCGACGAGAACAGCAGCACGCGCCCGTCGACGGCGACCTCGTCTATCCGTGGAATGTTGCCCGGGCTGATCGCGGGCAGGGCCCGCTGCAGCACGAGGGCGAGGCCGACGCCCAGGATGCCGCCGCCGACGGCGAGTAGCATGCTTTCCGTCAGGAGCTGCCGGGCAAGACGGCGCGGCCGCGCGCCGAGGGCGGTGCGGACGGCGAGCTCGCGTTGACGCCCGGCGCCGCGCGTCAGGAGAAGGTTGGCGATGTTGGCAGCGGCGATGAGCAGGACGAACCCGACCGCCGCCGTCAGCACGAGGAGCGCCGGCCGCACCCCGGCGACCATTTCCGCCTGCAGCGGGACGAGACGCACGACGGCGGGCGTGAGCGGCGTGGACGAATCGGCGCCGGGGGGCGGGGGCGGCTGGTTGCGCCCCGAAGCCGCCGTACCTTCCGCTTCTGCCTGCGACACCGACGCACCGTCCTTCAGCCGGCCGATGGCGCTGAACACCATCACGAACACCTGGCCCGGCTGCTGCGGCGCAATGTTGATCGTCATCGGCGTCCAGAGCTCGGTCTCGTGATCGGGAAAGTAGAAGGAGGCGGGCAGGACGCCGACGACGGTGAACTGGCGGTCGTCGAGCGTGATGGGCTTGCCGACGATGTCGGCGCGGCGCCCGAACTGGCGCGTCCACAACTGCTCGCTGATGATGGCGACCTGATCGTCGCCCGGCCGGTCTTCGCTGGCAGCGAAGAGCCGTCCCTGGGAGGGCGTCGCGCGAAGCATCGGGAACAGCGACGTCGAAACCCCCGTGCCGCGAAGGCGGACCGGCTCGCCGAAGCCGGTCAGCGTGTACGAACGCGGCTGGTAGGCGGCCAGGCCGTCCAGCGTGCGCGAGCTCTCCCGCCAGTCCTTGAACGTGCCGCTGGTGATGACGGAGCCGCCGCCGGGACCACCGGGGCCGCCGCGGCCGCCCCTACGCATCAGCCCTCCCTCTTCGGACACGCGGACCAGCCGGTCAGACCCCGCGTAGGGAAGCGGCCGCAAGAGGACGGCATTGACCACGCTGAAGATGGCGGTGTTGGCGCCTATGCCGAGGGCGAGCGTCGCGATCGCCACCGCCGTGAACCCGGGATTCCGCGCGAGCATGCGCAGCCCCTGCCGGACGTCCTGCCAGAAAGTCTCCACAGGCCTCTCCTTTGTGAGTCAGGGTATAGGACGTCCGGCCGCGGATCGGAGTTGAGCGCGGGACAGCCGGAAACATGTTAAGTGTTTGTTAAGAATGCCGTCATCCGCGGCACCGGGGCGTGTCGCGGCACGATGCACTCGAAGAAATGGACCTCGTTTGGATGGCGCGCCCGCCAGGACTCGAACCAGCGACCCCCTGCGCCCAAGGCAAGCTGAAGCGACCTCCGAAAGTGCTGATTCCCGAACGATTTGCAGCGTCTGAAATTTCGTGGGCCCAAATTTGGGCCCACCCGTGCGGCGATGCGTGGCCGCCGTCGGCATCGTGTCGCAGAAGAACGAGATGTCGATGTTCAGCGAAGCGATTGCCGCATGGCACAATGGTCTGGTCCGCACCCTCGCAGCTCAGACGTGACACATGACACACGAACAGCTTCTCGAACGCATCGTGACCGACCCGGCGATTTGCCATGGCAAGCCGTGCATTCGGGGCCATCGGATATGGGTGTCGCTCATCGTCGACCTCTTGGCCGATGGCATGACGACCGAGCAGATCCTCGAGCAGTACACTGGACTTGAGGCCGACGACATTCGTGCGTGCATGGCATACGCCGCCGAGATGACTCGTGAGCGTATCGTCGTGACGGGCCGCGGCGTTGCGTGAAGGTCAAGCTTGATGAGAACCTCGGCGCGATGGGCGCCGTGTTTCTGAAGTCGGCCGGATTCGATGTTGCCACGGTCGCGGACCAGAACCTGCTTTCGACGCCAGACGCCGATCTCGCTCGGATATGCGCAACAGAAGGCCGCTGTCTCGTCACCCTGGATAGGGATTTTTCGGATCCGCTGCGATACCCTCCCAGCCAGTACCCCGGCATAATCGTCATCCGGCTGCCCGGCCGCTTCAGGCTTCCTCTGGTGGAACGCGCGTTGGCTCTCGTCGTCGAGGCGACCAAGCAGACTGATGTACACGGTCGTTTGTGGATAGCTGAAGTCGATCGCATGCGTGAGTATCAGGAACGTGTCGAGTGACGCGCAACACTGACTGATGCGATGAAATACCTGATCGTGATCGAGCAGACCGGTACCGGCCACTCGGCATACGCGCCTGACGTGCCTGGATGCGTCGCCACCGGCAGTACGCGCGAGGAGGTCGAGCGCGAGATGAGGAACGCGATTGCGTTTCATCTCGACGGCCTCAAGGCCGAGGGCATGTCCGTCCCACATCCGAGCAGTTCCTCGTCCTACGTCGACATTCCCGCGTAGCCGACGGACGCTTCGAGCCGCTCCATCTTGCGAAGCGAACGCCAGGCCGTCGTCATGATTGCTGCCTCTTTTCCCACGCCTCGCGACCTCTCGCGTTTCCACACGATCTCGCGAGGAAATCCGTCAGTCCCGACCCAGTGCTGTGTTCCGTCTTGTTTCCCTGTCTTAAGGAAGAAGTCGAGAGCCTCAAGGGCACGATCTGCGTCCACGAACAGCTGACGCGGCTACTTCTCCAACGCCTGTCCGCCCATTTCGATTTCGATCTCCGGCGAAGAGAACGAAGTGGTCCTGGCAAGGAAGAACCCCCACGAGGCACCGTCCTCGAAGCATTGGAGGACGAAGCCATGACCCTCGTGCCACGTAACGTGCAGCCGCGGATACTGTTCGTTCTCCGCGACGACGATCAGGGTGTCCCACCGTGGAAGCTCTCGAGCGATGCCGAGCAGCTCCGAAGCGTCCCGGGCAGGAACGTTGTCCGTTCCCGAGAGCGTGGAGTACAGGAACGCCATCAGTTCCTCGCCCGTCGCGGCATCCGCACGACGTTCCCTGTCCCTCTCGGCGCGACCGGAATCTTCACCTGCTGACTCGCGGCCACCAGAATCCTCCTTCAGCAAGTGTGCGTAGTGCGCTTCGGTCACGGCGACGCTGGAGTGCCCGAGGATCTTCGACAGCTTGTAGATGTAGCTGAATCTCGTTGGCCCGACGCTCGGCGGCCTTCCGGTCGGCGAACCCGGTAGATTCGCGGAACAGCCGACCGTTGATCATCTTCCGGAAGTACCAGAATGCCGCCGCGCTTCCGCAAAGCCATACTTCTCCCCCCTCTTCATCCAGCGATCGAGCGCCTCGCGGTCGAAACCGAACCCTCCGGCCATCCCTGATGAAGGGCAACTGGCAGCGGTTGATTCGGTGGTAGATCGCGTGACGTGTCATGCAGAGGTACTTCGCGGCCGTCTTTACGTCGAACCACCGCTCTTCGACCCCTGATCCTGGCGCAACATCTCTCGGTTCCATGGCATACCTCCAGTGGTGTGGCCGAGGGTGTTGGTTTCAGTAGTCCGGACGAAGCGAGGGGGTCGCTCCAGCCGGTAAGCGCAAGTGTTGGTCGCCCTCGGTTTCAGCGACCACGAACGACGCTCGAACCCACTTCGGTTCGAGCAACCCAAACTGAGCACGCGCGACCAGACGTAGCAAGGTCGTGCGCGTTGACAAGCCCCGCAAGCACGCCCTTGGGGGGCGCGTGCGCTCCTCCGCGCCGGGCGACGCGGGGACGAGGCGAGTGGTGAGGAATCGATGCTAACGCCGGAGACTCGCGGCCGTCAACGCCATCGACGTTCTGGCGATTCATGGCGAATCCCGGCGAGAACGTTCGAATGCTGGCTGCATCGTCGCCGACGATGCGACACTGATCGGTGAGGGAAGACCGTGCACGAGATTACTCAAGGCACTGAGTAAATTTACTCAGTGGCACGCCGCCCACGGTGATGCTCGATGGGGACTCTGATCGTTGTTGATTGCGAAGCGCCATTCGGCGTCGGCTCGCCGTCGGTTGGCGACATGACGGAGTTCGGCGCCGTCGACGTGAACGCGCTTCAGGAAGGCCGCGAGGAGGTCCTCCACGGCGTCGACTGCAGCGAGGCGACGTTCCGCCGGTGCCGTGAATGGCTGGAACCGCGCAAGCCCGTTGTCTTCGTCTCGGACAATCCCGCGTACAACTTCCAGTGGATCAACTTCTACTTCTGGCGCTACTTCGGAGACAACCCGTTCGGACATTCGGGGAGGCGCATCGCCGATTTCTACGCGGGACTGGTCGCTGATTTCCGAAACACGCAAAGATGGAAGCGGCTCGGCCGAACGAAGCACGATCATCATCCGGTCCACGACGCGCTCCCAAACGCCGAGGCGCTCATTCGGATCTTCGAAGGTGAGCGATAAGGAACGAACGATAAGCCATATGCCACGCGCCAACTTCGATGGTTCGCGCACAACTGAATTTGTCCGGCTACGTCCCAGCGCTACCAGACCCCATCCTGCGCGCGCCAAACTCCCACAGCACTCGTGGGACACCGATTGACCCGTCCGCCTCCTGAAAATTCTCCAGGATCGCGATCATCGCCCGCGCCGTGATCGCGGTGCCATTGACCGTGTGCACATGCTCCGGCCTATCACCGCGGCGGAAGCGGATGTCGAGGCGACGTGCTTGAAAATCCGTAGTGTTCGAGGTCGACGTGATCTCGCGATATTGACCCTGGCTGGGGAACCAGGCTTCGATGTCATACTTCTTCACTGCCGGCGCCCCGAGATCGCCAGCCGCGACGTTGATCACGCGGTAGGGCAGGCCGAGCTCCTTGACGAGTCCTTCCTCAATCGCGAGCAGCCTTTCGTGCTCGTCGGCTGAAGCCTCCGGCACGCAGTGCACGAACATTTCCACCTTGTCGAACTGGTGCACGCGGAACATCCCGCGAGTGTCCTTGCCCGCGGCGCCGGCCTCACGCCTGAAGCAGGTGGAATACACAACGTACCGGCGCGGTAATTCCGCAAGGAACTCTCCCGCATGAAACGTCGCGGCCGGCACCTCGGACGTACCAACCAGATAAACTGGTCCCTCTCGACGCCGTAGATGTTGACGGCGTCCGTGGGAAAGAAACCAGTGCCATACATCGCTTCCTCGCGCACGAGCACGGGCGGGAGCATCGGGATGTGACCCTGCTCGATCACGCGCGTGAACGCATACCGGTAGAGCGCCATCTCCAGCAACGCCAAGTCGCCCACGCGATAGACAAACCGCGATCCGGAGACCTTCGTGCCGCGCGGCGCATCGAGCCATCCGTGAGGCTGGGCGAGATCGAGATGGTCCCGAGCTGTGAAGGCGAACGACGGCTTCGTGCCCATCTCGCGGAGCACTTCGAAATCCTCTTCCCCACCACTCGGCACGTCGTCAGCCGGCGGGTTGGGCACGCGATCGAGAAGTGCCCTACGACGAGCCTCCAATTCGGCAAGCTTCGACTCGGTCTCCTGAAACTGCTCTTTCGCCCGATGCAGTTTCTCCCGTTGCTCCGCGGTTGGCTTCCCGGAAGACTTCAGTTTCGCGCGCAGCGACTCCGCCGCTGTCGTTGTCGCGCGCCATGCCGCGTCCAAGTCGAGCAGTTCCTGACCGAGTTCGCCTGCGCCCTTGCGGGCCAGTTTGGCCAGGTATGCCTCGGGATTTCTACGCAGCTCACGGATATCGATCATTGCAGCGGTTGGTCCTCTATGACATCCCCCGCGCCCACTCTCAGGCGCTCGGGTCCTGTTCCAAGATTAGTCGCGCCTCCCGAATTCCCCGTTTGCTCGCCTGCTTCGTGGCAACGCGTTCGTAGCAGGGCGGGCTGTAGATCGGGACCTCGTGGCCATCACTGCGGATGATGACTCGAACGAGTTGTTCGGGCACATAGCGGTAGGTGTGAATGAACCAACCGCAGTCGCGACGCTCCCACAGTCGCGTGCCGTCTACGCGGTAGCGTCGAATGTCCGCTGCCTTCGATGCGTTGACACCGAACACGCGAAGAGCAGCCTGAGCCTTCAAGAACGGGCCACCGCGGTACCCGCGCCAGGACTCCCGCGTGTAGCAGAGCAGCCTCGTAGTCGGGTGAACGTACAAGCCGCTGACCGGGAGGAGCCCTGACCAGCGATTGCGGTGCAGGGTGCCGTCTGGACCGAGCCAGACGTGCTGCTCCACCTCCCACTGGATGTGGTCGAAGATGTGCTGGCCGCTCAGTGAACGGCTGTCGAGATTGTGCGTGACCTCCGACCAGACCCTGTCCCAAGGACGTCCGACCTGCTTACTCAAGTACCGGCGGAGCGGCCCGAGAAGGTCGGAGAACTCCTTTGAGTTCCAGCCGTATTGATGACGCCGCGCGATCGGTGCGCGACTGGATCCGTGATCCTCGGCGTCGTACTCGCTCTTTCGGAGTCGTCGTCCCCACTTCTTGCTTGGATTCCCGTGGCCTCGCCGCGGCCGCTCGGTGACGACCTTGGCCATGTCGCTTCGCATAGGTCTTCCTCCACTACGTCATAGGTCACCTCCTCTGAAGAATCGGGTTGGAAGCATTTGGTCAATCCTCGCCACGAGAACCGAACAGGATACCGCATCTCCGGTCCGAGCGCATCCGGCCTGAAGAAACGTTCCGGTGCAGGAGGAACGATAGCGGCTTACATTTGGGGAACCGTCGCAACGCTCCGTCACGCGCGGTCGCCGGTCATGAGGTACTCCCTGACGGCGGCGATGAGGTCCGGCACCGGCCGCGCGAGGCGGTGTAGCAACTCATCGAACGTCACGGGTGGGTTCTGCAGAGCGACGGCCTGCTCGCGGAGCATGTCGGCGAAGCCCTCAGGATCGAGGTCGAACAGGTTGCAGGAACTCGTCGGGCGACTGGGCCTCGATGCCGTCGGGCAGGGGGCTGAAATCCGTGAGGTTCGCGGTGATGATGACCTGCGCTCCGGCCTTAAACGCGGCCGTGACGATAGCGGTGGCTAGCTGAAGCGAGATCGTCGACGTCTTAGCACGAGCGTGAACCGTCGTGTGCGGACCGAAGGTGTGGCAGCGGGCGCTGGCGATATTCACAGCTCTCTTTCAGCAAGGCGTCGGAACTCGTCAGGGACAGAGCGCGCACCCCGCGATGCTGACCCATAATCCACCGCTTTTCCTCCGAAGCGCTTGCGGATCGCATCGACGGCCCGGTCTGCACGCGATCGGGCCAACCCTTTCTTTGTGCCAGGACGGCGGCCTTCGTCGGCAAGCCCGAGCGGCAGCTCCAGTTGCACGATCGCATGCGCTTCGAGATTTGAGACGGAGATCGCCAGCAGCGAGATCGTCCTCTCGTCAAGGTGATCCGCAAGGACGCCGCGCACCAAGGCCTCGGCAATCTCAGCGAGAGCCCTCGTTGCAGAAATCGACGCTGACAGCGTGAGCGAGCGCGTGACCGAGCGTAAATCGGCGAAGCGCACGCGGACCGTAATTGTCCGGCCCGCCAGGGATTTGGCGCGGAGCCTGGCGCCGATGCGGTCGGCGAGATGATGGAGCGTCGGTTTGAAGACGCGCTCGATCGCAGGCCGTCGTCCGAGCGCCGATTGTGCGCCGGCGGAGCGCGCGCGCCGCCGCGTCTGGATTTGCCGCGGATCGCTGTTCCAGGCGAGTGCCGTCAACTTTGTTCCCGCCGCGTGCCCAAGCAATCGCTCCACGGATTGAGGAGAGCTCTCAGCCAATTGACCGATGGTGGTGACGCCGATCTTGGCGAGCCGCGCTTCGGTGGCGGGGCCCACGCCCCACATTAGCGCGACGGGCAATTTGTGAAGGAAGTCGAGTTCAGTATCTGGATCGACGACGACCAATCCATCCGGCTTAGCGACCTGCGATGCGACCTTCGCCAGGTGCTTGGTACGCGCCACGCCGATTGACATCGGCAAGCCAAGCTCGGCGCGCACGCGAGCCCGAACCGTCCTTGCGATCTCTGCCGGCGAACCGAAGAGATGCGTGCACCCTGCAACGTCGGCGAAGGCCTCGTCGATGGAGATGCGCTCGATGGAAGGCGTGAAATCGCTCAGGACTCTGATGGCGGCGTCGCCGAGCCGTTGGTATTCGTCGAGATGTCCGCCGACAAAAACGAGGTCGGGACAGAGTTGCCGCGCGCGCCGTCCAGGCATGCCGCTTCGTACGCCGAAGGCCCGCGCTTCGTAGGAGGCCGCGAGAACGACGCCGCCGCCGACCGCAACCGGCTTGCCGCGCAGGCGAGGGTCAAGCAGCTGTTCGACCGACGCATAAAAGGCGTCGAGGTCCGCGTGGAGAATGGTGGCTGTGGAACCCATCTCGTTGCCTCTTGGCCCTGGACCCTCAGTGCATGATGGCGTACTGGACGACCGTCTCGCAGTGGATGTGCGCCCAAACGTCGACTGCGGAGAGCCTGTCCGTCCATCGGTCGATCATCTGCCAGCCACGCATCACACCCACCACAGCGCGGACGCGAGTCGCGACTCGTCGAGTGCCGGTCCGACGCCCAGGCGCAGCGCCACTGGAGCGCCAGCTGCAATCAACCGCTTCAGCTCCATAGTCAATACCCGCAGGCGATCGAAGGATGCGAGGGTGAAGGCCTCACGCCGTGCGGCGACGGAACGGGCGTAACCAGGTGGAATTGGCGGAGTGGCGTTGGCCGCGACGTCGGCGTGCAGAAGGATTTCGCCGTTTTCGACGACAATGAGCCTCCCACCAGGGAGCCCGGGATCGGTCCACACCACACTCGCATCGACTAGACGCGTCAACCAGATCGCGCGGCGCCGCGCGAGCGCCCCGCGCAACGCGAGCCACTCCAGAGAGCGTTGCACGAGCTCTGGTGTCCAGGTCGCGATGGCGCGAGTCTCTTCATCCGCGTCGACGTCGTGGTCGCGGCGACCTTCTTTCCATAGGCGCGTCCCGAGCCGAAGCAATCGCTCATGCGCGCCAAGGTCCTGACGGGTTAGCTCAGGGTGCACCCCGCAGAGCCTCGCATAGCCCGCTCCGAACGTGGCCGCGTCGGGACCCCTGCGACCGGAGCCGAGCGCGCGACGCTCAGCGCCGGCGAGCGCCGCGAATTCATCGAGGGTTCCAGCCGAAGGAAACGGTCCGAGCGGACATTCTGGCGACGGGTGCATGCTGCGCGCGCTGAGATCCGGTGAGGCGAACCATAACGCGCGGTTCTCAATGGTGAGCGCTACGTTGTACGGCGGTCGAAGCTGCTTGATTTCGTCGGGCTCCGAGAGAGCAGCCTCGAGCGCGCTCGGCGTCACCTCGAAAGAAATCCCACGGGCCTGGGACAGCATCTCGAGCGTCCGCTCGGGCATGCCATGCTGCTTCCGAAAGTAGCTGTTGACGCGAGGACGCAGCGACGCCGCCTTGCCGACGTACAGGACATCGCCGCTTGTCCGAAGCATGCGATAAATGCCCGGCGCATCAGGCACTGAAAGCCGCACATCCCGCGGCATCGGCCAGCCGCGCCGCCTGCGCTGCCTCCTTACGCGATCGGCGGCGAGCCATTCCTGAAGCGCGCTCCAGGTCGAAATTCCTTCGTCGTGCAGCAAGCGCACCAGCTCTCGCCAGACGAACGCTGTGGCCTCCACGTGATCGGCGCTGCGACGCAGTGCGCCTACCCCGCGGCCGAAGTACCCCGTGAGAGCACGCACGCCGCGGCGGGGCAGATCGGGTAAGAGGCGGCGGGCAATGTCATGCGTGCAGACGACATCGAGGGGAGGCGTGCCGCCAGCGAGCGCGCGGAGAAATGGCTGCTCGAACCGAGCAAAGTGAATGACCGTTGGCGCCGGCTGCCGAGCCAGTGTCGCGGCGTCGCTGGAGAGCTCGCGCCAGGCAACATCCGCATCGACGCCGTCCTGCGCCATCCGTTCGGAAATGCCAGTAAGGCGTGCCACTGCGGGCGGAATGCGCTCGCCGTTCGGAAGCGCAATGAGCCGCACGTGTGCGTCTGTTGTCGTGGCTCCCGCTCGCGCCCAGCCCATCTCGAGGAGATGCCCATGCGGAGCTGCGGAGGTCGCCTGGAGGTCGACCACCAGCACTTCGAGCTGCGAGAGTGACTCAGAAACAGCGGACATCACCGTTCGCGAGGACCAGACTTCTGACGTGATCGTTAGGCCAATAGCTGCTTCAGTCTTCGCTTCTTGAGTGTTCTCGTCGGGGCTGACCGCAACGCCATCGCACCAACGATGAATCTGCTGGACCGTGATCCGCTGACAGTGCACGTCCGCAGCGCCACAGCCGCTGAGCGTAGCACATTCGCCGTATGTTCGCCCAATGCCACAAGCGAGACAGCACCGCTGCGCTGGCGCCGACACGTTTGTCGACGCGGGGGCATGTACCCCATGTCGTCATTTTGCATGGTAAAATGACGACATCATGGCAGCCCGCCTGTATCGGCGGATTCTTACCCCCCCAAAAGGCAGCTTCTTTCTGTACGGGGTGCGTGGGGTCGGCAAGAGCACTTGGGCGCGTGAGAGCTTCCCTGATGCGCACATCATCGATCTCCTCGACGAGAGCCGGCATCAGGCGCTGCTCGCCGACCCCGCACTGCTCGGGCTCGAGTTGCGGACGCTGCCGGCCCACCGGGTCGTCGTGCTCGATGAAGTCCAGCGCGTCCCTGCGTTGCTCAACGAAGTCCACCGCGCCATCGAAGGCGCTCGCCGACGCTTCGTGCTCTTGGGATCGAGCGCGCGCCGGCTGAAGACCGCCGACACGAATCTGCTGGCGGGGCGCGCGGCGCTGCAGACCATGTATCCCTTGGTGCCGGCAGAATTGGGTGCGGACTTCGATCTGGCTCGGGTGTTGCGCTTCGGCAGCATCCCCGTGGTGTGGCAGGCCGACGATCCGCGCGCGGCGCTCGAAGCCTATGTGCAGCTGTACGTGCGCGAGGAGATTCGCATCGAGGCGCTCGTCCGCAATCTACCAGCGTTCCTGCGGTTTCTCCCCGTGGCGGCGTTGTTCCACGGACAGGTGATCAACATTGCGGGTCTGGCGCGCGATGCCGCCACCGCGCGGACGACGATCGAGGGATACCTAGGCATTCTCCAGGACACGCTGGTGGCGACGCTCCTGCCGGCGTTCGAGGCGAAGCTGCGAGTGCGAGAGCGGCAACACCCGAAACTCTATTGGGTCGATCCGGGACTGGCTCGCGCGGCCAAGCGACAGCTGGGTCCGGTCGCCGCCGAGGAACGTGGCCCCTTGCTTGAAGGCCTCGTCCTGATGATCTTGCGGGCCCATAGTGCTGATTCGGATCTCTTCGACGAGGTCTCGTACTGGGCGCCCGCGCAGGCTCGTCAGACTGAAGTCGACTTCCTGCTCCGGCGAGGTCGTGACTTCCTGGCCGTTGAAGTCAAGGCGCAGCCGCGATTTTCGACGCCGCAACTGGCTGGCCTGCGCGCCATCGGCGACCTGCCGCGACTGACGCGACGCATCCTCGTGTACCTCGGTGATCGACACCTCAGAACCGAGGACGGGATTGATGTCTGGCCGCTCGATCGCTTTACAGCAGCGGTGGCAGACGCTTCACTCTGGCCGTGAGCGCGCCATTCCGTGTGACCGACGATCTACGGAGACCCCTGCGCGCCAAGCAGGAGGTCTCGCCGTTCAGACCACTGAGATCCGGCGCTGTCGGCGTCGAGGCGTTACATGGGGGTGACGAGCGGCGTTGGCTGACTCAGGCTAAGAACCCGATGGCTACCTTCTAGGCTCATACCGCATAGCCACCGCCCCCGAGCCGAACTCCAGCCGGCTCACGAGCCTCAAGTCGACACGCTTCGAGAGCCCCGCGAACAACGTCGGCCCGTGGCCCGCCAGCCTGGGATGCACCACGAACTCGGTACTCATCAATCAATCCCAGCTCCGCCAACGCCAGTGGGAGCGTAACCCCGCCCACGAACAGGCCCTTGCCCGGCTCCCGCTTGAGCTGATGAACGGCCTTGCCCACATCCCCGCGCACGAGCTCCGCGTTCCAATCGACCCGGTCCAGGGTGCTCGACACGACGTATTTCTTTGCCGCGTCGATCGTCCGGGCGAAGGGTTCCGTCCAGTCAGGCATCGCCACCGTCCGAGTCGCCAGCCGCCACGCTGCCTCCATCATTTCGTACGTCACCCGGCCAAAGAGGAGGGCATCGGCCTGGTCGAAGTTCTCGACCGCGTGACGATGCAATTCTTCGTCCGCGATCCCTTCCCGATGATCGCAGCACCCGTCCAATGTGACGTTGATGGAATACCGAAGGGGTCGCATTTGGTACCTCCGATCAAGGTTAGATTGGTTAACGGGCCTGGAAAGCGGCTTCCCGCTGCGCGAAGCGCTAGCGGGCTTTTGCCCGCCGCTTCCTCGCTACCACCTCTTCATACGCCTCGCGCAGCTGCACGGAAGGCGGCGCATTGCGACGGCGCTTCGGAGTGGCGCCGAGGTGAAGCTCGCGGAGTTCGTCCATGTAGTCCGCCCAGAGCTTGGGGCCGCCTTCATCGAGAATCTCGGCGCGGATCGATAGTTCCTCGGTAACGGCAAGATACTTGAGGCCCCAGGCGCTCATCTGCGCGAGGATGGGGAAAAGCTCGATCCCTTTCTCCGTCAACGAGTAGACCGCCTTCTGCTTGTGCGTCGGGTCGTCGGCTTTCGTCAGGATCTCTTCCTCGACGAGGCGCTTCAGCCGGTCGGCAAGGATGTTCGACGCGATCCCTTCCTCGGAATTCGCCATGAGCTCGCGGAAATGCCGCCGGTTCCCGAACATGATGTCGCGGAGGACGATCAGGCTCCATTTATCTCCGACAACCTCGAGGGTGAGATTGATCGGGCACCCGGAGCGTCGATGGTCGTTCATATCCCGTCAGGCCTTCCCTGGAACCAGTTGCAATTTACAACCATTTAGGATACTACTGCAACTGGTTGCGATATACAAGCACATCTCCTACTGTAGGGAACACCATGCGCAAACTCATCATGTGGAATCTGATGTCGCTCGACGGTTTCATCGAGGGACCCAACCGCGACATTTCCTGGCACAACGACGTCTGGGGCCCGGAGCTCGAGCAGTTTTCCATCGAGCAGGGGAAGGAGATCGGCGCGCTCCTGTTCGGGCGCGTCACCTATGAGCTGATGGCCGGCTACTGGCCGACGGCGAAGAAGAACGCGATCACGGACTACATGAATGCACTGCCGAAATACGTCTTCTCGCGCACTCTGAAGAAGGCGGACTGGGCGAACACGACGCTTCTGACGGGAGATCCTGCAGCGGAAGTCGCGAAGCTGAAGCGCGCGGATGTAAAGGACATTTTCGTCTTCGGCAGCGCCGACCTGTCCTCGCACGTCATGCCGCTTTTCGACGAGCTCAGGATCGGTGTCGCGCCGTTCTTTCTCGGTTCGGGCTCGCCGCTCTTCAAAAAGCAGAACGAAAGAGCGAAGCTGCAGTTATTGGGCGCCGACCGGCATTCGACCGGCGTCGTCATCCTCCGTTACGCACCGCAAGTTGACTAGGCCGTGATCCCGGCCCGTTCGCCAGCCGCCGTCGACGCGCTCGTGGCGGCCGTCGAGCGCTGGTAGGAGAGAGAGCTTTGGCGACCTACGCTCTGATTCCCGGTGGAGGGGGCGACCCATGGGAGTGGCATCGGCTCGTTCCCGAGCTGGCTTCCCGCGGGCACCAAGCAATCGCGATCCGGCTGCCAGCCGAGGACGACACGGCTGGCTGGTCTGAGTACGCGAATGCTGTCGTCGACGCAATTAGTGACCGCGCCGACGTCATCGTCGTCGCCGCGTCGATGGGTGGTTTCCCCGCGCCCATCGTCTGCACCCGGCGCCGAGTCGACCTGCTCGTCTTGGTCAACGCGATGATTCCCGTTCCCGGCGAGACTTTCAACGCGTGGGGGTCGAACACGGGATTCCGGATCCGCGAGGCGCGAGTACCACGCCAGCCTCGGGCTGTCGACCGTCGAGGCTGACGACGACGCGGTCATCTACTATCACGACGTGCCGTCCGAGCTCCGAGCCGAGGCGCAGGCGCGGACGTGGCAGGACCAGTCGATGACGCCCCTGGATGAGCCGTGGCCGCTGGCCACCTGGCCCGATGTCCCGACACGAGTCCTGGCTGCCCGCCACGATCGGATGTTCCCGCTCGACTTTCAGCGCCGAGTCGCCCGCGAGCGCATCGCCATCGAAGTCGAGGAGATCGACGGCGGTCACATGGTCGCTATGAGCAATCCCGCCGTACTGGCCGATCGATTGGAGGCCTATCGCCTCGAGATCGCGCGCGGCCGTTGACGTCAAAGAGCTGGGCCTCGCTCCGCAACGCGTGGCCGGCTACGTGGCACGATACACGCGTTCGTTATGCCATCGCAGAACGTCCACGCTCGGCGCGTCAGCCGCCGCGGCAGGAACGGACACTGAGGACCCGTGTAGCGGATAGTACGATCGGCCGTTTCGATAATCCTCCTTGAGCCGCGGACTCACCTCGAGCCGGTACTCCGGTGTGATCGTGACGTAGCCTTGATCGAAGAGCCGGTGCAGGTCGGCCCGAAGCAGAACGCCATTGCGGACATCGTGCGGACCGTGCTTCGCGTATGGTTGGATGTGCGAAGCCTCCAATGCGGGCAGCGAGTGCTCCTGCGTGACAGCGCACGCACGAGAATACGCGTCCATCACGGCGACGCGGAAGATCCCCTGGCCAAGCCTTAGCTGAACCAACTGTGGCGTGCCGTAGCGAGGTGAATCCTCGCGGACGAGGAGCGGCTGTCTGACGGCCGGCTCTATATCGGTTGCCGTCGTTCGCGCGAGGCATTCTTCCCAGATGCGTAAGCCCTCTCCGACAGTCAGGTCGTACCGCTTGTGCCGCAGGTTCTCCGGTGGCCAATCGCGCGGGCCAGGAACCCATTCGTCAGGCCGGAAGAACGTCGGTTCCGCGAGCAAAATGCAACCAATCTCGTTCGAGGGCGATTGCGCTCGATAGTCGATCCGAGCTCGAATCCCGCCGATCCTCTCACGCATGGACTCAAGCGTCGGGCAACCGTTCTTCGCCTCGAACGTTTCCCAAGCGAGCCAGTCAGGCAAGCGCGTGTACCGGGCGAAGTACGCGAACCCGCAGATGGCGTGGCCATGCCGCGCCTTGAGCTTGAAGAAGAACGGCGACCCAACGTCGCCTCTGAAGGCCCAGTGAGCCGACGGGGTCCAGAAGTTCACTTCATCCAACCCGTCCTGCGCGAGCAGGAACTCGTACCAGCCGTGATCTGTGATGGCGACAGTGCCGTTCATCGGGAATGACCGCCTCTCGTCAGTTCCCAGGTACTAGAATCGCTCATCGTGGCGAATGAGATATGTATTGTCGTCGTCGCCTCTCAGTTTGAAGTACCCGGTGGTCCGGCGCCAGCCACGCATCGCCAATCTCGACGACGCCTATGCGGCGCTTTCCGAGAATCAGTGTCCGTGGCGTCTGCTCGCCGCGATGGCCCGCGTAGCACTCGACGCCGACACCGAGGGGCAGGTGTTCACCCATTGCTCGACCGCTGTCCAGAAGCCTGAACGAACGCGCGGTACTGCGTTGCATCGAGGTGGCAGGACTTCGAGAGCTCACCCGAGAGTATGTACAGGCGCGCATCAGGCCCGAAGTGAAATACGCGGTACAGGTGGAACTCGTCGGGCCGCGCCTGGGAACACCGGACTTCGTTCACGGTGACATTGAACGGGAAGTACTTGCCCAGACCCGTCGTCTTGACCTCAATCAGCCGTGGAGTCCCATCCGCATTGAACGACTGGACGTCATAACCTGCGCCGTCGCCCCTGACTTGGGCCGTCCATTCGATCCGTTGGACGAGGTCACGACGTCCGCCATCGTGTACACGCTTGCGCTCGAATTCAACCACGAACTCCTCACCCCGTCGTCCCAAGTCCCGGTTGGCGGCATCTCGCGCGACGAAGTCGAATCTACTGAGCCGGGTCGTCGGAGACCACACCGTTTGCGGAATCCTCATGGCCTCAGGCGGCAGTTCGACCAGGCGAGCCGTATCGAGCGTGCTCAGGTGTGGGGATGTCGTCGGATTGAGCACCGGCCCCGCCACCAGCGGCTCGAAGAAATCGCGGTGGACATCGAGATACTCGAGGACGACCTGCTCGAGCAGCGCTTGGAAGTTGAATCGGGGCTTGTAGCCGTCGATGTACGGATAGCCGTAGAGCGTCAAGAACGCGCTGATGTTCGCGTGCTTGAACTCGACCGAGCCTTTCGAGCGTCTCTGCAGCACGGCGTGCAGTCGTTCATTGTGCTCGCTCTTATTCACCCGCACGCCGGCCAACTCGTGGCCAAGCATGTCAAAGTAGTCGGCCACAGTCGCCTCTACTTCGTCGCGCGACCAGTCGTGCTCAGGCATTTCGGCTAGCCGAAGAGTCTGCGCGCACTGTCCGTAGGCATATCGATGCCAAACGTCTGCCAAATCGCAGGGGCGATCTCCTCAGGAATCACGACCCTGTCGTCACGAACGAACAATAGGCCCGCCGAACGAAGGGCGTTCTTCTCGTGTGCGAAGGAATCGTCCTTGTCCCAGAATTCGCGGAGATCCTGATGATGCTCGATCAGGAAGTGTTCCACCTGCGCGATGCCGCTCTCGCGGCGCAACAAAGCAAGGAGGGCGGCCTCTGAGCTGTTCAGATCGAGATCGTTGCCATTCCTCGACCAAAGCAAGAATCGTCGGCCAAGAAATCTCGCCGGCCGAAGACGCTAGTCTTCGGCAGATGTCCATGACGAGAACCAAGAATGCATCGACCAACTGGGATTCGGTGCACTCCAGCGCAGCTGCCGCCTGCTCCCAACGGCGACCGTCGTATTCGAAAGCGACGCGGTTCGCAGGAGTGAGAGAGAACCCACCTCCGCGGCGGCCTACCGTGACCGGGGCGACATCGAGCGGGATCAACAGGGTCGGTGCACCTGAACGACCACGAGCCAAGAAGGCCGGACCGACTGACGTCGCGATCCGATAGTCATTGGCCTCGTCCGTCGAAGGTCCACCGACGGCTGCGATGGCCTCCCTCAACGAGGCGGCCTGCGCTGAGCTCTCCATTAAGATGTGGTGTTGAATACTTGGGTCGCCATATCGGAGGGAAGTACCAAGCTGGGATACCGGTCCTACCGACGGTTGAAACAGGACGGCGAGCGTGTCCTGACGACCGCCTCGTCACCGGTGGTGGGGCAAGCGATGGAGTCAGGCGCCGGGAAGATCGAGCCACTCGTATTGCCGCATGCCTACAGCCACCTGGCGCCGATGGCAACCGAGGCTTCATCTATTACCGGCCGATGAAAAGGCGGAAGCCGACACTACCGACTGGCGCGCTGTCTGGCGACGAATTGCGGGATGCTCGGAACCAACCGGGACCAGTGCTCTGTGTGTTTCGGGACGACGGCCGAGGGTTGATCACCAAGACCAATGGGAGGGAGAGCACCGCGTAACGGTCACCGCTGAAGGCCCGGCGACACCGCCTGGACCATCCGAATCGTGGTCCCGGCGCTTCTGACGGCTGCTTTCCAACAACCGCCAGCGTTTGCATCACTTAGCTGCGATTTTCGTGGGCCCAAATTTGGGCCCAGTCCGATGCAGAAAACGGCAAATTCGGGCGAATGACGGCAAACCGCGCCGCTCAAGAGCGTGCGCGGTAAGTTGCCGTATTGGTTATGGTTGTGAGGATTTCTGAGGAAAGTGGTCGGGGCGACTGGATTCGAACCAGCGACCCCCTGCGCCCAAGTCGTGCCGCAATGTAATTCATTGAAGTCAGTTGAAACGCTCTTACCTTCCAATTGACCACTTTCCTCAGTAAAACCGCCGGTTTCGGCGTACAATGAGTTTCGGTGCGTTTCATTGAATTACATCGCTCGTGTGACTGCGGTGTGACTACGGAATACGAGTACACAGTCACACATACAAAGTCACAACACACAGAGGAGAGGGGTAAATCACCATCATGGCAGCCGTACTCACCGCACAAACCATCGTCGGCCTAAAGCAACGTCCCGCTCCGTACTACGTGAGCGATGCGCTCATCTCGGGGCTGCAACTTCGCGTCGGGAGTGATGGCATCAAGAGCTGGTCGATCCGCTATCGCAATTCGACGGGTCGTTAGCGACGGTACACGCTCGGACCACTCGCCGTGTTGTCACTCGCGAAAGCACGCGCCAAAGCGAAGGATGCCCTCCTGGAAGTGGCGAATGGCGTCGACCCCGCCGAGGTGAAACAGCAACGACGCGACGCCGATACGATGACGGACTTGACCACGCAGTACCTCGCGTGGGCGGAGGAGAATAAACGTTCATGGGTCGAGGACAAGCGACGTATCAATAAGTACGTGCTGCCCGCGTGGAAACATCGCGCCGTCGCGTCCATCTCCCGACGAGACGTGAAGCACCTGCTCGCCTCCATCGCGGCACCCGTCGAATGTAACCGGGTGCACACCCTCGTGAGCCGGTTGTTTAGCTACGCCGTCGACGAGGAAGTCATCGACGTGCATCCCATCGCCCGCATGAAGAAACTCCACCAGGAAGCGTCACGCTCGCGTGTGCTCTCGTATGACGAGATACGCGTATTTTGGGCGGCGACGGAGGACATGCCCTCGACGATGCGTGCGGCGTTCAGACTGCGACTCATCACCGCACAACGCGGCAAAGAGGTCGTGCACCTACGATGGCAAGATGTGGATCTCGTGACGGGGTGGTGGACCATCCCCTCGGAGTATCGAAGAACAAATTGCCGCATCGCGTGCCGTTGTCGCCACTGGCCGTCGATACGCTCAAAGCGTTACGACAGGAGGCTGACGCGTACGCGCAGCAGCATCCCCATGCGAAGCCAGCGGTGTTCGCCCTCCAAGGGTCTCGCGGGAAACGGCAACGCCGGAGTGCATCAAAGGTGTTTGCTATCGAGAACTTCGCACCACATGACTTGCGTCGTACCGGCCGCGACGTACATGACGTCGAGTGGTATCCCGCGCCTCGTCGTACAGAAAGTACTAAACCATGCAGAGCAGGGGATAACGAGCGTGTACGACAGAGCATCGTACCGATATGGAAAAACGTCAGGCACTTGATAGGTGGGCCGTCGTACTCGATGCCATTGTCAATAAGAAGGACACGGCGACCGTCTTAGCCTTTCCCGCGTAAAGTCCCCTCGACCTCCGGGCTCGGGCCGATGCTGCCTCGGGCCTGGAAGCTTCCCTACAGCCACCAGCACGGCCACCAGGAGACTTCACGCCCTGCCGGTCGATGTCCGGCAGGGGCCGGACCTCGGGCCATGCTGGGCCAGACCGGCGTGGTCCAGCTTTGAGCCTCTTATCCGCCGAGTGAGCGGCAGAAAAATATCTTGACAGCCGTTTCTATTGAGTCCATATTCTTATCCAAGTGGGGCAGGCCGTCTTGTGGCCGGTCCCACGAGCCCACAGCGTTTCTGACCTTCGGTCGGCGCGTCCGGCACCACTCGGTGCGGCGCGACCAGCACCACATAAGGTAGGCGCGACCAGGGGGCGAGACGGAAAACAAGCGGTGTTTTCATTCTCGGCCGTGGCGCGCCTCTTTTCACGTACGCGCCACTGCCATGACCTGGAGCGGCCGGTGTTGTATTTGCAAACCATTCGCACGGAACGCGCGCTCTCCCAAACACAATTAGCTCTCCTCGCGCAAAACGGGTTGTTTCAACCCGTCATCTCTTTGTTTGAAAAACGTCGGTTAGTGCCGACGCCTGCGCAACTCAGTGCAATGGCCAAGGTGTTAGGCGTTCCTGCTGAACTCCTGTTGCGCGAAGTGGAGCCGACGAAGGTACAGCCAGACATCGAGTCGGAGGCGGTGTCGCGATGATCGTCCATCCCTTCGCGAACCGGTTCCCCATGCTCTCCCGTGATCAGCTCGAAGAACTGGCCGCCAGCATTCGCGAGCATGGGCTCGACTATTCGATCACGGTCGACCAACACGGACGCCTGCTTGATGGTCGCAACCGGCTCGCGGCGTGCAAATTGGTAGGCATCGAACCGCGATGTGAAACGGTCACCTGCACGGAGGAACAAGCCATCGACTTGATCCTGCGGCGCAACGTGCAGCGGCGCAGCCTCAGTGAGAGTCAGAAGGCGATGGCGTTCGCCCTCGCCCATCCTGATGCCAAACATGGCGGTGCCCGACGCAAAGCAAGTGGATCGGGTCCACTTGAAAAGCCAGGGAAGGAGTTGATCTATCGCGCCCGTCTGGTCCTGCGCGAGTTTGGGCCGGACTCCGCCGCAGTGCGCCACATCATGAACGGCGGTTCGCTCAATGATGCGTTCGACGACGCGCTCCGCCTCCGGCAAGAACGGGAGGGACGCGCGGAGGCGCTGCAACGACTGCGCCTCACGCATCCGCAGTTCGCCGCCCGTGTGGATGCGGGCGTATGGACTGTGGAGCGCGCGCTGCAACAGGTTCAGTTCGACGGGAAGATCGCACTACTCAAACCCGAGATCGCGCAGAAGGCGTTGGCGGCCCTGCATCCCGTCGGAGACGAAGAACAGTTTCAACTGGAGCGTTCCGAGGAGTGCCTACACATCGATCACGACGCGCTCGAAGCGCGGCTGGGTCGTCGCATTCATCCCGCTCTCGATGCGTGGCCCTTGATGCCGCTGCGACAACTTGAGTCTCTCGCACGGGACATCAAGAAATATGGTCTGAACAACCCCATCATTCTTGACAAAGAGGGTTGCGTCTTAGATGGTCGCCTCCGATTGCTCGCCTGTGAGATGGCACAAGTCGAACCAAAGTTCAGTACCTACGAAGGCAACAAGCCGCTATCGCTGATAGTCGCCATGAACACTCATCGTCAGCACTATTCTCGAAGCCAACAAGCGATAGGGGACGCATGGGTGGAGAAACAACTGTCCAAGCCGGACCCAGATGACATGGGATGCGATGAGGACGAGTACCTTACCCTCGCGCGACGCGTGATCGAGCTGTTTGGAGCCAATTCCGACGTCGTCAAACGGATAATTCGCGGCGGCGGCTTGTTAATGCAGTTGCAGCCGGTCCTGGAGGAATACGACCGGCGTATCGCCACCCTACGTGATGCAGCGGTTCATGTGACCGCCGCTTCTGCTGATCGCGTGCTGTTCGGACAGCAACAGCAGGTGTGGCTGCGAATGCTACCGTGCGCCACGGAAAGTATTCAATAACAGGTTCGCGGGAGACCACATGAAGCCCAGCATCGTTGCGCCTCTCGATGAGACAGAGCCTGTCGAGGAGCTTGCCGGACCGTCACGCATTATCTCCAAGCATGAAGTACTTTGGCGGCTGCCAATTAGTTCCGTCAGTCTGTGGCGGTTGTGCCGAGACGGTCTATTTCCGCCGCCGATAAAAATTAGCGCGGGTCGCGTGGGATGGCTCGAAGCTGACGTTGATGCGTGGATCCGTGCGAAGGCTAGGAAGTAAGTAGCGGCTAAGTCGGACACGGAAGTAAGGCCGCATGGATAACCAAACCTACTTCGCGAAAGGCCTGGACAACCTACGGCACATCCCCCGCCAGTGGCAATTATTCACGAAGTATGGGTACGCGCGGTGGGTGCAGGGTATGGAGGCGGTGTCGTGATGATCGTGCCGACACGCACGGACTGGGTTCGACACCAGTACGAGCTGCTGCGCAGCCTCACGGTGCGCGGTCAGCTCGACCTCGCCTTCTTGCTGGCACTCTCCCCGCAGAACGATCCCTACAACTGCCTGCAACGCGGACGCGCCGCGAATGGCCAGTGGTTCGGCGAGCAGTGGCGCGCCTACGGGAAGCCCGGCTTACACGTGCGGCGATTCCATTACCGGCTCATCAGCCAGCCGTCGCCGCCGCAATTGCTGAATGGCAAGCCATTCGAGAACACCGACGGCTGCTGGCAATTCCTCCTGTCCGCTTCCGCGAACGCCAGGTACTTAGACCTCGTCGAGGCGACCGACTTCGCGGAGCATCGCACGGCCGCCCCATCGATATACGCACCCGGCTGCCGGGTGCCACCCGAGCCCTCGGTGGAGGTGGGTGAGACCGCGTGGACGCGGCCGACGCTCGACGACACTGAGATCATCCTGCCGACGCTTGACGCCGCGTGGACGCTGCCGACGGTCAACGCCAAGATCACGCTGCCGACGCTTGACCTCACGGTGAAGCTGCCGACGATCTGTCCCGCCAAGCTGTCGCTGCCGGACGTGAGCCTTGATGACGCGTCGTACGACTACGCCGACGAGGATCAGCCCTTCTCGTGCGAAGTGTGGATTGAAAAATCGACCATGAACGATGTGCTGGACCCGCTCTGCAAGTCCCTGCGCGTCAACTTCGTGCCGGGCGTGGGCTTCTCCAGCATCACCCGTGCGGTGGAGATGCTGGCGACCCGCGCGACGAAACCCGTGCGCATCTTCTATCTCTGTGACTTCGACCCCGCTGGCGGGCATATGCCGGTGTCCACTGCACGGCAGATTGAGTTCTGGTGCAACAAGTACGCCCCGGATGTCGATATCAAGCTCACCCCGCTCGCGCTGACCGTCGAGCAGGTGCGCGAGTACCAGCTGCCACGCATTCCCATTAAGGCCTCGGACAAACGCAAGGCGCGATTCGAGGAGCGGTACGGTGAAGGCGCGGTGGAATTGGACGCGCTCGAAGCCCTGCATCCCGGCGAGCTGGCCCGTATCGTTCGTACCGCACTGGAACCGTATCGTGATCGCACGCTCCGAGGACGACTGGACGAGGTCCGTCGTGACGCCGAACAGCAGGTGATCGACGACTGGGAGACGGCGACCGCCGACGAACGACAGCGGCTCGCGACGTTGCAAGAGGCTATCGCCGCCGTCACCGCGCAGGTCGAGACGCAGCTACAAGAAGCCCTTGCCCCGCTGCAGACCGCCATCGAGGACACCGCAAAGCAGCACGAGCAGGCGCTCCAGGCGGCCCTCGCCCCGCTGCAGGCCGAAGTCGAGGCCATCGCCGCCAAGTTCACCGACCAGTTGACGGCCGACCTCGAGCCGCTGCAGACCGAGGCCGAGGAGCTTCAGCAAGCCATTCGAGATCGGGCCGCCGAGTTTCAGGAGTCCGCCCCCGACGCTCTCCCGGACCGGCCGCAGCCGGAGGTGACCGTCCCGGATGAAGCCGACTGGCTCTTCGATGCGTCCCGCGACTATGTGCAGCAACTGGCGTACTACAAGCACATTTCGCGCAACGGACACGACGAAGAAAGGGAGGAACACCTATGAGTCTACAACTGAACCACATCGCCGGGGCCGCCCCGACGCACATCGTGTCGTTCAACACCTTCGCGTGGCCGAACGCACAACCGAAGGGCGTCTGCTGCTGTGCCCGAAAGCGGGGGCGCACCTGGTACGGCTTTGCGAGTGCCTCCTCCTCCGACGAGTTCTACGCAACGTTGACCGGGGGGTCCGTCTCCCTCTTCCCGCCGGACGCCGAGCGACGGACCTTTGCCACCCGCGATGAGGCGCAACACTTTCTCGACGAACTCCGAAGGGCCTGACGAAATCACCAGACCGCCGGTAGTCACCTGACACGGATTTGGCATCCCTGCGTGGGCCGCAGAACCGGAGGCTAAGTCCCCATGAACCCCGATGTGGATCGGTACACGTTCGGCACCCACGGACACCTGGCGTTACGTCTGGCGCCGTGTCTGGCTGGTAAAGGCCGAGCGGCCGTCACCCAGGATCAGGAGTCCTGTGCTCCCGCCAGGCCGAGCGCTGACGCATTCCTGCGGATGCTGCATTCGTCCGGGGGATCTCGCGATCTGCGAGCGATCCACCCGCAGGACAACGCAGATCCGAGAGTGATCACCCGGAGTGTTCCTGCCTCAGACCTCGCCGGCGTGCATCACTTTATGGAGACCTTCGGCGGTGAACGGAACCTGTATGTCGGCGTCGCCTCGCGCAACGGCCACGGACGACGCGTAGAGCACTGTCTCACCCTGGATGTGCTCTTCGTGGATCTTGATGTGAAAGAGTTCACGGGCGGTGAAGCCGAAGCGCGAACCCGTCTTGAGGCATTTCCGCTCGAGCCGACCGCCGTGGTCACGACCGGCGGCGGTCGTCACGTGTATTGGTGGCTGCTCGAGCCGATCGATCTTCAACGCGATGGCGCTGCCGTGTACGCCAAAGCGATCCTACGTACCCTGGCCACGCAGCTGAAAGCGGATCTCGACGCGGCCGAACCGGCTCGCGTGCTCCGGTTGCCGGGCACTCTCAATCACAAGTACCGATCCGCCGCGTCCCGTCGTCCTCGAAACGTTCGATCCGCACCGGCGTTATTCACTCGCGGACTTCACCGACCTCCTCGCGCTCGGCATCGAAGACCACCTCGCGCGGCTGACATCGATTCCGGAGCCAGGACCGCCGGTCCGACACGACATCCGTGTCGACGCCCGCATCCAACTTGCCAAGACGTGGCTCGCACAACAGCCTGCCGGTGCTGTTCAAGGGTATAGACCCAAAGCCAAAGACCAATCGGGTGACACCGAGACGTTCAGAGTCTGCGTCGCGGTCACGCGTGGGTTCGATCTTAGCGACAGCGAAGCGTTCGAAGCGCTGCGCGACTGGAACGCGCGCTGCGCCCCATCGTGGCCCGAGGCCAACCTCAAACAGAAGATCTACAACGGCCGAGAGTACGGCAAAGAACCGATCGGTAGTCGACTCGCGGCCCCGAGTGCGCCCACCCTCGTGATCCGCAAAGCCTCCGAGGTACCGGACGAGCTGTTAGAGAAAGTGTTTGGGGGCCGTCTCGTGCGTCGCTCCATCAGTCTCCTCGCCGGTCCCGGTGAAGGCGGGAAGGGCATGATGCTCGCGTACCTCTGCGCCTGCTTTACCACGGGCGCGGCGTTTCCTGGCGAGGTGTCTGGTCGTCCTCCCGCCACTGTGTTGATGTGTGTGACCGAGGACTCGCAGGGTCGCGTCAAGTCCCGCCTCCGTGCGGCAGGCGCGGACTTAGAGCGCGTGCATTTCGTGGAGGGTCGGGAAGTGACGCGCGGCGGGCTGACAATGCCGTCGCCGATGATGCTGGATGACGATGCCGGGGCGCTCGTCACCTATGCGAAGGAGGTCGAGGCGAAGGCCTTCTTTCTGGAAACGGTCGTCGAGCACTTCGGCAGTCGTACGGGCGCGTCGCGCCGCAGCACGAACAATGAAGCGGATGTCCGCGCCGCGCTCGCCCCCTTTCGCGCGGTCTGTGTGCACGCAGAGTTATACGGCCTCGGGGCGTTGCATCCCCGCAAAAGTTACGAGGGTGGGATCGACGACAGCATCTCCGGGTCTGCGGCGTTTCGTAATGTGCCACGCGGTGCGCATCACATTTATCGCGACCCCGAAGACGAAAACCCGAACCCCGTACGTCTGCTGTTTTCCTCGAAGACGAATTACCTCTCGCAACGACCGGACACGCTCCGCTTTCGCATCGTGTCGTGGGATCAAGAGCAGGGCATCCCCTGCGAGTGTCACACGCCGAATTGCGGACATGAGGGTCGCGTCATCTGGGAGGAGGACCGTCGTCTGGTGGACCCCCGCACCGCCGACGACATCTGGCAGGAGTTGTTCGAGCGCAACCGCGTCCGCCACGATGTGCACGTGAAATTGGGTGAGGAGTTCTTGAAGGAGTTGATGGACGCGACCGGCACGATAGCGATGTCACCACAAGCCATCTTCAAATTGGCAAGTCACGATGGCCTGAGTAAGTCGGCGGTCCTTCGCGCGAAGAAGCGTCTGAGGCTGGTCAGCGTGAAAGATGGATTTCCCGCGAGCGTCGTGGCCTGGAAGCGCGACGACGAGCCACCGCCGTTTTGAAGAAATGTCTAAGGTTTTCACAGAGAAGCGCAGAGAAGCACAGAGACGAGCACTGGACCCAGAGACGTGCAGAGAAGTGCAGAGAGGCTCAGAGGTGTGCGACGTGCAGAGGTGATCACCGCCGACCGTCTCTCGGAGCATGGTCACCTCTGAGCACCTCTGGGCAAAGTCCCATGTTTTCACAGAGGTGAGCAGGGCATCCGGTGCGCACCTCTGGAAAAACCTTAATGAATGCTCAGAGGTGCTCAGAGGTGACCAAGAAAAATAGACAGGGAGGTCTGAGCCCTCTGAAGCTCAACAGGAATGCCGTTGCTTATTGAGGACACCTCGGCCAGTGGCCGGGACTGGAAATGCGACGCATGCGCGTGACGCGAGGCCACACCACGAATTTTTGCGACCATTCGACTGTCGAATGGTGCATCACGTCACGCGAGCACACTCGATCATGCAATGCGCACCTGACAGCGAGTCAGGTGTGCGAAGTACGAAAGGGCCAATAAACATCGATGTGTTTTGATGTACCACACACATCGTAGTCACGCAGTAGTCACGAGGATGTACCGATGGGCGCACTTGAACTCAATGACGGCTTGCGGGAATTCTGCCGCAAAAAAGGCGACGAAGGCCTCAACGCCGAGGGGCGACAGGGCTCACGACAACTCCGTCGATGGCGACGGGTGTTCCGCGATGAACTGGAACACGTCGCGAATGAAACATGCACTCTGCACTCGCATGATCCCGAGATGACGCGTGCAGAGTGCCTCGCGCGTTCGTTGTGGACGTTGGCGCAAAGTGGCGAATGTCGCTGGGCCACGCATCTACTTTTGAATAGATGGTTGGGCAGAACGCCGATGACCATCGACATGTCACAACACATCGCCATCGACTTGACGAAGTCCCTTGACCCTTCGACGCTGGCCCGCTATCGCCACTTGGTACAGCACGAGGACACGCTCACCCCTGAGGAAGCGGCGGAATTGCAGCATTTTCGCTTCCGTACGCAGCTCATACCTGGAGGCCCCGACGATGGACTTCAACACGTGGAGTGATAACGCGCTGCGTCGCTACAGCGCGTTGCTCAAACGCGAGGTCGATGCGATCACGTTTCCGGAACTCGCGCTGACAGATGCCGAGCGGCGCGAGTTGGAGCGCTATCGACTCGGTCTTGTCGAGCGCATCGACGACGTACCGGTATCTGTGAATGACGAGCACTTCCCCATCACCGAGCGCGCATTCGTTGAGCAAGACGGTTGCGCATCGAACATCACGACACTGGGCCCTCGACCCGCGACTGATGCGACTGACGCGCCAGACACCGAACCCGAGTTGCCGGTCCCGTTACCCGCACCCCCGCCCGTCGCACCGCGCCCGAAGCGACCACCCGCACCGGCGTTGACGGCCGAGGATTGGGACGCGTGCGGCATTTATTTGGTCAACGGTATTCCCACCACGACCTACGGCGACGCGCGCGGTCAGCAGATTCTTGGCGGCGAGATTCCCATCGAGCAAGCGAAGCGCGAGGAGCAGGCGCGTCGACGCACAAATCTGGGCCGGCCTGGGATTTCGTCGCCGTACTTGTAGGGCAGCATGCGCACGTCGTGGACCACACTCGATGACCGGTGTCGCGGACCGCCAGCGCGCGTTCAGAACGCCTCGGCACGCCGCCAAGCGCCCGCGTCATCGGGGCGCCCGCGCAAGCAGGCGGCGCATTTACCTGGAATGTCTGAGGAATGGAAAGGGATGGACATCATGCGCGAAGGGGATTTCGGAATTCTCGCACCTGGAAAAAAGGAGCCCATGCCATGCCCGACACGATTATCTGGTACGGGGACGAGTGCTGGTTCTGCGGCGCCGACGTTGATCGCTCCACCCAGATGGCCCAGACGCGAGTCTGGCTCGCGACCCTCGCCGCTGTGGCGGCCGGCCACCGACGTAATGCATGCCGACTACGGCGAGAACGTCTGCCCGGCGTGCGCCGAGCGCCTCGTCGGCCCGAACTGGCCGACGGTCGCGCTCGCGTGGGCGGGTACCTGCGCCAAGTGACAGCGGCGTGATCCTTCCGATGCGCATGGGATCTCCAGGAAGGATGGCCGCGCGTTCGTATGTCAGGCATCGCCGGAGGGCAAGGCGTGCGGCCCTCGTGTGGCCTATCGCGATTCCGCTTCCCAGGCGGCGAAGTACCGCAGCTCGTCGGTGTAGCGTCGCCTGATCAGCGCGCCCCACGTCGGCTCTCGCGCGAGATCGGCCTCGACCGATTCCGCCCAGCGTTTCTGCTCTTCGGGTCCCGACCAGCGCGCGTAGGGCGGCATCTCCGGCTTCTGCCGGGGTGTCTCCTCGAACGTCGTCAGGAACGCGGCCAGTTCGGATCTGAAGTGGCCGATCAGCTCGCGCGTCAGTGCCACCGTCGTGCTGTCGGTGGAAACCAGCCGGCGGCCGTCGACGGCTGGCGCAACCAGTCGATTGATCACCGACGAGAGATTGCTCAAGGTGCCCTGCCAGGCGTCGGGCTTGGTGGAGAGATCGGACACCGTGGCTTTGCGCCGGTTTTGATCGAGCCCGAACAGCCCCGGCATCGGGGGTGCGTCGACGTGCAGCCGCCCCCATGCGTTGTGCACGCGCGGCGCGTACACGAGCTCGACTTCGACCGACGGATGGGTCTCGATCGGGAACGGCAGATGGACGTGAAGCTTGCCGGGAATAACGAGTTGGCCGGGGGCGTCCGAGCGGATCACACGAAGCGTAGACGCGCGATAACTGACCGGATGCACCGGGTTTGGCCGGGAGCCGGAGTGATAGAACGCGACGTAGATCGGATCGACCGGTGCGTTCGCCTCGTCGACAAACGTGTAGGTACGTCCGCAGCTGTAGGAGACGCTGCCCGCGACGAGCAGCAGGGCAATCACGACGGCGGCGAGTCGAAGGCGCCTCATGATGGAACGCCGTCTCGTGACGGCCGCAAATGCTACTGCCAGCGGAGCGCGCGCACGGGATTGATGCGCGACGCGCGTAACGCCTGGCAGCAGGCCCGCCCCGAGGGCGACCAGCATCAGCAGGACGACCGACGGCTGACGACGAGCGGATCGTAACCCCTCGAGGCCATACAAAGCGAGCGGGCAGCGGCCCATTCCGGTGTCAGCGTTGAGAGTCGGCACCAATACGCTGCGTTTCAAACACGGAGACAAGTGGTTCAGGTTTTGGTCCGTCACTCTGGACGGACCACAGCTGCCCGCGATCACTCTTGCCCCCTTGGCGCACGCATTGGCCGTTCACGAGTCGCCCCTCCAGCGGCTCTGGCACGTCGCTTCGTGCTGAGTTGAACGCGAGAGGATCTCCTGGCAATCAAAAGCCACTACGGCGTTAATCGCGGGTAAGGGTAGCGGCTCAGCATTGCACCAGCCGCCCTTGGGCGCGGCGGTCTATTTCTGTTCGGCGAACGTGTCAGCCACTTTTAGCGCGAGAGCGGCCGTGTTGGCGTGCGCGATGTTCGACGCCACGGCAACGACGATCCCGTTGTCGCGGCGCGTCATCAGCGACATCACGCTTCCGCCTGCGAGCTCGCCGTTGACGCTGTCTGCATTCGTCGCCAGGGCAAAGCGGACGAGATCGGACGGCGTGGAATAGAACGCCATTTTCCCCGCACAGCACGCCAGGTCGCGCATGTACATCAGTCGTCGTCCACTGCGGGGATCTGTGGTGAAGCCCCGCCAGAATGTTGCCGGCACGTAGAACGTCGCGCGATCGCCCGGCAATGGCTGTCGGGGGGCGCTGATACCAATCGGCCTGAGGATGAGGTCGTGGACGGCCGTGAAGCCTGGGAAGTCCTCTTCCGGCTCCCCGATATGATCCGGGCTCCACTCGGCCGCCGAATCCGTACCGGTGTTGGTCAGGTCGAGGGACGCGGCCGCGGCGGGGGTGACCACCTGTGCCGCAGTGCCGATGTTGAATCGAGTATCGGGTGTAACGGGCGTATGCGTGACGACGTCCCTCCATCCGAACCCTTCGGCCCAGACAATATTCCCGGGGCCGCCGCCGATGCCGACCGCGATCGAGACTCCTGGTAGGTTCTGCTCCACGATGGCCGCGCGCACCATCGGCCGCGCGCGATCGACGGCTGCCGCCAATTGTGGCGAGGGTGCCGACGCGCTGGCCGACGGCACGCCCGGAGCTTGCGCGAAGAGAGGCGCCTCTACCTTGATCGAATGGATGAGAAATGCCGCGAACGCGGCAATGAGAGCGCCGACCGCCACTGCGGTGCGCCCGGCCCAGGTCGGCAGCCGGCTCCGCGCGGCCCTCACGCCGAAGAGGACCGCGGCAAGCATGAGCAGGAATCCGACGACGGCCCCGCCCGGCGGGTCTGAGCTCGCGACGTAAATGCCCATCGCCGCAATGGCCAGGGCCAGAGCGATGCGGGCGAATGCCTTCCCGGGGTTCGTCACAGACGATGTCATGTGCTACCACTCCCCAAACCGGCGTGAAAACGCGGAAGCTGCTGCCTGGCACCGGGGCGCGTATTACTTTATAACAAAAAGTTCTCTGTGTATAGGAGCCATCGACGGCTCGCGGCAGCGTCTTCTCGATAGGTCCCCAAAAGTCGCGAAGGGTATTTCCACCGGCTCGACCGCGGATAGAAAGTCCCTGCGGCGTTCCTCATTCCCTGAACGCCCGCCACGTCCGCAACTCGCGTCAATGGGACGCTTTGCGGCCGATTCCCTGCGACATACGCGACTCGACCGCGTCTCCTGTTTAGGTGCGGCCTGGTCCTGCCGTGGCGGCGCCGCCGCGCGTCCCAGGAACATCTCGAGTGGCCGCGCCCCGGAGGCGGTGCAGGCGTCCAGCCCAACACTCCCGCTGCCGATGACGACGGCGAATCCGATGATCTTCAACATCTCCAACTCCTTTCAGCCGTGCTGGTGCGTCGGTGGGTTCACGCCACGAGGGCCAAGAGCGCCTCCGCGGACGCCGTGGACGACGCCGGGTTCTGGCCCGTCACCAAGCGCCCATCGGTGATGGCGAAGCTGGCCCAGTCCGCCGCCTGCTCGTAGCGACCGCCCAGCCGCTTTAGCTCGTCTTCGACCAGAAACGGCACGACGGTCGTGAGCTGGACGGCGGCCTCCTCGGAGTTCGTGAAGCCGGTGACGCGCTTGCCACGCACGAGGGGCTGACCGTCGATCGTGACGTGGCGCAGCACCGCGGGCGCGTGGCAGACGGCGCCCACGGGCTTACCCGCCGCGTAGAAGCTTTCGATCAGGGCGATGGACGTGCGGTCCTCCGCCAAGTCCCACAGCGGCCCGTGCCCGCCGGGATAGAAGACGGCATCGAAGTGCGCGGCCGTCATCTCCGAAAGGCGGCGTGTATGGGCGAGGACGTGTTGCGCCGTCGCATCGCGCTTGAATCGGGCCATGGCCGCGGTCTGGTGCTCCGGCTGATCGCTCTTGGGATCGATCGGCGGGTGTCCGCCGAGGGGGGACGCGACTGTCACCTCAGCGCCAGCGTCGGTGAAGACGTAGTACGGGGCGGCGAACTCCTCGAGCCAGAAGCCGGTCTTCTGGCCTGTGGTGCCAAGCGTGTCGTGTGACGTAACAACCATCAGCATCTTCATGAGGTGCTCCTCTCAGTCGTGGTCCGGTGTGGGTGCATCCGTGGACGTGGTCGCGACGGTGCGCGACGGACGGCGCGCAGCCTTGCCAGGGTCAGAGGTGTCCGGCGGTGCGGTGAGCGCGGCCATCAGGTCCGCCGCGTGTCGATGCGTGAGTCCACCGGCCGCCTGGCCGCTCCAAAGCGAGATGAGATCCGCGCGACCCTGCGCGATGGCGGCCTCTCGCAGGGCGCCGATGACCCACCCCTGCGCGGGATACGGCAGCCGTTCGGTCCCCTGCAACTCGTCGTGCAGTCGGTTGCGAATGCCCCGCGCCAAGCGTCCGGTGTAGACGCGCGAGAGCACCGTGGTCCGCGCGCCTGCGTCGAGAAGCTGCGCGCGGTGGATCGCCGGCGCGCCGGACTCGACGCAGGCGAGAAACGCCGTCCCGATCTGTGCGGCCTGCGCGCCGAGCGCAAGGGCGGCTGCCACCCCGCGGGCATCGGCGATGCCACCCGCCGCAATCACCGGTACGCCGACGGCGTCGACGATGCGGGGGACGAGTGCCAGTGTCCCGTGCAGGGAGTCCTCGGCGGCGGCCAAGAACGACGGCCGGTGGCCGCCGGCCTCGAAGCCCGAGGCCACGATTGCGTCGACGCCTGCCGCTTCCAGCACGCGCGCCTCGTCAACAGTCGTTGCGGCGCCCACCACCGCGATGCCCCGACGCCGGCAGGCCGCGATGACCTCGGCGGACAGCACGCCGAACACGACGCTGAAGACGGCCGGCCGGGCCTCCACGACCGCCCACGCCTGCGCCTCGACGTCGTGGACCTGACGGGCCGTCGGGGCCGGCGGCTCGAACCCAAGCTCGGCGAAGTAGGGACGCAGGCGATCGTGCACGCGGCGGACGGCGTCCGGGTCGGGCGAGGCGCCGCCCGGGTCGTGATTCGAAGCCCACAGATTCAACGCAAACGGCCGCGACGTTCGCGCGCGAATAGCCGCAGCCGTCTCCAGAATCGAGTCCGGCCCGAGGTGGTGCGCGCCGAACGATCCGAGCCCCCCGGCGTTGGACACCGCCGCCACCAGATCGGAGGTGGAGTAGCCGCCCCCGAATGGTCCCTGGATGATCGGGGAGGTCAGCCCCAGGCGAGTGACGAGCGTGTTCGAGGTCGGCATGGCAGCTCCTGTCGCGTGCGGCCGCGCCTCAGATTCACCAAGGTATCGTGCAGCCATGTAGTAACTGTAGGTAACCACATGGCACTCTGCAATCAGATTGCGCTATGCTCCTAGTGAATCGCGTTACCGTTTGGTAACGAGGAGGGACGATGGTTCCGAGACGGAAGACCCGCGTGGTACCGCCACCACCGGTGTGCCCGCTGACGACCTGCATGCGGGTGCTGGGCGGCGCCTGGACGCCCAACGTGCTGTGGTATCTGCGGGAGACGCCACGGCGCTTCTCCGAACTGAAGAACGACCTCTCCGGCGTCTCGGCCAAGACGCTCAGCGCGCGACTCCGGAAGCTCGAGCGCGACGGCGTCGTCCACCGCGAGGTGAAACCGACGTCGCCCCCGACGGTCGAGTACCGACTGACGTCGCTCGGAGGACGGTTGATTCCGGCGATCGAGGCGATCGTGGACGTCGGCCACGAGTTGAAGCGGCTGAGGGCCGTGCGCTAGGTGCTTGGGTCGGCCGTCCGTACGCGGCCGCGCCGCGCACAGGATGCGCCGCGGCTCGCACGTGTCGCCGATCTTCACAGGACGCCGTGACGCGGCGACGCAAAGACTCGATGCCGTCACACACTGCGGCGCTCCGCATGAGTCGACAACCACTGCGGCTCGTCCCGCCGGCCAACGTGCCGCCCCGCGGCTGCTGGATGGGCTCTGACCCGAGGTAGCCGCGCGCGGCGTCTGGCGTCACGCACTCGATCCTGGAGATCCGTTGCCGTTCGCGAGAGCTGACTCCTGACTCGTCGCCTAGAGAGCTGACCTATCCGTAGCCACCCTTTGGCTCGTCGTCTGGTTGCCGCGCGGTAATCCCTTTCTTGAATGCGCGCGCGGGCGCCGCCCTGCGGGGCCATAATGACCGAAAGGAGAGACCATGGGAGACAAGGGCGGCAAGAAAGACAAGGAAAAGAGCAAGCAGCAGCAGTCGAAGAAACAGGATCAGCAGGCTAGGGAGAAGCAGGCCAAGGCCCGGCCACAGACCAGCAGCAAGTAACGGATCAGCGCCGTTGGGTTTCCGAGCCGGAAATGTGGGTCCCCGACGCCAAGGGGTTCGTGCTGACCCGGGCCCTGCTCGAGATGAAACACGAGTGCGACGCGTGAACGCGCAGCGTTGCAACGACCTGCGCCTGACCGGTTCCGGCGGCGCGAACCGGGTCATGGAGGCCGAGCTCAAGCGCCTCGTGATGCGCTCGCCGTTTGACGTGCGCTTCGACAAGCCGAAGCGCGAGGGGGAAGAGACCCTGCTCTACGCCTTCGACGCGCGCGTTGGGTGGGTCGCGGCGTGCCATCACCGCACGTCGTCGCGAATCTCCTGGGATCTGTGCTCCAGTCCGGCCGTGCGCCTTGAGCCGCTCTTCGCCGACCTGCTGCCCGCGCTCTCGTCGGACGACAGGCTCCCGGACGGCAAGCACCTCCGCTTCTCGGTCGAGGTCGGTTCATCGTCAGACTTCGAAGCGTCGCCTCTCCAGCTTCGTGGCGTCGTCAAGAATGCGCTCGTCGAGGCGCTGGCGTCGCGAGGCGTCGCATCCGACGTCGACGGCGACGCGCCGGACGTCGTGTTTGTCGCGCGCCGCGCGGGGACGCCTGACGCGCGGCGCACAGTGGTGGGCATCGACGTGGGCGGCGGCGCGCGTCATCGACGTGGCGCGCGCGTGGCCGCCGGGCTCGCGCCGCTGCGCGAGACGCTCGCGGCACAGTTGATCATGCTGTCGCGCTGGGACGCGCGAACCGAGCCGCTCGTCGATCCGATGGCTGGAAGCGCCACGATTCCGATCGAGGCGGCCGGCCTCGCGGTGGGCGCTGCCATTCGTCACCCGGCGGATCTCCCGCTGCGCCATCTCGCCGCGTTCAGGGGTCTGCCGAACGAAACGCCCGACCTGTTCCCCGGGACCGCGGCAAAAATCGTCGCGCTCGACGCCGACGGCGAGTGCATTCCCGCGATGGTGGGCAACCTGCGCGCCGCGGCTCTGACCGGTGCCGCGTACGACCACTCCATCGTCATCGCGCAACAGGACGTTCGAGGGCTGACGCCGGACTTCATCGAGCGCCTGCTGCCTGCGGTGCGCAATATGCAGCCGGGTGTCTTCTGCTTCAACCCGCCCTATGGCGTGCGCATCGGCGGGGAGCACGGCGAAGCGGAGCTGCTCGCGCTCTACGCCGACATGGGCCGCGCCCTCGGGCGCTTCAGTGGTTGGCGCGCGGCGTGTTTCGTCGCGAACCCGAAGTTCGTGTACGCCTTTGGTCACCGTGCAACCATGACGAAGCCCGCGAGCAACGCCAACCTCCGCGGTACCTTCCTGGTGTTTCAGCTGTAGTCCGGCGTGGCCGCGACGGCCAGGCTGTTAATCTCCGAACGGCATGAAAACGTACGATGTCTTTCTTTGCCACTCTACCCGGCACGATGCTGACACCGCGACCGAAAACACCATGGCGATGGTGTATGTCCTGCTGAAGGACCAGTTGGGATCTCGCCCCCGAGGGCAAGCGCGTCGCGGTGGTGATCCCCGAAGGCTCCGCCCAGGCCCCCCAGCAAGAGCACGAGATCGTCATGCTCCTGAACTTCGCGGACGAACTGCGGCGGCGCGTGCCGGCCGGCAAGTAGCGCCAGCCGAGGGGATCTCGTGGGCGAGCCCGATCACTCCTGCCTGGTCGCGATGTGGCTAGCGATCGCTTGACCCGTCGACCCGCGTGTCGACCGAGCCGGTGGCGCGGCTTATTCCTGTCGGAGGGCGACCATGGGGTCCACCCGCGCCGCGCGAACCGCCGGCGCGGCCGCCGCCACTACGCCAACGATGAGGAACACGGCTGTGACTGTGCTCACCGCCACCGGGTCGACTGGGGAGGTGCCGACAAGAACCGAGCGCAGCACATAGCCGAGAGGGATCGCAATGAGGAAGCCCCCAAACACCCCGAGGCCGATCAGCGTCAGTCCCTGCCGGAGAACCATCTGGGCCAGATCCCGCGGGGCGGCGCCGATCGCCAGCCGCACCCCGAACTCGTGCGTGCGGCGCCGCACCGTGTATGACATCAGCGCAAACAATCCCGATGCGGCCAGGCCGACGCTGAGGGTACCCAGCACGGTCCCCAACCACACCACCTGACGGTAGCTTCGGAAGACGGAACGCTGTCGCCCGCCGAGCGTGTCGATCCGCACCCACGGAACGGCCCGGTCGACCGCATCGACTGCTATCCGAATCTGCCCGGCAACCACAGAGACCTGCGGCCCGCGCGCGCTCAGGAAGAGTTCGTTCGGTGGCGCGATGGGCATCGGCAAGAACATCATCGCGACGGGCTCGCCGCCGAGCGTCACGCTGTCGGCCACCACACCCACGATCTGCACGTCCCTTAGGGCTCCATCTGCGTGTGCCGCCCGAACGACCCGGCCAAGGGCTGCGCCGCCCGTGCCGGCGATCGCCGCGGCGGCAGACTGGTTGACCACCGCGACAGGTGTTGAATCGCCGGAACCGAACGGCTGGCCAGCCACAAAGCGGAGATCGGTGGCGGCAAACCATCCCGGCGTCACATATCCACCCTTGACGACCCGGGCGACGTCTGGCGCATCGCCGGGCAGCGCATACCGGACCGCTCCCGTGAACGGCAGGAAATCTGAAAAACCGGCTGTCGCCGGGGGCGTCTCTCCGCCCAGGGCCTCCATCACCCGGTGCACGAACACACCGGCCTGAGCACGGGAGTAGTGCACATCGCGGAGCGCGAACTCCGCGATCACGACCTGATCGGCGCCGCGCGGGAGCGTCGGTGCTTGCGCCCGCAGCGAGGCGAGGCCGACTGCGCTGAGGAACAGCAGCGCCATCGACGCCGTCACCTGCGCCACGACCAGCCCGGCCCGGAGCATTTTGAACCGGACGGCCTCGTGGCTGCGCTCGAGGCCATGACCGGGCGACAGGCCGCGGGCTGCCAGCCATGCCGGGATGACGCCAGCGACCGCGATCACGAGAAACGTCAACGTCAGGCCAAACCACAACACGGGAGCAGCGATGGCCAGACGCCGCCCGACATACGGCTCCGCGATGCTCAGGAGCGTGAGGGCGCCCCGCAAGCCCGCCGTCGCGGCCACCGCGAACAGCACGACGACTTCTGTCGCCAGCAGGCGGACGATGCGCGCGCGGCTGGCCCCCAGGGCGAGCCGCAGGCGCAGCTCGTGGACGCGGTCGGCGGCGCGGCTGAGTTGCAGGTTCAAGACGTTGAGACAGCCGATCGCGAGCACCCCGACCGGCACAAACAGCATGACGGCGGTCGCGGTCAGCGCGTCGAGCGGCGTGTCGCGCCAGTCGAAGCCGGCCCGGAACGCCCGCAAGGCCTGGTTCTGGGCCGGACTGACGGTGAGACGCTCCTCTTCGAGGAGCCGGCCGACTCGCGCGGTGTCGGCGCGGGCGGTCGATAGCGCCACGCCGAGACGCAGCCGGCCCGCGACCGACAGCCATCGTTGCGACGGCATCCCAGCCAATTGCACCGGTCGTGTCCTCAGCGGCAACCACAGCTGCGGCCGATCAGCATCGGAGGTGGAATCCTGCAGCGCCAGGCCGGCCATCCGGTCCGGTGTAACGCCGACTACCACGGCGGGCAAGCCGGCGACGATGATGGTTGTCCCGATGACCTCGGGGGAGCCGCCGAAATGCTCGCGCCACACCTGGGCCCCGAGCAGCACGACGAGCGGCCCGCCGTCGACCGCGTCGGGGAGATCCAGCAGCCGTCCGAGCACAGGACGGGTACCGAGGGTCTCGAAATATCGACCGGACACCAGGGACGTGGTCAGCGTGACGGCGCCCGTCGGGAGGCGGACCGCCATCGGCTGCGTCCCCTCGGCAGCGACGCTGGTGAACGGGTCCCCGAACAGCTGCAGTGCCCGGTCCCATTCGACGTTGCTCAGCGGCGCATTGTTGTTCCGCCAGCGAACGTGCACCAGGTCGGCCCGCCGGCTCACACCCGGCACCTCGCCGAACAAGACCGTCTGCATCGTGGAGAACACGGCCACGCACACGGCGAGGCCGGTAGCCAACGCCACCATCACCGCCGCGATGTGGCCTGGAGCCTGTCGCAGCTGCCGAACCGTGATCCAGAGGTCACCGAGCATCCGTCATGCTCCGGACGCGCCGCACCTCGCGGACGGTGCCAGTCGACCTGAGAAGAGTCGAGCCGGCAGCGATAGTGGCAAGGGCGCACCATAGCACAGCGGTCGCCCATGTGCTTCGGTCCGTCCTGGTGTACCTCACAAATATCCAGCGCATGTATGAGCCGAGTAATCAGCCGGACCTGGCTAGATCGACCCTGCGGCGTTTATGGGGCCTAACGCCAGGGCTGAGCCGCGGTGCGTCACCGATCTTAGCGCGCCCGCGCCGTCGGCTGCACCGCTAGTTAAGTTAGGCGGCGGGCTCACGTGCTCTGCTGAGATACCGGTAGCCCAGGAAACCAAAAAGAAAGGTGACTACGAACGAAGGGAGGAGAAAGACCTCGCCCCCGGGGAAAATGAACGAAAATAGAGGCAGCAGCAATGCCATCGCCGCCAGGAAGCAGGGAGCCGCGAGACGAGACCGGCGCCACGTGAGGAGGGCGGTGACGAGGTATGTGCAGCTCCACACCAGGGCAAACAGCGACGCGAGAGGAGAGGTATTGGAAGTCCTTGGCCAAGCCGCCCAGAATGCGGCGATCCCCGCAAGGCCCGCTGCGAGAAGCGCGGCCGCAAGCAGAATGATTCCAAACGGCCTCCCGAACATCCCTCCCGCCTTTCCCGCGGCCTAACGCATTGCGATTGAGCCGCGGCGGGCGCGCAGCGGCCCAGCGCAACACATAGAGTCCGGTGCCGCCGCCGGCTCCAATCGCTGTTAGCCGGCAACGCCGGTTGGTTCTCCGAATCGGATGCGATGTCCGTCCGGTGTTCGGATGCTGAACTCCCGCAGGCCCCACGGTTCGGTCGCAGGTTGGGACAATACCTCTGCTCCTCGCTCGGCGACTTCAGCATGAAACTGATCGACACCCTCGACGATCAGATACGCCACGTACGAGTGGTCCCCCAGCTCGCTTGCTGGCTTTTCGCCAGCACATTCGCCAAGCATGATCTTGAACGCATCTCGCGACAGAAAACTCCAGCCATCCGAACCATCGCCGAAATCCCTGCGAAATCCGAGTACGTCGATATAAAACCGCGTGGATGCTTGCAAATCGCGCACGGCAAGAACGCAACGGGAATCCACGATGCGATGCATGGTGCCCTTCCTCGGCGGTACCGGTGTCCGGCCAACGACTCTTGAAATGGACGCCGAGCGTCTTCTGCAGCCAACCGCGGCCCGTCTGGCGCGATGTCCTCTGCGGCAACTCCAAGAGTGGCCGGATGATAGCATCGGGCTGCGCTACACGAGCCGTCCTTTGGTTGCCTACCAGCGGCGTCGTTGGCGCCAGCCGGATGCAGCCAACGTGATCACGTTGACGTCTGCTCTTTGAGCGTAGCTGCCACTCGCAGGGTTTCCCGGGCGGGACCGTGAGTTGGTCTACAGCTCGGCGTTGATCGCGGGTTAACACCCTCGCGCCGACGTCGGCGGTGGCGGCACGATGGCGATACCTTCTATTGACTCTCAGGCGATGAGGACGCTGCTCGGAGATGGGAGGCCACTGGCTCGGCGCGACCAGCTACCGCCGGTGTCGGTCGAGACGTAGAGGTTGCCGTTCCGATCGGCGAGCGCGACTGCCGAGCCGCTCGTGGCGATGCAACCGGTATCGACGATGCCGTCGGTCCATGCGGGCAGACCGTCGCCGACGGCGACCAGCGAATCGTGTCCATCCACCCGTCGTCGGTAGATTGCGCCCTGCGCTGCGAAGTGGTCTACCGATGCGGACACAAGGACGTCGTCGCCCGCAAACGCGACCGCGGAGCAATACGAGGCGTGCAGGCCCTCCTGTTCGATGTCCCATGTCACCCCACCGTCGCGGCTGGCACAGAGGCCGATCGCAGCGGCGGCCATCACGACGCCTGGACGGTTCTGGTGTGCGCGAACCTCGTGGACGTCGCTATCGACGTCGATGGTGGGCTGCCACGTTACGCCGCCGTCGGTCGACCGGGGGACACCGCCGACGTGGACGTTGGCGAGGAGGACCGCGCCGTCCGGGGTAGCGGTGATTGAGCGGATCCCGAGCGGCGGTCCCATGCGCTGACCATTGATGACTGCCGAGCCCGCATACCATGTCTCGCGCCCCGCGACCGCGTCGAAGCCGCGGAGTTGCTCGAGTCCTCCGTCCGCGTCGACGCGCAGAACGCGGGCATCGTCGGTTCCGACGTAGATCACGTCGCCGACCGCCACGCAACAAGCGAGATCCATCTCCGTGGCCGCAATGGTGCTCCACACGCCGTCGGGTGCACGCCGGCGAAGTGAGCGTCCGTTGACAATCGAGAGAGCGCCGCCCCGCCCGTCGGGCGCGAGCGCTCTGACCGACTCAGTACCCTAGCTCTTGGTCGCGGGTCTCGCCAGAGACGACGAACAGCCCGTCGCGCCAGGTCGCCACAAGCACCATGGGAGTCGTCACGTGGCCTCGTCCGCCATGCTTCTACCCTCTTTTAACCAGAACCGACCGGTCATGCGGATCGGCCACCGCAGATTCGCAGTGATCGGCCGAAGACTCCACCTCTTGCACCAATTGCGACGACGGTAGCAAATTATTCCTCACAAGTCGCCAAGGGTCTACTCAATCCAAGAACCGGGGCCCTCGGTCCGGTCGTCAGCCACCGAACGCCGGCACCCGACGGACCCGCCCCGTCATCCGGCGCGCGATCCCGGTGCGGGTCCCAGCCTCGAGCGTAGGCGTGAGAGGAAACCGCTGGGGGTTTTCGCCTCGAAGGCGCGATCGGGCCGCGCGTGGGCACCGCATCAGAAGCTACTACGGCGTTAATGAGGAGTATTCCGTCGGCGCTGCCCTCCCGCCCGTATAATCCAGTAACCGTTTGGCCCTGAACCCCGGTAGCCGCCTCGGCCCGTACGAGATCCTCTCGCTGCTTGGGGCTGGCGGCATGGGGGAAGTGTATCGGGCGCGGGACGCGGGGCTCAATCGCGACGTCGCGAGAATCGTCGCGTTCGATGCTCAGACGATCTTAGTCGGGGACAGACTGGTAGAGGGCCCGGATGGGCGCGTGTGGATGCAGCACCTTTGGTAAGGTTCCGTCCTCCCACTCGACGTCTGGCGAGTGCAGTGCTTCGATTTCGGTCGGGTCGACGTCTACCGTGACTGTGTAACGAAGCTGCATGCGGCAGCCGTAGCAGACGAGCGCGGGCTGTCAAGCATCGGTGGGCGCTTGGGGATTTGCGGGGGCTTAGGGCGCCGCCGACGGCTGGATGATCGATGCGCGATGTGCCCTGATGGCGTTGGCGATGTTGGTGAGCAACGGCCTGAACCCGCTGAAATCGATCTTGGCGGCCTTGGCGGCAACCACCTTGTGAGCAAAAATGCGCTTCCCGTACTGGCTAGCTTCGTCGATGTCTTTGGCGGTGCTGAAGCTCTTGCCGTTGATCTGAATCGACCTCGTCGCTGTGTCGAACAGGTCCTCGATTTCAGAGGGCGAACCGTTCGGTCCAAGCGGTGTAGGGACGGTATAGAGGTTCTTGAAGGCGTGGACAAACGGCTCTTCGCCGGTGCACGAAATCTTGAATGTCTGCTTGAGAAAATTGCGCAATGATTTTCCGCCGCTGTCGTTGTCGTAGACGATAACCACGGGCTCCGTCAATCCAGGACCGAATTTGTCGGTTTCCTTCCTAAAGGCGGTCATGAAGTTAATGAGCGCACTGTATCCACCTGAGGCCAGGTCCAGCAGACGCGCGGTGCTCGATTTCGGATACTTGTAGATCCTGATCTTGAGAACGATCTTGTTCTGGTTCGCGATCTGGGCAAGAACAGGGAAGTCGGCTGCCATGCTGCGGATAGCGTGCGTCAGGTAGACGTTGTCGGTGTCGCCCTCGCAGAGGATGACGGGCATCAGCGGCGCATAGAACGTGGCGTACATGAGGAACTGTCGATAGACGCGTTCCTTCGACGAGAACTTCGGCGACGGCGGCTTGTCGCGAGTCCGGCGTGCGTTGTAGAAGTCGATGGCGTCGATGAAGCCGAGCATGCCGTGGAGCTCCGAGCGAATGCCCGGGCGCTTGCCCATCGTCAGATTGCCGTCCTTCATGACGGGGCCGTAGATCTCGAATTCGCCAGTCGTGACAAGTCTCCGCACCATCGCCCGGACGTCGTGGCGGTAGTCCCAGCGCACGCTGATTTTCTGGTTGACCACCAGCCCCGTAACCTCCTGGCGGGAAGTCCGGTACATGAAGCGGGTCTTCTTGGGGTTAAGGGTGAAGCCTGAGCGCGTGATGACGTCCTGCAGGGCGTCGCCGGAAAGCCATCGATGCGCTTCCGGGCCATCTTCGCCGGCACGTCTCGCGATCTCGCCGGGAAACTCCTTCTTATTCGTCGAGAACGTCAGATCGTCGGCGTAGCGCGAATAGGTGCATCCAGCCTTGTCCGCCAGTTTCATGAGCCGGATGTCGAGAACGTGGGCGACCAGGTTCGAGATGACCGGTGAGCAGGGGCTCCCCTGCGGCAACGAACCATCATGGCAGGCAATCTGTGCGATAACAGTGGCTGCTTTCTCGTTGAGCGCGAAGTTGCGATCCTTGATGAGAAATCCTCTGACACGGCCGAAGTTGATCGACGGGAAAAAGTCCTGCAGATCGAGGTTGAACACCCAGCGGCGCTTTCGGTGCTGCCGCGCGTTGGTCATGATCGAGCGCCCGCGCTTGAACCCGTGTGCCGTGCGATCTTCCAGGTTGCGGGCCTCCTCGATCTCGGCCAGGCAATCTTGCAGTAGGTCAGCGAGGCGTCGCTGGAGGCTCTTCAGTCGGTCGGTGGGTGCCTTGATCGCGCGTCGACCGCCCGAACGCTTCGGAATCTCGAACGCCGTGGTACTTATTGGCAGCCGGAATCTTGTAGAGGATGAAGGCGAGGGCTTTGGGTTTGAAACCGAGGAGCGCGGCTACGCCGTGGAGCGATTGAGCTGCCTTCAGAGCGGCCAGTCTGGACATGTGCGCAGGGGGAAAAGAGACTCACCGACACTCCTACGCGATGGCATCATGCGTCCATCATCATGCATAACCACATGCGATACGGTCAGCATAGCCTCTAACATTTGCGTCAAATGCCGCGAAGCACGGCACAAAATCTGCCGATGAGTCTGGCGCGACTGTACCACAGGGCGGGGCGCTGGTGAGGGAAATCGCGCGTGGACGCAGACCGCGGCTTGCATCGGCAACTCGTGTTGCCCGCTTCGTAGGGCTTCGGATAGTTTACGCGAATCAGAATGCCGTCGTAGCCAACGCCCCGACCAAGGTGTAGCCATCTCGAGGTAAAAACCTGGCCGTCTCAGTCTGAACGTTGACGAATCGGGGCTCTTGGGGCTCTGCCGAAGTTCACGAGGTCCCTGGCCTCCCGACGGTGATTGCCAGCAGTACAAACTGCATGTCGGCATCAGCCCCGTCATCTCGCGATTCCTTCGCTGCCCTCCGCGCCAATGTCTCCGGTTCCGCCGTGTGCGCCGCGATGACGAGCGTCTTCGCCGAGGCAGACGAGACCTTGCTCAGGGCGGCGATGAAGCCGCGCCGGTCTGAGGTCTTCAGGGCCTCGATGGCGTTTGGCGACCAAGCGGTTGTGGCACCGCCAGGGCGCCGGAATTCGTCCAGGAACCGCTCGCCAAAGGTTCTCGCCATGATCTTCTTCCTTCTATCGTGATCGCTCGCATCGCGACGCCGTGGTCACCGCATCGAGCGGCATAGGCGCAGTCCGCCGTTGGTCAGGTACCGTGGTGGGTGGCTTACATACCGGCAAACGGTCACACCCACGTGCGCGCCGCCACTGCCGCACGCCTGTCGTTGGCTACTGGACAAGTGCTGCTCGACCGTCACAACGGGATCGGGTACTGGACCTCGATTGAACTTACGCACTCAGGGTAGAACTCCTGTAGCTCGGCTCCGAAGGCCGGCCCCGCCTCGACGCGGGCGATGACCTGCTCCCACGACACGCGGGCGATCTCCAGTCTATCGAGCACTGGGACGAGCCACGCCTCCACCCACGGGTCGAGCGCCGTGGCGCGGACTCGGCCCCTTGGCCGCGCACGCCACAGCGAACGCTGGACGCCCTGCCGAGGACGCTGGCGACCGCACACACGCGGCTTTTGGGTGAATAATCAACGGATTCCGACGACTGGAAATGACCGCCGAAGAACGGGTTGTTTATGAATCGCCGCTGCCGCCTGCGCGCGAAATCTCCGCTAACAAGCCCACGAGTTGTTTCACGCGGGTTGTTCCACGCGGGTCCGTGATGAACTCGTTACCGCGCCTCCACCCAGCCGATCAGGTTCGCCTCGAAGCCGCCGTTGCTGGTGACGACACCTCGATGTTCGAGTTCCCGCTGCAGCATGGGCTCCAGGGTGTCGCGCAGCAGCGCGAGCTTCTGGTCAGCATGTGTGTCACTGTTCAGCGATACGGGCACCGCGCGACAGAGCTTCTCCGGCTGGCGCTCCCACGTGACGAGGCGCTTGCCTGCGGTGTCCACTGCCAGCGGAATGACGACTCGCTTCAGTTGTCCCTTGTCGCTATGGGTCTCGACCGCCCACATCGCCAGTACTCCGGCGGTGCCGTCTGGCGACTGGACCCGTACACCGATTTCGTCAGGCGGCAGGTCGCGGAACTTGCGTAGGCGTGCCGCCACGAGCGGATGGTCGAGGCCGATGAACTGGATGTTCTCCTCCTGCAGCGACAATTCGCGCTGCGTCGTCAGCAGCGTCTCTGTCTGGCTGTCTTTGTCGAACCACGCGAAGACGTGCTCGCCGCGACCGTTGAACGTCTCGCCCTCGGCGCTGGCCGCGTCCGCGAGAAACCGTGCCAAGACGCCCGCACCTTCTTCTGGGTTGCCCATCGCCTTGTAGTCATCCAGCCGGAAGCCGTCGAGTTCTTGGAACAGCTCGAACACCACCTTGCGAGCTTCGACTGCGTTCGACATCGCCGAGTCGAGTTCCACCTTCGTTCGCTTCAACTCCGGGTCGTTCAACGCCTCGGAGTAAAGGCTCGCGTAATTCACCTGCATCGAAAGCTGACCAAGAATCTGCGTGCGGAGGTCTTCGGCAATCTGGCCGCGCTCGTCCACCTTGCCAAGTGCCCGGCCAATCTCCGTCAACTTTTCATCGAGCAGCAGGAAGATGGAGCCTTCAATCGTGTCTGAGAGCACGAGGTTGTACACCTGTGCGGTGTGGCGCTGGCCGTAGCGGTGAATGCGCCCGATGCGCTGCTCCAAGTCCATCGGATTCCACGGCAGATCGAAGTTGAACAGCACGCGAGCGTGCTGCAGGTTGATTCCCTCACGACCCGCCGCCGTGCAGATAAGCACCCGTGGCCCGTCGAGCGATTTGAAGCGCTTCTCCGCCGCCGTCTTCGCGCCGTGGTCGCCGCCCTTAAGCACGGTCACGCCCTGACCGGGATACGCTCGCTCAATCTCCGCGCCCAGCATCTCGACGCTGCCGAGATACGTGGCGAATACGACCATGCGCTCCTGCGGATTCTCACGCCACAACACGCCCAGTGCGCCGATGAGCTTCTCGACCTTCGTCTCGCGCTGCGGTGGAGCCTTTCCCAGCAGTTCCTTGATGCGCCGCCGTTCTTCCGGCAATGCGACCGACACGCTGCTGACAGCCGCGTCTTCGGCGGCCGCAGCGCCAGTCTCCGACCCGAACTCATCGGCACCAGCACCGAGCGCCCCTTCTTCCTCCCGCTGCATCCGCAAGACCCTGTAGCGATAGTCCGCAAGTAACCCGTCCACTTCCGCGTCGCCGAGCCGACCGTCGGCGATGACGTGCAACTCCCGAATCAACGCCCGCGCTTCATCGAGCGCCACGTTGCGCTGGTCGATGTCCAGCTTCTGGTCGTGCATCAACGCTTCCTGAATCGTCAGCGCGATGAGCCTGCGGCGCAGCGTGCGTTGCACGGCGGCAAAACTCGACGCAGCGATCTTCTGGAAGATGGTCATGACGAAGGCCAAGCCCTGCCCGCTTTTCCCACGCCGCTTCGCCATAGCGAAGCCGTCCTGCAAGTAGGCCACGAGTGCGTCGTAGAACGCTTTCTCGGCCCCGGACATCGTGAACGACTCGGTATGCACTTGCCGACGCGCAAAGAGCGTCGAGCCGTCTGGCGTGCAGGCGTCGGCTTTGGTGCGGCGAAAGATCACCGCATTCAGCCGGTGTCGGTGCTCGACCATCTCCATCGGCGAGTTGAACAGCGTTGGGTCGAGCATCTGCACCAGCATCCAGAAACGAAAATGGTCGCCTTGGTGCGGTGTGGCCGAAAGCAGAATCAGGTCGCGCGTATGCTCCTTGAGCATCTCAGCCAACTTGAAATTCTGCGTCTTCACCAGCTTCCCGTTCTGCCGGTACGCCGTCAGATGATGCGCTTCGTCAAATACCACCAGATCCCACGGTGGAGCCGCCTTCAAGCGAGCCATACGGGCACGCACTTTCAATGTGTCGATGCTGGCGATGAGCAGATGGTGTTTCTCGAACGCGTTCGACTTGCGGTCGGTGATGTCACCCTCGCTGCCGAAGACCTCGAAGTTCAGGTGGAAGACCTCGTTCAACTCACGGTGCCAGTTGTTGACAAGACCGGCGGGCACCACCATCAACGCCCGCTTGAGTTCACCGCGACTGATGAGTTCTCGGAGGATGAGCGCGGACTCAATCGTCTTGCCGAGGCCGACCTCATCCGCGATGAGGAACCGGCGCGGGGACGCGGTGGCCACGCGATGTGTGAGCACCACTTGATGTGGCAGCAGATCAATCTTCGCGGAGGTCAGGGCGCTGACGTTGTCCATGAGCGGCAAGGCGTGGGATTGGTAACACAGCCACGCCCGCAACGCCCGCTTCGCCTCGCCCTTCGCGTTGAGCACGACGACCTCGGAACGACTCAGCGACGACGCTACGGCAGCGACGGGCACCTGCCGTTCCCCAGAGGGGAAGAACACCTTCACGAAGGCGTCCACCGGGGCGGCGATGACCACGCCCTCACCCAAGTCGGCATGACGCACGCGGTCGCCGGGTCGCAGGGTGCTGCCGTCCAACGGCCCGAATGCGCTGGTGTTCATGATGGGTCGAGGCTCATGAGATGCGTTGCAGGAACAAGCCAATCTGGTGCATGTTGTTCTGCGCGTCGGCGGCGACGATCCGCCGCACGCTGCTCTCGGCGCCGTTCCAAATACAGCGGCCCAGAGGGATGGACCGTTTCCGATACTCCCCAGTGCAGTGCCAGTGGTAAGTGTTGTCGGATGCCTTGTGAAAGATCCGACTGCGGTCGGCCAGCCAAAGGATGAGCGCAGCCTCTCCTCCGCCATCTGCGACGTTTTCTTGAAAATCGAGCACCGCTGAATAGACTGTTTTTTCCAGCCACTCGACAGCTTCGTCCGGATGCAGCGTGTCCATGGCTGCTTCCAGTCCGGCGACAACGAGCGTCCGGTTCTGAATGAGCTTCAGCGTCTCCTCCGGCCAGCCAGTCTGATGCAGCAGTAGGAACTCCCGCAGACTACGGACAGCGTCGGGCGAGCAGACAGAGTTCAACGCCTGCGCGTCCCAAAGCAGCGATGTGCCGCAGCGCATCCATGTGGTGTCGTGCAGGTCGTCCATGGTCAGGACTTCCAAATCAAACAGCTTCATCTGCTCTTGCGCTTTGGCTTTGTTCCTCGATAGCCAGTCCCGGTAAATCGTCCGGGCTCGTTGAGCAGCGTATTTGATTTCCTGCGTGCCGCCATGACGGGCCAGCCAGTCCACAAGCTCGTCCGTTGCCGGATGAGGGGTGAAGTTTGGGCTATCCAGCGTGTCCGTCACCCGGATGTTGCTGCCTTCGATGCAGGCTCCCACGAGGAACATCGTCTGATCGAAGTCGCGCGCCATGCCTTTCCGCGACGCGCCTTTCCAGTTCCGCGCTAGTTCGACCGGCGGAGTGAGCGTGAAGACCTTATTCTTCTCCGAGCACCAGCCGCGTTGCTCGAAGTCACTGGGCGCGATGCCGGTGCCGCGCAGGAATTTCTGTATTTGGTCGCGCGGAACTTCGGTCGTCTCGTAGAACAGGCGGAAGAACTGGCGGGTGAACGGTTCCGCGTTGGGTGGCGGCGCTTCAGGGCCGCCTGTCTGTGCCCGCGTCATCATCGAGCAACTGGTTGATGCCCACCAGCGCCTCGCGAATGGTGAACTCGCGGCCCTGCTCGACATAGACCTTGCCGTAGTGCCGCGAGAAGTATTCCAGCGCCTTGCCGCGCTTGATCACCTTCACATCGGCGGCGGGCAGACCGGCCTTCTGATGTTGCGTGAGCAGGTTTTTGATGCGCCGCACGTCGTCCATGATTTGTCGTCGCAACCGCGCCCAACTGATGGGCTGCGGCTCGGTCATTCGCTTCCGGCACACGTGGATAATGTCGTATTCGATTTTCTTAGAGCCAAACTCGCCACTCGCCCTTCGTTTCATCGCTGCGAATCGGATACGTAGCTTCGAGGTAAAAGCCTGCGTCGAACAAACTCTCCAGAACGCCCACCCACGGTTCATCTTCGCTGTGGTGGAAAGTGAAAGTGAGGATTCCGCCCGGTTTCAGGACGCGAAACGCCTCACGCCAACAGTCGGTAAGTATGCGTTGGTAAAATGTGTCGGCTTCATCGGGGTGCCGTGCTTCATTAGCGACAGCTTCAAGAGCTTTGGGCGTATATTCGCTAGTAAAGTGTTCCGGGTAGTCCTTCCTTAGCATTAAGCCGCAGCCAGACGTAGAAGAAATCAGAAAGCTCGGCGTAGTGTAGGAGACCGCCGAACGGCGGGTCGGTGACGACCAAATCTTGAGAGTTGTCCACGAGCGCCTGTAGCTCTGAAGCCGACGAGCACTGCAATACGGCACCGGGAAGCACTTTGTCCCCAAGACAGAACTTGTCGCTGTGCCCCTCGTCGTCTGAGATCACAATGTCCCACGGAGCATCAGACCATTCGATTGCCTCAAGTAGCTTCTGAGCGCAGGCAGCAAAATCTCCACGAGCCAAGCCTGTGAAGACACTATTCTCAACCAGCGTGCTCTTCGGATGAAAATTGTTATTCGAGAACATCGGCTCAAGGGCACGCTGAGTATTCCAGAAGCAAAATAAGTTGTTGTTGCGTAAGTACTGCTGGAAGACAGACAGGACAGCAAACCGCGCTGGTTCGGAAGCCCGCTTGTTTGTCGAAATTGCCCTTAGCAGCCCGTGGCTAAAGACGTTGTTACGTGGCGACTGGCAACAGCTCGTAACGGTGACCCGGCGTAAGTAAGGGTAGACGATTGGCTCGTCGCACGCCCAGGCTCGTCCACTGGTCTTCGAGCAGCGTCCCGAGCGCGATCACGACGGCCATCATGGCCGCCAGTCGGCCCTGCAGGCCGCGCGGCGTGCCGACGCCGAAGATCTGACGCATGATGAGCCCAAGATTGAAGCCACCCGCATGAATCAGGAGACGCTTCAAAATGTTCGGGTGACCGCGCAGATGCGTGCGGCGCATCCCACCGGTGTCATAGACGTGCGCAAACGAGCGTTCGATCGTCTCGCCGCGCCGACGCATCAGCCGCCGGCCGCGTCGTCCACGGATGCGGCGACGATTGCGATACACCGGCGCTTGGGCCTCAGGCTCCGCCGACCAATCGCGCCGTCCGCGATCCGGCTCCGCGATGTAGGACCGCAGGCCCACGGCGGCGAGGTCGACCATCGTCTGATTGCTGTGATAGCCCTTGTCCGCAATGATCTCTTCCAACGCCTGCGGCTTGTCGACATCGGCCTGCGCGTCTTCGATCTGATCAGCCGCGGCCGTCGCCGTCTCGACGATCGTCGTCGTGTCGCCGGCGTCCGCCCCTTGCAGCGTCACGGCGACAATCGCGCCGGTCTCCAGATCGACCGCATGCTCGGCCTTGTGGGCCAGATGCGTCCGCCCGTCCTTCATCCTCGTGACCTTCGCATCGGGATCGGACGGGCTCGTCCAGTCTTTGTTCGAGGTCTTCTTCTTGCGCTTCCGATCGAGTCGGGCCAAGTCCTCGCGCGTCGGCGTCTCGATGCCCGACGCGTGCGCGAGCCCGGTCAGAAAGGCCTCGTAGCGCTCTCCGGTGTCGCGCCGCACGATGCTCCGCATGGCGGCGTTCGCTTCGAGCGTGGTGGCGTCGATCGCCATCGTCCGTCCCTTGAGCAACCCCGCCAAAAGCAAAGCATCGTCTGGTTGCGGATGTATAGCTGAATGCACTAACAGAATTTCCCGTGCTAACACTGACACATCCTCGCCTACCCATTGCTCGACGTTGAGAGAGAACCAAGAGTTGTCGCGGGTTAAACATCGTCCACCAATGCGTAAACCCGTGGTTAGGTATTCCGCCGTTCAGGTGATGCGTCATGAACCCGTAAGGCAATTCACTAGTCGGCCAGTATCCGCTCAAGTCTGAATGCTTGCGTGCGTCCCATTCACGGAGCACTGCTTCCCAATGCCTCGTGCTCGCAGGGAGTGCAAAGAACTTTTCATCTCCGCCAGGGCCAGCCCGTGTGGTTGCCTGAACGGCGTATGGTGCCAACGGCCCCGTTTTGCCGGACGCCCTGACCGCTTCGAGAACGTCGTTCGGGGTTCCATCGACGCCACAAGCGAAGGTTGATCGCTTGGGAATTGTCCCACCTTTCTGATTGGTGAAAAACGTAACATGCGTTTCCGGACAAGTAACCTGTTCAGGCAGCGATCCGCGCACTTCGAGCAAGCGTAATGTGGCAGCACGGGCGTGGTTCCAACGGACGGTCGCTTCAACCGAATCGGTCGCGCTGCCGCCGTATTCGCGACCCCGCTCGTCGTGCTTCGGGCAGCCTTGCAGCCATTGCGGATGGATGAGCAACGTCAACTCTACCGTCTTGTTCTTGGCCTTGCCCAACTCCGACGAGTTGTTTGTCGTAAACGCTTTCGCATCCTGCCGGGTCTTGCCGCAGTGTGGGCATTTGAAGCTCCCCGCGCTGTCCATGACGGCAAACGCCTTTTCAGTCGGCGCAACGAACAAAGGTGAATCAGGAGCCATCCGCACCGCGTGACGCTCTACGTCGAAGGTCTTCTTGCAACCGAGACAATCCCATCCTCCACGCATCCACCGTGAGCGTTTTGATGGCGACGACCGGAGAGGACATGATAGGCGTGCGGTGTCCGCACCCCTCACGCTGACACGGGCCGTGCTTGGCCCAGAACGTATAGATGATTTCCGGGCCTTCGTAGCGGTAGCTTTTCCGCTCCTGCCACGCCACAGAGAAGATGTCAAAATCGGGCGGCTGTTCCTCCCAGTCGTCCTCGGTGTCCGGTGAAGCATTCGTAGTCGCACCGAGTAAATCGGCTTGGGTGAACTTCTTGCCGCGCTGTTTGGTGCCTACCCTCCGAAACCATTTTCCTTTCTCGCCATCCGGGCCGTCGCAAGCGTAGTAGGGCATGATGAGCGGCTTGACTTCGGCCTCGATGTCGGCAAGCAGGCGTTTCACTTCCACGATGTCCACCTGCGCCATCTCACTCTTCACCACGAACCACGCGACGGGATTGAGGTCGCAGCCGAACATCTGCATCCCCAAGCGAGAACCTTCCACGATGGTAGTGCCGCCGCCCATGAACGGGTCTGCGACCTTGAGATGGCGGAGCGTGACGCGTTTCTGGTGGTTGGCGTAATAGACTTCCCAGACAGCCTTGGCAGCTTCGCTCTCGTCTTCCGGCGCTTTCGTCGCCGCCGCGAGCAGCAGGGAGCGGAAGACAGTCGAGCGCCGCCGCGCCCACCACTTTGAAACTTGGTAGATTGGCTTGAGTGCACCAGACCCCTTGCCCTCGATGGCCGCAATCCGGTTGATGGGGATGATGGGGAAATCAATCTCAAGACAGGTCTTAGGCCGGTTTTGGTCAGAGAAGTCCACCGTCTCTACCGCAACCTCGCGCCCTGCCCCAACACCGGCAGCGATTCTCTCGGCGATCAGTTCTTTCTTGGATTTCCCTTTGGTGCGTGGAGGCATGGCGCTCTTAGGGCTTGGAGAGTTCGATGAAGGGCACGGCGACTTCAAGCAGCGATAGACCGCCATGCGCCAGAGTTGGGTAGCCGCCTGCGCTCTTCCACTTTCGACGGCCCAGCGCGAATTGGTTCATGCCATTCGACGTTCGTAGGCGGAGCGAAATGGGCGGGGTCCAGTGGTTCGGAGTGCCGGATCCGTCTGCGAATCGGCTGCTTCCGAAAGTGGCCTTGAGCCAGCTCGCTTGTTCCTTGTCACCCACGTCGGCAAACATGCCGGACGCGGCGTAGCCGTGGTCGCTGGTGATGACCAGTCGCCGCCCAGTGCTCATGCGCTCGATCAACGCCCAGAATGCATCCGAGGTCAGGTGTTGTGCGGCTTCGCGGCAGAACTTCTGAAACCCATCGCCCGGGTCGGCCAATTGGTGGATGCGGTCGTCAGGCCAGTGGTGCCACAGGACCACGGAGGGCGCGGAGGCCATCCAGTCGAGGCACGAGTTCCATTCCGCGCTCATGCTCTCCGTGCGCGCACCGGGCAGTCGATGCGCCGAACCCGCGCTATTGTTTTCAAGCGCGGAGCGCTGAGCGAAGCCGAGCGCCTTGGCGAAAGGTGTCGTGTCGCTTGGAAGCTCGGAGCCGCGCACGCCGGACTGGTGAATTTGATAGCCGCGCCGCTCAGCCTCCTGCAACAGCCACGGAGTCTCTCGTAACGACAGGCCGTCGAGGATCAGCACGGCCTTGCCGGACGGCGTAGCGTTCCAGAACTCGATGAGGGATTGCGTAACGCGCGGGACGTTTCTCTCGAACTCGTGCCAGAGTTCCCACGCGGAGCCGCAGAGCATGAGTTCGAGTTCGCCCACCTTGCGCTCTCGCTCCGTCACTTCACGTTCGACGTGCGGCAATGCGAGAGGGGCTGAGAAAATCTGCCAGAGTTTGTCGAAGGTGTCCTGCCACGCCTCCTTGGGCGGCGCAGTTAGAAGGCCGTCCAGCTTGGGGTCGCGCCCTACGGTCATTGCGCCACCCTCTCCAGGTTGAGCGAATAGCTCACACTATCAGGTAGTTTCTTGAGCAGTTCGGTCAGCTGCGCCCCCGTCATCTGAGAGACGTTGAGGTTGACGTTGGTTACGTTCGTCGCCGGGCTGATGCCCCACTTCTCAACTTCACCGAGTAGGTTTAAGGGCGTCTTTGGCAGTGTGCCGAATGGTTTAAGCACCGGCACGGTCGGTGTGACGATCCCGCCGAACAGGTTCGTCGGCGGCATGTCAACGGGTTGAACAACCGGAGGCGGGCCTGGCGGTGTGACCGTGACCACCGGCGGTGGGATTGCGCCTCCGCTATGTGGAGTCGCGCCGGGTCTGAGCAGAATCGTTTGCTCAAGCTCCTTTCCGGAGCCGAGCTTGCCCTTGAGACGCAGCCATGCCGCGTCTTCGGTCTCACCCGGCAGGGCCTGCAGCATTTCAAGACCGCGCCAATCGATGGCGAGCCTTCCGGCGGCGCACAAGCGCAGGACTCTCTCTTTCGCGGCGACTTCACCAAGCCACGGGATGCAGGGCTGGCCGTTGATGGTCGGCTCTTGAAGTTCGCCGACGAACTTGGCGAGGGAGGCGCTGCTTGCGGCATGGGCAAGCGCGGCACTGTCAAAGTCCTGCGGGTCGAACAGCTCCTTCTCGATCTTCTCGTGGATGGCCTTGGGAATTCTGTCGCCCGTGGCGTTGTGCTTCTCAGTGAGGAAGCGGCACTGCTCCGGCTGCGCGAAATTCCAGACATCGAGAATGGCGAAGGTGTCGAATAATTCACGCAGGCGTGGACGCAGATGCGTCGTCTGGTAACCCGAGTGCAACGGACGGTAGGCGGCGTCCGTGTCCTTCCACTGGTTAGCCAGATAGATGGCTCGCGCATACACGATGAGGTCGCGGTCGTAGTACAGGTTGCCCGCCGACTTCCTCGGCAGGAGAAATCGCAACGTGTTACGGCGCTGGGGCACGTGTTGTTTGAGCCACGCGCCCAGCGTCGCGTCCAAGTTGTCCACGTATTCCGGCAGGACGATGAGGGTCAGCCTGCCGTCCCAGCGGTCGGGACGTTCATTTTCCGGCAACTCGCCCCACGGGTCACTCAGCCAATTCCGACGCAAGGCCACAACGCGGAACTGGCGGGACACGTCTTCGCTGCCTCCGATGACGTAGCGGATTTCACTGGCCAGCTGCTCGATGTCCTGCCCGCTCTCGAACAACTTGCCGTTCTTGGCGTTGGCCAGCAGCTTGCCCTCAGCGTTTTCCTCTTCCTTGAAGACGAGCCGGTTACCGACCGGATGGATATTGAAGCTGTTCTCGCGGATGAGCGCCATCTCAGCGGCGAACGCGTTGTCGTCTATGAGTGTGCCCCGCGTGATGTCGCACTGTAACTCAGCGGGTTCAGCGCCATTGATCCGTTCCACGCCCAACGAACGCAGCCAGAGAGCACTGATGATGTCCGAAGCGTGCGGGACGTTCGTGTCGGGCCGCTGAACAGCGGTGCGGACGGCTTCCAGATTCCGCTGCGCCTTTTGCAGCAGCGTCCGGTGGACGTTGTTGGACACTGAGTTGAGCAGCGAAGTAACGCTGCCTTTCTCGTTCGTGATGTCGAAGTCGGCGGCGGTGAGAACTGGGGACTGCTCGCCCCGCGTCTTGAATAGGTCAACGAGGATACGAATGAGGTCACGAGTCTCCTGTGCCTGCGTTGCAACCAGCACTTGGTCTTCGAGGAGTTGCATGAGCACCGGCGAGTAGGGCCACGCTTCGAGGAAGTCGCTGCGTTTGGCGTCGTGCTGAGAGGGCGCAACTTCGGCGAGTCGGAGATGCTCGTCAACGTGCGGCTTGATGGCAGCAGTGATGTTCGCCGCCGGGACGTTCAATCGGTTTTGGAAGATGCGGTAGAGCAGGAGCCGCTGCCGGTCTTTCTTTGCCTGTGGTCCCTGAAAATCCACGAGCACTGGGTTGATGCGGTGAATCTGCTGGTACGCCTGCGATTGGTTGTCGCGAATGGAGACAACGAAGACCAACAACTCCGGGTGGTCGTTGGCGATTTCCGAAAGCAGTTGAATGAAGTTGAACGCCCACGTCTGACTCTTCGCCTTCGATGTGTCCTGAAGGCCATCGAACCACGTCTGGAACTCGTCCAGCAGAAGGGCGGTGGGCTTCGCGTTGAACATTTCAATGAGCAGGTCAATGCTCGGCACGTTGGGACGCCCGCCGCCCATTCCCTCCCATTTGCCCTTGATGTAGCTGCCTTGGGGATGCCGGTCGAAGAGGATGTCCCATAGGTGCTTGTATCGCTGCTGGTGGAGGCTCTCCGCGATGACGCAGAACTCCGTGCGAAACTTCAGCGTCGTCAACTCCGGGCGGTTCAGCCGCGTCGCCCAGTCCGACAGCCACTTCGACGCCTCTGCCGCGTCGTTCATGGCGTGCCATTGCGCCGCCATCAGATGAGATTTTCCAAGTCCACGCGTGCCGAGCAACACCACGGGGCGAGACTTGTCGGGTTGTGTCGCTTCAAGCACCCGCAGCAGGTCAACCGACGGGTACGTGATGTTCAGGAACTCGACGGCGCTTCGCTTCAGGGCGCCGGTCTGTTTGTCCGACGAAAAATCAACGGTCGTGCCCTTGAGGCGTTCGCCCTTGAACTCGTCGCGTAGTTGTAAATTCAGCATAAGAATTTGCCCACGGCGTTCACCAAAAACGCCATCCCCATCCTGCTCCGCTCCGCCTGCGTGAGCACGTTCTGAAGCCCCAGCGTCACCTTCTTCGCCTCGCCCAAAAGCTGCCCATCGACAACGAGGGCGTAATCAGCCAGGCCGTTCGCGGTTGAATATTCCTCGATGACGTGGCGGCCGTATACGGTCAAAAGGTTTTCGGTGGTCGAACGAAACGATGTGCCCGCAGGCCCGGAGTCGGGGGTCGATCCGGGCACGCTGCGTCCGGCGTTCACTTTCAATGGCGGGATTGGCGGTCATGCAAGTGGGTCGCGTGCGATCATACCCCAGTAGGGCCGCAGCGTTACCCTGCGTGATCGGCCGTGTGCGGCTGTTTCAAGGATGAAGCGATGGAGACAACTGATCCACCATGAGTACTGGCACACCGTGAACGGCAGCGATGAACCGTCGCCTCGCGCCGCGTCCACGGCATTCATGGAGAGGCACGAAGCGTGAGCTATCGACGACGATATCAGAACCGCGACCATCCGCCCCCATCACATCACTTCGCCATCACGCCGCCCGGCTCCACGCTGAACCCGTGCTCCTGATTTAGGCGGCCCTTCAACACGACTTCCGATCCGCTCTTGAACGCGTCAGGCACGATGCCGGTGTACTCGGCGTGCACGATCTTGCCGTTGCTCTGCACCTGAAAGCGATACTGCAGCGTGTTCGGCTTCTGAAGGATGGAGCCGTCCACGATGTAGCCGTGCAGCTGCAGACGCTTGCCCTGCCACGCCCACGGCTCGCTCATGACCTCATCGACATGTTTGTCGTACTCGGTGCCGTCGCGCAGCGTCGAGTACAGCAAGCCGCCGAACCCACCTACGAAGACAGCAGCGGTCGCGGCAATCTTGATGGGTTTCGGGATCTTCGCGCCGATTAGACCGACAAGTAGTGCGACGATTCCAAAACCGATCTTCGTCATTCCCGCAGACATCGTGTTGCTCAAAATGCGGGAAGTGTCGCGGTCACTTTCCAGGACCGTGCCTCTGATCGTGTTCGCCGTGGTGGCTCCACTGTAATATTCGCTGCCACCCATGTGTACCAGGAACAGGCCGATGACGACCAACGATCCGGCGATAATCTTGGAGAGTGACGGCGCGCTGGGAGGCGGACCAACGGGATTAACTGATGCCGCCGCTGCAAGCCCCGTGAGGTCACGGTGGCAGTGTTTGCAGACGATTGCGGCGTCCTGAATGTCCTCCGCGCAGAATGGACACTTCTTCATCACGGGATCTCCTGTACCTGGGGAAAGCCGGTCGTGGTGTTGATGGCCACCACGACTCGGCACGCGCCCTCTCACTCCGCGACGTGACGATGACCGAGAGAAAAGTGTAGGCCGCTCGGGCTTGTCAGCGTCCTGGTACGCATTGATTGAGTTGGACGTTCATGAAGAGCCCGCGACAGTGGCAGCGCACCTGCACATGTTGGCCTCGCCGGAGGTATGCCAAGTCTCCCTCAGCGTCCTTCGTGAAACTCGCCTGCACCGTCCGAAAGGTCTCGTAGGGTTCTGCCGAGAGGGTCACGTAGGGCGTATCCATGATGTCTTTACCTATCGAGACGACCGTTCCGGAGACGAGCAGGGTCTTGTCTTTGAAGCGCTGATCGGCGGCGATCTCGTTCTCCATGTAATACCCGACCAACTTAGGCGCCGTCACCCTCTCATCTACGCCTGCCGATATCGAGGCCATGTACGAGTTCCTGTCCCTAAGCGCTTTCCGCTGGCGGGTATAGCGGTCGACAAATTGCCGCACATCCGGACGGTCTGAGGAATACCCGTCCAGGGCCCACATCGCAGGAGCGACTTGCTGGTGTAGTTGTTCAAATGTCAAGGAGGCTTGTGCCCAGTCGCGCTTCTGAACGGCCCTCTCGAGATTTCGCAACGCTTTCTCATGGTCCGCGGGCTTGAAGGCAGCCACGAGGCGGTCGGCTTCCGCGCGAAGCTTAGCAGCGACGCGGGCCTCAGCGCGAGCACGAGCGACCTGGTCGGCCTCAAAAGCGTCGAGTTCGGCCTCACGGCGTTCGTCCTTAGCGCGAGCCTCGGCCGACGTCCTACTGCGGATTTCTTCGCGTCGTTTTGCCATCTCCGCAACGAGCAGCACGACGACGGACACACCCGCCAGCAAGACCAGGATCCAGGCCAGGACCCGGCTCCACGACTTGCGGGGTGTTTCTGCCTGTTGCTGTTCGGAGGGGTTGAGATCACTCATTTCTGCACGCCTCCTGGTGTGACTCACACCTGAGAGGTGGCTATCGACGCTCCGTCGACGATTGCCCCACAGTGGCGACACTTCCTCGCCTCTGCCTGAATCATCTCGGCGCACTCGGGACATTTCTTCGTCGGCGTGCCCGATCTGTCTTGCATCTCGCGACCCATGAAGTACGCGATGACGAACCCTATCAGGCACACCACCGACATGAAGACTGCGAAACCGCCGACCACGGCCGCTGCGATTCCGCCACCAATGGCCGCACCGGCCCTGGCCGCCTCGGAATTCGAGACATCAGAGAGCGTAGCGCTGGTCGACCGACCGCTGAATACGATACCAACCAGCGCCATCAGCAGCCACTCCGCTGCCCCGACCAAGAACCCCCGACGAAACACGCTCGAAACCGTTGCTGCGCCTCGCCACAGCAGAACCGCTGAACAGATCCATCCTCCGAACAACGTAACGAAAACGAAAACAGACGATGGAGGTGATCCAGGACCGATGAAGAGCATTGCCGCCATCATGTAGATCAGCAGCCCTGAGAAAAACCCCATCACGGCCGCGACGCTGCCCTTCATTGCAGTCCTCCGGTATTCTGCGCTGGGGAGTCTGTCTGCCCAGTCTTCAGTTCAACCGTGTCAGCCCACGACAACGTGGCGACGAACATGAGGTTCACTACAAGAAAAATGAGTCGCATTAATTACCTCGTGCAGTACGGATAGACGTGGTGCACGCGCGTATACTGCAAGTTGGCGGCACCGATCAGGGTAGCGAACGGCGCCCGATCCCGCGATACCCGGGCGGGCCAGATTCGGCTCCTTTGGCGCGAAACGTCAGTGGGAGTGGAGTGCCGCGGGGGCAGCGACTCGGCGAGATGGATGCCGAGAGCCTCGTTGCGTGTGAGGGTCGCGCAGGAGCGCCCCGGCACGCGCCCGCTTCCGCCGCCCGGCACCGGCATCCACCCGGGCCTGGCTCGGGCCTGGAGCCTTCCCAGACCCCCAGTCAGCCCTCCCTGGTGTCGATTTAGTGTCGATTGAGCCCCCGCGGGCCTCGCCTGGCTACATGCAAAATTGCTCAGGAAATGTGGAGGCGCCGCCCGGATTTGAACCGGGGATAGAGGTTTTGCAGTTCTTCCGGAGCCTCTGGAACGTTCGAGGATCTGCAGATTCCCACGGATTCCACGTGATCGAGTCGTGCTGAGTGGTGCTGAATCGTGCCGAGTAGTGTCGGCGTGGTGTCGGTGGTGGTGTCGGTTTTTCGCGCGTGATGTTGAGCGCGAATCGCGATCCTACCGGGTGTCGATGAGCGCACGCAGGTCTGCGGCGGCGAGCGTCTGGCGAGCGGTAAGGGCCGCCGCGACGCGCTGAATCGCCGACGAATGACGCCGCACCAATTGCAGCGCTTCCCGTTGAAGCCGCTCGAACGCCGCATCGTATTTGTCATCCCCGACAAAGCTGCTGTAGCGCACGTGACACTTCCGCATTTCCTGCCATGCCGTGTCGAAATCATTTTGCGAGCCACTCTCCTCATCAAAGGTGAACGGCTCTCCGCACAGCACGTGCTCGGCGGCGCGTCCCGCAAACAAGGCCACAATCGCATCGCGGCGGCGGCGCTCGCGGTCTCGCGTGTCGGTCGATTCATACCCAAATGTGGGATTCGGTGATGTGACGTGGCCCAAGGAGTCATCATCCGCCACGATTGTCACTCTGTCGGTGTCGCTGGCGAGCCCCAGCACGACGTGCGCGACGGCATGGCCGGCTTCGTGAATCGCGGTGCGAGGCGTGTTGTTGCTCATCATGGTTTCCTTGACGTCGCGCACGCTAGCGTTCACAACGCTCCTCCCGCCGATGCTGACGATGAAGTTCGAGGTGCCGCGCCCGTTCCAGCGCCCGACCGCCCACTTGACTACTTGGCGGCACCGATCAGGGTAGTGAACTTCCCCCGATGTCGCGATGACCGGGCGGGCCAGATCCGGTTCTTTTGGCGCGAAATGTCAGTGGGAGTGCCGCGCGGGGGCAACGAACTCGGGAGGCGCGCACATGGCGGCGTTCGCGTTTCGCGACGAGCTGTATCAGCGGTACGGCCGCATCCAACGCTTCAATGTGTTGTGGTGCGACGCGTGTGAGAGCTGGCACCTCGGTCGGCCGCCGCGTCGTATGCCGTGATCACGCGTTGGCCGCTCGGGCGCGCGGCCCCTCCGTCCCCCACGCCGGGACGCAGCGTCAAGCGCTCAATGAGCCTCTCGGAGCCTCCGGAAGTGAATCACGAAAAAAGCTGCGGCGAGCAACCAAATGGGTCGGGGTTCCGGTACGGGTGTAGGAGGTGTACCGTCGACGAACACGGTGAAGGAAATGCCACTTGGGGTGGGTACACAGCACGGGCCGGGGTCTGGACCGAGCCCAAGTGAGTCAACCCTTAATCTGACGTCACTGATGATCGAGCCCGCAAAATCGGGTCCGCCGCCATCCGGAAAGAACAGCGTTTGCTCAGGACTGGCAACGGCGCCTTCGCCGCCCCACTCTGTCGCGGATGGGACGAATCGGTTTCCCACCCAATCATTGACGCCATCGGTGAGCGCAGCGACTGCATTGGGGATGCTCGATGCGGGCTGGGTGAACGTGCGACCGACATCGGCCAGCGTAACGTCGAGGGTGAAAAGATCGAAACATCCCAGGCTACCTGGCGAACCAAATGCGCAGGGGAATAGGTCTGGGCCCACTCTCACGAAGACTGTGCCGAACGGAGCGGCATCGTTGATGTGCTGCTGGAGCTGTATCGTGTATGAACCTAACACAGGACTACTTCTGGCTTCCCCGCAGACGAGAAACAAGGAAACGATAGCCAGCAATATCTGGGGCAAAATCGTCCGCTGAACGAGACGCCGTCCCGGAAGGCGAAAAAACATCTCACACCTCTGCAGTTTGACTCCGTCGCACAATCGTGCGACTGCGATTGCCACCTCGTGTCCTGAAGCTTCAAAAGAAGGAGTCATCCTATCAGTTCACAACCTGCGTCAGTTAGCGAGACGCTCAACCGGTACTTTTCAGCAGCCCCCGACACGGACCGCCCCGCGTCCCCCCTCGTGCCGATGCCCGCCGTACGACGCGCCGCCCCCTCGTGACTGTTCATCGCCTCGGTACTTCCCCGTTCCTGACCTTCCTTCGTAGAGAAGGCATGGACGACCAGCACGCGTCATCTGTCTGACATCAGTACCGCGGCAGACCCTTGACCCACCACTTGTGAACGATGAACCCTACTGTCAACAGGGCGGCCGTGAACCTCATACACGCCGTACACCACATACAGCGTGAGGATGGCAACGGGGAGTAGCCATTTCATGGTTCACCTCCTCGCCTCATGCGTCCACTCGTGCCACTTCACCGCCGCCAGCGCGAGGATGGCGACCCACGCGATCAGCGTGCCTGTGTGTGTCGGGTGCACCATGTTGAACACCACGGGCACGAGCAGGGGCAGCGTGATCTTCGGTTTGTAGGGCCACCTGAGTTTCGGCTTGTCGATACGCATGGGCTCACCTAAGAGGGAAATACCGCATCATCATTTCTACCCACAGGAGCGCCTTGGCGAGCGGTTGAAGCTGTGTCAACCACGTCGTCACGTGTCGTCACGTCACGTGCGGCGCAGTCGTCATTTGAACATCAGGACCGCCCACACGCCGCCGAGGACGACGATGGCCGTCCAGAGCACCGCCGCGTCTTTTCTCGTCGCCGCTATCACTTCTCCTTGATGACGTGTTGCTTGGCAGCAAGCTCTTTCGTCATCTTGTCGAGCAGACCGTCCATATAACCGCACATCGTGAATATCCCCAACGGTGAATGCTTGAGTTCAACGAAGTACCGTCCCAGTTTTGTCCGTGAGCTTCCCATACGCACCGTTTTTCCAGGTTGAGTGGTGGAAGCCGACTGTCAGTGTGGCGTCAGCGTGGTCCTTCGATTTGGCTATCGTCAGGTCTGACGGGCGGGCCGTCAGGGCCTCCACGGCACAGGTCGCGAGGGTCTGATCGAGTTTCTCGAGCGGGTCTTTCGGCTCGACGAATACGGTAGTGAGTTTCAGGATCAAGAGCAAAGCGGTCAGGACCATTATTGGTGCTCCTCCACCGATCAGGGTAGCGAACTCCCCGCGATCTCGCGTTAACCGGGCAGGCCAGATCGGCTCCCTCTGGCGCGAAAAGTCAGTGGGCGTGTCGCGGAGCGTATCGCTCGGAGTCTGGCGGGGTTACCGGTCAGCGGAAGGGGTACATGGGCGGCTGCTCGAACGACGCGCAAGGTTCCGTGAGTCGCAATTTGATCTCGCTTCGACGAAGCTGGGGCTGATACCGAAGTACGCAAATCCCGCCACTCACGGAGCCGCTGGCGACCGTGCTACCGTTGGCGATCATGCAGACGCTTCAACGACAGTTCTGGGACGGGCCTCCAGTGGAGTCGTCGAGAGAACTTCTCAGACGGTTTCCAGAGTGACGGCTTCAAGCTGCAATTCTCGTTCAAGTACAACTTCTCCTGGAACAGGCGTGCTGACCTGGGTACAACCGACCGGCGCTCAATCGAAACCGCGGATTGTGATCGTCGCGACCGGCGGCACGATTGCCGGCGCGGCGGAGTCCACGACCGCCGCGGGATACAAGTCCGGAGCCGTCGCCGTGGACGTGCTCATCAACGCCGTGCCGCAGATGAAGAAGTTCGCGGACGTGCGCGGCGTCCAGGCGTCCTCGGTGGGCAGCCAGGACATGAACGACGAGATCTGGATCAAGCTGGCCAGCGAAGTCAATCGGCTGGCGGCCCAGTCAGATGTCGACGGCGTGGCGATCACGCACGGTACCGACACGATGGAAGAGACCGCGTACTTCCTCAATCTCGTCGTGAAGACCGACAAGCCGGTGGTCCTGACGGGCTCGATGCGGCCGTCGACGTCGCTGAGCGCGGACGGACCGCTGAACATCTACAACGCCGTCGGCGTTGCGTCGGATCCGAGAGCGAAGGGGCGTGGCGTGCTGGTGGTCGCGAACGACGATATCCACGGGGCGCGCGCGATCACCAAGCGCCACACCACCGACGTCGAGACTTTCGTCTCGCCTGAAGTCGGATTGATCGGTGTCTGCCTGTTCGACGACCGGGAGTTCTCGCGATCCCCGGCGCGGGCACACACGACGGCGACGCCGTTCAGCGTCAAGGAGGGCCAGACGCTGCCGCGCGTGGACATCATCTATGCGTACGCCGGCATGTCGCCCGACCTCATCGACGCGGCCGTGGCGAACGGCGCGAAAGGCCTGGTCATCGCGGGCGTAGGCGACGGCAACATGACCACCCCGGCACTCGAGGCGGTGAAGCGCGCGATTGCGAAAGGCGTCGTGGTCGTGCGGTCCAGTCGCGTCGGCGAAGGGATCATCCGGCGCAATATCGAAGTCGACGACGACAAGGTCGGCACGGTCGCCTCGAAGGAGCTCAATCCGGCGAAGTCTCGCGTGCTGCTCAAGCTCGCGCTGACCAAGTCGTCGGATCCGAAGGCAATCCAGGAGATGTTCGACAAGTACTGAGCGGGGGGGGCACGATGGACTTCGCTCCAACCGCATGGGTCGTCCAAACCCTGCGCGCGTATCCGGAACTCGCGGTGTTCCTGGCGATCGCTTTGGGTTTCGCGGTAGGCCCTCGGAAGCTCACGGGCTTCACGCTGGGGAACGTCACGGCGACGCTGCTGGCCGGTTTGCTGTCCTGAGGCGGAACGAGTACATTTTCAACCCCGGATCCATCGAGGCTGAAGGGTCGGGCCGTGCGGGTGGCATAACGGCCTCGACTCCGGGCTCGGGCCGTGCTGGCTCGGGCCTGGGGCCTGCCAGAACGCCACCAGGAACGCCAAACGCCTCCCGGTCGATGCAGACTCCGGCCGGACCTCCGGGTCGTTCCTGGGCCAGACTGGCCAGGGTTCTGGCCGGTCCGTGCGGGACGCCTGCCCGAGGTGCTTTCAATGGAACGCATCGACGCAGAAGCTACGATCCGCAGGCCATGCCCCCGACCAGCCCGCAGGAGTACCTCCAGCGCATCAATGTGATCGTCGGTGACGAGGTCCCCGATGGGCATGTCACGTTGGACGTGGGTTGGACCAACCGATTGTCAGCGGCTCACCCGTGTGACGCATCGCCGCCAGCGATCCGGAACACGTAGATGCCGACATTTCGCCCGTCACGGCTTCCTGTTGCCCCCTCTTGCGAGGAACTTGTCGCGGCTCACGGTGCTGATCACGCGGTAGCCGTAGCCGACATGCTCGAGGCCCCAACTCTGAGAGGCTGGGCATCGACAGGGTTGTCGGATAATGCTCCCAGCGGATGACCTACGTCTCCTCGCACCGCCGGTTGCACGAAGCCTTCACACAACCTGACAGTGGCGCTGTCAAGATCTGGCGATACCTTGACCTGGCGAGGTTGGTGAACGTTCTTTGCCGGCCCGAACTGCCCCTGGTGCGTCTTGATTTACTGAACGACGCATTCGAAGGATCAATCACACGCGGCGCATTTGAACGGTGGCAGCTAAATTCGCAGAACGCTCTACGAATGGCGACGTTCAGGCCACAGTTTCGACGGCAGATCTACGTGAGCTCTTGGCACGCGAACCACGTGGAGTCTGAAGCGATGTGGCGCCTGTATTGCGGTAACGGTCCTGGAGTCGCACTCCAAACCGCGTATGAAAAGCTCGATGCGTCGCTCCCCATCGATGCTCTACTTGGTTTGATTCAGTTGACCTTGATTACGACGCGAGCGATGAGCCGCCAGCATGGTTGAACATTCTTTCTTCAGTGATGCACAAGAGAGCTGCTTTCGCGTACGAACACGAGGTCCGAGCTGTCGTATGGCGCGAGGCGAGCGCCATCTTTAAGGGCGTGCCCATTGAAGACATTCCTTCGGACGACCCGCCGGCCATCGGGATCGAGTGGAACGTGAATCTGGCACTCGACGCCATCTACATCAGCCCGTACGCCGAACCGTGGTACGAGCGAGTCGTCCGAGAGGTCATCGCGAAGTTTGCGCCATCTCTGGAGACGAGAGTCGAGTGGTCGAAGATGAAGGGAATACCCTTGTACCTGACACACTATCTGACACACCAACACGCGGATGCGGGCGGAATCAGCAGACGTGGCTGGACGCAGATCGCGTGAAATGCTGAAGGAAACACACCAGGTGGATCCGGGTGGACCGCGGTCTTGAAACTCTTAATCTGCGGGCTTGTAGGTTCGATTCCTACGCGGCTCACCAAATTGTTGCTGCTGGTTGGCGGCCGGCGATGCGCATTCAGGCGCGGCCGTCCGTCTGTTGCACGAGGCGGTCACCGACCAACACCGTCTGCGCATCGAACGCGACGATTCTGCGCACGACGCCAGTGTCAGGCACGTGATGCCCGGCATCCTCCGCCGTGCAGAGCACCATCAGACACCGCCGTCCCGCCCGTAGCAGGTCAACGTGCTCCAGCCGTTCCCGATAGCCGAGTTCCTGCGTCCAGGCCTCGGCTTGTAGTCCACCAGCGCACACTTCTCGCCGTCGATCTCCTCGAGAAAGTCATCCCACACTCGCAGCACCACTGTCCCGTCCCGACGCACCGCGCCCCGATCAATCCCGGACTTCTATGCCGGGCGAATCACGGACGGCGTGAGAACGCCGACTCCACGCGGGCTATGTGGTTTTGTCGCCCTCGTGTTCCATATCCTCCGGTGGAGGGTCATCCATAACCCATTGCCAGCCATCGTGGTCCCAAGGGGGCACCTGAGCGAGAAATCTTTGTCGTTTAGGCGAATCCGCGAGCACCTGCTCAACTTTCTCGATAACCCGGCCCACGTCGTAATCCCACCTGGTGTCGGTAATTTCAACCGCCTGACGACGGACGAGCGGTCGAATGTCCTCGGGCAAATCGTCCTTCCGGGGCATTGTCGCACCGTTCACGAGAACTGGAATGATCTGGATTGCCCGCTGGAGCGCAGTTCTGATCTCCTCACGGTGAAGGTCGTTTGGATCGTGTAATCGTTCGTCGCTCGCCCAGCCCGGACCGATAATAACGACCATGCAGAAGGCGCGCTGCAGCATCGCGCGCACTATGTCGACAAAGTCCTGACCCGCCTCCAGAGACTCGATGTCTTTGAATACCTGACCCGGACCAAAGTACCTGATCAGGCCGTCCCCAACCCTCCCGGCGTGCCCAGGCGCATCGGCGCGACGGTAGGAGACGAACAACTCCCAGGTGGGCTTTCCGACACCCGTCAACTCGGAGACGAGGTCGCCGGCATTCACGACGTCGCCGACGGCCCTGCAACGCATGATCTTCCCCGCCTCTGGGGCGCAAAGAGTCAAGATGTGTATTCCTAACTGCACGTCGACTATGGCTTCTCGCTCGCCCACATAGTGGCCGGGCATTCGATGGATCTTGGTAACGCGGCCTGGGATCGGACGCGTGAAGATGGGCGGCATCGCAATACTCGTGGACATGCCGCAGGTTATCATGGCTGCCCGCGCAGCAGCCCTTCGACTCGGTCCATCTGGCTCAGATCGCTTGGGAACGCCATGCCAACGGAGGGGAGGATGCGCTGGGCGAGGCGGAGTTAGTGAGTCGGAATTTTCAGTTCAGGCGGTCCAACGCTTGCGACACCCTCGCAGGCTATCGAGTTCGGCGTGCTCACACGCCCGATTGATGCCCTCAGCGTTTCTGCCAGAGCATTCCCGGGGCCGCCGCAATCGTCATGGCGGCCAACGGCTTGTCGGGGTGGTGTTCGCAAGATCCAGCCCTCAACGCAGTGGGCAGGTCCATCACTGCCAACCCTTCTCGATCATCGCAGCGCGTCACTCGTCGGCACGATCAACCATCTCGCGACCCGAACGACACAGCGAGGACATCTGCAGCCCGTGGCCGTCTATTTGCAAGCGCAAATCCCAGCCCATCTCCACTGCCCACACTTCGCACACGGCGGTGAGGGTGTGATCCCCTTTGGCTTTCGTCATGCGCCACGCATCGGGGAGACGTTCGAGTTCGCCGTTCCAGAATTCGCGGCGACTGATCTTCGTGGGCATGGCGGGGCGGATCGTAGCACGCCGTCTGCTGGCTCGCGTCCTCGCAGCTACAATCGTGTTCCCCTTTTGAGGAAAGCGCGATGCCGAGTCAGTCGAAGCTAGATGGGTGCATCAATCGATACGGACATCAGATCCCGATCGTAGCGCCTCAGCGCCGCAGTCGGTTTGGGATCGCTGAAATCTCTGCGGTCCGCGTCTGGATGCTCCTGTGTACGTGCGCCACCCGCTGCTGCGACCAGCTTGTGAAGTTGCGCGCGTGAGTGTTCAGGTACTGTGCTTGTTTTCTGAGCGCCTGCTCAACGTAGGCTGCCGCCCGATGGAGGCCGATTTGGATCAGGCCGCGGGTCCGGGTCAGCACCCCGGCGGCCCGTTTCCGCGGCCGCTTAAAAACGGACTCAATCGGCACCAATGCCTTCAGGTCCCGCTCCAGCTGCGCCAGCAAGCTGGGATCGAGCTGGACAGCTTGCGCGTACGCGCGAACGTGAGCCCGACGGTAGAGACCGCCCGGCAGCGCCTCCAGGCGATCCTGTTCGACTGCTTCCAGGTAGCGCCGGGGAATCTTCGTCTCGTTGCTGACCTGCTGGAGTGCGAGACCCCGTCGGGCACGGGCGCTCCTCAGCATCTCACCCAGCCCGGTGATCTGGTACTCGGAGGCTTGGGCGTGAGATTGGGACTCGTCGGGAGCGAAGTATGAGAGATGTCTAGCCATTGCCGTTTGCCCTCTTGCGTAAGGCGCGGGGTCTGCTGCCCTATGGGTGAATTGTCTAAAACGGGCGCGGGACCTGTATGTACACAACGAGACAACCCCACTGGGGCGTGCTCTCTTCCAACGTTGTGAACCGCAGGCGTGAGTTCCTCCAGGGCTCCGCCGTTGGAGGTAAAGGCACACCTTGCGGAGCTTGCAGGCCAGATGCTTCAGTTCCCTCCCGGAAGCCCTCGAATATCGGCAATGCCTCGTGCAGCGCTCGAAACGGTGGGCTGTTCCGTCTTCCGCAGATGCAACGATCAGGTGCGGCGCCGAGCGCTGGCGCGCGGCCGTCGAGTGGTGATGGGCACTTTCGACGAAGAGCGCGCGACTTCAATCATGAATCACTGCCGGGAATTCATGAGACTGCTCGCCGCGCGGCCATCTTAACGCGCTTGGGCTTAGGGGTCGCCGTGGATTTTGGCGCATTCAACACGCGCCGCAGTCCTTCGGTAAAACGGTCCATCGTGCCCTCGGGATTATCAGCGGGCACGTCGACCAACGTCGGAGTTGCAGGATACCGTCACGCCCATCGAGGAATTGGTGGGGCCAGTAGCTTGCGGCCGATCGATCGCTAGTGGCGCGAGAACCGCGGGGCACTTCTGTCTACGCCGAGCGGGAGGCGCTGAATGCCTGTCGGAACAGTTCTACTGGGTTCGTTTCCAGAGCAAGGGCTTGCTGGGCCACAGCAGGCACGTGGCGAACCAGAGCAGCACGAACACCCACAGTGGCACGGCGGTGAACATGGCGAGCGACGCCAGGATGACCACGAACGCCAGGACGGACTCGGCCAGCGCGCGGGTTCGATCGCTCCACAACGTCCTCGACGGTCTCCTCATTTCTCGTGTCGTCATACACAAGAGAAGAGCAGACCGCATGCCATTACGAAATGTCCGAGTGGTCGCGCAAAACGAGCAGATTACTTGTGGGAGTCTGGTCCGAAGCAGACGTTGTTGCCGTTCTCGGAAGGCAACTGGGTCAACGGGGGGGACTGTCTTTTCGACTTATGTCCACCCTTTTTCGAGCATCGCACGGTGCCATTCTTCCACACGGGCGAGCATCTCCGCGCCGGAGTGAGTGACGCTGGACATCAGCAGCCCTGGGCCGTCGACCTGCAGCCGCAGTTCCCAGCCCATTTCGTGTGTCCAGACTTCGCACACGGCGATGAGCACGTGATCGCCCTTGGTTTCGTAACGGTGAACCCATCGGGCAGCCGTTCAGGGTCGCCATTCCAGAATTCGCGGCGACTGATCTTCGTGGGTATGGTGGGGCGGATCGTAGCACGGCGGTGCGACACTGTCCCCCGGTGCACCGATGCTAGACAGTGGACGAATGGCCGCGACGCTTAGTTGGACTGCGTCTCCGTGCGAGCGAACCAGGTGTGCAAGCACGCGCGGCACTGCAAGGCGAGAACACCCGTATCAAGGAGCGCGACAGCGATGTCGATCGCTCCGCAAGCGGGGCAGCGCACGGGCGGTTTCGGCTCCCCTGTTTTGGATTCGGGCTTCATGGAGATCATTCCGTCGAGCAGCAGGGACCGTTCCAGCCAAAACCGCCACTAAAATCGCCTCGATTGGCAGCGCACCGAGAAGGGTAGCGAACTCCCACCGAAGTCGCGATAACCGGGCGGGCCAGATCCGGCTCCCTCTGGCGCGAAAAGTCAGTGGGAGTGCCGCGCGGGTGCAGCGCATCGGCGAGATGGCTGCCGAGCGCCTCGTCGCACATGGCGGCGTTCGCGTTTCGCGACGAGCTGTGTCAGCGGTACGGCCGCATCCAGCGCTTCAATTGCTTTTGGTGCGACGACTGCGAGAGCTGGCACCTCGGGCGGTCGCGTCAGGGGAAGGAATGGAAGCGCGCCGACAGCGGACAGCGCGTGGCGCTAAAAAGTCTTCGGTGAGGTTAGTGTTTGGCGAATGTAAACCGACCGCCGATCAGATCACCGAAACACGAGTCGGTGCCGGTGTACGTCCCTGACATCCCGTTGGCCGCCACGCCCGTGGCCGTGATGTCCGTGGTGGATCCGTTCAGAGTGACGGAACACGTCGGCGAGTTCGCGACGCTGCCGAGGGGGATAGTGATGGTGAACCTGAACGTGGATCCCAACACAGTGCCCGTCAGCGTCCCCGATGTGTAGAGCGGCAGGCTCGTCAGCGTCTCACCCGTCACCGATCCGGTCACATCCCCGCCATTTTGTCTGAGGGTCAAGCTCAGACGCTGGGTAGGTGTGGCTGACCACGAGCATACATACGAATTCGACATAGCGCTCCCCTGAAGACTGATCTCGTAATGGTTCACAGTGGTCAACCAATCGTCAGTGAACCGTGAACGGCGGGAGCAACTGTGCGCGACACGCGAGCTAGGTACTCCAAAAGGCTGCGGTGTACGAAGATGTACCCACCGCCCACCTTGCGAAGTAGGAGTCGTTCCGCCGCAACGTCGAGGAAAGTCGTATAGTGCCATGGCGCGCGCCGGGTCACCCACAATAACGGTAAGTCCTCGCCGTGGCCCGTCGGTCCTATTCAGTTTCAGTGACGGCTCGCGGCCGCCGGAGTTCAGGCGTTCGGGAGGAGCGTGTCCGGCAGCGTGACGGTGCCGGGGGCGGCGAGTGCGGCGTCGATCGCAACGGTCAGATACGCGTGGGCGTCGACCCCTATGAGGCGTGCGCTTTCGCAGAGGGTGTAGAAGACGGCCGCCACCTGGGTCCCGCGCAGCGAGCGCGACCCGTAGTGATTCTTGCGGCCGACGACGGGACCGCGCAGCGCGCGTTCCGCGGCGTTGTTGTCGAGTGGGATCCGTGGATCCGTGAGAAAGCGTGTCAGTCCGTCCCACCGTTCGAGCATGTAGCGGACGGCCTTGCCGAAGTCGCTGCGTGGCAAGCCGACCTGCACGGTGGCCCAGTCCCAGATGCGATCGAGTACCGGCTGCGATCGTTCGCGGCGGAGCTGGTGGCGTAACGCTTGGGCCTCGGCGTTGCCCGGGAACGGACCGGGCACCTCGCGTTCGATCGCGTAGAGCTCGCCGATCAGTCCGGCGATCGCGTCACACGCGACCGGCCACTGGTCCGCGATGTCGGCGTACTTGCGTTTCGCGTGCGCCCAGCAATGCGCGAGTGTGAAGCCCGGTCCGTCGCGCGCGAGCACCTGGTACACCGCGAATCCATCCACCACTGCGATCCCGCGATACCCGGCCAGCACCTGGCGCCCTTCATCCGTCGACTTGCCCGGCAGGATGCGATAGCACGACTCGGTCGGCGTGCGCACAGTCCACACCGTGCCGGCCGCCGGCTTGGCCGATCCCATGATCGCCCACCGGGTTTCGTCAACGTTGATCACCGGCGCCTCAAGGGCCCGGCGGCCCAGTGCCTCGTAGGTCGGTTCCAAGTGGCGCGCCAGCGCGTTGAGCTGGTCCCACAGCGTCTGCGATTCGACGATCAGCCCTTCGCGCGCCATCATCCGGACCTGGCGTTCGAGCGGCAGATGATCCGCGTATTTCGCCACGGCGACGCCCACGGCAAACGCCGGCGCATAGCGTCCACCAGGAAGGAGTTGTGCCGGGCCGGGCGCCGTCACGACCGCGCCGTTGCACCCGCAGCGGTACTTCTGCCGGAGATGGTGTTCGACGTGGTACGTCAGCTTCACCGTGGTCACGCGTTCCGACGTCTCATACTGGCCCGTCATGGCGGTCACCTCGCCGCCGCACGCCGGACACGCGCGTTGATCCGGCGCAAGCTCGTGACGGATCTCGACGCTGGGCAACGTGGGCTGCGCGCGGGGGCCGTGCCCCGGTCGTACCGGCCGCGAGGCGCCGGCGGCGAGCGGGCGCGTCGCGCGCGCCCAGGCCTGCGCGCGCGCCTGCTCGAGCTGCTGTCGGAGCGCGAGTTCGAGTTGCTCGGGATCGGTCACGCCCCGCAGGCGCGCGAGCTCCGCGGTCAGCTGCAGATTCCTGGCGATGAGGCGCTGGTTTTCACGATCGAGGAGGAGGCTGATCTGGCGCAGCGTGTCGAGGTCGCGCTCGTCCGTGAGCTCCACCATGCAGGAAAGCATTTGATCATGTGGCCCGATCCGACGCAAGCGAAAAGTGCGTGATCGCGGGCGGTGACAGCGCGACGCGGCCGATCAACGTGCTGCCCTCGAGGAAGAGATCCAACTCGCTGATCGTCAGCGCGATCGGCGGCTCCCCGTCGTCCCGCCAGAGACACGCAAATCGTCCCCGCTCGAGCCGCTTCGCATAGACGCACAGGCCCGTCCCATCCCAATGGAGCACCTTGGTCCTGACGCGATCACGACTGACGAAGATGAAGACCTCCCCACTCAGCGGGTCGCGCGCCAGGTCCTGCGTCACGAGGGCCGACAACCCATCGAAACCCTTGCGCATGTCCGTGGGCCGTCCGTAGGCGTACACCGTCACCCGCCGGCCGTGCCATCTCATCGCAGCAGCGCGAGCAGCCGGGCCGCGGTCTCCACGTCCAGTCCTTCGACACGCGTGGACGTCGCCCCCACGACGACCACCAGGTCCGCACTCCCGGTGCGTCGCTCCGGAGCGACGATCGCCACGGGATGAAAGCGCGCACCTGCCGGCGACGCACGGGTCCAGCGGTAGAGACTCCACGGGGCGACGCCGAGCGCCACCCCCACATCACGCAGCGCCTCGCCCGCCGCTTGCCGCGCACGCCAACACCGCACCGCCTGCCCTCGCAACGCCGGCGAGTAGCGCCGCTGCAGCCCCGTTCGCTGCCCATTCTCCTGTTGCGCCGCCGCGCGAAACGCCTTGACGTCCTGATCCATCGCATCCTCCTGGTGCGGAGAACTGTGGACCACCTTTGCGCGTTTGACTAGACGGGGTGCGGCGAGGTCTTACCAATAACGCGCGGGCTAAGTAATGGCGGAGTAGGAAGTAACCCCCGCGATCGAGGGCCACAAACAGACTGGCCCAACCGAGGAATCGCACACTGAGCCGAAAGACGGCGACAAAATACTCCGGACTTCCCAATACGGAAAAGAAATTGGGGCCTGGACCTGCGAACGGGATAGTAACGACCAAGCAGACCCCAAGCGTAAGGAGCGCACTGCGCGCGGACCTCTTTATAAGCGCTCCCGGTTCTCTGCGCTGTTCAACCATCTTGGCAGTGAGTAGAGCGCGCGCAGCGAATACGCCGCCGAGGGTCAAGCCTCCGACGATCGCAAATTCAAGGACAAATTCCATCGCCTCGGAAACATGGTGACCTCGCCTTGTTCGAGACTAAGGATTTGACATCCCGCGTACGTGACGACTCCACCGGCGAGTGAGCCGATGACAGCGCCGCGTACCGTGCTGCCGAGCAGAGGCAGCCATCCAGGGAAACGCAGTCGCAACGCGTCAACAGGGCCGGAGTGTCGCCCGTGCATGATGCTAAGCAAAATGGCGACGGGCCAAGTGTACAGAGTAAACAGAAAACTTTCTCCGACGTCAATGGATTGTCCATCGGTCCAATCACCTACGACCATCACAAGACCAAGCCACAACGATGACAGAATTGTTACGATCGCAACCATCACAACGTTGACGCGCCACCCAGCGCGGCGGGTCAGAAACCACTCGGGAACCACGTCTTCAAGAAAGAAAACGGATTGCGCACGTTCGACCAAGTTCGCTGCGAGCCAATGCAGCCACTCTCGCATGTCGGCCTCCGCGTATCGCAGCTCTTTTGCGCGCCGTCGGAACATCGCGTCGACGTATTGCGCAAACAGTTGCTGTTCGTCGAGCCCACGAGGGACGTCGCTGCGATTCTGATACGCCAGCACGACGACACTCAACATCAGCGGGGTTTCCAGCAACTCCCACAGTTTAGGGGAGGTGTGCATCACCGCTCGCACGCCCGTCAGCGCGTCGCCTGCTCGCTCGAGGTACTCTTGGATCTGCTCGCGCCGCAGTGGCTGCACCACTACCGCCGCTGGCAGAGCCAAAGCCTCCGTGAGCGCTTCGTATTCGGCAAGCCGGCTACAGACAACAATCGGCACCCACCCATGATCTTTTCGATACCTGTTGATGATGGAGACACACTGCGCCCGGTGCTCCTGAGCCACCTCATCGAGACCGTCCAGGAGCGGCAGGATCTGCTCGCGCTTGACCCATTCCCGGGCGAGCTTGCGTGGTGCATCGCTGCGTAAGTGAAGCTCCTCGATCATCCATTCATCGAGCGGCCGGCGTCCCTGCGCCCACGACGAGAGATTGAAGACCACAGGCATAGGATACCCCTCGTCCTCATCAGCCCGATTCAGCAGGTCCCGGGCAAGCTCGAGCAACAGCGTCGTTTTGCCTCCCCCAGGCGCTCCCAGGATCAGCAGCTGTCCGCGGTGATCGTCGAAAACGCGCAGGAGTGAAGTTCCGGGCTCAAGCTGCTGCGGCCCTTCATCGGGACGCTGCACAATGATGTCGAGCCCGCGCGTCACCGCGCTTTGGTCGAGCTGCAAGCCCAGCTCGAGTCGCGCGACCCGATAGAGCGACGTCTCAAGGACGCCCTGAATCCAATCCCCGCGAACGCGCTGGATCAGGGCGCCACGTTGTGACGCCACTCGGGAAGGCGCTGCCGGTGTCACCAGCGCAGTCTTTACCTGCTCGACGAGCGCATCGGTGTGCTGCGGTCCTTCCCACGTCGCTTGCTGGAACCGGGTCACATACGCGCTGAGCGGATATCGCATCCGGAAGTCCCCGCCCAGTCGCAATGGAAGGATCATCGGCCGCCCTCGTTCGACGTTGAGCCGATGGGCCTCTGCAATCTCCGTGACGACCATCGGACTAGCGGCTGATGCTTCCGAAATGATGGCGATCAGGCAGTCCGCGCCGCTCAACTCCTTCTCAATCACCTCGCCCCATTGGCGCCCCAGTGCGATCTGGGTGTCAATGAAGACATGGTGCCCCTCAGCGCCCAGCGAGCTCGCCAACCGCGCGGCTAGCGTCGCGTCGGGTTCGACATGCCGATAACTTACAAAGACCGTCGCCATTCTGCGTGTTATACACGAATTGTGGCGATGATTTCGCGTCTGCCAAAAGCTGGAGCGGGGCTTAGCTATTTGGAAGACTTCTTCCGTTTCATCCCACCATCAGGTGTGACTCGTGCTGCCCATCGTCACCGTCGGAATAGGCCGCGCTTCAGGATACGTCCCCCGTCCGAGAAGAAAGCCGCGCTGCCGACCGCCCTTTCGTGTCCGGACCGAGTGCCTCGCAAGCGGGCGTGCAGGGCGGTGGGGTCAGCGCAGGAGAGAAACCCATTGTCGAGGCTCTCAAAGCGAATGCGATCGCGACGGAGCCGCTGCTTGACCCACTCATGACCATTGAGACAGGGCTTCACGGGATAGGGCAAGTACGTGCCGATCTTGAGAAATGCCGGACCCAGTGCTGATCGCGGACGTAGAAGTAATAGTGGTTGACGGCGACCGATTGCCGAGAAAAATCAAACACGGGCGTTCGGCCCTGGCCCTGCCGCCGGTACCCCTTGAACGACCGCATCTTCTCTTGCGCGACGCCGATGAACACGACGCCCTCGGGGGCAGTGAAGCGCGCGCGGTCCTTCGCCACGCGCACGTCCTTGCTCTCGCCGCGCTCGAACGGCACGACCTCGAGCCCCTGCGTCCCCGCAAAATGCTGGACCGCGGCGATAAGGCGATCGTGGCGCGGTTTCAGGAGCGCCGGAGACGGCACCGGATGGTCGAGATAGTCGTGCAGGAAGTAGCACAGGCCGCCGGACGTCTGGAGCTGCCTCTTACAACCGACAGTTCGATCAATGAAGTGGGTTGGCGATTTCAGCGATTTTAGACGGCGCTGGCAGGAAGACGTCTCAGTGACGAAGCGCCATCGTCTACTACGGGTCATCAGGCGGCCAATTCTTGCCGGACGGTGTCTCGGGCGCTCCAAGTGACCGGCACGATGTCATAGTTGCGCAATGCATCGACAATCGTCGCTGATACGTACCCTTTCGTCAGCAAGGTGACGGGTGTCAGAACCACCACTCGCCTCGGCGGCGTGCGCCTGCGATGAGCACCGTGATGGTCAGCACGGTCAGCGGGAGCCGGGCCTCCGACTCCGGCCAGACGTGCGCGGCCCAGCCTAAGCCGAGGGTCACGGCCGCGAGCATGAGTCGCCAGCGGAGTGGCAGCATGTAGCGTCTCATTTACGACAACAGCACCACCGTCACGGTGCCGAGCACCAGCATGGAGGTCTCCAGCGCCAGGGAGTCCTTCTTCGTGGCCATGTAGCCAACGATTACCATCATCGCGAGGAAGTACGGATTCAGCTTCCAGCGATAGCCGATGAGCGCGCTGTACGCGCCAAAGCTCACCGTCAGCCACGCGAGCCACAGGCCCACACGGGCCATGATGCCGAAGATCGCTGGCTACGGAGGAGGAGGCCTCCGAGGGGGGACCGGCCGGTGGGGCCGCGTCTCGTCTGGATCCAAGTGCAAGGTGATCAGGTCCGGTTGCATGTACGCTCCTCCACCCAGACGCGGTTGTTGTCGGTCCTGAACTCGCGAGCCACTCGCGACCCCATGAGGTGGCCCATTGTGCCACGCCGCCAGGACGACGGAGGCGTACGGCGCATACCCCCTCGGTATTTCCATCCCTGTGGTACGTCCACCCCGTTGGTACCGCCATCCCCTCGCCGTACCCGCAGGTTGCGTCGTGTGACTTTGGCGTGACTACGGCACATCCGGCCCGTCCGTGGCGCGCGGACACCTACCGCTAAGTGTTTGTGTGGGTGGGAGTTAAGTGGTCGGGGCGACTGGATTCGAACCAGCGACCCCCTGCGCCCAAGGCAGGTGCGCTACCAGGCTGCGCTACGCCCCGACTCTCAAGATCCTTAATTGTACTGCACTTTTCGGCAGCTCACTCGTTCGCGATCTTCGCTTTCCTGGCGAAAACTGTCTCAGAACTGTCCCAAAACCCAATTCCCTGTCCCAGAACTCCCGACTCATCATCCGACCTGTCCCAGAACGCCCGCAGACTCGTTGGCCGTCCGATTGAGCTTCTGCAGCGCCTCGCGCTTCATCTGCAACTTCATCTGCGAGTATTTCTTGAACACCTTCGCATCGCCCTGCCGGAGCAGCTGAGTCACCCACTCGTCCGCCACGCCGCCGGCGCTCAGGCGCGTCGCGTAGGTCGAGCGCAGGTCGTAGATGCGGAAGTATGGCACCTTCGCTCGCCGCAGCGTTAACCGCCACGCCGTCTTGAACGTGCGTCTGATGCCCGACGGCATTCTCACTGGGAAACAGGTACGAGCTGTCCCCTGCGAGCTGCATCTGATCCCGAAGAGCCTCAACGGCCAGTTCCGTCAGCGGCACCTCCGCGACGCCATTCGGCGTCTTGGAATCGGGAATCCAGACGATCCTGTTCCCCAGATCTACTTGGTCCTTCTTCATCGGCGTCAATTCTTTATAGATCCGAAGTCCGGTCTCCGTGATGATGCGGACGACATTACGCAAGTAGCGTGAGGCCACAGCCTCGATCCGTTGCTGCTCCGACCATGAAACGTAGTGCGGTCGGAACAACCCTTTCACCGCCACGGGAAACTCGACGCCCCAGCAGGGATTCGATTGCAGCAACCTCTTGCGAACGGCGACGTTCAGGATGCGTCGAAGCACGCGCAATTCCTGGTGAACGGTGGACGGTTTGAGCACTCCCCTTTCCACGATCCCTGCCCTGGTCTTCCGCTTCACACGCTGCCGCAGCCGATACCTCAGGTAACCTTCGATCGCGTCGCTCGACAGGTCCGCCAGCTTGTGATCGCCGAATACCTTGAGCAAATGCATGACCGCGCGCGTGTTCGCCTCATGCGTCTTCGGTGTGCGCAGAGGCGGCCTTGAGTAGTTCTCCAGGAACAATTCCGACCACTGCTTCAACGTCAGCTGCTCGCCCTTGCGAACGATCTCCAGGACATTGTCGTCGCGCGCCTGAAGTCGTTCGCGTAATTTCTGCTGCGCCTCCTTCCAATCGCCGGTGCCGGTCGGTTCGTCGCGGCGCTTCCCCGTCAGGTCCCAATACCGGATCCACCAGAACTGGGTCCCCTTGCGCCTGAACACGACGCCGTCGTGTTTACGTGGTCGTGCCATCCTCCACCTCCTGCTTGAAGCGGCTGCGGAAGGGCTCGAGATCCGATTTCAGAAACCGGATGTTGCGGCCCATCACGCGGAGATGAGGGATCTGCTTTCGCTCGACCCAAAGATACACGGTCTGCGGGCTGACTCCAAGAAAGCGCGCCGCCTCACGAACCGTCAGCGGGTACTCAGCGTCATCGAGCGCAAAACGCTGGACGATGCCATCGAACGCCGTTCCGTCGGTGGGCTGCGTGTGTTGTTCGGCGATTCCCTTCATGGCCTTCCCCTTCGTTCGACGGAGGTGCCAGTTCCAGAAAGGTAAGAGTCCGTCGGTAAATGTGTTGATGGACTGCGCGTGTTCGACTCGTCACAGGAGGCGGGGCGCCATCGGTCGACAACCGACAGCGCCCCGAGTTGATTGACTAAACTGCCGCTTCCGCTTTCAGCTGCTGGTCGTGCGCACGATACGCTTGCAGCACAAACTCGCGCAGGCGTTCCTGTGTCGCCGAATCGTCAATGGCGCGCAGCAGAGAGAAGCTGCGTCGTTGACCATGAGCGGTGAATTGACGCGCCGGGAACGTGACGTTCTGGCCGGTGCCGTCCCGTCGCGCCCAAATGGCGAAGCCGATTAGCTTCAGGCCATCGAGCTCGCCGCCGGTGAAGTGGAGTTCGGCGTCCGCGAGCTTGCCGGGCGCCATGTGGCCGTTGCGAATGATCTTGACGAACGTATTCATGGTGCGATCTCCTGGGATGCCCGCCGTCCGGCGGGCGCTTGTTCTGCGCTTGCGTTGCTTCGGTATCCTTCCGATGCGTTGAGCGCCATCAGTGCACTTCGCCGATGGACGGCGCGGCGAGGCGATGCCACAGCCAGTGCTCGAGCTCGTTTCGTCCGACGAGAATCGGATCGGTGGGCGCGACCAGGTACTGGCCTTCGCGGTAGCGCTTACGCTGCCACTCCAGGTCCGTGCTCCAAATGAGCACCAGGCGCGCGGCCCTTCGGCCGAGCGCACGATCGAACGGAATGGGATTGGCCGCAAAGCCGGCGACGTCGGCGAAGTTGGATTCGTACAGGGTCAGCGTTGACGGCCCATCGGCGTCACAGGCGCCGTCGTGATGAACGCGTGATAGACGCGCGTCTGTCCGCCGATCGTGACGTCTACGACGGGTGAGATCGTGCCGTTCATGATTTCCTCCCTTCTCGCCCCCCACACGGGCGTCGGTGTCGAACTAGTAGCTAGGCCTCTTCCTGGGCCATCACGTAATTGCCTGGCCTTGGCGCCACCGAGGTCCCGGTCAAGCCCGCCAGCCCCGAAGGGGTCGGAGCGAAGCGGAGAGGCTTGACCGGACCGAGGGGCGCCGCAGAATCCAGAACGTGATGGCCCGGGTGGTTCATCGACAGTCCTTCAACACGAGCAGGCATTCATCGCCCCTGCTTCGCGGAAGCTGTAGTAGCGGTGCGCTTCACCGACGATCAGGTGATCCAGCAGGCCGATGTCGAGAACATCCGCTGCCGCGCAGAGACGCAGTGTGAGCCTGGCGTCATCCGGGCTCGGAGTCGGGATCGCCGCTTGGATGGTTGTGGATGACAATCAGCGCTGTAGTGCCCGGCGTCAGACACGCGGGCACGAACACGTCAGGGATCGAGATCGGCGTGCTCGAGCGGGTGCCGCGTGACAGCACGTGCCACGCGAGAAGCCGGTGCTTCGTGGAGAGGCACGCGACCGCAAACACTTCAACGGGTTGATCGCCCAGCAACGGGCCGAGTGTTGCGGCGGCCGTGCGAGGATCGCTCAACGCGAGCGTGGGGATACTCGCGACTCGTCCGTCGTGGTCCCGCAGAGGACGATATGCGCAGACCAGTTCACGAACGCGATGCCCGCGAGGCGGAGTGTCAGGTGCTTGAGAAGCAATCAACATGAAACATCTCCTTTCCGAGGTGTGGAGGTTGGTGGTGTGAACGACGTGGTCGTTGTGGAACCGACACTGCTGTCGGCGGTCGCGGAATGTCGCGAAGATGCGAGTGCAGGTTGCTGGGTGACCGGGGATGGCAGCCCGAGCCAGAGGGCTGTGTTGTCCAGGTCGTCGGGATCCCAGCTGTGCCGAAGAAGCAAGGCGATTGCGACGAGCCGCGGGTATTGTTCCGGAGTCGAAACGTCAATTGAGCCGACAACGTTGTCGAAGTCGTCGCTGACGTGCAGTTCCTCGAGCAGCAGGGTGATCAGGCGACGCGACCACGCGAGACTTTCCGTACGGTCAACGAGGAACTGAAGGATCTCGGGGCGATGTCGCCGTCGCCAGACGTGAAGTGGTGTCGTGCAGTCTGTTGATCGCCGCCGTGACTTGGGTCGGTCGTGTTCCTTGCGCATGCTGCACACCTCCGGTAAGGTCCCGTCCGCTCCTGGGAGCGGGCGGGGGAAGTGCGCGCGATCGCGCACGGCCAGGCGGGCAGGCTGGTGGAGCCGCGCCCGCGCGGACTTGGGTTGGAGAGAGGCCGTGCGGGGATGTACCCGCACGGCGTCAGGCAGCGGTCAGTGGACGATGGCCAAGAGGCGACTGGCGGCCTGGTCGAGCGCGAATCTGTCCGTCTTGCCAGGGTGTGCGCTGGCTGAGTCTTGTCAGCCCTTGCGCATAACCCCAGACAGATCGAGGGTTCGTCTCATGCTGTTCCGCCAACGTGTACGCCTCGACGGCCTGTTTGCGCGACAAGTCAAGTCGCTGCGTGACCGCATCGAGTACCGCGTCGCATGTCGGACCGAGCTCCAAGGTGATGGACCGCTGAAGCAGAGTGCGATCGACGGACGGGTCGGCGTCGAGGGCTGCGCAGACGGCATCCAACGATGTCGTCCACGCGTCCTGAATCGACGCCCCAACGTGCCGGCGCCGGAAGCCAGCAACGTGGTGAAAGCCCCAGAGCACGTGATTCGCACAGCACGTGCGAAACAGGAACAGGTCCAGGGTCAGGGCGGCGGCTCCCACGTCGCTGTTCCGGAGTATGAACCCGCGGAACAGGCCGGCATGCGTGGAGTCGGTGGGATCCTCGAGATCGCGGTTCCCGTCCACGACGAACAGGAACATGTCCCGATCTCCCAGGTAGGCGCCGGACGGAACCCGTTCAGCGCCATAGACGCCGTCCTTGTAGCCGAGCGGCAAGTGCCAGGCGGGATGATCGGCCATGAGGTCGATCACCCGGCCGGCCAGCTCGTCATGGTGGACCCGCGCATAGCGCGATGATGTGATCGCGTGCACGGTCCACGGCGCTTCACGGTCGACGAACAGCTGGTGTTGCGATCGACGGTGGCGCTGCAGCCCGTAGTTGATCGCGTCGGACGCGATCGCCGCGGGCAGCGAACGCACGTACTTCGGCGGCGCGCCGGCGATGGTGGCGAGCTGCTCGAAGCTCCAGTGCGTGAGTGCGGCGGTGCGACCTGTTGCCTCGAGTAATACGAGGCGTTCGTCGCCGGCCGCGTCGGTCCTGAATTCGCCGGTCTCGATGTCGCGCTCCATCGTGCCGTTGCGTCTGACGCGAGCGGCATCGTGCAGCACTTCAACGCTGGCGTAGCGCTGATCAGGGGGCCGTGTGGCCCATTCCCGGTGAGCGGTGTACGCAGTCACAGCAGACATACCGATTCCTTCCATGGCGATTGCTCCTTTCTGCGAGCCCCTGGGGGCGCCGTCGTGAGGAAGCTCCACACCGGGCGGTGTGGAGGGGTGGCCAGGACCGGCCACAGCGGAAAGACGTCGCTAACTCGTTCGGCTGCTCAATTGCCCGTTGGATCGGTACCGCCTTGTCTGGTCTTCCAGACTTGGGCGTGAACCGACCGTCGTACTTTCTCTCTTTAACGGTCCGGCGCGGCGTACTCTCGGCGCACATCGAACGGACCAACCTTTCGAGTGACCAGGACCCCGTACAACGTTAGCGTTGGCGCATGCGGATGGCCCTTCAGGGTGATCCGGTGTTCACGAAGGGTGACCGACCCATCCGGGAAGAGACGCTGCAATTCCTGGACACGCATCCATTGGGCATCTGTCGCTTTCACAGCGTCCGATCCGACGATCGCCAGGTCTGTCGGATGGACCACGACATTGGCGTACTGCGCTGTTTGACGAAGCCGCTGTTGGAGACGGGCCGCGCCATCCATCGGGTATCTTTCGAAGCTGTCGCCGGCTTCAAACGCCTGGCCTGTCATCGCCGCGATCACTTCCTCCATCGGCAGGACGCCGGCCGCTTGGCGAGCTTGCTGCTGTGGAGTGCCATGCTGCACGACCCACTCGGCAATCACCTGCTTCTTGTGCGCGTGGGACGCGATCTGAGCGGCAGTCTCCTGTCGTCGACGTTCGTCACGAGCCTTGAGATCGGCGCGGAACCGACGATACGCTTCAGGTGGCACCAACCGCGCCGAGCCCATATCCAAGCGAGTGTCGAACATCACGCGGCCGTTCTGCGTCGGGAGAAAGCACCGTTCAGGTGTGGGCGTCGGCCGACGCATCGGTCGCTGCACCGGATCCGCAAGAAAGGCGTCGGCGATGTCGGTCCGCTGCTGTCGCTCCGTGTCGCGATGGGCATCGCGTAAGGCGCTGTGTTCGGCGTGAAACGCGTGTTCCAGTTGATGATTGCGTCCGGCTTCGCGAAAGAGATCCTCCACCGTCGGTGGCTCGTCGAACGTCGGCAAGGCGTCGATTCGCACGACGCGCTGCTCGGCATTGAGCTCAAAGCGCGGTCGCAGCTTCAGGCGCGCCCTCCCATCCGCACCGACGGTCACCAGATGCAGACGGTTGGCTGGAACCTGGATGGTGAGGTCCTGGAGGGCCCGACCATTGCCTCCAACGAGCAACGAGGCCTTCCGGCCCTGCTCGGAGAGCAGATAGGTCGCCGTGACCTTGAGGCGGAGCGTCGGATCAGGCTGCGCCACGGCGCCAGCGTCTACGCCCTGCTCCACTCGCCGAGGTTCGAACCGAGCCACAGTGTCCATCGCCGTATCCCTTTCAGCCCATCATGACGGGCTGGATGTTCTCTGTGCGATGCGCGCCGACGGCGGCCCAAGCGGCGGACCTGGGTCCGGCCGCCTGGGCATGTGCCGAGGATCCCGTTAGAAGCTCGCCTCGAACCGGGTGTACGCCTCGAGGATCGCGCTTCGAATCGGGTCCTGCGCGCTAGGCTGCTGCCCGTCTGCGGGTCGCAGCAGCGCGAAACTTCGACGTTCGCCATTCACGGAGAACTGTCGAGCAGGGAACGTGACGTTTCTCCCTCCATCACGCCGTTCCCAGACGGCGAAGCCGATTAACCGCAGACCGCTGAGCGGGCCGGCTTCGTTATCGAAGACCACCTCGGCGTCGGCGAGCTTCCCCGGAGGGTTGCCCTTTTCGTTCGGGATGATCTTCACAGACACCACTTCTCCATTGCTCTTGGACATGGGGTTTCCTCCAAGACCGTTGTGAGCCTGAGCTCGACGACGGTGGGTGGGTTCGCCGAGTGGATGTGCACGCCGGCGAACAGGGGTGGGCCGCATGGCTCCTGGGAGCGCATGCGCACTGACGGAATGCCCATGTCATACAACCTGTAGATTCTCTTGTCAAGTACTATCGCATTCAGCACGCCTCTCAATGATGCAAGCATACGCATCACTCATGACGTCGCCAGCATGCCGCCCATCGGCTCGCGCCCGTACCGACGGGCGGCCGCAACCTTGTCAGCCAGCTCGCGTGCTGTCCAGGGCGGCTGGCACCGTGCATTCCAGCCCTGAAGCAGGTGAAGCGCCTGGTCATCATCAAGCGCGAAGCCTCGCACGAGCCGACAGCACACACGGAACGTATGCACGTCGCCATGACGGCCGGTGATCGCTGGCGGTATGGCCGAGAGGTATCGTCGGGCCCGCTCGAGTTGCACACGTGCAGGGACGTTCGAGACGCGCGCACAGAGCGTCGGTGCCTCGCGAACGGGCGGCTGCGGGAAGTCCGACGGCGCATAGACGCGATTCACGCGGCCATACACCATCGTCACCAGTTCAGGAACCACCCGTTTGTGGTTCACGAATCCCGGCAGTCTGGTGGTCTGTGAGCACGATGTCGCGGCGGTGTCGGCATGCAGCTGCCGTGCGAGCTGCTTCTGGAGCACTTCGACCTGTCCAGTGTCGAACCCCGTGACGCGCCAGAGCACGTGCAGGCGGTTCCGGGACGTGTGCAGGACGTACGAAGGAGGCGGCAGGTCTTGGCGCCTCGCCAGACTCGCAAGGAATTGCGGTCCCTCATGGTCGGCTTCCAGGAACACGTGCCTGACCGCGGCGATAGAATCGCGAACTCGGGAGCGACCATCGGGGCGGACAGAATTCACGCTGCAGTAGATATTCCAACCCAAGGCATTTTGAAAACGTAGCCACGAGAGATACCCGGCAGAGGCGATCTTCGTGATCGGCACGACACGCTGGCAGGTCTCGTTGGTCGCGTACAACTTCAGGAACAACGCGATCCAGTCGTTGGGTGCATATCCGGCGCGAAGGAGACGCAACAGCGCGGCGGGTTCCACAGTCGGCATGCTGTCATCCCTGCTTGGTCAACTGCACACGTCCGCGAAACGTCGAATGCGGCAGACTTGGGCAGTCAACCCCTGAGAAATCGGCATCAATCGTTCGGGTATCTGCGTTGCCGACGCTGAGGAGACTGCCGGTGCAACCGCGCGGCGACGCGTAGTTCCCCTGCGTGCTGATACGGACTGGCGGCGTGTTGGATGGCGTGATGGCGCTGGTGACGGTGGTCGTGATCGGCAGGAACGAGTGCTGCGACTGAATCCTGACGTTAAACGTTTGAAGATTCGTGCCGGCCACGACCTCGAATGTCCATGTGGTGGCAGCGGACGTCGTCGGCTCGCTTTCGCGCTCGATCGTCAGCGTGCCCGTCCAGGTGCCCTCCAGGAACGATCGCGCCGCCGTTGGCCCTGTCGGTGTTCCCTCGCGTCCACAGGCACTGACGGCGGCGGCAAACAGAATCAGGATCGCTCGAGCGTGTGGTCGGTTTCTCATGCCACCGCTCCGTCCTGCCCGTGATCGGGCAGCATGGCGGGCTCGAATAGGAAACGGTCAGCCTGGCCGTCGTATCCCAGCACGCTCACCACTTCAGTGACGCGACGCTGGCAGTCTATTCGCGCGATGTGGACGATCAGATGAATCGCCAGGGCGATCGCTTCCCGCGTACTGCGGTGCGGCAGTCCGACATTGGCCATGAGGACGCAATGCGCAAGTCGCGTGAAGGCCTGCTCCGCTGAGTTCGCATGGATCGTGCTCAGGCTGCCCAGATGGCCGGTGTTGAGCGCCTGCAGGAGATCGAAGGCTTCTGCTCCGCGAACTTCACCCACAATGATGCGATCCGGTCGATGACGGAGTGCCGCGCGGAGCAGATCGGAAATGGACACGGGCGGCAATGGCGCTTCGTGACCCAGAGGCGCTTGAGCGCGCCTGGCCTCCAGGCGCACGACGTTGGGTTTGTCCAGGTGGATTTCAGCCGTTTCCTCGATCACCACGACCCGATCGTGGCCGGGAATGTGGGCCGCGAGCGCATTGAGCAGCGTCGTCTTGCCCGTGCCGGTTCCACCCGAGATCAGGATGTTCCGCTCCTCCGCGACGGCGGCCCGAAGCGTACTGGCGAGGGCTGGCGTGAGTGCGCCGACCTGCACGAGCTCCTGGAGGGTGTATCGTCTCGTGAATTTCCGGATCGTCAGAATCGGCCCGCCGACGGCGCACGGCGGGAACATGGCCGCCACGCGCGAGCCATCCTCCAGGCGGGCATCCAGGAGCGGCTGGATATCGGAGATCTCGTCCCCGCATGCCCGTGCGATGTTCTTGATCGCGACCGTCAGGTTTCGCGATTCGAGGAGCCGGTTCGGCACGACTTCCAGCCGACCGTTCCGCTCGATGAAGACGCGCCGGCCGCCGTCGTTGACCATGACCTCCGTGATCGCGGGATCCCTGAGCAGATCCTCGATGGGTCTCAAGAACGGCAGAATCCGGTCCAGGCTGCTCACAGTGCCCCCTTCGCAAGGTGGTCGAAGTAGCTGGTCTGCACGTCGAGGTAGTACGGCTTCAGGTAGCGGTCCTGCGGGGGCAGCGGATTCAGTCCGTCATACGGCAAGGCCACGGCCTGGGCGTTCTGCAGTTCCATGAAGACGCGCGGCTGAAAGATGTAGTCCGATTCGAAGGTGTAGGACTTGCTGGCGCCCAGTGTGTGTTGGTCAGCGGCGGCTTTGCCGCTGAGCAGCGAAATGTGCGCGCCGACGCCTGTTTCGGCAATCGTGTATTTCGCCTTCAGCTGGTCCGCCTTGCCGCACAGTTCGGCGGCCACCCGCGCGGTGAATTCGTCGCTGGTGGCGAGGAACACCTTCGTCCGAAAACACTGCAAGAGCGTGCGCCAGGCATCGTCACCAGCCAGCGCCGATCGCAACGAACTGATGCTCTGCGTGGCCACGATCGGAATCAGCCTCGCTTGACGTGAGAGGGCAAACGCCCGCTCATCCCCAGTTGGATCGGTTTCACCGACGGTGGCGAATGCGTGGTATTCGTCAGCGACGAACAGGATGTCGCGCCACTGGCCGCGAGGATCGGCCCCGATCTTGGGGATGCGATTCAGGACCGCCCGTTGGAAATCCAGCTTGAGCATCACCCCGAGTCCGCGTGCCAGCGCGGGGTTGAGCGCCACCGGAAAGTTCAGGCCGAGCACGCGACCCTTTTCGACGAGATCCTCGAGCGGCGGCAGCGGCTGGGCCTCACCCGGCTGCGGCGCATTGGCATACGCACTTCGTGATGGGCAAAACGCTTTGTACACGGAAGGGTTTTCATCGAACAACGACAGGAAGACGACCACGCCTTCGACGATTGACGCCTTCACCTTGGTATCCAGCTTTGACCAGGGACCGTGAAACCAGCGATCGATCGCCTCCAGGCGGTGTCGTCGATTCGAGCAAATCGCGTCACTGCCCTTGCGCACGGTGAAGGGAATGTCATGCGCGGCGAGATACCCTTCGAGGTCCACTCGGTACTCGTGCGCCATGTCGTCGGCCCCGAGCGGGTTCCACAAGGTCCACGGTGCCTTTCGTACGAATGCCTCGTGGTCTCTGTTCGAGACCACGAGGACCTCGGACGGATCTCTGAACTGCGCCTTCAGCTCGCGAATGTTCTGGTCGATCAGCGAGTCGTTGATGATGTAGCGGTAGACCTCCGAGAGCGTCGTGTACCCTTCCGTGATCCGCCGCAACGCGATCACGAACTTCAAGAGGTCGGTGTACGCCTGTTGCCAGAACGGTTCCTTGCCGCGGCCGAACAGATTGTTGAGCAGCGTGGCCACGGCGTAGGCGACCGCGTACGGATCGAGATCGTTGTGGAGCGGGTTGTAGCAGAAGCCCGTGTCCAGCCCAACTTCGAGATAGTCGTCCGCGCGGTCTGCGCGGGCGAGCATGTCGCGCACCTGGTGACAGAAATCACCTTTGACTTCGAGGACCAGCCCGCCCACCTTCTGATCGGGATCCTGCGCCCGCCAGCGGAGGAGCTGCTCGACATATGGGTACATGCACGCCGACGTTTTGCCGGTGCCGACTGCACCGAGAATCATCACGCCGGTATAGAGCCCACGCTGCGGCACCGTCAGCCAGGATGGCTCCGCGGCGCGTTCCGGACTGGTGTGGTGATGCGTCTCGCCGAGCACGAGGGCCGGCGTGGGCCGCGTCTCCGGCTGTGGATAGCGCGGCAGCGGACGGGCGCGAAGTGCAGGCGCCCCGCGATATGCCAGGATCGTGGCGACCGAGAGGAGCAGCGACGCGGCCAGGAACGACGTGCTGAACCACAGCGCAGCGTAGCCCTGTAAGAGCGCGCGAAAGAGCACGGGTTCGCGGAGGGCGATGAGCTGCAGAAACACGTTGTCTGTGGCAGGGGGGTACGTCGTGAGACCCCACACACCGGTCCCTGCAGCAATCGCCATCGCCGCCAGACCCCGCATGTCCACGACCGCCCTGAGCATTGGCCTCTGCCTCGCGTCCGTCAACCTGCAAGCGAAGACGGCGCGGCGCCTTCTTGTGCTGATCGATCCACGGACGCATGTGCGCCTGAAGCACGGGCGCGACGCTGCGAGCGTCGACTGGCCGGCCGCGGCGCGTGCGAGCCGGGATGCGCCTCACGCCAGGCGAGGAACTCCTTGTCTTTGGCGAGCACGGTGTCAATGAGCTGATTGAGGACGTACTCGGGCGGCTCACCGAGAAACGCGGCGTACGCAAACAGCGTCTCGTGGGTTTCGCGATCCAGCCGCGCTATGTACCGGACGACGTGCTTCCCGCGCGTGCGGGCCTTGATCACAGGCATACCGACTCCTTTCGCGCGGCAATCCACAGGTGATCGCGGCGCGGGTGCAAGACAGATTGGGACGGGGATAGCGCGGCGCGACGCCTGCGACTTCGCGGTGCACAATGGCGGCGCAATCGCGTGCCGCTTTCACGAACGTTGGCAGGGGCAGCCGTGGCGTGAACGACCTCCGGGGGCGCGCCTGGGGTGAGGCTGGGCGCGCAGGAGGGGGGTCGTTCACGCCACGGCTGCCCTCTCCCCCGACACAGGCCGGGCGGCACAAATCGCCGCCCGCCCAGGGGCGCGCCGCGGCGCCAGACAGCGCGCAAGTGCCGGTGCGTCGAGGACTTGCCAGCGGTCGCGGATACGCGACCAGACACTCGGGACGCGCGCTGATGCCGCTCTGGACGCGCCGGGAATGCGTAGAAGACACTCCCCTGACCCATCTTCTGTGAGTGCTTCTGACTCACCTTCTACCTCCGGCTCTTCATGCCGTGCCGGCCAGGGAGAGGAGATGCAGGTACGGGTACGGCAGCACGTGGCACTCGAGCACCCCCACTCGGCGGGCAACGACGTCGGCGAGGACGGGCGACATGACCGCATCGAGGACCCGCTCGCCGTCCATCAGCCAGCGTCGATAGAGCGCGCGGAACCGCGGACCGGCGAACGCGGTCTGGGCTCGGTAGTACCGCTCGTCGAGGTCCACGCGGCCATCCCGGCACGCCCGGAAGTACCAGCGCATTTCATCAACGACGTCGGCGGGCAGCGGACGCGCGAGCTGCTCGACGAACGCCTCCCGATGCAGGCCGGCGGCGTTCGCCACGTGCCGTGGCACAAGCAAGCGAATCGTCCACGCGGGGAGACTGCGAAGCAGCTCGGCGTGTCGCTCGAGGAACAGCCGGAATTCCATCGGGGTGCTGCGCGCCACGAGGTACAGGAAGACGTGCGTCCGGCCGTCGCGGCCGACCCCAACGGGCAGCTTGTCAGGGAAGTAGCGCACCGTCTCCTCGTCCGCCGAGCGGAACGTAAGCGATGGCAGGTAGTGCGGCGCTATAGCTTCGCCGGTGAAGAAAGCGACCTTCTCCCGCTCGGTCGCGAGCCAGGCGAGGTGGCGGTCGGTCAGGACCGCATCGAGGACCATCAACCGTTCGACCGCGCGGGCGAGTGTCATCGGTCGACGAAAGCGATTGTCAGGCTCGCCAATGGCGGCGTAGAGCGGCTTGTAATGGACATGGAACAGACGCGCGCGGCCGTGGGCACAGGTCTGCGGGGTGACGAACCGACGCGCTTCCAGCGCCTGGAAGAACGTCCGCATCGGCTCGCCGTACTTGATGCGCGCGTACGCGCAGGTCCTGGCGGCCGAGGCAGACACCGGCGTGGGTCATCACCGTCACGAGGAACCCGGCCTGGCGCTCGGTGAAGCCGAATCCCTTGATGGCTTCGACTCGCTCGGCCTGAGTCATCGGAGTCGGCTGTTCACGTTGGCCGATCCGTTTCATACCAGCTCCTCCGCGAGGCCGGGGTCGAAACGGCTGCCACGCCCGGTGCGCCCGCCGGCGCGCGCCCCGATGGCTCGAAATCGCGTGAAGCCCGCTCGCACCTTACTGGCCGCGTGAGCGCCCCGGTAATGCGGCGTGAGCACCTCGACGTTCTCGATCTCGCGGCGCCCGTCGGGCCACAGACACTCGATCTGGAAGTCCGGAAACTGCACCCGGCCATCCGACGTACGCGAGGTCGTGGTCGTCGGCCCAGCGGCGGATCTCCTCGCGATCGCGACCTGGCCGGCCGTCGCTGTCGGCTCGACCCCGATTGGGTTCCTGGAGGAACACCTGATAGTCACGTTTGAGGTCGTGCTCGAGGATGACGCGCTCGATACGAGCGCCTTCCTCGGAGAGGCGATCGGCCGCCCGCAGGTAGGCGCGATACAGGTGCGCGTCGTGCATGAGTTCGCGCTCTCGCGCAGGACCGTCATGGAACGTCTGCCGTGGGTCGTGGTCCGGAGCGCGATGAGATTCGAGCAGCTCGCGCCCACGCTCGGTCAGCGTCACGAGATCGGTGCCGCTCTCCCGATCGACGGACGCGACGTGCCGGAGGAGGCCTTCCGATCGGAGATGCGCGAGATCCCCGTGCCACAGGTCGGCCGCCCGCTCGCCGTGGTCACGGAGGTCGGCAATCGGGACGACGCGGAAGGCTCCAACGGCCGCGAGCGTGCGGACTTCCGAGCCACGCAGGTCGTACCGTTCGTCGCCGAGCGAGACGGCCTCACGATCGAGGTCGCGTGGCAGGTCAAGGCCCTCCGCGAAGACGTCGCGGGGATCCACACGCATCACCGTCCCGTGGGTCCGGATCGAGCCCGCTGCCGCGTCCGGGGCTAGGTCGTTCCCGCGTGTCATCCGATCGGGGGTCATCGAGGGACGACATGACTCACCGCGGCCTCTTCTGGAAATAGCGCCGGAGGTCGTCATGCAGGCCGGCGGCACTCCGGAGCTGGCGATCAATGTGCGTGAGCTTCCGTCCTGCGTCACGGAGGAACAGCCACCGCGCCAGGAGGTAGAAAGCGCCCGAGAGATTCAGGAACACGAGAACCACGCCGACGACGATGTGCACGCCGTAGGTGCGGAAGATAGCGGCCTTGTAGGGTGCCAGGAAGCTCAATTCGGCGGCCAGCCACGCCGCCAGTACAAAGGTGGTCAGCGCGGCCAGGAAGGCGGAATTGGCGATCACGGCTTCACCTCCTCGAAGGCTTGATCCACGCGGAAGTACGTGACCTGCAGGCCGAGCGGATTGACGCGGACGAACTCGTTCGGCACGTGCTCGCGGATCACGAAATCGACTTGTGCGATGTAGGTCTGGCGCGTGCGCTCGCTACGCGTGCCGGGTGTATAGACCACCTTTTGAAAGCTCACGGACGCCTTGTACGGTGGCTTCGTCAACTCGCTCAAGCTCACGTTCCTCACTACGACATCGATCTCATCGGCGGATGGGTTGGTCACGAACGACTCGATCACGCGACTCTGCTCGTTTTGCGCGATCGTGGCCGCGGCCAGGGCGGAGTCCAGGAAGAAGAGTGACTCGGGGTACTCCCGCTGTACGGTGGCCCGCAGGCGGCTGAAATGCTTCACAACGAACTGGGTCAGGAAATAGCGCAGCTCCGGCGCTTGGGGCTGGTAGGTCGTGGCGTCGTACTGCACGGCCTCGGCCCGTCCCACGTCGTCGATCCGGATCACCAGCGGCTTGACCTGCGCATATTTCGCGACGGTATGGAAGTTGAGCGCGAGCAGGCCGAGCGCCACCAGGGAGACGAGGACGAGCGCGATCTTCAGATAGGTATTCATGACCAACGCCGACCCATACAGCTCCACGAACTGACGCTTCGCGTTCTCGAGCGTCTTTGGGTTGATGTCCGCAACGGCTCGTTCCATCGCCGGCTCCTTCACGGCCACACGTGATAGCGAACGAGATTGAACCCAATCCACAAGACACCGGTGACGAGACCGAGCAGAACCGTGATACCGCAGGCGATCAGGACAAGCCGAACGACGTCAGACGAGGGCGCCTTGTCCTGACGGATGGGATCGTTGGCGTACGGTCGCGGCATGTCTTGCCTCCTTACCGACGGAAGACTCGGCTGAGGGATACCTGGCTGACGATCGACTCTCCGCCGCTTCCGGTAAAGATGGAGTTCGTCAAGGAGGGCACGAGCAGCATGCCCACCACGAAGGTGACGATCACCGCCACAGCTTGAAGCCCGTAAATCCCGTACTCGGCTTGGGTGATGTTGGCCGGCAAGGTCGTCACGAACCGGAAGATGAACTGCTCAAACACCATCAGGAACGCGATGGCGACCACGGGGATGAACGAGTACTGGATGAACGACTTCAGCCATCCCCAGAACAGCCAGTCGAGCTTGGGCACGATGAAAAACGGCACGAAGATGGGCCCTAGCAGGCCGCAGACGGCGCTGGCGATCAGGCCGAAGGCGATCACCGCGAGCGACAGCGCTTTCGCGAGTGCGATCAGGAGCAGAACCGTCCAGTACATGAGGTTCGCGAGAATCGACCACGGGTCCGGCTGCATGAAGTGGTCGGACAGCTCGTCGAAGTGGCGATAGATATTGTCGAAGGCGCGGGCTTCGAGGACCCGCTGGAAGTAGTACGCCTGATCGGTGATCAGGTTGCTGAAAGACACGCCGATCCCTGGCAGTGGTGCCTCGTAGAACGTGATCAGGGAGTAGCCGAAGGAGACGAAGAGCAACAGTTTGGCGAAGTCGAACATCTGCTCACCCAGGCGTTCGCCTGAGAACATCATCCGCACGCCTTGCCAGACGATCACGATCGCGGCGAAGGCGAGGAAGAGCCCGTACCCGAAGCGCAGGAACTCCGGCTCGTACACCGTCAGCAGGTTGCTGATCGCCTGCTGCACGGTGGGCAAGAGATTCAGAGACGGTTGCGGCTGCATGTCGGTCTCTCGATCGTGGCTACGGTTGACGCCATGCCCGAAGGGCGTCTCCAGTTCCTGCGGCGAACGCCTCGTTCGCTGCTCGTCCGTCTCGCCAGGTGACGAGCTGCATGTTGATCGTCGCAGCTTCCGTATCGCGCGCCCGTTTGCTGTCCACGAGCAGCTGTTCGACGATGCCGGTCAATAGCTGAGTTCGGGCTTGTCGCTGTCGCGCCCCGACCAACACGGCAGCGCTGATCTTGTCCAGCACGGCTGTCGCGCTTTGCTCGTCCGACGGATCGATCACCGTTGCCTCGAGCGCGTCGATCGCCTGCAGCTCGTACTTGCGCCCATTGAATCGGAGCTCCCCGGTGTCATTCGTTGCCGCAATGGCGGCCGCGTCTGCAGCGTCCACGGTCGCAAGGCGCGCCCTCATCGCCGCGCGAGCGGCGGACGATTCGAGAGTTCAAGAGCTGCTCCGCCGTCAGGACCGGCTCGGTGACATTCAGGTACGCCGCTCCTGACGGATCCCCGAACGTGAGCGCGGCGTTGTACTCACCGTCGTACAAGAACTCGCCCGGACGTCGCGTGCGCCACCGAGGCGGATCGGCCACCGCATACTTTTCCAAGCTGGAGAACATCGACAGCCGTCTCGCCATGCGGCGCAACTGGCGACGCTGCGCCTGCTGGAGTTCCACCAGGACTTGCTTGATGCCCGCGGTGACGGAGTTTCGCAGGGTCACCGCCGGATCGGTCACGACCAGTACGAACGCGGACGCCGTTTCCGCGATCACCATCAGCAGTACGAGCAGCACGAGAGCGCGGCGCATGGCGACATGCCTCCTTCCGAATCCGCGAGTCACGGCTGACGCCATGTTCGCAGCGCATCACCGGTTCCCGCGACAAAGGCCGCGTTCGCGGCGGCCGCATCGCGCCAGGTGGTCAGCTGCATATTGATCGTCGCCGCCTCCGTGTCTCGCTCCCGTTTGCTGCGCGCCAACATCTGTTCGAGCGCGTGCGACAAGAGTTGATTCGTGGCCATGTCTTGACGACGGGCCAGCAGTTCACCGGCGGAGATCTTGTCGAGGATGGCGGTCATCTCGTGGAATCCCGAACCCCGATTCAGGACGTCGCTCTCGAGCCCACCGATCGCTTCCTGAAGTCGATCGTGATAGTTGCGGACCAGGGCGACCTGGTGCCCTCCTCGCATCGCGACGGTATCGGTGATCTCGACCGTGGCGTACCGACGCTCAAAGGCACGCCGGGCTGCAGACGTGAGTCGGGCGGTCTCCCCGTTCGGACGCTCGAGCGGCAACGTGGTCGCCGCGTACGCGGCGCCTGAGGGATCGCCAACATTCAGACCCTCGATCCACGGGCGGCCAAATTCCCAACGGCTGGGATCGTGTCTGGTGATGGCGACCGCCGGTACTCGAAACTTGTCCATGTGGCCGAGACTGGTCGCCATCCGAACAATCGTTTCGTATTCGCGGCGCAACTGCTGATAGTGCTCCCAGGTTCGTTCTGCGATGAGAATCGTCTGGACGAGATTTCCCGGATCGATGACGACGACCTGAGCGCGAGCGGGTGAACTCACGACGATCACCAGCAGGAGACTGATTCCAATCCACCGACGCATGACATCCTCCTTTAGAAGTTCGCCACGCGCGCGTTCGTAAGCCGGCAATTCGAGATCACTGGTCAGATAGACCTTGACCCGATGACCCTTCGCGAATCGTCACCGTCGGCAGCCGGTTCAAGAACCGGTTCATCACCTGCATCGTCGCCTGCGATGTCGCATCGCCGACGCCGCCGGCGATAATGACGGTTTGCTCGCCGTCTCCCGCCGCCGAGGCCAACATTCCCCAAGAACTGGGCGAGCCCGCTGATGAGACCCACGGCCGCGGCGGCGCCGAACGTGGCGAGGTAGTGCTGGTTCACACGATCACGCAGTCCTGCGTCGCCGATCTGGTTCAGCCCTGTGAACTCGTCCAGGCGATACGTGCGACCGTCAGGCATCAGCAGGCGATGAAACGTCACGGCCAATCGCGTTTCGCCGAACGCTTGCACCGGCTTCGTTTCGCCCAGCACACGCGCACCCGCCGGAATGAGCACGAACTGCCGACTGTGCGAATAGATCGCGTTCGTCACCAGGCAGTTCACGGGCGCCGCTGCACTTCCATCGAGGCGATTCGTCAAGACGGTGTCGATGAGCGTGCCCTCGAGAACCCGATGCAGGGGGCCGACATCGCTGATGGCATCCGTTCGCTCGGGCGTCACGCGGCCACGAGAACGTCCTCTCCAGAGGTGGCGCCACCGCACTCGGTGTGACGGGCTCCGCCGATGGTCTGACACCCCCGGCCCGGGCCGATGCGCGAGCCGCGGCATCGGCAATGTCGTCAATCGACGGCGTGGCAGGCATCGATCCGGATGATGCCTGACTCGCTGGCACACTGGCGCGACCCGCGTCAGGCCGTTCGCTCTCCGGTCGACGGCTCAGCACGACATTGCTGGCGAACAGGCTCTCGTACTCGCGCCGCTTCCGGTCTGTCTCCAACGGGTCTGGTGCCCGTCCAGTCTGGGACTCCTCACTCTTGGCGGCCGGTGCGGGTGGTGTGAGCGTCGCAGCCTGCGCTTCGCGCAAAGCCTGTGCCTCAAGCGTGCGCAACCGCTCCTGATAATCACGGACGCGATCCGCGCTCGGTCCCTGGTCCAGCGCCGGCGCGGGCGCATTTCGAGCCGGTGGTCCCGGTCGACCGACGACGAACATAATCGCGAGCATCCCGAGCGCAATCCCGGCCATGATCCAGGTCTGTACGCCTCGCGGCAGGACACCCCGCGGAGTAGGACGACGGTCCGTCACGGCGGGCGGGCCTGGCGGGACAGCGGGCGGGCCCGGTGCGACAGGTGGCATTTCGGCCATCGCTCACCGCCCCTGCTGCGCAAATGCGAAGCGTTCCTTCCCGAGCGCCAGATAGCCCTGGTCCAGAATTTTCGGCACGACGTACGTGCCCTGTTGGACTTCGAAGTTCATCAAGGACGGCTTGCCATCTTTTACTTCGTAGAGAGCCGGGAGCTCAATCGCGTCCGCCTTGATATACGTGAACTGGCCGTCGTGCCAGATCGACCGCACGAGAAACGGCTTCTCGTATTTGGGTGCGCCGTACGCAAACTGCAAGCGACTCGGGTACTCCCTCTGATATGCGGCAATCTTCTCGTCTGCGCGCCGCGCCGCGGCCTCTATCGCGGCATGTGCTTCCTTGAGCTCGGACTGCAGGGACTCGACTTGGGCGGCGCTGTAATACTTCGGTTTGTCGGTCGGCGCGTTCCCATCGGCGTTGACGTAGACCTTGAGATCGGGTGAGCCGTTCTTTTCGCTCAAGAGAAACGAGTAGACCGACACCGCTCGCGGTCACCAGATTCAGGTTCGTCGAGGCCCCTTCCTTCGCAGGCTTGACGTGCGCGATGTTGTGCGTCGCGCTGATCACCCAGAAGTCCCGATCTCCACAGACGACGTCCAGGATCTCCTCCTCGTCTGGCAACACGACCATTGTGGTAAAGCGCACACGCGTCTGAAGCGAGATGAGACTGCGTGACGAAGCGGACACTTCGCGAATCCCGGTGGTTTGCGCCACGCCGACGGCCGGCGTCAGACTCGATACGACGATGCAGAACACCGCGAGGTGAGCGATTCCTTGCCGTGACATGCCATACCTCCCATGCGTCACGAAGATGCGGCGAGACGGTCGATGCCCGCCTCGAATCCGTACTGTCGGAATGTCTCGGCGACCCGCACGTTATCGATGGGAGTGTTCGTGTAGATCCAATAGCTCTTGGGGTCGACCGTCAGGGTGAGGACCTTGGCCAGGTCCGAGCGTTTGAGCAGGATTTGCTGCCGGGCAATGAGCCCTGTCAGCAGATCGAGCTCCATCTCGTTGAGTTGAAAGAGATCCGCGTACCGTTGCCGATCCAGTGACGGATTCGCCAGCAACAGCTTTGTCGGACAGCTCTCGACGACCGTTCGCAGCAAGTCCGCGGACGCAAAGTCTTCCACCGTCTGCGTGGCGAGAATCATCGCGGCGTTGCATTTCCGCCACGTCTTGAGACCCTCCTGCACGTACGCCCGCAAGGTCGGGTGCTGAATGAAGCGCCAGGCCTCGTCCATCACGCAGAGCTTCAGGCTCCCAGCGTCGCTCGGGTCTTGGATGCGAGCGACCACCCGGTGCAGGACGTAGAACAGCAAGGGCTCGAGCAGTGCCGGGTACGCTCGCATGGCGTCGAAGTCGAACACCTGCAGCCGCTCTACGGTCAGCGTGTCCTGCAGGTTGTCGAACAGGCTGGCGTATCGGCCGCCCTCGATCCATTTGTGCAGCCGTGCGGCCAACGCGCGCGGCAACAGGTTCGCTACCGTGAAGAGCCGCCGTTGGCTGTCATCGAGCATGTAGAGGTTTTCGACCGCCTCGTAGACCTCTCGATCCTCCAGATCGCTGAGCCGATAGCCGTTATCGCCTTCCAGCAGGACTCGAACGAAGGCGTGAAGAAAGTGCACGTGCTCAGGCGTCGGTTCGAGCGCGAAGGGGTTAATCGTCACATCCCGGTGCCGCAGTCCGACTTCGAGATAGCGACCGCCGAGCAGCGTCGCCAATTTCCGGTAGCTGCGGCCCAGATCGAGGATCACGGTGAGCGGCTCGTACTTCTGCGCCTGCGTCACGAGGAAGTTCAGCAGGAAGCTCTTGCCGCTGCCCGTTGCCCCCAGGACCAGCGTGTGGCCGACGTCCTGCACGTGAAGGTTGAAGGCGTACGGCGTGTGGTGCGGCGTCTCGAACACCGTGAGGGCTTCTCGCTGAAGGTGCGCGTTGACGGCCTCGCCTTGGTCCAGCGCGAAGACGAAGCTCAAATCCGCGGCATTCGTCTCCAGCAGCGCCAGTCGGCGCAGATTGTGTGCCGCGTTCCCCGGCATGACCGCTAACCAGGCGTTCAAGAGGTTGTACGTTTCTTCGAAGACGGCACCGTCGTGGATCGCGATCGCTTTGGTCGCCTCGGCGATCTGCTGCTGGAGTGCGCGACGATCATGACCGTGCAGCACCAGCGTCAGCGAGCAGTGCCCGAAGAAGTGACCATTGACCTCGGTCTCCGTCAGGGCGTCACCGAGCTGCCGGACCGTGGCGCTGGCGGAATCGTCCACCAACATCTCCTCCGGCTTCGCCTCGGGCGAGACGTAGTTCACGATCGACACGCGCTTGTTGAAGAAATGCCTGCGTCGGGCTTGAAGATCCCGCCGCATGCGATCGCCTGGAATTCGCTGCCATTCCAGGCAGGCGATGAGGTCACCGGGAATCTCGTAGAGATCCCGCAGCAGAAACGCGAACGTGTGGCTTGGGGGCTCCTTCATCGAGAGCACCTTGACGAGCCGGTCTCCCACGAGCAGGTGGTCGCGGTGACATTCGATCGCCGAGTCCGACACGAAGTAGTCCAGGTGCGTGTCGTAGGTAAGCCGCCGGGCGCTGTCTGGTGCGACGTCATAGTTGAGAAGCTGGCGGAAGAAGACGAACGCGTCGTTCTTGTCGAGACGTCGAAGACCGAACTCGCTGGCTTGGATCTCAAACGCCTTCGCCTTGTGATAAAGAGTGCCGATCGCCTCATCCAGTTCGACTTCCGCCAACCGAATCGTCGTCTCGGTGGAGAGCCAGCTCTTCAGCGCGTGTCGTGGAGACTGCCGGAGCGTGTGGAGCCTCGTAGCGCGTCGACCGGCGCGCGGCGGCTCGTAGAGGAGCACGACGTAGAGACGGATGTCGTACATCTGGTGGCGTCGTGCATTCAGGTAGGCCGCACGCCGCTGAATAGCTTCGTGCGCCACCGGTTGCTGACACTGTGCTGAGACGATCGGTTCGATCGTTCGCTTGATGACGTACTGGTAGAGGCGGCAGTGTTCGTCCAGAAGGCGAAGGCCGGCTTCGACTCGATGCACGAGGGCTTGCCGCTGCTGATGCGTAAGCCCCTCGTAGTCGATGCCATGCACCCGGTAGACCAACCCGACGTGGCCGACTTTGGTCAGAAAGGCGCTGTCATCGACGAAGCCCCACAGCGTGAGTAGTTCGTTCAGGCTGCCGGCGTCTATGTAATCGCGCATGATGCGGGCGAGGCTCACCACGACGACACCTCCACGTCGACGACCAGGTGCTTCCCGGGGTCGTACCGCCGCCGCGCCGTGGAGGAGGCGAGAAGAATCCGGAGGAGTTCCGGATCGCGCCGGGTCGCCCACAGGGCGCCGCCGTACAGACCGCCGAACATCAACAGACCGGCCAGGAACGAGTAGAACAGGTTGAACGTCGCCGCACCGAGCAACAGCGCGAGAAAGAACTGCCGACGGTCGACGCCGCAGATCGTCAAGGGCCGATGCAGTGCCTTGTACACGGGCCGGTATATGGGTCGATCAGACATCGCTCACACTCCGAATGGGTCCAGCGAACCGCGACGACTCAGAACAACCAGGCGAGGAACTGCGCGGCGAAGAGCGCCAGCCCGCCACCAAACACGATGCCGGAGATCTGCCGCTTGGCTCCGGCCTCCCCGTACATGAATAACAGTCCACCGATGACGATAGCGACGAGTGCGAGCGAGCGGGCGAGAGGACCCGTGAAGGTCGCCTCGAGATTGCTCGCCGCGCGTTCCCATGGCGATTGCGCGAACACCATCGCCGGGGCGAACACGAGGAACGCAACCGCAAGCGCGCATGCAACACGTAAACGAGAGCGACGCGATTCGCCGAGCATGTATACCTCCACGACGTGATACACTCTGGCACCACCTCAACGCATGCGAGCACATGCATGACGACGACGTTCTCACGACAGTCGACGACTGAGGCGCCCCTCACGAAGGAGCTCGCTCGTACGCTTGGTGCGCGGCGAACCACGCGCCTGCGCCGCCTGATGCGCCACACGGGACTTCCGCCGGAAGTCCTCCTCGACCTGGCCATCGAGATGCTCGATCTGGCCAGTCGAAAGCTCTCACCGGAACCGATTCACCGAACTGCAGTCGGACTTGGTGCTGCGCGCTGGCGCAACGTCAGCCCCGAGGAGCGGAGCAAAGCGATGCGCAAAGCGGCGCAGGCGCGATGGGCCCGGCATCAGCGATCTAATGAAAGGCGAGACCGTTGACGAGCCGCGACATTCGTGCAAGCATCAGGATCGTCGTGGACGCGTTCTCGTTCTCGCACGCGACGGGTGGAACTGATGGAGCCCACTCTGCTACTGCTCCCTGACTACTGGCGCTTCTAGCACTCACACTTCCCGCCAGCCCATCAGCGCACTTCGCCTTCGCGAATTCGGAAGCGAGCTCATCTGTCATCACGTCCACGCGCGGTCGATTTCGCCTTCGATCTCTAAGATGCGTTTTCGCGGCGAAATCTCACCACATTGCGGCGAGCGTTGTCAGAGTCTGTCTTCCGTATAATGGCGCGGTGGGCGGCGCCGCACGCTCGCAACCAGCGCCCTGGTGGGGACCCCATGGAGTCGGTACCAAAAGAAACGCTCCTGGACGCGGACGGGCGTCCGCTGGATCCTCGAGTGAAGGCGGTGTTGCGCGATCTCGTTCCGAGATTTCGGCGTCGGTTTTTGACGCTGCGCGATGAGCTCCTCGTCACAGAGATCTTCGAGGAAGCCGGTCGCCTCATCGCCGAACACAAAGCCGCGTTCGATTCCGCGGAGAATCCCCGAGCGTACGCGTTCAAGATTCTGTGCACGGCAGCCCTGTTACGGCTGCGGCATTCATCGATGCGCCTTCAGCAGGCGACCTTCGGGTCCGATGCGGGCCAATCAGTGATTGAATCCCAGCCCTCGCGGTATGGCACGCCCGAGCAGGTCGAGGCGGGCATCCTGCTTCAGGAGTATCTGGCGCCCCTAACCGACCAGGAGCGAGAGCTGTGCATGTGGAAGGAGTTCGGCTACACGAGCCGTGAGATCGGGAAGAAGCTCGGCACGTCGCCGGGATACGTCGACAACCTGTTTTATCGCATCAAGCGCAAGTGTCAGGAAGCGGCGGCCAGCACTAAAGCCGCCGCGGAGTCAACGCCGGGTACTGCTCGCGTGATGAAGGCGCGCCCGGGTGTGATACCGTCTGAATGAAGCCGCGGGCGTCGTCCTCTTGAGATCCGATGTCCACCCACCAGCACGGCGAGCTTGCCGGCCTGAAGCAGCCTGACGAAATCGACGAGGTATTCGGACGCGCGAATCCGAACCCTGACCGCATTGGCTGCCCTGCTCACGACGTGCTCGTGGCACTTGCTCGTCGGGAACGGCCGATGGGAGATCCCGCTTACGGGCACCTTGCGGAATGTTCTCCGTGCTATCTCGAAGTACGAGCGCTGAAACAGGCCGCGGATCTCCGGCGTCAACGAATGCGGGTGTGGGCCGCTGCCACAGCGCTGATCATCGGCACCGGCTTCTCAGCATGGCTCTTGACCAGAAGAGAAGCGAGCGTCGCCTCCGGCGGCACCCAATTGCGCGCGCAGCTCGACCTCCGGCCATACGCGATCACGCGTGGTGAAGCGCAACGCGATTTGCCGCCTCTCGCCATCGCACGCGGCGACCTTGCCCTCACGCTGCTCTTGCCAACCGGCTCAGAACCTGGTGCATACGAAGTAGAGATCAAAGACTCGAGCGCAACGATGCTCGCATCAACGCGTGGAGATGCTGAACTTCGCAATTTCGTTAGCACTCTTGAAGTCGACATGAGCCTTGCGGATCTGGCGCCCGGACTCTACAACCTTGCGGTGCGGCGCGATGGCACCGAGTGGCAGACGTTTCTCCTACAACTGCGGTAGACGGGTGATGCGACAGCTGCTGCTCGCTCACAAGCCCTGTCCATGTGGATCGGGACGAATGTTCGGCTTCTGTTGCGGTGATCTACATGCTTCTGAACTCACAGCGTGCCGCCGCGTGCAGAACGCCGAAGATCGCCTCATGCCGCGAATCGTCCAATACGCGCGACAGACGTGGGGACTCGACCTGTTCAACGAAGCGCTTCGTCTGTTCTTCATGGCGAGGACTTCCGCCGAGAGCAACCGCAGCGCCCTGCCAGCATTCGAACGGTGGTTGGCGTTCGCGTGGGTTCCCGACTCCCGGGATGCTCTTGCGGACGACGGGTACCATGTCCCGGAAGGTTGGCCGACCACTTCGCTGGGCGTAACATGGCTCGCGTCCGCGTCATCGACCGCCAGCGATTTTGAACAGACCTTCATCCTCACAGCAGCCAGGAGTCCACACAGTCTTCTTCTCGTCGAATCGGCCGTTCCCGGCTGGTCACTCGTCATCAGGGACCTACTTACGGGACGCCGGTTCCGGGTCGTCGAGCCCGAGATTTCACAAAACGTTCGATCGGAACAGATCTTGTTCGGTGCGGTCCTGACGATCGACGGTGTGTCGACGCTCCTGGGGTGTGCATCCCACGCCGTCCCTTCTGACCTGCGCGTTATGGCGTGCCAGATGCGCGAGTACCAGCTGAAGGTGCGTGGCTGACGAGGGCGGGGCTGCTGGACATCACCAGCGAGGTCTGCGCCGAGTACCGGGAAGCGTATGATTGCGACACTGCGATCGAACTCGAAACGTATGGAAATACACACGAGCCGCTTTTTCTGCGATGGAGTGTCTTGTCACAGTTCGGTGAGATATTCGAGCGCCTGCGTTCGCTCTCCGTGTGGTTACGGAGAGGAGGAAGCGATCCACGACGAGACTGGACCAGACGGCGTACCACGCCTAGTCATGTCGTGGTACGAACCTCCTCCGCCTCCCGAGCCCGAGGACCGGAGAGCGCTTGGCTTCTTGTACCTCGACGACGGCCGCCTCGCGGCTCATGTGGGAACGCGCGCCATCGCCGAACGCCTCATGGGCGAGATCACCGCTCGACTTGACTCGGCAGCGACCCTCGTAGAAACTCGTCCCAGCTTCGGGGCCCGAATACACTCTCGGTCAGACTCGTTGCCGACGCTCGCGCGTGGGTAAAGCGACGCGGGGACAACCCTAACGTCGACCCACTTTCCTCGCGGGGAATAACTACCCTGCACGGGCACGACCTACCCGCTGTATTCAGCATCTCCGGGTCCCTCATACCCGTGAAGATGCGGCGGCCCGCTATGTCAGCCCACCGGCCATGCGTTTTCCTGGGCAAATCCTCATTCAGCCGGCGGCGCACTTTCTTGCAGTGCCGCTTACGTGCCTATTCTTTGGAATCGTCTGCTACGGTTTGTGACGCGACGGATGCATATTGGATCCGCACGCGGCGCTGAGCGGCACCAAGGGACTCCCACGAGAAAGCCCTCCACAGAGGGTCGCTCGACACGGGATGTTCGGCACACAGACCAGCGAAGTCTGCATAGCATTCTTGAATCGCTGTCCGCAGAAGAACGCCTGATCTGTGTGTGGAAGTCGACGGGGTACTCCACCCGCGAGATCGCGCGTCGTACGGGTTGGACTGTCGCAACCGTCGAGAACACGTTTGCAGCTGCCAGAGAAAAGATAGTCACGTCAACCAACAAGACGACACCTCGATGACAGGCCGAATTACCGGGCGTGAACAGATCGATGCTGCCTCTTGCTAGGACGCGCTGCGCTGTTGTGGGTTCCGGAGATTCTGACCAGCTTTGTTCGGAAATCCGGACCAGGTCCGCCTGCTGATCTGAGTCCTTTCAACGCGTCGTCAAGGTTGACGTGCCCGGCGCCAAGAACATTCGATCAGGAGCAGTCGATTGGGTGTAGGCTGTGGCCAATCTTCGGAAGCCAAATCGGAAATGTAGGATTCAGTTCAAGCCGCTACATTTCACTTCGAGGTCACAATGGCTGATGACAATCGCGTTCCGCCCTGGTTTCCCGTTGCGGGATATATCGCTGGTGCGATCACGCTTGGATTCTTCATGTACGTTGCGCTTTCTGCTGTCCACCGTCCAACTTTCGCGCACTTGGCAGTTCTTTCCCTTGGCGTCGGCTTAGCGTTTGCTTTCATAGGCGGCAGCGCCGCTGCCAATGGCAGTTTGCCCATTCCGGGTGTCAATGCGACGCCGCTTGCGATCTCCGTAGGCGGTGGCATCGCGGCCATGGTTATCACTTTCGTTCTCGCCAAGCTTCTGTGGTAGGTTGCCGACCAGACAGGTCATCACCGTTGGACGTCGCCTGCAGGTTTGCTGTGCCGCGCGCCTGAACCCGAATGATGTATCTTCGGACGCAGCCACCATCCGGCCAAATGCGGGTCTTTGGTCACTGGGTCCTTCGGGGCACTGTTAGCTGCTCGATATGCGGATTCGCCAAACCACTTGAGTAAAGACCAGTAGTGGCCATGATGCGCATAAAGCGGGAGACAGGAATCGGCCATCTCGACACAATGCAAGCCGTAACATCAAGATAACCGTTCGCCATGGATGAACAGAAGGACCAGGACAGTTCTGAGGTGAGCTCGTCGCTTCCACCTTGGCTCGCTCAAGCCGCGCTTTTGTTTCCTGTTGCCACGCTGGTCTTTCTGATGTATCTCGTCTTATCTGGTACTACGATTACCTGCAGTCAAAGAGGAATCATCGCGCTCGTATTCTCGTTGGGAGCTGGTCTGAGCGGCGCATTTCTCGGTGGAGCCGCTGCCGTAAGCGGCAAGGTTTCATTGCCAGCACGTTTGAAGGACCCCTTCACATTCAGCGCCACAGGCGGCTTCGCTGTTCTTGTAGTCACCATGATTCTCACCGACCAGCTATTTGTCAAACGCTGTCCGGAGGGTGCGGATTCCTACAACTTCTGGGCCGTCGTAAGGGATAGGACTACAAATCAAGCCGTCCCAAAAGCTGATTGCCAGCTCAAGATTGATGACAGACCCGTCGCCAACCACGAGACGGATGGCGTAGGGCGTTGTCCGTTCGAGGGGCAACACCACTCTGCATTAATGCAGGGTAATCTGACAGTGGTCGCCGTCGGTTATGAACCTGACAGCCGATGGGTTTCGCTTACATCGCATGAACCCATTGAGTTCTCGCTTGCGCCGGCCGCTAGCTCGTGTCGTTACCAGCTCGCTGAAGGCGTTCTATCTTTGGCATCGACAGGTGGCGTAGGCAGCCTGATTCTTGAAACAACAGGTGATTGTTCTTGGTCAGCGACGAGCCTTGCACCGTGGTTACATGTTCAGCCCACCGCTAGTAAGGGAGCCGGAACCATTTCTTACAGTTACACAACCAACTCCGATTTGGAGCGGCGAGTTGGGATTCTCAGGATAGCTGGCCAGGACGTCCGCGTGGATCAAGCGGCGCGCAAAACGGTCACCGGACTCGCCTGCGCTCCGATCCCAGACGGCCTAATTGCCTGGTGGCGTGGAGAGAGTTCAGGCGCTGACGTGCTACAACGCCATAACGGCTCTGTTTCGTCGGCCGTTCAGTTCGTCGACGCTATAGCTGGCAAGGGGTTTCATTTCCGGGGCCGCGATGCGGCGATCTTCACGCCAGATGCGCTTGATTTGCGACCAAATAGCATCACTATAGAAACGTGGGTCAACTTTGATGCACTCGACGCACCAGCAACCTCCCAGTATGGAGCGGCAGGTATTCAATTTCTGGCATTCAAGAAGAACACCAGAATGTTTAATTTCGAAGGTTATTCACTTCGTAAGCAGCGGGTCGATGATGTTGACCGATTCGCGTTTTCTGTCGGCGACAAGAACGGACAGTCTGTGAATGCTCTTTCCACGACGCGCATCGAAACCGGGACGTTCTATCACGTGGGTGGAACATATGACGGACAGAGGATACGTGTCTTCGTGAATGGCATACGCGAGGATGATATCGCAGGCTCGATTACGGTCGATTACGACCGGCGACCGCTGTTCCTTGGAACTTCTGGTGAACAAGTGTTCGATGGAAGGCTACAAGGAATTCTGGATGAGGTTGCGATCTTCGAACGGGCTCTGAACGACGATGAGATTGGTGCCATCTATAGGGCCGGCCCTGCGGGGAAGTGCGTTCCAGGTGCGCGTTGACTTGCGAAGCCAACCAGTGGCGGTTGGGGAGGCCACGAGAATTAAGAACGGCCGCGAGCAGACGCTCTCACGAAAAACCGTGAATTCATCCTTGAGTGGCAGCAGCACATACGCAACAAGGCGCGGCGAGACGTGCTCGCAAAGCGGTTTAAAGACCCCACTGAATCGTTCAAGCTCGTTCAAACAGACCGCCCTTCGATCAGTACGCGAAGACGTGCTGCATCCCTAGGAGTCAGTCCGAGTAATCGCTGTGGTAGTCAAGTTCACTCGTGCTGCGCGCCCACCCGGTCTATTGTCGCTCTCGGCGATGGCCACGGAATGCCGCACGCCATGGAGCCCGAAGAGCGAATCGACCATCCGGTCAGACGCAGAGACGATACAGCTTGAGAATGTTGTGCGTCGTGCACACGAGCGACCATTCACCTTGCACCTTCTCGAATCCCCGCAAGAGGAATTGCCGGAAGCCGCGCGCGTGCTTGATCTGGCCGATGACCGGTTCGACGATCCCTTTGCGCGCCGCGTAGGCGGCCGCACCGGCCTTCGTCAGCAGCTTGCGAGCCATCCGATCGACAATCGTCGCGGTCTCCGGCAGCGGACCTCGCGGACACGGCCCCGGCCGTTCACCGTGTGTCTGCTTCCGCGTCGAGATGTACGCGTCGATTCGTGTCGCGGCGATCGCGGTCAGACTCGCGTCCGAGCAATACCCGGCATCGGCAAGCACCTGGTCAGGTGTGTCGCCCGACTGCTGTTCGACGGTGCGGATCATCGGCATCAGCTGCTTCTTGTCGTTCGTCTCTTGCGTCACGGCCTGACCGACGATCAGTTGCAGGTCGTCAACGGCGACCTGCACGTTGTAGGCCTGGACGAATCCGTCGGGACCTTTCATGATCCGCGACTCGGGATCGGTGAAGTTGTATTGCGCTTTCGGATCCGGCTTCGCCGCCTCGGTGGGTTGTCCCGCGGCGACCGCCTCGTCCTTCGCGCGGGCCTCCAAGGCGTGCTTGGCTTCGCGAATCCGTTTCAAGCGACTGTCGCGGCGTTGCAATTCCGCCGGCAGCTCGTCCCCCCGCCGGTCCGCACCGGTACTCGGTGTCCTCGGCCGCGTCCGCCGCCTCCGCTTGATCCAGCAACTGCTTCACTTCCTCACGCAGCTGCCGCTGCTTCTCGCGCATCCGGCCGTAACTCATCGCCTTGTGCTTCGACGCGTTCGCTTGGATCTTGCTGCTGTCGAGCGCCACGCGACCGACCCGCGGCGCGCCCAGCTCGCGCGCCAGGCGCAGCACCTGCTCGAAGAAGCCCTGCAACGCCGACAGGTGCCGCTTGCGAAAATTCGCAATTGTGCGAAAGTCCGGTTCGTTGCCGGCCGCCAGCACGCGGAACGCCACGTCTTCCATCAACCGACGCTGCATCTTCCGCGACGAGAAGACACCGACGCAGTAGGCGTACACCAACACTTTCGTCAGCATCACCGGGTGATACGGCGGATACCCGCGTTCCTCGTCGTCATAGACCGCGGTGATCGCCGAGAGGTCCAATTGATCGATCAGGTCGCTCACGAAGAATGCCAGGTGATCCTCGGGCAACCAGTCCCGCAGGCTCGGCGGAAGCAGCAGATCCTGCTCAGGCACGTAGGGCCGGTACGTTTTCGCCATCGCCCGCAGTGTAGTACACCTCGCTCGGCGCGCAGCAGGAGAATGACAAATTCACAGCCGATTACTCGGACACGCTCCTAGGAAACCTGTCTCGATGCGCGTGCCGCTCTTGGGGTGCCAGGCGGGCTCGCCGTTCTGACCGGTGTAACTCTGTACCAGAACATCTCGCCCTCAAGGTTGACCGCGAGGATCACGCCTTATAACCTTGCTGCCCGAGTGCATCGGATTTAGCGCCCCACCAGAATCAACGCGCCTGCGATTAGCGCGAGCGCCGCCATCAGGACGTGGGGAATCGGGACGGCGATGAGCCCCGCGAGTCCGGTGAGGATTAGCCAAATCGAGAGGAGGAGCATTCCCCCGCTTCGCGTGATTGCGACTGCCATGTAGGTCCTCCAGGCAAGAATGCCACTCATACCGTCACGCGCGGCTTGATTCACGGCTCTCGGCGCACTTGCGCTGAGCCTCCGCAACCCTTCATCGTCTGCTCCTTCGGACTTGCTCGGAGAGCGCAGCCACCGCTCGACGGCTCTCAACGGCTCCTCGTGAACGACTGGCGACGTGGACCTCGACGCGGAGCACCGAATTCAGGGTCAGCGCTTCCGCCGCCCACTTCTGCGCACGAAATGCGGCGACCACGCGACCTGCACGAGCTGATTGCTGAGCGGGAGCGCACCAAGTGACCACACCCCGGTGCGCTCGTGACTCGTCCACCCTGTCGTTTATAGCTGGCGCACCACTTACTTCTTTGGCGCTGGCGGCATTATTTCGGTTTCGTGTTGAAATGCCCCAAGCCACTTGCCGTCTTTCTTTGTCCAAACCGTGGAGGACCAGTTCGGATTGATAGGTTCGCCATTGCAAGTCCCCTCGGCAGTTATCTTATACATGTGCACTACGGTAGTGTCATCGACCCAGTACAACCTCGATTCTGGAAAGTCGAATTTCGTGACTTTGCAAGCTGCGGCCTGTGCCTTCATTACGTTGTCGAACTCGGCCATAGCTATAATGCCAGGACTAGCCATGGCAAAGCTGTCTGGAAGGACGTAGCTGTGAAACGTCTTTGGGTCGTTCTTCACTATCGCATCAACAACGGCATTCTCGTTTGCAACAATTTGTTTCTCAACAGCGGGTCGGTCAGTCCCGCTCTGCGCGGACACCAGACCGGTCTGAAGAAAGGAGCACGCCGCGACCGTCAGCGCGAGAATACGGGACATAGAACCTCCAGTGAATGTGCGGCGGATGATAGCACAGCCAGCAGAGTCGGAAGGACCTGAAACGCGACCTGTCCCGAAGGTATCGAAATAAGGAAAATGTTCAAGTCCCGTCGAGTCATCGTCCTTTGAGCGACTGCCAATCCGCTGGCAGTCGCGGCGGGGCGTCGCCATTGCATCGAGGTGCAGGGCATCCCCGGTCCGCCGCAATCGTCATGCGGCCATCCCTGCTCAGGATGCTGCTCGCAAATCCAGCCCTGGTTGCAGAAGCAGACCTGCGCTGGCTTCGTGAGGTGCCCTGTCCACGGACCGCGCCCATTCATCGCAGTATCCTTACCCTAAAGTAACCCCACCAGGTTCTACCCACTTCCTAGTCACCCAGCTTCCATCGCGATCCGCCTTACACTGCCGCCAAGCTGTTCCGCTGAATCATCTGCATGAGGTTGATTCCCTGCGGCATCACGACTTGCCCTTGTGGTGTTTTCCCGGTCTCGAAGACGATCTGCCAGAATTCATAGTTCTGCTTGCCGCCGAATGCGGAGAGCGACAGCTCGCGGTTCACCCACAATGGCAACCCCTTTAGGTTGTCGATGAAGGTTTCGATGTTGTCCCATAGCGGTTCAGGAAATGGATACTGAAACAACTTTTCTTCCTGAATCGGCTTGCCGGTTGTTATGTAGTAGTTCTGCACGATCTGTTTCACGAACCGCAACCAGCTATACATGATCTCTTCGCGCCCCATCCGATACGCGCGAAGATGAGCGTCGGGGATCTCTTCACCCTTCTGTACTTTGTTTTCGAGTTTCGCCGTGCCGATCTCCATTTCGTAGTGCCCGACAAAGATCCGCTCCGCGATGATGTTCATGAGCTGCAGGATTTGTGACTTTTCGAGCTCGCGCGGATTCTCACCTTCCTCCATCTTGAAGTTTAACGGAGTGTCCAGCACATCGGAGTAGATGAAGAACGAGTAGAAGGTCTTCTCGATGGAGCTATAGGAAAGCGGCTTCTCCTTGCCCTTCCCGCCGAACTCGATGTAGTCCTTCAGTTTATTGTCCGGGCTATGAGTAATCGTGTCGCGAACCGCGTCGAGAATGTATCGCTGCATCTCGCGCCTCTCACCGCGAAAGTGCAGCACGAGATCCTTTTCCGAGAACGATTCGGCCGTCTCCGGCAGACCTCGATCACGTCTATACCGATCGATCCGATCTTGAAAGAGCGCCGAGCCGAGATGCCGCTGGACCGACTTGTCGAAGGCGATGCACGTCGTACATATAATCGCCGTTCCGCTTGGGGTAGAAGGACGGCATCTGGCTCAGTCGTCGTCACCAGAGAGCGCGGCGATCAGCGCCTCTCGGAGTTGATCCGTCATGGCGTGATCGAATCGCTCTGGAGGAATGCCGCGCAGCCGTCCGAACGCTACCCTGTTGGTGGTCTGGGCTACGAACAGTACGCCCGATCTGTATCCCTCAGCGGACATTGACCCGCCGGTCAGCATGGCGAGCCATTCTTCGCCATCGTGCGTGAGGGTTTTCACAGGGCGCGCCATTCCCAGCCCTTCTCGTCATCGCTCGCCACTCCCAGATCAGCGTAGCGAACTGCCCGCGATGTCGCGATGACCGGGCGGGCCAGATTTGGCTCCTTTTGGCGCGAAGAGTCAGTGGGAGCGTCGCGGGAGCGTATTGCTCCGGAATCTGGCGGTGGTTGGTGAGGTCCAGCGGGTAGTGGGTCATCAGTTTCGCTTCGTGGCTGACGGCTTGCCTTTCCGAAGAACCCAAAGACGACACGCGCAGCGCCCGGCGCCGCACAAGAACACCGACACTCCGACTGACATTTCGCGCCCGAGCGAGCCGGATCTGGCCTCCCGGGTTAACGCGAGATCGCGGGGAGTTCGCTACCCTGATCGTGCCACCAAGTTGTCAACGTGGGCGGTCCCGGTAGCCAGAAGGGTGGAACAGAAGTCGTCCTTTCTTGACGCTCCCGCTGTAGAGCGGAATCGAGGATTTGTTTCGGGAGTTGCCACGTCTGAGGAAGCGTTCGTGCATGCGAACTCGACCGACGCTCATAGCGTCAGGGCTGTAAACACTGCTCACCGTAGGAGATTCTGATGGGCTCGCTCTATCTCTCGGGACTGTCGTCCGAAGACCGCAAGATGCTGATTCGGAAACTCCTCGACGCGCAAAAGGGCAAGTGTTTCATCTGCGAGAAAAAACTCGATCCCGATCTTCACGGCGCACAGATTGACATCGATCACGTCGAACCACTGAAGGTCGGCGGCAAGGATGATCCAATCAATTTCGCCGCAACGCATGCGTCCTGTAATCGAGCCAAACAGGCAAGCGATCTGCGAGTCGCGCGTGTGCTCGCGCGGTTCGCGGCTATCAAGGACGAAGTTAGCAAGGAAGGACGCGGACCCAACCTGGGCGACGTGCTGGAACGTAACGGCGGCGCGAAATACGAGCTTGCGTTACGCCGCAACAAGGGTTCTGTTGAGCTATCGTTTCCTGAAAAGGGCGATACGACCGTCTACACGGTGCCGCTCTATCGAGACGCTCTGAGCGGCGTGGACTATTTTTTCGTGAAGGCACCCATTGAATACTTGTTCCACGATGATCGAATCAATCCGCGGGCTATTGGCGGCAGCCTCAACGGACTTGTCGAAGAATTTCACCGCAAGCGGCCACAGTTGCACGTTGCGCTCGCTTGGGCCGAACTAAATGGCGACGTGGGACCCGTCCGGCTTCGCGTGTTCGACGGGCAACACAAGGCGACGGCTCAGGTGATTCTCAACGTGCGCGAGCTTCCAATCCGTGTGTTTCTTAATCCGAATCTCGACGTGCTCTTGACCACGAACACGAATGCCGGCACGACGCTTCGACAGATGGACCGTCACGAAGAATAAGGCCCTGCGCCTGCCGCGTCGATACCGCGCTCACCTGGAGAACGCTGAACGGATCGAGAACGGACAACTCACCCCCGTCAGGGTCGACGTCTCCGATACCTTTGGGCCGACAGTGTCCGACGCTATCCGGGCGCTCAATGCTTCGTTTGAGACGTGGCGTCGAGAGCATTCGTCAGACCGCGACGAGCGGTAAACCTTGAAGGATCTCCTGATCGTGTCTGGGGGGACCTCTCGGATTGGCCTGACAGGCGAGTTACCGAGCGTTGCTAGCCCTCGCGGCGCCTGGGTTTGAGTGACTTCAGATTGCGGATGCGAAGCGGTCGTTTTGGTGATAGCTCTTGCAGTCGCTGAGTGAGATCGGCGACAGCTTTCGTGGTCGGTTCCGCGACAGGCTGCGAGCCGGCGCTGGCCGCTTGCGTCGAGTGCGTCCCATCCACGCCAAGTTCGTTCAACAGCCGCAGTGCACCGGTCAAGTGCATCCGCAGTTGGCGGTACTTGCGCTCACCGAGTCGCTCCTGAATCCACGTTTCCCGCGCGCCGATTTCATCGCGTGGTGACTTCGACACATCACTCCCGTTACTGCCATCCGGCCGAGAGGATCACCGCGCGCCATTGCTCGGACACGTCGAGCACTTCGTCTCGCGAGCGGTGTGACCGTGACCGCTTGTGAGCGCCGCCGGGCGCAGTCGAGGCCTAGCGGCGCCCGGCTTACGTCAGGGCTTCTTGGCTCCGCGCGGATCGTCGGCCGGGTTCACGTAGACGATCTCCCACGGCCCCATCCCGTGGAGCTGTATGACGGTTTCCCCTGTCGCCCAGGCGAAGTGCTTCATCATAGGCGGCAGGAAGCCGAACGTCCCCGCTGGCATTGCCTGTCCGGCCTTATCGTCGAACTTGTCGCCCATCCCGAGGTTGAAGGTCCCCGAGACCACGGTCACGTGCTCCACCTTCTTGTGGAAGTGGGGTGGAATCTTGTAGCCGTCCGGCGCCTTGAGGCGCATCGTAAAGAGCCCTGGCTTGAAAGGATCGCCCTCGAGCACGGCCAGCTTGGCCCCGGAGGGCAGCGCGTTGGGGGCGTCCATCCACTTGACGTCGGCGGGCCTGAACAAGCCATGGTCGGGGAGCGCGGCGGGGGGCGCCTTTTTGGCCGGGGTCTGCGCCAGGCCCGCGGCAGAGGAGATGCACGCCAGGATCGTCACGACAAACAATCGCTTCATGAATCCTCCTGTGGAAGGCGCCAGTATACGACCTGGCGGAGCCCGAAGCGCGCTAATGCTGCGCCGGATCTTTGGGACCTACATGGCGGGCCGGGATCGTAGCACGCCTCGATTGCTGCGCGTCAAAGCGGCGGTGAGCACGTTAGAGTCTTCGAAGACTCAAGCGCCCGGGATGGCGAACACACGGCGAACGCCTTTGGAAGGCTTAGCCGTGTCCGCGATGCGATCGTGCCGGGTCTCCGTGACTGGACTTGACGGCGTCACGCACTCGGTCGACGTCCAGGCCTCGAGCCTGTTCGAGGCGGCATCCGTCGCGCTGACAGCGTTCCGTCAGGAACCAAGCTGGGCGACCGAGGCGCTGACGGCGAACGCGCGGTTTCGAGTCGAGCTGCAACACTCGCCCACGGTGCGTGACGTGCCGCTGAAGGCAATCGAACAGTGGCGACGCTCGCCGACCACGAGTCCACGGGACTACGTTCTCAAGCGCAAGGTCAGTCGTGAAGAGAAGCGGTGATCGCGTCCGCAGCGGCTGCTGTGAGGCTTCCGAGGGCCAGCCAGCCCGGGGCGTTTATCATGGCCTATCCGACCTCGCTGCTTCGTCCGGCGGAAGTCTCGGTTCGCCGTCAGCTCTACGTGATGACTCTGACGCCGTCAACGAGTGACATCAGCTCCTTCAGGTCAGTGGAGCTTCCGTCGAATGGATAGATGAAACCGAGCAGATAAACGCCCTCCTGCCGCATCACCGCCACTCGCAAGACGTAAATTCGCTGCACCTTTGATTTCGATGCAGGTGGCAATTCGAAATATCCTTGCACGGAGAAAGAATTCGTGTTGAACGAATAACTCGTCGGCTTCAGTGGGCCAAGTCCAGGGTTCTCGACCGCAAGTTCAGAGAAGAGACCAACGAAAGTTTCCAGTCGATTGGGCTCGACCTTGGTCGGTTCCACTTCCCGTTTCGCTTTGTCGGCGTCGCGCCTAGCCTTTTCCTCTCTCGCCCACGGCAGCTGCTTCGCCATTCCGTCGACGAATCGAGATGAGAACTCAATTGGGAAGGCCGCCTTCAGATGATTCGTCAGCAAAATCACTCGACTTGGCTCATAGAGGCTCTTTAGCGCGGCCTGTCTCGTAAAAGCTTCGAAACTGCTGTCGATGGCCTTGATTGCGACATCCGGCGAAAAAGTCACGGCAAGCTCGAGTGTTCCGTACGTCGAATCGCTAACTCCCTGGATCCATTCGAATAATCCTTTTACTGCAGCTGCATTGCGAGCAGTGGCTAGGTCCGTGAAATCCGACCAAGTGAGCCTCCGAAAAAAGGCTCGCGGTCGGATCACGAGCGATTCACCCTGAATCTCGATCGGAATCGACGCAGCGGATTCGTAGCAAAGGACTTTAAGACGGCCGGAGAAAACTTGAAGTTGCTTAGCATCAGATTCGGGCAGGCTCTTGACGAGCTGCTGAAGTCCGCCTGCAGCCTCGACAAGCAAGTCGAGTTCACTGCGCGTTTGCCACGTCCAGGGTTCGGCGGACGTTGCGATTCGAGGGACGGCAAAGACGCCACCCTCGGCGACACTGTATCCAGCCGGTAGCTGCTGAAGCGGAACGAACAACCGTTCCGGCACCACCGACTTCGTTTCGCTACCGATACTTATCTGAATTCGGTTTCGCTCTTCGTCGAGTTGCGATTGCTTAAGACGAAAAGCTTGCTCCAGCTCGGCCTTCTTCAGCTCGATCTCACGGGCCGACCACGTGCTGATGATTCCCGCAACGGCGGTGGTTGCCGAGAACACCAACGCGAGGACAACTGCGATCGGGTGCTTTTCGATAGCGGCCTTAAAGTCTATCGTTTTCGCCCTCGCCTTGGACGGCATCTCCAAACCCCTCTGCCGCTTTGGAACGCGGCGATTTCGCGGACCTGTCAGAACCCATAGAAACCTTCAACGACCGATTGGCACAGTGAGCCGTATTGGGATCATTGTTGCAACGCGTCTCAGAAGCGTCAAGTGCCCAGACCCAACATCAGTTCGGCGCAGCCACGCGGTGGTCGCCGGGGTAACCCGCGATATGTCGTTAGCGTTCATATGTCGTTAGCGTTCATCGGAAAAGTCGTTAGCGTTCATAAGTCGTTAGCGTTCAAGTCGTTAGCGTTCAAGTCGTTAGCGTTCATCGAAGTCGTTAGCGTTCATCGGAAGTCGTTAGCGTTCATCGGAAGTCGTTAGCGTTCATCGGAAGTGCAAGTCGTTAGCGTTCATCGGAAGTGCCTCGGCGCGAGAGGTTCGACCCGTAGCTCGAGGCGGATGCCGAGGCACTTTCGATAACGAGACTTGAAGGAAGCCGCTGGCGCGGCGGCCGGCTATGGAGCTCGAAGTGGGATCTCCGTGCGTGGCCAGTGGTCGATCAAGGGGCCGTCGGCGCGCGAGCGACGGCGGCACGCGTCCCGCGGGTCGGGCGTATGGACACCACCTGCGATGTGACGGGCTGTGGCGGTCGATCGAGGCGCACCTCTCCGGACACGTGGGTGACCACGTCGACGAAGGTGCCGGTCGTGACGAGAGAGCCGTGCACTCATGAGGTGTCGAAACCGAGCGTGACCGACGCCAGGTGGAGGGCCGACAGGATCGGGCCGACGATCATGGCGGCCCCGCAGCGTGGGCAGGCCCACACGGCGGCGGTCTCGGTGGTGGGAGTCACTACCGCCGTGGTGGGGGCCGACGGGGTGGCGGGCGCGGGCCTCGCCAGCAGCGTGCGCGCCAGGGCCACGCGTGCCGTCCGACAGGTGTTCGCCAGAAACCCCGACTGCCGGATGCGCACGAAGCCGCGCGGCAGGATGTGTTGGACGAAGCGGCGCAGAAACTCCATGGCGGTGAGCGTCATACGGCGGCGCGCGTCGCCATGCGCGTAGTCCTTGTAGGAGAAGGTCACGTGCTCGCCATCGAAGGCGAGCAGTCGGTGATTGCTGATCGCGACGCGATGGGTGTAGCGCCCGAGGTATCGGAGGACGGCCACCGCCCCACCGAAGGCTGGCTTGGCGTAGACCACCCAGTCGGCCTTGAAGAGCGGATCGACGAAGGCCCGCCACGCCGCCGGATCCCGGAGGTACTCACTGCCGCCGGCGAGATCGAGCTCGCTCCGGTCGTAGGCGCGGCGCAACGCCTCCACAAACTTCCCGCGAAAGACCCGGCTGAGGACCTTCACCGGCAGGAAGAAGCCGGCATACGTGGGACGGATCCAGCGCTGATGATCGGGGGACAATCCGCCGGCCGGCACGACGCAGTGCGCGTGCGGATGGCGGACCAAGGTCTGCCCCCACGTGTGGAGGATGCTGAGCACACCGATCTCCGCGCCAAGATGCCGCGGATCGCCGGCGACGTCGCGCAGCGTGGCCGCGCTCGCCTGGAAGAGCCACGTGTACAGCAGTGCGCTATTCCGATAGGTCAGAGGCAGCAGCGCATGCGGGAGCGTGAAGACGACGTGCACATACGGCACGTCGAGGAGCTCCCGTTCGCGCGCGTGCAGCCAGCGCTCGCGCGCCTGCGCCTGACACTTCGGGCAGTGCCGATTGCGACACGAGTTATAGGAGATGGCCTGATGCCCGCAGGCGTCACACCGGTCGAGATGTCCGCCGAGCGCGGCGGTCCGGCAGCGCGCGATCGCGCGGAGGACCGATCGCTGCTGCACGCTCAGCCACGGATGCTGCTCGAGGAAGGTGTCACCCTGCGCGTGGAGGATATCGGCCACCTCCACCGCAGGCCGGCTCATGCCGGACTCGGCTTCCGCTTCAGCCGCGACCGCGGGAGGACCACGGGCGCGGGCACCTGCAGCTGCTCCAACGGATTCGGCGCCGTCTGGAGGTGCCGCTGCGACAGATGCAGGTACACCGTCGTGTGCGTGAGGTCCGCGTGGCCCAGGAGGACCTGGATCGTCCGCAGGTCTGCGCCGGCCTCCAGCAGGTGCGTCGCGTACGAATGGCGCAGCGTGTGCGGACTGACGCGACGATCGATGCCGGCGGCCTTCGCAGCAAAGCGCACCGCGTCCCAGATGCATTTGGACGTGAGCGGCCGGTCGGCACGCCAGCCGTGTTCTTGCCCTGGAAAGAGGTACGTCTTCGGCCGCATCCACCGGTAGTACTCGCGCAGCGCCGTGAGCAGCGTCGGGCTCAGGGGCACCTCGCGCCCGTGGCCGCCTTTCCCGCGCTCGATGCGGATCACCATGCGCTGGCTGTCGATGTCCGCGACCTTCAGCTGCAGTAGCTCGCTGCGGCGCAGGCCCGCGCCGTAGAGCGTCATCAGCATCGTGCGGTGGTAGAGATTCTTTGCGCCGGTAATCAGCTGACGCACTTCGTCGGGACTCAAGACCGTGGGCAGCCGCCGATGGCGCTTCGGGGTCGGCAGCTCCGCCTTCAGCTCGCGCCGCTTGAGCACCCGCACAAAGAAGAAGCGCAGCGCGGCGACGTGGAGGCCCACCGTCCCGACGGCGAGCTTCTTCTCACGAAACAGGTGGGCGTGATACCGCCGAAGCGCTTGGGCGCCGAGCTGATCGAGGCGACGGCCGCGGTGGTAGCGCTCGCAGGTGCGAAGCGCGTGCAGGTAGGTGCGAATCGTGGTCGCGGCATAGTTGCGCCGGACCAGTTCGTCGTGCATCCGCTGGAGCAGTGTCGTCACAGGTCATACCTCCTGTGACGCACGCTACGCCCTCCGTCCTACGAATCACCCGGCTGCCCGTCGGCCGCCGCGCCAGCGGCTTCGTTCAAGTCGCCTAGTGGCGACCAACGTGAGTCCGGGCGTCGCTCGCCACTGCGGCGTAAATCGTTACTTAACGACAGTCTTCAGCCACGGCGGCTCGCTATGGCACGCACCGCCGTCGGTTGCAAGCCCTGTTCGACGGCTCATAGGAATGGGGTGATCAGGGCAGCACTGCAGGCGAAGTTCGCTGCATCGTTCGTGCTGCCCACGCCACTATACTTTGCGATCTGCGGATAGGGGCAGATCGGCCGAGTCATGTTCACGCGGTTGTCGTTGACTCGCGATGCGCTCAACTGATCGGGTGCGATTCCGGATTCGCGCCAACGTTCCAGCGCCGCGATCCAGTTCACCTGGTTAGGGCCTGGGCCGCCTCCGCAATGCGCCATGCCTGGCACCATGAAGAGCCGCAGCCAATCCTGTTGCTGCGGTCCCATTCTTGCCAACACGCTGGAATAATAGTTGATGGTGTTCTGCGGCGAAATCGCTCCCCCCGACCCGCCGTCGTTCCAGCCGTGATAGATGAGAAGCTTTCCACCACGAGCCCGAAAGGCCGAAAGATCCGGACTCGTGGCGTCGATGAAGCCAGCTTTCTTGTCTATCAGGGCGATATCGCGGTCCACGTCGAACGTCCGCCAGTCCCACGCCGGGTTTTCGTGGGCCACGAACCTGAACATGCCCACGTCGATCCCTCCAGGTTCCGGGTTGGCTGCAGTCAGCATGGCCCAACCTGTCTCGCCGCCCGGCACCAAACCGGGATAGATCAAGTCGCCCGTCTTTCTGTTCAAAGGGGCGTAACCCATTTTGACGGCTGCTGCCTGCGGCGCCGTGAGGCAATTGTCGCCGTCGCCCCCGCGGCACAAGAGTGTGGCGGGATCGAAATGGCACTGATGCGGATCCGTCAAGAGTCCGTCGACAACGCCGTCCAGCGCGTCGCACGCAGCCAAGACCGCTGTGTTTACGAGCGTGAGTTTGGCCCGAGGGACAACACTGGCCGGCTCCTGCAGGATCTTCGCTTCCACAGCAAGCCTCCAGGCACACAATTGCGTTTGATTATTGGCGGGGGCGCCGGCGATGATGCCATCGAAGTCTTCCGGATAACGCTGCGCCTCCATCAGGCCCTGCCGTCCGCCCGTGGAGCAGCCGGTCCAGTACCAGAAGCGCGGGGCGCGGTCATAGAACGCGCTGATGATGGCTTTCGACTTGACCGCCATCTCGTGGACGGCTCGATACGCGAAATCGATGACTTTGTCCGGATGTCCGATTGCGAACGCCGCATTTCCACCCGTGTGTCCCGTATCCGTCGACGCCGTCGCGTAGCCCTCCTGTAGGGCTGAGGCCAGCGCGCCATAGCTGATCGCGCCCGCCCAGCCACCATTGCCGACGGCCTGGAATTTCCCGTTCCAAGATGCGGCCGGCAGCCAGACCTCAATCTTGATGTCAGAGTCCGACGAGGGAGTCAGCGTGGCCGCGATACGGCAGAAGGCTGGCAGGCGGCTGAACTGCGGCACCGCCGCCGGGCCCGTTCCAGGAGGTGTGAATCCTCCGGCCGGTACCAGTTGGGCGAAGGTGATCGAAGTGTTTGGCAGCATCATGGACGACAAGCTCTCGCATGACGCCGCGGCGTCGAGCGTCTGCCCGTGCATCATCAATGCGATCAGAACCGCGCACGATCCGGCAGTTACGATCTTCATCGCACTCTCCTCCGAAGCTCTGACGCGAGACACCTGCTACGACGTCTCGCTTCTCCTCTCCGCGGTCGTGAACACTTGTCGTCCGGCGAACGTCTGCGTTCACCGCCGGTCAGAACCGCATCAGCGGCCGTCCGGTGCAACGCGCTGTTGGGCCATCCGTTGACTATCGTGCCCTAGCGCAGAAACAAGAATGCGCTCGATAAAGGGGCTCTTCGCTTCCGTGTATTCTTCCTTGCTGAATCGCATCGCCAGTTCTCGTTTCAACTCGCAGTAGGCCGCGGCGGATTCCGGATGAGCACGAAGATAATCCCGAAACGCGGGGTGGCGAACCCAGAAACTGCTTCCCTTGACGACGCAGTGCAGATGATACGGACTCGGGCCGAGCCGAGGCTAGCGGAAGTACCGTCGTTCAGGAAGTTCGATTTCGTCTTTCTGGACGTATTCGTAACCCGCCCCTTCGAGCGCCCCGACACGACCCTCGGCCTCAGCAAGCTGCGATACACCAACCATGACGTCGATCACGGGCTTTGCCCCGAGCCCAGGAACCGCTCGTGCTTCCGACGTGCTCGATAACCGCTTCACTTCCAGCGAAGACCGCGCCGAGGACCATGCGCTGGTCGAATCGGAGCGGCCAATCGGGATCTACGGAACCACCTTGACTGCTTCAGGCATTGCTTGTTTCCGGTCGGGCCCAACATCGTATGGGCGACGGCGCCATTTCACGACCCGGCCCATAGCAACCGAGTCACCGAGGATTCAGAGTACCCAGGTTCGGCTCATTTTCTCCGGATTCACGCCGGCAAAAGTCCTCAAGCCGTGGTGGCTTCCGGCGATTCCGACAGGGCTGGGCCACCAAGAGTCGCCGGCGGCATAACCCGGGATTCCTGAGTTGGTCCGCCACCGCCAATTGGTGGTTCTGGCACTCGGCGGTAGGATTACCCGCGAGAAGTCGCGTTGTGTGGAGGAGCCCGCTCCGGGCGCCTTGGATCTACCCTACGGCGTTACGTGTAACGCACTCATCGTGGCGGCGCGGGCGAACGTCGCGCCCCGGCGAGAATGCGGTTCAGCAAGACCCACTGCCATCCGACCAGGGCGACCCCAATCATGTTCTGGGTGCTCTCGATTCCGCCCGACCGAAACAGCATCACCTCAACCGGCACAATCGCGAAGAGCACCAGCCTAACCCGGGCCGCGCGCGTCCAAGCCCATCGTGTCACCTCCCGTGACCGCCGGGCACGAAGGTCCCGGACGACCCAGACCATTGCCGCACTGGCGACGCCGCAAAATAGAACCGGACCGATGACCGCAAGGGACGCGTCGAGACCGATTGTCGCCCCTTCGAACCGGAAGCCCTGCGGATCGGTCCAGGCGGCGTACGTCACCGCCGCCGCCAACGGCACATGAAACACCAACAGCAACCAGTGAAATGGCTGGCGTGCACCCCGCCAGCCCAGATACAAGAGCGACGATACGAACCCTGCTCCGAGAACGAGCGCCCAGTACGCCCCCCCGATGCCCCGGCCACCAATTCCACCGCCCAGTGCCCACTGGTAAGCAGTGCCCTGGGTTGCGCCTCGCACGAGCGGCAGCCACACCAGGACGCCCGCGAAGAGTGCGGTCCACCAGAGAATCACGACCAGCAGCGGATTTTTTGCCACATCCACGGCCTCATTCGCGTCGCGAACCATCGTCGAGACTGCCCGACCTGGCGAGGCCCGCAGCATAACGCGAATCCAGCGGCGAATCGGCATCGTCGAAAAGTGTTGAACGGATTGGGGTTCGTGCGGACTGGACGACAGTCGTCACGGAATTAGGCTGGTCTGCATAGCGTCGGCCGAGGTCTGCAGCACGCGTGTCCCGCTTGTCCGTGGTGCTCAGTCATAGGTCGCCCAGCGGCGACCAACGTGAGTCCGGGCGTCGCTCGCCACTACGGCGTCACACAGGAGTAATCGCGTAGAATGCCCGCCGGGCGTAATGGCACTTGCTCCTGGCACCCGACTCGGCCCCTATGAAATTAGCGCCCAGATCGGCGCGGGCGGCATGGGCGAGGTCTACCGCGCGACCGATACCAACCTCAAGCGCACGTCGCCATCAAGGTGCTGCCCGAGGCCGTCGCGACCGATGGCGAACGGTTGGCGCGGTTCCAGCGCGAAGCCGAATGCTCGCCCGGCTCAATCATCCGAACATCGCGGCCATTTACGGTCTCGAAGAAGAGCGACGGCATCAGCGGCCCTCGTCATGGAGCTGGTCGAGGGGCCGACGCTGGCGGATCGCATCGCGCAGGGACCCATTCCAGTCGACGAGGCGCTGCCGATCGCGAAGCAAATCGCCGAGGCGGTCGAAGCTGCACACGAGCAGGGCATCATCCATCGCGATCTGAAACCCGCGAACGTGAAAGTCCGGCACGATGGCACCGTGAAGGTGCTGGACTTCGGCTTGGCGAAGGCCCTCGACCCTGTGGCCGCTGGCAGCACCGACGCCACGGCGTCGCCGACCATCACGTCGCCGGCGATGATGACCAGCATGGGCGTGATTCTGGGCACGGCGGCGTACATGAGCCCCGAACAGGCCAAGGGTCGGCGGCGGATAAGCGCAGTGACGTCTGGGCCTTCGGGTGCGTGCTCTTCGAGATGCTGACGGGCCAGACGCGCGTTCGAGGGGACGACATGCTCAGACACGCTGGCGGCCGTGCTCCGCGGCGAGCCGGATTGGACCGCGCTCCCGGCGAACGTGTCACCCGCCCTCGTCGCACTGATCCGAGGGTGTCTCGACAAGGATCGGCGGCGAAGAATCGCGGACCTCTCGACGGCCCGGTTCATCATCGATCACGGAGGTAGCCGCGACGGCTGCCGGTACCGCGCCGCCTCATCACGGATTCGTCGCGCCGCTTCGGCTGGTGTGGCTATCGCCGCGGCGGCGATCGCAGGCTCCATGGCATGGATGCTCAAGCCCGCGTCCGTCCCGTGGCTCGCACGGTTCCCGATTCCGTTGCCGATGGGGGAACGGTTTTCCAGCCACGGGTCGTCATGTGGTTGCACTGTCTCCGGATGGTGGGCACATCGTGTACGTCGCGAACCAGCGTTTGTACGTGCGCGCGCTCGATCAACTTGAGGCCGTGTCCCTTCGTGGCACGGAAGGCACGGGTTCCGAGCGGGACGGAGTCCATTCTTTTCTCCCAACGGCCAGTGGGTCGGCTTCTGGCAGGACGGGCAGCTCAAGAAAGTCTCGATTACCGGTGGCGCGCCAGTCGCTGTGTGTCGCGCAGAACCCATGGGGCGCGAGTTGGGCAGCCGATAACACGATTCTCTACGGGCAGGGCCGCGAAGGGATTTGGCGGGTGTCGGGCGACGGGGGCAAGCCCGAGCAAGTCGTGAAGGTCGACGCCGGCCAGGTCGCGCATGGTCCGCAGCTGCTGCCCGGTGGGCGACGCCGTCCTGTTCACGCTGGCCCGCGACAAGACTGGGATGCCGCGCAGATTGTCGCCCAGTCGCTCGACACCGGCATGCGTCACGTCATCTTGGAAGAAGGCACAGACGCGCGGTATGTGCCACCGGTCATCTCGTGTACGCGCTGGGAACACCCTCCTGGCAGTGCCGTTTGACGTCGGAAAGCTCGCAGTGACGGGAGGGCCCGTCCCGCTCGTGGAGGGTGTGGGCCGGGCTCCAAACGGATTGACGGGTGCCGCCCACTTCGCCGTGTCGGGTGATGGGGCACTCGTGTATGCGCCAACGGATGCGGTGAGTCCAGACGAACCGCGAACACTCGTGTGGGTCGATCGCCGGGGGCGCGAGGAGCCATTCAAGGCGCCTCCTCACCCGTATTTCGACCCGAGACTGTCACCGGACGGGACTCGCGTGGCGCTTGATAGAAGCGATCAGGAAGACGACATTTGGATTTTCTATTTGGGCCGCGAGGCACTCACGCGTCTGACGTTTGGGCCAGCAATGGAGTTCCCAGCGATCTGGACACCTAATGGACAGGCCGTGCTCTTCAGTTCGGGCCAGTTCGGCGTCGGCGGATCACGCAACCTTTTCCGGAAGGCGGCGGACGGGACCGGAACCCTCGAACAGTTGACGCAAGGCCCTGCAGCGCACATGCCATATGCCGTCACACCGGACGCTACCGGCCTCATTTTTGGGGAGCGGAAGCCAATGGCGGCCGGCATCGCCGCCAGCGGGACGGATCTGATGTTGTTGCCACTCGTGGGCGAGCGCCATCCGCAGCCGCTTTACAGACACCTTTCAAGGAGAGGAACGCCGACATTTCGCCGACGGCCGGTATTTGGCTTACCAATCGAATGAATCCGGTCGGAATGAAATCTTCGTGCGGCCCTTTCCGAATGTGAACGCGGGAAGTGGCCGGTTTCGACGAGCGGCGGCGGGCAGCCGCTGTGGGCGCAGAACGGCCGGGAACTCTTCTACGTGTGGATGGGCGCGCTGATGAGTGTTCCCGTGGTGACGAGCGCGACGTTTAAGGCGGGGACTCCGGCGAATTACTCGACGGCCCGTATGTTTATGCGCAGGACGGCCCGCGCATGTACGATGTCTCGCGAGACGACCTGCGATTTCTGATGGTTAAGCAGATCACTGCGACGAACGAGACCGCAACATCCGCACGACTTATTCTCGTGCAGCACTGGTTTGAGGAGTTGAAGCGTCGCGTGCCGACCAATGACGCTCGCGCGAGAGCGGGCCTTTACCGGACCGCATCCGAACGATTGCGCCCCTCGACATCGCCAACGTTGGCTTGCGGCCAGATTAGAGGCGTCATCAAGACTATTGATTCTGGCCATTATAGATGACTTCTAATGTGTAGTCGCGAAGTGGCGAGCGAACTGCGCCAGTTCGACATCGGCCGCAGGTTCTGCCGTCGGAGTGTCAGCATCGCGTCCAGTCGTTCAATGCCGCTGCGTTCGCCTCGAGCAGTCCCGCCCCGTCGGGTGCGTGTAATTGCGGTCACGACGTGATGAAAGACAAACCGGACGAGGTTACAGCGCCAGATCGACACTACGGCGTTACAGAGGAGTGAGCGCGTCCGTCGACGCTACTTACTTACAGCCGTTTCGCCCTCAGTCCTGGCACGTGTCTCGGCGTCTACGAAGTCACCGCGCAGATCGGCGAGGGCGGGATGGGTCAGGTGTATCGGGCGACCGACAAGAAGCTGAAGCGTCAGGTCGCGATCAAGATCTTCCGCCCTCGCTACGGCTGACCACGATCGGCTCGCTCGTTTTCAACGCGAAGCCGAAGTCCTCGCCTCGCTGAACCATCCGAACATGCCCGCCGTCTACGGGCTCGAAGAAAGCAGTGGCGTCTCAGCGCTCGTGATGGAACTGATCGAGGGGGACGACCTGTCACAGCGCATTGCGCGCGGCGCGATTCCCCTCGATGAAGCGTTGCCGATCGCGAAGCAGATCGCCGAGGCGCTCGAAGCCGCGCACGAGCAGGGGATTATCCATCGGATCTGAAGCCCGCCAACATCGAGCTGCGGTCCGATGGGACGGTGAAAGTGCTGGACTTCGGCTTGGCCAGAGCGCTCGAACCGGCGTCGGCAGCATCGGCCAACGTCACCGCTTCACCGACGATTACAAGCCCGGCGATGATGACCGGCGTCGGCGTGATTCTCGGCACGGCGGCCTACATCATTCCCGAGCAGGCGAAGGGCCGGCCGGCCGACCGGCGCAGCGACATCTGGTCGTTCGGGTGTGTGCTCTACGAGATGCTGAGCGGCGCGCGCCCGTTCGGCGGCGAGGACGTTGCCGAGACGCTGGGTGGCATCCTCACGAAGGAACCCGACTGGAGCACGTTGCCCGACAGCGTGCCTGTCGGGATTCGCACGCTCCTGCAACGCTGTCTGACGAAGGATCGCAAACATCGGCTCGATTCCCGCAGTCGCCGCCCGTCTCGAATTCGACGATGCGTTGACGAGAGCCGTTCCGGGCGCAACGACAGTGCAGGAGGATCAACGCCGCCACACGTCGCAAACGGTCGCTTCGATCGCGTTTTGGCTGGGGCGTGCTGGTCGGATGGTTCACCGCCGTCTGGTTCAGCGCCGCGCCAGCGGCTCCGCCACCGTCGCCCGGCTTCTCGCCAACGTCTCGCCGGCCGAGCGGCTGTTGGGCGCTGACGCCTGATGAACGCCGATTTCTCCCCAATCGTCCGAGCAGGTCGGGCGGTCGCCTCGGGCCCCTGACGGATCGCGATTCGTGTTCACAGCGATTCGCGGCGACACCCAGCAGCTGTACCTGCAATCGCTCGCGGATGGCCTCGATGCAGAACCCATCCCCGGTCCTGAGAACAGCGACACACCGTTCTTTTCGCCAGATGGACAGTGGCTCGGTTTCTGGCGGGGCAATGGAGCCAGGAAAATGCCGGCGGAGCGGTGGACCGAGCGTCAGAATATGCGCGACGCCGCCGATCTTCGGCGCGAGCTGGGGCTCGAACAACGTCGTGGTCTTCGGCTCCGAGCAAGCCCGGATGTTGATGCGCGTCTCGGCCGACGGAGGCACGCCCCAGGCGCTGACGACCGCGAAAGACAGCGGTGACGACGATCACCAATTCCCACACGTGCTTCCCGGCGGGAATGGTGTGCTGTTCACCGCGGTGCGTGGCAGGGCAGCCGCCGTTGTCCTGCTGTCCCTCGATACTGGCAAGCAAACCCCGCTGATCGAGGAGGGCGCAGACGCTCGCTTCGTCTCGTCAGGTCACATCGTCTACGTTGGCCGCAACGCGACGTTGATGGCGGCGCCGTTCGATCTCGAGCGGCGTCAGGTGACGGGCAGCCCGGTAGGTCTGGTGGACGACGTCATGCAGGCACTGAATGCGCCGGGCCTGGTGCTCAACACGTGGGCTGCGCAGTTCAGCATCTCGGAGAAGGGCACGCTCCTGTATGTTCCCGGCGGGCTTTACCCCCAGGCGGCGCGAACGTTGGTCTGGGTGGACCGCGCGGGCAACGCCGAGGAGCTTCGGATGGACCCGAAGGCGTACCTCGGCCCCAGGCTCTCGCCCGACGGTCAGCGCGTTGCGCTCTTTGCTGCAGACAGCGGCGACATCTGGATATACGACCTTGGCCGCGGCTCTTTGACGCTCTTCGAGTCGCCAGGGCGGGTAGGCTCATGGCCGAACTGGTCGCGGGATGGGAAGCGGCTGGCTTATCAGGGCATAGGTGGTCTGTTCTGGAAATCGGTCGACGGCACGGGCTCCGCTGAGATGTTGTCCTCCACGCTCACCAGGCATACGGCGTCATGGTCGCCCGAAGGCAGGCTCGCCATCTCGCATCCTGTTGGCGACGGCGGGCCCAGCGCAATTCGTGATTGGAATATCTCCGTCGTCACACCCGGGGATCCGAAGCGCAGGCCACAGCCCGTTGTCCACAGTCCGGCGATCGAGCGTTACCCAGATTTCTCGTCTGACGGGCACTGGCTTGGGTACGCGTCAAACCAATCGGGCCGGGACGAGGTGTTCTGGTCCAGCCCGTATCCGGGTCCTGGACGGCAGCACCAGATCTCGATCAACGGCGGCACGCAACCGCGGTAGGCACGCAACGGTCGCGAGTTGTTCTTCACGGTTCGTGATGCGGGTGCAAGCACCGACTTCAACACCGTCATGGTCGTTGACGTGGAGACGAGCCCGGTGTTCAAGGCTGGCATCCCGCGCCCGCTTCGCGCCGCCGTGCGCTTCACCGTGCCGGGGCACGGGTATGACGTCCGCGCCGACGGCCAGCGGTTTCTGACCGTTCGTGACACGAAGGCAGCATCCGCTCCACCGCCGCTCGCGAAATGATCGTGGTGCTCAATTGGTTGAGGAGTTGAAGCGCGCGTGCCGACGAAGTGATGGTTCTCCGGAAAGCGTCTTCCCCCACCCTGAACCGAACCCTCAGAATTCCTCGTGAGTAGTCGCCCAGTGGCGATCAACGTGACTCACGGCGTCGCTCGCCACTGCGGCGTCAGGGAGGAATTGACCCTCGTCCGCTCGACGCTCCCCGCGTATACTCGCGTCAACGTGGCACTTACCCAGGCACCCGCCTCGGCGTCTACGAGATCACCGCCCAAATCGGTGAAGGTGCAATGGGGCAAGTGTATCGGGCGACGGACACTGCTGTGGCAACAGCGCAGAGAACACCATCGAGCACGTCTTCCGATGGCCCATGGATCGCGTTCTCTCTACCGCAGCCGTGGAAGCGTTTGGCCGGGCGGGAGCAGGCGGCCGTTCTGATCTCCGCCATTGCTCGCTGCTCCGACGATTGGTATCTCGCACGTGGAGGGAATTGGAATGTCAGAGCTCATGATCGGAAAAGTCGTTGTGATCACGGGTGGTGCATCCGGCATCGGCCGCGCAACCGCCTTCGCCTTCGCGCGTGAGGGAGCCAGCGTGGTCATCGGAGATATCGATGGCATGGGAGCCGAGAACACCGTCGCGATGATTAGAGACAAGGGGGGTGAGGCAAGCTGCGTGTGCGTTGATGTGACCAAATCGGCTGACGTGCAGCAGATGGTCAAGAGCGCAGTCGATCAGTATGGCGGCCTGGACTATGCGTTCAATAACGCCGGATTCGTCGGGTCGACCGCCGGTGTCGTCGAAACAAGCGAGGAAGATTGGCAACGCGCCGTGGCGACGAACCTGACGAGCGTTTGGCTGTGTATGAAATATGAGATCCCCGAGATGCTGAAGCGCGAACGGGGCGCCATCGTGAACAACGGCTCTGTAGTCGGACTGGTCGGCTCAAATGCGGCCGTCGGTAGTGTAGCGACCAAGCACGGCGTTTCGGGTCTCACCAAGGCAGCAGCGCTCGAGTATGCAACGCGCGGGATCCGAGTGAACGCCGTGGCGCCAGGAATGGTCCGCACACCCTTGGCTGAACGGATGGTGAAGTCGCTTCCGCCCGGTGCCGAGCAAGCGGTGTTGTCGGTGGTTCCACAGGGACGGTGGTGCGAGCCCGACGAGATCGCGGGGGTGGTCGTGTTTCTGTGCTCGGATGCGGCATCGCACGTTACTGGACACGTCATGCCGATCGACGGCGGATGGACGGCCCGCTAGCCGGTCGAACCGCGCCGATCCATCTCAGGAGCCCTTGGGGAGCTAGCACTTGCCGTCGCGCTTCCGACGCCGCGCGCCATCTTGCTATGTCGACGACACCGGTCCCCGTACGATTTCGCCATCGCTTTCGCGGGCATCGGCGACCACGACTCGGGTTCTTCAAGTACCTGGCGCCGTCTGAAAGGCTGAAGAAGATCTGCGTGACCCGAGTGGAATCGAACCGTCCTGCCCAGAGGTAGATTCAGGCTCGTTCAGGCGTCGAATCACTCCTTCCTTGTCGCGCAGTGGCGACCAACGTGAGTCCGGGCATCGCTCGCCACTGCGGCGTTGGAACGAAGCCGCTGGCGCGGCGGACGCTACGCGTGAGACACTACAGACGTTCCTGTCTCAGACATACATGCTGATCGCTTTCGCCCGTGTCGAAAGTTTTCGTTATTCAGGCCAGACTTTCGGCGCTCCAGGCGAAAGGTCGATTCAAATGCCATAGCTTCCCGCGCCCGCCGCAAACGCCAGCGGCTTCATTCAAACGGCTCTATCGAAAGTGACTCGGCGGACCCGCCTCGTCGCTCGTCCGCGCGTCTGCGCCGAGTCACTCCCGATAGAGTCCTATCGTTGATCGTTACCAATCCCCTCCCTACGCGCCATCCCCGTATAATTCGAGCGGGTTACCGTGTCGTTGGCTCCTGGCGCTCGACTCGGCCCATATGAAGTTACCGGCCAAATCGGCGAAGGCGGTATGGGCGAGGTGTTTCGCGCGACCGACACGAAGCTGAAGCGCCAGGTCGCGATCAAGATCCTGCCGCCGTCGCTCGCGGCCGACCCCGACCGGCTCGCCCGTTTCCAGCGCGAAGCGGAAGTGCTCGCGTCGCTGAACCATCCGAACATCGCGCGCGATTTACGGCCTCGAGGACAGCCGGCGGGATCACGCGCTCGTCATGGAACTCGTCGAGGGCGAGGACCTGTCGCAGCGGATCGCGCGCGGCGCGATTCCGCTCGACGACGCCCTACCGATCGCGAGGCAGATCGCCGAGGCCCTCGAAGCCGCGCACGAGCAGGGCATCGTCCATCGCGATCTGAAACCCGCGAACATCAAGGTCGCGCCGACGGCACGGTGAAGGTGCTGGACTTCGGCCTCGCCAAAGCGCATGGACCCGCGGCGAGCTGCATCGGCCGGCATCTCGACGAACTCGCCGACGCTCACGATCGCACGCCACGCAGATGGGGATGATTCTCGGCACGGCCGCCTACATGGCGCCCGGAGCAGGCGCGCGGCAGGGCGGTCGATCGCCGCGCCGACATCTGGGCATTCGGCGTCGTGCTCTACGAGATGCTGACCGGCCGACGCGCGTTCGAGGGCGAGACATCTCGGACGTCCTCGCCGCCGTGCTGACGCACGAGATGGACTGGGCGGCGCTGCCGGCCGGCACTCGCCGCGCCGCTGCGGCGACTGTTGCGGCGTTGCCTCGAGCGCGACCGGAAGCGACGCGCTGACATCGGCGACGCGACGGCGCGGCTGGAGATCGAGGAGGCGCCCGACATCGCGGCCGCGCATCGACGCGTCCTGGCGCTTCCGACGACCGCCTGCCGCGGTCCCGACTGGTGCCGCGCGCTGCCGTGGGCTGCCGCCGGCCTTCTTCGGCGCCGCGCTCGTCGCTGCGCTCTTCGCTGTGGGCACCGTGGCGTCCACACCCGTGCCCACGCCGCGCACGCTGCTCGCCAGCATCGGCGCCGACGCGTCGCTCCCAGACCGACCGCGGCGCGTCGGCGATCCTGTCGCCGGACGGGACGACGCTCGCGTTTGTCGCGCAGCAGCCGGGCCAGCCGCGGCTGTTCATTCGGAAGCTCGACCAGTTGCAGGCCACCGCGCTCGCCGGCACCGACGGTGCGGCCAGTCCGTTCTTTTCCCCCGACGGCCAGTGGATTGCGTTCTTCGCCGACGGCCAGTTGAAGAAGGTCTCGGTCACCGGCGGCGCGCCGATCAAGCTGTCCGACGCCGCGAACGGCCGCGGCGGCACCTGGATCGACGACGACACGATCGTCTTCACGCCGACGAGCATTGGCCAACGCCAGGCTCATGCGCGTGTCGGCGGACGGCGGCACGCCGGCGGTGTTCGGCCACTCAGCCAGGGGGCGGTGACCCAGCGGTGGCCGCAGGCGCTCCCCGGCGGGAAAGCGCGTGCTCTACACCGAGCACTCGGTGCGCGACTAACTGGGACACGGCCACGCTCGTCGTCGCGCCGCTCTCGGGCGGGACGTCGAAGGTGGTCCTCCGCGGCGGCTACTACGGCCGGTACGTGCCGAGCGGTGCACCTGATCTACATGAAGCAGGGCACGCTCTTCGCGGTGCGCTTCGATCTCGATCGCCTCGAGACCGTCGGCCCGGCGGTGCCGGCGCTCGAGGGCGTCGCCACCAGTTCCGACGTCACTGGCGGCGCGCAACTGGCCTTGTCCGCGGACGGCACGCTCGTCTACCTGCCCGGCGCGGCCGCGACGACCCGAACCCGATCGACTGGATCACGCGCGACGGCAACACGTCGGCGCTTCGGACGGCGAAGGCCGACTGGGCGAGTCCGCGGTTCTCCCCTGACGGCCAGAAGCTGGCCATCGAGATCTCCGACGGCAAACAGAGCGACATCTGGGTCCACGATTGGGCGCGCGACACGATGACGCAACTGACCTTCGACGCGGGCACGATCGCTTCCCGGTCTGGACGCCCGACGGGCAGCGCATCGCGTTCGCGTCGGATCGGGCCAAGGCCGGCATCTTCAACTTGTACTGGATGAACGCCGACGGCACCGGCGAGGTCACGAGGCTGACCGACAGCCCGGAGACCAGGTGCCGTCGTCGTGGCATCCGAGCGGCAAGTTCCTCGCGTTCTCAGACCTGCGCGGCGCCACCGGTTGGGACATCATGATCCTGCCGATGGAGGGCGATGCCGCGCGCGGCTGGACGCCGGCACGCCCACGGTGTTTCTGGACACGCCGGCCGAGGAGCGGGCGCCGATGTTTTCGCCGGACGGCCGATGGATCGCGTACACCTCGAACGAAGCCGGCAGCCTCGACGTCTATGTGCGTCCGTTTCCCGGTCCCGGCGGGCCGTGGCGCATCTCCACGACGAGCGGCACCTATCCGCGCTGGTCTGCCACGAGCACGAGTTGCTGCTGGGCCGCCGGTCCGGCAAGATCATGGCCGTGCCCTATACCGTCGTCGGCGAGTCCTTCCGCGCCGACACGCCGCAGCTCTGGTCGCCGACGAGATTCGGGGTGACAGCATGCGACTGCCGTGTACGACCTCCATCCGGACGGCAAGCGGGTCGCGACGGCCGCGGCCCGGACCAGGCCGGCGGTCAGGACCAGGTCGTGTTCGTCTTCAACTTCTTCGACTACCTGCGCAAGATCGCGCCGTGAGCCAAATAAAGCGCCAGGTCGCCAGAATTAGTCCTTCCTAGTCGCGCAGTATTGACCTATCCCTCCAGGGACACGCATCAGATCGTGGTGCTATAGGGGAATTGACACTGACTCGACTGCCTCCAGCCCGAAGGCCGAACACCAGCACTCGGTTCGTTTGTAAACACGAGTGAACTGAGGGGCCAGATCAGCGCTGATCCAGAGCGCCGCGGAGGCGAACCACGCCACGGTCGCCCACAGCATCGCGCTGTGGACGGTCGCAAGATCCATGCGATCGACGAGGAACAGCACGGCGGGGGTGATCGTCCCCGCAAGCGCAATCAAGGAAACACACGTGGCGAGCAGTCGCCAACCGCGGCGTTGGGTGTTCTCTGTCATGGCGCTCCGAGCGTGCGGGCTCCGAGAGGAAGCGGCACACGAGTCTGCAGCAGCCGGCTGAAGACGATGTACAGCGAGGCCGCGAGGAACCATCCGGGCAGGCTGACGAAGTAGATCTGGATACGCCGACCGCACGAGAGCGAGGCAGCCGACGAGCGTCAAGAACCACGTGATCCCCGCGGCCCAGTTGAAGCTGACGCCGGCCGCTCGGCGTAGCTCCGATCGAAGCCGAATCGGCGGATCAGCCAGAAGTCGACGAAGATCACCGCGCCCATCGGCATCAGGAGCAGGCCGTAGATCGCGACGAAGTCGAGCAGCTTCATGGCGATGGCGGGGAACATGCCGGCGACGTGGCGATCAGGCCGGTGACGAACGTGACCTTGGAGCGCGACGATCGCGGCATGATCGCCTGAAACGCGAGGCCCGCGCGGTAGATCGTCGGATTGGCCGTGGTCCAGCCGGCGACGATCACGCAAATCAGGCCGGCGATGCCGCAGGCGCGTAGGCGAGCGGACCCGGGCAGCACCGCCGGTGTTCGCTCGGATCTTCGTGCAGCTGCAAGGCGTAGAGAATGCGAGGCCGCGATCCAGGCGATGTAGTGGCCGAGGAACATGCCGGACGCCGTGGCGATGCCGTACCAGATTTGCGGGCGAAGCGAAAGATCGACAGATCGCTCATGCCGATGTGCATCGCCATGTTGCAGAACCAGGCGAAGAACATCACGTGCCAGAAGGTGAACTTCACCTGTCCGGCAGCGGATCGCCGCCCTTCCAGATGTCGTTTGCGCCAGCGTTCCACAGATCGCGCGAGTGGACCTCGAGTCGTCACGTCGAACTGACGGAGGGCGACGAGGCCGAACGCGATGAAGACCAGTGTCATCCAGGGCGCGGCGATGTTGGCCACGCGCGCGACGAACTCGTAGCCGTACACGGCGACGATGGTGATGAACGCGCCCCGAGCACGAGCGACGGCCACGACCCAGCCGACGCTGTTGGGATACACGTCGGTCAAGGCCGGCATCGGGAATTTGATCCACACGCCGACGGCCGTGGCCGAGACGGTGATCATCGCGCCGGCCAGGAAGCAGAACATCACGCCGTTGGCCAGATTGTAGAGCGTGACCAGCCCGCGGCCGCAGATTTTTTCGAGCTGGTAGTAGAGCGTCAGGCGGGCCCGGGTGGCGATCGGCGCCGTGAGGAACGTCCAGCTCAACACGGCCAGCAGGTTGCCGACCAAGCAGCCCGACCACGAGATCGAACGCGCTGACGCCGGAGGCCACGAACAGCGGGCCGATCATCAGCTCGGTGCCGGCCGTGTGCTCGCCGGCGTACATGCCGACGAAGCTCTTGAAGCCCAACCTCGCTGTTCGGGCACGGGCTCGCGCTCGTACTCGTTGACGACG
>CAWDRS010000006.1:0-78795 GCA_963804795.1 uncultured Acidobacteriota bacterium | reverse complement strand
CCGCCTTGTGCGCGGCGCTCGGGAACCCGGAGCGCGCGTTCAAGTCCATCATCATCGGCGGTACGAACGGCAAGGGCTCGGTCACGGCCATGACCTCCGCGGCCCTCGACGCTGCGGGGCATCGCGTCGGGCGCTACACCTCCCCGCATCTCGAGCGACTCGAAGAACGATTCGTCGTCAATGAGCGCGAAGTGGACACGGGCGAGCTTCGCGTGGCGGCAGCCGACGTGCAGGTGGCCGCCGAGCGGCTCGTCCGGGAGGGCACCCTGTCAGCCCCGCCGACGTTCTTCGAATGTGCCACGGCGATTGCCTTCGAGCTGTTCAGGCGGCGGGCCGTAGCCGTCGCGATCCTGGAGGTCGGGCTCGGCGGACGCCTCGACGCGACCAACGTCGTGTCGCCAATAGCGGCGGTCATCACCTCCATCGACTTCGACCATCAGGCGCAGCTCGGGAACACCCTCACGTCGATCGCCACAGAAAAGGCCGGCATCATCAAACCTGGAATCCCAGTGGTCTGCGGTCCTCTTCCGGAAGAAGCCGACCGGGTCATGGTGGCGACGTGCCGTGAACGTGGAGCGCGGCTCGTTCGAGTGCTCGACCGCATCCTGCTCGAATCGCGCCTCGACGAAGGCGACACCATCGTCGACATGCGCTCGCCGTCACATCATCTCAGGGACATCCGACTGGCGTTGCCGGGACGACATCAGGCAGCGAACGCCGCGGTCAGCATGTGTCTGCTCGAAGAGCTTGAGGCTCTGGGCATCGAGGTGTCCCGGGACGCGATCGTGGCAGGATTGACCAATGCCCGATGGCCGGCCAGGCTGGAGCGGCGAACGTACGCGGGCGTTCAGGTGTTCCTCGACGCCGCCCACAATCCGGCCGGCGCGCGGGCGCTGGCGTCCTACCTCAGAGAGGCTGGCGGGTGGGCACCGGCCACGTCGACGCTGGTCTTCGGCGTGATGAAGGACAAAGACGTCAGGGGGATCCTCTCGCCGCTCGTGGCGCTGTTCGGCCGCGTCGTGTGCACGACGGCCGCCTCACCGCGAGCCCGTCCCGCCGCGGAGCTGGCGGCAGAGGCGCGTGCCCTGTCGGAGGGTCGGACGACAATCGAATCGATCGACGATCCGGCGGCGGCGCTTGGCGCGGCCTGCCAGCCGGGCTTCCGGGTCGTGGTGGCCGGCTCAATCTTTCTCGTCGGCCCCCTGCGTGGTATTCTTCGCTGATTCTCGAACGAAACGCGGTCGCCATAAGGGCCGCGAATCCAGACACGAGCGCGCGCGCATCGTGTGCGCCAGACATTCGATGCTGCGGTCTATCCTCTTCTTTGCGCTCGCCTTCCTTATCGTCCTCGTCGGAGCGGCCGCGCCCGCGTCTGCGCAGGCTGACGCAGACATCTCGAACTGCAAGAACCCGCACGTCGAAGCCTGGCCGCCACCCGTTTCCCGGTGAAGAACGACCAGGGCGTCGAAGAGATGCGGATGATCCTGATGGGCGTACCGGATCGGCCCGTTCGGATCGACTGCGACGACATGCACCTGACAGCCGACCAGATGGAGATTTTCGACGGCCATCGTGTCGTGGCGACAGGCAACGTCCTGTTCGAGTCGGCGACCAACCGTGTGGCGTCCGAGCGGCTGGAGTTCGACACGAAGACGCGCACCGGCACGTTCTTCAACGCTTCGGGAACGGTCAGCATGGCCAACCGCGTCGACCGGAGCATGTTCGGCACGCAGGAGCCGGACGCGATGTTTCGAGGCGAAGAGATTCACAAGCTCGGCCCAGACACCTACAAGATCGTCGATGGCGCGTTCACGACATGCGTGCAGCCGACGCCACGGTGGGAGGTGGTCTCCGGGTCGGTCACGCTCAAGGTCAACGACCACGCCCTGCTGACCAACTCGATCCTGCGGGTCAAGGGCGTCCCGGTGTTGTATCTGCCGATCTTCTACTACCCCGTCCAGGAAGACGACCGGGCCACCGGCTTTCTCATTCCCGTCTATGGGGCGTCGACGGTGCGCGGGCAGTCGCTCAGCAATGCATTCTTCTGGGCGATCAGCCGCAGCCAGGACGCCACGTTCATGCACGACTGGTACTCGAAGACGGGCCAGGGATATGGGGGCGAATACCGGTACGAGCTCGGCAGCGGCAATCGAGGCAACGCGGAGGTCAACCTGTTGGACGAACATGCCGCGGATTACCAGCAGGCTGACGGCAGCGTCAAGACGACGGCCGCTGCGAAGAATTTCCTCATGCGTGGTGGCCTGTCGCAGGCGCTCGGCGCAGGCCTCCACGCCCGCGCGAACGTCAACTACACCTCTGATCTGGCGGTGCAGCAGCGGTATCAGCAGAACATCCTGCAGACCAACAACCGCACGAGAAACATCGGCGGGAACGTGACCGGCAGCTGGAGGGGCAATGTTCTCAGCGCCACGGCAGAGAAGAACGACGTCTTCTACGACGAAGACAGCCTGACCAGCACGGGCGGCCTGCCGCGCATCTCGTTCAACCGGGGCGAGCGGCCGATCGGCCGGTCCAAGATCTACTTCGGCGTGAACACCGAATACGTCACGCAGCTGTACAGGACGGAACAAGAGGGGAAGGAACTATATGATCGCGGGCTGACGCGAATGGATGTCAATCCGGTAGTGCGGATTCCGTTCACGAAGTGGCCGTTCTTGACGCTGAACTCCACGATGTCCTGGCGGGACACGTACTGGACCGAAAGCCTCAACACCCAGGGGGTCCAGATTCCGGACAGCGTCAACCGGCAGTTCTTCGACCTCCAGGCTCGAATCACGGGACCGGTCTTCAACCGGATCTTCGAAACGCCGAACAGCGGCTACGCCACGAAGTTCAAGCACGTCATCGAGCCGACCGTCGTCATCCAGAGAGTCACGGGCATCGACGTGTTCAACCGGATCGTGCAAATCGACGGCGCGGACTCGATCGTTGGCGGCACGACGCGCGTGACCTACGGCCTGAACAACCGGCTCTACGCCAAGAAGGACTCGGCCCGCGAGATCGTCAGCCTCGGGCATCACGCAGAGCTACTATTCGAACGCCACAGCTTCAAAGTACGATTCTCAGTATCAGAGCAGCTACAACGCAGCAGCGGCGCCGAAGAACTTCTCTCCGGTGCGCATCCAGTCACGCGTGTCGCCGACGGACCGGTTCAACGTCGACTTTTCCACCGAGTTCAACTCGACGGCGCACACGTTCACGACGTTCACCGCGAGCGGCAGCTACAACAGCAGCCGGTTCCAGGTGACCGGAGGCTGGAGCGAGCGGCGCTACCTCCCGGACTTCCCGGGGTTCGACAACCTGGCGCCAGGCCAATCACGACATCAACGCCTCCACCACGATTCGCAACCCGGGCAACCATCTGGGCGGCACCTACTCGTTCAACTACGACATCCGCAACACCAACTTCCGGCAACAGCGCATCATGGCCTTCTACAACGCGCAGTGCTGCGGCATCAACATCGAGTATCAGACCTACAATCTGGGCGGCGCATCGAGCTTCGTGGTCCCTCAGGATCAACGGTTCAATCTCTCGTTCACGCTCGCCGGCATCGGGACGTTCTCCAACTTCTTCGGCGCCTTCGGCGGCCAGACGGGACGGTAACCGCAGGACGATGGGGCAGTCGGTATACCGCTCGATGCTCGGAGACAGCTCCGACACACGGATCAGACGCTGAATCTTCCGGCGCGTGCGACGCCGCCGACGGTAGCGCCCCGTCACACAATTCGCGACAGGTCGAGGAACAATGGTCAAGGTACTGTCACCGGCGGCGCCGGGTTCATCGGATCGAACTTCGTCCACCACGCGTTCGCTGCCCACGACGACTGGCAGGTCACGACGCTCGACAAACTGACGTATGCCGGACGGCTCGAGAACCTCCAGGACGTCATGGATCATCCGCGCCATGCCTTCGTCCAGGGCGACGTCGCCGATCAGGCGGTCGCCGCTCCGCTCGTCCAGGCGTCGGACATCGTCGTGCATTTCGCTGCCGAGACGCACGTCGATCGCTCGATCCTGAACGCCGGCGAGTTCATCACGACGGACGTCTTCGGCACGTTCGTGCTGCTCGAGGCGGCGCGACAGGCACCGCACCTCCGGCGTTTCGTCCAGATTTCGACCGACGAGGTCTACGGCAGCGTACCGGAGGGATCGAGCCGCGAAGGCGACGAGCTCCGGCCGCGCAACCCGTACTCGGCGAGCAAGGCGGGCGCCGATCGCCTGGCCTACAGCTATTGGGCGACCTACGATGTCCCGGTCATCATGACGCGGGCGTCGAACAACTACGGCCCCAATCAGTTCCCGGAGAAGGTCATCCCGCTCTTCATCACCAACGCAATAGACGACGTGCAGGTGCCGCTGTATGGTGACGGCTTGAACGAGCGCGACTGGCTGCACGTGCTCGGATCACTGCCGCGCGCTCGACCTGCTGATCGAGTCGGGGACGAGCGGCGAGGTGTACAACATCGGCGGCGGGCATCCGATCGCCAACGCCGTGCTCACCAGGCGCATCCTCGAGCTGCTCCGACAAACCTGAGACGCTGATCCGGCACGTCGCCGATCGTCCCGGGCCACGATCGGCGCTACTCGCTCGACACGACGAAGCTGCAGTCGCTCGGCTGGACGACCGGAGGTCACGTTCGAGGACGGGCTCGGCGCGACCGTCGACTGGTATCGCGCGAACGAATGGTGGTGGCGGCCGATCAAGCACGAAGACGTCGCGTTCAAGAAGTACTACCAGGCGCAGTACGGCAGTCGCCACGCCGTAATCGAAATCGTGGCAGTCCCACTCGTCACAGGCGCGGCCGGGTTCGCCGGCAGCCATCTGCGTCGAGCACCTGCTCGAGACCGATCCGTCCGTGGCGGCGTGGTCGAATCCCGCCGGACGGACACCCACCGACACCGACCCGCGCGTGCTCTGGCGTGCGGTCGATCTGCTCGATGCATCCGCGGTGACAGGACGCGATCGACGCGCTGCGGCCGTCGACGATCTATCACTGCGGCGGCATCGCAAACGTCGGCGGATCGTGGTCGGATCCGCGAGCGTGCGCTGCGCGTCAACGTGATGGGCACGCTCCACCTCCTGGAAGCCGCGCAGCTCGCCGGCCTCGAGTGCCCGATTCTCGTCACCGGATCGGCGCTGGTGTACCGCCCGTCCGCGGGTCCGATCACCGAGGACTCACCCATCGGGCCGACGAGCCCGTACGGCGTGAGCAAGCTCGCGCAGGAGATGCTCGCGCTCCTTGCAGCATCGTCTCCGACGTTCGTCGCGCGGCCGTTCAATCACGCCGGGCCTCGCCAGACGACCGATTACGTCACGTCGGCGTTCGCGCGACAAATCGCGGAGATCGAGAAAGGGCTCGCGCCGCCGGTGCTCAAGGTCGGCAATCTCGAGTCCCGCCGCGACATCACCGACGTGCGCGACGTCGTGCGCGCCTACCGGCTGCTCGTCAGCGAGCGGACAGCCCCAGCGCCCGTACAACGTGTGCTCGGGCCGGGCCTATCGCGTCGCCGAGCTGTTGGAAGGGCTCGTCGGGTTGTCCCGTCTCCGCGTCACGGTCGAAGCAGATCCCGATCGGCATGCGGCCCTCCGACAATCCTGTCGTCCTCGGAGACCGATCGCGCAATCTTGGACGAGGTCGGCTGGGCGCCAGAGATACCCATCGAGCGAACGCTCGGCGATCTGCTCGAGTACTGGCGCCAGCGCGTCGGCTCGGCGCCGCCGCCATGACGTCGCCGCCAGAGCGCTGAGCGCACGCGCCAGGCGGTCCACGTCGCGATGGGTGCGTTCGGGCTGCTGCTGCGATACCTCTCCTGGTGGCAGGCAGCGATCCTGGCCGGCTGCCGCTCTCGCCTTCAACCGGTTCGTTCTCCCGAACATCGGAGGCACCCGACTCTATCGCGCGGCGGAGCATACTCGCGGCTACTCCGCGGGAATGCTCGCTCTATCCGCTGTCGGTTCTGATCCTCATCTTCCTGTTCCCCTCCCGGCTCGACATCGTCGCGGCGGCGTGGGGAATCCTGGCGGCGGGCGACGGGATGGCCACGATCGTGGGCACGCATCTTTCCGGAACAGGGCGGGGAGCGCGCGTGCCGTGGAACCGCGACAAGAGCGTGGCAGGATCGCTCGCGCTGTTCGTATGTGGAGGGACCGCCGGCGCCTTCCTGGCCTGGTGGTGCCGGCCGGCAGTCGCGCCAGCTCCGGATCTCGTGGTTTTCGCTGGCGGCGCCGTTCGCTGCGGCGGCGATCGCCGCACTGGCCGAAACGATCCCCGTCAGGCTGGACGACAACCTGACCGTGCCGATGACCGCGGCGGGCGTGCTGTGGGCTGCGTCGCTCATGCGGGGAGACGCCATTGCGGCTTCGGTATCGCCGACGCTGCACGCTCTGCCGGTCGGCGTGATGTTGAACGCGGTCGTGGCCGCAGCCGGATACCGTGCGGGAACCGTCTCCACTTCAGGCGCCATCGTCGGAGCGTGCATCGGCGCGGTGATCTACGTGACCACCGGCTGGCAGGGCTGGCTGCTGCTGATGGTGACGTTTCTGGTCGCGTCGGTCACGACTCGAATGGGCCTCCGGCGGAAGACGCTGCTCGGCATCGCGGAAGAGCGCGGCGGGCGGCGCGGCGCAGGCAACGCTATTGCCAACACGGGCCTGGCGGCAGTTGCGGCGCTCCTGGCGGTCACGACCCATGCGAGTGGCGCGGCGATGATCGGCTTCGCCGCCGCTCTCACCGCCGGCGGGAGCGACACGGTCGCGAGCGAAATAGGCAAGGCGCTGGGCCGTCGGACGTACATGGTGCACACCTTCACTGCGGTGCCGCCCGGCACACCTGGCGCGATCTCGCTGGAGGGAACGGCCGCGGGGCTCGTGTGCGCCTTCGCGCTCGCTGCCGCCGGTGCGGCGCTCGGACTGGTGCCTCGCTCCGCGCTCGCGGCGATCGTCGCAGGCGCCACGATCGGTGCGTTTGCGGAGAGTGCGCTCAGTGCGACGCTCGAGCATCGCGGCATCCTGAACAACGACATCCTCAACTTCCTGAACACCGGCATCGCGGCCGTGTCGGCGATCTACCTCTCGAGGCTGATGTGATCGATCGGGGCCGCCTGTACCTCGAGCTGTCCCGACCGTTCACGCTCGTCGCTCCGGCACTCGGCGTGGTCTCGGGCGCGGTGACCGCTGCGGGTGCCGTGCCGCGCGAGCCATGGAGCTCAGCCCTGATCGTGTATCCCGCGCTCGGGGCCCTGATGGCCGCGACGCTCAATGCGGCGAACAACGCGCTGAACCAGATCTACGACCTCGAGATCGATCGGATCAACAAGCCGAACCGGCCGCTGACGAGCGGACGGCTGTCGATCCGCGACGCATGGGTGTTCACCTGGATCACCTACGCCGTGGCGCTGGTTCTCGCGTGGCTCGTATCGCCGGGCGGCCGGCACGAATGCTTCTGGATCGTCGTGGCGGCGACCGTTGCCACCTTCGTGTATTCCTGCCCTCCGCTGCGCACGAAGCAGCGCGGCATCTGGGCGAACGTGACGATTGCCGTTCCGCGGGGCGTCCTGCTCAAAGTGGCGGGGTGGTCGTGCGTCAAGACAATCGCGGGCGTCGAACCCTGGTACATCGGGATGATCTTCGGTCTGTTCCTCCTCGGCGCGTCGACGACCAAGGACTTCGCGGACATGGAGGGGGACGCGCGCGGCGGCTGCCGGACGCTGCCAATCGTCTACGGCGTACGCCGTGCCGCGTGGATGATCTCTCCGTCGTTCGTGGTTCCCTTTCTGTTGATCTCCGCAGGCGCCTCCGCCGGCATCCTGACAGGCAACCCCCTGCTGCTGCAGCTCCTCGCCGGGGCGATGACCGCCTACGGCGTGTACGTGTGTTATCTGATGCTGCGGCGGCCCGAGGACCTCGCCGTCGAGGCGAACCACGTCTCCTGGGCCCACATGTATCGGATGATGTTCGTGGCGCAGATCGGGTTCGCACTGGTGTACGTCTTCTGAAACTTGGGCGTTCGGGTTACTCGCTGAAAAAACCATTACAGGAGGAGGGGAGGAAGGGAGTAAACGGGAGGAGATACGCGGATGGCTACGAGCATCGCCGCTGCTCGCGCGCCCGCCGCAGGCGGGCGCTGGAGTGAGAGAGTGGGCGTGAAATCGCGAACGCTTGTCCAGATCGCGTAGCGCTCGCGATTTCGCGCCCGCTCTCTCACTCCGCCGCGCGTTCCGCGCGGCGCGAGCAGCCGCAGTCCTACGGCAACCATTCCAGTTCCTCCCGTTTTTCTCCCTTCCTCCCCTCCTCCTGTTAAGGTTTTCGCAGCGCGTCAAGCCAGCTTGCAGCCGCAAGTTGACAGGGGGCCGCCGGCGCTGCATCATTGGCAGGCGAACAAACGGCGAACCGTATGGATTCCCCACGTCTTTTCGAAAGCCCTCCCCTACCTCCCACAACCAGGACCATCGCACTGACGGTCAAGGCCGGAGGCGCGACCGCGCTGGACCAGGCTCGGCTGCGCGCCGATGCCGCGCGGTATCAGGAGGTCACCTGCCGATCGGCGCTCAACCCCGTCAAGGGGATGCCATTCAGCTGGACCCTCAACGCGTACCGCGGCTGCACCCACGGATGCCACTACTGCTTCGCCCGGCGCTATCAAACGCAGTTCGAGCTCGGCCCGGACGACGAGTTCTCGTCGTTGATCTTCGTGAAAGTGAATCTGATTGACGTCCTCCGGCGGGAGCTCGACAAGCCGTCCTGGGTGCGTGAAGTCGTCGCCGTCGGCACCGCCACCGATCCATATCAGCCGATCGAGGGCCACTACAAGCTGACGCGTCGATCGCTCGAGGCCTTTCTCGCCGCGAACACGCCGGTTGGAGTCGTGACGAAAGGACCGATGATCGTGCGCGATGCGGACCTGCTCGCGGAGCTCGGGCGCCGCTGCGGAAGCACGGTGTGCGTGAGCGTTCCGACGGTGCACGAAGACGCGTGGGCCGCACTGGAGCCAGGCACCGCGCACCCGTTGCAGAGGCTCCGCGCGGTTCGCGAGCTCCGTCGCGCCGGCGTCAATGCGGGCGTGCTCATGGCGCCGGTCGTCCCCGGCTTTACCACACAGCCCGCGCGTCTCGAGGCGACGATCAAAGCCATCGCCGACCACGGCGCCGCCTTCATGGGAGCCAACATCCTGCACCTCAAGGGTGGGACACGCGATCACTTCCTGCACTTCGTCTCGGAGCAGTTTCCCGAGCGGCTGGAGGGATATCGCCGGATGTATCCGGGGGCCTACGCGCCCAAGGACTACGCCGACACCGTTCGAGGGCTGATCAACACGCTGCGGGAACGCTACGACGTCGCGAGGCGCGCGACCTCGATCCCGCCGCAGGCCGATGGGAGCGAGATCGAGAAAGACGAAGCCGGGCCAGGATCGGCTCCCGAGCAGACGACGTTCGTGTGGAGTTGAGCGGCGTCTACGCGGTTGCCGCGAGCCGGTATCCGTCCACGTCCTTCGAGATGTCGATGTGCACGCGGCCGTCCTTGACCTGGGCGACGAAATGCGTGCCTTCGGTCCAGCGCTGGCTGATCGGCATTTTGATCCGATCTTCGATGACCCGCTTCAGGAAGCGCGCGCCGTACGCCAGGCTGTAGCCGTCCTGAACGACCTGCTCCAGCGCCTCGGGCGAAACTGTCAGGTGACGCCCGCGGCGCCCGAGTGCCTCCTGGATCTTTCCCACCTGCTGCACGGCAATCTCGCGCACTTCGTCCTTCGAGAGTGGGCTGAAGATCACGACCTCGTCTATCCGGTTCCGGAACTCGGGAGAAAACCGCCGCTCGAGCTCGCGAGTGACCTCGCCCTGGACCTGGTCGACGCCGACCTGCCTCGATAGGAAGCCGAGCGGGTTCGTGAGCTTCCGGAAGCATTCGGACCCGATGTTCGAGGTCATGATCACGATTGCGTCGCTCAGGTACGCCCGCTTCCCCCGGCCGTCGGTAATCCACCCTTCGTCGAACGCCTGCAGGAAGAGATTGAGCATGGCGGGGCTGGCTTTTTCGACCTCGTCCAGGAGGACGACGCAGTAGGGATTGTCCTTGAGCCGGTTCGTCAGCACGCCGCCCCGCTCGGATCCGACAATCCCCCGCGGCATCCCGATCAGCTTGTCGACCGCCACCGCGCCATCCTGGTATTCGGACATGTCCAGGCGGATCATCTTCTTCTCGTCGCCGAAGAGGAACTCTGCGACCGATTTCGCGAGCTCCGTCTTGCCGACCCCGGTCGGGCCGAGGAAGAGCAGCACGCCGTCCGGTCGATCGAAGCCGTCCTTGAGTGGTCCTTTGTTCAGCACGAGGCGCCGGGCAACCGCGTCGATGGCGTTTCGCTGACCCACGACACGCGCGCCGAGGCGTTCCTCGAGATCGCGAAAGCGATCGGTGACTTCGCGAAACACCATGTCTTCCGGAATCGCGGCGACCTTCGAAATCACGTTCACCACGTCAACGCCCGTGACCTCCCACCGTCGCGCGATCTCGGCCTTGACGGAGGCCGTGTCGAGCCAGCCGATGACCTTGTCCGGCAGCTGCAGGTGGCGCATGTAGCGCGGCGCCATGTCGAGCGCCGTCTCGATCGCGTCGTCCTTGATGTGCACCGAGTAGTTCCGCTCGAGACGAGGGCGCAGGCTGTAGAGAATGTGCCGGGTCTCTTCGATCGAAGGCTCAGCGACCTGGACGGGCCGGAAGCGGCGTGCCAGCGCCTCGTCTTCCTGCATGAACTGTTTGTATTCGCTGAGGGTCGTTGCGCCGATGATGTGGACCTCTCCGCGTGCGAGGACCGACTTGAAGATGTTGGCGGCGTCGGACGGTGCGCCCAGCGCCGACCCGGCGCCAATCATCGTGTGCACTTCGTCGATGAAGAGAATGAGGTTCGGCCGTTCCTTGATCTCGCGGATCACGTTCTGGATGCGATCCTCGAACATGCCGCGGAGCATCGTGCCCGCGACCATCGCATTCATCTGCAGGTTCACGACCTGGCAGTCGCGGAGGCGGACGGGCACTTTCTCCGGCTGGAACTCGAAGCGGCGCGCGAGGCCTTCCGCGATCGCGGTCTTGCCGACGCCAGGCTCGCCCAGCAGCAGTACCGAGTTGGCACGCTCGCGATGGCACAGGATTTCCAGCACCTGGTCCATCTCGAGCTCGCGACCGAACACGGGTGGAATCTTGTCCTGGCGAGCGAGCTGGTTCAGATTCGTGGCGAAATGTTTGAGGAACGGCGGCAGCTCGAATCGCTTCCTGAGCCGCTCGTCGCGGAGCTCGTTGTCGCGCATGCGCGTCGCGAGCCTCGAGACGATGGCTTCCGGCTCGATCCCGTGGCTGCGGATGATCGAAACGGGAATCCCCTGCGTCTCCTCGAAAATCGCCGAGAAGAGGTCCGTCGCTTCGACGGTGTGGCGACCCGACCGGCTCGCATGCAGCAGCGCGAGCTTGAAGAGCAGTCTCGTAGAGGGCGCGAGCCGCAGCTCTCTGCCCGTGACGCTCGGCAGCAGATGGAGATGCTCCTCCAGGGCCTGGAGGATCTCGTGTGGATTCAGGTTCAGGTCGCGCATGACCTGACCGAACATGTCCCACTCGACCTGGGCGAAGGCCAGGCACAAGTGCTCGTTGGTGAGCTGCAGGTGCTCCCGGCGACGTGCCTCGTCCAGCGCGCGGTTGACGACACGCTCAGCCGACTCAGCCATCTTGTTCTGCGGAATGTCGAAGTCGTCCACCGTCGCCTCCAGTGACCCAGTCTGCCTGGAAGGCAGCAAGAGCCGATCCAGATGGCGCGGGAGGCAAAAACCTGAGGTAAGTGACTGAGGATGCGAGGGAAGGTGTACAGGAAACAGCCTCCGCCGCGAATCGCCTCGCGGCGGAGAGTGTCGTGCGTTTAGATCAGGGGAGCGATCTTCTTACCGTGTCCCTTCCAGCAACGCACGGATGCGTGCCTCGGTTGGCGGATGCGTGCTGAAGAGCGACATCAGCCCGCCCGCGCTGAACGGCTTGATGATGAACATGTGCGCCGTTGCCGGGTTCGCGTCGAGCGGGACGCGTTTGGACACCGCGTCAATCTTGCGCAGCGCATCAGCCAGCCCGAACGGATTGCCGGCGATGCGAGCGCCACCCGCATCCGCCGCGAACTCGCGCGAGCGCGAGATGGCACCCTGGATCAGCATCGCCGCAAGCGGCGCCAGGATCATCATTGCAAGGAGCGCGATCGGATTGGAGGCGCTGCCTTCGCGCTCGTTTCGGCCATTGCCGGCAAAAAGCCCGGCGTACATCGCCATGCGCCCGAGCACCATGATCGCCGCCGCAATCGTGGCGGCGACCGAGCTGATCAGAATGTCCCGATGTTTGACGTGGGCCAATTCGTGCGCGATCACGCCCTCGAGCTCGCGCTCGCTGAGGACCTGCAGAATCCCCTCCGTCGCGGCGACCGCCGCGTGCTCGGGGTTCCGGCCGGTGGCAAACGCGTTCGGAGAGCTGTCGGGAATGATGTAAACCTTCGGCATGGGCAGCCCGCCCTGGCGCGAGAGCCGCTCCGTGATCTGGTACAGCGGATGGCCCGGCCCGACTTCCTGAGCGCGGTACATCCGGAGGACCATCTTGTCCGAGAACCAATACGACGCAAAGTTCATGACCGCCGCGAAAACAAAGGCGATCATGAGGCCGTTGGAGCCGCCTGCCAGCTCACCTATCATCAAAAGCAGCCCGCTCAGCAGGCCGAGCAGGAGCGCTGTTTTCAATCCGTTTGTCATGGTGTCCTATCTTATCTATATCCTCGACTTCCCTCGCGACCGTGGCTGGCTTGCCGCTGTTCGTGCCTACCGCCCGGCTTAGCCGGGCATTCCTAATGATGCCCGGCAAGCCAGGCTAGCATCCCTGCAATCAGCGCACCTCGGAAGGAAAGATCAGAGAGAAGAACGTGCTCATGCAGCGCGTGGGCGCCGTCGCCCTGCGGCCCGAGCCCGTCTAACGTGGGAACACCGAGCGCGGCTGTGAAATTCCCGTCGGAACCACCGCCCGCCGCGCCTTCCGACAGATCCCGGCCGAGGGCGACGGCAACGCTTCTCGCCATCTGATACAGACGAACGACGTCGTCACTGCGTTCGAGCGGCGGCCGGTCGATGCCCCCCTGCACCTCGAGGGAGGTGCCAGGCGTCTCGGGCCGCAGCTCGCGGACGCGCCGCTCGACCCGAGCCGCGTCCGCCAGCGTCGGCACGCGCACGTCGATTGCGGCTCGCGCTTCCGCGGCCGTCACGTTCGGGCGGGACCCGCCCGAAATGACGCCGACATTCACGGTGATCCCACGGCTCAAATCCTGGAGCTGCTCCAGGGCGAGGATCTGGCGGGCCAGCTCGTGGATGGCGCTCGCTCCCTTGCCCGGATCCAGCCCCGCGTGTGCCGGAATCCCTCGGACCAGCAACTCGAATTCGCCGCAACCTTTCCGGCTGGTTTTCGCTGCGCCGCCCGGCAACGACGGTTCCAGGACGAGCACAGCCCGGCTGTTGCGCGCTTCCGCCTCGATGAGCCGGCGAGAGGTGCCGCTCCCGACCTCTTCGTCGGTCGTCCACAACACGAGGACGCGCGGGCGGGCTGCGCCGGGCACTGACTGGACCGCGCGCAGGGCGAGGAGCGCGGTCGCCAGCCCCGCCTTCATGTCGAAGATTCCAGGACCGTAGAGCCGATCCCCCTCTTCGCGGAACGGCATCCGCTCGATCTGACCAACGCCCCATACGGTGTCGAAGTGACCGAGGATCAGCGTTTGCGGGCCGTCGCCCGCCAGCTCCGCTCGAATATGGTCGCCACGATGGAGTGTCGGGATCCGTGTGCACTGCGCGCCAGCCTGGTCGAGCCGATGGAGGAGCTCCGCGCCGCAGCGGTCGACAGCCGCTTTGTCGTGGCTCGGCGACTCGAGCCGAACCAGCGTCTCGAGCAGCTCCCGGCTCCACGAGCGTTGGCTGTCGCACCAGGCCTGGAGGGCGGTGAAGTCGATCATGAGAGGCTCCAGACCAAAAACCGGCTCCGGGCTGTCCGCTCCGCGGAGGCTCCGCGAAGCGGAGCCAACCCTGCGTCATAATACCGATATGCTGCGCGCGATTCTGCCGGCCGCCGTTCTGATGACCAGCCTGGCGTCCGCCGTCATCGTCTCCGCCCAGACGCCGGCGCCATTCCCGCGACCAGGTACTTCCGATCGCGCCGCACCGCAGGCGCCGCCACCGGCGAAGCCGGCGCCGCCTCCGCAGCCTTCACGGGCATCCCAGCCGCCGGCAGGCGCGCCGACCGAGCAGATGCTCGGCGTCCCGATCTATCCAGGCGCCGAGTTCCTCATGTCCTACGATGCCGGCCGGAATCAGCGCTATTACCTGTTCGGCACCAACACGCCATTCGCCGAGATCGTCACCTACTACCGGACGACGCTGAAGCAGCGAGGCGAGCTCGTGTACGATGAGCCCCCGATTCACGAGTTCGATGTCGGCCGGTACCGCGAGGAAACAATGGCCTTCCCGCCCGGCGTGACCGTAAAGGACTATGCGTGGGGCGGGTCGCAAGGCTACTTGAACCCGAAGCGCGGCGCGGAGCCGGCGCGGTTCAAGACGATCATCATGATCGTGCCGGTCGTGCCGTAAGCGTCCGCCAGGCACGCCAGCGATCGACACCGCAGGTCGAACAGCCTCGGGGACAACTCCAGACCGGGAACCACGCAATGCACAGATTCTGGGTGAACAACGGGTCGGCCTGGAGCCTCGGTCAGGATTGGAGCGCTTCTCCGGCGTGGACCTGGGTTCCGCCCGCGGCCGGTTCGTACCACTTCCAATTGTGGGTGCGCAACGTCGGCTCAGCGAGCACGTTCGACGAGTGGCTCCCGGCAGGGCCGGTCTCCGTCGGTGCGTCAGCCGCGCTCGCGGTCACCAACCTCTCGTTGAGTCCAGCCGCTCCGCTGATCGTCGGCACGCCGGCACACGTCAAGGTGACGGCTGTCGGTGGGACAGGGCCCTACACCTACAAGCTCTTCGTGTACAACGGATCCACATGGACGATGGCCCAGGATTGGACGAGCGCGTCGACTCTGAGCTGGGTGCCGCCCCTGACGGGCACCTACTGGTTCCAGGTGTGGGTGCGGAACAGCGGCTCAGCGAGCACGTGGGACGCCTGGGCGCCGCTCGGGCCGTTTACGACTGCTGCGGACGGTCGCTGACGGGACTCAGGTAGATCGTCCCGCCTTTCTCCAGGAACTCGCGGGACTTCTCTTCCATGCCCGCCTCCGCCATCGCCCTGACTTGCTGCGTGAGCTCCATCGAGCAGAACTTGGGTCCGCACATGGAGCAGAAATGCGCGACCTTCGCGCCTTCGGCCGGCAGCGTCGCGTCGTGGAACGCGCGGGCGGTCACCGGATCGAGCGATAGATTGAACTGATCCTCCCACCGGAACTCGAACCGTGCCTTCGAGAGGGCATCGTCCCAGGCCTGCGCGCGGGGATGTCCCTTCGCCAGATCGGCCGCGTGGGCCGCGATTCGATAGGCAATCACGCCCGCCTTGACGTCGTCCCGATCCGGGAGGCCGAGGTGCTCCTTCGGCGTGACGTAGCAGAGCATCGCGGTGCCGTACCAGCCGATCTGCGCGGCGCCGATCGCGGAGGTGAGGTGATCGTAGCCAGGGGCGATGTCCGTCGTGAGCGGCCCCAGCGTGTAGAAGGGCGCCTCGTCGCACCACTCGAGCTGCTTCTCCATGTTCTCGCGAATGAGGTGCATCGGCACGTGTCCGGGGCCTTCGTTCATGACCTGGACGTCGTACTCCCAGGCGATGCGCGTCAGCTCGCCCTGGGTCTTCAGCTCCGCGAACTGCGGCTCGTCGTTCGCGTCGGCGATCGATCCGGGCCTGAGCCCGTCGCCAAGCGAGAACGAGATGTCGTAGGCCCGCATGATCTCGCAGATCTCGCGGAAGTGCGTGTAGGTGAAGTTCTCCTTGTGATGCGCGAGGCACCACTTGGCCATGATCGAGCCACCGCGCGAGACGATCCCGGTCAGTCGCCGGGCGGTGAGCGGGATGTACCGGAGCAGCACGCCCGCGTGGACCGTGAAGTAATCGACGCCCTGCTCTGCCTGCTCGACGAGGGTGTCGCGGTAGATCTCCCAGGTCAGATCTTCTGGCCGCCCGCCAACTTTCTCGAGGGCCTGATAAATGGGGACGGTTCCGATCGGCACAGCGGCATTGCGGATGATCCACTCGCGTGTCTCGTGGATATCCCGCCCGGTCGAGAGATCCATGACGGTATCGGCGCCCCACAGCGTCGCCCACCGCAGCTTCTCGACCTCCTCGTCTATCGAGGAGCTGACGACCGAGTTCCCGATGTTCGCGTTGATCTTGACCGCGAAGTGCCGCCCGATGATCATCGGCTCGAGCTCGGGGTGATTGATGTTCGCCGGGATGATCGCCCGCCCTCGCGCAACCTCCGATCGGACGAACTCCGGATCGAACCCTTCGCGGATCGCGACGAACTCCATCTCGGCGGTGACGATCCCCTGCCGGGCATAGCGGAGCTGCGTCACCGCGGCCGTGCCACGAAGGGCGGTCTTCATCCGTCTGGCGAGTGCGGGCGGCATCGGGTGTTCCGCGGACGCGGGTGCGCCGATCGCGCGTGGCCCCTCGACGACACTCCCTGGCGACGATCCATTCGCGGCGCAGCTGCGGCAGTCCCTCGCGGACATCACCGCCCTGTGGCCCGCTGGTGTCGTAGACGCGGAGTGGTGGCTCGCCGGCGGAAAGCGCGATCTCGCGCATGGGAATTCGAACGCCGGATCCCTCGACATACACCTTGCGCGATCCGGGAAACGCAGAGGCGAAATCCGAAGCCTGAAGCGGAGGGAGCGAGGGTCGGGAGGCCATCGTCGAACTATAGCACCCGGCAGTGCGGTCGGCCCTTCAGGAGCTCATGGACAAACGCTCTCGTGGCTTCCACCTTCAGGTGGAAGCCGTGTGCGAGGCGGACTCTTCCGCCTGAAGGCGGAAGCCACACTGAACAAACCCCAAGGCTCTTCAGGGTCGGCGCCTCACCAGACGTCGTGGACGACCCTGACTCCAAGGCTGTAGCCGCGATCCTCCGGACGGTGGGTGTAGCGGAGCCCACAGCGCGCACTGGATCCGTTGAAGAGCCAGCTTCCGCCGCGGATCACGTGTTTGTCCGACCCACATTTGCCGACGGGATCGACCTCCGGATCGGATGAGTACGGACAATGCCAGTCCTGGGTCCATTCCCAGACGTTGCCGGACATGTCGAAGAGACCCCAGGGGTTGGGCCCAAAGTCGCCCACCGTGATCGGACGTCCGCGAAACTTCCCCTTGAGCGCGTCGTACGGGAATTCACCGTTGATGTTGGCGTCGCGCGACGAGAGCGTCGCTGTATGGCCGAACGGCAGCTCCCCTCCGGCGCGGCATGCGTACTCCCATTCGGCCTCCGTCGGGAGCCGGAAGCCAGCCTGGCTTTGTGCATTCAGTTGCCGCAGAAACTGTTGCACCTCGAACCAGTTCACGTTTTCGACCGGGCAGCGCGGTCCGCAATCCTGGAACTGGCTGGGATTGTGCCCGGTGACGCGCTGCCACTCCGCCTGGGTGACCTCGTAGCGCGACATGTAGAAGCGCGAGAGTGTGACCTGGTGCTGGACCTCCTCGAGCTCACGGTCCCGCTCGTCTGGCGGCGTTCCCATCTTGAAAGTCCCGGGGCCGAGGAGGACGAACTGCATGCCGGTGAACCGATCGCGCCAGGTCGGCAACGGGCCCGACGGCGGCGCCCTGAGGACCGGCGGCCGCCAGGCGAAGATGGCCGCGAGCGCGACGGCAATCATCAACAGCCGGATGCGGCGCTTCTGATTGAGATCGGGCACGGTTGGAGTATATCGTCGTGCCCCGAGGTGCATGGGCCGTCGGCCCCCGGCCCCCGGCAACGGGCTGTCCGGCGGCGGACAGGCGCTTCCGGAAACGGACGGCGCAAGCGCGGCCGCCGGGCCAATTCGACGACTTGACTCAGGATTCTGAGAGCCCAGATGGCACGGCCATGGCTTGAGCTGCCCATATGACCTCCGTGGTCCAGGACCTTCGGTACGCGCTCCGCACTCTCGGCCGGGCACCCGTGTTCACCGCCATCGCCCTCATCACGCTTGCCGTCGGCACGGGAGCGAACGTCACCGTTTTCAGCTTCGTGAACGCGCTGCTCTTCCGGCCGGCGCCTGGCGTGAGCGACCCCGGATCCCTGGTCGCGGTCTACACGAGCGATTTCAGCAGCGGTCCCTACGGCTCCTCCTCGTATCCGGACTTCCTGTCGCTGCAGGAGCAGGCGACGGACTTCAGCGGGATGGCCGCGGAGTCCGACAACGGCATCGCCGCCCTTCGGACGCGCCGCAACGTCGAGCGCGTTCGCGCCACCGCCGTCACGGGGGGTTACTTCAGCCTGCTGGGACTCCAGCCTGCGCTGGGCAGAATGATCGCATCCGCGGACACTGCGGCCTCCGCTGCACCGGTGGCCGTGATCGGCAACGACGTGTGGCGTCGAGCCTTCGCTGGGGATCCGGCAGCGATCGGGTCCACCGTGATCCTCAACGGCAGCCCGTTGACCATCGTCGGCGTCGGACCGGTGGGATTTCGCGGGCTGGATCTCGGACGCGCCATCGACGTGTGGACACCCTACGTCGCGCCGCCGGCGTCGCCACAGGCACGCGGGAACCGGGGGCTGTCGATTGTCGCGCGCCTCAAAAGCGGTGTCTCTCTGAGTCAGGCGCAAACTCAGCTCTCCGGCGTGGCTTCCCAGCTGGCGCGCGCCTTCCCCGAATCCAATCTCGGCATCCTGAAGGATCCGACATCTCCCAGACCGATGATCGCGATACCGCAGACGCGCATGCCGCCGGAGTTTCGATCGCAGATCGAAACGGTATCGGCGATTCTGATGGCGGCCGTCGGCCTCGTGCTCCTCATCGCCTGCGCGAACATCGCTGCGCTCCTGATTTCGAGGGCGACCGCCCGCACGCGCGAGATCGCCATCCGCCTGGCCCTGGGAGCCGGCCGGATGCGGGTCCTCCGCCAGCTCGTCACCGAGAGCGTGGTGCTGGCGCTCGCAGGAGGTGCGTTGGGCCTCTTGTTCTCGCTCTGGGCCGCTGACGTCCTTCCCAGCTTCTTTCCTCCCGAGCAGTCCATGATGCTGGAGGCGGCGCTGGACAGCCGCACGCTCGCGTTCGCGCTCGCCATCTCCTGCATCAGCAGCATCCTCTTCGGTCTTGCACCGGCGGTGCAGGCAGTCCGACGGTCGGCCACGTCGGCGCTCAGGGGCGATGACGGCCGGGTCTCGGACACGCAGTCGATGACGCGGCTACGCCGCGCAGTGGTGGCGTTTCAGGTGGCCGCGGCGGTCGTCCTCCTTGTTACGGCGGCGCTGCTCGTGCAGAGCCTCGATAACGCCCGCACAGCGGATCTCGGCTTTGCGACGCGTGACGCAGTCGTCGCCTCGGTGGAGCTGCCGCCTGCCGACTTCACGCCCGAGGAGGGCCTCGTATACTACGCGGCTGCGATCGACGCGGTGCTGCGCGTCCCAGGCGTGGTTTCTGCAGGACTTGCGGCGGACCTCCCGTTGAGCGGACGCGAGCGTCGCCTCTTCCGGCCCGAAGGATACGAGCCCAGGCCGGGAGAGGATCGCGAGTTGAGCTACAACGTCGTCGACGCGGGGTACTTCAACGCCCTGGGGGTCTCGCTGCTGGCGGGCCGGTCGTTCGATACGCGCGATCGCGCAGGGGCTCCGGCGGTGGCGATCGTGAACGAGGTGCTGGCCAATACGTACTTCGGGGGCAACGCCGTCGGCAAGCACCTCACAGATTCCAGGAACCGGGTGCTCGAGGTGATCGGCGTCACGCGTGCGACCCGCCATCTCTCGCCTCAGGAATCACCGGTGCCCGTCGTTTTCTGCCCGCTCGCCCAGAGCTACCGATCCGACATGTCGCTTCTCGCGAAGACTGCCGGCGATCCGCTCGGCGCCGTTCGGGCCGTTCAATCCGCTGCCGCGGCAGTCGACACCCGCGTGCCCGTGTATCGTGTCCTGACGCTCGGCACGCATCTGGAAGAGGCGTTGACCGTCGAACGCTTGACCGCCGTGCTGCTGGGGACCTGCGGCGCCATGGCGCTGCTGCTGGCGACGATTGGCGTCTACGGCGTGGTCGCGTACTCGGTGGTTCGACGCACGCGGGAAATTGGCGTGCGCATCGCGCTCGGCGCGCGGCCGGCGCACGTCGTCAAGCTGGTGCTGGGAGAGGGCCTGAGCATCACGCTCATCGGGCTCATCTGCGGCCTGGCTGCAACCAGCCTGGCCGTGCAGGCGTTGAGCTCGATGTTGTACGGAATCAGCGCGGCCGATCCCGTGACCTACCTGGCGGTTCCACTCATCTTCTCGGTCGTCGCCATCGCCGCGGCGCTCGGTCCATCCTTCCGCGCAGTGCACGTCGATCCTGCCGCCGTGCTGCGGCAGGATGGATGAGAAGCCCCCGCGCAGCGGCGAAGCCTGAACCTTTTCAGAGTTTCCTCAACACGAAGCACTTCAAGTAGTACGTCTCCGGGACCGTCATCAGGATGGGGTGATCCCGTCCCTGCGTCCGCTTTTCGACGACGGTCACGTCCGCATGCGCATCGACCGCCGCGGCGGCAAGCACGTCGGCGAAGTCGCCTTCGCTGACGTTGTACGAGCACGTGCAGGTGATCAGGAAGCCGCCCTGGTTGAGGAGCTTCAGCGCGCGGAGGTTGATCTCTTTGTAACCGGAGAGCGCTTTTCGCACGGCAGCCTTGTTCTTGGCGAACGCAGGGGGATCGAGGATGATCGTGTCGAATCGCTCGCCGCGGCGCTCGAGCTCACGCAGCTCGTCAAACACGTTCATCGCGCGGACTTCGATATTCGTCAGTCCGTTCCGCGCGGCGTTCGCGGTGATGCGTGCGACGGCCTCTTCCGAGATGTCAACGGCGAGAACGCGCTCGCATCGCGGTGCGAGCGCCAGCGCAAAGCCGCCGTTGTAGCTGAACGCGTCGAGCAGGCGGCCGCGCGCGTACCGGGCGGCGGCCTCACGATTCTCGCGCTGATCGAGGAACAGCCCCGTCTTCTGCCCGTGATACGGATCGACCTGATACGACACGCGGCCCTCGAGGACGTCGAGGGTTTCCGGTACGGTGCCGTAGAGCACCTCGACCCGCTGCTCCAGCCCCTCCAGCATGCGGACACGCGGATCGTTCCTCGCCAGAATGCCGGCCGGTTTGACCAGGGAAGCGAGTTGCTCGACGATCCGGGGCAACAGGCGATCGGTGCCCTGCGAAAGCGTCTGCACGACCAGGTACTCACCGTACCGGTCCACGATGAGCGAAGGGAGCCGATCTCCTTCACCGTGCACGAGGCGGTAAGCCGTCGCGTCGATCCCCATCGAGGCCCGATAGGAAATCGAGGCAGCGATCCTCTCCTTCCACATCTCGAGCGTGGGGGCGTCCCTGTCGCGGGTGAGCAGCCGGAGCGCGATCTCCGATCGATCGCTGTAGAGCGCGTAGCCCAACGGCCGCCCGCGGGCGGAGAGGACATGGACTGTGTCTCCGCCCGACGCCTGGACCTCAACCAGATCGCTCCGGTAAATCCACGGATGGCCGCTGCGGAGACGATCTTCGCCACGCGAGGAGACGGAGACTCTCGGCGATGCAGAATCGTCCTCTTCGCGGGAGCTGATAGTCACTTGCCGGGGTTGAGCCTCACGCCAAACATGCCGGGCAGATCCTGACAGAGGGCCGCGGCCGTGGCGAAACGAAGTCCGGCGTTGATTCTACTCCCGAACCCTCCACGGCTGGAGACGTCTCGCCGCCGATTGTCTCTATCGGATCCGCTGCATCGCGTGCGAATTGACGTAGTCGGCCACCGCTGCACCCACCTGATCGCTGATGGCTACCGTGCTCGGATAGTGCATGCCGCCCCAGACGCGCGCGTTGTTTCCATCCGCCCGCGCCTGCGAGATGCAGGTGTAGGTCCGATTCGGCAGGTCGACGCCCGACAGTCTCGTCGTCAGGGTGAACGTCTGCCCGTCGTCGAAGCGGTTGAGGAGTACGGTCGCGGCCGCTCCGTTTTGACTTGGATGACCGGCAGGATACTCGGGGTGACATGGCGTGCTGACCAGCGGTATCCAGGCCGGATCCGGCGCCGTCAGCGGATTGCCGTCCCCGCCCGCCAGCGGGATCGATGTCACCGGCCGCCACGTCACTTCCAAGTCATTGCTGCCGTAGAACCGCTTGGCGGTCCAGACGGTGAACGCCGTGTCGGCCATCGCGATGTTCAGCACGGCAAACAACCGATTGGTCCTGGACAACGACAAGTGGTGGGCTCGCGCCATCTGGTTGGCCGCCTGGTTCCAGTGCACGCTGGCGTTTCCCTCCCAGAACGGCGCGAGCGCGGTCTGGTCATCGGTGCGCGTCGATCCTGTCTGTCGACCGAGCGCCTTGACGCTGTTGAAATCGTCTGTGTATGTGGGGCTCATCAGACCTCGAGGTGGTCCCGGATCGAACTCGGTCGCGCTGGGAACGACGAAGGGCGTGGTGAACGCCAGCCCCAGGCCGGTCATGGTGACGCATGACCCTCCCGTCGGCCGCCATCGGCCAACCGCTGTCCCGCCGCCGACTGGATCGTTCGGGCCGTTGAACCCATCGGTCGCCCGCCAGGCGAGCACTGCCGTCGCGACCTCCGTTCCCCAGGCGATCCCGCGTTGGCGCGATTTGCCGCCGTCATCGCTCAACGCGGCCAGCGTCGCCTCATAGCGGGCGTCGAGCGCCTCGCGTTGGGACGAGGAGAGAGACGGGAAGATGCCGACGAGCGCGGTGTATGCGGCCGCGATCACGGCGGCCCGGCGGGAGGCGCCCCGAGGTGCGCCGGCCTCGACGTAGATGTGTGTGTAGCGCCGCTCGATGCCGTTATAGGCATCGAAGATCGCAGTGTGAAAGATCGCCCCGAGACGTTGGCTCGAGGAATTTGGCGTGTTCGTCGCCACGAGCGTGTCGACAAAGATCTGATTCCACTCGAGTACCTGGTTGGGGTCGTCCTGCGACCCGCAGCTCATCGGGGGCGAAGCCAGGTTGAACGCCGCGGCCATCGCCAAGGCAGCGAACAGCCGGTGTGACGTGCGTGTTCTCATCGTCCATTCCTTCCGCGGCCGCAGAAAAGCAGTGCCGCACACTGGAATGCGCGAACGGCCGTCAGGGGGGTGAACGCCAAGGAGTGAACCAGAGGGGTGTCAGCGGATTCAGTCGCGTGTACTTGAGTGGTTCGGCCCGTATTTCGCAGCCGCAACCAGCGGAGCGGCTGCTACTGATTCAGGCGTTACGTCCTCCTAAACCGGGGTTTACTTGTGTTCGCTATGTCGCGCTACGGTAGCGCAGGCCCTCAGGCCTGTGAACAAATCGATCTTGTGGCTTCCACCTTTTTGTGGCTTCCACCTTTAGGTGGAAGACCAACGCCGGCCGCGATCTTCCGCCTGAAGGCGGAAGCCACAGGAGATTGTTCACAGGCTCTTCAGGCCTGCCATGCCGCGCGCGGGCAGCCCTGAAGGGCTGCGCTACATACGAACACAACTGAATCCTGGACTAGGTGTTCGCCCCCTCGTTCGGTATGAGCCATACTTCCGGCGGACGCGGATCGTGGCAACACCGTCACCTGGGGCCGTCACCGAGCTCTTGCGGGCATGGAGCGGCGGCGATGATGCGGCGCTCGAACAACTGATGCCGCTCATGGAGGCGGAGCTGCGCCGCCTCGCTCGCGGGTACATGGGCCGGGAGCGCCGCGGGCACACGCTGCAAACCACCGCGCTGGTCAACGAGGCCTTCGTGCGCTTGACGGACGCGCGGGAAGTCCGGTGGCAGGACCGCGCGCATTTCCTCGGTATCTCGGCCCGCTTGATGCGGCGCGTTCTCGTCGATTACGCCCGGCGTCGCGGCTACCAGAAACGGGGAGGCGGTGCACAGCAGGTGACGCTGCACGAAGGGCTCGTCACTTCCCCGGATCCGGCATTCGACGTAGTGGCGCTGGATCGCGCATTAGAAGCATTGGAGAAGGCGGACCTTCGGAAGAGCCGGATCGTCGAACTGCGGTTCTTTGGAGGTTTGAGCGTGGACGAAACGGCGGAGGTGCTCCACGTCTCGCCAGACACGGTCAAGCGCGACTGGCGCCTCGCGAAACTCTGGCTGCTTCGCGAGCTCGAAGGGGAAACACCATGACGGACTCCGAGCGTCGTCAACGTATCGAGGACGTCTGTCACGCTGCGCTCGACCAACCGGCGCACGAGCGCCCGGCGTTCGTAGCAGTCGCCTGCAAAGACGATGACGCGCTCCGGCAGGACGTGGAGACGCTGCTGACGCACGCGCGAGCGGCAGAAGGATTTCTGGCCACGCCCATCACCGTCGTGGCTGCGGAAATCTTCGCTGACGACCGGGCATCGCTCGTCGGCCGGGAGATCGGTGCGCACAGGATTCTTTCGCTGCTGGGCGCTGGCGGGATGGGAGAGGTGTATCGCGCTCGCGATACGAAGTTGGGCCGCGACGTGGCGATCAAGGTCGTGCCGGATGCGTTGCTCTCGATCCCAGGACGGCTGGCGCGTTTCGAGCTCGAGGCGCGCGTGTTGGCGACGCTGAACCATCCACACATTGCGGCCATCTACGGATCGGAAGAGGCCGGTGGCGTCCGTGGCCTCGTTCTCGAGCTCGTCGAGGGGCCTACCCTCGCCGAGCGACTGGCGGCCGGCCCCCTGCCAGTTCCGGAAGCACTCGAGCTCGCGCGCCAAATTGCGGATGCCCTCGAGGGTGCCCACGAGAAGGGCATCATCCATCGCGATCTGAAACCCGCGAACATCAAAGTCACGCCCGCCGGCACGATAAAAGTGCTCGACTTCGGCCTGGCGAAGGTTTTCGCGACCGACGACGCGGGTAACGAGGCGTCACCAACAGCCGCAGATCGCGGTCGATCCTTCCCGAGAAGGCGTGATTGCGGGCACGACGGCCTACATGAGTCCGGAACAGGCGCGAGGCAAGCCGGTCGACAAGAGAACAGACATCTGGGCGTTCGGCTGCGTCTTGTATCAGATGTTGACCGGCCGGCCGGCGTTTGGTGGCGACACGGCTTCCGACACGATCGCGGCGATCCTCGAGCACGAGCCTGACTGGGGCATCCTGCCGGCGCAGACACCGCCGATCATCCGGCGACTGATCCAACGCTGTCTCGAGAAGGATCCGAAGCAGCGGTTGCGGGATATCGGCGACGCGCGTCTGGAAATCAAAGAAGCGCTCCAGATCATCGCAGTGCCGGGGACTGGGACCCCCAGGCAGGCGAGCGCCGCGGATCAGAAAGCAGCGCGTCCGACACGACTCGCCTGGTGGACTGCTGCGGCAGTGGCAGGCTTGCTCGCCATCGGTATCGGCGCTGTGGCGGCCACATGGGAACTGGGACGATCGGAGTACGCGAGGCGCAATCCCCTCGAGGGCGCGAAGGTCGTGAAGTTGACGGATTTCGAGGGGGCGGAGCATCACGCGGCTATCTCGCGCGACGGGAAGTTCGTGGCCTTTCTCTCCGACCGCGATGGCTCGTGGGACGCATGGGTGACCCAGGTCGGGACCGGCAAGGTCTACAACCTCACCAAGGGCAGTGTTCGGGAGCTGCGGAACCCGGCAACACGAACGGTGGGCTTCTCCCCGGATGCGTCGCTCGTCGCCCTCTGGAGTCGCGTGCCCGATAGAGGTTCCGTCGACGCCGGGTGGGCCGTCCCCACCTTGGGCGGCCCGCTCGAGCCGTACCTCAAAGGCGTCTCAGAGCTCGATTGGTCGCCCGACGGGACCCGAATCGTCTACCACCCGCCGGCGGAGGGCGACCCGCTGTTCGTCACCGAGCCCAACGAGAAAGTCGGTCGGCAAATCTACGTTGCGCGACCCGGCTTTCACAACCACTTCCCCGTCTGGTCGCATGACGGCGCGTTCATCTACTTCGTCCACGGTTTGCCGCTCGAGGAAAGCGACATCTGGCGCATACGGCGAGACGGAGGCGAGCCTGAGCGGCTGACGTTCCATGCCGGGCGCGTGACCTTCCCGACCCTGTTGGACGACCGGACGCTACTGTACCTTGCGACCGATACCGATCGAGCGGGGCCCTGGATCTACGCACTCGACCTCAACACTCGGACATCCCGCCGCATCAGCACGGGCCTCGAGCAGTACGCGTCGCTATCGGCAACCGCCGATGGCCGACGGCTCGTGGCGACTGTCTCACGCTCGATGGAACAGCTCTGGCGCGTGCCGATTGCGGACCGCATCGAGGAGGAGACCTCGGCCGCACCAATCTCGCTTCCGACAGGCAGCGGTCTTTCGCCGCGATTCGGACCTGGGTACCTCATCTATCGTTCCCCGAAAACCGGGAGCGACGCGCTCTGGAAGATCCCAGGCACCGGGGCGGCCACAGAGCTCTGGCATGTCGTCAACGGGCGAGCGGTTGCGGGACCGGCACTTGCCCCGGACGCCCAACGACTGGCGTTTGGCGTGCAAGCGGGGGAACGGACGCAACTCTATGTGATGAACACTGACGGGACCGGTACGCATCGGCTGGCGGAAGAGCTCGACGTGCGGGGAGCCCCCGCCTGGTCGCCCGATGGTCGATGGGTGGCAGTCGCAGCCAATCGGAATGGTGAGCCGCACGTGTTCAAGGTCCCTCTCGATGGTGGACCGCCGGTGCAGCTCGTGAAGGAATACTCCACGGATCCGACCTGGTCGCCGAGCGGGCAGTTTCTCGTCTACTCGGGCGCAGATGTCGGCACGACGTTTCGCGTCAAGGCGGTCGGCACGGATGGTGCGCCGCGCGATCTGCCCAACCTGGTGCTCACCAGGGGCGCCAGGCGGCTCGTCTTCCTGCGCGAGGGCACATTGGTCGTCTTGAAGGGGGACATCTCACATAAGGAGTTCTGGTCGGTCGACCTGAAGACCGGCCTCGAACGTCAGTTGACTACCCTTCGTCACGGGTTCGCCATCACCGATTTCGACATCTCCCGGGATGGTCGCGAAATCGTCTTCGATCGCACACGCGACGAGTCGGACATCGTCCTCTTCGAGCTGGCCGACCGGTGAAGTCGACGCGATTGTCGACTCTCGACTGCGACTGTCGACTCTGCCTGCCGACTGTCGACTGTGACTGCCGACTGTGACTGCCGACTGTCGACTGCGACTGTGACTGCCGGCTGCGACTGTCGATCGCCGACTACCGACTGCCGACTGTTATAATCTGAACATAATGCGCATCGCGGTTGGTGCCGATCACGCCGGGTTCGCGCTCAAAGTGCACTTCGTGACGACCCTTGCGCGGCTCGGGCACGAGGTGGACGATCACGGCACCGACAGCGACACTCCGGTCGACTATCCGGGCATCTGCGCCGGCGTCGCGGCCACGGTTGCTGCCGGGCGCGCGGATCGCGGAATCGTGATCGGCGGCAGCGGACAAGGCGAGCAGATAGCCGCAAACAAAGTGCTCGGCGCGCGGGCCGCGCTGTGCAACGATCTGTACACGGCCCGCTTGTCGCGGCAGCACAACGACGCGAACGTTCTCGCCATAGGCGCGCGAATCGTTGGGTTCGGTCTCGCGGACGAGATCCTGACGTTGTGGCTCGACACGCCTTTCGAGGGCGGGCGCCATCAGCGCCGCGTCGACCAGATTGCGGAGATCGAACGGCAACAGCACGCGTCGATGAACGCCGCGCGCTGATCGACCGCCGGAGGCTTGGCGGACGTTCCGGCGCGCCGCGCCGGAGCCTTGTCCGGCTTCGCGCGAAGCGCTACGGCGCGACCTCGACGAAGCTCGAAGAGCGAAGTCGGGGCGGAGGCGGGCCCCGGTCTGATAGCGGAGCAAAAACGCGTGTCTACAGCCACCAACACCGATTCACCGTCGCGCTGGCGGACGCTCGTCGACACCGACCCCGATATCGCCCGAACGATTGCTCAGGAAGTCCACCGGCAGAACAGCGGCCTCGAGCTCATCGCCTCCGAGAACTTCGTGAGTCATGCGGTGCTCGAAGCGGCCGGATCCGTGCTCACCAACAAGTACGCCGAAGGGTATCCGGGGAAGCGGTACTACGGCGGATGCGAGTTCGTCGACGTCGCCGAGTCTCTCGCCATCGCGCGAGCGAAAGAGATCTTCGGCGCGGAGCACGTCAACGTGCAGCCGCACTCTGGTGCGCAGGCGAACATGGCGGTGTACTTCACGCTCCTCAAGCCGGGCGACACCGTCCTCGGAATGAATCTCGCGCACGGCGGCCATCTCACTCACGGCCACCCGCTCAACTTTTCCGGAAAGCTCTACACCATCGTTCCATACGGCGTCCGGAAAGAGGATGAGCGAATCGACTACGACGAGCTCGAGCGCCTGGCGCACGAGCACAAGCCGAAGATGATCATGGTTGGCGCGAGCGCCTACCCGCGCGTCATCGATTTCGAGCGGATCGCGCACGTGGGGAAAGCCGTCAGCGCGCCGGTCGTCACCGACATGGCGCACATCGCGGGGCTCGTGGCAGCAGGTGTGCACCCCAGCCCGGTGCCGCACTCCGACTTCGTCACCACGACCACCCACAAAACACTGCGCGGGCCTCGCGGGGGCATGGTGCTCTGCCGCGCGCAGTACGCCAAGGATCTCGACCGGGCGGTGTTCCCAGGTATCCAGGGCGGTCCGTTGATGCACATCATCGCGGCCAAGGCCGTGTGCTTCAAGGAGGCGCTGGAGCCGGGCTTTGCAGAGTACCAGCGGCAGATTGTCGCCAACGCCAAGAGGCTCGCGTCGAACCTGTCGGCGGCCGGATTCCGGCTGGTCAGCGGCGGGACCGACAACCATCTGATCCTCGTCGACGTCTTCTCGCGCGGGCTCACCGGCAAGGTCGCGGAGGCGGCGCTCGGCAAGGCCGGCATCACCGTCAACAAGAACGCGATTCCCTTCGATCAGAACCCGCCGATGGTCGCGAGCGGCGTCCGTATCGGCACGCCCGCGATTACCATCCGGGGGATGCGCGAGCCGGAAATGGATATCGTCGCCGAGCTCGTCGCTCGCGCGCTCGCGTCTCCCGACGACGACGCGACACTCGGGACCGTGCGATCCGAAGTCGAGGCCCTGTGCCGGAAGTTCCCGCTGTACCCAGAGCATCGGAGCTGAGCGCGGCGGTCGCGAGGGCGTTCGCGCCGGGCGGCGCGCTGGCGCGGGCGATGCCCGAATTCGAGCCGCGTCCCGCCCAGTTCGAAATGGCTGGCGCGGTCTCCGGGATCTTCGCCGAAGGTGGGACCCTGCTGGCCGAAGCGGGCACGGGGACCGGGAAGACCCTCGCCTATCTCGTGCCTGCCATCCTGAGCCGGCAGCGAGTGCTCGTCTCGACCGGCACCAAGAACCTGCAGGAACAGATCTTCTTCAAAGATCTCCCGGTCCTCCGCGAGTCCCTCGCCGTGCCCTTCACTGCCACGTACATGAAGGGCCGCGGCAACTACCTGTGCCTGCATCGCTTCGAGGCACTCCGCGACTCGGTGGCCTCGGGCGTGGGCTTCGAGTTCTCGCGCGCCGCCGGGAACGCCTTCCACGTCCAGGCCATCGACGAGTGGTCCCGCCACACCGAGACAGGCGATCGCGCCGAGATCGAGGACCTTCCCGAAGATCTCCCGTTCTGGAACGACATCGCGGCGACGACCGAGAACTGCATCGGCGCGGAGTGTCCCAGATATCAGGACTGCTTCGTCGTCCGCATGCGGCAGCGGGCGGCGGAGTCCGACGTGGTGATCGTCAACCACCACCTGTTGTGCGCCGATGCCGCGGTCCGTCAGAGCGAGTTCGGCGAGGTCATCCCGAGCTGCCGGTTTGCCGTCGTAGACGAGGCGCACCAGCTCGAGGACGTGGCGACGCAGTACTTCGGGCTGTCCGTGAGCAACTATCGTCTGGACGACTTCGCCAGGGACATCAGGCGTGTCCTCGGCACGGACAAGCCTGATCGCGGCGACGACCTGGCCCAGGACGCGGACCGGATCGCCAGCGCAGCGCGAGACTTCTTCGCCGCCGCGCAGATGCTGCGCCACGAGCTCCCCGGCTCGGGGGCGAACGCCGACAGTCGGGTCCGTATGCGCGGCGCGCAGATGACACGGCTCGCCGATGAGGGCGCCGCGCTCACGTCGTCGCTCGAAGCGCTGGAAGCAGACGTCGCCCTGGGAAGGAACCCGTCCGAAGATGTCCTCTCGCTCGGGCGCCGGGCGGCGGAGATCCGCGGAGAGGTCCGCTTCCTCCTTCGAGCCGACGACCCGGGATTCGTCTACTACCTGGAGATACGCGGGCGCGGCGTGTTCTTGAGGGCTGCTCCGATCGATGTCTCGTCGATCGTCCAGACGATGCTGTTCGACAGGCTGCACGGCGCCGTGCTGACCTCCGCGACCATGACCGTCGACGGGTCGTTCGAGTACGTGCGGGGACGGCTCGGGCTGAAGCGGGCCAGAGAGATCCGGCTCGATTCGGAGTTCGACTACAGGCGTCAGTCCGTTCTCTATCTGCCGCGCAACATGCCGGATCCTCGTTCGCCCGAGTTCGGCTCGGCGGCGGCGGGTGAAGTGATCGAGATCCTCAGACGGACGAGGGGCCGCGCGTTCGTCTTGTTCACGAGCTACGCCAACCTCCGCGAGGTCCATCGCCTTCTAGCGGAGGAGCTGGAGTATCCGATCTTCGTACAGGGTTCCGCCCCGCGATCCGCGCTGCTTCGCGACTTCAAGGGCACGCCAAACGCGGTGCTCCTTGCGACCTCGAGCTTCTGGCAGGGCGTGGATGTCGTGGGGGACGCATTGAGCTGCGTGATCATCGACAAGCTCCCGTTCGCGTCTCCCGGCGATCCCATCACGGCCGCGCGAATCGAGGCCATCGGCGCACGAGGCGGATCGGCGTTCGGGGAGTACCAGGTGCCGCTCGCCATTCTCGCCTTGAAACAGGGACTCGGCCGGCTGCTCCGCCACCGGCAGGATCGCGGGGTCCTCGCGATTCTGGACCCCCGGCTCGAGAGCATGGGCTACGGCAGGCGCATTCTGGCGTCGCTCCCACCGGCGCCTCTGACCCACCGCCTCCTCGACGTCGCGCGATTCTTCGAGCCACGGGATGCCGGTGCGGGTCGTGGATAAGCCTCTGAATTCAGCTCGTGTGGCTTCGGGCTTTCCGCCTTCGCGCGAAGCGCTCCGGCGAGACCTCGCCGGAGCCTTGGCGGAGGCGGGCAGCCGGAAGATCAACGCGGGTCTGGGAGTCTTCCACCTGAAGATGGAAGCCACAGTGGAACGTATCTCACAAATGCGGCGAAGCGAGCGAGCCACGCGAGCGGAGCGCGCCGGCGCAGCTGCGCGCGAGAGCGCGTGTAGGGGAAGCCACGAGGGTGGAAGCCCTCGGCTGAGACTAGTAACGAGGAAGCCGTCCGCCCGATTCTGAAGTGGGCCGGGGGCAAGCGACAGCTGCTTCCGGCGCTGCGCCCCTACTATCCGGACACGTTCTCCCGCTACGTCGAACCCTTTCTGGGAAGCGGCGCGGTTTTTCTGGACTGCTACAACAGAGGGTTGCTCGACCGGCGGGAGGTGCTGCTCTCGGACAACAACGCGGACATCATCGGGTGCTACCGGATGGTTCGCGACCACGTGGAGGAAACGATTGATGCCCTGATCGCGTTCGAGCGTGGGCACCAGGCCGCCGGGCGAGAACACTTCTATGCGGTCAGGGACGAGCGATTCAATCCTCAGCGAGCTGTCGTCCACGCTGCGCCCAGTCCGGCCGCGGAGTACACGCCGGAGCTGGCCGCGATGTTGATCTACCTGAACCGCACCGGGTACAACGGGCTGTTCCGGCTCAACTCCCGTGGCGGGTTCAACGTTCCGGCCGGTCGCTATGCCTCGCCCCTGATCTGCGACGCCGAGAATCTTCGCCGGCTCTCGCGGGCGTTTGCGCAGCCGGGGGTCTCGCTCGACGTTCGGCTGTTCGAGTCCGCGCTGAGCACCGTCGAGCGCGGAGACTTCGTGTATCTCGATCCGCCCTATGCGCCGGTCAGCTCGACGGCGAGCTTTACGTCGTACACGGCTGGAGGCTTCGATTCCGCGCAGCAGGTCAGCCTTCAGCGCGGAGTGATCGCGGCAGCACGACGCGGCGCATTCGTCCTCCTCAGCAATTCAGTCGCCCCCGAGGTCCGGCAGCTCTACGAGCTCAGCGAGGAGGTCCGATCGGCCGGGCTGAAGGCCCGAACCGTGCCGGCTCGACGCGCGATCAACTCGATGGCGTCGCGCCGGGGCGCCGTCCGCGAGTACGTGATCACGAACGTCCGCTGAGCCAGGCGGGCCGTGGCCGATTCGTGTAAACTGACGAACGCTGGTCAGAGCGAAAATGCTCACGAATTTGGCTGGAATCAATCATACGCAGACGGAGGTCGCATGATGGGCGCACGCATGTGGTGCCGGTCGCTCGCAATCTGCGCGTTCGTGCTCGGGCTTGCCGCGATCGCGGTGCCGGGCTACGCCCAGACGGGCCAGGTCAAAGGGAAAGTCGTCGACGCCAACGGCAAGCCGATCGAAGGGGCGGTCGTCACGATCGAGGGCAGTGACTCCGGTGGGCGGAAGTTCACGGTCAAGTCGAACAAGAACGGCGACTACATCCAGATCGGTCTCCAGCCCGGTCAGTACAAGATCACCGCCACGAAGGACCAGTTGTCACAGACCTTCAACCAGAAGATCAGCCTCGACATGGTCGAGGTCAACTTTGCGCTGAAGCCCGGAAGTGCCGGCGCCAACATGTCCGACGAGGACCGCAAGAAAGCCGCCGCGAAGAGCGCCGCGATCAAGACGGCGTTCGAAGAGGGCGTCGCGTTGAGCAACGCCGGCAAGAACGACGAGGCGATTGCCAAGTTCAACGAAGTCATCGCGCAGGTGCCGAAGTGCCCGGAGTGCTACTCCAACATCGGCGCGAACTACGCGCAGAAGAAAGACTGGGCGCAAGCCGAAGCGTCGTACAAGAAGGCGATCGAGGTGGACCCGAACTCGGCCGACGCCTACAACGGCCTCGCCAACGTCTACAACGCGCAGAAGAAGTTCGATCAGGCGGCGGAAGCCAGCGCCCAGGCGATGAAGATCGCGTCGGCCGCGGGCGCGGCCGGCGGCGCCGCGGGTGGTGGAGCGAGCGCCTCCGCGATGTTCAACCAGGGCGTCATCCTCTGGAACGCCGGCAAGATTCCGGACGCCAAGAAGCAGTTCGAAGAGGCCGTGAAGGCTGACCCCAAGCTGGCCGACGCGCACTACTGGCTGGGGATGGCAAACCTCAACGAAGGCAAGATGCCGGACGCCGCCACGCATTTCGAGGAGTATCTCAAGCTCGCACCGACCGGCCAGTACGCGGAGCAGGCGAAGGGGATCCTCACGCAGATCAAGAAGTAGCCCGCTCGGTGTCGATCGCCGACAACCTCGCCGTCGTCCGGGGCCGGATCGCCGCAGCAGCCAAGCGATCCGGCCGGGACCCGGCTGCCGTCACGCTGGTCGCCGTGTCGAAGACGTTCGGGATCGAAGCGGTGCACGAGGCCGCTGCGGCAGGCCAGCAGGACTTCGGCGAGAACCGTGTCCAGGAAGCGCTGGAGAAAATCGCCCGACCAACCGACACTCCGGTGAGATGGCATCTCATCGGTCATCTCCAGTCGAACAAAGCTCGCAAAGCCGCCCCGGCATTCGGATGCATCCAGTCCGTGGACTCTGTCGACCTGCTCCAGAAGCTGGACGACGCCGCTGCGGAGAGACCTGCGGGCGCCGATCCGCTGGAGCTGCTCGTGCAGGTAGACCTCGCGGGTGAAGCCACGAAGTTTGGCGCCCCGGCGGAGGAAGCGACGCGCATCCTCCGGGCTGCCGGTTCGGTCCGGCACGCGCGCGTGACCGGCCTGATGCTCGTGCCGCCCTGGAACGAGGACCCCGAGAAGACGCGTCCATGGTTCGTGCGCCTGCGAGAGATGCGGGACGAGCTCCTCGAGCATGGCATTCCACCGGAGGCGCTGCGGCATCTGTCCATGGGCATGAGTCACGATTACGAGGCCGCGATCGAAGAAGGCGCCACGATCGTGCGCGTCGGCACCGCCATTTTCGGAAAGCGTGAGGCGAAGGTTCCATGACCGACGAACGACCTTCCGACGGCACGACGAGCCACGGATCGGCGCCGGCCGCGCGCGTGATGCGCGTAGCGCCGCTCGACATGCGCCAGCCGCGCTTTCGCACCGTCGTGCGCGGCTTCGACAAGACCGAGGTGGTGGCCTTCCTGACCGAAGCGGCAGACGACTACGAGAGCGCGCTTCGCGAGATCGATCGGCTCAGGCAGGATCTCGCACGAAACGAAGCGCTGCTCGTCGAGCACCGCGAGCGTGAAAACACGCTGCGGAACACGCTCGTCACCGCGCAGAAGCTCTCCGACGAGATCAAGGCCTCGGCCCAGAACGAGGCGCAGCTGGTACTCCGTGAGGCGCAGGGCCGCGCCGACCTGCTCGTTCAGAAGTCGCAGGGCCGCCTCGAGGAGATCGAGCGCAGCATCAACGAGCTGCGGCTCCGCAGGCGCGACGCGGAGGGTGCCCTCGAGAGCACGATCCAGGCGTTGTACCGCGCGCTCGAGTTCGTACGCGATCAGGACAAGAAAGAGGACGCCGCCCCCCGCTCGCAGTGATCCCTCTGGCCGACACGCCGGCCGGCGTGACGTTCCGAGTCCGGGTCGTCCCTCGGGCTGGCAAGACCGGCATCGCCGGGACGCGTGGAGACGCGCTCCTGGTCAGGCTCGCCGCGGCTCCCGTCGAGGGCGCCGCGAACGACGCGCTCGTCGCGATGCTGGCGGCGCTCCTCGGACGACCCCGTCGCGACGTATCGATCGTGTCCGGCGAACGCGCGCGGGACAAGGTCGTGAGGATCGCGGGAATCGACGCCGCCCAGGTCGCGGGAAAGCTTCTCGCTATACTTCCGGCGTGACCGCTGCGTCCCGCACGCCTGCGACCCTGGTCATCCGGCACTGCCGTGAGCTGATTTTGTGCGCCGGTCCCGCGCCGCGCCGAGGCGCGCAGCAGGGGGATCTCGACATCGTCTCGGACGGCGCCATTGCCGTGGCGGGCGAACGGATCCTGTTCGTGGGTCCATCCAGCGATCTCGAGGCAGCCGTGCCGCTTGCGCCGGAGGCTCGGGTCGTGGACGCACCCGGCCTCTCGCTCGTGCCGGGCTTCGTCGACGCGCACACCCACGCGGTGTTCGCCGGCCACCGGCTCGACGAGCTTCGCCGCCGCCTGGCAGGCGCGACGTACGGCGAGATTGCGGCGAGCGGCGGCGGAATCCTGTCCACCGTTCGCGCGACTCGGAGCGCGACCGCCGCAGAACTGGTCGCACTCTCGAAGCCCCGATTCGACGAGATGCTGGCCAACGGCACGACAACCTGCGAGGTCAAGAGCGGCTACGGCCTGACCGCAGCGTCGGAGCTGACGATGTTGCGGGCGATCCGGGAGATCGATGCCAGTCATCCGATCGATCTGGTGCCGACCTTCATGGGCGCGCACGAGGTGCCGCCGGAATTCCGCAACGCGCGTGAGGAGTACGTTCGGTCGATCGTCGAAGGGATGATCCCGGCGGTCGCCTCCGAGAAGCTCGCGCGCTGGTGCGACGTGTTCTGCGAGAATGGCGTCTTCACGCCAGAGGAGTCCACGCGCATCCTCGAAGCGGGGCTGTCGGCTGGCATGAGCGCTCGGATTCACGCCGACGAGCTGGGCCCGAGCGGTGGATCCGAAGTCGCGGCGCGTGTCGGCGCGCGTTCGGCGGATCATCTGGTCCATGTTTCCGACGCAGGCATGGACGCGCTCGAGGCAGGCAACGTGACGGCGACGCTGCTGCCCTCCGCGGCGTTCTATCTGAAGCTGGGACGCTTCGCTCCGGCCCGCCGGCTGATCGACCGCTCGATCCCTGTCGCGCTTGCAACAGACGTCAACCCTGGCGGCGGGTTCTCGCCGTCGATGCCGTTTGCGATGACCGTTGCCTGCTTCGCCATGGACATGACGTTCGAGGAAGCGCTCGTCTCCGCGACGATCAACGGCGCATGGTCATTGGACATCGCCGACTCTGTTGGTAGTCTGGAGCCCGGAAAGCTGGCCGACGTTGTCTTCGTGCGCGGCGAGGCCATCAACCTGATCCGGGTCGGCGCGCCGTCGGTGGCCGCGGTGTTGAAGAGAGGAGCCGTGGTCACCGGAACCCTTGAACCTTGAACCCCTGAACCTTGAACCCCTGAACCCTTCTACCATCCCATGCCCACACTCGCCGAGCTCCCGCTGATCGATCTCCTCGCCGCCTTCCGTGCGCCGCAGCCAACCCCGGGCGGCGGTTCCGCCGCTGCGCTCGCTGGAGCGGTCGGGGCATCGCTGCTCGCTATGGTCGCGGGGCTGCCGAAATCGCACGCGGCAACCGAGGAGGACATCGAGCGTCTCGCGGCGGCTCAGGCCCAGTGCACGCGGATCGGCGATCGGCTCGCCGTGCTCGTGGATCGGGACAGCGAGGCGTACGACATGGTCGTCTCGGCGTATGCGTTGCCGAAGGCGACGGACCAGGAGAAGCAGGCGCGCAGCCGCCAGATCCAGCTGGCGCTCCGAGCGGCAACCGACGCGCCCCTCGAGGTGATGCGGGCCTGCGCCGACGCGGTCGAACAAGGCGTGGTCGTGGCGCACTTCGGCAACCGGAACGCGGCGAGCGATGTGCAGGTCGGCCTGGAGCTGCTGCTCGCGGCTCAACGCGGCGCGCGGCTGAACGTCGAGGTCAACCTCGGGATGCTGAAGGACGCCGCCTACGTGGCGATCGTGGGGGAAGAAGTCTCACGGTTGACCGCCGCTGCGGAGCACGGCCTGATTTCGGCTCGAGAGAAGGCCGGCTCGCGGATGATGTAGAACGCGTGTCTCAGTGAATCTGCCTGAACAATCGCTCCCACCGCGTCTTCGTGAAGAAGTGTGTGACGACCGAGAACAGCCGCCCGATGCTCGCGCCGAGACCGCTGTCAACATAATCGGCGCTCCCCGATTCGTACGACCAGTAGATCATGAGCGCCTTCCCTTTGACGTAGCTCCTCGGCAGAAAGCCCCAGTAGCGGCTGTCCTGTGAGTTGTCGCGGTTGTCGCCCATCACGAAATACTGATCCGCCGGCACCTTGACCGGTCCGTACCGCTCCCGCACGTCGAAGGACGTCACCTCCTGCGAGGTCGATGCCGGCTCCAGGAAATGGACGTACGGCTCGTCGAGCGGCTTTCCCTCCACGTACACCTTCTTGTTTCGGAGCTCGAGTGTCTCGCCGGGCAACCCGATCACGCGCTTGATGAAATCACGTTCCGGCTCGTCGGGATACTTGAACACCACGACGTCGCCGCGTCGGATGTCGCGCTCGGGCATGACGGCGCGCTCGAGAGCTGTGGCATCCGGCGCAAAGACGAACTTGTTCACGAGCAGGTGATCGCCGATGAGGAGGTTGTTCTCCATCGACCCGGTCGGGATCTTGAAGGCCTGCACGACCCACGTCCGCACGAAGAGCGCGAGGATCACGGCAATCACGATCGACTCGAAGTACTCGCGAACGGTGGATTTCTGAAATGTTTCGGGCATTGATTGCTCCGATTCAGTCGGTATCTCGATAAGGCTTGCAGCGCTGCCAAAAACCATCACAGGAGGAGGGGAGGAAGGAGGAACTGGAATCCTGGCCGAAGGATTGAAACGGTTCGCGCCGCGCGCGAGCCTGCCCTGTTGTTCGACCGCAATTCCAGTTCCTCCCCTCCTCCCCTCCTCCTGTGATGGTCTTTCGTCGCCACGCCTCCAGCCAGACGCCCCAAGTTGCCCGGAGATCGCGGACGCCTCGAACCTAAGACTCCGTCCCGACTTTCAGCACCGCCAGGAACGCCTCCTGCGGGATCTCGACGCGGCCGACGCGCTTCATCCGCTTCTTCCCTTCCTTCTGCTTCTCGAGCAGCTTCCGCTTGCGGCTGATGTCGCCGCCGTAGCACTTCGCGAGGACGTTCTTGCGCAGCGCTTTCACCGACTCGCGGGCGATGATGCGGCTGCCGATCGCCGCCTGTATCGCCACCTCGAACATCTGCCGCGGAATCAGCTCGCGCATCTTGGACGCGAGCGCCCGCCCGCGCTGGTACGACGAATCTTTGTGCACGATGACCGAGAGCGCGTCGACCGGCTCCTCGTTGACCAGGATGTCCAGCTTGACGAGCGGCGCCTCCTGATATCCCGTCACGTGATAGTCGAGCGACGCGTAGCCCCGCGACATCGTCTTCAGGCGATCGTAGAAATCCATGACGACTTCGTTGAAGGGCAGCTCGTACGTGATCAGCACGCGATCGACCTTGAGGTACTCGATCGATTTCTGGACGCCGCGCTTCTCCTGACAGAGCTGCAGGATGGCGCCTACGTGTTCGGTCGGCGTGAGCATCATCGCCGTGATGATCGGCTCTTCGATTTTTTCGATTCGACCGGGATCCGGCAGCTTCGACGGGCTGTCGATCTCCTGCATCACGCCGTCGGTCGTCGTGACGCGGTACAAGACGCCTGGCGCCGTGGTCACCAGGTCCATGCCGAACTCGCGCTCGAGACGCTCCTGCACGATTTCCATGTGCAGCAGCCCAAGGAACCCGCATCGGAACCCGAAGCCGAGCGCAGCCGACGTCTCCGGCTCGAAGAAGAAGGAGGCGTCGTTCAGCCGCAGCTTCTCCAGCGCATCACGGAGCTCGGGGTATTCGCTGCCTTCGACCGGATACAGTCCGGCGAAGACCATCGGCTTGCTCACCTTGAAGCCGGGGAACGGCTCCGCCGTGGGACGTACCGCCTCGGTGATCGTGTCGCCGATCTGCGCGTCGGTGACGGTCTTGATCCCTGCGAAGATGAATCCGACCTCGCCGACGCCCAGCTCCGACACGATGGTCGGCTTCGGCGAGAACACGCCGACCTGATCGACGAGATACTCCTGCCCTTTCGCCATCAACCGGATCTTCATGCCCGGGCGGATGACGCCGTCGATCAGGCGGGTCAGGATAATCACGCCGCGGTACGCGTCGTACCAGGAGTCGAAGATCAGCGCTTTGAGCGGCGCCTCGGGATCCCCTTCCGGCGGCGGCAGACGCGCCACGATCGATTCGAGCACCTCGTGGACGCCGATGCCTTCCTTGGCGCTCGCCAGAATCGCGTGGCTCGCGTCGAGGCCGACGATCTCCTCGATCTGCCGCTTGGCCTCGTCTGGCTGGGCACTGGGCAGATCGATCTTGTTGATGACCGGGATGATCTCGAGGTTGTTCTCGACGGCCAGATACGCGTTCGCCAGCGTCTGGGCCTCGACCCCCTGCGACGCGTCGACGAGCAGCAACGCGCCCTCGCACGCCGCCAGCGATCGCGTGACCTCGTACGAGAAGTCCACGTGCCCTGGCGTATCGATGAGGTTCAGCACGTAATCCTGCCCGTCGTCTGCCTTGTAGGTCAGCCGGACGGCGTGGGCTTTGATCGTGATCCCCCGCTCGCGCTCGAGGTCCATGCTGTCGAGCACCTGCGCTTCCATCTCACGCGCCTGGAGCGCGCCCGTCATCTCGAGAAAACGGTCGGCCAACGTCGATTTGCCGTGGTCGATGTGCGCGATGACGGAGAAGTTGCGGATGAAGCGCTGGTCCATGGGGTGGCGGAAACCTTGATTATACCGGCGCTCGGCGCTGGGCGTTCGGCGCTCGGTTGGGCAATTCGGAGCACCAGCTCGAAAAACCTGTGCGTGACGGGACCGGTTTCACGCGCACTAATCCCGAGCGCCGAGCGCCGAACGCCGAGCGCCGTCGCTACCTTTCCGCCAGCGGCAGGAACGTCTGGGGATACGCAGGCCCGATGTAGTCGGTCCGGGGCCGGATCAGCCGGTTGTTGGCGTATTGCTCGAGACAATGAGCCGTCCATCCGGACACGCGGCTCACCGCGAAGATCGGCGTGAAGAGGTCGATCGGAATGCCGAGCGTGTAGTACGTCGATGCGGAGTAGAAATCGACGTTCGCGTAGAGCTTCTTCTCCCCCGTGACGAGCTTTTCGATCCGCTGCGACATCTCGAACCAGCGGGCGTTGCCGGCGCGCTCGCCGAGCTCCTTCGACATCCGCCGGAGGTGCGTGGCCCGCGGGTCTTCGGTGCGGTACACGCGGTGCCCGAAGCCTGGAATCTTCACCTTCTTCGCCAGGCGGCTCCGGATCGCCTCGTCTACCCGTTCCGGCGAGGCATCCGGTCCAATGTCGATGAGCAGGCGCATGACATCCGCATTCGCCCCGCCGTGCAGCGGCCCCTTGAGCGTGCCGATCGCCCCCACGATCGCCGAGTGGAGATCGGTCAGCGTCGCTGCCGCCACGCGCGCGGCGAACGTCGACGCGTTCAGCTCGTGGTCCGCGTGCAGCACGAGCGCAATGTCGAACGCACGAGTCGAGAGCGCGTTCGGGCGGTTCCCGGTCAACATGTAGAGAAAGTTCGCCGCCTGCCCGAGCGCCGGGTCCGGCTGGATCGGCCCGCCGCCGCCCTGCATCCGGCCGTAGGTCGCGACGAGGCTCGCGAGCTGTGCGGTCAGGCGCACGGCCTTTCGATAGTTTGCCTGCGGAGAATGATCGGAAGCGTCGCGGTCGTAGTGACCGAGCGCCGACGTCAGGGTCCGCAGCGAGTCCATGCCGTCGGTCGCCGGAAGCTGCTTCATCAACCGAAGGATGGGCTCGTCCAGCGGCCGGCCGGCCGCCAGCTGCGATTGCAGATCACCGAGCTCCGCTCGATTCGGGAGTCGGCCGTGCCACAGCAGATAGCAGACCTCCTCGAACGTCGCGCCGCGCGCGAGGTCGTGGATGTCGTAGCCGTAGTACGCCAGCACGCCACGATCGCCATCCAGATAACAGATCGCAGACGATGCAGCGACGACGTCTTCGAGGCCAGCTTTGGACTTCGCTTCGGCAGGCATGCGTGAAGAATATCAGGAGCTAGAAGCGCGGAGCTAGGAGTTAGGAGCTAGTCAGAATTCAGAACTCAGAATGCAGGAGTCAGAATTCTAAGAAGCCGTCTCACAACCCGACGCTCGCTCCACGGTGCGAGCGAGTATTGCGAGCGAGCCACGCGATCGGCCCGCCTATGCCAAGGCTTCGGCGAGGTCTCGCCGTAGCGCTTCGCGCGGAGGCGGAAGCGCGCCGGCGAAGCGGCGCGCGAGAGCGCGTGTCGGGGAGTCCGAGGGGCGAAGCCCCTCGGATGAGACTAATCAATCCGGACAGAATCGCTGATGAGAACAGGCTGTCGCCGCTGAGCAGCCCGCGAGCGCAGCGAGCGGCGGATGGCCGCGGGGCGAAACCCCGCGGCTCTAAGAGAAGAAACTGGCAGCTGGCAGCTGGCAGCTGGCAGCTGGAAGCTATTTTGCGATCTCCGGCGTCTTCAGCATGACGTTTTCGCCCGTGAACTGCTGGAAGATCGAGAGGAGTCCGGTGTAGAGGAACCCGACCTGGAAGAGCATCAGGAACGGAAGCGTGCCGTAGATCTGATTCACGAGCGCGTAGAAGACCGTGCCGGTGAAATACAGGCCCAGGCCGAGCTCGATGATCGGCTGCACACCGACGGACTGGTGGTACTTCTTGCCGATCCACTCGTCGCTGTCGCGCTCGATCCCGTACTTCGGAGTACGGGCGAAATCGCTCTGCTTCTTGAAGATGGCTTCCAGCACCGCGCGGGTATTGTTCACGCAGAGACCAATGCCGATGGACATCAGAAACGGCAAGTACTTCAGCCGCTGCCGCCAGTCCGGATACAGCTCACGTTGGGCAACTACGTAAAAATTACCCACAGACAACGTGGCTGCGAAGAAGAGCGGCACGTCGATAAGCAGCATTTCCGTCCATCCCATGCTGTAGCGGACCCACATGGCCGGGAACATCAGCACGGAGAGCACAGACATCAAGAGATAGTTGAAGTTGGCGGAGAGATGGAAAAAGGCCTCCGCCTTCACAGCCACCGGCTCCCGGGACATCAGGATCCGAGGCAGCAGCTTCATGCAGGTCTGGATAGATCCCTTCGCCCAGCGATGCTGCTGGGACTTGAAGGAGTTCATCTCGACCGGCACCTCCGCGGGCGCGACGACATCCGCAAGGAAGATGAAGCGCCAGCCCTTGAGCTGCGCCCTGTAGCTGAGATCGAGATCTTCAGTGAGCGTGTCGTGTTGCCAGCCGCCGGCGCTCTCGATCGCTTCACGGCGCCAAATCCCCGCCGTGCCGTTGAAGTTGAAGAAGCAACCGGCGCGGTTTCGCCCACCGTGTTCGAGCACGAAGTGCGCGTCGAGCAGCATCGACTGGATCTTCGTCAGCAGTGAATAGTCCTGATTGATGTGGCCCCAGCGAGCCTGCACCATGCCGATCTTCGGGTCGGCGATCAAGTGCGGCAGCGTCCGCATCAGGAAATCTGACGACGGGACGAAGTCGGCGTCGAAGATGGCGATGAACTCGCCGGACGCCTCACGGAGACCCGCCTCGAGCGCCCCCGCCTTGAACCCGCGGCGATCCACCCGGTGCAGATAGTGAATGTTCGAGCCTCGCGCCGCGTGGCGGCGGACCGCCAGCTCCGCAATTTCGGTGGTCTCGTCGGTCGAATCGTCGAGAACCTGAATCTCCAGCAGCTCAGCCGGATAGTCCATTTCGGCCACCGCGTCGATGAGGCGGTCGGCCACGTACATCTCGTTGAAAATCGGGAGCTGAATCGTGACGCGCGGCAGCTGCTCCGGCACCGGCAACTGCCCGGGTACAGGCAGCTTGTCCTTGTTTTTCATGTAAAGATACACAAGGTAGTAGCGGTGCCACCCGTAGATTGCCAGGATGCTCAGAATGAAGAAATAGACTACGAGAATCAGGATCTGCGGCAGCGTCATAAGAGGATGAATCCGAGACTCAGCATAAACGGCAATCTTACTGTTCGGCTCGAACTCGAGTCAACGAGCGGCGGAGCCCTGCCGCGATGAACCGGCTGAACGTCCGCGCCCTGCTCGACGATGTCCAAGCGCGCCGCCTGTCACCTGAGCAGGCGCACGACCGGCTTCTTCAATTTTTGCGCCAAGCGCCTTTCGAAGATCTTGGCTTCGCCCGGGTCGACCACCACCGCGCGCTCCGTCAAGGCTTTCCCGAGGTGGTGTTTGGCCCCGGGAAGACCCCCGAACAGGTCGCCGCCATCGCCGAGCGGATCGTTTCAGCCGGTCACAGCCTGCTGATTACGCGAACGGACGCACGCACGTTCGACACCGTCAGGCAGAAAGTACCCGATGCGACCTTTCAGGAGCTCGCACGAACCATCACGCGCGCCGGAGATGCGCCCCCGGGTCGAGGCACCATCGTGGTAGCCGCCGCGGGCACCGCTGATCTGCCGGTGGCGGAGGAAGCGGCGGTCAGCGCCGAAATCATGGGGAACACGGTCGATCGGATGTACGACGTCGGCGTCGCAGGCCTCCATCGGCTTCTCTCCGAGCACCATCGCCTCATCGCCGCGCGCGTCATCATCGTCGTCGCGGGCATGGAGGGCGCGCTGCCCAGCGTCGTGGGGGGCCTCGTCGACGTGCCGGTGATTGCCGTGCCGACGAGCGTCGGGTACGGTGCGAGCTTCGGCGGTCTCACCGCGCTGCTGGCCATGCTGAACAGCTGTGCGAGCGGCGTTTCCGTCGTGAACATCGACAACGGCTTCGGCGCGGCCGCGATCGCCAGCTCGATCAATCATCTGGAGTAGGCCGACCTTCAGGTCGGGCGCGTCAGGCTCCAGGCTTGGGGCGCCAGGCTCCGGCATTGATTCGGGCCCGCCAAGATCAACGCCGGACCTGAACGTCGGGCCTGCTTTCCGGCTGAGCACACTTCCAAAGACTGTATCCCTCTCCGCGCTCCCCGTACGGAATTCATCGGTCAGGCCGACTTCTCAGGAGGAAAACCAGGAGCTTGGTCAAGAAGTCCCGTTTTTGGGCTCACTTGTCGTGAACTTTCGCCCGTTGTGGTAGCCATAACCCTGAGTTATAGTTAACGATTGCCCACTTGGGAATTGATCTCTCCAGACAGCCAGGTCTCATGCACGCCGGCGCCCTCAGGGCCCTCGAATTCGATCGTATCGTCGAAGCGGTCTGCCGCTTCGCGCAGACGCCGCCTGGTCTGAGCAGGCTGGCCCGTCTCGCTCCCCTTACCGAGGCGGGAGAGGTCGCGGCAGCGCTCGATGCGACCTTGGAGACGGTGCGCTTCCTCGCCGAGGCGCCGATCGGCCTTCGCGCGCCGGAGGATCTCGACGCGACACTGACGGCGTTGTCGGTGGAGGGGCGCGCGCTCGATCCCCGGCAGCTCCTGACGCTCGCGGATTTTCTGGCGTCGGTCGAAGCGACGTGCGCTGCCGTGCGGCGCGCCCGGGGCAGCTATCCGGTCCTCCGCGGGATTGCCACCGCGGCGGCGACCTTCGAGCCGGAGATCGCGGACATCCGGCGCAAGATCGATCCGGCGGGCGACGTCGTCGACGATGCCAGCCCGGAGTTGCGGAGTATCCGCGAGCGGCTGCGGAAGCAGCGCACCAGGTTGCGAGGTACGCTCGAGTCCTACTTGCGCGGCAAGGACACCGCCAAGTATCTCCAGCAGCAGATCGTCACGGATCGGAACGGGCGGTACGTCCTGGTCGTACGAGCCGAACATCGCGCGTCGATCCCCGGCATCGTTCATGGGAGCTCGGGCAGCGGCGCAAGCCTCTTCCTCGAGCCGCTCAGCACCGTCGAGATCAACAACGAGATCGTGGCGCTCGAGCAGCAGGAGGCCGAAGAGGTCCATCGAATCCTGCTGGCGCTCACGGACGCGCTCCGCCGGCGCGGCGACGACGTGCAGCGGACGGTGGGGGCGGCGACGGACTTCGACGTCCTTCAGGCGCGCGCGAGCTTTTCGACGCTCGTGGATGGCGTGCGGCCCGCCTTTGCCATCGATGGGAGGCTCGAGCTGCGCGCGGCGCGGCACCCGCTCCTCATTCCAGCGCTTCAACGTCACCTCGGTTCCCACGGTAGAGCGGGGTCTTCCGCCTTTGCTGAAGCTACGGCGGACCACCGTAGCCCTTGGCGAAGGCGGTCAGACGCCGCCCAGGGACCGGGCGATCGCCCGGCGACCGAGCGCGAACCTGTGCCCGTCGACATCGTGCTCGTGCCCCCGGTTAGCGTGCTCGTCGTCACAGGGCCGAACACCGGGGGAAAGACCGTGGCTCTCAAGACGGCGGGCCTGCTCTCGCTCGTCGCGCAGGCGGGCCTGCTGGTTCCAGCGGTTGATGGGACCCAACTACCCGTCTTCCGATCGGTCTTTGCCGACATCGGCGACGAGCAGTCCATCGCCGAGAGCTTGAGCACGTTCTCCGGACACATCGCCAACGTTGTAGAGATGGAGCGCGCGTTGGCGCTGCCGGCGCTGGTCCTGCTGGACGAGGCGGGGGCAGGCACGGATCCGGTCGAAGGCGGGGCGCTCGCCATGGCGATCATCGAGCACTTCCGTGTCCGAGGTGCGACGGTGATTGCGACGACGCACTACGATTCGCTGAAATCGTATGCGTCGACGACGGAAGGCGTCGTGCCGGCTGGATTCGGATTCGATCCGAAGACGTTCGCGCCGACCTATCGGTTGAACTACGGGTCGCCCGGAAGCAGCCTCGCCTTCGAGATCGCGACGCGACTCGGCCTGCCCGGCTCGATCATCGAGCGGGCGCGCGCACATCGGACAGAGCGCGAGTCGCAGCTCGCCGAGCATCTGGCGAAGGTCCAACGCGACGTGCAGACGCTCGATCACGAGCGACGGCTCCTGGCACGAGAGCGCGAGACCGTCACCGAACACGGCGCGAAGCTTCAGGCGCGCGAGCAGGACCTCCGGAACCGCGAGGAGACGTTCAGGAAGCGGCTCGACGAGCGCATCGAGGAGCGGATGCGCGATGCGCGACGGCAAATCGATTCGGTCGTCGACGCGCTCAAGGGCCGTACAGGCGCGCTCGCGGCGGACGCCGAACGGCGCGCCGCACGACTGGTACCGACCGGCGCGCTGGGTTCGGCGCGGTCCGACGCTCGTGCCGCAGTCGATGCCATCGGCGAACGGCTCCGAACGGGGGCCTCGGAGCCGTCGGCTCAATCTGCCGCCCGCACGACCAGCGACCGTCCGGCAGCGATCGGCGACCGCGTCCTCGTCGGCGCGTTCGGCCTCGAAGGGATCGTCAAATCCCTGCACGACCGTGACGCAGAGGTCGATGTCCGCGGCAAGCGCCTCAGAGCGCGGGTCGACGAGCTGCGGGTGGTCGCGTCACGGGCGGAAGTGACTTCCCAGCCGGCGCGCGTCCGGGTCAACGTGGATCTGCAGCCGCGGGAAGGATCGCTGACGGAGCTGAACCTCATCGGATGTTCGGTGGACGAAGCGCTGTCGCGAACCGAGAAGTTCCTCGACGAAACGCTGGTGAGCGAGCTGCGAAGCGTCCGTCTGATCCACGGGTACGGCACGGGTCAGCTGCGTCGCGCGATCGCCGGCTATTTGCAGACGGTGCCGTTCGTCGCCAACTTCAGCCCGGCGCCCCCGGAACAGGGCGGGGGTGGAGTCACGGTCGTCGAGTTCAAGGAGTAGCCGAGGGACGTGCCGCTCTTCCCCGCTTCCTTCATCGACGACCTGAAGTCGCACGCGAGCATCGTGCAGATCGTGCAGGAGCGCGTGCCGCTCCGGAGGGCCGGCGTCGCGTGGAAGGGACTGTGCCCGTTTCACGGCGAGAAAACGCCGTCGTTCAACGTGAACGAGGAACGGCGCACGTTCAAGTGCTTCGGCTGTGGGGTCGGCGGGGACGTCATCAAGTTCATCGAGCTGTACGACAAGATCACGTTCCCGGAAGCGGTCCGCCAACTGGCGGGACGTGTCGGACTGACGGTGCCGGAGGCGGAGGAATCCAAGGAAGATGCGGCGGGCCAGCGCGATCGGGAGGCGCTGCTCAAGGCGCACGACGTGGCGGCGGCGTTCTTCCGCGAGCAGTTGCAGGCGCCCGGAGGCGCAGCCGCGCGGCGGCTCCTCGAAAAGCGGCGCCTGACGCCCGACACGATTGCCCTGCTCGGCATCGGCTACGCGCCCCGCACGGGCAACGGCCTCCGGGAACGGCTCTCGAAGGAAGGCTTTGCCGATCTCGTGCAGCAAAAGAGCGGCCTGATCGTCCAACGAGACGACGGCTCGCTGGTCGACCGGTTTCGGGGACGGGTGATGATCCCGATCTGCCGCGAGAGCGGGCCGATCATCGCATTTGGCGGCAGGGCGATGGAGGAGGGACAGAACCCGAAGTACCTGAACTCGCCCGAGACGCCGATTTACGTCAAGGGCCGCACGCTCTACGGCTTGCATCTGTCCAAGTCCGCGATTACACGGACGAAGCATGCCGTGATGGTCGAGGGCTACTTCGATGTGGCCCAGGCTCTGCAGGCCGGCATCCCCAACGTCGTGGCGTCGTCGGGCACGGCGTTGACCGCTGCACAGGCCCGGCTGTTGAAACGTTTTGCGAGTAAGGTCGTCCTCAGTTTTGATCCCGACGCGGCGGGGAAAGGGGCGGCGGCGAAAACATCGGAGCTGTTGGTGGCGGAGGGTTTCCAGGTCAACGTGGCCATGCTGCCCGCCGGGGACGATCCCGATAACTTCATCCAGAAACAGGGTGGAGCCGCCTACCAGGAACTGCTCCGGCAGTCACGCCCGTATCTGGAGTACCTGCTCGATCGGGCGGCGGCGGAATACGATTTTGTCAAGGCCGAGGACCGCCGCGGGTTCCTGAACCGGATGCTGGAGGTCGCGGCACGGATCCCGGATGCGGCCGCCCGTGACCAGTTTGCGGACAGGCTGTCCCACAAGGCGCAAATAACGGAAGAGGTGGTGCGGGCGGAAATTCGCAAGGCGGCGGTGCAAAGGAGGACGACGGCGCCGGAGCCGGAGCGTCAGGCACCGGGGCTGAGTCAAGTAAAAACGGTGGAACGTGGCCTGATCTGGGCCCTTGTGCGGGATCCGGAGGGGGCCCTGGCAGCATTCGCGGAGCTGGAACCCGGGGATACGGACGGTCTGGCCACTCGATCGATCCTGGAACAGGCAAGATCCCTGCAGGAATGGCCCGCAGGGAGCTTACCGGAGACTCTGATCGAGCGTCTAAACAGTGGAGAGGCCTCGCTGGTGGCCGAAATCGGCCGCCAGAGTCACCCACCCGCCGCCCCAGCCGATTGTGTCCGGACGTTGAAGCGCTTGCGATTCGACCGCGAGCGTGCCGCTGTGCAGCGGGAAATCGACCGACTCCAGGAACAAGGGGCGGTCGTTCACGAGGCGGAAATCGTATCGTTGTGGGCGCGCAAACAGGTGTTGCTCCAGCAGATCGAGGCGCTGCTGGAGGCGGGGTAGAACGGGTGTCCGCGTGGCTTCCGCCTTCAGGCGGAAGATCGCGGGCAATTGACTTCCAGCTGAAGCTGGAAGCCCCCAGTCATGTTTAGGGGTCTTTAGTGGCGATGGGTTGCAAGACGGAGCGTGGGAGTTCAGGAGGACATGCCGTTGTCGATCGAAGAAAAATACGATGAGGTGAGACAGCTCATCTCCATCGGCAAAGAAAAAGGATACCTGCTGTACGACGAGGTCAACGAGTTGCTGCCGGCTGACATCACGTCGTCCGACGAGCTCGACGATCTGTTCAGCACGTTCGGCAGCGCCGGCATCGAGGTCGTCGACTCCGAGAAGACCTATCGCGAGGACAAGCTGCTCGACCGCACCGGCGAAGGCGCGGAAGAGATGGAGCTCGACCTCACGCCGGGCGCGCTCGACAAGACGAACGATCCGGTGCGCATGTACCTGCGCGAGATGGGGACTGTTCCCCTCCTCACCCGCGAGGGAGAAGTCGAGATCGCCAAGCGGATCGAGCGCGGCAAGCTCGCGGTCATCAAGTCCATCTCCCGGACCCCCACCGTCGCTCGCGCCATCATGCAGATGGGCGATCAGTTGAAGAACGACGAGCGGAGCATCCGAGAGCTCGTGATCTTCAACGACGAGGAGATCACGGACGACAAGATCGAGGACCGCAAGCGCCAGGTGCTCCGTCAGATCGAGGCGGTGCGGAAGGCCTGGCTCGGCGTCGAGAAGTGCAAGGAGAAGCTCGATAAGACGCCGAGGGGCGCGACGACCCGCGACAAGCGGAAGTTCCGCCGTGTCCGATGGGAGGCGCTTCGCGCGCGCGTGGAGCTCTCGCAGCTGATCCGCAAAATCGAGTTCACCGAGAACATCAAGCGACGCCTGATCGATCAGATCAAGGACGTCGTCGAAGGCGTGATGCGCGTGCGCCGCGAGATCGATCAGATCGAGCGGCAGCTGAACCCGAAGGGCGGGAAGAAGAGCAAGCTGAAAGAAGACGACCGGAAGAACCTCGCCAGGCGGCAGAAGGAGCAGAAGACGCTCGTCAAGTCGATGGCCGAGGAGCTCGAGGAAACGCCCGACCAGTTGATGCGGACGCTCGAGACGATCTCGCGCGGCGAGATCCAGGCGGAGCAGGCGAAAAAGGAGCTCGTCGAAGCCAACCTCCGGCTGGTTGTGTCGATTGCCAAGAAGTACACGAATCGCGGGCTGCAGTTCCTCGACCTGATTCAGGAAGGCAACATCGGCCTGATGAAGGCGGTCGACAAGTTCGAGTACCGCCGCGGCTACAAGTTCTCGACCTACGCGACGTGGTGGATCCGGCAGGCCATCACGCGCGCGATCGCCGACCAGGCGCGGACGATCCGCATTCCGGTCCACATGATCGAGACGATCAACAAGCTGATTCGCACGTCGCGTGCGCTCGTCCAGGAGCTCGGGCGCGAGCCCACCTCGGAGGAGATCGCCAAGCGGATGGACATTCCGGTGTCCAAGGTGCGCAAGGTGCTGAAGATCGCGCAGGAGCCGATCTCGCTCGAAACGCCAATCGGCGAAGAGGAAGATTCGCATCTTGGCGACTTCATCGAGGATCGGCAGGTGGTGTCGCCGTCGGACGCGGTGATCAACCTGAACCTCAAGGAGCAGACCGAGTCGGTGTTGAAGACGCTGACGCCGCGCGAAGAGAAGGTGATCAAGATGCGGTTCGGCGTCGGCGACGGCAGCGAGCACACGCTGGAGGAAGTCGGGCAGAGCTTCGCTGTCACGCGCGAGCGGATCAGGCAGATCGAGGCCAAGGCGCTGCGCAAGCTGCGCCATCCGTCACGCAGCCGGAAGCTCCGGGCGTTTCTCGAAGGACGGACGTAACAGTCGGAGTCGGCGGTCGGCAGTCGTCGACTGCCGACCGCCGACTGTGACATAGTTCACACGGGCCCATAGCTCAGCGGTCAGAGCCGCCGGCTCATAACCGGTCCGTCCCAGGTTCGAATCCTGGTGGGCCCATCCTTCGCTCGCCTGACACGGGAGCGAGCTTCGGATGGCGAGCCACTTCACCGGCGAAGGATGTCCACCGTAGCGCCGAAGGCGCGAAGGTGGACCGCAGCACCGAGCGCGCAGGCGGTGCGGAGACCACGTCAGACCGAAGGTTTTCGGAGCTTACGGCCACGAAGCATCTCTCCACCAAGGCGAACTGGCATCTTGAATCCTGACCTTCAGCATCTGATCCACCTCCAGGAGCTCGACCTCGCCGCCGAGCGCGTCCGCCGGCGGATTGAGGACATTCCGGGTGCGATTGCGGCGCTCGACGATCGACTCTCGGAACGGACGGCTGCGGTGGCGGGAGTCAAGACGAAGATCGAGGCCAGCCAGGTGGCGCGACGGGAAATCGAGAAGGAGCTGGCGGCGGTTCAGGGGCGCTTGAGCAAGTACAAGGGCCAGCTGATGGAGGTCAAGACCAACAAGGAATACCAGGCGATGCAGCACGAGATCGCGGCAGCGGAGCAGGCCGTCCGCGAGCACGAGGATCGGCTGCTGGATCGCATGGAGGAACAGGAAACGCTCGCGGCGGAGTCGAAGGCCTCCGAGGCGGCGCTCAAAGCGGCGCAGGCAGAGATCGCCAGCGAACGGAAGGCCATCGAAGCCGAGCGTGGCGAGCTCGATCGAAAGCTCGAACAACAGACCACCGAACGCGCCGCCCTCGCCGCCCAGATCTCCCGCCCCGCACTCGCCCTCTTCGAACAACTCGCCAGCCACCGCAAAGGCGTCGCGCTCTCGGAAGCGCGCGCCGGAAGCTGCACGCAGTGCCACGTCCGGCTGCGACCGCAGGTCTTCAACGAAGTCCGCCGGAACGACTCGCTGATTCAGTGCGACAGCTGCTCGCGCATCCTGTTCTACGTGCCGGTGGCTGCCGAGACGGCGACGCTGCCGCAGTCGAGTTAGATCTTTTTCGGGCGATAGTTCCCCAGCAGAATAGCCTCCGTCGTACCGAAATGTCACAACCCAGCACTCGTCCCACGAAACCGTAGCACGCACGCGATCCCCGACGGCGCCCGTCCTCGAATCTGGTAGCATCTCGCACCAAGTTTCGAGCCACACGCATAGAACGAGGAGGGTCGCTATGTGCAACCGAGGGAGAGGGCGGTGCGGGTTGGCCGTCCTGCTGCTCGCACTCGTCTTCAGCGGTCACGCTGCCGCGCAGAATCCAACGTTCGCGATCGAGGGTGTCGTCTCCGATGCTCAGCAGGCGGTGCTGCCGGGCGCGACCGTGACGATCCAGAACGTGTCCACTGGGCTCACACGCACCGTCACCACGGAAGAAGGCGGCCGCTTCGTCGTCGCGGCGCTGCCACCCGAGGGCCGGTACAAAGTGCAGGTCGAGATGCAGGGATTCGCGACGGAGGTGCGCGAGGACCTGACGTTCAACGCGGGCCAGCGTGTGGTCCTCAACTTCGGGTTGAAGCTGTCGACGCTCCAGGAAACGGTGACTGTCGCCGGAGAGTCGCCGATGGTGGAGACGACCTCGTCTTCGGTGTCGAGCACGATCGATCGCGTCGCCTTCGAAAACCTGCCGGTGAAAGAACGGAACTACTTCCGCCTCCTCACGCTCGACTCGAACGTCGTCGCGGCAGGGACCGGCTCGAACGCGGTCAACGTCGGCGGCGGCGAGGTCTGGAATTTCGGGACGTACGTCGACGGCACGAACAACCACTCGAAGTGGCTGACGCTGCAGCGCGCGCCGCAGCTCGGATCGAGCGGGTTCGCGATCGAGACGGTCAAAGAAGTGCAGCTCATCACCAACCAGTTCTCCGCGGAGTTCGGCGGGCATTCCTCAGGCGTCGCGAGCATGATCACCAAGAGCGGCACGAACGACCTGAACGGCTCGGCGTTCGTCATGGTCCGACCCGGTGACTGGGACGCCAGGCCGCCTCTCACCCCCGTAAGGCGCCCTACGACCAGCAGCAGTTCGGCGGCACCGTCGGCGGACCGCTGGTTCGGGACCGTCTGTTCTATTTCGGGAGCTACGAGCGCCGGCGTGAGCGCAGCCAGGTGGTCGTGACGTCCCCCGAAGCGTTTGGACTTGTGGTTCCGACACCTGCCGACGAGCATCAGGGCCACTTCAAGGGTGACCTCCGGCTCTCGCCAGAAGAACACCCTCGGCGTGCGCTACAACATGGTGCGCTGGAAGAAAGACAACGAGACCGGTGGCTTCAACCTGCCGGGCACCGGGTTCAACTGGGACAACAACGTGGACACGGTGCACGGCAGCTTCCTGACCGTCGGGTCCGCAGCGATTCCTGAACGAAGTCCGCGGTCAGTATTCGCGCTACACCGATCGCCGTGCCGCGAAGTGCGATTGCGTGTCGATTCAGCGCGCCGCGTATGCCACCAGCGGCGGATACGACTTCGGGACGTGGGGTGTGCTGCCCGAGGAGACCTACGACATCGCGGACACGGTGTCCCTGTGGATGGGCGCTCACTCCATGAAGACCGGCGCCTCCTTCACGTATGACGTGACCAAGCAGCTCTATCAGCCGCTGCAGAACGGCGTCTACCTCTTCAGCGGCGCCCCTGCCGTCGCGCCGACACCGTTCCAGTTCCGGCAGTCGTTCGCACTCGTCCCGGAAGCGGCGCTGATGTTCCCGAAGGCGTACGTGATTGCCGGCTTCGTGCAGGACGACTGGCGCGTCCGTAACAACCTCACGCTCAACCTCGGGCTGCGCTACGACGTCGAGATCATCAAGGACATTCCGGACTGGCCGGCGGACACGGACAAGAACAACCTCGATCCTCGAGTCGGGTTCGCGTGGGACCCGAAGGGCGATCAGAAGTGGTCCGATCCGGGGCGGCTTCGGCCACTTCACGCAGCAGCACGCCATCTTCACCATCGTCAAAGGCGGCGTCGGCGGCCGCAACGGCCAGGTGACCGTATCGCTCGACGCCGGGCGACCCGCTGTTCCCGACGTTCCCGAATGCGCTGCCGGCCTTCCCGCCGGGTGCGGTTCTGCCGCCGCGCGACATCCAGGAGATCTCGCCGGATCTCGAGAACGAGCATGCCTGGACCGGCAGCCTGGGCTTCCAGCATCAGCTCGGGCCCCGGACGGCCATCCAGGTCGACGCCAACATCAATCGCGGCGTCAAGCAGGGTTTCCTCGACATGAACCAGGCGCAGCCGATACCGAAGGACGTCCTGAATGCGGCGCTGAGCTCGAATCCGACGGCGACGGTCCGCACACAGGCGCAAGCCGATGCGACCCGTCCGATCAGGCCGGTGCCGAACGGCTTCAGGCGCATGGACCTCCTGACGAACGAGGGGCGTTCGTGGTATCAGGGTGTCCGCATCGCGGCACAACATCGCACCAGCGCACTGGTGCTGACCGCGTCGTACACGCGCTCCAAAGCCGAAGATCGTTTGAACCACTGGTTCGCGCCGGAAGACAGCTCCGATCCCGAGCTCGATCGCGGGCCGACGGGCGCCGACACGCCGCACAATCTCGTGACCAGCGGGACCTGGACGATGCCGGGGAGCGGCGCGATCCTGGGCGGATGGCGTTTGAGCGTCGTGACGCACCACCAGAGCGGCAGCCCCTACTCGATTCGGTACTCGGGCGATCCGACGGGCGGCGGATTGACGGGCGGCTGCAGCTCGCGCGGGTGCCAGGCGAGCAGGCCCGGCGCGCGTAACACGGCGCGCGGCATGTTCATCAACTACGGCGACGTGACGCTGTCGCGGACCATCGCCGTGGGACCCGACAGGATCGAGATCCGCGCGGACATGTTCAACGCGCTCAACAACCACAATCTGCTCTCGAGCGGCTACATCAACCTGGTCGGGAACGCACGGTTCGGGCAGCATTCGGGAGGGTCCTCCGTCTTTCCCGGCCGCCAGTTCCAGTTCGCGGCGACGTATCGGTTCTGATTTCGCCCCCGTAGCGCAGGGCTTTAGCCCTGCCCCAGGCAGCCCTGAAGGGCTGCGCTACGCGTTGTTGCGAATCGCTACAAGCGTCCACGAAGGCACCCAGGTGCCTTCGTGGCCTTCTTCGGTGAGAACATGACCAGGCGAAGGACTCTGCAGATCGCAGCGATCGCGGTGACGGCCCTGATGGCGGCGCCCATCGTGCAGGCACAAACCTCCGGACCCGTTCGCGTTCGCGTACAAACCGAGCTGGGAGACATCGTCGTCGAGGTCGACCAGGCACGCGCTCCGGCGACGTCCGCCAATTTCCTTCGGTACGTCGACGCGCGGTCACTATGACGGCGGCACCTGGCATCGCACCGTCAAGATGGACAACCAGCCGGAGAGCACGATCAAGATCGAGGTGATCCAGGCTGGCGTCAATCCGGAGCGCGCGCAGCAGGGATTCCCTCCGATCGCGCTCGAGCGAACCAGCGTGACGGGTCTTGCGCACAAAGATGGTGTGATCTCGATGGCGCGCGGGATGCCGGATAGCGCAACATCCGGCTGGTTCATCTGCATCAACGATCAGCCGTCGCTGGATTTCGGCGGAAAGCGGAATCCCGATGGCCAGGGATTCGCGGCCTTCGGGCGCGTCGTGTCCGGCATGGACGTCGTCCGCAAGATTCAGACGGCACCTTCGTCCGCCACGCGCACGACCAATGCCGAAGCGCAAAAGCTGACGCCGCCGATCAAGATTCTGAAGGCCGCGCGAGCTGGCGGATGGCACGCCGCGGTGGACTCCTCGCGCGCTTGGAGTTGGCCGTCGCGCGGCGCGACGTGCCAGATTTCCGGATCTGCGTGTCGGTGCAGCGCCGACGACCGCTTCGCGGGCGCGCCGCCTCGCCTCGAGTCTCGCACGCGCAGCCGCGAGTTCGTGCTGCCTGAGCGTCGCCGCCGGCGCAGCCGGCTGCGTCCGTTCGACGGCAACCAGCGCCCGCTCGATCGCCCACGTGAAGCCAGTCCGATCTCGACGACGACGGCTTGATGGACGTCGTCGCCTGCGACGTGCTGCAATCGGGTCGTCTGGCTTCGACAGGCGCCGGCCGGACGGTTCACGGAGCGGACATCGGCGGAGTTCTCGTCGCCGGCCAGGCCGTGGCCATCGACCTGGATCGGGATCGGCACCTCGACGTGCTCGTCGCGAGCCTTGGCGTGATCGCTCCGACCAACGCGCGGATCGGATCGGTGATCGCGCTCGAGAACGACGGACACGAGCAGTTCACGACGCGCTTGCTCGCAGAACACGTCGCGCGGGTGTCGGACGTGGAGGCTGGCGATCTCGACGGCGACGGCGACCTCGACCTCGCCGTGGCGCAGTTCGGCTACGACCAGGGCCAGACCGCATGGATGGAGAACCAGGGCGGTTGGCGTTTCGTGACCCACGTGTTGCAGCAGTTGTCGGGCCCCATCAATGCGGTCGTGGCGGACGTCGACCGAGACGACGACCTGGACATCGTCTCGCTGGTCAGCCAGGAATGGGAAGAGGTCTATCTCTTCGTCAACGAAGGACGCGGCCGGTTCATGCCGAGGCGTATCTTCGGCGCGAGCAACGAAGATTTCGGATCGAGCTGGATTTCAGTCGTCGATCTCGACCGGGACGGCGACGCCGACGTGCTCTACAGCAACGGCGACGCGTTCGACTATGCTCCGCCGAAAGGACGCGGCTGGAACGGGCTGCAGTGGCTCGAGAACGCCGGCGGCGCGACGTTCGACTACCATCGCATCGCCGACTTCGCCGGCGCATCCAGCCCGCAGGCCGCGGATCTCGACGCCGACGGCGACCTCGACATCGCCGTCGTCAGCGCCTACAACGACTGGAGCCGCGCCGACGCGCAGAGTCTCGTCTGGCTCGAGAACGACGGCCACATGGGATTCACCATGCGCGATCTGGCGAGCACACCCACACACCTGCTCACGCTGGCCGTCGGCGATGTGACCGGCGACGGGCGGCCCGATCTCGTCACCGGCGGCGCCCATTTGAGCTGGCCGTACGATCGGATGTCGCGGGTGACGCTCTGGGCCAACCAATGGGCAAAGCGAGCCACGGCGACGCAGTGACCCACGACCGCATCGCAACTCCATCTCATGTGGCTTCCGCCTTCAGTGCCTGTGAATTCACACCGCGTGGCTTCCGCCCTAGAGCCAGCGAATTCCTCGTGTGGCTTCCGCCTTTAGGCGGAAGATCGCGCTGATGTTCGCGTTTCGCAAGAAGGTGGAAGCCGCGGGCCTGACGTTGGCGGCGCTCGTCGTGGCCGCCGCCCTGATCGCCTGGCTCGGCGGCGGAACGCTGGTCCGACGCGCGCAATCCGCCCAGCTCCCCGCGCTGCCGGACGCGGCCGCACTGCCCGCCGCCGTGCGGCCGGACCTCATGGCGGCCGACACGGGGGCCCGGGCACACCCGAGGTCGGCCGAAGCGGTCGGGGATCTCGGCATGGCCTATCACGCCAGCCTCCTTCCGGCGCAGGCGCGGCAGGCCTACGTCATCGCCGGGCAGCTCGCGCCGTCGGACGCGCGGTGGCCCTACTACGTCGGCCTCCTTCATGAGGAGCGCGGCGAGCAGGAAGCCGCGCTCGACGCGTTCACGCGCGTGACGAAGCTGGAGCCCGGCTTCGGCCTCGCGTGGTTTCACGTCGCCGAGATTGCCTTCAAGGCCGACCGTGTGGAGGCGGCGCGGCTGGCGTACGAGCGGGCGAGGGATGCGCCGGCACCACCGCCGTTCCTGATTGGCGGAGGGGTGCCGCGGCAGGCCATGCCGCTCTTCGTCTACGCGGAGCTCGGTCTGGCTCGTATCTCGATCGAGCGCGGAGATGCATCGTCTGCGATCTCGCGGCTCGAGTCTCTGCTGCGCGGCCAGCCGCGATTCGGCGTGGCGCGGACGCTGCTCTCTCAGCTTCGCGGCGACGAGGCCTCAACAGCTGGTGACCGTTCTCCGGTGGCGGCCCGTGCCTACGTGCCTCCGGCCGACCCGCTGCTCGACGCCCTCGTCGCGCGATCGCGACACACCGACCTGCTGCTGAAACATGTGGCGCTCGCGGCGCGCGGCGGCGACCAGGCGTGGCGTGAGTTCCTGGTGCGGCGAGCCCTCGAAGCCAATCCCTCCGGGCTCGATGTGCTGCTGGAGATGGCCTCGACGCTGCAGGCGCTCGGCCGGCACGCCGAGGCGATCGAGTATCTGAAGCAGTGCGAGCGCGTCGCGCCGGGCGACCACCACATGCTCGTCGAACACGGAAAGAGCTTATCCGAGCTCGGGCGGCTCGAAGAAGCCGAGCAGGTACTGCGCCGCGCGGTCCGGGTGCGGGATGCGGCCGCGGAGTACAACCTCGGAACCGGTACTCGACCGGCAGGACCGCTGGGACGAAGCACGCGCGCACTACGAGCGCGCCCTCGCGATCGATCCGTTCCATACGCGGGCGATGAACAACCTGGGAGTGGGGCTGGACCGGCGTGGTCGGACCGCTGCGGCTCTCGACCTGTATGCCCGCGCGCTGCGTGTGTCGCCTGATGATTCGGAGATCCTGTCGAACGTCGGGACGGCGCTCATCAATCAGCGTCGATATGGAGACGCGATCCATACGCTCGAGAAAGCGATCAGCCTGGACGCCTCGGCCGCCGACCCGCACAACAACCTCGGTATTGCCCTGGCGCAGTCGGGCCGCTTAGGAGAGGCGCAGGCTCAGTTCGAAGAGGCGCTTCGGCGCAATCCGAAGCACGCCGACGCACAGCGGAATCTGGAGAAGGTGCGAGAGGCGGCCGTTCGTCGTCCGTGAGCGTGAGTCCAAATGGACCTGTTGCTTGGCCGAATCGCGCTCGTGCCCCTGAGAGTATGATGCCGATCGTGAGACGCCTCCTCACAGCCGTCGCCCTCGGTGCCGTCCTATCCCTCCACGCCGCGCCCGCGGACCTCGACGCCGCCTTCACCAGATTCTGGGCCGGCAAGGATCCGAACGCCGCGGCCAAAGCCGCGGCCGACATCGTCAAGAGCGGCGCACCATTCGATGAAGTGTACGCGCGGCTTCAAAAGGGCCGACCCTACGCCGCCAGCGTGGCGACCGGGCTCGTGCAGGGCCGCCGGACCGGCCCCGCCGGCGACCTGCCGTACACGCTCGAGATCCCGACGACCTACGACTCCGCCCGAAAATACCAGGTCCGGATCCAGCTGCACGGCGGCGTCGGCCGCCCGATGAACGCGGCACGACGCGCGAACGGTGTCGGCCGGCTCGCCGGCGCCGAACAGATCTACATCGTGCCTCAGGCGGGCAACGAGGCCCCATGGTGGAGCGACACCCAGCTCGAAAACCTGCGCGCCATCCTCGATATCGTCAAGCGCACGTACAACGTCGACGAGAATCGCGTTGTCGTCTCCGGCGTGTCGGACGGCGGCACCGGCGCCTACTACGTCGCGATGCGCGACCCGACACCCTACGCCTCGTTCCTCCCGCTCAACGGATTCCTGCTCGTCCTCGCCAGCGAATCCGTCGGCGGCGACCTGTTCCCCGGCAACCTGCGGAACCGCCCGTTCTTCGTCGTCAACGGCGGCCGGGATCCGATGTACCCGGCTGCGGCTGTGGAGCCCTCCCTGGAGCAGCTCCGGAAGGGTGGCGTGCCGATGGTCTACAAGCCTCAGCCCAACGCCGGGCACGACACGAGCTGGTGGCCGGAGGTCAAGGACGCCTTCGAGGACTTCGTTCGGCAGCACCCGAGAGTGCCCCTCCCCGATCGCCTGACGTGGGAGAGCTCGGACACGCGAACAGCTGGCCGTATCCATTGGCTCTCAATCGAGTCGATAGGGCCTCGTCCCGGGGACGCGCGGGAGCCCGCGGATCCTGTGTTCAGGCACCGGGCGCCGTCGGGACGCATCGCCCTCGAGCGAACCGGCAACGTCGTCGACGCCACCACACGAAGTGTGGCGGAGTTCACGCTGCTGCTGTCCCCCACGCAGTTCGATTTCGGACAACCAGTCAAAGTGACCACGAACGGTCAGGTCGCTTTTGAAGGGATGGTCGAAAAGAGCCTGGCAACGCTGACGAAATGGGCGGCGCGCGACAACGATCGGACGATGCTGTTCGGGGCGGAGGTGAAGATTAAGGTCAACTAGACCGGGGGGCTTCGCCCCGCCGGCCCCCCCATCGCCGTCGCTCGCGGGGACCCCGTAGCCCCGCTCCGCTCCGGCGGGCGCGCCTCTGGCGCGCTATGGAATCGCAAGGGCGCCGACGAGATCGGTCACCCGAACGAAAAGGTAGTCCCACAGGACGGCGACGAAGATGCCCACGAACCACACCAGGCCGAGGGCCCGGACCGCCGGCCCGCTGTAGGGTAGCCGCGTGAGGCGAAGCAGTCGCCGAAGGATGACAACAGCCACAACCGGAATTCCTACGAGGAAGACGATACTCTAGCAGGGAACGTTCAACCTTTTCGATCGCGAGACGACACGGAATGATCACGGTGTATATCGATGGCGGGGCCCGGGGAAATCCGGGACCCGCCGGCTACGGTGTGCGTGTTGAGGACGGGAACGGCACGCTGGTCGAGGAGCTGCACGGCGGCCTGGGGGTCGCCACCAACAACGTCGCGGAGTACAACGGGCTCCTCGCCGCCCTCCAATGGGCGCTCGCCCACGACGAAATGGACGTCCACGTGCGCTCGGACTCGGAACTGCTCGTGAAGCAGATGCGAGGCGAATACAAGGTCAAGCACCCTGGTCTCCAGCCGCTCTACGGGCGGGCGCGGCTCCTCGCCGCGAAGCTTGGACGCGTGCGCTTCGAGCACGTCCGGCGCGAGCTGAACAAAGAAGCCGACCGCCTGTCGAATCTCGGAATGGACGAGGCCGAGGCGCAGCTGCGCGCAGCCGTTGACACAGGCGGCGGGTAACCACATTCGTTGATCGCGGGGCCGGCTTTCAAGCCCCGCCGACACTCGAAACCAGACGTCGTAGGCGTTTCGGCAGCCGCATGACTGCCTAGCGCGCCGGAGGCGCGCCTGCGAGGGAGCGGCGCGGGGCACAGGGGTCCCCGCGAGCGACCGAGCCGGGGTGTGGGGCGGGGCGAAGATCAAGATAATGATGGCGCGCCGCAGGCGCGCCCCGCCGGAGCGGAGCGGGGCGTCGGGGTCCCCGCGAGCGACGGCGATGGGGGGTCCGGCGGGGCGAAAGCCCCCGGTGAATCACGACGCTTGCCGCGACCGCTTCGCTTCGAACATCCGTTCGTCGGCGGCGTGCAGCAGTTCATCGAGCGTTCCGCCGTCGTCTGGGGCGGTCGCCGTTCCGGCGCTGAGGCTCGGCTGCAGCAGTATTCCAGTCTCGGTCCGCAGCCGCAGCGATCCGACTGCGGCCTGGACTTCTGACGCGAGCAGGCCGGCCGTACGAGCGTCGCAGTGCGTGAGGGCCACCACGAACTCATCGCCGCCCGTCCGAACGCAGAGCCCGCGCTCGCCGACAACCGCCCGCAGGCAGACGGCCACATCGCAGAGCGTCCTGTCGCCGGCCGCATGACCGTATCGATCGTTGATGACCTTGAATCCATTCAGGTCGAAGGCGACGACCGAGAGCCGGCCCGGCCGAGCCCGCCACCGCGTCAGCTCGGTCTCTACCTGGCGGCGCAGCATTCGCGAGTTCGGCAGCCCGGTCAGCGGATCGGTCAGCGACTCCCGATGGCGCTGAATCGTCTGCCGGTAATGGTGATAGACGAAGCCCAGTGGGATGACGGCAAGTGGCAGCAGCAGCGAAGGTGAACGATCGAGGGCTCTCACGACGCCGCCGGCAATCCCGGCACCGAGGAGATAGCCGGGCCAGGTCCAGAAGAAGTGATCCGACCAGATCGTGAGGGCGGACTGTTGCGACGTGAGACCAATGGCGATAGCCACCAGCCCGGTGTTCAGGACGAAGTACACCAGCGCGCTCGCCAGGAGCCATTCCATGCCGAACGACTTCAAGCCGCCGCCCGCGCTGGCATCGGACAACGAGAGCACGGCGCCGCTCGCGTGAACGCTGATCGCCAACGCGGCAACGCTGAACGCCGTCCGGTGCGGCGGATTGCGGCTCTCGTTGCGAAACGTGCACTGGCCCCACGCGCCGATCGCCGCGATAATCGAGGCCGGCTGTGTGCCGAGCAACAGCATGGCACTGTAGTCCATCACGTGGCAGACCGTGATGGTCGAGGTGCCGGTCGGAAGAGGCAGCGCGAGCTTCGCGATCGAGGCGAGGAGGGTCAGCACGAGGAGAGTCGAGAGAAGCGTCGCGTCCTGACGCGCGAGCGGGGGCGCCGCCCGAAGCAACAGGACACCGCCCGCGAGAATGATGCCGCACACGTACACGCGAGCCGCCACGGGCAGCTCACGCAGCGAGTCCTTGCGGACTTGCCGCGCGCGTGCCGGCCGGCGCTCTGGGGCGATGCGAAGCATCGAATTCACGGCTGGTTCAACAGCCGCCTGGCGGGCTGCCCCTGTTGTCCGCCACTGGCGCGACGTTTCCCCACACCGTGCCGTCCGGCCCGGCGGTCGTTCCCCAGACAACGTGGTGCCCGTCCGTGGTTCCGGTGAATCCCGTGCCCCAGGCGACATGATTGCCCCAGACCGGCTCGGACTCGCCCCAGACGACATGCTGGCCCCACGCGGGATCGCCGCTCCAGACGAACGTCCCGCCCCATGTCGACGATGGGAGCCAGGCCGCCTGCCGCCATTCCAATACATTGCCGGACACGGGGCGCCCGCCCCAGAGAACGCGCTGCGACCAGAGCGTCGCCCGGCTTGCAATGGTCGTACTCGGCGAAACGACGCGCGTCAGCCAGTAGGACCCGAGAGGCAGCCGTGAGTCGATCGCGCCCGCGGCGTCGATCGCGCCGGCGGCGTTCAGCCCGCCCGACCCCTGGGTCAACGCGTCGTATTCGGCGCCGGAGGCATCCCGCAACCCAAGCGATGTGTGCTGCAGGATCGCCTTGACCGTGTTCGGCGCAAACGCCGGCGCGCCGAGGCCTGCTCTGCGGTGCGCCTCGATCACGAGCGCAGCCACACCGGAGGCCACAGCGGTCGACATGCTCGTACCGCTCAAGCGCAGGTAACTCGATCCGACACGCGCGGCGGCGTAGCGTTGGAACAGCGTGCTGCCGCCGTCGCTCGTGGACACGAGGCTCTGACCCGGTGCCGCGACATCCGGCTTCGCGAACCCGTCGTGCCACGTCGGGCCTCGCGAGCTGAAGATCGAGATCAAATCATCGTCTCGCGTCAGCGTCTCGCGAGTGGAGAACGCGCCAATCGTGATCGCCGACGGCGCATTGCCAGGGCTCGTGATGCCGCCGTATCCCGGCTCGCCGGTGTCGGGATGGCTGCCGAAGTTTCCCGCCGCGACCACGACGACCAGCCCCGATCGGGACGCTCGCTCGACCGCGCGCACGAGGGGATCGCGGCTGGCCGGCTCGTAGATCGGATGGCCGAGCGAAAGATTCAGGACGTCGATGCCGAGAAGGGCACGGTTCGCGGCGGCGTAGAGAACCGCCCGGATCACATCACTCGTGCGTCCGCTGCCATTCGAATCCAGCACTTTGAGGCTGATCAACGTGGCCTCCGGGGCGACGCCGCGGAACGCCGACATCCCCGGCTGCGCGCCGGCACCGGCAATCAGTCCAGCGACGTGTGTGCCATGCCCGTAGAGATCCGACGGTGCTACGCTTATTTTTGGGGATGTCTGCAACGATGGAGACGTCACCGCGCCGATCGTCGATTGCGCCGTGGACGTCAGGTTCTGGAGCAGTTGCGCCGAGGCAGGTCGCGAGTACAGCAGGAGCAGCGCCACGGTGGCCGCGCGCACTCGAAGTCGTCGTGTCGCACTCGTCGTTCCTGCAGTCCTCATGTGCGGAATCGACATCGCAAGTTCTGAACCACGATGGCGACGCCAGCCCAAACCACGGTGAACACGAAGGTTGCGATCGAACGCGCACTGTGCGCGATCCGGGCGATCGCGACGCCGTGTTCCGATGTTGAACAGACGAAACCACACGCCGATGTATTTGCTCGGGATTTCGCGCGCCCTCACAGAACCGTCACTGCGTCGTTTCGAGGCACACTGTTCCGTTCTGCTGCAGTGAGTGCCGGCGTTTCGATTCTGAGTCGGGAATCAACTGCACCACGCGGCACTCGCGGCCTCGGGGCATCAAAGCAGGTCTGGCTGGAAGCAGAAGATCAGACGATCAAAAGACTGTTCGACAGGTTATTCCCTCGTAATCCTCTGATCTTCTGGCAGTCTGTTTGGTCGGCGGCTCGATCGGTCACACTTTCCGCAGCTTCGTCACCCGGCCGACCTCCACCCATTCGACAACGAAGATGTTCCCCGTGTGATCGAAGCAGGCGCCGTGCGGGCAGATGAACTGTCCGGGAATGAATTTCTCGCGAGGCTCGCGGCGAAGCGGGTTGTTCCAGTTCTCCGAGTTCGAGTCGCCCAGGTGTTCGACGATGTGATTGTCGCGATCGATGAGCGTCACGCGGCCGTGCAGATCGGGGATCACCACGAGACCCTGACGCTCGTCGAAATGGCACGGCAGTCGGAATCCCTGGACGAAGTCCTTGTGCTGGCCGTCGAGCGTGAAGCGCTGCAGGCGATTGTTGCGGCGATCGGCGACCACGAGCACCGGGGTCGAGGACCGGGTATCCACCCAGATCCCGTGGGGCTCGGCGAGCTTGCCAGGGTCCGCTCCCTTTCCACCGAACGTGCGGATGTACTTTGCCTGGCCGTCGTACTGATTGACGTAGTAGGACCCGTAGCCATCGCCGACGTAGATGTCGCCGTTCGGCGCGATGGCCACGTTCGTCGGGTTGTAGGGACGTGGCGCGCCGTCCGGGCCGGGCCGATACGCCTCGATGTCAGGTGGACCCTGAATCTTCCAGACGATCTCGCCCTTCAGCGTCGTCTTCACGACGACCGCCTGCATCGCCGGCTGCGGGACCATCTTGGGGTTCGCCGCGTTGACCGTCAGGTACAGGAACTCGTCGCGCCCTTCCTTGCGGAGCTGCAGGCCGTGGGCGACACCCTTGAACTCCTTGCCCCACGAGCGGACAAACTTCCCGTCGGCGTCGAACTCGACCATGGAGTCGGCGCTTTCGCTCGTAGCGTGCACGGTGTGGTGGACGTAGATGTGCCCCTGCGAATCCTCCACGACACCGTGTGTGTTGCCCCACTTGAGGCTCGGCGGGAGCGTACCCCAATCGTGGATGGCTTCGTAGGCGTTCGCACCGGTCCCGAGGACCGGCGCTCTGGCGCCCGCCTTGTCCTGCATCCCGAGCAGGATCGGTGACGCGATCGGGGCGACAGCCGTTGCGGCCAGGAACTCTCGGCGGTTCATGCGAACAGCTCCTTGATGGGTTTGCCGACGCCGTCGCGCGTCACGTACACGGGGCGGCGCTCGGCGACGTATGCCGTATCCGGCGGGATGCCGAGCGCATGGTAGATCGTCGCGTGGAGGTCTTCCATCAGAACCGGATTCTCGATGGTGGTGCAGGGGCGCTCGTCGGCCGTCTTTCCGTACACGAACCCTTTCTTGATGCCGCCGCCGAACATCAGGATCGATCCGGCGGCCGTGAAGTGCCGGTGCATGCCATAGTGCCGGATCTCGGTCATGACCGGCGGAATGTTGATCGCCTGGTCTTTGACCTCTTTGCCGACCTTCCCTTCCGTCATCGCGTCGCGCCCGAACTCGCTCGCGAGGATCACGAGGGTCCGATTCAGCAGCCCGCGCTCATCGAGGTCTCGAATGAGCTGAGCGATTGGCGCGTCGATCAGCTTCTTCATGTCCTCGGCGCGCTCGTGGCCGTGCTCGTGCGTGTCCCAGTAGACGAACGGAATGTATTCCGAGGTGACCTCGACGTAGCGCGCGCCGGCTTCGACCAGACGCCGAGCGAGCAGGCAGCCCTGACCGAAGCGGCCCGTATTGTAGGCGTCGAAGCTCGTCTTCGGCTCGAGCGAGAGGTCGAACGCCTTTGCAGATGGAGAGCGAAGCAGCCGGTTCGCGCCGTCGAGCGACCGGACGAGCGACTCGCGCTGAAAGTCGCTGCCGTGCTGATACACGGGCTCCTGCGCGAGCAGCTTCTCGAGGAGCTCGCGGCGGCTCCGGAACCGCGCGTCGCCCAGCTCTTTCGGCGGACGAACGGCGGACGCCGCATCCTTCGGGTCGATGATCAGGAACGGACCGTGCTCCGTGCCGAGGAACCCTGCCGTGTGGAACGCCTTGAGGGTGGCGATCTCTCCAGCGCCTTCGACCGTTTGACCGATCGCGATGAAGGCGGGAACGTCCGGGTTCTTCGGGCCGAGTGTCTTCGAAATCACCGCGCCGATGTGCGGCATCGCCATGGGCTGCGGCGGGATGTACCCAGTATGCCAGTGGTACTGGTGGCGCGAGTGCAGGATGAAGCCAAGGTCCGCGGCGGTGAACGTGCGGATGACCGTTCCCTTGTCGATGACGCTGGCGATCTGCTCGAGACCCTTCGTGAACTTGATGTGGTCGACCGCAGTGTCGATGGTGGGAAACGTGCTGAGGACCTTTTCGACCGGCACGCCCGGCTCGAAGGGCGTGTAGCGCTTGGGATCGAACGTCTCCGTCTGCGCCATGCCGCCGGCCATCCAGAGCACGATGACGGAGTCGGCCGTCGCGGCGGTCGGCGTCGTTTGAGATGCCCGTAGCCGCGGCTCCCGTCCGATGAGCGCCGAAAGCGTCGCGGCCGCGGTGGCCCCCATGAATCCGCGGCGACTCACGCGCGCAAAGACCTCGCGCTCGTCGCGGGTCAGTCCAATCGGTGGGTTATCGTATGGTTCCATCGCATGCCTCGATCCGAACGCGCGCTCACGTAGCGCAGGCCTTTAGGCCTGCCACTCCGGCCGAACGCGCGCTCTCGTAGCGCAGGCCTTTAGGCCTGCCACTCCGGCGTGTGGGGGCAGCCCTAACGGGCTGCGCTACACCCGAACACAAGTCCCATCCGGCGCCCTCAATAGATCAACTGGAACTCCGGCTTCATCGTCAGCGCCCAGATCAGATCCGCGAGACCGCGAGCGGACGGTCGATCGCCCAGAGACGAGTCGGTCACCGCGGCATCGGCGATCTGGCGCTCCGCGGCAGACGGCGCGCGGCCGAGCAGTTGCCAGAACACCCGGTCGATCACCTCCGCCTTGGTGTGCAGAGCTGCGGGCGGCGGCATCGGAGCGCCCGGCAGCGGCGGCACGAGCCGGTCCATGTTCGGTTCGGTATCGAACACGAAGAACCGGATCTGCGGGTTGAGCGTCGACCCGATGTCGCTGGTCTTGTTCTCGAGCCCCATCACGCCGCGGAAGCGGGTGAAGCCCCGGCCGGCGATGTCGTAAACGAGCACTGAGGGATTGCGCACGCGGACACCGGAGCCGTCGGTGTTCGGCACCCGGATTGGGCCGTCGCCACTCCGAATGCCGGATGCGTCAGCCGGCGTCAACGACGAGAGCAGGACGGGACCCGAAGGTCCGACGAGCTCCGCCTGCGCCCAGGCAGGTTGGACGATCTCAGCGTCGTTCGATCCGTTCTCCTGCACGATGAGCCACAGTCGGCTCGCCCTCGATACGTCGATGTCGAACACGCTGGACGAGGCCGAGCGCCCGGCCACTGCCCGGTTGTTCAGACTCTCGGGCTCGGGCGGCAGCTCGCCCAGCATCCGCCGCGCCCCCCTCGACAGCCAACGTGTCAGTGTCTCACCGTTCACGAGCTCCAGTGCCTGCGGGGTCGTCGACTGGGACGCTCGAGTCGAGATGACCTGATCGCGGATCGGGCGTCCGAGCGCGCGGGTCAGGTCGTTCGACGCCACATACCAGTCCCGCGCATACGTACCGGCCCGGGTCGGCTGTGACGGCATCGGACCGGTCGGCTTCGGTGCATTCGGGGGCGGGCCGCCGCTCGATCCGCCGGCAGGGTCGACCTCCCACTCGCCTGTGAGCGATCCGACTGCGTCGGCGAACTGCTCGGCCGTCATCCGGCGCACTTCAGGGCCGGCAAAGACGTAGCCGCGCGCCGGCGGCTCGGCCTTTCTCGCGACTGAAGGCAACTGGTAGGCGCTCGACGTGACGATCGTCTCGACGAGGTGCTTCAGATCGTACTTGTGCTGGACGAAGTCGCTCGCCAGCCAATCGATGAGCTGCGGGCTCCAGGGCTGCCCGTCCATCTCATCGGGATTGCCGACGATGCCGTGCCCGAGGAGTCGGGTCCAGATGCGATTGACAATCGTGCGGGGGAGACGACCGAGCCGCGGATCCGCGAAAATCGCCGCCGCCGCCGCGCGGCGATCCGACAGCGAGCCGGACGCCGGCGCACGGGAGAGCGCGGGGAACAGAAAGCCCGGCTCCGCGTAATGCTCCTGCGCGACATCGCAGCGATAGAGCTGCAGCTTGGGTTCCGGCGCGAAGTACGCCGCGAGCGAGTAAGCGTCCTTCAGCTTCCATTTGCTGACGAAGCTGTCGTGGCAGGAGTTGCACTTCAGATTGACGCCGAGAAAAATCTGCGCCGTGTTCTGTGAGGCCTGCATCCAGGGCTTCACCGCCGCACTCGTCTCGCCGCGCCAGTTCACGCCGATCAGAAAGCCCTCGGGATCCGTGGGTGCGACTGGGTTGAGCAGCTTGCTGACGAACTGATCGTACGCGAGGTTCGATTCGAGGGACGCATACAGCCAGGGCGTGATGCTCTTACGCCCGGCGGTCTCGGAGAAGTACGTGACGCCGTCTTCGTTCCGGAGGAGGTCGTTCCAGAACGAGATCCAGTGGTCCGCGTACTTCTTGTTGTCGGCGAGGAGGGTGCGGGCCAGACGCTCGCGCTTGTCGGGCGCGCGATCCGCGAGAAAGGCCTGCAGCTCCTCCGGCGACGGAAGGAGGCCCCACACGTCGAGGTATACCCGCCGCGCATACTGCGCGTCTGGGACGAGCGCCGGCTGCCTAACCTTGCGACCCGCCAGGTAGGTCGCCACGAATCGATCCAGCGGCGCCTGCCACTTCGTCCAGACAATTGCCGGCACACGCGGCGCGACGAGCGCCATCGGTGCCTCCCAGGGCTGCGGGGCCGGAGGCGACGAGGGGGTCGCGCGGGCGCCCTGATCGATCCACCGGCGGATGATGGCGATCTCTTTGGGATCGAGCGCCGCTTCGTCCTTCGGCATCTGCGGCTCGACGGCGCCGGTCAACCGATCGACGATCAGGCTGCGCGCACTCTGACCGGGGCGCACGATGGCGCCGTCTTTTCCGCCCTCGAGCACGTCCTCGTACGTCGTCAGGGACAGGCCGCCTTTACGCTTGTCCTGGCTATGGCACTCGAGGCAGTTCTCGTCGAGGATGGCCTTCACGTCGCGCTCGAAGTCCACGTCGGCGGGTGCCTGATCGGCGCGGCCGGATTGCGGCGCAGGCACTTTCGGAGCTGAACCGGACGTCACCCCCAGCCGCTGCGGAGGCGGAGGTGCGGATGCAAGTGAAACGGCCAGCACCGATCCAATCCACACGCAAATCCCGAGCGCGATGCTGGCCGCCAGCATGAAATGTCGAGGTGTGTTCAAAAGGTTCCCCGCGGGTTCATCAGTGTAGTGAACCCTGCGCCGCCCAGCAACCTCAGACATATCTGAAATCGGACGGGATCAGGGATCAGGGATCAGGGATCCGAGTTCGGGGCTCGGGGCTCGGGGCTCGGGGCTCGGGACGAATCCGGGATCCGAAAGCCCCCGACCGTGATCTCGAGGTTTACGGACCCCCGATCCCTGATCCCCGATCCCGTCTCGATCCCGTTGAGGCCCTATCGACATCGAATAAGCGCCGCCATTCTCCCGGCATTTGCGCCCGCGGCGCGATATGAGTGGAACACGTCCGGGAAGGACCGCGTGCAGAGCTCGGCGACATGGATGTTTTCAGGCCGCAATCCGGCAGCCTCGAGCTGATCGCGGTTCGCCCGCGCGAGGTGGAGATGGAACCGGCCGCCTGGCCCGATGCTGAACCAGCGGTCGATCGCCTGCTCTGCGTGTCCTGCCTGCCGGAACGCCTCGACCACCTCGTCTCCGACTTCGCCGCAGCACACGCCGAGGCACGGCCCAATCGCCGCGATCAGATCGCCAGGATCGGACCCGAGCTCCCGAGCCAGTGCGGCGACGCCGACAGCTGCCGCGCTCTGAACCGTTCCCCGCCACCCGGCGTGCACCGCCGCGACCGCGCGTCGTTGCGGATCCGCAAGGAGGATTGGCGCACAGTCGGCGATCCTCACCGAGATGACGAGCTCCGGATCGTCGGTGAGGATGACGTCGGCTTCCGGTGGCACCCACTCGCCGTTCTGACCTCTCGCGACGGCTACGCCGATGCGGTGCACCTGCTTCACGAGCCGGATTGCGGTCGACTCGGCACCGAGCGCGGAGGCCACGGCGTGCCACTCGGCTGAATCACCACGAAGCGTCAGGTGATGCGCGGTGAAGAGATGACGGGCGATCGCCGCGAGAGGCTGGCACTCCAATCCGGGTCCGACCGCCGCTGATGCTTGCGTCCACGCGAACCCGACGGTAGGCTGAGGCTCTGCCATGAATGTCGTGGGCATTGGGATCGACGCGACGGACATCCCTCGCGTGGCCGAGATGATCGCGCGTTATGGCGATCGCTTCCTGCGGCGCGTCTTCACTGACGGCGAGATTGCGTATTGTACCCGCCATCGTGACCCCGCGCCGCACCTCGCCGGCCGCTTCGCGGCGAAGGAGGCCGCCATGAAAGCGCTCGGCACGGGCCACGCCGCCGGCGTGCTGTGGCACGACGTGGAAGTGGCCCGGGACGGCGGCCCGCCTCAGCTCCTCCTCCACGGCGCCGCTGCCGAGCGGGCCCTAACGCTCCTCGTCGTCCGATCGCTCGTCACCATCACGCATGCGGAGACGATCGCCATCGCGCAGGTGATGCTGGTGAGTTAGGCGCCGGGCCCGTCATTCGCGTCATTCGCGAGGACCAAAAGAAACCTCGTTCAACAGGGAGGAGGGGAGGGCAGGAGGAGCTTCTTAAGAACAAGATGCGCAACCGGAAACATAGATAACAAGAAAGGATCCTCCCCTCCTCCCCACCTCCCTGTTTAACCGGTTAGGTTCGCTCTTCTCTCCATGCAAGTTCGTCAACCGATGGCGACGTGACAGCAACTTCAGAATCGCGAGCTTCAAAGGGTCCCCGGAACCTCTCGACAACGCCGGTTGACGCGCAGCGGCCCTGAGAATCCACCGCCCGAGCTCACCGCTCGCTTCACTCACGCCAAGCCCGCCGCGCTCATTCACTTCCGCCGACACCTCGTTCCGCCGCGGCGAGGCCTCCTCTTTGCTCTTCCCGTGGTGAATCGAACCGGTCACAACGACCGGGCGCGCATCACAGGAGCGGCACCGTGACGGTCAAGATCGTGCCCAACGACAAGGGCAACCCACCTGGCAAGCTCGCGGACGCAGAGCTGCACTTCACATCCGGCCCACTCGAGGGATTGAAGCTGATTGGCTTCGGTATCTGGGAAAGGAAGGCGGGCAATGGCCGCAATGTCACGTTCCCGGCGCGGCAGTATTCGGTGAACGGCGAGCGCCGCAGCTTCGCATTGCTGCGTCCCGTTGCCGACGCCACGGCTCAGGAGCGGATCCGTGAGCTGATTCTGCAGGCCTATCAGGAGCACGAGGCCGACGCCGCTGTGGCGTCGTGAACGGCAAAGGCTGGATTTGCTTGGCGGAGGCCGGTCAGGCGGAAGACGCCGGCGCTACTGCAGAACCGGGAGAAAGCGGCTGTTCTCTTTCTGCCGCTTCGGCGGGAGCGTCCACTCTTCCTTGAGCGCTTTCTGAAGCTCGTTCTGGAAGAACGACTTCTTCATTCCGCCGTCGATGATGTCCCAGGGCAGCACGGCGTCGTTCGTGCGGTCCCGGAAGATGTAGAAGTCCGCGTCGACGGCAGTGTCGGCCACAGCCGCACGCCAGTTGCCGCCGTTCCGCTCTGCCGCCTCGATCGCCGGCGCCACCCGGCGGTCGCCCAGCGACAGGAGTGCCTGGTAATACGAATGACGTTCCGACTTGATGTTGAAATAGACGTTGTCGATGCCCGCAAGCAGCTGCCGCAGCCGCTTGCCTTTCCGGTCGGTCACCGCCGGGTCTTCCATCGGCATCCATTGGTAAGCGGTGCCGGGCTTCGGGATGAGCGGGTTCACGCTTCCGACGATCCGGCCGACGCGGCCGCGGCCGCGGGCATGCCTCATCATGATGTCGCGCATCTGGATCGTCAGATCCCTGATGGCGACCAGGTCCTCCTCTGTTTCCGTCGGCAGCCCGATCATGTAGTACAGCTTCAGGTTCTCGATGCCATTCGCGAAGATCAGTTCGGTCGCCGCCAGGATCTCGTCGTTCGTCACCGTCTTGTTGATGACGCGTCGCAGCCGATCCGAACCGGTCTCGGGTGCGATCGTGATCGACCGCTCGCCGCTCTGGCGCAGCAGCTTGACGATCGGCTCGGTGAGGTCATCGAGCCTGAGAGACGCGGGGCTGATCGAGTAGCCCATTTCGAGCAGGCCGTTCAGAATGCGCTCGATCTCCGGATGATCGCAGAGCGCGATGGATACCAGCCCCGCCTTCGCGGAGTGGGCGCGAGCGGCCTGCGCGAGCTCGAGGATGCGGTCGGCGGAGAATGCACGCACCGGCAGGTAGTTGTAGCCCGCCCAGCAGAACCGGCACAGGTTCGCACACCCACGAACGACTTCGATCAGGAACCGCGAGCCGAACTCGGTATCCGGGGTGAAGATCGAGGTGGCGGGAGGGTCGAGCTTGTCGGCGCTCTTCACAGCCGCCTTCTTCACCACCTCCGGAGCGTTCGAGCCAGCTCTTGGCTCGAATCGAGCGATCGTCCCGTCATCCGCGTATCGGACGTCGTAGAGCGAGGGAACGTAGAAACCCCGCTGCCCCACGAGCCTCGAGCAGAGATCCTCACGCGAGCCGGCGCTCTGGATGGAGGACACGAGCGCCGGAATCAGCACCTCGCCTTCACCCGCCGCGACGACGTCGGCGAACGGCGCGAGCGGCTCAGGATTGACGAACGTCACCGCGCCGCCAATCACGACGATGGGGTCGTGACTCGAGCGCGCGTCTGCTCGCGGCGCCAGCCCGGCGAGCCGCAGCATCGAGACGACGTTCGTGTAGTCCCACTCGAACGACACCGAAAACGCGAGCACGTCGAAGTCGCGCACCGCCGTCTGCGACTCGAGCGTCAGGAGCGGCCCGCCGGACTCGAGCTGGTCGCGCAGCTCCTGCCGTCCCGGCAGGAAGACCCGCTCGCACACCACGTCGTCCAGCTGGTTGAAGAGCCGGTAGACGGTCTGGAAGCCCAGGCTCGACATCCCGACAAAGTACGTGTTCGGGAAGGCGAGGGCCACGCGCAGACGACCGCCGTGCGGCTTCTGAACGTAGCCGACCTCGCGGGCGAGAGTCTCTCGCGCGCGCTCGCGATGTTCCCAGAGCTTCATGTTGTCGACGGACGGCATTGCCGACCCGTGAGCGACCGCTCGTGCGGTCGAAGGTCGGCGCAATGACTGGCGATTTCGAGTACGAGCTCGAGCGTACGCTTCGATTGAAGCGACGCCGTTCGCGCGTGCCGTGGATTTATGCAGTGTACCGCGCGCACGGGCGACCGTCGGAAGCGGAGATTGCGTCCGGCGAGGTGGAAGCGGTCGGGTCCGGCAAGGCCCTGGAGATGGCCTGTGATCCGGACCCGCCTGGCCTCGCCTACCCCTCGGACTGCCGCCTGAGGAAGGCCGGGACGTCCAGCGGCGATACGGGCTCGAACTCGGCTCCGGGGACCACGGCTTCGCCCCCATTGGCGGCTTTTGCGCCCGAGGCCGGGATTTCGAGCACTGATCGGCGCGAGAGCGACATCCGCGCGCCGCCGGCTGCGGGAGGCCGCTCACCCGACTCCTGCTTCCACGACGCGTAGGAGCTCAGGTCGACTGGCGTGGGCGTGTTCGTGGGTGCCGTCGTTGCAGGCTTCGTCTGCGTCATCGACGGCCGCTCGAAGCCGGTCGCGATGACGGTAATCTTGACCTTGCCCGCCATCTTCGGGTCGACCACGGCGCCGAAGATGATGTTGGCTTCCTCGTGCGCCGCCTCCTGGATGATGGCGGAGGCCTCGCTGACCTCGATGAGCGACAGGTCCGGTCCACCCGTCACGTTGATGATGACGCCGCGCGCGCCGGCGACCGACGCGTCTTCCAGGAGCGGGCTCGAGATCGCCAGGTTGGCTGCGTCCATCGCGCGCTCTTCGCCTTCGGCCAGACCGGTGCCCATGATGGCGAAGCCCATGCCGGACATGATCGTCTTCACATCAGCGAAGTCGAGATTGATGAGCCCAGGCACGAGGATCAGGTCCGAAATGCCCTGAATCGCCTGCCTCAACACGTCGTCTGCGCTCGTGAAGGCATCGTTGAGCGACGTCGAGCGGGCGATCGTCGCGAGGAGGCGTTCGTTTGGAATGGTAATGACGGTGTCGACGGATTCACGCAGCTCGTCCAGGCCACGCTCGGCCTGCAGCTGGCGTTTCCGCCCCTCGAACCGGAACGGCTTGGTGACGACGGCGATCGTCAGCGCGCCGAGCTCGCTCGCGAGGCTGGCGATCACCGGGGCGGCACCGGTTCCAGTCCCGCCCCCGAGGCCCGTGGTGACAAACACCATGTCGGCGCCGTCGAGCGCTTCAATGAGTTTGTCGGTGTCCTCGAGGGCCGCCTGGCGGCCGACATTCGGGTCGGCGCCGGCGCCGAGCCCCTTGGTCAGCTTGGCGCCGATCTGCAGCTTGTTGGGGGACGCGTTGAGCTTCAGCGCCTGCAGATCTGTGTTGACGACGATGAATTCGACCCCTTCGAGGCCGGCGGCGACCATGCGGTTCACGGCGTTGCTGCCGCCGCCACCGACGCCCACGACTTTGATCCGGGCACCTGTCCGGACCTCGTTGTCCAGTGTCAGCCGCAGTGCGTCGTTCTCGGCGTCAGTGGCTCTGTGTCGAAGATCGGGCATGTCCGGGTCCTCCTGCCGCGCTCCTGCGCGCGGAATCGATCAGAAAAATTCCTTGAATAACGTCCTCAATCGTCCGGCCACTCTGCCGAACGCCCCCGCGCCGACCGCGCGCGCGGGATCCCCTGCCTGATTCCGGTGGGCATACATCACGAGCCCGACGGCCGTCGCAAAAGACGGGCTGTTCACGTGGTCCGACAGACCGCCGACCCCAGCCGGGCTGCCGCGCCGCACGGGCAGGTCGAAAATCTGCTCGGCGATCTCCGCGACACCCTCGAGCATCGCGCCGCCTCCGGTGAGCACGATACCCGAGTTCAACGATTTCTCGAAGCCCGCGCGGCGGATTTCGTCCCACAGCAGATGAAAGATCTCTTCGGCGCGCGGCTGCAGGATCTCGGAGAGGATCCGGCGCGCCATCACCCTGGGCTTGCGCCCGCCGACGCTCGCCACCTCCATCGTCTCGTCTTCGTCGACCATCGCGGACAGCGCGCAGCCGCAGCGCCGCTTGATCTTCTCCGCGTCGGGGATGGGGGTCCGCAGCCCGACCGCGATGTCGTTGGTGAAATGGTCGCCGCCGACCGCGACGACGCCAGTGTGCCACAAGCTGCCACGCTCGAAGATAGCGAAATCGGTGGTGCCGCCGCCGATATCCACGAGCGCGACCCCCAGCTCCTTTTCGTCCTGGGTCAGCACGGATTCGGCAGCCGCCAGCTGTTCCAGGACGGTATCGAGAACCTCCACTCCAGAGCGGTTCACGCACGCGACGATGTTCTGCGTGGAGGAGGCGCTGCCCGTGACGACGTGAACGTTCACCTCGAGCCGGGCGCCAGTCATGCCGACAGGCGCCCCGATGCCGTCCTGCTCGTCCACGACGAAGTCCTGCGGGAGGACGTGCAGGATCTCGCGGCCGCTCGGTAGCGCGACGGCCTTCGCAGCGTCGATGGCGCGACGCACGTCCTCGCGGGTGATCTCCCGGTTTTTCCCCGCCACAGCCACAACCCCACGGCTGTTGAAGGCTTTCACGTGCGTCCCTGACAGCCCCAGGTGGACCGAGTCGATTTCCACCCCGCCCGTGAGCTCCGCCTCATCGATCGCCTTCTTGATCGATTCGACGGCCGCCTCGAGGTTCACGACGACCCCTCGGCGGATGCCTCGCGAGTCCGCGAGCCCCATCCCGATGATGTCGAGCCCGCCATCGTCGGTCATCTCGCCGACGATGGCCGTGATCTTGGACGTCCCCACGTCCAGTCCCACGAGGTAGCGTTCCTTTCGAGCCACTGATCCCCTCCAGCCCCGGGTCAGCGGGGCGTTCAAGATCGCGTCGAGCGCGGAGCCTCCGGGTGCGGGCGCCCGCCTCGCCAGCCTCCGCGTAAACGAGCCGACTTCAAACCGACCCCGCGCCACCGGGCGTCAATGAAAATGCGATCGCCCCGCCGGCGGTCTACCGGCCTCGACCGCACTGGATGCGCCGCGCGGCTTAACGTACACGCGATCGTCGAACCTCAGGTCGACGTAGTCGATGTCGGCCACCCGATCCCGGAGCGCCGAGGCCACCTCGATGTACGACTGCAGGCGTTCGACGAACCGTTCTTCCCCGAGGTGGAGCTGCGCGGAATCCCCGTCGAGGAGCACGACGACGTCTCGGAGGTCCGCGACGTCAACCTGCGATAGTCGCCGCGCGATCGCTTTGCGCGTGGACACGGAATCGAGCACGCGCGCAGCCAGCTCTGCCCGGTCCGTCGTCGATGGCCGGCTTGCCTTTCTTGGGCGTCCGGACGAGGCCGTCGATGATCGGCAGGTCGAACTCGCGGTATCTCGGACCGAACTCGTCGATCACGGTGCCGGTGCGATCGATCAGGTAGAGCTGGTTGCCGAGCCGGCTGATCCCGATCGGCTGCCGTTCGACCACACGCACCTCGATCGTCGACGGGAGCACTCGTCGGAGCGCGGCGTTCGCCACCCAGGGAGACTCGAGGAGGCGACGCCGGCAGGCATCGAGGTCGGCGGTCAAGATGCTCTTTCCGTAAAGACCGTGTGCCAGTGCCTCCACCTCCGCGCTGGCCAACCGCACGTTGCCGGTGACGACAATGCGTCCGACCTGCAGCGGCGCGGCACGAACAACGAGATTGACGGCGCGATAGCTGGCATAGCAGAAGAGCAGCAGCGCCGCTCCATGCCGCGCGAGCCGCCAGACGATCCTCGGCCGGGAGCGCTTCGCGCGTCCCGGTTTGACCTTCGCGCGCCTGAAGTTCTTTTCCGCCGGCGCCTTCACCTTCACTGCCGTACCCGATCGATCGATCCCTGTGCGATCGCCGCCAGAATCCGATCGCCGACCGTGCCGATCGACCCGGCACCCATCGTGACGACGAGGTCGCCTTCTCGGACGAGCCGGGCGACCGCGCCTGGGAGCTCGTCGAGGGAAGTCACGACATGCACGGGCCCGCCTGCGGACGCGCGCACCGAGGCGGCGAGCGCGTCGATCGTGATGCCTGGAATCTGCGCTTCGCCCGCGGGATAAATGTCGGTCAGCACGATCTCGTCGGCGCCCGACAGCGCGGCACCGAACTCCTGCATCAGCTGCGCCGTCCGCGAGTACCGATGCGGCTGAAAGACGACGACCAGCCGGCGTTTGATGGCCCGCGACGCGGCGATGACCGCCGCGATCTCGGTCGGATGGTGCCCGTAGTCGTCGATGACCATCACGCCGCCAGCTTCGCCGCGCATCTGGAAGCGCCGCTCCGCCCCCCGAAACTCCGCGAGACCCGCGGCAATGCGGTCGAAGCGGAGGCCGACCTCCAGGCCGACCGTGGTCGCGCCGAGGGCGTTCAGGAGGTTGTGACGCCCCGGCACCCGGAGACGCAACTCGCCGAGCAGCTCGTCAGGCAGCCCGGCGGCCCGGTAGCGAACCGTACAGCGCGATCCGAACGCCTCGAGCACGACGCCGTATCCGGCGACCGTGACGTCCGTGTGTGCGCCGCCGTCTGCGAGGCCGTACGTCATGACCCGTCGCGTGATCCTCGGGATGAGGGCTCGCACGGGCTCATCGTCCGCACAGGCCACGACCGCACCGTAGAACGGCACTTTGTTGGCGAAGTCGACGAACGCCTGCTGCAGCGTGTCCCAGGTGCCGTAGGCCTCCATGTGCTCGTGGTCGACGTTCGTGATCACGGCAATCGCGGGCGACAGCTTGAGGAACGAACGATCGCTCTCGTCCGCCTCGGCGACCATGTAGTCGCCTTTACCGAGCCGCGCGTTGCTACCGAAGGCGCTGAGGCGGCCGCCGATGACGGCCGTCGGATCGAGCCCGGCGCGCTCCAGGAGCAGCGCCACCATGGAGGTCGTCGTCGTCTTGCCGTGAGCGCCGGCGATCGCGATGCCGTAGCGCAGCCGCATCAGCTCGGCGAGCATTTCGGCGCGCGGGATCACCGGAATCGCACGCGTCCGCGCCTCCATCACCTCGGGGTTGCCCTCGCGCACGGCCGACGACACCACGACGACGTCCGCCATGCCGACGTGCTCGGCCTGGTGCCCGAACCTGACCCGGACGCCAAGGTTCCGCAGTCGATCGGTCACCTCCGACGGCTTGAGGTCCGACCCGCTGACGTCATACCCGAGATTCGCGAGGAGCTCGGCGATGCCGCTCATCCCGATGCCACCGATCCCGACGAAGTGAATCCTGCGCGTGCGACCAAGCATCAGGCCGCTCCCTTTGCGAGCGCGAGCACACGCTCGACGATTGCGCCCGCCGCGTCGGGATGGGCGAGCAGATGGGCGGCGTCCGACATGGCCCGCCGGGCCGCTTCGTCTGCAGCCACCGCGGCGATGCGAGTGGCGAGCCGCTCGCCGGTCAAGTCCTGTTGCGCGATCATCTCCGCCGCCCCGGCCTTCACGAGGACCTCGGCGTTGACACGTTGGTGATCGTCGGCGGCTGTCGGCAGCGGAATGAAAATCGCCGGTCTGGCCGACGCCGTCAGCTCCGCGATCGTCGTGGCGCCGGACCTGCACACCACGAGATCGGCGAGCTTCATCTCGCGAGCCATGTGGTACAGGAACGGTTCGACGCGCGCAACGACGCCCGCGCGGCGGTAACCATCCCTGACGAGCTCCAGATCGCGCTCTCCTGTCTGATGCGTGATTTCCAGCCCGAGGTGGCGTGCTGCCAGCCCCGGCGCTGCCTCCACCATGGCCACGTTGATCGCGTGCGCGCCCTGGGAGCCGCCAAAGATCAGAACCCTCGGCGGGCCATCCGCCCGCTCCGGCGCCGCGGCGAAGAACTCAGGACGAACCGGGTTGCCTGTGACAAATCCCTTCCCTCCAAAG
>CAWDRS010000005.1:0-7953 GCA_963804795.1 uncultured Acidobacteriota bacterium | reverse complement strand
TCGGGCTGCTCAGTCAAGCCGCGGGTACCGCCCCTATCTTTGCGCACGCCCGCTATATGGCGGGTTTCTCGGCGCTCGATTCGGGGGACTACGAGACCGCTCTCGAAACGCTTGCGGAGGCGGTCGAGCAGGATCCGCTCGTGCGAAGCGCGCCAGATGCTCGAGCGGGTGTGGTTCGCGCGGCTGCGGCGCTGAGAAACGGTCAGCTCGACTCCACCCTTCAGCAACTGCAGACGCTCGTCGCGGCACACCCCGATGATGCGGAGACCCATCGACTGCTCGGGTTGGCATATTGGGTCAACGAAGAGAACGGCAAGAGCATCGAGCATCTCCGATCGGCCATTCGTCTCGCGCCGAACGAGGAGCGCGCGCGGGTGCTGCTGTTCGACGTGCTCTCGAGCGATCGTCGGCTTACCGAGGCCGAGCGCGAGCTGATGCTGGCGAGCGACGCCGGGATCCGATCCGGACAGGTCTCGTACCGGCTAGCGCAGCTGTATCAGCGCCAGTCGCTCTTGCCACAGGCGGCGAAGGCCTTTCAGGACAGCGAGGCGTTCGGCCCCGTGGTCGGCCGCGATACCTTCTATCTGACGTGGGGCAGTCTGCTCGTCAACCAGGCGGACTTCGCCGGCGCGGTGGCCGCATACAGCAAGCGGATCGACGTGAACACGAACAGCGCCGATGCCCATCGGCAGCTCGGTGAGATCTACTTCCTGCAGGGCCGCGATGAGGAAGCCCTCAGCGAATTCCTGGTCACCGTTTGGCTCGATCCAAAGAACGCAAAAGCGCACGCCGCAACCGGACAGGTCTACATTCGACGCTCGCAGTGGTCAGAGGCAGCCGCCGCCCTGCAGCGCGCGCTCGCGCTCGACGGCAGCCTGAGAGAGGCGCGCTACGCGCTGGGCACCGCGCTGATGCGGGCTGGCCGCCGAGAAGAGGCACGGACGGAACTCGAGGTCTTCGCACAACAGCAGGCAGAGGCCGAGGCGGCGGGCCAGCGCGAGTTTCAGCTCGATGCGATTCGCAGGCAGGCGTCAAAGGATGCGCTCGCCGGCGACCGCCAGGGTGCGCTCGCCCGTTTCGAGGACGCGGCGCGTATCGATCCGCAGAGTGCCCGGTCGCATCGTGACCTCGGGCTCGCGCTGCTGAGAGCCCAGCGCCCGCGCGAGGCCGTCGAGTACCTGGTGGCGGCGCAGCGGATTGAGGAGACCGCGGAGGGCTTCGTCTATCTGGTCGATGCGTACGGTGCTGTCGGGAACGCAGAAGAGGCGAACCGGCAACGCGCGCTGGCAAGGGCCTTCGCGTTGTCAAAGAAGATGGAGCGAGTCAGGGAGCTTGGAGGGCGCTGATGACGATCACGGAGGGCAGAGGTCATCGAGCACAGAGGCGCCAGAGATCGCAGAGGCTTCAACACAGAGACCACAAAGCCCACAGGGCAATTCTTGCCACTTCTTGCACCGCTGACGCATTTCAGAAACTGCCGCGAGCCCGCTGACACCGAGATAGATCTTTCGTGAATTGACCGGAACGACAGGCGGCATGTGAACCGCATCACTGCATGCATGCCTCCGACTGCTTCAGCCGAGTCCATCAACCGCGTTACGTCGCTCATCATAGAGTGCTCGATTCGCATTCACCGCGCAGTCGGCCCTGGGCTGCTCGAGAGTGCCTATCTTGGATGCCTGTTGTTCGAGTTGGCCTCCCACGGCCTGCTCGTCGAAACGCAGAAAGCGCTGCCGCTGACTTATCGCGGCGTGAAGATCGACTGTGCCTACCGTGCTGATCTAGTCGTCGAGGGAACAGTGATCGTGGAAGTCAAATCGCTCGAGTCCCTCGCACCGATACATAGCCGGCAGCTGTCTGACGTACCTCCGGGTCGCGGATCGTCCGGTGGGGCTGTTGCTGAACTTCGGTGCTGCAACGATGAGAGAAGGCATCAAGCGGGTCATCAATGGCTTCCACGAGTGAGCGCATTCGAGTGGTCCGCGCTTCGCGCGGCATTTGGCCGGCCGGAGGCCGGCACCATTGAATGCCCTCCTCTGTGATCTCTGTGGCCCCTGCGTTGAAAACTCTGTGACCGCTGCTCCCTCCGTGCTCCGTGCGCTCCGTCTCCCTCAGCGGCCCGTGACAATCCCCTCACCCTCTCGCGCCACATAGAACTGATCCGCCGCCAGCCCCGTCGCACTCTGGACAACTCCGCTCGGCCAGCGAATCTCGATCCGTTCGACCTTCGTCGCTGTCCCGAGCCCGAAGTGCGCGCGCAGGTCGCTGTGCGACAGATAGCTGCCGTCGCCGCGAACGGTGGTGGTCTGGCGCCGCTCGCCGGCTTCCAACGTGACCTTCGCGCCGATGCATCGCGGTTGCTCTTCGTTCCGACGAGCCTAAGGTGATCCAACGACCGCCTCGCGGGGTGTCGTTCCGCAACAGCGTCGGGCGATCGTTCATGTTGATGACGAGCGCGTCGATGTCCCCGTCGTTGTCATAATCCCCGAACGCCGCGCCGCGGCTCGACTTCTCCAGCAGCAGGCCTCCGCCCACCTCTGAGGTCGCGTGACGGAAGCGCTTTCCGTCGTTCACGAACAGCTGCTTCCGCTGGTGATAGCGCGTGCCCAGCCCGTGTCGATCGACCTCGGGGTAGACGTGGCCGTTGGCGATGAAGACGTCGAGCCGGCTGTCGTTGTCGATGTCCACGAACCCGACGCCCCAGCCGAGATACGGACCCGCGGTCGCGGCGATTCCCGCCGCGTAGCTGCGTCGCTGAACACGCCGACCGGCCCGTTCTCGTACAGCGTGTTGTAGTCGTGTGAGAAGTTGGTGACGATGAGGTCGAGGCGGCCGTCGCCGTTGTAGTCGCCGGCGTCGACGCCCATCCCGGCCTGCGGACGCCCGTCGCCGCTCAACGCCGCGCCGGCGATGAGGCCCTCCTCGACGAACGTGCCGTCCTTGCGGTTCCGGAACAGGAGATTCGGCACCGAATCGTTCGCCACGTAGATGTCCGGCCAGCCGTCGTCGTTGAGATCGGTGAAGACCACGCCGAAGCCGTAGTAGCCCGGATCCATGATGCCGGCTGCGGCGGTGACGTCGCTGAACGTGCCGTCGCCGTTGTTTCGGTAGAGCGCATCGGCGCTCCCCGGTCAGCCGCTTCGGGCCGCAGAAGACGTCGGTCGCCATGAACCGGCAGTTGGCAGTCGTGCCGCGCGCGGGAATCGTCGAGTCGTCGAACTTCACGTAGTTCGCAACGTAAAGGTCGAGATCGCCGTCGCGATCGTAGTCGGCGAACGCGCAGCTCGTGCCCCATCGCCCCTCGTCGATGCCGGCACGGCGCGTGACGTCGGTGAAGGCCGCTTCCCGGTGTTGTGCCACAGCACGTCGGGACCAAACGCGGTGATGTACACGTCCGGCGCCCGTCATTGTCGTAGTCGCCGACGCAGATGCCCGATCCCCAGCCGCGCCGGTCGAATCCGCTCGCCGCGGTCACGTTGGTGAAGCGGCCGCCGTCGTTGCGGTACAGCGCGACCATCGGATCGCCGCCACTCGCGATGCGCTCGCGGGTCGAGCCGTTGACGATCAGCGCGTCGAGATCGCGATCGTTGTCGTAATCGAAGAGTGCGGCGCCGTTGCCATTGGCGTCGACGATGAAGTCCTTGGCGGCGCCTCCGGAGACGTTGAGCAGGTCGAGTCCCGCCTCAGCTGCGACGTCCACGAGACGGATGGTGGCGCTCTGAGCGCCCGGCGTGATCACCCACACCGCAGTTAGGACTGCGGCGGCACTAAGCCGGATTGCGGGTGACATTGCGGCACATTCTGGCAGATTGTGCTTGGTCCTTGGTGCGTGGTCCTTGGTTGGTCCAGGCCCCCCAAATGGGGTACAGAACGCGAGGAACTGCTAACTCGCCTCTGGAAAGCCGGGCGCAAGCATGCGTGTGAACCCGGCAGGGTTCTTGATGTTCTGCGCGGCCATCCACGCGACGGCTGCACCTTGTCGCTCACGCCCCGCGGCGTCGCGTTGCAGCTCGCCGATTCGTAGTCGTGCGACTGCCGCGTACAGGTTCATGTCGGCGTGCTCGGAGCGATCGACGGCGTCGTGGAGACATCTCAAGGACAGCGCGGCATTGCCCTCGAGGTACGCCACGCCCAGCCCTCAGCAGCAACGCAATCGGGTCAGACCAGGGCATCCGCTCGCGGGCGATTCGGCGAGCTTCGGTGCGAGCGATGGACAAGAATCGGTGAGGGGCTCGATTCATCGCGGCCATCGCCAGGGCGCTCCGCGCTCGCATGTAGCGCGTCTCGACTCGAAAGACCTGGAGCCGGGTGATCAAGGAGCGCCGAAGACTCGGTTCGTGTTCGGTGAACAGTCGCCAGGCCTCTCCGCCGTTCCCGCGATAGAGCGCGGTCTGCACACGAGCCAGCAGCGCACTGTAGTGCTGACGATGAAACCCCTCATGCGACCATCGCTCGATGCTCTCGATCGCCTCGCGCTCGCCCTCGTCCGGATCATCGGCGGCGAGCCATGCATAGTTGCTTCTGGTGCACAGCTCGGTGGCGATATACAGGTTCCCGGTGTTCCGTGCGCTGGCCAGCAGCGGTGGCACCCGTCGCACCACCTCACCGAGTTCGCCCCTGTACATCAGCGCCCAGAGGGCGAGATTCTGGGCGATGTTCACCTCCCACGTGACCCCGGTGCGCTCCTTGCGCAGAATCCCCAACGCCTGCTCGGCCAACATCCCACCGTTTTTCCACTGCCCCTTCGCCATGGCCGTGATGCTCTCTCCGAGGATGGACAAGGCAATCGCGTGCGGGTTTCCAACGCTCTTCGCCAGTGCCTTCGACTGCTGGAAGAGCGTCTCGGTCAATCGTCTTCCCGTCGGATACGCTCTGCGGGTCGTCGCCTCAATGGCCATCGCGCGAGCGATACGCGAAGGTTCGCCCGCATCGAGCGCCAGCAGCAGGTGACGCGCGCTGAAATACCCGGCGCTGATCATGTCCACCAGCAGCAATCCCATCACCGCCGACCAGCAGGTGTCCACGCGAAGCAGGATGTCGGCGTCGATGTCGTCGACCGCTCGCGCCACGAAGCGGAGGCCGCGCCAGCGCAGCCGCTCGCGTTGCCAGAGCATCGACAGGAATGCCGCACGAGGGCTTCGCGGCATGCCGACTCCCATCCCGGCCAGGACCGTGCGAATGAGGTCCAGTCCGCGATCGATGTGACCGCCGATGAGGAACTGCTCGGCCCCGCGCTGCTGCAGCTCGACTCTCTTGCCTGGGCCTGAGCCTGGCACCGCGCGCAGATAGGCTTCGGCGGCTTCAGCAGGACGGCCGGCGCTTGCGAGAGCACGGGCCTGTCCCTCCTTCCATTGCGGTGCAGCCTGAGACGTCGGCGCCAGATCGAGCGCGTGGTTGTAGAAGAGCGCGGCACGTTCGAAGGCCAGCGCGGCCGCGGCTCGTTCGGCCGCTCGGCCGGCCTGGATGGAGGCACGCACGCGATCATCCGCCCCGCGGAAGTGTTCGAAGAGCACTTCCGGATCGTCGATTCCGTTGCCGACGAGCGTGTCAGCGACGAGCGCATGGATGCGCCGAGTCTCGGGTGGCGACAGCTGCGCGGCGAGAGTCTCGCGGATACGGTCGTGATAGGCCTCGACGCGCTCGGAGGATCCGCTGCTGCGAATGAAATGTGCCGTGCGAAGACCGGCGACGAGTGACCGTGCGTCCCGTGCGAGACCTGAGGCCTCAGCAACCAGCTCCGGCGCCATCGGACGCCCGCACACCACCAATGTGTGCAGAAACCGGCGCGCCGCGTCAGGCAGGCTGCGCACGCGAGCCTCGAACATCGCGGCGAATGTCGGACCACTCTCGGCGTGCTCTTCCCGGGTGGACGCGTATCGCGCGAGTTGCTCCAGGAAGAACGGATTACCGCCGGCTTCAGAGGTAATCCGCTGCTCGCTGGTCTTCGCTGAGTGGCGCGCCAGCGAATGCACGGATCAACTCGATGGCTTCCGCGTCGGGCATGGGCTCGAGGGAGACTGACAACCACGGCTGCTGGCGGCGCTCGATCAGCCTCTGGAGGAATCGCTGTGACGCAACTTCTTCGCTTCGGAACGACACAACGGTAAGCAGCGCTGGTGCCGCGGGCTGGCGCACGAGCTCTTCGAGCAGGAGCGCACCGTCGATGTCGCTCCACTGCAGGTCGTCGATGTAGATGACCAACCGCTCGCGAGCCGCCATGCGGGCCAGAAGCTCGCGCAGGGCCTCGAAGGCCAACCGTCTCAACACGAGAGGCTCCGTCGCGGCCAGTTCACGATCGAGACAGGCTCTGGCAATCGCAGGGACGCGCTGCATCACTGGAAAAATTCGTGGCAGCGCGGCTATGTCACGCGGCATCAGGCTTTCGACGACCGACTCCGGAAGCGAAAGGATGTATCGCGAGAGGCTGTCGACGACCCCATCGAGCGCTTTGTACGGTACGGACTCGTGCTCGTAGCACCGTCCCGAGAGCACAATGACCTCGTCTCTCATCGAGGGTCGACCAAGAAACGATCGGACCAGCGCGCTCTTGCCAATTCCCGATGGACCCCAGACGTACACGGCCGCTGCGTGGCCGTTGACCACCGTGCGATAGGCCTCCTCGAGGAGGGCGAGCTCGCGCGTGCGGCCAACGAATAGCGCATCACCGTGGGACTCCGTGACGGGGTCTGGCGTGGACGCGCCCGCTCCGCCACCAAGCCTGATCAGTGCGTCGTGACCCGACAGTCGGCGCGCGGGGTCGCGACACATCAACTCCATGCAGATGGCGCTCAGGTCGGCGGGCACATCGGACGCGACGTGCGCAGGGGACGGCGGATCCCACAGGTTCTTTCGAAGAAGCACCTCGACGAGCGCCCCGGTGAACGGCGGAGCGCCGGTCAGCGCGGCGTAGAGCGTCGCGCCCACGCTGTACCAATCGCCAGCCTCGGAAGGAGGCAGACCGGAGCCTTCCTCGGGCGGCAGATACGCGGGTGTTCCACCGACGACGGGCTCATGGCCGCCGAGGCTGTCAGGAAAGAGCTCCGTGATCAAACCGAAGTCGAGAATGACCACGCGTCCGTCCGGCGTCACGAGCACGTTGGACGGCTTGATGTCCCGATGAAGCTTGCCGAAACGATGGAGCGCCGAGACTCCGATGATCAATTGCTGCAGGGCGGCAGTAAGCCGAGCGATCGACAGCGCGTCCTTCCGATCCTTGCCTGACGTAGTCGACGAAGGTGACGCCCTGAACGAGCTCCATCGTGAAGAAGCACCGGGAGTCTTCGATAAACAGCTCGTAGAGGCCAACGACGTTTGGATGCGACATTCCGGCGAGGCTTCGAAACTCCTGCTTCAGCCGATAGATGCCGGCCGGCGTGGTACGACGAAGGGTCTTGAGCGCCACGACCTCGTGCCGCGCCTGGTCATGAACCTCGTAGACCACGCCCATCCCGCCGGCGCCGAGTCGTCGAATCACCGTGAAGCGGTCGGTGCCTGCGAAGTCGTCCTCAAAGTTCCCAGACCGCGCGAGCCCCATCGGTGCCCCGGGTACCCAACGAGTCTGAGTGGCCGTTGCCACACCGCTTGCAGTGGTGGACTCACCGCGTCCGAGGAACTGCTCGATAAGGGTCTGGTGCTCGAGGAGTACGGACGGAGAGATCGGCTGCTAACGAGGGGTTCTGTTCGCGAAGTGCCGCCAGCCAGGCAGGACGGGTCTCTTCGGGCACTTGGAGAGCCTGATCGAGGTAGAGACTGAGGGCCTCCCAACGATCGGGATCGAGTCTCGACATCAAGGACTCCCAGAGATTAGCAAGGACCCGGGCAGAACCCTTCGCGACCTGGTCCAGGTGTCTTCATCGCTAGGGGGCGTAGGCGGTCGTTCTGGATTCTAAGCCAGCGACAGGTTCGACGCGCTTGGCTCCCTCAATTGGGGTACAGAACAGCGTTGTGACAATC
>CAWDRS010000004.1:0-101502 GCA_963804795.1 uncultured Acidobacteriota bacterium | reverse complement strand
CGGGTTCACCCGCACCCGACGCCGACGCAATGATCGACTCCAGGACGGCAGGTTCGGCGGGCTTGGTCACGTGATGATCGAAGCCGGCCGCATACGCGCGGCGCTGATCCTCTTCCTGCCCCACCCGGTCAGCGCGACGAGGACGACGCTCCGGCCGAGCGCCGCGCGGATTCTGGCGCGCCGCCTCGTATCCGTCCATCCGCGGCATGCCGATGTCGAGCAGCGCGATCTGCGGCTCGAACTTCCGCGCGATCTCCACCGCCTGCACGCCGTCGGCGGCGACGCGAACGTCATGGCCCATGCACTCGATCATCAGCCGCATCATTTCGGCCGCATCGGGAATGTCCTCGGCGACCAGCACCCGGCATCGGCCTGCGGCGCCGGCAGCTCGACGCCGGGCCGTCGCCTCTGTTCGCGGCGGCCGCCAGCGACGACCGGCAGCGGATGACGAACGTCGTGCCGGCGCCGGCGCCCCCGCTGTGCGCCTCGATCTGGCCGTCGTGCAGCTCGATCAGCCGGCGGGCCAGCGCCAGGCCGATGCCGAGGCCGCTGCGCGCGCGGCTCGACCCGTGCTCGATCTGCACGAACATGTCGAAAATGCTGGGCAGCAGCTCCGGCTCGATGCCGATGCCGGTATCGGTCACGGTGACCACGGCTTCGACCGCCCTCGACCGCAGCCGAGACCGTGATGCGCCCGCCGCGGTCGGTGTACTTCACGGCGTTGTTCAGCAGGTTGGCGAACGCCTGCGCGAGCCGGGTGAAATCGGCATAGACCCAGAGCGGCGTCTCAGGCAGATCCACCGTCAGCATGTGACCGGCGGCGTTGCTCAGCGGCTCGACCGTCTCGACGGCGCTGCGGACGACGGCTCCGCAGATCGATCCGATCGCGCCGCAGTTCGATCCTGTTGCGCGTGATGCGCGAGACATCGAGCAGATCGTCGGTCAGCCGGACCAGCTGCTGGACCTGGCGCTCCATGATCGCCAGCGCGCGTTCGCTCAATGTCGCGATCATGCCCGGCGCGCCGCATCAGCTCCAGCGCGTTGCGGATCGGCGCCAGGGGATTGCGCAGTTCGTGCGACAAGCGTCGCCAGGAATTCGTCCTTGCGCCGGTCCGCCTCGCGCAGCACGTCTTCGACCCGCTTTCGCTCGGTCATGTCGACGCACACGCTGACGCAGCCGCAGACCCTGCCGTGGCGGTCGTAGAGCGGCTCGACGTCGTTCTGCACGTAGACGCACCGCGCCGTCGGCGCGGACGATCTCGATGTCGTTGGTGACGTGCGTCCGGTGCGCGACGGCGTATTGCATCGGCAGCTCGCTCGGCGGAATGTCGCGGCCGTCGCGCTGAATCCGATAGGGCGGCTGCTTCGCCGGCGGGCGGCGTCAGCGAGATGTTCGCGCCGTGAGGCACGCCGAGCAGCCGGGCGAGCGCGTCGTTCGCGGAGATGATACTGGCAGTCCGCGTCGTGCGCGACGGCGATCGGAACGGGCGCGCGCGCGACGAGATCGGCGAGCGCGCGCAGCCGCGCACGCAGTTCATCAGGCGTCGCGTCGTCCGGCGGTTCGAACACGTGGCCAGGCTGGACATCAGGGACCCAGAGGACGGTCACGAATTATTCGCGAAAAGTCAGTCCGCCTTGGCACAGGATTTGTACATCGGCTCGGTCCGGACGTGGTCGAGGAGATGCAATCGCGAGCATCGGCAGCTCATGACCATGACGAGTTACAACGAGCCGTGCCAACGCCCGGTTCTGGAGCCGCTGGGATTCAGGAAAGAGATGGACTTCCGAGTCACGCTGCCGCGGGGCTGCTCGCGCAGCGTCCGTTCGCCTGCAGAGAGCGCGGCACTCTACGTCACAGCCCTGTCCTTCGCCAAAACTCCATCCGGCAGAGAACCGACGCATAGGAAGTGTCAGATGAGTAGCTGAGGTGGCAATTGCCGAGCTCTTAAGTCGATAGCCGATGTGATTCCGTCGGCTGTTCTAGCAAGAACTTGATGGGCTACCCGCGATCGTTGAAGGTTCACCTCATCCGCTAATAGCGCTCGACTTACTGATTCTGCCAGGTAGCCCTTCGAGCTGGATCACGCTGGACCATCCCCACGGGTGACGCTGCGACTATCATCCGCGCCGGCAGCTCGCAGCCGAGGATATACGAATCGGGCACCGGCAATGGGGCTTCTCGGTTGGGCGAGTTTTTGCGGAGCACAGGTGCCACCCAGGGCCAGACCGGCCAGGTGATTGCCGTCCAGCGCGGCGTTCACATCTTCAATCTCGGCTCGCATCTCGATTACACGCCGCCGAGCGTCCAGACCCCCGTCGCCAACACGGCGTCCGGCGCGCCGCTGGTGGTGGCGTTTCAAAGCGCCGCGTTCGCGCCTCCGCCTGGGCCGCCCCCCGCCCGCGGCAATCGCGTTTGGCGCGCCTGAAGCTGGCGGTGGCGCGCCGTCTGCGGTGCGCAGAACCGCGGCGAAAAAAGGCCGTGTCAAAACGAAAGGCCGCTTCGAAAAAGAAGGCTGCTTCGAAGAAGAGCGCGGCTCCGAAGAAGAAGGCCGCTTCACGCGGAAGTCGGCCGGGCGGAAGAAGAGCGGCGGGAAGACGCGGTAGTCGCACCGCTACCGCCCGGCGTTTGCGCCGGCGCTGCAGTCCTGCCCCTTTCGGGCGGATCGGACCCGCCGCCGGCGGGGCCGGATCGAGGAGCGTGAAGTTCAGCGCGAACTTCGGACCGAAGTAGCGCGACCGAGGTACAGGCCGGAGCGAATCGCCCGCACCTCGCCGCGGATGGGTGCGGTACTCTACGTTCGGCCACTCGAGTCGCTGCTTCTGGTTGAGTCCGAGACTGGGTAGAGAAGACGGGTTCCGGCTCACCTGGCGCGGGCAAGCCAGCGTCACGGTTTCGGGTGGGAAGCGGCCGGGTCGCCTACTAACAGTCGCGCGGCAGCTGCCCATCCGGAACGGTCTCATAACCCTCGGCGTGAACCGGTGCAGGAGCGCGTCGTGCGGGAAATCCGGATGCAGCCTGCGATGCAGCGGGAACGGGAGACGGGATTACGGCGGCTTCTACCAAGGGCACGAAGGGGAAACCCCGGCTACAGCCAAGGCGCTGCCCACGGATAACCGCGCCAGTTTTCGGACCCTACCGCCCACGCCGCCTCAGCTGTTAAGCTCCTGAATCCAGGCGACCGCGGTAGCGAATACGCGTGGGTCATCGTGTAAGAACGCATGGCGCATAGGCCTCGCCACACTTTCAGAGCCCCAGCGGTCAGGGGGGCTGAGGTGATGCAGGCGCCAACGGCCGGGCGGTGTCGCGTCGTCGAACACATCGAAAAAGAGGCCGGCTGCGGCGATTTCCCGACCAAAGCTGAGGAGAGACAGCGACCAAAACGGCCAAAGGGCAAGTGCCAGCAGCTCCCCGAAAAGTCCGATTGTATCGGCAGTCCAATTAACGAAATGCCCCCACAAGCCTGCTATGGCCGAAGTGGCAGCGACCATCCAGAACACTAGGACCATCAGTAGAGAAAGAACACGATCAGCGCGATCGAGTTCGATTCAATCTGACGAAAGAAATCCATGGACGCAGCAACCACGAGCCAGCCCGAGCCAACTGCAAACGCGAGCGCAACGGCAATTCGGAGCACACTCAGAGGTACCGCTCTGATTTGTCGCGCCCTGCCTGGTGAAGTGGGCCCGGGCGACCCCTCCTGCTTCAGCCACTGCGAGAACTCTCCTGGGTGACCCTGATTCCTCCATTCTTCGTACTTAAGAAGGGCCTCCGTCATTTTCCGCTCTGGTGAATTCGACCACGCATGAAGGCGTAGCCATGGACGCATCGTGAGTTCAGTGACAAATGAGACGGCGGCAAGTCTGCCTGAAGCCTCGTCTCCATTGCCCGGAACGCCGGAAGCTCCAGACTCATTTTCGCCATCGAGGGCGGCTTTAGTGCGCCGTCAGCGTTGGTGAAGGCGGTCGCTGATCGGGAAGCGGCTATCAAGCGCCTCGAAGGGGAGCTCCGAAAGCGGGAGGAAAAGCCCTCCGAGACCAAGCTGCCCGACATCCCCCGCCTGGGTCAACGAGCAACTCCAGGATTTCGTCGGACTGTTCAAGACCGACCCTGCTCGGGTGAAGTCCGAGTTCCGGCGCTTGAATCTCCAACTGAAGTTCAATCCCACCGAGGCCGAGCCTCGCCCCTACTACATCGTCAAGGGCCAATGCGACTTGAGCGCATTGGTCCTTTTTTATTTGCGCTCACGTCGGTCGAGTGCGGTTCTGGACCTGATGAGGGAGCAATCGGAACCGTCAACTAGGTGGGCTGTTCAGTCCTTTCGAAAAACTCGGAGGCTCAGGACATTCCCCTCAGGGCTCCCCTCTCTAACGTCCGCAATGCACGTGAGCGCGACGCATCGCAATGCGGCCAGAGCAGATTGGCGCGGTCATATTCGTCACGCGGAGGGGACCCCGCCGATCAATGACCCCTCCGTTGGATCACGATGCCCATGCGCGCGCGACTTCCCGTTCGAGCTTCTTCCTCAATGATTTCACCCACGGCCGTATGTTTTAGAGTGATTCCGATGTTCGAGTGACCGAGTAGGACGGAGACGTTTCGATCGACACGCCTTTCTCCAGGAGGCGGACCGCGAACGTGTCTCGGAAGCGGTGGATGTGCCCGTCCTGGATGTCGGCCTTCTGGAAAACTGTCTTGACGTCGTCTCCCAAATCTTCACCGCCGACGTGCGCAAACACCGACCATTCCAAAAGAACGATTCGGATCGTCACTGGGAGATTCGTTCAGCGCTCGACGACGTGCCTCGGGAGGGGCACCCAGACAGGCGTTCCGGTCTTTTGCGTGTAATGAACAGCTTCGTCCCGTTGAGACGCGAGCGTTCGAGCGTTGAGGCGTCAGAGATTCTCAGACCTGAGTATCGCAAGAGGAAGACCATCGCCCGCACGCGTTTGCGATTGCCTGCGCCGAAGTTCCCATTTTTGGTGAACGTGTCGGCGGCCTTTAGCATCTTCACGATTTGGGCTTCCTCGAACGGGAGCGTTGGTGAACTGTCGGACTTCGGCGGCTTCACGGAGAGGGCAGGATTGGAGGAAACCCAGCCGGACCCATGACAGAAGCGAAGGAACCCACGGACTATTCGAGTCGCGTCTGCGCGGAGCTCGCGGGTACCTTTTCATGAGCGAGTTCCGAAACTCCCGGACCTCGTCCACGCCGAGCTGCTTTAGGAGCCGGTATCCCTGCTTGGGCGCGCCGCTCAGAAACTAGACCAAACGCCGGTCGGAAAGTAGACCACCTGAGGCCTGACGCCAGCTTGCCGGATCGAGGAATCCGGGGTTCGCTGGAGGATGCTCAGGATGAGATCGAGTTTATGTCGTACGGCACCAGGTGCTGGTGGAGGGCCGATTGCAGCGGGCGGTGGCGCGGGAGCTGGGCTTGGCGCGGGTGACCGTTCGCAAGTACCTGGAGGAGGCGGTCGCGGCCCGCAAACCGGAGGCCGTGCCTCGGCCACGGCCCGTCTGGGATGTCGTCGGCCCGCGCGTGCAAGCATTATGGGGGGAGTCGGAGCAGTGGACGGGCGGCAAACAGCGGCTGACCGCGACGCGGTTGCACGAGTTGCTGGTGGCCGAGGGGCACCGCGTGGGGGTAGCCGTCGTCAAAAACGCGGTCGCGGAGTGGAAGCGGCAGCGGCGCGAGGTCTTCGTGCCGTTGACGTATCCGCCGGGCGATCTGGCCGAGGTCGACTTCTTCGAGGTGCTGGTCGACGTCGAGGGGACTCGGCGTAAGGCGTGGCTGTTCCTCATGCGGCTCATGTACTCGGGCCGCGACTTTGCGTGGATCTACGAGCGCCAGGATCAAATCAGCTTTCTCGACGGCCATGTCCGCGCGTTTACGCACTTTGCCGGCGCGCCCGCGCGCGTCGCGTACAACAATCTGCGGGCGGCGGTCGTGCGGATCTTGGTTGGCGGGGAGCGGACCCTGACGCCCCGGTTCACCGCGCTGGCCTCGCACTACGTCGTGGAGGCCTGCTTCTGTCGCCCGGGGCAGGGCCATGATAAGGGTGGCGTCGAGTCCCGCGGTAAAGCCGTCCGGCAGCAGGCGCTGGTGCCGATTCCGAGCGGCCCGACGTTGGCGGGGATCAACGACGCCCTGCTGCGGCGCATGGACGCGCGCTTGGACACGCATCGGGATGCTGCCGGTCACACGATCGGCGCGCGGTTTGCCGAAGAGCAGCGCGTGTTCCGGCCCGCCCAGATCCCGTTTGCGCCGGACGCGACGACGCTCGCGACGGTGTCCCCGCGCGCGCTCGTGCGGCTCGAGGGCGCGGTGTATCGGTCCCGAGTCGATGGGCAGGATTGGATCTGGTCGTGCGCGTCGGTGCGACGACCGTGACGGTCGTTGGGCGTGACGGGACCCCGATCGCGCATCCGCGGAAACGGTTCGGGCAACGGTCGATCGACTACCGGCACTACCTGTCCGAGCTCGCGCGGAAGCCGCAGGCGGTGCGCCAGGTCTTGCCGGATCTCCTGCGGGATCTGGGCGGACCCTTTCCGGCCATCTGGGATCAGCTTCACGTGGCGCACGGGCCGCGGGACGCCGCGCGACTCTTCGCGAAGGTCCTCGGGCAGCTCGATCTGCACGGCGCCGCGATTGTCGTGCCGGCGCTGACCGCCGCGCTGGCGGCCGGGACGCCGCTGCTGCTCGCGCTCACGCCCGCGCGATTGTCGCCCCCGCGCCTCACCGACGACGCCCTCCCGGAGCCCCTGCGCGACATCACGGTGGTGAGCGGCTGTGCCGCCGATTACGACGGTTGGCTGGTGGAGGTCGCGTCATGAGCGCCGCCACGCTCACCCGCAGCTCGTCATCGTCCAGGCCCGGGCCCTGAAGCTGCCTGGGGTCGCCCGCACCTTTGACGGCTTGGCGCGCCAGGCGCGGGATGCCCATTGGCCGCACGATGATACCTCCATGAGGTCCTCAGCGCGGAGCAGGCGTCGCGCCACGAGTCGGTGATCCGCCAGCGATTACGCGAGGCGCGGTTCCCGGAGGTGAAAGCCCTCGACACGTTCGACTTTACCGCCGCGGAGGGCGTCAACGCGACGCAGGTGCACACCCTCGCGCGCGGCGAATGGGTCACCGCGCCCGAGAATCTGATCTTCGCGGGCCCCATCGGCACCGGCAAAACCCACCTGGCGATTGCCCTGGGCGTCGAAGCCACGAAGCAGAAACGGCGCGTCTTCTTCACGCGCGCGGCCGATCTGGTCCGGCAATTGATCGAAGCGCGCGATGCGCGGGAGCTCACGCGCTTGCAGCAGCGGCTGCTCCGGGTCGACGTCTTGCTCATCGACGAGCTCGGGTTTGTGCCGTTCGACCGCGTCGGCGGTGAGTTGCTCTTCAATGTGATCACGGACCGCTATGAGCGGCGGGCCACGGTCGTGACGACGAATCTCTCGTTTGCAGAATGGGTGACCGTCTTCGCGGGCGATGAAAAGCTCACGACGGCGCTGCTGGACCGGCTGGCCCATCACGCGACCGTCCTGACCACCACCGGCAAGAGTTATCGCATGCGCAAGCGGCGGCCGGGGTCGTGACGCCGATCGGCGCGCCTGGGACCGATCGGGCTCCGGCTCGACCGCAGAGGAGGCCGTAGGAACGACGGAGGCAAGGGGTGCCAGGGTCCAGCCTCCCCTCACACCAGACTCGAGGAGGAGACCAAGACACGACTATGGAAATGACGCGGCTATGGAAATCACAGACCGATTTCCACAGCCGCTTTGAAATCTCGCAGAACCCGCGAGATTCCCACATTCCACAGCCAATCCCTTCTTCGTCTTCGAAATCGGAGAAGAACGTAAGATGAACCGCCCTCAGGTGGTCTACTTTCCGAGCGGCGTATGGTCTAGTTTCCGAGCGGCGCAACCACTGCTTGATGCAGAAACCGAGGAACAGCCGCTCGACCGCGTCCCGCATCTTCTCAAGGATTCGGCGTTCAGGTTTCGAGCTTCGCCATCCGCGACGAATTTTCGAACGGCTTCCTTGATCGTCGGGATCTCCGCTCGGACGACGCCGATCTGTCCGGAGGACTCCCACGACCGCACCAGATCTGACGCCGCTTCCCAGGCACTCAGATTGAGTGCTTTTCGGATGTCTCGCCGCCAAGTGATCCCTGCACCCACAGCGGGCAGCGCATGCGGCAATTGCGCGAACCGCGCTGGTTCCGTGGCTTTCCGAAAAAATCGCACTCCCTGAGGTGCCTCCGATAGACGGTAAGCATGCCCAGATGATATTGCCAATTGGGACGTTTTAGGTACACGTCGAAACGTGTCGACAGTAAGTCTTTTATTGTTACGTATTTAGCTAGTGGTGCGGAAGAGAGGATTTGAACCTCCACGACCTTGCGGCCACAAGCTCCTGAGGCTTGCGCGTCTGCCAGTTCCGCCACTTCCGCACGAAGGGGGACAACGCCGTCTGGAACTACCAAGTATAGCCCACACGTCGATCCGCGTCGAGCCGCCGGAGGCCGGCAGATTCCCGAGGCGTGCACTAGGTCCGGACCGAGCGGCGATGGCACGAGATGCGTGCCACGTGCGGAGCGAGGGGAGGCTGGGTTACCGATCTCTCGGCGCTGAACTCCCACCGGAGGGACCCACTCCCGTGACAGCGCGGATCATTCCGTCGCTCTTGCTGATCAGGTACAACTCGCCCGATCGATCTCGGCCGAACCGGAGATCCACGCGGCCCGAACCGGCGACAGTGGCAGTCCCTGGCAACGCCTTGCCTCCGCGTGAGCGGTAGCCCGCCTCCACGATCGGGCGCAGCGTGGGAAAGAGCTGCCGGCCACGATCCGGCGAGTCCGCTGGATCGTCCCAACAGACACGCAGCTCCCGTATCTCCGCCATCGTCCGGGCGATGCCGTCGTCGGCTGCGAGCATGTCGCTGAAGTTGGCGTACCACAGCCGTCCGGTGGAGATGTCGCCGAAGATGAACTTGCCGGCGAGTTGCGGCACCGCCTTGCCGCGATATACGAACCCGCCCGCGATCGCGTCGCCGCCGCCGGCTCCGTGACCGTACGCGAGGACGGGATACCTCGGAGCGACAGTGCCCTTCGTGACCGCGTCGGTCACATGAACGGGGAGCACGTCCGCGTCCGGAGGGTCGGACATCTGATCGCCCTGGATCATCTGTGCGCCCTCGCGCTCTGGAAACCCGTAGTTGGCGCCTTTGCGGATGATGACGACGGTCTCCCACGTCCGCCATCCGATGACGGTCGCGATCAAGTGCGGATCGGAGGGATGCGCCGGATCGACATCCCACCCGAGACGATGGGGATTGCGTAAGCCGTACGCCCAGATCTCTGGCCGGGCACCAGCGATTGCCACGAACGGGTTGTCGCTCGGCACGCGGTACCGCCCGTTGTCGCTGACTACGCTGCGAGCTTTGTGCTCTGACAGATCGGGAATGACCCGCAGCATCTTGCCGACGACCGTATCGAGACGCTGCGGGTTGAGTCGAATCGCCGTCTTCTGGTCGCCGGAGCCGCCGTCGCCGCACGCGATGTACAACACGCGCCAGTCCGGATCGCCTCTGCGCGCGACGGGATTGAACGTCAGGTCGGCCAACGGGTGGATGCGGGCGTTGAGCGGAATCCGCATCAACTCCCGCGCGCTGCCCTCGAATGTCGAATTGTTCACGTTCGAGTCGGTCCACTCGATCACCACGCCCTCGTGGTCGACGGTACCCGGCGTGGCAATCGGGGTGGTGGGGACATAGCCCGTGACCTCGAGGCCGGGGACACTTCCGTTGTCCGGCACGAGCGCGCCGGCGAGCGCGATTTCTTCGAGGTGGATGGTGTAGAAGCGGCCGTTTCGCCCGTAGTCCGGATCGAACTCGAAGCTGATGAACCCGCTCGCAAGGCCGGCATCCGTCGGAAGCTTGTCGAACAGACCAGGCCGGCTCCCGCGACCGTTGAAATCCAGATATGTCGTCGCCGTCCTGGTGCTTCTGTCCAGGATGTACAGCGGCCCAGTCAGGTCGTTGACGAATAGGCGATGCTGGCCACCCGGTTCTTCGCGGAGGACGTTCAGTCGTGCCAGCGACCCCGCGTTGTTCCCGGAGCCGTCGGGCGACCCGGTCATGGGCAACGCGGCATAGTCGGCGACCTGCAGTGCCAGTTCCGGGAGCGTGGCGCCTGGTGCCGCCTGTTCGACTGTCGCAGCGCAGACGACAATAGTCAGGCAGACCGTGAAGGTGAGCGCGAGCGATGCGGCGTTCATTTTGAGAGTCATCGGCGCACCATCCTACTGCCGATCAGTCTGAGCCCAGCTCCACGGCCCGACCTGGTCGGACCGACGGCGTCGAGTCCGGCCGAACGAGAACAAGGCGTCCTCCGGACGCGGCGCGCCGTCGATGATCCTGGCGAGCACGCGGCCGGCCATGAACCCGAACGTCATCCCGTTTCCGCCGTAACCCAGTGCGAAGAGATGCCGAGGGTAGCGGCGATGACTGCCGATGTAGGGCAGACCGTCCGGAGTCGCGGCGAACAGTCCTTCCCACGCGTACTCCGGTTCCACCTCCGCGAGCGACGGATAGAGCGCGCCGAGATCCTGGACCAGCTCGCGCGCCTTGGTCCCGAGAACGGCGCGCCGGGATCCGTGCCGGTGCGGACGATCGGCACCCCCGAAGAGCAGACGATGATCAGGTGTCCAGCGCAGGTAGTGGTACGGCCGCTCGGTGTCCCAGACCATGACGTCGCCGAGCCCGAGTGACTCGCGCTCGGTCCGGGACAGCGGCGGCGTGGCAATCACGTACGTGTTCAGCATCCGAAACCGCGCTGCGATCGGCTTGAACGCAGGCGTCGCATAGCCGGTTGCGATGACGGCCCATGACGCTCTGACTCGTCTCCTCCCGACGTCGACGAGAACGCCATTCCCGTCGCGCCGCGTGCGCGTGACCGGGGAGCGCTCGCAGATGAGCGCGTCGTGTGTCTCAGCAGCCGCGGCCAGGCCGCGCGAGGAAGCCAGCGTGATCGAGGCGCTCGGATTCGAGGCCACGTACCTCGACGAGGTGCCGTTCATCGGTACCCCGGGGATCCGCATCGCCCACCAGGCCAAGTTTCATCCTCGCAATTACCTCGCCGCGCTCGCGGATCGCATCGACGGCGGCGGCTCGTATGTGTTCGAGCACACCGGGTCCCGCGAGATCGGCGATTCCCCGCTGCAGGTCGAGGCCAACGGCCACACGATCCGCTGCGAGCACGTCGTCGTCGCCACGCACACGCCGTTGATGGGCAAGACCGGTCTCCTGAGTGCGCTGGCCCTGCAGACGAAGCTGTATCTCTATACCAGTTATGTCGTGGGCGGACGGCTGCCCGACGGCGCTGTGCCCGAAGCGTTGTTCTGGGATACCGCTGACCCTTATCACTATCTTCGCGTCGACCGGCACAACGGCTACGACTTCGCCGTTTTCGGTGGCGAGGATCACAAGACCGGTCAGGAACCCGACCCTCTTGCGCGCTACGGAGCACTCGAGGTCACCGCGCGCAGCCTGATGCCGGACCTCGAGATCACGCACCGCTGGTCCGGGCAGGTCGTCGAGACGAACGACGGCCTCCCGTTCATCGGTGAAACGTCGCCACGGCAGTTCGCCGCGACGGGCTTTGCCGGCAACGGCATGACCTTCGGAACCATTGCCGGAATGATGGCGCGCGACTACGTGCTCGGACGACAGAACCCCTGGCAGGGGCTCTTCGACGCCGGGCGCACGAAAATCAAAGGTGGGACGTGGGACTACGTCAAGGAGAACGTCGACTATCCGTACTACATGATCCGCGACTGGCTCACAGGTCCAGAGCGGACGTCATTGCGCGCGGTCAAGCCAGGTGAAGGCCGCATCCTCGACGTGGATGGCGAGGCCGTGGCGGTGTTCCGCAGCCCGCGAGGGAAGCTGACGCTGCTCTCGCCGACCTGCACGCATATGGGATGCCGCGTAGAGTGGAACCGCGCGGAACGGACCTGGGACTGCCCGTGCCATGGCTCGCGATTCACGGCGACAGGGGCCGTGCTGGCCGGGCCGGCGGAGTCGCCCCTGGAGAAGGCGAAGAAGAAGATCCACGCGTGACGGCCCGCCCGGACGGATCTCCGCGCGGGCCTTTTCACGCTACTGCTTCTCGAAGACCAGTGTGTTCTTGACCGTCTCGCCCTTCGCGTTGACGCCGGACTGAGCCACGGCCAGCGTTTTGCCGTCGGCCGATACGCTGATGCCGTTGACGAGCGTCTGCTTGCCGCCCTTCTTGTAGGTCGATCCTCGTCGTGTTCTTGCTGAGGCGCCGGAGCGTACACGACGTCTGCATCGGGGTTGTTCCCGTCCATCTTGACTTCCTTGCGATCGAAATTGCCGCTGTAGCTCCACTTCACAGCGGTACCGTCCCCACGACGCCGATCGATGCTCACCTTGCGGCCCGGCCCTTCGGCTTCAAACGTCACTGTCGATTCCTTGGGCGCCGGCCCCGGGCTGAACGCCGACTTCGCCACGTTCAGCTTCCAGGTTCCGTTGGCCGGATCGTTCTCCTGACGCGCTGCACACACCGACTGCCGAGGACCACCACGATGCCTGCGGCGAGCCCATGTCGACACCAACGCTCGCATCCCGTTACTCATCGAATCCTCCAGTGCCGCCGGCCCGACTCCAGGCCAGCTCAGCGCTACCGGCCGCGTAAACCTAGCACAGTCGACAGTCGGGAGTCATCAGTCGACAGTCGCAGTCGGCAGTCGCAGTCGGCAGTCGCGGTCGCCAGTCGAGCCCCGAGCGCCGACCGTCGAGCCCCCGAGCCCCTCACGACCACTTTGGCGCCCAGCCTGCCGGTGGCGGCTCTTTGAAGCGGGCCAGGCTGAATCTTGGGTCGGGGGACGACCGGCCGAGCACGAGCGCGGCGACGATTTCGCCGATGGCGGGTCCCATCTTGAAGCCATGGCCCGAGCCGCCGCCGGCAATCCAGATCCGCTCGTCGTCGGGATGACGGTCGATGATGAAGTGCGAGTCCGGCGTGCCCTCGTATTGACACACTTCGGAGCCCACGAGCGGCGCGTTCCGCAGGGCGGGGAATCGCATGCCCAGATACTCGCGTGCCCGGCGAACGCCGTCCGCCGTTGGCGTGCGGTCGTCGGACGTGGGGTCCATCGTGGCCCCGGGCGTGTCGTCCGCGAACTTGAAGCCATCGCCATCGGCCGATGGAATACCGTACGTGAAGCGCTCGCCGCATTCGAGCCATACCGGCAGGGCCGGAGCCATGAACCGCGTCTCACCGGCAGGAGCTCCGAAGTAGTAGACCTCCTGGCGCGTCGGCATCACGAGCGTGCCGACGACATCAGGGAACAGTGCCCCGAGCCACGGACCACACGCGAAGACGAACAGATCCGCGTCGAGGCTCGACCCATCCGCCAGCCTCGCGCCGCGTTCGTCGACGATCGCGGGCGACAGGGCCGCAGCCTGGCGATAGAGGCCGCCTTCGGCGGCTACGCGAGCCGCCACGTGCGCGCACGCGCGGCTGGCGAACAGATATCCGGCATCCGGCTCGAACAGCACACGTGAGATGCCGCCGAACGCGATCTGCGGGAACCTCCGCACCGCGTCGCTCAGATCAATCTCCTGGAGAGGGATGCCTTCCTTCTCGAGAGTCGTCTTGGATGCGTCGCCGAAGCTCGTGTCCGATCCAAGCAGCCACAGGGCACCTGTCTGGCGGAGGAGCCCGGCGTTCCACCGGCTGTCGTACTCCTGCCATCTCCTCAGCGCGTGGGCCGCCATACGCGTGTAGACGGCATGACTCCCGTAGGTCGCACGAATCACGCGCGTGCGTCCACCGGAGCTTGCGCGCGCGTTGCCCGGCCCCCATGCGTCGACGAGCGTCACGCTGGCGCCTCGTCGCACGAGCTCCAGCGCTGTCCAGACACCGAAGGCGCCGGCGCCAAAGACCGCTACGCGAGGAGGACTCATGGAGCAATTCTATGAGACGGGCAATGCGGACGGGCCAGCGTAAAGAAGATCCAGTTGACAGGGAGGTGGGGAGGAAGGGAGGAACAATTCTATTGGTTTGGCTTTTTCTTGTTTTCCTCCCGTCCTCCCCACCTCCCTGTTAGAACGGTCTTCTCCGTTATCTCCGCCACCTCGATATACTTCCGCATGCGCCGATTCGCTCTCTCCGCTTCGGTCTTCGTCCTCGCCGCTGTCGCGACGCTCCCGGTGCCGGCGCAGGAAGCCACAGCCGTCAACCCGAACCTCTTTTCGGAGATGAAGTGGCGCTCGATCGGTCCGCACCGCGCGAGCCGCACGCGCGGAGCCGCCGGCCATCGAAGCCAGCCGTTCACGTTCTACACGGCCGCAGTCAACGGCGGCGTCTGGAAGACCACCGACGCCGGGCGAACATGGACGCCGATCTTCGACGATCAGCCGACCGGGTCCATCGGCACGGTCGTCGTCGCGCCCTCCGATCCGAACGTCGTCTACGTCGGGAGCGGGGAAGGGCTGCACCGGCCCGATCTCTCCACCGGCGACGGCATCTACAAGTCGACGGATGCCGGCAGGACGTGGACGCACCTCGGACTCCGGGACGCGCAGCAGGTCCCCGAGATCGCCGTCGATCCCCGCAATGCCAACCGTCTCTTCGTGGCCGCACTCGGCCATCCCTACGGCCCGAACGAGGAGCGCGGCATCTACCGGTCCACCGACGGCGGCAAGAGCTTTCAGAAGGTCCTGTCGAAGGACGAGAACACCGGCGGCAACGACGTCGACATCGATCCAACGAATCCCGAGGTCGTCTACGCGGCGATGTGGGAAGAGCGTCAAGGCCCATGGGAGAACGCGGTGTGGGCCGGCACCAACGGCGGCATCTTCAAGTCGATCGACGGCGGCACGACGTGGAATCCGTTGACGAAGGGACTGCCGACGGTCGTGCAGGCGAACATCGCGATCTCGCCCGCCAACCCGAAGCGCCTCTACGCCATCATCGCCGCGTACGACGCGCCGGGGACGAGCGCGAATCGTGGCGCAAGCGGCATCTATCGCAGCGACGACGCCGGCGAGAGCTGGACGCAGATCACGACCGACAATCGGCCGGCCGGTCGCATCGGCGGCGGCGATCTTCCGGTCCCGATCCCGCATCCCAAGGACCAGGACACGGTGATCGTCGCGAGCACGGTGTCGTGGAAATCCACCGACGGCGGCAAGACGTGGGCGCCCTTCAAGGGTGCGCCCGGCGGAGAGGACTATCAGAACGGCTGGATCAACCCCGACAACCCGGACATCATCATGCTGGCCGCCGACCAGGGCGCGGTCGTCTCGCTGAACGGCGGGGAGACCTGGAGCAACTGGTACAACCAGCCGACAGCCGCGCTCTATCACGTCGCAGCGGACAACGCGTTTCCGTATCGCGTGTGCAGCGGCCAGCAGGAGAGCGGATCGGTCTGCATCGCCAGCCGCGGCAACTACGGCGCCATCTCGGATCGAGACTGGCTCCCCGTGGGCGTCGACGAGTACGGCTACGTTGCTCCCGATCCCCTGGACCCCGACATCGTCTACGGCGGACGGACCGTGACCCGATTCGACCGTCGCACCGGTCAAACGTCCGGCGTCGGGCCCGTGGCCGGCCGTGGCGGGGTCGGCGGCCCGACCGGGAATTTCCGCATCCTCAGGACCATGCCGGTTGTGTTCTCCGAGGTCGACAAACGCACGCTGTTCTTCGCCAACAACGTGCTGTGGAAGACCATCGACGGGGGCAAGAACTGGAAGCAGATCAGTCAGGATCTGACACGCCCGACGTACGAGCTGCCCAAGAGCATCGGCAAGTATCTCGATCAGGAGAGCGCACGAGCGACTCAGCGCGGCGTCATCTATACCGTCGCGCCTTCGTACAAAGACATCAACCGCATCTGGGTGGGCACCGACGACGGGTTGATCCACACGACCGCCGACGGCGGGATTACGTGGAAGAACGTAACGCCGCCCGCGCTGACGCCGTGGGCGAAAGTGTCGATCGTCGACGCCGGGCGCTTCGATCCGCTGACGGCGTACGCCGCCATCAACACGATTCGCCTCGACGACCTGCGGCCCCACATCCTCAAGACCCACGACGCCGGAAAGACCTGGACGGAGATCGTGGCCGGCATCCCGGCTGGCGAGACCGTCAACGCGGTGCGCGAGGATCCCAAGAAGAAGGGGCTGCTCTTTGCCTCCACCGAGCGCATGGTCTACGTGTCGTTCGACGACGGCGGGCATTGGCAGCCGCTGCGGTTGAACATGCCGGCGACCTCCGTGCGCGACATCATCGTGAAAGATGACGATCTCGTCGCCGCGACGCACGGCCGCGGCTTCTGGATCCTCGACGACATCACACCGCTGCGTCAGATCGAGGGTCAGGCGCCAGCCGATACGATGCTGTTCAAACCGACGACAGCCTGGCGCGTGCGGTGGAACACGAGCTCGGACATGCCGTGGCCGAAAGAGGAGCCGACAGGTCAGAATCCGCCCGACGGCGCGATCATCAACTACTACCTGAAGACGGCGGCATCGGGACCGGTCACGCTGGAGATTCAGCAGCAGGACGGGCGGGTCCTGAGGCGCTACTCGAGCAGCGATCCCGTGCCCCAGACTCCGGATCCGCCGAGCGCGCCGTGGCCGGTTTATTGGTACCGACCTGCGACATCGCTCTCGACCCAGGCGGGGATGCACCGGTTCCTGTGGGACGTCCACCTGCAGCCGCTCGGTCCTGGTGCTGCCGCGGGCGGCGGACTGGGCGCCGTGCCGACGCAGCTGCCGATCCAGGCCATCCCGTACAACTCGCCGACCGCCGCGACGACACCGTGGGCCGCGCCGGGGACGTACACCGTCAAGCTGACCGTCGACGGGAAGAGTTACTCGCAGCCGATCGTGGTGAAGCAGGACCCGCGCGTCAAGACCGCGGCGCTCGAGATGCAGAAGGTCTACGCGCTGACCAACGCGATGTACTTCGGAGCCGCGGATGCCCAGGCGGCTGCGCTGACGCTCGGCGCGCTGCGCGAGCAGATCGGGTCATTGTCCTCACGGGCACAGGGTCCTGCCGCACAGGCGCTTGCCGAGTTCGAGAAGAAGGCCGCTGCGCTCGAAGGGACCCGTCCGGCCACGGGCGGTGGGCGTGGAGGCGGACGCGGCGGGCGAGGCGGACGCGGTGCGCCTGCCGGCGATCAGCCCGCTGCCGGACCAGCAGCCGGGCGCGGCGCCGCGCCGGCCGGAGCCCCGGACACGCTTTGGGGCACGGTCGCTTCACTCAGCGCCGTGATGAACTCGATGCAGGCGGCGGACGTCGCTCCAACCGCCAATACCTTGAACGCCGTCACGGCCGCTCAGGCCAATGCAGCGCGCGTCATGGCCCGGTGGACGGCGTTCAGGACGATCGATGTGCCGGCGCTGAACGTGAAGCTCAAGGCGGAGGGGCTGGAGACGGTGAAGGAGAAGTAGCCGCGCCTAAACTTTCGAAACAGGGAGGTGGGGAGGAAGGGAGGAACCGAATCATGACGTTCCTCTCTTACCTCCCTTCCTCCCTGTTGAGATCTTTGGTTCGCCGATTCTGTTGCTAACGACGGGCGGGCAGACGACACGCGCTTCGACAACCCGAGACCGTCGAGGTTCGGCATGTCGGGCGTGACCGTGCGGCACTTTCCGTAGTTGATGTCTTCGCAGACCTCCCATGTTCCCGACTCGATCCGCAGGCTCTCTGCCTTGTCGTTGAACGATCCGAGCGAGGGCGTCGGTCCGTTCAGTGGGACTGCCTGTCCGCGGAAGCGTTCGTCGCGGTAGAGCACCAGCCGGCTCCTGCCAGGTGGATTGGGCGGGAAGATGCCGCCGCCTCCACGTCCACCGCGTACGCGGCGAAGCGACGTGATCCGGTCGCTCCAGCTCCGGCGCCGCAGGTCCGGCTCGTTTCCGGAGAAGACCTGACACGGCGGGCGATAGTTGGCGCCTTCGCAGACTTCCCAGACTTCGCCCGGGGCGACCTGGAAGCTGGAGATCCGGTTGCCGAACCGCGCGGCGCCGAGATCAGGCTGATCGCTCCGGAACGTGGCGTTCTCTCCGCGGTAGCCGATGTCGTCGAACACCGTGATCCCGATCCCACCCATCTGCCGGTCCTGGGGCTGAGCGCTGGCAGGCCCGGCAGCGCAGAGTGCGACCGCCACGATTGACATCAACCCCAATCTGCCCTGGAACATGAGGCCCTCCTACGCGTCAACTATACTGCCGGGGTTGCTGTCTAATGAAGGGGCGGCCTGAATCGTGCTATTCCACGGCTGCGTCCCCTCCTTATTCAACCGGCGCGTACGAGTTTTGTAATGGGGTGTCCCAAGGTGTTACATCGAGCCTTTCTCACAGCGGTTCTTGGTGTGACGGCCGCAGGCCTGTCGGCTGGCGCGCAGGAGCAGATTCGGGCGACCTTCCGCTCGTCCCTCGAGCTGGTGTCGATCGCCGTCGTCGTCCGAGACAACGGCGGGCGGCTGATCACCGGCCTCCGCGCGCAGGACTTCGAGATAGTGGACGGCGGCGTCACACGGCCCGTGACGCACTTCGAGGCGGGGCAGAATGCGGACGCTCGCCTTGCGCTCCTCGTCGACAGCAGCGGGAGCATGGTGGTGGGCACCAAGCCGGAACGGACGCGCATGGCCGCCAACTTCCTGATTGCCGGCCTGCGCCCGTCGGACGCCGCAACGGTCTTCAGCTTCGACTCCGAGGTTCGCCGGCTCACACCCTACACGGGGAACTCGGAGTTGCTTCGGTCGGCCGTGTCCAACGTCGTGCCGTTCGGGAGCACGTGCCTGTTCGACGCGATTGTCGGGACGGCGCGCACCGTCCAGGACGACAGTCCGCGGGCGCGAGCTGTCGTTCTGCTCACCGACGGCATCGATACGGCGAGCCTCAGCTCCGCGGATGATGCGGCGACTGCTGCCGCCCGGCTGGACCTGCCGATCTACGTGCTCGGCGTCGGCAGCCTGTCCGGACAGGTAACGGCCAGCGCGCGCGAAGACGGGCCGGCGCCGTTCAGCGTGTCGGAGCTCGCGCGCCGGACCGGCGGTCTCTCGGCCGACGCGGCATCTCCTGCCCAACTCAGCGTCGCGACCCGGACGATCCTCGATGAGCTGCGCCACCAGTACCTGATCGCGTTTACAGGCGGCAGCGAGCCCGGCTGGCACTCGCTGGAGGTGCGCGTCCGCAAAGGGCGCGTCAACGCCCGGTCGCGCGACGGCTATTTCGTGCGCTGAGAGGGCCGCCCGACCTGAAGTCGGGCCTAACGGGGCTCCAGACACTACGCCTGCCCATTGGCGGCGCGTCAGAACGGCCCGGATATCGGATCCCTGATCCCGACCGTTGCGCCAGCAGGTCCATCCCCTGGCGCTATACTGCCACTGGAGGCTCCTGTGGCAGTCAGGCGCGGCGTCGTCCTCGTGATCTTCCTCATCCTCGCGGCCGTGGCCGTGTCGGCGGCCGGCCTCGTCTTCACGGCGATGCTCGTGGGCCGTGCGCCCCGGATCGACCGCAACTCGACGCTCGTCCTGCGTGTCAACGGCGACCTGCAGGAGATGGAGCCTGGCGGCGTCATCGGGCAGATTTTCGAGGGACCACCCACGGTCCGATCGCTGGTCGACTCGCTGCGGAAGGCCAAGGTCGACCCCCGCGTGACGAGCGTGGTCATCCGCCCGGCCGGCACCGCGGCGCTGTGGGGCAAGGTGCAGGAGCTTCGAGACGCCATCCTGGACTTCAAGCGGTCCCGGAAGCCAATCGTCGGGTATCTCGAGCACGGCGGCGAGCAGGAGTTCTTCCTCGCGAGCGCCTGCGACAAGGTGTTCCTGATGCCGGCCGCGTCGCTCGACCTCACGGGGATGGCGAGCTACGAGCTGTTTCTGCGCGGGACGCTCGACAAGATCGGCGCGTACCCGGACGCGCTCCACGTCGGCGACTTCAAGACGGCCTCGAACATCTACACCGAGCACACGTACACGCCCGCCCACCGCGAGATGGCGGTCTCGCTCAACACCGACCTGTACGAGCAGCTCGTGCGCGGTCTCGCGGATGGCCGGCACAAATCGGAAGCGGAGATCCGCGCGCTGATCGATCACGGTCCCTACCTGCCCGAGGACGCCGTCCGAGCCGGCCTCGTGGACGACCTGGCGTACGAAGACGAGATCGACGACAAAGTCGATCTGTCGAACGGCGCGGCGCCGGCAATCGGCGGTCCGCCCGCTTCCTCGAGCAGAACGACTATCGCACGGTGGCGCCCGCGTCTCTGGGTCTCGATCGCGGTCAGCGCATTGCGGTGATCTACGCCGTTGGCCTGATCAGCTCCGGCAAGAGCAGCTACGACGCACCGCAAGGTCAGGTGGCAGGTTCGGACACGCTCGTCGAGTACCTGCGCAAGGCGCGGGCGGACAGCTCGATCAAGGCGATCGTCCTGCGGATCGACAGCCCTGGAGGATCGGCCATCGCGTCCGACGTGATCTGGCGCGAGGTCCTGCTGACGCGCAACGTCAAGCCGGTGATCGCGTCGATGTCCGACGTGGCGGCGTCGGGCGGTTACTACATCGCGATGCCCGCGAGCGCGATCGTCGCCGAGCCCGCGACGCTGACCGGATCGATAGGCGTCGTGATGGTGAAGTTCGTCATCGACGGGACGCTCAAGAAGCTCGGGCTGAACATGGAGCACGTGCAGGAGGGGCGATACGCCGATCTGTATTCGCCCGTTCGTCCGTTCTCTCCCGAAGAGCGTGCAGCGCGTCGAAGAGCAGATGCAGGCCACCTACGACGGGTTCGTCGAGAAAGCCGCGGCCGGGCGCAACACGACGCCGGAAAAAATCGACGCCATCGCCCAGGGCCGTGTCTGGACCGGCCGTCAGGCGAAGCAGCTCGGGCTGGTCGACGAGCTCGGTGGGCTCGACCGCGCTCTCGCGCTCGCCAAGGAGCGCGTCGGGATCCCGCAGGACGCCGGGGTGGAGATCGTCGTGTATCCGCCGCGCAAGTCCATCTACGAGATCGTGGCGAGCCCGTTCGGGCGGACCGACGGCACGACGACGCTCGGTGCGTTACTCGGTTTGAAGGATCCGCGCGCGCTCCAGAGCCTGATCGCGCCGATGCAGGTGTTCCGGCGAGGGGAGCCGCTGGCGTTGATGCCCAATGTCTTCGTCAGATAGAGATCGGGAGCCCCAAGATGGGCGCTGTGACGATCTTAAACAGGGAGGAGGGAGGAAGGGAGGAACCTTCAAATCAAAAAGCAATATCAGTTCAGTCTTTTGATCCTCCCGTCCTCCCCTCCTCCCTGTTTTCTTGTCTTTGCTCTGCCCGCGCTGGCTCCTGTCTTCCGTCTACGCCAGTATTTGCGCGATGGTCTGCTGGTTGACGTTGATCTGCATCCGCTCGCGGGCCTTGGCCATGTAGGCGGTGAAGAACTGATTGCGCCGTTCGTTCAGGAGCTCGGATCTCACGCCCTCGCGACCCTTGGCCAGGTCCTGATCGGACACGTCGGCGCGCTCGACGACCTTGACCACGACGGCGCCGTTGTCGGTGACGATCGGATCGCTGACGCCGCCGGCCGGGAGCGCGAAGGCGGCCGTCTCGACGGCGGGGCTGACGCCGACGTCCGCGACCGGGGCTCCGCGCGCGATGAGCTCCGTCGTCTTCGCCTCGAGGCCGGCGGCCTTCGCGGCCGCTGCGAAGTCGCCGGTCTTCAGCTGCGCCGTCACCGACGCGGCTTTCTGGCGGGCAGTTTCAACGGCCTTCCGCTTGACCACCTCCTCGCGCACCTTCACCTTGACCTCGTCAAGGGATGGCATCCGCGCGTCCTGCTTGCCGGTGAGCGTGAGGAACGCGTAGCCCTGCGGCGTCTGCACGGCCTCGCTGACCTCGGTGTCCTTCAACTCGAACGCGCGCGTCCCCACCGCAGGTGTCATGCCGAGCCCGGCGACCGGCTCGTTCCGCCCGAAGAACGGCGTCTCGCCGACCGTGAAGCCGCGGGGCTTCGCGACGGTGTCGAGGTCCCCCGGCTTCTGCACTTGGCCCGTGAGATCCTTGACGATTCGCTGTGCTTCCTCCTGCGCGCGCTGCGACTTGAGCTGATCCTCGATCTGGGCGCGCACCTCTTCGAGCGTCCGCTTGCTGGCCGGCTTCTTCTCGATGACCTTGATGATGTGATAGCCGAACTGCGATTTCACGACGTCGCTGATCTGGCCGGGCGGCAGCGAGAACGCGACCTTGTCGAACTCCGGCACCATCTGGCCCTGCGGGAAGAAGCCGAGATCGCCGCCTTTGACCTTGCTCCCGTCGTCTTCCGAGAACTTCGTGGCGAGCTGTGCGAAGTCCGCGCCGCCCTTCACTTTGGCGAGCAGATCCTCCGCCTGCTTCTTCACCGTCGCGTCGTCTTTGCCTTCGGTCTTGAGGAGGATGTGGCTCGCTTTGACCTGCTCCCGCGTCGTGTATTGCTGCTCGTTGTCCTCGTAGTATCGCTGCACGTCCTGCGGCGAGACGATCGTCCGGTTCCGAATGGCCTGCAGATCGAGCAGCGCGTACTTGACCTTGCGCTTCTCGGGGATGCGGTAATCGTTCTTGTGATCTTCGAACTGCTTGGCGATCTCCGCGTCGGTCGCAGTCGTCTCGGACAGGAATTTGTCGGCAGGGAACGTTCACCACCGCGAGCTTGACCTTCTCGTTGCGCCGCTTGAATTCCGTCGTGACCTCGGCGTCGGACACGGTCATCCAGTCGGTCAGCGCGCCCTGCAGCTTGCCGAGCGTCAGGCTTCGGCGGATTTCTTCCTCGAACTCGCCTGGACGCCGCGGCGGGTCCGACATCTGGAGCAGCTGCCGATATCGCGCGTCGCCGATGAACTGGCCGTTCTCCTGGAACGCCGGGAGGGACAGGATCCGCGCGCGCACTTCCTCGTCGCTCGTCGTGATGCCGAGGCGGCGCGCTTCGGCGAGACTGGCCTCTTCGTCGATCAGCTGCTGGAGGATGCGGCGATCGATGCCCATCTGCTTGAGCAAACGGTCATCGATGTTTCCGCCGTAGGCGCGACGGTAGGCTTGCATCTGCTGCTGATAGATGCGCCGGAACTGCCCGACGGTGATGTCCTGCCCTTCGACCGACGCGATGACGTCCCGCGTTCCTGCACCGCTCACGCCGCCGACGCCGTTGCGCAGGAAGTTCGGGATGTAGAGGAGGATGAACGCCACCACCACGATCGCAAGGCTCCATTTGAGCCAGTTCTTGTGACGCCGCATCCGGTCGAGCATCGTCATGGGTCGAAAGCCTCGTTATCAGCCTGAGCGCCGTCGTCCGGCGCCCTGGGCGAAGAACAGTTCGTGTGTGAAACGACAATTATGCCATGTCCGCACGGCGCCGGATCTCCGACCGGACTCGCCTTTGCATCGGGTCAGCCGACGGCTCGGCTGCGTCGGCGGTACTGGCGCCGGAAGGGTGTCCGATCCAAGCACGGGAACCGCCGCAAGGCGACCGACCCGTTGTGTTAATATTTACAGCCAGAAGCACTTAGAAGGATCCGCCATTCCAAATGGGACGCAGAGTCGATTGACGGGGACTGGTCGGCAGTCTCGCGCCGGTCGTCCGTCGCGCCGTAAGCAGGTGCCGGAGATCCGTCAGGATCTGGCCGAGAAGCTCCGGCCCATTCAAACGGCTCTCAGGCGCCGGCTGGCGCGCGTGGACCTCCTCGCCCAGATGATTCGGTCGGTCAACGCCAGCCTCGACCCGGAGCGCGTGGGAGAGGAAATCGTATCGCTCACGACCGACTGGCTTCCGGTGGCCAATTGGGTCGTGCTGGCGGTCGACGATACGGGCCGCGTCCGCGCGTTGGGGGTGAGCGGGCTGACGCCGGCGGCCGAAGGTGTCGCGCGGGCCGTCGGGACCTCCGTCATCCGCACGGGAGAGGTCTTCAGCAGCGCCGATCTGTCGGCGGACCGCAGGGTCGCCGGCCTGGGTGGGGAGCCTCCCGCGGTTGCGGCACTCGCGCTTCCCCTCGGATGCCGCGGTCGAACGGTCGGCGCCGTCGTGGGAGTCGATCGGATTCGTGCCGGTCGAGAGCCGAGGCTGACGCCGGCGACGCTCGCCGCGGTGCTCTCCGCGCTGGAGCCCGGGGCCATCGCGCTCGATAATGCGTTACGGGTGCAGAGGGCCGAGGCGCTCTCGGTGACCGACGATCTCACCCAGCTCTACAATTCGCGGTACCTGTCGCAGGTGCTGCGGCGGGAGACCAAGCGGGCGTCCCGCAGCGGCCGGCCGCTGTCGCTGGTCTTCATCGATCTCGACGGGTTCAAGTCGGTGAACGACACCCACGGACATCTGGCGGGGAGCCGGGCGCTGGTCGAAGCGGCGAGCGTCATCCGGGTGAGCGCGCGGGAAACGGACGTCGTCGCGCGCTTCGGTGGGGATGAGTTCGCGATTGTCCTGCCCGACACCGGGAGTGACGGGGCCATGGCGGTAGGCGACCGGGTCCGCGAGCGGATTGCGTCGCATCGCTTTCTGGAGAGCGAGGGTCTGACCATCGCCCTGACGGTGTCGGTCGGCGTGGCGACGCTGCCCGACGTGTCGATCTCGGCGGACGGTCTCATCCACGCTGCCGACAACGCGATGTACTGGGTCAAGGATCGCGGGAAGAACGGCATCCATGTGGCGGGTTGAGCCGCCGGACGGAAATGTGAGGGTTGTTCGTTGAGTCTTCGTTCCCTGTTTTCTCTGTTTTCGAGTGACCTCGCCATCGACCTTGGCACCGCCAACACCTGCGTGTACGCGAGGGGCAAGGGGATCGTCGTCAACGAACCGTCGATCGTCGCCATCAACAAGGTGAACGGCCGGATCGAGGCGGTCGGCAAAGACGCCAAGGACATGCTCGGGCGCACGCCCGGCAACATCGTCGCCATCAAGCCGATGAAGGACGGCGTCATCGCCGATTTCGAGGTCACCGAGAAGATGCTGACCTACTTCATCAAGAAGGCGCACAACCGAAACGTCTGGGTGCGGCCGCGCATCGTCATCGGCGTGCCGTCGGAGATCACGCAGGTCGAGAAGCGTGCGGTGAAGGACAGCGCCTATCGCGCGAAGGCCAGCGAAGTGCACCTGGTCGAAGAGGCGATGGCGGCCGCAATCGGTGCCGGCATGCCGATCACCGAGCCGTCGGGCAACATGATCGTCGACATCGGCGGCGGCACGACCGACATCGCCGTCATCTCGCTCGCGGGCATCGTGTACAGCAAGGCGGTGCGCGTCGCCGGGAACGAGATGGACGAGGCGATCATCCAGTACATCAAGAAGACGTACAACCTCCTCATCGGCGAGCGGACGGCCGAGGCGATCAAGATGGAGATCGGCTCCGCCTACCCGCTCGAGGAGCGGATGACGATGGAGATCAAGGGGCGCCACCTGATCGAGGGCGTGCCCAAGACCATCACGATTACAGACGAGGAGATCCGCGAGTCGCTCGCCGAGACGGTCAACGTGATCGTCGATGCCGTGCGCGTGGCGCTCGAGCGCACGCCGCCCGAGCTGTCGGCCGACATCGTCGATCGCGGCATCGTGCTGACGGGCGGAGGCTCGCTGCTCAAGAACCTGGACAAGCGGCTGCGCGAGGAGACGGGGCTTCCGCTCGCGATGGCGGAGGATCCGCTCTCGTCGGTCGTGCTGGGTGCGGGCAAGATGCTCTCGGACTTCAACCTGTTACGGAAGATATCAATTGACTAGTAGCTTAGCGCCAGCTTCAGCGCTCGCTGGGGCGGAAGCCGGCAGCTGCCAGCTGGAAGCTGACTCCCGTGCTCGACATCCAAGGAACCCAGGTTCTCCGACAACGCACGGGCGTCCTGTTCGTGATCGTCCTCGTCGGTCATCTGATCCTGATTTCCGCTCAGGTGCAGTCGCGATCCGGCGTGCCGGTGCTCGAGGCCGTGACGTTCGGCGTCTTCTCCCGCGTGCAGGGAGCGCTGGCGGCCATCGTGGACGTCGGGCGGAATGGCTGGGGAAATTACGTCGCGTTGCGGGGGGCCCGGGCCGAGAACGAGACGCTCAAGCAGCCAGCTCGCCGAGTTGGAAGTGCGCCTGCAGGAGCAGCGCGCGCTCGCCGCGCGCACCGTGCAGCTGCAGGAGCTGATGGATCTGAAGACCATTACGACGCTGCCGACCATCGCGGCGGAAATCATCGCCGGCAACCCGAATCCTGGCATTCTGAGCGTCACCGTCAACCGCGGCAGCAGTGATGGCGTGCAAGCAGACATGGCCGTGATTTCTCCGAAGGGCATCGTCGGACGCGTGATCGGCCGGCCTGCATCGCACGCGGCCCGCGTCCAGCTGCTCGTCGACTCCACCGCTGCGGCCGCGGCGCTCGTCGAGCGGAGCCGATCGGGCGGAATCGTGGTCGGCGTGGATGGCGACCCGCCGCTGCAGTTCCAGCTGGTCTCGAATCTGGCGGATGTCGTGCCCGGCGATATCGTCGTGACCTCCGGAGCCGACGGCCTGTATCCGAAGGGGTTCCCTATCGGCCGGGTCGAGAAATCGGAGCGCGGATCAGGGTCTGTACCGGCAGATTACGGTGCGGCCGGCCGTGGACTTCTCGGGACTCGAGAACGTGCTCATCGTGCTCGTGCCGGCGCATGCAGCCGCGCGGCCGGAGGCGCCTGCGGCGCCCGAGCGCGAGAAATGAAAACCGCAGCGGTCATCGGCGCGCTCATCGTCGCGCTTGCGCTGCAGACGACGCTCGCCGGGTTGCGCGTCGGCAGCACGACGGCCGTCAACCTGGTGCTGGTCGTGGTCGTGTACGTGGGACTGTCTTTCGGGCCCGCTGGAGGGCTCGTCGCGGGAACGGTCGGCGGGTTGATCCAGGACGCACTTGCCGGTGGCATCATCGGCGTCGGCGGCTTCTCCAAGACGCTGGTCGGGTTCATCGTGGGATTCCTCGGGGCGCAGTTCATCGTCTCGCAGACGGTGCCCCGGTTCGTGATGTTCGTGGGCGCGACGGTCGTGCACGAGGCATGTTTCCAGGCGTTGTATTCGCTGGTCGAAGGCGCGGCCGTTCCACCTGGCGTACTCGCCGGTGTTCACGCAGGCGGCAATCAACGGCCTCGTCGGCATCGTCGCGTTCCTGGTCGTCGAGCGCGGGCCCGAGATGCTGCAGCGCCGGAGGGCGCGCGGCGCGAGTCTGGGGCGGAGGCACTATTAGTTTCGACAGCGGTTTGTGCAGCCTCCGCCCTAAGGCGGAAGCCACAGAGGTTGAACCATGACTACCCCAATACTTCCCGATGATCGCCGGCAGCTGACGACGCGGTTGACCGTGCTGCAGATGGTCGTGGCTGCCGCGTTCATCGTGCTGGCGGTCGGCTTCTGGGTCTTCCAGGTGCCGCAGGGCAAGAAGTTCGCCGAGATGGCAGAGAACAACCACATGCGACGGCTGCCGCTCCCGGCGCCGCGCGGCGTGTTGTTCGATCGGAACGGCAAGATCCTCGTCGAGAACCGCAACACCTTCAACATCGCGCTCGTTCGCGAGCAGACGAAGAACCTCGACGAGACGCTGCACGTGCTCGCACAAGCGACCGGTGTGGACGAAGCCGAGCTGCACGAGATCGTGAACCGGAAGCGGCGCGAGCCGAGCTACCGGCCGATCGTGCTCATCGAGAACGCGACGCAGGAACAGGTCTTCGCCTATATGGTCCGGCAGTTGGAGTTGCCGGGAATCATCCATCAGGAAATGCCGGCGCGGAAGTATCCCGAGAGCGAGCTTGCGGCCCACCTCTTCGGCTACGTCAGCGAGATCAACGAGGCGCAGCTGACGCGCGCCGACTACTCGGGCGTCGAGGCCGGCACGATGATCGGCCAGGCCGGCGTGGAGCAGGCCTACAACAAGCTGCTCATGGGTGTGGACGGCGATCGGTTCGTCGTCGTGAACAGCGTCGGCCGCGAGATCCGCGAGGTCGGCAAACCGCAGCTCCCGAGAGAAGGCCAGCGCCTGCAGCTGACGATCGACGCCGACGTCCAGCGCGCGATCGAAGACGGGTTCAGCGCGTCAGGATTCAACGGCGCTGCCGTCGTGCTGGACCCCCGGAACGGCGAGGTGCTCGGGTTCTCCAGCCGGCCCGCCTACGATCCCAACGCGTTCGCCGGCGGTGTGGACCGCGCGACATGGGCGGCGCTGAACACCGACGACTTGAAGCCACTGCAGAATCGCGCGCTGCAGGGCCGGTATTCGCCGGGCTCGACGTTCAAGATGGCGGTCGGGCTGGCGGGACTCGAGGAAGGCATCATCTCGCCGAACTTCACGGTGTTTTGCCCTGGCGGCGCGACCTTCTACGGCCGGCGCTTCGCCTGCTGGAAGAAGCCCGGGCACGGCACGGTCGATCTCCGGCATGCGATCGAGCAGTCGTGCGACGTGTACTTCTACACGGTGGGGAACATGCTGGGCGTCGATCGCATCCACAAGTGGGCGACGCTCTTCGGCCTCGGCGTGAGGTCGAACATCGACCTGCCGAACGAGCTTCAAGGGCTCGTTCCGTCGACCGCCTGGAAAGAGCAGAACACGAAGGAGAAGAAGTGGTACGCCGGTGAGACCATCTCGGTGGCGATCGGGCAGGGGCAGGTCTCGGTCACGCCGGTCTCACTTGCCGTGTACACTGCGACGCTCGCCAACGGAGGTACGCGGGTGACGCCGCACCTGCTGAAGGCGGTCGACGAGGGCACTGGCTGGCGCGCGATGCCGACGCCGGACCCTCAGTCGAAGGTGGAGGTCACGCAGGAGAAGCTTCAGGCGATTCGCGACGGCATGTGGCTCGTCGTCAACGGCGGCAGCGGCACGGCTAGGCGCGCGGCCATTGCCGGGAAGGACGTCTGCGGGAAGACCGGCACCGCTCAGGTGATCTCGAACAAGGGCCGCGCGGCCGCGAAGACCACGAAAAACCTGCGGGACCACGGCATGGTTCACCTTCTTCGCGCCGCGCGACAACCCGGAAATCGCCGGCGTGGTCTTTCTGGAGCACGGGATTCACAGCGCGAACGCCGCGTCCGTGGCGAAACACGTCCTCGAGGTGTACTTCGCCAAGAAGGAGGGGCGTCCGATTCCGCCGCCGCCGACGACGGAAGACCTGCGGCTCGACTTGTCCGATCCGATGGCGCCGCGGCGGGGGTCCGACGACGCCTGGCCAACAGCACTGACGATGTTCGAACGACGGCTGTACTTCCACGTCGACTGGCTGCTCCTGGCGGCGATCCTGGCGATTGCCGCGATCGGGATCGCCATGATCTACAGCACCACGTACGTGACGCTGCCCGACGGCAGCGGCCACGCGGGCCCACAGGTCCGGACGCAGGTCTACGCGCTGGTCATCGGGCTCGTGGCGTTCCTCGTCTTCCTCACGCTCGACTACCGGATGCTCGCGGAGCATTCGTTGTTCCTCTACGGTGGACTCCTCGCGCTGCTGCTCTTCGTTCTCCTGAAGGGCTCGACCCAGATGGGCGCCCAGCGGTGGATCCCGATCGGCCCCTTCAACCTGCAGCCGTCGGAGTTCGGGCGCGTGGCGCTCGCGCTGATCCTCGCGATGTACTTCGGCGAAAACCGCCGCGGCGCGCGCAACACGGGGGACCTCGTCACCGGCGCCATCTTCATGGCAATCCCCCTGCTGCTCATCGCCAAACAACCGGATCTCGGCACCGCCGTGACCCTCATCCCCGTCTTCATCGGCATCGCCTTTCTAGCCGGGCTTCAGCTCCGGTTCCTGGGCATCATCGCGATCGCGGCTGTGTTGATGGCCCCAGTTGCCTGGAAGTTCGCGCTGAAGGACTATCAGAAGGCGCGCGTGACGACGTTCCTGAATCCCGAGCAGGATCCGCGTGGTGAGGGCTACCAGCAGATCCAGGCCCGCATCACCGTCGGATCCGGCGGACTGAAGGGCAAGGGCTTCAGGGGCGGCACCCAGGGGCAGTACAAGTTCCTGCCGGTGGCGCACAACGATTTCATCTTCTCGGTTCTGGCCGAAGAGCAGGGCTACATCGGTGTGCTCACGGCCCTCGGGCTGTATCTGTTCGTGATTCTGCGTTCGCTCGAAGCGGCCAGGCTCGCCAAAGACCGCCTCGGCGCGTATCTCGTGGGAGGCATCATCGCGGGCTTCTCGTTCCAGGTGGTCTACAACGTCGCCATGTCGGCCGGCCTCGCGCCCGTCAAAGGCATCACCCTGCCGTTGATGAGTTATGGAGGCTCGTCGCTGATCGCGGCGCTCGCGTCGTTCGGCCTGATCATCAACGTTCGGATGAGACGGTTCACCAATTGAGTTTTTCAGCGGTGTCGCTCACATGATGCACGCGCTTCTGGCTATCGTCCGATCGCAGCTGTCGGGTCTGGTGACCCTGCTGCTGATCGTGCAGGCCGGCAGCCTGACATGTGCCGCGGCCGCCCGACAGTGGAGTGGGTTCCATGAACAAGGAGATGATCATCTCCTCCAGCGACCAGGAGACCCGGGTCGCGATCCTCGAGGACGACCAGGTCGTCGAGGTCTTCATCGAGCGCGAACGCCAGCGCGGCGTCGTCGGCAATATATACAAGGGACGCGTCTCGAAGGTGCTGCCTGGCATGCAGTCTTCCTTCGTCGACATCGGCCTCGAGCGCGACGCGTTCCTGTACGTCTCTGAAGTCGTCAACACTGTCGAGGAGTTCGAGCGCCTCGAGTCGGGTGATGACGAGGATGTGGAGGCCGTCGAGCCGCCGGCCGCCGTGGCATTCGTTCCGGCGGAGGTAGAGGCCACGCCCGTGGCCGCCCCGGCCGGCATCCCCCCGGATGGCGTCGAGCGGCGCAGCCGCGATCGGGTGAGCGCGCCGGCCCCGCCGGCGGGCCGGGCCGACTCGAGAGCCGATCGCGATCGGGACCGCCCCCAGCCCAAAATCGAAGACCTGCTGAAGGAAGGTCAGGAAGTCCTCGTGCAGGTGGTCAAGGAGCCGCTCGGCACGAAGGGTGCCAGGCTGACCTCCCACGCGACGATGCCCGGGCGGTTCCTGGTGTTCATGCCGACGGTCGATCACGTGGGCGTTTCGCGCAAGATCGAGTCGCGGGAAGAGCGCGCGCGCCTTCGCGGCATCGTGCGCGAGTTCCGCGAGCAGCACGGCTTCACCGGCGGCGTGATCATCCGCACCGCCGCCAGCGGACGCTCGAAGGACGACATCCTCAGCGACCTCACGTACTTCCATCAGGTCTGGACCGAGATACGCCAGAAGATGGAGGGCCGCCGCCCGCCGGCGCTGCTCTTCCAGGAACAGAGCCTGGTCATCAAGCTCCTGCGGGACTTGCTGACCGACGATTACACGGCCGTCCGCATCGACAACGAGCTCGAGTATCGCCGCGTGATTGCGCTCGTCGAGCGAATCATGCCCAACCTCGTCCCGCGAGTGAAGCTGTACACCAAGGACTTTCCCGATCCTCGAGGAGTACGGCGTTCAGGGGGAGATCGACAAGGCGCTCCGCAGCAAGGTCTGGCTGAAGTCGGGCGGCTACCTGGTGATCAACCAGACCGAGGCCCTCGTCGCCATCGACGTCAACACGGGACGCTACGTCGGCAAGCGCACGGGGCGCCTCGAAGACACGATCGTCAAGACCAACCTCGAGGCGGTGAAGGAAATCGTCCGTCAGCTCCGGCTGCGCGATCTCGGCGGCATCATCGTGCTCGATCTGATCGACATGGAGGAGAAGAAGAACCGCCAGAAGGTGTTCCAGGAGGTGGAGAAGGAGCTGCGGAAGGATCGTTCGCCGTCCAAGGCGCTCCAGGTCTCCGACTTCGGGCTCGTGATCGTGACCCGGAAGCGGGTCAAGCAGAGCCTCGAGCGCCAGCTGACGGAGCCGTGCCCCTACTGCTCGGGCTCAGGCTTGATCAAGTCGAGCTCCACGATCTGCTACGAGATCCTCACGGAGATGCAGAAGATCGTCGGCGATCTGGACGGGCAGGGTGTGATTCTGCGGGTGAACCCGGATATTGCCCGTGCGCTGAAGGAAGAGGAGAGCCCGATCTTCCGCGAGTTGCAGCGCACGGTCGGCAAGCCGATCACGCTGAAGCCTGACGCACACCTGCATCACGAGCAGTTCGACGTGATGGCGACGTAGACGGACCGCCGGCTACTGCCCGGGTGTCGCGCCGCTGGCGGGCAGGTGAATCAGGTAGTGATTTCCTGCCTTGTTGATCCAGACCCGAACGTACTCGTTGCCGCGCAGGACCTGCACCTTCGACGCACCCGCCGCGGGCGGCGTGTCCTTGACGACCATCTTGATCTCTTCCTGCGGCACGATGCTGACGACCTCACGCCCTTTGACGGTTCCGCCCTGGGTGAACTCGACCCACCGCTCGAGCGATTCCGTCGTGCCCACGGCCTTTGGCGTCGCTGCCTGTGCGGTCAGCTTGACGTCGTAGGTTCCGGGCGGGAGGGGCTTGCCATCCGCAGTCACCGCCTTTGTCAGATGCACCTTGCCGAGCACGACCTCGCCCGCGGGCGCCGTCGGCGTTGTGGCGGTAGGGGGCTGCTGGTTCGGCGTCTGGTGCTGCGCCAGCGCGTCGGAGGCACACAGCGAGCCCGCCAGAATTCCCACCAGAACCCAGTGCTTTGTCATTGTCCGGATCTCCTGCAATGTGGAAGTCCGCTCGAACCCGTTCGTGCGGACCCGAACCGATTATATCGACAACCTGTCGCAGCTGCCCAGCTGTCGCACAACAGCAATTCGAGCGCCAGCGGTGCGGGCTTGATTTGTCTCGGATCGCCCGCGCCTCAGGCGAAGGCCGCGGCAGTACCTGCAAGCACGTCTGTGTGAAAACCAGACGCACGCGGTTGAGCTTCGAGCTGGAGCGATCGCCGGCTCCGCTAGCCCTGAAACGGCACGTGTAGCTTCCGCTAGGCCTGAACGGCTCATGTAGCTTCCGCTAGGCGGAAGCTCGAGCGTCGCCTCGCCAGCGCCTTCCACTACGCGATTCACTTGGGTTGTCACCGCGCGCCCTTGTAGCGCAGGCCTTTTAGGCCTGCCCCGCGCGCGTGGCAGCCCTGAAGGGCTGCGCTACGGGCGACACAAGTGAATCGCGGTGTAAGGGTGGAAGCCACGAAGGAGCGGGAGCCTACCGCTTCGCGATGACGATGTTGCCGGAGAAGGTGGTGAGGTGCAGCACGGCCGAGCCGTTTCCGTAGACGCCCCGGACGGCGCGCTGCCGGCGTCCGCGATCGCCGCCGACATTCCCCGTAAGCGGGAAATCGGAGCGGATCGATCCGCTGAAAGAGTTGCCGTCGACCTCGAAGCCCGTGTCGCCGCTGAGGGTGATTTGCACGTTCCCGGAGTGCGAGTTCATGTCGTACCGCCCGCCGGCGGAGAGCGGACCCGTGAGCGCGACGTCGCCGCTCACGGCCTGCAGCTCGACACGGCCGCAGTCCACGTCTTCGAGCGCGACGTTGCCGCTGACCGTGGAGAGCGTCAGCCGCCGTGCCTTGCTCCGACGTACCACGACGGTGCCGCTGACGCTCGACGCGTCGAGCCCGCCCTCGATCTCGGTGCCGGAGACCTCCACGTTGCCCGAGATCGACTTGGCGGATGTGACACGGCCGCCGTTGACGATCGTCACGTTGCCGCTCGTCGACTCGAGGGCCAACTCGCCGCGAAGGTCTCGCGCCGAGACGTTCCCCGAGATGGACCGCGCCGTGATGCGCGCCCCCGCCGGTGCCGTAATGGCGAAGTTGACCGAGACGCTGATGTTCCGCCGGCCCTGCGCCCGCATCTCGTCGCCGTTCGGGTATCGCGCCTGGATCTCCGCCCGGCCGCCGCGCTCGACGATGTCGACTCGAACCAGCCCCAGCATCGCCTTCGCGTCGTCGGCCGACTGCGCGCGCGCGGTCTTGACGATCTCCAGCGTGGCGTCCTGACCGGATCCGCGCGTCAGCACGATCTCGCCCGAAATGTTGTTGACGTCGATTTCCCCGTTTGCGCCGATCCGGAGCGTGCGGGTGGTCCGCTCCGTCTGCTCCTCGCGCCGCTGGTCGCTTCTCGTGCGCTCGCGATCGCGTTGCTGTGACCTGAACGCCGACGGGATCCGCTCCGGGTACACCTGCGCTGCGGCAGGCCATGCAGCAGCCGTCAGAGCGGTAAGGGTCGTCACGACGACCGAGGTGAGTCTGCGGTTCATGTGTTCTCTGTCTCGTCAGCCTTTGTTCACGCCGTCCACCAGCTGCGCGGCGCCGGCGGCGTTACCTTTGCGCATCTCGTTCATCAACGCGATCGTGTCCTGCAGGAGCGATACCTTGCGCTTCAGCGCGTCGAAGAGGCTGTCGCGCGCAGGCATGCTCGTCGGCTCGCTCCGGAACGCCGCGCGGCTCTCGGCGATCGCCTGATCGATGACCTGCAGGTTCTTCCGGAGCATGGCGGCGGTCTGGGGATCGATCGAGTTCTGATCGCTTTGCGCTGCCTGTTCCAGCTTGGCGATCGCGTTCTGGTAGTGCTCTTCCGCGAGTCGGAACTCCTCGGCGATGTCCCCCTGATCCACTTGGACGGCGGCGGTCGACGGGTCGTTGCCGGGGGCCGGGCGCGAGGTCGCGAGCTGCTGACGCGAGCCACGGACCGTCGGGAGGAGCAGAAAGAGCGACGCACCGACGGCCAGTGCCAGCGTCGCCGCGATGGCAGCAAGCACGTACGGGCGGCGCGACGGGGCTGGCGACGACGGACGCGGGGCGAATCCGGCCCTCCTGTCGCAGACGACCCGCGACCTGCAGCCACACGCGATTGGGCACGACCGGTCGATCGAGCGACGCGGCGAGATCGCGGATGCGCTCCAGATCCTGCAACAGCGCGCGGCAGTCGTCGCACTGATCGAGATGGAACTGGAGCTCCGATCTGCGGATCGGCCCCAGGGTGCCGTCGACCATCTCCTGAATCGCGTCGGTGTACTGCCTGTGAGCCATTTTATTATGCCGCGGGGCCCGGCCCCGGCGACCCGGTGCTACCGGTCGCGAACCTCACCAAGAAGCGTGCGCAGGCGCATCCGCGCCTTGTGCACCTGCGACTTCGACGTCCCTTCGGCGATGCCGAGGACCTCGGCGACTTCCTGGTGCTCGAGGCCCTCGATGTCGTGCAGCACGAACGCCGCACGGCATCCTTCCGGCAGCACGGCGATCGCGCGCTCCAAATCCATCTTGCTCACCGTCTGCTCGGCGAGGCGGCGGCTCCCCGCGTCCGGGATCCACGTCTCGTCCTCCAGGGAGCCCGTGACCTGGCTGCTGCGGGTCGCGCGGCTCCTCAGGTGGTCCAGGCACAAGTTCGTGGCCAGGCGGTAGAGCCACGTCCCGAGCGCGGAGTCTCCGCGGAACGTCTCGAGCTTCCGGTGCGCGGAGAGGAAGACCTCCTGCAGGAGATCTTCCGCATCGGCCGGATTGCCGAGCATCCTGCACGTGAGGCTGAACAGCCGGCCGGCGTGCGCCCGGTACAGTTCCTCGAAGGCGGCCAGGATCGCCCTGCAGGCACCGCTCGACAAGTGCCCGATCCGCATCCCGGCTGGCCGGAACTGCCGCTCGGCTGGCCGACGGATGCACTGTGATCTTAGACGGAGCCATGGGGGCGTCGCGTTGCCGGCGAATCATTCGCACACCGGGGGGCTTCGCCCCGTCGGACCCCCACACCTTCCACCCCAGCGCGCAAAACATCGCGCGCGCTCGGGGACGCCTCGGCCGTCGGCCGTCGCTCGCGGGGGCCCCGCGCCCCGCTTCCGCCTCCGCTAAAGCTACTGCGGACCCGCCGAAGCGCCTGCGGCGCGAAGGCGGGCCGCTCCGGCGGGCGCGCCGGTGACGCGCCTAGTCCGTTGTCGCGGCTACGAAATCCGCGCCGAACCACCCTATTACTCGCTACGGAATCGCTGATCCCAGCCATCTACTCGTTTACGTTCGGCGCCTGCGGTCTGTTCGGCTCCGGGTCCGCGGACGGCGGGGCGGACCCCACCGTCGCTCCGCGAAGTCGCGAATCGACGACCCGACGACGCGGACGCCTTCGGCTCTCAGGAGATTCCGCTTGAGCTCCAGGTTGCCGCCATATCCGCCCAGACGACCTGCCGCCGCGATAACGCGATGGCAGGGCACATCCGGTGCGCGACAGGTGCGCATGATGTTGCCGACGGCACGGTGCGCCAGAGGACTGCCGGCGGCAGCCGCAACGTCGCCGTACGTGGCGACGCGGCCTGCCGGGATGCGCCGCACGACCGCCAGCACGCGCGCGGCAAAGACCGGGGGGGCACCTGCGCCGGACCCGGAAGGTGTGGCGCCGCGCGACCCCGCCGCCCGTGTCACCGGGAGCCTTTCGGATCGGCGACGATCGCTTCGCTCAGCACCCGTCCGTCCGTCGGGGCGATGCGGACCCGGGCGACCGACGCCAGCGAAGGTGCGATGTCGGCGGGCGAGGCGCTCTGCGGATAGCGGCCCGGGCGAACCGACGCGCCGAACAGAATCACGGGCACGCGCTGGTCGTACGGATGTTCGGATCCGTGCGTCGTCGCGGCGCTGGACGTCAGCCAGTTCTCCTTCGGCGTCGAGAATCAGATCGCCACTTCGGCCCGGGTAGTAGCTGAGCGCGGCGGCTCGCTGCACGGGGTCCGCGGAAGCGCGCGCCTCGGGCGTCGCAAGCTCCGCCCCGACGAACGCCCGGTCGACTGCCGGCAGCGCCAGCAGCGCGTCCAGGGCAGCTTTGCGCAGCCCCCCGTCCACACGGAGGCGATCGACGGTCTTCGGCGTCAGATAGACGTCTGTGTACGCGTTGGCGACGATGTGATCGCCGACACCGAGCACTGGCACGAACACGTTTTCGAGCGCGTCCTTGACGTCCTTCGCGGCAAGGCGGCCGCCTGTCTTCGCGAACTCCGGAATGTCCGCCACACCGTGATCGGCTGAGAGCCCGAGGACGTAGTTGCCCGCCCCGACGCGCTCGTCCAGGTGATCGAGCAACCGGCCGAGGGTCGCGTCGAGCCGGACCAGGATGTCCTGCACTTCGTGGCTGCGCGGCCCGAAGGCGTGGCCTACGAGATCGAGCGAGGAGAAGCTCACCGCGAGGAAGTCGGTGCGCGGCCCTTTGCCGAGCGCCAACTTGTCGATCGCGGCTTCGGCGAGCGCGCCCAGGTACTCGTCGGCGAACGGCGATCGTGTCCAACGCGTGAAGAAGCTCTCGGTGCTTCCGGCCACAGGTGGTCCGTCGAGCGCATGCGGGAAGGTTCGCGTCGATCCAGCCGGCGGCCGCTCCGCCGCCACGTCGTCCTCACCCTTGTAGGCGGAGACGTCGAGGGTTCGGGTCCATACCTTGTTCTTGTCGTCCGTCACGGGATGGCTCTGGACGAACTCCTCGATGAACGCGACCGGCTTCTTCGTGAACGCCGCGGAGGTCGACCAGCCGCCCCGATCGTCGAACCAGACGACGGCGTCGGCGTGGTGACCGACGAGCGGAATCGCCGAGCGCGGCTTGAGCGACATCGCGATCGCCCGGCCGCCGCCCCGTTCGCGCACCTGTTCGCCGAGTGCCGGCCGCATCAACTTATGTGCGCTGTCGCCTATGGCTGGCGGCAGCCCGGCGTACGTGATCTCCTTGACCTTGAGATCTTCGGTGCAGCCCGGCAATTTCTTCGACGTGCGATCGAGCCAGGCGTTCAGGATCATGCCGTGGTGATACGGGAACGTGCCGGTCCCGATCGTCGAGTGCCCGACGCAGGTCACGGTGTTCAGATACGGATACGCGGCATTCGTGAACCAGGCGCCCCGATCGGTCAGGCGTTTGAATCCCTTCGTGAGGAGCGGACCGTACCAGTCCAGATAGTCCACCCGCATCTGATCGACGACGAGGATCACGACGAGACGCGGAGGTCCCTCGATGGGCGGCTGCTGTACGCGTGGAGTGGCGCCGGCGAGCATCACGAGCGCGCAGACGAGGCCCGCGTGGATCAGACGGAACGCGCGCGAAGAGGTCAAGTGCATCATCGTCTCAGGATAGGCAGATAACACAACGCTCCGATATACACATCGTATACGGCGCAACCGATCAGGTACCATCCCGGCGCAATCCCGTCAGGGAGGGCGCCCGGCCGATGGGCGACGTCGAAGACCGCATGCGCCGCGAACGTCAGGGCGAGAATCGTGAGCGCATGGCGTGGATCGCGCACGAGCGTGGTTGCCGCCATCACCAGGAAGCCAATCGTGAGTGCCATGTCGAGACCGACGCCCTGCTGCGACTCGTGCAGCTACGGCAAACCCGATGTAGGCGCCGGCGACGAGCGCGAGCAGCAGCGCGGCGAACTGGCTCAGTCGCAGCTCGGCGACCAGTCGATCCGGGGATGTCGTCGGGATGGCGGCGGTACGGAAGGCATACCACGTGAGGCCCGCCGCAAGCCCCAGGAAGGCGACCGCGACGGTACGAACGGCTTCCGTCATGCCGTAATCCCTCGCTCGATTCGAAACAACCACGGACGGCAGTATAGTAGTTCCCTACTTTATCCCGACATGGCTCCGCGACAGTCCGCATGCGCGCCGTCGATCTGATCCGTCACAAGCGAGACGGCGGCGCGCTCGATCGCGCCGACATCGACGCCTTCGTCACCGCCGTGACGAACGAGAGCCTGCCCGATTACCAGACGGCCGCGCTCCTCATGGCGATCTGCATCCGCGGCATGACCGCGGAGGAGACCGCGGCGCTCACGGACGCGATGGTCCGCTCGGGGGTGCGCGTGTCGTACCCCGAGGTGCAGGGCGTCCCCGTCGACAAGCACAGCACCGGCGGCGTAGGCGACAAGACGTCGCTCATCCTCGCGCCGCTCGCGGCCGCCTGTGGCGCGGTGGTGCCGATGATGTCGGGTCGCGGGCTGGGCCACACGGGCGGAACGCTCGACAAGCTGGAGGCGATTCCGGGGTTTCGGACGGGGCTGTCGCTCGAGGAGCTGAAGCGCGCCGTCGGCACGATTGGCTGCGCGATGATCGGTCAGACGTCCGAGATCGCGCCGGCGGACCGGCGGTTGTACGCGCTACGAGACGTGACCGGCACCGTCGAGAGCATTCCCCTCATCTCCGCCTCGATCATGAGCAAGAAGATCGCGGAGGGCATCGGCGGCCTGGTGCTCGACGTCAAGACCGGCGACGGCGCGTTCATGAAAACGGAGGAGCGCTCGCGCGCGCTGGCGGACTCGCTGGTGGCGATCGGCGAGGCATCCGGCGTGCGGACCGAAGCGCTGATCACCCGCATGGACGCGCCACTCGGCCGCGCGGTGGGCAACGCCAACGAGGTGATCGAATCGATCGAGACGCTGAAGGGCCGCGGCCCGCGCGATCTCGAAGACCTTTCCGTCCTCCTCGCCGCGCGCATGCTGGTCGTGGGCGGCATCGAGCGCGACGATCGGTCCGCGGAGTCCCGGGTACGACAGGCGCTCGCCTCGGGAGCGGGCGTCGAGATGTTCCGTAAGGTCATCGCCCATCAAGGCGGGGACCCGCTCGTCGTAGACGACTACTCGCGGTTGCCGTCGGCGCCCGATCGGACCGACGTCACCGCACCGCGCGCCGGATACGTCTCTGCGTTGCGAGCCGAACTGATCGGCCGCGCTGCGGTCGCGCTGGGGGCCGGACGAAGCCGCCTGGAGGACGTGATCGACGCGGGGGTCGGCATCACGGTCGTCGCGCGGCCTGGCGTCCGCGTCGCCGCCGGCGAGCCGATTCTGTCGGTGCACCATCGCGCCGGCGCTGGTCTCGACGAGGCGCTTGCGCTGCTCTCCCGCGCCGTCGACGTCTCCGACGAATCCCCGTCGGAGGCGCCCATCGTGGTCGCCCGTATCGCCGGAGCACGCCGATGACCGTGGTCGAAGCAGAGGCTGCGCACAAGCCGTCCCGCGTGCCGTTCGAGCAGCGGGATTTCATTGTGCTCGCGGGCGCGCTCGGTGTCGCGGCGGTCTGCGCCCTGGCCGTTCACTTCGCTGGTGTGCCGCGGCTGCAGCCGGTCGTTGGCCTGACGGTAATCATGTCGATTGCCTACGCGCTGTCGACGAACCGCCGGGCAATCGACCCCCGCACGGTGGCGTGGGGGCTGTCGCTCCAGATTGTCTTCGCCCTGCTGGTGCTCAAGACCACGGTTGGGCAGCGCACGTTCCAGACGCTCGGTGGCTTCATCAACCACCTGCTGGAGTTCTCGTTCGTCGGCTCGTCGCTCGTCTTCGGTCCGCTCGGCGACAAGGTGCTGTGGCCCGAGATCATGACGAAGGTGCTTGGCCCGGAAGGCGCTAAGTACGGCGTCGTCTTCGCGTTCCAGGTCCTGCCGACGATCATCTTCATCGCCGCACTGTTCGCCGTTCTGTATTACCTGGGGATCATGCAGGTAGCCGTCCGGCTGTTCGCGATCCTCATGCGGCGGGTGATGCGGACCTCCGGGGCGGAGTCGCTGAACGTGGCGGCCAGCATCTTCATGGGCCAGACCGAGGCGCCGCTGACGATTCGACCGTATCTGCCGCGGATGACCGAGTCGGAATTGATGACGGTCATGACCTCCGGCATGGCGCACATCTCCGGCGGCATCATGGCCGCCTACATCCTCTTCGGCATCGAAGCCAAGCACCTGCTGACGGCTGTCATCATGACGGCGCCGGGGACCCTCATGATGGCGAAGATCTTCGTGCCGGAGACCGCACGACCCGAGACGATGGGGACGGTCAAGCTCGAGATCGAGCGGACCGATGTCAACGTGATCGACGCCGCCGGACGCGGCACCAGCGAGGGCCTGTCGCTCGCGCTCAATGTCGGCGCGATGCTCATCTCGTTCATGGCGCTCGTCGCGCTCGTGAACGCGCTTCTCGGTACGGTCGGTCTCAGCCTTCAGCAGATCTTTGGATGGGTCTTCGCCCCGGTCGCGTGGAGCATGGGTGTACCCTGGCGCGATGCACCCGTCATCGGCAACCTTCTCGGCACCCGCATGGCGCTCAACGAGTTCGTCGCATATTCGCAGCTCGGCCCGATGAAGGCCACGCTGGATCCTCGTTCGTTCACCATCGCCACGTTCGCGTTGTGCGGCTTCGCCAACTTCAGTTCGATCGGCATCCAGATCGGCGGGATTGGCGCCCTCGCCCCCACGCGGCGTCACGACCTCGCACGCCTTGGCATCCGCGCCATGCTGGCGGGAACTCTGGCGAACTTCATCACCGCCACGATCGCGGGGTTCCTCCTGTGAGTGTGCCGGACGGCTACTACGATGCCGTTCAGCGAGCGGCCGACACGCTGCGTCGGCGCGAGGTCGGCACACCCGATGTCGGCATCGTGCTCGGCTCGGGTCTCGGCGATTTCGCATCGCGCCTGGCCGATGCCGTCTCGATCCCCTACGGCGAGATTCCGGGCTGGCCCGCCTCCGCGGTGATCGGCCACGCCGGCCGTCTCGTGGTCGGCACGCTGGCCGGACGCCGGGTGGCCGCCTTGAGCGGGCGCGCGCACATCTATGAAGGGCACGACTTCAAGACCGTCACCTTCGCGACACGCGTGCTCGGCACGCTCGGCGTGCCGATTCTCGTGCTCACGAACGCGGCGGGCGGCATCAACACCACATTGACGCCCGGCACGCTGATGCTCATCGAGGACCACATCAACCTCATGGGAGGGAACCCGCTCACCGGGCCGAACGAAGATCGATTCGGTCCGAGATTTCCGGACATGACGGACGTCTATTCCCCTCGGCTGCGAGCGAAGGCAGACGAGGCGGCCCTTGCGAACGGACTACACCTGGGCCGCGGCGTGTACGTCGCGCTTCACGGACCCAGCTACGAGACACCCGCCGAGATCCGCTTCCTGCGGACGATTGGCGCGGACGCCGTCGGGATGTCGACCGTTCCGGAGGCGATTGCCGCGCGACACATGGGCATCGAGGTCCTCGGCATCTCGTGCATCTCGAACGCCGCGGCCGGCGTGCTCCCGCAGCCGCTCGATCACAACGAGGTGATGGCGGTCGCCGCCCGGGTCCGCGACAAGTTCTCGGCACTCCTGGAGGGGATCATTGAGCGACTCTGATCGTCCCGTGAAACCAGCCTGGCCGATCGTCGAGCACCGGCAAGTCGTGCGGCGGAGTGGCAGGGCACGGCGCGTCACGCCTGACGCGAGACCCACACCAGAGGAACGGCGCAAGGGCGAGCGTCGATCCCCGGACGACCGCCGCGACGAAAACGCGTGGCAGACCGTGCCGCTCGAATCGACCCTGGCGACGGCGTTCGATCCCGCAGAGGGGCTGATCGCCGCGGCTATCACCGCGCGGCAGTTCGCGCACGCGCGGTACTCGCGCTTCCAGGTTGGGGCCGCTCTCGAGACAGCGGAGGGCCGGGTCATCTCGGGGTGCAACATCGAGAACGCGACGTACGGCCTGACCCTCTGCGCCGAGCGCGTGGCGCTCGTCAAAGCGCTCTCGGACGGCCACACCGTGTTCACCCGCGTGGCCGTCGTGGCGAACACCGACGACCTCACACCGCCGTGCGGTCCCTGCCGTCAGCTCCTGTGGGAGTACTGCGGCGACATCGAGATCCTGCTCGCGAACCTCAAGGGCGCCACCGCCAGTTACAGGCTCTCATCGCTGCTGCCGATGCCGTTCGATGCGAGGTTGCTCGAGTAGCGTCGACGGAGGGGACGGAGAGAACGGAGACGCTCACAAACGGAGGAACGGAGCCAACGGAGACGAAACGGAGAAGACAGGCAATCGGCAGAATGAGGGCGCGTCGCAGCCAGGGGCTCGGGCGGCGGCCGAAGGCCGGCGCCGAGTGGTAGGAGCCCGACGGCGAATGCGAGCACCACCTGGGTCTTCTGGTGTTCGCACTCGCCGTCGGGCCCCTACCACTCCGCCGCGCTACGCGCGGCGCGAGCCCCTGTCAGCGTGACACCCTCCGTTTCGTCTCCGTACTCTCCGTTGCTCCGTTTGTGAACTCCGCTGCCTCCGTCCCTTCCGTACCGTCATTCGCGGCTCCAGAAGTACAATGGCTCTCTATGCTCCCGACAATCGACTGGCAGGGTGACACGATTGTAATGGTCGACCAGCGCAAGCTCCCGGTGCAGGAGATCTACATCAAGTGCAAGACCGCCCCCGAAGTGGCGCGCGCCATCCGCACGATGGTGATTCGCGGCGCGCCCGCCATCGGTGTCGCCACGGCGATGGGCATCGCGCTCGGCATGAAGCGCAGCACAGCCAGGGGGACTCGTCAGTTCGCCGTCGAGTTCCAGAAAACCTGCGACCTCATGGCCGGCACCCGTCCGACCGCCGTCAACCTGTTCTGGGCCATCGATCGCATGAAGCGCGTCTTCTCGGATGGGGCGCAGGCAGGTCTCTCGACCGACGAGATCTCCGCGAACCTCGAGAAGGAGGCACGCAAGATTCATGACGACGACGTCGAGTCGTGTCGAGCGTTGGGAGGCTTTGGCGCCGCCGTGGTCCCGGACGGCGCGCGCGTGTTGACGCACTGCAACGCCGGCGCGCTCGCCACGGCCGGGTACGGGTCCGCGCTCGGCGTGATTCGCGCCGCAGTCGAGCAGGGCAAGCGCGTCGCCGTGATTGCCGACGAGACGCGGCCGTTCCTCCAGGGTGCGCGATTGACGGCCTGGGAGCTCTTGCGCGACGGCATCAGCACGACGGTCATCACCGAGAGCATGGCCGGCCCGCTGATGCGCTCAGGCGACGTCGATCTCGTCGTCGTCGGCGCCGATCGGATTGCCGCCAACGGCGACACCGCCAACAAGATCGGGACCTACACCGTGGCCGTCCTCGCGCGCGAGCACAAGCTTCCGTTCTATGTCGCGGCGCCAATCTCGACGATCGACCTGGCAACGCCAGACGGAGCGCACATCCCGATCGAGGAGCGCGCCGAGCGCGAGGTGACTCACATCGGGACGTCGCGTCTGACACCCGAAGGCGCGCGCATCAGGAATCTCGCGTTCGACGTGACTCCGCACCGCTACATCACCGGCATCATCACCGAGAAGGGCATCTTCGAGCCGCCCTACTCCGAGTCGCTCAAGCGGGCGATCGAGGCCGCCGCCTGAATCTTCTCGCGATCGAGACCTCGTGCGACGAGACCGCCGCTGCGCTCCTCGCGGAGACCGGCGATCCGATCCGCCCCTGGGCCATCCGGTCCAACATCGTCGCCTCGCAGACGGCCATCCACCGCGAGTGGGGAGGCGTCGTCCCGGAGCTCGCTTCCCGCCAGCACGTTCGCGACATCTGCGGGGTCGTCGAAGCCGCGCTGGCGACGGCGGAGTCGTCGATGGCGGAGGTGGGCGCGGTGGCCGTCACGCAGGGACCGGGGCTCGTCGGCTCGCTGCTGGTCGGCGTGGCGTTCGCCAAGGCGTTCGCGTGGGCGCGCCGGATCCCGGTCGTGCCGGTGCACCATCTGGCCGGGCACATCGAGTCGCTCGTGCTCGCGCATGGGGAGCTGCCGCTCCCGTCAGCGGTCCTCGTCGTGTCGGGCGGGCACACCAGCCTCTACTACATCATCGAGCCGGGAGCGTATCGCCTCATCGGACGGACCCGGGACGATGCGGCGGGCGAGGCGTACGACAAGGTGGCCAAGCTGCTGGGGCTCGGGTACCCAGGCGGGCCCGTCATCGATCGGCTCGCGAGAGGAGGCAACGATCGCGCGTGGGACTTTCCCACGGCTCGCCTGACGCATGCCGATCGCAACATACCCGGGCCGACGAGTCACGGCCTGCTGCCATCCGACGTTGCGCGACGGATCGACTTCAGCTTCAGCGGACTGAAGACCGCCGTGCTGCGGCTCGTACGCGAGCGGACCGGGCTCGATCAGCGCGGCCGCGCCGCGAACGCGGATGGCGCCGGCGAGGGCCTGCCGGCACAGGAGATCGCGGACATCTGCGCCAGCTTTCAGCGGGTCGTCGTGGAGGTCTTGCTCGAGCGGACGTTCGAAGCTGCCCGCTGGCTCGGCGCGCGCAGCGTCGGCATCGCCGGCGGCGTCTCGGCCAACAGCCGGCTCCGCTCCGAAGCGGAGGAGCGGGCGCGCCGGACCGGCATTCCGGTCTTCGTGCCGCCGCTGTCGTTGTCGACCGACAACGCCGCGATGATCGGCGCGGCCGGGTTTCGCCGTCTCGCGCTGCGCGGCGCGGGACCATGGGACTTCAATGCCGAGGCGAGCCTAACTCTCTAGGAGAATCGGCGAACGGGTGATCGGGGGATCGGGCCATGGGATCGGACTATCGCGCGATCGGGGATCGGGTGATCGAATCGGCGAACGGGTGATCGGGTGATCTGTGATCGATCGGCGATTCCATCACCCGATCGCCCAATCACCCGATGGCCATGGCCCGATCACCCGATCATCCGATCGCGCGATTCCATCGCCCGATCACCCGATCGCCCGATCGCGCAATAGACATGGTTTACACCGACTATCTCTGGTTCGAGACCAAAGAACGCCAGGAGTTCATCCGCATCACGGACAGGGTTGCCGCGATTCTGAAGAAGAGCGGCGTGATGGAGGGCATGGTGCTCGTGTCCGCCATGCACATCACCGCAGGTGTGTACGTGAACGACTGGGAGGAGGGTCTCATCTCGGACTTCCAGACGTGGCTGGAAAAGCTCGCGCCGGCCGGGTTGCCGTATCGACACCATCAGACCGGGGAGGACAACGCGGACGCGCACCTGAAGCGCACGATCATGGGGCATCAGGTCATCGTTCCGGTTACCGCGGGCAAGCTGGATCTCGGGCCGTGGGAACAGATTTTCTACGCCGAGTTCGACGGCCGGCGGCGCAAACGCGTCATTGTCAAAGTCATGGGTGAAGGTCGTGGGTGAGTAGCGAAGATCGTCGATATCCCAATCGGCCGATTGTCGGAGTGGGTGCCGTGATCCTCGTCGGCCCGAACGACCCGGTCCATGGCCTTCCGACGACCCTGCCGTCGCCGTACGGCGTCGTCCTGGTCAAGCGCCGGTTCGAGCCGCTTGCCGGCCACTGGAGCCTTCCGGGTGGCGCGCTGGAAGTGGGCGAGACGCTCGAGGCTGGTGTGGCGCGCGAGATCCTGGAGGAGACCGGGCTCGTCGTCGAGGTCGGCGTCGTAATCGACGTGTTCGATCGGATCATTCTCGACGATGTGGTGGCCGGTGTAGGCTCGCCCTCCCGCCTACGCGCGAAGCGCTCCGGCGAGACTCGCCGTAGCCAGGCGGAGGCGGTGAGGTCGGGCACCCAGCGCGTGCTGCATCATTACGTGCTCATCGACTACCTGTGCCGGCCCACGGGTGGCGCTCTCGCCGCGGCGTCCGACGTCTCGGACGTATCGATTGTCGACCCGCAGGCTCTGACCTTGTACGGCGTCAGCTCGAAAGTCGAGGACGTCGTGTCGCGTGCGCTGGAGCTGGCGCGCGAGTGAGCGCCCGATTTGGAGGACGCAAATCCCGCCCGGAAGCCGTGGCCCCCTACTCGATTGCAAGATGACCCGAGAGGCTCATCCTGCACTGACTGGAACCGTCTTCATGGCCGCTCTCCCGCCGGCACGGTGTGGCGATGCGGGCGACGAGCGAACGTTGTCAGGCAGGTTTGTTGGTGATCGAAGCAACCCTGATCGCCGTTATCTTGATGCGCGAAGCGGCGACATTCGCTCCAGCCTTGTCCAGCACACCGAGAAGCGTGATCGCATTTTTGGGCTGTTCGCTCTCGCCGGGAAACGTGTGGACGACGTTGAATGCCAGCGCGGCCATGTCGGTGTTGTTGAGCCCGCTCGGTCCGAGTCGGGCGACGTTCTGATCGAAATCGACTCCAGCGCTCAGCTTGCAATCCACGGTGTGGACTTCCGGCGCGTCGTTGTCCAGGTTCATCTTCGCAAAGATGGCCCACTGGCCATCCGGAACCTGGAGCGTGGCCAGGACCGATCCGCTGACTATCTTGGAGGCCTGGTCCCTGAATACGGAAAACGTCTGGGTGTTGGTCGCCATGATGTTCACTCCTTCGGGCCGTGATATCGCTGCCGGTTGTTCGAGCATCGCAGCGATGCGAGCGTAGCCTGCACCTGCGTGGCTGGGTAGAGCATGACCATGCTCTCTTCTGATGAATGCCATCCACGCGGCCGGTCGGAGCCGGATCGAAAAGCTCTTGCCTCAACCGAGGGGCTTCGCCCCTCGGACTCCCCTACACGCTCCCTCGCGCGCCGCGTCGCCGGCGCGCTCCTCCCCTAGCCGCTCGCGTGGCTCGCTCGCCGTGCTCGCTCGCGCCGCATTTGTGAGATGCGTTCTAGTGCGAGGTGGTTGGCGCGCTCAGCGGATCAGTCTGCCGCGAAGCGCCTTGCTCACCGCTTCGGACTTCGTGTGGACGTGAAGCTTCTCGTAGATGCGTCGGATGTAGTTGCGAACCGTGTTCACGGTGATCCCGAGCCGCTCGCCAACTTCCTGGTAACTGTCACCCTCCGCGAGCATTCGAACGATCCGGGCTTCGTGCGGCGTGAGCGCCTGTTCCGGCGGTTTGTGGGGACCGGATTCCTGCAAGGCCACCACGACTCTCCGGGCGATGTCGGGAGACATGGGGGAGCCGCCCTCGTGGGCTTCGACGATGGCTTCGAGAAGACGCGCCGGCGGCGTCTTCTTCAGAAGATAGCCGCACGCGCCGTTGCAGAGGGACTCGAAGACCCGCTCTTCTTCGGCATAGACCGTCAGCATCAGGACCTGCATCCGAGGGTATCGATCGCGGAGAATCCGCACGCCCTTGGAACCGCTCAGCCCCGGCAGATGGATGTCGAGCAGAAGGACGTCTGGAAGGGCGCCGGCCAGTCTCCTCAATGCGTCCTCGACCGACGTGTACGTGCCCACGCATCGGAAACCCTGCAGTACCGCCGACGAGCGCAGCCAGACCCTCGCGGGTGCCGCGATCGTCTTCGACGATGCCGACCGAGACGGAGGAGTCAGCGGTCATGGTCGTGCGGCCCGCCTCCGCCAAGGCTGCGGCGAGGTCTCGCCGAAGCGCGCATGCCTGCATTGCGCGAGAAGCGGAAAGCCACGGCGATCGTTGCTCACCTCAGCCGTGTCGGCAAGAGCATGGTCATGCGCCGCCAGGAGCGGCGGAGCGGCAGGTGCACGGATAGTGTCGTTCCGTTCCCGGGCGACGACTCGATGGTGAGCCGGGCCCCGAGTCGATGGGCGCGCGTGCGCATGCTCGCGAGTCCGTGACGCTCCAACTGGTGCTCACCGCCGATCGCGTTCGGATCGAACCCGCGTCCATCATCGCAGAGCTGGATTCTGAGCTCCGGATTCGTTCCCTCTACGCGGAGCGAGACCGATCGCGCCCGTGCGTGCCTCGCGACGTTCGTCACCGCTTCTTTCAGAAGAAGAAACAGATCTCGCCGTGCTTCCGGATCGAGCCGGACCGGCTCGAGATTCGAGGACATGCTGTACGTCCAGCGGACTGTACTTCCGAGCAGCAGGTCGTCGGCGTACTCACGAATCCGTCGCAGCACGCTCGCCACGTCGTCCTTTCGGGGATCGACCGACCACACGACGTCACTCAGTGCGTCGACAAGGGCACGGGCACTCTCCGCGATCTCCGCGAGCCGGCGGACTGGCTGATCGCCCCCGGCAGCGGCCTCGCGGCAGGCGACCTCGCTCTGGATCGAGATGCGTGACAGGCTGCCGCCGATGTCGTCGTGCAGATCCCCGGCGATTCGCATGCGCACCCGCTCCAGGGCGAGGAGCCGCGCCACACGATGTCTGTGCACGCCGAGGACGATGAGGAGAATGCCCAGCGCACCGGCGCTTCTGAACCACCAGCGCTGCCAGATCGGGCGAAGGATCGTGAACGCCACGGTGGCTGGCTGAGGACTGAGTGAGCCATCGGCCGCCACCGTTCTCACGGCGAAGCGATACGTGCCAGGTGAGAGGCTTGCGTAGTTGACGTCGCGCCGATCGGTGGGCGGATTCCAGTCTGCATCGGCGCCCCCGAGACGATACTGATACCGGAGCCCGCCGGACGCGCCGCCGCCAAGCCCGAAGAACTCGATGTGCAGCTGGTTCTCAGAGGGTTCGAGCTCGAATGGCGGAATCTCGCGCTGACCTAGATCGGACGTCACACGACTCTCGCCCGCCACGCGCACGCTCCGGATCAACACAGTAGGAGGTGATAGTGGTCGATCAGGCCCCGGCACGAGGCGGAAGAGGCCGTTGTACGTGCCGAACCAGAGGTTGCCCGAACGATCGCGGTACGCCGCCGTCAGGTCGGCTCCGCTCAGGCCGTCGGCGGCGGTGTAGTGTCGGATATCACCCGTCTCTGGATCGAGACGATCGATCCAGCCCGAAGACAGCCCGAGATACAAACGCCCGGCGTCGTCTTCCGCAATGCATCCTACGGCATCGCCAGACAGGCCATTGAGGGTCGTATACGGGACAACTCGGGGTCGATCGGCCGCCGGCGAGTCGATGCGGCTGAGGCCCGGGCGTGCGGAGGCAATCCAGAGTCGCCCCCGGCGATCAACGTGGAGCCAACCGATCCCACCGCCTGGCGCGCCATCAGCCGGCGTCAGGAGCGTGAAGCGGCCGTCGCGATAGCGCGCGAGGCCGCCGTTCCAAAACCCTATCCAGACATTGCCCGAGTGGTCCTCCGCAAACGCGGTCGTCCTGTTGAACGCAGGGAGATTGTCCGCGTCGGAGTACCGATGGAACGTTCCGTTGGCCCGCTCCCATCTCGTCAGCACGAATGAGGTCGGCGTTCGCCGGCCTATCCAGATGTCCCCATGGGAGTCCTCGAACAGACGGAACACGTCATCACCGGCGAGCCCATCGCGCATCGTGTAGATCGCCTTGGGCTGCACGCTCCCGAGCTCGTCCACCTGATCTACTTTCGGGAACCGGTACAGTCCGGCCCCGCCGGGTATCCACCATTCGCCATGACGGTCCTGAAGCGCGTTGCCAGGACCGACGGGTTCGGCGACGTCTTTGGACAGGTTCGGCCGAACCGCCGTGAATCGAACGCCATCGAATCTGTGGATACGGTTGTTGCTGACGGTGTACAAGTCCCCGGCCCGGTTTTCGAACACCGCACCGATGTACGTATCAGCGAGGCCGTCGGCTTCGGTGTAAGCGCCGAAACCATTCCGCGCGAGCCGCAACGCGCCTGTCGCCGCCGTTCCAATCCAGATGTTGCCGTCGCGATCTTCGGCCAGCGCGGTCGTTTTCGTGATGCCCTGCGCTCTCGTAACTGCCCGGAAACGCCGACCGTCGAACTGGGTCATACCGTCCCAGGTCGCGATCCAGACGTGACCGTCAGTCGACCGGATCAGCGCCCGGATCATGCCGCTGGAGACGCCATCTGCCGACGTGAATCGAATGGCGTGACCGGAAGTGCTCGGCAGCTTTACGTTCCCGTGCGGCCGCGGCCGCGGCTCCCGCGAGGCGTGAAGGAGGCCTGCAAGCGAAGGCATGCCGGTCGGTTTGAAGACGATCAGCCCCGCATCGTGGCCAATCCAGATTCTGTTCTCTCCGTCGATGAGGAGCGCCCGGACGTGATCCGTGCCCTGCGATGTCAGGAGGCTGGTATGGACGATGCGACCGTCGGACGAGCGGTGCGCCAGTCCCCACGAGGTGCCGATCCAGAGACTGCCCACACGATCTTCGGCAAACGCCCAGACCTGCACGGCACGATCGGGACGCGACGGGAAGCCGAGCGCGACAGGTCGAAACGACGGTTGCGCACTCCGCTCGTCCAGAACGAAGAGACCTCCATCAGTGCCAGCCCACAACCGGCCAATGCGATCTTCGTGGAGCACGTTGACGCGATTTGTCTGCGGGCCGTCGCCGACCGGAAATGCAGTGAATCGGGAGCGCTCCTCTGCTCCCGTCCGACCATCATCGTGTTTGAGAGGGCCGCGGAGCAGGGGAGTGAATCGATAGACGCCTCCACCGTTCGTCGCCACCCAGTACCCGCCGCGCGAGGTTTCCAGGAAATCGTTGATTCTTGTGTAGGCCAGCCCTTGCGGAACGCCGTAGGTGGTGAATGCCTGACCATCGAATCGGCTCAAGCCATTCGGTCCGCAGAACCAGAGGAATCCCCGGGAGTCGGGCACGATGCACTTGACGCGCTCGTCGACGAGGCCGTCCGCGGCTGTGTACGCCCTGATGGGCAGCCGCTCGGTGCGGGCCGCGGTCACCGCGACGAAGATCGACGCCGTCAGCGCGCACAATTGCCGGCGCATGAAGTGGCTCCGCCCACAACGAGAGCGTCGCCATTCTACCTTCGCGGTTGCTACGTCGACACCGCCGCCACTCCGTCAAGATGAGCTGAGAGCTCAGAAGGCAGCGACTGGTTGGTGAATGACCTCCAGCAGCCCGCACACACGGCGCCGGGCTGCTGGGAACGGTCTCGCATGCTTTTTTCACAGAGGCTCGTTCATGACCGTTCGCGCGCTATGCTGTGGGGGCATCGTCCTGCTGCTGGCCGGGGTTTCGGGCGTCGCGCAGTCGTCCGATTCGATCACGATGACGGCCGAGGCACCCTGACCGCGATCACGCGTTGTCGACCGCCCGCGCCAGGGGCATGGTGACCTGGCTCACGCAGCACGGGATTGGGGCTGAACGGCTCGTGCCGCGCGGCTACGGCAGCTGAAGGTGACTTCCGCCTCGACCGCTCGGGATCGCGTCGAGCTGCGCAAGCTGAATGAGGAGTGAGGGTAAGATCAGGAATTACACATGTCCTTATCCCGACCCGCCGCCTTCGCTTTGATGACCGAGTACACGCAGAGCGAGAGCCTGCGGAAGCACATGCTCGCCGTCGAAGCCTCCGTCCGCGGCTACGCGCGGCTCTGGGGCGAGGACGAGGACGACTGGGGAGCTGTCGCGCTGCTCCACGACTTCGACTACGAGCGCTGGCCCGACCCGGAGAATCATCCCTTTCGAGGCGTCGAAATCCTGAAGGCGAAGGGATACCCGGAGTGGGTGACCCGCGCGATCCTGTCGCATGCCGACTACTCGGGCGTGCCGCGGGAGTCGCGCCTGGAGCACACGCTCTATGCCTGCGACGAGATGTCGGGCTTCGTGACGGCGGCGGCGCTCGTGCGTCCGTCCAAGAGCGTGCTGGATCTGGAGGCTTCGTCGGTCGTGAAGCGGATGAAGGACAAAGCTTTCGCGCGCGCCGTCAGCCGCGACGATCTCCGGCGCGGCGCCGAGGAGCTCGGCCTTGCGCTCGACGCGCACGTCACCAACGTGATCAGGTTTCTCCGGGAACAGGCCGCGGCGCTGGGACTTGCCGGCTCGTCGCTGACCGAACTCCCGACCCCTTGACTTCGTATTCCTCAGAGCACTTGACCTCGAACACGACAGACGTCATCGCCGCACCGGAACCGCTCGCGGCGGGCTCCACGGCCCGTCCTGATGTCGTCCAGCTCGACGACGTGACGGTGATTTACGGCGCGAACCGCGCGTTGAAGGGCGTGAGCGCCCGCTTCGCGAGCGGCGCCGTCGGTCTGCTGGGACCCAACGGCGCGGGCAAGAGCACCATGCTCAAAGCCCTCCTCGGCTTCATCAAGCCGACAGAAGGACGTATGAGCGTCCTCGGCCTCGACGTCGCGAAGCGCCCGATGGAGATCCGGGCGCGTCTCGGCTACATGCCGGAGTCCGACGCCCACATCCCGGGCATGAATGCCGTGACGTTCGTCGCCTACTGCGGGCAGCTCGCCGGGCTGTCTGCCGTCGACGCCATGCAACGCGCGCACGAGGTCCTCTACTACGTCGGACTCGGCGAGGCGCGCTATCGGAAGATCGAAACCTATTCGACCGGGATGAAGCAGCGCATCAAGCTCGCGCAAGCGCTCGTGCACGATCCCGACCTCCTCTTTCTCGACGAGCCCACCAACGGCATGGACCCGAAAGGGCGCGACGAGATGCTCGAGCTGATTCGCGATCTGGGTCACAACAAGAACGTCAATCTGATCCTGTCCTCGCACCTCCTGCCCGACGTCGAGTACACCTGCGACCACGTCGTCGTCATGGACAAAGGGCAGATCGCGGCGCAGGGCCCGATCGCCGAGTTGAAAGGCCCGGCAGGGCGTGTGTTCGAGCTGCGGGTCAAGGGCGACCTGCCGGGATTTCTCGAGGTGCTGCGGTCGGCCGGGATGGAATGCCACGCCACCGACGAAGACGTGATGCGGGTGTTCGTGCCGGCCGGTCTCGGCGAGACGTACGGCCGTGGCGGCGATCAGCAGGCGATCTTCGTCCAAGCGGCGAAGTTCGGGGTACAGGTGCGCCACCTCCGCCCGAGTGTGCCGACACTCGAGGACGTCTTCGCGAAGGCGGTCGGCGAGAAATAGAGGCTCCAGGCGAAACATGCCGATTCACGACCAGAGCTATCGTCGCTACGGCGGCGGCAAGGCCAGCCCCGGCCAGGCATGGCTGGTGATTGCGTCCGCCGGCATCAGGACGATGCTGCGGAAGCGCGCGTTTCTCGGGGTCCTGCTCTTCGCGTGGGGGCCGTTCATCGCGCGCGCGATCCAGATCTACGTCACCACCAACTACGCGCAGGTCGCCGCCACGTTCGGCGTGAACGCGCAGACGTTCCGCGACTTCCTCGCCCAGCAGGACTTCTTCGTCTTCATCGTCACGATCTACGTGGGCGCCGGCCTCATCGCGAACGACCGCCGGGCCAACGCGCTGCAGATCTATCTGTCGAAGCCGCTGATGCGGACCGAATACATCGTCGGCAAAGCGGCGGTGCTCTTCTCGTTCCTGCTGCTCGTGACGTGGGTGCCGGCGATCTTGCTGCTGTTCCTGCAGGTCGTCCTCCAGGGCAGCTTCCAGTTCGTGAAGACCAACCTGTTCCTGTTCCCGGCCATCACCGTCGCGTCTTTCCTCCAGTCGCTGCTCGCGACGTTCACGATGCTTGCGCTCTCGTCGCTCTCCAAGAGCAGCCGGTACGTCGGGATCCTCTACGCCGGGATCATCTTCTTCACGGCGGCGATCTACGGCGCGTTGTACGCCATCACGGGAGACTCGTCTCTCTCCTGGTTGTCGGTCGGGTCGAGTCTCACGCAGGTCGTCGACGTGATCTTCCGTCTCACGCCTCGATACGCAACGCCCTGGCAGGTCTCGCTCATCGTCGTCCTCGGGTTGATCGCGCTCTCGTTTTCCGTGCTCGAGCGCCGCGTCAGGGGCGTGGAGGTCGTCACATGACGGCTCCGGTCGCCGGTTCCGCACCCGCTCCGGCCGCGCCTGTGGCGAGCCCCGTCGGCAGCCCGGTCGTGAGTGCCGAGAAGGTCTCGAAGTGGTACGGCCAGGTGATCGGGCTCAACGACGTCACGGTGAGCGTTCCGCCCGGGATTACGGGCCTGCTCGGGCCGAACGGCGCCGGCAAGTCGACCTTCATGAAGCTGATCACGGGCCAGCTCTATCCGAGCAAGGGATCGGTGAAGGTGCTCGGCGAGCCGATCTGGCAGAACCCGCATCTCTATTTCCAGATCGGCTTCTGTCCGGAACAGGATGCGTTCTACGAGCGCATGACGGGGCTGGAATGGGTCACGGCGCTCGTCCGCCTCAACGGGCTGAGCGATCAGGAGGCGACCGAGGCGGCGACGCGCGCTTTGACGGTCGTCGATCTGATGGAGGCGGCGCACAAGAAGATCGGCGCCTACAGCAAGGGCATGCGGCAGCGTGTCAAGCTGGCGCAGGCAATCGTGCACGATCCGGACCTGTTGATCCTGGACGAGCCGCTGTCGGGGATGGACCCGATCGCGCGGCGCAAGAGCATCCGTCTGATTCGCGAGTGGGCCCGCGCCGGCAAGAGCATCATCGTCTCGAGCCACATCCTGCACGAGATCGAGTCGATGACCGGCAACATCCTCTTGATCAACAACGGCCGGATTCTGGCCGAAGGGGACGTTCATCACATCCGTGAGCTGATCGACGAGCACCCGCACACCGTCTACGTCCGCGCGGCCGATCCTCGCGGTCTGGCCCGCGAGTTCCTCGCGCGCGCCGATGTCCGGAGCTTGAAGTTCGAGCCGGGAGCGGTGGTCGTGGAAACGGGGAAGCCTGACGCCTTTTACGCGCGGCTGACCGATCTCGCGGCGAGCGGCGAGTACGGCGCCATCGATGAAGTGACGTCGCCTGACGACAACCTGCAGGCGGTGTTCCAGTACCTGGTGAAGTGAGGAGGTTCAAAGGTTCAAGGTTCAAAGTTCAGCGCTCGAGCGTTCAAAGTTCACCGCTGAACCCTGAACCTTGAACCTTGAACCCTTGAACCCTTGAACTCCTGAACCTTGAACCTTGATTCGGATCGCAGCCCATGACTCAACCCACAAACGCTCGTCCGCTGCCGCCGGCTCCAGGATTCCTCGCCTCGAGCTTCCGCGTGTTCGACTTGTCGATCGGCGAGATGCTCTGGTCGCGGCGGACCATCTTCATGGCGCTCGTCGTCGGCGCGCCGGTGTTCATCGCGCTGCTGCTGCGCGTGCTGGTGGGGCTCGGCGCGCCGATTCTGGAGGACGCGCGGACCGGTGGAACGACCGTCCGGATGACGGGACCGTCGATTTTCGGCCTGATGATCTGGGTGTTCTACCTGCGCTTCACCGTGCCGATTCTCGGCGTCTTCTACGGCACGTCGCTGATGGCGGACGAGATCGAGGACAAGACCATCACGTACCTCTTCACGCGGCCGATCCGGCGTGGCGCGGTGCTGTTCGGGAAATACCTGGCGTACCTGGGCTGCACGATCTTCGTCGTCCTTCCGTCCGTGATGCTGGTTTACCTGCTGGTCGTGCCGATGCGGGGCAGCCTGGGAGGGTCGTTCCTGGACCTGGTCAAGGACCTGGTGCTCCTGACGCTCGGGCTCGCTTGCGTACGGGGCGCTCTTCGCCTTGGTTGGCGCCAAGTTCAAGCGGCCGCTCATGATAGGGCTGATTTTCATCTTCGGCTGGGAGCAGGCGGCGCTGGCGTTCCCCGGCTATCTGAAGCGCTTTACAGTCGCCTATTACCTGCAGGGCCTCGTGCCGCACGCCATGCCGAACGATGGGGTCATCAGCATCGTCCAGGGGATCTTCCGGGAGAGCCCGTCCCTGTTCGGCAGCCTGTTGGGCCTGGTCGTCATTTTCCTGTTTTTCCTCGGCTGGGGTGCCTGGACCGTCGAGCGCCGGGAGTACGTGCTGGAGCAATAGGGGACCTCAGCGGTTCCAAGCGGTTCGTCCCAGGTTTTTCGCGCCAACCTGTTCGTTGTGCGACATTTAGGTGACGAAACGGGGAACTTCCGAGGGGCGTGGACCGTTATAATCGCTTAGAGGGGAAAACGCGCATGACCAAAAAGACCCGTTACTTCATGGCAGGTTCCGCGGCGGTCGTCGCGGCCGGGCTGTGCACCGGACTTGTCGCGTTCTACAGCGGTGGTTTCCAAGCGCTTTCTGCCTCAACCGGTCCGACGGAGCTGGCCTACGTGCCGGCCGACGCCGCCGTCGTCGCGTATGCGGACGTCCGAGCCATCATGGATTCCGAGCTTCGACAGCGGCTCAAGGCGGCCCTTCCGATGCCGGAGAAGGGCCAGGAAGAGTTCCAGGCCCACACGGGGATCGATATCGAGCACGACATCGACTACCTCATCGCCGCCATGGCTACCCCCACCGGAACGGATTCCTCCCAGAAATCAGGTCTCATCGTCGCCCGCGGCCGCTTCGACGTCGTCAAGCTCGAGGGACTGGCCCGCGAGCACGGCGGCACGGTCGAAGATTACAAGGGCAAGCGGATGGTCACCTCGGTTCCCGAGGCGATGCAGCACCCGGCCATGACGATCGCGTTCCTCGAGCCGGGCCTCGTCGCCGTCGGCGAGAGCGCCGCCGTGAAGCACGCCATCGACGCCCAGATGAGCGCGACGAGCATTACCAGCAACAACGAGATGATGGAGCTCGTCAGCGACATCGAACGGACCAACAACGCCTGGGCCGTTGGCCGCCTCGACGTGCTCACCAGCCACGCCCAACTGCCAGAGCAGATTGCCTCACAGGTCGGCTCGGTCAAGTGGTTCGCGGCGGCGGCCCACGTCAATGGTGGCCTGTCCGGCATGGTGCGCGCCGAAGCGCGCGACGATCAGGCGGCCGAGAACCTTCGCGACGTCGTTCGGGGCGTCCTCGCCCTCGGCCGCCTCCAGGCCCAGAGCGATCCGAAATTCAACGCCGTTGTGCAGTCCCTGGAGCTGAGCGGCACCGGCAAGACCGTATCCCTCTCTTTCAGTGTCCCTGCCGAACTGATCGACATGGCCATGTCGCACGCGACACCCCAGATTCACTGACACGCATCGTTCCGACGGGCGCGTGGGCGCGCGCACTTCCTCCTCCACCACAGCCGGCGGGCAACCGCCGGCTTTTTTGATTCCGCTTCCAGCTTCCCGCTTCCAGCTTCCAGCTTCCAGCTTCCAGCTTCCAGCTTCCAGCTTCCAGCTTCCAGCTTCCAGCTCCCAGCTCCAGCGCCAGCTAGCGTCACTCCGAGCGCCGAGCGCCGAGCGCCGAGCACCGAGCGCCGAGCACCGAGCGCCGAGCACCGAGCCCGAGCGCACGGTCCTTGAGTGTCACCTCCCGACTGTGTACCCTCGGAGACGCCGTGCCTGACCGGGTCTTCTTCTACGGCACGCTGATGGCTGGGTTCGATCGCCGGCGTCGCGCCGACATCGACGACAAGCTGACCTATCTAGGACGAGGCGCGATGACCGCCTCGCTCTTCGATTTGGGTCTCTATCCTGCAGCAGTGCCGGCGCCGGAAGGGGAAGTGTGGGGCGAGCTGTACGAGGTCATCGATCCGGACTCGGTGTTGGCGGCGCTCGACGAGATCGAAGGGTACCGGCCGGGGCGTCCCGAGCAGAGCCTCTACACGCGCGAACGCACCGACGTGCGGCTGACGGATGGCACCGTGGCGGGGGCGTGGGTGTACTTCTACAACGCGCCGCTGGGCGCCGCGCCGCGCATAGCGTCAGGGGACTATCTGGAATACGTCAGAGTGAGATGAAAGACGCGCTCACTCCGCCGCAGATCCGAAAGCCGGGGACGACCCACGGGCCCCGGTGCTCGAGACCTCCGGGGTGTCCGTCCTGCCGTCGCAGCAAATCAGTCTTGTAATCGGCTCGTCGACCGCGGTCTTTAGCCAATCGGCGTCCGATTTGGACCTTCCCTCGAAGCCTATGAAAACGAAGTCCTTAGGGCGTCTGAGGCCACTGGCCTCGAGCCATCCCCGGCAGCTATAATCGGCCCTATGCCTCAGACGATAAGTGCCACGCTTCACCACAATTACATCGATGGGCGGTGGACGGCGTCGCTCTCGGGCCACACGTTCGAAAACCGGAACCCCGCCAACACCGACGACCTCATAGGGCTCTTCCAGCAGTCCAGTGGGGCGGACGTCGAGGCAGCCCTCGCAGCCGCCGCCCGTGCGTACGAGACGTGGCGCCTCGTGCCGGCCCCCCGGCGGGCGGAGATCCTCTTCAAGGCGGCGCAAATCATCGCAGATCGCAAGGAGACGTTCGCCCGGGACATGACCCGCGAGATGGGGAAGGTCCTGAACGAGACCCGCGGCGACGTGCAGGAGGCCATCGACATGACCTTCTACATGGCGGGCGAGGGGCGCCGCATGTTCGGCCAGACCGTTCCTTCCGAGCTCCGGAACAAGTTCGCCATGTCGGTCCGACAGCCGCTGGGCGTCTGCTCGATCATCACGCCCTGGAACTTTCCGATGGCCATCCCGTCGTGGAAGATCGTTCCGGCGCTGGTCTGCGGCAACACCGTCGTGTTCAAGCCAGCCTCGCAGACGCCGCTCTCGGCCATCAACTTCGTCAAGGTCCTCGAAGAGGCCGGCATCCCGCCCGGCGTCGTCAACCTCGTCACCGGTGACGGCGACGAAGTGGGGACGCCTCTCACCACGCACGAAGCGGTTCGCGTGGTCTCGTTCACCGGATCGACTCACGTCGGCCGGATCGTGAACCGCGCTGCGGCCCCCGGATTCAAGAAGGTGCACCTCGAGATGGGCGGCAAGAACGTCATCATCGTGATGGACGACGCCGATCTCGAGCTGGCGATCGATGGCTGTCTCTGGGGCGGATTCGGGACGACCGGACAACGCTGCACGGCAGCGAGTCGCGTCGTCGTGCACGAAAAGGTGTACGAGCCGTTCCTCGAGCAGTTCGTCGCCCGTGCGCGGACGCTCGTCGTGGGGGACGGTTCCGAGGAGTCCACTCAGATGGGACCGTCGAACAGCGAGTCGCAGCTCGACACCGTCGTCAAGTACGTGCGGATCGGCAAAGAGGAGGGGGCAACGCTCGCGTGCGGCGGCAATCGCCTCACGACCGGCAAATACGCGAAGGGCTACTTCCACGAGGCGACGGTTTTCCGCGACGTGACGCCGTCGATGCGCATCGCCCGGGAGGAAATCTTCGGCCCGGTCGTCTCAGTGATGCGCTGCGAGTCCGTCGAGGAGGCCATCGGCATCGCCAACGGCGTCGAGTACGGCCTGTCCGCGTCGATCTACACGCGCGACATCAACCGCGCCTTCACGGCCATGCGCGACATCTATACCGGCATTTTTTACATCAACGCGCCGACGATCGGGGCCGAGGTGCATCTGCCCTTCGGCGGCACGAAGAACACGGGGAACGGCCACCGCGAAGCGGGGACGGCCGCGCTCGACGTGTTTTCGGAGTGGAAATCGATCTACGTCGACTTCAGCGGCCGGCTGCAACGCGCGCAGATCGATATTGAACAGATATGAAGGACCGATATAACGGCGGGGGTACAGATTGGTCTCGGCTTGCGTGAGCGTTCTGGATTTTGGCGACTGCCCGAAACGTGTTAGAGTGGCGGCCTTCCACTTCAGACATTGGGCCAAGTGACGTTCGGCCTCGGATTTCTGATTCTGTACTTGTTGGCCGGCGCAACGCTGGACCGGAACGGTCTCGCGTTGTCGCTGTTCGGCAATACGGCCGTCGTGTGCTCGGCTGCGCTCGTGATCCTGACGATCAACCGCCGGCGACGGCAGTGGGTCGGATGTCAGCGGCTCTTCTGGGACACGTTCGCAGTGGGGATGTGCATCTGGCTGCTGGGTCATCTCGGTTGGGCTTACAGCGATGTCGTCGGCCGCCGCCCCGGTTGGCTGGAATGGCATACGGTGTTTTCGCTGAGCGGCGGCGCAGCCCCGCTCCTCGCGCTGGTTGCGCGGCCCCATCGTGGTGTCCGCCCGCACGCCACCGCCGCCGTCGGGGTCGACATTGCCAGCTACGGTCTCCTCATCGGCTTCGTGTACGCCTACTTCGTCCTGATTCCCGACGTTGGCACTGACAGCCTCGCGAGCGCAGCGCTTCTCACGAGCGTCCAGGTCTTCCGCTTCCTGCTGATGGGCGGGATGTGCATCGCCGCCTACGTCGCTCGAAACACGGCCTGGGGACCGACGTATCAGCGACTTGCCATCGGCGTGACGATTGGCGCGATCATCCGTCTCGCTACCAGCAGCGCCATCTTGGACGGCACGTACCGCATCGGCACGTTCTACGACTTCGCGTGGATCGGCCCGTATCTCTTCTACGCGTGGGCGGCCCACGAGGCGCCTGCGTCGCCCGAGGCGGCCGAGACCGACGATGCGGAGGAGCGTCCCTCCGGGATCATGTTCGCCATGCTGTCGGCGATGCCCGTGCTGCTGATTCCAATCATCGGCTACGCGGCTGTCCCGCTCATTTCGAGCGATCCGGAGGCCGCGTCCTTTCGCGCGCTCCTGACCGGGATGGCCACCGTCGGCGGGCTCGGCCTGCTGACGCTTCGGCTGGTCGTTCAGCGCGGCCAGCTCCAGCGCGCGGACGCACGCGCCAGGCTGCTGGGGGCAGCGACAGAGCAGACTGGCGATTTGATCGTGATTGCCCGCGCCGACGGTTCCGTGGAATACGCGAACGACGCATTCCAGCGGGCGGTGGGATTCAACCGCCGCGAGCTGTCGCTCCTCCGGTTTCCGCAGCCGGTCGACCAGGCGCTCGCGTCGCTCGCCGACGAGATTCCGGCGGAGCTCCGCGAGCACGGCGTCTGGCGCGGCACGTTGCGCCGCCGCCGCCGCGACGGCACGACGTTCGCCGCTTCGAGCACCGTCGTCGCGCTGCGGAACGGTGGCGGCGCGATCACGCATTTCGTGGCAGTCGAGCGGGATGTCACCGACGAGCTCAGGCTGCGCGATCAGCTCGTGCACAGCGAGCGATTGTCGGCCGTCGGCGAGCTCGTCGCGGGCGTCGCTCACGAGATCAACAACCCGCTGCAAGCGATCGTGGGCTGCGTCGAGCTCCTGATGGACGATCACGCCGACCGCGGGCTGATGCGGCGCGATCTCGAGATCGTGCGGCGCGAAGCAGGACGCGCAGGGCACATCGTTCGCAACCTGCTCTCGTTCGTGCGGCGGAGCGCGCCCAACCGGGTCCCCGCCGATCTCAATCACATCGTCAAGCAGACGGCGGAGCTCCGCGAGTATCACCTTCATCAGCAGAACATCAACCTGATCGTGCAGTGCACGCTCCGATCCGCTCGTGGTGCTGGCCGATCGCGAGGAGATCCAGCAGGTCGTGCTCAACCTCCTGCTGAACGCCGAGCAGGCCATCGAATCGCTCTCCGGGCAAGGAACAATCATCATCCGCACGATGCGCATGCCAGGCGTGCCGGATCGCCAGATCGTCGAAGTCCTGGACGATGGGCCGGGAATCAGGCCGGAGCTGCGCGGGCGGATCTTCGAGCCGTTCTTCACGACGAAGGAAATTGGCGAGGGCACGGGGCTCGGCTTGTCCATCTCGCATGGCATCGCCGCGTCGCATGGCGGCACGCTCGAGACCTGCGACAGCGAGGTGGGCGCGTGCTTCCGCCTCACGCTGCCGGCGCACCAGGCCTCGTCCATTGTTCCGCCACGGGTGCCGGCCGCCGGCGCGGCGCCGACCCGGGTGCTGGTCGTCGACGACGAGGAGCCGATCCGGCGGCTGCTGGGACGTCTGCTCGCAAGACGCGGCTACGAGGTCGCCGAGGCGACGACCGTCAATGAAGGGATGGCGCTGGTCGAGAGCTTCAAGCCGGGGCTGGTGATTTGCGACGTCAGGATGCCCGACGGCGGCGGGATCGTGCTGCACCGGAGAGTCCGCGTGTCGCATTCCGAGATTCGCCTTCATCTTCATCACCGGCGATCTGGCGGCCATGGAGCCGCTGGAGGCGGAGATCACGGACGTCGCGATCCTCGCGAAGCCGTTCACCGCCGCGGATCTCGACACGCTGTTGGTGCAGATCGGCGCCCGCCGGGCGCGGTAGCCGCCGTGGTCTCATCCTCGCGCGCCATCCGAATCATCTGCAGCGCGTCCTGTCGGGCCGGGCCGGCCTGATCGGTCGCGGCCCGCCGTCATCGCGTTCAGGTCGGGAGGCCACGCGTCCGATTGGCGACACGATTGCGCCCTGGACCGGCGTACCCGGAAATGCCGAGCGACGCTGCCCAGGAGATTGCGCGCCAGCTCTCTCGTTGCCCGCATCACGTTCGAACAGCGCGAGCACGATGTTGATCTTCGGCTGCGAGCGCCGTTCCTGCGACAGGCCTGAAAGGTATTCGACGGCATCCGTGCCGCCGGCGGAGCAGCCGCAGGCTCTCGAGGACGTAGGCATCGGCCTCCCCCTCAGGTCTCAATCGCGCGAGCTTGCGAGCGAGGAGCGAGCGCCTGTTCAGCGCGGCCAAGCTGCTGCGCGCGTACGACCTGATCGAGCAGTCCCTCGTCGTAAACGCCGGGGAACCCTGGCGCGCTCCCGTCCGGCCAGAATCCTCGCCCCCAGACAGGCCATCCGGGCCTCCGCATCAAACGCTGGATGAAGCCGCGGTCCGCGGTCTGTCCGCACCTGATATCGGGCCGCGCCGATCTCCATGGCGGAGCCGCTAGACGACGCATGGCGTCGTCGAGATCCCCGGAGGCCGCGCTCGCGAACCATGGGTAGACCAGGAACGGCGAAGCCGAGGGTACGATCTCGAGCACTTGATCGGGGGCCACGCGGAATTGCCCGTTCGGCTCCGCGCGCCTGGCGTACGGCGCCAGGGCATTCGCGAATCGGGTGTCGGCGATGGGCCATTCACACGAGGACGTGAAGAGCGTCACAGGCGCTGCGTTCTGCGCAAGCCCGGGCAGGTTGATGACGATGCTTGCGGCAAGCACCGCAATCCGGACGCTCGAAGGCCACCGCTCGAGAAGGATCGCCGCTGACGCCGCCAGTGGTGGGATGCCTGGAACGAGGAGGCGAGGCCCCCACCCCCAGAGACCGTGCCAGGCCCACCAGCCGGCGGCCGTTCCGAGGAGCGCGCCGAAGATGCCGAGGGACGCGACGATCGTGGCACGGGTCAGCGCTGGCCGGCTTCTCGACGCAACGACAGCCGCCACTGCCAGAGCGAGCGCGGGGAAGTAGAGCAGCAGTCCGCGATTCGGCCCGACCACCAGCCGCCACAGGCCGTCAACGAAGGAGTGCGTGAATCCCTCGCCAGGGTAGGACGCGAACAGGCTGTCGAACCGCGTCACCTCCAGATACGCCCACGCGCCGGCCGGCACCGCGAGTCCAGCCATCGTCCACAGAACGTTCGACAGCCGATCTCGTGGCGACGGCGTGGATCAGCATCGGCAGCAGTGCGAACGGGACTGCCAGCCAGAGGCTGGACTTCGTGAGGACGGCGATGCCGGCGGCGACTCCGGCGGCGAAGGCATAGAGCCGTGCGGGCGTCCCCAAGACATTCGCCCGTGTTGCGGCAACCGCGCAGCCGAGCGTGACCGACAGCGAAGCCGCCTGGAGGGGCTCTGAGAGATCGAGCGACGCGTACGATCCGAGTGGCGATCCGAGCGCGGTCAGCACGACCGCCGCGACGATGGCACCGGCACCGGAGCCGAGCAGGAGAACGATCCAGCCGGCTGCTGCCGCAGCAATGCACACGCAGAAGAGCGGAGCAATCAGGAAAAGGGGCTGGGAGGTACCGGGTCCGAGCGTGGCCTCGACACGCGGCGCAAGCCACGCCGCGGGCACTTGCGCAAGGCTCATCGCCATCCCGTAGCGCGACACGGCGTCCCCGTGCGGGCGGGCCCACGTGAAGTCCCTGCCGCGGGCCTGGCCGATTTCGCCGGTCTCCGACATCGCGATCGCGGTCCAGGCCATCTGGCGGCCATCGGCGATGGCGCCGGGGTAGCGGTCGTCGATTGTGAGGAGGAGTGCCAGCGCGGTGATCGCCACGGCGAATACGAGAACGCGAGGTCTGCGGTCCGGTGCTGCCGAAGACGCGTCCCGAGCCTGGCTCCCGGTGCGCTGTCGAGCGCGTTTTGCGTGGATGCCGCGCTTCTGGCTTCGGCGAGTCATTTATGGGGATGGGCAAAAAAACGCCCCGCAGACCCGGAGGTCTGCGGGGCGTTCAGGATACTTCGATGCGACGGGCCGATTAGAAGATCAGCTTGACGCCCAGACGGATTTCGCGCGCGCTCTGCCAGGTATTGTTCTGGAGGAAGCGCGGATCGATCCGGATGCCAGCGGTGTTCGCGATGACCTGCTCTGTATTGAAGCCGGCAAAGAACGGCTCGAGGTGATTGCCGCCCGGCACGGGGAGATTCTCGCGCGTCTGGACGCGGAACCTGTCCGTGACGCCCTTCTGATCGAACAAGTTCAACACGTTCAGGCTGAGCTGAGCCCGCACGTTGCTTCCGGGCATGGGGATATCCTGCTGCACGCTGATGTCCGCGACCGTCAGCCACGGAGTGCGACCATCGCTCAACCGACCGTTGTAGAACACCGGCAACGAGCTCACCATGTTGACCTGACGCGTGACCGGAATGCCGTTTGCGGCTCGCAGCACGCCAGCAAGGGTCGTCTGGGTTGGCAGCTGATACACACCGTTCAGCTTGAACTGGTGCGGCCGGTCGGTGTTCAGACGGCCGTACACCGGTTCCCCGCCCGGCTTGAACGCCATGACGAGCCCGTCGAAGAGCCGCGTCACGTTGGGAGACAGACGCGCAATTTCATCCGAGCTCGCCAGGCCGGGGTAGTTGCCATACAGGCGGCTGAGTGTATAGCTGAACGATCCCGACCAGTTTCCAGCGAACCGGCGCGTCAGCTTGAGCTCGACCGCGTCGTAGTCGCGTTGGATTTTCGGCAGGCCCGGGCACGTCGGGCAGTCTGCGGACTCAATGGTCGTCGCCACGCCTTCGCCCGGATTGGCGATGTAGAACACCTCGCCGATGCCCGGGACGATGACGCCGACGTCCTCGATCGCCCGATCGACCTGCTTGTGAACGTAGCGAGCGGAGACTGCGACACGGTTCGACAGATCGTGTTCGAGTCCTCCGATCAGCTCCTGCTGCTTGAACGGCTTGAGGTCGGGATCGATCGCCCCGCATTCGGGGCACGATGGGTCGTTCGAGGGGATGCGGAAGTCCACGTCCTCGAGGAACCGGCCCGGGAAGACGCCGTTGACGCCGATCGTGTTCCAGTCGAGCGTATCGAGCGTGTAGTAGTGCTCGATCCAGACGTCGCCGCCGAACGCGCCGCGCGGCAGCTCCAGCTTCATCGTGTCGTAGAAGATGCCCCACGATCCGTACGCCTTCCACTTGCCGTCGCCCCTGACGTCGTAGGCGACTCCGACGCGCGGCGCCAGCTTGTCGGCTAAAGCTGAACTTGATGCCGTTCAGGTTCGTCGCGGTACGAGGGGATGTCCTCACGCTCGGTGCGGACGCCGGCATTGATCGTCAGTCGGTTGTTGACCGTCCATGCGTCCTGGAAGAACAGGCCCAGGTTGTTGACGTTCACCTTACCGAGGGTGCCGAACGTGCCGCCACGAGTAATAGCCGTAGGCGCCGCGCTCCACGCGGCCGTCGAGCGTCGTTCGCGACGTGTTCCATCCGAGCGACACGTTGGGCTGCTGCTCGATGCTGGCGACGTCGTTTCCGATGCGCTCGAACTGGATGCCACCCTTGAAGGTGTGCTGTCCGGCCGCGTTCGCGAAAAACGTGGTGTCAGCCGTCCACCCGACTCGCGTGTATTTGTCGCGTGCGATGGCCGAGTTGGTCAGCAGGTTCGTATACCCGGCAGACTGGATCATGTTCGGCCGGGTCTCGTAGATGTTGTTCGATCCCGCCGCGAAGATGTACCGGATCTCGTTCGGGATACCGGTATCCTCCCTGTCGTACTCCAGGTAGTTCACTTTCGAGTTGAAGAAGACGCGGCTCGATCCGACCCAATCGAAGCTGCCGGTCGCCGTGTTGTTCGGCTGGTTGCTCGTGATGTCGAACACGGTGGCCGGGTTGTTCGTGCCGTTCGGGTTCGGGAGCAGGCCGTCCCGCTCGTACGGCCGGAACTGACCTGATACGCGGAGCCTCGCCGGCTGGGAGATCTGCCACGTCAGGTTGCCTATGACGTTCTGCGTCGTTTCCTTGCTCTCGAACGTGCTGGTCTGCTGATTCGAGCGGAACGTTACCGTTCGCTTGGTGTTCTCGATCGTCGGCGTGTAGCCAACCCAGAACCACATCTTGTCGGACAGCACCGGACCGCCAACCTGGAAGTGGGGATCCAATCGTGAATAGTCGTCCTTGGGATACGTGACGGTCTCGGCGAGGTTCTCTCCGGTGAGGAAGAGTCGAAGCTGGCGGCGATCGTAGGCGGTGCCGGCGGCATTGCCGGCCGTGTTGTTCAACGCCAGGCTGCCGTTGAGGGCGTCGTTGTTGATATAGAAGCCGCCCTCACCGCGGAACTGGTTCGAGCCGCTCTTGGAGATCACGCTCACCACGCCGCCGGTCGCTCCCCCGAACTCCGCCGCATACCCGGACGATTTCACCTGGAGCTCCGAGATGAAGTCGGTCAGGACCGGCGTGGCAGACACGCCCGTGCGCAAGCTCGTGGTGTCGATCCCGTCGAGGTACCACTTGTTCTCAGATGCCGAGGCGCCATCGATGGAGATTCCGCCGCTGCGGCTCTCGTAGTTGGCACCCGCTGCAAGCGTCACGAGCGACTGGAAGTCACGACCCTTCGGGATCCGGTCGATCTCGTCGGCCCTGATGTTGGTGGCGACTGTCGCCTGCTTCACGTCGATCGTCGGCGATTCGGCGAGCACCGAAACCGTCTCGGTCACGCTCGCGACGTTCATCGCGACATCGAGCTTCAGCACCTGACCGACCAGGATGTTCACGGGAGCGCTCTTGGCCTGCGTGAAGCCAGAGAGCGTGACGAGGACTTCGTACCTGCCTGGATCCAGTACCGGAAATCGATACACGCCATTCGTATCCGTGACGGATGTCAAGGTACCGCCAGCCGCACTTTTGGCTTCAACGGTAGCTCCCGGCAGGACGGCGCCGGAGGAGTCTTTGACAACTCCTTCGATCGAGCCGCGCGTTTCTTGTGCGGCTGTCGGCCAGGCCAGGAGCAGCGCGAAGAGCAACGCCGCGTAGGTACGTAAACGCATGGGTGATGGTCCTCCTGAGAGCAAAACGAACAAGGGTCAACGAATAAAGCCGGGCCAGAACGGAAGAGCTCTTGTCGCGATGCGGGCCCGTGGTCACCTAGCACCCGCCGTGCCGAATAGCAGAACTGTGTAAATCCTGGATTTCCAGCTGTTCGAACCTGCTTACGGCAAATCGGCAACAATTCTACGGCAATTTGAATCCAATGGTGTGGATTGTGTGACGAACTAGCTCAGCAGTTAAGGATGAGCCGTCTGTGCCCGGCCCGGGGGCCAGAAGACGTCAGGCTGAGCGGGAGGCGGAGGAGGGGAAAGAAGGGATGGGAACGGCCGATCCGGTTGGACCGACCGCCCCTGCAATTTCCAACCTAGAAGCTGAACTTCACACCGAATCGCGCCTGAATCGGAATCTGCACAGGAAAGTTGTTCGGCGGCAGCACGGCGATCTCGCCGGTGATTGGCACGCCGCTCTGCGCGATCTGCGACACGCCAATCGCCGTGCCGAACGGCAGCTGATAGAGGAACTGCACCTTCCCCTGGTGCGGGCGATCCGTGGGAAGCGGACCGAAGCTGGCTTGGCCGTCCTGCGCGAACATGATCAGCGCGCGTCTTGTAAGATCAGCTCATGAGGATCGCGGTGATCCCCGGGGACGGGATCGGCAAAGAGGTCACCGCCGAGGCGGTAAAAGTACTCGAAGCCGTCGATCGAATCAGCAGTCGCACGCTCGAGCTCGAGCAACTTCCGTGGGGCGCGGACTACTACCTCGAGACGGGCGTCACGATTCCGGCCGACGGCTACGATCTGCTGCGGCAGTTCGACGCCATCTTCATCGGCGCCCTCGGCGATCCGCGCGTGCCCGACAACCGCCACGCGCGCGACATCCTGCTCGGCACGCGCTTCGAGCTCGACCTCTACGTCAACTACCGCCCGGTCACGCTCCTTCACGAGCGCCTGTGCCCGCTCAAGAGTCGACGACCGGAGGACGTCCACTTCGTAGTGTTCCGCGAGAACACCGAGGGGCTCTACGTCGGCGTGGGCGGCCGGTTCAAGGCCGGCACCGAAGACGAAGTGGCCGTCCAGGAAGAGATCAACACCTGGAAGGGCGTCCACCGGATCGTCCGTCACGCGTTCGAGTTCGCGAAGGCGCGCGATCTGACGAAGGTCTGCATGGCGGACAAGAGCAATGCGATGCAGCAGGGGCACGCGCTGTGGCAACGCGTGTTCAAGGAGCTGGCGCCGCTCTATCCGGAGATCGAAGCGACGCACTACTACATCGACGCGCTCGCGATGTACATGGTGCTGGACCCCGGGCAGTTCCAAGTCATCGTCACCAACAACCTGTTCGGCGACATCATCACGGATCTCGGCGCCAGCCTGCAGGGCGGCCTCGGGCTCGCGGCGTCTGGCAACCTGCATCCGGGCCGGACGTCGATGTTCGAGCCGGTCCACGGATCGGCCCCGCGCTTCGCCGGCAAGAACGTCGCGAACCCGATCGGCGCGATCTCGTCAGCGGCGCTGATGCTGGATACACTTGGACTGGTGGACGAATCGCGCGCCGTGGACGCCGCCGTCCGCGCCGCGATCAACGCGGGCGAGTGCACTGCAGATGCCGGCGGGACGCTGGGAACCCGCGAAGCTGGTGATGCAATCGTCGCGCGGCTTCGCCGCGCTCCGGGTTCATGAGGTTCAAAGTTCAAGAGTTCAAAAGTTCAAGGTTCAAGGGTTCATGGTTCATCAAGTTCATGAGTGGCGCTTCGGAACCATCAACCTTCAACCAATGAACCCTGAACCGCATCCTGACCCCTGAACCTTGAACCCCTGAACCTTGAACCTTGAACCTTGAACCTCTGAACCTCTGAACCTTGAACCCCATGAACCTCTATATTCTCGGCGGCGCCCGCACCCCCATGGCCGACTACACCGGCAAGCTGAAGGACGTTTCCGCCATCGACCTCGGCGTGATCGCGTCGCGCGCGGCGATGGAGCGGACGAGCGTCAAGCCGGAGATGATCGATCACGTCGTCTTCGGCAACGTGCTGCACACGAGCGCTGACGCGATCTACGGCGCGCGGCACGTCGCCCTCAAGGCAGGTGTGCCCGTCGAAGTCCCCGCGCTCACGCTGAACCGCCTGTGCGGGTCGGGCCTGCAGTCGGCGATCAGCGGCGGGCAGATGATCCTCCTCGAAGAAGCGGACATCGTCGTGGCCGGCGGGATGGAGAGCATGAGTCAGGCGCCGCACGTCATCCGCGGCTTGCGCAACGGGCTTCGTCTCGGCCAGGGGCAGCTCGAAGACACCCTGTGGTCGGGGCTGCTCGACACGCACTGCGGCTGCACGATGGCAGCCACGGCCGAGAACTGCGCCGCCAAGTACGGCATCAGCCGCGAAGAGCAGGATCGCTATGCGCTGCGCAGCCAGCAGCTCGCGCACGACGCATGGAAGTCAGGAAGGCTGGCCGAAGAGGTCGTGCCGGTGGAGATCAAGAGTCGCAAAGGTGTCGAAGCCTTCGCGCAGGACGATCACCTGCGTCCGGAGACCACGGTCGACGTGCTCGCGAAGCTCCCGCCCGCGTTCTCGAAGAACGGCTGCGTGACGGCAGGGAACGCGTCAGGGATCGTGGACGGGGCGGCGGCGCTGCTCCTCGCGTCGGACAAAGGCGTGAAGGAGTACGGCCTCGCGCCGCTCGGGCGGCTCACGCACTGGGCGACGGTCGGCGTCGACCCGACGCTGATGGGCATGGGGCCGGCGCCCGCGACGCGGATGGTCCTCGACAAGGCGGGCCTCACGCTCGACGACATCGACCTGATCGAAGTGAACGAGGCGTTCGCGGCGCAGTATCTGTCGGTCGAAAAGGAGCTCGGGCTGAACCGCGACAAGGTCAACGTCAACGGGGGCGCGATCGCTCTCGGCCATCCGCTCGGGATGACCGGCACCCGTTTGATCCTGACGCTCCTCTTCGAGCTTCGACGTCGAGGTCTCAAGCGCGGCCTCGCGACGGCGTGCATCGGTGGTGGGCAGGGGATCGCCGCGATCGTCGAGACGATGTGATCGGGATCAGAGTCGTTGTCGGGGATCAGGGATCCGTAGTCCGTAAACCCTGATCCCGGATCCCCGATCCCCGACCACGGATCCCGACGTTGCGAGCCTCTACCGCAGTTCTGCGAGCTTCGCCTTCGCCTTGGCCTTGAACTCCCGATCCTCTGCTCCCCAGTCGGGATCGAGCGGCGCGTCGATCACGCGTTGCAGCTCCGCCCGCGCTTCGTCTCGGCGATTTTGAGCGACCAGCGTTTCGGCGAGGAAGAAATGCGAGGCGGTGCTCTCCGGCCCGTACGTCAGCGAACGTTTGAGATGCTCTTCTGACTTCTGCTTCGAGCCGCCGAACAATCCCGGGACCTTGTAGTACCACCGCCCGAGCGCGCGATCGGCCGACCCTTCCTGGAACGCCGGATCAAGCTTCAGCACCGTCTCCAATTCGTCCTTGATCGTGCCGCGGTATTTCAGACCCTGGCGCATCCCGAATGATTCCGCCAGCGCGCCCATGTTGGCGGCCATCCAGAAATGGCCCTCCGGGCGGTTGGGCTGCAGCGCAGCGGCAGCGCGCCCCGCCGCGATTCCGTCCTCGAACAGCTGCTTGCGCTCGGCCTCCGGCGCGTGGCCGCCCAGCCAGTAGCGCGCACGGGCGAGCTTCCACGCCGATTCGAAATCTTCGGGCTTCTGTTTCAGCCGCTCGGCCCAGATCGACGCCGCGCGGCGCGCGCTCGACAGATCCTCCCGCGCGGCGTACAGCACATCGGGGCCCGGTACACTTCCGCTCGTGGCTACGGGCGGAATCGGGGCGGGCGCCTGCGCAGCGGGCGCACCAGGTAGCGCCAAAAGCGCGATGTACAATATCGAGATGCAGGACATCATTCGGCGGCTTCTCGCCGAGCTTGGCGAAGACCCGTCGAGGGAAGGATTGCGCGATACACCCAAGCGGGTGGAGAAGTCGCTGCAATTCCTGACGAGCGGTTACTCGGCAGACGTGGATTCAGTGCTCAACAACGCACTGTTCACCGTCGATTATAACGAGATGGTGATAGTCAAGGACATCGACTTCTACAGCCTCTGCGAGCATCACCTGCTGCCGTTCTTCGGGAAGTGTCACGTCGCCTACATTCCTCAGGGCCGGGTGCTCGGCCTCAGCAAGATTCCTCGGCTCGTCGACATCTTCGCGCGTCGCCTCCAGATCCAGGAGCGTCTCACCAGTCAGATCGCCGACACCCTACTCGAGAAGGTCCGGCCGATGGGCGTGGCGGTTGTCATGGAAGCGTCGCATCTGTGCATGTCGATGCGTGGCGTCGAGAAGCAGAACTCCGTCGCTGTGACCAGCGCGATGCTCGGGGTGTTCCGTGAAGACGCACGCACGCGGTCCGAGTTCCTGGAGCTGATTAAGAAGCCTGGGCTCATGGACCGCGCTCCCGCCGACGTTCTGGCGGGCCTGGCATGCGTCACGGAGTGATCGCGTCTCCAATCTTCCCTCCGACCTTCGCTCTTTCATCTTCCCGCCCGCAACTGCTCCGCGAAAAACTTTCATAGCGTTTGCGGTGTCCACCACCAATTTGCACGCTGAGCTCCTCGCGCGGTCAGCTGCCGAGCCATCTCAACCGCTAACGGGCCAATAAACGCAGACATTTTTCTACTCAGCGATCCGTGGCAGCGCTCTTGCGATGTCGGGCGCCGGACCCCGGCTGTTCGGCTGCCGGCGGGCCAGCCCCTAACTAAATCCTTGGAGTCGTCGCGTGCTCGCACTCGTCCGACAGAGCGGAGCTCTGTCACTCAAACCATTCGTGTGTTCCTCGCTCGCCGGATCGAATTCGGCGTTTTCCTTGAATATTTCCCCCAATCTTTCCTCGCGGTGTACGACGAGCCTCGTCGAATTCCCTCACGCGTTCCCCAGTACGGTTCCCGGCCCTTTTGGTGTCAGTCCGCGTCGATCGGCGTCGGGCCTCTACATCACCGTTACTGATGGGAGCTCGCCGGCATGCCGCTGATTGCCGAACGCGCCAGGCGCGCGATCGCTGGACTCGCGGCTCTGATCGCCGGTCTGGGACTACTTCCACTCTCAATCCCGTATGTCGCGCCGTTCACGTCGCTGGGGATCGTCGAGACCCTCAGCGCGCGCGCGACGACGACTCCCTCGATCAATCTTCCGTTCGACGAAGGTGCCGGCACGACCACCACTGACGTGTCGGGCAATGGCAACACCGGAACGCTCTTGAACGGACCCGCCTGGACGACTGGCAAGGTGGGGAAGGCGCTCGGCTTCGACGGCAGGAACGACTCCGTGTATGTCGCCAATGCGTCGTCACTCGATACGGCCACGGCCGGCGTGACGGTTTCGGCATGGGTCTATCGCAGCGCGACTCAGCAGGGCTGGGCGACGGTGGTGTCACGCCAACAGGGCAGCAGCTACTACGAGCGTTACTACCTCGGCTTCGAGGATGGCAAGTACCGATGGTTCGTGAACACCACCAGCGGCTATTCGGACACGACGATCGGCGCCGCCGCGCCCCTCGGGGAGTGGATCCATCTCGTCGGCACGTTCGACGGCACCGACGTGAAGCTCTACGCGAACGGCGTTCTCCAATTCTCATCCCCTCATTCGGGCTCCTTCCCGACGGACACGACCGGCCTGACGATCGGCGCCAACTACAACGACGCCGCGCGCACGCCGGAACAGGTGTTCAACGGCAAGATCGACGAGGTCACCTTCTACTCGCAGGCCCTGACCTCGCAGGACGTCGCTCAGCTGTATCAGGGGAAGGCGGGCCCCATCGTCCGTCTGGCGCTCGACGAGGGCCTCGGGACGACTGCCGCCGACAGCTCCGGGAACGGGAACAACGGCGCGCTCCAGAACGGGCCGACGTGGACCAGCGGCAAATCCGGCGGCGGGCTGAATTTCGACGGCGTGGACGACACGCTCTACATCGGCAACTGGGCCGGCCTCACGTCGATCAGCACCAGCCTGACGGTCGCGGCCTGGGTGTATCGGCCAGCGAATCAGCCCGGCTTCGTGTCAGTCGTCTCGCGGGAAATAGGCACGACCTATTACGAACACTTCTTGCTCGGCTTCGAAGACGGCAAGTATCGATGGTTCGTGAACACGACCAACGGGGAATCGAGCCTGGCCCTCGGCGGCTCATCGCCGACCGGACAATGGGTCCACATGGTGGGCACGTACGATGGATCGACTGTCAGCTTGTATGTGAACGGCGCGCTGCAGTTCTCCACGCCGCATTCAGGGACCTTCGCGAACGACACGACCGGCATCACGATCGGCGTGAACCACAACAGCGCTGCTCACCTGCCTGAGGCGGCGTTCGGCGGCACGGTGGACGACGTCAACATCTACGCGTACGCGCTGACGCCTCAGGAAGTGCTGCAGCTCTATCAGGCGACGCCGAGCTCGTCCGACGCAACGCCGCCGACCGTCGCCGTCAGCGCTCCCGCCAATGGATCCAGCGTCTCCGGCAGCGCCGTCACGGTTTCCGCAACGGCGTCGGACAACGTCGGTGTGGCCGGTGTTCAGTTCAAGCTGGACGGCGTGAACCTTGGCGCGGAGGACACTTCCGCGCCGTACTCCGTCACCTGGAACGCGACGACCGCAGCCAGCGGCTCGCACAACCTGACCGCGGTCGCACGGGACACGTCGAACAACACGACGACATCCTCAGCGGTTGCTGTCACAATCGCGGGCTCCTCGTTCGACTTCAACCTGTCCAACGGGGGCGCGAAGAGTGTCGTGCGCGGGTCGTCGGTGACCAATGCCATCACAGCGACGCTGCTCTCGGGAACGGCAAGGTCGGTGACATACTCCGTCTCCGGTCTTCCGAGCGGTGCCACCGCCTCCGTGACGCCAGGGTCCTGTTCGCCCACCTGCAGTGCGACCCTCACGATTCAGACGACCTCGTCGACGCCCGCGGCGACATCGACGATCACCGTGACAGGCACAGCGGGCGCGGTCGCGCGCACGACGACGTTCGGGCTCACGGTGACCGCATCAGCCGGTGCGGCCGGCCCGCTCGTCAAGCTGGCCCTCGACGAGGGATCCGGCACGACGGCGACCGACAGCTCCGGGAACGGCAACAACGGCGCGCTCGAGAACGGTCCGACGTGGACCACAGGCAAGTCCGGCGGCGCGGTGAACTTCGATGGCAGCAACGACGTGCTGTACATCGCGGGCTCGTCGAGCGTCAACGCGATCAGCACGGGTGTGACAGTCGCTGCGTGGGTCTATCGCAATTCCACGCAGTCCGGCTACGTGTCGGTCGCGTCGCGGCAGGTTGGTACCGGCTACTACGAACACTTCTATCTCGGCTTCGAGAACGGCAACTATCGCTGGTTCGTCAACACGACCGCCGGGTATTCGAGTATCAGCCAGGGTGGCGCCTCGCCGAGCGGCCAGTGGATCCATCTCGTGGGCACCTACAACGGTTCGACCGTCAGCCTGTATGCCAACGGCGTGCTGCAGTTCTCCTCGGCGCATTCGGGCTCGTTCGCCAGCGATACGACCGGGATCACCATCGGCGCGAGTCACAATGACGCGAGCCGCGGTGCCGAGGACGCCTTCAACGGGAAGGTCGACGACCTCAACATCTACGCGTATGCGCTGACCGCGCAGCAGGTGCAACAGTTGTATCAAGGTGTGTCGAGCTCCGGCGACGCGGCGCTGCCGAGCGTCACCGTCAGCGCTCCAGCCAGTGGGGCGACAGTGTCCGGGAGCGCGGTCACGGTCTCGGCCACGGCGTCGGACAACGTCGGCGTCGCGGGCGTCCAGTTCCAACTGGATGGCGTGAATCTCGGAGCCGAGGACACCTCGTCACCCTATTCGACGACGTGGAACACGACTTCTGCGAGCAACGGCTCGCACACGCTGACCGCGATTGCCAGGGACGCGTCGAGCAACACGAAGTCGTCCTCCGTGACGGTGACCGTCTCCAACGCGGCCGCGCCCGCAACGGGCCTGTTGTCGCATCTGGCGCTGGACGAGGGAACGGGCACGACGGCGACCGACAGCTCGGGGAACGGCAACAGTGGTGCACTGCAGAACGGGGCGAGCTGGACCACGGGCAAGTCCGGGAGCGCACTGAATTTCGATGGCGTCAACGACACGCTGTACATCGGCAACTGGGGAGGGCTCACCTCGATCACCAATGGCATGACCATCGCGACGTGGGTCTACCGGAACGCCGCGCAGTCCGGCCACGTGTCGGTCGCCGCGCGACAGATTGGGACGACCTACGACGATCACTTCTATCTCGGCTTCGAGGACGGGAACTATCGCTGGTTCGTGAACACGTCGAATGGGTACTCCAATGCCAGCGTCGGAGGTGCCGCACCGGTCGGGCAGTGGGTCCACGTCGTCGGGACGTACGACGGGTCGGCCGTCAAGCTCTATGTGAACGGCGTGCAGCAGTTCTCCACGCCGCACTCGGGCACCTTCGCCAACGACACGACCGGCATCACGTTCGGCGCGGCCTACAACAACTCGAGCCACGCGGCCGAAGAGGCGTTCAACGGCAAACTTGACGACATCGATATTTACTCGTACGCGCTCACTGCGCAGCAGGTGCAGCAGCTGTATCAAGCGACGGGCGGTACCGGCGTCACCGCCGACGCACAAGGGGACAGCGGATCGGGATCGGAGCCGCCGACCGCCGTCGCGTTCGCACCGTCTCCCGATCACGATTCGTCGGTCTGGGCGTATGTCGTGACGCTGTTTCGGCAAGGGCAGTTGCTGACCGACCTTCCGGTTGGTCTCGTCGACATCGGCAAACCGAACGTCGTCAATGGTGAGATCCAGGCCGACATCACCTCGACCGTGGCCCTGCTGCCTGCGGGCTCGTATTACGTCGCGGTGACCGCCATCGGCGAGGGAGGCATTTCGTCGGGAGCGCTCTCGTCGGTGTTCACGAAGTAGCCCGGCGCCGCCGGTTGCTATACTTCGGCATGCGCGTCGCGATTCTCCTCGTTCTGTGCGCGTTGCTGGCGGGCGCGGCGGCCGACGGCGAGGGTGCACAACGGCGCCCGGCGGCACCCAAGGCCAAGACGGCGCCGGCGCCCGCCCCGAAGACGGAGCCGGCTCAGATCAAGTGCTCGGAGCTGCTGGGCACGGGCGTGAAGACGAACGCCCCCTTCTGCTTCGTCCTCGCCGGCCGGGAGCCTGCGCAGGGCGTTGTCGTCACGATCCCGCCGCACGTCGGGACGGCGACGCTGACCTTTTCGCTCCACAACAGGCACACCTACTCCGAAGAGGAGATGCGCGCCGGCCGCGGCTTCGCGAAGTACACCGCGGTCGTTGCCGTCCTCACGATGACCGGGGAGGTCCTGGGCCGCGGGGCGGTGCAGAGCGAGTTCCGGTCGGCGAAAGACTTGTACGACAGAGTCTCCGGCGGCGCCGGGCCGGGTGGTGTGAAGGCTGTTGCGCCGATAGGCAACGAATCAGTCGTCGTGACGATTCCCGCCGACGCGCAGGAAGTCAGCCTCCTCGGGGAGGTCCTCGAGTCGACGACGGCCGCGGGGCGCGAGGTCGCGGCGCCGGGCCGGCCGGTGGCGATTATCAGCAACGCGCAGGTGGAGTACCGGCCGGCGCCTCCGTCGCGACGGAGGTGAGGGAGGGAACGGAGACGCTCACACGGAGAAACGGCGTCAACGGAGACGAAACGGAGGGGATCCGGATGGCTAGCGGCACGATTGCTCGGCCCAGCGCAATCTTCTCCGTTTCGTCTCCGTTTGCTCCGTTTCTCCGTTTGTGAGCGTCTCCCTTCTCTCCGTCACCTCCGTCGACACCCGGGACGTCAGTGCCGCCCCTCCCCGCTCCATTTGTGGCGAGAGACCATCACCTTCATCTCCAGCAGCTCGATGAGGGAGCGGCAGCGGGCGAGCAGGCCCTGCCGCTCGAGCAGCGCCTGCTTTTCCACCGGCTCGAGCTCTAGGGTACTGCGCGAGTGCGTTCACGAGATCCTGGTCCGGCATCGACGGCGGCAGCTTCGGGTCGGCGCCGCGTCCCGACGGCTGCGGGACGAGCAGCGTCTCCAGCCGGCGCCGCGCCGCGCGCATCGATTCCTGATCGTCGGTCCCGGTGCTCTCCGGGAGCCCGTCGACGCGCGCCACGCGGTAGGCGTGTCCCTTGTCCTCGTCTTCGTTCAGGATCCGGAACTTCTCCAGTCCCTGGAGCACGATGTTGTAGCGTCCGTCGGCCAGGCGCTCCGCGTTGGTGACGACGCCCGCGCAGCCGATCGGATAGACCGGCGGGCGGCCGTCATAGGCCGCCTCCCACCCCGGTCGCAACAGCACCATCCCGATGATGCGATCGCCGCTCAGCGCGTCGGCAACCATTGCGCGGTACCGCGGCTCGAAGATGTGGAGGGGCAGGAAGACGTTCGGAAACAGGACGACGTTCGGGAGCGGGAAGATCGGAATCGCGGGGGGCAGCATGGATGAAAACGTTCCCGCTCAATGGATCGTGCGCGTCTTCTTGTCCATGTAGTCCATCAGCACGTATTGCCCGAGCGTCCGGGGGGTAGTGAAATACGCCTTGCCGTGGCAGATCTGTGCGACCCTGCGCACGAAGCTCACGAGATCCGGATCCCTGGCGAGCATGAACGTGTTGATCAGGATGCCTGCCTTCCGGCAGGCCGCCACTTCGGCGAACGTCTCCGAGACGATGAAGGGATCGAGGCCGAAGGCGTTCCGATAGATCCGTCCGTCGGGCCGCGTCAGCGCCGAGGGTTTTCCATCGGTAATCATCACGATCTGCCGCATGTCCTTCTGCTGGCGCTCGAGGATCCGCCGCGCGAGCCGGAGCCCTTCACGAGTGTTCGTGTAGTACGGGCCGACGCGCACGCGCGCGAGCTGCTGCAGAGGAATCTCCTCCGCGGAATCGTGGAACAGGACGACCTTCAACGCGTCGCCGGGGTACTGCAGCCGGATCAGGTTCGAGAGCGCCAGGGCCACGCGCTTGGCCGGAGTGAAGCGGTCCTCGCCGTAGAGGATCATGCTGTGGCTGCAGTCCAGCATCACGACCGTCGCGCATGAGCTCTGGTATTCCCCCTGCACGACCATCAGGTCTTCGTAGTCGACCTCGATGGCGCCTTTGCCGATCGCCTTCTCCCGCATGACGGCATTGAGGATCGTGCCGCTCGCGTCGAGGTTCATCGTGTCGCCGAACTCGTAGACCTTCGCCGCCCCGCTCGCTTCGATGCCCGTCGCCATCTCGCGCGTGTCGTGGCGCCCCAGGCTGCTCTTGCCGATCGATCCCAGAAGGTCGCGCAGCGCGCGATAGCCGAGAAAGTCGAGGCTCTTGTCGGTGATCTCGAATCGGACGGGCCCCTCAGGCCCGCGTCCGCCCTGGCCTGCGCGGCTGGGATCCTGCATTTCCGATTGCGGGCGCCGGCGCAGAGGTCAGATAGCCCTGTCGCTGCAGCTTGTCGAGGATCTGCTGCACGAGCCGTTCGATTCGCTCCTCGGCATCGTCGGCCTGCTGCCAGTCCTTGCCGAGCAGCTTCTCGATCATCTCGTCGGAGAGCATGCCGCCGTTCAGCAGCGCCTCGAGGATCGCGTCGTGCAGGGACTCCATCGAGTGCCCCGGCATGCCGTCGTCGTAGGGGAGGCCGTAGGGGTTGTCGAAGCCGCTCGACAGCAGCAGGTCGGAGAGCTTCGAGAGCAGCTCCTCGAGATCGACGTCGTCGAGATCCTCGCCGGTGAACCGGGAGTAGCGGTACTTCAATTGTAGTACTTCTTCTTGTTGCCCGGCAGCGGGACTTCGCGGTCGAGCATCGTGTCCTGTGGGACCGGGCGCGCGACGCGGCGCGCGGGCTCGGCGCCCTGGTAGTGCCACTCGTCGGAGCGGGTGATTTTCTTCTGCGCGTAGAGGCCTTCGAGAATGAAGTCGACCGCTGCCGCGACGAGCGGCGGCTTCGCGGGATTCTTCACGCCGGCGTGGTGCGTCAGGTCGTGCAGGCCCTGGACTTCGGTCGTCCTCTCCAGCAGCTCCGCGGCCGGCAGCGTGTCGTCGATCTGGAGGCTGCCGCCGAGGTCGAACCACTCGGTGACCTGCCGCAGGTCGGCTGCCGCGAAATATCCCGCGAAGATGTTGCTGACCGCGGAGCGGATGATGTCGCGGGCCACGTTGTCCGCGCCGCGCAGCTCACCTTCGTACTCGAGCTCGAACTTGCCGGTGATGGCGGGCAGCGCCGAGTAGACATCCGTCACGCGCGGCACGGTGAGCTCCTCGCCGGCAATCAACGCGCGCCGCTCGGCGTTCGACACGACGTTCTCGAGCAGCGAGATCGGAAGGCGCTGGCTGACGCCGGACCGTTTGTCCACCTTCTTGTCTTCGCGCGCCTGAAACGCGATCTCCTCGACGATCTCGCGGACGAACTCCGGCACCTGGAGGTTGCTGCTCCGGCCGCCGATCCAGGCCTCCTGGGCGGTGATGGCCATCGCGTGCTGACGCGCCACCGGGTAGTGGGTGCGAATCTCGGAGCCGATGCGATCCTTGAGGGGCGTGATGATCTTGCCGCGGGCCGTGTAATCCTCCGGGTTCGCGCTGAACGCCATCATGACGTCGAGCGGCAGCCGCACCGGGTAGCCCTTGATCTGGACGTCACCCTCCTGAAGGATGTTGAAGAGCCCGACCTGAATCTTGCCGGCAAGGTCCGGCAGCTCGTTGATCGCGAAGATGCCCCGGTTGGCGCGCGGCAGCAGGCCATAGTGCATCGTCAGCTCGTCGGAGAGCTGCAGGCCCGCCCGGGCCGCTTTGATCGGATCGAGGTCCCCGATCATGTCGGCAATCGTCACGTCCGGCGTGGCGAGCTTTTCGACGTACCGCGCGTCGCGATGCAGCCAGCCGATGGCAAGGTCGTCGCCTTCCTCCCGGAGGCGCGCCCGGCACATGGCGCAGATCGGGGCGAGCGGATCGTCGTGAATCTCGCAGCCGGGGACGACCGGGATGGCCTCGTCCAGAAGATCGGTCAGCGCCCGAAGGATGCGGCTCTTGGCCTGGCCGCGAAGACCCAGGAGGATGAAGTTGTGCCGCGAGAGGATCGCGTTGACGATCTGCGGTACGACGGTCTCCTCGTATCCGATGATGCCGGGGAAGAGCGTCGTCTGTGCAACGGAGCCGTGCGATCAGATTTTCGCGGATTTCGTCCTTGACGGGCCGCCGCTTCACGCGCCCGGCGTCGACATCGTTTCGAAGCTGCCCGAGTGTGGAGGCCCGATCGACCATTGGGGAGGACATAACGGCATCTTATCATTCGCGCTTCCAGCTTCCAGCTTCCAGCTGTTCCAGCTTCCCGCTTCGCCATCCGGCCGCAACTTGCGTGCCTGAGCTGAAATCTGATCTCCTGATCTCCTTATCTCCTGTGTTTCGGCGTCCGCACTCGGCCACTCTGATCCTGGCGCAGACTAGAACGCCTCTGACAAATGCGGCGCGCGAGCGAGCACGGCGAGCGAGCCACGCGAGCGGCCCGCCTACGCCAAGGCTTCGGCGAGGTCTCGCCGTAGCGCTTCGCGCGGAGGCGGAAGCGCGCCGGCGACGCGGCGCGCGAGGGAGCGTGTAGGGGAGTCCGAGGGGCGAAGCCCCTCGGCTGAGACTAGAATCACTTCGTGTCCCCGGAGAACCCACAACGCCCCCTCGTCTACGCCCATCGCGGCGGGGCGGCCCTCCGGCCGGAGAACACGGTCGCGGCGTTCGATCACGGTCTCTCGCTCGGAGCGGACGGACTGGAGCTCGACGTCCGGCTCTCGCGGGACGGCGTCGTCGTGGTCCACCACGATGCGACACTCGAGCGCACGACCGACGGTCATGGGTTTGTCGCCGATCACCTGTCCGCCGAGCTCGCTTCGCCTGGATGCGGGGTATCGCTTTCATACGCCGGGCACCGGCAACGGCGGCGGGTTTTGTTTCCGCGGCCACGGCATTCAGATCCCGACGCTGGCGTCGGTGCTGCAGCGTTACCCGGACGTGTCGATCATCATCGAATTGAAGGGGGAGCCGAAAGGCGGCCCACCACAAAGCGAAGTCGAGCTGGCGCGCCGCACCGTCGAGGTCGTGCGGAAGGCGGGCGCCGTGGAGAGAGTCGCGCTCGGCTCCTTCAGCGGGCGGGCACTGAGAACGGCGCGACGGCTGGAACCGCAGCTGCGCACGGGCGCCGCGCGCGAAGAGACGCGCTGGGCGCTCTACCGATCGTGGGTCGGCTGGCCGCTCGGCCGGCCTCGCTACCAGGAGTTCCAGGTACCCGAACGCTCGGGTGCAACGACAGTCGTGACGCGTCGCTTCGTCGAGCACGCGCACCAAGCGGGCGTCGCCGTGAAGGTCTGGACGATCGACGACGAGCGCGACATGAGGCGCCTCCTCGACTGGGGAGTCGACGGGATCATCAGCGACCGCCCGGACGTCGCCGTCGCGGTGGTCAACGCGCGAGCGCGGTCGTGAACTTCGGCTCGATATCGACGGGCACGCCAACCAGGCGGTCGAGGACCTTCTGCACCTCCGGCCGGACGATGCCCAGCTTGTCGATCATGGCCTTGGCTTTCGCATAATTGCCCTCGGCCTGGAGGGTCATGATCTCGCGCGTCAGCGCCGTCACGGCGTCGGAAATCTTCGCCGTGTCCACGGTGAACGTTCCATCGGGCTGCACCTTGAAGGCGCCGGCGTCGAGGAACGAGTTGAGCTGCACGGCGATGCCGCGGCCGTGCGCCTCGTTGACACCGAACCGGATCGAGCGGAACGACGACGCCAGGAAGGTCGTGTACATTGTCCGGGCAATTGCAGCGTCGATCTGCTTCCTGTCCGCGAGCTCCTTCAGCGCCCACAACCCCGACACGTCGGCCTTGGCTTCCTCGATGGCGCTGTAGGTCTCTTTGAGCTCCTGCCGCACGGTCGTCGCACGACCGCCGACCGAGATGTTGTGCGGCCCGAGGCCGTGCATCAGCTCGTGCATCAGGATGTGCGTGAAGAAGGCGTCGAAGAAGACGTCCTTCTGTTGTGCGGCTGGCAGCGCGACCTTGGCGATCGGAAGCAGGACATTGTTGAACTTTGCGTCCTGCATGTTCTTCAGCATCACGCGCTTCGTTCCCTTCTCACGCACGACCCGCTCGTCGTTGGGGAGGTTGAAGGCGGCCGTCTGCACGCCCCGATTGCCGTCGCCCGCGGAGTACACGACGTTGACCACGCGGATGGGCGCCATCGCGCCCAACTTCGGGTTGCGGTACCTCGGGATCGATCGGGAGCGCGTTCTCGAGATCCTGCAGGTGGCGGGCGAACGACTGCAGCTTCTTCGACTCGGCGTCGTCTCGAACGGTGATGAAGGCTTCGAACGCCGCCTTGGCGTTGAACCATTCGTCTTCGTACACCTCGTATGGACCGATCGTCGGCTCGACTGCGGCGTCGAGCTCCATCCAGGCGACGTCGCTCGCGTAGTAGTCGTTCGACACGAACGCGTCGGCGCGGGCGGTCAGGAATTTCTTGAGCGTGGGCTCGGTCGTGAGGCTGGCCGCTTCGCGAAGGAGCGCCGCGGCCTCCGCCAGCTCGCCCTGGTACTCGATCGAATAGGGAACCGCGGTGAAGCCCTGGGGATCCTTTCGAATCGTCGTGAAGAACCCGGTGGCGCTGGATTTGGCCTCGCCGCTCAGACCGTCGAGCCACTTCTGAACCTGATCCTTCGTCGCTCCGGCCGGGTAGAAGTTCGCGGCTTCGGGCTTGGCCGGAACGCCCGGCACGAAGGGCCGGTTGTGATCGAGCCGGGACCACGGACCTTTGTTGATCAGGAAATAGTGGAGCCGCGCTTCCGCGGCCGTCCGCTCCGGTCCCGCCGGCCGGGAGACCACGTCATGAGAGAGCTCCTGGAGGAGGGCGTCGTTGCCGGCCCACACCTGACGGAGGAAAAGGCCGTCCATGAGTCGTGCAGCCTGCACCAGCCGGCCGAGCGCCTGGCGCTCGCTCGCGGGAAGCCGCGTCACGTCCGCGCCGATCTCCGCCGGGGCGAAACGCGCGGTCATCGTGCGGAGCTCGGTCGCTGAGGGGGTGGACGTCTTTTCCTGCACGGGAGCGTCTCCGGTGAATGCCGCGCCGGCGGCGATGGCGACGGCCGCAAACAAGACCGCGACCGCGGTCTTGAACACCATGTATGCGAGCGGAGCAGGGTTGCGATGCGTCATAGTGATAGCTCGCGGTTGGACGGGCCGACAAGGCGTTCCTTCCGTTGCCCGGATTCCGTCACAGGTCTAGAATAGGTGGATTGTAGTCCGGAAAGACTCCATCCCTGGGACCGCCAACCGGACCGAGGATTCACATCAGATGAGGAATATCGCATCCCGCGACGCCTCCGAGCTCGAGGCTCTGGAGCAACGCGAATGGCTCGAGTCGCTCGACTACGTCATTCAACAGGGTGACCGCGGCCGCGTCCAGCGGCTGCTCGAGCGGCTTCGCGACCATGCGCGCGCGGCAGGCGCCGGCCTGCCGTTCACCGCGGTCACGCCCTACGTCAACACCATCCGCGCCGAGGATCAGAGCTCGTTCCCCGGAAGCCAGGAAATCGAGCGTCGCATCAAGAGCCTCGTCCGATGGAACGCGATGGCGATGGTCGTGCGCGCGAACCGTGCGTCGGACGGCATCGGCGGACACATCTCGACCTACGCCTCGGCCGCGACGTTGTACGAAGTCGGGTTCAACCACTTCTTCCGCGGCAAGGACGACGACGGGAATGGCGACCAGATCTATTTCCAGGGTCATGCGTCGCCCGGCATTTATGCGCGCGCGTTCCTCGAGGGGCGTCTCTCGGTCGAAAAGCTGACCAACTTCCGACAGGAGCTCGAGGAGGGCGGCGGCCTCTCGTCGTACCCGCATCCCTGGCTGATGCCGGACTTCTGGGAGTTCCCGACCGTGTCGATGGGCCTCGGGCCCATCATGTCGATCTATCAGGCGCGCTTCAACCGCTACCTCGAGGATCGCGGACTGAAGAAGCCGTCCAACACCAAGGTGTGGGCTTTCCTCGGCGACGGTGAGACCGACGAGCCGGAAACGCTCGGCGCCATCGGGCTGGCGGCGCGGGAAAAGCTCGATAACCTGATCTTCGTCATCAACTGCAACCTGCAGCGCCTCGACGGTCCCGTTCGCGGCAACGGGCAGATCATCCAGGAGCTCGAAGCGATCTTCCGCGGCGCCGGGTGGAACGTCATCAAGGTCCTGTGGGGAAGCGACTGGGACACGCTCCTCGCCAACGATCACGGCGACCTTCTCGCCAAGCGGATGGGAGAGATCGTCGACGGCCAGTATCAGAAGTACGCGGTCGAGGGCGGCGCCTACTTCCGCGAGCACTTCTTCGGCGCGGATCCGCGCCTCCTCGAGCTGGTCAAGCATCACTCGGACGAACAACTTACCAGGCTGCGACTCGGTGGCCACGATCCCTTGAAGGTCTACAACGCTTTCAAGGCGGCGGTCGCCCACAAGGGTCAACCGACGGTCGTCCTCGCCCGCACCATCAAGGGCTACGGCCTCGGCGAAGCGGGTGAGGGCAAGAACATCACCCACCAGCAGAAGAAGATGAACGAGAGTGACCTGCGGACCTTCCGCACGCGCTTCGCGATCCCGATCTCGGACGAAGAGATTGCGGACGCGCCGTTCTACCGTCCACCGGACGACAGCGCCGAGCTCAGTTACCTGCACGAACGCCGCAAGGCACTCGGCGGCTACGTGCCGACCCGCAAGGTCCGCGTCGAACCGCTGCAGGCGCCTCTCGAAGGCCTCTTCGACGAGTTCCTGAAAGGCACCGAAGGGCGCAAGGCATCGACGACGATGGTGTTCGTGAGGATCCTGTCGAAGCTGCTGCGCGACAAGGATATCGGCGATCTGATCGTCCCGATCGTCCCAGACGAGGCGCGGACGTTCGGGATGGAGTCGCTCTTCCGGGCGGTCGGCATCTACTCGCACGTCGGCCAGAAGTACGAGCCGGTCGACATGGACACGCTCCTGTATTACAAGGAAGCGCAGGACGGCCAGATCCTCGAAGAGGGGATTACCGAGGCCGGCTCGATGTCGTCGTTCATCGCCGCGGGCAGCGCCTATGCGTCGCACGGGGTGAACACGATCCCGTTCTTCATCTACTACTCGATGTTCGGCTTCCAGCGCGTCGGCGATCTCATCTGGGCCGCCGGCGATTCGCGGGTCCGCGGCTTCCTGCTCGGAGGCACCGCCGGACGCACGACGCTCGCCGGCGAAGGCCTCCAGCATCAGGACGGCCACACGCCACGTCATCTCCTCCTCGGTTCCCAACTGCATTTCCTACGATCCGGCGTTTGCGTTCGAGCTGGCGATCATCATCGAGGACGGCATCCGCCGGATGTACAAGGAGCAGGAGAGCGTCTTCTATTACCTGACGGTGATGAACGAGCAGTACGTCGATGCCCCCGATGCCGGAGGGTGTGAGGGAAGGGGTCCTGAAGGGTCTCTATCGCTTCAGGGCGGCGCAGAACGGCGGCGCGAAGCTCAAGGCGCAGCTCCTCGGCAGCGGCGCGATCATGAACGAAGTGCTCGCCGCGCAGAAGCTGCTCGAGAAGTACAACGTCGCCGCGGACGTCTGGAGCGTGACGAGCTACCAGGAGCTGTATCGTGACGGCCACGCGTGCGATCGCTGGAACATGCTGCATCCGGCCGAGGCGCCGAAGGTCCCGCATGTCGCGCAGTGTTTGAAGGACACGCCAGGCGTGATCGTGGCCGCTTCCGACTACTTGAAGATCCTGCCGGACTCGATCGCGCGCTGGCTCCCGCGTCGCGTGCGCTCGCTCGGCACCGACGGATTCGGCCGGAGCGACGATCGCGCCGATCTCCGCGAGTTCTTCGAGGTCGACGCGCGCTTCGTGACGATCGCGACGCTCGCGGAACTGGCTGAGGACGGCCAGGTGGACCGCAAAGTCGTGGCGCAGGCCGTGAAGGATTTCGGGATCGACGCCGAGAAGGCGAACCCCGCCCGAGCTTAGAACGCAACTCCCAAATGCGGCGCGAGCGAGCACAGCGAGCGAGCCACGCGAGCGGAGCGCGCCGGCGATGCGGCGCGCGAGGGAGCGTGTAGGGGAGTCCGAGGGGCGAAGCCCCTCGGCTGAGACTAGTCAAGGTCACAACTGCTGATGCCTACAGAATTCAAGCTCCCCGAACTCGGTGAGAACATCACCGCGGGCGACGTGGTCCGCGTGCTGGTGAAGCCGGGAGACACCATCGCCAAAGATCAGCCGATCCTCGAGCTCGAGACCGACAAAGCCACGATCGAAGTGCCGTCGAGCGTTGCCGGCACCGTCGGTGAGGTGCGCGTCAAACCAGGTGAAAAGATCAAAGTCGGTCAGGTCGTGCTGACCGTTGCCGACGGCGCACCTGCCGGAAAGAAGGCGGAGGCGCCGAAGGCGCGCGAGAAGAAGCCAGCGGCCGAACCGGCCGCTTCGGCAGCCGCAGAAGGCGGCCTGAAGCAGAAGACGTCGGCCGACGATCGAGCCGCCGCAGAAAGTGCCGATGAATCGGGCGCGGAACGGGGCGCCGCCGAACGGGGCACGGGTGAGGTCGATGGCCCGGCTGCACAGGTCGCCGATTCGGCTGACATCCCGGTGGCAACGGGTTCAGCCCCGGTGGCAACCGGTGGAACGAAGAAGCGCGGGGAGGTTGTCGAGATCAGCCGGGGCGCGCGTGCTCCGCAGCCCGCGCCAGCCGAAGCTGCCCCCGTAGGGCCGGCTCCGCCGGCGGCCCCTTCGGTCAGACGACTCGCACGAGAGCTGGGCGTGGAGATCAGGTTGGTCCAGGGGACCGGCCCTGAAGGTCGCATCGGCGTGGAGGACGTGCAGCAGTTCGTGAAGACGGCGCTCGCGGGCGGCGGAACGGCAGCCGCGCCGGCGTTGCCCGATCTGCCGGATTTCACCAAGTGGGGTGAGGTCGAACGGAAGCCGATGAGCAACATCCGCCGCAAGACGGCGGAACATCTTGGCAGCGCGTGGCGGGTCATCCCGCACGTGACGCAGCACGACAAGGCAGACATCACCGGGATCGAAGCGCTGCGGAAGCAGTTCGGCGTGCAGGCGGAGCGCGCGGGGGGCAAGCTGACCGTCACGGCGATCGCGCTGAAGGTCGTGGCGGCCGCGATGCGGAAGTTCCCCCAGTTCAACTCGTCGGTCGATGTCGCCAATGGGGAGATCGTCTACAAGAAGGCCGTGCACGTCGGCGTCGCGGTGGACACCGACCGGGGACTTCTCGTTCCCGTCATCCGCGATGTCGATCGGAAGGGCATCGTCCAGTTGTCGGTTGAGCTCGCGAAGGCGTCGGAGAAGGCGCGCGCGGGCAAGCTCTCGCTCGACGACATGCAAGGCGGCGGCTTCACGATCACGAATCTCGGAGGGATCGGCGGCACGTCGTTCACTCCGATCGTCAACTGGCCGGAGGTGGCGATTCTCGGCATGTCGCGCGGATCGTACGAGCCCGTCTACAACGGTCAGACATTCGAGCCGCGAATGATGCTGCCACTGTCGTTGTCGTACGATCACCGCGTCATCGACGGTGCGGACGGCGCACGGTTCCTGCGGTGGGTCGCCGAAGCGTTCGAACAGCCATTCATGATGGCGCTTTGAACTGACGATGCCAGGGTGCCAGGGTGCCAGGGTGCCAGGGTGCCAGGGTGCCAGGGTGCCAGGGTGCCAGAGTGCCAGAGTGCCAGAGTGCCAGAGTGCGGGCACCCCGAAGCCGCACCCTGGCACCTTGGCACCCTGGCACCCTGGCACCCTGGCACCTTTGGCACCTTTGGCACCTTGATCTTTTTCCCATATGTCCACTACTCAAGTTGTCGTCATCGGCGCCGGGCCGGGCGGATACGCGGCCGCGTTCTATGCAGCGGATCTCGGCATGCAGGTGGCGCTCGTCGACCCGGAGGCGAACCCGGGCGGCGTTTGTCTGTATCGCGGCTGCATTCCGTCCAAGGCGCTGCTCCATGTCGCCGCCCTCATCAACGAGGCTCAGCACGCCGAAGCGTGGGGCGTGTCGTTTGGCGCGCCGGCAATCGCGATCGACAAGGTCCGCGCGTTCAAGGACCGCGTGGTCTCGCAGCTCACGGGAGGTGTCGGCCAGGTCGCTCGCCTTCGGAAGATCAACTACATCCAGGGCATGGCGGCCTTTCGCGATTCGCACTCACTCGAGATCACGCTCACGGCCGGCGGGACCGACACGCTCCAGTTCGAGCACGCCGTCATCGCCACGGGCTCGCGTCCGGCGTCCGTCCCGGGTCTCTCGATCGAGAGCCCGCGAGTCATGGACTCTACGTCGGCGCTCGATCTGCCGGACATCCCGAAGTCGCTCCTGGTCGTCGGCGGCGGCTACATCGGGTTGGAGCTCGGGACCGTTTATGCCGCGCTGGGATCGAAGGTCACGGTCGTCGAAATGACCGACGGCCTGCTGCCGGGAGCCGATCGTGACCTCGTCAACGTCCTCGCCAAGCGCGTGAACGCGATGTGCGACGCGGTCCTGCTGAAGACGAAGGTCGTCTCCATGAAGCCAGCGAACGACGGCATCGCCGTGACCTTCGAAGGCGAGCTGCCTGAGGGCGTCGCGAAGGAGCAGACCTTCGATCGGGTGCTGGTGTCAGTCGGCCGGAAGCCGAACTCCGCCGTGCCGGGTCTGGACAAGACAGGGGTGAAGGTGAGCCCGCGCGGGTTCATCGAAGTCGACGCGGCGCGCCGCACGGCCGAGCCCAGCATCTACGCGATCGGCGACGTGGTCGGAGAGCCGATGCTCGCGCACAAGGCGTCGCACGAAGCGCGCGTCGCCATCGACGCCATCCACGGCGAGAACGTCGCCTTCGAGCCGCTGGCGATCCCGGCAGTGGTCTTCACCGATCCGGAGTTGGCCTGGTGCGGCCTCACCGAAGCGGAGGCGGCGAAGCAGAAGCAGGACGTCACGGTCACGCGGTTCCCGTGGGCGGCGTCCGGCCGCGCGATCACGCTGGATCGCACTGACGGCATGACGAAGCTCGTCATCGATCCCAAGACCGAGCGCATCCTCGGCGTCGGGATCGTCGGGCCGGGCGCGGGCGAGTTGATTTCGGAAGGTGTGCTCGCGATCGAGATGGGCGCCACGGCCGCCGATCTGAAGATGACGATCCATCCCCATCCGACGCTCTCCGAGACGCTGATGGAGTCGGCTGAAGTGTTCTTCGGCCAGAGCACCCACGTCTACAAGCCGAAGCGGAAATAACGAGGTTCAAGGTTCAAGGTTCAAGGTTCAAGGTTCAAGGTTCAAGGTTCAGGGTTCAAGGTTCAGGGTTCACCGAGAATGAAGCGCGCGACTTCTCTCGCGCCGGGTGCCGCTGAGCCGCTCGCGTTGCTCCGGAATCGCATCGTCGCGTGCGCTCGCTGCCAGCGGCTGCGCGAGGTACTGCGGGCGAGTGGGGGTGGTCAAGAGGGCGGCCTATCGCAACGAGACGTATTGGGCGCGGCCCGTGCCGGGGTTCGGCGATCCGCGCGCGCGGGTGCTCGTACTCGGTCTGGCGCCGGCGGCGCACGGCGCGAACCGAACCGGGCGGGTATTTACAGGTGACGGCGTTGGCGGCTCGGGAGACTTTCTGATGCGCGCCATGCACGCGCACGGCTTTGCGAACCAGCCGACCTCGCATCGTGCCAGTGATGGCTTGACGCTCACCGATGCATACATTGCCACGGCGGTCCGTTGCGCGCCTCCGGACAACAAGCCTGCGCCAGAGGAAATCGCCGCCTGTCGCGACTACCTTGGTGAGGAGCTAGCGGCGCTGCGACGCGTCCGGGTGATCGTGTGCCTGGGAAAGCTTGCGTTCGACGAGGCCTGGCGGCTGATGGAATCGTTGACCCCGGGACCCGGCCGGCGCCCGCCGTTCGAGCATGCCGCGGTCCACCATCCTTCCCACAGGTGGACCGTTATCGCGTCCTACCATCCTTCACGCCAGAACACGAACACGGGCCGTCTCACGCCCGCGATGATGAATAGAGTGTTCGAATTGGCCCGGGCGCACATCGAACGCTAAACACCTGAACCGTGAACGTTGAACCCTGAACCTTGAACCCTGAACCTTGAACCCTGAACCTTATTTGCGCTCTTCGTACGCCTGCGTCTGTTCGTGCGCGTGATACGAGCTTCGGACCAGCGGCCCGGACTCGACGTGCCCGAAGCCCAGGTCGCGGCCGATCGTCTTGAGGTCGGCGAACTCCGCCGGCGAGTAGTACCGCGACATCGGGAGGTTGGCGACCGACGGCCGCAAGTACTGCCCGATCGTGACGATCTGACACCCGGCCTGACGGAGATCGCGGAGCGTCGCGACCACCTCGTCGAACTCCTCGCCAAGGCCCACCATGAGCCCGGACTTGGTCGGCACGTGCGGTGCGTAGTTCCGCGCGCGGTCGAGCAGCTGCAGCGCGCGCTCGTAGCGGCCGCCCGGACGGGCCGTGCGATACAGCCGTGGGACGGTCTCGATGTTGTGGTTGAGGACGTCCGGCCGCGCGTCGAGCACGGTCCGCAGCGCCTCCTCATTCCCCTTGAAATCCGGAATCAGGACCTCCACGCGGCAGCGCGGGATGCGCGCGCGTGTTTCCGCGATGGTGCGCGCGAAGTGGCAGGCGCCGCCATCCGGCAGATCGTCGCGATCGACCGACGTGATCACGACGTAGTCGAGCGCCAGTGTTTCGATCGCGCTCGCCACGTTCACCGGCTCCTGCTCGTCCGCCGACGCCGGGGTGCCGTGCACCACATTGCAATAGCCGCAGGAGCGCGTGCACGTGTCACCCAGGATCATGAACGTCGCGGTCCCGTGGTGCCAGCACTCGCCGATATTGGGGCAGTTCGCCTCCTCGCACACGGTGTGGAGGTTCAGCGTGCGCATCAGCCCCTTGAGCCGATGGTAATTCTCGGAACCTGGCGCGCGGACCTTCAACCACTCCGGCTTGGGCTGCTTGGGAAGCGCTTCGGGGCGTGCTTTGCGCCCGCGAATGAAGGGAAGGGGTGTGGTGGTCATTGTTCAATGCACGCGGGGCCCCACCCCCGCGTGCTCGCGCTGCGGGGCTCGAAGACTCGCCATCCTCGCCGCGGGCCGCGGGCGCTTTCAAAGCCGCGGGGCCTCGCCTACGCTTCGCTTTGGCGAAGCTCGCCGGAGCCTTGGCGAAGGCGGCCCACCCCCGCGGCCACTCGCCGCTTCGCTTCGCTCGCGGCTGGTTAGCGGCGACAGCCTGAAGCCACACGGCCTGTAAGGAGGGGACGAGATCCGACCCTCAATTATACTACCCGGATGGCACCGCTCTCGATTACCTGGCTCGGCCACTCCACCTTCATCATCACCTCGCCCGGCGGCAAACGCATCGTCACCGACCCATGGCTCGAAGGAAACCCGGCGTGCCCCGCGGATCGCAAGAAGATCGACAAAGCGGATCTGATTCTGCTCTCGCATGGCCATTCGGACCACTCGGGTGACGTCGTGAACGTGGCGCGGGCGACCGGTGCTCCCGTCGTCACGATCAACGAGCTGCGGCTTTGGCTGGAGCACAAGGGACTCCAGAACGTCCATGGCCTGAATTTCGGCGGGACCATCTCGATTGCGGGTCTCGACGTGTCGCTCGTGCCTGCCGTCCACACCAGCAGCATCGTCGAGAACGACGTGAACGTGTATCTCGGCGAGCCGGCCGGCTTCGTCGTCAAGATGGAGACCGGGCAGCGTGTGTACTTCGCGGGCGACACGGCGTTGTTCGGAGATATGCGCCTCATCGCGGAGCTCTACGCGCCGGAGATTGCGTTTCTTCCGATCGGGGACTATTACACGATGGGGCCGGAGGCCGCGGCACGCGCGTGCCAGATGCTCGGCGTCCGGCAGGTCGTGCCGATGCACTTCGGAACGTTCCCGATCCTGACCGGCACACCGGATCGGCTGCGTCATCTCGTCGAGCCGCTGGGAATCGACGTCCTGGTCCTGAGGCCGGGCGAGACGGCGAGCTGAGAAAACAGCTGCCAGCTTCCAGCGCGGCCGGATGAATTGGCTTATCGTGGTGCGACTTGGGCTACTTACGCGTGTCGGTTCTGAGTGACACTTCAACCGGGAAGCGGGAAGCAGAGAGCCGGAGCGTTCCAAGTCGCACCACCGTCGTTCAAATCATCCGGCTGCGCTGGAAGCTGGAAGCCGGAAGCTATTTTGATGCGCATCGCATTCCAAGGCGCGACAGGCGCCTACAGCGAATCGGCCGCGCGGCGCGCGTGGCCAGAGAGCGAGACCGTCCCCCTCGAGCGCTTCGAGGATGTGTTCGCGGCCGTGCAGGCGGGCACGGTGACGCACGGCATTCTCCCCATCGAGAACTCCGTCGGCGGGAGCATTCACCGGAACTACGACCTCCTGCTCGAGCACGAGCTGCCGATCGTCGGCGAAACCGAGCTGACCGTCGTGCACAACCTGCTCGCGCTCCCGGGAACGGCACTCGGCCGGATTCGGCGCGTCTTTTCGCATCCACAGGCGCTTGCCCAATGCGAGCGGTACGTCAGGACGCTGCCAGGCGTCGAAGTGGTTGCCACCTACGACACCGCAGGCAGCGCGCGACTGATCAGGGAGGGCGGCCTGCGCGACACGGCGGCGATTGCCTCGGCGCGCGCCGCCGAGATCTTCGGGTTGGACATCCTCAAAGCCGGCATCCAGGACTTCGCGGACAACATCACGCGCTTCATCATGATCGCGCGCGATTCGCGGCCGCTTGGCCCGCCTGACAAGACAACGCTCGCCTTCGCCCTGCACAACGCGCCGGGGGCGCTCTTCAAGGCGCTGAGCGTGTTCGCGCTGAGAGACATCGACCTCACGAAACTCGAGTCGCGTCCTGCGCGGGGCCTGCCCTGGGAGTACCTGTTCTATGCCGACGTGGGCGTCGCACGCGAGGACGTCCGCGGCGCTCGTGCCATCGAGCACCTCGCGGAGTCGGCGCAGTGGGTGAAGACGCTCGGGTCGTATCCACGCTGGAGCGGCGAACCCTTCAGCAGCCAGCCGCGTTCCTGAGGGGACACTCAGCTCGCCGTCGCCGCGCGGATCGCGCGCTCGACCGCTTCCACGACCTTGGCGATCGACTGGGAGGTCGTGTCCACGGCTATGGAGGCGGAAGCGTAGAGCGGCTCGCGTGCGGCGAGCAACGCGCGAAGATCGGCCATCGCCTGGGGGTGATCGGCCATCGGCCTGCGGTCGCCTTGACCGACGACGCGCTTCCAGTGGTCCTCGGGGCGGGCGCGCAGCCACACGGTCACGGCGGCGTTGCGAAGCTGGAGATACGTCTCCGGCGAGGTCACCAGGCCCCCTCCCGTGGCAAGGACGATCGCCTGCCTCTCGAGCAGCACCTGGCGCAGCACATCTCCCTCGAGCCGTCGATAGTAGGCTTCACCGTGCAGGGCGAAGATCTCGGCGAGACCGAGCTCGGCGGACTCCTCGATCCGCCGGTCGAGCTCGACGAACGGGAGCGCCAGCCGCTTCGCCAAGCGCCGGCCAACCGTCGTCTTGCCGGCGCCTCGCAGGCCGAGCAGCGCGACCGTGAGCGGCCGTTCTGGCGGTTCGGATGTCGTGAGGAGGGCGGCAGGTGACGTATCCAGCGCGCTGGCCACGTCTGCAAGCCTGCGCACCGAGATGTTGCCGCGGCCGCTTTCGAGCTGGACGAGAAACCGGGCGGACACGCGCGAGCGCTCCGCTACTTCCCGCAGCGTCCAGCCGCGCTGCAGGCGCAGAGCTCTCACCCGGTCACCGAGGGATCGCAGGAGGTCTGCCGCCATCACCGGCAGGCACTTCCGACGTGAACTGACCTCAGCCGTTGTCGTGAACGGCCCGGAGTCATGCGTGCTGCTGATGGCGCCCATGCGGAGACGCGATGCGCGCGCCATATCCGGTGCGCATGCAGCCCATGCGAAACTTCTGCAAGACAGGTTGTGGAAGAGATCATACATTCACCAGCATGACGAAGCTGGATGCCAAGACACGGACCCTGACGATCGAGCTGTCCGAGTCCGAGTGGCACGCGCTCAGGAACGTCGAGCCCGATGCGATCGGCTGGCTGCAGGAGCGCATCCGCGAGCGCCTCGGCTCGCAGTCCGAGTCGACGCATCGTTTCGAGCCGGCCTCCAAGCCGGTGTCGTCGATGACGGACAGCTACTTCGGCGGCGACGAGTACTGATCCGCACGGACGCTCGAGAGGCATGTGCCTCTCGAGTCGGCGCGCAGTTTTCATCATTTCCCTTCCGCCCCTTTCGTTCTCCCTCGAAACCTTCAGCGCTCCCTCAATCCGCAAACCGGAAAGCCGCACGAGATCTATCGACGGCTCTTCTGGGCGTGCGAACGTCGGATGTCGTGTGCATTATAGTGCCTGATCAAGCTGTCTGAGCACTATACTTCCTTGACAGCCGGCAGCGGCGACAGTACGCTGGGCGCCGATGGACACCGCGAGCCAGATAGCGCCGCCTTCCGTCGACTTCGAGCGCGATCCCTCCCGCTACACGCATTGGAAGCTCTCGTTCGACGGTCCCGTCGCCACCTTCGGCATGGATGTGCAGGAAGATGGCGGCCTCCAGCCCGACTACCGGCTCAAGCTGAACTCGTACGACCTCGGCGTGGACATCGAGCTCGCCGACGCGATTCAGCGAATCCGGTTCGAGCATCCCGAAGTGCACGTCGTCGTCATCACGAGCCTGAAGGAGCGGATCTTCTGTGCGGGCGCCAACATCTTCATGCTCCGTGGCGCATCGCACGCGTGGAAGGTCAACTTCTGCAAGTTCACGAACGAGACGCGCCTGGCGATGGAAGACGCGAGTCGTCACAGCGGTGTGAAGTTCCTCGCGGCGTTGAACGGCATCTGCGCGGGCGGAGGCTACGAGCTGGCGCTGGCGTGTGACGAGATTCTCCTCGTGGACGACGGGAACTCCGCTGTCAGCCTTCCCGAGACGCCGCTGCTCGGTGTGCTGCCCGGCACCGGCGGCCTGACTCGCGTCGTCGACAAGCGGAACGTCCGGCGCGATCTCGCGGACGTCTTCGCGACGGTTGCGGAAGGCGTCAAGGGTCGGCGCGCGGTCGAGTGGCGGCTCGTCGATGCGGTGTATCCGACCAGCCAGTTTCGTGAGCGCGTCGCAAAGCGCGCGACGGAGCTCGCGGCCCTGTCGGACAGGCCGGCCGCGGGCCCCGGGATCACGCTCGGACCGATCGCAGCGCAAATCGGGCCGGATCGGTGGCAGTATTCGACCCTTCGCGTCGACGTCGATCGCCCGAAGCGAGTTGCCAATCTGACGATATCGGGTCCCGACGACGGACAACCGGCGGATCCAGACGGCATGCTCGCGGCCGGTGATCGGTTCTGGCCGCTTCGTGCCTTTCGAGAGCTGGACGACGCGCTCCTCCGGCTCAGGGTCAACGAGCCGCTCGTCGGCACCATCGTGCTCCGGACGACGGGCGACCCGGATCGGGTCTCGAGCCTCGATCGGACCCTCATCGCGCATCGGGAGCACTGGCTGGTCCGCGAGATCATTCACTTCGTCAAGCGCACGCTGAAACGCCTCGATCTCACGGCGCGCAGTCTGTTCGCGCTGATCGAGCCGGGCAGCTGCTGGTCGGGGACGCTGTTCGAGCTCGCCCTCGCCGCCGACCGCGCCTACATGCTCGACGATGCCGATCGGCCGGTGGCGATTGCGCTGTCGGAGATGAACGGCGGTCCACTGACGATGAGCAACGGGTTGACGCGACTTGCGACGCGGTTCCTCGGAGATCCGTCGCACGTGCAGGAGCTGCTCGCCCAGCGCCAGCCGTTCGATGCGCAGGAGGCACTCGACGCGGGGCTCGTATCGTTTGCGCCAGACGAGCTCGATTGGGACGACGAGATCAGGCTGGCGATCGAGGCACGAGCGGCGCTGTCGCCCGACGCGCTGACCGGGATGGAAGCCAACTTGCGCTTTGCAGGTCCCGAAACGATGGAGACGAAGATTTTCGGACGGCTCACGGCGTGGCAGAACTGGATCTTCCAGCGCCCGAACGCCGTCGGCGAGTCAGGCGCGTTGACGGCGTACGGAACGCAGTCCCGGCCGGAGTTCGATTTTCGGAGAACGTGAAAAGAGCTTCCAGCTGCCAGCTTCCAGCTGACGGAGCTGCTCCGGGGCGTCCGCGCACGACGGGAAGGGCAGTAACCGGGCTGGGGGCTCGCAGTTGGAAGCGGGCAGCGGAAAGCTCTTAGCTGGAAGCTGGCAGCTGACAAGGATCATCACCGTGATTTCAGCCGAGAAGATTCCGAACAACGTCGGCCTCTCGAGCAACAAGCGTCTCCAGCGTGCGCTGGAGCACTGGCAGCCGAAGTACATCCAGTGGTGGAAGGACATGGGGCCGCAGGGCTTCCAGGATTACCACCAGGTGTACGTCCGGACGGCGGTCAGCGTCGACCCTGCCGGTTGGGCGCACTTCGAATACGTGAAGCTGCCGGAATACCGGTGGGGCATCTTCCTCGCGGATCCGGTGCACGACCGGCGAATCGGGTTCGGCGACTTCCTCGGCCAACCGGTGTGGCAGGAGGTCCCCGGAGAGTTTCGAAATCAGTTGAGACGTCTCGTCGTGACTCAAGGGGACACGGAGCCGGCGAGCGTCGAGCAGCAGCGGTGGCTCGGGAATCGTTGCCCGAGTCTCTACGACCTTCGCAATCTGTTCCAGGTCAACGTCGAAGAAGGGCGCCACCTCTGGGCGATGGTGTATCTGCTGCACTCCTACTTCGGCCGGGACGGGCGAGACGAGGCGGAGGAGCTGCTCGAGCGTCAGAGCGGCAACCGGGACAAGCCGCGGATCCTCGATGCCTTCAACGAGCCGATCGACAACTGGCTCGACTTCTTCATGTTCACGATGTTCACGGATCGAGACGGTAAGTCACAGCTCCTGTCCTTGTCCGAGAGCTCGCTCGATCCGTTGTCGCGCACGACGCGTTTCATGCTGACCGAAGAGGCACACCACATGTTCGTCGGCGAGACGGGCGTCGCGCGAATCATCGAGCGCACCTGTCAGCTGATGAAGCAGGCCGGTTTTTCGGAGGACGTGCGCGCGCTCGGCGGCATCGACCTCGTGACCGTGCAGAAGTTCATCAATCTCTGGTTCAGCCTCAGCCTCGATCTGCATGGCAACGAAATCTCGACGAATGCCGCGTCGTATTTCGCCAACGGCCTGAAGGGCCGTGCGCAGGAAGAGAAGTGGGACGACCATCGGGCCATCGAGCAGTTCTACGATCTCGATGTTGCGGCTGACGGGCGGATGGAGCGTCGACACATCCCGATGCGCACCGCGATGAACGAAGTACTCCGGGATTGGTACGTTGGCGACTGCCAGGCGGGTGTCAGCCGCTGGAACAAGATTCTCGAGCGCCACGGGATCGGCGATCGCCTGGCCCTGCCCGATCGGAAATTCAATCGCGGCATCGGGATGTTCTCGTCACTGCATTTCGATCCCGCCGGCGCATCGCTCTCGGACGCCGAGTGGGACCGACGGCGTGGCGAGTGGCTGCCGTCGCCGGCTGATCGCGAATACCTGCTCAGCATCATGGCGGAACCGGTCTACGAACCTGGCAAGTTCGCGAACTACATTGCCCCACCGCTTCGTGGCATCCACCAGCTGCCGATCAATTTCGAGTACGTGAGGACGGAGTCCTGACGTCTTCAACCGATTTCAGGCAATTGCGCAAGGTCAGCGTTGTGGTGTGCGGATCAGGCACATTTCCGGCACAATAGCGACCCGATGGCCGATCCGCTCCTCCGCTGGCGTCCCGAGTTCCCCATACTCGACACCTGCACCTACCTGGTGAGCCATTCCCTCGGGGCGATGCCCCGCCGGACGGCGACGTACCTTCAGGAGTACGCGGACACCTGGGCCCGCCGCGGCGTACGCGCGTGGCACGAGGGCTGGTGGGAATTGGGCCGGACCACCGGAGACGTGCTGGCACCGGTGCTCGGCGTCTCGCCCGGGACGATCTCGATGCACCAGAACGTCACGGTGGCGATGGCGATCATCGCGTCGTGCTTCACGTTCGACGGACCGCGCCGCAGGATCGTGATGACCGATCACGAGTTCCCTTCGAACATGTACCTGTTCGAAGGATTCCGGCGGTACGGCGCCGATGTCGTCTACGTGCCGTCGCCGGACTCGGTTCGGACCGATCTCCAGCGCCTGATCGACGCGATAGACGAGCGGACGCTGCTGGTGCCGTTGTCCCTCGTCCTCTTTCGAAGCGCCTACATCCAGGACGCGCGCGCCGTCATCGAGAAGGCGCACCGCGTCGGCGCGCACGTGATCCTGGATGTGTACCAGGCTGCCGGCGCCCTTCCTCTGGACATCGAGGACCTTGCGGCCGACTTCGCTGTCGGAGGGTCCGTCAAGTGGCTCTGCGGGGGACCCGGGGCAGGCTACCTCTACGTCCGGCCGGACCTGGGCGCCACACTCAACCCCGGCTTCATCGGATGGGCCGCCCACGCCGAGCCCTTCGCTTTCGAGACCGGCCCGCCAGTGCTGGCGGCATCCCCCGAACGCTTCCAGAGCGGGACTCCGAATATCCCCGCGCTCTATGCCGCTCGCGCCGGCTACGAAATCGTCGCGGAGATCGGCGTGCAGGCGATCCGGGTTCGGTCTTTATGGCTGACCCGTTTACTGATCGAGCGAGCGCAGGCGGCGGGATTCCGGCTCAACACTCCCCTCGACGATCACCAACGAGCCGGCGCCGTCATCATCGACGTGCCTGAGGGCGAGGCGGTCTCTCGAGCGCTGATCGACCGACAGGTCATCGTCGATTACCGGCCGGGTGCCGGCATCCGGATCGCCCCGCATTTCTACAACACGGAACAGGAGATCGGCCGGGCGATGGACATCATGGTCGAGATTGCGTCCGGATACTCCAGAGGGTTGGAGAAGGCTTCTCCGAAGTAGACATTAGTGTGCCTCAGCCCAGCTGTTTTGGCTGGATGAGTCCTGCGGCAGCCAGATGGCAGCCGAAACTGTGTGGGAGTAGTCTTGCAAACTCTTTGTTCAGAGTGTTTTGCTGACCCTCGACTTATCGCCGTCGCGTGGCTGCCCCCTTGCACTAGCCCTGCATTACCAAGGCCCGCTTCTCGCTGGCGCTTGGTGCGATGGTCGATAATCTGACACTCTCCCCCGCAGGGCTGGCGCTGCTCGAGATGCTCGAGCAGCAGACCGGTGTTTCCTTTGAGGTCGTCCACCTCTGGCTGGATCCCGTCCGTCATTCGCCGTCCGGCGATTTCGCTCAGCGGATGGATGAACCCGAGGTCGCCGAGGAAGTACTGAAGGCACTCCGCACGGGGGAGGTGCGGTTCGGTCAGATCAAGGGGGCTGCTTTCGGCGTGTTTCCGCTGAGGCGGGCGCGCGAGGTGATCGGGTGCCTGATCGCGTCCCGTCGCACGCTCGCAGAGGAGTCGCCCGCCGTCGCCAAGGTCATGGAGGAGGCCGGCGCGCTGGCGCGAGGGATCCTCGAGTCCGACCTCCAGATGAACGGTCAGCTGGCGGCGACGCAGGCGTTGACGCGGCGCCTGCATGCCACCCTCAGATTTCTCGGCCAATTGGGGACGTACGAATCGGACCGCGACGTCATGCACGCTGTGCTGCACGCCGCGACGGTATGGTTCGACCTCGACTGTCGGATTTACTCGCGCAGGCCGGATGGGCGTTTCGTTCTGTCAGGGGCTCTACCTGGCGTCGAGCAGGCCGGCCAGCCACTCGATGCCGAGCGGGCCGCTCAGCTCGTCGCCGCGCGGAGGTTCCCCCCTGCCGGCGAGCTGGACGATCTCGGCTTCAGCGGACGCAAGGACGAGGTTCTGGTCCTTCCGGTCGGGATTGGTGAGCCCGCGTGGCTCATCCTCCTCGCCGGCAGCCTGGACAACCACGTCGAGTTGACGTTCGGGGCCATCGCGCGCGTGCTCACGGGGGATCTCCAAGCCAGGGAGCTCGCGCGTCTGGAACGATGGCAGAGCCAGCTGACACAGATTCCATCAGCGACCCGTACTGCTCCTGAGCGGGTTCTGACCGAGCTCCTGGACGAGCTCGTGCGCGAGGCCGGTGCAGAAAGCGCACGGGTCATCGTGACCGACCGGATTGGTGGCCGGCGCACCCTTGCCAGCATCGGTCCCTCGACATCCTTATATGAAGGTGACATCGGTGACCCAAGTCAGCTCGTCGTCAAGGTCATCGTCTCGCCGGAGACCTCTCTCGAGCTCGCGCTTGTCGGAACGGGGCCGCTCGGTCCCGCTGCGGCCGGCGTCGTCCAGACCTGGGTCAAGGCGCTTCGGCCCTGGCTGGCGGAGGTGGCGCTCTCGGGATTCCGTCAGGCCAGGGCGGTCGAAGTCGATTCCGAGACCGCCGCGTTCGAGCGCAGAATCCAGGAGGAAGTTGAGCGGGCCAAGCGCTTCAACCTCGGATTGGGGCTCGTTTTGATCGCACCGGACCAGCCGCCGTCCCAGGCGCGTTTGGCGTTCGATACGCTTGCCGCAGCTGTCCGACCGGAGCTGCGGGCATCTGACCTCCTCGGACGACTGCGAACCGGAGTCGTCGCGGTCCTGCTCGTCCACGCCGGGGCTGAGGGCGCCGAGTCTGTGACCGAGCGCTTGAGCGCGAGGCTATCGGCGTTGATCCCGGAACTACCTGGTGTTCAGGTTGGCAGAGCTGTCTTCTCCCCCGAATGTGCCTCCGCAGAAGATTTGATTGCCCGGGCCCGCCGACAATCGAGGACTATCCCGCCGATGCACTGACAGCTAGAAGTCCTCTCCTGAGACTTCAACTATTCACTGCAGGCCTAGAAGCGCGACCATGTTACCTGCGAGGATCTGCAGAAACTCACCGGATTACCCGAAATGTGTGTCGAGTGCGCCCACAAGTTGCGTAACGTGACCCTACTTCTGCCGATTCAGCTATCAGTCGGGGTTACATCGTTGTTCCGGTGACCAAAGTCGTGATGATTCAAGACTTTTGTCTGCTGATACGCAGTAAAGCGGCATATGCTGCTGACCCAGAAGGTCGGCTGGAAAGGCGCAA
>CAWDRS010000003.1:0-353825 GCA_963804795.1 uncultured Acidobacteriota bacterium | reverse complement strand
GGCGGGAAGTCCCTGGATCCCGCGGCAATCACGGCGGCGTCGGCCAGCGGCAACCGATCGAATACGCTGATATCCGCGGCGTCCGCCCGCAACAGTAACTGCACCTCCAGTCGCAGCTCGTCGTCGTGTTCGACCGCCGATTCGACGAAAGCGGCGCGTTCCTCTGGAGGATGTTCTAGAGCGGCCTGAAACAGCGCCTTGGCGCGTTGCCACTTTTCGCTGTTCACGGCCGGATCTCAAGACCGAGCTCGCGCGTGAGCCATGCCTTTGCGGTGCGCCATTCGCGCTTGGCACTGGTTGGCGACACCTTAAGAACACAAGCGGCCTCTTCGATGGTAAGTCCGCCAAAAGCGCGAAGCTCTACGATGCGGGCGAGATCTTCGTCAGCCCCGCAAGACGATCGAGCGCATGATCCAGCGCGAGAACGGGGATGCGATCGGGGGCAGCTTCTTCCATTGCCTGGTCGATCGACACAGTCGGAAGACCGTCACCGCGCTTGTTCGCACGACGACGGCGCGCGTGATCCACGAGAATTCGGCGCATGACCTGCGCCGCTACGCCGAAGAAATGCGCGCGATCCCGCCAGTCGCCGTGCCGCTGGTCGACGAGACGCAGGTAAAGCTCGTGAACGAGCGCCGTCGGCTGCAGCGTGAGCCCACCCCTTTCGGCACGAAGCTGGCGTGCGGCAACGCGACGCAGCTCCGCGTAGACGAGCGGCAGCAACTCGTTGAGCGCATTGGTATTACCACGCCCCATTCAGTCAGAAGCGCCGTCACGTCAGGCCGGGACGCCATGCGGATTCCCAAATCATTGAGAAGTAGGCGTTTAGCATAGATACCCGGCCGCTTTCTCGCAACCGATGGTCGAATTGGTCCGATTTGGCCCTCGTCTACGCGATCTCATTCGAGGGCACCCACCGTGCCGAGGAGGATCGATGATCGCGAACCGAAAGGGTTTTCGGCCGCATGCCGGCGTCGTCGCCGTTGGACTGTTCCTGTCGACATATTTGCGGCGGCCGTTGAGGTCTCAGCCTCGGGGGTGCGTCTGCTGGGAGGCAACGAGGCCGCGTCAATCGACGTCAGCTGCGATGCCGGCGCGACCACTTGTCCGACAGGGCTGGCTCCAGGCGGCGTCGCCAGGCAAACGTCGCTACGGGGTATCAACGCCCGCGGCGACATCGTCGGGTTTTACGTGGACTCCGCGGGCAGACAGCACGGATTCCTGCGGCACGACGGACTCTACACGACCATGGATTTTCCGCTTGCCGGCGTGCGCAGCACGACCGCGAACGGCATCAACCCCCAAGGAGAAATCGTGGGCCAATTCGTCCTGCCGGTCAATCCGGATGTTGACGAAGACTCGCCGCTGTATTGCCCGCAGAATCTTCGAACGGAAACCGCAACCCCGCCTGCATCAAGGGTTTTCACTTTGGGCGTAACGAGTACACGACAGTAATGTTCTCCGGGCACCCTGGCGCGATCCCTCAGCGCATCACCTCAAACGGCGAAATCCACGGCTGTCTACACGATCACGATCTCGGCATGTCCATGTACGGGGCGACATGGCGCCGGTCCTTCGGGTCGAAGGGCTCGGTCTACATCACGGACGCCTACAGCCTGATGCCCAACGGCGGTGAACTCTTGGATTCGATGGACGTCCCGATGTCCATGAACAACGCTGGCACCCTCAACGGCCACTCGATCGTCGGCCTGTTTACCGATATGAGCGGACAACCGCGCGGCTATCTCGTGCGGAACGGCGTTTTCGAGCCATACGACGCGTCCGATGAGACGGTGACAGCGAATCTGACATCCATCTGGGATATGAATCCACAGGGCCATTTCGTCGGCACCTTCCGCGCGGAGGGCGAAGTGGCGGGGCGGCGTCATGGATTCGTCGATCGCGGTGACGGGTCAGAGCGGATTGCGTTTGACGTCACGGTTACGGACGCCTCCGGCAATACAGTAACCGCGTTCGCCACCGTCGCATTCGGCATCAACCCCGAGGGTTTCATCGTCGGTCAGTTCACGCTGGCGGCCGGCGGAACGCCACACGGCTTCGTCGCCGCTCCTCTGAGCGGCAAGTGACATCGCTGGATTCTTTTTCACGCGACGTTCGCGATCGTTCCAGGCGCGATCAGATGATGCAGGCTCCGCCTATCGAACGACGATGGTGCCGTGCAGCATGTTCGTCCCACTGGCGAAAGCGATGTCTCCCGCCTTCGCTGGCGTGAACTCAATCACGACGGTTCATTCAGCGGGAGCGCGCGTTTGATGTTCAACGACGGAAATACCACTTCCGTGCCGCACGTGTTGTCGGTTACGCGCACAAACGTGATGCGTGCCGGTGTGCCGGCGCGTAACGTCATTTTCGCAGGCTCATAGCCTTGCTCGTTGACGACCACCTTCGCAGTCTGGGGTTCGTTGCTGCGTCCCACGATCGATGATGCTGGCGTTGCGCTGGCATTCACCGTACTTCCGCGGGCCTGAGACCAAGACGCTCACGCTCGGCCCTGACGAAGAAGCTGCCACCGGTCACGACGACGTTGCCGCCTGGCTGAACGCCTGACACGACTTCGACCTGTTCTCCCGAGGTCTGTCCGAGGCGGACCTCTCGTTCAACAAACTTCCCGGGTTCCTTCGGATTCGCCAGATAGACGACCGTACGGTCACCAACGTTCTGCACGGCGTTGCGCGGGACTCTCGGAGCTGACTTACCCGACGCTCCGGCCACCACGACCTCCGTGTATATCCCGAGCCGCAGCTCGCGACCCGGGTTTGGCACCTCGATCCGCACCCTTGCGGTTCGTGTGTCGGCGCTGACTTGCGGATCGATGTAGCTGACGCGGCCGCGCAGCGTTACGTCTGGACGGGCTGACGTTGTGATCGCGGCTTCACTGCCTACGCGCACTCGGGAGGAATCCTTTTCGTACAGATTCGCCACGACCCAGACCGTTGAGAGATCGACCACGGTGAACATCTTCGTGGCTGTGTCCACGTTGAGCCCAACATTCGCTCCGCGTTCCGTCACGACGCCGTCGATCGGCGCAGAGACGTTGGTGGTGGCGCTCACATTGTGGCCAGGAGCCATATTCTCGAGTGCCGACGCCGAAACGCCGAGCAACTCGAGCTGCGAGCGCGCACTCTGGACAGCCGCTGTCTGCGCCGCGTGCTCGGCGTGAATCTTCTCCAGCTTTTGGCGGCTCGCGGCCCCGATCTCGACGAGCTTCTGGGTCCGCTGTAACTCGCGGTCATGCGCGTCGAGCATCGCCGTTGCCGAGACGTAGCGAGTCTGTGCTTCGGCGAGACGCACCGATCGGTAACAGCGCCAAATCAATTGGACCGAGCCTGCGTCGGATCTCTTTAAAGAGGGGGCGTACGCAGTGTCGCCCGCGAAGAGTATCCGTCGGGTCGCCTCGACGTAGGCGACCAAGAGGCACAGTGTTGGACGGACGTGAGGTTGGATCCGGCGGGAGTTGAAGTTCGACATCGCGGGTTTCGGCAACTTCGTGACGACGCACGACTTCTGATGCGATGTCATTGCGGTGCAGCGATTTGCGGCGCTCCGGCGTGTCCACTGGCATGCACTCGGATCCCCTCAAATCGACCCGATTTCTGGAGGCATTTGGGAGGCGGCGGGAGACGCTCGACGCGGTTCCCGCCGCGTTTTCGCGAAAGCAGATTCCCACCGCATCCATCGCGATGGCGAGTGGAGGCCGCTTGGAGGCGGCGAGAAGGTGCTCGGGCGGAACCCGACGCGCGCACACGGCGACGGCCGTGTCAATGTGACAGGTGGAACCCGTACTTTTGCCGACTGGATCGACTATCTAGTTCAGTTGGCAGCAGAATCGGCCCCCCGCTGCTTACCGCATGAAGGATTCGGGCATCGGGTTTGGGCACGAGCCTGCTCGCCTGGTTACCGTCGCAGGAGGCAGAGGTCATGCATTCATCACGCGTCCTGCTCGCCGACGATCATCCAAGCCTCGCCGCGGCCATCGGGGAGTACGTGGCCGAGGCGTTCCAGTTGGTCGGAACGGTTCGGGACGGTGGCGCATTGCTCGAGGCCGCGAAGACGCTGAAACCTGACGTGATCGTGGCTGACATCTCGATGCCAGGAACCGATGGATTGACCGCGATGAAGCAGATCCAGAAGCACCTGCCGCACGTGAGAGTGATCCTGCTGACCAATTATGGGGATGCCGAGGTGGTACGCCACGCACTTGACGCTGGCGCGTCTGGATTCGTTCTGAAGGTCAATGCGCCGACCGAGCTCGTGGAAGCGATTCGCACGGTCGTGGACGGCGGAACCTACGTATCGAGCGCGATCGCCGTGTAGCGGCGGAACCTGGTTCGAGGCTGCTGTTGGAGACGAGGATAAATGCTCGTGCGTGCTTGTCGGACGTTCGCGTTTCTCCTCGCATTGGCTGCGGGCGTTCCCTGCGGGGCATTCGCGCAGGCGATTGCCGGCGCTGTACATGACGCGTCTGGCGGCGCACTTCCTGACGTCACCGTCCAGGCCGAGAGCTCCGCGCTGATCGAAAAGGTCCGCACGTCGGTCACCGATGGCAGCGGCCAGTACCGCATCGAGAACCTTCGCCCGGGCGTGTACACCCTCACCTTCACACGTGAGGGCTTCCGTCCATACGTACGGGAGGGAGTCCAGATCACGACTGCGTTCACGGCCGGCGTCAATGCGCAACTCGCGCTCGGCCCGGTTGCGGAAACCATCACCGTGACGACGGCGACTCCTGCCGTCGATGTCCGCAGCGCCGGCGCGGCCACAACGTTACCGGCCGACATCGTGAAGGCACTTCCGACCGTTCGCAGCTACAACGCGCTCGTCGTGCTCATCCCCGGGGTGGTCACCACCACGAACGACGTCGTCACTGGCACAACGACCACGCAATTTCCCATCCATGGAGGCCGGAGCAATGAGGGGCGCCTGACGCTCGACGGCATCATCGTCGGAAGTCCATCCAATTCGCCGACCAGCTATGTGGTGGACGCCGGCGCCACCGAAGAGGTCACCTTCGCCGGCGCGGGTGGGCTGGGCGAGAGCGAAACGGGTGGGCTCGTCATGAACCTCGTGCCGAAGACCGGCGGCAACTCCACGCACGGCTCGCTTTTTTTCAGCGGGACCGGCGAGAAGCTCCAGTCCGACAACCTGACACCGGCCCTGAAGAACCAGGGCGTCGTCGCGGCGAGCCCGCTCAGCAAGGTCTACGACATCTCCGGCACGATCGGAGGGCCGATTGCCCGGGATCGCTTGTGGTATTTCGCCACCGCGCACCGTGGCGGGAGCACGACGGAAAGCACGAACGTGTACTACAACCTCAACGCCGGGGACCCGGCGAAGTGGTCGTATGCGCCCGATTCGAGCCGGAGAGCGTACTCGGACCGCCTGTTCGAGAACGCCAGCGCGCGTGTCACGTGGCAGATGACCCGGCGCAACAAGGTCAGCGTCTTCTGGGATGAGCAGACGCTCTGCCGAACCTGCACGGGCGCCACTCCCGCCGGTGTCGATCCCCCGCGCGTGTCGCCTGAAGCGGTCGGCGTCTTCGGGCGCCCGCTGCGCGTCGCGCAGGCCACGTGGTCGGCCCCCCTGTCGAATCGCCTGCTCGTCGAAGCCGGCTTCGGCGCCACGTATTTCGGCTTCGCGAACTTCGAGCGCAACCCGAATCCAACCCGCGACCTGATTCGGGTCGTCGAGCAGTGCGCGAGCGGGTGCGCAGCCAACGGCAACATCCCGGGGCTGGCCTATCGTTCGCAGGACTTCAGCGACGCGTATAACGGCAATTACCTGTGGACGGGGTCAGTGTCGTATGTGACCGGGTCACATAGCCTGAAGGTCGGCTATCAGCACACGTTGATGACGCAGGACATCGTCTGGATGACGAACACCCAGAACCTGACGTACCGGTTCAACAACGGCGTGCCGAATCAACTGACGCAATCGATCTCGCCGTGGATGAACCGCTCTCGCACAGGGTGGGATGCGGTCTTCGCGCAGGAACGCTGGACGCGCGGCCGCCTGACCATGCAGGCTGCCGTGCGGTTCGACCGCGCGCGGAGCTGGTTTCCTGCGCAGCAGGAAGGCCCGTCCAGATTCCTGCCGGTGCCCATCATCATTCCGGAAACGCCTGGCGTGGACAGTTACAAGGACATCACCCCCAGGCTGGGGGCGTCCTACGATGTGTTCGGCAATGGCAGGACGGCGCTCAAAGTACACCTTGGCCGATACCTGGAAGGGGCGGGCACAGGGGTGGGCATCTATACCAGTACGAATCCGACGCTGCGGATGCCGCAGACGACATCAACGCTCGGCACGGCAGGTGTGACGCGAGCATGGACCGATGCGAACGGCAACTTCGTGCCCGATTGCGACCTGCTGAACCCGAGCGCGCAGGACCTCCGGGTGACCGGAGGCGACCTGTGTGGCGTGCTGTCGAACACGAGCTTCGGACAGCACGTGCTGACCAACAACTTCGATCCAGGCGTCCTCAACGGCTGGGGCGTCCGGCCGTCGGACTGGACGCTCGACGTGTCGATTCAGCGTCAGATTCTCCCCCGCGCATCGGCGACGCTCACGTACAGCCGTCGCTGGTTCCATGGCTTTACCGTTGCCGACAACCTGGCGCTGCAGCCGTCCGATCTGACGCCGTTCAGCGTGGTGGCTCCGGTGGATCCTCGCTTGCCGGGCGGCGGGGGCTACGTGGTGTCGGGTCTGTACGATGTCGCGCCTGACAAGGCCGGTCAGGTGAGCAATCTCATCGCGGATTCGAGCAAGTACGGACGCTGGTATCAGTACTTCAACGGCCTCGATGCGACGCTCAATCTGCGGGCCGGCGGTTTCACGTTCACGGGGGGGACGAGCACGGGACAGACCGTGGCAGACAACTGCGAGGTGCGGGCGCGTCTGCCGGAGCTCGCGACGACCACAGCGGGCGCGAGCCCGCTTGGCCCCGGGCTCGGCAGCTCCATCGTGAGTCCCGTCAGCCCGTACTGCCATGTCGCCTTCGGCATCCAGACGCAGTTCAGGGGCCTGGCCTCATACGAGCTGCCGGGAATCGGCGCTCAGCTGTCCGCAACACTGCAAAGCAAGCCCGGGGCGATGCTGGCGGCGAACTACGCCGTGCCGAACGCCGCCGTGGCTCCGTCGCTCGGCCGGAACCTGTCCGGGAACGCGCCCAACGTCACGGTGAATCTGGTGGCGCCCGGTACGCGCTATGGTGATCGCATCAACCAGTTGGACGTCCGCGTCGGCCAAGATCCTGCGGCACGGGCGGTCGCGAACGATGGTTGCGCTCGACATCTACAACGCGTTGAACTCGAGCGCGGGCCTTACCTACAACAATGCGTTCGTCCCGGGCGCATCGTGGCCGCGGCCCAATACCATCCTGACGCCGCGCTTCTTCAGGATTACCGTCGAAACAGAGTTCTGACGTGGCGGGCACATGCTGACCTTGCGACGTGACGTTCGGCGTAGGGCGTTGGCGGCGATCGCGCTCACGGCGTGCGTCCTCGCCCCTCCTGCGAACGCGCAAGAAGCCGACCGCCCGAAGCAAGTACTCGTCCTGAACTCGACGAGGTCCGATGACCAGTTCTCGGTGGTCTGGGCACGAGAGCTGCCGAAGCTGCTCGCCGAAGGCCTCGGGGAGCGTGTGGACTTCTACTCTGAATACTTTGATTTTGTCAGGTTCCCGCGACCTGAATATGAGAGCGCGTATCTCGACTTCTTGCGTCTGAAATACGCGGAAAAGCGTATCGATCTGCTCATCTTGATAGGAGACGTCGTCATTGACTTCATGAGCCGCAACCGGAACGTCCTCTTCCGCGGCACGCCTGCGGTGTTTTATACGCTCACCCCCCCGGGCAGCCATTTCGCCAATTCGACCGGTCTGATTAACCCACTCCACTTCAGCGGTTCGCTCGACCTCGCGCTGGCGCTGCAGCCCGATCTCAAACGTGTGTACGTCGTGAGCGGAGCGGGTGCGTTGGACCGGAGGAACGAGAGCCAGGCGAGAGCGGAGTTCCGCCCCTTCGAGGGGCGTGTCGAATTCACGTATTTCTCGGGCTTGGTGATGCAGGATCTCGAAGAGCGACTCAGAACGGTGCCGCCACACTCGGCGGTGTTCTATTTAGTCGTGAGCCAGGACGGCGCGGGCGAGCACTTTCAGGTGATGGCCTCCCTCTCCCGCGTCGCGTCGGCGGCCAACGCGCCGACTTACAGCTGGGCGGATGCCGCCGTTGACTCGGGCATCGTCGGCGGCCGTCGCCGCGATCAAGTGGCCCAGGTAAAGGCCATTGCCACGCTCGCGCTTCGCGTGCTTCGCGGAGAGCGAGCCGACGACATACCGGTGTCCTCGCCCAACACGGATGTCGATCAGGTGGATTGGCGGCAGCTGCGCCGCTGGGGGCTCGACGAGTCGCGTCTGCCAACCGGTACGCGCGTCCTGTTTCGGCCGCCGAGCATGTGGGATCAATACCAGCCGCTACATCATCGGCGCCGTCATGCTGATGCTGGCGCAGTCGGCCCTCATCGCTGGCCTGCTCGTGCAACGGACCAAGCGGCAGCGCGTCGAGCGCGAGTTGCGCGGCAGCGAGCGCGAGTTGCGTGGCAGCCAGGCCAAGCTGCGCGTGAGCTACGACCGAATCCGCGACCTGAGCCGACGGCTGCTCGGCGAACAGGAGGCGGAACGCGCCCGCATTGCGCGTGAATTGCACGACGACATCAATCAACAGCTCGCGATTCTGTCCATCGAGCTCGATCGGCTCCGTTCCGATCAGCTGCAGGTGCACAGCGCGAAGCGCCTCTCCCGAGCCCTGGAAACAACGCAGGGCATCTCGACGAGTGTGCGCGAACTGTCGCACCGGTTGCACCCGTCGAAGTTGCGGCTGATCGGACTCGTCGCCGCCCTCGACAACCTTCGACGCGACTTGTCACCGCCGCACCTGCCTATTGCCTTCTGCCATCGCGACGTACCGGCGGAGATCGATCAGAACATCGCGCTGTGCGTATTCCGAGTCGCGCAAGAGGCGTTGGGGAACGCCGTGAAGCATAGCGACGCAGGCCACATCTGGGTCGACTTGACGGGCGGGCCGTCCAGCGTAGCACTCACGATCACTGACGACGGGAAGGGATTTGACGTCAATGGTCCGCCGAACGCGGGGCTTGGCCTGATTAGCATGAGAGAACGCGTGGAATCAGTTGGGGGTGTTCTGGAGATTCACGCGACGCCGGCGTCGGGAACCCGTTTGAGGGTCACCGTACCGATTCAAGCGTCGGAGTCGGCACTCGCCGCGATCGCGTCGGCATGACCGCCACTCTCACGTTAGCCGTCAACGGAGCGGCCTGTCGTTGACGTCCCGCCTTAGAGTTCTCGTCGTCGAGGACCACGAGCCGTTCCGCCGCGTGATCTGTGAGTTGCTGCAGCAGCGGGCGGATCTGCTGATCGTTGGCGAAGCCGCGGACGGGTTGGATGCCATTTGTCAGGCTGAAGCGCTGCGACCGGATGTGGTCATGCTCGACATCGGCCTGCCGATGCTGAGCGGTATTGAAGTCGCAGGGCGAATACGTGCCAAGGTTCCGGACGCCAAGTTGATGTTCGTGACCAATGAATCCTCATTGGAGGTCGTGGAGCAGGCCTTCAGGAGAGGCGCCCACGGCTATGTGTATAAACCTCGCGTCCAGCGAGACGTTCTCCCGGTGCTCGAAGCGATCATTCGAGGCGGGCGATTCGTCAGCGGCGGCCTCGAACGCATAGCCCAGGGAGACAGCCTCGCCTCTCATCGTCACGATGTGGTGTTCTGTTCGAGCGACGCGGTTCTGATCGGCGCGTTCAGCCGTTTCATTGCCGGCGAACTCCGCGAGGGGAACGCCGTCGTCGCGGTGGTGACCGCGGCGCACGAGCGAAGCCTCCAATCCAGTCTGGAGGCGTCGCACGTGGACGTCGCCCTGGCGATCCGACAGCAGCGCTATCTCCCCGTGAACGTCAGCGAGCTGCTCGCGAAGGCGACGGTCAACGGGTGCCCGGACCCGTTACGGTACCTGGACGCCGCGGGGGATCTGTTGACCGATGTCACACGGCGCGCGACGGATCACCACGCCAGGGTCGCGGCCTGTGGTGAAGGCACCTCCATATTCTGGACGCACGGACACGTCGAAGCCGCCATTCAACTCGAACACCTGTGGGACGAGATCGCGATGAGCCGCCAGATGGATATCCTGTGCGCGTACCCGCTGGCCGCCCGCGACGAAAGCGTGCCGGCAGTACGAAGGCTCTGTGCGGAGCACACGGCCGTCGAGATCAGCTGACGGCGGCGGAATGATGGTCGGGAAGGCGGGATTCCAACGCGGTCGAATTCGAGATCCTCAACGACCTGTCGGACTCTTCGCCAGCCTTACTCTCAACGCGTACCAACACCTCTCGACGGTACTCCGCTAAGAGCGCTCCGAAACTGTGTCAGAACTGTGTCACATACCCCCCGAAACCCTGGTCAAACACCGTCAGTTACGGGGACACGTCGACGCGTATCGCTGTTGCGGGAACTCGTTGATCGGAACTGTGTTGGTGGGATTTGATGTGCGTCAGCACGCGCGGCGGGAATCTATTTCCAAAACGTGCTCCTTCATGGGCCTCCGCTCGCAAGTGAGTTCATCGCGAGCTACGGCGAGATGTCCCGCCGAAGCGGCGGAGCCGCGGAGGAGGACAACCACTCGGACATCTCTCCCTTTACACCCGAGTTCACTTGTGTTCGCTATGTCGCGCTACGGTAGCGGAGGCCTTCAGGCCTGTGAACAAATCGATCGTGTGGCTTCCACCTTTAGGTGGAAGACCAACGCCGGCCGCGATCTTCCGCCTGACCGCCTTCGCCAAGGCTTCGGCGGTCCGCCGTAGTTTCAACGAAGGCGGAAGGGCTGGGCTACATACGAACACAGGTGAATCCTGGACTAGATCGATCACTTACGCGGCCCATGACGGTCGGACGAACGCGAATTGTGTAAGACCCCTAATCGCGTTGTCAGGGCTTGTCGATCTGCTTGTGGCAGTACTCGCAGTCCGAGCTGATCGAACCGCCGTCCTTTGCCACGAGGCTGCCATCGTGGCAGCGGAAGCACCCGGCCGACGTCGTGTGCCCGACGTTGTCCGGATAGGTGCCGAAGGTGACCTTCATTTCGGGAAACACGTTGCGCCGGTAGATGTCCTGCAGCGCGGTGACCGCACCCGTGACCTGGGCATCGGCGCCGCGGCCGCGTGCGGTGTAGAACTTTCGCAATTCCTCGTCGATCATCCGCGCCGCGTCGTCGCCGCTCTGGTAGCTCGCCTTCATCAGGCGCACGCCTTCGCGACGGACGAACGGCAGGCCGCGGTCGATCCGGCCCGCCGCGATCGCCACATCCACCGCCTGCTCCGGCGCCGGTGCGACGCGATGCGCCGCAACGTTGTGGCAGTCGACACAGTCCATCGCGCGCTGGCTGCCCTTGGCGAGCTGTTCGGGCGTCGTCCCCTCGGCGGCGTACTCGCGGACCCGACCCTGCGCATCCGTGTACTTGACGAACTTGATGGTCTGCCGCTCGCCGTCGGTGTAGATGAATTCGATCCGCACGCGCGGATCGGCGTGCCAGTGGATGGCGCGTCCGCCGGCCGCCGGTGCACCGGGACCGCCCAGGAACAACTGCAGGATCGTCGCCGTCTCCGTATTCGTCTCGTCGTCGGCGTACTCGCGCTTGACGCGGACGATGTCGCCGAATCCCTTGCCGGGCCAGTGACAGTTCCCGCATACCTCGAGCGCGGGACGCAGGTCGGCAACGCCGGGAATCGGCCGCGGGTAGTGGCCCGTCACGACGTGATACAGCTGCCGCAGGCCGTTCAACTTGTACTTGACGAAGGCGCGGCCTCCTTCACCGATGTGGCATTGCACGCACGCGACCTGTGAGTGCGGCGCGTCCTGCCACGCGGTGAACTGCGGATGCATCGGCGTGTGGCACGTCTGGCCGCAGAACGACGGGGACTCCATCGAGTGCAGCGAGCCGTAGCCCGCGAGCAGCACGATCACGACGTTGACGGCCGTCAACGCCGTGAACAGCACCGCCCTGCGGCGGGTCGCCGGCGACCTGAAGTCGATGACGAACCACTCCCGCTCCGAGCCCGGGTGGCGCAGCAGCCTGCGGTGCTCGAGCCACATGCCGAACGGAATCAGCAGCAGTCCGGTCACCATGAGCGCCGGCAACGCGACGAAGACGACGAGCGCCGCGTACGGATTGGCGAAGAGGCCCAGCAGCTCGGCGACGAGCAGGGCGAGGAAAGCCACCGCGCTCGCCGTGGCCAGCACGACGCCTGCCAGTGAAGCCGGATGCCGGGCGAGGAGAGCGCGGCCTGGCACGACCCGCCCTATTTCAGGCTCTGCATGTAGGCGACGAGCGCGTCGAGTTCAGCCGCCGGCAGCTTGCCGTACTTCGCCGGCATGGGCGGCTTCTTGGTCGAGTTCGACTTCTTCGTCATCGCCACCGGATCGACGATCCATTGCCGGATGTCGTCGGCCGAGAGCTTCGCGCCAACGCCATCGAGCGGATTCGCCTTGCCGCCCTTACCCGCAATGCTGTGGCAGACCGAACATTTCTGCGCGGCGTACACCTCCTGCCCCTTCTTCACCTGCTCGGCGTCCTGCGCTGTGGCGATGCCGGCGGACGAGACGAGAGCGAAGACGAAGAGCCACCCCTTGGTCACGAGCGTCCTGTGCATTGGATCCTCCATCGTGCCGAAAGGACAACCGGCGCGAGCTACCTTACCAGAGATAACGAATCCCGAACACCGTCGAGTGGGCGGTGTAGGGCCGATACACGTAGCCCATGACCAGCGAGCTCGGCTGCACGATGCCGTTGACCACGCTCGGGTCGAACGCGAAGTCGTAGATGCTCAGCGGCTCGTACAGGTACGAGAAGGACGCGGCGAGGCGGCTGGAGAGCCGGTACCGCACGTCGAGGTGCAGCTGCTGCAGCTTGTTGAACACGTTGGGCAGCTGGTTGGGCGGCGGTATCGGGCTGCCCGCGGGGATCGTTTGGAGATAGTTACCCTCTGCGTGGCTGAAGTCGTACGAGAACCGGATCTCAGTGTTCTTCCCGATGCGTGGAGGGCTGGCGTAGATCGAGAAGTAGTGCACCGTCTCGGTCGAATCGGCGGTCCAGTCGCGCAGCGGATCGTTGAACTGGGCCGTGGACGAATCTCCCTCGTGCGAGCGCTGCAGCCCGGCGTAGCGCTCGTAGTTGTAGCTCCCGCCCGCGCCGAGACCGTTGGGCCGGTGGAAATCCGCCGCGAGCGAGAATGTGCGGCCGGTGGAGTCCTGCAGACCGTAGAACGTGTTGCTGAAGTCGTCCTTGAGGACGCCGCCGGACACGCTGAACGTCCAGGCATCCGACGGCACGATGTCGGCCTGGGCGGTGAAGCGATTCCTCGTCCGGTCGGCGACGTCGTAGTGGCGCATCTCGGGATGTTCGCCAATCTCCGTCAGCTGCGATTCGTCGAGCCCTGAACCGGTGCGATCGCCGAACTCGTATTGGGTCCGGAAGGTGAGCCACGAGGTTCCGACCGCATCGGCCGACACGCGGAACACGTTCTCGCCGCTGGACTCGACGATCCGCGCATCGTAGCCGTTCCCGTTGTGCGAGTAGCCGAACGTGACCGCGAACGGCATCAGCTTCGTCCACGTGGCATCGCCGTCGAAGGTCGTCCGACTGTGCGCGTAGAGGTCTGGACCGCCCGTGGGCGTCTCCGAGACCGAGCTATCGTAGCTGACCATGTCCGTGATGGACGTGGCTGGCATGTGGTTGTCGTAGGTGTAGTTGCGCAGGCGCGCGCTGAACCGCCAGTCGGTCGATGGGCGCGAGTTGAGGGTCAGGGTGGTCGAGAAGACGTGCGCTTCCCCTTCGGTGTTCGCGCGGGGCAGCGCGATCTGCGGCAGCGCCGAGTTGATCGTGAAGGGCTGCAGCGGCTCGTCGTTGCTCCACAGTCCATAGGAGAAGGAGCCCGTCACCTGCGTCTTGTGCGCCAGCTTGGTGTACCCGCCGAAGCTGATCGTCTGGGCCGAGTTCGACGGCCAGAGGGACATGCGTCCGCGTCCCGGCGCGCCGGACGCGTCGTCGAGGCGGAGCGGGCTGTCCCAGGTCAGCGTCGGCGCGATGTTGTCGAACCAGGAGCCGCTGTAGGCGACACGCAGCATGTTGCGCGCGTTCGTCCACTCGGTGCCGATGGTGAGGTCGTTCGCGCGCGAATCGTAGGGGAGCGCCACCTCGACGTCGTTGCTGAAGCCGAAGCTGGCGCCCCAGGGCAGCTCGCCGCTGTGCTTCTGCGTCGTGAAGCTGGCCGTGACGTCGAGGTTCGGCTCCGGCGTCGCGACCATCTCGAAACGGCCGATGTCGCGCCGCTCGCGCAGTTCGAACGCCGGCGCCAGCGGGACGTAGGCGTCGAGCTTGGCCTGCGCCGTTCTGGATCGCGCGCTGCGTCGCGTCGTCGAGCACCAGCGTGCCGCCGGTGCCCGTATACGGCGTCATCGTATCGACGCTGTAGAACTGCGGAATCTGCTGCCAGCTGCCGCTGAGCGACAGCTTGCCGATCCGGTCGTAACTCCCGATGAACTCCTGGTCGCGGTAGCCGACGTTCTCGGCGCGCGCGTGGAAGTCCCACGTACCGTCCGGCTTGGCGAACGAGTAGCGGAAGTTCGAGAACAGCAGCCCGTCGCGCTGGTCCTGGTAGCGCTGGTAGCGCGCCGGATCGCCGTCCACGCTCGTGAAGCGGCCCCCGATGAGGAATTCGCGCGAGGTCGGCTCGAAGAGACTGCGCGACGCCTCGGACTCATCGGCCGCCGCGGGCGCGGCCGCGGCTGGCGCCGGCCGCCTGAGTCGATGGCTGCGCCGGCGGTTGGGCGGCTCCCTGTGCGAGTGCGGCACCGGGCGCGGCGAGGCCGAGCAGGGCGATCGTCGTGATGGCGAATCGGCGCATACCGGGCTCCGCTTACCGCATGAAGAACTGGCCCGAGGGGTGATTCGAGCCGTGGACGTTCGAGTGGCAGTTCACGCACGATCTGCCGAACATCCGGTTGCTCTTGTTGGTGGTGATCTGGTCCTTGTCGTAGAGCGTCGCCGGGTGCTTGCTCGCGATGTGGCACCGCTGGCACAGCATCGGCATCCGGACGACCAGCATGCGATCGTTCGACGACCCGTGCGGGTCATGACACGTGGCGCAGTTCTCGCGCACGGGCGCGTGTTCGAACAACACCGGCCCGCGCATCTCCGTGTGACATGACGTGCACGTCTCGTTGACGGAGCTGCCGACCTTGAGCGCCTTCACGTTGCTGATCGACCCGTGCGGGTTGTGGCACGACGAACACGACATCTTGCCTTCGCGAACGGGCATGTGCGCGACCGCCCGCTCGGTCTTCGCCACCTGCAGGCGGTGACAGGTGGCGCACACCTGCGTCTCGGTCGGCTTCACCAGCTGGTTCTGCGATCGATTGCGGTGCGTGCACGCTGTGGCAGGTGGTGCAGGTCAGGTTCCGCGCCGCGTGAGCGCTCCCTTCCCAGCCCGCGTGCGTGCCGCGGTTGTGGCAGGTCAGACAGGTCTCGTTGACCTCAGCTGGGCGTCAGGGCTTTGAACCGCTTGATGTGCCCCTTCGCGTCGTCGTCCACGTGTGCCTGCCCTGGACCGTGGCAGCTTTCGCATCCGAGCGTGGCGGCGGGTGAACGCGGATTCTTGGCCTGACCGTGGCGCGAGTGCGTGATGCTCTTTCCCTCCGGCTCGTGACAGAGCACGCAGGCGTCGGTGCCGGCGTAGCCCGGAGGCAGATTGACGGGCGTTGCCTGGGCGGGCGGTGTCTGGGCGGGCGGTGTCTGGCGGCGGTGCTGGGCGGGCGTTGTCGCCGCGGGAGCTGTCCCCGCCGCTGGCTGCTGCGCATCGACCAGGCGACCGGCCGTCACGCCGATCCACACGATCCACGCGATCAACGCGAGCCTGAAGAGAAGCGGATTGCGAGTCACGCTTCGCGACGCGCGCGCAAGTTCGATACCCGCCGGCCGAGGCGCGACTGCCTGCCGGAATCCATTGGCATTCCGTGACTTCGCCGCCTCACGTCATGTGCGACCGGCCCACGGTATTCCGTGAGCGGCTCCAACATGCCGTGACCGCGCGAGCCGTTTCACGAAGACATCGCCGGGCAGATCTCGGGGCACGTCGCTTGCAGCTCGGGTGGCTTCTCGAAAGGAAGCGCCATGGAAGAACGGGACCGATCCTCCCGCCAGCCGCTCAATCGCCGGGACTGGCTGAAAGCCAGCATCGGCGGCGGCGCCGGGCTCGCGCTCGGCGGCCTTCTCGACGTGCCGGCGGTGAAAGCGGCGGCGAAGGAATTCAAGCTGGCGAACGTCAGCGAGTTCACGACCTCCTGCAACTTCTGCTCGTGCGGCTGCGGCATGATCGCCGCGGTCCGCGACGGCAAGCTCCTGACGATGGAGGGCGACTACGACCACATCGTGAATCGCGGGGCGCTGTGCGTCAAAGGCATCTCCATGTTCGCGACGCACACCTCCCCGCAGCCGGCTCACGACGCCGCGCTACCGCGCGCCGGGCAGCGACCACTGGGAGGACATCTCCTGGGACGACGCGATCACGCGGGTCGCGCAGAAGATCCGGAAGACGCGCGACGAGACGTGGATCGCCACCGAGAAGGTGGATGCGCCTGAACTCGTCGTGGATCTCGCTGCGGGTGATCGGATCGCAGAGCGCCCCACGGTTCGTCCCTCAGGAGGGCGGCAACGCAGAGGTGCCCGTCAATCGCACCGACGCGATCGGCTTCATGGGCGGCGCGCAGAACACGAACGAGGAGTGCTACCTCTTTCAGAAGGCGGCCCGGCTGCTCGGCATGCCCTATGTCGAACACCAGGCCCGACTTTGACATAGCCCCACGGTCCCCGGTCTGGGGGCCACGTTCGGTCGGGGAGCGATGACCAACCACTGGGTCGACTTGCAGAACTGCAAGGCGATCCTCGTGGAAGGCAGCAACGTCGCCGAAAACCACCCCATGGCCTTCAAGTGGATCCGGAAGGCCCAGGAGAACGGGGCGACGATCATCCACGTCGATCCGCGGTTCACGCGGACCTCGGCGGGCGCCGACGTCTACGCGCGCATCCGGCCCGGCACCGACGCGGCGTTCCAGAACACGATGATCAACCACATCATCGTCAACAAGCTGTACGACGAGGACTACGTCGTCACCCACACCAACGCGCTCTTCCTGGGCGACGAGGCGTTCGACTTCAAGGATGGTCTCTTCAGCGGCTACGACGAGGCACGCCACACCTACGACACCAAGACCTGGGGATACCAGCTCGGCGCCGAAGGGCAAGCCGCGCGTCGCCAAGAGCCTCGACGACCCGCACTGCGTGTTCTCGCGCCTGAAGACGTTCGTCTCGCGCTACACGCTGGAGATGGGCGAGCGGATCACCGGCATTCCGGCCGATCAGATCCGGCAGATCGCCGAGACGATGGCGAAGAACCGGCCCGGCTCCATCCTCTATGCGCTCGGGATGACCCAGCACACGACCGGCGTGCAGGGGATCCGGTCGTTCACGATCCTGCAGCTCCTGCTCGGCAACATCGGCAAGCCGGGAGGCGGCGTCAACGCGCTGCGCGGCGAGCCGAACGTGCAGGGCGCGTGCGACATGGCCGTGCTCTACAACTACTGCCCGGGCTACCTCAACTCGCCGACGAATGCCGAGCCGACGATCTACCACTACGTGCGCAAGAACGGGATCGCCGACAGCCGCTACCTGGTCAACACGCTCAAGGCGTTCTTCGGAGACGCCGCCACCGCCGAGAACGATTATGGCTATGAGCTGGCTGCCCAAGCGCAACGCCGCCAAGGACTACGGCACCCTGCCGATGTTCGAGGATGCCCTCGCCGGCAAGCTGAAGATGCTCTGGATCGTCGGCCAGAATCCCGCGGTCACGCTGCCCAACCTCACGCTGACGTTCGAGGCGATGGCGAAGCTCGAGACGCTGGTGGTCCAGGAGATCTGGGAGACGGAGACGGCGGCGTTCTGGAAGCGGCCCGGCGTCGACCCGAAGTCGATCAACACCGAAGTGATCCTGCTGCCGGCGGCGTTCTTCATGGAGAAGAACGGCACCATCAGCAACTCGGGCGGCATGGTGCAATGGCGCCACGCCGCCGTGAAGCCGCCGGGGCAGGCCAAGCCCGACGGCGAGATCGTGGACCTCGTCTTCCGCGAGGTGCGCGACCTGGTCAAGGACTCGACGGAGCCGAGGGACGAGATCATCCGCAAGGCCTTCTGGACCTACACCACGGCCGAGGACGTCCTGCGCGAGATCAACGGCTACGCCGTGCGCGACAACCCGGAGACCGGCCTCAAGGAGGGCGATCTCGTTCGCAAGGTCAGCGATCTTCGCGCCGACGGATCCACCTCGTCGGGCGCCTGGATCTACGCGGGCGTCTTCGCCAACGGCGAGAACCTCTCGAAGCGCCGCGACTCGACAACGGATCCGGGAGGCCTCGGCCTCTACCCGGGCTTCGGGTGGACCTGGCCCAACAACATGCGCATCCTCTACAACCGCGCGTCGTGCGACCGGGACGGCAAGCCGTATCCGGGCTCGAAACCCATCGTCTGGTGGGACGAGCAGGCGAAGCGCTGGACGGGGCACGACGTGCCGGACGTTCCTGTCGCGACCGACGGCCCCGACACGCCGAACGGCCAGCGGCGCCTTCCACCTCGGCGCGGAGGGCGTCGGGCGCCTCTTCGCGGCCGTCTACTCGGACCCCGACCCCAGGTACACCGAGTATTGGCGCGACGTGGCCTACGTGCCGAAGGACGGCCCGCTGCCGGAGATGTACGAGCCGATCGAGAGCCCGGTGGAAAACGTCCTTCACCCGGGCGTGAAGAGCAACCCGACGGTCAAGTATCCGCGCGTCGCGTCGCATCAGCCGATCGGCACCGCCGACAAGTTCCCCTACGTGCTGATGACGTCGACGGTCGCCGAACACTGGTGCGCGGGCTCGACGACGCGGAACATCCCCTGGCTCAACGAGCTCGTCCCCGAACCGGTGCTGGAGCTGCCGATCGCCCTCGCTAAGAAGCTCGAGGTCGAAATCGGGGGACTGGGTCCGGGTCTCGTCGGCGCGCGGTGAGCTCGAGGTCAAGGCCCTCGTCACGCCGCGCATGAAGGCGCTGAAAATCGGCGACCAGCGAGGTCACCGTCGTCTGGATGCCGTACAACTGGGGCTTCCAGGGGCTGTCGACCGGCCCGAGCGTCAACCACCTCACGATCGACGCCTCGGATCCCGGAGCGGGAACCCAGGAGACCAAGGCGTGCCTCGTCAACGTGGTCAGGGCCGGCCGCCCGGCCGCGCGAAGATCCGGTTCACCGAGGGGACGCACATGACGACGCCGCTGCCACGGGCCCGATCAGGGCGACGCTGATCGACATCGCCAACTGCATCGGCTGCCGGGCATGCCAGGTGGCCTGCAAGCAGTGGAACGAGCGCGACGGCGAGGAGACCGAGCTGGAGGCCGACCTGGGCTTCCAGAACCCGGCGGCGCTCAGCGCGAAGACGCTACACGCTCATCGCGTTCCACGAGATGGCGAACCCGGCGAAGCCGGGAGGCGCTGGATTCCGCCTACGTCATGCAGCGGTGCCTCCACTGCCTGGAGCCGGCCTGCGTCTCCGCCTGCCCGACGACGGCGCTCCAGCGGCAGGCCGACGGCCCGGTGTCGTACGACGCCGACGAGTGCATCGGCTGCCGCTACTGCATGCTGGCGTGTCCCTGGGACGTGCCGACCGCGGACTGGAACACGCGCGCCCCGAAGATCTCGAAGTGCACGCACTGCGCCGACCGCGCCGCTCAGCCGCCGCCGGTCGCGTTCAACGGGCAGGCGCTGTCCGAGCGATGCGGCCAGGCGGTTCGCCGACACCATCGCGATTCCCGCCTGCGTCAAGGCGTGCCCCGCCGACGCGCTGCGCTACGGAACCCGGGACGAGATGCTGGCGCTCGCGCACAAGCGCATCGCCGACCGGCCCGACAAGTACGTCGACCACGTCTACGGAGAGAAGGAGCTGGGCGGGACGAGCGTGCTGTACCTGTCGAGAGTGCCGTTCGAGAAGCTCGGCTTCCCGACGTACGGGGAGAAGCCCTTTCCGGCCTTCACCAAGACGGCGCTCGGCGCCGTTCCACCCGCCGTGATCGGCGTGGGCGCCCTGCTCGGCGCCGCGTACGCCTTCTTCCGGAAACGGGCTCAGAACGGTGGCGGACGCTTCGGCTGCGTCGAAGCATGCCGAAGACCACGGCCACGTCGAATTCGAGCCTCTCCGGAAGCAAGCTGATGACCCCGTTCAACTGGGTCCTCCTCCTGCTCATGGCGTTCGGCGCCGTCTCGTTCGTCGCGCGCTTCGCCCTGGGGCTCGGCGGCAGCACGAACCTCTCCGACACCTACCCGTGGGGCCTGTGGATCCTCTTCGACCTGGTGTGGATCGCGGTGGCCGCGGGCGCGTTCGCGATGGCCGGCGTGATCTATGTCTTCCAGCGAAAGGACCTCTACGGGCTGGGTCGCACCGCCGTCCTGATGGGCCTCCTGAGCTACTCCTTCGTGATGGTCACCCTCCTCGCCGACCTCGGCCTGCCCTGGAACTCCTACCAGCTCGCCCTGCACGCGCCGGAGCACTCGGCCATGTTCGAGGTCTCGTGGTGCGTCGGCCTCTACGTCACGATCCTCCTGCTCGAGTTCCTGCCGGTGCCCTTCGAGCATTGGGGATTCCAGCAGGCCGCGGCGGTGTTGCGGCGATGGAACGGCGCCTATGTGGCGGCGGCGGTGACGCTGTTCGTCTACCTGCTGTCGCGCAACCTCCTCTACGCCCTCGCGACGGCCGTGGTCTTCGGCACCCTCGCCTGGATTTTCCGCGCGCGGGACCAGAAGGCCGAGCCGATCATGCTCGCGATCGCCGCCGTCACGCTGTCGACCATGCACCAGAGCTCGCTCGGCTCCCTGTACCTGCTGATGCCGAACATGCTCGCCCCGCAGTGGTGGTCTCCCGTGATGCCCGTCTCCTTCTTCCTGTCGTCGATCGCGGCCGGCACCGCGCTCGTGATCCTCGTCGACATGTGGATCGCGAAGGGGTGGCGCCGCCCGCTCGAGATCACGCGGCTCGCCTCGGTCGGACAGATCACGTTCTGGGCGCTCCTCGTCTACCTCGTGTTCCGCCTCGGCGACATGGCGATCCGCAACCAGCTCTCCGGAGCCTTCGCCGGACCGCTCGGCATGGCCTTCGCGGCCGAGATCCTCCTCGGCGGCGTGCTTCCGCTCGTCCTGCTGGCCCGCAAGTCGCTTCGGCAGCGGGCCGACGTGCTCTTCGTCGCGTCCCTCCTCACGGTCGTCGGCGTGGCGTACAACCGCATGAACGTCGTCCTCTTCGCGATGACCTTCCGGGGCCGGATGCCCTGGGTCGCACCGGAGTTCTACACGCCGTCGATCGTCGAGTGGGGCGTTTCCATCGGCCTGATCGCCGCGACGATCTTCCTGTTCGGGCTCGGCGCACGGCTGATGCCCGTGCTGTCAAAGGATGAAGTGGCGCACCGAGGGACCGCATGACCCGGGACGTGTGGCTGGCGCGGCATCCCTACCTGCAGCCGGTCGCGGACGTGCAGGCGCTCGTCGAAGCGGCGGCAGCCGGGATTGCCGTCCCCACTGCGCCGATCCCCGACTGGGACCATTACGCCGCCGACTTTCACGCGGGCGTGCCGCTGCTGCAGAGCTCGACGGTTGCGTTCGACTTCGCCGCGGCCGAAACGGCCGTTCACTCGCTGATCAGGAGTCTCGCGTCGGCTTCATTGCCGGAACCGCTGGCGACGCCGTGCCGCGACCTCGAAGCGGAACTCGAGACGACGGATTCGCGCTCGCCGGCGCATCCGGGACTGCTCCGCTACCTGGGATGGGTGGTCCTGGTTCGTTACCTGGCACCAGTCGTCAGCGCCTTCGATGCGTGGCGGGACGAGGAGCGCTGGCTGCGCAACTATTGCCCGACGTGCGGCGAGCCGCCGGCGATGGCGCAGCTGGTGGGGAAGGATCCCGGCCGCCTGCGCAAGCTGTCGTGCGGCCGCTGCCGGACCCGCTGGCGCTACCGCCGCACCGGTTGTCCGTTCTGCGACGCGCAGGACGAACATCGCCTGGCGGTGGTGGCGGTCGAAGGCGAGGCGGGATTGCGCATCGACTACTGCGACGTGTGCAGCGGCTATCTCAAGACCTATGACGGCGAGGGGAGCGAGAGCGTCCTGCTCGCCGACTGGACGTCACTCCACCTCGACATGATTGCGCGCGATCGCGGCCTCAAGCGGCTGGCCGCGTCGCTCTACGATCTCGACGCGCGCTAGACCGCCTTCGCGTCGAGCTCGATCTGCATCGACCCGCGGTCGGCGTTTTTTCGCTTGGTCTGTCAGAAACACGTCGCGCCGCCCCGACGCCCGCGTCTTCGCGAACGCAACCATGAAGAGAATCGCCAGCAACAGATCTGGTACGGCCGCCTGCGCGTCGGTCGTCGAGATGCGCGCGTTCCCGTACAACACCGCCACGCCGCCAACGTGGCCGAGCTTCTCGAGTATGCCCGGGATCATCAGGGGTCGGAACCGCGCCGGATTCGATCCGATCACGAGAAACGCGATCTGCCACGCCATGGCGACTGACAGAAAACCGTAGAAGAAGTGTGGATAGTCGGTCGGCGGACTGTACGGACGTCCTGTCACATCGAAGAGCCAGTAGAGCGGCATCAGCACGACGATGCCCCAGATACCGGCACCGATGAAAGTGAATCTGGCAAATCTCATGATGGTGGCGTCAGAATCTGATGGCGTAGCGCACTGTGACACTGCGATGGCTTCGTGCCGCGTCAATCGCCAGCCCGGCGCCAGCGCCTATTGCGCCTCCGATCGCCGCAAAACGGAGTGCGTCGGGCAAACAGCTGCCGCCGCCCTCTTCCTGGTACGCGTTACACAGAGCCGCGGCGAAGGCGCCGAATGCCGCGGCACCGATCACGGTGCCGATGATCGCGCCGTTTCTGAGCGAGTCGCGTGATCGGACGCGCTGCTGACCAAACGTTCCGCTCGTGTGGTTGCCAGCGAACCGATCGAGTGGCCGATAAATGCCATTGAACAAGGGCAAGCGCACCTTGGTCGGCACGTCACCGAGAATGACGTCAGCGTCCGCCGGACTCAGAACGGCCATGTCATCGTCTCGGACGACTGACGTCGAGGGCGCAACCGCGGTCGAACCTGGCGCAGACTGGGCCGCCACACGAGTCGCGACGACGAGATTCGCCGTCAGGCACAGAGCGATGAGCCATGAGCATCGGTGAATGGATCGGGCTGCGCCTGCAGTGAGTGTCACGAGCGTTCCTTGTGAATCGCCCTCAAGGCGACATTAGCGAGGCCCCCCGCAGCGCCGGCGCGCGTAACACCTGCGGGTTCACGACGTTGATCGGCGCCCCGGCGGCGTACGCGACGACCTGGTCGAAGATGTCGGAGAACTGGATCTCGAACTCCTCGCGCGTGACGTAGCCGAGGTGCGGGGTGCAGACGACGTTCTCCATCTGGAGCAGCGGGTGCGCCGGGTCGCGCAGCGGCTCGTTCTCGTACACGTCCACCGCCGCCATGCCGGGCCGCCCGGCGCGCAGCGCCGCGACCAGCGCGCCGGGGGCAATCAATCCAGCGCGGCTGGTATTCACGAGGAGCGCCGTGGGCTTCATGCGCACCAGGTCCTCGGCGGTGACGATGCCGCGCGTCGCTTCGACCAACCGCATGTGCAGCGACACGACGTCGCACTCCTCGAAGAACTGCGCCTTGCTGCGCGCGGCCTCGTAGCCGTCGGCCCGCGCGCGCTCGAGCGAAACTTGTCGCGCGCAGACGAGCACCTTCATGCCGAAGGAGCGGCCATAGCCCGCCACCACGGCTCCGATGCGCCCGTAGCCGTAGATGCCGAGCGTCTTGCCGCGCAGCCCGTGCCAGACGCCCGACTGCCAGACACCGCGCCTGAGCGCCGCCGCCTCCTGCGGGATGCGGCGCATCGCCGCCAGCACCAGTGCCCAGGTGAGCTCGGCGGCCGCGTACGAAGGCGTATCGGCGTGCTGGTTGGACGACACGACGATACCGAGGCGCGTGCACGCGTCGACGTCGATGTGCGGGTAAACGCTGCGCTGGCTGATGAAGCGCAGCTTCGGCAGGCGCTCGAGAAGCGCCGCGCGGATCGCGGTGCGCTCGCGGATCAGCACCAGGGCCTCCGTGTCGCGCAGCCGCTCGGCGAGCGCGCCGGTGTCCTGCACGTGATCGTTCCAGACGGTGACATTGTGACCGGCGAGCTTGGCGAAGCACGGCAGCGTGTGCAGGGTGTCGAAGTAATCGTCGAGGATGGTCACGTTCATGGCGCGTCGGTCACCAGCACTGTACCTGTCATTCCTGGATGAAAGGAGTGAGCGTCGGTACGTCTCACCTAATCTCGGGTCGCCCTCGAATATTCCAGGATGAGTGGGAGGAAGAGAATCGGCAGATCACTCTGGCCGCGAATCAAGCGAGCTGCGCGACGCGCCCAGCGTGCGCTATCGATGTCCTGAATCAGCGCATCAATGGAGGACTTGCGGCCAGCCGCATAGGCCTGTGCCCACCGATCCGAGCCGAGGCGTGCACGCGCCTCTCGTTCCGCCTGTTCTCGGAGGTCGTGCACCGGGGGATCGACAATCGTAATCCCTGTACCTTCAATGACGGCGTCACGGGCGCCCAGAATCCGCGCCGCCCATACGTGGTCACCCTTGAGTGCCACTGCAGCGGCCAGCGGGACTAGCGTGTAGACGAACGCGAACTTGTCATGGAGTTCCCGAATGGGGGTGAGACTTTCACGCACCAACGCGATCGCCTGTTCGGGGTTCCGCTGCCGCACCGCCAGGACGGCGCGCATATACCGACCGAGCGACATGAACCACGGACCGGCGTGCCGGAGCACCGATTCGGCCTCGTCGAGCAGGTGTTCCGTTTCACCGGCGTCGCCGGTCGCCAGGGCCACCGCCGCAAGCCCGCTCAGCGAATAGCCAGTGCCCCACGGGATGGCCAGGATGCGGAACCCTTCAGCGCTGTGGGCAAACCAGTCGCGGGCCGCGTTCATGTTGCCGAGGGCGTATTCGACGTAGCCGAACAGATGCTCAGCTTGCGCGACCATCTCCACATCGCCGGCGGCGTGGGCGAGCGCCAGTGCGCGCGTGGCCCCGGTGTGAGCGCGTTTGTGTTCCCCTTGCGTGTACCGCATCACAGCCGCTCCGAGCAGCGCTCTCGACTCGGCAGCGGGCGGAAGGGATGGCAGATTCAGCGTCTGTTCATACCACCGGAGGCCTTCGGCCGCATGCCCCCGGATCAGCCAAAAGAACATCAGCGCCCACGCGATGTCGGACGCTTCGGCGGGACGGCCGCGCTCAATCAGCCACGTCAGGGCGACGCGGTAGCTGTCGAGGTCTTCACGCACCCGATCCAGCCATTCAACTTGCGCGGGTCCGACCAGCCCTTCCGCTGCCAGGGAAGCTTCACCCGTGCAATAGCGCACCAGCCCCTCCAGCGCGCCGTCGCGCTCACCCGCGGCCGTGAGCTCGAGGGCCGCGTACGCACGCACGGTTTCGAGCATGTAGTACAGCGGACACGTCGCCACCACTGAGAACTCTGCTCGCAAGAGCAGACTCTTGTCGATCAGGCGGGCCACCGCACGGAGCGCGTCGTCGCTCCCGGCCGAGGCACCGTCGCGACCACCAAGGACCTCCGCGGCCGCATCGACGGGAAACAGACCTGGCAGTGCGCCGAAGCGGCGGAAGGCGCGCTGCTCCTCAGGGTCGAGCAACCGATAACTCCAGGCGACCGTCGCGTTCGTCGTCTGTTGGCGCTCGGGAAGATCGCGCGGTCCGGGCGCCGCCAATAGGACATCCTGCGCGAGGCGGCGGAGCAGTTCCTCGGGCGTCAGCACTTTGATCCACGGCGCGGCCAGTTCGAGCGCAAGCGGCAAGGCATCGAGCCGTCGACAGATTGCGGCAACAGTCGAACCGTTGGCCGGGGTGAGTCGAAAGTCGTGGCGCACGTCACGCACCCGTTCCACGAACAGGTGAACCGCTGGCACGCGCGCTAGATCAGCCGGGGACATCTCGTCTACACCTAGTTCCAACGCAAGAGGCCCGACGGCGTACTCCCGCTCTCCCCGCACGCGCAGCGGTGCGCGGCTCGTCACCAGCAGTCGAAGCGACGCCACGGATGTCAGCAGCTCTACGACCAGGGGCGCCGCGTCCAAGACGTGCTCGAAGTTGTCGAGCACGAGCAACGTGCGTTGATCACCGCACGCGACACGCGCGCGTCCTGCCAAGTCGGCTGCGCTGATGACCTTGAACCCGATTGCCTCGGCGATCGCCGGGGCCACGAGTGTGGGATCTCGGATGGCGGCCAATGAGACGAACACGACGCGGGTTGCGCCCTGTTCCGTGATTGCGCGTGCGAGCTCCAACGCCAGACGGGTCTTCCCGACTCCTCCGGGTCCGATCAGCGTGATGAGGCGTGAGGCCGGATCTGAGAGCCGCTGCCGCAACGCCTCCATCTCGGTATCGCGGCCGAGAAGGGTCGTTGGAGGCAGGGGCAGCGACACACTGCTTAGTTCGTCGACAGCCGTGGCGTGAGCCGGCGCCCGCGCACTCCCGAGAAACGCGCTCAGCGTCGCGGCGGTCAGGTCAAGAGCCGCCGACAGCGCGCGCACGGTCTCGACATGCGGCCGCCGTCGTTCCCCGCGTTCCAGCGCGCTCACCGCGTGGACCGAGAGGCCGGCAATCGTCGCAAGTTCCTCTTGCGTGAAGCCCGCAGCCTCGCGGAGCGCTTTGAGTTGCGCGCCAAATGATCCCGGAGCGCCGGCCTTCATGGCTGTTCATCTTACTGCCCCGAATCTCAGCGTGCATCCGTAGCCGCGCTGTCCGGCTACACTACGCCTGTGCGAGACGTGTCCGACGTATTCACGGGGACACATTCCCTAGCGCGCCCGGGGCTGCGTAAGACGCGCTCAGGATGTTGTGCAAGCGGGCCGGCTCCGTGGATTGACCCGACCCGGCGTGGAACGGATAATTCCCAGCCACGGCCGTTCAGCGCGTCAATCGTCCGTCGTGTTGCTTGCGACCGCACCTGGACGCAGCCCGAGCGTATGCCGCAGGCTACCGATGCCGAAAACGAACGAACAGGAGTTCCTATGAAGTTGAAGACCCTGCTCCTCGTCGTCACATTTTCACCAGTCGCGATCGGCATCGCGCAAACGCCGAAGGCGACGACCAACAAGCCGGCGAGCGAAGTCATTGCGCGGAAGGACATCTTCGGGAATCCGACGCGGACGAGCGCGGCGATCAGCCCCGACGGCAAGCACATTGCCTTCATCGCGCCGCACAATGGCGTGTTGAACGTATGGGTCGCGCCCAACGGCAGCCTGAATGATGCCAAGGTCATCACCAGCGACACCAAGCGCGGCATTCGCTCATTTCGCTGGGCGCGCAACAACAGCCAGATTCTGTACACGCAGGACACGGGCGGCGACGAGAACTGGCGTGTGTATCTGACGGACATCACGACGGCGAAGACGACGGCGCTCTCGCCCGAGGGCAAGATCCAGGCGCGCATCGAGGCGGCCTCAATCGCGAAGCCCAATGAGGTCCTGATCAGCCTCAACGACCGCAACCCGCAGCTGCACGATGTCTATCGCGTCAACCTGCAGACCGGCGAACGCACGCTGGCAATGAAGAACGAAGGGTACGCAGCCTTCATTGCCGACGATTCGCTGACGCTGCGTCTTGCGATGAAACAGACGCCGGGCGGCGGTATGGACCTGTTCAGGATAGCGGCGGGCGGCGCAGTCGATTCCGAGCCGCTGCTGAGGATCGGACCCGAAGACGCGCTGACGACGCAGCCGCTCGGATTCGACACGTCCGGGGCAACCTTCTATCTGTTGGATAGCCGTGCCCGCGACAAGGCGGCCCTGGCCACGCTCGATCTCGCCACGGGAAAGACGGCGATCCTCCTCGAGTCGCCCAAGGCCGATGTCCAGCGGCTACTCGTGCACCCGCTTTCCGGCAAGATCCAGGCGGTCGCGGCCGAGTATCTGCGCAACGACTGGCTCGTCGTCGACGAGACCGTCAGGGCGGATCTGGACTTCCTCAATCGCGAGGCGAAAGGCGATTGGCAGATCACGAGCCGATCGGACGACGACAAACAGTGGATTGCGCTCGTCGACCGCCTGATCGAGCCCGTGGCATTCTGGGCCTACGATCGCGGCGCGAAGACTTTCACGAAGATGTTCTCGACGCGCCCGAATCTCGACGGCGCGCCGCTGACGCGCATGCACCCGGTGGAAATCTCCGCGCGCGACGGCCTGGTCCTCCCGTCGTATCTGACCCTGCCACGAGATGCCGATCCGGACGGGGACGGTAAACCCGCAGAAGTGCTGCCGATGGTCCTCTACGTTCATGGCGGGCCATGGGCGCGCGACAGCTACGGCTACAACTCCACGCATCAGTGGCTAGCCAACCGCGGGTATGCCGTCCTCTCGGTCAACTATCGCGGGTCGTCGGGCTTCGGGAAGTCGTTCATCGAGAAGGCGACGCACGAGTTCGCTGGAAAGATGCACGACGATCTGATCGACGCCATCAACTGGACGATCGACAAGGGCATCGCCCGCAAGGACAAGATCGCGATCATGGGCGGCTCCTACGGTGGATACGCGACGCTGGTCGGTATGACGTTCACGCCGGCGACGTTCGCCTGCGGCGTGGACATTGTGGGGCCGTCCAACCTGGTCACGTTGATCGAGAGCTTCCCCGCGTACTGGCAGCCGTTCATGGAGATGTCTTGGTACAAGCGCGTCGGCGATCCGAGGACGCCGGCCGGCAAACAACTCCTCCTCGAGCGCTCACCGCTGACGCGCGTCGACAAGATCCAGAAGCCGCTCCTGATCGGCCAGGGCGCGAACGACCCACGCGTGACGCGCAAGGAGTCCGATCAGATCGTCACCGCGATGAAGGCTCGCGACATTCCCGTGACCTACGTCGTGTACAGCAGACGAGGGGCATGGCTTCGCCCGGCCGGAGAACCGCATCTCGTTCTACGCCATCACGGATAATTTCCTGGGCACATGCCTCGGCGGACGCACCGAGCCAATCGGCGACGATCTCAAGGGTGCCGCCATCGAAGTCCCTGCAGGGGTGGAGGGCATTCCGGGGCTGAAGGCTGCCCTCCCTGCTAAATAGCGACTCGCTCCGTCGGGTTCGTCACAGCCATCGAACGGGCGCCGATCCGCATGGCTCGCGCCAGCCGCGATGAGCGGCTGGTCGAGCCTGCGACAAGTCAGTTTTCGGTGCCGGCACGATCAACCGCTGCGGGAACTGTCCCCGGAGCAGGATCTCACATGAGACTCTGGAATGTTCCGACTACCGGAGCGATTGCGGTCGGACTGTCCGCGCTGCTCCACATCGCCCCCGCATTGACCCCGGCACCGACCACACGTCTTTTCTTTCTCGACATTCGCGGCGGCCGCGTCGTCTCCACCGCGCCTGACGGGTCAGATGTCAGAGTTCTGGTGTCTGGCCGGTCCGGTACGCCCGACGGCATCGTGGTCGATACCGACCGCGGCCACATCTACTGGACGATCATGGGCCGGCCTCGCGAAGACGATGGCCGGATTGAACGGCTGGATCTCGACGGCGGCAATCTGACGACCATCGTGCCGGCCGGCGGCGCCTTCACCCCCAAGCAGCTCGAGCTCGACACCGTTCACCGGAAGTTGTACTGGTCGGACCGCGAAGGCATGCGGGTCATGCGTGCGGACCTGGACGGCTCGAACATCGAGACGCTCGTCGAGACCGCGCGCGGCGAGGCCGCCCGAGCGGACGCGCGCAACTGGTGCGTCGGCATTGCTCTGGATGTTGCCGGCGGGAAGGTCTACTGGACGCAAAAAGGCGGCGACAATGCCGGTGCCGGCAGCATTCGCCGCGCGGGACTCGAGACTCCCAGAGGCGAAGACGCGGCACACCGCTCGGATATCGAGGTCCTCTTCGACGGCCTGCCCGAGCCGATCGACCTCGAGCTCGATCTCACGCAGCGGATGATCTACTGGACTGATCGAGGTGACGGTCCGCGCGGCAACGCGGTGAGCCGCGCACCGATGAACCCGCCGCGAGGCGTGAGTCCGGGCTCCCGCACCGATCAGCAGATCCTCCTGCGCAACCTCAAGGAGGCGATCGGCATCGCCCTCGATCTGCAGGCCGCGCGGCTCTACGCGACCGATCTGGGCGGGACGGTCTACAGCGCCAGGCTGGACGGATCGGATCAGAAGATCGTACTTTCCGGACAGGGCAGCCTGACGGGGATCGCGGTCGCCCACGTCTCTGACGCGCAGGGCCGCTGAAGCGAACGTCGCCGATGCATTGGACCACGTTGAGATCCTTCTTCACGCGAATCGCGTTCGTCATTCTGGCTGTGGCGCTGCCGCTCGAATCGCAGATCGGTCCGCACGCGACAAACAGTCAGCCCACCGCTGCACAATTGCTGGCGCAAACGGCCGCGCTCGAATGGCCCGAGGAAGACCTGTCCGGCCGCCTGATGGACGGTGCCCACCGGTTCGTCGAACGCCAGATCGCCGCGACGCAGGCACGGGCGGATCGATTCTGGAAATACGACCGCTCGTCGCCTGCCGCGTGGGATGCCTCGCTCAAAGGCAATCGCGATCGTCTGCGCGAGATCATCGGCGCCGTCGATCAGCGTGCAGCTCCAGCGCTCGAACGGTACGGAGACGACGAGAATCCAGCGATCGTGGCGGAAACGCATCGCTACCGTGTGTGGCAGGTTCGTTGGCCGGTGCTCGACGGGATGGCGGCCGAAGGGCTGCTCGTCGAGCCGATGAGCGGCACGCCGTCAGCGTCTCTCGTGGTCGTGCCCGATGCCGGGCAGACTCCAGAACAGATCCTTGGCCTTGCACCCGGGTTGACGCCAGAACGTCAGTTCGCTCGACTGCTGGCTGAGAGCGGCTGCGAACTGGTCATTCCGACGTTAGTCCAGCGGACGCTGATTCAGACGGCCGATGCACAGCTTCAGCAGAGCCAGCAGACCTGGCGGGAGTGGATCTATCGGCAAGCCTTTCACATGGGCCGGCACCCGATCGGCTTCGAAGTCCAGAAAGTGCTCGCAGCCGTCGATCGCTTCCGCGCACGCCGCGGCGAAACGGCGAAGATCGGCGTCGTGGGCTATGCCGAAGGCGGTCTGATTGCCTTCTATGCCGCGGCCATCGACACGCGTATCGATGGCGCGCTCGTGAGCGGCTATTTCGATCGCCGCGGGCGCGTGTGGGAAGAGCCGATCGATCGCAACATCTGGAGCCTGCTCGAACGGTTCGGCGATGCCGAGATCGCCGCGCTCGTCCTGCCGCGCCACCTGGTGATCGAGCACGCTGACGTTCCATCGTTCACCAGCAGCAAGGGCACATGGCAGACGCCGTCCGGGACATCGGTTCGCGCCGAGTTCGATCGTATTCCCGTCGTCGCGGCGTTCCCGACACCCTCTCTCGTAGCCGGCGACGGCGATCGGCCGGTCGCCGCGATATCTACGAAGGCGCTCGGCGATTTTGCCAAACGCCTGGGCTTCACGCTCGCGACGCGTACGGCCGCCACGCTCACCGACCGCCGGCAGCGATTCGATCCCGACGCGCGCCACGCCCGGACGGTGCTCGAAATGGAGCGGTACGTCCAGGCATTGGTGCGAGGGGCCGAGCACGTCCGCGATCGGGCGTTTCTCTTCACCGTCCTGCCCGAATTGACCGCACTGAAGTGGAATACCGAAAAGTCGCGGCCGACATGGCCGGCAGCAAAGTTCATCGAAGGCGCGCGTCCCTATCGCGAGCGCTTTCGCACGGACGGCATCGGTGCGTTCGACGCGCCGTACGTGCCGCTCAACCCTCGGACGCGCAAGGTCGGCGAAACGGACAGATGGACGGCCTGGGACGTCGTCCTCGACGTCTGGCCCGACGTGTTCGCGTGGGGCGTGATCGTGATTCCCAAGGGCATCGCGGCGAGCGAGCGGCGTCCCGTGGTCGTGGTCCAGCACGGCCGCAACGGGCTGCCGCGCGAGACCATCGATGGGCACGTGTCGTCCTATAACGATTTCGGCTCGGCGCTCGCCGATCGCGGCTTCGTCGTCTTCGCGCCGCACAATCTGTATCGCGGCGAGGATCGGTACAGGTGGCTCAGTCGAAAGGCCAACACGATTCGCGCCACGCTGTTCTCGTTCATTCTCGCTCAGCACGAGCGCATTCTCGAGTGGCTCGGATCGCTGCCCTTCGTAGATGCCGATCGCATCGCGTTCTACGGTTTGAGCTACGGCGGCGAGACGGCCGTGCGCATTCCCGCGATTCTCGAGAAGTACGCGCTCTCGATCTGCTCCGGTGACTTCAACCAGTGGACCCGCAAGGTCGCCGCGACCGACCAGCCCTTCAGCTTCATGCGCACGATCGAGTGGGAGATGCCGTACTGGAACTGGGGCCACACGTTCGACTACGCCGAGATGACCTACCTGATCTTCCCGCGACCGTTCATGGTCGAGCGTGGCCATCTCGATCTGGTCGGGCGTGATCAGTGGGTCGCGCACGAATACGGCAAAGTCCAGTTCCTCTACGCGCAGCTCGGGCTGGCCGACCGGACGGAGATCGAGTACTTCCAGGGCGGCCACAGCATCAACGGCCAGGGCACGTTCGCGTTCCTGCACAAGCACCTGCGGTGGCCGGCGCCGAAGTGAGGCGGGTTGCGACGCCGCTGTTTGTTGGCTTCACAGTGTCTCCCGACGGCAAGTCCCTGCTCAATCCTCCAGCAACTGCCCGAATAGCGGCTGACCCGCCCGGGCTGCCGAGTACGCGAGCCATCCGATGGCGATCAACATGACGAGCGACGCGATCATCGGTCCCGACCACCAGGCCGCAAGGTTCGTCGTGAGCGGCACACTGGTCATGGTGTTGTCGACGAACAGCGTCGTCGCCGTCGCCAGCAACCCGAAGCGATGGAGGACGAATGTGAGGAGCAGCGTGAACCCGAGGTTGTTGAAACGGTCGAACCAGTTGCCAGAGATGAAGGAACCGCTGTTCAAGAGCAGGAGCAGGATGAGGAAGCCAACGACCAGGGCCGCGCGTGGCCGTTTCAACAGGAGCCGGAGCACCAGAAAGATCAACGCGATGGCTAGCGCGCTCAACAGGGCCCCTACGGCGATGTCGAGCCACTGCGCAAGCAACGACGGCACGCCGTCGAGGTACTGCAGGCCGTTCCCCATCGGCAGCCCCGGGATGCGCCAGCCGAGCGCCAACGGCACGAGCTTCGCGAGGTCGATGAGCAAGCCGACCGCGCCACAGACCAGCCCGATCAGCAGCTCGCGGCCGACGCGCGGGTCGCGGACGTGGCCCGATAGCAGGCGCGTCCACCCAAGCAGCGCATCGGGCCAGAAGCGGCGTGCATACGGCTCGATCGCGAGGTAGTAGATCCACACCATCCCGCCGTTGAATGTGCCAAACGCGAGCGCGCCGGCAATCTGCATTCTCTCGATACCCGGGTTCGCCACGTGCGTGGCCGCCAGCAGATTGAGTCCGATTGAAGCGACAGTCATCCCGATCGCGAGCCGCGCGGCGCCGCGGCGGTCGCTGCGATTGCCGCGAAGATTCCGCCGTGCAAGCAGGACAGCTCCAGCAAGCATCGCCACCCACATCGCAATGCTGGTGGCGTCCGTCAGCCGCTGCAAGCCTGTTCGCTGTGACGCGTCCGCGCGCGGCGGCTCCGTCCACGGCCACACGATTTGAAAGGACACCGGATGATTTCTGTACGAAGCCGCTTCGATGCGCACGCGCATATCGGCGCGTCCGGGCATCGGCCCCTCCCATGCCGCCGTGGCATCGGCGAAGACGGGCGGAAGCCATCTGGGCGACGCCGGTGAAAATGTCCTGGCGTCGAGATCCGCGGCCTCGAAGACGGCTGGCCATGGAGCGTCTGGCGCCGAATTCTCCAGGGCGATCGCCGGCGGCACCGAATGGAATTCGACGAGGCGCCCTTCGGTATCGAGAAACAGCTGCTGCATCCCCGGGAGCATCATCGGAGGGTCGCGCGCGGTCACGCGGCTTGCCGGAGACGAAGGCGCGAGCGCTTCCGGGCTGGTTCGATACCAGAAGATCAACGCGGCCGGACGGCCGATCCGAAGGTCGGTCCACCATGCCTGCGGACCGTTCCTTTCTGCCCATCGGAGGTAATCGCCGTCGAAGTGGAAGCCCATCGCACGATCGGCGCCGCCGCTTCCGTGGCCCAGCTTCTTGAGAATCTGATTCGCGCGATCCGCCAGCGCGTCGCGGGGGATCGCCATCGGCAGCTGGCTGACGATCGAGCCGCGGCTGCCCGCCACGACACCAAGCACGAGAACGAGGAAGAAGCCGGCGAGCATCGCGAGCGCCGGCGCGACTGGAACGGCGACGCTCTCACCCGCCGCAACAAGGAGCTCCGGCGACGGCGTCTCGCCTGCCGCGAGCGCGGCCGCCAGCGGATCGCCGCCGGGCAACGCCGCCGCGACGGTCAGCGCCGACGCGGGCCGCTTCTCCGGATCCCTCCCCAGGCATCGGAGAATCACCCGTTCCACGGCCGGATCGAGGTCGCTTACGATGGACGACGGCGTGGTCAGCGTCGTCGTGTCGTGCAGCTGCTTCAGCTCGGCGAGCGTTTTTGCTTCGTAGGCACGCTTTCCAGTGAAGACTTCAAACAGGATCAATCCGAGGGCGAAGATATCGCTCTTCGTGGTCGCGGGCCGGCCGGCGAGGAGTTCCGGCGCCATGTATTGCGGCGTCCCAACGACGCCCTCTTCCACGCTTTCGCCCAGAGTTGCGATCCCGAAGTCCGTAATGCGGACATCGCCGTTTCCGTCCAGCATCACGTTCGCCGGCTTCAGATCCCGGTGCAGGACGCCCTTTTCGTGTGCAGCGGCGATCCCCGCGCACAGCTGCCGCGCGATTTGCACCGCCTTGTCTGGCGGAATCCGCCCGAATCGCCGCAGCGACGAGGACAGATCCTCTCCGTCCACGTACTCCATTGTCAGAAAGCGACGGCCGTCGGCTTCCCCGAGGTCGTACCAACCGGCAGACGTTCTTGTGGGAGACCTGTCGCGCGACCCGCAGTTCGTTGTGGAACTGCGCGATGCCGGTATCGCTCGCCGCGACGCCTTCTGGCAGGAACTTCAACGCGACGGGTTGGTCCAGCGTCAAGTCGTCGGCGCGGTACACCTCGCCCATCCCGCCGCGCCCCAGCAGCGCCACCAGCCTGTAGCGACCAGCCACGATTGCGCCAGGCGCAAACCGTGACGAGCCCGCCGCGAACGGTGTCGCTGTTCCGGGCGTCATTCCGGTCGGGCTTGGCCCGACCGTCACGTCATCGAAGGGCGTTGCCATTGTGGACGTTCAAAACCGAGTGCAAACGTCGGCTGTGGCCACGACGCGAACTTGAACGCTGTCAGGCCTCGAGCGGCACGCTCCACTATAGTCCCTGGACTCCACCGCTGCCTCTGAAGCCCCGGACCCGGGACGAAGCTCGCCGCGATCCTCCTTCGCTCAGTTCTCGTTCTGACGCACCGACACCATCGGGTAAGCTGTCCTCCTCTTTGGTTTGTGACTATCTGGGTCAATCGGAATACACGGCATGGGCCATCCCGACATCGGCCGGTATCATCGTTACCGACCCGCTCTTCGAGTATTCAGTCGAAGAACCCCTGGAACCATATCGACACTCATCCCGGTGAAGGATCAGGGCCGGCCGCACTTCGCCGCCCAATGGGGTGGAACGGGATTCAACTTCACCATCACCCCGGACCGCCCGCGGCCATACTGGTACGACGCTTATGCCCGATCGGCGGCTCGCTTCAGCGATGCCGTGGCCAAGAGCGGCGCCGACGTGCAAATCGCCAATCATCCGAACCAGGATGGGGCGTCGGCGAAGCTGGCCGCGCTCGCGAAACGAAAGGCGGGCGAACCGCGTCCGTTCGTCATCGGCAATACCAACATCCTGCGCTCTCTGACGATGGTGCGCGAGTGCGCGCAGGCCGGACTGGCCACCAACCGATAAGATGCCACCTTCCTAATCCGAGGGGCTTCGCCCTTCGGACTCCCCGACACGCGCTCTCGCGCGCCGCTGCGCCGGCGCGCTTCCGCCGTAGCGCCTGCGGCGCGAAGGCGGGCCGCTCTCGTTCGCTCGCATCGTGACACGTCAGCGGCGAACGGATGTAAACTCCTCGAGTCTAATTACCAGAGAAGGCGGAGATCATGCAGGTGATGATGCAAGTCAGCTTTTACGGACACGTACGGCAATACAGGAACATTCAGTCGGAGATAGACGCGAACCTGAAGCGCGTGCTCGAGAGCGGCGAGTACGTGCAGGGGCCCATGCTCAAGCAGTTCGAACAGGAGCTGGCCGCGTTTCACGGGATGACGCACGCCGTCGGCACGGGGAACGGCACCGACGCGATCTGGCTGGCACTGATGGCGATGGGCATTGGACCTGGCGACGAGGTCATCACGCACCCGAACACGTTCTTCGCGACAGCCGAAGCGATCTGGATCGCCGGCGCGACAGCCGTGTTCGTCGACTGCGATCCCAGGACCAAGTGCATCGACCCGTCGAAGATCGAAGCGGCGATCACGGCGAAGACGAAAGCAATCATTCCCGTGCACCTCTACGGACAGTGCGCCGACATGCCGGCGATCAAACAGATCGCTGATCGGCACAAGCTCCGCGTCATCGAGGACAACGCGCAGGCGATCGATGCGGCCGGCGCCGGCTTCAAAGTCGGCGAGTTGAGCGATGCGACGGCGACGAGCTTCATCATCCAGAAGAACCTCGGCACGTTCGGCGACGGCGGCGCGCTGATCACGAACGACTCCGACATCGACACGAAGGTCCGGAAGCTGCGCAATCACGGATCGAACAAGCGGAACGTCCACAGCTTCGGGTTCAACAGCCGCCTCGACGATCTGCACGCCGGCGTGCTCAGCGCCAAACTGAAGCACATTCACACCTGGAACGATCAGCGCATCGCGTGGGCGGCGCGCTACACGGCGGGACTGTCAGGCGCGACGCACATCGACCTGCCGTACGCCCGTCCCGGGTACCGTCACGTCTTCCACCTCTACGTGATCGAGACGAAGAACCCGGCGCACCGCGATCAGCTGCTCGACGTTCTCGTCGCGAACGGCATCGACGCCAAGACGCACTACTCGATCGCGATCCACAAGCAGGACGGCTACCCGTGGGGCAAAGGCGCGCGCCTGGCCGGCCCGGTGCCGAACGCCGAGCGCAACGCCGCCTCCTGTATCAGCCTGCCGATGTACCCGGAACTGACCGAAGCGGAAGTCGACTACGTCATCTCCAAAGTCCTCGAGTGGGACAAGGCGCCGAAGTGATGGCGTACCGCGTCATCGTCGTGGGCATGGGCAAGCGCGGCGTGCACCATGCCTCGGCGTTCGCTGCGAATCCACGATTCCAGCTGGCCGGCATCTGCAGCCGGGATCCACAGCGGCTGGCCGCCGCGGCCTCGAAGCTTGGGACGGTCAAGACGAGTACGGATCCGTTTGAGCTCGCCAGTGAGGTGAAGCCCGACGTCTTCTGCTTCTGCACGCCGCCCGGCGTGCGCCTCCCGCTCGTCGAGCTCGGGATCCGAAGCGGGGCGAAGCTCATCGCATTCGAGAAGCCGGTGGCGATGAGCAGCTCGGAGGGGCTCGCGATCAAACAGGCGCTCGACGCCGCGGGCGTCAAGGCGGTCGTCAGCCACCAGCACCGGTACGGCGAGCACTACAAGCGAGTGAAGGAGATCATCGCCAGCGGCGCGATCGGTCAGGTCCGGACGGTGTACGGCACTTCCACCGGCTGGGCGGCGCACATGCTCAGTCATCTCGTGGAGTACACGTCCTGGTTCAACGACTACGAACCCGCGGAGTGGGCGATGGGTCAGGCCGCAGGCCGTGGCAAGCTGTCTGACGGCCACACATCGCCCGATTACGTGGCCGGAGTCGTGCATTTCAGGAACGGAGTGCGCGGCACGTACGACTGCGGCGCGGGTGCACCGGATGTGTCGGAAGTGCCTTACTGGTGGCGGAAAGTTCGCATCGGCGCCCAAGGCACTGACGGGTTCGCGGAGGTGTACACCGGCAGCGGCTGGCGCGCCGTCACCCGAGACGGCGTGGAGTCAGGTCCTGGCGGGATGAACTACGAGCATGATATGCCGCCGTACGTCCAGGAGATGGCGGACTGGCTCGATGACGACAACAAGCCGCATCCGCTCAGATTCGAGCGCGCCTTTCACGGACTCGAGATCATGTCGGCGCTCTATCGGTCGGCGATCGAAGGCGGTCAGATCGCGTTGCCGCTGACCACCGGCATGAACGAACTCGACGGGCTCAGAGACAGCGTGCCGGATCGGAGAGTGCTCATGACGCTCGCCGACAGCGCGAATGAATACCAGGAGTGAGGGGGAGACTGCCTGATTGATACGCTGTTCTTGCGTCCTCCCGTCGGAGTGACCGAGGCGCAACGCCTTGTCGCGATCAGCGCAGTCACCAAACGATCCTGTCACGTACGGTGTGGCAACCGTGCTGGTGGGAGGAGTCGCTCTCGCGGCGTGCGCAATACCGGCCTGGCGGGCCGCAAGGGTCGATCCGATTGTGGCTCTGCGTTACGAGTAGGCTTCCAGCTACCACGATCCCTCGATCATCTGAATGTCACTGCCCCACTGGTCATACTGGACGTACAGGATCCATTTCTCGTCGGGCGAGACGGCAATCTTTGACGGCGCCATCCTCGAACCGGCTGGCAACTGGCCAATGCGCTCCAATCGGCGGCTTGCGAAGCTGTAGAAGCTGATTGTCGCCGCGGGTTTCGCGAAGAGATCGATGATGACGATGCCGTTCTTCGTGACGGCGAAACTCGATCGCACTCCCTGATCGACCACGCGGACTTCGTCGCCGCCGTTGACGGGAACCTGCCATATACCGACGTTTTCCGGTTTGACGTCAGCCCTGACGTAGTAGAGGTGGTTTCCGTCCGGAGATTCGAATGCTTCGAAACCGCCCTTCTTGGTGACGACTTGGATCGCTCCACCGTCTGAGGACCTTGCTTTCCAGAGCTGGCGCTCGCCCGAACGGCCGGACCAAAAATAGATCCATTTACCGTCTCGTGACCAGCTCGGTCTGACGTTAGTCGAGCGGTCGTTGGTGATGTCGCGGATCCGGCCATCATTCACATTGACGACGGAGATGTTGTATCCGCCGTTGCGGGTTGAGTCGAATGCGATCTCGTCGCCGGCTGGACTCCATCGCGGGCTGCCAACAGCTGGGCCACCGATGCTGGTCAGCCGTGTCTCCGCGGCCCCGTCACTTCTCGCGATCCAGACCTCCGGCGCGCCCGTTCGAAACGAGATGAAGGCAATCCGGCTTCCGTCGGAGGAAAACTGCGGCGAGCTGTCGAACAATGTCGAACTGATCAAGGCCTGGTGAGCGCTTTCGGACCGGGCAGCGTCATGAGCTGGTCGCCGCATTCTCCAGATGTTCATGTCCGTGGTTGTGAGCTGGAACACGAGGCGTCTGCCGTTCCGATCGATTGATGGCCGCGATGCGCGGACATTCGTCAGGATTGGCTCCGGTTCTCCGCCATCGAGCGCAACTCGCCAAAGCCCGGACGTTGCCCTTGTCGCCCGTGTCGTAGATCAGCCTCTTGCCGTCGTGGGTCCACGTCACGTTCGACACACGTTGATCGCTGGTCACCGCACGCGGCTCTCCTACTGGTCGCGCTCCAGCCAGGTTCTGCACGAATACCTGCCCCATTTGCGCGCCGGAACCGCGGCGCACGAATGCGAGCTGGTTACCATCTGGAGAAACGGCCGGCGCGATGTCGCCAAACGTGGCCTCCGGGTGCGTGAGTTGCTGGCGCTCGCAGGACTCCACCGAACACATGAAGACCCTGGAGCCACTCGGGCAGGTGATTCCTCGTCCGCAAACACCAGCGACTCGCCACTTGGCACCCACGCCAACCAGTTCGCAGCCAGCGACGGATCCATGACCGGGATCGCCGCAATCTCCGTCAAGTGCCGCTCGTGGCCTCCGGGGAGTGCCGGCACGACCACGACAGCCGACCGTGCAAAACTCACTTCCCGAAGAAACGCTATTCGACGCCCATCCGGCGACCAGACGGGGGCCCGTTCCGTGCCTCGGTGCTTCGTCAGTTGGACCGGCGTTCCGCCATCCACCAACTTGACATAGATGTCGAGGTCATCGCCCGATTCACCTTCCCATGCGAACGCCAGATGATTGCCGTCTGGTGAGAGGGACGGGTCAACTTCGAGCCCCCGGTAACTCGTTATTGGAACGATCTGGACTTGTGCCTGTCGCCGCACCGAGTCGAGTCGCTGAGGCCGGCCGCTCATCCAGACTGCAATACCGATGATGACAACCGCCGACGCGGCCAGCCACAGACGCCACGCTTTGAACGGACCCGTTGACACCTCAGCGATCGGCAGCGACAGGTTCGCCTCCTCGCCGGCCGGGTCGGGGGCTGCTCTTGCTGGTGTCGACGTCGTGTCAATCTCGCCGATGAACCGGTAACCCCGTTTCGGCAATGTCTCCACGAACCTGGGACTGTCGGCCGAATCACCGAGAGCTTCTCGGAGCCGCCGGATTGCAGCGTTCAGACCGTGCTCGAAGTCCACGACCGTGTTGGAAGGCCACAGGCGCTGACGCAACTCGTCCCGCGTGACCAGCTCACCGGGCCGCTCCAGCAGGGCCTTCAGGATTTCGATTGATTGGTACGGGACCTTGAGCCGGGTCGGTCCTTTGCGCAGCTCGCTCGAGCTGAGGTCCAGCTCGAAGGGATCGAAGCGGACGCGGTCGGCCGAGGTGTGCATTGAGGACGACGAAGGTGAGCTGGAAGCGTAGCATTTGGCCCGCTTCACATAGCCGCATTCAGTTGGCCAGCCTCGAGCGAGCCCGTAAGTTTAGCGACACCAGTCAATTAGCGTGTGACCTCGATGTGAGCTTAATTTGAACCTCGTGTGAGTTTCCTTGTCCCCCCGCGTCATTGCTGCAGGCGGACGGCAGCGCGACCCTTACGGCACCCGGGGAGGCTGTCATGGTCGGACTGCGTGGTTCACAGGTGCATCAGTGGCTGGTTGCAGGTGGTGCGGTGCTGGCCCTGAGCGGAGGCGAACAAGTTCGTGCGCAGTCACAGGAATCAGCGGTCCGGAGTGGGTATGCGGCTCTTGTCTCACTCTATACGGGTGAACCCAGTGACGCGGAGGCAGGCAGTACCGCCGCCACGTCAGGGCCGCCACCCAATCTCGTGGTACCGGCAAGCCATCAAGAGCTCGTCCGCGCGATGTGGGAACAATCCGCCACATTCCGCAGGCAATGCCAGCGTATTGGCCGCGACCGCACGCTCACCGTGCACGTGCACCCGTTTGGGCAAACACGCACGGCTGCCGCGACAACCCGCCTCGTGCACCGGCGGGGATCAGGACTCGTTGCCGATCTCTACCTGGCACAGCTCGACCGCGCCGTCGAGCTCCTCGCACACGAGCTGGAACACATCATCGAGCGGCTTGAAGGGATCGATGTCAGGCAGCTGACGCGCCGCGTTCCGCACCTCGTTTGGAGCACCGCCGACGGCAGGTACGAAACCAGACGAGCGATCTATTCGGGTCAGACCGTCGCTTCAGAAGTGGCGATGGCGCAGAAGTGATGTCGGCTGCGGAAGCGAAGACCTATCTCATTCGAGCGACCGCCTTGGCCGCGACGTTGACGCTTGGAGTCTGCCTCGCAGCCGCACCCGAGACATGTGGGATCCAGGTCGTTCCGCTGCACGACGCGAACAGCACGCCGCAACTCGCGCCCATCGGCATCAGTGCCGACGGCCGGTTCCTGGCTTTCGCGTCGTATGCACCGCTCCTGCGCGGCGACACGAATCGGCGAAGCGACATCTACGTCTTCGATATGAGCACGAGCCAGCTGACGATCGAGTCAGCACTCCCGGACGGTAGTCCGGCAAACGCCGACAGCTTCGGTCCGGACATCAGTGATGACGGACGTTTTCTCGCGTTCCACTCGAGCGGCCAGTTGATACCAGGGAGCGGCGACGATCCGACGCAGCAGATCGTCCTCCGTGATCGCCAGCTCTGTACCACAGTCGTTCTCAGCACGAATGATGCTGAAGAGCGCGGCAACGACAATAGCTCGGGCGCAGTGATCAGCGGGGACGGCCGTGTGGTGGCGTTCCAATCTGTACGCCACGAATCTTGTCCCCGACGTCGATGGCAATGGTGCTGCGTCAGATGTGTACGCAGTCACTATCGCGACACGGACGATCGCCCGCGTCAGCACGACCAGTACCGGTCGTCAACAGGCCAAAGGCGCGAGTTTCGGGCCAAGCATCAGCGGCGATGGACAGCTCATCGCGTTCACGTCGAGTGCCGGGCTTGACGAGGAGCAGCATCACCCGGCGCTGCCGCTGCAACCGAACGGAGAACTGCGGAATGTGTTCGTTCGCGATCTCGCGCGTCGGTACCACTCAGCGCATCAGTCGAACGAGTCGCGGCGATCCAAACGGTCCGAGTTACCTCCCGGCGATCAGCGCAGATGGTCGCTGGGTTGCGTTCGTCTCCAACGCGACCGATTTCGTGGCCGACGACAACAACGACGCCTCCGACGTTTTCCTGCACGACCTTCACACATCAAAGACATTGCTCGTCAGCCGGAGCGCGTCGGGCGGAACGGCGAACGGTGCGAGCAGCCGCCCGGCGATCTCGGCAACTGGTCAGTACGTTGCCTTCGAGTCCGACGCCTCGAACCTCGTCTGCTCCAAGCGTTGCTCGCCGCGGGACCTGGACATCAATCTGCTTTTCGACGTGTTCGTGTTCAATCGCGTGAGAGGAGTAATCACGCACCTCAGCAAGGATCCGCAGTCCGGTTGGATGGAGCCGAGCGGGTCCGCCGCCATTGACGGAAGCGGGAACGTCATCGCGTTTTCGTCGCGGCGCCCCACAAACGATCGCGATCAACGCGATGACTTCGACCTATTCGTGCACCGCCGGTGCGAATGAGAGGAGCGGCCTTCAATCACGCGAACCGTGCCGCCCAGCCGACGGCAGCCGGTTGGTCTACGCAGAGCACGGGTGTACCCCACGGGCTGAAGTCGATCGCCGCCGACGGGGCGGGGGACGCTCCGAGCGTCGTCTCACCGCCAGGACACTACCACCCGGTCGGATGGTCGGCCGCAGGCGATCTTCTGATCGCGTCGGTCGCCACTTATACGGCGACCGACTGGGACATCGTCACCATCCCTGTCGGAGGCCAGGGCCAGCCCTCACCGATCGTGCAGACGCGATTCGGCGAGGGGCTCCAGGGCTCGTCGCTTTCCCCGGATGGCCGGTGGCTGGCCTATACGTCGAATGCGACAGGCCCCTGGGAAGTGTGGATTCCTCACCGTTCCCGGGGCCCGGAAAGGCCGATCGTATCTCGCCGAATGGTGGACTCGATGCGGTGTGGTCGAAAGACGGACGCGAGCTGTTCTACGTTTCGTCCCGACAGATGATGGCTGTCCGCATCACAGCGGGGGCGGCGCTGGACTTTTCAACACCGGTCGCACTCTTCGAGAGTTCGTACCTGCATCGTCCGAATGTGGCCCTGGCGTACACGTGACCTCCGACGGTCGATTCTTGATGATGAAGCGGACGATTACGACGGCGGCGGCACTTGGCTTCCAGGTCGTGGTGAACTGGAAGCCGGGTAAGGCCCGGTAAGGAATCCCCGGCAGAAACGGGGCATTTGATTGTGAGCCGGTCGGTGAGCGGCGCCACCATGCGGGCGATGTCGATTTGCGCGAGTTGACATCGAGCCTCGGTCATCGCGGCCTCCCGAACAGAACCGTGCTTCTCCTCAGGAACAGCGAGCCTCCGCCGGCGACGTATTTCGATATCGCGCTGACCTCACCGGGTGTGTACTTCGGCGAAGGAATACGCAAAACGTCTCCGGCAACACGAGATGCTGATCGACGTTTAGCAAACCGGCGGGCGTTGACGTTTTGATTGCTCTTTCCTCTTACCCGCTATTCGGTCAGGAAGGAAAGACAGTGGCAGCTCTGAGACATCGCTGGGTCATCGTTTCGACCGCTCTCGCGTGCGCGTCTGGTCGCGCGCGTGAAGCAGGTGGTTGCTGCCAGCAGCACCACGTAGACGCACGTGGCCAAGAAGAGCATGTGCCGCGGTGTCACGTACCGTCCTATTTGACGTGCTGATTCTGCCGCTCAAGCGCGGGGGAGGACTTCGCGATCGGGCCGGCCTCCATGACTCAGTAGACGAACAAGGCCAACGCCGCGAACAACGCGCCCACCGCCAGTAACAGGCAGTCCACACGCCAGACATTCGGGTTGGCGACCACCTTTCGCATCCTGTGACGGTGTGTCTCCCACCGGGACAGATGATGGACCGACAGGCACGCGAGCGCCGTGAGAGAAGCAGTGACCACCCAGCCCCAGGGCTTGTAATGGAAAATGGTGGCATACCACGCCGCCAGGGCCAGGCCGACGATCACAACCGGAGGGACCAGGACCTTGGCCGGCGGGGACACCGATGCGTACTGGCGCTGACGCTCCGCGTAGAAGCGCCCCGGCATTGATAGCGCGAGCGCCGCCTTTCCCAGTAAGGCCGCGGCGATCACCAGGCTCAGCGTCCTAAACCACACTTCGACCGTCATTGTCGTCCACTCTGTCTAAAGCGGCAACGGGCCCCGAAGACTTGGACTGGGCTATTTAGATTGGGAGGAAGTGCGCGCGCTTCTGGATCGCCTCGAGGTCCTTGCTCGACAGCCGGAAGTTCAACCGCCGATCCTTGCGAAACGTGGCTTTGGCGCAGCGGGAATATCCACCATTCGATGCCGTGGACACGTCGAGAGCTGGTCTACCCTTCGCGCAGCACCGTCACCGGATCGAGCCGGGCGGCACGATGGGCTGGAAGCCACGCGGCCAGGACGCCCACCGCGACGAGCACCGCAGCCGCGCCGCCGAACGTCACCGGATCGCGCGGTTCCAGATGAAACAGCAGCGCCTCCACGAGACGCGCCGCCCAGAGACTTCCGGCCAGGCCCAAGGCGAGGCCGGCCCGCGATCAACAAGCCGACGCGCTCGAACACGAGACGCAAGATAGAAGAGGGAGCGGCGCCCAGCGCGATGCGCAGCCCAATCTCCTTTTGCCGGGCGCGCACGGCGTGCGCGACGACGCCGTAAAGGCCGACGGCCGCCAGTAGCAGCGCGAGCCCGCCGAAGAATGCGGAGACGAGCGCGATGAGCCGCTCCTGCGTGACCGTCGCCTCGACCAACTGGTCGAACGTCCCGAACGTGAACGCGATCGTCGGGTCGGCCCTCCTCAACGCCTCGGCGACGTCGCGCTCCACCATCGCGCGCGTGCCGGGCGCCGTGTTGACAGTCAGCAGGACGGTCGCCCAGAACTCAGATGGCTTGCGCTGTGCCATGGGCACATACATCGTTGCCAGCATGCCGTCGCGCGGCGTCGTGTAGACGGTATCGCCGACCACGCCGACGATCTCGTAGCGTGTGTCGGCCTCGAGTCCCAGACGCACGGTCTGCCCGATCGGCTGTTCGCCTGGCAGAAACCGGCGCACGAACGTTTCGTTCACGATGGCGACCGGACGGCTGCCCACGCGGTCGCCGGCCTCGAAGTCGCGGCCGCTCCGCAGCGGGATGCCCATCGTCTCGAACCAGCCTGGCGTCGTGCCGTTCAACCAGAGCAAGGGCCGGCTGCGCGACCATCGGCCCATCACCGATGGCGACCTGGCCGGTGGCCCAACCGCCCCCGGTGAGCAGCCGCACGGAAGAGGCTGCCGCCGATCGGACCCCTGAAACGGCCGCGGTCGCCTCGCGCAGACGCTCGACGCGCGCACCGCGCTCCTCGGGCCGCCCGCCCCCCGGCTGGAGGTTCAATTCCGCCACGAGCAGTGGCTCCGGGACGAAGCCGAGAGGCAACTGGTTGAGCGACGCAAATGTATGAAGGAACAATCCGGCGGCGACGACCAGGGCGAATGAGACGGCAATCTGGGCCACGACGAGCGTCCCGCGCACGGAAAAACGACCGTCACCCGCGATCGCGCGACCCGAGTTCTTGAGCGCCTCGCCCGCGTCCACCGTCTTCAGCCCGAGCGCGGGCGCCACGCCAGCGATGAGCGAGGAGAGACACGCGAGCGCCGCGGTGAAGGCGAGCACGCGCCAGTCGAGCGCGAGGTCCAGCGACACCGTGTTCTGCCATGTGCTCAACTGCTGCACGAGCAGCGCACTGCTCCACGACGCGAACACCAACCCGACCGCCGCACCTGTGACGGCCACGATCAGACTCTCGATGAAAAGCAGCCGTGCGATCCGCCCGCGGGAGCTTCCGAGCGCCAGGCGCACGCTGAACTCGCGGCGGCGCGCCAGCGTCCGCGCGAGCATGAGACTGGCGATGTTGGCGCATGCGACGAGCAGCACGAGCCCGACGGCGACGACCATCGCGAGGAGCGGCGTTTCGAAGCGGCTGCGCAGCGACGAGTTGCCGGTCGCGGCCGCCACGAGGGTGAACGGCTTGAGTTGGCGTGATGCGCCCTCCGTGATCTGGGCCTGGAGGACCCGGAGCGCGGCGTTCGCTTGCTCGAGGCTCTGTCCGGGCTTCAACCGCACCATGATCTGCAGCCACCACGAGCTCTTCGCCGCCAACCGGCTCTCAGGGCCTCGAATGAGTGGCTCGGCCGCGAAGGGCAACATCACGTCCGCCATTCGGCCGACGTCGGGACCGAAGAATCCCGGCGGCATTACGCCCACGATGGTGAACGGAATGCGCTGCACCGTGAGCTGGCGCCCGACGACGTCGTGGGCGCCGCCGAAACGCTGCCGCCAGAGACGATGGCTGATGACCGCGACCGGGCCGTCCGCCGGGGCGCCGCTGTCGTCGGCAGCCGAGAGCATCCGGCCGCGGATACCGGTGACGCCGAGCACGTCGAAGAGCCGGCCGCTGACGTACGCGCCATCTACCGGTTCCGCCTGACCGCCGGCCGACAGGTCGAACCTCTGGGCGGACCACGCGAATGTGCCGTCGAACAACTCTGCCTCGCGGGCCGCGATCTCGGTCCAGATCGGATAGGACCATGAGCCGTCGGTGAGCCGCGCGAGACTGCCGGGATCGCGCACGGGCAGCGGGCGGAGGATCAGGCTGTTGAAGATCGAGAACAGGGCCGTATTCGCGCCGATGCCGAGCGCGAGCGTCAGCACGGCGATGGCCGTGAAGCCAGGATTCCGAGCGATCTGGCGGAAGCCGTTCCGCAGATCCTCTGCGAGCTCGTCCACCAAGCGGTTCCAGCGCATTCCTGCCTCCTTGCGCTCATCCTGACAGCGGGAACTAGTCCCGGAGCTCGTTGTGTTGGCACCGCGCGCTCTCGTAGCGCAGGCCTTCAGGCCTGCCATTCCGCGCGCGGAGGCAGCCCTAAAGGGCTGCGCTACACCCCACACAAGTGAATCGCAGGGTTTAGTCCCGGGCCGCTGACACGCCACGAGTCCATGAGACTCGAGAATCCTCAGGGCGCGAAATTTTTCGCCCTCAGCGAATATATTCGCGCACGTGCGTGCGTGTCAACCTTGCGGAAAAGCTGGGTGTTAGGGCGGAATGTCGCAACTACGAACGGTCCTTATTGCTCGCGAAGCGCCTTCAATGGGTCTGCCATTCCCGCGCGTAAGGCTGGCACAAAGGCGGCAACTATGCCGACGCCGAACAATGCTGCCCCTGCAGTCGCGAACGCGATGGGGTCAAGCGCGCTGACTTCATACAGAAACGATGACAGTAGTCGAGTGAGTATCGCAGCGCCCGCGATGCCAGCGGCAATCCCCGCTGACACCAGCAACGCACCGTGGCGTAGGACATGGGTGATCACGCGTGAGCCGGGCAGCCCAATGGCGACGCGAATCGCCCAGTCACGCCTTCGACGAGACGCAAAGTGCGTCATCACGCCGTAGACGCCCACTGCACCCAGGATGAGGGCCAGCCCGGTCAGGAGAGAGAGCAACAATACGACCTGGCGCGCTGGACCGACGGCCGTGTCGAGCACGCGACGCATCGTCGTCGTCTGCTGCACCGCGGCGGCGGGAGCCACGCGTGCAATTGTGCGTCGCACCGGTTCCAGGAGCGACGTCTCGGCGGCACCGGGCGCGGTGCGGAGCACGATTGAGTGTCCGTCGTCTATCCAGGGCATCTGCGCCAACGCGACATACCGGTACTGGCTCGGCCGCGTCGGTCAGACGCTTTTCAGCGGCGTCCGCCACGACCCCGACGATGCGCGAACGTACCTGGTCAACGTCGCCGCCGATCGACCTGCCGATGGGATCGACTCCCGGGAAGTACCTCCCGGCAAATGCCTCGTTGATGACGACGACACGTTCGGCTCCGGCCCGGTCGTCGCCACTGATCGCGCGGCCCCGGCGAAGAGCGAAGCCAAGGCTTTCGAGATAACCGGGCGTCACGATTCGGTATTCGGTGGCCGCGTTCTCGATCTCCGGGCGTTCGTCGATACGCAGGCCTGCCCTGTACCCGCCGCCGCGTAGCGGCAACTGCTGCCCCGCGCCGACGGAGGTCACGCCGGGAAGCTCACGCAGCGCCCGCTCGAGCTCGTCGAGCGTCTTCTCCCGGCTCGCTCGATCAAACGTGCCGTCGAACACCACGTCGACGACCGCGACGCCATCCACCCGCACGCCAGGTTGGACCGCGTACATGTTGGCGACACTGCGAGCGAGCACTGCCGCACCTGAGGCGATCATCACAGCGAGCGCTACCTGCGTGACGACCAACCCGCTTTCCAACCGCCCCCCCCGTCCCTCGATTCCTCCCATCCGGGCTGCACTCAAGACGCTGCGCAAGTCTCCTCGATATAGCGAGACGATGGGCACGAGGATGACGAGCGACGCCGCGATGAAGGCGATGGCCATTGCCGACGCGAACACGCGCCAATCCGGCGCCGTCGAGGCCCACGCACCGAGCGGGAGCGCGTCCGTGACGACGCTGAAGCCGACCCGCGCCAGGGCGGCGCCCAAGGTACCCGCGACGGCCGCCACGATCAGCACCTCGACGATCAGCTGCTGCGCCAGTCGCTGCCGGTTCGCACCGAGCGCCGAACGAACCGCGAACTCGGCCGACCGCGCGTCGACCTGCCCGAGCACCAGGGCTGCAACATTGGCGCAGCCAATAAAGAGGATCAGTGCGGTGGCGGCAAGCGTTGCGAGCAGCGCCGGTTGCATGGGCCCGAGCACGTCGTCGCGCACCGGTGTGATCTGCCGGTCCTTCGTCTTGTCCCGCCGCGCGGTGTAGTCGAAACGCTCGTCGAGCATCGCGGCCAGCTGCGAGAGTGGCGCGTCCATTGCCCGAATGTCTTGATTGGCCGCCACGCGGCCGATGAGCGTGGAGTTCCAGCTGCGTGATTCCTGCCTCAGCGGCACAGGCGTCCAGATGCGGACGGAGGGATCGGGAAACCAGAACCCGCGCGGCATCACGCCGATCACGGTGCGCGGGCTGCCGTCGAGCACCACGGGTGTGCCGATGATGGACGGATTGCCACCCAGTTCCTGCCACAAGCCAAAACTCAGCAGGGCCACACGCTCGGCGCCCGGGACGTCGTCGCCCTCATGGAATCCACGTCCGAGGAGGGGAGCGGCGCCGAGCACGTCGAGGAGCTCGGCCGATGCGGTGACACCAGGCACCAGGCGTGCTGGCCCTCCGCCGACGCGCAGCATCGAGTCGCTCTGGCGATAGAGCGCCACCTCGCGGAACCCAGGCGTCCGTCCACGGACGTACAAGTACTCTTCGTGCGTCCAGTCGGTCTTCATCCAGAAGACGCCGATCTCGCGTTCGTGCGCGTAGGGCAGCGGGCTCAGGAGCACGCCGTGCGCCACACCGTATACGGCAGCAGTACCGCCGATGCCGAGGGCAAGGGTGAGCACGGAGAGCAGAGCATACACAGGACGCCGCCGGAGTATACGAATCGCATACCAGCTGTCCTGCGCCAGTTGTTCCAACCGCTGCCATCCCCAGATCGCGCGCGTATCCTCCTTCACCAGGGCGACATTGCCGAACTTCAGGATGGCCTGACGACGCGCCTCCTCTGGCGCCATTCCTCGATCGAGGTTGTCGCGCGTTTCTCGCTCGATATGGTCGCGGATGTCGTCGTCGAGCGTCTCGAGTACCCGTCGGCGGCGCTTCATGACGTCATTTCTCCTGCCCGGCAGGGCGGAGGATTCGTCCGACGGCTGCGGCGAGCGTGTCCCACTTGCTGGTTTCGATCTCGAGTTGCTTCCGGCCCTTCGCGGTCAGTCGATAGAACTTGGCGCGCCGGTTGTTCTCGGAGGTGCCTTCATCGAACGAAATCCAGCCACGTTTGATCAGGCGGTGAAGGGCTGGATACAAGGACCCCTGCTCCACCAGGAGCACGTCGTCCGAGCCGTGTTCGATCGCTTTCGCAATCGCATGGCCGTGCGCGGGCCCCCAGCGCAGCGTGCGCAGAACCAGGAGATCCAATGTGCCCTGCAGAAGCTCGACGCGGGCGCGCTCGTTTCTAGTAGACATTCTAGGTGGAGACGTTACACCGATTCACCTAGAACGTCAAGGCGTGTGACTGGGCCGGAACGCCGACAGAGTACAACAGTGACGCGCTGGCGCGACCGGCAGCCTTGATCCTATTCTTGAAGCCTTCTATGAAGGCGCACAACTCATGAAGTGGTGGGCCACCGTGAAACGCATTCACCAGGCCGCTCTCGAGCGAGAGGCTGGTCAGCGCGCGACCTTTCTCGACGAAGCGTGCGCAGGCGATGAGGTGCTGCGCCGCGAGGTGGAATCGCTGCTCGGGTATCAAGAGGCAGCCGAGACCTTCATCGAGTCACCGGCGCCGGAAGTGACGGCGAGGATCGGAGGTCAGGAACCCGCGATTCCGCTGGCCGGCCGAATGCTCGGCCACTATCAGGTGCAATCCCTCCTGGGCACAGGCGGAATGGGCGAAGTCTACCTGGCCCGGGATCCCCGACTGGATCGCGCAGTGGCGTTGAAGATCCTGCCGCCAGATCTCGCATTCGATACCGATCGATGAGCGTTTGAACAATCGATTTCGCCTGCTGACCGGTGGCAGCCGCACCGCCGTGGCGCGCCAACGCACGCTCGAAGCGACGGTGGACTGGAGCTTTGACCTGCTGTCGAAGACGGAACGTCGTCTGTTGTGTCACCTCTCGGTCTTCGCCGGCGGGTGGACCCTGGAGGCAGCCGAGGAGGTGTGCGCGTGCGTTGGCATCAAGAAAGACGCGATGCTCGATCTGCTGTCGCAGCTGGTCGACAAGTCACTGGTGAACGCCGAAGAAAGCGTGACGGGGAACAGGCGGTATCGCTTTCTCGAGACGGTGCGCCAGTACGCGCGGGACCGTCTCCTTCGCTCGGGTCACGTTCTAAAGCTGCGGGACCGTCATCTGGGGTTCTTCTTCGACCTGGCCCGGACTGCCGACCTCGAGCTGCAGGGCCCCAATCAGGCGCAGTGGTTGAATCGGCTGGAGATCGAACATGACAACCTTCGCGCCGCGTTGGAATGGTGCTTGACGACGGCGACGATGGACAGGCCGCTGCACCTGGTATGCGCGCTGTGGCGGTTTTGGATTCGGCACAACCATTTCCGCGAAGGGCGGCAATGGGTCGAGCGCACGCTCTCCGCCAGCGCGGATGCGCCGCCTTCGCTCCGCGCCCGGGCCCTCATTGCCGCTGCAGATCTCTCCTACTTCCAAGGGGATTATGAGGCCGTGCAGGAATTCGCCGAACAGGTCATGGCCCTCGATGCGCGAGGACTGAACCAGGAACGGTGGACCGTAGCCTTCGCGTTCTTCGTGCTCGGAATCGCTGCCGTGGATAAACGGGCATTCGAACAAGGCACAATCCTCGCCGAAAAAAGTCTGGCAGTCGCGCGCGAGACGGGGTCCGCCTGGGTTGGAGGTCTCGCGCGCATTCCGATTTTCCTCAGCGCAATCGAGCGCGGTGAATTGGAGCGCGCCCGGCTGCTTATCGAAGAAGCCGTGACTGTCATCCGTTCCACGGGCGACAAGTTCGCGCTGGCCACTCTTCTCGTGAATCACAGCCACGTGCTCGTGCATCAGGGCGAGTTCGAGGAGGCAATCGCGGCGGCCCGCGAGGGAGTGATGCTCGCTCGGGACACAGCAGATCGGCGCAGCCTGACCTGGTGCCTCACCGAGCTCGGAGCGGCCGTAGCCGGACTGGGACAGATGAAGCGCGCTGCCCGGCTGTGGGGCGCGGTTGAAAGCATCAGTCAATCGATCGGCTCGCCGCTCCCCACTGCCGTACGCGGGATCCAGGACCTGCATCTCCCATCCGTGCGGCAGGCACTCGGCGAGGGCTTCGACACCGCGTTGGCTGAAGGCCGAACGATGACGCCTGAGGCAGCCATCGCGTACGCGCTCGGCGATGCCGAGCCGGAGTGAAGAGGCGGCGATAGCATTGCCGCGTCGTTCAGACTCACGCGCCGGCCGTTTCGACTGACGATGAGGAGATCCGACAACGACAAAGGACGCCCTTCGACCTTCAGACTGGCATCAAGGGGAGTCGCTCCATGCTGCTCGAATGGCCTCAATTGCGGAACGACGGCGGCAGGGTGGATGGATTGACTAGAGCCGACCGCGCCGCACGCAGGTGTCGTACGGCCGCATCCAGCAGCTTCTCGATTGACTGCGGAGTCCCCAGATTGCGACACCGCTTCGAGCGCAAGCCTGGCGGCAAGCAGTCTCGCCCGAGCTGACAGGATGCCAGGCTCGATCTGTCCCGCCAGCGCACCCGCGGACAAGACCTGCATGGCATCGATCGTTTCCGCGATCGACAGGCGGGCCAAGTCGCGCATGTCATCGGCGGTTCGCATCCTCCGTCCGCGTTCCGCAACATTGATGGACGAACGGATGTTCTCCAGGGCATTCAGGACGCGCAGGAACGCCGCGATCGCCAGGACTTCGGGATCGTTCGGGTCCGCGCTGATGCTCACCGGTGTGGCCCCGTTCTGACCCGAATTCTGAAACGCCGGCGTTCCATAGAACGCGACCGCCGACTCCAGATCCGTTACCGTGTGGTTGTGGAAGAACGGACCGGTATCCGCGGACTCCACGACGGGCGGGCTGTTGAACTCCTCGAACTCGAGATGTCCGAAGGGCGGAGGAAGATCGTCCGTATTGCCGAAAGAACCGAACACCGTGAGAATCTGCCCAAACCCGCCGTCACGCGGCAGATTCAGCGCAAGCGCCAGTGGTATTTCGTTGACGTTGGTGCCGGCGCCGATGTTGAACCCGCGTGGACTGCCGTCGATATCCGGGAATCCCGGTGTTTGATCGTTGAACGACATGCCTGCTGATCCGCCGCCGTTGAAGTGGCAGCCGTTGCAGTTCTTGTGGGCTGGCTCTGTCTCGAACAGGTTCCCGCTGTCCAGGAACAGGGCCTTGCCGTTGGTAGCCAGCGTGCTCGTCAGCTCCAATGTCGGGAGGTTGAAGTCTTCCTGTCGACCGAGGGAGAGCTGATACGCCACCAGCGCATCCAACTCTTCATCCGTCGGTACCCGGAAGGCGACGCCTGGCGTGCGACTGAGTGTCTTTGTGGCATGTTGCGCGATGGCTACCATCGCGAAGTCGCGGAGTGGCGCGCCATCGTTGCCCCAACCGAGTCGCTCGGGTGGATTGGGATTTCGCCCGTTGGTACTGAAGTCGATGCCAAAGCTCGGATCCTGGGGCGTCGACGAGTTCGCAAGCGCTTGCACGTTCTGAGTGCCGCGGAGGACGAACCCTCGTGATGGGTCGAATCCGTCGGCGTTGACGAGGATCAATCCAAACCGTCGCAGGAGGTCCGGATTCTCCAGCGCCGCCAGCGCCGGATTGGTCTCGGCCACAAAGAGCGGATCGCTCGGAGGTAGAGTGGCAATGAGGTCCGGATCGACGGTGAAATTATTGGTTTCGACGTGACAGGTCCCGCAGGTCCGTCCGTTGCCCTCGAACGTCTCATTGAGAAAAAGCTGGCGGCCCTGGGCGATCACGCGCGCCGCATCGGCCTCTCGCGCAGCCGTGGCGGTGGGATCGAACCCGAGGGCGGCGGTCGCGTCATCGACGAAGCGGATCTGGCGATGCAACAGCCGCGCGAAGAACGTGCTGGCACCTGTCAGCACGAACCCCTTGATCGGACTGTCGCCCGACCTGACCACGAACGCCCGATCGGGGAAGAAGCTGGTGAAGGCCGTCGAATCCAGGGACACCGAGAGCGTGTGGCTCCCCGAGACCGCGGCGTACGTGCCGACCTTCATCAAGGCATCCCCGTGCTCCGCGAGCGTGGTGTGGCCCGAATCCGGCTGGTTGTCGATCAACCAGAGGTCGAACGTGCCGTCAGGCGGAAGTAATTCAACGGAGGACCCCACGGTTCCTGTCGCCAGATCAACCGTGACCCGTCCGCCGGCGTTCACGGCTTCGCTGCTCACCCCGCGAAGATTGGAGAGCGACAGGATCACGACGTTCGCTGGCGCGCCGCCGGCCGCAAAATGGTCGAAAGCGCTCACCAGCGCGGACGGGTCCGCCATTCCGGTGTTGGGCAGATCGGCCTGGGCGCTGACCGCGACGAACGCGACGCCGGCAAGAACCACGACCGAACTCGCTCTGGTCCACGTGATTGGCGAACTCATGACGAAACCTCCTGGGAGAGCCTCGAGGATGGCGCCGCCAGCATGCGACTGGACTGGCGCCGCGACAATCCCCTGATCGAGTAGGTATCTGGATCTCATCCGAGGGGCTTCGCCCCTCGGACTCCCCGACACGCGCTCTCGCGCGCCGCTTCGCCGGCGCGCTTCCGCCTCCGCGCGAAGCGCTACGGCGAGACCTCGCCGAAGCCTCGGCGTAGGCGGGCCGCTCGCGTGGCTCGCTCACTGGCGTTCGCTCGCATCGTGAACCGAGCGGCAGGTTTGTGAGACGGCTTCTAGCGAACGAGGCGATGCCGCAGCGCCTTGGCCACGGCTTCGGACTTGGAGTGCACGTGCAGCTTGGCGTAGATGCTCTTCACGTGGAACGCAACCGTATTGACACTGCTCCCCAGCGCGGCGGCGGCGGTCTTGTAGCCGTGACCTTCGGTCAGGAGGCCGAGGAGCCGCGCCTCGTGAGGCGTGAGGCGGTACTCGGCGAGTGATGGAGGACGGAATTCGCGGAAGAGCGCGACGACTTTGGTTGCGACTTCCGGCGACATCGGTGCCCCGCCAGCTACGACCTCCTGCAGGCACTCGAACAGGCGTGGCGGTGGCGTCTTCTTCAGGAGGTACCCGGAGGCGCCCGCACACAGCGCCTCGAAGATCCGGTCATCATCTTCGTAGACGGTGAGCGCAACCAGTTTCAGCGTCGGATGCTGGTCCTTGATGAGGCGAATGCCGTCAATGCCTGACATCCCGGGCAGAGCGAGGTCCATGAGCACGACGTCCACGCTCGTGGGCGTGAGCGCCGGCAGCGCCTCTTCCACGGACCTGAAGGATCCCACGCAGCGGAAGCCGGGTGCATTGTCGATGAAGAAGCGCAGGCCTTCGCGGATCTCTCGCTGGTCTTCGACGGTGGCAACCCGCACGGTTTCGTGCAGCAATGTATGACCTTTCGGCGAGTCTAGACCTTCTGTGACAGCGAGTCACCCACCTACGCAGGTAGGGACAGGCTTGTTCTCCGGGCTCCTCGCCAGAAGGCAATCGACCGGATACGATAGGCTTCATCTTACGGAGGACCCTGCTGTCGCCAAGATTGTCCCTGCCAGGTCTTGAGAATCGGCTCCGAACTCCACACAACCCACCGGCATCGTGAGACACATCATTGTCTTGATCATCGCGAACACGTTCTGGGCTGCTAGCGCCACCGCCCAGTCGATGAGCCCCAACAACGTGTTCGGGCGTTATCAGCAGGTCAATTGGCAGGAACGCGACGGGCTTCCGCAGAATACGGTGGTCGCGATCGCGACGACGCGCGATGGCTACCTCTGGATGGGGACCTACGAAGGCGCGGTCCGCTTCGATGGTGTCCGCTTCACGCTCTTCAACCCGAGCACGACGACCGGTATCGGCAATTCGTTTGTGGCGACTGGTTCAGGCCGTCCACGTATGCGTGATGAGAATTCATTTGAGCTTTGCGGAATTCGACGACGCAGAGCTCGAACCGGGTAACGCCCACACGTTCAACTCCTGCCCTTTCGCCGTGGCGTACAGCAGCCGACCATCGGTGGTGAAGCCAGCACTCATCGCGGGTGTGCCTGGCGGCGTTACTCGTCGTACGACCCGTCCCGACGCCAGCTCCCACACCGCAAGCGGTGCCGGCCGCGCGAAACCATCAGTGTCGAGGTACGACGCACCGATCGATCGGCCGTCTGGCGACAAGCTCATATTGACCACCGCGTACTTCTCTGCGCGGAAGCGGCGGGCGACCGACGCCGTTTGCACATCGACGATTTCGATCGTGCCGTTCGCGCCGCCGATCACCAGGTTCTTCCCGTCGGCCGTGAACGTCATGGCAAAGGTCGTCAACAGGCGATCGCGCAGAGATGTCTTCTGCTGACCTGTTGACACGTCCCAGAAATGCACGTTCGTGTCGGACCCGGCACTTGCCAGGAGCGTCCCGTCCGGTGAGAACGCCAGAGTCTCCACACCGCCGAATTCGTGGCTGAAGGTGCGCAGCAGCGTTCCTGATGAATCCCACAGGCGGATTTGCTCGGTTCCAGAGGACGCGAGAAAGCGACCATCAGGACTGACAGCCAGAACGGACTGCCGCACGCCCGGGTCCATACGGCGTACTGCCGCTCCTGTTGCAATGGCGCGGACCTCAATGGCCCCGTCGGCGAGCGCGACGATGATCTGGTCGGCTGGGGCAAAGACCGCCGAAATCGGTGTTTGTGGCAAGGTCAGTTCCTGCAGCAGCTTGCCGTCCGGCACCGACCAGACGGCAATGCGATCCGTGCCCACGGCGGCGGCAATCCTGTCGCCGCGTGGCGAGAGGATCGTGGCTTGAACCTGGTTGGCTGCTGTCAGACTGACGATCCGTGTCTGTGCCGATGCCGGCATTGCGGCCGCGAGAGCAACGACGAGGAACAGCGTCCGGGGCATCATCGGCGCTCCAGGCACAGCTCGAAAGCCACGGCCGCGTACATGGCCTTCGGATCACCGCCGATGGTGACGGGCCTGACGAGCTCGCGACTCTGAACCAGCGGATCCTTGGAAAAGTTCTTGTCGGGATCGCCTTCGAAGACCGGATCGGTCGCGAAGTACAGTTGGGTGACGAGGGGCTTGTGGCCGGGAGCGGTCACCAGGTAGTGGATATGCTGGCAGACACGATCCGGATAGTGGCCGGGCATGATTGTGTCGAACTGATATCCTCCGGTGCTGTCGATCGGCACCTTCGCGCGGAAGCGGTAGCCAGCCAGGTCGTAATGCCCCCCGTGATCCGTGTGCCAGATCTCGACCGTCGCATCGGACACGGCCTCCCCACGCGTGTCGATAATGCGTCCCTTGACGGCCAATGGCATTCCCGCGTCTCCATTTGTCCGGAGCACGCGAGTGCCTGGCGCCCGCTTCTTGTAGAAGGGGCCGAGCGCGTTCGGCGGCGTCGGCTTTCTGGCGTCGGCCTGGTTCCAGTAGGCGCTGACGGATTCGACATCGAACGGCGGCAGGGTCACGAGAGCCCCGAGAGCGGCGCATCGTTCGAATAGATCACGTCGGCTCAAGCGCACGGGTGGCATTCAGTCCTCCTGCGGCCGGCGAGCAGATTAACGATCTGACTGGGAAGGAACCGGAGTCTAGCACACCTCAGCAATTGGCCGGACACGAAGTCCGCGCTCTCGCCCTCGCTCAGGAGCGGCCGATGCCCAGCGACGCAGAACTTCTCGTTCACCTCTATGTTCGACAAAAGCGCGAGTTTGGGGAGACCCACTCGGCACGATTACGGCTGGTGTAAGAATTTTCGGCCGCCAGTCAACAGAATGAACTCGACCATTCGGCGGCAAACAGTAACTTTGGCGTTTCGCCTTCGTCTCGTTGGTCCCGCTCTTGCCCTGCGTCCACGCCGAAAGGCGGAAGACATGAGACGCTACCTGATCCTCACAGTGTTGTTGGGTGCTGGCGGCTGCGGCGACGACACACCTACCAGTCCGTCAGGCCCATCGATGAGCTTTTTCGTGACCAGTGCTACAAGCGCCACCGGCAATCTGGGCGGCCTCGCGGGAGCCGATGCGACATGTCTACGGTTAGCCACCGCGGCAGGGCAAGGCTCGCGCACCTGGCGCGCCTACTTGAGTGTCGAGCGGGATCCGGCGAACAGCAATCAGCCGACGAACGCGCGCGACCGAATCGGCACAGGCCCGTGGTACAACGCCGGCCTCATGCTCGTCGCCAATAACGTGGCCGAGTTGCATTCGCGCACGGGTGATGCGGCAGTGTTCGTCGACGAGCGTGGGCAGCGCATCAACGGCCAGTGGACAGGCTCGCCGACTCCGGTCCAGCACGACATCCTCACCGGGTCGAACGCCGATGGAACACTCCTTCCAGGATCGACCTGCTCGGATTGGACGTCTGATTCGGCCGCAGTGGCGGCGCAGGTGGGCCACTCGGACGGGATGGGTCCCAACCAGAGTACCGCCGGCATGCTATCGTCGTGGAACTCAGCGCATGCCAGCCAGAATTGTGCCGACACGGCGCCGCGCGGCGGTGCGGGCCGGTTCTACTGCTTCGCCCGGTAGAGGGCTCACAAGCGCATAACAGAAAAGGCAGCAAGCCATCGAGCGCGAAGGCGGCGACAAGCCTGCTGTCGTTGCCGAGTGGATCGTTCGGTACCTATCCAGGCGCCACCGCCGTGTGACTGCCCCCCGACATCAGACCGGTTCGCGCCCGGCGAAGAGCTCGAATGGACGACCAACGATTCTGTGGGCTCTCTCGTGCGCTGACGATGCCCTCGGTTGAAGTTCTTGCCCGCCAGTCCGGTGGCCGTAGAATGCTTGCGCGGGCGCCACGACACTTTGCGGGGCGTTCGGAGAAGCCGGAGGAGGATGGACGCGTTCTCAGAGGTGTTGAACGGCGTTCGGTTGAAGGGGGCGATGTTCTTCAGGGCGGAGTTCTCGGCCCCCTGGCGGCTCTCGACGCCCCACTGTCGCGCATTGGCGCCGACGCTGGCGCCAGGCGCGCCGCACATGTTGATCTACCACTTCGTCGTGGATGGCTCAGCGCGGGTAAGTCTGGAAGGCGAGCCTGATGTCGATCTGTCGCCAGGCGACGTCGTGCTGTTTCCGCACGGGGATCCGCACTGCTTGAGCGGCGGCTCTGGATCGAACCAGATCGATGGTGCTGCGCTCTTGCGGAAGGTCGCGACACGCGACCTTTCGCCGATGCGCGCCGGTGGGGGTGGGGCGACGACCGGGTTCGTGTGTGGGTACCTGACTTGCGACCCGCTCCTCTGCGGTCCGATTCTCGAGAGCTTGCCGCCCATGCTGAAGGTGAACATCAGGACCGACCGCTCCGGACAGTGGCTGGAGCATTCGATCCTGCATCTCGTCGAGGAGGCCGCCTCGGACGGCGCAGGCAGCGACGTGATGCTCGCCAAGCTGTCGGAAGTCCTGTTCGTGGACACGATGAGGAGATACGTCACGGGCCTCGCCGATCAGACGACCGGGTGGCTCGCGGGCGCAAGAGACCCCATCGTGGGCAAGAGCCTCGCGCTGCTTCACAGCCGCCCGAGACACCCGTGGACCATTGCCGAGCTCGCCATGGACGTCGGCCTGTCTCGCTCCGCGCTCGTGGAGCGTTTCACGCGCTACCTCTCGGTTCCCCCTATCGCGTACTTGACGGGCTGGCGGCTGCGTCTGGCGGCCGAGGCGTTGACCTCAACCCCGAAGGGAGTGGCGGATATCGCGGCCGATGTGGGCTACGAGTCTGAAGCGGCGTTCAACCGGGCCTTCAGGCGCGCATTCGAAATGCCGCCGGCCCGGTACCGGCGTCAAAGCAGGATTCCTGCGAGCTCGCCTCGATCGCCGAGGTTAGACGTGTGAGCGATCGGTTCGGTACACTCATGGCGCACCGGGTGACGGCCTTGTTCCGGCGGTCACGTCAAGCCCTGAGCTTAGAAGCCGTCTCACAAACCCGACGCTCGCACCACGGGTGCGAGCGAGCATGGCGAGCGAGCCACGCGATCGGCCCGCCTACGCCAAGGCTTCGGCGAGGTCTCGCCGTAGCGCTTCGCGCGGAGGCGGAAGCGCGCCGGCGAAGCGGCGCGCGAGAGCGCGTGTCGGGGAGTCCGAGGGGCGAAGCCCCTCGGATGAGACTAGAAGCCGTCTCATAAACCTGCCGTTCGTTTCACGACGCGAGCGAGCACCGCGAGCGAGCCACGCGAACGGCCCGCCTACGCCAAGGCTTCGGCGAGGTCTCGCCGTAGCGCTTCGCGCGGAGGCGGAAGCGCGGCGGCGACGCGGCGCGCGAGGGCGCGTGTCGGGGTATCCGAGGGGCGAAGCCCTCGGATGAGACTAGAAGCCGTCTCATAAACCTGCCGTTCGTTTCACGACGCGAGCGAGCACCGCGAGCGAGCCACGCGAACGGCCCGCCTACGCCAAGGCTTCGGCGAGGTCTCGCCGTAGCGCTTCGCGCGGAGGCGGAAGCGCGGCGGCGACGCGGCGCGCGAGAGCGCGTGTCGGGGTATCCGAGGGGCGAGCCCCGGATGAGACTAGAAGCCGTCCATAAACCTGCCGTTCGTTTCACGACGCGAGCGAGCACCGCGAGCGAGCCACGCATTGGAGCGCGCCGGCGAAGCGGCGCGCGAGAGCGTGTCGGGGAGTCCGAGGGGCGAAGCCCCTCGGATGAGACTAGAGACACCAAGCACGGCCATTCAAGTACGGCACGAGTCCCGTTGCGGGTCCTGCGCCGCGTTGCGGTAAGCTCTGCGCCGTGGGCTTGGCGCGTCCGGCCGCGAGGAGCTGCTCTCCGTATGAAGCCGTTCTCGGAGAGGCGTTCGCTTCGCTGCATGCACACGTCCGCCGCGCCCACCTGCCGCCCCTGCGCGCGGAAGGCACGATCGATGTGGAACATGGCCATGGATGGCTGGCGCAGCCGGTGATCTGGTTGATGAAGCTTCCTGCCGCGGGGCCCCGTCAACCGGTGCGGCTCGACATCGCCGAGGACGGTTCCGAACTCGTGTGGACGCGCCGCATCGGTGGGTCAATGCTCCGGACTCGTCAACGCGCGAGCGGCTCGAGGCTCGTCGAGCGTTCGGGCCTTGGGCGCGTTTCGTTCGATCTCGCCGTGGAGGACGGCGCGCTTCTGTATCGGCAGTCATCGATCCGTGTCGCCGGCATGCCCGTGCCATCATCGCTGAGTCCCCGCGTGGGGGCCGTGGTTTCCGCTACCGCAGAAGGATGGCGCGTCGTGGTGACGGTCACATGGCGCGGGCGGATCGTCTGCCGCTATGCCGGGACGATTCGCGCGATATGAGAGCCGCGATCTGGCTGCTTCTACTGCAAGCCTCGCTCGGGGCTTTCGACACGCTGTACTACCATGCAGTACCGGCTGAAGCTGGCGCACGGTCTGCACACCCGCGTGGAGCTGCGCCTGCATGCCTCGCGCGATTTCGCGTACGCGATCATCATCGGGAGCCTGGGATTTGTGACCTGGCACGGCGCCTTCGCCTGGGTCCTGCTCGGCCTCCTTCTCGGCGAGATCTGCATCACCCTCTGGGATTTCATCGAGGAAGACAAGATCCGCCGGCTGCCAGCGGGCGAGCGAGCGATGCACGCCGTCATGGGCATTGTGTACGGGGCGTTTCTGGCTTTCCTGATTCCGCAAATGATCGGGTGGTCGGGGCTCGCGACCGGCTTCGGCCCCAGTTATCACGGGTTCCCCGCGTGGATGCTGCTCGTGCTGGCGGCCGGCGTCTTCGCGTCCGGGATTCGCGACCTCATGGCGAGCACCAGACCGGTGGCGGCGTGACTGACGAATTCCAGCAGTATCGACGCTGGTTCTACGCCGCCGCCATCTACAACGCACTGTGGGGCAGCGCGGTCATCCTGTTTCCCGCCACGCTGCTTCGGATCGCGGACATGAACGCCACTGGCGCCCTGCCGCTTGTGCAGGTCATGGGCATGATGGTGGGCGTGTTCGCGTACGGCTACTACCTCCTCGCCCGAAAACCGAAGCGCTACTGCGGCTTCATCTGGATCGCGCTGGCCGGCAAGACCTTCGGTCCCCTGGGATTCGTCTACAGCGCGTCAACCGGTGCGCTGCCCTGGAGCTTCGGCTGGATCTGCGTGTTCAACGACGTCATCTGGTGGCCGGTCTTCTGGCGATTCGCGCTCACGCACGCACGCGAGCCCGTGGCTCATTGAGATCGCGACGGTATGAGGTTTAGTCCAGGCTTCACTTGTGTTCGTATGTAGCGCGACATAACGAACACAAGTGAAGCCCGGTGTAGAAGCCTCGGCCAGACTGATCCGCATTTGCAGGGACACATGGGCAGGCACGGTCATGCCGCGGCCTCCATCGGCGCTGCAGTGGGCAGCGGTTCAGTACGCTGGTGGCGCTTCGCCATGTAGTAGAGGACGGGCACGGCCAGGCGCGAGAGCAGGAGCGACGCCACCTCGCCTGCCATCAGCGAGATCGCCAGGCCCTGGAAAATCGGGTCGAACAGGATTACCGCGGCGCCGACGATCATTGCGGCGGCGGTGAGGGCCATGGGGCGGAACCGCACCGCGCCGGCGTCGACGACGGCCTGCTCGAGGGGTAGACCCTCGAGCAACCGCAGCTCGATGAAGTCCACCAGGATGATCGAATTGCGCACCACGATGCCCGCACCGGCGATGAAGCCGATCATCGACGTGGCCGTGAAGAACGCGCCCATCGCCGCGTGCGCCGGCAGGATCCCAACCAGCGAGAACGGGATGGCAGCCATGATCAGCAGGGGCGTCGTGAACGACCGGAACCAGCCGACCACCAGCACGTAGATGAGCAGGAGCACGGCCGCGAACGCGAGGCCGAGGTCGCGGAACACCTCGATCGTGAGGTGCCACTCGCCGTCCCATTTCATCGCGTAGCGCGAAGTGTCGAATGGCTGGACCGCGTTGAAGACCTCGAGCCCATAACCCTCGGGCAGCGACAGCCGCCCGATCGGCTTGTTCATCTGGAGGATGGCGTAGACCGGGCTCCCGTTCCTTCCTGCCAGGTCGCCGGTGACGTACGTCACCGCCTGCAGATTCTTGTGATACAGGCTCGGCCCTTCCTGCGTGGCCACGGCGCTCGTGAGCTCGCCCACGGCAACCGGCCTGGTGCCGCGAAGCCGGATCGACTGGACGGCTTCGAGACTGCGATCGTCGCGGGGAAGGCGGATCACGATCGGCACGTCTTCGCGCGCTCGTTCGTCGTGCAGCAGGCCCGCGGATTCTCCCGAGCCGGCCATCCGTACGACCGCCGCCACCGCCGCCGGCGAGAGGCCCGCAGCCGCGGCTTTTTCGCCATCGACGGCGAGCGTGATCTTCGCATGCAGGGCTTCGACGTACCAGTCGGTATCGACCACACCGGGGGTCTGCTCGAAGATCGACTTGATTTGCGCGGCCACCGCCATCCGCCGCGCCGGATCCGGCCCATAGACTTCCGCGACGAGGGTTTGCAGCACGGGCGGGCCTGGTGGGACTTCCGCCACTTGTATCGTCGCGCCGAAGTGTTTCGCGATCGGTATCAGCCGCTCGCGCACGCGTCCGGCTACCTCGTGGCTCTGCGCCGGGCGCTCGCCCTTCGGCACGAGGTTCACCTGCAGATCGGCGAGGTGCGGAGCGCGCCTCAGAAAATAGTGCCGCACGAGGCCGTTGAAGTTGTAGGGCGCCGACACGCCGACGTAGTGCTGGACGTTGACGACCGTCTCATCGTCCAGGGTGGCCGACGCCAGTGCCGACGCGACCCGCGCCGTCGTCTCGAGCGCCGTGCCCTCGGGCATGTCGATCATGACCTGGAACTCGCTCTTGTTGTCGAACGGCATCATCTTCACCGTCACCAGTTCGAGCGGAACAAGCGCGACGGCCGCCAGCAGCAGGGCCGCCACGCCCGCCAGGAAGATCGCGCGCCTCCTGCCGCTGGCGATGAGCGGTCCCATGACGCGGCGATAGAGCCGCGTGAGGAGATCCTCGTCGCCGTGAAGTTGATGCGCGGAGGGCTTGAGCAGCCGGACCGCGGCCCACGGCGTCACGACGAAGGCGACCACCAGCGAGAAGACCATCGCCGCCGACGCGCCGACCGGAATCGGCCGCATGTAGGGCCCGGACAATCCGCGGATGAACGCCATCGGCAGGATCGCCGCCACCACTGCGAGGGTCGCGAGGATCGTGGGGTTGCCCACTTCGTCAACGGCGCGAATCGCGATCGCGGCCAGCCCGCCCCGCTTTTCGCCGCCCATCCGCGCCTGGCGGACGATGTTCTCCACCACGACGATCGCATCGTCCACCAGGATGCCGATGGAGAAGATCAGCGCGAAGAGCGTGATGCGGTTCAGGGTGTAGCCATAGAGATAGAACATGAAGAGCGTGAGCGCGAGCGTGACCGGAATCGCGATCAGCACGACGGCCGCCTCGCGGCGGCCGAGGACCAGCCAGATCAGCGCCGAGACCGAGAGGACGGCGAGCAGCATGTGCCACAGCAGTTCGTTGCTCTTGTCGGCGGCGGTCTCGCCATAATCACGGGTGATGGTGAGATGCACGTCCGACGGCACGAGCGCTCCCTTGAGTGTGTCGAGCTTCTCGGCGACGCGGTGGGCGACGTCGGTGGCGTTGGTGCCCTTCCGCTTTGCGACGGCGATGGTGACGGCCGGTTGCGCGCCGGACGTCTTCGACTGGAAGGTGACATACGACGTGGGCTCGGCGTCGCCCTCCACGACTTCCGCCACGTCGCGCACAGACACGGAGCGCCCGGTTCCGGAGCTCACGACGGTGTTGCGCACTTCGTCGGCTGTGCGCAGGCGGCTCCCCGCCTCGAGGCCGGTCACCACACCGCCCGCAACGGGGCCCGACGCGGTGCCACGCACGTTGGTGCGTGCGATCGCCTGCTGAACCGAGAGCGGATCGAGATCGTAGGCCGACAGCCTCGCGGGGTCGATGTCCACGCGAACCTGCCTTGGGCGCCCGCCGATGATGGTCACTTCCGACACGTCGTTGACTTCAGCGATGGCATCTCGCAGTTGGGCGGCGAGCGATCGCAGCTGATCGTCCGCGTAACGCGCCGACCACACCGTGACGGCCAGGATCGGCACATCGTCTATCGACCGCGGCTTGACGATGGGCCCGATGACGCCTGGTGGGACGCGATCCGCATTCGCGGCCAGTTTCTGATTGAGGCGAACGAGCGCTGCTTCTTGCGGCTCGTCCACCTTGAAGCGGACGACGACCATGGACTGCCCGGGACTCGAGGTCGAGTAGACGTATTCCACGCCGGGCACTTCCCAGAGCAGCTGCTCCAGCGGACGCGTGACCCGCTGTTCAACATCCGCTGGTGTCGCCCCCGGCATCTCGACGAACACGTCAACCATCGGCACGATGATCTGAGGTTCCTCTTCGCGCGGCAGCGCCAGCACCGCCAGGGTGCCAAGCGCCATCGAGGCCAGGATGAAGAGCGGCGTCAGCTTGGAGTGGATGAATGCCGCGGCCATCCGGCCGGCGGCGCCGTAGGTTCTAGCCATCTACCGGCCTCCCACGCTGACGCGGCGTCCCTCGGTGACGCCGGCCGGCGGCGAAAGAATCACCACCTCCGATTCCGTCAGGCCTGCCAGTACCTTCGGACTCGCTGAGGCTGACGAGACGCACGCGCGCCATGCCCTTGTCGACCACGAATACCGAGGTGAGCTGTCCGCGGCGCACGATTGCCGACGATGGAATGGTCAACGCGCGTCGCGGCGTCCCGCCAAATCGCGCCTTGCCGAATTCGCCGGATCGAAGGCCACGTGCATCGGGCAACGCGATCTTGACGAGAAACGCTCGCGCATCTGCATCCACCGCCCGGCTGACCTCAACCACCGTGCCCGTGATCGAGGTGGTCCCGGTCCCGAGGATGACCGGGACGCTGTCGCCGTTTCGAATCTGGCCGATGCGTGATTCGTCTACGCGGACCTCGAGGCGGAATCCGCGTGTGTCTTCCAGGCGGAGAAGCGGCATGCCTGGTGACGCCATGTTTCCGGGCTCGACCATCTTCTCGGTGATCAGGCCGTCGAAGGGCGCTGCAATCCTGGTGAAGGATTCGGTGGTGCTCGCCTGGTCGCCGGCGGCCCGGGCGCTCTCGACTGCCAACGCGGCCTGCAATGTCCGTGCGGACGCACCCCCGACGCGAGCTTCGGCGCTCCGCAGCGCCGCAGTGGCGTCATCGAGTTCCTGCGCGGTGGCGGACCGCTTGGCCTGCAGGCCGGCGATGCGATCGTGGGACGCGCGTGCGAGGGCCAGGCCAGCTTCCGCGGCCAGGAGCTCGGCTGCGGCCGCCTTCGACCCCTGTTCGGCGGCAAGGGCCGCCGAGCGCGCAGCACGGGCGCCGGCGGCGAGATCGTCGCCGTCGAGCACGATGAGCGTCTGGCCGGCGCGGACCTGATCGCCTGGCGAGACGCGGACCTCGCGCACCGGCGCCAGGATGCGCGACATGATCGTGGCCGTGGTGCGAGCCTGTACCACGCCGCCCGAATCGATCGCTCTAGCCACGTCGGTCATCGCAACCTGGGCGATGGTGACGGGGATGGGCTCTGCCGCGTCGGCCGGAGCCGCGGCAGCCTGGCGAGCCGAGCATCCGGCCAGCGCCGCGCTCGTCAAAAGTACCGCCGTAACGCCTGCAACGATGACGTGATGACTAGCGAGGCTGCGCCTCAGATCAACGAGGCTCCGCCTCGCTAGTTGGCAAGCTTGATTACGCCCCGCTGACGCGGGGACGGTCTTGACCCGACAAACTTGTCTCGAATGTACAAGTTCTGAGGGGTCAAGACCTCTAGCGATGATCGGTTTCATGGCCTTCCTATCGCTCGCTGCAGGGTCGCTGTTGCAGTGAGCACATTCACACGCGCAGCGATTTGTCGGGCATCGGCCTGCTCCACGGCGTCGGCCGAGCGCAGCAGCATGGCCACATCCGTGAGGCCGCTCGCATAGCGGTCCTGGATAATGCGGCGGCTCTCTCGTGCCTGATCGGCGGCCGCCCGTCCAACCGCTTCGCTCGCCCGCGCGGCCTCGAGCCGGGCGATCGCGATCTGCACATCGAGCCGCGCCATGGTCTCGGCTTTGTCCTTTTCGTGCGCTCGACGCGTCGCCTGCTCGCGCGCTTCAGCGAGCCGGGCCTTGTCGGCAAGACCATGGAACAGGTTGATCCGGACGACCGCGCCAGCCACCCAGCTCGACGACCGCGAATTCCAGGCGCTGCCGTTCAGTTCCCACCCGCCCTGCGCGGCCACTTGCGGCAGAAACGCCGCCCGCGCCGCGTCCACCGTGGCGGCGGCCAGCTGTTCCTGCTGCATGGCGAGTGCGACTTCGGGCCGGTTCTTCACTGCTTCTTCTTCAAGGCCTGCGGGATTGGTGATGTCGATGGGAATCGCCGGTGGCGTGAGATCGAGCGAGAACATCGTGCTCAAGTGCTCGCCCATCAACTGATTCAGCCGGGCGCGCGCGATGCGTTCGTCCGACGTCGCCTGCACCTGCTGTTCGAGCGTGCGTGCCAGGTAGACGTCCAGCTGCAGGACATCCGCGTCGGTCACCCGACCGGCGTCGCGGCGGTTGCCGGCCAGTTCGCGGTCTGCCCGGGCGGCCTCGACCGTGGCCGCTGCCGAACGAACAGTCGCGGCAGCGATGAGGACGAGGCCAAACGCGTCAGTCACCGCCGCCGTCAGGTCATGGTCGACGAGTCGCCTGCCGGTGGCCGCCATGTCCCGCCCGATCGACGCGGCTCGGATATTCGCCGACGTGGTGCGATCGAACAGCGACTGCTCAACGGAGAATGCCGCGCGGAAGTTGTCCGTGGCATCGGGGTGATTGAGCGCATCAAGGGCGAAGTCGGCCGCGCGTGAACTGCCGCTGCGCAAGAAGCGAACTGAACACGAACACCGGGTGGTTGCCGCGCTGCCAGGACTCCGCGACGTCCACCTTTGGGAAATAGCCGCCGCGAACCTGTGTGACGCGGTTGGCCGCTTCCCGCTCGGCTGCCGCAGCCGCTCCGGCGTCGGGGTTGCGGGCCTTGGCGCGCGCAATCGCCTCCGAAAGCGAAAGCGGCGACTGCGCAGAGGCCGGCAGTGCCACAAACAGGGTGGCAAAGAGGACTGGAACGAGGAGGTGAGCCTTGCGATCGAGGGCCCTGACGATGTCTCTTGCGCTCATGGCCGGGGCCTTCCTGGAGGGAGCGCCTGTGCGAAGGAAAGTCTTTGTCAGCGGAACGCTCCAGGTAACAGGAGCGATTCTGCGGGACCTCTCACTGGCTGGCCATGCCCGCGCGGTTGAAGTTCTTGACCGCCAGTCCGGCGAGGCGAGAATGCTTTGCGGAGGCGCCACAAAACTTTGCCGGGCGTCCGGAGGAAGATGAACGCGTCTTAGGGGTCCTGAGCGGTGTCCGATTGAAGGGCGCGATGTTCTTCAGGCCCGGGTCCCACGCCTACACGGGACCTGGGATTCAGCAGTGTGCGGGCTGGGCGCGCCCTGCAATTTCCGGATCCCAGGTTCAAAGTCGTCACCCGCACTTGATCCAGATTTCGACATTTCCTTCGAGATTCTCGCCTCTGGGCCCGATTCTCACACGGGCTGCACGGGCGCATCGATTGCAGATTCGCGCCGGATGCCTCGTCATCGGGGAGTTCTCAGCGTGGCACTGGTACTCGCCGCGCTGACCGCTGGGATTCCCGCGGCCCCCTGGAATGTCATCACGCACCGCGCGAATGCGAAGGTCGCGGCGACGCATGCACCGTCCGCGGCGGACAACCCTGTCGATGCGCGCCGGCGCGCCGACTTCGCCGCCATGCGGGCCTTCAGGCCCGGCTACGCGTTCTGGCAGCACATCTTCACGATCCCCGACGGCTCGATCGCATACGGCAGCGCCGTCGACGGCCGGCTTCTCGCGGCGTTTCCCGCAAAAGGGGACTGGGGGCGCAAGGGCGTATGGGCCGACCCCTCGATCGCCCGCATCCTCGAGGGTCAACAGCTCGCCCGTAAATTGAGTGAACGGCGAGAGCAGGTGGCTCGCCTCCTGGAGCCCGCCGCCGGGCCGGTCGTGCACAACTCTACGCGTGGAGATGCACTACTGATGAACGCCGGCAGGTACGGTCCCTTTCTCGAGGAGTGGGGCGCGATTTACGAACGGTTCGGCGTGCCTGCGGAAATCGGCCTGGCTCAGGTCATCTTCGAATCAGGCCTCAACGGTACGAAGCGCTCGGAAGCCAATGCCGTGGGGTTCTGCCAGTGGCTCCAGCGGAACTGGAAGCGACTGAACCACTTCTCACCGACGCCGATCGAAGGACGGAACCAGACCACGCAGGCTCCCTACTGCGCCGCTTACCTGTCGGTGCTCGCCACGAAGTACGGATCGTTCATTCCGGCGCTCTCCGAGCACAACGCCGGCGGCACGAACGTGGGGCGGACGCTGATCATCGGCGCGCACCTCGGTGCGGCGGATGTGCGCGAACGATATTTTCGGGGCTCGACGCTGGCCCGCGACCTGCGGGCCCTGCCGGGCAGGGACTATCAGGACGTCTACAAGAGCTACGGCCCGCGCTCGTACCTCTACGCAGAGATGGTGTTCGGCAACACGCTCAACGTCAAACGCCTGATCGCGTCGACGCCCCAAGCGTCGATCAACGCGATGCGCCCGCCACGCCCGATTTCGCTGGACGAGATCGTCAAGCGAACGGGTCTCCCCCTGGACGAAGTGCGCCGGTTCAATCCGGCGCTCGTCGACCGAGTTCCGGCTCGAGGCGCGCTCTACCTTCCGCACTACGTCAGCGAGTTTGGTCCTGACGTGGCGTTCTGGCGCCGGCCGCCGAGCCTCTCGTATGTGGCCGTTCTGGATGACTTCATGCGCCTCGAGTCCGGCCCTGAACGATGGGACGATCCCGCCTTCGCGCCGGTCCTGAAGGACTTCAAACGCCGTTTCAGAGATACGAACACGGAGGAAGGCGCGGTGATGGAGACGGTGCTCACGTATGCAATGGACCAGGCATATACGAGCAGCCGCCGCACGCTCCTTTCTGATTACGGGACCAGCGAGACGGTGTGGTGGTTGATCGGGCGCGGGGTGCTCGAACTCGAGACCCTGCGCGCCGCTACCTTTCGCGCGTCTCCGGAATGATCCTGCTGCTCGCGTAGCGTGGAGAGCGGCTTCCGGGTAGACTCACCTTCCGCCATGCGATTGACCGTGTCGGTGTTGTTCTGGCTGCACATGTGCCTTGTCGGACCTGCCTTGGCGCAATCGTCTCAGCCGGATTGGACAACGGTCGAGAAAGAGACCCTGCGCCACTTTCAGGCGATTCTCCGTCTGGACACGAGCAATCCGCCGGGCAATGAATTCCTCGTTGTCGATTACCTGAAATCGGTACTTGAAGGGGAGGGGATTGAAACCCGAGTATTTGCGCTCGATCCCAAGCGTCCCAACCTCGTGGCCCGCTTGCGAGGAACTGGCAGAGCGCGTCCCGTGCTGATCATGGGACACACCGATGTCGTCACGGTCGACGCCACGAAGTGGAAGCACGCGCCGTTCTCGGCAACCCTGGAAGGAGACTATGTCTACGCGCGCGGGACGCTGGACGATAAAGCCAGCGTCGCAGGCAGACGCCGCCGCGTCGGCGACCAACGAGCGAGTGGCGGCACTCTGGTCCATGCCGGCACCGACCTGCGATCGGCGGTGTCAAACGGCCTGCGCCTGCAGCTCCGGCTGTTGAATCGCGAGTGGCAGCCCGGGATCCATGAGCCCCATCCCGCCGTCCACGGCGATGAGCTGACCCGTAATCCACCCTGCTTCGTTCGAGCAGAGCAGCGTGACGGCGTTGCCGATGTCCGCTGGCGTGCCCAGCCGCCGCATGGGCGTCCACCCGTTCCTGTGATGGTCGCGGATCATCTGCACGACCGGTTCCGGCAGGGTGTTGAGCACGCTGTCTTCGATCCATCCGGGGCTGATGGTGTTGACCGTTATGCCGCGCGGTGCGAGCGCTACCGCGAAGTACGCGGCACAGCGTCTCGAGCGCGGACTTCGCAGCCCCCATCCCGACCCATGACTGCCAACTGCCGTACCGGCCTCCAGGCGCATAGGTGATGGCGATGATGCGGCCGTTGTCGGGCATCAGCTTCGCCGCCTCCTGGACGCCGATGAGGAACGCTTTGGCCTGCGAGCTCATTGCCGCGTCCCATTGGTCGAGGCCGATCGACATCGGCGGCTGGTAGAATGCGCCCACCTCAGGACGGGCATTGGCGACGAATATGTCCAGGCTCCCGAACTCGCTCCGCACGCGGCCGAACAGGCGTTCGACCTGCACCGGCTGGCTGACGTCGGCCTGGACGGTAAATCCGTCGGCACCACGCGATCTGACCTGCTCCAGCGTGGCCTTTGCCGAGGCCTCGTCTTTCAGGTAGTTGATCGCGACGTGCACGCCGTGGTCCGCAAGCTTCAGTGCTATTCCGCGTCCAATGCCGCGAGAGCCGCCGGTCACAAGTGCGTGTCTGGCTGTGATGGTCATGGCTGTCTCCTCGAGATCTGTTCATTCATGTCGAACGCCGGCATTACAATCGCCTCACCTTCCAGTGGCAGGCGGCCCTAGTGGCCTGTCCTGTCAATCTAGAGTGGCTTTCGGGCGGGGCATCCCGGCTGGCGGCCGTTGCTCCTTCCTCAAATACTGCCGCGGTATTCTCGGTCGTCGCGCCTTGCCATCGCGGTGCGCCGCGCTCCGAAATCCACTCCACATATGACCAGGACAGGCCACTAGAATGCGCTTCGGTGCAGGTGGAGTCTTCAACATGGAGTCAACACAGGATCAATAATCCGTCAACGCAGTCAAACCATTGGCACACAGGCAGTTCTACGAATTCGATACGTTCCGGATCGACATCGCGCTCAGCAGGCTGGAGCGCGCGGGCCAGCCTGTTTCACTGCCTCCGAAGACGTTCGATCTGCTGCTGCTCCTCGCGCGCAATACCGATCGTGTGATGACCAAGGCGGAGCTGATGGAAACGCTCTGGCCGAACACCTTCGTCGAAGAAGCCAATCTCACACAGCATGTCTATACGCTGCGCAAGGCGCTCGGCGATCAGCGGACCGGGCAGCCGTTCATCGATACGGTGCCTCGCCGCGGCTATCGTCTTGCGACGTCCGTTCGGGAAGTCATCGATGCAGCTCCCACCAACGCTGCGGCCGGGGACGTTGTTGGCCCGCCGAGCGACCCGTCAACGACCTCTCTCGCCACCAGCCCGATAGTGCCCGAAGGCGAGCGGAAGCGCGCCACCGTGCTCGATTGCCGGATCGCAAACGCCGCCGCGGTGGTGGAGCGGCTCGGACCCGTGGCGGCGCGCGATCTGACGCGCGACCTGCTGAAACTGGCCGGGGAGGAGCTTGGCCGGTATGGCGGCGTCATTACCGAACGCCACGCCGACGGGTTCGTCGCGCTCTTCGGCGCGCCGGTCGTGCACGAGGACGATGCCCGGCGTGCGGTCCTCGCCGCGCTCGACATCCAGCAACGCTTTGGACGACGTGCGGCGCTGGAGTTGAATCAAGACGAGCCGGTCAATCTGCGAATCGGCCTGAGCACCGGCGGGTTGGTGGTGACGCGCGCGGGAAGCCCCGCCGAAGTCGAGTATGCGGCTGTCGGTGAGCCGGCAAGAGTCGCCGACCTGCTGCAACAGCTCGCATCACCGGGCATGGTGCTGATCAGCGACACGACTCGCCGCGCGGTCGATGGCTACATCGACACAGTCCCGAGTGGGAATCACGCAGGAGCGGGACCAGTGTTCCGCGTCGTGGATCTGCTGTGCAGAAGCGACGCGCGGTCGGCTCGATTTGCACGAACACTGGCACCCTTGGTCGGCAGGCATCACGAACTGGCGATCCTCGGCGATCTTGCATCCCGTGTCCGCGCCGGCAAGGGTCAGGCTGTCGCCATCGTGGGCGATCCGGGAATCGGGAAATCGCGTCTGCTGCACGAGTGCACTCAGCACGTGGCCGCGCCCGCGGGCATGGTGGTGCTCGAAGGACGGTGCGTCTCCTACGGCAGCAAGATCCCCTATCTTCCGGTGGCCGATTTCATTCGGACTCACTGCGGCGTCCGTGACAGCGATCCGCCAGAGAACATGCGCCTGGCAGTCGCGCGCACCTCCCGCGATTACGATTTGCCGCCCGAGACCGGAGCCTGGCTGCTCCGCGTGATAGGGGGGATCGATACGAGCAGCGCCACGGACGCGCTCAGCCCGGAAGCGGTCAAGGCGCGCACGTTCGACGCACTACGCACGCTGTTCTTCAGAACCGCCAAACGGACTCCGCTCCTCATCGCCCTCGAAGACCTCCATTGGATCGATCGGACGTCCGAGGAGTTTCTGACGACGCTCGTCGAGCGGCTCGCCGGCGCGCCGATCATGGTCGTCACGACGTATCGTCCCGGCTATCGCGTCCCGTGGCTCGATCAGATCGTACCTCACGCAAATTGCGCTCCGCCCGCTGACCGCCGCGGATAGCGCGCAGCTCGTCGATTCCATCGCACGCGAGCAGCCGCTGCCCGACGCCGTCGCGGCGGCCATTGTCGAGAAGGGCGAGGGCAACCCGTTCTTTCTCGAGGAACTCGCACGCACCGTGGTTGAGCGCGGAGCAGACTCGGGGGCTATTCCGGATACCGTTCAGGGAGTGATCATGGCGCGGGTCGATCGGCTGTCTGCAGTCGCGAAGCAGGTCCTGCAAACGGCCTCCGTGCTCGGTCGAGAAGTACCCCTCCAGCTCCTGGACCGCGTGTGGCGCGGCGGCGAGTATGCGTTGGAACTGGGGGAACTGTGTCGGCTCGAGTTTCTGTACGAGAAACCGGGCGCCGACGAACCCGCCGTCATCTTCAAGCACGCGCTGACGCAGGACGTCACGTACGACAGCCTGCTGGCCCGCACGCGCCGCGAGCTGCACCTCCGCACGGCGGAAGCGCTCGCCGGGTTGTACGGTGATCGCGACGACCTGGCGGCCACGTTTGCGTATCACTATGCGCGCACCGATCTCGTGGACGAGGCGGTGCGCTGGCTGATCCGCGCCGCGGATCGGGCCGCGCGGCTCTACGCGAATGCAGAAGCGGTTCTGCACCTCGATCTTGCCGCGCGCAGGCTGCAGCGGCTCCCTGAGGGACCGGACCGCGATCGGCGGATGCTGGATGTGGCGCTGCGGCACGCGCATTCGCTGTACTTCCTCGGACGGTTCAGCGAAAGCGTCGAGGTGCTGCTGCCGCACGAGGCTCCCCTCGCCCGTCTCAACGAGCCGGCATTGACCGCAGCTTGTTCGTTCTGGCTTGCGCATATGCACAGCCGCCTGGGAGACCAGCGCCGCGCCTCCGACAACGCCGCCCGCGCGATCGCAGCCGCGACCCGGGCGGGTGACGAGGAGACGCTCGGCAAGGCGCACGGACTGCTGGCGCTGGAGGGACACTGGTCCGGCGACACCGCTGATGGCATCTCTCATGGACGCAAGTCCGTGGACCTCCTGCGCGCTCATCCACAACAGCGCTGGTGGCTGGGGATGACGCATTTCTACCTGGCGATGAATCACCTGGTTCAAGGAGACTTCGAGGCAGCGCTTGCCGAAGCGAACAGCGCGGACGCCATCGGCAAAGAGATCGGCGATCCCCGCCTTCAGACCTACGCGGCCTTCACGGTTGGCTGGGTCGAAGCCACGCGCCGGAACGATGCCGCCGCCGTAGCGGCATGTCAGCGCAGCCTCGAGCAGGCGCCCGATCGCGTCAGCCGCGCCTATGCATCAATGGTCCTCGGGCTCGCTCTGATCGGTCAGGGAGATCACGACCAGGCGCGAACAATTCTCGAACCACTGGTTGCAGAACTGAAGGGATTCGCTCTTCCGCAATGGCATGGCTTCGCTGCCGCGCTGACAGCGGAGACATACCGGCTCGATGCACGACTCGATGTTGCCGCAACCTTCGTCGAGCGCGCACTCGACCTCATGACACGTGCGCAATACGCGTACGGTGTCGCCTTTGCGCGGCGCGTTGCTGCCCGCATCGCGCTCGACCGCGGCGCGCGGGACGAAGCCGCCGCCACATTCGACGACGCCACACGGACCTTCGAGCGGATTGGCGCTCGGTTCGAAGCACAACAGACTCGTGACGAGCGCGACAGGCTGAACGGCGCAAAAGGGAATCGGCAATCCGCGACGTTGCCGTGACATCCCTGCCAGTCACGATCCCTGTCCCGTCATTGTCCCTGACATACGCCAACAGAATCTATTGTCCCTCCTGACTCCACGGCTGCCGCTCTGCGGTTTTGAGTTGGCCGATCAGCGCGTGCGATTGAGGATGAGCAGATGATGACTCGCGGTTGGTAGGCGAACGGTCTGCGTTGCGAAGTGTTCCCCGAGGATGGGCATCCTCGGGGACGGCCTCGTCGGCCTGAACGGGATCACGGATCGGGAGGGGCGGCTCCGCCATTCGCGCATCCTACCAACCCCTCCTGCCCGCGACGCCCGCGACACCCGGGCTCGCATGCACGCCTGTCCGGATCTCGATGTCGGCGTGCCGGTCCTGTCTACTTCGGATCTTCCTTCTTGATCTTGTTGCCTTGGATGCCGAGCCCGGCCATGAGCCCCTTCTGGCCGAAGACGAACGCGTAGATGTCGTCCTTCGCGGTCGTGGTCGTCATCTGTTTTGCTTTCCCCTCATCGAGGACGACGACGCTCGGGCCGACGCCTACTTCGAACCCGTTTGCGGCATCGAGCTGCTGCAATGCCTTGTCGTTCATGAAGAACATCGCGTAGCCATAGGTCTGGACGCCGGCCTGGAGGCCAACCGACCCGCCGCTGGTGCTGTAGTATGCGACCGGGGTGCCGCCCTTGAGGAGCGCGCCGTCACCATGCTGACCGCCGATCCCGAGGCCGGCTTTGGTGATCTTCGGGAAGACGAGGATCGCGGTCGCTTTTGCGCCGAGTTCCTTGGCGGCGGGCACGCTCGAATAGAGCGATGTCAGCGCGGCCTGCGAATCCCTGGCGATCTCGGCCTTGTCCTCCGCGATCGCAGAGGGTCCTCCGACAACGATCAACGCAGTGATTGCGCCGATCAGGGCTGTCCGTGACATATTCGAGCTCCTTTCGATTTCCGCATCCGATGTAACAGTGGCTCTCGATCGCCGACAGACGGCGAACCGATCGACGGTCGCGGCATCTCGCAGGTCCAAGTTCGTCATGTTCGCCATGCTCGCCATGGCAGCTCTTCCGTGCCGTTCACGTCCGCCGGTGCAGTGCAAAGAGTGCACCAGCGCACCGGGACGCGCAGACACGCCGATCGCGCGAATCCGCCGGCGGAACACCTAGCCCGGAATTCCACTTGAATCGGGTGTGAATTCGATGGAGCTCTCAGCTTTCAGCTCAGGCCCGAAAAGAGGATCTGGCTGACAGCTGAAGGCTGACAGCTGCTCCACCCATCTGATCACTCTGGAATCAAGGAGGAACTCCGGCCGGACGGAGTCGATAGCAGGCGTCCCGCGAAGGGGGCGAGCCGAGCCCCGAGTCACACGCGACCGGAAAATCGAGGCTCCTTGGGCTGGTTCCTGGCCAATCCCTGCTTCTGCATCTCTTTCACCGATTCCTTCGCCAGCTCCTCGATGAAGCCGCGCAGGTCCTTCGGGTTTTTCGTCTCGCTCACCGCCGCCCACAGGAGTTCATTGCGCGGCACGCTGTAGCCGCTGAACAGTGGGCTGCCGCTCAACATCTCGAACAGGACGACGCCGAACGCCCAGACGTCGGCGCGGGTATCGGTCGCCTGCCCCGCTGCCTGTTCCGGGCTCATGTAGGCCGCGGTGCCGACGATCATGCCTTCCGACGACGCCGCCGTGAATGTCGGGGAGTTCGACGAATCGGATGATGTGCTGTCGCGTCCCGCGGCGGCTTTGGCCAGGCCGAAGTCGAGCACCTTCACGGCGCCCTCCGGCGTGATCTTGACGTTGGCCGGCTTGAGGTCGCGATGGACGATGCCGCGGCTGTGGGCGGCTTCGAGCGCGTCGGCGATCTGCCGGGCGATCGCGAGCGCCTGGTTCAGCGGAAGGCTGACTCTCCTCGATTTGCCGTGGCGCCCGCTCCCCACGGACGGTCGCGGCTCTCTCCCACTCGGGACGCGGTCCGCGGCGCCGGTCATCAGTTCCGCGAGCGTGAGGCCCTCGACCAGCTCCATCACGATCGCCTGAGTGGCGCCGTCCTCCACGCCGTAGATCGTGGCGATGTTCGGGTGGTTGAGCGCGGCCAGGGCCTGCGCCTCGCGCGCAAACCTCGCGAGCCGCTCACGATCGTCCGCGACCGCCTCAGGAAGCACCTTGACCGCGACGTCGCGATTGAGCTTCGTATCGCGCGCGCGGTACACCTCACCCATGCCGCCGGCACCGAGCGGCCCGAGGATCTCGGTACTGACCGAGACGTGTCCCAGTCGTCAGCGCCATATCACGGGAACGGAATTCTACTGCAGCGCATCAGGCTCGTTCCGCGGTGCTGCTCTCGCGGAACAACCGTGAGGTCCTCAGCGCTTGGCGCCGGGCTCGCGGCGCTCAACCCATCCGAACATCGCGGCTATCCACGGTCTCGTGACCGCGGCGTGCTCGCGGCAGGCTGCGCCGCTCACCGAGGCCGCTCGGAAGTGGGGAGGAAGATGGCCGACTTCGTCCTTTTCTGCTGATCCAGGATCAGCCCGGCCGCCGCAGTGCGGTTTTCCACGCCCAGCTTTTCGAAAATGTGTTCCAGGTGCTTCTTGACGGTGAGGGGATGGACACCCAAGATCTGCCCGATTTCGGCATTGGTCTTTCCTTCACTGACCCAGGCCGAGACCTCGGCCTCCCGCCGCGTGAGTCCCATGCACTCCAATGATCTCGGATCGACGCTCGTCCACTGCTCTGCGAGAACCAGAATCGTCTGGTCTCGTTCGAAGACAGGCCGGACTATCAACTTCTTGCCGTCCCGTTCCAAGACGAGAGGTCGCATCGGCTCGGGTACGTCATCGCGCCGACCAAGCGAGGTACTCAGGTGCTTCAGCCAGTCTTCGAGAAGCGGCGGCAATTCATCGGTACGTCGGTGTGAGGGGAAGTATTCTTCCAACCATCTTCTCGCTTGTGCGGTCACGAACCGAACGGCACCAGTTTGCGACCGCACGATGACCCCGTGGTCCAGCGACTCGATCATTCTCCTGGCCAGACTCACTTCCTCACGCAGGGCCGTCAATGCGCCGGCATTCCGGTACGCTTGAGAAAAATGCGGCCGCAGTAGATTCAGGACGACACGATCACGCTCGGTGAAGTCTCCTCCGTCACGGATGGCGGCAATGTACGTCAGATGCGAATGTGGAGCTATTACCAGCATGCATCCAATCTCGGCTTCCGCCTTGAACGGCTTGTAAAGCTCCGTGTAAAACCCCTTCGAGTGAAGTTCCCGGCGGCTCATGAAATCCGAAAGCTTGGTCGCTCGTGGGTCTTGACTCTTCAAGTAGTACGGCCAGTAGGGATGTTGGTGATCGCGTGGGAGACTCGCAATGATTTGATCGAGGGATAACTTGGATGCGTCAGGATGATCCGCCACGAATTCCGAACGCATGTTGTGGAGGTCGCAATTGCCGAAAAGAATCCCGTTGCAAACCAATACCCTCCGCAACCTCGAGATGAGCTGCGCCGCGAATGTGCCGATGTCAGTCAAGGCATAGACATCACGCAAACAATCGACGACATCGGCGATGTCTCGTTCTTTGAGCCGGCCCATATCGTGCACTCTGGCTTGCTTGCCAGTCCAGACGAATAACCGCTGACCGAATTCGACTTCAACGACAATCGTGGCCCGACATGTTCTCAACCTGAATTTTCGCTACGGACTGGCCCGACCCATCGTTCTTTTTTCCCGGATCGCCTACACCCTTTTGGCACGGCCGGCCCGCCGTTCCGCAGTTCCTGCATACGCCGGAAGGCGTATTTCACGGTCCTCGCCAAGCTGGAATACTCGCAACGGTCGCCCAAAGGCTTGGAGTCGCTGAAGGTGCCTTCGGCGAAATTCTGGAGCTTCTCGGGAACTTTCTGCAAGCACTTTTGCCGGATCCTCCATGCGCGTGCAGTCGGTACGAATCCTGGCGTGTTTCGGAATTTTCGGCGTTAGCTTCGGGCCATTTGGGCGTTCAGTCCTACGGGATGCTGAAAAGGCTCCAGGCTCCCGTCTCCGGGCTTCGGGACGGGCCTTAGAACCCGAGAACCCTCTTTAGAGTGTGACCGTCCGACCAAACGCGGAGTCCCGACGTTGAGGTGTCCCATGCGACGTCATAACGCAGTTGTGATCGTGTGTTCCTGGTTCGCCCTGGTGTTCGTCGTCCTGCTGGCCGGTACCGCGGTCGATCGCTTCACGGTTGCGGCCCACTCGGACCATTTGATGAACCGGTCTTCACAGGCGCCAATTTCGTCGCTCAGGCGAGGCAGGTGGGATTTGAATGCCGTGCGGACGCCGGCAAGAGCCGCTCAGGGTCACGGAGGCGGCGTCGGCCACGAGGGTCGTCGGCTGTTCGAGGAGGAAACCTTCGGAGGAAACGGCCGCACCTGTGTCACCTGTCACAGCAGAACGACGGGGACCGTTTCTACGGCCGACGCCGAGCAGCGGTTTGCCGCCGATCCTGCCGATCCGTTGTTCATCGCCGACGGCAGCGACGACGGACTTGGCCACGGCGTGAGTCGAATGCTCGCGGATGCAACCGTGCTCATGAAGATCCCGCTACCCCAGAACGTGGCGCTGAAGGACGACCCCGATGCCAGGTTCGTCACTCTCAGGCGCGGCATCCCAACGACGCTCAACACGCCCGCGCTCGATCCCGTGCTCATGCTCGACGGCCGTCAACCGAATCTGACAAGCCAGGCAGCCGGAGCCATTCACGATCACGCGCAGAGCGCCATCGATCCCACGACCGAACAGCTATCGTTAATCGCGAGGTTTCAGTTGACGGACCGGTTCTTCAGCTCGATCCAGCTGAGGAACTTCGCGAATGGCGCCGCCCCCCCTCAGCTGCCGATTGGTCGGACGGCGTCGGAAAAACGGGGACGCCGCTTCTTTGAAGACATTCCGCCCGACGCCACCGGGAAGGACGGGCTGTGTGCCGGTTGCCACAGTGGGTCAATGCTCAACGAGACGAATGCGGAGCTGGCGAAGATTCTGCCGATCCCCCCGGGGACCCGTTTCCAGAGTGTCCTGGTGTCCGAGTTCAATGCGGCGGCGAATACACCGATCACATTCGTCTTCACCAATCCTGACAACACGACAATCGAACTCACGACTCCTGATCCTGGGCGAGCGCTCATTACAGGCGTGGGTCAGGAATCCGGGTCATTCGACAATGTGAATGCGTTCAAGATTCCGACGTTGTGGGGCGTGACCAAGACCGCCCCGTACTTCCACGACAACCACGCCAAGACGCTGGAAGCGGTAGCCTTGCACTACAGGAACTTCTTCCTGGTGGTCACCGGCGGATTCCTGTTTCTCGACGATCAGGATCTCGCGGACATGGTCGCGTTCATGAAGCTCCTGTAAGGGGAATAATGAGATCGGAGGCTGGTGACTTTAGCCCTCAGCGGTTTCGTGGCGGTTTGAGGTCAATCGTGTAGATGTCGGCGTTGTTGCTTCGCTGCAGATCTCGACCGCCGGTGAGACCCGAGTGAGACACGTTGTGCAAGATGAACGGCGCGGACGCCGATGATGGGCGCGGACGATCTCGCAAGTTTGATCGACGCGGGAAGGAGTTATGTCGCAACGTGCACGAGCCGCGAAGAAATCGCGCATTCAGATATTGCGCAGTCGTGCTCGGGCGGCTGATGCGATAAGATAGCCCTGCAGCGCACCAAAAACGGAGCCCCAAAACGGAGGCAAGGTTGCGCCGACTGGATCGTCGTCTCGCCGCCGGTTCTTCGGTGCGCGCGTCGAGTGCTTCGGCGACGCCGCTCGACTGACCGAGCGCCTTGCAATGGAGTGTCCCAGATGGTCGCTCATCGGTCCCGCTCGAACCGCACCCTTCCTGTTCTGGGCCTCGCACTCGTCCTCGCGGCGACGCTGACGTCGTGCGGCCGCGGCGCTGACACACCCCCGGACAGCAATCGGGCGGCTGCCGACAAAGCCGCTCCTACACCCGTACCGCCGCCTCCGCCTGCGCCGCCGCGCGAGCTCACCTGGAGCAGGAAGGTCGACATGAAGCTCTGGTCGCCGGGCCGGGTGAAGGCCTACAAGGCCGCACTGCAGCGCGAAACGCCGCCCACGCTCGCCATCCTGCGCATCCCGCGGCTCGAGCTCGAGGTGCCGGTCTACGACGGGACCGCGGACGCGGTGCTCGACCTCGCGGCCGGCCGGATCGAGCACACGGCCCTACCCGGGACGCCGGGCAACGTCGGCATCGCGGCCCACCGGGACGGCTTCTTCCGGGTGCTGAAGGACCTCAAGGAAGGCGACGCGCTGGTGCTGGACACGCCCGTCGCGACCGAGCAGTACCGGGTCGAGTGGATCCGGATCACCATTCCGACCGATGTCAGCGTGATCGATCCGACGCCCGGTCGGGCGGTGACGCTCGTCGGTTGCTACCCGTTCTATCACACGGGCCCGGCCCCCCAGCGGTTCATCGTGCGCGCGGTGCCCGCGGCCGGATTGCCCGCGGGCAACTGACCTTCGGGGGGGAATCACAATCCCGCAGGGAACGGCGAGTCCGAGCGCTCCATCACAGACACACCTTGCAAGAAGATAGCAACTGTCTTGGAAGGAACAGAGAACTCCGGCAGGTCACCTTGCGCCGTCCGGCTGTCCCCGTGGCGACTTCACTTCGTGCGGACCGGGCCCAGGTATCGGTCCAGCCAATCCAGCGCCTCTTTGATCAGCTCGGGCATCTTGTCCGGGTTCGGAAAGTGCCCGGAGTCTTCGAACACGACATGGCGCTTGTCCTTCTGCGGCGCGCCCAGCAGACGAAACAGCGGCTCTTGAGCGCTTTCCAGGGGGAGTGCGAAATCGTGCCTGCCATTCAGCATCAGGACCGGCATCTTCCCCCGGGGAGCAAAGTTAATCGGGTCTGCCTCGGGCGGCTCGCTCCGCGTGGGAAACCCACCGGACACCAGGATGCTCGCCTTGAACCGCGGCTCCAGCGCCGTGAGAATCGGACCGTTAACCGCGCCAGCGCTGAGCCCGTAGAACGCCAACCTGTCCCGATCGATGTCCGGCCGGGTTTCCAGGTAGTCGATGCTGCGACCCAGATCCCTGGACTGCTGGACGGTCTGGTCTCGCTGAGCGCTCGGCCCCGCCAGTGGCACCCCTCCTCCGCGTTCGTACGAACCCTTGTAGATCGGGTACACGACGGCATGGCCGCTGCGGAGGAGGAACTCCAGGAACTGCGTCGACAGGTTCTCGCTCGAGCGGGACCGAAAGGCGTATCCGCCGGGGTAATGCACCACCGTCTGATAGGGCGGGACGGCATTCCTGGGCAGGAACAAGTAGGCCACCACGCGCTCGTTGCCGTACGCCGCCTGGAAGCTGATCTTCTCCGTCCGCCAATGCTCGGGGGTGTCGTCCGCCGATTCGATCACGGCGTTCAGGGATGTGCGGTCATAAGAATAGATGTTCTGGTAGAGCCGGAAGGTCTCATCGTTGGCCGGCTCCTCCCTGCTGTAGTCGCGACTCAACGCTCCGACCGCAGCGGTGAGTTGATCGGAAGGGGGACGGGGATACTTGGCGCAGCGGAAGCCGTAGGTGGCCAACCGCCGGAAGGGCGTTTGCGCATCCGGCTCGGTGAACATATAGGTGGGCTCGCCCCAGCCCCCGCCCAGGATGTAGCGGCGATCGTCAGCCTGGTTCCAGCACCATTCCTTCACGTTGCCGGCCATATCGTAAACGCCCCACGGGCTGAGGCCCCGGTGACTGCCAACACGGGCGGGGCCGGCTCCGAAGTTGCTGAGGCGATAGATGTCGGAGAAGATGCCCACGTCGGCGGCCTTGCGCCAGTGATAGACGGTGGGCAAGCTCTTGCCTTTGAATGTGGCGTAGGCGTCGGCTTCAAACCAACTGACGCCACCCACCGGAAAATCGGCTTGCCCGTCGCTGTAGGTACCCAGCGCCCACGTGGAGGCTCCCGGTCGGCCGGTGGTGTCGCGTAACTCCTCCATGGCTCGCTCCCAGGACAGTTCCCGGCCGTCCTTGACGAAAGGATGCCTCCAGTACTCGCGCTTGCGGTACCCGCCAGCGTCGACGAATTCCTTGAACTGTCTGTTGGTGACCTCGTACTTGTCGAGCCAGTAGTCCTGCACCTCGACGGCAGGAGCAGGGCCGTATCGGGACGATCCACCCGGCACTCGAACCATGCCCGGCGGGGTGGAGCCTTGCGGGTCCAGCTGGAACTGGATCACGGAAGTGGTCCAAGCCGAAAAGGCTGCTTCCACGGCATCAGAACCCTCTTTCGAGATTCGCCAACGGAGATAGGCGTTCGGGACCCGTATCCCTGCGATCGGAGAAGATCCCAAGGACTCCCAGGGGGAGTCATCGGCTGCCGAGTAGTCTCTCCAATCGACGGCGGCGCCGGGAGGAGTCGTTCGAATGGTGATGGGCGCGGTCACATCGCGCCACAACTGCTGAAGGGCGCGATCCTCGGGGAGAACGCGTTGAGCCTCGCGGGCCAGGCGAAAGGCCTGCACGCTCGGTCCGGCCTGCAACAGCCGGGCGATTTCAGGAAGCGCCACGTTGCGGGCCCAGCGAGCGCGATAACTCCGAACACCGAACCCCGCCGCTGCGGCAATCGCGACGACGAGGACGAGCAACAGCGGAGCGGCGACGCGCGGCTGTAACAGGGCTTGGAAGCCCGTGGAGCGGCCCCAGAAGCTCTGCCTCACATCCCTCCAGTTCCTCGTGCAGGTCTGCCGCGGAGGCATATCGCGCATCCCGATTCTTTTCGAGACAGCGGTTCAGGATTGCCTCGAGTCTGCGCGGCACTTCGTGGCGCAGCTTGCGGGCTCCCACCGGTGTCTCGTGCAGGATCGCCGACATCGTCGAGATGGCGGAGTCGCCCTGGAACGCTCGCTTTCCCGTCAGCAACTCATAGAGCACGGCACCGAAGCTGAAGATGTCGGAGCGCGCGTCCAGCGGCTTGCCTTCCACCTGCTCGGGCGACATGTACTGGACTGTCCCGACCGCCACGCCTTGCCGGGTGAGGCTCGCCTCGTCCGATGGCGCGCTGATAGTCGCCGCTTCGGGGGCGGCCGGGGCGGCCAGGTGCTTCGCCAAGCCGAAGTCGAGGACCTTTACCTGTCCTTCCGGCGTCACCATGACGTTCGCCGGCTTCAGGTCGCGGTGGATGACGCCGTTCTGGTGCGAGGCGCGCAGCGCATCGACGATCTGGATGGCGTACTCGAGCGCCTTCGCGACGGGATAGGTTGAAGCGAGCCGCGTCCCATCGACGTACTCCATCACCAGGAAGTCGACGTCGCCTTCGCGGCCGACGTCGTGCAGGGCGCGGATGTGCGGGTGATTCAGACCCGCGATGGCCTTGGCCTCGCGCGCAAACCGCGCCCGGCGTTCCGGGTCGGCGCTGAGGTGCGCGGGCAGCACCTTGATGGCGACGCTGCGCTCGAGGCGCGTGTCCTTCGCCTTGTAGACCTCGCCCATCCCACCGGCCCCGACGGCAGCCTGGATCTCATACGGTCCGAGCCGCGTGCCGGGCGACAGGGTCACGGCAGCACCTCGCGACGGAGCCGGGTCGGGCGATGCCCCCGGTGATGCGCGCGGAGACACGGGGCGACGACCGTAGGAGCGACCATGACACCCTCCAGAGCCTGGACGAATCAGCGACGAAGAAGGACTATGACCCCAAGTGACTGCAGACGAAAGGAAACATCAGGGTGGTCTCGCGGTTAGACAATATGGAATGACCGGCTCGCCATCGTAACGTTGTAGTGCATTGCAGCGCTCAACACGGTGGACAGAGCCACCTTGAATCGCGGATTAGCGCCCGAGGGCGCCAGAGCCGCATCGAAGGGAGCCGGTCATGAAGGACGTTACCACGTACGTTGGCATTGACGCGCACAAGAAGGCCGCCGAGCGCACCGTCGTCGACGATTATCTGTTTGGCGATCGATCACACGGAGGCGCGATTGCCGGAGTTGGATGCCCGGCTCGCGGAGATCGCGGAGCGCGACCCGTCTACATAGTCGACCGCCGCGTTTCGCGCTTGACGACGACGCGACCATGCGACGAAAACATCCTCTGGGGAGATCAGGGGAGGCATTCTCAAGTTCAACCCAGAAAATCCTGACCTCCTGATCTCCTGTTCCCTAGGCAGAGACTCCCGGCTTCTGGCTCCAGGCTCCCGGTTGCGTGGTTGTTGCGGCTGAATCGGAAACGCAGCGCCATTCACGTCAGCGGGCGCCGCAAGCGTTCACAATAGTTCGTTCCTGCGACGCACATTATCGTCGAGCAACGACGATGAACTCGCTTGGATCGCTCCCGGCGTTGCTGAGCGTGTACAACGCATTCGCCGGCAGCACGCGCACGTCGCCGCGATGCACACGCACGGCGGCTGGATACCACGGCTCAGCGGACCAGACGTAACCGCCACGCAGATAGACGACGACGGTGTCATTCGGATCCGCGCGGACAGGGTCGAGGAACGTCGTGACGGGATACCGCTCCTTCGTTACGCTGAGACGAGGCGTGTCAATAAGCATCTGCGATTTCACCGGCTCGGAGTATACCGGCGGAGTTCCGGCTGTGGAGCGGAGAGCTGCAGAAGGCCGATGCTCAAGGCGAGAATTGGGGTGGTCGCGAGAGTCAGCATGTTGCACCTTCCCTTGTCGATGTTGGAGACGATTGGTCACCTTCGAGCAGTCGACAACCGAGATCCGCTGCTCGGGCTAAGAAAAACTGCAGTCGCGATTCTCGACCGGCCGCCATTTACCGCTGTGAGCGAAAGGCCGCGCCCGTCGCGACTTTAGGCCGATTCGCTCATCCCATTGAGCGCTGGGACACGACCTGGCGCTCATGAAATTCAGGAAATGCAACATGGATACCTTCGGGCCGGCCGGGAAAAGGACCTGGCGCGGCCGCGCGCTGAGCGTCGGGCCTGGCGGTCCTAGAATGATGCTTGCGGGGCCATGGTGTGGTTCTTTCTTGCTGGACTCGGGGTCTTCTTCCTCGCGCACACGGCGCCGTTTCCGTTCCTGCTGGAGCGGTTCGCTCCTTCGCGGTCGCTGTGGCGGATGCCGCACGGCGGCGGACCGCCCACGATCTATCTGACATTTGACGATGGGCCGAATCCGGCGGCGACGCCACAGCTGCTGGACGTGTTGCGCGACGCCGGTGCGTCAGCGACCTTCTTCCTGATCGACGGGCATCTCACGAGCGAGACGGCGCCGATCGTGCGCCGCATGTTCGACGAAGGGCACGCGGTGGCGCTCCATTCCGAGACCCGGGCGCTGATGGTGCAGTCGCCGCCGGAGCTGGCGGCCATCCTGACGCGGAACGCGGACCGGATCGAACAGATGACGGGGACTCGGCCGTGCCGTCTCTTCCGTCCGCACGCCGGCTGGCGCAGCCGCACGATGTACGAGGGGCTGCGCCAGATCGATCATCGGCTGGTGGGATGGAGCTGGGGGCTGTGGGACTTCAACTGGTACCGGCCACGGCAGGCGCGGGCGCTCGCGGAACGCCTTGCCCGCCGCGCCTCGCCAGGCGACATCGTCGTCATGCACGACGGGCACCATGTCAACCCGCGTGCCGATCGGCAGTACGCCGTCGAAGCCACGAGGCTGCTGATTCCGATGCTCGAGGGGAAAGGGTACCGATTTGACCGCCTCTGCGGCTCGGGCCCCTGAGCCGCCACGCGAGCGATGGGCGTGCGACCCGGAGGCCCAACCCGGTGTCAGCGACTGCCGATTAGAGCCAGCCGAGAGGCGCGTCGGTCTACCGCGATCAGGCGACGCAGATGCCGCGTACAGCGACCTTCTCGAACAGATGGGGCGATGCCACGACGCTGTCCGGATACTGCGCCAGCCGGCTCCGGAATTCAGATGCGATCGAGGTCCTCAGACGCTGAAGGACGCGCCTGGTGTAGATTCGGCCTTACAGTGCAGACAGAGTTACCGCTGCAGGGTGTACGGGTGCTCGAGCTGGGCCAGCTCATCGCCGGCCCCTTCTGCGCTCGCCTGCTCGCCGACTTCGGCGCCGAAGTCATCAAGGTCGAACCGCCGGGCAGCGGGGATCCCCTGCGGAACTGGCGGCAGCTGCGGAACGGCACGTCGTTGTGGTGGCACGCCCAGTCGCGCAACAAGAAGTCCATCGCTATCGACCTGCGCCAGCCGGACGGACACGAAATCGTGCGCGCACTGGCTGCACGCGCCGACATCCTGGTCGAGAACTTCAGACCAGGAACCCTCGAAGGCTGGGGGCTCGGATACGAGGAGCTCCGCGCGACGAACCCCGGTCTCGTGGTGGTGCGCGTTTCCGGGTACGGCCAGACGGGTCCGTATCGCGACCGTCCCGGATTCGGCGTGATCGGCGAGTCGATGGGCGGCCTTCGGTATCTCACGGGCGAGCCTGGCCGATTGCCGGTGCGGGTTGGGGTCTCCATCGGCGACTCGCTCGCAGCGCTGCACGGCGCGCTGGGCGCGATGATGGCACTCCATCAACGTGCTCGGAACGGGGGGCGTGGCCAGGTGGTCGACGTCGCGCTCTACGAGTCGGTCTTCAACATGATGGAGAGCCTCGTTCCCGAATACGAGGCGTTCGGGGTGGTTCGGGAGCCCACCGGCGGGGCGCTCGCCGGGATTGCGCCGTCCAACGCGTACCGATGCGCGGACGGCGTCATCCTGATCGGTGGCAACGGCGACGGCATCTTCCGCCGGTTGATGCACTGCATCGGGAGGGTGGACCTGGCCGAACGGTCTGACCTGCGGAGCAACGCCGGGCGCGTCGCGAATCGCGAAGAGATCGACGACGCGATCGACGCGTGGACCCGCACTCGCGACATCGCCTCGGTGCTCGAATCGATGGAGCGGGCCGGGGTCCCGGCCGGGCGCGTGTACACCGTGGCGGACATCCTTCGGGATCCCCAGTATGCCGCCCGCGAGATGATCACGCACCAGGAGGCGTTCGACAACGAAAGGGTGGCGGTGCCAGGCGTCGTGCCGAAGCTGAGCGACACGCCGGGGGCCGTCCGGACACGCGCACCGATGCTGGGCGAGCACACCGACGAAGTCCTGCGTGAGCTCGGCTTTCCTCCGGATCGGATTGCAGGCCTGCGAGCCAGCGGCGTGATCCAGTAACGCCGCTCACATGACTGAGAGCGCCCGAAGATCCGGCACGCGTCGACTTGCCCGCCGGCACAAAGGCGTAGAGTGTTCCGACCCTCATCCGGAACCAACGACAGCTTCCCTCCCCGGCGGATGCCCCCCCGAGGAGGCTGCCCCATCGCCGCAGCGGATGCTCAAGGGGTATAGTGTCACCGCCGAAGGAGGTAGATGATGACCATCGCGGAGCTCATTCAGGAATTCGAGTCGGAAGCAAAGACGACGCGGCGCGTGCTCGAACGCGTGCCGTCAGACAAGCTGGCGTGGACCCCGCACGCGAAGTCGATGTCGCTCGGCAGGCTGGCCATGCACCTCGCGTCGGCCCCCAGCGCCATTTCGGGATGGCCCGTTGCGGATCACTTCGAGTTCACGGGCGATCCGACGCCGGTCCCCACCTGCACCGACGATATCGTCGCCGCGCACGACAGCGGTGTGGAGCGCGTGAAGGCGAACCTCGAGAAAATCGGTGACGGCGGGCTGGGAACTGCGTGGACGGCGAGCGCAGGCGGCAAGACGCTCATGTCGATGCCGAAGGCCGCGGTACTGCGTGCCCTCCTGATGAACCATACCTACCATCATCGTGGCCAGCTGTCGGTCTATCTCCGGCTGCTGAACGTGCCGGTTCCCCCGATTTACGGCCCGAGTGCAGACGAGAATCCGTTTGCGTGAACAGAACGAGGTGAGGTTGCCGTGCGGCCATCGATCACTGCTCGTCTCTTCTTCGCGTATGTCACCGCCGGCTGCCTGATAGCGGCCCCGTCGGCGCAGACGCGGCAACCGTTCAGTCGCGCGCCGTCACGGTGACGCCAGACCATCAGAGCTCGTACCATCTGTCGCCATTCCCGGGCGCGGTGAGCCTGCCCATTCCAGAGATCCAGGCGGTTCGGTGAGATCTGTACCGCCCGCAGAGTCCCAATTGTCTCTACTTTCGGCAATCGTATGGGCACAATGCACGTGAACCCGGCAGATGCCGCTTTGAAGGAGGCCACGAGTGCCGAAGACATCGACCGTTGACACGACGAACACCGCGTGGAACTCGACAGCGCCCCTGGGAGAATTTCAGCCGTACGTTCCCGCGTCGGCGACGGTGCCGGAGTTCACGTTCAAGGCGGTCCTCTTCGGCGCGATCTTCGGGATTATCTTCGGCGCGGTGACCGTCTACGTGGGCCTTCGCGCCGGCCTGACCGTCTCGGCGTCGATACCCATCGCCGTGCTGAGCATCAGCCTGCTGCGCGCGTTCGGGAAGGCCAGCATTCTCGAGAACAACATCGTCCAGACGGCGGGCTCGGCGGGCGAATCGGTCGCGGCCGGGGCGATCTTCACCCTGCCCGCGCTGATCTTCATGGGCTTTCCTTTCGAATACTCCCGCATCTTCATGCTCGCGCTGATCGGCGGGTGGATCGGCGTGCTGTTCATGATCCCCCTCCGGCGCCAGCTGATCGTGCAGGAGCACGGCAATCTGCTGTACCCGGAGGGGACCGCCTGTGCGGACGTCCTGGTAGCCGGCGAAAAGGGCGGGTCGTTTGCCAGCCGCGTATTCTGGGGCCTGGGCCTGGGGGGCGCGTACACGTTCCTGATGGCCACCGCGCAGCTCTGGAAGCAGCGGCCGCTGTACGAGCCGGCCTGGCTGCCCGGCGCGTCCTTCCGCGCCGAGATCACCAGCGAATATCTCGGTGTGGGCTACATCATCGGCCCGCGGATCGCGGGCACGATCTTCGCCGGCGGCGTGTTCTCCTGGCTGGTGCTGATGCCCGCGATCAAGTTCTTCGGCGAAGGGCTCGCCGACCCGCTGTATCCCAGCACCATTCCGGTTCGCACCATGACGCCCGGGCAACTGTGGGAAAGCTACATCCGCCCGATGGGTGCCGGCGCGGTCGCGATGGCAGGCCTGATCACGCTGGTGAAGACCATGCCGACGATCGTCAACGCGCTGCGGAGCGGCCTGAGAGACATCCGATCCCAGCAGGCTGGCCTGGAGGCTGGAGGGCGGCTGGAGCGTGACATCGCCATGAAGTGGGTCGTGCTCGGCTCTCTCGCGATCGTCGTCTCGATGTGGCTGATGCTGACGTTCAACCCGATTGCCGGCGCCCGGACGTCCGGCTTCGAGAACATGGTCGCGTCGCTGTTCGTGGTGATCTTCGGGTTCCTGTTCGTGACGGTGTCTTCGCGGATCTGCGGGCTGATCGGCACCTCGGCGAACCCGATCAGCGGGATGACCATCGCCACGCTGATGGCGACGTGCGCGATGTTCCTGGCGATGGGCTGGACAGCGCCGGCCTACTCCGCCCTGGCGATTACCATCGGCGGCGTCGTCTGCGTCGCCGCGGCGAATGCCGGAGCGACATCGCAGGACCTGAAGACCGGGTTCCTGATCGGCGCCACGCCGTACCGCCAGCAGTGGGCTTTGATGATCGGCGTCATGGTGTCGGTGTTCGTCATCGGCGGAACGTTGATGCTGATGAACTTCGGGCTCTCCGAGTTCCGGCCGCTGCAGCGGGCGCTCGATATCGACAAGGTCCGGGCCGAACAGAGCCTGCGTGGCGCAGCCGTGCGGGTGGAAAAGGAACTGGACGACCCGCACCCGCAGACCTACAGAGACAAGAAGTACATCCTGGTCAACGCGCTGGGCTCGCGGGAGCTGCCCGACGGCAAGTACCTGTACGACCCGGAAACGAAGCAGATCGAGGTGCAGTGGCTGACCGGCATCGGGAGCGACAAGGCTGCCGCGCCACAGGGCCGGCTGATGGCCACCGTCATCACCGGCATTCTCAATCAGCGCCTGCCGTGGCGGCTGGTCGCCATGGGCGTGTTCCTGGTCATCGCCGTCGAACTGCTGGGTATTCGATCGCTGTCGTTCGCCGTAGGCTCCTACCTCGGGCTCCACACGACTCTGGCGATCTTTTGCGGCGGCGTCGTGCGCTGGGCGGCCGAGCGGGGCCGGAAGGCCGGCGACGGTCACGCCGAAAGCGAGGTCAGTCCAGGGTCGCTGTTCGCCAGCGGCCTCATCGCGGCCGGCGGCGTGATGGGGCTCATCGCCATCGTGATCAACGTCCTCGGCGATCCGGAGCTCGGCATCAGGCTGATCCCGCCAGGCGTGTTCGCATTCGGGCCGAAAATCGCCCCAGGGCTGGCCACGTCGAACCTCCTCGCGGTGGTGATGTTCGCGCTGCTGGCGTACTCGCTCTACCATTTCGCGCGCAAGAAGCTGGATTGAAAGGAGGACGCCATGAAAGCTGGCTGGGTGCTGGCGGCGTCGATCACGGCTGCCCTCTCCGGGTGCGCGCTCAACGAGGCCAAGGTCGTCGCCGATCAGGCGCCGGACGCGGTGCGGAGGACCGTTCAAAAGGCCGCGGGCAAGAACGCTGACCGTCGAACGAAGGAGCCGTGGCGTGACCGCTTCGACGTCAGCAAGGCTGACCTGCTCCCGACAGGCAGCAACCCTTACATCACGATGCAGCCTGGACGAGTCCTCAAGCTGACACACGGTATCGATACGTTGACGGTCACGGTCCTTCCGGACATCCAGGACGTCGATGGCGTCAGGGCTGGTGTCCTCGAGGAGCGCGAGACGAAGGACGGCCGGCTAGTCGAAGTGTCACGCAACTTCTTTGCGACGGACAGGAACACCGGTGACGTCTACTACTTCGGCGAGGACGTCGACAACTACAAGAACGGCAAAGTGATCAGCCACGAAAGCGCGTGGCGCGCCGGTGAGCTGGGCGCCAGGTTCGGGCTGATGATCCCCGCGAAGCCCATCGTCGGGCAGAAGTTCTTTCAGGAGATCGCTCCGAAGGTCGCGATGGATCGTGTCGAGGTGGTCTCGATCAATGAAACCGTCAGGACGCCGGCTGGGACCTTCGAGCACTGTGTGCACCTTCGCGAGACGACGCCACTCGAGAGCGACGTCAGCCACAAGTACTACGCGCCGGGCGTTGGACTGATCAAGGACGATGCATTCGAGCTGGCGGAACGAAAGTAGCTCGAGCTCTGCGGAGTGCGGTGCGTGCGAGGAACGCCGCCTGAATTTGCGTCGTTGGCGTGGGGCGGGGTCTGAAGACCCCGCCCTACAACCAACTCCTGCGAGCTCCGGTTCAAGCGGCTATTGCGAGCTCTGTTGGCTCGAGGGCCAGCCTGATGACCTGATCCACCGAGCCGACGACGTGGAAGGTCATGCGGTCTCGCACGTCGGACGGCACGTCGTCCAGATCCGGTTCGTTGCGTTCCGGGACGATCACCTCGGTGAGGCCCGCTGCGTGCGCGGCCAACACCTTTTGTTTCAGGCCGCCGATCGGCAGCACTCGCCCCTGAAGCGTGACCTCGCCGGTCATCCCGATCGTGCTCTTGACCGGGCGCTTCGTCAGCAACGATGCGATCGCCGTGACCATCGTGATGCCTGCACTTGGACCATCTTTCGGGATGGCGCCGGCCGGCACGTGCACGTGCAGTTCCCGGCCGTCCAGCGCGTGCTCGTCGATGTTGAGCTCCGAGAAGTGGCTCTTCACATAGGTGAGCGCAATCCGCGCCGATTCCTTCATCACGTCACCGAGCTGGCCGGTCAATACCAGCCCGCCCTTCCCAGGCATCGCCGCCGCCTCGACGAACAACACGTCGCCACCCACACCGGTGACGGCGAGGCCCGTCGCCACGCCGGGCACCGCCGTGCGAACGGCTGCTTCGTGGAAGACCTTGGGACGTCCGAGCGCGTCGCGCACGGCCGCCTCGTCTATCGCGATCGGCGATTCCTGGTCCGCTGACGCGATTCGTGTTGCCGTCTTTCGCAGCAGCGTTCCGAGCTCTCGCTCGAGCTGCCGGACGCCGGCTTCCCGCGTGTAGTCGCTGACGATACGCCGCAGCACGGCATCCGCAATCGTGGCTTCGTCTGGACGTAGACCGTTGCGCTCGACCTGGCGCGGCCACAGATGACCGCGCGCGATCGCGACCTTCTCGTCGGTCGTGTAGCCGTCGAACCGTATCACCTCCATCCGGTCGAAGAGCGCACCGGGGATCGTGTCGGCGACGTTCGCGGTTGCCACGAACAGCACGTGCGACAAGTCCAGCTCGACGTCCAGGTAATGATCCCGAAACGCATGGTTCTGAGCTGGATCGAGCACTTCGAGCAGGGCGGCAGATGGATCTCCGCGCCAGTCGGCGCCAATCTTGTCCACCTCGTCGAGCATGATCACGGGATTCATCGTGCCCGCATCGCGGAGCGCGCGCACCAGCCGGCCCGGCAGCGCGCCGATGTACGTTCGCCGATGGCCGCGGATCTCGGCCTCGTCGCGAACGCCGCCCAGCGACATGCGTACGAACTGACGCCCCGTGGCTCGCGCGATTGATTCACCGATCGACGTCTTGCCGGTGCCGGGCGGCCCAATCAACGTGAGAATGACGCCCGACCGTCTGGTCTCCGCCATTCCGCGCTCGCTTCGAAGCTTGCGAACGGCGAGGTACTCGGTGATGCGACGCTTCACGTCGCCGAGGCCCTCGTGGTCGGCGTCCAGCACGGCGCGCGCGTGCACGGGATCGAGGTGATCTTCCGATCGTTTCGACCAGGGAACGGCCAGCAGCCAGTCGAGATACGACCGAATCATCGAAGACTCGGCGTTCGAGTCGCCCATTCTGGCCAGACGATCCAGCTCCCGTTCGGCCTGCTGGCGTGCAGCGTCGGGCATGCCGGCGCCTTGAATCTTCTGCCGGTACTCTTCGACGATCGAGTCGCCGCCCTCGCCCAGCTCCTTGCGAATGGACTCCATCTGCCGGCGCAGGAAGTACTCCCGCTGCTGCTTCTGCGCGCCGTCCTCCACATCGTCGTGGATCCGCTTTCGCACCTGCAGCTCCGCCAATCGATCCCGCTGAAGCTGAAGCGCGAGCTCGAGCCGTTGGACGACGTCGAAGGTTTCGAGGAGCTGGAGTTTCTGAGTGAAGTTGAAGTCCGGCGAGTAGCCAGCCGTGTCGGCCAGTGCGGCGGTGTCGGTGATCGACCGTACGAACGCGCGAATCCGACCGTCGTCGCCGCGCAGCTCGAGGATCTCGTCGACGACCGCGCGGTACTCGCGTTCCAGCTCACGCGTGAGACTGGCGGGTGGAGCCTGGTCCGGACGCGGTTCGTAGTCGACGCGCAGGACGCCGTCCTGATCGCTCGAGGCGCTGCCGAGGACGGCGCGGTGGAGGCCCGTCAGCGACACGGCGAAGCCGCGTCCCGCGACCCGGACGCGCTCGGACACTTCCGCGACGACTCCGACCTTCGCGTATGTGTTGTCCCGCCTGGGAACCAGGAGCACCAGTTCGTCACCGCCCACGTCGGCGGAGAGGGTGACCGGCATGCCCGGAAAGACGACCGTATCGTCCAGGGGGATGATTCGTAGCCTGTTCATAGTGCCACCATCGTAGGTATATTACTTTAGTTTGTCAACTATTGACTTTATCAAGTATAATCACACCGATGAGCCATATGGAAGCTGATGCGTGTCGGGCGTGGCGGCTCCTGGTGAAGTTCTTCTTCGCTCAGCGGGAATACCTGCCGTCGGCGAGTGAAGAGTTCGAGCTCTCGCCGGCGCAGTGCCACGTCCTGCACGTGATCGAGCCCGGGCGGCCGCTGGCGATGGGCCGGCTTGCGGACACGTTGGGATGCGACGCGTCGAACGTCACCGGGCTGGTCGACCGGCTGGAAGCGCGTGGCCTCGTTCAGCGCCAGGCCTCAGCCGACGATCGGCGCGTGAAAGTGATTCAACTCACGGCGACAGGTTCCCGGCTACGTGGTCAGCTGCTGAGGCGGATCACCGCTGGGGCGTGCCCGTTATCCAGACTGTCGGCCACCGACCAGCGCTCGCTGGTACGAATCCTCGAAGCGCTCGTCGAGAAGAAATGAAATCCCGTTCGCGGTGGCACCCTTATCGCGGGGCGTGCGGACACCATCGTGACAACCGGCGACCCCACCCAACTCGATCGTCCGTGCAGGCTAGTGGCGCTCGTAGGATCACAGAAGGCCTGATCTCCTGATCTCCTGTTTTGACAGGAGCTGCGCCCCAGAAGCGTTGCCGCGAATAGCCTGGGGCGGCCGTCGTTCGGACCTGGATGGCGGTTGCCCTGCCCGGTCTCCACCGCGATTGACACTGACCAACGTTGCGGGCTACCGTGACTAGGGCGCACAAAGGGCGCCCGCGGGTTCGCGCGAAGGGCCAAGCCCACCGTCATATCTCTTCTGACCACCGGCACCTACACCGCCGTGCTGCCTGCTTGCGAACCACAGGCTCGAGCATGGAGGTTGTACGATGCCACGCCAGCTACCCACCCGCCCGAATCTCGAGCAACTGAAGAAGCAGGCCAAGTCCCTGCTCCATGCGGCGCAGGCCCGCGAAGACGAGGCGCTTCGTCGCTTCGCGGCGTTGCCGGCGCTGTCGGCCAAGTCGATCGAGCAGATCGGCGACGCCGATTTAGCGCTCCACGATGCACAGTCCGTGATCGCGCGCGAGCACGGATTCCCCTCCTGGACAGCGCTGCGCGAAGAAGTCGAGGCGCGGACGCTCTCCTTCGGCGCAGCCGTCGACGAATTCATCCGCTGCGCGACCGGCGGCGCCTCCGGCCGGGCGAACCGGCTGCTGGCCCTTTTCCCGGACGTGGCCTCGGCCACGTTGCAGACAGCGCTCGTCCTGGGCGACGCCGCGTCGGTCGAGGCGCGGCTGCGCGATCACCCGGAGGTCGCAACCCAACCTGGCGGACCGCAGAACTGGGAGCCCCTGCTCTACGTGTGCCACACGTGCATGCACGTGAACGCGCCCGCTCGCGTGGAGGGACTCGTCGCCATCGCGCGGCGGCTGTGCGCGCTCGGGGCCAACCCGAATGCCGAGTATCACTGGAACTGGCATCCGGAGCTTCCGCGGACGGCGCTGTGGGGCTCCATCTGCGCCGTCAGGCATCTGCCGCTCGCGGAAGTGCTGCTCGAGGCCGGCGCGAATCCAACCGACGGCGTCTCCGTGCACATCGCCGGTGGCGGCGGCCATGTCGAAGCGCTCGAACTGCTGCACCGTTTCCGCGTCAATGTGAACGGGATTCCGGGCGGAGTGCCGCCGCTCGTGTACATGATGCTCTGGGCCGAGAACCCCGCCGGTCCGTACTGGCTGCTCGAGCACGGCGCGGACGCCAATCTGGCCTGGGGTTTGGACGACGAATCACCGCTGCACGTCGCAGCCAGACGTTGGGATGTGCCGATGGTCGAACGGCTGGTGCAGCACGGCGCAGATGTGTCCCGTCGCCGCGCCGATGGCGCCACGCCGCACACGCTGGCCGAGCTGCACGGCAACACCGGCATCGCTGCGTGGCTGCTGGCACACGGCGCGGAGAATGAATTGTCGGCAGTCGACCGCTTCATCGCCGCGTGCGCGCGCGCCGACCGAGCGGCCGCGGAGGCTATGCTCGAGGATCGGCCGGCCCTGCGAACCGAGCTGCGGCCGGAGCACCACCTCCTGCTCCATCGCCCGGCAGAGAGCGGCAACGCCGCGGTGCTGGAAACGATGCTCGCGTGCGGCCTCGGGCCGGATGCCAGGGACAAGGACAACGTGACCCCGCTCCATCGCGCGGCGATGGGCGGCCATCCCGACGCCGTGCGCGTGTTGTTGACGTTCGGCGCGGATGTCAACGCACTCGACGGCATGTTCTCGGCGATGCCGCTCGTCTGGGCGGTCGAGGGGCGCAGCAATGCGAAACATCCCGCGGCCGATCACGTCGAGGTCGCGAGGCTGTTGATCGCGGCAGGCTCCTCGCTCGAGTGGGCGCCGCCGGAGGGCGCTCCCGGACCCGAGCGCACGTTGGAAGGTCTGGCGGAGCTCAAGCAGGCAGCGGCAGCTCCCCCCGGCCGTCCTTCGCAGCCCTGAAGCCATTGAGATCAGATGGGCGCTGTATCCCCTTCCTTACCTTGAGCGCAGGGGGTTATTTCGGGGGGGGTCAACAGGAGATCAGAAGATCAGGAGTTCAGAAGGTTTTGCCTTGGACCTTCTGATTGTCTGACCTTCTGGTTGGTTTCATGCTCGGTTCGTCCGGACGCAACGTGGCGATATGACGATCCGGTCGTGACATCGATGAACGTACGGCGCTGCAAAACCACTACAGGAGGATGGAGGAAGGAGGTTCCAAACAAAGGTTCCTCAACAAAGAGAGCTCCTCCCTCCTCCTGTTGAAGAGCAGCCTGGCGACAACCCGATGGCCGCAAGGCTCGGTGAGGCGACTCACGCCTAGGGTCGCACCGTGCTGAACACGTGGTCCCGCTTCGCCTTCGAATGACATTCCTGGCAACTCGCACGGGCGCTCGTTGAGAGCGTTCCCGTCGTGCTGTCGCGATCGAAGTGGTCGAAGCCCCAGCCCCCCGTGTCCTTGTAGAGCCGGTCGTTCTTGACCATGACGTCGAGGCCGCGGCGATCGCCCTCGAGGAGGATGCCCTTCGCCTGATCCTGTCCGTCTTTCGTGAGTACAGCCTCGTCGACGATCACAGAGCCGTTCGGAAATCTTCCGGTCCGATAGCCCTTCAGCGCCTGGTCGTTCGCGTAGTAGTGGTGAATGCCTCCGCGGACGGTGAAGGATCGTCGTGAACGCGGGCGCAGCTCAGTTTCTCGAAGGCGGCGCAATCACCATGGATGTGGACGATGTCGCCAACGTGCGCAAGGCGGCGCCCCGGGATGGAGAAGTCATCCGCATGGGTTGATCGCACTCAAAAGCGAAACACCCAGCCCGCTGACAGGCTGCCCGCAAGCACCTCCGAACTGCTGATCGGATAGCGGCCCTCCGTGTTGATCAAGCGAAGCTGCACGTCCACCTGAACCGCGCCGCGATCGCCCGTCGGAACTTCGATCCCGGCGGTGAGCGCCGCACCCGGGCGATGGAGGCTCGAGCCGCGATAGGTGAGCGAGTAGATCCCGCCCCCTGCCAGCACATATCCGCAGACTGGAGCCCGGCCGCCCTGGCGGCCGACCAGCGCGGCGATCTCTCGTGCCTCTACATGCCCGACTGTGTCTGTCGCAATCAGCTGAAAGTCGTCTCCGTACGTCTGGCGCACCACTCGCCAGTCCGATGCCGATCCCTCGACGCGGGCGCGCCACGGGCCGGCGATTGGCAGGTCCGCCCGAGCAGCCAGCTGGAACCCGCCGCGCACGAGGATGGATCCCCTCGCGCCCGCGTCCACGGCCTCTCGAGCGAGATCGAAATAGGGGGAGGAGCGGCCCACGGAGACACCAACGGCCCGGCCCCGCGGCATCTGGCAATCGCCAGGAGGCTGGCCATATCCATACCCAGCCGTGCCGATCAGGGCGAACACCACTGCGAAGCACAACGCCAGACCGCGACCGACGCTTGGCTGCCTCACGCCTTCCTCCGACCGGCAGTGTGGCCGGAGGCATCGGGTCAGGTCGTGAGGAAACCCTGAATCTTTCGTGAGACCAGGTCAGAGGGAGGGTTGTAACTCGATTCAACACCCGTAGCGCAGCCCTTCAGGGCTGCCTGGGGCAGGGCTGAAGCCCTGCGCTACGAGTTTGAGACCTTTGGCCCTACGTGACGAGCAGACGGTAGCCTCCGCCGTGCGCCGTCAGCACAGGAGCAGGCGTAACATTCCGTAACACCGGCGCACATCCGGAAACATCGCGTGCTATCGTCCCGTGGCTGGAATCAGAAGGAGCTCTCGATGACCCCGCGGACACGCCGACAGTTCGTTCGAGAAGTGACGATGGGCAGCGCCGCGGCGCTCCTGGCGAGCCGCATGCAGCCGCTTGGAGCGCAGGCAACCCCCGTCTCCCAATGGAGATCGCGCATTGGTCTCGAGCTGTACACCGTCCGCGATCTGCTGGCAACCGACTACGAAGGCACGCTCGCCAAGGTCGCCGAGATCGGATACACCGAAGTTGAGCCGACGAGCTACAACAACATGTCCCCGAAGGATTTTCGGGCGATGCTCGACAAGTACAAGCTGACGATGCCGAGCACGCACGCAGCCGCGCGCGGCTCGGGCGCGGATCTCGAGAAGCAACTCGAAGGCTTCCAGGTGATGGGCATCAAGTACACCGAAATCTCTGCCGAAGGCGGGCGACCGCCTTCGACCCCGGATCCGCGCCGGCCCGCGACGCTGCCGCCCGGCGGATACTTCGACGCTGGTTCCGGCCGCGTCCGCAACTCGTTCAAGGAAACCGAGTCGTTCGGGCCGTATCAGCCGCCCGTGGCGCTCGACTCGGTCAAGCGGCGGGCCGCACAGCTCAACGCCGACGGAAAGGCCGCGCAACGGTTCGGGATGAAGCTGCTGGTGCACAACCACACGGGCGAGTTCGAAAAGCTGACCGACAGCCCGCGAACCAGCTTCGACGTCCTGATCGAAGAAACCGATCCGGCGCTCGTCACGATGCAGCTCGACCTGGGTTGGACGTACATCGCAGGCGTCGATCCAATCGCGCTGTTCAAGGCACACCCGGGTCGATTCGAGCTGTGGCACGTGAAAGACGTCTTCGGACTGAAGACGGTGAATCCGTCGCTCGGGCCCAACGCTCGGGTGAGCAGCACGGCCCTCGTACCCGTAGGCACGGGGCACATCGACTTCAAGCCGGTCTTCGCGCAGGCCTCGGTGGCCGGCCTGAAACATTTCGTCATCGAGCAGGACAACGCTCCTGCCTGGGGCGACTCACTGGCCGCTTCGCGCGTGTCGTTTCAAAACCTAGCCGCCATGCTGACGTCATAGTCTCGGAGCTCACTCGTGAGTGCGGACGAAGTCCGACCATCGAACCGAGACACGCGGCATCACCGGACTGTACAACAGGTACGGCAACCCGACTGCGAGCAGCACGATCAGATACAAGGCGCCCGTGAGGCAGCCCAGCTTCCAGAACTCCCCGGTAGAGATGTAGCCGGCGCTGAACCAGAGCGGCGCAGGTCCCGTGCCATATGGCGTCAGCACGCCCATCAAGCCGAGCGAATACACCAGCGTGTGCACGACGGCGTCGACCGGCATCCCGGGAATGGCCACCACCGCAGCCAGAAACGCGGGCAGGACTGCGGTCGTGTGCGCGGTGGTGCTCGCAAACAGGTAGTGAATCACGAAGAAGAGCGCGATCAGGAGCACCGCCGCGATCATGACGGGAAATCCGGCCAGGCCCGCCGCGCTTCGCTGCGCCACCCAGGTGAGAAACCCGACCTGATTGAGGCCGTCCGCCAGCGCCACCAGCGTCGCGAACCACGCCAGCACGTGCCATCCCTGTCTGTTGCCCAGGATGTCGTTCCACGTCACCACGCCCGTGACCACCATCAGCGAGATCACGATCAACGAAACGATCACCGGGGATACGAACGCGTTCCCGACGATCCAGCCCACCAGCGCCGTCACGGCCAGTCCGCCCATCGTCAGTTCGCGGCGCGAAATCGCTCCGAGCGATTCGAGCTCGGTGGCGGCCCACACGGTGACCTCCGAGCCGCGCGTGATCGTCGGCGGATAGACGAAGTACGTGACGAGTGGCGTGAGGAGGAACAGCACCACACCGACGGGCAGCGCGCCTGTCAACCAGGACGTCCAGCCAATCTCTACGTGCGCGATCTTCCTCGCCAGCTCGGTCGCCAGGAGGTTCGGGGCCATCGCCGTGACGAACATGCAACTCGTCACCGTCGTCGCTGCAAATGCCGTCCAGCACAGATACGCGCCGATCGCTCGAGGATTCATCGCCGGCGTCGAGCCGTACAGCGGAGGGATGCTCTTCACGACTGGATAGATCGTGCCTCCGCTGCGAGCCATGTTCGACGGCATGAACGGTGCGAGGACGAGGTCCGCACACGCGATCGAGTACCCGAGCCCCAGCGTGCTGCGACCCAATGTCCGGACGAGGAGCAGCGCAATTCGCCTTCCGAGACCGGTGACTTCGTAACCGAGCGCGAAGGTCGTAGCCGAGAACACCAGCCAGACGACGTCGTTGCTGAATCCCGAAAGCGCCCAGCGTACGGAGGTCGCGGGTGTGTCCCCCACCAACCGAAACGAGGCCGCAACGCTGAGCCCGATGAAGCCCAGCACGGGCGCGGCAACGGGCTCGGTCACGAGCCCGGAGACGACGAAGGCGAACACAGCGACGTAGCGCCAGGCAGTCGGCGTGAGTCCTGTGGGAACCGGAAGAACGCAGATGGCGCCCGCCAGTGCCAACGGCAGGAGCCAACCCCGCAGGCGGAATGTGCTCGTCTCCGTTGTTGGCGGCGTCATGTGATTGAGTGATGGGTGCTGCCGACCGGGTCGACGTCGGCCCCACTCTATTGCTCGCGGGCCGATGGGACAAGTCGTCTAAGGCGCGATTCACCTGTGTTGGCTGTAGCGCAGGGCTGCCTCCGCGCGCTGGAATGGCAGGCCTGCCCGCCGCCGCCAAGGCTCCGGCGAGGTCTCGCCGAAGCGCGCGGAATCTGTTACGCGCGAAGGCGGAAAGGCCTGCGCTACGAGGGCGTGCGGTGGCAAGTTCCCGCCGCTGCCGAAGTGGCGGGCGACTGCCCCGGCGAGATAGAGTGGGTGGCGGCGATGCTACTGAGGCATGAAGGCTTTCGCCGTCTGTGTCGGGCTCGCGACTTGCTGCGCGAAGTGAACGAGGCTCCGCCGTCGATAGCGGAGGTCGCGCGCGAGGTGCAGATTTCCCCCTTTCACTTCATTCGCGTCTTCGAGGCCGTCTTCGGCGTCACGCCACATCAGTTCCGTATTCAAGCGAGGCTGGACACCGCCAAGGACCTGCTTGCGGCAGGGCACCATTCCGTGACGGAGGTATGCCTGGAGGTTGGCTTCTCGAGCCTGGGGAGCTTCAGCGCCCTCTTCGCGCAGCGGGTCGGTGAGCCGCCGTCCGTGTACCGTCGCCGCGTCCGGCGAATGGTGCAGGTACCAGGGCTCCTCCCAGTCGAGCTCACGCCGGGATGCCTCAGCCTCATGAGCCGCCTGCCACCGGCCACGTTCGCCGATGCGTTTCGCAGTTTTCGAGAAGCTTGAACCGCGCGATTCGGTCACACTTCCAATGTTCGCTTGCGGAGGTGTCCATGCGGATCAAGCTGACGAGCATCATGGTGAACGATCAGGACAAGGCGCTTCGGTTCTACACCGAGGTCCTCGGGTTCCAGAAGAAACACGACATTCCGGTCGGTGAGTATCGGTGGATCACGGTCACGTCGCAGGAAGGGCCCGGTGACCTGGAACTGGCGCTGGAACCGAATGCGAATCCGGCCGGCAAGGCGTTTCAGGAGGCGATGTTCTCGCAGGGGATCCCCATCGCCGCCTTCGAGGTCGGCGACATTGCGGGCGAGTTCACCCGCCTGACCGGCAAGGGCGTGGCGTTCACTCAGCAGCCAACGGCAGCCGGGCCCGTGACGCTCGCCGTCTTCGCGGACACGTGTGGCAACCTGATTCAGCTCTATCAGCCGTCGCGCGCCTAAACCGCGATTCACTTGTGTCGCCCGTAGCGCAGCGCTTCAGGGCTGCCACGCGCGCCGGCCGGCAGGCCTAAAAGGCCTGCGCTACAAGGGCGCGCGGTGACAACCCAAGTGAATCGCGGGAATAGTTCCCCGCTCCAGTGTATTGATGCCGATGCCGAGCGCCAGGGCAACGATTGAGACAGTGGTGAACCTGGCGGTGCGGAACAAACGTACGCGCCGCGTACCGCAGGTCCTGGATGACCGTTTCGAACAGGATCATCGGATAAGCCCCCTCCGGCGCCGCGGGCACAGTCGTCACTCGTCAGTCGCAGTCGTCAGTCGGCCGTGCCTGGGCCGACCGCAGCCATTCGGTGTCTAACCGCTCCATCTGACGATACGGTTCGAGGTCGACCTCGGTTCGGCGTGGAAGGGTGTGCGCGCCGCCGCCGACCGTCGTGCTGTTGAGGGCGGACCTGTCGAAGCTGCCCGATGCCCGCGCCGATACCCACTGCCAGCGCAGCCACAGCCACGAGGGAGCCGCCGCCGCCGCTGCGACTGTCCGACTGCGACTGACGACTGTGCAAGATTTTTCGCGGCGCTCGTTCTAACCCCAGGACCACCGGAGGGGTGCATGAGACCGGATCCTCGGCTCTATCAGATCGGAACGCTCGCCAGCCTGCTGGGCTACGGACTCTTTCGCCTGGACTTCGACCTCCCGCTCGTCCAGGCGGGCTCGATCCTCGCCTCGGCGCTTCTGACGCAGTTCGCCTGCACCAGGCTGTGGCGGCTGCCGGCGGCGCCGAAGGCGCCCGCCGGAGCGGAGCGGGGCCGCGGGGTCCCCGTGAGCGACGGCGTAGGGGGGTCCGGCGGGGCGAAGCCCCCCGGTGCGTACGACCCCCGTAGCGCCCTCATTTCCGGGCTCTCACTCTGCCTTCTGCTCCGCACGAACTCCCTTCTCCTGGCAATCACCGCGGCCGTCGTCACCATCGCCAGCAAATTCGTGATCCGGGTCAACGGCAAACACCTGTTCAACCCGACGAACTTCGGGGTCGTCGCGATGATGCTCGCACGGGACTGGTGTGGGTCTCGCCCGGCCAGTGGGGCAACGTCGCGTTCTTCGCGTTCCTGATGGCGTGCCTCGGGGGTCTCGTCGTCAACCGGGCTGCACGAAGTGACGTGACGTTCGCGTTCATCGGCTTCTACATGGCGCTCGTTTTCGGACGCTCGCTCTGGCTGGGCGAGCCGCTGGTGATTCCGCTGCACCGCCTGCAGAGCGGGGCGCTGCTGCTCTTCACCTTCTTCATGATCTCGGATCCACGCACGACGCCGAACTCGCGCGCGGGACGGATTCTGTTTGCGCTGCTGGTGGCCTGCGGCGCCTGGTACATCCAGTTCAGGATGTTCAGGACGAACGGCCTTCTCTGGTCGCTGGCCTTCTTCTCCATGACCGTCCCCCTCATCGATTGTCTCCTTCCAGGCACGCGGTACGAGTGGGCAAGGCCCACAATCGGGCGCCAGGCGCCCAACGAGGTGACACATGAAACGGCTGATTCCGGCAATCGCGCTCGCCGCAGGCCTCGCCTGGTGGGCCCCGACGCTCGGCGCCTTCTGCGGTTTCTACGTAGCCAGGCTGACACGAAGCTGTTCAACAAGGCATCGCAAGTCGTTCTCGTCCGGGACGGCGACCGTACCGTCCTCACGATGTCGAACGACTTCAGAGGCGACCTCAAGGAGTTCGCGGTCGTGGTGCCGGTGCCGACGGTGCTGCAGAAGGATCAGATCCACGTTGGCGACAAGGCGCTCGTCGAGCACCTCGACGCGTACTCGGCGCCGCGCCTGGTCGAGTACTTCGACGGTAATCCCTGCCGGCCCGTCATGTCCGAATCGATGGCACTCCCGATGGCGCGAGTGGGTGGTGCCGCAGGTGGACAGTGCGGGCCAGCGCGCAGCCAGCCTTGGCGTGAAATCGAAGCGCAGTACACGGTCGGCGAATACGACATCCTCATCCTCTCGGCGCAGCAGAGTGGCGGCCTCGAAACGTGGCTGAAGGAAAACGGATATCGCATTCCCACCGGTGCCTCGAGCGTGCTCGGCAGCTACATTCGGCAGAACATGAAGTTCTTCGTCGCGACGCGTCAACCTGCAGGAGCAATCGAAGCTCGGGTTCTCGATGCTGCGGCCGCTCCAGGTTGCGTACGAATCACCCAAGTTCATGCTGCCCATCCGGCTGGGAATGGTGAACGCGGACGGCCCGCAGGAGCTGTTCGTCTACGCGCTCACGCGGAAGGGACGAGTCGAGACGACGAACTATCGCACCGTGAAGCTGCCGACCGGCATGGACATCCCGATCTATGTGAAGAATCGCTTCCCGGACTTCTACAAGGCGATGTTCTCGCAGCAGGTCACGAAGGAGAACATGAGCACGGTGTTCACCGAGTACGCGTGGGACATGGGGTGGTGCGATCCCTGCGCTGCGGATCCGCTGTCGTCGGACGAGTTGAGGAACCTCGGCGTGTTCTGGCTCGGTGAATCGGGGCCGCCCATCCCAGCCGGACAGGGAAGACCGCCCATCGCCCGGCCGCGTCCGCAGGATGTGTTCCTGACGCGCCTGCACGTCCGTTACGATGCCGCACATTTTCCGGAAGATCTGGTGTTCCAGGAAACCGCCGATCGCTCGAACTTCCAGGGACGGTATGTGCTGCGGCACGAGTGGAAGGGTGAGACCGGCTCCTGCGAAGCCGCGCGCCGGTACGTTGCCTCACTGCCGGAGCGCCGCGAGCGCGAAGCGCAGGCGCTCGCCTCGCTGACGGGCTGGAACATCAGCGAGATCCGGAAGGCGATGGGTTCAGGAAATGCCGCTCCGGACGCGGTGCCGGCCAGTTGGTGGCAGAGGATCTGGAAGCTCTATTAGAAGCCGTCTCACAAACCCGACGCGCGCTCCACGGTGCGAGCGAGCACCGCGAGCGAGCCACGCGAGCGGCCCGCCTACGCCAAGGCTTCGGCGAGGTCTCGCCGTAGCGCTTCGCGCGGAGGCGGAAGCGCGCCGGCGAAGCGGCGCGCGAGAGCGCGTGTAGGGGAGTCCGGGGGCGAAGCCCCTCGGCTGAGACTAGGAGTCTTGACTCCTAGAAGTATGAGTGTTTGAGTCAAGTTTTTCAGGCCGCAATTTTCACCTCCTCCAGGAATTGGGCGAGGGCGGCATCGAGACGATCGAAGGCGCGCTGGGCACGAGTCGACGCGACGGGCTGCAAGCGAGCAGGCGGGGCGAAGCGCCCTGGCATAGAGACGCGCGTAGAACATGGCGACCTGCGCGCCGGTCGGCGTGATGCGATAACGATGGCTGCGCGGGACCCGTTCGATGAGGCCGTGCAGCCGGAGGCGCCGGAGGTCGTAGGTCATCGAGCCTGCCGGAGTAGGTCGCCGGGTCGCGACTCTGGAGCTGCGCGACGTGATCGCGGAACTCCCGATGCCGGAAGCCGGTGGGGGCCAGGGCGAAGAGACAGAGCGCGTGCATGAGCGCGTGGACGCGGCGGTCGCCGAAGCGGAGCCCGGCGGCGCGTTGGTCGTGGACGAGCACGGGTGACGTGACGGCGTGGAGGTGGTCTTCACCGATCAGGCAGTCGTGGCTCAGAGATTCGACGTGTAACAACCGTCGGTTGGCGGCAAAGCCGATCTCCCGCAGGGCGGGCAGATTGCGGAGCGCACGACCAATGGCGAAGTCGTAGGTGTCGTTGATGGTGGTTTCGGTGCGGAGGGCCTGGCCTTCTTTGTGGTACTGCTTGACCTTGGACTTCTTGTACTCGACGTGCAGCGAGGGCACGACGCCCTCGGTCAGGACGCGCGTGCGGAAGCGCCCCGGCGTGCGGCGCGTGACGCGTCGATCGAAAATCAGCTGCATCTGATCGGGGCGACCGAGGTCGAGATTCTCGCGGATGACCTCTTCGAAGAAACAGCGGCCCGTCAGCGGGCGATCGAGGACTTGGGTCAGCGCGAACTCGGCTCTGCAGGATCGAGAGCTGATAGCGATAGCCGGCCGCGCGGTGCGCGGGGGCGAACGGATGCGGGAGGCGCCGGAGCCATTTGCGAAAGACGGCGTCGATCTTGGCGGCGTCGAAGCGTGTCGGCGATCCGCTGCACCCGGCCGGCCTGGTCGCTCGAGCGGATGCCATTGTCCAACGGCTCGAACGGGATCCCGCGCTGGGTCAACTGGCGTTTCAACCACTCGTGCCCATTCAGACAGAGCTTGGCGGGATACGGGAAGTAGGAACAGAACTTGATGAAGAGCGGACCGAAGTCGCGGTCGAGGATGTAGACGTAGTAATGATTGACCATCGCGGTCGAGCGGATGATCCACGGATAGGTCTTCCCCTGCGCGTCTCGCCGTTTCTCGGTGCGGAAGACGCTGGCCTTCTCCTGGGCCTTGCCGACGAACAGCACGCCCTCCTCGCGCGCGAACGCCTCCAGGTACTGCTGCGCGACGTCGTCCTTCCGTTGCCCCTTCTCGAAGGTCACCAAGTCGACCCCCTGCGCCGCGACGAAGCGCTCGATGGCGGCGACGAACCGTTGACTCATCGGCGCGACCATCATCGTGGAGGGCACGGGCGTCCCCAGCTGCGTCTTCACGAACTAGACGAACCCGCCGCCGGTCTGGAGCGACGGCACGTAGGCGTTGAGATACATCCGGTCGATCGCTTCCAGCTCGAAGGTCACGTGATTGTGCGAGGATCTCAGCGACGTTTTTGCGTACCATGGTGATGGAGCTCCCGGAGAGCGCGGCCCATGTGGCCACCGACCCCAAGAGGGTCTATTACTTAGGCGCAGGGGGCAATCCCTGCCATGCTCCCGGGGCTCCTCTTTTTCTAACGAGGCCCTGCCTCAGACCGCCCCGCTCTCCGCTCAGCTCACGACATGCTCGACGGTCTGAGGCAGGGCCTCGTTAGATGTCAATTCCGAAAACCAGCGCTCACTCCTGGCGCGGCGCGTCGAGGTCCGGCTCTGTGTTACCGTCCCTCGACTTGACCGACACCACGCCGCCCGTCTCGTCGCCCGAGTCGTCTCTTCGTCGCTCGATCGGCACCGTCTCGCTCGCCGCGAGCCTCGTCAACGTCACGATCGGCGGCGGGATCTTCCGGCTGCCGGCCGACATGGCGGCCACGCTGGGCGCGACCGCGCCCGTCGCCTACCTGCTCTGCGCCATCGCGATGGGCCTGATCGTGCTGTGCATGGCCGAGGCCGGGAGCCGTGTTTCGCTGACGGGCGGGCCTTATGCGTACGTCGAGGTCGCGTTCGGAGCGTTCGTGGGGTTCCTTGCCGGATTCCTGCTGTGGATGCTGCTGACGTTCGCGATGGCGGCGGTCGCAACCGTGCTCGTCGCGAGTCTCGGCGTGCTCGTGCCCGCACTGGCGTCGCGAGGAGCGTCGGCGGCCGTGCTCGTAGCCGATCTACACGGTGTTTGCGGCCATCAACATCAAAGGGGTGGAACGCGGCGCGCGGGCGAACAGCGTGATGACGGTTGCGAAAATACTCCCCCTGCTGCTGCTTATCGCCGGCGGCATCTTCGCGATCGACCCGGACAACCTCGCGGTCAGACAACCCTCCGGACATGTCGACGCTGGCGCGGAGCAGCATCCTCTTGATTTTTGCGTTCGCAGGGATCGAAGCCGCGCTGGTGCCCGGCGGCGAAGTGAAGCACCCGGCGCGAACGGTTCCGCGGGCGATCTTCATCGGCATGGGCGTCGATCACGCTGCTCTACGCCGGATTGCAATTCGTGGCTCAGGGCGTGCTGGGCCCGGCGCTCGCGACGTCGAAAGCCACGCCGCTCGCCGACGCGGCCGGCGTGGCGCTGGGCGGATGGGCGCGACAGCTGCTTCTCGTCGGCGCCGTGATCGCGATGCTCGGCCACGCCGGCGCGATGATCCTCGCCACGCCGCGCATGCTGTTCGCGTTCGCGCGCGACGGATTCCTGCCACCGGCGCTCGCGCGCCTCCATCCAGTCCATCGATCTCCGGCCGCCGCGATCCTGCTGCAGTGCGCGATCGTGCTCGTGCTCGCGATCACGAGCACGTTCGAGCGGCTCGCGATTCTCGCGAACCTCTCGACTCTCATTCTTTACGGAACGTGTTGCGTCGCGACGTGGCAGCTCCGGCGCCGTGACGTGCGCGCCGGCGGCACGCCTTTCAGAGTACCGGCTCCAACCGTCGTGATCGTGCTGGCGTGCCTGGTCATCGGCTGGATGCTGACGAGCGTCACGCTCCCCGAATGGACCGCGTTCGCGATCGGCCTGGGTGTGGCGTCGACGATCTTCCTGTTTCGACGAAAGCCCGCTACTCGTGCCGCACGGCATCCATCGGATCGATCGAAGCCGCGCGCCGAGCCGGGGCGAAACACGCCATGACGGCGACGGCCAGCAGCAGAACGGTTACGCCACCAAGGATCAGTGGGTCGCGCGAGCTCTCGGTCACCCACTTCGAAGCGACCTTGTCGAAGACCAGGCACAGGAGCACGCCGGCCAGCAGCCCGGCGCCGACGTTCCAGGACGTGCCTGAAAGCACCATGCCCACGACGTCGCGCGCCCTCGCCCCGAGCGCCATGCGGATGCCGAACTCGTTGGTCCTCGTGGCAACGCCGTAGGACACCACGCTGTAAAGTCCCACCGCCGACAGCGCCAGCGCCAGGATCGAGAACACGCCGAACAGCTTTGCGACCAGCGCTTGCTGAGCGTACTCGGGAAGATTCGTGATCCAGCCCTGGAGATCCCGCACGCGCATCACCTGCTGCTCGCGATCGACCCGAACGAGCTCCGCGCGGACGTCGCGCAAGATGGAGAGCGGAGGCACACGCGTGCGCACCAGAATCTGGGTGAACATGCGCATCTTCAGCGTGTACGGCACGTAGAACGCGGCCTTGATCGGGTTGCGCAGCCCGTCGTTCCGCGCGTCGGCGACGACACCGATGACCTGGAGCCATCCGTCAGCGCCGACGGCCGCCGGCGAATACGGCGGCTCGTCCTTCATGCTCGCAAAACGGAACTGACGGCCGATCGCGTCGCCGTTCGGCCAGTACTGCCGGGCCATGGTCCGGTTGATCACGGCAAACGCCGCTCCACGCTTGATTTCATCCGAGCTCCAGAGCCGTCCCTGCGCCACCGGAATCTGGAGAAGCGGGAAATACTCGGAGCTGACGAAATTCGAACGGGCGACAGGCTTCTCGAGCGCGCTGCTGCCGAGAATTTCGAGCGTGGTGTCGCCGCCATTCGATGGTGGCGTGGCGTTGGTCGAAATCCCGGCCGATATCACTTGCGGCATCGCAGCGACTGCCGCCCGGAGCCGCTCGAAGTATTCGGACCGCTCTTTCCAGGTCGTGTAGGTACCGTCGTGAACGGGAATCGGCAACGACATGGTGTTCTGCGGGTCGTAGCCGAGATCGGCGTTCGCCAGCCGCAGGAAACCCTTCCCCGCCGCGCCAGCCGCCGTGAGCATGAGCAGCGTCAACGCGACCTGGACGGCGACCATCACGCGATGGGTCCGCCGGCCCTGTGCGTTGCCGATCACGCGCCGCGCGCTGGCCTGGACCACGCGGCCGAGGTCCGGACGCGAGAGCTGGAGCGCGGGCCAGACGCCGAACACGATCGCGGTCAGGACGGCCAGGGCCGTGCTGAACAGCAGGACCGGCAGGTTCATCTCGATGACCGATTCGGCGGCGAACGAGTTGGTGGGCACCCAGGCCACGATCAGCTCGAGGCCTCTCCATGCGATCAGCACGCCAAGCGCCGCACCGGCCACGGCGATCGCCATCGCCTCGGTCAAGAGCTGCTGCACGATCCGGCCGCGTCCGGCTCCGAGAGCTGCGCGGACGGCGAGCTCCTGCTGACGGTGCGCTCCGCGCACGAGCAGCAATATCGACACGTTGGCGCAGCCGACGAGCAGAAGCGACGTCACGGCCCCGAGCAGCAGAAAGAGCCTCGGGCCCATCGGCCGCGCGTACATCTCGATGATGCTGCGCAGGTTCACTCGAAAGACGTCCGGGTACCGCCCCGGTGTCTGCTTCGCGAACTCCTGCAGGATCGGCTGCAGCTCGGCATTGGCCTCCGCGACGGACACACCCGGCCGGATCTTCAGGTTGACGCCGTAATAGATGTTGGGGTCGATCCTGACCTTGAGCGGTAGGTAGATGTCGCCCTCGCGCCAGCGGAACCGTGGCGGCATCACGCCGACGATTTGATAGTTCTTCCGAACGAGCTGGATCGTCCGGCCGACCACAGCCGGGTCGCCCGAGTAATACCGCTGCCAGAACTGGTAGCCCAGGACCACGACACGTGCCGGGTCCTGACCCGGAGGAGCGTCGGCAGGGATGAGCCAACGTCCCATGAGCGCAGGAACGCCCCAATGGTTCGGCGCGTTCGGAGATTCGTACGACGCGACGACATCTTCAGGGATGTCACCGTCCGTCGTCGTGAGATTCCAGCCATCCTCCGCGATGATGCTCTCGACCGTGCGGGCCTGTCGAAGCGCCTCCAGCTGAGCACCGGTCATACCCGGATAGCGGAAACGGCCGGCGTTGTCCCTCAGGGCGAGCTGCATCATCCGATCGGCGCCCACGTAGGGGAAGGGATTGACCAGGACGCCGTAGACGACGCTGAAGACCGCGCTCGTCGCGCCTATTCCAAGTGCCAGCGACAGGACCGCGGTGAGCGCGAAGCCTGGGCGGCGGCGCAATTCGCGCGCCGCGTAGCGAAGATCTCCGAGGACCGAGCTCATAGCACGGACTTGGACGTTTGCAATGGTCAAAGGGTTGGTTGACGTCGGTTTCGACCCTGTTTGGATCGAGCGCCCAGAGCGTTATTACCGGTACGACGGACGAGGTCTGGGGAGTGCGGGGCCGTTCCCCATCACGCAACAGGCGCTTCCGTCAGGGACAGAGGATTCTATGCCTGATGACCTCGCACGCGCGAACCACCCGATAGATGTCGTAAACACGGGGTCGGACCACGACGACCCGCGCGCGCCGGAGCCGGGCATCGCGTTGTGCCTCTCGGGTGGCGGCTATCGCGCCATGTTGTTTCACCTCGGAGCCATCTGGCGGCTGAACGAGCTCGGCTACCTTCCGAAGTTGAAGCGGGTCTCGTCCGTCTCCGGCGGGTCCATCACCTCCGGGATGCTCGGGCTCAAGTGGTCCCGGCTGGCATTCGGCGCCACCGGCGTCGCTGCCAATTACGTGACCGAGGTGGTGGCCCCGATTCGGGCGCTCGCCGGCCGGACGATCGACCGAGCAGCAATCCTTGGCGGTATCCTCACGCCAGAATCGATCGCGGACAAGATCGTCGCCGCCTACCGCGAGCATCTGTTCGGCGCCGCGACGCTGCAGGATCTCCCTCAGGATCCGCCGCGATTCGTCATCAACGCGACGAACGTGCAGTCCGGTGCGCTGTTCCGATTCTCGCGGCCGTTCATCGCCGACTATCGCATCGGCCGCATCATGGACCCACGGGTGGAGCTGGCGGTCGCGGTCGCCGCGTCGTCGGCCTTCCCGCCGGTGCTGTCCCCGCTGACGATCAACTTCGCAGCCTCGGACTGGATCGCCTCTCGGGGTGGTCACGAAGATCTGCATCGTGAGCCCTACCTGGGAACGGTCGTGCTGAGTGACGGCGGTGTCTACGACAATCTCGGCCTCGAGACGGCCTGGAAGCGCTACGACACGATCCTCGTCAGCAACGGCGGCGGTAAGATGGCCGCGGAAGAAGACCCGAAGACGGACTGGGCGCGCCACGCCATGCGGATCAACGAGATCATCGACAACCAGGTCCGCAGCCTTCGCGCGCGGCACGTGATCGAGTCATTCCAGACCGGAGTGCGCAAGGGGACCTACTGGGGAATCCGCACCGACATCCGCGACTACGCGGTGGCCGACGCGCTCACCTGCCCGCTCGACCAGACCACGGCGCTGGCCGAGACGAAGACGCGGCTCAAGGCGCTGCCAGACGAAGCACAGGAGCGGCTGATCAACTGGGGCTACGCCGTGTGCGATGCCGGCATGCGTAAACACGTGGAACCGGGCGCGTCCGCACCGGCGAGCTTCCCGTACGGGGAGGTGAAGGTTGGGTGAGCCGGGGGACGGCTGCCCCATCGAACTTGTGGCTGTGGGGTTGTCGCCAGGCTGCTTTTCAACAGGAGGAGGGAGGAACTTTTGATTGTTAAGATCCTCCTTCCTCCTTCCTCCTGTGATGGTTTTACAGCGCCACAAGCTGTCTGGATGTCGCAAGTTTCATAGGGTCGCAAGCCATGACGATAACCACTCCCCTCCCCACGAGCGACGCGTTCCGGCGGCGCGTACCCCACCCGATCTTCCGGAAGCTGCGCGTGTTCGCGATCGATCCGGGCATGACCGCCCGGTTCGAGACGGCGGTCTCGAACGAGATGACGCTGCAGATCCCGTGGGAGCACCTGGAGCCTGGTCCCATCGGCGAGTACGTCGCGGTCGTCGACGAGAACGACAAAGGCCAACAGGTCTACGCGCCCGTCAGCCTCGATCAGCCGGAGATTCTCGCGCAGGACGGCTTGTCACCCTCTGACGGCAATCCCGCAATTCAGGCAGCAGATGGTGTACGCGGTCGCGATGCGCACCATCCGCAACTTCGAGAGGTCGCTGGGACGCACCGTGCACTGGCCGCCGCGGGTCAGTGCTGGACCACCCCATGGAGCGTCGGTTGTACCGACGTACGAGAAGCGGCTGAAGCTGCGGCCGCACTATACCGTGGAGTCCAATGCCTACTGGCACCCTGAGGAGGGGTTCTGCTTCGGGTACTTCGAGAGCGGGCCGGACTCGATGCTCCCCGGCACCACGGTGTACACGTGTCTCTCGCAGGACGTGATCGCCCACGAGCTGACGCACGCCCTCCTCGCCGGGATGCGGATCGCCTTCGAGGGGCGCAATCCGGACGTCGCCGCCTTCCATGAGGCCTTCGCCGACCTGGTGCCGCTGCTCCAGCACTTCTGGCCTTCGGACGTCCTGCGACAGCAGTTCGCCGCGATTCGCGGCCGGCTCGACGCGCGCAGCCCTCTCGGAGCCGTCGCGCCACAGTTTGGCCAGGCACTGGGCAAGCCCGATGGCCTTCGGAACGCACTGGGTTCCACCGACGCGAACGGGCAGTGGCACCCTCGCGTGCCGGACCCGAAAGCGTATTCCACGCAGTTCGAGCCTCACGCGCGTGGCGACATCCTCGTCGGCGCGGTATTCGAGGCGCTCAGCAAAATCTACGAGTCCCGCGTCGGGGATCTCCGCCGGATTGCGACCAGGGGCACGGGCATCCTCCCCGAAGGGAGCCTTCATCCCGATCTCGTGAACCGCTTCGCGCGAGAGGCCTCACGATCCGCGCAGCGCGTGCTCGACATGTGCCTGCGCGCCCTCGACTACATCGCGCCCGTGGAGATCACCTTCGGCGACTTTCTGCGCGCCGTCGTGACGGCGGACGCCGACGTCTTTCCCACAGACGACTCGAACTATCGCCTCGCCTTCGTGGACGCCTTCCGCCGCTACGGCATCGTACCGGAGGGCGTCGGCACCCTCTCGCTGGAGGCGCTCCTGTGGCCCCCGGCTCCAGGCGGCGAGTCGGACGTCGTCGCCGAGTTCGTCCGGAATCTGTCGAAGGAAAAGACACCGTGGAACATGCCGCAGGGCCGGCAAGAGCTCTGGGAGCTCCTCCAGGCGAAGCGGCTCGAATTGCAAACGTGGCTGCGCGAGCACGCGGACAAGCTGGGGCCCATCGATCTCAAGAAAGCCTTCGAGGTGCAGTCCTTTCACCCGCGCGAGCGCGGCGCATTGAGCGGTGACTTCGCATTTCAGTGGGTCATCAAGCTGGTTCAGAATGCCGCGCCGCCGCGACGGAAGGGCCGCGCCACGCAGAACAACGCAGAGAACACCGGTTCTGCCGCACAGAACGGGGTGACCCTGCTGGTCGACGCCGACAGCGGCCGGGTGCGGTATCAGATCGAAAAGCACGCGGCACCGAAACGAGGGCCCAAACCGCCGTGGCGGACGCCGGGAGTCGGCACGACGAGCTCCACACGGCACGCCCTGGAACGACGCCTGCGGGTGTTCGCGTTCGATCCGAGCCTCAGCGGGCAGCTCGAGACGGCGCCGATCAACGAAGTCACGATTCGTGTGCCGTGGGAGCGGGACCAGGAGGGCGCCCCCATTCTCGAGCCCGGCCCGGCCGGCGAGTACCTCGAGGTGATCGACCGCGATCCGGCCAGCGGGTGCTTCTACGACCCTCTCGATCTCAACGACCCGTTCCTCCTCGCCCAGGACGGCCTGCCGCCGTCGGAGAGCAACCCGCAGTTCCATCAGCAGATGGTGTACGCCGTTGCGATGCGCACCATTCGCAGCTTCGAGCACGCGCTGGGGCGTCTGGCCTTGTGGCGAACAGGCGTCGTCCGCGATGCTGGCGGCAAGAGGAGCGAATACTACGTCCGCCGCCTCCGCCTGTATCCGCACGCGCTCCGCGAAGCGAATGCGTTCTACAGCCCCGAGAAGAAAGCCGTGCTGTTCGGGTATTTCTCCGCTCCCATCGCGGAGGGATTTCCCGACTCGGCTCGCATCACGGTGTTCACCTGCCTGTCGCACGACATCATCGCGCACGAAGTCACGCACGCCCTGCTCGACGGCATGCACCGGCGCTTCAGCGAACCGAGCAATCCGGACGTTCTGGCGTTCCACGAAGCGTTCGCCGATCTGGTCGCGCTGCTTCAACACTTCTCGCTGCCCGAGGTGCTGCGGCACCAGATCGCATCGACGCGCGGCGATCTCGCGAGCCAGAACCGACTGGGCGAGCTGGCGCAGCAGTTCGGGCAGGCGATCGGCAAGCGCGGCGCCTTGCGCAGCGCGCTCGGCGAGACCGACCCCGAGACTGGCAAATGGCGCCGGAAGGAGCCCAAACCGAGCGACTATCACCAATACGCCGAACCGCACGAGCGAGGCTCGGTGCTGGTCGCCGCGGTGTTCGACGCGTTCCTCACGATCTACAAGGGACGCGTCGCCGACCTGCTGCGCATCGCGAGCGAGGGCACCGGCGTACTTCCCGCCGGCAGCCTGCACCCCGACCTCGTCAACCGCCTTGCCGACGAAGCTGCCGGCTCAGCGCGGCTGGTGCTCGACATGTGCGTCCGCGCGCTCGACTACTGCCCACCAGTGGACATCACGTTCGGCGACTACCTGCGCGCCATCGTGACCGCCGACTTCGAGCACGAGCCCGTCGACGACGAGCATCGGCGCGTGGCGTTCGTGGAAGCGTTCCGCCAGCGGGGCATCGTCCCTGAAGGCGTTCGTGGCTTCTCAGTCGACGGCCTGCTCTGGCGGCCGGCCTCCGCCGCGCCCGACGAGGACGAAGAGGTCGTGGTCGGCATCGTCAAGAGCTGGGCCGCCGACATCGGATCCTGGGGCCTGACCAAAGATCGAACGGTGCTCCACGATCTCATGCAGGAACGTCGCGCCGCGCTCCACGACTACCTGAAGCCCAAACTGTCCCGCGAGAGCGTCGTATTGAGCGGCATCGATCCCGAGCTGCCCTTCGAGGTGCACTCGCTGCGGCCCTCGATTCGACTGGACTGGAGGGGCAAACCCACGTTCCAGTGGGTGATCGAGCTGACCCAGCGCATTCCGCAGTACTTCGACGAGGCCGACCGCGCGGCAGCGGCGCCGGACTATTACTTCCGCGGCGGCTGCACGCTGCTCGTCGACGCGCAGACCGGGAAGGTCCGCTACAGCATCAAGAAGAAGCTCGACGAAGCACGAAAGGATCGGCAGCGCCGGTACTTCCTCGACGAGGGCAATCGGAGCCTGGCAGCGACGTACTTCGGCCGGGTCGGCACCGACGAGCGCGAGCCGTTCGCGATGCTCCACCGTTTCTAGCTGATATCGAAGGATCGACCAATGAGCTCCGTACGCGTGCGAATGTTCCGGCAGGGCCTTGGCGATTGCTTCCTGCTGACCTTCCCCGGCAAGAGCCGCCCGGTTCACATGCTGATCGATTGCGGCGTCCTCCTGGGCACCGCGGACGCAAAGGCGAAGATGCAGAAGGTGGCGCAGCACATCCTCGACGCCACAGGCGGAAGGCTCGACGTGCTCGTCATCACGCACGAACATTGGGATCATGTGTCCGGGCTCGAGCAGGCCCGCGATCTCCTGGGTCCGGAGAAGCTCCAGGTCGACGAAGTCTGGCTCGGATGGACCGACAAGCCCGACGATCCAACCGCAACGGCGCTGCGTGAACGACGAGCGCGGGCACTGAAGCGGGTCGTCTCCGCGGCGAACCGGCTGTCGGGAGTGACCGAACTGGGTGCGCGCCGGACGTCGGAGCGCCTGGAGAACCTCCTCGAGTTCTGGGGCGGTCTCGGCGTCGCGGGCAAACGCGGAACACATGCCGCGCTCGAATGGGTGCGCGCCCGCACGGCGCCGAAGGAGCCGGAGTACCTCGAGCCCGGTGGGCAGCCGCGGGCGATCCCTGGTGTCGACGGCGTGCGGATCTACGTGCTCGGTCCGCCACGCGAGCTGAAGCTGCTGCGCAAGAGCGATCCGTCGAAGCGCGCGAGCGAGGTATACGAGCTGGCGGGCGAGGAGAGCGCCGAGATGGGGTTCCTTGCCGCGCTCGATCCGCCGGCCGACGCAGCGGCGGCCGACGGCCAGCCGTTCGAGGAGTGGTTTCGGATCAGCGAGGCGGAGGCGAAGGCGCGGCCCTTCTTCAAAGATAACTACGGTTTCGACGGACAAGACTGGCGCCGCATCGAGCACGACTGGCTGGGAGCAGCGGGCCGCCTCGCGCTCCAGCTCGATTCCGACACCAACAACACCAGCCTGGTGCTGGCCTTCGAGCTGACCGCCTCGGGCCGGGTGTTGCTGTTCCCTGGAGATGCTCAGGTCGGGAACTGGCTGTCGTGGCACGAAGGGATCGAATGGCAGGTCGAGGACGACGGGCGGCAGCGGACCGTGACGGCGGCGAGTCTGCTCCAGCGAACCGTCCTCTACAAGGTCGGCCACCACGGCAGCCACAACGCGACGCTGCGAGAGAAAGGGCTCGAGCTCATGACGAGCGACGCCCTCACGGCGATGATCCCCGTGAACCGCGTATCGGCGAAGAAGATGGGATGGGACATGCCCTTTCCAGCCCTGTTCACCCGGCTGGAGAAGGGATGCCACGGTCGAATCCTCGATCTCGAGAAGGGCATCTTCGAAGGCACTCCGGGCGCGCCACCCCCCGACTGGGGACGATTCCCTGGCCGCGCCGAAACCGCGGACGACTGGCTGGACCTCCACATCGATCTATGAGCCCTCAATCCGTCGCCAAGGAGTCCCCTGATGCCCCTCCAGAAAAAACCGCTTCCGCGACCGTCATTCAGTCTCGTCCTTCATCCCGAAAGCGATCGGACTTACAAGCACTTCGAAGGCTCCGGCGACGTGCCATTCGAGATCACGACGACCACGACCTCGACGATGTCGCGAGCCAACGCCTGGTGGCTTGCCGACGCCTCACTCCTGACGTACTGGGATGAAGCGCAGGCAAAGACCCGCTTCGCTCCGGCCGGTCTCGACAGCAGGCTGATCGGGAACGAGGAGAAGGATACGCAGTGTTACCTCGCGTGGAACAATACGTTCACCATCGTCGCGTTTCGCGGCACACAGGCTGACCGGCTGCAGGATCTCATTACCGATGCGACGCTCGGCCTGGTCGACTGGGATCGGCAGCCTGGTGAGCACGTGCACCTGGGATTTCTGCGAGCGCTGGATGCCGTGTGGCCGGAGATTGTCAAGGCCGACGAGCTGAAGAAGCGGCCGGTCTGGTTCACGGGCCACAGCCTCGGCGCCGCTCTGGCGACGCTGGCCGGTGACCGTTTCTCGCGCGAGCGGGGCACGCTCGGACTCGGCGAGCTGGGAGGCATCTACGGCTTCGGCTCGCCGCTCGTGGGCGACCGGCAGTTCGTCGATGGCTTCAACAGCCGGTGCGGCGACCGGTCGTTCCGCTTCGTCAACGACCAGGATGCCGTCACACGTGTGCCGCCGCCGCTGCTCGGGTACCGGCACGTCAACACCGAGCGATTCGTTGGGTTCGACGATCCCGACGTGACGTTCATCAGCGAGCCGCTGATCGATCACACGCCTCGTCGCTACGCGGTCCTGGCCTGGAATGCGCTCGTGGAATCCGTCTGAGCGCAGCTACCCTTTCGCCGCTCGATACGGTTCGAAGTCCTGCCAGATCTGCTGGAGCACCTTGGGATCGACGACCTTGGCGTCCGCTTTCTCCGGCTCCTTCTCCGAATACAGGACGACCGTGACCGTCCCGCAATGCGGCCCGAGCGCACCGGGGTCGAAGACGTAGAGCCCTTCGTAGATCCCTGCCTTCTCGGACGCGTTCTCGGAGACGCGCTGTTCGAGCTTGAACGGGTGGATCGGCGTGACGTCGGCGCCGCCGCACAGTGCGCGCATCCGCAGAAAGCCGGATTTGACGTGTTTGAACGGCGGCAACGCAACACCCTGCGTCCGCGCGGCGCCGCGGGCAACCGTCGTCCAGAACCCCTCGACCAGCTTCGGTGTCACGCGGACGAGCAGTACCGGTGGAAAATCCGCCACGTACTCGGACCAGTTGCTGAACTCCATGAGCGGGCGGACCAGCACCTGCCCCGCGTCCGAAGAGCGCGTGCCGCTGGCACGCTCGCGTCTGCTCGCCTGCTCCGACTGATACTGCGCGCCATAGGTCGACACAGGCGTGATGAAGGCGATGTCGAAGTCGGACGAGGACACCTGGTACGGGTTCAGACTGCCTGCGCGGTGTTGCGCGGCATCCTTGAGCGCGTTGACAGGAAACGGCCGATCCGGTTCTACCGGAAGATGGGCTCCGTTCGGCGGCGCCGCGCCCTTCATCTTCTTCTCCGCCGAAGCCACGACGTCGCACACGTCAGCGATGCGTACGACCCGGGAGTTCCCGTGGCGGGTCTCGTCTCTGTCGTCTGCGTCCTCGGGGACAGACGTGAGACCCACCAGGGCGCCATCGGTTGTGAAGACTGGTCCGCCGGTGCTACCGGTCGCGAGACCGAAATTGGACAGGATGGCCTGCGGCTGCACGCTGTCGACCGTTCCGGACGTGATGCCTTTCTCGTCGCGGAGCGGAGTGGCGATGGTGAACATCTTCTGACCGGTCACGACGGGAGGCGCCGCCGCCTGCGGGCACCGCAGCGGCACGGCTCGCACCGATTCGAGCGCCTTCGGATCGACGTGGAGAACCGCGACGTCCCGCACGGAATCCGCCACGAGGACGCTTCCCGCCACCTTGACGGTCGGCGTGAGCTGCACTTCCACTGACGTCGCGGTGCCGATGACCCGGTGGCTCGTCGCGACGAGTCCTTTCGCGTCGACCACGAATCCCGACGCGTGGGTGGTCGGCGTCCAGAGCGCGACGACGCTGTCCTTCCATTGGATCAACAGGGCGGACGGGTCGGCCTCCGAGGGCGCTCCGGAGGTCGTGGCGGAAGCAACGGGCCCGACTTCCGCGTTGTCGACCGTCAGCTCGAGCAGGGCGTCGCGGCCGGCGGTGATGTCCAGCGTCTGCGTCCATTGGTACGATTTGCCTTGGAAGGCGACTGGCTGATCCGATTCGATCGTGTAGTTCCCCGGACGGAGCCTCACGTCGACGGTGCCATCCAGCGCCGTGACGACCCGCCGGGGCGCGGCGGATGCCGGATTCTCGCTGATGAGCAGCGCATGACGCGGCACGGGCATCGCCTGCCGCTCGGCGTCGACCAGGACCACCTTTATATGGAGAACGGTCAGCGGCTGGCCGGAGACGGCAACCGGGATCCCGAACCAGAGTGCCGTGAGGACGAGCGCGCGCACCATGAACGCCATCGTCCGTCCCGTGACCCGTGGATGTCAACGGCGGGCAGCCGACGCCAAAAACCATCACAGGAGGAGGGAGGAAGGGAGGATCCTCCTTTCCTCCCTGTTGAAAAGCAGCCTTTCAACAACCCCAAACCCCCGACTTAACGCTGCCGGACCGCGCGGTCCTGAAGCACCTCAAGTTCGATGATCAGCTGCCCAGGTTCAGGCGCACGCTGAGCATCGCCCGCCGCGGATCCATGAACAGCGTCGGTTGACCGAACGACGCGTTGCGCTGGTTGGATGACGTGAACTGCACGTCGGATGCAAGCGCTTCCTCGGCGGTGTCGTTGAGGAGGTTCAGGACATCCAGACGCAGATCGATCGTCCCGGCGCTTCCGACCGAGAAGCGCTTCGAGACCCGGAAATCGAGGAGCGACTGCGACGACAGCCGGCGCGAGCCGCGGGGCTCCACGAGGATGCGCTGACTGCCCTGGGGCAACGACACCTGCGCGGTCGCCGCCCACGGCTTGCCGCTGAACCACTGGAGATTGGCCGCCACCAGAATGTTCTGCCAGGGCAGGTGGGCGACGCCGGTCGCACGGAAGATGTGCGGCCGGTCGTTCGGCAATCTGCCTCTCGCGTTCGTCAGGTCGTTCGGATCGCGGCCGAACACGGTGTTCGGAGCGACCGTGCTGAGCTGCGCTTCCGCCGCCGCCGCGCCGGCCGCTGGAACGACCGTCGCTTGAAGACCCTGCGCGCGGGAGAACGTATACGAGCCGGAGGCTTGCCAACCCCTCGACAGCCGCTTCTCCAGCGCCACGACCAGCCCGTCGTAGTCGAGTGAATAGCCAGACGGGTTCGTCAGGAGGAAGCGGCGCGAGGCCGTTGAGCTCGTCAGCACCTGCACGGGCAACGACGTCCCGTCGGCGAGCGTCCGCGTGTCCTGCCTGTACTGGCCGGCAATGTCGGTCCAGGAGATGAATTCGCTGCCCCTCTTCCGGACGTACGCCACCGACGCGGCGAGCTGCCGGGCGATCTCGCGCTCGACCGCCACCGAATACTCGTCGGTTCGAGGCGTGCGCGTCTGAGGATCCAGGGCCAGGTTGATTCTCGGATCGATCGCTGACACGAGCTTGGTGTAGCCCCGAGTCGCCGCCTCGTATTCCATCATGGTGATCGTCGTCACGCCCGGGTGGATGGGGCTCAGCTCGCCGGTCAGCACGCCCTGATTGAAACGCCCGTAGTTCGCGCGGAGCGTCGTGCGGCCGTCGGCGGTGAGTCTGGCGGCGATGCCCAGACGCGGCGAGAGCGTGTTCCAGGTGTAGAGGGTACCGAGACCCTTCGTCGTGCCGTCGGTCTCGAACCCGTCGGCGTCGAGAGCGGGAACATCCGGGCTGATCGCGCGGCTGTGATCGAACCGGACGCCGGCATTCGCCGTGACCCGGCTCGTCAGCGCGATGGAATCGCTGGCAAACACGGCCGACGTGATGAACTCCCCGCCTCCGATCGACGGCGCCCGGGAGACCGACAGAAATGGCGCGCCCTCGCGATCCGTGAACCGAACGCCGCCGGGAATTGTTTGCGTCGTGCGATGCTCGCCGCGCTCGACCTGGGTGCCGACCTTGAGCTCGTGATCCGCGCCCAGCCATCCAGCCTGGTATCGCTGAAGGACGGCCTTCATCGTGACGCGGTTGATCCAGAGGGTGTCAATCTGCGGAATGTTGCCGCTCGATGTGCCGGTCGTCTGATCGAACCGGTTCGGCGTCGACCGATCGCCGGTGCTGGGATCGCCCTTCTGGTCCACACCGAAGCGTCCCACACGCACGTCCCACACGGTGTTGCTCGACAGCACGTGCGTCAAGTTCACGAACGTCATGCTTGGGACCGTCGCGTGCAGGCGCTGCGTGGCTACGAATGGGGTCGCGAGGGTCGGAGGTGTGGGATTGACCCAGACCTCCTCGTGGAAGCTCTGCATCATGCGCAACGCGGGCGTGAGCTGTGACGTCACTTTGCCGAAGACCTTGTTCTGTTCGTACTTTCTCGGAAAGGCCGGATCCGCCCCGGGCTGACTGTCGTAGTCGCGGAGATACTGATAAGCGCCGAAGAACCACACCCGATCCCGCACGGCCGGCCCGCCCAGGCTCGTGGTGAAATCGCGGTATCTCACCCGTTCGTATCCGCTCGAGGCCTGAGTCCCCTTCGAGACCGGGACGGTGAACGGCTGCGCGGTGAGCCCGGAGACCTGACCGTAATACGACGCGTCGTATTGGAATCGCGGTCCTCCCTGCTTCGTGATGACGTTGAAGACCGCCCCCTGCAGATTTCCGTACTCGACCGACGCGCCCATGGACTGGACGTGGACTTCCTGAATGACGTCCACGCTCGGCTCCGCACGCGACACACCCTGACAGGGACAGGTGAAGTTGGTGCCGTCGATCATGAACGTGTTCTCGTTGACGCCCGAACCGAATGCCGAGACGGTGTTGACCGTCCCGCTCCCCGGCGACGTCGGCGACATCCCCGGCGCGCTCTTGATCACGTCGAACATGCTGAACCGGCGTGTGGGAATGGTCTCGAGGTACTCGGGCCCGAATCGAGTCTCGAGTCCGCTCCCCCGCGCTTCGATGCGTCCACTCCCCACGACGGTGATCGATTCGGTGACACCCTCCAGCTTCAGCACCAGCGTTCGATGGAGTGTGGATCCCGCTCCGACGATGAGCCCTTCCTCACGATAAGCGGCAAACTTCGGTGCCAACTCGGCGGTCAGCTCGTAGGAACCGGGCGGCAGAACCGGGAACCGCCATTGGCCCCGGTCGCTGGTCGTGGTCCGCAGCTCGCCGCCGAGGATCGTGGCTGACGTCACGCGAACCACGGCACCGGCCAGGACGCCACCCTGCGGATCCTTGACCGTGCCGGAGAGCGACCCCGTCAGGCCTTGCGCGCCCGTCGTGGCCGGTAGCAGAACGAGAAGGAACACACCGGAAAGTCGACGGACGGTATCCATCACGCACGATCCTTTCGTGAATCCCGCAAAGCCGGCGCTGTCGTCCGGTGTTCGGGAGCAGCGGCACGTGGCGCGCCCCTCCCGATCCGGTATCGGGACGGTCAACTCACGGACTGGATCCGATGGGCGCGATTCTACGCCCGACCGCCGGACCCTGCGGCGCCGTCGCTCGCGGGGGCCCCATGCCCCGCTCCGCTCCGGCGGGCGCGCCCTTGGCGCGCCAGCGTCACACAATGCCTCCGCCTCCTTCCGGGCTCAGTCGAGGCCGACCGGACAGGGGGCGGGGTGCGGAGCGTCGATCCGCCTCGTGGCCAGCGCCGGGATGATCTGGACGGCGGTCGTGGTCGCGTCAGCGACCGGATCTTCGTTCCGGACTACGTGCGCGTGGCCATCGCCGCGATCGATGAAGCCCATCCCTGAGGTGTAGACATGCGGTGTGCAGGTGGGGTCGTCGCTCTCGTAGACGGTGACGGCGCCACCCGTGACAATGATCAGGCTGGGGCCCGGATGCGTGTGCCAGCCGGTGGTCCCTCCCGCCTTCCACACGTTGTCGACCACGTAGAGTTGGGAAAGACCCTTGGTCTTCAGTCTTGCCCGCCAGAAGTTGGTCGGCAGGGTGTCGGCATTGAGGTCGATTTCGTCGAATGTCGCGCTCAACGTCCGGGCCGGCGAATACTTGTTCGCCGGCGTGGCGAACACGGTGCCGACGTACGCGCCTGCGGCCAGAACGACCGCGAGCAGGGATCCCATCAGGCTTCGTCTCATGTCGTGGCTCCTTTGCGAACGTTTGGTTCGCGTTCGGGCTTGCGCCCCTGACCCACGCACGATGAAGCGGCAGGGGAAGCACGGACAAGCGGCGATGGGTGGCAGAGGCCTGATTTCGGCACTGTGCCGCTGATTGCCGTCGATTGCAGCCCCGGAGGCTGAAGGCTACAATCGCCGCCGAGCACCACCCATGGACGCCCCATCGTCTGGCCTGACGCCGACTCCTGGAACAGCGTCCGAAGACCGGCTGGATTCCTGGAAGGAGATCGCGGCCTACCTCAAGCGTGACGTCACCACGGTTCAGCGCTGGGAAAAACGAGAGGGGATGCCGGTCCGCCGACATCTCCACGACAAGCTGGGGTCGGTTTACGCGTTCCGGTCGGAGCTGGACACGTGGACGCGGGGCAGAAATCCGCGCTCAGCCCACGAAGATATAGAGCCCGAGCTGCAGCCGGACCGAATCAATCCCGCGACGGACGTCGTCGAGGATCCTGCCCCCGCCATCGCGAACGCCGCCCCCGCGTCGCGGACTCGACATCGATCGACGCTGCTCTGGTCCCTGGCGGCGGGAACGCTCGTGCTGGCGCTGGCGGCAGCACCTGGTCGCGCCTGTCGAGCGCGGACTACTTCTGGCGCTCCCCCCTGGCTGAGGCGCAATTTCAGACGGTGACCGATTTTGGCGGCACCGAACAGGCGGCCGCCCTCTCTCGAGACGGTCGATTCGTGGCGTTCCTCTCGGATCGCGACGGGCAGATGGATGTCTGGGTCACGCAGCTCGGCGCGGGACAGTCCTACAACCTGACGCGCGGGCGGTTCCGGGAGCTCTCCAACCCGTCACTTCGAATGCTGGCCTTCTCGCCCGACGGTGCCCTCGTCACGTTCTGGATCCGCGGCGTGCAGGGCTCCGAAACCAGTGAAATCAGCGTGTGGGCCGTGCCCACTCTCGGCGGGCAGCCAAAGCCTTACCTCGAAGGTGTCGCCGAGTTCGACTGGTCCAGTGACAACGCGCGGCTGGTCTACCACACTCCCGGGCCAGGGGACCCCACATTCGTGAAGGAGGCGGGCGAACAGGCCCAGGGCCGGCAGATCTTCGCCGCCGCAGCAGGGCTCCACGCGCACTTTCCTCTCTGGTCACCGGATGGGGCGTTCATCTATTTCGTCCAGGGGCTGCTCCCGGACGCCATGGACGTGTGGCGTATCAGGCCAACCGGGGGAGTCGCCGAACGGATCACGCATCACAACTCCCGCGTCAGCCATCCCGTTCTGTTGAATCGTCAGACGCTGATGTATCTTGCGACCGACAGGGATGGCTCGGGGCCGTGGCTGCACGCGCTCGACGTCGAGCATCGCGTGCCGCACCGCGTGGGCTCGGGTCTCGACCGGTATACGTCGCTCGCAGCGAGCGCCAACGGCCGACGGCTGGTGGCGACGCTCGCGAATCCGAAGGGAACGCTCTGGCGGCTGAAGATCGCCGACCTGCCTGTCGATGCCACGGCGGCGACGCCTATCTCCCTGACGACCGGCCGCGGGTTCTCTCCTCGGCTGGGCCCCGGCTATCTGCTCTACGTCTCGTCGAAGGGTACGAGCGACAGCATCTGGAAGGTTGCGGATGAAGCGGCCACCGAGTTGTGGAGCGCCACGGACGCACGAATCATCGGAGGCCCCGAGATTCGCGTCGGACGGACATCGCGTGGCGTTCTCGGTCGAGCAACGTGGCAGAAGGCTCCTGTACATGATGAACGCCGACGGCACGAATGTGCGCGTCGTGACCGACTCGCTCGATTTGCGAGGTGGTCCGGCGTGGGCGCCGGACGGACAATCGCTCACGTCGGCGGCGAACGTGGACGCCACCCCGCATGTCTTCCGCATCACGCTCGACGGCGCCCCGACTCCCCTCGTGCGGGAGTTCGCCGTCGATCCCGTGTGGTCCCCTGGCGGTGATTTCCTGATCTACTCGGGGGCGGATATCGGGACGACGTTTTCGGTGAAGGCGGTCACGGCCACTGCCCAGCCCTACGCCATTCCGAAGCTGACGCTGACGCGCGGAGCCCGGCGTGTGCGCTTCCTTGTCAACATGCACGGCCGGCGCGAGCTCGTGGTGATGCGCGGAGACCTCCAGCACAAGGACCTGTGGCTCCTCGATCTCGAAACGGGGGCCGAGCGCCAGCTGACCAAACTGCCGGCCGATTTCAACATTCGCGATTTCGACGTCTCTGCCGATGGGCGTGAGCTCGTGCTCGAGCGCGTGGAGGACCACTCGAACATCGTGCTCATCGACCTCGCGCGTCCGGACTGAGGCGACCGGGACACTGATCTCATCCGAGGGGCTTCGCCCCTCGGACTCCCCGACACGCGCTCTCGCGCGCCGCTTCGCCGGCGCGCTTCCGCCTCCGCGCGAAGCGCTACGGCGAGACCTCGCCGAAGCCTTGGCGTAGGCGGCCGATCGCGTGGCTCGCTCGCCATGCTCGCTCGCACCGCGGAGCGAGCGTCGGGTTTGTGAGACGGCTTCCAACCTTCAGCTCACGCCTCGCTGCGGAGGGCCGTCACTGGATCGACACGTGCGGCTCGACTCGCGGGCACGAGTGCGGCGAAGAGGCCGACGAGCATCATCGCGACGGCAGCCACTGTGAAGGCGAGGGGATCCAGCGCGGACACTTCGAACAAGAGCGTTCTCATGACTCTCGTCAGGGCGAGTCCGCCGGCCAGGCCGATCCCCAGACCGAGCAGCACCAGCCAGGCGGCGTTTCGAAGGACGTGGGAGAGCACATCGCCTGCACCCGCGCCGAGGGCCATGCGGATGCCGATCTCACGCCGGCGCTGATTCACGGCGTGCGACAACACGCCGTAGAGCCCCAGGGCTGCGAGCAGCGCCGCGATGCCCGCGAAGGCGCCAATGATCCAGGCGGGCTCTGTCTTTGCCGACAACGTCCGCTGCTTCACCTGCTGCATCGTCCGCACGTCTCCGAGCGGCAGGCGGGGATCGATCTGGCGCACCGCCTCGCGGATGGCGGGCATGACGGCGGAGGGCTCGTTCCGGGTACGGACGATCAGCTTGATCTCGCGACGCGGCGACTGCAGCAGCGCGATGTAGACGACCTCCGGTGTCGGCGCGTCCAGCTCGCGCACGCGCTCATTGCGAATCACGCCGACGATCTCGACATCTCCCTTGGTTCCGCTTTGCCCACGATTTTCGTACATCGGGTTCATGAGGCTGACGATTCTGCCGACCGTCTCCTTCGGGTCCGATACGCCAAACCGGGTCGCCAGCTGCCGTGCGAGCGCCTCGTTGACGACCGCGACTCGTGGAGCGCCGGCGCGATCGCGCGCGGTGAACCCGCGGCCGGCGAGAACCGGGATGTCGAGCGTCGCGAAGTAGTGCGGATCGACACGTTTGAACCGGCTGCCGATGGATTCGGCACGGCGGTCGCCGACGCCTGGCACCGTGACGGAGTCGCCCTGCCTGACGCCCAGGAGTGGCACATCCGTCGAGACACCGGCGCTCTCGACGCCAGGAATCGCCTGAAGCCGCTCGGCGATGTCTTCGATGAATCGGGCCGCCCGCTCCGGATCCGGATACGTCGCGAAGGAGAGATCGGCTGACATCGTGATCACGTTGTCGATGCGAACGCCGGCATCCACGCGTTGCAGCTTGAGAAGGCTCTTGAACATGAGGACGGCGCCGCACACCAGGACCAGCGAGACGGCCACCTCGGCGACGACGATCGTGCGCCGCACGCCTTCCCGAGACGATGAGCCGCGCGTGGCGAGGTTCAACGCATTCGAGAGCCGGCCGGACGACAACTGCAGCGACGGCAGCAGACCCACGAGGACCGACACGGCGACCGCAGCAAAGGCGGCGAACCCCAGCACTCGCGGATCCAACGTGACTTCAGCGGTGGAGGGCAGCGAGATCGACAGCAGCGGGACACCGGTATGAATCAGGAGGTAGGCGAGGCCGATACCGGCCGCGCCTCCAAGCAGACAGAGCACCAGGCTCTCGGTCAGCACTTGCGCGACGAGCCGGCCGCGACTCGCGCCGAGCGCCGCTCGCACGGCCATCTCCTGACGCCGTGCCACACTCTTGGCCAGCAGCAGGTTCGCGACGTTGGCTGACGCGATGAGGAGGACCATGATCACCGCGCCGAAGGCAACGAAGATCGATTGGCGGAGAGAGCCGCTGACGAGATCCTGATCGTAGCGGTCGACGGTCGCGCGCCAGTCCTTTTTGAACGCGGGCTGGAGCGGCGCGAGGCTCGCGCTCACCGCGCGCAGCTCCTCGCGCGCCTGATTCACGCTGACGCCGGGCCGAAGACGGCCGACGGCGCCGAGCCAGTGATAGTCGCGGGTCCGTTGCTCCGGCGCAAACACGAGTGGCTTCCAGAAACGCGCGTCTTCCCGATCGAAGCTCCCGGCAGGGAGGACGCCGACGACCTCGTGTGCCTCGCCATCCAGGATGATGCTGCGATTCAGGATGGCGGGATCTCCAGCGAAGCGGGTCTGCCACGTGGCATGACTCAAGACCACGACCCGGCTCGCACCAGGCTGATCTTCGTCCGGACGGAACGTCCGACCGAGCGCGGCCTTCACACCGAAGACCTCGAAGTAGTCGGCGGACACAAGGGTGCCTGCCAGCCGTGCCGGGTCTCCGTTCCCGGTCAGCGCAACGCTCAGCCCGCGTACGGCCGAGAGCGCCTCGAAGGATGTGCTCAGCCGCTTCCAATCGACGAAATTGAGCGTGGTCAGCCCGTTCCGGGATGTCGGGGTTGGCGCCTCCCACACGTTGACTACCCGTTCCGGCTCCGGGTATGGCAGCGGTTTCAGCAACGTGGCGTCCATGAGGCTGAACATCGCCGTGTTGGCGCCGATGCCGATGGCCATGACGCCGATCGACACGATCGCAAAACCCGGATCCCGCCGCAACAGGAGCAATCCGTAGCGGACGTCCTTCCCGAGCGTCTCTATCCATCGAGCACTGCGGCGATCCCTGTGCTCTTCCTTCATCCGCTCGATGCTGCCGAAGGCGCGGCGTGCCGCGCGGCGGGCGTCCTCCGGCGAAAGGCCGGCGGCGAGCGCGTCTCTTTCGGCCATCTCGAGGTGCGCGCGGACTTCGCCGTCCAGCTCGGCCTCCAGCCGACGCGTGCGGAGGAGCGCGAGCAGGCGGCGAACGAGTAACCGGAGCGTCATGGCTTCGCCTCGAGAAATCTGGCCACGAGCGCGGTCGCGCGCTCCCAGTTCGCCACCTCGACGCGCAGCTGCCGAACGCCGGCGGCCGTCAGCGAATAGACCTTCACCTTGCGATTCGTTTCCGAGACGCCCCACTGTGTTCGAATCCACCCTTGCTGTTCGAGGCGAATCAGCGCCGGATAGATCGAGCCCTGGCTCATACGCAGCAGGTTGTCCGCGACCTGCTCGATGCGCCTGGCGATGCTGTATCCGTGCATCGCTCCCATCGTGTCCAAGGTCTTCAGGATCACCAGGTCCAGCGTGCCGTACGGGACTTCCGTTTTTGATGTAGACATGTCGTCTCTCGACACCTGGATGGTCGACTATCGACAGCTCGGCTGTCAAGCCGACATCCTTTTCGGGAGCTTCATCGTCCAAGTGTCTACATCGTAGACTCCCGCGATCGACAGAAGATCTGGAGGTCAGAAGGCAGAAATCAATCAGTCGATTTGTTACATGGCCGTCACAACTCCTCACTGTTTGCGCTTCATGTCAGCGTGCGATTGACAAGCTGACCTTCTTCGGGCTGGGCACGACCAGTCATAAAGCCGATCTCAGCACCAGCGGTGGGTATTTGCCCACTGAGGACCTGGTGGCGTTTCGAGAACCCGATGGCATCGCGCTCGATCAGACAGGCCGGTTCTTCGTCACCGCCAACGAGGGCGATACGCGTACCGGCGGGGGCAGCGGGGGTGTGCGGGGCGGGCGTACGGTCAGCATCTTTGATACCGCCACTGGTGCACTCCTGGGCGAGACCGGCAAACAGTTGGACGATGCGGCGGCGACGCTGGGCCTTATTACCGCGACCAATCCGTCGGGTTACCCGGACGACCGCAGCAACCGCGGCGGCTCGGAACCGGAGGTGGTGGACCTCACACACCATCGCGGGCTGACTCTCGTCGCGGTCGCGCTCGAACGCGCCAACGCCGTGGCGTTGATCGATGTCAGCGATCCGACGGACCCTACGGTCATCAGCATCGTGCCAGTCGGCGTCGGACCGGAGGGCATCAAATTCCTTCGCGACGGCAGCCAACTGTTCCTGGCAGTCGCGAACGAGGTCTCGGGGACCCTCTCGATAGTCGAGGTGGTGTCTTAAAACACTAGAAGCCGTCTCACAAACCTGACGCTCGCTTCACGGTGCGAGCGAGTATAGCGAGCGAGCCACGCGATCGGCCCGCCTACGCCAAGGCTTCGGCGAGGTCTCGCCGTAGCGCTTCGCGCGGAGGCGGAAGCGCGCCGGCGAAGCGGCGCGCGAGAGCGCGTGTAGGGGAGTCCGAGGGCGAAGCCCCTCGGACTAGCCTGTGGTCTGGTAAATCCTGATTTCCGCCCGCTGCGCTCCTCGGTGCGGCACGGCGAGATAGAGCCGATTCTGCTCGGGTGCGAACAAGGCGGTACGCGCGCCGGCGGCGGTGCTCATACGTGCCAAGCGTGTGAGCGCCGCCGGCATTCCTACGCCGAACACGTCGACGAAGCCTTCGCCGCCCGCCACGTAGAGACGCTTGCGGCGCGAGTCGTAAAACATGTCGTCGGTATCACCCACGACGTCGGATGCGCCGATCTCTTTCCCGGCCGCCGTGTCGTAGACGAGCACTTTCGCCGGCTTGCGACATCCGACAAACAGCCGGTGATTCTCCTCGTCGAGCGCCATGGGGAAGTTCGACTTCGCTCGCGACACCGGCCATGTCGCGACGACCGACATGGCGTGTCGATCGACGATGGCAATATGCTCTGCGGTCGGCACGTTGACGAAGATGCGCGGTCCGGTTCGTTCGAGCTGGAAGGATTCAGGATGGCCCGCCAGTTTCACGGTGCCCCAGACTTTGCCGTCCGCCGGGCTGACGGCCGCAAGGGCGCCGCCGCCGTACCCGACGTACAGCCTCTTCGCCGCGCCGTCGTACCGGACGTTGTCCGAATCGTCACCGAGCGAAATCGCCTTCGCCAACCGATAGTCGTTCGCGTCGATCAACTGGATCCCGTCCCCCTGCCCGTTGGCGACCGCGATCAACTGAGCGTCCGGCGCGGCGGCGATCCCTTGGGGCTCGCGGAATCCTTGCAGGCTCCGGAGGTGCGTCCCGTTCTTGACGTCCACCACCTCCACGGTGTTGTTGCCGAGCGCCGCGACAAAGAGCCTCCCTCCGGACGGATCCAGTGCGAGATGATCGATTCGCCCTTCTACCCGCGGCAGCTCGATGGCGCGAACCAGCCTCAGCGGCTCCTGTGAGAGGCCGGCTCGAGTTGCGAACAAGAGAAGCACGACGAAAGAAATGAGCGCGCGCACGGAATCACCCTTCCGTTGCTCGATCGTCCGAATCGCAGCGCTTCAGTCGACGCCAGCGTTGCGGCCGGCGGGGCTGGCACCGGGCACCCATCGCTACTGCTTCGAACCGGCGCCGCCTGGCTTGCCGAGCTCGGCGAGTGCGGCCTTGAACCCTGTCGCCAGCTTCTCGGCCGGACCCGTTCCCCAGTAGTGCAGGAAGAAGACTGTCGGCTGCGTCGCGGTCATGTGGTGATGGATGGCGACGACGTCCAGGCCGTTCTTGCGGAGCGCCTTCAACACGGGAGTGACCTCGCTCGCCACCATCGCGACGTCGCCGCCGATCGCGGCGTTGTCGCTCGTGCCGACGAACGCGGCCCACGTGTTGAGACCCATGCGGGCGTTGATCGGCGCACCCATCTCCGTCAGCTTCAGGTCGTCGCGGCCGATCGTGATCTTGTACACCTCACCGGTCTGCTCGCCCTGCGCTCCGACGATTTGCGCGATTCTGCCGGTATCCAGTTTGGCGGCCGGCGCGGGAGGCGCCGAAGCGGTCGTGCTCGCCGGACGGGCGGCGTCCTTGCCAATCAGATCGAGCGCCGGCTTGAGTTTGCGCGCGAGCTCGTCGGGCGTTCCGTGACCGTGAACGTGCATGTAGAACATGCGCGGCTCGTCCCAGAAGAAATGATTGTGGAGAGCGGTCACCTCGAGACCGTTGTCGAGTAACGCGCTCATCACCGGGTTCACCTCGTCCTGCGTCAGCACGAGGTCGCCCATCAGGACGTTCATCCCTCCCGTGCCCTTCGTCATGGCGACCCAGCCGCCGAAGCCGAACGGCGTCGGCGTCTTGACGTTCGCGACCGTCACCGCGAGATCGTTTCGAGGCACGTTGACCTTGAGTACGTTGGCCTTGTAGTCCCCTTGTCGGCCCAACGTGCTGAGCACCTGCTGATAGTCCGCAGGAATGTCCTGTGCCGACGCGGCAGAACCAACCACCAGGCAAAAAGCTGCGCATGCCATACCCGACTTCATGATGACCCTCCAACCCGTTCGTCTGTTATGTGGCCCCGACGAATGATTCAATGACTCACCGTCCCGTCACGACTCGAAGCCGTCTCACAAACCCGACGCTCGCTCCACGGTGCGAGCGAGCATTGCGCGAGCCACGCGATCGGAGCGCGCCGGCGAAGCGGCGCGCGAGAGCGCGTCTGGGGGAGTCCGAGGGGCGAAGCCCCTCGGATTGAGACTAATGATCGCTGAGAGGCAGGACGATGCGGAAGACCGAGCCACCGTTGGGACGCTGGTCGACCGCGATGTGTCCACTGTTGATCTCTACTGCCCACTTCGCGATGGCAAGCCCCAACCCCGTGCCTCCGCCGGCCCTCGAGCGTGCTTCATCGACGCGAAAGAAGCGATCGAAGATGCGCTCCCGATGCTGAGCCGGGATCCCTGGTCCCTGGTCGGCCACCGAGAACAGCGCCTCGCCGCCAGAGATCCGAACAGCCGCCTCAATCGTCGAGCCCGGCGGGCTGTACTTGATGGCGTTGTCCACGACGTTGGTCAACGCCTCCCGCAGGATCAGGCGGTCGGCGATCACCGGCACAGGCGCCGACCCGTCGATCGACAGCCGCTGATTCCTCTCTTCCGCGAGAATGCCGAGCGACGACAGGACCTCACGTGCGAGCTGACCCAGGTCGACGGGCTCACGCGCGAGTCGGACCGTGCCGGCATCCGCATGGGAAAGGCGCAAGAGCGTGTCGGTCAGGCCCGTCATCCGGTCGACTTCTTCGAGCATGCTGCCCATGGCCTCCCGGTAGTCCTCCGGCGTCCGTGGCTCCGCCAGTCCCGCCTCGCCGATCGTGCGAATCACGGCCAGCGGTGTGCGGAGCTCGTGCGATGCGTCGGCAGTAAAACGCCGCATCCGGTCGAACGACTGCTCGAGACGCGCGAATGTCTCGTTGATGACCGCGGCCAGGCGTCCGATTTCGTCCTGCTGATTCGGCACCGACAGGCGTTCGTGTAGCCGATCGGCGGTGATCCGCCGCGCGTTCAACGCCAGATGATCGATTGGAGCCAGCGCCCGCCGGGCGAGGATGTAGCCACCTATGCCCGCCAAGGCGACCACGAGCGGGAGGCCGAGCACGAGCACCACGAGCACCTCCCACAACTGGGTGCGCAGCCGCTGCTCCGCGCGGGAGACTCTCAAGGTCACGGCGCGGCCGCCGACGATGGTCGTGGCGGTCAGCGTCCGCCAATGCGAGCCGTTCACCTCAATCGACTCGTACTTGCCGTGGCCGCCGCTACTTGTTGACGAGGGCGACGCCGGTGGCAGCGCGACCGAGGTGCTGGAGCGATACAACCGCTCGCCGTTCACGGACCACACGTCGTAGACGCGTTCAGCCTCACCATCCGGGCCGCCGGAATCATGGTGGTGGTCCCCGGACCACGAGACCTGTCCGTCGGATGTTCGGATCAGCAGGCTTTCCGCCGTTTCGAAGTCGTCGTGCAGCTGGTCGTCGAACTGCTCCAGGAACTCGTGCCGAACCGCCAGGAAAGTGGCCGCCGCGTACAGAACGAGCATCAGCGCCAGGACGAGTGCGTACCACCCTGTCAACCGCGCCCGGATGGAGGCAGCGGACCACGGCGGGATCATGGCTCACCTTCTCGAACCACGAAGCCGACACCGCGCACGGTGTGAATCAGGCGAAGGCCACCTTCGGCGTCCACCTTCTTGCGAAGGCGCGCCATCTGAACATCGATGACGTTGTCGAGCGGCGTCGCCCGTCGCGGCTCCTTCCAGACCTCGCGCGCGAGCATTTCACGAGACACGAGATGGTCCTGGTGTCGCAGCAGATATTCGAGCAGCTCGAACTCACGTGCCGTCAAATCGAGCCGGCGATCGCCGCGTGTGGCACGCCGGGTGACGAGGTCCAGCTCGAGATCGGCCGCCTTGAGGCGAAGGATCTCAGACGGACGGCCGCGTCGCAGCAGGGCCCGAATCCGCGCGAGCAGCTCCGGGAGAGCGAAGGGCTTGATCAGGTAGTCATCTGCGCCGAGGTCGAGCCCGAGCACCCGATCCTCGACACCGTCCCGGGCCGTGAGAATCAACACGGGAGTCCGGATGTGACGCTTCCGCAACGTCTGCAGGATTTCCAGCCCGCCGCGACCTGGCAGCATCAAGTCCAGCACCACCAGATCGAAGACTTCCGCGTTGGCCCGGAAGAAGCCCTCTTCACCGGTGGGTGCCACGATGACGTCGTAGTGCTCGCGTTCCAGGGCCGACGCCAGCACCTGAGCCAGCTTCCGCTCGTCCTCGACGACCAGCACGCGCACAACCCGATGTTATCGAGCTACTGACAATGCCTGCCTGACTTTTGTGTCAGGGAGCAGCGTTGCCGCCGGGAGGTGTCGGGCCTGACACAAACGTCAGAAAGATGTCAGGTGAGCCGCCTCCGGCGGTCGCTATGATGCTCGACGGTGAATCGCTCGGACCGTAGCGGGCCTGCGGCCCTGCCAACAGTCGGGATTGGAGAGTAGTCGTGAGAAGAGCTGAATCCGGATCGGTGCCGCCAAACCCGTGCGTGCTGGCATTGTGCTTCCTCGCCGCCGCCGGGGCGGCGTTCGCCGCTCCGATCCAGCACGCTCGATCTCCAACCACGACGAGCGGCAATCAGCGGAGGACGACCGTCCTCTTCCTGTGCCCGCATGGCGCGGCGAAAAGCGTGCTCGCGTCCGCCTATTTCCAGCGCGTCGCACAAGAGCGTGGGCTCGACGTCCGGGTCGAATCCGCGGGCATCGAGCCACAGGAGGCGGTCTCGACCGTGGTCGCGGAGCACCTCCAGCGAAACGGCTACACGGCGCCTGTGGCGAAGCCCCGCGCCGTGACGAAGGACGAATCTCGCGAGGGCGGATGTCGTCATCTCGATGGGATGCGATTTGACCCACCTTCCTGCGGCGCCTGTACGCTCCAGAAATGGGACGATGTACCCGGTCCCAGTGAAGACTTCAAAGGCGCCGACGACGTCATCCGCCGTCGAGTCATCGCACTCGTCGAGGAACTGCTGTCCGCTCAACCGAAGTGAGTGGCGATCTTTGCCGGATCAGGAAGTCATCACAGGCGCTGAGACGCCCTCAACGCGGTTTCTCATGCGATCGCCCGGACCACGGGTCGTCTCACGAGGCGATAGATCGCGTAGATGCCAGGGATCATCGGGAGTACGGCGGTGTACAGCCCTGGAAAGTAGTACCGACCGGTCGCGCCGACCCAGTAGTTCGGCATGTCGGCGACGAGGCGCCCGTTGGAGACGTAGGCGCTGATGCTGGACGTCACGGACGGGCTCAAGGCCGGCTTCAGCAGGGGGAAGATGAAGTGCGTGAACTCCGCGACGCCGGGGCCGATGAAGATGAACCAGGCCATGAATCCGGCAAGCGGCACCCGGTAGTACAACCCGATGGCCGTCAGCGCGTAGAGCGATGGTCCGAAGAACGCGAAGATGAGCAGGAACGAGCGCTCGCTCCAGGAGATGTCGAACACGCGGCTCATCGCCGGGCCGAATCCCGCGAGGTATTCCTCGGCCATGTGGACATCGAGGGCCGCAACCGTGAGAAGAAACAGCGGCAGGATGACGGACGGATCCGTGGGATGCCGCAAGTAGGTGCGTTGCCACATCACCAGGGCCACGAGGCCGGAGCCGCCCACGATCACGACAGGTGGCAGTCCGATATTGACGAATCCCGCCCACATCGCCAGAAGCACGAACACGATGGCGGCGATGGTGTTCAAGGCTCGGGCTCGAGGAGGTGTCTCGCGCCCGGTGCGCTGACCGCCCCACTCTGTCGATACCGGGACAGCCGACGCATTCGCTCTTGGTGACGCTTGACTCAGGTGCATGCTTTCATCCTTTTCGCCGTACTCTCCCTTGATAACGCCATCGTCACCGCAAAATGAGCTTCATCGGTCACGACAAGGGAGAATCGCCTGACGACGGCCCGCAAGCCGTCGCGGTGTGTGTGCGCAGGTCACGGCCCCGTTTAGGCTGGCGCCTGCTGCGCCGACGCGTCCTTGGAATGCAGTTGCTCGATGACGGATTGCCAGCCTTGACGCAATGCTCGAACACGTCGGGACCCGAAGCCGACGCGGGCGGAGCTCACGCGCGAGGCTGCGAAAGAGCGTTTCGCGGTCGTGGTATGCCCGCAGAGCCTCTGACACACGGATCAGCGATTCGTAGCGCGCAATCGTTCGCAGCTCGACCGGCGCTCGCGACTCCGTCGCCATACTCTCGCAGTGTAGTCCAACCGGATTGGACCCACCTCGATCCCGCAGCGCAGCTCCACTACAGACGCCCGCGCAACGATCTGCCGACTGTAGCCGTCTAAGCCCGGTATGTCGCGCCTCCCCCTGATGCGCCGCCGCTCTGCCTCGACAGTGGCGCGCGCGGGCATGTGGATCGTGTCGTTCGTGTGTGGCTCGCTTCTGCACGTCAGCGCTCTTGACGCACAGGCGCCACCGGTTCCGGATGGGAAACTCAGCGCCGTACGTCCCGAGTTGCGCCCGCAGCGCGTCGCCGGGGCTCCTGTGATCGACGGCCTGCTGGACGACGACGCGTGGAAGCAGTCGCCGATGGAGACGGGTGAATGGTTGTCCTACAACCCGCTCCACGGCGATCGCATTCCGCAGAAGACAAAGGTCTGGATCGCCTCGGACGCCGACTACGTCTACTTCGCATTCCAGTGCGACGACCCGGAGCCGTCGGGGATCAAGACGTCAGTGACTCGTCGCGACAACATCTGGGCCGACGACTGGGTCGGCATCAGCCTGGATGCGCTCGGGACCGGGCAGCTGTCCTATCACTTCATGGTGAACCCGAGCGGTGTGCAGCTCGACATGCTGAACAGCGTGGCGGGCGACGAAGATCAATCGCCCGACTACGTCTGGGACAGCGCCGGCCGGTTGAACACGTCCGGGTACGCGGTGGAGATGCGCGTGCCGCTCCAGACGATCCGGTTCCGCGGCGGGCGCGACGTGAAGATGGGCATCCTGTTCTGGCGGCGGGTCAGCCGGCTCGGCGTCTCCGTGTCGTGGCCCGCGCTCGAGCCCGGCAAGTGGGTCTTCGAGAAGCACGCCTCGCTGGTGTTCGGCGAGCTGCAGTCGCGGCTTCCCCGCGAGGCCATTCCGTCGACGACGTATGCGAGGAACCAGTTGCGCGACGCACCGTCTGAATGGGGCAAGGCGGACGACGAGGCGGACCTCGGGCTGAGCGCGAAGTACGGACTGACGTCGACGATCACCCTGGATGCGACCGTGAACCCGGACTTCAGTCAGGTGGAGAGCGACGCCTTCCAGGTGGAAGTCAACCAGCGATTCCCGGTCTTCTTCTCGGAGAAACGGCCGTTCTTCATGGAGGGATCCGGCATCTTCACGCTGGCGGGGCAGGGGAACGACAACAGCCTGCAGCGCGCGGTGCACACGCGCCGGATCGTGAACCCGTCGTTCGGCGCCAAGGTCACGGGCAGCACCGGGCGTCTCACCTTCGGCACGCTGACGGCGCTCGACCAGGACCCTGGCCGCACGCTCCTGCCCGAGGGGGATCCGGACGCGCGGAAGGATCGCCTGTTCAACGTGCTGCGCGGCCAATACAGCCTCGGCCCGAGCAACTACGTCGGCGGGCTCGTCGTCGATACGGAATATGCCGGCGGATTCAATCGCGTCGTGGGCGCGGATCTGTCGTGGCGCGTGAACTCGACGCAGCGGGTCACCGGGTTCCTGCTCGGATCCTCGTCACGCGATCCGCATGCCTCTGACTCGAAGTCCGGAATCGGCGCGCAGGCAGGCTACGAATACAGCACCAAGAAGCTCGTCCTCATCGGCTACGGCGAGCACTACGATCGCGATTTCAAGATGGAGACGGCGTTCATCAACCGCGTCGGCATCACGAGCGGTTGGGGGTACGGGGAATACAGCTTCTATCCAGACAAGAAGAAATACCCGTGGCTGCTACGGATCTCGCCGTTCTCGTTCACGCAGGGCGGTCGCGACCGCAATGCCCGGGGCGACGAGCTGATTCAAGTATCCGGCGTGCGCGTTCGATTCACGCGGCAGGGTTTCCTTCGATTCGACCGCATCGACGGATTCGAGCCCTGGGCCGGCCAGCAGTTCGATCGTGGCAGCTGGCGTGCACAGGGGGAAGTGCAGCTCTTTCGATGGTTGTCGCTCAACGCGCAGCACCGGTTCGGCCTGGCGACCTTCTACGATCCCGACCAGCCGTTCCAGGGACGCTCGCGCGACAGTAACGTCGGCGTGACGCTGCAGCCGAGCGGCCGCTTCTCGCAGGCCCTGACGTACCACCATGTGGCCTTCGATCGCGAGTCGACCGGGGAGCGCGTGTACGACCTCGACATTCTGTACAGCCGGACGACGTATCAGTTCTCGCGTCAGTTCTTCATTCGCGGCATCGCGCAGTTCGACAGCTCCCGGTATCGCGTGCTCACCGACTTCCTCTCGTCGTACGAGCTTCGGCCCGGTACGGTCGTCTACGTCGGGTACGGCTCGCTGATCGAGCGCCGGGACTTCGTCGACGGCGAGTGGGTTCTCGGCAAGGGCGACTACGAGACGAGCCGGCGAGGGCTGTTCTTCAAAGCGTCGTACCTACACCGATTCTGACCTCGACTCCAGTTCTGTTCCTGATGCGGGCAGGGAGGCAGGGCTGAAGCCCTGCGCTGCGGGAGCGAGCGACAGTCCGCACCGGCGAGGCGCCTGGGCCGAACCACCCAAGCCGACGCGGGGCCGTGAGGACACCCGCCGGAAGCGCATTTTTCCCGCCTACGCCAAGGCTTCGGCGGGCCGCCGTAGCTTCAGCGAAGGCTGGCCGCGCGTCAGGCCGAGGCGGCGCGGGGCCGAGGTGGCCTCGCCGCGCAGGGTCTTCCGCCTGAAGGCGGAAGCCACGAGAGATTGATTCACGGGCTCTTCAGCCCTGCCTCGCCGCGCTCGGGGGCCAGTGCGTCCTGGTAGGGGAAGGCTTCAGCCCTCTGTCGACAGAGGACAGAGCGCCTGACCGCGCGTCATGTCCTTGACAACTCCCGAGCGCTTTCCTTACGGTAGGCCATCTCTCTCCGTACGTCCCGCACTGATGACCCGGGCCGCCTCCAGCGCGGCCGCATCTGGTTGTTGAGAGGAGAGCCACCATGTCCGGCATGACGCGTTCCCGTGCGCCGCTTTTCCTGGCGCCCCCCCACGATTGGCACTACGTAGCTGCTGTTATCGCCCTCCTGGCCCTGCTCACGGGTCCCGCGACCCTCGAGGCACAGGTGCTCTACGGCTCACTGGTCGGCAACATCACGGACACCACTAGCGGTGCCGTTCCTGGAGCGACGGTGACGATCACGCACACGGAAACGGGCGCCTCGCACGAGGCGATCACCGATGCGAACGGCGCCTACCGGTTCTCGACTGTGCAGCCGGGCACATACACCCTGACCGTCAAGCTGACCGGTTTCCGGACCTTCACTCGCGAGCGCATTACCGGTGTCGCTGAACAACGTGACGCGCGTGGATGCGGCCCTTCAGGTCGGACAGCTGAGCGAAAACGTCACCGTGTCGGCAGAGTCTCCCATGCTGCAGACGGATCGCGCCGAGGTGCGCTCCGAATTGAAGGCGCGGGAGCTCGTGAACCTCCCGGTGTCGCTGAACAGGAACTACCAGTACATGTTCCGCGTCCTGCCCGGCTTCACGCCGCCGGCCGAGGCGCACTCGGTGCCGTCGAACCCGTCGCGAGCCCTCGTCTTCAACGTGAATGGCGCGAGCCGGAGCTCGAACAACATCCGCATCGACGGCGTGAGCACGACGAACGTCTGGCTGCCCCACGTGGCGGCGTACGTTCCTGCGCTCGAATCGCTGGAGACCGTCAACGTGGTGACCAGCAGCTTCGACGCCGAACAGGGTCTTGCGGGCGGATCCGCCATCAACGTGCAGATCAAGAGCGGATCGAACAACCTCCACGGCTCGATGTTCGAGTACCACACGAACGAGAAGCTGCGAACCCAGAACTATTTCGCGCCGGCAGGCACCGCGAAGGGGAAATGGCGGTACAACCAGTACCGGCGGAACCTGGGGCGGACCGATCGTCAAGAACAAGGTCTTTTACTTCGCGAGCTACGAGGGCACGCGTGATCAGCAGACGCTGACGCGAACGGTCTCGGTGCCGACGGCCGCCGTGCGGGCCGGCGACCTGCGCGCATCGTCCACACCAATTTACGACCCGCTCACTGGCGCCGCGAACGGATCCGGCCGCACGGCGTTCGAGAACAACATCATCCCGGCGAACCGCTTCGATCCGACGGCCGCAGAAGCTCCTCGCGCTGCTTCCGCTGCCGAATCTGCGCAACGCGGACGGGTCCGTTCCCGAGACGGACAACTACTTCGTGCAGGCGCCCTTCGTCCTGAACCGCTGGACGCTCGACAGCAAGGTCAACTGGAACGCCACGGGCAAGCTGAGCGTCTTCGGGCGATTCAGCGTGCTCGACTTCTTCACCGACAACGGCACCAACTTCGGCCAGGCGCTCCAGGGCGCGCCTCTGGGCAGCAGCAATCCCGGCACCGGTGAGGGGAATACCTACAACGTCTCGGGGGGCGCCACGTATACGCTCTCCAACAACCTCGTGATGGATGCCCACGTCGGCTTCGTGCGGATGAACACCGGCGTCCAGCAGTCCGACCTTGGCGAGCAGAAGGGCCTGACCCTCCTCGGCCTGCCCGGCACGAATGGGCCGCAGTTCTACGAGGGCGGGACGCCGCTCTTCGATCTCGATACCTACGCGGATCTGGGCACGACGGATACGTTCATGCCGTACTTCAGGAGCGACGATCAGTATCAGGCGGTCATGAACGTCAACTGGTTGAAGGGAAAGCACAACGTCCGGTTCGGCACGGACATCTACTATCAAGCGCTGAATCACACGCAGCCGGAAATCAGCGGCGGCGACAGCCTGGGTGCTCGCGGCGGGTTCCGTTTCCAGGGTGGGCCGACGCAGATAATGGGCGGACCCACCAGCAACCTCTACAACGCGTTTGCCTCGTTCCTGCTCGGCACGCCAAACCGAGTCGGCCGGCTCAAGCTCGTCGAGCCGTACACGACGCGCAATTGGCAGTACAGCCTGTACGTCCGCGACCAATGGCAGGCCACGTCGAAGATGACGATCTGGTACGGCACGCGCTGGGAGTACTTTCCGGTACCGACCCGCGCGGACCGCGGCCTCGAACGCTACAACGTCGACACCAACCTGATGATGATCGGCGGCGTGGGATCAGTGCCGAAGGACCTCGGGGTCAAGGTGAGCAAGACGCTGTTCGCGCCACGCGTCGGCATGACCTATCGACCCACGGATGGGCTCGTGCTGCGAGCGGGCTTCGGCATCACCAACGACCCGTACGCGCTCGCGCGTCCGCTGCGGACCAATCATCCGGCCGTGCTGAACCTGCTGCTCGACGCGACGAATTCGCTGGCCTTCGTCAGCCGGACGTCGGAAGGCATTCCCCTGATCGCGGATCCGGACCTGGGCAACGGCGTCATCCCGGTGCCGTTCCCGATCACGGTGTTCACGCTGCCCGACAACTTCACCCGCGGTCAAATCCGGTCGTGGAACGTCGCAGTGCAGAAGGAGCTCCGGTGGGGCGTCACGGCCGAGGCGGCGTACGTCGGGACCCGGCAGATCGATCAGCTGGGGTTCCGCGAGCTGAACTGGTCGCCGATCGGCGCAGGTCAGGCGGGACGCCAACTGAATCAGAAGTTCGGACGGACCGGTCAAACGCGCCTCATCGCGCCCATTGGCGACAGCCAGTACGACGCGCTGCAGACACGACTGGACCACCGCTTCTCGGAAGGCATCCAGTTCGGCGTCAACTACACGCTGGCGAAGTCGACCGGCATTTCCGGAAATCCCAATAGCGACGGCGCGCTGCGTATCAACATTCCTGAATACTACGACCTGAACAAGTCGGTCAGCGACTTCGACCGGACGCACACGCTGAACATCACCAACATCACCGAGCTCCCCTTCGGCCCCGAGCGCCGGTGGTTGAACTCGGGTGGTGTGCTCTCGCACGTCGTGGGGGGCTGGCAGGTGAACAACATCCTGAGCTTCTACAGCGGCACCCCGTTCAGCGTGACAGCTTCGGGTACGTTGCTCAACGCGCCAGAGAACGACCAGCGCGCCGATCAGGTCGTGTCGGACGTCCGGATTCTCGGCGGCATCGGACGCGACAACGCCTACTTCGATCCGCTCGCCTTCAAACCGGTGACCGAGGTGCGCTTCGGGACGGCGCCGTTCAACGTGCTGCGCGGACCCGGCGTGGCGTCATGGGACTTCGGAGTGTTCCGTCAGTTCCAGATGCCGCGGGGGCTGAACCTGCAGATCCGCATGGAGGCCTTCAACGTCACCAATCGCCCGCGGTTCAGCAATCCTGGCGGCAACGTCTCCAACTTGCGTCTCAACCCCGATGGCACGGTCCGCGATCTGAACGGTTATGCAGTCATCACGAGCACGCAGGACGGGAGCGAGCGGCAGATCCGATTCGGTGTTCGCGTAGCCTGGTAGTTCGAAGCCTTCTCACGCCGCGCGGTCCCGTCCCGTTGCGGCATTCGCGGCATCGGGCTAGCTCGCAAAGCCGGCTAAACAGAAGATCAGAAGATCAGGAGGTCAGACAAAGAGAAGCCTTCTTGATCTTCTGTTCTTCTGTGATCCGAAGGTCGCTCGGAATACGTCGAGCCTACGGCAGGATCGATCGACAGTGCGGTCCGGCTTACGTCACTCCTGCCTTAGTGCCAGCGTCGGATCGACGCGCGCCGCGCGCCATGCAGGCACGGCGCACGCGGTCAGCACCGCCAAGGCCATGACCACCGCGGCGCCGGCGTAGGCAATCGGGTCAGCGACACCGACGCCGAAAAGCAGGCTGCGAAGTCCACGCGCGAGCAGGAAGGCGCCGAGCAGGCCGACCGCCGCGCCCGACGTGGCGAGCAGCGCGCCCTGGCGGAGCACCATCGCCAGGACCTGTGCAGGGGTGGCGCCGAGCGCCATCCGCACGCCGATCTCCGGTGTGCGCCGAGCCACGAGCTGCGCCATCAACCCGAAGACGCCCACCGCGGCCAGGAGGACCGCCAGGATCGAGAACATCGCGAGCAGCCAGGCCTGGAAACGGCGGATGGCGACCGACTCGCCGATCTCCGCGTCGACCGTCCCGACTGCGGTCACCGGCGCCGACCGGTCGAGCGCGCGAATCTGAGCGCGAACCGCCGACGCCAGCGCCAGCGGATCGCCGTCCGTCGACACCAGCAGCTGCAGGTTCCGGCCGATGTTCTGCGTTGTCGAGAAGAACGTCTCGAGCCGGGCGCCCTGATGCAGGCCTCGCCTTCGCATGTCGCCGACAACGCCGACGATGGTGATCCATGGATTGCGCTCGCTCGGCGATCCGAACACCATGCGCTTACCGACGGGATCCTGATTGGGCCAGTACCGGCTCGCGAATGTCTCGTTGATCACGATCGCACGGGCTCCGCCGTCGCGGTCCCGCGAATCGAGGACGCGACCCCGGACGAGCGGCACCTGCATCGTGTCGAAGAACCCCGGCGACACGACGTCGGTCGTCGCTTCGATCTGCTCGGAGGGCGGGAACGGCGGCCGGTCCTCCAGCGTGAAGGTCCCTGAACTCGGCGTGTTGCTCAGGAACAGATCCGACGTGACCGCGGCGCCACGGACACCCGGCAGAGCGCGGACCCGTTCGAGCAGCTGATCGTAGAACTGGCGCAGCTGCGCCGACTGCGGGTACGACGCGCGCGAGGCGTTGACCCTCATCGTCAGCACGTTGGACGTTCGGAAGCCGGGGTCTGTGGCGTGCAGCACGCGAAGCGAACGAACGAGCAGGCCCGCGCCGGCGAGCAGGACGATGGCGAGCGCACACTGCACGACGAGGAGCACGGTGCGCGTGCGCGCCGCGGCTCGCGAACCGGCGACGCCGCGGCCGCTGTCCCGCAGCGCGTCCTGGAGATTCACCTTCGACAGCCGCGACGCCGGCCACAGGCCGCATGCGACCGCGGTCAGCGTGGTCACCGCAACGGCGAACGCCAGCACGATCCAGTCGAGGGCAATCTCGTCGACGCGCGGGAGGTCGCGCGGCGCCAGCCACACGAGCCCACGAGTGGCCGCATAGGCCGCAAAGACGCCCGCTGCACCAGCTCCGGTGGCGACGGCGCCGGCTTCCATGAGGAGCTGTCTCACCAGACGCCCCCGGCTCGCCCCGAGCGCCGACCGGACAACGATCTCCCGGCCGCGCGTCTCGGCTCTCGCGAGAAACAGTCCGGCGACGTTCACGCAAGCGATCAGCAGAACGAAGCCGACCGCGCCGAGCAGCACGAACAGCGGCGTCCGGACGCTGCCGGCCACATGACGCTCGAGCGGATTCACGAAGATGCCGTACCCTGCATTGTCGGCCGGATACTCCTGCTCGAGCTGCTTGCCGACGAGCGTCATCTGGGTCTGCGCTTCGAGCGGCGTGACCCCAGGCTTGAGGCGAGCGACCATCTGCAGGAAGTACCCGACTCGCCGCTTGGCGCCCTCGCTGACGACAAGCGGCGACCAGAACTCGGCGGTCTTGGACGGAAACGCGAATCCAGGCGGCATGATGCCGATGACGGTCAGCCTCCGGCCGTCGAAGTCGAGTTGCTTCCCGATCGCATCGGCGCCGCCGAACCGCCGCTGGGCCAGACTCCAGCCGATCACCACCACGTTCTCCTTGCCAGCAACTTCCTCGTCCTGCCTGAAGAGCCGTCCTGCCACGGGCGTGGCCCCCAGCACCTCGAACAGCGCCGCTTCGGCGAACGCCCCTCGGATCCGCTCCGGTTCACCCTCCCCGATCAGGTTCACCGTCGGCTCGGTAAACGCCGCAAAGGACTCGAACGATGTGCCGAGCCGCTTGTAGTCCTGGTAGTTGAGATACGAGGCCCAGTCCTCGCGCATCTCGAGGCGGCGGTTGTCCATCCATACCCGCGCGAGGCGATCCGGATCGCGATAGGGCAGCGGCTTGAGGACCACGCTGCGCACGACGCTGAAGAGCGCCGTGTTGAGCCCGATCCCGAGCGCAAGCGTGGCGATGGCAATCGCCGCGAAGCCGGGATTGAGGCGAAGCTGCCGGAAACCGTAGCGCAGGTCGGAGATCGCGGACGCGGAGTGCACGGTCACCTCCATCGCTAAGAGACTCCAGGCTCCAGGCTGAATCTTCGAATCGCCAGGTCACGTCCGTAGTTGATGGGTTTCCGGCGTTCGATTGTCGACAACCATACGGAAGACGCGCGAAGGACGCGAACGGTTGACGCGATCATCGAGCAACCGACACGGTCGCGGGGTGATCTGCCGATCGTCGGTGACTACTCCGATCGCATTGCGACCATCGGATCCAACGCCATCGCCCGTCGTGCGGGGAGCCAAATCGCGAGGAGGGCAACCAGGGCCAGGATCGATGGACCGGCCACGAGCGTCAGGGGATCACGCGGGCTGACACCGTACAGCAGGTCTGCGAGCAACGGCCCCGCGATGGCCGACGCGACGAGCCCGACGGTCACACCAAGCAGGACGATGCCGCCGCCGCGGCGGAGCACCAGCCGTCCGACGTCGAATCGCGCCGCGCCGAGGGCCATCCGGATCGCGATCTCGCGGGTACGTTGCGTAACCGCGAACGCCAGCGTCGCGTAGAGTCCGATCGTGCTCAGCAGGAGCGCGAGCGCTCCGAAGGTCACGAGCATGGCTCGAGCGGTACGGACTGCGGAGAATGCGGCATCGATGCGTGTGGTGAGCGGCTCCGCTTCCGAGACCGGGACGTCCGGGTCGACCTCCGCGATCGTGCGTCGGATCTGGGGCAGCATGGCGGCCGCGTCCCCGGCGACGCGTACCTGCGTGCGCGAGTCGTGCGTCCACCGATCGGCCGTGTTCTGCTGCCAGAAATCGAGGTAGGCGATCGGCTCCGGTTGCTGGAGGATGCTGAGGAACTGATGGTTCCGCACGACCCCGACGATCTCGACGCGCGTGCCGCCAATCGTGACTACCCGCCCGGCAGCACCACCACCGGGCCAGAAGTGCCGGGCCAGCGCCTCATTGACGATCGCGACGCGCTGCCCGCCAGTCCGATCGCGATCGTGGAACTCGCGCCCTTCGACGAGCGGCACGCCCAGCACCTTGAAGTAATTCGGACCCACGTTCGTCGTCGACGTCTGGAACGCGGTTGCCGGGTCGCTCGAGTCCCCTGCAAGCTGAATCGGAGCGGATCGCATCCCCCACCCGGGCAGCGGAGGGTTGTTCGCAGGGCTGGCCGCGATCACGCCGGGGAGCGCTTCGAGCCGGCGAATCACCTCGCGCTGAAAGGCCCAGGCCCGGTCGGCGGGATAGCCGATGAGACTCGGCCGCAGCCGCAACAGGACGAGCGCATCGGGATCGAAGCCCGGTCCCCGGTGCACCATGAGAAAGCTGCGAACGACGAGCCCGCTCGTCGCGAGGAGCAGGACGGAGACCGCCACCTGCAACACGATCAGCCCTTCGCGCAGCCCCGTCCGCCGGGACCCGCTGCCGGCGGTCTCGTCCTTCAGGGCGGGCAGCGCACCCGTACGGGTCGACTGAAGGGCCGGCACGAAGCCCGTCGTGAGGCCGGTCACGAGCGCGATGGCGAAGCTGGCGGCGACCACGCGCAAGTCGAGCGACAGATCGAGGTTCCCAGGGGAACCCAGCCGGCCGCCGAAGAAGTTGCGTGCGAGCTCGGCCGACCAGATCGCCACGATCAGCGCAGCGACCGCACCAGCGAGGGCCAGGAGCGTGGACTCGGTGAGAAGCTGGCGGACGAGCCGTGACCGGCTCGCTCCGAGCGCCAGCTGAATGGCGATCTCCTTCCTGCGGCGCAGCCCGCGCGCGAGAAGCAGGCCTGCGATATTGGCTGACGTGACGATCAGCACGAGCGCCGAGGCCACCGCCATCAGCCGCACGATCGGCCTGTTCGCGGTCTGTTCGTCCATCCGAATGCCGCGCGCCGGACGCACCACCACTCCAAGTCCCTTGTTCGCTTCAGGAAACGCTGCCTCGAGCTGGCCGGCGAGCAGCGTCATCTCGGTCTGGGCGTCGCGCATCGTCATGCCGTCCGCCAGACGTCCCACGAAATTGAGGACCCGGCAGCCCCGCGCAAACGCGTCGCAGAACTGATAGCCAACCTTGAACATTGCCGTCGGAATCCAGACATCGACCGGATTCTCACGGAGAATTCCGCGGAAGTTTGGTGGTGCGATGCCGACCACCGTGAAGTTCGTGCCGTTGATGCGGGCGATCGCGCCGACGATGCGGCCGTCCGCTCCGAACCGGCTCCTCCACAGATCGTGGCTGAGGACGGCTACCGGGTTCCGGCCCGGAACGCGATCCTCGTCTTCGGTGAAGAAACGGCCGACCGCCGCCTGCAGTTGAAGCACGCTGAAGTAGTTCGCGGTCACGACGCTGCCCAGGACAGGCAATCCGCTCTCTTGGGTACTGACCTGCATGGGCGACGTCGCGTAGTGGGCGGCCAGCCCCGAAAACGCGCGCGCGTGATCGCGATAGTAAAGGTAGTCGGGATACGACAGGTTGAACGCATAGTCCGGCGGCCTCGCGCGTATGGTCTGGTCTACGAACACCAGCCGGGATGCTTCGGGAAGCGGCAGCGGCCTGACGAAGATTGCCTCGGCGAGGCTCATGACGGCGCTGTTGAGGCCAAGACCTAGCGCCAGCGTCGCGATACACGCGGCAGTGAAGCCGGGCGTTTGCTTCAGCCTGCGAATTGCGTAGCGGAGATCCTGGCCTGTTGTCGCCATCATTTTCAGACCGGGGGGCTTCGCCCCGCCGGACCCCCCAGCGCCGTCGCTCGCGGGGACCCCGCTGCCCCGCTCCGCTCCGGCGGGCGCGCCCGTGGCGCGCTTTCCCAACTCAGACCGGAGGGCTTCCCCCCGCCGGACCCCCCAGCGCCGTCGCTCGCGGGGACCCCGCTGCCCCGCTCCGCTCCGGCGGGCGCGCCCGTGGCGCGCTTTCCCAACTCAGACCGGAGGGCTTCCCCCCGCCGGACCCCCCAGCGCCGTCGCTCGCGGGGACCCCGCTGCCCCGCTCCGCTCCGGCGGGCGCGCCCGTGGCGCGCTTTCCCAACTCAGACCGGGGGGCTTCCCCCCGCCGGACCCCCCCAGCGCCGTCGCTCGCGGGGACCCCGCTGCCCCGCTCCGCTCCGGCCGGCGCGCCCGTGGCGCGCTTTCCCAACTCAGACCGGAGGGCTTCCCCCCGCCGGACCCCCCCAGCGCCGTCGCTCGCGGGGACCCCGCTGCCCCGCTCCGCTCCGGCCGGCGCGCCCGTGGCGCGCTTTCCCAACTCAGACCGGAGGGCTTCCCCCCGCCGGACCCCCCAGCGCCGTCGCTCGCGGGGACCCCGCTGCCCCGCTCCGCTCCGGCCGGCGCGCCCGTGGCGCGCTTTCCCAACTCAGACCGGGGGGCTTCCCCCGCCGGCCCCCCCAGCGCCGTCGCTCGCGGGGACCCCGCTGCCCCGCTCCGCTCCGGCGGGCGCGCCCGTGGCGCGCTTTCCCAACTCAGACCGGGGGGCTTCCCCCCGCCGGCCCCCCCAGCGCCGTCGCTCGCGGGGACCCCGCTGCCCCGCTCCGCTCCGGCGGGCGCGCCCGTGGCGCGCTTTCCCAACTCAGACCGGAGGGCTTCCCCCCGCCGGCCCCCCCAGCGCCGTCGCTCGCGGGGACCCGCTGCCCCGCTCCGCTCCGCGGGCGCGCCCGTGGCGCGCTTCCCAACTCAGACCGGGGGCTCCCCCGCCGGCCCCCCCAGCGCCGTCGCTCGCGGGGACCCCGCTGCCCCGCTCCGCTCCGGCGGGCGCGCCCGTGGCGCGCTTTCCCAACTCAGACCGGGGGGCTTCCCCCCGCCGGCCCCCCCAGCGCCGTCGCTCGCGGGGACCCCGCTGCCCCGCTCCGCTCCGGCCGGCGCGCCCGTGGCGCGCTTTCCCAACTCAGACCGGGGGGCTTCCCCCCGCCGGCCCCCCCAGCACCGTCGCTCGCGGGGACCCCGCTGCCCCGCTCCGCTCCGGCGGGCGCGCCCGTGGCGCGCTTTCCCAACTCAGACCGGGAGGCTTCGCCCGCCGGACTGGCGCCGACGGCATTGGCAGGAAGCGTACCAAACGGGCAAAGACCGACGCTCCAAGGGCTTGTGACTTTGGCGACTGACGAAGGCCTGGTCGACGCGACCGGAGGCGGCCAGCCCAATTCCCGAATCCGGACACGCTCGGTTTTCACAACCTCTTGCGCAGCCCTTCGGGCTGCCCTCGGCAGGGCTAAAGCCCTGCGCTACGGATTGTGAAATGGGTTCGCCGCGCACCGTGGGTGCTCTTGCGCCTCTCACCGGGCGACCCGGCCCAGCTGCTCCTCCAGCCATGGGCTCGTGGTGCTCATGAGCACTTCGACCGACGGCACGTGTCCGCCTTCGTAGAGCGCCAACCGCTTCGGATCCGACAAGAGCTTCATCAAGGGTTCCGTCGCCGTTCGAAGCGGCGTGTCCTCGTCGTAGCGTCCAGCGACGTCATCGATCCCGTCCACTGCGGCGGCAACTCGAGGCGGACTTCAGCGGGCCGGGTCGCATCCTCCATGAGTGCGGCGTAGGTCGCGCGCCCGACCAGGACCGCGGAGGTCTCGGTGACACCGTTCGAGATGCCCGCTCTCACACTGTCATCGCAGACCCGACGTCAGCGCCCTCGAACCGGCTTCAGAAAACGCTGTACGGCGTAGCGCCCAATCTCCTCGCCGACCGTTCGCCCACGCACGCTCGACGTTCGCCAATGGACTCCGCCCCACACGCGCGCATCGACGACGCTGTCAGCGAGCGTTTTGAAACTGGTGAACCGCTCGACGACGCCGGGCGCGGTCGGGCTCGTCAGCATCAGCGCCACCCTTGGCCGCTTCCCGAAGACGTGATCGAGCACTCTCTCGGCGGCCCCGGCGTAGGTCGTGTGCCCGGCGATGTAGTCGGGAAATGGAGGCGTCGCAAGCAGCGGCGCCCAGGAGGGGTCTTCGAGCGTGTTCGGGTTGCCGTCCCGGTCGGCGGCGGGGATCGCCGTGACAGGACGCCACTGGTTGTAGGTGAACTTCGCATCCCACGACGCGATGAACGCGTCTGCGCCAGCCAGGTTGAGAAGCGCAAACGCCCGCGCATTCTCCGCCATCGTCAGCCCGTGAGCGACAGAGGCCTGTCTCGCGGCCGGGTTCCAGTTCTGCGGTCCAGTGGCGATCCAGAAGCGCGCGAGATCGGTTTGTGCCTGCGTTCGGGTCGCGCTCGCGCTGGATCCGACCTGCATGACCTCGGCGAAATCGCGCGCGTATCGCTTGCTGTTCAAGGCGGGGGGCGGCCCCGGACGGAACTGCGATTCGTTGACCATCAGGAACGGACGGATGCAGCCCCAACCCGGATCGAGAGCCGGCAGGAAGGATGGCGGCGTCGGAACCCAGACGCCGACGCCCGTCCCCGGCGTGTGCCGGGCAGCGATGGCCTCGGTCGCAGCATCCGAAGCGCGCATCGCGAGGATCCGCGACGCCACAGCCTCGCCGAGCGTGATGCCGCTGGTCTCGCCCGATCCGTCCGGGATCGACACGAGCGAAGCTGCGTAGGCAGCGTCCAGCGCCGGGCGCTGATCCGGATAGAGCTCGACGAGAGCAGAGTGGGCCGCGGCGGCGGCGGCCGCTTCCGGCGACGCACCTTCGGGCGCGCGGAGCGTGACCGCATACGGCTGGAACTCGCGCACGATCGCATTCACGGCATCGAACATCGCGGCGTGGACGATCGCCAGGTTCCGGGACTCGAGCGGCGGGTTGAATGGCGCGGCGGCCGTCGTTTTGAGCGCCAGGATGTTCCAGTCCAGGATGGCGTCGGCTCGTGCGACCCACGGGTTGAGCAGCAGGCATGCGCCCAGGGCGCATCTCCTCACGACGCGCAGCATTCGGATCATCGGACCTCCCCCCGGCGCGACCTTACGTCCCGGCGGAGCTCCGGCCTAGTGCAAAAATCGGACTGGATCCGCGACCATCCGGATCACCGCGGCGCGGCCTGCTTCTGCAGCGCCAGGATGTCCTGAACGGTCAGAGTCGGATACGCACTGTAGAACGGCGGTATGGACATCAGATCGTGTTTCTTGACGTACGCGAGAAACGCGTCGCGGTTGGCTGACACGGGAAGCGGCGGCGCGTCCTGCATGTGGGCCAGGAGTTTGTCGAAGATCTCGCCGATGGAATTCACGAACGCGTCGATGTAATCCTCGAACGTCCCGTCGTAGCTGGTGATGACGGCCAGCTGTTTCTCGCTGAGAAACACGAATCGCGCGAAGTGAACCGTTTTCAGCTTCGTCAGCGCGAGGACGATCGGGTTCTTGTCCGGCGGGAGCGCCTGCAGTCCTTCGACGAGGGCCTTCAATTGACGATGGTCCTCCGGCGATTTGATGTCCATGACAAGGGTGAGTGGGTTGGCGACCATGTTCGGCATAGTTCCTCTTTTTTCTGTGGCCGCCGCAGGCTGCGCGGCAGAGCCGGGTGGCTGACCGAGGTACTCCCGGTTGATGTACTCCGCTGACTCGGCAGACTCGTTCGCGGTTCGCATCGTCACCGTCGCAAGGGCCGGCGACGAGGCGGGCCGCTGAAACCAGCCAAAGTTGTGGACGTTCCAGCGGTCCTTGGGCAACAGGGTTTCGTCGAGTCCGGACACGCCCGCAGGAACGGCGAACCGGAACATCGCGTCAATCGGAGAAAGATTCAGCTCCTTGCGTCGAGAGCTCTCCGAGTGACAGCTCACACAGTCGGTGTTGAAGAAATGCGAGCGCTCTGGGTTGGCCACGATGTCCGGGATGTCCGAGTGGACCGGCCGTGGCGTGCCGCTGAAGACCGAACCGGTCAGGCGGCCCGCGATATCCGTCTCGAACAACACACCAGTGCTGACTCCCCGGCCGGCCGCCGTGTCCACGTTCGTCGTGGATGGAAGAGGCGTCGCCGAGGGGTGAACCAGAAGGCCCAACATCTGCGCAGATTTCTTCCCGAGTACCGCTTGAGGCGCATCGACGACGGTACCCGTTCCGTCTCCGTTCGACACCATGGCCATGAAGATCCACGGCTCCGGAGTTTCAACGCCCATGAACGAAAGGCCAAACAAACGCGGCGCAGAGACGAACTTCGCGACGAAACCTTTTGCCAGTGCGGCGAACTTCTCGTTCCTGGCCTTCAAGGCGGGATGGATGCCGAGCCGACCCTCCGTCGGCGTGCCGGCAGCGGCCTTCAAAGCGGCCAGGTCAGTGACGACCTCGCGGAACTTGTCCTTGTCCGGCGTGAACGGCGCCGCGAGCTTGCCGGAGGCGTAGTGGAAGACGAGGTGGGCGGCGAAGTCGTGCACCCGAACCTTGCCCCCCGCCACCGTGACAGGCTGCAGGATTAAGCGAATCTGCGGCATCGAGCCGAACGCTTTGACGAGCGATGGATGCCCGCCGGGTGCCGACGGATCCACCCGCATCGCCACAACTTTCCACGTCTCCGGTTTCTGCAGGGCCGCGTCCAGCGTGATCTGGCTGGCGAAGCCAGCCGCATTCTCAATGGTCAGGGTTCGCGCGGACGCCATCACAGCGTTGAACGCCGGCAGCGGCCAGACGGCCGACCCGCTCGTGGTGACGTCGTTCGCGGACATCAACGCACTGACGTCCGCGGCCGTGACCGGAGGTGGCCACAGGAACGACACGTCGTTGACGTCGAGCCGCGTGCCTGCGGCCACCACTCGTGCGGTCGATGCCGCGCTGCCGAACAGCGTGCCGCCGAAGAGTGTGACCAGCGCGAGTCTCATCAGAATCTTCATGCTCTTCCTCTTTGGGCTGCGAGAGAAATAACGTGGAGGCGAGGTGAAACGAACAGACGGAGGCTGAACCGGGTGGCGCCTGGGATTCTGCTGAGCTCCGTAATGCCGCGCCGGGGTATCGTTGCACTGCTTCAGCTCAGCCAAAACGAGCAGGTCTGTGGCGCTGCAAACGGTGTCGATGTCGAGGCGAGGAGGATAGAGGGATGATGTTACGCGAGCTCGGGTCTTCGGGTCTCAATATCTCGTCCATCGGTCTGGGGACCTGGGCGGTCGGCGGATTCCAATGGGGCGGGCAGGACGATGTCGAGAGCGTCAACGCGATTCACGCCGCCGTGGATCACGGTGTGAACTGGATCGACACGGCCGCGGTCTACGGCTCGGGCCATTCCGAGACGATAGTCGGTGCGGCGGTGAAGCAGCTGCCTCCCTCGCGCAGGCCGATGATCTTCACGAAGTTCGGGCTCGGCGACAACGCCCAATCACTCAAGGGGTCCGCGTCGCGCACCGCCGTTTTGAAAGAGTGCGAGGCGAGTTTGAAGCGCCTCGGCGTGGACTGCATCGATCTCTACCAGCTCCACTGGCCTGCGCCGGAGCCCATCGCCGAGACGGCCGGCGCCTGCGCGACGCTCCTGAACGACGGCAAGATCCGGGCGATCGGCGTGTCGAACTTTTCCGTCGCGCAGATGGAGGAATGGCGCTCCACCGGCGTCCCGCTCCATACGGACCAGTGCCCGTACAGCATCCTTCGTCCGGCCGCCGCGGACGAAGTGCTCCCCTGGTGCTCGACAAACGGCGTCGGGGCAATCGGATACTCGCCTCTGTTCCGCGGAATGCTCTTCGGCACGTGGAAGAAGGACAAAACGTTTCCGGCGGGTGATGCCCGCGGCGAGCACAAGGACTACGTCGGCGCGCGGTTCCAGCGGCATTTGCAGGCAGTCGACGAAGTCAAGGCGCTCGCCGCCGACATCGGTCTGAGCTGCGGGCAGCTGTGCGTCGGCGTCCTGCTCGCCACCGACGGCCTCACCGGCTGCATCGTCGGCGCCCGGAGCGCGAGGCAGGGAGCGCTGGTCGCGCACCTTGGTGTGATGGTGACGGACGATCAGCGCGATGCCGTGCTGGAGGTCACGGCGAGACTGCGGCAGGATCTCGAGAAGCTGTAGCCGAGACACGCTGGCGGACGACAGCCATCGCATGGAACTTGCGGCCACCGGGTTATTGGCACGCTGCCTTTTCAACAGGAGGAGGGAGGAAATTTTTGTTGTTTAGGATCCTCCTTTCCTCCTTCCTGCTGTGATGGTTTCGCATCGCCGCGAGTTACCTGTATGTCGCAAGTTTCAAAACCTCGATCGATTTTGCGCGTGGGCAGTTCCCACTTCGCAAATAGGCATGCCGGTTGCCGTCACGTTTCGTCACGAGATTCGGGCGGCGACCGTATACTCTCGGTGAGGTGCCTCGAGCGAACGTCCTCCGGAAATGGAATTCCGCGAACCGGCCTCCCGACGTGCCTTCACGCTCGACTCCCACCCGCACGCTCTGTCGGAAGGCAGTCACGATCGCCTGCGGGTGTCTCGCCATCCTCGCTCCCGACCGAGCGGCCGTCGCGCAGACTCCGCCGCCGATCCTTCGCTGGGGAGGCGACGCCGAGGGCGGTGCGCCGTACGTCGAGGCCGACCCGAATGATCCGCAGGTCGTGCGCGGGTTCGACGTCGAGATCGCAGAGCTCATCGCGCAGGCGCTGGGGCGCCAGCCCCAGTTCGTGGAGGTGGCCTTCGCGTCCCTCGATCAATCGGCTGTCCGTGGCGATTTCGACATCGCGCTCAGCGGCATCGAGGACACTCCGGCACGCCGCGCGACGGTAGCGGCCTCCATCCCGTACTACCGCTTCCGCGAAGTTCTCACGGTGCGGGAAGGCGATCGAGACAGGTTTCGGTCCCTCAACGATCTTCGCGGGCGGCGCGTGGCCACGCTCGGCGACACGATTGCCTACGACATCCTGCTGCAGGCCGAACGCCAGCAGGGGATCGTTCCGATCTCGTACGACGACGACGTCCATCCGTATTCGGATCTGCTGGTCGGACGCGTCGACGCGGTGCTGCTCGACAACGTCCTCGCCGATCGCGCGATGCGCCGGAACACGGGGCTCTTCACGCAGCCCACCTCGGTGCAGACGGCACATTACGTCGTGATCACCGGACCCGTGAACACCGAGCTCCGCGATCGCATGAACAGCATCCTGCTCTCCGCGATGCAGGACGGCCGCCTCGAGCGAATCATGCGGAAATGGAACGTCTGGAACGACGAACAGCCGCAGCTCTATGCGGAGCTGATGGCTGGCGGCAGCGGGCCCGGCGCGGCTGTCCAGCCGCCAGCGGTCCCCCTGACGGTCGTCGGCGCGACACTGCGCTACCTTCCGGCGCTCCTGCGTGCCGCAGTCGTGACACTGGGTCTCTCCTGCCTCGCGATGGCGCTGGCGGTCGCGTGCGGAATGCTCCTCGCAATCGGGCGGGTGTACGGCGGAGCGGCGGCACGCCTCTTCCTGACCGCGTACGTCGAGGTCATGCGCGGCACGCCCGTCCTGCTCCAGCTGTTCGTCATCTACTACGGACTCTCCAGCGTCGTCCGCCTGCCGGCGTTCGTCGCCGCGCTGCTCGGTTTGGGCCTCAACTACGCCGCGTACGAGAGCGAGATCTACCGGAGCGCCCTCGAAGCCGTTCCGCGAGGGCAACTCGAGGCTGCACGCATCCTCGGCTTCACCGAGCGGCAGATCCTCAGGCTGGTGCGAGGACCGCAGGCATTCCGCCTGGCGCTGGCGCCGATGACGAACGACTTCGTCGCACTCTTGAAGGACTCGTCGCTGGTGTCGGTGATTACCGTCGTGGAGCTGACGAAGCAGACGCAGATATTTGCGGCCAACATCGGCAGCTGGGTCATCCCGGGGCTGCTGTGCGCCGGGTTGTACCTGGCGCTGTCGCTGCCGCTCGCGCACGTGGCTCGCGGCCTGGAAGCCCGGTGGAAGGCGTCGACGTCGTGAGCGCGGTGATGGAGATCCGCGGCCTTCGTCTCAACCGCGGAGCACGCGAGATCCTCTGCGGCGTCGACCTCGCCGTTGCCCGGGGCGAGATGCTCGCGCTCATGGGCCTGTCGGGATCCGGCAAGACGACGATTCTGAGAACCGTCGCCGGCCTCGAAGGCTTCGACGACGGCGCGGTGCTCGTCGACGGTGTCGCACGAGCGGGCCGGCTGAACGATCGCCAGGCACGCCGGAATCTCGAGCGGAAAGTGGGCATGGTGTTCCAATTCCACTTTCTCTTCGAGCATCTCACCGCGATTCACAACGTCTGGCTCGCACCGGTGCACGTCTACGGTGTCGCGCGGCCCGAGGCGGAGCGCCGTGCGCAGGCGCTGCTCGGCGAGCTGGGCGTCGGGCACCGGGCCCGGGCCCTCCCGCGCGAGCTCTCCGGCGGCGAGGCGCAGCGCGTGGCGATCGCGCGTGCTCTCGCCGTGGATCCGCCGCTGCTCCTGATGGACGAGCCGACCGCCTCGCTCGACCCGGCCCGCCGGAACGAGCTGGGCGAGACGCTGCAGGCGCTCGCATCGCAGGGACGCACGCTCGTCATGACGTCGCACGACGATGACTTCGTGCGCGACTACGCCACGCGCGTCGTCATCCTGTCGCAGGGCTGCGTTGTCGAGGAGGGCCACCCGCGGGACGTCCTGGCCAATCCGCAGCACCCGGCCACCCGCGAGCTGCTCCAGGTCGAGCGGACACGCGGCCAGCGTTGAGGCTGGGCGCGCCTAAGACCCACGGCCCTTGGGCGGTGGTCACTTGTCACGAAGAGCTTCACAGGAGAAGGGAGGACGGGAGGATCCTTCTTGCTTTCTCGAGTAGGCTCAGTGCTGCTCGCGCCGCGCGGTGCGCGGCGCCCGCTTCAGCGGGCGCGCGAGCAGCAGACCAGAACTCGAGGAGCAGGAGAGTTCCTCCGGTCCTCCCTCCTCCTGTTAGCCTTTTCAGGCCTCGCGAGTTGGCTGTCACGGCCCAAGTTCCGCTGGGCAGCCGCGCGTGAAACCTCCAGCCTCAAGGCCACACGGGCGGCTCGGGTGCCTCTTTAGCGAATCGCTCCCAGTCGGCTCGCACCGGCGCGAAGGTATCGATCACGACCGCCCCATCAGGCCCTGTGACCGCATCGTGCGGAACGCCGCCGGGAATGTTGTACGTGTCTCCGGTGTGAAGCAGGCGGGTCTCGCCGCCGATCGTGAAGGTCAGCGATCCCTGGAGGATGATCCCGATCTGCTCATTCGGGTGCTGGTGCTCCTTGACGATGCTGTTCGGGGCGAGCTCGACGACGGCGAAGGACATGCGGTCGCCCTCGACCACCCGGGCGACAACGCCCTCCCAGATGTGTTGCGGCGGGATCTCTTGCAGCGGCTTGAAGGTGGCCATAGAGCGTAGACGATAGGCTGGACTACGGGTTCGTTGTCAACATCAGGCCGCCTCCTGGAGTCCGCGCCGGCGAGATTCGGCCCCGACGGCCGGCACGAACCGGTATGATTCGCTCCTGCTCGACCACCATGCGGAGGGAGCGATGCCGGAGTCACGCGTGCTCGTCGTCGGCGCCTCGGGTCAGCTCGGCGCGGTCATCGCGCGCAAGCTCGTTGCGGGTGCCGTACCGGTGCGGGCGCTCGCCAGGCGACGGGAGAAGCTCGTGGAATTCGAGGCAGCCGGGGCGGAGATCGCGCCGGTCGACCTCGGCAATCTCCGGGCGCTCACCGACGCGTGCCGCGGCGTAGGCCAGATCGTCGCGACCGCCAACAACAACATGGGCAGCGGCGCAACCAGCCCGACGCGCATCGACCTGCCGGCCTACCAGAACCTCTGCGCCGCGGCTCGCAACACCGGCGTCCGCCGGCTCGTCTACGTGTCCTTCCGCGGCATCGATCCGGACGCCCCGGTCGACATCTTCCGAGTGAAGTGGTACATCGAGGACGCGATCAAACGAAGCGGAGTGCCGCACGTCTTCCTCCGGCCAACCTCGTTCATGGATGTGTGGGTCGACCAGTTGATCGCCGGCGACATCCGCAAGAAGGGCAGAGCGACGATTTTCGGCGACGGCAGCCGGGTCGCCAATTACATCGCGGTCGAGGACGTCGCCGAGTTCGCCGTCAGGATTCTGGCCCGGGAGGAGATCGTCAACGAGGCGATCGAGGTCGGCGGGCCGTCGGATATCTCGTACAACGACGTGGCGACGCTCGTCGAGCGGCGTCTCGGTTCGTCCGGCAAGCGCCGGCACATGCCCGACATCGCGTTGAAGCTGCTGCCTCCGCTGGTCCGGCCGTTCAGCGAAGTTGGAGCCAGATTGATCACGCTCGGCCAGTACGCCGCGACGCACTCCAAGCCCTTCCCTGGCTGGAAGGCATCTGCCGATCGATTCGGCGTGACGCCCCGGACGATCGAGGCCTACGTGCAGACGCTCGAACGCTCCCGGTCGTGACCTCAGGCGTCGCGTCGATTCCGAAGAGGCTACTCAGGTCAAATTCGCGTCTCTGAGGGTCGGGACACGTGGATTCCGCTCGATCCCGAACTTGTGCTGGTGCCAGTACGGGTACGGTTCCGGCAGCGCGCTGACCTCGTCGAGACGCGCGGACTCCTCGGCGGTCAGGCGCCAGGTCGCCGCAGCAAGATTGTCGCGGAGCTGCTCTTCGTTGCGCGCGCCCAGGACCACGGTGTCGACGCCCGGCTTGTACATCACCCAGTTCAGGGCGACCTGCGCAGCGGACACGCCGCGCTGCCGTCCGATCTCCAGGAGGACGTCCACAATCCGGTACACGCGCTCCATATCGATCGTGCCCGGCGCATCGAGCTCGTTGAGGCGGCTCTCCGTCGGGCGGGCATCCCGGCGGAATTTTCCCGTCAGCAGGCCGGCGTGCAACGGGCTCCAGGCCATGACGCCGACGCCCTGATCGAGCGCCAGCGGGACGAGCTCGTGCTCGATGTCGCGCGAGACGAGCGAGTAGTTCACCTGCTGGGTGATGTAGCGCACGAAGCCCTCTCGCTCCGAGGTCGCGAGCGCCTTCATCACGTGCCAGCCCGAGTGATTCGAGCACCCGATGTATCGCACCTTCCCCTGCGCGACGAGATCGTCGAACGCTCGCAGGCTCTCTTCAACCGGCACGCGTTGATCGGGCTCGTGACTGAGATAGAGGTCCAGGTAGTCCGTTCGAAGCCGCCGCAGGCTGGCCTCGCAGCCCTCGACGATGCGCTTGCGCGACAGCCCGACGTCGTGCGCGCCCGTCCCCATCCGCTGGAACACTTTCGAGACGATCAGGAACTCCTGGCGGCGCCCTTCGAGGGCCTCGCCGAGAATCTCCTCGGCGCCCCCGAACGAATACACGTCGGCCGTGTCGATCGTCGTGACGCCAGCCTCCGCGCACATGTCGAGCATGCGGATCGTCTCGGCCACGCCAAGGTTGCCCATGTGGCGGAACCGATCGCGCCCGCCAATCGTCATCGTGCCGAATGTCAGGACCGAGACGCTCAAGCCACTCTTCCCGAGAATTCGCTGTTCCATCCCCGCAGCACCTCCGACGCGCCGGGCGTGCCGGCGTGACACGACCGCGACGAGCCTAGTCCAGGATTCGCTTGTGTTCGGTTTACCGCACGACGCGTACCGTGACGTCGAATCGGCGATAGTTCGAGTATCTCGCGATTCCCGTAATCTCGACGCCGTCGCGATCCAGATACCGCTCGCGCATTTCCACGGGCACCCACAGATCGAGGTGGCTGTCGTGCCCCCAGGTCACGCCGATCTCCGTTTTGAAGGCGTCCGTCGTGAAGACGCTGCGCACGATCCGGCCGTCGCCGGGCACGACCCACACGCGGCCCCGTACGGGCACGTCCCTGCCATCCGTGTTGCGAATCAGCGTGCCGGGACCGCGCTCGCTGAACTCGACCACCCACACGCGGTCATCGAGTTCAGAGGAGCCCTTCGCCGCTGCCACCGCTTCCTCGCTCCGCTTGCTGAACCTGAACCGATGTTGGTGTTCCGGGTGCACGAACTGCAGGACGGTCGTCGGCACGTTGAAGTCACGGCGGAGCGTACCCAGGTTGTAGCGCGCGCTCTCAGCCGCAAGCAGGCGCACCTGAGAGAGCACGGCGTTCGGCGCGTCTCGGAGCACCCGCTCGAGCCTCCCGCCACTGCCCTGCACCGCCTGGCCGTCCACCGTGAGCACGTCTCGGAATCCCTGCCATTCCCTGCTGTCCGCGAGCTTGACGAAGGCGATCTCCGAGTGGAGCACGCGTTCGCGTCCGACATCTCCGGCCGGCGGGACGAGCCTCTGCGTGTAGTCTTCGTCCGCGACGACTGTCGCCAGCGACTCGCCGTAGCGAACGACGTACTGGCCGATCCGATCGAGGACGTCACGGAGCGAGGGCGCGGCATCGGCGGCCGGCGTCGCGGCCGCCGGGACACCGAGCCCGGCTGCCATTACCACGGCTAACAGCGCGGCGCCTTCGACGTAATGCACAGTTCTCTCGAACATCTTTGTGTTTCTTGTAAGGCGGGGCTTTCAAGCCCCGCCTTTCATACAGGGAGTATGTCCGCGAAGCGGCAGTGCCGTCCATCCGGTCTGGACGAACGAGCATGAACCGCGGACGTTGTGGAATGGATTCAGAGCCAGCCACAACACATGCTGAACATCGTCACGCGGGACTCGACGACACGGGCGTGAGAGGGAGCATGACGCGATGGCGAAGACGATCCTGGTGCTCGGCGGAACCGGCAACACGGGCCGGCGTGTGGTGGACCGGCTGGAAGCTCGCGGCGACGCGAGAGCCACCGGCAGACACGTCACCTACATGACTGTTTCGCCGCAGGAGTACGCGACGGCGCTGGCGACTCTCGGCATACCTGCCGATTTCGTGACGCTGATCACTTACCTCTTCACCGAAGTGCTGGATGGCCGCAACGCATCGAGTCGCCGACGGCGTGCAGCGGGCGCTTGGACGGCCACCGCGCGATTTCACCGCATACGTCAGGGACGCAGCCGCGGCTGGTGCGTGGAGGGCGTGACGCACTACACTCGCGATCCTCGAGGACGTGGGGAGGCGAAGGCCGACGCGTGTCACCAAAGACTCTTGCGGATATTCCGACGCCAGCGCTCATCCTCGACGTCGGCGCGCTCGATCGCAACATTCGCCTCATGGCGGACTTCTTCGCGACCGGGCCGTGCCGGCTCCGCCCCCATGTCAAGGCGCACAAGACCCCGGAAATCGCGCGGAGGCAGCTGGCGGCCGGCTCGTGCACCGGGCTGACCTGCGCAACGGTTGGGGAAGCTGAAACGGTGGCCCACCTCGGCGCGGACCTGTTGATCGCCAACGAGGTGATCGGAGCCGGGCGCTGTGCGCGTGTGGCGCAACTCGCGCGGTCGCACTCGATGACGGTCGCCGTCGATTCGCCGGTCGGCGTGGCCCAGATCTCCCGAGCGGCTGTGGATGCCGGCGTGACGATCGGCGCGCTCGTGGACGTGAACGTCGGCCAGCAGCGGTGCGGCGTGCTGCCCGGCCACGACGCCGTGACCGTCGCCCGCGAGGTCGCCGGCATGCCCGGCATCGAGCTCCGCGGAGTCATGGGTTACGAGGGGCATCTGCAGGCCATTCGCGATCGGAGGGAAAGGGAGCAGCAGGCGCGAGAAGCGATGCGCGCGCTCGTCTCGACGGCCGAACTGCTGCGGCAAGCCGGGCTTCCATGCCCGATCGTCTCGGCCGGCGGAACCGGCACGCACGATATCAGCGGCCGCGTCGACGGCGTGACCGAGATCCAGGCCGGCTCGTACGTCCTCATGGACACCGACTATGGCGATACCGGCGTGCCATTCGAACAAGCCTTCTGGGTGCTCGGGACGATCGTCAGCCGGCCATCGCCCGATCGATGTGTCGCCGACTGCGGCCACAAGGCGGCGACCAAAGATCATGGACATCCGCGCGTGGCCGGCATGGCTGGTGCGACCGTGACGGCGCTCAACGACGAACATGCGGTGATCGCGGTCGCCGAAGGGACCCGGATCGCGATTGGCGATCGTGTCCGTCTCGTTCCCTCGCACACCGATCCGACCGTCAACCTGCACGATGTCTTCTACGCGCTCGATGGAGAGCGCGTCGCCGGCGTGTGGCCGATCGCCGCGCGCGGGTACGCCGAACACCGACAGGACATCCCGTAGTTGCACAGTCGCGGGCCGGTTCCCCCACTCCAGGCGCGGCGGCGGTCGCTAGGGTTCTGCAACCGACAGCCGCGCAAATCCCTCGCGCATCTGTTCGAGGCCGCGCGCCAAGGTCGCGCCGCCAGATCCGAAGGACACGCGCAACGTGCCTTCCCCGCTGGGCCCATAGGCCGAACCGTGAACCACCGCGACACCCGCCTCGTACAAGAGGTGCCGCCGGATTTCGTTCGAGGCGATGCCGAGGCCCCTGGCGTCGACCATCGCGAAGAACCCGCCCTCGGGCGGCAGCACCTGTATCCCCGGAACCGATGCGAGCGCCTCGATCACTTGCGTGCGCCGCCGGGCGTACTCGCGCCGCATCTCGGCGACCGGCTCTTGCGGCCCCGTGAGCGCTTCGACCGCCGCGTCCTGCACGAACGTCGCCGGACCGCGACTCGATTGCTGCAGCACCAGGAACATCCGGTGAACGATCGGCGCCGGCGCGGCGCAATAGCCCGTCCGCCATCCGGTCATCGCGTACGTCTTCGACAGGCTGTTGACGACGACGGTGCGCGCGCGCACCTCGTCATCCACAGCCGCAGGAGAGATGTGCCGGCAATCGCCGTAGGTGATCGCCTCGTAGATTTCGTCGCTGATGAGCGTCAGACCGCGGCGCACGACGAGGCCCGCGATGGTGCGGAGTTCTGGCTCCCGAAGCACGGTCCCGACCGGATTCCATGGCGTGTTGAGCAGCAGAATCCGCGAGCGAGGGGTCAGCGCCGCCTCGATCGCATCCGCCGTGATCACGAACCGGCCTTCTTCGATCGCGGCCGGCACGAAGCGGACCGTGCCGCCTGCCAGCGTGATTGGAGAGACGTACGCGTCGTAGATCGGCTCCGGCAGAACGACCTCGTCGCCTGGCTCGAGGAGTGCCGTCAGCGCCGCGTGGATGCCGAGCGTCGCCCCGGTCGTCACCAGGACTTCCGACACCGGATCGTAGGTGAGCCCGTTGTCGCGCGAAAGCTTCGCGGCGATGGCCTCGCGCAGCTTCGGCTCTCCGCGATTGTCCGGATAGCGCGTTCGGCCGGCCCGAAGTGCCCGCGTTGCGGCCTCGACGATGTGGGGGGGCGTGTCGAAGTCGGGCTCGCCGCGCATCAGCGAGACGACGGTGCGCCCGCTCGACTGCAGGTCGCGAATCTCGGCAAGAAGTCGGTTGATGGCGGTCGGCGTGAGCTCGATCAAGACGGCCAGTCTACCGCAGTCCCGAAATCGACCGGCCGCATGTTCGACACTTGAGGTATCGTGTGCCTCGTCTTTCGAGCATGAGGAACCGATGAACAAGTTGAAGACGGCGATCGCGTGTCTTGTCGGAGCTCTGTTCGCGGCCGGCGCCAGCCTCCTTTGGGCCCAGAACGGCGCAGAGATGACTCCCAAGTCGCTCCAGGCCGCTCTCGAGGCCAAGCCCGCCGGCCCGGAGGCCGAGCAGCTCGCCGAGCGAATCCGGGCGTACTTCGGTGGCGCCGACGCCGTGGCGCAGGGCGGCGCCGCCAGGATCGACGAGCTGCTCGTCGCGTTCGCCCTCGAAACGCCGCCGCCGACCGGGCCAAACGCGATTCAGCCCCGGGTGGTGTCCGACGCCGTCCTCTTCACGATGCCGTTGGCGCGCGTGGGCACGACGAACGTCTACGCAGGCGTGGCTCAACTCGCGCACGGCACGGCGTTCAGCTGGCACTACGAAGTGGGAACGCGTCGCCTGGGCGGTGGACAGCTCGAGGCGTACGAAACCCACGCCGACAGCAGAGAACAGCCGGGCGTGCCCAAGGGGACGGTCAAGCAGATGCCGCCGTGGGAGAGCAAGATCTTCGCGGGCACGAAGCGCGACTGGTGGGTCTACCTGCCGGCGCAATACAGACCCGAGAGCCCCGCCGCGGTGATGGTCTTTCAGGACGGAGCCGGCCCCAAGGACTACGTGCCGACCGTCTTCGACAACCTGATCGCCAAGAAGGACATGCCGGTCACGGTCGGGATCTTCATCCAGCCGGGCACGCGCGCCGATGGCGGCTCCAATCGGAGCTTCGAGTACGACACGCTGTCGGATCAGTACGCGCGGTTCCTGCTCGAGGAAATCCTTCCCGAGGTCGAGAAGACGACGAAACTCCGGCATGACGCGGCGAGCCGAGCCATCTCGGGCGCGAGCAGCGGAGGAATCTGCGCGTTCACGGTCGCATGGGAGCGGCCGACCGAGTTCAGCAAGGTCCTGTCGTGGATCGGCAGCTTCACCAACATCGCGAGCGGCAAGACCGTGCGCGAGGGCGGGCACAATTACGAGGCACTCGTTCGAAAGACGCCGCGAAAGCCGATCCGCGTGTTCCTCCAGGATGGCTCGAACGATCTGGACAACGCCAATGGCAACTGGCCGCTGGCGAACCAGACGCTGGCAAAGTCGCTGTCCTACGCACGGTACGACTACCGTTTCGAGTACGGGCAGGGCTTCCACAGCAATCGCCACGGCCGCGCGATCCTTCCGGATTCGCTGCGCTGGCTGTGGCGGGGGTACGAGCCTTAGCGGCCAGCGGAGCGCTCGAATCACGAGGCCGACGGCGTCGGGCGCCCCTTGGCTGTCGGACGAGCAGCCAAGTCGCGTATAGTGCGCTCCCATGACCAACTCCGCCACGCACGCCAGGTATAAGGTCGTGGCCCTCGCCACAGGGCTCGCCATGATCACGTACCTCGACCGGGCCTGCATCGCGACCCTGGCGCCAGGCATCGTGAGAGAGCTCAGCCTCTCGACGATCCAGATGGGCTACGTCTTCACAGCCTTTCAGCTGGCCTATGCGCTGTTCGAGATTCCGACCGCCTGGTGGGCCGATCGCAGGGGCACGCGTTCTGTTCTTTCGCGTATCGTCCTCTGGTGGTCCTGCCTAACGGCCGCGACCGGCGCGGCCTTCAACTATCCGGTGCTGCTCGCGATACGTTTCCTGTTCGGGATGGGCGAGGCGGGCGCGTGGCCGTGCGTCGCCCGCACCTTCTCGCGCTGGATTCCGATTCGCGAGCGCGGGACGGTCCAGGGTGTGTTTTTTGCGGGCGCCCACCTGGTGGGAGGGCTGACGCCGGCGCTCGTGCTCTTTCTGCTCCAGTTCATGTCCTGGCGGGCGATCTTCTTCTGCTTCGGCATCGTGGGGTTCGCCTGGGTGGCCGTCTGGCACGCCTGGTTCCGCAACGACCCCTCGGAGCATGCGGCTGTGAACGCGGCGGAACTGCAGACGATCGTCTCGGAGCGGCCGCCCGACACCGCCCACTCGACAGGACGCGAGTATTGGGGGCGGCTGGCCCGGAACAGGAACATGATCGCGATGTGCGTCATGTACGTTCCGAACTGCATGATCTTCTACTTCTGTATCACCTGGCTCCCGACGTACTTGAAGCAGCGGCATGGATTCGACGCGACGAGCCTTGGCATCTTCGCGGGGCTGCCGCTCCTCGTCAGCATGCCGGGGGATTTGCTCGGCGGTGTGGTGACAGATCGGCTGGTGTCGCGCTACGGATTGCGCATCGGACGGTGCGGCCTGGGGGCCGCAGCTTACGTGATCGCCGGCGTGGCGCTGCTGTTGGCGGCGGCTTCCTCCACGCCGGTTGTGGCCGCCGTGCTCATCGCGCTGGCGACCGGTATGACGATGTTCACGCTCGGCGCCGCGTGGGGCACGGTGATCGAGGTCGGTCGCAACCATGTCGGCGTCGTCGGCGCGACGATGAACTCCGTGGGCAACCTCGCCGCGATGCTCAACCCGCTCATCGTCGCGTATTCGGTGCAGTGGTTCGGGAGCTGGAACGTGCCGCTCTATCTGATGGGCGCGCTGTTCCTGCTCGGCGCGTTCTGCTGGACCCTGATCGATCCCAAACAGCCCGTCTTCGATGAGGTGCCGGCGCCGTCGGCCAGTCGAGCGCCTTCCGCGGTCGGCCAGGCGACGGCCTGACTCCAATTGAGGCGACAGCCACGGCATTGAGGCGTGGCTATCGGGTTGTCGAAAGGCTGCCTATCAACAGGGAGGACGGGAGGAAGGGAGGAAGAACAATCAAGAAGTTTGCCTTCTTGGTTCTTGAGATCCTCCCATCCTCCCTCCTCCTGTTGATGGAAGGCAGCGCGGCAAATACTCTTTATTGCAAAGTTCTCTGTCATTTAGTGTAATATCGCCGGTGGAGCTGACCCGATGTGTTCCCGGCGACCTCTACGCGTCACGTTCATTCTGCCCGCCCTGACCGAGGCGACCAGCCCCTACTGGCGGCCCATCAAGTACTCCCTTTTCCCGCCCCTCGGTCTGGCAACGCTCGCGGCCTACCTTCGGCCGGACGACGAAGCCGTCATCTTCGACGAACATGTCGGGCGCGTGGACACCGGCGATCGACCTGACCTCGTCGCCATTCAGGTCTACATCACGAGCGCGCGCCGCGCCTATGCCCTGGCCGATCACTACCGCGCGCGGGGCGTCTACGTCGTCCTGGGAGGTCTGCACGTGACCGCGCTGCCAGAGGAGGCGGCGGCGCACGCCGACTCCATCTTCCTGGGTCCGGGCGAGCAGACGTTTCCGCAGTTCCTGGACGACTTCCGGGCGGGCCGGCCTCAGCGTCGCTACGTGTCCACCACCGGCCGGACGCTGGAACGGGTGCCGCCGATCCGGCGCGATCTGATCCGACGCCGCTCGTATCTCGTTCCGAACTCGATCGTGGTCACCCGCGGATGCCCGCAACACTGCGACTTCTGCTACAAGGACGCCTTCTTCGAGGGCGGACGCTCCTTCTACACGCAGCGCGTCGACGACGCTCTCGCGGAGATCGAGCGCCTGCCGGGGCGCCATCTGTACTTCCTCGACGATCACTTGTTCGGCGATCAACGGTTCGCCGCCGCGCTGTTCGAAGGGATGCGTGGAATGGGACGCCTTTTTCAAGGCGCGGCGACAGTCGACTCCATCCTGAGGGGCAATCTCGTCGAGCGTGCGGCGGACGCCGGCTTGCGCAGCCTCTTCGTCGGCTTCGAGACGCTCGCGCCCGCCAACCTGACGTCGAGCAACAAGCGCCAGAACCTGGGGCGCGACTACGCTGCGGTCGCCAACCGGCTGCACGCCCTCGGCATCATGATCAACGGCAGCTTCGTCTTCGGCATGGACGAGGACAACGGGGACGTCTTCGCGCGAACGGTCGATTGGGCGATCGAGCACGGCATCACGACCGCGACGTTCCACATTCAGACGCCATATCCAGGCACGCGTCTCTTCGCGCGCACGGAAGCGGCGGGGCGCATCCTGACGCGCGATTGGGATCTCTACGACACGCGGAACGTCGTCTATCAGCCGGCGCGGCTCACACCCGAAGCGCTGAAGCGCGGATACGACTGGGCGTACCGTGAGTTCTATCGCTGGTCATCGATCGCGCGGGGATCACTGTCGCACGGTTCGATCAAACACCAGGCGAAGCACTTCTTCTACGCGGCCGGCTGGAAGAAGTTCGAGCCGCTGTGGGACCTGGTGATTCGCGCGAAGCAACTCTCCATCATGACGCCGCTCCTCGAAGGCGTGCTCTCGAAGGTAACGGCTAGACGATCTGGAGCGCCGGATCCTGGCCGAATCGCGGCTCCAGTTCCCCCACGTCACGCCAATGCACCGGGTCAGCCGCAGGCTTGCGCAAACAGCAGATCAGAAGATCAGAAGATCACAAACGGAGCGCGGCTACCGTCGTCTCAGGAGTCACTATCCAACTAGACCGGGGGGCTTCGCCCCGCCGGCCCCTCAGCGCCGTCGCTCGCGGGGCCCCTTCGCCCCGTTCCGCTCCGGCGGGGGGCGCTTCGCGCGCCTAGACCGTTATGCGGCAGCGAAACAGAATTCTCGGAACACGCCGCATAACGGTCTAAATATTCGCCAGAATCGTGTTGTAGACGATGCGAACCGCTTGATGGGTGCTGACCTCAATTGAGTAAAGGCCCTTGTACCCGAGCGTGCCGTTGGTGAACCTGATGGCCGTTCCGATGTCCCAGTTCGGGCTCGATTTGATGTGCATGTTGCCGGACGACGTCGGGAACAGACCCTTGATGGCCTCGTGGAGCGCATCCTGATTCGGCGCGCCGACGTTGCCGATGTCGACGTTGGAGTAGGCCCCGGCACCTTCGATGACTTCCTTGAGGAGGATCCACGCGGGCGGGCCGGCAGGCGCGGCCGGAGCGGGCGCGGCCGGGGCAGGAGCAGCCGCCCCCGCGGCGCCCTGGGCCGCAGCCTGTCCTCGACCTCCACCGCCGCCACGGGTCTCCGCCGAAACCTTGACGTTCTTCGACTTGCCGTACTCGTTCATCGCCTTCCAGGTCTTGATCGCCTCGGGTGCCGCCTCGCGGGTGAGCTGTCCCTGGTTGATCATCACTCTGGGACACCCGAGCCCGACCGCGATGTCGACCCACTGCTTCGTGTGGTCGATGGCCTGCTGCCTGAGGGCCGGATCGGTCGCCGAGATGTTCTGCTGCCCGAACTCCAGGTTGATCTGGGTGATCTGGGATTTGGCGTTATCGACGCGTGCCTTCATCTCCTTGATGAACGCGGGGTCGGTCTCGGCTCGAACGAGGTGCGAGTGCTGGAACTCGACGTTGTGCACGCCGTAGACGTCGACGTACATCTGGGGAAGGTCGAGCAATTCGAGGGTGCGCTCAGGCGATGACGGCTGATCCGGCAACTTCAGGATGCTGCCGAAGTTCAGCGTCATGATCGAGATCCGCGCGAGCTTGTCGGGGCTCACGTTGGCCGGTGTCTGGCCTCGTCCCTGAGCGCGGAGAACGCGTTCGCCGCCAGCGAATGCAGCCACCGTCGCCATCGACCCCATCAGAAAATCTCGACGCTGCATCGTTTACTCCTTCCGGGGACTTCGTCCCCGGACCCCTTACGCCGTCGCTCGCGGGGGCCCCCTGCCCCGCTCCGCTCCGGCGGGGCGCGCCCTTGGCGCGCCTTCTCGGTCTCGATTAACCCGGGCGCTTCCCCCCGTCCGCCTTCGCCCGCGCTGTTCCCTGGGCGGGCTTTGGCGTGACCTCGCCGCAGCCGCTTCGCGCCGAAGGCGGGCAGCACAACAATGGACGAGATTTTCGAAAAATTCAACACTTGCACGAAACGGCCGCATTTTCGAAACTCGGCGGCGAGGGTCAGCCCCGACGGGGCACCGGGCGCCTGCTCCCCCGCCGCAATCGCGGCATCAAGCTGACGCGCCAGGATGGTCAAAACAGAAGATCAGAAGATCAAAAGATAAGAAGGTTAAGAAATCCAGGCAATTGCCTCCTGACCTCCTGATCTTCCGCCTCAAGGCGGAAGCCACAATAGATCTGTGCGCATCGTCGGCAGTCGATCGTCTGCTCAGGGCCTCATTGACTTCAACGCGACCCGCAACGTCAGGCCAATGGTTCTGGGATCCCCCGGCTGCCCCACGAAGAGGCCGGTGTTCCCGGGCGCCGCGGTAAGCAGCTCGAAGTAGTCCTTGTTCAACGCATTACGGGACCACAGCGTGAGCGTCCAGCCGTTCGCGGAGCGGAAGCCCACTCTGGCGTTCACCAGCCCGTATCCGTCGACGACGAGATATCGCGAGTAGGTCGCGCTCGATGAGAACGAGGAGCGGTAGCTGCCGTCGACGGCCGCGAAGATCTGCCCGGATCGGCCGAACAGCGTCGTTCGATGACCGTACTCGCCGCCCAGCGACAGCGCCCACTTCGAGATGCCCGGCAAGAGTGAGCCGGAGATATCCTCGAACTGCGGCCCGCCCGTGTGTTCGAGCGCCGGCGGCGCATCCGTGAAGGTGACGTATGTGCCGTCGGTGTACGCCGCGGCTCCGTAAATCGAGAGGTTGCCGCCGATCCTGGCGCTGCCGTCGAACTCTGCGCCGCGGACGCGCGCCTTTTCGGCGTTGGCGAGGTATCCGCGGATCACCCCCACGGTTCCGTTGGTCACCTGCGCCTGGAAGTTCTTGATCTCGGTGTCGTAGGCGGCGATGTTGGCGGTGACGCCGCGGAACGGCTCGGTCTTCAACCCGATCTCGACGTTGCGGGTGTCCTCCGGCTTCACCGTCGCGGCGGAGATGACCGGCTGGTTCGCGGCGTCGGTCGGAACTCCATTCAAGTTGAGGCCGACCGACTTGAAGCCTGTCGCGTAGGTCGCGTAGGCGTTCACGCTCCTGGCCAGCTTGTATCCCACCGTCAACTGCCCCGACTGGTTGGTGTCGCTGACGTTCGCCGTGTAGGCCTGCGGCGCGAGGACGGACTGCTGCAGGGCGATCAGCGCGGGATTCGTCGTTTGCAGGCCGCCGTACACCTGCTGATCGAAATCCACGTTCTTGTGGTCGTAATTGAACCGGATGCCGGGCAGCACGCGAAGGCGATCCGTGATCGAGAAGGCAACCTGGCCGAACACGGCGGCGCTCGTGTTGGCGTAGTCGACGGTCTGGTCGTAGCCGTACCCATCGAGAAGGCCAGGTGTGGACGCGTTCGCGCTCGGCGCCAGCAGAAAACGTGCGGCGGCCGAGCCCTGTTCCTGCTTGAAGACCGGATCGGACTCGATCGTCTGGTGGAACGCGAAAGCGCCGAGGACGAGATTCACACGCGGAGACAACGTGCCGGCGTAGCGGACCTCTTGCGTCATCTGGCGCTGCTTCGATGGCGCGGCGGAAATGGTGGTTACCGGCAGGCCGATGAAGTCCCGATCGCTCGAGGGATTCCAGTTCCAATAGCGCCACGCCGTCGTCGACGTCAGCTGGCCGAATGGAAGCTTCCACTCGACGTTCACCGCGGTGCCGCCCAGATCCTGATAGGAGCGCAGCGGCGAATCGACGTCGGTCTGGCGGTCGAACGCGTTGAAGCTCGGAGGCGTGTACCCCAGATCCGCGGCGATCTGTGCGTACTGTCGGTTCGCCGGGCGCAGCGTCGGCGCAACGCCCGCGACGACCTGGGTGTAACCCTCCGGACGCTGGCGCGTGTGGTCCACCACGGCGATGACCGCAAGCGTGTCGCTGGGCGCGAACAGCACCTGACCTCTCAAGCCCAGATTGTTGAGATTGTTCACGCGGTCCTGCGTCTTGACGTTGTAGACCGTGCCGTCCCGCTCGAGTACCGGAGAAAGACAGCCGACCCGCCACCTTGTTGCCAAGAGGTCCCGTGGCCGCCGCCTTCACCTGAACGAACCCGAGGTCGCCGTAATTGAGCTCGAGATCTGTTCCCCGCGTGAAGCTGGGCCTGCGCGTCGTGACGTTGATGGCGCCGGCGGTCGTGTTCTTCCCGAAGAGCGTGCCCTGTGGTCCGCGCAGCACCTCGATTCGCTCGACGTCGAGAAAGTCGAGCGTTGCCGATGCGGGACGCGCATGAAAGACGCCGTCGATGTAGAGGCCGACGCCCTGCTCGAGGCCGTCATTCGTCAGCCCGAAGGGCGCGCCGAGGCCTCGAATGTTGATCGCCGAGTTGCGCGGGTTGGTCGAATAGAACTGGACGGTGGGAATCAGCTCCTTCAGCCGGTTCACGTTGAAGGAGCCGGTGCTCGCGGCATGTGTGCCATCGATCACCGACAGAGGAATGGGCACCTCCTGCGCGACCTCCTCGACGCGCCGCGCCGTCACGACCACTGACTCGGTGAGCTGCGACGGGCTCAGCGTGACGTCGATCGCGGCCGTCTGGCCAGCCGAGAGCACGACCTGGCGACTCGCGGTCTCGAATCCGTCGATCGTGATTTCCACTCGATAGGTCCCTGGCGGCAGCATCGCCGAGCGATACGTTCCCTGCGCATCGCTGATCGTGTGCACCGGCGCGCCACTGACCACGTCGACGATCCGAACCGTCGCGCCGGGTATCGCGGCGCCTGACGCGTCCCGAACGAGCCCGGCTATCGCGCCGGTGGCAGTCTGGGCCCCGGCGGAGACCGGCAGCACGAGTACGCCTGCCATCGCGACAATCCACAACCTGCGAAACATGAAGGTCCCTCCAATGCGGCCGTTCAAACGACTCGTTGTGCGGGATGAGGTCAGCCGATCGACCTGGCGGGAGAGGAGGGCTGCTCGACGGTGCGGGCTCGAAATTCTCTCCTCAGCTGCCGGTCATCGGCCGGGTACACCCGCACGGACGGGTGGGGCGCACGTACCGACAACACAGGCAGATGGAGAACACCTTGGCTCCAAGTGCAAGGGACGCACCCGGCCGAAACAAGGGCGTTTCGTAGGGGATGGAGACACTACTGTTAGATACAACAGAATTTCTGATAAATTTACGTGGTCTTGGTCGAGCATATGCGACAGAAACGGCGCGGAGCCGCGATGACCGGGCCCGGCCTGTCAGCCGGCCTCATCGAGGGCGATGCGCGTGCCGGCGAGGAGCGGCTGATCGGCGGCCACACGGGCCTTGCCGCCGTCATGACGCGCGCACGCATGGTCTCCCGGAGCGGCGTCCCCGTGCTCCTGTTCGGGGAGACCGGTACGGGAAAGGAAATCATTGCCCGCGCCGTCCACGAGCACTCGACATTTCGAAACGGGCCGTTCCGTCGCGTGAACTGCGGGGCGATCGCTCCGGAGCTCATCGACTCCGAGCTGTTCGGCCACGAGCAGGGGGCCTTTACCGGCGCGGTGACGCGGCGGAAAGGGTGGTTCGAACAAGCCGACGGCGGAACACTGTTCCTGGACGAAGTTGGCGAGCTTCCACTCGCCGCTCAAGTCCGCCTCCTGCGCGTGGTGCAGGACAGCGAGGTGATTCGTGTCGGTGGGGAACGGCCGGTCCACGTCAAGGTCCGGATCGTCGCCGCGACGCACCGCGACCTGCCCGCCATGGTCGAAGCCCAGACGTTCCGGGAAGACCTTTATTACCGACTGTCGGTCTTCCCGATCGTCATCCCGCCTCTGCGCGATCGCCCCAGCGATATCCGGGCGTTTGCCGAGTACTTCGCGGAGCGGGCCGCGGGCCGCTTCGGCCTTCGGCCGGTGCCGGTCTCCGACGAGGATGTGCGGGTGCTGGCGGAGTATCGATGGCCCGGGAACGTGCGCGAGATGGCGGCCGTCATGGACCGCGCGGTGCTGATCGGTCAGGGCCGATCGCTCGACGTCGTCGCGGCGCTCGGTCAAAGCGCACGGCCGGCGACATCCCCGCAGCCCGCGCATCTCGCTGACGCCGCATCCACACGCGCCATCGAGCCGCTCGACGTCGTGATGCGACGCCACATCGAACGGGCGCTCGACGCGACCCACGGGCGCGTGGAAGGCCCGCATGGCGCCGCGCGCCTGCTCCGGATCAATCCGCATACGCTGCGGGCGCGGATGCGCAAGCTGCGCATCGACTGGCGCAGCTTCAGAGAGCAGCGCCCAATCTCCCGTGGCTTCCGCCTTTAGGCGGAAGACCTGCGACTGTCGCTCGCCTTCCACCTGAAGGTGGAAGCCACAAGATCGATTTTGCACAGGCTCTGAAGGCCCGGCGCTACAGCCGGTTGTGAGTCACTTCGCCAATTCAGTCGCAGGATCTGGCGGCGTGCTCGGCGTCCACCGTCGGCCCGGGCGTGCGGTTTCGTACATCTGCGCCGCGATGCGCGTCATCAGCCCGCCCTTGAAGAGATCGAAATGCGTGCGGTCGGACAGGAAGGTGATCTTCGCCTCGTAGCCCAACGGAGCGATAGTCGATTGCAGCAGCCGCACCGGCTCGTCGAGATAAAAGGTGTCCGCGGTGCCCACGATGATGTGGAGCTTGCCGCGAAGCGGCGCGACCAACCCGCGTGCGTTGGTCGTCAGGATTCGCGAGATGTCGTAGTGCTGGAGCCAGTAGTCGGCGACCTGGCGGTTTACTGCGCCGGTGTTCCGATCGAACAAAGGCATGGGACGCCCGTCGGGTCCACGGGGGCTGAATACCCAGTCGAACGAGGAGATCTGACCGCCGTACTCCCCGAGCACCTGCTCCTGCCTGGAAATGTCCTCGAAGCTCTCGACGTCTCGGCCGTTCATCCGCACCAGGGGCGTCGATGTGCCATCCGGCCGCGTATACACATTTCGATCGGTCGTGAGATCGATGTTCGTGAAGTCGCGGAAGTCGACTGGATCCGGTGAGGTCGACCACGTCCCGCCGAAGAATCTGGGATACGCCACCTGCAACCACAGCGTCGCCCAGCCACCCGAGGAGTGCCCGGTGAGGAAGCGGCCGCGCGGCCTGCCATCCATTCGGTACTTTCGCTCGAGATACGGGATCAACTCGCGAGTGAGCGCATGTCCCCACGGTCCGTTGTTCACCGAGTCGGCGAACTCATGAGTGCCTCCGGCACACGTCTCGTCAAGGAAGACCCAGATCATCGGCGGCAGCGTTCCGTCGACAGTGTCCTTCACCACCTTGGCAGCTTCAATCGCGAGATACGGCAAGTCTCCGCCGAACCCGTGCGTCCAATAGACGGTCGGATATCGCTGCTTCGACGTCGCGTATCCTGGCGGCAGCACGACGATGCCGCGCATCGGGATGGGTCGTCCCCAAAAGGTGGAGAGCGCCGGGCTGTTGAACTCCAGCCGCTCCGAACCCGTTGGGAGAGTGAAGCCGCGCGAAGCGATCTTTTCCGAGAGTCGCAATTCGATTGGCAGCGCGTGTGACGGGTTCAGCGCCTGCACTCGCCTGACGCGACTCCGGAGATCAGACCCGGTCATATGCGTATACGCCGCGTTGTGGTCGACATCGAGCAGCGCCATGATCTGATAGTCGGCCACCGGGGCACGTGAGAGCGGCAGCGGGTACGTCAGGTCGTCGGCGCCCAGCACCACTGCATCTCCTGGCGCCAAGTGCACTTCCTTGGCAACGATCCAGACATCCTTTGTCTCGGCGCCGAAGCCTGGTTCGATGATGTCCAGAGGTTTCACGCTTGCGGTCAGGTACACGAGCAAGCGACCAGAGACCGGGCCCGAAGCCAGCGTCGCCTCCAGAGACACTCGGAAATGAACTGAACCGGGCGGTGCATCTTGAGCCGACACACGGCTCGACGAGAACAGACACAGGATCAGCAGGGACACTCGGAGGCGTGGACGTCGAGATGGCCAGGGCATATGTGCGTTGGGAGAATCGAGATTCTTGACGAATTACTTCGGGGTCACCGGTCTCCGCTCGTCGGAGACCGCCGCGGACAGTTCCCGGTACGATTGACGAAGCAGCGGCTGGATCGTCGCCGCGTACCGTGTCACGACCGCGAGGACGGCGCCGGCACACACGATGATTCCGCGGATCCTCATAGGAAGGGCACGTCGACGGACGCAAACTTATCTCGTGTGGCTTCCGCCTTTAGGCGGAAGATCCTCGCGGTCGTTGAACTTCCACCTGAAGGTGGAAGCCTCGAGCTCAATTTCTCACACGCTCTTTAGGCCTGCCCTTCCGGCGCACGGAGGCAGCCCTGACCCCCTTCGCCAAGGCTTCGGCAGTCCGCCGTAGTTTCAACGAAGGCGGAAGGGCTGCGCTACAGCCAACAAAAGTGAATCGCGTCCAGTGGACTAATTCGCGATCTGGGCGAGCGCGGTGCCGTACACCTTCCGTGAATTGACTCCCTGCAGCCAGACGATCGCCTTCAGGCCGGAACGCGCCCACGCTTTTCCCACGCGCAACTGCGCCTGGACGACGGCGGCGTCACCCGTCAGGGCATCGAACCGCTGAACGTGTCTGGCCACCGCGACGTGGTGCAGCGTACAGGCCCTGATTCTCGCCGCGCTTGACGACGGAGCTCAGACCATCCTCCGTGACGGCGGCAACCACCTGGATCTTCTCCGCGTTCGCGGGTGCCGCGGGAAGATCAATCGTCAGCCGCAGCCGGTCGCCCACCAGCTGCGCCGTCGCGCGCAGCGGCAGATGCGGCCGCCCGGCGGCGGATCCGATCGCGCGCCGAACCACGTCGCCGTCGCTTCCTGCGACCGCCTCCTGGCCGTCGACCACGATCTGCGGCGTATAGACGCTGTCGGGACCAAAGACCTGCGAGTAGTCCTGCTGCCGGGCCGTGTAGGAGGCAGAGCCGAAAGTGTCCTTCCATCCGAGGTGGTCGAAGTAATCCACGTGGAGCCCGACCGGGACGACCTCCACACCCTCGACCGGCTGGGACCGGAGCAGTGACTCGAGGAGGGCGTCAGCCGGCGGACAGCTCGAGCACCCCTCGGACGTAAAGAGCTCGACGAGCACCGGGACGCGCGGCGGCGGCGCAGGACGCCCGGGCGCGAAGAGGGTGAGGAGCACGGCAAGGCCGAAAAGCGTTTTCATGTACGGGACTCCGAATAGCCTACCGTCCGTCGAGCTGCAGCGCCATGAAGCGGGTTCCTGGAACCGGATTGAACCGATACGGCGCAATATCCCGAAATCCCAGCCGGTCGTACATTCGCTGCGCTGCTGTCATCGACGGCAGCGTGTCCAGGACCATGCGCTTGTAGCCCGCCCCCACGGCCCAGTCGATTGCGCTCTCGGCCAGGAACAGACCGCACCCGCGTCCGCGGAACGCCGACCGCGCGAAGAGCCGCTTCATCTCACACGTGTCTGCGCTCCATCGCCGGACCCCTACGCATCCCGCGGGAGCACCGTCCACAACGCACAGGAGCAACGTCCCATGTGGCGCCACGTATTCGCCCGGAAGCCCGGCGAGCTCCTCCGCGAACCCCTGAAACGACAAATCGATCGAGACCCACTCGGCGTACTCGGCGAGCAGGATTCGGACCTCCTCCAGATCTGGCCCGGAGGTGACGGTCCTCGCCTGCATCACTGGCGCTCCTCGTGGCGGTCCTCCGAACGTCATGTTCCCGCGGGCACAGGTCGCACCGGTCCGTGTCCAGGATACACGCGTGTCGCCCCGTGGTCGTGCAGCAGACGCCAGCTCGCGCCGACCACCGCCTCGTCTTCGGCGGAAGCAAATCCTGGAGGGGTCAGGTCACCCGTGAACGCCGAGCCATCGTCGAGCAGCAGCGACACGCTGTCATCGGAGTGTCCGGGCGTATGAAGGATCTCGCCGTCGATGCCCATCCGCTGGAGGAACGCACGGCTGTCCGCGAATCCAAGAAGCATGTTGCCGTCAGACGTGACGGTGACGTACTTGTCGTCGGGCTTGACGAACGTCGCCAGCCGTGGAATCGCATCGACCTGGACGTCCAGCACGATCAACCGGACCCCCAACTGTTTGATCTCCTCGGCGAGCCCGGCGTGATCGGGATGGTAGTGCGTCGCGAGCCCGAATCTGATCTCGTTCAACGGCACACCCATCCGATCCAGGTTCGCGCGAAGGGTTCCCATGGTTCCCGGCCAGCCGAGATCGACCAGCAGTCGCGACCTGCCGGCGCTCACGACCCAGTAGTTGGTGGAACGATAGCCGACGTTCACGATCGTGACGCCGCTCCCCATGGAGGCGATCGGTACTCGACGACTGTCCCCCTCTGGAACTCGGGGCGCCGGAGTTCACTCGCGACGTCAAAACCAACAGGGAGGAGGGGAGGACGGGAGAAGAGCTCTTCGTGTCCGTCCATCGCGCAACAGCGCATGCTCGCGCGCCCGCTGAAGGCGGGCGCTGGAGTGAGTGCGACGGGCGCGGAGATCGCAACACGCGCATCGATACATGCCGTGCTCGCATCTCCGCGCCCTCCGCACTCACTCAGCCGCGCTCCGCGCGGCGCGAGCAGCTCAGCACCATCGATCGAAGAACAGAAAGTTCCTCCCGTCCTCCCCACCTCCCTGTTAAAGCTTTTCGTGACACGTGAACGTCGCCTCGAAGTGATCGGGAGGCTCAGCGCTTCCGCTCTTTCAGCGGTTTGAGCGAGTGCTGGATGACGAAGCGTCCCACGTGCCCGCCCATCCGCACGCCCTGCACGCAGCCGGTGCGGAAATGCATACCGCCGAACACCCGCGCGTCGACAGCTTCGGCGGCAGCCTGTGAGAGGCTGTTGTAGCTGCGGGTGCTGCCGGCGGCGGTGAACGTGTAGCCGATGTCATCGGTCCCGAAATAGCGGCGCAGCACTTCCACGGCCGCACCTGTCTGCGTGGTCAGCCCGCAGGTGTAATCCGGGTACAGCGGCGTCAGCTGATGCGAGGACCAGTCCGGATCGGGCGCGGTGTCAGGGTTTCCGTCCGTGTCCCCGGCGCGGATCGCGGTCACCGGCCGCCAGAAGTTGTGAGGTTTTCTCAGCTCGATCTGCAGTCGTTCACCGGAGCGCTCCGGCGGCTTGACGACAGGCGCGGCGACGGCCTAGTCTCATGTGTCGAAGGTTGATGCAATATGCCATCTGCTCGATTTCCAATTCCGCAAGGCACGCTCGACATGCTGGTGCTGCAGATCCTGTCGCTCGAGCCGGCCCACGGCTACGGCATCGCCCAGCGCCTCCAGCAGGTGTCGCACGAAGCCGTCCAGGTCAACCAGGGCTCGCTCTATCCGGCGTTGCACAGGCTGGAACAGAAACGCTGGCTGCAGGCTGAATGGCGTCAATCGGAGACCGGCCGCGAGGCGAAGTTCTATACGCTGACGCGTGCCGGCCGCAAACAGCTGGCCGTCGAGCGGGCCAGCTGGGACAGGCTGACCGCCGCCGTCCGGCTCGTGTTCGACGAGGGTGCCCGATGAGAAAGATCCTCCGATTTGACGGCGCCAGCGGACGCTCGTCATAATCACATCGAATTGGCGGTGGGGTCCGCCTGTAACCGCTGCGTCGCCTGACGCGGCCGATGACTCCTACTGCAGTGGCCCTGCCGTGGGTGAGTCATCGACGCTCCCGGCACGATCCGGATCGGGGCCAAACCCGAAGGCGGAGCGGGCCTTCTCGTTCGACGCTCACAGCCATCACGCGGTCTGTCGGGCGAGAGATAGTAGAGCTCCTTGCCGTCAGCGCGCCAGGTGGGCATGCGGCCGCCGTCAACGGAGACTTGCCATTTACCACCGGCGGCGCGCGCCGATACAACGTGAACCTCGCGAGTGGCCGGTCTCGTTCGAACTGTAGGCTATCCAGAGGCCGTCGGGCGAGAAGCGTGCGAAGTCGACGTTGAACCGCCCCTGCACGACGGGAACGGGCTTGGGCTCGCCTTCCGTCGGGAGCATCCAGATATTGCCGGCGCCGTGGGCCTCACGACTCAGTTGGAGATAGAGGAGCCAGCGGCCGTCGCGCGACCAGTCCTGAGGAAAAGAGATCCCCGTCCACTTTGAGGAGCGGTTGCTCATGACCCGCTTCGGTCGAGTCGTTCAGATACATCGAATGTCGACGGCCGTCGCGCCGCGAGCTGTACACCAGCCGCCGGCCGTCGGGCGACCAGATGGGCGTAACGTCATCGACCGCGTTGATCGTAAAGCGGCGGGAGCGGCTCTGGGCGAGGTCGTAGATCCAGATATTGTTCGGCCCACCCTGGTCGCTCTGAATTTCGACCGCGGCGCTGCGCCCATCGCGGGACATGCGGGTGCTCCAGTACCGATCGGTGGAGGCAACAGTGGTCAGGGGCTGGCCGCTGCGGCCGAACCACCGAAGCTCGCTGCCGAGGAGCAATCCACCGCGGCGATACACGAGCACGCCGCCAAATCGTGAGGCACTGAAGTGCGCGTACTCGAGCGCGTTGAGGCCAATCGTGTCGGCGATGATACGGGGATTCTTGTCGAGCTCGAGCGTGTCTGGATTGAAGCCTTGGGCGAGCAACGACTGTCCGCGTGTGAAGATCAGATAGCCAGGGTCGGCGTACGCGGTCCCATATCCGCTCGAGACGAGGAACTGGTTCGTACGTCCATCGAGGCTGCCGGCATAGACGCCTGTCTTCGACGGCGTGGTGCCGAACACGAAGTACAGGAATTTCTTGCCGCCCGGTAAGCAGGTACGGCCAGCGATGAGAAAGCTCCCCGCCGGCCGCGTCGAGGGTCGTCACCGCCGTGACCGTCCCTCCGCCGGCAGAGACGCGATACAGCGGCAGGTCGAAGCTAGGCGCGAAGAGGATGTCACCGTCTTCGCTCCACGAGCCGCCACGCCCCGTGGGCGCGTCGGCAAGGACTTGCGCAGGACCTCCGCTGGCAGGCGTTTTTTTGAGCTTGCCGTCCGCGAAGAAGCCAATCTGCGAACCGTCAGGTGACCAGAAGGGATAGGCGCTGCCCTCGGTCCCCTCGAGTGGAGACTGCTCGAGGGCGGCAAGCTTCCGAATCCAGATCTGACCCTTTCCCTTGGTCCAACGAAAGCAAGACGATCGCCGTTCGGCGAAAGTGCGATCGAGCCGAACGTGCTGTCCTCCGGTGGCCCGATTTCCGAGACGACCAGCTGCTGAACGGGCGGAGTTCGAGGGAGATAGTGCAGCGCAGCGTAGCCGGTCCCCAGCAGGACCACGGTGAGAGCGGCCCACGCGATCCGCTCCCGCACGCGCGAACCGACGGCGGGCCGCGCGCGGACAGCTTCCGCCGGGGGGACGTTCGACGGTGATGACGAGAAGGACGCGTTGAGCGAAGTCTGCAGGTCGAACGCCAGGTCACGCGCCGATTGAAATCGCTCCTCTGGATTCTTCTCGAGACAGTGCAGCACCACTCGCTCGAGGCCGGCGGGTACTTCGTTCGAGGACGACGAGATGTCCGGCGGGTCCTCGTGAAGGATAGCGGCCATCGTCTCGGCCGAGGTGGTGCGCAGGAAAGCGCGCTTGCCCGTCAACATCTCGTACAGCACGCAGCCGAACGAGAACACGTCGGACCGGTGATCGCACTGCGGCGCCGCGCACCTGCTCGGGCGCCATGTAGCCAACGGTGCCGACGACGAGGCCGGAATCGAGATCCCCAGCGATGGTTGGAGAGTTTGCGAGGGCGTCGAAACGGCGAGGTTGCGTTGGACCGCCAGACCGAAGTCGAGCAGCTTCACGTGACCGTCGGTCGTGAGGAAGACGTTCTCCGGTTTCAGATCGCGATGAATGATGCCCCTGGCGTGCGCGGCCGCGAGCGCGGCCGCTATCTGCGCGCCGAAGTCCACAGCCTTGCGAACCGGAAGGGGACCCTTCGGAGGCGCTGGCGCAGGGTTTGGCCTTGGAGGAGCTCCATGACGGCGTAAACCATCGAGTCGGTTTCGCCGAATTCGTGGATGGCCAGAATGTTCGGATGGGAGAGCGCGGCGACCGCTGTCTAGCAGGCGTCGTCGAGATTGGCGGGCTGCATCAGCTTGCGCGCCTGCGCCAGCGCGACGGACGACGGCGTCAGGCGCATACCCACGTTCCGCAGCCAGACTGCGGCAGCATGCTGCAGCTGCCCGACGGCGCCGACTCTTCGTGACGCGAGCACGATCGCATTCGCGCGAGGCACACGACGCGCCTCATAACGCTTCAGCGCCGCTTCGATCGAACCCTCCCTCGCCAGGCACAGATCGAGGACGACAGCATCCTCGATTGCCTGACCGGCGCCCTGACCCAGGTTCGGCGTCATCGGGTGAGCAGCATCGCCGAGAAGCACGACGGCACCGTCGTGCCAGCGCTCGATCGGATCGCGATCGCTGATGTCGGTGCGCACGATCCGGTCCGCAGACGTCGCCGCAATGATGGCGGCAATCGGCTCGTGCCAGCCAGCGAACCGCGCCAGCAGCTCCTGATGGACGTCGCCGTCCCGACCGCCGGCCGCCGCGTTGGCGACGGCGAACCAGTAGATCTCGCCAAAACCAATGTCGACAATGCCGAAGCGTTCGCCAGCCCCCCAGCTTTCGGTCATGAGCGGTGGAGCAGGCACCGATCCGGCCGTCGTCACCCCACGCCAGCTCGTGTAGCCTGAGTAACGGGGAGGGCCATCGGCGATGATCTGCGCCCGAACGGGCGAGTGCAGACCGTCCGCGCCGACCAGCAGATCAGCCTCCACGCGTTCGCCCGTCGAGCTCGTCACGACGACACGGCCACCGCTCCGCTCGAATCCGACGACGGCGAAATCGAGTCGGACGATGCCGGGGCCCAGCGCCGCGAGCAGGACGTCGTGCAGTCTCGTCCGATGGAGCGCGACGAGCGGCGCGCCCACGTCGCGCGCCAGGCGCTCGACGTCCATTTCGGATCCGAGCGCGCTTCCCCGCGTGTCGAGGAGGGCCGAGCGGCGGATCGCGGCTCCGGCGTTCCCGATCGCCTCGGCGAGATCCAATCGGCGAAAGGCCGCGATCGCGTTCGGTCCCAGACCCAGACCGGCGCCAACGGGCCGGAGCTCGGGGGCCCGCTCGAGGACCGTCACCGGTACGCCGCGTCGACGAAGCGCGATGGCGAGCGTCAGGCCTCCGATCCCCGCACCGGCGATCGCAACGGCCGGCGTCATCGACCAGCGATCTCGAACAGCACTTTGAGCGCGGTTCTCGCTTCGCGAAACGCCGCCTCGAAATCCTCGAGTGGCGCGACGCGCGCGACCAGCGGCTCGATCCGAACTGCGCCTGACGACAGGAGCGCAATCGCCGGCTCGAAGGGACCGCAACGCGAGCCTACGAGGGTGACCTCATCCACGACGATGGGCCACGTCTCCACCGGGGCCTCACCATGGAAGGTCGACTTGAGGACGAGAGTGCCGCGCGGCCTGACGAGATTCAGTGCGTCACGGAAGCCTTCGGACCGGCCGGTCACGTCGACGACAACATCGTAGCGACCTGAGGAAGATGCGGTATCGGCGAGCTGCGCTCTGATCCCGAGCGTTCGCGCCACCGCGAGCTTCTGCTCGTGACGCCCGAACACGACGACGTCCGGCGTCGCGGTCTTCAGGACCTGCGCGACGAGCAGGCCCATGCGCCCGTCGCCGAGCACCGCCACGCGAGCCTCGTCAGCGATGTCCATCTGCTCGAATATGCGGCAGCACGCGGCGACGGGCTCGACGAACACCGCCGCTTGATCGGACAAACTGTCGGGGATCGGATGCAGGTTGCAGGCCGGCAGCGACAGGTATTCGGCGAACGCGCCACTCCGACCGCGGATCCCCAGCACGGTCCGGTTGCTGCAATGTTCGCGCACACCTGCCGCGCAGAACTCGCAGCGGCCGCAGCCGATGTTGATTTCGCCCGCAACCCGACGACCGATCCACGCACGTGCGTCAGCCGGGGCTGCCTCGACGACGCCGACGAACTCGTGACCTGGAGTCCCGCGAAAGCCCGCGTACCCCTCGAGCAGCTGAAGATCGGTGCCGCAGATGCCCGCGAGTCGCACGCGTATCAAACACTCGCCATCGTGCTCCGGCAGAGGCGCGTCCTGAAGCGCCAGCGTGCCTGAGTCGTCCAATGTCAATGCCTTCATGTTGTCGGAGATCGTTCATCGGCACTTCCGGCGACGCAAGGTGATTCTGACGGGATCAGGTAAACCAAATCGCCCTCGGCTCCGTCTGTAGCCATTGACAATATATTCACCAGTTCCTCCCTTCCTCCCTTCCTCCCTGTTGAAAGCCGCCGTTCAACAACCCGGTAGCCCCGACGTCAATTCCTCGATGACGGTGGCATCCTCTCACTCGTACCGCAGCGCGCGCATCGGGTCGATCCGCGACGCGCGTTCGGCCGGGATGTAGCCGGCGCCAAGCGCAACCACTGTGAGGACGACCGCCGAAATGGCGATCACGCCGGGGTCGTATCCTTTCAGTTCGTAGAGCAGCGAGCCGGCGCCTCTACCCATCGCGATTGCAGCGGCGATGCCGATGATGCCGCCGACGAGCACCATCAACGCCACCTGGCGAAGCACCATCGTGCGGACGTGGTGCCCACTCGCGCCCAAAGCCATCCGCAAGCCGATCTCTCGCGTGCGCTGCGCAACGGTGTAGGCCAGCACTCCGTAGAGGCCGACGGCGGCGAGCAACGTGGCAAGCAGCGCAAAGGCAGCCGACAGCGTGCTGATCATGCGATCCTGGGACACGTTCTCGCGGACCTGCTGCGGCATCGTCTTCAGGTTCTCCAACGGCAGGTTCGGATCCAGCCGTGCGACGACGCCCGGCGCGGCGCGCAGGAGCTGATCGGGATCCGAATCGGTCCGGATGTAGAAGCCCAGCGATCCCAGTCGCCTGTTCTGCCGATAGGGCCGGAAGAACAGCGGCGGCACCTCCTGCTTCACCTGGCTGTACTTCGCGTTCTGGACGAGCCCGATGATCTCCGTGTCGAGCTTGGCGTTCTGCCCGCCCTCACTCGACATCCGCTTGCCGACCGCATCCCGTCCCAGGCCGAATTTCTTGGCAAACGCCTCGTTCACGATGGCCACCTTCGGCGCGTCGAGCACGTCGGCAGCGGTGAACTCCCTTCCCGACATGAGGGGAATCTTCAAGGTGCGGAAGTATCCGGGGCTGACCTCGTTGAATCGGGCTTCCGCATCCGTGTCAGGCCCTTTGACGAAGCCCTCCACCGACACGCTGCTCCCCCAGTTGCTGCCCGCGAGCAGGGGCACCATCGATGCCGCGACGCTGGTGACGCCGGGAATCGACGCCAACTCTTCTTCTGCGCGGATGAAGAACGTCCGGGATCGTTCCGGGTCGTACCCGCTCAATTCCGGCGACAGGCCGAACGTGATGACGTTGTCGACGTTGAGGCCGAGATCCACCCGGCTCACGTTCATCAGGCTCCTCACGAAGAGGCCGGCGGAAATGAGGAGTGCCATCGAGAGCGCGATCTGCGTCGTGACGAGCACGGTTCTGAACCGCGCGGCCGCGCGCGCGCCCGAAGGTTGTCCCGCCTGCGCCTTCAAGGTCGAGACGAGATCGGGCCGTGTGCTGTGGAGCGCCGGAAACAGTCCGAACAGCACGCCGGTGCCGAGCGAAAGCGCCGCCGCAAAGAGCAGCATCGAGCCGCTCAGCTCGAGTGAGAACGACCGCGTGGCATCCGGGGGCAGGAGCGATCCAATCATCGCCAGCGTCCATCTGGCCACGACCAGGCCCGCGATCCCACCGAGGAACGCGAGGACGCAGGACTCGGTCATCAGCTGCGCGAGAAGGTGACGCCGGCTTGCGCCAATCGAGAGCCGCACCGCCATCTCCGTCGCCCGGCCAGCGGCGCGCGCGAGCAGCAGGTTGGCGATGTTGGCACATGCGATCAGCAGGACGATGCCGGTGACCGAGAGGAGCAGAATGAGCGGGGTCCGGGCCTCCCGGTGAATGGTGCTCTGCCCTCGCGGGCCCGGCTCGAGCAGGATCGGCTTCGTCTTGAACTTCGCCAGCGTCTGATCGCTCATGCCCTTTTGAAGTGGCGCCTCGACGTCGGTGATGATCGGGCGATACAAGCCGTTCAGCGCACTCCGCGCCTGCTCGATCGAGACGCCGGGCTTCAGCCGCGCGAAAAGATACGCCCAATAGCTCCGGCGGTTGTCGAAGCCCTTCCACCCAGGTGACATCAGCTGCCGCATCGTGATCGGCACGAAGACGTCCGGATCCGATCCGAGCGTCGTGCTGTTGAACCCGCGCGGCGCGACCCCGACGACCGTCATCGATTGGCCGTTGACGATGATGGACTGATTGAGGACTTCTGGGCTCCCGCCCAGCCGCGTGGTCCAGTATAAGTGGCTCAGAACGGTCACGAAGTGCCCGCTGATGTTGCGATCGTCGTTGTAGTCGAGCAGCCGCCCGATCGCCGGCCGCAGGCCGAGGACGGGAAAGTACAGATCCGGACACGAGCATGCCGTTCCCGCTTCTCGTCTGGCCCTGATATGAGAGATTGGCGCCAAACCCCACGTGCGCCGCGATGCCGGTGAACACGGTCTGTCCGCGCTCGAGGTCCTTGAACATCGCGTAGCTGAAGACATCCTCACACTCGCCGGCCTGACCGCAGGATTGCGACCCGTGCTTCGGCCCTGGCGCGGACAGGTTGACGAGCCTGTCGGGATCCTGGGCGGGCAGCGGTCGCAGCAGCGTCTGATCGAACAGGGAGAAAATCGCCGCGTTGGCGCCAATGCCGAGCGCGAGCGAGATGATCGCGACAGAGGTCACGAATGGCGTCTTGAAGAGCCTTCGAAATGCCAGTTTCAAATGCACTGTGTGTCTCCCTGGAAACAGCTGACGGCCCCAACTTGTGACGCAACTCGGGCCGACTCGGTTTATCGGGGCGCACGTCGGAGCCTTCCCACGCCCGCAACGCAGCCCTTCATGGCCCCTCAGGGCTGTCCGGCAGGGCTAAAAGCCTTGCGCTACGAGGCCGTGAAACGGGTTCTCATATAATCAGGCCCGCAGACCAGGTTCACGTGGCCTCCGCCCTCGAGTGGGTGGATGCTGCTCGAGTCACACCTGTCCGCGGAGGCACGAATGCGCAAGGGGATTGCGGGAAGCGTGGCGCTCTCGACGATTCTGGCACTTGGCGCGGCGCCCCAGGATGCCGGGACCGTCATCAGCACGTCAATCAAGGCGATGGGCGCGGAAAGCCTGAACGCCATTACCTACTCTGGATCGGCAACCAGCGCCAATTTCGGCCAGACGAAGAATATCAGCGGCCCGTACACACTGTCGACGACCGTGACGAACTATACGCGGACCATCGATTTTTCCCAGCCGGCCTCCCGCGCGACGGGCACGACGATGACGCCGGCGCCCACGGGTGCGCCGCCGGCCCAGCCGGGGAACCTCAACCAGAACATCGCGCCGACGGCCGCGTGGACACAACAGCTCGAGATCTGGATTACCCCGTGGGGCTTTCTGAAAGGCGCCACGGCGAACAACGCCACCGTGCGATCGCAGCGCTTGTCTGGAAAGACGTTCAACGTCGTGTCGTGGAAGGCGCCGCAGAAGGCGCCGTCCGGACTCCAATACACGGTGACCGGTTACATCGACGACAAGAACATGGTCGATCGCGTGGAGACCTGGGTGGAGCATCCCATCCTCGGTGACCTCCATGTCGAGGCGTCCTACAGCGACTATCGCGACGTGGGCGGTCTGAAGGTACCCGGGAAGATCGTACAGAAACGTGCGGGGTGGCCGACATTCGACGCGACGATCGCCACCGGAGCAGCGAATCCTCCCAACCTCGCCGCCTTGATGGCGCCTCCACCGCCGGCAGGTGGCCAGGGGGTGGCCCCTGCGGCGCCAGCCGCGGCGCCGGCCCCGCCAACGGTTCAATCAGAGAAACTCGCGGATGGGGTCTATCGCATCACCGGCGGCTACGTCGCGCTTGCGATCGAGATGAAGGATCACGTGATCGTGCTCGAAGGGGGCCAGAACGAAGCGCGCGGCCTCGCGGTCATCGCCGAAACCAAACGGGTCATCCCCAACAAGCCGATCAGATACGTCGTCAACTCGCACGCGCACTTCGATCATGCGAGCGGTCTGGCGCCGTTCGTTGCCGAAGGCATCACGATCATCACCCACGAGAACAACGAGACCTTTCTCGCGAATGCCCTCGGATCGCCGCGGACGCTCGTGGGAGACACCCTGGCGAAGGCGAACAAGAAGCCCAAGGTCGAGGGCGTTGGCGACAAGAAGGTGATCAAAGACGAGACGCATACGATCGAGCTGTACCGGGTCACGAACCTCGATCACTCCGACGGCATGCTGATCGCGTTCCTGCCGAAGGAGAAAGTGCTGTTCACGGCGGACTTCAACATTCCCGCCGCGGGACAGCCCGTGAGCCCGTCGATCGGCACGCTCGTGCAGAACGTCGAGCGGTTGAAGCTCGACTTCGACCGACACGTCCTCGTCCACGCGCCCAACCCGGATCGGCCCCTGACGAAAGCCGACCTCCTCGCGCTGGCACAAGGGAAGAGCTGAAACCGTCGCAATCGCGCGCTGATGCCGCGGTGCGGGAGGGCGGATAGCCCGATACAGCAAGAGGCCGGAAGGCCTCTTGCAGCCCGCGGCGCCCCATGAAGTGGGTTCAGGCGTTCACAGATCGTCTCGTTCGGCGCCTGCCTTGCCGGACTCGCGATCAGCCCGGTCATCTCCCGTCGCTGGGCGTGAACGACCCGGCCAGAGCCCGGCGCCGATCCGTTCTGCCGCCGCCTCGACTTGCCAGGTAGAATCGATCCATGCGCCAATGGATCCTGGTCGGTGTGTGCCTCGTGATCAGCATGGCAGCTACGGCATCGGCCGCACCGCAGCGCACAGCCGCGGAGACCGAGCGCGCTGCGTGGAGCGCCGTCAACGAGGGCCGCATCCAGGACGCGGCACAAGCCTTCAGCGAAGCCGCCAGGCTCCAGCCCCGGAGCGCGCGCGTGATGCTCGGAGCCGGCCTCACGGCCTTTCTCCTTGGGCGCCTCGACGACGCGCGACAGCAGCTCTCGGCGGCGCTCCAGGTGCAACCATCGCTGACCGAGGCGTCCGTCCTCCTTGGACAACTCACGTATCGTCAGGGCGACGTGAACAGTGCGGTGCAGATCTACGAGCAGGCGCTCGCGCACGCGCCAGGCAACGCCATGCTGACCGCGAGGCTGGACGCGTGGCGCCGCGAGGCGGAGCTCCACGATCGATTCAACCAGCGGGTGGCCGATCACTTCACGGTCATGTTCGAGGGGCCGAACGAGGAGCGCGTGGCCGCGCGCGCCGTCGAGATCCTCGAGGCGGCGTACTGGCGTCTAGGCACGACGACCGGCCTCTATCCCGACCGTCCGATCACCGTCGTCCTGTACACGCAGCAGCAGTTCCAGGACGTGACGCGTTCGCCAGCGTGGAGTGGCGGGGCCTTCGATGGACGGATTCGGGTCCCGATCCGTGGCGCACTGGGGAACCAGCAGGAATTCGAACGGGTCCTCGGCCACGAGTTCACACACGCGCTCGTTTACATGCTGGCCCCTCGGGCAGCTCCGCAATGGCTCAACGAGGGGCTCGCCGTTCTCTTCGAGCCTAGCACTGGGCCCGGCAACGGGGCCGCGGCGCGATCGACCCTCGTCAGTCGCGCGCAGAGCGCCGAAGAGAACGGCACCGAACGGGCAGTCATCCCACTGGCGCGCCTCGAACGGTCGTTCGAAGGGCTGTCGAACCTGCAGGCTCGTCTGGCGTACGCGCAAAGCGCGGTCGCCGCCCAGGCAGCGATCGACCTGATCGGCCTGCCCGCCGTCTTCGAGGTGCTCTCACAAGTCGGACATGGCGTGACATTCGCGGACGCCTTCGACCGTGCGTCGCCGATCAGCTACGCCGAGTTCCAGCGCTCGTATCTCGCGCCGCGATGAACGGGAACCGATGGTGAATCGCGAGACTCGTCAGGGTCTGATGACGCGGAGAACTGCAAGCAACACAGCTGAGCTCTCTGCCTGCGGCCGCTACACCTGCACGGCAACTGCCCCCCACTGCTCGAAACCCAATTCTCTGAGCCGCGCGACCAGCGCGTCGACCTGGCTCGCCGTGGGGTTCGAGAGCGGTGCACGCGCGGGGCCGACAGGCACACCCAGCCGGACCATGAGCGCCTTCGCGGTGCCCATGTAACCGGTACTGGCGACGGCGTCGATCATCGCGATCGAAATGGACTGCAGGCGACGAGCTTCAGGGAGGTCGCCCCGATCGAACGCGGCGATCAAGTCGGCATAGAGCTTCGGCGCCCAATTGTAGGTGGAGCCGACACCTCCGCGGGCGCCCGTGGCGAGCGCCCCGAGCAGCGCTTCGTCTACGCCCCATGGGAGGTCGAAGCGGCTCCCGGCGGCATCCAGGCACCGGCGATACGACACGAGATCGGGGTTCGTGAACTTGATCCCCGCAAGATTGGGAATCCGCGCGCCACCCTCGATTAGAAAGCGCTCCATCGGCAGCGAGACGCCGGTCAGCGACGGGATGTCGTAGTAGTAGAACGGCAGGTCTGGAGCCTCAGCGGCAATGACCGAACACCAGTCCACCAGGTCTCGGACGGTCCCGGGCTTGAAGTACGACGGGGCCATCGCGCTGACGGCCGACAACCCGACCTGGCTCGCGCGCCGCGCCAGGACCTTCGCATCCTCGACGGAATTGCCTCCCACGTGGCCGATCACGGCGAGGCCGTGAGCGGGCCCGGCCGCGCCCCACGCGTCGTAGAGCGCCAACCGCTCCGTACACGTGAGTGAGTGACATTCGCCGGTCGAGCCGGTCACGAATACCGTTCCGACGCCATTTGCCGCGAAGAACGACGCCTGCGCCGGGACGACCTCCGGTGCGAGGGATCCGTCGGCGTGGAGCGGTGAGTGGGCTGCGGGGACCAGTTCGTGAAGCCGCTTCGCGAGTTGCATGAGTAGAATCTAACCTTATATGGTTCGTGCTTCGGAGGCGACATGCAGACGCTGATGCAGGACTTTCGCTACGCGCTTCGGACCATCGGACGAAGCCCGGGTCTGACGTTCGTCATCGTGGCCTCCCTCGCGATTGGCATCGGCGCCAACACGGCAATCTTCAGTGTCGTGAACGCGCTGCTGCTGAAGCCGCTGCCCTATCCCGATCCGGATCGCCTCGTCATTCTCTGGCTGCGTTCTCCAGGCATCAACATCCCGCAGGACTGGCCGTCGCCCGGCCAGTACATCGACGTCCGGACCGAGAATCGTTCCTTCGAGGAGATGTCCATCTCGCAGGGCGGGAGCGGCACGCTCGTCGGCCTGGACCAACCCGAGCGCGTCGAAGCGCTTCGAACCTCGTCCAGCCTCTTCCACTTGCTCGGCGCTCGGCCCCTGTATGGACGCCTCCTGTTACCGGAAGACGACGTGCCAGGAAAATCTCCCGTCATCGTCCTCAGCTACAACTTCTGGAAGCGTCTGTTCAATGCCGATCCGAACGTCATCGGGAGGAGCATCAGCGTGAACGGCGTAGCGCCGCGGAAGGACGGCAACCAGTTCACCGTGGTCGGCGTGCTGCGGCCCGAGTTCCTGCTGAACGAAGAGATCATGCCCACCGTCGGAAGCATCAGGCAGATGGACCTCTTCCTGCCGCTTCCGCTCGGCGCCGACGCCGTCACGCGACGTGGCGACGAGAACTACAACCTCATGGCGCGCCTGAAGCCGGGCGTGACGATCGAGCAGGCGCAAGCGGACATCAGCGTCATCGCGGGTCGGATCCGTGACAAAGACAAGCGCGACAGGACCTTCACGATCAGCGTAGTGCCGCTGCTCGAGCAGGTCGTCGGAAACGTTCGGCGCGCCGTGCTCGTCCTGCTCGGTTCCGTGGCGCTCGTCCTCCTGATTGCGTGCGCGAACGTGGCGAACCTGCTGCTCACGCGCGCAAGCGGACGGCAGAAGGAGGTCGCGATCCGTACCGCGCTCGGCGCAGGCTGGCTGCGGCTCGTCCGGCAACTGTTGACCGAGAGCGTGCTCCTCGGGCTGATCGGAGGGGCCGCCGGCCTCCTCATCGCGCGGGCGAGCCTCTACGTCGTTCGCACGATCAATCCAGGCAACATCCCACGGCTGGACGTCATCGGTTTGGATGGCGGCGTGCTCGTCTTCACCCTGGGCGTGTCGATCCTGACCGGGATCATCTTCGGGCTGGCTCCGGCAGTCCGCGCAGCGCGTGTGGACCTCAACACGGCGCTCAAGGCGGGCGGCAGAAGCGCCCAAGCGGACGGCGGCTTCAACTCGTCGCGGCGAAGGCTGCGCAGTGCGCTGGTCGTCACCGAGCTGGCGCTTTCGCTCATGCTGCTGATCGGCGCGGGACTTCTCGTCCGCAGCTTCGTGCGTCTGCAAAACGTGCCGCCGGGATTCACTCCCGACAACGTCGTCTCCATGCGGATCGGGAGATCCGGCATGGATCTGTCCAATCCGGACGCCGCGGTCGAATACTTCCGACAAGTTGGCGACCGGCTCGCCAGGATTCCCGGCATCAAGGCCCGCGGCGCTGTGACGTCACTCCCGTTCACCTCGTCGGTGGGCTGGGGCAGCATCAACGTCGAGGGATGGATCCCGCAGCCAGGGCAGGAGCTGCAGGTCGATCAGCGCGCCGCCACGCCGGACTACTTCCGAACGATGGAGGTTCCGCTGATCAAGGGGCGGTTCTTCAACGAGTTCGATGCGTTGCCCAACGCGCAGCCGGTCGTGATCGTCGACGAGAAGTTCGCGCAGCGTTTCTGGCCTTCGGAGGATCCCATCGGGAAGCACCTGTGGCGCGACCCGAAACAACAGATGACCATCGTCGGCGTCGTCGGGACGGTGAAGCAGTACGGTCTCGATGTCGACGGGCGCATCGTCTTCTATCGCCCGTCGCTCGGGCTGTTGGGCTACCAGGTTGCGCGGACGGCCTCCGATCCCGAGTCTGTTGCGGGCGCCATGGTCCGCGCGATTCACGAGGTCGATCCGACGATTCCGGTGTACGACATCAGGACGATGGATGACCGCTTGAAGGATTCGCTGGCGCGGCAGCGCTTCGCGACCCTCATGCTTGGCGCGTTCTCCGTGTTCGCGCTGCTCCTCGCAGTGGTGGGCGTGTACGGCGTGATGTCGCATCTCGTGACCCAAGGCACGCACGACATCGGCGTTCGCATGGCACTGGGCGCCCAACGCAGCCGCATCGTGAGCATGGTGATCCGTCAGGGAATGGAGCTGACGGGCGCAGGGGTCGTCCTCGGTCTCGTCGGCGCCGCGCTGCTGACGCGCGTCATGGCCGCCTTGTTGTTCGGCGTGAGCGCGACCGACATCGCAACGTTCTCGGCCGTTTCGCTGACGCTCGTGGGCGTCGGGCTGCTGGCGAGCTATCTGCCGGCGCTCAGGGCAACGCGGGTCGATCCGGTCATCGCTTTGCGGGAGGAATAGATAGGAGTCACCTCGGGTTCCCGCACAGACCTTCGACGTAAGGAAGTGATCCGCACGATCGTTGAACAAGAGATCAGGAGATCAAGAAAGACAGATTCTTTTTGTTCGCTCCTGATCTCCTGATCTCCTGTTCTGCTCTTCCAGCAGATTGCCCCCATACACCGAGTCTGCGGTCAGTGTCCGGCGATCGCCTGGCCGGCCTCGGTTTCGCGCGGCCGAATCAACAGCACGAGCAGCGTCGAGAGCACGGCGGCGCTGGCAAACACGCCGAAGATCCCGAAGAGCGGGACCTGACGATCCCGCATCATGCCGAAGCCCCAGTCGGCAAAGCCGCCGCAACTGATGCTCACGAAATTCATGATCCCGTAGCCTGTGGCGCGGAGCTCCGGGCGTGCGATCTGACACAGGATCGGCATGTTGTTCGAATCGAAGAATCCCCAGCCGAGGCCGAACAGGATCAGGAACGCGACGGCCACCCAGAGCATGCCCGTTTGCGGCGCGTAGCCGACGCCGAACATCGCCGGCACGATGAGCGCCATGCCAATCGCGCTCGTGAAGATCCGTCCGCGGGGGCTCCTCCGCATCCAGCGATCGGCGAGCCATCCGCCCGTGATGGCACCCACGATGGCGGCCGCCTGCCAATACAAGGTCGCCGACACGCCGGCCAGGCCCTGACCGATGCCGAACTCCGCCTTCAGGATCGCCGGCATCCAGTCGCGGACCACCCAGCCCGCGAGCGCAGGCAACGTGAAGTAGAGCACGAGCAGGATGAAGGACCCGTTGCCGAGAAGCTCGCGCAGCGCGCGGCCGGGGGAGGTCCGAGGCAGGTCGGTCGGCTCGCCGGACCGGTCGGGATCCCTCAAGAGAAAGTAGAGAGGCACGGCGTACGCGATGCCGACGAGGCCGCAGGCTTCGAAGGCCCACCGCCACCCGAGATTGGGATGATCGGCGGCGTAACCACCGAATCCGCCGACGATCACGCCGACATAGATCCCCATCTGATGGAGGCCTACGGCCCGGGAACGCGTCGGCCCTCGATGGAAATCTGCGATCAAGGCCAGCGCGGCAGGGATGTAGAACGCCTCGCTGATGCCCATGAGCGCACGCGTGGCGAGGAGTCCGTCGTAGGTCGTCACGTGCCCGGTCATCCACGTCACCGAGGACCAGACGAGCAGGCTGCCGACAATGACGTGCCGGCGGCTGTAGCGGTCCGCCAGATAGCCGCCGATCGGACTGAGACAGGCGTACACCCACTTGAAGAGCGCCAGGATCGCGCCCCAGTTCGCCTCGAGGCCGATGTCCGGGATGTCCCGCATCACCGAGAACTTCATCGATGCGAGCATCTGGCGATCGAGGTAGTTGAGAAGGGCTACCGGCACCAGGAGTGCGACGACGAGCCACGCGCGGGAGGGAATCCGATCGGAAGGCGTCACCGGCTGTATCTAGCCACGTCGCCGCGTACGGGCGCAAGAGTCCAGATCTCAGGCAAAGGCGGCGGCTGCAGGAACCGATCGTGCGGTCGACGTGGAGCCTTCGTCCTCTACAGCGTCTTGAGAAACGCGATCAACGCCTTCTTTTCCTCGGCGCTCAGATCCAGACCGAAGTCGTGTCCGTTGACTGCACGCCTCGTCGTCCCCGGCGGCCCCTTCCAACCGGTGGGCACGTATTCGCCTCGCGTTCGGCGGGCATCGAACCAGTCTTCGAGCGTCAGAACCGATCCGCTGTGCTCGAAGGGGCCGCGATACCAGACGCCGAGCAGAGACGGCACCTTGTAAAGCCCGGTGCCGCGCCGTGTCCTCAAGGTCAGTGTGGGGTCGGTATCGACCGACCTCTTCATGATGAGGTCGAAGTCGGGATGATCGCTACGCACCTCGAAGTCTGACGCGAGGGTCAACTCGTTGTTGGTGTACAGCGGGGGCTTGTGGCAGGTCGCGCAGCGATTGTCCCTGTCGTTGAAAATCCGCTCGCCGCGGGCGGTCAAGAGGCTGCGTTTGTTCGGGTTCGGCGGCGGCCGGAGCGAATAGATGTAGAGCGCCAGCGCGTGCAGCTGTTCATCGCTGTACCGCTCGTAGCTGGCCGGTTCGAGCAGCGTCTTGAACTCCCGTCCAGCAGGGATGAAGCCTGCGTAGCTCGACAGATTGTCGCCGCCCTGGTTGAGCGCGGCGTACCGCATCAGATCGGCGATGCCATTGTGGCGCTGAAGACCGGTCCGATCGAGGTACCGCCGGTCCCGCACGCCGATGAGATCGGGCACCTGCACTGGACTTGACGTGCTCGTCCGGTGCCGCGCGAGCACACCAGGAGGGATGGCGTCGTGGGCCGCGGCGATCTCCTCGCCGGATTGCTCGCGGAGACGCGCCTGGGGATCCGGCGTCAGCCAGGGCGCACCGAAGAGCGCCCGTTCAAGCTCGCGAGCCCCGTCGAGAAGGCTGCCGGACTCCCGTACGTCCCATGCGTACGCGCGATCGAACGGAAAATTGCCCTGCGCTCCTTTGACGACCGCGCCACCCGGCATGACCCGCGTATGACACATGCCGCACGAGAGCACTCCGAGCTCGATCTTCCCTTTCTCGCGCACGACGTAACGGTAAAAGGGCAGTACGCCGTCGCGGGTGACCGGCGCTCCAGTCTGTCTGTACCAGTCCACCTCCCGGACGAACAGGGTCGAAGAAGCGCTGGGAGCCAGACGCCCGCTGCCGACCAGCGCTGCCGAGTCGAAGACAAGTTCTCCTGCTCGAATCCAGTCCTGATCCGTTCGGAGCGTGGGACTTATCCCCTTGTCGTCCCAGAGCACCAGGGGCTCCTGTGCCCGCAACATGTCGAGATATCCGGTAGGCTCCTGGCTCGGGTGGTAAACGTGGTAGCTCTTGTAGATCGGTCGGACTGGTATCCGGTAATAGAAATCCGCAGGAACGTGCTTCGGCGAAGCGCTTGGTACGGCAAGCGGCACTTCCAGCCTCGCCATCAGTTCGTCGTCCCAGACCTTCGGGATCTGGGGGCGCGGGCTGTCAGGGGCGCCACCCTGGGGAACGGACCCACCCGCGAGCCGGAGCGCCACGAGCGCGGCCGCAAGCAACGGTCCGTAGGCAAGTACTCTCATCTCCGCCTCTGGTTACCGGGGATTCGACACGACTATAGGCCGATTTCAAGTGGTTACCAACCTGTCGATTCATCAAGAGCCGGGGACTTCTTGGCTACCGCGCCGCGAGCGAGGCGCCAGAAGCGGCGGCCTGACCGATCCAAACCCTTCCACGACCAATTTCGTCTCAGGGTCGTGCACACCTTGTGGCAAGACGTCCACTATGCCCTCAGGCTGCTGCGGCGGTCGCCGGGGTTCGCGCTGACGTCGGTCGCGACCCTCGCGCTGGCCATCGGCGCAAACGCCGCAATTTTCAGCGCGGTCCAGGGAATTCTCATCTCGCCGCTCCCCTACCCGGAACCGGACAGGCTGGTCCGGCTCTTCGAGGAGTCGGCGACGACACCGCACTTCCCGGTCGCGCCTGCTGATTTCCGGGACTATCGCGCCGAGCTTCGCACCTTCGAAGGGCTCGCCGCATATTTTCGAAACGATCTCCAGCTCGCCGAGGGTGGCGAGCCGGAACAGTTGCGCGGAATGCAGGTGACCTCCGGGTTCTTCACGGTCGTCGGCCGCCAGCCGGCGCTTGGCCGCGACTTCGAGCTCGACGACGAGCGTCCCGGAAACGACAATGTCGTGGTTCTGAGCCACGCCCTGTGGATGCGCCGGTTCGATGGAGATCCGGGCATCATCGGCAGAGCCGTTCGCCTCTCTGGCCGGAGCTTCCGCATCGTCGGCGTCCTTCCGGAAGGCTTCCGCCATGTCGGCGGCACCTATCGGACGTACGGGCACGAGGAGCAGGTGGACATCTGGTCGGTGCTGCCCGTTCCCCGAGCCGAACATCCGGGCGACCGCTTCTCCCACTACTTCAATGTCGTCGGACGCGTACGGCGCGGTGTGTCGGCATCGGCGATGGCGGCCGACTTGAAGATCACCGGCCTGAGCGTCGCGAAGCGATATCCGGCGCCGAACAGCCCCTGGTCCCCACGAGCGGTCCCGCTGAAAGCGGAAATCATCGGCACCTCGGAGTCCACCCTCGTGTCACTCTCGATCGCCGCGGCGGTCGTCCTCCTTCTCGCCTGCGTGAATGTCGCGGGCCTGTTGCTTGGACGAGCGGCGGCCCGGAGCCGCGAGATTGGCGTCCGCGCAGCGCTGGGGGCCACGCGTATCAGGCTCGTTCGGCAGCTCTTGATCGAGAGCGGCGTTCTTGCGCTGCTCGGGGGCGGCATCGGCGTGGGCCTCTGGTACGCCGGCGTCGCGCTCCTGGCGCGCTACGGCCCCGCGGACACTCCGCGGCTGCAGATGATTGCCGTCGACGGCGACGTGCTGGGTTACACGCTCCTGGCGACGATGGCCAGCGCGGTGTTGTCTGGACTGGTTCCGGCCTTACAGCTCGCTCGAACGGGCGTCGGCGACACGTTGAAGCAGGGCGGCCGCAGCGTCGCCGGCGGCGCACATCAACGGATGCGGCGGATTCTCGTGGGTGTCGAGGTGGCGCTCGCGTTCGTCCTCGTGGTCTCGAGCGGACTCCTCCTTCGGAGCTTCGTGTCGATGCTCGACACCGATCCCGGGTTTCGAGCGCAAGAGGCAATCACGGCATCGGTGGAACTGCCGACCGCGAGGTACACAACGGGTCCGGCCGCGAGCGCCTTTTTCGTCCGGGCGCTCGACGGCATCAGCGCGCTCCCGGGCGTCCGCGCGGCAGCCTTCGGATCGGACCTCCCGTGGACCGGCTACGACGAAAATACCGGCTTCAGCATCACCGGACGACCACCGGATCGTGACGAGGGACCTGAAGGTCGGTACCACTTCATCACGGCCGGGTACCTCGCGGCGACGGGGATACCCTTGATCGCCGGACGCGATCTCTCAGCCGCCGATGACTCGACGTCGACGCCCGTCGTGCTCGTGAACGAGAGCCTCGCCCGGAAATACTGGTTCACGCCGGGCGCAGCCGTCGGCGCCCGGGTCAAGATCTGGGGGCGCGAGCGAACGATCGCCGGCGTGATGGGTGACGTTCGGGACATGCCCTGGCATCGGGCTGCAGTCCCGGCGCTGTACTTCCCACAGCCGCAGCAATGGCATCCACAGCGGATGCTCCTGGTCGTGCGATCTTCGGACGACCCGGGAGCGCTCGTCGAGGCTATCAGGCACGTCGTCAGGGGCATCGACCCGGCGCTGCCGCTCGCCAACGTCAGCCGGCTCGAGTCGGTCGCCGGGGCCGCACTCGCCGCCCGACGGCTGACGCTGTGGCTCGTGGCGACATTCGGCATCACGGCGCTCTTCCTCGCCGTGGTGGGAATCTACGGCGTGATGAACCAGGCTGTCCGGCAGCGCACCCACGAGTTCGGCGTCCGACAAGCCCTTGGCGCGACGCGCGGCGACATCATGCGGCTGGTGCTGTCGAGCGGCATCCTCCTCACGGTGACCGGTCTGGCCGCTGGCGGACTGCTCTCGCTGGCCGCGACCCGGCTCTTCGCGTCAATGTTGTACAGCGTCAAGGCGGCCGATCCGGCCACGTTCGCCGGCGTGACGGTGCTGCTCCTGGCAGCCGCAGCGAGCGCCGTGTATTTCCCCGCGCGGCGTGCGACGCGAGTGAGTCCGGCTCACGCGCTGCGGACGTCGGATTAGCTCGCCCGCTAGTCTCATCCGAGGGGCTTCGCCCCTCGGACTCCCCGACACGCGCTCTCGCGCGCCGCTTCGCCGGCGCGCTCCGCTCGCGTGGCTCGCTCACTGTCGTTCGCTCGCATCGTGAAACGTGCGGCAGGTTCATGAGACGGCTTCTAGTCTCGACCGACGGCTGAGGCGCGTTGACAACATCATTCGATTAGCCCTATAAGTTGGCGCCCTTCTCGCGTTTTCCAGCCGCGGCTGTCGGGAGGAGTGTCATGCGCGGGTCTCTTCTTCTCTGCGTGCTTGCATCGATCGCCACCGGTGCCGCGGCGCAGGACATACCGCCCTTCTACGCTGACCTTGCTCGCCAGACGCTTCCCGTGAATGACGGCTGGGCGGCGTCTGGCGATGGTACGACCGGCGGTTCCGCTGCCACTCCGGATCGCGTCCATGTGGTGACGAATCGGGGGGAGCTCGTTGCGGCGCTCGCCAGCGGCTCGGCGCCGCGGATCATCTTCGTCAAGGGCACGATCAACGCCAGCGTGGATGACGCAAATCAGCCGCTGACCTGCGCCGACTACGAAGCGGGGACCGGCTATTCGCTGGCAGCGTATCTGCTGGCCTTCGACCCTGCGACGTGGGGTCGATCAACGGTCCCGAACGGCCCCCTCGAAACTGCGCGCCGGGCTGCCGCCACCAACCAGCAGCGCCGCATTCGCGTCAACCTCACGGGCAACACCACACTGCTCGGCCTCGGCCCCGATGCGCGGATCGTCGGCGCGCACCTCCGCGTGAACAACGTGAACAACGTCATCATCCGGAATCTGACGATCGAGGACGCCTACGACTGTTTCCCGCTGTGGGACCCGACCGATGGCAGCCTGGGGAACTGGAACTCTGCCTACGACAACGTCTCGCTGACGGGCGCAACGCATGTATGGATCGACCACTGCGAGCTGAATGACGGCGCACATCCCGACGACGCGCAACCGTTGTATTTCGGGCGGCCGTTCGTGGTTCACGATGGCCTCGTGGACATTACCAACGCCTCCGATCTGGCGACCGTTTCGTGGAACCGCTTCGTGGAGCACGACAAAGTGATGTTGATCGGAAGCAGCGACAGCGCGTTGGCGGACGTGGGTAAGCTCCGGGTCACCGTGCATCACAACGTGTTCGAGAGCACCGTGCAACGAACGCCCCGCGTGCGGTTCGGGCAGGTGCACGTCTTCAACAACTACTACCATCTCGACGCCAGCCGGTTCAGTTACGCCTGGGGCGTCGGCGTGCAATCCCAGATCTACGCGGACAGCAACGCCTTCAGAGTGGAAGGGGACATCGCGCCGTCACGATTCATCAGCCGCTTCAACGGCGATCTGATCTTCGCCGGAGGCACGGTCGTCAATGGTCACTCGCGCTTCGACCGCGTGGACGTGGTCGGGGAATACAACGCCGTGCGGGATCCGGATCTGTCGAGTGCCGTGACCTGGACGCCGGAGCTGTATGCGCTCATCCACCCGCCGCAGGCGGTTGAGGGGCTGGTTCCGCACAATGCAGGCCCATTCCGGGAGCCGTAGAGGCGCGGGGTCAGGTCTTGTAATCGCGCAGATTGCATCAGTGCAAGACCTGACCCCAGGCGCACGGTCTGACCCCGTTCGGCTGGAAGTGCTATTTTTCTCGCCCTATGCTATTTTCATAGCACCTTTTCCGGGGAACGTCCGTCTAAGGGTTCTGAAGGCCGTAAACGAATGACCAGTCAGCCACATCTCGACCTGAGCCGCCGCGAGCGGCAGATCATCGATATCCTCTACGCCAACGGACGGGCGACGGCGGCGGAAGTCCAGGCGCTGCTTCCAGATCCGCCGAGCTACTCGGCTGTTCGCGCCATGCTCCGCATCCTCGAAGACAAGGGTCACGTCCGGCACCTCCAGGACGGTCCCCGGTACCTTTATGTACCGACGCTGGCGCGCGACAACGCCAAGCGGTCCGCCATGCGGCACATGCTGCGGACCTTTTTTGACGGCTCGGCAGAACAGGCGATTTCGGCTCTACTGGACGACTCCTCGGCCCGGCTGTCCAGCGTCGAGCTCGATCGTCTCGCCCGCCTGATCGATCAGGCCCGTCGTAACGGAGCATAACCATGAGCCCCATTACCGAGCTCGCGGGTTGGACATCCGCCGGGATTCCCTGGCTGCAGGTGGCTGACGCGGTCGGCAAAGCATCGATCCTCCTTGGCGCGGCGGGCGTGGCGTCCATCGCGCTGAGGCGGGCCTCGGCGTCGCTCAGGCACCTGGTCTGGACGCTGGCGCTCATCGGATCGCTGGTGATGCCCGTGCTCTCGCGCGCGCTTCCTCGCGTGAACCTCCCGGCTGGCTGGAGCCTGCAGGTAGCCACGACTCCGGTCGCCCAGGCCGTTCAAGACGAGACGCCGGCACCGATCCGGACCGCGCCGCGTCACGCGGCCGGCGAAACGCCCTCGACGCCGGTCGCAGGAACCCCATCAGCGACGATATCGACGATGCTCACGACGGCGCCGGTCACGGCGCCATCCAGCGGATCGATTCGGCTGCTCGACGGCGTGCGATGGGAAATCGTCGCGCTGGGGCTCTGGCTGGTGGGATTCGCGGTGATCATGGCGCGCGTGCTGGTGGGCATGATCGCCGTTCAGTGGATGTCGCGCCGGACCGAAGTGGTGATCGACGCGTCCTGGCTGCCACTCGCCCGTCGACTGGCTGCAAATCTCGGCGTGTCGCCGTACGTGATCTTTCTGCGGAGCCCGCGCGCGACGATGCCGATGGCGTGGGGAATTCTGAGGCCTGCCGTGCTCATGCCGGCGGACGCTGACGGGTGGCCCGCCGAGCGCCTGCGGATCGTGCTCCTCCACGAACTGGCGCATGTCCGCCGGCGGGACTGCCTTACCCATCTTCTCGCGCAGGCGGCGTGCGCGGTCTACTGGTTCCATCCGCTGGCCTGGATGGCCGCGAAGCGCGCGCGGGCCGAGCGCGAGCGCGCCTGCGACGATCTCGTGCTGGCCGCAGGTACCCGCGGCTCCGACTACGCCGAAGAACTGTTGCAGATCGCGCGTGTCATGCGATCCGGGCGCTTCCCGGCGGTTCTCGCCGGCGCGACGCTGGCGATGGCGCACCGGTCCCAGCTCGAGGGTCGGCTGCTTGCCATCCTCGATCCCAGGATTCCGCGCAGAGGCCTGACCCGCATGCGCGCCCTGGCCACCTCGATTGCATGCGCGCTGGCCATCATGCCGCTTGCCGCGGTTCAACCGTGGACCACCGAGCTGCCGTCGCAGACCGCCAATGCGGCGGTTCCGAGTGCTTCGACCCTGCAACCGTCGAATGTTCCGCCGATCGAACTCTCACGAGACGATCGAGCACCGGCCTCTTCGCCTCGCGCGCAAGCCGAACCGCCGGCAAAACTCTCCGGTGCGGCTGATGCTGGCGACCGCGGGCACCAGAGCGACCCGCCCAGGCATGCGGAGGCTCCCGATCAGGGAGTTGCTGGTGGTGTGTCGGGCGGCGTGGGGGCAGGAATCGGTACAGGTGCCGGGGGCGGCGTCGGTGCGGGAGTGGCCAGCGGAGTGGCTGGCGGAATCGCGGGCGGAGTGCCTGGCGGCGTGACCGACGGCGTACGGACGGCGCTCAGCGTGTCGCTCGCGGATCTCAAACTCTCCGACGAGCAGGGATCGCCGACGCCAACACCCACCCCGACTCCAACTCCAACTCCAACTCCGACTCCTACGCCTACTCCGACTCCGACTCCGACTCCGCGTCCGACCAAGGTCGATGTGGATTCGAAGGGGGGCCAGAGCCGTCCGGCCGACCCGCGGATGATCGCCGCGCTGACGGCAGCCCTCAAGGATACGGACAAGGAGGTCCGCGAAACGGCGATGCACGCACTCGTGCAGATGCGGGATCCGGCGATTTTCGAGCCCCTCGTCGAGGCCCTCCGCGATGCCTCCCCCGACGTGCGGGAGCAGGCGGCATTCGGACTCGGACAGCTGCGCGATCGCCGCGCCGTCGATCCGCTCGTCACCGCCCTCAAGGACACCAACGGCAGCGTGCGCGAGAAGGCGGTGTTCGCCCTCGGACAGCTTCGCGATCCGCGCGCCGTCGACGGGTTGATCGGGGCGCTCAAGGATACAGCGCCCGACGTGCGCGAACAGGCGGCGTTCGCGCTCGGACAACTGCGCGACAGGCGCGCGACCGTCGCACTGGCAGCAGCCATCACCGACGCGAGCGACGACGTTCGGCAGCAGGCGGTCTTCGCGCTGGGCCAGCTCCGCGATCCTTCGTCGATCGACGGGCTGGTCACGGCGCTGCGCGATACGAAGCCCGACGTTCGTGAGCAGGCGGCCTTCTCTCTCGGCCAGATTCGCGATCGCAAGGCGGTCGGCGGGCTCATCGGAGCCTTGAAGGACAGCAACGGCGACGTCCGGCAGCAAGCGGCGTTTGCGCTCGGCCAGATTCGCGATCCATCCGCGGTCGAGGCGCTCGTGATCGCCCTCAAGGATTCGGACGCGGAGGTCCGCGAGCAGGCGGCGTTCGCGCTCGGCCAGCTGCGCGATCCGCGCGCCATCGACGGCCTCACGGCTGCACTGAAGGATGCGAGCGCCAGCGTGCGTCAAAAGGCGGCGTTCGCGCTGGGCCAACTCGCACGATAACTCGATAGACCAGACCATCGGCTGACGAGATGCCTCGTCAGCCGAGGCGACGCCCGCAATGCTAGTTTTCTAGCAGGAGAGTCACATGACGCCGCTGACCGTGTTCTTCCGAACCCTGATGAAGTCGAGCGCGATTTTCCTCGGCGCCGGCTACATCATGCTCCACCCCTCCCTCGACGTGCGATCGACGACGCGTGACGCCGTGACTGCACAGAAGAGCCCTGGCGAAGCGGTGATCGACGGGCTGGTCGGCGCGCTGAAAGACAGCGACCCCGGCGTGCGGCGGCAGGCCGCCGCCTCGCTGGGCGAGATCGGCAGCCCGCGGGCGGTGCCCGGCTTGATCGAGCTCCTCAAGGACAGCTTGCCCGACGTGCGTCAGCGCGCCGTCTCCGCCCTTGCGAAGATTGGTGATGCCTCCGCGGCCACGGCCCTCATCGCGGCGCTGAAAGACAGCGATGCGCACGTGCGCGGCCGCGCGGCGTCGGCTCTTGGTGACATCGGCGAGCGCTCGGCCGTCGAGCCGCTGATTGCACTCGTTCGCGATGCCGACATCGATGTGCGCACGCGCGCCATCTCCGCGCTCGGCGAAATCGGCGACTCTCGCGCGGTCGAGCCGCTGACCGCCGCGCTGAAGGACACCGACGCGGGAGTCAGGCTCCGCGCCGTGCGCGCGCTCGCCGAGCTCACCGACTCCGGCGGACCGAATCCCCGGCCGCGGCCTCGCCCGCGCCCGCGACCGGTCGTCCGGCTGTCCCTGAATCCCTCGTTCGGAGGCTAGTGGTCCGGTCGCGAGACGGCTTGTGCACCGAGGGCGGCGATGCGCCCGCGATGCAAGGCGCGACGACCGAGAATACCAGGAGTATTTGAGTGAGGAGCAACGCATCAGCGCTGGATGCAGCGCCGGCCGAATGCCAAGGTGTCTCGCGACCGGACCACTGGTCCATGCGCCGCGTCGCCGGTTTCCTCGTCCTCGCTGCCGCCTTGCTCCTGCACACCGGCAACGCGCTGGCTTCGCCGCAGGAGCGCAGCGTCAGGGAACTGATCGGCCGCCTGCGGGCCAGCGATCCGACGGCCCGCGCGCAGGCCGCGTGCGATCTCCGCGAGCTCGGCGATCGGGCCGCCGACGCCATCGATCCGCTGGTTGCGCTGATGGACGACGCCACGCCGATCAGCGAAGACGTCTGCCAGAACAATCGCAACTGGGGCGGACGCGACGGCGAGACGACGACGCCTGGCAAGCAGGCGGCCGCGGCGCTGGTGGCGATCGGCTCGCGCGCGTTCACACCTGTTCTGAATGCCCTCCATGCGCCCATCTGGGCTGCGCGCCGCAACGCTGCCTGGGCACTCGGCGCGCTGCGCGACGCTCGCGCGGTGCCGCCGCTCATCGAGACGTTGAAGGACCGGGAAGCGCCGGTTCGCGAACAGGCCGCGTGGGCACTCGGCGCCTTGCGTGATTCGCGCGCCGTGGGCCCGCTCACCGAGACACTGAAGGATCAGGAAGCGGCGGTCCGCAAGCAGTCGGCCTGGGCGCTTGGGGCGCTGCGCGATACGCACGCGACCGGCGCACTCGTCGATGCGCTGAAGGATCGCGAAGCCTCCGTGCGGGAGCAGGCTGCGTGGGCCCTTGGCGCGATGCGGGATCGGACCGCGGTGCCGGGGCTGATCAAGACGCTCGAGGATCCGGAGCCTCGGGTCCGGCGACAGACAGCATGGGCCCTTGGGGCGATCCGAGATCCGCGCTCCGCCGAGCCGCTCGCCGGGGCCCTTCGCGACAAGGAGGCGAGCGTCCGCGAGCAGGCCGCGTGGGCCAGCGGCGCGCTGCGCGACCGGACGACCGTGCAACCGCTCATCGCGCTCCTCGGCGACTCCGAAGCCAGCGTCCGGCGACAGGCCGCCTGGGCCCTCGGCGCTCTGGGAGATGCACGCGCGCTCGAGCCGCTCCTGACCGCGCTCAAAGACTCCGACGCCTCTGTGCGCCGCCAGGTGGCCTGGGCGATTGGGGTCGTCAACAAGTAGACAGAGTCGGCGCTCGGCGCTCGGGGCTCGGCAGTCGGGAAGTCGGCGCTCGGCGCTTGGAATCGACGACCTGGTGAGCCGGTCCGACGGGCGTGCCGAACCCCTGAACCTTGAACCCTTGAACCTTGAACCTCTGAACCTTGAACCTTGAACCTTGAACCTTGAACCTTGAACCTTGAACCCCTAAGCGCCCTCATGCATGCGCTCGTCCAGGACTTGCGGCACGGTGCCCGCCTGCTCGGGCGCGCGCCGGGCTTCGCGGCGATGGCCATCGGCGCGCTCGCGATCGGCATCGGCGCGAATGCGGCGGTCTTCAGCGTCGTGAACGCGGTGCTCCTCAAGCGCGCCTGCCCTACGACGATCCCGATCGTCTCGCGATCGTGTGGGAACGCAACCTCCCTCGCAACCGGGTGACCAACCCCGTATCGCCAGGCAACTTCATCCACTGGCGGGAGATGAACCACTCGTTCACGGACCTCCCCGCAGCGTCCTCTTCGTTCAACTTCACGCTCACGGGCGCCGGTGATCCCGTGGAAGTGCCGGGACAGCTCGTATCCGGACAGTTCTTCTCGGTGCTGGGCGTCAAACCCCTCCTCGGGCGCCTCCTCACGACGGACGACGACCGGCCGAACAATCACGTCGCCGTGATCAGCGATCGCCTCTGGGCGCGGCGGTTCAATCGGGATCCCCGCGTGCTCGAGGGGCCGGTCGACTTCGCCGGCGATCCGTTCACGATCGTCGGCATTCTTCCGGCGGACTTCACAACGCCTCGCTCAAGGAAGGCGGACGGACGGGGTCGGGAGCCCGCGGGGGCCGGGCACGTGCCGGCTTCGTCATGGTGGAAATCGTCCTGGCGCCCTGAAGTTTCGCGGTTCCGTCAGCATTCTCAGAGCCGCGGGGCCTCGCCTTCGCAACGCTTCGGCGAAGCTCGCCGGAGCCTTCGGCGTAGGCGGCCCACCCCCGCGGCCACTCGGCGCTTCGCTAACGCTCGCGCCTGGCTCGCGACGACAGCCCACTTTCAGCACGGTTCTGTCTAGCTCCTAACTCCTAGCTTCTAGCTCCTGACTGATATCATCTCCAGCACATGCTCCAGGCGGCGGTGATCATCGTTCTACTGATCCTGCTGACGGCGCTGTACGTGGCGGCTGAGTTCTCTGCCGTTGGCGCGCGGCGGAGCCGGTTGAGGCGGCTCGCAGAAGACGGCAACGTCCTCGCCGCCCGCGTCCTGCCGGTCGTCGAAAGCCCCCACGCCCTCGACCGGTACATTGCGGCCTCCCAGGTCGGGATCACGCTCTCCAGCCTGATTCTCGGCGCGTACGGGCAAAGCCGCCTCGCGCCACGCATCGCTCCATTGTTCGAACAGTTTCTAGGACTCGATGCGGATGCCGCGCTGTCCACGGCGGCCGCCGTGGTGCTGCTCGTCCTCACGGTGCTCGCCATGATTCTGGGCGAGCTCGTCCCGAAGTCCCTCGCGCTGCAGGACCCGACGCGCGCGGCGCTCGTGACCGTGCTCCCCATGCAGTGGTCGCTGCGCCTCTTCGCGCCCTCGATCGCTCTGCTCAACGGAAGCGGCGTCCTGCTGCTGAAGGCCCTCGGCCTGGCATCCACCGGTCATCGGCACGTCCATTCGCCGGAAGAAATCGAGCTGCTCATCGCCGAGAGCCGCGACGGCGGCCTCCTCGAACCGCTCGAACAGGTGCGGCTGCACCGCGCGCTGCGCCTCGGCCTGCGCACGGCGCGACAGCTGATGGTTCCGCGGGCGCGCCTCGCCGCCGTCGAAGCGTCGACGCCCTTCGACGATGTGCTCCGGCTCGTCGCGACGAGTCCTTACAGCCGCCTGCCGGTGTACCGCGGCACGATCGACAAGGTCATCGGCATCCTGCACACGAAGGACGTAGTGCTGGACTACATCGGCGACCGTCCCCGGGCATCGATTGCGGCGATCCTCAGACCGATCGTGCGCGTGCGCGAGACCATGGCCGCCGATCGTCTGCTGGCATTCCTGCGGGAACGCCGCAGCCACCACGCGCTCGTGGAAGACGACGACGGACGGATTTCGGGACTCATCACGCTCGAGGATGTGGTGGGTGAGCTGCTCGGCGGCGTATCGGACGAGTTCAAGGCCGCACAGCTCCGCGCGATCCTCCTGCCGGACGGCCGCGTGCGCCTGCCCGGGGCCATGCGGCTCGATCAGGCCGCACCGGTGGTCGGCGCGTGGCGCGGCGGCCTCGAGACCGTCGCCTCCCACATCGTCTCTGCCCTTGGCCGCTTTCCCGAACCTGGTGAACGCGTCACCATCGACGGCCTGGAGGTCGAGATCGAGGTCGTCGAGGCCGGACACATCGCATCCGTCATCGTCGGAGCCCCTCACGATCCATCGGAGAGATCCGAGTGACGGCCTTCCTGATCATCGCGGGCCTCATCCTGTTGAATGGGATCTTCGTCGCCGCGGAGTTCGCGATCGTCGGCGCACCTCGCTCCGCGATCGACGCCCGCGTCGCACGGGGCAACCGGCTTGCACGGCTCGTGCAGGCCGTCCTCCGCGATCCCCAGAGCCAGGATCGCTACATCGCCACCGCGCAGCTCGGCATCACGGTCGCGAGCCTGGGGCTCGGGATGTACGGCGAGCACGTGCTCGCGGACGGCATCTTCGCGTTGCTCGGACGTGCAGGGGCGCCGGCGTGGCTGCTCTCGCACAGCATCGCCAGCGTCACCGCCATCGCGATCCTCACCTATTTCCACATCGTCATCGGCGAGATGGTGCCGAAATCGCTCGCGCTGGCGCAGGCCGAGCGAATGGCGCTCTGGATCACGCCGCCGATTTTGTGGATCAAGACGCTCGTCTTTCCGCTGATCGTCGCGTTGAACGGCACGGGCAACGCGGTCCTGAAGCTCGTTGGCGTGAACCGCCGCGCGCAGAACGCTGAGCAGTACTACACGCCGGAGGAGCTGCAGATGATCGTCCAGGAAAGCGAGGAGCTGGGCGCCATTCGTGCGGACTCCGGACAGATGCTTCAGGAGCTGTTCGAGTTCGGCGACCTGACCGCCGGGGAGGCGATGGTGCCGCGCGTACGGATCACCGGAGTTCCCGTGGGAAGCACGCCGGACAAGATCCGGAAGATTCTCGCGAAGTCGCCACACACGCGCTATCCGATCATCGAGCACGACCTCGATCACATCGTCGGCATGATCCACATCAAGGACCTGCTCCGGCTGTTGCTGCGCCGCGAGACCGTCGGCCCTGGCCACGCGCGGCCGCTCCCGCTGGTGCCCGAGACGGCCCCGCTCGACACCGTGCTGGCAACGATGCGCCGGGAGCGATCGCAGATGGCGGTCGTGATCGACGAACACGGCGGCACGTCAGGCGTCGTGACGCTTCAGGATCTCTTCGAAGAGGTGATCGGCGAGATAGCCGAAGCCGGAGCCGGCACCCGGCAGCTCTATCGGGACGACAAGGGAAGGCTGCGCGTGCCTGGAACGATGCGGATCGATGAGCTCGGGCAGCAGTTCGACCTCGAGCTCGAGCACGAGGATGTCGACAGCGTCAGCGGTCTGGTGCTGACCTTGCTCGGACGTCCGCCTCGAGTCGGCGACACGGTCAAGTACGACCGGCTCGTGATCCAGGTCACCGCCTTGGCCGGGCACGGCGTCGCCGAGTGCGCGGTGACGTTGACGGAGCCCGAAGAACCGGCGTGACCTTCACGGCTTCTGCGCGCACAGCCGGACCAGTCGCCTCTTGTCCATGCCGAAGTCGGCGACGCCCTCCGTGTCCTCGTAGCGCACGACCCGGAAGCGTTCGAAGAGCTTCAGCAGCTCGTTCGTGTCGTAGACGACGGCTCCGCCGACACGCGCGGTTTTTGTCGCATCACGATGGAAGCCTTCGACGACCACGAGGCCTCCGGGCTTGAGCGACTCGAACACACGCGGCACGAAATCCCGCGCGCCGACATAGCTGAGGACGATGAGGTCCCACTGGCCTTTGCCGAAATCGAATTGGTCGTCGCGAGCCACGTGCGTCGTGAGCGTCACGCCGAGGCGTTTGGCTTCCTGCTCGGCCAGCGGCGACGGCCTTGTCGGCGGGATCGAACCCTGTGACGGCCCAGCCCTGTTGAGCGAGATAGATGGCGTTGCGTCCCTGCCCCATGCCCACGTCGAGCGCGCGGCCGGGGTTGAGATTGCGGGCCATCTCGGCGAGAAAAGCGTTCGGCTTGCGGTTGAACGCGGCGGTCGGTGACGTGAGGATGCGGTTCCAGCGGTCGATCTCGAGCCGCTGTCCTTGCTCGTTGATGACGCGAATCTGCCGGTCGATCTCGGTAGGTGTCAAACCCTCCGCCGCAAGAACCTTGCGGTACGGCACCTCCGGATCGCCCTCCTGCTGGTCCGGAGGCAGTCCGTTGATCCACGCCCTGAACTTCTCGTAGACCTGCGCGTCGGTGCTCTGGGCACCGGCTGGCACCTGAGCCAGGGATGAGGCACACGGCGCGACGAGCGCCACGCACAACGTCGCGAAGACGAGACCGCGCAACGATCTTCTCATCGCGTACCTCCTCGCCTGACGACCGTCGAGCCTTCGTGACGACGCGGCTACGTGCCGGCGAAGATCTTTTCCAGGAATTCGCGGTTGGCGCGCGCGTTCGCGATCGTCTCCTCGACGGTTGTGCCGACCGCGGTACCTTCGACCATGACCGGACCACCGAATCCGGCGGCCTTGAGCTTCTTGAAGAAGGCGGCGAAGTCGACCTTGCCCGTGCCGAATTGGATCATGACCTCGGGGTTGCCTGCCCCCTTCACCGCGGTGCCAAAAGGCGGATCGCCAACCGCGCGCTCCATGAAGTGCGGGGCCGAGCAGTCTTTCGCCACCACACCGCTCACGTGGGGCCCGATGATGTCCAGCTGCTTCACCGGATCCTTGCCCGTGTAGTACACGACGTTCCCGGTGTCGAAGAAGACGCCGAAGTTGGGATGGTTGACCTGCTTGATCCAGGCGAGGAGATCGAGTGACGTGTTGTTGAGGCCGTGGTGATGTTTGACCACCACCTTGACGCCGCGTTCTTTCCCGAACGCCGCGGCGTCCGAGAGGACCTTGCACCAGTCGACCCAGCGCTCTTCCTCCTCGATGCCCAGGTTGAGCGCGTACTTCTGGCCCAGCGCATGTGCATTGGCAACGACAGCCCGGGCGGCGGCGACCGCATCTGCGAACGCTGTTCCCTTCTGAGCTGTAGGAAAGTTCGCGATGTTCGATTTCAGTCCGCGCGCGGCGAGCTTCTGTTTGAGGGCGGCAATCGCCTCGGGGGTCGCGACCGCCCCGCGTGACTGAGGAGCCGCGGCGGCTCCCGCGGCGACCATATCGGCGAACTCGAACCCGGCGGCCTTGATGGCGTCGAGGATGTAGTCGGGGTTCGCGGCCTGGCTCGCGCGAAAGCTCGTGAACGGCCGAGTGTGGCACCCGATTGGCCAGACGGTCGACTTCGAGGCTTGCGGGTGTCCACGAACCGGCAGCACACAAGCCGAAGCCATGGCCAGGAACTCGCGGCGAGTCGACGAAGATTGGGCGTTCATTGGTCTCAATTCAGCTCGGGGCTGTGATGGCGTGTGATCCGAAACGCCGGGATTCTACACCCGGATTCACGCGGCGCGGCAACGGATTGTGTAGACAGAGGCGTCCTGCGGTATCGTCAAAACGTGCTCGAGGATGCCCGACGGCGGTTGTCTCGCGCGGTGGGCGCTGTGGTCGTCTCCGGCCTCGCGTATTCGAGCGGGCAGGCGCAAACCGGCCCGACGGCCGGCCTGCATCAGGACCACGGCGCGCCGCCGGCCGCGTTCAGCGGCCGCATTGCTCTCTACAAGACTGCCCTGGGTCCGTTCACGCGGCCAATTTCGTCGCCGAACAAAGAGGCGCAGGCGTTTTTCAACCAGGGGTTCCAGTTGACGTACGCCTTCGCCAAGCCGGAAGCCGTGCGGTCTTTCCGTGAAGCGGAAACACGCGATCCGGACTGCGCGATCTGCTACTGGGGTGAGGCCTGGGCGTGGGGATCGGACCTGAACTGGATCATGGGGCCGGACGAGGCGCCGTTCGCGTTCGCCGCGATTCAGAAAGCGGTTGCACTCGCCGAGGCGCATGCCACGCCGATCGAGCGAGCGTTGATTCAGGCGATGGCCGTTCGCTACGTCGAGCGCTTCGATCCGGCAAAACGGGAGGATCAGGACCGCGCCTACGCCGACGCCATGAAGAAGGTCGTCGACGCGTATCCGGACGACCTCGACGCGGCGGTGCTGTACGCCGAGGCGCTGTTCCTCCTCGAACCGCGGGCAGGGGCGCGAGACATCGCGAAGCCGAGCGTCCAGCACATCGTCGGCGTGTTAGAGCGTGCGCTGGCGAAGGACATTCGCCACCCCGGCGCGTGTCATCTGTACGTCCACGTCACGGAGGCGACGAGCGAGCCTGGGCGCGCCGCCGCATGTGCGGAATTCCTCGGGCGGTCGATTCCCGGTGCGAGCCACATCAACCACATGCCGTCGCACACCTGGACGCAGATCGGACGCTGGGGCGACGCCGTGCGGGCAAGCCTCGACGCCTGGCATTCGGACCTCAAGTCCTTGGTGGGAGAAGCCGTCGCCATCTATCCGTGGCACGACCTGCACATGCTCGTGTTCGCCGCGTCGATGGATGGCCAGGGAGCGATCGCGGTGCAGGCCGGGCGGGACTATTCGAGAATTGCCAAGAATCCGATCTACCTCCTCTTGACGCTGGTCCGGTTCGGGCGCTTCGAAGACATCCTGGAGGATCTGAAGACCAAGACGCCGGGCGCGCTCTCGGGTCCTGCCTGGGATTTCGCGCAGGGCTACGCGAAGCTGCGGGCGGGCGACCGTGACGCCGCGAGAACACATCTCACTGCGCTGCTGGACGCGGCGAACACATCGACGGCGCAATTCGGCGCCAATCCGGCGAAGAAGCTCTTCGGCGTGCTCGCCGGCATTCTCGAGGGAGAGATAGCGCTCAACAGCGGAGTCCACCCGGCGGCCCATGGCCGCCCTCGAGCGGGCAGTCTCGATCGAGGACTCGCTGGTCTGGGACGAGCCGGAGCCGCTGCCATTCAGCGCGCGCCATTGGCTCGGGGCGGCGCTGCTCGAGACGGGCCGCCCTGCGGATGCCGAGACCGTCTACCGGGCAGATCTCAAGAAGCACCCCCACAACGGCTGGTCGCTGCTGGGGCTCTCGCAAGCGCTGACCGCCCAGGGGAAACCGGCGCGCGATGCGAGTGAGGAGTTCGATCGCAGCTGGGTGCGATCGGACACCTGGATTCGCGCGTCGCGGTTCTGATCGTGTTCTTTCTCAGAGGCTATGAAGCATCCTCCGTCCGTCGAGCGGTGTTCACTGTCACGAAAAGCCTCACAGGAGGGAGGACGGGGAGGAACCTTGCTGCTCCTCGAATCTTTGGGTCCGCTACTCTCGCCCCGCTCAGAAAATGTCGTGCACTCCGCAATCTGTTGTGGATCGGATGCTCGCAGACCACAAGACTCATTTTTCATGCTACGGGGTGCGCGCAGCGCGTGGGCCCTCCTCCTGTGATGGTTTTTCAGGCTCGACGAGTGGGCTGGTGGCCGCGAGCGCTCACCCCACATGAATCCGCGGACGACGAAGCGGGTTCGGCTCCGTCTGCCTCAGGACCTCCCGCGTGACAGGAGCCGTGTCCCCTTCGCCGAAGGCCAGGAACTTCAACAGATAGGCAATCGGATTGCCCTCGGTCCATCCAAAGTACGCGTGAGGGATGCGGCCCGTCTCGTCGCGAATGTAGAGCAGGAGCGCGGCAATTGCATTCGGGATCGCCGGGCTGACACAGCGAAGCACGTGATGGCCGGCGACGTCCACGCCACGGACGTGCAGAGCGCCGCTGAAGTCTGACGCGTCGCCGGGCCGGACCTCCAGGAAGAGGACCCGCTCGCCCGGCAGATGGTGCGACTCGCTGGCCTCGCGGAGCTTGTGATCGTATTCGCTCGGCATGCCCGTGTCCGGCCTGTTCGCGATGATGCGCACCGGCGTCGACGCCGCCTCACGGATGAAGCGCAAGGCCATCTCGTCGGGTTCCACGGACTGGACACGCAGCTCGGTCGAGCGCATCACGCGCGAGATCATCGAGGTGCCGATGATCGTGACGATGAACCAGGACGCGATCTTCACGCCGTCCGGCCGCTCGATGATGTTGGCGATCGTCGTGTAGACGAACACCAGGGTGATGAGGCCGAAGCCGACGAACCGGGCTCGGTACGAGCGCACCGTGAGGGTGACCGCCACGGCTGCGGAGGTCATGAGCACGAGGACGCCGGTCGCGTAGGCACCACCCTGCGCGTTGACGTCCGCCGAAAAGATCACCGTGATGAGGAAGGTAATCGCCGTGAAGAGCAGCACGAGCGGCCTGGTCGCTTTCGTCCACTCCGGCGCCATGCCGTACCGGGGCAGATAACGGGGGACCAGGTTCAACAGGCCGGCCATCGCGGACGCGCCGGCGAACCAGAGAATGGAGATCGTGCTCAGGTCGTAGAACGTTCCGAACGCCTCGCCGAAATGTTCGTGCGCGAGATACGCGAGCGCCCGGCCGGAAGCTTCGCCTCCTGCCTGGAATGCCTCGGCCGGAATCAGCAGCGTGGTCGCGAACGAGCTCCCCATCAGGAATACGGACATGATGAGCGCCGCCGTGCGCAGGAGCTTCCTGGTGTTGGCGATCCGGCCGACTGGGTGCTCCTCCGTGTCGTCCGGATAGCCCTTCACCAGCGGCATGACCGCAACGCCTGTCTCGAAGCCTGACAGACCGAGCGCCAGCCTTGGAAAGAGCAGCGCCGCGACTCCCAGCATCATCCACGGGCTGCCGTACTGGGCCGAGAGCATGTTCCGCCAGCGCGGAAGGTATTCGGGATGTTGAAAAACTTGGAGGATCCCCCAGCCAATCACCGTCGCGTTGAGCGCGAGGTAGACCCCGACAATCCCGACCGCAAGGCCGATCGCCTCTCTGAACCCCTTCAGGAACACCGCCGACAGCAGCGTGAGCAGTACCAGCGTCAGCGCGACGGGATGGTTGAGCGACTTCGGGACGAACGGATTACCGACGATGTGCGCCGTGGCATCCGCCGCAGACAGCGTGATGGTGATGACGAAGTCGGTCGCGGCAAATCCGAGGAGGCACAGCACGAACGTCTTGCCGCGCCATCGGGGGAGCAGCTCCTCGAGCATCGAGATGCTGCCCTGCCCGTGCGGGCTGTTCTCGGCGACCCTGTTGTAGATCGGGAGCGCGCCCAAGAGCGTGAGGAGGATCAGGATGAAGGTGGCAATCGGCGAGAGCGCACCGGCCGCGACGAACGCAATCCCGGGCTGGTAACCAAGCGTCGAAAAGTAGTCGACGCCCGTCAGGCACATGACCTTCCACCATTCCGACTTGTGCGCGTGCTGAGCGTGCGGCCCTTCAGGCTCGCCCAGCCCTTCGAAGAACCATTCGTGCAGCCTGTCTCTGAATCGGCGGGAATAGATTGAAGTCGCTGGACCGGTTCTTTCGAATGGAACCCCCGACGACCCACGGGCGAGCTTCATGGAAGGCTTCCGGTAACGCCGACGGGGTTAGCTGACGGGCTAGGACTCGGAAGTGTCCTTCGGCTGTTGCCGATGCGCCCCCGGAGGCGAGCCTCGCCTCCTCTGGGTCCCCCGGTTTCGCGAATGGCGCGAAATTTGGCCTCTTGGAGCTTACGTGCGAGGTGCAGGAGTGTCAACCAACCCACGCCTGTCGATTCACGCGACTTTCGCGTTGGACCGCTACCCGACGTGAATGCGCGGGCGCCGCAGGGGATTCTCCTCGGTCTGTCGGAGCACCTCGCGGGTGACCGGCGCGGTGTCGCCCTCGCCGAGCGCGAGGAACTTGAGCAGGTAGGCAATCGGATTCCCCTCGGTCCACCCGAAGTACGCGTGAGGGATGCGGCCGGTCTCATCCCGGATGTAGAGGAGCAGCGCGGCGATGGCATTCGGTATCGCGGCGCTCACGCACCGGAGCACGTGGTGCCCTCCGACGTCGACACCGTGGACGCGCAGCGTTCCGCTGAACTCGGAAACGTCGCCTGGACGCACCTCGAGAAACAGGACCCGCTCCCCAGGAAGGTGATGAGACTCGCTCGCTTCGCGAAGCTTGTGCTCGTACTCTTCCGGAAGTCCCGAATCCGGCCGGTTGGCGATGATCCGGACCGGGGTGGACGCCGCCTCGCGGATGAACTGCAGCGCCATGTCGTCGGCCTCGACAGAATGGACTCGCAGCTCGGTGGAACGCATCACCCGCGAGACCATCGAGGTCGCGATGATCGTCACGATGAACCAGGAGGCGATCTTCACGCCGTCCGGCCGCTCGACGATGTTGATCAGCATCGTGTAGACGAACACCACCGTGAGGAGCATGTAGCCGATCCAGGGGCGCCGCTCGCGAAGGCCCGCCAGTGTCACGGCGAGCGCGGCGGATCCCATCAGCACCAGAACGCCGGTCGCGTACGCGCCACCCTGCGAGGCGACATCGGCGTCAAACAGAATCGTCACCAGGAACGTGACCGCCGTGAAAATGACGACCAGCGGGCGCGGGGCTTTCGCCCACTCGGGAGCCATTCCATATCGGGGCAGATATCGCGGCACAAGATTGAGCAGGCCCACCATCGCCGAGGCTCCCGCGAACCAGAGGATCGCAACGGTGCTGGCGTCGTAGACCGTGCCGAACAGCTCGCCCAGGTGCTCGTGCGCGATGTAAGCGAGCGCGCGGCCATACGCGGCGCCACCCTCGGCGAATTGCTCCGGCGGTATCAGGAGCGTCGTCACGATGCTGCTCGCAACGAGCAGCACGCTCATCACCGACGCCGCGGCCGTCAGCAGCTTCTTCGTGTTCCGGATTCGTCCCTTCGGTTTTGCCTCGCTGTCACCCGGATCCCCCTCGATCAGCGGCATCACCGCCACGCCGGTCTCGAAGCCCGACAGACCCAGCGCGAGGCGCGGGAAGAGCAGCATGGCGAAGAGGAGCATCGAGGCGGGATGCCCGTATGTCGACGTGGCGCTCGCGGACCACGACGAAAACAGCTCGGGCCGGAGCCACACGTAGTGGATACCCCACGCGAGCACGATCACGTTCAGCGCGATATAAACGGCGACGATCGGTATCGCTAGACCAACCGCCTCGCGAAAGCCTTTCAGGAACACCGCTCCAAGCGCCGCCAGGAGCAGGAGCGTCACAGCCGTTGGCCGCCTGCCCCAGACCGGCATCAAGGGGTTCTCGATCAGGTGGGCGGTCGCGTCCGCGGCGGACAACGTAATCGTGATGATGAAGCCGGTTGCGGCAAACCCCAGCAGGCAGAGGACCAATGCCTTGCCGCGCCAACGCGGAAGGAGCTCTTCGAGAATGGAGATGCTGCCCTGGCCGTGGGGGCTGAGCTCCGCGACCCGGCGATACATCGGGAGCGCGCCGAAGAGCGTCAGAAGGACGAGGACGAGAGTGGCAATCGGCGAAAGCACACCCGCCGCAAGAAAGGCAATGCCGGGCTGATAGCCGAGCGTCGAGAAGTAGTCGACGCCCGTGAGGCACATGACCTTCCACCACGCGGACGTATGGGGGTTGCGTGCGTGGGGCGCGTCGGGCTCCCGGAGCCCCTCGAAAAACCACAGATTGAATCCCCGCTGGTGCTGTGCCGAGAGGCGATAAGGCATGCCGTGTTATATCTCGCCCTGGGCTGCAGCCACCGCCAGCTGCTGGTCGCTCGCCTCGACGAACTCCCCTTCCCACTTTGCCACGACTACGGTCGCCAGGCAGTTCCCGATCACGTTCACCATCGTCCGCGCCATGTCCATCAGCTCGTCGACGCCCAGGATGAGGGTGACCCCTTCGAGCGGAAGGCCGTAGCTCGCCAGCGTCGCCGCGAGGATGACCAGCGACGCCCGAGGGACTCCCGCAACGCCCTTGCTGGTCAGCATCAGCGTCAGCAGCATCGTAATCTGCTGGCCGGGCGACAGGTGAACCCCGGCGGCCTGCGCCACGAAGATTGACGCGAGCGAGAGATACAGCGTCGTCCCGTCGAGATTGAAGCTGTAACCGAGCGGCAGCACGAAGGCCACGATCCGGCGCGGCACGCCGAGGCGTTCGATGACTTCCATCGCTCGCGGCAGCGCCGCCTCGCTCGAGGTGGTCGAGAAGGCGATAATCGCCGGCTCCTTCACGGCCTTGATGAACTTCCGGATCGGCACGCCGAAGATCAGCGCGACCGGGAGCAGCACGATGAGGACGAAGATCGCGAGCGCAAGGTACAGGGTGGCGACGAGCCAGGCCAGATTCCACAACACAGTGATGCCGCCGTGCCCTACCGTGTAGGCAATCGCGGCGCCGACGCCGATCGGCGCGTAGTGCATCACGATGTTCGTGAACTTGAACATCGTCTCGGCCACCGCTTCGCACCAGGCGACGACCGGCCGGCCTTTTTCGCCGATCATGCCGAGTGCGACGGCGAAGAGGATGCTGAAGACGACGATCTGGAGCACGTCTCCCTCGGCCATCGCGCGGATGACCGATTCCGGAACCACGTGCAGCAGGATTTGATCCCACGTTTGCGCGGTGGCCGTGATGCCCGACTGCTGACCCATCGGCAGGTTGACGCCGACACCTGGCCGCATGACGTTCACCGAGACGAGGCCGATGACGAGCGCCAGCGTCGTGACCACCTCGAAGTAGATGATCGCGCGCAGGCCCATCCGGCCGACGACCTTGACGTGCCCCGCGCCGGCGATCCCTGCGACCAGCGTCGAGAAGATCAGCGGCGCGATGACCATCTTGATCAGCCGCAGGAAGATCTGGCTGAAGGGGCGGAAATATTGCGCGGCTGAAGGACGGTACTCGCTCACGAACCAGCCGACGACGATGCCGATGGCGAGCCCGACGAAGATTTGCTGGGTCAGCGTGAGGCCGCGGCGCGGCGGCGCGTCAGTCTGCGCGTGTTCCATCCGGTTGGGTCCTCTGCCGCCAGCCTCGCGCCGGCATCCGGCGATTCTACCTGAAAGATTGCTGTGACCCGGCGGACCTCCCGTCGGTCGCTCGCGTTGCGATACTCGCTGGGAGGATGCGGGCTTCTCTTGTTATCGGGCGCGATCCTCGACTTCCTTTCGTGGCTCCACCTTCGCCCAAGCGGTGGTGGAGCTGTTCACGCGGAAGTTGAACGCCGCTGGGAGCTTGCGCGTGAAGAGCCCGTGACAAAGTCGCGGTTCAGCCCTGCCGAGCGGGAAGATAGAGCGTTCGCGCGGTCAGTTCGCGTGGATCCAGGCCGGCCGCCCGGGCGAGGTCGCGCTGTCGCACAGGAAGCGACGCGGGGAAACGCCATTCATCTGCGCGACCGCCGGCAGATACGACACGGCCTTCCCAATCGGGCCACCACGGCGTCGTGCGGCGCGCGATCGGTTCGACGACGAGGACGCGGCCCCCCTGGCTGCGGAGGGTCAGAAGTTGCCGCAGCAGCATCGCGCGCGCAGCATCGTCGAGCTCGTTGGCGGTGTACGCAACGATGGCCGCCGTGCCCCCGCGGCCCGCGATCGGCGTGCGGTTGATGTCACGGACGATCGCCCGCCCGTCGAGTTGCAATTGCCGGTAGGTCCAGTTGGCTTCGGCGACTGCCCAGGGGTTGCAATCGATCCCGCGAGTCGACGGTGCACCGGACTCGAGCGTCCATGCCGCACCTCCCGCGCCTGTCCCGCAGCCGACGTCGAGCACCTCCAGAACACCATCCGACGATCCAGGGATCGCCCTGAGGATCTGGCGCGTGACCAGGAAGTGCACCGGCGCGTAGAAGAGCGCAAAAGCGGCGCGCTTGCCGGCCGAGCCGAGAGCGCCACCCCGCGCGAGCCGGGCGCGACGCTCGACATAGCAGGACGACAGCGCGCGGAGCGCACGCGCCACCTCTCTCGGAGTGAGGTCCGCGAGATGACGTGCGTCCAGCGCGTCGAGCCAGCCGGCTACAGGATCGCCGTCCACGACCTGATCAGTCTCTCGTGCATCGGGGGCTGGGGAGGCCGTTGGTGTTCGGAGGCGACGCTCGGGGCGATTCGAGATAGGATTTGGTCAGGCGGCACAAGACAAAAGTCACCCCCAAGGGAGACTCAATCGCGCTAACTGTATGATAGAGAAGCAGTTGACGTGGCATCGACTTTTGCAGTTCGACACGACCATGCTGGCGTCCCGCGTGGTGCTGTTCCTCTTTCTGCTGGCGCAGGCGTGCGATGGCGCGTTCACGTACGCGGCCGTCCGGGCGTACGGCATTGCGGCCGAAGGCAATATGGTCCTGGCCACGTGGATGTCCCTGGTCGGGCCCTTCCCCACGCTGCTCGTGGCAAAGACGGTCGCCGCGGGCGGCGGCGTGCTGCTCTACGCGCGCGGCGTTCATCGCACGCTCGCGCTCCTCACACTGCTTTACGCGCTGGGGGCCATCGGCCCGTGGATCGTGGTGTTCCAGACGCGCTGACCGCTATCGGACGGGCGCCGTGAATGTCCGAGTCATCACCTCTCCGTCACGCCCCATCGGACCCTGATCGAGTCCTCCTACACTCGCGGTGACTGCGCCCGCGTCGCCGGCGCGCACCACGATCGATCGGTCCGCCCCGAACGGCAGCTGCTCACCGGCCGCGACTTCCCTCTCGATCGCGATCCTCCCATCGACAGACACGCGCAGCCACACCCGGCGGAGCGTCTTGAGATCGACCCGAACGAGGTGCGGATCCACGGGCGGCGCCGGGGGCTTGCTCGGCTCCGCGACAGAGGGCAGCGGAGGAACCGGACGGGGCTGGTACTGCGCCGCCGGCTGCGTTCCGGTGTTCGGAGTACGGTTGAACATCCACACCAGCCCGAAGGACAGGAAGAGGGTCGCTCCTCCGACGAGAGCCAGCAGCCGAAACGACGAGCGCCGCGGCACGGCCTCATCTGCAGCGATCGCTTCGGGCTCGACGACCTCTGCGGGCTCGCGGTCAAAGAGCCTGCTCACGGCAGGCTCGCGGTCAACGACCCTGCCGGCGGCCGACTCCGATGGGGCCAGCGCGATCTGCCCGGACGGATTGGCGGTTGGCAACGGCGGCGGAGCTGCCGAGCGAGGGGGAGTCGCCGGCTCGAACGCGCGGAGCTGAGCGTCGAACTCCGCCTGGACACGCTCGCGCTGCGCGCGCGTCGCCTGGATCGCGAGCTGGAGCTGCTCGAGCTCGCGAAGGACGCGCGCTTCGTCGAAGGTGGGCTCCTGGGTCATGACCGATGTTTGCGACTCTGGAACCAACGGTCGGCTTCTGTCAAGCGGGGGACGGCCGTGGTCATTCGTGGCGGAGCGCCTGCAGAGGATCGACGCGGGCCGCCCGTCGAGCTGGCACGTAACTCGCGGCTATCGCGACGCCGCACAGGACGAGGGCGCCCGCACCAAACGTCGCGGCGTCCGTGGCACGCAATCCGAATAGAAACGTGGAGAGCACGCGGGACGCGATCGCGCTCACGAGCAGCCCGAAGAGGACGCCGACGCACGTCAGCCGGAGCCCTTCGCCTACCACCATCCGGAGCACTTGCGAAGCGCGCGCACCGAGTGACATGCGAATCCCGATTTCCCTGGTCCGCAGCGTCACCCCATGCGCAGTCACGCCGTAGATTCCGAGACCAGCCAGGCAGAGCGCGAGAAACCCGAACACCGACAGCAAGGCCGACAACGCCCGCTGGAGATCGACCGACTGGCCGAGGATCTGCTGCAGGGTCGCGATGCGGAAGAGCGGAAGGTTCGCGTCCAGTTCGTGAATGGCGCGTACCAGCGCCGGCGTCGCCGGCAGAGGCTCGCCACGCATCCGCACGATCAGCGTCATCGGTGGAACGGGCGCCTGCGCCGCCGGCACGTAGGCAAACGCACGGGGCGTCTCCGTCAGCTTGTCGTACTTGGCGTCTCGGGCAATGCCCACCACTTCTCGCCAAGGCTCGGCCGGCTCGCCGAGCTTGAGGACCTGGCCGATCGCGTTCCCGGCCGGCCACAACGCGCGCGCCAACGTTTCGTTGACGATGACGACCTTCGGCGACGACCGTGTGTCGCGGTCGTCGAAGTCGCGCCCATGCACGAGCGGAAGGCCCAGCGCCGCGAAGTAATGCTCGGAGACGTTCGAGAAGTTTGTCGACACGGCCGCATCCTCGGACATTTCCCTGGTTCGCACGCCCGTGCCCCACATGATGCCTCCCAGCGGCAGCGTGCTGGCGAGCGCGGCCGACTGCACGTCCGGCAGGCCGCGCACCCGCTCCAGGAGTAGGCGATTGAACGCCGTCCGCTGCTCCGAGGAATGCCCCTGGAGACCGAGGTCGTACGAGAGCGTCGCGACGTTTCGCACGACGAACCCGGGATCGGCGCGGACCGCCTTCGCCAGGCTTTGCAGGAACAGTCCGGCCGTGATGAGGAGCGTCACCGAGACGGCGACCTGCGACACGACGAACGCTCCGCGCAATCGCCGCCTGCGCCCGCCGATCCCGACGGACGCGGAATCGTCCTTGATGGCCGGCAGCAGCGAGTCGGACGTTACCGAGAGGGCAGGGAACAACCCGAAGACGCAGACGGAGAGCAGCGCGACGACCGCGGTGGCGACGAAGACGCGGCGATCCGGCTGCAGGATGGCCAGGATGACCGGGGGCACGCGGCCCAGAACGCCGACGATACGCGTCAAGGCGACGGAGACCGCGATCGACACGACGGCGGCGCCGAGAGAGAGCAGGAGGCTTTCGGTGAGGAGCTGTCGCACCAGTCTTCCGCGCGTGGCGCCGAGCGCCCGCCTCAGCGACAGCTCTTTCCGGCGAGCCAGGCCGCTTGCCAGGAGCAGGTTGCCGACGTTGGCCGAGGCGACGATCAACACGAGCGCCGGCACGAGCATCAACAGCAGCAGCACCGGCATGGTCTCCGCCCGGTTCGGCGGATCGAGCGCGCCCGCGACCGGCAGCACGACCGCCGTACGAGCAACACGATCCGCAATCTGTTGACTCGGAGCCTGGGCCGAGATCGTGGCGACCGCAGCTGCCGCCGTCTCGAGAGCCACGCCGCCATTGAGTCGGCCCACCACTTGAAGCCAGTGCTCTCCCGGATCGGTGAGCAGGCCGGCTCGGTTGGGGATGGCCGGATCTGCCATCGTGACCGGCACCCAGAGTTGTGGAAGCTCCTGCTCGGCGAGCTCGAGGCCGGCGAATCCGGAGGGCGCCACGCCGATCACGCTGAACGGGCGGCCGTTCACGGTGATCGTCCGGCCGACAACTCCGGGATCGCCGCCGAACCTGCGCCTCCAAAGAGCGTCTCCGAGGACCACCACGGGATGCGCGCCTGGCGCGACATCATCCGAGGCGTTGAACAACCGGCCCCGCTGCGGCTGAATGCCGAGGAGATCGAAATAGTTGCCGGACGCGATGATCGCGGGGACCCGCTCGGGTTCCGCTCCGCCGAGCGCGACGCGAATCGTCGCGAACGCAGCCACGCCCGCGAAGAGGTCCGTTCGCTCGCGATACACGAGATAGTCGGCGTACGACAGGTTCTGCAGCCGGCTCGTGAGATTCGGCCTCGCGACGATCCAGACGAGGCGATCGGGATCGGATGCCGCCGCAGGCCTGAACAGCAGCGCGTTCAGCAGCGTGAACATCGCGGTGTTGGCGCCGACGCCGAGCGCGAGCGTCGCCACCGCCACCAGCGTGACCGACCGTTGCTTGATCAAGCGCCGGACCGCGAAGCGGGTGTCGTGAGCCAGGCGCTCGACCGATTGAAATCCCCAGGCGTCGCGGCCTTCTTCGCGCAGGACCAACGGGTTGCCGAAGCGGCGCCGGGCCGCCGCATGGGCGGCATCGGCGTCCAGCCCTTGCTCACGATTCGCCCGGGCGCGCAGCTCCAGGTGCAGCTGCATCTCCTCGTCCAGCTCGTCGGCCAGCCGATGGCGGGTCAACCAGAATCGGAGCCGTCTTCGAAGCTCACCGAAAGTCATGGGCGGGCTGAAGGACTTTTGCGATCGCGCGAGCCACACGCTGATAGGCTTCGACCTCTCGCTCGAGCTCCCGGCGGCCGGCGGTTGTCAGGCTGTAGTACCGGGCGCGCCGATTCTCGGCCGTCCGGCTCCATTCACCTGTGATCCAGCCCTTGACGAGCATCCGCTGCAATGCCGGGTAGAGCGACCCTTCTTCGACCTGCAGGACTTCCTCGGACGTCTGGTGGATGGCCTCCGCGATCTCGAAGCCATGCAGCTCGTCGCCGCGCGCCAGCGTCTTCAGAACCAGCATCTCGAGTGTGCCAGGGGGGATCTCGTCGCGAGCGGCGGGTTTCGGCGACATAACATAGTCAGTCTATGTTACGAGGGTGGCCGTTGCAAAGTTCGGCTGGCGAAAAACCCCTCGTGGCTTCCACCTGTCGAGCCTGTGAATTAATCTCCTGTGGCTTCCGGCTTCAGCCGGGAGACAGGAGATTGATTCAGAGGCGCTGAAGGCGGAAGCCACACGAGCGAATTCGCGACCTTGGAGTAATATCCGTTCGGATCCCGTCGCACGAGCCAGGAGGCGAGTCTCATGAAGTTCGCGCTGTTCACCGTCTCGTATTCCGGGTTGTTCTATGCGGGCCAGGCGCTCACGCTCGAACAACAAATCCGCAAAGCCAGGGAGCTCGGATTCGAGGGCCTGGCGATTGAAACGAAGCGTCCGGTCGCGTCGCCACTCGACCTCGGCCGGGCCGACCGCGCGCGAATCAAGGCGGTTGCTGCAGACGAGGGCATCGCCATCTGCGCCGTCGAAAGCATGTCGAACTTCGCCGGCCGGTACATGGAAGAGCGCGAGAACAACCTGGTGATGATGCGGGCCATCCTCGAGATGGCCAAGATCTTGGCGTCGATCTGGTCAAGATCTTCGCCGCCTGGCCGGGCCTCTGCGAAGACGAGGAGGCCATCGCGATGTACGCGCCGTACGAACGGGCGACCTCGGTACTACAAGCGGCTCTACCCTCCGGACCTCCGGCGGTGGCAGCGCGCGGTCCGGGGCATCCGCGAGGTCGCCGGCTGGGCCGCCGACATGGGCATCACGCTCGCGCTGCAGAATCATGCGCCGGTCACGACGCCGGGGTACGAAGACGTGCTCGCGATGCTGCAGGAAATCGATCGGCCGAACGTGCGGCTCTGTCTCGACGTGCCGCTGTTCTACGAACGTCAGAGCGACGACTACGTGGGCGAGGCGGTCGAGAAATGCCGCGCGCACATCGCCTACTCGCACTACGGCGCGTGGAACTTCAGCGAGAACGCCGCCGGCGACGTCGTTCAGGACCCGTCCCCTTCTTTCGGAGGGCAGATCAACTACCAGGCGTTTTTCGAAGGGCTGCGACGAATCGGGTACGACGGCTACGTGGCGTCGGAGTACTGCGTCCCGATGCTGAAGAACCACGTCGTGGCGGGCGTCGAGGAAATCGACCGCGCGACTCGTCTCGCTCTGCGGTACATGAAACAGATCGTCGAGAACCTGCCGGCACCGCAACAGCCGCGCGCCCTGTCGACCGTGTAGCCATCAAGGTTTTTCGGAGACAGCCAGGACATCGTTCGCCAGATGCCGACGGACCGCTTCCTGAAGCCGCGCCTCATGGCGATGATGTTCCTCCAGTTCTTCATCTGGGGGGCCTGGTACGCGACCGGCGGGAACTACATGAAGGCGAGGGGCATGACCGACCTCATCTACCTCGCCTATCTCGCAAGCCCGATCGGCTCCATCGTCGCGCCCTTCTTCCTCGGCATGATCGCCGACCGCCTCTTCCCAGTTCAGAAGGTGCTCGGCGTCATGCATGTGCTGAGCGGGCTCTTCGTGGTGTCCGCCCCGCTCGTCTCCGAAGGGCCGCTGGCATCGCGCCCGCTCTTTCTCGCAGCGCTCCTGCTGCACATGCTGTGCTACATGCCGACGGTGGGGCTCGCGATGGCCACCGCGTTTCACCTTCTGAAGGACAAGGAGCGCGAGTTTCCGCACGTCCGCGTCTTCGGTACGTTGGGCTGGATCGCGGCTGGCATTCTCGTCAGTTATCTGCTGCAGGGCGACACGACGGCATTGCCCATGTACGTCGCGGGCGCCGGCGGTGCCTTGATGGGTGTCTACAGCTTCACGCTTCCGAACGTGCCTCCGCCCGGTGCCGGGAAACGGCTGACGTTCCGTGACATCGTGGGAGTCGATGCCCTCGCCGCGCTGGGCTCGCGCCCCTTCGTCATCTTCATGACGAGCGTCATGCTCACGAGCATCCCCCTCGCGACCTACTTCGCCTACGTGCCCGTCTTCCTGCGAGACGCGGGCATCCCCAACCCGGCCTTCAAGATGACCTTCGGACAGATGTCCGAGGTAGTCTGCCTGCTCCTCTTGCCGTGGTTCTTCCTGCGGCTCGGGGTCAAGCGGGTACTGATCGCGGGCATGCTGGCGTGGATCGTCCGTTACGCGCTCTTCGCGCTCGGTGCTCCGGATGCGGTCGCCTTGATGCTCGTGCTCGGCATCTGCCTGCACGGCCCCTGCTACGACTTCGTGTACGTGGCCGGACAGGTCTACGTCGATCGCAAGGCATCATCCGCGATCAGGGCGCAGGCCCAGGGACTGTTCGTCCTCGCGACCTACGGTATCGGCCAGGGTCTCGGTACGATCGCGGCGGGCTGGATCTTCAACGCGATCATGCCGGCGACCGCAGGCGCGGCGACGCTCGTGCAGTGGCAGACGTTCTGGATCGTGCCGCTTGCCTTCGCAGCGATCGTGACGGCTCTGTTCGTTGTGGGATTCCGCGAAGAGGCGCCGGCGGTGAGCCCTTCCGCAGCGCTCTGAGCGCTGGAGTCCGGTTTCAAACCCATCCGGCCTGTCAGCTCTTTGCTTCGGCGTTGGCCCGATTGAGGAGCGCCTTCATATACGCGAAACCGTACGCCGTCTGCGCGTAGTTCCCGCCGACCATCGTCGGGCTGTGGTCGAGGATGACGATGCCGTCGAAGGCGACGTCGCGGAGCGCCTTCATGATCTTCCACATGTCGTAGTAGCCGTCGTCCATGAACGTCTCGACGAAGTGCGGGAGCGGCGCGCTGACGTTGCGGAAGTGGATCTTCCAGATCTTCTTCGCGCCGAAGTAGCGGATCATCTCCTCGGGGTCTTTTCCCGTGAGCTTTTTGCCACCTTCGAGCCAGGTGCCGCAGCACAGGCAGATGCCGACGTTCGGGCTGTTCGCAATCTCGAGTGCCCGCTTGTAGCCCTCGAAGTTGCTGAAGATGCACCGCGGCACGCCGGCCAGGATCGGCACGGGCGGATCGTCCGGGTGAATACCGATTCGCACGCCGGCTTCCTCGGCAACCGGCGCGACCTGCTTTATGAAGTAGGTGTAGTTCTCCCAGATCTCGTCCTTCGTGAACTCGCGGCCGTGCGAGAGCGGACCCGTGAAGACCTTACCGTCCCAGTTGCCCCGCGCGTCCGGGCTGTTCTGATCGAATTCGCGGGCCGAGGCGCCACGGACGTCCTTCCGGCCGCTCGTCCAGATGCCGTTGCCCATGTGCGCGTACGTGGTGTAGCCGATGCCGGCCTTTCCCAGGTTCCGCAAGTACTGTTTGTACGCGTCTATCTTCTCGGCGCGCCCGGGAAGATTGAGCGTCACCTCCGGCATGTTGTGGACGCTCGTGTTCCCGATGTTCCAGACGGTGATGCCGGCGTCCGCGTAACGCTTCTTGATTTGCATGAAGCCTTCCGCGGTGCGCAGCTCCGGCGTCGAGCCGACGCTCGCATACGCGGCGCCGATCTGCTTGAAGAACAGGAGCTGCTCGTCGGTGGGATTGGGGGAGGACTGCACGCACAGTTTGATGCCGGGCGTGACCTGCGGCGCGCTGGCGGCGGAAGGGCTGCCGAGCGCGGTGACTCCCAGCGTTCCCAGCGTGAGCCTTCCGAAATCCCGTCGGCCGATGCCGATGTCGTCGTGCGCGGTGCGGCGCGTCATGTTCGTTCCTCGCGGTGGCGGGCGTTGCAGTCGCGCAGATTGTAGCGCTCTTCGGCGCCAATGGAACGAGGCCGCGCCGGACCTGTCGTCAATCACCCGCGAAGATCGCGGCCAGGAGCAGAAGGACGCCAAGCGCGGCACCGGCGCCGGCTGCAGCGCCGACGGCCACCGCCCGCCCGGTGCTGGACGACGTGTCAATCTCTACGGCCTGGATCTTCTCGATGGGAATCGTGACGGGTGCCTCTGGCATCCGTGTGCGCCGCTGCACGACGATCCCCTGGGTCGTTGCCTGCATCAACGTACCGCGGACCGTCTCGCCGCCGGCTAGCCTTGCCCGAACTCTCGATCCCGCCGGCAGACGTTCGAGATAGGCGGTCAGCAGGGCGCGGTCCGGAAGAGAGGCGGCCGATAGTTGAGGGAATCGGGTGTCGGACATTCTGGCGGTTGCACATCCGGGCGCCAGTAGCGCGACGATCAGCAGAACGGTCAAGGCGCGTCGCATGAGGCCTCCTCCAGAGGTCAAAAGTCCACTCCAAACCCGAATCGCAAGAGCACTTCCTCGGCGCCACTGCCAAGCGTCAAGCGAAGGTCCGTCCGGAAAAAGCTCCGCGGCGAGACGTACAGCTTGCTGCCGACCTCGGCGAAGGGCCGGACCCGGAGGTCGGTGGACGGACCAATCGTTCGCGCCGGCTGAAGGATCCGGCTGACGCGGGACACCGAGTCGTAGAAGAAGACCGGTTGATCTTCTTGCTCGTGGGTCTCCCAGGTCAGATCGACGCCGGCGGCGACGTGAGGATGGGCCCACGCGTTGCGGTAGAACTGGTACTGCTGCCCGGCAACCAGTCGCCGGGTGCTGAACTGATGCTCCGAGTTTACGTAGGTCCGCTGACCCTGGATATCAATCGGCCGGCTGCCGTACAGCTCGGCCGCCGACGTCGCGCCCAGCTCGAGCTCGGTCTTGAGGTGATCGTTCCAATACCACCCGAACGTGGCGCCGCCGTACGCGCTGCGGTTGTACCAGTCGTTGTAGGAAGAGATGCCCGATTTGTCTGCGCTGAACCAGCCCACGGTTCCGGTCACGTCAGCGCGCGCAAGCGGCTGAGCGGCGGCGTGCGACGCGGCGATCACACTGAAGGTCGCGGCGATCAGGATGGTGTGGACTCTCACGTCCTGTAAGGCGAAAACTCCTCGCGTGCCGGCTCAACCCCTACCACCGATAGCCGACGCTGGCGTAGTACTCGGACAACTGGTCCGCAAGATGGTTCGGGGGCCGATCGGCTTCGCTTGCGATGCGCCACAGGGCCACCGGGTGCGAGGCGGCTCTCACCCCGCCGCGCAATGTCAGGCCTTTCCAGGGGCTGAAGGCGACGCCTCCGACGAACGAGAGCACCCATGTCGAGTGGCTGAGGCGACCGGCGCGCCCCTCAGGGATCACGCGTTCGCACTCGATCAGCTCGCGAGGGCACGAGGCATCCGCAGCCCACCGCAGGATGCCCGGGCCACCTCCGATAAAGGGCCGGACTGGCCGCGTGTCGAGAAAGTGGTACACGACCGAGGTTTGAAGCAGCGTGCGACGCTCGTCGTGCACGACGTAGCTGCGGTAAAACCTCTCGTGAGGAGCAATCTGCTCCCCGACCGCCACAATCCGCGACGCTGGTCCCGCGAGGTGCGCGCCGCGGAACTCGATTGCAAGAGAGTTGGTCGTCCACCAATTCCCGTACAGCGCGCCAACCTGCCCCCATGTGCGGTGGCACCACGAGGACTCGAATGGCTCGCAGCTCAGCGCGACGCCGGCCCCGATCTCGACACTCTGAGCGGTTGCGGCTGACGCGAAGAGGAGTCCGGCGACTGCGATGACGCCTGTTGACCGCACAGTCCCTCCAATCTGGAGTTGCCGAGTGTCGTCGAGCACACTCTAGGCAACAGAGGACTGCGAGTCGTGAGCGATCGGCCACGAGGTGTGAAGAATGCTGATCTCGATGGCGCGTATCAGACTCCTGTCCGATGGCTGGCAAGCCAGGCGCCGATCGTCTCGAGCGCGAGAGGATGCTCGTAGCTGAGGCTGTGCATCATCACGTAACGGAGAGGCGCCGAGGGAGCCCCTCCGGCGTGGGCTTCACCCGAAAGTTCCGCCCCGCCCAGCTGCCGGACGTTCCAGCTCCCTGGAGGAGTGGATTCGGCAGTGACCTCCAGCAGGATCGCGGCCAGCGCGAGCTCCGGGCTGATCGGCAGCGCCGCGAGCCCGAGAAGCACGGGAACGGGAGCCGTGAGAAGGCCCGCGAACAGCAGACCAAGGAGGAATCCGTACAAGCCCCCTTTCAGCCGGATGGCAAAGATGGTCAGAGCGGTCGTCAGCATCGTCGAGCCGACCGCCTGTACCTGCGTGCTCGACGTGAAGGCTTCGCTGAACATCAGGTAGCCGCCGGACACGAGCAACAGGGAGGTCGCCGGAATCACGACCAGGTTGCGCGTCGCGAGCGCGGTGTTCCACCGCTCCACCGTCTGGACGGCGCCGGCCAGCGCACGACCGGGGATGGACCATGCTTTCCCAATCAGCCAGCTGACGAGATGCGCGGTTGCCAGCGCGGCGTACGCTTCGTCTCCGGGCGTGCGGAGGATCAGCACGCGATCCGGCGGCATGGACGTGGACACAAAGGCCCGCTGCAGGCGGTCGGCGATACGCCTGAACGCACGTGGCGCGAGAATGGCGGCAATCAGCGCAAGGACCACGCACACCGCGACGACGGGCTCCCCGGCCGGCGGGTAGAGGATTTGAACGAGCTGCCCAAGCCAGACGAGCAGGAACGCCGGTGCTGCGGACAGCGCGATGGACGAGATCCCGCCGAGGTCGCGCGTCCGGGCCTGCAGAAACGGCGTTGACAGGCAGATCACACCCGCGATCCGATCGGCCATCGATGCAGATTCGAGGGCGCTCAGCGCAATGTTCCCGCCGTGGCTGTGGGCGATCAGGTAGTGCGGAACGCCTGGGCAGCGTTCGAGGCTGCGGTCAAGCTCGCTGCGGAGCCGGAGCGCTGCATCCCGGCGCGCGAAGATCCGGTTGTGGCCGGACCACGCGAACGACTCGAATCTGACGCGGCCTTCCCCGACGACCGTTTCCACTTTCCTGCGGAGCGGCGACCCCGCCCACGTCCAGCGCGCGTTCGGCGCCCAGGTACCGTGAATCAGGAATGCCACCGCCAGCGGGTTCGACGGCGTGGGGCCGGGCGTGGCAGGGACCGGGTGCAGCTTGAGCCAGGCCGAGGCAATCAGCGCCCGGAGAATGTTCCAGCCGAGGGCCGTCAGGAGGGCCGAGAAGTAGAACGCGGCGAAGAACAGGCCGAGTGGAGGCATGGCTCATGGCAGGCATGAGCAGATTGCCCTGCCAGCCGTAGCTCACGCACTACACGAGCGTGAGCGAAGGTTGGCATGGCTCATCGAGCCGAGCGTCTTAGACCTTCCGAGCGTTTGCGGGGGCGCAGACTGTTTTGCCAGAAGTAAGAGCAGATTTCGCGCTGTACGGCTCTGCAGCACCGCGGGTCGATGCGGCCGAGGGGCGGACTCCTCCGACCTCGGGCGTGCTCGAACAGGGGCCGGTCCGGGTGAACGCTCCTCCCCAGGGCTGTCACGCTCCGGCACGTACGATATGGCCGGCAACGTCAAGGAGTGGGTATCGAACGAGGTGACGAAGACGTCGCTCCGATACATCCTTGGCGGAGCCTGGGACGAGCCGGCGTACCGCTTTGCCGAAACCGATGCGCACGACCCGTGGCGGCGCACGGCGACCTTTGGTGTGCGCCTGGTGAAGAACCTGGCACCGGTTGAGCCTGACGCTCTCGCACCCGTACCGAAAGTCGCAGGAGATCCGAAGAGCGTCGTTCCGGTCAGCGCTCAGGAGCTCGAGATCTACAAGCGGTTCTATGCCTACGATCGGACGCCGCTGAACGCGCAGTGGACGCGGTGGACGACAACTCGGAAGACTGGCGGAAGGAAACCGTCAGCTTCGATGCGGCATATGGAAAAGAACGAATCCCTGCGTATCTGTTCCTCCCGAGACGAGGACAGCCCCCGTACTGACCATCGTTCTCTTTCCGAGCGGATACGCGATCTACAGGCATCGAGCAGGGACCTCGATTTGCGCGCGTTCGATTTCATCGTTCGGAGCGGTCGCGCGCTGCTCTATCCGGTGTATCAGGGCACCTTCGACCGGCGGAGCGAAAGGTCGGGGACGAGCACCTTCCGCGACGTCACCGTGCAGCAGATGAAGGACTTCTTCCGCTCCGTCGATTACCTGGCCACGCGCCAGGAGATCGACATGCAGCGACTCGGGTACTCGCGTAGCATCGGGCGCTTATCTCTCGCCCCTGCCGCTGGCGCGCGAACCGCGCATCAAAGCGGCGGTCGTGGCGTCGAGCGGGCTGCGGTGGAACTGGCCACCCGAGATCCAGCCGATGAACTTCGCGCCTCGCGTCACCATCCCGTTCCTCATGATCAACGGCCGTGATGATTTCAACGCGCCGCCGGCGGCGCGCGAGCGGTTCATCGAGCTGCTGGGCACGCCCGCCGCGCAGAAGCAGCTGGTGGTGCTCGAAGGCGGCCACTTCCCGCACGACATTCGCGGTCTGGTCCGCCACACCCTCGACTGGTTCTATCAGTACTCGCCCCGTTCGTTGACGGACGAACCGGCGACGACTCGGCGTCCGGTGACTTGGAGGGCTTTCCGGGGCGATTTCCACAACCGGTGGACGTCCACCTTCGGCTGCCAGCCTTCGCTCAACCGCCCGTTGGCAATCATGAGCGAATTGGCCTGCCAGCCGCAGCTCACGCACTACACGAGCGTGAGCGAAGGTGGCGGAGGAGGAGGGATTCGGTCCGCCTGATTGGCTCACCCTCAATAGGTTAGGCCTGTTTTCAAGCGCTCGATTCGCGAGAATCGCTCAAAACCCGAGTATCAGGTACAAAACAAGTGCGGATCAGGGGCTACTTGACGCGCGCCGCCTGATTGTAGCGTCAACAGGCCGCGCGGATCGCTGGCCGTGCAATGCGCTTGTCTGCGGCCAATTTCCAGGGAAACGTTGCCCTGTTGTAGCCTATCGCCATGACGACCTTCACTCGTCGTGAAATGTTCCGCCTCGCCGTAGCCCTGCCCATCACCGGCGTCTTCACGCGATTCAACCCGCTCGTTGCCGCGCAACGGAACAAAGTCAAAATCACCGATGTCAAGGCGATGCAGATCAACCGCATCGCCGGCAACTGTCTTATCAAGATCGAAACCGACGCCGGCATCGTCGGGTATGGCGAAGCCGGCATGACCGGGCCCATGGCGCGCGCACGCATCGCGACAATGAAGCCGTTGCTCATCGGCAAGGACCCTCTTGCGATCGAGGTCCACTTTCAGAACATGACCTCGCTGATGCACACCTACATGGCGAGCATCCCAACCATCAGCGGTATCGATATCGCCCTTTGGGATATTGCCGGCAAAATCACCGGACTCCCGATCTCGACTCTGCTCGGCGGCCCCTTCCGCGAATCGATCCGTATGTACTCGCACGGGCGCATGAACATGCTCGACAAAGCGTCCTGCAAAGCGTTCGCGGACAGGGTCAAGCAGATGCCCGAAGGTTTTAACGCCTTTAAGAACGATATCCATCCCGTGTTAGGCATTCCATCAGGCCGCTTCACGGACACGCTCGATCAAGCGCAGCTCAAGACGGTCGCCCGCGCCTACAACAATGCGCGGGAAGCGCTCGGCGACGATATCGAGATCGCCGTGCACTGCCACAACGAGTTCAACGAACCAAGTGCGGTTGGAATCGCGAAGGCAGTCGCCTCGATGAACCCGCTGTTCATGGAAGACGCCCTGAATCCGCCGTGGTCCGAGGCGTGGCAATCGCTGCGGCGTCAGTCGCCTATTCCTCTTTTGACCGGCGAAAAGCTGGAGATGCTGCGAGGATTCAAGCCGTTCATCGATAACCAGACGGTCGACATTCTCCACCCCGATTTGGCATTTGCCGGCGGCTTTACCGGCGTCAGAAAGATCGCCGATTACGCCTACGAGAATAAGATGCCGCTAGCCCTCCATAACGTCGGGTCGCTCGTTCTGACCTTCGCGAACGCGCACTTCGGAGCAGCGATCCACAACTTCTATCGCTCCGAAAGCCAGTTGGGCGAGACAGGCTATATCGAACCGATGGCAGCTTCAAATCCGCCGGAGGTTCGCAACAGCTATCTCAAAGTCCCGACGGGACCGGGGTTGGGCTTTGACATAAATCCTGACTTCCTCAAGAAGAACCTCGTCGCCGGGGAAGAGTACTGGGGCTAGCGCGCGACACTACTCCTGCCGGAGCGCGACCAGCGGCTCGACGCGCGCCGCACGGCGGGCCGGCACGTAGGACGCCAAGCGCCGCGACCGCGCACGAGCAGCGTCAGCACCATCGCGTAGGTGGACACGTCGTCCGGCGTCACGCCGAACAGCAGCGTTCCGAACGACCGAAGCAGCAGGAGCGAGCCGGCGACGCCAATCGCGGCGCCGATCGCCGACCAGACGAAGTCCTCCACCGACCACCGATCCGGTCAGGCGTCCCAGGCGTGCGCCAAGCGCGATACGGATGCCGATTTCCTTCGTGCGCTCGGCGACGAGAAACGCCAGCAAGCCGTAGAGCCCGAGCGACGCCAGCAGCAGTCCGCTCAGCGCAAAGCCGCCGGAGACCAGCGCGCTGAGCCGCTCGCGCGCGAGGCTCTCGGCCAGCGCACCTTCGAACGTGCGGATCCTGCGTCACGGCGAGGTTCGGATCGAGCGCGACGGATCGCCGCGACTGCGGCTCCGGCGAGCGCCGTGCCGGCTCGCCGCGCGCACGAAGAGCGTCATCGCCGGTTTCCGTCCATCCGGCGATGGCTGTAGAACACCGTCGGCTGCGCATTGTCCCTGACCGAGCCTTCGCTGACGTTGCCGACCACGCCGATCACCGGAAGGTACGGGTTCTCGTGCTCCATCCAGACCGTGAGCGAAGCGCCGAGCGGATCGAGTCTGTCAAGGTACGCTTTGGCGAACGCTTCGTTCACGACGAAGCCCGGCTCCGGGTTCGCGTCGTCTGCCATCCGTGAACTCGCGTCCGCGCAACACCGGAATTCCGAAGCGTGCGGAAATATCCCGGCGTGACGACGCGGATCGGTCGTGAGCGGCCGCTCGTTCATCGGCAGCTCCGGCGTGCCGAGCCGGTGGAATACCGTGCCTCCCCTCGGCGTCCCGATGACCGGCAGGCTGTTGGCCGCCGCTGCCGATTCCACGCCCGGCAGCGCGCGAAGCGCCGCCACCGCTTCACGATAGAAAACGCGTCCGGCGCTCCGGCGTGTATCGAGTGCGCCGGCAACGCCGATCTCCATCGTCAGGAGATCGTGCTTGTCGAAGCCGTTGTTGGCGCCGTTCAACGCGATGACCGTCCGAACGAGCAGGCCGGCACCGCACAGCAGCATCACCGTCATCGCAACCTGAGACACGACCAGTGTCTGGCGCAGACGCGGTGAATGCGTCACGGTCGACCCGCTCGTCCGCATCGACGCCGACAATCGAGCGGCGCGCGACCAGTACCGCCGGCACGAGTCCGACGACCAGACCGGTCAACACCGACAGGCCGAGCGCGTACAGCAGGACGCGCCGATCGACGAGACAGCTCAGGCACGCGCAGCAGATCGGCCGGCGCGAACGCCATCAGCGCGTCGAGGCTCCAGCGCGCCAGCGCGATGCCGAGCGCCCCTCCCGCCACCGCCAGCAGCAGGCTCTCGACGAGCAGCTGCCGGATGATCGCCAGCCGTCCCGGCGCCCAGCGATGTGCGGATGGCGATCTCCCGGCGGCGCGAAGCGGCGCGCGCCAGCAGCAGGTTGGCGACATTGAAGCAGGCGATCGACAGCAGCACGCCACGGCGGCGTAGAGCACGAGCAGCGAGTGTGAACCTGGCCGGTCAGTTCCTCGCGCAACGGGACCAGCGTCACCGACGTGTTCTTGTTGAAGTCGTACGTCGCGGCCAGCCGTTGCGGCGAGGCTCTTCCATCTCGGTTCGCGCGGCCGCGAGCGTCGTTCCCGCCTTGAGCCTGGCGACCACGTTGATGAACCGTCCTTCCGTCTCGCGCCACGGCTGGGTCCGGTCGAGCCGCAACGCGGCCCACATGTCGTTGTCCTGATACACGAACCGAAAGCCGGCGGGCATGACGCCGATGATCTCCGACCGGCCGATCGTTGAACTGCACGACACGGCCGATCGACTTTCGGGATCACCGCCGAACGCCGCTGCCACAGCTCGTGACTGAGGACAGCGACGCGCGGAGCGTTCGGCCGGTCGTCCTGCTCCGAGACCGTTCGACCCAGAAGCGGCGTGACGCCCAGCAGCGGAAGAACTCCGAGGACACGAGCTGCGCGTTCACTCGCAGTCGGCTCGCCCACGCCGGTCAGCGTCATGGCGATCGTCGCGCCACGCGGCCAATCCCTGCAGCGTTCGACTCTCGCGTTGCCAGTCGAGCCAGTTGGCCGGCGAGACGGAGTTGCGGTTTGCCGTCGGGTGCCAGTCGCGAGGTCGTAAGCGACTCGTAGATCGTCAGCAGCTGATCGCCGTTCGGGTATGGCAGCGGCCGCAGCAGGAGCTGATCGACGACCGAGAAGATCGCGGTGTTGCCGCCGATGCCGAGCGCCAGCGTGAGGATCACCGCGATGGCGAAGCCCGGGCTTCGCCGCAGGCCGCGGCCCATGTGCCTGACGTCCCGCACGACGTTCTCGACCAGCGGGCAGCTCCGACGTCGTGGCCTTGCTTCCTTGAGGCGCAGTCACGCTGCCGAAACGCCGGCGCGCGGCACGCTCGCCTCCGCCTCGCTCATGCCCGCAGCGCACGTAATCGCGCGTCATCGACTCGACGTGAAAGGCCATCTCCTGATCCATGTCGCGATCTCTCGCGTCCCACGTGAAGAGCGCGATCAGGCGTCTGAGGCAGCCGAGGTGCAGGCGAATGCTCATGTCACGCTCCCTGTTCGATCGCACGCAGCACGCGGTCACGGCGCCGGAGAGCCGCAGCCAGCCTTCGAGCTCGGCCTCAGCGGCGCGTGCGGCCTTTGCGTGTCAGCTTGTAGAACTTGGCCTTGCGGTTGTTCTCGGTCGTGCCGCCATTCGGAGTCGATCAACCCCTGCTCCTCCATCCGTAGAGCGCCGGGTAGAGCGACCCTTCTTCGACCTTCAGCACATCCTCCGAGAGCTGGTGGATGCGCATCGCGATCCCTACCGTGATTCGGCCCCACGCTGAGGACTCTTCAGCATCAGCAGGTCGAGCGTGCCCTGCAGCAGATCGACTGTTCTCATGGCCATCGCGCCCTCTTTCTTGCTGCGCTCTTCCCCTAGATAATCTCTGTGAAAGCCTACAACGTTACTTACCCAGATTGTCAAGGGGAGCAAATCTACGATGGCGAGGACGGCGGTCGGCTGTTCAGCTGATTGGCAGTGTCGATGCCTCGGTCTTCTCGCGCGATCAGGCGAACCGTGTCGGCCTGACCTCCGCAGGATTTGGCGATCCTCGACTCAACTCAGCCTCGGATTCTGAGAAGCAGAGGACAAACGGCGACCTCAAATAGTTGACCGATAATCACTTATTGCGGAGGAGGAGGGATTCGAACCCCCGGTACCCTTCCGGGTACAGCGGTTTTCAAGACCGCCGCCATCGACCACTCGGCCACCCCTCCGCGTCGGGGACCTCAATTTTACGTCACCTGGGTGAACATCTGGAGTTGGCCGACAAGGTCGGACGGCCAGGGCCCGTTGACACGCCTGCAGATCGGTGCAGATGATCAGCGCGCGACTCGTCGATTACGCACCAGGAGAGGCATGTCGTCACTGTTCCCGCATCCCTTGCCGTGGTACATCGCCGGTCCCATCATCGGCCTGATGGTTCCCGCACTGCTCCTGCTCGGGAACAAGTCCTTCGGCGTCTCCAGCAACTTCAGGCATCTCTGTGCCGCGGTGGCGCCATGCGGCATCGAGTACTTCGCACACGACTGGAAACGGCTCGGGGGATGGAACCTCGCCTTTCTCGCGGGGATATTCGCGGGAGCCCTCGTCGCGTCCCTGGTTGCCCCACCACAGGTCCTGACACTCTCCGAGCATACGGTCGCGGCACTGCAGCAGCTCGGACTGCACGACCTGACCGGTCTTGCGCCGCGCGAGGTGTTCGCGTGGTCGTCCCTCCTCACGGTCAAGGGCGTCACCTTCATCGTAATCGGCGGCTTTCTCGTCGGGTTCGGAACGGCCTACGCAGGCGGCTGCACATCCGGGCACGCGATAACAGGGCTGGCCGACGTGCAGCCGGCGTCTCTGCTTGCAGTGTGCGGCTTTTTCGCAGGCGGTCTGGCCGGCACCTACCTGCTGCTTCCGCTACTCCTCGGGTGACCGCAGTGATCCTCCTTCCATACTTCGTCCTCGGCGGGGTCTTCGGCATCGTCATCGTGGAGGCGGAGGCGGTGTCGTGGTTCCGCATCCAGGAGATGTTCCGATTCGATGCCTTCCACATGTACGGCATCCTCGGCACGGCGGTGCTCACGGCGATGGCGTCGGTTTTCCTGATCAGGCGGCTCGGTATTCGGGGACGGGATGGTACTCCGCTTGGCCTCGCGCCGAAGACTGTCGGGAGCGGTGCACGCTATCTGGCGGGCGGCACGACATTCGGCCTTGGATGGGCGCTCACCGGCGCGTGCCCGGGCCCACTCGTTGCGCTCATCGGCGCGGGTCTGCCCGTCATGGGCCTCACCCTTCTGAGCGCACTGGCCGGGACGTGGGCGTACGGGAGGTTGCGGGACAAGCTTCCGCATTGAGACGTGCTGACAGGCACGCTCCCACGGTCACGGCACCACCGTGATCGCGAGTATCCCAGGCACGCGATTGTTGTTCTCGGCTGAAGCGGTCGAGGGCGTCACCGTGACGATCGCGGAACCTGGGGATATGCCGCGGACTTCACCGCTCGCCGAAACGGTCAGGATTCGAGTATCCGAGGACCGAATCTCGATCAACGTGCCCTGAGAGGGCTGCACCGGATTCATCCTGCCATCCGGGAACGTCAAGGTAATGGAAAGCTGAGCCGTCTCTCCCACTCGCAGGCTCGACGGGCCACTGACGACGGCGACAACGTTGCCGACGCTGCGTCCTGGACTGCACGCCGTGATGATGTTCCACAGCGTAAGTCCGCCGACGACCGCCGGAAGGACGACGCGCATGAACCTCATGGCCGTCGGAGAGATTCTATACCCGGAGCTCCTACTAATTCATAACCTCGTAGCTCCCTTCCATCCGTTAACTGAGACGAAGCGAAGCGGGCCCTGAGCATCAGCGCCCGCTCCGCAACTAGCGTCGCGTGCGTGGACATCCTGACAACCAGCGACCCCACGCAAATCAACTCGTACGGGCAGGCTGGAGGCTACGTCATATCACACATATATCAGACGACCAGAAGGCCAAAGGGCCCCAGGAAATCCGCGCCGGATGTGTTCGTATGTAGCGCAGCCCTTCAGAGCTGCCCGCGCGCGGGCTGGCAGACCTGAAGAGCCTGTGAACAATCTCCTGTGGCTTCCGCCTTCCGCCTTCGCGCGAAGCGCTCCGGCGGACCGCCGTAGCCTTGGCGGAGGCTGGTCAGGCGGAGGATCGCGGCCGGCGTTGGTCTTCCACCTAAAGGTGGAAGCCACAAGATCGATATGTTCACAGGCCTGAAGGCCTGCGCTGCGAACACAAGTGAACCCCGGTGTAAGCCTTGTTGCCTTCTGACCTTCTGATCTACTGTTGATCAGGAGCTGCGCCTCAGAACGGACGAGCATCATCGGAGCGAGCGCCAGCGCTCAGTGCCCGTGCTCCGCAGGCGCATACCATCCCGGCGGCGCCTCCGCCAGACGTCATCGGGTCTGGCCGGCGATGCTAGATCCGCCCCGACCGATGCGTGTCGATCTCCGCGAACACGAAGTTCTCCCAAGCATCGCTCCTGCACCCCCAGCACCCAGCTTCCAACCTCACTCCCACCCCCCCCACACCCCGGAAGGACGACGCGCATGAACCTCATGGCCGTCGCGGATTCTAGCAAAACTCCCCTCCATCGTCCTCCGCACGAGGAACCACCGGCGTCGCTCGCTACTCTTCGTTGACAGCTCTCGGATCGGTGCGGATGATGGACCCGTCCGGTTCGACAGGTCGGCGAAAACGTGCCCCAGCAATCTGGCTCATTGATCGGGCGACGGATCGGCACCTACACGGTCCTTTCCTTCCTCGGCGCGGGAGGCATGGGGGAGGTCTATCGCGCGCGCGACGAAAAGCTTCAGCGTGACGTCGCCATCAAAGTCCTGCCCGCCACTGTCACATCGGACCCCGAGAGGCTGGCACGGTTCGAGCGCGAGGCGCGAATGCTGGCCGCGCTGAATCATCCCTCCATCGCTTCGATCTACGGCTATCAGGAAGCCGACGACGTGCGCGGCATTGTTCTGGAGCTCGTCGAAGGACCGACCCTCGCGGAGCGGCTGAGCACCGGCCCGATTCCGGTCAATGAGGCACTCGCAATCGGACGGCAGATTACAGAGGCGCTCGAAGCCGCCCACGGCAAGGGCATCGTCCACCGGGACCTCAAACCTGCGAACGTCAAGCTGGCGCAGGACGGGCGGGTCAAGGTGCTCGATTTCGGGCTCGCAAAGGCCTGCGATGAGCAATCGGCCACGGAGTACCTGTCGCAGGCCCCGACCATGCCGGCCGGACCCACCCAGGCCGGCGTAGTGCTCGGCACGATGGCCTACATGAGCCCGGAGCAGGCACGTGGCAGGCCGGTCGACAAACGGACCGACATCTGGGCGTTCGGCTGCGTTCTGTATGAAATGCTGACCGGCCGACTACCGTTCGGCGGAGGTTCGGCCTCGGACATCATCGCTGGCATCCTCGAGCGCGAGCCGAAGTGGGAGGACCTGCCACAAAGGACGCCGCCCCGCGTCCGACAGCTTCTCGGCGTCTGTCTGCAGAAGGATCAGCGCCAAAGATTGAGAGACATCGGAGACGCTCATCTCGAGCTTGAGGCAGCCCTTGCTCCAGACGCGCCGATAAAGGGACCGATCACGGCAGCCCGACGCTTCTCCAGGATGGCGGTTGCGTCCGGGATTCTTGCGTCGCTCGTGGCTGCGGCGGGTCTCTGGATCGGATTGGAGCGATACCGCGCCGGACGCTTGACGTCCGTCGAACGCCGGCTCCCAGACGGCAATCGGCGATCTCCGAACCCTGAGGCGAACGCGTATTACGAACGGGCCCTGATCTTTGGCGGAACGGGCACCCCCGATCCAGAAAAGGCTCACCGCATGATCGAGCGTGCCCTGGAGACGGATTCAAAGTTTGCCGCCGCGCGAGCAGAGCTCGCGTTCAATTACGTTGTCAGGATCGTCAATGGACGCTCGAACGACGCGAGCTTGTTTTACAAGGCGGAAACCGAAGTCCGCCAGGCCCTGCACGACGACCCGCGGTGCGGCCGCGCCCATTCCGTCCTCGCACTGGTTTATCTCCTCCAGGGACGCAAGGAGCTGGTCCGCGCTGAACTGGATCAGGCGCTCGAGGAGAACCCGTCAGATGTCACCGCTCATAGCTGGCTGCTCGACTACCACCGCTTGAATGGCGACTACCAGCGTGCCCGGGAACAGGCGGACTGGCTGATTCGAGAGTCTCCGCTGTTTTGGCCCGGCCACTTACAGCTTGGCGAGCTGCTCCGTGAGCAGGGCGATCCTGTGAGCTCAATCCGGGAACATGAGAAGGCGCTCGAACAGGCAGCCGGAAACGTCGACGCACTGGCCGGGCTGGCCCGCGCCTATCTCGACTCCGGTAATCTCCAGCTCGCCAGGCAGACGCTGGAGCGCGCCTCCGACAATGACCGGGCGAATTACGGACTGCGACAACAACGCGCGTTGCTGTTGGCTCTGGAGGGCAGGACTGGGGAAGCATCGCAGGAGATGGACGCCGATCTGAAGCGCTACGCCGACATCCAGATTTTCGGGCCTGCACTGGTTGCCGACTTCTACGCCGTCATGGGCGACGCGAACAGTGCTCTGGAGTGGTTGGACCGAGCGGTCCGGATGGGTGACGATCGTGAGATGTACTTCCGTCGAAATCCTCACCTGACGACCCTGCGCGCGCACCCGCGGTTCAAGCAGATCCTCGACGCAGTCGTCTATCGGCGCCAACAACGTGCGGCGCGTTGACGGCATGCGGAACCCCCCGACAACGTCGGGCTGGCGCATAGCCCGTCATGTCCGACGTGTCGGATTCCATCCCGGCGGAGCCTCCGGCCAGACGTCATCAGGTCTGGCCGGCGATGCTTGATCCGCCCCGAGCCGATGCGTGTCGATCTCCGCAAACACGAAGTTCTCCGGGGCGACCGGGCTGCCGTGCAGCCGGCGCAGCAACGCTAGCTGTCCAACATGCGTCATCGCGTCGGCCAACGGCCCTTGAAGCAATCGTTCCGGGGAAATGCCGTGCTGCAACTGCGCGTCGCTGTCGATCTGGCGAGCGAGATCCTCGAGCATCGCGTGGAATCGCTCGACTTCGGACACCAAGCTCTCGAGCGGCTCCGGGCGATACTCTCCGCCGATGAACATCGTGCGTGCGTAGCCGAGGACGCTCGTCATGTGTCTGACCAGCTCCATCGGGGAACGAACGCCAGCGATCGGCGCGAACGTGGCGAAATCCGCCGGAGCGTCCCGGAGCGCTTTCTGAGTCCGGTACGCCAGTGCCCCGAGGAAGTGCCGAAGCATGTGACGCTTGTCATCCATTGTCTGAAAGACACCGAGGCGCGAGAAACGTGACGTAGGACGGGCTCCTCTTTCTTATCCCCCAGGGGTGCGCGATACCGAAACGTGCGGCGAAGCCACGTCGGCCCCCGCGACGCGATGCGGCCAGCGCGCTGCGTCAGGTCGAAAAAATGCCCCGGAGGCGCTGTGGACCACGGCGGCGCTGTTTCGCCACTGCCGCGCAGGCCAGCTTGCCCTCCAAATGATTGTTCTCTGGCGCGCGAACCACCCAAGCCGCCGCGGGGATCGTCAGCGCACCCGCCGGAGGGGCGTTTTTCCGCGCGTAGGCCGAGGCGGCGTGGGGCCGACGTGGCTTCGACGCGCTGCGCCTCCAGCTGCAGGCGCGCGTGTCTGGAGCATAATGCCCCATGCTGCTGCCGATGGCGTCCCAGAACGGGTCGCCGGTTGCAACGATATCGGGCCCCGTGCCGCGGATCACGTCACTGCTCGTCAAGCCAGCCTCGGCGGTGTGTAACCTGGATTGCGAGTACCTGCTTTTACCTGGACCGCGCGACCGATCCTTACCAGGGCCGCAAGCGCATCATGAGCCCTGCGACACTCGAGCGGCTCGTCTCTGGGTACCTCGCGTATTCCTTTCCGATCTCCGCATTTTCCTTCCAGGGTGGAGATCCGGCGTCTGCTCGAGGAACGCGCGCCCGGCGGAGACATCAGATCGTGATTCGGGAGGATTCGGCGTGCAGGTAAACCGGCGTCAGTTCCTCCACACAACCGCGGCGGCTGCCGCGACGGCACCGCTCGCCGCCTGTTCTCGCAGCCGGCAGCCCAACGTGGTGTTCGTGTTGTCGGACGACCTTCGTTGGGACTGCATGAGCGTCGCCGGACATCCCTTCGTGAAAACGCCTCATATCGATCGCCTTGCGAACGAGGGCATCCGTTTCTCGAACGCGTTCTGCACCAGCTCACTGTGCTCGCCGAGTCGTGCGAGCTTCCTCAGCGGTCTGTACGCCCATGGCCATCAGGTCATCAACAACTTCACCGAGTTCCCGTCGAACATCCCGAGCTATCCACAGCGACTGCATGACGCCGGCTACCAGACGGCCTACATCGGCAAGTGGCACATGGGTGAAGGGAACGACGAGAAGCGCCCCGGATTCGATTTCTGGGCCAGCCACAAAGGCCAGGGGCAGTATTACGACACCACGTTCAACGTCGACGGTCACCGCGACGTCATCAAGGGATACTACTCGCACGTCGTCACGAACCTGGCGACCGACTGGCTGAAAAAGACCCGGCGGCCCTTCTCGCTGACACTGGGTCACAAGGCGCCGCACGGTCTCTGGGTTCCGGAGCCGAAGTACGAACATGCGTTCGACAACGTCGAGGCCAGAAGACCGCCGACTGCCGAGCCGGGGCCGGGCACGCCGGACTGGGTCTCCAAACGTATCAAGACGTGGCACGGCATCGATGGGCCGCTGTACGGCGCGAACGACTTCGGCAAGTTCATTCGCACGTATCACGAGACGATCCTGTCGGTGGACGACAGCGTCGGCGAGGTTCACGAGACGCTCCGCGGCATGGGCGAGCTCGACAACACCATCTTTCTGTTCGCGGGAGACAACGGCTTCCTCCTCGGTGAGCACGCGTCGATCGACAAGCGGACGATGTGGGAGGAGAGCATCAGGATTCCGCTGCTGGTGCGATATCCGGAAGCCATTCGCGATCCGCGTGTCGTGGATCGGATGGTGCTGAACCTGGATGTCACGCCGACCGTCCTGGACTTCTGCGGAGCAGCGGCGCTCCCCAACATCCACGGCACGTCGTTCAGGCCGCTGGCGCAAGGGCGCGACACGCCGTGGCGGACGTCGTGGATGTACGAGTACAACTTCGAGAAAGAGTTCCCATATACGCCGAACGTACGCGGCGTCCGTACGGATGAGTGGAGCTACATGCACTACCCGAACGGCGAGGGGCTGCCCGACACGGAAAAGGCGGAACTCTACAACGTCAAGATGGATCCGCTGCAGAAGAACAACCTGATCGACGTGCCGGAGGCCCAGGCGAAGCTCTCAGAGCTGAGGGCCGAACTCCTGAAGATCCAGCGGGACACCGGCGGGCTCCCCGACAAGATGCCTGTCAGCCCTGAGCTTCGGTTCGAGATGCCGGACGCCGCGATTCGGTAGCCCAGGAAGTCTGCCAATCCAGGGAAATCCCGCTGGCCTGCAAGAATCAGCAAACCTTCGTGGCCGCTTTTCCGTCTGACACAGACAGACCTGTTTCCAGGAGCCCTAGATGTCGCTTCGTGACCTGTTCTTGCGAAAACGAACCCCCCCTCAGCGGGTTCGCATCTGCGTCGAGTGCGGCATGCCGATTGCCGAACATCGAGACTGGTGCAGCATCTACCGCACGCAGCGGGAGCTCGATCAAAAGGCCCACAAGGCTGGCCAGACCGCGGCTCTGAAGGCCGAAGAAGGTTGATCGAGACCGTCCGTCAGTACCGGAATGCTGTACACGAGCCAGTCCTGGGCCCACTCCGCGCCCCGGCGGTGATAGAAGTCGCGCGCCAGATCGTTCCACTCCAGGACGTTCCAGCTCATGCGACCGCACCCGCGCTGAGCCCCAAGCGTTCGTACGTGCTCGAAGAGCATTCGCCCCGCCCCGGATTTCCGCCCTTCTTCCCCGACGAACAGATCCTCGAGAAACATCGTCGGTTTGCCGAGGAATGTCGAATACGTCTCGAACCAGACGGCATACCCGATAGCTGCTCCGGAATCATCCAGCGCCAACGCCGCTTCGAAGCGCGGGGCCGATCCGAACCCGTCCCGGCGGAGCCGTTCCGTCGCGGCGGCATCAGGACCGTCGAGGCGTTCATAGTCCGCCAGGCCGTGAATCATCCGGACGAAGTCGTCGAAGCGTTGCTCGGTCAGCGGCACGATGGTCATTAGGGTCCTCTGACGGTGTTCGGAACCGCAGTCGGTAGGAACAATTATTCACCGCCCGGGGATCTCGTGGCGCGGGCCGCCTGGACTGCGGCGGCTGGGCTTCAAGAATCACACGTTCTCGAGCGTGGTGACGTTCGACGCGGACTGGCGGCGAACCGGAGGCTGGCTGCTGCCGCCGACCGCGCTGCCAGCAGACGATGAGCCCTTTTGTCGGGCGTTCGCGCCTCTCCGGAAGGAGGGGACATGACGCGCAACTGGACCGTCGCGCTGGTCACATGTGCCGCGATCGGCAGCCTGGCCGACCCCGTCGCTGCGCAAGGTCTGAAGCCGACCATCTTCGGCACTGTCGGATTGGCCAACGTCTACCGGGCGGACGACCGGAGCTTCGGGACGAAGCTCAATGTCGGCGGCGGCCTCGGGGTGGAATGGATGCGCCTCGCTTTCGACGCCGATGTGCACCGAACGATCGGCCTCACACCCCGCACGGTCCAATGCGCCACGACCCTCCCCTGCACCGGCTCGGCGCGCGAGGGCTTCACTGGGGCAACGATGTTGTCAGGGAACGTCAGCTACCGCTTCGGCGAAGCGAAGGTTCGGCCGTATGTGACCGGCAGCGTCGGGGTGCTCTGGGCGACGAGCGTGAATTCCGTGACCATCGCCAGCAGCACGTCGGCGACACTGTCAGAAACCCGCGACACCGACACCGGCCTCGCCCTGGGCGTCGGCTTCGGCGTGGACGTCCCCCTCTCGACGGGCCTTTCGCTGCGCCCGGAGTTTCGCACCTATTCGTCGACCGCGTTGTCGCGTATGAATCTCGGGCTGCACCGTGGGTCGATTGGTGTTCGGTACCGCTGGTAGGTCGCCTCAATCAGCGCGACGCACGATCGATGAACTCGCCGTCGCGGATGGTGGCGTGTACCGCCGTGAGCGCCCGGACGTCCTTGGAGGGATCGCCTTTCAGAACGGTGAGATCGGCTGCAAAACCGGTTGCGATCCGTCCAAGCTGCTTGGAGGCGCCGAAACGTTCGGCGGGCGAGGTCGTCAACGAAGCCAGAATCTGGCGGAACGACATTCCTGACTCTGCCATCAGCACGTACTCTTCGGCTGGGTCGTAGTCAGTCATGTAACAGACGTCGGTACCGAAGAGAACGACGCCATCCACGCCGAGCCACGCTCGCAGCTGGCCGAGCGCCGTCTCGTGCACTTCGAGCTGCCGAACGAGCTCGGATGCCGGGAGCGTCGCGGCATCCGCCCACTTTCTCTCGAGAAAATGGACGTGACTGTTCCAGAAGCCGGCCGTGATGGTCAGACCCGAACAGTCGACGATGTCGATCCCGGGAGGAAGGCGGACGGACGACCGGATGCCGACCGACGCAACCTTGCCCGCGTCGATCAGGACGACCCCGTTTGGAATGGGTGCCTCGGTGGGGCTCGGATAGACCGTGCCTCCGACCAACGCAATCTGTCGGTAGGTGGTCCGAACCTGGCCGCCGGCGGGCACACCGAGAGGGACGGAGACAAGGAGCACCGTGACGAGCGCCGGTAGCCCCGTTTGCATGGGAACGTTGACGTTTCTGCGAAAGATTTGTTCCGACCGGTCGTATTCGCGTCGGGCGCCGGAGGCACATTTTCGGCGCGTCGGGCTGGCGTCCTCCGAGCGGACTGTTGAGCCAGCCTGGCGAGCGAGCTCGATGCCGCGCGCTCCGGACGAAATCACCAGACATTTACCGGTGCTGTCCGGCTTCGCGCGCGAACAGAAGTCCCCTCGTCGTCAGCACGATCGTCACGGCGGCTGCGAGAGCCATCCAGATCTTCTGCCACGCCAGAAGGGGACCGGGCAGGAGGATCAGTGGACGGAGTAGTGGTGAGAAGTCAGGGACGTACCAGCACAGATGTTCCAGCGCATAGCCGTTTGCGATGCAGGTCTCGAGGCCCTTGAGGTCGAACACGGTGCCCGACACGCCGACCCAGATGGTCCAACCGGCAATCAGGATTGCGGCCAGCGTCGCTGAAAGCGAGGCCCGCGTCTCCAGTGCGACTGCCAGCGCAAGGCTCGATGGATAGCTCGCGAACAGCAAGAAGCGCGGGCCCCATTTCCATCCGCCGTACCACGACCAGTACCGCGAATAGACCAGGACGAGACCAACCAGAAATGCAATCGAGAGATCGAGGAACGGTGCCAGCTGCGGGCGATCGCGGCGGGCGCGGGCGACGAGCAGTAGCCCCGGCGCGAAGAAGAGCAGCCCCTTGCCGAAGGAGAACAACATCGAAAATGCGCCGAAGAGGAGTGGGTAGCTGAACCCCGGGATCCCGGAGTACGGCATGACCGTGACTGCGCCGCGATCGAAGAAATAGCCGGCGTCGAATGGTGAGCCCCTGACGACCGTGTTCTCCCCCAGAATCATGGCGGCCGCCGCGGCAGTCGCGATGAACCCATCGAACCGTCGGACGCTCCAGTATCGCCATAGGGCGACCAGCAGCAGCCCCCCCGCGGTTGCCGGCGTGTTCGCAACCCCGAGGACGACGAGGATCCAGCCCAGCCACGATCCGCGCGCTGTGACGAGCAGCAAGCCGGTTCCCACCGTCATCGTCGAGAACAGCTCGCCGTAGAAATCCAGCGTCGCGTTCGGCACCATGCCTGTTCCGGCCAGCAGGAGGGCGCCTGTCGCGCGCTCGTCTGGCGTGGCTACGGGCCGCATCGTCCACCACGTCGCGGCAAGACCAGCGGCGAGCACGAGGACATTGAAGCGCTCACACCACCAGATGCGGGCGCCACCTAAGAGCCAGAACGGCGAGGCGAACAGTGGGCCGATGTACCAGGTACCCGTTCTGTGCCGAGCGCTCCGCGGCGCAGGAGGTCGTCGAGCTTGACGAATCGCACGTAGCCATCGCCGTACATACCGTGCGGGACGACCGCGAACAGCAGGACCAGTGCGCAGAGGGTGAGGCCGAGCGCCGAGAGGACCCACGGTCGTCGCCTACTCGTGGAGCCCATGTCGACGGCGGCGTGTCGCATCGGTGTGGTGGTTTCCGAAGTCGTCTGATCCAGGGCGGCATTCCGAAGGCCGTCATCGCGCGGACTGCCGGGTGTCAGCGTACATCGCGTCCCCGGCGCAAGCGAAGCGCCGGGGATATACTCCCATGGCACTGAGTGCCTGACCCACCCAATCGTGCTGCTCTCGGCGGGTGTCCTCGTCTCGCCCGCTGACGACACCCTCACCGGGAAATGGCAAGTGCACCGCAGCGCCGCTGGTAACCGAGAGCCAGCAGGACTGCACCTTTACCCAGAAGGACAGTGACCTGACCGGAAGCTGCCGCTCCGACCGGGGCACCGTGGAGATCAAAGGGAAAGTGGATGGAAAGAGCGTGACGTGGAGCTACACGAGCGACTCTCCTGGCGGTCAGGTGACCGTGGTCTACAAAGGCACCATCGATTCGGCAGACAAGATCTCCGGAAAGGTGATCGCTGTCGAGTTCTCGATCGAAGGCGATTTCACGGCCACTCGAGTGAAGTAGAACCAGGCGCGCGTGCAGGTCCATCTGAATAGCTGGCTCGCCCTTATCGCCTCATCACATCTATTGGTCTGACGCTTGGTCGCTACCATCCGGGAACAACGAACACGAGCCAGGTGATCACGGGCGCCGTGATCGCCATGGCCGCTCCCCAACCCAGCAGCCCACGATAGATGGCCGCGCGTTCCTCTTCGCTCGCGTTGGCGACCACGAGGGCACCCACGGTCGAGAAGGGCGTCGCATCCACGACCGTCGCCGACAGGGCCAAGGCGACGATCAAGCCCGTCGTGCCGACGACGCCCTGCAGCATCAGCGGTGCGGCGAGCGGGATGAGTGCCCCGACGATGCCGGCGCTCGAGGCGAACGCGGACGTCACTGCTCCGACCGCGCACAACAGCAGCGCAACGACGAGTGGTGTGCCGAGGCCGAGAATACTATTGCCGACCGCGTCCACCGTGCCGTAACGCTGCAGGGCGGCGACGTAGGTCACGATCCCGCAGACGAGCAGCACGACCGGCCACGCCACCTGACGCTCGGCGCCGGTCGTGGTGCGCGGAAAGGCCAGTTGGAGCACCGCGCCCGCGGCGAGCGCGACGAAGCCGATGGTGAGGCCGAACCCCAACGAGATGACGGCGACCGCGGCGAGCGCCAGCACCGTGCACGCATGTTCGAGCTCCGGCCGCGCGCCGATCTCCGCGTCGCGGTTCGAATCGGGGTCTGGCCTCGACGTCGCGAGCGGTGGGACTCTGGCGAGCGCAGCGCCCGGGCGCCGGCCGAAGATCGCGACGATGATCGCGCCAAGCAGGACGTTGTAGACGACATTGGCGGCGAACAGATCCCACGCGGAGAGCGGCACGCCGCGGCTGCTCACGGCTAGGCGTTGCTTGTCCCGCGCGTGAAAGGCGCCGGAGGTAACAGAGTTGCGCTACTTGCTCCACGGCGGCGTGACTTTGTTCGATCGCGCATACGCGATCACCTGACCGAGATGTTCGTGGAGGTGCGTGACGGTCGAGATCCACAGTCCTCTCGTCGTGCTCTTCTGACCGAACACGTCCATCGCCGTGTTGAGCTGCGCGTCAGTCGTGGAGGTCATCGACGTCCGCAGGAATGCGAACGACTTCTCCAACTCGGCGATCACGCCGGCCTTGTTCAGCGCCCTTTTCTCGAAGGCCGCGGCGGTCTTGTAGTCCTTCGTGATGCCGGTCTCTGTGGGGGCCGCCATGTCCAGCAACGCCGGGAGGAAGTAGTTGTCGGCCGCGATGTGCTGGAACACTTCGCCCGTCGAACGCACTCCCTCGCCGGGCCGCCACCCATAGGCCGATTCCGGGATGGCTTTCGCCAGGTCCATGACTTTCTTCTCGACGTCCGCGACGTCTTTCAGCAGATCGCCCATGACGCCCTCGCGGGTTTGGGCCGTGAGCGATACTGTCAGCGCGGCAGCGGCGATGCCAGTCAGAGTGAGGCGGACCAGATTTTTCATGGCCGCAGTGTATGTCGATAAGGGTAAATCGGGAAGCTTTGACGCCCGTCGGCAGCCGACCGCATATGATCTGTCCATGGAGAAAGCACACACGATGAAAACCGCCACCCGGTGGGCCTCGACGGCTGCCGCCGTCGCGCTGACCGCTATCGCAACCCTCGCGCAGCAGCCGCCCGCGGGGGCGCCGCCAGCCGGTGCGCCGCAGACACCCGGCCCTGGCGGACGAGCCGCCGGCCCGGGCGCTGGAGGCCAGAACGTGCCGGGCAGCTTCCAGCGCGTGCCGCCCCTCGCTTTCCCGGACGCACCACAGCAGTACGAGCTGAGCGGGACCAGCTACCGCGTGGTCCCGGTGGTCAGGGACCTCGTCAACCCGTGGAGCCTGACGTTCCTGCCAAACGGCGACATGCTCGTGACGGAGAGGCCCGGCCGGCTTCGCGTCGTCCGCAAGGGAAACCTCGAGCCGCAGGCAGTTTCCGGCGTTCCGGAAGTCTGGGCGACCGGTCAGGGCGGCCTGCTCGAAGTCCTGCCGCACCCCCGGTTCCAGGAAAACCAGCTCCTCTACCTCACGTATTCGAAGCCCTGCGAGAAGGGGGCCACGACGGCATTGCATCGAGCGCGGTTCGACGGCAAGGCGCTGACGGACGGCCGCGATCTCTTCGTGGCGGACAACTGCAATACCGGCAACCCGCACTTCGGCTCGAAGCTCGCCTTCGCGCGCGACGGCCTGCTGTATATGACCATCGGCGAACGCGGCGATCGCAACCGCGCCCAGAACACCGCGATCCACGGCGGGAAGATTCTCCGGCTGAAAGAGGACGGCACGGTGCCGGCCGACAATCCCTTCGTCGGCAAGGAGGGGCACAAGCCGGAGATTTTCAGCTACGGGCACCGGAACCCGCAGGGCCTGGCGTTCCATCCCGACTCCGGCGTGCTCTGGAGCAGCGAGCACGGCCCCCAGGGAGGCGACGAACTGAACATCGTTCAGGCCGGCAAGAACTACGGCTGGCCGGTCGCGAGCTACGGGCGCGAATATGCGCCGGACGGAGCGTTCGTGAGCCCGCACTCCTGGAAAGAGGGTATCGAAGAGCCGCTGCTGATCTGGGCGCCGTCAATAGGCGCGTCCGGCCTGATGTTCTACACGGGTGCCGCCTTCCCGCAGTGGAAGGGGCATCTCTTCGCCGGCGCACTGTCGGGATTGGCACTGCACCGCGTCGCGTTCAACGAAAAGGGAGGGCTGCTCGGGCGCGAAGCGCTCCTCACGCAGTCCCGGCTCCGCGTGCGCGATGTGCGCCAGGGCCCGGACGGCAACATCTATCTGGCGATCGACGCGAGCGCCGGTGGAGTGCTGCGCATCGAGCCTGCACAGGCGCCCGCCAGGAGCACAGGCCGGCGATCTGTAACTGTGAAGCTTTTCGTGAGAGTGAACACCGCCGCGAAGAAAACTCTTACGCTGGCGTGATGGCCATCACACGGAGAGGGCTGCCGCTGCCGTTGACGATCTTGAGCGGCGCCGCAATCACGATCGCACCGGTCGCCGGCAGCTGATCGAGATTGCACAGGCTCGCCAACCCGAACTTGCCCGCGCCGTGCATCGTCGCGTGATTGGGAAACGGCGGATTGAACGTGCCGGCCTGACCCGCGTCGGTTCCGATCGTCTCGACGCCGACGCCGAGCACGTCGCGATCCTCGGCGAGCACCTTCGACGTGCGCGCGTCGAACCCGGGGCTGTGCGGGCCATCCTCGCGGGCGTTGATGAAGGATGCGGCGTCGGTCCGCCGGCTCCATCCGGTCCGCAGCAGGACCCAGGCCGCGCGCGGGATCCGTCCGTGCTCGGCTTCCCACTGTTCGAGCCGATCGGGCGTCAACAGGAAATCGGGATCGCGGGACACGTCGGCGGTGACGTCGATCACGCATGCCGGCCCGACGAAGCGCGACACCGGAATCGTGTCGCACGCGTTGTTCGGCAGATCCTTCCCGGTGATCCAGTGAATGGGCGCGTCGAAGTGCGTGCCGGTGTGCTCCCCCATCCGGATCGTGTTCCAGTACCACGCCGGCCCCTTGTCGTCGTACTTCGAGATCGCATCGATCGTCATCCCGGAGACGACGCGAAGATCGGCGGCAGACCGATCACCGGTGTCGATGGTCCGAGCGGCTGGGTCAAATCGACCACCTTCAGCGTGCCGCGATTCAGCTCATCGACCAGCTGGGTCAACACTCCGCTCATGGCGCCTCCCGCGTGGTCGACCGTCGGATCGGGTCGGCCTCCGCCGATGGCGCTGCCGGCTTCCTGCCGGCGATCCACCGTTTGAAGCGAAACGCGTTTTCCGGCAGCTGCAGGTCCATGCCGTAGTGATTCGGGCCAACGGCCGCGACCTTCGCGACGATCACGCTGAGATCGTCCCGCGCAAACGCGTCGATCGCCGCTTCGCCGAAACGCCATCACCGAATCGACCGCGGCGACATGCTCGATGCCGGCGCCCCGCGCCATCGCCGCGAGATCGGTGATTCCCGATGTCGTGTGCGAATCGAATCCTCCGGTCGAGAGCAGGCTGCCGTTGTCGAAGATGAAGTGGACGAGATTCCGCGGCCGGTACCGCGCCAGCGTCGCGAGGGTGCCCAGGTTCATCAGCACCGAGCCATCGCCGTCGAGCACGACGACCTTCTCGTGCGGCAGGTGCAGCGCGAGCCCCGAGCCGATCGACGACGCCAGCCCCATCGCATGCTGGAGATAGAAGAAGTTCTCCTTGTGCCCGAGATCGTAGAGCTCCTGCGCGCACGCCCCCATGATCGTGACGACGACTTTGTCGTCCAGCTCCGGGTAGAGCATCCCGATGCACTCGGCGCGCTTCACAGCGCGTCCTCCATCAGGTCGCGCGTGAGGAGCAGCGCAACCGGCGACAGCGAGCTCTGCGAGAACGTGTAGGCCTCGCGAATCTGCCGCCCGACCTCTTTCGGATCGCGCGCGTATTCGAACGGGATATTCAACGCCCGCAGCACGCCCTCGGTGACGATGCCGCCGCGCGTGTGCCAGGGATACGGCTCGCCCCAGTGGCCGCGAAGCGCGATCAGCATGCACAACGGAATGCCGTACAGCATCGCGAGCGAGACGATGCCGTTCATCGCGGCCAGGAAGCCGTGGTTCTGCATGAGCAGGATATGCCGCTCGCCTGCGAAGTACGCACCCGCCGCGATGCCGATGGCCTCTTCTTCCTTCGCCACCTGGATCAGCCTGACGTCGGGATCCTTGTCGGCCTGCTGCAGCAGCAGCCCGAGCCACGTCTCGGGCAGCGCCGAGAGCGAGGTGATGCCGGCATCTTTGATGCCCTGGAAGACGATCTTCGAGTTCTCGTAGGAAACAGACATGAACGAGCGGCAATTCTAAGTCATCTCTTTGGATTTTTCGGCTGCCGTTCACGCTGCCCGAAAGCGAAGTGACCGTGCATTGTTGTCCGGATTTCGAGAAGGACCGGAGTCACGAGCTTGCTCCGTAAAACACCCTCGATGGGCTACGATGCAGGCTCCTGTCGCGCGAACAACGATCGAATGGCTCTGTTGCCACTGGAGTCACAGCCTATGAACGACGACGTCACCCTCAGCATCCGCCAGTTAGAGGGCGCCTGGAGATTGATGTGCGCCGGAGCACCAAAGTCCGTCGTAGCGGCCAGCGAAGGGATTCAGTACATTTTCAGCGGCCTGCCCATCAGCTTCTTCAATCTCGCGCTGCTGACGGGCTCGGGCCTGTCCGCCGACGCACTGAGCGCGCTCGGGAGCGAGGCTTGCGCATGGGCCGCCGCTCAGGCTGTTCCCTGGATGTTGGTGGTCACGCACGAGCGGCTCGAGTCTGGCGTCGACGCCGCAGCAACACTGGACGCCTGTGGTCTGGCGGCAGTGATGCCGATGACAGGGATGCTCGCGCGGACGGTTGCCGCCGCTGCGACCGTTCCAGGCCTGCAGCTGACCGTGCCGCAGGACGACAATGGCTGCGCGGCGATCGTCGACGTCAACGCGCTCGCGTACGGAATGGATCTGGAAGCCAGCAAAACGACGATAGGTTCTCGAACATTCTGGAAAGATCACTTTCCGGTTCTCGGTGTGACCGGCGGGAAACCTGTCAGCAGCGCCACGGTCCTGATGGTGGACGGACATCGCTATGTCGCCCTCGTCGCTACCGAGCCTGGCCAGCAGCGTCGAGGGTTTGCCGACGCGGCGATGAGGCGGGCGTTGGAGGATGCGGCCAGGGCCCACGGGGAGATACCGACGGTGCTCCATGCCAGCGATGCGGGCCGGCCGGTCTACGAGCGGATGGGGTATACAACCATTTCGACGCACACGCTCATGATGGAGAAGCGGTTCCTCGAGCAACACTGAGCATCGTGCCTCGACATGAATGTCTCACGACGGCCGACTGTCCGGCCGATGACGGAGGTGTCATCCCCGTATGCCTTCGCCAGTAGCGCGATTCGGCGAAAATGACGGACTACTGCCGAAGGCAGAGCGTCGTCGTCCGCGAGAACCACCTGCCAAGGGTAGCCGGCACTCCGAGCGCTTGAAGCGATGCCGCAGGTCACGCGCTGCGCCTGGACCCCTGTGCGGCCCGGTCAGTCCGGTGACTGCGGCAGCGCCCCTCGACCAGAGTCCGAACGCCGCAAACACACGATTCGTCCGTCCTGGCAGGTGAAGAACTGCGTCGCCGAGATCCGGCACTTCGTCGCGATTTTCGGCTGCCTGCGGCACGTTCCACGTACTGATCAGCGCGTCGGCGTCACGATACGGCAGCGGCTTGATATGCACGCCGTTCACCTCGCTGAACACCGTGGTCGCGGCGCCAATGCTCACCGCCAGCGTCAGGCTCGACACCAGCGTGAATGCGGGGGCGCGACGGAGCGTTCGCAGCCCGTAGCGGACGTCGCGCATGACGTCGTGGAACAATGCCGGCCGAAACTCATCGCGCATCACACGCCTCCGCCGCGCTTCCTCCCACCTGAACACCGTTCCAGCACACAGTGCGTCGGGCGTCAGCCACATCCAGGCATAGGCAGCTAGGTATCTACTGCGGATTGGACGGAGCCGTGCGCGGAATGGTTGCCAGCGGCAGACTCCGCGGCTCGTCGAAGTGCTCCTCGAAGCCGGCGTGAATGGCCGGCTGACCCGGAGGTGCGGGGCACTCGCCTGCGGTGATTCGGCCCGGTATTCGCCGCATTTCGTGCGGCGATTATCGGGGTTTCGCGGCGAATACAGGCTATAATCACCGCAGGACATGCGGTGAATGGCCACATATATCCATGAGCTTCCGGACTGGCCGAAGTTTCGTTGGGACGACGGGCAGCTGGCGGCTGCCTTGGCGGCAGCCAGGCACCTGCAGGGGCGTCTGCTGGGGCAGATGGAAGCGCTCGGCTTCAGGGCCAGAGAGGAGGCCGTCCTTCGCACGCTCACCGAGGACGTACTCAAGAGCAGCGAAATCGAAGGCGAGAAGCTGGACGCTGACCAGGTGCGCTCGTCGGTCGCTCGCCGGCTCGGAATCGACATCGGCGGGTTGAAGCCTGCGGACCGTCACGTCGAAGGCGTCGTGGAGATGATGCTGGATGCGACACAGCGCTACGACCAGCCGCTGACCTCGGAGCGCCTCTTCGGATGGCACGCGTCGCTGTTCCCCACCGGGAGGAGCGGAATGCATCGGATCAGGGTTGGCGCGTGGCGCGACGACAGCGCGGCGCCGATGCAGGTAGTCTCCGGACCGGTAGGTCGCGAGCGCGTCCACTTCGAGGCGCCGGCGGCCGATCGTCTCGAGGAAGAGATCAAACGGTTCCTCGAGTGGTTCAACAGCGACGCGACGACGGAGCCGGTGCTGAAGGCAGCGCTTGCGCATCTCTGGTTCGTGACGATCCATCCGTTCGACGATGGCAACGGCCGGATTGCGCGGGCAATCGCGGACATGTCGCTGGCCAGATCGGAAGGGAGCTCGCAGCGGTTCTACAGCATGTCGGCGCAGATCCGCGAGGAGCGCGGCGAGTACTACGGCATCCTCGAACAGACGCAGCGAGGGACGATGGACGTCACTGCCTGGATGGAGTGGTTCCTCGGTTGCCTCACGCGTGCGATAGAGGATGCACAGGCTGCTCTTTCGGGCGTGATCGCCAAGGCGCGCTACTGGGAGAAGTTGCGCGATGTGCCGCTGAACGAGCGTCAGCGGCTGGTCATCAACAAGCTGCTCGAGGGCTTCGAGGGGAAGCTGACCACATCGAAATGGGCGACGCTGACGAAGAGCTCACAGGACACGGCGCTGAGGGACATTCAGCAGTTGGTCGATCACGGTGTCCTGGTGCGGAGCCAAGCCGGTGGGCGAAGCACGAGTTACTTGCTGGCACAGCTTTGAGTTGTTGGACCGGGTGGCGGCCAAGATCTTCCGCGCCCTCTACGGCGCCGGGCTCGCTGCTCGCGGCGAGAACGGGCTGCTGCAGGACTCGCTCGTCTCGGCGAAAGTAGCGCTGATTGGAATCGACCGATCGATTGAAGCGCTCGCCACGATAGCGGTCGAAGACGACGACCCACGCCTCGAGTTGCTGCAGGCGCAACTTCGCCGCCTGCGTCGTGAAGTGGATGCCCGGTTTCCTCTCGCGCGAGCGGTGGTCCGCCCAGGGCTCGACTGCCCGGCAGCGGCGACTGCGGAAACACAGGCCGAGGCGTCGGTGTCGGCCGATGGCGCGGCTTCGTGAGCTCTCATTACTCGAGGCGCTGTTGCGCCGGCACACGTGGTTCACCGAAGGCACGACGAGCCCGACCCTTCGCAACAGCGGCACGCTTGGCGAGGGCTGGCTGCAGCGCCATGGGCATCGACGCTGCGGTGCACGAGTTCAACTGCAACTGGATTGCGGGCCTGAAGCAGTCATCGTCCAGTACCCACTGGCATGCGCGGACGGCGCCGGGCTGGCGCGGGTGTTCCATGACTACTTCGAGCAAGTCAACCCGTGAGGGCTCACCTGGCTCCGACCTTCACTGTACTCGCCGGCCGACAATGGAACTGATCACGCCCTGGAACGCTGGCGAGGATCTCAGAGTCGCGAGGGCTGGATTCCGCATGAACCATTCGCCCCTCTCGTCTCCGTTGCGCGCCGCCTTGTCCAACCACTCCAGCGCCTTGGCCTCGTCGCCCAGGCTCGCGTAAATCTCAGCCGATATGACCGTATCGAACACGTTCAGCGCCAGGTACTTCAGGAGGTCGCTGTTCAAACTCTGCGCGGCTTGCTCGCGATTGCCTTCGAGCGCGAACAGCAGGCATTCCAGCGCCCGGGCGCGGAAACTGCGCCGATCGCCCACCCGGAGACGCTCCAGCGTGGCGCGCGCAAGCGCCAGATTCCCCGCGTGCATGTGTGTTCGCGCCAGTGCCTGAAGGACGAAGCTGTTTTGCGGGTCGTACTCAGAGTACCTTGCCGTGTTCGAGAATCGATGTCGCCCAGTCTCCTTCTTCACGAGCGAGCTCGCCCAACGTTTCGTGCGCCGGGAAGAAACGAGGCTCGCGCGTGAGGTTGTCCAGCTCCAGGACTCGCGCGCGCTGGTTCCGGCCTGACATCCACCAATTGACCGCAAGCCAGTGTCTCGCGTCGACGTCACCAGGGTTCATCGCGAGCGCGATCTCGGCTTGACGACGGCTCTCCTCTTTCTTGCCGCCAAACAGCCTCACCGCGGCGAGCGCCGCGCGGCCGTGGCTGAACGTCGGGGCATCATTCATGCCGCGCTGGATTTCCCGCTCGGCATCCGAGACGGCCGCCGGGTCGTTTGTATAGCCGGCAAGCACCATGATGAAGCCGAAGAAGCCGTATTCCACGCGCGCCTTGCCGAATTGCGGGTCGAGCCCGAGCGCCTGCTCCATGAGAGAGCGGGCGCGGACGACATCGTGAACTCCAACGCCCGCCAGCATGCCTGATTTGCGGAGGTACGCGTTGGCCTCGGGATTGGTCGACGGACGACCCGAACCTCGCGCGGACGAAGGCAGGACCGGTAGTCCCCGCCAGAGGATCAGAAGCAGAACGACATTGACGAGCACGGATGCGGCGCTCATCACCACTGCCCCTCGATGCGTCCGGCGAACACGTGGCGGGTCGAGCCCCGGGACGTGTGATGCCGGGGTGGAGCGTGCCTGCACTTCCGGGACGACGACCGGCACCATCAGCCGGTAGCCAAGACGAGGCAAGGTTTCTACGTATCGGGGAGAATCACCGGAATCATCGAGCGCCCGTCGCAGCTTCTTGACAGCGGCGTTCAACCCCGATTCGAAGTCGACATGCGTGCCATCCGGCCAGAGCACGGAAATCAAATCCTCGCGTGTCACCACACTCCCGGGCTTCGCCAGCAATGCAGAAAGGATTCGTGCAGCCTGGTCGGGGAGCCGGACCGCGGAGCCACTTTTTCGCAACTCACGCGACTGCAAATCGAATTCGAACACGCCGAACCGGCAGATTCGACGGCGATCCGAGGCGGTCGGGACGTCCATTGCGCTTGCATTGTACCCACCGCGGGTCAGACGTGGAGATAAGCCGAAGCGGTCCAATCAGTTCCCAGGTCCGAGAGAAGTCAGACGGAATTCACCCCCGGATCATTGAGCTCGCGCCCATCCTTCGTCATACACGATCGCGGAGGCCGTGGCGGCCAGAACGCTCGGCTCTGCACTGGCGCTGGACGACAAAGGAGGCTCATCATGATTCGAAGGACCCGGACCGCCCGATCCACTCGTAGACACAGACTGCCAACTCTTGCCTTCAGTTTGGTCGCAACAGTTGCATCGAGCGTGTTGGTGTCCTCGCCGGTGTTTGCTCAGATCCGCATCCCATTTCCTTCTCCGCAGGACCCGGGAGGACCGGTGTACACCACGATCGAACGTGGCCTGGATCTGCACGACGGGCCTGTCGCAGCCGTCCTGTTCTACCGTGATCCGTCCTGTGTCCCAGGGGATTTCAACCTGCTCGATGGCCAGGACCTCGCTGGATTTCCCGATAACCCCCGGGCGTTCGCCTGTCCTTTGACCGTCGACGGCTTTGGCGTGTGGAAGCAGGGCCCCCCAGCGGACGTGGTTCCCAGGCACGTGCTCACGCGTGGAACGGGCGCCGTGCCTGTCTGGTTCGTGGCATGGCCGGAGCTACAGGCCGCAATGGCGGATGATCTCCTGACCGTCGGCGAGCTGCGGACCCTGCCTTCTCTTCAGGTGTCCTATGCCATACATTTCGAAGAGCATCGGGTGCTGTCTGCGATCTCCGATCCGTCCGAAATCGTCGCAACGGAGGCGCTCGAAGGCACGGCACATGGCGCGTGGGCCGGTGTCGGGCGGCTGAGCATGTTCGAATTCTCGTACTCATTTGAGCGTGGGAGAGTGCGGCTGGTCCGGATTCAGTTCAAATGATTCTCGCGGAAGCCGACTCCAGCGGGATTTTGAAGGTCCCGTTACGGCGTGGCGGTGGCGCTAGAGCCGCGGGCTCTCGGCAGATCCTCCGCCACGTACCGTCGCTACCGCCGCGGCGAATACCGCAGTCGCTTCTCGGACCGTCGCCTCCAACGAATGTGGTCTGCCGGCAGACAATCACGTTGTGACGAATCGAATTCCGGTCTGTGCGGACCACTGTTCTACCCCCCGCTTCGCGGCACGAGCCGCTCGAGCTCCCGCGCCCAGTCGGTCACGACCTCGAGCTGCCGTGGCTCGCTGCCTTCCGGGACCGTCACGGCAATCACCCGCGCGCCGTCGCGCGTCACGTCGAACGTCTGCGTGTCGTGAATGGTGGCGGGGATCAAGGAATACGTGAACAGCGTACGTGGGGCGTCGAACTCGACGCGGCCCTTGGCGCGCGCGGCAATGACGCGAAGCTGGTTCTCGTGCAGGTAGAAAATCTCGCCGTTCCTCGCCCAGACCGGGTCCGTGCCGCCGTCGGAGGACACCTGGATACGATCACCCGGGCCCGGGAACGGCTGCGCATAGATTTCCGATCGGCCGCTCTCGTTGGACTGGTAAGCCACCCAGCTGCCGTCCGGCGAGAACGACACGTTCCTGTCTTCGCTGCGCGTCACCCGGATCGGCCGCGCCGGCGTGCCCCCGTCGAGCGGGCGGGCATACAGGTCCCGCCCCGTCTCTGGTGTGCTCGACTTCGTACGCGATCGTCCGGCCATCGTTCCTCGAGCCCGAAGATCGAAGCGATGTTCGTGTGATGGAGCTGAGCGAGAAGTTTGGCCTCGCGCTCGAAGCGCGCGAGTCGATCCCGGTCTTCGGTAAAGGCCGCGGGCAGGACTTTGATCGCGACCTCGCGATCCAGCCGGCTGTCGGTCGCGCGCCAGACTTCTCCCATTCCGCCCGCGCCAAGCTTGGCCGTGACCTGGTAGGGTCCGAGCCTCGTACCGGCGGCGACGGTCATCGATCGCGCCTCGCGGCTGCCGCTCGTCGACGCGTCACTAGACTCAGCCGAGGGGCTTCGCCCCTCGGACTCCCCTGCACGCTCCCTCGCGCGCCGCTTCGCGGCGCGCTTCCGCCTCCGCGCGCAGCGCTACGGCGAGACCTCGCCGAAGCCTTGGCGTAGGCGGGCCGCTCGCGTGGCTCGCTCGCCGTGCTCGCTCGCGCCGCATTTGTGAGATGCGTTCTAGGCAGACGGGAACGGATCGGGCAGCACTCCGCTCAATGCACCCGGCTGTGAGACGAGCGGCGGCAATCGGGTTGCGGACCAGAGGGTTGAACGTCAGCCCTTCGAGCATCCCTGTCATCCTGATTGGAAATCAGGGCTGATTATGGCTCGATGGGGCCAGAACAGTCACTACTCGAAGCTGTCTGTGGCGGTCATTTCAATGCCAGTGGCGGTACTCCCTCGACGACTTCCTGGATCAGGCGAGGCTTCTCGCCAGCCGTCCACGCCTTCACTCTGTGAACGACGCGATACGCGAGCGGACCGCCATCGGGCCGATCGCTCCTGTCGATCGGTCTGGGGATGCAGACGAATTCGGTCTCGATCTCGGCTGCGCTGGCGCGCACCGTCGAATATCCATGGCCTCCCAGATCCACGAAAGACAGGTGCGGGGCCACGTCCGGATTGCTCCGCTCCAGAGCTTGCGCGACGTTGCCCGTTTTGTGCAACGCGAGCGCCGACTGCACGCCGTGCAGCGCGGTCATGTTCATCGCCGGCGCGACGCCGCCGCCCGGAAGGTCGTGTAGATACAGGGCTCGCAAGGGGTCGTTTCTCGGAATGGTGTATTCGGCGGCTTCGAACAGTCCTGGCGCGGAAATCGAGCCGGTGATGAACTCGACGCCCAGTGGCTCGAACGAGCCTGGCGGGAGGTGCTTCGACAGCGTCCCGGCCCAGAACGAGTGCCGATCCCCAGCGACGACGGCAAACCCGGTGATGCCACGCGCGCGAACGACGTCGAGGATCTCGGCGCGCTCGAGAAAGAAGTTGCCGCTGAACATCGCGTAGCTTTGCCCGGGCCACACCGGGCCGGCATCGGCCGGCAGGTTCTGAAAGTCGCTGCGCCACTCCAACGTGCCGAACGAATGGCCCCAGATCTTCCATCTCGCCGTCGAGGTCTTCAGGCGATCGAGGAACCACGCTTTCTGATCTCGGCCGAGAAACGACTGGGGCGGCGACTCCCGACCCGGATTCGGAATCTCACGGCCGCCGTAGCGGATCGTATCGGGCGGATGGCCGTCTCGATAGGCGCGGCCCGAATCGAGCGCCTCCACCGCCTCTTGCGGAGTCGCCCAGCGAAACTCCCGGGGCGTGAAGGCATCCGCGTTCGGCGGTTCGGCCCGGAAGGAATGGTTGTCCGTCAGAATCAGATCGACGTTGCGCCCCCATCGCAGCGCGCGATAAATCTTGAGGCTGCCAATCGCCGCGAGATTGTTGGGCTCGAGCCCCAGACCAAACTCGTCGAACGTTTCGATCGGCGCATCCTTGACGCGTGGGGCGGTGAACGTATCCCTGGACGGATTCGCTGGCTTCGCCACGCGCGCCGGCTGATATTCGAACCAGGCCTGGTTCGCCACAATCTTCTTCGTTTGCGCCGGACGCGTCTTCCCGTTGAACACCTGCTGGCTCTGCCATCCCTGCCAGGAGAACTCGTGGTTGTCCCAGACGCAGACGAACGGCCAGCGCGCCCTCGCGTCTTGAAGATCCGGATCCTGCAGGTACGCACGATACGTCGTCCGATAGTCCTCGAGCGACACGGGAACATGCAGGTCGCCGATCTTTTCGCCGTGCGGCAGGCGGTAGACGTCCCGGAGACGTCGCGCGTACCGGCCCTCAGGCTTGTCCTGCGGATACCAGACGACCTCGTAAATGAAGTCTCCGAGATGAAGGACGAAGGCAAGCCTTTCCGCAGCCGGCCGGTGCTCGTCCTCGAAGATCATCCGCCGGTACGCATTGAACGCGCCCTCAGTGAGGCTCTGGCAACTCACGAAGGCAAATCGCACGGCACGGTCGTCGTCGAGTGCAGGCGCCGTCAGCGTGCGGCCGATCCGGCTGCCGAAACCGTGTTCGTCGGTGAACCGGTACCAGTACTCGGTCGCGGGTTTCAGGCCCGCGGCGAGAAAGCGGCACGTCCAGTCAGCATCGGCGCTCACCGCGGCCCTTCCGGTCGCGACGACGTGCGCAAACGCCGAATCGGAAGCCACTTCGACGGTCAGCCGACGTGCCTGGGGGCCCGAGGCTGGCGGCCGCCTCGTCCAGAGGATCACGCTGTCCGCAGTGGGGTCGGCCGACGCCACACCCTGCGGGTACCGGTCTCTCGACTCGCGCCACGGCGCTGCCAACAATCGAGCGCCAGCTCCTGAGTAGGCCAACCCTGCGCCCAGGGTCGCCGCAGTCACACCGAAGAAGCGCCGACGATTCATCTGACTCATGGGATCGACTCCACTCGAACGCAGTCGACACGCAGAGGATCACGGCGACGGTACTCCTTGACCGGGCTCGAGTCTTGAACAGAATTGACGTATACAGCAGTCCGCGTCATCCGCGGGCCGCCGTCACCTGCGAATCATCCCTGCTATTCGCGCGGGATAATCCGGAAAGTACTGTTCGATGACCGGCAGCTCGAACCGGCGCAGGATCGCCTCCTTCGGTTCCCGTCCCAACAGGAACTCGAAGGACGCTTCGACCAGTTCCTCCGGCGTGGCGTCCGGCGCATAGCGCGCCACGTCGGAGGGCCACACCGCCACCTCGTGTGTCGTGGATCCATGGCCGTCATCAACGGTGACGTCGTAGATCGCGCCGTTTCTGTGGGTGACACGAATCGTTCGCATAACGAAGTACTAAATGATTGTCTATTCCGCCAGCAAGTTCGCGCTCGAAGCGCTACACAGAGGCTCTACGGCACGAAGTCAGGCCGTTCAATATTCACGTCTCGCTCGCGGAGCCCGGCTTCCTCAAGACGATGATGACCCACCGGAAGGTCGCGACGAATCGCATTGTCGACTCCGACCTCTGCCGACAACGGGCTCTCCAGGCCATTCGGGATCAGGAAGAGAAGGGACCAGGCCCGGAGCTTGTCGCTGGGACCTTGCTCGAGATCGTGTCCAGCAATTCGCCGAGGCTGCGCTACCTGATTGGACCGCAGGCGAAGTCGGTCATTCGCTTGCGGCGATTCCTGCCTGCGGGAATGTACGAGCAAGGCGTGAGGCGGACGTTCCGGCTGGACAAGACTCGATAATGCGTTGGCAGCGGTTTTCACAACCCGTAGCGCGGCCCTTCAGGGCTGCCCAGGCAGGGCTGAAGCCCTGTGCTACGAAGTGGCACCTCGCGATGCTCGCGATCATGCCTTGGGCATATCCTCCGCCATGTACCGCCGGACGATGTCCTCGAACGAATGATCGGTCGGAAATCCGAGCGCCAGCGCGCGCGATGCGTCGACGGCCACCGGCCACGTGTTGACGATGCGCTCGACGCGCGGATCGGGCTCGACGCGCACACGCGCGGCAACCTCGGGGCCGGCAACCCGCTCGAGCGCCGCAAGCATCTCGCTGACCGTCGCCGTCAGGCCCGGAAGCGCCAGGCTGCGGTTGAATCCGAGCTGGTCACCGGCGATCTCGTGCGCGACGATGAAGCACTCGATGACGGTTGACGGCGACAGCATCCACACTCGTGTCGAGGCTGGAACCGGGCAGACCGACACCTCGCCGTTCAACGGCTCGCGGATGATGCCGCTGGCAAACGACGAGAGTGCGGCGTTCGGCTTACCGGGACGTACGGTGATCGTCGGCAGACGCAGCGACCGACCGTCGATGAACCCGCGGCGCGTGTAGTCCTTGATGAGGAGCTCCCCCATCGCCTTCTGCGTGCCGTAAGACGACTGCGGCAACAGCTCGTGCAACTGCGGCACCAGCTCCGGCACGTCGCCGCCGTACACCGCACAGCTGCTGGCAAACACCACACGCGGCCGATGGCCGAGCGCGCGGCAGATCTCGAGCAGCGACCTCGTCGCGTCGAAGTTGACGCGCATGCCGAGATCGAAATCCGCTTCGGCCTGCCCGCTGACCACAGCGGCCAGGTGAAAAATCGATGTGGTGCCGGTGTCGATCCAGCGTTCGAGAAAGGAGGGGAACGCGATGTCGCCCGCGAAGGCGCGGACGCGCGGATCGTCCATCGGCGCCGGAGGCGCCACGTCGAGAAGCACGAGACGATCGATGGACTGCGGCCGCCCATCCGGCCCCGCGAGCGCTCCGCGCTCGAGCAGCTTCTTCGCCAGCCGCTGACCGAGAAATCCTGCGCCGCCGGTGATCAGAACGTTCATGTGTTCCTGCCGATTCGAATCGTAGAGAGCCGCTCTTCCACCTGACCAGCCTTCGCCAAGACTCCGGCGGTCCGCCTAAGGGCTTCGCGCGAAGACGGAAGGTGGAAGCCACATGAGATGAATCTACGGACGTCGAATGATCTCCAGCCCGCCCATGTAGGGCCTGAGGGCCTCGGGAACCACGACCGACCCATCCGCCTGCTGATAGTTCTCGAGGACGGCGATCAGCGTCCGGCCGACGGCCAGCCCCGATCCGTTCAGCGTGTGCACGTGCTCCGCCTTGCCGGTCCCCTGCGGCCGGAACTTGATGTTCGCGCGACGCGCCTGAAACGCCTCCGTATTGCTGCACGACGAGATCTCCCTGTAGGTCTTCTGACTCGGGAGCCATACCTCGATGTCGTACGTCTTGGCTGACGCAAAACCCATGTCGCCCGTGCACAGGACGACGGTCCGGTAAGCGAGGCCCAGGCGCTCCAGCACCGTCTCCGCGTTCCGAACCAGCGACTCGAGCTCGTCGTGCGACTGCTCGGGCGTCGTGATCTTCACGAGCTCGACCTTGTCGAACTGGTGCTGCCGGATCAGCCCGCGGACGTCCGCGCCATACGAGCCGGCTTCGCTTCGGAAGCACGGCGTGTAGGCGGTGTAACGCAGGGGGAGCAATCGACCGTCCAGGATCTCCGTGCGATGGAGATTCGTGAGTGGGACCTCTGCCGTCGGTATCAGGAACAGATCCCAGTCGCCCGCGATCTTGAAGAGGTCCTGCTCGAACTTGGGCAGGTTACCCGTGCCGCGCAGCGCATCGGCGTTGACGAGAAAAGGCGGCTCGACCTCCGTGTAGCCATGCTCCTGCGTGTGGAGCTCGAGCATGAAGTTGATGAGCGCGCGCGCCAGCCGCGCGCCCGCGCCGAGCAGCACGGAGAATCGTGCGCCGGACATGCGCGTGGCGCGCTCGAAATCGAGAATGCCCAGCGCGGGTCCAAGATCCCAGTGCGGCTTGGGCTCGAACGTGAATGCCGGCGGGTCGCCGTGCCGCCGGACCTCCTGATTGTCCTCGGCGGTCTTGCCGACCGGCACGGTGGCATGCGGCAGATTCGGGAGCGTCATGAGCAGCGCCGTGCGCTGCGTCTCGACCTCGTCGACCTCGAGCCTCGAGCTGCCGAATCCGCTGCGCCCGCGTCTTGTTCGCTGCAAAAATCGCGGAGGGATCGAGCCCCTCGCGCTTCGCGCGGGCGACTTCCTCTCCTGCCGCATTCTGCTCGCGCTTGAGCCCTTCGACCTGCGGGAGCAGGGCACGGCGCCGGGTCTCCAGCGTCGTCAGCTGTGCCAGGTCTGCGTCGATCTTCAGCCCTCTGTTCTGCAGGCCGCATCGAATGAGGTCCATGTGATCGCGGACCAGTGCCGGGTCGAGCATCCCTAAATCCTATAACGGGCGCTCGCGGTCCTGCGCTACCATTCGAGCCATGACCGAGCGCGCCGACAAGAACACGACCACGCAAACGATTCGAAAGGCCGTCTTCCCAGCGGCCGGTCTGGGTACCCGGTTCCTCCCCGCGACCAAGGCGCAGCCGAAAGAAATGCTGCCGCTCGTCGACAAGCCGATCATCCAGTACCGGCGTCGAAGAGGCCGTGGCCTCCGGCGTCGACAACATCATCCTGGTCACCGGCCGCGGCAAGAACGCGATCGAGGATCACTTCGACGTGTCGGTGGAGCTCGAGACGTTTCTGGAGTCGCGCGGCAAGACGGAGCTCCTCGCCGAGATCCGCAAGATCTCGAACCTCATCAACTTCTCCTACGTGCGTCAGGGTGAGCCGCTCGGCCTCGGACACGCCGTCCTGGTCACGCGGAATCTCGTCGGCGACGAACCCTTCGCCGTCATCCTTGGCGACGACGTGATCGACGCGCAGCCACCGGCACTGCGCCAGATGATCGACGTCTTCAACGAGGTGCAGAGTCCTGTCCTCGCCATCGAGCGCGTGCCGAAATCGGATGTCAGCTCGTACGGGATCATCGACGCGGATGAAGTGAGCCCCGGCGTCTACCGGATCAGGGACATGGTGGAGAAGCCGCCGGTGAACGAAGCGCCGTCCGATCTGGCGATCATCGGCCGGTACATCCTCACGCCGGACATCTTCCCGGCGCTCGTGGAAACCGCCAAGGACCGCACGGGGGAGATCCAGCTCACCAACGGGCTCCGTCGATTGCTGAAGGAACGTCCGGTCTATGGGTACCACGTCGACGGCGTCCGCCACGATACCGGCAACAAGCTGGGATTCCTGAAGGCGGTGGTCTACTTCGCGTTGCGACGGCCCGACATCGCGGAGCACTTCACGGACTACCTGCGCCGGATCGATCTCGAGCAGTTCATCGGTAAGTAGCCGGGATCCGCCTTCCTGACTCGGGGCTTCGGGCTGAAACTTGCGCCGTATGGGGGGCTCGAGGCCGGCTGTCGGACGCTACTTTGATTCCGGCCTGGACTCGGTCTTCGTGGCGCTCGAAGCAGAGGACGCGCTGCTCTCGGCGCTGCTCGCAGACGACTCGGACGCGCCCGAGTCAGAGGACTTCGAGTCGCCCTTCGACGCGTCGCCTTTGCCGGAATCGTTGTTCGACTTCTTCGCGTAGTCGGTGATGTACCAACCGGTGCCCTTGAACTGGAAGGCGGGGGACGAGAGCAGTTTGCGGACGTGCCCTCCGCAGGATGGGCAGACGTCGACCAGCGGGTCGGAGAACTTCTGGATGCGCTCGAACCGATGGGCGCACGCGTCGCACTCGTACTGGTACAGTGGCATAGAGACCTATTATCCGGGGGAGCGCGCCTGTGGCGCGCTTATTCGATCATCTCCCCATTCTGCTCGCCGAGCAGCAGCGCCCGGTGCAGCCACAGCGGCACCGTGCCGTTGGCGAGCAGCGTGTCGTGGAATCCCCGGAGCGAGTACTTCGCGCCGACGTGCGCTTTATAGTCTTCTCTCAGCTTCAGGAGCATCAACTTCCCGGTCGAATACAGGATATACGCGGGATCGAACGTGCCGCGCTCGGCCTCCCGTCGCGCGCTGAGCTCCTCGACGAACGCCTCTTCCCTGAAGAACCGCACGCCCTGCTCGACCGACATGTCCTCGCAATGCAGGCGGATGCCGACGACGGCGCGACAGAGCCGAATGAGCGCTTCGGCGAGCTGGCCGAGACGAACGATCGTATCCGACTTGCGGAAGCCCTCCTCGACCATCATCTGCTCGCAGTAGTGTGCCCAGCCTTCGACGAACGCCGTCGAGGAGAACAACATCGACTTGCGCAGCTTCGCGTCGATCTGGCGCAGGTGCTGATAGTGGAGGAAGTGCCCTGGAAACACCTCGTGCATCGAGATCGCCCACAGCGCGCCGTAGCTGAAGTCGCGCAGGTGCTCGGCCTGACGCTCGGCGGGCCACGAGGGGTCGACATCGGTGATGTAGTAGAAGGCCCGCTGCGCCCGCATCTCGAAGGGGCCCGGCGTCCACATGCTCGCCGACGTCCAGCGATAGAACCGCGGGGTCGGGAGGACCGCAACGGGCGCGCCCTCGGGGATGCTGATGATCCGCTGCCGGACGATGAACTCCTGGAGCTCGGTGAGCTGCTGCTGCGCGACCGGCACGAGCTGCCCTGCGGCCGGATGCTCCTGCTTGGCGCGCTGCCAGGCGGCCACCGGATCGCCGCCATTCAGCCGCGACGCGACGCGGCGGAATTCGTCCTGCGTCGCCTGGAGCTCGCGCATCGCAATCGAGAGCAGCCGCTCCGAGCCGACCGTGATGCCCTCGTCCAGCTGGAACTTCTGCTCGAACTTTTCGCGCCCGAGCCGGAAGGACCCCTTGCTGCGGGGCGCCAGATCCTTCTCCAGGTACTCGATCAGCGTCCCGATGGCGGTCGCCGCCTCGGTCGACGCATCCGCGAGGTCGCCGAGCAGGTGCAGGTCGCCGAGGTCGCCGAACGCGCGCGGCAGATCGTCGTTGATGAATCGGAGCGTCCCCCGAAGGCTCTCCAGTCCGACTTTGAGGTAGATGCCGGGCGGATCCTTGATGTTGTCGCGGGCAGACTGAATCATCCGCGGGACCTGCCGGAGCTTCGAGTGCACGCGCCGCGCGCGCTCCGCCAGGGGCGCGTAATCGAAGAGCACCTGGCCCGCCAGGCTGGTGGCCAGGATCTCCGCGTAATGCTGCAGGCTCCGCTCCCACGTCCGGACCTGCTCCAGCTCGAACAGCCGGGACCGGATGTTCGACTCCAGCGCCGGACGCTCCAGCCGTTCGGTATCGGTGAGGCGGGTGGGGTCGATGGCCGCGAGCCGCCGGGCAAATCCACCCAAGGCGCGGACCTGAGCGTCAATCGCCTGACGGCCGAGGTCCTCGAGGAGATCGTCGTGCAGGTGGACGCCGTCGAACGCGGCATTCGTGGGGTGTGCTTCGTAGAGATACGCGAGGTACTCGTCGACGAAGTGCGGAAGGGGTTCGGCTGAATACATTTGGTACAATCGGCCCGGCGCGCACATGCCAGGCACCCTCTATGTTGTCGCCACTCCTATCGGCAACCTCGAGGATGTGACCTTTCGCGCCCTCCGGATCCTGCGCGAAGTTTCGGTTATCGCGGCAGAGGACACACGCCGCACGGCGCGGCTCCTTCAACACTACTCGATCTCGACGCCGACGACGAGTCTGCATAAGCACAATGAGGGCCTGCGGACGCCAGCCCTGCTGGCGCGGCTGGAGGCGGGGGAATCCGTTGCGCTCGTGTCGGATGCGGGGACGCCTGTGGTGTCAGATCCGGGCGGCGAGCTGGTCGCGGCGGCTCATGTGGCAGGCATCCGGGTCGAGCCGGTGCCGGGACCATCAGCGGCAATGGCAGCGCTGTCAGCGTCCGGTCTCCCAGCCGAGCAGTTCACCTTCCTGGGATTCCCACCCGATTAAGGGAAATGCCAGAAAAAACTGGTTCGCATCGCTCGCGGCGGAGACGAGGACAGCCATCATCTATGAGGCCCCCCATCGTATCCGTCAGACTCTCGCCGATCTCCTGGATGTGCTGGGGGACCGGCAGATCGCCATCGGGCGCGAGCTGACCAAAGCCCACGAAGAATTGGTCGTACGACATATTTCAGACGTATGTCGAAGGGCTCAAGGAGCCACGCGGGGAGTACTCACTCGTCGTGCCTGCCGCCGACCCCACGGATGTCGTAGGGCATACGGACTATTCCGATGAGTCCCTTCGAACGGAATTCGAAGCATTGATCAGCTCGGGCTCCAGCCCGCGGGCCGCCATCCGGGCCTTGGCTGCGAAGTATTCTCTTTCCTCGAGGGACGTGTATTCGATCGTTCACCAGATCGGGATAGAATCTGGCTAACAACCTAAATGCCGCCAATGAAGTCCTCCCTTGACCCCTCCGATCTCGATTTGCTACTGTCTCAGCCCGACGTGAACCACGGGAAGAACCAAGCCAAGCTGCGTCGGCCTGCTGCCGCTCGCCCTAGCAAGAAAGCCGGGCCGATCGGCAAAGCACTGACGCCCACCAAGCGCCAGGCGTCCGCTCGCTCCACCCGGACCGGCCCGAAGGTCACGACGAGACCGCTGGCCAAAGTCGGGGGAAAGCGAGCCCCGAAAACGGGTAAGCCGCTTCCGAAACTGACCGCGAAACCGGCCGAAAAAGCCGCGAAACCTCTCCCACAGCCGGTGCTCAGGCCGGTCGCTGTGGCACCCGTTCCGACGCCCGCTCCCGCGCCTGCGCCGGTGCCCCCGGTGACGAAGAAACCGAGTTTTTACGAGGCGATCGCGATTTACGAGAGCGGCGTTCGTGGCCTGCAGCGACACGACTACCCGGCCGCCGCCGAATCGTTCCGGCAGGTCCTCCAGCGTTATCCGGAGGAACGTGAGCTCATCGAACGCGCCCGACTCTACCTTCGAGTCTGCGAGCGCGAGACCGCTCAGCGCCCCGCCGGTCCGCAAACGACCGCCGAGCGGGTCTACGCCGCCACGATGTCGTTGAGCGCCGGCGATTCGGACGCCGCGCTGGGTCACGTCCAGCGGGCTCTGGACCAGGAACCCGCCAGCCATCACGCGCACTACATGATGGCGGTCATCCATTCCACCAGGCCGAGACCACCAAGGCCGTCGAACACCTGCGCCGGGCCATCGAGCTGAATCCAGACAATAGGTCACTTGCCAGACAAGACGCCGATCTCGAGCGCCTTCGCCAGTCCCCCACGGTCAAGTCTCTCCTGGAAGAGCTGCCTGCCGACTTGAAGGGCCGCGCGCGCGCGCGCCGCTGACGGAAATCCAGACAGATCCCCGGGCCGGCACGGTACACTTGCCGTGCAGCCAGATGGCCGACCTGCACATCCTCGTTCTAGCCGCGGGCAAGGGCACGCGCATGAAGTCCGCGGTCCCCAAGGTCCTGCACCCGGCCAACGGCCTGCCACTCATCGAGCACGTCCTTCGTTCGGGCGACCTGCTGCGTCCGGCGTCGACCACCGTGGTGGTGGGCCATGAGGCGGACCTCGTTCGGGCGCGTCTCGCGTCCAGGACTTCGATCTCGGTGGTCGTCCAGGAGCCCCAACTTGGCACCGGCCACGCGTCCTGCAGGCAGAACAGGTGCTCGCGGGCCGCCGGGGAACGCTGGTGGTGCTGTCCGGGGACGCGCCGCTGCTCCGGCCGGGGACGTTGGACCGTCTGGTCGAGACCCACCTCGCGGCCGGCGCTGCTGCAACGGTCCTCACCGCCACCGTGGCCGACCCCACAGGGTACGGCCGCATCGTCCGTCAGGACGGTGCGCTGGTGTCGATCGTCGAACACAGGGACGCGAGCGCCGAGGAGCGCGCGATCGGGGAAATCAACAGCAGCATCTATGCGTTCGAGCTCGAGCCGCTCTTCGACGCGCTGCGGGCGATCGGCTCCAAAAACGCGCAGGGCGAGTACTACCTTCCGGACCTGATCCGTCTTTACCGCGGGCGCGGCCTGGTCGTGGAGGCCGTCAAGCTGGACGATCCCACGGAGATCCTCGGCGTCAACAGCCGCAGCGAGCTCGCGCTCGTCTCCACAGACCTGCGGATCGCAAGAACGAGGAGCTGATGGCGGCCGGCGTCGCGATCATCGACCCCTCGGCGACGTGGATCGAGACGGACGTGGCCATCGGCGCCGACACGATCCTCCATCCCGGGCGTCTACCTCCAGGGACGAACGAACATCGGCGCAACGCTGCGAGCTCCAGTCCGGCGTTCGCGTCGTCGATGGCGTGCTGGGGGATGACGTCTTCGTGAACAGCTGCTGCGTGATCGCCGAGTCGCGCGTCGGATCGGGCGCACGGATCGGTCCGTTCGCACACATCCGGCCGCAGTCGGACGTTGGCGAGCACGCCCATGTCGGCAACTTCGTCGAGTTGAAGAAGACTTCGCTCGGCCGGGGATCGAAGGCCAATCACCTCGCGTACCTCGGCGATGCGACGATTGGCGAGAAGGTCAACATCGGCGCCGGCACGATCACCTGCAACTACGACGGGGTCGCGAAGAACCCGACGATCATCGAGGACGGAGCGTTCATCGGAAGCGACAGCTCAGCTCGTGGCGCCGGTGCGGATCGGACAAGGGCGCTTACGTCGCAGCGGGATCGTCGATCACGGAGGACGTTCCTGCCGGCGCGCTGGGGATCGCGCGGGCCACCCAGGTGAACAAGGTGGGCTGGGTCGCGCGGAGGAAAGCCCGACAGCGTTAGATGCGACTCACGGCTGTCGACTGTTCTTATGTGCGGAATCATCGGCTACATCGGCTCCCAGCGTCTCCTGCCCATCCTGATTGACGGGCTGCGGCGGCTCGAGTATCGGGGCTACGACTCGGCGGGCGTGGCCGTCGTGCGCAACGGCTCGATCGAGCTGCGGCGGAGCGCCGGCAAACTGTCGAATCTCGAGGACGTCATCGCGACGTCTCCACTCGATGGTGAATATGGCATCGGCCACACCCGCTGGGCGACGCATGGACGCCCGACGGAAGAAAACGCCCATCCGCATCGCGACTGCTCCGGGCGCATCGTCGTCGTCCACAACGGCATCATCGAGAACTACCTCGACCTCAAGCGACAGCTGCAGAAGGAAGGGCACACCTTCGTCACCGAGACCGATACCGAGATCGTCGCGCATCTCGTGGAGCGCGAGATGCGGGACGACGGCCTCGAGAATGCCGTGCGCCGCGCGCTGCTCTACCTTCGCGGCCTGTTCGCGCTCGTCCTCATCTCAGCGGACGACCCGAACAAGATCGTCACCGTGCGCAACGGCCCGCCGATCGTCGTCGGTCTTGGCGACGGCGAGTTCTTCGTCGCCTCCGACATTCCCGCGGTGCTGAGCCACACCCGCGACATCGTGTTCCTCGGCGACGAAGAGATGGCGGTGATCACGCCTTCGGGCGTGCGCGTTCACCGACTACGCGGGACGTGACGTCTCGAAGAAGAGCACGCGGGTCGCATGGGATCCGGTCATGGCCGAGAAGGCCGGATACAAGCACTTCATGCTCAAGGAGATCTTCGAGCAGCCGTGGGCGGTGAAGGAGACCGTGCTGGGCCGCGCCTCGATCGAGACCGGCCAGGTCTTCCTCCAGGAGATCGAGATTCCGGATCAGGCGCTGCGCGAGATCGAGCGGGTCGTGATCCTCGCGTGCGGCACGTCGTGGCACGCGGCGCTGGTCGGCAAGTTCCTGATCGAATCGCTGGCCCGCGTGCCGGTGGACGTCGACTACGGATCGGAGTACCGCTACCGCGATCCGATCGTGTCGAAGAACACCCTGGCGGTGGTGATCACGCAGTCCGGAGAGACAGCCGACACGCTGGCCGCGCTGCGCGAAGCCAAGAAGAAGGGGCGCCCGCAGCATCTCCATCTGCAACGTCGTCGGCAGCATGGCGACGCGGGAGACCGAGGGAACGGTGTACACGCACGCCGGTCCAGAAATCGGCGTCGCCTCCACGAAGGCGTTCACCTCGCAGCTCGTCGCGTTGCACCTCGCTCGCGGTCTATCTCGGCGCAGATCCGCAGCGCACTCTCGCCGGACGACGCGCGGCCGCATCTCGACGCGCTCACACAGCTTCCGCTTCTGCTCGAACAGACGCTCAAGTGCGAGCCGGCCACGGAGGAGATCGCCAAGCGCTTCTACCAGCGCAGCGATTTCCTGTATCTCGGGCGCGGGATCAACTATCCGATTGCGCTCGAAGGTGCGCTGAAGCTGAAGGAGATCTCCTACATCCACGCCGAAGGCTACCCCGCCGGAGAGATGAAGCACGGGCCGATCGCGCTCATCGACGAGGCGCATGCCGGTCGTCGCGATCGCGCCGCACGATCACGTGTTCGAGAAGATGATCGGCAACGTGCAGGAAGCCAAAGCGAGGGGCGGCGCCGTCCTGGCGCTGACGACACCGGGAGGCGGCGCACTGCACGACACTACTGGATCCGGCCGAAGACTTCCTGATCACGATCCCCGAGTCGCATCCGCTCCTGACGCCGGTCCTGATGGTGGTCCCGCTGCAGCTGCTCGCGTATCACATCGCGGTGCGTCGTGGGTGCGACGTGGATCAGCCGAGGAATCTGGCGAAGAGCGTGACGGTGGAGTAGAGCCGGGATCGGGGATCTGGAGATCCGAAGGACCGGGATTCGCGAACGCGAGTCCCGGGTTTTTCGGATCGCTGATCCCGGATCCCTGATCCCGTCTCTGTCCGCCTACACTCCGTGCCCGTAACCGGTTTCGGCCGGCGTGGTGGCGAAGTCGGGGGACGAGTGCACGGGGACGGCGTGCGGGGCGCCGGAGCGGACGCGCTGCGACGATGGCGGCGAGGTCGTTGTCGCTGACGACCTTCTCGCGATCGGCGAGCTCGATGACGGCTTTGTAGATCCGATCCAGCTCGTGGCGATCGACGCTGGTGCCGAGCTGCTCGCAGCGGCGCTGCACGGCGTGGCGACCCGAGTGCTTGCCGAGGACGAGCGTCGCCTGCGGGACGCCGACTTCCTCGGGCCGCATGATCTCGTAGGTGCGGCGGTCCTTCAGCATCCCGTCCTGGTGGATGCCGGCTTCGTGCGCGAACGCATTACGGCCGACGATCGCCTTGTTCGACTGCACGCTCTCGCCGGTCAATGCCGTGAGCAGCTGGCTCGAGGGATAGATCTCGCGCGTCTCGATGCGCGTCTCGAACGGCAGCAGATCGGCACGGACGCGCGTCGCCATGACGATCTCTTCGAGCGAGGCGTTGCCGGCGCGCTCGCCGACGCCGTTGATCGTGCACTCCACCTGCGTCGCGCCGGCGGAGACCGCCGCCAGCGTGTTGGCGACCGCCAGACCGAGGTCGTCGTGGCAGTGAGTGCTGAAGGCGGCGTGACGGGCGTTCGACACGCGCGCCAGCACCGTCCGGAAGAACGCGCCGATCTCCTCGGGCGTCGAGAAGCCGACCGTGTCCGGCAGGTTGACGGTCGTGCATCCGGCCGAGATGACTTCCTCGACCACGCGGCAGAGAAACTCGAGGTCGCTCCGCGTCGCGTCCTCCGCTGAGAACTGGACGTCCTCGGTGTAGCGGCGGGCGCGATGGACGGCTGCCACCGCGGCATCCAGACAGGCCTCCCGCGACATCCGAAGCTTGCGCTCGAGATGCAGATCGGACGTGGCGATGAAGACGTGGATGCGCCGCCGCGTCGGCCGGCTCGAGCGCCCAGCCGGCCCGATCGATGTCGGCGGGCGTACACCGTGCGAGGCCGGCGATCACCGGTCCCCGGATCGTGCGTGGCCACGAGCCTGACCGACTCGGCGTCGGCTTCCGAAGCGATCGGGAACCCGGCTTCGATCACGTCGACGCCGAGCGCCGCGAGCTGGCGCGCCATCGTGAGCTTCTCGTCGGTACGCAGTGAGAAGCCGGGCGCCTGCTCGCCGTCGCGGAGCGTCGTGTCGAAGATCGTGAGCCGTTTCGTGGACATCGAAATCCTCCCCACTTTCCTTGTAGCCCGGCGCGCATACCGCCGTCAAATTTATACTTCTATGCTTATGATAAAGTGCAATTATATCTCGGTTTAGCTCTTCGCATCCATGCAGCTCCAGGACCTCAGCACGTTCCTCACTGTCGCCTCGGAGCGGAGCTTCTCCTCTGCTGCCAAGAAGCTGCACCGGACGCAACCGGCGGTCAGCCAGGGCATTCGCCGCCTGGAGGAAGAGCTGGGGGAGCGGCTCTTCGATCGCACGTCACGCACCGGCACGCTGACGGAGGCGGGGCGCCTGCTCCAGGACTACGCGATGCGGCTGATGCGGCTCGCCTCGGACGCCGAGCAGGCGGTGCGCGAGCTGCAGCAGGTCCGGCGCGGGCGTGTCGTGATCGGGGCGAACGAAGCGGCCGTCCACACGCTGCTGCCGTTCATCGAGCGCTTCGCGGCGCGATCATCCGCAGGCGCTCGTCGAGGTGCGGCGCGTGCCGTCACGTCAGATGGCGGCCGAGATCCTCAATCGCAGCATCGACTGCGGCGTCCTGACATTCCAGCCTCCGGACAAAGGGCTCCACGCGATTTCGCTCGGCCGGGACGAGCTCGTCCTCCTCACGCATCCCGGGCATCCGCTCGCGGCGCGCCGGCGCGTGTCGCTCGAGGAAGTCGGCCGTCAAACGGTCATCGCGCACAACGATCCGTCGCCGGCACGTGAGCGGGTGCTGCGCTTGTACGAGCGGCGCCACGCGCCGATCAACATTCAGATTGCGCTGCCCAGCCTCGATGGCATCAAGCGCGCGGTGGAATCGGGGCTCGGCGTGGCGGTGCTGCCTCGACGCTGCGCGCTGACGGAGATCGCGCGCGGCCAGCTCGCGGCGGTCAGCGTACCTGGCCTCGGATCACCTCGGCAGGTCCGGCTGGTCCATCGTCGGAGCGGCGAGTTGTCCCACGCCGCGGAGGCGTTTCTCGAGACGGTCAGGGCCAGCGCGACATAACCAGCGCGATCGCCTACAAACAGGAGATCGGACAGTAGGCCGAGGTCTTTCAGGCTGACCCGACTCCTGACCTCCTGTTTGCTCTTGGCGAAGGACCTGTGATCTCCGTTGACGGGGAAGCTCAGAACGGCGACCGGGATCCTGTCAGCGCCAGCCCGACACGTACGGCAGCCGTCCTGCGACCGCCTCGACCTCCTCGAAGCGATCGAGCAACATGCCGGTGGCGTCCCACGTCCCTTCGAGAAACGACTCACGTGCGGCGGCGGGAAGCGTCACGGCGGCCGTCACGTCTCCGCCGGCGATCGCTCCGCTCGCGAGGTCCAGCGACAACGAGGTGGAGGGCGCGGCTTCGACGAGCGCCATCAGTCGTTCGATGTCGGCGTGCGAAGCGCTGACGCACGGCATCCCGAGCGCGACGGAGTTCCCGAAGAAGATCTCCGAAAACGACTCGCCGACCACCGCCCGGATCCCCCAACGGCGGATGGCCTGCGGCGCGTGTTCACGCGACGACCCGCAGCCGAAGTTCGCGTTCACCAGCAGGATGGCGCTTCCGGCGTATGCACGGTTCGACAACGGGTGGCTGCCGGGTGCGGCGGCGTCCGCCTGGATCCGATCGTCCTCGAACAGATGCTTCTCGAGACCTTCGAAGGACACCGACCGCAGAAACCGGGCGGGGATGATCCGATCGGTGTCGATGCTGTTGCCGCGCAGCGGCAGCGCCGTCCCGCTGATCTCGCGAATTCTCTCAATGGCCATTGCGGGCAATCTCCCTGACGTCGACGATCTCGCCGGCGACGGCGGCGGCAGCCACCATCGCAGGACTCATGAGCAGCGTCCGGCCGGTGGGACTCCCCTGACGCCCCTTGAAATTGCGGTTCGATGACGAGGCGCACATCTCTCGACCCTCGAGTCGATCCTGGTTCATGGCCAGGCACATGGAGCACCCGGCACCGCGCCAGTCGAAGCCGGCCTCGATGAACACGCGGTCGAGCCCTTCGCGCTCGGCGGCCAGCCTGACCGCCTGGGACCCTGGCACCGCCAGCGCCTTCACGTGCGGCGCCACGTGGCGGCCTTCGACCATCCGCGCGGCCTCCCGCAAGTCCGACAGTCGGGCGTTGGTGCACGACCCGACGAACGCGACGTCGATCTTCGTCCCCTTGATGGGCTCGCCGGCGTGCAGTGACATGAACTCGAGAGCCTCCGACACCGCGGGCCGATCGGTCGGCGGAACGTCGCCCGGCCGCGGCAGCGCCTCGTCTACGTACACCGATTGCCCGGGATTGATGCCCCACGTCACGGTCGGACGGATTCCGGCTGCATCAATCGTCACGACGTCGTCATAGCTCGCGCCGGGGTCCGATGCGATGCTCCGCCACCAGCGCACGGCGGCGTCGAAGGCGTCTCCTTCCGGTGCGAAGCGTCGCCCGCGCAGGTAGTCGAAGGTGATCTCGTCGGGATTCACATACCCCGCTCGCGCGCCGCCTTCGATGGACATGTTGCAGATCGTCATCCGCTCGTCCATCGTCATCCGCTCGACGGTGTCGCCGGCGTACTCGTACGCGTATCCCACGCCGCCGTGGACACCGAGTCTCCGGATGATCTGCAGGATCACGTCCTTTGCGTACACGCCGGGCGCGAGTTGCCCCTTGACGTCGATGCGACGCACTTTCAACGGGTCTATCGCGAGGCACTGAGAGGCCAGCACGTCGCGGACCTGCGAGGTGCCGATGCCAAATGCGAGCGCGCCGAACGCGCCGTGCGTGGAGGTATGGCTGTCGCCGCAGACGATCGTCATGCCTGGCTGCGTGATGCCGAGCTCGGGTCCGATGACGTGAACGATGCCCTGCGAGCCGGTGCCGAGGTCGAAGAACCTGATGCCCGCCTCGCGCACGTTGCGCTCGAGCGCGGAAAGCATGTCTTCCGCCATCACGTCCACGAACGGACGACGCTGATCCCGCGTCGGGACGATGTGATCGACGGTCGCGATCGTGCGCTCGGGAAATCGGACTTTCAACCCGCGCGCGCGCAGCATATCGAACGCCTGCGGGGTCGTGACCTCATGGATCAGGTGCATGCCGATGAAGAGCTGCGTCTGCCCGTTGGGCATCTTGCGAACCGTGTGCAGGTCCCAGACTTTCTGGAAGAGCGTGGAGGGCATGGGGGAATGGTACTACGGGAGTCGCCGCTCGGGGCTCGGGGCTCGGCCGCTCGGGGCTCGGGACTCGGCGCTCGGCGGCTCGGCGCTCGGCGCTCGGCGCTCGGCGCTCGGCGCTCGGCGCTCGGCGCTCGGAAGGGACTCTCTCTTGCCTAGGGGCCAGAGCGGGCGAGGGTAAACCGTTCAAGAACATCGCGAGAGTTGCAGTTTCTGCGCTCTCTTCCCGAACAACCCTACTCAGTTCCTGAAAGGTGAGACCGCATGGCCCGAATCAAGACTTTTCGAGAGCTGGATGTCTGGAACTGTTCGATGTCCCTTGTCCTTCTGTGCTACCGGCTGAGCGAGTCGTTTCCTAGAAGCGAGCAGTTTGGGCTGACTGCGCAGCTCCGGCGCGCGGCCGCGTCCGTACCCGCGAACATTGCCGAGGGTCACAACAGAAGATCGCAACGAGCGTACTTGAACCATGTGAACATCGCTCTAGGATCGCAGGCGGAGGTGGACACCTTACTCGAATTGGCGCAACGACTGAAGTACCTCTCGGAGGCTCAGATCCAACGGGTTCGCCCGGACCTCGATCGCACCGGTCAGATGCTCCATGGTTTGTCGCGGTCGCTGGAGAGAAGACTCCTCGGGGCAGCTGCGGAGGAAAAGACGAGCGCCGAACCTCGAACGCCGAGCGCCGGCGGCCTCAGAGTTCTCGACAACTCGGTATACTGAAGCACTCCCCCCATGGACTTCCTCACGAAACTCAATCCCGAACAGCGTGAGGCCGTCCTCCAAATCGACGGCCCTCTCCTCATCCTCGCGGGCGCCGGCTCGGGGAAGACCCGGGTGATCACGTATCGGATCGCTTATCTCATCGGCGACGGCCATGCCGAGCCGGATCAGGTCCTCGCGGTCACGTTCACCAACAAAGCGGCGCAGGAGATGCGCGACCGGGTCACCTCGCTGATCGGCGAGGACGCGAATGGTATATGGCTGTCGACCTTCCACGCCCTCTGCGCGCGGCTGCTGCGGCGCGAAGCGCCGAAGATCGGCTTGTCCCGGGACTTCGTGATCTACGACTCGTCCGACCAGGTGGCCGTCGTCAAGCAGGCGCTGCGCGAGCTGAACATCGCGCCCGAGCTGGTGCCGCCCCGGCTCGCGCTCTCCAGGATTAGCCACGCGAAGAACCGGATGGAGGGCCCGGATTCGCTCCGCGGACAGTTCGACCTTCGCGGCGAGCAGATTGCCAGGGTCTACGAAAAGTACATCGTCGCGCTCAAGGACAGCAACGCGCTGGACTTCGACGATCTGCTGCTGAAGACCGTCGAGCTCTTCGAGACGTCGGAGCCCACTCGAAAGTTCTACGCGCACAAGTTCCGCTACGTGATGGTCGACGAATATCAGGACACGAACCGCCCGCAGTACCTCCTCATCCGACGCCTGGCGGAAGCGCACCGGAACCTGGCGGTGGTCGGCGATCCGGATCAGTCGATCTACAAGTGGCGCGGCGCGGACCTGCGGAACATCCTGGATTTCGAAAACGACTTCGGCGACGCGCGCATCGTCCGGCTCGAGCAGAACTATCGGTCGACGCAGGTCATCCTCGATGCCGCGTCAGCGGTCATTCGCCGGAATCGGAACCGCAAGGACAAGCGCCTCTGGACGGATCGTCAGGGTGGCGCGCGGATCCTCTATTACCGCGCGAACGACGAGCTCGAGGAGGCGGACTTCATCGTCCGCACCGTCAAGAGGGCACGGGCCGAGGACGTCGAGGCCACCGTCGCCGTGCTGTACCGCACCAACTCGCAATCGCGTGCGATCGAAGACTCGCTGATGCGGGAGAGCGTGCCGTACAAGATCATCGGCGGCGTCCGGTTCTACGAGCGCAAGGAGATCAAGGACGCGCTCGCCTACATGAAGTTGATCATCAACCCGCACGACGATGTCAGTCTGCGGCGCGTGATCAACGTGCCCGCGCGAGGGATTGGCAAGGGTGTGATGGACTCCCTGCAGGCGGTCGATCCCGATGCGGTGCTGGCGGATGCTCCACCGTTGCTGGCGGCAGGCCTTCAAGAGATCTCGTCGGCTCGTTCGCTCTGGGCGAAGCTCGTGTACGTCGTCGACGAAGGAAAAGTCGCGCCGCGAGCCGTCGCCGCCCTTCGCGCCTTTCGAGACCTGATGGTGTCCCTCTCGGCTGTCGCCCGGACAGATTCCGTGTCCATCACGATCGGCAAGATGCTGGACCAGACCGGCTACCTGAACGATCTGCGCGAAGAGCACACCGAGGAAGCCAACGAGCGGGTCGAGAACCTCATGGAGCTCGTGTCGGCTGCCCGAGACTACGAGACACGCGATCCCGAGGCGTCGTTGGGCGGTTTCGTCGACCGGCTGTCGCTGCTGTCCGAAGCAGACGAGGAGTCCGGCACGCGCGAGGCTCGCGTGTGGCTGATGACCCTGCACGCCGCGAAAGGGCTCGAGTTCCCGACGGTGGTGATGGCGGGTCTCGAGGAAGGCCTCTTCCCCCATTCGCGTTCCGCAGAAGACGATGCGGAGCTCGAGGAAGAGCGACGCCTCTGCTATGTCGGGCTGACGCGCGCACAGTCGAACCTGGTGCTGACGAGCGCCTCTCGGCGCCGGGTTTTCGGGGAATACCAATCGACCGAGCCGTCGCGGTTCCTGAACGAGATCCCCGAAGAGTTGATGGAGCGGGTCGCACCGGCCTACTCGTCGTCCTACCAGGGCGGGTTCAGCCACAGCCACTACGAGTTCCGGACCAACCCCTACGGCCGGAAGGGCCGCGGCCGGGCGAGAGAGACCGAGGCGGCCTACGCATACGAATCGGAAGATCAGTCGGCCAGCGGAGTGCGAACCGGGATGCGCGTCCGGCATGCGCAGTTCGGCGTCGGCAACGTGATTGCGGTCGAAGAACACAACGACGACATGAAGGTGACGGTCCGATTCAACAGCGTCGGTGTCAAAAAGCTGTTGGCGAAGTACGCGAAGCTGGAACCGGCATAATCTTGGTGCCAGGGTGCCAGGGTGCCAGGGTGCCAGGGTGCCGAGGTGCCGAGGTGCCGAGGTCGGGTGCCGAGGGTGCCAGGGTGCCAGGGTGCCAGGGTGCCAGGGTGCCGAGGTGACGAGGTGCCAGAGTGGCAACGGTGCGTGAATGCTCCTGTCAGTTCTTGCGCTCGGCGTTTTGATTGGGCAGCTGCCAACCAGCGCGTCACCCAGCCAGCCCACCACTGATCAGTCCGCTTCGATTACGGTCATCGCTCAGGAGGATGGATTGGGTGTCCCGATCGAGGGCATCACGATCACGGTAGGCTCACCCAGTTCGCCGAAGCTGGCTTACAGGGCGTCGACCTTCTCGAACGGCACGGTCGAGCTCACGGGCCTTGCGCCCGGCCGCTACTTCGTGATGGCTTCCTCGTCCGAGTTGCTCTCCGGTGCCCCTTCACCGGGCATTGGAGACGCTCCGTCGGGTAGTCAATCTGAAGGCCGGAGGGCACGAGACCATCGCGTTCGCGTTCAGGAGGCCAGCTGTCATCCGAGGGCAGGTGCTGACCCAGAATGGGAGGCCGGTGCAGGGAGCGACCGTCGAGGTCGTCATGACGAAATCCCAATTCCACGGACGCCCCGTCGTCGCAGCGGGTCCTGGATCGCCGACCGATGCCGAGGGTCGCTTCAGAATCGACAAGCTGGTGCCGGGGCGGTATCTCGTGAGAGCGAGACTCCAAGCTCCCACCGATGCCCCTCTCAACTTCGTCTACGTCCCTCCTGGGAATTCGAGGTCACGCTGCTCCCACCACCCCGCGATCGCTGATTTCTACTGCTCCTCGAGCTTCGTGTCTCCGTCGTTGGAACCGGCATAGCGTTGCCCATGGGGCGCGTGGTACGATTCCGCGCCGCAACCGTGGTGAACTCGATGAGCATAACGGTGCTTGTGCTCGCGTTCCTGGCTCAAGCCTCGGCGATGCCCACCGCCCAGGCCCCTTCCGACGCATCCGCATCACTCAGCGTTGTCGTTCGGGATGCCGTCTCGGGCGCCCCGCTCGAGGGCGTCGCCATCACGGTCGCTACCGCCCAGCCTCCGCCGCGTGTGTTCAAGGCGAACACGTTCGCGAACGGCACGGTGGAGTTCACCGGCTTGACTCCGGGAACGTACGACGTTGTCGCCTCCGCACCCGACCTGCTGCCCGCCGGATCGGGTCCTGTTGTAACCGGAGAATTGCGCCGGCCCGTTAAGCTGAAAGGCGGAGAGAACCCCGTCGTCCTGTTCACATTCAGGAAACCGGCAGTGATCCGCGGACAGGTCCTCTCGCCCGAGGGCAAGCCAGTGCGGGGAGCGACTGTCGAGGTCGTCACGACGCCATCCCAATTCCGCGGACGGCCTGTCGTCGTAGCGGGCGCCGGATCGTCGACCGATGCCGAGGGCCGTTTCAGAATCGAGAAGCTGGTGCCGGGGCGGTATCTCGTGAGGGCGAGACTCCCGGCTCGCGTCGATGCCCCTCTCAACTTCGTCTACGTCCCTGTTACGACGACTGCCAGCGCAGCGACACCCATCGTGGTGGAGTCGGGTGACGAGGTCACGATTGGAATCACGGCGCGCGACGTGCCAGCGGTGGCTGTGGGTGGTCGGGTCGTGGACGCCGCTGGGGATCCGGTCAGGGGCGCGGCCATCTCGCTTACCAGTTTGGATGAAGCCACCACTCCCCCCGCCTACTTTGGTCCGGGCGGGCTGCATCGACCTCCCGGTATCAACACCCCCGAGAGCGTGTGGACGGACGAGTCGGGCCGTTTCGTCGTCCGCGGAGTCCGGCAGGGCCTGTACGCTCTTCAGGCTGTCGTTCGAGGAACGGGACTCGGCACGCCTGTCGTTGCGGCGGGTGTCGCCGAGGTCGACGTCCTTACGAGCACGATCGATTCACTGGCCATCAAGCTGCTGCCCTGCGCGCGGATCACCGGTCGGTTCCTCTTCAACGGGCTCGAAACGCCCGATCCCGACCGATCCGTCGTCGAGATGCGGCCGGAGGGAGAGGACGCGCATCTGCGGAAGGGCCTCACGCCGACAACGACGAATTGGCTGGCTGATGGGACTTTCGTGATCGACGGCCTGCTCGGAAGGTACCGGCTGACGGTTCGCTCTTCAGGACTGTGGTTTACGGTGGCGGCAGCTCTCGAAAGCGGCACGGACATCGGGAATGGTCCGTTCGATTTCGAACCTGGCAAAACCTACAGCAACGTGCGCGTCCTGCTGAGCGACGAAACGGCGGAAATCGAAGGGTTGATGCCAGAAGGCTGGAGCGTGGATTCTCACTCGATGATCATCGCTTTCCCGGAAGACATGTCTTTGTGGCAAAACAATCGGCGGTACATTCAGTCGGGAACCGTGGCCGCCCAGACACGCCGCTTTTCCGTGAAGCGGATCCCTCCCGGGCATATGTATCTGCTCGCCGTTGTCCCCTTCATCGACTCCCGAGACCCACAAGTGGAGTCCAAGCCCTTCATGGAGACCCTGAACGAGCTCTGGCCTCGAGCGACGCGCATCTTCATCGGAGAGGCCGGGAAATTCGAGGTCACGCTGCCACCACTGCCGCGCGAGCGCTGACGCTCCTACTCCTCAGGCTTCGTATCGCCGTCGTCGTTGGCGTTCTCGGGCGCCTCTGAAGCTGGCTCACTCGCACTCGTCGCATCCCCGTTCGTCGCGCCCTCGTCGCCTTCCTTCTCCGCCAGCCGCGCGACCGAAACGACCTGATCGCCCTCTTCCATCCCGATCAATTTGACGCCCTGGGTATTGCGCCCAATCGGTCGGATGGCGCTCGTGACCATCCGCAGGATCTTTCCCTGCTGGCTGATCAACATCAGCTCGTCGTCTCCGTGGACGTACGCGATGCCGACGACCTTGCCGTTGCGATCGCTCGTCTGGATGTCGATCGTGCCGACGCCGCCGCGCGACTGCAGCCGATACTCCTCGAGCTCGGTGCGTTTGCCGTAGCCGTTCTGCGTCACGGTCATCATCGTTCCGCCCGCGCGCACGACGTCCATCGCGACGACCTCGTCCCCCTCTCGCAGCGTGATGCCGCGGACTCCGTACGCGGTACGGCCCATCGGCCGGACGTCTGTCTCCTCGAAGCGAATCGCCATGCCGTCGCGCGTGCCCAGGAAGATCTGTTCGTGGCCGTCCGACAGTTCGACGGCAATCACCGAGTCCTCCTCCTCGACGCCCATCGCGATGATGCCGCTCGGGCGCGGGTTGCTGAAGAGCGAGAGGTCCGTCTTCTTGATGACTCCCTTGCGCGTGCCCATGACCACGAATTCCTGGCCCTCCTCGGCAGGCCAGTCCCTCACCGCCATGAGCGCCGCAATCCGCTCCCCTTCCTCCATCGTCACGAGATTCACGATGGCCTTGCCCTTTCCGTCGGGACCGACGTCGGGGACCTCGTGGACCCGCAGCCAGTACGCGCGGCCGCGGTCCGAGAAAATCATGATGTAGGCGTGCGTGGAGGCGATGAAAAGATGGCTGACGAAGTCCTCTTCACGCGTCCGCATCCCGATACGGCCCTTGCCGCCGCGGCGCTGCATGCGATACGTCGATATCGGCGTCCGCTTGATGTAGCCCGACCCGGTCACGGTAATCGCCATGTCTTCGTCGGCGATGAGGTCTTCGATGCGGAACTCTCCGCTCTGGTCGATGATCGTCGTGCGGCGTTCGTCGCCGAACTTGTCGCGCGCCGCCTTCATCTCGTCGACCACGAGCTTCATCAGCAGCTCGTCGCTCCCGAGGATGGCGCGAAGCCGCTCGATCGTCTTCTGCAGCTCCGCGAGCTCGTCGAGAATCTTCTGGCGCTCGAGCCCGGTGAGCCGCTGGAGCTGCATGTCCAGGATGGCCTGCGCCTGGATCTGGGTGAGCGTGAACTGCGTGATCAGTCCTTCGCGGGCTTCGGCCGGGCTCTTCGACGCGCGAATGAGCCGGATCACCTCGTCCAGGTGATCGAGCGCGATCTTCAGCCCTTCGAGGAGGTGCGCGCGCGCTTCGGCCTTCCGCAGCTCGAATTCGGTGCGCCGCCGAACGACCTCACGCCGGAACTCGACGAAGTGCTCGATGATATCGAGGAGCGGCAGCACCTTCGGGCGGCCGCCGACAATCGCCAGCATGATGATGCCGAACGAAGTCTGCAGCTGGGTGTGCTTGTATAGATTGTTGAGCACGACGTCGACGAGCTCGCCGCGGCGGAGCTCCATCACGATCCGCATGCCATCGCGATCGGACTCGTCCCGCAGATCGGCAATGCCCTCGACCACCTTCTCGCGCACCAACTCGGCGATCTTCTCGATCAGCCGCGCCTTGTTCACCTGGTACGGAATCTCGGTGACGATGATGGATACGCGGTCGCCCCTCTTGCTGTCCTCGGTCGTGGCTTTGGCTCGAAGAGTGATGGCGCCGCGGCCAGTCTTATAGGCGTTGAAGATCCCCTCACGCCCGACGATGAACCCGCCTGAAGGGAAATCCGGTCCGGGGATCGTCTTCATGAGGGCGCGGAAGCGCGCTTCTTTCGGCTCCGACCTGTGCTCGATGACCGTGATCAGGCCGTCGATCACTTCCCGCATGTTGTGCGGCGGGATGTTGGTCGCCATGCCGACGGCAATGCCCGACGATCCGTTGACCAGAAGGTTCGGATACGCCGCCGGCAGGACCGTGGGTTCCTCGGTCGTCTCGTCGTAGTTGGGAACGAAGTCGACGGTCTCTTTGTCGAGATCCGCCATGAGCGCTTCGGCGATGGCTTCGGGACGCGCCTCCGTGTAGCGCATCGCCGCGGGCGGGTCTCCGTCGATCGATCCGAAGTTGCCCTGGCCGTCGACCAGGACGTAGCGCATGTTGAAGTCCTGCGCCATGCGCACGAGCGTGTCGTAGATCGACGCATCCCCGTGCGGGTGATAGTTGCCCATCACCTCGCCGACGATCTTGGCGCACTTGCGGTAGCCGCGATTCGACGCCAGCCCCATCGCGCGCATCCCATACAGGACACGACGATGCGCCGGCTTCAACCCGTCGCGCACGTCGGGGAGCGCTCGCCCGATGATTACGCTCATCGCGTAATCCATGTACGAGCGCTTCATCTCGTCTTCGACGTTGACCGGGACTTTGTTGAGGGCGAAATCGGACATAGGGGTGAATTGTGACGGCGCTCGGCGCTCGGGACCCGGCGCTCGCGGAGCCGCGGCTCATTGCGCGTGATGACGAGCCGGCGACGAGCGTGCAGTCACGGGCCGGGTCCGTTGCCCGCAGGTTTCAAGCGATGCCGCCCGGACGCCGAACGCCGAGCGCCGGCGGCGTCAGTTCAGATATCCAAGTTCTTCACATCCAGCGCATTGTCTTCGATGAACTTCCGGCGCGGCTCGACCTGATCGCCCATCAGCGTCGTGAACATCAGGTCCGCCTGCGGATGATCCTCGGCCTTCACCTGCAGCAGCGTGCGCTTCGCCGGATCCATCGTGGTTTCCCACAGCGTGTCCGGGTTCATCTCGCCGAGACCCTTGTAGCGGTTGATGTCGAAGCCCTTCTTGCCGGCGGCGATGAAGAAGTCCACGAGCTCGTCGAGGTTTTCGATTCGAACCTCGGCGTCCTTTCCCTTCGCGGCCAGCTTCGGCATCGAGCTGGCGTCCGGCGTCTTCGGCTCGGCGGCGAGCTTCGTGGCTTCGTCCAGAGGCGCGCCTCCAATAGCCGTCTCGTTGGCCGCGGCGCCCGGCTGGTCGTCCGTGGACTGCTGCGAGCCCGCCTGCGTCCGGATGACCATCGGCCCGCGAATCCCCTTCACGTCCTGGTAGCTCGCGGCCAGCGCGCGGAACTCGCTGGTCGTGACGAAGTCGAGATCGACCCGGTGATACCGCGGATAGCCGCCGCTGCGATCCTCGATCACGAGGCTGTGTGCCTGGTGCTCTTCGTCCGGCTGCACGCTCGCCGTGCGCAGCGGTCCGCTGAGCGAATCCGCCAGCGCCTGGAGCCTGGCCACGTCCGAAAAGAACGCGCGGTCGCGTCCGTTGCGTTCCAGGACCTCGAGCACGATGTCGCGCGACGGCCCTCGGCGCTCGACGATTTGCAGGTACTTCTGGAACGCCATGAGACGCTCGAGACGCGCCTCGAGCTCCGCTCCGGCGAACTGCGTCCCGTCGGGCAGCTGCAGCACCCGCGACTCGGTGGCCCGCGTGATCAGCCACTTCTCCATGTCGCGCTCGTCGCGGATGAAGAACTCGCTTCGTCCCCGTTTCGCGCGGAAGAGCGGCGGCTGCGCGATGTAGATGTAGCCGGACTCGATGAGCAGCCGCATCTGCCGGTAGAAGAACGTGAGCAGCAGCGTGCGGATGTGCGATCCGTCCACGTCCGCGTCCGTCATGATGATGATGCGGTGATATCGGAGCTTTCCGATGTCGAAGTCTTCGACGCCGATCCCGCAGCCGAGCGCCGCGATCATCGTCTTGATCTCGTCGCTGCCGAGCATCTTGTCGAAGCGCGCCTTCTCGACGTTCAGGATCTTGCCCTTGATCGGCAGGATTGCCTGGAAACGCCGATCGCGGCCCTGCTTCGCCGACCCGCCGGCCGACTCACCCTCGACGATGTACAGCTCGCTCTGCGAAGGATCGCGCTCCTGGCAATCCGCGAGCTTGCCCGGCAGGCTGCTGCTGTCGAGCGCACCCTTCCGCCGGACCAGATCTCTCGCCTTGCGCGCCGCTTCGCGGGCCCGCGCGGCGTCGACCGCCTTGTTGATGATCCGCTTCGCGATCTGCGGGTTCTCTTCGAGGTACGCGCCGAGCTTGTCGTTGACGATCGCCTCGACGATGCCCTTGACCTCGGTGTTCCCGAGCTTCGTCTTCGTCTGTCCCTCGAACTGCGGCCTTGGAATCTTGACGCTGATGACGGCGATCAGCCCCTCTCGAATATCGTCGCCGCTGATGCTCGCGTCCTTCAGATCCTTCGCCAGGTTGTTCTTTCCGGCGTAGGAATTCACCGTCCGCGTCAGCGCCGATCGGAACCCGGAGAGGTGCGTGCCGCCCTCGTGCGTGTTGATGTTGTTGGCGAACGTGTAGACCGTCTCGGTGTAGCTGTCGTTCCACTGCAGCGAGAGCTCGACGTCGATGCCGTCCTTCTCGCCGTGCATGTAGATCGGCTTGTCGTTGACCGCCGCTTTGTTGAGGTTCAGGTACTCGACGAACGAGTTGATCCCGCCTTCGTACAGGAACCGATGGCTCTTCCCATCGCGCTCGTCGTCTATCGTGATCGTGACGCCGCCGTTGAGGAAGGCCAGCTCACGGAGACGCTGCGCCAGCGTGTCGAAGCTGAACTCGGTCGTCTCGAAGATCTGATCGTCGGGCTTGAACGTGATCTTCGTTCCACGCTTCTTCGTCGTGCCCGTGACCTCGAGGTTGCCATGCGGATCGCCGCGCTCGTACGACTGCGTGTACACCTGACCGTTGCGCCAGATCTCGAGATCCAGCGTCTCCGAGAGCGCGTTGACGACCGAGACGCCGACGCCGTGAAGACCGCCCGAGACCTTGTAGCTGTCGTTGTCGAACTTGCCGCCGGCGTGGAGCACCGTCAGCGCGACCTCCGCCGCCGACCGGCCGCTGCTGTGGCGATCCACCGGAATGCCACGACCGTTGTCCACGACCGTCACGGAGTGGTCGATGTGAATCGTGACGTTGACCTGGTCGCAGTACCCGGCGAGCGCCTCGTCTATCGAGTTGTCCACGATCTCGTAGACGAGGTGGTGCAGCCCCGCCGCACCCGTGGACCCGATGTACATAGCCGGCCGCTTGCGGACGGCCTCGAGGCCTTCGAGGACCTTGATTTTGTCCGCACCGTAATCGTCCGCTTCCGCGGACTGGCCGTTGGTCGAAACGGGTGCCGGAGGCTCCGCGGAGATGTCCGGTCGGGACTGGTCTTGCTGAGGATCTAGTTCAGACATTGATTGTGTGTGTCCGGCCACCTCTGGCTTTGCGCCGTGCGTTGAACGACAAACCGCGAACGGCGAAAGGGCCGGACGGTCAGACCGTCATACCCTCATCGGCATGATCACGTAGGTGTAGTCGTAGCCCTCCGCGCCGATCGGCTTCATCACCGCCTGGCTCATCTCGTCCTTGAACTCGAGCGCCACTGAATCAGTCTCGACGACGCCGAGAAAATCGAGGACGTACTGAGCGTTGAAGCAGATCGTGACGGGCGTCTCGGCGTAGTCCACCATCAGCACCTCCTTCGCCTCGCCGAACTCGGGACTGCTCGACGCGATTTCGACCTTGCCCTTGTCCATCAGGAACTTGACCGCGCGCGAGCGCTCGTTCGAGAGCAGCGCGACGCGCCGCACGGCGCTCGTCAGCCGATCGCGGTCGAATTCCACGCGCTTGTCGTTGCTCTTCGGGATCACGCGCTCGAACGCCGGAAACTGACCGTCGATCATGCGCGAGATCAGGAGTCGCCCGCCGATGTTGAAGAACAGGTGGTTCTCGCCGCGCTCGTAGAGGATCTCGCCGTCTCCTTCCGACAGCAGCCGCCCGAGTTCGAGCAGGGTTTTCCTCGGCAGGATGACGCGGACTTCTTCCTCTTTCGGGTCAGCGGCCGACTTACTCTTCGCTTTCGAGCTCTCCCGCGGCACCGTGACGAGAGCCAGCCGATGCCCGTCGGTCGACACGAGGCTCATCGAGTCGGGACGCAGGATGAAGAGCGCGCCGTTCAGGAAATACCGGGTGTCCTCGCCGGTGATGGCGAACTGCGTTTTCCCGACCATCTGCTTCAACACGTCGCGGGCCAGCGTCGCGTTGATCACGCCCGTGGATTCCGGCAACGTCGGGAAATCCTCGCGAGGCAGCGTCTGCATCCGCGAATCGAATCGATCCGCCGCCACCTTCACGCCGTTCTCTGTCCTCCTCGATCCGGACGTCGGTCTCCGGCAGCGCCTTGATGATCTCGTAGAGCTTCTTGGCCGGCAGTGTCAGTGATCCGCGTTTCGCAACAGATGCATCACAACGACTGCGAAGCCCGACTTCGAGATCGGTCGCCAGGAGTTTGACTTCTCCGTCCGCCGCTTCGATGAGCACGTTGGCCAGAATCGGGATCGTGTTCTTGCGCTCGACAATCCCCTGGAAGAGCTGCAGTTCACGCAGCAAGTCCGTCTTGCGAACGACCAATTCCATGTGGTGATGACCTCGCGCGGAAGGCGCCAGCGCGGCGCGCGGATCCCTTCACTGTTTGAGGGAGATCTCAGGAACAAAGAATTATAACAAGAAATAGGTGCTGTTGAAAACACAAAACGTTCTGATTACCCCTTGTATTTCTGTGATTTAGCCTGTGGACATCGTCGCGGTACCGAGGCTGTTTCTCCGGCCACATCCGGTGCAGAAATCCCGGCCATCAGCCAGCCCACAATCCGTCCTCAACCTCAACCGTCGTGGCCTGTGGAAAACCGGGCCAGACGGGGCAAGACCTCTAGCGAAACGTCTCCATGAAGTTGTGGATAAGGTTGTTGAAATTTCCATCGCGCTGCCGGAGATCCTGCGACCTTGCGGATGGAGTGGATGACGGTCGAGTGGTGCTTTCCCCCAAAACTTCGTCCGATCTCGGGCAACGAGGCGCTCGTGAGACCCTTGCAGAGATACATCGCGATCTGCCTCGGCATGGCGATGGACTTCGAGTTGTTCCTGGACTTCAGATCGACCAGCTTCAGCTGGTAGTAGTCGGCGACGAACTTCTGGATGATCTCGATCGTGACTGCCTTTTCATCGTGCTGGAGGATGTTGCGGAGCACGTCCTGCGCGAGGTGGAGCGAGATCTCCCGGCCGGTCAGCGAGGCATACGCGATGAGGCGGATCAGCGACCCTTCGAGCTCGCGGATGTTCGATTTGATCTTTCCCGCAATGTAGATCGCGACGTTGTCCGGCAGCGGAATGCCCTCACTCTCCGCTTTCTTCTTGAGGATCGCGATCTTCGTCTCGAGATCGGGCGCCTGGATGTCCGCGATGAGTCCCCACTCGAAGCGGGAACGCAGGCGCTCTTCGAGCGACGTGATTTCGTGCGGCGGGCAGTCGCTGCTGATGACGATCTGCTTCTGCGAGTCGTACAGCGCATTGAACGTGTGGAAGAACTCGTTCTGCGTGCCCTCCTTGCCGGCGATGAACTGGATGTCGTCGACGAGAAGCACGTCGACGCTGCGATACCGCTCCCGGAAATCCAGGATGCGGTCGTAGCGTACGGCGTTGATCATCTCGTTCATGAATCGCTCGGACGAGATGTAGGTCAGCTTCAGGTTCCGCTGGTGATTCAGGACGTAGTGCCCGATCGCGTGCATCAGGTGCGTCTTGCCGAGCCCCACGCCGCCGTAAATGAACAACGGGTTGTACGACCGCGATGGCGCCTCCGCCACCGCCCTGGATGCCGCGTGCGCAAACTGGTTCGACGGCCCGACGATGAACGTGTCGAAAGAGTAGCGAGGGGCGAGGCTGCCCGCTTCAGCGGCGGCTTCAGGCGCGTTCGGCTCTGGCGCAGGCTCCGGTACGCGCAATTCTTCAGGTGGAATCGCCTCGTCTGTGACGAAGAACACCTCGCACCCTTGCCGGTGCACTTCGGAGAGCGCTTCGCTCATCACGGCTGAGTAATGTTTGTTCAGCCAATCGCGGAAGAGGGCGTTAGGGACACGAATTTGTAGGCTCGTCCCCCGGTCCGCGACGAACGAGGTCGGTTTGAACCATGTGTAATAGCTGTGCCTGTTGACCTTGGTCTCGACGCGGGTGAGGACCTGGTCCCAGATATTGCCGCTCATGTCTTCGAACGCTCGATTTTCCTGGGACTTTCGCCCCGAACGGAACCGCCGGTTACGACCTGTTTACGTGCACGCCAATCGTAGAATCCTGTTGTTTTCTGGCCTGATTTTCACCTTCGCCACCGGGATCCGCGTGCCAGGCAGGCAGGGGGTCGAGCTGAGGGGCGAAAACGATGGCTTTTCCACATTTTTTTCCACAGTTGTGGAAAACTTCGGGGGGAGACCCTACGGGACCCGCAGGGGACGCGACTTTAACATACGCTCTGGGCGCTGACAATCCGCTTCAGGGCCGGTCCGAGGATTGACACTTCCCCTCGTGCTTCGCTACTATCGGAGTTTCTCCGCCACTTGCTTCTGGCGACAAGGGATCCGCGACCATGAAACGTACGTTCCAGCCAAACCGTCGTCGTCGCCGTCGCACACACGGCTTTCTGGTGCGGATGAGCACGAAGAACGGCCGGCTCGTCCTGAAGCGTCGCCGGGCCAAAGGCCGGAAACGTTTGACGGTGTCGTCGCCAGCGTAGCGCAAGACCAGGCCTCCTCGTATCCGACGGCATCCGGCGACAGCCGGGCGGCATCAATGCAGTCCCAGCGTTTCAGCAGACACCGCCGGGTTCGCCGGCGTGCCGAGTTCCAGCGCGCGTTCGCGGTCGGCACCCGCTCGCATGGCCGCTATGTCACGCTCGTCATTGCCCCGAACACAACAGGCGAAACGCGGCTCGGGCTCGTCGCGAGCCGCAAGGTCGGTAACGCGGTGACCAGAAATCGGGCCAAACGCTTGATGCGAGAGGTGTTCCGGAAAAATCCCCAGGTCGGGACCGCGGCCCGCCATCGATGTGGTCATGATTCCGCGCCGCGAGTTCTTCGAGGCCGATCTCGGCGAGCCTCGAGCACGACTTCCGATCCGCCTTCCGCCGCAGCACGTCACGGGCGGCCCGCGATGGCCGCTGAGCCACTGTTGGCCGACGGCGGCCGCCTCTCGATGGCCCAACGAGGAGCGCTCGCGGTCCTCACGGGCTACAAGATCCTGCTGTCGCCGCTTTTCGCCGGTTCCTGCCGGTTCCTGCCGTCCTGTTCGGATTATGCTCGCGAGGCGGTGACCGTCCACGGAGCCATCAAGGGCAGTTGGCTGGCCGCAAGACGACTCTCGCGATGTCATCCTCTCGGGTCGAGTGGGTTCGATCCCGTGCCTGGGCGCTCCTCCCGGATGTCGTCGACCCGGATGTTCTGAATGGAAAAGCGCGTTCTTCTGGCTGTCGCTCTCTCGTTCGTGGTGCTTTACGGCTACCAGACTGCTGTTCCCGCCGTCAAAGCCCCCGCAGCCGTCGACAGCACCTCCGCAAGCGTCCGGCCCGGCCACCGCCGGGAACATCGCCAGTCCTCCACCGGCGGAAGCGCAGCCTGCCGAAGTGCCGACGGCGCCCCAGGAAGCACCGATCGTCGGCGACCGTGAGGAGCGCAACATCGTCGTGGAAAACGACGCCGTGCGCGCTGTCTTCACGAACCGCGGTGCGGTGCTCAAGAGCTGGACGCTGAAGCACTACAAGGATCGCAATGGAGCGCCGCTGGATCTCGTGCCTCAGATCGTTCGCGGAGGCCCCAGGCCGTTCACGCTCCTGGTGGACGACGGCAAACTTTCGGCGACGCTCAAGAACGCGCTCTATACCCCGAGCGCCGATGTCCTCAAGCTGAGCACGGGGCCGGGGACGCTGACTTTCGAATACCGGGATGCGTCGGGCCTCACCGTTCGCAAAGAATTCCGGTTCGATCCGGCCCAACCGTTCATCGTGGATTTCAGCGCGAGCGTGACCCAGAACGGCTGCTCCGCTCAGCCCCATGGTGCAATGGGGTCCTGCGCTCGGCACGGGCATCGTCGAGTCGAGCATGGGCATCTACAGTCCGCCCGCGCAGCCAATCTTCTATCGCGACGGCTCCGTGACGAGGGTGAAGACCTCGGACATCCAGAAGAGGCCGACCGAAGAGGGGACCTTCGGTTTCGTCGGCGTCGACGACCACTACTTTCTGACCGCGGCGCTCCCCGGCAACGAGCGCCTCCACGTCGAATATCAGCCGGTCTCTGTGCCGGTCGAGGGTTCGACGACCGGAGCGAATTTCGTGTCCTGGTCGACGCGCGCGCCAGGCCAGACGACGCTGACGGCGCGGTATTTCCTCGGTCCCAAAGATTTCGATGTGCTGGCTGGCGTCGATCGAAATCTGGTCCGGGCGATCGACTTCGGCATGTTCTCGTGGCTCGTCGTTCCCCTGCTGCGCGCGCTGAAGTGGGTCAACAGCTATCTCGGCAACTACGGCTGGTCGATCATCGCCCTGACCGTGATCATCAATCTCGTGATGTTCCCGCTGCGGCACAAGAGCGTCGTGTCGATGCGGAAGATGCAGGACATCCAGCCAGAGGTCAAAGCGATTCAGGAGCGCTACGCCAAGCTGAAGATGAGCGATCCGGCGAAGCAGAAGATGAACGTCGAGCTGATGAACCTGTATCGGGAGCGCGGCGTGAATCCGGCGAGCGGATGTGTGCCGATGCTCCTGACGCTGCCGGTGCTCTTCGCCTTCTACGCGATGTTGTCGGTGGCCATCGAGCTCCGAGGCGCGCCGTTCGTCGGCTGGATTCACGATCTCTCGGCGCACGACCCGCTCTACATCACGCCGGTCCTCATGGGGATCACCATGTTCGTGCAGCAGAAGATGACGCCGTCGACGGCGGATCCAGTGCAGCAGAAGATGATGATGTTCATGCCGCTCGTGTTCACGTCGATGTTCGTCTGGGCGCCGAGCGGTCTCGTGCTCTACTGGACGGTCAGCAACCTCTGGGCGATCGGGCAGCAGGCCCTCACCAACCGGCTGATCGGGCCCCCGGCACGGCCAGGCCGGTCCGAAGCGGACCGTCGTCTCAAGAGCGCGGGCGGTGGACGGTCGGAACAGGCGGCAAAGGAGCGGAAGTGATGGATCTGCACGGGCGCGTGCGGGAGTTCATGCAGAAGACCCTGGGTGCGATGGGCGTGCCCCTCGACGTCACGATCATCGACCTGGACGACAGTGTGCGAGTCGAGCTCTCCGGCGACGGGGGAGAGCAGCTCCTTCGACGACGGGCCGAGGCGCTCGATGCGCTTCAGCACATCGTCAACACCGCGTTCAGACGGGAGCTGAAAGACGACCGGTCGTTCGTCGTGGACTGTCTCGATTACCGGAAGGGCAAGGACGCCGAGCTCAAGCAGATGGCGCGCTACATGATGGAGCGCGCGAAGGCGACCGGGACGCCGCAGGAGATGGGCCCGCTCAATCCCTACGCCCGTCGTCTGGTGCACATCACGGTCGCCGAAGATGCGCAGATGTCCTCGGAGAGCATCGGCGACGCGTTCCTGAAGACGGTGATCATCTCGCTCAGACGGTAGTCGACGCTCGCGTGCCGATCCCCCGCAGGACAGGGGAGCTCGCGGCTTCCACTTCATGCAAAGGGATCTCGTATTCATGCAAAGGGATCTCGTAGCTTCCACCTTCAGGTGGAAGGCGAACGTCTGTCGTGTTCTTCCGGCTGAAGCCGGAAGCCACAGGAGACCGATTACAAGCGGAAGCCCCACGAGATAAGCCAAGGACCATTCAGGTCGCCCACAGCGTTACTCCGATCGCCCGTGTACAGCGCAGACGACACCATCGTAGCGATCGCCACACCGCCGGGACGCGGCGGGCTGGGTGTCGTGAGGTTGAGCGGGCCGGAGGCGCATCGCGTGGCGCTCGACTTGACGGGCCGCGTCGAGCGGCTCGCCCCCAGGCACGCGACGTTCGCGCGGACGACGGCTGGCGTCCGGTGCCGCAGACCAGGTCGTGCTCACCTACTTCGAAGCGCCCCACTCGTACACCGGCGAGGACGTTGTCGAGATCAGCGCGCACGGAAGCCCCGTGTTGCTGCGCGCGCTGGTCGGGGCGGCGATGGCCGCCGGGAGCCGGCTCGCCGAGCCAGGCGAGTTCACGTTCCGAGGGTACCTGAACGGCCGGATAGACCTCGTCCAGGCCGAAGCGGTGCGCGACCTGATCGACGCCGTCACGCCGCTGCAGGCGCGCACAGCGTTCGATCAGCTCGAGGGGACGCTGACCGATCGCATCCGCGAGATCGACTCCCGCCTCTTCGATCTGACGGCGCGGCTCGAGGCGTCGCTCGATTTCCCGGAGGAGGGTTACCATTTCGTGGAGCAGGCCGAAGCGGCCCGCGAGATCGATGCGATCGTCGCGATGCTCTCGGCGCTGCTCGCGACGGCGGCACGCGGACGCCTGATTCGAGAGGGCCTGCACGTGGCGATTGCCGGCCGGCCGAACGCCGGCAAGTCCAGCCTGTTCAACCAGCTTGCGGGCGCGGGCCGCGCGATTGTGGCGGAGCTGCCTGGAACCACTCGCGACGTGCTCGCCGAAACGATCGACGTCGATGGCGTGCCGATGACGATCGTCGACACGGCAGGCGTGCGCAGCGAGGCCGGGGACGCGGTGGAAGCCGAGGGCATCGCGCGAGCGGTGGCGGCGCGCGAGACCGCCGCCGCGATCGTGCTGGTGCTGGATCGATCGGCGCCGCTCACGACGGACGATCGCGATCTCCTTGCCTCCACCGCTGCCGCAACACGCATCGTCGTCGCGAACAAGTCGGACCTCGCCGCCGCGTGGAACGTCTCTGCGATCGGAGCGGCCACGCTCGAGATCTCGGCGCGGACCGGCGCGGGCCTTGCCGAGCTGCGCGATGCTCTGGTGGGCGCGACCGCGCGCAACGAGACGACGGGACGCGCCCCCGCTGACCAATCTGCGGCATGCCGATCTCCTGCGTCGCGCGCAGCTGTCGCTCGAGCGCGCGCGGGATGCCGCCGCAGCTGGCACGCCCGAGGAATTCGTCCTGGCCGATCTCCACGACGCGCGCAACCGGCTCGAAGAGGTCACGGGAGCGCGGACGAGCGATGACGTGCTGAACGCGATCTTCTCCAAGTTCTGTATCGGAAAGTAATTGCCAACGCAAATGTCTTTGCAAGAGTTCGACGTCATTGTCATAGGCGCCGGGCACGCGGGCGTGGAAGCCGCCTGGGCCGCGGCGCGTCTGGGCCGCACGGTCGGGCTCTGCACGCTCTCGCAGGGCACGATCGCGCACATGCCGTGCAACCCCGCGATCGGTGGGACCGCGAAGGGCCACCTGGTTCGCGAGATCGATGCGCTCGGCGGGCTGATGGGATGTGCGATTGACGCGACCGGCATTCAGTTCAAGCTGCTCAACCGCAGCCGCGGGCCGGCGGTATGGTCACCCCGCGCCCAGGCGGACAAGCGCAGATACAGCGACTGGGTGGCGGCCGCGCTTCGGCTGCAGCCGGGGATCCACTGGGTATTTGCCAAGGCGGAGCGAATCCTTCTCGATGGAGGGCGGATCAGCGGGCTGGCGCTCGAGGACGGCACGACGCTTCGTTGCCGCGCCCTCGTCATCACCACCGGTACGTTCCTGAACGGTCTCGTGCACGTCGGACGGGAGCAGCGGCCGGCGGGCCGTGCGGACGAACCACCCTCTCACGGGCTCTCGGAATCGCTGAAAGCCTGCGGGTTCCGGTGGGGCCGGCTCAAGACCGGCACCCCGCCCCGTCTGGATCGGCGCAGCCTCGATTTCTCGGTGTTCGAAAGGCAGGATGGCGATCGGCCACCCGTTCCCTTCTCCTTCACGACGGACGCGATCGAGCGCGAACAGATCGCCTGCTACCCGCTTCACACCACTGCGAGGGTTCACGAGCTCGTTCGCCAGCACATCGGCGAGTCGCCGCTTTACAACGGTCAGATTCGGGGAATTGGCCCAAGGTACTGTCCTTCGCTCGAAGACAAGGTCATGCGGTTCCCCGATCGCGATCGGCATCACCTGTTTCTCGAGCCGGAGGGGCTCGACGTCAACGAGATGTACCTGAACGGCTATTCCATGAGCCTTCCAGCCAACGTGCAGCTCGAACTGGTTCGAGCGCTTCCGGGCTTGGAATCGGCGGAGATGCTCAGGCCCGGCTACGCCGTCGAGTACGATTTCATCCAGCCGACGGAGCTCGATTCGACGCTCCAGACGCACCGGGTTCCTGGTCTGTTTCTCGCCGGACAGATCAACGGCACTTCCGGATACGAAGAGGCGGCGGCCCAGGGTGTCGTTGCGGGGATCAACGCGGCGCGGCAGACTGCTGGGGATCGGCCCGTCGTGTTCGATCGCGGTCAGAGCTATATCGGCACGCTGGTCGACGATCTCACGACGAAGGGCTGCCTCGAGCCATACCGGATGTTCACCTCGCGCGCCGAGCACCGACTGCTCCTTCGAATCGACAACGCCGACCTGCGGCTGACGCCGGTCGGCCGCGACGCCGGACTCGTGGACGACGAGCGCTGGGAGCGGTTTCGCCGGCGCCGTGAACGCTTCGAGCACAACGCTGCTACGGTGCGTACGTGAGTCGGTCGTTGTCTCGGGTCAGCGACTCCCGGCCGATCGGGCGCTCAAGAATCCGGAAGTAACGTTGCGCGGCCTCCGCGACACGGGCCAGCTGGCCGGGCTGAGGATTTCCGAGTGCGATCGGGAGATCGACACCACCAGTCTCGAGACAGAGTTCAAGTACGAAGGCTATCTGAGGCGGCAGGAGGCAACCGTCGAGCGGCAGCGCAAGCAGGGCTGCCGCGCGATTCCGGAGGGTTTCAGCTTCGAGCGGATCCCAGGGCTATCGCGTGAGATGGTTCAACGGCTCAGCGAAGTTCGCCCTTCCACGCTCGGGCAGGCTTTGCGAATACCCGGAGTGACACCGGCAGCCGTTTCGGTGGTCTCCGCGTATATCGATCGTTCCCGCGAAGCGCGGCACGTCTGATAGGCTTCGGCTGTGGCCCAACGGGACTTTCGAACGCGCCTCCTGCGCCGCGCATCGAAGGCTGGCATCCGGCTGACCGACGACCTTTCCGCGAGCCTGACGGCTTATTACGAGCTGCTCGCGCGTTGGAACCGCAAGATCAATCTCACGGGCTTGACCGATCCAGACGAAGCGATCGACCGGCTCCTGATGGAACCGTTGGTGGCAGCGCGATATCTCCCGTCACCGACAGCCCGGCTCATGGACATCGGCTCTGGCGGCGGGTCGCCTGCAATCCCCCTGAAGCTCTCGACACCTGGGATCTCGCTCACGATGGTGGAAGCGAAAGCGAGGAAATCTGCGTTCCTGCGCGAAGCCATCCGCCAGCTCGAGCTGGAGTCCACACAGGTCGAAAACGCGAGGTACGAGGAGCTGTTGACCCGGCCGGAGCTCCACGATCGGCACGACGCCGTGTCGATTCAGGGCGGTCCGCGTCGAGCCCCGAGCGCTCGTCACGCTCCAGGCTTTCCTCCGGCCTCGGGGGACCCTCATGCTGTTCCGCGGTCCTGACGGGCTTTCGGAGTCGCAGGCGTTTTATCCTCCTCTGGAGCATGTGCAGACGGTGCCGCTGCTCGAAGCGACGCAGAGTCGACTCACCGTTCTGGCGAAGCGGCCGGTAGGAGTGGCAGCGGGATCCCGGTTCTAGAGGTCGACGGGTTCTGCGTCCAGGAACTCCATAGCTGGGGCTGTGACTCAATGTTCCACGTGGAACATTGCCTAGAACGCCGTAAGCCCTTCAATACGTCAGACCACGCGAGGCCGCACTCGCACCTCCAGATGGTCGCTCCGGGCACAGACTCCAGAACTCAGCCTCTGGAATAAAACGCGCAAGTCACTCTATCCAAGCGACTTGCCACCACGTCCTCCACAAGACCCTTGCCTGCGCGCACGGCCGAAGCTATCCTGAGTCGCACCTCGCGACCAGCCGATTCTTCGCAGATTGGGCAAATACCAGAAAATGACCCGCGTCCTCGTCGTCGCAAACCAGAAAGGGGGCGTCGGAAAAACGACCACCGCTATCAACCTCGGCGCCGCCCTCGCCATCGCCGGCCAGCGCGTCCTCCTCATCGACCTCGATCCCCAGGCCAACCTCACGAGCGGTGTCGGACTCAAGGGACAGACCGCCCCGGCTGGCAGCGTCTACGACGCCTTGACCTCCGACACGACGGATGTCGCTCCGTTCATTCTCGACACCCCCATCAGCGGCCTGTCGCTCATCCCGTCCGATCGCAACCTCACCGGCGCGGAAGTCGAGCTCGTGTCGCTCCCCAATCGCGAACAGCGCCTGCGGACCGTGATCACCACCCTCAGAGCGGGGTCAGACCTCGGTCTGACCCCGCAGGACAATCGGTTCGACTACGTGTTCATCGATACACCTCCGTCGCTCGGCCTCCTGACGCTCAACGCCCTGGTGGCTGCCGACGCCGTGCTCATTCCCCTCAACTGCGAATACTTCGCGCTCGAGGGGCTCGCCGATCTCGTCTCCACGCTGCGCCGGATCCGCAACAGCCTCAATCCCTCCCTCGACATCGCCGGCGTCGTCCTGACGATGTACGACGAGCGGACGAATCTGGGGCAGCAGGTGGCGAAGGACATCAGAGAGTTCTTTCAGGAGCGCGTGTTCACGACCGTCATCCCGCGCAACATCAGGCTCGGCGAGGCGCCCAGCCACGGAATGCCGGCGGTGACCTACGACGCGAAATCGCGCGGCGCCGAGGCCTACGTGGCGCTCGGCCGCGAGTTCCTCGCGCGTGACGCCGCTCTGCGCGGTCAAACGGAGCCACAACATGGTTGAAAAACGTCCGGCGCTCGGCCGCGGATTGAGTGCCTTGATCCCTGATGCTCCGGCGGCGCCACCCGAGCGAACCCTCGACGTCGACATCGATCTGCTCCGCCCCAACAAGTTCCAGCCGCGGACGACGATGGACGACAGCCGGCTCGACGATCTCGCCAAATCGATTCGGGCGAACGGCGTCATTCAACCGATCGTCGTTCGGCGTGCAGGCGAGAACTACGAGATCATCGCGGGCGAGCGGCGCTGGCGCGCGTCCCAGCGTGCGGGATTGCTCAAGATCCCCGTCGTCGTGCGCGACATCCCCGAGGACAAACTCCTCGCCGTCGCCCTCATCGAGAACATCCAGCGTGAGGATCTCAATCCGATCGAAGAGGCGCACGCGTACCGCCGTCTCGCGGAGGAATTCCACCTGACCCAGGAGCAGATCGCGGAGTCGGTCGGGAAAGATCGATCGTCGATTGCCAACTACGTGCGGCTCCTGAAGCTCCCGCACGAGGTGCGCGAGAGCGTGGCCGGAGGCGGATTGTCGATGGGGCACGCGCGCGCACTCGCCGGCATCGCGGACGAAGCGGCCCTGCTGCGCCTGGCCAGGGACGTCATCGCGAAGCAGCTCTCCGTGCGCGAGACCGAGGCCCTGATCCGCAAGGCCACGACGCCAGCCGTCGAGAAGACCGAGCCGCAAAAAGATGTCCACACCCGCGCCGCGGAAGACCAGCTGCGCTTTGCGCTCGGTACGCGCGTACGGATCGTCCGGAAGGGCAAGACCGGTCGAATCGAGATCGACTTCGTGTCGGAGGACGAGCTCCAGCGCCTCTTCGAGCGACTGACCGACACGAAGTAGACAAGGAGAGAGTGATGAAGAAGCTGACGGCTTATTCGCATTGCGCCGGTTGAGCGAGCAAGCTCGCAGCTGGTGAGCTCGCCCGGGTCCTGGGCGATTTGCCCGTCCACCACGACGACCGGGTCCTGCTCGACTATCGGACCTCGGACGATGCCGGTGTGTACAGGCTCGATGACGAGCGCGCGCTCGTGCAGACGGTCGATTTCTTCACACCGATCGTCGACGATCCCGTCGTGTACGGCCGGATCGCTGCCGCCAACGCCCTGAGCGATGTGTACGCGATGGGCGGACGGCCGCTCACGGCGCTCGCGATTGCCGCCTACCCGGCCGACGCCGATCCCGCCGTGCTGGGGCAGATCTTTGCCGGCGGCCTCGGCATGCTGCGGGAGGCGGGCGTCTCCCTCCTCGGCGGGCACACGGTGCAGGACCAGGAGATCAAGTTCGGCTATGCGGTGACGGGAGAGGTTCACCCCTCGAGATTCTGGGCGAATGCCGGCGCTCGGCCTGGAGACGTGCTCGTGCTGACCAAGGCCATCGGGACCGGCGTGATCGCGACGGCGCTGAAGTTCGAGCGGGCGCCGGAGGGCGTGGTCGACGCCGCGCTGCGGTCGATGCAGCAGCTGAATCGTGATGCCTGTGAGGCGCTGCGCTCGCTGCCGGCCGGAAGCCGTGCACGCGTGCACCGACATCACCGGTTTCGGGCTCGTCGGACACGCGTCGGAAATGGCCGTGGCGGGAAACTGCACGCTCGTGATCGAAGCCGCGACGGTGCCACTCCTGGAGGGCGCTCTGGCGCTCGTGCCAGGCAACGTTCCGGGCGGCGGGCGCACCAACGCCGGGCATTTCGCTGCCGGACTGTCGCTCGCGCGCGAAATTGCCCCGGATCTCGTGCAGCTGCTCTACGACCCGCAGACATCGGGGGGGCTTCTCGCGGCGATCGCTCCCGGCTTCCGGGACCAGGCGCAATCGGCCTTCCGCGCGGCCGGGGTCGCCGCCTGGGAGATCGGGACCGTGGGGCCTCCGTCGGGCACGCAGGTCACGTTGACGTGAGATCGGTCCGCTTGGCACCCCGGCGGGTCGAATGGTATAAATTGACGTTTTGTGTCGTCGCGATTCGCGGCGACCGGTGGGGCTCCGCCCTGCCCGCGGAGGTAGTGTGCTCCCGGACTTGTCGGTCTTCTGGGTCATTTTCTTCGTCCTGCTGCTGACCGGCGTGTTGAACCGGCTGCTCTTCAAGCCGCTGCAACGCGTGATGGCCGAACGGGAACGGACGATTCGGTCGGCTCGGGAGCTGGCGGAACGGTCGGCAACGGAAGCCCGGGCGGCGGCGGCCGAGTTCGAAGCGAAGACGTCGTCGGCGCGCGCCGAGATTTATCGGCAGATGGACGAGATGCGAAAGGCGGCACTCGGCGAGCGCGCTGAGATTCTCACGAAGACGCGAGCCGAGGCAGAGGCCGAAGTCGCTCGCGCGGGCGCAAGCTTGAAGGCTGACGCTGAAGAGGCCCGTCGTCGCCTCGCGGCGGACGCCGAGGCCCTCGGTGCCGCTGCGGCCGATCGAATTCTTGGGCGACGCGCGTCCTGAGCCCGCGAGACGTCTTGACCCCCAAACTGCACGCCGTGAATCAGGTTTCAGGTCAAGTCCGTCCCCGCGTCGGCGGGTCGTTATCTAAAAGCTGGCCTGGCGAAGCGGAGCCTCGCTGGACTTCCGGACAGAACCACCACATGGGATTCGACAGTTCCAGTCAGGCCGCGTCGACTCGACGCCGACGTCGAGAGGCGTGGCGTTGCCCGACGCTCGTTCTCGCGATGGTTCTCTGCGGATCTCTTGCGGGGAGCCTTGGCGCATCTTTCGCACGGTTCGATTTCGTGATGACCGCGCGCGGCCGCGGGCGCGGCGCCGGCGGTCCCTGCCGCGCAGGAACACGCTCAACCACGGGGTGAAGGCGAACACGCGGAAGCGGAGCACGCGGAAGGCGTACTGCCGATTGTCGCGCGGATTTTCAACTTCGCCGTTCTCGCCGGCGCGCTCGTCTATTTTCTCAGGGCGCCGATCGCAACCTATCTCGCGTCTCGACATACCCAGATCCGACAGGATCTCGTGACTGCGGCGGAGATGCGCACCGCCGCAACCGCGGAGCTGGCCAAGATCGAGGCCAAGCTGAAGGCGCTGCCTGGGGAGCTCGAGGCACTCCGCAGGCAGGGCGAGGAAGACGTGGCTGCCGAGCGGGTCCGGATTGCGCAGGCGGCCGCGGGAGAGCGGGACCGGCTGCTGGAACACACGCGGCGGGAGATTCAGATGCAGCTGCGAATCGCAAAGCGCGAGCTCGTTGAGCACGCAGCCGAACTGGCGGTCGACGTGGCGCGATCCCGCATCGTGGGAACGATCTCGACAGACGATCAGCTGCGGCTCGTCGATCGGTACGCGGCGCAATTGTCGGAGGCACGGTGACCGCCCGGGGATCCGCGGCTCGTTACGCTCGGGCGCTCTTCGACGTCGCCCTCCAGGAGCGCGCGGACCTGGATGCGCTCCACCAGCAGCTGACCGGCTTCGCCGGCCTGGTCACCGGTCATGACGCCCTGCAGCGCGCGCTGATGAACCCGGCGGTTCCTGCTGCGCAGAAGCGCGCGATCATGGACGCCCTCTTCGAGCGTGGCGGGCGGCCGAGTCCCGTTCTCGCCAAGCTGCTGGTGCTGCTCGCCGACAGCGATCGCCTGACGCTCGTTCCGGAGCTCGCGGCGGCATTCGAGCGTCGGCTCATGGATCACCGGCGGGTCGTTCGGGCGGAACTGTCGACGGCCGTCGAGCTCCCCGTCGATCGAGTCGCGGAACTGCGGGCCGGCCTCGAGCGCGCGACAGGACGCGACGTGCAGATTGAAACACGCGTCGATCCCGCCCTCATCGGCGGCGCGGTCGCGCGGATCGGCAGCACCGTATACGACGGCAGCGTCACGACGCAGCTGCTGAAGTTGAAGCAGACGTTGATCGAGTCGGCGCAGTAGGACGCCGTCACCCGCGGCCCAAGCGAAGGACGAGGAGCGCCCCCGCGGCCCAAACGAGACAAACATGAACATCAAGGCCGAAGAGATTTCCAAGATCATCCGCGATCAGATCGGCAGCTTCGCCGTCGATGTCGACGTGGCCGAGGTGGGGACGATCGTCTCGGTGGGCGACGGCATCGCGCGCGTCCACGGCATCGAGAAGACGATGGCGGGCGAGATGCTCGAGTTCCCGCACGGCGTGTTCGGCATCGCGCTGAACCTCGAGGAGGAGAGCGTCGGCGCCGTGCTGCTGGGCGAATACACCGCGCTCAGGGAGGGCGATACCGTCAAGCGGACGTCCAGGATCATCTCCGTGCCGGTGGGTGAAGAGCTCGTCGGCCGCGTGGTGAACGCGCTCGGCCAGCCTGTGGACGGGAAAGGGCCGATCGTCACGAAGGAGTTCCGCGAAATCGAGCGTCTGGCGCCGGGCGTCGTGGATCGGAGCCCCGTCAAGGAGCCGATGCAGACCGGGCTGAAGGCGATCGATTCGATGGTGCCGATCGGGCGCGGGCAGCGTGAGCTGATCATCGGCGACCGCCAGACGGGCAAGACCGCTGTTGCGACCGACGCGATCATCAATCAGCGCGGCCAGGACGTGATCTGCATCTACAACGCGATCGGTCAGAAGCAGTCGACGATCGCGCAGGTCGTGCGGACGTTGGACGAGGCCGGCGCGATGGAGTACACGATCGTCGTGGCGGCCGGTGCGTCGGACCCGGCGCCGCTCCTCTTCATCAGCCCCTACTCCGCATGCGCGATGGGCGAGTACTTCCGCGACAGCGGCCGCCACGCGCTCTGCATCTACGACGACCTCTCGAAGCACGCGCAGGCCTATCGCGAGATCTCGCTGCTGCTGCGGCGGCCGCCGGGGCGGGAGGCCTATCCCGGAGACGTCTTCTATCTCCACTCGCGTCTGCTGGAGCGCGCGGCGAAGCTGCGCAAAGATCTCGGCGGCGGATCGCTCACGGCGCTGCCGATCATCGAGACGCAGGCCGGTGACCTCTCGGCCTACATTCCGACGAACGTCATCTCGATCACGGACGGCCAGATCTTCCTCGAAAGCGATCTGTTCCATCAGGGCGTGCGGCCCGCGATCAACGTCGGCAACTCGGTCTCGCGGGTTGGCGGATCGGCGCAGGTCAAGGCGATGCGGCAGGTCGCGGGCTCCCTCCGGCTGGATCTCGCGCAGTACCGCGAGCTGGCCGCGTTCGCGCAGTTCGGCAGCGATCTCGACAAGGCGACGCTGAGTCAGCTCAATCGCGGCAGGCGTCTCGTCGAAGTGCTCAAGCAGCCGCAGTACCGGCCGCTGCCGGTGGAGAAGCAGGTCATCATCATCTACGCGGCGACCAACGGCTTCCTCGACGCGGTCGACGTCGAGCGGGTGAGCGCGTACGAGACGGAGCTCTTCGCCTTCCTCGATTCGCGCCGCGCGCAGCTGCTCTCCGCGCTCGCCGAGAAGAAGCAGATCGACGATCAGCTCAAGGCGGAACTGAACCAGACGCTGACCGAGTTCGGCAAGACGTTCGGCGCGGCGCGGGCGACGGTCTGACATGCCATCGCTCCTTGATATCCGTCGCCGGATCCGGGCGGTCAAGTCGACGCAGCAGATCACGAAGGCGATGAAGATGGTGGCTGCCTCGAAGCTGCGTCGCGCGCAGGAGCGCATCCAGCATGCCCGGCCGTTCGCGATCCAGATGCAGCGGGTGTTGAACAGCCTCGCGACCCGCGTGGACCCGTCGGCCCATCCGCTGCTCGACGAGCGCAAGACGCCGAGGGCCGGAGGCCGCGCGCTGCTCTTCGTGATCACCGCCGATCGCGGTCTCTGCGGCAGCTTCAACACGAACGTCATCAAGGCGGCCGGCACGTTCATCACCGAGTCCACCTCGTCTCGCGTCGCGCTGGGCCTGGTCGGCCGCCGCGGCCGCGACTACTTCGCGAGGCGCGGGTTCGACAAGCTGTTCGAGCGGGTCAACCTGTTCGCGCACCTGCGTTATGACGACGCGAAAGCGATTGCCACCGCGGCGATCGAGGCGTTCGCCGCCGGCGGCGTCGACAGCGTCCATCTGGCCTACAACGAGTTCAAGTCGGTGATGCAGCAGCGGGTCGTCGTCGATCGCCTGCTGCCGATCCCGCGGCTCGACATCGCTGCGAGCGAGCTACAGGGCCCGCCGGTCGAGTATCTGTACGAGCCCGAGCCGGAAGCGCTCTTCGCGCATCTCATACCCAGCCACGTCGAAGTCCAGGTGTTCCGGGCGCTGCTCGAGTCCAACGCCGCCTTCTTCGCGGCGCAGATGACGGCCATGGATGCCGCGACGCGGAATTCGGGCGAAATGATCGAGAGCCTGACGCTCTACATGAACAAGGTCCGCCAGGCGGCGATCACGAGGGAAATCATCGAGGTGGTGAGCGGCGCGCAGGCGCTCTAGAACAGTCGACGGTCGGCAGTCGCAGGTCGGGAGTCGACAGTCGCAGTCGTCAGTCGCAGTCGGCAGTCGCGAGTCGGCAGTCGCAGGTCGGGAGTCGGCAACGAGCTGGAAGCGGGCAGCTGGAAGCTGGGAGCTGGCAGCTTCAAGGATCAGATATATATGGCAACAGCAACGGATCAGGCAGTCGGCAAGGTCGTTCAGGTCATCGGTCCGGTCGTCGACGTCGAGTTCGAGGGCGGGCACCTCCCCGCGATCTACAACGCCCTGCGCATCGTCAGCGACGGTGGCGGACAAGGGATCGACGTCATCGCCGAAGTCGAGCAGCACCTGGGCGAGAACCGGGTGCGCACGGTCGCGATGAAGCGCACCGACGGGATGCAGCGCGGGATGCGCGCGATCGACACCGGAGCGCCGATCTCGATGCCCGTGGGACCGGCGACGCTCGGGCGCGTGATGAACGTGCTCGGCGAGCCAGTGGACTTCCCCGATCGTCCGATCCAGTCGACCGAGCGCTGGTCCATCCACCGCGCAGCGCCGTCGCTCGAAGATCAGTCGACCGAGCTGCAGATGTTCGAGACCGGCATCAAGGTCATCGACCTGCTCGAGCCGTATCTGCGCGGGGGCAAGATCGGGTTGTTCGGCGGCGCCGGCGTCGGCAAGACCGTCATCATCCAGGAGCTGATCCACAACGTCGCCATGAAGCACGGCGGCGTGTCGGTGTTCGCCGGCGTCGGCGAGCGCACCCGCGAGGGCAACGACCTGTGGCTCGAGTTCCAGGAGAGCGGCGTCATCAACATGCAGGAGATGGAGAAGTCCCGCGCCGCCCTCGTGTACGGCCAGATGACGGAGCCGCCGGGCGCGCGGCTGCGTGTCGCGCTGAGCGGACTCACCGTCGCCGAGTACTTCCGCGACGCGGAGAACAAAGACGTCCTGCTCTTCATCGACAACATCTTCCGTTTCACGCAGGCGGGCTCGGAGGTGTCGGCGCTCCTCGGACGCATGCCGTCCGCCGTCGGCTACCAGCCGACACTCCTGACGGAGATGGGCGAGTTGCAGGAGCGGATCACCTCGACGAAGAAGGGCTCGATCACTTCCGTGCAGGCCATTTACGTGCCGGCCGACGACTACACCGACCCGGCGCCGGCGACGACCTTCGCGCACCTCGACGCGACGACCAACCTGTCGCGTGCGATCGTCGAGCTCGGCATCTACCCGGCCGTCGACCCGCTGGCATCGACCTCCCGGATCCTCGACGCGCGGATCATCGGCGACGAGCACTACAGCGTCGCCCGCGCGGTCAAGCAGGTGCTGCAGCGGTACAAGGACCTGCAGGACATCATCGCCATCCTCGGCATCGACGAGCTGTCGGAAGAGGACAAGCTGACCGTGGGCCGCGCCCGCCGGATCCAGCGCTTCCTCTCTCAGCCGTTCTTCGTGGCCGAGCAGTTCACCGGCTACGCGGGCAAGTACGTGCCGATTGCGGACACGGTCCGCAGCTTCCGTGAGATCGTCGACGGCAAGTACGATCACCTGCCGGAGCAGGCGTTCTTCATGGTGGGCACGATCGAAGAAGCCGTGGAAAAAGCGGAAAAGATGAAGGCCTAACGGTATGGCACTTCCTACCAGCCTCGAGCTCCAGGTCGTGACCCCCGAGCGCCTGCTCCTCAAGGAGCAGGTCGACGAGGTCGAGATCCCTGGCAGCGAGGGCTACTTCGGCGTTCTGCCGGGCCACACGCCGCTGCTGGCGTCGCTGACGGTCGGCGAATTGTGGTATCGCAAAGGCCAGGAGAAGACGTACCTGTCGATTGCATTCGGCTTTGCCGAGGTGCTCCCCGATCGGGTCACGATCCTCGCGCGCCTGGCCGAGCGCGCCGACGAGATCGACGTCGATCGTGCTGAAGCGGCGCGGAAGCGCGCCGAGGAGCGGCTCACGCAGCAGAGTGCGGTCGACTACGAGCGCGCCCGGTTTGCCCTCATGAAGTCGATGACGCGACTCCAGGTATCCGCCCGCATAGGCGTCGGTCCCAGGACGGGCGGCATGAAGCGGCTGCGCAACCAGAGTTAGAAGGCGCGATGAGCCCGATCCCGCCGTCGTTTCGCTGGGCCGTTCTATCGGACCCCGGTCTCCGGCGGAACAGCAACGAGGACTGCTACTGCACCCGTGAGGATATCGGCCTCTACATGGTTGCCGACGGCATGGGCGGCCACGTGGCGGGCGAAGTGGCGTCCCGGCTGGCCGTCGAGGCGATCCAGGCCTTCATCGAGGAAACGGCCGGCGCCGACAAGAACCGCACGTGGCCCTTCCCGTTCGATCCGAGTCTCAGCCTGGACGCCAACCGAATCAAGGCGGCCTTCCGGCTGGCCAACCGCCGTATCGCGAGCACGGTTGCCGAGTCACAGGACCTCCGCGGCATGGCGACGACCGCGTCGGCCTTCCTCGCGGGCACCGAAGCGGCGTGCGTCGCGCACGTCGGCGACAGCCGGGTCTACGTGCTCCGCGACGGGCAGCTCTCTCAAATCACCCACGATCATTCGTGGGTCGAGGAGCAGGTGCGCGCCGGCACGATGAGCCCGAGCGCCGCCCGCCTTCACCCGTGGCGGAACGTCGTCACGCGCGCGCTCTCTGGCGGCGAAGATCCCGAGGTCGATGTGACGGAGCTCAATCTCCTCGCGGGTGAGCGATTCCTGCTCTGCTCCGACGGGCTGTTCTCGGTCGTGACCGACGCGCAGATCGCGAAGATCCTGACGGACCCTGCACTCTCGCTGACGGACTCCTGCCGGCAGCTCATCGACGCCGCCAACAGCGGAGGGGGTCCCGACAACATCACCGCAGTCGTGCTCGAGGTCGATGTTCCATAACCTCGCTCGGCTCCTGCGCTACCGCGGTCTGATTCAGAGCCTGGTGGCGCGAGAGCTGAAGGCGCGGTATCGCGGGTCGGTGCTCGGCTTCTTCTGGTCCTTCATCAATCCGCTGCTGCTGCTCCTGGTCTATTCGTTTGTATTCAGCTACGTCATGCCGGCTGCACACGATGCCCGAATCGAGCCGTACGCGCTGTTCATGTTCTGCGGCATCCTCCCGTGGACCTGGTTCTCCGCCTCGCTCGCCGAATCATCAGGCGTGTTGATTTCGGGTGGGAACCTGATCAAGAAAGTGCTGTTCCCAGCCGAGATCCTGCCGATCGTGACCGTGCTGGCGAACATGATCCATTTCTTCTTCGGCCTGATCATCCTCGCCGGATTCCTGATCTGGTATCAGCGTCCGCTGAATCCCGGCGAGCTGGCGCTCTTCCCGGTCGCTGTGGCGGTGCAGCTGATTCTGACGCTCGCCTTCTCGCTGGTTCTCTCCGCGCTGACCGTGCACTTCAGGGACATCCGCGACATACTGTCGAACCTGCTGACGTTTTGGTTTTTCGCGACGCCCATCATCTACCCGTACTTCCTCTTCGAAGATGTCAAGAACCCGGGCCACGATGTCTGGCAGGCGACGCTCCTCAAGTTGAACCCGTTCACGCACCTGGCGATCTCCTATCAGGAGATCCTGTTCTTTGCGGGACCGGTGGGGCACTTGAAATGGCTGCTGTTGCTCGGTGTGATTTCGATCGCGTTCTTCCTGTTCGGGTACTTCGTGTTCGACAGGCTGCGCGACACGTTCGCGGAGGAAGTGTGAAAAAAGCTTCCGGCCTCCAGCTTCCAGCTTCCGGACGGATTCGGGTGCATCGATCGCCAGGGCAACTCCGTGCGGTGTTCACCCGGAGCTTACGCAGAATGCGGAGCGGGGAGCGGGAAGCTGGCAGCGGGAAGCTGGCAGCTGGCAGCTGACTATGCATGCGATCGAAGTGCGGAACGCCACGAAGATCTACCGTCGGTACAACCGGCGCCGCCAGTTCGCGACGCTCAAGAGCGCGTTGCTGTCGAGGAGCCTCGTTCGTGATCTGCAGCCGGACGAAACGTTCTCGGCCGTGAACGACGTCTCGTTCACGCTGCCGACCGGGCGGACGCTCGGCGTCATCGGCCGCAACGGCTCCGGCAAGAGCACGTTGTTGAAGCTCGTGGCCGGCATCACGAAGCCCACGACCGGCACGGTGAAGGTCAACGGCCGCATCTCGGCGCTCATCGAGCTTGGCGCCGGGTTCCACCCGGAGATTTCGGGGCGCGAGAACGTCTTCATCAACGGCATCATGCTCGGCTTGACGAAGAAGGAGATCGCGCGCCGGTTCGATGAGATCGTCGAGTTCGCCGAGCTCGAACAATTCATCGACGCGCCCGTCAAAACCTATTCCTCCGGCATGTACATGCGACTGGGATTTGCCGTGGCCATCCACGTCGATCCCGACGTGCTGCTCGTAGACGAGGTGCTGGCCGTCGGAGACGAGGGCTTCACTCACAAGTGCCTCGACAAGTTCGCGGAGTTCAAGCGGCGCGGCAAAACGATTCTCCTCGTCACCCACTCGCTTGGCCTCGTCGAGCGTTTCTGCGACGAGGCGCTCTGGCTCGATGGCGGCCGATTGCAGGCGATGGGAGACCCGCGCCGCGTGGTGGGTGCCTACGTCACGGATGTCGAAGTCGCCGAGGAAACCCAGCTCGCCGCGGCCGACGCAAAGGCGCAGGGCTCCGCCATCGTCGTGTCGCCGGATCAACCGGCAGCAGCGGTCCTTCCCGATCACCCAATCGAGACGGCCGAAGCCCCTTCGGACATGTTCAGAGCGACCGAAGGCCGCTGGGGATCGCGTGAGGTCGAGATCACCGACGTCCTGCTGACGGCAGACGATGGCGAGCGGGGTCACGTGTTCCACTCGGGCAAGCGCCTGGACGTCAGGATCCGGCTGCGCGCCCCGATCGCGGTAGAGGACTTCGTGATCGGAATCGGCATCTTCAACGCCGAGGGCGTCTGCTGTTATGGCACCAACACGAGCCTCGAAGATCTCAAGGGCGAGCGGATGTTCGGTGATGTCGAGGCGGTCTTCACGATCGACAGCCTGGATCTGGTCGAGGGTACCTACAAGCTCGACGTCGCCGTCCACAAGGCCGACGGCTATCCGTACGACTATCACCGGCTGCTCTACACATTCCGCGTGAAGTCGCGAACCAAGGACGTGGGCGTCTATCGCCCGCGCCATCAGTGGCGCTTCTCCGAAGGACTGACGTTCGCACGGACGGGAGATCAGGGGTGAAGGTCGATCGGGGCGGTGTCGCGCGCCTGCTCACGAGAGAGGCCGCCGCGACGCTCGTGCAGGCGCTGCGCGCCGAGGGGAAGACGATCGTCTTCACGAATGGCGTGTTCGATCTGCTCCATCCGGGGCACCTGCGGCTACCTGCAGAGCGCCCGCGCGCTCGGCGACGCGTTGATTGTCGGCCTGAACGCAGACGCGTCGGTACGCCGGAACAAAGGTGCCGGCCGGCCGATCAATCCTGAGGAGGAGCGAGCGGAAGTCCTGGCCGGGCTCTCGTCGGTCGATGCCGTCGTCCTGTTCGACGACGATACGCCGGCCGAGATCATCAGGAGCCTTCAGCCGGACGTCCTGGTGAAAGGCGCCGACTGGCCATCCGACCAGATTGTCGGCCGCGACACGGTCGAAGCCCGCGGCGGGCGGGTCGTCCGTGTCACGGTCGAGCAGGGCTATTCGACGAGCGCGCTGGTGGAGAAGGTCAGCTCGCTCTGACCTTCGGCTAGCGGTCTTTGATGGCCGCCTCGATCTGCGACATGACGCTTGGCGTGATGATCGTCATGTTGTGTTCCTTCCGCGCGTGCGCCTCCGCCTTGGCGAAGACTTCGTCCGCATCTTTTCCGACAATCACCGTCTTGCAATCCGGCATGAGGTCGGCGCATTTGAGAACTTTCGGCATGTGATACCTCCCGGGCCTGCGAGGAAGCCCACGGCGAGAGCCCACGGACCGAACGCGGTGCGAGCGGGAACCTGACGGGTCACGGTTCGACCGAAGTGTAGGCCCGAGCCGGGAGCGCGTCAACGCAGTTGGCGAGGTGCAACCTCAACAGCAGGACCTTCCGCGATCGCGGTACAATCTAAGGTTCCGGCTGCCGGCAAATCGTTCGTCATGTCGACTTCTTCGTACACGTCGAGCTCCCTGACGCTCCGGGCTATTCTCAAGTCGGCTGCGGGCCGCCTGGGGATGGGTGTCCCCGCGCGTCAGGTCTCAGGGCTGACGCCTCCGGCCAAAGCTCTTTTCGCAGCGGTCGCCGCCTCGCGAGCTCCGGTGCTTCTCGTCGTGCCGACCGACGCGGACGTCGAGAAACAGACCGTGGACGTCCGGTTCTTCCTCTCGGCGTTCGAAGGTCTGTCGGACGCGGAAGTCGAGCGATCCGTTCTCGCCTTCCCATCCCACGAAGTCGATCCGTACCGCGGCCTCGCCCCACATTTCGACATCGCGTCCGCGCGTGCGCGGGCGCTGCACGCGCTGACGACGGGGACGGCGCGTGTGGTGATCGCTTCGGCGGCAGCGCTTCTGCCGCGTGTCGCCGCGCCACAGCGGATGGTGACGTCCGCCTTGACGGTGTCACCAGGTTACGAGATCTCGCCGATCGATCTCAGCGATCTTCTCGCGGCTGCCGGTTACACGCGCCAGGATCCGGTCGATGAGTCCGGCGAGTTCTGTGTACGCGGCGGCGTCGTCGATTTCTATCCGGCGGGCGCCGAGCGGCCGATACGGCTCGAGTTCGTCGGCGACACGATTGAGTCCATCCGGGCCTACGACCCTGCGACGCAGCGATCGACCGGCGCGATCGACCAGGCCGCGATCATTCCGCTGACCGAGCTCCCGGGCGACCCGGACGAGGCGGATCGATCGGCGACGATCCTCGACTACCTGTCGGCCGCCGGCAGGCCCACGGTGCTCGTCTCGGAGCCAGACGAGGTCAAGGCTCACGGCAGCAAGACGTACGAACAGGTCCTCGCGAGCTACGAGGACGCGCTCGCGCGCGGTCAGCGGGCACCGACGCCCGAGTCGCTCGTCGTCGACTGGGCGGTGATCGCCGCGCGGCTCGATGCCGGCACGGCGCTGGAGGCGCTCGCGCTCGGAGAAGATTCGCGGCACCCACATCGCGTCGCAGCCGTCACAGGAGTTCGGCGGGCGGCTGCAGGATTGGGTCGCCGAGATCAAGCGCGGGCGCGAGCGCGGCGACACGATGATCTTCGTCGCGCACACGCAGGGTCGGGCCGAGCGCACGATCGAGCTCCTCGCCGACTACTCCGTCTTCGCGGTCCCGATCGAGCGCGCCGAGGATGCGCACACGGCGTCGGTGCTCGTCGGCGTCGGCCGGCTCACGCGTGGGTTCCGACTGCCGGATGCCGGGCTCCAGATCTGGGCGGAGACCGACGTTTTCGAGGAAGAGCGGCAGGTCCACGAGCGGCGCCGCTCCGCCACGCGCGCGTTCCTGTCGGACTTCCGCGACCTGAAGGTCGGCGACCTGGTCGTGCACGTCGATCATGGGATCGGCGTCTTCGTCGGACTCAAGCGGATCGATGTCGGGCTCGAGCCGCAGGAGTTCATGGAGCTGCGCTACGCGGGCGAGGACAAGCTGTTCGTTCCGGTCGAACGGCTCGATCTCGTCCAGAAGTACACCGGCGCGTCCCGGCCGGCGCTCGATCGGCTCGGCGGCACGACCTGGGAGAAGGCCAAGACGCGCGTCAAGAAGGCGATGCGCGACATGGCCGAGGAGCTGCTGAAGCTCTACGCCGCGCGCAAGGCGGTACCGGGCCACGCCTTCAGCCCCGACTCGCACTGGCAGCAGGAGTTCGAGGACGCGTTCGAGTGGGAGCTGACGACCGATCAGCAGAACGCGATCGCCGACATCAAAGGCGACATGGAGTCGCCGACGTCGATGGATCGGCTGCTCTGCGGCGACGTCGGATATGGCAAGACCGAGGTCGCGATGCGGGCCGCCTTCAAGGCGGTGATGGACGGCAAACAAGTCGCGTTCCTCGCGCCGACGACCGTTCTCGCCTTTCAGCACCAGAAGACGCTGCGCGATCGGTTCGCGGGATTCCCCGTCCGCATCGAGATGATCAGCCGATTCCGGACGAAGGCCGAGCAGAAGCAAGTCATCGACGACGCCACGGCCGGGCAAAGTGGAGATCCTCGTCGGCACCCACCGCCTGCTCTCGAAAGACCTGCAGTTCCGCGACCTCGGTCTGCTCGTCGTCGACGAGGAGCAGCGGTTCGGCGTCGCGCACAAGGAGCGCATCAAGCAGATGCGCAAGCGCGTGGACGTGCTCACCCTGACGGCCACGCCCATCCCGCGCACGCTTGAACATGTCGCTTGCCGGCATCCGCGACATGTCCATCATCGAGACGCCGCCCAAGGATCGCCTGTCGATCCAGACCAACGTGCTCAAGTTCGATCCGGCGGTGATCCAGCGTGCGATACGCACGGAGCTCGAGCGCGGCGGCCAGGTGTACTTCGTGCACAACCGGGTCGAGTCGATCTTCTCGATGGGCAACCTCGTTACCAGGCTGGTGCCCGAGGCGCGTGTCGCGGTCGGCCACGGCCAGATGAACGAGGACGAGCTCGAGCGCGTGATGGTCGACTTCGTCGCGCACAAATACGACGTGCTGCTCGCGACGACGATCATCGAGAACGGCCTCGACATCCCGAACGCGAACACGATCATCATCAATCGCTCCGATCGCTACGGCCTCTCGCAGCTCTACCAGCTGCGCGGCCGGGTCGGGCGGTCCGACCGGCGCGCCTACGCGTACCTGCTGATTCCGCCGGAGGATTCGCTGTCGCCGGTGGCGAAGAAGCGGCTGGCCGCGATCCGCGAGTTCAGCGATCTCGGGCAGCGGCTTCCGCGTCGCCGCGCTCGATCTCGAGATCCGCGGCGCCGGCAACCTGCTCGGCGGCGAGCAGAGCGGGCACATCGAGGCGGTCGGCTTCGACATGTACATGAAGCTGCTCGAGCAGACGATCAAGGAGCTCAAGGGGGAGGAGCTCGAGGACGAGATTCGGGCGAACGTGAACCTGCGCGTCGACCTCCGCATAGACGAGGCCTACATCCCGGACATGAACCAGCGGCTCACGGTCTATCGCCGGATGGCGGCCGTGCGGACGCCGCCCGAGCTCGATCGGCTGATGGACGAGGTGCGGGACCGCTACGGCCCGCCGCCGGAATCCGTGCTGAACCTGGCGGAATACGCGGCGATCCGCCTGCTCGCCGACCGGATCGGCCTCGAATCGCTCGACCGCGAGGGGCAGACCGTCGTCTTAAAGTTCAGGCCGGACGCGCGTGCTCGATCCGGCCGTCCTGTTCCGCGTGATCCAGGAGCGCGGAGACCTGACGCATGATTCCGCCGGCGACGGTGAAGATGGACCTGCGAGGGTGGGACCCTCCCGGCCCGGCCTGCAGCCGCCCCGCCAGAGCTGGTCGGGCGCCATCCCGAAAAAGGGGGGCGATCCGGTGGCCGGCGGCTCGTGGTGGGCCGCCCGCGCGAAGGCCGGCGAGGTCACGGCAGGGTTCACCCGCGCAGGAGATCATGCGGCCGGAGAAAGAGGATCCCCGCGCCGAAGGGGGCCTGTTCGGCCGGGTCGGCGGCCTCCTGCGCGAGTTGAGCGACGGCAATCGATCGGCTAAAATTCAGAGTTTCAGCAGGTTAGAGGTAGTGAGAATGAAAAGCAGATCTCTGGTCGCCGGACGTCCTCGTCCTCGCCGTCGCGGTCTTCTGCGGGCTCCGGGTGTCTCGGCGGAGGTCCTCGAGCAGGTGCTCGTGAAGGTCAACGGCGACATCCTCACCAAGACCGAGCTCGAGGCGAAGCAGATTGCCGCGCTTCGCAGGGCGGATCAACTCCGCGCGTCGACGCGCGAGGCGATGAAGAACGACGCGACGCTGAAGAAGATGATCGCGGAGGTCACCCCGAAGATCCTCGTCGAGACCATCGACGAGATGCTGCTCCTGCAGCTCGGCAAGGAAAAGGGCTATCACGTCACCGATCAGCAGTTCAAAGACTGGGTGGCGGAAATCCGCAAGAACCAGGGCCTGGACGACGACCAGAAGTTCAAGGCCGGCGCTCGCGCAGGAAGGCATGACGATGGACGACCTGCGTCGCAATTTCGAGCGTCAGGTCACGGTCTATCGCGTCCAGCAGGACGAGGTCGGGCAGAAGCTGCAGATTACCGAAGAAGAGGCGCGTCAGTACTATCTCCCGCACCAGTCGGAATTCGTGGAGCCGGCAACCGTCACGCTCCGCGAGATCGCGATCGAGATTCCAACGACGACCCAGGGCGGCCAGGTCGGCATCAACGTCGCCCAGGACGATGCGGCGAAGAAGAAGGCGGAGGACATCCGCGCGCGTGTGATGGCGGGCGAGGACTTCGGCAAGGTCGCCTCGGAGGTTTCGAGCTCCGCCGTCCAAGGCGAACGGCGGGCTCATCGGACCGATCGCGACGAAGGAGCTCTCCCCCGCCATGAAGGATCTGCTGGCGAAGATGAAGCCGGGCGAAGTGTCGCAGCCGATCCGCGGGGCGAAGACCTTCCAGATCTTCAAGCTGGAGAAGATGACGACGCCGGTGACCCAGCCGTTCGAGAGCGTCCGCGACATCGTTGCCGAGAAGGTCTACGGCGCGCGCCAGCAGAACGAAGTGAAGAAGTTCCTCGGCCGCCTCCGCGGCCAGGCGCTGATCGTCTGGAAGAACGAGGAGCTGAAGAAGGCGTACGACGAGCAGCTCAGGGCAGAGGAAACCTCGGGCGGCGGTCACTGATCCGCGGCTCTCAGCAGTCCATTCCATGAAAATCGGCGCGATCGACCTCACGCCGCCGTTCGCGCTCGCGCCGATGGCGGGGATGACGGACACTGCCTTCCGCCGGCTCGTGAAGCGCCGCGGCGGCTGCGGTCTCGTCGTGAGTGAGATGGTGAGCTCGGAAGGGCTCGTGCGCGGGATCGATCGGACGCTCGAGTACGCCGAGTACACGGAAGAAGAGCGGCCGGTCGCGATCCAGATCTTCGGCGGCGACCCCGAGAAGATGGCGGCGGCGGCGCAGATCGTCGAGGGCATGGGCGCCGACGTCGTCGACGTCAACATGGGCTGCCCTGTGCCGAAGATCGCGAAGCACAATGCCGGCTGCAGCCTGATGCGCGAGCCGGAGCATGCGGCCAGCCTGGTGAAGGCGATGACGCGCGCGGTGAAGATTCCGGTCACGGTGAAAATGCGCGCCGGCTGGGACGCGACGGACGTCAACGCGCCGGATCTCGCGCGGCGAATGGAAGACGCCGGCGCCGCCGCGGTGACCGTGCACGGCCGGACCGCGGCGCAGTCCTATTCGGGCCAGTCGGACTGGGATCTGATCGCGCGCGTCGCTTCAGGTCTCAGCATCCCGGTGTTCGGGAGCGGTGATTGCGTGGAGCCGTCGCAGCTCGTCGATCGACTGCGAGCGGGATCGGTTGCCGGCGTGCTGGTCGGCCGCGGCGCGCTGCGAAACCCGTGGATCTTCCAGCAGGCACGCGATCTCGCCGAAGGGCGCCAGCCGCGAGAGGTGACGGCCGAAGATCGCGCGCGGTTCCTGCTCGACTACATCGATCTGCTCGTCGCCGAGCGCGTCGACGAAGCGCAAGGCTTCAGGCACGTCGCCCCCGGCCAGCCAGCCGATCCATCGGCGGAGTCTCTGCCCGCGCGCGGACGCGAGCGATGGGTCATCAACAAGCTGCGCGCGCTGAACTCGTGGTACACGAAGGGTCTCGACAACGGCTCGCATCTCCGGGTAGCGATCAATGCGGCGGAGAACATCCGCGAGCTGCGCGAGATCATCGAGGAGTTCTTCTCGGAGTCAGAGGTTGGGAGTCGCGGGTAGAACTTGGGCCGTTCGGGTTGCTTGTCGCAATAAAGGCATCAACAGGGAGGAGGGGAGGACGGGAGGAACTGCAGTTTTTGGCCCTACTACTCGCCCAGCTGCGCGGCGGCGTCGCAACCAGTATTCGTGATCCTCTCTTCCTCCCCTCCTCCCTGTGATTGTCTTGGTCTTCATGACAAAGCTGCCCGAGCGCCTCAATTACAGGAGGGAGGCGGCGTCCGCTGCGTCCACGACCTCGTAGTCGTACGCAAGCGCGGCAGCCGCTGATTGCGTGAAGTGGCTGCCGAACGCCGCGTGCGATGGGTGCATCAGGTACGCTTTCAAGGCCTCCACGTTCTCGACCTCGATGATGACGACGAACTCGAAGTCTTCGCGCATCGCCTGCTCGTAGCCAGGCAGCCCGTGTCGGATCCGCCGCCCGACGCGGAACTGGCGGACGCCTGGAATCTCCCGGGCGGCCGAGGTCAAGCGCGCGAAGAATCGCCGCGCGTTCCGCTGACCCCAGCTCCGGCTTGGGCCTGAAGAGGATCACGTGCGCGATCATCGCGGGCGCCCGCCGCCGCGGCCGCCTCCCCCTCCACTCCGCCCTCCGCCAGGCCCTCTTCCACCCCCCGGCTTTCTGAACGGACGGGATCCAGGTGGACCAGCGGGGCGTGGACCTGGTGGACGGCCACCTGGCGGTCGCGAGCCTGGTGGGCGCGAGCCCGTTGGGCGTGAACCAGCCGGTGGACGTGAACCACCTGGTGGGCGCGAACCCGGTGGGCGTGAACCCGGTGGACGTGACCCGGTGGGCGGAACCCGGCGGACGTGACCCACCCGGTGAGCGTGATCCCCCGGACGGGCGTGACCCACCCGGCGGCCGTGGCCCGCCGGCCGCGTCCCGCCCGCGCGTGGACCCTCGGAGGCGATCCCGCCGCCCAGGGCCCTCGTCCCTGCGGCTTGCCTCCACCAGGCCCTCGACCACCGTGGTCCGGGAAGACCGTGGCCCGCAGGACGATTGCTCGCGCCACGCGGCCCCGCCGGTCGAGGGCCCGGTGGCTGCGCACCGGGTGCCCGAGGACCTGCTGGTCGCGGACCAGGCGAGGGCGGCCCCGAAGAACGCGGCCCTGAAGGGCGAGCACCGGGATCTGCCGCTCGCGGGACCTCTCGGCGGCGCCGGCCGCGGGTCGGTCGGGACCGGCCGGTCTCGTTTCGTGCCTCCGGCAGTGTCTGGCGGCGCAGAGCCCGGTCCGCCGTCGGATCGATCGCGTCGCAGCTTTGCGGCGAATCGCCGACGCTTCTCGTCGCGCGGTATGTTGAAGCGCTCCCGCGGATCCTCGTGGGTGCCGCCCGGCCGCCATGACGGCCCGCGCCGCTCTCCCCCGCCGCGGCGCGAGGCCGCGCGCTCCTCCTCCTGCGACTCCCACAGACGGCCGCGCGCGAACCATTTCATCTGGATATCGGTATGCCGCGCCTCCAGCTGCTTGAATGTCGGAAGAAGCTCTTCGCGGGTGTGCGCGCGGAAGGCGGTTGGCTTTCCTTCGAGAATGATCGTCCAGTAGGCGTGACGCGGTGGCATTGCGTGTCTCTCTTCTCAGGAGAGCTTTGGAAGCGTCCGCGTCGGTTCGCGGGCTCGAGACGTTTGAGCTTCTCGATGAGCGTCGTCCGTTTCAAGTTCAGGAGCTTCGCCGCCTGTCGCTTGTTGCCGCTGCGTCCGCTCGAGCGATCGCCGGATCAACGCGAGCTCGAGTCCGCCGATGTAGGCCTCGAAGTCGAGTCCCTCGTCGGGCAGCCACGGGCCGTCGGCCAGCGCGGTCGTGACGGATCGCCAATCTCCGGGCCGAGATCGGCGACGTCGATCTGCGGCCGTCCCTGGCTGAACGTCAACGCGCGCTCGACGATGTTCTCGAGCTGCCGGACGTTGCCGGGCCACGAGTACGCCATCAACCGGCGCAAGACGTCTTGAGAGACCGTCACGGTCGGGACGCCCGAGCTCGCGCGCACAGCTTCTGGAGGAAGTGCTGCACGAGCAGCGGAATGTCGTCGCGGCGCTCGCGAAGCGGCGGCAGCTTCACGGGAATGACATTGAGCCGATAGAAGAGATCCTGCCGGAACGTTCCGTCGGCGACCATGCGCGCGAGATCGGAGTGGGTCGCGGCGATCACCCGGACGTCGATCTTGATCGTGTGCGAGTCGCCGACGCGCTCGAACTCGCGCTCCTGCAGCACGCGCAGCAGCTTCGCCTGGAGCGCCGGGCTCATCGTCCCGACTTCGTCGAGGAAGAGCGTGCCCTTCTGCGCCTGTTCGAGGCGGCCCTGACGTGTGACCACCGCGCCGGTGAACGCGCCGCGCACGTGGCCGAACAGCTCCGCCTCGAGGAGCGTCTCGGGGATCGCGCTGCAGTTGATCGCGACGAAGCGGTTGGCGCGCCGCGGGCTGCTGTGATGAATCGCGCGCGCGGCCAGCTCTTTCCCGGTGCCGGTCTCGCCGGCGATCAGGACCGTGCTCGACGTCGCGGCCACGGTTTCGAGCAGATGATACAGGTCCCGCATCACGCGGCTCGTGCCGATGAGTCCTTCGATCCGGTATCGCTGCTCGAGCTGCGACCGCAGGTATGCGTTCTCGGCTCGCAGCCGGCGCTGCTCGAGCGCCGAGCCGAGAACGTGCAGCAGCGCGTCGAACTGAAACGGCTTGGTGATGAAGTCGGCCGCCCCCTGCTTGATGGCGTCCACGGCATCCTTCACGGTTCCGTAGCCCGGTGATCACGATGGCGATGATGTCGGGGTAGCGCTCGAGGGCGGCGTCGAGGACGTTCCGGCCGTCGATGCCCGGCAGCCGCAGGTCCGTAATCAGGATGTCGAACGCAAAGCCGCCAGCCGTTCCAGCGCCTGCTCGCCGCTGGAGGCCTGCTCGACGATGAATCCTTGATCCGAGAGCCGCTCGGCGATCGCCTCGCGGAGCGGGGTCTCGTCATCCACGATCAGCAGATGTTTTTGGCCGTCAGTCATTTATGCGGGCGGACGGTATTTTGACACCCCATCCGGATCCTGGTCAATCAGACGGGCTCATCACGGTCTACAGCCCACCCGGCGCCGCTCCGATAACACTGAGCGGAAGCGGGACCAGGTCATGTTCCGAGACAACATCATGATGATTGAGCGCAAGACCATTTCGATCATGAAGGCGTGCGAGCTCGTTGGCGTGAGCCGCCGCACGATCTACAACTGGATCGCCAGCGGGAAGGTCGAGTACGTGCGGACCGCCGGCGGGTCGGTGCGCATCTTCGTGGACACGCTGTGGCGTGAGCCGGGCAAAGTCCCGGACCTCACGCGGAAAGAAGCATCCTAGCGTGCACGCCGTGGAACCCACGCCGACCGACCTCGGTCTCCTGTTCCATCGCCTCAACAATCAGCTGGGAATCATTCTCGCGAACGCGGAGCTCCTCGAGCCGAAATCCGCCGACGCGATGGGGCGCGCCCGCGCCTCCCAGGTGGTCTCGAGCGTGCTCGATGCGATGGCCACCGCGAAGGAGATCCGACTCCGCACGCGGCTGTCCTGACCCACCCCAGCAAGACAAATAGCGCGCGCCGGGGAACCTCGGACGGTCGGATTGTTGACACCCACTGACGGAAACGGTCAAGGAATTGACCGAGCTGGCGCGTCCCGGCGCACGATTTCCCGCCGCTTCACACCGCAACACTTTCCCCAAAGCATTCACAAACAGAGCACTTATCGGATAGCCCGGTCGGGCGGTCGAGATACGCTGTTTCTTCGCTTTCTGACTTGGTATTACTGTTGCGCTAGGGCTAGTCCGTTCACGGCGTGTCGCCGGGACGGTTCAGAGGACATTGCCCATGCAGCGCCAGCCCCTCGTCTCCAGCCAGCGTGACCGGATTGCCTCCGGCCTGCCATTCGTCGAATCCCTTGCACGCCGTGTCGCGGCGTCGATGCCGCACTCGATTGAGCTGAACGATCTGGTGCAGGACGGGATGCTGGGGCTGATCGATGCCGCCTGCCGCTTCGACGAAGCGCGGGGGATCAAGTTCGAGACGTTCGCGGAGCGGCGCGTCCGCGGGGCGATGATCGATGCGTTGCGCCGGGATGCCTGGCCGCGCGGCGTTCGCCGTCAGCGCCGGGAGATCGAGGCGGCGCGCGAGCAGCTTCGTCGCGAGCTCGGCGCCGAGCCTTCGCTCGCCGACCTTGCGGCCCGGGTCGGGATCCGACGAAGCCCGCCTCGGCCGCACGATCGTCCGCATCAACACGATCGAGCAGACGTCGCCGCTGTCGGCTGCCGAGCACGTCGACGGCGCTTCGCTGCCGGCCGCGCTGGTGCCGTCCGAGCCCGCGTCGCCGGACAAGGCCTACGAAACCCGAGAAGTCCGCGAGCGTGTCCGCGCGGCCATCGCCTCGCTGCCCGCCCGCGAGCGCAAAGTGATCTCGATGTACTACTACGCGGAAGCGACGATGAAGCAGATCGGGACGGCGATCGGGGTCAACGAATCGCGCGTGTCGCAGCTGCACGCGCGCGCCGTGCAGCGCCTGCGCAGGGCGCTCGGCGCGGATTGCTCCGCCGCCGAAGCGGCCGCCGTGCTGCGTCCCGCGATCCTTTCCTTCCAGCAGACGATGCGGCGGATGCGGATGGCGAAGGCGGACATGCCGGCGCCGGCGACGCCGGGAGTCGTGCTGCAATACGCGGCGCCGAAACGTGCGGCGGTTGCGCGACGCGCGCCAATTGCACAGACCGAGCGGATCGCTGCAGCGAGATAAGAGAGTTCATTAACAGGGAGGAAGGGAGGACGGGAGGAGCCATCCATGGGTTCTTTCCTTTAACGCTCCTCCCTTCCTCTCCTCCTCCCTGTTGGCGCACGCCCGTTTCGTGCGCTCCGTCTCCTCCGATCTCACGTCACCATCTCCCTCGCCGCCCGCAGCAGATCCTTCAGTCGGAATGGTTTTGCGAGCCAGCGGCAGCCGGTCTCCTCCAGAAACCGCTCGGCCTCGGTGCCGGCGACGTCTCCCGTGACGAACATGATTCGTCGCGTCATCTCCGGCTTCGTCAACTCGAGCTCGCGATAGAGCTGGGTTCCGTCGAGCCGCGGCATCTTCAAGTCGCAGATGATCAGGTCGTAGGGCTTCTGACGCAGGCGTTCGAGCGCCTCGAGGCCGTCGCTCGCGCGGTCGACAGCGAATCCGGAGTCCTGGAGTGACTCCGCCACCGCGGCGCCGAGCGCCGCTTCGTCTTCGACAACGAGCACCTCGACGCCGGTACACCAGCGCCGCGGCTGATCTGCCGGCGACGGCAGCGCCGGCTTGAGCGATCCGGCATCGGCGGGGAGCTCCACCGAGAACGTCGCCCCGCCGCTCCGTTCCGACTTCAACGAGATACCGGCCCCCGTGTTCCTGGACGATGGCGTACGCGACCGTCAGCCCAAGGCCGGTGCCCTTGCCCACTTCCTTTGTCGTGAAGAACGGGTCGAAGATGCGCGGCTGCACGTCTTCCGGCACACCCGGCCCATCGTCGCTGACGTCGAGCACGACGGACTCGCGCTCGAGGTGATGCCACGTGTGGAGGACGAGCGTGCCGCGGCCGTGCGCGGAGATCATGGCCTGCTCGGCGTTGATGATCAGGTTGAGGAGCACCTGCTGCACCTGGTGCGGATCGGCGAACACCTGCGGGAGGCCGGCGGCCAGCGCCTCGATGATGGTGATGTTGCTGACGCCCTGGTCGTAGGACCGCAGCGCCAGAGTCTCGCGAACGACCTGGTTGAGGTCGACCATCGCGCGCGTCGTATGCCGCTTGCGGGCGAACATCAGCAGATTGCGGACGATCTTCGCGGCGCGCTCCGACTCGCTGAGGATCGTCTCGAGACCACGGCGCGTCTGGTCGTCCACACTGCGCTGCGAGAGCCGCTCGGCGCACGTCAGAATCGTCGCGAGCGGGTTGTTCAGCTCGTGCGCGACACCGGAAATGGTCTGACCCAAGGCGGCGAGCTTCTCGGCCTGCAGGAGCTGGTGATAGAGATCGCGCGTCTGATCTTCGAGACGCTTGCGCTCGCTCACATCTCGCATCAGCGCTTCGAGGCGAAGGCCGTCCGGGAGGAGCTCGGCTCTCGCCGTGACTTCGATCCAAATCGGCGTCCGGTCCGCGCGCCGCAGTCGCAGCAGGTAGTCGGTGACGGATCGATCGCGACGCAACCGCTCGATGAAGGCGTCGCGCGCCTGGCCGTCGACGAAACGGTCGAGCGCGAATGGACAGACGCTCCCCGTGGGCGTATCGGAGGAATACCCGAAAATGAGCTTCAGATACGGGTTGGCGGAGAGCGTTTCTGAGGCATCGGCCGAGATGGTGCCGATGTACACGCCTTCGTGGACCGACTCGAACAGCCGGGCGAACGCGTCAGCCTCCGGAGTCGTTCGCACGTCGGAATACAGAATACAGGAGTCAGAATATAGAAGTCAGAATTCAGAATGCTTTCTGCAAGGCGCCGCCTCGAGGCGGCGCCAGTCAAGCTTGGCATTCTGACTCCTGAATTCTATATTCTGACTCCTCACGACGGACATGTTTACACCCTTGTGTCTCGCAAACCAGGTCGCGATCATCACCGGAGGCGGAACCGGAATCGGCCTCGCGATTGCTCTCCGCCTCGGCGAGTTCGGCGCGCGCATTGTCGTCGGCAGCCGCAACTCGAAACACCTCGAGGATGGCACGGCGGCGCTGCGTCATGCGGGCCTCGACCCGCTGGCGGTGCAGATCGACGTCAGGAAGCCGGACCAGGTGGACGAGATGATCGAGCGCGTGCTCCGGCACTTCGGGCGGATCGACATCCTCGTGAACAATGCCGCAGGCAATTTCATCTCCAGGTCGGAGGATCTTTCGCCGAACGGATGGAACGCCGTCGTCGGGATCGTCCTGAACGGAAGCTTCTACTGTTCGCGCGCCGTCGGCCGCCAGATGATCGCGCGCGGGAAAGGCGGGGCGATCGTCTCGGTGCTGGCGAACTACGTGTGGACGGGCAGTCCCGGCACGATCCATTCGGCTGCCGCGAAGGCGGGCGTCATGTCCATGACGCAGACGCTGGCCGTCGAATGGGCCCCGCACCACATCCGGGTCAACGCAGTCGCTCCGGGACCGATCGAATCTGCCGGCGCGGCGAAGCAGCTCTGGGACACCCCGGAGGCCGTCGAGCGCATCACCCGGTCCGTGCCCATGGGCCGGTGGGGCCAACCGTCCGAAGTGGCCGATGCGGTTGCGTTTCTCGCTTCTCCACACGCGTCGTTCATCACCGGGGAGATTCTGACGATCGATGGCGGCGCGCGTCTGGGGCGCGGCACCTTTGGCTTCGTCTAAGACCGGGGGGCTTCCGCCTTCGCTGAAGCTACGGCGGACCACCGTAGCCTTTGGCGAAGGTGGTCGCCCCGCCCGACCCCCCATCGCCGTCGCTCGCGGGGCCCCGAAAGCCCCGCTCCGCTCCGGCGCGAAGGCGGCCGCCTCGACTACCGGTTCGTCCGTGTGGAGACACGTCGATCCCACCGGCGGACACGGCTCGATCACGGTCTCACACACATGCCGAATCAGCAGGCCTTCCGGGCCGGTTGCGGCAGGGATCGCGTGAGAGAGCGTGGCCGTCCGGGCGCCGCGGTGGCATAGCCCTCGCATCCTCCGACTGCAATGCCCGTTTCCAGCGATCTCCGCTATTCGGCGAGGAGCCTCGCGCGGACGCCCGGCCTGACCCTCACGCTGCTGCTCACCATCGCGTTGGGGATCGGCAGCAACGCATCGGTGGTGGGCTTCGTGCGGGGGCTTGTCACGCGCGAGCTCCCGATACCGGGGATCGAACGGGTCGTCTCGGTGTTTGCGCGTGACGCGCAGGATGGCTTCGGTCCGATCTCGTACGAGAGCTATCTGTCGCTCGAGGCTCAACGCGACGCCTTCGAATCGCTCGGCGCCGCGCGCGAGACGCGAGTCGTCGTCGTGCTCGGCGGCCGCTCGGCGGTCATGTCCGTCGCGGCCGTGACCCCCAGGCTTGCGAATCTCCTTCAAGTCCCTGTGGGGGCAGGCGCGGTCATCAGTCATCGCGTGTGGGAGAGCGCGTTTGGCCCCGACGGTGATGCGCGTGGCGAGCCGATCGGCGTCGACGGCATTTCAAGCCGCGTGGCCGGCGTCGCGCCTGACTGGCTCGAGGGCCTGTATCTCGGCAGCGCCGTCGACGTGTGGGTGCCGTTTGAGGAAGGATCGGTTCAGGGGTCAGATCGCGAGACCCGCACCCTTTGGGCGCTCGGGCAGCTGCGCGCCGGCGTCTCGATCGATCGTGCGCAGTCGACAGCGAATGCGACGCGAAGCAGCGCCGACATGGTTGCCGTGCTGCCTTACACGGGCATGACACCGGACGCCGCGTCCGGCATGTCGCGCATCGGCGCACTGCTGCCGGCCGCGGCCGGTGCCGTCTTTCTGATCGCGTGCGCCAACGTCGCCACCTTCCTGCTCTCGCGCGCGTCGTCGCGATCGCACGAGACATCCGTCCGCGTCGCGCTCGGCGCCGGTCGTGGCCAGCTCACGACACAACTGCTCGCGGACGGCGTCATGATCTCCGGAATCGGCGCCGCGTTCGGCATGCTGCTGGCGATGTGGACGGCGCGTCTGATTCCAGCGCTCCTGTTCGACAGGGACGCCGAACAACTCGTGTTCGTGCCGGATATCTTCGGCATCGTGACGGCGTGCGCCGCCTGCACCGTAATGACCGTCGCGTGTGGCCTGCTGCCGCTTCTCGAGATTCGCCACGATGAGCCGGCGAACGTGCTGCGGCGCGAGAGCGCGGGACCGTCTACGGCGATGCGCCGATTGCGGGCAGGCCTCGTCGTGGCGCAGATGGCGTGCTGCTGTCTGCTCGTCATCTCCACGGCGCTCCTTCTCTCGGGCTTTCGCTCGGCGCTCCAGACGAGCGTTGGCCAGCGTCTTCAGCAGTCGATTCTCGCGACGACGGAGTCCCGCCATCGCTTCGCCCGCCCCGATCTGAGCCTCGAGTACTTCCATGATCTCGAGCGCGCCGCACAGTCGTTGCCCGGAGTTTCGGCGACCGCCTGGTCCGGTACGCCGCCCGGCAGCCGGCCAGCGTGGCAGCCGATTCGTGTCGAGCGCCCGCAGCTGGCCCTGAAAGATGTCGTGATGGACGTTGTCGCGTTCGAGCCACACACGCTCGACCTCGTGACGCTGCCGCCGCTCGCGGGCCGGATGTTCGGCGGCGAAGACACGCCTCAGAGCTGCCCCGTCGTCATCGTGAATCGAGAAGCTGCCGAGGACTTCTTCGACGGCGACGCCGTCGGCCGCTCCATCGAGGATCCGGCAGGCCGGCGCGTCGAGATCATCGGCGTGGTCGCGACACGCCAGCCGGACACTCGGCCAGCCAACCCCACGATTTACTACTACGCCGAGCAAAACGGCACGCCGCTGGATCGGGCCGGCGCCGCGCACTTCCGGGTTCCGGCGCCGGACGGGAAGACGCGCGGCGTTCTCGAGGCGAACGTGGTGTCGCAGAGCTATTTCTACTCGATGGGTCTTTCGCCTATTGCCGGTCGTCTGTTTCCAAACGATCCCCCGCCGCACACCTGCCGCGTTGGCGTGATCAATCACGAAGCGGCCGAGCGCTACTTCGGCGGTAATGCCGTTGGCGGCGCTGTTATCGACGGCGCCGGCCGCCGCACCACGATTGTCGGCGTCGTGCGGTCATCTCTGCTTCGAACGTCGCAGCGGCGTCCCGCGCCGGCGATCTACCTGCCGATGGCGCAGGACTTCCAGCCGCGCATGACGCTGATGCTGGACGCGCGTGAAGCGGACGATCGGATGCTGGCCGCGGTCCGTCGCACGCTCGACCAGGTGCCTGGCGGGCTTTCCGGGAGCGTCGTCACGACACTCGAGGCGCACTTGAGCAAGACCGTGCTGGCGCCGGAGCGCATTGCGACGATTCTGGTGGGTGCCGCCGCGGGGACCGCGATCACGCTAGGGATCCTCGGCTTGTACGGCGCGATGAGCGAGGCGGCGCGCCAACGCCGTCGCGAAATCGCGATGCGTCTCGCGCTCGGTGCCCAGGGATGGCGCGTGATCCGCCAGGTGCTGGCGGAAGGGATGCGCCTTGCCGGCGCCGGTACCGTAGTTGGGATGTTCAGCTCGCTCCTCGTGGCACGCTGGCTCGCGCGGATCTCGCCGGACGCGGGACCGGCGCCCTTCTGGGTGTGGCTCGCGGCGCCTGTCGTGCTGATGGGAGCCGTCGCCGTCGCGAGCGTGTTCCCTGCACGCCGGGCGGCCTCCGTCGATCCGCTCACCATCATGCGCGACAGCTGACGGTGACCGTCAGCCGTTGACCAAGCGGATCATCTGGTCGGGATGAATCGGACCGTGGGGTCGGGCGCAGTTCGACCCAGGCGCCGTTCTGGCGGATGACGAGCTGACCGTGCGGCTTCCCGTCTCTGTACCCGGTAATCCGGAACCCCACATTGCCTCCGGATATGACGCGCAGCTGCGGACGTTCGTGAAGGGCCATTCGCACCTAATTCCGTCGAACGCGCGTCCAACCGAATAATGGACTGACAATCACGTCAGCAGACTACGATAATTCTGTTGAGATGACTCCTGAACGAACGCTCGATCCCATAGACCTCCAGATTCTCGACCAGCTCCAGGCGAACGCCCGGGAAACCCAGGCTGAAATCGCCAGGGCGGTCGGGCTTGCCCCCTCGGCTGTGCTCGAGCGGATCCGCAAGCTCGAATCCAGGGGAGTGGTCCGAGGCTATGGCGCTCAGGTCAACCCCAAAGCGTTGGGCCTGGGGCTCCTCGCCTTCGTGGCCGTCCGAAGCGACGAGGCCTCGTCTGACCAGGACATCGCCCGCGCCCTGGCCGACTGCGCAGAAGTCCTTGAAGTACATCATGTTGCAGGCGACGACTGTTATCTGATCAAAGTCCGGGCTCGCGACGCGGAACACCTCGGGCAACTGCTGCGGACCCGTTTCGGTCGGATCCCAGGCGTTCGATCGACCCGGACGACGGTCGTCCTGGAGACCGTCAAAGAAACGTCACGTCTGCCCGTGCCGGTGCCCGCCAGAGAGGCGGTGACGCCATGAGCCCTGCGGTGGCTCGTCAGCGGAAGCTTGCTTATCTGGCGTGGGTTGCTGTTTGCGTGATCTGGGGAACCACCTACCTCGGCATCCGCGTCTCGCTCGAGACGATGCCCCCTGCGTTGATGGGGGGCTTGCGCTGGACGCTCGCGGGAGGGCTGCTGGCCGGCTGGCTCGTGATGCGTGGGGAGAAGCTCCCAGCGGTCTCTCAGTGGGGATCGATTGCCCTTCTCGGCTTCCTGATGCTGGTGCTCGGCAACGGCGGCGTGGTGTTCGCCGAGCAGTGGGTGCCGAGCGGGCTGACGGCCGTGCTCGTGGCGACGTCGCCCTTCTGGATGGCGGGCGTGGAAGCGCTCATGCCCGACGGCGAGCGGCTGCGGCCGGCGGGGATCGCCGGGCTGGTCCTTGGCTTCAGCGGCATCGTCCTGCTGGTCTGGCCGGAGCTGACGCTCGGGGCATCAGGTCAGCGTGGATTCCTGGCGGGGATTGTCGCCGTCCAGGTTGCCGCGTTCGGCTGGTCGCTCGGGTCGTCGTACTCGCGGAGGCGGGGCCGCACCGAGAACATTCTCGGCACGACGGCGCTGCAGATGCTTGCGGGCGGTCTGATGATGGTCGCGATTGGAACCGTACGAGGCGAGTGGAGCGCGCTCTTCTTCACCACGCGGTCGGCAGTTGCGCTCGGCTATCTGACCACGATCGGCGCGATTGGCGGGTTTGTCGCGTATTCGTACGCGCTGCGACACCTGCCGGTCTCGTTCGTGTCGCTCTACGCCTACATCAACCCGATCATCGCGGTTGCGCTCGGCGTCCTGTTGCTGCACGAGCCGTTCACGCCGCGGATGGCTGCGGCCGCCGTGCTCGTGTTCACGGGCGTGGCCGTGGTGCGATGGACCCGCAGCGCATCGGTTCCGGTGCCGAAGCCTCTTTCGGAGCGTGATGAGGCGAGACCTGTGCGTCGGCAGATCGCCTGAGGGCGGTGAGCGTCCAGCGGGGTCAGACCAGGTCTGACCCCGCCACGCCAGCAACCGATGTGAATCCTTGACAGGATCTGTGAGCTGATTCAACTGGCGCCGATCGTGGCTGCTCCGCCCGGATTCCCGCAGCCACGCCAACGGAGCGGCTGCCATAAATCCAGGCGCAACATCCAATTAGACTGTCCTGCCGCTCACGAGGCGGACGAGAATCAGCACGATCGCGATCACGAGCAAGATATAGATGAAGTTCCCGAGTGTGTAGCCACTGACCAATCCCAACAGCCAAAGAATGACCAAGAGGATCGCAATGGTCTCGAGCATGGCCAACCTCCCTCTTCCGCTGGGATCGAACAGCAACCGCTGTGCCACGCCCGTCCGGCTGAAGCAGGGGAGCTGGCGACCTGCGTTTCTGTGGGTCGGGCTGGCAGTCGCATTCTGCGGCGTGGCTTCGAGCGTGGCGGCACAGCAGCGGGCCACGGCCGCCCCCGCGAATCGCGTCAAATCAGTCAGTGTCTTTCTTGCCGGCAGCGCGGTGGCGCTCGGCGCGCACGAAAGTGGTCATGTCTTCTTCGACCTTCTGTTCGATGCCCACCCGGGGATCGAGAAGGTCGACTTCCACGGCATTCCGTTCTTCGCCATTACGCACGAGAGCGGACTCTCGCCGCGCCGCGAGTTCACGATCTCCTCTGCGGGATTCTGGGTGCAACATGCTGGAAGCGAGTGGCTGCTGACGCGGAGACCTGGCATCCGGCAGGAGCGCGCTCCGTTTGCGAAGGGCCTGCTCGCCTTCAACGTGCTCGCGTCGGTCGCGTATGCGGGCGCGGCGTTCGGCCGGACCGGTCCCGTCCAACGCGACACTCGGGGCATGGCCACTTCGTTGCGCATCGACGAGCCGTGGGTGGGCGCGATGATCCTCACGCCGGCCGTCCTCGACACGTGGCGGTATTTTCAGCCGGAGGCGAAGTGGGCCGTGTGGGCGTCCCGCGCCGCCAAGGTGGGGATGGTGCTGCTGGTCGTCAAGTAAGGCTGGCATATCACACGGGCGCGATGGGGCGTCCGGCGGATGAAGCCCCGGTTAGGACTGTCGGGGTCCGAGCGCGAAGGTCATCGTGCCTTCGAGCACGACCTTCCCCTCGACGCGCGCGATCCCGCGCAGCACGCCCATCCGGCTCCGCAGCCGATTCACGATGGCTTCGATCACGACGATGTCGCCGGGGTGAACGGGGCGGCGATAGCGGACGCGCTGGATGCCCATGAAGTACGGAATCTTTTCGCGGTTCTCCGGCTTCACGAGGATGAGGATCGCCCCGACTTGCGCCACCGCTTCGGTCAACACGGATGGCGGCAGCACGGGCGGCTCGCCGGCCCGATGCGCCAGATACCGCTCGTTCAGCGTGACGTTCTTGATGCCGACGATCCGTTTGTCCGGCTCGAGCTCCGTGATGCGATCGACGAGCAGAAACGGGTAGCGGTGCGGCAGGATGCGCTCGATCGCCGTATAGTCGAGGGGGAGTGTGATGTCCATGCAGTCGAAGCTGGCCGCAGCCGCGGGGCAACGGCAAAGGCCGAATTTACAAGTATAATCCGTTTTTGCGGCTGCCCACGGCAGTTCGCGCAGGGGAAGACACGCCTCAGTGAGCCCAGGACATCCCGCAGATAACACGCCGGCGGCGGCCGGCACGCCAGCGGCCGACGACGAGCACGAGCTCGTTACAACGCTCTTCGACCTCGGTCGTCAGATTACCGGTGTACTCGACTTCGACGATCTCCTCCAGCAGATTCCGCGCCTGATCGCGCGGCTGATCGCCTTCGAGGCGTTCGCGGTGTACCTCCTCGACGAGCGGCGCGGCGAGCTGCGGGCCGCCTACATGGTCGGCTATCCCGAACGCGACACGTCGATACGGCTCAAGCTCGGACAGGGTCTGGTCGGCGCCGCCGTCGCGTCCGAGCAGCCGCTGCTCGTCAGCGATCTCAGGGCGGATCCCCGCTACGTCGGGTTCGTGCCCGACATGAACTCGGCGGTGGTCGTGCCGCTGATGCACAAGTCGCGTCCGCTGGGCGCGCTCAACATCCTGAGCCGGAACCGGGCCCAGTTCACGCAGCGCGACGTGGCGATCGTCCGCCAGTTCGCCGCGCACGTGGCCGTCGCGCTCGTCAACGCGCGGCTGTACGAGCGAAGCCGCCGCGACGCCGATGCGTTCGAGACACTCGCCGAGATCGGCCGCGAAGTCTCGTCGCTGCTCGACCTCGATCAGCTCTTCACCCGCATCGCACAGCTCGCCAAGGACGTCGTCGACTATCGCACCTTCGGGATCCTGCTGCTCAGCGACTCGGGCGAGCTCGAGATGAAGCTCGCCGTGCAGTACGGCGAGAAGGTCACGGTACCCCGCGTGCGGCTCGGGGAAGGTCTCGTCGGCTATGCCGCGCTCCACAAGGAGCCCGTGCTCGTGCCTGATGTCTCGCAGGACCCGCGCTACATCAAGCTGGTGCCAGACGTCAGATCCGAGCTGGCGATCCCGATGCTCCTCAAGGATCGCTGCATCGGCGTCGTCGATCTCGAGAGCCCGGAGCTGGATGCCTTCAGCAAGCGCGACGTGGAGATTCTGACGCTCCTGGCGAGCCAGGCGGCGGTCGCGATCGAAAACGCGCGGCTGTACGAAGAGGTCCGCGCCAACGAGGAGCGACTCGAGAAGGAAGTGCGGTTCGCGCAGCGCGTCCAGGTGGCGCTGCTGCCGGCCGCGCCGCCGAAACGGCTGAAGCACGTCGAGCTCGCCGGCGCGTTCGCGTCGGCGCGCGAGCTCGGGGGTGACTTTCACGATTACCTCTCACCCGAATCGAACACGCTGGTCATCGCGGTGGGGGATGTGTCGGGGAAGGGTGTTCCGGCGGCGCTCTACAGCGCGTTCGCGGCGGAGCTCGTGCGAGGCCGCACCTTCAGGCGGCGGTACATGCCGGAGCGATCGACTCCGGCGGGCATCCTGTCATCGGTGAACACGATCCTCCACCAGCGCCAGCTCGAGGAGTACTACTGCACGCTGTGCTACGCGGTGTTCGATTTGAAGCGCCGGTCCATGACGCTCGCGAACTCGGGATTACCGTACCCGATTCGCTGTTCGTCGGAAGGGTGCGCGCAGATCGAGCTGCCGGGCGTTCCGCTCGGTTCCTTCAACGGTTCGACCTACGACGAGCTGACGTTCCCACTCCTCGCCGGCGACCTCTTCGTGTTCTGCACGGACGGTGTCTTCGAGGCCATGAACGCGCTCGGGCAGGAGTTCACGTCGACGCGCCTGCTGGACGTTGTCGGGAAGTCGCGAGACCTGCCTCCAGCGAAAGTCGTCGAGGCCATCTTCGCGGCCGTCAGCGAGTGGCGCGGCGAGACACCGCCGAACGACGACATGACCGCCGTCGCCGTGCGGATCACGGGATGATCCGGACCGTCTCCTCAGCACTCGCCTCCATCCTGATCTGCGGGTCGATCGTCTCGGCCCGGCAGGATTCGAAGCCCGCGGAGCTCCGCCAGGTCCTCGAGCGTCGCCTCGAGGGCATTGTCACCTCCCTCGACGGCGTTCTCGGCTACGCCATCGTCGACTTGACGAGCGGAGAGGCGATCGGTCGGCTGCAGGACGCTGTTTTTCCGACGGCGTCGACGATCAAGCTGGCGATTCTCTACGAGCTCTTCACGCAGGCAGACAAAGGGACGATCGATCTGGATCAGGTCCGACCGCTCGATCGAAGGCACGTGGTTGGCGGGACGGGCGTTCTGCGCGAGCTGTCGGCGCCCAGTATGGCGCTGCGCGATTACGCCGCGCTGATGATCGTCCTCAGCGACAACACCGCGACGAACCTTCTGATCGACGTCGTGGGGATGGCGAACGTGACCGAGCGGATGCGCGCGCTCGGCTTGCCGCAGACGAAGCTGCGGCGGCGGATGATCGATCTCGAGGCCGCGCGACGCGGCGACGAGAACGTCTCAACGCCAGGGGAGCTGGCGAAGCTGCTGCAGGTGCTCTATCGCGGTGACGGGTTGAGCAAGAAGAGCCACGACGCCCTGATTGCCATCCTGGAGAAAGACAAGGCGACGCCGATGCGGGGCGGCATCCCGCCGGATGTTGCCGTGGCGAACAAACACGGGAGCCTGGAAGGCGTCGCCGTCGACGCCGGCATCGTGTACTTGAAGAACCGGCCGTACACCTTCGCGGCCATGACGACGTTTCTCCAGCAGGAGGAAACGGGGAACGCGGCGATCACCGCCGCATCACGTGCGGTGTTCGAGTACTTCTCGCGCCTGGCGCATGCGTCGGAGTACGGCCGCGCGATCAAGTAGCGGCCCTGCAGGGCTGGACAATCACGTAGCGCAGCCCTTTAGGGCTGCAGGGCGATCAGTAACCCTTGAAGTCAATGCCCGTCTGCTGGATGTGGAGGCCGACGGCTTGACCGCCGAGCGTGGCGACCTCCCCGACGCGGCCTTTGACCCGGACCCGCGACCCTTTGGTCGGCACCCGGCCGTTCTGCGCCACCACGGTGACTTCCCCCGTACCGTCGTCCACTTTGTAGAGCCTGAATGGCATCAGCGGGAGGCCCCAAGAGCTGGTGACCACGCCATCTATCGACACGGTTCGGTCCTGATACCGACCCGGGTTGTATTTGAGCTCAGCGACGCTCGGCCGTCGAGCCACGAGCGCGCAGCCGGAGACGAGCAAACCGAGCGCGAGTGCCGCAGTGAGACGAGAGAGTCTGTTCAGCATGGCCCCCTCCGAAGACACGAATGGCCGCGCGAAATCGGCCAAATTGCTGACGGGATGCGGCGATGCCAGCGCCTGCCTGAGTTAACGCACCCCGTTGATTCCGCGCGACCGACCTCCATCACATCAAATCCTGTGCCCGTCGAAATGTCAGAAAATCCCCGGATCGCGACCTCCGGCCGTCCTGTGATGGTGACGCCGACTGACCTCCGCATCGGACGCGCGAACAACCTTTTCCAAAACCGCTGCGTCTCTCAATCGACCTTCTGGGTGCGCTGCTCGAAGTGATTAAGGCGCGGGTTGCGACTCCCAATCGAACCCTTCGGCGCACCAGGGGCTCGAAGAGGCGAGGGTGCGCGGCAGCGCGCCCCGCCGGAGCGGCGCGGGGCGCGGGGCCCCCGCAAGCGACGCGTATGGGGTCCGGAGGACGAAGTCCCCCGGTTCACAAGGAGCACGCAGCATGGGTTCCTGGAAAACGGCTGCCTGGACGGCGGCCATCGTGGCAGCGGCGGGTGTCGGAGCGGCGGTGGCGCCGCCGGCGCACGGTCAGGCAAAGTCGGTTCGGGCGATCAAGCAGCCCGAGTCTCGGCTCGTGAAGGTGCTTGCCGGCACGGGCAGCTGGATCGGAGTATCGGTCCGCGACGTCGTCGCCGACGATGTGTCGAAGATGAAGCTGCCGGACGCCGCGGGCGTGCTGGTGGAAGAGGTGAGCCGGGAGAGTCCCGCTGAAGCGGCAGGGCTCAAGGCCGGCGACGTGATCGTCGAGTTCGATGGCGAGCGGGTGAGGAGCACCCGGCAGTTCACGCGCCTCGTGCAGGAGACACCGGCAGGGCGCAAAGTCCAGGCCTCCGTGTTACGCGATGGCCAGCGAGTGCCATTGAGCGTGGAGCCTCAGGCTGGTGGCAAGTCCCAGTTCTTCGGAGACCTGGACGGATTTCCTGACTTCGCCAGGAAGTGGGCCGTACCACCGACGCCACCGGTGCCACCTGCGGCGCCCGCACCGCCCGTACCGCCGGCGCCGCGTGGATTCTTCGACTTCGACGAACTGCTCGGGGGAGGGAACGGTCGGCTCGGCGTGACGGTCAGCGACCTCAGGTCGCAGCTCGCCGACTACTTCGGCGTCAAGGACGGCGTGCTCGTCACGTCCGTGACATCGGATTCGGTGGCAGCGAAGGCGGGCGTGAAGGCGGGCGACGTCATCACCACGCTGAACGGATCGACGGTCTCGTCCCCGTCGGATCTGCGGGCTGGCGCGTCGAGGCTGCGCGACGGCGATGAGATCACCTTCGGCGTCACACGCGAGAAGAAATCGATGACGCTCAAGGGCAAGATGGAGGGATTGACGTCGCGGCGCCGCACCTACACCGTGCTCTGACGATCGAGCGACCGTCAGGCGTTCGCGGCCTCTACCTTCGCGTCGGCAGCGCGGCCGGCGGGCGGACCCACCAGGGAGGCGAGCTGCGCGGCCAGGATCGTGGCAGCCGCGAGGTTCGCCTTCAGCTTTTCGGTGTCCCCCTTCACCTCGGCTGCCATGACCCCGACGCATCCTCCACCCGTCAGGAGTGGCACGGCGATCGCGCCGTTCGAGGCGCCCTCCGCGAACACGGTCTGCAGCAGGCCGGTCCGAAAGGCGGCGGCGGTCGCGTTCTCCGCCCCGCGCGGGATGGTGCCCAGCCGGTTGACGAGGTGCTGCGGGTAGCCCTGCGCCAGTACGGGATTCAGCTCGCGCCCGTCAGGATCGGCGATCCAGAGGATGATGCCAGCCGCGTCCAGGATCGCCGCCGCGCGCTCGAGAAGCGGAGACAGCGCCATCGTATCGTCCACACGCGAGAGCTCGGTGCAGAGCGAGGCCACCTCCGAGAAGTCGACGACAGGAACGGCAGGGGCAGGAGCAAGCGGTGCCGTCGCGGGCTCGGCAACGGCCGCCTCTCGAGGAGCCGGCGGCCCCGAAACGGGCTTTGCTGCCGGCTCGGTCGGGTCGGTCAGCCGACGGGACGTGCTCCAGCCCTCGTATCCGATGCGCGACGTTTCCACCGCTCTGGCCGGTGTCGCCACAGCTGGCACAGGAAGACCCTGCTCGACGAAGACAGGTGCCGGCAGATCGCTCGGCACGCGGGGCAGGAGAAGCAGCACGACGAGCCCGGCAGCGGCCGCCGCCGCCGTGAGAGCGAAATCCTGGCGCCGCTCGAACGTCTCAATCGCCGCGGTGCGGGTGGCCAGCTCCGACCCGACCGCCTTTTCGATGGAGGCGACCGCGGCGTCGGTGAGGTCTCCGGCGTTGGAAAAGATCAGGTCGGAGGCGAGCATCTTCTGACCGGTGCGCACGTAGTCGCGCGCGCGCCGGTCCATCTGCGAGAAATCCTGCAGCGATCCGGACGCGGCGTCGATGTGCGATTTGGCCTCGGCCGAGACGGCTGAAGAGCGGAGCGCGGTCAGACCCTGACGCAAGGTCTCGAGCGTTGTCGAGACCCGCGTAGACCAGAATTCATTTCCCTGGCCGGTGGCGACGTAGGCCTGCTGTGCGGCGCGAAGCTCCAAGGTGCCCCGTGCCGCGCTTTGCGCGGCGGCGGCGAAGGCTTCGCCGGCCGCTGTCTCCGCCCGCCGGTCGGTTTCGCCCTTTCTGAAGAGATACGCGGTCACGCCGAGCGCCATCACGAACATCACGAGCAGTGCGAGGCGTGCGGCCCGACTCTTCATTCATTCGCCTCCAAACCACCGTTTCGGATCACGCATTGAACGCTACTATAGCACCCGACCATGGGACTTGAGCACGGCGAATGGGACGGCCGCGCGGAGGACTCTCCACCGATCTCGCGCGTTGTCGCGGTGATCAATCCGAAGTCCGGTGCCGGTCTGGATCCGCGGGCCGCCGTGACGCGGACGACGCTCGTTCGTGAGGCGCTCTCGCGACAGCGCGTGACTGGATCGATCCACGTGACGGAGCGCGGGGGACACGCACGCGAGCTCGCTGCCGCCGCCGTCGCCAACCGCGCCGAGCTCGTCATCGTCTGGGGTGGCGACGGGACCGTCAATGAGGTGGGCTCTGCGCTCGTCGGCACCAGCACAGCGCTGGGGCTCGTTCCGGCCGGCTCGGGGAACGGGCTGGCCGCATCACTCGGTGTCCCGCGCGATCCGGTTGCCGCGCTCGACCGCCTCCTCTCCGTACCGTCGCGCGCCGTCGACGTCGGATTCCTCGGAGACCGTCCGTTCTTCAATATCGCCGGCATCGGTCTCGATGCCCATATCGCCGAACTGTTCAACCTGCGCGAGCGGGGACGCAGGGGCAAGTGGCCGTACGTCCTCATCGGTGTCCGCGAAGGCTGCCGCTACAAGGCGCAGGAGTACGAGGTTGAGCTCGACGGCGAGTCCCGGCGTGTGTCAGCCTTGCTCATTGCGTTCGCGAATGGGCGAGAGTACGGGATGGGAGCCTGCATCTCCCCGAGTGCCCAGCTGGACGACGGTCGGCTCGAGGCGACGATCGTGGAGGATCGATCGGTCCTCGCCCGGTTCGTGGACGCTCGCCATCTCGCGATGAGGTCGATCGGGCGCGCCTCGCGAGTGCTCGTTCGTCAGGTTCAGTCGGCTTCGGTCGCCACAGCCGGGCGGCTGCAGTATCACCTCGATGGAGAACCGGGGTCCGCTACCGGCCGGGTCACGGTTCGCCTTGATCCTGGAGCGCTCTTGGTCAGAGCGTAGCCCGGAGCGCTCCTGGTCAGAACAGCGACACAAGCGGCTTCACAACCGTTTCGAGAGGAGAGAGCGTCTTGCGCCCCGAAGCACTCGAGTTCCTGAACGCGTGCAAAGTCGGAGATGAAGCGAAAGTGCGCGCGATGCTGGCGCAGGATCCGGCTCTCGCGGACCTGCGGGCGGAGAACGGAGAAACGCCGGTCACGGCGGCACTCTATCGCGGTCACCAGGCCATCGTCGACGCTGTTCTGAACGCCGGCGCGCCGGTCGACGTGTTCACCGCGGCGGCGCTCGGACGCGGCGAGGTTCTCGAGGCGCGGCTCGACGAGAACCCCGAGGCACTGAACGCTTTTTCGTACGACGGCTGGACGCCCCTGCATCTGGCCGCTTTCTTCGGCCGTCTGCCGATCGTGACGTTCCTGATCGCGCGCGGCGCCGACCTGTCCGCGCGATCGTCGAACAGCATCAACAACACGCCGCTGCACGCAGCGGTCGCCGGCGGACGCGTCGAATCCGCGCTGGCGTTGATCGAAGCGGGGTCCGACGTCAACGCTCCCGACGGCGGCGGACACACCCCGCTGCACATCGCCGCCGAGGCCGGCTACGTGCCGATCGTCGAGGCGCTGCTTCGCCGGCACGCCGACCCCCACGCCGTCGATGGAGAAGATCGCACGCCGCTCGCGCGCGCCGCCGCGAGGAATCACGCGGCGGTGATCGATTTGATTACGTTGAGCAGTTAGACCGCAGGTAATCTCTCTCCTGTGGCTTCCGCCTTCAGGCGGAAGAGGATGCCCAATCTACTTCACCTGCTGGAGCGGAATCTTCAGGGACTGTCCGGAGGTCGTGCGCGGCGTGCTGGCGAACTTCACCGGCGGCAGATCCTGGAACATGAAGTCCCATTTCCAGCGCTCCGATGGATTCGAGGCCTGCAGCCAGTGCTGGGCCGTCACCGGCCGTGCGAACGGTCAGCGTCGTCAGCTCCGCGTAGGCGGCGTTCCCGGACATGGCCGCCGCGAGCTCGGCGCGAATTTCCTCACTGCTGCCGTACGTGACGGGCGCCGCCGAGTGCAAGACCGATGTTGACGAGCACCTGCCAATCTTCCTGCGCATCTCCCGGAGGCTCGATCACCCGCGCGGAAGCCTGGAGGCGTCCCTGACCGTTCACGTACGACGCGTCCTTTTCGACCCACGTCGATCCCGGCAGCACGATGTCGGCCGCCGCGGCGAGATCGTTCATGAGGACACCGTGGACGATGAGCGTCTTGAGTGCGCCCGATTTACGCGCCGCAATCACCCAGGAGAGATCGCCGATCGTGCCCGCCGGTCCGGGGTCGAACACGTACAAGGTCCCCACCTTGCCTGACTGGACGTCGACCCGGAACGCGGAGAGGTCGGCATCTCCTGATGTGGAGGCTGTCACCGGGAACCCGAGGTCGCGCGCGCCTCTCACATTCGGCGCATCGATCGGCGGGATCTTGAACTTCGAGCCGGGCGGCTGCGGTTTGACGCGCCGGCGCCAGCTCACCGCGACACCCTCTTCCGGGATGCCGAACGCGCCTCCAAGCCTTCCGATGACGAACAGATCCTCGAGGGAGGCGTGTGCCGAGAGCAGGAACCGCAGCGATCCGGGACCGCCCGATTCGCCGACCTGGGCAGCCACCTGTTTCAGCATGGTTCGGCCAGTCGGTCGGTTCGAGCGTGCCGGCGTCGTTCCGCAGCAGCGGCCGTCGCAGCCGATCGTCTCCTTCGATCCAGTGGTAGTCGAAGCGGCCGATGTCGCACATCCAGTAGCTGTTCACCTCGGGGTTGAGCCGCGGCGTCATCCGGGCGAGTTGCGCGCCCTTCGCCCATTCGGGCTTGGCTTTGATCCAGGCCGTCGTGTTGCAGCCCTTCTCGCAGAGCGTGCAGATCGTGTCGACCGCCTCCGGGTTGTCCCACGGCCGCGATTTGAAGCGGTAGTCGCGTGTCGTGATCGCACCGACCGGGCACACATCCATCAGGTTGCCCGAGAGCAGCGAATGGACGCCTTGCTCGCGGAACGTGGCGATCTCGCTGCCGTAGCCCCGGTCGACGATGTTGATTTGCGCGTCGGCATCCACTTCGCGCATGAACCTGACGCAGCGCGTGCAGAGGATGCAGCGATTCCGGTTGAGCATCAGCGTCGGACCGAAATCGACGTCGGCGCGCACACCCTCGCCGTCGAACACGCGTCGAGCGAACTCCATCCGGCTCTCGTTCGGGCCGAACGAGTACGAGAAATCCTGTAAGGGACACTCGCCGCCTTTGTCGCAGACCGGGCAGTCGAGCGGGTGGTTGATCAGCAGGAACTCGAACACGCTCGCACGGGCCTCGACGACGTCCGGGGTCTGCGTCGAGACGACCATGCCCTCGGCGACCGGCGTCGAACAGGAGGTCTGCAGCTTCGGCATCTTCTCGATCTTCACGATGCAGACGCGGCAGGAGCCGTCGATCCCGAGCCCGGGATGATAACAGTAATAGGGGATCTTGACGCCGCTCTCGATGGCGGCTTGAAGGACGGTTTTGCCCTTCTCGACCGTGACCTGCCGGCCGTCGATCGTCAGCGTGACGGTTTCCATAAGCCATCAATAATAACGGATTGGGACTCCCGGGAAACCGTGGAAATCTGAGCCCCAATCGCGCTACAGTGTGGCTCTCACCGGCCAACCTCACCCAGCAAGGGAGGCCTTATGGACGCGCTGCGTTCGCGTCGGTCGTATCGAATCGCTCCTGTGATGGAGTGGTTGCTGGCTGCGGGGTTCCTCTCGTGCCTCATCGCGGCCGGCGCCCTCGTCCTGCGTGAGCTCCGCGCGGCGCCGCTCCCCCCGTTGAGCGCACCGGTGGCCCGCATGCTCTCGACGAGCGTTCCCCCCGCCGTGCCCTCCCGAGCCGTCTCCGTACCGGTCCTGCCATTCCAGGATGGCAAAGAGGTCCGCGTAGGAGACAGCGTGGCCGCCGTCGCGACAGCCCTGGGACGTTCGGCTGAAGTCGGCCGACAGGAGATCGATCGGGGAAGCCTGGGGGAGCGCCTGACGCGTTTCTACGAGTACGGCGGCGCCCGCTTCATCCTGGTCTTCGAGCCGTTGGAGCGGAACGGCGAGGTCAGGCTCGCAGCGATCTACCTGCCCTAGTACCGCGTCCCCGAAGTCCTGTTACATTCGGCCGGCGCTGCATCCCGGGGCGCTGCGTTGCTCGTCGCTTAAATACTCCCGGTATTCGCGCTCCTCGCGCCTTGCGCGCCGGGCGCATCGCCGCCCTCGGTGTTAACAGGACTTCGGGGACGCGGTACTAGATAGTCACCGATCGAACACGGCGACCGAATCTTCCTGATTTACCACGAGCGCACGCAGCGTTCCCGTCAGCGGCAGCGTCCGCGTGACGGTCCGTTCCGTCACCGGAATCGTCAGGCGCTCGGTGCTGCCGCTCGTGTACACGAGCGTGATTGTGACCGGCACTGGAATCACCTCGCCGCGGTGCTCCACGGTCACGGTTGCGGTCGAGCCCTCCACCGTGTGCCGCACCTGGAGCTGCGGGACCTCGGTCCTGTAAATCCAGGACTCGAAGAACGCGCTCAGGTCCCGGCTGCTCGCCTTTTCCATCGCGACACGAAAGTCGTCTGTCCCTGCCTTCCGGAACTGCCACTCGGCGTAGAACATCTGGATCCCGCGGAAGAACGCGTCGTCTCCGACGAGCCGCCGCAGCATGTGCAGCACCATGGCCGCCTTGTTGTAGATGACGGCGCGGAACGTGCGGCTGTCACCTTTGATGTGACCGAGCCGGTAGCCGAGATACACAGGCCCCTGCGGTGAGGCCTCGATGGCCCAGCGGCGCATCTGGCGGAGGACCTCGGTGAACGTCTCGGCCCCTCGCTCCTTTTCCGCGTACATCGTCGCGAAGTACTGCGCGAAGCCCTCGCTGATCCATTGCTCGTGGTAGTTCTTCCAGCCAACCGCCTGCCCCCACCACTGATGACCGAGCTCGTGCGCGAGGAAGAACGTGGGGTAGCCCGAAAAGCTCACCGGATCGTTGCGCCAGACGAACGGCGACGTCGGCAGCGGCTGATTGAGGATCGCGAAGTACGCTGGGCTGTGGCCGCCCGGAAGGTCGCTCTCAGAAAGCGCGACGGCGAAGCTCGGGTACGGCACATCCCCGACGATGGACGCGTAGAACTGGAAGATGGCCGTCGTTCGCTCGGCGGTCCCGCGGCCCCGCGACGCCTGACGCGGATTCGCCAGGACCGACAACGACAACGAGGCTTCGGGCGATTCCGGCGCGAGCGGACCATGCGAGGTGGTCTCGGGCCTGCTCACGGTTGCGCGCCGATCGTCGGACGAGGGAAGCACGAGATTCGCCGTCGTCACGACATTGAACCGGCTGATCACGCAAGCCAGATAGCGCAGCGGCTTGTCCGAGTTGAACACGAACATCTTCCGAGCGCGTTCTCCCGGTCGCACCGGTCCGGCCGCGCGCGCGGGAGGTCCGGCTGGCGTGCCGCTCGCCACCGCGTCGTACTCGGATGGCACGGTGATCTCGAGCCGCGCTGTCGCGTAGTCGCCGACCGTGGCCTGTGGATACCAGTAGCTGCGATTGCTGTAGATGTAGCGCGGCTCCGGCTGGAGGAGGACGGGCTCCTGCTCCTGACCGAGGGAGATGGCTTCGCGATCGAGCTCCTGCGGTTCGAGGCGGCCGCCGTACACGACCTGGACGTTCAAGGCCGTGCCTTTCACGACCGGCATGGGGAAGTTGATGATCACCGCGTTCTGGCCGACGACGCGCAGGAACATCAGGCGGCCGAGCTCTTTGGTGTAGACACTCCGCACGATCAGCGGCTCCGCGATCTTCAGCGTGATCGATGTGGCGACGGGCGCCAGAATCTTCAGTGCCAGCCGTGCGCGGCCGTCGATCCACAGCCGCTCCGGGCTGAAATCCGCCTCGAGATCGTAGGACGTCACGTCGTAGTCGACCGCCTCGTCTTCGCTGTAGAACCGGCCGCGCGTCTCGAGCTTGTCGCGCGACGCATAGACGGCGATGTTCTTCTTGCGCCGCCGGTCGAAGAACGAGACGTCCTCCGCGTCGGACTGGATGCGTGCGTATGTCAGCGTGCCGTATCGCTTCGTCCGGACCTCGGCGATGAGGTCGCCCGGCTGCGGGAGCAGCGACCAGCGATCCCGGCTCAGATCGTTGAGGTCGACGTTCAGCGTGCGGCCGATGTACTCGTCGAAGTAGTTCGAGGCGCGACGCGCATCGGCGCTCACCACCACGCGTGGCGTGAGCGTGCCTTCGGGAAAACTGGTGGCGAAATCTGACGGCCGGATCCGCAGGAGCACGGCGTCGAAGTCCGCCGTCAGGCTTTCGTTGCCGGAGAAGATCCTGATCTGCGTTCGTTCGGATGGGTCGGGCGGTGAGAACTGCAGGCGCCCCGGTCCAAGGAGCACGATTCCGGTCGGTCCATCGGGCGTCGTGGCGATAAACGCGGCGCCGGTGGCCATCTGCAGCGTGATGTCGGCTCCCTTCACGGTCAGGTTGCGAACGTCGAACTGGCGAGAGGTGTCGAGACCGAGCTTGAAGAGTCCCGAGACGAAAGAGAGGCGATCGAGACGGGCAACGCGCCACGACCCGGGATCGGCGGCGTCGCTGCCGCGCGCGACCGACACATCCATCTGCCACGTGAAGACGCGGGCCTCGGTCTCGCGCGCGCTGAAGACCTCGAGGAGGAGCCGCTGCGCGCCATCGGGCAGGGCCGTCCGATCGCGCTCCTTGATCACGAGTGCGGTCGGCGCGGGAGTCATCGCGCGGACGAACTCGTCGGCGCTCTTCCCGGACACCGAGAGCGCGGCCACGCCTTCGGTGTCTCCCTTGAGCGCCAAATCCCGCAGGCGGTCCACGAATGCGACGACCGCGTCAGCCGTCGGTGGAGTGGTTGCCTGGCCGCCGGCGGCAAGCGCCGGGCGGCCAGCGGCAAGCACAAGCACAAGCACGAGCGACAACAGGAGCCGCAGGGCCATGGGTGCACCATATTAGACCCCTCCCTGGACAAAGGGGCCCTACGTCAATTCACCACCGGGACGAACGGAGGGACGGATGGTCGGGAGCCTGTGGATTGGCCTCTTTGTCTTCCGCCTTCAGGCGGAAGCCCCCGGTTCGCCTGCCGGTTTCAGGCTGAGCGGCGCTTGAGGAGCAGAATCGTCAAATCGTCGATGAATCGCGGCCTTGCCGCATGCCGCTCGACCGCAGAAAGCACATTCGCTGCCAGCTGAGCCGGAGCCTCTGCCGCGTAAGCATCGATCACCTGCTCGAGCCCGGTCTCCTCGAACGGCTGGCCGATGGGGTTCTCGGCTTCCGTGATGCCATCGCTGTAGAGCACCAGAAGCTCCCCTGGCAGCACCATCGTACGCTCTGCTGCAAACCGGGAGCCCTCGAACATTCCAAGCGCAACGCCCGTGGACGTCAGCCGGTCGTAGCGGCCGTCCCGACGACGGATGAGGGGCGGGTTCTGCCCCGCATTGACGTAGGTCAGCTCTCCGATGGCGGGATCGAAGACCCCGAAGAAGAGCGTGATGAACCGCGACGCAGGACTGTGGCGCGCGATCTGCGCGTTCAAGCGCTCGACGAGCGCCGCCGGCTCGAGCTGTTCGTCCACGAGCGTGCGGAGCACGGCCAGCAGCAGTGCCATGAGTAGCGCGGCCGGGCTGCCCTTCCCTGCGACGTCCCCGAGCGCGACGATGACTTTGCCATCCGGCAGCGGCAGCACGTCGTAGAAGTCGCCTCCGACGGTGTTCGCCGGCCGCGTGGTCCCAAAGATCTCGATGTCGGCCGCGGAGTACGTCCCCCGCGGCAGCATTGCCAGCTGAATCTCGCGCGCGACCTCGAGCTCACCCTTGAGCGAGAGCCGGTCCGCCACCTCGAGAATGACCAGCAGGTTCACCAGAAGAAAGCCCAGGATGAGCGTGAACGTTCCAGCTGCCCAGACGGGCATGAACATGCCGACCTGGAAGAAGGGCGTCCCGAACGGGATGTCCACGAGGGCGAAGCCGCGGAACAACTTGATGATGCCGAGCACCGCCACGATGAGCGCGGCGAAGTAGAGCGCCCGTCGCGCCGGCGGCAGCCGCAGGGTGAAGGCGAGCATGAACTGGCGGAAGCGCAGTGGCAGGCGCTTCCACCAGGGCAGGCCGGCGTACGCGTCCTCCTTCTGCCCGCGGGTGAAGAAGTCGTACGCGTCCCGCGTGTCGTGCGTGAACAGGCGCTTGAACTCGTCGCCGGAGAAGTCGCGCGTGTACGCGTGGATCCAGTCGGCGGGCCTGTCGGAGGCGGTGGGAGTCGGGTGCCATTACTGCGGCTGTCAGGCCGAGTATAGAACAGCGCCGATCATGAGAAAGCTGGGAGCCTCGGCCTGACCGGACCCCCTATCGCCGTCGCTCGCCATTACATGATCAAGACGAGTCTCGGCCGACTGCGGTTCGCGTCCACCTCTTCGTCCTTCGCGGTGAGCTCGGTGAACACGACCTGGAGGATGGCGGCGGTCGGCACCGCGAGGATTGCGCCGAGGATGCCGAGCAGCTTGCCGCCGATGAGCAGCGACACGATGACGGTGACGGCGCTGACACCGACCTGCCTGGCCATCACCTTGGGCACGAGCACGTGATTCTCGAACTGCTGCTGCACGATGAAGAAGATGATGACGAACAGCGCGGTTTTCAGCGAGACGCGTCGAGGCGACCAGCACAGCCGGAATCGCCGAGAGGATCGGCCCCACGACCGGAATGAGCTCGCCGACTCCGGAGATGAGCGCGAGCACGTAGAAGAACGGCACTCCCATCAGCCACAGGCCCAGCGCGGAGCTCGACCCGATGATCGCGCCGAGCAACAGCTGGCCGCCGAGCCAGGCACTGACCTTGAGCGTGATGTCGCGGCTCACGGCATCCACGCGCGCGCGGCGCGCCGGCGGGAAGAGACTGCAGGAACGACGCACGCAGCTGGTCCGCTTCGACGAGCAGGTAGAACGTCAGGATCAGGATCGTCAGAGAATCCGAACAATCCGCCGACGACGCCCGCGATCGCGCCGAACACCGTGGTGACCGCGTCGCCCCCCTTGCTGACCGGCGCCCGCTCCACCGCCTCCTGGATCGTCAGCCGTTCCTTGAGCAGGCCTTTCTGCAGCAGGAACTCCTGCGCCCGCTCGAACATGTCCGGCAGCGCGCCCCACAGCTGTTGCGCCTGATGCACGAGCGGCGGCACGACCAGAAACCCGATGCCGACGAGCGCCCCGATGATGAACAGGTAGAGGACCAGGATGGCCAGCCATCGCGGGAAGCGGCGCGTGCCGATCGGCAGGAACCGCTGGCGCTCGATCAGCCGCACGATCGGGCTGAAGCCGACCGCGAGCAGCCCGCTCATGTAGATCAGCAGGAGGACGTCGCGAACGAGATACGCCGCCCAGAGGAGGACGACGGCGAGCGCCGCCATCCAGATCGTCCAGAGATTGACGGCCTTCTGCTCCGAGGCCGCGTGGACACGCGCTACGCTCCCCGGTCGGCGAGGAACTCGGCGGTGAAGCGGCCGATGTCGTCGTAGATCGACGCGAGCTCGCCGGGCGAGGCGAGGAACACGATTCGGAAGAAGCCGTCAGCCGGCCTGGTGCCGAACCCGGATCCGTACACGCAGAGCACGCCCGGTGGCGCGCAGGAGCCCGAGCACGTAGTCTTCGTCGGTCACGCCGGGAGGCAGCGCGACCTTGGGCATCGCGTAGAACGCGGCCGCCGGCGCGCACGACCGTGATCCCCTCGATCGCTCTGCAAGCGCGACGTCGTCAGCTCCGCGCGCGCGCGCAGCGCGGCTCGAAACGCCTCCTGGTGCGAGCGATCGCCGTTGAGCGCGGCCGTGATCGCGTACTCCATCGGTCCCGTCGCGCACAGCCGGCCGTCCGCCAGCTTCTTCACCGCCGCCAGCACGTCGTCCAGCCGCTCGGTCCGGCCGACCGCCATCCAGCCCGCGCGCCAGCCGGGCGCCAGATACGCCTTCGACAGCGACGAGAACGTGATGACCGGCGCATCGGGATTGTGCGCGGCGATCGCGCTCGACAGGACCGTCGAACGCGAGATCCGCGTAGACCTCGTCCGCGAGCAGCGGAATGCCGTGCTCCTCGGCGAGATCGACCAGCGCGCGCCGGACATCGGGCGGATACACCGCGCCGGTCGGGTTGTTCGGATCGATGGCGACGAGCGCTCGCGTCGCCGGCGTGATCAGGCTGCGGATGTGATCGAGATCGGGCAGCCATCCTCTCGCCGCGTCGGTGCGGTAGAACACCGCGCGCGCGCCGATCTTCGCGAGCACCGCCGTGTAGAGCGGATACGTCGGGACCGGCACCAGGACCTCGTCGCCAGCCTCCGCGAGCGCGGTCAGCGCCAGCTCGATCCCTTCCGACGTTCCGGACGTCAGGACGACGCGATCGGCAGAGAGCGGCATGCCGCGCCGGACGCACTCGTCGGCGACCGCCTCGCGCGCCGCCGGCAATGCCGACCGACGGCGCGTAGCCGTTGTGGCCGTCCTGGAGCGCGCGCTCGACCGCCTCGACGAGATGGGGCGGCGTCTTGAACCCGAAGGTGATCGGGTCGCCGATATTGAGGTAGCGAACCGGAGTGCCGGCCGCCTCGACCCGCGGGCCTCCGCCACGATGTTGCGAATGGCGTAGACGAAGCCGCCGATGCGGCTGGCGACAGGAACGGACGTGGTGGTGCGCAGGACATGGCGCGATCTTACAGCAAACACAGGGGTAACCGCCTGCAGAGCTCGAGACATGGTAGAAATGACACTGAGGAGATTTCGTCGATCGCGTAAAACTTGCGCTGTTTGCAGGGAAGCTGGCACTTCACCGAGACAGGCCTGAACAGGTGTAGCTCATCTCTTAACCCTAGCCTGCTCAACGGTTTGACAAGTTGGCAGGCGAATTGGAAGGAGACCGCCATGGCGGCGTGGTGTGGCGAGGAGCGTCGGCAATGCTGGCAACGACGGTCGCGGTGCTCACGATGGCGACGCCAGGCAATGCTGGCAGCCCGCGGCAGGAGCCGATCAGCATGCCCGCGACGGCCCCGGCTCAGCCAACACCGGCCACAGACCAGCCGACCGCGCAAGTTTCGATCGGCGGTCGATTTGGTTTCCGTGGCGGCGGTCGTGCGGGATCGGAAGGGTCGGTTCGTGCCCGACCTTTCGCAGCGCGACTTCATCATCGTGGAAGGCGGCCAGACGCGGCCGATCGTGGGATTCAAGGCGGAGAAGGACGGTCCGGTCAGGCTCGCGATCGTGTTCGACGTCAGCGGCAGCATGCGGGTGGGAACGAAGGCGGCCGACGCCCGGGAAGCCGCGCGGCAGTTGCTGAGCTCGCTTGAGCGGATCGGATCAGGCGGCGCTGTTCTCCTTCGATACGAAGCTCGAGCGCGTGCGCGATTTCACGTCCGACTTCCGGTCGCTCCTGGCGGCGCTCGACAAAGTCGACGCGCCCTACGGGCAGACGTCGCTCTATGACGCCGTTGCGGAAGCCGCGCGGGCGGTCGGCGGGGCGCAGGACGCCGGATGGCCAGTCCGCAACAGCGGGCCGCCGTCGTCGTGCTGACCGATGGCGTCGACACGCACAGCCGGCTCAAGCCAGGCGAGGTTTCGGGGATCGCCAGCGAGATCGACGTGCCGGTCTACGTGATGGCAGTGATGTCGAGCATCGACGACCCGCGGATGTTCGACGATCCGGACGCGGCGACGGCGGGCGGGTTGCGCGACCTTGCGCGATGGACGGGTGGGGAGCTTTTCACGATGAGCGCGCCGGCGCATACGAGCCTGGCCGCGCGGCAAATCGTCAGCGAGCTGCGGCATCAGTATCTGCTGGCGTTCGAAGCGTCGCCACGACCGGGTTGGCGGTCGCTCGAGATAAAGGCGCGCAGCCGGGATCTGACGGTGCGCGCGCGAAGCGGCTACACGGCTGGTGGCCGCTCGTCGTCGACGGTTGATGATACGCGCCGCTAGGCGCGCCCGCCGGAGCGGCGCGGGGCGCGGGTCCCCGCGAGCGACGGCGATGGGGTTCGGCGGGGCAAGCCCCCGGCTTTGAGGACGTGTCGGGGAGGCAGTGATTCGGGGTAGTTTCGGTTGCGGTGGTGGAGATAAGTCCGCCCTTCGCGGACGGTGCATAGGTGGAGGCCTTATGAAGAAGTTGGTGCTGGCGGTTCCGGTGCTCGCGCTCGCTCTCGGCGGGACGACGGCGTGTGCGACGAAGAAGTTCGTGCGTGGACAGGTTGGTGAAGTGAACGACAAGGTCGAGTCGGTCTCGAAGTCCCTCGAGGAAACGCAGGAGCGGACCAAGGCCAACGAAGCCAAGATCGCCGAAGTCGACCAGCGGGCGCAGGCGGCCGCGCAGGCGGCCGACACCAAGGCGACCTCGGCGGGTCAGCGCGCCGATACCGCGAAGACGGCTGCGGACGCGGCGAACACGAAGGCGGAGGCCGTCGAGAAGGCCTCCAAGCGCCTGGTTTACGAAGTGGTCCTGAGCGAGGACAAGGGCGACTTCAAGTTCGGCAAGGCGACCGTGCCCGAGACCGCGATCGGGGAGCTCGATCAGCTCGTGGCGAAGCTGAAGTCCGAGCCCAACGGCGCCTACATCGAGGTCGAGGGCCACACGGACAACGTCGGCCCGAAGGACATGAACTACAAGCTCGGCCTCGAGCGCGCCGAGAACGTGAAGCGCTATCTCTACGAGCACCACCAGGTGCCGCTCCACAAGATCAACGTGATCAGCTACGGCGAAGACAAGCCGGTCGCGCCGAACAAGACCAAGGACGGCCGCGCCCAGAACCGCCGCGTCGTCATCAAGGTGCTCACCTAGAGCGCCGATCGGCCGGTCGGTTTTTGAAGATCAAAGGGGCGATCGAATCCCGATCGCCCCTTTTCTTTTTTCTATAGAATTCTCCACCAGCTGCCGATATAGATCACGAGGTACTCTCATGCGATCGACTGTGCAACTCTGTGCGCTGTCCGTGTGCGCCGTCCTGCTTTCTGCCGTCCCCTGCGCCGCACAGGGCGCGGCGTTCGGTTTGGGCGCCAGGCTGAGCATGATTCGCAGCGACGCACACGGGGACGCCGACGCGCTCCGGTTCTTCGGCGGGCAGATTCGAGCCCGGCTCTCTCCCAAGACCGCAGTCGAGCTGTCGGTCGACAGGCGAACCGAGACCAACGAGGCACTGACCGCCCGCGTACGCGAAACGCCCGTTCAGGCGTCGCTCCTGCTCTTTCCCATAGCCGGTTCGTTCTCCCCTTACATCCTCGGCGGCGGGGGCTGGTATTCCCATCGCATCGAAGTCCTCCTGGACGACTCCGTCCTCTCCTCCGAGACGACCCGAGATTTCGGCTGGCACGCCGGCCTCGGCGCGGAGCTCCGGCTCGGACGTCACGCTGGGATTCATGCCGACTATCGCTACACCTTCCTTCACTACGGCTCAGACGAGGACAAGGTTCTGGGCCAACGCTTTCTTCCCGGCTATACCGGTTCGATGTGGACTACCGGTCTTACGGTATATTTCTGAGCCTTGCTTCGCTCGGGACCGTGAGGTCCATTTGGTCCACGAGGACCATGAGGTTCAACGGTTCAAGGTTCAAGGTTCAAGAAGTTCACAAGGTTCAAGAGTTTCGGGGGGTAACCTCCTGAACCTTTGAACCAGATGAACCCCTGAACCCTGAACCTCATGAACTTCATGAAACCCGGGTAAGGAGGTTTCATGCTCGTCCGAGCCCTTCCGGTATGCCTCGTAGCGGTCGTTGGCCTCGCTGCTGCGCCGGTTCCCAGAATCCAATTCACTGACACGCGTCTCAAGAACGGGTTGCGGCTGATCGTCTCCGAGGATCACGCTGCGCCCATGTTTTCCATCGTCGTCAACTACAACGTGGGCTCGCGCGACGAGCGGAAGGGGCGCACCG
>CAWDRS010000002.1:0-129289 GCA_963804795.1 uncultured Acidobacteriota bacterium | reverse complement strand
CAACAGACTTCCGCCGCATCAGGGCCACATCGAGAACACGTTAAACAGCGTCAACCCGAAAACGGGCACGCTTGAAATGCAGGCGTCGTTCCGTAACAACGATCATTCCGTGCTGCCGGGTCAGTTCGTGCGTGTCCGCGTACGCACCGGCAACCGATCGGATGCCTTGCTGGTGCCGCAGCGTGCACTCCAGGAGGTTCAGGGCCAGCATTTGGTCATGACGGTGGGAGCGGACAACACGGTGCAGGCGCGAACCGTGGTGACCGGCGACCGCATCGACCAGCGTTGGCTCATCGAGCAGGGTTTGAAATCCGGTGACGCGGTCGTCGTGGACGGTCTCCAAAAAATTCGACCTGGCGCGAGAGTGACGCCTCGTGTGTTCGTTGATCCGGCCGCAGCAACAGGACGGTGACAGATGGCGAAGTTCTTCATCGATCGACCGGTCTTCGCGATCGTCATCGCGATCGTGACCGTCATCCTCGGCGCGGCCGCCATCCCGAATCTGCCGATTGCCACATATCCCGAAGTCGTGCCGCCGGTCGTGCAAATCACAGCAAACTTCCGCGGCGCGAACGCGCAGGATCTCGAGCGCACGGTCGCGCAGCCGATCGAGCAGCAGCTCGTCGCGCTGGACGGCATGCTGTACTTCTTCTCGCGCAGCTCGAACGACGGCGTGCTGACGGTCGATGTCACCTTCGATCTGGGCACGAACGTCGACACAGCGGTGGTGCAAACCCAGAATCGCGTCAGCCTGGCGCTTCCGGCGCTGCCGTCCGAGGTTCAGCGCGAAGGCGTCACCGTGAAGAAACTGTCGACCGCGATCCTGCTCGGCATGGCATTCACGTCGAGGGACGACCGCTACAACGCGACCTTTCTCAACAATTTCGTCACCATCAACGTCCTGGATCGCATCGCGAGCCTGCCCGGCGTGGGAGAAGCGCGTCTCGCCTCGCGCCAGGATTACGGCATGCGGGTGTGGGTCAATCCCGCGAAGATGGCGACACTCGGCGTGACCGCTACAGATATCGCGACGGCAATTCAGGCTCAGAACCGCCAGAACCCGTCGGGCACCATCGGCCAGCCGCCAGTCGCGTCCGGTGTCGATCTGCAGTATCCCGTGAATGCCGCGGGCCGGCTGGTGGAACCGCAGCAGTTCGGCGACATCGTCCTGCGCGCCCAGCCTGACAGCTCGCTCCTACGAATCCGCGACCTCGCGCGCGTCGAGCTCGGTGCACAGGACTACAAGACCTTTTCACGCTTCGACGAAAAGCCGGCCAGCGTCGTGCTCGTCTATCTCTCGCCCGGCGCGAATGCGGTCGACACCGCAAACCGCGTCAGGAGATTCCTCGACGACGCCCGGCTCGGCTTCCCCGCTGGCATCGATTATCGGGTTGGATTCGACGCAACACGGTTCGTGCGGACCTCGATCGCGGATGTGGTCGTGACACTGTTCGAGGCGATCGCGCTCGTCGTCCTCGTTGTTTTCGTCTTCCTGCAGAACTGGCGTGCGACCATGATCCCGCTGCTCGCCGTGCCGGTCTCGATCGTCGGCGCCTTTGCGCTGTTCCCGCTCCTCGGCTTCTCCATCAACATGACGAGCATGTTCGGCCTCGTTCTCGCGATCGGCATCGTCGTGGACGATGCGATTGTGGTGGTCGAGGCGGTCCAGCACAAGATCGATCAGGGGATGAGTCCTCGCGCAGCGACCGTGCAGGCAATGGAGGAGGTGTCAGGGCCTGTCGTTGCGATTGCCCTTATCTTGGCCGCCGTGTTTATACCGGTCGCGTTCCTCGGCGGCATCTCCGGTCAGATCTACCGCCAGTTCGCGCTGACCATCGCTGCTTCCGTGCTGTTGTCGGCATTCAACGCGCTCACACTCAGCCCGGCCCTTAGCGCCCTTATCCTTAAACCAAAGCGACAGGCAGGCGGACGTGTCGCACGGATCTTCGGCGGCTTTAACCGCGGATTCGCGTGGACGACGAATCGGTACGTGTTCGGCGTCAAGGCGCTGATGCGCCGCTCGATCTTCGCCGTGCTGGCGCTCGCAATGTTCTACATGGCCACCGGTGCCATGTTTCGACGGGCGCCCGGAGGATTCCTGCCGGACGAGGATCAGGGCGTGTTCTTCGTCGCCGTTCGTCTCCCCGACGGCGCGTCACTCGAGCGCACGGACCGACTTGTCGGTCAGGTCGAAGACATTCTGCGGACAAATCCCGGCGTCGAGGCGGTGACAACGCTTGGCGGTTTGGACCGTTTGACGAACACGATCAACTCCAACGTCTCGACGGTTATCGCGCTCCTCAAACCGTGGGAAGAGCGCGACGCGATGCACTTGGATCAGCAGACCATCCTGAGGCAGGTGCAGCCGAAGCTCGCGCAGCTCCAGAGCGGCATCGTCTTCGGATTCGGACTGCCGCCGATTCTCGGTCTTGGCGCCGCCGGCGGCTTCGAGTTGATGCTCCAGGATCGCACCGACGGGGACCTCAGTCGATTCTCAGAAGCTACCCAGGCGTTCCTGCAGGCGGCGCGTCAGCGACCCGAAATCGCCTCGATCAACACCGGGCTGCGGACGACCGTCCCCCAGTTCCGCGTCGATCTGGACACCGAGAAGGCACAGACACTCGGTGTGCCGGTAACCGACGTCTATTCGGCGCTGCAAACGTTCCTCGGCGGATTGTACGTCAACGACTTCAATCGCTTCGGCCGCACGTGGCGTGTGCTGATGCAGGCCGAGCCGCAGTTTCGCGTACGACCTGACGACATCAATCAGTTCCACGTGCGCGGTCGCGACGGCGACATGATCCCGCTGAGCACACTGGTGGACGTGCGTCCGGTGTCGGGCCCAGAGGTCATTTATCGGTACAACCGGTTCCGTGCCGCGCAGCTGACCGGCACCAACGCGCCCGGCTACAGCTCGGGCCAAGCCGCGGCCGCTCTCGAACAAGTGGCGCGCGAGGTGCTGCCGCAAGGGTTCGGCTACGAATGGACCGGCACCGTCTTCCAGCAGCGGCGCAGCGAAGGCGCAGAGCCATTCATTTTTGGCTTCGCGGCTGTCCTCGTGCTGCTATTCCTGGCGGCCCTGTACCAGAGCTGGAGCACGCCGTTCGCCGTCGTGCTCGCCGTTCCCCTCGGGCTGCTCGGGGCGCTGATTGCGATCGCCGTGCGTGTCTACCCGTACGACCTCTACACGCAGATCGGCATCATCACCCTCATCGGACTCTCGGCGAAGAACGCCATCCTGATTGTGGAATACGCGAAGCTGCGTCGCCAGCAGGGGGCCTCAGTCACTGACGCTGCCGAGGAAGCGGCGCGTCTGCGCTTCCGACCGATCCTCATGACATCGTTCGCGTTCCTGCTCGGTGTGCTGCCGCTCGTCGTCGCGAACGGAGCCGGCGCTGCGTCTCGACGCGCATTAGGCACGGCGGTGTTCGGCGGGATGGCGACCGCCACAGTCCTCGGAATCTTTGTGGTCCCGGCGTTGTACGTCCTGATTCAGCGCTTTGCGGATCGACGCCCAACCGCAGACGCGATCGGGAGCGTCGTCGGGCCATCGGAAGCAGCGGAGGTGCTGCGATGAAACGCTTGGTCATACCGGCTGCGCTGTTGTTCACGGCGTCGTGCACACTGGGCCCGAACTATCGCCGGCCGTCAGTGGCGATCCCATCGACCTTCCGTGACGTCACTGGGCCGGCGACGCAGGCCGAATCGGCTTCGCTGGCTGACACGCAGTGGTTCGATCTGTTCAGAGACGACACGTTGACTCAGCTGGTGCGCACCGCGCTCGTGCAGAATTTCGATCTGCGGATCGCCGCAGAACGCGTACTGCAGGCGCGCGAGCGCTTCCGTATCGCCCGCGCGGATCGATTTCCGGTCGTCGTCGGAACGGCGTCGGCGTCGGAGAATCGAGTGTCGGAGGCTGGACCGCGTCCGTTGCCGGCCGCTGTCGGTCCCGAGGTGGCCGATTTCCAAGTCGGGTTCGGTCTCGGCTGGGAGCTGGACGTGTGGGGCCGCGTGCGACGGTTGAACGAGGCCGCGCGCGCGCAGTATCTGGCAACCGAAGAAGCTCGGCGGGGGATCATCACGACGCTCGTCGCGGACGTGACCGACGCCTACTTCTTCCTTCAGACGCTGGACCGGCAACTCCTCATCGCGCGAGGCACTCGTGACGTGGCCGCTGATGGTTTGCGCCTGACCCAGCTGCGACGTGAGCGTGGCGTCGCGACCGCGCTGGACACGCGGCAGGCCGAGCAACTCCTTTTCACCGCGACCGCGCAGATCGCGAGCCTCGAGAGACAGATTGCCCAAACGGAAGACGCGCTCAGCCTGCTGCTCGGACGGGCGCCAGGCGATGTTATGCGGACCGCTGGATTCATCGACACGTTCAATGCGCGCCCGGCCGTGCCCGTGGGTCTTCCCTCAGCCCTCCTTGAACGCCGACCCGACATTCGGCAGGCGGAGCAAGCGCTCGTCGCCGCAAACGCGCAGATCGGTGTCGCGCGAGCAGAGTATTTTCCGCGGATTGCGCTGACCGGCCTGCTGGGTCTCGACAGCCGCGAACTCTCGGATTTGCTGACGGCGCCGGCGCGCACCGCCAGCATCGGTGCCTTCGCGGCGGCCCCACTCTTCAATGCCGGCCGTACCCGCGCGGGGGTCCGGCTCTCCGAGTCCGTCGCTCGCGAACTGGTCGTGACCTACGAGCGTTCGATCTACAACGCCCTCCGAGAGGTCTCGGATGCTCTGGCCGGGTATCGCAAGACCGGTGAGCAGCGCGCGCAGCAGGAGCAGCTCGTCGCCGCACTGCGCGATGCCACGCGGCTGTCGACCGACCGGTACCAGGGAGGGCTCGACAGCTATCTGCAGGTCCTTGACGCGCAGCGGAGCCTCTTTCGAAGCGAGCTCGATCTTGCCGCACTCCAACGGCAGGAGCTCGTCGCGATCGTAGAGCTCTATCGTGCGTTAGGTGGAGGTTGGAATGAATAGCAGAGAGAAGTCCACACACATCTCAACTCGTACCGCGCTCGGTACGGCATCGCACACGAGGGCACCCGCAGACACGGCGAGCTCGTCAGAGCGCGCACTGAACGATGCGACCCTCGGCGCCGACATCAGCCGCAGCTACTATGAAAAGTTCCTCGGCATCGTCGACGAGTTCTACTGCTGGTTGGCGTCACTGGTCTACAAGGCCGGATGACCTGGACCGTCCGATGACGGTGGCTGCGACGGCGCGTGGTCTCCGAATACCACTACGACCGCCATCACGAGGGTCAGCCGTTGTCGATCTCCGATCTTTGGATCGCGACGCCGCATGCAGTGGAGTAAATCATGGCAGAGACCAAGACGGGTGCGCTCTCGCAAGCGGTTCATCCGTTGATTGAGCGTGCGCGGACATCCACGGTACCGATCGCGGCGCTCATCGGGTTTGACGTCGAGGAGATTAGTGCCGGACGCGCCATCGCATCGCTACAGACTGGCCCCCAGCATGCGAATCCCATGGGCACACTGCACGGCGGAGTACTGTGCGACCTGGCTGACGCAGCGATGGGGATGGCATTCGTCAGTACATTGGCGCCGGAGGAATCCTTCACGACGATGGCGCTAAACATCAATTTCTTCCGGCCTGTCTGGCAGACGCGCCTGCGCGCGGAGGCACGCGTGGTGAACCGTGGAAAGAACGTGGGGTACATCGAATGTGACGTCACCGATCAGGATGCGAAGCTCGTCGCCAAGGCAACGTCCACATGCGTCGTCCTGCGCGGCGAACAGGGAAGAGCGCGTTAATCGCTGGAGGGAATAGTGGTGGGCAGGTTAGACGGAAAAGTTGCGCTTGTGACCGGCGGTAATAGCGATAGGCCTCGCGACCGTCAAGGAGTTCGTCCGCGAGGGGGCGTGCCACTACGGTCGCGGCCCAACTCAAGAGCGGCACGTGGCACGGAACGCAACGGTTCAGGAGACCGCTGTACAAATGTCTGAGGCCACCGCAGAATCAAGCATTTAGCCTGTGGAAGTTCGATAGCGCGGATCGGCCAAGCTCGTAAAGGTTCGCGCGTGTACGCGCGCGGCATGACGAGTGTCGTGGCTCCCGCCTTCGCTCGCAGAGCGACGGCGCGGCTTCGGCGAGGCAGGCATGATCAATCGACTCATTGACGTTGCACTCAAGAACCGGTTCATCGTCGTCGTTCTACACCTCGGCCTTGCCGGCTGGGGATGGTGGGCGCTGACGTCCACGCCGATCGACGCGATTCCCGATCTGTCCGACAACCAGGTGATCGTCTTCACCGACTGGCCGGGGCACAGCCCACAGGAGGTCGAAGACCAGGTCACGTACCCGCTCACGACAAACCTCCAAGGGCTCGCGGGGGTTCGAGTGGTCCGATCGCAGTCCGCGTTCGGCTTCTCGATGATTTACGTCGTCTTCGAGGACAACGTGGAGTTGTACTTCGCGAGGACTCGTGTCCTCGAACGCATGAGCCTCGTCACAAAAAGCCTGCCCACGGGCGTGACGCCGACGCTCGGCCCAGACGCGACCGGCATCGGCCACGGGTTCTGGTACACGGTTGAGAGCCCGACGCGTTCACTCCGTGAGCTCCGCACGCTGCAGGACTGGTTCATCCGCTACCAGCTCAATGCTGTGCCGGGTGTCGCGGAAGTGGCCTCCGTCGGTGGCCATGTTCAACAGCACCAGGTCGATGTCGATCCGAATCGCCTCAGGACCTACAACCTCCCTCTCAGCGCGGTGGTGTCGGCCGTACGAGCGAGCAATCTGAATGTTGGCGGCAACGTGCTCGAGTCGAACGGTGCCTGGCTGATCGTGCGAGGCGTCGGGTTGATCGCGTCTGTCGACGACATCAAGCGGATCGTCGTTGGTGGCTCGAACGGTGTCCCGATCTACGTCGAGCAAGTGGCGAATGTCCAGGTGGGGGATGCGTTCCGCGTCGCCTCGCTCGTGAAAGGGACACCAGAAGCCGTGGGCGGTGTCGTCGTCGCGCGGACCGGCGTCAACACGAAGGATGTCATCGACGCCATCAAAGCGCGCATTGCGCAGATTGCGCCAGGCCTCCCACAGGGCGTCACGATCGTGCCGTACTACGGCCGCTCGGAGTTGATCGAACAGGCGGTCGGCACGTTGCGCACCGCGCTGATCGAGGCGATCGCGCTCGTGACGCTGGCGCACGTGATTTTTCTGATGCACTTCCGGTCGATTCTGATCGTCACCCTTCCGTTGCCGCTCGCCGTCCTGATGTCGTTCCTGGGCATGTATTACGCCGGGATCTCCTCCAACATCATGAGCCTCGCCGGCATCGCCATCGCGATTGGCGTGCTCGTGGACGCGGGCATCGTGGTTACGGAGAACACCTTCCGATTCGTCGAGCAACGCGGTATCGACGCCAGCGACCGCGGCCGCGTCCGCGAAACCGTCCGGGACTCCACGCGATTGGTCGGGCGGCCCGTGTTCTTCTCGATGGCGATCATCCTGCTCGCATTCATTCCGGTGTTCGCACTAACCGGCCAGGAAGGCAAGCTCTTTCACCCATTGGCCTTCACCAAGACGTTTGCGGTGCTCGCGGCGACGGTCATCGCTGTCACGCTCGTCCCGGTGCTCTGCACGTTGCTGCTCGGGGGGAAGTTTCATCCGCCGCCGCCATCTCGGCGTTGCCATGAAACGCGGCCCAATGTAGCGGCGTCGCTTGATGCTGACCTCTCACGTCAACTGGCCAGCCGCATTCCAACATGAGGCACACCACGGCGGTTCGGTTGTTCCGAGCGGCGTGCGCCACCTGACGACGGTCACCTTACGCAACAGTCTTTGCACCGGTTGTGGCGCGCGTGCGTCATCCTTCATCTGAGTCGCAAGAAGATGCTTCGGATCCCAGTACTGCTGCACTCGCTGATCTGAGAGCCGCTTCAGGACCGAGGTGGCCGGCGCGGACCAGTCAGTCGGCAGCATGGGTTGCCACACCGCAAAGGGCTGAACGATTCGCGGCCCGCCGCGCCTCTGATCTACCATCTTCACCCTGGGTTAGTTCAGGATTCGAGTGGCGAACCTCTCGTACGCGGTGCCCGCGACGAGCGGAGACGTTGATTCACACGACACGACGCGCCTTGCGTCTCCGGCAGAAAGGATCCCGATCGTCCATGCATGCAGCCATCTTCCTGGTTTCACTGATGCTGCCAGCAACCGCGCAACCCGCGGTGGAGCTGAAGGCGGGCATCGGGCGCGTGGAGATTACGCCGTCCGGCCTCATGGGTATGTACGGCTACGCGAATCGGAAATGCGGTCAGAACAATGGCACGCACGATCCACTCTTCGCGAAGGTCCTCGTCCTGGAGGCGGGCGATTCGCGGATGGCGCTGGTGACGGCGGATCTTGGCAGTTTCGTATCGGAGAATCTTCGTCGCGACGTCGCGTCGAAGCTGAAGATTCCGGTGCTGCTGCTTTCCGCGTCGCACACGCACTCGGCGCCAGCATTTCTGCCATTTGGCAGCGCGCCGGCAACAGACGACCAGTCGAAGGCGTATCTCGCCGAGATCGAGGGCAAGATCTTTCGCGTCATCGAGGAAGCCTCCCGCTCGATGTTTCCGGCACGGCTCGCGATCGCCAAGGGTTCCATGCCGCTTGGTTACAACAGGCTGCTGGTGAGGGAAGACGGCCGCGCCCGCGCGGTCTTCGACAATCTCGAGCGGATCCCGTACGGTCCCGTGGACCCCGAAATCGTGTTGCTCCGTGTGGAGGACACGAACGGACAGGCGAAGGCACTGCTCGTTCACTACGCGGCGCACGCCGTCGTGCTCGGCCCGACGAGCTGTAAGTATTCGGCCGACTATCCGGGTGTGCTCCAGTCAGTGGTGGAGCGGGAGCTCAAAGGCACACAAGTCATGTTCGTCCAGGGAGGCGCAGGGGATATCAATCCTCTGTTTCAGGGCCGCTCAGGCACGGAAGAACAGGATTTCGCGGTCATGGAGAAGATGGGGCAGCTGCTGGCAGCCGAAGTGCTCCGTGTCCACAAGACGGTCAAGCCTCTCGCACCGGTGACGGATCCCATTCGCGTGCGCAGCGAAGTGCTGACGTTCCCCGAACGGTGGGAGAAGGACAAGACGATGGAGGTGGGCATCACGACCATCCTTCTCGGACGTGAGCTCGCCATCGCCACGATCCCCGGGGAGCCGTTTCACAAGCTGCAGAAGACCTGGAAGGAACTGGCAGACGTTCCGTATCCGTTCTTTTATGGCTACACGTGGAGCGCGGGCGGGACGTGGGCCGGCTACATTCCGGATCTGCATTCAGCCGCATACGGCGGCTACGGCGCGGATGCCAGCACACGCATCGAGGTCGGCGCGGGGGAGAAGATCATGCTGCGCCATCTGACGACCCTCTACGATCTCCTGGGCATGTGGAAGGACAAGCCGGGCCGGCCCTAACTCTCAGTTCGCTCGAGTTCAGCGCACCACACGCGCTGACGGCCAGACACGAAGGGCACGAAAGAATTCACGAAGTGAAGAGCGCTGCCGCGTCTCGGCGCGCCCCGTACACCGAGTGGCATTCTTGACAACGCTCCTCCGCCGCCTTAACACTGTCGACGGCGTGCACTCGCGGTCGCGCCTAAGCCCCTGCGGCAGCTGGTCGTCACGGTCACGTCGTGTGCAGTCCCGAACCCCTGGGGCGACGGCAGCAGCGTACGGTCCTGTGAATGGCGGAAAGGGAACATGCATGGTAGCTCTGGGAATGCTGCTGCTGGGGCTGTCGGTCGTCCAGACCGGCTCAGCCGCCACTTACGATCTCCTCCTCAAGGGCGGCCACGTGATCGACGCGCGGAACGGGGTGAGTGCCGTCCGTGACGTGGCGATCAAGGATGGCAGGATTGCGGCGGTGTCGCCAGCGATTGATCCTGCCGCGGCATTGAAGACCGTGGACGTGTCGGGGTTGTACGTCACGCCCGGGCTGATCGACATCCATTTCCACGCCTATGCCGGTGGGACGTACCCGCGGGGCGTGGCGCCGGACGGGTTCACGTTCCGCACGGGCACCACGACCGTGGTCGACCCGGGCAGCTCGGGCTGGCGGACCTTCGACGATTTCAAGACCCGCATCATCGACGTCTCGAGGACCCGCGTCCTCGCCATGCTGAACATCGTCGGGTACGGCATCGCGGGCGCGGCACGGGAGAACGACCTGACCGACATGGAAGTCCAGCCGACCGTGGCGATGGCCCTCAAGCACAAGGGTCTCGTCGTCGGCATCAAGACGGCGCATTACGCCGGGCCCGAGTGGGATCCGTTCAGCCGTTCGGTCGAGGCCGGCAAGCTCGCCGACATCCCCGTGATGGTCGATTTCGGCAGTGCGAAGGTGCGCACGATCAAGGAGCTCTTCGAGAAGTACTTCCGCCCCGGAGACATCTTCACGCACTGCTACGGGGGAATGAGGGGGGAAGTGATCGACGGGAAAATCAACCCCGCGATCTTCGCCGCTCAGAAGAAGGGATCCTCTTCGACGTCGGCCATGGCGGTGGGAGCTTCGTCTTCCGGACAGCGGTGCCGGCCTTCAAGGAAAGGTGGTACCCGGACACCATTTCCACCGACATGCACATCAACAGCATGAACGCCGGCATGAAGGACATGCTGAACGTGATGAGCAAGTTCCTGGCTCTCGGAATGCCCCTCGACCAGGTGATCGCCAAGTCGACGTGGGCGCCCGCGAAGGCCATCAAGCAGGAGGCCCTCGGACACCTCTCGGTAGGTGCCGTGGCGGATGTCGCCGTCTTGCGGCTCGAGAAGGGCAAGTTCGGCTTCTTGGATCAGGACGGCGCCCGGATGTCGGGCACGCAGAAGCTGACTGCGGAAGTGACAATCAAGGACGGCAAGATCGTGTATGACCTCAACGGCCTGGCCAGCCCGGAATGGAGCGCGCTTCCGGCGAGCGCTACTCGATCCCGGGGTGGGCGATAGATCCCGCACGCTACGTGTTCCAGCTTGGAGGTTGTGAAATGCTACGTCGATTCTTACGTCACCTTAGTGGTGTGCATGGGCGTCGCAACGGGCGCGTGGGCGCAGCTCGCCGAGCAGACTGGCCTGGTCGGGACCGTCACGGACAGCGGGGGCGGCGTCATCCCCGGCGCGGCGGTGACCGCGGTGAACGTCGAGACCCAGGACACCTACGAGACGCTCACGAACGAGCAGGGGCAGTACACCATCCCGAACGTCCGGATCGGGCGCTACTCCATGACGATCGCGCTCCAGGGCTTCAAGACCTTCCAGGTGACGGGCCTTCAGGTCGCCGGCAACCAGGTGGTCCGCCGCGATGCTGTGCTGGACGTCGGCGAGCGCACGGAAACAGTGACCGTCGAGGCGAAGGCGGTCGTGCTGGCGACCGATCGGGCGGCGCTCTCCCAGACCATCGATACACGCGCCGTGTCGGAGTTGCCGAACCTCGGGGCGCAACGTCTGGTCGCTGGCGAGCACGACGCCAGGCGTGCTCGCCGGTAACACCAGCGACATCGGCTTCAGCTTCCGCGGCGCGGGCCAGCGCAGTATCCAGAACAACATGACGCTCGACGGGATCAGCTCGAGCTCGAACCTGCTGGCCATGACGAGCATGCGGCCCATCCAGGACGCGGTGGAGGAAGTGCAGGTCCAGACCGGCAGCACGTCGGCGGAGTACGGCTCCTTCCTCGGCGTCCACGTGAACGTCGTCACCAAGAGCGGCACGAACGACTTCCACGGCTCCGGCCTACGAGTTTTTCCAGAACGAATCGCTCAACGCCCGCGGCTATTTCGACAACCGCGCGATCCCGAAGAACCCGTCGGAGCGCAACCAGTTCGGCGCGGTGCTGGGTGGCCCGGTGGTCATCCCGGGCGTCTACGACGGGCACAACCGCACGTTCTTCATGAGCGCGTGGGAGGGCATCCGGCAGGACGAACAGACGAGTCCGATCGTGTCGGTGCCCACCGAGAAAATGCGGCGGGGCGACTTCTCCGAAATTTCCACTCAGATCCGGAACCCGTTTACCCGCGAGCCCTTCGCCGGCAACATCATCCCGACCGACATTGCTCTCGCCCGTCGCGCAGCAGCTGCTCCAGTACTATCCGTTGGCGAACATGCCCGGCACCGCGTCCAACTACCAGGGCCCCGCGGTGGACAAGGACGAGCACGACCAGGTGCTGTTCCGTGCCGATCAGAATATCGGGACCAGGGTTCGGCTCTCGTTCCGCTACAGCTGGCTGGATTCGTACGAGATCCTCTCGCCGTCGGCCCTCGAGATCCAGCCCGTGTGGCAGCCGCGCGTCAACAAGAACTGGCTCGGCTCGTACACGCACTCGCTGGGGTCGAACCTCCACAACGACTTCCGGATCGGCTACCACCGGATGGACGTGGACACACTGAACTATTTCTGGGTGAACGGCATCGAGGGCGCCGGCTCAGCCCTCGGCATCCCCGGCTTCGACGCCGACGTGGCCTTCGAGAACCACGGGATCCCCAACTTCGGCATCAGCGCGTTCAGCGGCCTGGGCCAGGGGGGCACGAACTGGCACCAGTACGACACCACGTTCCAGCTCTCGGACGTGCTCTCCTATACGCGCGGGTCGCACAACCTTCGCGCCGGGTTCGATGCCCGCCGGATGGCAACGTGGCGGCAGTCGGGTAACCAACCTCGCGGCGAGTTCAATTTCACCGGCGACATGTCGGGCTACTCCATGGCGGACTTCATGCTCGGCGTGCCGCGGAGCGTCGTGACGATCGCCTCGATGGTCACGGCTCACGTGGGACACTGGCGGAATGGCTTCTTCGTGAACGACGTGTGGCAACCGACGCCGAAGATGACGCTCAACCTCGGCCTGCGCTACGAGCTGAATACGGTGGCGCAGACCTACGCCGGCTTCGCCTCGGAACTGAACGAGGACTTCACGCGAATCATCCCGTCGGCGAACCCGGCGGATTACCCGGTGCCCGGGTTCAAGCTGCACGAGCCGAACCACGGCGACATCGCGCCGCGGCTCGGCGCGACCTACCGGCTGACCGACAAGACGGTGCTCCGCGGCGGCTGGGGTATCTACTTCAACCCGAACCAGATGAACACGTTCACGTTTCTGACGAACAACCCGCCGCTCGCCCCGCGGTTCACCTATAACAACGACACCGCCAACCCGACGATCACTCTCGCGCAGCCCACCGGCGTGGCCACCACGTCGCCACCGGACATCACGACGCCCAACCGCGATCTGCCGAACGCGTGGAAGAACCAGTGGAGCTTCGACGTCCAGCACGAGCTGTGGCGGTCAACGGTCGTCGAGGTCCAGTACCTCGCGTCCAGGACGAAGAACCTGGATCGCAGCTTCTTCATCAATACGCCCACGCCCGCCGCCGGGCCCATTCAGGCGCGCCGGCCGAATCCCAACTTCGGCAGTATCCGAGTGATCGAGAACGACCTGATCGCCAATTACGACTCGCTCGCGTTCGTGCTGCGCCGCCGGATGACGGACGGGCTCTCGCTGAACGCGCACTACACCTGGTCGCGGACGTTCGACATGGCCGACCACTCGAACGGGGGCGGGGCCATCGTCAACGACTTCGACATCTATAGCGACTACTCCCGGGCGAGCTGGGACGTGCCGCATCGCTTCGTGTTCAGCGGCATCTACGAGCTGCCCTTCTTCAGGAACTCCAGCAGCCTGCTCATGCGCGGGCTGCTCGGAGGATGGCAGGTGAGCGGGGTGGCGACGTTCCAGACTGGCTCGCCCCTGAACGTCACCATTCAGGGCGACCGCGCGAACGTCGGCCGGACCCCGCAGCGACCCGATGTGCTGAGGGATGTCGAGCTGAATTGCGAGCCCAATCCTTCCGGGCTTGGCCTGATCAACTGCATCGACCCGACCGCCTTCGCGCAGCCCGCGCAGTTCACGTTCGGCAACGCCCCGCGCAACATGCTGCAAGGGCCGGGCTTCAGCAGGACGGACCTCGCCCTGTCGAAGAGTTTCAACGTCGCGGGCCGCACACGAGTCATGGTGCAGGCGCAGGTGTTCAACGTGTTCAACGAGGTCAACTGGGGCGCCCCGAACACCACGTTCGGTGCCGCCAACTTCGGACGAGTCACGTCGGCATCCTCGATGCGCCAGATGGAGCTCGGGGTGCGATTGACCTTCTAGAAGTAGCTTCAAAACCGTCTCGTGGTTTCAAGACCGTCTCGTGGTCAGATCTCGTGCTTCTTAGCCGGAAGATGACCCGCGCACGGACACTTCCGCCTGAAGGCGGAAGCCACGCAATTGGTTTTGAAACTACTTCTAGTCAACACCTTCGTTGCTGACCAGTACCCAGCGTCTTGACCCGAGGAGACGTCATGCGCAATGGCCGGCGATGGCACCCGGTGTGGTGGGTGACGCTGCTGCTCACCGCGGCGGTCGGTCGTGTTCGCGCGAGTTGTGCCGTCTGCCCAGGGGACGGCAGACGCGCGCTTCGTCGAGCTGGCGAAAACGTCGTTGAGCCAGATCGACGGCAAGCTCGTGATTCCTGGGCTTCGCGACACGGTCGAGGTCATCCGCGATCGCTGGGGCGTCCCCCACATCTACGCCAAGAACACCGACGACCTGTTCTTCGCGCAGGGCTACGTGCAGGCCCAGGACCGTTTGTGGCAGATGGAGCTGTGGCGGCGCTACAACGGCGGGCGCCTGGCCGAGATCGTCGGCCCGCAAGCTGTCGAGCACGATCGCCTCCTCAGGTTGATTCAGTATCAAGGCCCCTGGGACGACACCGAGTTCACCAGCTACCACCCGCAGGCGCGCCAGATCTTCACCGCGTTTGCCAACGGCGTGAACGCGTACATCGAGGGGCACCGCGACAACCTGCCCGTGGAGTTCAAGCTCACGGGCATCACCCCAGCGCCCTGGACGTTGAACGATGTCGTGCTGCGGGTGCCTGCACGGTCGCTCGCCAGCGCACGATCGGAGATCAGGTTTGCACTGACCGTCGCGCGCCTGGGACCGGCGGAAGCGACGCGACGGAGCCGGCCGGATCCGTTCATCGAGGTCCCGCTTGCGCGCGGCCTCGACATGTCCATTTTCTCGGAGGATGTGCTGGACGCCTTGGGCGGCACACTCCCCGTGGTGCCGTTCCCGCGACCACCGTTGCTGGAGCCCTTCCGCGGTGCTTCAGGTGCGGAGGCTTCGCTCGACTTCGGAACGCCGGAACACTCCCCGGGGAGCAACAACTGGGTCGTGAGCGGGCAGCGAACGGCCAGCGGCGCGGTCATCCTCGCCAACGACCCGCATCGGCAGGTCACGAATCCATCACTCCGTTACATCGTCCACCTGAACGCCCCCGGATGGGATGTCGTCGGCGCCACCGAGCCCGCCATCCCCGGTGTGGCCATCGGACACAACGGGCGCGTGGGATGGGGCCTCACGATCGTCGGAACGGACTACGACGATGTGTTCGTGGAGGAGTTGAACCCTGAGAACCCGAACCAGGCGAAGTGGCAGGGTCAGTGGTATCCGCTGCGCGTCGTCGAGGACACCATCCAGGTCCGCGGCGAAACCCCGCGCAGGATTCAGCGGAAGTACAGCCGGCACGGTCCCATCTTCTTCGAAGACCGCGTGCGCCACCGGGCGTACGCGTTGCGATCCACCCTGCAGGAACGGGGCACAGCGGAGTACCTCGGCGCACTTCGCCTGAACCAGGCGACGCTGACGCCCACGTGCCGCGAGTTCCTCCAGTACCAGCAGTACCTACCTCGCCCCCTCGGAGAACATGATCTGTGGCGACGTGGACGGCAACATCGGATGGCATGCCTCGGCGCTCACTCCCAGGCGTGCGGGCGGCTGGGACGGCCGGTTGCCGGTCCCGGGGACGGGCGAGTACACCTGGAACGGCTTCAGGGACGATTTGCCCTTCGAGTACAACCCGGAACGGGGATGGATTGCGACCGCCAACCACAACATCCATCCTGCGGGTTACTCTCCACCGCTCTTCTTCAAACGCGCGCCCTACAGCCGTTTCGATCGCCTGAACCAGTTGCTCGGAACCGCCACGGGACTTCGAGCGGAGGACTTCGAACGCTTCCAGCACGACACCTCGTGGCCCTATGTCGAGGCGGAGAAATCGCTGTTGCGCGGGTGGAGCTCGGATGTTGCGGACGTGGAGTGGGCGCGGCAGACCATCCTCGAATGGGATGGCCGCTACGTCACCGACAGCGTCGCACCGTCGCTGCACAACCACTGGCGCCGCAACCTCGACGAGGAGGCGCTGCAGCTCGGAGGGGTGGCTGACCAGGGGTGGTGTCGGTTCGTCGGCACTTCGTATCGGTACTCGCCGACCAGACGAAGGCTCGCCTCACCGCGGCGCGAACGGCGCTGGAGAAGGCGGTGCAGACGCTGCGGAAATCACTGGGACCCGACCGGCAGGAATGGCGATGGGGACGGCTGAACCGCAGCGAGTTCCCTCACCCTCTGCTGAAGGCGTACGACCTGCCTGGGATCGAGCGGGACGGCGGGGGAGAAACCGTCGCGGCGATCGGCGCCACGTATCGTCACGTGATCGACTTCGCGAATCTCGACAACTCGCGGGCCACGAACACGCCGGGGCAATCAGGACAACCGGGGAGCCCGTTCTATGGAAATCTCCGGGAGCAATGGGCGAAGGGGCAATACTTTCCGCTCCGATACCGGCGGGCGTCGGTGGAGGAAGCAGCCGCGCACCGGCTCGCGCTTGTTCCCGCGAAGTAATCGGTTGGGGAGTGAGTGCCGCCAAGACGTTTTCCAATTCCGGATGTTGTCTATGCTGCACGTCTCAGGCTATCAATTCCACGCGACCAGCTGATCAGCGGGTCCCAATTGGCCCTGTTCATCAGGTCGCCAAGCACCCCGCAGGGATGTTGAACCCGTACGGATCGACAAACAGGAACGCGGGTGCCATCTGAGCACGGGTGCGGCGGAGTTCGTTTGAGGATGGTGAACAAACGCTCGAATGCGTCACCCTCGGTGGTCTCAACGTTGACCCGAGCTGGGAATGACCTGCCGGCTTTCTTCGGACCAGTCGTTACTGGAGAATGGCGCTGATCGGACCGGTTCGTAGTTCTCCGTTCTTCGTCACGTCAGCGCGAGCCGGCATCGCCGGCGAGCGCCCCCGACAACGTCGGCCAGATGTTTCGCCTTGAAGGCCGCCGGCGTCAAGTAGGCGAGGCTCGAATGCGGCCGGACCTCGTTGTAGTGTCGTCGCCACGCCTCGATGCTCACCTTCGGCCGCCTCACCTGGAGCACTCCGGAGTGGTAATATTCTTTCGCGCTCGTCGCTGAGGAAACTTCTTGCTGGACATCCTCGCCGTAGATCTCCGATATGCGCTGCGTATCTTCCGCCGGAGCCCCGGTTTCGCCGCGACGGCTGTCGTCTCCCTGGCAGTCGGGATTGCCGCCGCTACAGGGGTGTTTAGCATCGTGAATGCGGCATTACTGAATCCCTTCCCATTCGCCGACATCAATCGGATCGTCAGGCTTGACATGAACGACAAAGGCAAGCCGCGTGGTCTGTCTGTCACGGCGCGACAGCTCGTCGCCCTTCAACACAGCGACGTCTTCGACGGCGCCTTCGCCTGGAACACCTGGGAGATGACGCTGACCGGCCAGGACCTCCCAGAACCGGTGCGCACCCAGTATTTTTCAGCAAACGCTTTGAACGTACTCGGGGTTCCGCCCCTCCTCGGACGAGTCTTCAACGAGGCGGACGGGCCGGCGGGCGAGCAGCCCCAACGGGTCGTCGTGCTCACCTATCGGTTCTGGCAGCGACACTTCGGCGGGCAGCCTGAGGCAGTGGGGCAGACCCTCTATTTAAACCGCGAACCCTACACCGTGATTGGCGTGCTGCCACGTCAATACTTTTACACTGGTCCGGAGATTCTCGTTCCCCTTCATCTGACGTTCGATCCGAACTTCGCATGGGGCGTCCAGGCCCGTCTCAAGCGGGGCGTCAATCCACGCATGGCCGAACAGCGACTTCAGCCGCTCTTCGACCAATTCGCCAAGGAGGCCCCGCAACGCTTTCCGAAGGAGGTGCGTCCGCTCGTACGAGGTCTGGTGGAGACACAAAGGGCGGCCGACTTTGTGCCGACCCTCCTGTTGATCTTCGCGGCGTCTATGTTGCTGCTCTTGCTCGCATGCGCGAACGTGTCCATCCTGCTGTTGGCGCGCGGGACCTCGCGGGCGCATGAGTTCGCCGTGCGGGCCGCCATAGGGGCAAGTCGTGGACGGTTGATGAGGCAGCTCCTCGTGGAATCGCTGCTCCTGGCATTCAACGGCGCCGCACTGGGCGTTGCGGCGGGCTACTGGGGCCTGCCGGCTATGCTCAGGCTCTTGCCCCCGAATTCGGTTCCGGTCGGGAACCTCATGGCAGTGCCCGTCAATGTACCGGTCCTGCTCTTCAGTGCGGGCCTTGCGATGGCGTCGGCTCTGATTTTTGGACTGTCACCGGCCTTGTCGTTTTCGCGCCCACGCCTGACGGCGACTGTCCGGACGACCGCCGGCGTCGAAAGCCGGCGAGCGCATCACCTCCTGCTCGCGGCTCAAATTGCGCTGACGGTGCTGTTGCTCGCGGGCACCGGCGCGGCCGTCCGGGTGCTCATTGGTCTGTACCGGACATCGCTTGGCTACGATCCGCACAACGTGATCATCGCTTCGATCAACCTTCCAGAGAACAGTCACACGGAATGGGCCGACCGCGCCACGTTCTATGAGCGCCTACGGAATCGAATTGCAGACGTGCCCCAAGTCGAATCGGTCGCGCTCGCCACCTACAGCGGGATACCACCCCGGTCGGGCCAACGGTCGGTGGTCGAAGTTCCTGGACGGGACCTGACAGGAGACGAGGCACCGATTCTCCAACGGATCAGCGCCCACTACTTTGCGACGATGAAGATCCCGCTCATTCGAGGCCGCGTGTGGTCAGATTCAGAGAGCGCCGGAGTGCCCCACGTCGCCGTCGTCAACCAAACGATGGCTCGTGAGCGTTGGCCTGACGAATCCGCGATTGGACGGCGAGTTCGGATGCCCGAGTACATCAAATCACCCACCTATTTCAGGCTGGCGGCGCCCGGCAGCGACGGCTGGTTCGAGATAATCGGTGTGGTCGGCGACACACCCAATGTCGGTCTCCATGAGCCGCCGGCGCCGTCGATCTACGTGCCGTACACGCTCATGTTGAGCGATTCCCTGAATGTGATCCTGCGGACGAGTCACGATCCACTTTCGCTGACCCGATCGATTCGGGAGGCGGTGCGGACCGTCGATCCAAATCAACCGGTGAACGTGGTACGCACAGCGAAAGACGAGCTCGCAAGCGCGGGTTGGGCCCGTGAGCGGTTCGTGGCGTTGCTTTTGCTCGGCTTCGCGGTTCTTGCGCTGATGCTCGCAGTAGTCGGGCTCTACAGTGTCGTGTCGTACTCGGTGTCGTTTCGATTCAAAGAATTTGGCATCCGTATGGCGCTCGGTGCCGGTCGCGGGCGCATCGTAAACGCTGCGGTGCAGCCGGCGGTCTTGGCCATCGTCGCGGGCCTCTTCGCTGGTCTCGCATTGAGCGTGGGGCTTAACAAGGTTGTAGCCCAGTGGTCGATCGGCAATCTGAACGATCCGGTCGTGCTCGTCGCCGTCAGCCTGGTGCTCTTTGTCGTTACGATGATGTCCGCCGCGATTCCAGCGAACCGAGCTGCCTCGATTCAGCCGGCAGACGCGCTTCGGATCGACTGAATGAGTCGGAAGCCAAGAAAGCCGCGCCGGGTGTACAGTCAGCGGCATGACTGACAGGCCTTCGTGGGCTGCCCTGATCGGCCCCCCTAATAAGGATCGCTGCGTTGCTCGTCGCCCTCTTCACTGTTGTTGTCGGCGTGGTCGGCCTCGTTTTACCGGCTAGCCTGACCGCGGTTCGCCGACAGGTACTTTGCGACGCCGACCGGACTCTACACGGCTGGCGCTGTCCGTTTGGCGATGGGACTCGTGGTGATCCTCGGCGCCACGGCCTCTCGTGCGCCAAAGACTCTGCGCTTCTTAGGCACCCTGATGTGCATGCAAGGACTTTCGGCCACGATCCTCGGGCCTGAACACGCGCGAACGGTCCTTGAATGGGAGACCATGCGTCCCGCACTTCTACGTGCGGGGGCGATCGTGGCCGTCGCTAGCGGTGTCTTCATGGTGTTTGCGCTGACAACTGGCCGCCGTCCTACCGCGATTTCCTGACGGCCGCCGACGTGTTCAGTTCGCGAACCAGCTCGTTCACCTGCTTGGGCAACCACCACTCGGGGCCTGACGCCGGCGGCCATCGCTCAGGACGGCGCGAGAGCCGACTGAGTAGGTAGTCCGATGGGTCCCGGCTTCACGCCGGTTAACTGCCTCCCGAGACCCGCGCGGGGCATGAGACGGTTTTTCGTCGATTTCCGCGTTCTCCTTGTGCGTCGGGTCATGGGCGTCGGCATTCACGCACGGCGCTCACCCCAAAGGAGGCTCAATGACGCTCCTGAAACGAACGGCAGTCATCGCGTTAGCGACGATGGCGGCGGTCACCATCACGGCTTCTGTCGTCTCCGGTCACAAGGCTGCAGTTCAGCCGTCGTGGGCGTCCCCACCGGCCGGCGAGCCAACCATCGAAGGCGTGTGGCGAACCCGGGTAAGACCGCGTAATTGTGAAACGGGTGAAGTGGCGCCGGTGCCTGGGCTTCGGGGTCTGTTCACGTTTCACGAAGGCGGGACGACGTCGGAGTACGGGATTGGCCCCGGGCAGACACCGGCGCTACGCAGTCCGGGCCACGGGGTGTGGCGTCGCGCACACGGCTGGCAGGAGTACACTTACGCGTTCACGTACTATCGGTATGACGCGAGTGGCGCATTCGTGGGGTCGCAGAGGGTGACGTCCGCCCTGGTGCTGGACGCAAGCGGTGATGCCTTTACATCGAATTCCGACGTCGAAGTGTTCGACGCCAGCGACACCCTGATCATGACTGTCTGCGCAACTGCCGCCGGTACGCGGTTCGAATAATCGTCAGCCTTCACTTTTTTAAGTCGGCTGACTCACGCCGCGCTGCGGTATAACAGCGGCAGCATGGCGGATGCAGCCGAGCATGCCGACACCCTGCACGCGCTCGTGATGGAACTGGTCGAGGGGCCAACCCTCGCGGATCGTCTGAACCATGGCCGACTGGAGTGGCCCGACGCGCTCGCCCTCGCTCGCGAGCTCGCAAGCGCACTGGAGGCCGCGCACGACAAAGGCGTCGTTCATCGGGATCTCAAGCCCGCAAATATCAAGTTCAGTTCGTCCGGGAGCCTGAAGCTGCTCGATTTCGGGCTGGCGAAAGAACACGCCGAACACGAACCGGCCGGTGCTCCATCTTCACAGCAGCCCACTGACGCTCTGAAGACCACCGATGGGTGGGTCTTCGGCACGTGCGCGTACATGAGCCCGGAACAGGCGCGCGGCCTGCCGGTCGACAAACGGACGGACATCTGGGCGTTCGGGTGCCTGCTCTTCGAAATCCTGACAGGACGGCGCGCATTTGACGGCGAAACGGTGTCGGAGACGGTCGCCGCGGTGCTGGAGCGTGAACCCGACTGGGCCGCGCTCCCGAAAGCGACGCCCCACACGGTCCGGCGTCTGCTCCGGCGCTGCCTGGAAAAGGATCCGCATCGCCGGCTGCACGACATTGCCGACGCGCGCATCGAAATAGACGACGCGCTGCAGGCGAAGGACCAGGCCGCTCGACCGTCGGGCGGACCTCGTGTTCGACAGCAGTTCGTGAAACTGGCGTTGTGTGAGTATTCCGACGAGTGCGCCATGTCAAGGGACGGCATGGGCATGGCGACCGCCTATTCAAGGGAAGGCGGCGAACTATGCGGCGCGACGGAGTCTGTCAACCTGGCGCAACCAGTTCATCAGTGGGTTCCAACTGGCGTAAATGTGTCCACCATCTCCAAATCGTTGATTCTAAACGGCTGAAATCCGACGCCCAACGGATTCAAGCGGCGATCGATTTCTGAAGTCGTTGTTCGACCGTCCTGTCGAATTTTCGCTCCGCGAAAGTCAAAACAAAAGTTGTAAGCGATGACGTTGATGAGCTGCCTGGTAGGGCGGACCGTGAATGGCACTGGAAACCGCCGATGTCCAAATAATCGCGCTCATCGATCTGCTCGGACTGGTTCTTGGTCCTGAGGCCAACGCTGGCATGCCTGATGCGAGGCGGCGTCCGGCTCGTGTCATCTGCGGGGGCTTGGCGCGGAGTCAAGCCCGGGACTACGAACGGCGACACAGGGATTAGGAAGGGGAGTACGAAGAGAAGAAGGGATAGAGCGAAAGGAGCGCATGCGGACGACCGGACAGACGCCCCGAGTGCGTCGAACGCTGACGATCAGTATAGGCATTGCGGCTCTGATGGTGTGCTGGGGGCTGGCCACACCCGTGAGGCCCGCCGTTCAACCTGCCGTGAAGCCTGCAGCTCAGCCTGCTGCGAAACCCGCCGAGTACATCGGCGAAGTGCGGTGTATCGAATGCCACGGCCAGGAGAACCAGCATTTCAGCGAGACGCTGCATGCGAAGATCTTCCGGCTGAATCCGAAGAACGACCGTCAGCGGCTCGGGTGCGAAGCCTGCCACGGACCGGGCTCTAATCACGCCAGGAACGCGCTCGACAAGACCGCGCTGATCGGGTTCACCAAGCGTTGGGGAACGCCCGTGGACGTGCAGAATGCCCAGTGCTTGACCTGCCATGAGGGTGGCAATCGCCTGCACTGGCCAGGGTCGATGCACGCGAAGAGCAACCTCGGCTGCTCCGATTGCCACAATCCCATGCAGAAGCTGTCGGCCAGCGGTCTATTGGCCCGGCAAAGCATCTCAGAGACCTGTTTCCAGTGTCATCAGCAGCAGCGCGCCGAGTTCCGCAGGCGTTCGCACATGCCGCTGCCCGAAGGAAAGGTGTCCTGCGTCGACTGCCACAACCCGCACGGCTCGACGACCCGCGCTCTTCTGAACGCCGATTCCGTCAACGAGGTTTGCTACACGTGTCACGCCGAAAAACGGGGGCCGTTCCTCTGGGAACACGCGCCCGTCCGCGAAAGCTGTCTCAACTGTCATCAGCCTCATGGTTCCAACCATGACAAGCTGCTCGTCGGGGCGCGTCCTTACCTGTGTCAGCAATGCCACAACCTGTCGGTAGGTCATAACGGCACGTTCTACCGAGACGGACAGTCAGCTGCCGGTGCGCTGTTGGGAGGAGGACAGAGTCCGCGCGTGATCGGGCGCACCTGTCAGAACTGCCACTCGCAGATCCATGGCAGCAATCATCCGGCTGGTCAACGCTTCCAGCGCTGACCAATCCCGCGCCGCGGGACAACTGCGGGGGGACCTTGATGAAGATTCGTACGTATGCCTCGGTCATCACCCTGGGTATCGGGGTGCTGCGATTGACGACCTCGCCGGCGTATGGGCAGGACGCCACGCCGGGCAACGCCTTGAATCCGCGGACCGTCAGCTCAATCGTCGAACGTGATCCTGAGGGGTTGGGTATCGCCGTGAATTCGCGCACTCCGACGGGATTGCTCATACCCCCCGCGCCGCTGGTCAAGGAGCCTTCGAAGACGGCGAGCGGGATGCTCTATCGCGGGACGATCGAGTTCGGCGCCATCGGAGTTGGCGGCGATAAGGAAGCCGCCAAGTTCCGCGAATACAAAGATCTCGAGAGCGGCCTGTACCTGAACAACTTCACCTTCATGCTCGAGCAGCCGAAAAGCGCGTTTCACCTCGACGCGGTGGGCGGTGGGGTGGCTCAGAACGATCAGGTACTACGGCGTGGACGTGGGTCGATACAACACGTGGAGGGTGCGCGGCTCTTTCAGCGAAATACCCCACGTGTTTACGTCGACCTACCACTCGTTATGGGACGGCGCCGGCAGCGACGTTCTTACGCTGAGAGGACTTCGCCCCGGAGGCACGACCGATGCGAATACGACGCAGGCGAACATGCTGCTCGCGATCTCGTCGACTGCCGGACTCTGATCTCGAGCTGACGAGGAAGAGAAGCCGGGCACGCTTCGATCTCACGCTGCCCGCGAACTGGAAAGCCTTCGCCACTTATACCAATGAGCGTCGAGACGGCAGTCGCCCGTTCGGCGCCGTCTTTGGCGGTGGCGGCGGTGGCGGCAACGTCGAGATTCCGGAATCGATTGATTACAGCACGCAGGACGTACTCGCCGGGCTTCAGTTCGCCAACCCGATGACAAACCTCAACCTGCAGGTCACGGCGTCGTTCTTCCAGAACGACATCGACACCCTGACGTTCGAGAACCCTCTGTTCATCACGACAAATACCATCGCGGGCGTGCCGTCGACGACCTTTACGCGCGGGCAGTTCGATATGTATCCGAGCAACGACTACTTGAACTTCAAGGGGGAGTTCGCCAGGAAGTTCCCGAAGTTCCTCAAGAGCCGGTTTACCGGCGTCGTGTCGCTCGCTCGGTCGCAGCAGAACGACAACCTGACTCCGTGGGCACTCGAGCCGTTGACGGGCGGCACCATCAACGGCGTCTCCACCGCAAATGTGTGGAACACGACCGGCTCGCTGAGCAAGCTATCGGCCGATGCGCGCATTGACACGACGCTTGCCGACCTTGCGATCATCCTGAATCCTGCGCAAGCGCTGTCGGTGAAGGGCAAGTTCCGCTACTTCGATACCGACAACAGCACGGAGTTCTTTGCGTGCAATCCGCTGACGGGCCAGTGGGGCCGTCTGTTAAACAACGGATCGGGAGGTTCCTTCGTAACGCCGAACCTGACCGTAGGCAACAATCCGCCGGGTACTGCTGAACACCGGATATAACGGCACCGGCTGTAACTACACCGCCACGCAGGCGCTGGGGTTGGCGCCGAGTGCGGGCGACGTTCCGATCCGCAACGTGCCTTTCGAATATCGGCAACTGAACTCCATCGTAACGGCCGAATACCGCGCTAATCGGACCAACAGTCTGGAAGGCACGTACGAGCGTGAGAATTTCGATCGCAAGTATCGCGACCGCGATCAGACGTCGGAAGACAAAATTCGACTCGGCTACGTCAACCGCGCGTTGGAGAATGGCACGCTCCGGCTTTCGTACCGAGTACGGCCGTCGTCGCGGAAGCGACTTTCTGGCGACTCCATTGGCCGAGTTCTATAGCATTTCGTTCGGACCCGTCCCGACCGCGAACACGACGAACATGGCCTCGTGGCTGCGCAACGTCGATCAGTTCCGCAGATTCGACGTAGCCGATCGCAATCAGAATGTCCTCAATGCCAGTTTCAACTACGGCATCGGCCCGGCGCTCGATGTCAGCGTCGGTCTGCAGGCGAGAGACGTGGAGTACCCCGCGTCGGAGTACGGACGCAACGAACATTACAAGCTGACGTCGCCGTCGGTCGAACTCAATTGGCAGCCGTCTCCGACGACCAGCGCGTACGGGTTCTACTCGTACCAGCAGGGAGCGCAACATCAGGCTGGCCTCCAGCCGAATGCCTGCGTGATGGGGAGCTTCTACTATTTCTTCAGCGACGGCTCGGTTCAGACCAACGCGACCGGAGTGCCACCGGCGCCCCCTTCCGGTACGTCGATGGTCTCGACGCAGCAGGTGCTGCCGGCGAACTGGAGGTCGCTGTGCGGAACGGCCTCAGCAGTCAGTCCGCTCTTTCCAATCAGCCGAACCTGGGATGTGTCTCAAAAGGATCGCAATACCGTCACGGGTCTTGGCTTCCACTACGAGATGGGCAAAGTCCTGTCCGACGTCGCCTACACCTATATCAACGGCCGTACAAAAATCAGATATGGGTACAACCCCGCGGCACTGGGACTGAATGCCACGCAGGTGGCGCTCGCGGGCGACGGCTGGTCGGACCTCGTTTTCATTCAGAACGTCGTTGAAGCCAACGCGATGGTGCCGATTCGCAAGCGGCTGTCTCTCCGCTTGATCTACCGGTACGAGGACGATCAGCTCCGCGACTGGCACTACGACGGTATCAGCGTGAATCCGATGCCCGCCAACAACGGAGCCTATCTCGACTTCGGTCCGCAAGATTACAAGGTGCACCTGTTTGGCGCGTTCTTCCGGTACGAGCTGTGACTTCGGTGAGGCGCGTCGAGACGTGCCGCGAAGGAGGCATCACCGTGCGGAAATTGGCGACGCTCGTCGGCTTGGCCGTGTGGCTGGTGGGGATCTCAACACTGTCGTGGGCGCAGGGAGCAGGGGCGCTCACGGTCACGGCGTGCCTCCCCTGTCACGCGGGGGGCGCGGCGGGGCCGCAGGTGGCACCGACGTTCCCCAAGCTCGACGGACAGCATGCCGCCTACGTGGAGAAGCAGCTCCGCGAGTACAAGTCCGGCAAGCGCAAGAGCGACATCATGGCCCCCATATTCGGGGCCTTGAAGAAGCAGCAGATTCCCGGCATGGCGGCCCATTTCGCCAGTCAGACGCCCGCGCGGGGCGCGGTGGAGAATCCAGAGTTGGCGGCCCGGGGCAAGGTGCTGTACGAGGAGGGCAACCGCGTCACCGGTGTCCCGGGGTGCATCGGCTGTCACCTGCCCAATGGCGTGGGCTCCCAACGCTATCCCCGCCTGGCCGGTCAGCGTCAGGCGTACACCGTGCAGCAACTCATGGACTTCAAGAGCGGCACGCGCAGCAACGACCGGGCGCGCGTCATGCGCCTCGTCGCTGGACGTCTCACCGAAGAGGAGATGAGAGCTGTCGCCGAGTATGTCGTCGGGCTGGAGTGAACGTTCCGGTGCATCCCGGTTCCTGCTTTCGCGCTGCGTTCGACCGCATCCCGACTACCGGCCTGAATGCGACTGAACAGCTTGGAGCGCAATCGGCGCAACGACTTAGCGGCGGGGCGCCCCGTCCGCGGCCACTCGCTATCGGGTTTTGAACCACTTCTAGAAGTTGACGCGTATGCCGATGGTGATCGGCATCGTCCAGCGAGAGCTCTTGTCGTTGATGTCTTCCAGGCCGGTTCCGCGCAGCGAGTCGATCTGCGACAGACCGCTGTTGAAGCGCAGGCCGATCTGCGCGAAGAGATCGTACCTGTCGTTGAGGCCATAGAGCGCGCCGCCGTTGACGCCAAAGCTGAACGCCGCGGTGCCGTCGTAGAAATCCGTCGCCAGGCGGGTGATGCCGCCCTGAGGCGCTGCAAAGACGGCGTCGATCTCGTCGATGATCGACACGCCAATGGTGGCGCCACCATAGGGCCGCAGCCGTACATCCCGCGGAGCGAAGAAATGCCGGTAGCCAGCCTCGACGGTCCACGCCCTGTAGTCGTCGAAGGTCGCCACCAGGTCGGTGCCGTTGGCAGTGCCGAGACTGACGATATCGGATCCGGCGCGCTGAAAGCTGAGTTGCCCGCGAACCTCGTTAATCTCGTCGATCATGTAGCCGCCGCTGAATTGCCACAGCACGCCGGTGCCGTAGACGTCGCCGAACGACTGCGCGGAGATGACGGTGGCACTATGGTCGAGCGTGCCGATGCCAGCGGCGAGGAACGCCCCGCTGACGTTGACGTCCCAGCCCACTGACGCTTCGGCATTCCAGGACGAAAGGGCGGTCTGCGCAGACGCGTGACCCGCGGTGAGGACGACGGCGCCAAACACCAGCACCGGCAGACACTTTCTAGCGGACATCATTTTCATATATCTCCAAGCTGTCGATTCTAAACGACACCCACTCCGTTAGTCGAACCAGTCCTCCCCGGCCCCACAGTGTGCCAGAGTCCGGTATAAAGGTGAGAGCTGTACACCCTGCGGAGGCGTGGTCCGCGAGAGGAGACTCCCATGTCATTGAGACGAACGCTCGCACTGAGCCTGTTGCTCGGCGTCGGGGCCCCTGCGCCGGCGCGGGCCGACGGCATGTTCATCCCGTTCATTGCGGTCAACTTCGCCGGCAACTCAGGGAAGGAACTTTCACGGGCGATCGATGCGAAGCGCTTCGACTGGGGTGCCAGTTTCGCCTTCATGGGCGGAGGGGTTCTCGGCCTCGAGGCGGACATCGCACACAGTCCGGATTTCTACGGCAGGACCGACATCGGCGGCAGCAGCGTGCTGACGGCGACGGGCAATCTGCTGATCGGGATTCCAATCGGCGGTCAGACAGGCGTTGGTTTTCGTCCCTATGCCCTGGCGGGAGTCGGCGTGCTTCGCTCGAAGATCGACGCATTCGGGGATGTCCTGCGCGTCGACGACACCAAGGCGGCGTGGGACTTTGGCGGCGGTGCGATGTTCTTCTTCGGGACGCATGTCGGCCTGCGCGTCGACCTTCGCTACTTCCGCACGTTCAGCGCGCTGGATTTGATCGACGTCATCGACAGACGAGAACGGCTCGATTTCGCCAGAGCCTCGACCGGCCTGATTCTGCGGTTCTGAAGCCGTTGCTTCGATCGCGTTGATCAACGAGTCGTTTGGGGCTCAAACCTGATTCGAAGGCGCGTGCCCGTCGCCTGCGCGAACCGCTCGAGGGCCTGGGTCGAAGGGCGAACCTTGCCTCCCTCGATTCGGGCAACGTACGGCTGCGATGTCTTCATGCGGTGAGCGAGCTGGGTCTGCGACAATCCAGCCCGTGTTCTCGCTTCGATCAGCGCTTTGGCCAGCTCGAACTCCCCCTCCAGCGCATCGTAGGCAGCCTTGTACTCGGGATCTTTGCTCCAGCGACGGTGCAGCTCTTTGACCTGGCCACTACTCCAGCTCCTTCGCCCTTTCGAGCGCCTGCTCGATCTCGCGTGCTGGCGTCTTCTCAGTCTTCTTCACGAACACGCGCAGCACGATCACGCGTTGGCTGGGCGGCCGTCACGTAGAGCCGATCAGTGAAACCCCTTACGGCTTAGGACCCAGGAACGTATACGTGGCGGCGTTCTCCCATGCCGTCGACCGTCTACCCCAGGCGGCACTGGATGCGCGCTTCGAGACCTGGCGTCTGGAGGAATCCACGCTAGCGCACCGAGAACGCGTCTCGGGTCGGCTTCAACACCATATATGCAATCTGAAGGTTGTACCAGACCTCGGGCTTTGGACGGCTCACAGCCGTGGTCTCCGTGTCCTTGCATCGGACATAGGCGTCCCGAACTCCCGTCACAGTGCAGCGCAGAATGACGCCCGTGACCTCTGACGGATACTGAACCTCTATCACATCTCCAACGCTGACCACCGACGCGGTGCTCTCCGTTTGCGCGGAGACACCTGACGCCGAGTACCCCATCACCGCTCCTGCCAGCAGTATTCCCGTAGCCAAAAGCACGCGCATGAAAACACCTCCTTCAAGCATTCGCCAGGAATAGGCCATCTCCGAAACCTCCAATATAATCCCGGCAACTGGTCGGTTGTTTCCATAGCGGGCGCCCGCCTCGGCGCGTACGCCGTCCTCCGGGCTCAGGCTCGCACCGCCGGCATGAGCGCCTGAGGGCGCTGAGTCAAGCGTCCAGCGGTTCGGAATAGGCCCGGAGACGTCAATCGCGTCATCATTACGACCAATACGACCAGTTCGACCATGAGCCCATGCCACTGACACCCGGCACACGACTCGGCTCTTTTCTCATCGAGGCGCTGCTCGGTGTGGGGGGCATGGGCGAGGTCTACAAGGCGAAGGACACCCGCCTTGACCGCACGGTTGCGATCAAAATCCTGCCCTCAGCCGATCCGGATCTCAAAGCCCGGTTCGAGCGGGAAGCCAAAGCCATCGCCGGTCTCCAGCATCAGCACATCTGCACGTTGTATGACGTGGGCCATGAAGGCAGCACCGACTACCTCGTGCTCGAATACCTCATTGGTGAGACGCTCGCGGACCGCCTGGCTCGCGGGCCGCTCAAGCTCGAGGACACGCTGAAGATGGCAATCGAGGTCGCCGACGCGCTCGACAAAGCACACCTTGCCGGCATCGTGCATCGGGATCTCAAACCTGGAAACATCATGGTGACGAAGGGTGGCGTCAAGCTGCTCGATTTTGGTCTCGCGAAGCTGCGGCCATCCACACTGGCGGTGAGCGGCCTGTCGATAGCCGCGACCGCGCCGAACCCCGTCACGAGCGAGGGCACGATTCTCGGGACGCTCCAGTACATGGCGCCCGAGCAGGTGGAAGGCCGCGAAACCGACACGCGGACGGACCTGTTTGCGTTCGGCTGCGTGCTCTATGAAATGCTGACCGCGAGAAAAGCGTTCGAAGGCCAGTCGCCAGCGAGCCTGATCGCGGCGATCCTCGAGCGTGAGCCGACGCCAGTGGCGACCCTTCAACCCCTCGCGCCGCCGCTCGTCGATGCGATCGTTCGAAAGTGCCTGGCGAAGAATCCTGGCGATCGGTGGCAGAGCGCCGCCGACCTCGCGACTGCCCTCCGGTGGGCGGTTGACGGCGCGAAGGCGTCCGTCCCCGCACCGCTGCAGCCGGCGTGGCGCCGGATGTATGTCGTCGGCGGGTTGGCGGCACTCGCGGGTGCCGCGCTCGCCACCGGCGTCCTGTTTGGCTGGCGGTACGCATCGAGTCGCACGGCGCCTGCGCCGACCGTCCGGTTCGAGGTTCTGCCTCCCGCCGGCGTCACCTTGAGGCCGTCGCCCGTCGCCTCGGCGGCACAGCTCGCGCTTTCCCCCGATGGACGGCATCTGGCATTCATCGCGGCGACCAGGGGCGGCCCATCCCAAATCTGGGTTCGCCCGCTCGACAGCGTGCTGGCTCAACCGCTCGCCGGTACCGAGGGCGCGTCATTCCCGTTCTGGTCACACGATGGTCGCTTCATCGCGTTTTTCGCTGCGGGCAAGCTCAAAAGGGTCGACACCACAGGCGGCACGCCACAGACGCTGGCTGATGCGCCGGCCGGTCGTGGCGGAACCTGGAACCTGGAAGACGTGATCCTGTTCTCAGGCCAGTCAAGCAGTCCGATTTCCAGAATCTCAGCTTCGGGCGGGACCGTCACACCCGTCACGACGCTCGCTGCCGCCCAGGGGGTCATCACGCAGGTACCTGGCCTCAGTTTCTGCCGGACGGCCGCCATTTCCTTTACTACCAGCGCAGCGCGAAGGCCGAGCACCAGGGCACTTACGTGACGGCGCTCGACTCCTCGCAGAGCACGCGGGTCCTCGAAAGCGGTGGTCGGGCCGTCTACGCATCGGGACGCCTTTTGTTTGTGCGCGACGGCATACTCTTCGCTCAGGCGTTCGATGACCGTGCGCTGCGGACGAGTGGCGAACCGATTCGCGTTGCGGATGGCATCGGCTACTGGGCAGGCGCGTTTGCATATTCGGCCGTCACCGCGTCGAGCGCCGGCGTCGTGGCTCACGGCCCGAGTGTGATGTTCACGACCAGTCTTCGTTGGCATGATCGCGCCGGGGCGACCATTGGCCCGCCCACCCCAGCGCGTGCGTACCGAGGGCCGCGCCTGTCGCCCGATCAAACGAGCGTCATGGTGGCGATCCACGATGCGGCGACCGCGCCGTCCGATCTCTGGCTGCTGTCGCTGGCCCGTGGCACAATCTCACGCGTGACGTCCGACCCCTCGAGCGACTGGTTTCCTGTGTGGTCGCACGACGGCAGCGGCGTGTTTTTCGGGTCGGCGCGGGTGGGCTCGACAACGATTTTCCAGAAGGCTGGTGTGTCACCAGAAGTCGTGTTCGCGGACAGTCTGCTGGTGGGGAGTGTCGCCACTTACCCCAACGACGTCTCACAGGACGGAGGATTGCTGCTTTATCAGCAGACCACCAGTCGTGGCTACGATCTCGGCGTGATTCCGCTCTCGGGCGATCGCAAGCCGAGCGCGTTTGTCACCGGCATGTCCAACGAGGTCCAGGGTCGCTTCTCGCCAAACCACCGGTGGATCGCATACGCGTCGGATGAATCGGGCAGGTTCGAAGTCTTCGTGCAGTCTTTCCCGGCAGAAAATACACGACCCACGACGATCTCGGTCGCCGGCGGCATGCAGCCCGAGTGGCGGCACGATGGCAAAGAGCTCTTCTACATTTCGGCGGATGGAAAGCTGACGGCGGTGCCGGTGGTGACCGATCAAGCGACCTTCGCCGCAGGCACGCCACACGCGCTATTTGACGTCGAGGTTCCCGAGCCGACCGCTCCGTACCCAACTGATTATGCTGTCAGCGCCGACGGCCAGCGGTTCCTCGTCAACACCGTCGTCGATCAACCGACGCGCCAGGCGCTGACGGTCATCCTCAACTGGACGGCAGCGCTGAACAAATGAGCCTTGCCGGCTACTTGCACGTGCAGGCAGCCGAGCAGCCGCCATCGAACGTTCGATTGCAGCTCGAGGACGCGCGGCCGGCAGGCGCGCAACGCTGCTCGCAGGCCGCTTCCAGAGCCGCGCAGTCGCACGGACAGTTCCACCCGCCGGGCCCGGCGGCTTCGCGCTGGAACGTCAGGCGGGCGGTCGAACCTCTGATGGCCGCGAGCGCCGCCTCCAGCTGAGCGCGCGCATCTTCGCGCAGGCTCCAGCTGGCCTGTCCAGAAGCGGCGGCTGTCACGGCCACAACGGTGCTGTCACGCAGGGTCACGCCGGCAATGGCAATCGGAACGACGATGCGGCCGCGGCTGTGCCCTCCCATCGCGTCGTAGGTGCAGGAGTCCTGTGTGCCTTTCAGATGCCTGGATTCCTCGAACACCCAGAGACGGAGGGCGTAGTTCACTGGCTGGCTGTGCTCGTTGCGCTGCATCACCGTGAGCGACGGCGCATCGAAGACGAGCGTCCGCTGCGGGTCGAGCCAGATCGGCGATCCCTCCGGCGTGATGACGCGTGCCGGACGATCGGCCGCGAAGAGCCCGACGCTGCAGGCGAGCAGTGTCAGGCCGGCAGTCCAGCGGGCCGCAGGATATCGTCGCCACATGGGATGTCCCTCCGCGAGTTCGCCGGATAGAGGATCGCGTCCAGCCAAACCCGATCGACAGATCGAGGAACCTTCGCAGACCGATGAGCCTCGGCGACAGCATACACAGTCAGAGACCAACTCCCGCCCAGGAGTGTGAATCCGATCGCGGATCGCTCGCACGGCCCCAATTGCAATTGCATCGAAGCCAGCACGAACGCCATCAAGAGCTCGCCGCCCAGCCTGCCAGAGACTCAAGATTGGAACTGATCCACTACCAGGCCGCAACACCGAGCGTGAGGCAACGTCGGTCCTTGCACACGTCCCGACCCGCACGGCGGGGCACTCACAGTAGGACAACGACTCGACCCCGAATTCAGCACCTCCCGCGCCGGCCCTTGCTGTTTGTACCACGCTGCGCGCATCTAGGACCTTACTGTAGCGGAACTCCGGCTCCGGGGAGGTCGACGGATCCCCGCGGAGGTCGCGAGGAACGGTGTCTCCAGCGCGAGCACTCAGCGGTAGTCCCCCCGGCGACGCGGCCAAGCCAACCGCGGTAGTTCATCGGGACGCGAGCGACGGTCGGGTCGATCGATGGCGTGGACCGGTTCCACGAGCCGTGGACCTCGGGACCGTTCGACGTGGGTTGGCGGCCCCAGTAACGGGAGCGAGCCGCATACGCGTGACATCGCGCTGAGGCGGCGCGCCGAACAGGCAACTGTACTCGCGACTGAATTGCGTCAACCAGCAGGATCTCGCCAACGGCGTTGGATCTGTTCGAGAAGTTGTGGCGCGCATCCTCCAAGAGCTTCGCGCGGCATCACTCGTGTGCACGTCGCCGGGACTCGTGGAAATCATCGATCCGGTCGGGATGAGTCGCGAGCTGTGGTCCCGTAAGGCGTGACTGGCAGAAGTTCGTCGGGTGCAGCCGTGAGCGAGTATCCTTCGCATGAATAGAGGGAGGTCTTCATGAGCAGCACACAGATGGCAACGACGGTCAATCAAAAGTTCGAGATGGCCGTCCTTCCGGTGTCCGACGTCGATCGCGCAAAGAGCTTCTACCAGGGCCTGGGGTGGCGGATGGACGGCGATTTCAATGATGGGAAGGACTGGCGTGTGGTGCAAATGACACCTCCCGGCTCGCCGTGCTCCGTCATCTTCGGCAAGGGATTCACGGCAGCGGCACCGGGGTCGATGCAGGGAAACTTCCTCGTCGTCGACAACATCGACGCGGCACGCGCCAATCTCATCAGACGAGGCGCCGAGGTGAGCGAGGTGTTCCATTTCGAGGGCGTCCTGCAGGTCATCGATACGAAGGGACGCGCGCCGGGCCGAGACCCGCAAGACCGCTCGTACCTTCTCGTGGGCGTCGTTAAAGGATCCGGACGGCAACAGCTGGCTGCTCCAGGAGATCAAGACGCGGCTTCCCGGACGAGGACTCAGCAATTTTGACGTCGCGACGCTGACTGCGCTCCTCCGAGAGACCGAAGAGCATCATGGTCCGTACGAGGCGACCGCGCCGAAGCACCACTGGTCGGATTGGTACGCCGCCTACATCGTGGCGCGCCAGGAAGGGAAGACTCCGGAGGAGGCGGCCAAGGCTGCCGCTCTCCACATGGAAAGCGCGCGAGGCGCATCGCCCCAGATGACCTGATACGAATTGACACCTCAGCTACGAGGGGATATCGAGATGAAGAGCAGACTCACCTCATCAGTCCTGGTCTTCGCAGGCGTCCTCGTCGTTGCGGGGAGCTGGCTGTCATCGCACAGGACAAGTACAGCCTTCGAGTTCCAGAGGGACTCGCGTTCTCAGAGTTCAAGGGGTACGAAACTGTGGCAGGGCGTCTCCCTCAGCCATAGCGACGAAACGCTCAACGTGATCGTCGGAAAGAGGTGAACCAGAAGCGTCTCCGACAAGCCCTGGCGGCGCACGCGAGCGATTTGGGACCGATTTGAACGCGATCTCTGCAAGCTATTCGTATTTCAACGCCCTCATCGGATCCACTCGTGACGCCCGGTGCGCGGGGATGAAGCCGGCGCATAGCGCGACCAGCGCGAGCGCAACGGCCGAAAGCGCCAGCACCGCCGGATCGGCACCGCTCATCTCAAAGAGAATCGACTGCGCCCCTTTGCCGACGGCGAGCGCGCCGGCGAGGCCCACGAACACTCCCACGAGCGTCATGATCGCGACCTGGCGCAGCACCATGCCGCGAACGCGGTCGGGCGCGGCTCCAAGCGCCATGCGGAGGCCGATCTCGCGCGTGCGCTGTGCGACGGTATAGGCGAGGACGCCATAGAGACCGATCGCCGCGAGTAGCGTCGCCAGAAGCGCGAATGCCGCCGAGAGCGTCGTCATCATGCGATCGAGAAACGTGTTATTGCGGACCTGCTCGGGAAGCGTCTCGAGCTCCTCGATGGGTAGATTCGGGTCCAGCCGCTTCACGACGGCTGTGATCGCCGACGCCGCCTGCGCGATATCACCGGATGTCCGCACGTAGACGTGCATCCCGCCTGGCCCCTTGTCCTGCCGATACGGCACGAAGAATTGCGGCGGCACCTTCTGCTTCACGTCGCTGTACTTCGCATCCTCGACGACTCCGACGATCGTCGTGTCGAGTGTGCTGCGGTAGCCTTCTCCCGGCGCCCATCCCATCAACTTGCCGACGGCGTCGTTCCCCAGCCCGAACTTCTTTGCGAACGTCTGGTTGACGAGGGCGACCTTCGCGGAATTCACGGTGTCGGCATCCGTGAACTCGCGTCCGGCGATGAGCGGGATGCCGAGCGCTGAGAAGTAGCCCGGACCGACTTTGTTGTAGTGGGAGTTGCTGTCCGTATCTGGGCCGGCCTTGAACCCTTGTACGGCTACATCTCTTGCCCGGTTGTCGCCAGCCAGAATCGGCACGTTCGACACCGTCACGGCCGTCACGCCCGGCGCTGCCCGAAGCTCGTCTTCGAGGCGGAGGAAGAGCAGACGGGTGCGGTCGAACGAGTAGCCGTTCAGGTCGGGCGATAGACCGAACGTGACAACGTGATCGACTTTGAATCCGAGATCCACCCGACTGATGTTCAGCAGGCTCTTCACAAAGAAACCCGACGAGGCAAGCAGCATCATGGCGAGCGCGATCTGCGACGTGGCAAGCAGCAGCCGGACGCGCGCGGCGCCTTTCGCGCCGGACGGCTGGCCAGCCTGGTTCTTGAGCGTCGAGACGAGGTCCGGCCGCGTGCTGTGGAGCGCGGGGAAGAGCCCGAAGAGCAGGCCCGTAGCGAACGTCAGGCCGATTGCGAACAGGATGACGGTGCCGCTAATGCTGAAGGTGATCGTGTGTTGCACTTCGGGCGGCAGCAGCGAGATGACGAGCACGAGCGTCCAGTGTGCGACGACCATGCCGGCAATTCCGCCGAGAACCGCCAGCAGTAGCGATTCGGTGAGGAGCTGTCCGATTAAGCGCGCCCGGCTCGCGCCGATCGAGAGTCGGATGGCCATCTCTCCGGCGCGCGCGGCCGATCGCGCGAGCAGCAGGTTCGCGATGTTGGCGCAGGCGATGAGCAGCACGAACGCCGTGACGCCAAGCAATAGCCGGAGCGGCGTCTTCGCCTCGTCAGGAACCGAGCTCTGGCCGCGTCCGCCCGGCGCGAGGAGGATGGGCTTCGCGCGAAAACGCGCCATCGTCTGCGCGCTCATGTCCTTCTGCAGCGGCGCTTCGACATCATTGATGATGGCGTGATACTGCGTGCCAAGCGACGCGCGCGCAGCTTCGATTGTGACCCCCGGCCGCAGGCGCGCGAACGGGTACGCCCAATAGTCCGTCCGGAGCGACCAACCGGTGGCGGCGTCCAGCACCGAGCGCAGCGTGATCGGGACGAACACGGCAGGCCGCATCCCGATCGTCGTGCCGTCGAAGCCCTTCGGCGCGACCCCGACGATCGTGAGGCTTTGGCCGTTGACGATTACCTGTTTGTTGAGGATCGTTGGATCGAGCCCAAATCGCGACGCCCAATAGTTGTAGCTGAGCACCACAACGCGCGACTCGCCGACGAGTTTGTCGTCATTCGAATTGAGCAGTCGTCCAAGCGCCGGCTGCAGCTCCAGCACCGGAAAATAGCTGCCGGACACGAGGAGGCCCTCGCCGCTCGAAGTCTGCGCCTCGTAAGCGAGGTTTGCGCCGAAGCCGACGTGCGCCGCGATGTCCGTGAAGACGGCTTGGGTCTTCTGTAAGTCGCGGAACATGGCATAGCTGAAGACCACATCACAGTCGCCCGCGCGGCCGCAGCTCTGGAAGCCGGGCTTCGGGCCGGGCGCGCTCAAGTTCACGAGTTCCCGCGGATCGGGAACCGCGAGCGACTGCAGCAGCACCTGATGGAACACCGAAAAGATTCCAGCAGTCGCGCCAATGCCGAGCGCGAGCGAGACGATCGCGATGGCCGTGACGAAGGGAGTTCTGAAAAGCGTGCGGATGGCGAACTTGAGACTGCGCATCAGGGCGTTAGACGAGCCAAGGTACGGCGGCGTTTACCGGCTCGGGCGTAACGCGCGGCTTCGCCACGAGCGATTGCAGCCGAGAGCGATCTCGGGGAGGTTCGCCGCCACTCTGTCTTGGCTTCGGGCAGGAGACGCCGAAAGGGACCTCTAGTTGCGGACATCGTCCAGTGCGGTCTGTTCGCCGCAACGTATTGAGACGCAGCTACTTAGACGATCGCGCAACAGATGTCGTCACAAGTGTCTGATTTTATTGGCGTTACGGACGTGGCTCGCCGCACTGGACGATTTCCGCAACTGTCTCATCCGTGAGCCCGCGTGAAGCCCGTTCGAATCCCAGGTTGCTGGGTGTGAGGGAACGGAATTCGCAGCGACAAAGACGATGACGTGGCGCGCGAAATTCGCGCCCATCTGGAGCTCGAGGTCGAAGAACGGATCGCGGTCACTCTGCGTAACGTCATTGCGCGGCGGGAGGCAAGAGGTACAGCGTCATCGCGAAGATCAGGTACACCATCAGGACGAGCACGCCGACGAACCACGCGGATCGTCCGCTGTTGGTCACGAGTGAGGCGGTGAACGTCGCGACGAGCATCATCACCACCGCGCCGGGCCACAATCGCAGATCCATCGGCGTGGGGCCCATCACATAGCTAAGCAGCACGAGCACCGGGGCCACGAACAATGCGATCTGGGAGGCACTCCCTAGTGCAATGCCGACGCTCAGATCGAGCCGGTTCTTGCGCGCGCCGGAGAACGCCGATGCCATCTCGGCTGCACCGCCAACCAGCGCGACGACGATGAAACCGACGAACGCGGGAGTCATACCGAACGCCACTGCCGCTTGTTGCACCGACTCGACGAAGACCTCGCTCACCAGCGCCACCAGCACCGTGACGCCGGCCAGTGTGGCCAGGGCCGCGCCCATGGGCCATGGTGGATCTTCGTCGCTGCCGTGCTCCGCCGCGGCGAACAGCTCACGATGGGTCTTGAGCGAGAACACCATGCCGAGCGCGTACGCACAGACGAGTAAGACGGACAGCCCAACGCTCAACTGCCGCGTGAACGCCACTGCGGGCCCGCCATCGGCCAGTTTGACCGCGGACGGAATCAGCAACGCGATCGTGGCCAGGAACAGCAGGCTCGCCTGAAGACGCGCAGTAATGCGGTTGAACTCCTGCACGTGGTACTTCAGCCCGCCGAAAAGAAACGATGCACCGAGCATGAACAACGTATTGGTGACGATGGCGCCCGCGATGGAGGCCTTGACCAGCATGTGCTGGCCGGCGCGCAGCGCGGCGAGCGCGATGACCAGCTCGGTGAGGTTGCCAAGCGTCGCGTTGAGCAGCCCGCCGACGGTGTCGCCGGTCTTGGCCGCCACGGATTCTGTCGCGTGACTCAACAACGTGGCGAGCGGCACGATCGCGAGAACGGACAGCACGAACAGCAGCGTGTGTGCTTCGGGCTCGCGTGACTGTACGACGAACACGGCGGGCAGGAACGCGAGCAGCCAGAGCAGCGGGTTGCGACGAAGTTCCGACCACAGTGCTGTCATGTGTCCTCCGCCGGTCAGGCCGAGCGGAGCATGCATCGTGCCCGCATGAGCGCAGCCACAGCAATGTCGAGTAGTGCTGTCGCTTGAATACCTTAGGCCGTGTCAGCCGGAGCGGTCCAACGGCCAGGCTCTTCCGGCTCGGCGGAGACGCTCCGGAATGCCGTAGATATCGAACGCCGCACCATCCTGAAATGCCGGAGCCGCGCCGTGGACCAACCGAACGGGCGCGCCGCCGGCTGCGCTTCCCAGCAGCCCGTGAGCGTGAGTGGGATTAAGGTACGGATGTGCCGATCTTGAAGCGCTGACGCCGCGCGCTCAGGCTCGGTGCGGCTCGATGTGCTTTTCTCGCCAGTCTGCGTTTCTGCCAGGCATCCGTCGGCGCACTATTCCGTTCACGCGCGTGACGTGCGCTCCTCCGGTACGACCTGATGGGCGACGAGGTAGCCGCTGACAGCTTCCTCGATGGTGGCAAAGAAACTCTGCTCGCCGAAGTGCGTGAAAAGCCCGAAGCGCTTCAGCTTGTCCTTGACCGGATCCTTCATCTCGGCGAAAAGCATCTCGATGCCGGCGGCGTGCAGTGTGTCGTGGAGCTCGGAGACAGCGTCAGCGGCGGTGACGTCGATGCTGGTCACAGGCTCGGCGGCGACGACGAGCCATTGGACGGGGGTGGGCGAACTCGCGACGGCGTCGAGAACGCGGTCGTGGAAGAACTCGGCGTTGGCGAAGAAGAGCGGCGCATCCCAGCGGAACAGGACGAGCCCCGGGATCAGATGGGCGTTCGGATAGCGAGTAATGTCGTGATACCCCTTGACGTCCTCGACGCGGCCGAGCACGGCCGAATGCGGACGCCAGGCGTCCCAGAGGAACTCGATGACGGCAAGCACGATCGCGAGCACGATGCCTGGAATGGCCCCGAAGACGGCCACCCCCGCGAAACAGGCCATCGACAGCCAGAATTCCCAGCGCTGGATGCGATGGATGCGACGCAGGTCGGCCACTTCGATCAGCCCGATCGCTGACGCGATGACGATCGCCGCGAGCGCAGTGTTTGGCAGATCCTGCAGCAGCGCCGGCGCAAACAGCAGCAACAGCGCGATCGCAAGCGCACCCACGACGCCGGTCAATTGGGTCTTCGCGCCAGCCGCCTCCGCTACCGGTGTGCGCGAAGAGCTGCTGCTGATCGGGAAGCCCTGAAACATCCCGGCCGCGACGTTCGCGAGGCCAAGGCCCACCATCTCCTGGTTCGGATCGACCGGTGTTCGCAGACGCGCTGCGTAGGTACGGGAGAGGACACTGGTGTCGGCGAAAGATACGAGCGCGACCGCGAGGCCACCCGTCAGGATGGGCACCAGGCTGTCGAGGGGCGCCAGCGGAATGCGCGGCGCCGGCAGCCCCTGCGGCAACGGACCGAGGACAGAAACGCCCGCGCGCGCTGCGAGGTCGAGTAACGCAACCGCGATGGTGGCAGCGGCCACAGCGATCAGCATGCCCGGGAGGCGCGGCCACCGTTTCAGCACGAGAATCAGCACCAGAGCGCTGCCGCCGATCGCCAGCACGGTGACGTTGGTTCTTCCATCCCACACCTTCTCGATGATTCCGAGCATCTGTCGCACTGGTCCGTCCGCGCTTACGGAGAAGCCGAAGAGCTTCGGGATCTGGCTCAGGATCACGGTCAAGGCGATGCCGTTCATGTAGCCGTACCGGATCGGTTTCGACAGGAGTTCGGTGATGAAGCCGAGACGCGACAGGCCTGCAGCCACGCACACCACGCCTGACAGGATCGCCATCATTCCGCCCAGCGTGACGGCGCGCTGCGAATCGCCGCTCGCAAGGGGCAGCACGACTGCCAGGATCACGGCTGCGAGCGCCGAGTCGGGTCCGAGAACGAGAATGCGGCTGGGACCGAACAGCGCGTACGCGAGCAGCGGCACGATGGTGGCGTAGAGTCCGTTGATCCCTGGCAGCCCGGATGCCTCCGCATACGCAATGCCGACCGGCACGAGCATCGTCGTCATGACGAGGCCCGCAACGACGTCGTGCCGCAGCCAGGACGACTGGTACTGGCGAAGCGTGAGGAAACCGGGAACCCAGCGCATCCAGCCGGTGCGATTCGTCTGCATCGGGCGGACGATACGGCCAGGGGCGGCGCCGTCCGTTGAGGGCGTTTCAGTCGGTCGAGGCATATGCGTGGCCGTATGCGAGTTGGTTGACTGATTGCGATCGCTGAGCTCACTGACAGCTCCGTTGAACGTCCAGAAAAACGTGACCCGGAACATGGAGTCCTGGCGCTCCCTGGATAATTCGCCGGGTCAGTTCGCTCGGATACCTTACCAGTTCGGTGGCGGTGAGGCGTCGCTCGACATCCGCGGTGCGGCCGACATAATGTCTCGACGGATCGCTCGCGCTCCTCAGAAGGTAGACGAATCGGGCTCCGACACCTCGCATGTCGGGCTCATAGGCATCGTGCGCGCCACCGGGAATCGGCAGGGGACTCTGAGGAAACAGCGCGAACGACCAGCACGAGGAACCGCACGAGCCGGTCGAGTGAGACCCCGCGAGACGTCCCACATCAGTGCTGACAACTTCCGCCGGTCTATTTCGGGCCTCAGCAGCCTGCGTTCCCAACGCGCTCAATCGGATCGAAGGGCCGTGATGGGATTGACGCGCATCGCGCGGCGCGCGGGAACGATGCAGGCGACAAAGGCAATGGCGATCAGGAGAGTCGCCGCCCCGGCAAACGTGGCGGGGTCCGATGTCGGCACGCCGTAGAGGAATCTCTCGAGCGATCGCGCCGTTGCGAAACCGCCGATCAAGCCGATGACGGCCCCAGTGCCGACGAGCGTCATGCCGCCGCGGACGACCGACAGGAATACCTCGCGCGGCGCCGCGCCGAGTGCCAGGCGAATGCCCATCTCGCGCGTGCGACGCGCAATCGAGAACGACAGCACGCCGTAGATGCCGATCGCGGCGAGCAGCAGCGCGAGGCTGCCGAAGCCCGCGAGCAGCCACGCGCCCATGCGCGCCGAGTAGAGCGACGTCCCGATCGTCTGCGTCATCGTCTCGACACCCGACACGGGCAGGTTCGGTTCCAGCTGCTGGATCTCGCGGCGCAGGCTTGCGATCACTGACGCGGGCGGGAGGGAGACGCGCACGTACAGCGTCATGCCCGACTCGTGATTCTGACCCACGGGCAAGTACGCGACGGGCAGTGAGGCTTCGCCGAGCTCGGCGTAAGTACTGTCGCCCACGACGCCCACGATCTCTCGCCACGGACCTTGCCGCCCGTTGAAGCTCACGCGCGCGCCGAGCGCGTTGGCGCTCTTGAAGTGCACTCGCACGGCGGTCTCGTTGATGATCGCCACCGGCGGCCGGCCCTCCACGTCGTGCGCGTCGAAATCGCGGCCGGACACGAGCGGGATCCCCAGCGTGCGGAAGAATCCGGGCCCAACCACGTTGGCGTTGATCCGAGTGGGATCGCTGGTCACGACGCCGGCGCCTTGGCCGAACACGAACTTGTCCGGGTATCCGGCCGCCCTTCCACCATGAGCCCGACGATCCGGCCGTCGCCGGTCATGATGGCGAGGCGCGCGATCGCGGCCGACTCGACGCCCGGCAGTCGCTCGGCCCGCTCGACGATCGTCCCATAGAACTCGCGTGTCCGCTCGTCTGTGTAGCGCAGCAGGTTGGCCTCGAGCGGGGCGGACACGAGCTTTTCCGCATCGAACCCGGGATCGAGCGCGTGCGCCGCCTGCAGGCTGCGCACGAACAGTCCCGCCGGAATCAGCAGCAGCACCGCCAGCGCGACCTCTGCGACCACCAACAGCTTCTGCAAGTCGTATCGACGGCCGCCGTCGTTGCCCTCCCTGGACGCCTCCCTGAGAGCCGGGACCAGGCCCGGCCGCGCCGCCTTCAGCGCCGGCGCAACACCCAACACCAGGCCGGTGATCAGCGAGAGCACGATCGAGAAAAGCAGCACGCTCCGATCGATCGCGAGGTCGAGCGCGACGGGAAGCGCACCCGGCGGCGGCGGCGAGGCCTGGAACGCCAGCAACAGCGCCCACGCCAGGCCGAGCCCGACGACGCCCCCGACGAGCGACAGCAGCACGGTCTCGGTCAGCAGTTGCCGCACGAGCCGCGCGCGGCTCGCGCCGATCGCGAGGCGCACGGCCAGCTCGCGCCGACGCGCCGTGCCCTTGGCAAGCAGCAGGCTCGCGATATTCGCGCACGCAATCAGCAGAACCGCCGCGACGACGCCGCCGAGCAGGAATCCGGCCGCGCGCATCCGCTGACGCGGTTCGGGATTGTCCTCGTCGATGGGCACGACGGGCATCCGCTCCGGAGTCGTCGATGGATTCACTGCGCGCGCATGGGTCGTCCCCAGCGTCTCGATCTCCGCGCGCGCCTGCATGGTCGTTCGGTCCGGCCTGAGGCGGCCCAGGAGGAACAGCCAGCTCACGGGGCTCTGCAGCCGGTCGCTCGGCGGCCTCAAGACCGGCTGCATCATCATCGGCACGTACACGTGACGCACGGTTCCCACCCGCGGACCGGGGAAATCCGCCGGGGTCACGCCCACAATCGTGAAGACGTTTCCGTTCAGACGGATCTCGTGACCGATGATGTCGGGCCGGCCGGCGAAGCGCGTCTGCCACAGCTCGCGGCTGATGACGACGACGGGATGCCCGCCTGGCGTCACGTCGTCGGCGCGCGAGAGGAGTCGCCCGCGATCGGCGGCGAGGCCGAGGACGTCGAAGAAGTTGCCGGTGACGAGATAGCCGAGGGTGCGATCCGCGCCGGCGCCGGCATTCAGGCTGGCGACGAATCCGGACCAGGCCGCCACGCCGTCAAACGTCTGAGTGCCGTCGCGGAGCGCGGTGTACATCGGATACGGGAAGAGACCGCCGTTCTTCTCCCGCTGCACGTAAACCAGCCGATCGCGATCGGGCACCGGCAGGCGTTTTAGGAGTGTGGCGTTGACGACGGTGAAGATGGCGGTGTTGGCGCCGATGCCGAGCGCCAGCGTGGTGACGGCGACAATCGTGAAGGATGGTGCGCGGCGGAACATCCGGAGCGCGTAGCCCACGTCGCGCACCGCGTCCTCGAGCCACGGCAGTCCGCGCTGGGCGCGCCCGGCTTCCATCGCCTGCGTAATCCCGCCCGCGCGGAGCCGGATCGCCCGAACATCATCATCCGAGACATGTCCGCGACGCCGGGCGTCCTCGGCGGCGAATTCGAGATGCTGCCGCAGTTCCTCTTCCAGCTCTCGATCCTGGCGGCGGGACGTGAGTGTCCCCCATAACCGGCTGGCCCATTCGCGCAATCTCCCCATCATGTCGTTCTCGTTTCTCGATCGGCGTCTTAGGCTGCTAGGCGCCCCCTAACTTCCTATCCGGCTCGCCAGCTCCGACGTCACTCCGTCCTTAGCGCAATCATCGGATCGAGGCGCGACGCTCGTCGTGCCGGCATATACGCTGCGAGCGCAGAAACAACGACAAGCACGCCGACCGCCGTCCCGTACGCAACGGGATCGGATGGAGCGGTCGCGTACAACAAACCGCCTACCGCGCGGGCGGCGAGGACGGCGAGTGGCAGCCCGATGGCTCCTCCAAGGAGTACGAGTTGCAGTGCCTCACGCACGATGAGCCACTGCACAGCCACGCGGTCAGCGCCAAGCGCTATGCGTATTCCCAGTTCGGCGGTCCGGCGTCTGACCGCGTACGAAATCGTTCCGTATAGACCCAAACACACCAGGCCGAGTGCCGCGGCAGCAAACGCCATCGTCAGCCAGGCAAGGAGTCGATCGACACCAATCGACCTGGCGACTCGGGTGTCGAGGGTTTCGATCGTCCCAACGGCGAGGCGAGGCTCTGATTCACGCAAGGCGTTCCGCACCGCATTCGCCTGCGCCGTAGGATTGCCCGCCACGCGCACCTCCACGTTCTCCACGAATCGCTCGGCCTGCATCACTAGCATGTACGCCATGTCGAGTGACTCGGCCCTCACGTCGTTATAGCGGGCATCCTCGACCACGCCAATGATCTCGAATCCGTCTCTGTCAAAGTTGCTGCTCCCCCAGCTCAACCGCTTCCCGATCGGATTCTGATTCCGAAAGTATCGCCGCGCCATCGTCACGTTGATGACGCTGACCCGCCGGCTGGTGGCCGAATCCTCCGGACCAAACCCCCGTCCCTGCGTGATCGCCAGCCCAACGGTACGGAAGTAGTCGGACGTGACCCACTCCTTGAGCGTATTCATCTGCTCGTCGCGTGCGGGTGTGTAGCCCTCGACCGAGAAAACGCCCCGGTTTCGCCCACTGAACAGGGTCGCGGACGCGCTGACAGCGACCACACCTGGGAGACGCGCAAGACTTTCGATCACTCGGTTGTACAACGCTGGCAGGTCGGCCACTGTGTAGCCCGATGAGCGCGGGTCAATCCGCGCCACCAATACGTGATCTCGGTCGTATCCGACATCCACGTGCACCAGGGCCTGAAAGCTACGCACGAAGAGCGCCGCCACGAGCAGCAACAGGATGGCGACGGCCATTTGACCGGCGATCAGTACCTTTCCGACCGGAATGCGTCCGCCGCGCCCGGCCGCTCCAATCACGCCCCGCGTCTGTGCCTTCAAGCTTTCGGCAAGAGGCACGGACGTGCCGCGTACCGCCGGGAGTAGTCCGAACGCCACGGCGGTGGCCATCGATGTTGCGAACGTCAGCCCCATGACACGCCAGTCGGGCGTGGCATCAATGCCGCTCGCTGGCTCTCCGCGTGTGAGAAGGGTCAGCAGCGCAGTGCTGCCCCAATGCGCGAGCGCCAGGCCCAACACGCCGCCGACGGAGGCCAGCAGCAGGCTCTCGGTGAACAGTTGCCGGATCAACCTGCCGCGTCCAGCTCCCATGGACAGACGAATCGCCATCTCCCGACTGCGACTCGTCGCACGCGCCAGGAGCAGACTGGCAATATTGGCGCATGCGATCGCGAGCAACAGCCCGACCGCCAGCAGGAGCACGATGAGCGGTGTGGTCAACTCGCTCCGCATGGGAGAGAAGCCGCGTGATCCCGGCAGCAATCTGACTGGTACGGCTGCAGCGTCTCGCCCGACGGGTGGACTCTCGCGGTGCAGGGCGAGCGTCATGGCTTCGGCCGCCGCTGGTGCGCCTCCCGCGGACACCCGAATCATCACCCGGAGCCACGCAATCTCGGGTTGGGACGGCCACGGCTTCTGGAGATCGCCACCCGAGCGAGTGTAGCCGCCGGCGAAGCGGAGGGCGGCCTGCGTCGTTGCTGGTGCCCAGACGTCGGGCGTCTCGGTGTCGACCGTCGCCCCAAAAAACTCCGGAGCCGCAACACCCACGAGAGCGACCGGTGTGCCGTTGATGATCAGCTCCGCATCCAGCACGCCTCCGGCCCGGCCAAACCGTCGGCTCCAATACCGATCGCTAATCACCGCGACGGGATGTTGCCCGACGGTTCGATTGTCGTCGGGACCGAGCAGACGACCGATCTGAGCCCGCTGTCGCAGGGTGCCAAAGAAGTCGCCGGCCACCAGTTGCAGCCGCGCCGCTTCGGGAGGACTCGCTCCAACCCCGCCCCCTCGTGTAGTGATGAGCGCGGACTCAACACTGCTCTGTGCAGCAAGCTGAGCGCGGCCCCCAAGCAGCTTGGCGGCGCCCTCCACGACCGGATACGGGAAAAGCTGCTGCTCCATCGCCTGCGCGATGTGGAGCTCCTGCGGGTCGGCGATCGGCAGTGAACGCAGCACGATCGCGTTGATGACCGAAAAAATCGCGCTACTCGAGCCGATGCCAAGCGCCAACGACAGCACCGCGACGGTGGTGAAACATGGTCCTCGGACGAGCAGGCGTGCTCCGAAACGCAGATCGCGCACCGCGCCCTCGAGCCACGGCAGTCCGCGCTGGGCGCGCACGGCTTCCATCGCCTGCGCAATCCCGCCCGCGCGGAGCCGGATCGCCCGAACATCGTCATCCGAGACATGTCCGCGACGCCGGGCGTCCTCAGCGGCGAATTCGAGATGCTGCCGCAGTTCCTCTTCCAGCTCTCGATCCAGGCGGCGGGACGTGAGCGTCCCCCATAGCCGGCTGGCCCACTCGCGCAATCTCCCCATCATGTCGCTCTCGTTTCTTGATCGGCGTCACACGTTCCCACGCTGCGGACGACCAGCAACGTCATGTCGTCCTGTTGAGGCCCGTCCGCCATGAATCGAGTCACCTCTGCCAGGAGGTGATCCGCGAGCACACCGGCTGAACGCGTTCGCCCGCTGCGAATCGCGGAAATCAGGCGCCCCTCCCCCCAGTCTGACCCCAGCGTGCTGCAGGCCTCCGTCAGACCATCGGAGTAGGTCACCAGCACGCTTCCGGCTGCGAGTGGGACACGACCCACGTCGTACGTGGCGTCTGGCAGGAGGCCCAGAACGGTGCCTCCCGTCTGAAGCCGGATGGGGGTCGCGTCCGCGGCTGGACCAAGCAACACCGGAGGAGGATGTCCCGCGTTCACGTACACGAGCTCCGCGCGGGTGACGTCGTGCACCGCATAAAACAGGCTGGCGTACCGAGCGCCTGGGCAACTCTCGTGAAGTAGATCATTGAGGCGAGACATGAGCGCGGCCAACTGCCCGGGATCGCCGGGCTGACTACGCACAAACGCCCTGAGCGTCGCCATGAGGAGGGCGGCAGCGATGCCCTTGCCGGAGACGTCACCCAAGGTCAGGGCGACCGCCGTGTCTGAGAGTCGAATGATGTCGTAGTAGTCGCCGCCAACTTCGCGCGCCGGGCGGTACCGCCCCGCGACCTCGAGCCCGAGGCCCGTAGGGAGCGCAAGTGAGGAAAAGAAGTGCGCCTGCACTTGCCGAGCGAGCTCGAGCTCACGCCGCTGTCGGCCCTGCTCCTCGAGCAGCCCGCCGAGAAGAGACGCACTCTGTTCCCATGCGATCCGGGCGCTCTTCAGGTATCGACGTCCGCGCGGCGTGATGGCGTAGGTACGGATCATCCGACCTTCACAGTTGGTCGAACTGGCACTCAGCAGTCCCCTTTGGTTCTGTTGGAGAATCGCTGAATACAACGTCCGCAGATCGATGGGCGCGTCCTGCGGTCCGACAAATCGGTCCAAGAAAGTCGCGATTCGATATCCGTGAAGGGGCCCGGATCTCTCCAACGTGTGAAGCACGAGTAAATTCAGCGCCTCTGCCACTTGGGAAGAAGCCATGAGTCGCGCGGCTTCATTAGGCATTCGAATACAGATTACGGCACTTCCATTAGAACCACAACTGGAAGATGCCATCATCAATTCCGGTTCGGGCGCCACAGGGACTGCCGCCGCAGGCTCACCGTCTAGTGATAGACAACAGCTTTCCCCACCGCACCGACTCTTCTAGCGAGTTGCGCCTGGGACAGCGAATCGAACGCCCTTTGCGCTCTGGCGACTTCGTTGGATTTGGTTCGCGTTTTACTCAGCTCGATTTCTACGGCGCTACGAGTCGCGCCAACTCCATCAAGGGGTCGTCCTTCCAGTCGTCACGTGGCTGTGCGGCAGCTCGAGCGAACATCCACAAGTGAACGCGACCGTCAGCGACGCCGAGAAGATCCGCGAAGCGGCGGATCGTTCCGCGCGGGTCGGCGCGCAACCTCGCTCTACAGTTCAGCAGATGCTGGGTCGCGTCGTACGCGGGGTCGCCCAGGAACGGTTTCGGATCGATCGCGAGCCATGGCTCCCGACGCGCCCGAAGGACGTTCCCCGCGTACAGGTCCGTCGCGAGGAGCATGTGCGCGGGCGCACTGAGCGGCAGGTCATTGAAGAGGCGAAGCCCCTCACGGACAAGCCCTGTATCGGGCCAGCGTTCTTCGTGAGCGAGCGTCTCGCGACTCCAGTGCGCCATCATGGCCGACAGAGGGCGAAAGCGATGGGGTGCCATCGGCGAGCGCCACAGGCGACGCAGGAGTCGAGCGATGACGTGATCCTGGTCGGGTTCCGGAACGCTGCGGAGCCCGGTTCCGGGGTCGCAGCGCTCCAGGAGCATCGCAAGAAGATCATCGTCAGCATCGAGAAGCCGCACCGTCGGATCACCATTCCAAAAGCGCAGGCCCTCGATCTCGTGCTCGCACTCCATGTGAGGGACACTGAGCTTCAAAACTGCAGATGTTCCGGTCGTGCGCGTGGCCGGCGCCACCCATGCGCAACTGACGTCATCGCCGTCGAAGGGGGCTCCGACTGTAATCGACCATCGCCGTTCCAGATCGCGGACGGTTCCGGGCAGTCGAGAGAGCCATGCGGCCCGTTCAGGCGTGTTGCGGCAGATAGCAACGAGCCGCTCCGGCACGGCGAATGTCATGCGTCTATTTTGGGTCTCGAGCTGCTGTGGCGCCGTCGTTCGCGCTCGTAGCACCAGTCGGACCCGGTGTCCTTGAACCACGCGATCCCTCCTGCGTTCCTGCGGTAGCACCCCTTCGACTCTGTCCGATTGAAAACTCGAAGGATTCACCGCGTTCCTGGATCGCCTCCAGACGGAGGGGCAGGAATACGGCCGGCCGGTCGTGCTCGCACATGGCGACGACACTTTTTCGTCGTCGACCAGCCGCTGCCAAACCTGCTCTTTTCGCGAGTCCAGACGTACGGTGAAGGGCTGGTTCACTGGGTCAATGTGCACGTCGATCCAAAGTCGAGCGGGGTCTTCAACATCGAGCAGAAGATTGTGAGGTCCAATCTTCAGTAGCCACGATCGGCTCACGGATGCTCCGAGCAAGCGAGGCCAAGGCGCCCGTGCGGCGATGTACTGCTGGCCGCACGTCTGAGAGACCCGCGCCGGCGTTACCGCCCCTCGATCCGGACGATCGTGTACGTCGTGTTCGGAGTGGGCGGCGTCGCGAAGCGTGCGTTGACCGCGTAGAGCGATTGACCGTGCCGGGTCACGCTGGTGGGCACGTCGAAGTTGGGGTTGGTCAGCGTCGCTACCACCTCCCCTGAGGCCAACGTCGGGTCGAGCTTCACCACGGCGATCTGGTTCAACCGGTTCTGCACGACGTAGAGCGTGAGGCCGGAGAGCAAGAGGCCGTCACCATTGGTCATCGGCACGCCCCCCAGGTCGATCGCGGTCGCCTCGCCGGTGGATGGGTCGACGGTGTACAGGAGCCTTAACGTGGAGTGCAGGACGATCAGCGTTTTGCCGTTCGGTGTCGCAACGATGCCGTTGGCGTTGAATCCGGGAACCTGCTCCCACTCACCACCGAGGGTCAGTTCCTCCACCGTCGGGCTGTCGGGAAGAACTCCGCCGGGAGACAGCGGCAGCCGGTAGAGCAGCGGTCTCGAAGAGTCCGTGAAGTAGGCGGCATCCTTCGTGATCACCACGGCGTTGATGAACGTTGGCGCCACGTTGAGCTGAATCTGCGCGAGCAGGGTGCCCGTCTTCGTGTCGTAGACGAGCGCGTTCCCGGCCGCTCCGCCCGCCACGAACAGAAGGCCGGTGCGCGGATCGAACGCAAGCCCCGCGGCGGATGTGCCGGGCCCCTGGGCGAGAAGCCGCCCCTCTCCGGTGCGCACGTCGGCCTCATAAATCGAACCGTCGGCCAGGGACCCGGAGTAGATCGTCGTGCCGGTGCCCATGGTGAGGCCCTCGGGCCGGAAGCCGTTCGGCAGGTCGATCACCTCTGGAAAACTGGACGCGCCCACCAACGAGCCGGGGACCTCCATGAGCACGGCAAGCGCCATGAGGGTCATGACAGCCAAGCCGATCCGGTTGCGCATATCGATCTCCTCTCCGCATCGTGCTGCGTTTCGAGGCGTCCCGTCGCAGGACGCAAAGTCAGGACTATAGCGCAAGACGAGCGAGGCGCGCTGCCGAGCTGAATCTACGATAGGATGGTTTCGCGTCAAGGGCGCATCCGGTCCGCGGAAAGGGTAGAAGCCCACCTGTGAGGATCACGTCTTCGGCACCTTCTTTCAGCCCGATGTGCGGACAACGGGCGTTTCGATGAAAGGAGGTCGCTATGTCGATCGATCACCCGGAACCATCACGTCCCCTTCCCGACCGCCCGAATCTCCGCCACCTGAAGGACCAAGCCAAAGACCTGCTCGAGGCTGGCGCCGCGGCATCGATTGCCGATGCGCAGTTCAAGATCGCGCGTCTTTACGGATTTGCGAGCTGGCCGAAGCTCAAGGCCCACGTCGACGCGTTGGAAAAGATTGGGGAGGAGATTGGGCAACTCAAGCAGGCTATCGACACCAACGACATCGATCGCGTCAAGACCCTGATGACGTGCAATCCGTCGCTGCACAGTGCTCCACTTGGGTACGGTAAAGACGGGCCGCTGACGTGGCTTGCCGAATGCCGCGTTCCATGGGAAGCACCGAGCCCTGCGAGACTCGCCATGGCTACATGGATGCTCGAGCACGGGTCGGACGTGCACCAAGGCGGCGACGGACCGCTGATGCGAGCCGCACTCAACGGGTACCGCATCCCGATGATGGAGCTTCTCGTCTCTCACGGTGCGGATGTGAACGCGCTGTGGCACGGACATTTCCCGATCATCTTTGCCCCCTGCGAGTCATTGGACCCGGCTGCTCTCAAATGGCTTCTCGATCACGGCGCGAATCCGAACTGTCGCGACCATGGGTTCAAGATGGGCAGCCATCCATATCCAGGCACGGCTCTCGATTACATCATCGCTGCGTACGCGCGTTCCCCGGAACGACTCGGCGCCTGCATGGAAATCCTTCTCGAGGCCGGCGGTGCAACCAGGTACGACGCACCAGGCGTGCTGGATCTACTCCGCGGCCGGATCGCCAGTCTGACCGAGCAGATTGACGCTGATCCCACACTCGTGGACAGGCGATTCTCCGAACTCGATTGCGGCATGACCGGCGGCCGCTCCCTGACCCTTCAGGGAGGAACACTCTTGCATGTCGCCGCGGAATACGGCAACCTCGCAGCGGCCGCTCTGCTCCTGGACCGTGGGGCGGACGTCAATGCCCGCGCAACAGTCGATGAGTCTGGCGTCGGCGGGCACACGGCAATCTTCCATGCGGTGACGCAATTCGACGATGGGGGCTTACCGGTAGCGCAGCTGTTGATTGAGCGCGGTGCAGACCTCGCAGTTCGCGTAAGGCTCCCGGGCGACTACGAGCGGCCGGGTGAGATCGTCGAGTGCACGACCTTGGGATATGCGCTGCTGTTTGGCGGCTCGCCTCAGAGAAGAACGGTGACCCTTCTGCGGGAACGAGGCGCTGTTGAGTAGCGTCCAGCCGCAGCTCGACTCAACCACCTCGTCAGCGCAGCTCCTTGACGTGGATGTTGCGGAACTGCACCAACGCGGGAATGCCCGTATACACTCCGTCCTTCACGCCACCATGGTGCTGGAGCCCGAGTGGCCCTTCGGCTGGCAGGTCGGGCAGCGTGATCTTGTCGATGACCGTCTTGCCGTTGAGGACCACGGTCACAGTGCTGTCCTGGACGGTGACCTCGAAGGTGTTCCACTTGCCGATATCGTTGTCGGCATTCATCTTGGGCGTCGCCGCGGCCTTGATGGCCTGGGGCATGTTCGCATCCGTGCGATAGCCGTACATCTCGCCCGATCCAACAGGCCAGCACCAGATATTCAGCTGCGCTTTGCTGCTTCCGCGGAGAAGGAAGCCCGAATCCGAGTCTGGCGCCGTGATTCTGATGGGCTCGCCGCTCTCATCGAGCTTGTCATGTCCGTCCGGCATCACGATTCGCATGTTCTTGCTGATGTACGGCGTGGCCTTGATCCGCCAGTCGACTCTCGCGACGAAATTCTTGTACGACTTCACCGTCCACAGGTTCTTGTCCTTCAAGGCCTCGCTGCCCGCGTCGTAATCGATGACACCGTCGACGACCTTCCAGTGGCCGTTGTCCCCTTCGGGAATCTTCCAGCCGGTGAGGTCCTTGCCATTGAAAATCGAGACGAATCCTGGCGGCGGATCGCTTTGCGCACGAGGTGCCACAGCATTCATGCCCAGCGCAACGCCTACGATTCCCAAGAGCAAGGGTGTCGCTTTCATCTGTCTGCCTCCTGCTGCGTGCGCATTCTGACACCGCTCAGGTGTTGCGACAAGTTCTGTGACCAGCCGTTCCGATTGCAGACGATGTCTGCAATCGGCTCACACTCCGCCCGGGCTCGTCAGTCCTTCGGCTGGTGCTGCACGCGCAAGGCACGGTTCACGACGAACCGCGCGATCCTGCGGCCCAACGCAGCGCCCTTCCTCGTCCGAGGTCCGATAGTGAATCCCTCCGTAGATGCGCGCCTCGATCACTTCCTCCACGCCGTCACTCAGCCTGGCCCAAGGGCGTTCGAAGGCGGGATTCGTCGGACTGGTGGCGACGATCGGCGCGTCGGGCTTGTCACCAAACAGCAGAATCAGAACCGTGGCCATCGCACTGCTGTTGGTCGAGTGCCCCGACAGGTACTCCGGGTGCGGCGGCGTCGCCAGCAGCGGCGTCCAGGCGGGATCGACCTCGGTATGGACGTTGTCGTCGACGTCGCCGTTCCGGATGGCCGTGACGGGTCGCCAGAAAGCGAACGTGTATTTGGCCTCCCAGCACGCGATGCTCGCGTCGGCGGACGCGAGGTAAACCAAAGCCAAGGCGCGCGCTGTCGCCGACAGGTCCAACCGGTGCGCCTGTATCATCTGGCGCGCGACGCCGTTCCAGATCGCTGCTGGCGACGCCAGCCAGAAGCGGGCGAGCTCGGTTTGCTCGTCCGTCCGCGTCGAGCTGGTCAGCGACCCGATCTCCTTCACCTCGTTGTAGTCGCGCGCATAACGCCGGCTGCCAAGCGGCGGCGGGCCATCGGCTTCGAATTGCGTCAGGCTCCGCAGGACCCACGGCGTGACATGCCTCCAGCCGGGCAGCAGCGCGGGAGCAGGGCCAACGGACACCCACACGCCCGGACTCCCGGCTTCGGGCGCAGTATACGGAACCTGGGCCTGTGCAGAACCGTCGGTCGAACGAACGGCGAGGATCACGTCCGCGACGGCTTCGCCGAACGCGACCCCTGGATCCGTTTCCGTCAATCCGTTGGCGGCGAGAGAGGCCACGCGCGCCGCACTCAACGCCGGAGCCTGTGCGGGCAGGAGACCGGCGAGTGCGCGATGGGCCGCTGCAATGGCTGCCGCTTCCGGTGACCCCCACGCCCCGCAGCGGATTGAGAGATACGTGCGCGAACCGCAGGTGATCGCGTTCACCGCATCGTGCACGGAGACCTGGACGATGGCCATGGTCCGTATCTGGGGAACGGGCCCCTGACCCGCGGTCACGGTCGCCGCGAGTGCGATCTGGTTCCACTCCAGCACGGGGTCTTCGGCATTCGCCGGAGCTGGAGTCAGGAGAGACCCGAGCAACGCCGTTGCGGCGATGAGCGACCGGGCGGCGCCGGCCGCCGCGCATTCGCTCCCGTTGCGGATGTCTCTGCGCGCGCGAGCCTCGGTGGCCGCACGAATTGGGTGACGCAACGTCATCGCTGCGCTCGCGAATTGCTGATACGTCGGCTTCATGTTCATCGGAGTCTCCCTTTCAAGACCAGATCACTTGCGATCACGCGACCGAAAGTACGGGGCGGGAGAGCCCGGCGGAAGTGGAAGGATCGGACCGATCCGGTTCGATTTTCGAACTGGCGCGCACCATCCGGCCGTGACAGGATTTCGTATGCAGAAATACCAGCAGTACTGTCCCGTCGCACGGGCGGCAGAGATTCTGGCGGATCGATGGACGCCCCTGATCGTGCGCGAGCTCATCCTCGGGAGCCATCGTTTCAACGAGATCGAGCGAGGGCTGCCGGGCATCTCGCGCTCGCTGCTGGCATCCCGCCTCCGGGACCTCGAAGACTCCGGCGTCGTTGAACGCCTGCCCAGAGCGCAATCGAAGATGACCGAATATCACCTTTCTGAAGGAGGAAGGGAGCTCAAGGAGGTCATCGAGGCGCTCGGCGCATGGGGTGCGCGCTGGGCGTTCGGTGAGCCGAGACCGGACGAGTTGGACGCGGGGCTGTTGGTCTGGAAGATTCACCAGCGCATCAACCGACAGCTGCTCCCGGAAACGCGTACCGTTGTCGAGTTCGACTTTACGGGCCTCCACGGACGGCGCGTGTGGCTGCTGCTCGAGCGCCGCGACGTTTCCGTCTGCGTCACGCCTCCGGGGTTCGATGCCGACATCATCGTCCGCGCGGACCTGTCGCTCTTCTACCGTGTCTGGGTCGGGGAGATCGAGTACGACGCCGCCATTCGATGCGGCCGTGTGGTCGTGGAAGGGATTCCGGCTGTCGTCAAGCAGCTTCCCCAGTGGTTCATGTGGAGCCCGATGGCGCGTTTCGTTCGTGAACGCGAGCGGTCGCCGGTGCGGACATCAGCCGCGTTCGGCTCCGGCGAGCGCCGGGCGATGTGACGCACCTCCGAACGGCATCCGACACGTTCTCGACGAAAAGAAGATGACGGGCAGAGGCGACGGGAGCTGACGTTTACGACGCGCGACAGCGCGGCTATCCGTCCATCAGGTCCCGCACCCGCGGGGCGACTTCGGTTCCGATGAGCTCGATGCTCTTCATCAAGGCGGCGTGCGGCAGCGTGCCGGTGCTGTACTTGAGATTGAACCGTGAGAGTCCGAGCACCACCCAGGAGAGTCGTGCGACGCTGTTTCGTTGTCGTGTTCGCCTTGGCTGCAATCGGGCGCGGCGGCCTGTCGGGATTCGAGCCCGCGCAGGAGAACCGCCGGCTCGCACCCGAGACCCTGAACCGCGCCTTGAACGACTTCAAGCAGGCGCTGGATGAGCGCTGGTCCTATCGGCATGCGAACCACGCCGACTTCGATGCCGCGATAGCCAGGTTGCGGATCGACGCCGGCGCGGGCATGTCCCTCGACGAGTTCGGGCTCGAGCTCCACAAGATCCTGGCGCTTGGCATTGACGGTCATTCGAGGGTTGCGGGATATCAACTGCCTGGAACGCGATACCTGCCGTTCCTGATCGAGCCGGTGGGCCAACGGTTCATCGCCTTCAACCCGGCGCGGACCGCTTTCCTGGCCGACGGCTTTCCCTACGTCGTGAAGATTGACGGGAGGGACGTCCCGGAGTGGTGTGACGCCGCGGCCGTGATCGTACCCAAGGGTTCTCCACAGTACCTTCGGCATCGGTGCCTTGGTCTGTTGCGGAATCTCGACTTCGTTCGCGGACTGATGAAGATCCCGCAGCGGGATTCGGTCGATGTCGAATTGCTGTCGAGTGACGGCCGATCTCGCCGGACGCTCACGCTCGGAACGGCGGACGTGACGCCGCTATACGGCGTCTGGCCGCGCGGCGGCTCACGGCTGTTGGAGAATGGCGTCGGCTATCTGCGGCTCCCCTACATGGACAAAACTTCGTCTGAGGCGGAAATCAGGCAGTGGATGCCAAAGCTTCGCAACACGATCGGATTGATTGTCGACGTCCGGGACAACGATGGTGGCGCCCGCGATGCCGTGCGGCTCCTGTACTTCTACGTGGCGGCTCCCGCGGACCCTCCGAAGGTCGTCACGACCGCCGCGTACCGCCTGCATTCGTCACACAACGCCGACCACCTGGCTCCTGGGCATTTCATGTATCCCCTCGGCGCCAGGCAATGGACGGCTGCCGAGAGGCAGGCGATTGCCAGGTTCGCGAAGACATTCACACCCGCGTGGAGATTGCCTGCGGGACAATTCAGCGATTGGCACTACATGGTGCTTCGCCGGCTCGACGATCCTGACACCTACTATTACGCCAAGCCCGTGGTGGTGCTGATGAACGCCAAGTGCTTCAGCGCCACCGATAACTTTCTCGCTGGACTCAAGGGAGTTCCGAATGTCACCTTGCTCGGGACGCCGAGCTCCGGCGGGAGCTCGGCGGCGGTGGAGATCCCGCTGGGATCGACAGCGCTCCAGCTGCGCATCGGCACAATCGCATCGTTCCAGATCGATGGACAGCTGTTCGACGGTCGCGGCGTACCGCCGGACATCGTCGTTGAACCGGCGCCCGAGTACTACATCGGAGGAGTCGACAACGTCCTCGCCGAGGCGGTGAGACGGGTCAGCCAGAAGTAGCGCGAGACTGGCGGACGACTGGTCTCCGGTGCATTCTTTCAGGTCCTCGGCGTCCGCGTCCTGCATCAAGAGTAAGACCATCAGCCGGCGGCACCCGCGCTCGACCGGTGGGCGCCGATACATCCGAGTAAGATCGTGTGTCTATCGGATACCGGATGGACACCGAGACCCTCCGTCAAACGCTGACGCTCGCGAGTGCGTTCAAGGAAGGCGATCGCGCCGTTGGAGGCACGACCGACGATCGCCTACGCGGTGAAGCCCACGATGCCCTCCTCTCAACCCGCGTCTGCGAGATCCACGAGGTTGTGCTGATTGACGACGGCGTGACCGCTCAGCTTCAACGATCCCGCGACCGCCGCTTCGATGCCGAGCTCGGCACGCGCACGATCGGCAGCATTCGCGCCGCCCTCCTCGCGCCGGGTGCGGCCGCGTGGGTTCGGATGTACGGCAACGCGCTCGGCAGCGAGGTGATCGCGGCAGTAGTCAAGATCATGACGAGCGACGAGCTCTCCGCCGTCGCGCGCACCCTCTTCCACCCGCTCGCCGCCGACGGGATCGCCATCGGCAGCCCCCGACATTTCGGGTCGCGCATCCAGCCAAACAGCCCCGGCGATGATGAGGAAGAGATCCTCTTTTCGATATTCGAGGGACTCGCGCACGGCTGTGGCGACGTGATCATCGGTCTCAATCCGGCTGCCGACGATCTCGACACCATTGTCCGCCTCGAGCAGCTGCTCGAAGGCGTGGTCCGTCGTCTCGATCTCCCGACGCGTTTCTGCGTCCTGTCGGACATCGTCAAGCAGCACACGGCCCGACAGCACACGCGGATAGACGTCGGATTTCAGAGCCTCGCCGGAACGTCGCGTGCGCTGATTGGCATGGTGGGCCAGGATGTGGACGCCGTGGCCGCCCTCGCGCGCGCGTTCGATGGGCTGTACTTCGAGACCGGCCAGGGCGCTGAAGTCACCAACGATGCGCACGGAGGCGTGGACATGGGGACACTGGAGGCGCGCACGTATGGCGTGGCGCGCTGGATCGGTCAGTCCGCGCGTGTGTGGACGATCGTCAACGACGTGGCCGGATTCATCGGTCCCGAGGTGTTCAGAACCGCCGAACAACTGGAGCGGGTCTGCCTGGAAGACATCGTCATGGCGAAGCTGCATGGCCTCACGATGGGGCTGGACGTGTGCTCCACGTTTCACATGGGCATTGCCCCGGACGCGCTGCGCGCATTGACCCTACGCGTGGTCGAGCGCGCCGCTCCGGCCTACTTGATGGCCGTCGCCGGCAACGCCGATCCGATGCTTGGCTACTTGACCACGTCGTTCCGGGAGCATCCCCGCCTGCGCCGTCAGGTCGACCGCCACATGACCTCTTCGATGCACCGTCGGCTGGAGTCGCTCGGTGTGACGGAGACCAACGGTGAACCAGCCGCGGGACCGGCAAGCGTTAGCCGGTTGAGTGCGTTGTATGCACGCGCGGGTGGCGACCGGCGGTCGCTGCCGGCTCTGGAGGAGGACGGCCGCCGGCGACTGCACGAATTGCGGGAGCGTGGTTTTGACCTGGGCATCACGGATTCGGCCCGCGCGGATGCAAGGCTGGAAGCGATTTACACTCATGCACGCGCGGCCCTGTACTCCGTTCTCGATGACGTCATGCTCCAGGACGTCTCGGCGCGCCCGCTGGTCGTCAAGACAACCTCCGTCAGTCGCGATGAATACCTGGCGTCGCCCACGTCGGGCGAGCGTCTGCGCGATGAGGACGCGCGTGCGGTTGCCACGCTGTATCGGTCGCGACGTCCTGGAGTCCAGATCGTCATCTCCGACGGGCTCAATGCCAACGCCATCAACGAGCAACTGCGCACCATCCTGCCAGGCGTGCGGCGGGGAATAGCAGATGCCGGTCACCATCTGGGCGAGGCGGATATCTTCGTACAGAACGGGCGCGTTCGCGCCGGCTATGAAATCGGGCGCTGGGCCGGGACGGATGTGGTCGTCCACCTGATTGGGGAGCGGCCAGGCACAGGACTCAACAGCCTGTCGGCGTATGTGACATACGGCCGGGACGAAGCAGGAGCGTTTCGGTGGAGCCGGGATCTCCACCACTCGGCGACGACTGCAATCTGCGGGATCCACCCGAGAGGAAAGCCAGCCGACGTCGCAGTCGCGGACATCGTCAGGGCAGTTGCGCAGGTCGTCGAGCAACGCCGCTCGGGAGTCGCACTCGGCAGCATTCGCTGTAGCTGACTACAGCTTGCTGACCCAGCCGGCGATGTCGTCGAGCACGAAATCCGGACTGTTCGGTGCGACGGGGATTGACAGCGCATCCTGCGATGTCTATTGTCTGTAGACATCATACAATGAAACCTAAACCCGCGATACGCATCGACGTGGCGTCGCCCGTGCCGGCGTATCGCCAAATCGCCAACGCCCTTCGCGCCCTGCTGGTTGCCGGGACGTTTCCGGTGGGACAGCCGCTCCCGACGGTTCGCCAGGTCGCGGTCGACCTGGGGGTCCATCACAATACGGTCGCGGAGGCGTACCGTGTCCTTGCCGATGAAGGATGGCTGGCCTTGCGACGCCGTCACGGGGCCCTCGTCCTCGACCGCTCGCAGCCGAGCCCTCCGCGCGAGGCGCGCACGTCTCTGCTGCAGCGGCTTCGAGAGCTCTCCGCCGAGGCGCACGCGGCCGGACTTGCCCCGGGCGTCATCGCGGCAACGATGCAATCCGTGGCCGCCCAGCTGAAGACCGGAAAGCTCACGAAGGCGTGACGTGTTGACAATGCTCGGCTTCATCGCGCTCGTGGCGTTGTCGTCGCACCTGGCGCCGCGCCTGACGCGTCGCGACATTTTCTTCGGGGTCACGGTTGCGCCAGGCTTTCGCGACGGACCGGTCGCGCAATCCGTGTCGCGACGGTACACGCGCGAGATCTGGTTTCTCGCGCTCGTGGCCGCCGCGCTCGTCGTCACCTCGCCGATGCCTTTCCTTTCGGCGCCCATGCTCATGGGGCAGACGCTTGGCGCCTCGTTCGCGTTTGCAAAGGCCCGGCGCGGTGTTCTTCCTCATGCCGCACCACCCGCGACCATCCGGGAGGCGGAGATCGCCCGGCGCCCATCGCTCCCCGGAGGAGTGGTCGGGCAGCTTGGCCCGTTCGTGATCCTGCTCGCAGCCGCCGCGTACCTCGGCCTGCACTGGGATGATGTGCCGAGCCGATTTCCGACGCATTGGAACATCGCCGGGCGACCCGACGATTGGACCAGGAAATCCGTGGGGGGCGTCTACAGAGGCCTCGGCATCGGACTCATCGCGTGTCTCGTCATGTTCGCGAAGTCGTACTACGTGCTGCACCGGACGCGTCTTCCCCGGGTGACGGGCAAAGACGGGCTGGAGAATCGACGCGTGCGTCAGGTCAACCTGGTCGGGATGCTGGCCTCCGAATATCTGATCGCCATTCTCCTCGCATGGACTGCCCCGGTGTCGATGTTCTCCTCGACTTCTGAACGACTCCCCCTGCCGCTCGCCTTCCGAATCGCGCCTTTCGCGTTGATCCTCGTCGGCGCATTGGCAGTGATGCGGGTCAGACAGCATCCTGGGAGTCTCGATGGACAGCCCGTTGGAGACAGCACGCCGGATTCACGCTGGATCTTTGGCCTGCTTTATTGGAACCGGGCGGATCCAGCGCTGTTCGTCGAAAAACGGATGGGCCTGGGATACACCCTGAACCTCGGCAACCCCTGGTCGTGGTTGATCGTGATGCTCATGCCGATCGCACTGTTCGGAGTTTTACTCTTCGTCCCGTAGAGGTGGAAGCCACAAGATCGATTTCTTCACAGGTTCTGAAGGCCCGCGATACGAGCACTCACTGCCAACACCCGCCTGACCATTTTTCCAATACATCCGGTATCGGGTCCGATACAGTTCCTGCCATGGATCTAGACGGGAAGGTCGCGGTCGTCACCGGAGCGACAAAGGGCGTGGGACGCGGGATCGCGCGTGAGCTCGGCCAACACGGCGCCCGGGTCTTCGTCACGGGTCGTTCGATGCCAGATCGCGAGCGCCTCGACGGGCAGACCACGGGAATACGCTGCGATCATCGCGTGGACGCGGAGGTGGCTGCGGCATTCGAGCACGTCCTGAAAGAGAGCGGCGCGATCGACATCCTCGTCAACAACGTCTGGGGCGGCTACGAGCGGATGATCGACGACGGCGAGTTCACATGGCCGCGCCCGTTCTGGCAGCAGCCCCTGTGGCGGTGGGATGCGATGTTCGGTGCGGGCGTCCGCGCTCACTATCACGCGAGCCAGCTCGCCGCACCCTCGATGATCGCGAAGGGGCGCGGGCTCATCGTCAACATCTCGTCGTTTGCGGCCGAGAAGTACGCGGGCAACGTGGCCTATGGCGTCTCGAAGGCCGCAACCGACAAGATGTCGGCTGACATGGCCACCGAGCTGAAACGCAGCGGTGTGACGGTTGTGTCCCTGTATCCGGGGCTCGTCCGGACCGAAAAGGTCATGGAAGCCGCACAATGGCTGGACTTGAGCAATTCCGAATCCCCAGAGTTCGTCGGACGGGCCGTCGTCGCGCTCGCCACGGATGCCGATGTGCTCCGCCACTCCGGCAGAGTCCTGGTGGCTGCGGCGCTCGCGCGCGAGTACGGCTTCACGGACATCGACGGCAAGACGCCCCGTCCTCTAACGCTCGCCGATGTCTGACACGCCAGCTCTCGGCGTCCTGTATACGGAACACTCGGCGCTGGCGGCGATGACGCCAGTCGCGTCGCTGTGGTCGTACGAAACGCGCGCCCGCGAACGTGAACGGCGCGCTGTTGCGCTGAGCCCGGATGGGAGTCACGAATACTGGCTCGATTCGTGCGATCCGCTTCTGAACGCGATCCTGCCTGGCACCGGTGTCTCGGTCATCGTCAACTTTGGAGATCTGTGGGCCGCCGGCCGCTCTCTCGCCACTTCCCGGCTCCTGCCGCGCGTGTGCGTGGTGGGCCCGGTCACGCAGCCACGAATCCTGCGCGTCGGGAGATCCGTCCACGCAGTCGGTTCGGTCTTCACTCCAACATTGACGACCGATGTCTTCGACGTACCCGCGACCGCGTTAGTCGACCAGATTGCGTTCGGAACGGTCTGCGATCAGTCAGGCCTGGTCAACACCGGAGCCCGCTGATCGGCGGAACGCCAGAAGCCGTCTCACAAACCCGACGCTCGCTCGACGGTGCGAGCGAGCATGGCGAGTGAGCCACGCGATCGGCCCGCCTACGCCAAGGCTTCGGCGAGGTCTCGCCGTAGCGCTTCGCGCGGAGGCGGAAGCGCGCCGGCGAAGCGGCGCGAGAGCGCGTGCCGGGGGGTCCGAGGGGCGAAGCCCCTCGGATGACTAGTGGGGCGGTAAGCTGGGATGGAACGGAGCCAGAATGGCGGTACCTCGACGAGAATTCCTCGGCATGGCGGGCTCGGCGGCGATCGCACCGCTCGTTCTGCGCTGGCCGGGTGTGACAGCAACGGAGCAGGCATCAACCATGTATGGACTGATTGGGAAAATGACAGCAGTGCCAGGCCAGCGCGATGCGCTCGCGTCGATTCTGCTCGAATCGACCGGCGCGATGCCTGGCTGTCTCAGCTACGTGATTGCCACCGATCCGGCAGACGGCGACGCCCTCTGGATCACCGAAGCGTGGGACAACGCGGCGAGCCACAAGGCCTCGCTATCGCTCCCAGCCGTTCAGGCGGCCATCGCGAAAGCGAAGCCTCTCATCGCCGGATTCAGCAACAGAGTGGAAACTGTGCCGATCGGAGTCTATGGCCTAGGGAGCGGCAAGATTTCGCGCTGACGGCCGCAGAGGCTTCTCATAACGCCAGACTTCCAGCAGAAACCCTCCGCTGGACTCGTCCAGACGGTTGACCATCGTCCCGACGCGGCGCCATTCGCGTTTCTCGTAGAATCTCGCGGCCCGTTCATTTCCGATTGCGCATGCCAGCCAGGCGGTTTGGACGCCGCTCTCGGCAAGCCGGCGCTCTCCATCGGCTATCAGCGCGCTCGCGACCCCGGAACCACGCGATCGCGACGACACGTAGAGTTGATAGAGCTCGTCACCCTTGAGCATGCAGAACCCGATTGGGGCTCCCAACGCACCGATGACCCTGACACTCGAGAGAGCTTCCTGGAGCCTGCGTCGAAAGCTTTCCAGCGTGCGAACCCGCGTGAGCTCCGGCGGGACAATCGGCGCGTGAACCTCATGCCAGCCTTCGTGCCACACGCTGGCCAGCGTATCGAGCTCCATCGCCTCTGCGTCTCTCACATCCATCCTGCGGGAGTATCGCATCAGCCGAGCGTGCTTCCAAGGCTGCTCGCCGCCTGGAGCACCAGCTTGCGCCGCCGGCAAATGAGTTCCCGGCCCGGCGTGGTGTGCCGGGGTTTTCCACGGTTCTGTCACAACTCAGGGGCGGGATTCTAAGCTATCCTGATTTTGCCACGCCTGCGGAGCCTTCCGGATGGTTCTCCGCGCAGTCGCTTTCTCGAGGGCATTCGCCGCCCTTGCGAGTTCGTTCGCCGTTCCCTGTTTCGTATGGCGCTCGACGCGCCTTCGACGTCATCCTCTCCGGGAGCGTCCCGCCCAGGACGCCGCCGGCCAGATCGCCTTCGATCGCGCGACGTTGCGTGCGACCGTCACCATCGTTGCCGGCACAACCGTGAGCGCCATCGCGGCGGTCCGGTGTGTGCGTTGGGCCGGCGCACCAGGGCTGAACAGTTTCCAGCCTGGCTGGAACAACGCGGCGGCTTTTCAAGATCAGCTCGGTTTCCGTCCTCAGGAACGCGGCACCAATCCCGAGCATCCAGCCGCTGGCAGGTAGGCCGAAGGGGACGCCATACGCTCGCCTCAGCAACAGCATGAACTCTGCGTTCGGCAGAGGATTCGGGGCCGCGACGTTCACGACGCCATCGATGTCGCCGCGAAACAACGCGCCACCGCGGCACTCGTGTCGCTGACGCAGCAGCTTCTGCCTTCGGCGGCTCTCACGCTTCGCGTGCCTTCCGTGCGACGCTTCGTGATCGCTGTGGACGACTTGATGCGCGAAGCGCTGGTCGGCGCCTCCGCCCAGACCTGAGGGTCTTCATGTTCCTGGCCCAACGTCCGTCCCCGGCGGTCATCGACCGATTCCTCCGGGACTCGAAGGAACTGCCGCTGTCCTACGGCTCGATCGGGGTGACCCTTGGGAACACGAGCCGCCGTCGCCTCGATGAAGCGATCGTTGCAGTCGGGCGCGGCAAGGCGGACTTCGACCGGGCACGCGCCGCGCTCACCGCGTGGAAGCAGTTCGACATCGGTTGGGTCGAAACGTTCCCACGGCGGGCGCCGCTCGTCGCCGGAACCGTCGTCGCGGTCCTCATCCGCCATCTCGGGTTCTGGTCCCTGAACGGATGCCGGATCGTCTACGGCGTCGGATCGCTTGATGACGACGCTCGATTCGGCTTCGCGTACGGCACGCTGACGAACCATGCGGAGGCTGGCGAGGAGCTCTTCGAGGTGTTCGTCGATCCCGAGACCGACGATGTGATGTACCGAATCCGGGCGACGTCATGGCCACGAGCGCTCCTGGCCCGGGTCGGTCACCCGATCGTGCGGGCACTTCAAGCGCGCTTTCGACGTCATTCGGCGGCCGCGATGAAGAAGGCGACCGCGCCAGTGACGTTCGGTGCGGAGCGAGGAACCCCCTTCGTATAATGCGCTGACACCAGAAGCGGTTTCAAAGCCCCGTAGCGCAGGGCTTCAGCCCTGCCTCGGCAGCCCTGAAGGGCTGCGCTACAGGCTTTGAAGCGAGCTCTCAGTGAGTGACGTGTCGTAGTGAGGGCCGATGACGCGGATGAGAGCAGCGCGAGCGTGGATGTTCCCGGCACTCGTCTTTGCGGTGGTGACCAACGGGTGCCGCGCCGCGGAAGCGCCAAAGCCCCCGCCATCGCCCGTTGCCGCTCAGCCCGCTCCAATCGAGCAGCCAGCTCCTCGTCCGGGCCTGAACCCAGACGTCGCCGCCACCATCGACCACGCCCTGTCATCGTCCGAGCATCCCGGGCTGCGATGGGGGAAGATCGCCGACGTCACCCCCGCACTGAAACCGCTGTACGCGACCGATCCCGACGGTCTCTTTTGGTTCGACGGAACGGCGCCCGTCTCGAGCCTGGGAGCCACGCTGGCCGCATTGGCGGCGGCAGACGATCACGGCCTCGATCCAGCAGACTACGATTCCGCACTATTCAAGGAGCAGTGGGCGTCGCTCGAGGCAGGGACGATGTCGGCAGCCGATCGAGCGCTCTTCGACCTGGGCGTCAGCACGGCGGTCGCGCGAATCCTCAAAGCCGTGCACGTGGGCCGTGTCGACCCCGCGACGATGTACTGGGGCTACGACGTGTCGACGAAACGGGTCGACCTGGCGTCGCTGCTGCCTGCGACGCGCGATGGGCAAGGGCTCGCCGCAACCTTGGACGCAATCTCGCCGGCGGTAAAGCACTACGCTCGGGCACGACGCACGCTGGCCGTGTACAAGGCGCGTGCCCTGGCGGGCGAACCGGACCTGATTCCAGACCTCCGAGGGGATCAGAGCAAAGTCGAGCCCGGACAGAGCTGGGTTGGCATCCCGCAGCTGGCGACGCGCCTGCGCGCGTACGGCGATTTGTCATCGACTATCGCAATCGAAGGCTCCGTGTATGCACCGGAGCTCGCCGACGCCGTCAAGCGCTTTCAAGGGCGCCATGGGCTGCAGAACGACGGCGTCATCGGCCCCGGGACCGTCCGCGCGCTGAATGTGTCGCTTGCCAGGCGCGTTCGCCAGATCGAGCTGGCGATGGAGCGCATGCGGTGGCTCCCCCCGTTGAGCGAGCAGCCCAACGTGTTCGTCAACGTGCCGCTGTTCCGGCTGTGGGCCACCGATCCCAAGACGTCGGACGAGCCGCTCCGGATGCGGGTGGTCGTCGGCCAGTCGCTGAACCATCAGACGCCGATCTTCGTCGAGCGGATGGAGTACGTGATCTTCCGTCCGTACTGGAACCCGCCGTCGGGCATCACCGTGAAGGAGCTCGTACCGAAGGCGCGCAAAGATGCTTCTTTCTTCGCGCGCGAGGCTCTGGAGATTGTCGCAAGCGGCGACGACAACAGTCCGGCGCTGGCGGCGACTCCCGAGAACCTGTCCAAGGTCGTCGCCGGCAGGCTGACCCTGCGTCAGAAACCGGGTCCGCACAACGCTCTCGGTCTGGCAAAGTTCATCTTTCCGAACGACGAGAACGTCTACATGCACGGCACACCGGCCCAGCAGCTCTTCTCCCGCGCACGCCGGGATTTCAGCCACGGCTGCATCCGGCTCGAAGATCCGGCGCGCTTCGCCGAGTGGGTGTTGCGCGATCAGCCGGCGTGGACGCGGACGCAGATCGATGCTGCCATGCATGGCGAGCGGCCCACGCGCGTCAACCTGAAGCAGCCGCTCACGGTCGTGCTCTTCTACGACACCGTCCACGTCAACTCGGAGGGGACGGTGTTCTTCGTCGAGGACATATACGGTCACGACCGGGCGCTCGACGCGGCGCTCGCCCGCGGGTATCCCTATCCGGTGAAGAACTAGTGTCAGCCGAGGGGCCTCGCCCCTCGGACTCCCCTACACGCGCTCTCGCGCGCCGCGTCGCCGGCGCGCTCCGGTCGCGTGGCTCGCTCGCGGTGCTCGCTCGCGCCGCATTTGTGAGATACGTTCTAACGCTCGGGGCTGGGGCGGGCCTGCCGCAGTCGCGTTTGACGTGTGTCTCGAGCGCCGCTTCGGGTTATCCTGATCGGGTGAAGTCGCTCGTCGTCTCCGCGTGCCTGGTGGCTGCCTGCGCCGCAACGCCAGCGGAAGGGCGCGGAACGACCGCTGCGTCCCCACTGGCATACAGGCTGGTCGGCCTGCCGGGGGGGCCGAGCCGGCCGGCGCTCGAGGCCGCGTTGACCGCCTACCTGGACGCGACCAGTCACGGAGCGGTGGCTCGGACCAACCTGCTGACGGTGATCGACTACACCCGTCCCTCAACCGAACCACGGCTCTGGGTGCTCGACCTCGAGCGTGGCCGCATCCTCTACCGTGAGCTCGTCGCGCACGGCCGCCGCAGCGGCGAGAATGCGACGCGTGCCTTCTCGAATGCTCCCGGCTCTCTCATGACGAGCCTGGGCCTGTTCGTGACCGCGACGTCCTACGTCGGCCGAAACGGATATTCGTTGCGGCTGCGCGGGCTCGAGCCAGGTGTCAACGACAATGCCTACGAGCGCGCCATCGTCATGCACGGCGCGTCGTACGTGAGTCGGGCCATCGCCGAGCGGCTCGGCCGGCTGGGCCGGAGCTGGGGGTGTCCGGCGGTGCGGTCCGATATCGCGCGAACGTTGATCGACACCATCAAGGGCGGCACGGTCGTGTACGCCTATGGCGGACGATAGGCCTAGTAGGATGTAACGCCTGTATCAGTAGCAGCCGCTCCCTGTCGCGGCTGCGAAGTGCGCGCCGGACCCGCACGATAGGAGCGTTCAGATGGCATCCGACATCTTCGCCAAGATTGGAGATATCAAAGGTGAATCTGTCGATGTCAAACACAAAGACGAGATCGAGGTGCTCTCGTTCTCGTGGGGTGTGATGCATCCGGCGTCCTTCATTCCCGGTGGCGGAGGCGCCAGGGCGACCTTCCAGGACCTGTCGATCGTTCATCACATCGACAAGGCGACGCCCCAGCTCCTGCACGCGTGTGCCACGGGGACGCACCTCAAGGAAGCGACCATCACCCACCGCAAAGCAGGCAAGGGCCAGCACGAGTACCTCGTCGTCAAGATGAACGACATCATCATCACCGGCGTCACCCACGGCGGCGACACCGGTCAGTCGTCGGAGACGGTGACTCTCGCGTTTGCGAAGGTCGACCTCTCGTTCGCCCCGCAAAAGGCGGATGGGTCGGCTGATGCCGCGATCCACTTCAAGTACGACCTGCTGTCCAACAAAGTGGGATAGGCCCGTTGGGTGGCGGGGCCGGATCTGCCCGGGCAACCATGAACCCGTCGGACACGCCGCCACGCGAGTTGACGCTGGATCAGGCTGTCGCGCTCGCCATCCTCCTGCAGAAGAATGCACAGCTGGCGGAAGCCCGGGAGGTCTACCGCCGCGTGCTCGAGACGGCGCCGAACCACGCCGACGCGCTCCACTACGCCGGCGTCCTCGCGCATCAGCAGGGACGGAGCGATGAGGCCGTCGCGCTCATCGAAAAGAGCCTCGCCGTCGCGCCGGATCGAGCGGACTGCTACAACAACCTCGGCATCGTCTTCCAATCGACCGGGAGGCTGGAGGCCGCGATCGACGCCTACCGGCGTGCCATCCTCCTCGACCCGAGCCATGCGAACGCCCACAGCAATCTTGGCGTGCTGTTGAGAGCGGCCGGGAAACCGGTCGAAGCGGAGGCCGCGTATCGCACGGCCATCCGGTGGAATCCTGAACACATCGACGCGTACACGAACCTGGGCGTCCTGCTGAACGCGCTGAATCGAACCGAAGAAGCGGCAGCCTGCTACTGCAAGGTGATCACGCTGAGGCCGAAGCACCGGGAAGCACGAAAGCTCCTCGCGCTGGCCCACTGCACGCTTGGTGAGGTTGACGAGGCCGTGAAGATCTTCGAGGAATGGCTCGAGGAGGATCCAGGCGACCCGATTGCGCAGCACATGCTGGCGGCTTGCACCGGGCGGCGCGTGCCAGCACGCGCATCGGATGCATTCGTCGAGCGGACCTTCGATAGCTTCGCTGCCAGCTTCGAAGCAAAACTCGAGCGGTTGTCGTATCGCGCCCCGTCGCTCGTGGCCGCCATGCTGCAGGATTCGGGCATCGATCCGTCGAAGCAGCTCGACGTGCTCGACGCGGGCTGCGGAACCGGGCTCTGTGGGACGCTCGTCGTCCCATACGCGCGCCGGCTGGTAGGCGTGGACCTGTCCGAAGGCATGCTGGCCCGGGCGAAGGAAAAACAGGTCTACGACGCCGTGGTGAAGAGCGAGTTGACCGAATACTTCCGCCGTCACACCGAAACCTTCGACCTGATCGTGTCGGCCGATACGCTCGTGTACTTCGGAGACCTGAAACCCGTTCTCGCGGCGGCCGGGGATGCGCTGCGCCCGGGCGGGTTCTTCATATTTACGCTCGAACACGCGGTCCAGGGCGAGGCGCGTGCCGGGTATCGCCTGGAGCTGCACGGCCGGTACAGCCACGCCCGCGAGTACGTCGAACGAGCGATCTTCGCTGCGGGACTGCAGCCGTCGCTCGTCACCGCCGATTTGCGCATGGAATCGGGGACCCGGGTGGCGGGGCTCGTCGCGCGCGCGGCGAAGTCCCAAGATGTCCTATAACGGAAATGCAACCTGACACGGTGGGGCGATTCAGCGATCGGGCTGCGGACTACGTCAAGTACCGGCCGACGTATCCGGCTGAAGCGGTCGATGCGATCCTCGAGGGTCTGGGACCGCCTCAGCGGCTCGTGGCGGCTGATGTCGGAGCCGGAACCGGAATCTCGGCACGCGTGCTCGGCGATCGCGGCGTTCGCGTGGTGGCCATCGAGCCGGGGGACGGCATGCGCGAGGCAGCGGCGCCCCACCCGAAAGTCGTGTGGGTGAGCGCCAACGCAGAGGCGACGGGGTTGCGCTCGGAGGCCGTCGATTTCGTCCTGTGTGCCCAGTCGTTTCACTGGTTTCGCGTCCCGGAGGCGCTCACGGAATTTGCGCGGATTCTGAAGCCTCGGGGCCGGCTCGCGATCGTCTGGAACCGCCGCAGCGCGACCGATCCGCTGACATCCGGTTATCGTCAGGCCATTCTCGACGTGGGTGGCGAGATAGCGGCCGAGCGCATGGGGTTCGATCCCGAGGTGATTGCCAGGAGCGAACTGTTTTCACCCGTCGAACGAAGGGTCTTTTCCAACTTTCAGCGTCTCGATCTCGACGGGCTCATCGGTCGCGCCCGGAGCGCGTCGTATGTGCCCAAGTCCGGCGCCGCGGGCGAACGATTGCTCGACCTTCTTCGCACGTTGCACGAACGCTATGCCGATTCGAGGGGTTTCGTTACGCTGGTCTACGAAACCGACGTCTACCACTCGCTCAAGCTTTGAGGTCGATCACAACAGGTCTTATCCAACGACCAAAATGAGACGCGTCTCACTTTGATTGCGTCCAACCTTATATGCGACCAATTCGATCGTCAATAGCTTTTCCCGAAATCCTCGATCAGGGGCGGGTGCCGAACGCGCGGGCGTAATCGTCGGGGTCGTCCAGGTCGATCACCACTCCCTCGTCTTCGACCTCTACGTTCAGGATTGCGTCGGCATGTGCGCGAAGAACCGTGCGCGCGCCAAAGGCGCGGTCAGCCCTCCGCAGCTCGCCGAAGAGCGACGGCGCGAACACGACCGGATGGCCATGGCGACCCTGATACGTCGCACGAGCGATCGGGGGCCGCATGTGCCGAAATGCATCGAGTACAGTCGCGACCGTAGCGGACGTCACGAGCGGCTGGTCGACCGGCAAGACGAGCAACCCCAGAACTCCCGGGTGATCGACGACGTCGACGGCTGCGACGATCGACGAGATTTGACCTTCGTCTGCGTGATGATTCTCGATGAAGCGCACGCCGACACCGAAGGCGGCGACCTCTTCTCGAAGCTCGCTGTCTTCGGGACGCCCGACGATCAGAACGTCAGTGACGCCCGCGTGCCGCAGCACCTCGGTGAGTTGTCGAACGAACGTGGGGCCATTCGCGCCTGCTGGCAGGAGCGCTTTGGATCGGCCCATCCGGCGTGAGCTGCCCGAGGCGATGATGGCTCCTGGGACCACGACGCATTATCTCCGGGGCTACGGGACATCTCCTACAATCCCAGAAGTGGGCACTCCGGACATCGTGCTCCGTTGCCAGCGGTGTGGTACGGCGATGGACCTTCGGGACCCCTTGCCCGGGTCGCCATGGAGGCCGGATCAGTTCTGGGTCTGCCCCCGCTGCGGGCGACATTTCTGGACGACATACCCCACCCCTGTAGCCACGGCACCCCTAAGCCCATCAGGGGCAGAGCCTGGAAAACCGGGGAGCCGGGAAGAGCCCTAAGTGCCGCGGATTTCTTGACTTCCCCAGGCGAACTGCCTACACTTGGCCCGTTTTCAAGCTCAGCGTGCGGGAAGACCACGCGCGCGTGAGGCGCGGATAGATTCGGAAGGTCGTCGGCGTTCCTGCTCTCGGGGCCGCGTCCTCCCGGCCCTCTTCGCTACGCTCGGCTTGTCAGCCTCCGGGATAATCCCGGCGGTACCGTTCATCGGAGGACACGGGTATGCCAACCGGGACGATCGCTCGCCTCTTAATCGACAAGGGCTTCGGCTTCATCCGGGACGAAAGCGGAATCGAACACTTCTTCCACCGCAGTTCGGTCCGTGGTGCGGTGTTCGAGCTCTTGCGCGAAGGACAGCGCGTGGAGTTCGCGCCTGAAGAGTCCGGTAAGGGTCCGCGTGCGGGAGAAGTGCGCCTGATCGAAGGCTGAACACTACCGCCATCGGCGGGGCGATGCGGAGCGCCCCGCCTCCCTCCATCCAATTCCCTCTCGACGTTCGACTCCGACTCGCGCAGCCCGCCTCCGCGGCGCTCTCTGGAAAGCGCGCCGCTACGGCGAGGCGAAGGCTGGCCTGCCGGCCGAAGCCCGCCTCCGCGCCCACATTCACGCGCGTTGCGGCGGGGGAAGGCTGGCGGAAGCGCCTGGGAGTCGAACCCAGCCTGCCCGCGATGACGCGGGCAGCGACCGGTTTTGAAGACCGGGAAGGCCACCGGGCCCCATTCGCTTCCCCTCGCATTGTACGGCGTGCCCGATCACACTGATGCGTCGGGATCGATCACGCGCAGGAACGCTGACGTGTCACTGAGATCGGCGAAGACCACGTCCGCGCCGCTCTCACGCAGATCGGTCACGCTGAACGATCCGGTCGCGACCCCGACAGGCACCGCACCGGCTGCGTGTGCGCATGCGACGTCGTGCGGCGTGTCTCCGACGACGAAGACGTCCTCCCGCGCGATCGCCTCGAAACCGAACGACCGCGCCCGGTCGAGCGCAAACGGCACCAGCGCGTTCCGATCCGCCGCATCGTCGCCGAATGCTCCGCACCGGAAGTAGTGCCACAGATCGAAATGCTCGAGTTTGATCCGCGCGCCCTGCTCGAAATTGCCCGTGAGGAGCGCGAGGAAAACGTCGGGCCTCGCGTTGAGCGCATCGAGCAGCTCGCGGATGCCGGGCATGACGCCCTTCACGCCTTCGCCACGCAGGACGATCTCCTCCCGCAGGTTGGAAACATACACGTCGCGCAGACGGACGAAGAGATCCTCGTCCATGTCGTGGCCGACCGTGCGCAGAGCATCGTGCAGGATGATCCAATCGGTCCGGCCCGCGACCGATATGCCGTCGAGTGCGTTGTTGCAACCGATGACCTGGTGGCACGCGCGGTTCATCGCGCGCACGCCCGCGCGGCCAGTCAACACGAGCGTGCCGTCGATATCGAAGAGTACGAGCTTAGCCATTGTGTCGAGCCGATCTACAATCGCCGACAGGAGGCATCATGAGACATCGTAACGTCCTGCTGGCCGCGACCGCGATTGTGGTGTGCGGCGCGGCAGGCCTGGGCGCCCAGGCAGCGGGGATGAAGGCGCACGCGGACATCAAGGGCGACGGCGTTACCGGCACGCTCACCCTGACCGAGCGCAAGGAAGGAACTGGCACCGTCGTCGACTTCACGCTCGACGTCAAAGGACTCAAACCTGGCAAACATGGCGTGCACCTGCACGCAGTTGGCAAGTGCGATCCGGACTTCACTGCGGCCGGCGGCCACTTCGATCCCGGTCCGGCGGGCAACACGGATCCGGATGCCAACCATCCCTTCCACATGGGAGACATTCCCAACCTCGAAGTCGGCGCGAACGGCGCCGGCAAGCTGATCGGCGTCACGACGCGCGTGACGCTGTCGCCCGGTCCGCTGTCCCTCTTCGACGCCGATGGGAGTGCCGTCATCATCCACGGCAACGAAGACCAGGGGATCACGGGCGAGCCGAAATCAGGGGTCAGCGGTGGGCCCAGAGTGGCCTGCGGGGTGATCACGAAGTAGCGTCGTCAGAATTCAGAATTCAGAATGCCTTTTCACAGCGCCGCCCACGAGGCGGCGCCAGTAGAGACGTATTCTGACTCCTGAATTCCAGATTCTGAATTCCATTTCACGTGAACCACCCACGTTTGAGCGGCGTCAGCGCGCCGGTCGCCGGATTCAGTTTCAGCGTCCGGTGCGCGACGAGTTGAGCAAACTTCTGGTCCTGCGTCAGGATCAGCGTCGTCATCCGGCGCGCGTCAGTCACCCGGACGATGTCCGCTGCGTAGGCGGCGACGGCAGATTCGGATAACCCGGCTGTCGGGTGCTCGAGGACGATCAGAGCTGGATCGAGCGCAACCGCGCGGGCGAGGTGCGCGCGGGCGCGGACTTCGGGAGAGCAGTCACCAGCAAGACGACGAAGCCCCACACGATCGTCTTTCGCGTCGCTCGTCTTGACGCTCAGACCACACGACCGTGCGAGCGCGGCGACGCGCTCGGCGATATCGGGAGCAACGGGGTCGATCTGCAGGGTGAACGGCATCGCCAGATTCTGCTCGAGCGTCGCGCCCTCGAGCAGCACCGCTCGCTCGCTGACAATCCCGAATCGATCGAGCGACGCAAGCCACTCGTCTCCGTCGGCGATGTCCGCATTGTTGCGGCCCTGCACGCGCACGGTTCCACGATCGGCGACGCTCGCGCCGGTCACCAGATTTACGAGCACCTCCGCGGCGCCGGCGTCGAGACCCACAATCGCCACGCGCTCCGCCGGAGCCATCGTCAGCGCCTGGATTCGAAGCGGACGGAGTGCCTGATATCGCTTCTCGACGTCCGCAATCTCGAGGACCGGCTGGGAGTTGGACATGTCGCGACCGCGAGCTGCAGGGTCAGGCCGCCTGCCTCGCGCGCGCCTCGAGATCGGCGAACGCCGCGTCCGGCAGCGTGACGGCTCCGAGGCCATTCGCACGATGCGAGGAGTCCGCATGATAGTCGGAGCCGCCCGACATCCCGATCCCCAACTGCTCGGCGAGCGCCTGATAGCGCGCGCTCGCAGCGGCGTCGTGATCGCTGTGCCACACCTCGATAGCGGGAAGGCCGGCCCTGACGAATCCAGGAATGGCATCGTCGAGGCGCATCAGGCCCGGGTGTGCGAGTGACGCAATGCCGCCGGCGGCGCGGACCATGGCCGAAACTTCACTCACGGTAGCGCCGCTACGGGCCACGAAGGCGGGTTTGCCTTCGCCGAGGAGTGTGTCGAAGGCTTCGCGACGATTCGCCGCGTAGCCGGCCGCCACGAGCGCATCCGCCAGCTGCGGACGTCCGACCGAGCGGCTCGAACCGCGCGCCGCATCTGCGACGAGCGCGCCAATCTCTATCTCATAGCCGAGATCCCGGAGACGGCCGGCCATGGTGTTCAAGCGCCGCAGTCGGTCGGCCCTCTGCCCTCGCAGGAAATCGATGAACGGACCGAACAGGGGATCGATGAAGTATCCGAGGACGTGGATGTCGCAAGCGTTCTCGACCGCCGTGATCTCGATCCCATCGACGAGCCGAAGGCCATGTCGCGCGGCGGCGGCCTCGGCCTCCGGAAGGCCGGCCGTCGTATCGTGGTCGGTCACGCTGATGATGGTGATGCCGAGGGCGGCCACCCGGGCGACGAGCTCGGAAGGCGTCAATCTCCCGTCAGAGGCAGTCGTGTGCAGGTGGAGGTCGATCACGGATCACACGGTCGCTTGCGGGCGCGGCCTCCGCCGCTTGGCCCGACGGCCTCGGCGCTGCCGTTCGACCAGGGATCGGTACTCGCGAATCAGCAGCTCGAGGTGCGCCCGTTCTTCGTCGGCGAACTCGAGAAAGATTCTCTTCCCCTCTGAGTCTTCGAACCGTTCTCCGTAGCGCTTGAAGAACCGGTGCGACCCACGCTCGCACCGAATCCCGATCATCAAGGCCTTCAGATCGTCGACGCCCTTGGTCAGCTGGTCGGCGCCTGCGGCGAACAGCCCGTTCGCCGCACCTTTGAAGAAGAGAAACGTCGGCCGCGCCTCGAGTTGAGGATCCTGCTGCAGCAGCTCGCGATAGCGCGCCTCGAGCGTGCCGAGATGCTTTCCCTCTTCCTCGGCGAGCTTCTCGAACACGCGCCGGCCGCGGGCGTCGCGCGTGATGGTCGCGGCGCGCGTGTAGAAATCCAACCCGCTCCGTTCGGTGGCGATCGCGATCCGGAGCGCGTCGCGCGCGAACAGGAGCTCCGGAACACCCTCCTCGGCGACCTGCGGCCGGCCCGTCTGACACGCCTCGCAGGTCCCGTGGATCTGGAGCACGCTCTGGCGCGGCGTGAAGCCGCGCGCCGCCGCCACTTCTTCGACCAACGCCTCGATGTCCGAGCTCAGGAACTCGAACGAACGGTTGCAGGTCTTACAGATCAGATGGAAGTGTCGAGGGTGGCGGTAGGAGTGCTCGAACCGGAAGCGGCCCTCGCCGAAATCGACCTTGCGGGCGATCCCCGCGTCGACCATCCACTGGAGGGTCCGATAGACGGTCGCGCGGCTGATGCGCTGATCCTCGCGCCTGATGAGGTCGACGAGATCGTCCGCCGTGAGGTGCCCTTCCTGGCGCAGGAACACATTGACGATGAGGTCGCGCTTGCTGGAACGCTTGCTCCCAGCGGGGCGCAGGCTATCGACGTAGGCGGAAGTGGAGTCCATGAGGTTCAACGTTCGCGTGCATCACCCGCCCGGCTCCCGCAGTCGACGGTCCTCTCAGGAACGATCCGACAGTGACTCCGAACGTTGAACCCTCTGTTGGACCGGGGGACTTCGTGCCGCCGGTCCCCCGGCTCAGGGCTAGACGCTGAACGACGACCCGCAGCCGCAGGTCGACTTCGCGTTGGGGTTCTTGATGGTGAAGCCGCCGCCAGTGATGTTATCGACGAAATCGACCTCTGCACCGCTCAGGTACCGGGCGCTGATGGGATCGACCAGCAGCTTGACGCCGTTCGACTCGATGACGGCATCGGTCGTCTCGTCGCCTTCACCCTCGTCTATCATCAGACCGGTACTGGAAGCCGGAGCAGCCGCCACCCTGCACGAACACACGCAGGCCCGCGTTCAGCTTGTTCTCTTCGGCAAGCAGCTCGGTGATTTTCGACGCTGCCGACACAGTGACATTGATCATCAGTGTTTCTCCTCGGGACACCCAGGCAGCAATTATACCGGCCCCCAGCCCCTGCGGCAACCGGACGCGGGGCCGGATCTGCCCAAAAACATCCAATCTGCAGCGCCTGCAATCGATTAGACGCCCATTCCGGGTGGACCGGCTCCGTGGACCCCTCCGCCGCCGGAGCTAGCGGAGTTCACAAACGGAGGAACGAAGCAAACGGAGACGAAACGGAGAGAACCAGCTGATTTGTGATGCGAACGGGTCGCGGCGCCGGCCGAAGGCCCGCGTAGGATGACCCTCGCCCCGTGCTGCGCGCGATCAATCTTCTCCGTTCGTTCTCCGTTATCTCCGTTACTCTGTTTGTGAACTCCGCTAACTCCGTCCCCTCCGTCGACGGCTCATCACCTCAGCGTCTCCAGGACTGCCCCCGAGGCCTCCTCGATCTCCTTGTGGAGGCTGTTGCCGTGCGAGTCCATCGTCACGATAGCCGGAAAATCGCGCACGTCGAGCTGCCACATCGCCTCCGGAGTGCCGAGCTCCAATAGCGACACCCCGGCGACGCGTTCGATGCACCGGGCATAGAACTGGGCCGCGCCGCCGACAGCGTTCAGATAGACGGCGCCGGACGCCTTCAATCCCGCCAGGGTCTTCGCGCCCATCCCGCCCTTGCCGATCACCGCGCGGACACCATACCGCTTGATGATCTCCGCCTGATACGGCTCCTCCCGGATGCTGGTGGTAGGGCCCGCGGCGGTCACCCTCCATCCGCCGCTCTCGTTCGCGTCTTTGACGACCACCGGACCGCAGTGATAGAGCACGGCCCCGTGGAGGTCGACCGGCGGTTCGTGCTTCATCAGGTACGCGTGAACGGCATCACGACCGGTGACGACGCGCCCCGAGACGAGGACGACATCCCCGACCTTCAACGCGCGGATCTGCTCTTCGCTGATGGGCGCCTCCAAGGGGATCTCGCGCCCGGTTCGTGGGAACCCGGTGGCCACGGCATCGGTGGGCAGCATGGGCACCGAGGGAGTGGCCGCCTCGCGATACAGCCAGCTCGTTATAGCGCCCGACGTGGGATCGAGGCGGACGCCGAGACGGCGAAATGCCCAGCAGTCGTAGGCAATGGAGACGAAGAAGCTGGCCGGCAGGCGGTTGAGCGCGCCAATCTTGCAGCCGATGAGCGAGGTCTGCCCCCCGAACCCCATGGGGCCTACCGTGAGGCGGTTCGCCTCTTCCATCACCGCCTGCTCGATCCCCGCGAGCCGCTCGTCCGGGTTCACGTCGTCCAGCGTGCGGAACAGCTGCTCCTTCGCGTGCAGATATCCGGAGGTGCGATCGCCGCCGATGCAGACGCCGACCGCGCCGGGGCTGCAGCCTTTGCCTTGCGCCTTCCACACGGCGTGCAGGATGGCCTTGCGCACGCCTTCGAGCGATCGATCGGCGCGGCCAAGATGGTCCAGCTCGGTCGGGAGCGTGTACTGAGCGTTGGTGTTCTCGCAGCCCCCGCCCTTGAGAATCAGCTTGACCTCGATCTCTGGCGACAGCCATTGATCGAAGTGAATGATCGGCGTGCCGGGACCCAGATTGTCTCCGGAGTTTTCACCCGTGATGGAATCGACGGAATTCGGGCGCAACTTTCCCCGCCGCGTGGCTTCCGCCACGGCCTCCCGGATGTGGAGCCGCAACTCGATCTGGTTGGTCCCCACCGGCACCTTGACCTCGAAGGTGGGCATCCCGGTGTCCTGGCAGATCGGGCCCTCGCATGACGCCGCCTGATCGATGTTCTGCGCGATGATCGTCAGCGCCTGACCGCCACGGGTCTGCGGTGCCTCGGAATGGAGCGCCGTTCGCATCGCCGCGCGCACGTCCGGCGGCAAATCCGTCGAGGTACGGGTGATGAGCTCGATCATGCTGTCGAGAAAGTTCGGGAGCATCCGAGCAGTATAATTGAGTCGGCCGGCCTCATCTTTGATTCCGGGGGCGGTCGCCCACCATGCCTTCCGGCAAGCCGCAACGCGCTCGCGCCAGACCTGCATTTCGTGTGGAACGCGATCCGCTCGGCGAGCTCCAGGTGCCCGCTGACGCGTACTACGGCGTGCAGACTCTCCGCGCGGTCGAGAACTTTCCGATCAGCGGGCTGACGGCGCCGCCGGAGCTCGTCGTCGCCACGATCCTCGTCAAGAAGGCTGCAGCGCTGGCCAACGCGACGCTGGGACGCCTGCCGCGACGCATCGCCGACGCGATTGTTGCGGCCGCCGACGAGATCCTCGCCGGCTCGCTCCGCGATCAGTTCGTGGTCGATGTCTACCAGGCGGGCGCCGGAACCTCGCACAACATGAACGCCAACGAGGTCCTGGCCAACCGCGCGTCGGAGATTCTCGGCGGCCGGCGCGGCGAGTACACGCTCGTGCACCCCAACGATCACGTCAACATGTCGCAGTCCACCAATGACGTGTATCCAACGGCCACGCGGCTCGCCCTCCTCATGATGCTGCCGGGCCTGCTCGAAACCGCGCATGGACTCGCCGATGGCCTGCGCGAGAAGAGTGTGCAGTTCGCGGGCATCCTGAAGACGGGACGCACGCACCTGCAGGATGCCGTACCGATCACCGCAGGCCAGGAGCTCGGAGGCTTCGCCGGCAACGTGGCACACGCCGCCGCGGAGATCGAACGTGCGTGGGAGGGCCTCCGCGAGCTGAATCTGGGCGCATCCGCCGTCGGCACGGGGCTGAACGCCGGGACGGACTACACGATCACCGCCATCGAGAACCTCGCCGCCTTCACGGCGCTCCCATTGCGCCCTGCGGCCGATCGGTTCCGTGTCACGCAGAGCATGGGGGACGTGCTCGCCTGCTCGGGCGCGCTCCGGCGGCTCGCCGCGGAGGTCGGGAAGATCGCCTCGGACCTCCGGCTCCTCAGCATGGGGCCACGAGCCGGGATCGCCGAGGTCCTGTTGCCCGCCGTACAGCCTGGATCCTCGATCATGCCCGGGAAGGTCAACCCCTCGATCCCGGAGATGGTCAATCAGGTCTGCTTCCAGGTATTCGGCTGCGACGCCACCATTCTCGCGGCAACCGAGGCGGGCCAACTCGAATTGAACGTCATGATGCCGGTCATCGCGTGGAACGCACTCCACGCGACCCGAATCCTCCGCGAAGCGATGCGTGTCCTGCAGTCCCGCTGCGTGGCCGGTCTCAGCTTCGACGAAGCGCGGTGCCGCGAGCTTCTGGATCGCAGCACCGCTCTGGCCACGGCCCTCAGCCCCTACATCGGGTACGCTGCAACGGCGGAGATCGCGAAAGAATCGGTCCGAACGGGCCGTCCAATCCGCGAACTCGTGCGCGAACGCCGGTTGCTGCCCGACGATCAGCTCGACGCCATTCTCTCCGCCGAGGCCATGACGTCACCTGGCATTCCGGGTCAGACACCTGCACCTGCAACGAGGATCGATGATCAAACACGCACTCGTGGCGCTCGCCCTGGCGGTGCTCAGCCTCGCCGCAGCGCCGCCACCGCAACACGGACGTCTCTTCGACCCGAAGGATCTGGGACTGCTCGAAGGTCCGGATCGCGAAACGTGGCAGCGCCCGGACCTGATCATGGACGCGCTGCGGATCGGCGAAGCCAGCGTCGTCGCTGACCTGGGGGCGGGTGGCGGCTGGTTCACCGTGCGGCTGGCTCGACGCGTCGGCCCGAACGGCCGGGTCTACGCGGAGGACATCCAGCACCAGATGATCGAGTCGATCAATCGCCGCGTGGAGCGCGAGGGACTCGAGCGTCGGGTCATCACGACGCTCGGGACGGCGTCGGATCCGAAGCTGCCGCAGGGTGCGCTCGATGCCGTGCTGATCGTCGACACGTATCACGAGATGGAGCAGCCCGTCGCACTGCTGCGCAACCTCGCGAAATCGCTCAAGCCCGACGGACGCATCGGCATCGTCGGCTTCACAGCCGAGGGCGGCGGGCCGGGCCCTCCGCTTGACGAGCGCGTCGACCCGCAGCGCGTCATCAAGGACGCTGAACAGGCAGGGCTGCGGCTGGCGTCGCACGAGCGCTTTCTCCGGTATCAGTACATGCTCGTCTTCGAGAAGGGCGAACCGGAGGGAGCCTCCCGGCTCTGATGACTGCGGTTCCGGCTTTTTTCATCGACTACCAGCATCGCGTCGACGCGGAGCTCAAGCGACTCGTGCCGGCGGACGGCAACCGGGTGCAGCAGTCGATGGCCTACACGGTTCACGCCTCATCCAAACGCGTCCGAGCGGTCCTCACCCTGCTCTGCGCCGAGTTGTGCGGCGGCACCGCGGCTCGCGGGATCGGCGCTGCGGCGGCCATGGAGCTCGTCCACGCCTCGTCCCTGATCCTCGACGACCTTCCCTCCATGGACGATGCGCCGATGCGGAGGGGCCAACCGTCGAATCATCTGGCGTTCGGTGAGTCGATTGCGATCCTCGCGGCGTTCGGGCTGCTCAACCTGGCCTACCGCGTGCTGGCAAGCGCGTACGACCCCACGCTGGCTTCCGCCCTGTCCGCCATGTTGTCCGACGGCGGTTGGCCTCGACGGCCTCATCGGCGGCCAGGCGGCCGATCTGCTGGCCACGGATCGGCAAATAGACTTCGAGACCCTGGAACGGATCCACAGGGGCAAGACGGGAGCCCTTTTCGTCGCGTCTGCCGCTGCCGGCGCGCTGACCGCGGGAGCGGGCACCGACCAGCAGCAATGGCTCGCGGCGTTCGCGAAGAACCTGGGGCTGGCGTTCCAAATCATCGACGATCTGCTGGACGTGGAGGGCGATCCGACCGAGACCGGCAAAGCGGTCCGGGAGGACGCACGAAAGACGACGTTCGTGTCGTTCAGCGGCGTTGCAGGAGCGCGACAGCTCGCGGTGGAGCTCTGCCAGACAGCGGACCGCGCCCTGATGCCGTTCGGCCGCCGGGCCGATCGGATCCGCGAGCTGTCGGCGTTCGTCGCACGGAGAAGCGGTTGACGCAGCCTGAAACTCCAGGAGCGGGCGCGCCGGTCGACGAGCTGCGACAGCGCCTGCGCTCGCTCGGATACCTGGACGCCGGGGTCGATCGATTCGTACTCGCGCCGGCGCATGGCGCGCGCGGCGCGGCGGCCATCGCGCTGCTCGCAAGCGTGCGGATCGGCGCTGCTCGGCGGGATGTTGCTCGGCCCGACGGCTGCAATTGGCGTCGCGACACAACTGCCCGGGCTCGTTGCCACCGTTCGTGACGGCGTAGTCATCGCCGTGTACACGGCCGTGCTGTTCGGGGCTGGCATCGCGGCCGCGGCCCTCGCGGCCGGGCTCCTCGTGTCGGTCGCTGCGAAGTACGCGGGGCCATCGCTTGCGCGGCACGGGCGATTGCTGTCCATCGCGGCAGGGGTCGCCATTGCGATCGCCAGCCTGGCCTACCTGACGCTCCTCTGGACGGCGGTGCACGGCGCCGCCACCGGCGGTCACGAAACGCTCTGGATGGTATCGGGGCTGGCGTTTGCGGTGGGCATCAGCCTCCTTCTCGGCCACGCCGTCACGCTCACCGCGCTCGCGCTCATCGTTACAGGAACGGCAGGGACAGCCGGCACCGCCACGCGCACGCGTGGCGTGCCAGGGGCGTCCTGGCGCGCGATGCTCGCCGTCGGGGCCGTGGCATTTGCGGCGGCATTGCTGCTCTTCTTCCTCTCCGGCCGCGGCGCCGGCGAGAACGCAGGCGAGACGCCACGACTCACCGTCGTCTCGGGCGGCCTGCGCGTCCGGCTCCTGGCCATCGATGGATTCGATCCGGCTGTGTTCGACACGCTCGCGTCGGATGGCAGGCTGCCGGCGCTCGCCGAGGCGTTCGGCGGCGCCCGCGCGCGACTCGCTTTGAACGACTCCCCGTCCGACGTCGAACGACTCGACCCGGCCCGCCTGTGGACGACCATCGCGACCGCTCAGCCGGCTGCCATCCACGGTGTGCAGACGCTCGAAACGCGGCGCGTCGCGGGAATGCAGGGGACGCTGCAGGCAGCGGGTGAATCGACGGTCGGCCGCCTGATCGGTGCCTCGACCGACCTTCTGCGCCTCACGCGGCCGTCGGTTGCCAGCGGCAGCGAGCGCAAAGAGAAGACGTTCTGGGAGGTGGCCGCGGACGCCGGGCTTCGAACCGTCGTCGTGAACTGGTGGGCGACGTGGCCGGCGACCTCGAACAGCGGCGTCGTGCTGAGCGACCGCGCGACGCTGCGTTTCGAGCGAGGCGGCGCGCTCGACGCCGAAATGGCGCCGCCGCAGATCTATCAGCGACTCGCACCTGGTTGGCCGGCGCTGCGCGCCCGCGCGTCCGCTCTCGCCACCGACGCGCTGGCTGGCGCATCCGCCGACGGTGAAGCCGCGGCCCTCGTTCGTCGCTCCGCCGAGCTCGACGCCATCACGCTGCTGCTGGCCGAAGAGGCCTCGGATGCGGCCACCGACCTCTCCGTGGTGTACCTGCCAGGCCTGGACATCGCGCAGCATGCCCTTTTCGGCAGCAATCCGGCCGGGTCGACCTCGGCATCCGCGGTCTCCGCCCGCCTGGCCTCGCTGGAGTCGTACTACGTGGCGCTGGACAGACTGCTCGCGCAGACGCTCCGGCCTGGGCCGCAGGAGCTCGTCGTCCTGGTCACGGCGCCGGGGCGCGTCGCCGCGGGGGCGAACGGCCGGCTGATCGTGAACGGGTCGGCGGCTCGGGCGGGAATCGCGCGCGATGCGCGTGCGACGGACGTCGCACCGACACTTCTCCACGCACTGGGGCTGCCAATCAGCCAGACGCTTGCCGGCACCCCACAGCTCGAACTGTTCGCAGAATCCTTCGTCAAGCGATATCCCGTACGCCAGGTGACGACATACGGGGGCCGACAGGGCGACGTCGGTGCCAGACGAGGGCAACCCTTGGATCAGGAGATGATCGATCGGATGCGCAGTTTGGGATACGTAAGGTAGGCGGCAAGTTAGTCGGGAGTCGGCAGTCGTCAGTCCCAGTCGGCAGTCACAGTCACAGTCGGAATCGACAGTCGTCAGTCGGCGACACCGTCGGTAGTCGGAGTCACGGTCGGCAGTGGGCAATCGCATCTTCAGATGGGCGTGCCCCGACAAGAAGCGATTCCGGACTGACGACTCCGACTGCGACTGTGACTGACGACCGCGACTGACGACGGCCGACTCCCGACTGTCGACTGACCTGCTATCGTCCTATCAGTTTCCAGACGCCGGGAAGGACTGTCGAGGCGAGCGCGACCTTGAGGGCGTCGGCGGCCAGGAAGGGATACAAACCGGCGCGAAGCGCGGCGGGCAGACCGACCGCAACGGGTTGCGCGAACCAGGCGAGCCAGGCGACGCCGAACGCGAAGACGATGGCCAGGCCGCAGGTCATCGCGACGACGGACGTCAGATAGCGGCGGTCGAAGCTGCGTTCGGCGAGCCATCCGGCCACGAACGCCGCAATCGGATAGCTGAGAAGATAGCCGCCGGTTGGGCCGATCAAGCGGCCGAGACCCTGCGGGAGGACCGGGGACGCTGCGAACACCGGCAGACCGGCGATGCCGGCGAGCAGATACAGCACCTGGCTCGACGGGCCCAGACGGGATCCGAGCGCCGCGCCGCCGAGCAGCACGATCATTGGTTGCAGCGTGAAGGGGACCGGCGTGAACGGCAGCGGGATGCTGACCTGCGCGGCGGCCGCCGTCAGCGCGGTGACGAAGAGCACCGCGGCCACGCGCATCGGGATCGCCACATCGGTGCGCCGCGCGAACGCGGACAGCAGCGTCGCGTCCTCAATCTGATCCGCTCGGGCCGTCATATCGGTCGAATCTTACTGTATGCGCACAACACTGACAATTGCGGGCAGCGACTCGGGCGGTGGCGCCGGCATTCAGGCCGACCTCAAGACGTTCGCAGCGCACGGCGTGTACGGAACGTCCGCCATTACAGCGGTCACGGCGCAGAACACGCTCGGGGTCACGGCCTGGCTGGCGATGCCGGCAGACCTGGTCACGGCTCAGATCGAGGCAGTTGCGGGGGACTTCGATCTCGGCGCCGTCAAGATCGGCATGCTGGCCAACGGGGCGATCGTCGAGGCGGTCGCCGCGGCGATCGTCGAGCTCGACCTGCCTGCCGTGATCGTCGACCCTGTCATGATCGCCAAGGGTGGCGATCGGCTGCTCGACGAAGACGCGGTCGAGGCCATCAAACGCGAGCTGCTTCCGCACACACGGGTGCTGACCCCCAACGTGCCTGAGGCCGAAGTTCTCGTCGGGGGTGCCGATCGCGTCCGTCGAAGACATGGGACCGCGGCCGCGGCGGATCCTCACGCATGGCCCGCGCGTCGTACTGGTCAAGGGCGGCCACCTCGACGGCCCCGATTCGGTCGACGTCGCGGTCAGCGCACACGAGTCGTTCGAGCTCCGGCGGCCTCGCATCGAAACCACCAGCACGCACGGAACGGGCTGCACCTTGTCGTCGGCGATCGCCGCGAACCTGGCGCTGGGGCTCGAGCTGCGACCGGCGCTGGAGCGCGCCCGCGACTATCTCGACGGCGCCATCCGGCACGCGCCAGGTTTAGGCCGCGGCCATGGACCGCTCGGGCACTTCTGGCGGGTATACTGAGATCGTGGACGCAGCACAGCCAGCAGCGGTGGGTCTGGCCGTGGGCACCGGCACGGCGCGCGGACCGGTATCGCATTTCAGCCGAGCCGCTGGATCCCGTTGCCATCGCGGCGCTCGTATCGCGGACCCTCGACCGGCGGTCTGGCGACGTTCACCGGGCTCGTGCGCGATCACAACGCCGGCAGACGCGTGCTGTGGATCGACTACGAGGCGCACGAAGCACTCGCGCGCACCGTGTTCGCCCGCATCGGCGGTCGAAGCGCCAGGCGCGATGGCCCGGTGCGACGGCTCGCGATCCATCATCGGATCGGGCACGGTCGCCATCGGCCAGGCCAGCGTCGTCATCGCGGCAGCGTCCGCCGCACCGGGCCGAGGCCTTCTCCGCCTGCCGCTTCGCCATCGAGCGCGTGAAGCAGATCGCGCCCGTCTGGAAGCACGAGCACTTCGAGGGCGGCGACGTGTGGATCGAGGGCGCAACGGCGGATCCGGAAGACGAGGCGGCACTGCAAGACGGCCGTCGAGCGCGCATGCTCGTGACGATTCGGTTGTTCGCACGGCTGCGCGAGCTGGCGGGCCACGCCGAGCTGCAGCGCGATCTGCCGGACGAGGCCACCGTCCGGACCGCGTGGGAATTGACGGTCCGGGAGTTCCCGTCGCTGGGCGACTACGAACGATCGCTCTCGGCCGCCGTCAACGCCGACTACGCGCGCTTCACGACGCGGCTGCAGGATGGAGACGAGGTCGCGTTCCTGCCGCCGGTCTCCGGCGGATAGGGCTCGACGCTCGGCGCTCGCGACTCGGTGCGAGTGCATCGAGTGTGACTCGCGACCGCGACTGACGACTCACGACTGCGACTGACGATTGCCGACTGAAGACTGCCGACTGAGTTATGTTTGACAAGCTGACCGCCGAGGAAACGCGCTACGAGCAGCTGATGGCGGAGATGGCCGATCCATCGGTCCAGAGCGACAACGCCAGGTTCCGCGAGAACTCCAAGGCGCTCGCCGAAATCCAGCCGCTCGTCGAGCACTTCCGCCGGTACAAGGAAGTCGTCTCGCAGATCGAGGCCACGCAGGAGCTGCTCAAGGATCCCGACATGCGCGAGCTCGCGCAGGAGGAGATGAAGAACCTCGAACCGGCGCGCGACGCGCTCCTCGCGGAGATCAAGGTGCTCCTGGTTCCGAAGGATCCCAACGACGCCAAGAACGTCGTCCTCGAAATCAGGGCGGGCACCGGTGGCGACGAGGCGGCGCTGTTTGCCTCGGATCTGTTCCGGATGTATTCGCGCTACGCCGAGCGTCAGGGCTGGCGGATCGAGGTCCTGAACCTCAGCGACAGCGGCGCAGGCGGGCATCAAGGAAGTCATCGCGCTCATCGAAGGGCAGCGCGTCTACAGCCGGCTGAAGTACGAGAGCGGCGTGCACCGGGTCCAGCGGGTACCGGCGACCGAAGCCAGCGGCCGGATTCATACGTCGACCGCAACCGTCGCGGTGCTGCCGGAAGCGGAAGAAGTCGACATCCACGTCGACGCCGAAGGATCTCCGCATCGATACGTTCTGCTCGAGCGGCCCGGGCGGCCAGAGCGTCAACACCACCTATTCCGCCGTCCGCATCACGCACATTCCGACCGGCCTCGTCGTGTCGCAGCAGGACGAGAAATCGCAGATCAAGAACCGCGCGAAAGCGATGAAAGTGCTCCGGTCGCGGCTCTACGAAATGGAGATGCGGAAGCAGCAGGAGGCGATCGCGAAGGACCGCCGGACGCAGGTCGGCACGGGCGAGCGCTCCGAGAAAATCCGCACCTACAACTTCCGCGAGAACCGCATCACCGATCACCGCATCGGCTTCACGATGCACCAGCTGACCGAGGCGCTCGACGGCGACCTCGGCGAGCTGATCGATCAGGCCGTACACATTCTTCCAGTCGGAAAAGCTCAAGGAGCAGTGACCGGTCCGCTGCGCGAGCAGATCGCCGCGGGCGCGCGCGTCGCTCGTCGGCGCCGGCATCGCGCGGCGACGAAGCCGCGCTCGACGCCGAAGTGCTCGCGCGCCACGTCCTCGGCTGGGACCGCGCGCAGCTCCTGACCCGCTGGCATCTTCCCCCGCCTGAGGCTCGTTCGAAGCCGCTTACCGAGCCGCTCGTCGCTCAGACGCGCCGCGCGCGAGCCGGTCGCCCTCATCATCGGCCATCGCGAATTCTGGGGTCTCGACTTCGACGTCACCCGCGACGTGCTCATCCCGCGACCCGGACACAGAGCTCATCGTCGAGCAGGCCCTCGACCGCTGCCGCGAGGCACACTGCGCGTCGAATCGTCGACGTCGGCACCGGCAGCGGCTGCATCGCCGTCGCGCTCGCCCACGAGCTTCCGTCGACCCAGGTCCTCGCCATCGATTGCTCGGCGGCGGCGCTCGCCGTCGCTGCGCGAAACGTCGCGCGACACGGCGTGACTGCCCGCGTGCAGCTCGTGCGCGCCAATCTCCTCGACGCCGTCGTCGGGCCTGTTCGACCTGATCGTGTCGAATCCCGCCGTATGTCGCGCGCGCGGTACGCCCCGGCCTGCAGCCTGAAGTCGCCCGATTCGAGCCCGAAGCCGCGCTTGTTCGCCGACGAGGATGGGCTTGCCGTGCTTCGGACGCTCTGCGAAACGGCCGGTTCGAGGCTTGCTCCCAGGCGGCGCCTCATTGTTGAATTCGGCGCGGGCCAGGACTACGCGCTACGCGAGATGGCGCGAGGCGCTGGGCTGGACCATCGACATCGCGCAGCGACCTTGCGGGCATTCCCGCGAGTCGCGATCATGTCGCGTCGAGCTGATGGGAGGATCGAGTGACCGACTGCCTGTTCTGCAAGATCATCGCGGGTCAGATTCACGCCTCGATCGTCTACCAGGACGACCGCATCGTCGCCTTCAAAGACATCAATCCCCAGGCGCCGACGCACGTGCTGGTCGTCCCGCGCCGCCACATCGCCAGCCTCAACGAGCTGACCGCCGAAGACGACGGGATCGTCGGGGAGATCGTCCGTCGGGGCGCGGCGCTGGCGAAGGCTGCCGGGCACGCGGATCGAGGCTACCGGACGGTATTCAACTGCAACGCGGACGCAGGGCAGACGGTGTTCCACATCCATCTGCACGTGCTCGGCGGCCGCACGATGACGTGGCCGCCGGGGTAGGCAGTCGGGTCCCGCCTGACAGCGATTCACTTGAGGTGGACGTGTAGACGGCACGAACCTGGCGAAGCGGACTGCCTCGGCGCGCGGAATGAAGGCCTGAAGGCCTGCGCTACGAGCGCGTCGTGGCAACGTCGGTTCCGGCGCCACGCTCGAAGCGCTCCAAGCGCCGTAGACTGCCGGAGGCGGTCAGGTCGGCCTCGCCAGCAGGTACTGCCCCGCCCGCCTCGCGCGCCAGGAGGAAGTCCACCGCCCGGTAGCCCCGCGCGAAGTACGCCTGAAAGATTCGGCGCGTGCTCAGACGCCACTCGAGCGCCAGCGCCGGATCCGATCGCGAGCATCCCAGTCGAAGTCCGTCGGAATCTCGACGAGCAGCCGTGGCTCGTCGCAGGAGAGGTCCGCGATCGCCCGGAACAAGCGCCCGCGCCTGCTCGCGCGGACGGGTTCACGACCGGCGCGGCCATCACGCGGCTGTCGCGGACCGGACGGCGATCCCGTGCGCGGCGATGCGCCGCTCGACGTGCGGCGTCGTGATACGCCACTCGGCGACGAACCGGTCCGTCGGCGCGCCGCGATGCAGCGGGCTGCTCGACTCGCCGTAGACGTTCTCCTCGTACTCCTCCGACACGACACCAAGCTGTGCGAAGTTGAAGTGCGCGTTCAGCGCCTGCAGCGGATCGAACGTCCACTCGATCAGATCGAGTCCCATCTCGATCGCCGCCTGACGCTGCGCGAGCTTCAGGCGCCTGCCGACCCCTGTATCGCGCGCCGCTGGCAGACACCCCCAGCATGTGGGACCACTGCATGGGACGGCCGTCCTTCAGCCCGGGCATCGAGTAGACGAAGCCCTGCCATCTCGCCCGGATCGTCGAACGCACCGAGCAGGATGCCGCCTCGCTTGATCGAAACGATGAGGACGGCCGGAGGAACGACGTCCTCCGGGTCAGTGAGCCCCCAGACGATCCTCTCCAGCGCCGCGACGCGGCGGCACTCGTCGAAGCGTGGTCAGCGGACGGATGGGCATGCGGGAATCGTAGTCGATCACGCCCGACCTGAAGGTCGGGCCTACACCTGTCGTCGGTGTCTGCCGGTCGTAGGCCTGACCTCCAGGTCGGGTGCTGTACCGTTCTCCTGCCCTACAGCAGCGGCGGGAGATCGCGGAGCGACCGGATGACGGGAACATCGGGCGGACACTCGACAGGCTGGCCCGACCGCGACACCAAAACGGCGCGCATGCCGAGCTGGCGCGCCCCTTCGATGTCGTGCGCCAGGCTGTCGCCGACCATGACCGACTGTGCCGGATGCGCCCCGACCTGGGCGAGCGCAGCCTCGAAGATGCTCGGATGCGGCTTCATGTAGCCGTGGTCGGCCGATGAAACGGCCACCGAGAACAGCCCCTCGAGCTCGAAGTGCGTCTGAAACGAATCGAGACAGCGCTGCGTGTTCGAGATGAGCCCGATCTTCACGCCGGCGGCATGGATGGCGCGCAGCACGTCGGGCACATCCTCGTACAGCGTGAAGTGGTGGCACTCCGACCACTCGTCGTAGATGTCGCGCGCCGCGTCGTCGATCGCGACGCCGCGTCCGCCCATCCCCTCGATGATCCGCCGCGTGTAGCGGATGAAGATCGCGGGATCGTAGATGCCGCCCTGGGCATCGAGCGTAGACGGAAGCGGCCGCCACCGCCGCGTCGAAGGCGGTCGCGTCGACGGTGATGCCGTAGCGGGCGCAGAAATCACGGTAGCCGACGCCCTGGAAACCGGGGACCAGGATGGATCAGCGTGAAATCGACGTCGAAGAACACCGCGTGGGTCATGTGCCGATCGGTCAGCTTCGAGCGGGCCCGGCAACGCGCGACGGACGCGAGATCGGGATTCAGGACTTCCGCCGCCGCGGCCCGGATTCCTCGTCCATCGTCACCGCACGCAGGAGCAACCCGGGCAGCCGCTGGTCGTAGTCGAGTGCCGAGGCCGTATCGCTCGGCCGTCTGCAGGAACGCGGCGATTCCGTAGTTGGTTTCGAGCAGCCGCGGAATCGATCCAACCAGGTATTCGCAGCGTCTCCGAGACCTCGGCCGGGGTGGGTCCTCCGGCGGCCAGCGCCCGCACTTCCTCGTCTATGGCGTCGAGCGTCCTCCCGACGTTCACGGGATCGACGCCGGCGCGGACCAGCAGGGGGCCTTCCCCGACGCTCGGGTCGAACGTGCTGTAGATGTAGTAGGCCATGCCCTGGCGCTCGCGGATGTTGTCCGCCAGGCGCCCGCCGAGCCCGAACTGGCCCAGCACGTTGTTCATCATCCAGTAGGCGTAGTACCGAGGATCGAGCCGCCTGATCGTGTTGAAGCCGTAGGCGATGTCCGCCTGCGCCTTGCCAGGCACGTCGACTGCGGCTGACGCGGCGCGCCGAGGGCGCCGGAGGCGCGGGCACCGGCACGTGCTCGGCCGGTCGGCGCCGCCCAGTCCTCCAACTCCTCGAGCGGCCAGCTCAGTGGCCGCCGCGGAGTCCACGTCCCCGACGATGGCCAGGGCAAGCGTCGAAGGCCGGACCCACTCTGTCGTGGAACGCGACGAAGATCGGCGCGGCCGATGCGCTCGACCGACCGCGAGTTCCCTTCGGCCTTCCGGCGCGTAGGGATGCTCGGCGCCGTAGATCAGCTCGGCAACGGCATCGACCGCGCGGACCGCCGGATTGTCGTCGTCCTGCCTCAGCGCGGTGATCGTCTCCGCCCGCGGCTGCTCGATCTCGCTGTCCGGAAAAGCGGGACGACGGGCGACGTCCAGCAGAATCGCCAGGACCGCGGGGAAGTCTTCGGCCAGGCATGTGCACGAGACGCCCAAGCCGATGGCGGGTGGTCGTCACGCGCAGCGCGACGCCGCGTTCGTCGAGCTCCTCCGCAATCACGCTGGCGCTGCGCCTGAGGCTTCCGCGATCCAGAACCCGGCCGACCAGCTGTGCCGACGCCGGGAAGGCCGGCCGGATCGAACAGGCTGCCCGCTTCGAAGGTGCAGTCGATCGTGACGGCGGGGGCCATCGCCGTGGCCTGCACCAGCACGACGCTGCCGTTTGCGAGGGCGCTCCGAGCCGGGGACAGACCGCGCTGAGTCCGATGGTCATTGCCGTCAGTCCTTGAGGCTGTCAGTCCTGGGGACGTCAGTCCTGTGGTTGGAACCAGCCGACCGTGCGCGTCTTTCGCCCCAGACGCCGCCGCGCCACGTCGCTCACCTGCTCGGCCGTCACCTCGTCGATGCCCGCCTGCAGACGCGACAGGAATTCGGGGCCGGCGACCGTGTCGAAGTATCCGAGCTGATGGGCGATGTTGGTGATGCTGTCGTTCTCGAACACGAGCCGCGCTCGAAGCTGCTTTGCGGGCGCGCGCCGCCTCCGCCTCGGTCACGCCGTTGGTTCGCAGCCGCTCGACCGCTTCGAGAAGCGCCGACTCCAAGCGACGCCAGCCCGACGCCGTCGATGGCGGTCAGCGCGAGTGTGTAGAGGAACGGCTGCGCGGTCGGCAGCAGCGCGCCGCTGACAGACGACGCGAGCCCGCGCTCGACCAGGGCCGTATAGAGCCGCGCCTTGCGCTGCGGCACCAGTCCCGGAAAGCTGGCCCAGAGGTTCACGCCCTTGGCGCCGGTCAGGGCGGCGTCGAGCACGAGCATCGGGAAGAAGTCGGGATGGGTCGCGGCCGGCGCGTGCCACGCCGACCTTCAGATACGCCGTCGTCCCCGGCCGTTCGACAACGACCCGCCGCTCCCCGACCTGAGGCGGCTCCACCATCGTCACCCGCGGCGGATGCGGCCGCCGCGGGAATGCCCCCGAACCTGCGCTCCACCCGCCGCAGGACGTCGTCCACCTCGACGTCGCCAACCACGACGAGGGTGGCGTTGTTGGGGATGTAGTGCTCCCGATAGTGGCGATACAGGTCCTCCCGGCTCATGGACTGCAGATCTTCGAGCCAGCCAATCGTCGGATGCCGGTAAGGATGCGACCGGAACGCGGTCGCGGTGACCTCGGTGTCGAGGAGCTGCTCGGGGTCGTTCTCTCCGCCCTGGAGCTCGGAGATGATCACGGTCCGTTCCGATTCGATGTCGCTCGGGTCGTAGAGGCCGTTGGTCATGCGCTCGGCTTCGATGAAGAGCATCTGGTCGAGCGCATCCTGGCCGGCCGTCTCGAGGTATGTCGTCTGATCGATCCACGTGTATCCGTTCCACATCCCGCCGAAGCGCTCGACGATGCCCTTCATCTCGTCGCGGGGGATGTTGGTCGTGCCCTTGAAGTTCATGTGCTCGACCCAGTGCGACACGCCGGTTCGACCAGGCACCTCGTGGCCGCGAGCCGACGCGATACCAGCACCACACCGACACGAGCGGCGCATGTGTGCAGCGCGTGCACGAGGACCTTCAGGCCGTTGTCGAGTGTCCTCTGGTGCACCGGCGACGGATGTCACCGGTGCGTCGAAGGCGGGCATACCTTCCATTATACCGGCCGGTTTTCGGCGCATTTTGGCGGAAATTGGAATAAAAACGGGGTCCCGTGCTGGGTGCCGGAAGACGGCTTCGGATGGCGCCGCCGCTTGCACCGGATCAGGTCAAGGTTGTGCACGTCTGCAGATGAGGTTGTGGACGAGGCGAGGTCGAGCGCCCAAATTACTAGAACTGTAATCGGACGCAAGTGGCGGGGAGGAAGCCCATGACAAGAAAGACAGTTCTCGCGTGGTCAGCGCGCTATGTCGCTGACCGCCATGGCTTTCGCGCAGCAGAGCGCGACCGTGACCCTTCGATCGGGCGAACGGCTCTCAGCTCAGCTGATGGACCTGGGCGGGGTCGGCTACACCGTCCGCGTCGATGGACAGGAGCGTCAGATCCCGGCCAACGAGGTTGCGGCCATCGATTTCACCGGAGGCAGCGATCAGCACCAGCCGACTGGGACAAGCTCAGCAGTGGCGGTCAGGTGCTCATCCTGAAGAGCGGCGAGACGATTACCGGCCAACTCGTGGACATCGGCGGATCGTCGCCGCTCCGCATGACGTTCCGCACGCCTTCGGGCGAACGCGATTTCTCTTCGAACGACATCGCCCGGATCGTGATGTCGCGACCGGACAACGCCGCGGCGGCAACCGCGACGGCCGGGAGCACCAGACCGCGAGCCGGCAAGGCGTGACGAGTCGCCTCGCAGCAGCAGTGGACGCCAACCGGGATCACGGTGCGACGCGGAGACTGGGTCATCGTTCAACGCGTCCGGCGAGGTCCGCATCGGCTCTGAGGGCAACCCGGCCATCGGGCCCGCCGGCCTCGGCCGGCGTGCCTGGCTCCCGGGGCACCTGTCGCCAACGCCCCTTCCGGCGCGTTGATCGGGCGTGTCGGTAACAGCGCGGCGTTTCTGATCGGCAACCAGTCCCGCGTCCAGATGCCGGCGTCCGGGCAGCTGTTCCTCGGGGTGAACGATGGGAATCTCCCGGACAATACCGGATCCTTCCAGGTCCAGGTCGCCCCGGAGAGCGAGCGCGACTCGCCGGCGCTAGACACTGTCTACTGCCGCAAGTTAGAAAAGGGGGCCGGCGCCGATGAGCGCCGGCCCTTCGTATGTACACAGCGGAGTCGCTGCACTAGAATATTGGGATACCCATGGCGGACTGGAAAGACACGCTCAACCTGCCGCGAACCGAGTTTCCGATGAAGGCGAGCCTGACCGTGGCGGAGCCTCAGGCGCTCGCGCGCTGGAACGAAATCGGCCTCTACAACAGATCCAGGAGCGCCGGCGGGGCCGGCCGCAGTTCATCCTCCACGACGGTCCGCCGTACGCAAACGGCCGCATCCATCTGGGAACCGCGATGAACAAGATCCTGAAGGATCTCGTGGTGAAGTCCCGGTCGATGATGGGGTTCGACGCGCCGTACATCCTCGGCTACGACTGTCATGGCCTGCCGATCGAGCTGAAAGTCGACCGCGAGCTCGGCCCGAAGAAGCGGGACATGTCGGTCGCGGACTTCCGACGCGCCTGCCGCGCGTACGCCGACCCGCTTCATCGACGTGATGAGCGTCGAATTCCAACGTCTAGGCGTGTTCGGGGACTGGGATCACCTCTACCTGACCATGGATTTCAAGTACCAGGCGGCCATCGCGCGCGCGCTGGGAAAGTTCGTGGAGCAGGGCCTCGTGTACAAGGGCAAGAAGCCGGTGCACTGGTGCATCCACTGTCGAACCGCGCTCGCCGAGGCGGAAGTCGAGTACCAGGACCACACCTCCCCTTCCATCTACGTGGAGTTCCCGCTGGCGCCAGAAAGCGCCGGCGAGCTGTCACGACGGATTCCTGCGCTCGCCGGTCGCGACGTGTCCGTCCTCATCTGGACGACCACGCCGTGGACGATCCCGTCGAACCTCGCGATCGCCTTCCATCCGGAAGTCGACTACGGCGCGTACGACGTCGACGGCCACGCGGTGATCGTGGCGGAAGCGCTGGCCGAGACCGTCGCGCGGACCATCGGCCGGACCTTCGGTGGGCCGGTGGTGCGCGTCAAGGGCGCAGAGCTGGAGCACATCCGGTTCCAGCACCCGCTGTACGCCCGCGCCTCGGTTGGTGTGCTCGCAGACTACGTGACGATCGAGCAGGGCACCGGCGCCGTTCATACGGCTCCGGGACACGGCAGCGACGACTTCAAGACCGGCGTCAAGTACGGGCTCGAGATCTACGCGCCGGTTGGGCCCGGCGGGCACTTCCTCCAGAACGTGGAGCTCTTCGGCGGGAAGCGCGTCTTCGACGCCAACCCGGATGTCGAGGAAGCACTCAAGGCGCGCGGGCGGCTCTGGCACCGCGAGCCCTTCGCCCACACGTATCCGCACTGCTGGCGCTGCCACAATCCGGTCATCTTCCTGGCCACCTCGCAATGGTTCATCGCGATGGACGGCCGGCTCGGTGGCGATGGTGACACCGACTCGGGCACACGGCCGACGCTGCGACAGGCCGCAGTCGACGCCATCGACAACAACGTCCGCTGGGTGCCCCCGACCGGACGCGATCGTATCTTCAGCATGGTCGCGAACCGCCCGGACTGGTGCATCTCGCGCCAGCGTGCCTGGGGTGTGCCGATTCCCGCGGTCGATTGCACCGCCTGTGGCGAAGCGCTGCTGACGACCGCCCTCGTCGATCGCGCTGCCGCCGTCTTCGACACGTACGGCGCAGACGCCTGGTACGAACGACCGCTCGAGGAGTTCCTGCCTGAGGGGCTCACCTGCCCGGCCTGTGGCGGAACCAGCTTCGAGCGGGAGGGCGACATCCTCGACGTCTGGTTCGATTCGGGCTCGAGCCACGAGGCGGTCCTGCCCTTCCGGTCGGAGCTCCGCTGGCCCGCGGACATGTATCTCGAGGGCAGCGACCAGCATCGCGGGTGGTTCCAGAGCTCGCTCCTCGTCGGTCTTGGCACGCGCGGCCGCCCGCCCTTCAAGGAAGTCGTCACGCACGGCTTCATCGTCGCGGAGGACGGACGCAAGATGTCGAAGTCCCTCGGAAACTCCATCGAGCCCGAGGACGTCATCAAGGAAAGCGGCGCCGAGATCATCCGCCTGTGGGTGACGATGGTCGATTACCGGGAGGAGGTGAGGGTCGGAAAGCAGATCCTTGCCCGCGTGATCGAGGCCTATCGCAAAATCCGGAATACCTGCCGGTATCTGCTGGCAAACCTGTACGACTTCGATCCGGCCGTCGACAAGGTCGTGCTCGGGTCCATGCAGGAGGTCGACCGCTACGCCCTGGCGCGGTACGCCGACGTTGCCCGGGCCGTACTGGACGCGTATCGCGAGTGCGACTTCCCGACCATCTTCCAGAAGGTCAACCATCTGGCGACGGTCGATTTGTCGGCCTTCTACGCGGACGTGTCAAAGGACCGGCTGTACACCTTCGCGGCTTCGTCTCGCGAGCGACGTTCTGCGCAGACGGCGATGTACGTGATCGCCGAAGGCCTGATCCGCCTGCTCGCGCCGGTCCTGCCGATGACAGCCGACGAGCTGTGGCGGCACCTGCCCGGGAAGCGCGACGTTTCCGTGCACATGGCGGAGTTCCCCAGGGACGAAGAGCTCGATGGGCTGCTCGACGCCGAACTCGTGAGCCGGTGGGAGCGTCTCAAGAGCGTGCGGGACGTCGTCTACGTCGCCCTGGAGGCGAAGCGTCAGGACAAGACGATTGGTACGTCGCTCGGTGCCTCCGTCAGCCTGCGGGCGGCCGGCGACACCGCATCGCTACTCGAACGATACCGCGAAGAGCTGCCGATGCTGTTCATCGTTTCCCAGGTCGAGTTGACGCGCGGCGCCGGCGCGCCGGATACGATTCACGACAACGCTGACGTGATGCTGGATGTCAGTGTCTCGCGTGCCTCTGGCGAGAAATGCCCACGATGCTGGCGCATCGTGGATGTGATCTCGAACGACGCCGGCACCGAGGGTCTTTGTGAGCGCTGCACAGGCGCGGTCGCTGCCACGGCATGAGTGACGCTGTCGAGCCGGTCGTCGTCCCGGATCCGCCGTCCGGCACCTGCGCCCGTGCCGGATTCGGCGCCCCCAGATTCGGCACACGAGGAAGCGCGCGGAAATGGCCCTTACGCGCGCCCCTACGAGGTCATCACGATCGGGTCCATCATCGGGGTCGATCAGCTGACGAAGGAGATCATCCGGCGCACGCTCGAGTTGTACGATCACGTGCCGGTGATTCCAGGCTTCCTGGACATCACCCACGTGCAGAACACGGGCGCGGCGTTCGGACTGCTGAACGCGGCGGACTTTCCGTTCAAGGCGCTCCTGATGATCGGCATCGCCGGCATCGCGCTCGTGGCCATCGCCGCTTACGCGACCCAGCTGGGCTTCCACGAGCGGCTCGCGCGATTCGGGCTCTCGTTGATACTCGGCGGAGCGTTCGGCAATCTGATCGACCGAGCGCTGGCCGGCTACGTCGTGGACTTCGTCGACGTCTACTGGGGAAACTCCCACTTCTGGGCGTTCAACGTGGCCGACGCGGCCATCACCATCGGCGCGGTGCTCGTGCTGCTCGACATGATCGGCCTCGGACGACAGCATGCATCCCATCCTGTTTGAGATAGCCGGCTTTCCGGTTTACACCTACGGTCTGCTGCTGGCCGCCGCCTATCTCCTGGGCCTCCAGTTCGCGCTGGTTCGCGGGCGGGCTCGGGGACTGGATCCGAACCGGATCATGGATCTCGGTATCTGGATCATCATCAGTGCCCTCGCCGGTGCCAAGCTGTTGCTCCTCATCGTCGATCGAGACACGTTCTCGCTGACGCTGTCGGGCGTCATGGACCTGGTGCGATCGGCAGGGGTGTTCTACGGCGGACTGATAGCAGCCGTTGCGGTGGCGTTGTGGTATCTGTGGCGCCACAAGATGCCGATGTGGACCGTGACGGACGTCTTCGCGCCCGGAATCGCACTCGGGCACGTCGTGGGGCGGCTGGGGTGCCTCTTCGCGGGTTGCTGTTTCGGACGGCCGACGACTGTGCCGTGGGCGATCACGTTTCACAACGACTTCGCTCACCAGAACGTCGGCACGCCGCTCGGGATCCCGCTCCATCCGACCCAGCTCTACGAGGCGGGCGCGGAGCTGCTCATCCTCGGTATCCTCCTTGCGCTCGAGCGCAGAGGTCGAACGTATCCTGGCCGGACGTTCTGGACGTACATGTTGCTCTACGGCATTTCGCGCTTCGTGATCGAGTTCTACCGCGGTGATCCGCGCGGGATGGTGGGAACGTTCTCCACCTCACAGTTCGTGTCGATCCTGATCGTGCCGCTGGCCATCATCATGCTGCTGTGGCTCGCGAGAGGAACCGGACCGGAAGCCGTCGCGGCACAGCGCGCCCGCGCGGCTTGAAGCCGGAAACCGTGGAACACGAAGCCGCCCTACGCCGGGATCTGCTTGTCGAGCCGGAGCACGACGGCATGCGCCTGGACCATTTCCTGACGGCCCTGCTTCCCGATCAGTCCCGCGCCCAGGTGCAACGATTGATCAAGGACGGGCACGTGCGGGGACCCGTCTCGCTGGTGCGCCCGAGCACCGCCGTTCACACCGACCAGACCTACGTCATCGACCTTCCCGAACCCTCGCCGGCAACACTGGAGCCAGAGGCGTTGCCAATCCTCATCGTCTACGAGGATCCGGACGTCGTCGTGCTGGACAAACCTGCAGGGATGGTGGTGCACCCCGCTGCGGGGCACAGCAGCGGCACGCTGGTGAACGCGCTGCTGCACCACGTGAAGGATCTCAGCGGCGTCGGCGGCGAGTTGCGGCCGGGGATCGTGCATCGGCTCGACCGCGGAACGTCCGGGCTGATGGTGGTGGCCAAGAACGATCGTGCCCATCAGGAACTGTCGCGCCAGTTTCACGACCGCGAGGTGGAAAAGGAATACGTGGCCCTCGTGTGGGGGGTCGTCCAGGCGGGCAGACGAATCGACGAGCCCATCGGCCGCGATCCGCAACAGCGGCAGAAGATGTCGACGCGAGCGCGTCGGGCCAGGACGGCGGTCACGCGGGTCACCTGGGCCCGTCATCTCCCGGGCGTCTCTTTGCTGAAGGTCGCGATTGCGACCGGCCGAACGCACCAGATCCGCGTACACTTGAACGCGATCGGCCATCCGATCGTCGGCGACTCGGTCTACGGCGGCGTGCACCGGCGGGTGCCGGGCGCGCTCCGTCCGGTGATGCGGCTGGAACGGCCGTTCCTGCACTCCGCGCGGCTTTCGTTCACCCATCCCCGTGACGGCCGGCGGGTCGAGTTCGATTCTCCGCTTCCGCCCGATCTCCAGTCCGTGGTCGACGATATCGAGGCGCGAAGCGAGACGGCCGACCCGCTCTCGTAGCGTCCGCCTGACGGCGGGGGCCACGCGGGACAATTGCCGCCGACCTATTTCAGAGGTCACATGTCCACAGCCATAGCCGAAACCCTCTCGACCGAACGGATCTTCGACGGAAAAGTCTTCGACGTCGAGCGCGATCGGGTCCGCATGCCCAACGGCCGCGAGGTGACCGTGGACATCGTGCGACATCCGCGATCGGTCGTCCTGCTGCCGGTGCCGGCGCCGCGACAAATCATCCTCATCAGGCAATACCGTTATGCCGTGAATCGCTGGCTGTGGGAGCTGCCGGCCGGCAGTGTCGACGAAGGCGAAGAACCGGAAGCAGCGGCGGTCCGAGAGTGCCACGAGGAGATCGGCCAGGTCCCCGACACCGTTGTCCGGCTCGCCTCGCTCTTCCCAACGCCCGGATTCTGTGACGAAGAGATGCTCTTCTTCAGATTGTCGGGACTCACGAAACCAACCGAGGCCGCCGCACTGGACGAAGACGAGGACATCGAGCCGCGCACGTTCAGCCTCGCCGAAGCCCGTGAGATGGTCAGGCGCGGGGAGATCGTGGACATGAAGACGGTCGCAGGCCTCACACTCATCTGAACTCGAGCGACCGAGTCAAGTGGGGCGTCTTCTGAACAGATTGCTTTGCTCCTGAACTCCTGTCAGGAACTGCGCACTCGTGGCTCAGTGCGCGATGTGCTGGACCTCGACGTCCATCATCCCGCTGTGGGTCTGCGACGAAGAGGGCATCAGCGCGATCGCCAGCACTTCCTCGATGTGCGCCACGTAGTGGATCGTCAGCTCGCGGCGGAGCTCCTCGGTGAGATCCTCTTTGATGTTCTTCTCGTTCTGCCGCGGCAGGATCACTTCGGTGATCCCGTGACGTCTCGCAGCGAGCACCTTCTCCTTGATGCCTCCGACCGGCAGGACACGGCCCGACAGCGTGATCTCCCCCGTCATCGCCAGATCGCCTCGGGCGCGGCGGCCGGTCAGCTCTGACGCCAGGGCTGTGACCATCGTGACGCCGGCTGATGGCCCGTCCTTCGGAATGGCGCCCGACGGCACGTGCAGGTGGATCTCGGCGTCCTTGTAGAAGGCGGGGTCGACGCTGTAGCGCGGCGCGTTCGCGCGGAACCACGAGAGCGCGGTCCGCGCGGACTCCTTCATGACGTCTCCCAGACTGCCGGTCAGGGTGAGGCTGCCCCCTCCCTGCATGCGCGACGCCTCGATGAACAGAACCTCGCCGCCGGCCGGGGTCCACGCGAGTCCCACCGCCACGCCAGGATCCTTCGTCCGATCCTCGATTTCCTCGTCGAGGAACGTCGGGGCGCCGAGCATGTCGAGGACGACGTCCGGAGTGATGGCGACCGGCGACTCGTCGCCTTCCGCCCGCCGGCGGGCAACCTTGCGGCAGAGCGCTCCGATCTCGCGCTCCAGGTTCCGCACGCCCGCCTCGCGCGTGTAGCCCCGGATCAGCGCGTGAACGGCCGGCTCGGTGAACGTGACCTGTTCGCCGGTCAGGCCGTGATTGCCGATCTGCTTCGTGATGAGGTGCTCGACCGCGATCTTGAGCTTCTCCTCCTCGGTGTAGCCCGCGAGCTCGAGCACTTCCATCCGGTCCCGAAGCGCCGGCGGGATCGGATCCATCACGTTCGCGGTCGTGAGGAACAGCACCTCCGACAAGTCGAATGGAACGTCGAGGTAGTGATCGCGGAACGAGTTGTTCTGCTCCGGGTCGAGGACCTCGAGGAGCGCTGACGCCGGATCGCCGCGGAAGTCGGATCCGAGCTTGTCGATCTCGTCCAGGATGAAGACCGGATTCTTCGACTCCGCGCGACGAAGCCCCTGGATTACTTGCCCAGGCAGGGCGCCGATGTAGGTGCGCCGGTGCCCGCGGATTTCCGCTTCGTCCCGCATCCCACCCAGGGAGACGCGGACGAACTTGCGCCCGAGCGAGTTGGCGATCGACTTGGCGAGCGAGGTCTTGCCCACGCCCGGAGGGCCGAGGAAGCAGAGGATCGGCCCTTTTACGTCTGGGTTCAACTTCCGGACCGCAAGGTACTCGATGACGCGGTCCTTGACCTTCTCGAGCCCCGAGTGATCCGCGTCGAGGACTTCCTTGGTGCGATGCAGGTCCAGGGCGTCCTCGGTGCGCTTCGCCCACGGCAGCGCCACGAGCCAGTCGAGATAGGTGCGCGACACCGTGTACTCAGCGGCAGCGACCGGCATCTTCGACAGCCGGTCCAGCTCCCGGATCGCCTCCTTCTTGACCACCTCGGGCATGCCCGCGGCGTCAATCTTGTCGCGCAGCTCGTCGATCTCTTTGGCCTGATCGTCCCCCTCGCCAAGCTCCTTCTGAATCGCTTTGAGCTGCTCGCGAAGGAAGTACTCGCGCTGGTTCTTGCCGACCTCCGACTGCACCTGGGACTGGATCTTCGACCCGAGCTCGAGCACCTCGAGCTCCTTGATGAGGATGCGGTTCAGCGAGTCCATCCGGGCGCGGATGTCGAGGGTTTCGAGGACCTCCTGCTTCACCGACGTCCCGATAGTCGTGAGGCTCGACGCGATGAAGTCCGCGAGCTTCCCCGGATCGGTGATGTTGGCCGCCAGCGCCTGCAGATCGTCCGACAACAGCGGCGACAGCGAGACGACCTGCTGGAAATTGCTCTTGATGTTGCGTTGCAGGGCATCGATCTCCAGATGATCTTCGTCCCGGAGCACCTCGTCGGCAGTCGACACCGCCGCCCGCAGATACGGCCGGGTCTGGACGACGCGATCGAGCCGCACGCGCGCGAGACCCTGGACGATCAGCCGGAGGCTGCCATCCGGCAGCTTGAACATCTTGTGAATGTGCGTGGCGACACCGATCGGAAAGAGGTCATCCTGGAGCGGCTCCTCGACGGCCGCTTCGCGCTGCGTGAACACACCGATCATCCGGCCGGTCGACGTGGCCTCATCGATCAGGCGCACGGAGGCTTCGCGCGCAACCGCGAGAGGCATGAAGGAATTCGGAAACAACACCGTGTCCCGCAACGGCAGGACAGGGAGGTCGGGCGGAATCACCAGCGGGCGCTCCGTCGACGCCTCGTCTACGACGACGAGGGAATCGTCTCGATCGCTCATGAGCGATCCTCCTGAGCCGCGGGCGCAACCCGGAGAACGACGCGGGCTTCCGCGGTGAATTTGTAGTAAGGGGGTGGGGCGCAAGCCCCGACACCCGAGGCCTGCGAAATGTAGCACGAACGGGCGTCCCCAAAGCCCCGTATCAGGAGGCTTCGGGGACGCGGGGACCCACTAGCTCGACATGTCCATGAAGAGCGACGCTGTCCCGCGGCGCTGGGCGACGACGCGCTCGCGCTGCTGCGCAAGTTCCCGTGCCTCTTCGCAGTCCTTGCAGCGGACGGCGAACGGGAGCGCGCGCAGCCGACGCTCCGAAATCTCTTCGCCGCACTCGAAGCAGTAGCCGAAGGTGTTCTCCTCGAGCCGACGAAGCGCTTCCTCGATCTTGTTGAGCGTCTCCGCCTTCATCTGGATCAGCGCGAACTCGATGTCGTCCTGAATATCCGACTCGGACGTCTCGGCCGCGTCCAGCACGCCGATAGTCGGGTTGTTGGCGCCCTCGCTCCGGACATCACGAATCTTGCCCTGCACTTCGCTCATGATCTCGCGGCGACGCTCTTCGAGAATCCGCTTGAGCTCCGAGTATCGCTCGCGATCCATTCCCCCGCCAGGCGCTTTATGAACGCTCATATGATTCCCTTCCTTCCATTTCATCTCTGCTGCTCACCCGCGCAGTCGCAGGCCGTTATGCAATAGATCTGCCAGTAATAAGCCCTTCAGTCTACACCAGACGTCGTCAACGGAGTGGAGGCGGTTGAGCGGTGGAACTCAGAAGGCAGGCAGGAACGGCACAATCGAGGTGCGCTCTTGCCGCCGTCACGAACCGCGGGCCGCCAAGCTGGTGCTGACCAAACCCTTCATGAGGTGACGTTTACAAGCCGACCGCTCCAATCGTTGGCAGTGGGCGTCGCATGATGTCCCTTTAGACGCCGGTCCGGCGCGTGCGGTTCTCGGCAACCTCAGCTTCTGGCCCTGTCCTCTCCGGGCGTCGCACCGTTGCAGATCCGCCACAGTGTCAGAAGCGGGCTTTCGACATCGGCGACAGCGGGCCGGCAGCAGCGCGACAGCCTACGGCTCCCGTTGTCTCCGCCCGTTGTCGCTAGCACGTTCGTCCCGCGTTGGCTTTCGTCCAGGGTTGTGACAAACACGCACACGGGACCGACTTCACCGAGAGGCTCGAAGGCCGCGCACAAGTACACACACAAGTGGCTAGGACTGCGCAGAGGCAGCGCCACCCTACTGAATGAACCGTTGGCCGATGGACTGGTTCGGAATCAGTCCGTGCTCGACCAGCCGCTGCCCATCGCGGACGCTACCGGTGCGGAGCCACTTCTCGTAAAGGCGCAGAATGTCCGTTCCGGAACCGGACGCGCTGGCGGTCCGCTCGCTGATGTGAGACAGCACGTCCATGAATCCGACAAATTTGGAGGAGAGCTCGGCAAAGACTTGCGCAAACGTATCGTGCTCGGTCCGGCTCAGAGAGCCGTAGGCGTACTCCCCCATCGACTTGTAGTAGTCGACGTCCACGAGGCTGCGGCGGAAACTGTCGGAAAAAAAGCCGGACATGAAGAGCGAGAAGTCGCCCAGGCTTCGGAGGCGGGCGCGCTGCTCGTACCCGCCGCTATCGAGCGCGCGACCGAGGCGAAACGCCAGCGGATCGCCGTGCTCCACGTGATCGGCGCGGGTGTCTGGCCGCACGTACTGGCACAGAAGATTCACGAGGTAGTACTCTGTGAGGTCGCCGGCTTGGAGGTGCCGTTCGTTCAGGGCCTCCTCGACCAGCTCTTTGAAGTATTCCGTCGTGGTCTGCTCGCTCACGAGCTGGCGTGCCATGAGCCTGCCTCCTCGTCCTGCCGGGGCCGTCCCGTCAAGAGGATCCGGCGCGCCGGTCACCGCGACATACCGCACTGCAACTCATGTTCCTAGTAAGGCCGAGCTCAAATGGCCCCGTCCTCTTGGCCTTTCCGGGTCTAACCTTTGAGACGCGGTTACAAAGCCCGCGTTTCGTAACATCTTTGTCACCTTTTGAGCACCATCTGACAACATTGGGAGCCCGCCGATCGTGACCATGCACGAGACCTGTCCTCTCTGCGGGAGCCGGAAGGCCAAACGGGACTGCCCCGCGCTCGGCAGACGGATTTGTGCCGTCTGCTGCGCCACCAAACGCCTGACGGAGATCGCCTGTCCCGATTCGTGCGCGTACCTCACCACCGCGCGGGCGCATCCGGCTGCCACCGTACAGCGGCGACAGGAGCGGGACCTCCGGTTCTTCCTGCCCCTCGTATCGGATCTCACCGAACCCCAGGTCAGGATCCTGATGGTTTTTCGCGCGGCGCTCCTCAGCCATGCGAAGCACGCGATCCCGGCCGTCCTCGACAGTGACGTTGCCGACGCCGCCGAGGCAGTGGCCGCCACCCTCGAGACGGCCAGAAAAGGCGTCATTTACGAGCATCAGCCAACATCCATTCCGGCTCAGCGCCTGGCGACCACCTTTCGTGAGGCCCTGGCGGCCGCGAGCGCAGAGCGTGGAGCGCGAGTCGCCCGGGTCGAAGCGGATGCCGCGGCCACCCTCCGCCGAATGGAGCGAGGTGCCCGAACAGCCCAGGAGGTACTGACCGGAGACGAGACGCCGATCTTCATCGGCGTCCTGAGGCGTTTGATGCCGGAGTCCGGAATGGGTGACACGGAGGGACGGTCCACGGACGCGCAGCCGGGTGGGCCGTTGATCGTCCCAGGCTAGCGTCCAGGCCGCGTGCTATAATCTGGGGTTTGTCACCGGCGGAGAAACCGCCACTTCAGAGAGCAATCATGGCGAAACGCTGCGAGATCTGCGGAAAGGGCCCTGTCGTGGGCCGCAACATCAGCCACGCGCACAACGTGACCCCGAGGCGCTTCGAGCCGAACCTTCAGCGGGTGCGCGCGCTCGTGAACGGTGGCATCCGCCGGCTGCGGGTCTGCACGCGCTGCATCCGATCCAACAAGGTCGTCAAGGCCGCCTGACCCGATGCGCCAGGCCGTTTCCTCATCGTCTGCACCACAGGCGATCGGCCCTTACTCCCAGGCCATCCGCGCCGGCGGGCTGCTGTTCGTCTCCGGCCAGATTCCTCTCGATCCAGCGACCGGGGTGATGGTCGGAGGAGATATCGGCGATCAGACGCGCCGCATCTTCCAGAACCTCGGAGCAATCCTCGAAGCAGCCGGAGCCTCCTTCGATCACGTCGTTCGCACGACGGTGTACCTGGCGGACATGGCTGACTTCGCGGCGATGAACGAGGTGTACGGCACCTACTTCGCCAGCCCAGCGCCGGCGCGCTCGACGATTCAGGCCGCCGGCCTGCCGAAGAACGCCCGCGTCGAAATCGACCTGATCGCAGCCTTCTAGACCGGGCTCCGCCCCGGACCCCGGCTCAGTCGCTCGCGGGGACCCCTACGCCCCGCTCCGCTCCCTCGCAGGCGCGCCGTGCGCGCCTAGGATCCGGGTTCGTCGATCGAGACGCAGCCGCTACCTGGCCGCCCGCTCGACGTCCACTACCCCATCAACGGCCTTCAACGACTTGATCACCTTCTGCAGGTGCTTCATGTCGCTGATTTCGACCGTCATGTCGATCCGGCCCACCTGATCGTCGACCTTGGCTTCGACGTTTCGGATATTGGTGTTGATCCCGGCGATCTTCGCGCTGACGTCCGCAAGAATCCCCTTCCGATCCTCCACCTGAATCGTCAGGCGCACCGTATACGGCGACACGTCGGTGCCTTTGTCCCATTCGACCTCGATCCGCCGCTCGGGATCGTAGAGGAGATTCACGACGTTCGGGCACGCCACCGAGTGGACGGAGACCCCCTTGCCGCGCGTGATGTAGCCGATGATCTTCTCACCCCGGATCGGGTTGCAGCACCTCGCCCGGAAGACCATGAGGTCGTCGGCGCCGCGTACGCGGATCTTCTCTTCGCCCGTCCCGAGCACGCGACGGACGACCGAGGCGATGCCGGTCTCGGGCGCTTCCTTCAGCGCCTCCTGCGGCACGAGCTTCGACAGCACCAGCTTCGCGGAGACCTTGCCGTAGCCAATGGCGGCGAACATCTCGTCCGGTTTGGAGAGTCCGAACTCTGCGACCGCCTTCGAGAAGTTCTCCTGCTCGACCAGCGTCTTGACGTTGAGGCCGAAGCGGCGCGCTTCCTTCTCGAACAGCTTGCGCCCGAACTCCGTGCTGCGGATCTTCTCTTCCGCCTGAATGAAGTGCCGAATCTTTCCGCGGGCACGCGAGGTCGTGACGAAGTTCAACCAGTCCCGGCTCGGCTTGTGCCCCGCCGTGGTGACGATCTCGATGATGTCGCCGTTCCGGAGCTTGGTGCGGAGCGGAACCATCTTGCCGTTGACTCGCGCGCCGACGCACTGATGACCCACGTCCGTGTGGATGGCGTAGGCGAAATCGACCGGCGTCGCGTCGCGAGGCAGCGACTTGACCTCGCCTTTCGGCGTGAAGATGTAGACCTCCTCCGGGTACAGCTCGATCTTGAGGTTCTGAAGGAACTCCTGCGGGTCGCGGACCTCCTTCTGCCATTCGAGCAGCTGCCGGAGCCAGAGGAAGTACTGCTCGTCGCGCCCGGCGCCGACCCGACCCTCCTTGTATTTCCAGTGGGCGGCAATGCCCTCTTCCGCTTGCCGGTGCATCTCCGCGGTCCGAATCTGCACCTCGAACGGAAACCCGCGCTCGCTGATCACCGACGTGTGCAGCGATTGATAGCCGTTGGGCCGCGGCATCGCGATGAAGTCCTTGATGCGGCCGGGCACCGGTGACCAGGTCTGGTGGATGATCCCGAGGGCGGCGTAGCAGTCCCGCACCGACTGCGTGACGATCCGGATGGCCACGAGGTCGTAGACCTGATCGAGGTCGATCTTCTGTCGCTTCAACTTCTGATGGATGCTGAACAGCCGCTTGATGCGGCCGTCGATTTCGATCACCGGCACCTGCGCCTCCGCCAGGGTGGCGGTGATGGTCTTTCTGAGCTCGACGATCATCCCCTGCGTGGCGCGACGCCGGCTCTCGACTCGCGAGCGCAGCGCCTCGAACGCTTTCGGCTCGAGGTGCTTGAAGGCGAGCTCTTCGAGCTCGTTCTTGATCTTGCTCATCCCGAGCCGGTTGGCGATCGGCGCGTAGATGTCGCGCGTCTCCTGCGCGATCTTGATCCGCCGCTCCTCCGGCAGATGGTGCAGCGTCCGCATGTTGTGCAGCCGGTCCGCGAGCTTCACCAGGATGACCCTGATGTCGTCGACCATCGCCAGCAGCATCTTGCGGAAATTCTCCGCCTGCCGCTCCTCACTCGACGAAAAGGGGATCGCCCCGAGCTTCGTCACCCCTTCGACCACGTGCGCCACGTCATGGCCGAAGAGCTCGCGGATGCGCTCGATGGGAGTCTGTGTATCCTCGACGATGTCGTGGAGGAGGCCTGCCGCAATCGCGACGACGTCGAGCTTCATGTCGGCGAGCTGGTCGGCAACCTCCAACGGATGAACCAGATAGGGTTCGCCGGAGTGCCGGACCTGCCCCTTGTGCTCGAACGCCGAGAAGACGTACGCCCGCCTGAGCAGCTCGATATCGGCCTCGGGATTGTTACCCCGGACCTTCTCGACGAGGTCCTCGAACCGGATCATGGTCAGTGGTGTCTAACGTCGGAGACGGGGAAAGATGAGCACGCCGGGTCCCGCCAGCGTCCCTGGTGGCGTTTGACGCGGTCTTTTTGGGTTCACTATACTGACTCGGCTCGGGTACCGGCAATTTGATGCGCCTTGCCCCGACCGGTCGGTACGCACTCGTTCCATTCTAATACTCACTTTCGACGCACGAGCGGCTCAGCCGCTGCGCGAGCCTTGAAGGGGTAAGCATGACGACGCGATTTCGTTCCATGTCGGTGGCCGGTGCCCTGCTGGTGGGGTTGAGCCTCGGAACCGCCGGCTGCGGAAAATACTCACTGGGCTCGCTGAAAGCCCAGAAGTCGATGAAGGACGCCAACGTCCAGTACGCCGCGCAGGAGTGGAAGAATGCCGCGGCGCTGTACGAAGACGTGCTGAAGAACAAGCCCGACTACCACGAAGCGCAGTTCTACCTGGCCAACAGCTACGACAACCTCTACAAGCCGACCCGGAAGGGCGAACCGGAAAACGACGGCTACATGGTTAAGGCCATCGAACACTACCAGCTCGCGGCGGAACGGGACCCGGGCGGGAACAAGAAGCTGGCGATGCAGTTCCTGGTGGCCGCGTACGGCGCCGACAAGCTCGCGGAGCCGGAAAAGGCCGAGCCCGTCGTCAAGAGGATGATCGAGATGGAGCCCAACGAGCCCAGCAACTACTTCGGGCTCTCGAAGCTGTACGAGGACGCCGGCCGGTACGACGACGCCGAACAGGCGCTCCTCAAAGCCAAGGAAGTGAAGCCGAACGATCCCTTGGTCTACACGACGCTGTCGGGTTACTACAACCGGCAGGGCGATTTCGAGAAGACGATCGAGAACCTCGAGAAAGCGGCCGAGCTCGACGCCAAGAATCCTCAGGGCTTCCACCTGATTGCGACGTATTTCGAGGAGAAGGTCCGCAAGGACTTCCGGCTGACGCCTCCGCAGAAGAAGGACTACGCCCTCAAGGGGATCGCCGCCGAAGACAAGGCGCTCTCGCTCAACCCGAGCTATGTGGACGCGATGATCGTCAAGAACATCCTGATGCGTCACCAGGCGAACGCCGAGAAGGATCCCGCCGTTCAGAAGCAGCTCATCAAGGACGCCGACGATCTCCGCACCAAGGCCATCGCAAATCCAGAAGGGCGCCAAGGCCGCCGCCCCCGCCCCCGCTCCGAAATCGAAGTAGGCGCCGCAGTCGCGACGGACAATAAGAAAGGGCTGACACCTTCCGGTGTCAGCCCTTTTTTGTCCTGGACGAACGATGGTCAGTTGCCGGTCTTCTGGCTGTCGCCGCCGCCCTTCCGCATCCCCTCGGTCACGATCCCGACCTTCGTGACGCCCGCGCCTTTGGCGGCGTCGATCACGGCGACGATTTCACCGTAACGCAGATTCGGGTCGCCGATGATGAACATCGTCTTTTCCTTGCGGGTCTCGAAGACGTCGCGCAGGAAGTTCTCGAGGTTCTGGATCGTCACGATCTGCTTGTTGACCGCGATCGTGTGGTCGGCGTTGTAGTCGAGGACGACCTGGGTGTCCGGGGTCGCCTGCTGGGGCGTCTTCGCCTCGAGCGGCAGGTTGATGTCCATGCCGCGCTGCGTGAGGGGCAGAGCCGCCATGAAGATGATGAGGAGCACGAGGAGCACGTCGATGAGCGGGGTGACGTTCATGTCCGCACTGGCGTGCGGCACCTCGCCCGTGACGACGCGGTCCGCGCCGAAATGTTTGTGCGCGTGCTTCATGGCTACTTGCCTCCCGAGGTGCCCGCGGGCGGAGTCTTCGGATCGGTGATCAACGCGATGTCTTCGATATTCGCCGCACGGAGCGCGTCCATGGCCTCCATGATCGCGCTGTAGCGCGCATCTGTGTCCGCCTTGATGAGGACGATCTTCTCTTTCTTGTCCTCGAGCACCGTGTGAACCTTGTTGGCGAACTCCTCCTTCGAGTACTGGAGCCCGTTCACCCAGAACTGGTTCCTCGAGTCGATCGACACGACGGTCTGATCCTGCGTGTCAGGCTTCTGCTCGCCGTTGTTCGCCTGCGGCAGCGTCACCGGCACGCCCTTCTGCAACATCGGCGCGATCAGCATCATGATGATGAGCAGCACGAGCATGACGTCGACGAGCGGCGTGACATTGATGTCTGCTTTCAGGCCGCCTTTTGAGCTGCCAACATCCATTGCCATAGTACTTGCTCCCTGAAATCAAACGGGACGTCTCTAAACGGGGACCGATCGCCACCTCGGCGCGACCGGCGACTCCGCCTGCTGCCGCCGTTCTACGCCGTCTTCTTGATGAAGTAGTCAACCAGCTCGGAGGACGAGTTGTCCATCTCGACGTTGAAGTACTCGATCCGGCCCGTCAGGTAGTTGTAGAACCAGACGGCCGGGATGGCGACGACGAGGCCGAGCGCCGTCTCGACGAGCGCTTCCGAGATGCCGGCGGAGACGGCGCCCAGACCGCCCGAGCCCGTGGCCGCGATGCCCTGGAACGCCGTGATGATGCCGACGACCGTGCCGAGCAGTCCGACGAACGGCGCGGTCGCGCCGATGGTCGCGAGCGCCGACACGCCCTTCTTCAGGTCGTTGGCCGTCAGGGCCGACGCGCGCTGGATGGCGCGCCGCACGGTGTCGACCAGATCTTCGCGCGACAGGTTGGCCCCGCTTTCCTGCTGGAATTGAAATTCCTGCAACCCGGCGAGGACGACCTTGGCGAGATGGCTGTAGCGATAGTTCTTGGACGACGAGATCGCGATCGCGTCCTTGAGCCGCCCTTCCTTCAGGTGCTTGGCGACCTGCGGCGCGTAGAGCTTCGACTGCTTGCGCGCCTGCGTGAACGTGTAGATGCGTTCGATGGCCACGCCAAACGAGATCATGGACATGATGACCAGGATGACGCCGATCGCCTTGGCGATCGGACCCATCGTTCCCCACATTTCAATCAGATTCATTCCCCATCCTCCGGTCAGATAAAACGTTCACGAAAGCGGTCAGAAAGAGCATTCAGAAAAGCGGACTGGAAGTACTGGAAACCAACCAGACCTCTGTCGGACCCGATTGTTACTGCAGCGTGAAATTGACCGTGACGGTCATGATGACCGGGACGGGCACGTTGTTGAGCAGCGTGGGCGTGAACACCCACTGCTTGACGGCGTCGAGCGCCGCCTGATCGAGGAGCGGAATCGAGCGCAGGACCTTTGCGTCTTTCACTTTCCCGTCGGCGCCAATCGTCGCCTCGATAATCACGACGCCCTGGACGCGGGCGGACTGGGCAATGGGCGGATAAACCGGAGGCACGTTCTTCAGCTTGTTCGGCTGCTTGATCGCGCCGCCAACCCGGACTGGCGCCGTCGGAGGCGGGGGCGGGGGCGGGGGCGCCTCAGGCAACCCACCAACAACACCACCCATCACGCCGCCAGGCACGCCACCTTCGACACCGCCAGGGACCCCCTCGGACACACCAACCGACGGCGTTTCCGGAACGATCTGCTTGGGGGCTTCAATCGGTGCCGCATTCGGATTGGCGACCGGTGTCGGCGTTTTCGGAGGCGGAGCGGCGGAAGGCGGGGGCGGGGGCGGGGGCGGGGGTGTCGGCGGTGCACCGACGAACGCCATCATCGAGGGCGGTGTCGGCAGCACATCCGTCGCCATCAAGGGAATGATGATGACCGCGCCGAACAGCACCACGTGCGCAATGATGGAGAGCGGGACCGTGTACCACTTCTGGGATCCGACCTTTATAGACGGAGCGACTACGTCGCCGAACATTTCACGCGGCACGGCTCAGCCCTCCTGGCCTCAGGTTCGCGGTGGCGTAAGACCGCGAATTATAGTCAGACGCAAAAACGAGTGTCAACGACTCCTCTCAGGCGTTAGACACCGGTCTCCCGGTTTCGGCCATCGTCCCGCGACCCTACAAAAACGCCCGAACCGTCTCAGCCCCGGCTCGTTCGAATACGCATCCCGTAAAAAGAACGCCAGACAAAAAAGACGGATCCGGCAAGAAACGCCGCCGAGAGCACGTGGCTCAGCATCGAGCCGTACTGGCTTGCAAGCTGCACGCCCAGCTCCACGGCCAACAGCCCGAACAGCGTCGTGAATTTGATGACCGGGTTCATCGCCACCGACGAGGTGTCCTTGAAGGGGTCGCCGACCGTGTCCCCGACGACCGTTGCCGCGTGGAGCGCCGTCCCTTTCTCCTTGAGCTCGACCTCCACGATTTTCTTCGCGTTGTCCCAGGCGCCGCCGGCGTTCGCCATGAAGATCGCCTGGAAGAGCCCGAAGAGCGCGATGGAGACGAGGTAGCCGATGAAGAAGTACGGCTCGAGGAAGGCAAACCCGAGCGTCCCGAAGAACACGGCAAGGAAGATGTTGAACATCCCCTTCTGCGCGTACTGGGTGCAAATCTCGACCACCTTCTTGCTGTCGGTCACCGACGCCTTCTTCTCGGTGCCGTCCAGCTTGATGTTGGCCTTGATGAACTCGACCGCCTGGTAGGCCCCCGTCGTGACCGCTTGCGTCGATGCGCCCGTGAACCAGTAAATCATGCAGCCGCCGCTGATGAGACCCAACAGAAACGGCGGATGCAGAATCGACAGGTACCTGAGGAATTCCGGCTGCAGCCGATCCGTCAGCACGACGATGATCGAGAAGATCATCGTCGTCGCCCCGACGACTGCCGTGCCGATGAGCACGGGCTTCGCCGTCGCCTTGAACGTGTTCCCCGCGCCGTCGTTCTCCTCGAGCAGGTGCTTCGCGCGGTCGAAGTTCACGTCGAACCCGAAGTCCTTCTTGATCTGGGACGCGATGTTCGGCAGCGTTTCGATCGTCGACAGCTCGTATACCGACTGCGCGTTGTCCGTGACGGGCCCGTAGGAGTCCACGGCAATCGTCACCGGGCCCATGCCGAGGAACCCGAACGCGACGAGCCCGAAGGCGAACACCGCCGGCGCGATCATGAGCTGACCGAGACCGTACGTGCTCACGCCGTACGCGATCGACATCAGGACCACGATGCAGGCGCCGAGCCAGTAGGCGCTGAAGTTGCCGGCCACGAAGCCCGAGAGGATGTTCAGCGACGCGCCCCCTTCGCGCGACGAGGTCACCACCTCTCGCACGTGGCTCGATTCGGTCGACGTGAAGATCTTCACCAGCTCCGGAATGATCGCGCCCGCCAGCGTCCCGCACGTGATGACGGTCGACAGCTGCCACCACAGATCGGGGTTGCCGCCGAGGTCCGGGATCAGGAAGCGCGACACCGCGTAGGTCGCCACCACGGACACGATCGACGTCAGCCACACCAGACGCGTGAGGGGTGTCTCGAAGTTCATGGTCTTCGCATCGCCGAAGCTCGCCTTCGCCCAGGCGCCGTTGAGCAGGTACGACACGCCGCTCGCGATGACCATCATGATGCGCATCACGAAGATCCAGACCAGGAGCTGCACCTGCACGCGCGGCTCGGTCACGGCCACGAGAATGAACGAGATCAGGGCGACGCCCGTGACGCCGTAGGTCTCGAAGCCGTCGGCGCTCGGTCCCACCGAGTCGCCCGCGTTGTCGCCCGTGCAGTCCGCGATCACGCCCGGGTTCCTGGCATCGTCCTCCTTGATGTTGAAGACGATCTTCATGAGGTCCGCGCCGATGTCGGCGATTTTCGTGAAGATTCCGCCGGCAATCCTGAGCGCGGCGGCGCCGAGCGACTCGCCGATCGCGAAGCCGATGAAGCAGGAGCCGGCGTAATCTCCGGGAATGAAGAGCAGGATGCAGAGCATCAGCAGGAGCTCGACGCTGATGAGGAGCATCCCGATGCTCATGCCGGCGCTGAGCGGGATCGCGTAAATCGGATACGGAAGCCCGCGGAGCCCGGCAAAGGCCGCGCGCGAGTTGGCAAACGTGTTCACGCGGATGCCGAACCACGCCACGCCGTAGCTGCCCGCGATGCCCACGAGGCTGAAGAACAGAATGACCGCGACCTTGAAGGCCTCGAAATGCTGCAGCACGCCGAAGTAGAACACCATGATCACGCCGATGAACACTTCGAGAAGCAGGATGAACTTCCCCTGCGTGATCAGATAGGTCTTGCAGGTCTCGTAAATCAGCTCCGAGATCTCGCGCATCGAGTCGTGCACCGGCAGGTTGCGGAGCTGGACGAAAATGACCATGCCGAACGCGAGGCCCAATGCGCAGACGACGAGCCCGCCGAGGAGAAGGCTCCGGCCGTTGATGCCCTGGAAGTCGACGCTCCCCAGATCCGGGAGCACGAGGTTGGCTTCGCCCCCTGCGTGACGCGGTGCGGCCTGAGCCGCAGTGGCTTCAGTGGGCGCCGGCGGCTGCGCTGCGTGCGGCGCAGCCGACAGCAGGATCAGCAGGAGAAACGACGCAATCGCGGCGACGCGAGCAAACCGAACAGCAGACGTATCGAACATTGCGCTCCTCTATTAACCGGGGGGCTTCCGCCTTCGCTGAAGCTATGGCGGACCACCGTAGCCTTGGCGATGGTGGTCGCCCCGCCGGACCCCCCATCGCCGTCGCTCGCGGGGCCCGTCGCCCCGCGCCGCGCCCGCCTTCGCCAAGGCTCCGGCGGGCCGCCGTAGCTTCAGCGGAGGCTGGCCGGCGGGCGCGCCGTCGGCGCGCCTCAGACAAGACCGGGCTTCGCCCCGCCCGCCTTCGCCAAGGCTCCGGCGTGGCTCGCCGAAGCGCCTACCGCGCGAAGGCGGCCGAACCCCTCATCGCGCCCAGGCGCCGCAGAGCAGATCAGATCAGATCAACCGGGGGGGCGGGCCCCCCAATCCCCCGGGACACGCCGGTAACGAACCGGCCCGGTTGCTGGCAAAAAAGCTCGAAATCGTACCACAGAAGTGGCCCCGCCAGCCGTCCGGTCAGACGCGGAATTTCTCCACGCGATCGTCCCCGCGCCGGGCACGAATGCGGCTCGAGAGCGCCATGCCACCCGTCAGGAAGATCCGGATTCCCTGCTCCACCGTGATGTCCGGGAACGACGCCCTCTCGCGAGGGAGAATCAGCACATCGCCCAGATAGAGATGGTTGGTGGGGACGTAGACCGCGATGAGGGCCTCCGGGCCCTGCCCGCGGTCCACGCTGAACTCCTTGGTCAGAAAGCCGAGCACGAACCCGCGCGCGCGGTCCTCGACCATCACGACCCGTTTGAACCCGTATTCGTTGTCGGGGGAGAAGGCCACGACGAGCTGCTTGACCGGTGCATAAATCGTGCGGAAGACAGGCACCTTCAACAAGTAGGATTCCGTGAGCTGCAGCAGCCGCTTTCCGATCATGTTCGTCGCGAATGCTCCGACGAGCATCACGACGAGGGCCGTCGTCAGGATGCCGAGGCCGGGGATCGGCTCCTCACGCCCGAGCCGGCTCCTGAGCCATTCGGTGTAGAGCGGACCGACGAACCCGTCGATCAGGCGGAAGATCCAGATGAACGCCGCCACGCTGATCACCAGCGGTACGGTGACGAAAAATCCGGCAACGAAGCTGCGGCGGATCCACTGGAACATCACAGTCGGGAGTCGTTAGTCATCCGTCGACAGTCGCAGTCGACGGTCGGCAGTCGCAGTCGGGTCGACAGTCGGCAGTCGACAGTCAGCAGTCTCAGTCGGCGATCGCGTCGCAGCTGCACTCAAGGACTCCGAGTCTAAACCCATCCGAATACGACGGCCGCGAACAGGACGACGCCCGCCAGGATGCGGTACCAGGCGAACGGGACGAAGCCGTGGCGGCCGACAAAGGCGAGAAACGGCCTGACGACCAGCACGGAGGCGATGAACGCCATGACGAATCCGACGACGATCTCGGCGGCCCGCGTCGCGTCCAGGTTGTGCCGGACCTCGAAGAGATCGTGCCCGAACGCCGCCGCCATCGTCGGCATGGCCAGAAAAAACGAGAACTCCGCGGCCGCCGGCCGGTCCAGTCCGAGGAGCATCGCGCCGACTATCGTGGCGCCGGATCGCGAGACGCCAGGGATCAGGGCGAGCACCTGGCAGCAGCCAATGGCGAACGCGCGTGGCAGCGACGTGTGGTCGGCGTTCATCACCGTCGGGGGCCGGCGGTATCGTTCGACCACGAGCATCACGACGCCACCGATGATGAAGGTGGCCGCGATGACGCTCGGCGTGGTGTAGAGCACCCGCTTCACGTAGCCTGACAGCAGCACACCGGCGATCGCCGCAGGGACGAACGCGACGACGATCATCAGCACGAAGTGGCGGGCATCCGAATCGACCGGCAGCCCGCGCAGCACCCGCGCGATCTTGACGCGATACAACCACATCACCGCGAGGATCGAGCCAAGCTGAATCAGGACGGTGAAAACCCCACCCGGATCGGCGAACCGGAGCAGCCGCCCGCCGATGAGGAGGTGCGCCGTGGAGGAGACCGGCAGGAACTCGGTCAGTCCCTGGATCACGCCCAGGAGCGCGGCAGTCAGCACGATCGCTGGGCGGGTACCCTACGAGGCCCGCCGGCGAGTGGGCTTGCGTGCCGGGGCGGCCGAAGCGGCCGGCGCCGTAGTCATCGCCTTCACCGGCTTCTTGCCTTGCCAGATCAGCACGATGGCCGCCGCGATGAACACGCTGGAGTACGTCCCCGTGATGATGCCGACGAGCATCGTGAAGGCGAACCCGTGCAGCACTTCACCCCCGAACAGATACAGGGCGAGGACGCTGAGGAGCGCCGTGCCGGCCGTGATGATGGTCCGGCCCAGTGTTTGATTGACGGATCGGTTGACGATCTCCTCCATGTTGTCCCGCCGCGAGCCGCGCAGGTTCTCCCGCACGCGATCGAAGATGACGATGGTGTCGTTGGTCGAATACCCGGTGATCGTCAATATCGCGGCAATCACGTTGAGCGAGAGGTCGTACCGGAAGAAGGCGAGGAACGCCAGCGTGACGAGGAGGTCGTGGATCGTCGCCACCACGGCGCCTACGGCGAAGCTGAATTGGAACCGCATGGCGATGTAAATCAGGATCCCGGCGAGCGCCAGTACGGTGGCGAGGGTCCCCTGCCGCGTCAGCTGCTCGCCGACGCTCGGCCCGACGATCTCGGTGCCAACCACTTCGAACTTGCCGAAGTTCGCTTTCGTCAGCGCAGCGGTGACGGCATCGGCCGTCTTGCTCAGGCTGCCACCCGCCTCCTCGCCGACCATCGGCACGCGGATCATCAGCTGCCGCGCCGACGGATCGCCGTAGCGGTTGATGATGGCGTTCTGGCCGACGCCGGGCATCGCCGCGTCGAGCGCCGCCCGCACCTGCTGGGTTTCGGGAAGCTGATCGAAGCGCACGATGACAATCGTGCCGCTGGTGAACTCGACACCGAGCGGCATCCCGACCCGCCAGATCGTCAGCAGTCCCGCGATCACGACGACCCAGGACAGCACGATCGCGTGCCAGCGCCAGCGAACGAAGTTGAAATTCGTGTGATGAAAGATCTGCATGATGTCTCGCCGCTTAGATGCTGAGCGCTGCCGTCGTCGATCGGCGTGAGAGCTCGAGCTCGAACAGCGCCTTGGACACGAAGATCGAGGTGAACAGATTGGAGAGCAGACCGAAGGTCAGCGTCGTCGCGAACCCGCGGATCGGGCCGGTCCCGAACTGGAAGAGGAACGCGGCAGAGATGAGCGACGCCACGTGCGTGTCGAGCAGCGTCCAGAAAACCCGGCCGAAGCCGGCGTTGATGGAAGCCCGAACGCCTCGCTGCGCCTCGATCTCCTCTTTGATGCGCTCGAAGATCAGCACGTTCGAGTCCACGCCGATCCCCATGGTCAACACGAACCCGGCGATGCCGGGGAGCGTCATCGTCGCGCCGAAGTACGCCATCAGCCCGATCAGGATGATGAGGTTCATGATCAGCGCGAACACGGCGTTCACGCCTGCCAGCTTGTAGTAAATGAGCATGAACACGACGACGAGGATCAGACCCGCGGCCGACGCGATGACGCCCGATCGGATGGAGTCCGCGCCGAGGCTCGGCCCGATCACGCGCTCCTCGAGGTACGTCAGGTCGGCAGGCAGCGCTCCGGAGCGCAGCGTCAGCGAGAGATCGGTGACTTCCTCTGTCGTGAACGACCCATAGATCGTCCCCTGATCCGTGATCTTGCCGTCGATCCGGGGCGCCGAACGCACGCGCTTGTCGAGGACGATGGCGAGCGACCGGCCGATGTTTTCGCCGGTCGCCTTGCCGAATCTCCGCGATCCCGCGCTCGTGAGCGTGAAGCTGACAGCCGGACGATTGTTCTCGTCGAGCGACGGCTTCGCACTTCGGAGGTCGCGCCCCGTAGCCGCCGGCACCTTCTTCAAGAGATAGAACGAGGTCGCTGTGTCGCCAGCACTGCCGGCGCCGGGCACCACCTCCATGTCGGGCGGCACCTTGCCGCTGTACGTCTGGAGCAGCGCTTCCTGACTCGGCGCAGGACCGGCCTCCACCAGCTTCAACTCGAGCTGCGCCGTCGATCGGATGATCTCTTTCGCGCGCCCGACATCGGAGACGCCAGGGAGCTGCACGAGAATCTGATCGCCGGCTTCTCCGTAGCGGGAGATGTTCGGCTCGGCGACGCCGAGCTCGTTCACGCGGCGATCGATGGTCTCGAGCGCCTGCACGACCGCCTGCTCCCGGAGATCCTTCGCGATGTTCGGCTTCATCGTGAAGTCGTAGCTGCCGTTGACGCCGGGCTGCCGATCGTAGTTCGTGCCGGCCTGCGTGTCGGCGATGCGGCGGTAGTCCGCATCACGATCCGGGGGCACCCCTTCGACCCGAAAGTTCGTCATCGACGTCGTATTGATGGCGCCGACCGGGATGTTCGCGGTTTTCAACTCCTCGCGAATCTGCTCGGCGGTGGTCGCTGTCGCCGCTTGGAGCGCCTGATCGGTCTGCACGCGGAGCACGAGATGCACGCCGCCCTTGAGATCCAGCCCGAGCTTGAGCTGTTTGGCGGCGAGCCAGCCCGGGAGCGGCAGGTGGTACATCGGCGCCGCAATCGGATAGACGCCGAGCACGAAAAAGACGACGAAGACCCCGAAGATCGTGAGGAGCTTCCAGCGAAGATTCTGGTTCATGGTCTACACGCTGCCTGAGGACTCCGGCACGACCGGCTCCTGGCCCTGATATCCGCCGATTGCCTGGCGCGCGATCTCGATGCGCACTTTCTCCGCAATCTGAACCTGCACGGACTTCTCGTTCAGTTTCGTGATCTGGCCGTAGATCCCGCTCGTGGTGACGACACGGTCGCCGACCTTGAGCGCCTCCTGGAACTCCCGGATTTTCGTCTGCCGTCGTTTCATGGGCAACAGAATAAGAAGGTAGAAGATCGCGAGGATGATGCCAAATGGCAGGAACTGCAGCCATCCGGCCGGCTGACCGGAGGCTGACGCCATGGCGAAGACAATATTGGTAGATACAGACGGCATTCAGTGCTGAGGTCGGCGGGAGAAGGTTTGACGGAACTCCAGGCGGAGCTGCTCAAACGAGCCGAACACAATAGCCTCCCTAATCCTCCGCATGGTGTCAAGGTAAAAGTAGAGGTTGTGGACGGTGTTGAGCGTCGCAGCCGTCATTTCGCCCGTCGTGAACAGGTGCCGCAGATACGCTCGCGAGAAGTGCCGGCAGGTGTAGCACTCACAGGCGGGATCGGGCGGCAGCGGGTCCTCCGCGTACTGCGCATTTTTGATCGAAAGAGGCCCCTCGCGCGTGAAGAGCTGACCGTTCCGGGCGTTCCGAGTCGGGAGGACGCAATCGAACATGTCGATCCCGCGCGCTACGCACTCGACCAGATCGTCGGGCATGCCGCTGCCCATGAGGTATCGGGGCGCCGCGTCGGGCAGCTGTCTCGCCGTGTGCTCGACTACCTCGTACATCACATCGGGAGGCTCCCCCACGCTGAGCCCGCCGATCGCGTACGACTCGAACCCGATGTCGAGCGTCGCCTGCACGCTCTCGGTGCGAAGTGCGGGATGGGTGCCGCCCTGGATGATGCCGAACTGCGCCTGGCCGGCGTTGGTCACGAGGACTCCGGATGCGGCGGGGTCATCGACCACCTGACGCCACCGGGCGCGCGCCCGTCTCGCCCACCTCACGGATCGCTCCATCGCAAGCCGGGTCAGATCTTCGGGCGCAGGCGTCGCAATGCACTCGTCGAGCACCATCGCGATGTCGGACCCGAGCTGCAGCTGGATGTCCGCGACCGACTCCGGCGTCAGCATGTGGAGCGAGCCGTCGAGGTGCGAACGGAACTCGGCACCCGCCTCCGAAATCCGACGACGATCGGCGAGGCTGAAGATCTGGTAGCCGCCGCTATCGGTCAGGATGGGACGCTCCCAGCCGATGAACCGATGGAGCCCGCCGCTCCGCGCGATCAACCCGTCCCCCGGTTTCAGGTACAGGTGGTAGGTATTGCCGAGGATGATCTCGGCGCCAAGGTCGATGACGTCGCGGTGCGTCAGGGCTTTCACCGCACCCCGGGTGCCGACCGGCATGAACGCCGGTGTCTGAATCTCGCCGTGCCCGGTGCGCAGCACCCCTCGACGCGCAGCGCCGTCGCGCGCGGTGACCGAAAAGCGGAAGGGCTGCATGGCACTTAGTATGGCGTGGGACTTTGTCGCCGTGTGCTCTTGACTGCCGACTCCGCACTGCGACTGCCGACTGTGACTGTCGACTTCCGACTGCTATCGACGACCGCATCGCGCTCTCCGGCAACTTCACTGACGACCGACGACTCCTAGCTCCTAACTCCTAGCTCCTAGCTCCTAGCTCCTAGCTCCTAGCTCCTAGCTCCTAGCTCCTAGCTCCTAACTCCTAGCTCCTGTTATCCTTTGTCGCGTGAAACGTCTTCGCGTTGGTGTGCTCTATGGCGGGCGGTCCGGCGAACACGAGGTCTCGCTCGCCTCGGCGGCGGCGGTGTTCGCGCACCTCGACCGGACCCGGTACGAGCCGGTGCCGATTCGCATCGACAAGGAGGGGCGGTGGGCGATTGCCGATCGCCCGCCCACGGCGATGTCGGCCGGCGAGGTGATCGAGCAGGCGCGGCTGGACGCGGCGCGGCCGGTTCGCGGCGGGCGCGAGGTGCACCTCGTCGCGAGGCCCAGTGAGGAAACGATTCTGTCGATCGACCGGCGTACCGCCGACAAACGCGATCAAGGGCAGGCGGTCGTCACCGGATTGAACCTCGACGCAATCTTCCCGGTGCTGCACGGCCCGTACGGCGAAGACGGGACGATCCAGGGGCTGCTCGAGCTCGCGAACGTCCCCTATGTGGGTGCCGGGGTCCTCGCTTCCGCGGTCGGCATGGACAAGGCGCTGATGAAGCTCGTGTTCTCGGCGCGCGGTCTGCCGGTCTGTCCCTATCGCGTGGTCCTGCGGCACGACTGGACCCGCGATCGCCCCGGCATCGTGGCGGACCTGGAGCGGGCGCTCGCGTTCCCGATGTTCGTCAAGCCGGCGAATCTGGGATCGAGCGTCGGCATCTCGAAAGCGAAGGATTCCGCATCGCTCGAAGCCGCCATGGATCTCGCCGGCAGCTTCGATCGCAAGATCGTCGTCGAGGCGGGGGTGCCCGGCGCGCGAGAGATCGAGTGTGCCGTGCTTGGCAACGACAGCCCGGCGGCGTCCGTCCCGGGCGAGGTCGTGCCCTCGCGCGAGTTCTACGACTACGAAGCCAAGTACATCGACGACGGCTCGAAGATCTTCATACCGGCGGATCTGCCGGCCGAGACGTCGGCCGAGGTCCAGGGGCTGTCGGTGGCCGCCTTCCAGGCCATCGACTGCGCCGGCATGGCCCGGGTCGACTTCCTGATGGAGCGCGCGACCGGCACCATCTACGTCAACGAGGTGAACACCATCCCGGGGTTCACCACGATCAGCATGTATTCCAAGCTCTGGGCCGCCTCGGGCGTGGAGTACGGCGCGCTGCTCGATCGGTTGATCGCGCTCGCACTCGAGCGGCATACGGAGAAGCAGCAGTTGCGCACCAGCGTCACATGATCTGCACCCCGCGACGCGCGTGGCTGCTGACCGCGGCCGGCGTGATAGCCGTCGCGACACCGGTCCTCGTGGCCGGTCATGGTCTCGATGGGGCCGAATCCGCCCAGCGTCGTCCCCGTCCGCCCTCCGGGCGTGGCCGCCCCGCTCCGACGCCCGATCGACTGCCGCTCATCCGCGGCGAAGAGTCCGTGGCGCGCGCCTACGATTTCATCCTCGACGCGCGGTTCGATCAGGTCGACGCAGAATTGCGGCGCGCGTGCGGTCCGGCGCCGCCGGAAGCGTGCGACGTGCTGGCCGCGACCGCGCTGTGGTGGCGAATCCTCCTCGATCCTCTCAGCCATTCTCTGGACGACGAGTTCAGCACGTCGGTCGAGCGCGCGATCCGCGTCACCGAAGACTGGACCGGGCGCGCGCCGGACGACGCCGAGGCCTGGTTTTATCTCGGGGGCGCCTACGCGGCGCGCGTGCAGTGGCGCGTGCTTCGAGAGGAACGGGTCGCGGCGGCGCGGGACGGCAAGCGCATCAAGCAGGCCCTCGAGCGGGCGATCGAGTTGTCGCCCGGGCTCGAGGATGCCTATTTCGGGATCGGTCTCTACCAGGTCCTACGCCGACGTCGCACCGACGGCTGCCAAGGTGCTGCGATTCTTCCTCCTTCTGCCGGGAGGAGACAAAACCGAAGGGCTCGCGCAGATGCTGCGCGCGAGGAACGGCGGCCGACTCCTCCAGGGCGAGGCGGACTACCAGCTCCACCTCATTTATCTCTGGTACGAGCGGCAGCCTGGCCGGGCGCTCGAGCTCCTGCGGGGCCTCCAGAAGCACTATCCGGGCAACCCGCTCTTCCCCGCCCTGATCGCCGACATCCAGGACACCTACCTTCACGATGTGACGGCCAGCCTGGACTCGTGGCGTGCCCTGCTCGAGCTCGCGCGGGAGCAGCGCGTCAACCTGTCGGCGCTCGCTGAAGCGCAGTCGAGGCTTGGGGCCGCGCGCCAGCTCGAGATCCTCCAGCAGACCGACCACGCGATCGAGCTCCTGCAAGGGGTCATCTCGCGCGAGTCGCAGGTCCCGTACTCGGCTCTCGCGCTCGCGCACCTGCGACTAGGGGAAGCGCACGATCGACTCGGATCGCGCGCGGCGGCGGTAGCCGCCTACCGCAGCGCCGTTGCGGCCGCGCCGGCCGACGACCCCTACGACGTCCGGGAGCACGCCGCCGATCTGCTGCGGCGCGCGCCGAACACGAGAACGACCGAGGCCTATCGGCTCTCGCTCGAAGGCTGGCGACGTCTCGAAGACGACGACCTTCCCGCTGCGACGGCGGCGCTCGAGCAATCGCTGGGGCTGAACGCTCAGGACCCGGTGGCGCACTACCGCTTCGGGCGCGTGCTCGAGGCGCGCCGCGACGATCCCGGCGCGCTCGCGCACTTCGAGATCACGATCCGCAACGCGCGCGCGTGTCCCGCGCCCATTCTCGCCACGGCGTACCTCGAAGCGGCGCGTCTGCACGAGCGAGCGGGGCGGCGCGTCGAGGCGATCAGCGCGTATCGCACGGTGACGACGCTCTTCGGCGGCGCCGACGAAACGAGAAACGCGGCGACGCGCGCGCTCGCGCGACTCATGAAGCCCTGATCGCGCGTCGTTCGTCGCGTGCGCCTCGAGAACGACGCGCGACTCGCTCGCGGCGAGCCACTTCGCAATCATCTACAGTCGATCCGTGCTCGCGCCGACACATCATGTGTGCGCATTTTTGACAAAACACACCACTTTGTGCTTGACACTTTCATTTTCTCATCCATAATCTACATCTTGTATGAGGGTGGACCGCTCAGCCCACCTGTGGGGACCCTAGACAACCGGTAACAAAGCTGAGCTGCCACATTCCAAGGAGGAATAATGGCGAAGAAGACTGCGAAGGGCGGCAAGAAGAAGGCGACGAAGAAGCGCTAGAGGCCGCTCGCCGGTCTCGGGGGTGTCGATCGTGGACACCCCCTTTTTTTGATGCTCACCTCCCGCGCCGCGGGAGTTTTGCTCCGGCTCCGCGGGAATCAGCCGCGCGACAACGGAGTTAGCCCGCGAAGCGGAGTTCAAGCTCCCGCGAAAGCGGGTTCAGCAAAGAAGCGATGGGCACCGACGAAGCGGGCCGGCGTGCCGAAAGGACGCGGCGCCGTCAGGAAGCGGTGAGCGCCCACGCGACACTCCAAGACGGAAGGGGGGATCAACATGGCGAAGAAGACGGCCAAGGGTGGGAAGAAGAAGGCCACGAAGAAACGGTAGGCTACTTCTCCTGCGAGAAAAAGGGGGCGGCCGTCGCCCCCTTTTGTTTTTTCTACTGCCAGCCCTTCCCGTCCCAGATGCGGACCCGCTGAATCACGTCTCCCTGCTGGATCCGATCGACCACGTCCATCCCGTTCACCACGTGTCCGAACACCGTGTACTTCGCGTCGAGGTGCGGCTGCGGTGAGTGCGTGATGAAGAACTGGCTGCCGCCAGTGTCCCGCCAGTCGAGCGCCATGCCGACGGTACCGCGCAGATAGGGCCGCTCGTTCAGCTCATCTCGAATCGTGTATCCGGGGCCGCCTTCCCCGTCGCCGCGCGGATCGCCATCCTGCACCACGAAGTTCGGGACAACACGATGGATCTGGAGGCCGTTGAAGAACCCCTTCTTCGAGAGAGCCATGAAGTTGCGGGTCGTCTGCGGCGCGTCGAGCACCGCCAGCTCGAATTCAATCGTGCCGCGGGCCGTCTCGATGAACGCATGGGGTGAGAGCTCCGGCGCGGTGAGCTGCGGGTCCTCGTATGACGACGAGGACATACTTGGCGCGGGCCGGATCATCATCTGCACGTCGGCTGCCGGTTCGAAGGCCTTGAGCAGCTCGGCGGCCCGCACCCTGATCGCCCAGTCCTTGTCGGTCAGCGCCGTCTGGATTGTGGCGGTTGCCTCCGCGGGACCGTACGCTGCGAGCGCCTTCAGGATGGCGCCGCGGGCGACGTAGGCGGAGTCGGGCTGCGCCGCGGTGTACGCCTCTCGCAACGCGGCCGCGCCGTTCTGGGGCTTAAGGGTCCCGAGGTGTTCGGCCGCAGAAGCACGCACCACGATGTCCGTGTCTTTGAGTCGCTCGGTGATCACGTCCGCGGCATCCGGCGCGTGGAGCTTGACGAGCGCGCCGAGCACTGCGCCGATCACGCGCTTGTCGCTGTCCTCCAGCATGCTGCGGGCGCGCACCAGCGCGACCTCCGGCTTGAGTTCGCCGAGTATCTCCGCGAGCGTGGCCCGCACGCGCCAGTCGCGGTCCGGCTCCAGCCCCGACAGCACGAACGTGAAGGCTTCGGGATCGATGGCCGCTGCCGCGCGCAGCGCTGCCGAGCGCATCGCCGGCCAGCCGTCGGTCAGGAGATCCTGGGCGACGGCCAGGCCCTCAGCCGCTTTCATCTCCTTCAGCGCCGACAGCGCCTCGAGCCGCACGTTCGGATCCGTGCGAGGCTCCGAGGCGAGTGTCGCAAGACTGCTTGCGGTGCCGGGCGCGTTGATGCGTCCCAGCGCACGGATGGCACTGACCACGACCTCGAGCGGCGCCTTGGCCTTGGCGTCGAGGAGCCCGGTCAACCGCTGAGCGGCGGCGGCCAGCTTGAGCGCACCCAGACCGCGTGCTGCGAATGCCGGCGTATAGCGCCCCGGTGCCTGCAAGAGTTGCAGGAGCGCTGGCGCGGCCCTCTGATCCTCGATGCGTTGAAGCGCATACGCGACAGGCCACCACGTCGAAACGGGCCGCTCGCCCTCCAACACCGCTGACGCGAGCGGTTCGAAGGCCTTGAGGCGCACCAGGGCAAAGACCGCCAGCTTGAATGCCTCGGCTTCCGGGGCAGCCGGCCACGTCTCGTCATCCACCTTTATCCCAGCAACCGGCGCGCTGCGCACGGATTCGCTCGCGATCTTCCCGATTGCCGGACCGGCTCCGGTTGCACCCACGAGCCCCAGCGCTTCGGCGGCACGACCGCGGACGAGCGGCGACGGGTCGGCGAGCACGGGGAGGAGCGCCGCTTCGGCGGATGGGTCGCCAATCAACCCCAGCGCAAACGCGGCCATCGCGCGGACGTCAGGATCGGCGTCCGCGAGCGCAGCGGAGAGTGCGGCGAGGCCGTCTGGAAGCCCGACTCGTCCGATGGCCAGCGCCGCGCGGCGGCGGATCCGCGGCTCATCGTCCTTCACCAGGGCCGTGAGATCAGGAGGTGGAGGCGGGGGCGGCGGTGCCGGCTGCGGCCGCACCTTCTTGCCGGTCTGAACCGGTGGCGGCGCCGGGGGCTCTGGCTGTGGAGGCACCCGGAGGATCCGCTGGTCCTCGAGCTGCAGGATCCAGGCAAGCTTCTGCTCGAACTTGATCGTCGGAACGGTGACGACGGGTGGAGGAGCGCTGGCGCACCCCGCGACGATCAACGATCCGCCAGCGGTGAGGGCCAGCGCCAGCCGCCGGACAGACGAGGATCGATGTCGCCACGAGGTTGTCGACGTTGTCACCATGGTCAGTGTTGAAGCTCCAGCCTCTCGCGCGTCGCGGAGACGACCCGGTCCGCAACAATCTGCACGCCGATTCCGGGTCCCGTCGGCACCCCGATCGTGCCATCCGCACGCACGTCGATCTCGGGATCGATGACGTCGGGGGCATAGTATCGCCGACTCGCCGCCACATCTCCCGGCAGCGTGAAGTTCGGCAGCGTCGACAGGTGAATGTTGTGTGCGCGCCCGATGCCGCTCTCGAGCATCCCGCCGTGCCAGACCGGCACGCCGTGCCGCACCGCGAGATCGTGCAGCTGAATCGAAGGTTCGTGCCCGCCGATGCGGCCCGGCTTGATGTTGATGATCCGGCAGGCGCCGATGGCGAGCGCGTCTTCCGCGGCTCGGACTGAATGGATCGACTCGTCCAGGCAGATGGGCGTCGACAGACGCCGCTGGAGGGTCGCGTGGTCGCGAAGGTCGTCGTAGTCGAGCGGCTGCTCGACCATCATCAGCCCGAAGCGGTCGAGGCCGGCCAGATGCTCGGCGTCGTCCAAGCCATACGCGGCGTTCGCGTCCACCATGAGCGGCACGTCACCGCAGGCGTCGCGCACGCGCTCGACGGCCTCGAGATCCCACCCCGGCTTGATTTTGATCTTCACTCGCCGATATCCGGCCTGCCGCTCGATCCGGACCCGCTCGACGAGCTCGTCGAGCGAGTTCTGAATGCCGATGGAGACGCCGGACTCGATGGACGTCCGCGTGCCTCCGAGCACCGATGCCAACGGCTGGCCCTGCTGGCGCGCGAACAAATCCCATGCGGCCATCTCGACGGCCGCCTTCGCCATGTGGTGCCCGCGAATAGCGGCGAGCGCGCTGAAGATGGCAGCTGGATGATCGAATCGGCGCCCGAGGACGATTGGCGCGATGAACTCAGAGATGATGTGCCAAGCCGTCCTGGTCGTTTCGGCGCTGTAGTACGGGTTCGCGTCGGCCACGCACTCGCCAACGCCGACGGCCCCACTGTCGTCGACGGTCACGAGGATGAATTGGCGCTCCGTTGTGCGCCCAAAGCTCGTCTCGAAGTACCGGACGAGCGGCAGGTGCAGCAGACGCAGTTCGATGCGCTCGATCCGCACGGCACAATGCTACCGCACTCGGCAGGATCCAGGCGCTGCTGGGTCCCCCTGACGGCGCGCATCCTCCACTGTCGAAAGAGCTTCATGTGATTGCTTTTGACAGTGAAGATCCTCCGTCCTGAACATGTATACTGCGGCTCGACCTTGGACTTCCGGTACATCGCGATCGAAGGAGCCATAGGCGTCGGCAAGTCACGCCTGGCCGATCGGCTCGGCTCGCGTCTCGATGCAACGATCGTCCTCGACGACACGGACAATCCGTTCCTTTCGGACGCGCAGGCTGGGCGCGCGGGCGCGGCGTTCCAGGCGCAGCTGTTCTACACGCTGGCGCGTCATCGGCAGCAGACGCAGCTGCGGCAATCCGACCTCTTCAGCCAGCTCACGATCTGCGATTACCTGTTCGAGCGCGACAAGATCTACGCGTACCTGAACCTCGACGATAACGAGCTCTTCATCTATCAAAGGCTCTTCGAGCTGCTCGCGCCGGACCTGCCGGTGCCGGACCTCGTGATCTACCTGCAGACACCGACCGACGTCCTCAGGCGCCGCCTGCGCGACCGCGCCCGCGCGAACCCCGAAGCGGAGCGGCTCGACGACACGTACATCCGAGAGTTGAACGAAGCCTACAACCACTTCTTCTTCCACTACTCGGCGACACCGCTCCTCGTCGTCGAAACGTCCCAGTTCGATCTCTCGTGGGGAGACGAGGCGCTCGCCGATCTCGAGAGGCAGTTGAAGACGATGAACAAGGGGACGCGGTATTACGTACCGAGGAAGTGAGCCTCGATGCGTCGAACATCCTCCCCTGCCAAAACCTTCGCAGGAGGAGGGGAGGAACGGAGACGCGGGAGGAACTGGAATCGTCTGCGTTGGTCTTCGACTGCTCGTAGCCATCCACGTATTACCTCCCGCTTCCTCCCTTCCTCCCCTCCTCCCTGTAAAGCTCTTTGAGGTAGCAGACCTTCGCCCTGCCAACGCCTCGAGCTTCTCGCTCATGCTAAAGTGCCTCGAATGGCGTGGTTCAAGAAGGTCCGCAAGCCTATCGAGCCGCCCGATCAGCAGAGCCGGGTGCCCGAGGGCTTGTGGGTCAAGTGTCCCTCCTGCGGTCAGGCGATCTATAACAAAGACCTGGTCGCCAGCTTGAGTGTGTGCACGAAGTGCGCGCATCACTTCCGACTGTCGGCGGTCGAGCGGCTCCGCTCGCTGTTCGATGCACCCTGGGTCGAGCACGATCGCGGGCTGGTCTCGATCGATCCGCTCACGTTCACCGACACCAAGCCCTATCGCAAACGCCTCGACGCGGGGATCGCGTCGACGGGCCTCAAGGACGCCGTCATCACCGCGACTGGGACGATCAACGGCATCGAGACCGAGGTCTCGGCGATGGAGTACGGGTTCATCGGCGGCAGCATGGGGGTCGTGGTCGGCGAGAAGATCACGCGTGGTATCGAGCGCGCGATCGCACGCAGGCTGCCGGTGATCATCGTCTCCTGCTCCGGCGGCGCGCGCATGATGGAAGGCGCCCTCTCGCTGATGCAGATGGCGAAGATCAGCAGCGCGCTCGGGCGGCTCGCGCGCGCACGGCTGCCCTACATCTCCGTGCTGACTGATCCGACGACGGGCGGCGTCACGGCAAGCTTCGCGATGCTGGGGGACCTGAACATCGCGGAGCCGAAGGCGCTCATCGGTTTTGCCGGGCCGCGGGTCATCGAGCAGACGATCCGTCAGACACTCCCCGAGGGATTTCAGCGCAGCGAGTTCCTGCTCGAGCGCGGCATGCTCGACATGGTCGTCGATCGCCGAGAGCTGAAGGATGTGATCACCCGGGTGCTTCGGTTCGCGATTCCGTGTCCGGCCGCCGTCACCCACCCGGCTGCAGCCGTCGCCCTGGCGCCGCCCGGATCGGTCGCCGTTGGGCCGCCCGCGCCAATCGCGCCGTCGGCAGAGCCCATCGAACAATCGGGCTGAGCCCCGATCGTCTCGCCGCTTTTTCCTTCATGGACCCGCTCGCCTTCCTCTTCAGCCTCGAGCGCCTGGGGATGAAGTTCGGGCTCGAGAACATG
>CAWDRS010000001.1:0-57452 GCA_963804795.1 uncultured Acidobacteriota bacterium | reverse complement strand
ACCCGGATTTCAAGTAGCGCTCGAACCGGTTTGCGGCGCGCTCGTTTGGGAACTCGAGAACCACAACGGGTAGCCAGGGCCGATGCGCGACGGTACAGCCGCACGGCCCTTCGTTGTGCCAGCGAAGGCGCTCGTCGAAATCTTCAGTAATTCCGACGTAATGCTTCGAAGGGTCTGACTCGCTGCGCAGGATGTAGACGAAGCGTCGGCCGATACCACGCATGGATGCGAGCACAACGCACGTTTCGCGCCAGCAGAATGGCGAGCTTCGGCTGTCCGCCTCCGCCCGCTTCGCGGGCTACGGCGAGCCAGACTTCGCTCGCCGAAGGCGAGCGAAGTCTGGCTGGGAGGCAGGGATTCGAACTCGGAGCAAGGCCTGTTTCTAACGTGGTGATGGCGCGCCACTTCTGGTTCTAAATGCTTGAGTCACAGGCACTTGCGTCGTGACGTTTCGTTCACTGCCGTCCACCCTCGTCACCCCGATTCTCCCCTGGTCGTGGAGACATTCTCGAGACGGCAACAACCGGCGTCAGGGCGTCGGCACTCATCGGAAGACGGTCCGACCGAGGCTGTCTTCACCGTGCCAGGCGTCACTCCTGTGCCCGTGCCAGCGCACGACCTCGCGGCCTCCGCCCCCGCCGACGCGTGGGAGACGGTGACGTGGGACTCGGGCACCGCCGGCCCACTGACCGCACGCTTCTGTGCGTTGCGCGTGCGGCCGGCGACCGGTCGCGGCGACCGCTGGCTGCTCTGCGAGCGGTCCGACACTGACGTGCGGAAGTACTACCTGCTGCATCTGCCGGCGACGACGGCCCTCGTCGACCTCGTGGCGCTCGCGCGCAGTCGCTGGCCCATCGAGCAGCAGTACCGTGAGCTCAAGGACGACCTCGGGCTCAATCACTTCGAAGGCCGCACCTATGCGGGCTGGACGCATCACGTCGTGCTCGCCGCCGTCGCCTTCACCTCTTACAGATCGAACGCGCACGTCAGCCCGACGCCCCGCGCCCAACGCTGCCGGTCGTACGCGGCTGGGTGCGCGAAGTCCTCGGCCTGCTCTACATCCTGCACAATCGCCGGCTCCTCGGCATGCTCGACAGCTTCCGCCGTAACGCGCCGCAGCGAAGGTGACAAAGTAGTGTTAGACGGTGCGGGGTCGCCACGGCTCGTGCTCGTGCGTGAGCCAGACCAGCTCGGGGTCGAGCGCACGCACCCGCAGCTGGCCTTCGGTGCGCGGCTCGTCGAGCTCGCCAAACCAAACCGCCACGTCGCCGCCAACGACGACCGGGCGCCCGCCAGTCTCGACGACGACGACCTGCATGCCGCGTGTGTGGCCCGGCGCCGGGACGAGCCGGAGCCCGGGAAGCAGCTCGAGTTCGCCGTCGACCGGCACGTACCGCACGCCGGGCGCCTCGACCCACTCGCGAATGGTGTAGTCGTCCTCGTTGCGCGCGTCGTCGAGCTCCCGACGCTGGACGTAGATCGGCCTGCCGGCGAAGAGGTGGTTGCCGCCGCAGTGGTCGAAGTGCAGGTGTGTGTTGACGACGATGTCGATGCCGGCGAGGTCGAAGTTCTGCTTGCTCAGTGGACTGAGGCGGGGATCGAGGTCGGCCACCGCCGGGTGCAGCTCCGTCATGCCGGTGTCGACCAGCACGCGCGCATCGGGATGGTCGATGACGTGCACGTAGACCGGCATCCGCTCGCCCTCGGCGAGCAGGTCGGCAACGCGGACTGGCGTGACGGTGATTGAGGCGGGAGCGTTCATTGTGTACCGACCGCCGCGGTGGTGGTTGATATGTGAGTCATGATGACCTCCTTTACAGGGTTACTGGCTGACGCGCGGCCGTCTTTCTCCTCCCGCCTGTTCGTCTATCGTCAGGGGGAGCCCGAACCGTGGAAAGACAGGGCCTGCGAACGTAACGATCTCCGTGATGATGCCTTCCTCAATTCGCAGCACATCGAGAGCCAGCGCTCGCCACGCGGCATCGCCTGGACGCAGCACGTAGTTGGCCACCGCCGGCTGCAAATTGGCACGTGTGAGGACGCAGCGAAGGCGACCGAAGCGCTCCGACCCAAAGCCTCCGTCAACCCAGAGCTTGAACATGGCGTCCCGACCAACAACGATGCCCGGCTGAGGGGGCATTCGAAAGATGGCGTCGTCGCGGATGATCGACGTGAATGCTTCAAGGTCAGCCTTCTCGCTCGCATCGACGATCTTCTTCAACAGCTCGCGCTCGGCGACGCTGGGATCCTCGCCGGGCGGCCATTCGGGCCTCCGCGATGGCAGCCTTCGCTGAAGCGTCACGCGCGCCCGCTGCAGGGCGCTGTTGACCGCCGCGGTGCTGACATCCAGGAGCCCAGCGGCTTCTTTGGCCGACCAGCCCAGCACGTCACACAGGATGAGCGCCGCCCGCTGCTGCGGCGTGAGAAATTGAATGACTGTGAGGAACGCGATTTCGATCGTTTCGCGGCTCAACACGATCGTTTCCGGGTCGGCATCGTGTTGCGAGATCGGCTCGATCAAGGAGTCTGGAATCGGCTGAAGCCACGCAACCTCGTCGGTCGACGGTGGAGCGCCGTTCTCCACAGACTTCGCGGCCAGAACGGACCGCCGTTCGTCGCGGGCGATGGCATCGAGGCAGACGTTGGTTGCCACGCGGTAGAGCCACGGACGAAGTGGCGCTCCTTCTATGAGGCTCTCCCGATAGCGCCACGCGCGGAGAAGCGCGTCCTGCACGGCATCCTCGGCGTCGTCGAGGGAGCCGAGCATGCGATAGCAGTGGATGAGCAGCTCACGACGATGGCGGCCAGCGAGATGGTTGAAAGCCTCTTCGTCACCAGCACGAATTGCCGCGGTCAGCGCTGTCGACTCGACTGATCCCGATGGGATCTGAGTTCCGCTCACGGTTCCGCTCCCTGTTGGCGCCGACGCGGTCGGCGATGCTCAATCAGTCATACCGGAATCGAGGGTGGAAATCATCGGGAGCTGCGACGATTCGAGTGGTTGCGGGAGAGCCGAATCGAATCCGAACATGGAGAAATAGTGGAGACGACGAAACAGCGACGAGCGGAAGTTGAAGTCACAGAACAGGATGGTGGGCCGAGAGAGGCAGGGATTCGCGGCGGACACTTGTCGTCTGTAAGTTGTTGTTCTGAAATGAGATGTGGCTGGGAGGCAGGGATTCGAACTCTGGAGCAGGGCTTGTTTCTAACGTGGTGATGGCGCGCGACTTCTGGTTCTAAGCGTTTGAATCACCGGCGATTAGGTTGCTCCGTTTCGTTCGCGGCCATCCACCGAAGTCCTCGCGATTCTACCGTCGTCGTGGAGACATTTTGGAGACGGTGCAGTACCGCGCCAGCCATCGCAGCGAATGACACCCCCTCGATGGCGGAGGCTCCTCATTCTCTTCTACCAAGGCGTCCGCCTGGGTCGGGGGTGGAACCAGACGCCCGTTCATTCCCTCCTGAGCGCGTCGCAGCATGAAGCCGACCGGCTGCACGCGCTGCAACCTCTCCAACCCCAGCGCAGCCAGCCGGGCGATCAGCAGACCAGGTGAAAACGGATAACATGTTTTGAATGGGTGGTGAGCCGCATTTTCGCGAGTTGGAACCAGATTCGCGAATGGGTGAGGCGCGTAGAGTCCCTCGCCAAACATTCGGTTTCGGCGGATGCGTGAAGTTTGTGCTCACTCTGTCGCGCAACGACCTCGCAAGTGCGTGGTGTGTAAGGGGCCTCCTCTCCTGATCTGCTCAATCTCCGGCGATCCGTCCAGCGCCAGGCGGTACAACCACGCTCTCTCCGAAGTCGAGCGTGGTGAATTCCTGATCAGGAATACCCCTTTCATCGAGGGCGCGGCCAAGAGCCAGGAGTGGCTCGTCGATCGCCTCGTCGGTGAGTTGGAATGTGCCGAAGTGCATGCCGAGGCTGACCCGCGCGCCGATGTCGAGGTGTGCCTGCACGGCCTCTGCGGGATTCATGTGCACCGAGCGCATGAACCAGCGCGGCTCGTAGGCGCCGATCGGGAGCAGCGCGAGGTCTATGGAAGGGCAGCGGCGGCGAATTTCCGTGAAGTGCGGGCCATAACCGGAGTCGCCTGCGAAGTAAATCGTCTCAGTCGCGGTGCGCAGCACGAACCCGCACCACAGCGCCCGGTTGCCATCGAACGGGGTGCGTCCGGAGAAGTGCTGTGCCGGCACACAGGTGACGGTGCGTCCGTCGCCCAGGTCCGCCGCGTCCCACCAATCCAGCTCGATCACGTTCTGTAGTGTCATCCGCCGCAGAAAAGCCGCGAGCCCGAGCGGCGTGACGAACTGCGGTTCGGCGCCCTGCGTACAACGGCGCAGCGACGAGGGCTGCAGATGATCGTAGTGGTTGTGGCTGACGAAGACGATGTCCGGAATCGGCAGAGAGTCGAGCGGCAGCGCAGGCGGGCGCACACGGCGCGGGCCGAAACGGCCGAACGGCCCCGCATGGGTTGCGAACATCGGGTCGGTGAGGACCACCGCGTTGGTCGTGCGCAGCAGAAAGGTCGAGTGGCCGACGAACGTGGCGGCGATGGCTCTCGAGTCGACGTCCGGCGGTGGCGGATACAGTGTGAGCGGCACGGCCTCCGGCCAGGCCGATTTCTCCCGCGTGCGCTGCCATTTGACCACGTCGCCGATGGGGCGGGCCCGTTGCCCGGCAGGATTGAAGAAGCGCCCGCCGTCGCAGTGATCGGAAACCGGCAACGTGCGCCTCGGCCGCCCGAAGGCGGACGCTACGAAGGATACGAGAGACAAGGTTCACGGAAATTTGTACACGACTGTCGTCAGTAGCGCCACGTCGTTCTTCTTCACGTCCACGGTCAGCAAACGTCAACACCGGCCGTCGGTTTCATGCTCGAAGGCCACCCTGTCCATCTGGGCGGAAGGATTGGTGCCCCGGCGGACTCGATCGCGCCCACTCGGGCCACAGGTCGTTCACGCGATTAGTGCCGACTGACGCACCGCCTGAGATGTCTGCCAGTCAGTCGAGCCTGATCGCGGACGAAGGATCAATGCTCGCAGCCCGTCGCGCAGGAATCAGCGCTGCGATGCACGCGGTAAGCCCGAGCGACCTCGCCTGTGATTTCCAGCCGACGGCCAACCGCCGAACCATCGCCGAAGTAGTGGCGCGCCGCGGCGCGATTGGTCACGACGAGGGGTCGATCCGGCTGATGATCCGATGCAGCGAAGAAAGCCAACGGGCCTCGCTGACGGTCAGATCCTCCTGCACTCGGCCAACGCTGGGAGACAATTCCAGGTCAGTGCTGTTCGGATTTGTGCTCGGGCCCGAGCGGCTCCATCCTCGCGGCGAACCCCCAGCCGCCGAACTTCTCGGACACGGCCAGCACGATTTCATTCGGACCGGGACGAAGATCCACGTAGATCGCGTCCGGACCGAGAGCGGCGACCCCGAGGAACGAGGGATCCCGTGACTGGAACGCGCTGTCGCCGGCGAAGAGCAGGCGGCCGTTCACGAAGAGGTGCACCCGATCACTGTAGGCGAACACGAGCTTCATCTGCTGCGCCCGCGGGACCGTGATGACCGAACGCGCGAACACGAGGGGCAGGCTCGAGGCGGACGAGCGAGTCCTGCGGCGGTACTCGGCGATGTTGACGAGTCCGGAGCTGTCGGCGGTCACGAAAGTCCAGGCGAACGCGCTCAACGCTGCGCGATCGGGCAGGACGTCATCCTTCACCAGGGTCGTCTCGAACGCAGGACTCAGCTCCCACGTCGTCAGCGTGTGAGGCCCGGGCGGCGGTTCCGCCGGACGCGCCGCCGGCGCGGTCGTATCGGCCGGCGAGACGACCACGTTGGAGAAGTTCGCGCCGCCGAGAGAGCCCCACAGCCCGATCATGCCGCGCGTCCACGGGCGCCTCAGCGACGTCAGCGTCAATTGCGGGTTCGCCGCGCCGTCGACAAACAGGCGTGCTGCGTAACCCGAGACGACCAGCTTCACGTGCAGCCACCGGTTCAGGGGCAGCTCCGCCTCGGCGGTGTAGCCGGGGCCGCTATAGAGCTGCCACGCCTCCGAGCCGTTATAGATGGGCGTGTACTGCAGCGCGTCGGGCCGCCGCGAGAGGTGGGGCCGCAGGTAGATCAGTTCGTAGTCGTCCTCGGAGAGCGCGCGGAACGCGACACCCGCGAAGCTGGCGTGCCCGTGCAGGGCCACGTCGAACTCGATCGTGCCGTCGCCGAACGACGAGTCGCGCAGCAACGCTACGCCATTGTCGATGAAGAGGGATGGACGCTCGAGGTACACCATGCTCGTGGCGCCGTCACCGACGAGCGTCCACCGTGCGGCGTCGAATGGAATCGGCTGAGCCGCTGCGAGCGCGAGTAGAAGAGATGTGAGCATGGCGCCAGTGTGGCGCCGCGACGGCTAGGCGGGATTGGACAAAACGGACATCGCGCGATCCTCGATGACCTGGCGGCGGCGTTCCGCGTGGAGGGCGCGCGGTGAGGTGCCGGCGAGCGCGACGCAGTCACGGATGAAGTGCGACTGGTCGAAGTAGCCGGCCGACGTCGCGACGTCGGCCCATACGGGGTGGCCGGATCAATTGGCGGTCCGCATGGCATCGACGAAGCGCAGCAGGCGCGCGTAGATCTTGGGCGGGACGCCCGTCGAATCGCGGACGTGGCGGCGGAAATGCCGGTCCGAGAGTCCGAGCGTCAAGGCGACCCGCTCGCACGACACCCGGCCCGCGCGGCGCCTGACGGTGTCGAGCGCGACGCTCGCAACCGTGGACGGCGGCGTTCTCGACTCGCGGTGCGCCGCGAGCATTGCCGCCATCAGCGCGCGCAGCGCGGCCTCGGCGCAACGGGTCTGCGCCAGGACGTCGTAAAGCCGGTTGGCCAGGGCTGGCGCCACCGCGACGAGCTCGACCACCTGGCCCTCCACCGCGCGCGGATCGATGCCCAGCAGCGGTCCCACCCACTCGGGCTTGATCTTGATCGCGGCGAGCTCGCGGCCGGGCACAAGATCGAAGACCTGCGCCCTCAGCTTCGGACCGGCAAGGATCGGAGACCAGGCCCGCGGACGGCCGTCCGCATCACGAAATCCCTGGAACGCCAGGCTGACGCCCATCTCCGGCAGGACGCGGTGCCCCGCGCCCGCGGGCGAGGGACCGTACGGCGTCTGATGAATCCACACCGATTCACAGAAGTCCACGGCTTCAGCGCCCGGCGCGAACTCGCGATAGCCGCCAATGACGTGCGTGGGGTTCACGGGCCAGTCTCGTCAATGACTACAACCACGCAACCTCGAGAAAATTCCAGGGCCCACCTCCCCTCCGGCGGCGCCTGCAGGATACGTGCATGTCGACGCCCTCCTCACAACCGGCCGCAGCCCCCGCGCAACCCGAGCGGGCTTCAGCGGATCAGGGTGAGGGCTGTAAGTTGTTTGGAATGAGCGGTGAGCCAGATTTTCACGAGTTGGAACCCACTGACGAGCTGGCTGCGCCAAGTCGAGCGCCTCAGGAACGTGGCCTAGTTCGAGAGCTTTCTGGGCCCTGGGCCAAAAGGGACGCCCAGGACTCCAACGGCGAGCACTCAGCGTTCTCGCGGCAACGTCCAGCCGCCTACTATTCCATTGATCGCTATAGCAAAAGTCGCTAGACTCGCGCCATGTCTCGAGTCCGTCGTGAAGGCCCCGAGCCGGACGATTTTCTCCCGCTGCCACGGGATACGTTTGATGTTCTTGTCTCGCTGGCCGATCGCGATCGCCATGGTTACGCCATCCTACAAGACATCGCTGAACGGACGGACGGACGCATCCGCCTGAGTCCCAGCACCCTGTATGCAGTGATCAAGCGGTTGCTCGAATCAGAGCTCATTGAAGAATTGAGCGAGCGACCCGATCCTGCTCACGATGACGAGCGTCGCCGCTACTATCGCCTGACGCCGTTGGGCCGGCGGGTGGCCGAATCTGAAGCCGCCAGGCTCACGCGTCTGCTCGCGGATGCGAGGGCGAGCGGCCTCCTGCCGCGGAGACGATAGCGATGCGCGTCACACGTGCTGAACGGTGGGCGCGTATGTTGTTCGGAGCGGTGCTGCATCTTTACCCAGCCTCGTACCGCGACGAGTACGGGAGGGAGATGACGCTCGTCTTGGTCGATCGGCTCCGCGGCGAACACAAGCCTGCGCGAGCCGTCGTGTTCCTGGGCGCGATTGCCTCGGTCCTCGCGGACGCTCCCAAACAGCACGCGCTCGTCCTGGCGCAGGATCTTCGACTCGCCCTTCGTCTGATCCGGCGCGAGAGATGGTTCGCAACCGTGGCGATTGGTACCGTCGCGATCGGGATTGCCGTGTCGACCGCCGTCTTCAGCGTAGGGAAATCCTTGTTGGTCGATAACCTGCCATACCGCGAGGCCGAGCGCGCAACGATGGTCTGGGTGACGAATCCGCGCCAGGGCTTCGACCGGGACTTTACGTTGTACCCGCGCCTGCTCGCGTGGCGCGAGCGCAGCGAGCTCATCGAAGCGTTCGCCGGCTACACATTCAGGCAGGCGGTGGTGACCGGCGTTGGCGATCCCGAGCAGCTGCGCGTCGTCAGAGCCACGCCGGAGTTCTTTGACGTCCTTCGCACCGAACCGGTCGTGGGGCGATTGTTCGCCGCGAACGAAGAACAAGCCGCAGTCGTGGTGCTCGGTCACGGTCTCTGGCAGCGCAAATTCGGCGGACAGTGGAGCGTAGTCGGTCAAACCCTCCGACTGGATTCGGCCCCGTACACCATCATCGGAGTGCTGCCCCGGTCGTTCCAGTTCCCCGAACGCGACCTGGACGCATGGGTCCCGCTGCAACCGAGCCCGGACGACCGGCGCAGAGGGGCCTTCTGGCTGAGGACCGTCGCGCGACTGAAGCCCGGTGTGTCACTGGCGCAGGCGCAAGGGGAAATGAGCGCCATCGCGGCTCGTCTGGGCACTGAGCGTCCCGCGGATCGCGAACTTGGCGTGGCCCTGGTCGGTCTGCGCGACGAGATCGCGGGTCCATTCAAGCCCGCCCTTGTCATGCTCGCCGCGGCTGTAATGGGCGTCCTGGCGATCGCGTGTGTGAACGTCGCGGGCATGCTGACGGCGCGCGGAGCGGCCCGACGACGCGAAGTTGCGATTCGGACCGCGCTCGGCGCGTCCCGGCGCCGCGTCGTCCGGCAACTGCTGACCGAGGCGGTCCTGCTGTTCGTCCTCGGGGGCGCCCTTGGCGTCGCGCTCGGGTCGGTGCTCCTGCTGTTGCTCGTGCGGGTCGCGCCGCCGACGCTGTCGTGGCTTCGCGACGTTTCACCGGACGGGCCCATGCTTGCGGTTGCGCTCGGGATCGCCGCGCTCACGGGCGTGCTCTTTGGCGTCCTTCCCAGTTGGAAGGGGGCCGGAGCCGACGTCGTCGAAGTCGTCGCCAGCGGAGTCAAGGGTGCGGGCCGCGGTGGGCTGTCGCACCGTTTCAGGTGGGCGCTCGTCGTCTCCCAGGTCGCGATCGCCACGATTGTCGTGTCGGCGGTCAGTCTGTCGCTTACGAGCCTCGTCCATGCGCAGCGTGTCGCCCTTGGGTTCGAGCCAGGCCATGTGCTGACCGCGAGAGTGGAGCTTCCGCGGACCAAATATCCTGAAGCTGCGGCTCGCCAACAGTTCTTCGATCGGTTACTCGAGCGCGTGCGCGCATTGCCTAGTGTCACCGGTGCCGCCGCAGGGAGCTCGGTCCTATTGAGTCGGCTGCCGAACTCTTCCAGCTTCACGATTGAGGGTCGACCGGAGACGATTCAGCAACCCCTGACATTCGACGTCATCACGCCGGATTTCTTCCGCGTCCTTCAGGTGCCCTTGCTTCGTGGACGCTTGTTCTCGGATCGCGACCGCGCAGACGGACAGCGCGTCGCCGTCATCAACGAGACCGCAGCGAAGACGCACTGGCCCAGCGAGGACCCGCTTGGCAAGCGTTTCAAATTCGGAAATCCAGACGACGCGGCTCCGTGGCTGACGGTAGTCGGGATCGTGGCGGATACGCGGCGGGCCGGTGTCGATCACGCGGTGTTCACCGAGTCCTATCAGCCGTACACGCAAGACCCGCGGTCGATGACGGTCCTCATTCGCAGCGCTGGAGAACCAACGGCGATCGCACCGGCCCTTCGTGCGGTGGTTCGCGAGTTGGATCCGGATCAACCTCTCGCACGGGTCGCGCCGCTGGACGAACTGATCGGCAACCAGACAGCCGCCCGCCGCTTCAGTACGTGGCTGCTCGGCGCCTTCGGCATCGCCGCCGTAGGCCTCACGGCGATTGGTCTGTACAGCTTGCTCGCGTACCTCGTCGCTCTTCGCCGACATGAAATCGCGGTGCGCCTCGCGATCGGCGGAAGTCCCCATCATGTGCTGGGGCTTATCGTCCACCAGGTTTCACTCGCGGTCGGATTGGGGATCAGCCTCGGCATGGCGGGAGCGCTTACGACCGCGCGGTCGATGCGAGGTCTGCTCTTCGGGATCGAACCCTGGGATCCTCTGTCACAGACAGCGACGATCGCGGCGCTGGGTCTCGTCGCACTTGCGGCAGCCTGGATTCCGACACGACGGGCCATGCGGGTGGATCCGGCGGTCGTGCTCCGAACCGAGTAGTTCAATCACCGAGTTTCAACGAGCTGGAGCTGGCGAACCAAACGTTCGTCAGTTGGAACCAGATCGCCAACTGGCTCTGTAGGCTCGAGGCGTTCCGACAGGAATTTGAGCGCAGGTACCAACCGATCTCGGTGGCAATGCTAAACACATCGTCACTGGGGACAGATAGATCCCCCTAGCCGGCTCTCGTTGCTGAAGTGAGTGGTCTACTCGTGCCGCAGCGCAGCCAGCGGTGCCACGGTCAACGCCGGCCGTGCCGAGAGAAACGCCGCGCCCAAGACGGCGCTGGCGAGGACGACGGGCATCGCGATGAAGACGGCAGGATCGAGGGGCGTCAACTCGAACAACATTTGCTGCAGATAGCGCGTCAGCATGGCGCCACCGGCGACGCCCGCGGCGATGCCGACCGCCGCAGCAGCAGCATGTCGCCGACGATCGCACGAAACACCTGGTATCTCGAGGCGCCCAACGCCACCCGAATGCCGATCTCACGCGTTCGACTACTGACGGCGAAGGCAATGCCCCCGTAAATGCCGACAACCGCAAGCGTGCCCGCGATCAGCGCAAACAGCCCGAACATTCCCGCGTAGAAGCGCGGCTGGAGAATCGAGTTCGAAAGGATCTGTTCCATGGTCGCGATGCGGTCGGGTGCCGTCTGCGGGTCCAGCTGGCGGACGATCTCGCGAATGGCCGGGACCAACGCCGTTGGCGAGCCGTCGGTTCGCACGGCGAAATACGGCGAGGAGTGTTCAAACAGCCTGCTGTCCGCACCCGTTCGCTCCAGGTTGGCAAAGATCGCGGAGCCGGGCGGGTCTGCCAGACCGGTCTCTCGGACGTCCTCGACAATTCCGATGATGTCCCAGGGAACGTCGCCCGTGTAGACGCGTGTTCCGACCGGGTTTTCGCCGACAAACCCGCTGCGCGCGAGCGTTCGATTGATGAGGAGGCTGTGCGGCCGGCCGACGGGATCCGCGTCGGAGAAGCCACGGCCCTCGATGACGTCCACGCCCAATGCGGACAAAAAGTCACGACTCACGAGGTGCGTGACCGGGAAGTCTGGTTTTCCGGCCACACCTGGCGGAGGCGGCGGCGGCGGCGCGACCGTGGACTGACGCGCCTGGGAGCGGGGACTGAGCTGCGCGTGTCCGAGATTGCTGCGAGTGAGCGGCAAGTGATCAGCGTACCCGGCGGCCCGCACGCCCGGAAGCCCCTGGACGCGCGCGATCAGCTCCTCAGAGAACCTCAAAGCTGGCTGATTGGGCGACAGTGCGACTTGAAACGTGAGGACCCGCGTCGTCGCGTAGCCAGGATCGACGCTCGACAGCTTGAGGAAGCTCCGGATCAATAGTCCACTGCTCAGGAGCAAAACGACCGCCAGGCCAATCTGCACGACGACAAGCAGCGCGCGCCCGCGCGAGCGACGGAACAAGTTGAACCCCGGCGCGGACAGGCTCGTCTCGCGCGCCAACTCGCCACGCGCCTCGACATGCGATTGCCACAACGCCGGCGCGAGCCCGCACGCCAGCCCAGCGACGACCTGAAACGCCGAGGGCAAACAGCAGTACCGTCCCGTCGATGCCGACTTCGTGGAGACGCGGCACGATGGATGACGCGCCAAGGTCCTGTCGCGGCATGCCGGCGCCGAACACCCGAAGCCATCGCACCCCGCTCACCGCCAGCCAGATTCCCGCGAAACCGCCGACAAGCGTCAGTAGCATGCTCTCGGTCACGAGTTGTCGCACCACCCGGCTGCGGCCCGCACCGAGCGCCAGCCGAACCCAGATCTCGCGTTCGCGCCTGATGCCTCGCGCGAGCAGCAACCCACCGACGTTGACGCAGGCAATGAGCAGTACGAACCCGACCGCGGCGGATAGGATCACGAGAGGCGTTTTCGCGCCGGCGATCAACTCACCGTGCAGAGCGACGACGAAGAACCGCGTCGGGATCGGCTCCGAACGGAGGGTCCCAGCGCCCTTGGCCGCGCCCCCGCTCGGTGGAGGTGGCGGTCCTGCACCTGGTCCTGGCGGAGGCGGCGGAGCGTCGGCACGGGATCCTGGCGGAGGCGGAGGTCCAGCGGATGGGGGAGGGCCCGGCCGCGGGGCCGCTCCCGGAGAAGAGAGAGGACCGATCGGCGACGGCCCACCAGCGGAGCGGCGCTCCTCCCGCGCGAGCCGCATCAGGTCGTTGACCTCCGTGCTTGCCGTCAGGAAAGAGGCGCCGTCGGTGAGGCGCCCGACGACCGACGGCCGCTGCCGGGGTCCCCAGACGAACGGCGTCCAGAACTCCGCGTCGGCGTTCGGAAACTGAAAGCCGGGACGCATGACGCCGACAGCCTCGTATTGAATGCCGTCGAGCACGATCGTCTTTCCAACAATCGCGTCGTCAGCACCGAATCGGCGCTGCCACATCGAGTAACTGATGACCGTGACCCGGTCACGGCCGGCCGCCTCTTCCCGTGGCTCCAGTAACCGGCCCATCAGCGGCGTCGCTTCCAGCATCGCCATGACCTGAGGCGATATGCGAACGCCGTTCAGATGGACGGCCTCCCCCCGTCCGCTCAGCGTGACAGCCTCCGGGACGTAGGTACCCAGATTCGACAGTGTCCGAGAGCGGGACCGAAGGACGTCGAGATCTTGAACGCTCACCGGAGCGGCAGAGGTCTTGATGCCGCTCCCATCGTCTGGATCGAACTGGATGGCGATCCGAATAAAGCGATCAGCACCGGGATACGGCAGCGATCGGAGCAGCACGGCATGGACGACGCTGAAGATGGCTGTGTTGGCGCCGATGCCGAGCGCGAGGGTGCCGATTACGACAGCTGTGAACCCTGGCGCGCCCACGAGCGCGCGCGCCGCGAATCGCGTGTCCTGACGGAGGTCGCTGAGCCAACGGAACGACCGGGCCTCGCGATGTAGTTCCTTCGCCTGCGCAACCCCGCCAAACGCGCGTCGAGCCGCCAGGCAGGCCTCGGCATCGGTCAGCCCCCGACGCTTGTACTCGTCCTCAAGGACACCGAGGTGCGCCGCTAGCTCGCGTTCGAGCTCGGACTCAGCGCGGTGCGGTTGGAAGAAATGGACGAGACGAAGCAGGAATCGTCGAAAAGTAGCCATCGCTACGGCTCGTTGAGCAGAAGAGCGTCGACAAATCCGGCCAGACGTCGCCACCGCTCAGTTTCCTTCGCGAGCGCGCGCGTGCCTGCCTTGGTGATGCTGTAGTACTTCGCCTCGCGATTGTTCTCGGTCCTGCGCCAACTGCCCTTGATCCAGCCGTTCTGCTCGAGGCGAACGAGCGCTGGATACAGCGTGCCCTGCTTCAGCGTGAGACGGGACTTGGACACTTGTTCAAGACGGGCGGCGAGACTGTAGGCGTGCTGGGGGCCCATCGCCTCCAGCGCGCGCAACAGAATGAGGTCCAAAGCGCCCTGTAAGAGCTCGACTTCGCTAGACATCAGTGTGAACCACGGCGCAGACAATGCCATTGAATTACTAGGCAGTCAAGTGGAGTAACCGGCCGCGGAGTAACCGGCCGCGGCGTCCCGGAGGTTTCTCGCAGGCCACAAGGCACACAGCGTCGTGCAATGGAGAGCAGCTATCAGATATGCCGACAAGTCGTGGCGAGTGATACGGTCCAGCATCGCGAGCCTAATCAGAATCGAACCGTCCTGCCTCCGTCGTCATCGGCGAATTCGTCAAGCGAGCGCAAGCGGCTCATCTGGTACCGAGTTCGATTCCGTGGGGGAAAACAGCAGAGCGCACGGCAGAGTCGCAGATCTTCGGTCAGCGCAGTGGTCGCGCTACCCTCACGATATTGACCTCCTCGCGACACTAATTCTGTCCCCCTCCAGGCGGAGGTCGAATGGAGCAGGAGCGAGCGGTTTGGTATTTCCGACATCGGGGGTACCACTGGTCGAAGGCGAGCTGATTACCGCGATTCGCGAGCTGGCGGGTCGGCCTCGCGAATGAATGTCGCGGCCGCATTGGCCGCCGACAGCGTCTCGGTGGGCTGCTCAATTATTCCTGTCGCGCGGCGTAATGTGAGGCGACCGATAATTCGGATTAGCTCAGTGATGGAACACTACGCGCGCCAGTCTCTGCTCGGAGCGAATTCCAAGCGAGCTACAGCCGGCGTCTCTTTTCGCTGTTCGTGGATCGCATGACAGTGTCGGTCAGCGTCGCGATTGGCGTGGCGAAGGTGTTTTGAGGCGGGACGTCCTACTTCTCCATGCCGAATCTCGAACGATACTCGCGCGGCGTCATCCCCACGTGGCGGGCAAACAGCTTGCGGAAAGAGGACACGTCTTCGTAGCCGCACTGCTCGACGATCCGCTCGAACGCGAGGTGGTGGTCCTCGAGCATCCTCTTCGCGCGGGCCACCCGACGCGATTGCAAGTAGGTGATCGGCGACATTCCCAGGTTCGCGTGAAATCTGCGGGTCAAGGTGCGCGGGCTGAGTGACAGATCGCGACAGGCCCTCACGATCGTCAGCGGAGTCGCGATATGCTCATCGAAATACTGTGCGGCTCGCGCGACGTCGGCATCGCCGCAATCTGAGGGCGCGGAGGCGACGTCGACGAACGGCGATTGCGATCCCCGACGCCGCTCGACCAGCATCAGCCGCGCGGTGAGCGCCGCGGCTTCGTCGCCCGCCAACCGGCGCACGAACTCCAATCCGAGGTGGATGTACGCCGACCCTGCAGCAGCCGTCCATCGATTGCCGTCGATGGCCACGAGCTGGTGCGGGACCAGATCGGTGTCGGGAAACTCCCGGTGGAACCACTCGGCCAGCCACCAGCAGGTAGTGGCGTGACGGTTCGCGAGCAGCCCGGCGTCGGCAAGCAGCACGGAGCCACTGCAGGCGCTCGCCATGATGTGCGATCGTGACGCCAGCTTGCGCAGGACGGCGACCTCGGATTCGAGCCGCAGACGACGCCGCTCGAGATCCGACAGGGAGGTGCACCAGATCGGCGGCACGATGATGCCGTGATAGCGGCGCCTTCGCCGATGTATCGCAAATCGAACGCCATGTGAGCCCGCCACCATCTGCCGCGACCGGCCAACCGTCCGGCAATCGAAACGAGCGCGCTGCGCCGGCCGCTTGAGCTGTGCGACCGCGACGTTCGCGATCGCGAACAGCTCGATCAGGCCTGCGGTGATCCACGCCGAGCAGCCCCTGTACGCAAAGACGCCGACCGTGATTGTGGCTGTTTTCGCCATGATAGTGGCCAATATACCTCTGGCGCCGTCAGCGTCGACGTCGCATGATGACGATATTCATGGGACGGAGCGATATGCTCGAAGATCGCTTCGATTTCATCCGCCTGACGCCGACGTCCGCCGGCACCGGGTTCGGTCTCGGCGGACGCGCTACGGCGAACCAACGGAACGAAGCAGCCACCGCCTCCGGTAACACGCGACCGCTTTATCTAGTCGTCTACCAGCGAGGCCGTCGCTGGATCGATGGCCGGCCGACGGCCGAACAGCCGGGCATCAAAGATCACTTCCTCTACTACCTCGATCTCTATCGTCGTGGCGACTTGCGCTTCGGCGGCGGGTTCGCCGATGACAGTGGCGGCGCGGCCGTATTCGAGGCCACTGATAATGCGGCAGCCGCGAGCCTCGTGACCGCGGATCCCGCTGTCCGCAGTGAAGTCTTCCGCTACGAGCTGAAGCGCTGGACGCTCCAACCGTGGGAAGAGATCTTGAGGCAGGTCCCGGAATCAGCAACGCGTCGCGACGGCGAGCGCAGTTGACCATTTTGACGTGAGAGATAAGAACATGGCTGTTTTCTATATCGGTAGCTACGACATCATCAATCCGGCGAAATTTCAGAAGTATCCTCCCGTGGTGCTGGCGCTCCTCCCGAAATTCGGCGGCGTCGTGCTGGCGTCCGACACGGCGGCGTTCCTGGTGGAGGGAACGGCGCGCACGATGAACGCGATCATCCGTTTCCCGTCGAGGGACGCCGCCCTCGGGCTCTACAACGATCCTGCCTATCAGGAGGCGAAGCGGATCCGGCAGGCGTCAACGAGGAACGTCAGCATGGTACTCGTCGACGAATTCCAAACCGCGCCTTCACCGCAATGAGCGCGGGCGGCCGGTGCAGCCGGCGCCGGCCTTGCGACAAAGGCGCCGCTGCAGACTGAGCTGCAGCCGCGAGGCCACGTTTTCTACACGGCGCACACATGGAGCTTTGTCATTTTTTGGCCAGCGCGATCGATGCGTTGGCTGCGATAGGAGGTCTGCGGGAATGACGAATGAGCTTCCAGTGGTCTCAGCAAGCGTCGCGTCCATAGCCGGCAGGCAGCATCACTATCCAGTCCACATCAAGTGGGCAGGAGACACGGGAACTGGGACGCGCGAGCATCGTGGCTACGAGCGCGCGCACGAATACTCCGTCCCTGGCAAACCGATCATTCCAGGCTCGTCCGATCCCGCGTTTCGCGGCGACAAGACGCGATACAACCCGGAGGAACTCCTCGTGATGTCGCTCTCTTCTTGTCACATGCTGTGGTTTTTGCACTTGGCATCCCAGGCCGGCGTGGTGGTGACTGCCTACGAGGATGATGCGACCGGAACGATGGTCGAGAGCGGTGATGGCGGAGGGCACTTCGTCGAAGTCGTGTTGCGTCCCCGCGTGACATGTGAGCCCGCAACGGATCGATCGAAAGTGTCGGCGCTGCACGACCGCGCGCATCACTTGTGCTTTATCGCGAACTCCGTGAACTTTCCGGTTCGCTGCCAGCCGCTCGAGAGAGAACAGATGAGAACGCAGGCGAATGTCGGATTTCTATGAGGCGGCGGATGACGAGCTCTGATCGCGCATCAACTCGGGACGCGAACGCGGCAAGCGCCATCGAATCGTGGTTGGTCTCCGCGGGTCGAGAGTGCCAACCAGGGGCGCCGCTGAATGTGCCCTTGGTGCCCGCCTCCACCTTCATTCTTGGAAATGGGCGTGCGTACGCACGCGACGACGGGACGCCAACATGGGAGGCGCTCGAGGAGATCGTCGGCGGCCTGGAGGGCGGCGAATCGGTCTCGTTCGCCTCTGGAATGGCGGCAATCTTCGCCGTCTTCGATCAACTCCCCTCCGCATCAACCATCGCTCTGTCGGCCGGATGCCATCAACGCGTCAGCGGCCTCGCGGCAGCGGGTCAGATGAAGGGGCGATGGACTGTACAACAGATCGCTGTTGCTGACACGGACGCGTGAATCCGTGCCTGCGCAAACACAGATCTGGTCTGGCTGGAGTCACCCTCCAACCCACTTCTAGATGTCGCTGACCTCGTGACAATTTGCGCCGCGAAGCGAAGAGCGGCGGAATTCTGGCGGTCGACAATACCTTCGCGACGCCCTTGAATCAACGCCCGCTCGCCCTTGGTGCCGATGTCTCGATGCAGTCAGCGACGAAGTTCATCGGTGGGCACTCGGATCTGCTGGCGGGCGTCGTCACGGTCCGGAGTGCGACGTTGCGAGCGGCGTTGATGCATGCGCGGGAGTTGGGAGGAGCCACGCCCGGTACACTCGAGGCGTTCCTGGCGGTTCGAGGCGTCCGCACGTTGGCCCTTCGGCTGGAGCGCGCGCAGAAGAACGCGATGACGCTCGCCACTCGATTGGAAGGCCACCCGGTGGTGATGACAACGCGGTACCCTGGTCTGTCAACGCACCCGACGCACGAAATCGCACGTCGTCAGCTCAGCGGCTTCGGTACGATTATTTCGTTTGATGTGAGAGGCGGGGCTGCCGTCGCTGATGCCATCTGCTCGCGCCTTCAACTCATCCGACATGCGACGGTCTCGGCGCGGTCGAGTCCACAATCGTGCGACGCGCCAGCGTGCCTGGACAGGGGCACCTTCCTCCATCGCTACTGCGCCTGAGTGTCGGCATTGAGCATGTCGAGGATCTTTGGACCGATCTCGACAGCGCGCTGCGAGCGTAATCGGGCCGCAGCCGGCCGTGCGGCAAGCGGTTGCGCATCACGGGCCCGGAATGAGCATCCGAGCCCGTGTGCGCTGTTAGACGTCCATGGCAAGCACCCAGGGGTGTTCCTGGAAAATGAAGAACAGCGCGAAGCCCTCACCCACGTTGTTCGTCTCATGCGGCTCGTTCGCCGCAAAGGAGAACAAGCTTCCCGGGCCTAGTGTTTGCTGGGAGTCCGGATTACCCGGCACCGGGTGAGTGAGATTCCCTGCCACCACCACACCCGCCAAGGCCTGGTCATAATGGTGGAGTGGGAGCCGCGTGCCCGGGGCGAGCCGGACGAAGGTACCGTGCGGACCGCTCTTATGGTCACCAATCACACTGGCCACCTCGACGCCATCGGTCACTGGTTCGAAGGGGACCTGCGGAGAGGGGAGGAATTGCGTCCTGCCAGAGGGCTTCATGGCACCTACACTTTCCCCAGGCGGCCTTGTAGGAGAGCTGGAAATCGAGCCGCCCACGCTCGGGGCGAGTTCCTTGTCCGTCATACCTTGAACCTCTTTCTACCTATCGATAACTGATACACAACAAACACGAACACACGCAATGACATAGGCCTTGGCGAACTGCAGCCGCGCTGTTCATGGCGAAACCTGCAAGTCGCCCCGCTTCACCCACGACGACGGGCGCAGATCCAGTTCGTGGGTCCAGGCCGACCGATCCTGCGTGGCCAGCGCGAGATAGGCTTGCGCGATCGCATCCGGATCCAAGCGCATGGATGTGGCCGGGCCGAACCTCGCGTCGGTCTGAGGCTCATCGATCAATCCATCAAGAACGACGTGCGTCACATGCACACCTTGCGGTCCGAATTCGCGCGACAAGGATTGCGCCAGCCCGCGCAGCGCGAACTTGGCCGAGGCGAACGCCGCGAATTTCGGACCGCCGCGGAGCGCGGCGGTCGCGCCCGTCAGGATGATCTCGCCGGCTTTGCGAGCGGCCATATGCGGCACCACGATCCGGCTGACAACGAAGGCGCCGTAGCAGTTCACCCGCCAGACCCGCTCGAATTCATCCGTCGTGATTTCGTCGAACGGCTTGATCAGCAGCGCGGCAGCGTTGTGCACGAGCACCGCGATGCGCTCGGCGTGCGGACGCAGAATGTCGGCCACCTCCGCGGGCTGCGTGACGTCGCAGATCAGATGCGCATAGGTACCCCCACTTCCGCCGACCAGCCGAGCGAGATGCGCTGCCGACCGATCGCTCCGCGCCAGACCCACGACGTCGTAACCGGCGGCCGCGAAGGTCCTTGCGATGCTCGCGCCGAACCCATTGGCCACGCCCGTGATTAACAGGGTCGGCCTTTCGGACCTGCCCATGGTTCTCACCTCCAGCCGAGACTGCCGCGGGATGGGGTTACATCGCCATTTGCATCGGCGAAAAGTGATAGCGGAAGCCGTCACCTCGCTTCGACACATGGCCGATGCCGGGCCACGGAAAGTGATAGGCGAGCATCGGAATCCTGTTCGAAGCCAGCATGTCCAGCATCTTGATGCGCGTCGCCACCGCCTGCTTGGCGTCGGTGTCGCGGGTGTACTCGGTGCGCGGCCGCTCGGTAAACAGGATCTGATGGTTCGTGAGATCGCCGCTGTAGCAGATCGACTTGCCGCCCGACGTGATCATGAACATCGTGTGCCCCACCGTGTGGCCGGCGCTGGCGATCGCCTGCACGCTCGGCAGGAACTCCTGCCCGTCCTTGAAGAACTGGATGCGGCCGCGGTGAGGGACGAGGTTCTTGCGCGCATGAGCGATGAAGTCCTTCATCGGCGTGCCGAGCTTGCCCTCGTCGGTCCAGAAGTCGTAGTCGGCCTGCGAGATCCAGATCTGCGCGTTCGGGAACAGGAGCGTATCCTTCTCGTCCACGATCCCGCCGACATGGTCGGCGTGGCCATGCGTCGCGACGACCGCGTCGATGTCCTTCGGATTGATGGCGGCCTGCTTCAGGCTCGCCAGCAGCCTTCCGGTCCTGGGTCCGAAGATCTTCAGCGGGCCCATGCCGGTATCGAACAGCACCAGGCGGTCGCCGTTGTTGATCACCAGCGCGTTCTGCTCGAGCGCCAGGTTATCCGTCGGGAGGAAGTTATCGGTGAGCAACTTGGCGATCTCCTCCTTGGGGAGATTGGGGAGATTCGGGGCCGGTTCGCCGAGCGACAGCACGCCGTCGGACACGACGGTCGCCTCGATGTCGCCGAGCGTGAAACGATAGAAATAAGGAGCCTGCGTGTTGGTCTTGGGCGCCTTCGCGAGCGCAGGGAGCGGACTGGTGAGGCCGGCCGCAGCGAGCGTGGTGCCGCCGGCGAGCAGTTGGCGGCGCGACAGTGAGAATCGATCGAGTCTCATGGGTGTCCTCCTTGGACGGGTGTCCGTCATACGTTCCCCATTCGTCTACCTAGCGATAGCTAGACACAGTCACACAAAAAAAAGCGCTGGACCTATCCGATCAGCCTTCCCAGGGTTGATTTGAGGGCGGGGAGCCGCTTGGGCGCTCCTTCCGCCTTGACGAGAATCGCCGGCCGCAGCGCTGCCGTTTCGACCGCCGTTGCCCTGATCAACCGCCCACCAGACCGGACGGCAAGTCTTACGTACATGAACGGATGATGTGGTGAAGGCTCGGCGTTGTTGGTACGGGAACCTGAGCCGTCGGTTAGCTGGCAAGCCATTGTTCCACCACGTCGTTGAAAACGTTCACACGCTCCAGATTCGGCATATGACCGGCGCCGTCGATCACGTGCAGCGTCGCGCCGGGAATGTTGTCGCGAAGCTGCTCTGCAAGGGGCACCGGTGTGTAGCGATCCTCTCTGCCGACAATCACCGCGGTCGGCACCCGAATCTCCTGAAGCGACGGCAAATAATCGCGGCGCTGCGCGCGACCTCGCAGTGCCGCGGCGGCGCCTCTGGGCGGAGTCGTCGTCATCATCTCCATGACGTGCGCCGCAATTTCGGGATACTGCTCGGCAGTCGTCGGCGCAATCATGCGTGTGAGCTCCTCACGCGCGTACGCGTCCATCCCCTCGCGTTCGAGGCGGTCGGCGGTCATGAGCCGGAGCTGTTTCCTTTCGGCAGTATCGAGACCGGCAAACGTATCCGCAAGAAGGAGCCTCTCGATGCGGTCGGGAGCCTGTCGATACATCTCCAGGACAATCTGACCTCCCATCGACAGGCCTCCCAGAGCAAACGTCTGCACGTTGAGAGCATCCATCAGCGCCAGGTTGTCAGCCGCGAATGTTTCCAGCGTCGTTTCACGACGCCCGATCGGTAATGAGCTGTTACCGTAGCCTCGAAGGTCGGGGACCACGACGCGATGTCCCGCCTTCAACCGTTCCAGTTGTGGTGTCCACATGCTGCGATTGAACGGGTGGCCGTGGATCAGCAACACGGTTCGCGGACTGCTGCCCTCATCGCTATAGGACAGGTCGATGTCGTCGATCGACAACACTCTTCCCGGCGAGCTGAATGTGCTCATTAGCCCAGCCCGCTTGGCAGACTGCGCTCGAGACGTCGCTCCGTCGGCAGTAACCGCCGTCGATCGAGAGAACGCGTTGTGCGATCAGCAGCCAAATGCCCGGCGCCAAGTAGTGTGCGACCGAGGTTGTTACCTAAGAGACCAGTAATATCGGTGAGCAACTTGGTGGCCCTCCTCCTCGGCGAGCGCGGCGCCGCCGACGAGCAGTTGGCGGCGCGACGGTGAAAATCGATCGAGTCTCATGGGTCTCCTCCTTGGATGATTGTCCGTCATACCTTCCATCGGTTACCTAGCGATATCTAGACACTCACACCAAAAAAAAGCGCTGGACCTATCCGACCAGCCTTCCCAGGGTCGATCTGAGGGCGGGGAGCCGCTTGGGCTCTCCGTCCGCCTTGTCGAGGATCATCGCGCCCTCGAGCGCGGCGAGGATGAGTTGGGACTGGACGCTGGCCTGTCCGGGGGTGAGGGTGTTCCCTTCGTCAGTGCGCAGGACCCTCGCAATCCAGGCCTCGAGGTCGGTAAAGAACTCACGCAGCAAGTGCTGGGTGCGCTCGTCGACCTCGTGCGCTTCTGCGGCAAGCATCGTGCACAGACAAAGCTCATGCTTGACCTGGGTTTCGAGGAACATGTCGACCGCCGCCAGCAATCGTTTCTTGGCGCTGGTGTGGCGGCGCTCGATCTCGCGCAGCGTCTGCTGAACTCGCCGCACGTAGTCTTGGGTGATCTCGAAGACGAGCGTGTCCTTGTTCTGGAAGTGATAGAGGACCGAGGGAGACTTGATCCCGACCGCGCGCCCCAGGTCACGCAGGGTGACCGAGCGCACCCCACCGCGCTGGGTCTGCTCCGTGGCCAGGCGCTTGAGCTCGTCCTTCACGTTCGTCACAACCAAAGCCTAGCAAGCGCTAGATAGGTTGTCAACGTCTCCTACGACATTCTGACGATCACCCCGACGCTCTGATCGATCCTCACTCGCCGTCCGATGACGGGGATAACGGGGATGCGTCGGTACCGCGCCGGAATTTTCGAAACGCTCGGTGTCAGGCCGATTGTCCGTCGAACATTTCTTCCCGTCGCGCGCTAGCTGCTAGCTGACAGGCCGGCTTGTCCGCCCTTCGTGGCCTGGATTCACCGGTTGAGACAGCGATCCGTTGGTAGTGCAGTACGGCACAGGCGCTGCGTAACTGATGCGGGCATCTAGCAGGGGGGGACGCTCGCTAACTGTGACGTTGATTGACTTGTCCGGAAGGCCGGACAAGAGCCGAGTGTGGAGAAGTACTGGAGACGCAGAAATGCCGCGCGCGGAAGTTGAAGTCCTCGCGCGAGATAGTTGGCGGAGAGGCAGGGATTCGCGACAGACGCTGATTGGTTGTAAATGGTTGTCGCGTAATGAGATGTGGCTGGGAGGCAGGGATTCGAACCCCGATAACCGCGTCCAGAGCGCGGTGTCCTACCGTTGAACGACCTCCCAGCAGGTTGAGGAAACTCTGATTATATCGACCGGACCGCCGGCGGCGCAACCGCCTGTTCAGGCTGTCAGGGCTGATTGTCCAGGCTCCGCCACAGATACCAGCACGCCACCGATCGGTACGGCTTCCACGCTTCGCCGATCCGGCGGATCCGCTCCGGCGTCGGAAGTTTGCGCAGCCGATACTGCGTCCGGATGGCGTTGACGATGCCCAGATCGCCGACCGGGAGCACGTCGGGCCGATGCAGGCGGAACATCAGGAACATGTCCGCCGACCACCGGCCGATGCCCTTGACGTTCGTCAGCGCCGCAATCACCCCATCGTCCGGGAGGTCCTGAATCGTGCCGAGATCGAGGCGGCCGTCCAGGACGTGCACGGACAGATCGCGGAGATAGCGCGATTTTCTGCCGGCTGTAGCCCGCCTCGCGCAGCTGATCGTCACTGAGCCTGGCAAGGCCCTCCGGGGTTGGCGTCTCGCCGGGCATCAGCAGCGCGAGGCGGCGGTAGATCGTCGCAGCGGCTTTCGTCGAGAGCTGCTGATTGGTGATCGCGCGGACGAGCGCCGAAAAATGGTCGGTCCGCTGCGCGGCAGCAAGACCGCAGGGCCCGTGGCGCTTGATGAGTGCGGCGAGAACTGCGTCGCCTCGAAGGAGCACGCGGCGCGCACGTGCGTAGTCAGCGGGTGTCACGACCGGCGATCATACAACCGCCGCCGGCGTCGACACCGGCGCACACGACCGGCGTGAACTCGGAAGCGCGAATTGAAGGAGGTTGGACGGGAAAGGCCGGGACCTTCCCCGCCCGAAGCAGCAGGCGCTACTCCACTGGTCCGTCAGGCTGTTCGTCGCGAGTCATCGGCTGCGACTCGAAGTCGGAAGGCCTCGACTCCTCACCCTCGGGTCCTCCCGTCTGCTCTCGGCGCCGGCGGTGGCTGGCGATACCTCCCTTGCGACCGGCGTCCCGGGCCTCTTCGCTGGTCCACTCGTGCGCGGTTCCCTTCTGGTGGGCAGCTTTGCCGCCTTTGCTGGCGATCTCGCGCTGCTTGCTTCTATCCATCGAAGCGAATCCACGGTCTTCCTTTGCCACGGTATTCCTCCCTCCCGTCCCGGTTCCTTCGTCCCCCGACGAGCTCTTCACGGGCGTCCCAAACTGGAACTCTGCAACCACGGTGCCACGAACACATTGATTTGGTTGAAGATAGCGACGTCGCCGGAAGCTGGTAGGAGGATGCCGATGGGCGGCAGAAATGTGCCGAACGGCGGGGGATTTCAACGTTTCGAGAGCACTCGCGTCGTCGATCTGAGCATTTGCCTACTCACGAATGACCTCGTGTGCGAAGACGCACCCGACGCTCATCAATACACCTGGGTAATTTTGGATGTCCATTATTCAGTCACATCTCAACGAGCGCGATCGCGTTCCCGAGTCGCCGAAGAGTGCGCGGCCGGCCTAGTAGCTCCAGCACTTCGAAGAGCCCCGGACTGACCGCCTTCCCCGTTACCGCCACCCGTGTGGCGTGAATGAGCGCAGCCGGCTTCAGGCCCCGGGCCTCCGCCAGCCCCCGCAGGGCGGCCTCGAGCGGCGCCTGTTCGAACGGTTCGACCCGCTCGAGCGCCGACCGCAATGCCGAGAGGTGCTCGCGCATGCCGGCGGGCTGGAGGAACTTCTTCACCGCCGCTGGGTCGTACTCCACGTCCTCCACCAGGAACAACCGCCCATCGTCCAGGAACTGCCCAAGCTTCTTCGCGCGCGGCTTCAGGAGCTCGATCACACGCTCCAGCCACGGCCGTTCCGCTGACTCGAAGGTGTCGTGCCAGAGGCCGGCTTCCCGAAGGAGCGGTGCGAGCCGGCCGGCGAGCTCGCCAGCGGGCAGCCGCATGATGTGCTGCTGATTGAACCAGTCGAGTTTTTCGGGATTGAACACGGCGTTGCCGCCCGTGATCCCCTCGAGGGAGAAGCGGCCGACCAGCGCGGACTTCTCGAAGAGCTCCTCGTCGGTCCCCGGCGACCATCCGAGCAGCGCGAGAAAATTGACCATCGCCTCCGGAAGGTACCCGAGGCGTGGATACTCCATCACCGACGTCGCGCCGTGGCGCTTGCTGAGACGCTTCTTGTCGGTGCCCAGGATGAGCGGCACGTGTGCGAACTGCGGCAAGCTGGCACCGAACGCCTCGAACAGGAGCGCGTGCTTCGGTGTATTCGAGATGTGATCGTCGCCGCGGACGACGTGCGTGATCGCCATGTCGATGTCGTCGCAGACCACCGACAGGTGATACGTGGGCTGACCGTCCGATCGAAGGATCACGAAGTCCTCGATGTTGGTGTTCTCGAAGACGATGGGCCCGTGAACGAGATCGGTGAACGCGGTGCGGCCCTCCGGCACCTTGAATCGAACGGCTCGTGGAGTACGTGTGGCCTCCAGCCGTGCGATCTCGGCGGGCGTCAGCGCGCAGCAGGTGCGGTCGTAGATCCAGCCGCCGCCTGCGGCTTCGGCCGCGGCGCGCTTCGCCTGAATCTGGTCCGGCGTGCAGTAACAATGGTAGGCGCGCCCATCGCTGACCAGCCGCTCGGCGCGCGAGCGATGTCCGTCGAACCGCTGTGATTGGAAATACGGGCCGTGCGGACCGCCCACGTCCGGGCCCTCGTCCCAATCCAGGCCGAGCCAGCGCAGCCCCTCGAGGATGCCGGTCACCATCTCCCACGAGGAACGCTCGGCATCGGTGTCTTCGATCCGCAGCACGAACGTGCCACCACGGTTCCGCCGCGCGAAGAGCCAGTTGAAGAGCGCAGTTCGAGCACCGCCGATGTGGAGGTAGCCGGTGGGAGAAGGGGCAAATCGGACGCGGACCATTGGGTGATTGTATCGGGGCTCGCCGACTCGGGGCTCGGCGTTCGGCGTTCGGCGTTCGGCGTTCGGCGTTCGGCGTTCGGCGTTCGGCGTTCGGCGTTCGGCGTTATGTCGCAGGTAAGCGGAACCATACTGACAACTGGCGATCCCACGCAAATCGATCGTCCGTACAGGCTAGAGCCGCCTGTGGGGATCACAGAAGATCAGAAGATCAGAAGTTAATTAAGAAGGCTCAGGTAATCCGCGTGGACTTCTGGATTTCATAACCCTTCTTGTCTTCTGATCTTCTGATCTTCTGTTTGACAGCGCTGCGCCGTATCCTTGTGACGGATTGCAGAGGATTCTCCACATGCCGTTCGACGCTGACGTTCCTCGCTCGCAACTGACACGGCGTGTTTCCGCGATCGCCATGGCCGCGCTCTGTGCCATGAGCGGCATGAGCGGCTGCGGAGACCGTGGATCGACGGCGAACGGCGCCTCCAGTGCCGACGCCAATGCCGCCGTCGTCGAGTGGCGGGCGAAGCACGAGGCAGACTATCGGCGGGACTGGGCGAGCATCGCAGGGCTCGCTCAGCTGAAGCGAGGTGTCAATACCGCCGGCAGCGCCGCTACCAACGACATCGTGCTTCCTGCGGCGACGCCGCCGACTGTCGGCCGGTTCGTGTGGAGCGACACGGATATCCGATTCGAGCCTGCGGCGGAGTCTGGCGTGCTGCTGAAGGGCGCTCCAGTGACGGACCCCGTCGCCCTGCGGGATGACAGCAACCCCGACGCCGACGAGCTCACGATCGGGTCGGTCCGGCTCGTCGTCCATTTGAGCGGCGAGCGGCGATCGATTCGCATTCGCGATCCAAACGGGGCGTGGGCGCGCAACTTCGCCGGGTTCGGCTGGTTCCCGATTGACTCGGCCTACCGCGTCGTCGCGCGCTTCATCCCGGATGCTCAGCCGCAGCGCCTTCAGGTGGTGAACACGTACGGCGATGTCGATACGTATCAGACGGACGGCGTGGTCGAGTTCACACTGCAGGGTCAGACCGTGCGGCTGCGGCCTTTCACGACCCGGCCCAAACGTCTCTACTTCGTATTCCGCGACGGGTCCAGCGGGGTCGAAACCTACAAGACCGCTCGCTTTCTCTACGCGGATCTCCGGGACGACGGCAGCGCTGTCCTCGACTTCAACGAGGCCTACAACCCGCCCTGCGCGTTCAACCCGTACACGACCTGTCCAATCCCGCTCAAAGAGAACCGACTGACGATCAAGATTCTCGCGGGCGAGCGCGCCTATGCCGGCGCCGAACCACCAGCGGTCAACGAGCGCTGACCGGCGGAGCGGGGTGCTCCGGCGAGCTCTCGCCGTAGCTTTCAGCGAAGGCGGAACGGCGATGGGGGGCCGGCGGGGCCAAGCCCCCGGTGTAGAGGGTTTAGGCGCGCCAGCGGCGCGCCCGCCGGAGCGGAGCGGGGCGCAGGGGTCCCCGCGAGCGGCCGCCTACGCGCCGAAGGCGCTCCGGCGAGCTCTCGCCGTAGCTTTCAGCGAAGGCGGAACGGCGATGGGGGTCCGGCGGCGCGAAGCCCCCCGGTCTAGAGGGTTTAGGCGCGCCAGCGGCGCGCCCGCCGGAGCGGAGCGGGGCGCAGGGGTCCCCGCGAGCGACGGCGATGGGGGGTCCGGCGGGGCGAAGCCCCCCGGTCTCAGAGGGTTTAGGCGCGCCAGCGGCGCGCCCGCCGGAGCGGAGCGGGGCGCAGGGGTCCCCGCGAGCGACGGCGATGGGGGGTCCGGCGGGGCGAAGCCCCCCGGTCTAGTTACTGATGCTTGCGGAGGTACTCGAGCGTCCAGGGCCGCAGGCGATCGTTCAACCCCAACGCGTTCGCCTCTTCGAGTGCGCGCGCTTCGTCCCAGCGGTCCACCTTCACGCGCTTGATCATCCAGAGACTTGCGGCGCGTCCGCCCGCCGCGCAGTGCACGAACGCCGGCTGATTCTCCGGCTTCGTCACGGCGGCGATGAAACGGTCCACGAGGTCCGGCGACGGGTTCTGAGTATTGAACGGCAGGTGCTCGAAGCGGATGCCGGCAGCTTTCGCGGCGGCCTCCTCCTGTTCGACGTCAGCGCCTTGTTCGCTCGCCTCGCGCAGGTTGATGATGGAGGCGAAGCCCATTCTCTTCAGCTCCGGCATGGCCTCGGGTTTGGTCGCGCCACCGCATGCGATGGTCGTGTCGAGACGCGCGAAGTTGGTGACGCCGGGCACGCTCTCGCGAGTGACCTTGGAGGTCTGCGCCGTTTGCCCGTGAACACCGACCGTCAGTACCAGGCCCGCGACAGCCGTCGTCAGCATTGCTCGCATCATGTACTCTCCAGACTGCTCGGAATCGGAACCCACTGATTCTATCGTTGTCGTACTCCCGGGGATTCATTGTGTGATGTGGGGCGGTCTCCGGACCCCGCCTGGACGGGCCTGAGGGCCTGTGAATTAATCTCCTGTGGCTTCCGCCTTCACAGGCGAAGACCAGTGGCTGTCGCTCACTTCCACCTAAAGGTGGAAGCCACAAGATCGATTTTTGCGCGGGCTCAGATAGCCCGTCCCTACGTGCCGACACAGGTGGAATCCCGGTCTTTGCAGGTGAGGATGGCGTCCGTTGGATAAGGTCCTCGACGCGCACGCCGATGCCTTCGCCCGGCTGCTCGCTCTGTCGCCCAACAATCCGGACGAAGCGTTCCGTAAGGCCGCTGAGCTGGCAAACGGCCTGTTCCCCCATCAGGTCGAAGGTGTGGCCTTCCTGCTCGGCCGCAGGCGGGCGATTCTGGCTGACGACATGGGTCTCGGAAAAACCAGGCAGGCGATTGTCGCGCTCCGGCACATCGCACCCGACGGCCCGTACCTCGTCGTGTCGCCGGCCTCCGTCAAGCGCAACTGGGCGAGGGAAATCGCCATCGCCGACCCGCCTGCGACGACACACGTGATCGAGAGGGGCGCGCCGGACGTCGTCGACGGGGGCTGGTCGCCCCCGGGCCGGCCGGATTGGGTGATCGTCAACTACGACATCCTGCCGAAGCACATCGACGTCCTCGAGACGACGCCCTGGGGCGGAATCGTCGTAGACGAGGCGCACTACCTGAAGAACCACACCAGCATGCGGAGCCGGCTGACACGACGCCTCGCGGATCGGGCGAAATCGCAAGGCGGTCGCGGTCCAGCCGTGTACCTGCTCACGGGGACGCCGCTGACCAACCGGCCGCGCGACCTGTTCGTGCTGCTGCAGCTGGTCGGCCATCCGCTCGGCCGCAGCTTTCTGTCGTTCGCAAAGCGTTACTGCGCGGCCGAGCGGAACGAGTATGGGTGGCAGACTCGTGGCGCGTCGAACATCGACGAGCTGACGGTGCAGCTCCACGGCATCATGCTGCGGAGATCGAAAGACGACGTCCTGGCGCTGCCGCCGAAGCTGCGGACGTGGCTCACCGTGGAGGTGCCGAAAGGCACCGGCGTGCGCGACATGAGAAAGGCCGTGGAGCTGATGATCAGCCACGAGAGAGTTGCACCAGGGTCGAACGTCAGCGAGCTCCGCCTTCGCGGACGACTGCTCCAGGCCGTCACGAAAGCACGCCAGGCGCTCGCGGCTGCGAAGGTGCCTTCCACGATCGACTTCGTCACCGGCGCGACCGAACAGGGAGAAAAGGTCATCGTCTTTTCCTGTTTCGAGGAGCCGATGCAGAAGCTCTCGAGGCATTTCGGCGATGCCGCCGTGCTCCTGACAGGGAAGACACCGGCGGACAGGCGGCAGCCACTCGTCGATCGGTTCCAGCAGGACCCGCAGATCCGCGTCTTTCTGGCCAACATCGTCGCGGGCGGCGTTGGCACGAACCTGACCGCCGCGACGCAGGTCGTGTTCAACGATCTCGACTGGGTGCCAGCCAACCACTGGCAGGCCGAAGATCGCGCGTACCGCATCGGGCAGACGCGAAGCGTCAACGTGACCTACATGGTGGCGCGCGACACGATAGACGACTTCGTCCAGACCGTGCTGGAGAAGAAAGCGGCGCTCGTCAACGCAATCGTCGACGGCACCGCCCTCGCGCCGGGTCTTTCGGGCGACGTGCTGGACGAGCTGCAGGGCGCGCTGCGGGAACTGTCCGCCGGCTTGACGGACCCGAATGACGGTGTCGATCAGGAAGATCTGATCGAACGTCTGCTCCGGCAACGGCGCGTGGAGCTCGACGCGGAGCAGGCAACGGAGCCCGGGACCTGGCCGCGCACGCCCGAGGGAACCGCGGCGCTCGCGCGCGCGCTCGAATCGCTCGCCAGAGTGCTGGCGGGACGAGAGACCGAGCGCTACCGGTTCGCGAGTACGTCGCACCCGGGCGTCGAATACGAAATCACGGTCGACGGCCCCGACATCGTGTGCAGCTGCCCAGGGTTCGAGTATCGCGGCCAATGCCGGCATGCGCGCGACGTCAAGATGGCAGTCGCAACGGGGAAACCGATGCCCTCCGGCTATCGGGGTGTATGAACGAGCCTGATAGGTTTCACAGGGCCGCACGACTGCCACCGCGTTGAACTCGCGGCAATCGGGTTGTTGCGAGGCTGCTCTTCAACAGGAGGATGGAGGAGGGAGAATTCTTATTGATTGCTCAGGATCCTCCTTTCCTCCCTCCTCGTGTGATGGTTTGGCAGCGCCCCGAGTTCCTTGGATGCACACGTGATTCGGGGAATAAACGCCTGAGCGAAGGCTCAACCATGTGCGGCGCATGAATTGCACTGCTCTCCGTGCATGGGGATCGGCCCCGTTCGCCGCGCGTTCGTGATCCTTCTCATCGCGGCGGCCGCGGTCGCGCTGGGTCTCTTGTTTGCTCAAGACCAGGAAACGCTCCGCCTTCGCAGCGAGCTGGCGGCAGACGACCCCCGATTCCCCTCGTACGTCGCAGCCCTCGTCGGCGCGCCGCTCACGCGCGGCAACCACTACACCGTCCTGACGAACGGCGACCAGATCTTTCCCGCGATGCTCGCAGCGATAGACGAGGCCAAGAGGCGCATCAGCTTCGAGACGTACATCTTCGACACCGGCTCGGTGGCCACGCAGTTCACTGCGGCGCTCGAGCGCGCCGCAAGGCGAGGGGTGCGTGTGCGGCTGACGATCGATGCCGTCGGCGCCAGCTCCATGGAGAAGGAACATCTCGATCGACTCCGCGCGGCCGGGTGCACGATCGTCCAGTTCAATACGCCACGCTGGTACTCACTCGAGGAAGTCAACTACCGGACTCATCGCAAGATTCTCGTCGTCGACGGAGCGGTCGGCTTCACCGGCGGCGTCGGCGCCGCAGACCACTGGCTCGGCAATGCGCAGGATTCCGAACACTGGCGCGACACACAGGTCAGGATGACGGGCCCGATTGCCCACGATCTCGAGGCAGGCTTCTACGAGAACTTCATCGAGGGCGGCAACCCCGTTTCCCCCGAGCTGGATGATGCGCCGGCGGCGGCGGACGAACAAGGCGCGTCGTTCATCGTCCGCAGCTCGCCGTCTGGTGGGAGCAGCGATCTCAAACGGCTCTATCTGCTCGTGATTGCGGGCGCGCGCCGCACGCTGGACATCACGACGCCGTACTTCGTGACCGACGAGTCCACGACGTGGGCGCTCGAGGACGCCATTCGCCGCGGAGTGAAGATCCGCATCCTCGTCGAAGGCGATCTGACCGACGCGATGCCAGTCAAATATGCCTCACGGCAGGCCTACGAGCAGCTCCTCGCGCTCGGCATCGAGATCTACGAATACCAGCCGACGATGATGCATACGAAAGCGATCGTGGCGGATGGGACACTCGACATGTTCGGGTCCGCGAATTTCGACAACCGGTCGCTCGAGCTGAACGACGAGCTGAACGTCGCGGTATCCAGCCGTGATCTCGCGGCGAGGCTGACCGAGGACCTCGAGCAGGACCTCCGCAGGGCGAAGCGGCTCGATCTCGAACAGTGGCGTCACCGTCCATTGCTCGAGAAGGTGCGCGAGCACTTCTGGAGCTACTTCGGGGAGATATTCTGAAGGGCGGGACGGCATTCATGACATCCGCGGCGCTGCCAAAAACCATCACAGGAGGAAGGAGGATCCTAAAACAATAAGAGCTCCTCCTCGTCCTGTTAAAGAGCAGCCTTGCCACAACCCGGTGGCCGCAAGTTTCAACGCGGGGGCTGGCTTCGTTCGTGAGCGGCCCGGGGAAGTGACATCGAGTATCACCTTGTCTCGCCGCAGAAGGTCGGCGCCGCGCTGCCGGAAGTCGGCGTGCTGGGGAATCATTACATCAAGGTGCGCGCGGAGCGCGTCGCGGCGTTCGATCAGTTCATCGACGACAAGCTACACCCGGCCGTCGGCAACCTCAGGCCCGACCTGAGATTGCTCTACTACAAACCGGTCCGCGGCGCGGAACCTGGGAGCTATGTGACAGTGTTCGCGCTGACGAAGGCGTCAAGGGACAAGTACTGTCGATCAGAAGCCTGCGGGCACCTCGTAGAGCGCGTCACACCTTTCCGCCCTCGGCCATCAGAATCCGCTTGATCTCCTGGAGCTCTTCTTTCTTCGCCTCGGTCACTCTTGGGAACGAGAGCTTGAGGTCGGCCATCGTCTGCCAGAGGATCGCCGACACGGCCAGGCGCGTGAACCATTTGTTGTTCGCCGGGACGACGTACCACGGGGCGTGCGGCGTGCTCGTGTTCGCGAGCATGTCCTCGTACGCCTTCATGTAGTCGTCCCAGAACGTGCGCTCCTTGGCATCGCCCACCGAGAACTTCCAGTTCTTTTCTTCTTCGTCGATGCGCGACAGGAACCGGCGGCGCTGTTCGTCCTTCGACACATTCAGGAAGAACTTGACGACGACCGTGCCGTTGTCGGTCAGATACTCTTCGAATTCGCAAATCTCCCGGAAGCGGCGCTTCCAGATTCCCGACCCCTTCAGATCCTCCGGAAGCTGCTGAGATGCAAGGATCTCCCGGTGGACCCGTGCGATCAGGACCTCTTCGTAGTACGACCGGTTATGAATCCCGATGCGACCCCGCTCTGGGAGCGCCTTCATCGAGCGCCACAGATAGGTGTGGTCCCGCTCCTCGGCGGACGGAGCCTTGAACGAGTACACCTGGCAGCCTTGTGGATTGACACCGGAGAGCACATGTCGGATCGCGCCGTCCTTCCCGGCAGCGTCCATGGCCTGGAAAATCACCAGCACGGAGTAAGTATCCTGCGCGTACAACAATGCCTGCTGCTTGGCCAACCGCTTGACGCCGTCCAGCAGCATCGCTTTGGCCTTGGTGGCGTCTTTCAGCGAGCCAGTCCAGTCCGGATCGTACTTCTTGAGTCGAACCTTCCGGCCCGCAGGCACGGACAACCGCTGCATCAGTTTTCGGATTTCCTTCATCGGGCTCTCCTCTCTCTTCCAGGAATGGTCGGGTTTACGCGGGAATCGTTTCGGTTACACGGACAGCCTGACGGTGGCGCTCATCCGACTGGTGGAACATGTCACACACGACTATCAGAAGCCGACGGTGACCATCGCACGCAACCGCTCTCAGTCGCCGATCACGCGCGGAGATTCAATCGCCGGATCAGTTCTCCAAACCCGGCCTCCGATCGGAGCGTGCGGAACGTCGGTCGCACGGCGAGCCACGCCAGGTCCGACGAGCGCATCTCGTGCGCCTCGCGCAAGGACTCGAGCGCCTCGGACGCCTGACCAATGCCAGCCTGCACCTGGGCGATGACACCAGGGGACACATATCGCGTCTTCGAGAGGGCGCGCAGCTCGTCGAGCACGGTCCGCGCTCGCGTGCCGTCACCGGCCACCGCGGCGGCATATCCGAGACCCGCCAGAGTTTCGGCCGAGCGCCCGGACAGCACGAAGCCCCGCTCGGCGTGATGCAGACCGTCAGCGAACGCCCCGGACTCGGTCAGCGCCTGTCCAAGGAAGAAATGGGCGGGAGCGAACGTCGCGTCCAGCCCCAGGGCCCTCCTGAACATCGCCGACGCCTCCTCGAACTGCCCGCCGAAGTACGAGACCAGGCCGGCGGAGATCGTGATCGGGAGCGACACCGGGTCGAGGGCCAGGGCGCGATCGATTGCGGTCCGCGCCTCCTCGAAGCGCCCGCAAGGAACCAGACAGTTCAACGCGTACCACTGAAACGCCGTTGCGTAGTCGGGCGCGAGTTCGAGCGCGCGCCGGAAGTGGCCTTCCGCCTCCGACCATGCCCAGTCGTACACGGAGTCGACGAGCGCCAGCGAGACCTCGGCTTCCGCCAGATCGGGCTGGATCTCGAGCGCCTGCACGGCCATTGCCTTGGCCTTCGGCATCACGTCCTTCGGCGGTCGCAGCCCGTACACGGCGAGCGTGGCGTAGGCGTCCGCCAGACCCGCGTGGGCCTTGGCGTACCGGGGATCGGCAGCGATCGCCTGCGTGAAGCACCCGATCGCAGACTGCAGGCTCGGCTCGGTCCGGCGGTTCCAGTGGTAGCGACCCTTCAAGTACGCGGTGTACGCCTCGGTGACCCCTGTCGCCGCAGGAATCAACGGCGTCCCTGCCGGACCGGCGAGGGTGACGCGCAATTCAGCCACCACGGCGCGCGCGATCTCGTCTTCGACGTCGAAGATGTCGGCGAGCTCCCGATCGAACGTCTTCGACCATCGGAGATAGCTGTCGGGCACGATCGTGAGCCGGGCGGTGACGCGGAGGCGATTGGTTGCCGTGCGCACGCTGCCTTCGAGGACACAACCGACATGCAAGACCTCGGCGACTCGTTGAAAGTCCACCGCGCGATCCCGGAAGTGGAAGGCGGCGGATCGCGAAGCGACCTTCAAACCTGGAATGCCGGAAAGGCCGGTGATAATCTCCTCCGCCATTCCCTCGCACAGGTATTCCTGATCGCGCTCCTTGCTCATGTCGGTGAATGGCAGCACGGCGATAGACGAGAGCGCACCGCTCGAGTCAGGCTGCTGCTCTGCGTGGCCCGGTTCCGTCAATCGCTCGAGCGAGGCGAGCAATTCAGCACCCGACGCGAATCGGCGCGCCGGGTCGATCTCTACACACCGCCCGATGACCCGTCTCACCGGCTCGGGCACATGTGACGCTCCCTCGAAGCCCGGCCGCCGGCTGTCGATCGTCGCGGCGAGCACCTCGATCATCGTGCGTCCCGGGAAAGCCCGCCTGCCGGTGACCATCTCGTACAGCAGGGCGCCACAGGCGAACACATCCGCCCGCGCGTCAAGGTCCTGGCCTCGTGCCTGTTCCGGCGGCATGTAGCCGAACGTGCCGATCACGAGCCCCGGCGTCGTCACCATCGTCGCATCCAGATCGGACTGGGCCAGTATTTTAGCGACTCCAAAGTCGAGGATCTTGATCGAGCCGTTGCGCAGCACGAAGACATTGGCAGGCTTCAGATCGCGGTGTACGATCCGTGCGGCATGCGCGGCTGCCAGCGCGGAGGCGGTCTGCCTCGCGATCGTGAGCGTCTCGGCAACCGGCAGCGGGCCGGTGGCGAGCCGATCGCGCAGCGTCTCACCTTCGAGCACCTCCATGACGGCGTACGGCAGACCGTTCACCTCGCCGACGTCATAAATCGTGATGATGTTGGGATGCGACAGCGCGGCGACGGCGTGGGTCTCTGCAGCGAACCGATCGAGGGCCTCGCGGTCGATCTGCGGGCTCGACATCACCTTGATCGCGACGTCCCGTTTCAGGCGGGGATCGGAGGCACGATAGACCTCGCCCATCGCGCCCGTGCCGAGCAGCGACCGCACGTGATAGGGACCGAGCTTGTCACCGGACTGAAATTTCATTTCGCGATGCCGGAGATGCGTGCTCGTTTCCGGGTCTCGTAGCGCAGGGCTTCAGCCCTGCCTCAGGCAGCCCTGCCCGCCGCCGCCAAGGCTCCGGCGAGGTCTCGCCGAAGCGCACTCTGATTCTCGTGGCGCGAAGGCGGAAAGGGCTGCGCCACCGGTGATGGAAACGGACTCTAGAGTCTCCCACATCTCGGCGATCGGGCCGGTGAGGTAGAGTCAACGAGGAGGCCGCATCTGAGGACACTGGCGGGGCGGTTGGGCGGAACCCGCGTCTGGACTGCCGGGAACGGTCCGACCGTGGTCGTCGTGCACGGCGGGCCCGGCTTCGATCACAGGTACCCTGACTCCCCCGCTCCTTCCACTGGCGAAGCATTTCCGCCTCGTGTTCTACGATCAACGGTCCAGGGGCGCCATCACGCCGGCAAGTTTGACCGAGCAGCTCAGGAAAATCCTTGCTGCTGTCGCCTCCGAAGGTCCCCCGGTCGTCCTCGCACATTCATGGGGCACGTACCTCGCGTTCGCGTGCCTGACGCTGCCGAACGCGCCGGCGGTGGGCGGCGCCGCGCTCGTTTCCCCGGTGCCATTGACCCTGAAGGGGTTCACTCGCGCCGGCGCACGTTTCCAGAAATCGCTCCCCAAGCCGGCACCGACCTCCATCAAGGAGCTGTTTCCGTATTACCTGGCGAAGCAGAATCGTGGGAAGGAGTCGATCCCGATGCCGCACTTCGACGCCGCGGCGTACCGGCGGATCATGACCTCTCTCCAGGGGTCATCCTACGACTTCAGGAAGGCGTCGGCGCTCCTGCCGAAGGCCACGCACCTCGTGTTCGGACGGCAGGACCACCTCTCGGAGCCGTCGGACTTCAAAGGGATATCCCGCAGGGTCTCATTCACCAATATTTCGGGTGCCGCCCACTTCGCGTTCGCCGAGCAGCCGGAGGTGTTCCGGCGCTTCTTCGTCAGAGCGTTCGAAGATCAATAGCCGCAAAGAAAGACATCAACAGGGAGGTGGGGAGGAAGGGAGGATCCTGCAATATTTTTTGTGTTCCTCCCGTCCTCCCCTCCTCCCTGTTAAGGTTTTTCGTGGCAGTTCCCGGCCGTTGCGGAGGCACCGACGGTCGCTCACAGACCATCCAGGTATCGCCGGGCGTCCTGCGGTACGGCGGTAAATCTCAGTACAAAGGCGCGATCCACCGGCGGCCTTCGGAGGACCTTCCCGTAAATCCCGGCAATCGATCCGCCGTCGGTGGGCTTCAACAGCAGCTTCAGGTCGGTGAGGGGTGGCGGCGGCGTCGAGCTCTCGATCTCGACCTCGTGCGTCGACAGCCTGACAATCCTCCCGTCCTGCGCCTCCCGCGCGACCTCTTTCCCGGTCACCCACTGGAACGACACCGGAAGCGCGGGCTCGACATCGGTCCATTGGACCTCGTGCCGCGGGAGCGTGAGGCCATGGACACCCCCCAGACCTCCGATCTCGTAGAGCGTGATCGGTTGCGCCACGCCCTTGGGCTCGACCGTCTGGTCGCCAAGGATGGTGAGCGGCGCTTTGATGGCCGCGCGGGTGGCGCCAGCGATGAGAATCTGACCGCCGATGGTGTACCCCTCGATGCGGCCCGCCAGGTTGACGTTGCTTCCCACGACCCCGTACTTGGCTCGTTTGCGCGAGCCGATATTGCCCACGACAACTTCCCCGGTGTTGATCCCTATGCCCATCTCGAGCTCCGGCAAGCCATTCTCCAGATTCCACGCATTGACTCGTGGCATGGCCAGCTGCATCTCGAGCGCGCAGGCGACGGCCCGCTCGGCGTCGTCCGGCCGCTGGAAGGGCGCCCCGAAGATCGTGAGGATCGCGTCGCCGATGAACTCGTCTATCGTGCCGTTGTGCTTCTGGATGATCGTCGTCATCTCGCTCAGGTAGTTGTTCAGCAACGTGACGATGGTCTCGGGCGGGAGTGAGTCGGAGAACGCGGCAAAGCCGCGAAGGTCCGACATCATGATCGTGACGGTCCTCTTCTTGCCGCTGAAGTCGACGTCCTCGACCGACTTCAGCAGGCTGTCCGCGATCTCGCTCGACAGGTACCGTCCGAAGGTCTGCTCGATGAACCGGTTGCGGACCTCGAGCTGCTCCGTCCTCCCCCGCACCTTGTCTTCCAGGTGCTCGACGATCTCCGCGTTCTTGAGCGAGACGGCGATCTGTCCCGAAAGAAGCGCGAGGAGCTCGGTGCGTTCCGGCGTGAACGCCGCCGCTGGTCAGATCGTTTTCGAGATACACCAGCCCGATCAGTTGCCCCTGATTCACGATTGGCTGACACAGGACCGACCGCGTCTCCCTCTTCTGCACGTACGGATCCGTCATGAACCGTTGGTCCAGCTGTGCGTCATCGACGACGACGGTCTGTTTCGTTCGTGCGGAGAAATGAATGACGCCGAGTGGGACGAGGCCGGCGCCCTCGGCCGAGTCGATCGGGATCGACATGAGAACCGCGACCTCGTCTGCCACGACGCTGCTCTCGGCCTGTATGAAGAGCTCGCCGTCGCGTGCCAGCAGGAGCACACCGCGCTGGGCGCCGGCGTTCTCGATGAGTATTCCGAGCAGCCGTTCGAGCAGGCGCCCGAGCACGACTTCGCCGGATATCGTTTGCCCAGCCTTGATCAGAGTATTGAGGTCGAGGCTCGAGGCCTCGGAACGCCTCGTCGTCGCTGATTGAGCGGTTTCGATGCGCGTGGTGGTAGCGCCGGCGGTTGTCGCTCGCGCGTCACGGTACTCGGTGAGCAGCTGCGGGAACTCGATCTCGAGCTCTTCGACCTTCCGGCTCGCGCCCCATAGTCTGGTACGCATAGCGGGCATCCCGAAGATACATCGCGCCAACACGCGAGTTGGGGCGACGCTCCATCACGAACTTGGCCGCCAGCTCGTTGGCGAGCGCTTCGTCCTGCACGAACCGCCCCTCGTGCGCCGCATCGATGGCTCTGTCGTAGAGGTCGGCCGCGTTCGTTTCCTCGCCGCTGATGCGAGCGATTTCGGCCTCGACCATCAGCCGTTTCGCGAGGAAGTTGTCCGGGCAGTTGTCGGACCAGACCTTGAGCTGCGCGAGGTTGGCTCTGAGCTGGTCCATCGCGGTGCCCTCGTCTTCGCTGCCGCTTCCCTCCCAGAGCGCAGCAATCGACAGCGACTGATACAGCAGGCGGTCGGCCAGGTTCGGGTGGTTGACAATGAAGCTGAGCATGCCCTCGATCTCGCGGGTCGCGTCGAGAGCCTCTTTGGGCCGGCCGAACAAATACAGCGCCTGTGCCTTGAGGATTTTGTAGAAGCAGATCGCCATCGCGATCTGGTGCTTGTCGCATGACTGGAGAAACGTGGCCTCGTCCACTCCACCGCCGGCGAAGTCGGAACTCGACTTCGTGCGACCAGCCAGCGTGGACAGGACGATCTGGTGCGCGAGGATGCCTGCGCCGGCGCCGGGGTTCTGCGTGCGCGACGTGAACCCGAGCTGATCGGGCATGCCGTCGAGCAGGTCGTCGAGGCGTTTTCCGGCGAACGCATCCAGCACCACCCGGTACATGACCAGGTAGCCGGCCCAGAGGATGTCCCCCGAGTTGAGCCCCTCCTGGTAGCCCCGGTCGATGACCGGAATCGCGTGCCGGACGTGCTGCACCCACGGCATCAACTCGGAGCCGAGCACCAGGCATACCGTCGCCGTCGGCGCGCGGCCCTGGAATCTGTCGCACAGGCGCAGGGCGAGCTCCCCGAACTCGTAGCCCTCCTTGTACCTCCCCATGAACGCGCCGAGAATGAGGCCGTAGTTCGCAGAACGACAGGGCGGATTCAGGCGCGTTGCCATGTTCGAGCGACATGCGAACCGATGTTCCGACGATGAGCGGAAACAACTCCTGGTTGGAGAGGAACGCCGCGATGGTGAGATGACGCAGGCAGCGCTGCGCCAGCGCCATCTCAGCGCTGTCGACGTCGGGATTGTTCGAAGAGCGACGCAGTGTCGCGGCCCGCGAGCATGGCTGCCACCGTGCCCATAGCTTGCTGACCGGCCTGCTGCACGTTGCTCAGCGGCAGTTCGACACCTACGAGGGCCAGCGCCTTGCGGCCCGCATGCGAGCGCCTCTTTGAACTGGGTGAGCAGGGTGTGCTGCGCGATGCGCGTGAAGTACACCTCCGCCTTCTCGAGGTCGGTTCGAGCCTGATCCAGCGTGATGGCGACGATCTCGCTGCAGCGATCGAAGTTGCCGTTCAGGTATTCGAGCTCGGCGCGCTGGCGGAACGACTCGATCGTGAGCTCGTAGCTCTTCTCCCACCCGTCGTCACGAAGAAGGGCCTGAGCGATACGGACGTACGAGAGGGCGGCCGCATACGCCGACGCGTCGGAGGCCTTGCGGGCGGCGTCGAGATTGAGCTTCGCCAGGCCGGTTCGTTCGTCCTTGTCGGCGATCAGCTCGCGCCCGAAGTTGAGATGGTCGACGACTTCGAAGATCCGCTCTTTGAGCGCCTCCGGCGGCAGCGTGGCTCGAAGGCTGTCGCCCGATGGTGAGATGAACGTCTCTCTGCCGGTCTTCCTCGATGAGGCCGTAGGCGGCCTGCTGCACGCGGTCGTGCTGGAAGCCGAACTCCTGCACGACGAGCTGGCGAGAGCGACGTCCGTCGGTATCAGTCGCGGCGAGCTCCGACAGCGGCCGGATCAGCTCCTCCTGCACCGCCGGCCGCAGACTCTCGAACGTCTGCTGCGGCGTCGATTTCTGGATCAGGGCGAGTGTGTCGATGTCGAACCGATTGCCGATGCAGGCGGCGAGCTTGCAGCGCTTCCTGAGTCTCGGGAGCCAGCCGTTTCAGTTTGCCCAGCAGCAGATCCACGACGTTGTCGGTGATCCGCGCAGCCTTGATGGCCTGGATGTCCCACGTCCAGCGCGAACGCTCGCCGGGCACGGGCGGCGCCTCCTTGATCAGGCCCTCGTGATGGAGCGCCAGCAGGAATTGCCTGCACGAACAGCGGGTTTCCTTGCGTCTTCTGCACGACGAGCCGGGCCAGCGCCGTCAGCTGGGCGGCGTCGGATTGAAGCGTGTCGGCGAGGAGCCTGGCCACGTCTGCGAGTCCGAGAGGCGCGAGCGTCAGACTGGCGATCGTGCCGCCACCCTCTCGAATGCCACGCAACGTCAGCGAGAGGGGATGCATGGCGTTCACCTCGTTGTCGCGATACGCGCCAACGAGGAGGAGGCGGCTGATCCCGTCGTCGGTCAACACCACGCGAAGCAGGCCGAGCGTCGCGGAGTCGGCCCACTGCAGATCGTCCAGGAAGAGCACGATGACTCTGTCGTGCGCGCACAGGGCGCGCAGGAGCTGGCCGATCGAACGATTGAACCGGTTCGTCGCTTCCGCCGCCCCGAGCTCGGGGACCGCCGGCTGGGGACCGATGATCAACTCGAGGTCGGGAAGCACGTCGAGGATCACGCGGGCGTTCGGGGACAGCGCCTCGATGAGATCCCGGCGCCACACCGCGAGCCGGGCCTCGCTCTCGGTCAGGAGCTGGCGGACCAGGTCGCGGACGGCGGCCACGAGGCCCGAATACGGGACGTTGCGCTGAAGCTGATCGAACTTCCCGCTGATGAAGTAACCCCGTGCCTTCGTGATTGGCTTGTGGACCTCGTGGATCAGCGCCGACTTGCCGACGCCCGAGTATCCGGCGACGAGCAGCATCTCGGCCCGTGCCGCGGCGCGTGCGCTCGAAGGCCTCGAGCAGACGCTCGACTTCGCTGTCGCGTCCGTAGAGCCGCTCCGGAATCTGGAAACGCTCGGAGTGATCGCTCCGGCCAGGCTCGAAGCGATCCAGGCTCCCGCCCCGCCGCGGACCGCCTCGAGGTCGGCGACGAGACCCGCCGCGCTCTGATAGCGGCCCTCGGCCTTCTTCGCCATCAGCTTGCCGACGATCTTCGAGAGCGCGAGCGAGACGTCGGAGTTTCGCCGGTGCGCCGGGACAGGCTCGCGCGCGATCTGGCAGTGCACCAGCTCGATCTCGTCGTCCGCGTCGAACGGCCGGCTCCCGGTGAGCATCTCGTAGAATGTCGCGCCAAGTGAGTAGAAGTCGGTCCGATAGTCGAGCGAACGGTTCATACGGCCCGTCTGCTCCGGCGACATGTAGGCCAGCGTTCCCTCGAGGACCTCCGGGCTCGTCAAGACTGGCTGCTCGGTCGAAAACCGCGTGGCGATGCCGAAGTCGATGATCTTGACCTCGCCGGTTCCTGGATTGATCACCAGATTCGCGGGGCAGATGTCCTTGTGAATGATGTGCGCGCGGTGCACGTGGCCGAGCGCCACAGCCACCTGGATCGCCGTGTCAAAGAACTCGTCGAGAGACAGCGGTCGCTCACGAAGGAGACTGGCTGTCGACATCCCGCCGAAATCCTCGAAGACCATCAGCAGGGTCTTCTCATGACGACGGAGCTCGTAGCTGCGGATGATGCCCGGCACGTCGAGACTGCGCGTGATCTCGAACTCGCGGCGGTAACGCGCCAGTTCCGAGGCAGTCGGATAGTCGTTCTTGAGGACCTTGATCACGACGGGGAGCCCGTCGGCGTCGCCGATCCCCCGGAGAACCAGAGAGTTCTTGCTCTCGTAGAGCCGCTCTCTGACCTGGAAGCCTTGAATGAAGGACATTTTGTTAGACCGGGGGGCTTCGCCCCGCCGGGACCCCCCTTACGCGCGCCGTCGCGCCGTGCGTCGTCGAGGCGTGTCGTAGTAGCCGATTCCGTGACCGACCTGGGCAAAATTGAGCTCGGAGAAATTGCCGAAGGGCCGGTAGATGCTCAAGAGCGGGTAGACCTCTCTATCCCATGTCTCCTGGTCCTCGCAGGTCGAGAGCGCGAGGCCAGGCAACATCCGCCCCGCCTCCACGAACTCCTCCATCTCTTCCAGGTGATGCCGGGCGACATCGCTGTTGCGGGCGCGTTCCATGCCCTGCCGGGCGTACCGCCAGAAGGCCGTGTCCCACCGGGAGCCACACGCGTAGTGCCAGGCAACGAACAGCGAATTGCGGCAGACGAAACCTACCATACCCTCGTTGAACTCTTCGAGTTCGTCGGGGTCGGAGCTGCTGGCCGGGCCGTGCTCCTCGATCCAATGCGTTGCCGAGCGGATCTCCACGATGGCGGTGGCAATCGCCGTTGCCTCGAGCGGCTCCAGGAACGATGCCGAGTTGCCCACCCAGAAGATCCGCCCGTCGAAGAACCTGCGGCGCAGGAAATTCGGGAAGTCGAGCATGCCGCGGTGGGTCCACGAGGGGACACCTTCCTCCTGCAGGAACGCCGTGAAGTCGGCTTCCACTTCGGCGTCGGAGCTGAGGCGCGGATTGAAGATGTACCCGCTGGAGGTCGTGTCCTGGAGCGGGATGTGGAAGATCCAGCCGTGGGGCCGGGCCGCGGCGCGCGTGACGCCTGACAGACCGCCCGGCGGGAGCCAGCGAAGGTTCGCGCGACCGGTCGGAATCCAATCTAGTTGGATCAGCTCCTCGGTCTCGCGGCTAGCTCCTACAGACCGGGGGAATCCCCGCGCGTCGAACACGTAGTCGCAGAGATGCGTCGAATCGTCCGCAAGCCGAACGAGGACCCCTTCCGGCAAGGTGCGCAATTCCTCGACTCGCGCGTCGACCCGCTCCGCGCGAATGTACTCGGCGATCACCCGGACCACTTTCGTGGCGTCGAAGTGGTAGCCGATCAGCCGAACGGGCTGGAAGCGGTTGACGAATTCGGACCCGCGGATTCCCCATCCGTCGAAGCGGGTACCGTTTTTCAGCGTGGCTCCGCAGCGCTCGGCCAGGTCGGGAAAACCGAGGCCGGTGACCTCCTCGAACCAGACCGGAAACCTCGGAGTCGTGCCCTCTCCGACGCCGATGGTTGGAAGGCTCGAGTCGAACACGTGCAACAGCGTCGCATCCGGCAGGCTTCGCGTCAGATGCGCAGCGGCGATGAACCCGGCGGTGCCGCCTCCAATGACCGCGATTCTCATTGTGGGTAGAGGTCCATGAGCGTGTCCATCGGTCGAAGCAGATGCTGCACGGCAAGGAGGGCATGCGCGATCTCGGAGCTCTTCGGAGCGGCCTCGTAGAGACGGCCCAGATGCTCGTGATCCTCATGTCGGGCCATCGGCTCCCCTTCGGCATCGCAGCCGGTGGCGAGCCGCCAGGGCTCGGCATTCACGCACGCGAGCTGCTTCTGGAATTCAAGGCCATCGACGGTCGCACGTTCCTGCTCCAGCCATCTCCCGAGGAGCACCGCACCCCGCGCGGCCACCGTCATCCCCAGCCCGACGTACGGATCGAGCGCGCACACCGAGTCCCCAAGGGCGACCAGGCCCTCCGGCCAGTCCGTCAGACGATCGTAGTGCCTCATGCGATTGGGCGCTGAGCCGTAGTGCTGGATCGCCGAGACCGGCGTGGCGCGGGCGAGTGCGTCGCGGAGCTTGCCGTCGCCGAGGCCAGCGGTGAACTCCAGGAACGCCTGATCGTCTGAGGGCAGCTGTTCACCTGCGGGAGTAAGAAGGACGACGCCCCAGCGATCGTGCTCCGCGCGCAACATCATGGCCGTGCGTGATGCCGTGCCGGCCTGGGGCGCGATGGAGAGGCACTGCCAGTCCGGCGCGTCGCCCGGCTCGAGGTGGAACCAGCACGACACGTACGACATTCCGGACTCGACGACCGACTCCTCCACTTCCAATCCGTCCGACATGCGGTCGATCCAATCCGGGAGCGTCGAGCCGCGGCCGCTCGCATCCACGACCAGATCGGCAGCGATGGTCACCTCGCCGGATCCGGTTGCCCCGGCAGTTCGGACGCCCGTCACCCGGTCGCCCTGATCGGTCCCGAGCAGCCCGATGACTCTCTGGTCCTCCAGCACCCGCACTCGCGGGTTCCCGGCGCATCCTCGCCGCAGCACGTTCTCGAGAAGAGCGCGGGAGCAGGCGTATGTGGTGATGCCCGAGGGCGTCCGGGGCAGCCACCCCGAAGGAAAATGGACTGCGGCATCCGCTGACGCATCGAAGGGAACCGCGCCGCCCGCGATCAGCTCCTCCCTCCAGCCGGGCGTCAGTTCGTCGAACGCGACAGCTCCGGCCGCCATCAGCAAGTGAAGGCAGCGGCTCTGGGGCACTCCGCGGCGCGACGGGGGCGCGAGCGAGCTCGAATCGGTGGGATAGCAGTGGCGCTCGAGTACCGTCACGCGCTCGAACCGGGCGGCGACAACACGCGCGGCCAGCAGTCCTCCGATTCCCCCACCGATGACCAGCGCGTGCCCGTTCATGCTCTGTGACGCCCGGTCGCCCAAGCGTTCAACGTTTGTGCTCGTGCCGGGACATGAGGTCCTTCGGGACATCGTAGGAGATGCGCGTGAAGATCTGCGCGATCGCGAACCTGATCTGCCCCGTCGGGAAGTACGCCGGAGCATCAGCACCCTTGTGTGATGGGGAAAGCTTCCTTCGAGCGGCGGCCGTTGCCGGCGTCGCCATGACATAGGGACCGATGATGTGCCGTTCGTTCGGACCCACGAAGTATTGGTTGTTGTAGTAATCGGCGAAGTAACGACCGCTCGCGTCCTTCGTCGTGAGATGGAACAGGTAGATGCCCGGGCGCGTCTCGACGCCGGTGATCCGCGTGCCCGATTGTGTGTCCTCGCCGCTGCAGGACTTGCCCTTGACTCGCAGGTCGACGGTCAATTGCGAGAAGTTGCGGACGGCGGTCACGTCGTCCTTGTTGTAGCCGGGACGATTCAACAGCGGTTCCACGCTGTCCTCCTGGTTCTGCCGGAAGTGGAGCAGCTTGCTGCGGACATGCCAGTAGATGGCCACGCGGCTCTGAATGGAGTCCTGATAGACGCCCTTCGCGTCGTAGACCGTGGCGATACCGGCCCAGTAGCCGACCATCAAGTCATACGGCAAGGCGTAGTCGAAAGTCCTTCGCGGGGCCATCGGGTGATCTCCGGTCTCTGGCAGCCCTGAAGGGCTGCAACTACGGTCTGTCCTCTCCCGGCCTCGTAGCGCAGGGCTTCAGCCCTGCCTGGGGCAGCCCTGAAGGGCTGCGCTACGGGGGTTTGAAAGTGGCCTAGAACTGCACGACGAACGGGTTGAGCTCTCCTTCATCGAGCGATCCCGCCAGCCAACCCTGCTGCACGGGCACGTCGTACAGCCGGCCGGGCCCGAAGCGGGCCCAGAAGTGTCGCAGCCCCGGCGCAACTACGCGCACCACGGGCAACCCGACGTCAGGCCGCGTCTGGTCGAGCGCCAGGATCTCGATGCCTCGGGCCGCCGCAATCCCGACGCAGTGCCGGATGTCCTCGTAGAGATTGTCCGACGCGAGATTCAGGACGTCCTCCAGTCGCCTGGGGGCCGCCTCGGGGTCGGGCACCAGGTAGGCGGCTCCGGCAGCCCTGACCGGTACGCCACCAGCGCACGGCATCTTCGCCTCCCCGGTACGTGCGCGCCGACTCCGGGCCGGTCGCCGCCGGCACCGCCTCCAGCGACTGATTCAGCTCCGTCATCGCCCGAACCAGCGCGACGCCGGGGTCGAGATGTGCGCCGAAGCCGTAGATGATGTCCTCTTCCGGCTTGTCCACTCGCCTCGATATGGCCGCAAACGTCGGCACGCCGAAATCGCTCGTGACGTCGAGCGCCCAGACCTCGCGCTGGAGCTCGCCGTAGTGACGCACGAGGCCTGCGACGTACGGGTCGGCGGCGCTCTCGAGGTTCACGGCCGGTCGTCTCAGCCGGTTGTACCACCAGATGGCCACGGCGTCGCGCTCTATCAACTCGAGAAGCCCTTGAAGAACGGCTTCCTCCGCTACCGAGCCTGCGGCGCACCCGTTCGAGTCGGCGCGGGCGAACAGCGGATCCAGGCTGCGATATCCGAAATAGCAGTATGACGTCGGCAGGTAGCGGGCCCGTTCGGAAGACAGCGACCAGAGCGGCGTCCAGTCGATCTCCACGTCCTCCCGAAATGGTTCAGGCACCCAGTGGGCCTTGTGGTCCCTCCGGTTGTGGGCGTCGCGCTCCACATATTGACGGTCGCTGTATCCCATGCAGGCGTTCGGGTGAATCGCAGCGTCTTCGAGGTCCGCAAACGACGCGCGGATCCGCGGCTCGCTTCCGTCGAAGACGCCGCAATACCGCTCCAGCGACTCGGCCAGGGCGCTCGCGCGCGCCTGCTCCGGACTCTTCCCCTTGCCGCCCGAACGCCGCCGCAGCCCTTCCTGGAGGAAGAAGCGGTCGTCGTACAGGTCCGAGAAGTTGTGATCGGACGCGACCGTGGGGGTGAGCGACTTCCCATCGCCCGCACCACTGGTTCGTTCTCCAGGTACGAGCGTACTCACGATGCCCGTGATCGGGCTGACATGCCGATCGAGTCGCTCGAGCACCTCACGGGGCTCGCGGGCGCGGTGCCCTCCGTCAGAGTCATGGACTTTCTTGTGTCGCCGCAGCGGGAACGGTCGCGGATTCCGCACGTCGTGCAGCCCGGGAGTGCCACATGACGGGCACTGCGGGCGGCGAGTGAGGCTATGCCGGTGGCGCTCGAAGGTCAGAACGTTCGTCGACACTACACGATCGAGGAGCATCGACTGCCCACCCGAGCCGATCCAGCGCGTGATCTCCGTGGTCGCTTCGGCGAGGGCCGTGTGCTCGGTCGACGCGATCGACGCTGCGGGAGGTCCTATCGGAAGCGCTGCGCCCGTGCGCCGCGCCAGATACGCCTCCAGCCTGCGGTGCCCGCGGAGCCGTTGCGCGAGACACGCCCAACATGCGGTCCGGCCTGGTACGAAGAGCGGTCCGATCCAGGTCTCCACTCCCACGGGCTTCACCAGGAGCCACGGCATTCCAGACGCGAGCGATCGCGTGTTCAACGCCGCAAGCTCCGGCCGCAGGTAGTCGTCTGCGAGCACGACTGCGAGATCGCCCTCGGGTGCGACCCGAAGGCCGTTGCACCCGAGTATCGCTGTCAGCGGTCCGACGTCGAGATCGCCGAAAGCGACGGCTGATACGCACGCCCGGGCGAGGCGCGCCCGCGCCCCTCCGGGTGAGACGCCGACATGCTCCCAGAACGCCGTCGTGGATCGCGCCGCCACGGCGGCATCATCGGCGAGATACCCGCTCGTCCGCAGGTGGTCCAGCGCCTCGAAGACCTGGTCCGGCGGGTAGGCCTCGGACAGGCCCTCGAAGATGGCTTCGACATCGTGAGCACCGTCGAGCATCGGCGCAAGCGCGGCGTAGATGGGATCCGGCATCCACGCCTGACGGCCCTCCGCGATCAGGAAGAGCCCATCATCGGCGTCGATGATGGGTTCCACGCCGGACTTGAAGCGGGGACGAGCTGTCGCCTCCTCGTCCATGGGAAGCAATGTGAAGCACTCGAGGAGACGCTCGTCTCAGCAGCAGGCGGGAGGCGTCGTCGCGACAGGAGATTTATGGAGCCTGTTTGGGTCGCCCTTCGGCTTCTTGGCGATCTTCATCAACTTGTCGAAGGTCTTGCCGGCCTCCTTCGCGTACGTCTTCACGGCCTTGGTGGGATCCGTTTCCAGCAGTTTCCTGAATGCCGGGTCGCGCCATGCCTTCGCATGGATCTGGCCCCAATCCTTCTTGGTTGGTGCAGCCATCGATCTGTTCTCCTTTGTTAGAGGGGAGTCCGACTGAGCCGCAAAGCTACGCTTTGCGGCCTCGCTCTGTCAAGGAACATAATCCGTTCGCGCATGTGCGCGGAAGCCGTCGGATCCTTCGAGAATCGGCGTCAACTGGAAGCGGCGCGCCGTCTGCAATCCGATCACCGCCATCTGGAGCAGCGCCAGGTAGCTGCCGATGCACGTGCGCGGACCGGCGCCGAACGGAAGGTAGGCCGACGGGGCCGAGAGGCGTCCTTCGGCGGACCTTCCGGTCAGAAATCGCTCGGGAAGGAAGCGGTCCGGTTCGGGAAAATAGCGCGCGTCATGGTGCAGCAGTTGCGGGCTCACCCAGACGGCGACATCGCGCGCGAACGAGAAGCCACTCAGCTCGAACGGGCTCTCCACCTCTCGATAGAGGATCGGCGCTGGTGGGTGCAGGCGCATGCTTTCCTTCAGTGCGGCAAGGCAGTAGGACTCCAGGAGAGCCGCGGGCTCCGGCGCCCCCCTCGCGCACAGATCGTCGGCTTCGGTGCCGATCCTGCCGGCCACGTCACTATTGGCATCGGCGGCGGCCAGGTCGCGCCAGAAATTCGCCAGGCTGGAGGGAATCGTGAGATGTCCGGCGTAGAGCATCTGGATGACTTCCCCCACGATTTCGTCGCGGGTAAGAAGCCGGGCCTCGACCAGATCCGAGAGAACGTCGCCTCGTCGTTCACGGCTTGCGATCCGCTCGTCGACGAGACGGATGGTCGCGTCCATCCGCTGGGGCGCACGGGGCCGGACCATCACCAGGGGAGCCGTCGGATCTCCGCCAGGAGCGCTGGCGTAATCTTCGCCGTAGGCGTCGGCGAACGGCAGCACGCCGGAGCGCCCCTCAACCACGCCGTATCCTTCCAGTTCCGCGTCGAGCACCACCCGGGCCGCGATTCGAGCCGTGAGGATGCGCAGTTCTCTGATCAGATCGATGCTCGGATCGAGCCCGGCGTCGCGCGCCCAAGCGTCGAGCATGTCCGTGGTGCATTCGGCCACGACGGGCAGGCGAGCCGAAACCGATCCCGCGCGGAAGGACGGGCGCAGCGCGTGACGGTGCGCGCGCCACGCCGGCCCCTCGAGCGTCGTGAGGCCATCCCCCCAGTGGCCGCGATTGGAATTTTTGACGAACTCTGGCTTGCGGAGGCATGCCTCGCGCTCGGAGAACAGCTCGCGAACCTGGGAGGCGCCGTTCACCAGGATGGAGGGCGAGCGTCCGAGATCGAATCCGACGACATCGCCGTAGCGCTGCGCGAGGTCCGCCAGGAACCCGAACATGTCAGCCTGCCAGGCGTCGTAGTTGAGTCTCCCCGAGTGCTCCCCCCGGGGCCCAGGTGGCCGTGTCGCCATCAGCCCGGACTCCCCGCCAACGCGGCCGGCTTCGCATGATCTCCGACCGCACGACGTCCGACGCCGTCGAGTGGACGTACGCGCTCGCGTCCGACGTGCAGCTGGAGCCGGGCAGCGAAGGCACGTGCCTTCGCACCGCCACCAGCGAGATCCGGATTCGAAGGTGGGCTCGAGCTCCGGGCGCTCGAACGCCTTGAGGGAGCCGGCAGCAGTGAAGCCCACCTCAACGTCCACCTTCGGGCGAGTGGCTCCGACGACGGTGATATCGAGACGCGGTGCGCTGCGCTTCTCTTCCAGCTCGATCGGCTGGGACTCCTCGCGCGGGGCCTCGAGACTGGAGGAAGACGGCTCGTATCCTGTGTGCCGCTGCGTCCGCCACCGGGCGCACCTCCCGAACAGCCACCTGAGGGACCGCTCCGGTTCTCGCCGCGCGCGCTCGCACGAGTCGACGGCAAACTGATCTCGCTCGAGGCTCCAGGCGCATGGGCCAGGCTGACGATTCACGACCGCGACCTCCTCCCGCTCCTGCACGATTTGGCGGTTGGCCGTTCGGCGTCCGAGCTGACAGCCGCAGTGGCCGGGCATCCCCCGCAGGCCATTCTGGCAGTCCTCGCGCTCATGAGTTGGTGCGGACTCTTCGGCGGCGTCAATGGTGGCCATGGTGGCAATAACGTCACTGGCCAATGGTCCGCTCACGACCTGCTCTTCCACGCGCGCACCCGTAGAGGGTATGCCAGGGTTCCGCTCGGGAAGACGGCTTCGTTGGAGGAAACGTCGTCCCAGCCGGATACGCGGCATTTGGAGGGTACGGGTCACGTCGCCCTCGAGCCGATCGATCTCGCGCGACTGCTCGCCGAAGATCCTCCGTATGCGGTGGTGTCCGAGCGGCGGCGGTCGGTCAGGCGGCAGGGAACCGTCCCGATCACGTCGGGCCAGCTCTCCGAGCTCCTGTTTCGGACGCTTCACGAGAGAGGAGGCCGGCGCCCTTACCCGAGCGGCGGCAGCTGCTATCCGCTGAAGGCCTACGTCGCGGTGCACCACTGCCGGGGCGTTGCGCCTGGTGTCTACGCCTACTCCGCGACTCGTCACGACCTCGTCATGGTGGTCGAACCAGGCGGCGGCCTCCATGAACTCCTCGCTGATGCCGCAGCGGCAGCCAACGTCGAGGAGCTGCCTCAGACCGTCCTCGTGCTCGCCGCGGAGTTCGCAAGCACGCAACGCGTTTACGGGGATCTCAGCTACAGCCTGATCCTCAAAGAGGTCGGCGCGGTGTTTCAAGCGACGGCGATGGCGGCGGCGGCCATGGGGCTGGCCGCGTGTCCCTTGGGTTGTGGGAACTCTCTCGAGTTCTCCAGGCTCCTGGGTGTGGACCCCCTGATCGAGACATCGGTGGGCGAGATGATTGTGGGGTCGATGGAGACCTGATTTACTCGGTCTACCCCGCCGTCGGTGCCTTCCGGAACCCGGCGAAGACCTGTGTTATCATGAGTTTACTCCCCAAAGCTGGTGACAGGTTTTCACCTGGCTAAGGCGGATGCCCTTACTGGGCAGCCCGCATCACAGCCCGATATCTCTGTGTACGGCTCGGAGACGAGGATGACGTCGGTACTCAAGCGGTCACTCACCTGGCTCACCGTCTCGGTGCTGGCTGGCGCGGTACCTCACGCGCAGGCGCCGCCGGACCAATCCCGGCCAACGTTTCGCAGCGCCGCCGATCTCGTCAGCATTCAGGCGTCCGTCCGGGACAAACATGGACGGCCGCTGAAAGGCCTCACGGGTACCGACTTCGAGGTCCGCGACAACGGACAGCTCAGGCCCGTCCTGTCCCTCCGGTCGGATCGTCAGTCGCCCGTGAGCGTCGCGATCCTCGTGGACATGAGCGGGAGCATGAGCGTCGGCCCGAAAATCGCCATGGCCCGCCTGGCGTTCGAGTCTCTGCGCTCGCAGCTTCGTGGCGGCCACGACGAACTGGCCGTGTTCGCGTTCGACTCGGCGCTCCACGAACGTCAGGCGTTCACCACCAACCTTGAGCGCCTCACAGGCGCGTTGCACGACTTCCGGCCGTTCGGATCCACATCGCTCTACGATGCCACCGCCGCCACGGCACGTCACCTCGCCGCCCGATCGGCGACGCACAAAGCGATCATCGTCCTGACGGATGGCGTCGATACGAGCAGCAGGCTGACGGCACCTGAGGTGTCGAGACTGGCGAGCTCGATTGACGTGCCGGTGTACGTCGTGGCGACCGTACCATCTGTCGATCAGGTGGAGATCATGGAGAGCGTCGAGCGATCGACGCCGTCGAGCGGCGCCGACCTCCGGGACCTGGCGGAATGGACGGGCGGGCAGTTGATCTTCGCAAAGACTCTCGTTGAAACGGTGACGGCTGCGTCGAGTCTCCTCGACGAGCTCCGCCAGCAGTATGTGCTCGCCATCGAAGCCGCGGGTACTCGCGAATGGCGCCGCCTGGAGGTTCGCGTCAAGCAGCCCTCTGCTGTCGTCAAGGCGCGGAGCGGCTATTTCGGGGGCTGAGCGCAGCCGCCGGCCGTCTCGCCGATCGACGCCGTCGCTTCCGCGTGAGCACGATGATCGTGCCGCGGTTCGCGCTACCTGGCCGGCCCGTCTTTCCGCAGCACGAAATCGATGACGAGTGGGAAGTGATCGTGGATCCCCGCCACCGGGTCGCGCATCACATCGATCGTCCGCATACCGCTTGCCGTCAGGTCGACGTACGACAGAGCGGTCGTGTCGAGCACGAACTGATTGACGCTCGAAAGGACGCTGTCGCTATAGAGAATGCGGTCGAGAATGCCTGGAGGATACCGGTCGAGATCGTTCCGCCACGTATAGAGGTCGGTGCCGGACACGTTGTGGTGCGGCAGGGCGTCGGTCAGCGACGAACGGTCCCAATCGAGGCCATCCGACGTTCCGCCTGACTTCCCGGTCAGGTCGCCGACGGCGAGACCGTCCACGAACGCCTCCCCTCCCGGAATGGCGTTGAAATCTCCCAGCAGGACGATCGGCGTTCGCGGGGCCAGGGTGACATTTGCATGGCCTTCACGAGCATCGCGGATCGTCCGTGCGAGCATCTCCGCCTGCCGCTGCCGCATCTTCACGTCGGCCGGCCCGTCAGACGACTGGAAGTGCGCGCAGATCATGTAGAGGTCGGTGGTAGGCGTCCTGATCACCGCAATGGCATGCCCCCGTCGTCGCGTGCCATCCTCGACGCGTCCGCCGCCGCGGCCGTCGAGCGCGTAACGTGTCGCGATGACGACGTTCAGGAAAGTATGCACCTGCCACTTACGGCCGCCTCCCAGCGGCACGATCTGATCGAGGAGCGCTCCGGCCTGCCGGACCGTCGCGGTGACATCCTGGAGGCACACGATGTCGGGCTGCACCGCCCGGAGGACTCGCGCGAACTGCGACGGCCGCGTTGCAGCGCCAGGATCGATGGTCTCCCTGGACCTGGGGATGATCGAGTTCCGATAGACGTTCCACGTCAGCACACGGATCGCATCGTCGCTCGGCTTGTTCAGGAACGTCGGGACGGCGTGCTGACTATGTAGCGCCGTGCAGAGGGTCAGCAGGATGACGGTCAGGAAGAGTGCGAAGCGGGCTGACATGGATGATTGATCACGAGCGAAACGGGTCTGCTGCTGTTCAGCGAGATACCCTGAGTTCTTCCTCGAAGACAAGCACGTCGTTTTATGTCCTCACGACCTGCATGAAGCGGCGAAGGTCGTCAGGGTCCGTCACTCAGGCCGCCCGCGAATCCGCCTAGTCAGGCTAACGTTGGCGCTCACCCGCGCCCGTCGCGGCGCGCGAGCGGTGCGGCGGCGGCGGGTGCAACGCCAAGGTTAGACGTCATCCTTTCCGTCCCCTTCCGCACTCAGGGCGCCCAAGGCCCTGACGGCGACCGCTGCCACCAGGGCTGTCAGGAGCACGCCGCAGATGCCGATGACGATTGCGAGTGCGCGCGGCGCGAAGCTACGGGGGGCAAAGTCGCCGTACCCGATCGTGAGTCCCGATACGAACGCAAAATAGATCGACTCCTGTACTGACCAGCCTTCAATCAACCCGATCACCAGACCGAGCCCGGCAATGATTGCCAGGAGTCCCGAGAGGATTGGCCATACTACGCGTAGTCCGGTGAACAAGCCGTGGACGAAGGTGCGTCGCATTGTGCGCTTCATGGCATGGAAGTCCTGGTAAGGCCAGCTTCCTCGAGGCTGCTCACGACGAGACCATCGTCCTGGCTTGGACTGGCACGCCATTTCGCTCAAGCGTGCGCGACTTGCCCGATTGTTCCACTGTGACGTCTAACAGCAGTCGCTCGAACTTCATCATTCGATACGCCTGCGGCCGTCGCAGTGTAGCGCGTCGGCCGAGCTGACTTCAATTTCTTTGAAGGTACTGTCTGGCCATACCCCAGCCGCGCTCACGGGAAGTTCGTCGTGACGATCTTCGAATCGATCGACGCCAGCGTGCCGCGTCCGGCCGCCGCCGCCGCGACAACGAGCTCGCGCTGCATGATCTCCAGCAGCCGCTGGACGCCCGGTGCACCGAACGCGCCCAGGGCCCAGCGCGGCGTCCGTCCGAGGAGCACCGCCCTGGCACCGAGCGCCAGCGCCTTGAGAATATCGGTGCCTCGTCTATATCCGCTGTCGGTGATGACAGGAACACGACCGTTCACCGCAGAGACGATTTCCGGGAGCACTTCCAGAGTCGACGGACCATAGTCCATCGACCGGCCGCCGTGATTGGACACGATGATGCCGTCCATCCCATGTTCGATGCAGAGCCTCGCATCCTCGGATGTGAGAATCCCCTTCACGATCAGCGGCACCTTGACGACCTCGCGAATCTCGTCGAGGTAACTCCACGTGTACCAGAGCCGGGTGGTGGACACGCGGTAGCGACCCGGCCCACCCACACCTTGTGCCGCGGCGGCGCCGCGGGCGGAGGGGCGGCGGGCGCTGCCGCCGAGATTCCGATTGTGCTCGCTGCGCTCGTAGTACGACGCCTGCTGATCGACCGTCACCACGATCGCCGTACAGCCGGCAGCCTGCGCTTCGTCGAGAATCTTCCGGCCGACGGTGCGATCCTGCTGCGGATAGAACTGAGCCCACAGCGACCCCGTCGCCGCGCCGGCCACCTTGTCGACGGGCAGACTCGACACATGGCTCAGTATCGTCGGCGTATTCGCGGCCGCGGTTGCCCCGCGATGCATCCCGACCTCTCCGTCAGGATGCAGCGCCACCTGCGCTGCCGACGGCGCCACCATGATCGGATAGCTCATCTTCGTGCCGAGGATCTCGGTCGTCAGATCGACGGTCTTGGGATCGATCGGTTTCCCGGGCACGAGGTCGACCCAATCGAACGCCTGCCGGTTGCGGCGGACCGTGAACTCGGATCCGTCGCCGTGCGCGGTGTAGTCGTAGGTCACCTGCGAGACGTTGGCAAAGCACACGGGTTCGAAATCGAACGAGACGATCATCTCGTTGAGTCCGGGCAGCCGCTTGTGATCGTTGAACGGTCGCGGATCCGTCTGCGCCGCGAGGTCGGATTGCAACAGCGGCGATCCCGCCAGAGCCCCAGCCAGCTTCGCGATCGCTTTGCGTCGCGACACGCTCTGCTGCCAACGCGCGTCTATGCTGCCCATGGGCCTGCCCACGGGGCTACCCACGGGCGGCTCCTTCGAGGCCAGGCTCGCCAGCACGGGACACGGAACCTCTCGATGGTCCTTTGCCAGCGGGCACGCCGTGCACTTTCAGCAACGTGCGGTCGAGTATCTTCAGGTTCGACTTGCCGCACATCCCCATGTAGCGCGCCAACTCGGTCTGCAGCATCTCGACCACTCCCTGCACACCGTCGGCTCCGTAGGCCGCCAGCCCCCACATTGCGGGCCGTCCCACCAGCACGCTCTGCGCTCCGAAGGCCAGCGCCTTGAGAATGTCGGTGCCCCGCCGGAAGCTGCCGTCCACCAGCACCGGCGCCCTACCAGCCACGGCGTCGACGATCTTCGGCAGTGCCAGGATCAATGCCTCGGTCCGCGACCCCGCCAAGCCTCCATAATTCGAAACGACGATCCCATCCACTCCCTGCTGCAGCGCGAGCTTTGCGGCCTCCGGCGTGGCGATGCCTTTCACGATTACCGGCACCCTCGACGTTCGCTTGAGCGCAGCGACGGCCGCCCAATCGACTTTCGCGACGGTCGCGACTCCCCGCGCGCCGCCGATCGGTGGCACAGCGCCCACCGTGACGCAGATCGCGCGGCAGCGGGCGTCCATCGCATCCTGAATCTGGGTTCGCGCTGCGGGGTCGCTGGCAAACACCTGATACCAGAGCGTCGCGCCGGCCTGCGCCGCGATTTCCTGCAGTGGGACGCTCGAACGGCTGCTGACCACCATCACCGCCTTGGCCGCCGACGCTCCCCTGGCCGTCGCCAGCTCGCCATCGGCGTGAAATCGGCGTTGGTCGGCGATCGGCCCGACGACTACGGGCGCGAAGAGGCGGTCACCGAACAACGTTACGCCGAGGTCCATGTCGAGGGTCGGCACCAGCAGGCGCGGCCGCAGAGTGATCCGATCGAAGCTCGCGCGCTCTCCTCCCGCGATGTGCGCAAAGACGGCCGGCGCCAGTTTCCGCTTCGCCTGTTCTTCATATTCCAGCGTGTTCACCAGCTCGGCACGTGGCACCAGCACAGCGCCCTGCGCCTCCTGCCGCTCCATCGCCGACGGCGGAGGCATCGATACGGGTGCGGGCGCGGAGCGACCCAGTGCGCCCGCGACCATCGCTCCTGCGGCGCCGAGCGCCCCACGCCTGGTGAGGTTGTGCGCGTTCATCCGCGATCCTCCCACTTTGCCTGATGGATCCACTCGCTCGGTGGCGCCGTCCCCTTGCGCCTTGACTGCCGCTTGCTTCTTGCGTTCTGTCGCTTGCTCCTGACCCTCAGGTTGCCGCAATTATGCCCGCGACCGTGATGATGTGGGAGAGTTCAGGTACCGGTGGCTGAGCAGGCGCGTTGCGAACGAATGCCGCTTAAGCCGCGCGCGCCATACCGTCATACGTTCTGTTCGCGCCTGACGAAGCGCGGAGCGCCGCCGAGAGCGATTCACGAGCCCGCCGGGCACCGGGTATGACCTAAGCGGTCCACCTACGCGCTGCGCGCTACGGCGGACAACCTTCGCGCGATCAATGAGCTCGCTGGCTTGCCAGCCGAAGCTCGCTCACTTGGCAGGCGAGCGAAGGTTGGCGGTGAGG